>CAVWXG010000001.1:0-570973 GCA_963758795.1 uncultured Actinomycetes bacterium
ATGCTTCCCCGACGTCGACCTGGTCCGTCGTCAAGTCCTCGAACATGCCCCTAGCCTGCCAGTACTCTCCACATCCGACCGGGAGCGACTTCGCAGGAGAGCACCACGGTCAGCGGCCATAGCGCCTGGGCCGCGCCCGCGACCCGCTCGGCCAGCCCGGTCTGGCCGGATCCGGTGACCAACTCCACGGCGAACCACGCGACCAGGGCGAGCAGGACCGCGACGGCGGCGGCGGCCACGGCAGGCCGAAGGGCCCAGGGCACCGAAGGCCCGCGCCGCCAGGCCGCGGCAGGCCAGGTCGCCACCCCCGCGAGCCCGATCGACGCGCAGATAATATGCGGCCACGGATAGGGATCTCCCGGGTGCTCCGGGTTCACCGCCACCAGCATGCCCGCCACGGCCCCCGCGATCAGGATCAGCCGCCCGGTGGTCCTGGCCGGCCGCAGCGCCAGCGCCGTGACGACGTAGCAGAGGCCGACCACCACGAACGTCAGCGTCATCACCCACCGGTCGGTCGCGCCCGGCGCAGCGAGCGAGCTGACCGTCTCGGACACCGCGTCGAAGCGCGGCTGCAGGTCGGCGGCCGCCGTCCACCCGCCGACCATCAGGACCGGAGCCGCGGCCGAGGAGACTACACCCCACCAAGGCACGCTCTGCATGCCACCACCGTAAACGAACCCATTCCGGGGCACACGCCCCGGTCTCCGGTGGGCCCCATCTTCCTCGCCCACGTAACGTCGGCACGACCATCTCGGGTATGTGCGCCAGTATCTGGTACACCACGCTCACCACAGAACCCTGCCGCAAGGAGACTGCCGCACAGCCACGGGCTCAGCGGTCAGCCCGGCCACCTAACCGCCATAAGTCAACATAAGCGCATCAAATGCCACGGGCAGCCTCCGCTTACCGTGGAAGATAGTGGCTCTATGGAAAGTATTGTGGACCCCAGTACCCACAATCGTCCACCAAGCCGAAATCTTCCACGGAAACTAGGCGCTGAGCAGCAGGATGTGTGACGCAAGGGACAGGTACCACCCCTGGGACTCGCGGGACTGCAGGGAGCAGGCGAACGCCACCCGCGTGACAGCCAAGGCCGGCGCGATTGGAAAGACGACCCAAGGCCATCGACGCTGCGAGCCGGTGAAGTCCGCCAGGCCATCGCGGCCCGGGGCCGCAGCGCATATCGCGAAGCTGAGACTGGAACGTTATCTCCGCGGCGAAACCGCGCCGGGCCCGTGCGCCGTCTGATGCGCGTGAAGAATGCACTGCGGGCCGCCGCCGGGGTCGTCGTGGCGGCGCTACTGATAGCAGGGTGCGGGTCGGGCGCGGTCGCGCCGCCGGTCATGGCCCATGGCGTGGCGATCAGGGAGCCTCTCGCCGACCCGCGCCCCTACGGGGCGGCGGACACCGCGTTCGGGCTGGACGTGCTGAACGCCTGGTGCCAGGCGGATCCGCGGGCGAACCTCGTGCTGTCGCCCTCCAGCCTGGCCAGCGGCCTGGGCATGGCGTATCTCGGGGCGCGCGGCGGCACCGCCCAGGCCATGGCCCGGGTGCTGGATCTGCCCGCGACCGGGGGACAGGCCCTCGAGGCCGGCCTGCAGGCACGGTCGGCGGCCCTGCGCGGCTTGGACGGCCCCGGGGTGACGCTGGCAGCCAGCGATCAGGTGTGGGCCGACCCGACGCTGAAGACCACGCGCAGTTACCTGAACGCCGTGGCGACGGGCTATGACGCCGGCGTGGCGCAGGCACCGTTGCTCAGCAACCCCGATCGCGCCGCCCAGCAGATTAACCAGGCGATCGCGGCCGCGACCCGGGGACAGATCCCGCAGCTGCTGTCGCCCGGGTCGCTGAACGGCATCGGCTGGGTGCTGACCGATGCGCTCTACATGAAGGCGGCGTGGGCCACGCCGTTCCAGGCCAGCCAGACCGCCCCGGGGCCGTTCACCACCGCCGCCGGTCAGCAGGCCACGGTGTCATACCTGAACGGCGGTGAGTATCGCGCGGTCAGCGCGGCCGGCTGGACCGCGGTCCGCCTTCCGTACCGTGGCGGCAAGCTGGCGATGGTTGCGCTGCTGCCGCCCTCGGCCGCTGCAGGCTGCGCCACGCCGGCCGCGTCGGCACTCGGCGCGATGACGGCCAGGCTGGCGGGAGGCACCACGGGCCCGGTTCAAACCCGGAGTGTCTCGTTGCCGCGGGTGAACCTCGGCGGCCAGGTCAGCATGATGGGCCTGCTGAGCGAGCTCGGCATGGGGGTCGCGTTCACCACGTCCGCGAACTTCACCGGGCTGTCGCCGCAGGCGTGCTGCATCGGCCTGGTGAAGCAGGCCGCCACCCTGCAGGTCGGCGAGCAGGGTACGGTGGCGAGCGCGGCGACCGCCGTCGGCATGCTGCCGGCCGCGGTGCGGGTACCGTCCCCTCAGGTCGTGTTCGACCGTCCGTACCTGATGCTGGTGACCGCGACCGCGACCGGGGAACCCTTGTTCATAGCCAGGGTCGCCAACCCCGCAGCGCGCTAACCCCGAAGGTCTCGCGCCAGGCATGTTTGCTGGTGCCAGACATCGTACCTACCTGTGCCTTTGACCCGGAAATCTGTCAGAAGCGCGTCGGCCATGACACCATGGGGCTGTGGTTCACCGTCGTGACGTCGCAGCGTCCGGTTCGCGCTGATGCACGTCGTCGGCCTGGTGCTGCACCCCCAGCGCGACTGCGGCGGCGCGGTGGGCGCGATCCTGGACTGGGCGGCCCGCAGAAGGATCCAGGTCATCGGCATCGATTCCGAGATGGACAGGCTGCAGTGCACCGCCGAAGCGGTGACGACCGAGGAGTTCCGCCGCCGCGTGGACCTGGTCGTCAGCCTGGGCGGCGACGGCACGATGCTGCGCGCGATGAGGCTGTCCGACCGGCTGAGCAGCCCGGTCCTGGGCGTGAACCTCGGCAAGCTGGGATTCCTGGCCGAAGTCGACGTGCCCGATCTGGCGAGTGCCCTGTCGGCCATCGACGCCCACGAATTCACCAGCGAACCGCGACTGGCCGTCGACGCCGTCCTGGACGGCGAGATCGTCACGGCGTTCAACGACATCGTGTTCGTCCGCTTTCCCGGCCAGAAAACCGCCGCGATCGCGGTGCACGCCGGGGGCGACAGGTTCGTCAGCTATGCCGCCGATGCGGTCGTGGTGGCGACTCCGACCGGCTCGACCGCGTACAGCTTCTCCGCGGGCGGCCCGATCGTGAGCCCGGGAGTAGAAGCCCTCCTGGTCACGCCGGTCGCGCCTCACTCCGCCTACAACCGCGGCCTCGTCATCTCGGTCGATGACCAGCTGACCTTGGATGTCCTGGCCGCCAGCGGCCGCCTCGCGGTGGAGGCGGACGGCAACGTCTGCGCGTACGTAGAACCAGGCGACCGGATCAACCTGCTGCCCCGCCCCGGCGCCGCCCACGTGGTCCGCCTCGGCCGCACCACCTTCTACCAGCGCGCCCGGCGTAAGCTCCGCCTGACCGATTCCGCGGAACTTCCGGCCGGCCGGCCGTGACACCCGAGAATGACGAAAGTCGCAGCCTGATAGACCTCGGGCCAGAACATATGGGTCGTGGCAAGACACCCGATTCCAGGCGGCGATTCTGCTTATCCTTGCCCCTAGGGGGTGGGAGAGCACATGCGTATTTCTAACGGCGCGATGCGCCGGTCCGGCGGCGTCGGGCTGACCGCATGAACGAGCCATTTAGTTGGCATCGGCCGGCTGGCGCGCCGGCGCTTATCGTGAAGACCCAGGGAACTGAGCAGACGCTGCAGGCCGGATTGGCCTACCGGGTAGGCCGGGACCCGGAGTCGGACATCGTCCTGGACGACACGCGGGTGTCCTGGGATCATGCGGTCCTGCAGGCGGACGGCGGCGCGTGGTTCGTCGAAGACCGCGGCAGCACGAACGGCACGTTCGCGGACGCGCGGAAGATCGGCCGGCTCGAGATCACCGGGGACTGCACGCTGCGCTTCGGCGACGTGACCGACGGCCCGACCGTGTCCTGCTCGCTGTCTCACCCCAGCAAGCCCCCCAGCAAGCCCCCCAGCAAGCCTGCCGCCCCCAGCAAGCCTGCCGCCCCCAAGGGCAACAGCTTCCACTGGTCACGGGTGGACATCCGGCCGACATCGGTGATGCGCGCGCCGGTACGGACCCTGCGCATCGGCCGCGCGGAGGATAACGACATCGTGCTGGCCGACCTCAGCGTCTCGCGCCATCACGCGGAACTGCGGAACCTCGGCGGCCGCTACGAGATCGCCGACCTGGGCAGCCATAACGGGACGTTCCTCAACGGCGAGCAGGTCGTATCCAGGGCAACGGTCACCGAGCAGGACATCGTCGGCATCGGCGCGGCCACCTTCCGCCTGGTGGGCGACGAACTGAGGGAGTTCATCGACAAGGGCGACGTCTCGCTGATCGCCCAGGACCTGACGGTACGGGAGGGATCGCAGGTACTCCTCGACCGGGTGAGCTTCCCGATCGGCGAGCGCAGCCTGGTGGCGGTCATCGGCCCCAGCGGGGCGGGAAAGACGACGCTGCTCCGCGCCTTGACCGGGATACGGCCGGCCAACGACGGCGCGGTCCTGTACGACAACCGCGACCTTTACTCGCACTATGCCGAGTTGCGGCATCGCATCGGCCTGGTGCCCCAGGAAGATGTCATCTATGACCAGCTGACCCCGCGGCGTTCCCTTGATTACGCGGCCGAGCTGAGATTTCCCGGTGATACCTCGCCCGAGGAGCGGCATAACCGCGTACAGGAGGTCATCGAGGAACTGAAGCTCATGCACACCACCAAGGAACAGCCCGAGCCTGCCGCCGACACCCAGGCCGCCTCGTTGTCCGGGGGCCAGAAAAAGAGGGTCAGCATCGCGGTGGAGCTGTTGACCAAGCCATCCGTGCTCTTTCTCGACGAGCCCACCTCCAGCCTGGACGTGGAGCTCAAAGAAGATGTCGTGGACAGCATGAGGGAGCTGGCTAAAGACGGCCGCACGGTCATCATGGTCACCCACGACCTCGAATACCTCGACAAATGCGACCGCGTCCTGGTGCTCATGCCCGGCGGCAAGATGGCGTTCTACGGACCCTCCGACGACGGTCTCCGCTACTTCGAGAAAACGCGCTGGGTCGAGGTATACCGGGCCTTCCGTAACGAACCCGAGCGCGACTGGGCGGGGGATTTCCGCCGGTCATCTTGCTATCAGCAGTACGTGGCCATCGGACTGACCGGGCCGAGCCCGGAATCCGCCCGGTCCCTCACCAAGCCCCCTCCGGCGCCGCGAAGCCGGCTGGCCCAGCTGAGCATCCTGTCTCGGCGTTACGCCGCCTTGATCACCGCGGACCGGAGCCAGCTGATCTGGCTTCTCGCCTTGCCGGTACTGCTCGGCGGCCTGGTCAGGCTCAACGCGCTCGGTCCCGGGCTCGGCGGTCATGACAACGCGAAGGCGGAGACCACACTGCTGTTCCTGGTTATCATCGCCTCCCTCACCGGCGGGTTCAGCTCGGTGCGGGAGTTGATCAAGGAACGGGAGATGTTCCGCCGGGAACGGATGGCCGGCCTGTCCGCCGGCGCCTACCTGCTCTCCAAGGTCGTAGTGCTCGGGTTCATCGCTGCCGTCCAGGCCGCCGTGCTGGTGCTGGTCGGCGTGGCGGGCGCACGATCATCAGCCCATGGCGCCTTGCTGCCGATGCCGCTGCCGGAACTGATCCTCGGCGTGGCCGCTCTCTCGGTTTCCTCGATGGCTCTGGGCCTAGTCGTGTCGGCGTGGGTCAGGTCGTCGGAGCAGACGTTGGTCGTGCTGATCTTGCTGCTGATGGCGCAGGTCATGCTGTCTGGCGGGGTGCTGGCGCTCGGGGTCGGACTGGAACAGCTTTCCTACCTGGCCCCCGCGCGCTGGGGCCTCGCCTCGGTCGCGTCCACCGTCAACCTGAACGCGATCTCGCCGCCGGGCAGCACCACCGACTCGCTGTGGGCCCACAAGCCCTCCGCCTGGCTGCTCACCATCGTCATGCAGGTCGTGCTGACGGCCGTGTTCACGCTCATCGCGTTGTGGAGGCTCGTCCGGATCAGTCCGGGCCGCGCCCGCCGGCCAAGCCACCGAAGACTTCCGCGCTGGCGGGCAGCTCGAGCCGGCGTCCGTTAGGTTAAAAATCACTTTTTCCGAACGGGCACGGCTGTCATGGTCCGGCGACGTTACAGCGACTCGGCGGGAGCCAGGTAGGGCCGCTGCGCCGTTTTCGCCGTCTCGTACTCCGCCCGGGCCCGGCGGGTCGAGTCCAGCGCGGAAATCTCGGCCACCGGCACGTCCCACCACGCCTGGCTGTCCGGCGACCGAACCGTCGGGTCGGTCTCGATGTATACGAGCACCGGGCCGCCGGTCCACCGCCTCGCCTCCGCCAGCGCGTCGGCGAACTCGGTTATCGTCGCCGCCCGGAGCACCCGGACGCCCAGGCTCTGGGCGTTGGCGGCCAGGTCAACTTCAAGCACCTTGCCGTCAAGGCGGCCGCTCGCCGGGTCACGGTACCGGTAACTGGTGCCGAACCGCTGCGCGCCGACCGTTTCCGACAGCGCCCCGATGGAGGCGAAGCCGTGGTTGTCCACCAGCACCACGATGAGCTTGATGTGCTCCTGCACCGCGGTGACCAGTTCGCCGGCCATCATCAGGTAGGACCCGTCGCCCACCAGGACGAACACCTCGCGATCGGGGTCGGCCAGCTTCACGCCCAGGCCACCGGCGATCTCATAGCCCATGCAGGAGTAGCCGTACTCCACCTGGTAGCCCTTCGGGTCCTTACTGCGCCACAGCTTCTGCAGGTCACCCGGCAGGGACCCGGCGGCGCAGACCACCACGTCCGTCGGCTCCGCGGCCTCGTTGACCGCTCCGATGACCTCGGACTGAGCCGGAAGCGGCTGGTGGCCGAGCGCATAGGACCGCCCGACGGCATCGTCCCAGGCTGCTGACAGCCGGCGGGCTTCGGCGCGGTAGGCATCCGAGGTGGACCAGCTGCCCAGTGCGCGCTCCAGGTCGCGCAGGGCCACCTGGGCGTCCGCGACCACCGGGCTGCCCGCCAGCTTCACCGCGTCCGGGGCCGCGACGTTGATGTTGACGAAGCGCACCTTCGGGTGCCCGAACAACGTCCGCGATGCGGTGGTGAAGTCGCTGTACCTGGTGCCGATGCCGATGACGACGTCGGCCTGCCTGGCCATCTGGTTGGCGGCGGCGGTGCCGGTGCTGCCGATGGCACCGAGCGCGAGCGGGTGGTCGTAGGGGAGTGACCCCTTGCCGGCCTGGGTCTCGGCCACCGGGATGCCCGCGGCCTCGGCCAGGAAGCGCAGCTCGTCCCAGGCTTCGGAATAGATGACCCCGCCGCCCGCCACGATGAGCGGCCGGGAGGCGGCGCGGATGAGCTGGACCGCGCGGATCAGCGCGACGGTCTCGGGCACCGGCCGGGGGATATGCCAGACCCGCTCGGCGAACAGGTCGACCGGCCAGTCCCAGGCCTCCGCCTGGACATCGGCGGGCAGCGCCAGCGTCACCGCGCCGGTTTGCGCCGGATCGGTCAGGACCCGGGTCGCGGCCAGCAGCGCGGAGGGGAGCTGCTCCGGGCGCCAGATCCGGTCGAAGAACACCGAGACGGGCCGGAACGCGTCGTTAACCGACACGTCGAGAGCGCCGGGGTACTCCAGCTCCTGCAGCGCGGGCGGGGCCGGCCTGGTCGCGAACACGTCACCGGGCAGCAGCAGCACGGGCAGCCGGTTGATGGTGGCCAGGGCCGCGCCGGTGACCATGTTGGTGGCGCCAGGACCGATCGAGGAGGTGCACACCCACGTCGAGAGCCGGTTCCGCATCCGGGCGAACCCGGCCGCGGTGTGCACCATGGCCTGCTCGTTGCGGGCCTGGTAGTAGCGCAGCCCTGGACCCCCAAACCCGTCCCCGCGCCGTTCCGGCGGGCGCCATTCGGCCTCTGGCCGTTTCGCCTCGGCCGGTTCCTGCTCGAGCAGTTCCGCCTCGAGCAGGGCCTGGCCGATCCCGGCCACGTTCCCGTGGCCGAAGATGCCCGAACAGCCCGCGAAGAGCCGGTGCTCGCGGCCGTCCCGCTCGCTGCGCTGCGCGACCAGGAACCGCACCACCGCCTGGCCGACCGTCAACCGCACCGTGGTCCCGCCGGTCATGGGGCGGCTCCGGCCGCGGAGCCGGAGGCGCTGGACGCGCTGAACGCGCTGAACGCGCGGATAAGAGAGCTCACAGGCACCGGACTCTACCCGGCCCCGGTCGTTAGCGGCGGAACAGATCGATCGCGTTGGTCCCGTCATTGACGACGAAGATGCCGTTGCCTGCCTGGGTGGTGATGATGCCGAACAGGTCACCTGCGCCGTTCTTCACCAGCGTCCTGGTCGTCAGCTGCCGTCCGGCCGGGGTGATCTCGACCGCGTTGCCGTTATTGCCGTTCACCACGACGAGATCGCCGTTGGGCGCCAGGGTCATGCCCAGCGGAGCGTCCAGGGCGCCGCCCGCGGACAAAGTTCCGGCCGTGGCCGCGATGGGGGTCGTCCGGTTGAGCGCCTGCGGGATGGCGGAAACCGAATTGGTCAGCGTGTCCGCCACATACAGCGTTCCGTTATGCCCGAGGGCCAGGCCGGTGGGAGCGAGGATGAGCGCGGCCTTGTTCGCGCGCCACGGATAGCCGCTGCCAACGACGGTGGAGCTGGTGAGCACCGGTGGTGCCGTGGCGCTGAGCTGGAGGTCGAGGCGGACCACGGTGCAGTCGCCCGTCACCGGGATCCCGTGATCGGTGGTGGTGTTGCCGCCCAGGGCATTGGACACGAACAGCTGGGCGGACGTCGCGCTCGACTTCACCGCGAGGTCCCAGGGGCCGACGATGTCCTTGCTGGTGATGGTCTCGACCGGGGTGCCCTGGTCGTTCAGCACGATCAGGCACCCGGCGGGGTCCAGGCCGGGCAGCGCGCCGCCGGCCGTCGTCGGCAGGCTTCCCACCACGACCCAGCCGCCGGGCAAGATGCCGAGCGCGGTGGTCAGGCCGATGCCTCCCGGACAACTCTGGCCGGCCGGCAGCGCCGAGACGTTGGCGAAGAGATTGGTTTTCCCGGCCGGGCTCACCTGCACGATGGTGGTGCCGGTGCCCTGGACGTTGGCCTTGTCGTTGAAGTTGCTGACCAGGATGTCACCGGCCGTCAGCCGGCCGCCGGAGGTCGGTACGACGGCGACACCGTACGGGTTCACGTCCCCGTCGGCCGGAACCGTCGAGGCGACCTGTGACCCCGAGCCCAGCTGGCCGAGAAACGAGGTGACCGTCCGCGGTGCCGCGGCCGGTGCGGTGCTTGAGGTGCCGGTACTTGAGGTGGCGGTACTTGAGGTGGATGCGCAGGCCGTGGTCAGCAGACCAAGGCTCAGCGTGGCGGTCAGAATGGCAGCGCAAGGCCCAGGCCTCATGGTGCTCCCCTTTCCCGGAGGGTTCGTGCCCTCCGGCGATTCGCTGAATAGCGATGCGGGCCGCTGTCACCTGTGCTCCAATGCCGGCGGCAACCTGCCCAACGGTCTCCCGACCTAAGACACGTCCGGAGGAGTGGCGCGGTTCACTCCCGGTCATCTGAGTTGCGGCCGGATGTATCACCGCGCTGCGCGGCCGCTCCGGCCTTATAGGTGTCCTCGCGGCCTGGAGCGGATACCCCGAGAGGCATCTAGCCTGCCGGGCGGACATACCTGCAGCCGTCCGGGCAGCGCTCCAGTCAGAAATGGGGGTTACCGGTGGATTCCAGTGTGGTGTTTGTTGATTGTCCGGCCTACATGGATAAGCACGGCACGGTCCGATGCGGGCTGCCCGCCGAGGTACAGGACCGGTACACGATGACGTCAACCGACGGGCCGCTGGAAAGCGCCAGGATCCGGTGCCCGCGCGGTCACTTCTTCAACGGCCCGATCGAGGCGTTCTACTGGGAAAGCCAGCCGGCGGGTCAGCCGCCAGCGCGCTCAGCGTCCCCCAGCAGTGCCACATCTCGCGAGACAAACGGGCAGTAACCTGCATAAACTGGCGGGGGTCAAGCCAGGAGCTGGTGTGCGCAACTGCTAGTCATCGTCCGGTAACCTTTTGTAGTCGCCTCGATGTCCGGCAGCGGGAATACCTGGAGCGCTACCGTGCTGTACTAGTTTCGCTCAGGGGAGGGCCAGCTGCACTATGCATGAGAACTACTGCTTCGAATGCGGGTCGTATACCCGCGTTGATGACGCGACGAAGCTCTGCGTCGTCTGTTACGACCGCTGGCCCGGAGCGCAGAGACCACGCGACGAGCCTGCCGAATGACGAGCCTGCCGAATAAGGCCAGCGAAGCTGCGGTCTCCCCGGATCCAGTACGCTGCTTGCGGTCTTGATTACCCCCTCGTTCGGAGCCATCGCTTATGCTCAGCCGCACCGTCGTCGATTCCCTGTTCCCGCCGGATCTGCCCGAGCCGGAGCACTGGGAGCAGCGTTATCCGCCCCGTGACCTGCCGGAAGGAGCCCAGGTCACTCGCTTCTCGCCGAGTCCGACTGGCTTCCTGCACATCGGCGGCGTGTACGCGGCGACCATCGACGTGGATGTGGCCAGGCACTCCCACGGCGTCTACCTGGTCCGCCTGGAGGACACCGATCAGGCCCGGGTGGCCCAGGGTGCCGCCGCTCAGTTCGCCGAGGCGTTCGCGTACTTCTCCATCGGGCCAGACGAAGACGACCAGAATGGCCGCTACGGGCCGTACTCCCAGTCCCCGCGAGCGCAGATCTACCTGACGTACGTTCGCGAGCTGCTGCGCCAGGACACGGCCTACCTGGATTTCGCGACCAAGCGGGACCTCGAGGAGATCACCGCCCGGCAGCGGGCCGCGGGTGCCCTGCCCGGCTATTACGGCAAGTGGGCCCTGTGGCGTGACGCCGATCCGGCCCGGGTGATCGAGCGGCTGGAGGCCGGGGACCCGTATGTCGTCAGGTTCCGTTCCCCCGCGGCCGCCGGCGCCAGGGTGAGCTTCACCGACGCGATCCGCGGCGAGCTGACCCTGGACGCCAATCGCAACGACGCGGTCATCCTGAAGAGCAGTGACACCGAGCCGCGGCTGCCCACCTACCACTTCGCCCACGCCGTCGACGATCACCTGATGCGGGTCACCCTGGTCATCCGCGGCGAGGAGTGGATTTCCTCGGTGCCCCTGCACCTGCAGCTGTTCGACGCTCTCGGCTTCCCCCGCGTCCAGTACGCGCACATTGCCCTGCTGATGAAGCAGGAGGGCGGCAGTCGCCGCAAGCTGTCCAAGCGCCGGGATCCAGAAGCCACGGTCAGCTTCTACATCGAGCAGGGCTATCCGGCTCCGGCGGTGCAGTACTACCTGCGCGGCCTGGCCAACGGACGGCTCGCCGAGATGCCGGTGCCCGAGGCGCTGGCCGCGCCGATCCGGCTCTCCGAGTGCGGCACCGCGGGGCCGCTGGTCGACATGGTCAAGCTCGATGACATCTGCGCCGACTACGTCGCCACGCTGTCGGGCGAGCAGATCCTCGCCGAGGTCACCACCTGGGCCCGCCGCTACGACCCCGATCTCGCGGCGGTGCTCGAGACCGAGCGGGAACGGGCACTGCGGGCCCTGTCCATCGAGCGCGACGGCGTGGCCAATCCGCGCAAGGACCTGCGTAAGTGGGCCGACTTCCGCGCCGTCTACGGCTACTTCTTCCCGCCGCTCTTCGATCTGGTTACCGACCCGGCCGATCAGCGCTTCGGCGGCCTCGACCCGGACCTGGTGCGGGCGGTCGCCAGGACCTTCGCCGACGGCTACCAGCCGCCCACGGCGGACGCCGACTGGTTCGACCAGATCCGCCAGCTCGCGGCCGACCTCGGTTTCGCGCCGAGCCAGAAGGTCTACAAGCAAGACCCGGCCGCGTACCGTGGCTCCATCCGGGAAGCGTCTCAGGTCATCCGGGTGCTGCTGACCGGGACACCCCGCAGCCCCGACCTGGCGGCGGTAGCCGGCGCGCTAGGCCCCGATGAAGTCCTGCGCCGCATCCGCGCTCTCGCCCCCGGAGCCCCACCCCGGCAGTAACCCGCCCTCCCCGCCCGTGATGGTTATCGTGTGTCCAAAACTCCCCCATAAGGGGGCTGACGACACACGATCAGCGAGCGTCCGGCGCGGGAAGGGGAAATGTACCTTTTTCGGTGAAAACCGGTGCTAAGGAGTCTCTCCGCCCTGCTCAGCACCGTTATCGGTGTCGACGTCTGTGGGCGGCCAGGTGCGCAGCGGCGGCAATTTGTACAAGCTGTCGATGTTCAGCTGCTGCGCGTCCTTCAGCACGACGTCCTGCTGCTCCTGTGCCTTCTCGGCGGTCTGCTTGGCCAGCTCGGAGGCCAGGCCGCCGAGTTGCTGGACGCCGACGGTATCGATGACGATGCGGCTCGTGGCGAAGATCACGATGCCTTCCACGCGCCGTTCTTTTTCCTCGGGCATTGAAAGAGCGGCCGCGACCTTCGCTACCTCGAATGGGTTCGCGGAATGCGCGGTGAGCTTATTGCGCTCCTCGATTATCCATTTATGGAATTTCATGACTGCGCCGTGAAGAGGCAGCTTCTGCACGTCTTCCGTGGTGAGCCCGAATCGCTTACCTTTACTGAAGCAGCGGGCGTAGGCGATCACCGTGGACGACCAGATCGCCAGCGGCAGCAGCGGGTCCCGGTCTTCCTCGGGTTTGGCCAGTTCGGCCAGCAGCCGCTTACAGCCATCCATGACGAACTGAAGATCCTGGATGATCGCTGCCTGGTCGGCAAGGATGTACGCGGACGGCACATCGAGGGCGACAGTCACCATCGGCTTGTCAGGCGATGCCGCGTCCATTCCGTTTACCACTCCTCGTTCCGGCTTCCCGGGATTCCCGGCGGTTCGATCCTCGCACAGCGGCTACTCATTCCCGTCTCACAACGTGACAAGTTTCCTGCTGATGCTGTCACCTCGGCCGGGGCAGCCGCATCGATGCCGGGGCAGCCGCATCGATGCCGGGGCAGCCGGCTTGGAGCGGGCGCAGCAGGTTTGACCCTAGGCGGCCGGGGCGTTGGGAGGCGCAGAGATGGCCCAGCGGATGGCGTGGACCATGACCTGGCCGGCCGGGCGGACCACCACGGCCTCGGCTACCGGCAGGCGGGGCAGGCGGAGCGGCCGGCGGGCCCAGCCGGGCAGCAGCGACACCGCGGCCGCGGCCAGGACCCCGTAAGGAGCCCGGGCGATGACCGGAAGCGGGGGACTGATCAGCAGGAACCTGGCCGCGTCGCGCGCGTCGGCCGTGGCGGTGAGCTCCGCGCGGTACTGGCCGATCCGGTCGGCGAGCTCGGCTTCGGTGCGCGGCGGGTCGGGCACGCCGAGCTCGACGCCGATCCGGGCCATGTCGGCGACGTAACCGTCGCGCCCGGCCTGGTCCAGAGGCTGACCGCCGAACCGGGTGTGAGCCCGCAGGAAGCTGTCCGCCTCGGCGATGTGCACCCAGGTCAGGAGGTGCGGATCCGAGGCCGCGTACGGCCGCCCGTCGGGTGCGGTCCCGGTGACATGCTGATGCACGGCCTTGACCCGGGCGATCGCCTCTTTGACGTCCTCGGCCTGGCCGAACGTGGTGACCGCGAGGAAATAGCTGGTCCGCTGCAGCCGTCCCCAGGGGTCGCCGCGGTAATCGGAGTGCTGGGCCACGGCGGCCATGGCCAGCGGATGCAGCGACTGGAGCAGCAGGGCCCTGATCCCGCCGATGAACATCGACGAGTCCCCGTGCACGCGACGGACCGGCCGGTCCTCGGCGAACCAGCGCTCGCCTCCGGCCTGGTAGAGCTGCCGTCGGCGGGCCGGGCCCTGCGGCCCGGCGACGCGTTCGAAGATGGCCGAGCCGATCCGGCCGCGGAGTCGATCTGTGGCGCCCAGGTTACCCACCTACTCATTATCAACGCATTCCTCCCCCGGGCCCGGCGGATCAATGCCGGTTTGTTCCGAGCCAGCTCCCCGGGAGCGGTTGATTAGGTCTGTAGGGAGCGGGCGGCCTTGGTGCCCGCAGCGCCGGCACCTCGGATGGCTGCGGATACTTAAGCCGGTCTTCGCGCTGCGATCGCATCGGCTCGGCGAGTTCCATTTCGGCGAAGGCGGCCGGCCAATCGGCCGGGCCGTACCCGGCACCGAGGTCACAGTGATGCAGTTCGACCTCCACCAGCCGCCGGGTCAGCAGATCGGCGGCAGGAAACGGCCCGGAGTCCAGCATCCGCACCGGGAACTGCCACGCGTCGTCGGGCAGCTGCGTGACCACGGTGCGAAACGCCATCGCCGCGTTGGCCAGGTCATCCGCGAGATCCTTGGCGTTCATTCGCGCGCCGGTCTCAATCTCGGCGTCGCGTGCCTCGGCGCTGGCGTACCCGGGACGGTTCTGTCCTGACCGGGCCCCGGCCAGCAGGTTGCGCATCGCGTCGGCGTTCCGGGCGACGTGGGCGAGGACATGCGCCCGCGTCCACCCCGGCAGCAGGGACGGTGCGCGCAGGTCCGGCTCGGTGATGATGCGGGCCACGTCGAGCAGGCGCTGGGTGGCCTGATCGATCTGGTCATTCAGCTGGCGGAGTGCGGCGTCCATCAACTCACTTTAGGTAAGTCACGGCGCTGTGTCATTCGGCCCGGGCGCGTCCAGGTCGGGCCCGCCCCGCCAGGACTGGCCGCAGGGATAGCATCCGCCCTACCGGACGCTCGCCGAACTGCCCCGCGCTATCAGCTCGATGGGCAGTTCCTGCCGGAGCGGGTGAATTCGCTCGCCGCGGAGCAGTGAGCACAGCCGTCTCGCTCCCTCGGCGCCGCTCAGGTCGAGCGGTTGCCGGACGGTGCTGAGCTGGAGAAAGGCCGCGGACTCGATGTCGTCGAAGCCGATGACCGACAACTGGCCGGGCACCGGTACACCCAGCCGGTCCGCCGCGGCCAGGACGCCGATGGCCTGGGTATCGGACGCAGCGAAGATTGCCGACGGCGGATCAGCTGACTTCAGCAGCTGAGCGGCGTGCTCCGCCGCCGAGGCAGCATCATGCGGACCCCGCTGGATCAGGCCGGCCTCGGCTTCGATGCCCGCCGCGGCCAGGGCCTGCTTATAGCCGCGCAGCCGGTCGGCCGAGGAGGTGAACCCCAGGCCCGCCGGGGGCTTGCTGAACGTCCCGTCCCCGACGAAGCCGATTCGCCGGTGGCCCAGGCCAATCAAATGCTCGGTCGCGAGCCTGCCGCCGAGGACGTTGTCGATGACCGTCTGGGGCACCCCGGGATTGGCCGCGTCCACGGTGACAAGCGCGACTCCGGCCCTGGAGAACTGGGCAAGCTGCTCGCGGGAGAACGGCAGGCAGATCGCCAGGACCCCGTCGGCGCGGTGAGTAGGCAGCAGCGCCTCCAGGTGCCGGTCCCGCTCCAGCGGGCCGTCGACGTTGCAGACGATCGTGTCGTAGCCCTGCTCCTCGAGCGCCGCGAGCGCGCTGGCCACGCGGACCACGGTGGACGGCCGGGTCAGGTGAGCGACCATAACCGCGACAGTGTGCGGCGTGCCGCGGACCAGGGCCGCCGCCGCGTGACTGGGCCGGTATCCCAGCCGGGCGATGGAATCCAGCACCGCGTGCAGGGTTGCGGCCCGCACCTGCTCGCTCCCGTTGACCACCCGTGACACGGTGCCGACGCCGACGCCGGCATCGGCGGCCACATCGGCGATCGTGACCCGCCGGACCGCGGGTGCCCCTGAGGAGGAGCCGCCTGAGGCTCCGGACCCGGAGCTCCCGGGCATGGATTCGCCCCGTGGCAGCGCCGGTCCTGCCGAAACGACCCCTCCTTGGAAGCGTTTCCACGCGACACCGGGGCTATCTTGGTCCCGGGCCGGCTGGCCGTCAAGGCTCATTTTGGCGCGCTGCTGTGCGCCGGTACTCTCACCCAGCCGAAGCGCGGCGGGCACGACCTCACCAGGGCGCTGATCCGGCCCGTGGTCGATCTGCCGCAGGGCCCGGGCGACCACCCGCTGGGCGATGTCATCCACGGGAATGGCCACGCTGGTCAGCTGCGGATGCATCAGGCCGGTCGCAACGCTCCCGTCGAAACCGGTGACAGCGAGATCATGGCCGATCCGCAACCGCAGTTCCGCGGCTACCCCGTAAACGACCGCGGCGAGGCGGTCGCTGCTGGTCACGATCGCGTCCGGGCGGGTAGCCGGACGAGCGGGAGCGAGCAGCGACCTGACCTTCGCGCGGGCGCTGGCGTCGTCCACGAGCAGCATGTCCGCCTGCTCGGCGGCCACCCCGGACCGGGTCAGCCCGGCCTTGAAGCCAGCGACACGCTCGGCGTCCCAGTGATTCCCCGACCCGTAACCCAGGAACGCGATCCGGTTATAGCCCCGGCTCAGGACGTGCTCGACGGCCGCCGCCGTCGCCTCGCGGTTGTCGATGTCGACCCAGTGCTGCGGCAGTGAGGGGCTGGTGCGGCCAAAGCAGGCGAACGGCATCCCGGCCTCCGCCAGCATGACCACGCGCGGGTCAGCAGGCTGCAGCTCGGACAGCAGGAAGGCATCCACGCTCCGGCTGGCCATCAGGCGCCGGATCTCTTCCCGCGGGTCCCCGTCGGGGACGGCGATCACCATGCTGTAACTCCGGCGCGCGCTGGCCGCCGCCAGGGCCTGGAGGAACTGCTGCATGATGTAGTTGTCGGGCAGCAACTGGACCCGCGGCATGACGTAGGCGATCTGCTGTGTCCGGCGAGAACGCAGGCTCCGCGCGCCATGATGCGGCTGGTACCCGAGGGCAGTCACCGCATCCCGCACCCTGGCTTTGGCCTCCTCGCCCACCCGGCCGCTGCCGTTGAGGACGTTCGAGACGGTTTGCCGGGACACCCGGGCGGCCTGGGCCACGTCCTGGATCGTTACCTGCCGTGTGGTCGCGGGCTTGGCCTGGCCCGATCGGGACCCTGTCACGTTGTTACTCTACCGCCAGCGCAATTCACCTCCCGACAGGTCATAGACGCCAACGGCGGCTAGCCGCCCGACCGATGAGCTAGCCGCGTGCCCGCCGGGCGGCGAGCTCGTCAGCGGTACCAGTATTGATGATCCGGTCCGCGGTAATGCCGCATTCCTCTGCCCGGCTGGTGCCGTTACCCAGCCAGTCCAGCTGGCCGGGCGCGTGCGCGTCGGTGTCGATGGCGAAGGCGCAGCCCGTGGCCGCGGCCATCCGCAGCAGCCGGGTCGGCGGGTCCCGGCGCTCGGGCCGGCAGTTGATCTCGACGGCGACCCCTTCAGCCTGGCAGGCCCCGAACACCGCCTTCGGGTCGAACGCCGATTCCGGCCTGCGGCCGCGCCCGCCGCTCAGCAGCCGTCCGGTGCAGTGCCCGAGCACGTCTACGTGCGGGTTGCGCACCGCGGCGATCATCCGCTTGGTCATCGGCCCGGCGGGCATCCGCAGCTTGGAGTGCACGCTGGCCACCACGACGTCGAGCCGTCGCAGCAGGTCCTCGCGCTGGTCCAGCGACCCGTCGTCCAGGATGTCGACCTCGATCCCGGTCAGGATGCGGAACGGGGCCAGCTCGGCGTTGAGCTCATCGATCAGCTGGAGCTGATCGATGAGCCGCTCGGCGGACAGTCCGTTCGCCACCGTCAGCCGCGGCGAATGGTCGGTGAGCGCGACCCATTCGTGCCCGAGCGCGCGCGCCGCCTCGGCCATCTCCCGGGGCGGGCTGCCGCCGTCTGACCAGTCCGAGTGGGTGTGGCAGTCGCCGCGCAGCGCCGCCCGCAGTCCGGTCCGCTCCCCGGCCGGCGGCTGATCGCCCAGCAGCCGGGCCAGGTAGGCGGGCTGCTGGCCGGCTGCGGCCTGCGTGATGACCTCGGCGGTGGTCGCGCCGATCCCCTTCAGGGCCTCCAGGGTGCCCGCGGCGATCCGGCGGTCAAGCTCGCCCGGCGCCAGCCCGTCGAGCACCTCCGCAGCATTCCGGAACGCCCGGACGCGGTACGTCGGCGCTCCGCCCCGCTCCAGCTGGAACGCGATCTGCCGCAACGCCTCTGCCGGCTCCACCTGCCCGCTCATACCCGCATCGTCTCGCATCGCCACCACCCAATCGAGCCGGGCCGGCCGATCGCGCCGGGTCGGGCACAATGATGCTGTGCAGGTCGCCATGCTCGGGCCACTGGAGGTCCGCACCGATGACGACTCGGGGATCGTGCTCGACGTCGGCGGATCCCGGCTGCGCGCGCTGCTGATCATGCTGGCGCTGCGCCCCGGCCAGCTGGTCCCGGCTCGCCAGCTGATCGACGGGCTGTGGGCCGACCAGCCGCCGGCCGGCGCGGCGAACGCGCTGCAGGCCCTGGTGTCCCGGCTGCGCCGGGCGCTGCCGGGCGCGGTCATCGAATCCCGGCCGGCTGGCTACCAGCTGAAACTCGGTCCCCGCTCGACCAACATCGTCCGGTTCGAAGAGCTTGCCGCCAAGGGTAGAACGCAGCTGCGCGACGACCCGGCCGCCGCGGCGGCGACCCTGCGCGAGGCGCTCGCGCTGTGGCGCGGCCCGGCCCTGGTGGACGTGGCCGACAGCGATTTCGGCCAGGCCGTCATCGCCCGCCTGGATGAGCTCCGGCTGCTCGCCACCGAGAACCGCATCGACGCCGACCTGCGCACCGGCGTCACGGTCACCCTCGTCGCCGAGCTCGAGGGCCTGGTCGTGGCGCATCCGATGCGCGAGCCGCTGGCCGCCCGGCTGATGCGCGCGCTGCACGCCTGCGGCCGCCGCGGCGCGGCCCTGCAGGTTTACGAGCAGACCAAGGAGCGGCTCGTCGAGCAGCTCGGCATCGAGCTGCTCGGTGCCAGCCTGGCGGTCCGAGGAACCACGGATCGTTCGGTCATAGACGAGGAAAGGGTCGCGGCCGACGCCCGTGCGGTGCTAGGTGAGGAACGATACGACAGCGCATACCAAGGTGGCCAGCGTGTCACTTTGGACACACTGACCACCCTGGTCGCGCTCACACCCGGCGCTTGAACGCGCGTACGGCCAGCGGTGCGAACACGATCGTGAACGCCGCCGCGTAGAGCAGTGACTCTACCGCCGGCCGGGCAGCGGGCCCGGACACCATCAGCCCGCGCGTCGCGTCGGAGAGCAGCGAGACCGGGTTCGCCTTCGACCAGGCCTGCAGCCAGCCCGGCATCGACGAGGTGGGGACGAACGCGTCACTGGTGAACGTGAGCGGGAAGAGCACCACGAACCCGAAGATAGGTTCGCACCGACCGGTCGGCGGCGTCGCTAAGCCGGAACTCGGCCAGCAGATCCCGTGCCCGGCTCCTGGCCGCCGCCCGCGGCTGGCCGGTCAGCCGCCCGATCAGCACCAGGTTCTCGGTGCCGGTGAGCGCCTCGTCCACCGACGCGTACCGTCCGGTCAGCCCGGTGAGCTGCCGTACCTGGTGGGCATGGCTCACCACGTCGTGGCCGCAGACGGTGGCGTGACCGCCGTCGGGTCGCACCAGCGTGGCGAGAATCCGTACCGCGGTTGTCTTTCCCGCGCCGTTCGGGCCCAGCAGGCCGAACACCGAGCCGGTGCGCACGGCCAGGTCGATCCCGTCGAGTGCGACGGTATCTTCGAACCGCTTGACCAGCCCTTCGGCAAGTATGGAGTAAGTCATGCCCCCAGCCTGCCGGCCCGTCCTGATATGCCGGGCAGATCACACTGATGCCGCTGATATTTTGCTGACACCTCCCGCGTTCCGCGCGACGGTCACTGCATGCAGGTCCAGCAGGCCATCAGGGACAAGCCCGGGCTATCGTCCACTCGCCGGGAGGCCGCGAGCGGCGCCGATGCGCGCGGTAGCCGAGGCAGCTCAATCAACGCGCAATTCGGCCCACACGACCTTGCCGGGCCAGCCAGGGACGCTCTGCCAGCTCCATCGATCGCACACCGCCTCGACCAGGACCAGACCGCGGCCGCTCTCGTCATCCGGGCCGGCCTGCTCCGTGACCGGAGCCCCCGCGATGACGTCCCAGACCTCGATCAGGACGCGGGTGTGGTCGGTGGCCAGCCGCACTACCACGACCGGCAGCCCCGACCCGTCATACTGGGGACGGCCATCGGGGCCTGTCGACGCCCGGACGGCGTTCGTGACCAGTTCGCTGACGATGAGCTCGGCCGCTTCGGCCAGGTCGTTAAGTCCCCACTCGGCCAGCACGGCACGAGTGTGCATCCGGGCGCAGGGCGTCGCCGTCACCAGTGCGCCGAGCGGGAGACAACTCGACGACGGCCACGTCGTCATCCCCTCCGGGTCCGCGACAGCGTCCAGCCCGATCACCACAGTGCCCTCGCCCATGGTCCGGCGCGTCCCTCCTCTCCACCGCATGCCCAGCGTAAGGCCCACGCCCCGTGGCGGCTAGCAAGAGGCCTATTACGAGGTCACCTACCCAGCTCCGGGCGGCGGAAATCGGCGCGCAAGCGGCTCGGCGGCCAGTCGCACACCCCGCGCCGAGCGGGTGGCCTGGCCAAGCGCTCCGTCCAGTCCGGCTGGGACCCCGGTCTTACCCAGTTCGGCTGAGACGAATATCACGTCCGGGTCCGGTTAAATCACCGGAGAACTACTTTGCCGAGGCAAATGATCATTGGGGACTGTTTAGCACTGGTCGGGACAGCCTATGGTCTAGACATGACCACGAATGACACGCTGCGAGTAACCGACTCACGGACCGGCCGCAGCTACGAGCTCCCTATCGTCGACGGCGCTATCCGCGCGATCGACCTACGGCAGATCAAGACCTCCGAAGACGACTTCGGCTTGCTCTCCTACGACCCGGCCTTCCAGAACACCGCGAGCGTTCGCAGCGCGATCACCTTCATCGACGGGGACAGGGGCATCCTGCGCTACCGTGGCTATCCCATCGACGAGCTAGCGAAGCACGCGTCCTTCCTGGACGTGTCGAAGCTGCTGTTGAGCGGGGAGCTGCCCGACAAGAGCGAGTCGGCGGCCTGGGCGCACCAGATCTCCCAGCACACCTACGTGCACGAGAATATAAAGAAGTTCATCGACGGCTTCCACTACGACGCCCATCCGATGGGCATCCTGGTCAGCACACTCGCCGCGCTGTCAACCTTCTACCCGGAGGCCAAGGCGGTCCACGACCGGGAGAACCAGGACGAGCAGATCGTCCGGCTCATCGCCAAGATGCCCACGCTCGCGGCCTTCGTCTACCGGCATGCGCGGGGCTTGCCGTACGCGTACCCGGACGACGAGCTGTCCTACGCCGGCAACTTCCTCAACATGATGTGGAAGATGACCGAGCCCAAGTACATCCCGGACCCGGTACTAGAGCACGGGATCGACGTGCTGCTCACCCTGCATGCCGATCACGAGCAGAACTGCTCCGCCAACGCGATGCGCGGCGTGGCCAGCTCTGGCGTCGACCCGTACTCGGCCGCGGCGGCCGCTGCGGCGGCCCTGTACGGTCCGCTGCACGGCGGCGCCAACGAGCAGGTGCTGAACATGCTGAGTGAAATCGGCTCGGTCGAGAACGTGCCCGCCTACATCAAGCGGGTCAAGACCGGCGAGCTGCGCCTGATGGGCTTCGGCCACCGGATTTACAAGAACTTCGACCCGCGGGCGACGATCATCAAGGGCGTCGCCGACGACGTGTTCGAGGTCACCGGGCGCAACCCGCTGCTGGACATCGCGCTCGAGCTCGAGCGGATCGCGCTCGAGGACGACTACTTCATCACCCACAAGCTGTACCCGAACGTGGACTTCTACTCGGGCATCATCTACCAGGCGATGGGCTTCCCGGTGGAGATGTTCCCGGTGCTGTTCGCGATCGGCCGGATGCCCGGCTGGCTGGCCCAGTGGCAGGAGGGCTCCAACGACCCGGAGCAGAAGATCGCCCGGCCACGGCAACTCTACGTCGGCGAGACGCTGCGCCACCTGGAGGAGGACGCCTGACCGCCATCGGCGCGTTCGCCGGAGACCGGCGATGACCTGGCCGGATCTGCCGCCCGATTCGCTGTTCGGGATATCCAACCTGCCTTACGGCGTGTTCTCGGCTGACGACGGGCGTCCGCCAGGTCCCGGGGTTCCCCGGGGTCCTCGGGTCGGGGTCCGCATCGGTGATTCGGTTCTGGATCTCGCCCAGGTCCTGGATGATCCGGTGTTCGGCCAGCCGTCGCTCAACGCCTTCATGGCGCAGGGCCGGATCCGGTGGAGCGATGTGCGGGCCCGGATCACCGAGCTGCTAACCGCAGAACGGCATCGCCGCGTCGTCCAAGCCTCGCTCTACCCGCTTTCCGGAGTACGGCTGCACCTGCCGTTCGCGCCGGGGGACTACGCGGACTTCTTCGGCAACGAGTACCACGCGGCCAACGCCGGGCGGATTTTCCGGCCCGGCGCCGAGCCGCTCGCACCCAACTGGAAGCACCTGCCCGTCGGCTACCACGGCCGCTCGGGCACCATCGTGGTGTCAGGCACGCCGGTCACGCGGCCCCGCGGCCAGCGTAAAGGACCACAGGACAGCGCTCCGGAGTTCGGGCCATCGCGGCGGCTCGACTTCGAGGCCGAGGTCGGATTCGTGCTCGGCACGGGCTCGCCCCAAGGCACGCCGGTGGCCGTGAGCGAGTTCGCCGACCATGTGTTCGGGGCATTCCTGCTCAACGACTGGTCGTCCCGCGACCTGCAATCCTGGGAGTCGCAGCCGCTCGGCCCGTTCCTGGCCAAGTCGTTCGCCACGTCGATCTCGCCCTGGATCGTTCCGCTCGACGCGCTGGAGCATGCGAGGATCAGCCCGCCGCCGCGCGACGCGGAACTGCTGCCCTACCTAGCTGACATCGACAAATGGGGTCTTGACCTCGCGCTGGAGGTCAGACTGAACGGGCCTGTGGTATCGCGCCCGCCGTTCGCCACCATGTACTGGACGCCCGCGCAGATGCTGGCCCACATGACCGTGAACGGCGCCTCGACCCGCACCGGTGATCTGTACGCCTCAGGAACTGTCAGCGGGCCGGACCGCAGCCAGCGCGGCTGCCTGCTCGAACTGAGCTGGGGCGGCGCGGAACCGGTTACCCTCGCCGACGGGTCGGTGCGGACCTTCCTCGAGGACGCCGACGAGGTGACGATCACCGCCACCGCACCGGGCGCCAGCGGCACGCGGATCGGTTTCGGTGAGGTCACCGGCCAGATCCTCCCCGCCACCGACGGCTAGAGCCCCGCGGCCCACTGCCGCAGCTTCTTGCGGTCGAGCTTGCCCACGCTGGTCAGCGGGATGGCGGGAACGATCGTGATCTGCCGCGGGTACTTGTTGGCGGCCAGGTGCGCCTTGGCGTACTCGGTGAGCTCGTCCGCGGTGGTCTCGGCTCCCGGGCGCAGCGATACGAAGGCGACGATCTCCTCGCCGAGCCGTGTGTCCGGCCGGGCCACCACGCCGGCCTGGGCCACCGCCGGATGGGCCACCAGGACGTCTTCGACATCCCGCGGGTAGACGTTGAAGCCGCCCCGCAGGATCAGGTCTTTCTTCCGGTCCAGCACGTAGAGGTAGCCGTCACCGTCCAGGCGGCCGATATCACCCGTGTGCAGCCAGCCGCCGGCCAGCACCGTGGCCGAGGAGTCCTGGGTGTGCCAGTAACCAGTCATCACGCCGGGCGACCGCACGCAGATCTCGCCGTCCGACTCAGGGGGCAGCACCTGGCCGGCGTCGTCCTGGATGGACACCTCGCAGCCCGGCACGGGCAGCCCGACGCTGCCGATACGGCGCGCGCCGAAGGGATTGGCCGAGATGAACGTGGCGGCCTCGGTACACCCGTATCCCTCGTAGACGGTGGCGGTGGGCACCCGCGTCTCGAACTCCCGCCGGACCTCGGCGGCCAGCGGCGCCGCCCCGGACGAGATCGTGATCAGCTCGGATAGGTCGGCCTCCTCCAGCGGCTGGGTGAGAAGCATCTGGATCATCGAGGGCACCAGCGAGCTGCCTTGGACCCGGTGCTGCTCGGCCAGTTTCACCCAGCCGGCCGGATCGAACCAGCGCATGAGGATGGTCTTGGCCTGGTCGGTCCGGTGCATGCTGCCGCAGAGGACCAGCAGGCCGTAGGCGTGGGCCAGGGGGAGCGGCAGGATCGAGCTCATCACGTGGGAGCGCACCGACGACTCGTGCGCCGCCCGTCCGCACCAGCGCAGGTTCGCGTGGGTCAGCGGAACACCCTTGGATCTGCCGGTCGTGCCGCCGGTGTAGAGCAACGCCGCCAGATCAGTACCGGACCGGCTGATGATGGGCCCGGGCTCAGCCGAGGCAACCTCGGCGAAGTCGAGCAGCCTAACATCATGAGCTGCCGTTTCCGTGCTACTCCCGGCGATGACGACGAACCGGACGCCCGGCGCTCCGGCCGCGGCGGCGACGACCTTCGGCAGGAACTCCACCGTGGTGATGACGCCGACCGCACCGGAATCGATCAGGGCGTGCCTGAGCTCGTCCTCGCTGACGAGGAAGATCAGCGGGGTCACCACCGCGCCGGCGCGCCACGCCGCGGTATAGGTGATCGGGACCTCCGGACAGTTGGCCATCAGCACGAGCAGCCGGTCGCCCGGACGGACCCCAAGATCAGCGAAGCCGGTCGCGAGCCGGGCGGCGCGCTCGGCGAGCCGGCCGTTCGTATGCCACTGGCCCTCGAAGAACAGCGAGTCGTAGTTGCCCTGGAGCTCGAGCGCCAGCTCGGCCTGGGCCGCCAGGTTCTCATCCATCTCAGCCTCACTCACTGAACGTCGCCCCAAGCATAAAAGCTCGATGCGCGAGCCCATGACGACGGTCGCATCGCGGGGCAGCTGGAAGGATTCGGCGGCGTCCGCGGTGATCCGCGATGTCGCGATGAACAGGTGCTTGCGCCAGCGGCTCATGCCGGGTGCGTTGCCCTGGACGAGCTCGATCCGCGACAGGAAATAGGACGGCTTTTCGTCATCGCGGGGGCTTTCGGTGCCGGCCGCGCTGATCAGCGGCAGCAGAGCGGGCACGTCGAGCTGGTCCATGTAGCCGAAGCGGGCGGTGACGTAGAGGATCTGGTCCTCGGCGTAGCCGAGGTCGTCGAGTTCCAGCCGCTCGGAGTCGGGAACGTACGGTGTCGGCTTCATCTCCATGGAGACGATGAGGACGTGGTCGTGCAGGATGTGGTTGTGCTCGACGTTCGCCCGCAGGGCTAGCGGGGCGGTGGCCTTGCCGCGGTTGAGGAAGACGCCGGTGCCGGGCACCCGGGGCAGCGGGGGCGTCATGGCGTGCAGCTGGTCGATGAACTCCTGGAGCGGGCCCTCGTCACGTACCCGCTGGGCGGTGACAAGATGGCGGCCCTTCTGCCACGTGCTGAAGATGGTGAACACGGTGATGCCGATCAGCAGGGGCAGCCACGCTCCGTGCACGACCTTGGTCAGGTTGGCCGTAAAGAAGAGCAGGTCAATGATGAGCAGCGCGCCGCCGCCCGCCACCACGATCCAGAGCGGCCAGCGCCATTGCTGGCGGGCGATGTAGAAGAACAGCATGGTGGTAATCGTGATCGTGCCGGTCACGGCCGTGCCGTAGGCGTAGGCCAGCGCGTCGGAGCTCCGGAAGGTGAGGACGAGGGTGAGGACGGTGACCAGCAGCAGCCAGTTGATCCACGGAATGTAGATCTGGCCCATCGTCTCTTCCGAGGTGTACCTAATGCGCAGCCGCGGGAGGTAGCCGAGCCCGGCGGCCTGGTGCGCGACCGAGTAGGCGCCGGTGATGACGGCCTGTGAGGCGATGACGGTCGCCACGGTGGCGAGGAACACCATCGGGAGCCGGGCCCACGCCGGGGCCAGCAGGAAGAAAGGGTTGCTGATGGTGTCGTGGTTTCCGAGGATAAGCGCGCCCTGCCCGAGGTAATTCAGGATGCAGGCGGGGAAGACGGCGAGCAGCCAGGCACGCCTGATGGGGGGCCGGCCGAAGTGCCCCATGTCCGCGTACAGCGCCTCGGCTCCGGTCACCGCGAGGACGACAGCGGTCAGCGAGAAGAACGCGGTCCCGAAGTGGCCCACCAGGAAGCCGATGGCGTAGGTGGGCGACAGCGCCTTCAAGATCGCGGGATGCATCACGATGCCGCGCACGCCCAGCCCGGCGATAACAGCGAACCAGATGCCCATGACCGGCCCGAACAGGCGTCCCACGGCACCGGTGCCCACTCGCTGGAACAAGAACAGCACGATGATGATCGCGACCGTGATCGGGATCACCAGGTCGGATACGGACGGTTCCGCTACCTTGACGCCCTCGACTGCGGAAAGCACCGAGATCGCCGGCGTGATCATGCTGTCGCCGAAGAACAGCGAGGCGCCGAAGATCCCGAGCGCCGCCAGCACCAGCTTGGTCCGGCCTGCGCCGCCACTTCCCCGTTTCCGGATCAGGGAGATCAGCGCCATGATCCCGCCTTCGCCGTCGTTGTCAGCCCGCATCACGAGCCAGACGTACGTGACGCTGACGATGATGGTCACCGACCAGAAGATCAGCGAGACGATCCCGAAAATATGCTCTGTGGTCACCTTCACCGGGTGCGGATCGCTCGGATTGAAGACGGTCTGGACGGTGTACAGCGGGCTCGTCCCGATGTCCCCGAAGACGACGCCGAGCGCGCCCACCGTGAGAGCCGCCTGGCCGGTAGTACGCCGGCTCGGTGCCACAGTGTCCGCCCTTCGTCCAGCAGGTTTCCTGCGCGCTACCCTAGCTAACGATCTACCCGGACGGTTGAGGAGTACCCGTTTCCAGGCGCGCCGCCTCCGCAGGCATTCGGTGACGGGCGCGGGTGCTCCCTGGACGGCGACCGCGGTGCGGCGCGTTGACATGCTTTCTCCTATGCTCGTACCGTTGGAACGCTCCAACAGCACGACTGCACGGGGGAGTGGGATGGCAGCCGCGGACCAGAACCGGGCCGGCCGCAGGCCGACCCTGGAGACCGTCGCGGCCCGGGCCGGGGTGTCCAAGTCGCTGGTCTCCCTGGTGCTCCGCGACTCACCGAAGGTCAGCCCGGCCAGCCGCGAGGCGGTGACGCGAGCCGTCGCGGAGCTCGGGTACCGGCCCAACGCGGCGGCCCGGCTGCTCGCCGAGCGCCGGTCACGCACGGTCGGGGTGCTGCTGAACGACATCCGCCAGCCCTGGTTCGCGGACATGCTCGACGGGCTGACGCCGGTGCTGCACGCGGACGGCAAGCACATCCTGCTCGGCGACGGTCGCATCGACCGGATGATGGACGAGACCCTGACCTGGTCATTTTTCGACCTCGGCGTCGACGGCCTCGTCCTGGCGGGATCGATCCCCCTCTCCGGCGCCATCATCGACATCGCCAGCACGCTTCCGACGGTCGCGGTCGGCGGCCGCGGCCTGGACCTCGACCTGCCTCACGTCGACGTCCTCGCCAACGACAACCACCTCGGCGGGACGCTCGCGGTCCGGCACCTGATCGAGTTCGGGCACACTCGGATCGCGCATATCTCCGGCCTGCCCAGCGTGGCCGGCCGTCTGCGCATGCAGGCCTACCAGGACACGATGCGCGCGGCGGGCCTCGGCGGATGCGCAGAAATCGAGGCCGGGGACATGAGTGAGGAGGGCGGTTACCGTGCTGCCGTCCGACTGCTGAGCCGTCCCGATCCCCCCACCGCGATCTTCGCGGCGAACGACCTGACCTGCGTCGGAGCCCTGTCCGCGGCCACGGCTCTGCGCATGTCGGTTCCCGGGGAGCTGTCTCTGGTCGGCTTCGACAACTCCGTCTTCGCCCGGCTGCGGGCCCTGTGGCTCACCAGCGTTGACGGCACCGCTTACGCGATGGGCCAGCAGGCCGCCCGGACCCTGCTGGTGCGCATCGAGCACCCCGACGCCCCGGCCAGCACTCAGCTGCTGCCGCCGCGGCTGGAAGTCCGCGGATCCAGCGGCCCGGTTCGCCGCTGACCGCACGGTCAGAAGACATTTTTACGGAACGGACCGAGCCGCGTGCCCACGGCCAGCGAGTCAGCCCGCCAACTGGCTACGCGGGAGCAATGGGACCGGCCCGCAATAGACTCACTGAGAGCTTAGAGTCGGCCCGAACTGTCACGGCCTTTGTTCTGGCCGGCTTTTCGTTTGGCCGGCATTCACATTTACCGTGCTGTTCCCGCGCTCTGGTGAGGGCCGGCGCCCTCACCTGGCGGCGCTTGTGAAGGCCGGCAGGTAACCGAGTTCCTGGCCCGCGGCGGTGGGATGATACGACGAACTGAGCGAGAAGATGTCGACGGAATGCAGCCAGCTGTCGGAGTCGCATATCTCATGGCCGGCGAACTCGCTGCGGGCGTCGGCGAACGTGTCACCCTCGCTGGCCGCGGCGGTCGCGAGGGCGCTGTCGAGATCGGCGGCGCCCTGGTTGAGCGCGCCGCGGTCCGCAGTGCTCAGTCCGATGCAGCCACTGGACTCGGACAGGTCGTACAGGTCAGGGTAGCCGAGCACGACGATTCTCGCGGCGGGCGCGTCGGCCCTGATGGTCTGCAGGGTCGTGTCGAGGCTGGCCGGCAACTTGTCGGCGACGTAGGCCTCGGCGGCCGCGACGGCATTCAGGCACGAGCTGGTCGGGTCCAGCACGCAGGTCTCCATGACGCTGGAAAAGCCCGCGTCGTTACCTCCGATGGTGATGCTGACCAGCGTCGTGCTGGCGCTCAGCGCCGACACCTGGCTGTTGAGAACGTCGGCCGTCGTCGCGCCCGAGCACGCGACCGAGACGAACGAGGCGGGCGAGTTGGCGTCGGCCCACTGCTCCGGGTACGCATTCGTGCTGCGGTCACAGCTTCCGCTCGACGAGATGTAATCCCCGGCGCCGACGCCTGAGCTGTAAGAATCACCCAGCGCTACATAATGGATCGCGGACGCGGCGTTAGCGGCTGGCGATGCCGCGATAAGGCCGACGGAAGAAGCGAGAACCGCAACGCCAAAAACGACGCGGTAAATACGCACAAACCACCCCGTCAAGGTGAAGAAGGCGATGAAAAAGCGCGCACCTTTCTTGTATCACGCGCCCGCGAGGAGTTCAATATCCCCACTGGCGGCGCCATCAGCCCTCGAGGCTGATATAGACGGTGCCGTCCGTGACCTTGACCGGGTGGGTGCGGATGTCGGTCAGCACCGGGGCGCCGAGTGCCTTGCCGCTGGTGTAATCGAAGCGCCCGTTGTGCTTGGGGCACTCGATGACGCCGTCCATGACGAGGCCGTCGCACAGCAGCGTCTTCTCGTGCGTGCAGTGGCCGTCGGTGGCGTAGTAGACGTCGTCCGGCGAGCGGTAGATCGCATAGTCCTGGCCGTCGCGGGTGAACGGGATGACGTCCTCGGGGTCGATGTCGTCCGTCGCGCAGGCGGCAATCCACTGGGTCATCGGGTGGCTCCTCAGTGCTGGCTGTGATCAGGCCGCGGTGGCGGTGGCCAGCGGCAGCGCGCGGCCGTCGTTGATGGGCGCGGGCTCGTTGAACGGGGCGGCGCCGGGCAGCAGCTCGCGGCGCACGTAGTACTCCTGGTCCCGCAGCTGGCGCACGATCGCGGGGATGATCTCCTTGTACGCCGCCCACAGCGACGGGTACACCGGCGCGCAGTCGCGGGCGATTTCCTCGTGCAGCTCGGGCAGGCGGTAGTACGGGACCATCGGGAACATGTGGTGCTCGACGTGGTAGTTCATGTTCCAGTACAGGAACCTGTTCACGAAGCACATCTTCACGGTGCGGGTGTTGAGCCGGTGGTCGAGCACGTTCTCGCCCAGGCCGGAGTGCTGGGTGAGACCGTAGACGTAGAACAGGCAGGCGCCGTACAGCCGCGGACCGCCGACCAGGACCACCGGCAGCCAGGACCGGAAACCGATCGCCGCGGCGATGGTGAGGGCGTAGATGGCCAGGTGGACCCGGGCCGTCCGGTAGACCTTGGGCCGCTCGGAGGCGGGCACGTAGTCGGCCTCCTCCGCCGTCAGCCGTCCGCTCGCGTGCCGGGACATCAGCCAGAACGCCACCGGCACGTCGACCAGGCCGATGAGGTTGGCCAGCAACTTGGCCAGCCGTGCCGGGCGCATGACCGCGATCTCCGGGTCCCGCCCGACCACCAGGGTGTCGGTGTGGTGCCGGGTGTGGCTCCACCGCCAGGTGGTCGGGTCCCGCATGATCATGAAGGACGCCAGCTGGTACAGGCTCTCGTCGATCCAGCGCGTCTTGAACGCCGTGCCGTGCCCGGACTCGTGCCAGCGGGAGTCCGACGTCGAACCGTAACCGATGCCGTAGGCGAGCAGGAACGGGACCGCCCACCAGCTGTGCCAGACGAGCCACAACGCGCTGCCGAGCCCGGCGAAGCCCAGGATCAGGCCGATCCAGATCGCGGTGTCCCGGATAGCCGGGTAGTCCGACCGCCGCATCAGCTCCTTCATCCGCTTGCGCGGCACCGCGCTGCGGAACCAGTCGCCGCCCGCCAGGCCGGCCGTCACCGCTGCCTGGTTCTCCGGACCGACGAGGCTGTACCGTTCCAGCCGTTCCCTGCCCACTTCCCGGTCTCCTGCCTAGAGCCCGCGGGACGGCCCGGCTTGATAGCCCGCGTCGTTGGAGCGCTCCAACTGATCTTATCGTGACTTCTTACCCGGACCCTGTCAAGAGCCGTGAATCTTTGGTCAATTAGTGAGGGCGAGTTCACTAACGGGCGCCGGGGCAATGCCAAGCAGTCGTGCGCCATGACATCGAGCACCTCGGTGAGCCGCTCTTCGGCGAGCCCGCTGCGGAAGAACAACGTCGACTGGATCGCGCCGATCGCCGCTGCACGGCAAGGCGGGAGAATACCTGCGTTCCAGGGTCGTGATGGTCCCGCCACGCCTAATCGCTTAGTGAGAAAGCGCACGTCAGCCGTCGGGGGAGCCGTTAGTTACTAGTGGGACTCAAGTGAACTCTCGTGACTTGAGTTAACTAATGTGGTTGCGGCCGAGTAGTGTAGCTGCTGCTGGCTTGTTTCGCCTGCTTAGCGGGAATCCGGCCTCGTACTGCTTGATCATCCGACTCCTGCTGGCCGCCGCGAGCAACGCGCTGGCCGTAGGCTCCCCTGCTGTCAGGCGCTCCCGAAGGCCGCCAGCATGTCCACGCGGCCTTCCGGGGGAGCGCGCCCTGTTCGGGAAGGAGCCCTTTGGGTCGCCATCGCATATTGAAACCTTCGCAGATCTCACGGCGGCTGACCGCGGCCGCCGTGCCCGCGCTAGCCGGGGTGGCCGCTACGCTTTGCCTGGCACCGCAGGCGCAGGCGAGCCAGCTAGCACCTAGCGTGTCCCTCGATCGCGCCACTGCCGCGGATACGGTGGCCCGGGTCGGCCGCCAGTCGCCCGCCGAGCTGCTGGCCGCGAGTCGGCAGGCCGTTGCGAGCAAGCCCGTGAAGTACACCGTCCGCCCGGGTGACTCGCTTTCCTCGATCGCCGGACGCGTATATCACGACCAGGCCGCGTGGCCAGCCATCTACTGGGCTAATCACAGCAAGGTCCGCTCGGCCAACGACATCTCGGTCGGCGAGGTGCTGCTTATTCCGGCCAAGCCGGCCAAGATACCCAGCGCGCCCGCACAGGCCGCGCCAGTGGTGGTCGCCGCATCGCAGTCGCCGGGCGTGGCGTACGCCCCCGCCGAGAAGACGGTCACAACCTACTCCGGCGACGGCGGGTTCACCTCGTGCGTGATCGCCCGTGAGTCCGGCGGCAACGCCCAGGTCATGAACTCCAGCGGGCATTACGGCCTCTACCAGTTCAGCGAGGGAACATGGGAAGCCTACGGCGGGTCGGCCGCCGACTTCGGCAACGCCAGCGTGGCCGAGCAGAACCAGGTGTTCAACAACGCGCTGGCCGCGGGTGGTCAGTCCAACTGGTCGGCCTACGACGGCTGCTGATCTGCGCTGATCTGGGCCTCGTGCCTGAACCGGGCCTCGCGGTGATCGACGCCGCGAGGCCCAGCGTTTCTGCAGGCCATCCGGCCCGCCGCCATGGCATCTTTACCGGTTCATTTCCAAACGATCATCGGTCTCAGCACCGACGAACCGACGAGCCATGCTGCCCCCGCACCCATCCAGAAAACCATCAAACCAGCTCCAAACCGTTCTGGCGGCGCTGGCCGCGACCCGGGACGGGCTGGGCAACCCGTCCGCGACTCCCTGACCCGCGGGCCGTGCAAGGTGCCGACCGCTGATGCCCGCGGCGGTCGCCGCGGGAATCAGCCCTGGAGCGTGATCACCACGCCGGTGTCCGCATAGGGAAAGGGGCCTTTGCCGAACGGCGAAACCTGTAGAGGACACCTGCAGCCCTGGAATTTGTCAGGCAGGCTCGGACCTCAGGTCGAGGAGACGGGACAGAAGCAGCCGCCGTTCTCCCTCGGTGGGCGCCAACGCGGCGGCGGTTTCCAGCTCCTCGGCGGCCTCTGCCGTCCGGCCAAGCCGTCGCAGGTTGTCGGCCAGTGCGGCGTGCCAGAGATGGGACCGCTCCATGCCGACGATGGCCCCTAGCGCAGCAAGCCCGTATTGAGGCCCGTCGCGCTCCGTGATCGCAACGGCCCGGTTGAGCGCCACCACTGGGTTGGCTGCGACCGACCCGAGCAGGTCGTAGAGCTGGACGATCCGATCCCAGTCCGTCTCGGCCCAGCTCGTAGCGGTGGAGTGGGCCGCAGCCAGGTGAGCCTGAAGCTGGTAAGGCCCCGCCTTACCACCCGACCAGCTGACAGCTCTTTGCAACCACCGAGATCCTTCCGCAATGGCTTCTCGGTTCCATCGATCGCGGTCCTGATTGGCGAGGGTCACGACGTGGCCCTCGGCGTCGCTTCGCGCCGGAGTGCGAGCTGAGGTGAACAACAACAGAGCCAGCAAAGACAGCACCTCGGGCTCGTCGGGCATCAACTCCACCAGCAATCGGGCCAGGCGAACGGCTTCGGCCTCCAGATCCACCCGGGCCACCGAGTCCCCGCCGGTTGGGGCGTGGGCCTCGGTAGCGATCAGGTACACCACGGCCAGCACCGCGGCCAGACGATCGGGGAGCTCCGCGTCGGAGGGAATGACATAAGGGATGCGCGCGGTGGCGATCTTGGACCTGGCCCGCACCAGGCGCTTGGCCATGGTGGCCTCGGGCACCAAGAAGGCTCGGGCGATGGCATCGACTTCGAGGCGGGCCAGTGTGCGCAAGGCCAAGGCCACCTGGGCCTCTCGGCTGAGAGCGGGGTGGCAACAGGTGAAGATGAGGCGCAGCATGTCGTCTCGCAACTGGCTCTCGGTCTCCATCGCGTCGATCACCTCCTCTATCTCGTCTTTCGCGCGCTCCGTTCCCCATCGGTACGCCGCGGTCTCCTTGCCCGCTCTGGCCGACTCCCGTCTCAGGAGATCGAGCGCCTTGCGCCGTGCCACCACGGTCAGCCACGCCCGGGGGTTGTCCGGGATTCCCGAAGCGGGCCAAGCTTCCAGAGCGGCGATCGTGGCCTCGGAGAGGGCGTCCTCGGCCACCGGCAAGTCGCCGAGGTAGCGGACCAGGGTGGCGAGCACTCTCGGGCCTTCCTCCCTGAGCACCTTGACCAGGGCGGCGCTGGCGTCCATGGGGGGACGCCTAGGCGTGGTGTGGCGCGATCGGGCGGAGTTCGATCTTGCCCCTCCAAGCGGCCGGGATCTGGACCGCCCAGCCGATCGCCTCGTCAAGATCGGCCGTCTCCAGCACGAAGTAGCCGGCCAGGACCTCTTTTGCCTCCGCGTACGGACCGTCTGTCAACATCACGTCGCCGCCCCTGCCGCCCGAAACGGTGATGGTGGTCGACATCGTCACCGGGTGAAGCGCCTCACCGCCGCGCATCACCCCAGCTTCGGTAGCCCGCCGAGCGAACTCCGTGTACTCGGGAGAGAACTCGGTCTCGGGAGGCTCGTCCCAGTACCGGTCCCGGTCGTAATAACACAAAGCCACATACAGCGCCATCGACAGAACTTCCTTCCTCTACTTCGCGGATATCTAACGTCTACTAGACGACCAAGGCTGTGCCAGGAGGACAGGGCATTTCGGCCGAAGCCCACTCGCGACCGTAACTCCATCCGGACAGCCCACCGGGATACGAGGCGGCTTCCCACGGAACCAGGGAAGCCGCCTCGTATCCCGATCCCTAGTTCGCGGCGCTGTAGTGGAAGGCCGCGACATGCCAGCGGCCGTCGCGCTTGGCCAGCACCCACGTGGCCCGGACCGTGCCCTCCCTCGGCACGGCGTTCTGTCCGGGGAAACGATCCCGCCCTCGCTAATCACGATGGCCGTGTCCTCGTTGAGGAACCGGACGTCTTGGGGCTGGTCGATCACCCGCGATCCCTTGAGTGGGCCCGCGAACGCACCGGCCATGCTGCTCTGGACCTCTTGCCGGTCCTTCCTGTAGACGCCGGGCTGAACCACGCTGGCATCGTCCAGGTAGTCGGCCACGAACGCCTCGGCGTCGTTCGCCTCCCACGCCTCGCGCACGCCCTTGAGGACGCCGAGAACCGCCTGCTGATCCGCCTTTGATCCAATTGTCTTGCTTGTCATGGATTTCCTCGTTTCTCTCCTCGGAGCGGCGATCGCCACTCGTCTGATAGACGGACAGGCCCGGTGGCAGAGGACACCTCGCTCATGCGGTCAGCAGCAGTTTTAGCGTCCGCTGGGGGTCGCGGGAGTGGTGGCGGTTGGCGGCGGCGATGTTGGCGTGGCCGTCTAGTCGCAGGAGGCTGATGGCCGGGCTCCGCCGTGGCCCGTGGTCACGGACGACACTGAGGGGACGGCGGCCCAGGGCAGCTTCTTCAGCTGCCGGTACAGCGTCGTCGTGTTTGCCTTGGCGGTCATCACGTAGTCGACCTGGCGGGCGAGGATGACCTGCGCGGTGTCATGCTGCGTGTGCAGGGCATCGATGGTGATGACCGCCCCGGCCAGGCTGGTGAACGCTCTGAGCAGTTCCCGCACCGCGGGAATCTCGTTCGATTTCGCGTCCACATGGGCTTCGGCGTCATGGCTGCGGCCTTCGCATGCATGTGGCTGGTCCCGGGGGCCACGACTACCCTGCTGCCGTTCTTGCTGCTCTCACGGAGCACGGCGAGCGGCTCGCTGCGATCGTCCCGGCCGAACTCGCGGCCGAACTGGAGAGCCTGACCCCTGAGCAACTCCGCGAGTTGCTGGAGGACTTCGCGGACGCAGAGGCGGCGCGCGAGTCGCTGGCCGAGATCGAGGCCGGCGCGGAGCCGGTACCGGCCGAGGAGGTCTGGGCGGAACTCGGCCACGGGACGTGACGTCCCGCCGGTACGCGCTGGAGAGGCCTGCCATCCCGGCGGGACACGGGTCCCGCCTGGACGGGGTGCGGGCCGTCAGTTGTCCCGGGCCTGACTCGTGACCGGGTTGCCGAGAGTCGCCGAGGAGGAGTAACACAGCATCTGAGTATCATTGCGCCTTGAAGGATCTGCCCATGGCCGTCGTTCGCCACTGCAGGCACTGCTGGGGAGACTGCCCAGGCGACTGCCTTCTGAACGACACTGGCATGTGCATTCACAACGCGTACGGTCAGTTGGTGGGACAGAGGCGGCGACGCGTGCTGAGTCGAGCGTGGCTGCGGATGCTGTTCCGGGGTGCCCAGTAGCCATCTGAGCTCGCGTAGTCGGGAAACACCCCGGCTAGAAAGAGCGTCACGTCGCCGAGCCGGCGATACACGCCGGGCCGCTCGGCCGGCGGAACCGCGTCAAGCAGCCCGGCCAGCTGCACCGGGTCGAGCTCACTGAATCGCCGGGTCCGCATCCGGCCGCCGACCCGGACCTGATAACGACCACTGGCTACCTGGGTGAAGGAGGCCAGCAGCTCGGCCAGGAACAGCCGCCGGGCCGACTCACCAAGGAAGTCCCGCAGCGCAGGTGCGTCGAACAACGGCACGCGCTGGCGCAGCCCAGTGCGCTCAGGCACATGATCCATCGCGGCCAGCTCGGCGGCAGCCTGCTGGACGAACGCGGCGAACACCAGGAACGGCGACGCCGGGACCGCCCATCCCTGGGCGGCATCGGCCGGGCCGAGCACGGCGCGGAACACGCCGGGATGCTCCAGCAGCCGAAGCAGCGCCTCCGGGTCGCCGCGCAGCGCCGAGGCATCCACCTGGCCGCCGGCCTCGTTCACCCGATCAGTGCCCGTGGCTGCACCGGCTACCGATGCGAGCAGCCTGAGGTCGGCATCAGTGAGATGGCTCGCATACTCACGGCCGACCAGCAAAGGATCCATAACTCCAGGTTATGCCGTTGCCGTCCAGGTACTACGTTTGACTGGTCTGCCCGAAATGCCCGCACGCCATGACCAGAAAGGCCCGCATACGCCATGACCGACGTCACGACCGAGCCCGTCGTCACCTGGACCGCCGAAGGTCCCGCGTTCCTGGTGCGGCTGGCCAACCCGCCCGCCAACCAGCTCGGTCGCTTCGCCTGATGGCCCCGCCCCGGATCGGCCCGGCCACCCGCGGCTTCGCGATCCTGCGCGGCGGCGTGACCGATGCGGCTAACACCGCCGCCGAGGCCGAGCGACTTGGTTATCACGCCGTCTGGAGCCCTGAGTTCTACACCCGGTCGGCGATCGTCAGCCTGGCGGCCATGGCGCAGGTCACCTCCACCGCCCGCATCGGCAGCTCGATCGCGTATGCGGTCGGCCGAACTCCGCTGGTGCTTGCCACCGAGGCCCGCAGCCTCGATGAGCTGTCTTCAGGCCGGCTCATCTACGGACTCGGCACCGGCACGACGAAGATGATGGCCGGCTGGCACGGCGTCGACCCGACCGGCCCCGCGTCCCGGATGGAGGAGCTCATCCCGCTGCTGCGCAGCCTATGGCGGCTACACGAGGGACCGGTGCGACACGACGGGCGGTTTTATCACGTCGATGTGACCCCGACCGCGGAGATGGAGCCGCCGCGGCGGACCGCCATTCCGGTCTTCACCGCGGGCGTGAACACGCGGATGGTGGAGGTGGCGGGCCGGGTCAGCGACGGTTTCCTTGGCCATCCGCTGTTCAGTCCTCGCTACTACGACGACGTGGTCCGGCAGGCCATCGCCGCGGGCGCAGCCAAGACGGGCCGCGACGCCGGGCTCGTCCAGATCGCCGGGCTGGTGATCTGCTCGGTCGCCGATGATGAGGCGCAAGCGCGCCGCGAGGCGGCGGCGCAGATCGCGTTCTACGCGGCCCCCCGGACGTACGGGACGGTCGTCGAGGTCGCCGGGTTCGCCGACGCGGGGGAGCGGATCCGGCAAGCGTTTGCGTCTCGGGATTTCGACGCTATGGCGTCGGCGGTGCCGGACGCGATGGTCGACGCCATGTCGGTGTCGGGCACCCCGGCACAGGTGGCGGCGAAGCTCGAGGAATTCGGGCGGCACATGGACCACGTCATCGTCTACCCGGCCAGTTTCGGCATGACCAGCGAGCGCAGCCGCCAGCTGACCGCTGATCTGCTCAGATCCGGCGCTCCAGCCGTCTCCAGTTAAGCTCTCGCGACCGGTCAGGCCGCCTGGAACGACCGCTTGGCCAGCCCGAGAGCGTAGCCATCGATGACCGTGGTGGGCGGCGCCGCCGGGTCGGTGGCGGCGCCCAGGGCGACGAACAGCGGGGTGAAGTGCTCCACGGTGGGGTGTGCGTACGGCATGCCGGGTGCGCGGTTGCGGAACGCAGCGAGTTCGTCGACGTCGCCGCGGGCTAGCGCGTCCGACGCCCAGGAGTCGAAGTCCGAGGACCAGCCCGGCACCTGGTCCGGGTGGCTCCAGTCGAGGAACGGAAGGCCATGGGTCATGTATCCCGACCCGATCACGAGAACCCCGGCCTCGCGCAGCGGCCCCAGGCGCCGCCCAAGGTCCAGCAGTCGCCCCGGGTTGTGGGTCGGCATGCTGAGCTGCAGGACGGGGATATCGGCGTCGGGATACATGATCTTCAGCGGCACCCACGCTCCGTGGTCCAGGCCACGGCTGCGGTGCTCGTGCACCGGCTCGGTGTCCGGCATCAGCCTGCCGACCTGTTCCGCGAGGTCGGTGGCGGCCGGTGTGTCGTATCGCATCTGGTAATACATCGGGTCGAAGCCGCCGAAGTCATAGACAAGCTCGTCGGGCTGGCTGCTACTGATGCTCAGCGGAGCAGACTCCCAGTGCGCGGAGACGATGAGGACGGCCTTCGGCTTGGGCAGCGCCCGCGCCCAGGAGTGAAGCTCGGTCATCCAGGCTGGCATCTCGAACAGCATCGGGGCGCCGTGGCTGAGGTAAAGGCTGGGCAGCGGCCCGTCGTCCGGGGTCCACAGTCGGTGTGCGGCGGTTCGCTCGGCGTCGGCGGCCCGGCGCAGGTGCGCGGCGAACGGGTGCTGGCCGGGAATGCGGCGATCGGCGATCGCGGTGCTGCTGGGCGCTGGCGGGGACGTCATACAGGCTCCTCAGGGCCGAAGGCGGCGGTGCTGATGCGGCCGGTGCGAGAGGACGTGCGGCCGCCGGTCAGGCAATTAGTTGTCTCTACAACCACGACACTAGCACCGAATAGTTGTAAAGACAACTATTCGGTGCCATGATGTGACGGTGGATGCGGAATGGCTGAACGACGAGGAGCTGGCGGCCTGGGTACGGCTAGCTGCGGTGCTTGAGCTGCTGCCCGGAGTCCTCGATTCCCAGCTGCGCCGCGACGCGGAGCTGACGCACTTCGACTACTACGCGCTCGCGATGCTGTCGGAGGCGCCGCAGCGGATCCTGCGGATGACATCGCTCGCGGCGCAGACCAACGCCACCTTGCCCCGGCTCTCCCACGTGATCCGCCGGCTGCAGGATCGAGGTCTGGTGGAGCGCTTCCCCTGCCCGGAGGACGCCCGGGCCACCAACGTCCGGCTGACCCCGGCCGGCTGGGATAAGGTGCGCCGCACCGCCCCGGGCCATGTGGCCAACGTCCGGCAGCACGTCGTCGACGCCCTGACCCCCGAGCAGGTCCGCCAGCTGGCCGACATCACCGAGGCCATCTTGCGCAGGCTCGACCCGGACGCCACGATGGCCGTGACCTACCACCGCTACGACCCGGAGCCATCCGACGTGCGATAGAGGCCCTGGCTGTGCCTAAGGCCCGAGCAGCTCTGTGCGGTATTGCGGACGATATCGACAGCTGCGATTCTCCGGTCGGCCGGCCTGGAGCTCAGCTCAGCTGGGCACGGCGGGCGCGGAGGTTCCGGTTCTTGAGCCGGTTCCCGCATGAGGCCATGTCGCACCACGCGCCCCGGCGGCTGTGCGAGCGGTCGTAGAAGGCCCAGCGGCAGTCCGGATTCCCGCACAGCTTGAGCCGGTCCCAGCTGCCGTCGGCCTGTGCGTCGCGGATGATCAGCAGCAATCCGAGCAGGCCGGGCGCCACGCGGCCGGCCGGGGCCTCGGCATCGAGGCTGACCTGACCGTCCGGGGCGACCCGTAGCCGGGGCTGGCCTTCGTGCCCGACCTGCTCAAGCGGAAGCCGTTCGTCCTCGGTGAGGGCCTCGGCGTCGTTGTGGTGCGCGATCAGGGCCCGGATGCTCGCCCTGACGTCCCGGGCGAGGTGCAGATCGCTGGCAAAGTCCGGGCTGGCGGGTCCCGCGCTGGACGCGGCGTCGATCAGTCCGGCGTCGGCCAGCCACGTGTGTGCTTCCTCGGCGCGGGCGAACATGTCGGTGCCGAGATCCAGGTCGAGAGTGTTGACGAACGCCTGGACGAGCAGCAGCGGGGGCGGTGCCAGCTTGTGATCGAGATGGGACGCCCACGAAGGCAACGTCACCCTGCTCACCTCTCCGTCTTCCTGCCTCGTATCTACCGAGACAATATATGACCAGTCAAATAGCTTTACAGGTCATCCATGACCGGTATAATGACTTTATGGGTCACAGTAAAGAAAATGACACGATGTATGTCTTGCTGGAAGACGATCTCGGCCGCCTCGCCCTCCGGCGGTTGCGGCTATGGGACCGGATCATGGCCCGATGCCGGGCGGCGCGACTCGACCGGGAGCTGGCTCGCGGTGCGCGGCCGGAGACGAACGCGGGCCTGGCGGCGCGGGCCCTCCGGCTGACGTCCATGAAGTGTCGTCGCGAACTGGCAGCGAGCCTGCAGCGGATACTCGCCGCGGTACTGCCCGTCGGCAGCCGCGGGGGCCCGATGGCGGCAGATTCATCAGCTTGCGTCGTTCGCCAACCGCACGTCCCTATCCGCCGGGACCGGATCAGCCGGTCGGCTTCGGAACTCGCGGAGCTGGCCGCCCGCCTGGTACAGCCCGGCCCGGTCCCCGCGCGTGGCGTGGCGATGGTATGCCAGCTGCTGACCGACGGCGGGGGCCCGCTCTACCGTAAGGCGTGCCGCGACGATCTGGCGGCCATCGCCGAGCAGGCCACGCAGGCGCTGATCAGCTAGATGGTTAGGATCGAGGCGTGATCAACGGGATACATGCGATTGTGTTCTCACCCGAAGCGGAGAAGGTCCGGGGATTCTTCGCGGATGTGCTCGGGCTGCCGTCGGTGGACGCGGGCGGAGGCTGGCCTATTTTCGCTCTGCCTCCGGCCGAACTGGCCGTTCATCCCGCCGACGGGGAGAGCCGCCAGCAGCTCTACCTGATGTGCGACGACATCCGGAGCACACTGGCCGAGCTAGAGGCCAAGGGAGCGGAAGTCACGCAGGACGTCTCCGACCAGGGGTGGGGCCTGCTGGCCGCGATCCGCACCCCGGACGGCAGTGAGTTCCCGATCTACGAGCCCCGGCATCCGTCGCCCCCTCGGTCCTGATCGAGGTCGCTCCGGAGCCGACGCGGGCCAGCGGCTAGCGTAGAGGGATGGGAAAGCTCAGGGTCTTGTTCATCGGCGGCAGCGGGGTCATCAGTTCGGCGTGCTCCCGGGTCGCGGTTGAAAACGGCGTCGAACTGTTCGTCTTGAACCGGGGACGGAGCACCTCCCGGCCACTTCCGCCCGGGGTCACGATGCTGCTGGCCGACATACGGGAACCACGTACCGTTCGGGATGTAATAAAAGATCTTGACTTTGACTCGGTGGTCGACTGGGTGGCTTTCACCGCTGAGCAGGTCAGGATCGATGTCGACCTGTTCAGCGGGCGGACCGGGCAATACGTCTTCATCAGCTCCGCGTCGGCCTACCAGACGCCGCCCGCGCGGGTGCCCGTCACCGAGTCCACCCCGCTGCGCAACCCGTTTTCGCAGTACGCCCGCGACAAGATCGCCTGCGAGAACCTGCTCGTCGAGGCCTACCGCGATCAGGGGTTCCCGGCCACCATCGTGCGGCCCTCGCACACCTACGACCAGACGTCGGTTCCGTTCGGCGGCGGGTGGACGGTGCTGGGCCGGATGCTCGCGGGCAAACCCGTCATCGTCCACGGTGACGGGACCTCACTGTGGACGCTGACCCACCACGACGACTTCGCGCGCGCGTTCGTGCCGCTCGTAGGACACCCGCGAACGCTGGGCGAGGCGTTCCAGATCACCTCCGACGACGTGCTCACCTGGAACCAGATCGCCGAGACCATGGCGGCCGCGCTGGGCGTCGAAGCGCGGGTAGTGCACGTGCCTTCGGATGCGATCGCGGTCGCCGACCCGCACTGGGGTGCCGGGCTGCTGGGTGACAAGGCCCACTCGATGGTGTTCGACAACGCCAAACTGCGCAGCGTCGTGCCTGGCTGGAATGCGGTGATCCCCTTCGAGCAGGGCGCCCGCGAGATCGCGGACTGGTATCTGGCCGATCCGGCGCGGCAGGTCACCGACGCGAGCCTGGACGCGGTGATGGACAAGCTCGCGGCAACCTGGGTTCAAGCGGCCTTATGGCACCGGGATCACCGGGCATCCTGGCGACCGCCCGCAGGCTCGCCGACGATGTGCTGTTCCCTGATGCGATCCGAGTGGACAGCCTGGATGCGGTTCCGGTCGCCCAGCTCGACGCGTTCGCGGCGGAAGGGCTTTACGGCGCGTCCGTGCCACCGCAGGCGGGCGGCCTTGGCCTGGACCTTCTGACCACCTGCGCGGTGACCGAGGAACTGGCCAGCGGCTGCTTGGCCACGACGTTCGTCTGGGTCCAGCACCGCGGGCTGGCCATGACGCTGGCCGCAGAAACCACCCCGGCCGCCCTGCGCGACCAGTGGCTCGAGCCGGCCTGCCAGGGCAAGGTGCGCGGTGGTATCGCGCTCTTCGGGCTGATACCCGGCCCGCCGCTGCTGCGCGCGCGGCCGGTCGCGGGCGGCTGGCAGTTGGACGGCGAGGCTCCGTGGGTGACGGGGTGGGGCCTGATCGACCTGCTGCTCGTCGTGGCTCGCGGGCCGCAGGACACCGTCGTGTCGCTGATCCTGGACGCCGCCGCCCAGCCTGGGCTGAGGGTAACCCGTCAGCGGCTGGCTGCCGTCAACGCGAGCGTGACGGTCCGGCTCGATTTCGATGGCGTCGTGGTTCCGGCGGGCCGTCTGGCCAGCCAGGAACCTTTCGATCCGGCCGCGAGCCTGCGTCCCGACCGGCTGCGCATCAACGGCTCCCTGGCGCTCGGCGTAGCCGGCCGGTGCGGCCGGCTGCTCGGACCCGGACCGCTCGACGATGAGCTGGCCGCCTGCCGGGCGCGGCTCGATGACGCCATCACCGGCGATACCGAGGCGATGGCCGAGGCCCGCGCGGCGGCCTCGGAGCTGGCGATCCGGGCCACCGCGGCGCTGGCGGTACGGGACGGGAGCACATCCATCATGGCGGACACCCATCCGCCGCGGCTCGCTCGCGAAGCGCTGTTCCTGCTGGTATTCGGGTCGCGGCCGCTGATCAAGAGTGCCCTGCTGCGTCAGCTCGGCGCCACGGTCGGCTGAGCAAGGTCCGGTCTTCCCACAGCCCCGCTCCGAGCTCCGCCAAATGCTGGCCCTCAGCCGGACGATCCGCCCGCCACGTCGTACGACCAGAGCTCGCTGCCGATGCCGACCGGCCCGGGCGACTCGCCTCCGGCCCGTTCGGCAGCGGAACGGTGCCCGTGCCCGAACGCGGGGGAGTTCATCCACGCCTTGAATGCCTCGTCGTCCCGCCACCTGGTCACCACCAGCCAGGTGGTCCGTCCGTCGGTCGGCTTGAGCAGCTCGAAGCCCTCGAAACCGTCCTGGTCATCCACCGCGCCGGCCCGGGCGGCGAACCTGCGGGCGAGCTCGTCGCCGCTGTCGGCGGGCACTGTTATCGCGTTGATCCTCACGACTGTCATGCCTCGATCATGCCAGGAGCGGGTGGCGGCACTAACGCGATACGTGACACTCGGGTGGCTGAGGTGACGGCAATCCGCCAGCCGGAGACCGGTAAGTCACTGAAGCGTGCCCGGTCCCCGGCTGCTGTGTATGCGGCTAGTATCCCTGCTGCTGGTTCTGCTGGCCGCCCTGGTCCTGGCCGTACTGGTCTTGCTGGCCGCCGCCCTGGTCCTGGCCGTACTGGTTCTGCTGGCCGCCGCCCTGGTCCTGGCCGTACTGGTCTTGCTGGCCGCCGCCCTGATCCTGGCCGTACTGGTCTTGGCCGCCCTGGTCTTGCTGGCTCCCCTGGCTTTGCTGGCCGCCTAGACCGAACTTCTTCTCTGCATCCTGCTCGCCCTCCTGGACTTGCTGCGGATGCTGCTGCCCGTACTGTTCCGCGTCGTCCTTGAGCTTGTCGAACTCGCTCATTATGGCCTCCATCCCCGGTGGGCCGCCTCGTCACGGCCGTCTCGTGATGCCGGCATCTTCCCCGGCAGCCCGGTGCCCTACCCGCGCCTTGCGCGCTAACACCTCACACCCCAGTTCAGTTGATACTCACCAGTGCGTTGACGTCATCGCTGGGCAGTGCTCCGTTGATCGTGGCCGTGACCTCGGTTTCGATCAGCTCCACCGCACCGCCGTAGGTGGACATAAACGCGGTGTCGGCCGCGTCCCGCCCGGTCGCGATGCGGATCAGGCTGGCGCGCGGGGCGAGCAACGTAGCGTCCACGACGCACCACTGGCCACCGACCAGCGCTTCGGCCACCGCGTGGAAATCCATCGGCTCCAAGCCGGGAGCGTAGACGGCCGCGAGCCTGGACGGGATGTCCAGGGCCCTCAGCAGCGCGATGACCAGGTGCGCGTAGTCCCGGCAGACACCCTGCCGCAGCAGGAGCGTGTCCACCGCTCCGTCGATCGGCCTGCTGCTGCCCGGGACGTAGCTCAGCCGGGTGCCTACCCAGGAGGACACCGCGGCGAGAAGTGCCGCTCCGGTGCCGATCCCGCTGAACTCCGCGCGCGCCACCGCAGCTAGCCGGTCAGATTCCGCGTACCGGCTCGGGCGCAGGTAAGTCACGCGATCGGCTTCGGTCACCTCCGGCCGGAGCGCGTTGCCGCGGACCACGGCACCGTATTCGACACTCACCCGTCCCGGATCCAGGACCAGGAGATGCGCCCGCCCGCCATGCGTCATGGCGACCTCGGTCGTCTTGACCGGTTCCCCGTCGAGCCGGACCGTCAAGTCCTCCTCGACCTGGAGGCCTGCCATGCTCGCCGCCGCGACTTGCAGGATCGTTTCTGCCTGCTGATGAACCCGCAATTCGAGGCGGGCGCTGACACGGCGGCTGTGATGATCTTCCATCGCCCAAGTATGGAGGCACGCGCGAGTCGTCCTGACCGGCCCAGCGCCGGTGCGGCACAGGCCGTTCAGCCCGCACCGTGTGGTAGTTGTTCGCGGGTAGAGAGCAGCTTGTCGTGGCTGGCGGGTCAGGACCCAGGCATGGCAGCTGGCCCTCTCCGGGCTGCAGCCGGACCTTCCCCGCCAGAACAGGAAATCGATTTTCCGTGATCACGAAGGCTTTACCGTCCGGGCAGACTGTGAAGTCTTCGCGGTAACGGGAATCTGCGCCCTGGCGGGCACTGCGGCGTTGCGGGTGGGGTTGCGGGTGCGGAAGAGGAGCGGGAAGCGGGTCCTCGGGCAGCCGCCGGAAACCGCAGCCGCCAGGCACCAGGAAGGGGACAGCAGGAAGGGGACGGGAGGTGAGCGCGGGCTAGGGCTGCGGGGCTGGCGCCGGACTGCCGAGCTGGACCTGGACGCCGGCCGGGTCGATCTTGTCCAGGGAATGCTCCCAGGTCTGGTCCGGCCAGTGATAGCGGACCAGGCCGTCGGCGGGCCGGTACTCGGCGCTGTACAGGGTCCCGAAGCCCTCGTGGAAGCGGGTGGCGTAGAGCGGGGGGCGCAGGCAAGCCGCAACGACACCGGGTGCGTCGGCACCGGCGGCCAGCAGTTCCTCCAGGTAGTCCTGGCGCTCGACACTGCGGATCGCTGCGACGTAGGGCGCCCACTCCACCTCGCCCTGATGGTTGGTGCTGACCGCCAGCTCGGTAACGCGAGCCGGCCGGTCCGGGGCGAGGTACACGGTGGCCCGCCGCCCGTCGCGGTCGAGCGCGGTGACGTTATAGGACATGTGCACCGGGACCCGGCGCAGCACCCGCACCGCCTCCTCGACGGTCCCGCAGACCTCGAGCACGTAGCGGATCACCAGCGGGATCCCGAACCCCTCGCCGACCTGCGGCCGCCCGCCGAACGTGAGGGAGACCGCGAGCCCGGCGTCGTTGACCCCGTCCAGCAGTCCCCACAGGCAGTCGAGCATCCCGAGCACCCGGCGGCCGGTGTACGCCGTCCTGGCCACCACGCCGTCGAACAGACGGTAGTCCCAGTCGTAATTGCGGATCAGCGCCGGACCGCCGGGCAGGACCGCGGCCTGCGAGCAGCCGGTCAGGAAGGGCGGCGGGTTCCATAGCGCGAGCGCGGCGCCCGCATCGGAGCTATCTGGTCCGTCCTCGAGCATGGCGGTCAGCTGCTCCCAGGCCGGGATGAGCTCGGGCATGTACTCCTTGAGCTTGGCCCGGGCCTCACCGGTCGTCGGACGGATGTTCGCGCCTCCTCGCCACCACTGCCGGAACGGCGGCCAGGTTGCTGTGAGGTGCTCGCGGATCCGGTCAGCAGGCTCGTCTTCGCCGAAAGCCCGCAGGGTGAGCGGGACCTCCCCGCCCCAAGGCGCCTGATCCCACGGGGTGCCCGGGGCCCGTTCCCGGGTCCAGTCAACGGGGGCCAGTTCCGTCGGGGCCCGGTCCGTGCCGGTCCAGTCGGTGCCGGTCCAGTCGACGGCAGTCCAGTCGACGGCGGCCCAGTCGGTGGCGGCGAGGCGCTGAAGCCAGGACCGCCAGTCCGACCAGTCGACGCCCTCCGTCCACCGCTGCCAGCCTTGCCAGCTGGACGGGGCCGCGCCCTGGTCTTCGCCGTTCTGGTTCTCCGTCACGTTCTCCGTCACGCCGCCTCCATGCCCTAAAAATCGCTCCGATGCCCGCCATGTGGTACCAGCATGCCCGCCCGTGCTGCCAGCGTCGTGCCCGCCAGGCCATCCGCCATGACTGCTACCCGGGTTCGGGAACTTAATCATTCGCGCTCACGGTGACGGCGCTCACGGTGACGGCGGGTTTGACCTGGAACGCGGCGGGCAGCCAATGGCAGCCTGAGGGGGTAACTAATGTCCACAGCCGTGTATCCAGTGACCGCTTTTAATCCGTTCACGGATGAGAACCCGATCGGTGACTGGCCCGCCGCCCGGACCGCGACGGCGTTCACCGACGCGGTCGAATCGGGTCGGCTGAACCTGCCGCGGCCCGGTGGCGGCCGGACCCGCGAGCGATGGGCTGCCCTGGCCGACCTGGCAGAGGAAGACCTTTCTCTGGCCCGGCTCGCCGAAGGGCACGCCGACGCCCTCGCCATCCTCGCTGAGCTCAGCGAGGATGGCGCCTCGCCGCTGGTCGGAAGCCGCTGGGGCGTGTGGGCCGCGCAGCCTCCGGGGCCGGGGCTGGCGGGAAGTCAGGCTGACGACGGCGGCTGGCGCCTGGACGGCGTGAAGCGCTACTGCTCCGGCGCCCGTTCCTGCACGAACGCGCTGGTGACCGCGACGGCGCCCGACGGGAACCGGCTGTTCGCGGTCAGCACGCAGGACCTGGTGCCCGTCCCTGGCAGCTGGCCCGCCACCGGCATGGCGGGCAGCGACACGCTCGACGTCCGCTTTTCCGGCGTCGCGGCCGAACCTGTGGGCGGGCCCGGCGGCTACATCGACCGGCCCGGTTTCGCGCACGGCGGGGCGGGGGTGGCCGCCTGCTGGTACGGCGGGGCGCGGGGCGTGGGCCGGACCCTTTTGGTCGCGGCGGCCCGGCGCGATGTCGGCCCGCACGCCCTGGCCCATCTCGGCGCCGTCGACATCGCCCTGCGGACCGCGAAGCTGGCGCTCGACACGGCGGCCGGTGAAATCGACGCCGACCCCGACGATCGCAGGGGCGGCGGCCCGGTGCGGGCCCTTCGGGTGCGCGCGCTCGTCGAAGCGACCGCCACCGAGGTCATGCTGCGGGTGGGCCGCGCGCTCGGCGCCGGCCCTCTGGGCCACGACGAGACGCATTCGCGCCGGGTCGCGGACCTGACCGTATACCTACGCCAGCACCACAGCGAACGTGATCTCGCCGAGATCGGCGCGCTCGTGGCCGGCCACGGCACCACGTGGTAGGTCACAACCGGATCGACCGGCCCGGTACCGCCGAAGACGCGTGGGTGTCGTGGCCGGAGCTCCGGAGCCTGCCCGCCGCCCATCCGGAGGCATGGCGGAGCGTCGTGGTGGTGGCGGCGCACCCGGACGACGAGGTGCTGGGTGTCGGCGGGACGATGGCGATGCTGGCCACCAGCGGGGCCCGGCTGCGGCTGGTCGCGATCACGGACGGCGAGGCGTCGCACCCGGGCGCCGATCCCGCGGTCATCGCGCAGACGCGGATCAACGAGTCGGCCGACGCCCTTGACCGGCTGGGAGCGCGGGACATCGACGTGGTCCGGCTGCGGCTGCCCGACACCGGGCTCGCCGGTCGCGAGCACGAGCTGTCGGACCTCCTGCGCGAGCAATGCGCCGGATTCGAGGTGTGCCTCGCGCCGTGGGAAGGCGACGCTCACGCCGACCACGAGGCGGCGGGCCGCGCGGCCCGCCGGGCCGCGCGTAACGTGCTGACCTATCCGGTCTGGATGTGGCACTGGGCCGAACCCGGGGATCACCGGGTTCCCTGGAACCGAGCCAGCCAGATCGTGCTTCCCGCCGAGATCGCGGACCGGAAACGATCGGCTATCGATGCTTTTCTCAGCCAGCTGACCGACCGCGAGGCCGGCCTCGGCCCAGTCGTCCCGCCGGACGTCGTGGCGCATTTCACCAGGAGGCAGGAGGTGCTCCTGCGTTGACCGCGTCTGTTAAATCGGGACCGGGCGGTTCCGGATCGGGCCCAGTCACCCTCGGATCAAACTATTTCGACGCCATGTACCAGGCCGCAAGTGACCCGTGGGGTTTCGAGGAGCGCTGGTACGAACGGCGTAAATACGCGCTCAGCCTCGCGCTGCTCCCGGCCGAACGGTACCGCAGCGCGTTCGAGCCAGGCTGTTCCATCGGCGTGTTCTCTGAGCTGCTCGCCCCGCGCTGTGATGCCCTGCTGTGCGGCGATGTCGCCGCGGCGGCAATCCAGGCCACCGCCGAGCGCACCAGGGGTTTGCCGCAGGTCCGGGTGGAGCGGTGCGAGCTTCCCGGGCAGTGGCCAGCTGGCCGTTTCGACCTGATCGTGTTCTCCGAGCTCTTGTACTACTTCGGGGACCACGATCTGAAGCAGCTGCTGGAAAACGCGGCGGTCTCGCTGCAGCCGGGCGGCACGCTGCTCGCCGTGCACTGGCGGCACCCGGTGGCTGACTACCCCAGGTCTGGCGATGACGTCCATGGCGCGATCGCGGCCCAGCCCGGCCTGGCCCGGCTGGTCAGCCACGCCGAGCCCGACTTCCTGGCCGAGGTCTACATCCGATCCGATGGCGCGCCCGTCTCGGTAGCCCAGGCGACAGGCCTGGTGTGATAGGCACAGCGGGCATTGAGGCGGTCGGCGTCGTCGTGCCGGCCCACAACGAGGAAACGCTGCTGCCGGCCTGCCTGGCGGCTCTGAGCCGGGGCGCCAGCGTCCTCGGCGTGCCGGTCTTTGTGCTGGTGGTCGCCGATACCTGCACCGACAGCACCGCTGCCGTCGCGCGAGCGTGCGGTGCCCGGGTCATCGCCATCGGCGCCCGGAACGTCGGCGCCGCCCGGGCGGCCGGGATGGCCGGACTGCTGCGGCTGACGGCAGGCGTGGATCCGTCCGCGGTCTGGCTGGCGACCACCGATGCCGACACCGTGGTGCCGTCCGGCTGGCTGCAGCGCCAGCTCAAGTACGCCGGCCAGGGCTGGGACGTGGTGCTCGGAACCGTCACCGTCGCCGACTGGGACGGGCATCTGCCTCATGTGCCGGCCGCCTTCAATGCCCTGTATGAGTTCGGCGACGGACCGCATCAGCACGTTCATGGTGCCAACCTGGGCATCCGGGCGTCGGCCTACCTGGCGGCCGGCGGATTCCGGTCGCTGCGCACCGCCGAGGACCACGCGCTGCTCGCCGCCGCCACCGAAGCCGGCTGCTCCGTCCTGCAGGCCAGCGACATCACCGTCGAGACCTCAGCCCGCCGCCGCGCCCGCGCGCCGCTCGGTTTCAGCCACCTGCTGCGCACCCTCGCCTGAGGTCCTGCAAACACCAGAGCCGCTGCAGCACCAGTGCGTCAGGTCGCGATGTCGGGATAAGGCAGTTTGATGTGCTCCATGGCCTGGGCGTACGCCAGCTGGTATTCCAGCGGCCCGTGGTCGCGCTCGAACATCGCGATGAACAACGTGAGCGTGAGGAACGGGTGCGCGCCGAGCTGGAAGAGCCCGATGTGATCGTGCTCGCGGATGGCCCGGCGCTCCTCGTCGGTGAACCTAAGCCAGGTCGACCTCTCCGCCGGATGGCAGTTGAGCACGGCGTTGGCCATCTCCCGCTCCCACCAGTCCAGCGTGCCCGCCGGGTCGTCTCGGTACCGCTCGACGAGCCGGGGATCACGGTCCACCGTGTAAAGGAACTTGTCGAGCAGGTATTTGCTCATCTCAACGCTCCCTCGGGATACCAGGTGAAGTAGGCCTCCATGGTGTGGAACAGGTCCAGGGTGTCCGCGTAGTCGGCCTTCACGCCGTCGCCGGCCACCCCCATCATGAGCATGAAGTCCATGAAACCGTGGGTGGCATTCCCTGGGGAGTGCAGGCTGTCCAGGGTGACCTCGGCCAGGCAGCCGTCGATGTCCCCGTTGGCGATCCAGGCCACGGCCTTACGGTCGAATTCCGGGTCCGGGCCGTGCTCGCCGAACTGGCGCGGGCCGCCGAGCTCCAGCGATAGGTGCCCGGTGCCGATGATGGCGACCCGCTTGTCGGCCGGCCAGGACTCGACCAGCTGCCGAAGCGCCCGGCCGAGTTGCACGAACCGCGAGGGCCGGGGCATCGGCGGCGCGAAGATGTTGGTGTAGACCGGGACGATCGGCAGGTCCGCCTGCGGCCGCAGCGTGATGATCGGGCAGGTCACGCTGTGGTCGATCCGCAGTTCGTTGCTGAAGGCCAGGTCGAAGCCGGCGTCGAGGCCCTTGCGCAGGATGTGGGCGGCCAGGTCTTCCTCACCCGCCAGCAGCATGCGCGGCAGGCCGAACTCCCGTTCCTCGTTGTACCAGTTGGCGTCGAAGAAGGGGGCCTTGCCGACCAGGAACTGCGGCATGTTGTCCAGCCACAGCTGGTGGAAGTGATCACTGCCCACCATGACCAGGACGTCCGGCTCGGCCCGGGTGAGCGTGGCCCGGAACGCCTCGATCTTGGCCACCCATTCATCGGCGAAGGGCGGCCGGTCGGTGCCGGCCGAGGTGCTCGCGCGGTAGTAGAAGGGGTGATGCGTCGATGCGATGACCGCGGCGACAGTGGCCATGGGGTGCTCCTTCTTCAGCCCTGGTCCGGTTCGACGTAGACGGCGTTGCGGTCGATGGTCAGGTAGGCGTCCATCCCGATCGGCCGGCGCTGTTCCTCGGCGATCTGCCCGAGCAACCCGGCCGCGCGGGCCAGCAGGGCGAAGCCGCGCAGCAGCTCCACCGGCAGGCCCAGGTCGGCCAGCGCGGCCCCGCACACCCCGGCGCCGTTCAGCGGGAGCCTGCGGCCGAGCACCTGCTCGTGCACCCGCCCGATCGCCTCGAATAGCCGCAGGTGCGGCCCGCGCAGGCCCTCCTCAGTGGCGATCGCGATCAGCACGGGGGTCCGGGGATCGCGCACCTTGTGCACCGGATGCCCGAGGCCGGGAACGAAACGCTTCTCCGCCCTCGTCTGCCGGACCGCGGCCAGGGCCAGCGCGTCCCAGCCGTCGTCGTCGGCCGGCCGCGCGCCCCCGGCGGCCTGATGCCGCTGCAGCACGTCGTGCAGGTAGACGCCGGAGTCTTCGGTGACGCCCAGGAAGCGGGATCCGCCGCCGAGCAGCCCCGCGGCCAGCGCGCCCTGCAGCGAGTCCGGCGCCGACAGGTAGGTCAGCCGGGCGGCGATCGCGGTCGGAGTGAACCCGTGGTCAGCCAGCGCGACCAGCACGGCCTCGAACACCCGGGTCTCCGACGGTGTCGGCCGCCGCATCGCGACGAGCCAGAAGGCGAGTTCCCCGAAACCGACCTTGCCCATCAGGTCCGCGGTGAGGTCCTGGCCGAGCAGCCGGATCGCCTCCGCGCTGGACGTGCCAAGGGAGGTGGGAAAGGACAATCCGTCCGTACCGTCGCTCACGTGCCATTCTCCAATTCACTGGGTTTCCCAGGTTCGGCGAGCCAGCGGCGGATCTCGGCGCCGTGCTCGTCCAGGGCCGGCGGCGGCAACCGGTACCCGGCCGGAGTCTGCGAGAACGTAATCGGGTGGCGCACCGACGGGATCGCGGCGGCGCCCTCGCCCACGGTGACGACCGGGTCCAGCCCCACTTCGGCGGCGAACGCCACACCCTGATCCACGGTGTTGATCGGCCCGCACGGCACGCCGGCCGCGATCACCTCGCGGAACCACTCCAGCTTGGTCCGGGTGCGCAGCCGCTCGACCAGCAGCGGCCGCAGCTGGTCGCGGTTGGCCGTGCGGTCCTCGTTATGGGCGAATCGCGGATCGTCGGCCAGTTCGCCGATGCCCAGGACCTCGGTCAGCTTGCGGAACTGGACGTCGTTTCCCGCGGTGACGACCAGTTCGCCGTCGGAGCACGGCAGCGGCTCGTAGGGGAACAGGCTCGGGTGGCTGTTGCCCATCCGGAACGGGACCACGTCCCCGGCCACGTAGGCGCTGGTCTGATTGACCAGCCCCGACATCGCGGACGCCAGCAGGCTGACCTCGACGTGCTGCCCGCGGCCCGTCTCGTGCCGGTGGTTCAGGGCGGCCAGGATCCCGATGGTGGCGTGCAGTCCGGCCATCACGTCGAACACGGCGACGCCCGCCCGGTACGGTTCGCCGTCCGGATCCCCGGTCAGGCTCATCAGGCCGGACATGGCCTGGACGATAAGGTCGTATCCCGGCAGCGACGCCCCCTTCGGGCCGCTGCCGAAGCCGCTGACCGAGGCGTAGATGACGGCCGGGTTGGCCGCCGAGACGCTGTCGTAGTCCAGGCCGAAACGGGTCAGGCCGCCGGGCCGGAAGTTCTCGATGAACACGTCGGCGCGCCGGGCGAGCTCCTGCCCCAGGGCCCGGTCGGCCGGGTCGCGCAGGTCCAGCACGACGGAGCGCTTGTTGCGGTTGATACCGAGGTAATAGGTCGCCACGCCGTCCCGCACCGGGGGCTGCCAGGTGCGGGTGTCGTCGCCGCCAGGACCCTCGACCTTAATGACGTCGGCGCCCAGGTCCGCCAGCAGCATCGTCGCGTACGGCCCGGCCAGGATGCGGGAGAAGTCGGCGACCAGCAGCCCGGCCAGCGGGCCGCGGCCCCCGTCTGCCCCCTCACTTTCCCGTCCCGGCTGGTTTGGCGGCATAGGCTCGTAGTCCTCTCGACATCCAGCGCTATCCGTCATGCGGATAGCCGTCCACAGTCAGACTTACCAGGTCAGCCTAGAGTCGCACATCGGGCTGTCAAGCCAGGATCCAGGTTCTCCAAAGCCCTTGACAGTCATTCGGTCCATGTCAGAGGGTGGCCATGTCCGGCCGTCTGGCCGAGCAGCGGACGCTCGTCCGTGTTCAGTCGTGCCTGGAGGTTGCGATGCCGGAACCTGAGCAGACTCCTTCGGTAGTGTTCCGTGGCGGCACGGTCCTGCCCATGGACGACGCGCACACCGTGCTGACCGATGCGGACGTGCTGGTGGTGGGGGACAAGATCGCCGCGGTGGGACCGCACCTCGACGCCCCGCCGGACGCCGTGGAAGTCGACGCGCGCGGCGGCATCGTCATGCCCGGGATGATCGACACGCACCGGCACATGTGGCAGACGGCGATGCGCGGCTACGGCGCGGACTGGACGCTGACCCAGTACTTCGTCTGGTACTACCTGGAACACGGCCGGGTGTTCAGGCCCGAGGACATCTACGCGGGCAACCTCCTTTCCGCCTGGGAATCCCTCGAGGCGGGCGTGACCACCACGGTGGACTGGTCGCACGGGCTGCAGACGACGGACCACGCCGAAGCGGCCGTGGACGCGCTGCGGGCGGTGCCCGGGCGGTTCGTCCTGGCCTACGGCAACATCCAGGCCGGCCCCTGGGAGTGGACCGCGGATCCCGCCGTCCGTTCCTTCTTCGGCCGGCATACCTCCTCGGACCTGCTGGGCTTGCAGCTCGCCTTCGACGTCACCGGCGACCCGGCCTTCCCTGAGCAGGCGGCGTTCGAGGCGGCCCGCGAGCTCGGCCTGCCCGTCACCACCCACGCGGGCGTGTGGGGCGCCACCAACGACGACGGCATCCGGCTGATGCACGAGCACGGGTTCATGACGCCGGAAACGGTCTACGTGCACGCGGCCACGCTGAGCACCGACTCCTACCAGCGCATCGCGGCCTCCGGCGGCTCCATCTCGGTGTCGACCGAGTCCGAGCAAAGCGCCGGGCAGGGCTATCCGCCGACCTGGCAGGTGCGCCGTCACGACATCCCGGTCTCGCTCTCGATGGATACCAGCGTGTGGTGGAGCGGTGACCTGTTCTCCGCCATGCGCACCACGCTCGGCGCCGACCGCTCCCGCGAGCACCTGGAGGCGCACGTCAAGGGCGAGACCGTCACCAACTCCCACCTGCGCGCCGAGCACGTCGTCGACTGGGCCACCCGGGGCGGCGCTCACGCGCTTGGCCGCGACGACCTGGGCCGGCTGCAGCCCGGCGCCAAGGCCGACGTGATCCTGATCAAGAACGACGACTCCCCGGTCTCGTTCCCGCTGGTGAATCCCTACGGTCACGTCGCCTTCCAGGCGCAGCGCGGCGACGTCCACACGGTGCTCGTCGACGGCCGGGTGGTCAAGCACGCGCACCGCCTGGCCGGCGCCGACCTGCCCGCGATCCGGCGCACGGTCGAGGCCACGGTGGACCACGTCCGGTCCGCGATCGGGGAGGAGGCCTGGGTCGGCGGCATGCACCCGGAGCTGCCAGGTACCGAGGTCCTCGACAACCCGTACCAGTACACCGAGTACAAGTCAGAGTCCACCCGCGCCGCGCGCAGCAGCATGTTCGGCGACGAGGGCCCGGGCCAAGACTAGACGAGGGCCCGGGCCAGGACTAGCCGTCACCGGCCGCGAAGCGCTCCATCGGGAGTTCGGAGTGCGGCATGTCCTGCCACAGGGCCCACTCCGCGGAAATGTCGCCCGCCGTCCGCAGCAACTTCGGCAGATGCTCGGTGACCAGGGTCTGTACCGTGGTTTCCGACGCGTGCACGGTGACGTTGAGGGCGGCCCGCACGGAGCCGTCGCCGTCTCGCACCGGCGCGGCCACCGAACGGATCCCTGGTGCCAGCTCTTCGTCGGCCAGGGCCCAGCCGCGGGCCCGGACCGTGCGCAGCTCGTCGCGGATATCGGCCATCGAGCGGTCATCGGCGTAGGGCGGCAGGCCCGCGTCACTCGGCAGCGCCAGGACGCCTGCCAGCGCCGTCTCGTCCAGCGCGGCCAGCAGCACCTTGCCCTGCGAGGTGCGGACCGCCGGGAACTTGGTCCCGATGCTCACCCGCAAGGTGATGATCTTCGGAACCGCGACCCGTGCGACGTAGACGATGTCCGAGCCGTCGAGCTGGGACATCGAGGACGACTCCTTGGTCGAGGCGACCAGGCTCTCCATGTGCGGGCGGGCGATGTCCCACAGACCGAGAGCGTTAACGTAGGCCATCCCCAGCCCGAGCACCCGGGGAGTCAGGGCGAACGAACCGCCCTCGGCCCGGACGTAGCCCAGTTCTTGCAGCGTGAGCAGCAGCCGCCGGGCCGTCGGGCGGGCCAGGCCGGCCGCCGCGGCGATCTCGGTCAGGGTCATCCGCGGATGACGTGCGTCGAAGCACGACAGCACGCTCAGCCCCCGGGCGAGCGCTTCGACGAAGTCAGGACCGACACCGCGTCCGGCCATGGCAGCCTCCCTTGACACCGTCATGGTAGACGCATTCTTCCCGGCCGCGCCGTCTAGCGGACAGTAGTACGATCTTTCGGTCTGAACGGAACGTGGTTCCCGCACCGACACCCGTCTCGTGCCGCCGCGGGCTGGTCTACGAGGGGATCTCGGCGCGCAACCGGGCCGCCGCCGCGGTCATGGCGGTCAGCTTGCCGAAGGCAGCGTCGCGGGGCAGGTACTTCATCCCGCAGTCCGGGGCGAGCACCAGCCGCTCGGGCGGTACGTACGGCAGCGCCCGCCGGACCCGCGCGGCCACGGTTTCCGGAGTCTCCACGGTCGTGTCGTTCAGATCAAGGACCCCCAGGATGATGGTCTTGCCGTCCAGCGCGGACAGCACCGAGCAGTCCAGACCGGACTGGGCGGTCTCGATCGAGATCTGGTCGCAGCTGCACTCGGCCAGCTCGGGCAGGAACGAATAACCCGGCGGGCGGTCATGGACGATCGCGGCGTACCCGAAGCACAGGTGGACCGCGGTGGTGCCGGTCACGCCCTCGAGCGCCCGGTTGACGACCTTGACGCCGTACTGGTGGGCCGGTTCGGGCCGGGCCTGCAGGTAGGGCTCGTCCAGCTGGACGATGTCCGCGCCCGCCGCGAACAGGTCCTTGATCTCTTCGTTGACAGCCTCGGCGTACCCCAGGGCGAGCGCCTCGGGGCTGCCGTAGTAATCGTCCTGCGCCTGCTGCGACATGGTGAACGGCCCCGGCACGGTGATCTTCACGGTCCGGCTCGTGCTCGCCCGCAGGAACCGCAGGTCCTCCACCTCGACCGGGTGCCGCCGCCGGATCGGCCCGGTGACCCTGGGCACCGTGTTCGGGTGGCCGCTGCGGTCCATCCCGATGCCGGGGTTGTCGATGTCCACGCCGTCCAGCGCGGTCGCGAACCGGTTGGAGTAGCTCTCCCGGCAGATCTCGCCGTCGGTCAGGATGTCCAGTCCGGCCTCCTCCTGGGCCCGGATGGCCAGCAGCGTCGCGTCCCGCTGCGCCTGGTCCAGGTAGGCGGGCTCGACCCGCCACAGCTCCCTGGCCCGCACCCGCGGCGGGAGCCGGTCACCCAGCCGCTCCCGGTCGATCAGCCAGTCTGGCTGCGGGTAGCTTCCGACCAATGACGTGGGAAAGACCATGACCGCACATTACGCCGGCCTTAGCCGCGCCGCCTGAAGAGCCTTGAGCCGCAGGCCGTGTCTTTTACCGCCCCAGCCGGGCCGCCTGAAGAGCCAGGTAGCGGCGTTCGGGCACGCTGGTCGCGCGCCGCGCCGCCTGCAGATAGTCGGCGCCCGCCGCGTCGGGATCCCCGGCCAGTTCCCGCAGATGCGCGCGGGTCGCGAGCAGGCGGTGATGCCGCGCCAGCCGCTTGTCCGCGGCCAGCGCCGCCAGGGCGTCAAGCCCGGCCGCGGGTCCGTGCACCATGGCCTGGGCGACCGCGCGGGCCAGGGTGGTGAACGGGTTCGGTGCGAGGTGTTCCAGCAGGTTGTACAGGGCCAGGATCTGCGGCCAGTCGGTGTCGGCCATGGTCGCGGCCTCGTCATGCACGGCGGCGATCGCGGCCTGCAGCTGGTAGGGGCCGGCTTCGCCGGCCGGAAGCGCCGCGGCGACGAGCGCGGTTCCCTCCGCGATCTGCGTCTGGTCCCATTTCCGCCTGTCCTGTTCGGCCAGCGGCACCAGCGACCCATCGCGGTGCGTGCGGGCCGCCCGTCGCGCATCGGTCAGCAGCATGAGGGCCAGCAGGCCGGTCACCTCGGCGTCGTGCGGCAGCAGCCGGTGCAGCCAGCGGGTGAGCCTGATCGCCTCCCGCGACAGCGCCGGCACGGTCAGCTCGTCCCCGTCGGTGGCCGTGTAGCCCTCGTTGAACACGAGGTACAGCACGTGCAGCACGGCGCGCAGCCGGTCGGCCCGCTCCGTCCCGGTGGGCATGCTGAAGTCAAGCCCGGCTGCCCTGATCGTCTGCTTGGCGCGGCTGATGCGCTGGGCCATCGTCGCCTCGGGCACGCCGAAGGCCGCGGCGATCTGCGCGGTGGACAGCCCGCCGATCGCGCGCAGGGTCAGCGCGACCTGACTAGGCGAGGACAGCTCCGGCTGGCAGCAGCCGAACAGCAAGGCCAGCGAGTCGTCGCCGTCCGCCGGCTCGGCGTCGGCCGGCGGAGCGAGAAGTTCGGACGCCGGGGTGGCCACCGCGATCAGTCCTTCCCGGTTCCGCCGTGACTGCTCGCTGCGGACCTGGTCCATCAGCCGGCGCGAGGCGACCGTGATCAGCCAGCGGCGCGGGTTCTCCGGTAGCCCGTCGGCCGGCCATTGCCGCGCGGCGGCGATCAGTGCCTCCTGGCTCGCGTCCTCGCACCGGTGGAACTGCCCGTACCTGCGGACCAGCGCCGCGAGGACCTGCGGCGCGAGCTCGCGCAGCAGGTCCTCGACGCGACCGGGGTCCGCGACGGGGCCGTCGTCCGCGTTGTTGCCGCGGTCCCCGGTCACCGGCGTGGCCGTCACAGGTCCGGCTTGGCCTCGTGCATGATCGGCCAGAACTCGACCGGCTCCTGGTCGGCCCACGGCATGTCCGCCGCGATCTGCAGCGCGCGCTCCTCGCTCTCGCAGTCCAGCAGGTAGAAGCTCGCGATGTACTCCTTGGTCTCCAGGTAAGGCCCGTCGGTCACCGCTGGCAGGCCGTTCTCCCTGCGCACCAGCCGGGCCTGGGCCGCGTCGGCCAGCCCGTAGGCGCCGATCAGCTCGCCGGTGGCCTGGTACTTCTTGTTGAACGCATCCTGCTTGGCGATTTCCTTCGGAAATTCCTCGGCCGGGATCGAGGCCCACTTCTCCTGGTTGCCGTAAATCAGCATCAAGTACTTCACCGGTTCACCCTCCACGTTCCGCGCGCCCCGTCGGCGCGCTCTCACCTCAGAGTCGGAGCCGCCGCCCGGTCCTCGACATCGCCCGGATCATTATCCGCGCTACATCGCCTGACATCGTCCCCGCCGAAGGTGTCACTGCTGGTGTCCGAGCGTGCAGACGGCGGTCCAGTAGTAACGCAGCTCGGTGACCGTAACCTGACCCAGGCGACCCAGGCGTGCCTGGATCTCTCCAGGCGAGGGGAAGTTCTTGATCACGTCCCATGTGCTGCCGTCGGAGAGCTGCCGGCGCTGGTAGGTATTGCCATCGACGTCGGAATCGCTCAGCGGGCAGTTGCTGCCCGGCACGTAACGGTTGTCAATGAACACCAGAGTCGCCGGGTGATCCAGCTGCCCGGCGAGCCCGGCGAGGAAACCGTCGAGGAGACCGACTGGAATATGCGACCAGAAGAACCCGGCGAACACCGCGTCGTACGCGCCCGTCACCCCCGCGTCGCACGCGCCTGCCCGGCCTGCGTAGACGGCAGTCCAGTACCCTGTCCCCGCGGCTACCTCGAGCACGCGCCGCCCGTCCAGGACCGGTGCCAGCCACGCCCGCAACCGGGCCAGGTCGGCCTGACGCTCGGGCTTCTCGTAGACCTGGTCGTACTCTTGCGCCCTGGCCCGGTAGTACTTCTCGGTCCCGGTAACCATCGGAAGGCCCCTTCCGCCTCAGCATGGCCTCACCCGCCAGCATAGAGGTGGCACCGATCCACCAGCGATGATGCTGCCGCCGCTGCTACTTCCCGAATTACCAGGTTTAGCGGGTGGCCTCGTTAGTACGGAGCCGGGCTGGGCAGCGTGATGGCGTTGGCGGCCTCTTTGACGCCCTTGGTCGCGAGGCTGAGGATCCAGTTCTTGCCGGGCATGTACGGCAGGGCCCTGATGCCTTGATTCTGCAGCCAGATCTGCCGGCGGTTAGCGGGCGTGAACCGCTTGGCGTTGCCGGTGGCTATCTGCTGGTTGAGCTCGACGAAATCCTGCATGCGCCGCTGGTAGCGCGTGAAGGCGTCACGATAGTCGCCGTCCGCGGCGCGCAGCTCGCTGGCCAGGACGTAGGCCCCGACCAGGGCGAGGCTGGTTCCCTGGCCGGACAGCGGCGACGGGCAGTAGCCGGCGTCGCCGGCGAGCGTGACCCGCCCGGCCGACCAGCTGCCCATGCGGACCTGGCTAACGGAGTCAAAGTAGAAGTCCGGGGCCTCCCGCATGGCCGTGAGCAGCCCGGGCACCTCCCAGCCCTCCCCGGCGAACGCGGCTGCGAGGAGTCTCTGCTGCTGGCCGCGGTCACGGTAGTCGACCTCGAGCGGCCCGGAGGCGAAGAAGAAGATCGCCCGCGCCTCGCGGTTGCCTCGCGCGCTCGTGACGGTCACCGACTTGCCGGGGGTGACGTAGATGAGCTGCCAGCGATCTAGCTCCAGGTCGTTGGGGATGGTGAACACCGAAAGGTACAGGCCCAGATGAGCGATGAACCGCGACTCCGGGCCAAAGGCCAGGCCGCGCACCCGGGAATGTAGCCCGTCGGCGCCCGCCACAAGGTGGAACGTGCGCGGCGCCGCCCGCTCGAAAGTCACCGTGACGCCGTCCGCGGCGTCGGTCAGGCTCGAGATCGAGTCGTCGAAGATGTACTCGATGTCATTCCTGGCAGCCTCGTACAGGATGCTCACCAGGTCGCCGCGGACGATCTCGACGTCCTGCGGCCCGATGACCCCGAATGCGCCGTTGAGGCTGGCCAGGCGCTTGCCGGCGGAGCTCACGTAGGACATCCCGCGGGTGCCGGTGCGCGCTGCCTGGACCGCGTCCAGGATTCCCGTCCGCCGGGCCACTTCGATCGCCGCCCCGCGCAGGTCGACGGCCTGGCCGCCGTCGCGCGGCGCGGGTGCCCGCTCCACCACGACCGGGGTGAAGCCGAGCCGCCGCAGCCAGTAGGCCAGCGCCTGCCCGGCCACGCCGGCCCCCGAGATCAGCACGTCCTTGTTGCGCACGGAGCCCCCTCGTCTTATCTGCGTACATCGGAAACTGATACTAGTGCAAGCAGATTGTAGGCTTCTGACTGTGTACACTGCAAGCAGTATGGCGAGCCCGGCAGGACACCCAGATGGGCATACCGCCATGGGCATTCCGGATTATCTGGACCTGGCCTGGCACGGCGACGATGGCCGGCGGCCCGGGCCCCGGCGCAGCCTGCACCTACGCGCTATCGCCACGGCCGGCGTCGAGCTGGCTGACCAGGGCGGCCTCGGCCGCGTCTCCATGCGAACCGTCGGAGCGCGGCTCGGCATGACCTCGATGGGCCTGTACCGCTACGTTCAGGCCAAAGACGAACTGCTCGCGCTCATGACCGACGAGGCCATCGGACCGCCGGACTTCCCTGCCTTCGGCCAGGCGGGCTGGCGCGACCGGCTATCGGCCTGGGCCTATGCCGCGCGCTCCAGGCTCGAAGCCCACCCCTGGGTGCTGGGGGTGTCTCCGCCGGATCCGCCCGCGCTCCCGTACCAGATCCAGTGGACCGAGCGCGGGCTCGAGGCCCTGCAGCCGACCCGCCTAGCCGAGACCGAGAAGCTGTCAGCGCTGCTGCTGGTCAATGTCTACGTCCGGGGCCAGACCCAGCTCGCGACCGGGCTCGCCCGTGGCGTCCGGCCCGGCGACAATCCGGCCACGCAGTACGCCCGGATGCTACTGCGGCTGGCCGACCCCGAACGCTTCCCCCGCCTGACCGCCGCCATGACTCAGCACGCGGCCGCCCCGCCGGCCGACTTCGCCGACGATCAGTTCCAGTTCGGGCTCAGCACCGTCCTCGACGGGATCGCCTGCCGCGCATGACGCCACGGCCGGCACCGGCGGTACTCGCCTGCGCCAACTGAGCCTGATGGCCAACGCGGCCATCTCTTCCCTACAGCGCGTGGTTCGTCTCCCGGTTCCGGGCCGCGCAGCTGGCCCGGGTGCGGCGGAGTACCGCCTGCGTCCGGGAATTGCTTGACCAGATCCGGGCCAGGGAAGGCCGAGCGGGGACTGCTCACCCACCCGCTCCGGCGTCCCGTCGTTCCGGTCAGCCGCCGGACGCCGGCATCCGCAGCTCGGGGAACTGGTCGTCGCGCCACTCCTGGAGGCTAGCCGGTTCGGCGGTGGTCCCCGCCGCGGCCTGATCTTCGCGGCGGCGCAGGTCCACCCGGCGGATCTTGCCCGAGATCGTCTTTGGCAGCTCGGCAAACTCCAGCCGCCGTATCCGCTGGTACCGAGCCAGGTTCTCGCGGGCGTACTGCAGGATCGACAGGGCCGTGTCGCGATCCGGCTGGTAGCCGGGCGCCAGCATGACGTAGGCCTTGGGCACGGCCAGGCGCAGCTCGTCCGGGGCCGGCACGATGGCCGCCTCGGCGACCGCGGGATGCTGGATGAGGACGCTCTCCAGCTCGAACGGGGAGATCTTGTAGTCCGAGGCCTTGAAGACGTCGTCGGTCCGGCCGATGTAGAAGATGTACCCGTCGGCGTCGCGGGAGGCCACGTCGCCGGTGTGGTAGTACCCGCCCGCCATCGCCTCGGCGTTGCGTTCCGGGTCTCCCTGGTAGCCGGTCATCAGGCTCATCGGGCGCTTGGACAGGTCGACACAGATCTCCCCTTCCTCGGCCGGCTGCCCGGACAACTGGTCGACCAGGACGATCGGCACGCCGGGCAGCGGCAGGCCCATCGAAGCCGGCTTGACCGGCATCCCGGGCACGTTCCCGACGGCGAGCGGCAGCTCGGTCTGGCCGAACCCGTCCCGGATCGTCAGTCCCCAGGCCCGCTGGATCTGCTCCATGACCTCGGGGTTGAGCGGCTCGCCCGCGGACAGCAGCTCGCGCAGCTGGCCCTTCCCTCCGGACAGATCGGCCTTGATCAGCATCCGCCAGACCGTGGGCGGGGCGCAGAAGGTGTTCACCCCGGCCCGGCGGATCTGCCCGAGCAGGGCGGCTGCGTCGAACCGGGAGTAGTTGTAGATGAAGATCGTCGCCTGGGCGATCCACGGCGCGAAGAAGCAGCTCCACGCGTGCTTGGCCCAGCCGGGCGAGCTGATGTTCAGGTGCACGTCGCCTGGCTTGGCCGCGACCCAGAACGACGTGGCGAGGTGGCCGACTGGGTAGGAGACCTGCGTGTGCTCGACGAGCTTCGGCCGGTCCGTCGTCCCGGAGGTGAAGTACAGCAGCTGCGGGTCCGAGGGCGCCGTCCCGGGGTGCTGCGCCGGCGGTACGTCGCGGGAGTAGGCGTCGCGGTAGGCCAGCCAGCCAGGCGGGGCGTCGCCGACCGCGAAGCGCGTGAAGTCCCCGGGTACGCCGGCGAACTTGGCCGTATCTGCCGCATTGGCCAGCACGTGGCCCACGGTGCCGCGCTGCACCCGGTCGGTCAGCTCACTGCGGCCTAGCGCGGTGGTGGCGGGCAGGATTACCGCGCCGATCTTCATCACGGCGAGCATGGCCTCCCACAGCTCGACCTGGTTGTTTAGCATCAACAGCACGTGGTCGCCGCGCGAGACACCGTGCCCGGCCAGGAAGGCCGCCACCTGATCGGACCGGCGGGCCATCTCGTCGAAGGAGTACTTGGCCTCCGAGCCGTCCTCCTCGACGATCCACAAGGCGGTGCCCTGGTGGCCGCGGGCGTTCGCATCGAACCAGTCGATCGCCCAATTGAAACGGTCACCGAAGTCGGGCCAGGCGAAGCTCTCGACGGCCTTCGCATAGTCTCGGCCCAGTTCCTGCAGCAGGTTTCGCGCCTGCCGGTAGATCTCGGTCCGGCTGCCCGGCCCAGTCTGCCCCGATTCCGTCGTCATCGCGATCAGCTCCTCTCTAGGCGTCGACGTATTGTGCGCCGAACGCCGGACGCGCGCAATGCCGACCCTTGATCACGGAGCCGTGGCGGGGCCCTGCTCCTCGGTACCGGCCGCGGCGAGCACGGGACCTTCAGCCGGCCGGCCAGCGGGCTACCGCCACCGGGCGGGCGCGCACCCGGCCCTTGCGGCCCGGAACCAGCCCATATTTCGGCTGGTCCGCCTGTGGCATCCTGGTCCCGGAGAGGGGAGCACGCCAACTCTGCCACCATCCGGCCTGCCCGCCGGCTGACCGCTCCCATCCACACTCCCCGCTATTGGCTCTCCGTCGACGAGAGAAGAGGATTCAGCTTCGACCAGCGGGGCTACACCCCCTGAGGAAAGGAACCAGCGGCCCTGCCTGCCAGTCAGCCGGACCAACGCGACGATTCGGCAGGGAGACTGTTGATAGTGCTTCCGGCCCGGCTTGCGCGGTTTTGCGGCAGCACCCGCTGAGGTCCGCGGCGAAGTCGTCCGTCCGACGGGCTCTTGCCACTGCGGGGAGAGAATCAATCTCTTAACGGCCTGGACCTTGGGGCGGCCATCCCCTGGACCGGTTACTACCTTTCTTCTTTATCCTGTGATCAGCAAACAGAGCCAGAAGTATGCAACTATGCCTGAATCGTCAGGCGGGCCAGCCAGGAGTCGCCTGGCGCCGGTAGAGCTACGTAGGTGACTTAGTCACACATGAATGGCGCAACCGTGTGCCCTGCAGGCAACCTACCCGTCGCCGAGGGCACCTCAGCCGACGGGAACCAGAAATCGTCCTGAACCCGCTGGCCGGGCTCATACGCCGTCCGGCCTTTCAAGGGCCATTAGGAATCCGGTTGGGGAGTTGTGTTCTCCGGGCTGGCGGCCACCAGTTTTCCGCGCTGGCGCGGCTCTGGCGCACATCTCGGGATGATCACGGGACTTCCCTGCAGGACCAGGCCCGTGATTCCCAGGCCGACCGCCTCGTTCACCACCCACGGGCCGCGCCGCCACCGCACCGATGGAACATTGGGCCGGATGGGACCGGCCCGATGTTCCACCGGGTCGGCCCGATCACGGGGCGGCAGCACCCGGCTGCGCCGGTTTTAGGATAATAAGGTTGCTTTGACGGTTTCCCGGATGGACGGGGCGACGGTCGTTACCATCCCGAGATATGCGCCAGAGCCCTGGCGCCCGCGTGTTCTCCCGCTGTGCCCCGGTGCGGGCACTGTGCGGATTTGATGGCCCCCCAGTGCACCGGATCCGCCGCCGAGCCGGGATCCACCGCGAAAACCTGCCGATGAGTACCAGGATGCGTGACACCCGGGACACCGATGATCCCTGCGCGAAAGATGATCGCTGGGACATGCGGAAACCCAAAGGAGCAGGCGAACGGCACGCCCGTGCGTCCCCGCGGAAATCGCGAACACCGCCGATGGCACAGAGCCTCCGGCGGGTCCGCCCGCAACCTGTGGTTCTACTACTCAACCAACGGCTCAGGCACCTGGCAGTATGTCAGCTTGGCGTGATGACGACCTTGAGGGCCGAGTTCGCGGCCGCGTTCTTGGGTGCCGTGCACCCCGATGTTGGCGATGTTGAGCTCCCGACGCTAACAGCGGCCCTGGGTCCTGAACCACCGGGATCAGGAACCGCCGGATCTCGACGGGACGGAGAGCGAGAGCCCGAACTGCCCGGCGGCATCTGTCCACCATGATCGCATGGTGAATCCGGCCGCGGCGAGCTCACCTTCCACTCCCGCCGGGCGGAACTTGGCGGACACCTCGGTCCGCATTTCCTCGCCGGCACCGAAATTCACGGTAAGCCCGATGCCTGGCAGGTGCACCGTCTGGGCGTACGCCGAACGCAGCCGCATCTCGATCCACTCGGCGGCGGAGTCCCAGATAGCCACGTGCTCGAACGCGTCGCGGTCGAAGTCGGCGCCGAGTTCGGCGTTCAGCACCGCCAGGACGTTCTTGTTGAACTCGGCGGTCACCCCGGAGCTGTCGTCGTACGCGGCGACCAGCGTCGCCGGATCCTTGACCAGGTCCGTGCCGAGCAGGAAGAAGTCACCGGGCTCCAACTCGGCGCGCACCCGGGCCAGGAAGGACGCCCGCTGGTCGGGGAGCAGGTTGCCGATCGTGCTGCCGAGGAAGGCGACCAGCCGCGGGGCGGGCGCGTCGCCCCTGGTGGGCAGGCCGAGGTGCTCCTCGAAGTCTGACGCCACGGCGCGCACGTCAAGACCGGGGTACTCGACGGACAGCGCGTCTCCGGCCGCGGTGAGGGCGGCCTCACTGACATCGACGGGAACGTAGCAGCGCAGCGTGCCTGCCGTCTGCAGCGCGTCTAGCAGGACCCGGGTTTTCTCCGAGGATCCCGAGCCCAGTTCCACCAGCGTCCGCGCCCGGGTCTGCCCGGCGATCCGGGTCGCGGTGGCGCGCAGGATCTCCCGTTCGGCCCGGGTCGGGTAGTACTCGGGCAGCTCGGTGATCTTGTCGAACAGCGCGCTGCCCTGCGCGTCGTAGAACCACTTGGGCGGCAGCGATTTCGGCTCCGCGCTCAGCCCGGCCCGCGCGTCGCGGCGCAGCGCCTCGGCCAGGAAGCCGGCGGAAGCCGGCGGTCCAGGGAGGTCAAGAGATCGCTATCCTTCCGTCAGTGGCCAGCTCCATCACGCTGACCTGCTGGGGCGTCGCCGTAATGACCGAACCGCCCGGCACCTCGGTCCACCCAGGCTCGTCATCACCGGGCTCCGAGGCGACAATGACCCCAGGACCGGCCGGCCGGTAGGACAAGGTGTCACCCGCCGCGGTCGCGGCGATCAGCTGGCCATCGGTCAGCAGGAAGTTGAACCTGCCGGCCACGCCCGCGACCCGCAGCGCCTCGATGGTGTCCGCCAGGGCTTCGGCCGGGGCCAGGCCGAGCCGGAGCCGGTGCAGGACCAGGGCCCAGGCCAGCGCCGAGTCGACCCGGGCGGCCAGGTCGAGCAGCAGGTCTGCGGGCAGGGTCGCGGCGAGCCCGGTCACCGAGCCGGGCCACCCCTCGATCACGCCGTTGTGGCTGAACAGCCACGGGCCGGACTTGAACGGGGGGACCGCGGCCTCGCCTAGGTCGGTTCCGGCGGTGGCGGAACGCACGGCCGCGAGCATCGCGCCAGACCGGGTGACCCGGGCGACGTCGGCGAAGGATTCGTCGGCCCAGATCGGCCCGGTTCGCCGGTACCTGGCGGGCTCGGGGTCGTCGGGGACGTACCAGCCGACGCCGTACCCGTCCGCGTTCACCGTCCCGTGCCGCTGCAGGCGCGGCGCCCAGGCCTGCCGGTAGAGGCCGTGCGACGGTTCGATGATCACCGAACGCAGCGTCGCAGGCGGCCCGAGATAAGCCAGATGCCGGCACATCAGCAAGAGGGGTCTGGGGCCAGGGGGGTACGGGGGGGCGGGTAGCCCCCCTGTTCCGGGGGGGCCAGGGGGGTACGGGGGGGCGGGTAGCCCCCCTGTTCCGGGGGGGTCTGGGGGGGTCGTCCCCCCGGGCCAGCAGAGCGGGCGGTGCGGAACCCGGAGAAGATCTGCCGCCTGATCGGGTAGTCCCAGTTGCGGAACGTGCTCCGGGAGGCCACCGGGCTGACCGCGAACGACCCGCCGCGGAGCACCTTGTACTCGGGGCCGAAGAACACTTCCGAGTACTCCCGGTAGGGCCAGGCCTTGAACCCGGGGTAGGGCAGGAAGTCCGAGCTCGTCCACTCCCAGACGTCCCCGACGAGCTGCCTGGCCCCGCAGGGCGCCGCCCCCTCGGGGTAGGAGCCGCCGGCGCCGGGCGCAGGAAGGCCTGGCCGAGGTTGGCGCGGGCGGCCAGCGGGTCCGCGTTTCCCCATGGATACCGGCGGGTCAGGCCGGTAGCCGGATCGAACCTGGCCGCCTTCTCCCACTCGGCCTCGGTCGGCAGCCTGCGTCCGGCCCAGCGGGCGTACGCATCCGCCTCGTACCAGCTCACGTGCAGCACCGGCTCGTCGGGCACCACCGGCTCCGGCCCGGCCGAACACCCGGCGAGTCCACTGACCGCCGTCCTTGCTCCAGTACAGCGGGGCCGACAGCCTGGCCTGCTGCCGGTGCTCCCAGCCTGCCCCGGTCCACCAGCGCGGGTCATCGTATCCGCCGCTGGCGATGAACTCGGCGTACGCGCCGCAGGTCACCGGGGTGGTGTCGAGGAAGAACGGCGCGACGTCGACGGCGTGCGCGGGCCGCTCGTTGTCCAGGGCCCAGGGTTCGGTGGAGGTGCCCATCATGAACGGGCCGCCCGGCACCAGGACCTCGGACGGCAGCGTGGCCGCGTCGGCCGGCGCCGGAGGAGGGGCAGCGGCGGTCAGCACCGGGGCTCCGGCCCGGATCTGATGAGTGATCAGCATGGTCTCGTCGTGCTGCACCTCGTGCTGGGCGACCATCCCGAACGCGAACCTGTCCCCGATCCGCTGCCCCGGCGCGAACCCGGAGTCGCTGAACCGGGCCCGGTCGAGCAGGTCGAGGACCCGGCCGCGGACCTCATGGCCGTAGGCCCGCGCCCGATCGGGCGGCAGCAGCGGCAGCGTCGGGCGCTCCGAGCGGGGGTGCTCGAACGCGTCGTAGAGCGGGTCGATTTCCGGGTGCAGGGATTCGCGGCCGCCGACCTCGCGCAGCAGCCAGAGCTCTTCCTGGTTGGCGATGTGCGCGAGGTCCCAGACCAGCGGTGACATCAGCGGCGAGTGCTGCCGGATCAGGTCGGCCTCGTCCACGCAGTCGGTGAGCAGCGACGTCCGCTCCCGCGCGCCGGTCAGTTCCCTGCCGATCAGCTCCCGCAGGGTCTCGGCGGTGCCAGTTTCCTGGTCAGCGTCAAGCTCGGTCATAAAACTCCTCTAGTAGGTCGTCAGCCGGACATCGGTCTTTCAGCACGTAGCGCTCGGTGAAGTCGGCGACCGCCCGCCTGATCGGGTCGGGCGCCCCGGACCGGCTTAGCGCCGCTCCGGCCGCCTCGAAGCACTGCTTGCTGGCCCGGCTGATGGTCATGTCGGCGGGGCCGCACCTGGCCGCGCGCAGCCACGGCCTCCTCGACCCCATGACGTCCCCGGCATCCCGGTATTGCGCCCACACCGGTTCAACGGCGGCCATCGCGTCCTCGGCGGCTCGCGGGTCGCTGGTCAGCGCCACCACGACGGCCGCGGGCACGATCCATCCGTCGCCGAGCTGCGCGTCGATCATCCGCAGCTCCAGGTGCCCGTGCGGCCGGACCGGCGGAAACAAGGTCGACAGGTGATAGTCGAGATCCTCCCGGGTCGGCGGGCGCAGCGTGGCCGGGCGATCGCGGAGCCAGTCGCGGAAGGTCAGCCCGGCCGGCGCGGTCCAGTCCGCCGAGCCGGGCTCCCGGACGCACATGAGCTTGGCGTCCAGGGCGTAGGCGGCCCAGGCGTCCCGTGGGTCGCCGCGGCCCGCAGGCGCCCGGGTGCGGCCCGGATCCATCTGCGCCCACACCTGCTGCCTGGTCGAACGCCAGCCTGTCGGCTTACCGCCACGGAGCGGGGAGTTGGCGAACGCCGCCACCAGCACCGGTCCGATCGCGTGCAGGAGCCGCCACCGCGCCCGGTATCCGGATCCGCCCGCGGCGTCCTCGCCGGCGTCCACGCAGACCTGGACGGAGGCGGTACCGCACATCATCTGGCGGCCCCACGGGCCTTCACGGTCCCAGAATTTCTCCATCGCGACGTACCGCGGGAAGCCAAGCACGCGCCGGGGCGGCCGCAGCGGGTCGAGTCCGTAGCCGCAAAGCTCCAGCTCGGCACCGGCGGCCGCGTCGCGGAGGGCGGTCAGGTCACGCCCAGTCACCTCGAGGAGCTCACCGAGCGTAGCCGCGGGCAGCGAGCTCAGCTCAAGCTGCCCGCCAGGCTCGACCGTGAGCGAGGCGCCAGAGGGAAGGAAAGGAAAATCAGGATTCGGAACGAGCCTGCCTGCTTGCTCCGGGTCATCCTGGTCATTCGGCGGGTCCGAAGATCTGAACCCAGAACAGCGTCGCCGCGACCCATTCTGCCTGTACCGGCTGGGTAGGATCGTGGCGATCACGCACTAGCCATTCGAGTTCGACGCCCACTCGTACCGGCGGGCCTGTCTTGAAGCAGATACCGTGGACCCGCGCTTCCGCGTCGGCCTCGGTGAACCGCGCCCCCTTTATCACAATTCCAACATTACCCGATCGCTTCCCGCGATCCCCAGGCTCCGCTGCCTGAGCGTCATCGTCCCGCCCGCTGGCCCTGGTGCCTTCGTCTATACGTACTGACAGCTAACTTTCAGGTTCAGCTGGTACCTTTCGGCGCACCGTCCGTGATAAGTAGTGACGTTTCGTCGCCAGTTGGGTGACACGCCGTAGTTGCGAACCTGGCCGTGGGGGGCTAACGGCTCTGGCAGGATGTAACTCAATGAAGGTACCGTCCGTGAGAATTCCGCTGCTAACGCAGGGTAAGGCCGAGGAGTCGCTGCCCGGCATCATCGCTGTGGCCCGGGTGGACCGCCGGACGAAGAACATCACCAAGCGGCTCAATCCCGGCGAGATCGCCATTATCGATCATTCCGACCTGGACCGGGTCAGCGCCGAGGAGCTGATCAGGCGCAAGGTCGCCGCCGTGGTCAACGTCTCGGTCAGCATCACCGGGCGTTACCCCAACCTCGGCCCCAAGCTGCTGCTCGAGGCGGGCATCCCGGTCGTGGACGGAGTCGGGCCGGACGTGCTCGTCAAGGTCGCCGACGGCACCGCGGTCCGGCTGGACGGCGAGACCCTGTACGTCGGCGAGACGGTCGTCGCCAAGGGAACGCCGCTGACCGATGAGCTGGTGCAGGCGGCGATGGCCGAGGCCAAGGACATGGTCGCGGTGCAGATCGAGTCGTTCGCCGCGAACACCCTGGAGTTCCTGCGGCGCGAGCACGAACTGCTCACCCACGGCATCCCGGCCCCGGAGATGGAAACGGACATGAACGGCCGGCATGTCCTGGTGGTGGTGCGCGGGTACCACTACCGCGAGGACGTCGCCGCCTTGCGCTCCTATATCCGTGAGTACAAGCCGGTGATGGTGGGCGTGGACGGTGGCGCGGACGCGCTGATCGAGGCCGGGTACCAGCCCGACGCCATCTTCGGTGACATGGACTCGGTATCAGACGAGTCACTGTGCTGCGGCGCGGAACTCGTGGTGCACGCCTATCCGGACGGCCGTGCACCCGGCCTGGCCCGGGTTCGCGAGCTCGGCCTGGACGCCGTCACCTGCCCGGCGCCCGGCACGAGCGAGGATGTCGCGCTGCTCGTGGCCGACGCCAAGGGGGCCAGCCTGATCGTGGTGGTGGGCACGCATCACACCCTTGAGGAGTTCCTGGACAAGGGCCGTCCGGGGATGTCGAGCACGTTCATCACGCATCTGCGGGTCGCGGGGAAGCTGGTCAACGCCCGGGGCGTGCACCAGCTGTACCAGAGCCGGATCTCCAGCTGGGCGCTGCTCATGCTGGTGCTCGCCGCCGCGGTGACCGTGTTCGTCGCCGTGGTGTTCTCGCCCGCTGACCCCATCCTGGCCAGGTACATCGAAGCGACCTGGCATTCATTCACCTACTGGCTGACCGGGAAATTCTAGTGATCGACTTTCGCTACCACCTTGTCTCGATCGTGGCGGTGTTTCTCGCGCTGGCGATCGGGATCGTCCTGGGCGCCGCCGAGCTGCAAGGTCCCACCTACAACATCCTGAACCACACCACCGCCAAGCTGCAGAACGAATATGACCAGACGCGCGGTCAGCTCACCACGGCCCAGGCGCAGGCCAACGAGGGCGAGTCATATGCCCAGGCGGTCGAGCCCGCCGTGGTGCGGGACCTGCTGACCGGCCAGCGGCTCCTGATCGTCACCGAGCCGGGCGCGCAGTCCTCGGTCGTCAGCGGTATCACCGCCGCGGCCGCCGACGCGGGGGCCAGCGTGACCGGGCAGATCGCCTTGCAGCCGGAGTTCTTCGACACCAGCAGCATCACCCAGGACAGCCTGAACCAGACCACGCTTGATGTGGCTCACTCCGACGGCATCTCGCTGGCTAACAGCGGAAGCTACCAGCAGCAGGCCGTTCAGGTGATCGCCAGCGAGATCCTGACCACGTTCCTCGAACTCGGCCGCGGGCCGGGCGTCCAGCTCCCAGCTGGGCAGCTCCGCGTCAGGCAGCGCCGATCAGAGCAGCAACGCGCAGACGATGCTCGCGGCTTACGCCTCATCCGGGTTCCTCAACACCACCGGCCAGCCCGCCACCCAGGCCAGCCTCGTCGTCGTCGTGACCCCGCAGAACGTGCCGTCCGACGGCAGCGCGGACCCGCTGGGCCAGGTGCTCCCGCCGCTGGTCGCCGAGCTGGCGGCCACGAGCTCGGCCACCGTGGTCGCGGGCTCATCGGCTGGCTCGGGTCCGGGCAGCCCGATCGCGGTCCTGCGGTCGAACAACGTGGCCAACCAGGTGTCCACCGTCGATGACGCGGACCTGGCGTCCGGGCAGAGCGTGGTGATCCAGGCGCTGGCCATCTTGCAAGCCGGAGGCAAGGCCGGGAGCTACGGGCTGGCGGGCAACGGCGCGAACGCCGTCGCCCCGACTCCCGCGCCCACGCCGTCCGCGTCGGCGTCCCCGACGCCCACGCCCACCTCGTCGAGCAAGAAGGCCGAGAAGTGAACGAGCAGCGGGCTGGTCGGCTCGCGGAATACACCGCCGCCGCGACCGCGGCGGGCGCCGCCCGGCTGGCGTACTCCGCCCTGAACCGTCGTCCTCCCGGCGGCGTCAAGACGTGGTCACGGACCAACCACCGGGGTGAGCCGGTCACGTTGCTCGAGGGACCCGCCGTCGCGGTCGGTGCGATCGTGGGCGTGCTGGCCCAGGCAGGCGTGCGGGCCATGGGCTCCAGTAGGGGCCGGACAGTGCGAAGGGGCTCTTCGCTCCGCGCCGACACGGCGACGATCGTGGCCGCGGTGGGAGCGGCGGCGTTCGGGGCCTATGACGACCTGGCGGGCTCGGGGGACCGGCGCGGGTTCCGCGGCCATCTCGGCGCGCTGCGTCACGGTGAGGTGACCACCGGAACGGTGAAGCTGGGCGGCATCGGCGTCACCGCGGTCCTGTCCGCCGTCGTGGCCGGCGGCCCGGCCGCGGACGTGGTCCTCAACGCCGGGCTCGTCGCCGGGGGCGCGAACCTGCTGAACCTGTTCGACCTGCGGCCCGGGCGGGCCATCAAGGTCGCGGTCGCGCTCGGGGCACCGGGGGCGGTCAGCACCGCGGCCCCGGTCGCGGCCGCGCTGGCCCTGCTCCCTGAGGACCTCGGCGAGCGCGCCATGCTCGGCGACGCCGGCGCGAATGCCCTGGGCGCGGTGCTCGGTGCGCGCGCGGCCGGCCTGCCCCGGCCGGCCAGGCTCGCCCTGCTCGCCGGGATCGCCGGGCTGACCGCCGCCAGCGAGAAGGTCAGCTTCACGAAGGTGATCGAGCGCACCCCGGCCCTGCGCTGGCTCGACATGCTGGGCAGGCGGCCGGCGAAACAGGTACCCGACCTAGCGCCGCCGGACGAGTGACCGTGCCCGTCGCCGAGCGGGGGGGTGCTCGGCAGCGGACCGGGGGGATAGGCCGGGCCGCGGTGCTGATCGGTGCCATCACGATGCTGGCGCGGGTGATCGGGTTCGGCCGCCAGGTGGTGTTCGCGCACACCGTCGAGGCATCCTGCCTCGGCACCGCGTACACCACCGCGAACATGGTGCCGAACATCATCTACGACATCGTCGCAGGCGGCGCCCTGACGGCCGTGGTGGTACCGGTGCTGGCCCGGCCCGCGATGGCCGGGCTGGCGGCCACCGCCGACCGGGAGCAGGCGCGGCAGATCTCCTCCGCGCTGCTGAGCTGGGCGGTGCTGCTGCTCGTCCCGGTCAGCGCCCTGGTCGCGGTCGCCGCCCGGCCGATCGTATCGGCGCTGCTCGGCGGGACACCCGGCTGCCCGCGGGCCGACATGGTCTCGATGGCCGCGCGGATGCTCGTCGTGTTCGCGCCGCAGATCCTGCTGTACGGCCTGGCCGTCGTGCTGTACGGCATCCTGCAGTCGCACCGCCGGTTCGCCGCGCCCGCGCTGGCGCCGGTGCTTTCCAGCCTCGTCGTCATCGGCGCGTACTTCTGGTTCGGCGAGGTGGGCAACGGCTACCAGAACATGCTCAGGCCGGTGCCCACCCTGGCGTGGGTGGTCCTGGCGGCGGGAACGACCGTGGGTGTCGCGGCGCTGGTCGTCACCCCGCTGATCCCGTCGGTCCGGCTGCGGCTCGGGCTGCGGCCCGCGCTGCGCTTCCCGGCCGGGGTGGGAGTGCGAGTGCGGTCGCTGGCTGGCGCGGGCGTTTCGACGCTTATCGCCCAGGACGCTTCGGTGGCCGTGGTGATCGTGCTCGCCAACTCCCACGGCGGCAGCGGTGCGCTGGTCCTGTACAGCTTCGCCTGGGCGGTGTTCTTCGTGCCGTATGCGGTGCTGGCCGTGCCGATCGCGACCAGCGCCTTCCCCGAGCTGGCCGCCCGTGACGACCGTTTCGACGCCACCAGCGCCACCTCGACCCGGGCCGTGACCGTGGCGTCCTGGCTGGGGGTGGCGGGAATGGCGGGTACCTGCGTTCCGCTGGCCCGGGTGTTCCAGTCCCATGTCGGCCAGGCGGCGGACGCCCGGCAGCTGGCGATCGCGCTGGCCGCGTTCGCGCCCGGGCTCGTCGGATTCGGCCTGACGGCGAACCTGTCCCGGGTGCTGTACGCCGACGGGCGGAGCCGGGCCGCCGCCGTGGCGACCAGCGGCGGCTGGCTGCTGGTGATCGTCGCGGACCTGCTGATCGTGCCGTTCGTGGCCCGGAACTCGGTCGTACCCTGGCTCGGCGCCGGCACGACCATCGGGCTCACCGTGTCCGGTGTCGCGCTGCTCATGCTGGTCCGGCGGGCGCGAGGGAAGGACGCGCTGCGCGGGTGCGCGCGGGCCGCGCTGGCTGGCCTGGCTGGCGCGGTGGCCGGGACGGCGGCTGGCCTCGGGGTGGCGCTCGGCTTCCGGGTCACTGGTTTCCTGCCGAACGTGGCCAGCACGCTGCTCGCCAGCGCCGCCGTGGGAGTGGCCTTCTTCGCGGTGGTGGCGGTGGCCGACGGGGGAGACCTGCGCGCGGTGGTGCGCCGCGTGATCCGGACGTGAAGGTCGCCTTCGTGCTGGGTACCAGCACGGGCGGCACCGGACGGCACGTGCGCATGCTCGCGGCCGGCTGCGCGGCGCGGGGGGTGCCGGCCGAGGTGTTCGGGCCCGCGCAGACCGATCGCGACTTCGGCTTCGGCGCGGTCCCCGGCGTCGGGTTCACCGCGGTCGACATCACGGACCGCCCGCGCGTGCTCCGTGACCTGGCCGCGATCCGGCGGCTGCGCCGCCTGCTCCGGGCCTGGCGGCCCGACGTGGTGCACGCGCACGGCCTGCGGGCCGGGGCGCTCACCGCGATCGCGGCGGCGTTCGTCCGGCCCGGTGTGGACGACGCCGGGCCCGCGCTGATCGTCACCGTGCACAACGCCCCCGCCGCGGGCGGCGTGACCGGCGCGATCTACCGGGTCCTTGAGCTGATCGTCGCGCGCCGCGCCGACTCCGTGCTGTGCGTCTCGGCGGACCTGGAGCAGCGGATGCGCGCCGCCGGCGCCCGCCGGGTCGCCCACGCCCCGGTCCCCGCCTACCCGGTTCCCGCACTGGCCGGCGTCTCCGCGCCTGAGCCAACCCCAGGGACGACCCCCGGACCCCCGCCGAAGCCGCCGGTGACGGACGCCGGCCCGGCCCGCCCGCTTGTCCTGGCCGTCGGCCGTCTCGCCCCCCAGAAGGGCTTCGGCACCCTGCTCGAGGCCGCCTCCAGGTGGCGGGACATCAAGCCCGAGCCCGTGCTTGTCATCGTCGGCGAAGGTCCCCTGGAGGCCCGGCTGAAGAGCCAGGCCGCCGAGCTGCACCTCGACGCCCGCTTCCCCGGTCAGCGTGACGACGTGCCCGCGCTGCTGGCCGCCGCCGCCGTTTTCGTGCTGCCCAGCGTGTGGGAAGGCCAGCCGCTCATCCTGCAGGAGGCGCTTCGCGCCGGGGTGCCGGTCGTCGCCACCCGCGTCGGCGGTACACCGGAACTCACGGGCGAGGACGCCGCCCTCCTGGTCCCCCCGGGTGACCCGGACCAGCTCGCTGACGCGGTCCGGGCGGTGCTCGCCGAGCCTGCGCTGGCCGCCCGGATGCGCCAGGCCGCGCTTGACCGTGCTCGCGCCCTGCCGTCGCCCGACGACGCCGTCGCCTCAACCCTGGCCGAATACGCGCGGGCCGGAACGAGCCACGCCGCCCGGACGCGATAATCTGGAGGAAATTTACCTGCCCTACCGCCCGGCCTTCGCAGCTACGGGTGTGCGGAACAGGAGCCGGCCGATGGATGACCAGCACCACGCAGCCTGGGGCGGCGCCTTGCTGCGCCGTCCGGCCGTCGACCCTGGCATCCCGCACTCCGACCGCGCGCTGCTGACCGCACCCGGCACGTTCCTGACCCCCGCCAACAAGAACCGGCCCGTCCGGCACCGCGACTACCTGCCGACCGACCCAGGCCAGCGGGGAGCCACGATCGACGGGGCGGTCACCGGCATGACCGCCGCCGGGATAATCGCGGTCTTCGGCGCGACCCCGCTGGCCATCGGGGTGCTGATCTTCCAGACGCCGGCCGGCTGGGAATCCGCCTTGGGCCGTTATGCCCTGCTCCTCGCGGAGATCATCGCGATCGTCACCTCGGTGGTCCTCGGCACCCGGATCGTCCGCTTCGGGCAGCCCGGCGGCAAGGTGCCGGCCGAGATGGCCGCACGCACCTACCATGGCCGCTACCTGACCGGCGCCGATTTCGACGCCCGGTCCAGGGTGCTGCTGCGGCGCGCGCAAGATGCGGTCGACGCCGTGACCTCTTCGGAGGTCTACCGGGCCGGCCTGCTGGACGAGGCCGCCGCGGGCGCCGCCCTAGCCGGCCAGGAATGGGACATCGCGCTCGCGCTGCGCGAGCAGGGCCGGCTCCGTGCCCGGCGGGCTGAGCTGTTCGCGGCCAACGCGGGCGCGGTGACCAGCGCGCTCCTCGACCGCCAGGTCCAGGCCGCCGAGCTCGCCGACGCCAGTGTCGCTGCCCGGGTCGCGGCGCTGGAGCGCTTCGCGGCCGAGGTCCGCGAGGCAGACGCCGCTTACCGGGACTGGGAGCAGGCCGCGGCGCTGGCCGAGCTCAGCGGCGAGCACCTGGATATGCTCGCCCGCACCGCCGCTGACGAGCACGGCATAGCCGAGATCCAGGCCATGTCGCAGCAGGCCCGAGCGGTCCGCCTCGCCCTCCGCGAACTGCCCGATTAGCCGCGCAGCCAGCCACCACCCAGGCCCCTCCCACGGACCACCGGCCCGGCGAGTCGGTCGCTGCGGCCTCGGCGGCCTCGGCGGTCGCGGTCCTGCTAGGGCGACGCCGGGTCAGAGGCCGACCGGGTCGCCGACACGAGTGCGGACGGCGACCCGGTTGGCGTGGCGCCCAGAGAGGCGCTCGGGCTCGGCGTCTTGGTCACGTGCGGCGACGTGGTCGCGTGCGGCGTGCTGGTCGTCGTGGGGGTCGGCCTCGTCGATATCGTCGCCGATGCGGAGGCGGAGGGCGTGACCGCGACCGAAGAGCCGCTCCCTGATGGCGAAGGGCTCGGCGGCGGGGGGCTGACCTGTACCCAGGCCGCCAAGGTGATCAGGAAGATGGCGATGAGGACCCAGGTGGAGGTGCGTATCCGTCGTATCTGTCGTACCAGTCGTACCTGTCGTCTCTGCCGCATCAGTCGCCCCCGGCCGGACCTGTCGATCCGTCCGGTCCGTCTGGTCCCTCCCGGCCTGTCGGTTCGCCGGTTTCCAGCGCGGTCGCCAGGTTGATGCCCTCCCGCCGCAGCCCCGCCGCGATCCTGACCCGCAGCTCTCGTCCGGCGTCGAACTGCTTGCCGGGCAGGGTCATGGCCACCATGCGAAGCTGGACCCGGTCCATGTCGAGGCTCTGCACCCCCATGACGGCCGGGGCGTCGAGCAGCAGGCTACGCAGGTCCGGATCCTTGTACGCCTCGTCGCCGATCTGCCGCAGCAGGTCACTGACCCGGTTGACGTCCGCGGTGACCGGCACCGGCACGTCCACCACGGCCCGGGCCCAGTCGCGGGACAGGTTGGTCACCTGGGTGATCTGTCCGTTGGGGGTGATGACCACCTCGCCGTCGTTGGTGCGCACCGTGGTTATCCGCAGGGTGACATCCTCCACGTGGCCCACGGCGGGCGCGGTTTGGTTCGGCACCGTCAGGCGGATGAGGTCTCCGAAGCCGTACTGGCGCTCGGTGATGATGAAGAAGCCGGCCAGCAGGTCCTGGACGACGCGCTGGGCCCCGAACCCCAGGGCCACCCCCACCACGGCGGCCGGAGCGACCAGGTTCGTCACCGGCACATTCAGGCGTTCCAGGACCTGCACGCCGGTTACGCAGTAGATGATGACCAGCGTGACCCAGGTGATCACCGACGTCAGCGCGTGCCGGTGCTTGGATGCCTCGGACCGGACCAGCGCGTCCGTCTCCCTGGCGTTGGCGTCGATCCGGGTCGTGATCCTTCCGCCCAGCCAGGTGGCGAAACGGGTCAGCAGGGCCGCGCCGGTCAGGAGCAGGACGATCTCCAGCCCGCTGCCGCGGGCCCAATGACTGACGTCGGGGCGAGCAGCCGCCGACAGACTCAGAAACATAGTCTTCCATCATGACCGAACCGCCGCCTGCCAGCACCATCGGGGGTCACGGCGTGATCCAGTCGCGGGCCAGGATGGCGGCCAGATCTTCGAGCAGCGGGCCGGCCTGCTCCCGGCAGCGGGCCAGGTCAGGCTCGATGTCCGCCAGCGCGTAAGCCGCGGCGATGTCCGCCGAACGAAGCTGCTCAGTGGTCAACGAGCAGATCCCGGCCACCGCCACCACCGGCACGCCCGGTGCCGCCACGGCGGTCGCGCGAGCCACCCCGGCCGGGGCCTTGCCGTGCAGGGTCTGGGTGTCGAGCGCGCCTTCTCCGGTGATGACCAGCCGGGCGCCGGGCAGGTGACCGGCGAACGAGAGCAGGTCGAGCAGCAGCTCGATGCCGGGCCGCATCCTCGCGCCGAGGAACGCCAGCGCGGCGAAGCCGAGTCCGCCTGCCGCGCCCGCCCCGGGATCCTCGCGTATGCCGCGGCCCAGCGTCCGCTCGGTCACGTCCGCCCAGCGGGCCAGGCCGTCCTCCAGGATCGTCACGTCCTCCGCCGAGGCGCCCTTCTGCGGTCCGTAGACCGTTGCGGCGCCTCGCTCGCCGAGCAGCCGGTTGTCCACGTCCGTGGCCGCGATCACGTCGGTGCCCGATAGGTCCTTCAGGCCGGAGACGTCGATCCGGTGCAGCCCGGCCAGCGCCGCGCCGCCCGGCGGGAGCTCGGCTCCCGACGCGTCAAGCAGCCGGGCGCCGAGCGCCGTGACCAGGCCGGCGCCGCCGTCGGTACAGGCCACGCCGCCCAGGCCGAGCACGATCCGCTCCGCCCCCATCCTGACCGCCGCGCCGATGAGCTCCCCGACACCGCGGCTCGAGGCGGTCAGCGGCGCCGGCACGCCGTCCGGCAGCTTGCTCAACCCGCTGGCCTGGGCGGACTCGATGATGGCGGTTCCCTCCCGGAAGGCCAGGGCAGCCGTGGTAGGTCGGCCTGTCGGCCCGCGGACGTCCAACTCGACGCGGCGGTAACCGGCGGCCTCCGCCGCGTCGACGGTGCCGTCTCCGCCGTCCGCCACCGGTACCTGGACGTTCCTCAACCCAGGACAAGCCCGGTCGAGCCCGGCCGCCACGTGCGCGGCCACCTGGGCGGCGGTGAGCGTCCCCTTGAACTTGTCCGGAGCGATTACCACGTGGCTCATTGGGCCATGAGATCACGAGGGCGCGTTCTCGTCCGGCCCATGGCCACCAAACCAGCAGAACGCGCCTGTACCAGTTCCGCGACTCGGTCAAGCAGGGCGTCGAAAGCCTCGCTGGGCAGGCCGTGGAGCTGGACTAGGGCGTAGGCCTCGAACCGGACGCGATAGGTCACCGGCGGTTCAGGCGGGCGGGCCAGTCCGGGACGATCTCCTCGATCGGCACTGCCCCTTCCAGGCTGCCGGCCCGCACGGCCTCCTGCACGCTAGCGAGACGGGCCTCAAAACCCGGCTCGGAGTAGGCGGCTGCGCTGAGCCGCCACAGCCTGAGCAGGTCATGAAGTGCCCGGTAGCCCTCAGGCCGCCGGGCCGCTTCCGCCGCGGCCGCATACTCGTTGAGAAACTGCTCACGGAACCGCTCGGGCAGCACGCGCAGGATCTCTACCGGGTCATCCGGATCATGCTCCTGAACGGGCTGAGCGCTCATGACAACTAGGCTATCGCTCCGACCCGCCGGTTCGGGGCTGTCGACGCATCGAGCCTGCGATGTCAGCTACGCATCCGAGGACGACGAGGCGTACACCCGGACAGCCATCACCACATGGCTCCTTACGCGGTCTCGTCCCATCGGCGCCGCATGGCCGCCAGGCCCTCCTCGGTCAGCGACCCGTACAGCCGCAGCCGGGCCACGCCGCCGTCGGGGAAGATCTTCAGCCGCACGTGCGTAGCCGGGGCGCCGTAGACGCGGTACCGGTGCGGCGTGTCCGGCAGCAACCTGACGGGCGGCAGCAGATCATGCCACGCGTTCTCGTCATGCAGTGTGGCCCCGGTACTGGCGTCCAGCGTCTGCAGCGAGGCGGTGTCGGGCTGGTTGCCCCGGAACCAGGACGTGTCGATCTCCGCAAGGTTGATCTCGCCATGCCCGGCCAGCCGGATGACCAGCCATTCATACCCCGGCTTCCGGCGCCGGCGAGTTTCCCACCCCTCGCCCATGACCCGCGAGAGTCCCGGAGATATCGCGTTGCGCGGCGTGGAGTAGAACTGGTCGCTGCGGGCCGCCACGTCGGCGCCGTTCTCCAGCGCCGCGAGGTCGAAGGTCAGACCCTTCAGCATGGCCGGATCCGGCACCGCCTCACCGTGTACATGCAGCCGGGCGACGCCGCCGTCGGGGAAGATGTTCAGCCGGACATGGGTGAACCTGCGCGGGGAGCTCACGCTGAACGCGTGCCGGTGGTCGCCGGTCAGCAGGCCGCGCGGCACGATCTCCTGCCAGATTCCCTCTGGGCCACCGGAAGCGGGATCGGTCGCAAGCTCGCTGAAAGACGGGTACCCGCTCACCGAGCACGCGTCCGCCGAACAGGCCTGCGGGAAGTTCCCGGTGAAGTGCGCGGTGTCGACCACGATGGAGTGCACCACCCCGGCGACCCCGAGCCGGACGATCACCCAGTCCCGGGCCGTGCGATCCGGCAGCGTTCCGCCGGGCCCGCGCTTGCGCCGGGTTTCCCAGCCGTCGTAGACCTGTCCCCTGGCTCCGTACGTCTCCGGCACGAAGACGGGCGCGTCCGGCTTGATCAAGTTCTCTTTGGCGGCGAAGAACTCATCGCTCGCGGCCACCACCGACCCGCGCAGCCGGAGCAAATCGGGCAGAAGTTGCTCATCCATGGACAGATTCATTCCCCATTAGTCTCGGTTCAGCAGTCGGCCCACTGGTTTACCATCCGGCACGCCGCTCTCAGCATCGAGCAGCGAGGTTCCGCGCAGCCATGTCTGCCGCACGCGTCCGGTCAGCGTACGCCCTGCATACGGCGTGACCGGGTGCCGGTGCTGCAGTCGGGCCGCGTCCACGACGTAGCTCTCCTCCGGGTCGAACGCGACCAGGTCGGCGTCGCATCCGGCGGCCAGGCGCCCCTTAGCCGGCAGGCTCGCGAGCGCCGCCGGGGCCGCGGCCATCCACCGCACGACGTCGTCCAGGGCCCGCCCGCGCCGCCGTGCCACCGTCCAGACCGCGGACAGGCCGAGCTGGAGCGAGGCGATACCGCCCCAGGCCGCGCCGAAGTCTCCCGAGCCGGGAGACTTGAGCTCGGGCGGGCACGGCGAGTGGTCGGAGGCAATGCAGTCGATCGCGCCGGCCTCCAGGCCCCGCCACAGTGCCTCCCGGTTGACCGAGTCCCGGATCGGCGGGCAGCACTTGAACTCGGTCGCCCCGTCCGGCACCTGCTCGGAGGCGAAGAACAGGTAGTGCGGGCAGGTCTCGGCGGTGAGCCGGATGCCAGCCGTCTTGGCCCCGGCGATCATGGCGACGCATTCCGCTGCGGACAGGTGCACGATGTGGGCCCGCGCCCCGGCGCGCGCCGCGGCTGAGATCACCTTCTCGATGGCGCGGCGCTCCGCCACCGGCGGCCGGGACGCTACGAACGAGCCGAAGTCACGGCCGGCCGCCGGCTTGATCTCGGCCGCGTCTTCGGCGTGCACGATCAGCAGCGCATCAAGCTCGGCCAGCTCGCTGAGCACGGACCGCAGGCCCGCCACGTCGAGCGGCGGGAACTCGGGCACGCCCGAGTCGAGCAGAAAGCATTTGAACCCGATCACCCCGGCGTCGTGCAGGGGCCGCAGCGCCGCCTCGCCGCCCGGCACCGCGCCGCCCCAGAACGCCACGTCCACCCAGCATTTCCCGGCCGCCGCCGCGCGCTTGTCCGTCAGCGCCGCCACCGAGGTGGTGGGCGGCAGCGAGTTGAGCGGCATGTCGCAGATCGCGGTGACCCCGCCTGCCGCGGCGGCCCGGGTGGCGGTCACGAACCCCTCCCACTCGGTCCGGCCGGGCTCGTTGACGTGCACGTGGGTGTCGACCAGGCCGGGCAGCAGCGCGAGGTCACCGAGGTCGACGTCGCGATCTGCGTCATAGCGCGCGCCGTACTCGCCGACGGCCGCGATGACCGGCCCGCTCACCGCGACCGACGCGGGCCGCGTGCCGTCCGGCAGCACCGCCCGCCGGGACCGGACCACCAGGTCATACCTCATCTGACCTCGACGGGTTCTCGATGACCTTCAGCAGCGCCGAATGATGGAGCGAGCCATAACCGATGAATCCGATACGGGACATGGTCCGCTACCTCCAGCCGAAGCTCGTCGAGCTGTCCGCCGGATCCGACGGCTTGTACTCGCAGCCGATCCAGCCGGTGTAACCCTGCTCCGCGATCTGCCCGAACAGGGCCTGGAAGTCCAGCTCGCCCGTTCCCGGAGCGCCGCGGTCAGGCACGTCGGCGACCTGGATGTGCGCGATGTCGGCAGCGTCGCGGGCTAGCATCTCCGGCAAGTCCTCGCCCATCTTGCCGAGGTGATACAGGTCGGCGAGGAACGCGATGTTGGAGACGCCGTTCCGGGCTCGCACCTCGTTGATCACCGCGAGCGCGCCCTGGCTGGAGACCAGCGGAGCGCGCGGGCTGTCATAGGAGTTCAGCGCCTCCACGACCACGGTCGCCCCGCCTGGCGCGGCGGCCCGGGCGGCCAGGCCGAGATTCTCCAGGGCCAGCTCATCCTGCAGTTCTTCGGGCACGCCGTCCACCCGGTTCCCGTACAGCGCGTTGAGCACGGTGCAGCGGGTCCGGACGGCGATGCCGACGCAGACGTCGATGTTGTCCCAGAACGCGGGGGCGCCGTCCGGCTGGGACAGCAGTCCTCGGTCACCCGCCGCCAGGTCGCCCCCGGCGAAGTTCAGAGCGGCGAGACGCACGCCGGCGTCGTCAAGGGCCCGGACGAACGCGTCGACCTCGTGGTCCGCGGGCACCGGATCGGCGAACGGCCACCAGAATTCCACCGCGTCGAACCCGGCGGCTCGCGCGGCCGCGGGCCGCTCCAGCAGCGGCAGCTCGGTGAACAGGATCGAGCAGTTGACTTCGAATCGAAGTCCGTAGGTGCGCACAGCCGCCAGTCTCTCACCACGGCCGGCCGCCCGGCTTTGCGGCACACCGAGCGAACCACCAGGCAGCTTAGACGGTTAAATTTGCTATCCGTTCATCTGGGTGCAGTGTTTCGGTCGGCTACGCGCTCGAACTACCCGCTAGAAGTAGACAGTCTTCTACGCGAGCGGACATGCTTCGGCAAGAAGGGTCAAAAGGTATGCAGGTGATCGGTAGACGCGCCCGCACCAGCCGGGCCACCAAGACGATAACGGTCGCCGGCGCAGTGGCGGTGACCTTGCTGGCCATGGTGGCCACCGCCTTGCCCGCCAGCGCCAGGACGAGCTCGCATAGTCGGCCCAGCTACTACGTGCACCAGGTCTTGTCCGGCAAGAGCCTGGGCCACTGGTACACCAAGGCCGGATCCGGTAAGCGGCACTGGGAGCGGCTGAGCTCGCCCGATGACATCACCATCTTCGACGGTGACCTGTTCACCACGTTCCAGAACGGGGTCGGCCCGCAGGGACAGGCCAGCCCGGATGGCAACCGCGACAGCACCATCGTGGAATTCTCCCAGGGCGGCCAGGTGATCCACCAGTGGGACCTTCGCGGCAAGTGCGACGGACTGACCGCCAATCCGGCCACCGGGCAGGTCATCGCCACCATCAACGAGGACGCGAACTCCAGCCTCGACAGCATCGACTCCTGGACCGGCCAGGTGACGCACTACCACTACAGCAAGCAGCCGCTGCCGCACCACGGCGGCACCGACGCCATCTCCTTCTACGACGGCCAGATGCTGATCAGCGCCTCGGCTCCAGGCACCACCGGGGCGGCGGCGCCGAACCCGGCCTACCCGGCTGTGTACTCGGTGAGCCTGGCTCCGGACAACCAGGTGGCCTACGTCCACGCGCTCTTCTACGACGAGGCTGACGCGACCGCCGCCAACGGCTCGCACGCGGGCAGGACGGTCAAGCTGGCCCTCACCGATCCCGATTCGAACGAGGACGTACCGTATTCCGCGCCCAGGTTCGCCGGGGACTTCATGCTGACCAGCCAGGGTGACAAAGAGCAGATCTACGTGTACGGCGCCGGTACCTGGTATCAGCATCTGTCGGTGCTCAGCCTGTCGCAGTCGGTCGACGACACCGCCTGGGCGACATCCTCGAACGGGACGTTCTTCGCCGCCAGCACCAGCACCGACGCCATCGAGGCAGTAAGCGGCACGTTCTGGCCGGGCACCGTATTCGTCGCGGTGACCCCGTGCGACGCGAACGACGCGCCCGCGACCTGCCCGGCACCCGGGTTCCCGCCGAACTACCTGGGCCAGCTGAACATGTACACCGGGAAGATCACGCCTGTCTCGCTCCATGGCCCTAGCCTCGAGCCGCAGGGCATGATCTTCGTCGCCAGCTGACGGATCGCTCGGCAGCGTGCCCACCTCAGCTCCTGTGGCGGCTGAGGTAGGCGCGCCAGCCGCCGTAGGCGGGGGTCAGCCGGCGTCGGTGGCTGGGCGGGGCGCCGAGCCCGCCAGCGGAGTGGTGTCGAGATACCTGATCTCGTAGACGCGCTCGGTGAACTTCCAGCCGTCGCCGGTGCGCTGGTATCGGTCGTGATAGATGGCGTAGTTCAGGTGTGAGCTGCCGTCGCGCAGGCGGATGAGCTCGCAGAGGTAGGCACGGCCGGACGCGATGTCGCCGGCAAGCTGGATCGTGCCCGGGTGGGTGTTCTGCACGAGGTAGTCCACGACAGCCGGTACCCGCTCGCCCCAGGTGCGGATCTCCTTCTGGCCGGCGAGCTCGACGTTGGCGTCGGGGATCCGCAGTGCGCCGTCGGGCGTGAACAGCGACGCGGCCCGGTCGTAGTCGCGCATCATCGCCGCGTCAGTGAACTCGCCGCGCAGCGCCTCGATCTCGACGCGGTCAGCGATGGCCGCAAAGTCGCGCATCGTTTTCCCCTGCCTTTCATCTGTGTCGTCGCAGCGCGGTGTCCGTGGTTATCAGAACTGGCCGGGCTGGTAGTCGCCGGCGGGCTGCCGGATGATGACGTTCATGCGGTTCCATGCGTTGATGAGGGCGATGACCGCCACCAGCGCGGCGAGCTGGTCATCGTCGTAGTGCTTGGCCGCGTTCGCCCAGGCCTCATCGGTGACGCCGCCGGCGGCGTCGGCGATCCGGGTGCCCTGCTCGGCGAGCTCCAGCGCGGCCCGCTCGGCCTCGGTGAAGACCTTCGCCTCGCGCCACACCGCGACCAGGTTCAGCCGCTGCTGGCTTTCCCCGGCGTGCAGGGCGTCCTTGATGTGCATGTCGGTGCAGAAGCCGCAGCCGTTGATCTGGCTGGCCCTGAGCTTTACCAGCTCCTGCGTCGTGGTCGGCAAGGCCGAATCATGCAGGACGGCTCCCGCCGAGTTGAGGTACTTGACGAACTTCAGCGCCAAGGGGCTGCCGAGGTAATCCAAACGAGCGTCCATCGTGATCTCCTTTGCCGTTCCCGCGGGTCCCGGCCTGAGCCGGTGGTCCGCTGGATGATGTGCTCTTCTGAGTAGTACGACGACGCAACCCGCCGGGATGTCAGGCGACGCGCCCGCCTCACATTCCGGTGCGCTGTCTCGTCGAACTGGTGAGGACAGATCCGACCGACGAAGGGCGGCGCCATCATGACCACCCGATCCGGGCCAGGACACGCCCGGCCCGACCCGAGCCTGGACGCGATCATGAGCGAACGACGCCGGCTGATCAATCTGGCCTACCGGCTGCTGGGCTCGCTGGCCGAGGCCGAGGATGCCGTCCAGGAGACCTACGTCCGCTGGTACGCCATGTCCCGGCAGCAGCAGGAAGCCATCGAGTCCCCAGGCGCCTGGCTAACCACCGTCGCCAGCCGCATCTGCCTGGACCTGCTCGGCTCGGCGCGGGCCCGCCGGGAACGCTACGTGGGCGAATGGATCCCCGAGCCGCTGCCCAACCCGGCGGAGTGGACGAGCGTGCAGCCGGGCGGCACCGCCGACCCGGCGGACCGGGTTACGCTCGATGAGTCAGTCAGCATGGCCTTCCTCGTGGTGCTCGACTCGATGACCCCGGCTGAGCGCGTCGCGCTCATCCTGCACGACGTCTTCGGCTACCCGTTCACCGAAGTGGCCCAGATCGCTGGCCGCACCCCCGCGGCATGCCGTCAGCTGGCCTCCTCAGCCCGCCGCCGCATCCGCGCCTCGCAGCCTCCCGCGAGCCCTACGGCCCGGCAGGCCGGCCTTGTCAGGGACTTCAAAAAGGCCTGGGAAGCCAGGGACATCAACGCCCTCATCAGCCTCCTGGACCCCGGCGCCACGGCGATCGCCGACGGCGGTGGCCTCGCCAACGCCGCGCTGCGCCCGATCGAAGGGGGCGAGCAGATCGCGCGCTACATCGTCGATCTCGCCGCCCGGGCACCCGGCAACGTGACGATCCTGGAGCGGACGGTCAACGGCCAGCCCGGTCTGGTGGCTCAGCAAGAACGGCGTCACCGTGACGGTGTTCGCGTTCGACATCACACGCGACCGGATCAAGCACATCTGGGCCGTGCGCAACCCAGACAAGCTCCGGCCCTGGACGACCCGCTGACCAGCATCCCCGGCAGCCCCCAGCCCCCAGCGTCGTCAGGAACCGCCGCAGCCCCCACCCGACCCAGCCCGGCCGCCGCGGGCCGCGCCGGCCACCGCACCGATGGAACCCTGGGCCGCATAGGACCGGCCCAATGTTCCATCGGTGCGGCCGATCGCAGAGCGGCAGCACCCGGCCGCGCCCCTTTTCGACGCATTAGGGATAGTTTGGCGGTCTGCTGGACGAGTACCCCCGGGGTCTGCTGGACGAGTACCCCCGGGGTCGGCGGGGCGCCGACCCCGGGGTCGGCGGGGCGCCTGCCTCAGCTCCTTTGACGGCTGATGTAAGCGCGCCAGCCGCCGAAGGCCGTGATGTCGGTGAGGTCGTTCAGGGCGGGGCACGGCCGGCGCAGCAGCATGCCCAGCGCGGAGCTGCCGTCGGCCAGCTCGATCACGCCCAGCTCCAGTTCGGGCGGCTCAGCCGGCAGCAGAGCATTGCGTAGCAGGCCGAGCGGCAGGTCGTACACCTCGCCGGCGACGGCAACCCCAGAACCCCCCGGGGAACCCTCGGCGCCTTTCGGGCAAGGCTGCAGGGCGGGATAACGGTCGCCGACCGAGTAGAGCAGGTAGTGCGGCGCGGTCCGGGTCTCGGCGACCAGTGGTGCGCCGGCCAGCAGGTGATGCAGCGACCCGCCGCGCATCCCGCCTCCGTTCAGGAACATGTGCGGCATGTCTCAGGTCCTGGTATGGCCACAGGTCAGCTCCCCCGGTAGGTGGAATAGGCAAACGGGCTGAGCAGCAGCGGTACGTGATAGTGCTCGACCCGCTCGATCATCTCGAACGTGATCGAGACTTCCGGGTAGAACGTAGCCGATCCGCGCGCCTTGAAATACTCCCCGCTGCCGAAGGTCATCCGGTACACGCCGGGTTCGCTGCCCGCCGCCGGATCGCCCGGATCGCCGGACAACCGCAGCCGCCCGTCGGGGCCGGTCGTCCCCTCGCCCGCCGGCGCCCACCCGGTATCGCCGGCGCGTTCGAGCCGCACCCGGACGCCGGCCGCGGGGCGCCCCGTGGTCGCGTCGAGAACATGCGTGGACAGCGTCAATTGCTCAGCAGCTTGGCCAGCCGCAGCTGGGTGATCTTCAGCAGTTCCTGACGCACCACGGCCCGTTCTGTCTGAGGATCGTTTTTCAGTCTCGTCCGGAGCTGGTCCAGCATCTCCTGCCCGGAAAGGCCACTGGCGCAGATGAGGAAAACGTGGCCGAAGTGCTTCTCGTAGGCGAGGTTCCCTTCGGCCAGGCCCTGCCGGACCTGGTCGCTGGCCGCGGCGGTGCCTGACTGCTCGGCCGCCGACCAGCCTGCGCTGGCCGGCCGGTCGCCGATGCGCGGATGCGCGTTCATGCTCTCGACGATATCGTCCCAGCTCAAGGCGGCGAATGCGGTGTCAACCGCGTTGCTGAGCGCGTCCGGTCCGGGGTAGGGCCGGCCGTCGGCGATGGCCTTCGCGAACCTCGCCGAGGCGCAGCAGGTGAGGAGGTCCCGCTCGGCGGCCTCGGGCGGCGCCGCGTTGAGGGCGGCTAGCGTGGACGCCGGGGGACTGAAATCCGCCATGCGAAACATCCAATCAGGGATAGTCGAACGCCCGGTAGCTGTCATCAAAGCAATCACCGGTAACACGACCCGTGTCGTTTTGTAGCTTCCTGGCTCTGCGGATTCGCTAGCGCAGCCCGGTATTCGCTATTTTGTCCGGATGGTGGTGATCCGGTCCGGTTCGGCCGCGGACGCGGCGTCGGTCGCGGCGGTGCAGCGGGCCGGCTGGTTCGCCGCCTACGAGGGCATCATCTCCCGCGAGGTCATCAACCGGGTCACGGCGCCTGACGAGGGCGCACGGGTCCGGCAGACATTCCAGACCCGGCCGTGGCAGCGGATGATGGTCGCCGTGGCCGGGAAACGGGATACCCGTGGACGCGGGGACCTGCCCGGCATCGTCGGCTACGCGTCGTTCGGCCCGGAAACGAATGTGCTGACCGGGCAGTGGCCGCATCCGCTGACCGATGCCGGCCGGGACGGCCGCGTCGCCGAGCTCTACGCCCTGTACGTCCGCCCGGCCTGGTGGTCTACCGGCACCGGCCGGGCGCTCATGGACCGGGTTCTGGCCAAGACCCGCGCGGCCCGGTACCAGTCCGTGGTGCTGTGGGTGCTCCGGGACAACACCCGGGCCCGCCGTTTCTACGAGCGAGCCGGATTCGCGCCGGACGGCGCCACCCACGTACTCGAGGGTCTCGGCGGCGTCACCGAGGTCCGCTATCGGCGGGCCGTGTAATACGCGGAGGTCACCAGCCGCGTTCGCGCCACTCGCCGAGGTGAGGGCGCTCGGTTCCCAGCGTGGTGTCCTTGCCGTGCCCCGGGTACACCCAGGTTTCGTCGGGAAGCGGGCCGAACAGCCGCTCGGTCACGTCGGTGAGCAGGGAGTCGAAGTCCTCGGACGAGTTCGTTTTGCCCACGCCGCCAGGGAAAAGTGAGTCTCCTGTGAACACGTGCGGCGCACCGGACAGCCGGCCGCCCGCGTCGTAGACGACGGCGATGCTGCCCGGCGTGTGCCCGCGCAGGTGGACGAAGGACACCGCGGCGTCCCCGAAGGCCAGCACCTCGCCGTGCTCCACGACCCGGCTGACCGGGACGGGTAGCCCGCCCGCGTCGGCCGGATGCGCGACGACCTCCGCGCCGGTGTGCTTCTGCACCTCGGCGAGAGCCTGCCAGTGGTCGGCGTGCCGATGGGTGGTCACGATCGTGCCGACCGGCGTGTCGCCGATCAGCTCGATCAGCCGGCCCGCCTCGTTGGCCGCGTCGATCAAGATGGCCTGGCCGGTGCCCGCGTCGCGGAGCAGGTAAGCGTTGTTGTCCATGGGACCCACGGATATCTTGGTCACCGTCAGGCCGTCGATCTCACGAGTGTCCGGCGGCCCGCCGACACGTACGTCTCCCGAGTAAGTCATCGTTAAAACCTATACCGGAACGGACCTCGCCTCAGCGTCCGCCCATCCCCTCGTTCCCCGTGGCGCGCCCATCCCAGCTGGAGATCCGTGTGAAGCTGCTCGTCCTGGCCGCCCGTCACGTCCGGGAGCTACTGCCTTACGGCGAGTGCGCGGACGTGATGCGCCAGGCGCTTTGGCGCTTAGGGGGTGATGCTGAGTGCGCTGAAGCGCATGGCCAGGTCCTCGACCCACTGTGGTGGTGTCTGGTGATCCGCCAGCGGGAGGCCGGCTTCGCTGCGCCACAGCACGTCGCCGAGGGCCTGGCGCAGATGCCAGGCCATCACCCGGGCAGGCGACAGCTGCCGTCCGGTGACCTGCTGGTAGTGGTGCATGATCGCGGTCAGCAGCTCCAGGCCGGGACCCATCCTCGGACCGGGAAAGGCGCGTAGCTCGTATTCGGCCTCGGCGGCCCCGATGTTCTCGAAGTCCACCACCAGCCGGAGCTCGTCGCCGTCCCACACCTGGTTGTCGCCGTGCAAGTCACCGTGCACGAGCACGGCCGGGCCAGCCGAACCGAGCACGGCGTCGGCCCAGTCGCACCAGCGGACGACGGTCCGGCGCTGATCCGGCCGGACCCACGTCCCGAGCCGTTCACGCAAGGTCCTGGTCGTGACCGGCGGCAGCTGCGCGCCGGTGAGCGTGCCGACGGCGGCCTCGGCGCGCTGGCGGGCGATCGGGTGGTGCAAGGCGGCCAGGAACCGCACGAGCTGCCTGGCGGCGTAGTCAGGGTCGATCGAGTCGGTGACCGCGAACAGGGATGTCCCCGGCACCCGCCTGGTGATCATCAGCAGCGGGTCGGCGCTGCTGACGACCACCTCGGGCAGGAACGGGACCTCCGGCTCGCGGGCGAGCGCGGTCAGGACGCCGATCTCCCGCATCAGCCGGAGCGCGGCAGGACGTGACCAGGCGAACTTCACGAAGAACCGGTCGCCGACCGGCAGGCAGCCCGAGTGGTACAGCGGGTCCTGCTTTCCGGCCGGCCCGGGAACCGTGACCGGATACCCGCCCAGCTCTGGTGCCACGGCCCGCAGCGCCTCACGCAGCGCCGCAGAAGAGCACTCAGCCAGCCATTTCATCTCCGGTACCCTATCCGGGCGGCCGGGACGGCTGGCAGGTCAGCAGCGGATCAGGTCCTGGCGGACTCGCGGAGTATCCGGCGCAGGATCTTGCCCGCCGCCGACTTGGGGATCGCGTCAATCACCTCGAGGCGCCGGATCTGCTTGTAGTGCGCCACCTCGCCCCCGACGAACCGCATGATCTCCGCCGGGGAGGCGGTGGCGCCGGGGCGCAGGACGACGTACCCGGCCGAACCCGGCCGCTGCCAAGCCGCCGGCCAGCGACCGGGTCGCGGCCTCCAGCTCGCCATAGGTCAGCGCCCACCCGGAGGCGCCGTCGATCAGCGCGGGCTTGTCCGGCTGGCCCGCGCCGCCCGCCAGGATATAGTCGGTGAGCGGGAGATCGGGGATCTCCACGTCAGGCAGCGGGCTGTAATAAATCATGGGGCCCCGCATCAGCGACCCATGAGACCCCCCACGGGATGCCTCATTGTGCGCCCGGCACCTGGCGCGCAAGAGCCGCCCCCCACCCCCGGCTGGCCCGGCGACTCAGCCGGCTCTTTTGAGTGGGGTGCTACAACCATACGTTTCTCCCCGGGGCCTGGACCGGGGTGGTGGACCGCCAGGCAGTTGCTGGCGTCCTTCGCTATCGTGGGAGGGGTAACGGGGGGGCATAAGGGCGGCTGATCTGGTGCTCGTAAGTACTACCGGGCGGAGTGACGGGAGCGGCGACTTTCGAAAATGTCAGACCCCCCGGCTACCATCGCCAAGCGACCCGTCCACCCGTTTCCAGAGCCCCAAGAGAGCAGAGGCGCAGTGGCTGACCGGCTTGTCGTTCGCGGCGCCCGCGAGCACAACCTGAAGGACGTCTCGCTCGACCTGCCGCGGGACGCCATGATCGTGTTCACCGGGCTGTCCGGCTCGGGCAAGTCGAGCCTGGCTTTCGACACCATCTTCGCCGAGGGTCAGCGTCGGTACGTGGAATCGCTGTCTGCCTACGCGCGGCAGTTCCTCGGCCAGATGGACAAGCCGGACGTCGACTTCATCGACGGGCTGTCGCCCGCGGTCTCGATCGACCAGAAGTCGGCCAGCCGGAACCCGCGGTCGACCGTCGGGACGATCACCGAGGTGTACGACTACCTGCGGCTCCTGTACGCCAGGATCGGCAAGCCGCACTGCCCGATCTGCGGGCGGCCGATCGCGCGGCAGGCTCCGCAGCAGATCGTGGACCGGGTGCTCGAACTCGAGGAAGGCACCAGGTTCCAGGTGCTCGCTCCCGTGGTCCGCGCCCGCAAGGGGGAGTACGGCGAGCTGCTCAGGGAGCTGCAGACCAAGGGCTACTCACGGGCGCGGGTGGACGGCACCATTGTGCGGCTGGATGAGGCGCTTTCCGGCCAGCTGCCGGCGCTGAAGAAGTACGAGAAGCATGACATCGAGGTGATCGTCGACCGGCTCGCGGTGAAGGAAAGCGCGCGGCGCAGGCTGACCGACTCGGTGGAGACCGCCCTCGGCCTGTCCGCCGGGGTCATCGTGCTCGACTTCATCGACCTTCCGGAGAACGACCCGCACCGGGAGCGGATGTACTCCGAGCACCTGGCGTGCCTGTACGACGACCTGTCCTTTGACGAGCTCGAGCCGCGCTCGTTCTCGTTCAACTCGCCCTGGGGCGCCTGCCCTGACTGCACCGGGCTCGGCACCAAGCTCGAGGTCGACCCCGAGCTGATCGTTCCGGACGAGTCCAAGTCGCTCGCGGACGGCGCGATCGCGCCGTGGAGCGGCGGGCATATCAGCGATTACTTCGTCCGGCTGATCGAGGCCCTCGGTGACGCCCTCGGGTTCCGGCTGGACACGCCGTGGGCCAAGCTGCCCGCCAAGGCCCGCAACGCGCTGCTGCGCGGCTACGACCTGCAGGTGCACGTGCGGTACAAGAACCGGTACGGCAGGCAGCGCTCGTACTACACGAACTTCGAGGGTGTCATCCCGTGGGTCGAGCGCCGGCACTCGGAGGCGGAGTCCGACTCCAGCCGGGAGAAGTTCGCCGGTTACATGCGCGAGGTGCCCTGCCCGTCCTGCCACGGCGCCCGGCTCAAGCCAGTGTCACTGGCGGTGACCGTGGACGACAAGTCCATCGCCGAGCTGTGCGCGCTTCCCATCGGGGAACTGGCCAAGCTCCTGCTCACGCTGGAACTTTCCGAGCGTGATCAGCACATTGCGCAGCGGATCGTCAAGGAAGTCAACGCGCGGATGGGCTTCCTGCTCGATGTAGGCCTTGACTACCTGTCGCTGGACCGGGCCTCGGCGACCCTGGCCGGCGGCGAGGCGCAGCGGATCCGGCTCGCGACCCAGATCGGCTCGGGCCTGGTCGGGGTGCTGTACGTGCTCGACGAGCCGTCAATCGGCCTACACCAGCGGGACAACCACCGGCTGCTTGAGACGCTGCTGCGGCTGCGGAACCTGGGGAACACGCTGATCGTCGTCGAGCATGACGAGGACACGATCAGGGCGGCGGACTGGGTAGTGGACATCGGGCCGCGGGCCGGGGAGCACGGCGGGAACATCGTGGTGTCCGGCACAGTCGACGAGCTGCTCGCCAACCCCGAGTCGCTGACCGGTGCCTACCTGTCCGGCCGGGAGATCATTCCGGTACCCGCCCGCCGCAGGCAGCGGAGCAGGAGCCGGGAGGTGGCGGTCAAGGGCGCCAGCGAGCACAACCTGCGCGGCGTGGACGTGGCGTTCCCGCTCGGATGCCTGGTGGCCGTTACCGGAGTGTCGGGTTCGGGTAAATCGACGCTGGTCAATGACATCCTGTACAAGGCGCTGGCCCGCGAGCTCAACGGCGCGCGGACGGTTCCCGGCAAGCACACCCGGATCACCGGCACGCAGCACCTGGACAAGGTCGTCCACGTTGATCAAGGTCCGATCGGGCGCACGCCGCGATCCAACCCGGCCACCTACACCGGCGTGTTCGACCATGTCAGGAAGCTCTTCGCGCAGACCACCGAGGCCAAGATCCGCGGCTATCAGCCGGGCCGGTTCTCCTTCAACGTCAAGGGCGGGCGGTGCGAGGCGTGCTCGGGTGACGGCACGATCAAGATCGAGATGCAGTTCCTGCCCGACGTGTACGTGCCGTGCGAGGTCTGCCACGGGGCCCGGTACAACACCGACACCCTGCAGGTGCACTACAAGGGCAAGACGATCGCCGACGTGCTGGATATGCCGATCGAGGAGGGGGCGGAGTTCTTCGCCCCGGTGCCTGCCATTCACCGGCACCTCAAGACGCTGGTCGACGTGGGCCTGGGTTATGTCCGCCTGGGCCAGCCCGCGCCCACCTTGTCCGGCGGCGAGGCGCAGCGGGTCAAGCTCGCCGCCGAACTGCAGCGGCGGGCCACCGGGCGGACCATCTACGTGCTGGACGAGCCGACCACGGGCCTGCACTTCGAGGACATCCGCAAGCTGCTTGGCGTGCTGAACCGGCTGGTCGACACCGGCAACACGGTCATCGTGATCGAGCACAACCTGGACGTGATCAAGACCGCCGACTGGGTCATCGACCTCGGCCCCGAGGGCGGTGCCGGCGGCGGGCTCGTGATCGCCACCGGGCCGCCGGAGCAGATCGCTGCCGCCGAGGAGAGCTACACCGGCCAGTTCCTCAAGAAGCTCCTCGACAAGAAGCTCCTCGAGGTCTAGGCCCCGACTAGCCCCCTCCGCCCGTCCCGGCCCCCGCCCGTCCCGGCCCGTGCTCCCCACTGACACCACTAACCCCCCTCCCGCATTATCGCTCAAGTATTCGATGAATGTGACATTATGCCCACTCTAGCTGGCGGGCCGGCTGCTGGGCGGTCCGCATGGCGAGGCCTGGGCCGGGCGCTTCGCGCGCCGCCAGACGCGCGAAGCGCAAGAAGGGGCGGCTAACCCACGCCGCGCGCGCCGTAGATCACCAGGCCGGTGATGAAAACGACGGCTTCGACGCCGAGAAACAGCACGAACGGCCAGACGGGATCCTTGAGCGCAACCGCGACCATGTAGCCGACGACACCGGTGACGGCCACCGCCACCGCGGCGAGCGCCTGTGCCCGCATCCTGAGCAGGCTCTGCCGCTCATCGACCCGCTGGCCGAACATCCCGCCCGTGTCGCTGTCCCGTCCGCCCCACACGTAGTCAGCCGGCCGCCCCGGCGACCGCTATTACCGCAACGGGGATGGCGTCCTCCCAGCCCTGGGCGGCCGCCACCGCAGCCGCCAGGCCAGTACCGAAAATGATCGTCATCGCGGGCGCTACCAGGCGGCCGCGGTTGGCGCTCTTCATGGGTCCACCTCATCCTCCGGGTCAAACATCTTGTCCACCGTCGAGTCAAAGAACCGGGCGATCCGGAAGGCCAGCGGCAGCGACGGCGAGTAGCGGCCGGTCTCGATCGAGATCACCGTCTGCCGAGACACGCCCAGGGCCGCCGCGATCTCAGCCTGGGAGATCCCCCTCTGAGCGCGCTCTTCCCGGACCCGGTTCTGCATGATGTAAAGGTACCTTGACTGTACCTCGAATGTCAAGCGACCTTTACCAAGCCCGAAGTCGCCAGCGGACGGCAATGCCGGCTGCCACTACCGGAGACTCCTGCTCGGCGCCCGCGCAAGGCGAGGATCACGCCCCCCGTCCCGGCGTCCCGGACGACTTCTCTTGGCAAGAATCAGAGGGGATGCGTGGCTTCGATAATGAGGCGGCGCGCCGGGCTGGCCAAACGGTTGTGGGATTTATCAAAGACCCCTCTTTCGGGCAGGGTCCCGCAGCGATATGTTCCGGGCGCCTCTATAGGTGCATCATCCCAGGCGGGAGGGTACCGGACCGGAAACGCAGCGTGCATCGCCCGCACCCGGAGCGGACCCTTGTACGGCCGGTGTATGGCTTCAATCCGTAATAACTGGGTCTAAGCTCGCGTGCGCGCGCTAAGGCGGCCCAGGGCCTAGCTGATGGCTTGCGTGCGGCGGCCTGAGCTGGCGCCGCGGCGGCCGTGTCCTGCGTGTGTCTTTGCGCGGCGACATGCGTGGTGCGATGCATTGCAAGCGACTACACTTGAGATGTGCGGGAGATCCGGTGGACGGACAAGTCCGAGGACCACATCGCCGCCCATAATGTCTCGCCGGACGAGGTCGAGCAGGTTCTCTATGCTCGTCCTCGCCTGGTGCTGAAAGGTGCCGAGGGGACCGAGTACGCGTTCGGCACCACCGATGAGGGACGGTACCTGCTGATCGTGCTCGCCGAGTCGATCGACGGGCGGGCGTACGCGGTCACGGCCCGGGATATGACCAATGCCGAGCGCCAGGTCTTCCGGCGGAAGGGAAGATAGCCAGGATGAGCAAGCTAGACGAGATCGCCGACTACGCCGAGCAGCACGACTTCGCGGCCGAGATGGAGCAGGGCTCCTGGGAGGCCGACACCGACCCCGACCCGATGATTACCACCTCGGTGCGGCTGCCCAAGTCGCTGCTGGACTGGGTCCGGCGCACCGCCGCCGCCCAGCATGTACGCCCGAGTGTGCTGATCCGCCAGTGGATCGAGCAGCACCGCGACGCCGCTGAGACAGAGGGCGCAGGGGACCTCGCCGGACGGGTGGAACGCCTCGAACGTGCCGTCTTCCGCGACACGCGGGCATCATAGGCGCTTCCTGTCCGCCAAGAACCGGCACATGACGGCGAGGACGCGGGGAGCATGGGTAGCCGCAGTCCGGTACATCGTGACGCGATCTACGCCGTAGCCGTCGGCATGTCAAAACGGATACGTAACCTCGATCGTAAGTCGGCGTGCTGGCCTGGCCAGACGGTTGGGACTTAGCCAAGACCCTCTTTCGGCCAGGGTGCCGCGTGAGCGAGGCGAGCGGCGAAGGGCTCGCCAACGTGATATTACGGGCGGACAACTGTCCAGTACCTTTTGTATATCGTCGATGTACATTGCGGGCCAGCGGCTTAGCCGCCCGCACGGGCGGTGCAGACGGGGAGGCGGTGGCGCCCGTGGCGTCCCGGCGAGGGCGGGGTTTCCCGGCTGGGCCCCGTCCCCGTCGGCCCGCGGCGGTCGGCGAGGAAAATGGGCCTGGTGGAGATCATCACCGCGGCCGGAGTCGCGCGCGCCGAGCTCGACGGAGACGGCACTACGGCGCGCTTCCTGCTCGCGCTCACCCATGGTGCGGGAGGCAGCGTCGAGGCGCCCGATGTGCTGGCCGTTCGCGATGCCGCGCTGCGGCTGGGCGGAATGGTGGCGCGAGTCACGCAGCCGTACCGGGTCAGGGGCGCCCGCGCGCCCGGCTCTGCCACCCGGCAGGACGCCGCCTGGGTCGAGATCGTGATCGCGCTGCGTGAGCTGGCTCCCGGCGTCCCCTTCGTCCAAGGTGGCCGGAGCAACGGCGCGCGGGTGGCCTGCCGCACTGCCGCTGCGGTGGGCGCTCGCGCCGTGATCGCGCTGGCGTTCCCCCTGCGCCCCCCGGGTGGAGCGGATGCGCCGCGGCCGACCCGGGTGGGAGAACTCCGCGGGGCGCGCGCGAGCGGGGTCGCGGTGCTCGTCGTGAACGGCGAGCGAGATCCGTTCGGGATCCCGGATTCCGCCGACGCGGATCGGGTGGTCATCGTGCCACGAGAGACCCATGCGCTGAAGGGCCATCGCGCGGAGATCGCCGAGGCCGTCGCCGGGTGGCTGCCCACCGTGATCTGAGGGGCACCGTGATCTGAGGGGCACCGTGATCTGAGGGGCACCGTGATCTGAGGGGCACCGTGATCTGAGGGGCACCGTGATCTGAGGGGCCAGCGCGTCTCCGCGGCCGATGGCGGCTAGCGGGTGGGCGCAGGCCGAAGAGGCGCCAAATTAAGGGGTCGCAAGAATAAGCGTCCGGCGAGGACCTCGCTGGAGGCCGTCGCGGGCGGATCAGGCCGCCGGGGCCTGCCCGTCGTGCTGCGAGAGCGTGCCGGTCGAGCGGTCGAAGTGTGTGCCGTTCGGGCCGTCGAAGTGCGTGCCGATCGGGTGATCGAAGGCCGAGAGGTCAGTGGGCCGGTGCGGCGCGATGGACGCGCCGTCTGGTAGCAGTTCCCCGGTGTCCTCGAAGATCACCACACCGTTGCAGAGCAGGCTCCAGCCCTGCTCCGGGTGACTGACGACGGTGTGTGCCGCTTCGCGGTCCGGTGCTGAGGGCGCCGGACAGGGCGGCGAGTGTGGGCACATATCAGTGCCTCCTGGCTGTTTCATTGTCTGCATTCATGATCGGTTCCAGTGTGCTGCGGCCCATGGGAACGCTTCCATGACTCGTGCTGATCGTTCCCCGCTAGCCATGTATAGCTTCCCGCTAGTTTCTGCCTGGCACTGATTGACTACCTTTTGTCACTATATGTTCTCTAGTGTGGTGCTGAGGAAAATTGGCCTAGACCAACTGTGCTCTCCCATAGTCTACGCCGCAAGCGACACGCTCAACTGCGGACAATCGATTGCTACCTATATGCAACCTCCCCAGTCCGCCGAGCCGTGGTAGATCCCCCCTATAGCTGGAGACGTCGAACCCTCCCGGATGGTTCACACGAGACCGTCAGAAACCGGCAAGGGCGTACCCGGCCGATCGCTCAACCAAAAGACGTCAGCCGTGGGGCGCGGGGGACACCGGCGGGCTGACCTCGAATGGTACGGCCGGAATGCCGTTGAGGCGGTGGGTTTCCCGCAGAGTGAGAAGGTGCTCGGCTACTGCGGTGAGCGCGTGCACGGGCGACTTGGCCATCGCCTTCCGCCGGTAGATGCGGTCGTCGTAGCCGAGCGGGCCGATCGCCGCGCGCTGCGCGGCGTAAGCGGCCCGCATGGCCTCGGTGAGCGCGGCGTCAAGGTCATCCGCGAGGCGGCGTATTTCCTGCACGGGGGCCCGCCGGGCCTGTGCCTTCCTGAACTGGCTCTCCGCCTCGCTGGCCGCGTCGAAAAGATCCGCTCGTCTCGCGGCGAAGGCTACGTCGGCCCGGTGCTGCTGCTCTGCTTCCCTGCTCGGCTTCTGCCGGCCGTTGACCCCGCGCTTCATGACCACTTAGGGTACGCGCGCCCTCAAGTACCGTCGCACGCCGGGCTGTCGTAACGCCGGGCCTGCGGTGCCCTGTGCTCCAGCCGGGGCCTCAGGCCAGGCTGGCGGCCCAGCTGGAGTACCCGGGGCCTCAGGCCAGGCTGGCGGCCCAGCTGGAGTACAGGGTGGCGTATTCGCCGTCGCCGGACATCAGCTCGGCAGGCGAGCCGTCCTCGATGATCCGCCCCCGGTCCAGGACGAGTACCCGGTCGGCGATCGCGACCGTGGACAGCCGGTGCGCGATGATCACGGCCGTCCGGCCGGCCAGTACGGTGCGCAGCGCGCCCTGGACCAGCCGCTCGCTCGGGATGTCGAGCAGCGAGGTGGCCTCGTCGAGCACGAGCACGGCCGGGGCGGCGAGGAACGCCCGGGCGAAGGAGATGAGCTGGCGCTGCCCCGCCGACAGCCGGCCGCCGCGCTTGCCGACCGGGGTGTCGTAGCCCTCGGGCAGCGCGGCGATGAAGTCGTGCGCGCCGATCATCCGGGCCGCGGTCTCGACCTCGGCGGCGGACGCGTCAGGCCGGCCGAGCCTGATGTTGTCCGCGACCGACCCGTCGAACAGGAAGTTCTCCTGGGTGATCACGATAATTTCGCTGCGGAGCGTCGCGTCGGGCAGCCGCCGTACGTCGATCCCGTCCAGCGTGACGCGGCCTGAGCGCGGGTCGTAGAACCGGCCGAGCAGCCGGGCGATCGTCGTCTTGCCCGCTCCGGTCTCGCCGACTAGGGCGACCGTCTGCCCGGCCGGGATATCCAGGTCGAGTCCGGGCAGGACCAGGTTGTCCCGATAGCCGAAGGTGACCGATTCGAAGCGCACCTGCCGGCCCGCCACGGCCGCGGCCCGGGCCGGCAACGTCTGCGGTGCCGAGGGTTCCGGTACCGCAGGATCCTGCTCGAGGACGCCGGAAATCTTCTCCAGGCCGGACGTCGCCGACTGGAACGTGTTGTAGAACTGGGACACGTCCTGCAGCGGGTCGAAGAAACGGGCCAGGTACAGCAGGAAGGTGGCAAGCACGCCGACCTTGATGTCCCCCTCGATGACGAGCAGCCCGCCGTAGCCGAGAATCACGCCAGTGATGACGTTGCCGACCAGCGAGATGCACGGGCCGTAGACCGCGATGAGCCGCGAGGCGTGCGCGCTCGCTTGCGAGTAATCCTCTCCCAGCTCGGAGAAGATGTCGGAGTTCCGCTGTTGCCTGCGGAAGGCCTGTACCGCCCGTATCCCGCCGAACGTCTCGACGAAATGCACGATGACCAGCGCGATCGTTTCCCTGGTCCGCCGGTACGCCCGGGTCGACGCGCCCCGGAACCAGGCTGTCAGCCATATCAGCGGGATGAAGCCGGCCAGCACCACCAGGCCGAGCTTCCAGTCGAGCAGCAGCATGCCGGTGCCGACCAGGAACAGGCTCAAGATGGCCGCGATCAGCGAGTCGAGCCCCTCCTCGAACAGGTCGGAGATCGACTCGATGTCGGAGGTCTGCCGGGAGATGACGCGTCCTGAGGTGTAGTCCTCGTGGAACGCCACGTCCAGGTCGCCGAAGTGCGCGAACAGGCGGCAGCGCAGCTCGAGGACCACTTTCTGGCCGATGCGGCCGGTCATGGCGACGAACATGCGGGTCGTGACCGCCTGAACCGCGACGGCGAAGGCGAAGGCGGCCGCGATGGCGAGCAGCGGCGCCGCGTCATGGCTGTGCAGCAGCGGCGGGAGCCCGGCGTCGATGGCGACGCCGACCAGCCACGGGCCGGCCAGCGCGGCCAGGCTCTCCACCACGATCAGCGACACGGTGGCGTACACCGCACGCCGGTAGGGCCGCAGCAGATCACCGAGCAGCCGCCTGCTCCGGTCGCGCAGCAGCGCGGCCAGGCCGGCGCTGACCTCCTCGGCCTTCTCCGCGGCGACCCCGCGCCACTGTTGCCTCGGGGGGACGACCCCCCCAGACCCCCCCGAGTCTGGGGGGAAACCTGTCCCCCCAGACCCCCCTGGCCCTGGCCCTGGCCCGGCGTCGCGGTCATGCGCTTTCCTCCAGACCTTCCATATCCATCAGCGCGGCGTACTCCGGGTTCGAGGTCAGCAGTTCCCGGTGGCTGCCGCTGGCCGCGATCACCCCGCCGGACAGCAGCGCCACCGTGTCGGCCAGCGCGACCGTGGACGGACGGTGCGCCACCACCAGGGCCGTCGAGCCGGCCAGGATCTCGTGCAGCGCCCTGGTCACCCGCTCTTCGGTATGCACGTCGAGCGCGGACAGCGGGTCATCGAGGATCAGCACGTCCGGACCGGCCAGGATGGCCCGGGCCAGCGCGATCCGCTGCCGCTGGCCGCCGGACAGGGCCATGCCCTGCTCGCCGATCCTGGTGTCCAGGCCCCAGGGCAGGTCGAACGCGAACCGGGCCTGTGCCGCCGTCAGCGCGGCCTCGACCGCGGCGTCGTCCGCGTCCGGCGCGCCGAACATCACGTTTTCCCTGACGCTCGCCGAGAACAGCGTCGCGTCCTCGAAGGCGCACCCGACCGCCGCGCGCAGCCGCTCGAGCGGGAGGTCGCGGACATCGGTCCCGTCCAGCCGTACCGACCCGGAGCTGGCATCGGCCAGCCGCGGCACGAGCTGCAGCAACGTCGACTTGCCGGCCCCGGTCGCCCCGGTGAGCACGACCGTCTGACCTGGCGGCAGGTCGAGCACGACGTCGCGCAGGACGGGCTCCGCGGCGCCCGGGTAACGGAAGGACACGTGGTCAAACCGCAGGTGACCCCGGGCTTCCCCCCGCGGCCGGGACTGGCGTGGCACTGCGGCACGCAGCACGGATCGTTCTGATGGTTCTTGGTCTTTGTCGGTGATCTCGGGCTGGGTGTCGAAGATCTCCAGTACCCGCTGGGCCGCGGTGGCCGCCTCCTGGCCGGACGCGATGATGTAGCCGAGGGCCTCGACCGGCCATACCAGCTCAAGCGTGAGTGTGATGAACGCCACCAGGCCGCCGATGGTCAGCGTGTTCTTGCTGACCGCGAACGCGCCGAGGACGATGATGAGGCCGATGACGGCGTTCGGGATCAGGTCGAGCAGGGCCCAGAACGACCCGAGTAGGCCGGCCTTGGCGACCTGCGTCCGGTAGATCTCTGTGGCCTGGGCGTCGTGCCTGGCGGCGGCCTGCTGGCCCCGGCCGAGCGCCTTCAGCACGCGGATGCCGGTCGCCGCCTCCTCGATCAGCGTCGCCAGGTCGCCCTGCTGGTCCTGGACCCGGCGGGAGAGCACCCGGTAGCGCTTCTCGAACCTCATGCAGACCGGCAGCACCGGGGCGAACAGCACGCCGGTGATCAGGCCGAGCCACCAGTTGAGGCTGATCAGCAGCGCGATCACCGCGACGAAGGTCATGACGTTGGTGACCAGGAAGATCAGCCCGAACCCGGCGAACCTGCGGATCGAGGACAGGTCGGTCGTCGCCCGCGACAGCAGCTGGCCGGACTGCCACTGGTCATGGAACGCCCCCTGCAGTCCCTGCAGGTGCGCGTACAGGTCATCCCTGATCGACTTCTCGATCTGCGCGACCGCGGTGGACTGAATCCAGCGGCGGATCATGTTGAGCAGCGCCACGGCCATGCCGAGGCCGATCGCGGCGAGGGCGAGCGGGATCAGCAGGGTTTTGTCGCCGTGCGCGATGGCCCCGTCGATCACGGCCTTGATGAGCAGCGGGATGGCTATCTCGGCGGCCACCGCGCCGAGGGCGGCGCCGAACATGACGACCATCTGCGTGCGGAACGGCCTGAGGTAGCCTCGTAGCCGCCACAGCGCCCCGACTGGGCGGACCCTGGCGGAGGCGCGCGAAACCGGCAAAGGGCTAACAGGGGGCATTAGGCGTGAGGTTAACCGGGCGGGCGAGAGATTGTCACCTGATTTTTTCTTAGGGCGGACGGCCGGGATCCGGGCTGGGCCCTGGCGTTAGAGCGATGGGCCTCGTCCGCGAGTAAAGTCTAGGTTTCGTGACCTTTGACGTCAGCCGCGTGCGGGCGGCTTACCCGGCCCTGAGCGACGGCTATGCCTACCTGGACGGCGCGGCGGGCACGCAAGTCCCCTCGACGGTCATCGAGGCGATCACGGATGCCTACCGGGCCGGGATCGGCAACGCGGGGGGCGCCTTCCCGGCCAGCGGGCGTTCCGATGCCATCCTGGCCGAGTGCCGCCGCGCCATCGCCGACCTGACCGGCGCGGTCCCGGAAGGCGTCATCTTGGGCCCGAACATGACGACGCTCACCTACCGGCTGGCCGAGACCTTGTCCCGGCAGTGGGGACCTGGGGACGAGGTCGTGGTGTCCAGGCTCGACCACGACGCGAACATCAGGCCCTGGGTGCAGGCGGCCGCCCGGCGCGGAGCCCTCGTGCGGTGGGCCGAAGCCGACATCTCGACCGCGGAACTGCCGCCCGGCCAGTACGCCGGGCTGGTCAGCGAGCGGACCCGCCTGGTCGCGGTCACCGCGGCCAGTAACATCGTCGGCACCAGGCCGGATGTGGCCGCTATCGCCGCGGCCGCGCACGCGGTCGGCGCGCTGTGCTACGTGGACGGCGTGCACGCTACTCCGCATGTGCCGGTGGACGTCGGGGCGCTCGGCGCCGACTTCTACGCCACCAGTGCCTACAAGTGGTCCGGGCCGCACATCGGCACGGTGGTGGCCGATCCGGGCCTGCTCGAGACGCTGAGCCCGGACAAGCTGGTGCCTGCGCCCGGGGGAGTGCCGGGCCGTTTCGAGCGGGGCACGCCGGGATTCGCCGACCTGGCGGGGGTCGCGGCGGCCGTGGAGCACCTCGCCTCCCTGGACCCGGACCCGAAGACCGCGACCGGCAGCCGGCGAGAGCGGGTACAGGCGTCGATGGCCGCCGTCGAGCAGTACGAGACGGAGCTCTTCGGGCGACTGCTCGGCGGCCTGAGCGCGATGGGCCACGTGACGCTGTACGGAAAGGCGGCCCGCCGCGCGCCGACGGCGTTCTTCACCGTGGCCGGGTACTCGCCGCGCGAGGTGGCGGAACGGCTGGCCGCGGGCAAGGTCAACGTGTGGAATGGCGACAACTACGCGTGGGAACTGACAGGTGCGTTCGGCCTGCGGGACTCCGGCGGCGCCGTCCGGGCCGGCCTGGTCCACTACAACGACGAGTCCGAGGTCGACCGGCTGCTCGCCGCGGTCGCCGAGCTTGCGCCTGACGGCGTACGCTGAGAGACGGGTTCTTCCTCGCGGGGCGAGGGAGTTACGCGGAGGCCGCAAGATTTGATGGGTCGATGGCGATAACGTCAGTGGGCAGCGTGCTAGCGGTGCTGGCCGGGATCCTGCGTGACCTTACCCAGCTCGCGATGACCCCCTCGGTGCTGACCGCGCTCGCCGCGGCCATCCTGGCCGGGGCCGTGTTCGCGGCCGTGCTGATCCTGCTCACCTCGGTGGCTGGCGGCTCCCGCGCGGCCGCCGCCCCGATGATCCGCCGCCTCTCGGCGCTGCGGGACAGGTCCTGGCGCGCGGCGTTCTTGCGCCAGCGCGATCCCGATGCGGCCGGACGAGCTCGGCCCAGAGCACCCTCGGCGGCCCCGGCGGCCGCCAGTCCTCGCTGATTCGCGGGCCTCGCTGATTCGCGGGCCTGGCGGCCGCCTCCAGCCATCATCCCGTCGTAGCTGGAAGGCCGCTTGCTCATGTTCGGTATCTTCGGCGTCCCCGTGGACGCTGCCTATCATCTCGTCTCCGGATTTACCGGAATCCTCACGCCCGTTCTCGGCGGCGCGGCCGCCGTGGCCGCGATCATCGCGGTCACGATGGCCGTCCGGATCGTCCTCATGCCGCTCAGCCTCCGTGCCCTCCGGGCCCAGGTGGCCGCGGCCCGGCTGGCTCCGCAGTTGCTGGCCCTGCGCCAGCGGTTCGCCAGGCAGCCGGACCGGCTGCAAAGCGAAATGTCCGCGCTGTACCGGCAGGAAGGCACGAGCATGTTCGCCAGCATCAAGCCGCTGCTGTTCCAGTGGCCGTTCCTGTCGGTGATGTACCTGCTGTTCCGGTCGCCGCTGATCGCGGGTAAGCCGAACACGCTGCTCGCGCATGACCTGCTGAGCGTGCCGCTCGGCAGTCACTGGCTGAGCGGTGCCGGGCCCCTGAGCATCCAGGGCGGGGTCTTTCTGGGCCTGTTCGTCCTGCTGGCCGGGCTGTGCTGGCTCTCCAGCCGGCTAGGCCAGCAGATGGCCGCCCCGACCGCCGGGACCCCCGGGAGCCCCGGAAAGCCCGGGAACCCCACAGCCCCCACGGCCCCCACGGCCGGGGTGCTGGTCAAGGCGTTCGCGTACCTGACCGTCGTGATCGCCGCGTTCACGCCGCTCGCGGCCGGGATCTACCTGCTCACGTCGATGGGCTGGTCCCTGGTCGAGCGGAGGTTCTTCTTCAGGCGAGCGGCCGGGTCACGACGTGATCAGGGTGCGCAGCAGCCGGACCGGCGGTGAACCATGGGCCAGCATGCGGTCGTGGATCTCCTGCTCGGACTGACCGGGATCCGCGGCCCTGAGCTCGCGGGCTAGGTCGGAGATCTCGGAGTACCCGACGTAGTACGTGGACAGCTGCGCGGAGGTGAGCAGCGACCGGCGCCATTTGCCCGCCGCCTCGCCCTCCTCCTGGTAGCCGCGGCCGGTCATCAGCGCCATGGCTTCGGCCTCGGTCATGCCGTGCGCGTGGACCCGGGCGTCGAGGATCGCGTTGATGGTCGTCCGCAGCTGCATCTTGAGCTGCTGCATCCGGACCGCGCGGGGATCTCCTTCGCCCGGGTAGCCATGGGAGGCCATGAGCTCCTCGGTGTAGACCGCCCAGCCCTCGGTGAACGAGCCGGAGCGCAGGGCGGCCCGGATCACGGTGTCGGAGCCGGAGAACCGGCGGGAGTGCTGGAGCTGCAGGTAATGGCCGGGCATCGCCTCGTGCACCATCAGGTTGTGCACCATGTGCCGGTTGTACTCGCGGTAGAACGAGGCGACCCGCTCGGGCGTCCAGTCGGCCGGGGTCGGCGAAACCGCGATGAACGTGGACTGCGGCGTCGGCTCGAGCGGACCGGGCGAGTCGCAGTACGCGACCGCCACTCCGCGATCGATTTCCGGCATCACGATCAGCTCGACCGGATCGTCATAGACGGAAAGCAGCTGGTGATCGGTCACGAAGGCGGTCTGCGCGGTAAGCGCGTCCCGGCAGAACTCCAGGATGCTCGTGTCATCGGGCACGTCCTGCGCCAGCCGGTCAAGCACCTGCCGGACCTGGCCGGGCTGAGCGGATCCCGCGATCTGGGCGGCCAGCTCGGCGATTTCCTCGCTCACCCGGTCCAGGTCGGCGTGCGCGCGGGCCAGGATCGCGTCCGCGTTCGCCGCCGCGTTCAGCGTGAGCGACAGCTTGCGGCCGAATCGCTCGGGCCCGATCCTCGGGTCCGCGAACTCGCCGGACCGGGCGGCCTCGTCTAGCCGCGCGGACAGCCAGGCGCGATGGTCGGCGAGGGCCTCCAGGGCGGCCGGGCGCACCTGGGCGAGCTGCGGCTCGCACTGCGGCGCCGCCTTCAGCGCGTTATCGACCTCGCCGCTGACCAGCGCGATCGTGCCGTCGAACTGCCCGATCGCGGTCTCCAGGTGCACCCTGGGCATGGACCCGAGAGCCCCGAGCTGCCGGCGCGCCTCGACCAGCACGGCCGGGACCTCGGCCAGCCTCCCGGCCACCGAGGCGAGCCGTTCGGGCAGCGGGGCGAAGTCCCTGGCCAGCAGCTGGTAGATGGCCTTGCCCGGGTTAGCCTGAAGCGGATTCCAGGTGTGCTCGCGGAGCTCGTCGAGCTCGAACACCCGCCGCGCCACGCCGTCCGCCATCATCGCGGCGTCGACCCGGTGCTCCGCCGACAGGGCGCTGTCGTCGATCGCCTCCAGCCGGCCGGCCCAGCGGTCCAGGGCGCGGCGTTCATCGGCCCGGGCCTGCTCGGACGGGTCGCCCAGACGGGCGTCGAACCTGTGATCGCCGAGATCGGTGGCGCTGGACGGGTGCCGTTCCGCCCGGTCGTCGAGGTACTCCTTCGCCAGCTTCGTGAACTCGCGATCGGCGTCGCCGCTCATCTGTAACCTCCAGTCTCGTCCCGCCCAACCGTAGCGAATGGGATGATGTTCCGGTGCGCGTGCTGATGCCGATTCCCGACCGGGACTTCGACGTCACCGAAGTCGCGGTGCCGTGGCGGATCCTGCGTGACGCGGGTCATGAGGTGGTGTTCGCCACCGAACGGCCGGGTACCGTTCCGGCTGCCGATCCCCGGCTGCTGACCGGCGTCCTGTTCGGCCAGCTCGGCGCCGCGCCGGAGGCCAGGTCGTTCTACTACGAGCTCGTCGCGGCGCCTGAGTTCAGCGCGACGGTGGCGTGGGACGGGCTGGACCCGGCCGCCTTCGACGGGCTGATCCTGCCGGGCGGGCACGCTCCCGGCATGCGGCAGTACCTCGGCTCGCCGGTGCTCACCGAGCAGGTCGGGCGATTCTGGCAGCTGGGCAGGCCGGTCGGCGCGATCTGTCACGGTGTGCTCGTGCTGGCCCGCGCCCGTGACCCGGCCACCGGCGGCAGTGTGCTGGCCGACCGGCTTACCACCTGCCTGCCGAAGTACCTGGAGCGTTCGGCCTACCTGGCCACGGCCTGGCGGCTCGGCCGCCACTACCGCACCTATCCGGCCTACGTCGAGGACGAGGTGCGGGCGGCCCTGGACCATCCGGACGAGCAGTTCAAGCGCGGGCCGCGCACGGTGTCCGCGCGCGGTACTGCCACCGACGACAGCCCCGCCTTCGCCGTCCAAGACCGGAACTACCTGTCCGCCCGCTGGCCCGGCGACGCCTACCTGTTCGGCCGCCGGTTTTGTGACCTGCTCACATCTTGCTGCTGGGAGCTGACCATCGCCCGCTTCGCACCCGCCCGGACGTGAGCCCGGTCAGACGCCCGCCGGGCTCAGTCGTTCGTGCCGTAGGTGAACATCTTGTCCGCGACGATGCGCGCTGCGATCGGGTCGGCCTGGTCCAGCCAGGTCTCGAACGCCGGTCCCTGCCTGGGCAGGTAATGGTCAAGCATGGCCCGGCGCAGTTCGCCGCCGGCTGGGGCGGAGACATCGAACAGCTCCGCGCAGCCGTGCACGGTCACGGCGAGTTCCTCTCCCGCCAGGTGAGTGGCGCTGACGGCCGGACGGAGGGCCAGGTGGCGCATGCGCACCGAGTCCCTGCCCGAGCCGAAGTAGAAAGACCCGTGCAGGAGATAGCCATCAACCGGCCCGGCCAGCGGCCGGCCGTCAGCCGTCACCGTGGCGACCACGAGCAGCCGCATGCCCTGCAGCCTTTCGCATACCTGTACCGCACTGAGGCGATGATCATCGCTGATGATGCCCTTCAGGTGAGCACCCGCCCCAGCGGCGCTGCGGTCGAGCAGCTGCTGCAGGCGATCGATTTCCTCCGGTGTCTCCAGCACGTGCCGATTAGACCACGAGATGGCGGCAGTGGCGGTCAGGTGCCGCGGACGGCGCCTTGCGCCGAGGGGTAGCCGGAGGCACCGTTGGGCGGCGGCCCGGCCCGGACCGCCGTCTGTATTTCGCCTTCGCGTGCCGGGCGCTCGCTGATCGTGTGCCAAAAACACCCCACAGGTCATGTCTGTCCCCAGGTGGCACACATCCTGGCGCTTGGCGGCATTTTTCCGCGGATGATTTCCGCTTCACGGATGATTGTGGGTACTGGGGTCCACAAAACTTTCCATTAAGCGCAAATCTTCCGCGATAATCGGAGACAGTCCGTGGCATTTGTCGCCAATGTCGGTATATAGCGGGCAGCAAGCTGTGCTGACTGTCAAGCGCACGGCTGCGCGACAGCCTCTCTAGCTCCTCCCTGCCTATCAAGACCTGGCGGCCAAGGTCGGCTAGCGGACGGCGACTTGCGTTGAGGGGTAGCCGGAGGCGCCGTTGGGCGGCGGCCCGGCCTGGACCGCCGTCTGGGTGTAGCCGGTCGCGTCAGTGGCCCGGGCTTCGAGCAGGTAGTTGCCCGGCGTGGCCGGCCATTCCCAGACCCACTGCCGCCAGGTGTCGATATCGGGCACCGCAGCCAGCCGTGCTTCGTGCCAGGGGCCGCCGTTGACTCGTACCTCGACGGCGGCGACGCCTTTGTGCTGCGCCCAGGCGACTCCGGCCACCGGTATCCGGCCTGGGGCGAGCGACGCGTCGGCCACGGGTACGTCGATCCTGGACTCGGTCTTGATCGGCGCCTGCTGGGACCAGCCGCGCTGAGCCCAGTAGGCCACCGCCGAGGCGAAGGTGGTGACCTCGATGTCGGTGACCCACTTGGTCGCGGACACGTAGCCGTACAGCCCGGGTACCACCATGCGCGCGGGGAAACCGTGCACGACCGGTAGCGCCGTTCCGTTCATCGCGACGGCGAGCAGGGCATTCCTGCCGTCGAGCACGACTTGCAATGGGGTGCCAGAAGTGAACCCGTCGACCGAGGTGCACAGCAGCTGATTGGCACCCGCCAGGGGGCGAGCCTGCCGGATCAGGTCGGCCAGGCTCGCGCCTAGCCATTTGGCGTTTCCTACATAGGGTCCTTCGACCGGGTCCGAGACGCAGGTGAGCGTGATGTAGGTCTCGATGAGCGGACGCCGCAGCAGTTCGGCGAAGGTGATGGTCACCTCGCGTTGCACCATCCCGTGGATCCGCAGTTGCCAGTTCGCCGGATCCACCTGGGGAACGAGCAGGGCGGTGTCGACGCGGTAGAAGGTGCTATCGGGAGTAATGAACGGGCTGAGGCCAGGGATATTCAGGTTGCTGCCGGCCGGAAGCGGTGGTGCGGGGACCGCGGGCCGCGGGAACCGGATGGCGGTCCGCGCGGCGGCGACGTTGTGCTCATTGATGAGGTTTCTTCCGGCTACCGTCCCGAGCGCGGCCGCGGCCGCCGCTACCCCGCTGGAGACCAGGAACCGTCGTCGCGCGGGCCAGGGGGACGGAGGCTGGTCATCCGGATTGGGCAGGTAGGTAAATGAATAGGCCGGGCCCGCATGGAGGGCAGGTTTGTCGACCCCGGCCGAGTCAGCCGGCCGTTTGCGTTCGACCGGCTCGGGGGCCAAGGCAGGGGGAGCGGGACGGTCAGGGGGAGCGGGAGGGTCAGGGGGAGCGGGGAGGTCAGGGGGAGCGGGGAGGTCAGGAGGAACCAGGGGGTCGGGGGGAGCGGACAGGTCCGAGAGGTCGGGCGGAACCAGCAGGCCCGTCGCGGGAGCGCCGAGCCCGGCCGCCGCGCGGGCCAGCCAGGCCAGCGCGAACGTGCCGGCCGCGGCCCCCACCAAAGTGGGAACGACATATCCCGCCGTGGCGGTCGGCCTGGTCAGGGCAGCCGCCAGGCCGATGCAGGCGAAAATCGCGAGCCCGCACATGCCCAAGGCCAGCCGCCGCACCGCGAGCACCCCGACCACCGCCGCGTACAGGGCGAGGATCACCAGGATGCCGCCCAGTAGCACCGTCTTGTCGTTGGCGCCGAACGTCGAGATGGCGAAGTCCTTGACCGGCGGCGGTGTGAGGTCGATGGCGGCCTGGCCCACCGCGAGCAGGGGTGAGCTCTGCGGAACGCCGAGGCCGGAGGCGAATTCAGCAGCGCCGATGGAGACGGCCGCCGCGAGCAGGCCGACCAGAGCCCCGATGAGGGCGCGCGGGCGCCGAGGCTGGTCGGCGTCGGACTCAAATGGTGCTGTCATGGCGGAAAGTCGCGTGTGGACGCTTTGTACACGCTACCCGGCCTGCCGCCCTTGGCTTACTTGGTCGATGGCGATCCGGCTTGGTTGAGGGCGACCCAGCTTCGGCTCGCCGCGGATCGGGCCGCGGCGTCGAGCACCGCCTGGGTCACGAGCCCGTCTGCGAAGGAGGGCTGCGGCTGCCGGCGCTCGGCGATGGCGTCCAGAAAGTCCTCGAATTCGTGCACGAAGCTGTGCTCCCATCCGAGAATGTGCCCGGGCGGCCACCACTGCGCCAGATAAGGCGAGCCAGGGTTGGTCACCAGCACCCGGGTGAAGCCCTCTTGCGGTGCGCGGAGTTCGTAGACCTCGAGCTCGTTCAGGCGCTCAAGATCGAAGCGCAGGCTGCCCTCGGAGCCGTTGATCTCGATGGTCAGGCCGTTCTTGTGGCCCGCTGCCATCCGCGTCGCCTCGAGCGTCACCAGTGCGCCGCCGCCGAGGCGGGCGAGCAGGACACAGGCGTCGTCGACCGTAACGCGCCCGGGTGCCGCCACCGCGTTCTGCCCGGTGGCAGGGCTTGCCTGCGGCCGCTCGGCCACGAACGTCTCGAGCAGCCCGGTGACTCCCGTGATGGGCTCACCGCTCAGGAAGCGGACCAGGTCGATCGCATGGGAAGCGAGATCACCGAGCGCTCCGGATCCAGCCTGGCTGGCATCCATTCGCCAGGTCATAGGGAACGAGGCGTCGACCAGCCAGTCCTGAAGGTACATGGCCCGTATGTGTCGTAGCCTCCCGAGGCGCCCCTGCTCGATGAGCTGGCGCGCCGCCGCGATGGCCGGGACGCGCCGGTAGTTGAAGCCGACCATGGCAAAGACCCCGCGGGCCGTCGCGGTCTCGGCGACCTCGGCTAGGCGCGTGGCCTCCTCGAGCGAGTTGGCCAGTGGCTTCTCGCAGAGAACGTGCTTGCCGGCCGCAAGGGCGGCCAAGGCGATCTCGGCGTGGCTCACCCCGGGCGTGCAGATGTCGACGAGATCCACGTCGCTCCGGCGCACCACCTCCTCCCAGCGGTCGCTCCACTCGGCAAAGCCATAGCTGGCTGCGTTCTGGGCCAGCGCCGTGCGATCACGCCCGCAGAGCACCGCGAGCTCGGGCTGCAGCCGCCCGGGCCGCAGGGACCGGGCCCGCGCCCAGCCGAAGCTGTGTGCCCGTCCCATGAATCCTTGTCCGATGACGGCAATGCGAATCGGGTCCTTCGTCATCCCCTCAGCGTAGGGTCAGGCTCTGGACGCAAGCCGGTGGCCCGCCGTCGAACTCGCCGGATGGGATTCTCTGCCTGACCGGCACGGACCTGCCCGGGCCTAGCCCGCAAAGCGGCGCTATTCCTCGAAGATCCAGCGGGTGGGGGATCCGGTGAAGTCCCCGGCCCGCATGCTGAACACGCGGCGAGGACGGACCCCGATGGTCGCGTTCTGCGCCGGGTCGAGGAACTCTACCCCGAAGTCCGTCCGGTACTTGGCGTTCATCAAGTCGACCACCCGCCGCAGCACGGCCACCTCGGTCGTGATGCACGCGGTGCCCTCGATGACCACAGGATCCGAGGCGTCCTCGGTGGTGACGCAGCAGCGGCGGTCGGCGGCCAGGTTACGGACCTTGCGGGAACCTGCGGCGCTGGTGAACCAGAGGATGCTGTCATCCCACATGCCCCAGACCGGCATGACGTGCGGTCGGCCGTCCGGCCAGATCGTCGCTACCCAGTAATTCCGGGCGGCGGCCAGCCGTTCGGCCGCCCAGGACCAGTGCAAGAGACCGCTTCCTTCCTCCGGCCCGGCGATGCCGTATCCCGGCATATAGGGCCGGCTCACCTGAGGGATCTCCATGGCGCAAGACTCTATAGGTGTCCTAGTTGCACTAACGTTGGGACTCGTGAAGGCATCACCGCAGAACCAGCTCCGGCTGCTCGAACTGGCCGACCTAGACGCCGAGCTTGTCCGGCTAGCCCGGCGCAGGCAGGGCCTGCCGGAAGTCGCCGAACTGGCCGGGATGGAAGCCAGGGCCAGCGAGCTGAAGGATGCCTTGGTCATGGCTGAGACCGAGCTCAGCGACCTGTCCAGGGAACAGGGGCGGGCCGAGCGTGACGTGGACCAGGTCCGGACCAGGATCGATAAGGATCGCGCTCGGCTGGACGCCGGCCAGGTATCGGCCGCCCGCGAGCTCGCGGGCCTGCAGTCCGAAATCGAGTCGCTGCACCGCAGGCAGGGCGACCTCGAGGAGATCGTGCTCGACCTGATGGAGCGCCGGGAGGGGCTCGTCAACCGCCGCGACGAGCTGACCGCCGAACGTGAGAGCCTGGTCAGCCGGATGGCGGAGGTGGCCGCCCGGCGCGATGCCGCGTTCAAGGAGATCGACGAGCAGGGGGCCAAGGCATCCGAAAAGCGCACCGACGTCGCCGTCGAGGTGTCCGCCGACCTGCTCAAGCTCTACGACCAGATCCGCAGCACGCGCGGCGTCGGTGCGGCCATGCTGCGAGCCGGCCGGTGCGAGGGATGCCACCTGAGCCTCAACACGGTCGACCTGAACGTGCTCAGGGCAGCCGCTCCCGACGAGGTGATCAGGTGCGAGGAATGCCGGCGGATCCTGGTGCGCACACCTGAGTCTGGCCTCTAGGTGCGCGCCGGGACCATCTGGCTGCCTGCCCAGAGCGAACCCACTGTTACCTTGCTGCTTCGGCACGGGCAAACGCCGATGTCCGTTCAGAAAAGGTACGCTGGCCGGTCCGATGTCCCGCTCACCGAAACCGGCGTGCTCCAGGCCGTCGCCGCCGCCAAACGGCTGGCGCCGGCCGGTATCGGGGTGATCGTGACCTCCCCGCTGCTGCGGGCGACCCGGACTGCGCAGGAGGTGGCCGAGGTCACTGGTGCTCCGGTCGTGACCGATGAGGGTTTCCGGGAGACCGACTTCGGCGCCTGGGACGGCCTGACCTTCGCCGAGGTCAGGCAGCGGTGGCCGGCCGAGGTGACGACGTGGCTGGCCGACCCGGCGGTCGCGCCGCCGGGCGGCGAGAGCCTGACCGAGGTCGGCGCCAGGGTGACCGAGGCCCTGCACCGGGTGCTGGCCGGCCAACAGCAGCAGACCGTCCTGATCGTCAGCCACGTGACGCCGATCAAGTCGCTGGTCGCCACGGCTTTGCTCGCCCCGCCGGCCGCGCTGTACCGGATGCACCTGGACGTGGCGGCCCTGTGCGAAATCGACTGGTACGCCGACGGGCCCGCGGTGCTCCGCTCCTTCAATGACACCAGCCACCTGACCGGATGAATCGCCGGTCCGCGTATCCTGACCCTGGGTGAGTCGGCCGGGCGGTCGCGCCGGGCCGTTTCGGTCCGGTGAGGAAGGTCCGGGCTCCACAGGGCAGGGTGGTCGGTAACGCCGACCCGGGGTGACCCGCGGGACAGTGCCACAGAAAACAGACCGCCCCCGCGCTAGCGCGGGGGTAAGGGTGAAAAGGCGGTGTAAGAGACCACCAGCGCCGCAGGTGACTGCGGCGGCTCGGTAAACCCCACCCGGAGCAAGGTCAAGAGGGGAACCACGGTTCCCTGCGCGAACGATCGAGGACGGCCCGTCCGATGCTCGCGGGTAGGCCGCACGAGGCTGTCGGCAACGGCAGTCCCAGATGGATGACCGCCGCCCCGCGCAAGCGGGGGCACAGAACCCGGCCTACAGGCCGGCTCACCCGCCTACGCTCCTTTAAGCTGCTCTTTTTCGGTCACTGCACCTCCCGGTCCGGTTCCTGTCCCGCCAGGGCCTCGTTGAGAGTGGCGTCGATGGCCCCGCGGCCGAGGTTCTCGGAGTCGGGGAACAACCGCGATCGGAGTAGGCGCGTACCTCACCGTCAGCTAGGCGGCGGTCCCGGCACTCCCGGTGCCGTCCCGCTCTTCCTGCTGCCGCTCTTGTGCCGCCGCCTCCTCCAGCGCGGCCCGCTCAAGCAGCTGCCTCACCCGGCGCGGCTTCCAGGTCTCGTAGCGGTGCCACCAGCTCCTCAGGTTCTCCATCACGTTCACGGGCAACTCCCATCCGCCACTACTTACGGCCTACCCGAAAGAAGGCCAGTCATGACTGAGCAGCCGGACCTGAGGCCGGAACCGGCACCTGCGAGCCGATTTCATCCCGCCACTGGGTCGGTGGCGGGATGGGCGTTTCTGCGGGCCCTGGCCGCGCGGACCCGCCCACACCGATCTGCACCGTCGCGACGCGCGTTGCGCGAATCGTTGTTGGCGGGCGCTGGGCACGATAGCGTTGCACCCGTGCTGAGGCAGGTCGCGGAGGGTGTGCTGATCCACGAGAGCGAGTTCTGCCAGAGCAACGCCGTTGTCGTGCACGGCCGGGCTGGCGTGTTGCTCATCGACCCCGGGGTGCACGGCTACGAAATGGCCGCCCTCGCGAACGACCTGTCCGATTCGGGCCAGACCGTCGTGGCAGGCTTCTCGACGCATCCTCATTGGGATCACCTGCTCTGGCACGCCAGGCTCGGCGCGGCGCCCCGTTACGGCACCGCGCGCTGCGCGGCCACTGCCCGAGATCGGCTGTCGGACGGGCTCGATTCACGTCGGCTCGGCATCCCCGAGCAGGTACCGCTGGACCTGCTCGGTCTCATTACCGGCCTGCCTGCCGAGATGGCGCAGATTCCCTGGGATGGCCCTCAAGTCCGGATTCTCGAGCATCAAGCGCATGCCCCGGGCCATGCGGCGCTGTTGATAGAGGAACGCGGGGTTCTCGTCGCCGGCGACATGCTTTCTGATGTCTTGATTCCGTTGCTCGACTTGAACGGCACCGCTGACCCGATCGAGGACTACCTCGCCGCGCTGCGGCTGCTCGAGGGCGTGGCGGACGACGTCGATGTCCTCGTCCCCGGCCACGGGTCCATCGGCGGAGCTGATCAGGTCCACGTACGGATCGACGAGGATCGGGCGTACGTGCACGCCTTGCGTGACGCTCCTGTTCTCAGCGACCCGCGGGTCGGCCCATTGGCCAAGGACGGCTGGGACTGGGTGGCCGGCGTGCACGCACGGCAGCTCCAGCGTCTCGCCCAAAGAAGTGCCAACAACTCCCTTGAGGCTACGAAAGGTCTTGATTAGCACACGACCAAGGCGACATTATCATAGGCACCAGCAGAATTGATGCCTGTGTTTCATTAGGAGTCCCTTCCCATTCGTCCACCCATTCGTAAGAAATTCCCTCGACTTTGAATGCCGTGCGCGGTTGTCCCGTGCAATAACCACCCGGCATTACCCCTTCATAGGTCCAAGGACCTCCGAGATTAGGAGCGGTAGAATAACCCGTTTCTACCCTTACTGCCCCCGGCGCTGCGGATATTGTTCCGGAACAATATCCGCAATTGGGGTCGGAATATGTGGCCACATATTCCGACCCCGTATAATATATGCCCACTCCCTCAGCTGCGCTGTTAGATATATTAGCGACGAAATTATTAATACCATTCATCATTCCCGCCGCGAGCTGCTCTATTCCGATGATTCTATTGGATGCTGAGCATATCAGATAACCCGTAGCTGCTTCTACCGCAATAGAGAAATCCCCGCCGATATTGCACCCATAAATAGCGGGCTTATGCGGATTACCACAGGGGCCGGCCGGATCATTGCACGTCATTACCCAATAAGGATTAGCGTGTCGTCCTTTGTCGCCGGGAGAATTGAACCATAGGAGCCATCGATTACCAGCTAGAATCATGCGTGCATTAAAACATCCCGCTCCGTTACTTCCGCACATCTGGTTCCATGTTTTGCCATTATCTCCGCTCCAGGAGGTGGCTTCTATTTTCGTATTTGGACCGAACAAAAGGTGTTTATCTATCCATGGTCCCGCGACATCTTGAGAAGTTGCCACTCCAAATCCGCACCATGGAGTGCCATTCTGTCCCCACGCAAATCCGCATCCATACTCGGTGCCATAGAGGTAGAGAGAGCTACCATCTTGGACCATTATGCCATCATGCAAATCCAGTCCGGTAAGGACAATTTGTCCGGTAGATGCTTGTGCATTTCCTCCTATCATGACGAGTGTAATTATTGCTATAATCGCGGCCGCCAGCCGCGCGATTTTAGGTCTCATTTTCGCTTTCCTTTCTTGCGCGCTTTGTTGATATGGATTGCTTGTACTCGCAGCGCGTTGTCGGGCGGCCTGCAGGCCGGCTCACCTGTCACTATATGCTCTGAACTACGGTTCTTCTTCACTCGAGAAACGGTCGAGGAGTTTATCCGGTACTATTGCGGTATTCTTCTGGTATACGCCACACGCTCCTTGCGGGCCGGGTATGGGAAGAATCCCGATGAATGCCCGCTATTGCCGCCAGCGCGCTCGCCCGGACATCTTCGAAGATGCGCTGCGGGCAGTGATCAGCAAGGCGAAGGAGCGGAACGCCGCCGAGGCCGGCTAACGATCCCAATTGCGGAGGTTGCAGAAGGGCGTGTTACTGCCGCCGGTCACCCGCACCACCGGGTCTGGCCCCGGCGTCCCCGGGTCCGGCCTGTCGGGCGGCCTTAAGCCCTGGCCCGATTCATCCTCGAAACACCGCTCAGCGGTACTGAGGTTCGACCATGGTGTCAGTGGCGATCCACTCTCGGGCAACGTTTCTTCTCGCTGCTAATGCATCGAGGGCGCGTGGGAGATGCCGATGATCGGACCCTCGCTGGACTGCAGTCGAGCGACGGTCTGTCCCCACGGCTCGGTACGTGCGTCGTGGAGCAGCGTGAAGCCCTTCTCCTGCAACTCCTCCGCCGCGACCTGGACGGTCTCAGGGTCCGCGACCTCGAACTCGACGCTCGCCTGGGGCACCGGCCGCTCCGCTGGCCAGTCAGGCGTGCCGAAGCACGCCTGCGCAGCCTGAGTCAGGGGCCAGACCCCGAAGGACTTGCAACCGTCGATGTCTTCACTGTGCAGGTAGCCGTCACCTTCTGCGGTCAGCGCCAGGCCAAGCGCGTCCACGTACAACCTTCGGCTGGCGCTCGGGTCAGGGGTGATGACTGCGACGCTGGTGATGAACTGCACATCCATAACGTCACCTTCCGACGTGATTCGACTGGTCCCCGTCGATTCTCGCTTCCTATTCCGACGGTGCCGCCGTCGAACTGCGTGACCGCTTGGTAGGGCGATCTCCATCAGCTCCCGCGACCTGCCCCATCAGGTCCTCGAACTGTCCCAGCCACCGGTCAGGTTCTACGCTGAGCCCAGCGGCCACCGCGCGGTCATCGTGAGTCGTCAAAAACCATGATCATCAACCGATGGCCGTTCCGCGTCCATCCCGCTACGCCCGCCAGGGCACGACTGGGGGCACATTTGGGGATCTGGCGCATATCTCGATGGTAACGACAGTCGCCCCGCTGGTCCGGTCTTTGCAGCCGCCGCCCCGGTCCGGGCTTCCGCTGGCGGAGCTGGCCGCACCTGGTGGGCCTCCAGTAGCAGGTCCGCCGGGCCGTCGGCCGGGAAATCCACCCGGAAACCGTCGAAGCAACCTTAATACCTAAAAACGGCGCAGCCGAGTGCTGCCGCCTCGTGACCGGGTCGATCCTGTGGAACATTGGGCCGGTCCGGCAAGCATTCCAAAATAGATGAGTTTACGGTGTGTCGGAGCCGCCGAATGTGGTTTGATGCCCCGTGCTTGGTCCGCGCCGTGCTCCACGGGCGGAGTTTTCGTGATCCCGAAGCCTTGACAGTCTCGCCGGACTGTGAAGGCTTCGCGATCACGGGAGCCGGGCGCCGGCGCGGGACCGGAAGCACGCCGGGCTACGGCATGGCCGGGGATTAATCATGGCAAACCACGCAAATGACGCGATGCCGTCCGTCGGTCGCGACGCGCCGAAAACTCAGGTATTTTATTGCGCTGACCCATCCGGCCCAATGTTCCATCGGTGTGGTGGCGGCGCGGTGCACTCGGCCACCGGGTAGCGGGGGCGCGGTCGGCTACGCGGCCGCCTGCGATAAATCCGGCGACGTTCGGCGGTCATCCCGCGATACTGGTCGACGTGGAAGAGGTCAAGGTCGTCGTCGCCCATTGCGAGCGTGCGACCCTGCGCGTCGGCGACGTATTCCTGAAGGTCGACGCCGATCAGGCGCGCATCGATGTCGAGGTTGAGGCGATGGCCCTGGCGCCGGTCCCGACTCCAGAGGTCCTGTGGTGCAAGCCGTCCGTGCTCGCGATCGCCGCCCTCCCGGGGATGGCGCTTGGCCGCCTTGGCGAGCCGTCGACCGCGTCGTCGGCAGCCTGGACCGCGGCGGGTGCCGCCATCCGGAAGCTGCACGACGCACCGCTGCCGCCATGGCCCGGCCGGGGTCTCGACGAGTTGGCGGCGGATCTCGACGGCGAGTGCGAGTGGCTCGTGACGAACGGCGTGCTGCCCGCCGACCTGGTCACCCGCAACCGCCAGGTCGCCGAGGCCGCACTCCGGCCGTGGACCCCGGTGTTCACGCACGGAGACCTGCAGATCACTCACGTGTTCGTCGACGGCGACGAGATCACTGGCATCATCGACTGGTCCGAGGCGAGCCGGGGCGATGCCCTGTTCGACATCGCCACCTTGACGCTCGGACACGAGGAGCAGCTTGGCGACGTCGTCGCCGGCTGATGGCACCGACATCGAGCTCGAAGTGATCCGCGCGTGGTGGTCGCTGCGAAGCCTGCTGGTGGCTCGCTGGCTGGTCGAGCACGGCTTCGACCCGTCCGCGCCAGGCTGTGAGTTCGACGTGCTCAGATCCCGGCTGTAAGGCTGCGCGGGCCAGACTGCTACAAGTGCGTTCTGATGCATCAAGCAGACCATCTCCTCGGACGCTCGCCTGCACTAATGACTGGATCAGCGGCAGTAGCCAGGTGAGTCCTAAGCCGGACCGAGTTGGCCGGGATCTTGTCAGCCTTGCCGGCACCGGATGCGTGGCTCGATTTGAGTTCGGCTTCCTGGGATAGGTCTCACACCCAGTGATCACCTGGCTTCCGGGAAATCATGGGCCGGCCGGGAAGCGTTCGCCGTTCGACCTTGCCCCTGGGGCAGCTGGCATCATGCTTGTCATGGCCATCCAGGCGGTTGTGTTCGACATCGGCGGCGTTCTCGAGATCACCCCGGACCTGGGCGTGAGCGGGATGTGGGAGTCCCGGCTCGGCCTGGGCTCCGGCGAGCTTAACAAGCGCATGTTTGACATCTGGCGTGGCGGCAGCATCGGAACGGTCAGCGAGCGCGACGTGCATCAGGCGGTCTCGGAAATCCTCGGCCTTGATGAACGGCAGGTTCCGGAGTTCATGGCTGATATCTGGCGTGAGTACCTCGGGACCGCCAACACAGAACTGATCGGGTACGCTCGCCGGCTGCGTCCGCGATACCGGACGGGGATCCTGAGTAACAGCTTCGTCGGCGCCAGGGAACGAGAACAGGCTGCCTACGGGTTCGAAGACCTCGTCGACGAGATCATCTACTCCCACGAGTGCGGGATGAGCAAGCCCGACCCGGGGATCTACGCTCTGGCTTGCGAGCGACTCCGGGTCGAGCCAGCGCAGATGGTGTTCCTCGACGACTCCGGGCTGTGTGTCGAAGGAGCACGCCAGGCGGGTATCCACGCGGTGCTGTACCAAGACAACAGCCAGGCAGTCAGCGAGATCGAGGACCTGCTCTGCGCGGCCGGCTGCAAGTAGCGCGATGATGGTGCCGCCGAGCCCGATCCGGGGGATCCAGGCCTTCAGGTCACGAGGGCCTCCCGATGCCAGCAAGCGCGATCAGGCTCACGGTGGTGTTGCAGGTATGACGGGAAGGGCCGCTGGTCGGCTCGGCGTGTCGCGTTGCTGACAGTCTCCCACGGCAGGCGCGTGATACCAGGATTGCAGGGAACGCGGTCTGCAGGCCGGCTTACCCGCCTATACGTCTCACCTGCGGTTCTTCCTGGTCTGGGTTTGCCGGGGCTGTGAACAGGTCGTCGAGCAGGTCCATCAGGCCGCACAGGTCCGGGCTCTTGACGATGATCTCGCGGTTCTCCCCGCTGATCGTCTCCGGCGGGATCAGGGCCGTGAACTGGCTATATGGTCCCGCGGTCGGCGACGTGAACTTCACCTCGGGATGGTCGCCCTGGAACCGGTGCAGGCGGCCCACCGAGTCGCGGCGCGGTGACATGTCGCTGTCAAAGACTCGCAGCGGTCCGCGTTCACCTGCCGGAGCTTGTCCGCTCATGGTTGCCTCCGAGTCGGCTGGCGGATGGGGTGGCCGCTCCTGGTCACCCCGCCCGCTGTCGCGCACCCGGCGGCCCGCGCTGTTACCGTCGAAATCAACCGCATGGAATCTTCTTTCAACGCGACCGCCGCTGCGCGCCTCGTCACCGCGGCGCCTCGGCTGCCGCGGCGGGGATCTGGGAGACTTCCGGGGGAGGGGAGGTTCGGCGGCGGAGTTCGGCGGCCATCATGCCCCGCATCACGACCGCCATCTCCTCCGGGTGATCCGGGTAGTGCACCTTGAGATCGCTGGCCATCTGCTCGAGCGTCCCGTCGGTGTGCTCGTCGAGCCACGTGCTGACGAGCCTGCACGCGGCGGCCAGGTCGACACGCTCCATGTCGCGGTACCTCATCGGGCATCACCCGCGCTATGCTCTCGCCTCGCTGGCCGCCTCATGTCGCGCGTCGCCGCCTCTCCTACTCCGGAAACTGTGACGCGGATGAGGCTAGGCAGGGGGAGCCGCGCGGTCCCGCAATGGTGTGAAGGTAAAAATCTTGTACGCGGCTACGGGCGGCTAACCCGCACAAAAGTGCGGGTTAAATCACTCCTGCGCGATGCGCGAGCGGGCGAAGCTCCGGGGTCGATGGCCGGTGCTCCCGGCGCAGCAACTCGGCGAGAACTTCGTGTGTCCGCCTGTCGTAGCGGACAAGCTCAGGAGACAGCCGTTCGGCCGCAAGAAGGAGATTCACTGCCGCGGCGTCCTGCCGGCGCATGGCGTAGGCGCGGGCAAGGTCGAGACCTACTTGCGTGCGCCTGCCCACCAGGCCAGCGGGGATCGCCGTGATATCGAGGGCCTCGCCCGTCTCGGCTGCGGCCCGGGCGTCGCCAAGCTGAAGATGGACCGCGATGGCGTGGATCGCGACATTGACGGGCCCGAACGCGGTCCCCATGTGGTTCCCTTCCCCTGTGCGGTCAGCGATGCTGCGCGCCTTCTCGAGCAGGACTGCGGTCATGGTTCGGTCGTAGCCTGCGGCCGCTGCGGTGACTGCGGCCAGGTGAAGGGCGCCGTACACGCTGAGCTGCTCGGGCGAGGGTGACCGCATGGCGTGCTCGAGGGTACCCGCGGCGGCCATCGCCAGGTCCAGAGCCTCGCGCGGGTGCTTCCGGCTGGTGATGATGTAGGACAGACGCCAGGCTGCTAGGGCCGTGAGAAGAGGCTCGCCGGAGTACTCGGCGGCAGCCATGGCGCGGTCGGCGGCGATCCAGGCGAGGGACGGCTCGCCGATGCGGTTGAGCAGCGCAGCCGCGGTGTCGTAGACCAGGGCGCGCACCTGGCACACAGGTTGTCGGACGGCGCTTCTGGCCCGGCCAGCGGTTTCTACGCCGCGGATCAGCCCTGGCAGGAGATGCCCAGTAGCTTCGTAGCGGGTTGCCTGGTAGCCCTGGTAAGCGGAACGGGCCATCGCACGCAGGTGTCCCATCTGGCGATCCGGTTCCGACTCAGGGTCGGGAGAAGCGCCTAGGGTGCCATAGCGCATCATGGCCTGCTCGATCAGCGCCACGGCCGGGTACCTATGCCAGCCGTCTTCAGGGCCCGCATCCGGCGCGGTGATCTGCTCGATATCGATCCGGAGGATTTCGGCGAGGCGTGTGAGGACGGCGTGGCTGTCGATGCCGCGCTTGCCGCGTTCCACCTGGGACAGCCAGGACTCAGACCGGCCGACCAGACCCGCGAGCACGGCCTGAGACAGGCCCCGACGTCTCCTTGCCCGCACGATCCGCTGCCCCGGCGTCTCGTCCATCACGTCATCGGAGTCCGCACTACGGCGCGTAGCGCGGCGATGACCGCGCTCCAAGGCGGCAGCCTCCGCTCATACGGGGCGCCTGGATCGAACAGGACCTGGACGCCCATACGGTCGAGCGTCTCCAGGCTCGCCGCGAACGCCGGATGGCTGGCCAACTGAGGTTTGCAATGCGGGACGACGATGACCGGTACGCCGTATCCGGCCATCTCGCAGAGCAGGCCGACCGCGAAGTTGTCCGCATGGCCATGCGCGAGCTTGTTGACGCTGTTGAACGTCAGCGGACAGGCCAGGACCGCGTCAGCGGCCGGGGCTGCCTTCCCGGTGCCCGGCAATCGGTATTCAGAGCGCACTGGTTCGCCCGTCACCTGTTCCAGCTCGCCTGCGTCGATGAACCTGATTCCGGTCGGCGTTGAGAACACGACCACTTGCCACCCGGCGTCCTGGCATCGTCCCACCAGCGCGGGAAGGCCTTCAGGGGCGGGCGCGCCGCTCACGACTAGGTACAGCACGCCATTTGGAAACGGCCGCTGCGTGCTCTCGTCATGCACAGGTCCCGCACCTTCCAGGATGTCTCGACAGCTCAAGGATAGGCACGGGACCTTGCTCTCGGTCCTCATCAGGACGTTTGCGTAATCAGGCGTGGTGAGCAGCGCGGGGCGCCAGGCGCTCACCTGGTGTGGAACGATGAGCGGCCTCGCCCAACTCACCAGCCCCGGACCACCGGGCCGCAGCCGGCTCCGGCAAGCCGACCGCGCCTACCGCGACGCCCTGATGGACCTCGCCCGGCAGCATCCCTCGCCGCCTACGCCACCTGCACTATCACCCGCAGTAACCACGAGCCAGCATGCGCCTGTCATCACCCGTCACACACGCCGCAACTTGACTCTAAATTCAAAGTCCCTGCGGGGAAAGATAACTTACGCCGCTATATCCCTCTAAACGGTGGCTCTTCTTCATTCGAGAAACGGTCAAAGAATTCAAGCAGAACTATTGTGGTATTCTCCGCGTATACCCCAACCGCTCCTTGCGGGCCAGGTATGGGAGGAATTTTGATGGAATGCACGCTATTGCCACAAGGCTGGACCGCTCCGAAGAAAACACTCGTTCCGGCCGCGCGGCAGTCTTTATCTCCAACTCATTCGGCCGCCTTCGCCAACCCCGAGGGGTTGGACACGAGTTACCTCCAGCAGCAGCGTGGCCCCTATTTCGTGGCTTTCAACGCCCCTGCTAGCTCGCCCTGAAATTCATGACCAAGGAATCATCATGAAGAAGCTCACCGCTATCGCCGCAGGGGTCGTCCTGGCCGCAGGACTCGCCGGGGGGCTGGCCAGCCTGGCCCACGCCTCGCCCGGGACAGCACTGGCCAGTACGCGAACGACAGTCATCTACGACGCACCAGCACAAACTTTCGGTTGGTCATCACCGTCTGTGAAGCCGAACCGTGTAACCCTAGACGGATGGGGCAACGTGTTCGTCCACACATGGTCGTGGGCGTACTGGACCTCTACGACCGCTGAGAGCCACGGAACACTTTGGGCCAACACGTGCACCCCGGACTGCGCCGCCGGGCACTACGACTACTACGCGGCCACCCTGAAGCTCCACCAGACGGAGTCGCATGGCAGCACGCGTTACTTCTCCAGGATGGAACTGTCCTACTATCACGGATGGCAGCGCACCTATATCTACTCATTCAATGGTCGCGACTGGACAGGTGGCCCGTCTTAAGCCGGTCCACACCGCAGGCCTTACTCTTCCCATGTCGGCAACCCGTCATGCAGCGCGGCGGCCGCTCAACGTTAGCCGCCAGCGGCCGCGGTGCCGTCGTTATCTGTCCGCTTTCCCGGCAAGCTGGGCGCGGATATAGGCGTTCAGGTCCCGGGGCGCTACACGAACCGGTCCGGGTGCTGCGGGACGACGATGACCGGTACGCCGTATCCGGCCATCTCGCAGAGCAGGCCCTTCAGGCCCGGGAGGAATCGCATCGATCCAGGTCTAGGCGGGTCGGTGGTCTGCTGCATCGATCACATGGTGCTCGTGGCGGCCGGCGTACATGGCGGCCTGGTCTGCCGTTCTGGGTGATCAGAGGGCGCGAGCCTGTCCCGCAGGTGGGTGGGCGATGGTGGTAGATTCCGCCGCCACCGCCGGGTACCGGCACAGTTCCGCGAACGCGGGATCGACCCGGTCGCCGTCGACCCAGGCGTGGGCGCGGAAGCCGTGGGCCGGAGCCGTCACCCCGACAACGACATCGGCGGCGGCGCCTACGGCGGCGGCGCGGGCCTGGCGGACGAGCGCGGTCTCCAGGCAGGTTGCCCGGCAGCAGGCGAGGATCAGGCGGGCCGCCCGCTCGCAGTGGGGCGGCGGCGCGGCGGCGGGCAGCGCGCCGTTCCCCCATGGTCCGCGGGCCAGCCGCCGGTGCACGAGCCACCACGTCCGCAGCGTCCACCCGATGGTCCCGGCGGCTGCCTCAGCGCGGCTGCGGAAGGGGTGGGGTGTTCGGGGCGCCGGGCGGATGCGGGGGGCGCCGCCGTAGCGCCTCAGCGTGCGGCAGGTCCGGTGCCAGGCCAGCAGGAGCCTGGGGAGCCGAGTGAGGACGACGCAGAGCCGGCCCAGGTGAGCGACGGCCAGCCCGCCCGGGCCCCGCGCGGCGATGGGCCGGCGGCCGGCGAGGAACGGCCTGGACGGGAACGCGGCGTCCCGCAGGCGCCGCGCGCGGCCGGTCCCGTCATCTTTTCCCAGCACGCAGCTCAGCAAGCCGGTGCCGCGCTCGAGGGACGTGGCGCCGAACCAGATGGCTGGATCGGTGATCTTCAGGCCCAGCCGGGCGGCGAGATCAGCCCCGGCGTTCTGGCGGTGCAGGGCGGCGGCAAACGCGTTTCCGGCGCCGACCGACCAGGCCAGACCTGCCGCCTGACGCCACACATCGTCCTCGAAGAGCCGTAGCGCCCGGCGGAGATCTTCTAGCGCCTTGTCCTGCGAGGTGGCCTTCGAGGCGTGCAGGCCGGCGATCAGGGCGCAGCCGACTCGGTCCGGGATCGCCACCGGCTGGCCCTCCACCATGAGCACCTCGCGGTGACGGCACAGCAGGTCCCACCAGGCCGCCCGGTCGGTCACGTGGTGAAATCCCCGGTGCAGGTCCACCACGAGGTGCGCGGCGCCTGCCCGGCGCCACGGGCGCTCGGCAAGCCGGGCCGCCTCGCTCGCCCGCACCCCGGCCAGGCCATCTTCGAAGCCCAGCGACGCCAGCACCCGGCCGGCCGCGTCGAACTGCCCGGGCGCCACCAGCAGGTCGATGTCGCCGTAGTTGCGGCTGCCCGGCGCCTCCCGGTAGAGGCGGTGCGCCATGGCCGGGCCCTTCAGCAGCATGCAGTCGATGCCCGCCGCGGCCAGGGCCCTGATCACCTCGCCCGCGGCCAGATCCAGGGCCAAGGTGCGAGCCGCCACCCCGAGGTCGGATTCCATAACTGGGATACTAACGTTTTTTTACTTAGAGTGATAACATGACTCCGTTCGGTGACATTCGGGGACAGGACGGGGTGAGTAACGCGAAAGTCCGAGACGATCCCGAAGAGGCCGCAGGCTCCTGGCCCCAGGGTGACTACCAGGCTCCGAGCCTGACGTACCTGGGCACGCTGCGTGAACTCACCCTGGGCGGGTTTACCGGTCCGGACGACGGGGTCGGCGGAGGAGGAGGCGTCGGGTCCCTGTAACCGTCCGTGACGGCAATAGGCAGTCCAGCCCAGTGGACGAAGCGGCGTGGAGACCACGCCGCAGGCGGGCGCTTACAGCAAGGGGTTGAAGAATGGCTCTTCGCAGGTCGTCCCGGCGGGTCGCGTGGCTTGCCACGACACTGACGATGGCGGTCATCGCGGGTACTGCGGGGCTGGTGGTATCGGCGCCGAGCGCGTCGGCGGCCGAGACGGTGCTGTTCAATCAGCCGTTCCACGACAAAACCGTCGACGGCTCCGCCGGGGCGGTGGCGCTGCCCGCCGCGCAGACCGGCACCAACGCCGCCTGCCTGACGGCCGCGGGCAACGCCACCGCCAACCCGCTAGCCAGCTGTGCCACCGCGAACGATACGCAAGGCTCGGGCACGCTTCGCCTCACACCGGACACCACTAACCAGGTAGGCGCGGTGTTCGCCACCGGCACAGTCCCGACCTCGCAAGGCCTGGACATTACCTTCAACATCTACCAGTACGGCACCGCGACGCCGTCCACAGCGGACGGGACCGGGTTCGTTCTGGCCGCGGTGAATCCGGCCGATCCGGTTCCGCCGCCGACCGCCGGGCCGACCGGCGGATCGCTCGGCTACTCCGCTTCGGTTTCTAAGGGCAACAGCGGCCTGACCGACGGCTATGTCGCCGTCGGCTTCGACGAGCACGGCAACTTCAGCAACCCGGTATACGAGGGGTCGGGCTGCACTAACCCGGCCAACATCGACGGGGTGATGGCTGGCCAGGTTGTCATGCGCGGTCCCGGGAATGGCCAGGTCGGATACTGCCCGCTGGCGAGTACCGCGGCGACGGCGACGTCGGCGGGGCTGACCCTGCGGGCCGCCACCCGCGCCGCATCGGAGATGCCTGTCGAGGTGGTGGTCAACCCGACCTCCTCGTCGATAACCACACCGTCCGGCCTGGTGGTGCCGGCCGGAGAACTTGGCTTCGCGTTCACTCCGGTGGGCGGTTCGCTTACCACCAGGCTTGTTTCGCTGCCGACGGTGCCGGCCGGGCTCTACCCGGCGAGCTGGGTTTCCGCCAGCGGGCTCCCCAAGGAGCTGGCGTTCGGTTGGGTGGGGTCCACCGGCGCGGACGTCGACTACCACGAGATCGATTCCGCGGTGGTAAATACCCTGCTTCCTGCGCCCTTGCTGGCGGTGTCGCAGACGAGTTACGCGGCGGCGACGCTGTCGGCGGGCAGCCCGGTCACCTACACAGTGGCGGCTAGTTCGTCGGGGGTGACGGAGAATTCGCCGGTGACGGTGACCGAGACCTTGCCGAGTGGTGTGGTCCCGGTAGGGGCGTCGGGCCCGGGATGGGTGTGCGGGGCGCCGAGCGGGCAGCAGATATCGTGCACCGATAGCACCAGCCCGTTCACCAGCGGTACGTTCACCGTGAACGGAATCGTGACCTCCGGCGGCGTTACCCCGGCGCTGATCCATACCGGCAGCACCGCGGCCGCGTCCTCCAGCGACGGCGTTCCGGCGACGTCGACGACGGCTCCTGGGGGCACGGTGCCCGCCGCGCCGGTTGTCACTGCCGTGACCCCGGCCAGCGGCACCGCCGGGGGAAACAACGGCGTCACGGTCAGCGGCACCAACCTCGGCGGGGCGACAGCCATCGAGATCGGCACGGCCGCGGAATTCGCGGCGGGCACGCCGGCCACCCTTGACCTGTGCGGGGCGCCGGCGGCTGGGTGTTTCACAGTGACCAGCAGCACCAGCCTGAATATTTCATCCATGCCCGCGCATGCGACGGGGGCGGTACTGGTCAGTGTGGTCAGTCTGGGCATCGCCAGTGCCGGCGCCTATACCTATAACCCGAGCCCGACGCTGCAGTTCTCCGCGCCGCCCGGCGGCGAGGTCGGCGTGGGTTACAGTGACCAGCTGACCGTGACCGGCGGGACCAGCCCGTTTACCTGGTCGGTGAGCAGCGGGACGCTTCCCGCCGGAGTGACTCTGGCTCCGTCGACCGGGCTCTTGTCGGGGACCCCGACCGCCGCGGGCAGCTACACCTTCACGGTCGAGGTCACCGACGCCGGCGGGCTGACCGCCACCGAATCGGTGAGCATGACCATCATCGCCGGGCCGAGTCTGAACTTCCCGACCCCGCCGTACGGGGAGACCGGCTCAGTGTACTCTGACACGCTGGCCGTCAGCGGCGGCACCGGCCCGTACATCTGGTCGGTCAGCGCGGGGAGCCTGCCGGCCGGGATCACCCTCGGCTCCGCGACCGGAACCCTGGCCGGAACCCCGACCGCCGCCGGCACGTCCACCTTCACCGTGCAGGTCACCGATGCCGACGGGCAGTCCGCGACCGAGGCCACCTCGCTGGCCATCATCGCCGGTCCCGCGCTGAGCTTCCCCGCTCCGCCCTCGGGAGAGATCGGGACCGCTTACAGCGACACGCTGACCGTCAGCGGCGGCACCGGCCCCTACACCTGGTCGGTCAGCGCGGGGAGCCTGCCGGCCGGGATCACCCTCGGCTCCGCGACCGGCACCCTGGCCGGTACGCCGACCGCCGCCGGCACGTCCACCTTCACGGTGCAGGTCACCGATGCCGACGGGCAGTCCGCGACCGAGGCCACCTCGCTGGCCATCATCGCCGGTCCCGCGCTGAGCTTCCCCGCTCCGCCCTCGGGAGAGATCGGGACCGCTTACAGCGACACGCTGACCGCCAGCGGCGGCACCGGCCCCTACACCTGGTCGGTCAGCAGCGGGAGCCTGCCGGCCGGGATCACCCTCGGCTCCGCGACTGGCACCCTGGCCGGGACCCCGACCGCCGCCGGCACGTCCCATTTCACGGTGCAGGTCACCGATGCCGACGGGCAGTCCGCGACCGAGGCCACCTTGCTGGCCATCATCGCCGGTCCCGGGCTGAGCTTCGCTGGGCCGTCCTCAGGAGAGATCGGCGGCGCGTACTCTGACACGCTGGCCGCCAGCGGCGGCACCGGCCCCTACGCCTGGTCGGTCAGCAGCGGGAGCCTGCCGGCCGGGATCACCCTCGGCTCCGCGACTGGCACCCTGGCCGGGACCCCGACCGCCGCCGGCACGTCCCATTTCACGGTGCAGGTCACCGATGCCGACGGCCAGTCCGCGACCGAGGCCACCTCGCTGGCCATCATCGCCGGTCCCGCGCTCAGCTTCCCCGCCCCGCCCTACGGGGAGATCAGCTCGGTGTACTCCGATACGGTGACCGCCAGCGGCGGCACCGGCCCCTACACCTGGTCGGTGAGCGCGGGGAGCCTGCCGGCCGGGATCACCGTCGGCTCCGCGACCGGGACACTGACCGGAACCCCGACCGCCGCGGGTAGCGCCACCTTCACCGTGAAGGTCACCGATGCCGACGGGCAGTCCGCGACCGAGGCCACCTCGCTGGCCATCATCGCCGGTCCCGCGCTCAGCTTCCCCACCCCGCCTTCAGGAGAGATCGGGACCGCTTACAGCGACACGCTGACCGCCAGCGGCGGCACCGGTCCCTACGCCTGGTTGGTCAGCAGCGGGAGCCTGCCGGCCGGGATCACCCTCGGCTCCGCGACCGGGATCCTGGCCGGCACGCCGACCGCCGCCGGCACTTTCACCTTCACGGTGCAGGTCACCGACGCCGACGGCCAGTCCGCGACCGAGGCCACCACGCTGGTGGTGGCCCCGTCAGCGGCCCTGGCCACCTCCGCGGCCTCGGTGAGCCTCGGCAAGCCGGTGACGTTCACCGCTACCATAGCGCCGGCGGCCGCGTCCGGGTCGGTGACCTTCAGCGATCTGCTGTCCACCGGCCCGCAAAGCGGCCAGGCGGTCACTCTCGGCACGACGGCGATGTCGGGGGGCACGGCGACGCTGACCGTTGACCTGCCCGCCTTCAACACCAACACGATCACGGCCACCTACAGCGGCGATCCGACGTACACCTCAACGGTGTCCGGGCTGGCCGGGGTGCAGGTCACCGCCTATAGCGGCGAGGTGATGATCAACCAGTTCCGGCTGTCGGGCCCGGGCGGCAGCGGCGATCAGTATGCCGAGCTGTACAACACCGGACCCGCGGTGTCCCTGGCCGGGTTCGCCCTGGCCGCCAGCTCAGGGGCCTCGGTCACCGTCCCGTCAAGCGCCCCGGTGCTAGCGTCCGGCGGCACCTACCTCATCGCCGGGGCTGGCTACTCACTGTCCGCCGTCGCCGCCCCCGACCTGTCCGCGGCCAGCCTCGGGACGGCCGGACTGCAGGTCATCGCGCCGGACGGGCCAGGTACGGTGACCGACGCGGCCGGGTCGGCGGGCGCGCAGGCCGGGTTCTACTCCGGCACCCCGCTCCCGGCCCTGGCCGGGACACCGGCCAGCCAGTATGCGTGGGTGCGGCTGGAGAAGGCGGGCGCGTCCGTCGACACCGGCAACAACGCCACGGACTTCCAGTTGGTCTCCACGACCGGCGGGGTGGTCGGCGGGGTCCAGTCCTGCCTCGGCTCGCCGTCCCCGCAGGCCACCGGATCCCCGGCCCAGACCAACGCCAACCTCCAGTCCGTCCTGCTGGATCCCGCCAGGGGCATCACCGCCGCTCCCAACTTCGTCTACGTGAAGGGAACGCCGGGGCTGCTGACCATCCGGCGGACCATCGCCAACACCTCAGCGGCCGCCATCACCAGCGCTGAGGTCCGGATCACCAGCCTCAGCGAGGTCAACGGCCCGCCCGAGCCAGGGGCCAGCACCCAGCCGCCAACCCCGGCCCAGCTGCGCCTCGTCAACCCGGCCACGCCGACCACCCAGGTCACCATCACCGGCGGGCACACCATTACCGTGCAGAACCTCAGCCTGGCCGCCCCGGCCACCGCCAGCCCCGGCGGCGGCCTTGACACCACCTTGACCATCCCGCTGCCCGGCGGCAGCCTCGCCCCCGGCGCGTCGGTCAGCATCGCCCTGTCCTTCGCCGTCGACCGGCACGGCCCCTACTGGTACGGCTACAACGTCGACGCCGTGACCGCACCCGCCGCCGCACCGGACCAGGCGCGAGCCCGCCAGAATCGGACCCGCCAGCTAATAATCCCGCCCCCGCGCCTCGGCATCCCCTCCCAGTACGCCACCGGACACGGAACACTCCCATAACCCAACACGCGCACCAGATGTACGGCCTTCACCTGACGGGTGTCACCGGAGCCGGGCTCCTGCCTGCCCCGGCCGCCCACACGGCCCTGCCGCGTGTCGTGATCCGCCACGCCAGGCAGGATCCCGAGCCCGAGTGCATCGGCAGCCAGCGAGCCGTGCTCGGCCTTCCCGGGCTCCGCCAGCTGCTGCTCCGGCGCGGCGAGGGCACCGCGACGTTCACCGGGCCCCGGCTCAGCCACGACGAACTGATCCACCCCTACCTGGGCGTCGCAGCGTCCGTCTTCAGCCGCTGGCACGGCCGCGAGGTCTATCACGCGGGCGCGTTCGTCTGTGGTGGCCTGGCGTGGGCCGTCGTCGGCGGGCGGGAGGCAGGCAAGAGCAGCCTGCTGGCCGCGCTGGCCGCGCGGGGATTGCCGGTGCTGTCCGACGATCTGGTCGTCACGGACGGTAACCAGGCATTCTGCGGGCCGCGGACGGTCGATCTTCGCCGGCTCGCGCCGGGCAGCACCGCACCGGTCACCCCGGTCCGTGGCGCCAGCCGGTGGCGGCTCGCGCTACCGCCCGCGCCCGGCGCGGTGCCCCTCGGCGGGTGGATCTACCTGCGCTGGCGCGCCGACGTGAACATGCACGCGGTTCCGGCGTCCAGTTCGCTGGCCCAGCTCGCCGCGAGGCGAACATGGCCTGCCCTGCCGTCGGATCCGCAGATCCTGCTGGCACTCGCTACCCGCCCAGGATGGGACCTTGGCCGCCCGGCTGACTGGACCCGGATGGATCAGACCGTAGACCTGATGCTCCAGACGCTTCAGGCGGCCATCCGGCCTCAGGTTTCCGCCCGGATATCGAGCAGTCCGGCGCCGGCGCACTCCTCGAGGAAACGGGCCACATCCTGGGCGGCCAGGGCTGCCGAGAGCCCGTAGCAGCTGACGAGCATCCCGGCCATTTCCCCGGCCGTCGTCCAGTCGGCCAGCCGCTCCCACAGCAACGCCCCTGAGGCATTGAGCGCATGGAAGACAGAGGCAGCCAGATCCAGGACCACAACCTCATCGCCCGCCTGCCGCCACGCCAGGTCGCCACGCCGGACCCGGACGGAGCGGCCTGGCATGGCGGTACCTCGCGACTCGTCTGGCTCGGGCATGGCGACCCCCTGATCCGTCATCTCGGCGGACCGCCCGCGAGCGTGACCGCGCCGGCCAGCCAGACTTGCTGGACCAGCATGGCGGTGCACAGGTCCGGCTGCGGGCGATCCCACTCCAGGCGCAGCCGGGTGCGGTCAACCACCGATGGGTCCAGTCCGCTGCCGTCCCATCCGGCCAGCAGCGCCCGGGTGTGACGACGCCAGAAGACCTCGGTAAACCTGGCCTTCGGCCGGGGCCGCAGAACCTCGTGCGGGTAGCAGCCGCCGAACACCTGACCAAGCAAGCTGGCCCGGCCGCCGGCGCTCTCCGGCGAGACCCTCGAGCCGCAGATGGCTCGCAAGAACTCCGGATCAAGGAGGGGATGGACAACGTCAGTGCCGGTGTCACGGCCAAGCAGGGCCAGGCTCAGGCGGGTGAGCTCCAGATCACGTCGGCTCCACGCCCAGCCGGGACGGCTCTCATACCGAACCGGCCTGGCCCGGTACTCGCGTCGCAGGCCATAACGGACGCGGCGGGCCGCTGCCGGACGAAGCCAGCTGAACCCGGCTCCCGCTCCGGCCCGGCGCGGGCACCACGATGGCCGTCGAGGCCGGCGCAGCCCGCCGAGCACCTGGTCTCCGCCCACGCCGGTGAGCAGCGTCCCGCCAGCGGCCTCCTTCAGGAGCGGGGCATGAAAATAAGCGTTGGCCGGGTGCAGGAGTCCGTGACGGCGCAGCACATCGGTGGCCACCGGCCCGACAAAGTCGAGATCGTCACCGGCTGGCAGCCGGATCCAGTCGGTAACCCGCAGCGCCCGCACGACAGCTTCCTGCCAGGCCGACTCCTCCGCGGCGGGAGCATCCCGCACCCGCCAGGTCACCGGGACAGGCGCCGGCAGCCGCTCGCGCCGGGCCGCCCGCGCGGCCGCCGCCAGGACCAGCGACGAATCGTGCCCCCCGGAGAAGCTGACCAGGCACGGCGGCCGCCGCAGCGCGCGGACGACAACCCGCTCAAGCTCCGCCACCGGGTCGGCGGCAGGCCCGCTCCCAGCCACCCCGAGATCAGATTGGGCCGGCCCCACCACGACACAGCTGGCGATCTCAAGCGACGTCAGCTGCTGATCCATGACATCCTCCCGCCTGCCTATGCCAGATAGTAACCTTACTTTTTCTCTGTGTAGTCATGACGTTCCGGGCCAGGATGCTTCCGGCCGGGAATCTGGCGCAAGTCGCAGCGCTGGTTAGCGCGTAGACCAGCGCTCGACGCGCTGTACCGCAGGAATAAGGAGATCGACATCCGCAACGTGCTGCCGACCGTGGCGTCCCACGCTCGTGCTCCCCAGCGCCAGGTTCTGGCCTGCGGTTCGAGGTGTGGCTGCTGACAGGGCCCGGGGTCGGCTAGTTGTGGAAACGAGGCGTCGAGCGGGTGTCAGCGGTCGCATGTGCCGGGGAAGCCGGCGTCTTCCAGGGCGGTGACCGCCTGTTCGACGGCTTCGTCCGGGAGATTCCTGGGTGCCGGCACTGCCGGTGCATACACTGAATCCATGAGCGAGCCGGTACAGGATGTTCCTGTCAGCAGTCCCGCCATCGAGCAGGCTGTGGACCTTGCTCGCCGCGGCGTCATCACCCATCTCACCATTCATGGCGAGCGAGTGGCCGCCATCGTGCCCGAATCATTCATCGATGCTCTCCGCGCGGCCGAGGACGCTGAGGACGCCGCCGAGGCCGACGCCGCCATGGACGAGCCTGGTGACCCGATTCCCTGGGAGCAGGTCAAGGCCGAGCTGGATCTGTAGGCGGGCGGGCCCGGCATGGCCTCCTACACCATTGATGTCCGGCCGCGTGCCCGCCGCTCGCTGCGGCAGCTCGACCCGTCTGCCCGTAAGACGATCGCCCAGGTCATCGATGGACTCGCCGCCGATCCGCGCCCTGCTGGTGTCGCAGCCCTGACCGGCCACCGGCCCTATCTGCGCGTACGGTCGGGTGACTACCGGGTGATCTATTGCGTTGACGACGGCGCCCGCGTGGTCACTGTCGCGGCCGTGGGCCACCGCCGTGAGATATATCGAAGGTTCGACCTGTAGCGCGGTCCTCGGATTAAGCGCCAGTTGCGCGACGGCCGGCGCGGCGTCGGCGTTGGCGATCACCGAGGCCACCGCGACCCCCGCCGAACGCGCCCGCAAGCTGGCCGGCTCGCTCACCGAGCGGGAGGTGGAGGTGCTCACCTGCCTCCAGGCGGAGCGCGCTGATCACCGGCTCCAGCCGGGGCATCGGACGGACCCTGGCAGCGGGCCTGCTGCAGGCCGGGTGCACGGTGGTACTCAACGCGCGCGACTCCGCCCGGCTCGAGCGCACCCGCGCCGACCTCGCCGGGCAGACCAGCGGCACAGTGCACGCCGTGGCGTTCGACGCCACCTCACCCGAGGCCGTCGCCGACGGCGTCGCCCGCGCCGAGCATGTCGCGGGCCCGCTCGACATCCTGGTGAACAACGCCGGCGCGCAGCGCCGCGCGCCGCTGCGCGAAATCGCTGACGAGGACTGGGATTTCCTGCTCGCCGCGAACCTCACCACCGCCTTCCTGGTCGGCCGCGAGGTAGCCCGCCGGATGGCACCGCGCGGCCACGGCAAGATCATCAACATCTGCTCGGTGCAAAGCGAGGTGGCCCGGCCCGGCATCGCCGCGTACTCGGCCACCAAAGGAGGCCTGAAGATGCTCACCAAAGGCATGTGCGCCGATCTCAGCCCGAGCGGCATCCAGGTCAACGCGATCGGCCCCGGCTACTTCGCCACCGAGCTCACCGCCGCCCTGACAGCCGACCAGGCCTTCAGCGCATGGGTGCGCTCCCGCACGCCGGCAGGCCGATGGGGACAGCTGGAGGACCTGATCGGGCCCCTGATCTTCTTGTGCAGCCCCGCATCGGACTTCGTCAACGGCCAGGTGGTCCACGTCGACGGCGGCATGCTGGCGGTGCTGTGACAGGGACCGCCTCGGTACAGCGGGGCTGCCGCCGCGCAGCTAACGTGAGCCGGGCCAGGTGAGTTGTCGGCGGCGGGGTTATTTGGCGAGGCGGCCATACAGTTCGGGCCTGCGGTCGGCGTGAACGTTGCTGATCGGGCTGATGGCTTTATCAAGGGCGGCATCGAGCCGGCACTCGGCGGCAATGATGGTGGGGTCGGCGGCGGGGGCCGCGCAGGCGAGCGGCCATCCATCGGCGTCGACGATCACCGAGCCTCCGACCCATTCGACGCCGCGCTCCTCGCCTGTTCGGTCGCACGCCGCGATGGAAGATCCGGTTGACGGCTGCGTCGGCCTGGACGCGGACGATCTCCGCGGGCCGTTCGCCGTCCGGGCGCGGGAACGCGGGCCAGTTGACCGGGGCGCACAGTAGCTGTGCGCCGTCCAGCGCGGGCAGCCGGACCCATTCGGGGAACTCGAGGTCGTAGCAGATCATGACGGCGATCCGGCCGAACAAGGTAGGTATAACGGGAGGTGCCATGCTCCCCGGCGTGAACAGCAGGGTAAGGCGGGCTGTTGAACAGCTCGCGGCGGGTGTCGTGAGAACCGCCGACGATGACGACACCGTGGTCGGCGGCCAGCCGCGCCCACAGGGTTACCGTTGCGCCGTCGGCCGCCTCCGCGCTGGCTTGGGCATCCGCTCGGCTGTCGAAGACATAGCCGCTGGAGACCAGTTCGGGCAGCACGACGACGGACGCGCCCTGCGCAGCGGCATCGGATATGGCGTCGGCGGCGAGCTCGCGCTTGGCCGCCGGGTCGCCTAGCGCGGGAGCGACCTGGCAGCAGGACACGACGATGGCGTTCACGGTTGCGGTCCGGGGTACGGCGACAGGTGTTCGTGCACGGCGGCCCAGCGGTCGTCGTCGCGTCGGAACACGATGGTCTCGCGCTCGCTGACGGCCTGTTCACCAGCGCGGGTGCGGATCACGGTCGTGACGTCGTGGCTGAAGACAGCGGCATCGCCGAGGTCCTGGACGACGGGCTGCGCGGAAGTGCAGGACTGGACGCGGAAGTCATCCTGGTGTTCCCACTGCCTCCATAGCCGCTGGTATTCGTCTCGGGATGCCAGCCTGGCGGCGGTGGTGTGGAAGATGACTTCTCCCGGCCTGAAGTGAAGGACGGGGATTCGGCGGTCACCCGCCGGGGTTCTGTTTCACCGCCGGCCGCCCGCCCGGGAGGATTCCCGGGCGGGTCTGACGCCAGCTCCGCAGGCAAGCACCGCCAGCCCGGCGGCTCTGATGTTGACCGCGGCGTTGATGTCCCGGTCGTGCCGGACACCGCAGTGCACGCATTCCCACTCGCGGACGGCGAGCGGCAGGCTCGATGCCGCATGCCCGCACGCCGAGCAGGTCTTGGACGAGGGGTACCAGCGGCCGGTCACCACCAGGTCCCGTCCGTACCATTGGCATTTGTATGCCAGCATGGCCCGCATCTGCCGCCACGCCGCGTCGGAGATCGCCCGGGCGAGGTGGTGGTTGCGGACCATGTTCCGGACGCTCAGGTCCTCGATCACGACCGCTTGGTTGTCGCGGACGAGCCGGGTCGTGAGCTGGTGCAGGAAATCTCTCCGCCGGTCGGTGATCCGGGCGTGGACCCGCGCGACCTTGAGGCGGGCCTTGTCCCGGTTCGCGGAGTCTTTCTGGGTGCGGGCCAGCCGCCGCTGTGCTAGCGCGAGCCGGGCCCGGTCGCGCCTTTCGTGCCGCGGGTTGGCGATCTTCTCCCCGGTCGACAGGGTGACCAGGGACGTGATCCCCGCGTCGATCCCGACGACGGAATCGCTGGCCGGGTGGGGTTCGACCGTGCACTGGCACAGCAGCGACACGAACCAGCGTCCGGCCGGATCACGGCTGACGGTCACCGTGGACGGCTCGGCGCGGTCCGGCAGGGGACGCGACCATACGACGGCCAGCGGCGCGGTCATCTTGGCCAGGTGCAGCTGGCCGTCGCGGTACCGGAACGCCGACCGCGTGTACTCGTCGAGGCGCGGGATTTTTTCCGCGACTTGAACTTCGGGTAGCGGGCCTGGTGGTGCCAGAATCGGTCGAACGCGGACTGCAGATGCCGCAGCCCCTGCTGGAGCGGGACGCTGGACACCTCGTTGAGGTAGCCGAGGTCACCGGACCGTTTCCATCGGGTCAGCAGCGCGGAGGACTGGAGGTAGGTCACGCGTTGGTGCCGCTGGTGCCACGCTGTGGTGCGGGCTTGGAGGGCGAGGTTCCATACCTTGCGGACGCAGCCGAGGTCCGGGACAGTTCCGCGGCCTGCTCCGGGGTCGGGTAGAAGCGGTATTTGTACGCCCGCTTCACTACCTTCGTCATATCGAACATATTAGCGGTCTCCTGTATGGGGATGCCGCGCGACACGCCGAAGGGAGGGAGCGGCGTTTCTCGGCTGAAGGAGGTTTCCAGCGCAATAGATGAAGGTCGCGTCCGGGGCGAAGCAGTCGAAGTAGGCCGCGGTATCGTGCCGCCCGAACGCCTGGACCAGATCCCGCGCGGCGGCAAGGACCTCGTCGGTCGTGCTCATGACGCAGCCTTCCTCGCGGCGAGCGCGGACAGCAGCTCGTAGCCGACGTGCGCGGCGGCGATTCCGGTGATCTGGGCGTGATCGTAGGCGGGCGCGACCTCGACGATGTCTGCGCCGATGAGGTTCAGGCGGGAAAATGAACGGAGCGTGGCCAGCAGTTCCCGGCTGGACAGGCCGCCCGCCTCGGGGGTGCCGGTGCCGGGCGCGTGCGCCGGGTCGAGCACGTCGATGTCGACCGAGACGTACACCGGCCGGTCCCCGACCCGCTGGTGGATGCGGTCCACCATGCCGGCCACGCCCAGCTGGTCCACGTCCGGCGCCGATATCACCTGGAAACCCAGATCGGCGTCCTGGGTGAGGTCGGCATCGGAGTACAGGGGGCCGCGGATCCCGGCGTGCAGGCACCCGGTCCGGTCCAGGAGGCCTTCTTCGGACGCGCGGCGGAACGGGGTGCCGTGGGTGTAGGGGGCGCCGAAGTAGGTGTCCCAGGTGTCGAGGTGCGCGTCGAAGTGGACGACCGCCACCGGGCCGTGTACCGCTGACAGCGCCCGGAGCATCGGCAGCGCCACCGTGTGGTCGCCGCCCAGCATCAGCACGAACCGCGCGCGTTCCAGCAGGGCGCGCGCTCCCCGCTCGATGGTGGCGATCGCCTCGTCGATGCTGAACGGGTTGACCGCGAGATCCCCCGCGTCGGCCACCTGCTGGGCGGCGAACGGCGATACCTGCAGGGCCGGGTTGTAGGGGCGGAGCAGGCGGGATGATTCCCGGATGTGGGCGGGGCCGAAGCGGGCGCCTGGCCGGTAGCTGACGCCGCTGTCAAAGGGCACGCCCAGGACGGCGACATCGGCCTGGGTCACCTCATCGATGCGCGGCAGCCGGGCGAAGGTGGCCTCCCCGGCGTAGCGGGGTACCACGGCGGCGTCCACCGGCCCGATAGTCTCACCGGCGATGATCCGCGGAACAGGCTCGGTCATGTCATTTCACCTCTCAGTTTCTCGTCTTGCTGCTGATCTGCGCTCCGGCCAGCGCGATAACGCGGGCTCGGGTGCCTGCCCGTCGGGATGGCCCTCCTCGGTGATGGCCGCTGCCTCGGAGGCGACGTCGATCTCCTGTAGTTCCCGCTCGCTGGCGTCGATGGAGGACTGCTCGGCGGCCAGGTTGAGAGAGCGTGACAGCAGCAGGTACACCAGGCCGGAGACCACCAGGCCGACCAGCCAGGAGTAGTCCACGCCGTTGGTCAGGTGGGCCGGGAAGTAGCCCGTGTAGGACAGGCCGGCGATCGGCGGCAGCACCATGAACGGGATCTCGGCGGCGAAGCCGATGAAATAAGCGGTCAGGCCGCGCCAGCCCCACGCGCCGTAGACCCCGTCCGGGCGGAAGATGTCGGTGATCGCGTAGTGGCCGCGGCGGACGAAGAAGAAGTCCACCAGGTTCAGCGCGGTCCACGGCACCAGCAGGTACAGCATCAGCGTCAGCGAGTTCAGCACCGCGGACACGGCGCTGGTGCTCGAGGACAGGCTGGCCCCGATCACGTACCACACGATGGCCAGCACGATGACCGTGATGATCCGCAACGCGCGGCTGGTCTTGATCGTCTTGAACGAGTCGATCCCGGTCAGCACGGTCAGCATTCCGCCGTAGGCGTTCATGCCCATGGTGGCCAGCAGCGCCGTCGCGGACAGGACCGCCGTGATCGAGCCGAGCGGCGCGACCACGTTATCGCCGACGACCTGCAATCCGACCAGGCCGTCACTGATGTTCAGCCGGGTGGCCAGCCACGCGCCCATTGCGATCAGCCAGATCGCCGAGGTTGACGCGCCGAAGAACACCGCGGTGATGATCCCGCGGGCCGGCGTCTTGCGCGGCATGTAACGCGAATAGTCCGACACGTACGGCGCGTAGGTGATGTTGTAGGCGGCGGCCACCGAGAACTGCGCCATGAACGCCGCGAACAGGAAACCGGAGTGATGGGGTGCGTGGCCGCCGGCGTGCCCGATGAGGATGGCGACCGAGATGATCGCGTAGCACGGGAACGAGATGACCAGCAGGAACCGGAAGACCCGGTGCACCCAGTCATAGCCGAAGATCGCCAGCAGCGCCGCGAGCACTGCGGTGCCGGCCGCCACCAGGTGGGCGTTCCAGCCGAACGCGCCGTGCAGCCCGGTGCTCATCAGCACCTGGTCGGCGACGTTGAAGGCCATGTAGGTGAACAGCACGGCGAACAGCGCGACCACCACGCCGCGGTAGCCCATCTGGGCCCGGGTCTGGATCATCTGCGGCAGGCCGAACACCGGGCCCTGGGTGGCGTGGAAGGCCATGAACAGCGTGCCGAACCAGATGCCCAGCGCGCCGGCCACGATCGACCAGCCCAGCGACAAGCCCAGCGCGGGGCCGACGAAGCCGATCGGGATGGTGAAGTACTGGAAGTTCCCCAGGAACCACAGCATGGCCTGCTGCCAGGTCTTGCCGTGCCGCTCGGTGTCGGGGATCCAGTCGATCGAGTGCACCTCGATCTGGCCGAGCAGCCCGCGCTCTTGTTCTTCGGTGAGCGTGGGTTCCCGGGACTGTGTGGCCATGGCTGCCTCCTGCTAGATATGACCTGCCTCACGAGCTATACTCTCTAAGTGTTTCCTGGAGGTCAACCCTTGTTTCATAAAAAATCCTGTAGTTTCATGATTGGCGGCGGGTCCCGGGGCACGCGCCCCAGGATCGGGGAGGAGGACTGATGCCCGGCTCCAGCAGCGGGGACAGCATTCCGGATGCGGTCCCTGACGGCACACCGATCGGCGCGCAGCTGAAGGCGGCCAGGCTCGCCGCTCGCAAGACCATGGCCGAGGTAGCCGAGCAGAGCGGGCTGACCAAGGGATTCGTGTCCAAGCTCGAGCGTGATCTCACGAACGTCTCGGTGGCCTCGCTGATCCGGCTCTGCGAGGCACTGGACGTCTCCGTCGGCTCCCTCTTCGAGGCCTCAATAGGAGAGGTGGTCCGGCGCGGTAACCGCCCGCCGATCAATTTCGGCGGCAGGAAGATGACGGAGTATCTGCTCACGCCGTCCGGCGAGAAACGAGTGCAAGCCATCCTCAGCGACATCGAGCCGGGTGGCGGCAGCGGGGACGAGCCTTACTCGCTGCCGGCGGACGTGGAGTTCGTCTTCGTCCTGGCCGGCCAGCTGCAGATCGCCGTCGCCGGGGAGCAGATCACCCTCGAACAGGGTGACGCCTTCACCTTCCCGCCCAGCACCGAGCACACTTTCCGTGTGGCCCCGCTTGCTGGCGGTGCTCAGGTGCTCTGGGTGTTCTCGCCCGCCCTGCCCGACACCGGCCCCGACGTGCAGCAGCCCGCCAGTCGGCCGTCGCGCCGACGAACAGGATGACCATGGCGGCGGACAGCGCGTCGTGTCCTTCCTGGGCGCCCCGCGGGTTCACGGCGGGGGGCACATGGGCCCTTGCGCGCTGGCATGCGACGCACTCAAAACCCTTTGCCAGAAGGCAATCCCAGGGTCAGTGGGTGATTGTGCCGAAAGTCACATCGGGCGACCAGATTGTCTGCCAGGCGATCCCTTGTGCTTCATCAATCGCCGAGACGATGTGATTGCTGCCCTCGTAAATGGCAACGTGATAGACGGGGCTGTCGGGGCTCGAATCCTCATGGAAGAACACGAGGTCCCCACCCCATGCCGCGCTTCTGCTCTCGGAGCGGAAATCCTCGAACTGCTCTTGAGCGGTTCGAGGGATCGACTTGCCGTAGTGACCGTACACATACTGGGCGAGACCGCTGCAGTCGAAGCCTGAGCTGGGAGAACTGCCCCCGTATACATACGGGACATTCCCCATGAAAGTCTCGACGTAGCTGGCTGTCTTCTGGTTGAACGACTCCGTCTGAGCGCTAGCCGTTCCTTGGAAAAACGATAGAGCCACTACCATCGTTCCGGCGATGGTGCCTACCTTATGTCGGACTGCCATGCTCCCATCCTCCTTACGTGTTGGCCGAGTGCACGGGCCTCAGGGCGGCCGATGCCGCGGGCCTCTTCATGGTCGCTACTATGGCGCGACTGGCCCGTGTAACGCAGGGGAAGCGTTTATTCACGCTCTGAAATAGAAGTCCCGCGTTACCACAGCATGCGGTATCGGGACCAAAATTACGACAAATCATCAAAGTGTTCCAGCTTATGGAACACTTTTTGCTCATGCTTATCAGCCTTTCACGAACGATAACATACGTATCACGGTTGGATTTCGGGGCCATCACCGCCTATGCCCGAGGCCTTTGCGTGGCGCTGACGGACCTGTTTAGCAGCCGTCTGGTATGCCTCTGAGCTGGGATAACGTGCTTCGGAAGAGAAGTGCGCACGGACTCGCCTGCCGGACGCGGAGCCCCTACCGCAGGCGGACCAGGTCGGGGTCCCGCTGCCGCGGTGAGGGTCTCATCCGGCCGAGGTTGCTCCTTGGCCGAGACGATCGTCGGTGATCGAGATGACGATGCCGGGGGAGAGGAGACTGTAGGACAGCGTCTGCGGGTTGAGGACTCCGCCCAGTACCACGGTCGCGACGCCGAACGCCAGCGCGTACCTGCTGCTGCGCCAGTGCACGCCACTCAGGGAAGAACACGAAGACGTGTCCCCGGGAAAACGTATCTACCAGGGCCGCGTGGACTTTGCCTCGATCCGGGGAGACGACCTAGATCACGGCGCAGCGTTCGGCGTCACGGTCGACGGGTTGGCCTTGGCGTAGGCTGCGAGCGAGCCGTTCTTGACCGCAGCCCAGAGCTGATCGTCGAGCGCCGGGATCAGCACCTGGTTCTTGCCCACTGTCTGCGTGGGCGCGGTCACGAAGGTCGCGGCATCGGCGCTCAGGCTGCCGAACTGCTTGACGAGCGAATCGATATCGGCGTTGGAGAAGTTACTGTCCACGGCCAGCATGCTGGTGACCGCGCTAAGTACGTGAACCGTCGTGAGGGGGTGGGTGAAGAGGTGATCGCGGGCGACCGTGGTGATGAGCGTGCGGAAGAGGTTCTCCTGGCGTTCCAGCCGGTCTTGACTCGTGAGCAACGGGTCGCGGGCATAGTAGACCGCGGTGACGCCGGTGAGGTGGTTGACCCCTTGCGGGAAACTGTAACCGTAGTCGGTGGTGGCAGTGGGCACCGTGACGTCTATCCCGCCAACGGCGTTCACGAGGGCGCTTACGTGGGTGAAGTCGACCCGCGCGTAATGGTTGATGGAGATTCCGGTGAATTGGGTGAGCGTCTGCACCAGCAGGCTGGGGCCGCCCTGCTTGAACGTATTCCAAAGTTCCTCGGTGCCGTGGCCCGGCACGGGGACCATGAGGCTGCCGGGGATCGTTACGGCTCCGCCGCCGTTGCCGTTGGCATTGGTGTGAAGCAGCATGATGAGGTTGGCGCCGCCCACTTCGGCCGCCTGCTCGGACGTTAGCCCTGTGGGTCCCTGCTCGGCGCTGGTGATCAGGAATGTCGCCCCGAGCAACCCGGGGAGCGCGACAAGATGGTTGACGTGGACACGCGGGATGCTGCTCTCCGTGAAGTTGACGTACGCGAAAATGCCGACGGCGGCCAGGATCACCACGCCGAGGAGTGACCCGAGCGTGAGCATCAAGCGCGACGGGCGGCGCTTTCGCTTATACCGGGCCGGCTCGGCCTGAAAATCCCCGGCGGGAGGTTCTCTGGCGGGTCCGGCGGAATGACCGGGGCGAGCGTCGTCATTCGAATCGGTCGTATCGGACATTAGTTCCCCCCCGAATAGCTCTCTTTGGGTCTGTGGCCAGGTCTTTACCGCAATGTGTTATCTTTCTATCACGCAGAGTAATGTATACAGACGCTAGGGGCAAGGCACCGCATTTCCGATCACGGCTAGGGACGAGGGGACCACGTGAGCGAAGAGGCGCTGGCCGGGGGGATCCGGGGCGGGCTAGTGCGTAGCGTCAGCAAACGTCGATGGGTCCAAGTGGCCATCGAGGCCGGATACGACGCCGTTGTATGGACGGGCGGGCTGTTCGTGGCGGCCCGGGCGGTAGGGGCCCTGACCGACGGCTACCTGACGAAGATCTCCTTCTGGTCCGGGTCGGCGGCAGTTTGCCTGCTGGTGGCCGGATGCGGTCTCGCCGCAGGGCTTTACCGCCGCCGATACTTGCGAGGTAGCCGTGAGGAGGTAGAGGCGGTGTTGCTGGCGTGCCTGCTGACAGCATGTTGCCTGGCCGCCGTCGGCTTGGCCTTTCTGACGCATCGGCGTGCTTTGCTTGAGACGATCATAGGCGGTGCGGCGGTTGCCGTGGTGGCGATGCTCGGCGCCCGTTACGTCGCCTTCGCCGCGAGGTTGCGACTACGGCCGGCGGCTGCGACGGCCGTGAAGATCATCGTTTTCGGGGCCGGAGATGCGGGCACTCAGCTGATCCACAGGCTGGCCACGCAAGGGGGCGCGGCCTACCGGCCGGTGGCACTTCTCGACGACGACCCCGCGAAGAGGCGGCTGCGGATCCAGGGCGTCCCGGTACTCGGCGGACGGGGCCAGCTGGCGGAGATCGCCGCGAGCACCGGCGCCGGGGTCCTGGTCATCGCGATCGCCGGCGGGAGCGGCAAGGTCATCCACGACCTTACCGAGGCCGCCGAGCGCTGCGGGCTCGCTCCGAAGGTGATCCCGTCGGTCAGGGAACTGCTCACCGGCCGGGCGCAGATCGAAGGTGTGCGTGATCCGCGCATCAGCGACCTGCTCGGGCGGCAGGCGGTGACGACCGATGCGGCCTCGGTACGCGAGCACATCGCGGGCAAGCGTGTCCTGGTAACCGGCGCCGGCGGATCCATCGGTGCCGAGCTCTGCCGTCAGCTGCACCAGTTCGGGCCTGCGGAGCTGATCATGCTGGACCGTGACGAATCGGCCCTGCACGCGATCCAGCTCACGCTGTACGGGCGTGCCCTGCTCGATTCCGACGAGACCGTGCTGGCCGACATCCGCGACCAGCACCGGATCAGGGAGGTGTTCGGCCGGCTCCGCCCCGAGGTTGTATTCCATGCCGCAGCGCTCAAGCACCTGCCGCTGCTGGAAGGCTGCCCGGCCGAGGCGCTCAAGACCAACGTCTGGGGAACGCTCACGGTCCTTCAGGCCGCGGCCGATCACGGCGTCCAGTCGTTCATCAATATCTCCACCGATAAGGCCGCGAATCCGGTGAGCGTGCTCGGGTATTCCAAGCGGATCACCGAACGCCTCACCGCGCACATGTCGGCCCAGACGGGCAGCACGTATCTGAGCGTGCGATTCGGCAACGTACTCGGCAGCCGCGGATCGGTGCTCACCGCCCTGTCCGCGCAGGTAGCCGCCGGCGGCCCGATTACCGTGACGGACCCCGACGTGAGCCGTTACTTCATGCTCGCCGACGAGGCGGTCCATCTCGTGCTGCAGGCGGCCGTGATCGGCCGGGGCGGCGAGGTCCTCGTGCTCGACATGGGCGAGCCGGTCCGGATCGCCGACATTGCGCGGCGGCTGGTTGCCAGCACAGACCGGGATCTGGAAGTCGTATTCACCGGACTGCGGCCCGGTGAGAAGCTGACCGAAGAGTGCCTCGGGCACGGAGAGACCGACCACCGTCCGTGCCACCCGCTGATCTGCCAGGTCCCGGTACCGGCATTGGACCCTGGCGAGGTCACCGCCCTGGACCCCGACGCCGATGCAGGTTCACTACGCCGGGTCCTGGCCGCCCGGGCTTACGGGCCCCCCGGCGACGCCACCTTGACCATCCCGTCCCAGCTGCGGGCCAAGAGCGCAGCGCAGCGGTTAAGGATGCGGTTCAGCATGTGCCCAGCCAAGCCCAGTCAGGCTCGTTACCAGCCGGTCGAGGAGAGCGGCGGTATCCGCATAGGCGCGGAGAGGTCCGCCCGCCGGATCTGCCACGTCGTCATCGAGGGAATCACCAAGCAGCGACGTGCGCTCGCGTCCCGCGTGGATACGCGACAGCCAGCCGGACAACAGCTCGCCGGGCGGCCGCGGTCCGATCTGCTCACCGCGCCGGACGAGTTCCTTCAGCGTGAACGCACGCGGCCACGCCCCGGGCTCGGTGATCGCGGCATGCCTGAGATTGTCCCGGGCCATCGCCAGCACCAGGCTGGCGGAAGCCAGGTCGGCCGCGCACAGGATGCGGCTGCGGTGCGAGGCGATCCGGATCCCGTACGAGGCCATGACCGAGATGATTTCCGGGTCCGGTGGGTCTCCGCTGCTGATCATCCCGGCCGAACGCACCGGCAGGGTCACGCCAAGAGCAGCCAGCCGCCGCGCGAGCAGTGCAGCCGCCATCGGCGACCGGCATACGTTCCCGGTGCACAGCACGACAATGCCGGCCGCCCCGGGATCTTCCCGCTGTTCAGGGCCGGTCGGCAACTGCCGGATGCCGTTCATGCCGCTCATCATAATATTGCCGGAAATTTCTCTTCGCCGCTTTCAATAACGAAAGCCGGACTGCCGACGCGGAGGCGCCGTTCCGGATATTACCATGGCTGCGCTTGCCGTACAGTCATTTCACGCCGTGAATACCAGGCCGCGACGTATGCTCTGCGACTTTCCGGTTTCATGGGGCCGGCCACTGCCATTTGCCAATCAGAGACAAAGGTATAATGACTGAATTCGGTAGAGACCCATCATTTCGCACTTATCTGCATATCCTGCGACAGCGAAAATGGTGGGTTGGCGCGATAGCTGTGCTGGGCCTGGCCGCCAGCCTGGCGTTCTCGCTTACCGCGCACAAACAGTATTCGGCCACCGCCCAGCTGCTGGTGCAACCGTCCTTCGAGACGAGCGGATTGCAAATGCCGGTCACCCAGACGGATGTGGAGACCGAGTTGCAGCTGGTCACCAGCGCTCCCGTTCAGCAGACCGTCCGGAATCGGCTGAAAAGCACGCCAGCGGTGTCGGCCTCGGAAGTGGGCCAGACGCTAGTGATGGCCATCACAGCCACCAGCGGCACGCCGTCCCAGGCGTCGCTCATCGCGAACGTCTACGCCACGGCGTTCGTGCAGTATCAGCAGGCGGTAGCGAGCCATAGCCTGACGACCGCCGAGGCGCAGCTACGCTCGCAGATCTCCTCGGTCGAGCAGCAGCTCAGCTCCTTCGGGAGTAACACGACCTCACCCGCGGCGGGGGCGCTGCTCAATCAGGCGGCGGTCCTGAAGGAACAGCTGGCCCAAATGCAGGTCAGCGGTTCGGTAGACACAGGCGACGTAGTGCTGGTCACCCCCGCGCAGACCCCCGTGTCACCGAGTTCGCCCAAGCCCGTCCAGGACGCCCTGCTCGGCCTCGCCGCAGGGCTCGCGCTCGGCCTCGGCGTGGCCTTCCTGCGCGACAGCTTTGATGACAGACTGACATCCAAAGAGGCGACCGAGCGTGCCGGGGGCGCCCCGGTGCTGGCCATGACCCCGCTCGTGTCTTCTTGGCGGCGGCAGAAGCCGCTGGTGGTAACGGCCGCCGAGCCGAACTCCCCGGCTGCGGAATCTTACCGGTCGCTGCGGACCTCGCTGCAGTTCGCCCGGCAGGAACTGCAGCTTCGCTGCCTGCTGGTGACCAGCCCAGGTGCCGCCGAGGGCAAGACCGCTACCCTGGCCAACCTGGGGGTCGTCTTCGCCCAGGCGGGCGAGCGGGTTGTGCTTGTCTCGTGCGACCTGCGCAGGCCCCGGATCGGGGAGTTCTTCGGGCTAGACGAGCAGGCGGGCCTGACCAGCTTCCTGCTCGACCAGCGGACGCTGGAGGAGACGGTACTGCCAGTTCCGGGCTTTGAGCGGCTCAGCCTGCTCCCGGCCGGCTCGATCACGTCTAACCCCGCCGAACTGCTCGACAGTGCCCGTGCCCGGGACATCTTTACGCGACTGCGGGATCACTATGACCTAGTCCTGATCGACAGCCCGCCGGTGCTGCCGGTCACTGACGCCGCGATCTTGTCGCGGCACGCGGACGCCACGTTGATGCTCGCGGCAGCAGGCCAGACCCGGCGATCCGACCTGCACCGCGCCGTCGAGAAGCTGGACCAGGTCGGCGCGACAATCATCGGTACCGTGCTCAACAAGGTGACGAGGCAGACCGGGCGCTACTACGGATACGGATACGGATACACGTATAAGTCCTACGGGACAGGCGCGCACGCCGCAGCGCAGGTAGGACACCTGAACGGGAACAGCGGGGTAAAAAATCGTAGCCCACGCTGATCATTTCCCGCTTACCGCTGGAATAGTCGGGGCGAGAGCAAATGCCGGGATATTGACGGGTTCATTCCTGGGGGAGGTATCGACGGACCCATGTCCGGGGGATTCACTGACCTATTCGCTGTGGTCGCATGCGGCGCGGTGGTAACCGGGGCGGAAGCCGTGACAATTCCGCTATTGCGCCGGGCGGCCGTTATTGACGTGCCCAGTCATCGGTCTTCCCATACCGTCCCGACGCCCCGTGGCGGGGGAATCCCGATCGTCGCTGGATTGCTTGTGGCCGCCGGAATGATCGGGGGCGCGAACGCGATTGTCTTCGCATTTGCCGTGGCCGCCTTCGGTTTGCTCGGGTTCGCCGAGGACCTGCGCGGGCTTACGGCCGGTCGTCGGCTGATCCTGCAGGCGGTGGGCGGCACTATGGTCGCCGTGTTGCTCGTCAGCGACCTAACGGGACCTGCGACCATGCTCATCGTGCTGGTCGTACTGGTGGCCGGGTGGGTTACCGGGTTCGTGAATGTATTCAACTTCATGGACGGCGTCAACGGCATTTCCGGCGCTCATGCCCTGATCGCAGGCGTGGTCTTATGCCGGACTGGGGTGGTGGCGGCACGAGGGGTTCCTGCTCCCGGCGGGCGCTGCCGTCGCCGTCAGCGCGCTCGTATTCCTGCCGTGGAACGCCGGCCAGGCCCGGGTGTTCCTGGGTGACGCGGGCAGCTACGCGCTCGGTGCGGCCCTCGCGATACTGGCCGCCTCCGCCGTTAGGGACGGAATCCCCGTCGAGGCCGCGCTCGGTCCCCTGATGCTCTATATCGCCGACACTGCATGGACGCTGCAGCGGCGCATCCGGACCGGCGAGCGGTGGCTGGAGCCACACCGCACTCATGTCTACCAGCAGTGGTGCGATGCAGGATGGTCGCATCAGCGGGTGACGGTGACGGCCGCGGCCACCACGGTGCTCCTCAGCCTGCTCGGCGCGGCCAGCCTGGCCGGTGATCCCGCCCTGCGGGCCGCCGCCGACCTAGCCGGGATAGCAATCATCGCCACATACCTGCGGTCACCGGCGCTGCTCGCCCGCCGCCTGGTCCGGGCGGAGACATCGTAACGATGCGGATCATCATCGTGACCCACTACTTCCCGCCAGAGACCGGGGCTCCGCAGGCCCGCCTGTCCGGCCTGGCGGCTGCCTGGGCCGCGGACGGTGACGACGTCACCGTCCTTACCGGCATGCCGAACCATCCGACCGGGGTGATTCCGCCCGAATATCGTGGCGCGATCCGGCGCCGCGAACGCCGCGACGGCTACCGGGTTCTGCGCACTTGGCTGTATGCCACCCCGAACGAAGGAATGGCCCGCAAGACCATCGGCCATCTGAGCTTCATGATCAGCAGCGTGCTGCTCGGCGGCCGCGCCAGCGGGCCAGCCGACGTGATCGTCGTCTCCTCGCCGACCTTCTTCGCCATCGGCGCCGGCGTGGCTGCTCGCCCGGCTCAAACGGGCGCGGCTCGTGGTGGAAGTCCGCGACCTGTGGCCGGCGATCTTCACCGAGCTCGGCGTGCTGACCAACCGCCCGGTGATCCGGCTGCTGGAACGGCTGGAACTCGCCGCCTACGCGGCGGCCGACACGGTGATCGTGGTGAGCGACGGGTTCCGTGCCAACCTGATCGGGCGCGGTGTCCCGGCCGGCAAGGTGCATACCATCCGCAACGGCGTGCGTCCAGGCGAGTTCGATCCTGATGCCCCGGCGGATACGCGACTGCGCGCCAGGCTCGGCGCCTGCCCCGATGACTGCCTGGTGCTCTACGCCGGGACGCACGGCATCTCCCAAGGGCTGACGTCGGTGGCCGACGCCGCCGCCCAGCTCACGGAGGAGCCGATCCGGTTCGCGTTCGTCGGCGACGGCGCCGACAAGCAACGGCTGCAGGCACCGGGTCGCCGAACACGGACTGCGGAACGTCACCCTGCTCCCCGGGATTCCGCACGAGCAGGTCCCGGCGCTGCTGGCCGCCGCCGACATCTGCCTGGTCCCGCTGCGTGACGTGCCGCTGTTCTCGTCGTTCATCCCGTCGAAGATGTTCGAGTACCTCGCGGCCGGCAAGCCCGTCGTGGCGGCGCTGGCGGGTGAGGCCGCGCAGATCCTGCGCGAGGCAGGTGCCTGGGTGGTGCCGCCAGCGGATAGCGAGGCCCTGGCGGCCGCGATCCGGACGCTCGCCGCCGACCCGCAGCGGCGGCAGGCGATGGGACGACAGGGGCGCTGCTACGTCGAGAAGTACTTCGACCGCGGGATGCTGGCCCGGCTGTACCGCAAGCTCCTCGATGCGCCAGGCGGACGGCGATGAGGCTCCTAGTCGTCGGCGGCAGCGGCTTTCTCGGCGGCTACGTGCTCCGCGAAGCGGCACTTCGCGGGCACCAGACCCTGGCGCTGGCCCGGAGCCCGGAAGCCGCCCGCGCGGTGGCGGGCCATGGCGCGCAGCCGCTCGCCGGTGATCTCGATGACGCCCGCCATCTCGACGAGGCGTTCGCCGCGGCACGCTGTGATGCCCTGGTCTGCGTGGCGTCGCTCGGCTTCGGCCACGGCCCGGGCATCGTCGCGGCCGCCGAGGAGGCGGGCATCCCGCGGGCCGTCTTCGTCTCCACCACCGCGGTGACGACGACCCTTCACCCGCCGACGAAGCAGATCCGGCTGACCGCGGAGCAGCAGATCCGCGGGTGCGGACTTGACTGGACGATCCTGCGGCCGACGATGATCTACGGTGCGGCCGGTGACCGCAACCTGTCCCGGCTGCTGCTGCGGCTGAGCCGGGCGGCGGTGCTGCCGGTGCCGGGCACAGGCACATGCCTGCACCAGCCGGTTCACGTGGCCGACGTCGCCGCCGCCGTGCTGGCCGCGCTGGAGCGGCCCGCGGCGATAGGCTCGCTGTACAACGTGGCCGGGCCCGAGCCGCTCCCGTTCGCCGAACTGCTGCGGACCTGCGCCCGCGCGGTCGGAAGCAGGACCCGGCTGGTGCCCGTACCGCTCGCACCGCTGGTGACGCTGGCGCGCGGCTACGAGCGGCTGAGCCGCCATCCCCGGATCCGCGCGGAGCAGTTGCTGCGGCTGGCTGAGGACAAGGCCTTCCCGATCGATGCGGCGATCCGCGATCTCGGCTACGCCCCGCGCCCGTTTGCCGACGGCATCGGCGACGAGGCCCGCGCGCTGGGACTCGCGGCATGACCGGCCGATCTCGCCGTCCTCGGCCGCACGGTGGTGCACCTGCGGCCCAGCCAGGTGGCCCACCGGGCGCGGCTGCGCACTCAGCAGGCTGGCCTGCGCCGGTTCCCTGAAGCGGGACGCCGGGTCCTCTCCGGCCCGGATCCGGCGGCTGCCGCAGGCTGGCCGGATGCGGTCCGCCCAGTGGACGCGCTGACCCCTGGCCGCTGGCCGGGCCTGCCCGAACTGCGGGCAGGCAAGATCAGGCTGCTCGGCGCTGGTACGCGAACTCGGGGATGCACCCGGCTGGGACCACGCCGATGCACCGCGGCTCTGGCGCTTTCATCTGCATTACTGGGACTGGGCGTGGGGGCTGGCCGCGGACCCGGACCGGCTGGCCGCCCGGGCGCTGTTCGCCCGGCTGTGGCGGTCCTGGCAGGCATCAGCCGGATTCGGCCGCGGCGATGCCTGGCACCCGTACCCCGCCGCGCTGCGCGCCTGGTCATGGTGCGGCCTGCACCGTGACCTCGTGGCCGGCAGCGACATCGAACCGGACTTCGTCGCCGGGCTCGCGGCTCACGCGGGATTCCTGCGCCGTCACCTGGAGTACGACGTCGGCGGCAACCACTTGATCAAGGGGCTCAAGGCCCTGGTCGGCCTGGCCGTCTTCTTCGCCGACGAGCGGCTGCTGCGGCTGGCGACCAGGCGGCTGACCAGGCAGCTGGCCAGGCAGATCCTGGCCGACGGCGGCCACTACGAGCGCGCGCCCGCCTATCACTGCCAGGTGCTTGCCGACCTCATCGACGTGGCGGATCTGCTGCGGGCCGCGGGCCAGACCCCGGCCGGCGAGATAACCGCCGCCGTCGACCGGATGCGGCACTGGCTGGGCGCGGTCCTCACCCCCGACGGCCAGGTACCGCTGCTCAACGACGGCTACCCGGTCGACCGCGAGCTCCTCGCCGCGCTGCGGCCGGGCCCGGACCCGGTTACCCCGGCGAGCCCGGTGCTCGTGCTTCCTGAGACCGGGCTGGTGCGTGCCGTGGCCGGCGGCTGGCACCTGCTCGCCGACGTCGGCCCGCCGTGCCCGCCGTCACTGCCTGCCCACGCGCACGCCGACACCTTCGGCTGCCTGGTGCACGTGGACAAGGTCCCGCTGCTGATCGATACCGGCACGTCGACCTATGAGCCGGGGCCGGTGCGCCGCCACGAGCGGTCCACCGCCGCCCACAGCACCGTGCAGGTGGACGGGGCGGACTCGACCGAGGTGTGGGGCGTATTCCGGGCCGGGCGGCGAGCCCGGGTCAGCGGCCTGGCCGTCCACGCTGACGCTTCCCGCATCACCTGCGAGGCGGTCCACGACGGGTTCCGGGGCCTGCCCGGCCGCCCCCTCCATCATCGCCGCTGGTCGCTGACCAGCGACGGGCTGCGGGTCGAGGACTACGGTGACCGGGCGAGGCCGGCACGAGATCGTCATCCGCTGGCAGCTGGCGGCCGGCTCGGCGGTGCGGGTCGCCGACGGCACGGCGCTCGTCACCAGCCCGGCCGGCGATTTCTCGGTGACCGTCGCGGCTACCGCCCCGGTGCTGCTGGCGGCCGAGACCAGGGCGGTGGCCGCCGGGTTCGGGAGCACCGCCGACGCGCCCGTGCTGACCTGCCGGATGGATGCGGCGCTGCCGGTCGGCGTCACCACCGTATGGAGTCGTGCGCGCGGCCGCGCGGCCGAAGGAGAGACGACATGAAGCAAGTCGTGCAGCCAGTCAGCGGCGGGCCGGTCGAGGTGCTCGACGTTCCCCGTCCCGCGATCAGCCCGACCGAGGTGCTGGTGCGCACCGTGGCCTCGGTGATCTCCCCGGGCACCGAACGGGCGGTCACCGCGCTCGCGAGGTCCAGCCTGCTCGCCAAGGCGCGGGCCCGGCCGGACCTGGTCCGCCAGGTCGTGCGCAAGGCCCAGGCCGAGGGCATCCCGGCCGCGGCGCGGGCGGTCCGGGGTCGGCTCGCCACCGACGTGCCCCTCGGCTACTCCGCGGCCGGGGTGGTAGCCGAGGTCGGCGCCGCCGTCGACGGGATCGGAGTCGGCCAGCTGGTCGCGACGGGCGGCGCAGGCAAGGCCAACCACGCCGAGTTCCAGGCCGTGCCCGGCCTGCTGTGCGCGGTCGTGCCCGACCCGGTACCGCCGGAGGACGCGGCGTTCGCCACCCTCGCGTCCATACCGCTGCACGCGCTGCGCCTGTCGGGGGTCGGCCCGGGCTCGAAGGTCGTGGTGCTCGGCCTCGGGCTCGTCGGCCAGCTCGCGGCCCGGCTGGCGATGGCCTCCGGATGCGACGTGGCCGGGATCGACCCTAACGGGTTTGCCAGGGAGACCGCGGCCGGTGCCGGCGTCCTGGCCCTGGACGAGTCGGGTGACGCGACCACGGACCAGGTCCTCAGCTGGTCCCGGGGGCGGGGCGCGGACGCCGTGCTGGTGTGCGCCGCCGACAAGTCGCCCGGGCCGATGTCCCGGGCGCCGGCGCTGTGCCGGGACCGGGCCGCCGTGGTGATGGTGGGCGACGTGGGCATGCCGCCCCGCCGTGCCCCGTTCTACGAGCGGGAGATCTCGCTGCTGTTCGCCCGCTCCTACGGTCCGGGCCGGTATGAGCCGTCCTACGAGGCATGGGGGGTCGACTACCCGGCCGGGCAGGTGCGCTGGACCGAGGGCAGGAACCAGGAGGCGGTGCTCGACCTGCTCGCCGCCGGCCGGCTCCGGGTGTCCGACCTGATCACCCAGTCCTTCGGCATCGACAACGCGGATGAGGCGTTCCGGCTCCTGGAGGAGCGGACCGAGCCGTGCCTGGCGATCCGCCTCACCTATCCGGCCGCGGCGGGGCCGGACGATCCGGTGCGCCTCAAGCCAGGCCCGGCTGACCGTTCCCTGCCCGGAGTCGGCTGGATCGGAGCCGGCGCCTTTTCCACCGGGACGCTGCTGCCCGCCTTCCGGGACGCCGGTTTCGAGCGCTTCGTGGCCGTGGCCACGGCCAGCGGTGTCTCCGCGCGGCGGGCCGCGGAGCGGCACGGGTTCGAGAAGGCGGTCTCGGGCGCCGACGCCGTCATCGACGACCCGGACGTCAGCCTGGTCGTGATCGCCACCCCGCATGACGTGCACGAGGAACTCGCCAGCCGGGCCCTGGCCGCCGGGCGGGACGTGTGGTGCGAAAAGCCGCTGGCGCTGACCTGCGCCGGCGTCGACGAGGTGGAGAAGGCCTGGCGGGAATCCGGACGCCAGCTCACGCTCGGCTTCAACCGGCGCTGGGCGCCTGCCGTGCTGGCCGCGCAGCGGGTACTGGCGGAGGTGCAGGCGCCGAAGCTGGTGGTCTACCGGATCGCCGCGGGCCGGGTGCCTGACGGCCACTGGTATCTCGACCGGCGCCAGGGCGGGCGCTTGCTCGGCGAGGTGTGCCATTTCGTCGACCTCGCGCAGGCGCTCGTGGGCGCCGACATCGAGGACGCGGTGGGCGTCCTGGGCGGGGACGCGTCGCAGGGGAACGACGGCATGGTGGTGGCGCTGCGGTTCGCGGACGGCTCGGTCGCGTCCATCGCCTACGGCAGCACGCCCGCCGGTAGCGGGCAAGGAACGCATCGAGGTGCTCGCCGGATCGCACCAGGTGATCATCGACGACTTCCGGTCGGTCCTGGTCAACGGCCGCACGCTGTGGAAGGGCCGGCAGGACAAGGGCCATCGCGCCCACGCCGCCGCGTTCCGGCAGGCGGTGCAGGGCGGCCCGTGTATGCCGACCGAGGCGATGCTGGGCACCATGCGCGCCACCATCCAGGCCGCCGACAAGGCCGGGGCAATATGACGCTGTGGTTGTGGGTAGTAGAGCTGAGTGTTAAAAAAAAAGAATAAATAGATTGAAGAGAGAGAAAAGGGGTGTAAGAAAAGAGAGGTGGAGAGGAAGAGAAAAAAAAAAAAAAAAAAAAAAAAAAAAAAAAAAAAAAAAAAAAAAAAAACGGGGAGAGGCGGGGCGGGAAGTCCGCGTTAGAAAAAAAAAAAAAAAAAAAAAAAAAAAAAAAAGCCGAGAGCACCTGGGGCCGCCAAAAAAAGCGAAAAAAACGGAAGAGCATGAGATCGAAAAGAGTGAGACGGCGAGAGAACCAGGGCAAGGTCGTGAAATGGAGAGAGGAAAAAGAGTGGAAGATAAGAGGATGCGCGAACGTTTTAACGAGGCCAAGACTAAGCTACTAAAAGGCCAAGTGTGCTGCTGTGAAAAAAAGCCGGTAAGCGAGGCCTCAGGGCAGCGAATGTACGCTCCTGATGCGCTGGCACAGGACTGCATAGCTCACCCGGCGGCTGCGGCCAGTACAAGGAAAGCTAAAAAGAGGTGAGGATGTGACATCTAAAAAAAAAAAAAAAAAAAAAAAAAAAAAAAAAAAAAAAAAAAAAAAAAAAAAAAAAAAAAAGCGAGGAGTCGGCAATCGGACTGAAGATCTGGGGTGAAAAAAAACGGTACCGGAGAGCTTAAAAAAAAAAAAAAAAAAAAAAAAAAAAAAAAAAAAAAAAAAAAAAAAAAAAAAAAAAAAAAAAAAAAAAAAAAAAAAAAAAAAAAAAAAAAAAAAAAAAAAAAAAAAAAAAAAAAAAAAAAAAAAAAAAAAAAAAAAAAAAAAAAAAAAAAAAAAAAAAAAAAAAAAAAAAAAAAAAAAAAAAAAAAAAAAAAAAAAAAAAAAAAAAAAAAAAAAAAAAAAAAAAAAAAAAAAAAAAAAAAAAAAAAAAAAAAAAAAAAAAAAAAAAAAAAAAAAAAAAAAAAAAAAAAAAAAAAAAAAAAAAAAAAAAAAAAAAAAAAAAACCACAAGATATAGCTGCTGAGTAAGATTAAAAAAGAGATAGTGAGAAAAGGAAAGGCGATAAGATGGTGAGGTATACGGCTTCGAGAGGCTGAGCGCTGCTGCTCGTTCGCGGCGCGGGTTAAAGCTCAGATGGTGAAAAACGGGATGTGATGGATCGCGTAGCTTGAGAGGTTGAAATAGATGAGGTATTGCGGAGTGAGGAAAAGGGATAATTGCTGAGAGAATAGATAAGGCGATGTGAGTTTGTTACACGGGTAGATAAGATCGGCAGTAAGAAAGGTAAGGGAGGTAGTGGTGTGCCAGGCTGGCTGGGGTGACAGAAAGGGGCTATGAGAAAGAGGCGAGAGAGCGCGATAAGAAAGAGAAAAGAAAAGAAAAAAAAAAAAAAGAAAAGAGGAGAGGGGGGGGGGGAAGGAATGGGTACGCACGCTTACTTCAGGCTAGTCATCGCAGCAAACGCGTCAAAAAAAAAAAAAAAAAAAAAAAAAAAAAAAAAAAAAAAAAAAAAAAAAAAAAAAAAAAAAAAAAAAAAAAAAAAAAAAAAAAAAAAAAAAAAAAAAAAAAAAAAAAAAAATGCTCTACGGGCCGCCACGCGCGCAGCGGATGTGCCAAGGGTGGGCGGCTGGAAAAAAGCCAGACTGGAAAAAAAAGACTTGCCGTTCGACGTCATGCGAGCGTTCGAACGTCGTGGTGGCCTCGAGCAAGTGCTTGAGTATGTGAACCGATCCGCCGCCGTGCATCCGCAGAGTGCCGCCAGCGGCGCTAAGGAAAAAAAAAAAAAAAAAAAAAAAAAAAAAAAAAAAAAAAAAAAAAAAAAAAAAAAAAAAAAAAAAAAAAAAAAAAAAAAAAAAAAAAAAAAAAAAAAAAAAAAAAAAAAAAAAAAAAAAAAAAAAAAAAAAAAAAAAAAAAAAAAAAAAAAAAAAAAAAAAAAAAAAAAGCGGAGTCGTCTTGTAACACAGAGAAAAAAAAAAAAAGATGCGCGATAGTGGTGACTGGCGGCTTCACGACGCTGGTCGCGGTGGGGGCCGAGAGAGTGGTAGACGGTGCCCTGTTCGCAGCGGCGGCCTCGGGTGACGAGGTGCGGGACTACCGGGAGGCGACCGCAGGTGGCGATGGAACGGGCACGCTTACTTGCGGCGTCGTCCGCGCCGCGTCCGGTGGTGGCTGGGTTCCCGGCTAGCGCTGTGTCGAGTGACAGTGTCAGGGTGTCAGGGCGACTAGTTCCGGCTGCTGTCGACCTGGTGCGTTGACCGCGCAGGTGCACGGCAGTGACCGCTGCAGTGACCGTGGACACGGCCGGGGCGCAGATGGGCGGCGCCGCTCGGTTCCTGGTTGAGCTGCGTGGCTATCTCGAGCGCACCGGGCGGGAGGATGTCGAGATCATCGGCTCGCGGCGGCGGGTCCGACCGGGCTGGCTGGTGCGCCGTGAGCTGAGCAGCCGGGCCTGGAGCCGACGGGTGGCGCTCAACAATGTCGGTTTCGTCACCCCCGGCGGGCCGCGGTGGACCCTGCTGCGCAATCCTCTGCACTTCCTCACCGAGGGCGAGCAGGCCCGGCTCGACCCGGACGTGCGGGCTGCCATCCGGCGCAAAGCGGCGGTGGTGCACCTAGCCGCCCGCCGTTCTGACGTGATCGTCGCACCGTCTACGGCCATGACCGAGCGCATCGCAACGGTCAGGCCGGACCTGAGCAGCCGGGTCGTGGTGCGGCCACATCCGGTCTCCGTCCCCTCCACCCCGCGCCTGCCCGGTGATCCCGTCATCCTGTGCCCGGTGCTGTTCGCCCCCCACAAGCAGATGCCGCGGCTCCTCGCCGAACTGCTCACTGCCGTCGGCGATCTGCAGGATCCCTCGGTCAGGGTGCGGGTGACGGCCCACGCGGCCGAAGTGCCCGCGGCCATTGCCTGCCATCCGCAGGTCGAGCTAGTGGGTCGCTTGCCCCACAGCGAGCTGCGCGATCTGCAGGCACGCAGCCGTGCTATCTACTTCCCGACGGACCTGGAGTCATTCGGCTACCCGCTGGCAGAGGCGCGGGTCAGCGGGCAGCCTGTCATCGCCCGCGACATTGCCCTGAACCGGGAAATCGCAGGTCCCGCCCTGTGCGGGTACACACTCGGCGACCCTGACTCGCTGCGCCGCGCCGTCGAGGTCGCGCTGACGGCGGACATCGCGCCCGACCCCGGGCCGTTCGACCCGGACCGGTATTTCGGGTGGTTGCTTGGGCTGCCCCGATGACCCGGCTGGGCCTGCGGCCATATCAAGCCGGCGATGATCCGCCGCCGGGCAGCGTCCCGGTGAGCGTGGTCGTGCTCACGCTGAACGAGGAGCCGAACATCCGCCGGTGCCTGGCCTCGGTGGCGTGGGCGGACCAGGTCGTGGTCGTGGACTCGGGCTCGGCCGACGGCACGGTGCCGGTTGCGCGCTCGCTGGGGCCGAGGTGGTGGAGCAGCCGTGGCTGGGTTTCTCCGCGCAGCGCGAGTGCTCGCTCCGGCTGCCGGTGCTCCGCCATGACTGGGTGTACTTCGTGGACGCGGACGAGTGGGTGTCCCCGCAGCTCGCCGCGGAGATCGCCGCACAGCTCGCTGATCCGGAGTGCGCCGGGTTCGCGCACCGGCTGCGCCTGGTGTTCATGGGCACCTGGATCCGCCATTGCGGCTGGTACCCAGGCTCCTGGGTCGTCCGGCTCGTCGACCGGCGTTACACCAAGTACGACGGGAGCCTGGTGGGCGAGCGAGCCTGCGTGGACGGGCGGGTCCGGCGGCTGGACAACGACATCGTGGACGAGGACCGCAAGGGCCTAGCCGCCTGGCTGCACAAGCACGTGCGTTACGCGCAACTGGAGTGCGAGCGGCGCGGCAGCATCGGCAGCCTGCCGGAACGGCTGCGCGCGCTGCGGCACGGCGGCAGTACTCGGCCGCTCGCCCGCGGCATCCTCAAGGAGCTGGTCTTCCCCGCCATCCCGGCCAGGCCTGCCGCGCTCTTTCTCTACATGTACATCGCAAGGCTCGGCTTCCTCGACGGCATGGCCGGGCTCCGCTTCTGCTTCTACCACGCGTGGTTCGAGATGAGCGTGGCAGCGCTCCGGGCGGAGGCCCGTGGCGGCGCGGGGAGGTCCCATGAGTGAGACGCAAAGGGCCCGCAGGGCCATCGCCGACATCCGATCTGTGTGCCTGCGCGCCTGTCCGCTTCGGCGGCGCGCTGGCTGACGTCATTCGCGACCCACCTGGCGGAGTGCGAGAGGACGCGGTCGCTCGTCCCCGCAGACCGGATCTGGGCGCGCGCAGGGCGCGCTTTCACTTGCCGGGCGGGGCGGTGATCTCGCTTCCCGGTTCCTACACCGCCGGGGCTCGGCGATGTACTGCCGGAACGTGTACCTGCGCACCGGGATCTTCATGCCGCGCACGGGGTGGGTCCTCGACCTCGGCGCCAATCGCGGGCTCTTCTCCGTCTAGGCTGCGCCGGCGGACGCCCAGGTCATAGCGGCCGAGGCACAGCAGGGCTTCGAGGCTGAGATCCAGTGCTTCGCGGCGCATAAGGGTGTCAGCGACCGGGTTCATGTGGAGATTGCCCTGGCTGACGGCACTCTAGGAGGAGCAATGCTTTTTTTTTTTTTTTTTTTTTTTTTTTTTTTTTTTTTTTTTTTTTTTTTTTTTTTTTTTTTTTTTTTTTTTTTTTTTTTTTTTTTTTTTTTTTTTTTTTTTTTTTTTTTTTTTTTTTTTTTTTTTTTTTTTTTTTTTTTTTTTTTTTTTTTTTTTTTTTTTTTTTTTTTTTTTTTTTTTTTTTTTTTTTTTTTTTTTTTTTTTTTTTTTTTTTTTTTTTTTTTTTTTTTTTTTTTTTTTTTTTTTTTTTTTTTTTTTTTTTTTTTTTTTTTTTTTTTTTTTTTTTTTTTTTTTTTTTTTTTTTTTTTTTTTTTTTTTTTTTTTTTTTTTTTTTTTTTTTTTTTTTTTTTTTTTTTTTTTTTTTTTTTTTTTTTTTTTTTTTTTTTTTTTTTTTTTTTTTTTTTTTTTTTTTTTTTTTTTTTTTTTTTTTTTTTTTTTTTTTTTTTTTTTTTTTTTTTTTTTTTTTTTTTTTTTTTTTTTTTTTTTTTTTTTTTTTTTTTTTTTTTTTTTTTTTTTTTTTTTTTTTTTTCCCCCCCCCCCCCCCCCCCCCCCCCCCCCCCCCCCCCCCCCCCCCCCCCCCCCCCCCCCCCCCCCCCCCCCCCCCCTTTTTTCTCCCCACACAGCTGTCCAGATAGTAGAGACGCGGATGTCCGGGGAAGCCACGGCATCGACGGGCGTACGGGCTGTGCCCGTAAGCCGCGTGCGGAGACCGGCCTGGTGCAAGCAGCCGCCCCCGGCTTGGTGTCGTGGACTTCAACCCGGTCCAGTACCGCACTCCCCTCTACCAGCTCATAACCCGCCGCGCACGCGTCAAATTGGATGTCCTATTTCTGACCGATGACGGCCACCGTCCGATAGTGGACCCCGGGTTTGGCGTTCCGGTCACTTGGGACATTGATCTGCTCTCCGGTTATGAGCACCAGTTCTTGACGATGGCCGACAGGAACCCCTCAGCTCTGAGCCGCGTGGCGCGCCTTGCGCGATGGGTTCCCGATCATGACGCCGTGGTCGTTCACGGCTACTCGCATCCGTGGATGCTGCTCACAGCGCTGTTGTGCAGTATGCGGCGTGTTCCGTACCTGCTCAGAGCAGAGTCCGCTCCGCAAGGTCCGACAACCGGCCTGCGGCGTCACCTGCGGAATGCCGTAGCCCGCGCGGTCGTCTCGGCCAGCGCGGCCGGGCTTGCCATTGGGCGGCTCAATGAGGAGTTCTACAGACACTACGGTGCGTCACGGATTATCTGGGCGCCTTATTCGGTGGACAGCGAACGGTTCGCAGGTCCGCCACCGATCTCGCGTTCCGAAGTGCTGTCCCGGTGGAACCTGGACGATCATAAGCCGGTCATCCTGTTCTGCGGGAAGCTGAGCCCGCGCAAACGCCCACTGGATCTGTGTGTGGCGGTGAAAGCGCTGGCAGATGACGTGAACGTCCTGTTCGTTGGCGATGGCGTACTGGCGGACGAAGTCCAGGCTTGCCTGCGGCCCGGTAGCGGGGCGGTCACCGGTTTCGTCAATCAGTCGGAACTGCCGGCCTACTATCACGCCGCCGATATCATCGTGCTGCCGAGTGAGGGGGAAAAATGGGGTCTCGTTGTCAACGAGGCGATGGCCGCTGGTGTTCTCCCGGTGGTTTCGGACCGGGTCGGCTCGGCGCCCGATCTCGTCGTCGGCGTGGGCGAGGTTTATCCTTGCGGTGATACGGCACGCCTCGCCGACGCACTCAGCCGCGCCCTAGCGCTGGCCAATAACCCCCAAACCCGTAGCCGGGTGCGGCAGCATGCCGCCGGCTACTGCCTCGGCCACACCGCAACCGGCTTTGAAGAGGCAGTGTTCGCTGTCAGCGGCGGTCTCTGACTTAACGCGAGAACTGACTGCACAGAGTGTAAACGGGCGCGGATAATAGCAGCATCGCGACGGTCCGAGCGGCGCAAGTGGCCCGAGGAGGAGGCGTCGCGCGGAGCGGTCACGAGAGCTTCTCCAGGATGGCGGTGACGCGCAGATCATAGGTGTGGTCGCGATGAGCGCGCTGCGCGCGGCGTCGCCGAGCTGCGCGGTCAGGCCACGCTCGCTGAGCAGCCTGATCGCCTGTTCGACGAGATCATCGAAATCGTGAAACACCAGGATCTCCTTTCCGACCGCGAAAAGCTCGGGAACGGTGGGGCGGAACTCGGTGAGCACTGCGGCGCCGCAGCCTGCCGCCTCGAACAGGCGTGCGTTGACTCCGTTCACCTCGGACGGGTGCATGGTATTCAGCACGCCGGCGGCTGACCGGAAGACCCGGGCCTTCTCCTCGCGGGCGACATAGCGGCCGGTGTGCACGGCCCGGGCCGGAGTCTCACCGATCCAGCGGGGGAATCCGCCGCCGTACAGCCTGAGCGGGATTCCTTTTGCGATCAGCCGGTCGAGCAGCCGCACCCGGCTCGGGTACATGTTGCCGGCGATAACCAGGCAGGGCTCGGTGCCGCCTGGGAACCGGTCGGTGCCAGCGGGGATTGCAGGCCTGCGGCAGGTAGTAGACCGGCAGGCCCAGCATGGCCCGCAGGCGGTCCGTAAGGAACGGCTCTTTGAAAAAGATCGCGTCGTAGGGAGCTAGCAGCATGAGCTGCCGCCCAAGGTTCACCACGGCGTCGGGGAACCAGAACGCTACCCGGGCGCCGTTGCTCCTGAGCCGGGTCACCACGCTGGGCACGAGGAACGCGTCCAGGTTGATGATGATCTCGCAGTCGGCATCGAGCGCAGCCCGACGATCCGGTCCTGGGCACGTTCATCCAGGCGCGGCAGGGCCTGGCGTGCCAGCCCTGCTGCGCGATCGACGAGCCGGCTACGGCCACGGGGATGAGCCGCGCCAAGCTGGGTGACCACGTGGCCCAGGCGCTGCAGCGCGTCGCCTACGTTCTCGGCAAAGTAGTCCGGGCCCACTGGCCCGATGACACCGATCCTAGACACGATTCCTCCAGTTGCTATGAGCAATTCTCTATAGCAGATAGTAATCGTGGAGCGGGACGCCGATTTTCGGGCGTTGCCCGGACCTTCAGCTTGGACCGCGCTACGATCGGCCCCGAGGCGGCCGCTCCATCTTCCTGAACGTGAGGTAAGTGGCGAAGAGCCAGATCAGTAGCGTCCCCGGAATGCCGATTAGTGTCTCCACCCAGTCGTCTTCCTGCTTCACGAGGCTTGGGAACAGAAGCAGGAAGAGGAACACGCAATATGGGCTGCCGTACACGTCCATCATGTCGTCGAGGAGCCGTATCACGCAGCCGAGCAGGAACATCCCCACTATCACCGGGATCCAGCCGCCGTGCAGGTACAGATCCCCGACCGGCGTTATCGCGGATGCTGTGTAGACCGAGGCCGGCAGTTCGTAATAGGTCTGGCTGAACTCATAGCCAGAGTCCAGGATGGGTTTGCCCGGCCAGACCGCCCGGGGTACAAGAGCGGCGATGGGCGCCGTGACGAGCTGCACGGGGCTCACGAACCCGATCTCTGCAGGCGTACGCTGCATGATGATCGCGGGACTGCCAATCTCGCTGATCCTCGACAGCAGAAAGGAGGCCGAGGACGAAAGCACCCCGCCGACATTGCCGGTGCCGATTGTCTGGCCCAGAATACTTGGCGCCGCGTCAAGCGCCTGGCTAACGGAGAGGGTTCCTGACGCGCTACGAGCGGTGCAACGGTACGAGTGGTTGAATGGGACCACTATCAGGAGGAAGACCAGCCCCGTGAAGGCCAGCGCTGTAAAGGCCAGCAAACTCTTGCACCCGGCGCCGCGAAGTGGTGAAGGGGATGGCGACGGCCAGGACCGTGATGATGAAGCTTTCCTTGCCCCCGGCAGCGGCGCCGAATGCGATCTCGGCCAGGAAGAGAACTGTCAGGGTCACCCGGGCGCCCGGTACACGATCTCGGTAGACCTGCAGGGCAGCGGCGGCCACCGCCAGCGGGGCGCAGAGGCCGAGATCGCTCAGTAGCTGCTGGTAGCTTGACGCAGTGGTGACGGCCGATTGGACTATTTCCGACGTAGCCGAACAGCCCAGTCGTGGCTGCGGTGGCAATCCTAGCGGCGGTGCCGATCGCGTAGAGGATCCACGGCGCCAGCGGGCTGCGCACCTCGGTGCGAACCGGAGACTCAACGCCGCCATCACCTTGTTCCCGAAGCGCCGGGCCGGTCGGCCCGGCCCGACGAAATAGCCGAGCACCCACAACGTCATTCCCACCGCGACCAGCCACAGCGCCCGGAGCACACTGGCCAGGGATATCTCCGCTGGTGTTCCGGTCTGCGGCTGGACCCAGGTCAGTGTGGCCAGGCCGAATGCGATGCAGTACCAGAACAGGGTCCAGGAGCCAAACCACCAGTGGCCCAGCCCGAGAACCTTTCCCTGGCTGCCACCGAGCAGGCAGAGCAGGCTCGCCGCGTATGCGGTGAAACCCAGGCTTCCCCATACCACAGCATGCGTTGGCTGCGCCGCGGCGGCCAGAGCCTGCGCAGATAGCCCGATCGCGGCGGTAAGCAGGGTCGCCGCCACGATCACCCAGCGGGGCGCGACCGCCGACCGGGATCGGGCGCGCGAGGTGATGCCAGTCACGGCACCTTTTCCATGTGCATCTGAGGTCCCCGTCTCATTCGGACTTCCACCACGTCACTGTGGGCAGTTTCGAGGCCACTTCCGGATCGCAGGCCAGGTAGTTGCCTTCCACGAACGTTTCAAGGTCCGCATCCCACCGGGATAGAACTCCACGCCTCGCGGGGTAACCTTGCCGACCCGGTAGCCGAGCGCCAGCAGGAATTCGAACGCGTCGCGAAGGTAGAAGCGGCCAAGATCCAGCGATGGTTGTACTCGAACTGGGCTACCGCAATGCGGTGCTCAGCGAGCAGAGTACGCGCTCCGCGCAGGACGGCGAGATCGTGTCCCTCTGCGTCGATCTTGACCAGCGCGAAACGGGCGACACCGGACTGCTCGGCGTACGAATCCAGCGTGCTCGTGACTACGTTTTCCTGTGCCACAGGGTTTGCTTCCGGCACGGGGTACATGGAGTTCGTCCCGGCCGCAGGCGCGACTACGTAGAACAGCGAGGTCCCTTGCCGGTCGCTGAGTGCCGTCTTGCTGAGGCTGGCCGGCCTGCCGTCAAGCGTCTCCGCCAGCCGGGCGAAGGCCCGGGAGTCTGGCTCGAAGGCGTGCAGCCGGAGATCCGCTCACGGCCGACCTTCGACGCGGCGGCCAGCATTGATTCCGACCACCTGCCGACGTTGGCTCCCACGTCCGCTACGTGAATCTGCTCTCCCGCCTGCGAGAACCGGAGTATCCAGCGCTGCAGGGCCGACTCGCCGTTGGTTGACAGGTCATTCGGGTAGTCAAGGCGCGCGCGCGAAAGGACGTAGCGGGCGGTCCGGACGACGGTGCGCCTCCCCACTGCCCGGCAGGTGAGGTCCGTGGTGATCGCCGCGGCCCGGCGGACGGCAGCCATCCCTACGCTTCCTGGCATCCTTACGCTCCCTGAGGTGGGTATTCATCAGCCGGGCGCCTGCGGTGCCGGGGTCTGGAGCCGTCTGGTGGCAGTCTTCGCAAGGACAGGAGCATCATGGCGAGCGCGACACCGTAAGCCACCGCGGACGCTATCGCTGCGCCGTAGACACCAGCGACTGGCAGGAGGGCCACCAGCAGGATCACCGTGAAGACAGCCGCAAGCCCCTGGGCCCGGGCAACGACAAGCGGGCGTTTCCTGCCCCGCAGCATGTCGCCCGTGACCTGGTTGCAGGCCAGGAAAACACCCGCGGGGGTCAGGATCCACAGCAGCGGCACCACGCCGGCGTACCCGGGTCCGAAGACGCGCGGGATAAGCCAGGGTGCGACAAGATCAAGCGGCACCAGCGCAGCCGCCGCGAGGCAGGCACTGCCCAGGATGCCCAGCCACTGCATCCGGGCCGCTAAGCCGTCCACGCGCTGTCTCGACGCTAGCCGCGGAAAGGCGACGTTTCCGATCGCCGACACCAGCGGGATCGGGAGCAGGCTGCACGAGACCGCGATTGCATACCGGCCGAGGACCGCCGGGGGCACGGCCTGGGAAAGGACGAGCTGGTCGAGATTGGCGTTGAGGGCAGCCGGGGTCAGAGCCGCGATCTGGGACAGGCCGTACCGAGCAAGGGGCCGGACGAGTCGCGCCTGAGCGTGGCCGGGCGCCAGGTCGGCTGACCTGCAGCGGTAGTAGGCCCAGGCGAGTTGGAGGAGCATGGTGAGGGCCAGGACGATCAGCGCGGCATCAGCGTGAGCATCCGCAGTCGCCACAATACGATGAGGAACGCCAGGCTGAGTATCGGCTGGCTCACCCGCACCGTGTTCCACCAGCGCAGGTTTTTGGCCTGCAGCGAGAACGTGTAGCTGGCGCCGACGAAGGCCACGATAGAGGCTGGCGAAGGCAATCCGGTAGGCAACGGTCAGGCCTGCGTTCCCCCTGGCCAGGAGTGGAGCCAGGAGGATGCCCCCGGCTATCGCGGCCGTGCCGGTCCCCAGCATCATCGCCCGCGACGTCGCGACATAGCCGCGGGCGTTGCCGGGATCGTGCGCGACGTGGAAGCACAGCGCCGCGGGCTGGCCCATACCGCCGATCATGAGCGCTACCCCGAACCACGCCGTGACCGCGGCGTAATCGCCTCGCATTTCCGGCCCCAGAGCACGCGCGACGATTATGCCTCCTAGCCCGGCCGCGGCGGTCGCGGCGACGTTGTAGCCCGCAGTGCGGGCCACTAGGCGCCCGACGTCGCGCCGCCGCAGCACCGAGGCGAGCTCTCGCAGGCGTCTCCCGGCGGCATCGGCTGTGACCTGCAGGGTCACAGCAGCCTCCTGACGGCGAGCTGCGCATAGCGTTCCGGGGCGAATGCCTGCCGGGTCCACTGGGCGGCGTGCCTGCCCATCCACGCCAGCCGGGCCGGATCCTTGAGCAGGTCATGCAGGGTCCTGGTCAGCGCTTCTGCTGACTCGTCCGCCGGGGCTACCCCGGTAACCCCCTCGACGTAGGCTTCGCGCGAGCCGCCGTAAGCGGGCGCGATCACCGGCGTGCCCGCGGCCTGTGCCTCGAGCAGGACAAGGCCGAAACCCTCGCCGACGGAGCCGCGGCCGCTCCTGGTCTGCGTGGCCAGCACGAACAAGTCCGCCGCAGCCAGCTCGCGAGCGAGGTCATTGTCGCTAAGGCCTGGCCGCAGCGCGCACCAGGAGTGTTCGCAGACCAGGCGCAGCAGGTCGGCCGGCGGGTTCCCGCTGCCGCAGATGGTGAGGCAGACATCCTGGCGACCGAGAGCCGTCACCGCTTCCACCAGCTGAGGGAGTCCCTTCGTCCGCCATTGCGTCAGCCGGAAGGCGGTCGCTAGCCGGATCCCCGGACCACGGCCCGGCCTACCTGCGGCCGCTGCGGCCAGAGTGTCGAACCACTCTCGCGACAAGGCCGGCGGCAGGACTGTCGCGCGGCAGTCCCTCATGATCGCGCCCGCGGTGAAATTGCTACACGCCACCACCCGCACGCCAGCGCGTCGCATCAGGCGGCGCTCCAGAGTTCTCCGGGGCCGCCACCGCGAACCCCACATCTCGCTGCCGTAACACAGGACCGACATTCCGCATACGGCGGAATCCCTGGCAAGCAGCGCCGCCACCGGCAGCAGCGTCCGGTGCGCGACGACTAGGCGGGCGGGTTCGGAGTCTGCCCGCAGGATGGCCCGGCCGTGGGCAAGCAGCCGGGCATGGGCGCGGGCGCCGGGCCCGCTCAGGTCCAGGCGCTGGCATTCGACGCCTTCGGCGGCGAAGGCCCATTCCAGTGTCTCCACATAGCGCTCGATCCCGCCGCCAAGGCCGCGGGACGGGCTCAGCAAGAGCACCCGGCCGGTCATGCCGGGTTTCTGTCTGCGGGATTCACGGGCTTCGCGTCCTTACGGGCCGCGAACGTCAGGTTCAGGGTCACGATGTGGCCGCGCAGCATGCCTGTCTCGGCGGCTAGGGCGATCCGGTAGCAGGCGCTTACCACCTGCCAGACCATCACGCGCGCGGCGCTGGCCAGCCCGTGCGCGACCGGCGGGGAAGAACGCGCGAGGACCGAGTCGAAGCCGGCCGCCGCGGCGAGTTGGCGGATACTGCGCGCGGTGAACGACGTCTGGTGGGTGAAGTCACCGTTGCGGATGTGCCCTCCGAGCGGGCTGACGGCGTTCGGGACCCTGCCCACGAAGACGCCGCCGGGCGCCAGCGCCGCGGCCACGTCATCGAACGTCTGGAGAACCTCGGGCTTGGTGAGGTGCTCGAGCAGGTCGGTGGCCGTGATCGCCGCGTAGTGAGCCGGATGCGCGGCGAGAATAGCGCGGAAGTCTCCCTGCCGGACCCGGGCGACGCCCGCCGCGCGGGCAAGTGCCGCCTGCTCCGGACTGATGTCGATGCCTTCCGCGTCAAAGCCGTCCGCCTGCAGCAACCGGACGAGATCGCCGCGCCCGCAGCCAATGTCGACGACAGGGCCGGCCGCGGGCGGCGGCAGCAGGGGACGGATGTCACGCCGGTAAACAAGGGCAGCCGCCTCGTCTCCGCCGAGGCCTGCGTGCTGCGAAGCGTACGCCTCGTAAAGACGGCTCCGCAGGTTGGCCAGGCTATCGGCGTCACAATTAGATACTACTCCGATACTCTCAGTAACAGCCAATCGCCTCGCTGTTAGCCTCCGCTATTCAGCGCTGATGGTGAACTGAGCGGTCTGGTGGCATTCCGTGGGTGTGAGCTGGGGTTTTTCGCATGGCGGGCGGGTGGCGGGCGCACCTTATGGGTGCGGGGCGATCGCGGGACGGGAATGACAAGGGACGGCCGCGAAGCGGCCGTCCCTTGCTGGCTTTAAGAGCGAAGAGCGCCCTGGCCCTGGGAGATTACGGGTTACCACACGCCTTAATCCCCGGAACTGGAGCGCTCTTCGCCATGCAGCATAACGGGTGGGACCATGCCCTGAAGGTCACCGCCGGACGGGACCGGCCTGGTCGGCCACGCCGGCGCGGTCCTGCTCCGCAAGGCCGCCGACCAGGCGGGACTGACCGCGGCAGCTCAGCGCGGCGCTGCGGAAGAAGGGCACGTCGCCCGCTCTCGACCGGGGCACCGTGCTCGTGTCGCTGGCGGCCGCGATCGCGCTCGGGGCGACCAGCATGAGCGACATCGCCCTGCTCGCGCACCTCGCCCCGGTGCTCGGGGACGCGCCGAGCGGGCCGACGGTGCGCCGCGCCCTGGACCTGGCCGGGACCCCGGCCATGCTGGACAAGATCGCCCGCGCCCGGGCGAGGGCCCGCGCGCACGCGTGGGACCTGATCGAGGACACGCCCGCCGGGTTCCCGTGGCTGGACATCGCCGGGAAGACCCTGACCGGGCTGGCTGGTCATCGACATGGACGCCACCCTGGTCACCGCCAGCTCCGACAAGGAGGGAGCCGCTCCCGACCTGGAAGAAGGGCTACGGCTTCCACCCGCTGGGCGCCTGGCTGCGCGAACACCCGCGAGTGCCTGGCCATGCTGCTGCGGCCCGGCAACGCCGGATCGAACACGTTCACCGACCACAAGGAGGTGCTGGCCGCGGCCCTCCGGCAGGTCCCGGCCCGGTTCCGGCGCAAGATCCTCGTCCGCGTCGACGGGGCCGGCGCCAGCCACGACCTCATCGAGCCACCTGCTGTCCCTGTCCTCCCCGCGCAAGACCGTGCTGTTCACCTGCGGCTGGATGATCACCGCCGCCGACGAGGACGCCATCCGCCAGGTCCCGGCCGGCGCGTGGAAGCCCGGCACCGCGCCAGGACGGCACGCCGAGGACGACAAGGACGTCGCGGAGATCACCGGCCTGATGAGCCGGGCCGGGAACTGGCCCGGACGGGCTGCGCTGGATCGCCCGCCGGGTGAAGCCGTCCCGCCGGCACCTGAGGAACCTGACGGACTACGAGAAGAAGACCGGCTGGAAGTACTCCATCACCTGCACGAACATCCCCGACGCCGGGATCGCCGGCGTCCCCGGCAGCCACCACCCCCAGTACATCGACATCGTGCACCGCGAGCACGCCGTCGTCGAGACCGCCGGCGTCCGCACCGCCAAGGCCATGGGCCTGCGCAACCTCCCCTCGAAGACCTGGCAGGTCAACGCCGGCTGGGTCATCGCCGCGAACATCGCCGCCGACCTGGCCGCCTGGACCCGCCTCCTCGGCTGCTGCGACGACCCGGAACTGCGGGACGCCGACCCGGACACGCTCCGCTACCGGATCTGGCACATCCCCGCCCGGCTCGCCCGCCACGCCCGCGAGCGGATCCTGAAGATCAGCCCCGACTGGCCCTGGAAGGAGGCGTTCCTCACCTGCTGGCAGCGGCTCTGCGCCCTGCCCGCACCCGCCTGACCAGCACGAACCACCCCAGCGACAAGAAAGGAGGACCAGCCCGGCGCGGTCGGAGCCGGTGCGCACCCGGGCACCCCGGGCACCCCGCGCACCCCCGCCCCGAAGGCAAACGGACATGAGACCCAAAAACGGACACCAGCACAATCAGTAACCGGACCTCAAGACCGCCTGAACGATTGAGGTTAGGGCGCGGGCGAAAAACGGGGGTCTCGTACTGTAACCTCGCCGGAATCGGTAGGTACGAACCTTGCCTTTGGCTCCAGCGGGATGGTGTCGAGTTACCCAGTCGGCAGAATGATCCGCAGCCCGGCGACGAGCACCGCGGTTGCACAGTCGGCCTGGCACCCTCGGGTGGGCGGGCAGTGCGAGCGGTCAGCCGCGGGAGATCCTGGCGGGCGCGCAGGCCGCTCTAGCGGCACCACGCCACCTTCACTGCCTCCTCCCCAGTCTGCCCGATCCAGGGCGAGAGAAGCCGGTATGTCGCGTCACCGGACAGCAGTGGCTGCCTGAGGTCCGCTGCGAATCGATGCCGGGGAAATGCCTTTCGTCGATATCCGCCCGGCCTGACAACACCCGGGTTCCGTCATTGACCGCCTGATCCAAGGACCCTTCTAACTATTAGTCGGGAATTGTGGCTTATCGTCCCCAGCCAAATATCTATGCCAGGGCTATTCCCGTGAAAGCGTGGACCAACCGGTAGGCCGGGACTCGGACCGAATCGTCAGGGCCCGCGCGCGTGATGATGGCCCACCACCCAGCTGGGCAAGCCTATCCGGTGGGACGGGATGGTCGGCGACGGTTAGCGGTCGTCCTAGTCACGGGCTTCTCTACCTACCGGTATGTAAATCCCCAAATATTCTGGCTCATGAAAAATCCCCCAGGAACGAAAAATACTGTGCGTATTCGCAGGAGGTGGTGCACTACTGATAGATTGGAGAATCCAGTACGAGAGCTGCGTCAAAACCGGATGAAATACCGCAATTCAAATGAGACGCAAAGGACAGGACCGGGATGCGGGGAACGTAGGCGGCGCCGAGGTCATGGCCCTAGACCCGACTGCCGACCCGCCTGCTGCTTCGGCGCCGATATCTTCGCCTATCCCGCAACGCAGGAGGCCACCCGATGATGTCTGCAGGCGCAAACGGTCCGGGCCGATGCGCACAATAGCCCACTGGACCCCGCGCTACATCTACCGCCGTACCCGGCTGATCGCGCTACGAGCGCGCTCATAGCGACGATCCGTGGCTCACCCCAGCAGCAACCCGTCTGCTGCAGTCGCTGCTACGCTCCCCGGACCGCGGGGCGGAATTCGGCTCCGGCCGCAGCACGATCTGGTTCGCCGAGCGCGTCGCCATGCTGACCAGCGTGGAGCATGACGAGCAATGGTACGAGACTATCTCCGCCAAGCTGAAGGATCGCCGTCTGGCCAACGTGGACTACATCCTGGCCCGTCCCGATCAGCCCGATGAGCTCGCCGACCAGAGTACGTACGCACGTACCGCCCTCGGCTTTCCTGATGCGGGACTGGACTTCGCGTTGGTCGATGGGCGCTACCGGGACTATACGGCAAAGTTCATAATGCCCAAGATCAAGCCCGGCGGGATGCTCATCATCAACAATGTCAACCGGTATCTGCCGTCGGAGTCCCGGGCGCCGAAGTCACGTACGCGCACTCTTGGGCCAAACGGAAAAATCTGGACCGAGGTGGCCGCAGAGTTGGCTCAGTGGCGTTCGATCTGGACAAGCTCAGGCGTGACGGACACGGCGATTTTCATCAGGCCCTGAGCTATCCGTGGTGGCCGGCCTCGGGCGGGGTGCGGTCGCAGGCCGGGATTGTCGGGCTGAACGCCGCCAGGTGGCTGAGATTTGCGGGGACAGAGGGAAGTTACGGAGTCATCCCGGGATCCAGATTGTGGACGGGGTCCTAGACGGGGTGACCTGGTTCCGTCTGGGCGTCACCGTTACCCCGGCACGCTCAGATAGGGAGGACACTGGATCTAATTCCAGGACCAACGCCAATCATCCATTGTTGGCGTGCAGCGATAATACACGGGAGTCGCTGGGCTGGGCTGGACTGATGGGGCGTGGCGGCGCGGGATCAAACACTGCGACCGATCACCTAGCTGTCCTGGACGCGGGGACAGCTCCGGCCGTGCGCCCGTCCGGTCGTCCTGAATGAGTCGAGGGCGGCAAGGACGCTTCGACCGGCTTGTTGGTAAGAGATAGCACTTTCCAGCCTGCCTCTCGCCAGGTGCTGTTATCGATTCCCTGGCAGGCATCCACTACCGTCATGGACGCGCCGACGGCTTTGGTGGCGAAAGGACTGATGCCCGCGAATTCTGGCCAAGCAGTGGCAACCAGGATCGCGTCCGCATCCCTGGCTGCTTCCAGAGCCGAATCGGCGTACGTGAGCTGGGGAGACACCTCCAGCGCATTTCCCATGGCCACGGGATCGTAGACCGTTACGTGTGCGCCAAGCTCATGCAGGCGACAAGCGACATCAAGGCTCGGAGACTCACGCACATCATCGATGCCTGGCTTAAATGCTGCGCCCCACACCGCTATTCGCTTCCGGGCGTGCGATTGTGTTGGCACCGGTCCGCCCGCAGTCGCCTCGCTCACCATTCGAACAACGTCGACACGGCGTGCGGTGTTGAAGTCATCCACAGCTATAAGCAGCTCACTCGTTTTGTGGGCTCCGGTTTGATCGGCGAACGCGGCGAGGCCGCGTACATCTTTGGGCAGGCAACCCCCGCCATATCCAATACCTGCGTTCAGAAAGCTCTTACCTATGCGCGGATCCATTCCGAGCGCTTCAGCCAGAGCACGCGCATCTCCGCCTACTAGCCGACAGATGTCGGCCATAGAATTAATGAAAGAGATCTTCGTAGCCAAGAAAGCATTGGCTGCGCCCTTCACCAGTTCGGCGGTAGCGAAGTCCGTGACTACGAGAGGGGTACCAGCATCCGTAAGCGGACGGTAAATGTCACGCAGAATCGCTGCGCCCGCATCGTTGGCGGTACCTATCACGATACGATCAGGCATCAGCGTATCCTGGATAGCGCAGCCCTCGCGCAGGAACTCAGGGTTCCAAGCGAAATCAATACTGTGCCTGCAAATCTCGGCTGCGATTGCGCTGAGTGACGCCGTCGTGCCAGGGGGGACAGTTGATTTGCCGATGATCACAGTTGGCCTCGTGATGTGCTGTGCTAGCTCAGCGACCGCTTTCTTGAGCTGCGAAAGGTCATAGGTTCCGGTTGGCAGACCCGGAGTCGCTACGCCGAGGAAATGGACGGCGCCGAACTTTGTAGCCTCGGCGAAGCTCGTACCGAATCGCAGCTTGCCCGCGGCGACGTTACGCGACAGCATCTCGTCAAGGCCCGGTTCACGGAACCAGGCCTTGCCCGAGTTCAGCATTTCCGCCTTACCCTCGTCGATATCTACGCCGAGAACCTCGTGACCTATCTCAGCCATGCAGGCCGCGTGGACCGCACCCAAGTGACCGCAACCAATCACGGAAAGCTTCATCTGAACTGTCCCCCTAGATGGATTCTGGCACTAGTCCGACTGCTGGAATCCGATGTATCAAAGATCCTTGCCCGCAGTTAGCTCCTAGGTGGTGCTGCTAAATAGACGAGTTGTTTTGTCTGTTCTGCCCCACTATTTGAAAATTGGTAAAGTATTGTAGGCTACAGGCAACAGATTAGCAAAAGAAGGTGATGCGCGCCACCGCCCGCTAGCTCCTATTTTTTGCGCAAACCGTTGCGCCTCAGACCTGGCGAGCGGCGACCCATCTGAGCGTCTATGTCGCCTTAGTCTCGATCCGTCGGCTGAAGTCGGCCATCCCATTTCTTGACTGGACCGGATGATCTGATGTTGAAAGGGTCGCGGTTTTCTGCCGTTGACCCTTATGCGACGTGTCGATGGTTTATGCCGGGGATCCCAGGCTGGCGGCCGGTCTGGAGCCGTAGGACGCGGTGACCGGTTCGGGCTAGGTCGATGAAGACCTCCTCGACCTGGGCATGGTCGTAGGCATAGGAATGCGGTCTTTGGCCTGGCCTTATGGGCTCTTCTGCCGACAGTTCAGCAAGCCGTCCACTGACGGAGGCTGAAGGGTTTCGTCAACGTTGAGAACCTGCTTAGTCGGCTGAGATCATGGGACGACAGCGCAGATGACACCGCCTGGTATGCAGGCTCTTCGCGTCGGCATCACTGTTTTATAATTTGCTCACTATGATCGTGATTCCGAGGCTGCGGAGGGTGATCTGCTAGTGCGGGCCCAGAGTGATTGAAGCCTTCGGCTGGACGGGGATTCCGTTTCTCGTTCTCCAAGTCGGCAGCTACCATCATCTCGATCAACTGCCGGAAGTCAATTGTAGGACACCAGCCAAGCTTGGTTTGGGCCTTGGTAGCGTCCCCAACCAGGACAGCGACATCGGCAGGCCGGAAGAAACGCTCGTCCTGCACCACGTAAGGCTGCCAGTCATCTATTCCGGCATAATGAAAGGCAACCTGAAGAAGGTCACGAACAGAATGGCTCTTACCGGTGGCGATCACGTAGTCATCGGGTTCTTCCTGCTGAAGCATAAGCCACATCGCCTCGACATAATCACCGGCGAATCCCCAGTCCCTGGACACATCCATGTTGCCCACGGCAAGAACCTTCTGACGCTCTAGCGCGATCCGCGCGACAGCGCGCGTCACCTTACGGGTGAGGAACTCAAATCCTCGGCGAGGTGACTCATGGTTAAAGAGAATACCGGAACATGCCCACGCATCGTAGCATTCACGGTAATTCTGTGTTACGTAATGGCCGAATACTTTCGCCACGCCATACGGCGAGCGTGGATGAAACTGCGTAGACTCTACCTTCGGTGACTCGTGCGCTGTACCGAACATTTCTGAACTCGACGCCTGGTAGAACCGGACGCCGTCCATGGATCCCTGCCGGTGAATGCGAATGGCCTCGAGCATACGCAGGACGCCCATTCCTGTAATGTCACCGGTAAGCTCGGGCTGTTTAAAAGAGAGCCCGACGAAGCTGATGGCGCCTAGGTTATATATCTCGTCCGGTTGTGCCGTCTCGAGCACTCCGATCAGGCTAGAGAGGTCACGCAGGTCCCCTTCGAGCAACTGAATGGACGGAATGTACTCTTCGACCGTCGGGATTTTCGGGTTGGACTGCCCCCGGACCATCCCGAATACTTCGTACCCCTTCGCTGTAAGAAATTCTCCCAGGTAGAGTCCGTCTTGCCCGGTTATTCCGGTAATCAGAGCGCGTGGCACTGGCTGATTCCCCCTTCGGTCAATCCGCTAGGAGGCGGATTTCGATTGTCATCACTCAAAAGATGCAACTCGCCGGTTCCCGACGCACGTCCGGCCCATCGAGTGGCCGTTGGTCGGCTGCCCGTCCCAGAGGGCCAGCTTGTGTGGCTGGGGCGGTGCGGTCAGTACCTCGCATGCCGCCTTGCCGATCAGGTCCGGGTCCGCTTCGAGTGGGTGGGCAGAAAGTGATCGCCCACCCCACCCCGGTCCGGGACTGAACCTCATGTACCCGAACGGCTTGCTGGACGCGCGTCGATCGCCTCCCATACATTGCGCCGAGATCGCGGCCTAACTTGGCTAGTCGGCCGCGCGGGATGGGCACGGCGTCCGCCCGCACGGCAGCAGCCGACAAACGATGCGGGTTGAGACCCCCCGCTGTCCCCGAGCCACGTTCTCCCCTGGCCGAATGTTCCCTGATGTAATCGAGCAATAACTTTTAGTGAGAAGAATGGTTGAGCACTATCAGTATATACGTGATTACCCAGAGGCAACACTATCAGTAGTGGGTTAGTCCCGAATACAGGTTGGCTAACGCAGCTCGTCACGAATGTTACTTTATAGCCGCTAAGTCGTATATGGCTCCGGAGTTGACTCCTGTGGGCCGGTCGCCAGTCATTTTGGTCCCTGATTGTGGATATGAACGGCCTCGAGCATGCGCAGGAAACCCATTTTCGATCATGTCACCGGTAAGTATCGGTCGGCCCTTCATCGCCAGATCCTGGCGGGTCACTGTCGGTGTCGGCGGTGGGGGGCCGCACCCGCCGTCCATGCGCAGGCGGGTGTGAACGGCCAGGCCTGCGCAGGTAGCTGACCTGAGACGGGGGCTCAAGACGGCCAGGCACGCCTCCGACCTTCCGTGTATTTCGCCTACGCCCATTCCGGTGAGAGCGCGTTACCCACCAGAACACCAACGGCCTAATCCGGGGATACGTCTCGAAAGGGACCGAAATTGCTGGCTATATTGGTTATATATGGGCGGTAGCCAACTCGCTTAACGACCGGCTCCGTGCTATATTCGGATTCAGGAATCCAAGCGCAGTGTTCACGGAGTTAAATTCTCAGGAAGCCGAGATCTTGTCGGCTCGAATTTCTTCGACCCCTTGGGACCGACGACGTGTGAAGGGCAAGGTTTCTCGGATCATGAAGCGCGCCGTGCTACACGACTGGAAGTCTGCTGTCCGTCGAGCATTCCTACGTGCCGGGCGCCGCACCAGACCCGCGCATCTGGTCTACCTCTCCAAAGTGCTGAGCTACCTCGAAGCGGGTCACTGGCTGGCTAGCGAGCAAGCTCGACCTGAGATGGTCGACGACGAATTCGCGCTCTTCGAGATCACACGCCGTAAAGTCGTAGGGCTGTCGCCGCTCTACCTGGAGTTCGGGGTGTTCGAGGGTAGGTCGATGCGCTGGTGGTCGCGTAACCTATCCGAGCCCGGCGCAAAGCTGGTCGGTTTCGATAGCTTTAAGGGACTGCCGGAGGACTGGCGACCCGGGGTTGCTGCAGGGCACTTCAAGACCGATGGGCCACCGCATATCAATGACGGTCGCGTGTCGTTCCAGGTCGGCTTGTTCGAGGAGACGCTGCCGGGTTTCACCGTCCCAGAGCATGACCAGATGGTCTTGAACGTGGACTGCGATATCTATTCGAGTGCCTCCACGGTCCTGCGTTGGGCCGAGCCTTATCTGCGCCCAGGGACATTGATCTACTTCGACGAATTCCCGGATCGCGACCATGAGATGAAGGCGTTCTATGAGTTGTGCGCTCGGTCGTCGCTCCGGTTCAAGCCCGTAGCAATCGCCAACGGTGGCTCGAACTGGTTGTTCGAGACGTCTTAAGGGACCGCCGGGTTCAATGTATCGAGGGTGATCCGCGGCGTTAGGGGTCTTCTAGCTCAATCGCATCGATCGTGTCGGAGCTCGTGTCGGCCTGGCCGCCTTTGGGCAGATCGAACCGCCAGCCGTGCCGGGTGCACACCAGATACCTGTCCTCCTCCACCCAGCCCTGAACCAGATCGCCGCCTTGGTGCGGACAGAACCTATTTACGGAGTATCGGCACCCGCCAGCCTCGACAATGATCCTCTCGGTAGCCGCTTCAAGATCGAGCAGGCGCGCGCAGAAGTGGTTAAGGTCGTCGGACTCCATGGTGAGGAAGCCGTGTACGAGCGTCTGATAGACATCCGGCGCACGATTCAGCCGCATCCGGAAGGTCAGCGAGAAATCTTGCCAGCTCAACCGCTGATCGAGCACTCGCTCGAATTCCCAGTGGGGGGCCGACATCGAGTAATAGTTGTCCTCGTCGTCGATCGCGCTGACAGGGTCGACGCAACCGCTGTGGAAATCCACCCGCAGCAACTTGCCCGGGCAATCGAGGAGTCCCACGTAAAGGATCCGGTCAATCCGCTCCCGTAGGTTGAACGTGTCGAGCTTGCGCTCGAGCTCCGCCTGCAGGCGCTTCAGCACGAGGTCAACGCGACTTGGTGAATCGTCGTAGTGACGCGCCCGGAAGAAGCCCTCGTACCGGGCTATGTACGCTCGTATGTAGGTCTCGTAATTGTCCTCGGTCACCCGGTCGGATACCAGATAGACCGACGACGCCGTGGCCGCGTCGATAACGTCGCCGGGCATGATGTTGGGTACTTCAGGTCGGTGCGAGTCCCGAAGCCGCTTCTCCAGGTAGGCCAAGAACTGGGGGGCTCGCGGGAAGATGTTCACTTCTTCGAAGTTGAGATGCGAGAGTAGGGGGTCGAGGAACACAGCTGGACCCGCGGACGGCAGGAACATCCGAGGCTGAACGGCTTCGATGGCCTTCGCGGTGACCTCGAACTTGTGCATCGCTTTCTTCCGTGAGATCCGCCGATAGGTCTCTTCTGGATACTCGTAGCAGGTGGGGTGCCAGATCGCGCCAGAGAACTGGCACGCGAAGACGTCGACATTGCCCGCCATCTGCCGGATCTCGGTAAGGCGCTCATGGATTTTGCAGTCGTTGAGGTTCAGGAAGCTGCAGTCGTCGGCCCGCAGGAGGATCGCGGAGTCGCGGTTCATCTCGGAGTCGTCCAGATAAAGCGTCACGCTGCCGTCGGCGATCGGGATCTCCTGCCCGTCATGGAAGGTGATGAGGCCCTTGCATCGGTAGTCGGCCAGGAGCTCACGAATGGCTGGACGGCGGAAGTGCGGAACGATGAGCGTGAAATCGCGGGTCAGAAGGCTGTTCAGGAACGACAGGTCGAAGTGGTCCTTGTGCTCGTGGCTGATGTAAAGGTACCGGTCCTTCGTCGTGTCCTGGAGCTTTTCCTGGATAAGCGCAGCAAGATGGTGATTGCAGGGGAATTGGTACCACGCCGAGTCGAACGCGCCGGTCGGGGACACCCACGGATCCATGACGACAATTGACCGCGAAGTCTCGACGCAGAACCCGGCATGCCCGAGATACGTGATCTGCATTCGTAACCGCTCCATTCGACATCGGATACATTGCCCTGGCCATGACCCTGCCTGCTGCCAGAATTCATGAAAAAATTGCGTCTGCTATTCGCGCGCCGGCCTTGCCATCCCACATGGCCGGGACGCGGGGCGGGGGCGGGTCCGCGATAACCTCGCGGGCGGCGGCGACGATGCGGTCCGGGTCCCGCCCCACCAGCTGGTTCGTGCCCTCGGTCAAGGTGATTGGCCGTTCGGTGTTGTCCCTGAGCGTCAGGCAGGGAACCCCGAGTACGGTGGTTTCCTCTTGCACCCCGCCGGAGTCGGTCAGAACCAGCCGCGCCGACGCCTCCAGCGCGATGAAGTCGAGATACCCAGCCGGCGGGATGATCCGCACCCCGGCCGGGAGCCCGGCCGAGTGCAACCGCTCGGCCGCCCTGGGGTGGGCGGGCAGCACCAGCGGGCAGCTGCGGGAGATTTCGGCCAGCGCTGACAATAGCGCGCTGAGCATGACCGGATCGTCCACGTTGGCCGGGCGGTGCAGCGTCACCAGGCCGTACTCGCCTGGATGCAGGCCGAGCCCGGCCAGCGTGCCGCGGGCGGCGGCCCGGTCGACGTTCGCCAGCAGGGTATCCACCATGACATTGCCGACGAGATAAACCTGCTCATCAGAAAATCCCTCGGCTCGCAGGTTGGCCACCGCGTCGGCGGACGGGGCGAACAGGTAGTCGCTCACCCGGTCGATGACGACCCGGTTGATCTCCTCGGGCATCGACCGGTCGCCGCTGCGCAGGCCCGCTTCCACGTGGGCCAGCGGCGCCCCTAGCTTCGCGGTGACCAGCGCGCAGGCCAGCGTGGAGTTCACGTCGCCGACCACGACCACCACGTCGGGGGCCAGCTCGGCGGCGAGGGGCTCGAAGGCCGTCATCACCCGGCAGGTCTGCACGGCGTGGGTGCCCGAGCCCGCGCCGAGGAAGTGGTCCGGGCTGCGGATGCCGAGGTCGGCGAAGAACACGTCGCTCATCGCGGGGTCGTAGTGCTGCCCGGTGTGGACCAGGATGACCTGCGCCCCCCGCTCCTCGAGCGCGTCCATCACCGGCTTGACCTTCATGTAGTTGGGCCGGGCCCCCGCTACGCAGATGACTCGCACGGGCCTGGTCTCACAGTGTCTCGACGTTCGCGCCGCTCAGGACCCGCCGGCAGTCGAGCACGTAACGCGCGTGCTTGCTGATGTCGGTGGCTGAGAAGACGTCGTGCTCGGTGAGCAGCACCACGATGTCGGCGGCGGCGATCTCCTCGGGCGTGGCGTCGACGCGGGCCACTGCGGGGTCGATGACGGCAGCCTCGGTCACCAGCGGGTCGGCGGCCCGGACCTTCGCTCCCATGCCCAGCAGCAACTCGGCGACCCGGATGGCGGGTGATTCCCGCGCGTCGCCGGTGTTCTTCTTGTAGGCGAGCCCGAGCAGCAAGATCCGGGACCCGTTCACGGGCCGTCCGCGCTCGTTCAGCGCGAGCAGCAGCCGGCGGACTACATAGTCCGGCATATGGCTGTTGATGTCGTTGGCCAGCTCCACGAACCGGAACCTCTGGCCGAGGGTCCGCTCTACCCGCCAGGACAGGTACGACGGATCGATGGGCAGGCAGTGACCACCCACTCCGGGGCCGGGGCTGAACCGCATGTACCCGAACGGCTTGCTGGCCGCGGCGTCGATCGCCTCCCATACGTTGACGCCGAGCTCACGGCCGAACATCGCCAGCTCGTTCATCAGCGCGATGTTCACGTGCCGGAAGGTGTTCTCGATGAGCTTGGCCAGCTCTGCCTCGCGCGGCGAGGAGACCGCGACGGTCTTGTCCACGATGCCCTGGTAGAAGTTCTCGACTACGGCCAGCGAGTCGCCGTCGATGCCCGATACGATCTTCGGCGTCGTGGCCAGGGTCCAGGTGCGGTTCCCCGGGTCGATGCGCTCGGGGCTGTAGCCGAGGTGGAAGTCGGTCCCCGCGACGAGCCCGGATCCGTCTTCCAGCCACGCGAGTACCTGCTCCTGGGTGGTTCCCGGGTAGGACGTGGATTCCACGATCACCGTCGTGCCCGGACGCAGGTAACGGGACAGGGTGCGGCTGGCCGCCTCGACGTAGGCCAGGTCGGGCTGGCCATCTCGCAGCGGTGTGGGGACCGTGATCACGGCGACATCGAAGCCGGCGCACGCGTCCGCGCTGGCCGACAGCCGGAACCGCCCGGATTCCGCCGCAGCGGCAAGCTCGCCGGCGGGCACGTCCTCCACATACGATTCCCCGGCTTCCAGCCGCTTCACCCGGACCAAGTCGGTGTCATAGCCGGTCACGTCGTGCCCGGCCGCCACCGCCCGCATCGCCAGCGGCAGGCCCACATATCCAAGGCCAGCCACCACCACGGCGGTCAACCGCGTCCTCCCGACGCCCGGCGAACCAGCCGTCTCCAGAGCGCAAGCCACCTCGTAGCCACATTTCCCCCTGCTGGATGTCGCTCAGTGTCACGCTGATGGCCCCCGTGGTCATCCGCTGTGTACTACTTCAACTCTAAGTATCTAGAGGATCACTATCCGTAGCGATAGTAGCTGATGGATTCCGGCCCGTCTACGGATGTCGTCGGACCGTAACGTGTGCCGGGCTTGTCCGCACATGTCCCGGGGCCAGCACCCCGACCTCCCGCCCAGCCGTACTTCCTGACCTGAACCCTGCCCGCTGCCAGAGTCGCGGGGCGCGACGTGACAGGCAGGCACTCGGCGATGCGCCGCAGCCGCCATTACCGGATAGTGCAACCGGCGCGCAACTGAATGGCGAACTGCGCCGCTACTCCCGCGAATGACACTCAACTCATAAGCAGCAAGACGTAAATAGCAGCTAATGAGGGGGTCTAGTCATGAGGCCAAGTCGAGTGGTCGCCGCTGTCGCCGTAGCTGCTATTCTTTCCGGGTGCGGAGTAGCTCATCACGGTGCGACTGCCGTCACGCAACCCGCCAAAAACCTGACTAGCTCGCAAAAAGCTCATTCGCAAAAGGCTAGCTCGCAGCTGGCTGCCGCCAATCGATCCGCCGCCGCTAGCCCATCGATGGTCTGGCTGGAATCGGTCGGCGGGCAGGCTCAGGTGACGTTCAATGATGACGTCGATTCCCTGGCCGGCGCGCTTGAAACAGAAATGGAAAGGCCCACTGTCGCCAATCACCTGGTCTTCGAGGCCGATGCGCGCGTCGTGCGGGCAGAAGCCTGGAAGATCCTCGGTACCCCTGCTCTTTTGCCGGACGTTAACCGGGCGGGCTACGAACGGATGCTGAAAGACTTCATCGTGGTGGCCAACCTGCTTCAGCCGGGCCCGGGTTACGGGACGACCGCGCAAGATGACACCGCCTGGTATGCGGCCCTGAGCGCGTCGAACATCAACGTCTCCTGAACCGCGGCGTTCGGCCTGCTGACGGCGATCATCGCTGTCCTCGCGCTGTGGGCGACTGGGTATGCGATCCGTTCCGGCCGAGCGTCGCCACCGGCGCCGGAATCGGAGGTCGCGATAGGTGAAGCCAGGCCCGTTCGGTATTAAATCCCCTTTTATCGACCGGACCGCTGTATCCGGCGTCCCGGGGCGCCTGGGCCTCTTGGGTCAGCCGGGCTGGCAGGACGGGCACCAGAAGGTGACCCGGTCCTGCTGTCCCTGTGACTGGATGGGCGTGCCGCAGCGACGGCACGCCCGGCCGCGCCGCCCGTACACCCAGTGCTCCTGGCCTCGCTGCCAGTTACCTGTCGTGATGTGGCCGTGACGTTCCTTGTTGGCCTCGAGCAGTCGCCGGGCCAGGTTAACCAGGGCGCCGAGATCCGGTACCGCCCCGGTGGGCTGCCACGGATTGACGCCGCGCAGGAACAGCACCTCGGCCTTATAGACGTTGCCGATTCCCGCCAGGTTTTTCTGGTCGAGCAGCGCCTCACTGATCGGGCGGTCTGGCTCGGCGCTCAGCCGCCGCACCGCCTCGTCGCTGTCCCAGTCGCTGCCCAGCAGATCCGGGCCCAGGTGCCCGGTGACCCGCGACTCTTCGCTGGTGCGGATCAGTTCGACGACGCCGAGTTGGTACCCGACGGCCTGCCAGTCCTCGTTGGCGAGTATCAGCCTGATCCGGTGATCGTCCCGTATCCGCTCGCCCGCGGGCTGCACCCGCCAGGTGCCGTCCATGCGCAGGTGGGTGTGGATAGTCAGCCCGCTGCGGGTCCGGGTAAGCAGGTGCTTACCGCGGGACGCGGTCTCGGTGACCACGTCGCCGGTCAGGTCAACGGTGGCCAGCCGCGGAACACGGAAGTCGCTGCGAGTCAGCGTCCGCCCCGCCAGCGCCTTATGCAGGCGGCGAGCCGTCTGCCAGACCACATCTCCTTCGGGCATGAACCTAGTGTGCTAGGCCCGAAGGACACTTGCTCACTAACCGCTGGTAGTCGTCCCGGGGATCGCGGGGTCTGCGGTGACCGACACTCGGGTGACCGTCGCCCTGACCTTGCCGCGGAGCCTGGTATCCGCTGCCGCCGCGCCGGGCATGCTCCCCGGTCACGCCCGGCCGCCCGGTCACGTTCGGCCCGCCGGTCACGTTCGGCCGACGGGGCTCGCCGGCCGGAGCGGGCACGCTGCTCCCGTTGCCGTATCCGTAGGAAACGCCAGACGGCGGTGTCACGGGAGGCTCCGCCACGGGCGCGCTCAGGGGCTGACCGGGATACGGGTAGGGAGCGGTGCCGCGATGGGCATCGGCATCCCTTCCGTAGGCATCGATGGCGGCGGGATCCGACGAGCGGTACCGGCCTCCGCTGGGCCGGGACCTATCGGGCCGGCCCCGGTCGGCCCAGTCCTCGGCGGCCGGTTTCCGGCGGCCGGGTAGTAGCCTCGGCTGACGTCGTGCGGCCCGCTGGGAACCTGGTTGGAACGCCCGTCGACCGGTCCGCTGGAACGCAGTGAGAAGGCCGAGCTGGTCAGCGGATCGTCGTCAGCGCTGGTAGCAGCGCCGAGGCGCCGCCCGCTCGTCTTGCTGGGCGCCGGGACCGTCCGCATCGGCTGGCTGCCGGTCCGCAGATACTGAGTCCCCTGACCTGAGCCTCCCTGACCTGAGCCTCCCTGACCTGGGGCCATCGGAGCTGGCTGAGCCGCGACTGGCTGGGTTGCGACTGGCTGGGTTGCGACTGGCTGGGTTGCGACTGGCTGGGTTGCGACTGGCTGGGTTGCGACTGGCCGGGTTGCGACTGGCTGGGTCAGCCCTGCCGCCGGTGAGGCCGGGCCTGGCGGGGGGGCCGCATGAACAGGCTGAATCGCGGTGCGGTCGGCGGCACCGGCCGGCGATTCTGGATACGCCGAGTTTCCGGTTCGCCGTGCGTTGCCCCAGGCGCCACTCGGCTTGGGAGCCTTGGATCCGGGGTGCGACCGCGCAGACGGATCAGTAGCCAGGGACCGGTTCGCTGAGCCCGGCTTGGCGGCACGAGCGGTCCTCGCCAGCGGCTTGTCCGACGCGAGGTCATCCCAGAACTCGTCGTCGCTAACGCCGCCGAAGGATTCCGTCGGCCACATTTCCTCGTCCATGTCGGCCCCCTTGCGCCAGCCCATGCGCCGACGCGGTTTGGCCGCCCTAGCCGTCTCCTCGTCGGCCTCAGCCATGGCCTCGTCGGCGTCTGTGCCGCCCGTACGGGCCAGGTGCGTCGCTGACCGGCTGCCCGGCCTCGGGGCAGCGGGCCCCAAGTCGCCGAGCGGCCTCCCGGAGTCATCGGGTCGAGGGTCCGCCCAGGCCTCACCCGGTGTATCGTCCGGGCTTACCTCGGGCGTGCTTCCCACGCCGTACGCGGGCATTGCCATGGTGGCAACCGGACTCCGCCCGGAAGCGGCGCTCCGCCCGGAAGCGGCGCTCCGCCCGGAAGCGGCGCTCCGCCCGGAAGCGGCGCTCCGGCCCGCATTCATGGTTCTGTCGTTATTCGCAGCCCGGTGAGCATTCGCCGGACGCTCGTCACTCGCGGCGGCGGTGCTGACCTGCTGTCTATCCGCCCTGGCCCGGCCGGATCCGGCGGCCCGGGCACGAGCGTTGCGCTTACGACTGTTACCGCCTGTACGGATGCTGAAATAGAAGTATGCCGCGATGCCGACGAGGCCGGCAATGGCGAGTCCAGCGACCAGAATCATGGTCTCCATCCAGAGTGCCGGGGGCCGGTGGGGGCGCTAGCTAGGCACACGCGGCCGAAGACGCGAGCCTTCCCTCGTTGTAGCGAGCGCCGTGAAACCCGCTTGATGATCGATTGTTGCTCACCAGCCGTGAGCGTGTCACACGATTGAAAAAGTTTGGTTTAGCTCTGTTCACGTCATCTATGACCTTGATCACGGATGTCCGGTTACCACAATTCGGCCGCGTCCGATCGTGGCGGCTGCGATCGCGGTCCACACCGACAGCAAGGGGGCGCCGTTGGGCAGCTCCAGGACCCGGTTCAGCGCATAGATCGTAAATCGGTAGGGGTGCTGGTGGCCGCTCGGGCACGGGGCCTGGTAGTCCGCACTGCCCTTGCTGTTCTGCGCCTGCCGCGCCCCCGTGGGCAGCGAGCCTTCCTGGATGTCTGTCGTGTCCGGGTTGATGTCGAACACGAGCCAGTAGATGTAGGGCGTGATCGGCGCGGATGAGTCGTCCACGATGAGCGCGACGCTCTTGGTGCCCGGCGGGGCTCCTGACCAGGTCAGCGGGGGATTTACCTTGACGCCGTGACAGGTGTACGCCGGAGCGAGAGCGCCCTGGATGAACGCCTCGCTGCTGATCGACATCGGGGCCGGCGGCTTCGCCGCGCCCGAGCCGGCCGTCCCGCAGCCCGCCAGGGTCAGGACAGCCACCCCAGCCGCGGCGGTACGCGCGCGAAGCGGGCGCCACCTTCCGCGGCGAGCCTGGTCCTGGCCTGTCCTCACCCATCGCCTCTCTTCTGCCGACGGTTGATATTAGAACCTGCTAGGAAGCGTAGGGTGAGCCGACGCGTTGAATGGTCCAAGGGGCGGACACCTTGGGGCGCGTCGTGCCTGTCGGTGGCTGTCAGCTGCGCGTTCTGTTCACCTTGCTGGCCCTTGGCACCGGGCGTGTCGTGCCGGCCGCGTCGATGGCCGAGCAGATCTGGCCTGACGACCCGCCGGGCAAGCCCGGTAGCGCGCTGCAGACACTGGTTTCCCGGCTGCGGGCCGAGCTGGGCCATGCCGGGCTCGACCAGGTGACGCGCCCGCCAGGGGCTGTCCCCGCCACAACAGCAGCGCGTCCAGCAGGACCCGCGCGGCCGCCTGGCGGCTGCGGTTTCCGGCGGCTGCCCGAGGACCCGCTTCCCGCTCCTCTTCCGCACCCGCAACCCCACCCGCAACGCCGCAGTGCCCGCCAGGGCGCAGATTCCCGTTACCGCGAAGACTTCACAGTCTGCCCGGACGGTAAAGCCTTCGTGATCACGGAAAATCGATTTCCTGTTCTGGCGGGGAAGGTCCGGCTGCAGCCCGGATAGGGCCAGCTGCCATGCCTGGGTCCTGACCCGCCAGCCACGACAAGCTGCTCTCTACCCGCGAACAACTACCACACGGCCACGCCCACCGGCCCCCGACCGGTAACTCATTCTCCGGCACGTCCGGCGGACGCGGTGGTTCGTGCCGCTGGCGCGGGTCACCGATGCGAGCACCTCATCGAGGCGGCCGCCGCGCTGGCGCATTACGTCCTGGCGAACTGTCCGGGGATGAAGATCGTGGCCACGAGCAGGCAGTCGCTCCGTTATCGACGGTGAGACCCTTTACCCGGTGCCTCCGCTGCCGGTGCCTCCGCGTGCCGCCCCCCGGCCCCTGCCGACCCTGTCACCCCCGCCGCCACTGTCACCCCCGTCGTCCCTTTTGCCCCCGCCGTCCTCTGGCTTAGGGGATGATGCTGTGCGAGCCGCCAAATTTGGCCGAGAGGTGATAGGTGGCGAACGCCAGCGCCAGGCCGGCGGCCAGGGAACCGCACAGCAGGGGCCAGCGCGTGGTCCGGGCCGCCAGCACCTGGTGGGCGTGGTCAACCCGGCCCGACAGCATCCTGGGCAGCTTCGGGACGTACGAGGCCAGGTGGATGACGATGACGACCACCCAGACAAAGAACGACAGGTGGTGCAGCCGACCCCAGGAACCGTTGCCCGGGCCCTCGACGACCAGCATGATCCCGGTACCCAGGACGGCCGCGGTGGTCAAGATGACGAACGGCCCCGTCACCCGCTGCAGCGGAGCCGGCGGCCCCTTCCGCACGTAAGCCGCCGAGCCGGTGTAGTACCTGGTGAAACGCCAGAGCGTGGACCCGATCTTCAGGCCGACCGGCCCCAGCAGCAGCATCCCAAGGAAGACGTGCAGCGTGAGCAGGTTGCCGATGTTCAGCAGGGTGAGGCACTCGGCGACGAACAGCACGAGCAGTACTGCTCCGGTCATCGCCGTCAGGCGCTCGTTGCCCGTCGGGTCGGCGCGGCGGGCCGGCTCCTCACGGGTTTGTGTTTCCCGCGTGGTCACCGCCTCATGCTAGGCACCGCCCGCCCGCCGCCGACATGGGATAACCGCCGTCTCGAGGGTAGACCTGGCTGCACCCTGGTGTGTGCGTCGTCTTGTCGATGGCGCGCTGCCGGTTAGGTCCTGCGGCGGTACGCGCGAACCGCCAGCGGGGCGAAGACGACGAAGATGCCGAACGCCCAGAGCAGCGACCTGACGGCTGGGGTGGCGACCGGGCCGCCGGTGAACAGGCCACGCTCGGCTTCGCTGAGGTCGGTAATCGGATTGACCCTTCACGAAGGCTTGCAGCCAGCCGGGCATCGTCGCCGTCGGCACGAGCAGGCTGCTGCCGAACAGACACGATCGCTAGCCTCGATAGCATTGTCGAACGCGAACGCGTAGTCGCCGACCACGCCAAAGGCGTGCTCGATGCCCAGGGCAGCCAGGCGCGCCACCGCGTACTCCGCCACGGTCAGCGACCGGCTAGACACCTCAGACGCCTCAGACCGGGCCTTCGAGGAGGCCTCCTGTGGCATAGCAGCCGCTGATCTGGTGGCAGCGGCGAGGGACATGGAGGCACCCCCGGCGAGAACACCGGCGCGCAGCAACATCCGCCTGCCGAAGCCCCGCTTCGCTTCTTCCCCGCCGGTCTCTCCGTTGGCGCTAGCGGAGCCCTGGTCGAAGGTGCCCGACTGCTTACCTGTCATTAGTCCTCCTAACCTGAGGGTCCGGAAACTCGGCGGCCTTCGGGGTCGAGCCCGGTCGTGGGCTCGACCGAGAACCAGATGTCGGGTCGGCCGATGATGCCGATGGCGACGTCGACACGACGGCGTTGACACGCCGCCCGAGAGGGCGCGCGGCTCTCCGCGTCGTCGTACGGAAGTAGCGGTCCGGAGCCGAGGGGGCACAGTAGGCGCGCCGGGCTTCCCCGGTCCGGGCAATCCGGGATCCGGCGAAGTGATTGCCGCACAACGCCTGCCGGCCACGGCGTGCCCGCCGGCATGAGGCGGGCGTGCCGCTCGTAGACGCACATCAGATCGTTCCTCGTATGACTCGAGTGCGCCGCCGAGGTCTGGAGCGACATTCTTTCGGGGCTGCCCGAGAACAACCCACGCCCGAAGCGGCCGAGACCGCCTAGCCGCCGCAAACGGATCAGGTCCCGGCGAGCACGATGACGGCGAACTGCCCGGCGTCCAGGCACGCGCCGCCGAGAAGTCCGGGCCTGGCAAACCCGGCCGCTGGAGCGTGTCTACACGGTGGTGTTCCTGCACGCGATCGTGGTCAAACGGAGGCACGGCGCAGGCGATCCTCCCCGCGATACCTAACGGGTGCGCGTGCAGCAGCCGGCACAGGATGTCCCCGCTGCCGGTCAGTCAGCGGGCCAAGACGGTCCGCCATCCGCACGGCCGCGTCGTTTCGGTCTCCTTCTTCAGGCGCCATCGAGGCTGGGGTCACGGCCAGCTCGAATAACGCCGTCACCTGCGCCGCGCTTCGCCAGTCTTTAACGACAGTCGCCGCCCGGCACCCCTCGCCGACACAGGGCGGCTCACAGCGGGCGGTCGTCTGCCCCGATCAGTGCCGGCGGTCGGGGGTCGCTTGCTCGCCCCGGTCCGTAAGGCGCGATAGGAATCTCGTCGATGCCGGATGGAGTGGATCTCTACGGTGTGCTTGTCCTCGTTGATGCGGTAGATGATCCGGTAGGTCCCGCGCCGCGCGGCGTGGTAACCGTCAAAGGGCTCATCAAGTGGCTTGCCGACGCGGTGCGGGTTTGTAGTGAGAGGCCCGTCGATCGTCTCCATGGCCGCGGCAGCGACGTCGAGCGGCGGGTTCTCGTGCAGGTTACGCCGGGCTTGCCGGGAGAAAATGACGATGTACGGTCGTTCGGCCTCTGGTCCGGGGGCCTGCGGATCCCCGTTCATGATGTCCCGCGGCGCTGCTCCAGCTCGGCGCGGACCTGCGCGGCGTCGAACGTATCGCCGGAGGCGAAGTCTTCGCGGGACTGCCGCAGGTCGGCGAGTGCCTCGTCGTCGCTGAGGATGTCGAGGGTCTCTTGCATGGACTCGTACTCGGCGACGGAGATCAGCATGACGTCGGCGCGGCCGTTGCGGGTGATGGTGAAGTGATCGTGTTCTCGGGCGACCCGGTCGGCGAGTTCAGCGATCCGGGCCTTCGCTTCCGTGATAGGTATGGTCTCCATAGAGGTCAGTATAAAGACCGGTCATAGTTCTGGCCAATATTATGGCCTCATTTGCCTTGTTCGTCGGGTGCGGCGTTACGCTGCATGAAGCCTAGGTAACCCTCAAGGACGCCAGTCAGCGCCTGACCGTCGGCCGCCGAATGAATGTCACAATCCCATTACGGGCTTCCCCACTCCAGTGCGCCTCCTATGCCGCCTGGGCAGGGGAAACCTGTATCTGTGCCTGCCTGGCAGCCCCTGGTGCCGACGGCAACGCCGTTCTGTTCTTGCCACCGATAGGGAACGTGGCCACATCAAGCACTGCCGGAGTGCCATCACGCGGCGCGGTGGTCCAGACCATGGGCAGCGAGCACGAGAACCGCGCATGATCGGGGCGGGAGCAGACCGTGACGCGCTGCCATTCCGGGAGCAGGGTCCACGAGCAAAGAAGTGCCACAATCGGGACCCAGGCTTGCCGACGTCGTGGACATTTCGGCTCAGAGGTGGTGCGGTGCTAAACCCTGCTAAAGCCACTCATCGAGCTGGTCCCACGAAATTGTGACCTCGATAGGGTCGATCGTGTCGATCGCTAGGAGGTCCTTCTTCCGGAACGTGACCTGTTCAGTCGCGTATGTGCCGTCCGAGGTCAGCCTGAGCCGCTCGACAGACACGGCCGGACCGTCGTTCTGGGCCATCCGGACGATCCAGTAATGCTCAATCCCGGCCCGCGCGTAGCGCACCCGCTTGACAAGCTGATCATCTGAAACCGAATGCGGGGACGGGATCTCGACAACGATCAGTACGTCCGCCGCGATGGGCTTGCCCCGCCAGCGACTCCTGCGGTCATCATCGAGGCACCGGAACATGGCAAGGTCCGGACGCCGGAAATGGAACGGTACCTCCGTGAGCAAGACATCGATATCAGCCCGTACGCGGTGGCAGGTGCCCTTCCGCTGATCATGCTTGCGCGCAGCGTCACTCAGCGCGTTGAGCATGGCATGCTGGACCGCCTGATGCCTGTCGGTCGGTGACTCGCACAGGACGATCATCTCGTCGGCTACCTCGATCCTGCGAGCCAGTTCCTCCGGGATCGCCTCATAAACTTCCATGGTCACGTCCGGCGCCTCGATGGCGGCGCGGAGCCATGACCAGTCGGAGTCTTGCGGCATCGCCATATGACTGACGTTACCCTGAACAGGCGCGTCGTTCCGCGCCTGCCGGTGCCGGCCGGACCCGCCCGAATACCCTGGGCTGGTGGGGTGCTCACCCGGCAGGTGAGCGAAACGTGCACCGCGATCTTGCTCCGGCATCGTTAACGCTAACCTGTGCAACGCCGAACCGGCTCCGCAGCCACGCCAGGTCGGCCAGCGCATGCTCGCGCTCGGCATCCTCGCGCCTGAACAGCTCCTCGGTCTTGGTGAGCACCAGCGTGTACGGGCTGCCGTAGCGCCAGGTCTCTTGCCGGACCGGCAGCTCGGCACCGTCGATCCGCGCGTGCGCGTGCTTGCGGCCAGCCTCGGCGAGCGGCCACTCGAAGACCTGGCGTTCGCGATCGGTGAGGAAGTCACGCAGCGTGCCGCACACGTCGCAGGTGCAGCCGCCTGGCCACGGGACCGACCAGTCACCGGCGTCCCGCCGCGGGTGCGCGGCGATCTCCGACAGCCGACGGGCGCAGTCCGAGACGAGCCCGCCGGCATCAGCGCCAGCCTCGCGCAGTGCCGCGATGAAGCAGGGAACAACCTCATTCGGATGAGCGGCGAGCGACCCGGTAATGGCTGTCAGGAGTTCCTCACCGGCGCCCCGCAGGAGTCCGGCGAGCGGGCCACCCAGCTGTTCCAGGCGCTTGCGCCGCGCACCAGGTGCCGGCCAGGACAGCGAGCTCTCAAGGCCGGTGTCAAGCCAGCGCCACGACACGGCAAGCAGGACCCGCGCCGCGATGTCCCCGTCCCGGACCTCCCGCAGCGCATGGCAGAGCCCGGGCAGCGCCGCGACCCAGCTGCCCCGGTCCGCCCCCGGGATGTACGCCCACGGAGTTCCTGCGGTGAACCACCCGTCAGCGAGCGTGGTCAGCCACTGCTCTCCGTACGCTGCGGACAGCGCCGCGAGACCCGTCGCATGCTCCGGCCCGAGCCACTCCACCCTGGCAGGCCGTAGCAGCATGGCCGCGGTGCCGTCGGCGCGTAGGTCCGCGGCGACGTGCAGCGCCGTCCCGAGTGCCGCCGGATCGATCGCCTTCCAGAACGGCGCGACCGATTCCGCGGCTTCCCGAGCCTCCGCTATATGCCCGGCGGTAAGCATCGTGCGCAGTTCCTCCAGCGCCCAGCTCAGCGAAGCCTCGGCCCGCGCGGCGAACGCCCGGTCACGGGGCCAGATGACGACGGCGGCACGACGGTACCAGCGGTCGGTAGTGTCGCCGTAGTTACCCATGTAGCCGGTGTACTCGCGCTCATAGGGGCGCAGCTTCAACGTCGGGGTGGTCGCGCATATCTGCTCGTCAGGAACGTAGAGCGAGATCGCCTGACCGCCGTCGCCGGACAGGCCGCTCAGCCAGCCAAGGGTGACCTCGGAGTCGATCAGGTACTCGCAGCGGCGGCCCTCCCAGGTCTGCTTGATCTCGGTGAGCGCGAGCGCGGCCTCGCAGCCAGCCTGCTCCGCTGCGGCCCGCAGCCTTGCGCCTCGTTCGGCGTCGGCGCCTTTGAGTCGGCTCCAGCTCGCGCCGTGCTCGGTGTACTGATAGTCCAGGAGGTAGACGAGCCGGTTGGGCGGTTCCTTCTCGTATCGGCTGTACCTCTGGACGGGGTGGGTGGTGAAGTGCTCGGTGAGGTAGCGCGCCAGCTCGGCGGCCGGCTCCGGCTTTGGCTCGTCCGGCGCGGCGGCGTCCAGCATGATGTCGAAGGTGATCGTGACCCGGTACCCGGACTTGACCGGCAGGACCTGGTGCCTGCAGTCGGTGTAGAACGCGATGAACGTCATCTCGCTCGCAGATGCCTGGTAGGCGGCTTCGCGGCCGTTGTGCTCGATGACGAGCTCGCCGCCCCGGTGCGCCGACGGCAGTGACATGACCAGCGTGCCGATCATCGAGTCGCGCTTCTCCGAGTCCTGATGCGGCAGGAAGAACTGGCCCTTTCCGTACACCAGCATCGAATGGGGCTCAGCGCGCAGCGCGGCCAGCCGCGGCAGGCCGAGCCCGTCGCGAACTTCGGTGAAGATGGTGTCCCAGTCCAGCCCGGTCAGCCTGAGCTGCTCCGGGCTGATCTCCCAGGTGTCGCGCACGGAAAGGTCGGTCAGCGTCTGCTCGCCCAGCCCGAACTTCGCGGGCCGGGCCGCCCTGATGAGCTTCTTGGCCGCTGGCCCCGACACCGGCAGGCTCACTAGCCCGGCCCCCTCGACCGCTAGGGCTACCGCGTCCGGCTCCATGGTGAACCGCGTGCTGAACGCGCCAGGCGTGTCGTCTTCGTCCAGCAGCCTGGCGACCCGCTCCCGTGCCGTCAGAGCCATAGCCATTGCCTTCCGTTCGTAGTGATCGCTGTATCAGCGTGGCGAAGCTAGTCCTCGGTCCCGGGCCTGAGTGATCATAGGCGTTCCCTGGCTAGGCGTGTCTCAGCATTCCGCCAGCTATGCAAAAGAAGTGTCACAACCTGGTGGTGGGCTTGCCAACACCGTTGCGCATCCTATGCCGCCTGACCAGGAGAAACCGACAACCGTGCCAGCCGGCAGGCGGCACTAGACGGCGGGTAAGAGGCGACGGCTGGCCCGGATTACGCTGCGCTGGAGGACTCTCCCGGCGCGTTTCGTACCTGCCTGCTGGATCGTATGCGCGAGCTCGTGGGCCAGGAGTCGCCTTCCCTCGCTCGCGGATGGGGCATACTCGCCGGATCCGAAAACGATGTCGTTCCCGATGGTGTAAGCCCGCGCCTGCACCCCGCGCGCGGCGTTCGCCGCATCCGGGCCGGCGTGCACGCGCACTGCGCTGAAGTCGTGGCCAAAGCGCGGCCCGAAGTAGTTGATCGTCTCTCGCGGCAGGGCGGTGCCGCCGCCCTGCCCCGCCACAGAAACTGCTGCTCCGACATCGGGCGGGATATCTCTGTTCGCCGTGGCCGCGCTCTTGGTCTGGATTGGTTTCTTTTCCTCCTCTTCGCACCCGGTGCACTTGCGCTGCACCTTGGCGCGAGCCGGACCGGCGGACACGGGGTCGGCCATGGCCAGCACGGCGTCGGCCATCGCGTCGGCTTCGCGCTCGTCGGGGGAGCCGGGGGAGTCGACGATCGGCTTGCGCTGGAGCAAGGGTGCGGCGCCGGGGCTACGGACTGTGCGTGCGGGAAGCTGTGACGGCCGCATTCTTGTCGCGGGCAGGCTGGCCGTGGCGCCGATCGGCCCGCTGGTCAGGCACTGCGAAGGTCGCAATCGTCTTGCGGCGGCGCGAGCGGGCGCCGCTCCGGGCGCCGACTCGGAGACGGCGGCTGGGCGGTCCCAAGTCGCCCGGGCCTCGTTCGCGAGGACCGCTTCGCTGTTCATGCGCGGGGACGAGGCCATCGCCATGGTTAAGAGCCTAAGAACCTGCCGTTACCGTCGCGTCACCGGTCGAAGACCGCCGACACGCCCGGTCCCGGCCCACCCGGGGAACCCGTCCCGCCAGCTCGGGTAGCGCGGCGACCAGCCGAGCTCGCGCTTTGCCTTGGCGTTGGATGACCCGGAGATCTCCGTCATCATGGACACGACGGCCTCGCCCGCGAGCAGCCGTCCAAGCCATGCCGGGAGGCGCAGCGGCGGCTTCGCGCCGAGACACCCGGCCAGGAACGGCAGCCATTCAGCCACGGGCGCCGGGTCGTCGTCCACGATGTTGTAGATGCCCGGCGCGCCCCGGTGCACGGCGGTCGCGGTCGCGGTCGCGGCGTCTTCGATTTGGCAGAACGACCAGACGCCCGCGCCGCTGCCGATCACCGGCAGCTGCCGCCTTCGCACCGGGCCGAGCATGCTCTCCGACGCGCCAGGCCCGTAGAGGCTCCCGTAGCGGAGCACGACACCGCCGGGGAACCCGGATACCGCCTGCTCAACATGGCGGATCGCCCGGAGAGCCCCCGCCATCGCGGCCGGCGGATGCGGGTCGAGCGGGTCTTCCTCGGTCTTAACCCGGGCGCCTGCGCGGATGCTCGGCCAGCCGGCGTAACTCTGCGCTATGAAGCGTCTGCTCCCGGCCGCCTGGGCGGCCGCGAGCAGGTTGTCTGTTCCCGCCGTCCGCAGCTGGTTGGTGACCGCGAACTCCCGGTCGAACCTGCGCAGGCTCCCCATCGAGCTCAGCGCGGTCATCTGGTGGATGATCACCTCGGGTCTCGACTGGCTCACCGCGGTGCGCACACCGTCGGCGTCGAGGCCGTCCATGATGACCGGAATGGCGCCAAGCCGACGGATCACGTCGGCCTTGCCGGGAGAACGTGTCGTGCCGGTCACCTCATGGCCGGCCGCCGTCAGCATGGGGACGAGATGCTGCCCGATGACGCCTGCGGCGCCTGCGATGAATACTCGCATCGATAACTCTCCTCGATCGTCTTCGGTTAGGTTTCGCCAATCTCAGACGAGACGCGCCCGCCGCCTGTGACACCCAGCGGCGTGACGTGCCGCCATGCGCGAGCGCAGACCCGACTGATGGGTCAGGAACCGGTGACGGCAAGGAGGGCGAGGCCGGTTCTCCAGGCTGGGGCGAGGCTGCCGGGCATGCGCCGGGCAGCTGAGCGAAGGGGCAGGCCGGGGGCACGAGCCACGTCCCGTTCAGGATCATAATGATCTTTCCGAGGCGGCCGGGCAGGCAGGGCGGGCCGGTCATTGGTGCGGCAGACCAAGAGGTCGACGGCCCAACAGGGCATCCGTCCAGCCTATGACCGACCTGGGCCACGTTCCGGCCATGAGTGACTCCGCGAGGCGCTTGCTGGCCGCCGGGGGACTTCCATGCGCGGAACCGAAGGGACATGATGAAGCTCATGCGGATTGCTCTGTTTGTGACGTGCCTGGCGGACACGCTGTACCCGGACGTCGGGCGGGCGACTGTGACGCTGCTGGAGCGGCTCGGTCATCAGGTGGAGTTCCCGGAAGGCCAGACGTGCTGCGGCCAGATGCACGTGAACACCGGTTATCAGAAGGACGCGCTGCCGCTGGTCCGCCGTTACGTCGAGACGTTCGATCGTTGTGAGGTGATCGTGGCGCCGTCGGGCTCGTGCGTCGGCTCGATCCGGCACCAGCATCCGATGCTGGCCAGGGCTTACGGCGACGAGAGGCTGGCCGAGCGCGCCGAGGCCGCCGGGCGCCGTACGTTCGAGCTGTCGGAGCTGCTCGTCGACGTGCTCGGGGTGGACGATGTCGGCGCCTTTTATCCGCACCGGGTCACCTACCACCCGACCTGCCATTCGCTGCGGATGCTGCGGGTCGGGGACCGGCCGCTGCGGCTGCTTCGTCAGGTCGAGGAAATAGACCTGGTAGAGCTGCCGGATGCGGACGTCTGCTGCGGGTTCGGCGGCACTTTCGCCCTGAAGAACTCCGACACCTCGACCGCCATGCTGGCGGACAAGATGCGGAACGTGCTCGGCACCCGCGCTGAGGTCTGCTCGGCCAGCGACAGTTCCTGCCTGATGCATATCGGCGGCGGCCTGTCGCGCCTGCGCGCCGGCGTCAAGACGGTGCACCTGGCCGAGATCCTCGCTTCTACCAAGGCGGCGACATGACGACCTTCCTGGGCTTGCCGACCGCGCCCCCCGGTGTCGGCCACCTGCGTGGCTCCGAGCCGTTCCCGGTCGCTGCCCGCCGTGCCCTGGCCGACACCCAGGTGCGCGCCAACCTCGCGATGGCCACCAAGACCATCCGTGCCAAGCGGGCCGCGGTCGTCGCCGAGCTGGGTGACTGGGAGGAGCTGCGTGCCGCTGGGCAGGCGGCCAAGGCCGGGGCGATGCGGCACCTGGACCGCTATCTCGAGCAGCTCGAGACACGAGTCCAGGCGCGCGGCGGCATGGTGCACTGGGCCAGGGACGCGGTCGAGGCCAACCAGATCGTGGCCGACCTGGTCCGGGCCACCGGGAGCCGTGAGGTGGTCAAGGTCAAGTCCATGGTGACCGATGAGATCGGCCTGAACGAGGCGCTCGCGGCAGCCGGCATCACGGCGCACGAGACCGACCTGGCCGAGCTCATCGTCCAGCTCGGTCACGATCGCCCGTCGCATATTCTGGTGCCGGCGATCCACCTCAACCGCGCGGAGATCAGGGAGATCTTCCTGCGGGAGATGGCCGACGTGGATCCGGCGCTAACCGACGAGCCGGCCGCGCTGGCCGAGGCCGCCCGGCTGTACCTGCGGCGCAGGTTCCTGTCGGCCCGGGTTGGCATCAGCGGCGCTAACTTCGCCATCGCGGAGACCGGCACGATCTGCGTGGTGGAGTCCGAGGGCAACGGCCGGATGTGCCTGACCCTGCCGGACACGCTGATCACGGTCATGGGAATCGAGAAGGTGCTGCCGAGCTGGGCGGACCTCGCCGTGTTCATGCAGCTGCTGCCGCGGTCCTCGACCGGCGAGCGGATGAACCCGTATACCTCCATGTGGACCGGGGTCACGCCGGGCGACGGCCCGCAGCAGTTCCACCTCGTGCTGGTCGACAACGGGCGGACCGCGGCGCTCGCCGACCAGACCGGCCGCCAGGTGCTGCACTGCATTCGCTGTTCGGCCTGCCTGAACGTGTGCCCGGTCTACGAGCGCGTCGGCGGGCACGCGTACGGCTCGGTCTACCCAGGACCGATCGGCGCGGTGCTGTCGCCGCAGCTGACGGGGGTAGAGGAGAATCCGACCCTGCCCTATGCGTCCTCGCTGTGCGGTGCCTGCTACGACGTGTGCCCAGTGAAGATCGACATCCCGTCCGTGCTTGTCCACCTTCGGGCCAGGCATGTGGACGAGGCGCGCCGGAATCACCGGGTGCCGCGCTCCGAGGCGATCGCGATGTCGGCGGCGGCGTGGGTGATGGCCGGGCCCGGCCGGTTCGCCACCGCGCAGCGGGCGGCCAGGCTCGGGCGGCCGCTTGGCCGCCGCCGCGGCCGTATCAGCCAGCTGCCGCCGCCGCTGGCGGCCTGGACGCGGGCCCGCGACCTGCCTGTCCCGCCCGCCCAGACCTTCCGCCAGTGGTGGCGCGACGAGCACGAGAAGCCGTCATGAGCGCGCGCGAGGAGGTCTTGGCCCGTATCCGCGCCGCGCTGGCTGACGGCGGCGAGCCTGCCCGCCCGGCCAGCGCGGGACCAGACGGGGCGGGTACTGATACTGCGTTCCGGACCGAGGGCGGCCGTGACCACGGTCAGCTGCTTGACCTGCTGGCCGAGCGCCTGACCGACTACCGGGCCATGGTCCGCCGCACATCGCCTGCCGAGCTGGCCGCCACGGTCAGCCTGGCCCTGGCCGAGCGCGGCGCACGGCGGATGGTGGTGCCGCCCGGCCTCGACCCGTCCGTGCTGCCCGACGGGATCGAGATCGAGACCGACGACGGACTGTCCGCGGCCGGACTGGACGCCTTCGACGGCGTGGTAACTGGCGCGGCCGTCGCGATCGCCGAGACGGGGACCATCGTGCTGGACGGCTCATCCGGTCAGGGCCGCCGGGCCATCACTCTCGTGCCCGACTACCACCTGTGCATCGTCCACGCCGCTCAGGTCGTCGAGATAGTCCCTGAGGCCGTCAGCCGCCTGGCTCCGCAGGCCGACCGCCCGCTCACCTGGATCAGCGGACCGTCAGCAACTAGCGACATCGAGCTGAAGCGGGTCGAGGGCGTGCACGGCCCCCGCACCCTCGAGGTCATCCTGGTCGGCCCGTAACGACAAGACAGCGCGGGACGGCCGGGGCCGTAACCGCGCTGCCTGTCCAGGCGTCCTGGAGCTGCTTTGCTTTTTTCTTCCTACTTCTTGGCGAGGTGCCCGACCCACAGGATCTCCCGTCCGTAGGAGGCCTGGCCCACCGCGGCGAGGGTGAGGTAGAAGGCGATGCCCGCCAGCACGATGCCCATCCACCCGCCGGCCTTTAGCGTGGTCGCGCTGGCCCAGTAGTTGCCGGCCGCCAGCACGAACAGGGTGCCGGTCAGGAACGAGATCCCCAGGACGGTCACGATGCAGGTGCGGAAGGAGGCGGCGAGCAACACGGCGGCGAGGATGCCGAAGGCGATCAGCATGAGCGCGAGCGCGTGGCCGGCCTGGGCCGCGGGCACTTGCTTGGCGTAGAACTCGAGGTAGAAGTAGAGGGCGACCCAGAAGGCGCCGAAGGCGCTGAACAGCACGCCGTGGAAGGTGTCGCCGGTGCGGAACTGGATCAGCCCGGCGATGAGCTGGGTGAGCCCGCCGACGGCGAACCCGACGCCGAGGACCACGGGCAGGGTCGCCGCGTTGAACAGGCCTGCGTTGATCAGGCTGAGCATTAGGGTGGTGACAGCGAAGGCGGCCAGCGCGAGCGGCGCGGTGTTCCCCCACGTCTGGCTGTCGGCCGCGGGCTTGTCCGCTGCTGCGAAGTCGACGGCGGGCTCACCGTACTCGGTGACGGGCTGTCTGGGTTGGACGATGGTTGCCATGTGAATGTCTCCTGACATATCCGGCTTAAGAGGATGCTGCGAAGCATGCGCCTCGTCGCGGGAGGGCTGAAAGTGTCCTTGGTCCTGATCGAAGGACCCTAACGTCCGTGTTCCTGGTGGGGCAGAAAAGGGTAGCGTCGCTAACATCAGGAACGGCTTCCTGCCTGGCAGCCGCGACATGTGCATAGGTGGCGCTGATGAGCACGCAGATTCGGGAGAACCAATGCCTTGGGAATGTCCCCTCCGACGATCCCTGGCGGAGCTTCCGCGGGCAGGTGTGGCGGGATTCGATCGACACCCGCAGTTTCATCCAGGACAACTACACGCCCTACGAAGGTGACGCGGGGTTCCTGGCTGGGCCTTCCGAGCGGACGAAGGGCATCTGGGCTCAGCTGACCGCGATGTTCCCGGCCGAGCGGGAGCGTGGCGTTTACGACGTCGATGCCCTTACCCCGTCGTCGATCACCGCGCACGCCCCGGGCTACATCGACCGGGACGCCGAGCTCATCGTCGGCCTGCAGACCGATGCGCCGCTGAAGCGGGCCATCATGCCCAACGGCGGCTGGCGCGTGGTCGAGACCGGCCTGCGGACCTACGGCTACGAGGTGGACCCGCGGCTCAAGGAGATTTTCACCAAGTACCGCAAGACCCACAACGACGGGGTCTTCGACGCCTACACCGCGGAGATGCTCGCGGCCCGCCGGGCGCATATCGTCACCGGCCTGCCTGATGCCTACGGACGCGGCCGGATCATCGGTGACTACCGCCGGGTCGCCCTCTACGGGGTGGACCGGCTGATCGCGGACAAGCGGAGGGTCAAGTCCTCGCTGGACGCGCTGCCGTCCGGTGAGCACGTCATCCGCGACCGAGAAGAACTGGCCGAGCAGATCCGGGCGCTGGGCGAACTGGCGGAGATGGCCGCCAGTTACGGCATCGACATCTCCGGGCCGGCCCGCACCGCGCAGGAGGCGGTGCAGTGGCTCTACTTCGGATACCTCGCCTCGGTGAAGGAGCAGAACGGCGCGGCGATGTCGCTGGGCCGCACCTCGACGTTCCTCGATGTCTATCTGCAGCGGGATCTGGACGAGGGCCGGATCGGCGAGTCCGGCGCCCAGGAGCTGATCGACGATTTCGTCATCAAGCTGCGGATCGTCCGGTTCCTGCGGACCCCGGAGTACGACACGCTGTTCTCCGGTGATCCCACGTGGGTGACCGAGGCGATCGGCGGGATGGGCGATGACGGGCGGACGCTGGTCACCCGGACGTCGTTCCGGCTGCTGCAGACGCTGAACAACCTCGGGCCCGGGCCGGAGCCGAACCTCACCGTGCTGTGGTCGCCGCGGCTGCCGCAGGGCTTCAAGGACTTCGCCGCCCGGGTGTCGATCGATACCAGCAGCATCCAATACGAATCCGATGAGCTGCTGCGGTCGGTGACCGGGGACGACACGGCGATCGCCTGCTGCGTCTCGGCCATGCCGGTCGGCAAGCAGATGCAGTTCTTCGGGGCGCGGGTCAACCTGGCCAAAACACTGCTCTACGCCATCAACGGCGGGCGGGACGAGGTGAGCGGGGAGCAGGTGGCGCCGCCGAGTACGCCGGTGACCGGGGAGTACCTCGACTACGACGACGTCAGGGCCAAGCTGGACGCCGAGATGGACTGGCTGGCTAAGGTCTACGTCGATGCCCTCAACGTCATTCACTACATGCACGACAAGTACGCTTACGAGCGGCTGGAGATGGCGCTGCACGACTACCCGGTGCGCCGCACGATGGCGATGGGGATCGCCGGCCTCGCGGTCGTCGCGGACAGCCTGTCCGCGATCAGGGACGCCCGGGTGAAGGTGGTCCGCAATGACACCGGCCTGGTGGTGGACTACGAGGTCGAGGGCGGCTACCCGGCGTACGGGAACAACGACGACCGGGTGGACGAGCTCGCCGTCTGGATCGTCGAACAGTTCATGGCCAAGGTCCGGCAGCATCCCACCTACCGGGATGCGGTGCACACCCAGTCGGTGCTGACCATCACCTCCAACGTGGTGTACGGCAAGGCGACCGGGAACACGCCGGACGGCCGCCGGTCCGGCGAGCCGTTCTCGCCGGGGGCGAACCCGATGAACGGCCGCGATCAGCACGGCTGGGTGGCCTCCGCGCTATCGGTGGCGAAGCTGCCCTACGACCAGGCGCTGGACGGCATCTCCCTGACCAGCACCCTGGTGCCCTCCGTGCTGGGCAAGACACCGACGGAGCAGGTCGCCACCCTGACCGGCCTGCTCGACGGTTACTTCGAGGGGTCCGGTTACCACGTCAACATCAACGTGCTCAACCGGGACACGCTGATCGACGCGATGGAACACCCGGAGAAGTACCCGCAGCTCACCATCCGGGTCTCCGGCTACGCGGTGAACTTCGTCCGGCTGACCCGTGAGCAGCAGGAGGACGTGCTGCACCGGACGTTCCACGGCGCGCTGTAGCTGCCCATGACGATTTCCAAGCGGCTCGCGATCACGCCGGTACGGGAACACCACGGCGGGTCGCGGGCCGACCTGGAGGCGGAACTCGCGACCGAGGGTGACCCGGAGATCGGCTACTACCACTCCTATGAGATCACCGGGTCGGTCAACGGCCCGGGCATCCGGTTCACGCTGTACCTGTCCGGCTGCCCGCTGCGCTGCCAGTACTGCCAGAACCCGGACATGTGGACCATGCAAAACGGGCGGCGCGTCACGGTCGGCCGGATGTTCGACGAGGTCGCCAAGTACGCCAGCTTCATCAGGACCGCGAGCGGCGGGATCACGGTCAGCGGCGGCGAGCCGATGCTGCAGACCCGCTTCCTCCAAGCGCTGCTCCGCCGCTGCAAGCAAGACCTCGGCCTGCACACGGCGGTCGACACCTCGGGCTTCCTCGGCGCCCGCGCGTCGGAGGACTTCCTGGACCTGGTGGACTTGTTCCTGCTGGACATCAAGGCTGGCGACGAGGAGCTGTACCACCTGGTGACCAGCGCCGAGCTGGCACCGACGCTGCGCTTCGCCCGCCGGCTCTCCGACCGCGGCAACCGGATGTGGGTGCGCTACGTGCTGGTTCCCGGGCTCACCGACGCCGTAGACGACGTCGAGAAGGTAGCCCGGTTCACCAGCACGCTGGCCCACGTGGAGCGGGTGGAGGTGCTGCCGTTCCACCAGCTGGGCGCGGGCAAGTGGGCCGACCTGCAGCTCCCTTACCAGCTAGCGGACGTGCCGCCCGCCGCGCCGGAACTGGTGCGCAGGGTGGAGGACCAGTTCCTGGCCCATGGCCTGACCGTCGTCTGAACCCGGTCGTCGGTCAGCGGGCGGCCAGACGGAGCAGGTCGGCGATGTGCACCGCTCGCACCTTTGATTTCCGGCGGCGCAGCCCCTGGCGGAGCTGACGCAGGCAGCCGGGATTGACTGCCACCACGTAATCGATCCCGGCCGCCTCGATCTGGTCGAGCTTGGGATCCAGGACCCGCCGGGAGTCGCGCGGCCGCACGAGGGCATAGGTGCCGGCCGCCCCGCAGCACCGTGCTGCGCCGGGCAGCTCCACATAGTCGGCTATCGCGGCGAGCAGCGCCCGCGGCTCGCGCCATACGCCGAGGCCGTTGCGCAGATGACAGGAGTCCTGCAGGGCCACCCGGGCCCGCCGGTCCCCGATCCGGACCTCGCCGAAGGGCTTGTCCCTCAGGTATTCCGACAGCTCGGCGACCCGGTCCCGGCCGATCACGGCGGCCAGGTACGCGGCGCAGCCGCCGGCGGTGGAGACGATCTGCCCGGGCAGCTGAGCACCGAGCTGCTCGGCTAGCTGCCTGCCCCGCTCGGGCTCCCCGTTGTGCGCGTGCAGCGCTCCGCAGCATCCCTGCCGGCTAGGGGCGGCGAGCTCGGGCGCCAGCGCCCGCGCCGACTTGCTCACCCCGGGGAACAGGCTGCGCTCGAAGCAGCCGAGCATCAGCGAGGGCCCGGACGCCGAGGCCGGAGTGCGGGCGGCGCCGCGCAGCCGCCCGGCGATCCGGTGCGCCCAGGGGAGTTCGGCCGCGATGACCAGGAAGCGGACGACCAGCGGCCGGCGGCGCCCCGCCCACTGGTACCCGCGCCACTGCTCGAGCAGCTCACCGTACTGCACGCCCGCCGGGCACACCGGCTCGCACGCCCGGCAGCCCAGGCAGAACGAGGCCTGCTCGGCCAGCGTCGGGTCGTCGGGTGGCAGCGTGCCGGACTCCAGCGCTCGCATCAGGGTGATCCGGCCCCGCGGCGAGGACGCCTCGTCCCCGGTGAGCGCGTAGGTCGGGCAGGCCGGCAGGCAGAAGCCACAGGAGATGCAGCGGCTCAGCAGGTCCAGGTCGAAGATCGAACCGGCCTGTGACACCTTCGCATCGGTCATCAGGACCCCAGCTTTCCCGGGTTGAGGATGCCAGCCGGGTCGAAGGCCGTCTTGATCCGCCTGAGCAAGGCCATCTGCTCGGTTCCCAGGCGCTGCCCAAGGTAGGGCAGCTTGGCCGCGCCGACCCCGTGCTCGCCGGTGATGGTACCGCCGAGCTCGATGGCGGTACCGAAAACGTCGGCAAAAGCGTGCTCGGCCCGGGCGATTCCCTCAGTGTCCGCAGCGGATTCGAGCACGCAGGTCGGGTGCAGGTTGCCGTCACCGGCATGACCGAACGTCGCCATGGTGACCTGGTGCCGCGCGGCGATCGCGTCGATGCGCGCGACCATCTCGGCCAGCCGCGGCCTCGGCACGCTGGCATCCTCCAGGATCGTCAGCGACCCCAGCCGGGACAGCGCGGGCAGCGTGCAGCGCCTGGCGGTCAGCAGCGCTTCGGACTCGGTGGCATCACCAGCGGTCTGGACCGCGATAGCGCCGCAGTCCGCGCAGGCGGCGGCAATCCGCTCGAAGCTGCGGGCCACGGCTGCCTCATCGCCGTCGTCGCCGAACAGCAGCAGCGCGCCCGCGTCGGAATGCAGCCCCAGATGCGCGTACTGCTCCACCGCGTCCATGCACTTACGGTCGAGAAATTCAAGCGTCGACGGGATCACGCCCGCAGCCAGGATGCCAGCGACCGCGCGGCCGGCCTGGGCCAGCGAGTCGAAATAGGCCAGGCCCGTGCGGCTGGTGGACGGGTCCGGCAGCAGTGCCACCGTCACCTCGGTGATCACGCCGAGGGTGCCCTCGGACCCGGTGAGCAGCCGGGTGAGGTCGTAGCCGGCGACATCCTTCCAGAGCCGTCCGCCGGTCCGGATAATCTCGCCGGTCGGCAGGGCTACCGTCAGCCCCAGCACGTAGTTGCGGGTGACGCCGTACTTGAGCCCCCGCAGGCCGCCGGCGCAGGTGGCCACGTTCCCGCCGATCGTTGAGACGGTGTGGCTGCCCGGATCCGGCGGGTAGAACAGGCCGTGGGCCGCCGCCGCGTCATTGAGCGCCTGCGTCGTCACCCCGGTCTGGGCGCGTACCAGCATCTCGTCGGGTGCGACCTCGAGGATGCGGTTCATCCGCGCAGTCGACAGCACGATGCCGCCGTTAAGCGGTACGGTGCCTGCGCAGAGATTGGAGCCGGCGCCGCGCGGTACGACCGGGATGTGGTGCTCGGTAGCCAGCCGCAGGATCCGGGTGACCTGCTCGGTGTCCGCCGGCGCGATGACCGCATCCGGCCTGCCGTGGATCAACGGCGTCGCGTCATGCGCGTACACGGCTAGGTCGCCGGCCGCCAGCCGGAGATTCTCAGGTCCAGCGATGGCGCGCAGCTCGGCCAGAACCGGCGGGGGAATACGGAGTTCATCTAGCATCGTCAACCAAGCAAACACCTGGGACCGGGTATTGTCCATCAGCTTCTGTCAATACGGCCCGTCGTGACTCAGCGGTGCGCGAGCAGGGATCGCAACCTCGCCGCGAACGCCCGCGGGATCTCCATCGGGGCGGTGTGCCCGCCGGGGAATTCGGCGAACTCTGTGTCCAGGTGTCCGGCGATAACCGTGCACATGCGGCGGCTGGGCTCATCGGATTCAGCGCCGGCCGCGAGGACGACGCGCACGCCGCTGACGGCGATCCGGTCGAGATCCGGCACGTAGTCGATGAATGACGGCATCTCGTACCTCATCATGTACTCCCAGTTTCCGCTGATCCGCTGCATGACATCGAGCACGGGCCCGGGCGGGAACACCTGCGCCGGATCAAGCAAGGCCGTCATCAGCTCGGGCCGGTCCGGGGGCATGTGGGCGGCCCTGACCTGGAAGAGAGTGAAAGCCGCCTGCCAGCCTTGCGTCTGCAGGACCCGCTCGATCTCGTCGTAGATAGCCAGGTAGTCACCGGCATCGGGCAGGACGCGGGGCACTGGAGGCTCGTGGGCGACCACGGTCCGGGTCGCCTGCGGATGGGTGGCGGCCAGGTCCAGCGCGATGGTGGCACCGCCGCTGTTCCCGAAGATCATCGCGGACTCGAACCCGCAGGCGCGCAGGACCGCCACGGCGTCCGCGCTCTGCTGTGCCATCGAGATCATGGCCGGGGCACCGTGCAGCGTGCTACGTGAGTTGCCGCGCCGATCGTAGGTCATGACGGTGTAATCGCTGGCCAGGATGTCGGCGGCCGCCCAGTAGTACGCGGCATCGCCGCCGCCCCCGGTGATGAGCAGCAGCGGCGGGCCGTCGCCTCGGCGCTCGAAGTAAAGGCCCGCACCATCTGCCTCGGCGACACCCGATGCCGCCGGCCCGGCACTGACCAGCCCGGCGACCGGAGCCTCCGGCGGTTCCCCGGGACGGTCCGGGCCTGCCAGCGGGATGGCGAAGTCGCACTCCAGACCGGGCCCGGGAGGCTTAGGCCTGCCGACGATGATCTGGCGGACACCCCCGTTCGGCCGCCTGTGCTGCTCTACCGCCCAGGCGAGCAGGGTCTCGGATACGATCAGGGACTGAGCCGCGGGGGCTCGCGCCGTGTCCCTGGCCAGGTGGACGAAGGCCTCCTCGTGCTCGGGCTCGGTGCGCAGAGTGAGGTCGGGGAACCGGGCGGCAAGCTCGGCGGCGGCATCGTCGGGCACCGGCCTGCACCACTCGACCGGCCCGTCGCTGTCCTCGCTCACCTCCCCGTGATAGACCATGAAGGGCGACCCGCCGATGCCCGCCAGGCGCGGCACCGATGCGCTGGCGAACCGGCCGAAGAAATCCCTCGCCACCGCGGGGAACTCCTCGTGGTGCACATATCGCAGCAGGCTGAGCAGGCTGCGCGCGGGAACCTCGCGGACGCTGACCTCGTACATGACAGACCTCTTCCCGTTCAGGCGATCGACGAGGTAGCAGGCCAGTTCCCGGCGGGCGGCATGGTCGGCCTCGGCCCCGGCCCAGTAGGCATCGATCTGCTCCGCGCCCGCCGCAGGCTCCAGGTCCAGGATCATCTTGATCTGCGCCAGCGGTACGCCGATCTGGCGAAGCGTCGCCACCAGGCGGGCCTGGTCCAGTTGCCCGGCCGAATACCAGCGGTAGCCCGATCCCGGATCTACCCGGCTCGGTCGCAGCAGCCCCAGCTCGTCATAGCGGCGCAGTGCCTTCGGCGACACTCGCGACAGCCGCGCGAACTCGCCGATTCCCATCAGTGCCACGGCAGGTCCCCTCGTGCCAGGCTGGTGCCCGGCTGTCCCTTACTGTGCGCCTTCCCCCCGGGGCAAGGTCAACAGCGGTCGGGAACCCAGGGACGAAACACCGGGACCTGGAGCGAACGGGCCCGCAAGACGGGTCCTGCACCGCGGTGCCCAAGAGCGCTTCGGCTGGCCGTCCCGCGAACAGTCAGTCTCGCTGCCGCGCGCTACCGAACATGATCTCGTCCCAGGAGGGCACCGAGGCCCGCTTGCCGCGCGCCGACTTGCGGCTCTGACGTCCAGCCTGCTCACTGCCGGGCTCCGCCGGGGCGGCGGACTCGGGCTTGGCGCCTTTCGCAGGTGAGGCCGCCGCGGCCACCGGCACCGTCGATCCTGGGCGAGCAGCCGGAACCGTCGTCTCCGGGCGAGGCTCGTCGGCCTCCGGCTCAGATGCTCGCGCCGCCTGAGCGGACTCCGGTGCCGGGGTCGGCTGAGGCGTCCCGCCCGGCTGAGATGCTCGGCCAGCCTTGGACACCTGTGCCGCAACAGTTGCCGGAGTAACTGGGTGAGAGGCTGTCGCGGCCGGAGGCTCCGTCGTGGGGGCTTTGGCAGGCCGCGAAGGCTCCGGCGCTACGGGCTGCGCCGGCGAATGCCGCCCGGCGGCAGATGGGCGAAGATCGTCGTCGCTGGTTTCGGACGCTACTGCCGCCGGTACTTCTGGGGTCGGTGGCGGCGGGGTCGGTGCCGGCGGGGTCGGTGCCGGCGATGCGGGCTCGGAGACAGGCGGCCGCGAGGGGCCCGGCCGCTCGTGCCTGGCCCGGCCGCCGTTACCAGCTCCGCCGTTACCAGCTCCGCCGTTGCCGGATCCGCCGTTACCAGCACCGCTGTGACCAGCGCCGACCGGGGCGAACCCCGATGTACCCGTCCCGGACTGGCCGAACCCCTGGCCTGCCGCGGTGCTGAGCCTTGGGGCCAGCTGGGTGACTGTCGCCTCGCCCGGCGCCGGCTCGGCGGGCTTGGGCAGCTCGCCGCCTGGCAGCGACATGCGGGCGGCGTTATCGTCAACGGGCAGCACGTGCCTGCGGCGCGGATCGAAGACCCACTCGGCCTCGTGCAAGCGGCCACTGGAGACGAACGCGAGCTGAACTTGCCAGCTTCCGTCGCCGCGCTTTTTCGCGTCCCATTGAGCGTCTTCCGGATCGGAACCGGACGCCTGCAACCGCTCGGTCACGATCTCGCCCAGTCTCGGGCCTGGCGTCGACGGGGCCGAATCTCCCTGCCGTCTGACCGACGCCCGCTGGGCTTGGTCCGCCATGTAGGCACGCTCGGCCAGGACCGGACCCTCGAACCAGCGCACGCGCTCGACCGCGATGCCGGCCGCGTCCGCGATCTCCTCAACCGTTTCCCCGGCCCGGATTCGCGCCTGGATCTCCTTGGGTCGCAACGGGTTCTCCACTTCGATCTCGTACTGCACGAGCCGGGAAGTCTGGCCGAGGGCAACCGCCCTGAGCCGCTCGTCTATCGGCAACGTGAAGCGTGCGCTACGCCCCGGCACCGCCAGGACAGCGTAACCACCGTCCTCGCTCACCGCGACGAAGCGCAGTTCCTGCATCGTCGTCCCTTTCGCTCCGGCTTGTCCGCGTGCCGGTCATCCCGCCACGAGCGCCGTACTTCCCAGGCGCTTCCCGGCGTACTCTAGCGGAGCGGCCGACCCGAAGGCCGGGGACCACTCCCACCTCCATGAGTCTGTCGGGTCAAGAACGTCAAGGCCAGCACCGCGCTCGGCATGTCCGGAGTTAAATCCTGGGATTGCGCCTCAAGATGTTCGCTAACAGAAATATCTGTTAGTCTTGACGAGGGATGTTCGCTAACAGAAGTATGCTGCATGAGCAGGCGAGGCCCGCCGTCATCCGGGAGAGCCGGCGGGCACCGTGGTTCGCCGTGAGCGTGGTCTGCTTCGGCGCGTTCATGGGCCAGCTGGACGCGAGCATCGTCACGATCACGTTCCCGGCGATGGAGCACACCTTCCGCGCCCCGGTCGCCGAGGTCCAGTGGGTGTCTCTCGTTTACCTACTCGGACTGATCGCCATGCTGGCCCCGGCCGGGCGGCTCGGCGACGCGGCCGGCCGCAAGCTCGTGTACACCTACGGCTTTGCCGTGTTCACGGTGGCCTCGGCGGCCTGCGGCCTGGCTCCCTCCCTCGCTGTCCTGGTGGGCCTGCGTCTCGTTCAGTCCGCCGGAGCCGCGATGCTCCAGTCCAACAGCGTGGCGCTGGTGACGACGAGCGCGCCGAAAGACCGGATGCGCTTCGCCCTCGGAGTCCAGGCGGGCGCGCAGTCCGTCGGGCTCGCGCTCGGCCCCTCCCTGGGCGGCCTGCTCACCTCGACGGTCGGATGGCGCGCCGTGTACTGGGTGAACGTGCCCGTCGGGATCGCGGCGGTCGTCGCGGGCCGCTATCTGCTGCCGCGCACCCGGCAGTTCAGCCCGCGGGAGAAATTCGACTGGCCGGGAACCTTGCTGCTGGTGGCATGGACAAGCGCGCTGCTGCTTGTGCTGTCCGCGGCTTCGGGCCTTCACCTGCCGGCCTGGCTGACCGCGCTGCTCGCCGCCATCGGCGTCGCGGGCGGGATCGCGTTCGTCCGGCGGGAGCTCCGCACGCGGCATCCGCTGATACCGGTGTGGCTACTGCGATCCGCCCCTGTGGCGTTCGCGCTGATCGGGGCCGCCTGCGGGTATCTGACGCTGTTCGGGCCGCTGATGCTGATCCCGCAGCTGCTCGGGCATGGGCCCGGCAGCGAGGCCCGCACCGGGTTGCTGCTCTCGGCCTTGCCTATCGGGTTCGGTGCGGCCGCGTTGTTCGGCGACGCGGTGCTGCCGAAAGCCTGGGGGGACCGGCGGCGTGGCTTCGCCGGCGCCACCTTGACCTGCGCGGCCATGGGCGCGGCGATCTTCGTACCGGTAACACAGACGGCCGTGGTGGCGGAGCTTGCCCTGGCGGGCCTCGGCCTCGGTATCTTCATCCCCGCCAATAACACCGTCATCATGCGTGCGACGGCCGACTCCTCCGCCTCTCTCCTCGGCGGCCTGGTCAATATGGCCAGGGGGATAGGCACCACGCTCGGCATCTCCCTGATAGCGCTGGCTCTGCACCTGGGTAACCCGGACAAGTCCGGGCACGGGTACGCTGAGTCCGCGCAGGCGCGGCCCGCGTTTATTTTGCTTACCGTCGTATCTGCCGTTGCGGCCGCGATCGCGCTGGCCGGCCGCCGCGCAGGGGCAGGCTGAGCAGTTCAGGGAGGCGGATCCGTCAGTGCGCATCGCTGAGGGCAACCTGGTGCAGGACCTCGTACGCCAGGAGCAGATCGGGCCGGAAATGGCCGACATCGTGTCCCGGCTGCGGCGAGCCATGCGTCGCGCGGCCCGCGCCACCGACCCGGCCCTCGGGCTTTCCGTGGCTCAGCTCGAGCTGCTTTCCTGCATGGCCGAGCACCCCGGGGTCCGGCCCAGCCAGCTCGCCAGAATGCTGCGGCTGGCGCCGAGCTCGGTGGCCACCCTGCTCAACGGGCTTCAGTCAGCCGGATTCGTCATGAGGACGCCGGGCGGCGAGGCCGGCGGCGCGGGGGACCGGCGGACCGTCAGCCTGGACCTGTCCGAGGAAGGCGCGGCGGCGGTAACGCGCTGGCACCAGGTGAACGAGGACATCATCCAGGCCGCGCTGGCCACGTTGCCGGAGCGTGACCAGGCCGCTCTGCGCGACGCCGCTCCCGCCCTGCGCGACCTGACCGTCTCCATCGACGCCCTCGCCGATTAGGCCAGCGCCAGCTAAGGCCAGCGCCAGCTAAGGCCAGCGCCAGCTAAGGCCAGCGCCAGCTAAGGCCAGCGCCAGCTAAGGCCAGGGGCCGCGCCGCGGGCTCGGCGTCCCGCGCGGTGCCTTCGTTGCCTGTCTGCGGGTCGATCCGGCTGAGCTTGGACGGCCACCAGTTCCACCGGCCGAGCAGGACGACCGTGCAGGGCACCAGGATGGTGCGCACGATGAAGGTGTCCATCAGCACGCCCAGGGCCAGCCCGACGCCGACGTCGACGATCTGGCTGCCGCCCGAACCCCGGCCGCCGACGATCGCGAACACCGAGAACGTGCCGGCCAGCACCAGCCCGGCCGAGGTCACCGTGGTCCCGGTAGCGCCGAGTGCTCGGCTGACCGCCTCCCGTAGCGGAAGGTGCTGAGCCTCCTCCCGGATCCTGCTCATCACGAGGATGTTGTAGTCCTCGCCGAGCGCGAGCAGGAAGATGAACATCAGGAACGGGAGGATGAAGGTGATGCCGCCGCTCCCGCCGATCTTGATGAAGATGATGACGGACAGCCCGAGGGCGGCGAAGTACGACAGCGCCACGGACGCGATCAGGTAAATCGGCGCGACCAGCGAGCGCATCACCAGGCAGAGCAGCAATCCGATGACGAGGATGGCGACCGGGACGACATGGACCAGGTCGCTGTCGGAGATCTGGCTGATGTCATAGAAGGCGGGCGCCTCACCGCCGACCCCGTAGGCGGTGGCGCCCAGGGTCTTCGCCACGTCGGCCGCCTCGGCGCGGATCGAGGGCACGGCGTTCATCGCGGCCGTGGTGGACGGGTCGCCGGCCTTCAGGCCGGTCTCGAACTGGATCGTCCCGCCGTCGGGGCTGACGTACTGCGCGGTGGCCCGGTAGGCCTCATACTCGACGAGCGGGATGCTGCTGTGGCCCGCGGGCACGGGGGGCAGCGCCGCCGGATTCCCCAGCATTGCGTGCAACGCCTGGTACTGAGCCGGCGTCAGGGTGACCCCGGCCGGGTTCAGCGGCCCGGTGACACCGGTGAACAGCCCGCTCGCGGTGAGCTGACTGGTCGCGGTGGCGATTTCGGCCGTAGCATTCCAGGCCGGCTGAGGCAGTTTGTAGACCAGGTTGGTCGGGTTGGCCGCACTCGCCGGGAAGTGCTCGGTGAGCAGGGCGGTACCCGCCGCGGAGTCGGTTCCGGCCGGCGCGGTGATAGAGCCGCCGAATCCGCCCGGCTCGTACGCCGTCACCGCGAGCGCGAGCGCGCCGAAGACGACCACGCCGATGGTCAGCGGTATGACGGGCCTGCGCACGATCCGCGCCGCGACCCGTCCCCACAGGCCGGTCTTGCCGGTGCCCTCGCGGGTCTTGCTCGGCCAGAACGCCGCCCGGCCGAACACCGCGAGCAGCGCGGGCAGCAGCGTGAGCCCGGCGAGCAGTACGGTGCCGATGCCGATGGCCAGCGGGATGCCGAGCTCAGAGTAGATCTGGAAGGTGGCGACGAGCAGGGACAGCAGGGCGGCGATGACGGTGAGGGCGGAGAACGTGATGGTCTCACCGACCCGAGTGACCGCCGAACGCACCGCGTCCTTCGGGTCCGCCCCGTCGCGCAGGTTTTCCCGGACGCGGAACACCAGGAACAGGCCGTAGTCGGTGCCCGCGCCGAGCACCAGCACGATCAGCAGCAGCTGAGCGAGCTGAGAGACCTTCAGGCCCGCGTGCGCCGCCTCGCCGACCAGCGGCCCGGAGATGGCCACGGCGAAGAATGCCGGGATCAGTGTGATCAGCGGCGCGAGCAGCGAGCGGAAGATCAGCAGCAGCAGAACCAGGATGAACAGGGCGGCGAAAACCTCGACCTGGTTCCCGGTGGTGCCCGACTTCGCCTGCTGATCGACGTTGATGGCGATGTCGCCGGCCAGGTGCACCTGCAACCCGGGTGGCGGCGCGGCCTTGGCGATCTCCGCGCGCAGGTCGTTGATCAGCGTGGTCTGCCCAGCCTGGTCGCCGCCGCCGACGTTGGACAGCACCTGTAGCTGCTCGGCCTGGCCGTCGGCCGACCGGCCGAGGTCATGCACCGCGACGACGGTCGGCACCGTGCCGAGGTCGTGCTGCAGGGTGGTCAACCAGGCCGCGTCCGCGGCGGTGAGGGTGCCCTGGCTGACCGCCGCGACCACGGGCACCGGGGTCAGGTTCGTCCCCCCGAACGGCGCCGCGAGCTGCGCGGCCTTCTCGCTGGGCGCGCTTGCGGGCAGGAAGGCACTGTTGTTGCCCTGGGTAACGCTGTTCAGCGACGGCAGGTAGTGCGGCACAGCGAACGCCGCTATCAGCCAGGCCGCGATCACGAACCAGCGAAATTTGACGGCGAACGCGCCGATTCCCCCGAAGATGGCGTGGATGCGCACTCGGCAAGCCTACTGGGTGATCTCGGGGGGACGACCTCCCCATCCCCCCGCTTCTGGGGGGAAACCCTTCCCCCCAGGCCCCCTGGGGGACCCCCTTCGGGGGCCCGGGCCGGGGTAACCTTCGGAACCATGCCCTTGATCAGCGTGGTTATCCCGGTGCACGGGGTCGAGGACTACCTGGACCGCTGCCTGGACTCCGTCCTGGGGCCCGCCGCGGGCCCGGCGGACATCGAGGTCATCGCCATCGACGACGCATCGCCCGATCGCTGCGGGGCGATACTCGCCGCCCGCCGCGACCCCCGCCTGCGGGTGATCAGTACCCCGGCCGCGCTAGGTCCCGGGGCCGCCCGGGACCTGGGTGCGAAGGAGGCCACGGGGGAGTACGTCTGGTTCGTCGACGGGGACGACGAACTCGCCGAAGGCGCCCTGCCCGCGGTGTCGGAATCGCTGACGCGACTGCGGCCCGAGGTGCTGATCGTCGACTTCGAGAGCCTTTATCCCGACGGCACGACGAGCCCGAGCGGCGGCGCGAAGTACCTCGGCGGCCCCGCGGTCACCACCCTGGCGGATCACCCCGGGCTGATTCACCTGACGATGACGGCGTGGAGCAAGGTGTTCCGGCGGGATTTCCTGTCCGGCCTGGGTATCTCGTTCGGCTCCTCGGGACCCGCCCCGCATGAGGACGTGCCGGTGACCACGATGGCGTTGCTGACCGCGGGGAAAGTCGGCGTACTCAACCAGGTGTGCTACCGGTACCGGCGGGCGCGGCGCGGTTCGTTCCTGGCCGCCCCGAGCGACGCCAACTTCAATATTTTCCGCTCCTACCAGCAGATCTTCAATCTTTTGTCAGAACGGTCCACGGTTTCACCCCCCGTCACCCCCGATGCCCGCGCGGCGATTTTCGAGCGGGCGATCTGGCATTACACGACGCTCTTGCCGCTGGTGCCAAGGCGCCGTCGCCGCGAGTTCTTTCGCCGGATGTCCGTCGATTTCCGCCGCTGGCGCCCGGACCAGGCGGGATTCCCGCCCGGCCTGCGCGGACTGAAGTTCCGGCTGGTTGCCCGCGACGCGTACCGGACGTATGCGTTGCTTGATCCGCTCAATCGTCTGCGGGTCGCGCTGCGGGCGAGTTAGCGACACGGTCATTTGAGCCGGTGACGTGCGGCGCCGCTCGCCGTAAGCTTCATCTGGGAGCAGTAAGGGGTTGACGAATATGCGTCATCTGATGGGTGTCGTCCTAGCGATAGTCATGGCCGCGGCGGTGTTCTTCGCGGCCTCGTGGGGGTACCTGAAGCTGCTGACCGGGTCGGGCAGGTTCGGCACGCTGCCGGCCGGCGGCGGCTCGCTGCTGCACGACCGGACCGTCATCGAGGGGTTCGGGGCGCTCTTGGCCGTCGGTCTCGTGGCCGGGGTACTGATCGCTGTGCCGCGGGTCTCCCCGCTCGCCTCCGGCCTGCCCGGGCTGGTCCTGCTGGCCTGGACCGGGCTATACCTGTTTGGCGCGCGGCGCGCGGTCCAGTACATCCCGTTGAAGACGCGGGTCTATGGCTCCGGCTTCGAGGACATGCTGTTCGACGGGGTGCTGGCCCTGGTGGGCCTGGCGATGATCATCCCGCTGTTCGTGCCGTCCCGGTGGCGCAGGCGGGTCGTGGCGGCCGGCCCGGCGGGCTACCAGGGCACGGGCTTTCCCTCCTCGCAGTCGGTCTTTCCCGCTTCGCAGTCGGTCTTTCCCGCTTCGCAGTCGGTCTTTCCCGCCTCGCAGTCGGTGTTTCCCTCCTCGCAGTCGGTCTTTTCCGCTTCGCAGCCGACCCAGGCCCTGGCCGATGACAGCACCTTGACCTCCACCGATTGGTCGGCCACGGCGACCAGGCCGCAGCCGCGGATCGACCCCGACGTTCAGGGCCAGGCGCCCTGGGGACCCGCCGAGTACAGCTGATCATCCGGCCGTCCCGGAACCACCCGGGGGACAGTTTTCGCAGGTAGTCGGCGCCGCGGCTGGAGCTGATGCTATGGTCGCCGGGGCACTTTCTCAGAAAACGACGGGGCAGTCCGGAGAGGAGCGGCCAAGTCATGCGCGAACAGAAAGTTCGGCGGGCGCCCGCTATCGTGGTGCTTCCGGGCGAGATCGACCTCAGCAATGCGCAACGGGTCTTCGATCAGCTGTCCTCGGTCTTCGCCGCGGGCGCGACCGTGGTTGTCGCGGACTTGACGGCAACGGTCTTCTGCGACAGCACGGGTCTGCGCACCCTGCTGAAGGTCCAGCGGCAGGCCGCGGCCAGCGGTGCCCAGCTACGGCTGGCCATCTCGCCCGGCGGTCAGGTGCAGCGCGTGTTCGACCTGATGGCCTTCGACCGTCTGCTCCCCGTCTACACCAGCCGCGCCCAAGCCACCGCCCGCCCCTGAAATCCCCGGCCCTAGGCGTAAGCCCGGCACATCCCCCCGCCGCTTCTGGGCGTAAGCCCACGGTACTCGGTGGCCCCCCGGGTACCGGCTGAGGCACCCGGGGGGCCACCGACTCCGATCGCGGAGCGTTAGGCGTGGAACTGGGCGGTTTCGGTGGAGCCGGCCAGGGCGACGGTTTCGGCGTTGGGGGAGATCGCGGAGGTCACCAGGTCGAAGTAGCCGGTGCCGACCTCCCGCTGGTGGCGGGTGGCGGTGTAGCCGGACGCCTCGGATGCGAACTCTGCTTCCTGGAGCCTGACGTAGGCGGGCATGCCTTCTGCGGCGAAGCCGCTGGCCAGGTCGAACATCGAGTGGTTGAGGGCGTGGAAGCCGGCCAGCGTGATGAACTGGAACCGGTAGCCCATCGCGGCCAGTTCCTTGCTGAACTTGGCGATGGTGGAGTCGTCGAGGTGCGCACGCCAGTTGAACGAGGGCGAGCAGTTGAAGGCGAGCATCTGATCTGGATAGACGTTCTTGATCCCCTCGGCGAACTCGCGGGCCACGTCCAGGTCGGGCTTGGAGGTCTCCATCCAGAGCAGATCCGAGTACGGCGCGTACGCCAGCCCTCTGGCGATGCACGGCTCGATTCCGTTCCGCACCCGGTAGAACCCCTCGGCGGTGCGCGTGCCGGTGACGAACGGCTGGTCGCGTTCGTCCATGTCCGTCGTGAGCAGCGTGGCCGCCTGCGCGTCGGTACGCGCGATCACCACCGACGGCACGTTGCACACGTCGGCGGCCAGCCGGGCCGCGTTCAGCGTGCGGATGTGCTGGCTGGTCGGGATGAGAACCTTCCCGCCCAGGTGACCGCACTTCTTCTCCGACGCCAGCTGGTCTTCCCAGTGCACGCCGGCCGCGCCGGCCGCGATCATCGACTTCATCAGCTCGAAGGCGTTCAGCACGCCGCCGAACCCGGCTTCGGCGTCCGCGACGATCGGGGCGAGCCAGTGCGGGACGCCCTCACCGTCTTTCGACTCGGACCAGGCGATCTGGTCGGCCCGCAGCAGCGCGTTGTTGATCCTGCGCACCACCTGAGGCACCGAGTTGACTGGGTACAGGCTCTGGTCCGGGTAGGTCTGACCGGCTAGGTTCGCGTCCGCAGCCACCTGCCAGCCGGACAGGTAGATGGCCTTAAGCCCGGCCCTGACCTGCTGGACCGCCTGGTTGCCGGTCAGCGCCCCCAGGGAGGTGACCGCATCTTCCTCGGCGAGCAGCTTGCGCAGGCGTTCGGCGCCGAGCCGGGCGAGCGTGAACTCCTCCTGTATCGTGCCGCGAAGGCGTACCACATCTTCGGCGGAGTAGGTCCGCTCGGTGTCCTTCCAGCGTGGGTCGGTCTGCCACGTCTTAGTGAGCTTGGCCGCCTGCTGGCTGATTGTCTCCACTGGGTGCGCCTTCCTCGGGTGTGCTGGATCCGGGGTTTTGGTACCGGGAACTCCGGTCCTTATGCCAGAGTGCGTGCGCAGGTGTGAAATAAATAGAGACCAAAGGCCCAAATATTTGCGTTTTTTCTCAAGCTGAGAAGATAGACTGTCCTTTACTATGGAAGAATCGCGAATATTGGTCCAGGCCGATGGTATAGACCTTACGACGTTCGGTCAGCGACTGCGCCATCTGCGCCGCTCGCGTGGCCTGACGCTCAGTGAGCTCGGGGAGCGGGTCGGCCGCGCTCCCTCGGCCCTTTCACTGTTCGAGAACGGCCGCCGGGAGCCGAAGCTCTCGCTGATCGAGCAGCTTGCGGCGGCACTATCGGTGCCGGTGTCGGAACTGCTGAGTCGCCAGCCGCCCAGCCGCCGCGCGCAGCTCGAGATCGCCCTGACCGACGCGCAGCAGGATCCGTCCTACCGGCGCCTGGGCCTGCCCCAGCTGAAGATCGGCGCCCGGGTGCCCACCGATGTGCTCGAGCACCTAGTCGCGGTATCGGCCGAACTGCGGGCGCAGCAGTCCAAGCCGGCCGCCACCCCCGAAGAGGCCAGGGCGGCCAATGCAGCACTTCGGGAGGCCATGCGCGAGCGAGGTAACTACTTCGACGCCATCGAGCGCGAGGCGGCCAGCGCGCTTCGGGCGGGCGGGTACTCCGGCGGCGCGTTGTCGCAGGGCATGCTGGTCTCGGTGGTCAGCCATCACGGCTTCGCCGTCCGCTACGTTCAGGACCTGCCGCGATCGGTGCGGTCGCTGACCGATCTGAGGAACCGGCGGATCTACGTCAAACAGGAGCCGGTTGGCGCCCACTCGCCGCGAGCGATCGTGCTGCAGGCACTCGGTCACTTCCGGCTCGATCACCAGGTGCCGCGCGACTTCGCCGACTTCCTGCGGCAGCGGGTCGAAGCGAACTACTTCGCCGCCGCGGTGCTCATGCCGGAACCGGCAACGGTGCCGGTGCTGGCCACCGCGAAGCAATCGCGCGATCTCGCGGTCGAGGATCTCGTGGACCTGTTCTCTGTGTCCTATGAGATGGCCGCACACCGGTTCACCAATCTTGCCACGCACCACCTGGACCTGCGCTGCCACTTCGTGAAGAACGATGCCAGCGGCGTCGTCTACAAGGCCTATGAGAACGACGGCGTACTGTTCCCGGCGGATCCGTCCGGCGCGATCGAGGGGCAGCGGCTATGCCGCCAGTGGTCGGGACGGCAGGTGTTCGGGGTCGCTGACCGCTTCTCCCCGTACTGCCAGTACTCCGACACCCCGTCGGGTACCTACTTCTGCGTCGCCCAGGTTGATCCGCGGGCCGAGCGCGGGTTCGCGATCACGCTGGGCGTGCCGTTCGAGCACTCCCGATGGTTCCGCGGCCGCGAGGTGACCACCAGGAGGCGCTCGGCCTGCCCGGACGGCGAGTGCTGCAGCCGGCCGCCCGCGGCGCTGTCCGAACGCTGGGAGGGGCAGGCCTGGCCGTCGGCCCGGGCGCACTCGCACATCTTGTCGGCTCTGCCGGCCGGAAGCTTCCCCGGCGTCGACGACGCCGACATCTATGAGTTCCTCGACCGGCAGGCCCAGAGCTAGGCAGAGCCCTTGATGTCACTGCGGATTTCGTCGGCGATCTGGTGAATCTTCTGCTCGGTCTCGACGAGAGTGGCCTCGGCCCTGGCGGTTCGCTCGGCCGCCCGGCGCTCACGCGGGCTCGGCTTCCGGGTAGTACGTTCGGTCGGCTTCGATCTCCGGAACATGCCCATGATCTCATCCTCTCCTTCACCACTGCCGGGCGGCAGCCACACGCGTGCTACCCCAGTGCGGCCCGTCTATGCCAGCGATTCGTCCGTCTTAACCCGATCAAGGCGAGGGGATACGCCGAAGCTGACGTAGTAGCCGAGGCCTGGTACCCGGTAGATCAGGCCCTCATCGGCCAGCACGCGCATGGCCTTGCCGGCCGTCTGGCGGGAATGACCTTGATCGCGGCGCAGGGCCGCGATCGACGGGAGCGGGCCGCCAGGAGCCAACTTCCCGTCGCTGATCTGCTCGCGGATGAATGCGGCGAGCCGCATGTAAGCCCGCGGATCTGGCTGCCCTGCTGCCGTCATGCCACGAATAGTACACGAGGCGTGTCGAAAGTAGTCGACTAAGACAAAGGAACTCAGATTGCTCGGTCGCGGCGATAGCAACTGGCTGCTCAGCGAGCCGGTGCGTCTACGGTCACGACCGCGATGTTACTCTTGAGTAACTTAACGCGTGGAGGGCAGCATGAGCGACGCGGACCGGACGAGCGCGGTCTTCTCCCTTGACCTCAGCGATGACGTGGCCCAGATGCGGGACTGGCTGCATGAGTTCGCTGCGTCGGTGATCCGGCCGGCCGCCGCGGAGTGGGACGAGCGCGAGGAAACGCCGTGGCCCGTGCTCGAGGAGGCGGCCAAGGTCGGGCTGTACTCGCTGGACTTCTACGCGCAGCAGTACCTGGAGGGATCCGGTCTCGGCATCCCGGTCGCGTTCGAGGAGCTGTTCTGGGGGGACGCCGGGATCGGGCTTGCCCTGGCGGGCAGTTCGCTGGCCGCGGTCGCGGTGGTGGCCAACGGGACGCCGGAGCAGGTCGGGGAATGGTGCCCGCAGATGTTCGGCGCGCCGGGGGAGGTCAAGCTGGGCGCGTTCTGCTCCTCCGAGCCGGAAGCCGGCAGTGACGTCGGGGCGATCAGGACACGCGCGGTCTACGATGCGGCGGCGGACGAGTGGGTGCTGAACGGGGTGAAGACCTGGGCCACCAACGGCGGCATCGCCAACGTGCACGTGGTCGTCGCGTCAGTGGACCCGTCGCTGCGATCGCGCGGGCAGGCGAGCTTCATCGTGCCGCCGGGCACGGCCGGGCTGTCCATGGGGCAGAAGTTCCGTAAGCACGGGATCAGGGCCTCGCACACCGCCGAGGTCGTGCTGTCCGATGTCCGGGTGCCCGGCCGCTGCGTGGTCGGCGGCCGGGAACGGCTCGACGAGCGGCTAGCGCGAATCCGGGAGGGCGGCCGCGGCGGCGAGCAGGCCGCGATGAAGACATTCGAGGCGTCCCGGCCAGGCGTGGCCGCGATGGCGGTCGGGGTGGCGCGGGCCGCGGTGGAGTACGCCGCCGAGTACTCACGTACCCGCATTCAGTTCGGCCGCCCGATCGGGCAGAACCAGGGCGTGGCGTTCATGCTGGCGGACATGGCGGCCTCGGTCGACGCGGCCCGCCTGCTGACCTGGCGGGCGGCCTGGATGGCCCGGCAGGGCAAGTCGTTCACCGGCGCGGAAGGATCGATGTCCAAGCTCGTAGCGGGGGAGACCGCGGTCCGGGTCACCGAGCAGGCCATCCAGATCCTCGGCGGGAACGGCTACACCCGGGACTACCCCGTCGAACGCTGGCACCGGGACGCGAAGATCTTCACCATCTTCGAAGGCACGAGCGAGATCCAGCGGATGATCATCGGCCGGGCGGTCACCGGCCTCGATGTTAGATAGCCTGACCTGCGATTTTATCGAGGCTATGCATCGAAGGCGGGCCATCCCCAGGCGGAGCGAAGCAGCCTGCCGGCGTCACCGCCGGTGCGGCTTCCTTGACCGGGGACGCCGCGCGGCGGTGCCCCGGACGGCATGTGGCCGGGCCAGCTCGTGCAGGATCGGCTCGGCGACCAGGGTTCGGAACTCCTCAAGGGTTTCCGGCACCGGGTAGCTGGAGGCCGACACAGCGCGGACGATGTCCCCGCGCTGCGCGGGCGGCAGATTCTTGAGCTGCTCCCTGACGGCCGCGGGGCCGCCGATCTCCAGCAGTTCCAGCAGGCTTCCGGCCATGATCCAGGCGGCCTCGTCCGGGGTCGCGTCCTGGGGGCTGAGGTCATCCCTCTCCGCGAGCAGGACGACAGGGCCAAGGTCCGGGTCGCGGGTCAGCTCGGCGAGCAGTTCGGTGCCCTCCGGCACGCTGCGGGCGAGGGTCTTCAGCAGTGCCACGCGCCGGGACACGAACGGACAGTCGCGGACTGCCTGCACCAGCGGATCCAGCGAGCCGCCGTGGGCGGCCCGCCAGATGGCGATCTCTTCCGGGCCGCTGGACGTCGTGTAGTGCTCGGCGACCGTGCCGAGCAGCTCCGCTGGGGCGGCGCCCGCGAGTTCGCCGACGAGCCCCGCCTCCCGGCCCTCCGCGAGCATGCGCTCCCGCATCGCGCGGGTGCCAAGGGGCGTGAGGCTCACCAGGCGCGCCGGCTTCGCCAACCGTTCGCGCAGCACGGCCGCCTGGTCGGCCCCGAACGGCGACTCGATGCCGAATGGCATCGCGCCGTCATCCAGGTCCATCGAGAAGATCTCGCTGGCCATGCCCTGGACTGTGGTCACCGCGCCGAGCGCCTCGAAGGCGTCGAAGATATACTCGACGTCGTTGTCCACCCGCCCCCGCAGGCCCATCAGGCTGAGCGGGCTGAGGAAGTCCAGGTCGAAGTTGGCCTTGACCGTCTCCCACACGGACTCCGCCAGCCGGGGCACCGGGACGGGCTCTTCCATGCTGTAGATCGTGGCCATGAGGTCGGGTACGACCACGTCGTACATCTGCTGCACCGGGGAGGGAGGCTCGTCGGCCCAGATGGGACGGCAGACGGCGAGGCCGATATCGAACGCCGCCTCAAACGCACGCTGCCACAGGGCCTCTGCGTCGGCCAGCAGCGGACTGGCCTTCGCCACCGGGAGCAGGCGGGCGCCCTGCCGCCGGATCAGCCGGGCCTTCAGCGCCCAGCTCACGACCAGGTTCAGACCAGGAAGCTCGGCGGCGCTGTGGAACTTCAGGCCCTCGTCACCGGTGCCGAGCAGCGCGGCGAGCTCCCGGGCGTCGGCGGGCCTGATGTTCTTCGCCGGCGTTAGGGCCCGTCCTTTTGGGCCGAGCCACGCGGCTAGGGTGCGGAACTGGCCGACCACCGTGCTGCGCTCTGCCGCGTCCGCGAGCTCCTCCCGGGCCGGGAGGAACACCGGTAGCTGGGCCATCGGCCGTTCCTGTCCCAGGCCGGGCAGCATGAGCTGCCGCCCCAGAAGATCCTCAAGGTTGGCCGCGTCGAATGCCTGCAGGTCCTCCTCGGGCCTCTGCAGGAAGCTGGCGAGGCCGTCGGGAATGGGGATGCCCGCGTCGCCGTACGCGGCCGACAGCACCGCCATCTTCGCGAGCCCGTAGCGCTCCTGGTCGGCTATCGCGGCGCCGAACTCTTTCGCCGCGGTGTCGATAGCGGCCTCGTTCTCCGCGGTGACGGCACCACGAGGGTCGCGCAGCCCGGTTGCGTCCAGGTAGCGAAGCACGGTCCGCAGTGTCTCGGGCGCGGCTAGCAGGTCCTCCCGGGGCACCGTGACCTTCCCCGGAATCCATTCGAGGAGTGCCCGGCGTACCTGAGACGGGGTCCAGTGTCCCAGGCGTCCGTCCGAGCTGAAGTGCCGTGAATCCAGCAGGGCACCGGCCAGCGGCAGTGACAGCGGGCGGTCGTTGGCCGCGGCCCAGGTTCCGCAGCGTCGCAGTAGCAGTTCGCGGGCGGCCAGGTAGCCGTCGGTGTCCTCGATCTCGTACCTTGTGCGCACTGCTGCAAGAATACCGGCCCCAGGTGAACTCGCGCGCCGCATACCGCACGAGTCGGCCGACGTCACTACCGCGCCGGATCGGTCGCTGACGACGAATGCGGGCGTCAGCCGAGTGGCCGGGCGGCTGCGACCAGGGGGAAGTGATGACCCGGTATGCCGTACCAGGTCCGCCAGTCCAACTGCCGCACGGTCACGTCAGTGCAGCCGGCGTCCCGCAGCACGGCGGCGTAGCGGTCCGCGCCGTCATCGGCGATGCGCAGCCGGCCGCCGGGCCGCAGGACCCGCACCGCTTCGCGCAGCGCCTGTGCCCGCTCGCCGGCTTCCCGGATGTTGCTGAGCGCCAGGCTGCTGACCACCAGGTCGAACGACGCGGACGCAAACGGGAGGTCACGCGCGTCCGCGTCGACAAGCTCCACCCGGTCGCGCACGCCCTCGGCCACCGCGTTGCGCTCAGTGGCGGCGCGGCTGTTGCCGCTCTGGTCGCGGCGGCGCCATACGTCCGCTCCCACCGCCCGGCCGGCGGGCAGCCGCCGGGCCGCCAGCATCAGCACCGCGCCGCGCCCGCATCCCACATCCAGCACGTGCTCATCGCCCCGCAGGCCTAGCTCATCCAGTACCTGCGCCCAGATCGCCCGCTTGCCCGGCCCGGTGGAGTACAGATAACTCGCCGCTGACCCCGCCACCACCGCGCCGCCCGCGCCAGCGAGCGCGGCAACGGCCGGCCTGCGATGGCGCACCGCCCAGGCCACGGTGCCCGCCAGCCCCGCCTCCATCGCGCCGAACACCGCTGGCCCGGCGAACCCGCCGTCGATGCCGTACCTGGCCCGATGGCCGACGCCATCGCCGCGTTCCCCGGCCCAGACCTCCGCGACTGGCTCCACGCCACCAGTCTGCCAGCAACCATGACTGGCAAGCCGCTCAAGGCCGCGAGTGGGGCTGTGGTGCTGGTGGCAGGCGTCCAGAGCACGGAGGCCGATGCTGGTTGGAGAGCACGCCTTGCCCGTGCCGCAAGCGGGTCGGCCGGGCATACTTGGGATGAGGAATGAGCAGCGCAGCGATGACGATCAGCTGGCCGCCGCCGCGGAAGAAGTGGAGGCTGGCCGAGGGCCGGTCGCAGTCAGCCGTCCTGGTCACAAGCTCGTTGTGCTGGTATCTGCCGAGGAGTGGCAGCGGTTGGACGAACTGGAGTCAGCCGAGGCGACGGCGTGGTGGCGGCGTGATGCGGCCGAGCGTGCTGGCTCAGGTGAGGAGCCGGGGGAGGGGGAGGAAGGCCCTGGCCTGGATGAGGCCGAGTTCCGGCACCGTTTCGCTCACCTGTTCCACGACGTCGGCGCCGCGTGACCGAACGTGCCAGGACGCTGGAATCTCGACGTCCGGCCTCGTGCTCAGCGTCAGCTCGCGCGGTTGCCTGAGAAGGTCGCTACGGCGGCGGCCGAGTTCGTCACCGGTCCGCTGCTGGAGAATCCTCACCGCGTCGGCCATTCGCTGCAAGATGAGTATGCCGGGCAGCATTCCGGCCGCCGCGGCCTGACTGGCGCGTTCGCTACAGGATTGATGAGGACACTCACACCGTCATCGTCCTAGACATCTCCCATCGCTCCGACACCTACGGCACTCGCTAGCGCCCTTGTGATCATGGCCGCGCCGGCGGTTCCTTTCCGGTGCCGACAACCACAAAGGGGGCCCAACACCGCCTGGGCGAAGATAATTTGACGCAGCACTGGCTTGCGAGAACCAGCGAACCAGCGAACCCGCGGCCGGGCGCTCGGGCCGGTCCGGCCGGTGAGGGTGGCGGCACGACCGCGCTATTTCAGCCCTTCGCGAACGGTTTTGAAGTATGCGGCCGACATTTCCCGCATGAAGTTGGAGTTGGTGGTGGCGAGTGCGTTTATCCACTCGATCTGACTGGAGGCGATGGCTCGTTGCTGCAGCTGCAGCATGTTGCTGACGACCTTCTCGTAAGCCCCAAGCCAGGCCAGACCGTTCTTCTTGGTCAGCTTGATCATGCGATCGCTAAGTTCCTTGACCTGCTGCGCGGCCGCATCGGCTGCCTTCGACATACCGGGTGTGGACATGTCTCGTCCCTTCTCGCGGAAATCGGCCCTAAACCTGGCCGGACCCAGAATCAAGGAACACGGACCCAGAATCAAAGAACAACTGTCCGGGTGGGACCGTCCTCAGCCGTGCTCGCCTGGATCAGGCGCTCGATGTCCTCGCCGAACGGGCGGTCGCCATCGATCGGACCGATGATCACGGTCAGCCAGTCCAGCAGCGCCCGGCACCCGGGCGGCGGCGGGTGCCCGGAGAGCGCCGCCGCCTGGTAGCCGGCCAGCAGCTCACACGCGGTGACCGCGCGGGCGTGGCGCAACGCGGTGCGGAGTTTTCCGGCGGCCTCCCAGGCGAACGACTGCACGTCCTCCTGGCCGCCGGATGTCTCGATCAGGCCGACCGCGGTCGCGGTGGCCAGCCGCCTGGCGGCATGGACCTCGCCGGCGGCCCGCTTGTGGACTGGCGTCAGGCCGGCCTGCGGGCCCGGCTCGCGGGCCAGTTGCGCGGGCAGCCCGGTGACGGCGGGATCCGTCAGCCGGTGCAGGCGTGCCGCTGACACCTCCGCCGCGTGACACAACGCCGCCGTGAGCTGGTCGCAGTGCGCGGACAGGTCGATTCCGTGGAACCCGGCCGTGCTGGTGAACCGCCCGTCCAGATAGGCGGGGGAGTCGGTGACCCCGGTCAGGGCGCGGCGGATGGCCGCCTCGAGCTGGGCGGCGGCCCGGTGGACCTGGGCGAGCACCGGTCCGGCCACCCGGAACGACACCGGCGCTTGCAGCGAGCGCGGCGACGGCTCGTCACCGGCGGCCGCGCGGAGCCGTCCGAGCACCGCGGCCAGCAGGTCGTCGCCGCGTCCGCACGCGGCCTGGTAGGGATCGCGCGGCGCCCGGGCCACGACGATGGACAGCGCCGCGGCCCTTTCCATCAGCGAGGTGAGCGCGGCGGCCTCGTCGAGGCGGAGCACGGACAGGCCGGTGACCCCGGGCACGCCCTGGAGCAGGGCGATGCCCTCTTTCGGGCCGAGGCTGAAGCCGGTCAGCCCGTCGCGGCTCAGCGCCTCGCGGGCCGGCATCAGGCTCCCGCCGGGCCCGAGCACCTGGCCGATGCCGACCAGGGGCCCGAACGCGTGGGCGAGCTGGATAATCTCGCCCGCGGCCGCCGTGCCCGCGCGGGGCACGGCCGGCCGGATGTCGTAGTTGAGGAAGTCGGCGAGCCGCAGGCAGAGCCCGGCCGACACCGCGGCATCGCCGGTAAGGAAGGTCAGCAGCCTGACGGTGATGATCGCCCGGACCTCGGGCGGGCTCAGCCAGGGCGGCCCGCCGGTGGCCCGCGCCAGCAGCAGGTTGCGCTGGTGGGAAAGCTGCTGCTGCTCCGTGAGGCGAACCGAGGAAAGCGCCCCCATGCCGGTGTTCACGCCATACACCGGCTGCCCGTCGTGCAGCGCCTGCCGGGCCTGCGTACAGCGCTGCTGCACCGCCGCGAGCAGGTCCGGCTCGATGCTGACGGCCTGGCCGGCGGCCACGGCCCGGATGAGGCCCAGATCCGCGTCACCGGCTTCGGTGATCGCCAGGGCGGGCATCACTAGCGGTACCGCAGCATCGTTCCGGTGCCCTGCTGCTCGGCCCGGCGCAGGATGGCCAGGCCCACGGCGATGTCCAGGATGGCGAGCCCGCGGTGCCAGAGCAGGATCCGCTCGTCGAAATCGCCGACCACCTTGACGCCGCTCACACCGTGCGCAGGCAGGCCGGGCGCAGGCAGATGGCCGCGGAGCACGTTGAAATGGCCGGCGCTGTCGTTGTCCGGGACCAAGTGCACCCGCGGCTCCACGACGGTGCGGCCATCGCCGTGCGCACGCACGGCCTCCTCGACCGCGGCGACGATCTCGGCAGCGGACAGGCCGAGGGAGTCTATATCCGGGCCGGACAGGAAACGAAGCCACAGTTCCCCGGCCGCCCGGTCCGGGAACTGCGGGCGGGCCCCGATCAGAGGAACTGGCCCGGCGAGTTGTCCGGGTCCCCGTTCCACACCACGGCCACGACCTCAGCCGGGTCGATCACCGCCCACCCGGTCTCGCGGTTGAGACGGACCAGGCCGTCCGGGCGCACCTCCACGCCAGTGAGCTTCTTGTTCTCAGCGGTAGGGAAGGCAATGGGGCCAACCCTGGTCACGAGCAGGGAAATCTGCCCGGACTTACCGATAAGGGGCTGGAGCAGGTCGCGTACCATCTCGCCGGTCAAGAACCGCACCTCCATGTATCGCTAAGAGCATGATGCCAGGGACGCAGGCTCGCCGGGTTTTGCCGCGCCAGCATTCGGGCATCCGGTAGCGGGCGGCTGGCTAGCTTGGAGCGGTCCGTCAGGAAGGACCGGATGGCCTTGGGCAGGAACCCGGTGGTGGCCGATACTGGTAGTGGTAACCGGCGCGCAGGGCTGAGCCCCGACTGTCGAGTCGCCTGATGTCTGAAAGGGGGCAAGACCTGGCATGCTGGTCCGGTGGAGGTTCCGGTGACCGACGTCCCGCCCGGCGAGTACCCGCCCGGTAAGCCCGCGCCCGGAGAACTCCGGCCGCAGGAGGTGCAGCAGCCTGGGGGCAGGCTGTCGCGCCTGTGGAAGGCTGCCGACCGACGGAACGTCCCGCTGCGGACGATCGTGACCGCGGTCGGGGTGGTGGCCGTCACCTACCTGGCCGGCAAGCTGCTCTACCGGATCCGCGACATCGTGCTAGTGGTACTCGTGGCCGGGTTCATCGCGGTGCTGCTCAACCCGCTCGTGGTCCTGTTGCAGCGGCATGTGTTCCCGCGGCGGGGCGCCGCCGTCGCGATCGTCACCCTGCTGGCGCTCCTTGCCTTCATCGGCCTGGCCGTGGCCTTCGGGTACCCGCTGGTCAACGGGATCACCCACCTGGCGGACGCGCTGCCCAGCTACGTGGCCAAGGCGGAGCACGGCCGGGGCTGGATAGGCCATCTAGTCAGCAAGTACCACATCCAGAGCTGGGTGCAGCGGAACGCGCCCAAGCTGGCGAGCTACGGCCAGGCCCTCAGCAAGCCGGCCCTGAGCATCGGGGCGGGCGCCCTGTCCCTGGTGATCGAGATATTCACGATATTCATCCTGGTCCTGCTGCTCCTGCTCGAGGCGCCGAAGATGCGGCTGGCCATCCTCGGCCAGATGAGGCCGGACATGAAGGCCGAAGTCGTCAGGGTGTCGGCCGATGTGAACCGGGCGGTTACCGGATACATGCTGGGGAACACGTTGACCTCGCTCATCGCCGGGGTCGTGGTGTTCGTGACGCTTATGATCGTCGGCGTGCCGTACCCGCTGCTGTGGGGATTGTGGGTGGCTCTGGTGGACTTCCTGCCTATGGTCGGCGGGGCCCTGGCAGGCATACCGACCGTGCTGTTCGCGTTCACCCACTCCGTGACCGCGGGCATCACCACCCTGGTGGTCTTCCTCGTCTACACCCAGGTCGAGAACCACGTCCTGAACCCGGTGGTCATGAGCAAGACGGTCAGGATCAGCCCGCTGCTCGTGCTGATCGCGGTCCTGGTCGGGGCCTCGCTCGGCAGCCTGGTCGACGGCCTGTTCGGCGGTTTCGTCGCGGCGCTGCTGGCCATCCCGGCCGCCGGCGCCCTGCAGGTGCTGGTCCGGGAAGTGTGGCGGGCCACCGCCACGCCGCCGACCCAAGATCCCGAAGATGAAGACTCGGTGCCGCGGCAGGGCGAGCTCTTCCCTGTCCCGGCCGATTCGCGGGAGCATGGCTCTTGAGTCGCAAGTGTCCCGAGGAGGGCCTGATATGACGCAGCCGTCAGTTCTGGGTATCGTGCTAGCCGGCGGGGCCGGCACCCGCCTGAGCCCGCTGACCGCGGACCGGGCCAAGCCCGCGGTCCCATTCGGCGGACTGTACCGCCTGATCGACTTCGCGCTGTCGAACCTGGCCAACGGCGGTATCAGGAAGATCTGCGTGCTCACCCAGTACAAGAGCCACAGCCTGGACCGGCACATCACCACCACCTGGCGGATGAGCTCCCTGCTCGGCAACTACGTGACGCCGGTCCCGGCGCAGCAGCGGCTCGGGCCGCACTGGTACACCGGCTCGGCGGACGCGATCTACCAGTCGATGAACCTGATCAACGACGAACAGCCAGACATCGTGATGGTGGTCGGTGCCGACCACGTGTACCGGATGGATCCGCAGCAGCTGATCGACGACCATGCGGCGCACGGGGCGGGAGTAACCGTGGCGGCCATCCCCGTGCCGAGGAGCGAGGCCTCCGCTTTCGGCATCGTCAGCGTGGGGCCGGACGGCAGGACGATGGACGCGTTCCTGGAGAAGCCGGCCGACCCGCCGCCCATGCCCGGCAACCCGGATATGTGTTTCTCCTCGATGGGCAACTACGTGTTCGACACCGACGTGCTCGTCGACGCGCTGCGCAAGGACGCTGCCGACGACTCAAGCCGGCACGACATGGGTGGCAACATCGTCCCGATGCTGGTCCGCAACGGCGGCGCGCAGGCGTATGACTTCACCCGCAACGAGGTGCCCGGCGCGAGCGAAAGGGACGCGGGCTACTGGCGCGATGTCGGCTCGCTGGATTCCTACTTCGACGCCCACATGGACCTGTGCGCGGTGGAGCCGGTCTTCAACCTGTACAACGAGCAGTGGCCGATCCTGACCCAGGTGCCGTCCCTGCCGCCCGCCAAGTTCGTGCACGAGGCGGGGGACCGGACCGGTCGCGCGATCGACAGCCTGGTCAGCAACGGGGTGGTGGTCTCCGGCGGCCTCGTGCGCCAGTCCGTCCTTTCCCCCGGCGTGCGGGTGAACAGCTGGGCCACGGTGGAGCGGTCGGTGCTGCTGCACAACACCACGATCGGCCGCCACGCGGTGGTCCGGGACGCGATCATCGACAAGAACGTCATCGTGCCCGAATGGGCGCAGGTGGGCGTGGACAAGGAACACGACAAGGCGCGCGGCTTCGGCGTCTCGGCCGCCGGCATCACCGTGGTGGGCAAGGGCCAGGAGGTCCTCCCGTGACCGGCGGGCCCGGAACCAGCAAGCTCCGGGTCGCGCTGCTGACCCGCGAGTATCCCCCCGAGGTGTACGGCGGCGCGGGCGTGCACGTCACCTACCTAGCCCGCGAGCTGGCGCCGCTGGTCGACCTCACCGTGCACTGCCAGGGCGCCGACCGTCCGGACGCGGTCGCGCACCGGCCCTGGGATCACCTCGCCGGCGCCAACCAGGCCCTGCAGGTGGTGTCGACCGACCTGTCCATGACCGCCGCCGTCGGGACCGCGGAGCTGGTCCACTCCCATACCTGGTACGCGAACCTGGCAGGTCACCTGGCGGCCATGCTCTACGGCATCCCGCACGTCGTCACGATGCACTCGCTGGAGCCGCTGCGGCCGTGGAAGGCCGAGCAGCTGGGCGGCGGTTACGCGATCTCGTCCTGGTGCGAGCGGGAGGCGGCCACCTCAGCCGCCGCGGTGGTGGCCGTCTCGGAAGGCATGCGGGCCGATATCGCCGCCGCCTACCCCGAGATTAAGGCAGAACGGATCCGGGTGATACGCAACGGTATAGACACCTCGGAATACACGGCGGATCCCCGGACCGATGTGCTTGAGCGTTTCGGCATTGACCTGACCCGCCCGTACGTTATTTTCGTCGGCCGGATCACCCGTCAGAAGGGCGTGCCGGTGCTGCTGCGGGCGGCGAGCGGGCTGATACCTGAAGCGCAGCTGGTGCTGTGCGCCGGAGCGCCCGACACGCCGGAGCTGCTGGCCGAGGTGACCGAGCTGGTCGACGGGCTCCAGGCCGAGCGGTCCGGCGTGATCTGGATCCCGGAGATGCTCGGCAAGGCCGAGGTCATCCAGCTGCTCACGCACGCCACCGTGTTCGCCTGCCCGTCGGTCTACGAACCGCTCGGCATCGTGAACCTGGAGGCCATGGCGTGCGCGACCGCGGTGGTCGGGTCGCGGACCGGCGGCATCCCTGAGGTCGTGGCCGAAGGTGAGACGGGCCTGCTCGTTCCGCCCGGGGATCCCGTGGCACTGGCTCGCGCGCTGAACGTGCTGCTGGCAGATCCCTATCGCGCGGAGGCCATGGGCCAGGCGGGCCGCAAACGCGCGGTGGCAGAATTCGGCTGGGCCGCTATCGCCGCCCAGACCGCCGACCTGTATGCGGAACTGGTAACCGGGGGAGCCTAGGGTGAAGGTGCTACGCACGCCAGCGGATCGTTTCAGTGACCTCCCGGACTTCGGGTACCCGCCACGCTACGCCGATGTCGGCGACCTGCGGCTCGCCTTCGTGGAGGCCGGCCCGGCCGACGGGGAGCCGGTGCTGCTGCTGCACGGCGAGCCGAGCTGGTCGTTCCTGTACCGCAAGGTCATGCCGGTGCTCGCGGACGCGGGGCTGCACGCCATTGCCGCGGACCTCGTCGGCTTCGGCCGGTCCGATAAGCCCGCCGAGACGGGGGATTACAGCTTCGCCAGGCACGTGGAGTGGATCCGCGCGCTCGCGTTCGACCATCTCGATCTGCGCGATCTCACCCTCGTCGGGCAGGACTGGGGCGGCCTGATCGGCTTGCGGCTGGTCGCTGAGCACCCGGACCGCTTCGCCCGCGTGGTGGCCGCCAACACCGGTCTGCCCACCGGTGACCAGCCGATGCCCGACGTCTGGCTGCGGTTCCGTGAGGTCGTCCGCACCGCGGACACGCTGAGCGTGTCCCGGCTGGTGCAGGCCGGCTGCCAGACCCGGCTGTCACCTGAGGTGCTGGCCGCCTACGAGGCGCCCTACCCCGACCCGGCCTTCGCCGCCGCGGTCCGGGCGATGCCCGACCTGGTCCCGACGTCTCCCGATGACCCGGCCTCCGAGGCCAACCGGGCCGCCTGGCGTCAGCTGGCCGGTTGGGACAAGCCGTTCCTGTTGGCGTTCAGCGACCGCGATCCGATCACCGGCCCGATGGCGCCGCTGCTGAGGGAAACCGTGCCGGGGGCGGCGGGAATCGTCCATCCGGTGATTACCGGTGCCGGGCACTTCCTGCAAGAGGACGCCGGCGAACGGCTCGGCACCGTGATCGCCGACTTCGTCCGCGCGTACCCGGCGAAATAGCCAGCACGCGGTCAGCTCAGAAGGGCATCTACCGTGATCGACGCCAGCACTGGCGATATCGTGACCAAGCTCAGCCATCGATCGGTAACCGACACCGTCTCGGTGCTGACCGGCATGATCAGCGCGAAGGGAATGAAGGTCTTCGCCGTCATCGATCAGAGCGCCGAGGCACGCCAGGTGGGGCTCTCGCTGCGGGAGACCACGCTCGTGATCTTCGGCAGCCCGGCGGCGGCTTCCTAGCCGGCGCGAGCCTCGCGGCGTGTCGCGCCCGGCGGACAGCCTCGCGCCATTTGCGTGGTTCGCCCTGATTAATCCCCGGCCATACCGCAGCCCGGCATGCTTCCGGTCCCGCGCCGGCGCCCTGCCCCATGATCCCGAAGACTTGACAGTCCGGCGAGACTGTGAAGGCTTCGCGATCATGTTCGAATCCGCGCGAGCCTCGCGGCGCGACACCAGGCGTGGGGTATCACACCACATTCGGCGGCCCCGGCACGCCGCCAAGTCATCTCACTTTGGAATGCCCACCGCAAGACGGTGGCGATCCACAATGATGGCCGGTCGCTTCCGGGTCGCGGCGGGCAGGCTGCCGGATGCTGGACCCGTGAACCGCGAACCTCAACTGCTTGCGTCTTTAACCGGACTCGAGTAGCTGGAATCCCCGCCTCCGCTTCAGGCGCGGGAGGAACTCAATTAACTGATGACGTGTAGCCAGGGGACGGCAAAGACTGAGATTCTGCTGCTAACGAATCCGAACGGGGAGAAAACGCGATGAGCGTCAGCAGCACGGCCGGGTCAGGCGGCCGCTCGAAGAACCTGGTCCTGACGGCGATGATCTTCGCGGTCGCGATGACCTTCATCGACCAGACCATCGTCTCGATCGCCGCGCCCACCATCCAGCACGACCTGGGCCTGTCGAGCAGCGGCATGCAGTGGGCGATCAACGCCTACCTGCTCTCGCTGGCGGCCCTGTTCGCCTTCGGCGGGCGACTGGCGGACACGGTCGGGCATCGCAAGATGGTCGTGCTCGGGGTGATCATCTTCGCCGCCTCGTCGGCGTTGTGCGGCCTGACGCCGCGCGGTAGCTTCGCCGAGACCTGGCTCGTGGCGTTCCGCGCGGTGCAGGGCCTGGGCGGGGCGATCATGTTCCCGGCCGCGATCGCCATCGTGGTGCAGACGTTCGAGCTGCGCTCCCGCGGCCGGGCCCTGGCGCTGTTCTTCGGCGTCGCCGGAGGCCTGACGGCGATCGGCCCGATCGCGGGCGGCTACCTGCTGGAATGGACCTGGCGGGCGATCTTCTGGATCAACGTGCCGGTCGCGATCATCGCCCTGGCGCTGATCGCCATCTCCAAGCCCGTCACCGAGCATCGTCCGTCGCCGATGGACTACCGCGGCCTGGCCCTGATCGTCGGCGGCGTCGGCCTGAGCGTGTTCGGCCTCCAGCAGTCCTCCCTCTGGGGCTGGGGCAACCCGGCGATCGAGGTCTGCATCGTCGCGGGCCTGCTGCTGCTGGGAGTCTTCGCCGCCGTGGAGCTCCGGACCGAATCGCCGCTGATGAACGTGCGCATTTTCCGCATCCGGCCGTTCCTGGTGGAGAACATCATCCTGCTGATCGTCAGCATGGCGTTCATCCCGGTGTTCTTCTTTGTCAGCGAGTACGGGCAGATCGCGCTGGCGGAGAAGGCCACCACGGCCAGCCTGCTGATCTTGTACTTCTTCCTCGGCTTCGTGGTGTTCGCGCAGATCGGCGGGCGGATGCTGGACCGGATCGGGGCCAAGCGGCCGGTGGTCGTCGGCTGCGCGCTGTCGGCCGTCGGGTTCGCCCTGTGGGCCGGCAAGGCGACCGACCTGCATCCCGGCGCCCAGGTGATCTACATCGTCATCGCCGGGGCCGGCATGGGCCTGATGCTTGGGCAGGCCAACACCGACGCGGTGAACCGGGCGTCCCGGTTCTCCTACGGCGAGGCCACCGGCATTACCCAGACGGTCCGCAACTACGGCGCGAGCCTCGGGTTCGCCATCTTGGGCACGATCTTGCTGACCGAGTTCCGGTCCAGGATCACCGCCTCGCTGGTCGCCCAGGGCCTGCCGCCGGCGGCGGCGTCGGCGCAGGCGTCGAAGATCGCCCAGCTGCAGGGCGGGAACGGCAACGTCACCGCCATCCCGCAGTTCCTCCGCGCCGACTTCGCCAGCGCCACCCGGGAGATCCTGTACGTGATGGCCGGGATCATGGCCGTCGCGGCCATCGTGGCGCTGCGCGGGCTCCGGCGGGGAGTCCAGGAATCCCCGGCCGCCGATTCCGGGCTGGCCGACGAGAATCCGGGCGCCGACCTGTCCGAGTCCGAGTCACGGTCGGGCTAGGGCTCCCACGGATCGGCGCCTTTCATCGACGCCAGCGGCTCGGTTTCCAGCGGTTCGGGTGCGCTCGGCAGCACCTGGTCGAAGTAGTCGCGGGCGGCGGCGGTGGTGCCAACGTCGCGGCCCGCTGCCTCCGACATGTACCAGCGGTGCTCGAGCACCTCGTGGAAGATCTCCGCCGGGGGCAGCCGGTCGCGCAGGCCCTCCGGGATGGCGGCGATGACCGGGTCGTACACCTCTTCCAGCCACCGGTTGGCCGCCACCACCGCGGAGACGGGGCGCCCCTGCTTCTGCTCCATCCAGGCGCGGAAGCCCGCGATGTCGTTGAGCAGCCGGCGCGCCTGGTTCTCGCCCGCGTCGATCCCGGTCCGCAGGAACAGCTTCCTGGAATCGTGCCCGGTCTCCGCGACCCGGGTCCGCAGCCGCAGCTTGTTTCCCTTGGGCGTGCCGATCAGCTCGACCTCCTCGGCGTCGAAGCCGAGCTCGTTCAGCCGGTGCAGGCGCTCCGCGATCCGGTACCGCTGCTCCTCGGGGCGCAGGATCTCCTCTCGGGTCAGCTCCTGCCACAGCGACTCATACCGCCGATCGAGCTCGTCGGCGATCTCGATCGGGTCCACGTCGGGCGGCAGCAGCTCGCCTGCCTGCAGGTCGAGCAGTTCGCCGCCGACCCGCTCGGTAGCCAGCTCGACGTCATAACGACGCTGCCCGTCGGTCAGGGCCGGGTGCTGCTCGCTGGTCTCCGCGTCGACCAGGTACGCTTCCAGCTTGCCCGCGTCGTGCCGGAACAGCGTGTTGGACAGCGAGCAGTCACCCCAGAAGAACCCGGACAGGTGCAGCCGGACCAGCAGTTCCACCAGCGCGTCCAGCAGCCCGTCGGTGGGCTGCAGGCCCCGTGGGTTGGAAAACACCGCCCGGTACGTCGTGGCGTAGCTGAGGAACTTGGTCACCAGGATCGCGTCCGAGTTGGGATCGCCCTGGTGCGCCTCATCCAGGTCGACCGCGATCCCGACCACCTCGACCGCGGGTATGTTCAGCTCGGCCAGCGCCCGGAGCACCCGGTACTCGCGCCGGGCCAGCCGTTCGCTCAGCTCCTTGAGCGCGTAAAGTACGCCGTCGTCGTAGACGAAACGCACCACGTGGCGCGAGATGCCCCGCTGGCGGATCTCGACGAGCCGCTCGTCCTGCCATTCGGCCAGCGGCTCTGACCACGGGAGGCTGAGCAATCCGGCCGCGTGGTCGGCGGGAGGCGTGAAAACGAACCGCACAGTACGCAAGTGTCTCGTATGTCAGCGCAAGATCCAGCGTCCGTTCCGTCAAAATCTCAAATTTCTGAACAGGCCCTGGTGCCCGCGGCTAGCCAAGCTGGGAGGGCGTCATGTTGGCGCCGCTGATCACGACGGCGACCCGCTCGCCAGGCGCGGGCTTGTAGGCGTCGGCCAGCAGGGCCGCGATGCCGACCGAGGCGGCCGGCTCGGCGGCGATCCGCAGCGCCCGCCACAGCGCCTGCTGGGCGGCCAGGATCGAGGAGTCGTCGACGAGCACGACGTCCTCGACGTAGGACTGGGTAATGGGGAACACCAGGTCGCCGACCCGCCGCGGGGCCAGCGCGTCCGCCGCGACGCTGCCGGCCGGGGCGTCAGCCGGGCCGCCCTGGGCCCGCGCGTAGGACAGGGTGGGCGCGCCGTCCGGCTCGACCCCGATGACGCGCACGGTGCCCGCGAAATAGGAGGCGACACCAGCGATCAGCCCGCCGCCGCCGACAGGAACCAGCACGGTGTCCGCCTCACCGGCCTGGCCCGCCAGCTCAAGGGCGAGAGTGCCCTGGCCGAGCAGGGTCTCGCGCTGGTCGAAGGCGTGCACGCTCATCGCGCCGGAACTGGCCACCCAGGCCTGCGCGGCGATCAGCGCGTCGGCGTAGCGCTCGCCGGTGACGACCAGGTCCGCGCCGAGCGCGCGGATCCGCTCGACCTTGGCCGGGGCGGACACGGTGGGGACGAAGATCTTGGCGGGCACGCCCCGCCGGTGCGCGGCGTAGGCCACGGCCACGCCGTGGTTGCCGCCCGAGGCCGCGACCACGCCCGCGGCCGGCACGTCGCGCAGCAGCAGGTTCGCGAACGCACCGCGGGCCTTGAACGACCCGGCGCACTGGAGCTGCTCCAGCTTGAGCGTCGCCGCCGGCCCTGCCCCAAAGGACCCCAAGACCCCGGAGGCCCCGTCGAGTTCGCTGAGGCCGACCTGGATCACCGGGGTGCGCCGGATGTAGGGCCGGATCGTCTCGTAGGTGCCGCGGATATCGTCACGGGAGATCACCCAGCCAACGTACCGGGGTCATCCCCCCGGTAGCGGCGGGCGCCGGGACGGGAAGACTAGCCCTCACGACAAGGGAGCACCCTCATCTGCTGCTCCCAGCCGTCCCGCGACCTGCTCCTGGCCATCAGGCCCGAGTCCGCGTTCCAGGGCGGAGATGACGTAGGGGCGCAGCTCCCGCGCGGAGATGATCCGGTCTATGGAGCCGACTGCGAGCGCGCGCTTGACGGTGTGGATCCGGTCAAACTCGGCGGCGATCTCGGCGTGCTTGGCCGCGCCGACGCTCTCGCGGGCCTCGTTCAGCAGGGCGTCGACGCGTCCGGCGCCGCGGGTCGCCAGTTGCTCTCGCAAGGCTGCGACCTGCGGGTCCCGCTCGGTTCTGGCGGTGACCTCCCTGGCGAAGACCACGGCAGCGGCTGGGCCCCCGCCGATAACCGAGGCGTGCGAGCCTTCCACGGCGGCGACCTCCATCCGGTCGTTGAGCCGCTTGGAGAACACGACGAACGCGCCACCGTGGTAACGGGAAATCACCACGAACACGATCGGGCCAACGAAATTGGTCACCGCCCGGCCGATTTCGGCCCCGTACTCAAGCTGGCGGCGCCGCATGGACTCCGGCGACCCGTCGAATCCGGACAGGTTCGCCAGTATCACGACAGGCCGGTTGCCGCTCGCGGCGTTGATGGCCCGGGCGATCTTGCGCGACGACTGAGGGAACAGCGTTCCTGGAGTCCATACCGGCGGCCCGTCAGAGGGGATGAATCCCTGCCGGGTGAGGGACCGCGACTCGAGGCCGAGCAGGCAGACCGGGATGCCGCCAAAACTGGTATCCCAGACCACGGCGTTCTCCGCCTCGCGCCAGTGGTTCCACCGCTCCAGCGGCTCACAGTCAGCGTCCGCGACCGCGCGCAGCACGGTCCTGATGTCGAAAGGCTTCTTGCGGTCGGGATTATGCTCGGCGGAGAAGATATCCCCGACCGTAGTGAATTCCGTGTCCGCCATCGCCGGATGGGGTGCGAGCCGCACGTCGCGGGCGAACGGATCCGCGGTCGCACGCCGGCGTGGCGCACCTTCGCCCGGCACTATATAGGTGAGTTCATAGTGACGCAGCAAGATGGCGCACGCGGCGGCGAGCGTCGGGGCGGCGTACTGGGCCTGCCCGTTCGGTCCCATGATCCGGTCCAGACCGCCAATCCCGGCATTGTCCTCAGCGGAGACGCCGCCGGAAACGTCCAGTGCACGCTTTCCCGTCAGCACCATGGCGCTGGGCGAGGTCATGATCAGGATGCCCCGCGTATGCATGAGCATGCTGGACTCCGCGTTCCAGTACGACTGCGCACCGACATTGATGCCCGTGACGATGATGTTCAGCTCGCCGCCCGCCTGAGTGAACCTGACGATCCGGCGCAGCGAGGCCGCCACCCAGTCCAAGTTCTCCGTGCCGCTGTCCATCGCGATAAGCGCTCCTGAGGACACCGTGAACCACTCGACGGGCAGCCGCAGCCCCTCGGCCATGTCGATCGCCGCGGTAACACGCCTGCACTCCTCCTCGGCGAGCGATCCGAGCCGCGTGGTCGGATCACCGAAAATGGCCATCCGGCGCATACCCTCGGGAACCGCCTCGGTGTAACTGGTGATCAGTCCCGTGATCACGCTGGCGGTATGTTGCCCGAACGGGCGGTCGACCGGCTCGAGGCCCCCGTCGGGACCGAGGTCGTACTCCGTGAAGGCACCCGCGGGGAACTCAGAGTGCATCCCTGCGGGCGATGCGATCATCGTGATGATCTCGTGCGGATGCGGTGCCCCGTAACGGTGCGCCCGGAGGACCCGGCGCTGCAGCGGCGTGATCGAGGGGATAGGATCGCCGCCCGGCGGAAGCTCCGAGATCTGCATGCCGCCCGAGTCCAGTCCGGAGATCTGGACATTGAGCTCCCGGTGGCGGTCACCGTCGGGCACCCGAACTCGCAGCCTGATCTCCTCCAGCCTGGCGCCGACGGCGAGGGGGAGAAGACGGTGGATGATCCCGGGCCAGTCTTCCCGCGGCAGATCGAACCTCGGCCGGACGTGCAGCACGATCTGGTTAAGTTCGGGGCGGCTGCCGTCAGCGATCCGGGTCATCTCCTGGCGGATCGCTGACAGTGCCTGCAGGCCCATCAGCTCCAGGTGCGCCACGGACACGATGCGGCCTGCCTTGTCCCGTACCACGGTGATGTCACGCACCTCCGTGCACGCGAACAGCCTGACATCGCCCGGGTTGTCATGGGCTATTCCGCGGAATAGGTAGATGTCCTCGGCCGAACGCAGCCGTTCCAGGGAAAAGCTGGCGAGCTGCCCGAGCTCGATTCGTTCGGCCACCATCGGGTGCAGGTTGCGGTACAGCCGTTCTTCTGTGAGGGCGCCGTGGGCGTTGGCAAAGGAAAGGTGGTGTGTCCGGTGATGTTCGGGGCCGCCATACGCGTCACTGGTGACGGTCACGTTCACCCGGCGTACCTGCTGCCCGAACGGGCAGGCGGCCAGCGCGGAGCCGATCTCGCCCGCGAGTGCCTCAATGTCTGGTCTCAGTCCGGGACGCCAGGTGATGACATCGACGGTTACACGCGTCTCCTCGACGGCCTGCGCGGTATGGGCGGCGACTGCCTGCAGGGAGGCTGGCAGCTCCCCGAACGGCACGTACGTGACCAGCAGGCGACACGGCGTGCCGTCCTCGACATAATCGGCGGTGCCGGCCAGCTGACCGCCGAGGTCTGCCACCCCGATGTGCCGCGGGGCCCGGCGTTCGTAGTACCGGCGTATGTATACCTCGAGGATAACTTTCCGCAACGGTATCTCAGCTATCCGCCACCGGCGGAGCAGAAGTCCGCGCACGAGCTCAGGGCACTCGACGAGCTGCCGGATGAGCTCGTCCCGGTCGGCTCGGCCCGGGTCCGCCTCCAGGTCGTCCAGATGACGGTTCGCGTTAGCGTACACATGCGCGGCCAGCCGCCGGTACGCGGGCTCATCGAAGATCCGGAAGCGAACATCCCTGGCGAGGTCGGACACGACAGGGCAGCGAGAGCGCGTGCTGATGACCAGCCGGTCGATAAGATCCTGCAGCCCGCTGCTGTGGCCGAACTCCTCGTCATACCGTAGCCATCTGCGGAGGATCACCGTCACCGCCGGCGCCATCTCGCCCACGCGTGCGAAGGAACGAGACATCCAGAACGCGGCCTCAAAAGGACCGGCACCGTTCCGCTCCCTGGTCAGGACGTACCGGGCGAGGACGGCGCGCAGCGGCTCGCGGAGGTCTTCGGCCAAGTCGGCTTGCTCGGGGGTGAGCCGCGTTCCGGTCGCCAACGGCCCCGCATTCTCAGGATGCAGCCAGCAGAGCGCGCTGACGTCCGCGAACTGCCCGAGAAACTCGCACTCCGCCGCGAACAGGCCCGGTTTATCCGCTGGGCCGGCGGCGCCGAGCCCGCCCTGAGCGGCGAGGTGCTGCTCGACCGCGCCCGCCGCGGGGTCGAAACCGAGCAGGTAACTGCTCAGCCCCGCGTACACGTCATCGGCCTTGCGTGCCGCCGGCAGTCCGGTGAGGACGGAATCTAGCCCGCCGGGGGCCGACGTCCCGCGGATCATGAGCATCGGGTCGCCTGACGCGACCTGCATGCCCGCGCTGACCCGCAATCCGGTCACCGTCCCGCGCAGAGCCGCGGTGATCGTGGTCTCCATCTTCATGCTTTCCAGCAAGACCAGCGGATCACCCGCCGCTACCTCGTCGCCGTCGGTGACCATCACCGCACTGACGAACGCAGGAAAGCGGGCGTGAACCATGTCGTCGGTGTCGAGGTACACGCGGTGGCTGGCCGCGTCGCCGATGTCGACGGTGAACGAGACGCCCGCCGAGGAGGTGGTGACGCGGTGCGCCCGCTCGCCGCACGCGACCTGCCGGTGCGGCCCGTCACGGTCCGTGACCTTGAGCTCGGCGATGCCGTCTCCGCCGTCCACCAGGTAGGTGTCCGGGCCGGTCCTGAAGACGGAAACCCGGTACCTGTCGCCGCGGTAGCACAGCGACACCTGATGCCCCGCCCGCCGCGGAAGCTCGGCCCGTCCTCGCAGTGCCGACTCGTGAAACGCGGCCACGTCCGCGGCGTGATCTGAGTCGTACGATTCAACCGCGGCCACCGCCACCGCCAGGGGATCCCGGTGCGGCAGGTGGCCGGCCGTGGCGACAAGCCGGTCCAGCCACCGGTTGTCGACCGGCCCTGCGCTCAGCTCAGGCTGGCGGAGCAGCCCGAGCAGGAAGGCCCGGTTGGTGACACCTCCCTCGATCAAGACGACGGTGCCGGACAGTGCCTGCCGGAGCCGGTCCTGGGCCTCCTGCCGGTCGTGGCCCCAGGCCACCACCTTGGCTATCATCGAGTCGAATTCGGCGGGGATCCGGTCGCCTTCCGCGATTCCCGAATCGACCCGGATACCCGGGCCGGCCGGCGGCCGCCACACGGCGACCCGGCCCGGAGCCGGAGCGAAGCCCTGCTCGGGGTCCTCGGCGCAGAGCCTGGCCTCGATCGCGTGCCCACGAGGCACAGGCGGCTTGTCCGCGAGCCGCTCGCCCTCCGCGATCCGCAGCTGGAGCTTGACCAGATCGACACCGGATGTCGCCTCCGTGACCGGATGCTCCACCTGCAGCCGGGGATTGACCTCCAGGAACCAGAACTGCCCGGTATCGGGATCGCTGAGGAACTCGACCGTGCCCGCGCTGCGATAGCCGGCCGCCCGGGCGATGCGGATCGCGGCGGCCCGGATCGCCAGCTCGTCGGCGCCTTCGGCGGCTGACTCCTCGATCACCTTCTGGTTGTGCCGTTGCACGCTGCAGTCCCGGCACCCGACCCCCCATGTGGTGCCCCAGGCATCCGCGAGGATCTGAACTTCGATGTGCCTGGCCCGCGGGATGAGCTTCTCGCAGAATACGGTCGGGTCACCGAACCCGAGCTCGCCCTCGGCGCACGCCTCGGCCAGCGCGGTGGCCATTCCGGCCGCCTCGGTCACCATCCGGATGCCCCGCCCGCCGCCGCCGGCTGCGGCCTTCAGCATGACCGGGTAGCCGAGGCGTGCCGCCCAGTCGACGGCGGAAGCGGCATCGGCGACCGGGCCGCCGCTCCACGGGATGACAGGCACCCCCGCCCCCTCGGCCAGTCGCTTGGCCGCCATCTTGTCACCGACGAGGCGGATCGTCGCAGCGTCCGGCCCGATAAACGTGATTCCCGCGGCGGCGCACCGTTCGGCGAACGAAGCGCGCTCGGAGAGCAGGCCCCAGCCGACCCATGCCGCGTCGGCATGAGCCTTCACCATGGCGCTGATCACGCGTTCTTCGTCGAGGTAGGTAGCCTGGTGATGACCTGAATGATCGATGTAGCCGGCCGCGCCCAGGCACACGGCCTCATCGGCGCGGCGTACGAACCAGGCGTCCGCGTCCGGCTCCGTATAGAGCGCGATCGTGGTGATCTTCGTCCGGTCTGCCTGGTTGAGTTCGGCGACCGCGGCCAGGACCCGCATCCCCGCCTCGCCACGGTTGACGATCGCTAGCCGCTGGATGGCCACGACTCAGTCCTGCCCGGTCCCGCCTCGCCCGGGGAGCAGGCAGAGCGTGAGCACGGCCGCGCCGAGGACCACGGCGGCAGCGGTGAGCAACCCGAGATCCATCCCGCTGACGAACGCCGAGCGGGCAAGGTGGGTCAGGTGCGAGCCGGTCACGCCGCCGACCTTCTTGGCGACGCCAAAGGCTTCGCCGATCCCGCCGAGGATGGTGTTCTCGATCTGGGCCGGCAGCCGGTAGGGCGCCAGCGGCGGGATCATGCGGTCCTGGTAGCGGGTTGACAGCAGGCTGCCGATGATAGCCACTCCGAGCGCGCCGCCGAACTGCATGGATGTGCCGCTGGTCGCGGAGCCGACACCGGTGTCCCCGCTCGGAAGCGATCCCATGACCGATTCGGTCGCGGACGGCAGGGTCATGCCGGTCCCGATGCCAATCAGGATCATCCCGGCCAGCGTCCCCGTATAACTCGTGCCGACGGAGGCGGTAGAAACCTGCCAGAGGCCGGCCGCGATGAGCAGCAGTCCCGCTGACGCGGTCCATTTGGCGCCGACCACCCGGACGGCCGCAGTGGACAGCGGCGCGAAGAGCGCGATCCCTCCGGCCATCGGGAGCAGGCGCACTCCGGCCTCCAGCGGCGTGAAGCCGAGCTGGAACTGCAGGAACTGAGTCAGCAGGAACAGCGACCCAAGCAGCCCGAACATGGCCAGGCCCAACGCGGCTATCGCGATGGTGAACTGCCGGCGCCGGAAGAACCCGAGGTTCAGCATCGGGTGCGAGCACACCCGCTCCCAGACGGCGAAGAGCCCAAGCAGCGCAAGTCCGCCGCCACCGGCGCCCAGGACTAGGGCTGATGTCCAGCCATGGCTCGGCGCCTCGATCAGGGCCCACAGCATGATCCCGAGACCGGCCATGGACAGCAGTGCGCCGGCCGGGTCAGGGCGCTTGGCCGCTGGGTTCTTCGAGCCGGGAATAACCGGGAGCGCAAGGGCCACGGCGATCGCAGCGACCGGGACATTGATGAGGAAGACCGATCCCCACCAGAAGTGCGTGAGGAGCACGCCGGCCACGATCGGGCCGAGGCCGATCCCGAGCCCGCTCGTCGCCGACCACAGGCCGATCGCCAGCTGCCGCTCCCGGTGCCCGGTGAACATGTGAGTGATAATGGCCAGCGTGGACGGCATGATCAGAGCCGCCCCGACACCCATGCTCGCCCGCGCGGCGATCAGCATCCCCGTCGAGCCGGAGAAGGCAGCCCAGGTTGACCCGCCGGCGAAGGTGATCAGGCCCGCCAGCAGGGTGAGCTTGCGGCCGACCCGGTCGGCGACGCTGCCCGCGGTAAGCAGCAGGCCGCCGAAGACCAGCGCGTAGGCGTCAACGACCCACTGCAGGTCGGTGGACGTAGCGTGCATCGTCCGCACCAGAGTCGGCAGCACTACGTTAAGCACCGTGTTGTCCAGGGTCACGATCAGCAGCGACAAGCAGAGGATCGACAGCGCGAGCCAGCGGCGCGGGAACGCGCCGGGCGTCTCCGGCACGGCGGCGCCCCCGGGAGCCCGCGGCGCGGGAATGGGCGGCGCCACCGGATGAACATCGTGTCCGCGCGGCAGCAGGCGCGAAATGCGATAGTTAATGGTAATTTCCCCTCTAGCGGCTCGCTGAGCGAGTAACAGGGCGCCGCGGCAATTAGTCTCTGGCGGAGCCATTCAGCTCAATTTCGGCATCCGGTTCCTTCGTCAGGATAGCGGGCGATTCCAGCGCCTTCTTCACGGCCTGCAAGAAGATGATGGCGTCCCGGCCGTTGATAAAGCGGTGGTCATATGCCAGCCCGATATTGGCGACAGCGCGGGTACCTGCCTCGGCGTCGGCTTCGCGCTGGGTGCCCGCCAGGGCGAGCGCGCAGGTCTGCCCGGGCTGAATGATCGGGATGGCCAGTACGATATCCGCCTCGTTGTGCAGGGTAATGGTCATATTCCCGCCCGTGAGAGCGTCTGCCCTGAATGTGCCTGAGGCGGCCGTGAGCCGGAATCCGGTGAGTACCTCGGCGATTTCTGCCAGCCTAAGCTGGGCCGCGTTCTTGACCACCGGAACGTAGAGTCCCTTGCCGACGTCGATGGTCACGCCTACGTTCGGCTCGTCAGATAGCTGCGCCGTGTATTCGTCCATCGGCGTTGCGAAGAACAGCGGGAAGGCGGAGTGCAGCGAGGAAATCACCGCGACGAGCAGTTCCGGCAGCCCCAGGAGCTTTCGCACCAGCCGGGCCTGCCGCCGCGCCTCGACTTGCGCCGCGCCCACGTCGACCTTTACCACGGTGTAAGCGGCCGGGATCGTGGCGTGCGAGCGTGTAACCGTCTTGGCCACCGCCCGCTGCGCGGCAGATAGTTCCTGGATCGAGGAGGCCTCGCCGCCATCCGCGAGCCGTTCGATGTCCGCCTGCCTGACGACCTTGACGCCGAGGCGCCGTACCACGTCGAGGCTGACCCCGGACGTTTCCATCAGCGCCCGGGCGGGCGCGGTGATGATCAGCCCGTCATCGTCACCTCGATCGGCGGCATCAGGGCGGGCGACGCGCGGAGTCTCGGCGAGCCCGGGCGAGCCCGGCTCGAATACCTGCCCGATCATCGATCCAGGTGCGCAACTCGCGCCGGCCGCAATGGCGTGCCTGAGCACGCCAGCCTCGGCGCAGATGACGTCCGCGTCCGCCTTCGAGGTCTCGATCGTGGCCAGCGCATCGTCCGGCTCAACTGGCTCGCCGTCACCGACCAGCCACTCGCTCAATATATATTCATCGTCTTGGTTATTCAGCTTGGGAACGCGGATATCAGCCATGAAAGCTCCCGGCGACTGCCTGCCTGATGGTGCTGTCACGCACAATGACCTGGCGCTCGAGGTGCGCAGCGGTCGGTATGATGCTGTCGGCCGAGTGGATCAGCGTGACCGGCTGCTTGAGTTCCTTCCATATCCGGCTGTGCACCTGCTGGGCGACCTCACCGCCCCAGGTCCCGCCCGCAGTGCTTTCTTCTGCCACGAAGATAGCGGCCGTTTTGCGCAGCGCCGGAAGAAGTGGTTCTGCATTGAAGGGGTAGAGCCGGGCAGGTACGAGCAGCGTGCAGGAGATCTCGTGCTCGAGCAGAAGATCGTGCATGGCTTTCAGCGTCCGGTAGACCATGCCTCCAGGGGCGATGATCACGCAATCCGCGGTGTCGGGATCATCGAAGAACACCCTGGCTATATCGGTGCCAGGAAACGGGAAGTCATATGAGAAAAGATCATCCGCCCGTCCGTCAGCGAACATTTGCTGGGTGTAGAGGATTTTGTCCTCGAACAGCATGGCGGGCGTCGCGCGTGACAGGATGCCGGAAATCAGCTCGCCATTGTCGTGACAGGGGGAGATCTCATACAACGAAAGTCCGGGAGCACCGATGAAGTGCTTTTGCAGGCTCTGGCTATGCGTCGGTCCGTAACCGCGGCCTGCCCCGGTGGGGCAGCGGACAAGCAACGGCAATGCCAGATGCCTGCCATACATCGTCACTGACTTGCTGGCGAAGTTAACCAGCTGGTCGAATGCCAGGGCAGCGAAGTCGGAGAACATGATTTCCGCGATCGCGGGCGTGCCCACGATCGCCATGCCTGCCGCGACGCCGACGAGGCCGCTCTCACTGATGGGAGTCGTCAGGATGCGGTCGGGAAAACGATCGGAAAGCCCCTTGGTTATCTTGAAGGCGCCACCGTAGGGATCGAGAACATCTTCCCCGAGGAGATGGAGATCCTGGTTCGACTCGAACGCCGCATGCAGGGCGGCGTTGAGGTTCTCGGCGACTCTCATAGGTTGTCCCAGGTGCTGTCCGGCCGGGCGGCCACCTCGGTGGCGGTCTCATCGATCAGCGCGTGCATCTCGCCGTCATGGGCCGCGAACTGCGCCGGGTATTCCGCCGCGTAACGGGTGTACCAGTCGTGCTCGGCGACGCGCCGCAGCTGCTCAGGGGACCGGGAATCGTCGCCCTTGCTGTGCGGTCCGAGGCGGTAGGTGGCGAACTCGATCACCAGGGGTTCGCCGCGGCTCCTGACCCGGTCAAGCAGGGGAGCCAGGTGGGCCCTGATCCGGTTGATATCCGTTGATTCTGTCCGGTAGTGGCTGACGCCGAAGGCTTTTGCCCGGCCCGCGATCGTGCCGGCGAGCTCCTTGGTGGTCGGCGTAGACTGCGCGATGCCGTTGTTTTCGACCACGATGGCCAGCGGGGCGCCCCAGAGCTCGGCCATGTTCAGCGCCTCGTACACGGATCCCTCGCCCCAGGTCCCGTCGCCGATGTAGGCGCAGGCCAGCTGGCCTGGCTCGGATCGCTTCAACGCCAGCGCGACGCCGGTGGCCACGGGCAGGCTCTCGCCTTGCACGCCAGTGGACAGGTAACGGTCACGGAAAATGTGCTGGCTGCCTCCTACTCCGTTGCACACCGCGCCGTCACGACCCATGATCTCGGCCAGCAGTCCGCAGGGATCGCGGTGCCTGGCCAGGTAATGCCCGTGGCCGCGATGGTTGCTGAAGACGAAGTCGCGCATGTCAAGCAGGGCGCTCATGGCGACGGGGATGTACTCCTGCCCCAGGCTGGTATGTGTCGTCCCGTTGAGTTCGCCCAGCTCGAACAGGCTGAGCAGCTTCCGCTCGAAATGGCGGATCATCAGCATCAGCCGCAGGTCATCATCCGCGAGCGGGGAAAGCCCGGCGTCGGCAACTGAGTCCGCGGTCAGCGTGTTCATCACGGTCGGGTCTCCTGGCCGGCTCGCGAGGCCGCGATGAGGCCGGCCAGGCCGCGCACCGTGGTGGCATCGAAGAAGACCTCGACCGGCACTGCGGCACCTAGATCATCCTGGATGGCCACGATCAGGTTCAGGATCAGTATCGAGCGGTTCACCAGGTCTGGGAGCGTGTCGTCGAGGGCTACGGACTCGACCCCGAGCACGTCCTGCAAGATCTGCTGGAGGCGCTTGATGAGTGCCGGGTCGAGCTCATCGTCATCGAGGTGCTGGCCGCTGGCCAGTGTGTCGGGCATCTGACTCACTTGCTTTCTTTATCTGTACCGGGCATCTCCACCGCATAACCGCCTTTGATCCACTTGCTCGTCTCCACGCTGATGCCGATGGCGCGATTTCCGGGCGCCAGATGCGGGATGAGCTGCTCTAGCTGGAAGAAAGGAATCGCATTCGTGGTGTTCCCGATCTCTTCTACCCGGCTGATCACGCTCGCGGTCGGCGCGTCAAGCTGCTCCACGACCCGCGCGGTCATCTTCGCGGACAACTGCGGCGGGAGCAGGTAGTCCACCTCGCTCTTCTTCCAGTCCAGGAAATCGAGCAGATCCTGGAATGCCGCGACTGCCATCGCGGGCACTGCTTGTTCGATGACCTTGAAGTCCTCGGAAACAGGCTCGTGGGTTTTCTTCAGGTCGGCCAGCCCGAACCACTCGACAATCTGACCGGGCGGCCGGCCAAGTCCGAGCATCCGGACAAAGGCCTGGCGCAAAATTGGAGTGCCCGGGACCGGGTCGGTGGTGAGCACCGCCGCTCCCGCGCCGTCGCCGAACAGCATGGCATTGACGTGCAGCCCCGCGGACGTATCATTGGGGTCGATATCGAGGTCCAGGTGCTTGGCGATGGAGTCTCCGCCAAGGACAAGTGCCGTCCGGTACTGGCCGCTGCGCAGCAGCTGCATAGCCAGATCCAGGGCCTGGATCGCGCCGGTGCATCCGGCCTGAAGCTGATAGGTAGGCAGGTCGTTTATGCCGAGCCGGTCAGCGATGAGATTGACCGTCGCCGGCATCAGCATATCTGGCATGGCCGCGCCCATGACCGCGACGTCGATGCTGCCAGGATCCACCCCGGCCGCCTCCAGCGCACGACGGCCCGCCAGGGTGCCCATGTCGGTAAGCGTTTGCTTGCGCTCGCCAGATTCGATGTCGATGGCGAAATGCCGGGATTTCGTGCCGACGAATATGTCGATCCACTCCTCCCATGCCTGCGGCAGGCCGAATCGGCGTATCAGCGTGGCGTTGTCGATAAGCGGACCTGGCAGCTCGGTGCCTACGGCCAGGATGTGGATGTCGGCCTGATTCATGGTGGTGCCTCTCGGTATGTAATTCAGGTCCCCGGCGGGCCTAGGCTGCGTCCGCCGCGGGATCTCCGGGATCTGCGGGCGCTTCGGCTGCAGGTGCGGGCGTCTGGGCAAGGAGCTGATCGTAGATATGGCCGGCGATGCTGGCGACGGTGGCGCCCTGCAGGAGCAGGATGAGCTTCGGCGCGACGCCGAACGCCTGCTCGATCCGGATCTTCAGCTCCAGGGCGATCATGGAGTCAAGGCCGAGCTGGTTGAGCGGGACCGTCTGCGGAACCTTTTCCGGCGGCAGCCGCAGGACGCCTCCGATCACCTCCGCGCATCTGTCGGCGACGATGCGGTGATGATCCTCGGGAGGAGCGGCGGCGAGCCGCTCCGCGATCGTTATCTCCCCGGCCGCGGCCTCGCTCGCGGCGTGGTCGTCCTCCTGGCCCAGGTGCATGATGAGCCGCGGTTCGACGGCGTAGTGCGCGATGACGGTCGGCCAGTGCGCGGAGCTTACGACCTGCTGTACTTCGGCCGAGCCGAGAAGCTCCGCGAAGATCTTGACGCCGGCCTGCTCCGGGATCAGGTCCATGCCGCGCTCCTCGAAGGCGGACTGGAGCTTGTGCTCAGCGATCATGCCGGTGTCCCACGGTCCCCAGTTGACCGCCAGCGCGGGCAGCCCCCGGTCCCGCCGGTAGTGCGCCAGGCTGTCCATGAAGGCGTTTCCCGCGGCGTAGTTACCCTGGCTGGTCGTCACCACAAGCGAGCTCACTGAGGAGAACAGGACGAAGAAGTCGAGCGGTTCATCCTCGAAGGCCTGGTGCAGGGACCACGCGCCGAGAACCTTGGGCCGTAGCACCTGGTCCAGTTGATCCTTCGTCATCCGGACCATGATCTGGTCCTGCAGCGTGCCGGCGGCATGGATGATTCCGCGGACCGGCGGCAGGTCCTGATCGCGACGTTGCTTGATGAAGGCGCCGAGCGCGGCGGAGTCCGCGGCGTCGAGGCTGACCGTCTCGACGATGGCGCCGAGCTCCTCGATGCCCCTGACGGCCGCTATCCTCGCGGCCTGAGGGTCGGCCGTTGGCAGGTCGGCCCAGGCGCTCCGCGGCGGAAGCGGCGTCCGGGCCAGGAGCACGATCCGCCGCGCCCCGCGCTCGGCCAGCCACCGGGCGAAGAGCAGGCCGAGGGATCCCAGGCCTCCGGTGATCAGATAGCTCGCGTCGGTGCGGACGGTGTACGGCACGCTGCCGGACTCGCGCGGTGACGGCTGCAGCCGCGCGACGAGCCGCTGGCCGGCCCGCCAGGCGAGCTGATCCTCACCGGCGGCGGTCAGGACCAGTTCGGTCACCAGCGCCTGCACGTCATCCAGCGGCCGGTCCGGATCGAGGTCCATCAAGCGCGTCCGCAGCGCCAGCGATTCCTGCTGCAGGGTACGTCCCATGCCCCACAGCGGCGCCTGGAGCAACCCGGCCGCCCCCATCTGGCCGCCGGCCGGCTGCGCGCCGACGGTGACGATGGTGAGCGGCCACGACAGGTCCTCCGCGTCGAGAGCCTGCACCAGGTCGAGAACCGACGCGACGTTGTCCCCCACCGCCGCCGACAGGCGGTCGCCGGTCAGCTCCGGGCCGGCGACAGTGGCCGGTGACAGCTGGATAATGCCCCGCACCGGCAGGTCCGCGCGACCGGCGGCGGCCCGCATGACGCGCTGGAGGTCCTGGCGTTCGCCCGGCCTGATGCTGAACCCGTCTAGGCCTTCGGCCGCGAACTCCGGGCCTGGCCGGACCACCACCACGGAGTGCCCGGCGGAACCAAGCTGGCTGACCACAGCATCACCGACACCACCGCGATCTGCGAGCACGAGCCACCGGCCCGCGGCGGCGACCTGGCTGCTCTGCTCGTCCGTGATCTGCTCGGGCTCCCAGTTCACTTCGTACAGCCACCGGTTACCCAGCCGCGCCCGCACCTGCTGGCCCTCTCCGACGAGCCGGGCGCGGAAGCCCAGGACTTCGATGACCGCCCGGCCATCATCGGTCATGAGCACGGCGTCGCCGGCGATCTCGTCGCCGGCGGTGGCGGTCGCCCTGGCGTACACCCAAAGCGCCGCCCCGTCGTCGGGACGGCCGTGCACGATGATCTTGTCCACGCCCACCGGCAGCAGCGCCGCGCTCGGGTCGGCCGGCCGGGCCGCGAACGGGAGCAGCATCTGGAAGCAGCCGTCGAGCGCGATCGGGTCGACCACCAGGTCAGCGCCGGAGTTCACGGCGAGCGCAGCGGGCGCGTACTGGCCGACCGCTTCGCGCTCTCCGAGCCAGAGCCCGGCGATGGACTGGAAGCTGGGGCCGTAGTCGAATCCGCGCTCCCTGATGGCCTGGTAAAAGCGGGTCCCGTCCCATCGTTCGGCGCATCGTGCGCGGATCGCGTCGAGGTCGAGCTCGGGTGCGGACACGGCGGCTGGTGCCAGCCGCGCGGAGGCATGACGCACCCAGTGCTCGCTGCCGGGCTGGCAGCCGTAGATCGCGACCTGCCCGGTCGCGCGGTCCACCGTGGTGTCGAGCATGTAGGCGGTACCCGGATGGAAGATGACGGGCGCCTCGAACCGGATTCCCTCGGCCACGCAGTGGGGGGCGCCGAACAGCGAACGGCTGGCGGCGAGCGCCATCTCCACGTAACCCGCTCCGGGGAAGAGGTTGGCGTCCATGACGCGGTGATCGGCGATATAAGCCGGACGGCTGCCATCCAGACGCCTGCGCCAGGTCGGCAGCGGTTCGTCACGGCGAGCGCCGAGGAGGGAGTGCTCGAGTTCCCCGAGCCGGTCCTGGCGGGTGGTGACGGCTTCCTTCCAGTACCGCTCGCGCTGCCACGGGTACGGAGGCAGCGCGCCGAAGGAACTGGCCGGGTAGAAGGCGTCCCAGTCGGGCGAGTAGCCCATGACGTACAGCTCCGCGGCGGAGTGCGCCAGCGTCACGGAGTCGGCTTCCTTGCGGTTCAGCGAGGCCACCGCGAATCCCGGGCGGCCCCGCGCGCCGAGGCAATCGGTGAGGGCGCGGCCGAGCGCGGGGTTCGGGCCGACCTCCACGAACGCGGTGATGCCGTTGTCGATCATCGCCAGGGCGGCTTCGGCGAACCGGACGTGCTCGCGGATGTTACCCCACCAGTAAGAGGCGTCGTGGACCGCGCCGGTGACCAGATCACCGGTGACGGTCGAGTAAAGCGGCATAACCGGGGGAAGCGGGGCGATCCCGGACAAGCACTCCCGGGCTTCTGTCTCGAGCGGGTCCATCGCCGGACTGTGGAACGGCACCATTCCTGGCACGAACCGGCAGAACACGTCTTCCTGCTCGAGGACGTCCCTGACTTCCTCGAGGTCAGGAACCAGGCCGACAAGCGCCACCGAGGTTGGGCTGTTGACCGCCGCGAAGGACAGCCGCCCGTCTGCGACGCCGGGCAGCTCAAGCGCGCGATCCTCGGGAATGGCCACCGCCAGGAGGCGGCCCTGGCCGGCGGTCAGGTGCTGTAGCCGGGCCCGGTGGTAGATGACCGTGGTCGCGTCGTCGAAGGTGAGCGCCCCGGCCACGTAGGCCGCCGCGATCTCTCCCGCGCTGTGCCCGAGGAGGGCCTCTGGGCTGATGCCAAGCGAAGACCAGACTTCGGTGAGCCCGACCTGGAGCGCGAAGTTAGCCGGCTGGGAAATCCACGTCTCTGCCATCCGGCTCGCCGTTTCCGGGGCAAGCAGCTCGTCGGTGAGGGACCAGCCGCCGAGTTGGCGGAACGCGGCGTCGCACCGGTCGATCACCTCGCGGAAGACCCGGTTTGTCTCGAGCAGTTGCCGCCCCATCCCCCACCACTGCGGGCCCATGCCGGTGAAGACGAAGGCGAGCGGCGAGCCGGACGGCGGATCCGAGGACATATGGATAGCCGGATGCGGCTGGCCAGCATGCGCGCTCTCCAGCCCGTCACGCAGTTCTTGCAGGCTGTCCGTGGCCACGGCGAGGCGGGCTTGCCGGTGGTGGGTACGGCGGTGCGCGGTGGCCGACGCTATCGCGGTCGCCGACTTCATCGGCTGCAGTGTCTCGGCGTACCGGCCGGCGAGTTCGGCGAGCGCGTCCTGGCTGCGGGCGGAGACAGGAAAGACGGCAGGCAATGGATCGGCGATCCGGCGGCCTGAACCACCGCTCTCGTCGCGTTCGGCCGGACCGCTCTGGTGATCTCCATTCGGCTGGGGCACGCTTTCCAGCACCACATGCGCGTTGGTTCCGCCGAACCCGAACGAATTGACAGCAGCCCGCAGCACGCCGTCATGCTCGGTAAAGGAACGGCCCGCGGTAGGAATATCCAGTTGCAAGGCTGACAGGTCGATCGCCGGGTTCGGTGTGGTCAGGTGAATCTGCGGAGGTACCTGATGATGCGCCAGGCAGAGCACGGCCTTGATGAGGCCCGCAGCGCCGGCCGAGGCCTCGAGGTGGCCGATGTTGGCCTTAACCGAGCCGACGACGCACCGCTCCGCTGGTAGCCGGCCCGAGCCGCGGCCGTAGACCTCGCCAATGGCGTTGGCCTCGATCGGGTCACCGACTTTCGTCCCGGTGCCGTGGGCCTCCACGAAGGCGATGGACGAAGCGGGAGTACCGGCCTCGGTAAGCGCGGTGCGCATCGCCCGCTTCTGGCTCTCGCCGTTGGGCACGGTGATGCCGTTGGTATGCCCGTCCTGGTTGACGGCCGTCCCCCGGATGATGGCATGGACACGATCGCGATCCCGCAGCGCGTCACTAAGCCGCTTGAGGAACACGATGCCGGATCCCTCGCCTCGGACATAGCCGTCAGCACTCGCGTCAAACGACCGGGAATTGCTCGTGGGAGAGAGGAAACCGCCCTGGGACGCAGCGATCGTGAAGTTCGGGGCGAGCATGAGGTTCACGCCGCCGGCGAGTGCCATGCTGCTCTCACCCGACCACAGTGAATGGCAGGCGAGATGAACAGCGACAAGAGAGGAAGAGCACGCCGTATCAAGAGCCATGCTCGGCCCGGTGAGATCGAAAGCATGCGAGATGCGGTTCGCGAGCAGCGTCATGACGACGCCGGTCGCGGTGTGGGGTCCCACGGTGGACCGGTCACTTCCGGCCAGCTGCAGCTGGCTGTAGTCGAGGGTGAATCCGCCGATGAAGACGCCGGTGGCCGAGCCGGCCAGTCGCTCGAGTGGCGTCCCTGAGTTCTCGAGCGCCTCCCAGGTGACTTCGAGTAGGAGTCGCTGTTGCGGGTCGATGTGATCGGCCTCTCGTGGCGAGATCCCGAAGAATGCCGCATCGAACTCATCGACCGGACAGGTGAGAAAACCGCCGCGGTGAACGCGGCTGGTGCCGGGGCTGAGGTCAGGATCGTAGAATTTTTCGACATTCCAGCGGTCATTAGGAATGTCGGCAAGACCGTCACCGCCGGCCGCCAGGAAATCCCAGTAGGATTCAGGATCGTTAACTCCGCCGGGGAATCTGCACCCGATGCCTACAACGGCGACGGGCTCGAATTTCCCGGAATATTGGATGACTGAAGGAGAACCTTCTTTATGCATGATATCCCTACGGAAGAAATCGAGGAGAAATGGGCCTGGCGGTGTCGGAATCGACATCCCTTGAGGCGTAGATCATAAATCTGACCAGTCAGGATCCAGTGATGTACCACGGCTGGTCAGTGTGATCGCGCGGTCGTGTCGGAAATCCTGCTATGCCTCTTATGTCTGCGAGTCTACGAGCGGGATGCGCGAAAGGGAAGAGTTTTCTTGAAGAAAAGGACCAGGGCCCGGCTGGCCGGGCCTTGATCATTTGAGCTTGATCATTTGAGCTTGATCATTTAAGGCTGCGCCTGCTCGTTCGCCTGGCTGGCGATGGTTAACTAACGCGAGGCGGCTTAAGGCCTGATCAGGGGCCGTGGATTTAAGAGCCTGAGCTTATGGGCCGGGCTATTGGCTCCTTCTGGATTTATTATGCCGTTTCCGTGCTGTTTCCTTAGTGTTGCAGCTGCCTTACCGGGGAACTTCGTCCTCCCTGCCCTGCCGGTGATTTATACTTAATCAATTTAAGTGAAAATAAAAATCATTTTAAGTGATAATGAAGATCGATTGACAATTTTTAACCTTGAGGAAACATGAAGTAAATAAACCGCTAATATGGCCGGCCCGAGGGCGTTGCTAAGTCGGTAATGAGGGCCTGGACTTATGAGCTGGGCTTTTGCGGAGGCTAAAATTTACGCCATCATCTTGCCTTCGAATAACACGAGGACAAGCGCGGCGGCGTGTTGCGGGCCCGGTACGCCCGGGATGTTCTCGCGGCGCTGCAGGGTGAGGCTCTCATACGGGCGCGTTTGTGACAGCATGTCGGCATGAAGGTGCTGCGCACTCCCAGGACCATTTCGCCGGCCTGCCTGATTTCGGCTATGCCGCCCGATACGGCGAGGTCGACGGGCTCCGGCTGGCTTACGTGGAGACCGGGCCTGCCGACATAACGGAATCGCGCCGGCGCCCCGGTGCTGGCGGGCGCCGGGACGGGGGAGACTAGCTCACATGACTGAGCACACGCACGAGGAAGACCCGGCCTGTGCCGTGGCGCACGGGGCGGTGACCCCGGCCGCCGCGGCGGCGACCGGGTCGGCCCGCGCCGCGAGGGAGCGCACGCTGGTCGCAGTCTTCGCCTCGCCGGTGGCTGGCTACCTGCTGCGATACGGAGCGGACACGGGGTTCCGGGGCCTGCTGCTCGAACCGGACGAAGCGCGCGCGGCCGGTGCCGCCGCCCTGGGCTTTCCCCTGCTGGCGGCCGTGCCCGACGATCTCGACGACTCCGTGGATCTGGTGGTCACCGACCACCACCGGCCCGAGCTCGGCGTCATGCTCCGCGACGCGCTGGCCACCAAGGCCAGGTGGATCGGCATCATGGGCAATCCGCACCACGTCGGGCCGCACGTGGAGATGCTCACCGAGCTGGGCGTCCCGGCGGAGGAGATCGCTCGCGTGCACCGGCCGATCGGGCTGAACATCGGCTCGCGTACCCCGCCCGAGATCGCGATCTCGACCCTGGCCGGCCTGCTCGCCGACCGCAGCGGCCGTCCCGGTGGATTCGAGTTCGACCCGGCCAGGGCCTGACCCCACCAGTCCGCTGGCCAGACCTCTCCTCATGTCCGCTGGCCAGACCTCTCCTCATGTCCCGCTGGCCAGACCTCTCCTCATGATTTTCGGTTTTTGCCGCGCCTGCATGCCTCAGCTCCTGCGCCGTTTGGTCTCTTTTTGGCAACATTGTCCGGGATTTCCGCGATGTACGCCCGCGGGGGGCATAGCTATCCGCCGCGCTCGGTTAGAGCGGACAGCAGGCTGCGGAGGGTATCTCCGGTTACGGTCCCGCGGCCGGCTGTGCCGGCGCAATTGCGGCGCGCTACGGGAAGTTCAGCGTGGCAGGGGCATGAGCATGCTGAAGGCGGGCATGGCCGGGGAGTTCCTCCGGCATCGGGGTCTTATCGCGTTCTCCGCGGGGGGCGCGATGGTAGAAGCGGGCGTGCTCACGTTTGTCGCACCTGGCGCTAGACCGCTGGCGCCGCAGGTTACGGCGCTCCCGCCGCTCGCGGCCTACCACGACCTGCGCTGGCTGTTCGCGTTCAACCAGTCGTGGCTCGGCTTCACCGGGGTGCTCGCGGCGCTGCTGCTGGTTCGCTCGGCCGTCGACGCCGTGCTTGTCCTGCTGGCCTGGCCGCGAGCCAACGACCCTGGCGGCCCCCGTGTGCCCAGGCCCCGGTTCTTCGCGTCGATCTTGTCGTGCGCCGTGCTGACCGTGCTGGTATGGCTGGTGATGTCGCCGGTGGTCACGCTGATGTTCGGCGTGGCCCTCGTCCCGTTTTCCTGGCCGTACCTGGCCGCGGTGCCCATCATGCTCGGCACCGCGCTGGCCCTCAGCCAGGGCGGAGTGGGGCAGTCCTGGTGGCGGCGCCTGCCCCCGGTACGCACGGCGGCGTGGCTGCTGGCCAGCTTCGCCGTCCTGTCGGCGGCCTCGGTCCTGATCACGCGCCTCGACGCGCCCGCCGCCGTGGCGGTGGCCGGGCTGGCCGGCGTCGTCGAGGCGCGCGCGTGGTACGGCCTGACCGCCGCCGCTGCCAGGAGGGTACGGGAGGCCGGGCAGCCCGCCCCAAGGGGGGTCCGGAGGGATGGGTCCCCCCGGCCGCGGGGGGTTCCGGGGGGTCGCCCCCCCGGGCTAGCACTCCCGGTGGCGCCGCTGGCTGCGGTGATGGTCATCGCCCTGGTCGTTGGGCTGGCCCGGCTGGCGTTCACGGGAACCGTCCGCTTCACCACCGGAGGCGGGACGGCGGCGATCGCGGCGACCAGCGACCTGGCCGGCGGCGGCGGGCTGGCTGCCGCCGGCCGGTCATCGCCGGCTGGGACGTCCGCTGCTGCCACCAGTGCGGCGAAGGACGGCCGGACCGGCAGTGCTACCGGGACCGGAGCCCGGATGCGTGGGGCGGTGCTCGTGGTCGAGGGCTTCGGGTCGAGCTGCTGCCATAGTGCCGGCGCCTTGCCGGCCGCGGAGCCTGGCATGCTCGTGCGACAGTTCTCCTACCTGGGCCTGAACCCCTCCGGGCAGCCGATCCGGTACGGACCGGCGGCCGGGGACCTGCCCATCCAGGTGCTCGGCGACCGGATGGCCACCCAGGTGGACGAGCTGTACCAGCAGACCCACACGCCCGTGGACATCGTCGCGGAAAGCGAGGGCACGCTGGGCCTGTACGCCATGCTGGCGCGGCACCCGCGTGTCCACGTCGGGTCGCTGGTGCTGCTCAGCCCCATCGTCGAGCCGGGTGGGGAAGGCGAGGTCAGCCAGGCCGCCGCCACCGTTCCCGGCGAGGCCCTGATCACGCTGAATAACCTGGTCGGCGGCATGTCTCCGTACGGCCGCTCCGGGGCGCAGGCGCTGATCGAATCGGTCAGCCAAGTCGGGGCCGGCTATTTCGCGAAGATCAGCCGCGACACGGGCCTGCCCTGGCTCGCGGTCGTCCCGCTCGCCGACGCGGTCACGCTGCCCGCGTGCTCCTGGCCGCAGAACGTGGTCTTCGTCGACGCACTCCACGGCGGGCTGCTCGGCGACGCGTCCGTGCGGGGGATGGTCGAGGACTTCCTGGCCGGCGGGACGCCCAGCCGGGACAGCGTGTCTCAGCGTGGCCTGCGCCGTGCGGCTACGTTCATCGCGGCCGCGGCCACCGCCTGGCGGATGCCTGAACTCCGCCCCGCCTGCATGCCCTCCGGGTAGCGGGCGGACGGGTGATCCGCTACCCTAAGTCCCGTGACGAGAACAGCTGGCCAGCAGTGGTGGCGCCGCCAGGAGGCGGCGCGCTGACTCAAGCTGTTGTGCACAGTCAGACCAAGAAGCGACCGCCCGGGAACGGCGGCCGCTTTTTCGTTGCCGGCCGTCAGCGGGCCCGAGACTTAGGGGCCATCGTGGACTCCGAACGTACCGACCTACTGACCCGCGGCGGCGTGCGGGTCACCCGCACCGCCACGCCCTTCGATCCGGGCGAGCTCGGCCGGATCGCAGCCCTGGTCGATGAGCGCCGCGGCGGCGTGATGAGCTCGGGCATGGAGTACCCAGGCCGCTACAGCCGCTGGCACATGGCGTACGCCGACCCGTGCGCGGAGATCATCGCCACCGGCAGGCAGGTCACCGCGCGGGCCCTGAACGACCGCGGCCGGGTCCTGCTGCCGGTGCTCGCCGCGGCCCTGTGCCAAGCAGGCGCCCCAGGGGTGACTGGCGGGCCGGGCAGCCCCTCCCCAGGGGGGTCCGGGGGGATGGGTCCCCCCGGAGAAAGAAGCAGGGGGGGTCTGGGGGGGATCGCTCCCCCCGAGGAAACACAGCTCACCGTGCTCATCCCGGAGACCGACGAGGAGTTTACCGAGGAGGAGCGCAGCCGCAGGCCGACGGTGTTCACCGCGCTGCGGGAGATCGCGGCGGCGTTCAGCTGCGCGGACCCGCACCTCGGACTCTACGGCGCCTTCGGCTATGACCTGGCGTTCCAGTTCGAGCCGGTGAAGCTGCGCCTCGAGCGTCCCGCCGGGCAGCGCAACCTGGTCCTGCACCTGCCGGACGAGATCTGGGTGCTGGATCGCAAGCGCGAGGAGGCGGTCCGGTATTCCTACGAGTTCGAGGTCGCGGGCACCTCGACGGCCGGGCTTGACCGCCGGACGGCAGATACGGGCCCGGGGGGAGCACCACGGCTCGTTCGGCCTGAGGAACTGCCTGCTCAGCCGCGGCCGGGAACCTATGCGCGGGTCGTGGCGGAGGCCAGGGAGCGGTTCGCCTGCGGCGACCTGTTCGAGGTCACTCCCGGTCACGTGTTCTACGGGCGGTGCGCGTCACCGGCCGCGTTTTATGAGCTGCTGCGGCAGCGCAATCCCGCCCCCTATGAGTTCCTGTTCAACCTGGGCGAGGGGGAGTACCTGGTCGGCGCGTCGCCCGAGATGTACGTCCGGGTCACCGGGGACCGGGTGGAGACCTGCCCGATCGCTGGCACGATCGCGCGCGGCGAGGGCCCGCTCGAGGACGCCGCGAACATCGCCACCCTGCTCGGCTCGGCCAAGGAGGAATCCGAGCTGACCATGTGCACCGACGTCGACCGCAACGACAAGTCCCGGATCTGCGTGCCCGGCACGGTCCGGGTGATCGGCCGGCGGCAGATCGAGATGTACAGCCGCCTCATCCACACCGTGGACCACATCGAGGGCAAGCTGCGGCCGGGATTCGACGCGCTCGACGCCCTTCTCACCCACATGTGGGCGGTGACCGTCACCGGTGCGCCGAAGACCTGGGCCATGCAGTTCATCGAAGATCACGAGGAGACCTCGCGCCGCTGGTACGGCGGCGCTGTCGGCATGATCGGCTTCGACGGCTCGATGAATACCGGCCTCACGCTGCGCACGGCGCACATCACCGGCGGGATCGCGGCGGTCCGGGCCGGCGCCACGTTGCTGTACGACTCGGTACCCGAAGCGGAGGAGAAGGAGACGCACATCAAGGCGCGCGCCCTGCTTGAGACGCTGGAGGAGGCCAGCCAGATCGCCCAGGGCCTGACCCAGGCCGATCCCGCGGCGGTCGCCGACGGCACGGTGCTGGCGGCCGGCACCATCCTGGCCGGGGCCGGGGCCGGGGCCGGGATCGTGGCGGGCGAGCGGCCGCCGAGGGTGCTCCTGGTGGATCACCAGGACTCGTTCGTGCACACGCTGGCCGACTACTTCCGGCAGCGCGGAGCCGAGGTGACGACGCTGCGGTTCGGGTTCCCGCCTGCGCTGCTTGATTCGTACGCGCCGGACCTCGTCGTGCTCTCACCCGGGCCGGGAAGGCCCTCGGACTTCGACTGCGCGGGGCTGCTCGACCAGGTGTACGCGCGGGGGCTGCCGGTCTTCGGCGTCTGCCTGGGCCTGCAGGCCATGGTGGAGCACGCCGGGGGAGAGCTGTCGCTGCTGCCCGAACCCGCGCACGGCAAGCCGGGGCTGGTCCAGGTGTCCGGAGGCTCCCTGCTGACCGGGCTGCCCGCCGAGTTCACCGCGGGGCGGTACCACAGCCTGTACGCGCGGCCCGGGGAGGTCCGCGGTGGGTTCCGCGTGACCGCCTCCCTTCGTTCGCCGCAGGGTGCGGACGTGGTGATGGCGATCGAAGACGCCCGTGCCCGCCGGTGGGCGGTGCAGTTCCATCCCGAGTCGATCCTGACCGCGTCCGGCCGGTCCGGCCACCAGATCATCGGCAACGTCCTGGACCTGTGCCGTGCCCGGGAGAAAGTCGGTGGTCCGCTGTAGTGTGCTGTGCATGAGGAGCGTTGCCCCTGAGGTTTTCCTGGTCGCCCGGCCGAAGGTCGACTACGACGCGATGGCCGCTTACCTGCGCGAGGTGGGCGGCGAGCGCTGGCTGGAGCGGTTCGACCGCGACCAGCTCGGCCAGGACGCGCAGGACCTCGCCGAGTTCGCCGGGAAGATGTGCTACCGCTCCTGGGAGCCCGGACTCAACCCCAACGTCCGGAAGGTCCGCGACGACCAGGAAGCGTACCTGCAGAACATACTGCGGCAGCAGCACGGATCGGTGCTCGAGCACGTGAGCTTCACGTTCGTCCTGCACAACGTGTCACGGGTTTTTACTCATGAGGTGGTGCGCCATCGGCCGGGGACGGCGGTGTCGCAGGAATCGCTGCGTTACGTCCGGCTCGATGAACTGCCGTTCTGGTTCCCGGACTGGGCGCAGGAGGACCCCGAGCTGATGAAGCGGGCGACCGCCTTGCTGACCGAGCTCGAGCAGTTCCAGCAGTGGATGGGCGGGCATTTCGGGCTGGACGAAGACGACACCAAGATGCACGAGAAAAAGCACAAGACCTCGTTCATGCGGCGGTTCGCGCCCGAGGGCCTGGCCACCGGGCTGGTCTGGACAGCCAATATCCGTACCCTGCGGCACACCATCGAGGCGCGGACCGACCCGGGGGCCGAAGAGGAGATCCGCCTGGTGTTCGGCAAGATCGCCGAGCTGATGCTCGCCGAGGCGCCGGCCCTGTTCAGCGACTACACGGTGACCGACGGCACCTGGGTGCCCGGCTGGCGCAAGGTGTAACCCGTGACCGAGGTATCCATCCCGCCGACGCGTGGCTATCTGGTGGATCCCGTCGGCGCGGGTCCCTGGCCGGGTGTCGTGGTCATCCACGAGCTGTTCGGGCTGAACGCCGACATCCGGAGCAAGGCGGACCGGCTGGCGGCCGAGGGCTATCTCGCCCTGGCGCCCGATCTGTACGCCGGGGAGTCGTGGGTGCGGTGTGTTCGCGGCGTCTTCCGGCAGCTGCACGCCGGGTCCGGGTCGGCGTTCGAAGCGATTGACTCGGCCCGCGAATTGCTGGCCGCGCGCGTTGACTGCACAGGCAAGATCGGGGTGATCGGGTTCTGCCTGGGAGGCGCCTTCGCGCTGTTGTATGCGCCGCGGGGAGAGTACTCCGCCGCGGCCGTCAACTACGGTGAGGTCCCGAAGGACGCCGAGCGGGTACTCGCGGGCTCCTGCCCGGTGGTCGCGAGCTACGGCGCCAGGGACCCGATGGGCACCAGCCACCCCAAGCGGCTGGAGGCCGCCCTGACCGCGCTCGATGTGCCGCATGACGTCAAGGTGTACCCGGATGCCGGGCATAGCTTCATGACCCCTAAGCCGCCCCTGCTCAAACCGGCGACCGCGCTGGCGCGGCTGGATTTCAATCCGGAGGCGGCGCAGGATGCGTGGCAGCGCATCTTTGCGTTCTTCGGCCAGTACCTGCGGTAAGCCCTAGACGGCCTGGGTGACAAGCCCTAGACGGCCTGGGTGACTTCCGCGCCTAGGTCGTAGTGGATGAGGTGGTCCTGAGCGCCACGTTCCTTCAGCACCTGTGCGGTCTTGAGGATCATCTGGTCGGGGCCGCTGATGTAGATGTCGCGCTCGGCGAAGTCCGCCTTGGCGGCGAGCTCGGGCACCGTGCCGTACATGGCATCGCGGGCCGGCTCGTCGGCTACCGCCGGGATGACCTGGAGCCACGGATACGCCAGTTCCATCTCACGCAGCTCGGCCAGGTCATAAAGGTCCTGGTGGCGCCGCGCGCCGTGGTAGAGGACGATCTCGCGGCGCCGGGACGACGGAGCGTTTATGGTTGCTTCGATTATCGCCTTGAGCGGGGCGAGCCCGGTGCCGCCCGCCAGGCAGAGCACGTCCCTGGACGACCGCGTGTCCGCGGTCATGGTGCCGGCCGGCGCGCCGAGCACGAGCGGGTCCCCGGCCCGGACCTGATGCACGAGTACGGAGCTGACCAGGCCGCCTCGTACCGCCCGGACGTGCAGGCGCAGCAAACCGTCGGGATGCGTGGTGTTCGCGATGGAGTACGTGCGCCACAGCCGGGGCCGGAGCGGCGTCTGCACGCTGACATGCTGACCGGGAAGGTAGCTCAGCTGCTGCTCCGGCTGCAGGGTGAGCACCGCGATATCGGGCCCGCGCAGCTCCGTCCGGGTGACGGTCGCGATCCACCATGCGGGGGACTCCTCGGCTTCGCGCCGGGCGGCCTCAATCATGATCGCGGCGGCGTGGTCGAACGCGGTTTCCCAGGCCTGCTGCGCGGCTTCGTTCCAGCCATGCGCGGCAAACCGGTGCAGCGTCGCCAGCAGCGCGCGCCGGAATACCTCGTAGTGACGCTCCCGGACGCCGAATTTCCTGTGCGCACGCCCGAGTGCGGCCAGGTACCCAGTCAGCGTGTCCGGATCATCCTGGCCGGCAGCGATTCGGGCCAGGGCCTGGAAGAAGCGCTTGCGCTGGACATCCATTGCGGCCGGGAACATCGCCCCGATTTCGCTGTCTATAGCGAAGACTTGGGCATAGAAGTATGTCATTGCCGCATCAGCGACCGGCTCGAGCAACCAGAATGAGACCTGAGCAGGATTTCGGACGGCATCGCCAGGGCTGCTAGGCGCGGGAAAGCCTTCGGTCTGGTCCGCCGGTTCGCTGTCCGCTGACATTACCACACTCACAGTGTCGCACTAGAAGCAGAATGTTACAATTAATATCCGGCAAGTCGGGTCTAACCGGCGCGGGAGATTTCCACGGTCGGCCGGCCTGACGTAGGCGTGATGGACCATTATGGGCATTGAAACCCTACGTGCAGGAGGACCGATGGGCCGGCCGATCATCGGCATCACCGGCGAGCTTGAAGCCGCTCGGTGGGGCAACTGGATTCGCGAGGCCGTTGTCTCGCCGGTGAGCTATACGCGAGCCGTCGAGCGTGCGGGGGGCACCCCGGTGATATTGCCGCCCGTCCCCGCGAGTTCGGTACCCGTGCTGATTGCCGGGCTCAACGGCCTGTTGCTGACCGGCGGGCGCGATGTCGACCCCTCGCTGTACAACGAGGCGCCGCACGAGCAGACCGATCTGCCCGACCACAGGCGGGATCGGTTCGAGTTGATCCTGACGCGCGCGGCCATCGAAGCTGATCTTCCTTTTCTCGCGATCGGCCGCGGCATGCACATCCTGAACGTGGCCCGCGGCGGAACCCTGATCCAGCACCTCCCCGATCGGCTCGGTAACGAGACCCACAAGCCGGATCCGGTCAAGATGACCACCCACGACCTGCAGATCAGCGCCCCGAGCAAGCTCGGGCAGATGCTCGGCGGCTCCGCGCACGTACCCGCCGCCCATCACCAGGCGGTCGAGGAGATCGGCAGCGGGCTGCTGGCCGTGGCGTGGACTTATGACCAGGTAGTGGAAGCGATCGAGTTGCCGGGACGCAAGTTCGGCCTCGGCGTGCAGTGGAACCCGGAAGACAGCGATGACCCGCGGCTCTTCGAGGCCCTGGTGACGGCGGCCAAGCCCGCCGCCCAGGCCGCAGTGCCCCAGGCCGAAGTGACCGCGCGATCCAAGCGAGGCTCCAAGCGGCACGCCGCCCGCTCCTTAGCGTCACCGTGTGTATTTACCCCCCAGCGAACGGGGGGTAAATACACGCGATCACTGCCGGGCCCCCTTTGCAGCCTCGCAGGTGGGGCTGCAGGGGCGCAGGGTACCTTTCCAGCCGTGACGACGTAGGAGGGCGGCGACCTCTAGAGCGGTCCGGCAGCGGTGCAAGGTGGCGTCGGGCCAGCCGTACCTGAGCGTCTCGGTTCCCTGGGCCCGGTTGGCGTTGTCCCGGTGGGTGTCCCGCCAGCGGCCTTCCGCCGGGTGGGCCGCGGCTCCGTCGAGCTCGACGCAGACGCCATATTCGTACAGGTTGTCCAGGTACCGGGTCCCGCTGCCATGCCGTCGCTTGGCCTGACGCTGCGCTGCGGGGCAGGCCGTGAGCGCGTTCCACGCCGTGGACGTAGTTGCGTTCCAGCGGAGAGTGCACGCCGCCCGCGGCGTCCTCGATCGCGGCTGTGATCCATGAGCGCCAGCGCATCCTCGTCCTGGCGGCGAGCGCCTTGCTCAGTGACGGGGGCGACGTGAGGCGGCGGCCGACGGCGCTGGAAATCCAGCCGTAGGCGTCGTCAAAGGTTCTCGCGGCCGCGACCAGGTCAAGGACCGTGTCCTCGACCGAGGTCCGCGGCAACTGCCAAGGCGGCTGCCACTCGGGCACCAGGCGCCGGGCTCGATGGATGGTCACGCCCCGGAGCTCCTGGTGTCGTCCAGGTTGTCGTTCGGCCGGAACGCTGACGTGGATCTGACTGATCGGCCGGTCGATAAGGCCATGGTACAGGCGTTGCCAGGATCCTGAGCGGAGCCGCCAGTCGATGGCCTTGTCCGTGAAGCCAGCGTCACGTGCCTGTTCACGCGAAACGACACCGGCTTGGGACTGGAGCTGGCTATGCCAGCGCAAGGTGCGCTCATCTTCCACGTTCCCGAGCTTGAGCCACGCCCACAGTACCCGCCAGAACCCTCTCAACGGTGTGGATAACTCGGCGAGCCCTTATTGTGTGTCACCAACTCCCGCCCGCGGGTAGTGGTGACGCACGATAATGCGAGCCCGGGTCTCCGGCGGGCGAAATGCCTGGTTTGTCTGGCGCTGGGCCGCACCTGGCGGGAGGCCTTATCGCACGGCGCGGGGCGAGGGCGGGGGGCTTAGAGGGGGGCCTGGTAGGTGCCGACCCAGTGGACTTGCAGCCAGGCCATGAAGGTTGACCAGGTGCCGGTTACTTCGAGGAGCCCGACGCAGACCAGCATGGCACCGCCGATCCTGGTGATCAGGCGGGCATGCCGCCGTGCGAACGCCGAGGCCCGCATGGCGACCTGGAAGCCGAGCGCGACCAGCAAGAACGGGATGCCGAGGCCGAGGGCGTAGACGAAGGCGAGCATGGCGCCGCGGGCCGCGGTGCCGGTCGAAGCCGACAGCGCCAGCACGGCAGTCAGCGTCGGGCCGATGCAGGGTGTCCAGCCGAGCCCGAACATCACGCCGAGCAGCGGAGCGCCGGCCAGGCCCGCCTTCGGGCGCGCGGACGGTCGCACGATCCGGCCCGCGAACGAGAACCGGTCGAAGACCCCGGCGAACAGGAGCCCGAGCGCGATGGTGAGAGCGCCGAGGACCTGGGTCAGCAGACGCGCATGCCCGGTCAGCAGGTGACCCAGCCCGCCCAGCGCCGCGCCGTACGCGACGAAGACGACCGAGAATCCGAGCACGAACAGCGCAGTCCCTGCGACTACCCGCCCGCGCGAGCCCCGCAGCGCCGCGGGCGAGGCCACCGGCGGCGCGGCCACGGCCACTCGCGCTCCAGGTTCTCCAGCCAGCGGGGCTTGCCCGGCGGGGAGGGCATCAGCGGGCGACTGGGCGCTTGAGGCGCCGGCCATGCCGGTGACGAAGGAGAGATAGCCCGGTACCAGCGGCAGGCAGCAGGGCGACAGGAAGGTCACCGCGCCGGCCGCCGCGGCCACCGGCAAGGCCAGGATCAGCGGACCGGAGGTCACGAACTGCCCGATGCCGCTCATGACGACAGCCCGGTCATGACGAGCCCAGAACCCCATCCAATCCGGCGTGTCATCCGATCACTATGCCATGCCTCGGACCGGCTGGTCGACGCCGCCTACTACGTCACGTAGTGGCGGGGGAGGCGGGCAGGTTACGTAGTGGCGGGGGAGGCGGCCAGGATGATCACGACGTAGCACGCGAGCGAGACCGCGAACGCGAGGGACATGCCGAGGGAGGCCCCGGCGGCGCCGCTGCTTGTGAACCCCAGGCCCGCGAAGCCAGCCGCGATGATCGCGGCCAGCCCGAGAGCCGACATCCAGATCGTCAGCCGGTGCCGCGCGCCGATCGCCCTGACCAGCAGCATCACCGCGGCGACAAGCAGCAGGATGCTCATGATCACGTGCAGGGCGAGCACCGGGCTGGAGAACAGCCCGATGGACACCGATGCGGTCGGCGCGGTCCCGTACAGGTTGTAGATCATGCCGAGGATGAACTCGATGATCAGCATGGTCACCGCGCCGAAGCTGGCCATGCGGACCCGGGCCAGACGGCTCGCCGGAGACGGCCCGGCCGCCCTGGTAGCCGTATTAACCTCTGACATCCGCACCTCCGAGAACGAAATCCTAGCCCGAGCCGCTAGGGTTGGCGAGGTGAGATCGGTCCTCACCCGCCCGCAAACGCCGGCCGGGGAAGCCAAGACGCCAGGCCACTGGCTGCTTCTCGCAGGTGCCGTGGCCTTCGCCGTGGCCTTCGGGGGCTACCTGGTATATCTGGCCACCCACGCCAAGAGCTTCACCATGAACCCGGTCGACCTGGCCGTCTACCGGGACGGCGGGCTCATCGTCCGGCATATCAGGCCGCTCTACAATCCGCACCTGGCGGCGCCGCTGTATGACTGGGTGGGGTACGGCAACCTCCACCTGCAGTTCACGTACACGCCGTTCGCCGCCATCGCCTTCGCGCTCATCTCGTTCACGCCCTGGTGGCTGTCCCAGGATATTTCCCTGGCCGTGGACATTATCGCGCTGGTCGCGGCGCTGTGGTTCACCCTCGGCGGGCTCGGCTACCGCAAGGACAAGATCAGGCTCGGCGCCACGCTGCTCGGCGCCGCCGCCGTGTACTGGACCGAACCGGTGCTGCGCACGATGTACCTCGGACAGGTCAACCTGGTGCTGATGGCGCTGATCCTCTGGGACCTCTGCCAGCCGGACACCGCCAGGAGCCGCTGGTGGAAGGGGTTCGGCACCGGCGTCGCGGCCGGTATCAAGCTGGTCCCGCTCATCTTCATCCCGTACCTGCTGCTGGCCAGGAAGTTCCGGCAGGCCGCGATGGCCTGTGCCGGTTTCGCCTTCACCGTCCTGCTCGGCTTCGTCATCCTGCCCGGCGACTCGAGCAAATGGTGGTTCGGCGGCCTGTTCGCACAAGGCGGCCGGACCGGATTCGAAGGCTGGGCGGGCAACCAGTCGCTCGAGGGCATCATCACCAGGCTGGGCGGCAGCGTCAACGGCGCCAAGCCGGCCTGGATCGTAGCGGCGGTGCTGGTCGCCGCGGTCGGCGTCACCGCCGCCGCGCTGCTCGACCGAAAGGGCCACCCGATGCTCGGGCTGCTCATGGCGGCGCTGACCGGGCTGCTGGTCTCGCCGATCAGCTGGGACCACCACTGGGTGTGGATCGTGCCGGGCGCGGTCGTGGCCGCGCACTACGCGGTGCAGGCATGGCAAAGGGGAGCCAGACGGCTCGCATCGGCGTGCGGGATCCTGGCCGTGGCCATCGTGGTCTGGTTCGGCGCGTGGCCGACGAGCCTGTTCGGCGTCAAGCCCAACCTCGGCCACGACTCACTCGGCCTGATCTGGATCCCGAAGAACACCAACCCGGTCTACTCCGAGCGGTACGGCGACCGGCCCTGGTTCTCCGAGTATCACTGGCACGGCCTGGCGCTCATCGCCGGCAACGCCTACGTCCTGGCCGGGCTGGCGGTGTTCGGGCTGCTGTTCGCGGTGTCGCTGCTGCTGCCGCGCCGGACGAAGGAGCACGACGATGAGCCTGGGCGAAGTCAGGCAGGTCAGCGAGGACATCTACGCCTACCTGCAGCCTGACGGCGGCTGGTATATCAACAACACCGGCTTCCTGGTCGGCGCGACCGGCGTGATCAGCGTCGACGCCGCCGCCACCGAGCGGCGCACCCGCGCCTGAGTTCATGGCCTGGCGCAATGAGGAAGTCGCGGCGCTGCTGCGGGAGTACGCCGAGCTGACCCAGATCACTGGCGGGGATGTGTTCCGGGCCAGGAACTATGAGAAGGCGGCCCGCAGCGTCCGGGGCTGGGGCGACGATATCGGGCCGCTCGACGCCAGGGCCCTGCGGGCCATTCCCGGCGTCGGCGCCTCGATCGCCGCCAAGATCGCCGAATACCGCGACACCGGGACGATCGGAGCCCTGGAGGAACTGCGCGCCACGATACCGCCGGGGGTCCTCGAGCTGACCCGGGTGCCCGGCCTCGGGCCCAAGCGCGCCCTGCAGCTCAACCGGGAGCTGGGCGTCGAGTCGGTCGACGACCTCGCGGCGGCGATCACGGCGGGCCGGCTGGACGGCCTGGCCGGGTTCGGGGCCAAGAGCGGGGAACGGATCGCCAGCGGTATCGAGGTGTACCGGCAGGGTCGCGAGCGGGTCCTGCTCGACGTCGCGATGCACACCGCGACCGCGATGGTGGCCGCGCTTTCCGCCGTGCCAGGCTGTCAGCGGTGCGCCTACGCGGGCTCGCTGCGGCGGATGCGGGAGACGATCGGGGACGTCGACATCCTGGCCGCGGCGCAGGACTCGGCACCGCTGATGGCCGCGTTCATCGTCCAGCCCGAGGTCGCCAGCGTGATCGCGAGCGGCCCGGCCAAGACCTCGATCCGAACCGCGGCCGGGCTCCAGGTCGACCTGCGGGTGGTGCCGCTCGACGCCTGGGGCGCGGCGCTGCAGTACTTCACCGGGTCGACGGCGCACAACGTCGCGGTGCGCCAGATCGCGATACGCAAGAAGCTGCGGCTGTCCGAATACGGCCTGTTCGAGGTCGACAAGGAAGGGGGGAGGGGAGGTGGGCGGGTCATCGTCTCGCGCACCGAGGAGGAGGTGTACGCGCGGCTGGGCCTGGCCTGGGTGCCGCCCCCGATGCGCGAGGACCACGGGGAGATCGAGGCGGCGGCGCGGGGGGAGATACCACGGCTCGTTCGGCAAAATGATCTTAAGGGTGATCTGCACACGCACACCGACCTGACGGACGGGGTCGCCAGCCTGGGGGACATGGTGGCCGCCGCGGTCCGGCGGGGGTACGAGTACTACGCGATCACCGACCACGCGCCGGACCTGGTCATGCAGCGGATGACCGACGAGAAGATGCTCGCCCAGCGAGACCGGGTGCGGGCGCTCGACGCGGGCCTGGAACTGCTGCACGGCACCGAGCTGAACATCGGGCCGGACGGATCGGTGGACTGGGACGCGGACTTTCTCGAAGGGTTCGACCTGTGCGTCGCCTCGGTGCACTCGCATTTCGACCAGAGGCGGGCGGAGATGACGCGGCGCTTCGTAGCCGCCTGCGAGAACCCGCGGGTGAACGTCATCGGCCACCCCACCACCAGGCGGATCGGGCGGCGGCCGTCGGTCGACGTGGACTTCGGTGAGCTCTTCCGGGCCTGCGCGCGCACCGGCACCGCGCTGGAAATCAACGCCTCGCCGCAGCGGCTCGACCTGCCCTCGGACCACATCCGCGCGGCCCGGGACGCCGGGGTCAGATTCGCCATCGACAGCGACGCGCACTCCGTCGCCGACCTGGGCAACATGCCGTACGGCGTCGGCACCGCGCAGCGCGGCTGGCTCACCCCGGACGACGTGATCAACACCTGGCCGCTGGACAAGCTGCACGCGTTCCTGGCCAAGGGCCGCTGAATATCCTCGGGCGGGGACGCAGCCGCGGCCGATCGCCCCCGGGCCGGTGAGAAACGGCGTCCGACCCGGTCTATATAGGCGTGCGGGACCTGCCACCCGGAGCGACCGGGCTGCTGGCCGGCGCGATCACCTACACGCTCGGCGTGTGCGCGCTGGTCGGGCCGGACGATATGGCGCTGCCCACGCCGTGCGCGAACTGGGACCTGGCCATGCTGATCGCTCACCTGAACGCCTCGATGGCGGACCTGGAGACCGCCATCAGCGCCGGGACCCTGGACCTGGAGGGCCCGCCGGATCATGTCGTCGGCGATCCGGTCGAAACCCTGCGGGACCGGGCGGCTCAGCTTCTGTGCGCGGTCTACGGCTGTGCCGACCCCGGGCGTTTCGTGGCCGTGAGCGGCCTGCCGGTGCCGGCCGGCCTGGTGGCCTGCACCGGGGCGGTGGAGATCGCGGTGCACGGCTGGGACATATCGGCGGCCCGAGGTGGTGCTGGCTGCGCCGGGATCCACCCCATCCCGGCCGCGCTGGCGACCCGGATGCTCCGGCTGTGCCCGCTGCTCATGGCGGGCCGCGAGGGCCTGTTCGCCGGCCCGGTCGAGGTGCCCGCCCAGGCCAGCCCGGGTGACAAGCTCGTCGCCTTGCTCGGCCGCCACCCCGGAACACCTCCGCGCGGCCCAGCGTTGGTTACTGGCGAGTAGCATTGGCTGCAGAGCACGTTTCCCTACGTGCGCCAAGGGAGGCTGACCGTGCCCCGTACCGCACGCGATGTCGTCTTCGTGGACGGCGTCCGTACCCCGTTCGGCAAGGCCGGGCCGACGGGCCTGTACGCCGAGACCAGGGCCGACGACATGATCGTGAGCGTGATCCGCGAGCTGCTGCGGCGCAATCCCGCGCTGCCGCCTGAGCGGATCGGCGAGGTCGCGGTCGCTGCCACCACCCAGACCGGCGATCAGGGGCTGACCATCGGGCGCAGCGCCGCGATCCTGGCCGGGCTGCCGAAGTCCGTGCCCGGCTACGCCATCGACCGGATGTGCGCTGGCGCGATGACCGCGGTCACCACCACCGCGGGTTCGATCGCGCTGGGCGCGACGGACGTGGCGGTGGCCGGCGGCGTCGAGCACATGGGCCACCACCCGATGGGCTCCGGTGTCGACCCCAACCCCAGGTTTATCGCCGAGCGGCTGGTGGATCCGTCCGCGCTGTCCATGGGCGCGACCGCGGAGAACCTGCACGACCGGTTCCCGGCCATCACCCGGGCCCGGGCCGACGCGTACGCACTGGCCAGCCAGCGCAAGGTCGCCGCGGCCTACGCGGCGGGCCAGATCCAGACCGACCTGGTGCCGGTCGCGGTGCGCAACGCCGAGGCGGCCTGGGGGCTGGCCACCGCCGATGAGCCGCCGCGCCCGGACACCACCATCGAGGCGCTGGCCGCGCTCAAGACACCGTTCCGGCCGCACGGCCGGGTCACCGCGGGGAACTCCGCCGGGCTGAACGACGGCGCCACCGGCTGCGTGATCGCGGCCCAGGACGTGGCCGCCGAGCTGGGCCTGGACGCGAGGATGCGGCTCACCGACTTCTCCTTTGCCGGGGTGGACCCCGAGGTGATGGGCATCGGGCCGGTGCCGGCCACCGAGGCCGTGCTGGCCCGCAACGACCTGACCATCGACGACATCGGGCTGATCGAGGTCAACGAGGCGTTCGCGGTGCAGGTGCTCGCCTTCCTCGACCACTTCAAGATCGCCGACGACGACCCGCGGGTGAACCCGTGGGGTGGCGCGATCGCCCTCGGCCATCCGCTCGCGAGTTCCGGCGTGCGGCTGATGATCCAGCTGGCCCGCGAGTTCGCTGAGCAGCCGGCCGTCCGCTACGGCCTGACCACGATGTGCGTCGGGCTGGGCATGGGCGGTACCGTCCTGTGGGAGAACCTCAATGCCTGAAAACCTTCCGGACCACAACGAGCCCGGGCTCGACGAGTCGGTCATCACCTCGCTGTTCCCCGAGGAAGTCGTCACCAGGGCGCTGGTCCGGGACGTGGAACTGCCCGGCGGGGAACAGGGGTCGGGCACGATGGCGCTCATCACCCTGGACAACGGGCTCGACCACACCCGGCCGAGCACGTTCGGCCCGGCCGGCCTGATCTCGCTGCGCGACGCCCTCGACACGGTGGCGGGACGAAACGACATCGTCGCGGTCGGCGTCACCGGCAAGCCGTTCATCTTCGCGGTCGGCGCCGACCTGACCGGAGCCGCGCTGATCCGCTCGCGGGATGAGGCGCTGACCATCGCCAGGCTCGGGCACTCGGTGTTCCGCCGCTTCGGTGAGCTGGACGTGCCGTCGTTCGCGTTCGTCAACGGCGCCGCGCTCGGCGGCGGCCTGGAGCTCGCGCTGCACTGCTCGTACCGGACGATCTCCTCCGGCGTCCCCGCGGTCGCGCTCCCCGAGTGCTTCCTCGGCCTGCTGCCCGGCTGGGGCGGTACCTACCTGCTGCCGCACCTGATCGGCCCGGCGAAGGCGCTGAAGCTCATCGTTGAGAACCCGCTCAGCCAGAACCGCATGCTGCGCGGACCCGACGCTTTGTCTCTCGGGATCGCCGACGCGATGTTCGAGCCCGCCGACTTCCTCGCCGAGTCGCTCCGCTGGGCCTCGCGGGTGCTGACCGGCGGGGTTTTGGTGACCCGGGCTCCGGTCGAGGACAACTGGGACGCCGCGGCCGCGGCGGCGCGGTTTTTCGCGGATGGCAAGCTGCACGGCGCCGCACCGGCCGCCTACCGGGCCATCGACCTGGTGGCCGCGGCCCGCGGCCGGACCTGGGACGAGGGGTTCGCCGCCGAGGACGAGGGGCTCACGGACCTGCTGCTCAGCGACGAGCTGCACGCCGGGCTCTACGCGTTCGACCTCACCCAGAAGCGGGCTAGGAAGGCCGCGGGGGCGCCGGACAGGTCACTGGCGCGGCCGGTGACCAAGGTCGGTGTGGTGGGCGCGGGCCTGATGGCCGCGCAGATCGCACTGCTGTTCGCGCGGCGGCTCGAGGTGCCGGTGGTGCTGACCGACCTGGACCAGTCCCGGCTCGACGCCGGAGTCGGCCATGTGCACGCCGAGATCGCCAAGCTGGCGAGCCGCGGCCGGATCAGCGAGGATGCGGCCGCCCGGCTGACCGGTCTGGTCAGCGGGTCGCTGACCAAAGATGCGTTCGCCGATGCCGACTTCGTGATCGAGGCCGTGTTCGAGGAGATCTCGGTCAAACAGCAGGTCTTCGCCGAGGTGGAGGCGGTGGTGCGGCCGGATTGCGTCCTGGCCACCAACACCTCCTCACTTTCTGTGACCGAGATGGCAGCCGGGCTCGCTCATCCGGAGCGCGTGGTCGGATTCCACTTCTTCAACCCGGTCGCGATGATGCCGCTGGTAGAAGTGGTGCGGGCCGCCGCGACGGACGAGGCCACCCTGGCCACCGCGCTCGCCGTCGGCAAGGGGCTGAAGAAGGACTGCGTGCTGGTCAAGGACTCGCCTGCCTTCGTGGTTAACCGTCTGCTGACCAGGTTCCTTGGTGAAATTCTCGCCTCGGTCGACGAGGGCACGGCCTGGGATGTGGCCGAGCACGCTCCCGATCCGCTCGGCCTGCCCGTGTCCCCGTTCCTGCTGCTCCAGCTCGTCGGGCCGGCGGTCGCGCTGCACGTCGGCGAGACGCTGGCCGGGGCGTACCCGGACCGGTTCGCGGTGTCGCCGAAGCTCCGTGCGCTGGTGGAGGCGGGCAAGACCGCGGTATACGGGCCCGATTTTTCGGTAGATGAGTCCGTTGCCGCCATCCTGGCGGGCGGCGATCTCCCGTCCACCGCGGGGCAGGTGCGCGAGCGCGCGCTCGAGGCGCTGGCCGAGGAGATCAGGCTGATGCTCGACGAGGGGGTCGTGACTGCCCCGGAGGACATCGACCTGTGCATGATCCTCGGCGCCGGCTGGCCGTTCCACCTGGGCGGGATCACGCCCTACCTGGACCGCACCGGGATCGCGGAAAAGGTGACGGGCACCCGCTTCCATCCCTAGCGCTTCGCGTTCATCCCTAGCGCTTCGCGTTCCCGCCGTATTCACCATCGCGGAAGGGTCAGAAGGGAACCCGAGCCGTTGGCTCAAAGACGCCCGCGATAGGTGCTCCTGACTATAAGTAATAGTATTATTGCTTAGAGTCACACTAATATCTACGGGGGATCATGCGTGGCGGTCAGGATGCCCACTTGAGGCCCTGCCTGGCCGCTGGCCCGCGGTCGTGGGAGCACTGCTCCTGGCCTGCGTGCCGCCGGGTGCGGCCGTGATGGCCTGGATCGACAGCGGGGACGGCCTGGTCCAGGCGGAGCTGACGCTGGTGCTGAGCCTGGCCGTGACTGCGATCGCCGGACGCGCTGCTGCTGGCCGGCCTGTACCGGATGCTGGCCGGACAGCGCCGCGCTGGCGGCTGCCGTCCGGCACCGGCCCGGGTGGTCGGTCGCCTACCGCAACGCCGACGTCACGATCTACCGAGTCCGCCTCCGCGGCGGGTGAGCCCCACCTGCGGTCCGCAGGCCTTCAGCCAGCGGCGGCTGTCGACGAGGTCGGCGACGTCGAGGTTCACCGGCGCGTTGTCCACCACGACGACCTCGTCATCGGGGTAGTCGAGGGCCGCCACGGCATCCAGGCAGGTAGCCAGCAACGAAGAGCGGCATATTGCCATATTATTGCTCCAAACGTTCCGGACCTGCTGCGCCTTATCCGGAATTCCACGGTAAGACGCGCCAATGGTTCAGTCAAACTCCGGCGGAAACCCACCGCGGCCTTGGCTTGACCCAGAGTGGGTCAACCCGGCGCCGATGACATTGTTGTTCAGGAAATGCGGTCGCAGCGCCTCGATCCAATTCGCGTCGGCGCGGGGCGTCGTCGTCGAGAAAGGCCACTATCTCGCCGTGGCTTATGGCAACGCCCGTGTTGCGCGCGCCGGACACGCCGCGCGGCCGTGGTCCGCCGCGGCGGCCGCGGCCATGCGGGCATAACGCCGGGCGCCGAACCGCTCGGCCATGATGGTGCGCAGCACTCGGCGGCCGTCGCTGAAGGTCTTCAGGTTGCTCTCGCCGTGGATCCGGGAGTGCTCGAAGCTCGGCACCTCTGTGACCACAAGCCCTGCCGTGGCGACCCGGATATTGATTACAGTTATAAAACGGTAGCCAGTCAGTTGCAGCCCGTCCGGGGTCCCTTTTCTGAAATGCGCGACATTGGGAAATGTTCCCTTTTATGCAGAAATGCATAATTTCGTCAATGGGGCCCAGGGCTCCTGATGGCCGGATGCTGACCCAGGTGCCGTTGCCGCTGCCGCCCTGGGGCGATCGCGCAGCCGGACGGTGTTCACTTCGACATCGCGTCGGCCCTGCGCCAATTCGAGGTCGTGCTGAGCCCTCAGCGCGGCCGGTGGTCCACGACGCGGCGCATCTTGCCCATAGACCGCTCGATCGAGTCGGGCTCCGTGACGACGGTGGTGACGGTGATGCCGATGGTGTTCTTGACCAGAGCTGAGAGCTGCGCGCCGGCTGGCGCCGCGTCGGCCTCGGGCGTCCCGGTGCGGCGCTCGACGTGGACGGCGAGCTGATCCATCCGGCCGGCCTGGCTCAGGTGCAGCTGGAAATGCGGCGACAGGACCGGGATGCGCATGATGAGTTCCTCGATCTGGGTCGGGAACAGGTTGACTCCGCGCAAGATGATCATGTCGTCGGTGCGGCCGGTGATCTTCTGCATCCGCCGCATGGTGCGCGCCGTCCCCGGCAGCAGCCGGGTGAGGTCGCGGGTCCGGTACCGGATGACCGGCATGGCCTGCTTGGTCAGCGAGGTGAAGACGAGCTCTCCCTCCTCTCCGTCGGGCCGCACCTCGCCGGTGAGCGGGTCGATCACTTCGGGGTAGAAGTGGTCTTCCCAGATATGCAGGCCGTCCTTGGTCTCGACGCACTCCTGCGCCACGCCCGGGCCCATCACCTCGGACAGGCCGTAGATGTCGGTGGCGTCGATGCCGAGCCGCCGCTCCATCTCGGCGCGCATCTCGTTCGTCCACGGCTCCGCGCCGAAGATGCCGAACCGCAGGGACGACGCCGCCGGGTCGTCGCCCTGGCGCTCCATCTCGTCGACGATTGCGAGCATGTAGGACGGCGTGACCATGATGACGTCCGGCCGGAAGTCCCGGATCAGGGTGACCTGCCGTTCGGTCATCCCGCCGGAGACCGGGACCACCGTGCAGCCGAGCTTCTCGGCCCCGTAGTGCGCGCCCAGGCCACCGGTGAACAGCCCGTAGCCGTAGGCATTGTGCAGGATATGGCCCGGCCGCCCGCCCGCGGCGCGGATCGAGCGGGCCATCACCGTGGCCCACACCTCGATGTCGTCGCGGGTGTAGCCGACCACGGTGGCGCGCCCGGTGGTCCCCGACGAGGCGTGCACCCGCACGACCTGCTCGCGGGGCACCGCGAACATGCCGAACGGGTAGTTATCGCGCAGGTCGGCCTTGCTGGTCAGCGGGAACTTAGCCAGGTCGGCCACGTCCTTGCAGTCGTCCGGGTGCACTCCGGCCGCGTCGAAGGCGGCGCGGTAGTGCGGCACGCTGGCGTACGCGTGGCGCAGCGTCCAGCGCAGCCGCTCCAGCTGGAGCGCGCGCAGCTCATCGGCCGAGGCCCGCTCGATGGGATCGAGGTCTCCCGACGGCGACGTGAGGTCCCGCATGGCCCGAACTCCTCGGTGGCTAGGCGTCGTAGTCAACCGTAATCTGGTCGGACGCGGGGAGAGCCTGGCAGGTGAGCACGTATCCGGCCGCAAGTTCCGCAGGCTCAAGGGCATAGTTGCGCCGCATCGTGACCTCGCCCTTGACCAGCAGCGCGCGGCAGGTGCCGCAGACGCCGCCCTTGCAGGCGAACGGCAGGTCGGGCCGGACCCGCTGGGCTCCGTCCAGGATCGGAGTGCCCGGTTCGACGGTCGCGGTGCTGCTGCGGCCGTCGAGCACCACGGTGACCTCGGCGCCCGGGCCTGCTGGGGCCTCGGCGTGCTTGGCTTCGGCCGGCGGCTCTTCCTCGACGTAGAACAGCTCCCGGCGAATGCGGTCACGGGCCACGCCGAGGCTCGTGAGGACGCCGATCGCGTCTTCGACCATGCCGAACGGGCCGCACAGCCACCAGTGATCGACCGCCGCCACCTCGACCGTGACCGGCAGCAGCGAGCGCAGCTTGCCGGCGTCGAGCCGGCCGTTGAACAGCTCAACCTCCTGCGGCTCGCGGCTGAGCAGGTGGACCAGGCAGATCCGCGCCGGGTGGGCGTCCTTGAGGTCGGCGATCTCGTCGGCGAACATCACCGAGTCGTTGCGCCGGTTGCCGTACAGCAGCGTCACGGCGGAGCCATCGTGCGCGGCGAGCACGGATCCGGCGATGGACAAGATGGGCGTGATCCCGCTGCCCGCGGCGATCATGACGTGCTGCCCGGGCGTTTCCAGGTCGGGAGTGAAAGATCCGGAGGGTTCGGCCACCTCGATCTCGTCACCGGCCCGCACCTCGCGTACGAGCCAGCCGGAGACCGCGCCGCCCGCCACCTCGCGCACGCCGATGCGCGGCGCACGGCCCTTGGCCGCGCATATCGAGTAGGAGCGGCGCTCGCCGCCGCGTCGGATCGTCAGCCACTGGCCGGGCGCGAAGGTGAACTTCTCCGCCAGCCGGGTCGGCACGTCGAAGGTCACCGCGGCAGAGTCAGGGGTGAGAGGGTCAACGCGCGCGACCGTGAGCCGATGGAACTCGGTCCGGGACGGAGCCGGGCGGGGCATCAGATTTCCTTCACGTATTCGAACGGCTCGCGGCACGCCTCGCAGCGGAAAAGCGCCTTGCAGGCGGTCGCGCTGAATGCCGCGGTCTGGGTGGTGTCGGCAGAACCGCACTGCGGGCAGGGGACAGGCTCGCGCCGGGTTGCGGTGAGGGTGAGCGGCACCGGTCCGGGCGGGGCCCGTCGCGCCGGGCCCGGCGGCGCGATGCCCGCCGCGTGCAGTTTCCTGCGCCCCTCAGCACTGATCCAGTCGCTGCTCCAGGCGGGCGCGAGCTCGGTGCGCACGATGACGTCCGTGAATCCGGCTCGGGTCAGCCGGTGCCGCAGGTCGTGCGCGATCTCGCGCAGCGCGGGACAGCCTGAGTAGGTCGGCGTGATCGTCACGACGACCTGCTCGCCCTCGGCGACCACGGCGCGCAGGATGCCGAGATCCCCCAGCGTCACCATCGGCAGTTCCGGATCGGGCACCGCCGCCGCGATCTGACGCGCCGCGACCTGACGCGCCGCTTGCGCGGCCGCGGTCACCATGTCGCATCCGGGTGGGTGCGGGCCAGGCTCTGCAGCTCGGCGAGCAGGTAACCGAACGCCTCGGTGTGCACCCCGTCGCGTCCGCTCTTACCGGCGACCAGGGCCATCGGCGCGGCTTGCGGGCGGTCTAGCGTGGCCGTGTCCAATACGGTGTCCAGCACGGCGCCGACCTCGGCGCGCAGTTCCCTCGGGTCGGCCGCCACCCCGGGCAGAGCGGCCACCACGGCGTCAGCCCGGAAGAGCTCGTCCACCAGCGGCCAGATGGTGCCGAGCGCGGCCTGCATCTTGTCGTGGGAGCGCTGGGTGCCGTCACCGAGACGGATCACCCACTGGGCGGCGTAGTCACGGTGGTAGCTGAGTTCGTTGACGCCTTTGGCCGCGATGGCGGCCAGCACCGGATCCCGTGAGGAGGCCAGCTGGCCGAAGAGCGCCAGCCGCCAGGCCGAGAAGACCAGCAGTCGGCCGGTCAGCTCGGCGAAGTCGGCGTCGAGGGCCTCGACCAGCCGCACGTTGCGGAACTCGTTCTCCTCGCGGAAGAACGCGAGCCGGTCCTCCTGCCGTCCCGCGCCCTCGGCCAGGCCGGCCCGGGCGAGCAGCATCCGCGCCTGACCGAGCAGGTCCAGGGCGATGTTGGCGATGGCCGTCTCTTCCTCGAGTTCCGGCAGGCGCGTGATCCACTGCTGCAGCCGGTGCGAGTAGATCAGCGCGTCGTCGCCGAGCATCAGGCAGTAGGTGGCCAGCGCGGCGCCGTCCACGCCGTCGGGCACCGACGCGTCGATGCCCTCGAGCGGGTCGGTGAAACCGGTGCCGAACGCCCAGCGATGGTCCTCGGTGTCCTGCGCCAGGCTCTGGTAGGCGTTGAACTCGTCGTCAGTCATCGGCATCCTCGGGTCCGACCCGCGTTACATGTGCGGCACATCTTCAGGGATCTCGTAGAACGTCGGATGCCGGTAGACCTTATCTCCGGATGGCGCGAAGAACGGGTCCTTCTCGTCCGGGCTCGACGCGGTGATGTCCCTGGCCGCCACCACCCAGATGCTGACGCCCTCGTTCCTGCGGGTGTACAGGTCACGGGCGTGGTGCAGCGCCATTTCCGGGTCGGCCGCGTGCAGCGATCCGACGTGCACGTGATTCAGGCCCCGCTTGCCCCGCAGGAACACCTCGTACAGCGGCCAGCCCGACCGCACCTGCGGTTCGGTCATCAGGCGGCGTCCTTCCGCGTGGCCGCCCGTTTGGCGGCGTGAGCCGCGGCGGCCTCGCGGACCCAGGCCCCATCGTCGTGGGCGGCCTGGCGGCGCGCGATGCGCTGGGCGTTGCAGGGCCCGTTGCCCTTGACCACGGTCATCAACTCGTCCCAGTCCACCGCCCCGAAGTCATAGTGCCCGCGTTCGGCATTCCACTTCAGGTTCTCGTCAGGCAACGTGACGCCGAGCTTGTCCGCCTGCGGGACGGTCATGTCCACGAAGCGCTGCCGCAGCTCGTCGTTGGTGTGCCGCTTGATGCCCCAGGCCATCGACTGGACGGTGTTCGGCGACTGGTCGTCCGGCGGCCCGAACATCATCAGCGAGGGCCACCAGAACCGGTCGGTGGCGTCCTGGACCATCGCGCGCTGCGCCTCGGTGCCGCGCATCATGGTCATCAGCAGCTCGTATCCCTGCCGCTGGTGGAAGGACTCCTCCTTGCAGATACGCACCATGGCCCGCGCGTAGGGGCCGTAGGAGGAGCGGCACAGCGGTACCTGGTTGCAGATCGCCGCGCCGTCGACCAGCCAGCCGATCACGCCGACGTCCGCGTAGGTCAGCGTGGGGTAGTTGAAGATCGACGAGTACTTCTGCCGCCCGCGGAGAAGCTTGTCGGTGAGGTCGGCTCGGTCGGCGCCGAGCGTCTCGGCGGCCGAGTACAGGTACATGCCGTGGCCGGCCTCGTCCTGCACCTTGGCGATCAGGATCGCCTTGCGCCGCAGCGAAGGAGCGCGGGTGATCCAGTTGCCCTCCGGCTGCATGCCGATGATCTCCGAGTGGGCGTGCTGGGCAATCTGGCGGATCATCGTGGCGCGGTAGGCGTCCGGAAGCCAGTCCCGCGGCTCGATACGCCGGCCGCGTTCGAGGGTCCGGTCGAAGTGGGTTTGCAGGTCGCCCGTGATCTCGTCCGGGAGCGCAGTCATCGTCACTATCCCTCCGGGTATATCTTCGGCACCATCGTAAGCACCACCCGGCCGCGTCTATGTGGCCGGCCGCCGGTATTATTTACCGGACGTTCGGTCAATAATACAGGAGGAGATGGCCGTGGCGCATACGCCCAGCGTCCAGGCGATGATGACGAACGACGAGGCCTCGCGCGGCCTGGGCATCGAGCTGGTCGACCAGGGCGAAGGGCGCGCCGTGACCCGGATGACGGTGCGCGCCGACATGGTCAACGGGCACGCCATCGCGCACGGCGGCCTGATCTTCGCGCTGGCCGACACCGCCTTTGCCTGCGCCTGTAACAGTTACGGACCGGCGACCGTGGCCGCATCGGCCAACATCGTCTTCGTCGCTCCCGCGCGGGCCGGCGACGAACTGGTCGCCGAGGCCGTGGTACGCACGCGGTTCGGGCGGTCCGGGCTCTACGACGTCACCGTGCGCCGGGGTAGCGATGTGATCGCGGAGTTCCGCGGGCGAAGCCACCAGCTGGCCCCGGCAGCCCCGGCGTCGTGATCTCGCCCACGGTTCCCGGCCAGGACCCCACGGCGAGCCCGCCGCGGCGCGGACGCCCGGGCTACGACCTGGCGTCGGTGCTCGCGGTCGCCGTCGAGGTCTTCAACGAGCGCGGCTACGACCGCACCAGCATGCGCGATCTCGCGGATCGGCTCGGCATCGCCAAGTCAGCGATCTATCACCACGTAGCGGGCAAAGAAGAACTGCTCCGGCTGGCCCTGGACCGTGCGCTGGCCGGCCTGTCAGCGGCGGCGGACCAGGCCCGCGTGCTGCCCGCCCCGGCCATCGAGCGGCTCGAGTACCTGATCCGGGGCAGTGTCGACGTGCTCGAAGCCGAGCTGCCTTACGTCACCCTGCTGCTGCGGGTACGGGGGAACACCGAGGTCGAGCGGGCCGCGCTTAACCAGCGGCGCGCCTTCGACCGGTTCGTCGCCGAGCTGGTGGCCCAGGCCGTGCGCGATGGCGACATCCGCCCGGACGTTGACGCGCTGGTCACGGCTCGGCTGCTGTTCGGGCTGGTCAACTCCCTAGTCGAGTGGGACAGGCCGGCCCGCCGCGCGGCCACAGGGCCGCTCGCGGACACGCTCTGCGCCATGGTCTTCGACGGTCTGCGCACCAGACGCGGCCCGCGCGGGTCGGGCCCAACCCCCGAAACCCCGGGCCCCGCCCAGGCCGGCCGGGCCGGGGATTAGTAGCGGATCGTGATCTGGCGCCCCTGGCTGTCCCGCTGCGGCCGGTCAGGCAGGATGACCGCCAGACCGGTGGCGATACGCCCGGCGCTCCAGGCCACGGCCGCCGCATCCAGGGTGTCCGTCACCGGGGTCGCCCCATAGCACCCGGTGCCCCAGGTGCCTCCTGCGTTGCCGGACGAGCTGGCCGGGAGCACGATCCCGGCCCGGGTCAGCAGCTCGCGGCGCAGCTCGCGGCCGGCTGCCGTGTGCTTGCTGTAGCCCAGTGGGGCGCCTGCCATCGCGCCGAACGCGAGTTCCGGGTGCACTTCGTACATCGGGTGCTCGCACGCCTCGCGGTACTGGTTGGCCTCGAGCAGCTTCGTTCGCAGCCCCCACGCCTGCACGCTGAAACCCTGACCGGTGAGCTCACGGCAGAGCTGGTTCGCGGCCGGGTAGCTCAGCTGCGCCCAGACGGCCCGGGGCGGGATCGCGAAGACCGAGCTGCGCCTGGGCCCGAGCAGGCCGCGGGCCACCCTGTCCGCCTCGCGCCAGCCCGATTCGAGCAGCCCGAGTGGCATGTCGATCCCGACGACCCGGGCTGGATCGCGGTCCGCCCGTTCAAGCACGCTCGCCAGCGACCCGTCCATGCGGACGGACACCAGGCGGGGCGCCTGGTGCGGAAGCCGGGAGACCTCCAGGCTGACCGCGACCCAGCCGCGCCTGCAGGCATCCACTCCGATCACGCGCATCGTTACCGTCGCGTACCCGCTTTCTGCTGTGTTGTCCGGCGAGCCTACCGTCGCGATGGGCCGTGAGCCGCTAGGGTTTGCTGGTGGCCGTGGACACGATCGGCGTCACCGATGAACGGGCGGAGTATGACCCGTCCGGCCTGGTCCTGCTCCGTTGCACCGCGCCGGACGCACTGTCCAACCTAGTCGCCGTCCTCGAGCTGACCGCTGACCACCAGATGCGCTGCAGCGCGGCGACCAGACGGCCGCTGGCCGCGACGGTCAGGCTGGTCACCGATGTCCTGGTCGGCGGGGATTACTACGACGGAGATGAGGCCGGCCGCGGCGAGCCTATCGCCGCGTTCGCGTGGCCCTTGCTCGTGCAGGCCGGCGGCCTAACGCAGCTGGCGGGCACCAGGCTTGAGCTGACCGCGCGCGGCCGGGCGGCGCTGGTCAGGCCGACGTACCAGGCGCTCGGCGCGCTGTGGGACCGGTGGCTGACCAGCGTCTCGCACGACGAGCTGGCCCGGGTCGAGGCGATCAAGGGCCAGCGAAGGCCCGCCACCTTGACCTCGGTTCGCAACCGCCGCGCCGCGCTGGCCGCCGGGCTCGGCGCGGCCGAGCCCGGCGTATGGACCGACGTCGACCTGCTGCTCGGGGTCCTGGCCACGCAGCCGCGGCCGCTGGTGGTGGCCCGGAGCCTGATGGCGCGCTGGCGGCTGTACCTGGCCGACTCTTACTACGGGTCACTCGGTCACGCCGGCCCGGCCGCCTGGGATGTCCTGGAGGGCAGGTACGCGCTCTGCGTGCTGTTCGAGTACGCGGCCACCCTGGGCGTGATCGACGTGGCCTACACCGATCCGCGCGGAGCGCGCGAGGACTACCGGGGTCTGTGGGGCGCCGACCAGTACCCCTGGCTGTCCCGCTACGACGGCCTGGTCGCCGTGCGGGTCAACGAGCTGGGCGCCGCGATCTTGCACGACCCCGGTACCCTGCCCGGCATCGGCCTGCCCGTACCCCGGCGGTGACCGTGATCGCCGTAAGGTGGAGCTAGCCGGCGATGAGGGGCTCGAGCATGATGCCGGGGTGCTCCCGCTGGATCTGGCCGAGCCGCCACTTGTCGCTGAACAGCGCGAGGATGGCGCCGTCGTGGCGGCGGGTCAGCACCTCGACCGCGCGCTGCCCGGCCAGCGCGCGGGTGCCCTCGGCGTCGGTGCGCCTGGCCAACGTGAAGTTAAGGTGATCGAGTTCGGCGCGGGCACCGAACTCGTACTCGAGCCGGTGCAGGACCACGTCGAACTGCAGCGGGCCGACAGCGGCGAGCACGGGAGCCTGATCGCCGCGCAGGTTGGAGGCGAGGACCTGGACGACGCCCTCGGTGTCCAGCTGCTCGATTCCGCGCCGGAACTGCTTCTGCTTGCCCGCTTCCTTGCCGCGCACCACGGCGAAATGCTCGGGCGCGAAGCTGGGGATCGGCGGGAACTCGACCGGGACGTCGCCGGCGTAAAGGGTGTCGCCCGGGCGTAGCGCGGTGGCGTTCACCAGGCCAATGACGTCGCCGGGAAAGGCCTCCTCGACGGTCTCCCGGTCCTGGCCGAACATCGACTGCGCGTACTTGGTGGCAAACGGCCGCCCGGTGGCGGCATGGGTGAGCACCATGCCGCGCTCGAACCGGCCTGAGCACACCCGGACGAATGCCATCCGGTCCCGGTGCGCCGGGTCCATGTTGGCCTGCACCTTGAACACCAAGCCCGAGAACGGGGCGTCGACCGCCCGCGGTTCGCCCTTGATGTCGGTCCGCTCCGCGGGCGGCGGAGCATAGGTAGTCACGGCGTCGAGCAGGCGGCGGACACCGAAGTTCGGCAGCGCGGCACCGAACAGCACCGGGCTCGTCACGCCGGCCAGGAATGACTCCATGTCGAGTTCGTCGCGGCGGCCCTGCGCGCCGCCCAGGACCCCAAAACCCCCGAGACCGCCGTAGATCTCATCGAGCAGCGCCAGTTCCTCCTGTGCGGTCACGAACGCATCGCCGTCGCGGGCGGCCGCGGCCGCAGCGTCGAGCGGGGTTTCCAGGGCACGCCCGGCCCCGCCAGGGGTCCTGGTGAAGGTGATGTAGTCCCCGGTGGTCCGTTCGATCAGGCCGCGGAAGTCGCCGGCCACGCCGACGGGCCAGTTCACCGGGGCCGGGCGCAGCCCGATCCGCTGCTCGATCTCGTCGAGCAGCTCAAGCGGCTCCCGGCCGGGCCGGTCCCACTTGTTCACGAAGGTGATCACCGGGACGGAGCGGCTCCGGCACACGTCGAATAGCTTCAGCGTCTGCGGTTCCAGGCCCTTGGCCGAGTCGAGCAGCATGATCGCGCAGTCGACCGCGGAAAGGACCCGGTAGGTGTCCTCGGAGAAATCCGCGTGTCCCGGAGTGTCGAGCAGGTTCAGCATCGCGCCGTGGTAGTCGAAGCGAAGCGCCGCCGAGGTGATCGAGATGCCCCGGGCGCGTTCCATCGCCATCCAGTCCGAGGTCACGCCGCGCCGACCTGCCTTGCCGTGCACCGCGCCGGCCTGCGTGATCGCCGACGCGTGCAAGGCCAGCGCCTCGGTCAGCGTGGATTTGCCCGCATCCGGGTGGCTGATCACCGCGAAAGTCCGGCGCCTACCCGCCTCGGCCAGGACCCTGGAATCGGGAACGTTGGGATCGGGCACCTTGAAATGGGGCACCTTCGTGTCGGCGGCACGAGCAAGCGCCCCCGCATCCGCCATAGTCACTTGGTTGAGGATACTTGGTCCGTGGACCGTATCCTTACGATCCCGAACGGGATAAGTGCCGCCAGGCTGGTCGGCGTGCCGGTCTTCTTGTGGCTGGTGCTCGGGCCGCGGACGGCCGTCGCCGACTACTGGGCCGTGGGCCTGCTTATCGTCGCGGGCCTGTCCGACTGGCTGGACGGGAAGATCGCCCGCGCGCTGAACCAGACCAGCAGGCTCGGCCAGGTGCTCGATCCGGCCGCGGACCGGCTGTACATCGTCTCGACGATCGTCGCGCTCGCGATCCGGGGAATCATCCCCTGGTGGCTGGTGGCCGTCCTGGGGCTACGCGAGCTGACGGTCGGCGCGGCGCTCGGCGTCCTGCGCCGCCGGGCCGGGTTCGGCACCTTGCAGGTCAGCCTGGCCGGCAAGGGAGCAACCCTGTGCCTGCTTTACGCCTTCCCGCTGCTCTTCCTCGGCGATCACCCCGGCTGGGGAGGAACGCTGGCCAGGGTAATAGGCTGGGCTTTTGCGATCTGGGGCACGGTGCTGTACTGGTGGGCCGCGATGCTGTACCTCGCCCAGGTGCGGAGCCTGGTCGGTGGCTATGCGAGTCCGCGCAGTGGCGGGGCGGGTCCGTGAGGCGGCGGCCCCTGTCCGTCTGCTGGCGTTAGCCCGCGAACAGAACACCCGGAAAGTGGCAGAGCACCCGTGAACCCGTCGGCGGCGGGGTACACCTTAGGGTGGACACCGGGAAAGGAGCCGCAAATCCATTGAAGGCCGTCGTCATGGCAGGGGGCGAGGGAACGCGGCTGCGCCCGATGACCGCAAACCAGCCCAAGCCGCTGCTCCCCGTGGCCAACAGGCCGATCATGGAGCACGTGCTGCGACTGCTCAAGCGGCACGGGTTCGATGAGACCGTCGTGACCGTCCAATTCCTCGCTGCGCTCGTCCGTAATTACTTCGGCGACGGCGAGGAGTTCGGGATGAGCCTGCAGTACGCCACCGAGGAGATGCCGCTCGGCACCGCGGGCAGCGTCAGGAACGCCGAAGACGCGCTGCGGGACGAGCCCTTCCTGGTCATCTCGGGCGACGCGCTCACCGACATGGACCTGACCTCGCTGGTGAAATTCCACAAGGACAAGGGCGCGCTGGTCACGGTAGGCCTGGCCCGGGTGCCCAACCCGCTTGAGTTCGGCATCGTGATCACCGCGGAAGACGGCCGGATCCAGCGCTTCCTGGAAAAGCCGACGTGGGGCCAGGTTTTCTCGGACACGGTCAACACCGGGCTGTACGTGATGGAACCCGAGGTGCTCGCGGAGGTTCCGCCGGGCGAGGTGGTCGACTGGTCGGGGGACGTCTTCCCCAAGCTGCTCAAGCGCGGCGCGCCGCTGTACGGCTACATCTCGGAGGACTACTGGGAAGATGTCGGGACCCACGAGACCTACCTGAAGGTGCAGGCCGACGTGCTGGTCGGCCGGGTCCACAGCGACATCGCCGGCTTCGAGGTCTCACCCGGGGTCTGGGTCGCCGAGGGCGCCGAGGTCGACGCCGACGCCGTGCTCACCGGTCCGCTGTGCATCGGGGACTACGCCAAGATCGAGGCGGGCGCGCACCTGCGCGAGTACACGGTCATCGGCAGCAACGTCGTCGTCAAGGAGGGCGCTTTCCTGCACCGTGCCGTCGTGCACAACAACGTCTACGTCGGCCAGGGCGTCACCCTGCGCGGCTGCGTGATCGGCAAGAACACCGACGTCATGCGGCTGGCCAGGATCGAGGAGGGCGCGGTCGTCGGGGACGAGTGCGTGATCGAGCCCGAAGCATACCTGTCCGCCGCCGTGAAGGTGTACCCGTTCAAGACCATCGAGGCCGGCGCGGTCGTGAACACCAGCGTGATCTGGGAGTCACGGGGCCAGCGCACCCTGTTCGGCCCGCGCGGCGTGTCCGGGCTGGTCAACGTTGAGGTGACGCCCGAACTAGCGGTCCGCCTGGCCAGCGCCTACGCCACCACGCTGCGCAAGGGCTCGACCGTCACTACCTCACGGGACGTGTCACGGGCCGCGCGAACGCTGAAGCGGGCCATGCAGAGCGCCCTGAACGCCAGCGCCATCAACGTGCTGGACCTGGAGGCCCAGCCGCTTCCGGTGGCCAGGTTCGAGACCACCAGGGACCACTACAGCGGCGGCATCGTGCTGCGCACCACGCCCGGTGACCCGCAGTCCATCGACATCATCTTCCTCGACGAGCGCGGTGCCGAGCTGTCCCAGGCGGACCAGCGCAAGCTGGAGCGGGTCTTTTCCCGGCAGGAGTTCCGCCGGGCCTTTCCCGGCGAGATCGCCGAGCTCAGCTACCCGCCCCGGGTGGTCGAGTCGTACACCCACGAGCTGCTCAGGTGCGTCGATATGAGCGGCGTGCGCGAGGCCGACCTGAAGGTGGTCGCGGATTGCGCCGGCGGCACCGCGTCGCTGGTGCTTCCCAGCCTGCTCGGTACCCTCGGCGTGGACGTGCTCACCCTGAACAACCGGCTGGACGAGATGTCGCCGACCGAGACCGTCGCGCAGCAGCGCGCGGGCCTGCAGCGGCTGGCCGAGGTGGTGTCCTCGTCCAAGGCGGCATTCGGGGTCAGGTTCGACCCGGTCGGAGAGCGGATCCAGCTCGTGGATGAGAAAGGCGAGCTGGTCAGGGAGGACCGGGCCCTGCTCGCCGTGCTCGACCTAGTCGCGGCCGAGCGTAAGCGAGGCCAGGTAGCGCTGCCGGTGACCACGACCAGGGTGGCGGAGCAGGTGTGCCGGTTCCACGGCGTCCAGGTGAACTGGACGCCGACCTCGATGCACGCGCTCACGCTGGCGGCGGCGCAAGACGAGGTCATCTTCGCAGCCGACGGTCACGGTGGTTTTGTGGTGCCGGAGTGCTCGCGCACCGTCGACGGCATCGCAGCCTTCGTCAGGCTGCTCGGCCTGGTCGCGAGGACCAGGCTGACGCTGAGCCAGATCGACGCCAGGATCCCGGCCGCGTACTTGCTCAAGCGGTCGATTCCGACCCCGTGGGCGGCCAAGGGCGGTGTCATGCGCACGGTCATGGAGGCCGCAGGTGATCACGATATCGATACCACCGATGGCGTGCGAGTCACCGAGCACGATCGCGGCTGGGTGCTCGTCCTGCCCGACCCTGCCGATGCCGTTACCCACCTGTGGGCCGAGGGAAACGACGCCGACACCGCGCAACTGATGCTCGACGAGTGGGCCTCCGTGGTTGAGCAAGCGGGCCGCTAAGGGCGGGGATGCTTTCGGTAAGTGTCCTCGATAGGAGGAGTCGGTTTCCAGATAAACGCACGGCGTCGGGGTAAGCTGTGTCCCTCACGCGAGGATGGGAAAGGCTTCAACCACGCGAATTCGTGAATGTGCGCGAATGTGAGAGAATCGCGCATTGCGATTCGTCCGGGCGGTCATCGGCCGCTGCGGCGGTGAGCGACGGCGGAGGTGACAACGCGGTGTGGCGGAAGCGTCGCGGCCAAAATAAAGGACGCGGATGGCGTGGGCTGTTCGCGCGGCGCATGGACCGCCCCGCCTCTTCTCGCGTACCTTGGGCAGGATCGAGCGAAGCCGAGGACCAGACTGAGGGGAGGCCGAGCGGAGCTATGCCACGCGTCTACTGCGCCCGGTGCGGTCGGCCCAATCCCGAGGGCGCCAGGTTCTGCTCGAACTGCGGGTCCCAGCTGGGCGCACCCGTGCCCCCAGGAGCGGGGATGCCGGCCGGGCCCGCGGCACCCGGGCCGGGGACCGGGAGCATGCCCGCCCGTCCCGGTGAGACCACCTCGACGATATCGCTCGGCCGGGCGGACGAAGGTGAGCTGGGCGACGACCTGTTCCCGGACTCCGCGTCGTTCGGCGCCCTGCCGCCGGGAAGCGCGCTGCTGCTGGTCATGCGCGGGCCCAACGCGGGCAGCAGGTTCCGGCTCGACGGCGACCTGACCACCGCGGGCCGCCACCCGGACAGCGACATCTTCCTCGACGACGTGACGGTCTCCCGGCGGCACGCCGAGTTCTACCGCCAGGGCTTTCGGTTCACCGTGCGCGACGTCGGCAGCCTCAACGGCACCTACGTGAACCGGGAACGGATCGAGGAGGCGGAGCTGACCGGCGGAGACGAAGTCCAGATCGGCAAGTTCCGGCTGCTCTTCCTCACCGGCCAGGACCTCGGGTCGGCGCCTTCGGCTGACCGCCGGGGCAGGGGCGGCGCCCAGGATTTCGCATGAGTTGCCACTGGCCAGCGGGAAACACGGCACGTGGCGCGCGGGAAACATCTCATGAGTGAGCAGTCGCCGCGCGGCCAATTCGGTATCGGCGAGGTGCTGGCCCAACTGCGCCCGGAATTTCCGGATATCAGTACGTCGAAGATCCGCTTTCTGGAGGCCGAGGGGCTGATCGAGCCGGCCAGGTCGCGCTCGGGGTACCGCAGGTTCTCCGCGCCCGACATCGCGCGGCTGCGATATATCCTGACCATGCAGCGGGATTCGTACCTGCCGCTGCGCGTTATCAGGGAACGGCTGGCCGACAGCGGGGAAGATGGCAACGGCCAGCCGCCGGAGTCCGGTGCCGGGCGGACGCCCGTCGGCATGACCCGTCATCAGTTGCTCGACTCCGCCGAAATCAGCGACGCGGAACTGACCGAGCTCGAAGACTACGGCCTGATCCGCCGGGTGGGGCGGCAGTACGGCGGGGACGCGCTCGCGGTTGCTCGTGCGGTGGCCGCGCTGCACCAGTATGGCGTCCAGGCTCGGCACCTGCGTGCGGTCAAGGCATCCGCCGACCGGGAGGCAAACCTGGTCGAGCAGGTCGTGGCGCCGCAGCTGCGGCAGCGCGGCCCGGGCGCGCGTGATGCGGCCGCCAGGACGGCATGGCAGATCGCGGACCTTACCTCGCGGCTGCACGCGACGCTGGTCGAGTCCGCGCTCGCCGAGGCCGGGCTCGCAACCGCGCCGTTGCGCACCGGCGGGTACGAGCATGAGACCGGCGGATCCGGGCATGATTCGGGCGATGCCGAGCCCTCGGCGGGGGGGCTGCGCTCGGCCTCCGGGCGGTTACGGGTGTACCTTGGCAAGGGGAGAGGTGGCCAGCAAAGGTTCCCCAGGCACGTGAGGACGGAGCTGTAGTGCGGCAGATGGAGGTCATCGGCGTCCGGGTCGAGATGCCATCCAACAGCCCGATCGTCTTGCTCAAGGAGGCGCAGGGGGACAGGTACCTGCCCATCTGGATCGGGGCGGTCGAGGCAACAGCGATCGCCTTCGCCCAGCAAGGTATGGTTTCTCTTCGGCCGCTCACGCACGATCTGTTCCGAGACGTGCTCGAGGTCCTGAATGTCCAGCTCCGCACGGTGAACATCACCGCGTTGCGGGACGGGATCTTCTACGCGGACCTGGTCTTCTCCAACGGCGCCGAGGTAAGCGCGCGGCCGTCGGATTCGATCGCGCTGGCACTGCGCACAGGCGCGCAGATCTTCGCGAGCGAGGAGATCCTGGATGAGGCGGGCGTAGCCATTCCGGACGAGCAGGAAGACGAAGTCGAGAAGTTCCGCGAATTCCTCGACACGATCTCACCCGAGGACTTCGGCCGGGCCACCTGAGGCCGGGCCACCTGAGGCCGGGCCACCTGAGGCCGGGGCACCCGAGGTCGGCAATGTCGCGACGCGCCGCTGGTGGTCGTTGACGCCGCTACCCTGGGCGGCTTACGGTTCGGGTACCGTGGGTGGTCAGGTCCGGTGGAGGTGGGCGTGGCGATAACCAGGGGTGATGGCGGAACTGACGGCACTGAAGTCCCTGACGTCGGCGGCTCGCAAGGTACCCTGTTCGACGATGACGAGGTTCCCGGCCTCTCCGGTGACGCTGCGCTGTCTGGTGGGCCTGTGGTGTCTGGTGGGCCTGTGGTGTCTGGTGGGGCTGTGGTGTCCGGTCACCCTGGCGCGGAGGCGGGGGAGATCGGCTACCGCGGGCCCACCGCGTGCTCCGCGGCCGGCATCACGTACCGCCAGCTTGACTACTGGGCGCGCACAGCCCTGGTCGAACCGAGCGTCCGTGCCGCCCACGGGTCCGGCTCGCAGCGGCTGTACAGCTTCCGCGACATCCTCGTGCTGAAGGTCGTCAAGCGGCTGCTCGACACCGGCATCTCGCTCCAGCAGATCCGGGCCGCGGTGCAGCACCTGCACGATCGCGGCAGTGCCGACCTGGCCCAGGTGACGCTGATGAGCGACGGAGTCAGCGTGTACGAGTGCACGTCCGCCGATGAGGTGGTGGATCTGCTCCAGGGCGGCCAGGGCGTGTTCGGCATCGCGCTCGGCCGGGTGTGGCGCGAGGTCGAGGGTGACCTGGCGGTGCTGCCCGCCGTCCGGGCCGAGGACGGGTTCGTCGCGGTCGCCCCGGGCGGGCAGGATGACCTGGCCAAGCGCCGCCTGCGTCGCACCAGCTAGTGCTGGCCCGGGGGGGCGACCCCCCGGAACCCCCCGCTCACGGGGGGGCTGCCCGCCCCCCCGTACCCCCCTGGCCCCCCAGACCCCCCTTGCGAGGTACCATCGAACTGCTGATGACACCGACCGGGAGAGATACCGCGTAACGTCGCGCGGGCGCCGAAGGGGCAACATCCCCGGAACCTCTCAGGCACAAGAACCGGACGGGATAGGCATCTCTGGAGCGGTGTCAGCCGCAACAGATGGGGAGCCGCGTGATCCGCCGTTTTCAGCCGGGGAGGCTCCATGACCGGTTTCACTGATCGCCATATCGGGCCGTCGCTCGCCGACCAGCAGCATATGCTCGCCCACCTGGGCTATTCATCGCTTGACGAGCTCACCCGGGCTGCCCTGCCCGAGGGCACCCAAGCCCCCGACATCGATCTGCCCGACCCGCTCACCGAGACCCAGGCGCTGGCGGAGCTGCGCCGGATGGCGGGTCGCAACCAGGTGCTGACCTCGATGATCGGCTTGGGTTACTACGACACGGTCACGCCGGCCGTCATCCGCCGCAACGTGCTCGAGAACCCGGCCTGGTACACGGCGTACACCCCGTACCAGCCGGAGATCTCGCAGGGCCGGCTCGAGGCGCTGCTGAACTTCCAGACCATGATCGCCGACCTGACCGCGCTGCCGTGGGCCGGCGCGTCGATGCTGGACGAGGCGACCGCCGCCGCCGAGGCGATGACGCTGGCCCGGCGGGCCGTCAAGGGCGGGCACGTGTTCCTCGCCGACGCCGACTGCCTGCCGCAGACGCTCGCCGTTCTGCGCACCCGCGCCGAGCCGCTCGGCATCGAACTTGTCGTCGCCCCGCTGACGGCGGAAACCATCGCCGGGCAAGGCGACCTGTTCGGCGTGCTGCTGCAGTACCCCGGCGCATCGGGGGTGATCCGCGACCCCGCGCCGCTGATCCAGGCGGCGCACGCCCGCGGCGCGCTGGCCGCGGTGGCCGCGGACCTGCTGGCCCTGACCCTGCTCACGCCGCCCGGCGAGGCCGGCGCGGACGTCGCGGTGGGCTCGAGCCAGCGGTTCGGGGTGCCGCTGTGGTTCGGCGGCCCGCACGCGGGCTACATCGCGGTCAGCGACGCGCTGAAGCGGCAGCTGCCCGGCCGGCTGGTCGGGGTATCGGTCGACGCCGACGGCCGGCCCGCCTATCGGCTCGCGCTGCAGGCCCGCGAGCAGCACATCCGCCGCGAGAAAGCGACCAGCAACATCTGCACGGCGCAGGTCCTGCTCGCGGTGACCGCGGTCATGTACGCCACCTACCACGGGCCCGGCGGGCTGGCCACCATCGCACGGGGCACTCACCGTAGCGCCGCGGTCCTCGCCGCCACCCTGCGCGCCTACGGCTGCGGAACGGACGGTGGTGACTTCTTCGACACCATCCGGATTCGCTTCGACGGCGGCGAAGGCGAGGCATCGGCGGGGCTGGAACGTGCGCGGGCCGCGGGGTACAACCTCTACCTGGCGCCCGACGGCGCGCTGCAGGTCAGCTGCGATGAGACCACGACCGACGAGCAACTGCGGGAGGTCGTGGCCGCGATCTGCGCGCTGCCGGGGCCGATGGACGTACGCCTGGCCACCGATCAGCCCGACGTGCTGCCCGCCTCCTTGCGGCGCACGTCGGCGTTCCTCACCCACCCGGTGTTCAGCGAGCACCGGAGCGAGACCGCGATGATGCGCTACCTGCGGCGGCTGGCCGACTTCGACATCGCGCTTGACCGGTCCATGATCCCGCTCGGCTCGTGCACGCTGAAGCTGAACGCGGCGGCCGAGATGGAGCCGATCAGCTGGCCGGGCTTCGCCGGCCTGCATCCGTTCGCGCCGCCGGAGCAGACGGCCGGCTACCAGGAGCTGATCGCGTCGCTCGAAGCGCGGCTGGCCGCGCTTACCGGCTACGACGCGGTGTCCGTGCAGCCGAACGCCGGCTCGCAAGGCGAGCTGGCCGGCTTGCTCGCGATCCGCGGCTACCACGCCGCGCGGGGTGACGCGGGACGCGATGTGTGCCTGATTCCGGAGTCGGCGCACGGCACGAACGCGGCCAGCGCGGTGCTGGCCGGCCTGCGGGTCGCGGTGGTCAGGTGCGGCCCGGACGGCGCCATCGACCCCGGCGACCTGGACGCCAAGCTGGCCGCGCACGACGGGCAGGTGGCCGCCATCATGCTGACCTATCCGTCCACGGCCGGGGTCTACGAGCAGAACGTGAGTGCCGCCTGCGCGGCGGTGCACGCGGCGGGCGGCCAGGTGTACATCGACGGCGCGAACTTCAACGCGCTGGTCGGGTTGGCCACCCTGCCGTCCTTCGGGGCCGACGTGTCGCACCTGAACCTGCACAAGACCTTCTGCATCCCGCATGGCGGCGGCGGCCCCGGCGTCGGTCCGGTCGCCGTCCGCGCGCACCTGGCGGAGTTCCTGCCCGGCCGCGGCGGCCGGGGCCATGTCGCCGCGGCGCCCTACGGTTCGGCGGGCATCCTGCCGATCTCCTGGGCGTACATCGCGATGATGGGGGCAGCCGGGCTGCGCCGGGCCACCCAGGTCGCGGTGCTGTCCGCTAACTACGTCGCCAAGCGGCTGGCCTCGTATTACCCGGTGCTGTACACCGGGCGGAACGGGCTCGTGGCGCACGAATGCGTCATCGACCTGCGGCCGCTTTCCCACCAGACCGGGATCAGCGTAGAGGACGTGGCCAAGCGGCTGATCGACTACGGGTTCCACGCGCCGACCATGTCGTTCCCGGTGGCGGGCACGTTCATGATCGAACCGACCGAGAGCGAGAGCCTGCCCGACCTCGACCGGTTCTGCGACGCGATGATCGCGATCTCCTCGGAGATATCACGGGTGGCGTCCGGTGAGTACGACGCCCAGGACAACCCGCTGAAGAATGCCCCGCACACCGCCGAGATGCTCATCGCGGGGGAATGGAAGCACCCCTACGAGCCGGAGGAGGCGGCGTACCCGGTCGGGGTGGACCGCCGCGGCAAGTACTGGCCGCCGGTCAGGCGTATCGACCAGGCCTACGGTGACAGAAACCTGGTCTGTGCCTGCCCTCCGCCTGAGGCTTACTCCTAGGTTCCCCCTCGCCCTCCGGGGCCGCTTTGAGGCAACGCCTTCCCTCCTCGCTCGTTCCTCGCTCGTCAGTCCAGGCGTCGCCGCGGCCCCTTCGGCTCGCGGGAAGGGAGGCGGGTGCGCCGGCCGGGAGGGGACCGGGCCGGCCGACGCGCGGGTTGGGGTTACTGGCTGGCGACGGGGAAGGCGTTCAGCTCAGCGAGGTGCGGCGGCAGGTTCATGGTGACCACGCTCTCCTGTTCCTGCGGGTCGGTACGGGCGACCACGGCCACGGTCGTGACATCGCTGCGGTTCACCGGCAGGTGCGGGGTTCCCGGCGGGACATACATGAAGTCGCCGGCCGTGACCACGGTGCGCTGGCGCAGACCCTCGCCGTGCCATACTTCGGTTTCTCCGCTGACGGTGTAGATAGCGGACTCGTGCCCGTCGTGGACGTGCGGTACGCCCCGGGTCCCGGGGGGAATCGTAATCAGGTGCAGGCACAGCGCCTGTGCACCCGCGGAGCGGTTGCTCACGCCGGTGGCCAGGGTCATTCCCTGCTTGCCGTGGTAGCTGTCAGCCGAGCGGATGACGACGACCTCACCTGGCTTGGTGATGGCCGCGGGTGCGTGGAGTGCTCTCTCCCAAACGTCGCTTACTCTAAGCATTTGACCATATCCTATCCGTGATGTTCCCCAATGACAGATTATGGCTGTGTGTATTCAGATAGATACTCTCCGTACAGTCAGTAAGTTCTCTCCTTGTAGCTAGATGGACCTAGCCAGAAAGTAAGGTCCCGGCCTGCCAAGCCTTGACCGGTTCAATTACGAACCCCTTACGAGGGACCGCTGAACCAAGCGGAATCGCCCTACGTAGTCGTAACTAGTGAGGAAGGGCGAAACCATGACGATCGAGGACGGCGCCATTGTGCTCCGCTGAGCATACGATCCAGCTAGGGCGTGACTCAGCCGCCCTGAGCGCGGCGACCCGCGAGGAGGTGCGGTGACCAGCGTTGCCAGGCGCCCCGTGCCAGCCCGCCACGCCGGGACTGAAGCGTACCCGGGGCAGCGGCAGCCGACCACCCCGCCCCGGTCCGGCGGCTCGCATGGCCCGCGGGCGAGATCCCGTGCCGTTCCGCCTCAGAAAGAAAGTGGCCGGGCCAGCGCGCGGGTGGTGCTGGCCCTTATCGTCCTCGGAGCGGTCGCGGTCATCGCCCTGTGGTGGCACTCCACACCCGACGTCAGCGGGCTCGGCGGCTGGCTGACCGGAGCGGGCGAGGTCCTGGGGCTGCTCGCCGGATACGGCGTCGTGGTCCTGGTCGCGCTGATGGCGCGGCTGCCTCCGCTGGAGCGGGGGATCGGCACCGACCAACTGGCCCGGTGGCACGCGATGGGCGGCCGGTACGTCGTCTGCGTGGTGTGGGCGCACGCGCTGCTCATTGTCTGGGGCTACGCGATCGAGGCGCACACCAGCGTGACGGGCGAGACGGCGGCGCTGCTCACCCAGTACCCGGACGTGCTGATGGCCACCGTGGGCGGCTTCCTGCTGCTCGGCGTCGGCCTGATCTCGATGCGCGCCGCCCGGCGCCGGGTGCGCTACGAGACCTGGTACTACCTGCACCTGTATACCTACCTGGCCATCGCCCTGGCGTTCAGCCATCAGTTCGCTGACGGGGCGGCGTTCGTGAACAACCTGGCCGCGCGGTTCTGGTGGTCGGCGATGTACCTGACGGTGGCGGTGCTGATCGTCTGGTACCGGTTCGTGGTGCCGTTGCGCTCGTTCGCCCGGCACGGCTTCCACGTGATCGGGGTGAGGCAGGAGGGGCCGGGTATCGTCTCGGTCTACATCGGCGGCTCGCGCCTGGATGAGCTTGACGCCGAGCCCGGCCAGTTCTTCCGCTGGCGGTTCCTCACCAGGTCGCTGTGGTGGTCCTCGCACCCGTACTCGCTATCCGCCGCACCCGGGAAGGACTTGCTCCGGATCACGGTGAAAGACCTTGGCGACCATAGCCAGGCGCTGGCCCGGCTGCAGCCAGGCACCCGCGTCATCGCCGAGGGACCCTACGGCGCGTTCACCGCTACCGGTTCCGGCCGCGGTGTCGTGCTGCTGGCCGGCGGGGTCGGCATCACCCCGCTGCGCGCCATGTTCGCGACGCTGCCGGGCCCTGTCACGCTGATCTACCGGGCGAGCAGCACCCGGGATGTTGTCTTCGCCGACGAGCTCGACGCGATCGCCGCCGCGCGCGGGGCGACCGTGCACTACGTGATCGGGTCGCGGGCCGAGCTCGGCGGTGATCCGTTGTCGCCGCGGGTGCTGCGTTCGCTCGCACCGGCCATCGATGAGCAGGACGTCTACGTGTGCGGGCCGGACGGTATGGCCTCGGCCGCGATCACGGCGCTCCGCGCGGCCGGAGTGCCCAAGCGGAGCATTCACCGCGAATCGTTCGAGTTCTGAGGGGAGGATCCGCGAAATGCGTCGAGTGATCCTGACTATCGCCGGCACCATTGCCGGTCTCGTGGCCCTGCTGTCGTTCAAATCGCATGTCCCGACCGTCCCCTCGGCCTCGGTGTCGACCACGGGCGGGTCCAGCGGTACGGGCGGGACGTCGGCTCCCTCGTCGGCTCCCTCGTCATCTCGCGCCACGGTGCCCGGTGAATTCCCGACGGGAAGCCCGGCCGGCACGCTGACCGCCGGCGAGACCACCGTCACCGGCCACGTGGCCACGACCGTGTACGGTCCGGTCCAGATCCAGCTGGTCATGCGGAACGGCAAGATCGTCAAGGTCGCGGTCCTGCAGCAGCCGATGAACACCGCCAACGACATCCGAATCGGCGAGTTCGCCTTCCCCAAGCTGATCGGCGAGACGCTGACGGCGCAGACCGCGAAGATCGACGCCGTGTCCGGCGCGAGCTACACCAGCGCGGGTTACATCCAGTCGCTGCAGAGCGCGCTGGACAACCGGGCCTGAACCCGCCGATGACCGGCGGGCAGGCGGGGCGGCTCAGGCATCCCGAGCACGTGATGGGCACCGTCGTTTCCTTCGACGTGCCGGCCTGCGCCGCGGAAGAGCTGGGCCGGGCGGTGCGCTGGCTGCACTGGGTCGACGCCACCTTCTCGCCCTACCGGGAGGACAGCGACGTCAGCCGGTTCGGCGCCGGTGAGGTTTCGCTGGCGCAATGCGCGCCGGAACTCGCCGAAGTGCTCGAGGCCTGCGCCGCGGTCAGCGCGCTGAGCGGCGGGTATTTCACCACCACGCCCGGCGGCAGGTTCGACCCTTCCGGCTACGTGAAGGGATGGGCGATCGAGCGCGCCGCCGCGATGATCACCGCGGCGGGTTCAGCCGGGCATTGCGTCAACGGCGGCGGCGACGTCCAGTGCGTGGGCGATCGTGGTTCCGAACAGCCGTGGCGGATAGGGATCGCCGATCCGCTCCGGGCCGGCGCGCTCGCGCTCGTGGTCGCCGGACGGAGCTTTGCCGTGGCCACCTCCGGCGTCGCCGAGCGGGGCCCGCATATCGTCAACCCCCACACCGGGCAGCCCGCGACCGATCTGGCCAGCGTGACCGTGGTCGGCTCGGGACTGACCCTGACCGACGCCTATGCCACCGCCGCCTTCGCGATGGGCTCCGGTGCCCGCGACTGGGTCGAGAGCCTGGACGGCTACGAGGCATTCGCCATCACCAGCCGCGGCGCGGACTGGCAGACCAGCGGTTTCGCGGCCTACCTGACCTGACCGGAGTTACAGCATCATCGGCTGGCCCGCGTCATAGACGAGCAGGCCGTCGTCCCGCCGCCGCAGGCCGGGGGAGAGCCGGTGCTCTTCCAGCCTTCCGTCGTGCAGGAGGTGCCTGACCGGCACACCGCGCACGGCCGAGACGAAATCGGCGAGCAGCCGGCGGTGGCAGCGCCACCACAGGCTCTCCGAGCACATCACGGCCGTGGTATCCGCGCTGGCCTGGGCGAGCACCTCGTCGGTCGCGGCGAGAAAATCGGCGGTCCGCATGTGCGCCGCGTAGCCCCGGAACATATCCTCGCGCCAGACCACGTCCGGCGAGTCGGGCGGGGCCTTCCTGAAGCCTCCGAGCCGCTTCTCCCAGCGGTAGGCGATGCCGGCCTCCGGCAGCCAGCGTTCCAGCTCAGCTCGCGCCACGTGCGGATGGCGGCGGCTACCCGGCGCGGTCCTGATGTCCACGAGCACGGCCACGCCTGCGTTCCTGAGCAGCTCGGTGATCCGCTCTGCGGTGGCGGTCCCGTGCCCGAACGTCAGCAGCATCTCACCCGTGATCTTAGGCCGGCCCGGTCTCTTCAGTCTGTGCCCCGGGCCCGGCTTCCGCCCCGGGCCCGGCGTGAGCGGCGGCGATAAGGTGGGCTGCGAGGTCACCGGCCGCACGGGCATCGAGTGGGGAGTGACCGATGAGCAGCCGGTACCACAGGACACCGTAGGCGATGTCGACCAGCAGGCCGAGGTGGGCGGCGGCGGGGATATCGCCGCTGACCTGGCCTCGCTCAAGCAGGCCGCGGAGCGCGGCACGACGCTGGGCGGTGAATTCTGCCAGGACGTCGGCGACGTGGTCGTCGTGCTGGGCCGCCGACACCAGCTGGCGCAGCGCCCCCTGCATACCTGGGTCCTCCAGCCCGGCGAAGCTGTCGATGAGGAAGCGCCTGAGGTCGTCGGGGAATGATCCGGTGTCGCGGACCGGGGCGACGCTGCGCGCCCGGCGCGCCATCGCCTCCGCGGCGACAGCGCCCTTGGTGGGCCACCACCGGTAGATGGTCTGCCGTCCTACTCCGGCCGCCTGCGCGATCGCATCGATCGTCACGCCGTTGGTTCCTTGGGCCCGGAGCAGGTCGAACGTGACATCAAGGATCGCGTCTCGCGCGGCGGCGTTGCGGCGCCGGCCAGTGTGCTGCCTCGGCGGTCGCGGTCCATCCGGATTCACGGCGAACAGCCTAGCACTTGACGAGACTCAAAGTCTCGGTAAGATTTGCCGAGACGGCTAATACCGGCAAACGGAGGGAAACGACATGGACTTGGATGGGCAGCGAGTAGTCATCGTAGGTGGGAGCGCTGGCATCGGGGAGGCGACGGCCCGGGCGTTCGCGCAGGCCGGCGCGCGGGTGACGATCACCGGGCGTTCCAAGCTGCGGCTGGATGCCGCCGCACAGCGGATCGGCTATCCGGTCGAGAGCCACGCGCTCGACGCGACCGACAGCGTGGCCGTCGGCGAGTTCTTCGGGCCGGTCCGGACGCTTGACCACCTGGTGCTCGCCGCCAGCCCCGGGGCGGTCGGCAGCGGCCCGCTCGCCGACCTGGACGCCGAGGCCCTGCGGCAAGCGTTCGACGGCAAGTTCTTCGCGTATGTGCAGGTGCTGAAGACCGCTCGGCCGAGGCTCCGGACCGACGGTTCGGTCACTGTCGTCAGCGCGGTGTCAGCTCGCGCGGCGTATCCGGGCGCCGCCGGCCTGGCTGCCGTCAACGGCGCGCTCGAGGCTATGGTGCCCGCGCTCGCGGTGGAACTCGCCCCGCTACGTGTCAACGCCGTGTCCCCCGGTGTCATCGACACCGCGTGGTGGGATGCGCTTCCGGCCGGACAGCGGGCCGCCTTCTTCCAAACCGTGGCGGCCGCGAGCCCAGTACGACGGGTGGGCAGGCCCGAGGATGTGGCCGGTGCCATCGTCTACCTGGCGGGAGCGGAATTCGTCACCGGAACAGTACTGGAATGCGCGGGCGGCGCTAACCTGACCGTCGGTGCCGTCGCGGGCTAGCAGTCGGTGCGTGTTACCTGCGGGCGCCAGATCACCGTCCGGCTGAACCGTCGTCCGGCGCCGAGGTCGGCGGCTGTGCTTTCCGCGGGACATCCTCGCTGTCTCCATGAGCCCGGACCAGCGCGGCGACCTCGTGCCTGAGGCCGATCGACGGCCCGCCGATCAGTTCCCAGGAACGGGCGATCCCGAGCAGGAAGCAGACCACGACCAGTATCGCGATCGTGTCCACAGCCCCGGAGACACCTGAGCCGACGAGCACGTCTACTCCCTGGATGAGCTGGATCACGAACGTGATGGCCAGACCGAGCAGGAACAGCGCATCACGCACTATGCTCCACCCAACCTGACGCAGCCTTATCAGTGACAGCAGCGACGCTGTCACGAACGTAAGCCCGATGGCCGCGACGCTTACCGCCGTCGACCCGATCTTGTTCCCGGGGATCAGCGAGAAGAGCGATACCGCTAGCGAGTTGGTGAACGCCGTCAACGCGGCCACCGCGCGTATGCGGTGCATCTGCCCGCCGGCCTCGGCGCGGGCGAGCCGATCGGAGGCAACCGAGAGGGCCACGAACAGCAGCCCGATCAGCGTTCCGGCCACGCCCGCGCTGGCCGCGAAGAAGTCACGATAGCTCGAAGCAACCACCTGGTGATTCTTGCAGGTGGGGAACCGGCAGGGGGCCACGGGCCGGCCGGTGTTTTCCCATCACTCCGCCGCCCCGCTCCTAGCGGGGCGATCGTCGCTTTCCTGGCCGCGACCGGCAGGCGCCGGCCCGCGGGCCGGGCCGCCCGGACCCGGATCGCGGTGATCGGCCTACTGGCCGCGCTGTAAGGCCTCTGATCGAGGATCACCAGGCCGATGACCGCGGCCAGCACCGGGTTGACGCTCATGAAGATCCCGAAGGAATGGGCCGGGACCCGGCGAAGCGCGACCAGGTCGACGAGGAACGGCACGGCCGAGGACAAGATGCCGGCGGTGGCCGCGCACGCCAGCGCATTCCACGTCGGCGGGTGCCTGACCAGGACCACGAGGCCGACCGGCACGAACACCAGCGCGGACAGGCCGGCGGCCGTCGCCGACCCCTGCGGGCCAGGTACCCGCTGGCCGATCAGCCGGTTGAGCAGGATGTAGCCAGCCCAGCAGGCGGCCGCGAGTAGACCGAGGGCGATGCCGCGGCCATCGGTGGTCGGCTGCGGGCGGGCCAGCACGACCACGCCCGCGCCGGCTACCAGCGCGCACGCCAGGTCCGCGCGCCGGCGCGAGGTGCCGAGCGCGACCGCGAGCGGGCCGAGAAACTCCAGCGTCACCGCCAAGCCCAGGCCGAGCCGGTCGATGGCGCCGTACAGGGACAGGTTCATGGTGCCGTAGACCGCCGCGAGGAGCAGGACCGGCCACCATTGCGGCCAGGTGAACGAGCGCCACCGGGGCCGCCCGGCCGTCAGCAGCACGATCGCCGCGATCCACTGGCGTACGGCGACCACGCCCGCGGGGCCGATGACGGGGAAGGCCAGGACCGCGGTGGCCGCGCCCAGCTGGTTCGACAGGGCGCTCCCGGTCATCATCGCCGGGCCTGCCCATCGCGAGGTGCCAGCCTGTCGGCCGGTCGGCGTGATCTGCTGCGCGTCCTCGGCTGCCTGCTGATCTGACGTGGTGTGCATACCGACAGCGTGAGCTAGCCGGCTTCTTGCGCAAAATGCATTGACAGGTTCATCTATACACTTCAGTTATGAATGTGGAATTGCGTCAGCTGCGCTGCCTGGTCGCCATCCTGGACGCGGGCAGCTTCACCGATGCCGCGATCGACCTCGGCATCTCCCAGGCGGCCGTATCGCGCACGCTGGCCTCTCTCGAGGCTGCGCTCGGAGTCCGGCTGCTGCGGCGGACGACCCGGGACGTCACCCTCACCGCGGCGGGAAGCCGGGTCCTGCCGCATGCCCGCCGCGCCCTGGCGGAGGCGGGCGACGCCGTGCGCGCGGCCGCCGTCGGCCATACCCTTCTCCGGATCGGGTACGCCTGGTCGGCGATGGGCCGCCATACCACCCCGTTTCAGCGCCGCTGGGCCGCCGAGCATCCTGAGGTCGAGCTGCAGCTCATCAGGACCAACTCCGCGACCGCCGGTCTGGCCGAAGGACACTGCGATATCGCGGTGGTCCGCACCGAGCCGGATCAACGCCGCTTCTGCGACGCGATCATCGGACTGGAGCGCCGTTACTGTGCCCTGGCCGCCGATGACGCCTGGGCCGCGCGCCGCTCGCTGCGCCTGGCCGAGATCAGCGAGCGCGTGCTGGTCATCGACCGGCGCACCGGTACGACCACCCCGGACCTGTGGCCGTCCGGGACGCGTCCGGCCATTGAGTACACCGGCGACATCGACGACTGGCTGACCGCGATCGCGACGGGCCGCTACGTCGGCCTCACCCCGGAGTCCACGGTGGCGCAGTATCCCCGGCCCGGCGTGATCTACCGGCCGATGCGCGACGCCCCGCCCGTTCCCGTCCGGCTGGCCTGGTGGCGGGATGACCCGCACCCCGCGAACGCCGCGATCGTCGGCCTGCTCACCGAGCTCTACCGCGGCGGGTGAGCTGGCCCCGGTTCAGCTCGCCTGCCGGTAACGCTCGCTGATCTCGGCGCGCAGGGCCGATTCCGGTGCACCCGCCGCGGCCAGGATGGACGGCACCATCCCGCGCTTGACCGAGCTGAGGGCCAGCGCGATGTGCTCAATCCCGATGTGTGAATCGTGCCGGGCGACCGCCTCGCGCAAGGAGAGTTCGAGGATCTTCCTGGCGACCGGTGTAAACGGCAGGCGGCCACGGGGAGGCGGGCCGGGCGCCCGGTCTTGGCCGGTAGCCACCGCGGTCCCGGGAACAGGGGGGCTGGCGATGTTACGCCGGGCGCGGCGCAGGCGGCGCCAGCTCCGCGCCGGGCCAGGTCGCCGGCGGCGAGCTTCCCGGTGCACGGCCCAGGTGGCCGCACTGAGGGCCTGGGGCCCGAAGGACGATTCGATCCTGGCCCGCACCGCGTCAATATCGATCCCGATAGAGGCCAGCGCGTCCCGGTCGAGGCCGGCGAACAAACCGGCCCCGGCCCCCAGTCCTACCCGGCGGACGATCTCGCCCTCGACCCGCTCCGGCGTGAGGCCGTGCACGTAGAAGACCGCGCTGGCTGGCTGGTCGGTGGAGACGGCGGCAAGCAGGACATGTTCGCCGCCGACGTAGCGATGCCCGAGCCGGCTCGCGTGCTCGGCCGCATTTTTGATGACGGCGCGAGCATCCGGGGTGAAGCGTTCGAACATCATCGCCCCCCGATCCGCCGGCCATACTTACGGTGCACGGTCTGCTTGGTGACGCCAAGCCGCTCGGCGATGTCCTGCCAGGACCAGCCGAGCTCTCGCGCACTCTGGACCTGAAGGGTCTCGAGCCGCTCGGCCAGGGCGCGCAAGGCCGCGACCGCGCGGAGCCCGACATCGGGATCATTGCTCGTCGCGCCTTCGGCAATTTCTAGTACGGGTTCCATGGTCGTCAGCATAAGCTGACGATTGAGTGTTCGTCAACATATGCTGACGGGAAACCGGGCTTGATGTCCGGTCCAGCACCCGGCGAGGACAGTGGGCAGCCGCGTTCAGGACCGGCAAAGAACCCAGGACTACGGCGCCACGCTCCGGATGGAAGAGACAGCAAGGCTGGAGACAGCGTTCAGCCGGTATCCAGGCCGGCTTCTTAGGTTCTGATTAGGTCCGCCGACGGACGCATAAGTGCGGGCTACAGCAGGAAGGATTGGGAACGTGTTCGATAAGGTGACCATCACGTACCGGGGAGCGAAGTACGAGGTCGGCCGGGGACGGGACTTCTACGGGATCTGGACCGTCGGGGGGTCCCGGTCGCAGCCATTGCAGTGGTGGCCGGAAACCTCGGAAGGCTGGTCCGCCGCGTGGACGAAGTTCACGCAGATCGAGGCACCGGGGGCGATCACCCCGGTCGGCCGGCGTACCCCCCCGCTTACCTCAGGTCCGGTCGCCTCAGGCCCGGTCGCCTCAAGCGGTGCCCAGGTGGGGGGGAGCGCGGGTGCCCACGCCGCAGGCACGACCGCAGCCGGTCCGGCCACGGCGCTGCTTGACGAAAGGGATAGGGCTGGCGCGGCCGGCTCAGGCGATGCCCCGTTCGCCCAGGACCCTCGGTTCGCCCAGGGCGGTGCCCCGTACGGCGCTACGACGGCTGACTCCCGGATCGGGGTCGTCGGTGCTGCGTCGCTGGCGGTAGGGGTCGTCCTCGGCATCGCTGGGCTCTTCCCGCCCTATCTGGCCGGTACGAGCCTGGCCCAGCAGCCCGCTCAGCTCGTCCCGCACGCGATCTACCTTGCCGTCTGGACCGCCAGTATGGTGCTCATCCTGCTCGGCGGCGTCCGCCTGCGGCTGGGCGCCCTGCTGGGCGTGGGCCTCAGCGTCGTCACGTTCGGCCTCTTCTTCGCCGATGCCGGCACCGCGATCGCCGCGGGAGCGCACACGGCAGGCTGGGGTCTGTGGCTCTCGCTGCTGGGCTGGCTCGCCTGCGCCGCTGGATCCGTGCTGGCTTTCCTGTGCCGGTCCGCTGCCGCGCCGCCAGCCGATGGCACGCGCGGCTGGCTGGCCCGCCAGGATTACCTACATCGTCCGCGCGGGTCTGAGCTGGGCCCGGTCGTCCTGCTGGTACTGGCTGGCCTCGGGGTGGCTGCCGCCTTCGCTCCGGCCTGGGACAGCTACACGCTGCACACGGCGGCGGGGCAGTCTCAGTCCCTGACGGCAGGTAACGCCTTCTCCAACCCCGGCCTGGTGATCGCGGGGGACGTCGCTGTCATGGTCGCGCTCGCCGCTGTGGTCATCGTGGCCGCCCTGTGGCGCCCCGTCCACCATGGGGCACTGCTGCTGGCCGGCGCGGTCATCCCGATGGCGGCCCAGGCTATCTCGGCCCTCATCCAGGTCGGCGAAGCCACCTCGCCGACTCAGTTCGGGATCTCGTCCGCGCAGGCCACCCAGATCGGCCTCACCATCCATGCGGGTGTCACGCCGGCGTTCTGGATCTACTGCGGATTCCTCGTCGCGCTGGTTTTCTCGTGCGCCTGGATGCTCTACACGCCGCACCAGGGCACCGGAACACGGGGCGAGTCCTTCGCCCCGCCGTCAGGCCCTGTGGCCGGTACGTACGTTTCCCCGTGGAGTCCCGCCGCTCCGGTCGCCGAGCAGAGCAGCGGCCGGCAGCCAATGGCCGACGAGGCGCAGCCAGCGAACCCCGACGGTAAACTGATCGCCGGCGAACCCGTCCGCGACGTCCTGTGATGGCGTCCCGCCGACCTTGACGCCGGCAAGATTACCGATAAGGGTTTACGTCAACCAGCGGCGGGTGCTGGCCAACCGGGCGGTGCCGGTCAAGCTGCTCGAGGCCTAGCCGATCCGCCCGGCGTCATCGCGGCGGAAGGACAGCGTGATGCGGCAGAAAACCGTGATGAGCCTCGAAGTCAGCGGCAAAGCTGTCACCCCTCGCCCGCCGAGCCCGGCTGCGGTGGCGTTCAGCAAGGTGCTGACCCGGACCTGGTCGCTGCCGCGGCGAAGGAACCAGGTCATGATCGAGCGCGACGTCCGGGTGCCGATGTCAGACGGCACGGTCCTGCTGGCCGATCACTACCTCCCGGTCGCGGTCGCGGCGGCGGCGACCGTGCTGGTCCGCTGCCCGTACGGCCGCCGCGGCCCGTTCGGCGTGCAGAGCGCGCAGATCCTCGCCGAACGCGGCTATCACGTGCTGATCCAGAGCTGCCGCGGCACCTTCGGCTCGGGCGGGCCGTTCGAGCCGATGCGCAACGAGATCTCAGACGGGCACGACACCGTCGCCTGGCTGCGCGAGCAGAGCTGGTTCGACGGACGGCTCGCGACCTACGGCGCGAGCTACCTCGGGTTCGTGCAGTGGGCGCTGGCCATGGACCCGCCGCCGGAGCTGATGGCGGCCATCGTGCACGTGGGCCCGCACGACTTCAGCCGGGTCGCCTACCGTAACGGCGTCTTCGATCTCTACAACTTCATGAGCTGGAGCGACCTGATCGCTCACCAGGAGAGCACCGGCGTGCTGCGCGGCATGGTGCGGACCTTCACGGCCGAACGGCGGCTGCGCCCGGCGCTGGACCGACTGCCGGTCACGGCCGGAGCACACGACCTGCTCGGCGACCAGGCGAAGTGGCTGGACCGCTGGCTGGAACATCGGCAGCTGACCGATCCGTTCTGGGCCCCGCTGCAGTGCGGTGCCGCGCTGGAGCGGATCGCGGTTCCGGTCTTGCTGGTGGGCGGCTGGCAGGACCTGTTCATCGAGCAGACCCTCGAGCAGTACCGTGCGCTGGCCGGCCGCGGCGTGCCCACCCGGCTGCTCGTGGGCCCGTGGACTCACCTGGACGTCGCGAGCAAAGCCGGCTCGGCGGTGGTGGAGAGCCTGGCCTGGCTTGACCGGTACGCGGGCACCGGACGTTCGCCGGGAACCGGGGAGCCAGGCCCGGAGAACTCGGTCCGCGTCTGGGTCGGCGGGGAAGGCGCCGGGCAATGGCGGGACATCGGCGGCTGGCCGCCGTCTGGCACCGGGTCGCAGCGGTGGTACCTCGGTACGCCCGGCACGCTCAGCACCCGTGGGCCAGCCGCCGGGCCGGATATCCAGCCTGCCCGGTTCCGGTATGACCCGGCCGATCCCACCCCGTCCCCGGGCGGCGCGCTGCTATCGATGAACGCGGGCACGCGCGACAACCGGGCAGTCGAGCAGCGCCTTGACGTCCTGGTCTTCAGCAGCGAGCCCCTCGTGGAGCCGGTCGAGGTGGTCGGCGATGTCGCCGCCGAGCTTTCCGTGACGCGCGACAACCCGTACGCCGACTTGTTCGTCCGCCTGTGTGACGTCGACCCGCGAGGCCGCTCCCGCAACATCTGCGACGGCATCGTCCGGCTGACCGAACAGGACCCGCTCTCAGGTACCGTCCGGGTCTCGCTGTCCGGCGCGGCGCATCGTTTCGGACCGGGCCACCGGCTCAGGCTCCAGGTGGCAGGCGGCGCGCACCCGCGCTTCGCCCGCAACCCCGGCAACGGACAGGTCGACGCGGCCGCCGAAGATCTCGTGCCGACCCAGTACGCGATCGGCCTGGCCCCGGAAAGCACCTCGGTGCTCCTCCTGCCCGTCGCAGGCTAGACCCAAGTTCACCCAGGCCGATTAATCGACGCCCCTGGCCGGCGCGTCCTGGCGCTTTTTACGGCATTCGCCGTTTCGTTCCCCGGAAATGTCATAGCCATCCTCTAGAATCGAACTAGAAAGCTACACGAGGTCCCGGGAGGCAGACCACCCGGGGACCACCCGCCGCGTATCCCGGAGGGGAGGTGAGCACCGCCATGACCGCGCCGCCCGCGAGTACCAGCGAGGCACTGGGCATGCTGACCTCCGCGATGGGCTACCTGGCCGCCGCGGAGGCGACCCAGATGCCCCCCGCCGAGCAGGCGCAGTGCCTGATTACGCTGGAGCGGGTGGACGCGATGGAAACCGCGGCGCGGGCCCTGATCCTGGCCGCGTTCACCGCCGGCCAGGGGTACCGCGACGACGGAGACTACAGTCCCTCGTCCTGGCTGATGCATCACACCAGGGTGACGAAAGGCACGGCCACTGGGCATACCGGCTGGTCCCGGCGGGGCCGCCTGCACCCCCGGGTGCTGGCGGCGCTGGCGGCCGGGGACCTGTCGGAGTCCTACGCCCGGATGATCTGCGGCTGGACCGACCGGCTGCCCGAGGACTGCCGGGACAACGCCGACGGGATCCTGGTCGGTGCCGCCCAGATGGGGATGGACCTTCTGGATCTGGCCGCTCTGGCGGCCGAGATCGAAGCCCGCGCCCGGCCTGATGCTCCCGATGAGGACGGGCCCCGGTTCGAGGACCGGGCCGTCAAGCTGGAGACCACGTTCGGCGGCGCCGGGGTGATGACCGGAGACCTGACCCCCGAATGTGCCGCGTTCGTCACCGCGGTACTGGATGCGCTGTCGGCACCCCAGGGCGCGGAGGATGACCGTACTCACGCACAGAGGTATCACGACGCCTTGGAAGAGGCGTGCCGGCGGCTGGTCGCCGCGGACCTGCTGCCCGAGCGTGCCGGGCAGCCGGTCAGGGTCTGGGCCCACATCCACCTGGCGGACCTGCTGGACCTGGACGTGGGTTCTAAGCTGCAGGAGGAGTGGACCGAGCGGGTCCGGGGGCAGTGGGCCGCGGCCCGCGCCGCCGCCTCGCTCGGCGGCAGCGACGGGTCGGCGTGGCTGGAAGGCGAGGCCGCGGAGGGGTTCGCGTGCGACGCGTCGGTGACCCCGGTCGTGCTGGCCACCGTCAACCCCGGGGTCCTGCAGGACCTGGTCCGGTTCTGCCTGGACCTGGCCGGGCACGGCCCCGGCCGCTGCACCCCCACCCCGCACCCCTCGGACCACGCCGACCCGGACCACAGCGACCCGGACTACACCGCTTCGGCCCCGGCCGGCCCGGGCGAGCCGCTGCCGGGTCCTCAGCCGCTGCCGGCGGGCCTGAGCCGGGAGTCGCTGGAGCGGGAGATCATCGGCAAGGCCGTGGAGTTGCTGTCCGGCCCGGACGGGCTCGCCTCGTTCTTGCGCCGCCGGGAACTCGGTGCCCGGCTCGGCGGCCCGAGTCAGCCCTTGGATGTGGGCTACAGTGACGACGTGCCGGCCGCGATCCGTAACGCGGTCAAGCTGCGGGACCGCCGGTGCCGGTGGGCCGGCGGCTGCCACCAGCCCGCGTCGGCCTGCGAGGTGCACCACGTCAGGCATAAGGGCCACGGCGGCGAGACCAGCCTGGAAAATTGCATTCTGCTCTGTCATCATCACCATCAGGTGATGATCCACCGGATGGGCTGGACCCTGATCCGCGACCCCGATGGCGCTACCACCGCGTGGAACCGGGACCGAACCAAGGTGCTCCGCAGCCACAGCCCACCCGCCCGCGCCGGGTAACCCCCCGGCGCTCTCAGGAGGTGCCGCGCAGCTGACATAGTTCCCAGGCGGCGCACCGGTATAGGCGCTGACCAGGTGAAACGACCTCAGATCATGACTACGTAGACATGTGATGTCCGTGATCAAGGGCGCAGCCACCTGGTCAAACGCGCCGACCAATTGGCCTTGGGGAAAACTTCAGGCTAGAGCAGATCAGGGCCGCAAGTAGCGCACCTGCTCCTCGTGGGTGACGCGCATCCATTCGGGGCCGTCCCTGAGCCGCGGATCACCGCACGGCTGCCCGGCCGAAACGGCGTCCAGGTAGGCGGAATCCGCCGCGAGCCGCCTGCGGAACTCGGCGGCGTCCCCGGCATGGCCGTGGCCGGGTACGACGTGGCGGACGCCGGGCACGGACGCCAGCCGCTCCATCCCGGTGCGATAGTCGCCGAGCGGATCCGCCGCGACGGTGTCGAGCAGCGGGATCTCCACGTCGGAGCACATGTCGCCGGCCACCAGGACGCCGCTGCCGGGAAAGAAAACGGCGCCGTGGCCGGGGGCGTGCCCGTCATGCACGATCAGCCGGGCCTCCGGCCCGTCCCACGGGATGGCGGGACCATCCAGCGGCCGCAGCCGCCCGGCGAGCGACAGGTCATGACCGGGCGCGGCCCGCTGCACCTCGTGCAGGATGCCGTCTCGCTCAGTCTCGGCGACAGTCACGGCGGCGCGCGCAGCGTACCTGGGTGCCGCGCCGAGCTCGGCGCTCCACAGCACGTGATCCCAGTGCGGGTGCGTCGACCAGGCCGCCGACGGCGCGAGGCCCCGCTCGGCAAGTTCGGCGGCCAGCCCGGTCAGCTCGGCCACGGTCACGCCGGGATCGATGAGCAGGCACCCGCCCGGGCTAGCCGAGCTAACCACAACGGTGGTGGTGGTCAGCTCGAACGAACTAGTCGCGATGAGCAATCCCGGCGCGATCTCAGTCAGGCTTGTCACCGGACCGGTCTATCACCAGCCTCCCAAGCCGGTCATGCGGGTTCAGATCCCGCATCCGATCACGCTTGCTGATCAGTTTCGATTCGTTTCCTGGGCCGGTGAGGCAATTTCTACTATTCCTCTAGCTTTAATAGACTATTACCACGATGACTCGCCGGACCGGTGCGTGTCCAACGATGATCCGCGATCGCACCGATCGCGGTCGGTGATCAGTGCGCTGGGACGAGCCGCACCGGCAGTGCCTCCAGGCCGTGGATCAGCGTGCTCGGCCGCCAGCGCAGCGACTCGGCGGGCACCGCCAGCCGCATCGAGCCGAACCGGTCAACCAGCGCGCCGAACGCGATCTCCGCCTCCAGCCGGGCCAGCGGCGCGCCCAGGCAGTAGTGGATGCCGTACCCGAACGCCAGGTGCCCCGAGCTGTCCCGGCCGATGTCCAGGCGGTCCGGGTCCGCGAAACGGGACGGATCCCGGTCCGCCGAGCTCAGCGCGATGATCACCGGCTCGCCCGGGCCGATGTGCGTCCCGCCGATGTCGACTGGTTCCGCGGTGAACCGGTAGGTCGCGTGGTTGACCGGGTTCACGTACCGCAGGAGTTCCTCCACGGCGCCGCCAAGCAGCGAAGGGTCGCCCCGCAGCCGGCCGAGCTCCCCCGGGTTGAGCAGCAGCGCGAGCGTGCCGCTGGCGATCAGGTTGACCGTGGTCTCGTGCCCGGCCACCAGCAGCAGGAACATCATGGACAGGAGTTCGTTCTCGTCGAGCCGGTCCCCCTGGTCCCGCGCCGAGATCAGCGCGGACAGCAGGTCGTCGGCGGGCTCTCGCCGCTTGGCGGCCAGCAGCGCCATGAAGTAGTGGACCATCGCGGTGGCATCTGCCTGGAATATCTCAGGTGAGACCGTATTGGAGATGATGGTGGCCGACCATTTCCTGAAGTCGTCCCGGTCCGCCACCGGTATGCCGAGCAGCTCGCAGATCACCGTGATCGGCAACGGGAAGGCGAACGCGGCCAGCAAGTCGACATCTTGCTGCGTCGGCATCGCGTCGAGCAGCTCCGCGGTGATCGCGGCGATCCGCGGCCTGAGCCGCTCGACGCGGCGGGCGGTGAAGGCCTTGTTCACCAGCCTGCGCAGCCGTTCGTGATCGGGCGGGTCGCTGTTGAGCATGTGCCCCTCGAGCGCGGCGTAGATCGAGCCAGGATCCGGGTGCCAGCCCGGCACGCTCTTGCGCAGCCGCGGATCGGCCAGCCCGGCGCGCGCCTCGGCGTACCCGGTGACGAGCCAGGCTGGCGTCCCGCCCGGCATGATCACCGCCGAGACCGGCCGCTGCGCCCGCAGCCGCGCGTGCACGGAGTAGGGATCCTGGAAATACTCGGCGCCGAGGTGTTCGACTGTTCCCCGGTCCACATCCGCCTCTGCCATGTCCGTCCCTCGTCAGATAGGCCGGCCCCCCGGCCCCCCGGCCCCCCGGCTCCCCGTGAGCCCTCGGACGCCAGCTTAAGTAATACCTTATACGTTGTAAAGGAGTCATCCGGGTCATAGGCGGGCCGCTGCCAGCAGAGCCGGGACGGCCACCAGTTCCACCGCCCGATCAGGACCACCGCCGCCGGCACGAGCAGCGTCCGGACCAGGAACGTGTCCATCAGCACGCCGAGCGCCAGGCCGACGCCGACCACGACGATCGTCCTGACGTTCTGCGCCCCCGCGCTGCCCGAACCCACGATCGCCAGGACCCCGAACGTCCCGGCCAGCACCAGTCCGGCCGAGGTGACCGTGGTCCCGGTGACCTGCAGCGCGCGGCTCACCGCGTCGGCCAGCGGCAACCGGTGAGCTTCCTCCCTGATCCGCGTCATGACCAGGATGTTGTAGTCCTCGCCCAGCGCCAGCAGGAACGTGAACAGCAGGAACGGCAGGATGAACGTCAGCCCCGGCTGCCCGGCGGCCTTGCTGAACACGAGCACGGTCAGCCCCAGGGCCGAGAAGTAGGACAGCACCACGGAGACGATCAGGTACAGCGGGGCGATGAGACTGCGCATCACCACCGCCAGCAGCACTGCGATGACGGCGATGGCGATCGGGATCACGGTGCGCAGGTCCCGGTCGGACAGCTGCGCGACGTCGAAGGTGAACGCCGCCTGCCCGGTGACACCGAAGGCCGTGGCCCCGGCGGTCCGCGCCGCCCGGGCGGCGGCGGCGCGGACGGCCGGCACCGCCTGCGCCGCCGCCGTGGTGGTCGCGTTCCCCGCCGCCAGCGACGTCGCGAACGAGACCGTGCCGCCGTCCGCGCTCACGTACGAGCCGCTGGCCTGGTAGGCCTGGTAAGCAGGCAGCCTCGCCGCCGGAAGCGCCGTCCCCGGCGAGGCCGCCAGGCCGCGCGGCGGCCCGTAGGCAGAGTAAAGCGCCGCGTACTGCGCCGCGCTCAGCGCGGTGCCGTTGGCGTCGAAGGGCCCGCTCACGGCGGTGAACTCCGGATCGGAGGCCAGCTGCCGCCCGGCCGCGGCCACCGGTTCCGGGGCCGCCCAGACCGGCTGCCGCAGGCGCAGCACGATGATGGTCGGGTTGGCCGCCGTAGCCGGGAAGTGCCCGGCCAGCAGCGCGTCGCCCAGCGCCGAATCGCTGCCCGGCGGCGCGGTCACCGCCCCGCCGAACCCCGCGGCCACATACCCGGCGGAGGCTACCGCGAGTCCGCCGAAGACGATGAGGCCGCCGACCAGCGTCGCCACCGGCCGGCGCACGATCCGGGCGCAGGCCGGACCCCACCAGCCGGGCCGCCCGGCGCCCGGCTGGACGGAAGACGGCCAGAAGGCGGCCGGGCCGACGATGGCCAGCAAGGCGGGCAGCAAGGTGAGCCCGGCCATCAGCATCAGCCCGATCGCGATGGCCAGCGGGGCCGCCAGGCCGGAGTAGAGGCTGAACGTGGCGGTGACCAGAGACAGCAGCGCGACGATGAGAATGCCCGCGGAAAACGTGATCGTCTCGCCGACCCGCCCGACCGAGAACACGATCGCCTCGTGGCATCCGAGCCCGGCCCGCATCTCCTCACGCACCCGGAACATCAAGAACAGCGCGTAGTCCGTGCCCGCACCCAGCACGAGCACGATCAGCAGCAGCGACGCGATCTGAGACACCGGCAGTCCGTGGACGGCGGCGATAGCGGTGAGCCGCTCGGCCACCAGGACCACGACGACGGCAGGCAGCACGGCGATGAGCGGAGCCAGCGCTGACCGGAACACGGCGACGAGCAGCGCGATCACGAAGATGATCGAGAACCACTGCACCTGGCCGCCGGTTTTGGCGGACGTCGCATTGCCGTCCACCCGGGTCGCCACCGTCCCGGCGGTGTGCGCCGTCAGGCCGGCCGGCAGCTCCGCGGAGCGGATGACACCCCGCACCCCGGCCACCAGGTGAGCCTGCTGGGTCGTGGCGAGCCCGCCAGACTGGGCGAGCGCGGCGAGCACCGTGAGCTGCTCGGCCTGGCTGTCGGCGGACTGCCCGGCGTCCCGTACCGACACGACCCGCGGGACCCGCGCCAGCGCGGTCGCCAGCCGCGCGACCAGCGCCTGGTCGGTCCCGGTCAGCGCCTGGCCGCGGGTCGCGGCGACCACCGTGACCGCGGTCAGCGAGGCCCGCTGCAGCGGTGAGGCCAGCTGGGCCGCCTGCTCGCTGGGCGCGCTGGCCGGGAGGAACGAGGTGTTGTCGCTCTGCGTCACGCTCGACAGTGACGGCAGCAGCACCATGGCCGCGGCCGTGCCCGTCACCCAGGCGAGCAGGATCACCCACCGCAAGCGCACAGACAGCCGTCCGATCGCGGCGAAGAAGGTTCCCACGATAGCCATCGTGGCCGGCCGGCGGCGGGTTTGCGGGCCTGCGGGCGCGTAAAGTTGCCTCGTGGCAGATCCCCGCGGACCCGTAGCCTACCGGCCCGCGCCGGGCGAGATTCCCGAGTCCCCAGGGGTCTACAGGTTCCGCGACCAGCGTGACCGGGTGATTTACGTCGGCAAGGCGAAGTCGCTCAGGCAGCGGCTCAACTCCTACTTCGCCGACTTCGCCAGCCTGCACCCGCGTACTCAGATGATGCTGACGACGGCAGCGGGCGTCGAGTGGACCGTGGTCGGCACCGAGGTCGAGGCACTGCAGCTGGAGTACTCCTGGATCAAGGAGTTCGACCCCCGCTTCAACGTCAAGTACCGGGACGACAAGAGCTATCCCTATCTCGCCGTCACCATGGGCGAGCAGTACCCGCGGGTCATGGTGATGCGCGGGGCCAAGCGCAAGGGCACCAGGTATTTCGGCCCGTACAGCCACGCCTGGGCCATTCGCGACACGGTGGACACGCTGCTCCGGGTGTTCCCGGTGCGGACCTGCTCGGCCGGCGTGTTCAAGCGGTCCGGCCAGATCGGCCGGCCCTGCCTGCTCGGCTACATCGGAAAGTGCTCCGCGCCGTGCGTCAAGCGGATCAGCGAGGAGGAGCACCGCGCGCTGGCCGAGGACTTCTGCGACTTCATGGCCGGGCAGACCGCCCGCTTCGCCAGCCGCCTGGAAGCCGAGATGAAACAGGCCGCGCGAGAAGAGGAGTTCGAGCGCGCGGCCCGGCTCCGAGATGACCTGCGAGCGCTTGAGCGCGCCATCGAGAAACAGGCGGTGGTGCTCGGCGACGGTACCGACTGCGACGTGATCGCCTTGGCCGAGGATCAGCTCGAGGCGGCCGTGCAGGTGTTCTACGTACGCGGCGGCCGGGTCCGCGGGCAGCGCGGGTGGGTGCTGGACAAGGTGGAGGACGTGACCCCGGCCGGCCTGGTGGAGCGTTTCCTCGGCCAGGTCTACGCGGACGCTCCCACCGATGCCGAGGCGGTCAACGCGGGCATACCGCGGGAGGTCCTGGTGCCCGAGATGCCACCGGACCCGGCCACGATGACCCAGTGGCTGGCCGAACGCCGTGGCGGCCCGGTCGACCTGCGGGTGCCGCGGCGTGGCGACAAGAAGGCGCTGCTCGAGACCGTGGCCCGCAACGCCGCCCAGACCCTCGCCCTGCACAAGACCCGCCGGGCCAGCGACCTGACCACGCGGAGCAAGGCGCTGAATGAGATCACCGACGCCCTCGGCCTGGAGGACGCGCCGCTGCGGATCGAGTGCTACGACGTGTCGAACCTGCAGGGTACGCACGTGGTCGCGTCGATGGTGGTGTTCGAGGACGGCCTGGCCCGCAAGAGCGAGTACCGCAGGTTCGCGATCAAGGGCACCGACGGCACCGACGACATCTCCTCGATCTACGAGGTGATCACCCGCCGGTTCCGCCGTTACCTGGCCGAACGCGAGAAGACCGGTGAACTGGACACGCTCGGCGACCCCGAGGCGGCAGAAGACCAAGATCAAGATCCTTTGGCGGAACGGGCAGTGGTCGATGCCCCGAAGAAATTCGCTTACCCGCCCAACCTGGTGGTCGTGGACGGCGGCCCGCTTCAGGCCGACGCCGCGGCCCGGGCGCTCGCCGAGCTCGGCATCGACGACGTGGCCGTCTGCGGCCTGGCCAAGCGCCTGGAGGAAGTGTGGCTGCCGGGGGAGGAGTACCCGGTGATCCTGCCCCGCAGCAGCGAAGGCTTGTACCTGCTGCAGCGGGTGCGGGACGAGGCGCACCGGTTCGCGATCAACTACCACCGGCAGAAGCGCGGCAAGGCCGCCACCGCGAGCGCCCTGGACGACGTGCCCGGCCTGGGCCCGGCCCGGCGCACCGCGCTGCTCAAGCACTTCGGTTCGGTGCGTAAGCTCGGCGCTGCGAGCGTCGATGAGATCGCGGAGGTGCCGGGCATCGGTCCCAAGCTGGCCGCTACCATCTCCGCGGCACTCCGTAACCTCGGGGGGACGACCCCCCCAGTCCCCCCCGCTTCTGGAGGGGCTCCCGCCCCCCCAGACCCCCCTGGGGGGGCGACCCCCCAAGACCCCCCCGATTCTGGGGGGACCCATCCCCCCAGACCCCCCTTGGGACCCCCTTCGGGGGCCCAGCCCACCAGCCCCCCCTTGGAAGGAAAACATGGGGATGCCTGAGGACCAGACAGAGATCGTCGTCATCACCGGGATGTCCGGGGCGGGGCGGTCCACCGCGGCCAAGTCGCTCGAGGATCTGGGCTGGTTCGTGGTGGACAACCTGCCGCCCGGCCTGCTGCCGACGATGGTCGACCTCGCGGCCAGGTCCAACGGGGCGGTGTCACGGATGGCCGCGGTGGTTGACGTGCGCAGCCGCGCGTTCAGCACCGACCTGAAGTCGGCGATCAACGACCTGAGCGTGCGCGGGGCGACCGCCCGGGTGGTGTTTCTCGAAGCCGCCGAGGATACCCTCGTGCGGCGGTTCGACAGCGAGCGGCGGCCGCATCCGCTGCAGGGTACCGACCGGGTCACCGACGGGATCGCGGCCGAACGCGAGCTGCTGCGCGAGGTGCGCAGCGACGCCGATCTCCTGATCGACACCTCCCGGCTCAACGTGCACGAACTACGCGCCCGGATGCGGAACTTCTTCGGCGGCGGCACCGCGACGGGCGTGCGCCTGTCCATCGTGTCGTTCGGTTACAAGTACGGCCTGCCGGTCGACGCCGACCTGGTCGCGGACTGCCGGTTTCTGCCGAATCCGCACTGGATCGCCGAACTTGCCCCCATGACGGGCCAGGACGCGCCGGTGCGCGACTATGTTCTTTCCCAGCCTGGCGCCGAAAAGTTTCTGCACTATTACACTGAGTTGCTGGGGGTGGTGCTGCCCGGCTATGAGCGCGAGGGTAAACGATTCGTGACTCTCGCGGTGGGCTGCACCGGTGGCAAGCATCGCAGCGTGGCCATGGCGGCCCAGCTGGCGACGCGTGTCGCCGAGGCGGCTGGGATCGGGACGGTGCAGGTCGTGCACAGGGACCTAGGTCGGGAGTGAGCATCTGGTGACTGGCCTGAGGGCGGTGGCACTCGGCGGCGGCCACGGGCTGGCGGCCTCGTTGGGGGCCCTGCGCAGGGTCGCTGATGATCTCACCGCGATCGTGACCGTCGCCGACGACGGGGGGTCGAGCGGCAGGCTGCGCCGTGATTTCGGCGTGCTGCCCCCCGGCGATCTGCGGATGGCGCTGGCCGCGCTGTGCGGGGACGACGAGTGGGGCACGACCTGGAGCAAGGTGGTGCAGCACCGGTTCGGCGGGGACTCCGAACTGGCCGGCCATGCCGTCGGAAACCTGCTCATCGTCGCGCTCTGGGACCTTCTCGGCGACACCGTCGCGGGCCTGGACTGGGTAGGCCGGCTGCTCGGCACCGGCGGCCGGGTCCTGCCGATGGCCGCGGTGCCGCTCGACATCGTCGCGGAGGTGGTCGGGGCCGACCCGGACAAGCCGGACGAGGTCACCACGATCAGGGGACAGGAGGAATGCGCCACCACGCCGGGGCGGGTCCGGTCGATCACGCTGCTGCCAGAAAACCCGCCCGCGGCGCCCGAGGCGGTGCGGGCCGTGCTCGACGCGGACTGGGTGGTGTTCGGTCCCGGGTCATGGTTTACCAGCGTGCTGCCGCACCTACTGGTGCCCGAACTCGCGGCCGCGCTTCATGTCACCACGGCCCGGCGGCTCCTCGTCCTCAACCTGGCGCCGCAGCCGGGAGAGACAGACGGATTTTCTCCGCACAAGCACCTGGAAGTGATCGCCGGGCACGCGCCGGCGCTTACCGTGGATGTGGTCTTGGCCGACAGCAAAGCCTCGGACACCGGTAACCTGGCCGCCTTGGAGAGGGCGGCGGCCACGCTCGGCGCCCGGCTTGAGCGGGCGGACGTGGCCGCGGCGGACGGCACACCGCGTCATGATCCGAGGCTGCTGGCCGAGGCGTACGCGGAGATTTTCGCGAGGTTCCGGGGGTCTGAAGGCTTCGTTCCGCCTGCCCGGTACGGCGGGGGGAACCTTGACGCTCCGGGGCTCCGGTGGCCGGGGCAGGTAGCCGAGCATATGCGGGGGGAGCGACGCGAATGGCGATGACCGGCGTGGTGAAGGACGAACTCAGCCGGGTCCCGGTGCTGAAGCCGTGTTGCCGTCAGGCGGAGATATCCACACTGCTCAGATTCGCCGGCGGCCTGCACCTGGCCGAGGGCCGGGTGGTGATCGAGGCGGAGCTGGACACCGGGGCGGTGGCCAGGCGGCTGCGGGCCAGCATCACCGAGGTGTTCGGGCACCCAGCCGAGTTCCTCGTGGTCGCGCCGAGCGGCCTCCGGAAGGGGAACCGCTACCTGGTGCGGGTGAGTAAGGGGCGAGCCGGGGAGAGCCTGGCCCGCCAGACCGGGCTGATCGACAGCTTCGGCCGCCCGGTGCGCGGCCTCCCCAAGCAGATCGTGTCCGGTTCCGCCTGTGACTGCGAGGCGGCCTGGCGCGGCGCGTTCCTGGCCCACGGGTCGCTGACCGAGCCCGGCCGGTCGATGGCCCTGGAGATCACCTGCCCGGGCTCAGAGGCAGCGCTCGCACTGGTCGGTGCGGCGCGGCGGCTGAAGGTGCACGCCAAGGCACGGGATGTGCGCGGCGTGGACCGGGTCGTGATCAGGGACGGCGAGGCGATCAGCGCCATGCTGACCAGGCTCGGCGCTCATGCGGCCGTGATGGCCTGGGAGGAGCGGCGGATGCGTCGCGAGGTCAGGGCCACCGCCAACCGGCTGGCGAACTTCGACGACGCGAACCTGCGCCGCAGCGCGCGCGCCGCGGTGGCGGCGGGCGCCCGGGTGGAGCGCGCGCTGGAGATCCTGGGCCCGGACGCGCCGGAGCACCTGACCATGGCGGGCAGGCTGAGGATAGCGCATCGCCAGGCCAGCCTGGAAGAACTGGGCCAGCTCGCCGACCCGCCGCTGACCAAGGACGCGATCGCCGGCCGCATCCGCCGCCTGCTGGCCATGGCCGACCGCCGCGCCGGCGAGCAAGGCATCCCAAGCACCGAAGCCTTCCTCACCGTCGACATGCTCTCCTAGCCTGGCGGCGGGTCACCTTCTTCGGTGTCGCGGCGCCCCGGGCTCTTGGTGCTCAACCCGCTGCTTCGCCGAGGCTAGGTGCGCCAGCTCAGCGGCATTGCTGGTGCCGGCGATCGCGGCCTGGTAGGCGGCGCCGGCGTCCGCGAGGCGGCCCAGGCGGCGGAGCAGGTCGGCGCGGATCGCGTGGAACAGGTAATACCGGGTCAGCTCCAGGCCGTCCACGATCGCCAGCGCCGCGGCCGGGCCCTGGACCTCGGCGACCGCCACGGCGCGGTTCAGCGCGACCACCGGGCTCGGGGCGACCATGAGCAGCTGGTCGTACAGCGCCAGGATCTGGTCCCAGTCGGTGCCGGACGCGACGGGGGCGTCGCTGTGCACGGCGCTGATCGCCGCCTGGATCTGGTACGGGCCAGGCTGGTCGCGCCGCAGGCAGCGTCGGACGAGGGCCTGGCCTTCGGCGATGAGCGCCCGGTCCCAGAGGCTGCGGTCCTGGTCGGCGAGCAGCATCAGTGAGCCGTCCGGTGCGGTCCGGGCGGGCCGCCGTGACTCGGTGAGGAGCATCAGCGCGAGCAGGCCCATCACCTCGGGCTCGTCCGGCATGAGCTGGGCCGCCAGCCGGCCGAGCCTGATCGCCTCGGCGCACAGATCGGCCCGGGCCAGCGCCTCACCCGAACTCGCCGTGTACCCCTCGTTGAAGATCAGGTAGACGACGGCGAGTACGGCCGAGAGGCGGCCGGGGAGGTCGGCCTGCGCCGGGACGCGGTACGGGATTCCCGCCGCCCTGATCTTGGCCTTGGCCCGGACCAGGCGCTGGGCCATGGTCGGCTCCGGCACCAGGAACGCGTGGGCGATCTCGGTGGTGGTGAGCCCGCCGAGCAGCCTGAGGGTGAGCGCGACCTGGGCGGTGCGGCCCAGTGCCGGGTGGCAGCAGGTGAAGATGAGCCGCAGCCGGTCGTCACGCACCGGGCTGTCCCATGAATCCTCCAGGTGTTCGTCACGGGCATGCAGCAGCGCGGCTTGCGCGTGCTTGCCGTCGCGGGCCGCCTCGCGGCGCAGCCGGTCGATGGCCCTGTTGCGCGCGGTGGTGATGATCCACCCGGCCGGGCTGGGCGGCCGCCCGGCCTCGGGCCAGCGCCTGACCGCCTCGGCGAACGCGTCCTGCACCGCGTCTTCGGCGATGTCGATATCGCCGAAGACGCGGGTCAGGACGGCCACCGCCCGGCCGTACTCCTCGCGGAAGACACGCTCGATGCCGGCCAGCGCGGGCGGGACCAACCTCAGTCCCCGGCCAGGTCCACCAGGGGCCGTACCTCGATCGGCAGCGTGCACGCCTCGGTGGCCTTGCGGGCCCAGCCGAGCGCGGCGTCCAGATCAGGCGCCCTGATGATCCAGAAGCCTCCGATGTGCTCCTTACCCTCGGCGAACGGCCCGTCGGTGACGAGCACGTCGCCGTCCGCGGCCCGTACCACCGTGGCCGTCTCCGGCGGGTGCAACCCGGCATTGAAGACCCAGGCGCCTGCGGCCCGCATGTCCTCGTCCACCGCGGACACGTCCCGCATGATCGGCTCAAGGACCTCAGGCGGCGGCGGATCCCCATCCGGCTGATAGATGCTGAGCAAGTACTGCTTCAACTCGGACAACCCCTTTCTCTCGCTAGACGCTACGCCGGGGAGCCCGGCGATTGCCTGTCACCAGCTACACGAAGCCGCGCGGCCCTAATCGACAGGGACGCTGATCGACAGGGACACTGATTGACAGGGACACTGAGCCGATGGGCCATGGGCGCGCACCGGGGCCGTTCGGATCAAAGAATTTTCTTTTTTGCTATGGTCTAGACCTTCTGGGGGGATTGTGCCTGCCTGCCCGGTACAGGGGGCCCGACCGGCTCCGCGCGGGTCTGGCATCAATCTCGGTAGATCTCGGGCCTAAGGTCCCTGGTGATCCCCGGGGCCGAGTCCGATAGTCTCAGAGCGCTGACGAGCCTGGGCATCGACGAGGAGACCTAATACTGTGACTATTCGCGTGGGAATCAACGGCTTCGGCCGCATCGGGCGTAGCTTCTGGCGGGCGGTCAACGCCGCGGACGGTGACCGTGGCATCGAGATCGTGGCGGCGAACGACCTTGGCAACGTGGCCACGATGGCGCATCTGCTCAAGTACGACACCGTGCTCGGCACCTGGCCGGCCGAGGTGTCGGTGTCCGGAGACACCATCGCCGCCGGCGAGAAGGAGATCAAGATCCTGGCCGAGCGGGATCCGGCCAAGCTGCCGTGGCGCGACCTCGGCGTCGACATCGTGATCGAGTCCACCGGCCGGTTCACCACCGGCCCGACGGCGGGCGCGCACCTGCAGGCGGGCGCGAAGAAGGTCATCATCTCCGCGCCGGCCAAGGAAGAGGACATCACGATCGTGATGGGGGTCAACGACGACGCGTACGACCCCGAGAAGCACAACGTCCTGTCCAACGCGTCCTGCACCACGAACTGCGTCGCGCCGATGGCCAAGGTGCTGCTCGACAACTTCGGGATCGTCAAGGGCCTGATGACCACGATCCACGCCTACACCAACGACCAGGTCATCCTGGACTTCCCGCACAAGGACCTGCGCCGGGCGCGCGCCGCCGCGCAGAACATCATCCCGACCACGACCGGGGCGGCCAAGGCGACCGCGCTGGTGCTGCCCGAGCTGAAGGGCAAGCTGGACGGGATGGCCATGCGGGTGCCGGTGCCGGACGGCTCGGTGACCGACCTGGTGGTGGAGCTGAACCGCGAGGTGACCAAGGACGAGGTCAATGCCGCGTTCAAGACCGCCGCCGAGGGACCGCTCAAGGGCTTCCTCTACTACACCGACGACCAGATCGTGTCCTCCGACATCGTCGGCTCGCCCGCATCCTGCACGTTCGACTCGGCGCTGACCATGGCGTTCGGCAGCACGGTGAAGGTCATCGGCTGGTACGACAACGAGTGGGGCTACTCCAACCGGCTTGTCGACCTGACCGCGCTCGTCGCCTCCCGGCTGCGGTAATGCGGTCCATCGACGACCTGCAGGTCGCGGGCCGGCGCGTGCTGCTGCGCTCGGACCTGAACGTCTCGCTGGACCTGACCGGCACCGGGGAGATCACCGACGACGGCCGGATCCGGGCCAGCCTGCCGGTGATCCGCAAGCTGTCCGACCGGGGTGCGCGGGTCATCATCCTGGCGCACCTCGGCCGACCCAAGGGCGCCACCTTCGAAGAGCGCGCGGCCGGCGGTCCCTCGCTGCGGCCGGTGGCGGCGCGGCTGGCCGAACTGCTCGGCAGGCCCGTCTCGTTCGCCACCGACGTGGCGGGCGCCTCGGCGACCGAAACCGCGTTCAGCCTGGGGGACGGGGACGTCGCGGTCCTGGAGAACGTGCGCTTCGAGCCCGCCGAGACCAGCAAGGACGACGCGGAGCGCGCGGCGTTCGCGCAGCGGCTGGCCGCCCTCGGCGAGCTGTACGTGGGGGACGGGTTCGGCGCCGTGCACCGCAAGCACGCCTCGGTGTACGACCTGGCCCTTCTGCTCCCGAACGCCGCGGGTGACCTGGTAACGGCCGAGGTGGCCGTGCTGCGGCAGCTGACCACCGACCCGGCCCGCCCGTTCGTGGTCGTGCTCGGCGGCAAGAAGCCCTCGGAAAAACTCGCCGTGATCGGCAACCTGCTGAACCTGGCGGACCGGATCCTCATCGGCGGCGGCATGGGGTACACGTTCCTCGCCGCGCAAGGCTACGAGGTCGGGAACTCGGTGCTCGAAGCCGACCAGATTCCCGCGGTCAAGGCCGTGCTGGCCGAAGCCGAGCGGCGGGGGGTGGAACTCGTCCTGCCCGTGGACCTGGTCGCGGCGACTCATTTCGCGCCCGACGCCGACCACGAGGTGGTCCCGGTGACGGACTTCCCCGCCGACCGGGAAGGGGTGGACGCCGGCCCGCGGACCCGGGCCCTGTTCGCAGCCAAGCTCGCCGACGCCCGGACGGTCTTCTGGAACGGGCCGGTCGGGGTCTTTGAGTTCCCGGCCTTCTCGGCCGGCACCCGCGCGGTGGCCGAGGCAGTGGCCGCTGTGGACGGGCTGACCGTGGTCGGCGGCGGCGACTCCGCCGCGGCGGTGCGGGCGCTCGGCATTCCCGAGAAGTCGTTCGGGCACATCTCCACCGGTGGCGGCGCGAGTCTGGAGTACCTTGAGGGCAAGACCCTGCCCGGGCTGACCGCGCTGGAGGACTCGACGGCTGAGGACTCCCAACCAGAGGACACAGCATGACCAATCGTTCCCGCGGCCCCCGGACCGGAGCCAGGCTTCCGCTGATGGCGGGCAACTGGAAGATGTACGAGAACCACCTCGAGGCGATCGCGCTGGTCCAGAAGCTCGCCTTCACGCTAACCGACAAGGACTTCGACTCGGTCGAGGTGGCCGTGCTGCCGCCGTTCACCGCGCTGCGCAGCGTGCAGACGCTGATCGACGGAGACAAGCTGCGGATCTCCTACGGCGCGCAGGATCTGTCCCCGCACGACGAAGGCGCGTATACGGGCGACATTTCCGGGGCGATGCTGGCCAAGCTGGGCTGTGACTACGTGCTGGCCGGGCATTCCGAGCGGAGGCAGTACCACGCGGAGCCGGACGATCTGGTCGGTGCCAAGGTGCAGGCCGCGCTGCGATGGGAGCTGACGCCGATCCTGTGCGTGGGGGAGCCGCTCGAGATCCGCCAGGCCGGGCAGCATATCGAGCACATCCTCCGGCAGCTCGACGTGGCCCTGAAAGACATCCCGGCCGCCGGGGTGGCCGGGATGGTGGTCGCCTACGAGCCGGTCTGGGCCATCGGGACCGGTGAGGTGGCCACCCCGGAGAATGCTCAGGAGGCGGCCGCGGCGCTCCGGTCGCGAATTTCGGACCTCCATGACGCTGAGACGGCGGGCGGTGTGCGTATCCTGTACGGCGGGTCCGTTAAGCCCGGCAGCATCGCTGCGATTATGGCGCAGCCGGACGTTGACGGCGCCCTCGTCGGCGGCGCCAGCCTCGATGCCGGACAGTTCGCTCAGATCTGCCGGTATCGTGAACTGCCGGTATCGTAAACTGGCAGCGTAAGCTTGGGTCAGTGGCGCCAATCGGAACGGCGCCGGTGTCAGGAGTGCCGGTGTCGCCAGCAATACCGGTGCCAGCAGCGCGAATGTCACCAGCGGAAGATGGATAACAGCGATGATCATCGGGGTTTCCGTTATCCTGATCATCACGAGTCTCGTGATGATCTTGCTTGTCCTGCTGCACAAGGGCAAGGGCGGCGGTCTGTCTGATCTGTTCGGCGGCGGGGTGTCCTCTACCCTGGGTTCCTCCTCCGTCGTCGAGCGAAACCTGGACCGGATCACCATCTTCTTCGGTGTCCTCTGGTTTGTGTGCGTTATCGCCCTCGGCTTGCTTGAAAACCATTAGCCTGTACGTCTATCCCGCACCGAAGTTTCCCGCACCAAAGTTCTGGCTTGGTAACACTATGGCCTTCAAGGGGTGATCTGTGAGTAGTGGCAACGCCATACGCGGCAGCAGGGTTGGCGCGGGGCCGATGGGAGAGGCCGAGCGCGGCGAGGCCGCGCCCCGTATCTGGGTGTCGTTCTGGTGTGCGAACAGGCACGAGACACGCCCGAGTTTCGCAACCGACGCCGCGATCCCGGACACCTGGGAGTGCCCGCGCTGCGGCAACCCCGCGGGCCAGAACGAGCAGGCTCCGCCGAATCCGCCCAGGGCCGAGCCATATAAGACGCATCTCGCCTACGTCAAGGAGCGCCGCAGCGACTCCGACGGCGAGGCGATCCTGGCCGAGGCGCTCGCCCGCCTCCGCGGTGCCTCTGCCTTATCTGGCTTGCGCGTGACCTGATCGACTTGAACCCCCCGAACCCCCGGTGGCACCGCGTCGAGGCGTGGTGAAACCGGGGGTTCGCTGCGTTGCGGTGGAGGCGACCGTGGCCGAGCGGCCGGAGGCTGAGATGGACAACGTACGGAACGGCCCGGGCTTTGCGGTCAGCGAAACGGTCAACCTTCCGGTCCATGACCTGTCGGCCGGCGGGGACGTCATGGACCGGGTGCGGCAATGCGCCGCGGACGCGCTGCGGGCCTACGGCGCTCACCCGGACACCGTCATCGAGCTGCTCAACGTTTCGGAGAACGCCACCTTCCTGGTGTCCGACCCGGACGCCGGGCCCTCGGTGCTGCGCGTGCACCGGCTCGGTTATCACAGCGAGCCGGAGATCGCGTCCGAGCTGGCCTGGATGGACGCGCTGCGGGCCGAAGCCCGGGTGCGCACGCCCCGGATTCTGCCCGCCGCGGACGGGCGGCGGATCGTGTCGGTGACCGAACGAGGTGGCGCGGGCCCGTCGACCGAGAGGCACTGCGTCCGTTTTGAGTTCCTGCCCGGCGTCGAACCCGACGGTGCGCTTACCGGCAGCCATTTCGCCGAGCTCGGCGAGATCACCGCCCGGATGCACCGGCACGCCAGGGATTGGTCCCGGCCGGACTGGTTCACCCGGTTCCACTGGGATTACCCGGCGGCGTTCGGTCCTGCGGCCCGCTGGGGACGCTGGCAGGACGGCATCGGCGTCGGCCCGGCCGAACGCCAGGTCCTCACCCGGCTGGACGACGTGCTCCGCGCCCGGCTGGCCGCGTTCGGCACCGGGCCCGCGCGCTACGGGCTGGTGCACGCGGACACCCGGCTGGCCAACCTGCTCGTGCACGACGGATCGGTCAGCGTCATCGACTTCGACGACTCGGGGTTCAGCTGGTACCTGTACGACCTGGGCACCTCGGTCAGTTTCTTCGAGCATTCGCCTGAGGTTCCCGCACTTGTGGACAGCTGGCTCGACGGGTACCGCCGGGCCGGTGAGCTGTCCGCGCGGGACCAGGCGGAGATCTGGACGTTCATCATGTTCCGGCGGCTGCTGCTGGTCGCCTGGATCGGCTCGCACCAGGGCGTCGACCTCGCCGCCGAGCTCGGCGCCGGGTATACGCAGGGCAGCTGCGACCTGGCCGAGTCCTACCTCAGCAGCCACTGAAACCCGCACGTTGAAGGGAAGCGCGTCATGTTCACATCAATCGCCGGCCGGGCCGTGGTCGTGACCGGCGGCACCCGGGGGATCGGCAAGGGGATTGCCGGCGTGTTCGCCCGCAACGGAGCGAAGGTCCTGATCACGGGCCGGGATTTCGAGGTCGCCCGGGCCGCCGCCGATGAGCTCAGCGATCAGTCCGCCGCCGCCGGGGCGGCCGGCGAGGTCTCGTTCGTGCTGGCCGATGTGGCCAGCACGGAAGACTGCCGCCGGATGGCCGGGGTCGCCCAGGAGCGGCTGGGCGGCATCGACGTGCTCTGCGCGAACGCCGGCATCTTCCCCGACGCCCTGCTGGAGGACCTGGCCGGGTCCGATCTGGATCAGGTGCTCGGAATCAACCTGAAGGGCACGATCCTCTCGGTGCAGGCGTGCCTGCCCGCACTGGTGCGCTCAGGTCACGGCCGGGTCATCATCACCTCCTCCATTACCGGGCCGATCACCGGTTTCCCCGGCTGGACGCACTACGGCGCGAGCAAGGCCGGCCAGCTGGGCTTCATGCGGAGCGCGGCCATCGAGCTGGCGCCCAAGGGCATCACGGTCAACGCGGTGCTGCCCGGCAACGTGGTCACCGAGGGGCTCGCCGACACCGGTAAGGAGTACGCGAGCGGGATGGCCGCCGCGATACCGCTTGGCCGGCTGGGTACCGTCGACGAGATCGGCTACGCGGCCCTGTTCTTCGCCACCGACGAGGCGGCCTACATCACCGGGCAGTCGATCGTCGTGGACGGCGGCCAGGTGCTCCCCGAGTCGCCCGACGCCATGGCGGCAATTTCGGATTGACCCGTCAGGCCGGCGGCCACTGTTTCGCGACCAGGGTCAGGACGTCGTAGGTGGCCACCGGCTTCCCGTCCTGGTTGGTCACGTCGGCATCCCATCGCACCTCGCCGTGCCCGGCGTCCTCACGGGGGGTGATCTGCTTGCAGGTCAGCGTGACCGTCAGCTCGTCTCCCGGGTACACCGGCGTGAGGAAGCGCAGGTTTTCCAGGCCGTAGTTGGCCAGCACCGGACCCGGGTCGGGCTGGACGAACAGGCCTGCGGCAAAGGAGAGGATGAGGTAGCCGTGGGCGACCCGGCCGTCGAAGAACGGGTTGGCCCGGGCCGCGTCATCGTCCATGTGCGCGTAGAACGTGTCACCGGTGAATTCGGCGAAGTGCTCGATGTCGGCCAGCGTCACCTGCCGCGGCCCGGCCACCACGGTGTCGCCGATCCGCAGCTCGGCGAGCGGCTTGCGGAACGGGTGGCCGCCGTCCACGATCCGCTCGGTGCCGGGCACCCAGCGGCCGGTGACGGCGGAAAGGACGCGCGGGCTAGCCTGGACGGCCGTGCGCTGCATGTGGTGCAGCACACCGCGGATGCCGCCCATCTCTTCCCCGCCTCCGGCTCGCCCGGGACCGCCGTGCACCAGCATCGGCAGCGGCGATCCGTGCCCGGTCGACTCGGCTTGGTCCGCACGGTCCAGGACGAGCAGCCGGCCGTGCCAGGGAGCCAGGCCGAGAACGACGTCGCGGGCGAAGCCCGTATCGGCCGTGACGATCGATCCGGCCAGGCTGCCCCGGCCGCGAGCCGCCAGCTCGATCACCTCGTCGGTGTCACGATAGGAGATGATCGTGCTGACCGGGCCGAACGCCTCGACCTGGTGTGGTTCGGGACGGTCGGCGTCGTCACTGACCAGCAGCAGCGGGGCCAGGAACGCGCCCCGTTCGGCGCTGGCCCCCACGACGTCGACATGATCGGGATTACCGGAGACGAGCCGTCCCGCCGACAGCAGGGCCTTGACCGAGCGGCGCACCTCTTCGCGCTGCTCCAGGCTGGCCAGCGCGCCCATCCGGACGCCTTCGGAGGCCGGGCTGCCGACGACCACGGTGGCCAGCTTGCTACCTACGGCCTGCGCCACCTGGTCCGCCACCGCGGCCGGAACCAAGGCCCGCCGGATCGCGGTGCACTTCTGGCCGGCCTTGACCGTCATCTCGCTGACCAGCTGCTCGACGTACAGGTCGAATTCCGGCGTGCCGGCCACGGCGTCGGGACCGAGGATCGAGCAGTTGAGCGAATCCGCCTCGGCGTTGAACCGCACCGACCGGCTGACGACCGCCTGGTGTGCCCGCAGCCGCTGTGCGGTGGCGGCTGATCCGGTGAAAGACACCAGGTCCTGCTCGCTGAGGTGGTCGAGCAGGTCACCCGCGCTGCCGCAGACCAGCTGAAGCGAGCCTGCGGGCAGCAGCCCGGAACCGACGATCAGCTCCACCAGCCGGGCCGTCAGGTACGCCGTCTGGGTGGCCGGCTTGACCAGGCTCGGGACCCCGGCGATGAAGGCGGGGGCGAACTTCTCCAGCGGGCCCCAGACCGGGAAGTTGAAGGCGTTGATCTGCACCGCGACACCGAGCAGCGGGGTGAGGATGTGCTGCCCGACGAAGGTCCCGCCCCGGCCCAGCGGCTGGGCCGGCCCTTCGGGCAGGACGGTGTCGTTCGGCAGCTCGCGCTTGGCCTGGCTGGCGTAGCTCAGCAGCACGCCGATGCCGCCGTCGATGTCGAACTTGGAGTCGCCGAGCGTCGCCCCGGTGCGCGCGGACAGGGCGTAAAGCTCCTGGCGGCGCTCGCGCAGCGCCATCCCGAGCGACTTCAGCAGCGCGGCCCGCTGGTGGAAGGTCAGCTCACGCAGCGCCGGGCCGCCCGCGGACCGGCCGTAATCCAGCGCCGCTCCCATATCGATGCCGGCCGACGAGACCCGCGTCACTTCCTCGCCGGTCACCGCGTCGAGTACCGGCTTCCCGTCGTCGGCCGGATCGGTCCATTTTCCGCTCACATAGCTGCGCAGCGCCGCCATGATCGGCTCCTCCTCTTTCTTCGGTCCGCTCTCTGCCTGCCCGGGCTCCGGCCTCAGTGTTTGAAGGACTCGCGCTTCTTCTGGATGTCGGGCGGCGGCTGGGTTTGCGGGTGATGCTCCAGGACCTGCACCTGCAGCCGGAAGTCATCGAGCAGCAGGTTGGCCAGGTCCATGCTGAAGCCGTTCCTGATCACGATCCGCAGCACCGCGGTATCGGTCATGTCAGCTGGGAAGGTGTAGGCCGGCACCTGCCAGCCGCGCATCCGCAGTCGCTCAGACAGGTCGAACACCGAGTAGCCGGTGATGTCGTCGCGCAGCTTGAACGCGAAGACCGGCAGGTCCCGGCCCTCGGTAAGCAGCTCGAACGGGCCCATCTTCGCGATCTCGCCGGACAGGTGGAGCGCGATGTCCTGGCAGGTCTGCTGCACGTGCTTGTAGCCGGAATGCCCGAGCCTGACGAAGTTGTAATACTGGGCCGCGACCTGCGCACCAGGCCGGGAGAAGTTGAGCGCGAACGTCGGCATCTCACCGCCCAGGTAGTTGACCTCGAAGATGAGATCGGTGGGCAGGGCGTCCGGGGTCCGCCACAAGACCCAGCCCACGCCCGGATACACCAGGCCGTACTTGTGTCCCGACGCGTTGATCGACGCGACCCGCGGCACCCGGAAATCCCACTCCAGGTCCGGGTGCAGGAACGGGGCGATGAAGCCGCCCGACGCCCCGTCCACGTGTACCGGGACGTCGCAGCCCCGCTCGGCCTGCAGCCGGTCGAGCGCCTGGCTGATCTCCAGGACGGGCTCGTAGCTGCCGTCCATGGTGGAGCCCATGATCGCGACCACGCCGATCGTGTTCTCGTCGCACTTGGCCGCGGCTTCGGCACCGCGCAGGTGCAGCCGTCCGGGCACCATCGGCACGTAGTGCGGCTCAACCTGCCAGTAGCGGCAGAACTTTTCCCAGCACACCTGCACGTTCGTGCCCATCACCAGGTTCGGCTTGCTGACATCAAGGCCGGCCGCCTGCCGCCGGGCCCGCCAGCGCCACAGCAGGGCCATCCCGCCGAGCATGCACGCCTCGCTCGACCCGGTGGTGGAGCAGCCGGTCGCCGCGCTTGCGGGCGGCGCGTTCCACAAGTTGCTGAGGATGTTCACGCAGCGCCGCTCCAGCTCTGCGGTCTGCGGGTACTCGTCCTTGTCGATCATGTTCTTGGCGGCGGTCTCGGCCATCAGCTGCTCGGCTTCCGGCTCCATCCAGGTGGTGACGAACGTGGCCAGGTTGAGCCGCGCGTTGCCGTCGAGGATGAGCTCGTCGCGTACCAGCTGCAGCGCGGTGCGTGGCAGCACGCCGCTTGGCGCAAGCTTGTATCGCGGGATCTGACAGCTCAGCTCGCGGAAGTAGATCGGGTTGACTTCGACCTCGTCGTCTTGACAGGTCTCGTCTACCCGGGTGTGCAGCGGCATGGCCGCCTCCGTGGTCATCTAGGCAGGTTCTATGACTGGTACTTCCGGTGCCAGGCTAGCCTGCCCAGGCCGGCCGGCTGCCGTGGCCCCGGGGCAAGCACCACGGCCCGTTCCGGGGTTAATGAGATTTTGCGGTGTAACGGCAGAGCAGGAAACCGTCGTCTTCCAGCACGTGGGCCAGAGTCAGCGGTCGCGGCTGGGCCGCGGCGGCGCCGGCCACGATCCGGCTCGCGCCCGGGCCCGCCATCAGCGGACCGATCGTCAGGCACAGCTCGTCCATCAGGCCGGCCGCGACGAACTGGGCGAGCAGGTGCGGGCCCCCCTCCGCGAGCATCAGCTGGTGGCCGCGGTCAGCCAGCGCGCTGACGGCGGCCTTCAGATCGACGGTCTGCTCGCCGGCCACGATGACGTCGGCGCGGGTGGCCACCTCAGCACGGCGATCGGGCGGCGCCTGGGCGGTGGTGATGATGATCGTGCGGGCGTCCGCCGGGGCCGCGGTGATGAGCGGGCTCTGCGGATCCAGGTCGAGCCGCCCGCTGACCACCGCGATCGGCGGGGTCGCGGGCCGGCCTGCCCGCAGGTGACGCCAGAGCTCTCGCGGCCGGACCGGATTGTAGTGTTCCTCCCGCACCGTCGCCGCGCCCACCACGACGACGTCGGACAGCGTGCGGAGCAGCGCGAACACGTGCCGGTCGGTTTCGGACGACAAGGCCCTGGTGGCCCCGTCCAGGGTCGCGGCCCCGTCCACGCTTGACACCATGTTGGCGCGCAGCCACGGACCGGCCGGATAGGCGTACAGCCCGGGTAGATCCGGGCTGTCGGCGGCAACGGGGAACAGCTGGCGCATGGTCACTCCGTGGACCGCAGGACGACGACGGTGCGGTCGCGGACTTCGATCTGGCTCTTCGGCATGTGAGCGGTCCCGGTGAGGCCGGACGCCGTATCGATGAGGGCCTCCCAGCTGGCCGCGAAGCTGGCCTCGGGCAGGGTGAACGTGATCGGTTCGCTGTGGGCGTTGAACAGCACCAGGAACCTGGCGTCGGTGATCTTCTCGCCGCGCGGATCCGGCTCGCTGATCGCGTCCCCGTTGAGGAACACAGCCAGTGAATTCGCGTAGCTGGTCGTCCAGTCCGCCTGCGTCATCTCGTCCCCACCGGGGGTCAGCCAGGTGAGGTCACCTTTCTCATCGCCCGGGCTCTGGGGTTGGCCGCGGAAGAACCTGCGCCGCCGGAACAGCGGATGGTTTCTGCGCAGGTCGGCCAGCGTCTCGGTGAACTGCAGCAGGTCCCGCTCCGTGTCCGCCCGCCCCCAGTCCAGCCAGGAAATCTCGTTGTCCTGGCAGTAGGCGTTGTTGTTGCCGCCCTGGGTACGGCCCATCTCATCCCCGGCCAGCAGCATCGGGACACCTTGGGACAGGAACAAGGTCACCAGGAAGTTGCGCCTCTGCCGGGCGCGCAGCTCGTTAACGGCGGGGTCATCGGTCGGTCCCTCGGCCCCGCAGTTCCAGGACCGGTTGTCGTCGGCGCCGTCCCGGTTGTCCTCGCCGTTCGCCTCGTTGTGCTTGTGGTTGTAGCTGACCAGGTCGTTCACGGGGAAGCCGTCGTGGCAGGTGACGAAGTTGATTGAGGCGACGGGACGGCGCCCGCTCGTCGCGTACAGGTCACTGGACCCGGTGAGCCGGGACGCGAACTCCGGCATGGTGGCCGGGTGCCCCCGCCAGAAGTCACGGACGGTATCGCGGTACTTGCCGTTCCATTCGGTCCACAAGGGCGGGAAGTTGCCGACCTGGTAGCCGCCCTCGCCGATGTCCCAAGGCTCGGCGATCAGCTTGACCTGCGAGACGACGGGGTCCTGCTGGACCAGGTCGAAGAAGGTTGACAGCCGGTCCACGTCGTGCAGTTCCCTGGCCAGTGCCGCGGCCAGGTCGAACCGGAAACCGTCGACGTGCATCTCGAGGATCCAGTACCGCAGCGAGTCCATGACCAGCTGCAGCGAGTGCGGGTTACGCGCGTTGAGGCTGTTGCCGCAGCCGGTGTAGTCCAGGTAGTGCCACGGCTGCGCGTCGTCGAGCCGGTAGTAGGCGGCGTTGTCGATGCCGCGGAAGGACAGCGTGGGCCCCATGTGGTCACCCTCGGCGGTGTGGTTGTACACCACGTCGAGGATCACCTCGATGCCGGCCTCGTGCAGCGCCTTCACCATCGTCTTGAACTCGCCCACCTGCTGGCCGCGCTGCCCGGCCGAGGAGTACCGGTTGTGCGGGGCCAGGAACCCGATCGTGTTGTAGCCCCAGTAGTTGGTCAGGCCACGGGCGACCAGGGATTTCTCCGCAATGAACTGGTGCACCGGCATCAGCTCCACCGCGGTGACCCCGAGCCGCTGCAGGTGCGCGATAACGGCCGGGTGCGCGAGCCCGGCGTAGCTGCCCCGCTGCGCGGCCGGGACCTCCGGATGGCGCAGGGTCATCCCGCGCACATGCGCCTCGTAGATGACGGTCTCGTGGTACGGGATCTGCGGCGCCCGGTCGTTGCCCCAGTCGAAGAACGGGTTGATCACCACGTTCTTCGGCATCCGCGGCGCGCTGTCCGTGGTGTTCCGCTTCCGCGAATCGGTGAACTGGTAATCGAACAGGGATTCGTCCCAATTGACGTCGCCTTCGATCGCCTTGCCGTACGGGTCGAGCAACAGCTTGGACCTGTCACAGCGAAGCCCGCGCGGCGGATCGTAAGGTCCGTGCACGCGGAAGCCGTAACGCTGGCCTGGCCCGATGCCGGGGAGGTAACCGTGCCAGACGAAGCCGTCGACTTCGGTCAGCTCGATCTGGGTCTCGACGAGCCCGCCGCCGGCACCGTGGCTGGCGCCGTGGCTGGCACCGTGGCTGGCACCGCGGCTGGCACCGTGGCTGGCACCGCGGCTGGTGCCGCGGCGGGCACCGTGACTGGCACCCTGGCGGGCGGCGGAGCCGGCCTCATCGAAGAGACACAACTGCACGCTCTCTGCGACCTCGGAGAACAGGGTGAAATTCGTTCCCCACCCGTCCCATGTCGCACCAAGCGGGTAAGGCGTTCCCGGCCAGATACGCATTCGCCCCCTTCGTATGGCGAGCCGGGTGGCGCTCGGCCAGCGGCCGACTCTAACCGACTAAGCGTATGCCCGGAGGCACGTACGATACCGGATCGTAACTAACTGGTCCCGGCTCCTTAGTTTTCCCGGGGGTTATCAAGGGTTTACCCAGATTTACGCGGCAATGAGCCGCCGGGACTCAGTTTCCGCAAATCGGTCGAGCAGCACGTCCGCCACCTCGGCGCAGGCGCCGAGGGCGGGGGAGACGGCGGTCGCGCCCGCGGCCAGCGAGGATGTCCTGATCCGGTCGGCGAACAAGCCCGGGGCGAGCAGGTAGGTGGCGACCACGACGCGGGGCACCCCGGCCTGCAGCAGACCGGTAACCGCCGCCGCCGGCGAGGGGTCGGCGGCCGACGCGTAGGCCGGGCGGACCGCGAGCCACCCGGCGCGGTCTTGCCACTGCGCGGCGAGGCGCCCGATGGTGGCGTTGGCTTCCGGATCGCTCGAGCCCGCCGCCGCCAGCACCACCCCGGTCCGCCCGCGGTCACCGTCGGGGTCCTCCTCGGCGAGGCGCCGTTCCAGCGCGTGCAGCAGCCGCGGGTGCGGCCCGAGCGTATCGCCGTAAGAGACCTGGAGCCGGGGGAAGTCGCTGGCGACCCGAGTCAGCAGGCGGGGGATATCCGCCTTGGCGTGGTACGCCGCGGTCAGCAGCAGGGGCAGCACCCGCACCCGGCGGCCGGCCTCGATCGTGCTCATGACCTGAGGCAGAGATGGCGGGGCGTGGCCAAGGTAGGCGGTGCGCAGATCCGGTGCGCCCAGAGCCCGCCGCCTCGCCCGCTCGGCCACCATCGCCATCAGCTCTCCGACGGTGGCCGACGCGCGCGGATCCTGGCTGCCGTGCGCGACCGCCACCAGGACGGGCTCAGGCATGGATGCCGCACTCCGTCTTGCCGGTTCCCGCCCACCGCCCGCTGCGCGGGTCCGCGCCCGGATCTACCCGGATCGTGCAGGTCGCGCAGCCGATCGAAGGATAGCCGTCGTAGACCAGCGGGTTCACCAGCACGCCATTGACGGTGATGAAGTCGTCCACCTGTTTCTGTGTCCAGCTCACGATCGGGTTGACCTTGACCATCTCCCGCCGGTCGTCCCACTCGACGACCTGGGTCTGGCGGCGGACGTTGGTCTCGTCCCGGCGCACCCCGGTAATCCACGCGTCGTAGTTCGTCAGCGCCCGCTCGAGCGGCTCGACCTTGCGCAGGTAGCAGCACAGATCGGGGTTGCGCCCGAACAGTCTCGGCCCGAGCTCGGCGTCCTGCTCCGCCACGGTGCGCGAGGGGGTGACGTTGACCAAGTTGACCGGGTACACGACTCCGACGGCGTCCCTGGTGCCGGTTGTCTCGGCGAAGTGGTAGCCGGTGTCGAGGAAGACCACGTCGATGCCGGGCTGCACGCCCGAAGCCAGGTGGATGATCACCGCGTCCGTCATGGAGGAGGTGACACAGATCCGCTCACCGAACGTGTCCACCGCCCAGCGAATCACCTCTTCCGCCGGCGCGTCGGCAAGGTCCTCCGCAGCGCGAGCGGCGAGGGTTCGCATGTGTTCGGGGTCCTCCAGGCTGATGTGCACCAGACCACGCGATACGACGGGACTCACAGTGTGACTCCTATTCCGGCAAAGCGTAGCTGGAAACTTCTCGTGCAACTGCGGCAATGCCATTCACCATCAGTCGCACCCTGTGGCTCGAGGTCTTCCTCGCCGCAGTAAGGGCAATAGAACGGAACGGCCCGGGCGTTCACGACAGGTCCTGTTCGCTGGCGCGTGCCGTCCAGGACGCGAAGGTCTCGTCCGGCTGCCGGTCAGCGTCGAAGCGGCGCAGTACCCGTTCCACGTAGTCGGGCAGCTGCTCGGCCGTGGTCTTCAGCCCTCGCACCTTCTTGCCGAAGCCGGAGCCCTCGCCGTCACCGCCGGCCAGGCTGCCGCCGAGATGGATCTGGAAGCCCTCGACCTGACGGCCGTCAGGCCCGGTGACCAGCGATCCCTTCAGGCCGATATCGGCGGTCTGGATCCGGGCGCAGGAGTTCGGGCACCCGTTGACGTTGATCGTGACCGGCGCCTCAAAGCCTGGTAGCCGCCGTTCAAGCTCGCTGATCAGGTCCGCGGCCAGGGCCTTGGTCTCGACGATTGCGAGCTTGCAGAACTCGATACCGGTGCAGGCCATCGTGTGCCGCCGGAAGGCGCTGGGGTTGGCGGGCAGGCCGGCTGCCTCGAGCTCGCCCACCAGCTCGTCTGTGTGCCCGGGGGGCACGTCGAGGATGACCATCTTCTGCTCGGTGGTGGTGCGCACCCGGCCGCTGCCGTACCTGGCGGCAAGCCCGGCGATGACGTCGAGCGCGTCGGCCGACAGCCGCCCCACCGTCGGTGCGAAGCCCACGTAGCAGTTGCCGTCCCGCTGCGGGTGCACGCCCACGTGGTCGCGCACGCCGCCGCGCGGCGCCGTCGGGGCCGGCCCGTCAGGCAGTGCGTAGCCGAGATACTCCTTCTCGAGCACCTCGCGGAACCGCTCCGGTCCCCAGTCCGCGACCAGGAACTTGATCCGGGCCCGGTGCCGCAGGCGCCGGTAGCCGTAGTCCCGGAACAGCCCGGCCACGCCCGCCCATACCTCGGCGACCTGGCCGGCCCTGACGAACGTGCCGAGGCGCTTGCCGATCATCGGGTTCGTGGACAGGCCGCCGCCGACCCACAGGTCATACCCGGTTTCGCCGTTGTCGTTGAGTACGCCCACGAACGCGATGTCGTTTATCTCGTGGATGGCGCACTGCGCCGGGCAGCCGCTGATCGAGGACTTGAACTTACGCGGCAGGTTGGAGAACGCAGGATTGCCGATGTAGCGATCGCCGATGGCAGCAATCTCGGGGGTGGCGTCGATGATCTCGCTTGCGTCGATGCCGGCCAGCGGGCAGCCGAGCATGACCCGCGGGGTGTCACCGCACGCCTCGGTCGTGGTCAGCCCCACTGATTCAAGCGCGTCCCAGATGTCAGGCACGTTCTCGATCTCGACCCAGTGCAGCTGGATATTCTGCCGGTCGGTCACGTCCGCCGTCCCGCGCGCGTACCGCCGCGAGATGTAGCCGATGATGCGCAGCTGGTCGTTGGACAGCTGGCCGCCGTCGATACGGATCCGCAGCATGAAGTAGCGGTCGTCAAGCTCTTCCGGCTCGAGCACCGCGGTCTTGCCGCCGTCGATCCCCGGCCGCCGCTGGGTGTACAGCCCGTACCAGCGGAAGCGGCCGCGTAGATCGGCCGGGTCGATGGAGTCGAAGCCGTTCTTGGAGTAAACATCGATAATCCGCTGGCGGACATTGAGCCCGTCGTCGTTCCGCTTGTTTTCTTCGTTCTTGTTGAGCGGCTCGTGGTAACCGAGGGCCCACTGGCCCTCACCGCGCTTGCGTCGAGTCCCGGTGTTCCCGGTTGCGACTGGCATCTGAGGATGTTCCTTTAGGTTCGTGGACGCGCAAGCCACGAGAACCCGGGCTTTCCGCTGACCCGACTCTGGCCGTTTTCGGCCAGCGCGGTTAACCAGAGACGGTTACCCAGTGGGCTCAGCGGGATCACGCCCGGTATCGCGCGCGCGCCCGGTCAAATATCCGGGCCGGCGATTATCGGGCGTCGCGACAGATGGCACTACGGACGCGCAGGAGGTCGACGTGCCGACGCACGACGAGCAGCGGGTCCGTAACAGTCATTACAGCAGGATTACACGTAACGTTCTTGAATGTCCAGTCAATGTCCGGCATGTGGACGGTGCGCAGCGTCACATCCGTAGGCATGCCCGTGGCAACATGCGCGTTCGAGCCGCTATTCCCGCTCCATCTTGTCCCTGGGCGGTGCTGTCCCTGGGCGGTGCTGTCCCTGGGCGGTGCTGTCCCTGGGCGGTGCTGTCGCTGGGCGGTGCTGTCCTCGGCGGCCCGCGCGCGGGACGGCCGGGGCGGTATCAGCCCTGCCGGACCCGGCTGAGCGGCGGCTCGGACGAGGACTGCGCCGACGGCTGATGCTGGCAGTCACACCAGGAGCCGCCGGGGCACTCCTCGTGGTGGCGCTTCCGGCACGGGACGCAGATCATGGTCCCTATTGTGCGGCTTTCGTTGCTCTGGGCACAGCAAAACCGGCCGCGACCATCTCACAGGTGCAGCCGCTCTGCATGTGCAGGTAACCGTCTGGCCTCAAACCCGGACCCGGCTCGTGTGAACAGGACCTCAGGCGGCGTTCGCGCGCCGCATCCGACGGCGGCGCTCGGCCGAACGCTCATCCTCGTTCAGGCCGCCCCAGGTGCCGTACTTCTCCGGCCGCGAGACAGCGTAGTTCAAACATTCAAGCCGCACCGGGCAAGCAGCGCAGACCCCCTTGGCCTTACGCTCCCTGATCTCCCGCTCGGGCTGACGCTCGCCGTCAGGACCGAAGAAGAGCAACAGGTCTTCGCCACGGCACGCGGCAGCATCCTGCCAACCCCAGTTAGGGCGGGGAAGCACAGCCGACTGCCGACGTACCTGAGACATGGATCAAATCACCTCAACCAAGATGCATCAAATGGTGCGTTACAGTAGAGCGTCAGGGCCTTGAGCACGCGACCAGCCCTGTCCGGAACCTCCGTTGCAAGATACAACGCGTCCTTAGGACGTGATGTTCCCGTACGGGAGGCGCGTCAATCGCGTAAGCAAGCGGTTACCATAACCAACGGCTAGCGGTAGCGTGCCGGTTCACCCGTCCTGCTATCCATCATGCAAGCCGCTGCATGCCCGTCGACAATGATGCCACCCTCGGCAGCAGTCTTGCAGGCGGGGTGGCTAAATTCCCTACCTGAATTCCGGTCGGCAGCTAGCCTGCTTGCAGGGTTCGTGACGAACTGGACAAAGGGAAGGGAGCTCAGGCCACGATGGGCACCATGTCAGCGTCGGACGCAGCGCCGCTGCCCCGGCTCGGCGAGGTTTTCTTCGACGTGCGCGGCAGCTCCCGCAGCATGCGGTTGAGTTGGTACGCCGACACCGGGGTCTCGGTCTTCAGTATCTGGCAGGGAGGCACCTGTACCGGTACCTTCCGGCTCCCGATGGAGGAACTGCCGAGGCTGATCGATGCCCTGCAGCGAGGGATGCAGGGCGCCGAACAGCAAGACCCACACGGTAACGCGGGCTACCTGAACCAGCTCCCCGGTGCCCCGACCGACCCGAGGCTGACCGCGCTCCCCGGCGGCTACGCCGGCCGCGACACCGCCTTCAATGGTCCGGTGACCGGTGATTTCCGTGCGCTCCGGCCAGAGGATCCAGGCGGTCCAGCCGCGTTCAGCCCGGTATCCCCGCGGGCGCTTCCCCCTGGCCCTGCCGCCCTGCCCGCGCCGCCGCCGCAAAGCGCCCAGGATTCTCTCGAGGATTACTCCGCGCAGTACCAGGGTTTGGCTCCCGAGGCCGCCTACCCCGACCAGGGGCAGGGCTACGGCGGACCGGGGTACCCGGATCAGGGCTATGGCGCTCAGCAGGACCGGGAGTACGCCGAGCATGGGTACACCGGACAGGAACTTGCCGAGCAGCGTTACCAGGAGTACAGCTACCCCGACCAGGGCTATGCGGACCAGGGCTACGCGCGGTCGGCGGGGAGCGGTCAATCCGCTCCTGAGCGGGGCGACCGGGCTTACTCCGCCTCGCCGTACTCCGGGTCTTCTTATTCCGGACCCCAGCACTCTGAGCCCCAGTACTCCGACCGTCAGTATCCCGGGCCCGAGTACCGCGACCCTCAGTATCCCGGGCCCGAGTACCGCGACCCTCAGTATCCCGACCCTCAGTATCCCGGGCCTCAGTACCGCGAGCCTCAGTACCGCGAGCCTCAGTACCGCGAGCCTCAGTACCGCGAGCCTCAATATCCCGGGCGCCAGTACCGCGACCCTCAGTATCCCGGGCGCCAGTATCCCGGGCCCGAGTACCGCGACCCTCAGTATCCCGGGCCCGAGTACCGCGACCCTCAGTATCCCGGGCCCGAGCACCCCGACCCTCAGCGTCCCGGGCCCGAGTACCGCGACCCTCAGTATCCCGGGCCCCAGTACGCCGACCCTCGGTACTCCGACGCTCGGTACTTTGAGCCTCAGCACCCCGACCCTCAGCGTCCCGGGCCCGAGTACCGCGACCCTCAGTATCCTGGGCCCCAGTACGCCGACCCTCGGTACTCCGACGCTCGGTACTTTGAGCCTCAGCACCCCGACCCTCAGCGTCCCGGGCCCGAGTACTCCGGGTCTCGCTACCCGGAACCTTCGTACCCTGCACCCGCGCACTCCGGCCAGCTCTACGGCGGATCTTATGCCGGTCAGGACGTCAGCGGCACGTACACCGGCCCGAGTCAGGACAGCGGGTCTTATCCCAGTCGTGGATACGACGACCGCGGATATGCCGAGCACGATTATCAGCGTCCGGATTACCAGGGCCAAGGCCAGGATTATCAGGGGCAGGTGGTCCGGCCAGAGCAGGGCTACAGCGGTTACGGATACGCCGAGCAAGGTAGCCAGCGCTTTCAGGGAAATGAAAGCCAGGGTCCTCAGACCACCGAGGGTTTCGGGGGGAACCAGGCCTTCGCGGGTCCCCAGGGCTCTGCCGATTATGTGGGGCCGCAGTACAGTGACCAGGCCTACCAAGAGCCGGACTACCAGCAAAGCCGCGACCAGTCCTATCCGGACCAGGGATACGCCGACGGGTATGGATATGCCGAGCAGGACTACTCCGGCCAGGAGCCTACCCAGCTGAACAGCGCGCACGGCGCCTCCGCGCTGTCCCATCAGGACCAGGGCTACAGCACCTTCGGATACGGCGGGCGGGACCGGACCGGATACGAGAACCCCGGTTATGAGGCTCCCGGTTATGAGGCTCCCGGTAATGAGGCCCCCGGTAATGAGGCCTCCGGATTTGAGGACGCCGGATATGACGGCGGCGCGGGCCAGCCTGGCGGGTACCTCGAGCCTGCCCCGGGTCGCGGCGAGCAGCCCCAGTATCCGGAGCCGGAGCCGGAGCCGGAGCCGGAGAACACCGCTAACCAGCAACCCGTCTCGTCTTTCCCGTACGAAGGAGATCCGCCTTCGCGCCGGGAACACAGGCGGCGTCGCGGGCGTTAGTAGCTAACAGCCGGTGCGGCTGGGTCCCCCGGGCCGCACCTATTGCCTTCGCGGAATACCGTTTGGCTGGAGCCGCGATGCGCCTTTCGCCGAGAGGCGACCTCCGCACCGGCCAGCGTGACGAAGGGCCGGCGTCAGGGTAAGCGATCTGCTTTCCCGGGCGTCGGCCCTTCGCTGCGGGAACGCACGCGGGTGGAGTTCGCCTGCTCCTTGCGGTCTCGCATACCCCACGGGCCACGTCTGACCCGGCCCCCACACATCCTCTTGCTCAGCGATATGTTTTCGCGGATGATTTCGGTTTCGGGGAGACTTTTGGGTACGGGGGTCCACAAAACTTTCCATTAAGCGCAAATCTTCCGCGATAAATGGAGGCAGTCCGTGGCATTTGTCGCCTATATCGGTATATAGCGGGCAGCAAGCTGTGCCGACGGTTCAGCGCACTAGGTCGGCCCCGCCGGGCGGGGCTGCGGCTGCTCCGGGCCACCCGGGGTGCCGGACCGGCTGTCGGTGGTCACCGGAGGGCTCACCTCGGCTTCTGGCTCCGGCGGTACGGGACCGACCACGGCGTTAAGCACCTGCGAGTTGGGAATGGACATCACGCTGCCGCCGGTGTCAAAGCGAACGTAGGTGATCCCGATATCGGTCACGATGCCGTCGAGCGTGCCGCCGAGCGCGCCGGCCCGCAGCCGGATCGCATCGCCCACATGGAACGGCCTGGCGAAGACCAGCACCAAGCCCGCGAACACGTTGCCGAGTGCCTGCTGCGCCGCGATGCCGACGAACACGCTGGTCAGCGCCCCGCCCAAGACAAGCTGTTCGATCGGCACGCCGAATAGCTCAAGGGTGAGGACCAGGGTCGTGAAGAAGCCGACGATCAGTATCGCGTACCTGGTGATGCCCGCGTGTGAGGCGCCCACCTTCGGTTCGAACAGCTCCCTCGTCTTCGCCGCGAGCTCGATGGTCGCGATCGACGCGAAGAGGCAGAACAGGGCCGCCGTGCCGCCGGCCACCAGCGTGTAGGTCAGCGGGGTCGTCTGGATGATTCTGTCTGAGTGGTGGCGGGCCGCATGTGAGGTGATCGCGGCGGCGATCGCAAGCGTCAGGGCAATGATCCCCTTCCAGGGGCGTGTCCTTCGTTTGACGCGCTCAACTTGCGTCGACAGCTCGACCTGAATCCCGTTCGGGGAATGCACTTGCCCTCCTCACCTTGCCGCTATCCGCCGCCTAACGCTATCCGCCGCCTAACGCTATCCGGCGGCGCAGCGGCCGGGGTGAGGACCCAGAGAACAAAAACCGGGGACCGGACCGCATCGGCCCGGTCCCCGTACTGATCCGATCTGGGCTAGCTGACCAGCGGCTTGCCTACGGGGAGCAGGATCCGGCCGCCCATGCCCGCCGCGACGCCTGCCGCCGAGGCGTACCAGGCGGCCAGCGCGGTGACCAGGCCGAGGTAGCCGCCGATCTTAATGATCCCGGTGGGGACCAAAGCGTGACCGGCGTCGAAGTTACCGATGCACAGGATGATGAAGGTGACCTCCAGGAAAAGGAAGACGAGGAAGATGGTTAGGTTCACCTGAGAAGTGAAGATCAGCATGTAGATGGTAAAGATGGCCCACACGAGTGTGATCCACCCCAGGTCATGGTTGAGCGCGGTGACGGTGGCCGCGGCCGTTAGAGGCGCCTTGGCGATGCCCGACACGGCCGGGTTGGCTACGAACAGGACCCAGAGACCCAAGCCGAACCAGAAGGCGCCGTAGCTGCTGAACGCGGTGGCGCCAAAGGTGTTTCCGCGGCGGAACTCCCACATGCCGGCCGCAAACTGGGCGACCCCGCCGTAGGCGAGGGCGTAGCCAAGGAATGCGCTGGTGGTGGCGTGGCTCATCCAGTCCGCATTCTTGGCGGACAGCAGGAACGTGGTCAGGGCAAAGGCGGCGAGCCCGAGTGGGGCGGGGTCCGCGATGCCGGAAACAGCTGCAGGTGCAGTAGCGGGCTGGACTGTGCGGTCTTCGCTGACGCTCAAATCGATCCCTCCTAGTGAGGAACGGCTCGTCCGGCTCCCGGAGTGCCGTGGTGGCAGCCGGAAAAGCGATACCCGGCGTTACTACGTGACTGGCGTGGCGTGCTTTGACTTACACACCAAAACCTTCACTGGGTTCACACCTGGCACAGATGTCACCAAGTGAAAGACCCGCCAACAGCGTAACGCTCAGATGTGCTACAGAGCGAGACCCAGAGGCTTCTACTTTTGTAACCATTCGGATGCTGTTTCCTTTGGGCCGGTAGGCGGCTCGTGATCTGCCTGACGGTCATATGCGTGCTGTTCGCAGCCGGTGCGGGCGGCCGTAGACGGCTAGGCCAGCGGCCTTGGCCCCGACGTCGGTAAGGAGCTTGGCGAAGGCCACCCGCCACCAGACCCGCCACCAGACCCGCGACCGGGTACCGCTACGGGTCCCCGGGGCCCCAGGTTCTGGCCTGCTCTGGGTTAGGATCAGAGGAACAACAGGGAAGGGCCAGCGCCGATGACCGACCGACCGATCCTCGCTTCCGATAAAGAGCGGGACAGCGTCGTAGACGTCCTCAGGGACGCTTATACGGACGGGCGGCTGACGCTGGAGGAGTTCGAAGAGCGCACGGCGGCCGCCTACGCCGCGAGAACCTGGGATCACCTGCGGGAACTGACCGGGGATCTTCCGGTTGAGCCAGAGCTCGGCGCCGACCTGCCGCAGCGCGAACTCCGTCCGGGGGCGGTAGCGCCTATGGGCGGACCACGTCAATCCGGGCGCGAACGGCCGCTCGGCCGGCTGCTGCCGGTCGTCTTCGCCTGGATCATGATCTCGGCCGTGGCGGGATCGCCGGACACGGCCGCCGCGCTCTCGGTCGTATTCATCTGTCTGCTGGCGTGCAGGATCGGCTACGGCGGACGTTAATTTCCGCACGCCGCTGCTCGCTTACCGACCGTTGCTTCCCGCGAGCGCGCGCAGGGTCTCCCCGTAGACCTCGTCGGGCTCGAGCCTGCGTAGTTCCTCGGCGATCAGGTCAGCAGAATCTCGCCGGTGCAGGGCGACGCGGCGATCTGGCCTCCCGGGCCAGGACAGCGTGGCCGTCCGGCCGTCCGGCCGGGCCAGCGTGATCTTCCCTTCCGGCGTGTCGAAGCTGACCTGGGTGATGCCGGGGCCCGCGGACTCGCCGCGCGGCACCGTAATCCGCAGCCGCGCGGCGAGCCAGGCCGCGATCAGGTCCGCGGTCGGGTTGCCGGCCTCGGCCAGCACCTCGCCGCTGAGCAGCTCCGGGTAGGGCTGGTCCAAGGTGGCGGCGAGCAAGGTGCGCCAGGGCGTCGACCGGGTCCAGCTCAGGTCGGTGTCTCCCGGCTGGTAGGCCGTGGCCAGGCCCAGCAGCATTTCCTTGGGCGCGTCACTGGCCGCTGCGTCCGTCACCCGGCGCTGGGCTACCCCGCCGAGCGAGTCCGCGCGAGGCGAGGGCGGTGCCTCGTCGGGCCACCAGGTGACCACCGGCACGTCGGGAGCGAGCAGTGGCGCGACCACCGAGTCCGCATGCTGACCGAGTGGCCCGTACATCCGGAGCAAGATCGTCTCCCCGGGGCCGGTATCGCCCACCCGGATCTCGGCGTCGAGCCGGGATTCGCCCTTGGGCTTACGGGTAATGACGGCGAGCACCCGGCTCGGATGTTCGCGGCCCGCCTGGCTGGCCGCGCGGACGGCGTCGTACTGGGCGGCCTCATCGGTGACGATGATCAGCGTCAGCACCATGCCGGAAGCGGGGCCGCCGAGACGGCGTCGAGCCTGGGTGACCGCCTCGATAATCGCGCTGGTCGTCGTGTCGGTCAGGTCGATCGTCATCGCGGTCTCCCTACAAGCGGCGCCATACCCGTCCGTCCCGTGCCATCATCGCGTCAGCCGACGCGGGGCCCGCTGACCCGGCCGTATACTGCTCTGGCTTGGTGTAGGAGGCCCAGAAATCCTCGACCGGATCGAGAATCCGCCAGCCGAGCTCGACTTCTTGCTGCCGGGGGAACAGCGGCGGGTCGCCGATCAGGACGTCGAGCAGCAGCCGCTCGTAGGCCTCGGGGCTTGACTCGGTGAAAGACTCGCCGTAGGCGAAGTCCATGTTCACGTCCCGGACTTCCATCGCGGTGCCAGGCACCTTGGAGCCGAACCGCACGGTGATGCCCTCATCCGGCTGGATCCTGATCACCAGCGCATTCTGGCCGAGTTCCTCGGTGTCCGTGGCCGCGAAAGGCAGGTGCGGCGCTCGCTGGAAGATCAGCGCGATCTCGGTCATGCGGCGCGGCAACCGCTTACCCGCCCGCAGGTAGAACGGGACCCCGGCCCAGCGCCTGGTGTCGACGCCGAGCCGGAGTGCGGCGTAGGTCTCGGTGCGGGAATCGGAGGGGATTCCCTCCTCCTCCAGGAAACCCTGCACCTGGCGCCCGCCCTGCCAGCCGGCCGAGTACTGCCCGCGCGCGGTTCCGGTCGCGAGGTCGGCCGGGAGCCGGACCGCGGACAGCACCTTCTCCTTCTCCATCCGCAGCGAGTCCGCGTCGAACGCGACCGGCTCCTCCATCGCCATCAGCGCGAGGAGCTGCAGCAGGTGGTTCTGGATCACGTCCCGGGCGGCGCCGATGCCGTCGTAATACCCGGCCCGGCCGCCGATGCCGATGTCCTCGGCCATGGTGATCTGCACGTGATCCACGTAGCCGCGGTTCCAGATCGGCTCGTACATCTCGTTGGCAAACCGCAGCGCGAGGATGTTCTGGACCGTCTCCTTGCCGAGGTAGTGGTCGATGCGGAACACGGCCTCGGGCGGGAAGACGCCGTCCAGGGTCGCGTTCAGCTCCCGCGCGCTGGCCAGGTCATGGCCGAACGGCTTCTCGATCACCACTCGCCGCCAGCCACGGCCCTGGGAGTCAGAAAGGCCGCTCCGCTTGAGCTGCTGCACCACGGTGGGGAACTGGTTGGGCGGGATCGACAGGTAAAACGCGTAGTTCCCGCCGGTGCCCCGCTCTTCGTCAAGCTCTTGGACGGTCGCGGCCAGCTGGTCGAACGCCACGTCATCGTCGAACGAACCGGACACGAACCTGACGCCCTCGCTGAGCTGCTCCCAGACCGAGTCGCGGAACGGCGTGCGCGCGTGCTCCTTAACCGCCTGGTACGTGACCTGGGCGAAATCCTCGTCGGCCCAGTCCCTGCGGGCGAAACCGACGAAGGAGAAGCCCGGTGGCAGCAGACCCCGGTTGGCCAGGTCGTAGACGGCTGGCATCAGCTTCTTACGGGCGAGGTCCCCGGTGACGCCGAACATGACAAGCACGCACGGCCCGGCCACCCGGGGGATACGCCGGTCCCGCGGATCGCGCAGCGGGTTGGCGGGACCAAAGGCCGCCTCGGCCTGCTCCGCGATGGTGCCGGGACTGGCCGGGAGCATAAGACCTTGCGGGTCGCCCGGTTCCGATGTCACGCCGTACCTCCCCGAGGGCGGTCACCACGAGCCCGTTCGGTCATCTGAATTCAGAGCCCCATGTTCGTCTTGATCGTCTCCAGCAGCTCGTTCCACGACGCCGCGAACTTCGCGACGCCCTCGTCCTCGAGGACTTGAACGACGTCGTCGTAGGCGATGCCGAGCTTCTCCAGGTCGGCGAAGACCTGCCGGGAGGCGTCGTAGGTGCCGTGCACCGTGTCGCCGTGCAGCTCGCCGTGGTCCGCCGTGGCCTTGAGGGTCGCCTCGGGCATGGTGTTCACCGTGTCGGCGACGACCAAGTCGACCACGTACATGGTGTCGGGGAACGCCGGGTCCTTCGTGGACGTGGAGGCCCACAGCGGCCGCTGGACATTCGCCCCGCCGCTGGCCAGTGCCTGCCAGCGGTCACTGGCGGACTTCTGCTCGAACAGCTCGTAGGCCAGCCGCGCGTTGGCGATCGCCGCCTTGCCGCGCAGCGCCGCCGCTTCCGGGGTGCCGATCTTGTCCAGCCTGCCGTCGACCTCGGTGTCGACCCGGCTGACGAAGAACGACGCCACCGACCGGATCTTGGAGATGTCACGCCCGGCGGCCGCGGCCTTCTCCAGGCCCGCCATGTACGCGTCGATGACCGCGCCGTGCCGCTCGAGGGAGAAGATCAGCGTGACGTTCACGCTGATCGCCTCCGAGATCGCCTGCGTGATCGCGGGGAGCCCTTCGAGGGTGGCCGGAATCTTGATGAACAGGTTCGGCCGGTCCACCGCCCACCAAAGTGCCCGCGCCTCGGCGATGGTCGCGGTCGTGTTCTTGGCCAGCCTCGGGTCGACCTCCAGCGACACCCGGCCGTCCAGGCCGTCCGTCGCGTCGTAGACGGGCCGCAGCACGTCGCACGCCCATCTGATGTCATAGGTGGTGATCGCGCGGGACGCCTCCTCCACCGAAACGCCGTAGCTCTTCAGGTCGGCGACCTGCGCGTCGTAGGCGTCCCCGTGAGACAGGGCGTGCGCGAAGATCGTCGGGTTGGAGGTCACGCCGACCACGTGGTAGTCGTCGATCAGCTCCTGCAGGTTGCCGGTGCGAAGCCGGTCGCGGCTGATGTCATCTAGCCACACCGACACGCCGGCCTCGGATAGCTGTCCGAGAACGTCAACTGACACGGTTGCTTTTCCTTCCCTGCACGCCGCGGGCTGGGCTAACCCTCAAAGACCCCTAATGGTCCCTGACCCGGGCCAGACTGTCGTGCGCGGCAACGGCTACCCGCTCCGCGGTAATGCCGAACTCTTCGTAGATTCTCTTGTAAGCAGCGGACGCACCGTAGTGGTCTACTCCAATTGAACCGCCCGCGTCCCCGACAAACAACTTCCAGGGGGCGGTAATGCCCGCCTCCACCGAGACCCGGGCGGGAATGGTCGGCGGGAGCACCTCACGCCGGTAGGACTCGTCCTGTTCGTTGAACCACTCCACGCACGGCATGGACACCACGCGCGCCGAGACACCGTCAACGGCGAGCTGCTCGCGGGCCTCGACCGCGATCGAGACCTCGCTGCCGGTGGCGATCAGGATGACGTCGGTGCCGTCGGCGAGCACGTACCCGCCCTGTGCTACCTTCTCGGCGCCGTGCAGGTCCCCGGTGCGGTCCAGCACCGGCACGTTCTGGCGGGTCAGGCAGAGCGCGGCGGGCCGGGCCCGCTCCAGGATGGTCCGCCACGCGATCGTGGTCTCGTTGGCGTCCCCGGGCCGGACCACCTCCAGGTTCGGGATGTTGCGCAGCGACCACAGGTGCTCGACCGGCTGGTGGGTCGGGCCGTCCTCGCCCAGGCCGACGGAGTCGTGCGTCCACACGAAGGTGACCGGCAGCTCCATCATGGAGGTCAGCCGCACGGCCCCCCTCATGTAGTCGCTGAACTGCAAGAACGTGCCGCCGTAGACGCGGGTCCCGCCGGAAAGCGCGATCCCGTTCAAGATCGCGCCCATGCCGTGCTCGCGGATGCCGAAGTGCAGCGTCCGCCCGTACGGGTTGCCCGGCCACATGGCGGTCTGGTGGTTGGCGGGGATGAAGGACGGCTCGCCCTCCATCGTGGTCAGGTTGGACTCGGCCAGGTCGGCCGAGCCGCCCCACAGCTCGGGCAGCACCGGGGCCAGCGCGTCGAGGATGGCCCCGGAGGCCTTGCGGGTGGCGATGCCCGTGGCGTCGGGCGGGAAGGTCGGCAGCACCTCGGTCCAGCCGTCCGGCAGCCGGCGGGTCGCCAGCCGGTCGAACAGCGCCTTGCGCTCGGGGTTGGCGCTGGCCCAGTCGGCGAACGGCTTTTCCCACTCCGCGTGCGCCTGCTTGCCGCGCTCGGCGACCTGGCGTGCGTGGTTCAGCGCCTCGTCCTCGACCGGGAAGTCGACGTCGGGGTCGAAGTGCAGGATTTTCTTGGTCGCCTTGACCTCGGGCACGCCAAGCGCGGCCCCGTGCGCCGCGCCGGTGTTCTGCTTGTTCGGCGCCGGCCAGCCGATGATCGTCTTCAGCGCGATGAAGGAGGGTGCCTCGGTGTGCTGCTGGGCATTCAGGAACGCCTGGTACAGCGCGGGCACGTCCTCGTGGTAGCCGTCGGCGGTGTGCCAGTCCACCTTCTGCACGTGCCAGCCGTAGGCCTCGTAGCGCGCGGCCACGTCCTCGGACTTGGCGATGTTGGTGTTGTCCTCGATGGAGATGTAGTTGTCGTCGTACAGGACGATCAGGTTGCCAAGCTCCTGGTGACCGCCGAGGGAGGAGACCTCGTGGCTGATGCCTTCCTCCATGTCCCCGTCCGAGGCGAAGCAGTAGACGAAGTGGTCGAACGGGCTGGTGCCTGCCTTGGCGTCCGGGTCGAACAGGCCGCGCTCGCGGCGGGCGCCCATGGCCATGCCGACCGCGTTGCCGATGCCCTGGCCGAGCGGGCCGGTGGTGGTCTCCACGCCTGGGGTCAGCCGGTGCTCTGGGTGCCCGGGGGTGATGCTGCCCCAGGTCCGGTAGCTCTTCAGGTCCTCGAGGGTCAGCCCGTAGCCGGACAGGTAGAGCTGGATGTACAGGGTGAGGCTGGAATGCCCGCAGGACAGGACGAAGCGATCTCGGCCCGGCCAGTTCGGGTCGGCCGGGTCGTGCCGCAGCAGCTTCTGGAAGAGCAGGTAAGCCGCGGGGGCGAGGCTCATCGCCGTACCCGGGTGGCCGTTGCCCACTTTCTGCACCGAATCCATCGCCAGGACCCGGATAAGGTCTACGGCGCGCTCGTCGGTCGCGGTCCAGTCAAGTTTGGCCTTAGTGCTCACGGGAGGAGCTTATCGGTCTAGGGGCTCCGGTTGCCTAGCGGGTACGGTCGCCGTCGCTGCTGTTCGGTCAGTGTTAACCGGACCGCGGTCCCGCAGCGAGAAGAACAGCCAGAGCACAGCGATCCAGACGAGCACCGCCCCCGTGACGTGGAACCAGACCAGCCCGGCGGGAAGGTGATTGAAGTACTGGACGTAGCCGATCACGCCCTGCAGGCCCAGTGCGGCGATCATGATCCAGGCGGCTCGCATGGCTCGCGGCGGCGCGCCGGACACCCGCAGCCCGAGGACGAGCGCGACCGCGAGCCCGGTCATCAGCCAGCCGATATCGGCGTGCAGCTGGGTGACTCCTTCCAGCGGCAGCTGGTACCTGGGCGCGGCCGCGTTGCCCGCGAGCGGGCCCGTTCCGGTCACCACGGTGCCCGCGGCGAGCATCACGGCGGTGACCGCGACCAGGGCGGCGGACAGCAGGCGCAGGTCACGCCGGACCAAGGCCGTCGGCGGGGCAGTGCCCTCACCGCACCGGGCGTACAGCACGACGGCCGCGGCCACGATCGACGCGGAGACCAGGAAGTGCACGGAGACCGCGGCCGGGTTGAGCTTGGTCAGCACGACGATGCCGCCGATCACCGCCTGCGCCACCACTCCGGCCGGGAGGGTCGCCCCGAGCCAGAACACGTCGCGCCGCTTGTCCCCTCCCGGCCCTTGGGGTCGGAACCGCCAGGCCGCGATGAAGACGAGGGCGGCGATGACGACCAGCGGGAAGTTCAGCAGCCGGTTGCTGAACTCGATCCAGGTGTTGAGCAAGGTCTGCCCGGCGTTCTTGCTGGCCACGACGTCCGCCGTGCTGCACTGGGGCCAGTCCGGGCAGCCGAGGCCGGACGAGCTGAGCCGGACCGCGGCGCCAGTCGACATGATCACCGTGAAGGCGATGACGCCGGTCAGCGCGATCCGCCGCATCGACCGGGGCGTCGGCGCAAGCACGCCCCTGACGAGCGGCCAGGACCCGATGCGGGAGAGAAGATCGGCGACCACGCCCCTCATGGTAGAGCGCCCTGGGCGGCGGCGCCCGCGCAGGCGACCATGACGCAGCAGATCGCGACCCACTCAGCGATGCTCAGGTGCTGGCCGAGCATGACCAGTCCGATCAGGGCCGCCACCGCGGGTTCGGCGCTCATCCACACTCCGAACAGCCGGATCGGCATCCGCCGCAGCGATTCCAGCTCCAGCCGGTAGGGGATCACAGAGGAAAGCACCCCGATCGCGGCCCCGGTGGCCAGGACGGCGGGCCGGAACATGGCGCGGCCCCCGGCCACGACGGCGGGCGGTGTCACCAGCACGGCCGAGACCACCATCGCGATCGCCAGGCCGGATGAGCCGGGGAACCGGCGCCCGGTGGCCGAGCTGAGCACGATGTAGGCGCCCCAGCAGGCCGCGGCCACGCCCGCGAATATCACTCCGGTCAGGTCGAGGTGCTCGTGACCGCCCTGGGTCAGCAGCACCACCCCGGCCGCCGCCAGCACGACCCACCCGACGTCCCTGAGGTGCCGCGATCCGGCCACCGCCACGGTCAGCGGGCCGAGGAATTCGATGGTCACAGCGACCCCGAGAGGGATGCGTGCGAACGCCTGGTAAATAGAAAAATTCATAACCCCAAGCGAAATACCGAACGACACGGCGATGGCGACGTCGGCAAACGCTCTTCTTTTCCACAGGTCACGCACCGAGCGGGTGAAACCTGGTCTGGACAGGGCGACCATGGCCAGCGCGGCCGTCCACAGCCGCAGCCCGGTCACCGCCGCGGGCGGGATCTGCGCGAACAGCCGGTCGGCCAGCGCCGCCCCGAACTGCACGGACACGATGCCGGTTCCGATCATGGCGGCCGGCAGCGCTATCCGGACCTTGGCTGAGTGGGTCGGTTCGGTCGTGGTGGCCCTTACTCCCACCTGAACATCCGCGCCGCGACGGTGATCGCCACGACGGCCCAGACCGCCAGCGTGATCGTGTTCCCGGCCGGAAAGATCGTGCCGTGCTGCAGTACGTCCCGCAGGCCGGTGGACAGCGCGCCGGTCGGCAGCAGCTCAAGGACCGGCCGGGCGGCGGCGGGGAACTTGGTCAGCGGGAAGACGACGCCCCCCAGGCCGAGCAGCAGGATGTAGACGAGGTTGGCCGCGGCCAGGGTGGCCTCGGCGCGCAGCGTCCCCGCTATCAGCAAGGCGAGCCCACTGAACGCGGCGGTGCCGAGCAGGATGAGCAGCGGCGCGACCACGATCGCGGCCGGGCTGGCGTCAGGCCGCCACCCGATGACCAGGGCGACGAGCAGGATCAGCACGCCTTGCACCAATTCCACCGCGATCACGGTGGCGGTCTTGGCAGCGATCAGGCCGGTGCGCGACAGGGGAGTGGCACCAAGCCGCTTGAGCACGCCGTAGCGCCGCTCGAAGCCGGTGGCGATCGCCTGGCTGGTAAACGCCGTGGACATCACCGCCAGTGCGATGATGCCCGGGGTCAGGAAGTCGATCCGGCTCAGGCCCGCGCCGAAGTTCACCAGCGGCTCAAGGCTGAACGCGGTCAGCAGCAGCAACGGGATGACGAGCGTAAGCAGGAGCTGCTCGCCGTTGCGCAGCAGCGTACGCATCTCCAGGCTGGCCTGCGCGGCGATCATCCGGCTCAGCGGCGCCGCGCCGGGGGCAGGTGCTAGCAGTGTTGGAGGTGCTGGCCCGGGGGGACGACCCCCCGGAACCCGTGCTGGCCCGGGGGGACGACCCCCCGGAACCCCCCGATCACGGGGGGAAGCCTTTCCCTCCGTACCCCCCTGGGGAGCCCCTTCGGGGCCCCGGGGCTGGTGGACCGCTTCGGGGCCTGGGCCGGGGCCCTGGGGGACCGCTTCGGGGGCCAGACCGTCCCCTATCACGGGCGGAGGTCCTTTCCGGTGAGCTCGAGGAAAACGTCTTCTAGGGTGCGGTTCTCGGTACTGAGGCTGGTGGCGAGCACGTCTCGCTGCGCGCACCACGCGGTCACCGCGGCGAGCAGCAGCGGGTCCACGTGACCGAGCACCTCGATCACGTACTGGCCGGCCGGCGACTCCTTCGCCACGCTGGCGGGCGGCAGGGCGCCAAGCAGGCTATCGAGGTCCAGGCCGGGTTCCGCGCGGAACCTGAGCTGGCCGGCCGTGCCGGTGAGCTGAGCCGGTGTTCCCCCCGCCACCAGCTCACCGTGATCGATGATGGCGACATAATCGCAGAGCCGTTCGGCTTCTTCCATGAAGTGCGTGGTCAAGATGATGCTCACGCCCGCCGCGCGCAGCTGTGTGATCAGCTCCCAGGTCGCGTGCCTGGCCTGCGGGTCCATACCCGCCGTGGGCTCATCGAGGAAGACGAGTTCGGGGCGGCCGATGACGGCCGCGGCGAGCGACAGCCGCTGCTGCTGGCCGCCTGACAGCCGCTTGTACGGCGTGCGGGCCACCGCCGTCAGGCCGACCAGGGCGAGCATCTGCGGCACCGGGACCGGGTGGGTGTGGAACCTGCTCAGCAGATTCAGGTAGTCGGCGGCGGGTACGGACGGGGGGATGCCTCCCGACTGGAGCATCACGCCGACCCGGGGCCGCAGGGCGCGGGCGTCGCGCACCGGGTCCAGGCCGAGAACGCGGACCGTTCCCTGATCCGGTCGCCGGTAGCCCTCGCAGATCTCGATGGTGGTGGTCTTGCCCGCGCCGTTGGGCCCGAGGATGCCGGTCACCGCACCACGGGCCGCGGTCAGCGTCAGCCCGGCTACGGCGGCCAACTGGCCGTACCGCTTGACCAGCCCGCCGATTTCAACGGCAGGCGCCGCCGGGTTTGCCGGGGTTTGCGGGGGCGCGCTCACGCACGCGAGTCTACGGCGGTCAGCATCCGCCCCGTGCGACGCCGGTCACCTTGGCGCCGGCGAACTCCGGTTGCACCTGACGCCGGAGTCGCCGTTCGCCACCCACCTGTATTTCACCGCCCGCCGCCGAGGACGCCTTTAAGCTCCCTGGTAAGGGAGGTGACCCACGATCCACGCCATCGTGCATGCGCTGTCCGTCACCGTGTCGATGACGTGGGAAATCACCTGGGCGCTGATCCTGGGGTTCGGGCTGTCGGCGGTGGTCCAGGCGGTGCTGCGGAAGTCCACGGTCGAGCGGCTGCTAGGCGACGACCGGCCGCGCACGCTGGTGCACGCGACCGGTTTCGGCGCGGCGTCCTCCTCGTGTTCTTATGCCGCGGTCGCGCTGGCCCGGTCGCTGTTCCGCCAGGGGGCTAGCTTCACCGCGGCGATGGCGTTCGAGATCGCCTCGACCAACCTGGTCATCGAGCTCGGCGTGATCCTGGCGCTGCTGATGGGCTGGCAGTTCACGCTGGCTGAGTTCGTCGGCGGGCCGATCATGATCGTGCTGATCGCCGTGGGCTTCCGGCTGCTGCTGCGGGAACGGCTGCTGCGGGAGGCCCGCGAGCAGGCCGATCGCGGCCTAGTCGGCTCGATGGAAGGCCACGCGGCGATGGACATGTCCGTCCAGCGGCCTGGCTCGTTCGCGAGCCGCCTGTTCTCGCGCGACGGATACACCGCGGTCGCGCACGTGTTCGTCATGGAGTGGGCCGCGATCATCCGGGACCTGGTCATCGGCCTGATCGTCGCCGGGGCGATCGCAGCCTGGGTCCCCGATCGCTTCTGGGAGGTCTTCTTCTTCGCCGGCCACCCGCTGGCGGCGAAGCTGTGGGGGCCGCTCATCGGCCCCGTCCTCGCCGTCGTCTCCTTCGTCTGCTCGATCGGGAACGTGCCGCTGGCGGTCGTGCTGTGGAAGGGCGGCATCAGCTTCGGCGGCGTGGTCGCCTTCATCTTCGCCGACCTGATCATCGCTCCGATCCTGAACATTTACCGGAAGTACTACGGTGCCCGGATGGCCCTGTTCCTGCTCGGCACGTTCTACACCGCGATGGCCGCGGCCGGCTACGTCGTTGAGCTGGTCTTCGGCGGTCTCGGCCTGATCCCGAGCCCGGCTCGGGCCCGGATCCCCGATCAGGGTGTGTCCTGGGACTACACCACCTGGCTGAACATCGTCTTCCTGGCGCTCGCGGCCGCGCTGATCATTCGATTCGTCCGCACCGGCGGGGTCGCTATGCTGCGGATGATGGGCGGCCCGCCGGACACCCATGAACACGACCACTCCGATAGCCACGCGTCCCACGGGGACTGAACGACACGGGAGAACCAGCGGATGGACCAGGACCGGGCCCGCACGTTGCTGCGGGCCGAGCGTGACGACGTGCAGGGTCTGCTGAAGGATGCCGAAACGGCGGGAACCGAAGACCGTGAGTCGGAGGTGGACGGCGCAGAAGGAGACATCTCCGACGCCGCTCAGCCGCTGACCGCCGAGGGCATGGACGACGCCATCGCGGAGAGCCTGCGCAGCCGGCTGGACGCCATCGACCGGGCGCTGCAGCGGCTGGACGACGGCACCTATGGCCGGTCCGTGCTCAGCGGCGAGCCGATTCCTGACGAGCGGCTGGAAGCCGACCCCGCGGCGGAACTCACGATCGAAGAAGCGAAGGCCGCGGAGGCCCGAGGGCGCTAGGCCGGGGGCAGCACCCGGGGATCTTGCGGAAGGCCCTTCTTATGGAAAGCCTTCTTGTCCGGAGGCGGCCAGTCGGGTCCGGACGGCCAGGTCGCGACCCGCACTGGAGTGTCGGCGTGCGGGTTGCGGCCGTGGGCCACGAACCTTTCCATCCGGGTCGCACCGGGCAGCTCGACCCGGGCCGATACCAGGTCGGCCTGGGTCCCGGTGATCTCTACCCAGCAGATCTGCTGGTTGCGGACGTAGGCGGGAGGTAGGCCGTACCGCCCGCCGATCCCCTCGACGACCGAGGTGCACGATCCCGAGTTGGCGTAGAAGCCGTCTGCGGTTGCCGCCAGCTCTGGGTGGTGCGTGTGTCCCGAGATGAACCCGTAGTAGCCGTCCGCGACCAGGTCGACGGCACGCTGGCGGGCGGCGTGGTTCTGCCCGTAACCCCGCTCGTCCAGCGCCAGCGCGCTGATCGACAGCCAGGCCCGCCGGGCCAGGATGCCGATCACGGCGGCGAGCACGAGGAGATCTGCCACCGCGCCGTAGCCGAGGATCTCGGCCCGGTGCACCCACGCGTCCGTGTCCGGGTAACGGGACCGGAACGCGGTGAACTCCGGTATCCGGACCAGGAGGAGGATCGCCAGCGGGATCGCGATGACCCACCACAGGCGGCGCCCTAGCTTGCGGTACACGAGCCGGGAACCGATAAACGAGGGGAAGTCGGTCGGATCCGCCATCTCGTGCGCGCCGTCGACCCAGCCGCGGCCCAGGAACTCGATGCGGGGGATGACCTCCCGCACGACATGGTGACCGATCGGGGTGTCGAGCGGATTGCGCGCATCGCAGAAGCAGTTGTAGGGATCAAGCTGGTGGCCATGCTCGACCCGGACCTTCCGGCCGCCGGCCAGGACCAGGTCCGCGGACAGGCACAGCCGGGCCCCGGTCATCTCCCTTACCGCGTCCGCCGTCTTGACGTCCCAGGCCAGGTCGCCGTCGTGGTTGCCGATAGCGTAGATGACCTGCCCGCCGCGGGCGGTGACTGCCAGCAGCGCCGCGCACAGGTCCTCATGGGCGCGCAGGATGTCAGTGGCCGTCGCCTCCGGGAAGCCCAGCAGTTCGACCACGTCTCCGATGAGCACGACGGTCACCGCGCCGCTCTCGGCGGCCAGGTGCCGCGCCAGTGTCTGACACGACCGCCCGGACACGTCCGAACGGACCGGAGGCAGATGCAAGTCGCTGACGGCGATGACCTTGCTGTCAGAGGGGATAGCGACCTCGAGCAGGTCGGCGACGTCGGGGGAGGGCATAGGCGATTCGGTTTCTCCTGAGTCTTTTATTACCCGCTTTCCTTCCCCTGGCACCTAGCCATGATGCCGCAGGAACGGACCCGCTTGTGGTCGGCCGCGCGAACAAAGCTCCAACAGTTAAGACGCGGTCGGGCCGCCACGCGGTTCGGATCAGGTTTCCGGGCGGGAGGAACCATGGCCCGTTTCGGAAAAAGATTTAGCAGGCGATGGTCGAGCGGATACCTTCCCTACGTATGGAACTCGGCGAGTACGACCACCAGGCGGTCGAGGCGGCGGCCCGGGCGCTGTGGGAAGCCCGCGACATTTACCGGTACGACAGGGACGGGCTAGGGCCCGTGTTCAGCGTGGACACGCCGCCGCCGTACGTATCGGCGGCGCATCTGCACGTCGGACACGCGATGAGCTACTCGCAGCCCGACTTCATCGTCCGCTACCGGCGGATGTCTGGCGAGCGCGTGTTCTACCCGATCGGGTTCGACGACAACGGGCTACCCACCGAACGGTACGTGGAGCAGGCTTACGGGGTGCGAGCGGCGGACATGCCGCGGGCCGAGTTCGTCGCGCTGTGCCTGACCGAGACCCGGCGCACGGCCGAACGGTACGAGGACCTGTGGCGGCGGCTCGGACTGTCGGTCGACTGGTCTCTGCGCTACTCGACCATCGACGCCCGCTGCCAGCGGACCGCCCAGACTAGTTTCATCAGGCTGCATGCGGCGGGCTACCTGCGGCGTGCGCAGGACCCGATCCTGTGGTGCCCCGAAGACCGCACCTCTCTGGCCCAGGCGGACGTGGCGGATCTTGAGCGGACGAGCAGGCTGCATACGATCAGGTTTGGGGGCCCAGACGGGCAGGGGCTGCTGATCGCCACGACCCGGCCCGAGCTCCTGCCGGCCTGCGTGGCGCTGTACCACCATCCCGCCGATCCCCGGTATGCCGGCCTGAACCGACAGACCAGGGCGCGGGTGCCGCTGTTCGGCTACGAGGTACCCGTGCTCGCCGACGAATCGGTGGACCCGCAGTACGGGACCGGACTGATGATGGTGTGCACGTTCGGCGACAGTGAGGACGTGCTGAGGTGGCGGCGCGACCACCTGCCGCTGCGTCTGGTAGTAGAGCCGGACGGGCGGCTGGGACCGCTCGCGGGAGAGTTCGCCGGGCTGCCGCTGGCGCAGGCGCGGTCGGCCATCGTCAAGGCGCTCGCCGCGGCGGGGCTGCTGGTGGACAGCCTTCCCGTCCGGCAGGTCGTCGGGGTGCATGAGCGGTGCGAGACCCCGGTCGAGTTCCAGATCAGGCCGCAGTGGTTTATCGCCGTGCGCGAGCACGCGGACCGGTTCCGGGCCCGCGCGGCCGAGCTCGAGTGGATCCCGCCGTACATGCGGCGGCGGCTCGAGGACTGGATCGACGGGCTCAAGTGGGACTGGAATATCACCAGGCAGCGGCGTTACGGGGTGCCGTTCCCCGTGTGGTTCTGCCCGGCCTGCGCGACGCCAGTGCTGGCCCGGCTGCAGGACCTGCCGGTGGACCCGCTGGCGGACGAGCCGCCAGTGGCGTCCTGCCCGTCCTGCGGATCGGCCGACCTGACGCCGGATCCGGATGTGATGGACACCTGGATGACGTCGTCGCTGACACCGCAGATCAACGACGGGTGGGCGCTGGACGGGACCGACCCCGCGCTGGCGCCGATGTCGATGCGGGTCCAGGCGTTCGAGATCATTAGGACCTGGCTGTTCTACTCGGTGGTCCAGTCCGAGCTGCTATTTCGCCGAGTGCCGTGGCGCACGGCGCTGATCTCCGGCTGGGGGCTGAGCGAGCAAGGCAAGAAGCTGTCCAAGCGCGACCTAGACCGGTCGACCGGTGCCGACGGCTTCAACCGGTACGTGCCGGACGACGTGATGGCCAAGTACGGCGCGGACGCGCTACGGCTGTGGGCCACCAAGGGCCGCATCGGCACCGACCTGCGCTACAACGAGAAGGACATCAGGACGGGCCGGAAGTTCGCGGTCAAGCTGTGGAACGTAGGCCGGTTCCTGTCCCTGAATCTCGGCGACCTCGATGTTTCCGCGGCCGGGCCGGCGCCGGGGGAGCGGAACATCGTGGACCGGTGGGTGCTCAGCCACCTGGCCGAGGCCGTGACCGAGTCCACGGCGGCGTTCGCCGGCCACGACTACATGCAGGCCCACCAGGCTGCCTCCCGGATGTTCTGGTCGATCTACTGCGACCGCTACATCGAGATGATCAAGGACCGGCTGGGAGGGAGCTTCCCCGACAGCACGGGTCCGGACAGTCCGGATCCGGACAGTCCGGATCTGGATAACCCGGATCTGGATAACCCGGATCTGGATAACCCGGATCGGGATAGCGCGCGCTGGACGCTCTGGGAGTCCTACCGGGTGCTGCTCGGACTGTTCGCGCCCTTCGCGCCCTTCGTGACCGAACACATGTACCAGCAGTTTTACCGCGATCACGAGGGCGGGGTCTCGCTGCACCTGACCCGCTGGCCGGTCCCCGATGAGCGCTGGCGCGGTGACCGTTCCGCGGTTGACCAGCTCGCGGTCATCCTGGACGCCACCCGGGTGCTGCGCAGCGGTCAGCGCCTCGGCAACTCGGCCCGGCTCAGCCAGCTGATCGTGCAGGCGCACACCCCGGCGGCCGAAACGCTGCTCGACCAGATCGCCGAGCCACTCCGGATCGCCGCCCGCGCCCGCACCCTAGTCCGTGCACCCGCCATGCACCCCGCGGGCACCGCCACCCACCCCGCGGGCACCGCCACCCACCCCGCGGGCACCGCCACCCACCCCAGCGGCGTCGACGGCATCACCGTCGGCATCGTCGCCTAGGTTTCCACGATCGGCCCCCGCCCCGCCCGCCCCGTTCACCCCACCCCCACCCGGCCCGGCCACCCGCGGGCCGCGTCGTCACCGCACCGGTGGAACATTGGGCCGCATACAACCGGCCCAATGTTCCACCGGGCCGGCCCGATCATGCGGCGGCAGCACCTGGGCGCGTCGCTTTGGTGGTTTGCAGTCCCATGAACACCGCGAGCACCACGGCGTACCCGCCGGGGCTAGGCGAGGCGCTTCGGGCGAGGCGGCACAATGGCGGGATGCGGACGATTGCGCTCGAAGAGCACTTCTGGACTCCCGAACTCGCCGGGAACACCGGCACAGGTTCGCTCGCGATGTTCGGTCCCCAGCTCGGGAATCAGCTGAGTGACCTCGGTGAGTTGCGGCTGGCCGATATGGACGCCAACGGCATCGACTTCCAGGTCATCTCGCACGTGGCGCCCGCGGCGCAGGGGCTCGAGGGTGCCGAGGGGGTGGCCCGCTCCCGCGAAGCCAATGACCGGCTAGCCGAGGCGGTCAAGGCGCATCCGGATAGGTTCGCCGGCTTCGCCACCTTGCCGACCGCGGATCCGCGCGCCGCGGCCGACGAGCTTGACCGGGCCACCGGTGAGCTGGGCCTGATCGGCGCCCTGGTCAACAGCACCCTGGGCTCCAACGGGGTATTCCTCGACGACGCCAGGTTCGCGCCGCTGCTTGAGCGCTTCGAGCGGCTCGACGTGCCGCTGTACCTGCACCCCGCGCCGCCCCCGGCGGCGTTGCACGAGGCGCTGTACAGCGGGCTGCCGCCGGCCGTGGCGGGCCGGCTGGCCACCGGCGCCTGGGGCTGGCACGCCGAGGCCGGCCTGCACGTGCTGCGGATGATCGCCACCGGCGTCTTCGACCGGCACCCGGGCCTGCGCCTGATCATCGGGCATTGCGGCGAGATGCTGCCGTTCATGCTCGCCCGGGTCGATGCGATGCTGCGCCTGGACCACCTGGCGATGGCGCCGTCCGGGTACTTCGGCCGCAATGTGTGGGTGACGACGAGCGGGCTGTTCAGCATCCCGCCGGTGATGTGCACCGTGCAGGTGCTCGGGGTGGACCGGGTGCTGTTCAGTGTCGACTACCCGTTCGGCCCCAATGCCGCGGGCCGCGCCCTGCTCGACACGCTGCCGCTCAGCCCGCAGGACAAGGCCAAGATCGCGGGCGGCAACGCCGAGCGTGTGCTGGGCCTGCCTCCGGGCTGAACCGCCGGGCGGCAACGCCGAGCGTGTGCTGGGCCTGCGTCCCGGCTGAACCGCCCGGCTGAACCGCCCGGGAGTGATTTAGGTCACGCCGATGTTGTGAAAAGTTTGCGCTGGCCGGGTTATTTACGGCACAATGATGTTGTGAAAAACGTCCAGTCGGTAAGCGCCGCCCCAACCCGGGGACAAGTGGCCCGGCTGATCCTGGAACTCGGGCCGTCCACTGCCGCCACGCTCGGCGGCAGGCTCGGGCTCACGCCTGCCGCGATCCGGCGTCACCTGGACAACCTCATCGCCGAGGGCCTGATCGAGACCAGGACCGCCCGGACCTACGGGAACCGGGGGCGCGGCCGTCCGGCCAAGGTCTTCGTCATCACCGACGCCGGCCGCAGCGCGTTCGAGCACGCCTATGACGACCTGGCCACCAACGCACTCCGGTTTCTCGCCGAGGCGGCCGGTCCTGACGCTATCGCCGAGTTCGCCCGCAGGCAGCTGGCCGACCTGGAGCGCCGGTACGCTCCGGCGGTGGCCCAGGGGGACCTCGCCGCCCGGGTGCAGGCGCTGGCCGAGGCGCTGTCCGCCGACGGCTACGCCGCGTCGGCGGGCCCGGCGCCGGCCATAGGCGGCACGGGCGGCGGGCGCGATGGGGGCGGCGGGGGCGGCGGGTCCGGCCCGCCGGGCCAAGGTGCCGCCGGGGAGCAACTGTGCCAGCATCACTGCCCGGTCGCGCACGTGGCGGCCGAGTTCCCGCAGCTGTGCGAGGCGGAGACCGAGGCCTTTGGCAGGCTGCTCGGCACGCCGGTGCAGCGGCTGGCTACTATCGCCCACGGTGACGGGATCTGCACCACGCACGTGACCGGCACGACGCACATCACCGGGCCGGAAATGACAAGTTCAGGGAAGGGCAAGGGGAGCGCGGCAGTTGTATAAGAGGGATTTTCTGATGCGGCCGGGGAAGGCCGTACGACTACTGATATCACTTCCGGGTCCGGAGGGCTCTTGATATGACGACGACCACGCAAGACCAGCTCGAAGGGCTGGGCACGTACAAGTTCGGCTGGGCCGACTCGGACGTGGCGGGCGCCTCCGCGCGTCGCGGCCTGTCCGAAGAGGTCGTCAGGGACATCTCGGCGCGCAAGAACGAGCCGGAGTGGGTGCTCGACATGCGGCTCAAGGGCCTGAAGTACTACGGCCGCAAGCCGCTGCCCAACTGGGGCGCCGATCTGTCCGGCATCGACTTCGACAACATCAAGTACTTCGTCCGCTCCACCGAGAAGCAGGCCGCCACCTGGGACGAACTGCCCGCCGACATCAAGAACACCTACGACAGGCTCGGCATACCCGAGGCGGAAAAGCAAAGGCTCGTCGCCGGCGTGGCCGCTCAGTACGAGTCTGAGGTCGTTTACCACAAGATCAGGGAAGACCTTGAAGAAAAGGGCGTCATCTTCCTCGACACGGACACCGCGCTCAGGGAGCAGCCGGATCTGTTCAAGGAGTACTTCGGCACGGTGATACCGCCGGGCGATAACAAGTTCGCCGCGCTCAACACCGCGGTCTGGTCCGGCGGATCCTTTATCTACGTGCCTAAGAACGTCAAGGTGGAAATCCCGCTGCAGGCCTATTTCCGCATCAACACCGAGAACATGGGGCAGTTCGAGCGGACCCTCATCATCGTCGACGAAGGCGCCTACGTCCACTACGTGGAAGGCTGCACCGCGCCGATTTACAAGTCGGACTCGCTGCATTCGGCGGTGGTCGAGATCATCGTCAAGAAGGACGCGCGCTGCCGTTACACCACAATCCAGAACTGGTCGAACAACGTATACAACCTGGTGACCAAGCGGGCCATCGCCCAGCAGGGCGCGACGATGGAGTGGGTTGACGGCAACATCGGCTCCAAGGTGACGATGAAGTACCCGGCGGTTTACCTGATGGGCGAGCACGCGCGAGGCGAGACGCTTTCTGTCGCTTTCGCGGGCGAGGGCCAGCACCAGGACGCGGGCGCCAAGATGGTGCACTGCGCGCCGAACACCTCCTCTTCCATCATCTCCAAGTCGGTGGCCCGCGGCGGCGGCCGGACCTCCTACCGCGGCCTGGTCAACGTGCAGGAAGGCGCCGAGCACTCCAAGTCCAACGTCAAGTGTGACGCGCTACTGGTGGACACGATCAGCCGCAGCGACACCTACCCGTACGTGGACGTCCGCGAGGACGACGTGGAGATGGCCCACGAGGCCACCGTGTCCAAGATCTCCGAGGATCAACTGTTCTACCTGATGAGCCGCGGCATGACCGAGGACGAGGCGATGGCGACGATCGTCCGCGGGTTCGTCGAGCCGATCGCTCGCGAGCTGCCGATGGAGTACGCGCTCGAACTGAACCGGCTGATCGAACTGCAGATGGAGGGGGCGGTCGGCTGATGTCGGCGGGACTTCAGGGGGCGATTGAATCCGCTCCCGTGACAAGGCTGCACGAGCACAGGTCGTATGACCCCGCGGACTTCGCGGTGCCGACCGGCCGGGAGGAAGAGTGGCGGTTCACCCCGCTGCGCCGGCTGCGCGGGCTGCACGGCGATGCTCCACTTCCCGCCGCGAAGGTAACCGTGGAGGTGGACCCGGCCCCGGAGGTTAAGACCTTTACTGCGGAACGGGCCAGCGGTCAGCTCGCGCGTACCTTTATCCCTGCGGACCGGGTGAGCGCCCGCGCGTACGCCGCCTTCGACGAGGCGACCGTGGTCACCGTGCCGGCGCAGGCTGAGGCGTCACGGCCCACCATCGTCACGGTGACCGGCGGGGGAACCGACGGCGCGGGGTTCGGGCACCTGCTGCTGCAGGCCGAACCGAACTCCAGGGCCGTGATCGTGCTCGATTACCGCGGCAGCGCCACGTACGCGGACAACGTCGAGATCGTCGTGGGCGACGGCGCCGCGCTGTCGGTGGTCAGCCTGCAGGACTGGGCGGACGACACCGTCCACCTCTCCCAGCACTACGCCACCCTCGGCCGGGACGCCAAGCTCAGGCACACCGCGGTCACGCTGGGCGGGTCAGTGGTCCGGCTGGCCCCTTCGATCCGCTACGACGGTCCAGGCGGGGACGCCGAGCTGACCGGGCTGTACTTCGCCGACGCCGGCCAGCACCTCGAGCACCGGCTGTTCGTCGACCACGACGTACCGAACTGCCGCAGCCGGGTCAGCTATAAGGGTGCGCTGCAGGGCGAGCAGGCGCACGCGGTCTGGATCGGCGACGTGCTGATCAGGCCCGAGGCGACCGGCACCGATACCTACGAGTACAACAGGAACCTGGTGCTGACCGAGGGCACCCGGGTGGATTCGGTGCCGAACCTGGAGATCCTCACCGGGGAGATCGTCGGCGCCGGGCACGCGAGCGCCAGCGGCAGGCTCGAGGACGAGCACCTGTTCTACCTGATGGCGCGCGGGATTCCGTTCGCCGAGGCCCGCAGGCTGGTCATCCGCGGGTTCTTCGGCCTGCTCATCGACACCATCGAGGTGCCTGAGCTGCGGAACCGGATCGCTAAGGCCATCGAGGGGGAGCTGACCAAGTCCCTGCCGGGGGTCCAGCGATGACCGCGACCCCGGAGTACAGCCGGGCCTGCGCGCTGTCGGAGATTCCCGCCGAGGGCGTGATCGGCGTCGAGGTGGCGGGCGAGCCGGTCGCCGTCGTCCGCGCCGAGGGCGAGGTCTACGCGATCCGCGATGTGTGCTCGCACGCCGAGGTGCCCTTGTCCGAGGGCGAGGTCTACGACCACACGATCGAATGCTGGCTGCACGGGTCGTGTTTCGACCTGCGCACCGGCAAGCCCACCGGGTACCCAGCCACCGAGCCGGTGCCCGTCTATCCAGTCAAGATCGAAGGCGACGACGTCTACGTCGCGCTCATCATAAGCAACAAGGAGTCATAGTGGCCACCCTCGAGATCCGCGACCTGCACGTCAGCGTGGAAGAGAGCGTAGGGGTGCACCGGGAGATCCTGCGCGGCGTGGACCTGATCGTCCGCGACGGCGAAACGCACGCGATCATGGGTCCGAACGGCTCAGGGAAGTCCACCCTGGCCTACGCCATCGCCGGTCACCCGAAATATCTGGTCACCCGGGGCAGCGTGACGCTGGATGGTGAAGACGTCCTGGCCATGACCGTGGACGCGCGCGCTCGCGCCGGGCTGTTCCTGGCCATGCAGTACCCGGTCGAGGTACCGGGCGTGTCGGTGTCGAACTTCCTGCGCACCGCGGTCACCGCGGTCCGGGGCGAAGCGCCGAAGCTACGCGACTTCATCAAGGAGCAACGCGCCGCGATGGCCGCGCTATCCATCGACCCGGCCTTCGCCGAGCGCAACCTGAACGAGGGATTCTCCGGCGGGGAGAAGAAGCGGCACGAGATCTTGCAGCTCGAGCTGCTCAACCCCAAGTTCGCGATCCTGGACGAGACCGACTCCGGCCTGGACATCGACGCGCTCAAGATCGTTTCAGAGGGCGTCAACCGGTTCCGCGGCCGGCCGGGACACGCGATGCTGCTGATCACCCACTACACCCGGATCCTGGATTACGTGAAGCCGGACTTCGTGCACGTGTTCGTCGCCGGGCGGATGGTGGCCGAGGGCGGCCCCGAGCTGGCCGATCAGCTGGAGCGGGAGGGCTACGAGAAGTTCCTGGGGGTTCCGGCGTGAGCACCTTCCCCCAGCATCTCGATGTCGAGGCGGTCCGCGCCGACTTCCCCATCCTGAGCCGGACCGTCCGTAACGACAAGCCTCTGGTCTACCTGGACTCCGGCGCGACCTCGCAGAAGCCGGTCCAGGTCTTGGACGCCGAGCGGGCGTTCTACACCGAGCACAACTCCGCCGCGCACCGGGGCGCCCACCTGCTCGGCGAGGAGGCGACCGACGCCTACGAGAACGCGCGGATCACGGTGGCCGCCTTCATCGGTGCCGACCCGGGCGAGATCGTCTTCACCAAGAACGCCACCGAGGCGATCAACCTGGTCGCCTACGCGATGAGCAACTCCCGTTCCGGCCGCCTCCACCTCGGGCCCGGTGACGAGGTCGTGGTCACCGAGATGGAGCATCATGCCAACCTGGTGCCCTGGCAGCAGCTCTGCGAGCGCACCGGCGCCACGCTGCGCTGGTTCCGGGTCACCCCGGAGGGCCGGCTGGATCTGGACGACATCGACACCCTGATCACGGGACGCACCAAGATCGTCGCGGTGACTCACCAGTCGAACGTCACCGGGGTCATCCCGCCGGTGGCCGAGATCGCCCGGGCGGCGCACGAGCAGGGCGCGCTGGTGCTCGCCGACGGCGCCCAGTCGGTGCCGCACCAGCCGGTCGACGTGGCCGCGCTCGGCGTGGACTTCCTCGCCTTCTCCGGGCACAAGATGCTCGCCCCGTACGGCATCGGCGTGCTGTTCGGCCGGGCCGAGGTGCTGGCGGAAATGCCGCCCTTCCTCACCGGCGGGTCCATGATCGAGGTGGTGCGGATGGAGGGTTCGACGTTCATGCCCCCGCCGCAGCGGTTCGAGCCCGGGGTGCCGCCGGCCGCTCAGGCCGTGGGCCTGGCCGCGGCCTGCGACTATCTGTCGGCGCTCGGCATGGCGAACGTCGCGGCGCACGAGGAGTCGCTGACCGCCTACGCGCTCGACACGCTGGGCGCAATCGGCGGCGTGCGCGTCCTCGGCCCGCTGACCACCAAGGACCGGGGCGGCGCGGTGTCGTTCGACGTCCAAGACGTGCACCCGCACGACGTCGGCCAGATCCTTGACGAGTTCGGCGTCGCGGTGCGCGCCGACCACCACTGCGCCTGGCCGCTGCACCGGGCCCTCGGGGTGGCCGCGAGCACGCGGGCCTCGTTTTACCTGTACAACACCCACGCCGAGATCGACGTGCTGGCCGATGCGATCCGCTACGCCCAGCGCTTCTTCGGCGCGGGATGACAACGCGGGCCCGGAGTGTTAGGAGGGCGTGATGCAACAACTCCAGTCGATGTACCAGGAAATCATCCTGGACCACTACCGCAACCCGCACCACAAGGGCCTGCGCGAGCCCTTCGACGCCGAGGTTCACCACGTCAACCCGGTCTGCGGCGACGAGGTGACGCTGCGGGTGTCGCTCAAGGACGTCGGCGGCGAGCCGGTGGTCGATGACGTGTCGTTCGAGGCACTCGGCTGCTCGATCAGCCAGGCCAGCACGTCGGTGATGAGCGATCTGGTCATCGGCAAGCCGGTGAGCGAGGCCATGACGATCAGCCAGGCCTTCCTGGAGCTCATGCAGTCCAAGGGAGCGGGAGAACCTGACGAAGACGTGCTCGAGGACGCGGTGGCGTTCGCCGGCGTCTCGAAGTACCCGGCCAGGATCAAGTGCGCCCTGCTCGGCTGGATGGCATGGAAAGACGCGACCGCGCAGGCCATGGAGGTAGGGCAATGACAGAGAACACGACCACGGATGAGGGCGTTCCCGCGGAGCTTACGGCGGTGCAGGAGGACGTGCTCGAGGCGCTGCGCGACGTGGTCGATCCCGAGCTCGGGATCAACGTGGTGGACCTCGGCCTGATCTATGGTGTCGACGTCGATGCCGAGCGGATCGCGACCATCGACATGACCCTGACCAGCGCCGCATGCCCGCTGACGGACGTCATCGAGGACCAGGCCCGCGATGCGCTTGAGGGCGTGGTGACGGACTTCCGCATCAACTGGGTGTGGATGCCGCCGTGGGGTCCGGAGAGCATCACCGACGATGGGCGCGAGCAGCTTCGCGCCCTCGGCTTCAACATCTGACCTCGGGGTCGCCTGCTGCGCCATGAAGAATCCTGCTGCAGGCGGCGGTCGCTGGATAGAAGTTCCGCCGGAGCGCCTGGTGTCCTGGATTGCTACGTTCGGACGTCGGCACGATGGCATCGGCCTGGTGGCCGACGGTGCGGGCGGCGGATCCCTGACCTTCACGGCCGCCGACGGCGCGATCGCGGAATGCCATCCGCCCTTCCCTCCCGTCCGGACGCCTGGAGGATCCGGCCCTGAAGGGAGAGCTGAGGCGATCTCGGAGGGGACGGCTGAGGCGATGGTGGCGCATGCCGTCGCGAATCGCACCGTGGGGGTCCTGCTGGTGCGCCTGGGAGGCTACGCCGTCGGCGTGTTCGCAGGTTCTCCGCCTCAGCTGGTGAGCTCGAAGACCGGAAGCAGGCCAGTACACGGCCGGAGTGCGGCGGGCGGCTGGTCCCAGCACCGTTTCGCCCGGCGCAGGGAGAACCAGGCCACGGCCGCGCTGCGCGCGGCCGCCGACGCCGCGGCCGGGATATTCGGCCCGTACGGCGCGGACGGCCTTGATGCCGTGGTACTCGGCGGGGATAAGCGGTCCGCGGCCGGGCTCCGCGGTGACGCACGGCTGGTGCCCTACCTGGACCGCGCCGTGGACCGGTTCCTCACCGTTCCTGACCCGCGGCTAGCCGTACTCAGGGACATTCCGCGCGATTTCCTGGCCATCCGCATCCGGCTGACTGAGCCGGAACCGGATGGCCCAGGCGCGCATTCACCAGGTAAACTAGAGGGCGTGCTGCCGACAACGGACTGAGCGGTATTGCCCTGGGGGGCTGTATTGCCCTGGGGGGACGACCCCCCTTGGACCCCCCCGATTACGGGGGGGCTGCCCGCCCCCCCGTGCCCCCCTGGGGGGGACAAGCCCCCCGTTTCCCCTGGCCCCTTGGTTCGTCCTGCAGGAGCAGCTAAATCATGATCGTGGCAAGCGAAATCGAACTCCGGGCTGGTGCGCGCCTGCTGCTCGAAGGCGCGTCGTTCCAGGTCGGTGCCGGGGACCGGATCGGTCTGGTCGGCCGGAACGGAGCGGGGAAAACGACACTGGCCAAGGTGCTGGCCGGACACGCCCAGCCGGCCGCGGGTGCCGTCAGGCGGTCCGGCCCGGTGGGATACCTGCCGCAGGACCCGCGCACCGGGAACCTGGACATGCTGGCCATCGACCGGGTGCTCTCGGCCCGCGGGCTCGACCAGCTGCGGGCCGAACTACGCACGGCGGAAACGGAGATGGCCGACCCCGATTCCGCGGCCGCCGCCGATGCCATCCGCCGCTACGGCAAGCTCGAAGAGCGCCTGGCGGTGCTCGGCGGGTACGCGGCCGAGTCACAGGCCGCCTCGATCACCGCCAGCCTGGGCCTGCCTGACCGGGTGCTGCACCAGCCGCTGCAGACCCTGTCCGGCGGTCAGCGCCGCCGGGTCGAGCTCGCCAGGATCCTGTTCTCCGATTCCGAGACCATGCTGCTGGACGAGCCGACCAACCACCTGGACGCCGACTCGGTGGCCTGGCTTCGCGATCATCTTAAGAGCTACCGCGGCGGGCTGGTCGTGATCAGCCACGATGTCGCGCTGCTCGCCGATGTGGTGAACAAGGTGTTCTACCTTGACGCGCAGCGCGCCTGCCTGGATATGTACAACCTGGGCTGGCGCGCCTACCTGCAGCAGCGCGAGACCGACGAGCGGCGCCGCAGACGCGAGCGGGTGAACGCGGGCCGGCAGGCCAGCGCCCTGATGACCCAGGCGGACAAGATGCGCGCCAAGGCGACCAAGGCCAGGGCCGCGCAGAACATGCAGCGCCGGGCCGAGCGGATGCTGGCCGGTGTCGAGGCGGAGCGTACCGCGGACCGGGTGGCCAGGCTCCGCTTCCCGGTACCGGCACCCTGCGGCCGGACGCCCCTTGCCGCCGTCGGCCTGTCGAAGTCCTATGGGTCGGCCGAAGTGTTCACCGGAGTCGACGTCGCCGTTGACCGGGGAAGCCGGGTCGTGGTACTCGGGCTTAACGGAGCGGGAAAGACCACGCTGCTCCGGTTGCTGGCCGGCCTGGAAACTCCTGACACCGGAAAAGTCACCCCAGGACATGGGCTCTGCCTGGGATATTACGCCCAGGAGCATGAAACCCTGGAAACGCAGCGATCGGTCCTATCGCACATGCGCTCGGCCGCACCGGACCTTACCGAATCGCAGCAGCGCAAGGTTCTAGGGTCATTCCTGTTCTCAGGCGATGATGTGGAAAAGCCAGCAGGCGTGCTTTCCGGTGGCGAGAAGACAAGGTTGGCCCTGGCTCTTCTAGTTGTATCTGGTGCCAACGTCCTGCTGCTCGATGAGCCCACGAACAACCTGGATCCCGCTAGCCGGGAAGAAGTTCTCGGCGCGCTGCGAGGCTTCCGCGGTGCGATAGTGCTTGTGACTCATGATGAAGGTGCGGTTGAAGCGCTTTCGCCGGAACGCGTAATCGTGCTGCCTGATGGTGTGGAAGATGCGTGGAGCGAGGATTTCGCAGATCTGGTCGCGCTTGCGTAAGGCCGGGCCGGCCGGTGTTGCTCCGCTAAAGCTACGATTCAGCCATAACCTCATAAAAAAATAGTGATCGTCTGGTGCCATATGGGTGGCCAATCGTGCGGTTTTGCCTGATCATTACCAGGGGATGTATAACTCACTGATGACATCAGCTAACAGGAGGACCTATGGCCGAAGGTCTCAAGAAAGGAACGCGGGTCACCGGGGTAGATCGCACCAAGCTGGCGACGAGCCTAAGCCGGAGGTACGACTCCGGCGAAAGCATTCGCTCACTGGCTGCCTCGACGGGAAGGTCCTACGGCTTCGTCCACAGGATCCTGACCGAGACCGGAGTGAGGCTGCGCGGGCGTGGCGGCGCAACCCGTAGTGGCAAGACTAAAGTAAGCCACTAAGAACCGACGCCCAGGTGGCACCGGCCCGGCGCAAACCGCCGGGACCCCGCCCGGATAGCCTTCTGGGAGTTCGCTGCTAGCTGACAGCATTCCCGCCGGTACGGGAAGGAATGACTGCCTCCGGAAGGTTTCCCTGGTCATGTACGGGCGGGCGAACATCAGCATGATGAGGTCTTTCCGGCAGGACCCGTCGGTCACCCAGCAGAAGCTGAGGCCCGGTACCGTCCGCCGGATCATCACTTACGCCAAGCCGTACAAGCTCTGGCTCTCGCTCTTCCTGGTCGTTACCATCCTCGACGCGCTCATCACCGTGGTGAACCCACTGCTGCTGCGGGCGATCATTGACAAGGGCATCCTCGGTCATGACGAAGCACTAGTGATCGGCATCGCGGCGGCGGTTGCGGCGGTCGCGCTGTTCGACGCCTTCCTCGGCTTCGCCATCCGCTGGTACTCCGCGCGGATCGGCGAGGGCCTCATCTACGACCTGCGCACCCAGGTATTCAGCCACGTACAGCAGCAGCCCATCGCGTTCTTCACCAGGGCGCAGACCGGATCCCTGGTCTCCCGGCTCAACAGCGACGTGATCGGCGCGCAGCAGGCGATCACGTCCACGATGTCCTCGGTGGTCTCCAACGTGCTGACCGTGGGCGCCATCCTGGTCACGATGTTCCTGCTCTCCTGGCAGATCAGCCTCATCGCGCTGGTGCTGATCCCGCTCTTCCTGCTGCCCGCGCGGCGGGTCGGGCGCAGGCTGCAGCGGCTCACCCGCGAATCGATGCAGCTTGACGCCGCGATGGGCTCGACCATGACCGAGCGGTTCAACGTGGCGGGCGCGATGCTGGTCAAGCTCTTCGGCCGGCCCAGCCAGGAGTCGGAGGTCTTCGCAGAGCGGGCTGGGCGGGTCCGCGACATCGGCGTCACCCAGTCAATGTACGGCTCGGTGTTCTTCATCTCGCTGTCGCTGCTCGCGGCGCTCGCTACCGCGGCGGTCTACGGGGTCGGCGGCAGCCTGGTCATCCGCGGTGTCCTGCAGGTCGGCACGCTGGTCGCGCTGTCCCAGCTTCTGGTCCGGGTGTACGGGCCGATCGCGCAGCTGTCCAACGTGCAGATCAGCGTGATGACCGCGCTGGTCAGTTTCGACCGGGTCTTCGAGGTACTCGACCTCAAGCCGCTGATCGCTGAGCGGCCCGGTGCGGCGGTCCTGCCGGCCAGGGTCTCGGCGGCCGGCAGCCCGGAGGGTCCCGAGGGGGGATCGCGACTCCTGGCGCCGGAGATCGAGTTCGACGACGTGTCGTTCCGGTACCCGACGGCCAGCGAGGTGTCGCTCGCCTCGCTGGAGTCGATCGCGCTGCGCTCTCCCGAGCGGCCCGGCGCCGGGACCGGGGTCCTGCACGGGGTGAGCTTCCGCGCGCCGCCCGGCCGGCTGACCGCCCTGGTCGGCCCGTCGGGCGCGGGCAAGACCACGATCACCGGCCTGGCCGCGCGCTTGTATGACCCGAACGACGGCACCGTGCGGATCGGCGGGTACGACGTCAGGGATGTCACCCTGGAGTCGCTGCATGACGTGGTGGGCGTGGTCACCCAGGACGCACACCTGTTCCACGACACGATCCGGGCCAACCTGACCTACGCCAAGCCCGCGGCCACCGAACTGGAGCTCATCGAAGCCTGCGAGGCCGCCCAGATCTGGGACCTGATCGCCGGCCTGTCCGACGGGCTGGACACCGTGGTGGGTGACCGCGGCTACCGGCTGTCCGGCGGGGAGAAACAGCGCGTCGCCGTGGCCCGGCTGCTGCTCAAGGCGCCCTCCGTCGTGGTGCTCGACGAGGCGACCGCTCACCTGGACTCCGAATCCGAGGCCGCCGTGCAGCGCGCGCTGAAGACCGCCCTGGCGGGACGGACCTCGCTGGTCATCGCGCACCGGCTCTCTACCATCAGGGAAGCCGACCAGATCCTGGTGGTCGACGCCGGCCGCATTACCCAGCGCGGCACGCACGAGGAGCTTCTGGCCGCAGGCGGCCTGTATGCCGACCTGTACCACACCCAGTTCGCCAGCCAGGCGGCCTAAGGGGCGTAGCCGAGACGGCGGAGCTCGTCGCCGGCGATCTTCTCGACCTCCGCGATGTCGCCGGCGCTGAGCGATCCTTCGTACCCGGGTGAGCGGCGGGACCGCCCGCGGCCACGGGCCGCGCGGGCCGCGGTCCGGATCTCAGCCGCCTGCACGGTCGCACCTGTGAAGCGGGACAGGTCGGCCAGGACCTCATCTGGCCTGCCCATCAGGTGCTCGAAGCGGATCGTCTTGAGCTGGGCGGCGGCCACGCTGTGGTGCAGTTGCGCGGCCAGCCGTACGGACCAGCGCCAGCGCAGCGCGCATCGCCCGGCCGGGGACAACTGCGGCCAGATTTCCCGGTCCTCCTCGGTTTCGATACCGAAGAACGGATTGGGGAACTCGGTGTCTATGTTCACGAAACTGGGGCGGAACCAGGACATCACGACCGGGTCGGCCAGCATGGCAGCCACCACGTCCCGGCCGTCCCTGACGACCTGGACGATCCGGGCGTCGCGGAACGCGTAGCTGAGCGCCTCCGCGCAGTAGATGAGGTCGGGGCTCGCGTCCCCGTACGTTTCCAGCCCCCTGAGCTCCACGCACGAGCCGACGGCATCGGCGCCAAGCCCGGCTGCGGCCCGGCATTCCCGCGTGCAGTCCAGGCAGCTGTGCGCGTTGACCTGCCAGGCCTGCGCGAAGGCGTCCCGGATCACGGTGGCGGCGGCTTGCGGCCGGCCCTGATGCATGGACGGCCGCCGGGCGAAGGCGTACACCACGCGCAGCACGCTGGGCTGGCCGATCGTGATGTGGAAACTCCGGGAGGCCTTCACGGCACGGCCGATCAGGTCCGCTCCCGAGTGCGGCGCGCCGATCACGAAGACCGGCTGGTGCACGCTGCGGGAGTTGACGATGAGAATGTGACGAGCTGAGGGCATAATCGCCTGATGGTCCGGATCATCTAACGCCTGCCGGTGTCTGGTTCTCGTTAGCCCGCCCGGCCACGTGTCCTCCTGGTTGGATGTCCCCTGCCGATACCGTACTAGGCGCCGGTTGCCATAGGCTGGCATCATGCGCGTACTACCTGGCGTAGTGAGCAGCCGGAGGGCGCGCCGGCTGCTGGGCGCGGGCATGGCGATCGCGGCGCTGGCTGCGATGGCGGGCTGCGCGCAATTCGACGCCGCTCTCGGGCAGCGGCAGGCGATCGTTTCCTTCCGCGACAACACACCCGTCTCCGCCAAACTGGTCGTACGCTCGACCTGTGCGAAGGTACCAGCCGTGACCGCGCAGCCACTCCCATCGGACCTTCATTCCCCCTATGCCCTCGAGCAGTTGACCTACCAGGTCAACCACGCCAGCGACGCGGACGTGGCGATGCTGGAAAAGTGCCTGGCCAAGTTCCCCGCAGTGGCGGGAGTCACACTGCAGGATTCCAGCGATGAAGGCAACTGATCACGTCGGCCTCCCAGGACCAGGCCGGCCGCAGGCTCGAGCCGGGTGGGCTATCCGAGCAGGTGCCGAGCGGCGGCCGTGATATGGTCGGCGCTGATCCCGGCGGCGTCGAGCAGCTCCGTGCTAGTACCGGAGCCAGGCATTTCGCGGACGGCGAGGTGGGCGACGGCCAGTTCGGTCCGCCCGGCGCCGGTCAGGGCGTCGATGACGGCAGACCCGAGGCCGCCCTCAGGGTGGTGGTCCTCGACGAGCACCAGCCGTCCCCCGGTGGCCGCCGCGGCGGCCGTGAGGGTCGCGGTGTCGATCGGCTTGACCGAGTACAGGTCGATGACCCGTGCGCTGATGCCCTCCTCCTTGAGCTGGTCCGCCGCGGCGAGGCAGGCGTGCAGCGTCACCCCGGCTCCGATCAGCGTCACCCGATCATCGTCGGCCTGGCGTAGCACCTTGGACCCGCCGACCGGGAAGGCCTCGGCGGCTTCGTAAAGCACCGGATAAGCGCCGCGCGTGGTCCGCATGTACACGACTCCGGTCAGGTCGGCCATGGCCTGGACGAGGGCGGCGGTGCTGGTCGCGTCGCTGGGGTACAGGACGGTGGAGCCGTGGACCGCACGCAGCATGGCCAGGTCCTCCAGGGCCATCTGAGACGGGCCGTCGGCGCCGATCTCGACCCCGGCGTGCGAGCCGACTAGGCAGATATCGGCCTGAGAGATGGCCGCCATCCGGATGAAGTCGTAGGCCCTTGTGAAGAACGCCGCGAAGGTGGAGGCGAACGGCCGGTAACCGCGCACGCTGAAGCCCACCGCCGCCGCGACCAGCTGCTGCTCGGCGATGTACATCTCGAAGTACCGCTCGGGGTACGCCTGGGCGAACTCGTCGGCGAAAGTGGAGTTGCTGACCTCGCCGTCCATGGCCACGACATCACGGCGTGCTCCGATTGCGGCGAGCGCGTCCCCGTAGGCCTTACGGGTGGCGACCTTTCGGCCCGGCTCATAGGTCGGCAGCTTCATCTGGTCCGCGGCTCCCCGGTCGCGCGCCGGCGCGGCCTGATCGGGCAGCGGACCGCGGACGAACAGGTTGCGCTCGCCGCCGAGCTCGATGACGGCCCGTTCGGCCATTTCCGGGGGGAGCGGCTTTCCGTGCCAGTTCTCCCTGTCCTCGACCTCGGAGAAGCCGCGGCCCTTAAGGGTGCGGGCCAGGATGACGGTCGGCTCTTCTGTGCTAAGGTCGCCCGCCTGGGCTATGACCTGGTCGATCGCGGCGAGGTCGTGGCCGTCGACGGTGAACACCCGGGCGCCGAATGCGGTCGCGCGGCGGCTGTAGGCGTCCAGGTCCCAGGAGAGCTCGGTGGGGCCGCGCTGCCCGAGCCGGTTGATGTCCACGATCGCGATGAGATTGGACAGCTTGTAGTGCGAGGCCTTGTCCAGGGCCTCCCAGATGGACCCTTCAGCCATCTCGCTGTCGCCGCACAGGACCCAGACCCGGTACGGCAACTCGTCCACGTACTTGCCGGCCAGTGCGACGCCGACGCCGTCGGGCAGGCCCTGCCCGAGTGAGCCGGTGGCCACGTCGACCCATGGCAGGACCGGGGTGGGATGACCCTCAAGCCGGGATCCGAAGCGGCGGTAGCCGGTCATCAACTCCTCGTCGGAGACGACCCCGACCGCCTTGTAGATCGAGTACAGCAGGGGCGAGGCGTGCCCCTTGGAGAAGATGAGGTGATCGTTGCCGGGGTGATCTGGGTTGTCCCAGTCGTACCGGAGGTGACGGCTCACCAGGACGGCCAGCAGGTCAGCGGCGGACATACTCGAGGTGGGATGCCCGGACCCGGCCGATGTGCTCGAACGGATGGAGTCCACCCGCAGCTGCTGGCCGAGCTCGGCCGCGAGCGCGAGGTCGACGTCGGTGATGAAGGTTGAGGCGGACACGAGTACCTCCCAGGCCGTGCGGTTTCGGGGTTGGTCCCTAGAAGGAGCGTAACCAGCCGGAGGCTTTCCGGCCCGGCGGGGTACCGGTAAACCCGGGGAACTGGAAGTGTTTACCGCCAGGAAATCGCGAGTTCGTTCAGGATGGATTTAAGAGCCCGTGACGCCCGCGCGACCGTTCTTGGTCGTAGGGGTCTTTCTGGGTAAGGCCCGCCCCCGGTGGGGGGGTACCGGGGGCGGGCCGGCTTAGTGTCCCAGGTACGAGCTTAGCCCTGCGGAACCAGGTGCAGGATCACAACCTCGTCGGTACCGGAGCCGGGACCGTTGTTCGTCCCGGACGGCTGGCCCGTCTCGTACGGGTTCTGCTGGGTCGGCCAGCCGGAGTAGTCCTGCGAGTTGTACTCGAACCACTCCGACGCGGTCGTGGTCGGGATGATCGGCAGGTTCGCGGCCACGTACTTCTCGATCGGGACCAGCGCCGCGGTCTGCGCCGCGGTCGTGGCGGCCCCGGCCAGCGTGGTCAGGTCGGCGTCGATCGCGGGGTCGTTCAGCCGTTCGAAGTCGCCGGTCGCGGCCGAGCCGGTCGCGAGCGAGCTGTCCAGCCAGTTTTCGTACATGGTGTACGGGGTGAGCCCGTTGGTCGACCAGTGCGAGGTCAGCTGGAAGTCACCGTCTGCGACATCGGTGGTCCAGGCGTCCACCGACTGGCCCACGAACGTGGCATTGATTCCGGCCGCCCGTAGTTCCTGCGCCACGATGGCGTCGTCCTCGGCGTAGTCGGTGAAAGCGGACGGGTCGGTGATGCTGAGCGAGACCTCCTGGCCGCCCTTGTAGAAGTAGCCGTTGCTGCCCAGGGTGTAACCGGCGCTCTTGAGCACCTGCTTGGCCGCGGCCGCGTTGCTCGTGGCCGAGACGGTCATCGAGGCAACGGGCGCGCTCCAGTCGCTGAAGGTCGGCAGCGTCAGGCCGGTGGCGTTCAGGACCGGGTCCTCCAGGCCCGCTTCGCCCTCGGAGGCGATGACGTTGCGGTTGATCGCCAGGCTGATCGCCTGCCGTACCGCTAGCTGATTGGTCGGCCACTTGTTCAGGTTCGGCATCAGGCTATTGGTGCCGCCCGGCGCCTCCCAGTAGTGATGCGTGCTTGGCGAGGTGTCGACGAAGCTCTTCTGCAGGCCGGGGATGAAGTTCCCGGTCCAGTCGATCTGCCCGGAGAACAGCGCGCTGAGCGCGCCGGTGTTGGACGTGTAGACCGGGAAGTAGACCTTCGGCACCTTGACGCTCGCCGCCTGCCAGTAGTCCGGGTTCTTGGTCAGCGTGAAGCCCTGCGGCGTGAAGCTGCCCAGCACGTAGGGTCCGGTGCCGACCGGGTTCGCGTCCGCGTACGTCGCCGGATTGCCGACCTTGCTCCAGATCGACTCCGGCACGATCGCGGTGCCGGCGATATTCTCCAGGTTGGTGTACTGGGGTGTCGCGAAGTTGAGCGTGACGGTGTTGCCGGACGTGCTCACGCTGGAGATCTTCAGGCCGTCAATGTTGATCGACGCGTTGTTCTTCACCAGGTTGAAGGTGAAGGCTACGTCGGCGGGAGTGAACGCCGTGCCGTTGCTCCACTTCACGCCCTGGCGGATCGTGAAGGCGATCGTCTTGCCGCCGTTGGACCACGCGTAGTTCGTGGCCAGCCACGGGTAGTACTTGGGCGGCGCGGCGAGGTCGAACTCGATGAGCGGTTCGTAGATGAGCCCCGTCGCGCCCATGCCGTAGGCATCGCCGGTGATGACGAACGGGTTAAACGCCTGGGTGATGGAGGTCTCCGGGGAGCTCTCCATGACGAGGGTCTTTCCTGTGGTGGTGGCGTTGCCGGAACTCGCTGAGCTCGAGCTTGAGCTCGAGCTCGACGAGCACGCGGCCAGCCCGCCCGCGAGCACGCCGACGGCCGCTACCGCCAGGAACCGTCTAGATCTGTGCAATCTCCTCATCAGTCTCGTCTTTCTCTCGTTTCGGTTATGGGGGGTTAGTTCGGGGTGGTACTTCGGTCATCCGGCAGCCCGGAGACGAGTTCAGGCGCGGCCACGTCCAGGCGCCAGCACGCGGCTCCCCTGGTCGCGGAGATCTGCACCAGGGCCGGGTCTTCCCGGTGGCAGCGGTCGTCGGCCAGCGGGCACCGGGGGCTGAACGGGCAGCCGACCGTCGTCGCGCTCTCTGGCTTGCGGGGCGCTTGAGGCCCCTGGCGGCGCGTGGTGTCTAGGGCGCTGGTTCGGTGGGCCCTGCTTCTCAGCGCGCTGCCGAGATTGTCAGGGTCTGGGGCCGAGGCGACGAGCAGCTGCGTGTAAGGATGCGCCGGCCGCTGGGTGACCTCCTCGGCCGGCCCGCGCTCGACGATCTCCCCGGCGTACATGACCAGCACCTCGTCCGCGAAGTAACGCGCGGACGCGATGTCATGGGTGATGTAGAGCATGGCCAGCCGGAACCGCTGGCGCAGGTCGTCGAGCAGGCTCAGCATCTCGAGCCGGATCGAGACGTCCAGCATGGACACCGGCTCGTCGGCCAGCAGCACGCTCGGGCGGGCGGCGAGCGCCCGGGCGAAGGACACCCGCTGGCGCTGACCGCCGGACAGCTCATGGGGGTACTTGGCCAGGAAGTGCCTGGCGGGCGTGAGCCGCACCTGCTCCATCAGCGCGATGACTTCGGCGTCCACGTTTGCGGCCTTGCCCTGGTGCAGCTTCACCGGGCGCTCCAGGTGGTAGCGCACGGTGTGCACCGGGTTCAGCGAGGAAAACGGATCCTGGAAGACCAGCTGGACATGGCTCTTGTAGCGCCGGAAGTCGCCGCGGCTCGTCACCTTGACCGGCTTGCCGTCCAGCCGGATCACGCCTGAGGTGAGGCGCTCTTGGCCGGCTAGCAGCCGGGCGGCGGTTGACTTGCCTGAGCCGCTCTCGCCGACGAGCGCGACGACGGCGCCGCGGTAGAGGTTGAAGGAGACGTCACGTACCGCGTGCAGCATCTGGCGGCGGCCGATGCGGAAGTCCTTGCTGACCGAGATGGCCTCCATGGCAAGCGGCCCGCGGTCGGCGGCCGGGGACGTCAGCAGCTGTGTCTGCTCGGTCATATTCCCAGCTCCCCGGCGGTTTCAGGCTGTGGTTCAGGCGCCGCGGGCTTGCCTGGCACCGGCGTTTGCGGAAGCACGAACGGGCAGGCCGTCACGTGCCCGGGGTCCTGGGAAGTGGTGACGGGCAGCAGCTGCATGTCGACGTCGCGGCATGCCGCCGTGCCGTATCCGCAGCGCGGCAGGAACGGGCAGCCGGGCGGCGGGTTACGCAGGTCGGGCGGAGAGCCGGGAATGCCGGCCAGCTCGCGGCGCGGGCCGTGCAGCGACGGGAACGAGCTGAGCAGGCCCCTGGTGTACGGGTGCGCCGGCTCGTGCTGGATCTCCTCGGCCGTACCGATCTCCAGCAGCTGCCCGGCGTACATCACCGCGATCCGGTCGGCCAGCTCCAGCAGCAGCGAGAGATCGTGCGTGATGAACAGGATCGAGAAGCCGAGGCGCTCCTTGAGCTCCACGATCTGGCTCAGGATGTCCCGCTGCACCACGACGTCGAGCGCGGTGGTCGGCTCGTCCATGATGACGACCTCCGGCTCGGTGGCCAGCGCCATCGCGATCATCACCCGCTGGCGCATGCCACCGGACAGCTCATGGGGGTAGCTGCGCAGTCGCGAGCGGGGTATGCCGACCAGGTCGAGCAGCGACGCCGCCCGTTCGCGCGCCTCGTCCCTGGGCATCCGCAGGTGCGCGTGGATGACGTCGAGCAGCTGGTCTCGGACGCTCAGTACCGGGTTCAGCGCGTTCATCGCGCTCTGGAACACGATGGCGATCTCGCGCCAGCGCAGCCGCCGCAGCTCATCCGGGCGCATCCGGAGGACGTCGGCCGGGCCGGCCCCTCCGGCCATCCGGCGGCCGGAATACCGGACGCTGCCGCTGGTGATCAGGGCGGGGGCGCGCAGCAGCCGGGTAGCGCCGTAGACCAGCGTGGACTTCCCCGAGCCGCTCTCGCCCGCCAGGCCGACGACCTCGCCGGCCGCCAGGTCGAGGTTCACCTTGTCCACGGCCCGGACGTCGCCGCCCGGCGTCCGGTAGACGACCGACAGGTCCCGGATCTCGAGCACCGGATCCGGGCCCGGAGCCGGGGCGGCCGGAAAGACGGTTGGGGCCTGGTCTGGGTTCGCGCTCATCGGGCCTGGCCTCTCTCGGTCTCGTCGAGCAGGGAACTGCGGGAGAACGAGTGCACGAATCCGGCTAGCCTGCCGCGGCGCCGCGAGACTTCGGCCAGTACCGGCGTCGGATCGGCGGGGCGGAGCCAGTGCCCGGCGATCCGGCTGGCGCTGGTCGCGTCGCGCAGGCGTGGGTTGCCGAGCTCGTCGATGCCGCTGTTCAGCAGCACCAGGCCGGCGCCCATCAGCGCCACCACCACGCCGGGCGGAATGAACCACCACCAGGCCCCGAGCTCCAAGGCCTGCTGGCTCTGCGCCCAGTAGAGCATGGTGCCCAGGCTCCAGCTGTTCAGGTCGGCGACGCCGATGAAGGCCAGCGCGACCGAGGCGCCGATCGCGTACAGCACGGTGTTCACGAAGCTCGCCGCGATCAGGCTGACCTCGTTGGGAACGATCTCGGAGGCGATGATCCGCCATGATTTCTCGCCGGTCTCCTGGGCGGCCGCGATGAAATCGCGATTGCGGATCGCCAGTGTCTGCGCGCGGATCACCCGCGCACCCCACGGCCAGCCGAGCAGGCTGAGCACCAGGATGGTCGCGTCCTGGCCCTTGGTCTGCAGGTAGCCGAGCAAGATGATCAGCAGCGGCAGCGCGGGGATGACCAGGAACACGTTGGTGAGCAGTGACAGCAGTTCGTCCCAGACGCCGCCGAGGAAGGCGGAGGTGACTCCGACGATCACGGAAAGCGCGGTGGCGACCACGCCGACGATGAGCGCGAGCTCCCCGGTGAGCCGGATCCCCATCAGCAGCTGGGACAGCACGTCCTGCCCGGTCTGCGTGGTGCCGAGCAGGTGCGCGCTGTACGGCGCGTGCAGGGACAGGCCAGGCGCGGGATTCTGGTACCCCGGATCATATGGCGCGACCAGCGGCCCGATGATGGCCGCGAGCACGAACAGGCCGAGCAGGACGGCGCCGACCTTGGCCTTGGGCGGCAGCCGCCGCCAGCGGCCGGGCTGGGCGTCTTCCTTGGGCAGCGCGGCGGCATCGGCGCTGATCGGCAGGACGGCGGTCATCGCGTGGCCTCCCTGGTCCGGGCGCGCGGATCGACGAAAACGATGATGAGATCGACGATCATGTTGGCGATCAGCACCGTGAAGGTGATCACCAGGAAGATCGCCTGCATCAGCGGGTAGTCATTCGAGGTGACCGCGTTGAGCAGCAGCAAGCCGATGCCCGGGTAGGAGAAGACGATCTCCATGACCAGGGCGCCTGATACCACGAAGCCGATCGCCAGGCCGAACCCCTGCAGCTGGGGCAGGATCGCGTTGCGCGCCGCGTAGGTGAAGATGACCCTGCGGTTGTGCAGGCCCTTGGCCTGACCCGCGATCACGTAGTCCTCACCGACCGTTGTGATCATCACGTTGCGCATCTGCAGCATCCAGCCGGCGATCGAGGTGAGCACGATGGTGAGGGCGGGGAGCAGCGAGTGGTAGAGGGCGCTGCCGATGAACGCCGAGTTCCATCCGGGCACCAGGCCCTCGCCGTATCCCTGGCCGAGCGGGAAGACGTGCAGCTTGACGGCGAACAGCTCGATCAGGATCAGCGCGAAGAAGAAGTAGGGGATCGCCTGCAGGAACATCAGGCCGGGCAGTGCCCGGTCAAGCGCGCCGCCGTGCCGCCAGCCCGCCGCGATGCCGAGGCCGGTCCCGATACAGAAGGCGATCACCGTCGCCGTTCCGACCAGGGCGAGGGTCCACGGGAGAGACTCAGCCAGCAGCGTCGAGACCTGGGCGGGGTACTGCGTGACGTCCGTGCCGAAGTTGAAGTGGGCGACATCGTCCAGGTACGACCAGTACTGATGCCAGATCGAGCCCGGATGCCCCACCCCGAGCATCGCCTCCAGGGCCTGGTAGGCGGACGGCTGCAGGTCGGGGAACTTCGCCATGATGCTCTGCACCGCGCTGCCCGGCATAAGGCGCGGGATGAAGAAATTGATGGTGAGCGCGACCCAGGCCGCGACGGCGTAGAAACCTAGGCGGCGGAGAATGAAGGACATGGCAGCTCCTATGCCTTCGCTGCTTGCCGGGGACGCCGGCGGGCTGATTTACGACCCGGCGGAAGGGTCAGCAGGGACGCCGTCATAGCCAGATCCGGGCGCGGCACGACGAGCGTCGGCACCGGCCGGCGGATGACGATGCCGGGCGGACAGCCGCAGCTTGACCGCAGCACGAGCTCGGTGGGCAGCAGTTGCACCGCGGGAGGCATCGCCGGGTTGGCGATGCGATCGAGCAGCCGGGCGCAGGCCCGCTCGCCCAGCATGCGCATCGGCTGATGAACTGTGGTGAGCGGCGGGTCACACAAGCTACCGGGGAAGATGTCGTCGAAGCCGACCACGGCCACGTCCTGCGGCACCCGGACGCCGGCCCGGGCCAGCGCCTTGACCACCCCGATGGCCATCTGGTCGTTGGCGGAGACGACCGCGTCGGGAAAGTCCTCTCTGGGCATGGCCAGCAGCGCCTCGCCCGCTTCCGCGCCGCTCTGCACGCTGTAGTAGCCCGGGTAGAAACCGACGAGCTGGCATTGCGGGTTGGCTCGCAGCACGTGGTCCAGGCCGAGCCGCCGCTCTCGGGAGTCGGGCGAATCCGCGGGCCCGTGCACCCAGAAAAGCCGCCGCCTGCCGTGATCGCGGATGAGGTGGGTGACCACGGCGGCCGAGCCGGACAAGTTGTCCGCCGTCACCACGTCGGCGGCCTGCTCGTCCGGGGTGCCCGCGAAGATCACCACGGGAACGCGCGCGGCAAGCCGCTCGATGAAGGGGGACGGCACGATTCCCTCGCCGATCAAGATCCCGTCCGCCTTGCCGGTGAACGACTCCAGCCGGGGGAAGCCCGGATCGTTGGCGCCCTGCAGGAAGGTGATCAGCAGCGACCATTCGTGATCGCGGATCCGCGCCTCGACGCCGCGCAGCACCTCGTCGTAGAACAGCAGGTTCATGTTCTCGATGTCATACTGCTGTGCCGGGCGCTCCACGCACACCAGGCCGATGACGTCCTTGCGCCGGCGGGACAGGCTCTGGGCGGCGCCGTCGGGCACGTAGCCGAGTTCCTCGATGGCCTGCTGCACCCGGATCCTGGTGGCCTCGCGCACCCGGTCCTGGCCGTGCACCACCCGCGAGACGGTCGCGGTGGAGACGCCGGCCAGGCGCGCGACGTCGTAGAGAGTTACCACAATTTCCCGATCAGCGGCATTGGTGTTTCCTTCAGATACCAGGCCTACGAGCCGAGATACCAGGTCTACGAGCTGGACATCGGGGCGACATAAACAAGACATGTAAGCGTTTACAACCGGAATCTAAGCGCTTACACTAACCCTCAGCACAAGGGCCGTCAAGGTCCGTAACCACACCGAAACCGTGAAAAAAGGAGAGCCTGATGACGGGACCGGCAACAGATGCTGACGGCGCCCTCGACTTCCCTGAAGGGTTCATCTGGGGAGCATCGACCGCCGCGTACCAGATCGAGGGAGCAGCGAGCAGCGACGGCAAGGGCCCCTCGGTCTGGGACACTTTCAGCCACACGCCGGGCAAGGTTCGCGGCGGCGACACCGGCGACATCGCCTGCGACTCTTACCACCGTTACCGTGAGGACGTGGCGCTGATGGCCTCGCTCGGACTGAGCTCTTACCGGTTCTCGATCTCCTGGCCGCGGGTCCAGCCCGGCGGCCGCGGACCCGCGAACTCCCGGGGCCTGGACTACTACCGCAGGCTGCTCGACCAGCTCGCCGAGCACGGAATCGCGGCCACCGCCACGCTTTACCACTGGGACCTGCCCCAGGAACTCCAGGACGAGGGCGGCTGGGCGGTACGCAGCACGGCCGAGCGGTTCGCGGAATACGCCGCGCTGACCGCGGCGGCTCTTGGCGACCGGGTCGCCCGCTGGATCACGCTGAACGAGCCGCAAGTCGCGTCCAACAACGGCTATCGCACCGGCGACCACGCCCCTGGCCTGCGCGACGCCGATGCGGCGGCGGCGGCCACCCATCACCTGCTGCTCGGGCACGGACTGGCGGCTCAGGCCCTGCGCAGCCTTGGCGCGGCCGAGGTCGGCATCACCCTGGACGTGCATCCGGTCCGCACGGGCGAAGGCGGCGGCTCCGAGGCCCTCGAGCAGGCGCGGCTGATCACCGACGCGACGGCGAACGGCATCTACCTCGAGCCGGTGCTGCACGGCCGGTACCCGGAGCATGCTCCGGCCGCCCTGCTTCCGCCCCCTTCGCTAATCGCCGACGGCGACCTCCAGACGATCAGGCAGCCGCTGGACTTCCTGGGCGTCAACTACTATTCCCCGATTTTCCTGCGAGCCGGCGACCCCTCCGACCTCAGGCGCAACGAAAACCCGGCTCGCTGCCGGGTCCCGGGCGTCGTCGAGTACCTCCCGGAAGACCTGGAGCGGACGAACATGGGCTGGCTCGTCGACGCCAGCGGCCTGCACCAGATCCTCGTGGATATCTCCAGGCAGGCCCCCGGCCTGGAGCTTTACGTGACCGAGAACGGCCGCGCGGCCGAAGATTACGTGAACCCGCAGGGTGAGGTGAACGACGTCGAGCGGATAAGGTACCTGCACACGCACCTGGAGGCGGCCGCGCGGGCCATCAAGGACGGGGCCAACCTGGCCGGGTACTTCGTCTGGTCGCTGCTCGACAACTTCGAATGGGGCTGGGGCTACCAGAAAAGGTTCGGGATCGTCTTCGTTGACTTCGGGACCCAGCGCCGGATCCCCAAGGCAAGCGCCCACTTCTATTCGAATGTGGTCCGGAACAACGCGATACCGTTGCTTCCGGCCTCCTGGCCCCGCTGATTCTTACGGCCCTATGCCCCCCTGACCGGCGTGGGTTCCGGCACCGGGATCCTCCTCCATCCGGTGCCGGACCCGCGCTGCTACCCGGCACTTTCCTTTTAACCAGTGGCCCCAGGGGAAGCGCCCGCCCTCGATCCTGAAGACTACGAGCGACTGGCCCGCGAGCCCAGCGGGTTCGCGGCCTTCCGGCTCGTGCCACGGCCAGCCCAGAATTTAGGATTCATTTTCGCTTATCAGCTATTGTCTCGACGCTAAGATAATATTGTATTCACATGTGCTTCCCCTCTTGATCTGAGGTGCCACGCGGCTGGTCGCCATCATCCATCCGGACAACCGGCCGTCGCGGCGCGTGGCGGAGAAGATCGGCCCTAAGGCCGGAGAAGCGAGCCACGGTCCACGGCGGCCGCGATGCCATCATCTACGCTGCCGTCCTGGACTCAATGCCACTTGGCCTAAGTCGATCTTCGTGGCTGGTGTGGCCTGCCGTGTCATTCTGACCAGCACAGATACGCCCCCGCCCCGGCAGCGGACCCGGCTGGCAATAAGATGCAAACGTGCAGGTCAGAGCCCTAATCGGCGGATAGGGCAGGCGGCATCGGGCCTGGCGGCGGATCCGGCCCACGGGGAGGCTGCCGCCCAGCCGCCCGTCCGGAAAACCGGTCCTGGCCCGGCGCGATCCGCTGCCTACGGCCGGTAAGGAACGACAACCTGCGTCATTAACCGCCCCATCCGCGCCGGCGGATCACTCCCGTCTCAGCCAGCCGGAAATTTGTGTGGTACATTCTGGCTTGCCGGAGACTTTTGTGCATCATAGTACCCAGAATCTTCCGTGAAACCAAAATCTTCCGTGAAAATGTTCGACTCAGCCGTCGATGCCCGGCCGGGCACCCGCGCCGCCCGGCGGATCGCCAGCGCCGGATGCCGCAGCGTCCGCCGGCCCCGCGGATCCGGCGGCAGGCAAGAACGCCCGGCCGTCATCGAAGATCAACTTAGGCCAAGCGGCATTGGTCCTGGACTAGGCGCTAAAAACGCCGCGCCTTCGTGCCGCCGTAGATAATGGCCGGTATGCGCCAGGACAAAGCAGTCGACGGGTTCCGGCTGGCCTACGATCGGACCGGGCAGGGCCCGGCTGTGCTGCTGCTGCACGGTTGGCCGGGAGACCGGACCGACTACCGCAAGGTCGTGCCGCTGGTGTCAGCCGCGGCCGAGGTGATCGTGCCCGACCTGCGGGGCTTCGGCGAGTCCGACAAGCACGAGGCCGACCCGGCCACCCAGTACAACGCCGCCGCCCAGGCTCGCAGCATCCTCGGACTGATCGAGGAACTGGAGCTGCGCCGGCCGGTGATCGCCGGTTACGACGTCGGCAGCCGGGTCGCGCAGGCCATCGCCAGGGAGCGGCCCGACTTGGTGCGCGCGCTGGTCATCGCCCCACCGCTGCCCGGTATCGGTGAGCGGATCCTCGAACCGCGGGTCCAGCGGGAGTTCTGGTACCAGTCGTTCCACAACCTCGGTCTGTGTCCGGAGCTGATCGACGGCAAGCCGGACGCTGTCCGTTCCTACCTGCGGCACTTCTGGTCCCACTGGTCCGGGCCAAGCTACGAACCGGCCAGCGAGGACCTCGATCACCTCGTTTCCGTGTACCGGGCGCCGGGTGCGTTCACCGCGTCGATCGCCTGGTACCGGGCGGGCGCCGGAGCGGTCGCGACCTCGCTCGCGGAACGGGTGCCTGAACCGGATCAGCGGATCGCGGTGCCGACGGCGGTGCTGTGGCCATCACACGATCCGCTGTTCCCGCGTGCATGGTCCGACCGGATCGACGAATTCTTCGCGGCCGCCACGCTGACCCTGCTCGACGGTGCCGGCCACTTCACGCCGCTTGAGTGCCCGGACATGTTCTCCGCCGCCATAACCGCCGCGACCAGCGCTATCCCCGGCTGACCGGGTGGGGCGAGACGCTCGCCCGGGACAGCCCGACCAGCCGATCATAACGGCCGATCGGGAACACCGCCATGGGGGGCAGGGCAGCCACCGAGGTTCACGGCAGGTGCGTCAGTTCGTGCAAAAACAGCTGTCCGCCGACATCCGCCTGGACCTGACGCACAAACAGGTCGCGCGGGAACGGGTCACCTGGACGGTCCGCGCACGCGACGGCCGCCAGGGAACCGATCTGTACGGGCAGGTCGAGGCCGAGTTCCGGTCCGGCAAGGTCGCCGCACTGCATCTCGGGCCCTCCTGCTGAGGCCGTAGGGGTATGGAGCGCCGCGACCACGTCAGGAAGTTGGTCCTGTGGGTGTCATACTCGACCACATGAAATTCCGGGCAACGGTGGAGCTGGGCGGCAAGACCGCGACCGGCATCGAGGTACCGGAAAAGGTAGTCGCGGCGCTGGGCTCCGGGAGCCGCCCGCCAGTGACGGTGACTGTGGGCGGCCACTCCTACCGGACGACGATCGCCCGCATGGGCGGCCGCTTCCTGGTACCGCTGAGCGCGGAGAACCGGACCGCGGCCGGAGTCGCGGCCGGCGACGACGTCGACGTGGACATCGAGCCCGACACCGCGCCCCGCGAGGTCGAGTTGCCCGCTGACCTCACCGAGGCGCTCACCCGGGATGAAGCGGCCCGGGCTACCTTCGACGGTCTTTCTACACCCACCGCAAAGAATGGGTGCGCTGGGTGGAAGAGGCCAAGAAGGCCGACACCCGCGCGGCACGTCTGGCCAAGACCGTCGAGGCCCTGAGGACGGGCAAGCGCACGCGCTAACCGAACCAGCCCATGGCGAGCCGACCGGGAGCGGCCGTGAGACCGGCGCCTTATCCGGGGACACAGCGTCCGGCGGAAGGGGCGGATCAAAGCAGCGGAGCCACGACCTTGGCCTCTGACCAGCTGCGGATGACGGTGGTATCGGAGATGAAGCGGACCCCGCAGCCGGGGGCCCAGCGCTGAGCGGCTTCCTGCAGGCAATCATCGACCAGCCGGGACACCATATCCGCCTGCTCGCGGGGGCAGTGGACTAGCAGCTCGTCGTGCAGGCACAACACGATCCGCGCACCCAGCGGGCCGCATCTGGCCCGGACCGTGACCGCCCACATTTTGAACAGCTCCGCTGCGGCGCCCTGGACCATCGCGTTGCGCGCGTATCGGCCGTAGGCCGCGGCCCGGCTGCTGCTCCGCGGCTCAGGGGCCGAGGGGGCCAGCACGATCAGGCGTCCGCCGTAAGTGCGCAGATCACGCCCGGCCCGCCCGGCGCGATCGGCGGCGTCGAGGTAGGCCATGGCCACCGGGTAGGCCGCGTTGAGTCGGCGCAGCGCCTGGGCGCCGTGGCCGGTGGTCTGTCCGTACATCGCGCCGAGGACCGCCACCTTGGCGACCGGCCGGCCCACGCCAAGCTGCGCCGCCACCGGTGCGTAGAGGTCGTCGGCCCGGGTCGCGGAGGTCAGCGCCTGGTCCCGGGACACCGCGGCCAGCACCCGCGGCTCGATCTGGCCCAGGTCGGCCCGGACGAACACGTGCCCATCGGACGCCGTCACGGCCGGGCGTAGCGCGACCGGCATATTATGCAGGCCCGCCGACGCGGTCATCCGGCCCGCCGCACCGTCCGAGCCGGTCCACGCGCCGCGCAGCCGGCCGTCGGCCCCCAGGTGCTCATCTAGCCAGGCGTAGCCGTACGTGGTGGCGATCCGCTCCGCCTTGCGCCACTCAAGCAGGGCGCCGGCCAGCGGATGGGTGTCCCGGAGCTCCCGCAACCGCCAGGCCCGGGTATCGGGCACGTCCACCCCGACCCGGCTGAGCAGCGTCCGTACCTGAGCCGGGCTGCGCAGGTCGGCGGTGACTCCGGCCGGGGCGTGCCGCAATACCTCCGCGTCGCGGGCGGCCCGCAGCGCGACGGCTTCGGCCTCGCTGCGCGGCCTGGGCCCGATGAATCCCGCTAGCACCTCCTCGGCGACCGTGCGGTCCATCGGCAGCCCGTCCGCTGACAGCTCGGCGCACAGCAGCTCGGCGGTGGACTCGCACCGGGCTGTAGCCAGAGCCATCGGCCGTTCGGGTAGCGCGGCTAGCGCATCGCGCTGGCGTACGGCGACGGTCCGCGCCAGTTCCGCCCACCGGGCGATTCGCTCAAGACTGTCCGACCAGCCACCGCTGAGCCACTCAGACCGCAGGTGCCCGTCCGGCGCCACCGGGTCGCTGGCCTCGCCCCCTTCGATACCGAACAGGTCAAGCGGGCCGGCGGCCGGCAACGTATCGGTGGCCAGGCCCTGCAGCCGTGCCCACGCCCAGCCAGGATCCGCGTGCCATCCGCCGAACAGCAGGCGATGGGCCGCGGCGATATCCCAGCACGTGGCCAGCCGGATGCCGTCGGCGGCCAGCCGCGCCGCGGTCCGGCCTGACCACATCACCCACCGCGGCCGCAGCACCTCATCTGCTCTGCCGAGTCCAGCCGCCAGCCCGTCCGCGGTGCCACCGGCACCCGTCCCAGTACCCGCAGCGACCGTCCAGGCGCCATCCGCCGTGGCCAGGCCGACCCCCAGCGCGGGGGAGACTACCAACCCGACGAGATCGCCGCGGCTCACGCCCCCTTGCCGCAACGATGTCACCAGGTCCGCGCCCGACCCCGTCACCGAGCCGGCCTTGCCATGGACCCACCTGCCATGGACCCAACCTTGCCACGGATGCACCGGCGCCCGCGGCCGGCTGGGACGGCACGGCCAGTGTGAACGACCCTGGCAACCCCAGTCGACCGAATATCGCCCATCGCCCGTCGGCTGCCGCCGCTCATCCCTCAACGGCCAACTTCGGCACTTATTCGGCACGTAGCGTGTTCCTTTACACGATCGGCCAGCTCGCCTGGGAAACGGTATTGCCAGTGCTGCGGAATTACCCGGGCCAGATGCCGGGCCTAGCCGACTGCGGGTACGAAGGCGCAGGTCACGCCGTTTATGTTGCTGAGAGGACCTCATTGAGTCACTTGACGACAAGGTGGATGTGGCCTTAGATACTCCGGAGTAGTGGCCGGACTACCAATCGGAGCATTTCTTATGTCCAAATCCATCGCTGTGTTCGGAGCCGGACCCGGCCTCGGCCAGGCAGTCGCCCGTCGCTACGCGCGAGAGGGTTACGCCGTCACCCTGGTGGGCCGCCGGCCGGAGCCGCTTGACCTTGTGGCCAAAGAGCTGGCCAGTGCCGGGACAACCGCGCATGTCATCACGGCCGACCTGTCCGATACCGGTGCCACGCCCCGACTGGCTGAGCAGATCCGCGCGAAGGCCGGCCCCCTCGACGCCTTTTACTATGCCCCCACCCCAGAGACCGGGTTCGTTTCCGCAGCCAACCTGACTCCGCAGTACGCGCAGAACTTCATGCCGCTGATCTTCTACACGATGCTGGCACTCGTGCAGGAGTTCCTGCCGCACATGCTCGAGCAGGGGGACGGTGCCATCTTGACCGCGCAGGGCGGCAGCACCGTGCAGGGTCTGCCGAACATGAGCGGCCCCAGTCCTGCACAAGCCGCCCAAGGTCTGGGAGATGCCTACCGTCGACCCCGAACATCTCGCCGGCTTGCTCTGGACTATGCACGACACGAAGGGACAGCGGGAAACCATCTACCCGTAGTTTCGCGTGCCGACGGTCTGGCAGACCGCTCCCTAACGCAGCGGCATCGGCCACCGAGGCCTACACCGCGTGGGTGGCCTCGGCCGGCACGCCAGCCGACCGCCGGCTTCTGGCCACGGCGGTTCACGCCGCCGATGACACCCTCAGCAGCGCACTGGCCCGGGTCCAGGAGCGGTGGGGCAATGACCCCGCTCAATGGCTCACCTTCGGGATGACGCTGGCGATGAGCCAGCGGATCCTGGCCGAGGTCGGCCGCCCGCTCGATCCAGCCGAGCGCGAGCCTGCCTGACCGCAGCCCGCTCACCGCTAGTGAAACCATCATCGGTTCAGGCTAATCCTTACAGATTTCTATAACTGCCATTCCGGGACCCGCGACTCGCTAACGTCTCGCCCCATGCGACTCGCCCGCCCCCCGGCCGCTCGCCCCACGCGACTCGCCCGCCCGGCCGCCATTGTCGTGCTCGGCTGCGCCTCGGCCCTGGCCCTGGCCGCCTGCGGCCCGGTGGCCGGCATGTCCGCGTCGGCCCCGGCGACCAACGCTGCCACCTTGGCCGGCAGCACACCCTCTCAGTCGACGTCCCGGCATCCGGCCCTGCCCACGGCCACCTCGTCGCGCTCGCCTCACTCCGCGCCGCTCCGCTCCTCGCTTCCGCCGGCTCGCACGGCGCCCCTCAACCGGGCCTCCACCCCGGCCGCTCTCCACGCGGATCACGTGGTCGGCCACGGCAACCCGGGCAGCTGCACGTCGCAGGCAGTGGTCCAGGCCGTCGCCGAGGGCGGGGTGATCGCGTTTTCCTGCGGGCCGCGGCCGGTGACCATCGTGATGACGGCCACGGCCAAGGTCCGTAACACCAGCGCCAAGGTCATCCTGGACGGCGGCGGCCTGGTCACGCTGAGCGGTGGCGACGTGCGGCGCATCCTGTACATGGACACCTGCGATCCCGCCCAGACCTGGACCACCTCGCACTGCCAGGACCAGGCCACTCCCGCCCTGACCGTGGAGAACATCACCTTCGCCGACGGCAACTCCACCGGGCAGGTCTACGACGGCGGGGGCGGCGGTGCCATCTTCGACCGCGGCGGCCAGCTCACGGTCGTCGACGCCCGTTTCACCGGCAACCGCTGCGATTCCACCGGTCCGGACCTGGGCGGGGCCGCCATCCGCGCGCTGAGCCAGTACCAGAACCGGGCCGTCGAGGTCACCGGCAGCACCTTCACCGGCGGCGTGTGCTCCAACGGCGGCGCCCTGAGCAGTATCGGGGTGTCCTGGGTGATCACCGGCAGCACCTTCACCGGCAACAGCGCCATCGGCGACGGCGCTAACCCGGCTCATGCCGGCACCCCGGGCGGCGGCAGCGGCGGCGCAATTTACACCGACGGGGACGACTACACGGTGACCGTCGACGGCTCCGTCATCACCGGCAACAGCGCCCGCGAGGGCGGCGGCGCGCTCTTCTTCGTCAGCGACAACAAAACCGGCACGCTCACGATCGAGCATTCACAACTGCGCGACAATCCCAACGCCGGCTTCCAGACCGCGGGCTACCCGGGCATCTTCTTCCTGGGCCAGGGCCACCCGGTTGTCCTGGCGCCTCGCTGAGCTGACCCGGGCCTCGGGTGATAGACGGTATCTCGGCCGCGCAGAACTACCGGGCGGCCTGTCCCTGGCCCTGATCCTGGCTGAGCCAGTGCACCGGGCGCATCCGGAACACCACGTTGTGGCGCTCGGGGTCCGGGTTATCGCTGATGTACCGGTCACTGCCCTCAGCACCGAGGTAGCGCCGGGCCATCGCCAGCCGCTCGGCGGGATCGAGTTCCTCCTCGCTGACGACCAGCCCCTCGACGCTGACATACCGGTAGGGCGGGTGGTCGTCCTGGGCGCACAGGCTGAACCGTCCGGCGGCGCGGATCGCCGCAGCCTTGCGCGATTGGCGGCGAGTCAGTACGGTCAGCAGGCCGCCAGGCTGATAGCTGTACCAGACCGGGACGGCCAGCGTCTGACCCGCGGTGCCTACTGCTGCGCTCAGCACGCCGACATGCACGCCGGCAAGGAACTCCTTGCGCTCGGTAACGCTCATGGCAAACCACATGAGGGCTTCCTACCACCAGTAACGGACCAGTGGCCGCGGGACTCACGGATGGTCTTGAACCAGCATGCGGGTCAGCAAGAACCAGCCGACCTCCAGCGCGATGATCGCATATGCCGTAATCGCGGCGCCGCGGTGCCAGCTGGGGCGCGGCACACCCGCGATGAGCACAGCGGCGGCCACGATGGCCAGACCGAACTGGCCGATCGCGCCAGCCTTCAGCCATCCCAGGCCGGCCACGGGAGTGTCCCAGCTCCCCATGATCAGGCCTCCCAGATCGACCACGATGAACAGGCCCGCCACGACGACCGCGAATACGCATGGCAGCCACAGGGCCCAAGCCAGCTGCGGCCAGCCGGACCGGCCCGCGGAAATACCCCTCATAACCCCCATTATCCGGCATCTGCGCCCGTCAGGCCCGACCGGGTTAGGCCTCTCGGACGAGCTCGTAGGCGAGAAGGACGAGGCCGTCACCGACGGTCCGGCTATCGAGGAGGCGCATGGGCTTCATATCGCTGGTCTCGCCGAACAGGCGCTCGCCGACTCCGAGTGCGACCGGGTGGATCATCAATCGCAGCTCGTCGACGAGGTCGTGCTCCATCAGCGAGTGCACGAGCTGTGCGCTGGCGTAGACGACGATGTCCCCGTCTAGCTCTTGCTTCAGCTTCGAGACCTCGTTCACCACGTCGCCGGCCAGTACCGTCGGGTTGTTCCACTTGGCCTCTTCGAGGGTCGAGGACATGACGTACTTGGGCAGGCTGTTCAACCTGTCCGCCCACTCGCCGCTCCGGGATAGCCACCGCGAGGCGAACCACTCGTCGCTCCGCCGGCCCAGTAGCAGGGCCTCGGTGCCCGACGCCTCGTCGAGCAGGACCTTGGCCCACGCTTCGCGGTCCTTGTCCCCGATCCGGAACCAGCCGCCGAGCCTGAAGCCCTCCTCACCGGTCGGGTCCTGGACGACTCCATCGAGCGAGACGTTCTCGCTCACGATGATCTTTCCCATTTCGGTTCTCCTTCGTCGGCGTGGTCAGCTTGCAGTGATGTAGACACCGCGACATCGGGAAACTGGGCGTCGGCCAACCGCCCGGTTCGCCCCTCGGCCGGTGTCTATACGAGGCAGAAGTGCGGCGAGCTACGGGAAGAAGGTGACGCGAGGGTGGTAACCGGCGACCTGATATCCCGGGCCCGGGCCGGGGACAGCGACGCGTTCGGAGAGCTGACCGAGCCGTATCATCGGGAGCTGGAGGTGCACTGCTACCGGATGCTCGGATCCTTCGCCGATGCCGAGGATGCTCTCCAGGACACGCTGCTCACCGCCTGGCAAGGCTTGGCCGAATTCGAGGGACGCGCCTCGGTCCGCACCTGGCTCTACCGGATCGCCACCAACCGCTGCCTCAACGCACGTCGTTCGGCCAGCCGACGACAGGCCAAGGAGTGGGACGTGCCCAATGTTGAACCGCCTGAGCCGACCCGGCTCGGCGAAGTCATGTGGCTCGAGCCATTTCCCGACGCCCTGCTCGAGGGGGTGATCGACGTGCCGTCCGGCCCGGAGGCCCGCTACGAGCAGACCGAAGCCATCTCCCTGGCCTTCGTGACCGCTCTTCAGCTCCTGCCGCCTCGCCAGCTCGCCGTCCTCATCTTGCGCGACGTCCTCGGATTCCACGCGAACGAGGTGGCCGGCATGCTCGATTCGACCGTCGAATCGGTTAACAGCGCCCTGAAACGGGCGCGCGCCAGCCTGCAGCGCCGACGGTCGCCGGCCGTCGGCCGCGAACCGGCTCCCGCCTCCGGATCACCGTCTGAGGATGCGATCGTGGCGAAGTTCGTCAGCGCGTGGGAATCCGCTGATCTCGACGCGCTGGTGACCCTGCTGACCGACGACGTATTCATGTCGATGCCGCCGATGCCTTTCGAGTACGAGGGCCGGGACGCCGTCGCCCGCTTCAGCGCCAGCCTGTTCGGCGCGGGCCGCAGGTCCGACCTCGTCCCGACGCGAGCCAACGGTCAGCCGGCCTTCGGAGCCTACCGGCGCGACCCTACCGGCATCCGCCACGGAACGGGCCTGTTCGTTCTCACCCTCACCGGCGACCGGATCTGCGCCATGACCCGCTTCGAGGCCAGTGTGCTGCCGTGGTTCGGGCTACCGCGATCGCTCCCGGGCCGATAGCTGGCTTTCGGGCGGTGGACGGGCCCGGCATCAAACACGCGCCGGCGGATACCGGGGCAATGAGTGTTACCACCGACCGTTTCGGGAAAATGCCTGTGACAACCCTGCCGGACGCGGGGCGCGGTAAGGCCTTCACGTCAGCCGTCGTTCTCCGGCCACAGCCGGATGCTGCGTCCCGCCGCGTCGAGGATGAGCTGCGCGTCCAGGCTGGCCCGAGATTCAGCGACGCCGAACGTCGGCCACTCGCAGACCAACTCCAGCGGCCCGGCGGGCGGCAGCGGCCACGTCCACCACCGGGAGATGAACGAGTGCGGTCCGCCGCCACCGGCGAACGGGTACAGGACCGGCCCCGCTGGCTCGGAATCGTGGTCCGGCCTGCCGCCACCGGGCCTGCCCCCACCAGGGCGGCCGACGGCCTTGCCGCCGTCGGAGAACTGCAGGCCGAGGCGGAAGGATTGCCGGGACGCAGCCAGGTCACGCGGTCCGCCGGGCAGGTGCTCCTCGGGGTGATCGGCACTGGGCCGGATCCGCGCGGTCAGGAAGATCTCGATCCCGTTGGAGAAGGCCGACATTCCGGTGACCGCTACGGCGAGCTGGTCGGTCCGGCCGAGTACTAGGGTGTCGATCCGGACGATGCCGGGAAGTTCCGCCTCGGGCGGTTCCCATGGATGATGCCTCCGTGGAGGCTCCGGCTCGGTGGCCGGCAAGTCGTCAAAGAAGCTCATCAGGCCAGCCTCGACCGGCCGCCGGATCGGCGCAACCGAATAAACCAGGCGCGTTCAGTAGTCCATGCCCATGGCCGACCGGACCTGCGCCAGGGTGGCCGAGGCGATCGCGTTCGCGCGCTCGTTGCCGTCCCGCAGCACCCGTCGCACGTAGCCGGGCTCTCGCGCGTACTCGGCCCGGCGGGCCCGCACCGGAGCCAGCCGGTCGTTGACCGCCGCGGTGACGGCCGCCTTGAGCGCGACGGCTCCGCCGGACCCGATGGCGTCGGCGAACTCCCGGGGGTCCTGATCCAGGCACAGAGCACCGAGCAGCACCAGGCTGGAGACCTCCGGCCGGGCGGCCGGGTCATAGGTGACGTGCCGCAGGGCGTCGGTCTTGGCGCCTCGGATCAGCCGGGCGGTCTCCTGCGCGCTGGCTGCCAGCGGGATCGTGTTGCCGCGGCTCTTGCTCATCTTGGTGCCGTCGGTGCCGAGCAGCAGCGGTGCGGCAGAAAGCAGCGCGTCGGGCACGCCGAACACCGGACCGAAACGGTCGTTGAAACGGCGCGCGATCGTCCGGGCGATCTCCAGGTGTGGCAGCTGGTCCTGCCCGACCGGCACCAGGTTCGCCTTGCAGAACAGGATGTCCGCGGCCTGGTGCACCGGATAGGTGAGCATCAGCCCGCTGACCGCCGGCTGGCCGGAGTGCGCGATCTCGTCCTTGACCGTGGGATTGCGGTTGAGTTCGGGCACCGAGACCAGGCTGAGGAACGGCAGCAGCAACTGGTTGAGCGCGGGCACCGCGCTATGCGCGAACATCACCGTCCGCGCCGGGTCCAAGCCGATAGCCAGATAGTCAAGCAGCAGGCCGGTCACGTGCTCATCCAGGTGTTCGGCCGTGTCACGGTCGGTCAGCACCTGGTAGTCCGCGATCAGCACGAAGACCTCCGCGCCCAGGTCAGCCAGCCGGACCCGGTTGAGCAAGGTGCCGAAGTAGTGGCCGAGGTGCAGCAGCCCGGTCGGCCGGTCCCCGGTCAGGATCCGGAACACCCCGGCGTCGGCATCAATCTGCTCCTCGAGCTCGGCCGAACGCCGCTGGGCCACGCTGATGCTCATCGTTCTCCCCTTAGGTTCCCGGCCGCCCGGAGAGGACGAAAAAGGCCGTCCACCCGGACGGCCTCTGGCTTTAGCGCTGGATGCAGCGGCGACCGTCCCTAACCGGTCGCCCACCACTGGGTAGTCGCTGCGTAACGCATGTTCTCAGTCTAACAAAGATCACAATCATTTTTCTGAACGGACCGGGGTGTCGGCGCCCGGAACCCTCTTCGCCGATCGTCGTCCGGCCGCCCCGTGAGCAGGTAAGCCGCCCCGGCACACAGCTCGATGCGGGTTGCCGCCCACCGTCACGGGCCGCCAGCGTGAAAAGCTAGGAGGCATGGAATACACCCGCCTTGGCCGCTCCGGCCTGAGCGTAAGCCGCCTCTGCCTCGGCACGATGAACTTCGGGCCGCTGACCTCGCCTGCCGACGCCCGCGCCATCATGAATCGCGCGCTCGAGATCGGCGTCAACTTCTTCGACACCGCCAACCGCTACGGCGGCACCCAGAGCCCGCCCGGGCAGCTCGCCGAGCACGATGAGTCGCACGCGGGCTGGACCGAGGAGATCATCGGGGACTGGTTCGCGGCAGGCAGCGCACGCCGGGACCGGACGGTGCTCGCCACCAAGCTGTACGGGGCGATGAGCGACTGGCCCAACGACGGCAAGCTGTCCGCGCTGAACATCCGGCGGTCCTGCGACGCGTCGCTGCGCCGGCTGCGCACCGATTACATCGACCTCTACCAGATGCACCACGTCGACCGGGACACGCCCTGGGACGAGATCTGGCAGGCGATGGAGGTGCTCGTCGCCCAGGGGAAGATCCTGTACGTCGGCTCGTCCAACTTCGCGGGCTGGCACATCGCGCAGGCCAACGACACCGCGGCCGCGCGCGGCTTCTTCGGCCTGGTCAGCGAGCAGTCGATCTATAACCTGCTGACCAGGGAGATCGAGCTTGAGGTGCTGCCCGCGTCGATCGACTACGGCGTCGGCGTCATCCCGTGGTCCCCGCTCGACGGCGGACTGCTCGGCGGCGTGCTGAGGAAGGAGCGCGAGGGGCGTCGGCGCCTCGCGGGCCGGGCCAAGGCGACGGTCGAGCGGAAGCGCGAGCAGATCGAGGCCTACGAGGACCTGTGCGACGAACTCGGCGAGGAGCCGGCGAACGTGGCGCTGGCCTGGCTGCTGCATCAGGAAGGCGTCACCGCGCCGATCATCGGGCCGCGCACCCTGGCTCAGCTCGACGACGCGCAGCGCGCGGTCACCTTGCGGCTCGAAGACGACGTCCTCAAGCGGCTCGACGACCTGTTCCCCGGGTACCGGACCGCGCCGGAGCACTACGCCTGGTGAGGGCATCAGCTTGAGCAACTTGGCGGAAGCCGGCCCCGCGGCCCGGCACACCCCACGGCTCATGCGGGACCGTTCGGGCTCGCAGCGGGTTACGAACATCGAGCTGTTCTTCGACCTCGTGTACGTGTACGCGGTCACGCAGCTGTCGCACTACCTGCTCGGCCATCCCAGCGTGGCGGGCGCGCTGCAGGCCGGGCTGCTCCTGGTCATGGTCTGGCAGGTCTGGTCGTACACGACCTGGGTGACTAACTGGCTGGACCCGCAGCAGATGGCCGTACGGCTGCTGCTGGTCGTGCTCATGCTGATCAGCCTGGCCATGTCGGCGTCGCTGCCCCGGGCGTTCGAGAACCTCGGCCTGTGGGTAGGCGGCGCCTACGCGGCTCAGCAGATCGGCCGTACCGTCTTCATGGTGATCGCGCTGCGCGGCCACCCGCTGCAGGCCAACTTCCAGCGCATCCTGGTCTGGTGCATCGTCAGCGGCGCGCTGGCGCTGGGCGGCGGCTTCGCGCACGGCCTGGCCAGGGAACTGCTCTGGCTGGGGGCGGTGAGCGTAGACCTGGCAGGTGGCCTGGTCGGTTTCGCGACGCCGTGGCTCGGCCGGTCCCGCACGTCGGACTGGACCATCGAGGGCGGTCACTTCGCCGAGCGCTGCCAGGGGTTCATCCTGATCGCGCTGGGGGAGTCGATCGTCATCATCGGCACCACGCTGGCCTCGGTGAAGTCGGTCACCCCGGCCACCGTGACCGGCTTCGTCGTAGCCTTCGCGACCTCGGTCACGCTCTGGTGGCTCTACTTCGACCAGAGCGCCGAGGCCGCCGCGGAGAAGATCGCGCATTCCGATGATCCCGGCCGGCTGGGCCGCTCGGCCTATCACCTCATCCACCCGGTGATGGTGGCCGGGATCATCGTCACCGCGGCCGCCGACGAGAAGGTCTTGTCCGACCTGGACGCCGCGGCGAGCACCACATCGGCATGGATGATCCTGGGCGGCCCGGCGCTTTTCCTGCTCGGCCACGCCGCGTTCAAGTACGTGGTGTGGGGCTACCTGTCCTGGCCCCGGCTGGCCGGCATCGCCGCGCTCGCGCTACTGGCGCTGGCGGCCGGGGCCATCCCGGCGCTGGCCCTGGCGGCCTGCGCGGCCGGCGTGGTCGCGGCGGTCGCGGCCACCGACCGGCTACCCTGGCTGCCGCGTCCCGCCGACCCGGTCCCGTCCTGAGCTATCGGCAAGCGGAACGGCCTGGCACCGCGTCGGCGACGACGGCGGAAGCGGTGGCCGGCCCCGCGTCCTGACCCGGCCCTTGGGGCTTGTGCCAGCCCGGACCATATTGTCTCATTATGTGACTACTGGGACAGGGGCATGTTGTCTCATTATGACTACTGGGCCAGGGCCGTCGGTTTACCGCCGGGCCTGCGCGGCAGAACAAATGGCGTGCTGCGATGAAGCGGCTGCCGAGAGGGAGATGAGAACATGACAGTAACCGTGGACAGGAGCGTCGAGGAGTTCACCGCCGCCCCGCGACAGCTGTTCATCGGCGGGCAGTGGGCCGACGCGGCGTCGGGCAAGAGGTTCGAGACGCCGAATCCGGCCACCGGCGACACACTCGCCTGGGTCGCCGAGGGCGACGCCGAGGACATCAACCGGGCGGTCCGGGCCGCCCGTGCGGCGTTCGACGGGCCCTGGAGCCGGATGACGCCGTCCGAGCGGGGCCGGATCATCTGGCGGATCGGTGACCTGATCCTGGAGCACACCGACGAGCTGGCCCAGCTGGAGTCGCTGGACAACGGCAAGCCGTTCGCGGTTGCCCAGGCAGCCGACGTGCCGCTGGCCGCGGACCTTTTCCACTACATGGCCGGGTGGGCCACCAAGATCGAGGGCAACACGATCAACATCTCGGTGCCTTACATGCCTGGCGCCAACTTCCACTCTTACACGCTGCGCGAGCCAGTCGGCGTGGTCGGGCAGATCATCCCGTGGAACTTCCCGCTGCTCATGGCGGCGTGGAAGCTCGGCCCGGCGCTGGCCACCGGCAACTGCGTGGTGCTCAAGCCGGCCGAGCAGACGCCGCTGACCGCGTTGCGGCTGGCCGGGCTCATCGCCGAGGCCGGAGTCCCGGACGGAGTGGTGAACGTGGTTCCCGGCTTCGGTGAGACCGCCGGGGCGGCGCTGGCCGCGCATGACGACGTCGACAAGGTGGCGTTCACCGGGTCCACGGAGGTGGGCAAGCTGATCGTCAAGGCGGCTACGGGCAACCTGAAGAAAGTGAGCCTGGAGCTGGGCGGCAAGAGCCCCAACATCGTGTTCGAGGACGCCGTGGACGGCGCCATCGAGGGCGCGGCCAACGCGATCTTCTTCAACCATGGCCAGTGCTGTGTCGCCGGGTCGCGCCTGTTCGTGCACCAGAGCCGCTTCGACGAGGTGGTTGATGGCGTCGCTGAGATCGCGAAGTCGATCAAGCTGGGCTCCGGGATGGAAGCCGGCACCCAGATGGGTCCGCTGGTATCTGAGGAGCAACTGCAGCGGGTCACCGGCTACCTGGAGTCAGGCAAGGCCGAGGGGGCCACCGCCGTGGCCGGCGGCGGCCGGTTCGGCGACCGGGGCTTTTTCGTCGAGCCCACCGTGCTGACCAACACCCACGGCCAGATGAAGGTCGTCCGCGAGGAGATTTTCGGCCCGGTCGTAGTCGCCGCCCCGTTCAGCGACTTGGACGAGATCGCCGCTGCCGCCAACGACTCCGAGTACGGGCTCGGCGCCGGCATCTGGACCCGCGACATCTCCAAAGCCCATGCCCTGGCCAAGAAGATCCGCGCCGGGACGGTCTGGATCAACTGCTACAACGTGTTCGACGCCTCGCTGCCGTTCGGCGGGTACAAGCAGTCCGGCTGGGGCCGCGAGATGGGCCATGAAGTGCTCGAGGCCTACACCGAGGTCAAGGCGGTCACCACCCAGCTGTGATCCAGCCCTGCTAACCGGGGGCGGGGCGGGGCCATCCCCGCCCCGCCCACGGCCGAGGACCGCTCCGCTAGAGTTATTTACGGTAGCTCAAGGCCCGCGGAGGTTCCTGGGTTCGCGGGAAGGGAAGGATCAGCGAAACGATGAGCCATGCCGCGGCCGATAGGTACGCCTGGATCGCGCCTGACGTCGAGGATCTCGGCGGCGGCGTGTACCGGATTCCGCTGCCGTTGCCGATAGACGGGCTGAAGGCGGTCAACGTCTACGCGATCACCGATCCCGGCGGAGTCGACCTGATCGACGCCGGGATCGCGCTGGTCCCGGCCAGGGAACGGCTCACCGCGGCGCTGCGGCAGATCGGCTATGAGCTGGGTGACATCCGCAACTTCTTCGTGACCCACATTCACATCGACCACTATTCCCTCGCCGTGGAGCTGCGGCGCACGTTTCACACCCTGATCTCGCTGGGCGAGGACGAGCGCGCGAACCTGATCGCGACCAGAGCGCTGATGAACGGCAACGGCAGCGGGGGGAGGCTCTTCGCCTTTGGCAGCTTGCGCAGGCTGGGCGCGACGGAGCTGGAGGCCAGCCTGGCGGCGGCGGACCGGTACCCCCCGGCGAACGTCGAATGGGAGGATCCCGACCGCTGGGTGGCCGACGGAACCGACCTCGACCTGCGGACACGGACGCTTCGTGCGGTTCACACTCCTGGTCACACCCGCGGCCACCTCATCTTCCACGACGCCGCGGCCCAGCTTATGTTCGCCGGTGACCACGTGCTCCCGCAGATCACTCCCTCGATCGGTTTCGAGGCCGCGGGCAACCGGATGGCCCTGCTCGACTACCTCAGCTCGCTCGGACGGACCCTCGCGCTGCCCGATGCCCGGCTGCTGCCCGCTCACGGCCCGGTGACCACCAGCACCCATGAGCGAGTGAACGAGCTGCTCGCCCACCATGACACCCGCCTGGCGGAGACGTTCAGCGCCGTGCGGGCAGGTCACGCCACCCCGTACGAGGCGGCGAAGGCGATCAAATGGACCGGGCGGCAGCGCGCGTTCGGCGAGCTTGACCTGTTCAGCCAGATCCTGGCCGTCAACGAGACCGCCGCGCACCTGGAGGTACTCACGGTCCGCGGCCAGCTGACCCGTGAGGTGTCCGCCGAGGGCGCCGACCTTTACCAGGTCGCAGCGCCGCAGAACTAGCCGCCGGGGGCCTAGCCGACGGCCGCGGGAGCGTCCTCGGTGATCACTCGCTGCGGGCCGGTGTACACGTTCATGGTGGTGCCGCGCAGGAAGCCGACCAGGGTCATGCCTCCCTCTTCGGCCAGCGATACCGCCAGCGAGGACGGCGCGGACACCGCCGCCAGAACCGGAAGCCCGATCATGATCGCCTTCTGCGCGAGCTCGAAGGAGGCCCGCCCGCTGACCAGCAAGACGTGCCCGGTCAGCGGGACCAGACCGGAGCGCAGGGCCCAGCCTGCCACCTTGTCCACCGCGTTGTGACGGCCGACGTCCTCCCGCAGCACCAGCAGCGTGCCGTCCGGCGTAAACAGGCCGGCCGCGTGCAGGCCGCCGGTGCGGCTGAAGACCCGCTGCGCGTCCCTGAGCCGGCCGGGCAGGCCGGCCAGCACGGCGGGGGACACCCGGACCGGGTCGGCGGCCACGTCGAAGGCAGACCGGACCCGGATCGCCTCGATGCTGTCCTTGCCGCACACCCCGCACGCGCTGGTGGTAAGAAAGTTCCTGGCTGCGGACTGGAACCTATCGACCCCGCCGGTCTTGAGCAGCCCGCCGTCGTCCGCGACGGTCACCGCGGCCACGTTCTCGTCGCACATCCGGATCTCGTGCACGTCGCCGAGGCCGGTCAGCAGGCCCTCGGTGAACAAGAACCCGGCGGTCAGGTCGATGTCGTCTCCCGGGGTACGCATCGTCACCGTGAGCGGCTCGCCGTCCACCCGGATCTCGAGCGGCTCCTCCACCGCGAGCAGATCGGCCCGGTAATCCGCGGCACCGGATACGGGAACACGCAGTACTCGCCGCCTGGCCGTCATCGTGCTCATAGATCGACATTACGCCCGGGCATCTTCCCCTGCCGCAACGGGCGTCGTCGGGTCCGGACAGCCAAATGCCGGGCCCGGCGGGAGGTCGGGCCCGGCATTTGGGTCGGGCGGGAGGCAAGCAGGAGTAGCTAGACCGCGAAGTCGAGCAGCGGCTGAGCGCGGCTCGGGTGACGCAGCTTGGACAGTGACTGCTTCTCGAGTTGCCTGATCCGCTCGCGGGTCAGGCCAAGCGCGCGGCCGATCTCGTCCAGCGTGTGCGGGTTGCCGTCGTACAGCCCGAACCGCATCGCCATGATCGTCGCCTCGCGCGGCGTGAGCGCGTCGAGGGCCGAACGCAGCTGCTCCGCCATCAGCTGACGATCCACGAGCTCGGAGGCCTCCGGCGCGTCGACGTCCTCGATCAGGTCGCCGATGCTGGTCTCGCCGTCCTCGCCGATGGTGGAGTCCAGGCTGATCGGCTGGCGGCTGGTGCGCAGCAGCTCCTCGATCTGATCCGGAGTCCGGTCAAGCTCGACGGCGAGTTCCTCGGGAGTCGGCTCGCGGCCCAGCTTCTGGTGCATGTCGCGCTCGACCCGGCTCAGCTTGCTGAGCATCTCCAGGACGTGGACCGGCAGCCGGATGGTCCGGGCCGAGTCGGCGAAGCCACGCTGGATGGCCTGCCTGATCCACCACATGGCGTAGGTGGAGAACTTGTAGCCCTTCGTGTAGTCGAACTTCTCGACGGCACGGATCAGGCCCAGGTTCCCCTCCTGCACCACGTCGAGCAGGGACAGACCCCGGTCGCTGTACTTCTTGGCCACCGACACGACCAGGCGAAGGTTGGCTTCGAGCATGTGCGACTTGGCGCGCCGTCCGTCCTCGGCGACGAGCTCAAGATCACGACGGTAGTTCTCATCGAGTCCGCTCGCGGTTTCCAGCTTGTTCTCTGCGAACAGGCCGGCCTCGATCCGCTTGGCGAGGTCCACCTCCTGCTCAGCGGTCAGCAGGCTGGTACGCCCGATGGACTTCAAGTAGGTGTGGACCGAGTCGCCCATGGCGGGGGTCTGGTCGTCCAGATCCACCTCGGTCAGCCGGTCGGACTCGCTCAGCGCGGCCGCCTCGGCCTCCAGGTTCACCACATCGACGTCGGTTACCGGGTCCAGGTCGGCCTCAGCGTCGTCGCCGGCGCCGGAGACCGGGCCCGGGTCCGCCGCGCCGCTGGTCTTGGCGGCACGCGACCCGGTGGAGGTCGCGGCAGACGCCGAACGGGCCGCACGGGCCTTCGGCGGCCTCGGGTCCTCGGTCAGCTCATTGGCCAGCCGTACCCCTGCCTCGCTCAGCTCACGCAGAATGGACCGTCCCTCGGCCGGCGTGAGACCTGCCTGGTCAAAGGCGGTCCTCAGCTCCGCAAGAGACAGGTGACCCTGGCTTCGCCCACGCTGGATGAGGTCATCCACGCGTGTCGTGCTTGCCTCGTCATCCGAGTCAGCGATGCGCTCGACGGTTGACGTTGCCATGGCGATCCGCGGCATGAGACACCTCCCTCCTCCTAGTAACAACGCACGCAATACAAACGTCGTTCATCCGGGTTTCCACCAAGTACCCTTCGCCGCCCCGCGCATTCCTCAGCGGAGAACATTGTCCGGGCACTATTAAGTAACGTTCTCCGCCTCAGTTTGTTCCCGCCGCCGCAGCTCCAGCTTGAGCCGTGCGATGTCATGCTTCCCGCTCGGGAGCATCGGAACGGCATCGACTATTACGACCCTGCTTGGAGCAGCGTAACGCGGCAGCTGCTGCCGCACATGCAGACGCAGCAATTCTAGCGTCGGCGGATCCGCCCGGTCAGCGGGCACCACCACCGCTGTGACCTGTTCACCCCACTGTGGGTCGGATTGCCCCACGACCACCACATCCCGGACGCCCGGACAGGTCCCAAGCACCGCTGCGACCTCGCCTGGGACCACTTTGTGGCCGCCGGTGTTGATCACGTCATCCGCCCGGCCGCGGACGGTCAGCCGCCCGGACGCGTCGATCTGGCCCAGGTCGCCGGTCCGGAAGCTGAAGACGCCGTCCGGGGGGAGGACGCTGACACCGTCCGGGGGGGCGACCCCCCTGGACCCCCCGATTACGGGGGGGCTGCCCGCCCCCCCGTGCCCCCCCGGCCCCCCGGAAACGGGGGGGTTACCCGCCCCGCCGTAACCGGCTGACCGGTATCCGGAGAACAGGACGGGGCCGCCGATCCAGATCCGGCCTGGGAGGTCATCGTCATCGTCGCGAATCTCCACCCGCACGCCGTCCAGTGGCAGTCCGTCGTACACGCAGCCGCCGCAGGTCTCGGTCATGCCATAGGTGGTTACCACCGGGACGCCCGCGGCCCGCGCCTCATCGAGCAGGCTCTGCGGCGCGGCGGCCCCGCCCAGCAGGACCGAGGCGAATCCGGCGAGCGGTGTCGATATATCGCTTTGCCGGCTTTGCTCAGCCAGCAGCCGCTGGAGCTGGACCGGAACCAGCGAGACGTGCGCGCAGCCGGAGCCGGCCACCGTCTCGGCGTCGGCACGGGTAGCCAGCACCGCTTCTGTGCCGCTGACCAGCGAGCGGACGAGCACCTGGACCCCGGCGATGTGCGTGGCCGGCAGGCAGCACAGCCAGCGCTGACCTGGCCGGGCATCCACTCTAGCCAGCGAGGCCCGCGCCGAGTGCAGCAGCGCGGCCGCGCTCAGCTCGACCCCCTTGGGCGAGCCGGTGGACCCCGAGGTGCCGATGATGACGGCGGTGCTCTGGGCGACTCCCATCTTCTGACCCAAACGAGCCGTGGTGACCCCGTCGGTATCCTCCACCGTGTCCGGGGCGAACGCGGTGATCAGCTCGGCCAGACGGGCCCGGGGCAGGCCGCCGTCCAGCGGCAGGATCGCGGGCCCGCTGCCGTCGAGCGCGGCGGCGAGCAGCTCGACGAGCCGGGGGCTGGTGCGCTCGACCAGGACCGCGTGCAAAGAACGCATCGTCACGATCGTTAAGGTTAGAACCCTGACTCAGGGAGGTTGCGAGTGATCCAATGGCAGCGGTCTGGTCCGGAACCCGGAAAGGACTATTCCGACATCGTTTACGAGACCGCCGAAGGGATCGCGAAGATCACCATAAACCGGCCCGAGGTGCGAAACGCGTTCCGGCCAACGACCTTGTTCGAACTCTCGAACGCGTTTAACGTCGCGCGCGACGACCCCGGCATCGGTGTGATCATTCTCACCGGCGCGGGAGACCAGGCGTTCTGCTCGGGCGGCGACCAGAAGATCCGCGGTGACGACGGATACGTCGACGACCACGGCGTGGGGCGGCTCAACGTGCTCGACCTTCAGGTGCAGATCAGGCGCACGCCCAAGCCGGTGATCGCGATGGTGGCCGGCTACGCCATCGGCGGCGGGCACGTCCTGCACGTGTGCTGCGACCTGACCATCGCCGCGGACAACGCGATCTTCGGCCAGACCGGGCCGAAGGTGGGCTCGTTCGACGGCGGCTACGGCTCCTGGCTACTGGCCAGCACGGTCGGGCTGAAGAAGGCGCGCGAGATCTGGTACCTGTGCCGCCAGTACGACGCGCAGCAAGCGCTGGAGATGGGGCTGGTGAACACCGTGGTCCCGCTGGCATCGCTGGAAGCCGAGACGGTCAGCTGGGCCCGTGAGCTGCTCGACAAGTCCCCGCTGGCGCTGCGCATGCTTAAGGGTGCGCTGAACGCGGTGACCGACGGCGCGGCGGGCATGCAGCAGTTCGCCGGCGACGCCACCCTGCTCTACTACATGAGCGAGGAGGCCCAGGAGGGCCGCGACGCCTTCAAAAACAAGCGCGCTCCCGACTTCGCCAAGTTCCCCCGCCGCCCATGACCCGCCCTTCATTCATCGTGTGTCGTCATCACCCCTATAGCGGAGCTAGCGACACACGATGATGCGGGACGCGAATTTTGCGGGGTTGCGGGCGTTCGCGATCCCGATGCCGGTCAAGTTCCGGGGGATCACGGTGCGGGAGGGGGCGCTGATCGAGGGGCCCGCGGGCTGGGGGGAGTTCTCGCCGTTCGCCGAGTACGGGCCGAAGGAGAGCGCCCGGTGGCTGGCCAGCGCACTCGAATCCGCCACCCGCGGCTGGCCGGCGCCGGTCCGGGACCGGATCCCGGTGAACGTGACCGTCCCGGCCGTCGGCCCGGCGCAGGCGATCAAGATCGTGGCCGGATCGGGCTGCCGGACCGCGAAGGTCAAGGTGGCCGAGCGCGGCCAGTCCGAGGGGGACGACATAGAGCGGGTCGCGGCGGTCCGTGAGGCGCTGGGGCCGGACGGCAGGATCCGGGTCGATGCCAACGGCGGCTGGGAGATCGCCCAGGCCACCCGGATGCTGCGGCAGCTAGCCCGGTTCGGGCTCGAATACGCCGAGCAGCCCTGCGCCACCCTGGAAGAACTCGCCGAGCTTCGTCGGCATATCGACATCCCTGTCGCCGCCGACGAGTCGATCCGCCGGGCCGAGGACCCGCTGCGGGTGCGGGCGGCGGGCGCGGCCGACATCGTGATGCTGAAGGCTCAGCCGCTCGGGGGAGTCCGTGCGGCGCTGGCGGTGGCAGCGGCGTGCGGTCTTCCCGTCGTCGTCTCGAGCGCCGTCGACACCTCGGTCGGGCTCGCCGCCGGGGTAGCCCTAGCCGCCGCGCTGCCCGAGCTTCCTTACGCCTGCGGCCTGGGCACGATGTCACTGCTGGCCGGGGATGTCACCGGCGAGCCTTTGCTGCCTGAGGCCGGGGAACTGCCGGTCCGGCGCCCGCCCGTCGATCTGGGTCAGCTGGCCCGCTGGGAAGCCGATCCGGGCCCGTGGCGGGCGCGGGCGCAGGCCGCCGCCCGCTTCCTGGGCGAAACGGAGTCATGGGCCGGTCCGGCCAGCGAAGCGTCACTTTGGTGAATCCCTCGACCGCGTTTGGGGTGTCCTTCACGGACGAACTGGTCAGGTGCGGGCTGCGCGAGGTGGTCCTTGCGCCAGGCTCGCGCAGCACGCCGCTGGCTATGGCGTTCCTCGACGCCGAGCGGAGGCACGAGATCCGGCTGCACGTGCGGATTGACGAGCGGTCGGCATCGTTCACCGCACTGGGGCTGGCCAAGGCCAGCCGCCGGCCGGTGGCGGTGCTGTGCACCTCGGGGACGGCGGCGGCCAACTTCCACCCGGCCGTGATCGAGGCGGACGAGTCTGGCGTCCCGCTCCTCGTGCTCACCGCCGACCGGCCGCCCGAGATGCGGGGGACCGGCGCCAACCAGGTGATCGACCAGGTCAAGCTGTACGGGAGCGCGGTGCGCTGGTTCTGCGAGGCGGGAGTGCCCGAGGCGCGGCCCGGCATGGTCGGGTACTGGCGATCGCTGGCCTGCCAGGCGTGGGCGCACGCGTCCGGTCGCGCGGGTGCACTGGCCGGACCGGTCCATCTGAACCTGGCCTTCCGCGAGCCGCTCGTCCCTGGCGAGGCTGGGGAGCCGGACTGGCCGGAGCCCCTGGACGGGCGCCCGGACAGACAGCCGTGGACGAGCTTCGAGTGGCCAGTGTCATCGCCGGAAGAGCTCGAGGTGCCATGGACCGAACGCGGAGTGGTGGTCTGCGGGGATGGTGATCATGACCCGGACGTCCTGGTCGAGCTGGCGGAGCGGGCCGGCTGGCCGGTGCTCGCGGAGCCCTCGTCCGGCGCCAGGCGCGGACCGAACGCGCTATCCGCCTACCAGTACCTGCTCGCGACACCCGAATTCGTGACGGCGCACCGGCCTGACCTGATCGTGTCGTCTGGCCGGCCTGGACTATCCCGCCCGCAGAACGCCATGCTCGGGTCTCTTGGGGCCGGGCCGGCGCGCAGGCATGTGGTCATCGCGCAGGGACCAGGACGCTGGGCCGACCCGCAACGGGCCGCGACCGACGTCGCCCCGGCGATCCGGCTCACCGCCGTGCCTGGTCCGGCCGAGGACTCCCGCGGCTGGCTGGCGGACTGGCGCCGGGCGGACGCCGCGGCCCGGTCCGCGGTGGACGCAGTGCTCGATGACGGCGACGCCCTGACCGAGCCACGGCTGGCCCGGGATATCGCCAACCACGTGCCAGCAGGCTCGATGCTCTGGACCGGGTCAAGCCTGCCCGTTCGGGACATTGATTTTCATCTTTCCCCGCGGGACGATCTGCGCATCCTGGCCAGCCGCGGCGCCAGTGGCATCGACGGCACCACGTCCGCGGCCATCGGGGCGGCGCTGGCTCACGACGGCCAGGCGTTCGCGGTGATCGGCGACCTGACGTTCCTGCACGATGCCCCCGGCCTGGCGCTCGGGCCGAGCGAGCCGCGCCCTGACCTGTGCCTGATCGTGATCAACAATGACGGCGGGGGCATCTTCTCGACGCTGGAACAGGCCGCTTTCCCCGGCTCGTTCGAGCGGGTCTTCGGTACCCCGCACGGCGCAGACCTGGAGCATCTGGCTGCGGCGTTCGGCCTGCCCTATCAGCGCGTCGAGCAGCCAGCCGACCTGAGCAAGGTGCTGCAGGGTACGGGCCTGAGGATCGTCGAAGCCCGGACCGACCGTGCTGCGGGCGCCGTGCTGCGGGCCAGGCTGCGGGAGGTCGCGGCGCAGGCCATCCGCTCCCGGCTAGGACGGAACTGTCCAGGGCCGCCGTCGTCAGTTGCACGTTCACCGCGCAGACCATGACCTACCAGGCTCCATCGGGCGGATGCCAAAAATAGAGACGGTCAACACTGTCCGGTCAGCGGGCATAATGGCAATGCCATGACGCTTACCCAGCTGAACGCGTTCGTCCTGGTGGCCCGGCTCGGATCGGTGACCGCCGCCGCCAACGCCCTTGGCGTCAGTGAGTCAGCTGTGTCCCAGGCCCTGTCGGCGCTGCGGCTGCACCTGGGCGATCAGCTGGTCACCCGCGGGCCCGTCGGCATGACGCTGACCGCGGGCGGCTCCCGGCTGCTCGCCACCGCGTCGCAGATAGTCGTGCTCGGCGCCGAGGCGCACGCCGCCGTGCGAGCCGCGCAGGGCGCCCCCGAGCAACTGCGGCTCGTTTCCACCTCCACGATCGCCGAGTTCGTGATCAGCCCGCTGACCGAGGCCTTCATCAAGCGTTTCCCCGGCTTGGTCGAGGTGTCGGCCGGCGTCGCGGTGACCAAGGAGATGGGCGTCCTGGTCGCCAACCGGCTCGCGGACGTCGCGATCGCCCCCACCATTCCCGACGATCCGGCCCTGGCCCTGGCGACCGAGCCGATCTTCAAGTACCGGCTCGTGGTCGTGACGGCAGGCCAGCCGCGGCTGCGCGGCAACCCGCGCCAGTGGCTATGGTTCGTCGACCCGTCCGGGACCGATCCCGGCAGCGAGACCGGCCAGATGCTGACCGGTCTGCGTATTCCCGAGGACCAGGTCAGGGTCTTCCCGAACCAGACCGCCGCCTGGGCAGCCGCGGCCGACGGCACGGGCGTGGCGCCCGCGGTCGAGCACCTGGTCGCCCAGCGGCTGCGCCGCGGCGAGCTCTCCCTCGTCGATCTGCCCGGCTGCCGGTTGGATGCGTGTTGGTACGTCACCCTGCTGGGACGGCAGCAGCGGAGCGTGGCGGCCAGTTCGTTCCGTCGCTACCTGGGCACACCCGAGGCCATGCACCTGATGCGCTCGCCGGCCGGCGGGGTTCCGCCCTCGCGGTTCCGGCCGCCGGTTTATGTCACTATTTGGAGCTAAGCCAGCACGGACTGGTAAAGTGCACGGCTACGATCCGCCTAAGGGTGGGCCTTAAGTAAGCACTTATTCGCATATTGCGGGCCAGAGCAGGCAAGTGGATCATGTGACGGGTTAACAGGCGATGGAGCTTGTCCAGAGCAGGAGCATGCGGCATGCGAATTGAATCCGACGGTCACAGCCGCGGTAACCCGCGCCTCTATGAACTGATCGAGCACGCTCCGAAGACCGGGAAGAGCCCGACCGTCTGGGCCTGGCCTGAGCTGATCGATTACCTCAAGGTCGCGGGCCAGCCGGTGGCGGGGCCGTGGCCGCCTCATCAGCAGCCGCGACCGGACCCCGAGGAAGACTCGCTTCCGGTGGCCGTGGCTGACCCTGAGTCCAGGCAGCAGGCTGAGCCGGTGACCGAGCGCGAATCCGAGCAGTAGGCACACCCCCTCTGGCCGAGTCTTCGCAGGACATCTGGAGGATCTATGTATCCGTCGCGGTTCCGCTATGAGGCGCCGCGTTCGCTCGACGAAGCGATCAGCCTCATGCATAACGGCGGGGACTACGTGAAGGTGCTGGCCGGCGGCCAGAGCCTGGTACCGCTCATGAAGCTCCGCTTTGCCTCGCCAGAGCTCGTTGTGGACATCAATAACGTTCCCGGACTCGCCTACCACCGGACCGACCCGGACGGCAGCTTGCATATCGGCGCCCTATGCCGGCACGCCGACCTTGAGCACTCGGATCTGCTGAAGACGACGCAGCCCACCATGGCCTCGGCGGCACCGGTTATCGCCGATCCCATCGTCCGCAACCGGGGCACGCTGGTCGGCTCACTGTGTCACGCCGATCCCCAGGGGGACTGGGCCTCGGTGGTCCTGGCGCTCGGCGGCACCGTGCTGGCGCGAGGACCGCGGGGGACCCGCGCCATCCCGCTCGACGATTTCGTCACCGGGCCGTTCCAGAACGTCCTCGACCCGGATGAGATCGTCGTCGAGGCCGTGATACCGGCGGCGAGGGGAATCCGTTCCGGCGGCTACCTCAAGCTCGAGCGGCGCGTCGGTGATTTCGCGACCGTCGGGGTGGCGGTGGCGGTGGAGACGGTCGGCGAGAACGTGACCAGAGCCGGTATTGCCCTGACCGGGGTCGGCGGATCCACTATCGGGGCCACTGCGGCGGCCGACGCACTGGTCGGCCTGCCCCTGACGGCAGAAAGCATCGGGCAGGCCGCCGACCTCGCGGCCGGGGTCGCGCGTCCGAGGACTGACCATCGCGGTAGCGCCGAATATAAGCGGCATATGGTGCGCACCTTCGTTCAGCGCATCTTGAGCCGCGCCGAGGCGGCGCAGGAAAGGGCAGCCTGACCATGACAATCGTTTACTCCGATCACGACGACGAGGCCGCGACCGATGTCCCGGTGCGCAGGATCAAGTTCAGTATCAACGGCAAGAAGATGGCGGCCGAGGTAGAGCCGCGGTTGCTGCTGGCCCACCTAATCCGCCGCGGGCTCGGCTTGACCGGCACGCATATGGGCTGCGATACGACGAACTGCGGCGCGTGCACGGTGCTCGTTGACGGCCGGGCGGTCAAGTCCTGCACCATGCTGGCGGTGCAGGCCGACGGGCACGAGATCGGCACCGTGGAAGGCCTGGCGACGGCCAGCGAATTGCACCCGCTGCAGGAGGGCTTCAAGGAGGAGCACGGGCTGCAGTGCGGGTTCTGCACGCCGGGCATGATGATGGCCGCCAAGGCGCTGCTGGAGGAAAATCCCGACCCGACCGAGGAAGACGTGCGATGGGCGCTGTCGGGCAATCTCTGCCGCTGCACCGGCTACCAGAACATCGTGAAGTCGGTGCTGTGGGCCGCCGAGAAGCTTAGATCTTAGGAAGGGCAGAACGTGTCGCAGGCACTGGACGAGATCAAGATCGGCGGACTGGGCGCAAGCCGCAAGCGCGTCGAGGACAACCGCTTCACCCGCGGCAAGGGCAATTACACCGATGACATCACCCTGCCCGGCATGCTGCATATGGAGATCTTGCGCAGCCCGCTGGCCCACGCACGGATCAAGTCAATCGACACGAGCAAGGCATGGGAGATTCCCGGCGTTCACCTGGTGCTGACCGGCGAGATGATGGCGACGCGGAACCTGGCCTGGATGCCGACGCTGTCCTACGACACCCAGGCGGTACTGGCCACGGACAAGGTGCGGTTCCAGGGCCAGGAGGTGGCCTGCGTCATCGCCGATGACCCGTACATCGCCAAGGACGCGTGCGAGGCCATCGACGTCGAGTACGAGCAGCTCCCCGTCATCGTCAACCCGCTCCAGGCGGTCGCCGACGGCGCGCCGGTGATCAGGGACGACAAGGAAGGCCAGCAGGGCAACGTCATCTACGACTGGGAGGTCGGCGACGCAGCCGGCACTGACCGGGCGTTCGCGCAGGCTGACGTGATCTCCAAGCTGACGTTGCACTATCCGCGCTCGCATCCGTCACCGATCGAGTGCTGCGGTTCGATCGCGGACTTCAACCGGTCAACCTCGAAACTCACCGTGTACATGACCACCCAGGCGCCGCACATCATCCGGGCCGCGGTCGCGCTGGTGGCCGAGCTGCCCGAGCACATGATCCGGATCATCTCCCCCGATATCGGCGGCGGATTCGGCAACAAGGTGCCGGTCTACCCCGGCTACGTCATGTCGATCCTGGCCTCGATCCTGCTCGAACGGCCGGTGAAGTGGATTGAAGACAAGACCGGCAACCTCATCTCCACGGGGTTCGCCCGGGACGTCTACCTGGACGGCGAGATGGCGCTGCGCCAGGACGGCAAGATTCTCGCCGTCCGCATGCACACCGACGCCGACCACGGCGCGTTCTTCGCCGACGCCCAGCCGAGCAAGTTCAAGATCGGCCTGATGCACTCGGCCTTCGCGGCCTACGACATCCCGGTCGCGCACCTCACCGCGCGGGGAACTTACAGCAACAAAGCACCCGGCGGAGTCGCCTACCGGTGCTCGTTCCGGGTCACCGAGGCGATGTTCTTCCAGGAGAGGATGGTCCAGGCCGCGGCGGACGACCTCGGCATGGACCAGGCGGAATTCCGGCGGATGAACTTCGTGTCTGACGACCAGTTCCCGCACCGCACCCCCTTCGGCTTCCTGACCGACTCCGGGCAGTACGGCAAGTGCCTCGACGTCGGCCTGAAGGCCGTCGGCTACGAGGATTTCCGGCGGCAGCAGGCAGCGGCCAGGGCCCGGGGCAGGCTGCTCGGCCTCGGTATCTCCACGATGACCGAGCCGCTCGGCGCCGGCAATAGCCGTGAGTACGACATCCTCGGCATCAAGATGTTTGACTCTGCCGAGCTCAAGATCCACATGACCGGCAAGGCCATCGTCCGTACCGGCGCACGGGGCCAGGGCCAGGGACACGAGACGACCTGGGCTCAGATCGTGGCCCACGAGCTCGGCATCCCGGCCGATGACATCGTGGTCGAGGAGGGCGACACCGATACCGCGCCGTTCGGCATGGGCACCTATGCCTCGCGGAGCACGCCGGTGGCGGGGGCGGCGATCGCGATGGTGTCCCGCAAGATCCGCGCCAAGGCCCGCAAGCTGGCCGCTCATCTCCTTGAGGCGTCTGAGGAAGACATCGAGTGGGAGCTCGGCCGGTTCTATATCCGCAGCGCTCCGGATCGCGGGGTGACCATCCAGGAGTGCGCGATGGCCGCCTACAGCAACATGCCGGACGGCATGGAGCCCGGTCTGGAGAACACGGCGTATTACGACCCGCCCAACCTCACCTGGCCGTTCGCCGTCTACATCGTCACGGTCGAGGTTGACCCGGAAACCGGGGTCTGGGATGTCCTGAACATGGTCGCGGTCGACGACTGCGGGGTCAGGATCAACCCGATGATCGTCGAGGGACAGATCATGGGCGGGCTGACCGAGGCCTACGCGATGGCCAGCATGCAGTTCATCACCTTCGACGCCGAGGGCAACTGCGTCGGCTCGAACTACATGGACTACCTGCTCCCCACCGCCTGGGAGACGCCGGGCTTCGAGCTGCACAGCGAGGTCGTCACCCCCTGCCCGCATCACCCGATCGGCGCCAAGGGCATCGGCGAGTGCGCCGCGGTCGGCGGCCCGGCGGCCTTCGTCAACGCGGTGATAGACGCGCTGTCGGGCACCGGCGTCCGCAACATCGATATGCCGCTGCTGCCGGACCGGGTCTGGGAGGCGATCACCTACCGCCGAGATGTCTCTGGTGCGCCTCCGGTGAAGTCGGATGACTGAGCGGAGGTGCTGATGGAAGGCTTGGGCATGCTGGAGGAGATGGGCGAACTGGCCCGCCGTGGTGAGATGTTCGCGCTCGCGACCGTGGTCTGGCGGCAGGGCCCGTCGTCGAGCCAGTCAGGTTCGCGCGCGATCATCACCGCCGAGGGGGAGCTGCACGGGTGGATCGGCGGCGCCTGCGCTGAGCCCGTCGTGATCCGCGAGGCGCAGCGGGTGATGGCGGCGGGCACGGCCAAGCTGCTGCTGCTCGGCACCCCGGAGCAGTTCGGCGCGGCTGTCCCTGACGGAATGACCGTGGTCCCCATCTCCTGCCAGAGCGAGGGCGCGATCGAGGTCTATATCGAGCCGGTGCTGCCTGCGCCGCACCTGGTGATCGTCGGCGCTTCCCCGATGGCGCATACGCTGGCCAGCCTGGCCAGGGCGCTCGGCTGGCGAACCGATCTGGTCAACGGCCCGGATTTTGCCGCCGCAGGGGCGGACGAGCGCTCCATGATCGTGGTGGCCACTCAAGGCCATGATGACGAGGACGTGCTCGAACGGGCGGTCGCCGCCAGGCCCGCTTACCTGGGCCTGGTCGGGTCGCGACGCCGGGGTGCAGGCGTGCTCGGCTACCTCGCCGAAAGGGGAGTGCCGCAGGATCGGCTTGACCGGGTCCGGGTGCCGGCGGGCCTGGACCTAGGCAGCACGACGCACCAGGAGATCGCGGTCGCCGTCCTCGCGGAACTCGTCCAGCTGCGTGCCTCGGGAGCCCTGATGAGGCCGGCGCCCGAGTCCGTGCAGCGTGGTCGGTCCGCGGCTGCCAGTGGGTCGCACCAGGCCGGGGGGGAGTCGGGGGTCGGAGGGGCAAGTCCGGTGCGGGCGGCGCAGGCCGTCGACCCGGTCTGCGGGATGACTGTTGCCGCGGAAGCGTCCGGCCGCCCGGTGCGGCACGAGGACGTGGACTACTACTTCTGCTGCGCCGGCTGCCGCCGGGCCTTCGAGAAGGACCCTGACGCATACGTGAAAAGAGAGACCCGATGCTGATCAAGAATGAGTTCGAGGTCGCTGAGCCGGTCGAGAAGGTCTGGCAGTTCTTCGAGAACATCCCTCAGGTCGCCACGTGCCTGCCGGGCGCTGAGCTGACCGAGGATCTTGGCGAGGAAAAGTACAAGGGCAAGGTCGCCATCCGGATGGGCCCGGTCCGGATGCAGTTCGCCGGCACCGCGGACATCACCGAGCGCGACGAAGCGGCCAAGCGCGTGGTCGTGCACGCGGCCGGCGCGGACGAGAAGGGGCGCGGCCAGGCCGCCATGATCGTTACCGCGACGCTGACCCGCGCGGGCCGCGGCACCAAGGTCGCCGTGGCCCAGGACCTGCAGCTGTCGGGCGCGGCGGCGCAGTACGGCCGCGGCATGATCTCCGACGTCTCATCGGTGCTCATGCGTGACTTCGCCACGAACATGCAGGACCGGATCCAGCGGATCGAGCGCGGCGAGTCGGTCGAGCAGATCACGGCCGCCGGCGCCTCGCCTGCCCGGGGATTCACGCTGGGGATCCGGGCCGCGATGATGGCGCTGAGCCGGGTCTTCCGCCGCTTCTTCCTTCCTTACCAGGCCGCGAGCTAAGGAGAACCAATCATGGTCTTGTGGTGGATCGGCAACGCGATTCTGCTGCTGGTGGTGCTGCCAGTGGTCATCTTCCTGCTCAACCGCGTTCTGGCGGCGGTTGAGCGAATCCGCGGAGCCACCGACGACATCTTGTCCGGGGGCGTGGCCCTCATAGGCGAACTGGGCGGCGTGCCCGAGGCGCTGGCCACCACCGATACCACCATCAAGGATGTCTCGGTAGGCGCGGTCAGGTACGCGGGTTCCGTCGCGAAGCTGCTCGGCTAGAGCGGATCAGGACTACAGAGGAGAACGGTTATGCCAGCAGCCGCCTGGGCGACGCTGATCATTGCCGCGCTGATCATCGCGATCACCGCGGTGGGCCTGCTGAGGGTCATCTTCCACCTCAGGCAGGTCCGCAAGACCCTAGTCGCCACCACCGGCGGCGTTCAGGCCGTCGCGAGCCTGACCAGCACCGTGCCCGAACGGCTGACCTCGGTCAACGCGAGCCTGAAGCCGGTCCGCGACTTCTGTGAAACAGTCTGACGCCCGGCAAAGGAGCCGTTTATGCAACCGAATGTCCTGGCCGCGGGAACCAGTACCACGGGCTGGCTGGTGGGCTACACGATTGGCATCGTCATCGTCCTGGTGGTCGTGGCGCTCGTCGTGCCGATCCTGCTTCTCGCCCGGTCGATCGGAAACGAGGCGCCGAAGATCAACGACGCGCTGACCGACGCGGTCAGGCACACCGCGCCGCTCGCCGCGCTGCGCACGACGATCGAGCACGCCACTATCATCATCGGCGGCCTGCAGCGCGGCCGCGCCAGGCTGGGAGGGTAGCAATGCATACGCTGGCCATGTCCTCGACCGAGCACAACCTGTGGACGATCGCGAACATCGGTGGCATCGTCGTGGTGGTCGCCGTCGCGGCCCTGCTGAGCCTGCTCATCTACCTGGTGAAGATCATTGATCGCCGGGTCGTCGCGGTCAGGGACACGCTCAAGGCGGCCGCGGCGAATACCGCCGAGACCGTTCTGATCCCGCAGGTTGCCGGCGGTGTGGAGGCGGTCCTCGCGGAGGGCCTCCAGCACCATCTGTTCCTCGGCCGTGTGCTCGGGAAGGTGAAGTCGTGACGGGACTGGTCGTTTTCACGGTCGTCGATGTGGTCCTGCTGATCGCCGGCCTGGCCTTCTACCTATTCTGGGTGGGCAGCCTGCTCACCCGGATCGCCGGGAACCTCGAGGAGTGCGCGGAGATCGTCCGGACCATCGTGGGCCACGCCAAGCTCATCGGGCCCGGAGTCGAGCACATCAACGAGACCGGCGGCGTGGTCGCGGGTGCGCTGCCGCTGCTATACGAGATGGCGGAGGGCATCGTGACCGGTGTTACCCCCGCAGCGCCGCGGCCCGAGGTGGCGGAACCGGCCCGGCCGGCGTCAGGGACGCGCCGTTCGCGGCTGCTCGACGCGGTCGGCTTCGGATCAGGGCGGTAATCCTGGTCCAGGGGCTTGATCCGGGCGGCTGCCGGCCTGAAATCCCGGATCTTTGGCCAGGCTGGGGGAGGATCCCTTGGAGCTGCCGATCCATTCTTCCTTCCAGGTCTGGTCGTACTGCTGGGTGTTACAGCTCGGACGGTAGATCGCGGTGAGCTCTCTGGCGATCTGTTCGCGGTGCGCCCGGGACCCGCCCGGGACCTCGTAGGTGCAGATGTAGACCTTCCACTTGGATCCGGCCCGCTTGATCCAGCTGTGCGCGCGGGGGTGCTGGAAGGGGAAGCGCTCGGTGGCCAGGTTGTCGGAATGGTCCACGTAGATGATGGCGTACCGGTCCGGCTTGGTGTCCGGGTCGGGCTTGCAGGCGATGACGTACACGGCCGCGATGGTCGGCGCCGTCCACCCGGCCAGCAGACGAGGCCCCTCGAACGGGTAGCCGGCCAGCGATCCGAGCCGGATCACGCGACCGTGTCTTCTTCTTCGCTGATGGCCTCGGTCCGCACCACCGGGGCGGCCGGAAGGCCGGCCTTAGCCGCGGCCCGGGTGAACTCTTCGGACGCTTTGGCGATCGCCTCGTCCCGGCTGTCGGCCTCCACGATCAGCTGGGCGCCGTACCGGTTCGTGCCGATCCCGGTGGCGATGCCGGCGTTGACCGCGACGGCGTCAGCCAGCTCGACCACCTCCTCACGGGACAGGACGCGGTCGCCCTCAGCCTCGATCCCCACACTCCACCTCACCGCTACTCCTTACCGTGCGCTTCTTACCGGCATACCCAGTTAAGCAGGACGCCGGCGGCTCAATTTGCCCGTGCCGCTAGTTCAGGCCGGGTAGCAGCGTCGCGAGTTTCTCCAGGCTGCTCAGATCGTGGCCGGACAGCAGCAGGTCGATGTGCGGGGCGGCGACCATCATGCCGAGCGTGCTCGGCCGGAAGCCGGGATCGTCGCCCTTATGCGGATTGAGCCAGACCACCCGGTGGCTCAGCAAGGACAGCCGCTCCATCGCCGCGGCCAGGACGGCGGGGTCCCCTCGGTCCAGGCCATCGGAGCAGATCACGACGACGCCGCCACGGCACAGGCCGCGGCGTGCCCAACCGCGGACGAAGGCGTCCAGGCAGTCACCGATCCTGGTTCCGCCATCCCAGTCGAAGGCGGCCCGCGCGGCTCGTTCCAGCGCCTCGTCCGGTCGGCGGCACTCCATCGCCCCGGTGACCCGGGTCAGCCGGGTGCCGAAGCAGAAGACCTCGACGCGCCCGGCCGACCGCTTCGCCGAGTGGGCGAACTGCAGCAGGTTGCGCGAATAGTCGGCCATAGAGCCGGATATGTCGAGAATGAGGATCAGCGGCCGCAGCCGGACCTTCCGCCGCCGCCAGTACAGCCGCGTGGGCTCGCCGTGCGTTCGCATGGATTCCCGGACGGTCCGGCGCGGGTCCGGACGAGATCCCGTCCGCGCCGCGGCGCTGCGCCGGGTCCGGCGCCGAGGCGGGGTCAGCCTGATCCTGGCCATGATGCGGCGCAAGGCCGCGAGTTCATCGGGCGTACAGGCGGCGAACGACTTGTGCTTGAGCGCGTCGACGTCGGAGGCCATCCAGCCCACGGTGGAATCGTCTTCCTGCTCATCTTGACCCGGCTCGGTCGAGGGAATCGCCAGCGCGCCTTGCGCCTGCGCCGACGCGCGGAGCATGAGCGCCAGCACGTCTTCCTCGGGTCCGATGACCTCGAGGAAGAAGCGGCGGAACACCTCGTCGTATTTCGCGATGTCGTCATGCCGCTTCACCAGCGTGGTCCGCCCGGCCCAGTACAAGTCCACCAGATCGGCCGGATCCAGGCTGCCCGCCGCCGAGCAGTAAACCAGGACGTCCCCGGACCCGACAGCGAGGCCGGCCGCGCGCAACTCGTCGGCGAAGTTCACCAGCAGGCCGACGAACGGGGCACCGCCCGGATCAGGAATTTCTGGCACCGGAGGTGATTTCCTGCAGGTTGTCACGGACCACGTCGAGATCGTCACGGTCCTTGACCACGGCACCGAGCGTGTCCTGCGCATTGCTGGCGTCCAGATCGGTCTCGCCGAGGAAATCCAGGGTCCGGGCCCAGTCGATCGTCTCGGCCACTCCCGGTGGTTTGGCCAGGTCGAGCTCGCGGAGCCGCTGAACGGCGCTGACCACCTTGCGGGCCAGCGTCGCCGAGATGCCAGGCTCCCGGATCAGGACGATCTCCACCTCCCGTTCCGGGGTCGGGTAACCGATCCAGTGGTAGAGGCAGCGTCGTTTCAGCGCGTCATGCAGCTCACGGGTGCGGTTGGAGGTGAGCACCACCAGCGGCGGCCTTTCCGCCTTGATGGTGCCGATCTCAGGGATGCTGATCTGGAAGTCGGAGAGGACCTCGAGCAGGAAGGCCTCGAACTCGTCGTCGGCCCGGTCGATTTCGTCGATGAGCAGCACCGCCTGGTTACCGGCGCGGACCGCCTCAAGCAGCGGTCGCTCCAGCAGGAACTTGGGGCCGAACAGCTTGTCCACCGCGTCGGCATCGGCCGCCTGGTGCTCGGAAAGCGCCCGGATGTGAAGCATCTGACGGGCGTAATCCCATTCGTACAGCGCCTGGTTGGTGTCAATGCCCTCATAGCACTGCAGCCGGATCAGTTTCCGGCCGCAGACTGACGCCATCACCTTGGCGATCTCGGTCTTGCCGACCCCGACCTCGCCCTCGAGCAAGAGCGGGCGGTTCAGTGACATCGCCACGAACATCGCTGTGGCCAGGCCCCGGTCAGCCAGGTAACCGCCCTGCCGCAAGATCTCGGTAAGCGTGCCGACGCTCTCAGGCGACTCCATGGTCAGGTTCTCCTTGCCGCCGAGATCGCGGGATCAGCTAGCGGACCTCGGCCGGGGGTGTAGCACCAGGTCCCGTACGCTGCCCGCGTCCGGGTTCAGCTTGCCCTCACGGGCCAGCTGAGTCCGCCAGGCGAGCCGCAGGTCACCGTCGGTCTCCTCGGCGAGGCCGTCGAAGCCCACGTCCGCCATCCTTTTGCAGGACTTGGTGTTGCCGCAGGCCTCTTCGAGGTCCTCGGCGCTCTGTCCGTGTGCGCTCCACACTCCGCGGAGCACATCGAGAGCCTCTTCGGTGTTACCGCTCATCTAGCCGGTTCTCCCCTCGCCAGGCACACGTGTCTCAGTTGAGGCTAAGCCCTGGCCACCTGCCGGGGCGAACGCGGATTAAGGGTTCCCTTATGCGGACTCGTCCTCCAGCGCGCCACGCATGGGCTGGAACTTCACCAGGGTCTCGGCGAGCTCGGCGGCCGGTTCCGAACCCGCCACGATGCCGCATCCCGCGAACAAGCGGGCGGTCCGGCCAGAGAGCTGCGCGCAGCGCAGCGCGATACCCCACTCACCGTTTCCCTCGGCGTCCACCCAGCCCACGGGCCCGGCGTAGCGCTGCCTGTCCATGTGCTCGAGTTCACGGATGAGCTCAAGCGCGGCGCTGGTCGGGGTGCCGCAGACAGCGGCGGGCGGGTGCACTGCCGCCGCCAGCGCGAGCGCCGACTTCGGCTTCTCGCTGTGCGCGAGGGTTCCGTGCACCTGGGTGCCCAGGTGCTGCAGGTTCGGGAACTTCAGTAGCCCGGGCCGGGCCTCGACCTCGAGCACATCGCACAGCGGCCCGAGCGCGTCGCGGATCGAAGCGACCGCGTAAGCGTGCTCCTCGTTGTTCTTGGCCGAGGCCAGCAGTTCCGAGCCCAGCGCCTCGTCTTGGGCTCCGTCGCCGCCGCGCGGCGCCGTGCCGCCGAGCACCAGCGCGCTCACCTGGCGGCCAGCCCGGCGCATGAGCAATTCGGGGGTAGCGCCCACCATGCCGTCGCAGGCGAAGGTGAAGCAATCCGGATAACGGGCGGCCAGCCTGCGCAGCAGCACCCGAGCATCGATGGGCTCGGCGGCGGTCGCGAACAGATCCCGGGCCAGCACCACCTTGCTCAGGGCGCCCGCCTTGATGGCCGCCACCGCCTCGGCAACCGCCTCCTCCCACCGAGCCCCCGTCAGGCTCCCCTCCCGCCACCCCAGCGGCCCAATAGGCCCCATGGCCGCCTGGGGGGATTTATCCCCCCCAAGGGGGGTCTGGGGGGATGGGTCCCCCCAGAAGCGGGTGGGTCTGGGGGGGTCGTCCCCCCCAAGGGGGGTCTGGGGGGATGGGTCCCCCCAGAAGCGGGGGGGTCTGGGGGGGTCGTCCCCCCGGCTAACAAGAGTCAGCCAGGCCTGGCCGCGGCCGTCGCGGCCGAGCACGGCGCGCGGGATGGTCAGCACGGACTCGTCGGATGACGCGTCGAAGGTGAAGCTGCCGAACGCGATAGGCCCCGATCCGCGCAGCCGTACCTGGTCATCGATGTCGGCGGCATCGAACACCGACCGGAGCCATTTCTCCCCGGCGGTAAACCGGTCTTCCCCCGCGGGCAGCGATACCCTGGCCGCCTCGCCCCAGCCCACCAGCCCGGCACCGTGTTGTATCCAGGCGACTACGTCCGGTCGGGGAATATGCCCGAGAAGATCCCCTGGGTCGGGTATGGCGACGGTGCGGGCACTGAGCCGCCCAGTCTCTTGGCGCCTCAGCGCCCGCACGCTGTCGTCCGCGTCACCTGATCACCCGCCACGAAGCCACATTCTAGGTGCCGTCTGTCACGGGGCTTACTTCCGGGTTCGTCAGCTTGCTCGCGCTCGGCCTCGCCAGCGCACTCGGCCACCAGATATGCCGCCCGATATCCAAGGTCAACGCGGTCACGAGCACGGACCTGACCACGATCGTGTCAAGCAGTACGCCGAGCGCGACCGCCACGCCGATCTCGGTGAATTCCACCAGCGGCAGCGTGCTGAGCACGGCGAACGTGCCCGCGAGAACGAGGCCGGCCGGGGTAATGACGCCACCGGTGGCGGCCAGGCCGGTGAGCGCGCCACGGCGGGTTCCGGACCGGGCCAATTCCTCGCGCACCCGGGTCATCAGGAAGATGTTGTAGTCGATCCCCAGGGCCACCAGGAACACGAAGACGAACAGCGGCACCGAGGTATCGGCGCCCGCGAACCCGAACAGGTGCTTGAAGACCAGGGCGGACAGGCCGAGAGCTGCGCCGAAGGACAGCACCACGGTGGCGATGAGCACGAGCGGCGCCACGATCGCGCGGAGCAGCACACCCAAGATGAGGAGCACCACGCCGAGGATCAGCGGGATGAGCAGATCCCGGTCATGAGCCGCGGCGGCCTCCACGTCCAGGTTGATGGCGGTGCCGCTGCTCGCCGCCGAGTCTAACGACAAGGCCGAGCATACCGGTCACGACGGTCAGGCCGCTGGCGATGATGGCCGGGCCGGCCCGGCGCAGCGCCACGGCCATGGCCTCGTGCCGGTCGGCGTGCCTGCGCAGTTCCTCCCGGTACCTGGCGATCAGCAGCAGCGCGTAGTCGGTGCTCGCGCCGATCACGAGTACCACCAGGATGCCGTCGCTCATAGCGGGCGTCAGCCTCGGCCTTGCGCATGTCGGCCGCCGTCACCCCCACCGGGGCGCACGTAGACCACCAGGGCCGGGTTGAGGTTCTGCGACTGGAAGAGGTTCTGCTCGTTCAGTTCCTGAGTGGATTCTGCCGACGAAGGCAGGTAGGCCGACGAATCGTTCTTCTCCGCTCCCTGAAGCTTGCCCGCCAGCGATCCCAGGGCCACGACCACCAGGATCCAGAAAGCGATCACCAGGTACTTTGACCTCCGGCCGCAGATAATCGCGATCAGCCGGCCCACGCCGCCGGGCCGGGCTCGTCCCCGGCGTCCGGCGGGTTCCTGATCTCGCGAATCCCCGGTTTTGCGATGCTGTGCTTCCTGGCCCCGTGTTTGCTCGTGCTGGGCGATCCCGGTGTCCTCGCCGCTGGCGCGGACACCGGGATCTTGACCCGGCGTGTTACGGGGCGCCCCCGTGGTCCCGCGTGCCACGTCGTCCTCCTTGCGGGTAGAAGATCCTGATAAAGTCCCCAGGGAATACGATGTATCGCATCAGCTTTGGCTGTCAAGTTATATCTTGAGAATTCCTAGCCGTGTGCTTCTGGCGACGAGCTGGTCGCGCGCGCGGCGATGGGCTCGCGAACCAGCACGCCCGAGGTCCGGAACAGGAACTCAGCGTAGGTTTCCGGCATCTTGCCGCCGTCGGTCAGGTACAGGTCAGGATTGGTCCGTATCGCGTCCAGCCTTTGCTGGGCGTAGCTGATCTCGGCGTGGATGGCAGCGATCCGCCTGGCCACCCGGATCACCGTGTTCCGCAGGGTCATGTTCGGGTTCATCGTTCCTCCTCGACGTTGCGGCCATCGCTGGCCGTTCACTATCGAGGATCGCGGTAAGCACCCTGCGACCGCGTTGGAGGAAATCCTTATTTTGCCTACTGAGAGGGGCCTTAGACGGGCCGCAAGGCGGCTAAGCCCTTGGCGCTTGGGTCGGTCCCTGACGATCTGGCCGGGCTCACCGGCCGAGAGCGAGAAGTCCTCCAGCTCGTGGCCGGAGGGCAGAACCGTGAAGAGATCGCAGCACGGCTCTGCATGAGCCCGGCAACCGCCCGCAAGCACGTCAGCCCGGCTCATGACTAAGCTCGGAGCGCGAAACCGCGCCCAGCTTGTCGTGCTCGGCTACGAGACCAGCCTGGTACGCCCGCATGGCTCGCGTGACCACGTTTAGGCGTTCGCCTGCTCGTTAGTGGGTACGGGGGTCCATCGCCGTACGCCCCATCCGCCGCCCGGCGGGCCCGCCGCCAGTGCATGGATGTGGCATCCTGCACAAGGGGGGCCGTCCTTTCAGAGCAGGGTCAGCTGCTCCATCGGCGCGGGGGAAAGCCGCTGGCCTGCGGAGGCCGCGCCGGCTTCCTGAGCCTTCGGACCGGGCCCGGCCGCGCGTCCGCGCGGGCGCAGGGTGCCGTGACCGAAGCCAGGCCTCGGCCGGCCAACGCCGTGCTTTTCCGCCAGCTCGCGGACCTGGCCGGCGATCCTGGCCTGGTACGCCCTGGGTGCGTAGGCGCCCCGGCCGTACAGCTCCAGGTACCGGTCGACCAGCCCGGGGTGCTGGGCCCGTAGCCAGCCGAGGAACCAGTCCCGCGTACCGGGGCGCAGATGCAGCACGATGGGCATCACATGCCGGGCGCCGGTGGCCGCGATCTGCCTCACCGCCGCCTCGAGCTGGCCCGGGGAGTCGGAGAGAAACGGCACCACCGGGCCCATGAGCACGCCGCACGACAGGCCGCGCTCATTCAGCGCGGCGCACGCCTCGAGGCGCCGGGCCGGCGCGGGGGTGCCGGGCTCGATAGATCGCCATAGGTCCTTGTCGATAAAACCGGCCGAGACGTTCAACCCCACCTCGGTGATCTCGGCCGCCTCCGCGAGCAGTTCCATGTCGCGAAGGATCAGCGTGCCCTTGGTCAGGATCGAGAACGGGTTCGCGGCATCCTTGAGCGCGCCGATGATGCCGGGCATCAGCTGGTACCGGCCCTCCGCCCGCTGGTAGCAGTCCACGTTCGTGCCCATCGCGATGTGCTCGCCCTGCCAGCCCCGCGAGGTCATCTTCTTGCGCACGAGTGCGGGCGCGTTCACCTTGACGACGACCTTGGTGTCGAAGTCCGCGCCCGCGTCGAGGTCCAGATAGGTGTGCGTGTTACGAGCGAAGCAGTTGTGGCTCACGACGCCGTTGGCGATGAAGTCGCCTGTTCCGGTGGTGATGTCGTACATCGGCAGATCCAGCCCGAGCGGCTCGATCGCCGCCACAGCGAGCCTGGCATCGCTCTTGATCGCAGTGCCTTCGATCGACCGCTTGCGCGTGATGGCCGGGTCGACGGTGTGAAGAAACCTCAGCACCTCTCTGAGGCCGCCGCGCAACCGGAGGTATGTGAGCCCATTGGGACGGTTGCTCCGTTCTATAGCGACATCGAAGCTGAGCGATCGTAGCGAGGAGATTGTCCAGTTGATGATCTCCGGATTGGTGCTGGAGATCCGCAAGATGCCTTGGCTGTGGCTGCCCTCGGCGTCGAAGATGCCGGCGAGGAAACCCTTGCGCCACTCCGGGGCCGGGCTATTTTCCGGCCAGTCGATGCATTCGCGGCGACCTATACCGGTGCGGTAGCCGCGCTGGTAGGCGGCCGTGTCCTTTGGCGGCTCCGCGAAACCGCCGGTCCCCATCAGCTTGTTGCTGACAGTCAGGTGCGGGCGCCGCAGCGGTCCGCTGTGCTCGGTCCCGGTCACATGTTTCCAGCCACGCTCGGTGAGGAAGCGATGATCGCCGCTCCCGATCAGCTGGGTGCCGTCCTCCAGAATGACCTGGTAGCCAGGCTTGACCGTGGACCAGTGGGCCGACACCGTGGTGATCGCGTACCGGCGGTAGAAGCCATCCCGGACCGTGCCGTAGATCTCGTCTCCGCTGCGTACCTCGGCCAGCGGCTTCGTGCGGCCGTCCGCCATCAGGATGGGCGTCTCTCCAACCAGGCAGTACGTACATGCATGCTGGCATCCTCGGTACGGGTTGATGGTCCACCGGAACGACATCCTGGACGTCTCGGGCAAGCGGTTGACGACGGACTTGGCCTGCACCTCGTAAAAGGTCATACCGCGGAAACCTGGCGTGTCGAACGTGCGGGCGACCGCGCCTCGCTCAATAAGCGGGAGCGCCACGTCGCGATGCCCGACGGGCGGCGGCAGGGCGCCATGCCCGGAGTCCGCGACGGCCGACCGCGGATCGTCAAGCCGCAGATTGTCCCAGCGCATACCGAACACCGTAGAACGATTTTTCGAGCAACGCAAGTTGGCCGCGCTCGCGCTCGTCGTAAGTATTTAACGGGCACTCTGTACACGAGAACAGACTTAGCGTAGCCTACGGTCTGATCGGGGCGCGGGAGAAGACGAACCGGCCCACGACCATGCCGTCAGAAAAACGGGCGAACTACAAAGCTAGAACGATTGGATAAAGACCCGTTCCTGGGGGATAGTGAGAGGGTAACTCCCCAGTGCACGATGCGGAGGTAGCCGTATGGCGCTGTCGATGGACGAGCAGCGGGTGCTCGCCGAGATCGAGCGTCGGCTCGCTGCTGACGATCCCGGCCTTGCCACCTGTCTGACGTCGTTCCGGCGCCCTGGCCCGGCCACGGTACTGCGCTCGCCCCGGGCGCGCATCATGGGCTCGCTGTTCACGGTGCTGCTCGTCGCGATGGTCTCGCTGATGGTCTACGCGATGATCCCGTTCCGCGCCCACGGCGCGCGGACGCCCGCGGCGCCCAGCGCGAGCGCTCATGGCGCGGTCACGAGTGTGGCAGCGCGTTCATCCGGCAAGTCCACGACGCCCCCGGCCGGCCCGAGCGCCAGCACGAGAATCAGTCAGGGCGCTAAGACTCAGACCGCGCCGACGGCGACCGGACCGTAGCCGAGCGCGGCTAAGGATTCCCGCCAGAGCTGGACCAGATAACGCTCCAGGCCTTCGAGCGTCTTTTTCTCCTGCTGGAACTCATCGCTCAGCGGATTGCGGTGACGATCGAACAATGCCGCGTAGCGGCGGGTCACCTGGTCACGGTTACCGGCGTAGACACGCACCGAATAGTCGCCGACCCCGCCGCCAAGCCGGAGACCCCGAACTGCGGAGCCGGCCAGGCCCATGTTGATGCTCAGCTGCCCGCGCAGGTAGATGGACCCCTTGGCCTCTTCGTCCCAGGCCTCGCCGCACGGCGGTGGCGCGCTGTCCCACTCCTCGAGGACCAGCCGGACGTCGATGTCTTCCTGTAGGCTGCCGACCCACAATTGCTCGCGGTTGGTGCTGATCAGCGCGCCGACCGGAGGCAGCGGACATCCTGGTGCGTCCGGGTCGACGGACGGGTCGTGGATCCGGAACATTCTCCGTTCCGGAGTTACCGGGATGACCAGCTGTAGCAGCCTGCGGCTCATGGTTCCCCCCCTCGGCATGTTGATACCTTTTGACACCAGCCCGCTTCATCAGCAAATCTAGACCGCAGCCGCGCATCATGCAGGCGAAAACGACACGGAAATGCTAAACGTGACCACTTGACTACTGCGTGCTGCGGAGTAGCGTTATATCTGTTATGAGCATTGTGTCCGACCCTGACCTGCCGGGCGCTGACGAGCTCCCGATCATCGGGCCGGGTTCACCGAAGGTGAATCCGAACCACGGTCCAGCGCCGGACGTATAACTAGTAGCTGGTACTCGTCCGCGGCGAGTACGACCCAAGGGGTTGCGCGATGCAGGCACAGGTACAAGGCGCCCAGGGTAGGTCACTCAACGTGCCTGGACGGCTACCAGAACGGACACCCGTGCCTGTCCTCGGCCAAGCCCGTGCGTCTGGCATCGATGCCAGCGCCGAAATGAGCGCCACGACACACCGGCGCCGCACGCTCATGCTGGCCGTCTGCTGCATGAGCCTGTTCATGGTCGGCCTGGACAACACGATCGTGAACGTCGGGCTGCCCGCGATCGGACGTGACCTGCACGCCGGCGTTTCCGGCCTGCAGTGGACGGTCGCCGCCTACACGATCGTGCTGGCGGCCCTGCTGATGCTCTCCGGCTCTATCGCCGACCGGATCGGCCGCCGCACCATCTTCCAGGTCGGCTTGTCGTTGTTCACTCTCGGCTCCTGGATGTGCAGCCTGGCGCCAAGCCTCGACTGGCTGATCGCCTTTCGCGTCCTGCAGGGAGTCGGCGGCTCGATGCTCAACCCGGCCGCGCTGGGCATCATCACGAACACCTTCACCGGCCGGGCCGAGCGCGCCCGCGCGATCGGTATCTGGGACGGCGTCTTCGGCCTTTCCATGGCGCTCGGCCCGGTGCTGGGCGGCGTGCTGGTCGGAACCGTCGGCTGGCGCGGGATCTTCTGGGCGAACATACCGGTGGGCCTGGCCGCCATCTCGCTGACCGCGCTGTTCGTGCCTGACTCCAAGGCGCCGAAGTCGCGCCGCGCCGACCCGGTGGGCCAGATCCTTCTCATCGTGATGCTCGGCTCGCTCGCCTACGCGATCATCGAGGGCCCTAGCCACGGCTGGTACTCGCCGGAGATATTCGGCTTCTTCACGCTCTCGGTGGCCGCGCTCGCGGTGCTGCTCGGTTACGAGCCGCGCCGGGCGGAGCCCATGATCGACTTGCGGTTCTTCCGCAGCGTGCCGTTCGCGGGTGCCAACCTCAGCGCCGTCTGCGCCATCGCCGCGATGGCCGGGTTCCTGTTCCTCTCCACGTTGTACCTGCAGGACGTACGCGGCCTGTCGGCGCTTCAGGCCGGCCTGACGATCCTGCCCATGCCCGTGGTCATGGCTCTGTGCGCGCCCCTGGCCGGCCGGATGGTCGCCAAACGCGGCCCGCGCATTCCCCTGGTCATCGCGGGCGCGGCTCTGACCCTCAGCAGCGCCGCGCTATCGCGGCTGACGGGATCGACCGAGCACCTGTACCTGGTCGTCACCTACGGCCTGTTCGGGGTCGGGGCCGGCATGGTCAGCTCGCCGATCACCAACGGGGTCATGTCCGGGGTCCCGAAGACCCAGGCAGGCATGGCCTCGGGCATGAACTCCTCCAGCCGTCAGCTCGGCCAGTCGCTCGGCGTCGCGATCGTCGGTTCGGTCCTGGCGGTCAGCATGCGCGGGTCCATGCAGGCGGGCTTCGTGCAGGCCAGCCACGCGGGCTGGTGGATCCTCGCCGGGTGCGGCTACGTGGTGCTCCTACTCGGCCTGGTCTGCACGACGGCGTGGGCGAAGGCGACCGCCGCCAGGCTGGGCCCGGGCTAGGTGTGGTCACCCGCGATCTGCCGCAAGGCTCCCGGGTCCATGATCGTGATACGCCGCTGGCCGGTGCGGATGAAACCGCGCTGTCGCCAGTTACCCAGAGCCCGGGTAACGGTCGCACGTGACGTGCCGGCCAGGCTGGCCAGTTCCTCCTGCGACAACGGCATCGCGACGTAGATCCCGTCGGCCGCCCCGGTCCCGTGCTTACCCGCCAGGTCGAGTAGCAGGAAGGCGAGCCGTTGCGCGCCGGTGGTGACCGAACGCCTGCGTAGCGTCGCGGCCGTGTCACTCCAGCGCTGCGTCACGACGCGCCGGTAGGCGCGCGAGGCGCCCGGGTAAGAGTCGAGGAACGAGCTGAACTTGTCGTGTCCCACGATCAGCGAGCGGACCGTACCGGTGGCCTGGACCGTGGCGGTGCGATAGCCGGTGGCCTCGCCCGCCACCTCCCCGACGATGTCACCGTGCCCCCGCAGCCCGAGCACCATCTCATGGCCCTCACTGGTCACCGAGAGGATCTTCACCCAGCCGGCCAGGAGGATGAACACGTGCGTGGCCTGGTCGCCTTCGACGCACAGCGTCCCGCCTGGCGGGAACACGCTCAACCGGCCGAGACCCGACAGGACCGACTGCTCCGTGTCGGCAAGAAGACCCCAGAAACCCTGGGGGGGTCCCATCGTGTGCAGATTCATATCACCGAGGAATGCCTCACGTGTCAGCGAGCTGGCCATGGCCGACCTTGGTCCTACGATGAGGCATCCGGGGCTAGTTCACAAACACCGAGGCAGAGTAGCGTCACGCGCCGAGCAGGACCGTCGCCGTCCAGGCCAGGAAGCAGCCCGCGGTGATGAACGTCCAGGTGTCGACCAGGTGGATCCGCTCCCGCCGGATCCGGGCCGCCCCGAGCAGCAGGTTCACCCGGGCCCATGCGTCCAGGTTTTCCTCAGACGGCGGAATCGCCAGCCACCGTACCCGGCGCGGATCGAGCGGAGCGCCGGCCCGCCATCGCTGGTCGTTGAGCTGGTCGAGCACTGGCCGGCCGGCCAGGGCCAGCAGCACCCCGGCCCGCAGCCAGCACATGATCAGGCCGGCCAGCAGGGCCCCGCAGGCCAGGCCGGCCGCGCTGGGACGCAGCACGGAGGGCGAGAAGGCGGCCTCCACGGCGATGCCGATCGTGATCGCGCTCAGAACGCTGCCGTCCAGGAACATGCCGTCGCGTGTGTCGTGCAGCAGCCTGGCCATCTCCGCGATGGCCTCCTGGGCGGGCCCCCGATCTGGTAGTTCACGTTCTAGCTGGTCGCGATCGGCACCAGGGTGATCCGCACCAAAGCTGCGTCGCCCTCTCATTGCTTCCGCCGGCACAGCCTGGGTTGCGACCATCCTTCTCGCCTCCGTACGTGCGCTTGACCTTCGGGTCAAGCCAATCAGGGGAGACGGCGCCAGGCTGAGTCAGGTGCAGCAGCTTCACTGCGTCAAATGACGCAAGATCGGCCCGGAGGAGCGAGAACGGGGCAGCGGGCGGTTAGCCGCAGCCGCAGGCACCGCCGCAGCAGCCGCCACCGGCGGACCCGCCGGGCCCGGCCGAACGATCGCGGCCGGAAGCAACGCCTGACACCGAGACCGCGGACAGGAGCTTGACCGTGTCGTCATGGCCCTGCGGGCAGGTACCCGGAGCCGATGACTCGCTCATCGGGCGGTTCAGCTCGAACGTGTCACCGCAGGCGCGGCAGCGGTACTCGTATCTGGGCACGGATAACAGTCTACCCGCCGCCCGCGCGACCAGAGGCGCTATCCCGCCCGGCTACCGCGTCGGCCTCGTCCGCCCCGGCGGGGGAGTCGCGGTGCGAAGAGGCGCGGCCAGGTCCGTTCTGAGTAACGCTCTTCTTCGAGGTCACGGGCCCCAGGCTGACCGCGGGAACTACGGGTGCGACGGCGCCCGCGTCGTCGTAGTAGAACTGCTTGCCGCGCAGCAGTGACACCAGAGCCCCGGTAACCGCCATGAGCGCGGCAGCGGTGAAGACGATCACCAGGCCGTGATGGAACGCCGCGGAGATCAGCTCCGGGAAGAACTGCTTGCCGGTGAGGACCGCGACGTTATGCGCCGGGAGCTTGGCCAGCACGCCGTAGGGCGCCAGCAGGTTCTGCACCGGGTTGTAGCCGAGCAGCGCGGCGAACATCGTGCTGACCGGCGGGAGGTGGCTGACATGCGTGGCCACCGAGGCCGGCACGCCCTGGGCGATCAGCCCGCTGGAGAGCGCGCGGGGGAGGCTCGAGGCGAGCCCGGCGACCATCAGCGAGAAGAAGATGCCGATGGACAGGGCCATGCCGGAGTTCTGGAACGTAGCCCGCATGCCGGAGGCGGAGCCGCGGTGCCTGGCGGGTACGGAGCTCATGATCGCGGAGGTGTTGGGGGAGGCGAACAGGCCGGATCCCACGCCGTTGCCGAAGATCAGCAGCGCGAACAGCGGATAGGGGAAGTCCACGGGGAGCAGCATCAGCCCGGCGAAGCAGAGCGCGGCCAGCAGCAGGCCGGAGGTGGCGAACAGCCGCGGCCCGTACCGGTCGGACAAGGTGCCCGCGATCGGCCCGGCGACCAGGAAGCCCGCGGTGAGCGGCAGCATGTAGATCCCGGCCCACAGCGGCGTCACCGTGAAGTCGTAGCCATGCAGCGGCAGCCAGATGCCGGCCAGCCAGATGACCAGCATGAACTGCAGGCCGCCGCGGGCGATGGAGCCGAGCAGGCTGGCGGCGTTGCCCGCCGCGAACGCCCTGATCTTGAACAGGCTCATCTGGAACATCGGCTCGGCGATCTTCGTCTCGAAGACGCAGAACACGGCTAGCGTCACCACGCCGCCGACGATCCCGGAAATGATCAGGGGATTGGTCCAGCCGGTCGGGTGGCCGCCGTAGGGCCGGATCCCGTAGGTGATGGCGATCAGCACCGAACTCAGGCCCAGCGCGAACAGGATGTTCCCGACCCAGTCGATCTTCGCGCGCCTGGTGGTCGCGACCTCGCGCAGGCTCTTATACGCCCAGACCGTGCCGAACAGCCCGATCGGCACGTTCACCCAGAACACCAGGCGCCAGTTCACCGCGGCCAGCAGGCCGCCGAGCAGCAGCCCGACGAACTGCCCGGAGATGCCGGCGATCTGGTTGACGCCCAGCGCCATGCCGCGCTTGTTCGCCGGGAACGCGTCGGTCAAGATCGCGGCCGCGTTCGCCATCAGCATCGCGCCGCCGAAGGCCTGCACGAACCGGAAGCCGATCAGCCACATCGCCCCGTGGGTGCCGGTCAGCGGGTCGAGGGACAGCGCGATCGAGGCCAGCGTGAAGACCACGAAGCCCAGGTTGTAGATCTTCACCCGGCCGAACATGTCGCCGAGCCGCCCCAGCGTCACCACCAGCACCGACTGGACGAGCAGGTAGCCGAGGATCATCCAGAGCAGGTAGGTGATGTTGCCCGGAGTGAGCGGGTTCAGGCCGATGCCGCGGAAGATGGCCGGCATCGCGACGATCACGATCGACGCGTCGATCGTGGCCATCGTCATGCTGAGCGTCGTGTTGGACAGGGCGATCCAGCGGTACCTGTCAGGGCGCTCCGCTCGGGGCCCGTTCACCTGGCCTGAATCAACACTTTGCCGCACGTTAAACGATTCTACAGCGAATCACTTGCTTGATGGCAACTATTAGCCTGCTGAACTTGTCTGGCTGATTCAGAAGCCGTCCGAGGCGCCGGTGTCAGCTTCGGAGTCCGGGGCGGGGGAGTCGCGGGGCTGGCCCGTGCCGGGGGTGCGCTGCACCACGTAGTAGACGGCGACCAGCGCGATGATCACGAACGAGGCGATCGCATAGAACTGCGCGACCACGATGGCGATGACGTAGACGAGCCCGCCGCCGGCGAACCGCGCCCGGGCGGCCCAGTGCTCGCGGGTCGGCAGCGGGTGGTACATGTGCTCGCCATGCAGGGTCCATTCGAATATCCCGCCGAAGCCAATCGACATGCCGAGGAACACGGCACCGTAGAGCATCATGGCGACCTGCGTGTCGCGGTGCGCGTACGAGCCGTGCGGGCCCAGGTACGCGGCCAGGTAATTCGCCACGGTGGCGGTGGCCCACGGGATCATCACCACGAACAGCAGCAGCAGCAGGTTCAGGAACAGCAGCGTCCGGTCCACCACCGCGATCCAGCGGACCAGCACATGGTGGTTGACCCAGACGATGCCGATCATGAAGAAACTGATCAGATACGCGACGAAGACTGGCCAGTGGAGCTGGTGAAGCAGCGTGTCGTGGCCAGGCCTGGCCACGGTGAGATTGAGGGCGAGCAGCGTGATGGCCACCGCGAAGACGCCGTCGCTGAACGCCTCGAGCCTGGACCTATCCACCTGCGCACTGACTCAGCCGGCCGCGGGCCGTTGCGTGACGGTCGTGAGAATCTCGTTCACGCAGTCCAGCGGCCAGGGCGTCTTGTCGAACCCGATGATGTTTCCGAGGAAGAGCCAGGCCACCACGCCGACGGTGATGGCGACGAAAACGTACATGGAGCCGCAGAAGGCGTTGACCGCGTCCGCGATCTTGTCCAGGATGCTGGTGCCGCGCACGTGCTTGGACAGGACGAGCCTCGGAATGTGCAGCTCCGGGCATTCCCGGATCTTCTGAGCCCGCTCACGGATATGGGTCGAGGCGTCTTCGATGGCCCGGACGGCGGCGGCATCGGTTTCCGGCCGAGCCGGGACCGGCGGCACCTGGGTCAGCGTTTCAGGCGGTGAGATTGTCTCGGTCATCGGTATCCTCCGCGCAGGCCGCCGCTAGTGTGGCGGCCACGACCAGCCAAAGTAGGGACTGCCATAACCTACTGCACGTCACCGTCGCAGAAGCGTGTCCAGCGCGTCGTTCAGCCCAGCCGCGAGGCGTGTGAGCAACTGCTCACCTTCGCCGGCGCAGGCCCCGGCCGGGTCGCCGAGCACACCGTTGGCGCTCACCGCCCGAACGCCCTGCTCGCGCAGCATTGGCATGATCTCGGTCAGGGGCCGGACGTCGCCCCGGCCGGCCACGGCCAGGCGCACGGCGTCCGGGTCCAGCGCGAGCATGACCGAGGTCTCGGACCGGCCGGCGTGCGCGTCACCACCGGGCAGCCCGGCGTGCCAGCTCGCGCAGGCGCGTCCCTCGTAGCGAAGCCGGCCGATGGCTGCCTCCACCGCAGGAACATTCCCGCCGTGCCCGTTGACCAGGAGCACAGCAGGCCAGTGCAGGCTGGCGTGCCGGCCCAGTTCGATCAGGCATGTGGTCAGCGCCTCGGCGCCGATGGACAGCGTGCCGGGGAAGGCCGCGTGCTCGCCGCTGGCGCCGATGGCGAAGGCCGGGGCGAGCGCCACGCCGGGACGGCCCGCGCATGCCCGCCGGGCGACGGCCACCGCGATCCTGGTGTCGGTGTCCAGCGGCAGGTGCGGGCCATGCTGCTCCAGCGAGCCGACCGGTACCACGAGCAGCCGTCGCGGGCCCTTCTCGATTTCGGGCCATCGCATCCGGGCCAGCTCCCAAGCGGGCGGCGACGCGGGCATGCCGCCATGCTATGTTCCTGCCTCGTTGTTCCTGCCTTATTGTTCCTGCGGACGGTCCGCAAGATCATCATCGAGTGCTGACACCATGGTCCTGATGAGCGCTGATTCCCGGCTCCTGGCGAGGGCCGCTGACCGCCGCGATCCGGCGGGCCCGGTCTGCACCCTGGGTCTCGACCTCGGGACGAGCTCGGCCAAGGCGGTCGTGCTCGATACCGGCGGCAAGGTGCTGTCTCAGGCCTCAGCCGGTTACGCCGTGACCTCGACGATGGCCGGCTACGCCGAGAGCGAGCCGGCCCACTGGTGGAGCGCGGTGACCGCTTGTGCCCGCGAGGCTGTCCACGCGGCGGGCGCGCAGCCGTCGGCGATCGGGCTGTCGGGACAGATGCACGGCCTGGTGATGACGTCCCGGGATGGCGGAGCCCTCCGTCCGGCCTTGCTCTGGGCCGACAGCCGCGCTACCGGGTCCCTGCGCGCCTACCGGCTCCTCGGCTCCCGGGCGCTGGCCAGGCTCGCCAACCCGCTGGCCCCGGGCATGGCCGGGCCGATGCTCAAGTGGATCGCCGAGAACGAACCGCGCACGTACGCCGAAGCTCGCTGGGCGCTGCAACCTAAAGACTGGATACGGGCCCGTCTCACTGGCGAGGTCCATGCCGAGCCCAGCGATGCTTCAGCCACTTTGCTCTACGACGTGCTGGGCGACCGCTGGGACCTTGAGGTAGTCGGCGCTCTGGGCCTCGAGGCCGGCTTGCTGGCGCCCCTGCTGCCCTCAGCAGCGCCGGCTGGCCACCTCACCGCGCAGGCCGGGACTGAGCTGGGCCTGCCGGCGGGTATCCCGGTCGCGGCCGGGGCCGGCGACACGGCGGCCGCGGCCCTGGGCAGCGGGATCGTCGACGGCGGCGACATCCAGCTGACCGTCGGCACCGGCGCGCAGGTCATCCGGCCTGCGGTGGCACCGGTCAGCCGGGCGGACGCCGGGATCAACCTCTACCGGTCAGCGACTCCGGATGGCTGGTACCACATGGGCGCCAGCATCAGCGCCGGGCTCAGTCTCAACTGGGTGCGCGAGATCATGAATGCCAGCTGGGAGGAGCTGTATGCGAGTGCCGGTCATCCGGGCCAGGCTCACGACCCGATCTTCGTCCCGCACCTGTCAGGGGAACGGACACCGTATTCCGATCCGGCACTGCGTGGCTCCTGGACCGCGTTGTCGCTAGCCGACGACCGGACCTCGTTGTTGCGCAGCGCGCTCGAAGGAGTGGCATTTTCGATCCGTGACATCCTCGATGCCCTGCTCGGAGAGTACCGGCCGCCGCGCCTTCGGCTGGCCGGAGGAGGCACCCTGGCCGCTAGCTGGCGACAGTTGCTCGCGGACGTGCTTGGGCTGCCGCTGTACGCCGTGGACGTGCCCGGGGCATCTGGCCGGGGCGCCGCCCTCTTGGGAGCTCACGTCGCCGGCCTGCTGAGTTTCGACGATATGCAGGGACCGCTGGCGCCGCCAGCCAGCCTCGTGGCTGAGCCGGACCCGGTGATGGCCGCCTTCCACGCCGAACGCCACGCCAGGTTCCGGGGGGTTGTCGCAGCCCTGGCAGTAGCCTTGGCTGGTGCCGAACGGAGCTAGCGAGCGGAAGCCAGCGGGTGCGCTAGCCCCTGCCGGACCTGGACCGGCCGATGACCTGGTCCCCGCGGGATTCCGGCTGCGCACCGACCCACGGTCGCGGATGGTGGCGGACGGTACGGTGCTCACCGGCGGTTACCCCACCCGGGTGCTGCGGCTGACCCGGTCCGGCGCCCGGCATGTGGCGGGCTGGTGGTCAGGTGCGCCGGTCCAGGATAATCCCAAGGCCCGGGCGCTGGCCCGGCGCCTTCTCGACACCGGGATCGCCCATCCCGTCGTAACCGAGGCCCGGTCGGCCGGCCGCGAGCACGGCGCCGACGAGGTGACGGTCGTGATCCCGGTGCGCGACCGGCACGCCGAGCTGTCCCGCTGCCTGGCCGGGCTGACCAAGGCGGCGCGACTGATCGTGGTCGACGACGGCTCGCGGGACCCGGAGGCGGTCGCGCGCATCGCGGCGGCGGCGGGCGCCAGCGTGCTGCGGCGGCCGGTGAACGGCGGGCCGGCGGCGGCCAGGAACACGGGCCTGGCCGCCGCCGATACGCCGCTGGTGGGTTTCCTCGACTCCGACTGCGTGCCCGAGCCAGGCTGGCTGGATCTGCTGTTGCCGCACTTCACGGACCCGGCGGTGGGCGCGGTCGCGCCGCGCATCGTCCCGCACGAGAGCGGGCGAAGCTGGCTGGCGCGGTACGAGGGGGCGAGTTCCACGCTCGACATGGGAGAGCGGCCCAGCATCGTCCGGCCGGGATCGTGCGTCCCCTACGTTCCCGGGGCCGCCCTGGTCGTGCGCAAAGCTGCCGCCGGAGCGGGTTTTGCCGAAGAAATGCAGGTGGGGGAGGACGTCGACTTCGTCTGGCGGCTGGCCGCGGCGGGCTGGCGGACCCGCTATGAGCCAGCGGCCACGATGGGACACCAGCACCGGGTGCGGCTGCGCGGGTGGCTGGCCAGGCGCAGGGACTACGGGACCTCGGCGGCCGCACTCGAGCTGCGCCATCCCGGCGCGGTGCGCCCGCTGTACTGCTCACCGTGGACCGCGGTGGCCTGCCTGGCGGCGGCCGCGGGCCGCCCGGCCGCGGGCGCTGTGGTCACCGGCACCGGTATCGCGCTGCTCGCCCGGCGGCTGGCTCAGGTCACCGGCGAGGGATGGCCACGGCCGGCCAGTTCGGCCGCATGGCGGCTGGCAGTGCAGCAGGCTGGCGGCGGTACCCTGGCGGCCGTCAGACCGCTTGGCAGCGCGATTTCCCGCACCTGGTGGCCGTTGTGGCTGCCCGCGGCGGTGGCGGTGCGGCGGCTTCGGCTTCCGCTGGCCGCGCTGGTGCTCGCGCCGCCGCTGCTGGACTGGCTGGACCGCCGCCCGCCGCTCGACCCGGCACGCTACGTGGCCGCGCGGCTCCTCGACGACATCGGGTACAGCCTCGGGGTCTGGCAAGGCTGCGCCGAACGCCGGACCGTTCGCCCGCTGCTGCCCCTGCTGCGAGGGCGTCAGCTGACAGGCCGTCACTTATCCAGGCCGTCCCTTGTCCAGGCCGCGGCTGAATTCGGCCGGCACGATGACGTCGTCGGGGGACAAGTCGTGGATGGAGGACCGGCCGAGCGCGAGCAGCGTGGAGTCGATCCCGCCGCGGAGCACGTCGAAGACGTTCTTCACGCCCGCGGATCCGTTGGCCGCTAGCCCCCACAGGTAGGCCCGGCCGATCATGACCGTCCGGGCGCCCAGGGCCAGCGCCTTGACCACGTCGCTGCCGCGGCGGATCCCGCCGTCCAGCAGCACCTCGATCTGGTCGGCCACGGCGTGGCTGATCCCGGGCAGCGCCCGGATGGAGGCAGGCGTGCCGTCGAGGTTGTTGCCGCCGTGGTTGGACACCGAGATGGCGGTGGCACCGATGTCGACCGACCGGCGAGCGTCGTCGGGGCACATCACGCCCTTGACCATGAAGGGCCCGCCCCACTGCTCCCGCAGCCAGGCCAGATCGTCCCAGGTGGGCGGCGGGGTCTGCATCCACTCGCCGTAGACGCCGAAGAACGTCGGAGCAGGCTCGCCGGGGGAGGCCATGTTGGGCACGGTGAGGTCGGGCAGCCCTCCGTGCGTGAGCCACTCAAGCACGTAGCCAGGTCGGGTGATGCCCTCGGGCGCCAGGCGGAGAAGGGTCCGCAGGTCCATCTTCTCGGGTATAGCCGGACTGCCCCAGTCCCGGCCGTTGGAAAACGACCAGTCCAGCGTGACGATCAGGCCCTTAGCGCCCGCCCGGCGGGCTCGCTCGGACCGCTCCAGGATTAGGTCCCGGCCGCCTGACCAGTAGCTCTGGAAGAACAGCTTCGGGTTGATCTCCGCGACGGCCTCGACCGGCATGCTGCCGAACGAGCTGAGGCCCAAGGTCGTGCCCGCCTCAGCCGTTGCGCGCGCCACACCCGCCTCGCCGTCCGGGTGCACGGCCTGCACGCCGGTGGGAGACGCGATCACTGGCATGGAGATCTCCTGGCCGAGCACCGACGTGGCCATCTCCCTGGTGGCAGGCAGGTCCGCGATGCGCGGCGGCGCGAACTTCAGCTCGCTGAAGGCCGCCGTGTTGTCCCGCAGCGTGTCGCCCTGCTCGGTTCCGGCGACCAGCGCCAGGTAGACCGGTCTCGGCAGGCGCCGCCTGGCTCTCCTGCGCGCCTCCGCTACAGTCTCGAACCACTCACGGGTGCTTGCCATCGGTCTCCTCGCGCGTCGGCTGAATGCAGACACCCATTTTGGCACTCAGTGTCGTAAATATCCAGCGGACGATCCGCTTCTCGAAGGGCGTCAGCTCGGAGCCGGGCAGTACCCCTGCCGGGCTGGCTGGCCGCGGCGAACGGGCGCCGGGTCACCGCGGTCGACACCCCTGAAACCCCGCCATGCGCTTCGCGATCCGGTCAAAGGGGATAAATCAGGCGTAGGGGCGGATGGGAGGATGGGTGGGTGGCGGTGTGCCCACTCGGCGATGTCGCGGCGTTCGATGGCGGCGGCCATCAGGTCCGGGAACGAGTCAGGCGTGCACGCGAACGCCGGGACGTCCAGTCCGGCGAGGGCGGCGGCGTTGTCGTGGTCGTAACCGGGTGCGCCGTCGTCGGACAGCGCAAGCAGGGCGATGACCTGCGTCCCGGCGGCGGTTATGTCCGCGATCCGGTGCAGCATCTCGTCCCGGTTACCACCCTCGTATAGGTCGCTGACCAGGACGAAGATCGTGCTGGCCGGACGCGTGATCAGCTGCTGGCAGTAGCCGACGGCTCGGTTGATGTCGGTGCCGCCGCCGATCTGAGTGCCGAACAGCACGTCGACCGGGTCGCCGAGCTGGTCGGTCAGGTCCACCACCGAGGTATCGAAGGCCACCACCGACGTGCGCAGCGACCGGATGGAGGCGAGCACCGCTCCGAATACCCCGGCGTAGACAACCGAGGAGGCCATCGAGCCGCTCTGGTCCAGGCAGATGATGACATCGCGCGCCACCGCATGCTGCTTCCTGGCGTAGCCGACCAGCCGTTCCGGCACGATCGTCCGCTGCCGTGGCAGATAGTTCCGCAGGTTCGCGCGGATCGTCCGGTCCCAGTCGATGTCGGCGTGGTGCCTGGGCCTGCTGGTCCGGCTCGCCCGGTTCAGCGCCCCGGCCACCGCCGAACGGGTCCGCTGGGCCAGCCTGCGCTCCAGGTCCATGGTTACGGTGCGCACGACCGCACGCGCCGATTCCCGTGCCTGCTCGGGTATGACCTGGCTCAGCGAGAGCAACGTGCCGACCAGGTGCACGTCCGGCTCGACCGCTTCGAGCATCTCGGGCTCAAGCAGCAGCCGGGTCAGGCCGACTCGCTCGATCGCGTCCTTCTGCATCACCTGGACCACGCTGACCGGGAAGAACGTCCGGATATCGCCGAGCCAGCGGGCTACCCGCGGGGCCGATGCGGCCAACCCGGAACCGCGCTGCCGGCCGGCCTGAGCACTACTGCTCTGGTCGGCATCGGAGTCGTACAGGGCGCCGAGCGCCGCGTCGATGCGCGCGTCGTCGCCGCCGAGTGAGGTGCCGGTCCCATCGTCGGCACCTCCGAGGATCAGCCGCCAGCGGCGCATCCGCTCGTCGGGACCGGTGGTCATGACGCCGCCGCCCGGTTGGAGGCGGCGGGAAGCCCGAGGATGGCCGCGACCGCCCGTACCGCGATGGCCGCCCGTTCCTCGTCCAGCTCGTTGTCGGTCGCGGTGGCCGCCGGTGCCCCGCCCCCGCCCACATCCCCGTTCACTAGCCGGCCCGCCTTCTCCCCGATCGCCCGTCGCTCGGGCGGCGCGAACCCGCCGAAGGTCCGCCGCAGGGCGGGCAGGACCGCGGCGAAGGCGTCCTCGCTCAACCCGGCCAGCCATCCGTCGATCAGGCCGAGCAGCTTGTGGTCGTGCACGAGCAGCAGCCCGCTCCCGGCCAGGAACCCCTCGGCCCAGCCCGCGGCCGCCGCGGCCGGGGCGGCGGCGGACAGCTCGCGGGACATCCGCGATGACGCCTCGCCGGTAGCAAGACGCCCAGCGTCAAGCAGCAGCCGGGTCAGGCGGCCGGACGTCAGGGGCGGGCAGCGGGGGAGCAGGCGCGCCAGGGTATCCAGCCAGCGCTCGCGGCTCTCACCGTCGGCGAGCAGCCCGGTGGCCGAATGGACGGCGTCGACCCGGTCCCGCATGGCTCGTTCGGCCGCCTCGTCCAGGGACGCCATGGCGGCCGGGAGGCCGGCGCAGATCCGTGTCATCATCTCGATGGCGACCTCGCCGAGCCGGGCCGGGTCGGTGCCGCGCACGTCACCGTACCTGGCCGCCTGGACCAGGGCCGGCAGCGCCGCCATCAGGTGGGCCACGTCGGTATCAAGTGCGGCACGGGCCCTGACCGCCGTGAGCACCGCCGGCAGGGCGTCGCCGAGGTCGGCCAGCAGGCACCGCTCGACCAGCGTCGTCAGCTCCTCCAGAGCCGAGGACCCGGAGGCCATCGACCGGGCCCGAGCAGTGGCCGCGGCCGCCACCGTGCTGCCCCACCGGCTCGCCTCGATCAAGGCCAGGTCAAGCTCGGGTCGCCAGGTCAGCTCCCAACTCTCACGGAACGTCCCGATGTTCCGCGTCCGGCCTTGCCGCGGCGTTCCCCAGCTGATGCCGAGCAGGGCGAGCCGGTGCAACAGGTGACTGCGGGCCAGGTCGTTGGGCTTGCGCAGGTCCAGGTCATAGTCGCGCGGCGATGCCTCGGGCCGCAGCCGGAGGCGGCGCTGCTGGTCGTGCAGGTCTCGCTGCAGCGGCATCATGGGGGTCGCGGCCGGGACCGCGCCGAGCCGCTCACCGACCACGAGCCGCCTCTGGATCAGCGCCGTGAGCAGGTCGCTGCCCTCGCACAGCACGGCGCGGGCCGACTCGGTGACCTCCTCCAGGCCCGCGAGCGGCCGTCCGCGCAGCGCGGCGAGCGCGTCGGCCAGCCGGACCGCTTCGATCACGTGCGCCGCCGACACTCCGATGCCCTCCTCGCGCAGCACTGCGGCGGCCTTGGCCAGCCACCGTTCAATGGGCTGCCCGGCGGAGGAGAACAGGTGGTCATACCAGCCGGGGGAGCGGATCCCGGCGCCGTAGCCTGAGGTGTAGGACAGCCGTCCGTAGGTCCAGGGCACCCAGGTGAGGGTGGCCTTCACCTTCGGCAGGCCGCGCAGCAGCCGGTCGTCCGCGGCGGCGGCCGGGAGGGGATGCAGCGCGGGAACGTGCCAGGCGCCGCAGACCACGGCGATCCGCTGGTAGCCGTCCTTGATGCTCTTGCGCAGCACCTTCCGCATGTACGCCTCGCGGACCGCGTCGCTACGGTCGGGTTCGGTGGCCTGCTCGCGCAGGATCCCGATGGCCTCGGCCAGGGCACCGAAGACCGCCGGCCTAGGGACGTGCTCGACCGCGTCCTCCCACCAGCGCTCAGGGTCGTCGTACCCGGCCGCCGAGGCCAGCTCGCCGACGGGATCGACACGCGACCGCGGACCCGTCCCCCTTCCTTCGGTCATCGCGAGCTGATGGGCGGCAGGCAGGTCACAGAACCGGACCGGAATCCCCGCGCTGAGGGCGTACCGCATCGCCTGCCACTCCGGCGAGAACACCGCGAACGGCCAGAACGCCGCCTTGCTCGGCTCCTCGGCCACATATCCCAGCAGCGCCACCGGCGGGCGCATCTCCGGATCCGCCGCCAGCTCCACCAGCCCGTCCGCCTCCGGCGGTCCCTCGATTAGCACCACGTCGGGCTGCTGCTCCACCAGCGCCGCTCGCACCGACCGTGCCGACCCCGGCCCGTGATGCCGCACCCCGTACAGCTCAATCACGGTCGTTACCCGGCGACTTCGCGGCAGGCGCGGTAGAAGTCGCTCCAATCATCACGCTCCCGGACCACGGTCTCCAGGTACTCCTGCCACACTGCCCGGTCCGAGACGGGATCTTGGACCACGGCGCCGGTGATGCCGCCGGCGATGTCGGCGGGGCGCAGCACGCCATCACCGAAGTGCGCGGCCAGGGCCAGGCCGCTGGTAATCACGGAGATCGCCTCGGCGGTAGACAGGGTCGCGCTCGGCGACTTGACCTTGGCACGGCCATCTTCGGTCACGCCCTGGCGCAACTCGCGGAAGACTGTGACCACGCGCTTGATCTCCTCGGCTCCGTGCGGGGTGTCCGGCAGGCCGATCGAGCGGCCGAGCTGGGTGACCCGGCGGGTGACGATGTCCACCTCCTGCTCGGCGGAGGCGGGGACCGGAAGCACGACGGTGTTGAACCGCCGGCGCAGCGCGCTGGACAGCTCGTTCACGCCTCGGTCCCGGTCGTTGGCGGTGGCGATGACGTTGAAGCCCCTGACCGCCTGCAGCTCGCCTTCGAGCTCCGGGATCGGCAGCGTCTTCTCGGACAAGATGGTGATCAGCGCGTCCTGCACGTCTGATGGCATCCGGGTCAGCTCCTCGACCCGCGCGATGTGGCCATCTGCCATCGCGCGCATCACCGGGCTGGGCACCATCGCGGCCTGCGACGGTCCCTCCGCGATCAGCCGGGCGTAGTTCCAGCCGTACCTGACCGCTTCCTCCGCGGTCCCCGCCGTACCCTGCACCATCAGGGTCGAGTCGCCCGAGACGGCCGCGGCCAGATGCTCGGACAGCCACGTCTTCGCCGTGCCCGGCACGCCGAGCAGCAACAGGGCCCGGTCGGTGGCCAGGGTGGCCACGGCGACCTCGATGAGGCGGCGTGAGCCCACGTACTTCGGCGTGATCTCGGTGCCATCGGCGGCGCGGCCGCCCAGCAGGTAGGTGGTCACCGCCCAGGGCGACAGCCGCCAGCCCGGTGGCCGTGGCCGGTCGTCGGTGGCGGCCAGCACGGACAACTCTGCCGCGTACTCCTGTTCTGCGTGCGGACGCAGGACCGTTTCGGTTCCGCGGTCCTCGGGGTTCTCAGCCACGGCTGTTGCCAACGTCCAGCTCCTTCAGCATGTCATAGCGAAACCGCAGCACCCTGATCACGGCCCGGACAGCCGGCGACGTACCGGGCTCCGGCCCGGCCAGGGCATCCGGGGCGCCGAGAGCCGGGTCGGCGCGGCGGGCCAGCTGGCTCAGGGCCCCGTTCTCGGCGGGCATAGCCGGGCGCCATCCGGTGAAGGCCTGGTTGATCAGCGCGGCTACCCAGTCCTGGTTCCGCTGGGCGATCGCGGCGCGTGACCAGCCGACGAACAGCACGGGGGCCCAGTCACCCGACGGTACGGCGACGATCGCGGCCGGTGCCAGCGCAAACGCGTCCGTCCAGGTGCGCAGCGGGGTCCGGGCGACAACCTCGAGCATGAGGCGAGTCCGGTCGGCGAGCTGCGAGCGTCCAGCACCTGGCCCGGGCGCAATTCCGTCTCGCCGCATCGAGGCGTCGCACTCGGCCGGAGGGCTGGCGATCAGGCGGGCGCCCCGGGGGCCCGCTTCGAGGCGCAGGCCGCGCAGGCCGCGTCCGGCCATCCGCCGCCCGAGGGCCGATCCGGGCAGGCTGGCCAGCAGGTACGCGGCCCAGCTGCGCACCTCGTCGGCGCGGTCGCTGAGCGCGGCTTCGAGCAGCGGTTCATCCGCGGCGCCAAGAGCCGGACCGGCGGCCAGGACTGACAGGAACATGGTCCGCTCAGCTGCGCCTGCCGCCTCCCAGCCGGCGGTGATCAGGTCCCGGGCGGCGCCGGGATCCGCGGCGCGGAGCACGGTCAGAAAGCCGCGCCGCTGGCCGGCGTCACCGAGCCGCCATGCGTCGTCGCCGGCCGGGGTGTCCGCCGCCATGACCGTCCACTCCGCGTTGAGCCTGGCCAGCCACCGGGCCCGCGGGCCGCCGACCGCGGCCGCCAGCCGCCGCAACTCAGGATCCGCCGGCGAGACCCGCCGGGCCCGGTCAAGCAACCCGGGCAGCAGCTGGGCCGGAACCCGCAAGCCCCGGCCGGCGGTTGCCGTGAGCCATTCGGTCAGCAGGTCAGGATGTTCTCCGCCGAGCATCCGGGCCAGGCGGTCGGCGGCGGCCGGGCTCACGAGCGGCCTGGGATCCGGCCCGGCCGCCGGCAGCGGCTCCGCGTGTCCGGCCTGGCCCGCCCGCCGGGCGGCCGTCAGCAACGCGGCCTGATCGAGCAGCATCTCGGCCGGATCGAGCAGCATCTCGGCCGGATCGAGCAGCACGGACGCCTGGTCAGGGGCCCCGCTCTGGGTAAACCTGGCCGCGCCGCGGTCATCGGTTGAGGGGGTGTCCGGGGCGGGCCAGCCAGGGATCCGGACCGGGGGAACCGGGGCCCGTTCGGTGCCGATAAGACTCGCCGTGACCAGATCCTGCCAGGTGCTCACAGCGGCACCGCCATCCCGCCCTCGTCCCAGGCGGTCAGCGGCCACAGGCCGCGCGGGGTCCACTCGCCCGCCACCGTCAGCGGGCTGCCGCCGGAGAGCGCGAACAGGGTCCAGCAGTGGCCCGCGCCCGGGTGCAGTGGCAGGGCGTCGCCGCTCGCGTCGAATAGGCAGGGGCCTGGCGACCGGGCGGGGGTCGCGGTCAGGACGGCTGGCCAGCTGTCCAGCCAGGGATCCTCACCGAGCGCCTTGGCCCACGAGGCCAGCAGCTCCGCCACCCCCTCAACCTCCCCAACCTCCGCGCCGGGCGGCGGCCCCGGCCGGACCTCATCGCGGGAGGTCGCGACGAGCGCGCGCAGCGGGATGGCCGCTGGGTAGAAGACTAGCTCCGCGTCGGCCGCGGTGCCGACGATGAGCGAGTCGTCCAGGGACTGCCCGGCGGCGGCGAAGCTGAGCACGAGCGCGTACCGCCCGCTGGCACGCCCGCGCAGCCACACCCGGCGGGTCCGCAGCCGGTCCTGGTCGAGATCCCGGCGGCCCAGCACCTGCCAGTGGTCCCTGACCGGCTGACCGCTGGCCAGGACGTCAGCCTGGCGGATGGTGAACCCGATCCGCGACCGGACGGTGGCACGGAGCGGCGGCGGCAGCGCGGCCTGCTCGCGGTAGGCGACGGCGAGCAGGCGGAGCAGCGCGTACTCCTCCAGTAGCCTGCCCTCCCAGCCAGGACCCGAATGCGGCACGGCGGCGAGCGCGCGCAGGCGTTCGGCCAGACCAGGCGCCTGCGCGTCGACCATCCGGGCGGCGATGTCGTCCCAGTGCCGGTAGCCGGCTTGCTGGCTGACCGCGAGGCCCTGGCGGACCTGATCGCACAGCCACCGGTCCAGTTCGGCCACGCCGGTCGCGACCCGCGCCTCGCGTTGCTTGCGTTCGGCCACTATCGAACACTAGCGCGGCGGCAGGTCATTTGCCCGCGCGCGCTCAAGGCGTCAGGCGGGTGGGGGCCCTGGGCGGGCGCTGTTATGACGGCAAATGATTAACGGGCCGGCGGGCATACCGGGCGGTTCCCTGCGGTTGAGTGCTGGTTGGAGAACGGAGGCACGCCATGAAGGCAGTACGGTTCGACGAGTACGGCGGAGTTGACGTCCTGAAGGTGGTGGACGTGCCTACGCCAGAGCCAGGGCCGGGCCAGGTGCTGGTCCAGGTCAAGGCGGCGGGGATCAACCCCGGCGAAGACAAGATCCGCAATGGCTCGCTGCGCTCCAGGTGGCCGGCCACGTTTCCCTCCGGGGAAGGCAGCGACCTAGCCGGCGTCGTGGCGAAGACCGGTCCCGGCGTGACCAGCTGGTCGGCTGGTGACGAAGTGATCGGCTACACCGACAACAGGGCCAGCCACGCCGAGTACGTCGTGGTCGAGGAGCAGAACCTGACCGCCAAGCCGGCCGGCCTGCCGTGGGAGGTTGCCGGATCGCTGTTCGTGGTCGGGGCCACCGCCTACGCCGCCGTGCGGGCCGTCACGCTGACCGACGGTGACACGGTGGTGGTCACGGGCGCCGCCGGGGGAGTCGGCTCGATCGCCGTCCAGCTGGCCACGCTGGCCGGCGCTACCGTGATCGGGCTGGCCAGCGAGGTGCACCACGAATGGCTGACCGGTCATGGGGTGATTCGCGTGGCCTATGGCGACGGGGTGGCCGACCGGATCCGGCAGGTGGCGGACAAGGTGGACGCGTTCATCGACACGGTCGGCGGGGACTACATCGAGCTCGCGCTCGAGCTCGGCGTGGAGCCTTCCCGGATCGACACGATCGTCAGGTACGACTTGGTGGAAAAGTACGGGATCAAGGCCGAGGGTAACGCGGCCGGGGCCAGCGCGAGCGTGCTGGCCGAGCTCGCCGGGCTGATCGTGGACGGCAAACTGGAAGTCCCGATCGCCGCGACGTTCCCGCTGAGCCAGGTCCAGGATGCCTACGGCCTGCTTGAGAAGGGCCATATCCGCGGCAAGGTCGTCCTTATCCCGTAAGGGCGTCGTCCTTAAGCCGTCAGGGCACAGCGCGCCTGACTCCGGCGGCCAGCGAGAGCGTACTGTCATGACATGAGCGAGACGCTGCCGTTGTTTCCGCTCGGAGCGGTGCTCTACCCCGGCATGCTCCTGCCGCTGCACATCTTCGAGGAGCGGTACCGGCAGCTCGTCCGCGACCTGCTTGAGGGCAGCGACCCGCGCAGGTTCGGCGTCATCGCGATCCGCAAGGGCCGTGAGACCGGCATCGACGGTGTGCATTCGCTGTACGAGGTCGGCTGCGTCGCGACGCTGCGCCGGGTCGAGCAGCTCGAAGACGGCCGCTTCGACATCATCACCGTCGGCACTCAGCGGTTCAAGCTGCTTAGCCTGGACGAGACGCGGCCCTACCTCCAGGGCGAGGTCGAGTTGCTCGACGACGACGTGACCGACCAGGTCGCAGCGGTGCCCCTGGTGCGCACGGTACAGACCGCGTTCCGCGGCTACCTCGATGCGCTGACCGAATGGGGCGGGGCCACCGTCAGGATCGAGGAACTTCCGGATGAGCCGACGCTGCTCTCGTTCATCGTTGCCGCCGCCATGATCATCGATCTGACGGAACGACAGGGCCTGCTGGCCGAGCCCGACACGCTCCGGCGGCTGAACGTCCAGCGGGTCCTGCTGTCCCGGGAAACCGCCATGCTGCGGACGACCACCTCCCGGCCGGCCCCCGACCTGCGGAATACTCCGTACAACCCCAACTGAACCTCAGGAAGAAGCCGTCCCGCTTAGTTGTACGGGGCAGGTGGGTGGGCGGCGATCGCGGGTAGGGGAAGGCCATGGCAGAACCGGAAACCGACATCTCGCTCCGCGCGGCCCAAGTGGCGGCCGATGTCACCGAGGCGGAGCAGCCGCAGGAGCGGCGCAGGCTGGCGAACTCGTTTGCTAAGGCCGCGAGCTCGGGTGCGCGCGCGGCGGGCCGCGGGACGCGCGTAGTGCGCAGGGGGGTGTCGGCCAGATCGGCGGCGCGGCGCGGAGCGAATGCGGGCACCGGCTACCTGGTGGCTCAGGTGATCACGATGGCGCCGCGCCTGCGGGTGCGTAACCAGGCGGCGCTGCAGGCGCGGTTCCCCGGCAAGGCGCCCGACGAGATCGCCCGCGCGCTCATCGAGGGCGCGGCCCGCGCGTCCGCCGCGGTGGGCGGAGCGGGTGGGGTGGTGTCGGTGCTGCCCGTCCTGCCCGCTTTCCCCGCCGAGGTGGTGGCGGAGACGCTGGTCGTGGTCGGGATCGAGATCAAGCTCGTGGCCGAACTCCACGAAGCGTACGGGACGCCGGCTTCCGGGAGGTTCCCGGAGCGGATGAGTGCCTATGTCGCGGCGTGGGCGCACCGGCGTGGCGTTTCGATGATTCCCGGCGGGGTGATCTTCGCGGCAGGATCCCCGCTGACCCGGCTGCTTCGGCGCCGCCTCGCCGTCCGGGCCGGCCGCAGCGCGTTCTCCCTCGGCCCGCTGCTTACCGGCGCCGCCGCGGGCGCCATCCTGAACGGCCGGGAGACCAGAAGGCTCGGCAACAACATTCGGAACGATCTTCGGCGCCGCGCACTCGGCAAACCTTAATGCCCCGGCCTTGACTAATCTCCGGGGTGGGTTCAAGGTCTTCATGGCTTGAGTGTGCCGAGGAACTCTTTGAGAGCGTGGTAGTAAGGCGCGATGGTGGCGATCTCGGCGTACTCCTGCGGGCCGTGCTGGCCTGAGCCGCCCACGCCGAACGCGACCGCGGGAATGCCCAGCTGGCCGTAGAAACGCCCGTCTCCGGCGCCGTGCTTGCGGAGAAACTCGCCCGAGTAGCCCTGGGACCTGGCTGCGTGCCTGAGCCCGAGCACATCGGGGTGATCGGCGTCAACATGGTGCGGGGAGTCGAGACGATCGACCACGACCCTGACGCCGGGCTCGCAGAAGCCGTCCAGGTAGGCGGTGATTTCCTCGGCGGTCTTGCCGCTGAAGTCCGCGTCGCCTGCCGGGTACCGGATGTCCAGCCATGCCTCCGCATCGGCCGGCACTTGATTACGCGCCTGGTTCTGGGTGCAGACGCGCGCCAGGGTGACCGTGGTCCGCCATGCCTCTTCGGTCGCGACCGGGTACCTGGCGAGCAGGTTGCCCACGCTTGCCGCCAGCTTGACCAGGGCGTTGTCACCGAGCCACTGGTAGGCGCCGTGCGCGCTACGGCCGGCAGACACCAGCGTCACGCTGACGATGCCCTTGGACTCGGTGACGATGCGCAAGCCGCTGGTCTCGCCGATGATGACGAACTGGCCCCTGACACCGCACTGGAGCTGATGCCGGGTCCCGTCACGGCCACCCACCTCCTCGTCCGTGACAAGCTGCAGCGCGACCGGATAGGGCAACTGGCCGGCCATATCGCGGAAGACCCGAGCCGCCAGCAGCGCCGATACCTTCATATCCTGCGCCCCGCGGGCGAACAGCCGGTCACCGTCGCGGCGCGGCCGGAACTGCTCGGGCGGAGCGGGCACGACGTCCAGGTGAGCGTTGAGGATGACGCGGAAATCCGCTCGGGTCCTGGCCGGGTAGACCAGCGCGCTGGGCTTGCCGCCGGACTCGAATCGCTCCACGGTGACCGCCTGACCGACGAAATCGAGCACGAAGTCCAGAGCTCGCCGCAGGTCACCAGGCCGGTCAGAGGTCGAAGGGATGGCCAGCAACCCGCCCGCCTCGGTAAGAAACGAGTCGGCATCCATGTCAACATCGTCTCTTACCGAGGCTGGCTACTGTCCGGCGACGTTCTGCAGGCGTACCTCGCCGTGAGCGATGAGCCTGCCTGATTCGTCGGTGATGTCGACCCGCCAGAGCTGGTGGGTGCGGCCCTGGCTGAGAGCCGCCGCTTCGACATTCACCCGTCCTGTGCTCAGCGACCGCAGGAAGTGGGTGGTGTTGGTGAGCCCGACTGCGACCTGGCCCTGATCGCGTACGGCGTGGCTGGCGCCGACGCTCGCGGCGCTCTCGATCGCGGTCGTGTAGACGCCGCCGTGCACGATTCCCCATGGGGTGTGGTGCGCCGGGCTGAGGTCCAGGTGGCCCGTGACCCGGTCCGCGCTGATCGCATCGAGAACGAGTCCGGCGGCCTGCAGGAAGGCACTGGCCTGTTCAAGAGACCCAACGTCGAGGCTCGGGACCGCCGCGGTGGTCTTGGCGGCCGGGCCGGCTTCAGCGTCCATTGTCGTTACCTCCTGGCGGCTGCTCCCGCCCGTTGAGCCCGGGAGCCGGGCGACCGGCCCGGCCCGCAGCTGACTGGGGCTCGAGGACGAGGCACGTTGTCGTAGCGTGCGCGTACAGTGTCCCGTCCGGTCCGGTGATCTGCCCGGACGCGGTGATGACGCGCCGGCCGGCGCTCACTACCTGGCCGGTGCCCAGGACGTTCGGCGTCTTGGTGGTCAGCGCCTTGACGAAGTTCACGTTCACCTCGAGCGTGGTGTACGCCTGGCCGCGGTCAAGCGAGGCGTGTACGGCACACCCCATAGCCGAGTCCAGCAGGGTGCAGAAGACGCCGCCGTGTACCGATCCGATGGGGTTGTACAGGTGCTCGCCCACGTCGAGCTGGAAAACGACGTGGCCCGGTTCGACCGCCAGGATGCTCATCCCGAGCAGGACGGCGATCGGCGGCGGCGCGATACGTCCCCCTGCGATCGCTCGCAGGTAGTCCAGTCCGCTGAGATCCCGGGCCAGCGCCGCGCCGACGAGAGGGGCCTCCCAGGTGACGATGCGCTGGCGAACCTGCGCCCCGACGGATCCGGCTGCTTCGGTCATGCGCTCGTCCCGGCGGGCTGGATAAGTGTTCTCATAGAACTCAATCTAGAGGTAGTGAGTTCTATAAAGCAACCCTCTATGCTGAGCCTGTGCACAGGACCAGCTTTAAGGACATGACCTGCTCGGTGGCCCAATGCCTCGATGTCGTAGGGGAGTGGTGGAGCCTGCTCATCGTCCGGGACGCGTTCCTCGGCGTGACCCGCTTCGATGACTTTCAGGCCCGCCTCGGAATCTCCCGCAACATCCTCACCCAGCGCCTGAATCACCTGGTAGACAACGATGTCCTCAAGCGGGTCGGCTACTCCGAGCACCCGCCGCGCTCGGAATACCGGCTCACCGCCAAGGGCCGCGACCTGTGGCATGTGGTGATGGCCATGCGGCAGTGGGGCGACCGATGGGCGGCGCCCGCCGGTCCGCCCGTGCAGACCAAGCACACTGCCTGCGGGCACGTCATCACGGCCGTCCCGGTCTGCGCGCATTGCGGCGAGACCCTTGACGCCCGCGCGGTGACCGCCATCCCCGGTCCTGGCGCATCGGAAGATGGCTTTGACCGGACCCCTCTCGCCGGATCCGAAACCTGGCCGTAGCCGGAGCCTGCCGGACGCCGGTCCCGCTCTAACTGGAAGACTTGACCATCACTTGCTGTGTTGGTATGACTTGGCACATGCCAATGGCCAGGTCCTTTGGTCATCGCGAGCGAAACATGGGCTCCAAAGAACATGTCGTCGGGCAATCATGTCTGGACGCCGGGACGCGCGGCCAAGCCCTCAACAAGGAGCCAGCGTCGTGACAGGTACGAGCCCAACGGTACGTCAACGCGAACTGGGCAAGCGGCTTAGGGAACTGCGTAACGAGCACGATCTGACCATCGAAGACGTCGCCGAGAAACTCCTGTGCTCCCCTACTAAGATCAGCCGACTTGAGACCGGCGCGCGCCGGCCGAGCCTTCGTGACGTCCGGGACCTGTGCGGCCTCTACGACGTTGAGAAGTCAGCATCTGCTGAACTTATGGACCTCGCCCGACAGGCGAGGGCGCAAGGCTGGTGGACCGAGTTCGATGATCTGAATTTGTATCCTTACATTGGGCTTGAGCAGGAAGCTAAGTTCATTACATGCTATTCAATGTATTATGTGCCCGGATTGCTGCAAACAGCAGAATACGCACAAGAAATAATAGCGGCAATTTCACCTAAAATGGATCGGGACATACATCAACAACGCGTCGAAGCTAGGCTTCGCCGTCAGCAACTCCTAGCGGACGATAATCGACCGCGATATCGCGTGCTGTTGGATGAGGCGGTGCTCCATCGTCAAGTCGGCGGACCGACGCTCATGGCCGCGCAGCTCGCCAAGCTTCTAGAGGCCGAGCGCCACGGCATCGTGACCGTTCAGGTTGTACCGTTCGAGGTCGGCGCGCACGCCGCTCAGGACAGCAATTTCGTCTTGCTGGAATTTGAAGAAGACTCCAATCTCTCACCGGTTGTATTTGTCGAGAGCCTTATAGGTGGCCAATATTTCGAACGCAAATCCGAAATAATTCGCTATCGGGAGGCCGTGGACCACTTGCGCGACGCTGCCCTCAGCCCGCGTGACTCGGTGCGACGGGTGCAAGAGCTGCGAAAGAACTACGGTAGCCACTAGGGTTCAGGCGGTGCGCCGTGATGCTAGCTACGTGAAAGGATAGAAAATGCCCATCTATACGTCGGTCCCCGGGGGACCTGACTGGCGTGTATCACGCACCTGTGAGGGTGGTTCGTGCGTCGCGGTGACGCGCCGTGGCGACTATGTCCTGATCGCCAATACTAGCGACCCGGAAAGCCCTGTCAGCAAATTTACCACCGACGAATGGCGCCAGTTCCTCGCCGGGGCCAAACTGGGGGATTTTGACAACATTGCTTGACGTTTTTAGAATTTGACCACCTCGGAGGTCGGTACAGATAGCCGATCTTCCAGGTGATCGGGTGCCGGTCCGTCACCGGTGAATCTGTTCGGGCCTGCTCAAACCGCCCTCAGCGGAGGTAGCCGGGTGAGCGCCCCATCGGACCCGAAATACGGCGGGTCTAGGACCGTGACGACGAGGTCGCGGCCGGAGGCGGGCGGCCTGTCCGGCAGACGGCAGGTGACCGTTGCATCACCTATGCGCATGTCGGCTTCCCAGCCTGCCCCGGCGGGCCGGGAGGCCGTGACTGTCCCGGTCAGCACGAGCCCGCGGTCCGCGAAAGACCCGGGGATTACCCGTTCCGGGTGCACCCCGGCGACCGTGTGTTCGCTTGGTACGAAGCCCAGGTACCCGACCAGTTCCGCTACCCGCCGCGAGGCCGGCCGCAGGACTACCTCATCCGGAGCGCCGACCTGGAGCAGTTCGCCACGGTCGAGCACGGCCAGTCGGTCGGCGAAGGCTTGCGCGTCGGCAAGCTCGTGGGTGACCAGGATCGTGGGTACGGACCGCTCACCCACCAGAGAGCCCACCAGGTGGGTGAGCGTGCGCCGCAGGCTCGCGTCCAGGCCTGTGTAGGGCTCATCCAGGAGCAGCGTGTCGCAGTGCGCGAGGAGCAGACGGCCTAGGGCGACGCGGTGCGCCTGGCCGCCGGACAGGCGAGCGGGCATCGCGGCCAGCAGGCTGCCGATGTCCAGCAGCGACGCCAGCGACGACAGCTCGGCATCCGAAGGCGTTGCCGAAGGTGCGTAGCACAGGTTGTCCCGGACGGACAGGTGCGGGAACAGGCCCGGGTCCTGCCGGAGCAAGCCGACCCGGCGCTGCCAGGGCGGCACCTCCCGCACCGGGGGAGCCGTCGAGGTAAGCACCCGGCCGCCCAGTTCAACGCGAGCAAGCCGTGGCTGCACCAGCCCGGCGATGACCTCGAGCAACGTGGTCTTCCCCGCACCCGACGGCCCGAACAGGGCCAGCCGCTCGCCCGGCGCCACCTGCAGGGCGACACGCACGGTGAATTCCCTGCGGTCAACCTCGACGTCGGCGTCCAGCACGGGCGCTCCAGATGTAGGCGGCCAGCGGCAGCGGGAGCGCGACCACCAGCAGGACCAGGGCGTACGGCAGCGCGGAGGGCAGTCCGGTCTCCTGCAACGTCGTGTATATCTGCAAAGGTATCCCCATCGGGTGATAGGCGATAATGATGACCGCGCCGAACGCACCCATCGCCCGGGCCCAGGCGATCGACAAAGACATGGCCAGACCCGGTGCGGCCAGCGGCAACGTGACCCGCCGGAACACCCGCCGCGGCCGGTCTCCGAGCAGGCCCGCCTGCTGCTCGAGCCGCGGCTCGACGCTGGCGAAGGCCGACTGCGCGCCGAGCACGTAATACGGCGCCGACTCGTAGACCTCCGCGATCACCAGGGCGAGAAAGGTATTAGTCGCGGACTGGTGCAGGTCGGCGAGCAGGCCGCCGATCGTCGTGTACGGGCCGACCATGAAGACCAGCAGCAGGCCGATGACCAGCGGCGGCAGCAACAGGCTGCACAGCACGCCGGTCTCCCACACGCGCGGGAACGGCAGTTTGCCCCGGGCCAGCATCCAGGCCAGCGGGGTGCAGAAGACCAGCAGCACGCCCAGGGTCACCAGCCCGGATTCCACCGAGACCACGAGCGGATCCAGCGCACCCGGGGCCGTCAGGGAGCTGACGATGGCGCTCCACGACAGGTTTGCCAGCAGGGCGATCACGGGGCCGAGCAAGGCCAGCCAGACAATGCCCGCGGCGGCCACCGAGACGACGGCGGACGCCGAACGGAGCCGCGACCGGCTCCCGGCAAGCCACCCCCATCCAGCCGGGCGGCGCGGTCCCGGGGTTTCGTCGCCCCGAACCGCGCCGCCAGCGGCTGCCGCGGGGCTAGCCGCCCAGCTCACTCGAGATCGCGGCGGGGACCGAGCTCGTCGACCCGGTTAGCGTCGGGGTGAGCACGGTGAATCCGCCTGCCTTGTACAGGGCCAGGCCCGCCGGCGACAGCGTGTACTTGACGAACGCGACCCCGGCATCGGTGGGCTTGCCGATGATGGTGACATCGATGACCTGCGGCGAGCCGGATTTGGTCATGCCATTGGCCAGCTTAACCGTCGCCGTCTTGTAGAGGCTCGCGTACTGTGCGCAGCAGAGGTTGATCTGCGGTATCAGCGGGATATAGGCCAGGTGCAGCTCGATCGCCTGGGTCACGAAGGCGCTCGACGCGTCAAGCTGCCCCGACTCCAGCGTCGAGTCCAGCGAGGACTCGGCGTAGATCTGCGACGACGAGGCCGTGCCGAAGTCCGAGGTGCCCAGGATCTTGGCCACGGTGTCCGACGGCAGGTGGTAGTAGGCCTGGGCGAGCTCCAGCATGTAGATGAAGTCACGGCCCTGCGGGTCGACGTTGGGGTCGGTGCGGCCGAGCTTCAGGCCAGGCGTCTGGAGCAGGGTGAACAGGTTCTTCAGTGGCTCGCTGCCGTCGGCGATGGCCTTGAACTGGCTGGCGTACTTGCTCTTAGGGTTGTACGCCACAACCATCGAGGTGCCGGCGTACTGGATGTACCAGTTCGTGAACTTCGGCTCGAGCGGGGTGACGTTGTCACTGCCCACGCTCTGGAAGACATTCGGGTGGATCTCGCCGGCGGCGATGTCAGCCTCCAGGGTCCCGGAGGCATTGGCGTAGCCCGAGTAGGAGTATCCGGTGGCCGCCTTGAAAGCCGGGGCGATGACCTTCTCGTTGAGGAACGTCAACGAGGACGCATAGGCGACGTTGGCCGTGCCGGACACCGCGGGCGTGCTCGACGAACTGGCGCTGGCCGAGGCCGAGGTCGACGGGGAGGTGGAGGTGGAACTTGACGAACTGCTGCTGCATGCCGCGGCGAGCCCGGTGCAGGCTATGGCGATCAGGGCGACGACGGTCGCTCTTCTCTTGGCGAAGACAGGAATCATTCCCCGAACATTGCCACTGATGGTTGCTTCGCGCAAGGAATCGAGACACGACTGGGATGGCTACCAGCGATTGAGACACTACTGGGATGAGCTAGGAGCCGTGTCGTCGCCGCCGGTACTGGCGACCAGCTGGCCTGCCTGACGCCTGGTTCGCCCGATCTGCTAAGTGTTGGGTTAGGCACTCGAGGAGGAGGGGTCAGTCAATGTCCCGCAGAACCAGCCCGCCGTTCCGGGCCGACCACGTCGGCAGCCTGCTGCGCCCGCGGCGGCTGCTCCGGGCCCGCGACGACTTCGCGGGCGGCCGGATCACGGCGGATGACCTGCGGGCCGTCGAGGACGAAGAGATCGCTGGGGCCGTCCGGATGCAGGAGGAGGTCGGCCTGCAGTCGGCGACCGACGGGGAATTCCGCCGGGCATCGTGGCACATGGACTTCATCTACGCCCTCGGCGGCGTCTCCAAGGCGCCAGGCAACCTGGCGGTAAAGTTCACCAACCCGTCGGGCACCATCCAGTGGACCCCGGCCGCACTGCACGTCGGCAGCAAGGTCAGGCTTGAGCAGACCATCTTCGGCGAGGACTTCACGTTCCTGAAGTCCCACGTCACCTCGGCCGTACCCAAGCAGACGATCCCGTCGCCGAACATGGTGCACTACCGGGGCGGACCGGCCATGCTCGATCCCGAGGTCTACCCGGACATCGAGGTATTCTGGGCCGATCTGGCCGCCGCCTACGCCGAGGAGGTCCGGCGGCTGGGCGAACTTGGCTGCACCTACCTGCAGTTCGACGACACGTCCCTGGCCTACCTGAACGACCCCGCCCAGCGAGCCGAAATCAGCGAACGCGGCGAGGACGCCGAGCACCTGCACCTGCGGTACATCAAGCAGATCAACGCGGCGGTCAAGGACAAGCCGGCCGGAATGGCGATCACCACGCACATGTGCCGGGGCAACTTCCGGTCCTCATGGGCCGCCTCCGGCGGCTACGACTTCGTGGCCGAGGCACTCTTCTCAGAACTAAACGTGGACGGGTTCTTCCTCGAGTATGACGACGAGCGCTCTGGTGGTTTCGAGCCGCTGAGGTTCGTCCCCCGGGACAAACTGGTCGTGCTCGGCCTGGTCACCACCAAACGCCCGGAGCTTGAGTCCAAGGATGATCTCAAGCGGCGCATCGACGAGGCCGCTAAGTACGTCCCGCTTGACCAGATCTGCCTGTCCGGGCAGTGCGGGTTCTCCTCGACCGTGGAAGGCAACGCAGTGACCTACGATCAGCAGGTCGCCAAGCTCCGCCTGATCGTGGAGACCGCGCACGATGTCTGGGGCGACTGAGCTTGCTCGTCGAAGTCTTTCTAGTCTGATAACTTCCAGCATCCGCCAGGAGCGGATGCCCGCTCCCTTATCGCACTCTCGTGCTTGCGTTCATCACGCGCCGCCGTGCGGGTGCACCCTGACCGGAAGCGCGGGGATGCCGCGCAGCACGAAGGAGGGAAGGTACCGGACCGCGCCGGGGTCGACGACTTCGAGCCGGTCGACGCGCTCGGCGAGGTCGCGAAGCACGGCGGCGGCCTCCATGCGGGCCAGGACGTTGCCCAGGCAGCTGTGGATGCCCTGGCCGAAGCTGACGTGCTTGCGGGCGTGGGGCCGGTCGGGGTTGAAGTCATCCGGCGAGTCGAAGACCGTCCGGTCCCGGTTCGCGGAGATGAAGGACAGGAAGACGATGGCTCCCTCCGGGAGCGGCACGCCGCCCAGTGTCGTGGCCCGGGTCACGCGCCGGAACATGCCCTGCACCGGGCTGGCCAGGCGCAGGCCTTCCTCGACCAGGGTGGCCGCCCGCCGCGGGTCATCGCGCAGCTGGCGCCACCGCTCGGGCGCCTCGCTCAACCGCAGCACCATGTCCGTGATCAGCTTGGTGGTCGTCTCATTGCCGGCGACTATGAGTTCTCGGACGAACCAGAACCAGGTCGTTGTTGGTAAGGGCGCCATGCTCCGGATCCGGTTGTACCAGTGCGCTGAGCAGGTCATCGCGAGGGGTGGCGCGCCGCAGGTCGAGTTCTGCTACCAGCCGCCGCTGGTAGTCGATCATGTCGCGTTCTGCCGTCAGCCACCGCTCGGCGACCAGCGGCTTGGCGCCCAGCGAAGCGGTCGCGGCGTCCGACCAGCGCGCGATGTCGTCGCGCCAGGCATCCGGAAGGCCCAGGATGCGGCAGATGGCGTAGATCGGCAGCGGCCGGGCCACCGCCGGGACGATGTCGATCACACCGCCGGCCGGCAGCGCGGCCACCAGGTCACGGCTGATCTGCGTGACCACCGGATCCATCCAGGCCAATGCCCGCGGGGTGAACGCCCGCTGGACCAGTGCACGGTTGCGGGTATGCCGTGGCGGGTCGCTGAGCCCCAGCGCCGGCCGATAGGCAAAGCCCTGCGCGCGGATGCGGTCCACTTCGGCGGCGATCTCGGGCGACGGCTCGGTGCGCCGCACCGACGTCACCGAGTTCGCGTACGTCTCGGGGTCGCGCAGTGCCTCCCGCACCAGCGGCATGGTCGTGACGAGATAGAAGCCGTGACCCGCCACCTCATGGACCGGAGCCGCCCGGCGCAAGGCCTCGTACGCCGGGAACGGGTCCTGTTGGAACTCGTCTGCATAAGGGTCGATGCGTGGCAGCGCCGCTGACTGTGTCATCAGGATCGCGGCGTGGAGACCCCGGCCTTCAGGCCGGGGAGGAAACGCCGCGTCACCTCCCCGGAAATGTCGGCGGTATCCGATAGTGTGTTCGCATGTCCCGGTACCGGCCGCCCGCTCGGCGGCCGTCTGGGCCGTCGGGTCGACCAAACCGTAACTAATTTCTTTATAGCGTGTCAAGGCCTCATCCGCTGGCCGCGGCGCGCATCATGCGCACGCTGACGTCCATCGCGGCCTGGCGCAGCTCGCGCGCCGGAGGATTCCGTAGCGGTGCGGCGTCGGCTCGCAAGGCGTGGACGGACAGACCCATGGTGATGACGCTGCGAACCACGAGCGAGGTGAGCGACCAGCGCTTGGCCGCAGTCGCCGGGACGACGTCCCGGTCCGGGATGTACACGAACGCCGCGGCGATGTGGCGGTCTTCGAAGTCCTGCCGCAGCCGCAAGGACTCCGGCGTCACGCCCGGTGTCTGGTGGTACAGCAGCCGGGCTTCCTGCGGGTGTCCGTCGGTCCAGTCCCACACCGCGGCGATGACCGGCGCCAGCGCCTCAGGACCCGCCGTCCCGGTTGGGCGGCTCGCCGCAACGACCTCATCCACCGTATCGAGCACCCTCGCGAGGGCGGCTTCGAACAGCTGCTCTTTGCCGGCGAACTCCTGGTACAGCACCGTGCGGGCCACTCCGGCCTGATCCGCGATCTCCTGCATGCCGGCGTCGGGAAAACCGCGTCGCGCGAACACGTCCACGGCCGCGCGGACGATGGCGTCCCGACGCGACCGCCGGGCGTCCGCCGAAGGCACTGAGCTCGCCTCGCCCACGCTGCCTCCTACACCTGATCCCGCTACTGCGGCCGTTGCTGTTTTATAGCATCATGCCAGTGGATGCAGAGCCAGCCGCGCCAGGCGGCGCGCCTGTGGCCGGACGGCGCGTACGTCGCCCGTCGCACCGGGAGAAGATCAAGGCAACGGCGCTGGAGCTCGCGGCACGGGGCGGGCCCGAGGCGCTGACCATCAGCGCGATCGCAGCCGCAGCCGGCCTGACGCCGCCAGCCGTCTACTACCACTACCCATCCAAAGACGCCGTCCTCCTCGAGGGTCTGCGGGACCTGGGCCGTGCGTACCTCGACACCCTCGCTCGCGCGACCGAGGCCGCACGCCGCTCCGCGCGACCCGGGCAGATTGCCGTTGAGTTGCTCGGGTGGGCTGCCGGCACACCGCACGTCCGTGCCTACTTCATCGCCGGGCCCAACCTCACTCCGCCGATTGCGGCGCTGTTGCACGAGCACCGCGTCCAGGCGGTGACCGTCCTGCACGGCGTCACGCTCCATGCTCCCGGCGGACCCTCGGCCGCGGAGGCCGCGGTGCTCGCCGTCGCGCTCCTCTCGCTGCTGGAGACAGCGATCACCGCCGCCTGTGCCGGCGACCGGTCCGTGCGGGTGCTTGGCCGGCGGATGTTCGCCCAGGAGATCGCAGAACTGATCGAGGCGGTCATCGCCGGCTGACCTGCGCGGCCACCCGTGAGCAATAACTTTACTTCCTGTCGAAGCTATCGGCGGCTTCCCCGTGCTGGCCGATCACCGGTTTGTGTGCGACGACAGTCCCGGCGCCGTCGAAGATTCTGAGCCCTATTCGGGCTCCGGCGCGCATCTCGGGATGATCACGGGGCTCCCCTGAGGAGCAGGCCCGTGATTCCGAGGCCGACCACCTCGTCCACCGCCCACGGGCCGCGCCGCCACCGCACCGATGGAACATCGGGCCGGATGGGACCCAAGGCCGCGTATCTGGGGCTTGGGCGGGCAGGTCAAGGTCCCGCACAACCCTTCGCCGTCCATTGCTCCGGCTCACCCTGGCCCCGCTCACACCACCAACCCCACCCGCCGCCCCGGTATCGCCCAGGTATTCTATAGGTGTGGCACCCTGCCCACTCTTCTGTGCAGAACTTCACAGCCATGCCACGCCAGCGCAGTCAGCCAGCCTGCGGGAGCCGTGTCCTGCGACGTGCTCGGCCATCGTGGCGAGGATGTCCGGATCGCTGACCTGCGGGCTGGCGTCGGTCTTCGGGGCATGACGCTGAGCGCAGTCGAAGTCGATGATCGTGTCGATCCGGTGCGGCGCGACCCTCAGTGCCACGGCGAGATCGACATAGCCGCCGCCGTGGGCATCGACGAAGGCGTCGATCCCGCTCGGGGCGAGCGAGCGCAGCCGGTCTCCCAGGCCGTCGCCGTAGGCGACCGGCTCAACGCCTATGGCTCTGAGCAGGTCAGCGTGATCGGCGCTCGCGATGCTCAGGACCCGGGCACCGGCGCGGCGAGTCCTCCCACACCGCATGTCCAGGGCAGGCGGCTTGGCGATCAGATGACGCGGATCGGACAGGACATGGTCGGCCTGCGCCGACCGGCGGTCGGACCGCCCCATGACCTCGTCGCCGGGCGCGAACCCGGTGACTCCCGGCCCCGTTTCGACGACCCGGCCGGCGAAATCGCTGCCCTGGCCGGACGGGAAGGTGGCCGGGAACATCGCTTCCATCGCGCCATTGCGGTTAGCGATCTCGCCTGGATTGATGCCGGCGGCGGGACCTCGATGAGGACCTGCCCCTCGCCCGCCGACGGTCGCGGGACCTCGGCGACGTGAAGGACGTCGACCGGGCCGTACCGGCCGAACTGCACCCGGCGGCTCATGCGGGCTCGCTCGGCGCCGGGGGCGACCCGCTCGTCTCGGCCGCCGCGCTGTCCGCCGCGGCCGGGTCGATTATCAGGATGGCGGTCAGTGCCACGATCCGCTAGCCGTGGCTGGGCGGTGGCAGCAGCTCGGTCTTGTACTGCGGGGCGAGCATCATGGACTTCGCGATGAACGCGGCCTGCGCTTCGGCGTCCAGCGGCGGCGGCGGCTCGGTCCGGGTGGCCACCGGCTGGCCGACCAGGGTGAAGAACTCTTCCTGCCCGGCCGGCGCGCACAGGCACAGCAGCCGCACGGGTGCCTGTCCGGCGTTGGTGAAGGCGTGTGGCGCGTTGGCCGGCACGTTGATGGTCTGGCCGGCCCGGGCGAGGATGGTCTCGCCGCGGAACGTCACCCGGACCTCCCCGTCCAGGACGGTGAACATTTCCTCGAAGTCGTGCCGGTGCGGTGGCGGCCCTCCGCCCGGCGGGACGTGCATGTCGATGATGGTGTACCGGCCGGCGGTGTCATGGCCGGTGACGAGGATGGTGTAGGTGTCTCCGACGAGCCCGATGTGCGGCAGGCTCTGATCTTCGTCTGGCCGTGCGACGGTGAGCCCGCGCGACGGGTCGTCGGGCGGGATCGGAGCAGGCTGAGACGGCATGCTGCCTCCTTGCGGCTTCGATGGCGGCGGCTGGCGGATGAGGTCGGGCAAGCCGGCAAAATCCGGAGGATTTCGTCCGTTTGAGTGTAACGCACGTGCCGGCGGCGGAAGCGAACAGGTTCAATGAACACATGGCCGCCATGCGCAGTTCACGCGAACCGCGCAGTGACGCGGCCCGTAACCACCAGGCCCTCGTCCGGTCCGCGACCCGGGCCGTGCACCGGGAGGGCCCGCGGGTGCCCATGGCCACGATCGCGGCCGACGCGGGAGTTGGCATCGGAACTCTCTACCGGCACTTCCCCAGCCGGGACGACCTGCTTGACTACCTCACCCACGTGTCGTTCGAGCAGGTGCTGGCCAACGCCCAGGCCGCCGGGCGCGGCGCCACGACGGCGGCCGAAGCGCTGCGGCGATTCATCGAGGCGGCGATCAGCCAGCGCAACGAGCTCGTGCTGCCGCTGCACGGCGGACCGCCGCTGAGATCGCCGGAGACCCGTGCCATTCGCGAGCAGATCCACCAGATCCTGCGGCAGATCATCGACCGCGGGCGGGCGGACGGCACCATCAGGCAGAATGTGACCCCGCGCGAGATCGTCGTATTCGGTGCGATGCTCGCCCAGCCGCGAGGGCCGGATCCGGCCTGGGATACGACGTGCCGCCGCCTGCTCACCACCTACCTGGCCGGCCTGGGCACCCCTCCCCCGCCATAACCACATCAACCACCTTGTCCCCTCCCGACACCTGCCCTGGCGCGTCCAGGCCGGATAGGCATGGATGCAACAACGTGCACACTCTTGGGGGACGTAGGCGGAGCTGTTCTCGTTGCAGGCGGCGCCGTACCAGTGATCGCTTGCGCGGTGACCCCGAGGCTGCACGTCACGCTGCACGTGGTGGTCGCGAACCAGTTGCTGGCCGACGACCCGCCCGAGACGTGGCAGGCGGTTCAGCGGCTCGCCGGGCTCGGCCACGACTGGCACAGCATCATGCACATGATCTTGGGTGCGGTCGCCGAGGACGTGCACCGGGTCATGACCGAGCAGCGGCCGTTCGATCGTGAGGATTACGCGCGGCGGCTGGCCGAACTGCCCGGGGACTGGCCGCCGCCTGAGGAACTCGGGCTGCCGCCCGGTGAATCGTAGCGACCATCCCCCGTAGCCCGGTGCTCAATCCGGGCTAGAAGCGGAACGACATCTGCCTCGCGAGGCGGCAGGAACATGCCTGGCTCGCCGGTGGCGGACACGTAGAGATGATCCCGGGCCCGGGTACAGGCGACGAACAGCACGCAGCGTTCCCGCTGCAGGTCCTGGGCATGGGTGACGGCATCCTCGCTTTCCGGGGTCACCGCGGCTGGTTCCGGAACCAGGCCCTGCTCCACGCCGATGACCGCGACAGCCTGGAACTCCAGGCCCTTCGTCGCGTGCATGGTGCCGGCCCGGACGGCCCGCGTGCTGCCGCGGCCGTTCAGCGGGGCCGTCATGATGCGGTCGGCTCTCAGCGCCTCGCGTGCTTCCCGGACCAGGCTGGCGGACCGGGCCGTCACGCCGATGGCCTCCGCCTGGATGCCTGCGGCCAGCCACGAACGGATCCGTTCGGCAAGAAGGGCGAACTCTTCGGCCCGGGTCGCCGCCACCCTCAGCTGCGGGCGCTGGCCGCGCATGGGGGACCGGTAGCCGAGCAGTGAGTGCGCGTCGCCGTCCAAGCCGGTCACTGGATCATCTCCGAGCAGCGGCACCGCCCAGGCTAGGATCTCCTGCGTGGTCCGGTAGTTCAGGGACAGCCGCTGGCTCCGGCCCCGTACGCTGATTCCCAGGCTGGCCAGGGAGACCCGGTTGTCGTAGATGCGCTGGTGCGGGTCGGCCGCGATGAACAGGTCGTCCGGACCCGGTGCCACGGCAGCGCGCAGCAGCCGCCACTGTGACGGGTGCAGATCCTGGGCTTCGTCCACGAGGATATGCCGGTAGAGCGGGGCCCCCGCCTGCCGGAGCAAGTGTGTGGCCTCGTTGGCCAATTGCAGGTGAGTGGACTCGCGGGCCGCGGCCAGTTTGCCGGTGACCTGCTGAGCAGCCCGCCAGACCTGGCTGCGCTGGGCCTTCGTGAGCGGCCGTCCCCGGCCGGTGCGCGGGCAGGTCACGTACGCACGCTCTGTGTGCAGGTCCTGGGCCAGGATGACCTGTTCCCACTCGTTCTTCAGGAATGCCGGCGTGAAGGACAGCCCGGCAGCACCGGTCGCTTCCGTCCACCACATGCGCAGCACCCGCTCGTCCGTGATGACCGGAGTGCCGCCGCGGGCCTGCTTGACGATGCTGTAGGCCAGCCGGTCCACGTTCAAGACCTCGATCCGGCGGCGCACGTCGGCGTCACGGATCAGCAGGTCGAGGTGGGCGCGGAGGGTGTCGGACAGGTTGCCGTTGAAGGTGGTCACCAGTACCTGCTCGGCGCGCGCGGCCAGGAAGGCCGCACGATGCAGCACGGCAACCGTCTTGCCGGTTCCGGGACCGCCCGTCACCTGTGCCGGCCCGGCATAGCTTGCCCGGTAGGCGATCTTGCGCTGGCTTGGGTGCAGGAACGTGCGCCACGCTGCGAACGGGTGGGCGAGGATGAGCTGGAGGTCCTCCGGCCCGGACGCGAAGGTGACCTGGCCGGGAGTGCGCTCCATGGCCGCGACCAGATCCTCCGGATCCACCTGCTCAGGCAGTGTGCCGGTGGAGAGAAGCCGGGCAGCCTCGTCCTGGGCCTCGTCCACGGTCATCCCGCTGGCCAGCGCGCGAAGCGCGGTGTACTGGGCCTCCGGCACCACCGCTTGCAGCGTCTCCAGGTCCGTCGCGCTGGTCAGCAGCCGGACCGCCGGCAGGATGTTCGGGTCGATGCCGAGCCAGGCCAGGTCGGCGTCGCTGACGTCCGCGAACAGCCGCCTGCCGTCGGGCTCGGCGGCCGCTTCGAGGGACGGCTGGAGTTGCCTGACGGCTTCCTCGTCGCGGACTTCGAGAACCCCGAGCGCCCGGTTGACGCTGAACCGGTGATTGGCCGCGTAGGCATTCGCCTCGTCGGGAGGCAGGACGGTGACCAGGCAATATGTATCGCCGGTCGCGGGAGCCAGCACGACACCGCGCCAGAAGCCGTTCACCCGGATGGTGCCTATCCGGTCGTCATGGCTGTGCTGCGGCTTCTCCAGGAGCAGCCCGGGATGAGGGTGCTTGGCGAACTTGGCGCACGCCGCGTCGACGGCGCTCTGCACGTCCCTCTGTAGCTTTGCGTATTCAGCCAGGAAGCCTCTCGCGATCGCCAGACGAGCCACCGGCCGTGCCCTCCCGTTGCCAGCTGCGCCCAAGCTGGCTGTCTCGACAGAATGCTAGACGGCCCGGCACCGCCGAGGATGGCCAAAGAAAGATTCCGGTGGTATAAGTCCGGACTACTTACGCATCACAACTATCTCGTCAGCATCAAATAGAACAAGCTCACCTTGCTCCGCACGTCGCCCCACTTCCGCCGGAGACGCGCGCGCCACCCGGCGCGCGCGGCGCGCGGACCGGGATCTGCGCCGTGAAGCTGGGGATTGACGTGACGAACCGCCTGCTCGCACGGTACGTGGTGGTGTTACCGCTGGCGGAGGATCAGAGTGGGTACGTCGCTTCGATCCTCAGCCGACGCGCCAGGTTGCTTGGACTGATGTGGGACTTAGACAACTCCCCTCTTCTAGAGAGGCTGTCACGATTTCGTCATCAGCGCGGCAGCGCAGGCGGGAGGGAAACAGACGGAAACGCCGCGCACGGCGCCCGCACGCACGGCGTTGCGCCGTGCGGCCAGTGCGCGTTCGCTGGGTCAGAGCAGTGCGGAGCAGATCGGGCCAGGACGGCAGAGCGATAGCGGATCAGGTCCTAGCAGATTCGCGGAGCACCCAGCGCAGGCGGCGGCGCCGCGCCGCAGGACGACGTATCCGGCCGGGACCTCGCCGGCCTCGTCATCCCGGCAGGCCGATCACCGCGGCGTCGGGTCACGTCGGGGTGGCGGAGCAGGACCGCCTCCAGCGGCCGGGGCACCTGGAACGGGCGTTCTGATCGAATCGGGCGTCCGGGCAGCCCGCAGTCCAGGCGTAGCGGTGACGTGGTTCCATGAGCCCGGCGGCCGATACGGTGGAGGTCATGATGTCGGAACCTCGAAGCGAGGAACACGGCCTGCGGAGCAAGTTCATGTTGATCTTTCGCGGGGGCGCTGTCACGCGGCCCGATCTGTCGCCCTCGGAGCTTCAGGCCCACGTCGAGAAGTGGTATCGCTGGTCCGATGAGCTGGCCAGGCAGGGCCGGGCGCGTAACAATGGAACCGCACTCGACAACCTGGGGGCCACGGTCCGAGGCCACGAACGCGTGGTCACCGACGGCCCCTACGCCGAGTCGAAGGATCTGGTGACCGGCAACTTGATCGTCGAAGCCGCTTCCCTGGAAGACGCCATCGACGTGGCGCGCACCTGCCCGACATACGAGTTCGGCGGTTCGGTCGAGGTGCGGCCGGTCCAGGACTTACCGGATCTGATGCTCGTGGACGAAACGCTCGCCGCCGTGTCATCTACGGAACTGGTTGAGGACCTTTTCAGGAAGGAGTACGCGCACCTGGTCAGCGCGCTGACCAGGGTTCTGGGCCCGTCGAACGTCCCGCTGGCCGAGGACGTCGTGCACGACGCGCTCGTGAGTGCCATGCACGCCTGGCGTTTCGGGTTGCCGCAGGATCCTAAGGCGTGGATCATCCGGGCCGCGCACAACCGGGCGATCGACATCATCCGCCGGGAACAGCGCCGCCGCTCGTTCCTGCCCGAGCTGGCGACGACGACGGCACTGACCGACACGATCGAGGCGGCACTGGCCCCGGCCGCCGAGGGCGCCAGCCAGCTGGCGATGATGTTCGCGGTGTGCGATCCCGGCCTGAACCGCGAGACGCACGTGACACTGATCCTGCGGTGGCTGTGTGGTTTGTCCGCCAAAGAGATCGGTCAGGCATTCCTGGTCGACACCCAGACCATCGACAGGCGCCTGCACCGGGGTCGTGGTCGGCTGCGTGAGCTGGGCCGGTTGCCCGACGTGGAGAACCTGCCTGACATTGACACCCGACGAGATTCCGTCCTGCGAGCGCTTTATCTGCTGTTCAGCGAGGGCTACCACGGCAGCAACCCGCAGGACCCGGTACGTCCGTTCCTGTGCGAGGACGCGCTGCGTCTGACCGAGTTGCTGCTGGACGCCAAGGCGACGGCACATCCGGACGCGCACGCCCTGGCCGCCTTGTTCTGCTTCGACTCCGCCCGCCTATCCACCCGCCGTGACGAGCACGGTGTGTTCGTTCCCCTCGAGGACCAGGACCGGAGCCGCTGGGATCGGGCGCGCATTGAGCGCGGTCTGGTGCACCTGGCCCGCTCGGCCACCGGGGATCACATGTCCCGCTGGCATCTCGAGGCCGGCATCGCCTGCGAGCACGCGATAGCACCATCGGTCCAGACGACCGACTGGGACCGGATCGCCGGCTTCTACCAGGTCCTCGCCCAGCAGTCCTGGAGCCCGATCGTGGCGCTGAACCGCGCGCTGGCCCTGGCCGAACGGGACGGCCTCGACGAGGGCCGCCGCGAGCTCATCGCCTTGGCCGCCGAGCAGAAGCTGTCACGGTACCCCTTCTACTGGGCGGCCCGGGCCGACCTGGAACGGCGGGCCGGCCACCACGCCGCGGCCCGGGAAAGCTATGAGCGCGCCATTGCGCTGGCCCGGAGCCCGGCCGAGCGGGTGTCCTACCAGCGGCGGATCGAGAGCCTGAAAATTTCCTAGGGCGTGTCCGGTCCCGGCACCCGCCATTCGTCATCCTCCTGAAAGACGCGATCAGATCAGGAGAGGAACAGACATGATCATCACAGAAAAGACAATCCTGGTGACCGGAGCCAACCGCGGCATCGGCCAGGCGCTGGTCGAAGAAGCGCTCAGCAGGGACGCGAAGCGGGTGTATGCCGGCACGCGTGTGCCGCTGACCCACCCAGACGAGCGCGTCACGCCGCTGACCCTGGACGTGACCAGCGCGGCGCAGGTCCAGGAAGCTGCCGGGATGGTCAGCTCTCTCGACATCCTCATCAACAACGCTGGCATCGCGCTCTACGACGACCTGAGCGATCGTGCCGTGCTCGAACGCCACCTCGCCGTCAACCTCTTCGGCACCCTCGGCGTGACTCAGGCCTTCCTGCCGCACCTGACTCGTTCCCGCGGAGCCATCGTGAACAATCTGTCGACCAATGCCCTCGCCGCGTTCCCGCTGATCCCGGCCTACTCGATCTCGAAGGCAGCCACATTCAACCTGACCCAATCGCTGCGCGCCCTGCTGGCCGGACGGGGCGTGCGGGTCCATGCCGTCCTGACCGGGTTCGTGGACACCGACATGACCCGCAGCGTCGACATGCCCAAGGCCTCCCCGCAGTCCGTCGCGCGAGCCATCTTCGACGCCATCGAGAAAGAAGAGGAAGACATCTTCCCCGATCCCATGTCCCAGTCCGTGGCCGAGGGCTGGCGCAACAGCGCGGCCAAGGCGCTCGAGCGCCAGTTCGCGGCGCTCGCCCAAGGGCTCAGCAACGAGAAGGCCTGAAGCCGGACGCCGGACACGCCCTGGCTCGGGCGCTGGTGCGGTCACCATCGCCCGGGCCGGGCCCTGGGAGAAAGAGAACGGCTATGCGCAGACTGATCGAATCGACCCTTGTCTCGCTCGACGGCGTCACCGGAGCACCCGAACGGTGGGCCAGCTTCGACGCCGAGGACGCGGCGGTATCCATGGAGGAGCTGGGTAACTACGACGCGTTCGTCATGGGCCGGGTCACCTACGAGAACTTCTTCGCGAACTGGGGCCACCTCGCCGGCAACCCCTACATCGACCTCATCAACGCCATGCCCAAGTACGTCGCATCCCGCTCACTGACCGAAACCACATGGAATGCCACGCTTCTCGGGCCCGACCCATCCGGCGCGATCGGCCGGCTGAAGGACCAGCCCGGCAAGGACCTCATCAAGTACGGCACCAGCCGCTTCGATGACACGCTCGTGCGAGACCAGCTGATCGACGAGTTCCGCTTCTGGATCAGGCCCGTCGTGGCCGGCGCAGGCCAACGGCTGTTCGAGCACGTGGACACCTCAGTGCTCCACTTCAGGCTCACCGATCAGAGAAGGCTGGAGAACGGGTCGGTGATCCTCACCTACGTGCCCAGTGACCTCAGTGCGTGACGGACTGATCGGGATACCGCACAAATCGGCCCGAAGCTCGGGCTGCGTATGACATTCGTATTGGTTCCAATACAGAGACAGGAGTCAGTAGCCATGGCGAGCGAAACGATCAGCGCGAGCATTACCGTCAAGGCCCCGGCCGAGGCCATCTTCGCGGTCCTCATCGACCCCGCGAAACATGCCGCGATTGACGGCACGGGCTGGGTCCGCGACCCGCTGGACCATCAGCCCCTGACGGCGTCGGGGCAGATCTTCCGCATGGGCATGTACCATGCCAACCATCCGAATGGGAACTACGAGATGGCCAATCGGGTCCAGGTGCTCGATCCGCCGCATGCCATCTCCTGGGAGCCAGGGCACGACCCAGGCGACGGCAACCTCCGCTTCGGTGGCTGGATCTGGCGCTACGACCTGGCTCCGCTCGGCCCGTCAGAGACCGAGGTCAGGCTCTCTTATGATTGGTCGGCGGTACCCGAGGTGGTGCGCCAGCAGGGCCAGTTCCCACCCTTCCCCCCCGATCACCTGGACAATTCGTTGACCCGCCTCGCCGAACTGGTGGTTGCCTGAGCGCGAGGCCGCCGATCTGAGGGATGTCGAACGAGGCCGCGATGGCCTCCCTCTACTCACAGCCCGGGCGGCCTGGGTGCGGGATCGGAGGCGGAAGTTCGTGGATAACACTGCTCGAGGCAACCAGCCTGACCAGGCTGATGGTGACCCGCGCCCGGCGGTGGTCACGTTTGTGACCACGGAGCACTTCACGCTGCAGGGTGCTCGCTCGTCGACGATCTCGGAGTCGACCAGCCGGGCGAGCGTTTTCCTTGGTGCGGTATCCGGTGGCCTGATTGCCCTCGGGCTCGTCGCCACCGCCGCCAAGACCGGCGTGGCGTTCTACATGTTCGGGCTCATTCTCCTGCCCACGCTGGCCTTCGCGGGGCTCGCGACGTTCCACCGGGTGCTGCAGACAGGGATCGAGGACCTCGCCTACGCGCGCCGTATCGCGCAGCTCCGCGACTATTACTTCGATCACGCTCCCGAGCTGGCCGGCTACCTGCTCAACCCCGCGGAACGGCTGCCCAACCCGGGACTGGGGATCGGCCTGTGGCAGCAATTCCTGACCGTCGCCGGGATGGTCGCCGTGATCACCGCGGTACTGGCCGGCTCGGCCGGCGGGCTGCTCGCGGCCGTCGCTTCTGGCCACTCGCTGGCAGCGGCGCTTGTCGCCGGCCTGGTCGTCGCCGCTGCGGCACTGACCGGGCTGATGCGATATCAGAATTCGGCCTGGATCCAGGGCAACACGACATCGTTGTTCCCCGGTGCAAAAGCAGGACCGAACTGAAACCCGCCTGGACAAAGCGCGCGGAATTTATTAAAGACCTCTCTGGTGTACGGGTTCTCTTCGTTCCAATCTTCGGGGACCGGCAGCAATCGACGGTTAAGTGTTCGGTGGCAACTGTGGAGGTGCGGGTGCTTTTCCGGCAGTTGACATCGGAGGGGGCGTCACAGAAAAGCTCGCTGAGAGATTGAGCAGATTTTCATTCCAGAGGATAAGGAATTCATACTGCCCCGGCTTTTCGAATCGGATTTTCTCGAAGGGGATAGCGAACGGGACGACGGTCTTCTGCCCGGCCTTGTGGAGCGGATTGTGTCCGAAACCAAGTGTTGCGGCCGCGCCGACACCGGTGTCGATGCCGTCTTCATCTACGAGTTGAACTCGCAGTTCGCCCACACCCGGCGCCTCGCTCGAGTCTGCACACAGAACAAGAGGATCCGTTCGAGATAGCATCTTCCGGACGACGGCCCCCGGAAGTTCGTGGCCGTCGGTCCGGAGGATCTCCTTGACGTGTATCCGTACGGCGAGCCGTCTTTTTTTGAGGCTGATGAGGATGGACCAGCGGACTGGCTGATGGTAGGCATGGTGCCAGGGCTGACAGTTTGCGTGCCTCTTGCGCCGCCGAACCACGGTGACGCCAGGAGGTGCAGACGATCGGTATCTACAAGACGTCCGAGGCAGACAAAAACCGCTACTTGCGGGGTGATACGGATGAGTGATCGCGACGACGCCGCTGCGGCGTACCACGAAGATCCGGACAACCGCCGGCTGAAGGGGACCAGGCCAGAAGCGGTCACGGCAGCCGGGGCGCTTGACTACTCATGTGCCGATCCGGTTCAGCTCCACGATCATCGAGCGGGTGAAGGACTTGGCGTCTCGCGATGGCAAGACCGTCAGCTCCTGGATCCGTGATGTCATTGAGGGCGAGGTTCTACGCCGCGAGCGATCAAGCACGGTCGGGGTTGAGCCCACTATTGTGTGGAAGGCACCAACGCGTGAACCCGTCAGCAGTACTCGCTCTAGCGGTGAGGAGCCGTCCAAGCTAGCCGGGTAACCTCCAGGCGGATCGCGGGCGGCGCTGATCTCGATAGCGCGGCCCGCGCGGCGTTGCGCAGCGGGGCACTTAGTAGGTGTCGCTTCGGCCTAGCCCGGCTAACGGCGGGACGCGCGGCGGCCTGTGCGGGCCCGCTTGCGGCGTTTTTTGGGCTTGTTCAGCGTGACCTTGAGGGGTCCGATGTTCAGCGTGATCTTGGTTGCCATCAGAGTGGCGATGATCAGCAAGCCGATCAGGATGGCCGGGATGCTGACTGCTGACGGAGTGTCCGGGATGTAGGAAGCGGGCAAGTGGAGGTAGAACATCGATTCTCCTGGCGAGGGGTCCGGTTTTTGTTCGACACGCCGCCAGGAAGCCCTCTTTAGCCTTGTCCCCCAAGAGAGACGCCGCTGCAGATCAGGGTGCCGCACCCATGCACTGGCCAGCCATCTACCACCACAGATAATGGTGCCGACGAGGAGAAGGCGGCGCATCCGGGCGCCTGCGTAGCGGCAAAGCCACCCGCGACACCACCCAGCCTTGGTGTGCCCGGAGCTTGACACCCTCGCCGAAGCCACTGTCGTGGTGCCGCTCAGCGTCCCGTTGCCGGGGTTGGTCTGGATCGAGACGGCGACCGGGGTCCGGCTGGCCGCTACCGCCGGGTGCCGGCAGCCCCGCCAGAGGCAGCCCGGACCGGGGCGGCGGCCAACCCGGCGGTAGCGGCCGCGCCCGGACCAGCGGGGCGAGTGTCGTTACCATCGCGAGATATACGCCAGAGTCCTATTCGGAGCTCGCGGTCTGCCGCCGGTAGGTAGCGGCGTCGAAGTAGTCGCGCCACAGCGCAATGCGCCCGTCGCGCAGCACGAACAAGCCGGCGACCGGGACCTCGATCCACCGGCCGGCGACGAGGAAACGGTCGAGGCGCTCGTTCATCACGACGTCGGCTTCGCCCACCTGGTAGCGCACCAGCCACTCGACGCGCTCGGCCGAGGTGAGGATCCTGGCCAGAGCCGCCCGGATGCCCTCCGGCCCGCGCACCTCAGCGAGCGGGACGTTGTCGTAGACCACATCCTCGGTGACAAGCGCGAGCGCGCTGTCCAGGTCCTTGCTCTCGATCGCTGCCACGAAGGCGCTTACGACCTGCGTGGCCGTCTCCCGCGGCACGTCATCATCCTAGCGTCCGCTGGCTTCCTGTGCCTGCTACCAATAGTGCCTGCGACCGCCGATGGCGTGGCCGAGCGTGCCAAGCAGGACGGCTATCAAGCCCAGCACCAAAACGACGATCCCTATCGTCCAGACGATAGCGATCTTGGCTACGAAGCCGATAATCAGCAGAATAATACCGAGTATGATCATGATTTCCCCTAGCCGCTGGTAGCGAACCCTTTGGATTCCGCCGATGCGGTCAGGAGGCCTTTCGACGCGGTGTCGTAGGCGATGACAAGCATCGGCTTCGTTGGCAACCGCGGGGCTCTGGGCGGCCTTGGTACTGCACGACTTCCTATGCCGCAGATCGCTTCAGGTAAACCTGTGCGTCGGCAATTTCTCTGGCTGCCGCGCCTTTCAGGACGACCCGTCCGCCTGGCGGACGGCATCGCGTACCAGTTCGGCGCTCAGGACCGCAAGCTTACGTCGCTCAGACCGAGCCTGCGCCCGTAGTTGCTGGTAGGCGGCATGCGCGGAAATGCCCTGGCGGCCGATGAGGACGCCCTTGGCCTGCTCGATAATGGCCCGGGAGTTCAGCGCTGACTGCAGTTGCCCAGCCAGCTCGGTCTGCTGCTCGCCCATCAGCATCGTGGCGATGAGAAGCGCGGCGAGATCAGTAAATGCCAGCAACCCGAGCTCGGCCTCAGCGGACCAGGGACGGCTCTCCTCTGACATCACCGCGACGACGCCGACCGCGTCCTGGTTGTAGGGGATGGGGCTGGCGAGCACGGCCCGTACCCCACGCGCGACCGCATGCTTGCTGAACGACGGCCAGCGCATCTCCTGCGAGAGGTCCTCGGCCCTTACCAGCTGCTTGTCTTCGAAGGCCGAGATACACGGACCCTCCTGATGACGTATCTGCAGTTCCTCCAGGTGACCCATCCGGACATCGGATACCGCGGCGTTCAGCAGGTGGTGGTCGGCATTGGCCAGCATCAGGCCGGCGCCGTCCACGGAGAAGATTGCATGGGTGGTCTGGACGACCTGGTGCATCGCATCTTCGACTCGCATCTCGCCGAAGCGCAGCCGGCCGAGCTCGTCCAGCGCGTGGCGTACATCCTGCATCGAGACGCTGCTCATTTACCGCTCCTACCCACGAGTCATCTCTCTATCTCGCACTGAGCATCAAGTCCGGTGAGCTCAAGAATCCGCCGGACCGCCGGGCTCGGACGCCGGATGACCGGACGCCGGCCGGCCGGCAGCGACCGGCCCGTCGCGACGATCATCCGGGCGGAGCCGCAGTCAAGGAAGCCGGTCCGGGTCAGGTCGAGCACGAGCCGTTCGGGCCTGGTTTCCAGAACCAGGGTCAGTTGCCTGGAGACGAACGGCATCGTCGCCAGGTCGAGCTCACCGCTGATAAAGACCGTGGTCGTCCCCCTGCCGACGTCTACTTCTATCGCGACCCGGCCGGCCGCGGACCGGAGAACGTGCGTAGCAAAGGGCGAACTGAGCCACATCATGAGGACTCCCAGCCACCAGCGACGGCGAGGATCTCAGCCGGATGCTGTCAGGGGGCCTCTTTCTTAGATCATCCAAGAAAATGCGGGGCCAGCATCGACCTAGCGGCGGGCCGCAGAGTCTGGGCGGCATCGTGGTCGTCCCCAGTATGCCCCACTTCGGCCACACCGCAAGCCACCTCGCCGGCCGCGGAAGATCACATGCCGGATACCTTGCCGGGCCGGCGGCCCCATCTGCCAAGGTGTTGTCATGGCGTGGATTGAGCTTGAGGGTGCCGTCAACGTGCGTGACCTGGGGGGCCTGCCCACCCAGGATGGCCTGCGAACCGCGGGGGGCAGGCTGCTGCGCGCGGACAACCTGCAGGAACTGTCTCCCTCGGACGTCGCGAAGCTGGTGCGGGATATCGGCGTGACCACGGTCGTGGACCTGCGCAGCCCGAACGAGCTGGAATCAGAGGGCCCGGCGCCGCTGGATGCCGTCGCGGGCGTACGCCATGTTCACCACCCCGTACTTGCCGAAGCCGGATCCAACACCGACGTGATCGCCGAAGCGCTGCTCACCAATGCGAAGCACGATACATCGCGCTACCCGGATGATCCTGTCTGCGGGCACTACCTGGGCTACCTGGAAGACCGTCCCGATCAGGTCGTGGCCGCGCTGCGCAGCATCGCGCACTCCGAGGGCGCGGCGCTAGTCCACTGCGCCGCGGGCAAGGACAGGACCGGCGTGGTGGTGGCACTCGCGCTTACCGTCGCCGGAGTCCGGCCGGAGGATGTGGTCGAGGATTACGCCGCGTCGGGGGATCGCACCGACGCCGTCCTGGCCCGCCTGCGCAGGTCCCGGACCTACGCCAGGGACATCGACAGCAAGCCCGCCGCAGCGCACCGGGTGCGGCCAGAAACGATGGCCGCGTTCCTTGGGCAGATGGAATCCCGCTACGGCGGGGTTGCCCGGTGGCTGACCGATCACGGCTTCGGCGCCGAGGACCTGCAGTTGCTGCGAGCCAAACTTCGCGACTCCGCCGACCGGCAAGCCCCAGAAGGCAGCCGCCGCTTAGCTGTCCGCCCCGGATAGCCGCCCGAGGGGGAATGGCGGGAGGATGCGTAGCTCGGTGTTCCTGTCGCGGGGGGTGCCGGACAGGCCGCGGCGCAACACCGCTCCGCGGCCGAGCCGGCGCTGTGTGGTCAGCGGCGGATGACGGCCGCTTACGCCTCTTCTTCGGCTAGTGAACCGGCAGCGGCTGAGCTGTCGGACACGAGCACCGGGTCCGGCCGGATCGTCAGCGTGACACGACTGCCCGCCGACAGCGCGGTCGCGTCTGAGGTGGGGAGCTGAGCCATGACCGAAGTCCCGCCGAGATCGACCGTCACCCGGCTCGTCGCGCCGAGGAAGGTGACGGCGATCACCGTACCCACCAGCGGGCCGGAGTCCGATGGGGCACCGGGCGCCAGGCTCACCGCTTCCGGTCGCACTAGTGCTACCGCCTCGCCGTCGGAAGTATCACTGTCCACCAGCGGCAGCGTGCAGCCGCGGACCTCTACAGTGCCCCCCCTGACCACACCGGACAGCCGGTTGGACAGGCCGACGAACTCGGCCACGAACGGGGTCGCCGGGCGCGAGTAGACCTCGGTCGGCGGTGCGAGCTGCTCGAGGTGGCCTTCCCGCATGACGCCGACCCGGTCGGCGATGGCCAGCGCCTCCTCCTGGTCGTGGGTGACGAACAGGGTGGTGATGCCCACCTCAAGCTGGATCCGGCGGATCTCGTCCCGGAGCTGCGCTCTGACCTTGGCGTCCAGCGCCGACAGCGGCTCGTCGAGCAGCAGTACCTGCGGCTCGATGGCCAGGGCGCGAGCCAGGGCGACCCGCTGCTGCTGCCCGCCGGAGATCTGGTGCGGATACCGGTCCGCTTGCGCGGAGAGCCCGACCAGCTCGAGCATCTCCAGCGCGCGCTTGTTCCGGTGAGCTGAACCGATCCGGCGCAGCCGAAGCCCGAAGGCCACGTTCTGCCGCACGGTCATGTGCGGGAACAGCGAGTAGGCCTGAAACACCATCCCCATGTCGCGCTTGGCGGCCGAGACGCGGGTAAGGTCCTTGCCGCCGACGGTGATGTAACCGGCGTCGGCGTCCTCCAGCCCCGCGAGCAAGCGCAAGGTGGTGGTCTTGCCGCAGCCGGACGGGCCGAGCAGCGCGATGAGCTCGCCGGGATGCAGGGTCAGGTCGAGCCGGTCGAGCGCGACGACCGGCCCGTAGTGCCGGCTCAGTCCCTCCATCCGTACTTCGACGGCGGTCCTGGCGGCGCCATCCTGCCTTCTGGTCACGGGCGAAGAAGTCATGAACGGCACCTCATCCTCGGCCGCGGCGGCGGCCGGCGAAGGACAGGATCAGCAGCAGGACGAAGGCGAACAGCAGCGCGGCGAATGAGGTGGAGAAGACCACCCCGGCGTTGGGAGTATTCCGGCTGATGGAGTACAGCTCCTCCTGCAGGTTGTTGTACAGCAGGAGATAGGCGATCGTGAACTCGCCGAGCACCAGCGCCGCGGTCAGCAACAGGGCGTTCAGGATGGCCTGCCGCATGTTCGGCACGATCACCCGGACGATCACGGTGAACCAGCTCGCCCCGAGGCTGCGCGCGGCCTCGGACAGCGTGGTCACGTCGATCGCGCTCAGCCCGGCGGTGAGCGCCCGGTAGGCGTAGGGCAGCGCCAGGATGACGTAGACCCAGAACAGCATGAGCGCGGACAGCTCGTAATGCTGAATCCGGTTGTAGATCGGGCCGAGGCCGACCACCAGCACGATCGCGGGGATGGTGAGCGGCAGCAGGCAGAGGATCTCCATGGTGCGCGTCAGCCACTGGACCCGCAGCCGGATCCAGATCATGGTCGGCACCAGCAGCACCAGCATGACCACGCAGGTGATCACCGCCAGCTCCAGGGTGATCTCGATCGAGCTCAGCAGGGGAGGAACGCCCGTGCCCTGGTAGGAGGCGATCTGCCGCCAGGCCGTCAGTGACCACGTGCCGAGCGTGGCCCCCTCCAGGGAGAAGCGCAACATCGCCAGCAGGGGCAGTGCGAAGAACAGCCCGAACACCGTGAAGACCACGTAACGGAATACGTTCAGCCGCCGGCGCTGGCGAACCTGCATGCCGCGTGGCTGTCCGCCGGACGCGGCAGCGGGCGACTCGTTGAGTGCGGTTACCGCAGCCATCGCGCCGCCCTTCGCTGCAGCAACGCGTACCCGGTCATGACGATGGCCACCATGATCACCATGCCCAGGGCGAGCAGGTCGGCCTCGTTGACGTTACTCAGCCCGACCTCGCTGGACAGCGCGGTGCTGATCTGCTGCGGCACGATGTAGGCGATCTGGTTCTCCCAGGCCTGGATGGTGGCGAAGGCCGACAACGCGTTCGCGAACAGCAGCAGCAGCCCGCCGAGGAAGGCCGGCATCAGCAGCGGCCCGCCGACGTACCGCCAGTACTGCCAGGCGGACGCGCCCAGGTTCTCCGACGCCTCTCGCCACTGGACCTTTACCCCGTCGATCGCGGGCAGGAAGACCAGCACCATCAGCGGGATCTGGAAATACGTGTAGATCAGCCCGATGCCCCACGGGAAGTCGTAATACCAGCTGGCGTGGAGAAGCAGCCCCAGGGGGCCGACGAGGACCAGGAACGCGAACGCCAGCGTTACCCCGCCGAACTGGGCCAGAACGCCCGAGACGGCCAGGTAAAGCCTGCGCACCACGCCGTCCGGGTTCCCAGACGCCACGGCGTAGGCCAGGATCGCGCCCAGCACGGCCCCCGACACCGACGAAAGCACGCACAACTTGAACGACCCGATGAAGTAACCGCGCACCAGCGGGTTGCCGAGCTCGGTGAAGTTGGAGAACGCCCACGCGCCATTCGGGTTCTTGAGCGAATCGACGACCACGATGCCGGTCGGCAACAGCAGGAAGACCGCGACGTAGGCGAGAAACGGGACGGTACCGACCCAGGCGGGAGCGGCAAGCCGGCGCCCGGCCCGTGCGGGCCGGGCGCCGGTCTCAGATGTCGCAGCGGCAGCCACGTTCCCTCGCTAGCTGACGGCCTTCGCCCAGTTCGCCGCCAGGTAATTCGCGGCGTCCGTGGCCTGGGTCGGGCTGAGGAACACCGGAGTCCCGGCGATTGCGGGCAGCTTTGAGGCCGCGCTGGTGTCGATAGTGCCGTTGGAGGTCATGGCCGGCTGCTCCACCGGCCTGGCGCCACCGGCGAGCCAGAGGTTCTGGCCGCCGGTTGCGCTCTGCGAATACAGGAACTCCTCCCACAGCCGTGCGGCGGCGGGGTGCGGGGCGTTCTTGTTAATGGCCTGCGCGTAGTACCCGCCCAGGACGGCGTTCGACGGGATGAACACCTTCCAGTTCGACACGCCCACGTAGCTCGGCAGGTTGAGGTAGTCCCAGTTGAACACGACCGGGGTCGTACCCGCCTTGATCGTCGCGCCGGTCGCCGATACCGGCGAGAAGTTACCCGCGGCCTTGAGCTTGCCGAAGAAGGACACGCCGTCGGCAATATTGCTGGCCGTGCCGCCCTCGGCGAGGTTGGCCATCATGACGCCGTTCAGGGCGGCGTTGGCCGAGGTCGGGTTCCCGTTCAGCGCAACCGAGTTCTTGAACTTCGAGCTGAGCAGCTGGCTCAGCGAGGTGATCGTCCCGAACTTGCTCGAGTACCCGACCGCCATGTAGCCGCCGTAGTCCTGGACCCACAGTCCGTTCGACGCCTTCTGCGCCGTCGGGATGCTGCTCCAGGTGCTGACCTCGTACGGGGCGAACAGGTTGGTGTTGGCGAGGGCGACGGCCATGCCGATGTCCAGGACGTCGGGCGCCTTGGCGGTGCCGTTCTCCGTCTTCACCGCGTCGACCTCCTGCTGGCTGGTGCCATCAGGTAGGGCGGAATTGACCGTGATGCCGTAATCCTTCTCGAAAGTCGAGATGATAGTGCCGTAGTTCGCCCACGTCGGCGGGAGCGCGATGACGTTGAGCGTGCCCTCCGCCTTGGCCGCCTTCACCAGGGCGCTCATGCCGCCTCCGGCCGACGCGGAGGTCTCGTTGGTCCAGTTGACGCTGCTGCCGCTCGAGCTCGATGAGGAACTCGATGAGGAACTCGATGAGCAGCCGGCGGCCGCAAGCAATGCCGCGGCCGCGACTCCGGCGACCGCATATCGATAGGACAATTTCACTAGTGCCTCCTGAAAGCTTCCCTGTCCCGAAGTGGATCACGGCGGCCCGAAAAAGGATCCCGGCGGCGGTACCGAGGAGGTCTACCGACCACTAATCCCCCAGCTGAGAGGGCAGGATAAACGCCTCTAAAACGTTTAGCGTTCGAATGCTCACACATGCGCTCTGGGGGTGTCAAGGGACGTTACCGAGTTGTCGCACTGAGCCGCGCGAACACTGGGTGAATGGACAAAGTCGGGTGCCCGCAGGGACGCGCGTTCGACCAGTTCCACCGGAGCGACGTAATCGGTGGGCGGATCCCAGTCGAGCAAGCGCGTCATCAGGGCCCGGCCCATTTCCTGGCCGTCTGTGCGGATAGTCGCCAGGGGCGGTTCGAGGAGCTCGGAGGTCGGCAGGTCGTCGTGCCCGATGACCGAGACGTCCGGCCCGATCCGCAGGGACAGGTCACGGGCGGTCTTGTAGATTCCGAGCGCCGTGTAATCGGAGTTGGCGATGATCGCCGTGGGAGAGTCCCGGCGCATCAGCAGGATCCCGGCGGCCTTGCGTACGTCGGCGATCGTGAGGGGCGAGCGCATCACGTGCGGCCGGACGCCGAGTTGGCGGGCATGGCGCCGGAAATGGCGCAGCCGGTCGGTGTCGGCCGCCATGCCGCGTGGCGCGGACAGGAAGGCGGCAGAGCTGTGACCTAGTTCCGCGAGGCGGCGCATCGCCAGCTCCACTCCGACAGCGTTATCGGGGTACACCCGGGACACCCCGGCGAAGCCCTCCATGGACGCGTTCAGCGCCACCACCGGGGCGCCGGGCCGCAGCTGCTGCCACAGCCGAACGGCCCCGCCGTCGCCGACCGGGGCGATGGCCAGGCCGGCCAGGCGCTGGGCGGCCATTTCCCGCACGTGCATGCGCTCGCGCTCTATCGAGTAGTGCGAGTCAAGGAGCAGCAAGGTTGCGCCCGCCTCGTCCGCCGCCCGTTCGGCCCCGGTCAGCACCTCGAGGAAGAAGGGATTGCTGAAGTTGCGGATGACCAGGCCGTAGGTGGTGCTGCGTCCTCGCCGCAGCGCCTGGGCCTGCGGGTTGGCGCGGTACCCGAGCTCCGCCGCGGCCGCCAGGATCCGCCGGCGGGTTTCCTTCGCCACCCCGGGCTGGCCATTGAGGGCGAAGCTCACTGAGGCGACTGAGACGCCGGCCTTCCGCGCAACGTCGCGAATTCCCGCTGGCTGCTGCGATCCGCCCTGCTGATTCGTCACGGCCTTATCCACGCTTTTGACGCTCTGCTACCCCCGAAAGGAGCGGATGTACGTCGCTGAGCGCACATCCTAGCCACCTGAGCGGGCCGCCAGCCAGCTAGCATCCACGGCGTAGCACGCCGCGGGCGACATATGTGCGTGGCCGGCCGGGCCGGACCGGCTGGCGAAATCAGGGCACGACGACCGTACGGTTCGGTTCGGCAGGGCGATCAGGCAGTGACGGAATCGATATGCGGAAGCAGGTCCGCGATCGTGTTGAGGATGAGCGGAGCGCCGGCCTGTTCCAGGTCGGCGCGGGAGCTCGCGCCGGTGAGCACGCCGGCGACGATCGCCGCCCCGGCGCGCCGCCCCGACTCGATGTCGCTGGTGGTGTCGCCGGCCACCGCCAGCTCGCTGACGGCGCCGCCGCGCAGCCGGAGCAGCGCGGTCAGCGGCAGGTCAGGCCAGGGGCGGCCACGGCCAGCATCCGCGGGGGACAGGGCCAGGTCGATCAGGGCGTCCCAGCCGAGCCTGTCGATGATGGCGTCCCTGGTGACCGGGGAGAACCCGGTGGCCAGGCAGACCCGGACGCCGGCGTCGCGCAGCCGCATGATCGTGTCGTCGGCGCCGGGCATGGCTGATATCGCACCGCGCAGGACCGCGGCCAGGTAGTGGTCCTCGAACACCTCGTTGGCCTTCCGCGCGCTCGCCTCAGTACCCAGGATCCGCCGGAACACCTCGATCTTGGACTGGCCCATGCTCGACCGCACGTCGGTCATGGCCTGGTCGTATGCGGCCTCGGGCAGGTTCTGCTCGGTGATGGCCGCCGTGAACGCTTCCATCACCGTGCCGCCGTCGGCCACGGTCGTGCCGGCCATGTCCAGGCAGGCCACTGTAATACGGGTCATCGAAACGTCTCCTCCGCGATAGCCGGGGAAAAGGTCATGCCGCGGCCGCCTGGCCCAGTGACCAGGACCACTCCGGGCTCGACCTCGGCTCGGTGGTACAGCGCATGACCGGCCGCGGGGTCCACTTCGCTGTAGACACCGGCCCAGCGGCGCTGGATTCGCGGGAGCGGCGCGCCAAGCAGCGCCTCAGCCTGGGCGCGCAGGTAATCGTAGGCGTCTTCGTCCACGTCGAACGCGAATGGCTCGGCGTATTCGTGCGTGTCTCCGATCGTGAGTCCGCCGTCGGCCCGCTGGACCAGCAGCAGCTGCGCGCGCGCCCGCTGCGCGGCGGCGGACTGCGGCGTGAGCTGCCCCCGTCCCGGCAGGTCATAAGCGGGGTAGTAGCGCAGCGAGTCGCCGTCGGCCAGTGCCGTGGTGATCGGCTCGGCCAGCGGCGCCGTCTGCATCATCTGCAGCCGGACCCGGCGCACCGCGCCCGCCCCGCCGCGCGCCAGATACCGGCCGGCCAACCCGGTGTGGGCCGCCCCGGTGCACAGGACCACCAGGTCACCGTGGTGCCAGGTACCGGTGTGATCGCGTACCGAGTTGGGCACGACCTCGGTGACCTCCCGCCCGGGCAGCCATTCGTAGGCCTCACCGGCGAGGTAGCCGCGCAGCGCGGGCAGCACGTGCCGCGGCTCCACGATCGCGTCGAGCCGGCACAGCAGCCCGCCCGCGAACTCGCCGCGCAGCGCCGGGTTGACGGCTCGGAGGGCGCCCGGATCGAGCAGCTCGAACCCGCGACCCTGCGCGTCAGGCAGCGCGACCGCCTCCTTGAGCAGGCCGAGTTCGGCGTCATCGGCGGCCAGCGTCAGCGAGCCCGCGGCGCGGAAGCCCAGGCCGGGCACCTCGGCGCCCAGTTCCTGCCACAGCTCGCGGGCCCGCAGCGCGAGCGCGAGTTCCGGGCCCGCCTTGCGGCCGCTCACCCAGACCAGGCCGAAGTTCCTGACGCTGGCCCCGCGGGCTTCGGGTTCCCGCTCGAGCTGGACGACCTCGAAGCCGAGCCGCCGCGCCGCCACCGCGTGCATGGTGCCGAGCACGCCGCCGCCGACAATGATTACTCGTTGCCTGGATGCTGCAGCCATGAAACCCGAGCGTAACGGCCGGCGCCGGAACGGGCTGCGCGACACCGACACATGAGTCGGCTCAAGAGCGGCGATATCCAAGGGCATACGGGCATCGCGCTGGGCGATCGTGGGAGCGCCAGCGAGCGATCCTGGAGCAGGCGGCCGGGCACTTCGACGCCGCCGAGCTGCGGGTAGAAGTCGGCGCGACGTTCCCCCTGGACCAGGCCGCCGAGGCCCACCGGGCACTGGAAGCAGGCTGGGTAGTAGGAAAGGTAGTACTCACCATGGAGTGATCCACGCTGGGCCGATGAGGACTGGGCGCGGTTTGCCGGGCGTGGCTGGCGGTGGGTACCGCGAAATTAGTAGAATCCCGGCGTGTGATGGTAGTGCCGGGTCGCCGCCGCCCTTGGCCTGCCGCAGACGGCAGCAGCGGTCAGGGTGAGCAGGCAGGAGACGCATGACCGAGCTCATGGTCGGCACTCAGCAGTCCGACACGCATCAGAAGGCGCTACGCATCAACCTGGATCCGCGATGGTACGGCACGATCGCGGAAATCGGCGCGGGCCAGGAGGTCGTTCGCTGGTTCTTCCGGGTCGGGGGCGCCGCGGGCACTGTCGCCAAGTCGATTTCCGCGTACGATATGGCCGTCAGCGACGCCGTCTACGGCAAGGCGGACCGGTACGTGTCCGTCGGGCGGCTGCAAGGCATGCTCGACAAGGAGTTCCAGCTCAACGTCGACCGGCTCGGTGACGAGCGCGGCGATTCGACGTCGTTCTTCGCGTTCGCCGATACGGTGGTCGCCCGCAGTTTCCGGGGCGGCAACGAGTGCCACGGCTGGATGGGCGTGAAGTTCCAGGCCCAGTCCCACGACGAGCCCAGCCAGATAGTGATGCACGTGCGAATGCTGGACGTCGAGGCCTGGCTGCAGCAGGAGGCGCTCGGCATCGTCGGGGTGAACCTGCTGTATGGCGCGTTCTTCCAGCACCACGAGCCGGAGCGGCTGATCGAGAGCCTGCTGGACCGGCTGACCACGGGTCGCATCGAGATCGACATGATCCAGTTCCGCGGCATCGAGTTCCGCGGCGTGGACAACCGGCTGATGGCCCTCAAGCTCGTGCAGCTCGGGCTGAGCGGCGTGGCGATGTTCGGTCCCGACCGCGAGGTCCTGCAGCCGAGCGAGCTGCTGCGCAAGAAGGCGGTCCTGGTCGAGCGGGGCAGCTTCCGGCCGCCGACGCACGTGAACCTCGACATGCTCGCGACCGCCAGGGCCAAGTTCGCGGAGGATCCGGCGGTGGCGGGTAAGCCGATCCTGGCGCTCACCGAGATCACCATGCGGAACTTGCTCGCGGGCGGGGCCGCCGAAGTCGACCGGCGGGACTTTCTGGCCCGGGCCGAGTTGCTCGCCGCCTGCGGCGAGACGGTGCTGATCACCGACTACTTCGACTACTACCGGCTGGCCGCCTACATCGGGGAACGGACAACCGAGCGAATCGGCATCGTGATGGGGGTGCCGAGCCTCATCGACCTGTTCGATGAGAAGAACCACGCCCAGCTTCCCGGCGGGATCCTGGAAAGCTTCGGACGCCTGTTCAAGAACGGCCTGAAACTCTACGTCTACCCGCTGCGGCCGGGACCGGATGACGAGCTGAAGACCGTGGACGACATCAAGGTCCAGCCGGAGATCCAGCCGCTCTATGACTACCTGGCCGGGCGGGGCAGCTTCGTCAACCTCGACAACTACTGCTCTAATTACCTGCACATCTTCAGCCGCGACGTGCTGCGGAGAATCGCCGCGAACGACGAGTCCTGGGAGACCATGGTCCCCGATGAAGTAGCCGTGCTCATCAAGAAGCGCTCGTTCTTCGGCTACGTCAAGCCCGGCCGCCAGTACCCCTAATTAGCCGGCCCTGATCGCTCCGCCGAGACGTCCACAGCAGGTCGCCCACCTGGACCTGACGTCGCGGCTCCGCGTCCCAGACGGTGCCACGGCCGGGCCGTCCGCGGCAAGGTGCCCCAGCTCGTGTTGCGGTTCAGTTACGAAACGATGCCAACTTTGTTCCGCGCTTGCCCGCCATCCCGGACCAGTTTTGAATGGGGGTTCATGACGGAACGTGCCGCTCCGACTGGCGAGGAAAACCTGTTATGAATCCAGGTTCAGTACTCGAGGTACAGAGCGTGACGGTCCGTTTCGGCGGCCTGACCGCGCTCAATGCCGTCTCCCTCGCCGTTCCGCCGCACCATGTCATGGGCGTCATCGGACCGAACGGCGCCGGCAAGACCACGCTGCTCAACGTCTTGTGCGGCTTCACCCGGCCGGACGACGGCCAGGTGCTTTTCGGCGGCCGCCGGCACAATGTCCGGCCACACCGGCTCGCGTCCCTCGGCGTGGCCAGGACCCTGCAGGGCGTCGGGTTGTATGGCGGGCTTTCCGCGCTCGAGAACGTCATGGTCGGGGCGACCTGCCGTGCCTCGGCCGGGTTCTGGTCCGCGCTGCTGACGCTGCCGCGGGCCAGCCGAGATGAGCGCCGGCTGCGCGACCTGGCTCGGGAGGCCCTGGAACGGGTCGGGGCCGCCGACGTCGCGGACGCCAGGCCCGGCGAGCTTTCCTACGGCATGCGCAAGAGGGTCGCGCTGGCCCGGGCGCTGGTGGCCAAGCCCAGCCTGATCTTGCTCGATGAGCCCGCGAGCGGCCTGGCCGAGAGCGAACTCGCCGAGCTCGGCGCCATCATCCGCGACCTGGCCACCGAGGGATCCCTGGTGGTAGTCGAGCATCACATGGACTTGATGATGTCCGTCTGCGACTCGATCACGGTGCTCGACTTCGGGAAGGTGATCGCGACGGGTACGCCGCAGCAGGTCCGGGACAATCCCGCCGTGACCGCCGCCTATCTGGGCACCGCCGGTGATGAGGTCCCGGCCGATGAGTAGCGCAGCGGAGGTTGCCCCCGCCGGGACCGACGAGTCACCGACTCTGGTGGTCGAGGGGCTCGTCGCAGGATACGGCGGGGTTACCGCGCTAGATGGCGTCAGCATCTCGGCGCACACGGCGGCGATCACGGCGGTGCTCGGCGCGAACGGCGCAGGCAAGACGACGCTGCTCCGCGCGGTCAGCGGCATGATCAGGCCCCGCCGGGGCCGGATCATGCTCGGCGATGCCGACGTGGCTGGCCGCAATCCGGAGCAGATGGTCAGAGCCGGGATCGCCCACGTGCCCGAGGGCCAGGGCGTGATCGCGGAGCTCACGGTCGAGGAGAACCTGCGGGTCGGCATGATGAGCTGGCGTAGCGGTCATCGGCGGCCGTCCGGAGAATCCCGTGCCGGCCAGTCGCGGGCGGGAAACTCCCGGGCCGAGCGGGCGGCCGCCCTCGACGAGGCCTACCAGCGTTTCAAGCCGCTGGCCGATCGCAGGCGCAAGCTAGCCGCCACGCTATCCGGCGGCGAGCGGCAGATGCTGGTCATCGCGCGCGCCCTGCTCGCCCGGCCGCGCGTCCTGCTGCTCGACGAGCCCTCGCTCGGCCTCGCGCCCCGGGTCATGACCCAGGTCATGGACCTCGTGGTCCGGCTGAGCCGGGAGAACGGCCTCACCATCGTCCTGGTCGAGCAGAACGCCCGCGGCGCGCTCGCGATCGCCGACCACGGCGTGGTGCTCAACCTCGGCCGGGTCGTCGCCTCCGCGGATGCCCGGACTCTCGCCGCGGACGTCGCCCTACGCCATCACTACCTCGGGTTCTAGCCACTCATAGGAGAGCACGCCAGTGGTCGAGTTCCTTCAGTTCACGCTCAGCGGAATCGTTTTCGGGATGATCTACGCTGCCGTGGCGCTCTCCCTCGTGCTGATCTGGCGGGGTACCCGGCTGCTGAACTACGCGCAGGGCGGGATGGCCATGTTCACCACCTACGTGGCGATCGAGGTCATCTACCGCACCGGCTCGTACTGGGCCGGGTTCGTGGTCGCGCTCGCGGTCGGCGCACTGCTCGGCGCGGCACTTCAGCTGACCATCATCCGGCCGACCATGAACAAGCCGCCGCTCAACGCGGTTATCGTGACGATCGGGCTGCTCACGCTGCTCGAAGGCCTGGCCGGCATCTTGTTCGGCGGGCAGTACCGGTCGTTCCCCGCGGCGTTTTCGATCATCGGGATAAAAGCCGGCACCACCCCGCTCGGCGTGTCGCGCTACGACGTGTTCGTGGTCGCGGCCGTGCTCGTCACCACGCTGGTGCTGGCCGTGGCGTTCAAGTACACCACGGCCGGGCTGCGCATGCGCGCGGCGGCGTTCAATGCCACCATCGCCCGGTTGTCCGGCATCCGCGTCGCGAGGGTGCTCACCGTCGGCTGGGCGCTGGCGGGCCTGATTGGTGCGCTCGCGGGCGTGCTCGTCTCGCCATCGACGTTCCTCTACCCGAACAGCATGGACGCGATCTTCGTGTTCGGCTTTACCGCGGCCGTGATCGGCGGCTTGGACAGCCCGGCGGGAGCGGTGGTCGGCGGGTTGCTGCTGGGGGTCGTGCTCAGTTACGTGGCCGGCTACCTGGGTTCCAAGGGCTCCGACCTGACCTCAATGGTGGCTCTCGGCATCCTCGTCCTAGTGCTGATGATCCGGCCCGGCGGGCTCTTCTCCGCCACCCGGGTGCGGCAGGTATGACCATGCAATCGCTGCCGCGCAGGCTCGGCGTCGCCGTCATCGTGGCGGTGATTGTCGTCTTCCTTTCCATCAAGCTGAACACATTCCGCGATTACCAGATCGCCGAGATCGCCTACGAGGTCACGGCCGTGGCCGGCCTTACCATGCTGACCGGCCTCAGCGGCCAGATCTCGCTCGGGAATGGCGCGTTCATGGCTATCGGCGCCTACACCACGGCGCTGCTGCTGCTCCATCTCAACTGGCCGTTTCCCGCCGCACTGGTGCTGGCCGCCGTGGTCACTGCCGCCGCCGGGGCGGTGGTAGGCGTCGCCGCGGCCAGGCTGCGCGGCCCGTATCTGGCCGGCGCGACCCTCTTGCTCGGCGTCGCGCTCCCGTCCGTCGCCTACGCCTGGCCGGGGATCTTCGGCGGGGATCAGGGCCTGAACGTGGCTTTCACCACCCCTGGCTTTCTCGGCGCGACCTTCCCGCTGACCAGGTGGCAGGCGTGGGTGAGCTCGCTGGTGGCGCTGATCACGCTGGTCCTGCTGGCGAACCTGTACCACAGCAGGGTCGGCCGCAACTGGCGTGCCGTACGCGACGACGACGTGGCGGCCGCGCTTGACGGCGTCAACGTCGCCGCGGCACGCATTCTCGCCTTCGTCATCAGCGCGACCTGCGCCGGGCTCGCGGGCGCACTGCTCGCCATCGTCACCGGGCTGGTCGCGCCCGGTGCCTTCACGATCACGCTCTCCATTGCGCTGCTGACCGCGGCCGTGATCGGCGGCCTCGGCAGCCTGGCCGGCGCGCTGTGGGGAAGTCTCGTGATCGTCCTCGTGCCCACCTACGTCACGGACGTGGCCACCAGCCACGGCCTGTCCAGCTCGGTCGGATCCAACATCCCGGTGGCCGCCTACGGCGCGGTCCTCATCCTCGTCATGCTCGTCTTCCCGCAAGGGATCCAGGGCGGGCTGCGACGACTCCTCACTCTCTTCACAGGTCCTGGCCCCAAGACCCGAACCTGGCATCCTGCGCCCACGCCCCCTGAGATGCCCTCGGCCGACCAAGCGCAGGCCAGCCAACATGAGAAGGAAGGCACTTCATGAAAAGACCCCACATGAATAGACCTCAGCGGCTTCGCTGGCAGGCTGCGGCCATCATGACCGTAGCCGCGCTCGCCGTGGCCGCGTGCTCGTCAAGCTCGAGTTCAAGCTCAAGCTCGAGTTCGAGCAGTTCAAGCTCGGCCCTGACGGCGTCCGCGCCCGGCATCACCCCGACGACCATCACCATCGGCAGCCACCAGCCGCTCACCGGACCCGCCGCGCCCGGATACGACGAGATCGCTCCCGCGTCGGCCGCGTACTTCGCCTACGTCAACGCGAACGGCGGCGTGTACGGGCGCAAGATCGTCTACAAGTACCTCAACGACGCCTATGACCCGACCACCACCGCATCGGTCGTGCGCCAGCTGGTGCTGCAGGACAACGTGTACGCGATTTTCAACGGCCTCGGCACGCCCACGCACCTGGCCGTGGTGCAGTTCCTCAACTCCGAGAAGGTGCCCGACGTGTTCGTCGCATCTGGATGCGAGTGCTGGAACGAGCCGACGACCTACCCCGAGACGTTCGGCTGGCAGCTCGACTACGTGCGTGAGGGGAAGATCCTCGGGCAGTACGTGAAGCAGCACTTCGCCGGCAAGAAGGTCGCCTACTTCTACCAGGACGACGAGTTCGGCATGGACGGAGTCAAGGGCCTTGACGACGAGATCCCGGCCTCGATGGTGGTCAGCAAGCAGAGCTACGTCGACACCAACGTCAACATCGCGCCCCAGGTCGCGGCGCTTCGCGCGTCCGGCGCCCAGGTCGTCATCTCCTTCTCGATCCCAGCGTTCACCGCGCTGCTCAAGCTGAACGGCCTGAAGCTCGGCTTCAGCCCGCAGCTGGTAGTCAGCAACGTCGGCTCCGACCCCATCACGCTGTCTGGCCTGCTTGAGTCGTTCGCCAAGCAGGGCGGCGCGACCGTCAACGGTAATGCGCTCACCAACGGGATCATCACCGACGATTACCTTCCGTCAGCCGGTGACACGAGCAACAGCTGGGTCGCGCTGTTCACGAAGGTGCGCAACGAGTACGACGCCAAGGCGCCGCTGGACGGCAACATGTTCTACGGCATGGCCGCCGCCTACACGTTCGTGCAGGCCATGCTCAAGGCAGGCCGGAACCCGACCCGGGCAGACCTGGTGTCGGCGGTCGAGGGCGGATTGCCTCAGGGGCCGATGATCTCCCCGTTCGCCTACTCCCAGAGCGACCACGCGGGCGCCACCGGCGCCTTCATCGGCGTCATCAAGAATGGCGTCGAAGTGCAACAGGGGCCGATCCTGACCACGGACACCTCTGCCTCTGGTGCCATCACCACTTACACAGGATCCGAACAGCAGGCGCCGGCGAGTGGCATCCCATCTCCCTGACGCCGTATCGGCCGTCCCGCCGCCGGAACGAAGCAGGGATCAGTCGATGACAGCCGAAACCGACCGTACCCCCCCGGCCCGCAGGGCCGGGGGGGCCAGGGGGGAACGGGGGGCCAGGGGAGCACGGGGGGGCGGGCAGCCCCTCCCCGGGGGGTCACGGGGGGGCGGGCAGCCCCCCCGTGACCGGGGGGTTCCGGGGGGTCGCCCCCCCGGGCCAGCACAGCCAGCACTGCGGCTGCTGACCGCGGCGGAGGAGCTGTTCGGCGAGCGCAGCTACCACCGGACTACGGTCGCCGACATCTGCGCCCGGGCCGGTATGGCCACCGGCAGCTTCTACTCCTACTTCGGATCCAAGGCGGAGATCTTCGCCGCGGTGGTGCGGGCGATCAACACCGACCTGAGACGGTCGATGAAGGTGGCCGTCGACCACGCCGACGGTGGCCAGCGGGCCAAAGAGCGCGCGTCATTCCGGGCGTACTTCGACATGCTGTCCAGGCGTCCCTGGATCGAGCGCATCGTCCGCGAGTCGGAATTCATCGACTCATCGCTATTCCGCGAGTACTACGAGCACCTGACCCGGGGTTACGCGCGGGGCGTGCGGGCCGCCCAGCTGGCGCGCGAGGTCGACGCTCGCTACGATCCGGAGGTCATCGCCTTCGCCTACACCGGCATCGGTAACTTCGTCGGCATGCGCTGGGCCGAATGGACGGCGGGCAGCAGCGTCCCTGATGATGTACTCGACGACATCCTCGAGCTGCTCCGGCGCGGGCTTGCCCCCGAAGCCCCCGAAGCCCCGCAGGTCCCGCCCGCCGGCCACCAGATCTGAACGCACGGGTGTGGATAACCCTGTGGATGGCGTGGGGACGATGCTGCACATGGCCGAAAACCCCTGGTGAGAGCCTAGTGACGGTCTGCGGGTTTGCTCACAGAACGGCGGCGGGTGGGAGATCCGCTATGTCGGCCGGAGCCCATGTCAGCGGCCGCGGGCCGAGCGCGGTGAGCTCGGCGAGCTGCATGGCGCACCACGGCGAGATGGGCTGGCGGCCGATGCGCACCGCGTCGCAGAACTCACCCCAGTCCACCCACCCGACCTCCGCGACCTCCGCCGGATCGGGTTCGGGCGGAATATCCGAGTACGCCGCGTAGACCGGGCAGACCTCGTTTTCACGCACCCCGTTCGCCATCCGCGCCTCATAGCGGAACCTGGGCAGGACCAGCGTTACCTTCGCCGCGCCGATCCCCAGCTCCTGCCGCAGCCGCCGCTGGACGCTGCCGGACAGGGATTCACCGGGCTGCGGGTGCCCGCAGCACGTGTTGGTCCACACTCCGGGCCAGGTGCGCTTGGACTCGGCCCGCCTGGTCAGCAGGAACTGGCCATCGGAGTTGAACAGGTAGCAGGAGAACGCCAGGTGCAGCGGCGTCTGGGCGTGATGCACGGCGGTCTTGACCGCGGTGCCGCTGGCGTAGCCGGTCTCATCCAGAAGGACGACGCTCTCCACGGGCTCCCGCCTGGGGTGGTCGGTAACGGGCAGCTGAACACTACCTGGTTAGTGCGAGTCGCGGGGTACCTCGTGCCCGCTGGCGCCGACCAGGAAGTCAAGGTCAGCGCCCGAGTCGGCCTGCAGCACATGCTCTCCGTACAGCCGGGTCCAGCCCCGGCTGGCGTGCGGCGCGGGCGGTCGCCACCCGGCGCGACGGCTGGCCATCTCCTCGTCGGTGACCTCTAGGGTCAGGCTCCGGGCCGGGACGTCCAGGTGAATCCAGTCGCCGGTACGCACCAGGGCCAGCGGGCCGCCGATGGCGGCTTCGGGGGCGACATGCAGCACGACCGTGCCGTAGGCGGTGCCCGACATCCGGCCGTCGCAGATCCGCACCATGTCACGGACGCCGCGCAGCAGTAGTTTCTTCGGCAGCGCCACGTTAGAGACCTCCGGCATGCCCGGGTAGCCGCGCGGCCCGCAGTAACGGATGACGAGCACGGTGTTCTCGTCGACGTCAAGCTCCGGGTCGTCCGCGACGTGGTAGTAGGCCGAAGGCGAGTCGAAGACCAGAGCCCGGCCGCGGTGCTTCAGCAGGTGCGGCGAGGAGGCGGACTGCTTGATCACCGCGCCGTCCGGGGCGAGGTTGCCGCGCAGTACCGCGGTGCCGGTACCGGCCGGCTGGAACGGCTCGGCCAGGGACTTGATGACCTCGCGGTTCCAGCAGGGCGCGTCCGCCACGTTCGGGCCGGCGCCGGCCCCGGTCACCGTGATCGCGTCGGCATGCAGCAGTCCCGCCTGGTCCAGCTCGCGCATCACCGCCGGCAGGCCCCCGGCGTAGCAGAAGTCCTCCATCAGGTACTGCCCGCTCGGCTGCAGGTTCACCAGCGTGGGGACGTCCCGGGCCAGCACGTCAAAGTCGTCGAGTGACAGCGGCACGCCGAGCCGGCCGGCGATCGCGAGCAGGTGGATCGCCGCGTTGGTCGAACCGCCGATCGCCGCGTTCACCCGGATCGCGTTCTCGAACGCGGCCCGCGTCATGATGGCCGAAGGCCGCAATTCATCCCGCACCAGGCCGACGGCTACCTGGCCGGCCCGCTGAGCCGTCTCGTACCTGCGCGCGTCCACGGCAGGCCAGGTCGCCGAGTAGGGCAGCTGCATGCCGAGCGCCTCCGCCATCGACGCCATCGTGGACGCCGTGCCCATCGTCATGCAGTGCCCGTTGGACCTGGCCATGCAGCCCTCGGCGAACGCGCATTCCTCCTGGGTCATCCGCCCGGCGAGCAGGTCTTCCTCGAATCGCCACACCGCCGTGCCCGAGCCCACGTCCGTGCCCCGGTACTTGCCGTTGAGCATGGGCCCGCCGGTGACCATCACCGCCGGCAGGTCGACGCTGGCCGCGGCCATCAGCAGGCCGGGCGTGGTCTTGTCGCATCCGGACAGCAGCACCACCCCGTCCAGCGGGTTGGCCCGGATCAGCTCCTCGGCCTCCATCGCGAGCAGATTCCGGTACAGCATGGCCGTGGGCCGCAGCAGCGTCTCGCCCAGCGCCATGGCCGGGAATTCGAGCGGGAACCCGCCCGCCTGCCAGACCCCGCGCTTGACCGACTCGGCGACCCGGTGCAGGTGGACGTTGCACGGCGCCAGTTCGGACCAGGTGGTCGCGATGCCGATGACGGGCCGGCCGTCGAAGACCTCGGGAGTGAATCCCTGGCTTCGCATCCACGAGCGGTAGATCAGGCCGGCCCGGCCCGTCTCCCCGAACCACTGTGCACTGCGGAGTCCGCTGTTCCCGGTCACACTGCCATTCCTAACACCACAGCCCGTCCGGAAGGACAGCGACCCGGGGCGGAGTTCGGCGTTACGCTGCCGGGAACGGTTCAGATCTCGGTGTGCGATTCGACGTCGGAAGCCCGCTATATGGTGCTGCCGCTGCGCCCGGCCGGGACCGGCGGGCTAGCCGAGGGGCAGCTGCAGCTGGCTGGAAAGCGCCTGGAGCGCGGGGCGGGGATCGGAGTCGAGGATCTGAACGGCCACGTGGTCAGCACCCGCCTCCAGGTGCGCGGTGATGCCGCGGGCGATCGCCTCCGCATCCCCGTGCAATACCAGCGCGTCGATCAGCGCGTCGCTGCCGCCATCGGCGAAGTCGGCGTCGGTCCAGCCCAGCCTGCGCAGGTTGCTGAGATAGTTGGTCAGGCCGAGATAGGGCTGCTGCACGCGCGGCCTGCCGATGGCCCGGGCGCGCTCCGGATCGGTGTCGAACACGACCTTCTGCTCGGGTGCCAGCAGCGGCCCTTCGCCGAGGATCTGCCGGGCCTGGCGGGTGTGCTCTGGAGTGACCAGATAGGGGTGCGCGCCCGCAGTCCGCTCGGCGGCGAGCCTGAGGACCCTGGGGCCCAGGGCCGCCAGCGCGCGCCCTTCGGCCGGGACCTTGAGCTCGTCGAGTTCGTCGAGGTAGCTGACGAGCTTGGCGTACGGCTTCTGGTATTCCTGCGTGGCTTCGGGATGCCCGATGCCCAGGCCGAGCAGGAAACGGCCCGGGTGTTTGGCCGCGACCCGGTGGTAAGAAGGGCCGACGGTCGCGGCGTCGTCCTTCCATACGTTGAGGATCCCGGTCGCGACGGCAATGTGGTCCGTCGTGTCGAGAAGGCGCTCGATAACGCCGAGGTCGCCGGTCGGCGAACCGCCGACCCAGATGGCCCCGTAACCCAGCGCTTCCACCTCGGCCAGGAGCTCCGGAGTGAACCCAGAAGCGTGCCGCCAGATACCGATCTTGCCCAGTTCGATGCTCATGCCTCGGACAGCCGGGCGGCGCCGGATTTCATTCCGCTTCCAGCCGGACATAATCCCGTTGCCCGGCGGCGGCGTAGTGGTTATTGTCCGGTGGTGGGCTCCTGGGGGCACGTCGAGGTGGCGCACGTCAGCCATGCCCTGCCCGACGGGCGAACGCTGCTCGACGACGTGAGCTTCCGCGTCGGCGAGGGACTCACCGCAGCCCTGGTCGGGCCGAACGGCGCGGGCAAGACCACCCTGCTCCGGATGGTGGCCGGAGATATCCAGCCGCAGTCGGGGACGGTCGCCGCCAGTGGCGGGCTCGGGGTCATGCGCCAGTTCATCGGGACGAATCAGGGTCATGACGTGACGCCGGAGGTCCGTGACCTGCTGCTTTCTGTTTCTCCGCCGCGGGTGCGGGAGGCCGCGGACCGGCTCGACGCGGCCGAGCTGGTCATGATGGAGCGGGACGACGAGCGGGCCCAGCTCCGCTACGCGGCCGCTCTGGCCGAATGGGGCGAGGCGGGCGGCTACGAGGCCGAGGTGCACTGGGACATCTGCAGCATCGCCGCCCTCGGCATCCCTTACGACCAGTGCCGATGGCGTCACGTGAGCACGCTGTCCGGCGGAGAGCAAAAGCGCCTGGTGCTCGAATCGCTGCTGCGCGGGACAGACGGCGTGCTGCTGCTCGATGAGCCGGACAACTACTTGGACGTGCCCGGCAAGCGCTGGCTGGAACAGCAGCTGGCCACGACCGCCAAGACCGTGCTGCTGATCAGCCACGACCGGGAACTGCTCGCGGCCTGTGCCCAGCGCATCGTCACCGTGGAGGAGCGGCACGTCTGGGTGCATGGCGGCGGTTTCTCCGGCTACGCCAAGGCCCGCTCCGACCGGATCAGCCGCCTGGAGGAGCTGCGCCGCCGCTGGGACGAGGAGCACGAGAAGCTCAAGGAGCTCGTCCGCGCCTACCGGCAGAAGGCCTCCTACAACTCCGATATGGCGTCCCGGTTGCAGGCCGCGGTGACCAGGCTGCGCCGGTTCGAAGACGAAGGCCCGCCGCAGCTAGCCCCGAAGGAGCAGAACGTCGCGATGCGGCTGCGCGGCGGCCGTACCGGCAAACGCGCCGTGGTCTGCGAGAACCTGGTCTTGACCGGGAACACGGGCTCGTTCGGCACCGAGATCTGGTTTGACGACCGGGTGGCGGTCCTGGGCGCCAACGGATCTGGGAAGTCGACTTTCCTCCGGCTGCTCGCGGGGGAGCAGGTCCCGCACGAGGGACAGGCACGGCTCGGCGCGCGGGTCGTCCCCGGCTTCTTCGCGCAGACCCACGCCCGGCCTGACCTGGAAGGCCGTACTCCGGCTGAGATCCTGATGACCGAGCACGCGCTGGGAATCAATGAGGCGATGTCGGCCCTGGCCCGGTACGAACTGCAGGCGTGCGCCCGGCAGCCGTTCGGCACGCTGTCCGGCGGTCAGCAGGCCCGGCTGCAAATCCTGCTGCTTGAGCTGGCCGGCGCCACGCTTCTGCTGCTCGACGAGCCGACCGACAACCTCGACCTGCCTAGCGCCGAGGCGCTGCAGGAAGGCCTGGAGTCCTATCAGGGCACGGTGCTCGCGGTCACCCACGACCGCTGGTTCGCACGGTCGTTCGAGCGGTTCCTCATCTTTACCTCCGACGGCAACGTCCGCGAGGCCACCGAGCCGGCCTGGGATTAAGCGAAATTCTGCGGAACGAGCGGTGGTGCGTGTGCCCGGCCCCGGCATACCCAGCTGTCCCACCAGGTAATCGAGCCACTCCCGGTCGACCTTGGCGCCCGCCAGGGCGATGGGCAGGGTGATGTTCTCGGCCGCGGTCAGCGTCGGGACGAGGTTGAAGTACTGGAACACGAACCCGATCCGGTCCCGGCGCAGCTGGGTGAGCCCGGCGTCATCCAGGCTCCCGATGTCCAGGCCGCCCACGAACGACTGCCCCGAGGTCGGCGGTTGACTCCGCGTGTCTTAGCCGCCGATCCTGGTGCCGCACCCCGCACAGAAATGAGCGCCGGGCGGAAGCTCGGTGCCGCACTCGGTGCAGTGCGCGACCACGGGAGCGAGCGGCTGGCCGCAGCCCATGCAGAACCGCGCGCCGCCCGGGTTCGCGGCCTGGCAATTCGCGCACACCGGCCCGGCCGCGGCCTGAGGCGCCGAGGGGGCAGCTGGTGGCTGAGCCGGCGCCCCCTGACCATAGGGCGTCTGCGGCTGACCGCCGTACGGTGGCATGCCCTGCTGCTGCGCGGCCTGCTTAGCGGCCAGCTGCTGGCCGAGCTGGCTGGCCTGCTGCATGCCGAGCCCGCTGGCCAACCCGAACCCGGCGCCGAGGAACGCTCCGTCGACCCCTGAGCCGCCCTGGGCCATGCCCTGCCCGGCGCCGAGCGCCATCTCGCCCTGGGCGTAGTTCTGGAAGCCGCCGGCCAGCTGGGAGTAACTAGTGTCCTTGGCCAGCTGCTTGAGCTGCTTCTCGTCCTCGGGGGAGAGGTTGACGTCGAAGTTGCCCATCCGGGTCAGCTGGACGCCGTAGGCCACGAGCTGACCGTTGGCCGCATCGATGGTCGCCTGCTCGATCTCCGCCGAGTACGCCATCAGGCCCAGGATCGGCCATCCGTTGCGCAGGATCTGGGCGGTGACGTGAGTCCGCAGCACCTTCAGCAGCTGGTCGCTCACCCAGCCGGCGATCCGGTCGTTGTCAGTGACATCGACGGTCGAGGTCAGGTTGGTCACCAGCCGCACCGGGTCGGCGACATGCATGGCATAGTCGCCGAACACCCGCAACGTGACGACCAGTCCGGTCCGCGGGTCCTGCACGTCGTCCACCCGGCCGCCGAACCTGAAGCCGGTGAACTCCCGGGTGCCGACGAAGTACAGTTCGGCCCGGTAGGCGTTTCCGCCGCTGACGACGTCGATGATCGAGCCGAGCCCGGGCAGCTCGTTGGCATCGATCTGGTGCCGGCCCGGCCCGAGGGTCTGCACGACCTGGCCGGTGTTGACGAACATCGCCATCTCGTCCGCGTTGACGATCGCACGCGTGTAACGACGGATGGTGATGTCCGGCCATTTGAAGACGATCTGACCTTTGCGGTCATCAGGTACGGCGATGAACTCCCGCCCGAGCAGTGCCATGCCTTGAACCATACCGGTTCGCTGGTTTACCGCCTAAGGCGTTGTCAAAGGTCCTTTCCTGCTAGGTTCCGACAGTGGAAATGATCCAGTGCCGGTGGTGCCAAGCGCAGAACCAGCCCGGCACCACCAGTTGCCAGACGTGCGGGGCTCCTCTCGACGAGAAGGACAAGGTCAGCGATTCGGGGTGGCGGGAGGCCCCCCGGCTGCGCGACATGGCCGAGTTCCAGTTCTCCGGCAGTACCTGCCAGGTCGAAGGCGAGCTTGTCCCGGTGGCGGAAGTCGCCCTGCACCCGCGAGACGGCGTCTACTTCGAGCACCACGTACTGCTGTGGAAGGACGAGTCGGTCCCGCTCTCGTCGATGAACACCGGCGGCGGGATGAAGCGCACGATCGGCGGCATGCCGCACATCGTGACGGTGGCCAACGGTCCGGGTCGCATCGCGTTCTCTCGGGACGCGCCGGGCGAGCTTGTCGTACTGCCGCTGCACCCCGGCATGGAGCTTGACGTCCGCGAGCACGCCTTCCTGGTGGCCTCGCACAGCGTCCAGTACTCCTTCGTCCGGATCAAGGGACTTGTCAACCTGCTGCACGGCGGGAGCGGCATGTACCTGGACCGGTTCGTCACGACCGGCGCGCCAGGCATGCTGCTGCTGCACGGTAACGGGAACGTCCTGCAGCGAACCCTGCAGCCCAACGAGAAGATCCTGGTCGAGCCGGGCGGGTTCCTCTACAAGGATTCGTCGGTGCGGATGCAGGCGGCGCAGATGCCGCTCAAGACCGGACATCTGCGCCACGGCATGTACCTCGCCGAGATGACCGGGCCCGGCCGGGTCGGCATCCAGTCGATGTACGTCCACCACCACGCCGACTGAGAGCGCCCGCGATGAACACCTACATTTGCCGGTACTGCAGGCAGCCGAGCGACCCGAACTCGCCGACCTGCCCGCTGTGCGGGGCGCCAGTCGACATCCGCTCCTCGGTCAGTGACTCCGGATGGGTCGAGCAGCCGGCGATCAAGGACATGGCGCGCCTCCAGTTCGGCCAGTCCCACCTCCAGATAGCGGGCACCACCGTCCCCGTCGCGGAGTTCAACCTCGCGCCGAACGACTGGGTCTACTTCTCCCACCACGTGCTGCTGTGGGCCGATCCCGCCACCAGGCTGGCCAACCTGCCGATGCGCGGCGCGTGGAACCGCAAGATGGCCGGGATGCCGCTGATCATGGTGGAGGGCCGGGGCCCCGGGCACCTCGCGCTATCGGACAACCATGCCGGCGAGGTCATAGCCTTGCCGCTGCAGCACGGCCAGCAGATCTGGGTCCGGGAGAACCGCTTCCTGTGCGCCACCGGGAATATCCGGTATGACTGGTATCCCTCGGACCTCTGGTACGAGACCGGGGAAGGGAACAACCGCGAGATGCATTACCCGATGGGCCAGTTCGGCGACGTCTTCGGCTCCCATGAGGGACCGGGTTTGCTGCTGCTGCACGCACCGGGCAACGCCTTCGTCCGCGACCTGCACCCGGGTCAGAGCCTGCTCGTCCAGCCGAGTGCGCTGCTCTACCGGGACGTGTCGGTCCGGATGTCCCTGCACCTGGAGTACCCGCGGAATATGGGCTTCGCCTACTGGCACAGCCGGTGGAGCTACCGCAGCATCTGGGTCAGGCTCTTCGGCCCCGGACGGGTCGCGGTGCAGTCCATCTACCAGCCACCGGAGGACACCGACGTGATCGTCAACAGCTCCTACGCGACGACGCACTACTGGTAACGGCGAGCACCCAGGCGGGTCCTACCGGGCCTTTACGGATCCAAGGACCCGCGAGCGTTAAGCGCGGCGACGTCTTGCAGCGTCGTCCTGCGGTAGGCGCTCTCGAACGCCGCCAGCTCCGCTGCGCTGAGCACGTCCTCGATCCGGTCGAAGCCGTCCGGGGCCCGCACGCTAACCCGGTGCAGCAGGCGGTCGGCCGGCATGTCGCGGCAGGCGAGCACGATCGCGTTCACGGTCTCCCGCCGCGCCATCTCATAAGCGGCCAGCCCGTCCGCCGGGGTGGCCGCGCGGGCCAGTGAGTAGGCGAGCACCCGGGCGTCGATGATCGCCTGCGAGCCGCCGTTGGCCCCGACCGGGTACATCGGGTGGCCCGCGTCGCCGAGCAGCGTGACCCGGCCGTGCCCCCAGGGCACCCCCTGCCCCCAGAACGGCAGTGGGTCACGGTCCACCATCGGATACTCCAGGATCTGCGGGGTGCCCGCGATCAGCGCAGGCACGTCCAGCCAGCCGAACCTCCAGTCCGCGAACCAGGGCAGGACGTCCCGCGCCCGGCCCTGGCGGTTCCAGTCCGCGCGGCAGGCCGCGGCCCGGCTATCCGGCTGCCTGACCTCAGCCACCCAGTTGAGCAGGGCCTGGCCCCGGGCCTCGGCCCGGCGCGAGATCGGGTAGGCGACGAACTTCAGGTCGGCGTTGGCCCCTGCGACCGCCACCGTCCGGCCGGTGAGGAAGGGCTCACCCTCCAGCACCCCGCGCCACATCATGATGCAGTCCCAGTGCGGCGCGGGCTCGTCCGGATGCAGTTGGGCGCGGACGCCGGAGTACAGCCCGTCCGCGCCCACGAGCACGTCGGCCCGCAGCACGGAGACAGCGCCGGAGGCGCGATCACGTACCCGCACCTCGACGTTCGACGGGGAGTCGGCGAACGACACGAACGCGGTGCCGGTCCGGACACTGCCGGCCCCGAGCCGCGCCCGCACCGCGGCGAGCAGGATCATCTGCAGCTCACCCCGGTGAATCGAGTACTGCGGCCAGTGGTAGCCGACGTGCTGCCCGCAGGCGAACCCCCAGATCCTGTTGCCGTGCCGGTCGAAGTGCACCATCTCCGCGGTGGTGATGCCCGTCGCCGCCAGTTCGCCGCCCAGGCCGAGCTCGGTCAGCTCGCGCACCGCGTGCGGCATCAGGTTGATGCCCACGCCAAGCGGCCGCAGCGAAGCCGCCGAGTCGATCACCAACACGTCGATCCCGGCCGCGTGCAGCGAGAGCGCGGTGGTGAGCCCGCCGATGCCCGCTCCCGCGACGATCACGCGCATCCATGCACTCCCGAAGGCGAGGGAACCTCCACCCGACGATAAACGCCGTTTCCACGGGGGGAAACCCCACCATCAAGAGGGGTGCTGGCTACGTTCCCGGCCGGCGGCCTGATCCGTAGCGTGAATGCCAGATGCGCATGAGCGGGCCCGCCCACGGGGGCCGGGCCCGCGGCAAGCACGCGAACCCAGCCCAACGACTGGAGGGTTTCCCATGATCGAGGCACGCGGCCTGGTCAAACGGTACGGCCCCACTACCGCCGTGGACGATCTCAGCTTCGATGTCCTGCCCGGCACCGTGACGGGGTTCCTCGGCCCGAACGGGGCGGGCAAATCCACCACGATGCGGATGATCCTGGGCCTGGACCGGCCGGACGCCGGAGCGGTCAGGGTCAACGGCCAGAACTACCACGACCTGCGCTGGCCGCTGCGGGAAGTCGGCGCGCTCCTCGAGGCCAGGGCCTTTCACCCCGGCCGGACCGCCCGTTCCCACCTGACCGCGCTGGCGGCCGGCAACGACATCCCGCGCCGGCGGGTCAATGACGTGCTCGAGATCACGGGTATGGAGACTGCGGCCGACCGGCGCGCGGGCAAGTTCTCCCTGGGCATGGCCCAGCGACTAGGCATCGCCGCCGCGCTGCTCGGCGACCCGGCGGTGCTGCTGCTCGACGAGCCCGTCAACGGCCTGGATCCCGAGGGCATCCGCTGGATCCGCAACCTGCTGAAGAACCTGGCCGCCCACGGGCGCACCGTCCTGGTCTCCAGCCACCTGATCAGCGAGGTCGCCCAGACCGCCGACCGGCTCATCGTGATCGGCCAGGGCCGGCTGCTGGCCCAGACCACGGTGGCCGAGCTTTCCGCCCACGGCCGCTCCCTGGAAGAGGCCTTCTTCTCCCTCACAGAAGGCAGCACCGACTACCCGTCCAGCTACTCGCTCAGGAGCGTGTCTTGACCACCACGACGCTGAGCGGCCCGAGCCGGGCCGAAGGGCACTACGGCTTGCGTTCCGCCGCCCGGATGGAGTGGCTGAAGCTGCGCAGCGTCCGCTCCACGGCCTGGATCCTGCTGGTCTTCGCGGCCGGCCTGATCGGCATCGCCATCCTGGTGCTGAGCCACGAGCACTGGGCCACGATGTCGCCCGCAGAGCGGGCGGACTTCGACCCCACTAACGACGGTTTCGCCGGCCTCGCGCTCGGCCAGCTGGCGTTCGGCGTCCTCGGCGTGCTGATGATCACGAGCGAGTTCTCCTCCGGCATGATCCGGGCCACGTTCGCCGCGGTGCCCCGCCGCCCGCTGCTGCTCGCGGCCAAGGCCGGGGTGCTCGCCGGCGTCACCCTAGCGGCGGGGGAGGTCCTCGCGTTCGTGTCCTTCGCCGCGGGCGAGGCGGTGCTGAAGTCCCCGGCGCCGCACGCCAGCCTCGGCCAGCCGGGCGTGCTGCGCGCGGTGCTGATGGCGGGCGCGTACCCGGCCCTGATCGCGCTCATGGGCCTCGGTCTCGGTGCCGTTATCAGGCACACGGCCGGCGCCATCTCGGCCGTGGTCGGGGTCTTGTTCGTCCTGCCGCTCATCTTGGTGCCGCTGGGCACCTCGCTCCAGGACTCGGTCGGGAAGTTCCTGCCGATGATCATCGCGGAGAACTCGATCACCGCGGTCAAGCCCGGCGTGGGCAATCTGGCGCCTGGCGTCGGGTTCGGCCTGCTCTGTCTCTACTCGATGGTGGCCCTGGCCGTAGGAGGCTGGCTGCTTACCCGGCGGGATGCGTGACATCAGCGGACTATGACAGCAGAGAGCCCGGCAGGAGAGAATTAGCTTCATGGACGCGGAGATCCGGCGGGTGGCGGGCATGATCGTGGGTGCCCCGCTTACCGGCCGGAACCGCCGTGAGCTGATGTACTGCGGCTTCGGCGGCGTCGCCGGTCTGGCCGGGTTCTGGATCACCCTGGTGCTGCTGCTTTCCGGCCTGACCATCTCCGTGTCGGTCATCGGCACCGTCTTCGGCCTGGTGCTGATCACCACGACGCTGCGGGTGTCCCGGCGCCTCGGCTCGCTGCACCGCCGCCTGCTCAAGCGGATGCTCGGCCGCCAGGTCGAGGCCCCGCCGCCGTTCCGGCCGGGCACCGGCATCCTCAACCGCGTCGACCGGCGGCTGCGGGACCGGCCGGCCTGGCGTGCGATCTGGTACGCCCTGATCAAGCTGCCGGTCTCGGCCGTGCAGCTGTATGCGGTCGCGCTCACCGCCTTCGGGCTGGCCGACCTGGCCTACCCGGCGATCTGGCTGCTGTTCCACCACGGGGGCAATCCGTCTCCTCTGGTGGCGGTGGTGCCAGTGCCGTTCGGGGGAAATTTCCGGGTTGGCAGCTGGCTGGGCGCCTTTCCCGCCGCCCTCGCCGGCGCGGCCTGCGTGGTGGCCGGGGCGTGGCTGGCACGCGGGATCAACGCGGCGGACGGCCGGTGCGTCCGCGGCCTGCTCGGGCCGAGCAGCATGGCCGAGCGGGTCAGCGAGCTCGAGCGGACCCGGGCGCTGGCGGTGGACGACTCGGCCGCGGCGCTGCGGCGGGTCGAGCGGGACCTGCACGACGGCGCGCAGATGCGGCTGGCCGCGCTGGCCATGAACCTCGGCATGGCGCGGGAGAAGCTCGGCGATGACGACCAGGCGCCAGACAGCGCATCTGACAACAAGGCCACGGTCAGGGAACTGATCGACGCCGCGCACCGCAACGCGGTGGACGCGCTGGCTGACCTGCGCGACCTGGCTCGCGGCATCCACCCGCCGGTGCTCGACAACGGCCTGGCCAGCGCGCTGGCCACGCTGGCCGCCAGCAGTGCGATCCCGGCCACGGTCAGCGCCGGCATCGGCACCCGGCCCGCGCCGGCCATCGAGACGATCGCCTACTTCTGCGCGGCGGAGCTGATCGCCAATGCGACCAAGCACAGCTACGCCAACCAGATCAAAATCGGCATTCACACCGAACGGGCCGGGGTGCTTGTTCTCGAGGTCTCCGATGACGGCATCGGCGGCGCGGACGCCGTACGGGGGAGCGGCCTGTCCGGCCTGGCCCAGCGGGTGTCCACGGTGGACGGCCGCCTCAACGTATCGAGCCCGGCAGGCGGCCCGACCATGGTGACCGTCGAACTGCCGCTGCGAGCTTAAGGGGATTGTGTTGAGAGTCGTGATCGCCGAGGATGCCGCGCTGCTGCGGGAGGGGCTGACCCGGCTGCTTGAGGACCGCGGGCACGCGATCTGCGCGGCGGTGACCGACGGCGACGCGCTGCTGGCCGCGGTGGCACAGCACCGGCCGGACGTGGCGGTGGTGGACATCCGGATGCCGCCGACGCACACCGACGAGGGCCTGCGCGCCGCCCTGGCGCTCCGGCGGCGCTTTCCCGGCACCGGCGTGCTCATGTTCTCCCAGTACATCGAGACGTCCTACAGCGCCCAGCTGCTCGAAGGCGGTGCCGCGGGCATCGGCTACCTGCTCAAGGACCGGGTGGCGAACGTGGCCGAGTTCGCCGCCGCCCTGCAGCGGGTGGCCGAAGGCGGGACCGCGCTCGATCCTGAGGTGGTCAGCCAGCTGTTCCGGGCGAGCAGGCAGCGAGGCGGGCTCGCCACGCTGACGCCGCGCGAACGGCAGGTGCTCGCCCTGATGGCCGAGGGCAGATCCAACGCCGGTATCGCCGCCGAGCTCGTGGTGTCAGGCGGAGCGGTGGAAAAGCACGTGGCCAGCATCTTCGCCAAGCTGGGCCTGCCCCAGGACGAGAGCGACAACCGCCGCGTGCTCGCCGTCCTGCGCTACCTGGGAGGAAAACCGCAGCTGCAAGAGGGATGATGATGGCTCAGCCGGCCGCTTGACAACGATGGCTAATAAGATTAGCTTTATGGCTATTCGACTTAGCTATGGAGGTTGGCATGACCGAGTTCCTCGACGTAGAAGGCGGCCGGATCGCCTACGAGGTGACCGGAGAGGGACCGCTGGTGGTGCTCGCGCACGGCATGGGAGACAACCGCAACACCTACCGGTTCCTGATCCCGGCGCTGACCGAGGCCGGGTACCGGGTGGCGGCGACGGACCTGCGCGGGCACGGCGAGTCGAGCACCGGCTGGTCTTCCTACGGCCTGGCGGCCTTGGCCGCCTGGTGATGATCGACGGTGCCGGGCACTACGCGCACACGCAGTTCCCCGACCAGGTCGCGGCGGCCCTGCTGCCGTTCCTGAAGGAGCATGCTGTTGCCTAGGGCCGGTCTGACCAGCGTCGATGTGGTCGCCTCAGCCGCCGACCTGGCCGACGAGGTCGGATACGGCAGCCTCACGATGGGCCTGCTCGCGGACCGCCTCGGCGTCCGTCCGCCGTCCCTGTACAAGCACGTGGACGGCCTCGTAGACCTGCAGCACCGGCTGGCCACCCTGGCCATGACCGAGTTCGGCGAGGTGCTCGGCGACGCGGTGCAGGGCCAGGCGGGACTGGATGCGCTGGCCGCGATGCTGACCGCGGCCCGGGCGTACGTCACCGCTCATCCGGGCCGGTATACGGCCACGACCGGCGCCGGGTTCGACGGGCCAGAGGACCCGCTGCTGGTGGCCACCACCCGCGTCATCAACACTATCGCCGCCGTGCTGCGCGGTTACGGTGTCAGCGACGCGGAGATGAATCACGCCATCCGGACCATCCGCTGCACCCTGCACGGCTTCGCGATGCTGGAGGCGTCCGGCGGGTTCCACTGGGACGCCGATCCTGACCAGAGCTTCGACTGGATGATCGGCTTCATCGACCGGGGCCTGCGGCCCGCGTCAACTACCCGGGCAGGCGCGTGCTCTTGAGGCACCGGCAGATCATGGGCAGGTCAATCTGGTCCCATGGCTGGCGGTCGAGGAAGGCCCGGACCCGGCGTGAGAACTCGGCCCGCTGGCCTGGGTCCATCGTGATCACGTCACTGTAGGTGCCGAGCAGGCCGGCCAGCTCGTCCGAGGTCACCGGCAGCGAGTACGCCACGATGAACTCTTCGGAATCTGACATCGGGGCGCCCGGCGGGAAAGTGATCTCGCGGCGTCCTGGGCGCTGCGGGCTGCCATCCGATGCACGGTCCGCCTCGCGTGATTCGCGGGCCAGCGCGTTGAACTCGGCGACCCACGGCACCCGGGCGTCCCTGGAGATCCAGATCACGCCGAGGACACCGCCCACGCGCAGCACCCGCGCGATCTCAGGGATGGCCCGTTCGGGATCGAGCCAGTGCCAGGCGGAAGAGATCACCACCGCGTCCACCGACGCGCCGGGCAGCGGGATGTCCTCACCCCGCCCGGCCAGGACCTCCGCTTCCGGGCACCTGGCCGCCAGCACCGCGCGCATCCGCTCGTCCGGCTCGACCGCGACAATCCGCGCCGCGCGCCCGACGAGTTCCCTGGTTACCGCGCCGGTCCCGGCGGCGAGGTCTAGCACCGCCTGAGCGCCCGGCGGGATCAGCCAGTCCAGTGCCTGGGCCGGCGGGCCGGGACGGTACCGGTCATAGTCGGCAGCCACCGAGCCGAAGGACAGCCGGCGCGCCTCGCTATCAGTCACTCGTGCAGCGTATCTCTGCAGCAGGTCCCCGTTCAGGCGCGCATCTCGGGATGGTCACGCGGCCCGGCACCGAACCTCCGATCCCGGGCCGGCCGTCCATTCCGGCACCCTCCCGCAGCCTGCCCGCCATCGCACCTATGGAACATAGGACCGCATAGGACCGGCCCAATGTTCCAGCGGGTCGGCCCAAAGACGTGCCGGAGAATGAGTTGGCGGTCCGGGGCCGGCGGGCGTGGCCGTGTGGTAGTCGTGCGCGGGTAGGGAGCAGCTTGTCGTGGCTGGCGGGTCAGGGCCCGGGCATGGCAGCTGGCCCTATCCGGCCCGGAGCCGGACCTTCCCCGCCAGAACAGGAAATCGATTTCCTGTGATCACGAAGGCTTTACCGTCCGGGCAGACTGTGAAGTCTTCGCGGTAACGGGAATCTGCGCCCTGGCGGCACTGCGGCGTTGCCGCCCTCCACCTGGCCGCGGCACACACCGGGACCGGCGGATCGGTGGCCTGGCTGTTTCCCGGACTGGTCCTTCTCGGAGCCGGGCAGGGGCTGTGCATCACCCCCCTGACGACTACGGTGCTGAGTCACGCCGACCCGGCGACGGCAGGCTCCGTGTCGGGGGCGCTGTCGACCGCTCAGCAGGTGGGCAACTCGGTCGGGGTGGCGGTCACCGGCGTCCTGTTCTTCGGCGCGCTCAGCCGCGGGTACGGCCTGGCGTTCGAGCGCAGCGTGCTCGAGATGGGGGCCCTACTGCTCGCCCTAGCCGCCCTGACCTGGCTGCTTTCAGGCCGCCGACCTGACTATCGCCGGCCTCTTTGCAGCCTGGAGGGCGTTATAGGTGGCTGAACCCGCTGGACTCCTCTTTCGTCATGGGCACGGTAATCGGGTGCTTCGAGAAGTGGCCCACGGTGTCCCGGAAGTCGTCCAGGAGCAGGGAGGCCATGTCCTGGCTTACGCCCAGCCGGACCAGAATGCGCTGCACGGCGATGTCGGAGACTGAACCGGTGAGCGTATAGGCAGGCACCTGCCAGCCTCGTGCGCGCAGCCGGTCCGCCAGGTCGAACAGGGTATAGCCGGGGTCTTCACCTTCGCGGATCCGCCACGTGACCGTTGGGATGCCGGTGGCGGGGTTGCTGTCGCACAGGAGCTCGAACGGGCCGAGCTTGACGATCTCGGCGGCGAGATACTGCCCGACCGCATAGGACGCGTCGTGGATGCGCTTGTAACCCTCGAAGCCGAGACGCAGGAAGTTGTAGTACTGGGCGATGATCTGGCCTGCCGGGCGGGAGAAGTTGATCTGGAAGACGGGCATGTCGCCGCCCAGGTAGTTGACATGGAAGATCAGGTCGTCCGGGAGCTCCGCGCGGTCCCGCCAGAGGACCCAGCCGACACCCAGCGGGGCCAGCCCGAACTTATGCCCCGAGGTGCTGATCGACTTGACCCGGGGGAGGCGGAAGTCGAAGGCCACCTCCGGCGCGCAGAACGGGGCGAGGAAGGCACCACTGGCCCCGTCCACGTGAATGTCGATGTCCAGGCCGGTGTCGGCCTGCAGCTGGTCAAGGGCGGCGGCCATGGCCTCCACCGGCTCATAGGATCCGGTGTAGGTCACGCCCAAGGTCGGGACGACCATGATCGTGTTCTCGTCCACGCGCTCCAGCATGGAGGCCGGATCCATCATGTAACTGCCCGGGGACATCGGCACCTCGCGCATCTCGATGTCCCAGTATTTAGCGAACTTGTGCCACACCACCTGCACCGGACCGCACACCATGTTGGGCCTGTCGGCCGGCTTGCCTTCGGCCTGCCGCTTGGCCCGCCACCGCCATTTAGCGGCCATACCCGCCAGCATGCAGGCCTCCGAGGAGCCGATGGCCGACGCGCCGATGGTATTGGCGGCGTCGGGTGCGTGCCACAGGTCAGCCAGCATGTGCACGCACCGCTCTTCGATCTCGGCGGTCTGCGGGTACTCGTCCTTGTCGATCATGTTCTTATCGATCGACAGCGCCATCAGGCCGAGGATCTCGGGCTCAACCCACGTCTGGCAGAACGTGGCCAGGTTCTGGCGGGAGTTGCCGTCGAGCATCAGCTCATCCGCCACCACCTGGTACGCCTGCTTCGGAGGCGTCTCGTCCCGGGGAAACCGGTACTTCGGGACAGGCGCCGTTAGGTCGCGACCGACGAAGACGCAGTCGTCCAACTGCTGGCGGACGTTGTCACGCTCGTGCAAGGGCATGGTGGGCTCTCCTCGATCGGGGCCGCTCTCCTTGGTCGATCGCCGCTGACCGGCACCGTTTCTTCGGCAGGAGACACGATTCTCTCATGCTGGGGGAAAGTCTCTGATGCAGTCATCACCCACGGTGGGTGACCCTAGTGATGGCGCCCGGTCGGCGGCGTGAAACACGGCCGCTGTGTGTTCACGTGCCGCTGGTGCCGGACGTGGTGACGGGGTCGCTGACTTCCTCGGTGCGTTCGGGCAGGAGCAGGAGCGCCCCGGCGAAGAAAAGCACCGCACCGATCAGGGTGCCGAGGTTTGACCGCTCGGCGTTGCGCAACTGGCCGGTCGCCGGGCTGATGTACCCGGCCACTGCGGACACGCCGAAGGCGACGGATCCGAGCAGGTTGACCAGCGTGATCCACCATGACCACGACCGGGGGCGCCAGGCGGACCAGCCGTGGCAGACCTCGAACCAGGCCATTGCGCTGGCGACCAGGAAGCACACCGAGCCAACCGCATCGGGCCGCCACACATGCTGGTGGGCGGCCGGGGCGGTCAGGTCCACGCGTAGCGCGTTCCCGGTGCTGACGTTGAAGAACAGGGTTCCCGCCAGCTGCACGGCGGTGGCCGACCAGTCGATCCTGCGGGGCTGGAAGACGAAGAAGCGGCGCCGGGCGGCGTTGGGCGCTTGGGGGGCTGCGTCCACGGCTTCCCGGTAGGTCAGAAATCCGGCCGCGGTGAAGAACAGCGAGCCGATAAAGAAGGTCAGGGCGTCCCAGCGGGTGCCTACGGCACTGGCATACCCGGGGACGGCGCCGAGGGCGAAAAGCAGCGACCCCACGGCGAACAAGATGGCGATCCACCATCCCCGGGACCTGGGCGCCCACCACGTCGAGCCGGCCGCTGCGGCCCCCGGCGGGTGCTTACGGTGGCGACGGGATTCCCACCGGGCTACCGCGCCGTCCGGGCGGACGTGCTCGACGAAGGTCACGAAGGGGCCGACGTCGCCGTCGAGGTCCGCTCGGTCCTGCACGGGCATCAGCGCTTCCTATCTGATTGATTCATCTTCCCGGCGGGTTTAAGGCCTCTACCGTGGCCTTGATGCCGTCGGCGAACGCCTCCTTGCTGATCTGAGGCCACCACGCCTGGCCCGTCCCGGCGTCCCTGCACTCGGTGTCCTTGGCCCGGTTCCACCGTTTCCGCAGCCCGGCCAGCGACGGGGCACCGGCCTGCTCGCCGGTCTCCCGGTACCGGGTCAGATCCTCTTTGAGGGTGCGGACCGCCCAGTTGCGGGCGTACCGGCGTCCGCCGAACTGACGCCGCGCGCACGCCGCCTGCTCCGGGGTGCAGTCCAGCGCAAACTGGAACGCCTGCACCGTCCACCCGTCCGGGACCACGAACCTGGCCATCAGGACTCCGGCTCTCCCGGCACGTTCAGGAACGCGGCCCGGGCGAGAGCAGCAGCCCGGTCAATACCGGCCCGCTCCTCGGCTGTGGCGATCCGGTAGGTGTAGCCGCCGAAGAACCCGGCCACGTCGAACGTGTGCACCAGCACCGTGCCTGGCCGGCTGGGCACGTCCGGTCCTTTTCCCGCGTTACTACACGGACCGCAGACCAGGTGCGTGTAGCCCTTGACCAGGCCCTGGGCCGAACCTGGCGCACTGTGCCGCAGATCACGTTCATGCGGCCACCGGGCCGGTCCTAGTCGCCCAGGGAATTGTTCCTCTGCATCTTCGGGCTTGCCTGGCATATCCACACAGCACCTCTCTCGCCACTATATTCGAGATAAAGCTCAGCAACCCTTAGTGATCAAACAAAGCACCTGCCGGGCGTGTCGGCGGCGGCCTGCCGCGCGCCGAGATCACGGATTCAACCAGCTCAGTATTCATCCTTCCGGGCCGGCCGCGGCGCCAAACCGCCGCCGCGGTCACCTTCGGGTCTGCCAGCAGCCGAGAGGCCTTCGCGCGTGATCCGTTCATCCCGGACCCCCGGACCCGACCTCAGCCTCCACCCGGACCACCTGACCGCCCGGCGCCCGCGGCCCAGGTGGTCAGCCTCGCGCCTGCCGGTCCAGATCCTCTCACCGGTCGCGGGAGGGCGCCCGAGCATACAGCCCGTACGCCGCGACGGCAGGTCCGGCGGGTGCGCCCGGGGAGACCAGCACCGTCCGCTGGTTCACTCGCACTGCCAGGACCGGCAACGTCCCCTCCCGGAACCACCGGTACGCCGTCTGCGGATGCACACCCCGAGCACGCGCCCACTCAGTCAGATTTACATCACCAGCATACAAAATAGAACACGTATACGCTCAGTATTTACCGCTATCTCGGCAACTGTTCAAACCCTCCACGGACGACTGCCGCGGCACGTCTCAGCCATCCCGGGAAACTGCAGGCCGGGAGTCGCCCGCTCACCGCGCCGGCCGTAGCGCAGGTGCAGGCGATTGCGTCATTCCAGCGTCCCGGATAGTCTCAAGAGCATGGTGGCTTATGATTTGCTCGCCTCGCATTATGATGCCGTAACGGGTGACGCCGCTACCGAGATAACTTTCGTCGACGGAATTATCAAAAATGCTTGCCCCCGGGCTGTGACGCTGCTGGAGGTAGCCTGCGGAACTGGCGGCATTATTGCTGGGCTCGGGGCCGGGTACCAGGTGAGCGGCCTGGATATATCACCGGGCATGCTGGCCGTGGCCCGCGAGAAACTGCCCGCGGGGACGCCTCTGTACCCCGCTGATATGAGCAGCTTTAGGCTTGAGACGACCTTCGATGCTATCGTTTGCGTCTACCATGGCATCAACCACTTGCTCGATTTCTCGGATTGGGAAGGCTTCTTCGACTGCGTTTATGATCATCTGAACTATGGCGGCGTGCTAATATTTGACATTATTACCGTTCACGCCCTCGAGATGATGGCCGGAATCCGGCGGGCGGTGCAGCAATTCGGTGATAACTACCTGCGAATAAAGGTACGGCCGAGCGGCGAAACGCTCTTCGACTGGGATATCGAGGTGTATGAGCTCCAGTCAAATGGCAGGTACGTGCTGCTTAGAGAGGTCATCAGGACGGCGTCGTTCCCGCATGACAAGGTACGGAAAGCGCTCGGCGAAAGATTTTCTGAGATAATCACAATCGACAGCGACGGCAGCGTTGGCGATGACGACAACGAGAACCGGACCTGGTTTGTGTGCACTAAATCCGAACGCGGGCCGGAGTGATTCCACTCATTGCGTTGCTGAAGATTTCTCCGATAGTGCCTCTTTGACCCGGCGTTGTGCGGCCAGAGCCTGACGTTTATCCCAGGCGATCAGGCGCTGTATCGAGCGGGTTTGGCTCGTTCGCGCGGCACCCCCCGCCGCCGCCAGCGCTATCGCCACCAGGATGACGCGTTCGTAGGTTCGGCGGTCCCGTGCGATGACCAAAAGGATGTCCGGCGCATCACCCCTGAGGAATGATGGGGGGGCGAATGCGGCGATGTATGATTTTTCGCCGGGTGGCGGCCGGACGATGCCGGCGAGGTAAAAACCTCAGCCGGCGTCACTCGGCGGGCTGGTCCTGGGCGTTGGGTGAAGGCGGGTCGGGCGGGGCCGGATCATGCAGACGGCGGACTTCTACCACCTGCACGCCGAAGGTCTGCAGCCGGGCCAGGAGCCCGTGCAGGGCCGCCTGATCCCGCAGGGGGCCGTGCAGGACCGTTTCAACCGGCTCTACCGAAGCGTTAAGGCGCTCGAAGTCCAGCAGGGCTTCGGGCGGCAGGACCCCGATGACGCGGATCTCGTAGTAGGACGACGGCAAAGCAGCCCCCAGCATGTCACGATGGGCAAAGCCAGAACCCCACCTTCCCGCTTCCTGGTCCACCGCGCCCCATGCACTGCGGGTGAATCCGCCACCCAGCCGAGCGACGATTGAGCTCTCCGGCGCTGACGGCGTCCCAGGCCGATAGGGCGGAAGGCATCCTCGAGCGCCTACCGCAGCCGGCAAATCCTGGTCCTGCTGGTCGCGGCGCAGGTCTGGGCGGCCGTTTCCCGCCGCGGGCCGCGATTCTGCTGGTCGGCGAGGCGGCGGGTCTGGCGGGCTGGGATCACCCGTGGCGGATGGGGCGGGGCGGTTGCCGAGGCTGGTGAACTGACGCCGGTATTACTGGCATGAGAGAGGAAGAGGATGTTATGTCTGACCTGATCGCGATCGGGTATCCGGACGAGACCACCGCAGAGGCGGCCGCCGATGAGGCGCGGCAGCTGGCCAAGGACCTGATCATCGAGCCCGATGCGATCGCGGTGATCGTGCGGGACGCCAAGGGCGATTATCACGTGCATACCCATCATCACCTGGTCGGGCGGGGGGCGACCTGGGGCATGTGGTGGGGGCTGCTGTTCGGGGTGCTGTTCTTCATCCCGGTGCTCGGGGTAGCGATCGGGGCGGGGCTGGGCGCCCTGATGGGCAAGGTCACCAAGTCCGGGATCGACGCGCAGTTCCAGGATCAGGTCCGGGGCATGCTCACGCCGGGGACCTCGGCGCTGTTCTTGATGGTGGAGAAGGTCACCCCGGACAAGGCGGTCGAGGCGATGAGCAAGTACGGCGGGACGGTGCTGAAGACCTCCCTGTCCAAGGAAGGCGAGGCCGAACTCCAGAACGCCCTGCACGGCGACAACCCCGCATAACCCAGCCGGCCTAGAAACGGCGGCCGGGGCCGTGATACTGGCCCCGGCCGGGCGGGTTGCTAGAGCGCTGACGCACTGGCGTTGGTCATCAGCTCACAAGCAGGTAGATGCTCTTGCCTGCTAGCCAGAAGCCCAGCAGCAGCAAGACCAGAATGATCACCTGGTCTTGATGCGTGTCCAGCCAGGCTCGCATCCGCTCAAGCCGGGCGGTAGCTGCGGCAGGAGCGAACGCCGTGTACAGCTCAAGGTACAGGAAGCTAGAGGTGCCCAGCAGGCAGAAGAGCACCAGCGTCACGTAGTCTCCAGGGGTGGACAGCTTGGCCTGAACGACTGTCGCGGCGCCTGCTGCCACCAGCGTCCAGGGCTGAAGAAATACGGCGACGCCGACGGCGGCCCACAGCGAGAGCCGGTCTAGCCTGGCCATCCAGCTCGGCGGTTTGCGGGGGCGGCCTATCCGGCGCTGCTGCCGCATGGCGAGCAGGATGAGCACGATGCCAAGGGCCAGCTTGACGGCCAGGGCGGCGGTCGACGGGGCGGTGTTCGGCTTGGGCGGCTTGCCCCCCGTCGTCAGGAGGACGGCGGCGATCACCACGATCAGGCAGGCCACCCAGCCGAGGACGAACGCCAGGCCCTTCCAGATGCCCTTCTCGGTGCTCAGGATCAAGATGAAGGCCGTGAGCGGAAACGGCTCGAGGGCGATCGCGAGCCCGATGAGCAGCAGGTCAAGTACCATGCCGCCTCCGCCCGCGCCCGGGTCGGCCAGATGTCACAGGTCGGGCTCGGCGGCGATCCGTCCCGAGGCGACGGCGGCGACGAGTGACTTGTGGTCACGCTCGTTCTGGTCGGCGTAGGCGGCGGCGAACTCGGCGATGGCCCGGTCGAACACGTCCGAGCCGCCCAGGTAGGCGGCGATCGCGATCCGGTCCCCGGAGCGGGCGTGCGCCCGGGCCAGCGTCCACCCGCACACCTCGCCGTACATGCGCATGCCGGGCGGGACCATGGTCTCTATTTCTACGGAGAACTTCCAGTCCCGCAGTTGGCGGACGTAAAAGTCGCGCTGCTTCCCGTCCAGCCCGGCCTCGGTGCGCTGCCAGCCCAGGAAGATGTCACTGGAGGCCTGCATCAGCCGCTGGCCCGCGACCACCCGCTGGCCCTGATTGGCATACTTGCTGGCACCGACGAACCGGCTGAGGACCGACGCCTCGGCCTCTTTCACCTGCAGGAACAACGGATCGCCATTGTCGCGACCGATCATCAGGGTGATCCAGCAGCGGGTCCCGACGCTGCCGACGCCCACGACCTTGCGGGCCAGGTCGGCGAACCGGAACTGGTCGAGCAGGAAGCGGCGGTCGGTTTCCAGGGTGCGCCGGTACTTGGCGAGCAGGCCATTGAACTGCTCTTGGAAGGCGGTCCGGCCGGACAGGTCAGCTATCAGGTCGTCGATGGGGACGAGCAGCGGCGGCTCAGCGATGATCCGCAGTTGCCCGTCCACGACACGGGTCAGCTTGGCCACTTGCTCCATGCTGTCTCTGGTCCGCGCTTTGGCCAGGCCTTTATCCACGAGTTTGCGCTGGCGGGGCCGAAGCTGCGCGTCGAACTGGGCCCGCATCTGGTCCATGTCCAGGTGCGCGTACCAGACTTCCAGGTTGGTCATCCCGGCGAAGCTACGCATCGCCTGCCGATAGCGGGTGACCGCGGCCGTCACGATCTCGCGGCGCTGTTTGCCTGCGAACCCGTTGCCGCGCGCAGCCACCTCGAGGCTGGCCGCCAGCCGCTTGACATCCCATTCCCACGGGCCGGGCAGGGTCTCGTCGAAGTCGTTGACGTCGAATACCAGGCGGCGTTCGGCCGAGCCGAAGAGGCCGAAGTTGGACAGGTGCGCGTCGCCGCACGCCTGGACGGCCAGTCCGGACACGGGCGTGGCGTCCAGATCGCTGGCCATGGGCAGGGCCGCGCCCCGGAAAAACGTGAACGGGGACACCATCATCCGGCCGTACCTGACCGGCACCAGCTCAGGAACCCGCGACTTCCCCTGCTCTTCCAGCAGGCCGATCGGGTCTGGCCGGTCCGGTGGCGGCTCGAACACCGCGTGGCTGTCGCGCGGCACCTCAGCCCGCGCGGCCTTGCCGCGGGCCGCGCGCTCTGCCGGGGTCAGCCAGGCCCCTGAATCGAGCTGGTACCGTTGCGTACCCCGAGGTGGAGCCTCAGCCGTCAGTGCACTCATTATCGACTCCCTTTCTGTCCGGCGACCATCCGAGCAACCCGCACCGAGCGTGGCCGGCCGCTCCGCCGCATCGAGGGCCAGGCGGCCGTGGACAGCATTCCGCACCAGCCACGATCTCGCGCCGGCCGGCTTGTCTGCCTCATCCCGCTAGGATGATCTGGTGCCAGACGTGCACGGTTAGGGTCAGAGGACGCGAAATGGCGGAGGTGGCGCTCAAGGCCACTGGCGGTTGGTTCCGCCGGTCTGGCCTGGGGCTCGCCGAGCGAACGACTGCTCGCGAAGGGGCATGCCGCAATGGCAACCGAAGGGAACGTGCCCGAACTGTCCGCTGCGATGCTCCCGGAGGACGAGGCTCCTGACCAAGACGTGCGGCCAGGGACGCGCGACGGCGAGGTGCCCAGGCAGCGGCGGCACCTTTTGGTCCGGGTCGGGCGGTATATCCAGGCCGTCCGCGACGGCGACCGTGCGGCCCTGGAAGAGGGAGTGCTTCGGCTAAGCCGTTCCCGGCGCTGGCTCGCTCCTCTCGCTCTGGCTGTCGGTGCCTTGGCCATGCTGTTCGACGGAGTGAAGCTGCTCTTCACCAACTGGCGGCTGACCCTGGTCCAGGTGTTGCCGGCGATGTGGATCTGGGCCGCCATGCTCGACCTGAAGGCTCATGTACTGCACGGGAAGTCGTTCCATGTACTGACCGGTCCAGTCGTGATCCCAATCGTCCTGGCCGTGTCCGCTATCACCGCGGCGAGTTTTTTCCTGAACGCCGTATTCGCCTTTGCCATCGCGAACGAAGGTCCGCCCGCGATCCGGCCCGCGTTCGCGCAGGCCCGGTCCCATCTGGCGGTCGTGCTTGGCTGGGGCGGTGCGGTGGGTATCTGCCTGGGGCTGGCGACCGTAGTATTCACCCGGTGGGGGCTGTTGTGGTTCGGGCTTTCGCTGAGCATCGTCGTCGGTGTCATGATGGTCTGCTATGTCGCCGTCCCGGCCCGGCTCATCGGCATGAAGACCACCCATTCGAGACGGGACAAGCTGACCGCGAGCGCAGTGGGCGGCGCGATCGGAGCGGTGGTCTGCACCCCTCCCTACCTCCTCGGCCGCGTTGGGTTGCTCATGCTTGGGTCACATACGCTTTTCATCCTCGGCTGCGTCTTGCTCGCCATCGGACTAACGTTGCAGGCAGGCGCCACTGGCGCGGTTAAGGCGATCAAGATGAGTGCCAAGCTCGTCTCGGGGAATCGACAGGCCGCAGACGGTAGCTCCACGCCTGAGGGCGCGGCTCGCCCTGAGCATGCCTAGGGCTCGGCGGTACCGGCGAACCGGACTGGCGGCTGGCTGGCGCATCACCCTCGCTGGGTGATGCGCCGCCGCCCGACCCAGCCAGATGCTTCCCGAGAAGGGGGTCCAGACCATACTATTGGTGGCTCGTTCTCTGACCGCCCCGTTTGACGGGGCGCCCGGATCAGGCCGGCGGATCGCGCGAAAGAGGCAAGAACATGGCAATTGGGCCAGTCCAGCTGATCGTCTTGGGGTTCAACCACCCCGACTTCCACGGTGAGATCATCGCCGAGCTCGAGCGGCTCCGCGGGAACGATACGATTCGTGTGATCGACTCGCTTGCCGTTTACAAAGACGCCGACGGCGAGCTCGAGGTGGAGCACCTCAGCAACCTCTCCGAGCAGGAGGCGATCGAGTACGGCACCAAGATCGGCGCGCTGATCGGCCTGGGCATCGAGGGTGAGGAAGGTATCGAGGCAGGCGCGGCCGCGGGCGCCGAAGAAGTGGCCGCCGACGGCGGCCTGAAGGTGTTTACCGACCAAGAGGGCTGGGATGTGCTTGAGGACATCCCGAACGACTCCGCGGCAGCGCTCGTCCTTATCGAACACCACTGGGCGGTGCCGCTGCGCGACGCGATCATGCGGGCCGGGGGCTTCCGGATCAGTGATGGGTTCATCAGCCCGCTCGACCTCGTGGCCATCGGGCTGGTGTCGGCCGAGGAGGCCCAGGAACTGCATGACCTGGAAACGGCCGCAGCGGCCAGCTGAACGTGCCTAGCTGCCATTATCTGGAGGTATGAAATGTTCGGAGCACGCAGAGTAGCCCGGCGCACGGGACGGCGTACCGCCAGGCGCGTTTCCCGCCGCAGGTGACGGCCCGGCGGGGCGCCTGAGCATGCAGGGCATATCCGTGCGGAGTTCGTCATCACCAGCGCCGCGATAGGCCATGGACCCCGGCCAGCCAAGGCGGGGAAGGCTTCCAGGAAGAAGGCGCGTGACCCGCTCGCGACCATGACATGGATTCCCGGTAGCACGTTCCTGATGGGGGCGGCCGACTTCTATCCGGAGGAGCGCCCGGTCCACCGGGTCGCCGTGGACGGATTCTGGATGGACCGCCATCCGGTGACGGTGACCGAATTCCGGCGCTTCGTTACGGCGACCGGGTACGTAACCGTCGCCGAGCGGCCGCTGGCGGCGGCCGACTATCCTGATGCCGACCCGGATTTGCTGGTCCCGGGATCACTGGTGTTCCAGCGCACACCTGGGCCCGTCGACCTGCGCGATTACCGCAACTGGTGGGCGTACGTGCCGGGCGCCTGCTGGCGGCGCCCCGAGGGACCGGGCAGCGACTGCAGCGGCCGTGGCCGGCATCCGGTGACCCATGTCGCCGCCGAAGACGCCGAAGCCTATGCCGCCTGGGCCGGAAAGCAACTGCCCACCGAGGCCGAATGGGAGTACGCGGCCCGCGGCGGCCTCGACGGCGCCGCGTACGCATGGGGTGACGAGTTCGCGCCGGACGGCCAGATGATGGCGAACACCTGGCAGGGTGAGTTCCCGTGGCAGAACCTGCTCACGGACGGTTATGAGGGAACGTCCCCGGTGGGATTGTTCCCCGCAAACGGGTTCGGGCTTTATGACATGACCGGCAATGTCTGGGAATGGACCTGCGACTACTTCACTCCACATCATCCGGCTGAGGCCGCCCATGCCTGCTGCGCGCCGCGCAACCCGCGGGTGGACTCGCCGGAGCGCAGCAGGATCGCCGGCGAGCCTGGCGCGCACCTGCCGCGCAAGGTCATCAAGGGCGGCTCGCACCTGTGTGCACCCAGCTACTGCCTGCGCTACCGGCCCGCGGCCCGCCAGGGAGAGACCGTCGACAGCGCCACCTGCCACCTCGGCTTCCGGTGCGTCAGTCATGCTGACCCGCCAGCCGTGGAATAGAGCACCGGCCACGGTGGCCACTCCAGTCACGCAGGACGCGTCCAGTGCCGACCCTCAGGTGGCGCGGCCGACGAAGACCCCTCACGGGCCAGCCGTGACGCGGGCAAGCTCCCCCCTGGCGGGTGAGGCCGGGGATGTGAGGCAGGCAGGATCATCATTAGTGCGGCCAATCAGCCTGTTTAAGGAATTGAAGCCCGGAAGGATTAGCATGCGGCGACTTATTAAGGGCCTCCTGCTTTCGGCCGCCATCCTTGTCGCCGGATGCATCGTGGCGGGATGCGGGAGTTCGGTGAAGAGTGCGATCGCGAGCATCGCGCCCAGCCGGAGCGTTAGCGCCTCACCGGCGCAGAGTACGAGCTCATCGTCCAGTCCGAGCTCATCGCCCAGTCCGAGCGTTAGCGTCTCCTCGAGTCCGAGCGTTATCGCCTCCAGTCCAAGCACCACGGCAACAGCGACCAGTGAGCCCTCGTCGACGAGCAGCGCTCCCACCTCCGCGCCGACCACCGCGCAGGCCAGCGGTTCTCCTGCCGCGGGCAGCGGCTCAGGTTCGGGCCTCCTGTGGCTGTGGCTCCTGCTGGGCGCCCTGGTCCTGGTGGGCGTGATTATGTTGATCGTCCGCGCAGGCGGCCGCCGCTCCGCGGCTGCGGCCAGCTGGCGGTCTCGTGTCATCGACGCGTATGCCAAAGGCTCGGCTCTCCATGACGCGATGAGCGTGGCCGAGGCACCGGGCGCACTGGCCGCCGACGATGCGGGCGCCCGCTGGTCCGACATCCAGCGCCGCGCCGATGACCTCGCCCAGACGCTGTACGCGCTGCGTGAGGCCGCCCCGGACGAGGAAAGCCGCGGCGCAGTTGCGGACGTGCTCGCGTCGCTGCAGGCGGTCCGCTCGGCCATGGACGCCGAGCGTGCTCCAGGGCGCGCCAGCGCACAGCAGGCTGAGGTGGCCCGAGAACGTCTGGCCTTCTTCGAGGTGTCGCTCCGGTTGCTCCGGACCTCCGATCAGCAGGCGTCCTGACCGCGTCGGCGCGGGCCTGTCGGCCCAGATCACGATGTAGGCGACGAACGCTCTACTCGCGCGCCAGCATCGCCTGAGCTTCGCGCTCGAGGTCGACGTACGGATCACCGCTGACGTCGACGGCGACCCGCCTGATCGTGCCGCCGGTAAAGTAATGCGGCGCTTCGTTCGGGTAATCGCTGGTGACTGCCTCACCGCTGTCGCGGCCTACGCACAGGCCCTCACCCGCGAGTGAGAACATCCCGGGCTGGGTCTTGATGCGGCCCTCGCCGACCTTCTTGTCCCCGTGGTAGAGGGACAGGATTCCGGTGGAGATCCCGGGGGGATCCTCGCCGTCCTTGTCGAACGAGGCCGACAAGATCAGGTTCTGCCCGGTGGGCACGTCCTGGGTCCCGTCGATCTTCTGCTCTATTATCCCGACGAAGTTGTAGACGTAGTGCAGCCGGTTGTCCTTCACGTAAAGGGTGTGGCCGCCGAACCTCGACCCGTGCGCGAACAGCACGCCCTGCGCGCCCGGAGCGGGGATGTCCACCAGCGCCCCGATCGAGTAGGACCGGTTACGGACGTTGACCGCCTGCTGCTCGGGTACCTCGGCGGTAGCGGGGAAATAGGCGTACCGTTGCTGAGGCGCGGCCAGTTGCGGGCGCGGCGTCGTGATGATCTCCAGAGCGGACCGGTCATCGAGCGGGAACGCCGCGTTCACCCCGGCCTCGGCGAACCACAGGTTGACCAGCTCCCGGACCTTGTCCGGGTGCTCCGCGGCCAGGTCGTGCAGCTCGGCGCGGTCGGTGTCGGTGTGGTACAGCTCCCAGGTGTCGTCGTTGAAGTGGCCCCAGCCGCTGAGCGTGGGATGGCTGGTAACGGCCTTCCAGCCGTCATGCCAGATCCCCCGTGAGCCGAGCATCGAGTAAAACTGCGTCTTGCGCGCCGACGACGCCGAGGCCATCTCGACGCTGTAGCGCATGCTCACCCCGTCGAAGGGGCTCTGCACATGGCCCTTGATCGTCGCCGGGCTCTGCACCCCGAGAGTTTCCAAGATGGTCGGCACGATGTCGATCGCATGGTGGTACTGATGCCGCAACTCGCCCCGGCCGGTGGCATCGGCTGCGGCCGAGGGCCAGGAGATGATGCACGGGTCAGCGGTGCCCCCGTTGAACTCATACCGCTTCCACATCTTGAACGGCGTGTTGAACGCCATCGCCCACCCGTTCGGGTAATGATTGTAGGTCTTCGTCCCGCCCAGCTCATCTAGCATCGCCAGGTTCGCCCGCATGTCGTCCGGGATGCCGTTGGCGAACAGCATCTCGTTGACCGACCCGTTCGGCCCGCCTTCGCCGCTGGCGCCGTTGTCCGACACCAGGATCACCATGGTGTTCTCGCGCTGCCCGGACTCCTCCAGGTAGTCCAGCAGCCGGCCGATGTGATGATCGGCGTGCGCCAGGAACCCGGCGTATACCTCGGCCATCCGGCAGAACAGCCGCTTCTCCTCCGCCGACAGCGAGTCCCACGGCCGGGTGACATCCAGCGGCGGGAACGGCTGGCCGGTAGGTCCCTGGCGGGTCGCGGGCGTGCCGATCGGGTTGACGGGCGGCAGGCCGGTCTCGGCCGGGACGATGCCCATCTCCTTCTGCCGGGCCAGCGTCTGCTCCCGGATCGCCTCGTACCCCATGTCGAAGCGGCCCTTGAACTTGTCGGCCCATTCTTTCGAGACGTGGTGCGGCGCGTGGGCGGCGCCGGGCGCGTAGTAGAGGAAGAAGGGCTTGTCAGGCGCGACCGTCTTGGCATCCTTGATGAACTCGATCGCCTTGTCGGTCAGGTCCTCGGTCAGATGGTAGCCCTGTTCAGGAAGCTTTGGCTGGTCCACCGGGTGGTTGTCGTACACCAGGTCGGGGTACCACTGGTTGGTCTCGGCGCCCAGGAATCCGTAGAAGCGCTCGAACCCGCGACCGCTCGGCCAGTTCCGCCGGGTCGAGGCGATGTTCATCTCGACGGTCGGGCACAGGTGCCACTTGCCTACGATGTAGGTGTTCCATCCTTGCTCGCCCAGGATCTCGGAGATCATGCCGTTTTCCGGCGGGATGGTCCCGCTGGCATTCGGGAACCCGACCGCGGCCTCGGTGATGCACGCCATCGAGTTGCGCGTGTGGTTCCGGCCGGTCAGCAGGCATGACCGGGTCGGCGAGCACAGCGCCGTGGTGTGCCACTGGGTGTAGCGGATCCCGTCGTTCGCGATCCGGTCGATATTCGGCGTCTCGATCGGGCCGCCGTAGCAGCCCATGGCCGAGAATCCGACGTCGTCGAGCACGATGTAGACGACACTGGCCGCACCATCAGGAGCTTTGGGCGGCTCGAACGGTGCCCAGTCCGGCACTGAATCACGGATATCGGTGTCGATCGTGCCCTTGAACGGCTCGCCCATTTCGCTAGCTCCTTGTGCCGATGGTAGATCCGACGGGTCTCACCAGGCACGACCCTTCCGGGTGATGTCACCTTCAAGCCCCGTAGGCCCCGCCCTGGATGATGCTGGCGGCGCCCGGTCAGACGGACATCACCCGTCGCGGATGAACGGTCAGGCGAGTGACATCACCGTGACTCGAAGCTCGTGCCGGAGCATGAGTGCTCCGATGATCTCGAAGATGCCCATGATGACGAACCAGATGCCAAGCAGGACGGCAAGGACGTTCAGGGAGGAGGCGGGAGCGCTGATGACCACAAGTCCCGCGATGACGCTTACCACGCCGAATAGGATCCACCAGACCCGTCCTTCGCGCACGTCTCCGGCCATACCGCCAATCAGCGCGGTCAGCCCCTGGACTATCCAGGTGATGCCGATGACCAAGCCGATGACCGCCCTGCTCAGATCCAGGTGACGGATCAGGACGACACCAACGACGATGAACATCAGGCCAGCGATACCGAGCCAGACTCTGTGCGTTTCGTTCGAGTCGAATATCCGGATCAGGTGGAAGATCCCCGAAAGGATCATGAGAATGCCGAGCAGGACCGCGACCACGTTCAACGAGCCCGTCGGGTGGAAGCTCACGACTAGCCCGATGATCAACGTCAGGGTGCCGACGACGAGCGTCGCCTGCCACGACGCCGCGAGAGCCGAAAAGGATGACGTTTGGGTGTCAGTGTCGACGGATGCCATCAGCGCTCCTATCTCATTCCTAAGAGCTTCGAAGGTGGGTCAGGTACTGAATAGCTTGGCCTTGGCAGCGGAGAATTCGTCGTCGGTCAGGACGCCTTGCTGATGCAACGCGGCGAGCTGGTTCAGCTGGTCGACCATCGGCGACGTGGCTGGAGCGTCAGGTGCTGCCTGCTGGGAAGCGGCAGGTGGCGCCTGCTGCTGCTCTAGGTCGTCGATGCGCTGATTTTGATCGTCTTCGGCCTGATTACGCTGCTCCGCTGCCCGGCCCATGCTCCGGCCCGCGACGTACGCGCCGCCGCCCACCACAGCCGCCCGCATCAGTGGGCGTCGTCTACGGAACATCACTGCCTCCTATCTGGCTGAGCCGTCACGGTCCTACACATCGTCCGGCAGGGACAGGCCCAGGGCCACCATGAGCTCTGGCGCGGCCGCCACGGCTCTCGGGCCGCCGATCTGCGGCGTGACGGCAAGCAGGACGCCGATGAGGTCTTGCGGAGTGGCGCCGGCCTCCAGCGCGTTACTCACCTGCCACAGGTAAGAGGCTGGGGGAGCGTCCAGAGCCATCAGGGCGGCGATCTTCACCAGAGCGAAGCTGCGTGGATCCAGGCCGCTCCTGCGCTGCAGCTCGGCTCGCAGTTCCAGGCTCTCGCCCAGGAGGTCGGGGTCGCCGAGGGCCAGCGCGGCCAGCGCCGTCCTCGTGGCCTCGTCGACGTCGACATTGGTTACCGCGTTCATGACCAGGGTCCTTTCAGTCGCTCAGGGGATTGGTTGCTGAAGGCAACCGCACTACTGGTTAAGGATCGCAGGAGCTGGCGCGCGCCGCTTCACCCGCAGCGGATGGTGCAGGACCCGGTCCGCGCGGAGCAAGCCCCGAGCTGCCCGCGCGCCGATGTCGGCCTGGCGGGCGAGGAACGGAGCCGGGCGCCCGAGCGCAGGAAGACGACGGGGGGCGAGAGATCGTGCAGGGCGCGGTGCTGGCGCTGCACGAGGATGCCGAGGAACCCCGCGCAGAACAGCAGGAAGCTGAGCGGGAACACCAGCGCCCGCACCGCACCGCGCCACGGGTCGGCGGCCCGGCCATCTGCGCGGACAACCCGCACGCCAAGTACCGCCATGCCGAACGTCCTGCCGCTCGCCGCCCAGCAGTACCCGAAGTAGACGAACTCCCAGACCACGAAAATGACGGCGACGATGATGTTCGTCCTGCTCCAGCTGACCGGATGGCCGGTCACGACCTGCGCCACTAGAGAGGTGCCGGCCAGGCCGAGGGCGAACAGGCCCGCGCTGACCGCTAGGTCAATGACATACGCCGTAAACCGTGATGCCGCGCCTGCGTAACGGCCCTGCGAGCTCACCCAGCCGACGGCGGGCGGGCGGGTGATCACGGCTCTGCCTGGGCCGCCAGCAGGGCGGTTGGCGCCAGCGGTCCGGGATGCCTGCGCCGGAGCAGCCGACCCACCCAGCGGTCGATGAACTGATCGAGGCCAACCGCCTGGCTGCGCGCCGCGTCCAGAGCCTCGCTCGCCGCCCCGCCGGACGACCTGGCGATAATGGCGCCCAGGTCAGTCTCCCCGATAAGCACGTCGATATCGACCCGCTGCACCAACTCGTTGACATCGACACGATCAAGCACAGCGCCGACATCCACACGCCGCATTACCTCCTCGACGTCCGCGCGGTTCAGCAGCGCGTTCACGTCCACCCGGCCCAGGAGCGCATCTATGTCCACCCGGTTCAGCAGCGCGTTCACGTCCACTCTCGTCAGGAGTTCGTTGATGTCGAGCTGGCCGAGTGCGGCGTTCAGGTCCACCCGTCGCACCAGAGCATTGACATCCAGTGCGTCTACCACGATCTCGACCACACGCTCCGCGACCCGCTGGGCCAGCGATTCCACCGGGTCGGTCATGCGCTTTCCTGCCGACCACAGCCGGTCGCGCGGATCCACGGCACCTGTGTATCTCCACTGACCGAGTTAGGGAATCATCCGGTACGGGCGACCCACCCGCCCGGACCCGGGACCGTTCCGGGTCATCCTCCGGAGAAGAGCCCGTAAATGCCGTCGAAGATCATGATCCCTCCGACAACCAGGAGCACCCCGGCCAGCACGGTCCTTCCGTTCGCCGCAGCCAGCTGTTAAAGGCCTTCAGGCGCTTCTCGGTCAAGTTGGGGGCCACCAGGTGGAGCGCAATCGGCAGCCATACAAGCAGAACATTGATGACGACGACGATGATCACGGCCAGGGTGGTGGTTTCGGGCCCGGCTCGTGCCGTCGCGATCACCTGCAGTGCGGCTATGAACGTGACGCCGGGCGCGAACACCAGCAGGCCGACGCCGAAGGCGCTCAGCGGAGCCGGATCGGCGACCATCCTGGACACCAGACCATGCTGCGCCTTCGCGGGATCGCGCGACCGGGGCTTGCGGAGCGCGACAAAGGTGCCGGCCGCGAAGAACAAGATACCGAGGCCAAGCCGAAGACCGTAACGAGCCTCGTGCTGGTCAGGATGGTTCAGGCCGGCGCTGCGCAGCGCGAAAAGTACGACGACTCCCATGACGACGCTCATGAGCACCGCGCCGGCCAGGTAGAACAAGCTGGTCAGCCCGGGCCTTGCGGACCCGAGGTAGACCGCGGCGATCAGCAGCGCGGTCGGGGACAGCGCTGACAGGAGCGCCAGCCCAGCCGCCTGCCATAGCACCGGGCTCAGGTTACCGGCGCAGGAAGCGCGGCAGGCGTATCACGCTGTTCGGCTGGGCCGCTTTCACGGTTGACTCGCAGTCTGCGGCCGCACGGGCGGCCGGCCGATCAGCTCGATCAACCCGAGGACCACCAGCAAGAGGACGACGAGCAGGATGACGACAAGCGCCGTTGGCTCACCCCAGAAGACGAATATCAGGGCAAAGAGGGCCACCGCCCCGATACGCAGGCTCCGGCGGTGCAGGTACGTCCACTGGCCGGCCGGGCCGGTGGACACGCCCGCGCTCGCGTCGCCGAGCCAGTCCGTCCCCGACTTGAACGCCGAACGGGTCTGGACCGCCGTGTGAGAGGGCCCGGTGAAGAACGCCCCGATGGCGACGACCAGACCGACCGCCAGCACGACCCGGAGCCCCACCTTGATGAAGTGAACAAACGCGTCGAACACGGCGGCAGCGGCATCGGTGGGCAGCGTGCTGCTGGGGACGCTGCTGAGGTAAATACTACGGGCGATCTCCAAGCCGATGGCCAGGACCAGCATGGACGCGGCCAGGCCGAGCCCGGCTCCGACCAGGGCGCGCCGACGGCCCCGCGCGACGTACACCCCAGCGGCGATGATGATCAGCACCAGTATGGGCAGCACGATCTTGCCGGCCTTGATCAGCCGGTAGAACCCCTGAGCCTTCCCGAGGTCCTTCGCCTGGAACAGTGCCAGGGTCGGGGTGACCGGCGGGATGCTGCTGGCCAGCTTGAACCCGTGCGCGACCAGGTCCTGCTTGGCCACGGCAATCAACGGGCCAAGGTTGAGAACGATCTGGCCGTTGCTGGTGCTGAGGGTACCGCCGCCCTGGCCGGAGAGAATCCTGACCAGCCCCTGGTGCGCCACGGTATTGACCTGCACCCAGGCCGTGGCGAAGGCCTGGCTGGATACCACCGAGTGCACGGTGCTGTGGATGAAGCCGGTTACCGAGCTGGCGATCTGCGGGCCGAACTGGTTCAGCAGCGAGGCGATCTTGGGCAGCCCTTTGCTGTTGAGCTGGGTGGCGCTCTGATTGATGATCCCGGTTATGTTGATCCTGCTGGTTATCTGGTTCGTGATCTGGTCGGTCAGGTAGTTCTGCATGGCCGGGTCGTGGACCAGCGGCTCCACGGTCGCCACCCACCGGCCGGTGTCAGAGACCTCGTTGCCAGCCCAGACGCCAAGCACCGACACCGGGGCGAGCACGCAGCCGATCACGATAAGCAGCGTGGCGACGGGAGCCCGCCAGCCGATCCGCCTTCGGCGACGTGCGCCAGCCTGCTGACTGTGGAGCTCGGCTGTCTCGGCTCGGAGGCGTGCGGGGGTGGAGGGTCCAGCTCGGCTCGCTCATCCCCGGTTAGCCCTTCATGCGCGTCGCCCGCGTCGCCCGCGTCGCCCCCGTCCCCGCCGCCCGCGTCGGCCGGCGGTGGCGTACCGCCTGTATCAGACAAGCTCACGTCGCCGTCACCTCCGCTGTGCCCGCGGTGGAGCGCCGTTTTCACTGCTGCGGGTCATATCGCTGGATCTGCTCGGCGCTGCGTGCGTCCAGCGTGTCCGGCCTGGCCTGGACACGCCTCACCCTAGGCGGATGATGCCGGCTCGGCTCGCCGTGCCTGCGGCGCCCATGCAGCACAGGTGAGTCCATCACCCGGGTGAGATCTCGTGCAGGGTGATGACAGGTCACCCTCACTTGGTGAGAAATGGTGGAACGAGATGATCCGATAATGACAAGCCAGGCCCCCCGCGCGCGCGCACGCGGGGTTAACGTGTCCGGTCGGCTATCGAACCGGCCAAAACAGGGGGTATTGGAATGACCTCCGGCATGGCCGCCCCCGTGGCCGCCAGCCCGAAAGAACCGGTGACGGGCGCTGGCGATCCTGTCCTGAATTCCAAGATCACTGTGCCTCGCGTGCCCGGCTGGGCGGTCCGCCGGCCGCAGATCGATAGGCTCCTCGCGAAGGGCGTGCAGGGTCCGCTGACCCTGGTCACCGGGCCTCCTGGCTCCGGCAAGTCCATGGCCATTGCCTTGTGGGCCGCGGCCCGCTCCGATCCCGCCACCGTGGTCTGGGTCACCCTTGATGACTACGACAACCGGCCGAAGGTCTTCTGGTCTTATGTCGTGGCGGCATTGCGGCGCTCCGGCATCGCCATCCCCCGGGTTTCGCCGACCGCAGGCCGCGGTACAGCCGACCATCTATTCCTGCTTCGGCTTGCATCCGTGCTAGCCGCGCAGGACCCGCCCGTAGTTGTGGTCCTGGATGATCTCCATCTGGTGACCGAACAGGACACGCTGAGTGGCCTGGCTTACCTGCTGAGGAACGCGACTCCGGGGCTGCGGCTGGTGGTGTCATCGCGGATGGATCCGCTGCTGCCCCTGCATCGGTACCGGCTCACCGGAGAGCTGACCGAGATCTGCGCAGACGACCTCGCCTTCAGCGTTCCGGAATCCGCGTTGGTCATGGCCCGGCAGGGCATCACGCTATCGTCCGACGGGCTGGAGCGCATCGTCGGACGGACTGAGGGCTGGGCGGCGGGAGTCCGCCTGGCCGCGATATCGCTGGACGGTCACCCTGACCCTGAGCAATTCGCCAAGGAATTCGATGCCGAGGACAGTGCCGTCACTAGTTACCTGATGGACGAGGTTCTGAACGCCCAGCCCGCCTCCATCAGGGACTTTCTCCTGCGGACGAGCATCTTGAACCAGGTAAGCGCAGACCTCGCCCGCGAGCTGAGCGATGATGAAGAAGCGACGGACGTGCTACCGGCCCTGGCGCAGGCGAATGCTTTCGTCCGCCCGGTGGGGCACGGGTGGTACCGTTACCACTCGCTGTTCGCCGCGGTGTTGCGCCTGAAACTGCGGCGCGAGTGCCCGGGCCAGGTACCCGAGCTCAATCGGCGAGCCGCAAAGTGGTACCAGCAGAACGGCCCGCTCAGCGAAGCCGTGCGGCACGCCGGGGAGTCCGGTGACTGGCCGTTCGCGGCCCGGATAGCCCTGGATGAGCTCGCGATCGGCCAGCTGCTCGAACCGCGGGGCACCCGATCGCTGGCCGAGAGGTTCCGGCGCATGCCCGTTTCTCCGGCCTGGACGCAAGCGCATCCCTTGCTCGTGCAGGCCGCGCTCGAGTTGTCCGGCGCCGACGGTGTCCTGGGCAGTGCGCCGCTCGACGCAGCAGAGGCCATCCTCGAGCGCCTTCCCGCTACCGGCGAAATCCCGGCCCGGCTGGCCGCCGCGCAGGTCAGGCTGGCCGTTTCCCGCCGTGTCGGAGATCTCGATGCGGCCGTAGCCGCGGCCGCCAGAGCCGGGACCCTGCTGAAGGAGATCCCCGCAAGCTATCGCTCCCGGCATCCTGAGATTCACGCACAGGTGCAATTCGGCCGCGGAACGGTCGAATTCTGGTTGGGCGACCTCGATCAGGCGACCGCCACCTTCGGTTCGGCCATCGCGCCGGCGTCCGATTCCGGCGGCATGTACGAGCGGGGTGAGTGCCTGGGATATCTCGCCCTGGTGGAGGCTCTGCGCGGACGGCTGAGCCACGTCGCTGACCTAGCGGACCGCGCAGCGGGAGCCGCCGAGAGCCGAAGCCACGGGCTGGCCGAGTTCACCAGCCCGGCCGCGAGTGTCGCCCTGGCTTACGTACATCTGGAGCGCAACGAACTACGGCAGGCCCATGGTCAGCTTAAACTGGCGGACGGCGCCCTGCGGATCGCTCCGGACAGGCTGATAGGCGCCATCGCCTGCCTGGTCGCGGCGCGCTGCCAACTGGCCGAGGGCAATACCGCCGCCGCGTCGGGCATGGTCAGTCGCGCACGACAGGGCTGGTCACCCCCGAGTTGGCTGGAACATAGGCTGATGCTCATCCAGTCACGGGTTTGCGCCGCGTCGGGAGACATCCAGTCCGCTGTGGACGTGGCCGAACGCGCCGAACCACAATCCGCTTTCGACGCGGCCGTGGCGCTCGCGCAGGCCTGGCTGGCCGCCGGTGATCATCAAGCTGCCGCGCGGGCCCTGGCCGCCGGGGTGACCGGTCCGGATGAGCCGCCGGAGCAGGTCCGGCTGGAGGGATGGCTAGTCGATGCCCGGCTAAGCTACGGTGAGAGCGATGGGGTCCGGGGCCGCCGATCACTCGAGCGGGCGCTGCAGCTGGGCAAACCTGAACAGCTCCGGCTGGCCTTCGCCATGGAGCGCGCCTGGATCCACCCGGTGCTACGGCGCGATCCCGAGCTTGCGCGCGCCTACCAGGACCTACTTGAGCCCAGCCAGATGACTGCCAGCAGGCGCCTGGCCCGCCGGCCCGACACGGGCCAATCCGCGCCGATAATCGTCGAGCCGCTGAGCGACCGCGAGCGCCAGGTGCTGCGTCTGTTGTCGGCCATGCTGAGCACGGCCGAGATCAGCTCCGAGATGTATATCTCGGTGAACACTGTGAAGACCCACCTCAGGAGCATCTACCGCAAGCTGTCGGCGGCTCGGCGCGGTGAGGCGGTCCGGCGCGCCAGGGAACTCAACCTGATCTGAAGCCGCCGTGCTTGAGTCCATTCTGCCCACGGGATGACTTCGGGTATCTACCCGGCGGACACGTTAAGGGATACCGTTCTCGCGGCCTTTCTCGACGGCGGCGCGCCGTGTGCAGACGTCAAGCTTACGGTAGATCGCCCGGATATGGGTCTTGATCGTGTTCGGCGATAGCTGTAGTTCCTGGCCGATCTCCCGGACCGAGAGCGACCCGCCGAGCAGGCGCAGCACCGCCACCTCGCGTTCGGTCAGCGGATTCGCCAGTGAAACCTCCCGCAGCCCTCTGGGCGAGATCCGTCGTTCAAGCTGCTCCAGCCGGGCTAGCTGAGCCTTCGCTCCGTCAGGCAGCGAGGTCAGTATGTTCCTGGCTTCGTCCAGAAGCGCGACCGCTTCAGCACGGTCTCCCAGGTCGAGCAGTACCGGCGTGAACCTGAGCAGGGTTTCCAGAGTGGGCCACGGGCTGAGCCCGGGCCACCGCTCACGTGACCGCAGCGCACGCCTGAACTCGGTGCGAGCCTCTGCCCGCCGCCCCTCCAGCGCGTGAACCGCGCCGACGGCCGCGTAGGCCAGGGAACTGTGCGGAGCACGGCTGAGATCGCCGTCGTCCGCGACGCGCCGGGCGGCGCTCGCAAGCTCCTTCGCCTGGGCGAGCCTGCCCTCCTCAGACGCCACCAGCGACGCGACGGAAAGAGCCGCTAGGCGCACCAGTGGGACGGACGCCCCGCTCGCAACTGCCTTCCCGAGCACCTCCTGCGCCCCAGGCTCTCCGCAGAGGAACAGGCTGAAGCCGAGCGCCGAGTGCGCCAGCGCGTACCAGGGGGACACGGGATCGGGTTCGAGCTCAACGGCCCGGGCTGCTGATTCTCGCATCGCCCGGATGCCGTCGAATCCGAAGACGCTGCTGAGCAGCGCGGCGGAGGACTCCAGCGATCGCATGCCATCAGGCAGAGGACCGTCATGCTCTCCGGCCCTGATGATGGGGACCCAGCGCCGCACCGACTCCCGCTCGCCGGACAAGGCGGCGACCCACGCTGCGCTGTGCGCTGCCAATGGCTGGGCGGCAATCTGGTCATAACTGAGCGAGCGTATCCAGCGCAGAACCGTCGTGGCCCGGCCTGAATCCACATAGCCGGACCAATGGCGCGCAATGAGGTCGACCGCCCCGGCGATGTCACCAGCGGCAAGGGCGTGACCGATCGCCTCGTCCGTCGATCCGGACAGCCGATGCCAGGCACTCGCCCGCTGGTGCAAGGCCGGGACGATGTCCGGCTCGGTCCTGGTGAGTTCACCGCGGAGCACCTGCGCGAAGAGATGGTGATAGCGGTGCCACTGGCGGTTGTCGTCAAGAGGCACGAGAAAGAGGTTCTCGCGCTCGAGGACGTCAATGATCTCTGCGGCGTTGGCGGACCCGGCCACCGCGGCGCACAGCGGTGCACAGAACCGGTCGAGAATGGCCGTCCGCGCCAGGAACTGCCGGATGTGGCTCGGCTGGCGACTGAGCACCTCCTCGGCGAGGAAGTCGACGATGAACCGGTTGTCGCCGGTGAACTCGCGAATGAAGGCGCTCGGGGCGGGGTGACCGCGAAGGGAGAGCGCCGCGAGATACAGCCCGGCCGGCCATCCTTCCGTCCGCTCGAGGAGAAGAGCCAGATCGGGCTCGGCGAGCTCCACGCCGGAGACATTGTGGACGAGCGCCGCCGCCTCCGCCGACGTGAATCGCAGCTCACCCATCCGGATCTCGACCATCTCACCGGCCGCACGCTCCCGCGCCAGCGGGAGCGGCGGATCGGTTCGCGTGATGAGCACGATCTCGGCGGAAGGCGGGAGATTAAGCAGCAGGAAAGCGATCTGTTCGTGGCAGCTGCGTTCCTTGATCAGATGGTAGTCGTCAAGGACGAGAACAACTGGTGCGCCAAGCGCAGCCATCTCGTTCACGAGGAGCGGTATTACCTCGCCGGTAACGTCAGGGATCGGGGCCCGAAGCGCCCGGCGGACCTCATCGCCGCCCAATCCAGGGCAGGCTTGCTGCAATGCGAGCACGACATACCACCACAGCCTGCCGGGAGCATCGTCACCGCGGTCGAGGGAAACCCAGGCGAACGGCCGGTCTTCCGATGTACTGACCCGCCATTGCGCCGCGAGAGTGGTCTTGCCGAAGCCCGCAGGAGCCTCAATGAGAACTAGTTTAACGGCGGTACCAGCCAGAACGCTGATAATCTCCCGCCGCTCCACCCACTCCTCGTGCAATCTGGGAGCATGGAGCTTGGCCTCTATCGGCACGCCGTGGAGTGCGCTGGTTCTCGGCACGGACACCGCCCGCAGACCGCGCTTTCCTGGCAAGCCTGCCTCACTCACCTCTAAAGGTTTCCCCGATCTCTGTGGCCGTACAGGAGGCTAGAGACCAACACCTTATCGAAATCTTCCTGTCCTCGTAACGGACATAACTGTACGGATGTGATCAGAACCAGACAAATCTGTCCCGTTCATTAATGCGCGAACTATCGTACACATTTTCGGGCTGGTCTGAGCGGTCTGAGATCACCCGTGGCGGGTGGGGCACGGTGGGGACTGGCTTGGTGGACTGGGAGCTGGCGTTACCGGCATCAGAGAGGAAGAGGATGTTATGTCTGACCTGATCGCGATCGGGTATCCGGACGAGACCACCGCAGAGGCGGCCGCCGATGAGGCGCGGCAGCTGGCCAAGGACCTGATCATCGAGCCCGATGCGATCGCGGTGATCGTGCGGGACGCCAAGGGCGATTATCACGTGCATACCCATCATCACCTGGTCGGGCGGGGGGCGACCTGGGGCATGTTCTGGGGGCTGCTGTTCGGGGTGCTGTTCTTCATCCCGGTGCTCGGGGTAGCGATCGGGGCGGGGCTGGGCGCCCTGATGGGCAAGGTCACCAAGTCCGGGATCGACGCGCAGTTCCAGGATCAGGTCCGGGGCATGCTCACGCCGGGGACCTCGGCGCTGTTCTTGATGGTGGAGAAGGTCACCCCGGACAAGGCGGTCGAGGCGATGAGCAAGTACGGCGGGACGGTGCTGAAGACCTCCCTGTCCAAGGAAGGCGAGCAGCAGCTCCAGGACGCCCTGCACGGCGACAACCCGGCGTAACCCAGCCGGCCAGCGCAGGGCAGGTGACCGGCCCGGTCACCTGCCCTGCCCTGCCCTGCCCGGCTCAGCCCGCTAGGTTTGCCTCGCTTCGCCGGGATTCATCCGAACCGGATGAGGGCGTCCCTGACCGGCGCCAGGCACCCTGGGTAGACGCAAACCTGACCGAGTTGAGCTAAGCAACCCGGCTGGAGACGTAAGCGCCATTCTGCAGCTTCCCGGAGGTGCCCTTGTCTGGTATCGGTGGTAAATCACGATCGGCCGTCAGCTCTGCCGCGAGCACGGAGTCCGGGTTGGATTCGCAGCTGGACACCTTCCGCCAGGTACGCAGGAGCCTCGAAGCGTCGCTCCTTCCGCTCGCCACCTCGGTTGACGGGCGCAGGTTCTCTTTTCAGGCCTCGCTCCACGGCCTGGAACTGCAGGTGGGCAGCTATGTCGTGCTGGAAAGTGACGGTACCAGGCGGCTCGGGCAGGTTCTTACCGTGGAACTCGGCCGGCAGGCGGTCACGGATCTGACGCTGCCGGCCCAGGCGGGCGCTGCGGAGGCCCGGACCGAGGTCCAGATCCGGTACGCGTACGGCGAGGGCGCCGTCCTGGAAGGCGACTGGGCTCCGTTCCATGATGTACTGGTTCGTGCCGCCGCGGGGGAGGAGGTGCGAGCGTGGCTGGAGCGCAGCGAGCGCGGCTACGCGAAGCTGCAGCTGGGCGAGTTGGCCTCGGTCCCCGACGTGCCCTGCATGGCAGACGCCAGCGGTTTCGACCGACACACATTTCTGTGCGGTCAGTCGGGATCAGGAAAGACCTATTCGCTCGGGGTGATCCTGGAGCGGCTGCTGATCGAGACGGACCTGCGCTTGGTGGTGCTCGATCCGAACTCAGACTTCGTGCGCCTCGGGCAGGTCCGCGTCGGCGCTGACCCCGCACTAGCCGAACGTTACCAGGAGGCGGCACAAGGAGTCGCCGTCTACTCCGCAGGTGCCCCGGCGGGCCGAAGGCTGCGGCTGCACGCGGCCGAGATCGATCCGGCGATGCAGGCTGCTCTGCTCCGCCTGGACCCGGTTAACGACCGCGAGGAGTACGCCGCGCTGGCCGACTTGCTCGCCAGCAAGAAGCCGCCCACACTCCAGGCCCTGACCGAAAGCGACGATCCGGAGGGGCGTCGTCTTGGCCTGCGCGTCCGCAGCCTGGGCATCGACCGCTTTTCGGTCTGGGCGCCCGGGGAGTCGGGCTCGGTCCTGGACGCGGTGAGCGATCAGGGGACCCGCTGTGTCGTCGTCGACCTGGGCTCGCTGCCAACACGCGAGGAGCAAGCACTCATCGCCGGAGCGGTGCTGGCTGACCTGTGGCGACGGCGCCAGGAGCGCAGCCCGATACTGATCGTGATCGACGAGGCGCATAACGTATGCCCCGCCGAGCCTACGGACCAGCTCGTCGCGATGGCGGCGGAGTACGCCACGCGGATCGCCGCCGAGGGCCGCAAGTTCGGGCTCTACCTGCTGGTGTCGACCCAGCGCCCGCAGAAGATCCCCGGGAACGTCCTCTCGCAGGCCGACAATCTCGTGCTCATGCGACTGAACTCGCTCGCGGACGCAGCTTTCGCCCAGGCCGCATTCTCGTTTGTCCCGCCGAGCTTGATCGAACGGTCGGTCATCTTTCACCAGGGAGAGGCTCTGATCGCGGGAAAGATCTCGCCCCAGCCCGCGTTGCTACGCTTCGGCGCCCGGATCAGCCAGGAAGGTGGCGCCGATGTGCCCGCGACGTGGGCTGCCGTCCGGACATGTGAGTTGAGCTTTTCAGAAGCTGCGCGGCCAGGGGCGGCGGCTCACTGCTGGGGGTGCTGCGGGTCTGCTGAACGAGTGTGGTGGTTCTTTTGTGTGTATCGGGATGGCGAACGGGCTGCGTTGGCGGTGCTGATCTTGTGGGCATCACGTTGGCAGGTCGGAATGCGGGCTATCGGCCTGAAAGCGGCCGGGCGCTGGGTCTGGTTCTTCCTCTTACTGGTGGTCTTCGCTCGACGTATTACGTGTTGGAACGGGCATCCGCGGCGAACTTCAGTGATGCCGCTGACCAGGACCGACGCCCTGTACTTCACCGTGACGTATTCTCCACCGTGGGCTTCGGCGACATCGTCCCAGATCCGAGGTGGCCCGGATAGTGGTCATGGTACAGATGCTCGGCGACCTCGCCCTGCTGGGGATAGGCGCAAGGGTACTGCTAGGAGCCGTAAAGCGCGGTAGGGAGCGAAGAACGGATAAGGGAGAAGAGGAAGAATAGAGAGTATGAATAGATGAGAATAGAAAAAAAGAAAAAAGAAGATGAAGAGAGGCAGATAAGAGCGCAGAAGAGAGAGAACGAAAGCCGAGCCCGCTCGGCCCGCTGGCTCGCTACGAGCAGAGCGTCATCGACCGCATCACCGACTTCAACGACCCGCGCCAGGAGTGGCGGCGCCTGTTCTCCGAGCTGCTCGGCACGTTCTTCCTGGTGCTGGTGGCGCCGGCGGGGGCATGATGGGCCACGCCTTCCCGGGCGTGATCAGCCGCACGCGCGGCGGTGGTGGCCCGGCGCTGATGGTGATGGCGATCATCTTGTTCATGGGCAAGATCTCCGGTGCGCACCTGAACCCGGCGGTCAGCATCGCTTTCGCGCTGCGCCGCGACTTCCCGTGGCGGCGGGTGCCCGGCTACATCGTGGTGCAGCTGGTCGGGGCCACGCTGGCCGCCTGTTCCTGCACGCGGTGATCAACGTGTCGGCCACCTACGGTCCAACTACCCGGCCCACGGCTACTCCGACTGGCGGCCTTCTGGATGGAGCTGATCTTGACCATGGGCCTGGTCAGCGTGATCCTGGGCACGGCCTCGGGCGCGCAGAACGTCGGCATCATCGGCGCTTCGGGGTCGGCGGCTACATCGCCTGGCCGGCCTGTGGGGCAGCCCCATCTCGGGCGCCTCGATGAACCCGGCCCGCACCTTCGGGCCCGACCTGGTCGGCAGCGACCTTCACCGGCTACTGGGTCTACGTGGCCGGGCCGATCGCCGGCGCCGTGATCGCCGTCGGCATCGCCTTCGTCCTGCGCGGCCGCGGGCGGCGGCAAGTCCGGCGCGGGGCAGCCCAAGGTGAGCTGTTCACCGAGAAATACGAACCCTGCAAATCCAGGGGACCCGGAAGCTAGCCGGAAAGCGCGCGCGCTGTGAAAAAGAATGAGAGAAAGGAGGAGCACCACGCCGCACAGTCACCCGCTCCAGGTGAGGTTTCGCGGCGGTCTCCGGAGGAGCATCGTGACCATGACCATGCCGTCTGATCCTCTTGCTCTGCTGCGGTCCCGGAGCTATCTAGCGCTGCTAGTGCTGGCCGCAATCATCGGCGTGCTCGTCTCGGCGGTGGCCTACTTCTTTCTCGCCTTCGTGAGCAAGATGCAGGGATGGATCTTCACCGATCTACCCAAGGGCCTGGGCTTCCATGGCGAACCGCTGTGGTGGCCGATCCCGCCGCTGGTGCTGGCCGGGGTGCTGGTCGCCCTCACCATCCGGTATCTGCCCGGCAACGGGGGCCACTCGCCCGCCGAGGGGCTTAAGGTGGGCGGGGGTCCGACCGCGCCGATCGAGCTTCCAGGGATCGTGCTGGCGGCACTGGCCACCTTGTGCCTGGGCGTCGTGCTCGGACCCGAGGCACCCTTGATCGCCATCGGCGGCGGGCTCGGCGTCATCGCCGTCCGTCTCGTCAAGAAGGACGCTCCGCCCAGGACCGCCACCGTGGTGGCCGCGGCCGGGAGTTTCGCCGCGATCAGCGCACTGTTCGGCTCGCCGCTGCTCGGGGCATTCCTGCTGATGGAGGCCTCTGGGCTGAGCGGTGCCATGCTGGAGCTCGTGCTGGTGCCTGGCCTGCTGGCGGCTGGCGTCGGTTCGCTGATCTTCATCGGCCTCGACGCCTGGACCGGGCTCGGTACGTTCTCGCTAGCGATTCCCGGCCTCCCCCATGTCGGGTCGCCGACAGGTGCTGAATTCCTGTGGGCGCTGGCCATCGGGGCGATGGCCGTCCTGCTCGGCTCCGCGATCCGATGGCTCGGGCTGTATCTGAAGCCCCATGTCGAGCGGTGGATGCTGCTGGCCACACCGGTGATCGGCCTGGCCGTGGCCGGCCTGGCGATTGCGTTCGCCGAGGGCACCGGAAAGAGCTCCTCCGAGGTGCTGTTCTCGGGGCAATCCGCGCTGCCCACGTTCCTCAGCCACAGCGCCAACTATACGGTGGGCGCGCTGCTGCTGCTCATCGCCTGCAAGGGACTCGCGTACGGTCTTTCGCTGAGCAGCTTCCGCGGCGGTCCTACGTTCCCTGCCATGTTCCTCGGGGCGGTGGGTGGCGTGGCGCTGTCGCACCTGCCCGGGCTGCCGCTTGTCTACGGCGTCGCGATGGGCATCGGCGCGATGACCGTGGTGATGCTCAGGCTCCCGCTGACCTCTGTCCTGCTGGCCGTCGTGCTGCTGTCGTCAGACGGCGTGCAAGTGACGCCGGTGGTCATCGTGGCGGTTGTGGTGGCGTACGTGCTCTCCGCGAGGCTCGCGCCAACGCCGGCGCCTGCCCAGGGAAAGCCGTCGGCCGGCGAGGACGCCGCGCCCCCAGCCGTCGTCCAGTCCGGTTGACGGCGATGAGCCCGGCCACGTCAGGACGGCCGGGCTCAGAGCAGTAGATCAACAGAGAGCGGGCGCGCCTCGGTCAACTAGCGTCAGGCCACGCCTTTCCCTGACTCGGAGTCGATGAGTAGTGATACGGCTTCGATCAGGGCGAGGTGGGTGAATGCTTGCGGGAAGTTCCCGAGATGCTGCCCTGTGGTGACGTCGATCTCCTCGGCGTAGAGCTGCAGCGGGCCGGCGAAGGACAGCAGCTTCTGGCACAGGGCGTGGGCACGGTCGGTTTCGCCGATCATGGCCAGGGCGGTCACCAGCCAGAACGAGCAGATGGTGAAGGTGCCCTCTTCGCCTTCGAACCCGGTGTCGGTGCCCTCGACCCGGTAGCGCAGGACCAAGCCGTCCTGGGTCAGCTCATCGGCGATGGCCAGCACGGTCGCCTGGACCCGCTTGTCACCGGGGGGCAGGAATCCCATGATGGGCAGCAGCAGCAGCGACGCGTCCAGGTCATCGGTCTCGTAGTGCTGCCGGAACACCCCCCGTTCAGAGACGCCCTTGTCCAGGATCTCGGCCTTGATCTCGTCCGCGCCTGCCTGCCAGCGCTTGGCGCGTTCGTCGTCGCCGCGCTGGGCCGCGAGATCAGCGCCGCGGGCGGTCGCGACCCAGCACATGACCTTGGAGGCGGTGAAGTGCTTGGGGTCGCCGCGGACTTCCCAGATGCCCTGGTCGGGTTCATGCCAGTGCGCCAGGGCGGCGTCCACGAACCCGGCCACCCCTTCCCACACCGGTACCGTGATGGTGGCGGCTCCGCGGCGGAACTGCACATCCAGGGCGTCGACGATCATCCCCCACACGTCGTGCTGCTGCTGGTTCCAGGCTCCGTTGCCGACCCGGACCGGGCGCGCCCCGCGCCACCCGGACAGGTGGTCCAGGGTCCGTTCGGTCAGGTCGCGTTCCCCGCCGATCCCGTACATGATCTGCAGCTCGAACCGGTGGTTGAGGTCACCGCCGCTGACCGCGTCGATGACGAAGCCCCAGTACTCGATCGCCTCCCAGTCAAAACCCAGCCGGTACAGCGAGCGGAGCATGAACGCCGAGTCCCTGATCCAGGTGAAGCGGTAGTCCCAGTTGCGGGCCCCGCCCGGCGTTTCCGGCAGCGAGGTCGTCGACGCCGCCATGATCGCGCCGGTGGGGGCGTAGCTGAGCCCCTTCAGCGTCAGCGCGCTGCGGTCCAGGTAGGGCTTCCACGGATGGTCCGGGACCTTGGCCGAGCTCAGCCAGTTGCGCCAGAAATCGACGGTGGTGTTCATGGCGCTGAAGGCCTCGTCCAGGCTGCCCGGAACGCCGCTGCCTCCCCAGGACAGCACGACGAACGCCGACTGGCCCTGAGTGAGCGTGGTGCGGCCATAACTGCGGGCGCCCAGCACGCCGAGCGGGATGTTGCCCGCCAGTTCGAGCTGCAGGTCCCCCTCATGGGGGGTGATCGTCATCGCGTCGTAGCCGTCGCCCCGGTAACTCCACGTGCCGCCGGCCGTCCCGTAATTAAATTGCGGGCCGCAGTTCACGACCGCCTCGACCCGGCCGCTGATGCACGTCGCGATCCGGACCAGCGCGCCGACCGCACCGAAATCAGCCGGAGCCCGGTGATAATCCGGCCGCCGCCCCTCGTGCTGGACCGGGCCGATGGCCAGGAAGTCCTGCACGGTCATCCACCCCGTCGGGGTCTGCCAGGTCGTCTCCAGCACCATCGTCCCCGGCACGTACCTACGGTGCTGGGGCACCGCAGTATTACCGGGACTGAACCGGAACAGGCCGGCGGATCGGTCCAGCAGCGCGCCGAAGACGCTCGGCGAATCGGGCCGCGGCAGGCACAGCCACTCGACCGACCCGTCCGGCGCCACCAGGCAACTCTGCTCGCAGTTCGACAAGAAGCCGTAATCGGCAATCGGCGGGAACATGCTCGGCGATGCTGATTTTTCGTTGGCCACGACAACCACCCCTCGACTCTGACAGGTAGCGTGAGCATAAGACCGGTCTGGCGGGAAATCATCACCCCGCACGGATGATCATGGGTGCATGCCTGCTGCAGCCGGAACGAGATCTGGCGGTAGCTAACCTGACCGGTCCTTAGATGCCGGGCGCGAGCAGGCCGGCCAGGGACCGGAGGTTGCCTTCAGCGGTGTCCAGCGCTTCGTGCCCGGTTTCCGCGGCGACGGCGGCACACGCCTCCGCCAGGCCAGTAAGCCGTTCGTGAAGGACAACCCACGCGGCGTGGCGGTGCGGGAGAAGGTATGCGGTGCGATAGAAGTCGAAGGTCGGTCCCGCGACCTTGCCCGGGTCTCCGGGGCCGACGGGCAGGCTGGTTAGCAGGTACCCGATGGGTTTGAGTACGCCGAACATGGCGTTCTTGGCGGCGTCGGCCAGCATGGTGAGTTCCTCGGCCGTCTCATCACTGTGGACGAAGAAGCGGAGCAGCAGTTGCAGCAGCACCTCGTATGTGCCGTTGAACAGGTCGGCGACGCGGGCGGTGGTCGGGTCGCTGATGAGTACGGGGTCGGCGACGTCGGCTGGTGGCCGGACGTAAGCGGGAACGACCGGCCGGGCCGGCTCCCACTCGGGATCTTTGCTCTTCAGCTCGAGGAACTCTTCGAGGATGCGATGGAACCGGCCGAAGTGGGCGTTGCGCCAGTCCCCCCGGGCGCCCTCGCCCTGCTCCACGATCGTCTCGATCGCTAGCTTGGCCGAGGCCAGGTCGGTGACGGGGATCAGCTCATTCCAGCGGAAGAACGTGCCGGTGATCTGGGCGTCGGGAGGCCCGACGAAGACGCGCTGCTCGCCGTGACGCTGCACGAGCCGTTCCAGACCCTGCTCGATGCCGCGGTACAGGTGGCCGACGGTGGCGTAATCCTCCTCGAAGGGCACCACGGCGTAGTCGCCGGTGATCGGCGCGGCGGCCTGGACGACGCCGAAGCCGTCGGCGTCGGCAAGCTCGAAGCCCTCGGGTCGCTCCAGGTACATAAAGTGGCGTAGCGCCCGCTCGCCGAATGGCACCAGGGCGAGCTGAACTCCTGGCGGATAGTACTTGGCTTGCTGCGGAAAGTTCGGGCGCTCAAAGTGGGGAACCGCGCCGACCGCTGTCAGCAGGTTCGAGACGAGCGCAAGGTGCAGCATCTCCTGGGCGGCGACCCCGGAGATCATCCGGTCCCACCGTCCGGCGGCTTCGAGCTGATCGGTCGAAGGGCCTTCTTTGGCCTGTCGTTTGAGGCTGAACATGGCGAACAGGTATTCGCACATCAGGCCGTGCTCGAGCTCGGATGCCTGGGACAGCAGGTAGACCACTTCCTCCCGGCTTTCGGCCCGGATCGGGGCTTCTGCAGACATCGGACCTCCTGTAAGGCAACGACAACCGCGCTCAGCCGAGTCGCTGGAGCAGGTGGTCGCCGACCCGGACGGCGTTGGCCATCGCGGTGAGGGCCGGGTTGACCGCGCTGATGCTCGGGAAGAAGCTGGTGTCGACGACGTAGAGGTTGTCGAGTTCGTGGGCCCGGCAGTCGGGGTTGAGCACCGATGTGGCCGGGTCGGTGCCGAACCGGACGGTGCCGGCCTGGTGCGCGCAGCCGGCCACCGGAATGTCGGTCTTCAGGTACGCGAACCGGTGAGCCAGGTGGCCGGGCTGCATGCGGAGCGAGGCGAGCATCGAGTGCAGCTGCTGGAACAGTTGCTTGGCGGCGGTGGGGTTACTCGGCGTATACGCCAGGTGCACGCCGCCGTCCGGACCGAGGGTGACCCGGTTATCTGGCAGCGGCAGGTCCTCGGTGGACAGCCAGAAGTCCACGGCGTGCTCGGCGACGTCGCGCAGCGCCCAGTTCGGCGCGAACTTGGTCTCCAGGGGCTTCTCGCCGCGGAACATCGCCGCCTGGGATTTGCCGATCATCTGGATGTTGCCCATCGGGTAGTCGAAGTCCGGGCCGCGGAAGTAGAAGTCATTGAAGGCCAGGGTCTTCTGGAACACGGTCGGGTTCGGTTCCTTGGACAGGGCGAGCACGGCCTGGCTGTCGTGGTACATGAAGTTGCGGCCGACCTGATCGGAGCTGTTGGCCAGCCCCTTGGGGTGCTTGTCGCTGGCGGAGGCCAGCAGCAGCTTGGCGGAGTTGGCCGCGCCGCAGGAGACGACCACGATGTCGCCCTGGTACCGCACGGTTTCGCCGTCGTGCTCGGCCACCACCTGGGTGACCGCGGTGCCGGCCGGGTTGGTCTCCAGCTTCACCACCCGCGCGTTCCGGACCAGGGTGACGTTGGCGTGCTCCAGGGCGGGGCGGACGCCGGACACCTCGGCGTCGGATTTGGCGTGCAGCGGGCACGGGAAGCCGTCGCACGCCCCGCACTTCACGCAGATGCTGTACGGCAGGTCCGCCTCGTTGACCCTGATGCCGCACGGCGCGTGGAACGGGTGAAAGCCTTCCGCGGCCAGGTCGTCGGAGAGCTGCTGGATCCGCGGCTCGTGGGCGACCGCCGGGTACGGGTAGGGCGCGCTGGCTGGCGCTTCGGTCGGATCCTCGCCCCGCGCGCCGTGCACCTCATACATCGTCTCGGCCGCGGTGTAGCCCGGCTCCATGTCCTGGTAGGAGATGGGCCAGGCCGGCGACAGGCCGTCGTGGTGGCGCAGTTCGCCGAAGTCCTCGGCGCGCATCCGGTACAGCGCGGCTCCGTACAGCTTGGTCGCGCCGCCGACGAAGTAATGCACCTGCGGCTGGAAGAACGACTTGGCCTTCGGGTCGTACCAGCTGTCCGGCGAGACGTAGCGGCCGTCCACGAACACGTCCACGGTCGACCAGTTCTCCGGCTCGCGGGGCAGCCAGTCGCCGCGCTCGAGCAGCAGGATGCGCTTGCCCGAGGGGGCGAGGTGGCGGGCGAGCGTGCCGCCGCCCGCCCCGGTCCCGATGATGATCACGTCGTACTGTCCGTCCATGCTGTGCTCCTTCCGAGGCCGGGTGACCGGCCTGCCGGTTCAGAAAATGGCGATCGGGTTGACGGGCGAGCCGGTCGCGGCGCGAAGCCGGAGAGGCGCGATGACGCAGAGGAACGACCAGCGGTTCAGCTCCTCGCACACCGCCACGAGGTCGTCGAATTGCAGCCAGTCCATGAGGTGCAGCCCCATCGCGTTGACGGCGAGCACGTGCACCGGGAAGGCGACATCCTCGACCGCGCTGGGTGCCGTGTCGTTGTTGCTGTCGCTGCCCAGGGCCGCGATCCGTCGTTCCGCGAGGAGTTCCAGGGTCGCCGGATGCAACCCGGCGCGCGCATTCGCGGCGTCCCACGGCCCGAGCGCCTGGCGTCGGCTGCGGTGGCCGACCCGGACGAAGAGCACGTCGCCCGGCTCGATACGGACCTCCTGCGCTGCCTGCGCCGCGATCAGGTCGTCGGCGGTCACGTGGTCACCCGGCTCCAGCCACGGCACCCCCCGCACCCGCGGAATGTCGAGCAGCAGACCACGGCTGACGATCCCGCCGCCGGCCACCTCGATGGACAGTTCGGTTGCCCCCGCCGCCGTGACGGCGCCTGGGCTCACGCCGTTGTAGAGGGTCCCGTCGAAGATCACGTGGCTCAGGGCGTCGATGTGGCTGTCGGCGTTGCCGTGGATGTTTAGGGCCACCCGGTCCAGGGCGAAGGAAAGCCCGGGAGCGGGATCAAAACTGATCCCCGTGTGAGTCATCTGGTGCACGGCGGGATCGGGGTTGTCGGCCGCCACCTCGCTCTCGATCGGCGCCGCCAGCGACACAGCACGTCCCCGCCAGACATCACTGGCCGCTGCTATCACATGCGTGGGCGAGATGTTGTTCAATGCTCCCAGCCGATCGGCTGGTCCCCACCGGGACATGTGCTTCACCCGATCGTATAGGGCCCGGAACTCGGTCGCGCTCAGCCCAAAGTCGCTCATCTCGCCCGGACTTATCCCGTTCGGCCGGAGGGCTCAGTGCTTGCGCCGGGGAGTTCTGCACCGGTCGTGCTACCAGGGAGTGCCGTGCCAGCGATAGAAGGAGGCAGCACATCGTACGCATCGCGTAGCACGCCCACCCGCTCGGTGGTGAACGTCCGTTCCCGGCGGATGTCAAAAACAAAGGCGGGCCACCAGCTCAGCAGCGCGCCGAGGCGGTTGCGGTAGCCGGTCAGGAAGCCGATGTGGATGAACAGCCAGACGAGCCAGCCGAGGAAGCCAGCGAACTGCAGGCGTCCCACCGAAATGACCGCGCGGCCGCGGGAAAGGTAAGCAGCCGACCCCAGGTCACGGTAGCGGAACGGCTTAGTGGGCATCTTTCCGGCGACGTCGTGTTTGATGCGTTCCCCGACGTACAGGCCGGTCTGCATGGCTACCTCGGCCACACCGGGGAGCTTATTCAGGCTCATCATGTCCCCGGTCACGAAGATCTCGGGATGATCGGGGATGGTGCAATCGTCGCCGACCATAATCCGGCCGGCCCGGTCCTGCTTTGCGCCGGTGGCCGCCGCGATCGCCGCCGCCACCGACGGTGCTTCCACCCCTGCGGTCCACAGCACGGTGCCCGCTTCATGGTGGGTCACCGTGCCGTCCTGAGCGCGGACGTCAAGCCCGGTGGCGTCTATGTTGGTCACCCTCGAGTGCATGTGCTGCTCGACGCCGAGCTTGTCCAGGGCGCGTGCCGCCTTGGCCGACAGGGCCGGGCCGAATGGGGCGAGCGGGGCGTCCCCGCCATCGAAAAGCAGCACCCGGGCGTCCTCGGGCTTGATGTGACGGTATTCGTCGCGCAGCGTCTTGGTGGCCACCTCGCGGATCTGCCCGGCCAGCTCGACGCCCGTGGGCCCGGCACCGACCAGGGCGAAGGTGAGCCAGCGGCTGCGTTCGGCCGGGTCTGCCGCGGTATCCGCCATCTCGAACGAGCCGAAGACGCGGCGCCGGATGACCAGGGCATCCTCGATGGTCTTCATGCCGGGCGCCCACGTGGCATACTCGTTATGCCCGAAATACGATTGCTGCACCCCGGCCGCCACGATCAGGTAGTCGTAGCCGAACTCCAGCTGGTCCCCGAGCGGCCGTGTCGCGAATACCCGGCGCCCTTCGGCGTCGATGCCTGTCACCTTGCCTAGCACGAAATCCGCGTTCTTGTGCTTACGGAGCAGATCCCGCAGCGGGACGGTGATCTTTCCTTCGGACAAGATCCCGGTCGAACACTGGTACAGCAGGGGCTGGAACAGGTGATGCGGGCGGCTATCGATGAGGGTCACCCGGACCGGGGCGCGCCCCAGCGCCCTGACGGCGAACAGCCCGGCGAAGCCGCCGCCGATGATCACCACGCGGCGCTGGCTATCCTGGTCGTTCATGGCGCGTCCCCGATCCGGTCGTCGTTATCGTTGCGTGCGGCTCAGCCTGCGGGGTCGTACCACGTTTCCTGGCCGGTCAGGAGCCGGTCCGCCTCCTTGGGGCCCCAGCTGCCCCGAGCGTAGGGGTGCACGGGGACGGCATCGCCGAGCACCGGGTCGACGGTCTCCCACGCGGCTTCCACGGTGTCCTGCCGGGCGAAGAGCCAGCGGTCCCCGTCTAGCGCCGCGCCGATAAGCCGGTCATACGGGCGGATGTCCGACCCGGGCTGCTGCGCGAACGCGAGCTCTTCGGCTTGCGGCTCCCAGCCGGCCCCGGGCTGCTTTCCGTGCAGGGTGAGGCCGACCGCCGTCTCCGGCCAGATCCGGAACCTGAGCATGTCCGCTGGCCTGATGGGCTCGATCCCGAATACGTCGTGCGGCGCCGGCTTGAACGTGATGTTGATCTCGGTAGCGGTGACCGCCATGGTCTTGCCCGCCCGGATCAGGATCGGCACGCCGGCCCAGCGCCAGGTATCGGCGGTGAGCCTGACCGCGACGAACGTCTCCACGGTCGAATTCGGGGCCACGCCGTCCACCTGGCGGTAGCCCTCGTACTGGCCGCGCACCGTGTTCTCCGGGGTCAGCGGGCTCAGCGCGTTCACCACCTGCTGCTTGGCGTCCTGCCAGCCGGAAAGGCCGTGCGCGCTCGGCGGTTCGGCCAGCACGGTCGCCAGCACCTGGAGCATGTGGTTCTGCAGCACGTCCCTGATGGCGCCGGTCCGGTCGTAGAACCGGCCGCGGTCCGAGACGTCGAACGCCTCGGCCATGGTGATCTGGATGTTGTCCACGTAGGTCCGGTTCAGCAGCGGCTCGATCACCGAGTTGGCGAACCGGACGAACAGCACGTTCTCCACCGGGTCGAAGGCCAGCCAGTCGTCGACCCGGAAGATGGCCTCTTCCGCGAAGTACTGGTGCATGGTGTCGTTCAGCTGCCGTGAGCTGGCCAGGTCGATGCCGAACGGCTTCTCCACCATCACCCGCGCGTCCTTCGTCCGGCCCGCGCCGGCTATCCCCTGCGCGATCCGCCCGAACAGCTGGGCCGGCACCTCCATGTAGTACAGGACCTTCTGGCCCGTGCCGATCTGGTCCGACATGGCCTTATAGGTGGCCTCGTCGCCTAGGTCCCCGTCCACGTACCGGAGCAGCCCGAGCATCTTCTGCGCCGCTGCGCTGTTCGGGTCCATGTTGTTGAGCTTCAGCGAGGCGGTGGCGTAGTCGCGGAATTGCTCCAGCCCCCACCCGCTCTTGGCCACGCCGATCACCGGGACGTCGAGCACGCCGCGCTGGACCAGCCCGACCAGCGCGGGGAAGGTCTCGATCTTGGCCAGGTCTCCGGTAGCACCGAAGATCACCAGTGCGTCAACCTTGTCGGACATGTCTTACCTCCTGAGGATCGTTCTGATCACATCGCGCCTGCACCCCGGTTAGCATCCCCCGTAACGGGGGATCTGGCTCAGCTCCCTGGGCGGCCCGAAGGAGCGGCGGGCCGGGGTGCCGGCTCCGGCGCGGCGTCGGACGATGAGGTGGGCGGCTGGAATTCCTGCTTGCTGACGCGTCGCCGGAACACGTAGTAGGTCCAGGTCTGGTAGGCCAGGACCACCGGCAGGAAGATGATGACGACGACGGTCATCGCCTTGAGCGAGTACCCTCCGGACGCCGTGTTGGTCACGGTGAGGTTGTAGGCCTTGTTGGTGGAGGAGACCATCACGTTGGGGTACAGGTCAACGAAGAGCGACAAGATGCAGGACGCGATGGTAACCGTGGTCGCGGCGAAGGCGAAGCCCTCGTTGTGGGAGTAGACCAGCCAGACGGCGGCGATGACGGCCAAGATGGCGAGCAGTTCAATCAGGTTGAGGATGAAGCCTTTGCCGGCGGTCACGTGCGTCCAGATGATGAAGCCGATAACGAAGGCGGCGGTGACGGGGGCCACCCGGCGCGCCACCTGCCAGGACCGCTCACGCATCCCGTCGGTGGTCTTCAGGCACAAGAACGTCGCGCCGTGCAGCAGGCAGACCAGGACCAAGGTGACGCCGGTCCATAGGGCGTAGGGCTGGAGCAGGTCCCAGAAGGAGCCGGTGAAGTTCTGGGCCGAGTTGATAGGCAGTCCGTGCAGCAATCCGGCCAGGGCCACGCCGATCAGCAGCGGCGCGAGCACGCTGCCCGCGGTCAGCAGCACGTCCCAGGTGCGGCGCCAGCGGGCCGCGTCCCGCTTGCCCCGGTACTCAAAAGCCACACCGCGGAGGATCAGCGACATCAGCAGCACGACCAGCGCGAGATTGTAGGCCGAGAACATCGTCGCGTACCAGCCCGGGAACGCGGCGAACATGCCGGCCCCGGCCACGATCAGCCAGACTTCGTTGCCGTCCCACAGCGGCCCGATCGTGTTGATGGCCGCCCGGCGGCCGGCCTCGTCGGTGCCGATCACGCTGTGCAGCATGCCGACGCCGAAGTCGAAGCCCTCCAGGATGAAGAACCCGGTCCACAACACGGCGATGATGATGTACCAGAACGGGATCATCGTTACCTCAATACAGGACGGCCGACACCGGCGCGTCCACGTCGGTCTCGGCGCGCGGGGGCGGGAGCTGTTCGCGTGAGTACTTCAGCATCAAGATGAAGTCGACGGTGCCGAGCGTGGCGTACAGCAGGACGAATGCCACCAGGCTGATCCACAGCGTGGTGGTGCTGACGGTCGGCGAGATCCCGTTCTTGGTCAGCATGATGCCCTGCACGATCCACGGCTGCCGGCCGCTTTCGGTCAGGAACCAGCCCGCGGTGTTCATTACGAACGGCAGCACCGCGGCCCACACCGCCACCCAGAGGAACACCCGGGAGGTGGCGATCTTTTTTCGCCGGAGCAGCCACAGCCCCCAGAGCGAGAAGAGCAGGACCAGCCCCCCCAGGTAGGCCATCGCCCGCATGGCCCAGTACTGGATGAACACGTTCGGCACGTAGTTTCCGGGGCCGTACTGCTTGCTGTACTGCTGCTGCAGCGGGGTCAGCCCGACCACCTGGCCGTTCCAGTGGTTGGTAGCCAGCAGCGACAGCAGGTGCGGGATCTCGATGATCTGGGTCGGGGTGTGGTCGTTGTTACCGCCGCCGATCTGGAACAGCGAGAACGAGCACGGCTGGCAGGTGGTCCACTGCGCCTCCGCGGCCGCGATCTTCATCGGCTGGTACGTGCCCTCGATCACGCCAAGCTCATCGCCCACCAGCAAGGTGAACAAGATCGCCGGGACCAGGACGATCAGCGCCATCCGCGCCGACCGGGTGAATATTTCCCGGTCCCCGCCGTGTCGTAGCTGCCAGGCGGAGATCGCCAGCATGACCACGGCGCCGGTGACCAGCGACACGAACAGGACCTTCGAATATCCCCACACGAACACCGGGTTGGTGAACAGCGCCCAGATGTCGTTCAGCTGAGGCTTCCCGCCGACCATCACGTAGCCGACCGGGTGCTGCATCCAGGAGTTGGCCGCCAGGATGAACGCCGCCGACAGCGCCGAGCCGAACGAGACCAGCCAGATCGTCAGCAGGTGGATCCGCCGCGGCAGTTTGTCCCAGCCGAACAGCCACAGCCCCAGGAACGTCGACTCCAGGAAGAACGCGGCCAGCCCCTCCATCGCCAGCGGTGCGCCGAAGACGTTGCCGACCAGCCGCGAGTACGCGCCCCAGTTCATCCCGAACTGGAACTCCTGCACAATTCCGGTCACCACGCCGATCGCGACGTTGATGACCAGGAGCGTGCCGAAGAACCGGGTCAGCCGCAGGTAATCGTCGCGCTTGCTGCGATACCACGCCGTCTGCAGCAAGGCGGTCAGGAAGGCCAGACCGATCGTGATCGGGACGAAAAAGAAATGATTGATCGACACAAAGGCGAACTCCACCCGCGCCAAGTCGACGTTGGTCATCTACACCCCTTGATCAGGAGGGCGGCCGGCCGGCTGGCGAGCGCGTATACGGCAACCGGCCGGGCCCCTCACGTCCCGGCTGTGTCGCGAGCGGAGATGCCGTTCTGCCAGGCGGCGGTACCGGCGGCCGCGGCGGACCTGGCCTGAGCCCACTTGAGCTTCGCCACCTCGCTCGGCGGCACTTCCATTTCCCTGATCCACTGGCGGGTCGCCGAGACTACGTGCAAGCCGCCGATGGCGGCACCTGCCAGCGCGATCAGGGCGCCCGCGGCGACCAGCGAGCCTCCGGTGATCAGCAGGCCTGACCTGAAGGTCGGCAGGTTACTGCTTTGCGCAGAATTAACAGACATGATGCCCGTCCTCGGGTTAGTTATTTGTCCTGACTTTCGTCCCCTGGATGCAGCCGCGCATCACCCGCCTGGAGTGATTACGTGCCTGCGGCAATCACATGATCATGGAAAATTGACAATAGCGCGGTCAGTCCCGGCGCGGATCGGACAGCACCACGATGGACCGGGGGCCGACGGTTACCTGGTCGTCGGCGAGGTGTTTGGCCGCTGCCGCGGGGGCGGCCGGATCGTAGCTGTCGATCTCGGCATGCCATTCCGCGCCAGGCCGGGTGGGAGGCAGCACAAAGCTGAGGGGCTCCCACCAGGAGTTCACCAGGACCAGGAAGTCGTCATCGAGCAGGGGCGTGCCGTCTTCGGCCCGGTCGGGGGCATCGGACCCGTCGAGGTAGATGGCGATGGCCCGGGCGTTCGCGTCGGCCCAGTCGGCGCCGTCCATCGGCGTGCCCGCGGGGGTGAACCACAGCAGTTCGGAGGCCTCGGTGCCGGCCAGGAAGCGCCCGCGGCGGAACACCGGGTGGGCCCGCCGGAACGCGATCAGGCCCTTAGTGAAGTCGAGTAGCGCGGTGTCGGCACTCGCCCAGTCGAACCAGGTCAGCTCGTTGTCCTGGCAGTAGGCGTTGTTGTTGCCGTCCTGGGTGCGGCCCATCTCGTCCCCGCCGAGCAGCATCGGGACGCCGAAGGACAGCATCAAGGTGGTGAGCATGGCCCGGGACTGGCGGGCGCGCAGCGCCAGGATGCCGGGATCGTCAGTCGGGCCCTCGGCGCCGCAGTTCCAGGAATTGTTGTCGGACGTCCCGTCGCGGTTGTTCTCGCCGTTGGCCTCGTTGTGCTTGTCGTCATAAGAGACGAGGTCGGCCAGGGTGAAGCCGTCGTGGACGGTGATCAGGTTGACCGAGGCGGTGGGCCGGCGGCCGGCCGTCCCGTACAGGTCTGAGGAGCCGGAGAAGCGGTTGGCGAACTCGCCGAGGCCGACGGGGTGGCTGCGCCAGAAGTCCCGCATCGTGTCCCGGTACTTGCCGTTCCATTCCCGCCACAGGGGCGGGAACCGGCCCAGGTCGTAGCTGTCCATCTGGCCGACGTCCCACGGCTCGGCGACCAGCTTGGCCTGGCAGACCACCGGGTCCTGGGAGCACATGTCCAGGAAGGCCGACACCTTGTCGAAGGCGCCGTCCTGGCGGGCCAGCGTCGGCGCCAGGTCGAACCGGAACCCGTCGGCGTGCATCTCGGTGATCCAGTAGCGCAGCGAGTCCATCATCAGCTGCAGCATGATCGGATCACCGGCGTTGAGGGCGTTGCCGCAGCCGGTCGTGTCGTAGTACAGGCCGGGGTGGCCGGGCTCGACCCGGTAGTAGGCCAGGTTGTCGATGCCGCGAAAGCACAGCGTGGGGCCGTCCGGGCCCGCCTCGGCGGTGTGGTTGAACACCACGTCGAGGATCACTTCGAGGCCTGCCTGGTGCAGCGCGTCCACCATCGCCTTGAACTCGGCGACCTGCCCGCCCTGACGGCCGGCCCGGACGGCGGCGGAGTACCCGTTGTGCGGCGCCAGGAAGCCGATGGTGTTGTAGCCCCAGTAGTTCGTCAGGCCCCGCTTGACCAGGAACGCCTCGGGCACGTTCTGATGCACGGGCAGCAGTTCGACGGTGGTGACCCCCAGGTCCAGCAGGTGCGCGATGGCGGCCTCGTGGGCCAGGCCGGCGTAGGTCCCGCGCAGCTCAGGCGGAATGTCCGGGTGGCGCATGGTGTAGCCCTTGACGTGGACCTCGTACAGGACCGTGTCCGTGTAGCGGTGCCAGGGCCGCTTGTCGTCTTGCCAGCCGTACGCCGGGTCGATGACCAGGCTGCGCGGCACGTGCGGCGCCGAGTCCAGGGTGCTGCGCAGGTCAGGGTCGGTTTCGGACTGGCCGAGCACCTCCGGCCCGAACGAGACCGCTCCGCTGACCGCCTTGGCGTACGGGTCGAGCAGCAGCTTGGCCGGGTTGCACCGCAGGCCCCGCGCCGGATCCCAGGGTCCGTCCACGCGGTACCCGTAGGCCTGGCCCGGGCCGATGCCGGGCACGAACACATGCCAGACATCGGCGTCATTATCGCCGATCGGGATCTGGGTTTCCGCGCCAGCGGCGTCGAACAGGCACAGCGTCACGCTGCCGGCGACGGACGAGGCGATCGCGAAGTTCGTGCCCGCAATGCCGAGGCGCTCGCCCGGTGTGGCGCCCAGCGGGAACGGGGTGCCGGGCAGGCTGCTGGTCATTGCTGGGCCTTTCCGGCTATGTCGCGCAGGACGTCTCCGAGCGCGAGGACCGCGCCGTGGCGGCGCAGGATGAGGTCGGCGATCAGGCCGGTCCACCCGGTTTGGTGGAACGCGCCGATCGCGGCGCCGTTGTCGCCGTGGAAGTACTCGCTGAAGATCAGGTTGTCCTTCCAGGCCGGATCGTTCTGCATCTTCTCGGTCCCGCCGAAGCAGGCCCGCCGCCCGTCCGCGTCCCGGGTGAACAGCGAGATCAGCCGGTCCTGCAGGTCGGCGACGATCAGGTCCAGGGTGAGGCGCTTGCCCGATCCGGTCGGGTACTCGATCTGGAAGTCGCTGCCGTAGAACCGGTGGTAGCGCTCCAGCGATTCGACCACGAGATAGTTGACCGGCATCCAGATCGGGCCGCGCCAGTTGGAGTTGCCGCCGAACATCGACGTGGTCGACTCGGCTGGCTCATAGTCGATGGAGGACTGGTAGCCCTCGGCGTCGAAGTCGTAGGGATGATCCCGGTGGTAAGCCGACAACGCGCGCAGCCCGTGCGGGGACAAGAACTCGCTCTCGTCGAACAGCTTGGCGAACAGCCGCTCCAGCTGGGCGGGCCGGGCCACCGACAGCAGCAGCCGCTGGGCGCTCCCGTCGCCGCGCAACTGCGGAGTCTCGGCCAGCTTCTGCACATCCCCGACGCCCTCTTTGGCCAGGAAACGCGTGAACGTTTTGTTCATGGTCATCGCGTTGTTCAGCATGTCGCCGTCGACGACCCCGGCGGCCAGCGCCGGGATGATCCCGACCATAGAGTGCACCTTGACCGGGACGGTGTAGCCCGACGGGGTGACCAGCCGGTCATAGAACAGCCCGTCGGCGTCGTCCCACAGGCCCTGATCATCCAGGGCGTTGCGGATGCCCGCGAAATGCTCCATGAACTTCAGCACCAGATCCTGGGCCTGGCGGTTGCCGGACCAGTTCAGCACGGCCGCCATAACTCCCAGCGACAGGGCGTAGGAGCCCATCCAGCCGGTGGCGTCAGACTGCTCCAGGGTGTAGCCGGCGGGCAGGTGGGAGCGGTCGATCGGGCCGATGTTGTCTAGGCCCAGGAAGCCGCCCTCGAACACGTTGTTGCCGTTGGCGTCCTCACGGTTGACCCACCAGGTGAAATTGACCAGGAGCTTGTCGAAGACCCGGGACAGGAAGTCGAGGTCGCGGCCTCCGTCGATGGCGAAGACCTGCAGCGCGGCCCAGGCGTGCACCGGCGGGTTGACGTCACCGAAGTCCCACTCATACGCCGGCAGCGCCCCCTGCGGGTGCTGGAACCACTCCCGGCAGATCAAGATCAGCTGGTACTTGGCGAAGGCCGGGTCCAGGTGAGCCAGGGTGATCGTGTGGAAGGCCAGGTCCCAGGCGGCGAACCAGGGATACTCCCACTTGTCCGGCATCGAGATGATGTCGAACGCCTCGAAATTCCGCCACCGGGAGTTCCGCCCCGTCTTGCGCACCTCGGGCGGCACCGGCTGGGTCGGGTCCCCGTCCAGCCACCGGGTGACATCGTAGTAGAACAGCTGCTTGCTCCACAGCATGCCTGCCGAGGCTTGCCGCAGCACCAGCGCCTCATCCGCGCTGGCACTGTCCGGAGTGAGCTCGGCGTAGAACTCATCGGCTTCGGCCCGGCGCTCGGCCAGCACCTGGTCGAAGTCCCGGCCGAGCGCGGTCGCCGCGTTGAGCGCGGGCCGGCCCGACCCGTTGGCGGCCGGCCGCAGCCGCAGCCGCAGCTCCGTGGTCTGTCCGGCCGGGACGGTGACCTGGTACCAGAACGCGCATTTGGTCCCGGTGTCGGCCGGGTTGACCGTGGCCGCGCCGTGGATCACGTGGTCGTTGATGCCGTCCTTGGGATAGGCCGTGACCGGGGCCGAGCCGAACAGCCGGGCCGTGTTGGTCTCGTTCTCGCAGAACAGCAGCTGCGGGCCGGTACCGTCGGGGCCAGCCGCGGCGATAAGTTCCAGGGTGCCCAGGAACGGGTGGTCGATGGTGACCGACCCATCACCGGAGGCCCGCAAGGCCGGCCGGGCTTCAGTAGCCTCATCGTCCCAGGACCACGTATTGCGGAACCAGGCGGTGGGCAGCACGTGCAGGGTTTCCGTCTCCGGCCCGGCGTTGGTGACCTGGATGGACATCAGCAGGTCATCGGGGCCGGCCTTGGCGTAGTGCACCTCGGTGATCCAGTACCGGTCATCGTTGAATGCGCCGGTGTCGAGCAGTTCGTACTCGGGCTCGTACCGGCTCCGGTGGGCGTTGGTGTCGAGCAGGTCCTGGTAGGGATACGGGCCCTGCGGGTAGTGGTAGCGCCACCGGTTCCAGGCGTGGCTCGGGATCGCGTCCAGGTACCACCAGTACTCCTTGACGTCCTCGCCATGGTTGCCCTGGGGGCCGGTCAGCCCGAACGCCCGTTCCTTCAGGATCGGGTCGCGCCCGTTCCACAGCGCCAGGCTCAGGCACAGCCGCTGCTCGATGTCACAGAATCCGGCCAGGCCGTCCTCGCCCCACCGGTACGCCCGGGACCGCGCCTGGTCGTGCGGCAGGTAATCCCACGCGTTGCCATCGGCGCTGTAGTCCTCCCGCACCGTGCCCCACTGGCGTTCACTCACGTAAGGCCCCCACCGGTACCAGTCGGTGCCCGGCGAGCGCAGTCCGTCTTCCAGCCGACCGAACCCAGCTACCCGATCTTGCTCAGCGCCCACTGCCAGCCCCTGTCACGTTTCGGTGTATTGCCCTGTCTGGGCCGACCCTGGTCAGACGTGATGGTCGCGCCTGCTGATATTCACGACCGGCCTCTATAGTCCTTCCTACGCGGCTGGCCGACCCGAGTTCATCACCCCATGCGGGTGATGATTTACCTGGCCGGCCTCATTCACCTTTGGGTGAGTGGCAAATGGCAAATGGCCCGAGCTGAAATGCGCGTAGCCGGTAAATGAACAGTTGGCGAATTATGTGCTGCTCGGCGTTATCGGAGGCTGGCGTGACGACCAACCAGATCCTGACCGGGGTCGGCCTGATCCTCGCGCTTGCCGTCGGGTCCCAGGTGCTGGCCAGCCGCCTGCACATTCCCGCGATCATCGTGCTGCTGCCGGCCGGCTTCGTCGCGGGCGCACTGACCAGCGACGTGAACCCGCAGGACCTGCTCGGGCCGGCGTTCGAGCCGCTGGTGTCCTTGTCGGTGGCCGTCATCCTCTATGACGCGGGCCTGAGCCTCGATATGCGCAAGCTCAAGGGCCACACCCGCAAGGTGGTGATCCGCCTGATCGTGCTCGGGGTCCTGATCACCACCGCGCTCGCTGCCGCCGTGGCCGCACCGCTCCTCGGAATGTCACGCGGCGCGGCGCTGATGCTCGGCATCATCCTCGTCGTCTCGGGACCGACCGTCGTAGGCCCGCTGCTCAACTTCGTCCGGCCCACCGAGCGGGTGCAGGAGATCCTCATCTGGGAGGGGTCGCTGATCGACCCGGTCGGCGGAATCCTCGGCGCGCTGGTGTTCCACGGCGTTGTCGCCAGCACCCGCAAAGGACCGGGCAGCCAGCTCGGGCAATTTGCGGCCAGCGTCGGCGTCGGCCTGGCCGGCGGGGTGATCGGCACCGCACTGCTCTGGCTGCTGCTGCGCAAGCTCCGGCTCGGCGAAGTGCTCGGTACCACCGCGCAACTCGCCGCGGTGGTCGCGGTGGCAGCCGCGTGCGATGTGATCCGCGAGGACACCGGACTCATCGCGGCGATTTTCATGGGGCTCGCCCTCGCTAATCGGCGGGGCTTTGACATCCCGTCGCGTCGCCCGTTCTTCGAGACGCTCGTGCAGTTGATCATCGGCGTCCTGTTCATTTCCATCTCGGCCACCGTAACCCCGCAGTCACTCCGGCATTTGCTGCTGCCCACGCTCGCCCTGGTCGCTGTCCTGGTTCTGGTGGCCAGGCCTATCGTTGCGTTCGCGTCGACGCAGCGGACGGACCTGATCAAAGGCGAGCGTGCCTTCATTGGCTGGATGGATCCGCGCGGCATCGTCGCGGCCGCCACCGCGTCGACGTTCGGGGCGGGCCTGGTCGCTAAGGGCATCGGCGGCGCCGCCAAGATCCTGCCCGCCACATTCGTCGTCATCGTGGTGACGGTGACCCTGTACGGCCTGACCGCGATGCCCGCGGCCCGGCGACTGGGCGTCAGCAGGCCCGCTCGCACCCGGCCGCTTCTGGTCGGTGGCGCTGCCTGGGTTATCGACCTCGGCCGGGCCCTGCAGTCCGCGGGCCTGGAGGTGGTGATGTGGGCGGGTCTTGATCAGCAGCGGGACCAGATCAGGCGGGCCGGGCTTGAGCTCGCGCCCGGTGAGCTGCTTGCGGCGGCCACCGGCCGCGGCGCGCGACTCGAGGGCATCACGGCCGTGCTGCTGCTGACAGACGAGGACGACTTCAACGCGCTCGCCTCGGTGCTGCTGGCGGAAAGCGTCGACGGGCGCGTATACCGGCTGGCGCCGCCGCAGCGCAGCCACGGAGTGGTCGCCCCCTACACCACCGGGGAAATCCTGTTCGCCAAAGGCATGACCAGACCTGCGGTCACTGAGCGGTATCAGGACGGGGCTCGGATCGTCCTATCCGGCACCGACGGCGCGCTGCCCGCTGGACAGGACCTCCTGTTCGTCGTGCGCGCGGACGGCCAGCTTGTCCCCGTCACTCAGACCGGCACGCCGACGTCGCTCGCTACTGACACCCTCGTATCCCTGGCGCCTGCGCTTGCGGCGCAGCCCGCGGATCCCGGTCGTAGTGATCTGCCTGAGGTAGAGCGACGATGACCTTTCATGTGCGTCTGGTCAGCGCGCCCGACCGGACCAGGGAGCTCGTCGAGGCACTCGCCGCCGACTCCGGCGTTTCCAATCTGCTCGTACTCCCGGGCGCTGCCGTCGGGCCAGCCAGTGACGCCATCCAGTTTGACCTACGGCCGCGGTCCGCCAACTCCGTGTTCCGGCACCTGCAGGCCTTCCAGCACGACCACGGCGGCACTTTCGCCGTTGATTACGTGGATGCCACTCTCGGCGACAGGGCGCCTCCGGCCCCGGAACATTTCCTGGTGCAGCGGGACATCGCACCCGTGTGGGACGTCGTCGAGGCCCGGATCCGCTCGGACGCCGTCTACGCACCCAGTTTCTACATCCTCCTCGCTCTAACCACCTGACCCGGCCGTGATGTCCAGGCCATGGATGATCGTAGCCACGAGCTCCTCCGGCGTGCCGTCGGCGCGCACGACAAGCGCGTTCTCCGGCGGTCGCGGGATCTCCAGGTCAGCGAACTGGCTGTCGAGCAGTCCCGCCTGGAAGAAATGCCCGTGCCTGGCGGCGAGCCGGGTCGCGTCCACGTCATGACCGATATCCAGGAACACGAGCCGTGCGGCCGGACGCCCGTCCAGGAGCGCATCCCGGTAGGCGCGCTTGAGGGCCGAGCACGCCACGACGCCGGACTCGCCCGCCGCGGCGCGCTCGTCCATCCAGGCGGCGATCGCACCCAGCCAGGGCCACCGGTCGTCGTCGGTCAGCGGTATTCCGGCGGCCATCTTGGCGACGCTGGCGGCGGGGTGAAAGGAATCGCCGTCAGCGAAGGCCCAGCCAAGCCGGCCTGCCAGCAAGGCGCCGACCGTCGACTTGCCGCAGCCCGAGACACCGGCCATCACCACGATCATCGCGTGACCCCCGCGGTCTGTAGCAGCAGTGTGGACATTGCCCCAGGCTCCGCCCAGGGCTCCTGCTCGGGCATCACCCACACCGGGCGATCCCGCGGCCTGCTGCCTGGCGGCATACTCGGTCGCATGGGCGTCAGTGGCAGGGCCGGCCGCAGGGCGGTTGATCGCCGGCTGGTCCGTTATGCCGGGGCTGCGCGTGTTTACCTGGTGGTTACCGTCCTGCTCGGTCTGGCCGGAACGGGACTGATCCTGGCCCAGGCCGGCCTGCTCGCCCGGGCCCTGGCCGCGGCCGCCCGCGGCGACGTCGCGGCCGCGCTATCGGGCACGCTGGCAGCGCTGCTGGTCGTGGTGGCGGCCCGGGCGATGGTGAGCTATGGCGGAGAGGTGGCGGCGCTGCGAGCGGCCGCGACGGTGAAATCTCAGTTGCGCCGGGCGCTCGCCGTCCGCTCCCTGCAGCTCGGCCCGGTGTGGCTGGGTGGTCAGCGGGCGGGGGAGATCACCACCTTGAGCACCAAAGGGCTGGACGGGCTGGATTCCTACTTCGCCCGTTACCTGCCGCAGCTCGTCCTCGGGGTGCTGGTGCCGGTCGCGGTGCTGGTCAGGGTGGCGGTCGCGGACTGGATCTCCGCGGTGATCATCGCCGTGACGCTGCCGCTGATCCCGGCCTTCGCGGTACTGGTCGGCTGGCACACCAAAGCGCAGACGCGGCGGCAGTGGCGGCTGCTGGCCACCCTCGGCGGCCACTTCCTCGACGTGGTCGAAGGCCTGCCCACGCTCAAGGTGTTCGGCCGCGCCCGGCGTCAGGAAGAGGTGATCGCCAAGGTCACAGAAGACTACCGGGCGGCCACCATGTCCACGCTGCGGGTGGCCTTCCTGTCCGCGCTGGTGCTTGAGCTTTCCGCCGCGGTAGCTACCGCCCTCGTCGCGGTCGAGGTCGGGCTCCGGCTGCTGTACGGTCACGTGGGCTACGAGACGGCGCTGCTGGTGCTCCTGCTCACCCCGGAAGCATTCTTGCCGCTACGCGCGGTCGGCGCGCAGTTTCACGCGAGTATGGAAGGCGTCGCCGCGGCCGGGCGCGTTTTCGAGATCCTGGACACCCCGATACCGGGCGAGCCCCAGGCCAGGCCTGCGGACACGGCCCCGCGCAGTGGCAGCCCCCGTGCCGATCTGCGGACGCAGTGCATCCGGCTGGACGGCGTCACCGCGGCTTATCCCGGCCGTCATCATCCGGCCCTGGACGGGGTGAGCCTGACAATCGCGCCGGGGGATCGGGTCGTGCTCACCGGCCCGAGCGGTGCAGGGAAGAGCACCCTGCTCGGCCTGCTGCTCCGCTTCATCGCACCGGTCTCCGGGACCATCGAGCTAACCGGAGGCGGGGCCGGCAGTGACGTGGCGGCCATAGACCTCCGGCAGTGGCGCACCCAGATCGCCTGGGTGCCGCAGCAGCCCTACCTGTTCGCCGGTACCGCGGCGGACAATATCGCCCTGGGCCAGGCCGGTGCGAACCGCGACGCCATCAGCCGGGCCGCCCGGCTGGCGGGCGCCGCCGACTTCATCGAGGAACTGCCGGCTGGATACGATACGCCGCTCGGCGAGCGCGGCTTGCGGCTGTCGGCGGGCCAGCGGCAGCGGATCGCGCTGGCCCGTGCGTTCCTTCGAGATGCGCCCTTGCTGCTCCTGGACGAGCCCGTGGCTCACCTGGATCCGGCGAGTGCCCGGCTGATCGGGACGGCCATCGATACCGCCCTGTCCGATCGCACCGTCATCCTGGTCAGCCACGGCCGGGCCTGGGCAGGCGAAGGCGCCCGGGTCGTCAGCCTGGAGCACGGCAAGCTGACGTCGCCGGCCGGCGGCCGGCCGGGCCGCGGTGATGCTCGGGTGAGCGGCCGGCCCGCGGGCATGACCGCCGAGCGCCGGCCGCTGCTCCGGCTGCTCTGGCTGGCCCGGCCGCTGCGCGGCCAGCTTGTGCTCTCCGTCCTGGCCGGGGCGGCCGCCACCGGCTTCGGCGTGGCGCTGCTCGCCACCTCGGGGTTCCTGCTGGCCCGCGCCTCACAGCACCCGAGCATTCTGGCTATCTCGACGGCGGTGGTAGCCGTCCGCGCGTTCAGTATCGGCCGCGGCGTATCGCGCTATCTTGAGCGGCTGACATCCCACGACGTCGCGTTCCGGGTGCTGGCTGACATCCGGGTGGCTATCTACCGCCGGCTCGAGCGGCTTGCGCCTGCCGGGCTAGCCGCCTTCCGGTCCGGTGACCTGCTAGCCGCGCTGATCAGCGACGTGGACGCCACCCAGGACCTGTTCATCCGCGGTGTCGGGCCACCGCTGGCCGCGGCTCTGGTCGGCGCCGGCGCGGTGACCGTCTGCCTGCTGATCCTCATGCCGGCCGGGGGCGTGCTCGCTCTCGGCCTGCTCGCCGCCGGGGCCGTGGCGCCGCCGCTGGCCGTCGCGGCCTCCCGCCGGGCGGCCCGGGCGACCGCCGCGGCACGCGGCGAGCTCAGCGCGACACTCACCGACCTGCTCTCGGGCGCGGCCGACCTGCACGCGTGCGGCGCGCAGGACGCCGCCCTCGCCGCCGCGGCCGATGCCGACCGGAAGCTGACCGCACTGGCCAGGCGCTTTGCGGCCGCTACCGGGCTGGGCAGCGGACTGATCAGCGGCTTGACCGGACTGACCGTGTGGGGAGTGCTCGTTCTCGGGGTGGCGGCGGTGGGACACGGCACCCTCACCAGGGTGCCGCTGGCGGTGCTGACGCTGACGGCGCTCGCCTCCTTCGAGGCGGTTACGCTCATGCCGGCGGCCGCGCTGCAGCTCGGATCGGCGCGCGCCTCGGCCCGCCGGATCAGCGCGATCCTGGACACGCCGGATCCGGTCGTCGAGCCGCTCGCTCCGCGCGCGCTGCCGACCGCGCCCGTGCACGTGCAACTATCGGGGGTGCAGGTCCGTTACGAGCCGGACGGGCCGCTCGCGCTGGATGGGTTCGACCTTGACCTGCCGCCGGGCCGGCGCGTCGCGCTCATCGGCCCGAGCGGCGCAGGCAAGTCCACTGTCGCCGCGGTGCTGCTGCGGTTCTGTGATCCGGTGGGCGGTCGCGTCACCCTGGACGGGGCCGACCTGTCCAGCTACGGCGCCGACGCGGTCCGAAGGGTCATCGGCGGCTGCCCCCAGGATCCGCATATCTTCGATGCCAGCATCCGTGACAACCTGCGCCTGGCCCGGCCCGCCGCCACCGGCGACGAGCTGGCGGCCGCCGCCGCGCAAGCCCGGCTACTGCCCTGGATCGATTCGCTGCCCGGGGGCTGGGACACCCCGGTCGGCGCGCACGGCACGGCCATGTCCGGCGGCGAACGGCAGCGGCTCGCGCTGGCCCGGGCGCTGCTGGCGGATCCGGCCATAATGATCCTCGACGAGCCGACCGCGCACCTTGATCCCGAAGCTCGCGCCGCCTTGACCGCTGACCTGCTCGCCCTGACCGCGGGCCGCGCCACCCTGCTCATCACCCACGAGCTAGCCGGACTCGATCAGGTCGACGAGATCATCGTCCTAGACCACGGCAAGATTACCCAGCGCGGCACGCATGAACAGCTCATCCGGGCCGACGGCCCGTACCGGCAACTCCACGAGACCCTCATGCTGGGTGCGGGAGTCATCCCGGCGGGGTGATGCGCGGGCAGCAGCCGGGATGGTCGACTAAACCTCAAGTAGATCGTGGCTTGATCCAGGAAATCTGAGCAGGAAGAGGCTACCGTGTCAGGAATCGGCTGGACCCTCATGGGCGTCATCTACCTGGTACTGATATTGACGCTCGGCATCCTGAGCTTCCGGAAGGGCCACTGGATTCTCGGCTTGATCGGCTTTTTCATCCCCGTCGTCTGGCTGCTGGGGGCCATCCTCCCGGCCCGCCGCCGCCGCTGATCGTCAAGCCGGGCGGTTGAGTCACGTCCCGGCCAGCAGCTGTTTCCACTCGCTGATCGCGTCGGCGGCCCACTCGGCGTGCCGCCGGGCGAACAGCCTGGCGGCCTCGCTGCCGCTCCACGGCGCGGGCAGGAACTGGGCCGGCAGGCCAGGGTCGATCCAGGGGAATCTGCGCCAGGCGTGGACGAGGTCGACGACCCGCGCGAGCGGGTCGGGACCGGCAGGCCCGCTGAAGGTCCCGATGAAGTCGTCATACGCACGGGCCAGCTCACTCAGGTCCCAGGCCTGGCCGACCATCGCGGTCACCGGGCCGCCGCCCTGGTACTCGGCCGCGAACAGGTATCCGTCCGGCAGCCCGGCCTCAGCCAGTATCTCCGCGACCTCGGCGCCCCGGTCGCCGCGCGGGCTCAGCCAGACTCCGGGCATGACGTTGCCGAAACCGGCCCAGCGCAGCCGGGTCCTGAGCATGTGCCGGGTGGCACGCTCGGTCTCAGGTGTGCGCGCGAGCACGACGGTCCACCGGCCGTCCCAGTCCTCGGCGACCGCCGTGAAGCCGAAGATGCGCTCGCTCCCGTCCCGCAGCAGGCGCTCGGACGCCGGAGTCAGGCGCCAGACCGTGCGGCGGCCGACCCGCTCGGAGCTCAGCCAGCTGTCGGACGCCGTGCGCATCAGCGCCTGCCGGGCCGCTTTCTCCTCGACGCCCAGTCGGCCGAGCACGTCGATGAAGGCCGACGTCCAGGCCTCGCCACCGGTGGGCAGGACCAGCTCGCCCAGGATGGTGAACAACAGGCTGCGCGCGCTCTCGGTGCCCGCGGCATGACGTCGCAGCAGCGTCGGCGCCGCCGCACCCGCATCAGCCCGCGTCGTTTTGGTCATCAGCCTTCTCTCGGTGGATCCGCCGCTCGACGAACAAAATTCTACGAACTCTTGACGTTTATCTCAAGTTTTGTAGAGTATTAGGTACCGGAACCCGGCATCGGACCAAATGGGAGGAATCCGTCATGACAAGTGCGGCCGCCCAGCACGACACGACAGGCGACGCGAGCCCGGCCGCGGTCGGCCGCGGCCGCGAGCGGGTCGAGTTCCGGGTCAGTCCCGAGCGCTACCGGCATTGGCGGGTGTCCTGCCACGGCCCGGTGGCGACCCTGACCATGGACGTCGACGAGCAGGGCGGCCTGGTACCCGGCTATGAGCTGAAGCTGAACTCCTACGACCTCGGCGTGGATATCGAGCTCTACGACGCGGTGCAGCGGCTCCGCTTCGAGCATCCCGAGGTGCGCACGGTCGTGATCACCAGCGCCAAGCCCAAGATCTTCAGCGCCGGAGCGAACATCCGCATGCTGGCCGCCTCGGCACACGGCTGGAAGGTGAACTTCTGCAAGTTCACCAACGAGACCAGGAACGGCATCGAGGACGCCACCGCGAACTCCGGCCAGACTTACCTCGCGGCCGTGAACGGGACCGCCTCCGGCGGCGGGTACGAGCTGGCGCTGGCCTGCGAGCACATCATGCTGGTCGATGACCGCTCCTCGGCGGTGTCGCTGCCCGAGCTGCCGCTGCTCGGCGTGCTGCCGGGGACGGGCGGACTGACCCGGGTACTGGACAAGCGGCACGTGCGGCGCGACCTGGCCGACTACTTCTCCACCAGGCCGGAGGGCATCGGCGGCAAGAAGGCCGTCCAGTGGCGCCTGGTGGACGAGGTTGTCCCGCGGCCGCGGTGGCAGGCGACGGTCACCGAGCGGGCCGCCGACCTGGCCGGGCGCTCCGGCCGTCCGGGCGACGCCGCCGGCGTCTCACTCAGCCCGCTCGGCAAGACCCGCGACGACGACACGATCACCTACTCCAACGTGTCGGCCCGGCTCAACCGTGACGCAGGCAGCGTCGACATCACCGTGCGGGGACCGGAGGCGCCCCCGCCCGCCGACATGGCCGAGGCAGCCGTCCAGGGGGCCGGGTTCTGGTCGCTCGCGGTCACCCGCGAGCTCGACGACCTGATCCTGGACCTGCGGACCAACGAGCCCGAGCTCGGCACCTGGGTCTTCCGCACCGAAGGCGAGGCGACCCAGGTGCTCGGCTACGACGACCTTCTGCTCGCTCATCCGGGCGACTGGTTCGCCAACGAGGTCCTGCACTACCTCAAGCGCACGCTGCGGCGGCTGGACGTCACCAGCCGTAGCCTGCTCGCGGTGATCGAACCAGGCAGCTGCTTCGCCGGCTCCCTGCTTGAGCTCGCGCTCGCCGCGGACCGCTCGTTCCAGCTGGCCGGGGTGTTCGAGGCCGCCGATCCAAACACGGGCGATCCGGCAGCCGGTCCGAACACGGGTGAGCCCGCGGCCATCACGCTCGGGGACATCAACTTCGGCCCGCTGACGATGAGCAACGGGCTGACCCGCCTGCAGACCCGCTTCTGGGGCGACGAGGCCAGCCTGGAGGCAGCCAGCAAGCGCCGGGGCACGCCGCTGGAAGCCGAAGACGCGGCCGACCTTGGGCTGATCACCTTTGCGCCGGACGACATCGACTGGGATGAGGAAATCCGCATCGCCATCGAGGAACGGGCCAGCTTCAGCCCCGACGCGCTCACCGGCCTGGAGGCCAACTACCGGTTCGCCGGGCCGGAGACGTTGGAGACCAAGATCTTCGGCCGCCTGTCCGCCTGGCAGAACTGGATATTCAACAGGCCTAACGCCTCTGGTCCTGACGGCGCGCTGCGCCGCTTCGGCACCGGCCAGCGGGCCCTCTTCGACCGGAAGCGAGTCTGAGCCTTGACCACCGCCGCTGATTACGCCGAGAAGATCCCGAACAACGTCAGCCTGCATGAGGACCGCCGGCTGCAGCGGGCCCTGGAATCCTGGCAGCCGAACTTCCTGACCTGGTGGCAGACGATGGGCCCGACGCTGCCGACCCAGGACGTCTACCTGCGGACCGCGGTCAACGTCGGCCGCGAAGGGTGGGCGCAGTTCGGGCACGTGCCCATGCCCGAGTACCGCTGGGGCATCTTCCTGGCCGAGCGTGACCCGGGACGGCGGGTCGGGTTCGGCGAGCACAAGGGCGAGCCGGTGTGGGCCAAGGTGCCGGGGGAGTACCGTTCGGAGCTGCAGCGGCTGATCGTGATCCAGGGCGACACCGAACCTGCCTCGGTCGAGCAGCAGCGGAACCTGGGTGCTACCGCGCCGAGCCTGTATGACCTGCGGAACCTGTTCCAGGTGAACGTGGAGGAGGGGCGGCACCTGTGGGCGATGGTGTACCTGCTGCACGCCTACTTCGGCCGGGAGGGCCGTGAAGAGGCCGAGGAATTGCTGCACCGCAACTCGGGCAGCGAGGACTCGCCCCGCATCCTGGGCGCGTTCAACGAGGAAACCCCGGACTGGCTGTCGTTCTTCATGTTCACCTACTTCACCGACCGGGACGGCAAGTACCAGCTCGGCACGCTGAAGGAGTCCGCGTTCGACCCGCTGTCGCGCACGTGTGAGTTCATGCTCAAGGAAGAGGCGCACCACATGATGGTGGGCACGACCGGCATCGACCGGGTCGTGCAGCGCACCGTCGAGGTGATGCGCCAGCACGACACCGACGACGTGGCCGGCCTGGGCGCGATTCCGCTCACCGTGATCCAGAAGTACCTGAACTTCCACTACTCGGTCTCCCTCGACCTGTTCGGCGGCGAGACCTCGACGAACGTGGCCAACTACTACACCGCCGGGCTCAAAGGTCGCTGGCTCGAAGACCGGCGCAAGGACGACCACCAGCTGACGAGCGATTCGTTCATGGTCGATTCACTGTCCGAGGACGGCCAGATCGGGCAGACCGAGGTGTCCGCGCTGGTCGGGCTCAACACGGACCTGCGGCGCGAGTACATCTCGGACTGCGAGGGCGGCGTCAAGCGGTGGAACCGGATCCTGGACGAGGCGGGCGTGAAGCAGCGGCTGAAGCTGCCGCACATCGCCTTTAACCGCAAGGTCGGCGCGTTCGCCGGGATCGAGGCCTCACCCGAGGGCGAGCGGCTGCCGGCGCCGGAGTGGCAGCGCCGCAGCCGCGACTGGCTGCCGACCGATGTCGACAAGACCTACGTGCGGTCCTTGATGCAGCCGGTGTACGAAAGGGGCAAGATAGCTGCATGGATCGCGCCGCCCCGGAACGGCATCAACGGCCAGCCGTTCGACTACGACTACGTTCACCTGATCTGAGCCGGCCGCCCGGTGACAGCGGGAACCATGCTGCGCGCCGGTGAGCTCATCGGCCGGTCCGCGCCCATCGCGGTCATCGGCGCGGGCACCATGGGCGCCGGCATCGCCCAGGTCGCCGCCGTGGCCGGCCACCCGGTCCTGGTGTACGACGCCGTGCCGGGGGCGGCCGAGCGGGCCGTTGGCGGCATCCGCGACCGTGTCGCCGCGCTGGTCGCCAAGGGCCGTCTCGACGTCGATCCGGCTCGCCTGCGGCTGGACGTGGCCCGCGCACTCGACGAACTGGGGCCGGCCCAGTGCGTGGTCGAGGCCGTGGTCGAGGACCTCGCCGTCAAGCAGGCCCTGTTCGCCGACCTGGAAAAGGTCGTCACGCCCGGCTGCGTGCTGGCCACCAACACCTCGTCGCTGTCGCCGACCGCGATCGCCGCTGCCCTCAGCCACCCCGGACGGCTGGTGGGGATGCATTTCTTCAACCCGGCTCCGGTGATGCGGCTGGTCGAGGTGGTTAGCGGGCTGGCCACCCGGCCCGAGGTCGCCGCGGCGGTCACCGAGCTGGCCCGGGCCTGGGGCAAGCAGGTCGTCCGGGCCGCCGCGACACCGGGTTTCATCGTGAACCGCGTCGCCCGGCCCTACTACGCCGAAGCCCTTCGGCTGGCCGAGGAACAGGCCGCCGGGCCGGCCACGATCGACGCCGTGCTGACCCAGGCGGGCGGGTTCAGGATGGGGCCGTTCGCGTTGATGGATCTCGTCGGGCAGGACGTGAACGAGGCGGTGACCCGGACGGTCTGGGCGGCCTTCGGGTACGACCCGCGGTTCGCCCCGTCGCTGCTGCAGCGCGCCCTGGTCGAGGCCGGCTGGCTGGGCCGCAAGTCCGGCCGCGGCTGGTACCCCTACGGCGAAGGCGAGCCGCCACCACGTCCGGACGCGGCCCCCAGCCGCCCGGCGCCATCCTGGGTCGTCGAGCACGGCCCGTCGCCGCTGCGCGCGCTGCTCGGCCGCTGCCCGGCGGAGGTCCGCGCGGGCGCGGACGGCGACGGAACCGTGGAGCTGCCCAGCGGCGCGCGGCTGGTGCGATGCGACGGGCGCCCGGCGAGCGCGCTGGCCGCCGAACGCGGTGTACCAGTCGTGGTCGTCGACCGGGCGCTGGACGACGCCACCGCCACCGGCATCGCCGTCGCGGCCTGCGACGGCTGCCCGGCTCCGGCTCTCGACGAGGCGGTAGGCCTGCTGCAGGCGGCCGGCCTGGCGGTGTACGTCATCGATGACGCCCCGGGCCTGGTGGTGACCCGCACCGTTGTCATGCTGGTCAACGGGGCCGCCGACGCCAGGCACAAGGAAGTGGCCAGTGCCGCCGACATCGACACCGCGATGCGGCTCGGCACCAACTACCCGCTCGGTCCGCTCGCCTGGGGGCAAAGCTGGGGTCCAGCCACTGTCCTGGCCGTGCTTGACGCACTGCACGCCTGGTACGGCGAGGACCGCTACCGCGCGTCCGCGCTGCTGCGCCGGATCGCGGCCGGCGGGGATCCCTGCTATGAGCCGGGCCGGCTGGAAGGAGAGGCTATGACGCTGACCTGGGCCAAGGAGAACTCACCCCGCTGGGATGCCGGCAAGCAGCGCCTCTTCGGCACGGCAGAGCTGGCCGCGGTGGGCCTGGCCGCGCCGCCGCCCGGAGAGCCGGTCGCGAACGAATGGTGGCGGGTGACGGACGGAGAAGAGCTCGCCGGATACGGCTGGCTGGACTCAGAGTGGGGCGACGCGCGGATCACCTTCATTGTCGCCCCCGGTCAGCGCGGCTGCGGGGTCGGTGACTTCATCCTGGAGCACCTCGAAGACGAGGCCGCCGCACGGGGGCTGAACTACATCTACAACGTCGTCCCCGAGACGCATCCGGATGGCGCGTGGATCAGGAACTGGCTGTCGACGCACGGCTTCCACGAGACGTCCCGCGGTCAGCTGCGCCGCCAGGTCGTCACCGGAGAGCGGGTCATGGACCGCAGCGGGTGAGCCGCTTGCTGCGTATTAGAATCGAAATTATGTGTAATAGGTCCGGTTTGCCGTCTGGCCCGCCTCCTGAAGCAGACGCGATGATGGCAGGGTCAGGCCGGGCCGCAAGCGATCGGCATCCGCTGGACCACCCGGTTCGCTCTTCGCTGACCGGGCCGCACGCGCGTTTCGCCGAGCGGCGCGGGAACGTGCTGCGTTATCCCGCTGACGTCTCGCCGTTTCTCGCCCTGCCTGACCAGCCGGATGCTGCCGACTGGGCGGACGCGGCCGCGCTGGCCGGTCCGGGTGCTCTCGTGGCGCTGGCGGGTGTGCGGGTGCCGGTGCCGGATGGCTGGCAGGTCACGCTGATCGGCGAGGGAGTCCAGATGGTCGAGATCGAAGTCGAGGCCGCGGCCGACGGTGAGGCGGTGCGGCTGGGGCCGGGCGATGTGCCGGAGATGCTGGAACTGGCCGGGCGGACCAAGCCCGGGCCGTTCCTGCCGGGGACGGTGGAGCTCGGCAGCTATCTCGGCATCCGGCGCGGCGGCGCGCTGGTCGCGATGGCGGGGGAGCGGATGCATCCGCCCGGCTGGACCGAGATCAGCGCGGTGTGCACGGACGACGCGTGGCGTGGCCTCGGGTTCGCCTCCCGGCTGGTGCGCGCCCTGGTGGCGGGTATCCGGGCCCGCGGTGAGACGGCGTTCCTGCACGCGGTGGCCGACAACCCGGCGATCGGACTGTATGAGGCCCTGGGGTTCCGGCTACGCCGCGGCACGGTCTTCACCGCCGCCCGGGTGCCCGCGGACCATCCGGTGGGCTGAGCGCCAGGCCATCACCTACCGGTTCTGGGCTGTCCGGACGTAGCCGCACGTTCAGTCGAACGAAGGCTTGCGGTCCCGGCTTCGCTTGAGCTCGAAGAAACCATCGGCCTCGGCCACCAGCGCCAGGCCGTCCCACAGCCGCCCGGCGGCCTCGCCGCGGGGCGCAGGCGTGATTACCGGGCCGAACAGGGCCCTGCCGCGAATGCGGATGACCGGCGTTCCCACGTCCAGGCCCACTTCGTCGAACGCCTCATGATGAGAGCTCTTGACCAGCTCGTCGAAGTCCGTGCTCTCAGCAGCGCTGCCCAAAGAGGCGGGCAATCCCGTTTCAGCCAGGGCCTCGGGGATCACCTCGGGGTCCTCCCGGCGGCCTTGGACGTGAAGCCGGGTCCCGATGGCGGTATACAGCGGCCCGAGGATGGCGGGGCCGCTGTACTGGGCGGCCGCGGCGCAGACCCGTATGGGTCCCCAGGCCCGGCTCATCCGTTCCAGATATTCCTCGCTCAGCCCGCTGCCCTCGTGCTGGACCAGGTTCAGGTAGGCCAGCGACATGATCCGCCAGTCGACCCGTACCGGCCGGACCTGCTCGACCTCCAGCATCCAGCGGGAGGTGATCCAGGCCCAAGGACACAGCGGATCAAACCAGAACGGCACGTCTTCCTGCGCCTGCAACTGCGACTGTTCTGTCACGTCCACGCCAACGGTGCCCTTCATTCCGGTATTCCCGTTATTCCCGGCTTTCTTAGGTGCATGGCCGAACAAACGGTCCGTCCGCCGGTTCGCTCATCAGGTGGCTGGAGACCAGCACCGCGCGGCCCTGCGCCGCCAGCGATGGAAGCCCTTCATCCAGACGATGCCCTCGGGGTCCGTGCCGTTGTACGGCTCGTCGAAGATCTCGCCGGCCTTGCGCCGCGCGGCGGACCTCAGCCCGGACAGCGCGATCACCTCATCGACCCGCCTTGATGCCCTGAGGGTGGGCGAGCCACAGCAGGTTAGCCAGACCGGCCCGGCCGGGCTGGTGACGCGGGGGTCTATCACCGCCGTCGCGATCCGCAGCCCGTTGATGCCATTGTCTAACATGAGCAGCGCGTTGCCACAGCATGGCCCGCGCTTGCCTGATCCCGAGCGCTATTGAATATTGCGAGAAAAGCATAATGCAATATTCAGTATTTGAAAAGGTGTAGTCAAGGATTTACGTTAGGTCATGTAATAGCCGAAGACCGGCTATTACTCCAGGTATCTCAGATGTGCCGTGCGTACCGCGGAAGCCATTCAGCAGGCCGCTGACCTCTGCCTACGCCATAGAGGAATAATGACCCTAAAGCGAAACATCATCATTCCCGCTATCCTAGCACTCAGCGCGGCCGGGTCAATTCTGGCTGGCTCGGCGGCATCCGCGGCAGCGGCGTGCGCCTGCCCGGCGGGCATGCTAGGTAAGGGCCAGTTCACGATCGTGCAGCTAGCCGCCCGCAGGTATGCACCCGTTATCCACACAGGTACACAACGTATTGCACACGTTGTCCACAACGTCATCCCCCGATCGGTTTGGGCAGTGTCAGCGCCATCCTGAAGCATTGTTCCCAGACGGCGTGGCTGGCCCCGGAAATGGTGACGGCCTCCCGCCCCAACGGAAGGCCGTCGATCCATCTAGTCCGACCCCTACAGGAGGCCGCACGTGCTTAGCAGCGTATGCGGGTGCATCTGCACCAGTGAAGTGGGAAGCTTTCGCCAGGTCTGCCGAATTTCCGTGATCGCCCAGGTCGGCAGGGATCTACCGAGTCTGTGAGGAACCAGGCAGCCCTGCTGATCCTCGGTCTGCTCCTCGTCCTGCTGATCGGAGGAGTTATCTTCCCCGCCGTCTGGTCCAGTAAGAAAACGCGCCGCACGGCTGCCCTCGATGTGATCGACAGTCTTCTGCGATGGAAACGCTGACCTCATGGCCGACGGACCACTTGCCAGAGATCACCAGCGGCCATGCATGCGTGCCGTGCCGGACTGGCTGGACGCCGGGCGGTCCCTCCCGCCTGTCCTTGCTTGGCCCGGCACGGCCCGACTCTGGCGTGGCACGCCTCCGCTGGCGTGAGTTGCCCGTTCTTGTGTCGCTCCCGAACCGGCCAGGAGAATGGCTCTCTCGCAATCGCGGCAAGCAAACGGCCACAGGGCAGGCCCGCCACGGTCACCACGCCACCCGCACCCCAACCCGCGCGGCCCCGTCCGGCCAGCGCCGCCGGGCTCGCTCAGCTCAGCTTCCCCGCCCCGCCCCGTCCTCGCCGGCCCGCACCAGGCCAGCCTGGACCCGCGCCCAGTGACTCGCCCCCGCCACGCCGACCGCCGCCACGGCCACGGCGACACGATTGGCACTATGACCCGTTTCGGCACCGAGCTAGCGCGCCTGATGGGGGAGCGCACGATAGGTGTGCGCGCTCTGGCGAAAGACTCCGGTTACAGCAAGACGTACATTTCGCAGCTTCGGCTTGGCCAGCGCGACCCTTCGCCCGTGGTCGCGCAAGATCTCGATGATGCGCTTGAAGCGAAGGGCAGGCTTGCCGCGCTCGCGCCGGAGAGGCCACCCGCGCAGCGCGCTAAGCGGGCAAGCAGGAACGAACGGACGATCATCTCGTCGGCTACCTCGATCCTGCGAGCCAGTTCCTCCGGGATCGCCTCATAAACTTCCATGGTCACGTCCGGCGCCTCGATGGCGGCGCGGAGCCATGATCAGTCGGAGTCTTTCGCCATATGACTGACGTTACCGTTAACGGGCGCGTCGTTCCGCGCCTGCCGGCCGCTCCTGCGGCCAGTCCCGGAGCCGTGGTCAACCGATTCCGTGACACTCCAGTCGCACCGCCGCTTACGCCATGCGCCGGAATGGATAATCTGCGCTTCGCCCCGCTGCGCCATGTGGCCAGCCAGCAGGCGCCGGCGCACCACCTAAGAATACTTCCGGTAGGATAAAGAGCATGAGTGAGCCTACTGGAAAGTACTCGATCACCATGCCACGGGACATCGCGGAAGCGGCCCGCGCCCGTAGCGGTCCGTCGGGTCTGTCCGGCTACGTCGCCGCGGCTGTCGCCCGACAGATTGAGCGGGACAACCTGAACGAGCTGATCGCCGTGGCGGAGGCTGAGCACGGTCCGATCACTGAGGAAGAGGTGCGATCCCGGCGTGAAGAACTGCAGCGGGCTCGCGCCGAGCTAGGCCACCCCCGGTCCGGGGCCGCGTGACCCGGGCTTCCGCCACTCCGGCGGGCACGCTTGTGCTGGACAGCGAAGGGCTGGCGAAGGCGGTCCTGCGGGTTCGGGAGGTCACCCAGTGGCTGGCACTGGCACGGGCCGACGATCTACGGGTGATCGCTAGTGCCGCCACCGTCGTGGAAGTGGCACATCCGCAGCTCAACCGCCCGGCGCTGGAGTGGACGCTGTCCCGCATCGTCGTGGAACCAGTGACCGAATCGATTGCTCGCCGCGCAGCGGCCATTCTCGCCGAAGCCGGTCGGCACGGTCACCGGCATGCGATCGATGCGATGCTCAGCGCGACAGCCTTGGCCGCGCCTGGCCCAGTCACCGTCCTCACATCGGACCCCGAAGACATCGCCACCTTGTGCGGCCGGAATGTGACCGTCATCAAGGTCTTACTTATGAGCTTGTCGAAGATGACGTCGCGGTCCAGTCCGTCGGCGGCCATTCGCATCGCCTGCTCCGCTATCTCTGGAGGATCATCTGCCCACAACTGGTCGACGAGCGCCACAGCGCGAAGCGAGCGGGAGCAGTTGGCTCAGCTGTAACGAGGCCGGC
>CAVWXG010000002.1:0-82572 GCA_963758795.1 uncultured Actinomycetes bacterium
CCCACAACCCTTCACGGAACCGGAATCATCCACGGGCCTGTCAGCGGACCAGGTGGACCAGGTGACCAGGGCGTGGAAACACGCCAGCCCGGGCGACCGCGCCCAGGCCTGGGCCCAGCTCAACCGATCCACCGGCGAGGATGAGCGGTACCGGATCCTGGCCGCGGCGTCGCTGGCCCGCCGCGAGGCGCTGGCGACCGCCCGTCGGCTGCACCGCACGGACTGGGCGTTCTGGGCCGCCGCCTGCGACGCCAGCGCGGCGCTTGCGGCCGGCGCCCGGATCGGCCGCCACTACGACACCCTGGTTGCTCCCTTCGCGACGGTCATGCCCGCCCTGGCCCTCCGCCCGGTCCCGTCCCTCAGCAGCCCCGCGGCTTCGGCCGGACACCACCAGGCCGAACCGGACGTTCCCGCCGAGAGCGCCTAGCAGATCGCACTAACGGACAAGCTGTTCGATCGTGGCGCCGACGGCTTCGTATGTTGGTGTGGCTCGCTGGTCGAGGGTCAGCAGCGTGGCCTGGTGCTCGACCGCGGTGAACGCGATCAGGGCGTCATAGGCAGGACCGCCGAGGATCTGCCCGGCGGCTATGGTGGCCAGAAGCTGCTGGTAGCCGGTCTCTGACAGGGCAAGGAATGGTTCGGTGAACCGCTCGCTGATGAAGGCATGCACGATCGACGGGTGGGCCCGGTGCGGCGGGGGAAGTCGGGTCAGCACCGAGTAGGACTCGATCGCCGCATGGGCGACCAGGCGCGGCCGACCTGCCATGGCCTTGCGGGCGATGGCGTGGTGCTCGTGCCAGGTGGCGAAGGCCGCGATGACCACGCTGGAGTCGACAGCCTTCACCGGCGGATACGCTCCAGCGTGTCCCGCACCAGGTCGGCGGTCAGCACCGGCATGTCCGCATCGGCGACGGCGGCCACGCCGTCGCCCTCATCCACCAGCAGCATCGGCGTGGCCGCCAGGACGATCTCCAATCGCCCATCCTGCTCGGTGATCTCCAGCGGCTGACCTGCTGTCAGCCCGAGCGCGTCCCGGAGCACCTTGGGAATGACAATACGTCCGGCAGAATCTATGGCAGTTCTCATGCCATAAAAATACCATCGACTCGGGCCGTGGTAACTCGGTGCGACGGGCCGGCCGCCGCTTCGCAGGCAGGCAGACATGGGTGATCACAGGGGTGATCTCAGGTCTGCGGTCAAGGAACCACGACGATGCCTTCGTTGACCCTCGCCATGCTTGGAGGAGTTGTCATGACGTCGATGTTCGGCCCGAATGGCCAGCGGGTGCTGGCGCTGATCACCTATATCCCTGGGCTGTCTGCCGATCAGGTGGATCAGGTGACAGCCGCGTGGAAACGGGGCACCCGGACGGCCGTGCCCGGGCCTGGGCACAGCTTGACCGAACCAACAGTGAGGATGAGCGGTACCGGATTCTGGCCACGGCGTCGCTGGCGCGCCGTGAGGCGGTGGAGACCGCCAGGCGGGTCGGACATGACGACATGCGTGAACGGTCGCGACCGGTCTGCTACGAGATCCGCGTCCGCGGGTTGCTGGGCGGCACGCTGCTCGGCGCGTTCCCCGGTCTGCGCGCGCGAGCGGACGGAACCGAGACCGTACTGACCGGGCCGCTGGCCGACCAGGCGGCGCTGCACGGCGTGCTGGCCCAGATCGAAGCGCTCGGCCTCGAACTACTCGAACTCCGCCGCATGCGCCGCTGAGCGGCGGCCGGCTACCTGCTGTCTGCCGGGGAATGCCACTGACCGCCACCGCCCGACAGCCCACGGGGCCGGGAACCAAGCGGCTGCGGTTTTACGCCGTGCGGTCGAGGATGCGGCTGATGCCTTGCGCCAACAGCGTCGACTTGGCCAAGAATCCGGCGGCCGGGCTTTCGTCGATCAGGTCGCTGTAGTCCGCTTCGGCTCCTGTTGAAATCAAGATCACTCCGGCACCGCCCTGACCGTCCTGCGCGAGGAGCCGGGCCAGGTCAAACCCGCTCTCCTCGCCGAGCCCGATGTCGACGAGGATGACATCCGGGCGCAGCGCGCGGGCCTGCCGGAGTGCCTCGGCGATGCTCGAGGCCACGGCCACAACGGTCACGCCCTCTCGCTCCAGGAGAAGGCTCGCGGCCTCAAGGAAGGCTTCGTTGTCATCAACGAGCAGGCACCGCAGCGGCATGTGATCAGGTTGCCACGGATACAGCACGGCCGCATTGCGGCTAGCAGTAACTTCCTCAGTGATGCCACTCGGCGCTGGTCTTGTCCGGCAGGCCGACGTTCACCACCTGGACGGGCAGGTCGCCAGCGGCGCTGAGCACCTGGTCCGCCACCGTGGACCCGTTCAGCAGGCGCGACCAGCGCGAGCGGCGGCGCGTTCCGATGACGAGCTGGCAGGCGCCGGCCTGGCGCGCGGCCCGGATCAGCCCGGAGGCGATGTCGCCGGCCCTGAGCTCGACCAAGGTCCCGTGCAGTTCGCTGAGCAGCCGGCGGTCCTCCTCCAGCCGGGCCTTCGGCGACCCGCCGAGGTTGTCGAGGTCCCGGACGTGTACCCCCTCCAGCCTGGCCTCGGACAGCCCGGCCAGCTGGGCGGCGTAGCGGATGAGCCATTCGTCGGCGGGCGACCCCTCCAGGCCGACCACGATGACCGAGGCCTCCACCGGCACGCTGATATCGCGGGCGGCCAGGAACGCCGTGACCGGATCGGAAACGGTGTCATCCAGCCACAGCTGCGCGAGCTCCCGCAAGGCGGCGAGATTGGCGAAACGGAAATAGCTCGACAGGGCCGCATCGACCCGCTCCTGCGGGACGACGAGGCCCTGGGCCAGCCGGCGACGAAGCGCCGCGGGCGCCAGGTCGACGAGCTCGATCTCGCCGGCCCGCACGAACGCGTCGGGCACCGGTTCGGCCGGGCGCACGCCGGTGATCCGGGCGACCAACGCGACTAGCGACTCGATGTTGGCGACGTTGAGGGTGGTATAGACGTCGATGCCGTGGGCGAGCAGCTCGCCGACGTCCTGCCACCGTTTCGCGTGCCGCTCGCCGGGGAGGTTGGCGTGGGCCAGCTCGTCCACCAGGGCCAGCTCCGGGCGACGATCCAGGACCGTGCTGACGTCCAGCTCGGTAAGGCTGACGCCCCGGTAGGTGACCGTACGGGTCGGGAGGATTTCGAGGTCGGCGAGCTGAGCCGCGGTCGCCGCCCGCCCGTGCCGCTCCCAGTAAGCCACCACCGCGTCGACGCCGGAGCGCCGGCGGGCGCGGGCGTCCCGCAGCATCTCGTAGGTCTTCCCCACCCCGGGGGCAATCCCCAGGTAGGTACGCAGCCTGCCCTCGCCCGTCATCGCTGGATCCATTCGGACATGGGTGCACATTGTCATAGCGCGGCCGGTACGGCCACCTGGCTGGCTGATATGTCAACGGGCGAGGAGAACCGGTTCCTGCCCTGTTGTACGGTCGTGAGCGTGAGCGAAGCCGCGGCGACGGACGCGGACGAGGTCGAGCCGGCCGGTCATTTTCGCATCTACCTCGGCGCGGCCCCCGGCGTCGGCAAGACGTACGCCATGCTCTCCGAGGGCCACCGACGGCAGGAGCGGGGCGCAGACGTGGTGGCCGGGTTCGTCGAGGCCTACGGGCGCCCGCGCACCGAGGAGCTGATCGACGGCCTGGAGGTCATCCCCCGCCAGGTGGTCGAGTACCGGGGCAGCCGCCTGGAGGAGCTGGACCTCGGCGCGGTCCTGCGCCGACGGCCCGGGATCGCCCTGGTCGACGAGCTGGCTCACACGAACGTGCCGGGATCGGGCCCGCACGAGAAACGCTGGCAGGATGTCCTGGACATGCTCGGCGCCGGGATCAACGTCGTCGCCACCGTCAACATCCAGCACCTGGAAAGCATCGCCAACGACGTCGAGCAGATGACCGGGGCGAAGGTCCGCGAACGGGTACCGGACTGGGTGGTGCGCAAGGCCGACCAGATCGAGCTGGCCGACTCCTCACCGGAGCAGCTGCGCCTCCGGATGCTGCACGGCAACATCTACCCGAAGGAAAAGATCTCCCAGGCCCTGACGCATTTCTTCCAGACCGACAACCTGATCGCCCTGCGCGAGCTGGCGCTGCGGTTCGTGGCCGACGAGTCCGACGAAGAACTCCTGGAACACCTGCGGCGGCGCCATCCCGTCGACCCCGTCGACCCCGTGTCGTCTCCGGGCCGGTGGGAGACGACCGAGCGGATCATGGTGGCCGTCACCGCGGCCGCGGGGAACGACATGCTGCTCCGACGGGCGGCCCGCATCGCGTTGCGGGTCAGAGGAGAACTGGACGTGGTCCACGTCACCGTCAGCGACGCCACCCGGCCCGAGGACGCTCGGCCGGTCGACCGGCTGCGGGAGCTGACGGCCGCCCTGGGCGCCCGCTGGCACCAGATACAAGACGATGACCCGGCCGAGGCCATCGTCAGCTTCGCGCGGGAGCACCAGATCACCCAGATCGTGATCGGCAGCAGCCAGCACAGCTGGTGGCACCTCCCCGGCGGCGGGCCGATCGTCCGACAGGTCATCCATGAGGCGGGGACGTCCGGCATCGACGTCCACCTCATCGCCCGCCGCGAACCGCCTCCCGCCGCGACCCCAAGCTCGAGTGCCGCCGAGGCATAGTCATCCGAACCGTTTCGGATGAGCGGTCGTGCTCAAAGGGAGCGACGGCCGGTATCGGTGCCCGCACTCGCGGCTAGGGCAGCGGCACGGTTCCCTGGGCGCCGCGGGGGAACGTGGCGAGGGTTTCCTCGGGGATGTTCAGGTGCGCGGCGACGAGCTTGGGCGGCAGGTGGGCGAGCCAGTTGGCCAGGGAAACCTCTTCGTAGTGGTCGCTGCGGAACGTTTCGATCATGATCAGGGTGTCGTCGCCGGTGTTCTCGACGTAGTGGCCGCAGTTGCGGCGGACCAGGCCGACATCGCCGGCCTTGAAGTCGGTGGTGTTGGCGTGCGGGCCGGTGTTGAACACCGTCATCCGGGCGGACCCTTGCAGGTAGTACTGCCATTCGTCGGCGTTCGGGTGCCAGTGCAGCTCCCGCATGCTGCCCGGCTCGATCATGACCAGGCCGGCCGCGACCGTCTTGGCCGCCGGGAAGTTCGTGCTGTCCGCGATCCGGACGCTGCCGCCGCTGTTCTCATACAGCGGCTTGGACTGCGACATGCGGAAGATCACCGGCTCGGTGCCGCCCCATTCGACGCCGGCCGCGACCTGGTCCGCCTCCAGGTCACCCGGCTCGTCGCCGGGGAAGATCCACAGGTTGTGCAGCGGGATGCCGGCGAAGACCTCCTGGGCCACCGCGAAGTTCTTGGCCAGCACCTCGGGCGGGGTGTGCGCGAACCAGTCGGTGAGCAGCAGCGTGTTGCTCTCGGACTGTTTGCCGTCGTCGAACGCGATGACGAATTCGGCGCCGTCCGGGCCGAGTCCCTGCAGCGAGTGCGGCAGCCCGGCCGGGAAGAACCAGAGGTCTCCCTTGAACACGTCCTCGACGCTCGGCTTGCCGTCCCGGCTCAGCGTGGTGACCCGGCACTTGCCTTCGGTCATGAAGGCCCACTCGCCGGTCTGGTGCCAGTGCAGCTCCCGGATGCCGCCCGGCTCCAGGTACATGTTCACCCCGGCGATCTCGTCGGAGATCGCGAAGTCGGCCTGGGTGACCTCGCGGGCCCAGCCGCCGCGCTGCTGGCGGCGGGGCGAGATGTTGAACGAGGACCAGAAGAACGGCTGCGTGCTGACGTCCGTCCCCGGCGCGGTGAGCACGTTCGGGAACTGGCTTTCCAGCACCCGGTTCCGCGGCCCCGCCATCGTCGCGCCGGCCGGATCCCCGATGGTGTTCTGCATGCCTTCGGGGGGCAGATCCGGATTCCCCAAGGTCGGCGTCTCGTGATGCGGTCCCCGGTTTTCGTCCGGCTCGGGAAGCTTCTCCGTCGTCCGCTGAGTCATGATGATGTTTCCTTTCGGTCTGCCCCTCGGTCGGCGGTCCGCGACTGCTGTAGTCCCGGCCTTGGCTAGGGCCGTATATGACGAGCCTGCTACTCGCCCGGCGGCATTCCTATGAAGCGAGCGTGAGTCTTGGCGTTCACGGTGGCCGGTACACGGGCTGGGGGTTAACCGGAATCCGCGCATCTCGGGCCGGCCGATCAGCGCCTAGGCTCCGGGACGCGGCGGTCAGGCGCTGGCCCGGTCCAGGGGTGTTCCCTCGGCGGCGCTGGCCTCCTGGGCCTTGGCTGGCCCGCGCAGTACGTATGCCACGCCGACGGCGATGACCGCGCCGATGACCGGCCCGATCAGGTAGACCCACCAGGTGGACAGGTTGCCGATGGCGACGTCGGGTCCGAAGCTGCGGGCCGGGTTCATCGAGGCGCCCTCGAACGGGCCGCCCATGGTTCCCCAGGCCATGATGTAGGCCCCGACGGCCAGCGGGATGAACGGCCCGTTGAGCTTGGGCCCGTTGGCCATGTTCAGGATCATCAGCACCAGGCCGAAGGTGATGATGACCTCGAACCCGGCCGCCTGCCAGGACTGGCCCGGTTTGGGGATGGTGGCGGCCAGGTGGCCGACCGGGCCGAAGAATCCTCGGGCCAGCAGCGACCCGCAGACGGCCGCGGAGAACTGGACGATCCAGTACGCGCAGGCCATCGCCCAGTCCATGTCGCGGCGCAGCGCGAAGGCCAAGGTCGTGGCCGGGTTGAAGTGGGCCGAGATGTCGCCCAGGAAGTACACCGCCACCACCAGCCACAGCGCCGAGACGGCCGAGAGCACCAGCACCGTCTCCCACGGCTGCACGCCGAAGCCGCCGTAACGGGCCAGGATGGCCGCGCCGCCGGACAGCACGAACGTCAGCCCGGCCATGCCGATGAACTCCGACAACAGCCGCCGCAGCCGGTGCTCGGGGTTGGTCCAGTCGGCGTAGCCTCGCTGGCCGCCCACGGACGCGATCAGGGCCGCCTTGCCGGCCAGCTCCTGCTGGCCGGCGGCGGCCTGGTCGCCTTCCAGGGACTGCACGTCAGGACCCTGCGGGGGTGGAGGGGATGTCAGCGGAGCCGGGGCGGGTGAGGTTGCGGGGGATGACAACCTTGTCGAACAGTTCCTCGCTGACGCCCTTGGCCAGCGCTGCCTGCTTGAGGGTCAGGTCGTGGTCGATGGCGTAGTAGGAGATCGCCGCGGACTTGTCGTAGCCGATCACCGGGGACAGGGCCGTGATCATCATCACCGACCGGTCGATGTTCTCCTTCAGCTTGGCCTGGTTCAGCTGGGTGCCCTCGATCATGAACTTGCGGAGGTGGTCGCACATGTCGCCCAGGATCAGCGCAGAGTGCAGGTAGTTGGAGATCAGGATCGGGCGGAAGGCGTTCAGCTCGAAGTTCCCCTCCGCGCCGCCCAAGGTCACCGCCACATCCGAGGCGATGACCTGGATGGCGACCATCAGCATGGCCTCGGCCTGGGTCGGGTTGACCTTGCCCGGCATGATCGAGGACCCGGGCTCGTTGGCCGGGAAGATCAGCTCCTCGATCCCAGTGCGCGGGCCCGAACCCAGCCAGCGCAGGTCGTTGGCGATCTTGTACAGCGTCACCGCCGCCGCCTTCAGGCCGGCGTGCGCGCGCATCATCCGGTCCAGGGTGCCCTGCGCGGTGAACTTGTTCGGCGCGGTGACGAACGGGGCGCCGGTCATCTGCGCGATCTGCGCCGCCACCTGCTCGCCGAACCCGGGGGGGGCGTTCAGCCCGGTGCCCACCGCGGTGCCGCCCATGGCCACCTTCAGCAGCCCGGCGGTGGTGTGCCCGGTCTCCTCGATCGCGTCATCCAGGGCGCCGACGTAGCCGGACCACTCCTGGCCGACCGTCAGCGGGGTGGCGTCCTCCAGGTGGGTCCGGCCGATCTTGACCACGCCGGCCCACTTTTCGGAGTTGGCGTCGATGGCGTCCCGCAGCCGCTTGAGGGCGGGGATGGTCTGGCCGGTGGCCATCGTGTACGCGGCGATGTGCATCGCGGTCGGGAAGGTGTCGTTGGACGACTGGCCCATGTTGACGTGGTCGTTGGGGTGGACGGGCTCCTGCGAGCCCAGCGTCCCGCCGACCAGCTGGATGCACCGGTTGGAGATCACCTCGTTCACGTTCATGTTCAACTGGGTCCCGGACCCGGTCTGCCACACGTACAGCGGGAAGTCCGCATCCAGCTTCCCGCTGATCACCTCGTCGCAGACCCGCTCGATCAGCTGGCCTTTCCAGGCCGGAAGCCGCCCGGCCGCGGTGTTCACCACCGCGGCGGCCTTCTTTACATACCCGTAGGCGTGGTAGACCTCTTTGGGCATCCGGTCATGGCCGATGTTGAAGTGCTCGAGGCTGCGTTGGGTCTGCGCGCCCCAGTACCGGTTCGCGGGCACTTCGACCTTGCCCAGGCTGTCGAACTCGGTCCGCATACCGGAGGCGTCCAGCCCGATGGGAATGTCGAGGATTTTCGGCGTCGCGGTGTCGGTGTCAGTCATGGTAGGCGTACCCCTTAGATGTTCGTCAGCCCGAGCACGGCGGCGGTCTGGGCGCGGGTTTCGCGGGTGGCGTCCGCGTCCTTCGTCAGATCGATGCCGTAGGTCGGGATGATGGTCTTCAGCCTGTCGCGCCAGCCGTCGGCCAGTTCCTTCGCGAAGCACTTCTCCAGGGTCTCGAAGGCGACGTAAGCGGCGGTGGACGCGCCGGGCGAGGCGCCGAGCAGGGCGACGATCGAGTTGTCGGCGCTGCCGACCACTTCGGTTCCGAATTCGAGCGAGCCGCTGTGGTGCGGACCGGGTTTTATGATCTGCACGCGCTGGCCGGCCACCGCTTCGCGCCAGTCCTGCCGCTGCGCCTCAGGGTAGAACTGCTCAAGGACCTTGAACTGGTGCGACCCGGTCTGCAGCACCTGGCCGATCAGGTATTCAGCCAGTCCCCAGTCCTGTTTTGCTACGTCCAGCATCGGCAGGACGTTGCCGGGCTCGATCGAGCGGAACAGGTCCGTGTAGTGACCGTGCTTGAGGAACTTGCTGGAAAAGCCCGCGTAGGGGCCGAAAAGCAGCGACCGCTGGCCGGAGATTATCCGCGTGTCGAGATGGGGTACCGACATGGGCGGTGAGCCCTCGGCGGCCTTTCCGTAGACCTTGGCGTGATGACGCGCGCTCACCTCGTTGACGTCGCAGCGCAGCCAGATACCGCTGACCGGGAACCCGGCATAGCCGTGCGCTTCCGGGATTCCGGATTTCTGCAGGAGTTCCAGCCCGCCGCCGCCGGCGCCGATGAACACGAATCTGGCCGTTACGGTCCGCTTGTGTTTGGTCTGGAGGTCCTTCACCGTGACCTTCCAGCGGCCGTCAGCGAGTTGGTCGAGATCGGTGACCTTGTGCTTGTAGTGGAGAGAGAAGCCCGGCTGCGCCTGCAACTGGCTGACCAGCAGGTGGGTGAGCGAGCCATAGTCGACATCCGTGCCGGTGATCATCCTGGTCGCGGCGATGGGCTGATCCGCCTCGCGCCCCTCCATCACGAGCGGCACCCATTGGGCGATCTCGCCGTGATCGCCGCTGTATTCCATGCCGTGATAGCAATGGTGCGCCGACATCGCCTGGTACCGGTCGCGCAGGAAGGTGACGTTCTCGTCGCCCCAGACGAAGCTCATATGCGGGCAGGATTCGATGAAGGCGTGCGGATCCGGGATGGCGCCCTTGGTGACGAGGTGCGACCAGAGCTGGCGTGAAAGGTCGAACTCGGTGTTGACCTTAAGGGCTGTGGAAATGTCGATGCTGCCGTCGGGAAGCCGCGGTGTGTAGTTGAGTTCGCAGTTGGCCGCGTGGCCCGTGCCCGCGTTATTCCACGCCTCGGAACTTTCTTGCGCGCAGTCCTGGAGTGTTTCGAACAGGACGACGTTGAGCGTCGGCTCTAGCTCCTTGAGAACGGTGCCAAGAGTGGCACTCATGATACCCGCGCCGATCAGGACGACGTCTGGGTTCTCTGATTCGGCGGTGCTCATGCTTGCTCCTCGGTGTTCGCTAGTTTGAACTGAAGGTCGGATCCGTTTTCATAGACGACGTAGGCGCGGCGCCAGGGTTCGTCGCCGACGAGCTTCCATTTGTGGCCCGTGCCGCTGTTGTCCTGCGCGAGCAGGATGTCGCCGGGGCGGATGGTGAACGTCGCACCGGACTTCGTCTGGAACTCGAGCGTGCCGGACAGGGTGATGACGAAACGCGGGACCGGGTCCTGGTGCCATTCATACGAACCGCCCGACCGCGTTTCGGCGAAGGACAGCTCGCCGACGGGGACGGGCTCGCCGACGGAGTCGCCACGCGTCCCTTTGGAGAGGTCGATCCAGCCTTCCTCGAACAGCGAGTCACCATCCTCGCCTGTCCACATGCGCACACAACGGATCATCACGGGTCCCCTTCCGAGCGGTGAGAGAATGGCGCGTCATGAGCTGACTCATACGAGTGAACAAGTCGGCCCGGCTTGCGTCGACGCAGTTAGCCCCCACCGGTAATTCCTGCTAGCTGGAAAAGCCGGGCGTGATTCCCGCTAGCAGGTAGTCGACCCGGATGCTGGCCGCAATGACAGGCAATCGCGCCGTCGTGATCCTGGCTTGAAAGGCACGCGGATCGAAAGCGGTGCTGCCCCGAGGGAAGGTGGAACCATGTCGATGACGCTGCTCGCGGCAGCGCAGGGGACCGCCCAAGACGTCCCGGCTCGGGCGCAGATGGCGACCACGCTGGGTTTTCATATCATCCTGGCCTGTTTCGGCATCGCCCTGCCGTCGATCGTGCTGCTGGCCGAGTTCATCGGGCTCCGGCGGGGAAACGAGACCGCGATGCTGCTGGCGCGGCGCTGGTCCCAGGTTATGGGCGTGCTGGTCGCGGTCGGCGCGGTCACCGGCACGGTGCTGTCGTTTGAGATGGGCCTGCTGTGGCCGGGGCTGATGCGCCAGTACGGGTCGGTGCTGGGAGTGCCGTTCGGCGTGGAGGGACTGTTCTTCTTCCTGGAGGCGATCTTCGCCGGGATCTACCTGTGGGGCTGGCGGCGGCTGCCGGGCTGGGCGCACTGGTGGAGCGGGGTGCCGATCGCGGTCAGCGGCATCTTCGGGGCGATCTCGGTCATCGCGGTCAATGCGTGGATGAACACCCCGGGCGGGTTCACCGAGAAGAACGGCCGGATCACCTCGGTCGACGTGTGGCAGGTGTTCTTCCCCCGTTCGGCCAGCTATGAGATGCCGCACATGGTCCTGGCCGCCTACATGGTCGCGGGCTTTTCCGTGGCCTCGGTGTACGCGGTGGGTATCCTGCGCGGCCGCCGGGACCGTTACCACTACACCGGGTTCGCGCTGGGGTTCGTCCCGGCCGCGATACTAACCCCGTTCCAGATCTTCGTCGGCGATACCGCGGCCCGGGCGATCGCGCACGACCAGCCGGTCAAGTTCGCGGCCATGGAATACGTCCCGCAGACCTCCCGGCAGGTCCCGGAGTGGCTGGCCGGAGTGTACGTCAACGGGCGCATCTACGGCGGGCTGAAGATCCCTTACCTGGATTCGCTGCTGGTCGGATTCGGGCCCGGCACCAAGGTCACCGGCTGGGACAGCGTGGCCCCGGCCGGCCGGCCGCCGGTGGTGTGGCTGATCCACCTGAGTTTCGACGTCATGGTGGGTCTTGGGACCCTCCTGCTGCTGGCCGGGCTGTGGGCCGCCTGGACCTGGTGGCGCCGGCGCCGGTGGCCCCGGCCGCTGCTGTTCTGGGCACTGGGGGCGGTCAGCGGGCTGGCTGCGGTCGTGGCCATGGAGTGCGGCTGGGTGGTTACTGAGGAGGGCCGCCAGCCGTGGGTGGTGTACGGGCTGCAGACCACCGCCCAGGCCGCTACGACCAACGGCGGCGTCCTGGCCAGCCTGAGCATCGTCATCGTGGTGTACGGGGTGATCGGCGCGGCCACGATCGCGATCTTGCTGATGCTGTCCCGCCGGTGGCGCCGCGACGACCGCGACGACGCTCCCGTTCCCTACGGACCGCCGCCCGCTCTCGTGGACCAGCCAGCAAGTCAGGTGGAGTCATAATGGCCGCCGCCGTTGGAGCCATCCTGCTGGCCGGAATTACCTTGTACGCCGTCCTGGGCGGGGCCGACTTCGGCGGCGGCCTGTGGGACCTGCTGGCCGGCACCACCGCCCGCGGCCGGGCGCCGCGCGACCTGATCGACGAGTCGATCACCCCGGTCTGGGAAGCCAACCACGTCTGGCTGATCTTCGACCTGGTCATCTTCTGGACCGCGTTCCCGCACGCATTCGCCTCGGTGATGACCGCGCTCGCGCTGCCGCTCTGGCTGGCGCTCGCCGGGATCGTGCTGCGCGGCGCCGGGTTCGCCTTCCGCAAGGAAATCATCCGGTTGCCCTGGCAGCGGGCGGCCGGCGCGGCGTTCGCGTTCTCCTCGCTGCTGACCCCGTTCTTCATGGGCACGGTGGTCGGCGCAGTCGCCACCGGGGCCGTCCCCGCCAACGCCAGCCACGCGAGCCTGGCCGCCTGGACCAGCCCGACCGCGGTGGCGACCGGGTTCCTGTTCGTCGCCGCATGCGGCTACCTCGCCGCGGTCTACCTGGTCGTCGAGGCCGGACGGCGCGGCGACCGGCGCATGCGCGCCTACTTCACCCGCCGCGGCCAGGGCGCCGCCGCCGTGGCCGGGGTGCTGTCGCTGGCAGCCCTGGCCGCCCTGCACGGTTCGAATCCGGCCCTGTTCGACCGGCTCACCGGCCGGGCGCTGCCGCTGGTGGTGCTGGCCGGCGTCTGCGGCCTGGCGGTCTTCGCGCTGCTCACCGCCCGCCAGACGAAGGGCATCCGGGCCATCGCCGCGCTCGGCGTCGCCGCGGTGATCTGGGGCTGGGGCGTGGCCCAGTACCCGGTGCTGCTGCCCGGCACGGACGTGACCCTTACCAACGCCGGCGCCACGCAGGCCACGTACGTGGCACTGGTCGTCGTGTCCATCGCCGCGGTCATCCTGGTCGTCCCCTCCTTCGCCCTGCTGTTCAGCCTGCAGGGCCGCCACATGCTCGGCGGGGGTGAGCAGGGACCACCGCCAGCGGCAGGCTCGCGCCGCGACGCGGGACTGCCGTCAGCAGCGCATGCTGGGACGCCATCCCCGAACCACCGTCCTGGTTCCGCTGCCCGGGGCGCCGCGCTCGGCTTGGTCGCGATCGCCGCGATCACCCGCAGGCGGCCCCTCCGCTGACCTGCTCGCCGCGGATCTGGTCTGGCCCCAGGCGAGAGGCCTGCTCGTCTTCCCGCCTAAAGAGCAGCTCGTCGTGGCCCGCGTGGAGAGCAGCTTGTCGTGGCTGGCTGGCTGGCTGGCGGTCAGGGTCTGGGTATGGCAGGCGGGCCTGTCCGGGCCGGAGCCGGACCTTCCGGTCCGAACAGAAAAGCGGCTTTTTCATGATCCCGAAGACTTGACCGTGGCGGGCGACTGTGAAGCTTTCGTGATCACCGGTCGCCCAGGAGGTCTGCGCCCTGCCGACCTGCTACCAGATCCCGCGCATCGCCATCACCGACGCGACCGAGGCGGCCGGCGGCTCCAACTGCCGATCAACGTCACAGCGCTGGAGGTCGCCTACTGGACCTCTCGGTGCACACTGTCAGCGGACCGACGAACCACGGCTCGTTCTGATAATTCGACCTTGGCCTTGACCTTGGCCGGGGCAGGGGGAACGGATCGAGCCGACAGGAACCTCTTGACCTGCACGCCGACCCAGGCGGCGAGCGCGCCGACGGCGACGCCGACGATGGTGTCCGCCAGCCGGAGAATGGGCTGCTGCCAGGCGTGCTGGGGGCTGACGGCGGCGACGACTAGGATCACCGCGGTGGTGATCCCGGCCGTGACCGCGTCGCCGGGCCGACCCAGCAGCATGACCGCGAGGGCGCTCGCGCCGACCAGCACCGCCAGCGCCCAGGCGTGGAAGGGCAGGAAGGCCAGGTAGATCAGGCAGAGCACGAAGCTGACGGAGGTGGCCGACATCCGGCTGACCGCGGCGGCCACGCTCTTGCCGTAGCTGTCGCGCAGGACGAAGATCGTGGCGAGCACGGCCCACATGCCGCCCAGCAGATCGTCATCCCGTGACACCGAGTACACCCGGGACAGCAGGGTCCTGGCCAGCCAGTAGCTGATCAGGCACGCCACCGCGAGAACGACGCACTCCACGACGGCCGTGCGGGCTTCTCGGGGCTGCAGCCAGCTAGGGCGACCGCTCGGCCGGTTAGACCGCTCCGGCGCGGGCTGCGCCACGGGGCTCGAAGCAGGGGTCACTCGACCTCCAGTTCCCGCAGGTTGCTCTTGGTGAGCTCGATGAGTTCTGATCCTTCGCCGGACAGGACGGTCCTGGTCGCCCACAGGGTGAAGCCCTTGATCTGCCCGTAGGTGAGCTTGGGCGGCAGCGAGAGTTCCTGCCGCGCAACGCGCACGTCGACTAGGGCGGGGCCGTCGTGGGAGAATGCCGCGCGCAGCACGTCGTCCAGTTCGCTGGCCTTCTCGACCCGCGCGCCGAACAGCCCGGCGGCCCGCGCGATCCCGGCGAAGTCCGGATCGACCAGATCGGTGCCGAAGCTCGGGATCCCGGCTGCCTTCATCTCCAGTTCCACGAACGACAGCGCGCCGTTGTTGAACACGACAATCTTGACCGGGAGCTGCTGCTGATGCAGCGTGAGCAGCTCGCCGAGCAGCATCGCCAGCCCGCCGTCGCCGGCCAGCGCGATGACCTGCCGGGCGGGGTAGGTGGCCTGGGCGCCGATGGCTTGCGACAAGCCGTTGGCCATGGACCCGTGGTTGAACGAGCCGACCAGCCGGCGCGTGCCGTTCATGTGCAGGTAGCGGGCCGCCCAGATGCACGGGGTGCCGACGTCGACGGTGAACACCGCGTCTTCGGCGGCCAGCCGGTCAATGGTGGCCGCGACGTGCTGCGGGTGCAGCGGGGAGTCGCCGGCCCGGTCGCGGGCCAGCTTGTCCAGCCGGGACCGGGCCCGCCGGTAGTGCTTGGTCATCCGGTCCAGGTGCGCCGTATGGGTCTTGGGCTCCAGCAGCGGCAGCAGCGCGTCGACCGTGTCCTTGACCGTGCCGACCAGCGGCACCCGCACCGGGACCCGCTTGCCGATCTGCTCGCCGCGCACGTCGACCTGGACCACCGGGACGCCGTCCGGGAGGAACGGCCGGTAAGGGAAGTCGGTGCCGAGCAGGACCAGCGCGTCGCAGTGCTCCATGGCCCGGTACCCGGAGCTGAACCCGATCAGCCCGGTCATCCCCACGTCGTACGGGTTGTCGTACTCCACGAACTCCTTGCCGCGGAACGCGTGCACCACCGGGGCCTTCAGCGCCCCGGCCAGCGCGATGAGCTGGTCGTGCGCCCCGGCGCAGCCCGCCCCGGCCAGGATCGTCACCGCACCGGCGGCATTCAGCACCTGCGCGGCGGCCGACAGCGACTCGGTGTCCGGGCGGACGACCGGCGAGGTGGGCCGGATCGCAACCGGATCGGGACGGCCCGGGGCGTCGGCGAGGAATACCTCGCCGGGCACCACGACCACGGCGACCCCGCCGCGGGCCAGCGCCGCGCGCATGGCCATCTCCAGCACCCGGGGGAGCTGCTCCGGGACGCTGACCAGCTCGCAGTACACGCTGCACTCGACGAACAGCCGGTCCGGATGGGTCTCCTGGAAGTAGCCGTCGCCGATCTCCTCCCGCGGGATGTGCGCCGCGATGGCCAGCACCGGCACCCGGCTCCGGTTCGCGTCGAACAGCCCGTTGATCAGGTGCAGGTTGCCCGGCCCGCAGCTGCCCGCGCACACGGCCAGCTCCCCGGTCAGCGCGGCCTCCGCGGCCGCCGCGAACCCGGCGGCCTCCTCGTGCCGGACGTGCTCCCAGGTGATCTCGCCGTCGCGGCGCAACGCGTCGGTAAACCCGTTCAGCGAATCCCCCGGGAGCCCGTACACCCGGCGCACGCCGGATGCCTTCAGCGTCGACACCATGACCTCAGCCACCGTGGCAGTCATCGTCTGGTCCTCCCGTTTGCGTCGCCCGGAGCTCGGGTGAATTCCACGATCGTGTATGAGATCCCTTTTTTCGTCCCGGCTGGCGGCCAATGCGGCTACCGGCCAGCAGGGGGTTGGCCTGCCTGCCAGCCGGGTGAGGACCCGGGCTGGACGCGCACGCTGAGAGGAACTCGATGCCAGCCGTGCGCCGCACGACGTCGAGCAGGATGAACCGATTGCATCAAGCTCGCAGTTTTACGTCAACCGGTTGCCGGCTCGTACCCGAGGGGAAGCTCCGCTGTGAGGTGTGTCCCGGCCTCGGCCGCGCTGTCGAAGCGGATCGAGCCGCCCAGGGCCTCGACCCGGTCGGTGAGCCCGGCCAGGCCGGAACCACGAGCGGGATCGGCGCCGCCGATGCCGTCGTCGCGGGCCGACATCCGCGCCCGGGAAGCCATCAACTTGGCGCGGCTGTCGGCGTTGGCGATCGCCGTCGCCACCAGCTCGGTGAACGAGGCCAGCCGAACCTCGGTGTCGGCCGGGAGCTGCTGGTCCCGGGTATAGGCCACCAGGATCAGGCCCCACGGCCGGCCCTCCACGCTGATCGGCACGCCCACCGACGAACGGAAACCCCAGCCGCGAGCGCCCGTGTCCCCGATGCTGCCCGTGACATTGACATAGGCGTCCAGCCGGGCGGCCCGGCCCGTCCGCAGCGTTAGCGTGCTCACGTTCCGGCCGCCCAGCTCGAACCGGCTGCCGGCCGGGCTGGGCAGAGCGACGCCGGTGGCCGTCCAGCCGCCCACGACCGTGATCATGTCCTGCGGATCGGACCGGATCAGGACCGTGTAGTCGACCGCCAGCAGCTCGCCGACCTCCTCGGCCACCGCCGCGAGCACCTCCTGCGGCGGAGTCGCGCGGGCCACCAGCACCGCCACCCGCCGCAACGCGGCCTGCTCCTCAGCCAGCCGGGCCAGGGCGGCGCGGCTGTCGGCGTTGGCGACCGCCGTCGCCACCAGCTCGGTGAAAGACACCAGCCGGGCCTCGGTGTCCGCCGGCAGCAGCTCAAGGGTCGAACCAGCGGCGATTAGGCCCCACAGACGGCCCTCGACGATGATCGGCGTCCCGACCGCCGACCGGAGCGCCGCCTCGCGGACGACGGCGCCGAGTGCGCCCGAGGAGCTATCAGCGTAGCCGTCGACCCGGGTCGGACGACCGGTCTCGAACACGAGGGTGCCGAGGTTGTGCCCGCCAAGGGTCCTCCGGGTACCCACTGGAAAGCGGGCCACCGCGCCGCCCCAATGGGCGACGAAAGTAAGCGTGCCGTCGGGCTCGTAGCGGCACATGGTCGCCGAATCGACCGGAAGCAGCCGCCCGACCTCCTCGCCCACCGCCGCGAACACCTCTTTCGGCGGAGTCGCCCGGGCTACCAGCGTGGCCACCCGCCGCAGCGCGGCCTGCTCCTCGGCCAGCTGACCCAGCCGCGCCTGATCGGGTGGGTCACGGCCCACCTCCCCGTCGGGGACACCGGGGGCTAGCGCGCTCACAAGGCGACAGTAATCGGGTGCCTGGCGGCCGGCAACGTCAACGGCCCGCAGGACCTGGCCACTTGTGTCCTTGCGCCCGATCGCTGCCATCCCGGATTTCCTGCTAGCCGGTAGCTGAGTTGGCAGCTCGCCGTAAAGACAGCGACACCCTCAGGCGTAGATCGTGGATGGTGACCCCAGGCGGGAGACGCAGATGTCGACGAAGACTGATACCAGCGCAGCCGTGGTGCGCAGCCTGATCCCGGCACGGCTGGACCGGCTGCCGTGGACCCGGTTCCACACCAGGCTGATCATGGCGCTGGGCACCGCCTGGACCCTGGACGGCCTGGAGATAACCCTGGCCGGCGCGGTCGCGGGCGTACTGACCAACTCCGACACGCTGCACATGTCCCCGGCCGTCGCTCCGCTGTCCAAGGCGGCCTACTCCCCGGGCATGCTGCCCTCGGGGACGAGCACACCATCACCTCCAGCCGCTGGCCGGACGACCTGCCGGCGTTCTGTGCCCGGATCGTGGAGCGGTTCGCCGCGAGCTCATGATGAGATAGGACCATGGCAGGCAAGACAACGATCACGCATCCGCTGCTTCGACTCGGCCGGCTGCAGCTGGACCCCGCGCTGCGCGCCCTGCAGCCGGGTTCGGCCGCATCCGGCCTGGTGGTGACGGCCACGGTCGCCGTGCCGGATACGCCGGATGAGGGGTCGTATGCGTGGGATGTGGCCTGGGCCGATGCTGCCCGTGAGGCCGGGCGGCTGGGTGCCGATCAGGGCACCGCCCAGGCGCTGGCCATCGGCGCCGGCCAGGCCCAGCCGGGCGGCACCCGCGTCGTGGTCGCGGCGCACGGGGAGGTTTTGCTCGCCCGGTGGCTCCCGCCCGGGGTCGGCGCGAGTTCGGTGCGGGTGGGCCCGCTGCCGCACTTGCAGGAGGCGGCAGTGGCCGCGGCGCGGCGGCCGGCTTACGTGGTCGTGCTGGCCGACCGTGACGGCACCGACATCATCGCGCATGCCGGTGGTGACCAGCTGCCCGCCAAGCCGTTCTCCGTCGGCCGCCGTCCCGGCGCGCAGAGCGACCCTCATCCGGACCGGCCGCCCGGGCTGCACCACGGCGAGCGGCACCTGACCGACAGCGAGCCGGAAAGCGGCGGCCAGCTGAACGCCGAGTTCATCGCCGGGCGCGTGTCCGAGGCCGCGGACAGCGTGGCCGCGCACATTGTCCTCGGCGCGGGTGATCAGCATATTCTCGACGCTGTCGCGGGTCATCTGCCGGATTCGGTCGGGCCGGTCAGCGCTATCGCAGGAGGCCGCGAGCCCGATGGCCTCGACGATCACCTCAGCGCCGTGATTGGCGCCGCCCTCGACGAGATCACCGCCGCGGCCATCAGCGCGGTCGGGGATCTGGTGGCCTCGCGCACCGGGGAGCCGGACCCTGGCGCGGTTCGTGGCCTTGATGCCGTCGCGGATCAGCTGGCCACCCAGCAGGTCGCGGTGCTGCTGGTAGCGGCGGACGTGACCCTGGAAGACGGCCTGGTCTGGGCCGCGATCCACCAGGACGCGATCATCGCGCAGCTGCCGGAACGCACCGGCCCGCTGGCCGGCGAGGCAGCCGCCGCGTTGCTCCGCCGCGGGTCTGTCTCGTAAGCCGCGGCCGTCAGCGCTTCTTTTCTTTACCGCTTTTCTTTGCCGCGCGCGAACAGGTCGCGCCAGTCTTCCTCGGCGATTTGGACGTCGTACTTGCTGGCCGCTGCCCGGATGCGCTGCCAGGCTTGGTCCCGCTCCTCGTCGGTGACTCCTTCCACCTGGTCGAACCGCGCAATCGCGTTCCGCACGTGCGCCGCATCGCTGAGGGGTTCTTTGCGCTCGGAGGGAAAGGCGAACTCCGCGTCAGGCAGGCGGTCCTTTTCCGCGGTGCTCAGGCCCTCCGAACTGGGCGGGATATCCTCTCCGTGAGCGCGCTCGCTCTGAACCTCACGAGCCTTCTCGATGTTGCGTCGGGCCGCCTCTTTTTGCTTCTCCGTCGACATGGTCCGAACCTCCGTTAGGGTGTTGGTCCGCTAAAAGCGCAGTCGGTGAGCCTCCCGGACACGACGAGCCGACTAACCACGTTAGTACTCCTGGTGCCTGGTTGCTCAGCCCATGAACGCGCACGCACGCACCTAATCCTCATTGTGACTGCTCTGACGACTGAAGCCGTCAGCTTCTCAGGCCGCATGTGCCTGATCAGAGCCCAGACCGGCCCTGGATGCTATGTTGACCGCCCCGTTGATGTCGGCGTCGATCGCGCCGTGGGCCGGGCAGATGACGGTGTCCTGCCTTGGGCGGGTACATCTTCGCCCGCACAGGTGGCCGACCTGAGCGAAGCGCTGCGGGCCAGCCTGGCCGCGGCGAGTTAGGCTCGAAGGCATGGCCCTTAGCAGGAAATGGGTAATTGACCTGATGAATCAATTGGGTTACCCCGAGGCAGCCGAAGAGGCGTCGCGGGTTCTCCCCGATCCGGTTTGACCTCGAGGAGCTCGAGAAGTTCAGCGACCGGCACGGCATTTCCCGTGCCGAACTGGCAAGCCGGATGGGAGGCAGCCCTTAACTGGCAAGCCAGTAGCTGGCCAGGATGGAAGTCATGCCGGGATTGACCAGGGCATCGACAACCGCCGGGAGGCATCATGGACACACTGCAGTTCGGAGTCTTCCTTTCTCCCCGTGCCGCTGACATCGGAAGGCTGCGCGAGCACGTGCAGGTGGCGGAGGCGGAGGCGGAGGCGGAGGCGGAGGCGGAGGCGGCAGGATTCGACTACGTATCCATCCAGGACCACCCCTCCGTACCGGACTTTCTCGACACCTTCGCCCTGATCGGCACCCTCATCGGCCAGACCAGCCGGCTCCGGTTCGTGACCAACGTCGCCAACCTGCCGCTGCGGCCTGCCCAGATGCTGGCCAAGACCAGCGCGAGCCTGGACGTGCTATCCGGCGGCCGGTTCGAGCTCGGCATCGGAGCCGGCCGGGCCTGGGACCAGATCGCCGGGCTGGGCGGCCCGCGGCGCAACCCCCGCGAGGCCGTGGCCGCGGTCAGCGAGGCGATCGACGTACTGCACGCCCTATGGCTTCCCGACCGCAGGGCCAGCCTGCCCGGCCCTTACTATCCGCTTACCGCGGACACCGGGCCCGCTCCCGCTCACCGCATCGGCATCTGGCTCGGCGCCGTCGGCCCTCAGATGCTCGACCTGACCGGCCGCAAGGCGGACGGCTGGATCGCGCCGCTCGCCACCGGCTACGAGACCAAGCCCGCAGCCCAGGACCGCATCGACAGCGCGGCTCGGGCGGCCGGCCGGGACCCGGCCAGCATCCACCGCGTCATCCAGCTCGTCGGCGCCGTGACCGGTACCCCGTACACGATCGGCCGCCCGCGCTCCGGCCCCGGCGGCCAGCCGATCCGCACCACTCCGGACATCTGGGCCAGCATCATCGCCGAATTCGCCGCCGAGGAGCGGTTCGACACCGTCAACCTGGTCCTCGAGCAGGAAACCAGCGACCAGCTACGGCTGTTCGCCGCCGAGGTGATACCGCTCGCCCGCGCCGCCACCTCAGGCGCCTCGGACCGCTAGCTCACCGGCGAAGGCGGGCAGTCCCGCGCGAACCAGGCTGCGGCAAACGGACAGGCCGACGCCGGCATCGGCGACCTGATTCGGGCCTTCGCCTTCGCGGGCGTCACCGACCGCCGGGCCTGGAGGCCGCCGTGACGGCGGGGTACCGATGGGCCAGGCCGGGTGGGAGGTGGTCCTGCTGTCGCCGACGGGGCCCAGCTTCGGCCAGTTCCGCGACTGCCGCGACCGCGGCGAAGCCTTCGCCCGCGCCATGCGCGCCATTTCGCCAACCATCCAACCACCAGGAGCGACCCGCCGAACCCAACCCCCGCCACATCCGACTCATTAGACTATTAATTCGAATTATACAACAGAACAGGCCGGTAACGGTGAGATCGTCCAACCTGGTTGGCTATCATGTTTGATAAGAGTCTCAAGGCCAGGCTCGCAATCATTTTCCTGAACGGACGGTGCCGCGTGACCCAAGGACCGGTCTCCGCAGACCCCGGGCGGGACGACGACCCCGCCCAGCTCGTCCCCGCCCAGCTCGTCCCTGTCCGGCGCGTCCCGGGCCCAGCGAGCCCGGCGGCGGTCCGCGGCCCGCTGCGGATGAGTTCCCTGGCGGGCCGAGCACGCCGCCGGCCCCGGCGACCGGTTCACCGGCGCGTCCGATGACGAACTCACCGGGATGATCTGCGCGCTGGACCGGGCCGAGGCCGCCGCCTGCGTGCTCAAGCAGGCCGCCGTCGCCGAGCTCATCCGCCGCCGCCCCGAACCCGGCTGCCCGCCCGAAGGCCCGGCGCAGAGTGCGGCGGCACGCGTATGTATGACTGACGTGGTATCGTACGAGTATGACAAACGCGATGACAGTCCGGCTCGACGAGGAGACATCCCGCGAGCTCGCCGAACTCGCCGGGCACTACCCGAGCCGGTCCGCTGCCATCCAGGACGCCATTCACATTGCGTGGCGGCAACTCCAGGCCGACAAGCTGGAAGCTGGGTACGCTGCCGCGATTGCCGACAACCCGCACTACCCTTACGAGTCGGCCGAGGAAGCCGCCGTGCTGCGTGCGCGCCGCCGCGCCCGGCAAGAGCGCGACACGCTCACGTGACCGCCAGCCCGCAACGAGGCCAGGTCTACCGCTGCGACCTCGGCTACGGCCTCAAGCCATGGCTTGTGGTATCCAACAACGCGCGCAACCGCCTGCTCGATGACATCATCGCGATCAGGCTCACCACCATGGCGCGTGACCTGCCGACCTGGATCAAGCTCTCCCCGGCCGACCCGCTCACCGGATACGCCAACGCCGACTGCATCGAGCAGCTGGGCAAGGACGAGCTCGGCGAATACCTCGGCGGCTTGTCACCGGCCTCCATGCGTGGCGTGAACCAGGCCCTGGCGATAGCACTGGCCCTTACCTAAAGGACGCGACCGACAGCACAAACCCGCGCGTGGCCCGGTGCAGGCAACCCGCGGCTGACCGAGGCGATGCGCGGCACGCTGAAGCCGGAGGAAACTCCTGGCGGCGGCCTGACCATGGCCCTCTCGGTGCCTGTTGCGCGCGGGTCGGCCGAGGCAGACCTTAACTCGCCTGGCAGGCGCGAGCGCTTGTCTGACCGGGTAGGTAGTGGTTCGCTGTTCGTGTGAGTTCTGGCGGGAGCGTCGTTGAGCGGGGCTTATCGGGCTCGGGGACCGGATCGAGGCGCTCGGCGGCACGCGGCACATCGCCAGCCCGCCCGGCGGCGGCACCACCCTGCTCATCCAGATCCCAGCCGCCCGCCACGATACCCGAGGCCACCCGGACCATAGACCGGGTGAGCCGGGCATCACACGGTTCTTGCGATTTGCGGACGCCCATCGTCCGTCGGCCTCCGGTCGTGGTGCCGCTCTAGTTCGGTCAGGCCGCCCCAGATCCCGTGGGCCCGCGTCCGCAGCGCGAACTCCAGGCACTGCCGCCGGACCGGGCAGCCTGCGCAGATCGCCTTAGCCTCGGCTATCTGTTCCAGCGACTTACCGGATTCCGAAAGCGGGAAGAACAACTCGGGGTCAGCCGATCGGCAGGCGGCAGCCGATCGCCAGCTCGCCCTTGTGACCAGCCGGGCCGGCGTAGCGTAGCCCGAGACCTGGTCCAGCCCGCCGACGACCTTGTTGTCGTTGGTTCCCACGCTGGCTCCTTCCGTTCGCCTGGTCGCAGCGGATCGGACGACGATCCTGGCAGGACCGCTTTCGGGCTGCGCTAAGCGTTGCTCCTGGCTTGGTGAGCCGGCATCACGCAGTTTGGGTGATATCTCACGCTCGGGTGAAGCGGTTGGGACGCACCTGCGCGGTGGAGAAAATTCCGGCTAGCCGGTAGACGCGTTTCATGCCTGCCAGGAAGACATGACCACTCGCCAAGGGCGATCGTTGGCACGTACGCATAGTGCATCTGCCGATATCACAGTGAGCGTCATGAGCCCTGCCGTCCGAACCCAGACCGCCGATGCCGAGCCGGCTTCAGTCCCTGCCGTCATGGCAGGGACGGTCTTCCGCCGCGGGCTGTTCGCGCGGCTCGGGAGAGCCGCGCGCGTCACCCAGCTGTCGGCGCCGGCCGGCAGCGGGAAGACCTTTCTGCTGCGGTCCTGGATCGGCGAGGCGGGGCTGGCCGATCGCGTGGCCTGGGTTTCGGTGCCGGGCGGGGAACGTGACCCGCAGCGATTCTGGATCTCGGTGGCCGGCGCGCTGCGAGACACCGCGGCGGGGGCCACGCTGGTGCGGGCCGTGACGGCGGAGCCGGATCTAGACGGCTGGGCGATGGTCGAGCGGCTGCTGGCGGATCTGGGCTCGCTGCGGGACCGGATCTGGCTGGTGATCGACGATGTGCACGAGCTGGACTCAAGCGAGGCGCTGCGCCAGCTGGAACTGCTGGTGATGCGCGGGCCGGCCGAGCTGCGGTTCGTGCTCGCCACCCGTCGGGACGTGCGGCTGGGTCTGCACCGGTTGCGGCTGGAGGGGGACCTGACCGAGATCCGCGCCGCCGATCTCCGGTTTACCGCCGACGAGGCGCAGGCGCTGCTGGCAGCGGCCGGCGTGGCGTTGCCTGCTTCGGCGCTGGCGCTGTTGCACCAGCGGACCGAGGGCTGGGCGGCCGGGCTGCGGCTGGCTGCACTGTCGCTGGCCGGGCACCCGGATCCGGGCCGGATCGCGGCCGAGTTCTCTGGCAGCGAGCGCACGGTCGCCGAGTACCTGCTGGCCGAGGTGCTGGAGCGCCAGCCGGAGGAGGTCCGGCAGCTGCTGCTGCGGACCTCTGTGCTCGACCAGGTCAACGGCCCGCTGGCCAATGTCCTGTGCGGACGGTCGGGCGGCGAACAGGTTTTGCAGGAGCTGGAACAGGCTGGCACGTTCGTGGTCGCGGTGGATGCACGCCGGTCCTGGTTCCGCTACCACCAGATGTTCGCCGACATGCTGCAACTCCAGCTACGGCGCAGCGCGCCGGGTGAACTTTCCGCGCTGCATAGCATCGCCGCCGGGTGGTATGCCGAGCACGGGCACGCGGTCGAGGCGGTCCGCCATGCCCAGGCCGCGCAGGACTGGAGCCTGGCTGCTCGCCTGCCCGGTCTTGTCCTCAACGGGCAGGGCGCCACCGCGCGCGAGCTCCTGGCCGGATTCTCGGCCAGTGCCGTTACGGCCGATGCGGAGCTGGCCACGCTGCGGGCGGGCTACGAGGTGACCGATGGGTCGCTGGAGGCGGCGGAGCGGAAGCTGGCCCCCGCCAACGCCGCGGACGCCGCGGACGCCGCGCCACTGGTGCAGGGGGCTGGGGAGGACCTGCGGACACTGGCGCTGGTCAGCCTAGGTGCCGCCGAGCTCTGGTTTCTTCGCACCGAAGAGGCGGAACGGCACCTCGAGCAAGCCGTCGCCCCGGCGCACCGGATCGGGCGGCCCTTCCCCGAGGCCGGTGCCTTGGCACACGGTGCGTGGGCGGCAGGCGTCCGGTCGTTCGCGCTCGCGGTCGACCGGAGCACGCAGGCGACCGAGCTGGACCGACGGCATGGCTGGACCGAGGAGCCGATCGTTGCCGTCGCTTATCTGGCCCTCGGGGTCACCAGGGTCTGGCAAATGCGGCTCGAAGAGGCGGAGCCGTTGCTGGACCACGCCGAGCTGCAGGGGAGTCTGGGGGGATGGCATCCCCCCAGAAGCGGGAGGGGCTGGGGGGGTCGTCCCCCCGAAGAAAAACAGCTAAAACTTCTAAGAGAGCCGCTCACCGACAGCGAGACCCGCGTCCTGCGCTACCTGCCGACCAACCTGTCCGCGCCGGAGATCGCGGGCCAGCTGTCCGTGTCGGTGAACACCGTCCGGACCCACATGCGCCACGTGTACGAGAAGCTCGGCGCGCACCGTCGTGCGGGTGCCGTGGAGCGGGCCCGCGTCCTCGGCCTGCTCGCCCCTTCCCCGCGCCGGGCCTGAGGCTTCCCGGCCCGAAGAAGATCGGCGTGTCGTTGCCGACCACGTCGTAGTTGCCCTCGGCGGTGTAGAGCTTAATCGCGACGCCGCGGATACTCGTCGCTCTCAACCGGAATGCCGGCATCCGTCGTCTGAATCGGGTTGGGTCGCGTTCTGGTCATGTAGATCTCCTTCGATTGCTTCGCTGTGCTAACCCTCACGCCCGGCTTGGTGAGCCGCCATCACGTAGTCCTGATGATTTGCGTCGGCCGCCCGCTCGCGGTCAAGGGTTATAGCCGCCGGCCGAGGATCCGGCTTATCGCCTGCGCCGACAGCTCCGGCTTCACCAAGAATCCGGCCGCCGGGCTTTCGGCGATCAGCTCCGCATAGTCGGTTTCGGCGCGCGCCGAGATCAAGATCACCTCGGCGCGGCCGGCCTGCCCGTCCTGGGCCAGGAGCCGGGTCAGGTCAAAGCCGCTCTCGCTGCCGAGCCCGATGTCGACCAGGATGACGTCCGGCCGCAGCACGCGGGCCTGCCGGAGCGCCCCGGCGCTGTCCGAGGCCACGCCCACCACCGTCACGCCGTCTCGCTGCAGCAGAACACTCGCCGCCTTGAGGAAGGCGTCGCTGTCATCAACCAGCAGGCACCGTATCGACACGCGCTCATGGTGCCAGGTATACCTTGCGGTCGCATTACGGCTAGCAGGAATTCCGCTGTGGTTCCCGCAGCGGACGGCGGCGTGGGGAGCTCACGTCCTGGCCTCATCCGTCCGCAGGTCGAAGAGCTGGCGCAGCGCGTCGAGGTAGACAGGCCCGTCCGGGCCAGCCGAGAACTGTTTGGCCCGGACGGTCGGCTGGTGCAAGATCTTGCGCAAGATGCGGTGCACGGTGGCCGCCGTCTCGGCCCGCTGCTGGTCGCTGAGGTCCGGGAGCCGGTCGTGCAGCCGGGCCAGCTCGGCGTCCGCGAGCTGCCTGATCTGCGCGTGCATCGCGGCGATGACGGGCGCCGCGATCGCCTGGTCCTGCCGGGCAGTGTACGCCGCGGCCTCGGCGGCGACGATCGCGCGGACCTGGGGGATCTGGCTCGGTACCGCCCGGTCGGCCAGGTGCCAGCCCAGGGCGGCGATATCCACGAGCGTCAGGCCGGCCAGCCGCCCCACGGCGGGGTCCACGTCGGGTGGCATGCCCAGGTCAAGCACGACCAGCGGCCGACCGCCGACCCGGGCCCGGGCGGCGCGCAACTGCCCGGCGAGCACGACGGGGGCGGCGGCGCCGGTCGCGGTGACCAGGAGGTCGGCGTCGACGAGCGCGGCAGGCGACCGCCCGGGCTACCGGTCCGGCCGGGCCGTGCGCGGCCGCGTAGACCTCGACCCGGTTGCAGGTCGACAAGACGGCCACCTCGTCGACGGACGGCACAGCGTGCAACCGGGCCAGCACACTGCCACGTTGTGCAGCCGGAACAGCCAGCTTCTCAAGTGTCTCCGGCGTCGCGATCCGGTGGGAGACGCCGAGATTCACGATCGTCATCGCGGTGACCGTCTAGTCTCGTGAGCTTCCGCGTCCGGGTCGTGGCCGAAGCTCGGCCCGTGACGCCATGACGCCACGATCAGCTCGCGAGAGCGAGTGGTCGCACCCTCGGAGCTGGGGTCATTGCGGGCAGCGGATAGACCTTGCGGATCGTCGCCAGCGCCCAGCACATCCTGGCGGCCGCGGTGTCCGGGTGGTCGCCGAACTCGCCGGCCATCCGGGCCGCACAGCCGCCGCTTCCCAGCCGCCGCAGCGTCGTCGCGACGGCGGCGCGGATCTGGTGGGGCGAGGTCGAGCCGGAAGGCTGCAGGGTCGACGCGAACAGCGCCTCGGCCCGGACCGCCTCGAACGTGCGCGACATCTCGCATTCGGCAAGCGATGTCTTGGCCGTCGCAATCTCCGCCATGACTCTCGCCTCGCTTCCTTCGACGTTTGCGGCCACTGGGTTCGCGCCGCATGTTCTCCAGCTTCGCGGTCGGGCCCGGTTATGTCTTCGCAGCCAGCGGCCAGCCCGGCTACCTGCCACCAGGTATACGGGAATTCCCGCCAGCAATAGGGGCCGTGCGGGTCAGCTGATTCTTTAGCGGGTTTCGAGGAACCTGAGGACGGCCAGGACCCGCCGGTGCTCGGTCTCGCTTTCCGGCAAGTCGAGCTTGGTCAAGATCGCCCGGACATGCTTTTCCACCGTGCCCTCGGTCACGAAAATCCGCCGCGCGATACCCGCGTTCGACGCGCCCTCCGCCATCAAAGCGAGCACCTCGCGCTCCCGAGGCGACAGCACATCCAGCGGATCACGACGCCGCCGCACCCGGATCAGCTCCTGCACCAGCGACGGATCCACCACCGACCCGCCCGCCGCGATCCGCCCCACCGTCTCGATGAACTCCGCCACATCCGTCACCCGGCTCTTCAGCAGATACCCGGTACCCTGCCCGCCGGCCAGCAGCTCCATCGCCTCCTCCACCTCCACATGAGCCGACAGCACGATGATCGCCGTACCCGGCAGCTCCGCCCGGATCACCCGCGCCGCCTGCAGCCCCTCGGTGGCATGCCCCGGCGGCATCCGGATGTCAATGATCGCCACCTCCGGCCGCACCGACCGGACCAGCGCCACCAACTCAGGCCCGGTCCCGGCCTGCCCCGCCACCTCAAACCCGGACCGCTCCAGCAAACTCGCCAGGCCCTCACGCAACAGCACATCATCATCGGCCAGCACAACCCGGGACCCAGCCCGGCCCGCCGCCGCCGCCGCCGCTATCTCTGGAGATGTCACCACCCCCCGATTATCGGTCACGGGCAGCCGCCCGCGGCAGGGTCTGCAGCAGCGGGCGTGAGTGTTCTCTTTTTCCCTGTGCCCAGTCGGTGACAGTCACGAGTCCGCATCCTTCCATTCCCGGTCGTTCCGATATACCGTGCTGCTTGTCGCCAACAATTGCGCATCGCCGTGGCCCTGTCCTTACCGAACCCGCCCGGACCCGCTACCTGCTAGCTGGTAAGGCCGGACGGCCGCCACCGTCCCCCCACCACGGGGGCTGGCGGCGATGCCGCGGCACACCCCGGTCGGCCATGCTAACCGCGCAGTCGAATATCAACCATAGGCCCGGCCGGGCAGGCCGGCCAGACGGCGATAAGGGAGAACCACGATGACTACTTCTCTGCCCACTATCCGACTGGGCCGCACCGGCATGGAGCTGACCCGGGTCGGGTTCGGGGCCTGGGCCATCGGCGGCGGCGGCTGGGCCTTCGCCTGGGGCTGCCAGGACGACGCCGAGTCGATCGCCGCCATCCGCACCGCGGTGGGGTCCGGAGTGAACTGGATCGACACCGCCGCCGTCTACGGGCTCGGCCATTCCGAGGAAGTGGTCGCCGCCGCGCTGGCCGGCTTCCCCGAGTCGGACCGGCCGTACGTGTTCACCAAGGGTGGCCTGGTCTGGGACCCGGCCGACCGGACCGCGGCGCCGCGCCGGGTGGGCGCCCCGGCCAGCCTGCGGGCCGAGGTCGAGGCCTCGCTGCGGCGGCTGCGGGTGGACCGGATCGACCTGTACCAGATGCACTGGCCCGCCGAAGACGGCACCCCGGTGGAGGAGTACTGGCAGGTCTTCGCCGACCTCAAGCGCGAAGGCAAGGTCCGCGCGATCGGGCTGTCCAACCACTACATCTGGCAGCTGGATGAAGCCGAACCCGTCGCGGCCGTGGACGCCATCCAGCCCCAGTTCAGCCTGATCCACCGCGACGCCGCCAACGACGTGCTGCCGTGGGCCCACGAGCACCACACCGGCGTCATCGTCTACAGCCCGATGGCCTCCGGCCTGCTCACCGGCGCCTTCACCGCTGCCCGGGCCGCCACCCTGGACCCCGGCGACTGGCGCCGCGGCCACCCCGACTTCACCGAGCCCGCCCTGACCGCCAACCTGGCCCTGGCCGCCGCGCTGGACCCGGTCGCCGAGCGGCACGGCGTCACCCCCGCCGCCGTCGCGGTCGCCTGGACCCTGTCCTTTCCCGCCGTCACCGGCGCTATCGTCGGCGCCCGGACACCGCAGCAGGTCAGCGGCTGGCTGCCCGCCGCGACCCTGGAGCTGAAGGAAGACGACCTGGCCGAGATCGCCGCCGCCGTCCACGCCACCGGGGCCGGCACCGGACCCGCAGCACCACCTGCCGCTCCCCCGTCCCAGTAAGCCAGACCACACTCCAGCGAGCCAGACCACACTCCGGAGTCGTGGGTGACGGTGACGAGCGTGAGGCCACGCTCGCGCCACAGCTGTCCCAGCAGGGCCATGATCCCGTCGCGCGTGCCTTCGTCGAGGTTGCCGGTGGGCTCGTCCGCGAGGAGCCCCTGGTTTTTGACCAGGGCCCGGGCGATCGCAACCCGCTGCTGCTGGCCGCCAGACAGTCGCCTGTTGCAGTCAATGCGGAGGTCTTGCGATCTCGTTGCGCCTGCCTGCGAGCTTCCTGTTCCGGCCGCCCGGCCTTGCGGTCGCGCAGGCGACCGCCACCATCCGTTCAGGTTCCGCTTTCCACGCTCGCGGCGAGCGGCAGGCGGAGGTGAAACGCGGCCCCCCGGCCGGGCTGGGAGTCGACGGTGATGTCTCCGCCGTGGGCAGCGGCCAGCGAAGCCGCGATCGACAGGCCGAGCCCGGCGCCACCGCGGGCACGCGTCCTGGCGTCGTCGGTCCGGTAGAAGCGCTCGAATACGCGCGCGGCCTGTTCCGCGGTCATCCCGGGCCCGTTATCCGCGACGATGACCTCCCCGAGGCCGGTGGTACCGGTCACGGACACGGTGACCGCAGCGCGCGGCGGGGTGTGCTGGGCGGCGTTGCCGATCAGGTTATCGATGACCTGCCGCAGCCGTTCGGTATCGGCGTAGACGATGACCGGGTCGCCGTCCAGCAGGGTGATCGGGCGGTCCGGGTTGACGATGCGGGCGGCCTGGACCGCCTGCGCCGCGATGCTGGCCAGGTCGACGTGGCGTCGGTCCAGCGGGCGGTCGGTGTCGAATCTAGCCAGCAGGAGGAGGTCCTCCACCAGCCGCCCCATCCGGCCGGCCTCGTGCTGGATGAGGGTCATCAGCCGCAGCAGTTCGGTGGGACTGGCCGCGGTGCCCTGCTGCAAGCCGAATTCGGCCAGTCCCCGCACCGATGTCAGCGGCGTGCGCAGCTCATGGCTCGCGTCGGCGACGAACTGCCGCATCCGGTCTTCGGACCGCAGCGCCCGTGCCTCGCCGTCCGCGCGGGCCCGGTACGCGGTCTCCAGCTGGCCGAGCATGGTGTCCAGGGCATCCGCGAGCCGGCCCACCTCGGTGCCGCCGGACCGATGGTCGATGCGCCGCGACAGGTCACCACGCGCAATCGCCGCGGCCGTCGCCTCGATCCGGCTGAGCGGTGCCAGGCTGGCGCGCACCAGCGGCAGCCCCACGACGGCCAGCACCGCGATGGCGATCGCCCCGGCCAGCGCGTCCGCGATCTCCAGCCGGGTGACGGTGCTGTTCAGATCATCGAGGCTGAAGGCGACGACCGCGTGCCGACCGCCGGAGAGCGGCCGCACCAGGACACGCCACGAGTGCGCGGGCGCGTCGGCCGCCGGCGCGGTGAACGGGTTCCCCTCGTCTGCGAGTTGCGCAGCGGACAGCTTCGGGGCGCCGGCATCGTGCGGTGGTGTCTCCGCCGTCTGGACCTGGCCGTCCGCGCTGACCACCTCGACCAGGAACTGAGTCGGCAGGGTCGGCTGCTGACCACTTGGCCGAACGGGCAGGTGTGATTGCTCAAGAACGCGGCTGGTGACCACGGCGAAGTCGCTTAGCTGGGCGTCGGCGCGGTCATACAGGTAACTGCGCAGCAGCGCCGTGCCGAGCAAGCCGGTCACCAGCGAGGTCAGGGCGACGAGGATGGCGGCGGCCGCCATCACCCTGGCCCGCAGCGACGCGCCCGCCAGGACTCGCCGTGGCCGGCCCGGCCACGTCCTCACGGCGGCGGAATCCGCAGGACATAGCCGACCCCGCGGATGGTGTGAATCAGGTGTGGCTCCCCCTGGTCGACCTTGCGCCGCAGGTAGCTGACGCAAGGCTCGACCACATTGCCGTCGCCGGCCGGGTTGTGGTCCCAGACATGATCAAGTATCTGCCGCTTGGACAGGACCCGGCCGGCGTTGAGCATCAGGTACCGCAGCAGCCGGAACTCGGTGGGCGTCACCGCGATGACGGTGCCATCCCGCCTGACCTCGTGGCCGTCTTCGTCGAGTTCCAGGCCGGCCACGCGCAGCCGCGAGGTCGCGGCCGGACGGCCGGTGCGCCGCAGCACCGCCCGGATGCGTTCCAGCACCTCGTCCAGGCTGAACGGCTTGGTGATGTAGTCGTCACCGCCCAGCGCCAGGCCGGCCACTCGCTCGCGGACACCGTCCCGAGCGGTCAGGAAGATGACCGGAACATCCGGGCCGGCCGACCGCATCCGGCGCATCACCTCGAACCCGTCGCCGTCCGGCATCATGATGTCCAGCAGGACCAGGTCGGGCCGTGACGCCGCCACGGCGCGCAGCGCGTCGGCACCGCTGGCCGCGGTCGTCACCTCGAATCCGGCGAACCGGAGCGATCCAGACAGCAGTTCCAGGATCGTTTGCTCGTCCTCGACCACGAGCAGCCCCGCGACCGTCTTGCGGACCGGCCAGGCCGCCCGGGTCGACTACCGCGAAGTACCCGGCGGGGAGCGCTTCGTCCATGAGGGGCTGCGGTCCGCGGTCGGCACGCCGATCCACGTCGAGGGTCGGCTGTGGGGGATGATCGCCGTCGGGTCAAGGCAGGAGACATTGCCGCCCGACACCGAGCACCGGATGACGCAGTTCACCGACTTGGTCGCGACCGCGGTCGCGAACGCGCAAAACCGGGGCGCGCTGGAGGCGAGCCGTGACGAGCTCGCTCGCCTACTGGCGGAGCAGGCCGCGCTGCGCCGGGTCGCCACGCTGGTGGCTCGCGGTATCGACCCGGTCGAGATCTTCTCGGCGGTCGCCGGGGAATTCGGCCGCCTGCTTGACGCGGACAACGCCGGCATCAGCCGCTTCGACCCGGATGGGCCCTCGGTCGTGATCGTCGGCAGCGTCGGGGAGGACGCGGCCACGGTGCCGATCGGGACGCAGGTGGAAATCCCCGACTACTTTGCCGTGGCGGTGGTATGGCGGACCGGCCGCTCGGCCCAGGTCGACGAGGACATGTGGGACGGACTCCCGGGCCCGGCCGCCGACCGGCTGCGCAAGCTGGGAATCCGCTCGATGGTGGCGAGCCCGATCATCGTCGAGAGCCGCCTGTGGGGCGTGGTGAACGTGTCGTCCAGGCAAGGGCCGTTTCCTGCCGACGCCGCCGACCGCCTGGCGGACTTCACCGAACTCCTCGCCACGGCCGTCGGGAACGCCGAGAGCCAGGGCGAGCTGGCCGCGTCGCGGGCACGGGTCGTGACGGCTGCGGATCAGGCCCGGCGGCGGATCGAGCGGGACCTGCACGACGGGACCCAGCAGCGCCTGGTCTCGCTCGGCCTGGAGCTTCGCCTCACGCAGTCCATGGTGCCTGCCGGGCTGCCCGAGCTCAAGACGGAGATCGGCCGGGTCGCGGACGAGCTCACCGGGGTGGTAGAGGACCTGCGGGAGATCGCCCGCGGCATCCACCCGGCGATCTTGTCCGAAGGCGGGCTGGGGCCGGCCCTGCGGACGCTGGGCCGCCGGGCCGCGGTCGCGGTCGAGCTCGAGGTGGCCGGGAGTACCCGGCTGCCGGAGCCGGTCGAGGTAGCCGCGTATTACGTCGTCTCCGAGGCGCTCACCAACGCGACCAAGCACGCGCACGCCACAGTCGTGCGCGTCGCGGTCGAGGAACGGGACGACGGCCTGCACCTGTCGGTTCGCGACGACGGCGCGGGCGGCGCCGATCCCGCCCGCGGTTCGGGCCTGATCGGCCTCCGCGACCGGGCCGAAGCGCTGGCGGATCGCTCGAGATCAGCAGCCCGCCGGGCGAAGGGACCCTGATGAGTGTCCAGCTCCCACTGCAGCTCCACTGATGTTGTTGGGTAACGGCCTTAGCCGAGGGCATCCCTACCTCGGGCGGTGGTGGTGGTGCTCGATTGAGGCGGTGGTCTTGCCGAAGTACATCAGTTCCCACAGCGCCGGCGCCGTGACGGTCTCGGGCACCGGGTCGCTGCCGATGCGCTCGACGGTGACCCGGCCGGTGAAGCGCATGTAGGCGCCGTCGAATCCGGCGATCCGGGCCAGGACGCACTTGGCGCCCTAGACGGATTCGATCATGCGGGCCTGCACGATCGTGTTCTCGCGGCGGAAGGTGACGCGGTAGTGCTCGCCGCCGTCGGCAGTAGCGTCGTAGTCGTAGACCGTGGTGTCGGCGACCGGCTTGCCTGTGACCGGGTCCGGATGCTCGCCGGTTTTCTTGAAACGGACCAGGCTACTGTCGTCGGCCACGATCTTGCCGTCCCTGGCGAGCATGAAGATGGGCACCTGGGTGTAGCCGTACTTGCGCTCCGCGGTGATGTGCGCGGCGATCACGCAGTAGCCACCGGCCTCGGCACGCGCCCAGTACCAGTGATGGATCAGCTGCGGCATCGCCGCGTCGCCCCAGTCGTGGTCGTGGTACCCGGTGCCGGCCAGCGTCCGGGTCTGGCCATCAATAGTGAGGGTGGCCTCGACGGTGCCCTGGGGGACCGATGGCAGCCATGCGAACAGGTGCGGCTGGTCGTCTCCGAACACGATGTGCCCGGTCTCTGGCCGCCAGGATGGCACCTGCCCGGTCAGGATGACGTCTGCGGTCACCCCGTCGATATCGGTGTGGATACGGTAGGTGTGCAGGTCCCCAGCCAAGGTGTTCGCGCCCACTCGGACATCGCAGCGGTCCGCGGCGAACGCGAAGTCGTCGCGGGCGTGCAGCGCACGCTCCACGTGCGTTCCGTCTGGCCGGTCCAGCTGGAAGGTGACCACGGGGCTGGCCGGCTGCTTGATGCCGCGACCGCCCCGGATGTCCTTGGCCATGAAGTTGATGACCAAGGTCGAGCCGTCGTCCTCATCTGGCCGGGCATCCGCTGGGCCAGCACGCGGCGGTCACGACGCGTACGCGGTTCGCGATCGCCCCGGCTGCATGAGTGGCTCGGGTTGCGGTAAGAGCGCGGACCCGGGTCGGGCTCACGCCGGACCGGTTCAGCCGGTCAGCGCGGCACCGGTGCGCGCCGCAGGGCGTGCCGTTCTTCCTCTGTCGTGCCGCCCCAGATGCCGGAAACCTGTCCGAGGTCCAGGGCCCAGCGCAGGCACGGTGTTGTCACCGGGCAGCGCTGGCATACCCGCTTGGCCGCCTCGATGTCGGTCAGGGACGCGCCGGACGTACTAATCGGGAAGAACAGGTCAGGATCCAGCCGGCTGCAGGCGGCGTGATCACGCCAGTTCGTGCACTCGGCCCCGGTCGAGCGCCATCGGTTTGCCGCCGCCATCTCGCCACCTCCTCGGTGCTGCCTCACCCTCCTCGACGATCTCGCAGTGCCCGGCCTGGTCACATCGGTGCCAGCGGCCATCCGGGTCCCCCACTAGCCGGATCCGCGGTTACCTGCTAGCCGGTAGCGGAGTTTGGCGCTCGCCGTGACGACATAGCGCCCGGAACACGTCATGATGGGGCCATGACGGAGGACGCGATGATCTCGCTGCTGTCGGCGGCCACCCGCATCGCCTGCGGGAAGATGACCCCGCAGCACCTCAACGCGCTGCACGCCAGCGTCGAGCAGGCCTCCTGCCTGCCGGCCAGGCCTGACTGGGAGCGCAAGGCCACCGCGCACGCCGAGCTGTTCACCCTGCTGGGCGACCTGACCGGTGACGGCGACCTGGCGCAGCTGGTGAGCTCGGCGGCCGGGCGGCTGCAGGACCTCGTCCTGACGGTCGGCCCGGCGGCCGATGGCATCATCTTGAGCTCGCGCCGCAGGCTGCTGCGCGAGTTGAGGGCCTGGGACGCCGACGGCGCGGCTCAGGAGGTGGAGCGCCACCTCGGCGGCCTGAACTACATGGGACGCGTGGCGGGCGGAGCCGGTTCCGGCAGGCTTAGCCGGGCCAGCTAGCCGTCAGCGGCCGTCGCCGTCAGCGGCCCTCGGCGTCAGCGGCCCTCGAAGAGCGCGACCGGGTCGTCCAGGCCGAACAGCCGGGCGGTCTCGATAGCCGACGGGCTCCCCGCGGTGGGGTCGGCGCCGCGTTCCAGCAGGACCGAGACCGTCTGCGCGTGACCGTGGTAGGCAGCGAGCATGACCAGGGCGTCGCCCTTGTCGTTGCAGAGGTTGGCCGGAACGCCGGCATCCACATAAGCGGCCAGGGTGCCGGTGTCGCCCTGACGGGCGAGGTTGAAGACCTTCGCGGCGAACTGGAGGTTGGCCGGGTCAGGCCTGCTTGGTCTCCCAGAAGATCTTGCCGATCTCCTCGATCTTGGTCAGCAGCTGGTCGGCTACGGCCGGGTCGGGGCTGCCCTTGGTACCCGAGGACCCGGCCAGCTTGGTGGCCTCGTTGAACAGCTCGTTCAGCTGCGGACGGGGGTGCGTCTTTCCCGCAGGCGGCCAACTTCAGTTCCGGCTAGCGGGTACGCGGGGGCGACGTCGGACCGGCCGGCTCGGATCTCATCCTGTCATCGACTCAGCCCGAGCTGAGAGTGTGCCGGGAGGTTGCTGCAGGTGGCCCGATCTTCACCGGCCTTTCACAAACCGGCCGCACGCTGCCCTTACCGATGTAAGGAGAAACGATATGAGCACGATGATCCGGCCAACCTCACCCGCCAGCGTGCCGCCCGCCAGGCTACTCGGCCCGCGGCTGCTCGCCGACGTGGTGCAGGGCCTGGCGGCCTGCCCGGCGGACTGGATCGCCCGGGTCCGGCTGAACCCTGCGGGCCGCTGGTATGAGCGGATCCACCTCGACGACAGCCACGAAGTCTGGGTGATCAGCTGGCTGCCCGGCCAGGCCACCGGGTTTCATGATCATGGCGGGTCGGCGGGCGCGTTCGCGGTGGTCTGGGGAACCTTGATGGAGCGCCGGGTGGCCGCCGTGACCACCGGGCAAGTGGTGGCGAAGCCGGTCGGGGCGGGGGGTTCGCGGGCGTTTGGCCCGCGCTACATCCATGACGTGCGCAACGCCGCCGCCTCGACGGTGGCGGTGAGCGTGCACGCATACTCACCGCCGCTGCCGGAGATGACGCGCTATGACCTCACGCCGGGCGGGCTGGTGAAGCTGGCTACCGAAGGCGCCGCCGCGTGGTGACGTCCCCTGCTCCCAGCCAGAGCCTTGCCACTATCGAGTACCGCGGCATCGACCATGCTGCTCCGGCCACCGGGCCGTTTCGTGGTTCCCCACCAGGCAGGCCGAGGGATTCGGCGAGGTTCCATCCTGCGGTCACCATTAGCCGCCAGGGACGGGGCAGCTCAAGGTATTCCGGATGCGGCGAGCGGCCAGTTACCCGGGTAGCTGCGGGTGGAGCAGGCCGGCGATACGTTCGTAGGCTCATGCCCTTGCTCCTCGCCGCGGGCCAACAGGCCCAGCGCCTAGGCGTTGTCCCGCAGGGCTGGGTCCCGTTCAGGGTGTGCTGGTCGCGGCTTCATCGGGGCGGCTAGTCGTCGGCGCCGATGACCTGGAAGTCCTGGTTGACGAAGATGTGGTGGGGCCAGTTGACGCCGATGTAGTGCACCTCGTACTGGCCGTTCCCGATGGCCACCACACGGTCCACGACGCCGCCCGGGTAGGCGGCCAGCGCCGCTTCGGTCGCCTTGTCCGCGGTGGTACCGGTGACGATCGTGCCCGACCCTTGGGTGTAGTCCGCGGGGATCTGGCCGACCGTCTCGGAGGTGCCCTGCTTGCCCTGGGTGTAGCCGATCACCTGTCCTCCCGGGTTCGATCCGCTGGTGCTGGACGGCTGCACGATGACCTGGGCGGCGGTGATGGTCGTGTTGTCGGTGGTGCCCAGGACCAGGACGGGTTCACCGGTGGTGACGGCGGCGGACGTGGCCGTGCTCGTCCCCTTCTCGTAGGTGGTGGCGGACGCCTCCTTGATGGTCACCTTCTGGCCGGTGGCGGTGGTCAGCGTGAACCCGGAGGAGGACACGCTGGTGATCGTTCCCGCTGACCCGCCCGCGGCCGGGCCGGACCGGGCGTTGGAGCCCCCGCCGGATCCGGATCCGCCGGCCGGGCTGCTGCTGCTGGCGGCGGTGGGCGCGGCCGAGGCGCTGCCGGAAGTCGCGGCGACGATCCCGTAGGAACCGCCCGCGATCACCACGGCCGCGGCTACGGCCGCGGTGACCTTGCTGCGTGTGCTGGAAAACATGTGCCTGACTCCTGTGGTCGAGGACTCCTGTCATCGAGGTCCTTGCTTTCAGTTATCGCAGGCCGCGCGGGAGATGCCCTGGATAGAGCCTGGAAGGTGGCCGCGAGGTCGTGCGGCATGGGCTCAGGGCCAAGGCATCCGCAAACGTCCGGCAAGGGAACGCCAAGGACGCCGGGATCACGGGATCAATCCAAGCCCACAGAAACCGGTCAAGAGGGGCCTATCGGACCGGGTCTTAGCGGCGGCCCCGGCGCGCCGGGTAATTTTCGCGATGTCCGCGCGGGAGCGCACGTGGCGTTCGCCTGCTCCTTGTGGGTCTCGCATGTCCCAGGGTTCATGCCTGTCACGGGCGTGACATCTTCTGCTGCTCAACGGCGTGTTGTCGGGTGGCCCGGGGCGTCTCAGCCTCGTTCACCACCCACGGGCCGCGCCGCCACCGCACCGATGGAACATCGGGCCGGATGGGACCGGCCCGATGTTCCACCGGGTCGGCCCGATCACGGGGCGGCAGCACCCGGCTGCGCCGGTTTTAGGATATTAAGGTTGCTTTGACGGTTTCCCGGATGGACGGGGCGACGGTCGTTACCATCCCGAGATATGCGCCAGAGCCCTGGGGTCCACAAACTTTCCATTTAGCCCAAATCTTCCGCGGTAAGCGGGGGACACTCCGTGGTATTTGGTGCTTATATCCCCATATGGCGGGCAGGTGGCCGGCTGCGCTGACTGCGAAGCGAACGGCTGCGCGACAGCCTCAGATGGGGCCTTCTCGGCGGCGAGCATTGGGTGGAGCCAGTAGATCGTCTCCGCCATCCGCGTCGGCCAGCTCCTGGTCGTTGGCGACCCGGGTGACGCTGCTGGCCCGGGGCCGTTACCGCGACGTCCAGGTCTCCCCGAAGTCCAGGCTCACGACGCTGATCGCCGAACCGGCCAGGTCGGCGGCGAGCTGGGCCGGGGCCGGGTCGGCCGGGTCGTGGTGCACGGTAAGCACCGTCGACACGCCCAGCCAGCGGGCGGCCACGGCCGCCTCGGCCGGATGCAGCTCGACGATCTTCCCGGCGCCTAGCCACAGGCCGCCGATGCCGAGGACGGCGATGTCGGGCCGGTGCAGCTCGCCCCAGGTGCGCAGGTCACCAGACAGCGACGTGTCGCCGCCGCAGAAGATGCGGGTTCCGGCCGCCGTGGTCAGCAGGAAGCTCTGCGGCTCATCGGCCACGAACCCGCCGTCAACGGTCATCGTGGACTCGTGCCGTGCGGGCAAGGATTTCAGGGTGACGTCACGGAACCGCACCTCCACCCCCGACACCGTCGCCGCCAGGCGCGACAGCGGCAGGCCCGCTTTAAGCGCGGCCCGCAGCAGAGCGGAGCCGCAGACCAGGGCGGCGTCTCCGGCCAGGGCCAGTTCCAGTGCCTGGCCGCGATGGTCGTACCCGGCGTGGGTGACGACGATGACGTCGACTCCGGTCAGCGTCTCCGGCGGCACCGGGCTCTCCGGGATCCCGCTGTGGATTCCCTCCGAACCGGACAGGTACGGATCCACCAGCACCCGGGTCCCGTATTCGGTGACGATCTCGTAGCCCGCCCAGCCGATCCGCCGGATCGACAGCGGCCCATGCGGCTCACCGGAGATGCCAGCGAGCCGGCCGGCAGCAAAGGCGGCGACGCGAGAGAGCAGGACCTGCGACGCGTCCAGAGACAGGATCGGGAAGCCATGAGGCATACCCTCGAACACCTCCAGATTGACCGGCACTCCGGCGGCGAGCGCCCGATCGGCGAATCGGACGGCGTCATCACGCAGCATCTCGGCGTCCCCGCACGCGATCAGCAGGGGCGGCAGGCCTGTGCAGTCGCCAGCCAGCGGGGACTGCGGCGCGCCGGCCGGGTCAGCGGAGGCTAGGTACGCGGACGTGACCTGCTGGGTCTCGGCGAGCGTCACCACGTCCCGGCCGTCGTTGGCGGCCAGCGATCCCCCGCTGAGCGTGAAGTCGGTGATCGGTGAGATGGCCACGGCCGCGGCCGGCATGGGCCAGCCGCGGTCACGCAGCGCCAGCAGCGCCGACAGCGTGAGCGTGCCGCCCGCGGAGTGGCCGGCCATGACGATCCGGCCGGCCGGCGTGCCCTGGGCCAGCAGGGCCTGGTACGCCTGGAGCACATCATCCAGTGCCGCCGGGTACGGGTTCTCGGGTGCGAGCCGGTAGTGCAGGTGCAGCACCGGCAGCCGGGTGGCGGTCGCGAGCCCGGCGGCGTAGACCCCGGCCGGCTCGTCGAACTGGAACCGGCGGGCGTGCAGGTAAAGCAGCACGCCATCGCCGTTCGAGCCGGGCGCGGCCACCCATTCGCCGCGCACCGACCCGGACCGGAACGGGCGGGCGGCAAAGGCCGTCGCCGGTCTGCCGAGCCGGTTCAGCAGCGCTGCGCCGGAGTCGGCCGCGCCATGAATCTCCGCGACGAGCCGGGCGACGGCCCGCAGATCGGACTCCGTCGCGGGATGACTGATCATGCGGCCATCCTTCCAGGGCAGGCAACTCGCGGCCAGGGCAGAAGGATGCGGAGCCCGGTAACTCGGGGCGCCGGTTCGCCCGCTGCGGGCTTCCGGTCACCAGCAATCCAACGGAACGGGCCGTGGTTTCATCAGTCAACGCAGGGAATTCCGTCCTTGGCGGTGACCGCGCCGCCCTGCGCACCGGTGGTGGGGATGGCGACCGCCGAGGACGAGGACGAGGACGAGGGCGTGGCGGCGGTGGTCGGCAAGGTGGAGTCCGCGCCGAGCATGACCTCCACGTGGCCGGCGGCCACCGTGGAACTCGCCGTCGCGGTCACGCCGAACTCCGAAGCGATCATGCTGGCACTCGCCGACGCGCCCGCGCCGTACAGCACCCCGGTCGTTGAAAGCGCGCTGGTGTCCCCGATCTGCCCAGCCGTGTAGCCCTGCTTGACCAGCGCGGCTGAGACCTCCGCGGCCAGCCCTGCGGTGTTGCCGCCGTTGTACACGTCCACGGTGGTCTTGGCGGCGTCGGCGCTGCTCTCGACCGTCGGCTTGGGGCTCGGCGAGCTAGACGAGGCCGCGGGCGGGTAGAACGTGTCCTGCACGATCTCCTTGATGTAGGGGGGATTGACCTCGTTGGCGTCCTGGCCGTCGATGGTCTCGTAACCCACGATCGGCAGCGTGTGGAAGACCAGGTTGCCGCTGGTCAGGTTGCGCATCTGCAGGGCGAAGTCGAGGAGGTTCCAGCCAGCGTCGGTGATCACGTACTGCTTGGCCACCGAGAGCAGCGCGTCGATCTTGGTCAGGTCGTTGAGCACTCCCTCGTTCCGCAGTTGCTGGATCACTGAGTCGAGGAACGCCTGCTGGCGGTGCGTACGGTCTAGGTCGCCGTTGGCCAGGCCGTCGCGCTGGCGGACGAACGCCAGCGCCATCGAGGGGCCGAGATGCTGAAGGCCGGCCTTATGGGCGTAAAAGCCGGAGTTGGTGTCGTAAGGGACCGGATGGAGGAGGCAGACCTCCACCCCTCCGAAGACACTGGCCAGCTCGTAGAAGCCGTCCAGGTTAACCTCGGCGAAGTGGTCGATGTGCACCCCGGTCAGCTGCTCCACCGTGGCCACGGTGGCCGCCCGGCCGGCCTCGTTGCCCGCGAAGGCGATCTGGTCCTGGCTCATGTTGGGGTGCTGGGTCCGGAGCGTGCCCTCCTCGGCCGCCATGGCCAGGCCGTAGGCCTGGTCGATCTTGCCCTGGGCCTGCCCGTCGTAGGGGGTGGGGAAGGTAACCCAGTCATCGCGCGGGATAGAGAAGCCAACCGCCTTCTTGCCGCCGGTCGGTATGTGGATCAGGATCAGCGTGTTCGTGGCGTTCCCGCCGACCCCGTTCGCCACGCCCTGCGCGCTCCCGGCGTGCAGCGCGTTCAGGACGTTGTTCGGCAGGATGTTGCCGTTCCAGTCGGTGCGGCTCTCCAGGCCCATCAGCAGGATGTTCTGCGCGCCGATCGAGGGACCGGACACGATGGCGTTCGAGCCGCCGATGTTGCTTATGTCGCGGACGACAAAATAGGAAAAGCCGCTAATCGCCAGCACCAGGGCCGCCCCGACGCAGCACAGCGTGTATCCAGCCTTTCCGACTGCGCCCCACAACGGGGCCGTCGAAGCCGGCCTAACCATGGCATTTTTCTCCAGCAGTCCCGGCTCTGGATCGTTACCATTCCGTGAAGCCTACCTTCGTGTCGCCGTCACTACTTCACAACGGCTAACATCCGAAGCACATATGAACGACCCCCTTTGGCGCGAACCGCGCCCGAGCAGGCCGTACGGTAGCGATCCTGGAGCCGCGCCGCGCGACCGCGATTCCCGACCGCCCGTGGGCATTTGGACGACGCCGACGGGAACTCCGATGATGCCAGCGGACACCCCGGCGATGCCAGCAGGCGCGCCGACGATGCCCGCAGACGGTCCGCGAGTCCCCGCAGGCCGTCCACGAGTCCCGGCGGGCGGTCCGCGAGTCCCGGCAGGCGGTCCGGTCACGCCCGCAGGCGGTCCCAGAGTTCCCGCAGGCGGTCCGGTCACGCCCGCAGGCGGTCCGCGAGTCCCCGCAGGCGGTCCGCGAGTCCCGGCGGGTAGTCCGCGAGTTCCCGCAGGCGGTTCGGTCATGCCAACGGCGGGCACGCCGAGGACGGTAGCGGGCAGCCCCGGGGGGCCCGAGGCCGGGGCACCCGGACGCGATGCCGACTGGAACGGCCGCGATCCGGGCGGGATCGATCCCAGGATCCGTGATCCCCGCTGGAACGGCCGTGATTCCGGCGCACCGACACGCAGGATGCCGAACCCGCCTGACCCGAATCCGGCCCGCCGCCCGGGGAGAACGCCACCCGGCGGAGCCCGGCCCACGATAAGCCAACCCGGCCGCCCGCCGCTCGGCGCAGCGCCGCCGGGCGCGGGGCCGCTGAGCGCAATGCCGCCGGGCGCAATGCCGCCGGGCGCGGAGTGCCGCCGGGCGCAGTGCCGCCGGGCGCAGTGCCGCCGGGCGCAGTGCCGCCGGGCACCCAGGAAGCCCGCCGGGCGCAGGCATCGAGCGGGCGAGGGAACCCGCGCCCGCGGAAACCGAGGCGGTTCGGCTCGCTGCAGGGCGGCCTCGGAGTGTGCCTCATCGTCGGCAGCACGGCGATCGGCGTGATCGCCACCATGGCGACCGGGCGCGCACCCGGTTTCATGCTCGGGCTCTTCGTGGTCACCGGCACCGTCGTCGCCGCCATGGCCGTCCGGCCCCGGGACGGACGGCTGATCTTCCCGGTCCCGGTGCTCGCTTACCTGGTCGGCGCGCTGGTCGCCGGGATCATCTATAACCGGTCCGAAGACGCGTCCAAGACGGCGGACGCCATCGGCGCGGCCCAGTGGATCGCGAACGGATTCTTTTCGATGGCCTTGGCCACCGCGGCGGCCATCGTGCTGATCGTCGTCCGCTGGTTCTTCTGGCGCCACCGGCGGAAGGCCGACTCGGCTGGCGGCCCAGGCCGCCAGCCCCGGCCTGACCCGGCGGCCGCTGCGGGTTCCCGGTACGCGGCGGGTTACCCGGACTCCCGGTACCCGGCGGGTTACCCGGACTCCCAGTACCCGGTGGATTACCGTGCCCAGGGTCGCCGGCCAGACGGCGCGGGCGCCGGGAACTCCGGCGATGAGCACCCACCAGGGTCCGCACGGGACTACCGCCGGCCCCGACCCCCAGCGCCTCGCCCCGGATCAGGGCCCTACAACTTTTCCAGCGGAGCGTAGCGCAGCACCAGGTGCTTGACGCCATAGTCGGCGCCAAAGTCGATCTTGGCCTCGGCCTGGTCGCCATAGCCGTCTGTGGACACCACGGTGCCCAGCCCGAACTTGTCGTGGGTCACCATGTCCCCGGGCGACAGGGCGGGCACCGGGCGATTCCCTGGCGACCGGGTCCCGGGCAACTGCGCCATCCGCTCCTGCGCCGGCCGGACCGCGGACATCGCCGCGTCCGCGTCACGGCGCCACTCGATGAGGCCGGCCGGGATCTCGCCGAGGAACCGCGACTGCTTGTGGAACGAGGGACGACCCCACCAGTTCCTGGCCACGGCGCGGGTCAGGTACAGCCGCCGCTCGGCCCGGGTGATGCCGACATAGGCCAGCCGGCGCTCCTCTTCCAGCTCCTTCGGGTTGTTCAGCGAGCGCTGATGCGGGAACACCTCTTCTTCCATCCCGGTCAGGAATACCACGGGGAACTCAAGTCCCTTGGCCGTGTGCAGCGTCATCATCGTCACCAGGCCGCCGTGCTCTTCGCCCTCGGGAATCTCGTCGGCGTCGGCGACCAGCGACACCTGCTCGAGGAACTCGGCGAGCGTCCCCTCCTCGTGGGCGCCGTCGAACTCGCGGGCCACGGACACGAGCTCCTTGAGGTTCTCCACCCGGCTGACGTCCTGCAGGTCGGTGGAGGACTCAAGCGACTCCTGGTACCCGGTGCGGTCCAGGACCGCCTCGGCGAGCTCGGCCACCGGAACCGCGTCGGCGAGTTCGGCGAGCCCGTCCATGAGCGTGTTGAACCCCGCGATGGCGCTGGCGGACCGGGCCGCCAGCCCCGGCACGTCGGACGGGCGGGCCAGCGCCTGGGCGAACGTGATCCGCTCCCGCTGCGCGAACGCGGCCACGTACTCCTCCGCCCGGTCGCCGATACCGCGCTTGGGTACGTTAAGCACCCGGCGCAGCGACACCTCATCGGCTGGATTGGCGATCAGCCGCAGGTAGGCGAGCAGATCGCGGACCTCGCGCCGTTCGTAGAACCTGACCCCGCCGACCACCCGGTACGGCAGCCCGACCCGGATGAACACTTCCTCGAACACGCGGGACTGCGCGTTGGTCCGGTAGAAGACCGCCACCTGGCCCGGCGTGGCCTGGCCGGCGTCGGTCAGCCGGTCGACCTCCTCGGCCACGAACGCGGCCTCGTCGTGCTCGTTGTCGGCCACATAACCCACGATCGGCGGGCCCGCGCCCGCCTCAGACCACAGGTTCTTCGGTTTCCTGCCCCGGTTCAGCGAGACCACCGCGTTGGCGGCGGCCAGGATGTTCTGGGTGGAACGGTAGTTCTGTTCGAGCAGAATGACCGTGGCGTCCGGATAGTCCAGCTCGAACTCGACAATGTTGCGTATCGACGCGCCGCGGAAAGCGTAGATGGACTGGTCCGCGTCGCCGACGACGCATAGCTCGGCGGGCGGGAGAGATGGGTCCGGGGTGTCGGCACTGCCCGTTCCGACTGAATTAAGCGGAGTACCGCCGGAAACAAGCTCCCTGATCAGGACGTACTGCGCGTGGTTGGTGTCCTGGTACTCGTCCACCAGCACGTGCCGGAAGCGGCGGCGGTATTGCCCGGCGACCTCGGGTATCGCCTGGAAGAGGTTGACCGTGACCATGATCAGGTCATCGAAGTCCATCGCGCCGGCCGCGAACAGGCGGCGCTGGTACTCGCTGTACGCCTCGGCCAGCACCTTTTCCCTGGCCGTCTGCGCGCTGGCCGCGAACGTCTCGTGGTCGATCAGCTCGTTCTTGAGGTTCGAGACCTGGGCGGCCATCGGCTTCGGCGGGAACTGCTTGGCGTCGAGCTCGAGTTCGCGGCAGACCAGCGCCATCAGGCGCTGGGAGTCCCCCTGGTCGTAGATGGAAAACGACGAGGGGTAGCCGAACCGCCTGGCCTCCCGGCGCAGGATGCGCACGCAGGCCGAGTGGAACGTCATCACCCACATGGCCCTGGACCGCGGGCCGACCAGGGCGGCGACGCGGCCGGCCATCTCGCCGGCGGCCTTATTGGTGAAGGTAATGGCCAGGATCTCGTGCGGCGCCACGTCCCGCGCGGCCAGCAGGTAAGCGATCCGGTGGGTGAGCACGCGGGTCTTCCCCGAGCCCGCGCCGGCCACGATCAGCAGCGGACTGCCCTCATGCACCACGGCAGCGCGCTGCTGCGGATTGAGTCCGTCAAGGAGAGCGTCTATTGCGAGGGCGGCCACCTCCATAGGGTAGGCGGTCGCACCGACAAAAAGGCAGTGCGCGCGTCCCGCCGCCTCGTCGGTACCAGGAATCGTATTACGCCAAAAGCTGGGAGAACGTCACAATATGGACATTAGGCCGAGACGTCATCAAGTCGCGGGATATATGTTCTTCTCCCCCCGGGAGATGCGTGCTATGGGCTATTCTGGCCGTCTTGACCGATAGTTGGATACGACGGGGACCGCGCATGCCTCGCCTCTGAACCGTGGGGGTGCCATGGGATCGCGTAGCCGATCCATACGGCTCCGCATTTACTTCCTGGTGGCGATCCCGCTCGTCGCCATGGTCGGACTGCTCGCCTACGTGGCGGGCACCTCGGTCAACAACGCCATCAACCTGGACCGCGCCCCCAACCTGATCAACAAGACCTCGCTGCCGACCGCGGTCTTCGTCAATTACCTGCAGGCCGAGCGCGCGGCCGCGGTGATCTACCTGTCCGCGCCCACGCGGGCCAACCTAGCCGCCTATAACACGGCCGTCGCGAACACCGGCCAGAACTCCACGGCGTTCCGGGCGGCCATGACCTCTGCGGCCACGGTCCGCAGCGAGACCCCCAACGAGGCGGCGGCGATCAACGCCATGCTCGGCAGCCTGGGCAAGCTCACGCTGCTTGAAGAGGGAGTCCGCGCGCGGGCGGTCCAGCCGCTGGCCGCGCTCACCGCCTACAGCCAGGGCATCGCCGCCGAGCCCGCGCTGTTCCTGACCGAAGCCGACAGCGAGACCGGGGCGGTGAGCCAGGCGCTGGGCCTGATCGCGACCGTGCAGGCCAGGGAGGAGCTCTCGCAGGAGTGGGCGCTACTCGGGGGCATGCTGGCCGGAAACCGGATAACCAGTAACGACCGCATCGCGTTCACCCAGGCAGCAGCGACCCGGCAGGCCGACCTGCGCTCCGCGCAGTCCATCCTGACCCCGGCCAACCTGGCCGTCTACAACGCTGCCCAGGCCGGTTCCGCGGCCGCGCAAAGCAACCTCGCCGGTATCGAGCAGGCCGTGGCCGCAGGCGCCCCGATCAGGCGGCTGCCGACCACCCAGGCCCAGTGGCAGCAGACGGCGGGCACGCTGCTGCAGGACTACTACAAGGGCGGCGTCGCGGTCTCGCAAGCGGAGCTGGTGACCGATCACCAGGCCAGCCGGTCGGCGTGGATCCGGGTCGCGGTGACGAGCGGCATCGCGCTGCTCGGGCTGCTCCTCACCATCGTGGTGACCACCCTGGTCGCTCGCAGCATCATCCGGCGCCTGCGCGGGCTCGAACGCTCGGCCCTCACCGTGGCCCAGCACCAGCTGCCCGACGTGATCGGCCGGCTGAGGCGAGGCGAGGACGTTGACGTGGAGCACGAAGCGGCGCCGCTGCCGGGCAGCCCGGGCAAGATCGGCGGGGACGAGATCGACCGGGTCGGACAGTCCTTCGACCTGGTCCGGCAGACCGCGATCCGGGCCGCGGTGGAGGAGGCCAGGCTCCGGCGAGGGCTCAACGACGTGTTCCGCAGCCTGGCCCGGCGCAGCCAGTCGCTGCTGCACCGCCAGCTGACCCTGCTCGACCAGATGGAACGGCGGGCCACCGACCCCGAGGCCCTCGACGACCTGTTCCGGCTCGATCACCTCACCACCCGGATGCGCCGGCACGCAGAAGGCCTGGTCATCCTGGCCGGCGCGCCACCGGGCCGGTCCTGGAGCAACCCGGTGCGGATGATCGACGTGATGCGCGGCGCGATCGCGGAAGTCGAGGACTACGCCCGGGTCGCGGTCGCCACCCGGAGCCAGGCCTGGCTCTCCGGCTCGGCCGTCGCGGACGTCATCCACCTGCTGGCCGAGCTCATCGAGAACGCCACCACGCTCTCGCCGCCTTACACCTCGGTCCGGGTGTCCGGGGATATCGTCGCCAGCGGATTCGCGATCGAAGTCGAGGATCGCGGGCTCGGGATGGGCCCGGAGCGGATGGCGGAACTCAACGCCCGGCTGGCCGAGCCGCCTGAGTTCAACCCGGCCGACAGCGACCAGCTCGGCCTGTTCGTCGTCGGCCAGCTCGCCAAGCGGCACGGCATCCGGGTCACGCTCAAGGCGTCACCTTACGGCGGCACCGCAGCCATCGTTCTGATACCGCGCCAGCTGGTGGTGACCGAGGACGCGTTCCGGCCGGTACTGGCCGGCGAGCCCGCGGCGATCGCGATGGCGCAGCGCACGACCAACGGCAACGACGGACGCGCGGCGGAGCTCACTGCCGTCTCGGCGTTTTCCGGGTTCCCCAGCCCGCCCGAGCTCCGCAGCCCGCCCGAGCTCCGCATCTCCGGCCCGCTGCGGCGATCCCAGGGGCTGGCCTTCCCTGAGCTGGCCTTCCCTGAGCTGGCCTTCCCTGAGCTGGCCTCCCCTGAGCTGGCCTCCCAGAGCCTGGTCCCGGAGCCTGGAGCGGCGCCGGCACCGGAGGCGGTACCGGGCGCGGTGCTGGAGCCTGAAGCGGTGCCCGAAACGGAGCCGAGGCCAGGGGCGCAGCCCTTCGACGTGTTCGCGCCGCTACGCCGCGGCCAGGTCCCGGGCGCGCCCGGGACCGGCTCTCCGCCGGATGCAGCCCCGGGATCAGCTTCGTACCCGGCCCCGGACCCGGCGTCAGCGCCGTACTCCGGCGCCGCAGCGGGCGTTCCTGACATGCTGGGAGCGCCCGCCACCCCGATGACGGCGGTGGCCTCGTCCCCGCCGGACCAGGGACTTCCGCGGCGGGTCAGGCAGGCGAGCCTGGCACCCCAGCTTCGCGGCGACCCGCCGCGGCGCCGGGTCACCACGGCCCGCGGAGGCCCGTCGAGCGGGCCCACGCCCGCGGAAATCCGCCGGACCGTGTCAGCTCTTCAGCGCGGCTGGCAGGAGGGGCGGTCCCGGCACGGCGCGCCCTCCGAACCCCCCAGCCCGGGTTTGCCTCCCGGTGCGGGCGGCGGCCACGATTCAACCGCGGACGAACAAGCAGGTGGCGAAGCCGATGGAACCTGATATCGGTACGCCGGCCCGGATGGGCCGGCTCGACTGGCTACTCGATGATCTCGTCCGGCGGGTCGGCCCGATCGGCAGGGCTGTCATCTTGTCCGCCGATGGCATCGCGCTGGGCGCATCGAGCACGCTCGAGCGCGAGGACGCCGAGCACCTGGCCGCGCTGGCCGCCGGATTCCAATCGCTGGCCCGCGGCGCCGGACAGCATTTCGGCGGCGGCTCGGTCCGGCAGACGATCATCGAAATGGAATCAGGATTCCTGCTCGTCAGCGCCGCGGGCAGCGGGACATGCCTCGCGGTGATCGCCGAACCGGGCTGCGACCTTGGCCTGGTCGCCTATGAGATGGCCGTCCTGATCTCCAGATCTTCAGAACACATCCGGGTCAACGCGCGCGCGTCCGCCGCCACCGGCTGGGCGTAACGAGGCGCCATGCCGTCCGACGACGAACGATGGATGGATGCCGAGGCCGGACCGGTGGTCCGGCCTTATGCCCTCACCCAGGGCCGGACGAGGCACACGGGTGCATCGTTTGACCTGGTCGCGACCGTCATGGCCACGCACGCCCGGGTCGCCGATCCTACCTCGCTGGCACCCGAGCACATGAACGTGCTGCAGCTCGCCCGGGCACCGACAACCGTCGCAGACATCGCCTCTGACGTTGATCTTCCGCTCGGCGTCGTCCGCATCATCCTTGCCGATCTACGGGAACTCGGCCTGGTCGCGATCAGCACCCCGGTCGCGCGGGCCGAGCGGATCGACTCGCACACTCTCAGGGAGGTCCTCAATGGACTACGGGGCCTATGACCCGGCGGGCGGCCAGTCAAGCAGTCCGCCCCCGCCCCGCGCGATAAAGATCCTGCTGGCCGGCGGCTTCGGGGTGGGCAAGACCACGCTCGTCGGTGCGGTGAGTGAGATCAAGCCGCTGCGGACCGAGGAGCTACTGTCCGAGGGCAGCTTGCACACTGACCGCACCGAAGGCGTCGAGGCCAAGACGACGACCACGGTCGCGATGGACTTCGGCCGGATCAGCCTGCGCAGTGATCTGGTGCTCTATCTCTTCGGCACACCCGGCCAGCAGCGGTTCTGGTTCATGTGGGATGAGCTTGCGATCGGCGCGCTGGGGGCCGTGGTCCTCGCTGATACCCGGCGGCTGGCCGACAGCTTCCCCGCGATCGACTACTTCGAGCGCCGGGAGATACCGTTCATCGTCGCGCTGAACTGCTTCGACGGCGCCCGGCAGTACGCCATCGAAGACGTCAGGATGGCCTTGGACCTTGAGCCCGGTGTCCCGATGGTCCTATGCGACGCACGCAGCCGGGAATCCTCCAAGGAGGTGCTGATTGCCTTGGTCGAGCACGTCCTGGCCACCGCGTCGCAGGAAGCTGTGTCAGGGATCGCGTAGCACGGCCCAGACCGCCTTGCCGTGCCCGGCGATCGGGCTCCAGCCCCACACGTGACTGAGCGCCGCGACGATCTGCAGGCCGCGACCGCTTTCCCCGCCCCAGTCGGGCTGCCGCGGCATCGGCGTCTCGTTGGCTGGATCGATGACCGCCAGCATGACCTCGCCGACCCGCCTGAGCATGCACAACCGCAGCACGGCCAGGCCAGCACCCGGGTTGGCGCGGATCAGGCCGGCCCGGGTGCCGTGCAGAACGGCGTTGACCACCAGCTCATCGATGATCATCTCGCCGTCATCGGCCAGCGCCTCTAGGCCCCAGCAGGTCAGCAGCTCCCGGACGAAGTAGCGAGCGGTCCTGGCTTCCTCCGGCCGGGCGCTGAGGGCACGGGAGGTAACCGCCGGGGTCTCCCACCACGCGGAGGGCACAGGCAGCAGTCGCGGCATGCTGCGCGTGACGGCGGGCCGCCAGACGCTGACTTCGTCGTCGTCATCCCCGGTACCTGTAGCGACACTGAGATGGGCCAACGCAACAGCTTCCTGCATGTCAGCGGGCCTAAAACGATTGCCCGTCACGGTGTTAACTGCGTGCTTAACGCTATGTTGCCTGATATATTGTGCAAATGCAAGACCGGATGCACGTTCATCCGCTTTGTGCAGACGGTCTCCGGATGGGCCCACGGGGGACTAGCGGGCAGGCGAATCGCATCAGGAACTTACTCACCAGTTGCTCACATAAGAATTACACTGAGTGAACCTTTCAGGCCTGCAGCGTTGAACCTGTCGGAAGGGGATAAATATGGCCATTACCTACAACGGCATGCTCGCCGCAGAACTCGGCGATGTCCGCTGGCTGAAGAGCTGGCACAGTAACCCGAATGGCGCGTGCGTCGAGCTGGCCACGCTGCCCAGCGGGGAGATCGCGATGCGCAACTCGCGGTTCCCGGCCGGTCCCGTCCTGCTCTATACTCTGGCAGAGATCACCGCATTCCTGGCCGGAGCCAAGGATGGCGAATTCGATCATCTCCTCGCCGAAACTAGCCAGCTACCCCCCAGTAACAGCGCTAACGGCCGGCGCGCGGCGACACTACAGTGACGGATCGGCCAACTGGACCCTTCCGACCTGCGAGAATACGGAGAGATCAGGACTTCTATTGAATTGTCACGGAACCCCCTTTCGCAGGAGTTAGATCACGTGGGAGACTGGTCCACACCCTGCCTGGATCTAGGGTGACGACGATGCGAGGAGTGCCGATGGTCTCATCCGAAGACTCGGCCTGGGATGTGCCTCCAAGCATTTTCGGCACGCGGGCGGGCGGTCCCACCGTTCAGCGCCTCGTGCTCGGCAGTCAGCTGCACCAGCTGCGCGAGTCACGCGGAATTACCGCAGAGCAGGCCGCCGAGGCCATCCGGGGTTCTCATTCCAAGATCAGCCGAATGGAACACGGCCGGGTCGGCTTCAAGGAGCGGGACGTGGGCGACCTCCTGACGCTGTATGGCGTTACCGACAGCGAAGAACGCGCGGCGCTGCTGAACCTGGCCAGGGAAGCGAATACGCCCGGGTGGTGGCACGCCTACTCGGACATCCTGCCGAACTGGCTGGAGCCTTACGTCGGCCTGGAGGCGGCGGCATCGGTCATCCGGATCTACGAAGTCCAGCTCGTGCCCGGGCTGCTCCAGACCGAAGCGTATGCTCGCGCGCTGATCCGGCAGGGTTCGGCGGCCAGCGATGACGAGATCGCCCGGCGGGGCGAGCTGAGGGCCAGCCGCCAGGAAATCCTCCGCAGGCCGGACGCGCCGCAGTTGTGGGCCGTCGTCGACGAGGGCGCGCTGCGTCGCCCCGTCGGCACCAGGGACGTGACCCGCGAGCAGCTGCGGTACCTCATCGAGATCGCGGAACACCCGGCGGTCACTCTCCAGATCCTGCCGTTCCAGGCGGGCGCGCATTCCGCCATGGGCGGTCCGTTCACCATCTTGCGCTTCGCCGAGCCCGACCTGCAGGACGTCGTGTACATCGAGCAGCTGACCAGCGCGCTCTACCTGGACAAGCCCGTCGAGGTGGACAGCTACCTCGAGGTCATGGAGCAGCTCTGCCTGCAGGCCGAGCCTGCCGCGAACACCACGAACGTGCTCAGCCAGCTCCTCGCCGATATCTGACCCAGGCGCCGTCTCACCGGCCCGCCTGAGTCCGTTCCTCGCACGCCCAGGGCGAGCCGTAATCAGCCAGCAGAGCAAGGAACGGTCGCGCGGGCAGCGCTTCGGGACCAAGCACGCCGACCCCGGACCAGGCGCCGGAGTCGATCAGCTCAAGCGCGACCACCGGGTTGACCGCGGTCTGCCAGACCACCGCCTGGGATCCGTACTCGGCCATCGACCATGCGTTGTCGACCACGTGGTGCAGGTACACCTCACGCGGGGCACCGTCGGTGCCCGTGCCGGTCACCCAGGTGCCGGCACAGGTCAGCCCGCTCATCGCGGCCCCGAGCGTGGCCGGGTCTGGCAAGCACGCGGCCACCACGTCGCGAGGCGACACGGTCGCGGCACCGACCCGCACCGGTTTCGTCTGGTCCAGGCCTAGCTTGTGCAGGGTGCGCAGGACGCCGATGAACTCGGACCCGAGCCCGTACTTGAAGGTGACCCGCCGCGCCTGGACCCACCGCGGCATCAGCAGCACCTCCTCGTGCTCCACGTTCACGCATTCCACCGGCCCGATGCCGGCCGGGAAGGTGAAGACCTCGGGCTCGCTGAACGGCTCGGTGGTGAACCAGCCCCGGTCGCGTTCCCAGATCACCGGCGGGTTCAGGCACTCCTCGATCGTGGTCCAGATGGAGAACGTGGGGGCGAAGTCGTAGCCGGCCACCTCGAGATTCGCGCCGTCCCGCACGCCGAGCTCGCTGATCTCGCTGAACAGCTCATCGGCGGCGTAACGGGCGAATACGTCCGACAGCCCCGGCTCCACTCCCATACCCACCAGCGCGAGCCTGGATGCCCACTCCCAGGCCGGCGCCATCGCGAACTGGTCGTCACCCAGCTTGACTCCGGTCATCCGGTAGGGGGCATCCTGATGCGGATGAGAAAGTGACATCGCCATGTCCAGGTAGTGGGTGCGGGCCTGGAGCGCGGCACGGAACAGCGGCATGACGAAACGGGGGTCGGTCGCGTTCATGAGCACGTCGCAGCGGCGCTGGGTGAGCAGCTCCGCGGCCGCCCGCTCGTCCCTGGCGTCCAGCTGCACGGCCTCGAAGCCATCCCGGGCCGCCGCGGCGCGCTGCGCCCGGTCCAGGTCGTAGTCGGCGATCACCAGCTCGGCGAACCGGCGGCGGGCCGCGATCCGGGCAAATGCCGTGCCAACCCCGCCCGCGCCTACCAGCAGTATCCGCATGGGCTGATCCTAGGCCCCTGCGGGCATACTTCGCCCAAAACCGCAGACGAGACCAGCCGTGACACCGAGCCGTTACTACGGATATCGTTGCCGGAACGCATCATTTGTGCTAGAACCGTAGTGTTTAGTGGTGCTGACGTTGCCGTCACACCCGGCCGATGACAGTTTGCGGCAACGGTCCGGCCGATCGGGGGCCGCCGTTCCAGCCCGGGCTATGCCGGGTTATAGCCAGGAGGGTGAGACATGGCCACGAGCACCACGCCAGAGCTTCAGCCGGTCGAAGAATACAAAGACAAGGGCCTGAAGGGCGGCGCCCTCGGCCTGCTCTCAAGCATCGTGATGGGCGTCGCGTCGACGGCTCCCGCCTACAGCCTGGCGGCGACGCTGTTCTTCGTGGTGGCCGCGGTGGGGCTCAAGTCGCCCGCGGTCGCCTTCCTGGCCTTCATCCCGATGCTGCTCTGCTCGATCGGCTACAGCGAGATGAACAAGGCCGACCCGGACTGCGGGACCACGTTCACCTGGGCGACCCGGGCGTTCGGCCCGAAGACCGGCTGGGCGGGCGGCTGGGCGATCGTGGCCGCCGACGTCCTGGTCATGGCCAGCCTCGCCCAGGTGGCCGGACAGTACATGTTCCTGCTCTTCGGCGCGGACGGCATCGGCGATAACGCCACCAGCCCCTGGGTGCTGCTGACCGGCATCGCCTGGATCGTCGCGATGAGCTATATCTGCTACCGGGGCATTGAGGTCTCCGCGTGGTTCCAGCGCATCCTGCTGACCATCGAGATCATCATGCTCCTCGTGCTGGCGGTGACCGCGCTGGTCAAGACCGAGGTCAGCCACCCCGCCGGGTCGGTCCCCCCGAGCTTCAGCTGGCTGGTGCCGACCCACCTGAGCTTGTCCGCCTTCATCACCGGGATCATCCTGATGCTGTTCATCTACTGGGGCTGGGACACCGCGGTCTCGGTCAACGAGGAGACGAAGGACAAGGCCAAGACGCCGGGCCGGGCGGCGATCATCTCCACCGTGATCCTGCTCTTCACCTACGTGATCGTCATCTTCGGCATCCAGTCGTTCGCCGGGATCGGCACCAAGGGCGTCGGGCTGGCCAACCAGGCGCACGAGTTCGACGTGCTGTCGGTCGCGGGCACGGCGATCTTCGGCGCCGGCGGGTTCGGCACGTTCCTGTCCCGGCTGCTCATCCTGATGGTGCTCACCTCGGCCTCTGCCTCGACACAGACGACAATCCTGCCGACCGCGCGCACCACCCTGTCGATGGCCGCCTACAAGGCCATCCCCGCGGCCTTCGCCAAGATCCACCCCCGGTACCTGACGCCGACCGTCTCCACCATCGTCATGGGCCTCGTCTCGATCGCCCTCTACATCCCGTTCAACTACATCGCCGGGGGCAACCCGATCGGCGACGCGGTCACGGCCATCGGGCTCTACATCGCCTTCTACTATGGGCTGACCGCCTTGTCCTGTGTCTGGTATTACCGCAAGACGTTGACCAGCAGCGCCCGGAACCTGTGGATGCAAGGCATTCTGCCTGCGCTGGGCTGGCTGATCATGTGGGGGGCGGGCATTTACAGCCTGCAGAGCGACTGGGTGGCGACCAACAGCCTCACCAGCTGGACCATACCGGGCCTGCGCTGGGAGGTCGGGGGGATCTTCCTGATCGCCCTTGGGGCCGCGCTGGTCGGCGTGCTCGGATTCATCTTCATGCGGGTGACCGCGCCCGCGTTCTTCAAGAAGCAGACCCTGACCCGGGGTACCCCGACCCTGGTGCCAGACGAGGGCTGACCGGCCCGGTCCAGGGCCGGCTCCCCGTTAAGATGGCGGACGTGCTGGATGACGCCGAGATCGCGCGGGTGCTCTCCATCACCGCGCATCCGGATGACGTCGACTTCGGCGTCGCGGGAACGGTGGCGCGCTGGACCGAAGCCGGGATCGAGGTCATCTACTGCGTGGTGACCGACGGCGGCGCCGGCGGCTTCGACGAGGACTTCCCCCGGGACCAGATGCCGGCCCTGCGCCGGGCCGAGCAGGTGGCCGCCGCGAAGTGCGTCGGAGTTCACGACGTGCGTTTCCTCGGCTATCCGGACGGCCGGGTGGAGGCCACCCTGGACCTGCGCCGGGACCTGGCCCGGGTGATCAGGCAGGTCCGCCCGGATCGCGTCGTGGTCCCCAGCCCGGAGCGGAACTACAACAGGATCGGCATCGGCCACCCCGACCACCGCGCGGTCGGCTCCGCCGCCCTGGACGCCGTCTACCCGGACGCGCGCAACCCGTTCGCGTTCCCCGAACTCCGCGAACGTGAGGCCCTCGCCGCGTGGACCGTCCGTGAGGTCTGGATCGCCGGCGGCGGGACACCCAATCACTACGTGGATGTGACCGACACGTTCGCGCGCAAGGTCGCCGCCCTGCACGCCCATGAGAGCCAGACCGGCCACCTGGACGACCTGGCCGGACTTCTGCGGACTAGGCTGGCCCGCACAGCTGGCCAGGCGGGCCTGCCGGACGGCCGTCTGGCCGAGGCTTTCCAGGTCCTTGACACCGCCTGAGCGGCGCGGTTCGCCGGTGCGGACGCTGACGTACCGTCGGTGTTTTTGCCGTTGCGGACCGGTAACCGGCATAATTCATTGATTGAATCCAGCCAGAGAGAGTGACCCGCTGATGAGCATGGAGCTCGACCACTCCTTTACCGTTCCCGTCCCGCCGGACCGCGCGTGGGAGGTGCTGCTCGACGTGGAAAGGATCGCGCCGTGCATGCCCGGCGCTACCGTCGAGGAGTTCGACGGGGAAGTGGTGACCGGACGCATCAAGGTCAAGGTCGGTCCGGTGTCGCTGACCTACCGCGGGACCGCGAAGTTCACCGAGCGCGATCCCGACGCCCGGGTGGTGGTCGCGGACGCCTCAGGTAAGGAGACCCGCGGCGCGGGTACCGCCTCCGCGACCATCCGGTCGTCGCTGGAGCCCTCTGGGGAGGGGACCCGGGTCTCCATCCACACGACGATGAACGTGACCGGCCGGCCGGCCCAGTTCGGCCGCGGCGTGATCGCCGAAGTCGGCGGCAAGCTGGTGGAGAAGTTCGCGGAGAACCTGGCCCAGATGATCTCCGATGGCGGGGTCGGACCGGACGGCGCCAGTGGCTCGGCCGGCCCCGTCGCGGCTGATGCCGGCACGGCTGATGCCGGCACGGCTGATGCCGGCACGGCTGATGCCGGCACGGCCAGTTCGAGCATAGGCAGCTCGAGCACAGTCAGCTCGACCACGGCTAATTCGAGCGCAGCGACCAGCAGTGCGGAAAGCGCCGGAGACGGCAGTGCGGCGAACGGTTCCGCGGTGATCACTGACGCCGGGCCGGGTCCGACGGAATCCGCCGCCGCACCGGTGCCGGTACGGCCGGCGACCGTACCGCCTGTGGTGCAGAACGAGGACTCCATCAACCTGGTCAGGCTGGTCGGTCCCGCGATCCTCAAGCGGGTCCTTCCGGTCGCCGTCGGGATCGCGGCGCTGGTGCTGCTGAGCCGACATTGGCGGCATCGTCTCCACCGTGGTGAGGGCGGCAAGAAGGCCTGACCGGCCGTGGGGCTGTCGTCAGCGCCGGAGACGCCTTAGCCAGAAAGAGCACTTTCGTTTCGCCGCTCAGCCCGAGCCTGAACACGGACCTGCGACAAGGTCGACTTCGAAGCCATCGGTCCGCGCCGATATCGTCGAAGCCGACTCGCCGGGGCACCATCTGGCCAGGCGACTCGTGATCACGAAGGGTTCACAGTCTGGCAAAACTGTGAACCCTTCGTGAAAACGTGAGGTGGCGCTGCGCGCCTCCATGGGGCGCGCTAGCGGACCGGGGCCGCGCTAGCGGACGACGACTTCGGTGACGGGCAGGGAGGAGTCGGCGGGCAGGTCCAGCGGGGAGGGTGCGATGCCGCGGGAGACAATCTCGGCGCCGAGAGCCGCGACCATGGCGCCGTTGTCGGTGCACAGTCCCGGTCTCGGCACCCGCAGCTTGATGCCGACCGACTCGCACCGCTCCGCGGCGAGGGATCGCAGCCTGGAGTTGGCCGCGACGCCGCCACCCACGATCAGGTCGGTGACGCCGTGCCGCTGGCAGGCCTGCACCGCCTTGCGGGTGAGCACGTCCGCGACGGCCTCTTGGAAGGACGCGGCTACGTCCGCGGCCGGGACCGGCTCCCCGGCCGCCCGGCGCGCCTCCACCCAGCGGGCCACCGCCGTTTTCAGGCCCGCGAAGGAGAAGTCGAGCGAGCCGTCGTGGTACTTGCCGCGCGGGAAGCTGATCGCGCCCGGATCACCGTTGCGGGCCGCCTTGTCGATCGGCGGTCCGCCGGGAAAGGGCATGCCGAGCACCCGTGCCACCTTGTCGTAGGCCTCGCCGGCCGCGTCGTCGACGGTGGCGCCGAGCGGAACAACCTCCTGGGCCACGTCCGGCACGAGCAGCAGCGAGGAATGCCCGCCGGAAACCAGCAGGGCCACCGCCGGCGACGGCAGCGTGCCGTGTTCCAGCTGGTCGACCGCGATGTGCGCGGCCAGGTGATTAACGCCGTAGAGCGGCTTGCCCAGCGCGAACGCATACGCCTTGGCCGCCGCCACCCCGACCAGCAGGGCACCGGCCAGCCCGGGACCCGCGGTGACCGCCACGGCGTCGATCTCGCCGGGACGGACGCCCGCGGTCGCGATCGCGCGGTCGAAGGTCGGGATCATCGCTTCCAGGTGCGCGCGGCTGGCGACCTCGGGTACCACACCGCCGAACCGCGCGTGTTCATCGACGCTGGAGGCCACGCTGTCGGCGAGCAGGTCGTGACCGCGGACCAGGCCGATACCGGTCTCGTCGCAGGATGTCTCGATGCCGAGCACCAGCGGGGACGCCATCACGCCAGTCCTTTCCGCATGACCACGGCGTCGACGCCGGACGGCTGGTAATAGCCGCGCCTGACCCCGACCTCGGTAAAGCCGTGCCGCAAGTAGAGCTGCCTGGCCCTGGGGTTGTCCTCACGCACCTCGAGCAAGACCTCCGTGCAGCCGCGGTTTCCCGCCTCGTCCAGCAGCGCGGTGAGCAGCGCCGTACCGGTCCCCTTGCCCCAGTGGGCCGGATCCACCGCCAGCGTCACCACATCGGCCTGCGGCCCGCCGGTAAACATCATCCCCGCGTACCCGATCAGCGTGTTGTCCTCCTCGGCCACCAGGTAGAGCCGGCGCGAGGCCGACTGCGCGAACTCCGCCGCGAACATCTCAGGCGTCCACGCGTCGTCAGGGAAAAGCTCCCGTTCCAGAGCCATGACCCCAGGCATGTCACGCTTGCTCATCCCCCGCAGCCGCAGCCCGCGGGTATCACGTCGACGGGCCTTCACGATGGCGTTACCCGCTTCGGCCGTCCCGGCTCCCTGGCATCGGGTCGCCGCAGGTACAGCGGATCCGCCGCCAGCAGCGGCGGCTGCGCCGATCCCGGCCCGGGCCGTCCCGCCACGATCTCGCACAGCGTCCGGGCATCCGGGTAGGCAGGCCCGATCACCTCGCCGAACGCCTCCGGGTAAAGCTGGCCCCCGGTCCCGGCCACCGCGAGCCCGAGCGCCCCCGGGATGGAGCTGGCGGTGCTGACCAGGGGACCTTCCAGCCGGCGCCGGTCGGCGTCGTACCGCGCCCAGTAGACCTCCCGGCGGCGCGCGTCGGTCGCCACGCAGAACTCCCCTGCCCCCGCGGCCGCTGCCGCGATCACATCGAGGGTACACACGCCGTGTACGGGAATCCCCAGCACGGACCCGAGGACCCTGGCGGTCACCACACCGACCCGCAGGCCGGTGTAAGGCCCGGGTCCCACCCCCACGGCCACCGCGGTCAGATCCGCGCGCGACGCACCCGCTTCCGCCATGACCTTCGCGATCATCGGCATGAGCAGCTCGCCATGTCGCCGGGCATCGACGGCGAACGCCTCGCCGACGACCCGGTCCCCGTCGTGGATGGCCACGCTCACCGCGGGAGTCGCCGTATCAAAACCCACCACAAGCACGCCGACCAGCCTAGTGGGCGCGCGGCGTCGCCGAGCCCAACCGCGAGCCACGCCAGGGCGGCCGGTACGAGGGATCGGTGCCCAGCGGATTCAGTGCAGGGAAGCCTCGGCCGCGCGGGCGAACGCCAGGGCGGCCGCCGACAGCGCGGACTGCGACACCGGCCCGTAGGACCCGCGGTTGGAGTGCTCAAGTCCATCCAGCGTGACCGTGACGACCACGTTGTGATAGCGCACGAGGACGGTTGCCACGTCGGTGGTCGCTCCGCCCGCCTGGAATACCTGCATGGCGCTGGACGCCTGGTTCCCCAATCCGGGCAGCGGGGTCACCGTGGCCCGGGGGTCGGGCGAGTTCTTCGGCGGGTCAGCGATGCCCTGCAGTGTCGAATCGTACCCGTCGATCGCGGCGAAGGTAGCGCTGCCATCGCCGCTGGCCAGGCCGTTCGGTGCGTAGGCGAGCATGTTGAGTTGCATCAGCCGGTAGACGGGCGGTGAGTCGACGGTCCAGTTACACGCGGATTCGGCCGCGCCGTTGACCGGCAGCGGAGAGGACTGGCCGACTTTCCCGGGCAGGTACTGCCGCACGGTGGCAGTGGGCACGGCGCCGCACGCGTTCGGCACCTGGCGGAGCTCTCCCGGCTGGAATGTCGTGATGAGCGTGCCCGGAGTGACCGCGGCCGGCCCGGGCCCGCCTGGCAGCAGCAGGACCACCGCGATCGCGACCCCGGCTGCCAGCACCAGGCCGCCCGCCAGGAGGAGCCACCGCCGCCGCTTGCGGGCCGCCGCCCGCATGGCCCGGCCGCCCCGGCGCCCAGGCCGCGGCACATCCTCGTTCTCGTCCGCCTCGGGAACGGCCCATTGCGGTACCGAGTCATCCCGCCGGGAGGGACTGGCCGAACCGCCGGCGCCCGCGGGTGGCATGAGACGCTCGGCATCCCTGCGCCCGTCGTGACGCCCCCCGGGACCGGCGGGCGTCCCGGGACGAACCGGGGGCAGGTCTGCCCACGGCGGCGGATCCTCCTCGTCACGGTCAGGACGGTAGGACCTGGCCGGGACGGCGGGTCGGCGGGGCGGCAGGTATTCCTGCTCGGGCACGGCGCGCCTCCGGGATCGGGGAACGGTACGTAACGGGCGCGATACGCGAAAGGGGATCGATACAGCGGAACTATAAACGATCTACGGCGTCCATGAGCGCATCATTCCATCTGGCGCCGTGACCAATTAGCTGGACAGTCCGCACGTCGGAGTCCGGGTCGGGCTCGATCGAGATCTCGAGCCGGTCCTGCGCCAGGCCTTCGGCCAGACCGGCGCCCCACTCCACCACCGTGACCGCGGCCGCGGCGTCGGTGTCCAGGTCCAGATCGTCCACCTCGCTGATGCTGCCCAGACGATAGGCGTCCGCGTGGACCAGCGCCGGGCCGGACCCGGAGGCCCCGGAGACGACGGGGTGCACCCGGGCGATGACGAAGGTCGGGGAGGTGATGGGCCCGCGCACCCCCAGCCCGGCGCCGATGCCCTGCACCAGCGTGGTCTTGCCCGCTCCGAGCGGCCCGGTCAGGATCACCAGGTCCCCGGCCCGCAGCAGCCCGGCGAGCTGCCGGCCGAGGTCCCGCATGGCCACGTCGGTCGCGATCCGGGTGGTCGTGGGCAGGCGGCCGTGCCCGTTTGGAAAAATCATCAGAGATCCCCGGGGTAGATTCTCGGTACCCGGGCGCCGATACCCGTGGCCATATCGTAGGAGATGGTGCCCAGGGCCTCGCCCCACTCCTGCGCGGTGGGCTCCCCGTCGTCTCCCGGGCCGAACAGCACCACCTCATCGCCCGCCGCGACCGGCTCGTCGCCGAAATCGACGACGAACTGGTCCATGCAGACCGTACCCGCGATTGGCCAGCGGCGCCCGCGCGCGCTGACCAGCGACAGGCCGGCCGCGCCGCGCGGCACCCCATCGGCATAGCCGAGCGGCACCAGACCGAGGGTGGTCTCGCGGGCCGTGACGTAACGGTGACCGTAAGAAACGCCGGTACCGGAAGGAACCCGCTTGACCATGGCCAGCCGGGCGCGAAAGCTCATCGCTGGCCGCAGCCAGGACGGCGCGCCGCCCGGCAACGTGGACAGGCCGTAGCTGGCGCCGCCGAACCGCACCAGGTCCAACCGGGATTCTGGCACGGTCAGCCCGGCGGCGGTGTTGGCGATGTGCCTGACCTCGGGGGTGACACCGGCCTTCTCCGCGACCGCGACAGCTTCCGTGAACGCGGCCAGCTGGGCGTTGATCGACGGGTGCCCGGGCAGGTCGGCGCAGGCGAAGTGCGACCATAGGCCGACCACCCGGAGCAGATCGCGGGCCTGGGCGTCCAGAGCGGCGCCGACCAGATCCGGCCAGTCCCGCGGGGTGGCTCCGCCCCGGCTCAGGCCGGTGTCGGCCTTCAGGTGCAGCCGGGCCGGCCTGTCCGCCCGGATCGCCGCGGCCGCGACCTTGGCGACGAACTCGACCGAGCCGGCCGACAGGTCAACGCCGTGGGCGATCGCCTCGTCGGGCTCGCCGAAGGACATCAGGCAGAGCACCGGGGCGGTGATCCCGGCCTGCCGGAGCGCGACCGCCTCGGCGGTGTCGACGACACCGAGCCAGCTGGCCCCGCCGGCCAGCGCCGCCCGGGCCGCCGGGACCATGCCGTGGCCGTACCCGTCCGCCTTCACTACGGCCATCACCTGGCTGCCGCGTACCCACTCGGAAAGCGCCGCGAGGTTGCCGGTGATCGCCCCGAGGTCGATGAATGCCTGCCGGTCCATGGCGGCTACAGGCTCCGGAACGCGGCAGGCAGCGCCCGGACCAGATCGGAGGCCCCGATCGGGGCCTCGCCGGAGTCCGGGTCAGGGGCGGCGGCGAGCCGTCCGGCCAGGCCGTGCAGGTACGCGGCGGCCAGGCCGGCCTGAGCGGGCTCAAGGCCCTGCGCCAGCAGCGCGCCGGCCAGCCCGGACAGCACGTCACCGCTGCCCGCGGTGGCCAGCCACGGCGTACCGGTGGGGTTGACCAGGATCGGCTGGGACTCGGCCGGCGATGCGATGACGGTCGTGGATCCCTTCAGCAGCACGGTGACGCCAAGCTCGTCGGCCGCCCGCCGGGCGTGCTCGAGCCGCCGCGCCTCGACGCTGCGCCCGTCGGTGCCAAGCAGGCGGGACAGCTCACCGGCGTGCGGCGTGATGAGGGTCGGCGCCGCGCGCGGGAGCAGATCCTTGGCCTGGCTGAGGATCGTCAGCCCGTCCGCGTCCACCAGGACCGGCAGATCAGTGCCGAGAATCGCGGTCAGCCGCGCCACGGCGTCCGGGCCGGTTCCCATGCCAGGACCGGCCACCCACGCCTGCACCCGGCCCACCGAGCCGATCAGGTCCCAGTCAGGGTCGTCGGGATGCACCGTGAGCACGGTCTCGGGCCATACCTGCCGGACTAGCGCGGCGGCGGCCTGGGCGGTCACCACCCGGACCATGCCGGCCCCGCCGTGCACCGCCCCGCCGGCGGAAAGCAGCGCGGCTCCAGTGAAACGATCGCTGCCCGCGAGCAGGCCGAGGACGCCCCGGCGGTACTTATCCGATTCCGGCCCGGGCCGGGGCAGCAGTTCGCTGATGTCGTGACGCTGCGGCGAGGCGGCCGCGGGTCCGTCCTTCAGGTAGGGACCAAGGCCGATATCCACCAGCTCCACGGTTCCGGCGTGCCCGGCACCGGGGTCTATCAGCAACCCGGGCTTGATCGCGCCGAAGGTCACGGTGACGTCGGCCCGGACCGCCGGGCCGTCGACGGCTCCGGTGTCGGCGTCGATGCCGCTGGGCAGGTCGACGGCCACCAGCGTCGCACCGGCCTGACGGCTCTGCTCGGCCCGCTGGGCCAGGCCGGCGAAGGGTTCCCGCAGGCCGCCCCGGCCGCCGATGCCGAGCAGGCCGTCAATGATCAGGTCGGCGCGGTCGATCGCACCGTCTTGGGGCGCACCGTCTTGGGGCGCCGGGTGGATCCGGCCGCCAGCGGCGCGGAGCGCGCTGGTTCCGCCCGCGTGGGCACCGGCCCCTGGCGTGATCGCGGTGACGGACGCGCCGCGGCGGGCCAGCAGGGCGCCCGCGTACAGGGCGTCGCCGCCGTTGTCTCCGCTGCCCGCCAGCACGACGATCCGGGTCCCGTATACATGTCCGGGATCCTGGCCGAGCAGGGAGACGCACACCGAGGCGAGTCCCGCGGCGGCCCGCCCCATCAGCGCCCCGTCCGGGACGACCTCCATCAGCGCGCGTTCGGCCGCCCGGACGGCAGCCACCTGGTAAGCCTCTCGCATGGGGTTTCTAATGCCCGGCGAGGGCTAGCCGAACCTCGTCCGCGAGCTGACCCACGACGCGTTCGGCCAGGCTCGCGTCCTCGGCCTGGACCATCAGCCGGATCGTGGGCTCGGTTCCGCTCGGCCGAACCAGCACCCGCCCGTTCCCGCCCAGCCGTTTGCGCGCCCTGGCCACCGCCGCGGCGACCTCCGGCCCCAGCTGCGACGCAGCGCCGGGCACGTTGACCAGCACCTGAGGGTACTTCGGCATCATCTTCGCCGCCGCCGCCAGCGGCACCCCGCGCCGGTTCACCGCGGCAAGCAGCTGCAGGCTGGTCAGCACGCCGTCGCCCGTCGTGGCGTGCTCACCCATGATGATGTGCCCGGACTGCTCCCCGCCGAGCACGTAACCCCGCTCGCGCATGACCGTCGACACGTGCTTGTCCCCGACCGGCGTCTCGATCACCGCAATGCCGGCCTCTCGCATCGCCACATGGAAACCCTGGTTGGACATCACCGTGACCACGACCGTGTCACCCGTCAGCCGGCCCGCCTCTTTCAGCCCGGTCGCGAGCACGGTCAGGATCTGGTCCCCGTCCAGCGGCTGGCCGTCCCCGTCCACCGCCAGGCACCGGTCGGCGTCGCCGTCGTAGGCGATGCCCGCGTCCGCACCGTGCTCGAGGACCGCCGCGACCAGGGCATCGAGGGACGTCGAACCGCATCCGGCGTTGATGTTGAGCCCGTCGGGTTCGGCGCCGATGGTGACGACCTCCGCGCCAGCCCGGCGCAGCGCCTCGGGCGCCAGCTGGTAAGCCGCCCCGTGCGCGCAGTCGACCACGACCCGCAGGCCCGCCAGTGCCGACGGGCCTGGCAGCGTGGACAGCAGGTGTTCCAGGTACCGCTCCTGCTCGACGGTGGCGTCACGGACCCGGCCGAATTCCGCGGCGGCCGACCCCGGTGTCCTGGGTTCCGGTATTTTCGGCTCCGGTGTCCCCTGTTCCAGTGTCCTGAGCCTGGCCTCGATCTCGTCTTCCACCGCGTCCGGCAGCTTGATGCCGCCACGCCCGAAGAACTTGATCCCGTTGTCCCTGGCCGGGTTGTGGCTCGCGGAGATGACAACGCCGAAGGCAGCGTTCAGGGCTCCGGTCAGGTAGGCCACCGCCGGCGTGGGAATGACCCCGAGCCGCACCACGTCGACGCCCGCGCCGGCCAAGCCGGCGACCACGGCGGCCTCCAGGAACTCCCCAGAAGCGCGCGGGTCGCGGCCGATGACGGCGAGCGCGCGCCCGGTACGGTCCGTATGGCCGACGACGCCGCCCAGAACGGCGGCGGCCGCCATGCTGAGATCCGTGGCCAGGCGCGCGGTCAGATCACAACCAGCTATACCCCGGACACCGTCCGTACCGAAGAGACGGTCGGGCTTATCCCCCGATTCACCCATGTCGCTCCCGCTCGTTACTCTGCCCTGATGAGAGTGGCTCGGCTGCGTTGACGCGCGCTCGACAGGCCCTGCCCGAGCAGCACTTACCGCCCTGCCCGAGCAGCACTTACCGCTTAGAGTACTGCGGCGCCTTACGGGCCTTCTTCAGGCCGTACTTCTTGCGCTCCTTGACCCGGGCGTCCCTGGTGACGAAGCCGGCCTTCTTCAGCGGCGGACGGTTCTCCGGGTCGAGCAAGATCAGCGACCGGGTCACGCCGAGGCGGAGCGCGCCGGCCTGCCCGGTGACGCCGCCGCCGGAGATCCGGGCCACCACATCGAACTGGCTCTCCGCGCCCAGGGTGACGAACGGCTCGTTGACCAGCTGCTGATGCACCTTGTTCGGGAAGTACACATCGAGCGACCTGCCGTTGATCGTCCACTGGCCGGAGCCGGGGAGGATGCGGACCCTGGCGATCGCCTCCTTGCGGCGGCCGGTGCCGGCGGCGTGACCGGTCACGACCGGGCGCCGTGCCGCGGCACGCGCCGGACCGTCCTGCGCGGTTTCCGTCGTGTACTCCGACGGGACCTCCACGCCGTACTCGTCGTCAGCCAGCTCGGCGTCGTCCTCGACGCTCGGAGTGGTTACGCCAGTGGGCTCAGCCACGGTTCTCTTCCTCGTACTTCCTGCTTGTTTACTGCTCGATCTGCGTGATCTCGTACGGCTGAGGCCGCTGCGCCTGATGCGGGTGGTCCGGGCCGGCGTACACCTTGAGCTTGCTCAGCGTCTTGCGGCCGAGCGAGTTCTTCGGCAGCATGCCCCGGACGGCCTTCTCCACGGCGCGCTCGGGGTTGCTGGCCATCAGGTCAGCGTACGAGACCGCCCGCAGGCCGCCCGGGTACCCGGAATGCCGGTAAGCCTTCTTCTGCTCCAGCTTGTTGCCGCTGAGCGCCACCTTCGCCGCATTGATCACGACCACGAAATCGCCCGTGTCCACGTGCGGTGCGAAGATCGGCTTGTGCTTGCCCCGCAGCAGCACGGCGACGTGGCTGGCCAGGCGGCCGAGCACCACATCTGAAGCGTCGACGACATGCCACTGCCGGGTAATGTCACTGTCCTTCGGGCTGAAAGTGCGCACAGTCCTAAGCCTTCGCGTATGTCTCGTTGATCTTCTCCGGCCCGCACCTGCTGGTGCCGACCGCCCCGGGCGCTCCGCCGGCGCGCCGCGCCGCAACGCGCGAATAATGCGCGCACGAAAGGCCCACCGCGTCCATGCCCGTCGCGCATGACGCCAATGCAGCATACTCCGCTTCACGCAGTGATGCCAAAGCGATGATGCCAAAGCCATACCGCCGGCGAGCCCGCCTGCCTGGGCCGCCGACGTCCGGCGTGCCGCCCGACGTCTTACCTGAGTGGGAAAGTTCTATACCACCCTACCTGGACAGACCAGGGCGATACCCTCAACGTTATGGATCATCAGGGCGCGGAACGGAGCCGTTCGGGCGCGGATACGCCCAGGCAGGCATCCTGGCCGGGCCCAGGCCATCAGAACTCCGGGCCCTCGGCCGACAGCGCGTCGCAGGCCGTGCTGAGAACCCCCAGCGGGCCCCAGCGCGCCCCCGGACGGCCTGGCACCGCCACCGGACCCCAGCCCGCCACCGGACCCCAGCGCGCCCCCGCACGCCCCGGCACCAGTACCGGACCCCAGCCCGCCACCGGACCCCAGCGGGCTGCTGGGCTCCAGCGGGCCCCGGGCGCGGATACTGGTGCGCAGCGCCGCCTCGGAGCCGGAACCGGAGCACAACCCGTCCTCGGTAACGGAACCGGCGGGCAGCCGACACTGGGCGCCCCGGGCTCGCCGGGGCCAGGCGGACGGACGCCGGTACGGGGCTTCCCGCCTGGGAATGAGCGGCCCGAGACGCCCCCGGGCGGGTTCTGGTACCCGTCGGACGGGGCGGGTCCGCCAGACGACGCGGAGTCCATCACCCGGGTCGACCCGCGGCCACCCCGTACGGTCACGGTGCCTACGGGCGGACGGCGGAGCGCGAAGGCGAAGCCGAAACGGCGCCTGCGATCCCGGTCCGCGCTGCTGGCTGCGGTCGCCGTCGTGGTCCTGGCGGCCGGGTTCGGCGGATATAAGCTCTTTTACGAGCCGCGCGTCGACGCGCCGGTGCCGCCCTCGCTGCGGCTGCCCACGACCGCTCCGGCGTCGCCGGACTTCGATCAGTCTCTGGGCAAATGGCAGCACATCGGATCCAGGACCGAGGATCCCGCCCCGCTGACCGTCGAGGGGCTTTTCCCGCCGCAGTTTTTGCTGAACGGCAGCTCGTACGTCAGGACGGCCGCTAGCGTGACCAAGAACTGCTCCCAGGCGGTGTACGGCACGCAACTGCAGGCGGCGCTGCAATCGGGTCAGTGCAGCCAGGTGGCGCGGGCGAGCTACATATCGGGTAACGGCCAGCTGATGGGCACCGTCGGCGTGGTGAACCTGGACACCTCGGCCGCGGCGCAAAAGGCCGGGCAGGCCACCGGGCCACAGGAGGTCATCGCGCCGCTCCCCGCGAAAAAGGGCGCCACCAGTAAGCTGGGCGGCGGGACCGGGGTCGTGCAGGCAGAGGTCAAGGGGCACTACCTGATCTTGATGTGGGCACAGCTCGCCGACCTGAAGCCACCGTCGACCCCGGCCGCCAGGCAGCTCCTTGAGCAGTTCGCCGCCAACCTCGTGACCGGTAGCGCGAACATCAACCTGAGCACCCGGATGCTAGGCGGCAAGACCTAACCCGAGCCAAACGGGCACGGCGGTCACCAGGCCACCCCCGCCCCAAGAGCCCCTCGCCGTGCCGGGGGGCGGCGGTACGTAGTGCATGGTTGCGGCAACCTGCACAGAAGAGTGTGTACGTTGCCACAACCATATAAACCGGGCTGGGGTGCACGGGTCGGATGTGATTGTTGGTGCGGGCGGTGCGCGCAGCGGGACCCGCCGACCGAAGACCGGCGCGCCGCCAGGCCTAAACGAGCCAAAGGGGCCGCCGCGCCGCCTGGACTGAGGAGCGAGGAACGAGCGACGAGGGAAGGCGGCGCGTTAAAAGCGCCCCGGAGGCGAGCGGAAGGTAGAGCGCCCCGGAGGCGAGAGGGGACGCAGCGTGCGCGTGTCGGCGGCCCGGGCCGCCAGCGCATCCGCGGGGGGATAGCCCACTTCCTCGAGGCACAGCCCGTGCGGTGCCATGACCCGGACCGCGGGATCGCGGACCGCGGCGGCGAGCACCTCGGCCGGCCAGCGGCCGGGCTTGCGTCCTTCGCCGACGGCGATGAGCGCACCGACGACAGAGCGCACCATGTTGTGGCAGAACGCGTCCGCCACCACGGTTGCGACCGCGATGCCGTCATGGTCGCGATGCCAGCCCAGGGCGCGCAGCGACCGGATGGTGGTCGCCCCTGGCCGGCGGCGGCAGAAGGCCGCGAAGTCATGCTCGCCGAGGCAGGAAAGCGCCGCCTCGTTCATGGCCGTGACATCAAGCCGCCGGAAGTACCAGAGCGTTTCGTGCCGGCGCAGCGGATCCGCGGCGGCCGGATCGTCGCAGACGCGATAGGAGTAACGGCGCCACAACGCGGAGAACCGCGCGTCGAACCCGTCAGGCGCCTGGTCCGCGGCCCGGACACGGATATCGGCGGGGAGCACCCCGGCTAGCCTGGCCACGGCCCGGCCGTCGGCCACGGCCCAGGCGACAGCGGGTACATCCGTATGGATGACCTGCCCGCGCGCGTGCACTCCGGCGTCCGTACGCCCGGCTACCGTCAGCTTCGGCGGTCCGGGCAGCCGCAGCACCCGGCCGAGCGCCGCGGCCAGTTCACCCTCCACCGTGCGCCGACCCGGCTGGGCGGCCCAGCCGGAAAACCCTGACCCGTCGTAGGAAAGATCAACCCGAATCCGAACGGTCCGTGGTTCTTCTTCCAAGCCAACCTCACGCGGGTCCGGGGTCAGCCGGTCAACGGCTCACGCGACCAGCTAGGCGTTCTCGCCTGCGTCCGTGTCTTCGACAACGTCCGTGTCATCGACGTCTGCGGCCTCGTCATCGACGTCCGTGTCTTCGACAACGTCCGCGTCATCGACGTCCGCGGCCTCGTCGGCCACGGGTGCCTCGTCGGCCACGGCGGTAGCCGTCGCCGGCGGTTCCGCAGCCTGCGGCTCGGCGCGGCGGGCCCGGCGGCGGGGCTTGGCCGCGACTGGCTCGCCCCGGACCAGCTCGATGATCGCCATCGCCGCGTTGTCACCCTTGCGGGGTCCGATCTTGGTGATGCGCGTGTAGCCGCCGTCTCGCTCGGAGAACTCCGGGGCGATCTCGGTGAATAGCTGGTGCACCACGCCCTTGTCCGTGACCACGGTCAGCACGTGGCGGCGGGCATGCATGTCGCCGCGCTTGGCGAAGGTGATCAGCCGCTCGGCTACCGGGCGCAGCCTGCGGGCCTTGGCCTCGGTGGTGGTAATCCGGCCATGCTCGAACAGCGCGGTGGCCAGATTCGCCAGGATGTGCCGCTCATGGGCCGGGCTGCCGCCCAGACGGTGGCCCTTGGTGGGCGTGGGCATACGGACCTCTCCTCGGTGTGCGTGGCCCCGGGGCACGTGACCCCGGGGCCTGTGGCCCCGTAGGGGGGCCACGTCAGTACTGCTCGGTCTCCACGTAGCTGTCGTCGTCGTCGCTGTAGGCGCCGACCGCGCTGCTCGGGTCGAACCCGGGCGGCGAGTCCTTGAGCGCGAGGCCCATGTCAACGAGCTTCTGCTTGACTTCCTCGATCGACTTGGCGCCGAAGTTCCTGATGTCAAGGAGATCCTGCTCGCTACGGCCGACAAGCTCGCCGACCGTGTGAATGCCCTCACGCTTCAGGCAGTTGTAGGAACGGACGGTGAGATTGAGGTCCTCGATCGGCAGGGCCAGATCCGCAGCCAGCGCGGCGTCGGTCGGCGATGGGCCGATGTCGATGCCCTCAGCGTCAACGTTGAGCTCGCGGGCCAGCCCGAACAGCTCGACGAGCGTCTTGCCGGCGCTGGCCACCGCGTCCCTGGGGCGCATGCACGGCTTGGTCTCGACGTCGAGGATGAGCCGGTCGAAGTCGGTTCGCTGCTCGACACGGGTGGCTTCCACCTTGTACGTCACCCGCAGCACGGGTGAGTAGATGGAGTCGATCGGCACCCGGCCGATCTCCTGGCCGGGCTGCTTGTTCTGCGTCGCCGAGACGTAGCCGCGACCGCGCTCGACGGTCAGCTCCATCTCGAGCTTGCCCTTGGCGTTCAGGGTGGCGACGTGCAGCTCGGGATTGTGCACCTCGACGCCGGCCGGCGGCGCGATGTCAGCCGCGGTCACCTCGCCGGGTCCCTGCTTACGCAGGTACATCACGACCGGCTCGTCGTGCTCGGAGGACACCACCAGCTCCTTCAGGTTCAGGATGATGTCGGTGACATCTTCCTTCACGCCCGGAACCGTGGAGAACTCGTGCAGGACGCCTTCGATCCTGATGCTCGTGACGGCCGCCCCCGGGATCGAGGACAGCAGGGTACGCCGGAGCGAGTTGCCGATGGTGTAACCGAAACCGGGCTCGAGCGGCTCGATCACGAACCGGGACCGGAATTCGTCTACCTGCTCCTCGGCGAGCGAGGGGCGCTGAGCGATGAGCATGAAACTTCCTTTCCGCGACGCCCGCTATATGACGCGCAGTATCTCCCCCGGGGGGCGGAGCCCCCCCGGTGACCCCCCTGCTCAGGGGGGCTCCGCCCCCCTGACACCCCCTGGGGAGCCCCTTCGGGGCCCCGGAGGTGGGTAGGGGCGGGTGTTACTTCATTACTTCAGGTACTTCATTTACTTCGGGCCGCTGTTAGTTCGAGTGGTACTTGTTACTTCGAGTAGTACTCGACGATTAGCTGTTCTTGGACTTGGGTGTCGATCTGGGCTCGGACGGGAAGGGAGTGGACCAGGATGCGCATCTTGTCGGGGACCACTTCGAGCCAGGCGGGTACGATGCGCTCGCCGGCCTCGGCCCGGGCAACGACGAACGGGGTCATCTCGAGGAACTTGGGCATCACCTCGACGATGTCGTTCTCGCTGACCCGGTAGGACGGGATGTCGACCTTCCTGCCGTTCACCGTGAAGTGGCCATGGGTCACCAGCTGGCGAGCCATGTCGCGGCTCTTGGCGAAGCCCGCGCGGAACACAACGTTGTCCAGGCGGCGCTCAAGCAGCTGGAGCATGGTCTCGCCGGTCCGGCCGTGCTTGCTGGCCGCTTCCACGTAGTAGCCGTGGAACTGCCGCTCCAGGATGCCGTAGATCCGGCGGGCCTTCTGCTTCTCCCTGATCTGCGTCAGGTAGTCGCCTTCCTTCGGGCGGTTCCTGCCGTGCTCGCCCGGCGGGTAAGGCCGGATCTCGATCGGGCACTTCGGCGAGTCGCACTTGGCGCCCTTCAGGAAGAGCTTGGTCTTCTCCCGGCGGCAAAGCTTGCAGTCCGGGCCTGTGTATCGAGCCATCTGTCGCTATCTCCTGTCAGCCCGGTCAGACCCGGCGCCGCTTGGGCGGCCGGCAGCCATTGTGCGGTACGGGGGTCATGTCCTGAATCGAGCCGACCTCAAGCCCGGTCGCCTGCAGCGACCTGATGGCGGTCTCCCGGCCCGAGCCCGGGCCCTTGACGAAGACGTCGACCTTGCGCATACCGTGTTCCATCGCGCGGCGCGCCGCGGCTTCCGCCGCCATCTGGGCGGCGTACGGCGTCGACTTGCGCGATCCCTTGAACCCGACCTGCCCGGCGGACGCCCATGAGATGACGTTGCCTGTGGGGTCGGTAATCGAGACGATCGTGTTGTTGAACGTGCTCCTGATGTGAGCATGCCCGTGAGCGATGTTCTTCCGCTCTTTACGGCGCACCTTCTTGGCGGCCTGGCTACGGCTTTTTGCTGGCGGCATATCTCTCTTTTGCGCTTCCTATGAGGTGATCGGTCCGCGGGTTTCCGGACTACTTCTTCCCGGCCTTCTTCTTGCCGGCCACCGTCTTCTTCTTGCCCTTGCGGGTTCGCGCGTTGGTCTGGGTCCGCTGCCCGTGCACCGGAAGCCCGCGACGATGGCGGATTCCCTGGTAGCAGCCGATCTCGACCTTCCGCCTGATGTCGGCCTGGACCTCGCGGCGCAGGTCACCTTCGACCTGGTAGGTGGAGTCGATCCAGTCACGGAGCTTCATCAGGTCGTCGTCGGTAAGGCTGTTGACCCTGGTGTCCCCGCTGACGCCGGTCGCCTCCAGCGTCTGCAGCGCCCTGGTGCGGCCGATGCCATAGATATAGGTGAGCGCGACCTCGAGCCGCTTATCGCGGGGGAGGTCCACTCCAGAAAGCCTGGCCATGTGCGGGCAGTTCTCCTTCGTCTCGCGGAGGTTCTTCGCACCGCCTCCATGCCCTGCCCGGACATGGCCCCGGCCTCCGTCCGGGGGTCGCAGCGTGATCTCGCTGCTGCGGCGCGCGTTACTTTATCGTGCGGCGGGGCGTCAGCCCTGCCGCTGCTTGTGCCTCGGATCGGTGCAGATGACCATGACGCGGCCGTGCCGACGGATGATCCGGCACTTGCTGCAGATCTTCTTGACGCTCGGCTTGACCTTCACGGCGTTCTCTCCAGCTACGTATTGCTTGTCTTGCGATGGCTTGTTACTTGTACCGGTACACGATCCGCCCGCGAGTCAGGTCGTAAGGGCTGAGCTCTACGACAACCCGGTCGTCAGGCAGGATGCGGATGTAGTGCATCCGCATTTTCCCGCTGATATGGGCGAGAACCTTGTGCCCGTTCTCCAGCTCCACCCGGAAGAAGGCGTTCGGGAGTGACTCGACAACTGTGCCTTCGATCTCAATGGCGCCGTCTTTCTTGGGCATGTCCTCCGCTGCTTCGCTGCTTAGTAATGGTCCGCGCCTAGGCGCGGTTTGGTGGCCGTGCTTGCCGGGGGCCTGCCCCGCCAGGCTCATGTCCGTGCTGGCTTACGCCAGCGGGACGGGAGAACCGGGAAGGACCCTCGTAGGCCGGCACCGTGCTCGCGTCCGCGAACCCCCGCGTACCGACCGCTAGAAACCCAGCAGATGGGCCGGTGACGAGTGTACTCGACCCGCAGCCCCAACGCGAACCGCCCGGATGGACGGCCGTGATATAAGACACCCACCGGCCCGGCTCTATTCCCGCGGGCGTTGCGCCCGCCGGATCAGCACCCAGATCCACGGTATCGCGATCAGGGCCCACCACGGAAACCAGGTCCCGCCGCCGACCACGGCCGCGACCGCCCAGATGGCGACCAGGGCCGACGTTACCACCGCCCAGGCTCCCATGGCGACGGTCCCGGGCGTGAACCTGACCGGGCTGCCTGAGCCACCGGAATCGGCCGGCAGGAGCGACTGCCCCCGGTGCGGCGGGATCCGCCGCAAGGATGCGTCCGGCAGCTGGTACAGGTCGATGGCCGGCAGGTCCGCCATCAGCTCCTCGAGCTCGCCAACCGTTTTGGCGTCCAGGGCCTTGTTCATCCGGTCATGAAATTCCTCGGCGGTCAGCCGGCCCGCGGCGTGGTGCTCGCGCAGCAGCGCGGTGGTGCGGTCACGATCCGCATCCGAGGCGCGGATCCGCGGGTCACCGGGCACCGGTCACCCTCCTAGGTCGGCCGAATACTCACAAGGTCGGTTCTTCTAGTATCGCCGAGGCTTCTCTCCGCTAAGGCCGCCCCCATCCCCCCAACTTCTCAAATCCGGAGACCCCGCCGTCTTCGGCGGTAAGCACCCACGGTCCGTCGGCTGTGATCGCGGTGGTGTGCTCGAAGTGCGCGGCCCAGCTTCCGTCGGCGGTGATGACGGTCCAGCCGTCCTCGAGCACGACCGTCTCCTCGCTGCCCAGCATCACCATGGGCTCGATGGCCAGCGCCATGCCCGGCCGCAGCCGCGGCCCGCGGCCCGCGCGGCCGTAGTTGGGCACCGGCGGGTCCATGTGCATCGCGCTGCCGATGCCGTGTCCGGTGTACTCCTCGACCACGCCGTAGCTCCCGGCCCCGCGCACGCTCGACTCCACCGCGTGCGAGATGTCGCCGAGCCGGTGGCCGGCCTGTGCCTGTGCGAGCCCGCGCCACAGCGCGGTCTCGCAGGTTTGCAGCAGGCTGGCGTGCTCGGCGGAGATGGACCCGACGCCGACGGTCACCGCCGCGTCGCCGTGCCACCCGTCCACGATCGCGCCGCAGTCGATGGAGACGATGTCCCCGTCGCGCAGCCGTCGGCTCTGGCTCGGGATGCCGTGCACGATCTCCTCGTTTACCGACGTACAGATCGAGGCGGGATACCCGTGGTAGCCCTTGAATGACGGGATGGCCCCGGCGACCCGGATCTCGTGCTCGGCGAGCGCGTCAAGCTCGGCGGTGGTGACGCCCGGGGCGACGGCCTCGGCCAGGGTGCGCAGCGTACGGGCGACCACCAGCCCGGCCGCCCGCATCACCTTGATCTGTTCAGGCGTCTTGATCTCGATCGCCACCCCCCAACCGCCTCCCCATTCCCTCTTCAACGTCAGCGCACGAACGGGCGGAGCGCGGCCAGCGCCCGGCTGGTGATCTCTTCCACCGGGCCGGTCGCGTCGATGCCGATCAGGATGTTCTCGTCGGCGTAGAACGAGACAAGCGGCGAGGTCTGCTCGGCGTAGACCTCGATCCGGTGCCTGATGGTGTTCTCGGAGTCGTCATCTCGCTGGAAGAGCTCGCCGCCGCAGTCGTCGCAGATGCCATTGCGGGCGGGCGGATCGTAAAGGACGTGCCAGACCCGCTCGCAGCGACGGCAGGTCCTGCGGCCCGAGAGCCGCCGGACCACTTCGTCCTCGTCCACGACCAGCTCGAGCACGACGCTCAGCCGCGCGTCCCACTCCGACAGCATCTTCTTCAGCGTCTCGGCCTGCGGGACGTTCCGGGGGAAGCCGTCAAGCAGGAAGCCCTCCTGGGTGTCGTCCTCGGCGAGCCGGTCCCTGACCATCGCGACGGTCACCTCGTCCGGAACCAGGTCACCGCGCTCCATGAACTCCTTGGCCTTACGGCCAAGCTCGGTGTTCCTGGTCACGTTGTACCGGAAAATGTCACCTGTCGAGATCCTCGGGATCGCCAGGTGTGACGCTATGAACTGGGCCTGTGTCCCCTTGCCCGCACCGGGGGGCCCGACGAGGACGATGCGCACTATCGCAAGAAACCCTCATAGTTACGCTGTTGCAACTGGCTCTCGATCTGTTTCACGGTGTCAAGCCCCACGCCAACCATGATCAGCAGGCTGACTCCGCTGAACGGGAACTCGTTAGCGACCCCGATGGCGGACAGCGCCACCAGCGGGAACAGCGCAATGACGCCCAGGTAGGCCGACCCTGGCGCGGTCAGCCTGCTGAGCACGTACCTGAGGTACTCGGCGGTCGGGCGACCGGGCCGGATGCCGGGAATGAAGCCGCCGTACTTCTTCATGTTGTCGGCCACTTCGTCTGGGTTGAAGGTAATCGACACGTAGAAGTACGTGAACCCGATGATCAGCAGGAAGAACGTGAGCATGTAAATGGGCGAGCCGCTCTGCTCGATGTTCCGGTCGACCCAGGCCACCCAGCCCGACGTACTGTTCTTGCCGAACAGCTGCGCGGCCAGCGTCGGGATGTAGAGCAACGAGGAGGCGAAAATAACCGGGATCACGCCGGCCTGGTTGACCTTCATCGGGATATAGGTCGAGGTGCCGCCGTACATCCGGCGGCCTACCATCCGCTTGGCGTACTGCACGGGAATCCGGCGCTGCGCCTGCTCCATGAACACGATGAACGCGACGATGAAGACCACGACGACGACGGCGACGGCCGCGTAGAAGGGCGACTTATCCCGGTAGATGGCCAGTATCTCGCCGGGGATGACCGAGATCACCGTGGTAAAGATCAGCACCGACATGCCGTTGCCAACGCCGCGGTCGGTGATCAGCTCACCCATCCACATGATGACCGTGGTGCCCGCCACCATGGTGATGACCATCGTGGCGATAGTGAAGACCGAGGCGTTCGGGATGATCGGGTTGTCGCCGGCGACGCCGCATCCGTTGAACAGGGTGCCAGACCTGGCCAGCTCGATGTACCCGGTGGACTGAAGGACCGCCAGGCCCACGGTGAGGTACCTGGTGTACTGGGTGATCTTGGCCTGGCCGGCCTGCCCCTCCTGCTTCAGCGTCTCCAGCCGCGGGATCACGACCGTGAGCAGCTGCAGGATGATGCTGGCGGTGATGTAAGGCATGATGCCGAGCGCGAACACCGACAAGTGCAGCAGCGCCTGGCCGCTGAGCAGGTTGACGATGCCGAGAACGCCCGCCGTGGGACTGCCCGCGGCCGTCGCGGCGTTGGAGCAGATCGTCACGTTCTTCTCGTCGATGCCCGGCGTCGGAAGCGAGGCACCGAACCGGAACAGGGCGATGAGGCCAAGCGTGATTAGCATCTTCTTGCGAAGATCCGGCGTCTGGAACGCCCGCACGAAGGCCGTCAGCATGCGCAGTCCTCGGTTCGGTCGATCGGGCAGTCCACGTATCTTACCCGGCAGGTCATGCGTTGTCTCCCTGGAAGCGTTACTCGAACCAACGAACGAACACGGGCCGTGAGTGCCCGTGTTCGTTCGTCGCAGCCTAGGAGAGCGCGGTGACCGTCCCGCCGGCTTGCTCGATTTTCGCCACTGCCGTGGCCGAGAACGCGTGCGCAGTCACCCGCAGCGCCACCGGCAGGTCGCCGGTGCCGAGCACCTTGATCAGTTCACCCTTGCGAGCCGCACCCCTGGCCACCATGTTCTCCGGGGTCACGTCGCCGCCCTCGGGGAACAGCTGAGCCAGCCGGCCGGTGTTCACCACCTGGTAGCTGGTGCCGAAGCCGGCGTTGGAGAAGCCCTTCAGCTTCGGCACCCGGCGGTGCAGCGGCATCTGGCCGCCCTCGAAGCCGAGCCGGACCGTGTTACGCGCCTTGGTGCCCTTGGTGCCGCGCCCGGCGGTCTTGCCCTTGGACGCCTCGCCGCGGCCGACCCTGGTCTTGGCCCTATGCGCGCCCGGCGCGGGCCGGAGGTGGTGCAGCTTGAGCCCGCGCCCGCCCGCGCTCTGCGGGGCGGCTGTGCTCTGCGGCCCGGCTGCGCTCTGCGGGGCGGCTGTGCCCTTTTCGTCCGTATTGTCAGTGCTCATCTCCGGCCACTTCCTCCACCGTCACCAGGTGGCGCACGGTCTTGATCATGCCGCGGAACTCCGGGCGATCCGGCTTGACGACCGCCTGGCCGATCCGGCGCAGCCCGAGCGACCGCAGCGAGTTCCGCTGCGCGCTGTTCCCGCCGATCTTCGACTTGATCTGTGTCACCTTCAGCTGTGCCATCTGTCTGCTCCCCTAGGCCCCGGCCCCGGCCGCCGCCGCTCGGGCTCGCAGCATGGCCGCGGGCGCCACGTCCTCGATCGGCAGGCCCCGCTTGGCCGCGATTTCCTCGGGGCGGCTCAGGCTCTTGAGCGCGGCCACCGTCGCGTGCACGACGTTGATCGGGTTCGACGAGCCCAGTGACCGGGACAGCACGTCGTGGATGCCCGCGCACTCAAGCACGGCCCGCACCGGGCCGCCGGCGATGACGCCGGTCCCTGGGCTGGCCGGCTTGAGCAGGACCACACCCGCGGCGTCCTCGCCCTGGACCGTGTGCGGGATCGTGTTGGCGATCCTGGGCACCCGGAAGAAGTGCTTCTTGGCCTCTTCCACGCCCTTGGCGATGGCGGCAGGCACCTCCTTGGCCTTGCCGTACCCGACGCCGACCATCCCGTTGCCGTCCCCCACCACCACCAGCGCAGTGAAGCTGAAGCGACGCCCGCCCTTGACCACCTTGGCCACGCGGTTGATCTTGACGACGTGCTCAAGGTAGGCGGCTTGCTTATCGGCCGCGCCACCGCGCCGGTCGTCACGGCGCTCGCGCCGCTCGCCGCCGCCACTGCCGCGCCGCGGTGCTCCTGGCATTAGCCCTTCCTCATCTCTGTATTACCTGCCCTGCTCAAAATTTCAGGGTTCACAGTTTCAGGCCGCCTTCACGGGCGCCGTCCGCCAGCGCCGCGATCCGGCCGTGGTAGCGATAGCCGCCACGGTCGAACACCACGGCCTCGATGCCAGCCTCCGCCGCGCGCCGCGCGAGCAGCTCGCCGACCTGGCGCGCCTTGGCTGTCTTGTCTCCCTCGCCGGTGCGGATCGGCGCGTCCAGGGTGGACGCGGCGGCCAGGGTGCGCCCGACGCTGTCGTCGACGATCTGCGCGAAAATATGCCGCGACGACCGGTTGACGACCAGCCGCGGCCGGCCCGCATTGCCGGTGACCCTCTTGCGAACTCGCAGGTGCCGGCGTACCCGCCCGGCCGCCGTGGCGCGGGTATGAGAACCCACCCGTCCGGCGGAGCGGGTATGCGACCTGGTCCTGGTGCCAGCCATGACTTACTTACCAGCCTTCCCGACCTTGCGGCGGACTACCTCGCCCTGGTACCGCACGCCCTTGCCCTTATAGGGGTCGGGCTTGCGGAGCTTGCGGATTTGCGCGGCCACCTCGCCCACCATCTGCTTGTCGATGCCTTCCACGACGAACCTGGTGGGGGTCTCGACCCGGAAGGTGATGCCCTCCGGCGGGGTGACCGGCACGGGGTGGCTGAAGCCGAGCGCGAACTCCAGGTTGCTTCCCCTGGCCTGGACCCGGTAGCCGACGCCGACGATCTCCAGGGTCTTGCGGTAGCCGTCCGTGACACCGGTGACCATGTTGGCGATCAGCGTCCGGGACAGTCCGTGCAGCGCGCGCACGGGGCCCTCATCGTTCGGCCTGGTCACCTTGAGGACGTCGTCCTCGCGCACGACGTCGATGGGCTCGGCCACGGTATGCCGCAGCGTTCCCTTCGGCCCCTGCACGGTGACCTGGCGCCCGTCGATATCGACCTTCACCCCGCTGGGGATGGTCACGGGGAGCCGCCCGATCCTTGACATAGCAGCTCCTCCTTACCAGACGTAGGCGAGGACTTCCCCGCCCACGCCCCGCTTCTTGGCTTGCTTATCGGTCAGCAGACCGCCGGACGTGGAGATGATCGCCACGCCGAGGCCGCCGAGGACCCGGGGCAAGTTGTCTTTCTTCGCGTACACCCGCAGCCCGGGCTTGGACACCCGCTTGATGCCGGCGATGGAGCGCTCGCGCTGGTTCCCGAACTTCAGCGAGATCACGAGGTTCTTGCCGACCTCGGCGTCTTCCACCCGCCAGGAGGCGATGTAGCCCTCCTGCTGAAGGATCTCGGCGATATGAGACTTGATCTTGGAGTACGGCATGCCCACCGTGTCGTGGTACGCCGAATTCGCGTTCCGCAGTCGCGTCAGCATATCCGCGATCGGATCCGTCATCGTCATGGCCAACAGGCCTTCCTCACCGCGGTTTCCGGCCGGATTTCACCGTGCGGACCTGCGGTGTACTCGTTCTTCTTGGTTTACCAGCTGGACTTGGTGATGCCGGGCAGCTCACCGCGGTGCGCCATGGTGCGGAAACAGATCCGGCACAGGCTGAACCTCTTGTAGACGGCCCGGGGACGACCGCAGCGCGTGCACCGCGTGTAGCCGCGGACCTTGAACTTGGGCGTCCGGTTGGCCTTGACGACCAGCGCCTTCTTCGCCACTCCTCAGCCCTCCTTGAAGGGGAAGCCGAGCCGCCGCAGCAGCGAGCGGCCTTCGGCGTCGTTGGTGGCCGTGGTCACGACGGTGATGTCCATCCCGCGCTGCCTATCCACCTTGTCGGGGTCGATCTCGTGGAACATGACCTGCTCCACCAGACCGAACGTGTAGTTGCCTCGACCGTCGAACTGCCGGTCGGACAGGCCGCGGAAGTCGCGGATACGGGGCAGGGCGATGGTCAGCAGGCGGTCCAGGAACTCCCACATGCGGTCACCGCGCAGCGTGGTGTGCGCGCCGATCGGCATGCCCTCGCGGAGCTTGAACTGAGCCACGGACTTCTTCGCCTTGGCGACGGCCGGCCGCTGCCCGGTGATCGTGGCCAGGTCGCGGACGGCCCCCTCGATCAGCTTCGCGTCCCTGGCCGCCTCGCCGACGCCCATGTTCACGACGATCTTGGTCAGCCCGGGGATCTGCATCACGTTGGCGTAGCTGAACTCATCCTTGAGCGCGGGCGCGATCTCGGCCCGGTAGCGCTCCTTGAGCCGCGGAATCGGCGGGGCTTCGGTGGCCATCAGATCTCCTTCCCGCTCGGCCGGGCGACGCGGACCTTCGTACCGTCCTCGTCGACCCGGTAACCGACGCGCGCGGGCCGCTTGCTGTCCGGGTCGGCCAGCTGAACGTTGCTCACGTCGATCGGTGCTTCCTCGTGCGTGATGCCGCCTTCCTTGGCACCGCGCTGGCCCTGGTAGCTGACCTTCTTGTTCTTCTTCACCACGTTGACGCCCTGGACCAGCACCTTGCCCCGGTCCGGGTAGGCCACGATGACCAGGCCGCTGCGTCCTTTGTCGCGACCAGCGACGACGACCACCTGGTCGCCCTTCTTGATCTTCATCTAGAGCACCTCCGGCGCCAGCGAGATGATCCGCATGAAGCGCTTCTCCCGCAGCTCGCGGCCGACCGGGCCGAAGATGCGGGTACCGCGCGGGTCGCCGCCGTCCCTGATCAGCACGGCCGCGTTCTCGTCGAACCGGATATAGGAGCCGTCGCCGCGGCGGCGCTCCTTGCGGGTACGGACCACGACCGCCTTGACGACGTCGCCCTTCTTCACGCCGGCGCCGGGAAGGGCGTCCTTCACCGTCGCCACGATGACGTCACCGATGCCCGCGTATCGCCGGCCGCTGCCGCCGAGCACACGGATGCAGAGGATCTCCTTCGCACCTGTGTTGTCGGCGACCTTAAGCCGCGACTCCTGCTGGATCACTTAAGCTCCTCTATCTCCCCCGGGGGGCGACCCCCCCGGTGACCCCCCTGGTATAGGGGGGCTGCCCGCCCCCCTATGACCCCCTGGGGGGCCCGGAGGGCCCCGAGGGGGCTAGCTCCATTCGGGTTCAACTTCTTACTTCGCCTTCTCGAGGATCTCGGCTACTCGCCAGCGCTTGGTCGCGGACAGCGGCCGGGTCTCCATCAGCAGCACACGGTCGCCGACGCCGCAGGCGTTGGCGGGATCGTGCGCCTGGTACTTCTTGGTACGGCGCAGAACCTTGCCGTACTTAGGGTGCTTCACGTGGTCCTCGACCTGGACCACGACGGTCTTGTCCATCTTGTCGCTGACCACGTAGCCTTCGCGGCCCTTGCGGTAACCCCTGGTTACGGCCAGGTCCGCCTCGCCCGCCGCGGGGCCCTTGGCATTCTCGCTCACTTGGCGGCCTCCTCGGCTACGTCGTCTTCGGCGGCCGCGGCCGCCTGCGTGTCGCTGGCGTCGGAGTCCTCGAACTCGGCTTCCTCGACCAGGGTGATGATGCCGAGCTCGCGCTCGCGCATCACCGTGTAGATACGCGCGATTTCCTTGCGCACCGCACGCAGCCTGCCGTGGCTTTCCAGCTGCCCGGTCGCGCCCTGGAAGCGCAGGTTGAACAGCTCTTCCTTGGCCTCGGCCAGCTTGGCCTGCAGTTCTTCTTCGGTGGAGACGCGCAGTTGCGCGGTCAGGCCACTAGCCATCAGCCCTCACCCACTTCACGCTTGACTACCCGGCACTTCATTGGCAGCTTGTGGATCGCGCGGCGCAGTGCCTCCTTGGCTACCGGTTCGCTGACCCCGGCCAGCTCGAACATGACCCGGCCCGGCTTCACGTTCGCGATCCACCATTCCGGCGATCCCTTGCCTGAACCCATCCGGGTTTCGGCCGGCTTCTTGGTCAGCGGCCGGTCCGGGTAGATGTTGATCCACACCTTGCCGCCACGGCGGATGTGCCGGGTCATGGCGATACGGGCGGCCTCGATCTGCCGGTTGGTCACGTACGAGTGCTCCATAGCCTGGATGCCGAACTCACCGAACGACACCTGGGTTCCGCCGGTAGCATTGCCGGTCCGATGCGGACGGTGCTGCTTGCGGTGCTTGACCCTGCGCGGAATGAGCATGACTCAGCCCTCCTCGCCCGCGGCCTCGGGGGCGCGGCGACGGCGCTGCGGCTCACGCGAGGGACGCTGGGGCCGCT
>CAVWXG010000003.1:0-478991 GCA_963758795.1 uncultured Actinomycetes bacterium
CCCGCGTGTCGCGGCGGGGCTGGCGCGCGGTTCCACTGGCCGCGGCGGTTCCTCCTTCCTGACGGCGGCGTTCCGGTCGCGGGGCTAGGAGAATCCCGGCGCGAACACGGTGACCTGCGGTTTCCCGGTGACGGTCTGCTTGGTCGCGGCAGTGTGCGGGAATTTCGGGCGGGCTTTCTGCGCGCGTTCGGAGTGCCGCTGGCGTCCTGGGTTGTTCAGGACGCGCAGGATGGCGCGGGCGGCGGAGTCTGCCGTCGCGTTGAGTGCCTCCAGTGATGAGGCGGCCGTGACCTGGGTGGATGTCATGGAACGGATCATGTGGTGGCGGGCGGTGGTGAAGGATTCCTCGTCGGCGGTGACCGGGGCGCTGTTCTTGCGGCGCAGGGCGCGGGCGGCGGCGTGCTCGCCGCGGAGCGCGGCGGTCTCGCCGGCGCGGGTCAGCTGGGTGGCGGTCAGCCAGGCCCATGCCTCCTGGATGACCAGCCGGGGGGATCCTGATCGCAGGACCGGGCCGCTGGTGCGGTTCCCGGCGCCGGTGATGGTCGCCTTGTCCTCGCCGAAGGTGGTCTCCGACGCGCTCCACCTGGTCAGGTACGCTTCCCGGACCGCTCCGGCGGGCGCGGCCCGGTGGTCCAGCAGGGTGGTGATCACGGTGCAGGTCTGCGAGGCCTGCTCTTCCCCGCCGGCGGCGGGCATGACCGCGTTGTGCTCGGTGACCCGGACCGGGAGCCGGTCTTCTTTCCTCCCGGACGGGGCGTTCAGCCAGGTCAGCCGGGACCCGTCGGGCAGCCAGCCGCCGCCGGGGGCCAGCGGGAGCGCGACCGTGGCGCTCACCCGGGCCACGACGTGCCCGCCCGCGTCCAGGATCGCGGTGATCAGCCCGTGGCCGGGTAGGGTGGGCTGCCCAGCGAGGTCCGGAATCAGCAGATGCCAGCCTTTTCCGGGCAGCCTCCCTCCAAACTCAGCGTGCACCGTTAAATGCACTGAGCTTTCCAGCGATTCATGCCGCGTGCGCGGCGGATTCGCGTGGATCCAGTCATGACACGACGCGCAGACGATGAGCGTCTTGCGCCGCATTCTTGCCATGAGCAAGGCCCACGCGGGCTGGCCCGGTCCCGGTTGCCCGAGCTCTTTGAGTCCGGCAACCTGGTGGACTGCCACCGTGGTGCCGGTCTCGCATAGTTCGCACCGCCGCTTGCGGAGCCGCGACAGCAGCTCCTTGCGCGGGGCGGCGACCGGGACGGGCACGGGATCGCGGACGATCGCCCGCCGGTCCTGTCGCAGGGGTATCCCTCCGAAACGCGCTACCAGGTCTTCCTTTCCTTCTCGCCTGCGCCTGGCTTCGAAGCATCTCCTGGGACCGTCGGCGGTGGTGACCTTCGCCGCATGGCGGGCGGCCATCTTGGAGACGGTGGAGCGGTGCTTGGCGGCCAGCGTCTTCAGCATTGATGTGATGGCGTGCCATTCCAGCGTGCTGAGGGCCGAGACGTTCTGGGCGGGGAGGTAGTAGTTGATGACGCCTCTGTATTCAGCTCCGTAGATCCGTACGATGTCGTAGTCGTCGAGGTTCTGGAGCCTGGACCGGTGCCACGGTTTGCCGTGCTGCCGGTAGCGGGCGCACTGGGCCTTGACCACGTCCGGCGGGACCCGCAGCGCTATCTTTCCGTTAGCCGCACGTCGGCCGCCGGTGCGCTTCGTGTCGCAGTGCTGGACGGTGATGTCATAGCCGAGGAACCGTGCTCGCTGGCTGCGGGCATGCGTGATCAGGGTCTTGGCCGCGTTAAGTTCCAGTCCGAGGGTCTCCCGGAGGAACAGCGCGATCCTGGCCTTGATCTCCTCAGCTTCGGCCTTTGGCCCGATAAAACCCAGTATGTGGTCATCTGCGTACCTTATGTACTTGAGACGCCGGTAACCGGGGTCCATCGGGTCGGTATAGGGGAGCGTGCGCAGCTTCTTTCCCAGGTCCCGGGCGATTTCCCGTTTCCCGGTCCGCCGCGCGTATTTCATCCGGGAGCACAGCCGGGTATATTCCGGATTGCGCGCTCGGCGTTCCCCTCGCGTATACTGCGGGATAAGTTCCTGCTCAATGAATTCGTCGAGCTTGTCCAGGTAGACGTTACTGAGGATTGGTGAAAGGACCCCGCCTTGCGGAACCCCGCTCAGCGTTTCGCGGTACTTCCATTCTTCCAGGTACCCGGCCTTGAGCATGTTCCGTATTAGCCGGAGAAACCGCTGGTCATGAATCTTCTCAGCCAGCACGGAGAGCATTACCTCATGGCTGATATTGTCAAAGCAGCCAGTGATATCGCCCTCAATGAACCACGTCGTCCCGGTCCAGGTCTCGCGGATATCCCGCAGCGCGGTATGGCACCCGCGGCCCTTCCGGAACCCGTGCGAGCTGCGCGAGAAACGCGGTTCATAGTACGCCTCCAGAAGAAGCCGCACTACTTCGCCGACCAGCTTATCTGACCATGACGGCAGCCCGAGGGGTCTCATTTTCCCGTTCTTTTTCGGGATGTAGACGCGGCGGACCGGCGCGAACCGGTACCGCTCGCATCGCATGAGCCCGGTGATCTGGTCGATCTTATCCTCGGACATGCCGTCTGCTGTTTCCCTGCTGGCCCCCGGCGTCATCGCCCCCTTGTTGGGGTAGATATTCCCGTAGGCAAGCAGGTACAGATCCTTATTGAACATCTGCCTGTAAAGCTGCGTGCACGGAAGGCCTTTCCTGCCGCGCTCGCGGAGAACGCCAAGTACCACTTCGGCTTTCTGCATTCCGCCTACCTCATGGTTCCTTCACCGTTCATCGCCTGTGCCCCTTCGCCCTGTGGTCCGGCTCTCCCGGTCTCCAGATTGAGCGGGTCGTTACGCCGCTGACTACTACGGGCACTCCGTCGCCCCGGGTCGCTCGCGCGCCGGGGTCGATCCCACGTTCATCACTGCCGTACGTTCTAGCGCGACTTAGGCATCCCGTCTGTCTCCTTCAATACCCTGACTGGGCATCGCTCCTGCGCCCCGGAGGATTTCCGCGGGTATTTCCCTACCCCGCAGCAGGGGCCGGCACCGGTTACGGACGTCTTTCCGGCGGGTGACCGCTTGCACCTTCTGGAAACTGGGATTCGGGCAGTATGGCTCTTGCCTTATCGCGCGGGCCGCCCGGCACGCCGCCCCGTACGCCTCGGCAGCGACCGCCGGTTTCCTGGCATGCTCTTGTCCCTGGGAAGCCTTACGGATCCAGGTAAGCCATCGGGCCCACAGACACCTCCTCCGGTCTGCACCCGCTGTGCGGGCGATACGGCAGTACGCCTCGTGGCGCACGAAAGTTCCGGTCGAAGCAGGTCACGCGGCCGGCGAACAGCTCCGGGCGGCGCCGGGCGAGCCGCTTCAGCAGGGTCTGCTCCCCGGCCCGGCCCGATCCCAGGACCGCTCCCAGCAGGGCGCGTCCGGCGCGGGCAGTCAGCGCGACCACCCGCAGCTGCGGGAACGGGGCAGAATCGTCCGCGGTCCCGGTCGAGCCGAACATGGCCCGGTTCGCCGGGGTGTCCGCCAGGCTCACCAGCATCCCGTCCGCGGCGAGCACCGTCATCCCGGCCAGCGTGACCGCCGACGGCTCATCATCGGCGATGAGCGGCCCGGCCGCGTGCCAGAACAGGTCCTCCATCACGTCCGCCGGGATCAGTAGCCGCCAGCCAGTGACGACCTTCGAGGTCGGGACATGCCATTCCAGGGTGAACGGGACGTCCGCGAGCAGCCCGGCCACGCGGGCAAGGGCCTCGCCATACGATGCGTCCGGCATCAGCGACATCGCGAGCATCAGCCGGATGACCAGCGGATATGACATGATCCGCCGCCGGTCGCGCTTCCTCAGCCGACCCGCTTCCAGCGTCGCGTCCACAACGGCCTCTATCACGCCGTCGCCGAGGTGGCGCTCCAGCTCGCCAAGCCGCGCGAAGTCCGGCAGCCACCCGTCCGCCAGCACCGACCCGTCCCTGCGCACCACTGCGGGCGCGGTCACCACCGGACGGCAGAACACCGCCAACTCCCCGGACCCCGGACTGCAGTCCGTGGCCACGATGCTGCCGTCACCGCGAAACCGCAGATCAGCGGCCCGCACCACGACAGTCCCCGCCGGAGTTCCGGACACCTGGGACCCCTCAGGCCGCATTGCATCAACAACAGAAGACAGGCAAGATTGCACGCAGGGCTCCAGGAAAAGGGCAAGGCTTCGACACCCATACCCCTACCAGGAGCCCTACCTCATGCCCAAAACAGCACCGAAACCCCAGTTCACAGCCGTAACCGCCTTAAATCCCTGGTGTTGGGGTCAAGGGTGGCGCGGTCTTTGCGCCATCGAAGACGCGACCATAGGGAGCGCCGGAGGCGCGCCCTTGAAGCCGTAGAAATGTTGTCGCGGCACCAGGAAAGGGGCCCGTGCGCGGACCTAACGGCCCACCGTTACCTGTGCCGGCTCCCAACGGGCTCCAAATGGGACATCGGGGAACGCGTAATGCAAACGGCAGGCCACGTGATACCTTGTGACCTGCCATTTCCCTGTCGGGATGGCCGGATTTGAACCGGCGGCCTCTTCGTCCCGAACACGGCGTAGCGAGAATGACGAGCCAACCCTGCCAGCAACCGAGGGTCGCCGGGCCAGTCACATCCTGCCGAGCCGTGGGATGGGCTGTGCACTGGAATGACTGATATGGGCGTCCTGCGTGACACTTGCCCCTGACGGTTCTCGAGCGCCGAGTCGGCGATCTAGTGCATCCGGTGAAGGTGCCGCGAGGACTACTCCGGCTGGGTCATGCGGGCGGGCGGCGGGGAATCGCCGGGTTCGAGCAACGCGCGGCACACATCGGTGATGTCGACGATTCCGGCCAGGCCTTCGTCGCCGACGACCGGCAGGTGCCGGAAATGGCCGCTCGTCATGACCCGGGCCGCGTCACGGACGCTAGTGGTGGTGTTGATGACGGTCGGGCGAGCGGTCATCAGGGCCTGGATCCGGGTACTGTTCACGTCCTTTCCGTCGGCGACCGCGTGGGCAATGTCCGCCTCGGTGATGATGCCTGACGGCTGGCCGGTCTGGGCGTCCAGGACCATGAGGGCGGTCGTGCCCGCGCGCTTCATCAGGTAGGCGGCCGCAGCGATATGGTCGGCCTGTTGCACCGTCGTCAGCGGTGGCCGCATGATGTCAGCGGCGGTGGCCGGGGCGGCGGCGCTGGTCTGCTCGGACATGTCCTTTTACCTCTACCTTTCTGCCCGTGCCCTTCGCCGGGATCCGGAGCCAGGCGCCGGTCCTAGGGCAGGAGGGTTCGCCGCGCCCGGATGTCTGTCTCCACGTTATCCGCCGGCTACCTGGTCATGGTTGGTCCGGTCTTGGCCTTGACTGGCAGTACCGGGCAGGCCCGGCGAAACGCAGACCTCGATGCGGTCAGGACCGGCGCTTGCGATCGCCTGTCAGGTTTCAGTTCGCCTGCGCCCGGGAGGTGCCGGCCTGCCGCTGCTCGAGGCCAGAACCTGCCTGCGGTTCGTCTGGTCGATCATTGGCGCTGCCTGCGCACTGGCGTCCGTCACTGACGGTGAAATCATGGCGCGCGAGATCCGCCGTTATGTACTGAAACAATTCCGCTGATATAGTCCGTTGGAGGTGCACAGAACTGCATTTTCTGCGGCGTCAACGACGGTCTGGCGAATGCGTGGTGAAGCGCGGCAGTTCGAACGGAAAGCACTTGAACGGAAAGTAGGGGAGCGATATGCGGGACCGTCTACCTCTAGCCTCAGTCGGTTCCGCTGGCATCTGCTGCTGATGCACGTGTCCGATCGGCTTTCGTATGGCTGGGGACGGTAGCGCTGGCGTCCCGCCAGTCGGTGCATGGCACGTAGATCGAGGTGTTAGAGGCACGGGCATGCATCGTGCCTGCCTATCTGTTAGCCGTTTGCCTGGGTGGTCCCTTGCCGCTTTCCCGATGGCTCCATTCTTTGACGTGCCTACAGTCAGGGTGCAGCGAGTAGCGTTATAGCTCAGCGGGGTTAAGAGGCCGGCTCATTACATTGAACTCCCGCTGCACCAGCAGCTGAGAGGTGGCCTCAAACACCCGCGCCGAACCGTCCTCGCTGGCGGTGGCGATTCGGGTGCGGGCCGGGCTGAACGCCACCGCGTTCACCGTGCCCCTATGTCAAGCCGTACGGAGAATTGTTACAGTTCCCCCAGCTTCCTCAACGCCAAGTTGTCAGCCACCGCCCCTGGCCGTGTCGGCTGGGGCGCCGTCCAGGCCCGCCAAGATGGCCTGGCCGGTCTGGACGGCGGTTAGGTACGGTCTGGCGTCGTGGGCATTCGCGCCGTTGTCGATCAGCCAGCATTCCACCCTAGGCCCGAATTCCACACGCAGATCCTTAACCAGAGCCACCGCGTCACCTATGTCGGCGACGTTTACCCACGCCCGCGCCGATCCGGGCCACCAGCCCCGTGGACCGGACCCGTCCGAAGGCGACAGCGCCGGTGCTGGCTCGAGCCTGTCGAAGATCAGCTTTCGGATGCCCAGCGGAGATCCCAAGGTCACAAGCATCCTGACCGGCCATTCCGGGTTGGCGCACAAAGCCTCGTACGCGACCACCGACCCCAGCGAATGACCGACCAGGACCCGGGTGTCTTCCCCGACCGCCAGGGCGACCCGCTGCCGGGCTTCATGCCGGATTTTCTGGTCGTCGATGTAGTCGCGGATCTGGCGCAGGTCACCCAGCAACGTCCGCTCCGGCAGCGCCGCGAAGGTCTTCGACGCACTCAAGGCCCGCAGGGCAGTCTGCGTGCCGCGCGGCGTCGGCACAGCCAGCGTCCGCGCATCAGGGGGAATTACCCCTTGATCAGTGCGGGCCGATTCTTCCCACCACGCCATGAGCAGATCCTGCTCGAACGGATCCAGATCCTCTGCGGTGAGTATCGGGTCAGCCGTCAGGCGCCGACCTGGCCGGCGGAACACGTCCCCGTAGAAGGCCACGCCGATCTGATCGTCGGTCAGGGTATCCGCGACCCGGCCGGCCCCGGCGTTCCAGATGCCCTCGCGCAGCGCCGGAGCCCACTCGGAGCGCAGCATGCTCTCGCCCTTGTTCTGTTGCCCGAACCCGGGCACGCATACCACCCGCACCACGTCACTCCTCCGGGTCTGGTGTCACGAATAGCCCACGCAAGGTCTCGGCGCCCGCCATTGCCATCTGTCCGACTTTTCCATGGTCACAATGCCTTCTCGTCCTTGTTCAGCGGTGCCGAGGTCTGCCGGAGATTCCACCGCTCGACGTGGCGGGACTGTACGGGGAGCGAGTACCTGCGCAGTTCAGCAGCGGTGAGGGGCCGGGTCATCACGTCGATGGCACGCTGCACGAGCAGGTCCGGTACGGCCTCGAATACCCGCGCCGAGCCGTCGTCGCTGCCGGTGGCCACCCAGGTGCCGTCCGAACTGAACGCCACCGCGTACACCCCGCCGCCGTGCTCCAGCCGAGCCAGCTCAACCCCCGTGACCGCCGCAAACACCCGCGCCGAACGGTCGTCGCTGCCGGTGGCCACCCAGGTGCCGTCCGAGCTGAACGCCACCGCGTACACCCCGCCGCCGTGCTCCAGCCGGACCAGCTCAGCCCCGCTCGCCACGTCAAACACCCGCGCCGAGCCATCCCCGCTACCCGTAGCCACCAGGCTGCCATCCGAGCTGAACGCCACCGCCGTCACCCCGCCGCCGTGCTCCAGCCGGACCAGCTCAGCGCCGCTCGCCACGTCAAACACCCGCGCCGAGCCATCCCCGCTACCCGTAGCCACCAGGCTGCCATCCGAGCTGAACGCCACCGCCGTCACCCCGCCGCCGTGCTCCAGCCGGACCAGCTCAGCGCCGCTCGCCACGTCAAACACCCGCGCCGAGCCATCCCCGCTACCCGTAGCCACCAGGCTGCCATCCGAGCTGAACGCCACCGCCGTCACCCCGCCGCCGTGCTCCAGCCGGACCAGCTGAACCCCCGTGGCCGCCACAAACACCCGCGCCGAACGATCCTCGCTGCCGGTGGCCACCCGGCGGCCATCGGAGCTGAACGCCACCGCCGTCACCCCGCCGCCGTGCTCTAGCCGGACCAGCTCATCCCCGGTAGCCGCCACAAACACCCGCGCCGAGCGGTCAGTGCTGCCGGTGGCGACCCGGGTACCGTCCGGGCTGAACGCCACCGCCGTCACCTGCTCCTCGTGGTCCAGCCGAGCCAGCTCAACCCCGGTCGCAGCGTCAAACACCCGTGCCGAGCCATCGATACTGCCGGTGGCGACCCGGCGGCCATCGGAGCTGAACGCCACCGCGTTCACCCCGCGGCCGTGATCTAGCCGGGCCAGCTCAGCCCGAGCAGCCGCCGCGAACACCCGGGCCGACCCATCGTCACTGCCGCTGGCGACCCGGGTACCGTCCGGGCTGAACGCCACCGCGGTCACCTGGTTGTCATGGTCGAGCCGGGCCAGCTCGGCCCGGGTAGCCACGTCAAACACCCGCGCCGAGCGGTCGGCGCTGCCAGTGGCGACCCGGGTACCGTCCGGGCTGAACGCCACCGCCGTCACCTGGTTGTCGTGGTCGAGCCGGGCCAGCTCAGCCCCAGTAGCCGCCGCGAACACCCGGGACGAGCCATCACCGCTACCCGTGGCCACCCAGCGGCCATCCGAGTCGAACGCCACCGCGTTCACCCCGTCGCCGTGGTCGAGCCGGGCCAGCTCGGCCCGGGTAGCCACGTCAAACACCCGCGCCGAGCGGTCGGCGCTGCCGGTGGCGACCCGGGTACCGTCCGGGCTGAACGCCACCGCCGTTACCTGGTTGTCGTGGTCGAGCCGGGCCAGCTCAGCCCCGCTCGCCACGTCAAACACCCGGGCCGAGCCATCGTCGCTGCCGGTGGCGACCCGGGTACCGTCCGGGCTGAACGCCACCGCCGTCACCCCGCCACTGTGGTCGAGCCGGGTCAGCTCAGCCCCAGTAGCCGCCGCGAACACCCGGGCCGAGCCATCACCGCTACCCGTAGCCACCAGGCTGCCATCCGAGCCGAACGCCACCGCGTTCACCCAGCCGCCGTGGTCGAGCCGGACCAGCTCAGCCCCGCTCGCCACGTCAAACACCCGCGCCGAGCGGTCGGCGCTGCCAGTGGCCACCCGGGTACCGTCCGGGCTGAACACCACCGCCGTCACCCAGCCGTCGTGGTCGACCTGGGCCAGCTCAGCCCCGGTAGCCGCCGCGAACACCCGCACCGAGCCATCACCGCTACCCGTAGCCACCCAGCGGCCATCCGGGCTGAACGCCACCGCGTTCACCGTGCCGCCATGGTCCAGCCGGGCCAGCGTCCGCGGGTGCAGGCGCAGGACGTGACGCAGAGCCAGGTCACCCTGCACCGTCGGCGTGGTCAGGACGGACTCCGTGCCCAGCGCAAGCGCGACAATCATCGACGAGCGCGGGGGGTGGAGCGCAAGTTCCGTGTCGGCGGCGAGCCGCAGCGCCTCGGCTCGGCGTGCTGCTGTCTCAGCCTGTTCTCGTGCTGCCTCGGCGCGCTCACGGGCGTCACGCAGCTCACGCAGCCTGGCCTCGGCCTCGGTTTCGCTGCTGTCGATGAATCTCCGGATGTCGTCCGGGACGTTGCCGGGCCGCATACTGAGCCAGCGCCGCGCTTCGGCGATCCGAGCCTCGGGTAGCGGATCTCCTTCCGCGGCACGTTGCCTTATTCTCGCGAGCCAGTCGAGGAAGCCGGCGTTGTTCGCGACCAGGTCGCGCAGCCGCTGCCACGCTGTGATCAGGCTGTCGTGCGCGAGTTCGGCATAGGGTTCATGAACCGCGGCGCCGGCGTCCAGAAGGACGAGCCGCGCATCAGCCAGCCGTCGCAGAACCTCCCACTCCGCGAGGGAGACCTCCGACTGCAGAACGCGCTGGCGGGTAGCACGATCCGAGCCGCCGCCGTAGGTGCGGACCAGTCGGAGCAGCACCTGATCGAGAACCTCGGCCGCGGTATCGGTGAGCTGTGTGGCGCTGTCCTCCGCGAACCGATCTAGTGCACCGCGAACGCCGCCCATCTCGTGGTATCCGACCAGTGTCAGTGTCCTCTTGCGCTGTGTCCGCCAGAGCCTGGTCAAGGTGAACTCCAGCAGCGGCAGCGACCCGTCAGCGGCATCTTCGACGATCTCATCGATCAGCGCCTGCTCAACGCGGACGTCCCGGGCGGCGGCCGGGCAGGTCACAGCCTGCCGCATCTGGTCGGGGGTCAGCGGGGACAGCAGGTACAGCCGTTCGTTCAGCCGGGTATGAAAGCCCGGAATGGACTGCAGGACGGGCAGGAAGTCCGCACGCAAGGTCAGGACGAGGCAGACCGCGTCGTGGGCCGCCTCCGGCGGCGGGAGCAGCAGGTTAAGTAGCTCCTCATCCGGGCGCTCACCATCGGCGAGCAGCTCTTCCAACTGGTCGACTACCACCAGCAACGGCCGTTTTTCGCTGCGCAGGAACTCGGCCACCGGCCCCAGCCCTTCCGCGCGCAGCCGGGCGATCTCACGCTGGGACTCCTCATGCGTCACCGCCGACTCCTGGCCGCGCTCGGCACTCAGCAGCCCGGCGGCCAGTCGTGGCCAGGGATCCCGGCCGGGGCTGACTAGCGCAACCGACCAGCGCTGATCCTTCTGAAGGGCGGGGATCAGGCCGGCCTGCACCAGCGACGACTTGCCGACACCCGACGGTCCCACCACCACGACCACCTGCTGAGCCCGCACCCGTGCGGTGAGGCCTGCGATATCGGCCTCCCGGCCGAAGAAGACCGCGGCGTGCTCGGCGGTGAATGGTTCCAGCCCGCGGTACGGGTTCTCCGGCACCAGCAGGTAGTCGAATGGCTCCTCCCACGCCTGGGCGATCGCGAGCGGCGGTAGTAGGTAGGCGTCACGTTCCGCCTCGTCGGCTGCTGGCGCGATCTGCAGCAGCCCGACCACCCGCCCCGTGCTGTCCTCCCATACCGGAGCCCCGCTGTAGCCGGGCTGCGCCTTCACCGTCTGGTCGCCCCGGCTTTCGACCTGCAGGAGATGCCCGCCGACCTCCCCCTTAAGGTCGACCTCGACCCACGCCCCGTTCTCCCGTGCCGGGCTCCCGGGATAACCGAACACCCGCAATCCTGTCCCCGGCCCCGGCGCGGCCACGGCGAACTGGGCCGGTATGGCACCGACCGGTTCCGCCTCATCGAGCACCAGCCCCGCCATGTCACCGCCGCCACCATGACTCGGCGGTGGCACCCATGCCACGACCCGCGCGACGCGCACCGGTCTGTGCGGCAGCAGCGGGAACTCCACCTGCACCTCGTCCGACTCGCGAGGCTGGGATTGCGTGTACAACTTATGACCCAACGCGACGTTCACCACGTGCGCGCAGGTCACCACCTGCCCGGAGCCGACCAGCATACCTAGACCCGCGGTTGGTCTCCCGGCCGCCCAGAGGCACAACCGGACGATTGCCGTCTCAGGTGCGGCCACTATTTGCCGGGTTTCCGATCCCATGTCATGGTGATCTTCAGGTTCACCTCTGCTGTCCCCTTCGCCAGGATGATCCCCGTCTCACCGCCCAGTTTCACCCCGAATTCCACTGTAAAGTGTTCCGGCGCGGACGCGACCAGCTTTTCCTTTACTGTCCGCAGCACCGGCTCGAGTTGCTCCAGGGACGCCGACAGGGACCGGGCCGCCTTGGCCGCCACCTCACCGGGCTGCGGGGCAGCAGCCAGCATCAGCTCTCCGGGAACGTCCGCCCGGTCCGACTCCACCAGTACCACAGCTCCGTCCTGGACATCCTCGATCGGAACCTGCACCAAGACTGCCACGCTGTCCCACCTCTCCATGTCACTCCCGCCACAGGGCGGGCAAGATATACCTGCCGGCGCCGGGAGTCACCCTCTGGGCGACTAAACCTGCTCAGTATGATTCCATCACTGGGCAGTAAGCGGCGATCTGAAGCCGCACGCGTTATCCGGTCGGTCGCATCATCGGGCATGTGCGCCCGGCCAGGTACCCGGAGAGTACTCCCCGCTGCCGCTGCCGCTGCCGCTGCCGGGCATCGGCACAACGGCAACATCAGGCTGGCAGAGCACAACACCCCGCTGGAGGAGATCCAGGATCTGCCGGTGACCGCGGTCATCCCCCGGTTCTGGCTGGCCTCGGGGGCGGCCGACCAGCAAGGCGTGGCTGACGCCGAGCGCTTCTGGCAGGAGCTGCGGGCGCGGCAGCCGGATGTGCCGCTGACGCTCACCCCGGGGGCCGGACATACCCCGGCCGCGTGGCGTGCAGAGGTCCCGTCGATGCTCACCTGGATGACCCCGGGCCTGGCCCGGGCGGCCCGCGAGCAGGCCGCTGCGCACCCTGGGGAGACCCCGATCCTAGCCGCGCGGTAATCCGCACCGGGGTAGGTACGCCGCCGGGCCAGCTCGGTCAACCTCACTCCCCGGCCGAGGCCAGTGTGGCCCGTACCAAACCGCCGCGACGACGCGCATGAAAAAGGCTCTGGATCCTGCGAAACCGGCGATCGACAATTCGGAACGAGCGCATACCCGGTCAGGAACTCAGTCGGGCAGCGTTTCCGATCGCGCTCAGCGACTGCAGCTGGTCCGCGGCCAGTGCACAAGTATCCGATGCTGCCGTTCTGAACCGTCTTGGTTCGAGATCACCTAGTGGCTTGCGGCGTGCATAACCGGGCACTATGCGCGCCGAACTGCGTTGCTCGGGAATCGTGCGCGATGAGGGCAGATCCGGCGCCCGGCGCTTCTCCCGGGGGCAGCGGTACGGCCTCCGGCAGGAGTGCTATTCCGGCTCGGTATGCGGCACGGGTGTGACCGCCAGGACCGCGGCGGTCATGACCTGGACCGCTTCGGGGCCGGGCTGTTGCTGGGACATCTAGTGCGCGGAGCACGCGCCGATCCGCGCGGCTTGGTCGGGGAAGTGCCGGTAGGCGGTCAGCCGGGTCACCCCCGGCCCGGAGCGGGCCCGCGCGCGGTCAGGACCTGCCAGCCCTCTGCGCGGCAAGCGTACGTGTGGGACAAACCGGCGCCAGGGATCGTGGATCATCACTGGATGCGCAGGCACCGACGACACGACCACCTGTGAGCAGCTCGGGATCGAACTGCGGCGGCTCGAGCAGACACTCGCAGATACGGATCCGCTGGATGGTGCAGGCCGGGTACCTTCCCGCGAGACTAGCTGGCGACCTCGTCGCAGCCGACGTTCGTCCGGCACAGCGGATGCCCTAGCCGGGCCCCTCGAAAGTCAACCGGCAGCGCGGGGCGAAAGCGGCGGCACGCGGGGACGAAGCAGACCAAGGCTCCTCAACAGGCCCGAACTCCGGATCGTTTAGCGGACAACCATTCTGGGCGGCTGGAGCCTCGGGGTACCAGCGCCGGGTCCGGCCAGCGCGGCGGGGTTGCGGAGAAGCGGACCGGCGGGAAGAGCGTGTGGACGTCGCCAAGCGGGCAGAGGGCGTCGTAGGGGACGGGCTCGCGAAGGGTGTGCTCGTCGTCGCAGCCGGCCAGGGCAGGGTTGACCAGGCCGAGCGACCCGCACCACATTGCGGTGCGGGTGAGGTTCACGGTGCTGTGCCAGGAGCCTCCCTCGGTAGCGCGCTTGACCAGGGCCGTGGCGGCGCCGACCGCTCCTAGGTAACTGGTGATGCAGTCGTTGATTAGCCCGGTGACGGGGAGCCTGGGCTCGGCTGCGTTTCCTTCTATGGTCATGAGGCCGGAGGCAGCGGACCCGTTCATGTCGAAGCCTCCGCGCTGCGCCCACGGGCCGCGCGATCCGTAGCAGGTGACTGAGACGTACACCAGGCCCGGGTGCCGTTCCGCCAGTTGATGCGGGTCCAGGCCACGGCGTTCCAGCGACCCGCTGCGGTGGTTGCTGACCACGATGTCGGCGCCGGCCAGCAGGGCGGCCGCTCGTTCCTGCCCGGCCGGGTTCGCGAGGTCGACGTAGGCGCTGCGGGAGCCGAGGTTGGCCTCGGCGTAGATGAAGTCGTGCTCGTAGTCGTTCGGGCGGGTCGCGCAGAGCACGTCCGCGCCGTGCTCGGCCAGGGTCCGGCTTACGACCGGGCCCGCGACGGCGTGGGTGAACGACAGGACGCGGATGCCGTCGAACGGCCGCCGCGCAGGGCCGAAGTCGGGCGGCGGGGCGTCGCCGATGCGCTCCAGGCCGATGACCGGCTGGCTGGCCAGGAGCGCTCCCTGCGGATGAGCCAGCCATTCCAGCGGCTGGCGTATGACGCACGCCGGCAGGCCCGCGGCGTTGGCGGCCTGTTCCAGCTCGAACGCGTCCCGCTGGCCGATGGCGGCGGCGACCTTGGCGGCGTCGGGCGGCACGTCCAGGAACCGGCACCACCGGGCGGCCAGATGCGGGTACACGCCCGACGCCATGACCCAGCGCCCGTCGGCGGTGCGGTACGGCGTGAGGAGGAACGGGTTGTCGAGCACCAGCGGATGCGGGGCCACGGCCTCGTTGAGGGTCGGGTGCCCGAACGTGCCCGGGTTGATGCCATGGACGGCCTGGCGCAGGTCCAGTTCGGGGGCTTGCCCCCGGGCCACCGCGATGCCGGTGGAAGGCGACGGCTGCGACGGCAGCCGCCATGACCGGGATGCCGATGCAGGCACCCAGGCGGTGCGCGGAGGGCACGATGGGATCCTGGCCGGCGATTGACACGACGCCGCCTGCCGTTGCCCGGGCCAGGCTGACCGTCGACAACAGGTCATCGAGCGCGGTCAGCGGATCGAAGGCGGTAGCTGGCCGGCCGGCTTGCTGAACGTCCTGCTGGTTCATGGTTTCTGGGCCTCCTGCCTGGCCGGTACTGCGGGCGCGCCGCGGCGGAACAGCAGGGCGGCGAGGACGGATCCGGCCGCGAACATTCCGGCGGCCCACCAGAACGCGGTGGTGTAGCTGTGCACCTGGGCTAGTTCGGCCAGTGCGGGTGCCGGGTGGCCGCCGGTCATCAGCCGGGGGCTGAGGTGGCTGGCTAGGTAACTGGCGGCGGCGCTGGCCGCCACGGTGTTGAGCAGCGAGGTGCCGATGGAACCGCCGACCTGCTGTCCGGTGTTGACCATGGCCGAGGCGGCGCCCGCGTCTGAGGGCGCGACGCCGGCGGTCCCGGTGTTCATCGATGGTGACATCACGAAGCCGAGGCCGGCGGAGGCGAGCAGCAGCGGCGGCAGGACATCCGCGGCGTAGCTGGAGTGGACGCCGATCCGGGTCAGCCAGGCCAGCCCGGCGGCGGCGGCGAGCATGCCCGGCGCGACGAGCCACCTGGGGCCGGTGCGGGGCAGCAGCACGATGTTGGCCAGGTTGGCGCTGACGATGATCGCGCCGGCCATGGGCAGGAAGGCGACGCCGGCCGTGACCGGGCTGAAGCCCAGGGTCTCCTGCAGGTAGTAGGTGAGGAACAGGAAGATGCCGAACATGCCGGCGCCGGTGATGAGGATCGACAGGTAGGAGGCGGCCCGGTTGCGGTCCAGGACGATCCGCGGCGGCAGCAGCGGCTGGCGGACCCGGGTCTCGATGTAGCCGAACGCTGTCAGCAGCACCGCGCCTGCGGTGAGGAAGCCCCAGGTGGCTGGCGCGTGCCAGCCGTCGCTGGCGGCGTTGGAGAAGCCGTAGACGATGCAGAACATGCCGCCGGCCTCGGCGGCCAGGCCGGGCAGGTCCAGCCGCGGCCGCCGGCTGGCCGGCTGCCGGCGCAGCAGCGCGACGGCGCCGGCGCACGCGATCGCGGCGAAGACGAGGTTGACGTACAGGCACCAGCGCCAGTCCAGGTACTGGGTCAGCAGCCCGCCGAGCAGCAGGCCGACCGCGCCGCCGGCGCCCGCGATGGCGCCGAAGACGCCGAACGCCTTGCCCCGGTCCTTCGTGCCTTCGAACGTGGTGGTCAGCAACGACAGGGCGGCCGGGGCGAGCAGCGCGCCGAAGGCGCCCTGGCAGGCGCGGGCCGCGACGAGCATGCCGAAGCTGCCCGCTGCCCCGCCGGCTGCGGACGCGCCCGCGAAGCCGATCAGGCCCGCGATGAACGTCGCCTTCCGGCCGATTATGTCGGTGAGCCTGCCGCCGAGCAGGAGCAGGCTGCCGAATGCGAGCGCGTACGCGGTGATCACCCATTGCCGCTCGATGTTGGAGAAGTGCAGGCTGTGCTGGGCTGAGGGCAGGGCGATGTTCACGATCGTGGCGTCGAGCACCACCATCAGCTGGGCTAGGGCGACGACGGCCAAGATGAGCCAGCGGCGGGGGTCCGCCGCGGTCACCGCGGGTGCCGGGATTGGTCCCCGCGCCGGGCCGGGGGTGGCGGCGATCGTGTCGCCGGTCTGTCGGCTGCTGGTCCGGACCTTGCTGGACATGGCATGCCTCCTATAAAGAGGGAATGTTCTTTTTATTTAGCAGCAGGCGCACCTCGTCCGTCAAGAGAGAACGTTCCTTCTTTTTGTGGTACGCTGTCGTCATGCCCCGGATCACCGCCGAGCGCCGGGAAGCCCGGCGCGAGCAAATCCTCGAGGCGGCACGCGCCTGCCTGCAAGAACATGGCCTCGAGGCCGTATCGATGGAGATGATCATCGTCCGCTCCGGCCTGTCGACCGGCGCCGTCTACGGCTACTTCAAGGGCAAGGACGAGATCATCAGCGCCGTCGTGACCGACGGTACGGCCGCGATGGGCCGGCAGCTCGCCCCGATCCTCAAGAATCCCGGGCCGCCGACGCTGCCCGGGTTCACAGGGCAGCTACTGCGCGCCATCACGGACTTCGGCCAGGACAAGCAGGACGGCATCGATCGCCTGCTCGTCGCCCTGCACGGCTGGAGCCACTCCCAGAGCGACCCCGGGCTCAAGGCGACCATCGGCGCCGGCTATCGCAGTCAGCGCGAACTGCTCGCTGACACGGTGCGACGGTGGCAGGCGGCCGGGACGTTCGACCCCGGCGCCGACCCTGAAGGGGTAGCGCAGCTGCTCCAGTCGATAATCCTGGGGTTCGCCGCCCAGCGGGCACTGACAGGAGACGCCGACGTGCAAGCGCACGTCGGTGCCCTGGACGCACTCACAAGCCGAGGTTCCGCCGGTCACCCGGGCGACCCGGGCGTTGTGCTCGACAGCACCCCTGGCGCCAAAGCCAGAAACGAATAAACTGCGCGCCGCCGCTCGCCACACCGGAACGGCTTGAAGGCGCTCAGAGTCGATCGGCTCACTGAGGCAGGACGATCTTCGTGGCGCTGCGTAATCAGCCCTCGTCCAGAGCAACGCGCACACTACCGCCGATATCTTAAGTCCGCTTTGGGGTGTCTCCCATGTAGCTTTACGGAGCTTTTGAGGTGCGTGGTGGACGCGTTATCTTAAGTGGTGTCCACTACGCACCTCAAGCGATGTCAACCCACGTGACCTGCGTCTATCCCCTTGTCGCTGCGCTTTTGAGTTCTGAGCGGCGCCCATAACCTCACGTCAGCGACATGTCTCAGACGCAAAAACCCCTCATGACCAGGGCTTATCCCAAATGGACTTAAGATAACCGCCGTTCTGTGCGGCCAGGGTGGCGCCGATACTCATCAACTGGGGCGCGCAGATTAGGTCAATCTGGCGTGTCAACGAGCTCCTGCGGGGTTTCTGACGGACGCGCCCGCTCACAGCCGATCAGCGAACATCCGGCGTGGGCACGTAATCTGCTCGCATTATCGTGCTCGGTGCTAAGGGACGAAAGATTTGCGGGCATGCTGCCTAGGGAAACGCTGTCATCACCTTCCCGCGCATCATGCTGCGCACGTCGAGGAACGGGCAGGCCTCGGCCGATGCCGCGATCGTAGCGGCAGGCCGGACCGGCGGGCTCAGGTCAGACGCCTCTGGATTCAGCATGCGCCGGCCGTTGCCCGGTCCCCTCAGTGGGGAGCTCGTCGCGTTCGACGAGCTGCGGGCCGGCCAGGCGCCAGGATCTCGGATGCCAGAGCGGCGGCCTGCGGCATGGCGTAAGCCGGCGTATCCCTGCCCGCCCCGGGGCTGTCGCCCGTGCACCCGGGTGGCGGTGCCGCTACCATGCCGCAGGTGATCGCGTTAGGCTCGGTATGCGACGTCAGAGCATCAAGCATCGTGATGGGAGACGGCGGGGAACCGTAGCCGCGAGGCCAAGTCTGCCGGCAAAGGGCAGCGTAATTCCAGATAGCGGTCATTAGTTGCGCTAGGGCGTGCGGGACGTCATGCGGGTGGCGGGCGGACGGCATGCCCGCTAGCGATCACGAGACAAGTAGAGGGGTGGGTCATGGCAGATTCCGGGCTCTTCATCGGTTTCGGGGCTCCCGTGCGAGGCCGTGAGCGACAGGCCATCAAGGTGTTCAACGAAGGTTTCGAGTATTACGCCCGGCTGCAGCAAGAGGGTGAGATCGAGAGCTTCGAGCCGGTTCTCCTCCAGCCGCACGGCGGGGAGCTTGGCGGCTTTTTCCTGCTGCGCGGTGACCAGGACAAACTCGCGCGCATTCGCAGCAGCGAAGAGTTCGAGCGGCTGACCGTGCGAGCCCAGCTCATCGTCGAGGACCTCGGGATCGTGGCCGCAGCCCTGGGCGGGCGGCTCGTGTCCCAGATGTCGGTGTTCGGCGAGCAGGTGGAAGAACTTACTTAGCAGTCCAGAGTCACCAATTCACGCGGACCAGATATCCGCGGGTGACGTGGCTCCAGGTCGTCCAGTTCGTCGCGGCCGACCTCACCAGCCGGCAGATCGTCGGGCAGCTGGTGCCCGCGCGCCCGGGGCAGTCTCGAGATGCATTGAGGTTTTCTCTGCTGGGCGCACGAGAAAACTCATTACGCACATCCCGCGAAGCTGGATGCTGCACGCCTGTAGTACTTCCGAAATTCTGCTATCTGGTCTGAGCTGGTGATTTACGCCGCAGCTTCGTACTGGTTGATCAGTCCGCCGAGAACTGGTTTCCGGCGGATCCGGTCTGGCGGGGCTGGGAACGGGATGATGTCCGGGTTGTCATCGGGGGCGCGCAGCTCATATCGTGTCCTTGGTGGCTGCGGCCGACGTTGTAATGCTTGACGTACTCGGCCAGGACCGAGCGCAGGTGCCGTTCGCCGGTGATGAGCATCCGGTCGGTGCACTCGGCGCGGACGGTGCGTACGAACCTTTCCGCATAAGCGTTCATGCGGGGAGCCTGGGGAGCGGTGAGCAGCACGTCTATGCCGGCCGCGGTGAACACGGCGTCCAAGGCGCTGGTGAATTTACCGTCCCGGTCCCGGATCAGATGCGTGAAGCGGTGCCCGGCTTCTTCGAGGCCGGTGGTGAGGTCCCTGGCCAGCTGCGTGAGCCACGCGCCCGCCGGGTAGGGGGTCACGCCCAGCAGGTGGACCCTGCGGGTCCGGTGTTCGATCACGAATGCGACATACAGCCGGGTCAGGGACAGCGCGCAGTCCACGTGCAGGAGGTCGATCGCCAGGATGGACTGGGCGTGGGCGCGCAGGAAGGCGCGCCACTGGTCGTCGCGTGCGGCTGGCGGCGGGATCCGCCGGCCGGGCAGGATCTTGCGAATCGTGCCCGCCCCGATCCGGTGTCCGAGGCGGTGCAGCTCGCCCTGGATGCGGACAACGCCCCAGGTCCGGTTCTCTGTGGCGAGGCGGACGATCAGCTCGACGAGTTCGCCGTCGAGCGGTGGCCGTCCTGGTGACCGAGGCTGGATCCACTTCCTGGCCACCATGCGGCGATGCCAACGGAGCAGCGTTCCCGGGGTCACGATCCGGTGCAAGCGCAAGCCTTTCGGCAGCAGCCGGGACAGCGCCGCGAGTACAGCCCGATCGGTCCACTCGAGCTGCGGCTTCGGGTTCGCCCTGCGCAGCACGGCGACCTCTTGGCGGAGGACCAGTATCTCGATGTCCTTCGACGCCGACGACTGGACCAGCAGCGCCAGCCAGGACAGCACCGCGGCAGCGAACCGGTAAATCAGACGAACCTGCACGGTGCACCATCATCGCAGGTCCAGGCGGGTGGCCGAGTTCCGGACGCACTACAAGTCTATGGCCTGTTCCGGCGCTGGCAGCGGGATGGCACCTGGCGGGTGATCCTGGCGGGCCTGCAGGGCCGCGCCGGTGCGGCCGGGCTGATCACCTGGGACGTGTCGGTGGATTCCACGGTCGCGCGGGCGCACCAGCATGCGGCCGGGGCACGCAAGCGAGGGGATCTGCAGGCCGAGCCGCCCGGCGGAATCGCGGCCGAGCCTGCTGATCACGGCCTGGGCCGCTCCCGCGGCGGGCTGACCACCAAGGTGCACCTGGCCTGCGAGCAGGGCCAGAAGCCGCTGTCGGTCCTGATCACCGCCGGGCAGCGCGGCGACAGCCCGCAGTTCCAGGTCGTGCTGGAGCGTATCCGGGTTCCCCTGCCGGGGCCGGGGCGCCCCCGGACCCGTCCCCGGGCGGGTGCTGGCCGATAAGGCCTACGGCTCCCGGAGCAACCGCGCTTACCTGCGGCGGCGCGGGATCCGGTGCACCATTCCGGAGAAAGCCGACCAGATCCGCCACCGCAAGAACAAGGGCAGCGCGGGCGGCCGGCCGCCCGCGTTCGACCCCGCGCTGTACAAGCAGCGCCACGCAGTCGAGTGCGGGATAAACCGGCTCAAGCGCAACCGTGCCGTCGCCACCCGGTATGACAAGCTGGCCGTCCGCTACGAGGCCACCGTCCACGTCGCCGCGATCAACGAATGGCTCTTACCCCACTTTTGAAACACGCCCTAGTTACAGCGTTGGCCGCCGTCGTTGCCGCCCGCCTGGGCTGAGCGTGCCGACCATGCGGTGCGCTTACCGCGCCGGGATGACGGCGATGGCCTCGATCTCGACAAGCTGGCCTGGGTAGCCCAGGACGGCGACCCCGAGCAGGGTGCTGGGCGCGTCGTGGCCCGCGAAGAAGCCAGCGACCTCGTCCCAAGCGGTGACCAGGTGGCCGCGGTCGCTGCTCGCGACGTAGACGGTCGTCTTGAGGACATCCCGGACCGCCGCCCCGGACTCCTCCAGGACGGTCTGCAGGTTGTACAGGGCCTGGCTCATCTGCGAGCGCACGTCGCCGGGGGCCACGACCTGTCCTTGCTCATCGAGCGGGCAGGCGCCCGCAGTGAAGATCAGGTCGCCCTGGCCGGCCCTGGCGGCGTAGGCGTACGGGGCACCGGGGAAGAGCCGGGCAATGCGGATAAGGTTCACGGCCATAGCAACGGAGTCTGCCATGGCCGCCACCACCAGCCTCGGCGGGAAAGCCTCGTCGCGGACGGTTACGGAAGCACAAGCTCAGGCTCGTCCTGTAACCGCCGATATGTACGGTTGTCGATGTATGAACGCCGCTGTCGCAGTCCGCGCAGAATCAGCAGATCTGGGCGTTCCCCTGGATTCATGCGAACGTCCGCATAATGCCGCTAAGGGTAGGTCTGGATGCGGCGCGATCACTTTTCCTCTCTTGGTCGAAGCTCGCCTGATGACGCCTACGCAAGGCACCCGCCTAAGACGTTTAAGTGCTACCGTCAATCCCGAGAGTGCCGTAAATCCTCGCGTTATCAGAGGTGTAAGAATAACGATCGCCGGCATCCGGTGCCATGAGCGCCACCTTCTCGGAGTGATCTTGGGCGTTCCGCTGCGACTCAGCGCAACACCAGCAGCGATGCTGTCCGGCGGCTGCGGATCCGCCGCTGGATGGTCTCGGCGCTGCTGCCCACATGACGGGCGCGCAATGCTACTGTCCTGGGAACCATCAAAAGGAGCATCGATGAACGTCAGGCTCCGCGCCGGCAGGCCCGGCGACGCTGACGCATGCGGGCGGATATGCTACGAAGCATTTGGTGCCATCGCAAGCGCCCACGGATACCCCCACGAGTTCCCATCAGCCGAGGTCGCAACCGCCGTACTTTCTGGCCGGCTCACCGACGCGGGCTTTTACTCAGTGGTGGCTGATGTCGGCGGCAAGATCGTCGGCAGCAACTTCCTGGACGAACGGTCGCCAATTGCGGGCGTAGGCCCCATCACGGTCGCACCCGATGCGCAAGACCGTGGAGTCGGGCGACTTCTGATGGAGAACGTGCTACAGCGCGCCGTTGAACGGCAAGCACCCGGCGTCCGCCTCCTTCAAGCCGCGTACAACACCCAGTCCCTGTCCCTCTATGCCAAGCTCGGATTCGAGGTGCGTGCGGTGGTGGCCTGCATGCAAGGCCCACCTCCCCGCTCGGCCATCCCCGGATACCACGTGCGGACCGGGACCATGGAAGACATCATCGCCTGCGACGCGCTGTGCGACCGCGTCCACGGCCACCACCGGCATGGGGAGGTCACCGACTCAGTCAGCCAAGGTACCTGCCTGGTCGCGGAACACGACGGCCGCATCAGCGGGTACAGCGCGGGACCTGGTTACTTCGGCCACAGCCTTGGGGAAACCAACGAGGATCTCAAGGCCCTTATCGCCGCTGCCCCAGCCTTCGCCGGGCCCGGTATCCTCGTACCTGCCACCAACACCGGCCTGTTCCAGTGGTGCCTGCATCACGGCCTGCGGATTATCCAGCTGATGACGATCATGACGATCGGGCTCTACAGCCAGCCCGCAGGCTCCTACCTACCGTCAGTCCTCTACTAGCGCCCAAGAAATCACCAGGCCCAACCGGGCGGACAGGCCGCCGTTAGCTGCCGCACCCGCAGGCCGACTCTTTCAGCCAGAAGAACGTTCACTCCAAGAATCACTGGCACGAGCCTTCGCCTGCTCGTCCCGCCTCCGCCACCCAGCATCCCGGAGAAGCGAAGTCGAAGTTGCCTTGCGATGCGCTGGCGCCCCGGCCAGCGCCAACCTCACAAAATGAGAATATGCGTACTTCAGAGGATCCGGCCTTGAATATGTGCTGACTCATTTATGGTGACTCTTTGGATCCGATCTCGCGACCTGCGACGCTCCATAAACCGAAGCGTCGCCGTCGTGGCCGAAGCCAAGCTCGGCCGATGGCAGGGCGCGGCCTGATTGGCCAATGTGCGATCGGCCAGGCGAACGTGGGACACCAATCAGTTCTCAATATGCCATCCGAGCTCAGCCCTCGCGAAGCTTACCCTCATGCCGCGACAGGGGTTACAGGTGCAGCCGTCCCGCACAGAATCGGCCAATCGGTGCGCGAATATGCGCACCGCCTACACCGCGGCGAGGGCGTTCGTATTCGGCGATCTGTACAATGCATCCAATTATTCACTTGATATAAAAGGTGACCGTATGTTACGAGTGGCGTGGTACAGGCCAGAATACGCGGCCATCCGTATCCGGCCCTGCCCGCCGCGCCAGCAGCGTAAGGTCTGCGTGCCGCACGCTGCAGCCGGTATGACCCTGTGCAAGACCGCCTGGCTCGGCGACGTTGACATGCGCAGATCTGAGGCAGCACAGCGTGTCGACGGCCGGTGCGCGCTCGCCCGGCTAAACTGCATACACTAGTGCGCTGGCAAACAGTGAGAGGACCCGGGCGGCCGTGGCTCAGAAGATACAGACCCTGTTCATTGATGATCTCGACGGCAGCACCGCCGAGGGGACGGTCCGCTTCGGGCTGGACGGCACCGAGTATGAGATCGACCTGAACGCCGGGCACGCGAAGGAACTGCGGGATGTGCTGGCCCGGTACGTGGATGCTGCCCGCCGGGTCGGCGGCAGCGCCCGCAAGCCGGACCGCGGCAGCCGCCGCGGAACAGCGGGCGGCCCGAACACTACCGAGGTCCGTGCGTGGGCCAGGGCACAGGGCATCGAGGTGAAGGACCGCGGCCGGGTGCCAGCCGACCTGATGGTTAAATTCCAGTCTGCCACCGGCCAGCAGGGCTGAGACGTTCACATTATGCGAGGGTCGGGGCAGTTCCCTCACATGACCGATGAGAGTGCTTGGAGCTGCTAGAGGGAGCGCCGGCAGTTGGCGTCACGTCCTATCCGCGCCGGTGCTGGTTCGGCCGACCGGGAATTACACCTGGGTGCCACTGCGGAACCTGTACGCAGAGAGAATGCAGGCGTAGAGTCGTGGGCGTGCGGGCGAGAAACATTGTCCGCCGAGCGGGAGGCGCCAATGATAGGGTCAACGTTACTTTGGACTACTCCGATTCTGGCGATTTCGACCGGGAGCGCGTGATCAAAGTAGCCGGAGAGACCCGCGGAATGTTTGAGAGCATGCCAGGGCTCCGACTCAAGGTCTATACCTTGGATCAGGAGCGTAAGCGGGCAGCGAACTTTTACGCCTGGAGTCTGAGGAGGCAGTGAAGGGCTTCTTCACTCAGGAGCTCCGGGGCATGGTGATAAGTCTCTGCGGTGTCGCGCCAAGCATGGAGTTCGTGGAGATCGCCGAGATCATCGACAACGCGCATACTTAGGCCAGATTCCAGGCGCGCCATACCGAAGGGTCCGATTAGCTGCGTCGAAGCTAGGCGCCGCGCAGCGAGTTCGTGGTGGACGTGCTGCCGGCAGAACGACATCGATTACGCAAACGGTCAGATCGTTTGCTGGGGGTAGCGGGATGTGGGAGCTGTTTGAGCGACGGCTAGAAAAAGAGGGCCTGTACGGTGCGGAGTTCAGGGCACTGGACATCATTGCGAGATTCGCTTCCCTGTCGGCGGCCAGCGACCCAGAGTTCCAGAGGATTCTCGCTTCCTTGCCCTCCTTTGATTTCCGGGTCCTGTGCGGTCGCCTTTCGAACCTGAGCGAAGGCCAGGCAGGACGCGACACCGAGGGCCACCAGGGGCGGTCGCACTGGCAGCGGCGCCTGGCCGAACTGCAGCGGGCGGCAAACGCCGTCATGACTCAGCGGAAAGCCGGCGAGTACGACCTCACGGCTGCAGATCTTCCCGCGATCCAGGCATGCGCATCGATCGATACCTATATCGAAGAAATACTGGAAAGAGCGGTCCTCGGCGGGGCGTCGGCCGCGGACGTCACCGCGCTCGCGCAGGCGGTGGTCGGATATGGTCTTATCCTCATTGGCCATTCCCTTTCCGCCGGCGGCAAGCGCACGGTCGGGTTCAAGATCGCAAGGGCGGGCGACGCCCTGGGCCGGGCATCGGAATCGCTGGGCGACTTCGCCGCGGCGGAGGCCCAATTCGATGCGGCCCGCCAGGCCTTTGCGGGAATCGGGGATGAACGTTCGGCTGCGGAGTGCGCGGACAAACGTGACGCGGCCGCGCAACGACAGCTTCCGGACGCCGACCGTACGTTCCAGCAGTTGCAGGAGACCCTCGCCGCGATGGCCGGGCCTTCTCTCGCGCGGGCGCAGGCACTAGTCGGGCTGGCGAAGCTTGCCCATGGCAACGGCGACGACTTCGAGGCGGGCCACCGCCTGGCCCAAGCCACCGAACAGCTGAGCGCACTCGGGTTCGGCGTGCCGGGGAACGGCGGCGTTGACTATGCGTTCGAAACCTGGATCGGCGCCATCCCCCCGGGCAGAAGCGCGGCATTCAACGACTTCCTGTGGTGGATCCATACCGTGCTGTCCCTGCACCTGGACGTGGCGACTGTGCGCTTTCTATTGAGCCACGGAGCCAAGGACGCGGACGCAGACGTAATACGACTGGCCGACATCACGGGGAAGCTACCGGACCACATCAATGCAGTCCAAGCGAGGCTGCAGGCTCGGATAGCGAGCACAGCGGGCGTTGCGGTTGAGACGTCACCGGAGGTCCCGGCCGCGGCTACGCCGGAACCTCCGGGCCAGGAGCTCGTGGCGATCAGCAGTTCCGTCAACGCACTGCTCAGCAAGACGGCGAACTCGCCGGACGAGGCCAAGATCCTGGACCAGGAGGCGGACGCCCTCGTCCAGCGTGCCCGCGCCCTGGGGGATCCGTTCACCCTGGCCCTGGCCCTGAACGCGGCGGCGACGATGCGCACCAATACCGACATCGCGACGGCGCTTCCCCTGTTCGCGCAGGCCTACGCGCAGGCCGTCGGCGTCGCCGGAAAGCAAGCCACTGACCTTGCCATTCTCGCGGCCTCGCATCTCGCCATGGGGCAGGCGGGGCTTGCGGACTTCGCCCAGGCGTCACACGCGGCCGGCCAGGCGATTGAACTCATCGAGCGTGACCGCTACCGCGTGAACACGCCGTTCCAGCAGGCCGCGTATCTCGCGCCTCATGTTCCCGTGTTCACGGTCGGCGTTTTCTCGGCCTTCCGACTGGGCGAATACGACACCATGCTGCAGCGAATGGAGCTGTCGAAAGCACGGGCATCCATCCGACCGCTTTTCCCGGCCAGCGCCGCCCCGGCCGGTAATCCGCCGGACGGGCCGGGTGCGGACGCCGCATCGCTCGAGCAGGAGCTGCGCGAACTCAGCGCGGCGATCCACCGGCCCGCTCCCGCCGCCGAAGTCGATGACCTGCGTGCCCGCCGTCTGCAAGTCTGGGACCTGCGCGCCGTGGCCCGCCGTGATCCTCATGCGGTGACCCCGCAGGTCACGGTGGCGGGAATCCAGGCGCTGCTCGGCCCGGACGAGGCCATCGTCTACTACTACTGGCTGATGGGCGCTGCGCTGCTGATCGTGACGATCACTTCAGACGCCATCGCCGTGGACCAGAAATCGTTCTCGGCGCAGGACAGCAGCACGCTCGAGACGTTCATCGACCAGCTCAGCTCGATGACCGGATCCAATCTGGCCCTGGACAAGTACTTCATCGCGCCGCTCGCGCCGCTGCTCACGCCGGCCGAAGGCCAGCCGCTGCTGGAGGGCAAGAGCCGGCTGGTGCTCTCCCCGCACCGCCTGCTGCACTGGTATCCGTTCGCGGCGATGCCTTACCAGGACCGGCCGCTGGTGCAGCACTTCGCGCTGCGCCAGGCTCCCAACCTCACCAGCCTGCTGCTCCCGCCCGCCGGTCCGGCAGCAGAGCGTGTCGCCGACATCGCCGTCAGCGCCTTCCCGGGCCGGGAAGCGCTCATGGACCCGTTGCCGCAGGTAAGGCAGGTCGCGCAGGAGATCGCCGCGATCTACGACAAGGCCGGCGTGCCGGCCAAGCTGATACTGGAGCCGACCCGCGCGGAGTTGCTCGGCGCCCTGGCGGACGGGACCCTGGCCGGGTCCTGGTGTCTGCACCTGGGTACGCACGGGCACAGCGTCGCCGACAAAATTTCCGAGAACGCGCCGCTCGAATCGATGCTGGATCTGGCCGACGATTCCGTGGACGGCTACGAGATCGCCGCATCCGACCTGCGATGCGAGACCGTCGTGCTGACCGCGTGTGACTCCGGGCAACTCGCTATCCGCGGCCGCGGCATGGCCGAGCAGCCGGGTGACGAGCTCTTCGGGCTGCCTGCCGCGTTCCTCGAGGCCCGCTGCGGCAGCATCCTCGCCCCGGTCTGGCCGGCTGATGTCGATACCATCTCCTCAATCGTTGTGGCCTTCCACCGCCACCTGGCCCAGGGCGCGCCTGCCGACATCGCTCTGGCGCAGGCTCAGCGGGAATTCCTTGACGGGCCAGACGTCAAGAAGGGCTGGGCCTATTACTGGGCGCCTCTGGTGCTCACGGCAGTCAGCCGGCCCGTGCCACGAACCGGAGCAGCTCCAGTGCAAGGAGGCACTCAGTGACCCAGATAATCATTCACTCCATCCCGGAATACGGAACCGACCCGGCGGAGGCCGCCGCCGACCTGGACAGCTACCTCCGCGATATCGACGGCGTCGAGCCACTCCTGGTCGAGGTCGAGCGTCCCCAAATCGGGCCCGCCGAGATCCTGACCGTGATTCAGGTCGCCAGTGCCACCATCGACCTGGTGCAGAAACTCATCGGCTTCATCAAGTCCCGCCAGGCCAAGGGCGCGATCAAGGACATCCAGATAGAAATCGACGGGAAGCGCATTCCCGTGGCCAGCCTCACGCCAGAACAGCGGGATCGGCTTACCGCTGCGCTCGCCGCCAGAACCTGATAGGCCACATATCCGAACGCATTGCTAGCCGTGAGGTGCCCCAAGAGTGCCATCGGGCCCAGGGACCCGGCAAAGTCGTTCATGCGGTCTGAAGCAGCTTGAGCGTCCGTTGCGGGTCGCGGGCGTGGTGGCGGTTGGCGGCGGCGATGTTGATGTGGCCGTCCAAGCGCAGGAGGCTGATGGCCAGACTGCGCAGTGATGCCATTACGCGAGGCGCATTTCCCGTCCTGACCAGCGATTTGTCCTCCTGGTAAGTCACGTCCCCCGCGTTCTCTGGGGGGCCAGACCCGGCCAAACTGGACGTCTTGACGATTCCAGCAGGTCAGCGATTGATCAAAATCGGATAGTCACGCCACAGGTGTTGCACGACGCAGCCTGTCCGAAGACAGCGAGCGTTAGAGCAGCAGCGACAACGAGCACCACACCCACGGGGACGTGTTGCAAAAGCTCTCCGCGAAGCATCTGGTGCAACGTCTTGCTACTGAAGCACCGGAAGGGCGGTCTGCGGCATCTGCTGGAATTCCGTTCCACGACACAGGTTGGTCAGGCGCGAAGGCGTCGATGATGCCGGCCGGGACATCAGCCTCACGTCTTGAGCTAGTAGCTGTAGGGCCTGGTGCGCTACGGCCCGGGGCCGAGCGGATCCGGCAGCGGTTCTGGCTTTAGGCTCAGGCGTGGCTATCGCCTGCCGGGAGGCAGCCGGCGCCGGTGTTATCGCAGCCGCAGAGAATCAGGACGTCTGGGCACCGGTGCCCTCAGCGTGTGAGTCTGGGGTGCCCGGGGACCGCGAGATGGAGATCAGACCGTGCTGGAGGACAGATGGCTGACGCCGCGCCTGCCGCGCTTATCACCGGTGCCACCTCCGGGCTGGGCCGTTACCTGGCCAGGCAGCTTGCCGGTTCCGGGTGGCAGGTCCTGGCCCACGGACGCGATCCGGCGCGCGTGGCGGACCTTACCGCGGAGCTCGGCGGCGGCGCGCGGGGCTACGTCGCTGATCTGGCCTGGCTCGGCGACGTGCGGGAACTTGCGGCCCTGGTCCGCGCGGAGGTGCCGCGGCTTGAGGTGCTGGTGAACAACGCGGGGATCGGCTTCGGCGCGCCCGGCGAGGGACGGCAGGTGAGCGCGGACGGCCACGAACTGCGGCTCGCCGTCAACTATCTCGCGCCGGTGCTGCTCACCCGCCTGCTCGTGCCGCTGCTGACCGCATCGGCGCCGTCCAGGATCATCAACGTGGGCTCGCTCGGCCAGGTCCCGTTCGACCCCGCCGACGCCGAGTTCGAGCACGGGTACAACGGAGTGGACGCCTACCGCAGGTCCAAGCTCGCGCTGGCCGCGTTCACCTTCGACCTGGCCGACGAGCTTGACGCGGCCCAGGTCACGGTGAACTGCCTGCACCCGGCGACCTTCATGAACACCGCGATGGTCGCGCGTGGCGGCATCACCCCGGTCTCCACGGTCGAGCAGGGCGGCGAGGCGACCATACGGCTGATCACCGACCCGGCCCTCGATGCGGTCACCGGGCAATTCTTCGACGGACTCAGGACCTCACGTGCCCTGCCCCAGGCCTACGACCGGCAGTTCCGCACGCAGCTCGGCCAGGTTACGGACCGGATGCTCAGCCAGGCAGCGTAATTGACGGGCTGGCAGAGCTGCCAGGCAGAAGGACACGATGGGCTGGCAAACGCGGGTCCGCGCCACGCGGGTTTCCAGACGGCCGTCCGCTGAACGCCGGCGTCCGAGCGCCCGGAGCACGTCGCAGCTGGCGCGTTCCGCGACCAGCGATCCGTTCACCGTCCGCGCCTTCCCCGTAGTGCTGCGGCAGCAGGCTGGTTCGCCGAAGACGCCGGAATTTCCGTCGGCCTGATACGTGAATGGTCCTTAGCTGGGCAGGCGGCAGCAGCCGACGTGGTTTGTGCGTCGGCTGGGGGTTGCGGGCGGGGTCTGGAGGGAGGGGTCAGGCGGCTGTTTCCAGGGTCACCGCGTGGCCGAGTGCTTCCAGGCGGGCGACGAGGCGGCGGGTCTCGCGTTCGGGGTCCAGGCGGCGGGTGAAGTAGTCGCTGCCGAGCTCGTCGTAGGGTTTGCCGGTGACTAGGACGTGCCAGATGATCACGAGGATGGCGTGGGCGACGACGATGATGGCTTTGTTCTTGGCGATGCTGGAGCGGTAGCCGCCCCATCTGGGAGCGGCTGATAAGTAACGTCGGAATTGTCCTGGTGTTCGCGGCGTTCTATATGAGGTTCCTGAAGCGTCCATGAGCGCAGCCGCCGCAACGCGGCTCACCCAGCTCCACGGCGAACCTAAATCAATGCTCGTCGGGCCAGCGCCGCCCGCGACGGCACGGAGGTGCCGGTACTCCCATGGCCTGATCAGACGCCTCGCAACGGTGACAGGTCGTGAGGGAAGAGGGAAACAGTCAGCCTCGACGCCACCACCGCGAATATTGCCATCCACGCCATCGCCGCTCACGCCGGCGAGCGCGAGCCCCAGGTCCGTGAGGTCGAGCGGTTCGGTCAGAGCTTGCCCGAGGGCTCCGACGGGAGGCGTAACCGCCAGGCGATCGCAGCCTGCGGAACGCGGGTCGCCACCGGCTGCGGGCCGTCGAGCACGCATACCGGGCGGCCATCGAGCGCGACGTAACGTACGGGCCGCCTGAGCCCGCCACAGCGCTTCGGTCTTCTGGACATGAACAGTCGAGGAGCGACCTGACGGCGACCCCGGACGCGGACAAGGACCAGGCCCGTCCAGCCTGGGACATCATTCGCCGGCCGCGGGCCAGACACCCCGGTGAGCACCCGCCGGCCACGACGGGACGGGGTCGCCTGTGCCGCCGATTGTGCCGCTGTCGCGGCTCTGGCCGCCCTGGCCGCCTGGACCGGCGGGTGGGGCGGTGTCGCATGGTGGCTACTTGCCGTGGCCTGGGCGGCTGTCGTCATACGGCAGATCCGCCTGACCTTGGAGAGCCGCCGGATCAGATCAGACGGCCGTAACCGCGCTCGCTGACCGGACCGGCATACCACCTCTGGTCGCGCCCAGGCCTCTTACCTGGCTCGGCGAACAGGGCCTGACCCTGGGGGACCGTTACCCAGGCTCGGCTGGACGTCTGGGAGGCGGCGGCAGTTACCACTACCGGCTCCGCGATTTCATGGTCTGGGCGGGCGCCCGCAGCAGGCACCCTCTCCCGGTTCAGCTACTGGGTGGTCGTTGTCCGCCGGATTGTGCTGCCGTCCCGGCGGACCGCCAGCCCGCGGGACGGGACGGCAGGCGCGCGGAGTAGATCGAGTATCCGTCGATGTAGAAGGCAACGGCGGTGGCGGTCACGGTAGCTGCGATCATCGGGACCATCAGCCCGAAGCCGCTGTCGGTGAGCTCGAGTACCAGGGCGAGGGCGGCCAGGGGCGCCTGCATGGCCGCGCCGATCATGGCTGCCGCGCCGATCATGGCGTACGCACCCGATGGCGAGCCGGGCCAGGCGAGGCTCCAGGCCATTCCGAGGAAGCCGCCGAGGACGGCGCCGGTGCTCAGCGTCGGGGTGAACAGGCCGCCGGATGCCCCGCTTCCCAGGCACAGGGCTGTGACCAGGGGCTTGAGAGCTGACAAGGCGATCAGCAGGCTGAAGCTGCCCAGGCCGAGGAAGGCGCCGTAAGCGATGTCCTTGCCGTTCCCGAGCAATTCCGGGTACCAGATGCTGATGATGCCCAGGACGCCGAAGGCCAGCACCGGGGCAAACAGGACCTTGACTCCGGTCGCCCGGTAGTGCGACACCCAGCCGATCAGGCGTATGTAGCCGGAGGAGATCACCCCGATCACCGGGCCTGCGATCAGCGACCAGGTCAGCAGGGATCCGCTGAAACGGTAGTCGGGGATGCCGACGTAGGTGGGGTGGGCGGGCAAGTATATCCAGGCGGTCGCGGTGGCGATCCAGGAGCATGCCAGGGCCGGCAGGATGACCGGCAGCGAGACGGTGCCGCACAGGACCTCGGCGGTGAACAGGGCCCCGCCCAGCGGGACGTTGTAGACCGCGGCCAGGCCGGCTCCCCCGCCGCAGGCGACAAGCAGTCGCCGCTGCTGGACGGACAGGCCCGCCCAGCCGGCGAAAACGCTCGCCGAGGCGCCGCCCAGCAACTTGGGGGCGGCCTCACGTCCGAGGGAGGCACCCATGCCGATGACCACCTCGGAGATGACTGACGTTCCCAGGCAGCGGCGCAACGACAGCTGCCCGTCACCGTGCCAGATCGCCTCGTCGATCTCCGACTGCTCACCCTTGGTGTACCGGCGCAGCACGAACCATGCGACGCCGCCGAACGCGCCGGCGATGAGCAGAGAGCTCACCCGCCGGACCGCCGGGGCGTGCTCGACACCGGCCTGGAAGCTCCCGGAGTGGTAGCCGAACGCCAGGTACTGCACGTTGAACAAGATCACCATCATCAGGTCGCCGAACAGGCCGGCGGCGACGCCGGTCAGGGCAACCATGGCCCAGAAGACGGGGGTAAGAGCCGCGTCCCCGTCGCTGGTGATGTTCGGCTGCTCCATGGCCCCGCGGCCGGACGGCAGCCGCCGCCGGAGCAACGGCTGAGGGCTACGCTGACGCTCGCTTTTCCCTCGCCTGCTTGCTGGCACGCTCACCACCCCCGGCTGTCATGCCCCCGTCCTGGCCAGCGTCCCGGGGTGGCGTCCGGCGCAGCCCGGGCGTGATGCCGTGCCGCCTGCGCTGGGTGCACAGAAAGGGCTCGAGGTTTATTCCGCTGACCGGCGGGCTGGCGATGCGCCATCGAACCTAGCTTAGTGGGAGGCCCCGTTAATTCGTCGGGGGTCATCAGGCTGCCTCCGGTAGTTCGGCCGGGTTTTGGGCAGCGTGCTCATGGGCGCTGATCCGGTCGAGGAGCCTGGCTAGGTCCGCGGCGGTGAATTTCCAGTTGAACGGCCGGGCGGTCTGGTTGTAGCGGTCCACGAACGCGAGCAGGGTTCCGGCGAGTTCGTCCAGGCTGGCGAAGTCGTTGGGCGAGATGACTTTCTTCTGGGTGATGGAGAAGAATATTTCGGCTTGGTTCAGCCAGGAGGCGTGGACCGGGGTGTGGATCATGATGGCGTTGGGCCAGGCGTCCTGCAGCCGCCTGACGGCGGCCTGGCCGCGGTGATCTGAGCCGTTGTCCACGATGACAAAAACCCGGGGCGCGTCCTTGTACTCCGGCAAGCTCATGACCTGGCCGATGAGGTCCATGAAGGGGGCAATGCCGGTGGTGGCCGGGGTGGCGGCGAACACTGTCCCGGTGTGCACGTCGAGCGCGGCCAGCAGGGCGAGGGCACCGTGGCGGACGTATTCGTGCTCGACCCGCATGGGCGTGCCGGGCCTGGCTGGGGCGGTGGGGCGGCAGCGGCCGCGGGCCTGGATGGACGGCTTGGCGTCCACGGTAATCCGGGGCCCGCCTGACCCCGTCTGGTGCGGTGGGTGAGAGGCCGCTCAAGTCGCCGGCGTGTCTGTCGCGGGGCGGGTGATCTCTGACTGGTACGTTACAGCACGTGACGGATGGTGACGGGGAGTCGTGCCGGGTGCGGCGTGTCGTGCTGCCGGGCGGCGTGGTGACGTGGACGGTGCTGGACGAGCACGCGCGGGTGGTCGGCCCGGCGGAGGAGTTCCTGGAGTTCTTGCGGGTGCAGGCGAGTTCGCCGAACACGGTGAAGTCGTATGCGCGGGCGCTGGCGTTGTGGTGGTCCTACCTGACCGTGTTCGGCCTGGCCTGGGATGCGGTCACGCTGTCGCGGGTCGGGGGGTTCTTGTCGTGGCTGCGGACCGGGGAAGGCCCGCAGGTGACCTCGATCGTGCTGCGCGCGTCCCGGTTCGGCGAGTCGACAATCTCGACGCGGCTGCGGGCGGTGACGTCCTGCTACCGGTTCCATGAGGGGAACGGGGTGGCGCTCGGCGGGGATCTGGTGCGGCTGGTGCACGGCGGCCGCGCGGTCTATAAGCCGATGCTGGAGCACATCGCCCGCCGTCACGGCCGGGAACGCGCGGTGGTGCGGGTCCGCGTGCCGCGGCGGGTGCCGCCGCCGGTGCTGACACCCGCGCAGATCGAGGCGGTGTGTGAGGCGTGCGCATCGTGGGATGCGGGCTGCGGGCAGTATGAGGGCCGGGTGCGGGACCGCCTGCTGTGGGCTTTGCTGGCCGAGACGGGGCTCCGGCTGGGGGAAGCGCTGTCGTTGCAGCACCGGGACTGGCACACCGGCCGCGGCGACACCCCGTTCATCGAGGTGGTGCCCCGCGACGGCCTCCCGCACGGTGTCCGCGTCAAGGGGCAGCGGTACCGGCGGCTGTTCATCTCCGATGAGCTCGACCGGCTTTACGGTGAGTACCTGTGGCAGTTGTGCGACGCGGGCGCCGATCTGGCAGTCCCGGACCTGGATGCCGCGCAGGTGTTCGTGAACCTGGCCGGCGGGACCCGGTTCGCGCCGTGGCGTCCGGACAGCGTCTATTCCCTGGTGAGCCGGCTGCGCCGCGACCTGGCGGGCATCGTCCCGGCGGCGTGGACGCCGCACTGGCTCAGGCACTCGCACGCGACAGCTTTGCTGCTGGCCGGGGTCCCCGTGCACGTGGTGTCGCGTCGGCTGGGTCACGCGGATGTGCAGACCACGCTGGAGACGTACGCGCACGTGACCGAGGAAGCCGAGATGCGCCAGCTGGCTGAGTGGCGTGCGCTGGCCGCGCGATGGCGGATCGGGGCTGACGCGGGCGAGCTGGCCGGGGCATGCTCATGACACGGCACCTGAGTGCTGCCGGCGAGCCGGCCGTGGCGGGACCCGTCGGGCCGGATGAGCTGTGGGCGCTGGTCCCTGACGGCCTGCGGTCGCCGCGGTTGTCGCCGGACACCGTCCCGGAGGAGTACCGCTCGGCCTTCCGGCATTACGGCGATGGCACTCGCAACAGCCGCGGGCGGACGCCCGTCGACCTCAGCGTGCTTCCCGGCGGGCTGCGCAAGGAGATCACCTGGTGCATGTTCCGCATCATCGACCTGGGTGGCGTGATCGGGATGAGCGCCGCGGGCAACGTGGTGCGGATGCTGGGCGCGGCGGTCGCGGCAGGCAACGGCGCGGCGGGCTCATCGCAGGTCTCGCTGCTGGACGCGACCGTTGAGGAATGGTCTGCCCGGATCCGGGCCGCCTACTGCCGGGACACCGGACGGTTCCCCTCGCCGGCCACGATGCGCTGCGTCGCATATGAGATCCAGCGGTACTCCCGTGTGCTGGAGGCGGCCTATGACACCCGGGAATGGTGGCAGCGGGAAGTGTGGCGGCCGATGGAAGACCCGCGGATCCCGCAGCGGGACCATGAACCGCGAGGACGCGACTCGATCAGCTTCACCCGGTTCACCGCACCGTGGCTGCGGGCGGGCTTGCAGTGGTTCGGCAAGAGCGTCCTGGAAACCGGCCAGATGACCTGGTCCACGCTGCTTCAGCGGGTCAGCACGATGACGGAGTTCGATGCGTTCCTTGCCGGACGCGGCTCGTTCCCGCCGCATCTGGCCGACGGCCACGCCGAGGTGCGTGCGCTGATGCGTGATTACCTGGCGTACGTCAGCACCCGGCGCGTCGAGCGGGGCGGTCGTGCCGGGGAGCTGATCTCCGTGTCACAGCGCAAGATCCTGGTGATCTGCGTGGAGCAGTTCTATGCGTTCATGCACGATCACGCCGAGGAGGCCGCGGTGGTGCTGGCCGAGCCAGGGTGGCTGCGCCTGGGCCCGCAGCACGCCATGCTCGTCCGGCGCGGCGAACGCCCCCGCCGCCGCTCATCCGGTGATCCCCACCGGATCATCGACGACACCACGATGACCAAGATCATGGCGCAGGCCGGGACGCTGGGTGCCCCGGCCGCCGACGGTGGTTTCGGTGATGAGCAGGCGATGCGGCTGCTGATGCTGCAGGCGCGGCTGGGACGCCGCATCAATGAACTGTGCATGCTGGATCACGATCCCCTGTCCATGCTCGATCACCCCTCAGGCGCTCAGGATGATCCGGGGGCGTTCAGGGCCCGGCTGCGTTATCAGCAGACCAAGATCGACGGCGCACCCGACACCATCCTCGTCGATGCCGAGATCGTCGCGATCATCCATGCGCAACAGGACTGGGCCGCCCGGCATTTCGCCGCCGGCGGGCGGCCCGGCCGCACGCCCCGCTACCTGTTCCTCGGCTCGATGATGAACCGCAACGGCGACCGGCCCTACTCCGCCGCCCAGTTCCGCAAGCTGCTCACCGAACTGGCGGCGCGGTCCGGGATCCGTGACGGCGACGGCCGCGTGATCGACCTGCAGCGGACTCACGCGTTCCGGCACACCGCGGCGACCAGCCTGCTGAACGCGGGGGTCCCGTTGCATGTGGTGCAGCGCTGGCTGGGGCACCTGACCCCGGCGATGACGATGGTCTACGCGCAGACGCTGGCCGAGACCGCCGAGGCCGAGTTCCTGCGCTACCGCAAGCTCACCAGCGACGGCCGCGACACGACGCTGAACCCCGAAGACCTCTACGACATGCTGCAGCTGGACCAGCGTACCGACCGGATCCTGCCGCACGGCTACTGCACGCTGCCGCCCCGGCAGAGCTGCGACCGCGGGAACGCCTGCCTGACCTGCGACAAGTTCGTCACAGACGCCACCTTCCTGCCCGAACTGCGCCAGCAGCACCAGCGAACGGGGCAGCTGATCGAGATCCGCCAGCAGGCCTTCACCGCCCGCACCGGCACCCCGATGAGCGACGACAACATCTGGCTGCAAGGCCGCAGGCGCGAAACCGCCGCACTGGAAGCCATCACCGCCGCGCTGGAAGCCGAACCCGGCCACCGCGACGGCACCAGCACTGCCGGCGCCGGTGACACTGACACCCGCGCAGCCGGGCCGCGCGCCGTCCGCGGCGCCGGCGTCGCAGCCCGCACCGGCCAGGCCGCCGCCCGCGCCACCGGAAAGAAAGGAACCAACCAGGCATGACCATCCAGCGGCCCGGGAACCTGGAGAACCTCAAAACCGCCGCGGCAGCCCGGACCGCCGCCACGGCCGCCCGCGCCGACGCCGGGCTGCGGCAGATGCTCCGCGCCGGCCAGCCCGTTACCTTCCGCGGCCTGGCCCGCCACGCCGGGGTCTCCCTGGACTTCCTCTACTCCAGCACCGCGCTGCGGCAGCGCATCCAGCAGCTCCGCGACCAGCAGCGCACCCAGCCCGGCAGCCCCCCACGCGCCGACCCCGTCGGCGACGACCCGGCCGGCACCGCCGACCCGCAGACCACCAGCAGCGTGGTTGCCACCCTCACCGCACAGCTAACGGACATCAAACGCCGGCACCGCGAGGAAACCGCCCGGCTGCGCCGCGAGCTGGAAGCCGCCCACGGCGAGAACCTCCTCCTGCGCCGCCGCCTCGGCGCAGGCCACGACCCCGGGCCACGAGAAAACTCGTGACAGCAGCCTCCGGCACCGACCCGCTCGACACCATCCCGCTGTTCGATGTCAAGATCCCGTTGACACCCGCCAGGGCCGCCGCCATCCGCCGGGCCCTGTCCGCACTCGACGCCATCCCCGCCCAGCGCCGCGAACTCGACCTCCGCGAGCACCAGCTCATCACCGGAGCCCGCGACGCGGGAGCCACCTGGCAGCAGATCGCCGCCCGGCTCGGCTACAAAGACCGCCAGGCCGCCCAGCAACGCCACCAGGCGCTCACACGCACCCTCGAGCCACCGTCGCGGACGCGTACGCGACAGCTCTTACCTGCGAAAATGCAGTGAAAATTTGTTCGAACCAAAGATAACGAAGGACAGGATGCGGTCGCCGGGCCGCAGCCGCTTGCCTCGGTAAAATCCCTGGTACAGGTCGAGGATGACAGATGCCCGGGCGGCGAAGTCCGGGTCGCGCGGGGAGATCCACGACTGGTACTGCCAGGGCTTGACCGGGTGCTCGGCCAGGATCCGCAGCACCGATGACACCGAGAGCTGGCAGTCCAGCCCGGCCTTGATGATCTCGGCTAGCAGCTCCGGCCCGGTCCAGCGCGCCAGCGGCACCCCGGTCGCGGCGGGCAGCTGGCAGGCCAGCGCGACGACCGCAGCCCGGGTCAGCTCGCTGATCCGCCGCGGCCGGCCCGGCCGGGGCAGGTCAGCCAGCCCGTCCAGGCCGCGGGCGGCGAACCGGCCCCGCCACTTGCGCGCCGTGTCCTGGCTGATGCCCAGGTCACGGGCGATCCGCGCATTATCCCGGCCGCCGGCAGCAGACAGCACGATCTGCGCCCGCAGCCGGTCCCGGTGCGCCGTCTTCGCCCCCCGGACGCGTTTCTTCAAGGTTTTGCGCTCGCCAGCACTCAGCATGACCGGCACCGCGCGAAGCAGCGGCATGGCAGCCCCCGGGGTCAGATCACAGCGACGTAATCCGCTCCCGGGCACGAGATCCTAACCAGCCCGGACACCACCGCGCGGCATGATGGGACACATGCCCGCCATCCCGGAATCGACCCGCAGCTCAATCATCTTGCGGCTGCTGGATCACGCCGAGAAGAACTGGCCGCAGCTAGCCAAAGTCCGGGCCAGATACCACGGCAGCTTCGCCTACATCACCGGCGTGCTCCGCGACGGCCAGCCAGATCCCCCTGTTCCGGCTGCGCTACGGCGGCTCCGCCCACTCCTTCGGCTTCGCGATCTACTCCGCCGCCCACGACCGCTACCAAGACGCCGTCCTGCGCACCGGACTCCCGATCGGCACCCCGCAAGAAGCCCTCGACACCGCCTGCACCGTCCACCTGGCCGACCTCGAACCCTAAGACCCCCGACGAATTAACGGTGTCACCCACATAGCGGGGCTGCGCCCTACCCCAACAAGCATGCCAGTGCATGGCCGAGGTTGCGGGGAGGGTACTGGTGAGGGGCTGAGGTTGCCGGAAAGGGCTCCGGCCGCTGGCCAACGGTGACATCATGTGCCCGTTCATGTACCGCTTGTGCGGTTTGGTGGCCCTTGCGGGCCGTGCCGCGGACCGGAGCCCGTCATGACGCTACCGCGCACCACAGCCGATGTCCTGTCAGGGCACGTGGTTTTCGAGGTCGAGTCGGTCGACCGGATGTACCTGAACGTCCACCAGCCCGAGACTCCAGTACGGCGGCGGGGTCTCGGCGTTCTTCGTCGGCCACCGCGGGCATAAGTACGCGTCGTCGGTGCTGATGGCGCCGATCACCGAGACGTTCGTGGCGAACATCCATCACTTCATCGATGCCCGGGGACTGGACCTGCTGTCCTTCGGCAAAGGCGAGGACAAGGACGCCATCGCGCACCGGTACCTGGCTGAGTTCCCCGGCACAGACGGGGTGCTGTTCGTCGGCCGCGCCCAGGAGAAGGCGTGGGTGTTCCGCACCCAGAAGCGCCGCAACCCGGCGACCGGGAAGGAGTACCTGTGGCTGACCCGCGCGACGCTGCAGGTCAACTACTTCTACTTCTACTGCGTCGATGAGGACTTCGGCCCGTTCTTCATCAAGTTCTGCAGCTACTTCCCCTACGGCGCCAAGCTGTGCATCAACGGCAACCACTGGGCGCAGCGGCAGGCGGAGAAGGCCGGGATCGGCTTCACCCCGATGGACAACGCCTTCGCCGCCGTCGATGACGTGCCGGCGCTGCAGGCGATCTGCGACTCCTTCGGCGAGGAGCACATCCGGGCGCTGCTGGCCAAGTGGCTGCGGATCCTGCCGTACCCGTTCACCGAGGACGACACCGCCGCCGGGATACCGCTACGACGTCTCCGTCGTGCAGGCCGAGTTCAGCCTCACCCAGATGCTCGACAAGCCGGTCACCGGCCGGATCTTCCTGGAGCAGATGATCCGCGACAACCTGGACCTCGGCCGGCCGGACAAGATCAGCCTGATCTTCGGCCGCCGCATCCACAACGGCCGCAAGCGGCCCACCCCCAGCGAGTTCCGCACCCGGATCGTGACGAGACAACGTGACCCCGGCCGTCCGCGTCGAGTACAAGAAAACCAAGGTCAAGCAGTACCACAAGGAAGGGAGAGCGCTGCGCACCGAGACCGTCATCAACGATCCCGGCGACTTCGGCATCGGCAAAGGGCTAGGAAACCTGCCCGCACTGCGGCAGGTCGGCTTCACCGCCAACCGGCGCCTGCTCGGCGTCCAGAAAATCAGCCACGACCCCGCCGCCGGCGCCGCCGCGATCACCGCCATCTCCAGCCCCGTCATCACCCTGTCCGGGACCCGCGTCCCCGGGCTGCGATTCACCGACGAACGGGTCCAGGCCCTGCTTTCGGCCCTGTGCGCCTTCAGGCTGCTGCCCAACGGATTCACCAACCGCGAACTCCGCACCCACCTCGCGCCGCTCCTGGGCAGGCGATATGAGGACATGACCAGCGGGCAGATCACCTACGACCTCCGGCGCCTCCGCATCCACGGCCTCATCGAGCGGATCCCCCGCACCCACCGCTACCAGGTCACCGACACCGGACTCCGCCACGCCCTGTTCCTCACCCGCCTGCACGCCCGGTTCCTGCGCCCCGGACTCGCCGAACTCACCGGCCAGCCCCCGCCCGTCCCCGCACCCCTGCGCGCCGCCGACCGCGCCTACCGCCACGCGATCGACGACCTCGCCCGCCAGGCACGACTAGCCGCATAAACCGCCATCACCCAAGGTCAGGTACGCCTACACCAAATTTGACTCGATCATGGCGGCTCTGGCCGCCCAAAGCCCTTAGCCACCACGCCCGGCGGACCGAACCGGGTACGCGCAGCTGCCCTGGCGAATCGACCCCGACGGCTCGACGGGCATCCGGTTGCCCTGGCCGGGCGGGGCCTGCACTTGCTGATCGAGATCGGCGGCATCCGCCATCAGCCTGGGCTGGCCGAGGCAGAGGACTCGCCAGACCGCGGGATGCATGGCACGCCATCCGGTCGCAGCTTGTCGTTCCGCCGGCCTTTCGGGACGTCGGTGATCTCCGAGGTGGTCATCGGGATGGGCGCATCGATCGGTCGGGAGAACGCTCCCGAGCTGATGGGCGGAGCATCGGCCAGCGTTCGGCGTCCTGGGACTGATCGCAGCCGGACCCTCCTGCTGGCCGTGTTCGCCCTCAGGCCGCTGGTCACCGCGCTGTGCCTGGGTAGCGGCGCGTCCGGAAGCCTGTTCACCCCAGCCCCAGCACCGGTGAAGTCCTGGGTGGCGCCGCCGGAATCGCCTGGAGCCTAGCCTGGCCCGGTTCCCCCGTCTGGGGCCTACGGCCTCATCGGCGCGGCCGCCATGCTGGGCGCCGCATTGCAGCACCCCTGGCCGACTCGGCCCTGGCTCTGGGACTCACCCGCGGCGGCTTCCAGATCATGATTCGCATGATCGCCGCCGTGACCGCCGCGGTCATAGCCTGCCGCATGACGGCTACTCCGTCTGCACCGTCCGGCTGCGAGCCCGACCCAGCCAGCCCGGCGACCCGCCACCGGAAAGTCGCGCGTCTCGCGCATTCTCACCAAAGTCGGCGCCCGGGACCGGACACAACTGGCTGTCCTCGCCCACGAGCGGACTGGTCACCGCGGGGCATCCGTGCCTTACGTGATGGTGCCGGTTATTTCGGGACTTGGGGTCATAGGTCGATCCCGCGCAGTGCGGAGATCGCTTCCTGGAGGCTGATCGCCGAGTCGTCGAAGCGGTGCTGGATGTTGATTCCCAGGATCAGCGCCCGCAGAGCTCTCGCCGCAGTCACCGGATCGGTGCCTGGCGGGGTGAGCGCGTTCCGCTGGAGGTAGCCGACGTAGAGCAGGCGCACCTTCTCCTGGCTGGCGGCGAACGCCTTGAGGACCTCATCTTCCTTCTCGAAGACGGCTTCGACGGCGACCGTGGCCACGACCCGCAAGCGCTCATCATTGGCGATGACGGACTGCGCGTCCAGGATCCGGTCCCAGCCTGCCGGGCCCGGTGCGTCGAGCACCGCGCTCACCCGTTCGGCGAGCCAGTCGAACGCGTCCGTGACCACGGCCGCCACGAGGCCCTGCTTGGAGCCGAAGTGCCAGGCGATCGAACCGCGGCTGATCCCGGCCCGCTCGGCGATCCCCTGCACGGTCGTCTTCCTCGCCCCGTCTTCCGCGAACAGCGCGCGCGCGGCATCGATAAGCCGGGCCCGGGTTTCCGCGCTGATCTCGGCTTGCCGGCTCATGATCCGACTGTAGCCGACTCTCGACTTTGATCCAATAATTGGACAGTCAGCATAAAATTGACTGGACGTTCAGCATAAGGTACTGTACCGTTCGAGACCGGGTGTAAACGAGCGACGCGAAAAGACGGCGGGACAGTGGCGGATGCGCGGGCCGGCAGCGGCGTCACGAGAATCGGCAGGTGGAACGCACGGCACGGCGGCTGGGTGATCGTGATCTGGCTTGTCGTGCTCGGCGCGGCGACGCTGGGGCACCGGGCGCTCGGCGGCACCTACTCGGACAACTTCACGCTGCCGGGCTCGGCTGCGGGACAGGGCGCCGCGGTGCTGCAGTCGCACGAGCCGGCCGCCGGCGGCCAGAACGGACAGCTCGTCTTTACCGTGTCCAGCGGGACCCTGGCCACCCGGCAGTCCGCGATTGAAGCTACCGTCAGCAACGTGCGCAGGCTGCCGCACGTCCTGTCGGCCAGTGACCCGCTCTCGCCCGCGACGACGTCGAAGGACGACCAGACGGCGTATTCGACGGTGAACTTCTCGGTCAACCCGATCAGCCTGGGGACCAGCTACGTGAACCAGGTCAACCAGGCCACCGCCGGGGCAAGAGCCGCGGGCGTCAACGTCGACTACGGCGGCCTGCTCGGGCAGGCCGCCGACGCGAGCAGCAGCGACAGACGCTCCGAGGCGATCGGCATCGCGGTCGCCCTCGTGGTGCTGTTGCTCGGCTTCGGGAGCGTCTACGCGGCGGGGCTGCCGATCCTCACCGCGGTGCTAGGGGCGATTACCGGGATCGCGGTGCTCGGCATCGCCGCCTCGGCTACCACGTTCGCGTCGGTGTCACCCACGCTGGGGGTCATGATGGGCCTCGGCGTGGGGATCGACTACGCGCTGTTCCTCGTCACCCGGCACCGGCAGCAGGTGATGGACGGCTCCGATCCGGTGGAGGCCGCGGCCAGCACGGTCGGAACGAGCGGCCGGTCCGTGCTCATCGCGGCGGCGACGGTCATCGTCGCCCTGCTCGGCTTGTACGCGTCGGGGATCAGCTTCATCGGCAAGCTCGGCCTCGCTGCCGCGATCACGGTGACCGTCAGCGCCTTGTGCGCGGTCACCCTCGTGCCCGCCCTGCTCGGCATAGCAGGCCGGAGGATCGACCGCCTTCATCTCCGCCGGCCGGTTGCCGAATCCTCGGCTGAGCACGCCGGATGGCAGCGGTACGCGGAACGTGTCGGTGCGCACCCGTGGCGTTACCTGCTCAGCGGCATCGCCGTCCTGGCCGTGCTGGCCCTGCCGATGCTGTCGATGACCCTCGGTCACATCGATGCTGGCGCCCAGCCCGCCAGTTACACGGGGAAGCGGGCATATGACGCCATCAGCGCCGCGTTCGGCCCCGGTGCCAACGGCTCGCTCACCGTGGTCGTCCAGCTCGACCGCGCCAGGACGAGCACTCCCGCCCAGGTCCAGTCCCTTTCGGACTCGCTGGAGACGGCGCTGGCAAGGACGGCGGACGTCGCCTCGGCCGGCCCGGTCAAGACCAGCCCGGACGGCGCGGTGCTCTACGCCAGCGTCGTTCCGAAGACCGGTCCCCAGGACGCCGCAACCGGCCAGCTCGCCACCACGCTGCAGGACCAGACCCTGCCTTCGGTACTGTCGCAGGAGAGCGCGACGGGATATGTTACCGGCACGGTCGCCGGGAACCTGGACTTCGTGCGCGACGTCTCGGCGCGGCTGCCGGTCATCATCGGCGTGGTGATCGCCGCCGCCTTCCTGCTCCTGCTGGCAAGCTTCCGCAGCCCCGTCCTGGCCGTCAAGGCCGCCATCCTCAACCTGTTCTCCATCGGTGCCGCCTACGGCGTGATCGTCGCGGTCTTCCAGTGGGGATGGGGCAGCTCTGGCGCTGATCATCGCCAGCGTCTTCTTCGCCTTCCTGCTCTCGCCCAACGTCGTGGTCAAGATGCTCGCGCTCGGGCTGGGAGCCAGCATCCTCATCGACGCCTCCATCATCCGGCTGCTCGTCGTGCCGGCCACCATGTTCCTGCTCGGCAAGGCCAACTGGTGGACACCCAGGTGGCTGCGGCGCTTCCCGGACCTCCTCGAACCAGCGCAGCCACCCGCGGCGGTACCGCCGGTGCCGGTGAGCAGGACCTGAAGGCGGGGTCGTCGGCAGCGCCCCGGCCTCGCCGAGCTGCCGCGCCTGCGACGTCACCGGATCCCGGTAATCCTCGGTGGACGCACGCCCGTGGAACGCGAACCGCAGCCCGCCATGGCGCGGCTCCGTGACCCGGCGGCGCCAGGCACGCTCGGCCCACGCCAGCAGGCTGCCTTCGCCCTGGTCCTGTCCGGTCACCGGGGGCACGCGTAGAACCGTCACGGCATGGCTCCTACCCCCAGCCGAGCGCGAGACGGCCTGATGCCCGCAGCATGCAGGCCGGACAGCCCAGCTATTCCGGGAACCTCAGCAATCACCGGCCACCGTGGGCGGTGCGGCGGTACGGCGCAGGACGGTCGCGTCCCCTGGTCAGTCCCGGATAGCGCGGACCAGGGTGTCCACCGCCTCGCGGTGGCCGTCAGCGGTGGCGACAGGACGCCGGACTCGCTCGGCCCGGACCACGGTGAGTCCCCCGAGGCAGCGCGTGATGGACTCCGGCGTGTACAGCACGGCCGGGTCCGGCGGGCCGCCGGTGCCTTCGGTCAGGTTCGTCACGTCGTGGCCCACTACCAGCAGCACGCCACCGGGTGCGAGCGCCGTCGCGGCGCGGCGCAGCACGCCGTCCAGCTCAGATTCATGAAGCTGCAGGTAGGCGACGAGCACGAGCTGGAAGGAGGCTGCTCCAGGCTGATAGTCGCGGACGTCGGCGTGCACCCAATCGATGGCGACACCGCGTGCCTGGGCCAGCCGCCGGCCCTTATCCAGCCCGGCGGCAGAAAAATCCACCGCGGTCACCTGCCAGCCCCGGGAAGCCAGCCACACCGCGTTGCGCCCCTCACCGGCCGCGACGTCCAGCGCCCGCCCCGGCGCCAGGTCCTGCAGCTCAGCCACGACGAACCGGTTCGGCTCAGCCGTCCACACCAGCTCGGCGCCGGCGTACCGCCGGTCCCATTCCTGGCTGTCCACCCTGGCCGCCTATCCGCTGATCACTCAGCCGTGAATTCTCCTGCCCCGCATCCAGCACAACGCCGCCGGGCTGGCCCTGCGACCAGGGTAGACCCGCCCGGGTATCATCGGGCCGGCCGCGTCCTGGGCCGGGGATGGTGATCAGCCGGTGCGGGCGATCGGCTGGATTGCGTGTGCTGGCCGCACCGCTCACCACAGTCCCAGGAGGGAACCGAGGACGCGGGCGGCCTGGCCGCCGTCGCCTTCGGCGATGCGGAGCGCGGCGGGCACGTTGAGGTCGCTGGCCAGTGCGGCGCGGACGGCGGCCACCGCCGCGCCGCGGCCGGGGCGCCCGGCCGCGGTCTGCAGCCGCTCCAGCCGTGCCGCCGCCTCGTCCAGGCTGGCCTGGTTGTAGTCCCAGTCCTGGTCCCACCGCCGGTTCAGGATCAGCAACCGGACGGCCCCCGCTGGGTAGTCCCGGAGGAGGTCTGCGACCAGGACGAGGTTGCCGGCGGATTTGGCCATCTTGGCCCCGGCGACACGCACGACGCCGACCTGAAGCCGGGCTCGGGCGAACGGGGTGACCCCGGTGAACGCCTCGGCGAGGGCGGCCTGGTAGGCGTGGTGGGGGAAGCGCAGGTCGCCGCCTCCGGCGTGGACGTCGACGGCCGGGCCGAAGGTGTGCAGGGCCATGGCCGCGCACTCGGCATGCCAGCCTGGGCGGCCGGGTCCCCACGGGCTCTCCCATGCGGGCTGGTCCCCGTCCGATGCCTGCCACACCGCCACGTCGAACGGGTCGTCCTTGCGGGCGTCATCGGGGCGATCACCGTATTCCGCGGCCAGCCGCAGTGCGACCTGGCGGTCCAGTCCTGCGCGCCGGGCGGCGCCGGCGCCGCGGAAGTAGACCTGGCCGTCCCGCCGGTAGGCGGCTTCGCGGGCCAGCAGGCCTGCGGCCAGCGCGATCACCTGCCCGATGTAGGCGTGTGCCCGGGGCTGCAGGGCCGGCCGCCGGACCCCGAGGGCGGCCATGTCCTGGTCGAAGTAGAACTCCTGGATGACGGCGAACCTGCTGTAGGGGGAGCCGTCCCGGTTCGCGGCGGCCAGCAGCACATCGTCGACGTCGGTCACGTTGCGGCACACGATCACCTCGGTGCCGTCCGCGTGCAGCACCCGGGCCAGCGTGTCGACCCACACGAAGGTCGCGGCATGTCCCAGGTGGGTGACGTCGTAGGGGGTGATACCGCACGCGTACACCCGGGCCCGGCCTGCCAGCGGCAGCATCGTCCCGCCTACCGTCGTCACCTGCGGCAGGCCAGCAGCCAGCATCTGGTCCATCGGCATCCTCCTGGCCGTCATCCCGGAAAGCGGCATCCTCTGCCCCGAGGCTATCCGGGCAGACCTGGCCCGGCCGCCGCCGGTGGTCACCCGGGCGCAGGACAAACGGCCCTGCCGCCAGCCAGCACCCCAAAAGGCTCCCACAAGGGCATCTACCCGGCACTGATCATGGCCCGTGGCGCCCGCGCCGAGGGCATCGAAGCCAGCCTGTTCTTCACCTTCTCCGGCCCCGGCGCGATCAGCAGGAAGCGCCACGAGCACATCAAGATGGCCACGGCCGGCAACCCGGGCCTGCACCTCGCGACCCTGGCGGGCGCCTGCCCGGCATGCCCGGGCTGATGACCAGCTACCTGGAACGCCAGATGGGCAAGCCCGGCATCCCGCCGGTCCCGGTATTCACCGAGATGACCGCCTCTACGGCTGCCAGGCATCCTGCGACCTGTCCGGGCTCACCGAAGATGACCTCATCGAACAGGTCAAGGACATCATCGCGGTGGGCGAGTTCTATGCCCTCTCCGCCGGAGGCCAGATCATCTTCACCTGACCGGGCCGCGTGCCCGCACCGGGGCGTGGGCAGTGTCACAGCCGCCAGGCCTGAATCTAGATACCCTAGGGGGTATAATTGGGGATCATCGCCGGAACGTCAGGAGTACCCATGTGCAGCCCAGCTGTCTGCGAGCGCTGCAAGAAGATCACCTGGACTGGCTGCGGCCGGCATGCGGAGCAGGCCCTCGCCGGGATCCCGCCCGAGAACCGCTGTACCTGCCGTTGAAAACCAGCCTCAAGGCCGGCCAGGCCGCGAGCATATGACATGAAGAAGACGGGGTGCGCAGATGAAGGTTGTCGTGGTCGGCGGGGTCGCCGGGGGTATGAGCTTCGCGGCGCGGGCCCGCCGCCTGGCCGAGGACGCGGAGATCGTGGTGCTCGAGCGGGACCCCTACGTCTCGTATGCGAACTGCGGCCTGCCCTATCATCTGGGCGGTGAGATCGGTGACCGGGATGCGCTCCTGCTGCATACCCCGCAGTCGCTGGCCGAGAGCCTGGCGCTGGACGTGCGCACCGGCCACGAGGTCCTGGCCATCGACCCGGCCGGGCGCACCGTCGCGGTCCGTGAGCGCGCGACTGGCCGGGACTACCGCGAGGCCTATGACGTGCTGGTGCTGTCCACCGGGGCCGCGCCGGTCATCCCGCCGATCCCGGGAGCCGGCCTGCCCGCGGTCCGGGTGCTGCGGACCGTACCCGATGTGGACGTCCTGCGTGACCTAGTGGACGGCGGCGCCCGCCGGGCAGTGATCGTCGGTGCCGGGTTCATCGGCCTGGAGGTGGCCGAGGCGCTGCGGCACCGCGGCCTGGCGGTCACGCTCGTCGAGCTGGCCGATCAGGTCATGCTGGCCCTGGACCCGGAGATGGCGCGCAGCATCGAAGTCGAGCTGCTCCACGCCGGCGTCGAGGTGCGGCTGGGCACGTCGGTCACCGCGATACGGGAGGGGGGCAGCGGCACCGTCGCCGCCGAGCTCTCGGACGGATCCCAGGTCCTCGCCGACCTGGTCCTGCTCGCCGCCGGGGTCCGCCCGGAAACCTCGCTCGCCGCGGCCGCGGGGCTGGCGCTGGGTGCCCGCGGCGCCCTGCTCGTCGACGAGCACCTGCGGACCTCGGTGCCGTCCATCTACGGCGTGGGGGACGCGATCGAGGTCACCGACGCGGTCACCGGCGGCCCGGCCCTCGTGCCGCTGGCCGGGCCGGCCAGCCGCCAGGGCCGCGCGGCCGCTGACCACCTGTTCGGCCGCGGCGGACGGCGCGCACCGGTTCTCGGCACGGCTATCGTGCGCGTCTTCGGCACCGTCGCCGCCATCACCGGCCCCGGCGAGAAGGCACTGCGCGCGGCCGGGATCTCGCACCACGCCGTGCACCTGCACCCGGGCAACCACGCCGGGTACTACCCAGGGGCCCGCCCGCTGCACCTGAAGCTGCTCTTCGCCCCCGGTGGGCGGGTGCTCGGCGCCCAGGCAACCGGCGGCGACGGCGTCGATAAGCGGATCGACGTCATCGCCACCGCCATCCGGGCCGGCCTGACCGTCGATGACCTGGCCGACCTCGAGCTCGCCTACTCACCGCCGTTCGGGTCAGCCAAAGACCCGGTCAACCTGGCCGGCATGGTCGCCAGCAACCTGCTCACCGGCACCCTGGCCCTGTGGCGCGGCGACGACCTGCTCCACCCCGACCCCCAGGCAGTGCTGCTGGACGTCCGGTCAGCTGCCGAGTTCCGCCCCGGCCACCTGCCCGGGGCGCTGAACATCCCGCACACCGAACTGCGCCAGCGGCTCGGCGAGATCCCCCCGGACCGCCCGCTCCTGGTGTACTGCGCGTCGGGCTTCCGGTCCTACCTCGCGCTCCGGCTGCTGCGGCAACACGGCTGGCCCGACGTCCGATCCCTGTCCGGCGGGCTGTCCACGCTGCAGCTGGAACTCCCCGGCCTGGCACTCGACCAGGGCGAGCCGGCGGCCGAGCTGGCCGGGACCGGGCGGTAACGGCCACCGTCGCCACCCCGGGGCACACCTTCACCCACCCGTCCTACGCGCTGGAGGACACCGCGGCCCGACGCGTGGCGGCGGTGTTCACCGGCGGCTCGCTGCTGCACGACTCGACCGGGTGCCCGGACCTGCTCGGCCCCGCGCACAAGGCCACCCTGGCCGCGGCGCAGCACGCCCCGGCCCGGCAGCTGGCCAGTGCGCTTGCCGGCGAGACGCCGGTCTGTCCCACCCATGGGTTCGGCAGCTTCTGCACTGCTCCCGGACCGGTGGCACCCAGTCCGGGGGCAGCGCCCTCCATGATCGGCCAGGAGAAACTCGTCAATCCGTGCTCACCCAGGACAAGGACCAGTACATGGCGGAACTGCTGGCCGGCCTGGACGCCTATCCCGCGTACTACTCGCACATGGGCCCGGCCAACGCGCAGGGCCGGGTCCTGCCGACCTGTCCCCCTAGCCCGCGCGGACGCCGCGCAGCTAGCCGTCCGCATCGCCGCCGGTGAATGGGTCGCCGACCTGCGCAGCCGACGGGAGTTCGCGGCCGGGCACGTCCGCGGATCGCCGAGCTTCGAGCACGTCGGCGACTTCGCGAACTACCTTGGCTGGCTGATCCCGTGGGGAATCCCGCTGACCCTGCTCGGCGACAGCCCTGAGCGGGTCGCCGCCGCCAGCGCGACCTGGCCCGGATCGGCATCGACCACCTCGCAGGCGCCCCAGACGGCACCCCGCAGGAATGGGCCGGCGGCCAGCCGCTGGCATCTTTCCCTGTCGCGAGTTTCGCTGACCTGGCCGCTGTGCGCCGCCACCGCCTGGTCACCATCCTGGACGTGCGCCGCGCACTCGAATGGTCCGGCAGTCGCCTCGGCGGCGCGCTGCACATCCCGCTGCAGGATCTGCGTGCCCGTATCGGCGAAGTCCCCGGGGATGAGATCTGGGTGCACTGCCGCTCCGGATACCGGGCCGTCATCGCCGCGTCCCTTCTCCGGGCAGCCGGGCACGCCGTGGTCGCCATCGACGACGAGTACATCCGCGCCGCTGATGCCGGACTCTCGCTGGTCACCGGCACGGCAGCCGCGAGGCGGCATGAGCGGCTGGCCTGGCCGCCTGTTCGGGCGGCGGCCACAGCCAGCGCGGAGCAGGCCAGCCAGCGCCAGGGCGCGATCCTGCTCCCGCGAGGGCCGCGAGGTGATCAACCTGTCCGGGGGAATGCATGTTGACGCTGCTGGTCCTCATCGCGGCCGGATACACGCTCACCCGCAGCCTCCCCGGCCTGCTGTGACATGCCGCACGACATATACCCTGCCGGGTATATTCGGATGAGTGAATAGCAAGGGAGACGGTTGATGAAGATCGATGAGGATGCCGCAGGCCAGGTGGTCAACCGGCTCCGCCGCGCCCACGGCCAGCTGGCCGGGGTCATCGCGATGGTCGAGTCCGGCCGGGACTGCGCCGACGTGGTTACCCAGCTCGCCGCGGTGTCACGCGCCCTGGACCGGGCCGGCTTCAAGATCGTGGCCAGCGGCATGCGCCAGTGCCTGTCCGGGGACACCGACTCCCCGATGACGGAGGAGCAGATGGAGAAGATGTTCCTCACCCTGGCCTGAAGCAGACGCAGGAGGAGACATGGGTTACGGCATCAGCATCCGCACGCAGGCCCCGTTCGCTGAGGCCGTGGCCCGCGTGTGCGACGCGCTCAAGGCCCAGGGCTTCTGGCGTGCTGACCGAGATCGACATGCGGGCGATCCTGCGCGACAAGCTGGGCGAGGACATGGAGGACTACCTGATCCTGGGCGCCTGCAACCCGCCCCTGGTGCACCGGGCGCTCGGCATCGACGCCTCCATCGGCCGGCTGCTGCCTTGCAATGTGGTGGTGCGCGCGGATGCGGGCCAGACCATCGTCGAGGCGCTCGACCCGCAGGCCATGGTGACCATCACCGGCCAGCCCGCCCTCCAGCCGGTCGCCGACGAGGCCGCGGGCAGGCTCAGGACAGCCCTGGACTCCCTGCGCGAGAACCGCGGAACGCGCTGAGGCCAGCCGCGGCCTGACGGTCCGGCTCCGGCCTCACCCGCCAGCAGGTGGTTCACGACTAGCGGCACGGCTGGGCGCGCTGCGGCAAGGAGCCTGGGGAGGGCACCTCCGGCCTGGCGGGCCGAGTGCTCGGGTGCAGCCCGGGACTGCCCGCGGCCTCAGCCGGCTGTGAGGCTGGTCGCGGTGGTCGCGGTGGTCGCGGTGGTGGCGGCGGTGACGGGAGCGGGTCCTGGACCTGGGCTCCGGTGGCGGCATCGACGTACTGCTGTCGGCCCGGCGGATCGGCCCGTCCGGGTTCGCCTACGGCGTGGACATTGCCGATGAGATGCTGGCTCTGGCCCGCGCCGAACGCGGCCAAGGCCGGGGCCGCGAACGTCGAGTTCCTCGAGGGCGAGATCGAGGCCCTCCGCTGCCCGATCAGGCGGTGGATGTGGTGATCTCAAACCTGCGTGATCAACCTGTCCACCGGCAAGCCCGCGGTGCTCGCCGAGATATTCCGCGTCCTGGTCCCGGCGGCCGGATCGGCATCACCGACGTGGTCGCCCAGGACCACAGGTTGGCTGCTGGCCGCGCTGCCGTCGGCTCCTGCGCCGGGTGCATCGCAGGGCCCTGTCCCGCGGCGAATACCTGGACGGCCGGGCCACGGCCGGTTTCGCTGACCCGTCGGTCACCTCGTCGCCGGCCATCTGGCGGTCGGCAGCGACTCCCCGGTGATGGTGGCCTGATCCCTTCGCTGGCCCGTCCAGGACGTGGCCGTCCGCGCCGATCCGCTCCCCGGGACGCACCAGCATCACGTCGCTGATCTGCAGGCTCGCCGCCTCGACGATTTCCTCGGCTCCGGTGCTGTCGATCCGGACGGCCTGTTCCGCTGCCAGGTCGAGCAGGCCGCGCACCGCCTGCGGCGGCGATGAGGCGGCGTAGCGTGCCTACAGGTGGAAGATTCCGAAGGAGAACGGTCCCGCGGTGATCGTTGCCCGGTCCGCATTGACGCCGGCGTGCCTCACCTCGGTCGCGCCGGCCAGGTCGGGGTGGTCGTGCGGCAGGACGTGAGCGCGGCCGCAGGGGTTGATGATCACCAGGAACCGTCCGCCGCGAAGATAGGCGAGGGGGTATCCGTCGTGCAGGATCTCCAGGCTGCCGCCGGGCCCGAGTTCGGGGTGAGCGCGCCGGAGCGCGATCAGGTCCTTGACGGTGTGCAGGAGCGAGTTCTGGTCGCCGCAGTGCCCGGCGACGGTGGGGCGCTGCGGGTCCGGATCGACCGGCAGGTAGGGGCTCGCGGCCGGAGCGGCGGAAAATCCCGCGTTGGGGCCTGTGTCCCACTGCATGGTGGTGCGTGACCCGGCCCGGTTGTAGCCGGAAACCAAGTAAGCTTCGGCGGCCGGGAACCGGTCGCCGAGGGTTATCGCGAATGCGTTCAGGGCTTCCATCGCATAGCCCACCTTGTCCTGCCGGTCCCGGTGGGTCAAGGGACTGGGTGACCAGGTAGGGCACTTCAGCGCGGCCTGCTCATCAGTCGGGAAGTGGCTGCGTCAGCAGCCCGTCCGGGCCGTTCAGCGGCAGGCCCTGCTCCCTCGCCCGCCGGACCAGCTCATCAGCGGCTTTCTGCTCAGCGGTCGGCTCCGGCCTGTCCTTCTTCTTCGACGCCACAGCCTCCAGTGTCGCGGTCATCACGGCATCTCCCGCCAAACCCCACACGGGTCAGCGATCAGCTCCGGAAACACCATTAACTACACGGTCCCATATGGGTGGCTGGTAGCTCTTCGGTGATCACCAGCTTAGGTGCGCAGATCGTGGCGTTCGGTTGCGCCAAACAAGGCGGGACGGCAGAGATCGCTGGTCTGCTTCCCGACACGGCCTGCCAGATCCGTGCAGAGGTCGGCGTGAATCTGACTTCCTATGATGAGCGGGGACGCGCGATTCTCGCACGGCCGCCGTTGCGTCCAGTCACTCCCGCAGTCCGGCTGCCGTTCCGGCGTCTGTTCGGGTCACGTCGAAGGCTCTCTTGTCCTTTCAGCGGATGCGGCGTAGCGTCCCGATCAGGGAGGTGTGCTCGTTTATCCGCGTGTAAACGAGATTGAGATTTCTCCCAGCTGCTCTGGACCTCGGTGGCGCCCTAGCGCGCAGCCAAGCCGAGGCGGCCTGTGGCAGCACCTGTCCTTCATCAGGCTCCGCTCCCAGTGAGCGACCAGCGAGTTCTGGGCTTAGTCTGCGCGATGGCCGTCGTCCCGCGGCAACGTCGGCGGGCACCACCGAGGTAACCCCAGTGCCGGGCATGCCCGCGTACCTGCGGGACTGGCCACTAGGAGGGCGTTATGACCACGGATCAGGGTCCGTATCCCGCTCAGTATCCTGTTCAGTTCGCCGTCGAGTACCCGGACCGGCCGCTCAGCCGGCTGACTTCGTTTTTCCGGATTTTCGTGATCATCCCGATCGCGATCGTGCTCGGCACCGTTTCGGGCGCAACCTGGCAGTCGGCGGGAAGCCATTCGACCATGGCCTACGGGGCCGCCGGCGCAGGCGGGCTGCTGTTCTTCGGCCCGCTGCTGATGATCTTGTTCAGGCGCAAGTACCCCAGGTGGTGGTTCGACTGGAACCTGGAATTGCAGCGTTTCATCAACCGGGTGTGGACCTACCTGGCCCTGATGAACGACAGTTATCCGTCCACCGAGGACCACCAGTGGGTCCAGCTTGATTACGCCTATCCGGACGCGGCCACGGACCTCAACCGGTGGCTGCCGCTGGTCAAATGGCTGCTGGCCATCCCGCACTACATCGTGCTGTTCTTCCTGGACATCGCCGCGTTCTTCGCGGTGATCGTGACCTGGTTCGCGATCTTGTTCACCGGAAGTTATCCCCGTGGCATATTCAGCTTCGTCGAAGGCGTATTCCGCTGGCACAACCGGGTCGCCGCCTACGCGTTCGTCCTGATCACCGATCGGTACCCGCCATTCAGGCTGGCGCCATGACCTGGCACCGCGGGGCGATGAGGTATTCGCCGATCGCGTCGCGGACGCCGTCTGCGATGGCGCGGGTAAATGCGCGACGTAGGCCTGCCGCTGGTCTCGGTCACTCAGGTCCAACCCGGCCAGCCCGAGTGCCCGCCAACGCGCCCGGATAACTCATCAATCCAGCCGAGGAGACCAACATGACGACCACCATGCGAATCACAGCAGCGAGACGAGTCCCGATGGACTCAATGAGGAAGACCGCGCTCGCCGCGGCGTCTTCTACTTGATCACCTTCATTTCGATCCCCGCGCTCGCCCTCTATTCTTGGGTGAAGAACCACCGGGACTGGATCCTCAGCTCCGGCTCCCGCACTGGCGTGCTCGTGGGCGGCTTCCTCGAGGTGATCGTTGCACCAGGCCCTCCTCGAGCCGGTGTAATAGATCGATCCGGGATGGGGCGGCTACTTGTTCGTCCGGCGTCGCGTCGATGCCGTTCGCCGGCTGGGCCGTGTCACAGGCCCTCTCGAGGCCGTCGAGGATCAGGGCGAGGCCGAACTCGTACTCGCTGCCGAAGTCGTAGCCGGGCTGAAGAACATGCCCGGATGTGAACTCGGCCAGGTGGGGATAGGTGTCGGCGGGAAATTGCGCCAGCATGACCTGCGCGAGCGCCGCGGTCTCCTCTGGGGTGCCGAACGGCAGGCCCCGGTCCTGCAGCGCGAACCCGTAGATGTAGCTGTCGAGGGCTGCATAGGCGTGCGCGGCCTGCTCGAGGGAGAAGCCGGCGTTGCGGAGGCATCCGAGGACGGCGTCGTGGTGCCGCAGCGTCGCCGGGCCGGGGGACGTGCGGGACTCCATCAGGCCGATCGCCCAGCGATGCCGCGCCAGGACAGTCCGGACCGAGATCGCCCGCCGGCGCATGGCCCTCTTCCAGCCTTCCTCCGCAGACGGCAGCCCGATCTCGGCGTACGCGGGGATCTTCGCGGTGGCCGTCGTCCAGCTCATCGGAGCCGCTCGCTCGGCGGCGGCACATCCCTCCCGGGGTCAGGCGCGGCCCGGGCGCAGGCCCAGGCGCTGTCTGACATCAACCGGTTCACTGATATCTGGGACGCCGGGCTCATCGTGTTCGGTCTTTACCTGCTCGTGATCGCGTGGCTGGCCCTGGCGATCGGGCTACGTTCGCAGGCTCCTGGGCGTCCTGATCGCGATCGCGGGCCTGGGCTACATCTACGACAGCATCGGCCAGTTCGTTTCCGGCGGCTCCTGGACCCAGGTCTCCACGGTCACGTTCATCGGTGAGTTCCTGCTGGCGCTCTGGCTGGTGATCTGGGGCCGCCGCATCACGGTGAGCCAGCCGGTCCTCCGCGCCGAGCCGGCCGGGCCAGCGCGATGACCGCGGTAACGCCCGGGACGGCCGCCGCGGCGACGATGACGGCGATCGTCCAGGACGACTACGGCACCGCCCCCGAGGCCGTGCTCCGGCTCGCCGGGATCACCAGGCCCGCGATCGCCGACGACGAGATCCTGGTGCGGGTGGGTGCGACCAGCGTGGACCGGGGCACCTGGCACCTGATGGCGGGCCTGCCGTACCCCATGCGGCTGGCGGGCTTCGGGCTACGCAGGCCCGAGGCCCCCAACCCGGGCCGCAGCCTGGCCGGGACGGTCGAGTCCGCCGGCCCGAAGGTGACCGGGTTCCAACCGGGCGATGAGGTCTACGGCACCTGCGACGGCTCCTTCGCCCCGTACGCCCGCGCCCAGGCGGGACGGCTCGCACCCAAACCTGCGAACCTGTCCTTCGCGCAGGCGGCGGCCGTCCCCGTCTCAGCGCTCACCGCCCTGCAGGCCGTGCGGGACCAGGCACTGGTGCAGCCCGGGCAGAAGGTCCTGATCGTCGGCGCATCGGGAGGCGTCGGCATGTTCGCCGTGCAGATTGCCAAGGCCTACGGCGCCGAGGTCAATCGCAGCCTGTGGTCAGCTGGCGCGGGCGCGGGCGGCGGCGGCCGAGGTCCGGAGGAACAAGGCGGTGCCGGCGGCACGTGCGGTCCACCATCGGTTCGCGGCATCGCGGTCGGCCCGGCTGGCGTGCCGCCGTTCCCAGCGCTGCGTTTCCTGGCTGAGCCAGGTCAGCGTCGCGGGCGGGTTCTGCTCAAGCATGGCGCGCAGGGTGTAGCGGCGCTCGCCGATCCGGTGGCCGACTCCGACCAGGCCTGCGCCGATGGCCAGGCGGCGGCGGGTCAGGATGATCCCGCTGCGGACTGGCGTGGCCAGCGCGGCGACCAGGTCGCGGAGCGGCCCGTCCGGGTCGGCGGCCGTGGGTGCGGCCCGCAGCGCGAGCGGCAGCTGCGCCGGAGCCGGGTGGGCGCGGTACTCGGCGGCGATCGCGTGCCGGGTCAGCTGTGCCCAGGCGGTAAGGGCAGGTGAACCTAGGTCGGTGACGGCGTCAAGGTAGCCGGGAAGCCAGGGCCATAGGTGTTCCCAGAACAGGGCCGCCTGGGATCGGGCTAGCGCGGCGGCGGTGGTCGGCCGGCAGGTTTCGCCGGCCGCCTCGCCGAGGCTGGCGTACAGGCTAAGCAGGGTGGTCAGGTGGTCGGGTTCAGCAGGCGGGGTGAGTCCGAGGGCCCGCCAGAACCCGGCCGTGCGGTCGGCGCCCTCACCGCCGAGCGCGCCGTCTGGTCCCAGGTACACCGACGCGCTGGGCGGGCAGTTCAGTACGAACACGTCCGTATGCTCGGCGGCGCTCGCTGTGCCAAGCCCGAGCGCCGCGGCGGCGATACGGGCATCGGAGGGATTGTCGGCTATGGCGCCCAGCGCGCGCAGCAGCTCCCAGCGGCCGCCGGTCATGCGGTGGGCTCCCCGGCGTCTGGTGGCAGCGCGGACGCGGCCGCGGTCGGCTTGAGCGGGCGCATCAGCCATCGCGGACGGCGGGTGCCGTCGGGTGAGACGTGGCCGGCCGGGCGGGTCTTCGTCATCCACTGCTGGTAGATGTCCCGCGCCTTGGCGGTGTCGACCGCGATGTCGCCGTGGGCGTCGCCGGGCGCGGCGGGGCGGACCCGAACGGCCTGGTGCCAGCAGTGCATGCCGGAGATGGGGTCGGGGTGGACCGGGAAGGTGAGGTTCTGGTGGACGCCGGTGTCGGACCACCAGATCCGGGCGGTGTCCGGGTCGCCGGACTGGTACGGCTTGACCCGGCCGGTGGCGTGCATGGCCCAGCCGTCGTCGCCGTGCTGCAGGTCGACGGTGGCCATCATCCCGCCGGCGCTGACCTGGCTGTGGCCGGTGAGCTTCCAGCGGCCCATGTGGTGGGAGCAGGCGACGACGCCGGGGCGGATGCCCTCGGTGATCCATGCCTTGGCCACCAGGTACCCGATGTCGGTCTCGACCCGGATCAGGTCACCGGTCCGGGCGATGCCGAGCCTGGCGGCGTCGCGGGGGTGGATCCAGACGGGGTTGGTGTGCGACAGCTCGTCCAGCCATTTGCTGTTCGCCGAGCGGGTGTGGATCTGGGTGGGCAGCCGGAACGTGGACAGCAGCACCATCTGATCGGGAGCCAGCGCGGAGGGGTGGACATGGCTCTTGATGTAGCCGGGCAGGGCATGCTCGGGCCAGCCCCAGTCCGCCAGCGTGGAGGACCAGAATTCGAGCCGGCCCGAGGGCGTGGGGAATCCCCGGCGGATGGTGCCGTCGACCAGTACGCCGGCCTGGCGGCGGCCCTGGCTGTCGGGGTCGGGTGCTGCCATCGGGACGATGTTGGTGGTGGCCGGGGCGGCCGCGGCGGTGTAGATCTGCCCGGCCGGCCCGATGGCGACGTCGCGCAGTTCGGTGTCGGGTACCTCGCGTTCGTGCAGGCCGCCCTGGCCGGTGGCGATCTCGAAGGCGCCGTAGCGGCGCATCCACGCCAGCGGATCCAGGCCCTCTGCGGCGGCACGTTCGGGCAGCCCCGGTACGGAGTTCTCGAACATCCACCCGTAGTACTCATCGACGGTCAGCTTCTGGCCGGGGTGGGCGCGGGACTCGTGGTACTGGCGGATGCCCATCGAGCCGTCTGGATCGATCCGCCAGGACAGCTCGGTCCACCACTCGTTCTCTTCCCAGACCTCGCCGGGATTGACCTGCCGGGTGTCGGTGATGTCCTCGCCGAGGCGCTCCCGGGCCACGCGCAGGACCGGCTGGCGGAACCCGATCCACTGCCCGTCGTACTGCTCGTAGGAGTGGGTGTCGTGCCGTTCGGAGCCGTGCCCCATCGGCAGGACATAGTCCGCGAAGTAGGCCGATTCGTTCCAGGTCGGGGTGAGCGCGACGTAGCAGCCGACCTTCTGCTCGTCGGTGAGGACTTCCATCCAGGACAGCCCGTCGGGGTTGGTCCAGACTGGGTTGTAGACGCGGGTGAAGTAGGTGTCCAGGTGGCCGCGGCCGTCCTTGAGGAAATGCGGGAGCAGGAAGCTCATCTCGTTCTGGGCCAGCGGGAACTCCAGCGGCCAGGACAGGTCCTGCCACACTCCCGGGTGCGGCGGCGTGTGGATGGGCCGCGGCACGAACTTGTTCCAGGCGTTCGGGAACGTGCCGCCCTCGGTTGCCACCGCGCCGAGCAGCGCCGAGATCAGGAACAGGGTTCGCGATACCTGCCAGCCGCCGAGGTTCCCGGCGGCGGCCGACCGCCAGGAATGGCACGCGAACCGCGTCCCGCCATCCGCGACGACTTCGGCGACCTCGGCGAGCACCGCGGCGTCGATCCCGGATTCGGCGGCGGCGTACTCGAACGTGAATCCGGCGTACAGCTCTCTTAGGGCGTCCTGGAATGCCTCGAAGGTGGGTGGCAGGTCGGGGCGGCACTGGGTCAGGTACTGCTCCCAGTTCCACCAGCGACGGACGAACGCGGCGTCGTAGCGGCCGGTGCGGATCAGGTAGCTGGCGATGGCCAGGTTCATCGCCGCCTCGCTGCCCGGCTGCGGGGAGAGCCAGTAGTCGGCGTGGGTGGCGGTGTTGGACAGCCGGGTGTCCAGCACGATGACCTTGGCGCCGTTCTCGCGGGCCTGGGTGATCCGCTGGGCGTGCGGGTTGAAGTAGTGCCCGGTTTCCAGGTGCGCGCTGATCAGGTAGATGACCTTGGCGTGGGCGTAGTCGGGGCTGGGCCGGTCGATGCCCATCCAGAACTGGAATCCGGTCCGGCCGCCGGAGGAGCACACGTTGGTGTGGGAGTTGTGGCCGTCGACGCCCCAGCTGGCCAGGACCCGTTCGGTGTAGCCGTCCTCCCCGGGGCGGCCCAGGTGCACCATGATCTCGTTATTGCGTCCCTCGGCCAGGGCCGCGCGGATCCGCGCCGCGATGGCGTCCAGCGCTTCGTCCCAGGTGATCCGTTCCCACCGGCCCTGTCCGCGGCGGCCGGCGCGCCGCATCGGGTACAGGACCCGGTCGGGGTCGGTGACCTGGTTGATCGTCGCCGGGCCTTTGGCGCAGTTGCGTCCCCGCGATCCTGGGTGCTCGGGGTTTCCCTCGAACTTGCGGACCTGGCGGGTCTCGCGGTCCACGTAGGCGAGCAGCCCGCACGCCGACTCGCAGTTGAAGCACGTCGTGGGTACCAGCATGTAGTGGTGCTCCTCGCGGGCCGGCCAGGCCCGAGAGGACAGCTCGACCCAGTCGTCCCAGCGTTCCCTGGGCGGGAACGCGGCCAGGTGGACGCGGCTCGCGCCCTGGTAGAACGTCTCGCCGCGGGCCTCCACGGCGGCGCGCGCCGCCGAAACGCGCTCGCCCAGCGCAGCCAGGTCCTGGGCGGTCAGGGCCTCGGTGCCGGGGCCGGTGGCATCTGCGGGACGGGGCATGTGAGCTCCTTTAGGCCAGTGGGACGGACTGGCCGGCCTGCACGTAGGCGTGCTCGTGAGCCAGCAGGCCCAGCAGGGCGAACGGCACCGCGGCCGCGCCGATCCACGGCGCGGCGACCGCGATCGCCGCCGCGGCCAGGCCCGGCCAGAAGTACCGGGCGAACCGGCCCCGGGTCATCTCGGCGGCGGCCAGGTGCGCATGCTCGGTGGGGTGGGTGATCGTGATCTCCCCCGCGATGAGCAGCACGTGCGCGGCCGCGGCCGCGGCGAGCAGCACCTCCGTCCCGGTCACCGCGGTCGGCGGGCCGAGCCAGAGCGCGAACGGCAAGATCCCGGCGGCCCCGGCCAGCACCGCCTGCACGGCCAGGTGCGGGGCCAGCAGCGGGCTCTGCCACAGGTCCCGGGCCCTGGCCTGCGCGAACAGGTACGCGGTGTAACACGCGGTCGCCAGGGCCAGCGGGATGACGAAACCCGCAGCGACCTGCCGCAGGACCACCGACCCGGCCAGGGACCCGATCGCGTACACGGCCAGGGCCGCACCGTAGCCGCCGATGATGAACGACCCCCGCACCAGCCAGCTGCGCCAGTGATGCCGGGTGAAGATCAGGTAGAACCGCCCGGGATGACGCAGATCCCACAGCAGCAGCACCCCGGTGATCCCGAGGAACGCCAGCGCTACGCCCGGCGCCGCCCACCGGGCCAGCGGGCTGCCCCAGGACAGCCGCCCGGCCAGGATCAGGATCAGCGGGACCAGTAGCCCGCCCGCCGCCAGGCCCTTGGTCCAGGTGTACAGGCTGACCCGCCATCCCCAGGGAGCGTGATGGCTGATGTCATAGGACAGCAGGGCCTCGGCGCTGAAACTCGGCTGTCCCGGATGGCCGCCAGGGACGTGGCCGGGATCGTGCTCGCCGCCCTGGGTCGCCCACGCGTACAGGCCGCCGTCCGGGCGGCGGGCCGCCAGCGGGTCCAGGGTCGCCTGGTGCGCTCCCTTGTAGAACAGGCCCGGCCGGGTGCCTTTCTCCGGGCGGCGGACCGTGACCGGCTCGCGCTGGACGACCTGCGCGACCTTGGATCGGGGGTCGTTCAGGTCCCCGACCAGGATCGCCTCGGTCGGGCAGACCGTGACGCAGGCCGGTTCCAGGCCGATCTCGAGCCGGTGCGCGCACAGGTTGCACTTCTCGGCCGAGTTGTCCTCGGGGTTGATGAAGATCGCGTCGTACGGGCACGCCGCGATGCACGCCTTGCAGCCGATGCAGACCGACTTGTCGAAATCGACGATCCCGTCCGGCCGCCGGTACATCGCCTGCGTCGGGCACGCCGTCGTGCACGGCGCGTCTGCGCACTGGTTGCACCTGGTCACCTGGAAGGCGCGGCGGATCTGGGGGAAGGTCCCGACCTCCACCGACTTCACGTAGGTGCGGGTCACTCCCAGCGGGACCTCGTTCTCGCTCTTGCATGCCGTCGTGCAGGCGTGGCAGCCGATGCACTTGTCCTGGTCGATGACCTTGACCCAGCGCTGCAGCAGGCCATCGACCGTCATGCCGTCCTCAGTCATCGACGGTGACCGGCAGTCCGAGCCGCGCGGGGCGGTCCCAGTCGTCATCGACGTGCACGACCTGACGGCCGGCCCGGTGCAGCAGGGAGGCGCCGATGGCGGCGCGGAAGCCGCTGGCGCAGTGCACCCACACCTCGCCGGGAGGAACCTCCCCGGCGCGCTGCTCCAGTTCCCAGAACGGGATATGGACCGCGCCGGCCAGATGGCCGGCGCGCCACTCGTCGGGGCGGCGGACATCGAGCACGACCTGGCCCCCGCTGCCCCACGCGGCGGCCAGCGCCGGGAAGTCGCGGACCTCGTAGCTGGACAGCCGGCCGCCGCCCAGGTCGCCGGTAGCGCCGGCCGCCGCTGCCTCAAGGCGGTCGATGCCGACCCGGATGAGCTGCAGCTGGGCCGCCGCTACCTGCCCGTATGATTCGCCGATCAGGGTGAGCGGCGTGCCCCACGGAATTGTCCACGTCAGGTAGGTGGCGAACGGGTCACCGAGCTCCACCGAGATGGACCCGGTCAGGTGATCCCTGGCGAACGCCCGGCGCTGGCGCAGGTCCACCACCCACTCACCCGCGTCGATCCGGCGGCGCAGCTCGCCGGCGTCGGCTGGCCGGGGAGCGTTCAGATCCGGGGCGGCGGGGCCGCGGCGGTTGGCGGGACCCATGTGCGCGTAGTACCGCGGGTAGGCGCCCAGGCCGGCGATCAGGTGCTTGACGAAGCCGTCCTCGTCGCTGTTCAGCGCCACGTTCGCCCGCCGTTCGGTCCCGATGGTCGAGGAGCTGCCGCTCGTCGGGGTCGCAGAGCAGAAACTCCCGAAGCCATGCGTCGGGTAGACTGCGACCTGGTCGGGCAGCTCGTCCGCGAGGCGCCGGACCGACCGGTACTGCGCTCGGGTCAGCGGCTCGGTATGATCGGGGCTGATCAGGTCCGTGCGGCCGACCGCGCCGAACAGCATCGACCCGCCGGTGAACACCGCTACCGGGTCGCCCTGGCCCTCGCGCAGCACCCAGGACAGATGACCGGGAGTATGACCGGGGGTGGCCACCGCGGTCAGGATGAGTCCCCGGCGGCGATCTCGTCACTGTCCCGGGCCCCGGCCCGGCTGAACCCGACCTCTTCGGCCGCGGCTACGATATAGGCCGCGCCCGTCGCCCGGGCCAGCGCCAGACCGCCGGTGATGTAGTCGTTGTGGATATGCGTCTCCAGCACGTGCGAGATTCTGGCCCTGGCGGCCTGCGCGGCCTGCAGCATCCGGCCGATGTCCCGCTGCGGGTCGATGACTACCGCCGCCCTGCCATCGTGCATCAGGTAACTGCGATCGCCTAGTCCAGGCGTCTCGATGGTCACGACCTCGTGCATCAGCCGGCTCCTCGGTTGCGGACGTGAGGCCCGGCCTGGTCCTTCATCGGGTGACCACCGAGATCCCGGCGCTGCTGCTGGCGACGATGACGATCTTGTGGTGCGAGTTCCGGGACGATATTCGACCTCCGCCGGGCCGCAGGGAGACTACGAATGTACGTACATTTAAGGCCCGGGCTGTGACGACAGTCAATGACCCGGGCGGCTTTCCTTGCTCCCCGGCGGCACTCCATACTGAGGGCGTGATCGTCGACCGCGACAGCGCCCTGCCGTTGTGGGCCCAGGTGCTGGCCGACCTGCGCCGCAGGCTCGCCAGCGGCGAGTTCGGCCAGCGTGTGCCCGGTGACGACGAGCTGACCGCGCAGTACGGGGTCAGCCGGCACACCGTACGGGAGGCGGTCCGTCGGCTGCAGATCGAGGGCGTCGTCGAACGCGGCCGGGGACGGGGCACGTTCGTCAGGGACACGATGATCGAGCAGCCTCTCGGCGCCATCTACAGTCTTTTCCGCTCCGTCGAGGAACAGGGTTTCGCGCAGCGCAGCATCGTCCGGCGCCTCGAGGAACGCTCGGACGCCGAGGCTGCCGGGGTTCTCAGCTGCCCGCCCGGCGCCCCGCTGATCTACCTGGAGCGGCTGCGGCTCGCCGACGGTATCCCCATCGTCCTGGACTGCTCGTGGCTGCCCGCCGTGCTGGCCCGGCCGCTGCTGGCCGTGGACTTCACCCACACCGCGCTCTACCACGAACTGCACGTACGCTGCGGGGTACAGCCGGACGCGGGCTGGGAGCGGATCCGCCCCGTGCTCCCCAACCCGGAACAGCGCGGGCTGCTCCTCCTGCCGGCCCGCACCCCCGCGCTGGCGGTCGAGCGCCTGGCCACCTGGCAGACGACACCGGTGGAATGGCGGCACAGCCTGGTCCGTGGCGACCGGTTCTGCTACGTCGCCCGGTGGTCCGCCCAAGACCGGGCGGCCCGGTTCGAGCCCGTCACCGGAACCGGGTAGCCGCCAGGACAGGGTGACGGCCCGGGCCGCCACGCGGGTCCGGGGATCAGCTGAGGCCGAGCACGGCCGCGGCCGTCCGGGCCGCTGCGCCGCCGGTCTCGATGGCGGCATCGAGGACGGCCTGCACGTTCAGGTCAGCGGCCAGCAGGCGCCCGATCCCGGCTCTGTCACCAGGGCTGGCCGGGACGGTGCGGCCGGCCGCGCCGTACAGGCTTTCCAGCCGGCCTGCAGCGGCGTCGAGCAGGTCAGGCCGGTAATCCCAGTCTCAGACCAGGACCGGTCCAGGATCATCAGCCGGATGGCCGCCGCCGGATAGGCGGCGAGCAGGTCGCTCACCAGTACCAGGTTGCCCGCCGACTTGGCCATCTTGACCCCGCCGGTGGTGACCGTGCCGGCATGCAGCCACGCCCGGGCGTACGGGCGGACACCGGTGAAGCTCTCGGCCATCGCTGCATGGTAGGCATGATGCGGGAAGCGGAGGTCCCGGCCGCCAGCGTGAACGTCAACGCCCACGCCGAAGACCGACAGCGCCATCGCGGCGCACTCAGCATGCCACCCCGGCCGCCCCGGGCCCCACTGTGACTCCCAGGATGGATGACCCGGCTCACCCGCCTGCCAGACCACGACGTCCAGCGGGTCCTCCTTGGCCGCGTCATCAGGCCGGCCACCGTACTCGGCAGACAGTCGTACGGCCTCAGCCTGACCCAAGCCCGCCCGGTCCGCGGCCGCCTGGCCCCGGAAATAGATGCTGCCCCCGCGCTGATACGCGGCATCAGCGTCGAGCAGCCCCTCGGCCAGCCGGATCACCTGCTGCACGTACCGATGCGCGCGGGGCTCATGCGAGGGGGGACGCACGTTCAGGGCCGCCATGTCCTGCTCGAAGTAGTACTGCTGCACCGCCCGCGAACGAGTCGTACGGCAGCCTTGTCGCCGATTACGTGGATCGCTAGGAAGCGGGTTGATGACTTGGCCTCCGCTTGTCCACTCGCTGGCCGGCGTTGTCGTCGGGGAACACGGCTCGGAGCACGATGTCGGCCGCGGCGAGGTCCGCTTCGCTCACCCGGCTCCGCACGGTCTCGTTGAGCGCGTCCTGTGCCATCCAGATCGCCCGGCCGTAGGCCTTGCCCCTCCGGGTGAGGACGACCAGGGTGCGGCGGGCGTCGGCATCGTCGGTGCCGAAGGTGGCGTAACCGCGCTCGACCAGCCCGTCGGCCATCTGGCGGGCGGCCTGGCGGCTGATGCCCTGCGCCTCGCCCAGCTGGCCGATAGCCAGCGGCCGCTGCAGGAGGAGCGCGAGTACCCAGGCGTCGCTCTGGCGGTAGCCGGGGAAGCCGGCTTCCTGCATGCGCTCCCGTATCTGCTCGACCCAGCTCCGCCGGGCGCGGGCGAGCAAGCCCCCGAAGTGGTAGGGGGGATTTGCGTCAGTGGCCATCGAGAGGCACACTACAAGATACGAAAGATATGCAAGTAACCTGCCTATCCAGATCGGCGGCGAACCACCAGGTCTCGCGGTTCGCGGCGGTCGCTGGCGGGCTGCTGGCGGCCTCCCTCCTCACCGCCGCGTGCTCATCGTCGGCGACCTGGCCGGCGTCTTCGCCAGCGTCTTCGCCGGCGAGCAGTGGTCAGGCGTCCGCCACACCGACTGTCTGGCTCTGCAAGCCGGGAATGCCTGACGACCCGTGCATAAACACCCTCGCGACGACCGCGGTGACCGCCGCGGGGACCAGGTCGGTCAGCTCACCGAAGCCGGCGACCTCTACCACCTTCGCCTGCTTCTATGTCTACGGCACCGTCTCTGGAGAGCCATCGGTCAACGCCGACCTGCAACGGGGGAGGGCCGAGATCACCCAAGCGGAGGAACAGGGGACACCGTTCTCCCCGGTCTGTCAGGTCTACGCGCCGATCTACCGGCAGGTCACCGTCGCCGACCTCGAGACGCACCCGGACCTTAACTTCGGCCCGGCGGAGACCGTGACCGCGTACAACAGCATCAAGGCCGGCTTCGAGGACTTCCTCACCCACCAGCTTGACGGCCGCCCGTTCGTGGTGATCGGCGACTCGCAGGGCGCGGCGATGCTCAACCTGCTCCTCGCGCGCCTCGTCGATGACGTGCCCGCGCTGCGCTCCAGGCTCGTCACCGCCATCATCCTCGGCGGCAACGTAGAGGTGCCGGCCGGCCAGCTGGTGGGCGGAACCTTCAAGCACATCCCGGCCTGCAGCCGGCCGGGGGAAACCGGGTGCGTGATCGCCTACTCCAGCTTCCCGTCAACACCACCCGCCGATTCGCTGTTCGGCCGTCCCGGGCAAGGAGTCTCACTGCAGTCAGGCCAGACGGCCAGGCAAGGGCTTCAAGTCGTGTGCGTCAACCCTGCGGCGCTCTCGGGCGGGCCGGCCACCCTCGGCGCCGTACCCGCGACATGGCGATCCTTCCGTATCGCGGCCGCCATCAGCTGCCCCCTGGTTTGCGCGCTTCTGGCCGCATATCTGGCGGCCGACGCCACCTAGGCGGACCGGGTCAAATGACGCGTCACGGCGGAAAGCCAAAGCGCGGTAACGCTAGCGCCAACGTACCGAGCCGGGCAGCCGAGGAGGCGACGAGAGCTGGTCCGAACGCGCGGCCTTAGACGAAGGCCTGGCCTGGCGCCACGCTACTGAGCGATCAGCGCATCGGTAACCGGATCGATGCCGGCCAGCTTGGCGGCTAGATCGGCGCTCAGGTCATACCGCGCGGCGAGCGCGGCAGGCCCGTAGTACGAGACCTTCGTCTGCCCGTTGTCCGCCCAGACCAGAACCTTCAGCGGGAGATCCAGCGCCGCCATGGGGGCGGCCACCATCACCGGTGTGCCTGCAGCCGGATTGCCGAACAACACCAGCGTGGTCTCGGGCAGTTGCATTCCGACCTGGCTCGCTTCGGCGCTCTGGTCGATCACGGCGAAGACCTTCAAGCCTTTCGCGGAGAGCATGCCGGTTAGGCGCGAGACAGTGTCGGTGACCGACCTCGGGCTAACCTTGGTGGTGATCTGCGTCTCGGTCCAGTCAGCCATCGCCGGTTTCCTCTCCGCCTCAGTGGAGGCTGCCGCCGACTGTGATTATCCGTCCTCGGCCCCGCGGTTTGCATCTGCCATCTGACCACAACTGTCGTGTTCCACCAACTGCCGCTGACGTCGGCCGCCCATCTGGTGCGCGTCCACTTCGTCGACAGTCGCGGTGGGCGCCTTCCCGCTACCGCAGGTCCTAGCTAGCGCCCGCGAGAACCCAGCCGCGCTGTCGGCCTTCCTGTGCGGCCCAGCCGGTATGCACAATTTCGAATCGGAATTCCGGCGCGGGCGTTCCCAGTCGTCACATCTACGGTGAATACTTCGACTGGCGCTGAGTTGCCCGGCATCCCCAGCCACTCGCTGTCGCGTTGGCGGTGGCCAGGGCGAGGGTCATCACGATCGCGGCGCGGGCCTCCGCGGCTGGTGACCGGCCGGGCTGGCGCCGCTCGGCGTGAAGGCCAGATCAGGGTGGCCGCCCCGGTCACGTCGGCGAGCACCCCAGCCCGATCGCTAGCACGCTCAGGCTGCGGCCGCCCAGCCCGGTGATCACGACACCGTGCCGGACAGCAGGCAAACCCACCAGATGGCCAGCGACCTCTGACGTGCTGGCAGCCTCCAATGTCGGATGCCGGCCGACGGCTGGTGCTTGAGGGCCAGGGTACGGTCGGGCCGCTCTGGACAGCGCGCCGACGAGGACCCGGGCGGCGGGCGGTCACCCTCGGCAGACCCATCAGTACCTGAGCGAACTCCCCGTCGTCCATGACCGTTCCGGGCTTACCTCGGCCGCACCCTAGCGACGCATGTCACCACGCCGGGCGGAGCCGACCCGGTGGTACGACCGCCTGAAGGGCTGACTGCAAGGCGCCCATAGCGGCGGTGCCGAGCTGGCGTCTCCATGCGTCGGTGGTGTCGGCGGCGGCCTGCTCGGCGGCCCGGGTGCAGGCCCAGCCGCGTTCGGTTAGCTTCAGTATCCGGGACCTGGCGTCACCGGGGTCGGCTTCGCGGATGACGTACCCGCGCTGCACAAGCTGCTCGACGAGCTGGCTGGCAGCCTGCTTGGTCACGCCGAGGTAGTCGGCGACGTCGATCATCGAGGCGTCGCCTGCGCTGATCCGGACGAAGGCGAACCCGTGGGCTGGCCGGACATCAGCGAAGCCCCGCTCGGCCAGCCCGTGCTGGATCCCGTCAACGACCTGCGTCGCGGCACCTAGGACGAGCATCGCCACGGCTACGCCGCTGTCGTCAGTCATGACTCAGTTTGACATACAGGTCAAGCTGCTTGACCATGTTAGTCAAGTCACTTAACCATTTGGAGGACCCATGCCGGTCATCCGCTCAGCCGACGCCGCCGTGCACCAGGTGCACGGCAGCACATTCAGTTCGTTCGTGGCGCCGTCACGAGGCAGCGCGCATCTTTGCGCCTGGCAGTTGAATGTGCCGGCTGGCCTGCGTGGAGTCGCCCACCGACCCACTCGGGAGGAGGTGCTGCTCCTTATTGAAGGGGAACTCACCGTCACGCTGGACGGGATAGCCGCGGTTCTCGCTGCGGGTGATGTCGTCCTCGTGCCAGCCGACAGCGAATTGCGCCTGGACGGTGGGACGGCCCGTGCCACAGCCTGGGTGGCAACGACGTCCGGTCTTGAAGCGGTCATGGCCGACGGCAGCCGGATCGCGCCCCCGTGGGCGAACTGAGATCCATCGTCAGCGTCCTCCACCAGGGCGGCGAGTCCGCGGTGGGCGAGATCGCGGCGGCGGCAGGTGCCTCGGCGGCGAATGCCTCGCAGCATCGTCGCTCGAGGCGCATTCGGTTACGCTTCCTACCCCCGTAAAAGGTACTTTCCGGACACGGTTTTCGTGCCGGATACGGCGGGCGAGCGTAAAACTATCGCTACCCCGCGACGGCACTCGCCAGTGCCCAAGCAGCTCGACGCAGGGCCGTTCGAGACGGAGGTGAATTCGTTCGGCCTGCACCTGGCCGCTGAGGGCAAGGCCGGCCGGACCCTGCATGCCTACACCGGGGCAGTGCGTTGGTTCGCCGCCGGACACCTGCTCCGCGAGACGGATAAGACCAGGTGGGAGCAGGTGGGGCGGCAGGATCTGCAGCGGTGGACGGTGTGGCTGCTGGGCGAGTACAGCACCGCGTACGCCAGCAACCAGTTCCGCGCGGTGCGGCGGTTCCTGCGGTGGCTGGCCTTGGAGGAGGACCGTCCCGATCCGACGTCAGGGTTGCGGGCGCCGACGGCGAAGCCGCGTCTGGTGCCGGTGTTCACCAGCGAAGAACGTTCGGCATTGCGCCGGGCCTGCCAGGGCAGGAGCTTCGGGGCCCGGCGGGACACCGCGATCATCGAGGTGCTCCTGGCGACCGGGGTCCGCTGGTCCGAACTGGCCGGGATCCGCTGCGACCCAGGCGACCCTGCCCGCGGCGACCTGAACCTTGCCGGCCGGGAGATCCGCATCCGCGGCAAGGCCGGCCGGGAACGGATCGTCAAGATCGGCTACCATGCGGCGCGCAGCGTCGACGGTACCTGCGGGCCCGCGCCAGACATCCGCTGGCGGCCCGGCCGGAGCTGTGGCTGGGGATCGGCGGGCGGGGGCCGGTGACCCCGGACGGGATCTACCAGATCGTGGTCAATGTCGGCAAGAAGGCCGGCGTGGCCGTGTACCCGCACCGGTTCCGGCATCTTCAGCCACACCTGGCTGGACCGCGGCGGTGCCGGGGGAGACCTGATGGAGTTGAACGGCTGGACCTCTCCGCAGATGCTGGCGTGGTACGGCGGCAGCGCCCGGGGTGCCCGGGCCCGCCGCAGCTACGACCGGATCATGAACGGCTGACTGGGGCTGCATGGCGCCCGGCAGCGGCCGGGCGCGCAGATGTTAGCGACCTCGTTATTTGGTGATGTAGCGACGGCGCTCCGTGAGCACCGTTCGGCAACGCTTGGTGAGCGCTGTTATTTTGTTTGCCGCCCTGACTGAGTCCAGGTCGGCGGTCACCGTAACGTGCGCGGTCGTGGCATCAACGACTGCCCGGTGGCACGGCCACCACGGTTACGCGTTGTGGCGGGGCGGGATAGTGCCTCGATCTCCTCTGCGCCGAGCCTGACGGCGAGTGCCGCTCTTGACGATCCACCCATGTCATTTAGATATGTGGCCGGGCAGCCGACTGCAGGAGGCATCCCGGTGCACGCGCCAGATGACAGCAACACTCCCTCGCGATCTGTCACCGTTATGAGGCGGCTGATCAGGCCGTGGGAGTACCGGCACCTCCGTGCCGTCGCGGGTGTGCGCTGGTGCCCGACGAGCGTTGATTTAGGTTCGCCGTGGAGGTGGGTGAGCCGCATTGCGGCGGCTGCGCTTATGGACGCTTCAAGAACCTCAAATAGAATGCCGCGAACACCAGGACAATTCCGACGTTTACTATCAGCCGCTCCCAGAACTGGTTCCTGAAGAACAGGACGTCCACACCGACCACGACGGCTACCAGCGCGAGCACGTAAAGCACGACGGCTGCCTGTCTTCCCATCGTTCCTTCCCACTATGGCGATGGAGCGGAGCAAGAGCGGCGCTGGTTCAGTGAAACGCTTGCGCTTGACATGAACCATTTGATGCCCTGTTCTCCCGGGGTGCGCCACGCATGCGTGTCACCAACCCGCACTGGCGGTTTCAGGCAGGTGAGGCGCGGGCATCGGTTCGATGCAGGTCAAGAAGCTGGCCGTCCAGATCTCGGCATTCTGCGGGGGTAGCTGATCAGGGCGCGCGCCGGGGCTGCCCGCGCGAGGTGATCAGGACCCGGGCCCTGGCCGCCCGCACCGCGTCCGAGAGCGTGCTGATGTCGTAGGCGCCGTGGTGCCGCCTGCCGTTGATGAAGAACGTGGGCGTACCCGAGACGCCGCTCAGGTCGGCGGAGTCCACGTCTGCGGCGATCTTGGCCTCTCCGGCGTGATTACGCAGGTCGCGGGTGAACTGTTCGATGTCCAGGCCGAGCTCGCCTGCGTACCCGGTCAGGTCTTTGGCGGTCAGTGCGCCCTGGTGGTCAAGTAGCTGGTCGCCGTGCCCGGTGACCAGAAGCGCGCGTTCGGCCGGTTCGCCGCCCTGATCAGAGAGGCATGAGCCGATGGTGCCGCCAAGTGTGACGCGGCCTGCACGATCTTGATTCTAAGCCTCTGACCTGGGAAAACCCGGTGTCCGAGGGGGACTTGAACACGGAAACCGGTGAGATTTCCCCGGATCGGGGAAATTCATGTTCTCAGGATAACGGCGCGATACCCGTATGCGGCCAGCTATCCGGCGAAGTTCGATGCCTATGTCCCGGGCCCATTGCGGGCTTCTTGATGAGGCGTCGGCAGCCGTACCTCGAAGCGGCAGCCCTCTTTGGTGTTGACGACGCTCACCTGCCCTTGGTGCGCCTCGACGATGCTGCGCACGATCGCCAGTCCCAGGCCCGCACCGCTGCTGCCCGTGTCCGGGCCGCGCTCGCGGGGACCGCGCCAGGCCGTGTCGAACACACACGCCAGGTCTGCTTCGGGTATGCCGCCGCAGCCGTCGGCCACTGCCAGCAGCGCGCCCCCGGCTTCCGGCGCGGCCACGACGTGCACGCTGCCCTCCTGCGGGGTGTGACGAATGGCATTGGCCAGCAGGTTGGTGAGTACACGTGTCATTTCGCCGGGGTCGGCGCGGACCATGAGCGGGGTGTGGGACGCACATGTCAGCCGTATTCCGCGCGCCCGCGCGAGTGCCTCCGTGCTGGCCATGGCGTCGTTGATCAGGTCTTCGAGAGCGATCTGGCCGGGGGAAAGGCGCAGGGTTCCCGCCTGGACGCGGGAAAGCTCGAACAGGTCGTCCACCATTCTGGCGAGCCGGCCGACCTCGGCGCGGATCTGCCGGTGGTAGCGGGCCGGATCGGCGGCTATGCCGTCCTCCAGCGCCTCGGCCATCGCGTGCAGGCCGGCCAGCGGCGTGCGCAGGTCGTGCGAGACCCAGGCCACGAGCTGGCGCCGGGATTGGTCCAGCGCGTGCTCCCGCTCGCGGGACTTCTTCAGCTTCTCGCTGGTCTCGCCGAGCTCGAGCGAGAGCGCCGCGAGCTCGGCCATCATCGGTCCGGCCGGTGAGCGGTAGCCGCCGTCCTGGTCGCCGAGCGAACGGGCGGCCTGACGCAGCGCCAGGCTGCCGGACTGCAGCTGCTGTCCGATCAGGCAGCCGAACCCGACCGCCACCACGGCGGCTACCATGCACACCATGACCACGACCCTGAGGTCGTGCGGGGACAGGAACATCGCCTCGGCGGTGCCGAGCGTGCCGGCTACGACTGCGAGCACTACGATGGCCCCGCTGACCTGGAGTGACAGCCGGAGCGAGGCCCGGCGCAGCAGCCGGATGACGCCCATGCCCAGCACGCCCACGGCGCTGGTGCAGCCCGCGGCGATCAGGACGACCTGGAGCTGCGCGTTCACGAAGGGTCTGCCTCCCAGCTGTAGCCGAAGCCTCCTGTGAGGCGACCGGACCGCGGCCTCGGGGACACGCCTCCGGTATCCCCGGCGCGACGCCGAGGCTCAGGCGAACCGGATCGCCCGCTTAGTATTCGTAGCCGTCCCGGGCCTGGATTGCCTATCGGGCTTCATCGCCCGGCCCTGCTTCGTGCTGCTGAGCGGCAGGCTGGTGATAGGTCGGGTCAGGCGGCTCCTGATCTTCCCCAGTGGCCTCCTGTTGCGGGCCGGGCCGGGATTCGCGCTGGACTTGACCGGCAACGGCGCCGCTGGCCGCAGCTTCGCCAGCAGCCAGCACAGGTCCGTGGCCTTCCGGGACATCTGCTTGCTCGCCTCCGTCAAGATCGGCCTGAGGGAGCACCGTATCGGCTGGCGGCCCGGTCTCACGATCCGGGCCGGCGCCGTCGGGTGCTGCGGCCGGCCGTTCCGGCGGCGCGGCAGTTCGCGACTGACGGCGTAGCCGCACCGCGAACGCGACGGCGGACAGCAGGAACAGCGCGCCCGTCACCGCGAGCCAGTGCCAGACGTACGGGTCCGCTGACAACGTGGTCGACGCGTGGTAGGGCGACTGCAGCCGCAGGATCAGCGGGAACCACACCAGGAGCAGCAGGCCGGACAGCGCGGCGGGCACCCGCACGTAGTTGATCCACGGTGTCGCGGGCAGCTGTGGCTCGCGGTGCCTGACCGCGGCCATGGCCGACCGGTCGGCGAGCGAGTACAGCGGCATCAGCAGCAGGTCGTGGCCGACAACCGCGCCGAGGAACCAGACCACGACCGCCACCGGGTGGGAAGACACGAGCCGGGCGGCCGCGTAACCGGCCAGGCCGAAACAGGCCAGCAAGGCGAGCAGGTGCAGGGGACTGGCGCCGTACCAGCGCAACTGGCGTCTCATGTCACCCCGCGAAGGTCAGGCTGGCGACCCATTTGGTGTTGTGCACGCCGGGATTGGCCGGCACGATCACGCGCGCGGGATATCCGTGGTCGAGAGACAGGTCAGCGCCGTTGACCCGTAGCGCGAGCAGCGAGTCCGGGTCCAGGATCTGCCCGGCCGACAGGACACCGTGCCGGAAGGTGCCGTTCCGCTGCAGCGACTCCGCCAGCACGCTGCCCGGCTGGCTGACTCCGGCCAGCCGGGCCAGATCACGCAGGCGCACTCCGGTCCAGGCCTGGTTGCCGGTAGACCAGCCCTCGACGCAGGCGATCGGCAGGTACGCGGTGTGCTGCTCCATGGTGAGAAGCTCGGACCGGCTCAGCCGGAGGGGCGGGGGACCGGTCCCTCCTGCCTGGTCAAGGGTGAGCCGCCAGCTCGCGCCGGTCTCGGCCGGGCTGATGCCCACCTCGGCCGCGGTCTGGTTGATCTGGAAGTCGTTGGGGCCGGTGCCAAGGTCCTGCCCGTGCGGGGCCAGCAGCGCGGTGCGGCGCAGCGGGCCGCCCAGCGACTGCCCGATTGACAGGGCCAGCAGCAGGAGCGAGCCGGCCCCGGCGAAGGCTAGCGCGCCGCGCCGGGAGATCGTCGGGGCGGCGGGCGCCGGGCTGACCAGCTCTGAGACGTCCGGCGATTCCGGCTGCGTGCCGGCGGTCCCGACGCGCAGCTCCCGGATCAGGCCGCGGCTGCGCAGCGCCCTGATCACGGTCCGGCTCTTCAGGCCCACGTGGACCACGAGACCGGCCACGAACACCCACGCGCCGTAGAAGTGCAGGGTGTAGAAAGAGCCGGGGAACTTGTACCACTGCTGGATGTTGAGGACTCCGGTGACGAACTCGAACACCGCCCCGCCCACCAGCAGTAGCAGCGACAGCCGCTCCAGCGCGTGCGCGGGACTGCGCAGCGGCGGCCATTCGAACAGCTTCGGCAGCACCGACCACAGCTTGGCCAGCAGGATCGGGATCAGCGCCAGCCCCAGGGTGACGTGCAGGCCCTGGTTGGCTCGGTACAGCCACACCGGATGGGTCGGCCAGGAGAACAGGTAGAAGCCGAGCAGCCCCTTGCCGGGGGTGGTGTCGTTGATCCGGTTGAGGTCGGGGTTGTAGGCCGCGTAGGACAGCAGGCCGGTGACGAACACCACCGAAACCCCGGCCAGCAGGACCAGGCCGAGGACCGAGGTCAGCCACGGGCCGCGGATGGGGCTCCGCCAGAAAGAACGGCGGAACGGGCCGGGCTTCTCGCCCGGGTGCCGGCATATTGCCTCCGCGGCGCGCCGGGCGAGCGAGGGCCGACGGGTGCGGGGCTGCTCATCGTCCGTCACATTCAACCTCCTGACCTGCCGGGATGCCGATGCTGGGCGGTCGGGGCGCCGGCCGTCGCGCCATTGACCACGCGGACCGCCGCCGCGCACGACGCGCCGGGAGGGAGCCACAGGTAAGCGGGCCGTCCGGGCGGACCGGCGACCGGCTGGAACACCGCCTGCGGCACGCCAGGCAGCAGCGCCTGCGGGCAGCGACGGTAGTAGCGCCCCAGGTCGGGCGGGAAGCCGTCCGGCGGTCCCGCGTTCTCGGTCACGATCGCGCTGAACCGTCGCGTCGCCACGGCGCGGGCGGCGCTGCGCCGGAAGCTCGCGATATTCGCCGTGTCCGAAGCGCGCAGTACGTCGTCCGTCGCGCCCTGGTGTGCCACGGCCGGTAGCCCGGCCGACAGGTCGAGACCGGGGTCGGAGGGGACCGCGATCGTGCCGCCGAGCGCACGTATCCCGGCCGCCAACCGCAGGCCGACGGCGCGGTCAGCGCTCGCCGGGATCGCCTGGCCAGGACGGAAGCCGTTCACCAGCACGGCCAGCTGCGTGATGACCAGAGCGGCGGCCGCGGCGGCGGCCCACCGGCCGGTCAGCCCCGGCCGCCAGTTCGCGAGCCGGCCGCGGGCCAGCCGCTCCGCAAAGGAACCCGCCAGGCCGCCGGGACGGCCGTCCAAAGCCAGCCCCGCGAACAGCGCCACCGCGAGGTACGCGGGCAGCAGGTCGTTAACCTCGCCGCCGCTGTGAACCAGGGCGGCGTAGCTCTCGACCACCAGCGCGGTACCGCCGGCGACCAGCACCAGGGGTGTCCGCCGTACCCCGAGGACCAGGGCGGAGCACGCGATGCCGAGCACGGGCAGCAGGGACACGGTCCAGAACTGCCCGAACGCGGCATACTTCAGCGGGTGCTCACTGAGCAGCACGAAGACATAGAACACGTACCAGCCGCGGCTGGTGAGCCCGAGCGCGAGCGTGCTGATCCCGAGAACCGCGCCGTAGGTCAAGGCGGCAGGCCAGGCGAGCCGCCGTCGCGGGCCGAAAGCCAGCGCGGTGAGCACCGCGACCCCTTCGGCGAGCCCGTTCTGCTTGGTGAGGAACGCGGCCGCGAGCAGCAGCCCGGTCGCGACAGCGCCGCGGGTGCGACGCATCCACCGCGCGGTGTAGAGGGCGGCGACGCTGAGCGCGATGAACAGCGAGTCCACCCGGGCGACGTCGAACCAGGTGTCTGCGACGAAGTAGGTGGCGGCCAGCAGGCCCGCCGCCGCGATCCCGGCCGCGGCGCTCGTGGTCTCGCGCTGCACCAGCCGGGCCGTTACCGCGAAGCAGACCAGCGATGACACCAGTGACACGAGTCGCAGCGGCAGGTAGGACAGGCCGAGTACGCTGGCCGCCGCGGCCGAGGTCGCGAAGTACAGCGGCGGATAGCCGTCCGGCACGTAGCCGACCGTGGGCGCCGCGTAGAGCGCATGACCGGTGAGTATCCGCTGTACTTCCACGAGGGAGTTGCTCTCAAGGTATTCCAGGGGGAAGGGGTAGCCGAGCCGGAACAGGGCGATGACCAGGTAGGTGGCGATCGCGGCCAGCCCGAGAAGGGCGGCGGCCAGCCGGACGGCGCGCGGCGCGTCCCAGCGGCGGGGCGACGGGACGCGCGGTGCCGCGGCCTCATCGCCCGGGCCCGGCGCAACCTGCCGCTCGGATGCTGGCGTGGCCGCAGGCCCGGCACGGGCGGCGCGAGCCGGGACAGAACTTCTCACGCTGCGTATTAGATGCAGGCGCGCTGTAGGAGGCAAGCGGCGAGCGGGGGGTGTTTTTGCACCCTATATCCCATTTAGTCCGCCTTTTGGGGTGCCGGAGAGAGGACGCCGGGGCGCGGCCCGCAAGGCCGCCGCGATCCGGCCTAACGCCGCTGACCAGGGTTTTCGCGGTTGCAAGCGGAGTCCTTCCGGCACGCCGGCCGCAGGTTGCGGTGTCGCGGGGGGTTCGGAGGGCAGCCAACCTTACGGGTTGGAGATATCTGCCCCGTGGTCATTCTGCGAGGGCTCTGCGTCCCAGCAATAGCCGATGCCCCGGACGGTCCGGAGCAGCAACGGCGACGCCGGTTCCTCCTCGACCTTGTCGCGAAGCCTGCGCACGTGCACGGTGACCGTGGACTGGTCCCCGAACGACCAGCCCCACACCCGTTTCATCAGCTCGGCCCGGGTGAACGCCTGTCCCGGATGGGAGATGAAGAAGGCGAGCAAGTCGAACTCGCGCACCGTCAAGGTCAGCTCGTGGCCATCCCTGCGGGCCCGCCGGGCCGCCACATCCATCTCCATGCCTGCTGAGCGCAGCGGCCGCGGCATCGCCGTCACTCCCGCCTCGGGTCCGCCGGCCCGCCGCAGCACGGCCTGTACCCGCAGGGCCAGCTCCCGGGGGCTGAACGGTTTGGTCACGTAGTCGTCGGCGCCCGTCTCCAGGCCCAGCACCCGGTCGTTCTCCTCCCCGAGTGCGGTCAGCATGACCACCGGCAGCACGGCCTGCCCGTCCCATGCCTTCCGCAGCCGGCGGCACACCTCCAGACCGTCGATACCGGGCAGCATCAGGTCGAGCACGACCAGGTCGGGTCGCCACTCCTCGGCGAGCACGAGCGCGGCCGCCCCGTCAGCCACGTGCCGGGGTTCCATGCCCGCATGCCGGAGATAGTCGACGACGACCTCGGCCACAATCGGATCGTCGTCGACCACGAGAACACGCGCGCTCATAGGTCGAGTGTAGGAATCAGCAGCTGGCGAGTTTCCTCATCCCGTAAGGTCGCGCTCCCTGCCCGCCGGCTTGCCGTACTCGTAACGTCGCTGCTGTGACAGTGGACGTGATCCTGCCCTGCCTGGATGAGGCACCGGCGCTGCCGTGGGTCCTGGAACGAATGCCGGCGGGCTTCCGGGCGATCGTGGTCGACAACGGCTCGGCCGACGATTCCGGGAAGCTCGCCGGATCACTCGGCGCAACGGTTGTGCGGGAGGCAAGACGGGGTTTCGGCGCCGCTGAGCATGCTGGTCTGCTGGCCGCGACCGCCGACCTCCTGTGCCTCGGCGATCTGGGACCGATGTGCGCCGCGCGCCGTGAGGCGCTGCTCGGCCTGAATCTCACCGACCGGCGCTTCGGCTACCCGCTGGAGATGGTCCTGAGCGCGGCCGCGGCCGGCTGGCGCCTGGCCGAGGTCGAAGTCGCTTACCTGCCCCGCATCGGCAGGTCAAAGGTGACCGGGACGGTGCGCGGCTCCGTGCGCACTGTCAGGGACATGAGCCGGGTGCTGGCCAGGTGATCGCGCCGTACCGGCCGCATGATGCGGCAGCGGAACCGGACACCACCGTGCTCGTGCTCGCCAAGCAGCCGCTGCCCGGACGGGTCAAGACCCGCCTCGTGCCGCCGTGCACGCCTGAGCAGGCCGCCGCGCTCGCTGAGGCCGCGCTGGCCGACACGCTGCACACCGTGCTCGCGGCACCGGCCCGGCGGCGGATGCTGGTACTCGACGGCGAGCCGGGGCCATGGCTGCCGCCCGGGTTCGACATCGCGCCGCAGTGCCGTGGCGGCCTCGACGAACGATTGGCCGGCGCTTTCGCCGCGGTACGCGGACCCGCGCTGCTCATCGGCATGGACACGCCACAGCTCACTCCTGGCCTGCTCCGCGTGGACTGGAAGGTCGCCGACGCCTGGTTCGGGCCGGCCACGGACGGAGGCTTCTGGGCGCTTGGGCTACGGGTACCGGACCCGGCGGTGGTACGCGGTGTCCCGATGTCAACGGCGGACACCGGCGCCCGCCAGCGCGCCCGGCTGCATGCGGCCGGGCTGCGTGTCGCTGACCTGCCGCTGCTTCGCGACGTCGACACCGCAGCAGACGCTGTAGCCGTGGCACGTCAGGCGCCGTGGAGCCGGTTTGCCGCGCGGGCGCGGGAACTCGCCCCGGTTCTCGACCCGGCCGCCGGGGGGCATCAGGCCGACCGCGCCGTGCGAGAGCAGGTATGAAGCCGGGTGCGATCGGCCTGTATGAGGAGGCGCTGGATATGTCAGGTGCCACGCTGTTCCTGCGGACGGCGTGCGGTCACGCGCTGCCGCTACAGGTAGCCCGCTGGTGCGGGCTACCCGACGTGGCCGACGAGGAGCTGCTGCGCCGCTGCCGGGCGCCAGTACTCGACATCGGTTGCGGCCCCGGGCGCCTGACCATCGCGCTGGCCGAGCGCGGGATCCCCGTGCTCGGCGTGGACATCTCCCGCACTGCCGTGGCCCGGGTGCACGAGGCTGGGGCGTGCGCCATCCACCGTTCGGTATTCGAGCCGTTGCCCGGCCAGGGCCGGTGGGTGACCGCGCTGCTCGCCGACGGCAACATCGGCATCGGCGGTTACCCCGACGAACTGCTGCGCCGGTGCGCGCGATTGCTGGCTCCCGGCGGCCGGCTGCTGATCGAAGCGGAGCGCGACGACGTCGACGAGCGGATGACCGCGTGGCTCGAACACGCCGACGGCAGGCGCGGCCCGGTGTTCCCCTGGGCCCGGCTGGGCGCAAGCGCACTACTCAAACTCGCGGCCGCCGCCGACCTGAAGCTCGTCGAGAAATGGCAGCACGCCGGCCGGGTCTTTGTTTCCGTCACCACCCGAAGCCGGTGAACTCCAAGCAGCTCTCCGTCCCGGTGCGGCGGCCGGTCGCGCCTCGCCGCGGAAGCGAGGGCGACCGGGATGGCCTCCGGATGGATTCCGCTGAGGGCTCTCCTGTGACGCTGGCCAGGCGCGCCTGGCCGCACGCCCCGCTCAGCGAGCCCTCAACGCGGGCCGTCCGCTGGATAAGGACGGCCGTGGTGCTGGCAGGCCTGGCGGCGCTGACGGTATACCTGCATCCCGGGCTGGCGGCTCCGCACGCGCACTGGCCGCTGCGGGATGTCCACGTCTACTGGTGGGGCGGCCAGCAGGCCTCCCGGGGCGGGACGCTGTACGCTCCCGGGACCCGGTACAGCTTCACCTACCCGCCCTTCGCCGCCGCACTGTTCACCATCGCCGCACACGCGCCCGAGGGTGATCTGGCCGCCGTCATCACCGTCGCGAGCACCGGCGCGCTGACGGCGCTATGCGCGCTGTCGCTGGGCACGGCGGGGGTGCGGCGACGGCCGGAGACGGTTTTCGCCGTCACGGCGCTGGCCCTGCTGACCTGGCCGGTCGCGTACACGCTGCACCTGGGCGAGGTCAACCTGATTCTGGCCGCGCTGGCCGGGACGGATCTGCTGCGCCGCCACGACGGCTACTGGTGGCAGGGGATCGCCACCGGGCTGGCCGCCGGGATCAAGCTGACCCCGCTGATCTTCGTCGCCTACCTGCTGATCACCCGCCGGGGCAGGGCGGCCGCCACCGCGGCCGCCACCTTCGCGGCGACCGTCGCCAGCGGTGTCGTGCTGCTGCCGTCACAGTCCCGGGTGTTCTGGCTGGATGGCGTGTTTTATGACCAGCAGCGGATCGGCGACCCGGCCAACCTGTCGGATCAGTCGCTGTCCGGGGCGATGGCCCGGCTTGCGGGAAGCCTGGATTCGGCCTACTGGTGGTGGGCCATCGCGGCGCTGCTAGTCGGCCTGGCCGGGATCACGGTCGCCGCGTGGGCACACCGGCGCGGCCACCGGCTCGCCGGGGTGACCTGCTGCGCCATCACCGGCCTGCTCATCTCGCCGTTCTCCTGGACCCACCACTGGGTGTGGGCCGTGCCGCTGCTGGTGGCCCTGACCGCCACCGCGTGGCGGCGCCGCTCAGCCTGGTACGGCCTGGCCACAGCGACAACCGCCGCTGTCTTCTCTGGCCGGATCCCGCTATCCGGACCCGGCCCGGTCCGGCCGCTGGCAGGCGATCTCTACGTGCTGTGCGGCCTAGCCGTGCTGGCGGGCACGGCCCTCGCCCTCGTCAGGGAGCAAGCCCAGACGGCCAGCCGGCCCGGTAAGGCTGACAGAACGCTCTCGTTCCCGGCATGAGTATCGTGACGAGCCCGGTCAGTCCGCGGTGCCGCGGATAGCCGTCAGCAGTCCGTCGAAGTCCTCGCCGCACGGACCGCAGGCCTGCAGGTGAGCGGCGATGCCCGGGTAGCGTTCGGCGGCCGAGGCGTCGGCGGCCGTCAGCTCGGCGTAGACGTGCAGCAGGTCCATCGCCTCGGCGCAGCCTACGTCGCGCGGGTCGGTCTGCAGGAAGCGGCCCAGCGCTGACCAGCCGTTCATGAGCGCCTCGAAGTCTGATCGTCCAGGTACCCGTTAGCGGCGAGGGCGGCTCGCAGCTTACGCCGGGCGTCGAACATTGTCTTGTAGAGCGCGTTCCTGGTGGAACCGAGCCGGAGGGCCAGGGCGTCCAGCGGCACGCCGTCCAGCACGATCGCGACGAAGACCTGCCGCTGCCGCGGGGTCAGCTGCTCGTCCACTGCGCGGCGCACGGCGCTGGCCAGCTCGCGCCGCTCGGCCTCGCGGGCGGGCTCGAGCCCGAACCGGTCGGGCAGCCGGTCCCAGTCTTCGGCGTCCATGGGCACCGGCGGGCTGGCCCAGAAGTGCCGTCCGGCCTTGGCCGAAACCTCGAAGATGACGAACTTGTACGCCCAGGTCGTGAACCGGCTTTCGCCGCGGAACTGGCCGACCTTGGCCATGATGGCCAGCAGCGCGTCGGCTGCGGCCTGGTAGGCGAGGTCGTCGAGCTCAGGGCCGGTGATCCGCAGCTGCCCGCTTCGCCGCCGCAGCTCGCTCTGCGCGATCCTCAGCAGCATCTCGTGCAGGCGCCTCAGCCCGGCCTCGCGCTGCTCCGCGGGGCCGGTGAGGGAACGGACCCAGGTCGCCGAGTCCGGGTCGAAATCAGCGGGCGGCGTGATCCCGTCGACGGCGGCATCGCCTGGCATCATGACACCGATCCTACGGACGCGGTCCCGGCCTCCCGCGCGGCCGGCCCGGATGTCACGGGTAAGACCAGAGCGGCGGGTGCAGCTAACCGTACGCGGGCAAACCCCCGGCGCCGGGCTGGCGCCGGCCAGGCGAGCCTGCCGCATCATGTCATTCCCCGACCGCACGGAGGCTCTCATGGCCCTGCTTCATCCCGGCGATAAGTTCCCGGCCCTCACCGTAGCCCTGGCAGGGGGCGCAGCTGCGCGCCTTCCAGCGGGCCAAGGACGATCTCGCCGAGGTCGGAGCCCAGGTGGTGGCCCTGTCGGTTGATGACGAGGCCACCACCGCGGTGCTCATCGCCAAGCACGGCCTGGAGTTCGGCGTCGGCTACGGCGCCGATGCCCGGGCGCTGGCCGCGGCGACCGGCGCCTTCGCCAACGACGACCCGCTGTTCGTTCAGTCCACCGGGTTCGTCCTCAACCCGGCCGGCCAGGTCGCGGTCGGCGTCTGCTCGACCGGGGCCATCGGGCGGCTGGTGCCCGACGGCGTGATCGGCCTGATCCGCTACCTGCGGGCGCACGCCGCCTGAACCGCGGCCGGACCGCCCGGTCGGACTGGCCCAGGGTGAGCTGGCCGGACAGGCTGTCGCGGTACGCGGACACCGTGCCCAGGCCGGCGCCGTTGTGCGCGTTGCTGACAAACAGCTCCGCGGGGCGGGCCGGTGAGAACCCGGCGCCGAGCTGGCCGAGACCCTGACCGGTGAACGGCGAGCCCTTGGCGGCAAGCAGATGCCCGCCGGGCAGCACCACGAAGCTGTCGAGCTCCGACGTGCCCGTCCGGGTGCCGATCAGGTGATCGCCGAGCGCGTTGAAGAAGACGTCGCCCAGGCCCGAGCTGTCGGGGACCGTGACCGTCGACCCCGGGATCGGGGTCAGGCTGCCATCGGACTGCAGCCGGAAGCCCGAGTAGCCGCTGCCGCCCGCGCCGGAGTTCGCCACGTAGACCAGGCCGGAGGGCGATACCGCCACGCTGACCGGCTTGATCCCGCCCGAGGACACCGGCTGGCCCGCCGGGACCGGGACGCCGCCCGCGGTGATGCGCAGCACCGAGACCTGGTTGCTGCCGGCGTCGACCGCCAGCAGGTAGCGGCCATCGGGCGTGGCCTGGATCGCGCTCTGGGACGCCAGGCCGGTGCCCAGCCCCGCGCCGCCGGCCGGGAACGGCGAGCCGGGCAGCGGGGTGACCGAGCCGTCGGCATGCCGGGCGAACCCGTCGATGCTGTTGGCGGCAGCGGTGTTGCCGTCGATGTAGGTGTAGCCGACTACCATGCTGGTGCCCGATGTGCTGGTACCCGCCGTGCTGGCGCTGGCCGCGGTGGCCGCGCCGAGCAGGCTGATCGAGGCGGCCAGCACGCTGCCGCCCGCGGCCAGCCAGATGCGATTACGCATTCTTGGCGCTGACGGCGGCGGGGTCTATGCTCATGATCAGGTGCGCCGGGAAGCCTGGTCGGCACGACGTTCGTGACTCTGGAACTCGTCCGCTAGGAGCGTGTCATGACCATGCAGAACGCACCCGCCGGCACCTCCCCCGCCGTGAGGGCAGCCACACTGGCACGCCCGGCGCCTGTGCCCGCCCCGCCGAGCTGGGCGTGGCGGCGAGGCGCGCTCTTCCTTGCCGGTGCCGCGCAGCTGATCACCATTTCGGCGCTGACGAGCGCTGATCCGCTGTCCGTGACGTGGGCGTCGCTGTTGCTGGCCATCGCCCCGGCCCCGCTGGCCGCGGCGGCCGCGTTCGCCCCGGCCCCGGTGAACAGGCTGGCTGCCGTCATCGCAGTGCTGGTCCTGGTCGCGGGAATTGCGGGCTCGATCTTGCACACGGGGCTGTTCTTCGTCCCGGCGCTGGTGGTGCTGGCCGTCGGCAGCGTGAAGCTGTGGCGCGAGCAGTCCCGGGCCCGGGCGGGAGGATAATGACTGGCTACCTGTCCGGGGACCGTCTCGCGATCGTGGCTGCGCTGGCGGCGCCGCTTGCGGCGGCGGTGCTGCTGCCGTTCCGGGCGAGCTGGCCGGACACCAACGTGGCCCTGCTGCTGGTCGTGGTCGTAGTCGGGGTGGCGGCGGCCGGAAACCGCGTGGCTGGCGGCCTGGCGGCGGTGTGGGCGGCCAGCTGGTTCGATTTCTTCTTCACCGTGCCGTATTACCGGTTCACGATCCGCAGCCCGGCGGATGTCACGACGGCCGTTCTGCTGCTGCTCACGGGCCTGGTGGTGTCGCAGCTCGCGGCCCGTGCCCGGCGGCTGAAGGTCGTTGGGGTCACTGATGCGGGTTACCTCGCGCAGATCCGCGAGACCGCTTCGCTGGCGAAGTCAGCCACGGTCCCTGATGTCGTGGTCAATCATGTCAGGGAGCAGCTCACCGGCCTGCTGGACCTGGACGGAGCGCGCTTCGAGTCCGGGGCCCTGCTCAGCACCCGCCGCGCCTGGAGCCAGGCGGCAGTGTGAGGGTGGGCCGTTCCCGGTGGGACGTTGAGCTGTCGGGCCTGCCCGCGGAGGAGATCGAGCTGCGCACCTTCGGCCACGGCCAGTACTACGGCCGGTTCATGCTCAAAGCCAAGCCGGGCTCCAGGCCCTCGCTGCAGGCGCGGCTGGTCGCCGTCACGCTGGCCGGGCAGGCCGGACGGGCGTCCGGTGCCGCCCGGGCCGCGCGGAGCGTGTCCTGACGAACCAGCCAGGCGCCTCAAGACGGCACAGGTGTGTCTCATGCCGTCGCGCAGGGGCTGAGCCGCGCGGCGTTACCATCCCGGCTGGATCCATCAGGCCGCCCCCGGGCACCCGGTGATGTCCTCGCCCGGGGCGGCTGCCGTGTTCGTGGCAGCCGCCGCGCTCAGCGTGGGCGCCAGCGCGGTCCTGGTGGTGCGGCTGGAACGGGTAGGCGCGCGGCTCGGCCTGTCTGAAGCGCTGCTGGGCCTGGTCGCGGCGCTGGCGGCGGACACCCCGGAGGTCACCTCGGCGGTGACGGCGCTGGCCCACGGCCAGCATGATGTCGGCACCGGCGTGATCCTGGGTTCCAACGTGTTCAACCTGGCCGCCCTGATCGGGCTGGGTGCCGTAGTCGCCGGGGGTATCAGACTGCACCGCCGGGTCGTCCTGTTCGAGGGCACCGTGGCGCTGTGGATAGCCGCGCTGGCCATCGCCGCCGTGACGGGCCTGATCACGCCGGCTGCCGCGCTGGTCCTGGCCCTGGTCGTGCTCGCACCGTATGTGTACGTGTCGGCCGTGCACCCCTCCGGCCGCTCCGCCCTGCCGCTCCCGCTTAGGCTGCGATCCTGGCTCGCCGGGGCCGTCGCCGAGGAAGAACAGGAACTGGCCGAGGCCATCCACCCCGCCAGGGGCGGCCCGCGAGACGCTGCCATCGCCGTCCTCGCGCTGGCTGTCGTCGTCGCGGCCAGCGCGGCCATGGAGCGCACCGCCTCGGTGCTCGGCGCCCGCTGGGCGGTACCCGGCGTGATCACCGGCGGCATCGTCCTGGCCGCGGTGACCAGCATGCCCAATGCCGTCGCGGCCGTCTTCCTGGCCCGCCGGGGACGGGCCTCAGCCACGCTCAGCGAGGCTTTCAACAGCAACACCCTCAACGTCCTGGCCGGGCTGCTGATCCCCGCCGTGATCATCGCCAGCCCCGGCCTCGGCGGCGCCCTGCGGGTTGCCGTCTGGTACGGCGTCCTGACCGCCGCCACCATCGCCCTGGCGCTGGCCGGCCGCGGGATCAACCGCCGCAGCGGCGCCCTGATCATCGCCGCCTACCTCGTCTTCGCCATCACCGTCATCGCCAAAGCGATCCCGCCGCCCTTGTAGAAGGTTTTCGGGGGCGCACCACCCGTCTGCGGGCCATCCGAGATGCGGAGTTGCTGGATGTCCATGCGGGGCTCGCCAGTGAGGCCACGCTGACCAGCGTGCTCGTAGCCCCAGGGCCACGAGCGGTCCGTAGGCCGTGTAGAGGGCGTTGAGCGATCCGTATCGAGCGCCGGGGCACGAGGTCGCCGCGGTTTTGGCCTGGTTGGATGCGGCCATGCTGTCACCCGCTTATCTATCTTCCTGGCTAGTTCCATAGAGGCGGCGGCTTCCCTAGGGCGGCGGCACGTCGAAGGCCGTATCCAGCTTGGCGGCCTGGCGGGCGGCGCCGAAGGCGTTGCCGGTGATGCTCGTCGTCGCCATTGCTTTCATCGTCTCCCGGTCGCTGGGTTACGGCATCATCTGCGCGTCAAGCTGCCGCGACGCGCGACGCGCATTTTGCCTCGTCTTGGGGAGTCTCGGCTGATTCTGCAAGTCACGGACATGGTGCTGTATACGGGCTAGTCTCATGTCCCGCGCCGAGGTTGGGCCGGGAAGCCTGGCCGGCATCGGCCTGTGGTCGCAGGAAGGGGAGGCCTGCTATGACTCCTGCCGCATCGTCGGGCTCCATCGGGCCTCAGCACGCCGCGAGGCCATCGGCATCACCTGGCTGACCCTGGGCGGTCCGTTCGCCGCGGGCACGGTCACCGCCGCCCAGGTGATCCTGGCCGCGGCGCTGGCCTCCCGCGCCGATGATGACGACACGATCGACCTGGCCGTCCTGGCCGGCCTGGACGACGATCAGGTGCTGGCGGGCTACCAGGTCACCCGCTTCCGGCCGTTCGACCCGGTGGGCAAGCGCACCGAGGCCACCGTCACCAGCCCGGATGGGACCACGTTCAAGGTAACCAAGGGCGCGCCGCAGGTGATCATGAAACTGGCCGGCAACAGCACGCAGGTCAACAATGCCGTGGACACCGCGGTCGGCGAGTTCGCGGCCCGCGGCTTCCGGTCGCTGGGCGTGGCCCGGGCCGACGGGGACGGCCGCTGGCAGTTCCTCGGGGTGCTGCCGCTGTCCGACCCGCCCCGCGTGGATGCCAAGGCGACCATCGCGACGGCACGGCAGCTGGGCGTGGCGGTCAAGATGGTCACCGGGACCAGGTGGCCATCGCCCGGGAGACTGCCCGGACCCTGCGGATGGGCACCGGCATCCTGGATGCCGCCGGCCTAGGCGACACCAAGCGCGAGGAGAGCACGGCGGCGGCGGAAGCGATCGAGAACGCCGACGGGTTCGCCCAGGTATTCCCCGAGCACAAGTACCACATCGTCGACGTGCTGCAGAAGCGGGGTCACATCGTCGGCATGACCGGCGACGGGGTCAACGACGCCCCCGCGCTGAAGAAAGCCGACTGCGGCATCGCCGTGTCCGGCGCCACCGACGCGGCCCGCGCGGCCGCGTCCATCGTGCTGATGAAACCCGGCCTGTCGGTGATCATCGACGCGGTCAAGGAAAGCCGCAGGATCGTGCAGCGGATGAACAGCTACGCGATCTACCGCATTGCCGAGACGCTGCGGGTCCTGCTGTTCGTCACCCTCACCATCTTGATCTTCAACTTCTTCCCCGTCACCGCCATCATGATCGTGATCCTGGCGCTGCTCAACGACGGCTCCATCTTGTCCATCGCCTACGACCACGTGCATTACAAGAAGCAGCCCGAGGCGTGGAACATGCGCCTGGTGATCGGGATGGCCACGGTGCTGGGCGTGGTCGGCCCTATCGCCGCGTTCGGCCTGTTCTACCTGGGCGACGAGGTGTACCACCTCGGTCACCCGCAGCTGCAGACGCTGATGTACCTGATGCTGTCGGTGGCCGGGTCGATGACGATCTACCTGACCCGCACCCGCGGCCCGTTCTGGTCCATCCGCCCGGCCCGGATCCTGGTCCTGGCCGTGACCGGCGCGGAACTGATCGCGACCGGGCTGGCGCTGTCCGGGATCTTGGTGCCGCGCCTGGGCTGGAACTGGGTCTTGTTCGTGTGGGGCTACGCGATCATCTGGTTCCTGATCTCCGACCGGGTCAAACTCGCCGCCTACAAGATCCTCGACCCCGCGGAGAACCAGGGCAGCACGCAGGCCGGCCCGTCCGTGCCAGCGCACGGCCCGCCGGCGGATGCCGGCGCCACGGCGAAACCGGCCCCGTTCCACACCGGCACCGATCCCGGCGACCCGGTGTATCACGACAGCAGCGACTGCCCCTACGGGCAGGAAATCAGGCGCGACGGCAACGACGAGCCCGGCGCCGATGGCCGCCGCCAGTGCGACTGGTGCGCCCGGCATCCCGTCAGCGCCTGACAAGACGAAGAAGAGGGAGAGGAAGACCATGGCAGGCACGGCGCAGTCCACGATCGGGGCCGAGGCCAGCTGCAGCGGCGGGGCCTGCGGCGAGGTGACCCGCGTGATCGTCGACCTGGTCGCCGAGGCGGTAACCCATCTGGTGGTCGAGCCGGAGCACCGGCGAGATCCCGGCCGGCTCGTCCCGGTTGCCCTCATCGACGCGACGGCAGGCCAGGTCCGGCTCCGCTGCACCACGGCGGAGTTCGGGAAGCTCGACCCCGCTGAGGAAACCCAGTTCATACCAGGAACCGGCAGCTACGCCGGCTACGGCCCCGGCCAGGTGAGCTACTGGCCCTACTACGGCCTGGGCACGGGCGGCGTCGGCATGGGCGTCGGAATGGGCAGCATGGGCCTGGCCGGCGGGAGCCCCCTCGCAGGCCGTCACCTCCGACAGCGTCCCTCCGGGGGAGGTGGACGTGCGCCGCGGCGACCACGTCCAGGCCACCGAGGGCCACATCGGCCGGGTCCAGGGGCTGCTCATCGACCGCCGCAGCGGCCACGTGACCCATGTGCTCCTGCACCCCGGCGCCAGCGCCGGCGGCGGGCGGGGAAGCGGATGACCGGTCAGGACACCGGCTGGGCTTCCGGGTTCGCCGGGCCGCTGCGGGTCAAGCCGGGCTCCACGGTGCGGCTGCCGGATGACTTCGACCCAGGTGACCGGTGCGGGCTGCACAAGAAGAAAGACGGGGCGCGGCTTCTCCAGCGCGGCACCGGACTGCTCACCGAATACCAGCGGCGGCTGGCCGCGCAGGACACCTACGGTGTCCTGGTCGTGCTGCAGCCGACCGACGCGGGCGGCAAGGACGGCACGATCCGGCACGTGATGAGCGGCGTGAACCCGCAAGGAGTCAGCGTGTCCAGTTTCAAGGCGCCGTCCGCGGAGGAACTCGGCCACGACTACCTGTGGCGGCACGCCCGCCGGCTGCCCGCCCGCGGCCAGATCGGCATCTTCAACAGATCCCATTACGAGGAGGTCCTCGTCGCCCGGGTGCACCCGGAGAACCTGGACCGCCAGAAGCTCCCCCCGCAGGCCAAGGGCCCCGGGGTGTGGAAGCGCCGGTACCGGGAGATCAACGACTGGGAGCACTACCTGACGGACAACGGCATCAAGGTGGTCAAGCTGTTCCTCAACGTGTCCAAGGAGGAACAGCGGACCCGGTTCCTCAAGCGGATCGACCGGCCGGAGAAGAACTGGAAATTCTCCGCCCGCGACGCGCGGGAACGCCGGTACTGGGATGACTACCAGCAGGCCTACGCCGAGATGCTCACCTGCACCAGCACCGAATGGGCGCCCTGGCACGTCCTGCCCGCCGACCACAAGTGGCTCACCCGGGTCTGCGCCGCCGCGGTCATCGCCGCCACCCTGATCGAGATCGGCCCCCGCTACCCGGTCCCGGATGAAGCCGCCCAGCAGGAACTCCACCAGGCCAAGGCCGAACTCGAGGCCGAGGCACCGCCCGGAGCCCCCGCCGACCCCGCCGCGCCGGAACCCGGCACGTGAAAAATGGAGGACTGAATCATGACGACAATAGATATAGATACTGCGGTGACGGGGCCGCTTTCCCCGGAACTGGCCCGCAGGATGAACGCGTACTGGCGGGCCGCGAACTACCTGTCGGTCGGCCAGCTCTACCTGTATGACAATCCGCTGCTGAAACGGCCGCTGGAGCTGTCGGACGTGAAACCGCTGGTGGTCGGGCACTGGGGCACGACACCGGGCCAGAATTTCATCTACGTGCACCTGAACCGGGTGATCAAGGAGCATGACCTGGACATGTTCTATGTCGCCGGGCCCGGGCACGGCGGCCCGGCGCTAGTCGGCAACACCTACCTGGAGGGCACCTACAGCGAGATCTACCCGGACGTCAGCCAGGACGAGGCCGGGCTGAAGAAACTGTTCACCCAGTTCTCCTTCCCCGGCGGGATCTCCAGCCACGTCGCGCCCACCACCCCGGGATCGATCCACGAAGGCGGCGAGCTGGGGTACTCGCTCAGCCACGCGTTCGGGGCCGCATTCGACAATCCCGGCCTGATCGTCGCCTGCGTGATCGGCGATGGCGAAGCCGAGACCGGCCCGCTGGCCACCTCCTGGCAGTCCACCAAGTTCCTCAACCCCGTCAGCGACGGGGCCGTCCTCCCGATCCTGCACCTGAACGGCTACAAGATCAGCAACCCCACCGTCCTGGCCCGCATCGGGGATGAGGACCTGACCCAGTTCCTGCGGGGCTGCGGCTGGGAGCCCCTGTTCGTGGCAGGCGACGATCCGGACGAGATGCACCAGCTGATGGCCGGCACACTGGAGGAGGCCCTCGGCGGCATCCGGAAGATCCAGGGCGATGCGCGCGCCACCGGCGACACCACCCGGCGGCGCTGGCCGATGATCGTGCTGCAAACGCCGAAGGGCTGGACGGGACCGAAGGTCGTCGACGGCCTCCAGGTCGAGGGCACCTTCCGGGCTCATCAGGTGCCGCTCCTGGTCGATGCGGACCATCCGGAGCACCTCGCGCAGCTGGACAGCTGGATGCGCAGCTACCAGCCAGGAGAGCTTTTCGACGAGGCGGGCCGGCTGCGGCCCGAACTCGCCGATCTCGCGCCCGAAGGAGAAAGGCGGATGGGCGCCAACCCGCACGCCAACGGCGGCGTCCTGCTCCGTGACCTGCGCATGCCGGACTTCCGTGTGCACGCCGTGGAGGTGCCATCGCCCGGTGCCGTGAACGCCGAGGACACGCGCGTGCTTGGTAAGTTCCTGCGCGACGTGACCGCGCTCAACGAGGCGCAGCGGAATTTCCGTGTCTTCGGTCCCGACGAGACGCTCTCGAACATGCTGGGCGCGGTCTTCGAGGTCACCAGCCGTCAGTGGGAGGCCAGGACCCAGCCGAACGATGAATTTCTCGCGCCCGCCGGGCGCGTGCTTGACTCCATGCTGAGCGAGCACCAGTGCGAGGGCTGGCTGGAGGGATACCTGCTGACCGGGCGGCACGGCCTGTTCAACTGCTACGAGGCCTTCATCCACATCGTCGACTCGATGTTCAACCAGCACGCCAAGTGGCTCAAGGTCACCGCGCAGCTGCCGTGGCGGCACAAGATCGCCTCGCTGAACTACCTGCTCGCCTCCCACGTCTGGCAGCAGGACCACAACGGCTTCACCCACCAGGACCCCGGGTTCCTCGACCACGTGGTCAACAAGAAAGCCGACATCGTCCGGGTGTACCTGCCGCCCGACGCGAACTGCCTGCTGTCGGTCTTCGACCACTGCCTGCGGACCAAGCACTACGTCAACGTCGTCGTCGCGGGCAAGCGCGCCATGCCCCAGTGGCTGACCATGGAGGCGGCCGTCGTGCACTGCACCGAGGGGATCGGCATCTGGCCCTGGGCCAGCAACGACCAGGGCTCCGAGCCCGACGTCGTGATGGCCTGCTGCGGGGACACGCCCACCCTGGAGGTGCTGGCCGCCGTCTCCATCCTCCGCGAGCACCTGCCCGACCTGAAGATCCGGGTCGTCAACGTCGTCGACCTGATGAAACTTCAGTCAAGCAGCGAGCACCCGCACGGGCTGACCGACACCGACTATGACTCGCTGTTCACCAAGGACAAGCACATCATCTTCGGCTTCCACGGGTACCCGTGGCTGATCCACCGGCTGACCTACCGCCGCGCGAACCGCAACCTGCACGTCCGCGGCTACAACGAAGAGGGCACCATCACCACGGCCTTCGACATGAGGGTGCAGAACCGGCTGGACCGCTTCAACCTCGTCCAGGACGTGATCGACCGGCTCCCGCAGCTCGGCGCCACGGGCGCCTACCTCAAGCAGCTGATGCAGGACAAGCTCGTCGAGCACGGCCAGTACATCGACATCCACGGCCAGGACATGCCCGAAATCCGGAACTGGACCTGGGGCGGCGGCCCGGCATGACCGCCGGGGAGGTTCTGGCCACCGCGCGGTCGCTGGTGGCCGGCGACAAGGGACTGCATGACCCAGTGGTTGACCGTCGGCGACTACGACGACTTTGGCGGACTCCTAGCGACGGGAGACCAGCACCGAGCTCGCCGCCAGGCTGACAACCGCACCGGCCAGAAGGCCGCCGCAACCGCTACCGACGTCCCTGCCGGTGCTCCAGACCCGGCCAGGCGTCCAGCGTCGCGTCGCCCGGCGGCTCGCCCGGGCCGTCACGTGCTGGCCCGAGGTGCGTTTGCCGATAGAGTCATTATGCAATCGTTGCAGTAAGCAAGTAAAATTGGCGGACATGGCATGACTGAGGACGTGGCGGACGAGGCCGCGGTGGACGCGGTGCTGACGGCGAGCCGCACCCTGGTCGCGGTGGCCACCCAGTCGCTGGGCGCAGCCGCGGAGGACACTACGATCGCCCAGTACCGGGCCCTGGTGGTGCTCGCCTCCCGCGGGCCGCAGCGGATGACCGACCTCGCCGGGAAGCTGGATGTCACGCCGTCCACGGCTGGCCGGATGTGTGACCGGCTGCTGCGCAAGGGCCTGATCCGCCGGCACCGCGCCCGCGCCGACCGCCGCGCCGTGCAGGTGTCCATCACCGCCGCCGGCCTGCAGGTCGTGGACCAGGCGACCGCCCGCCGGCGGGCGCTGATCGCCTGCATCCTGGGCAGGCTTCCGGCCCGGCAGCAGTCGGCGGTGGCCGGCGCGCTGGCGGCGTTCGCGGCGGCGGCCGGGGAGATCCCCGACAGCCAGTGGCCGGCAGATCCTCCGGAAGCGCCGCCGCCGGCGGCGGCCAGGATGAAACCGGAACCAGCGCGCTCGAGCGGCGCGGAGGGACGATCATGACCAGCGAGGCTACGGCGGGCAGGCCGCCGGACACAGTGCCGTGGACCGGCAAGGCGAGCGGCTGGCTGCGGAGCAGCCGGGCCGGGCTGCTGGTCATCGCCCTGGTGGTGGGCGCGGGGTCAGGGCTGGGCGCGGTCGCGTTCCGGTACCTGATCTACTTCTTCACCTGGCTGGCCACCGGTCATGTCCAGTTCGGCCAGCAGGGCCGCGTCCCCAGCGCCCACTTTCCCGGAATCGGCCTGGGGTTCTTCGTGGTGATCCCGGTGATCGGCGGGCTGATCTACGGCCCGCTGATCTACCGCTTCGCCCGCGAGGCCCGCGGGCACGGGGTGCCCGAGGTGATGATCGCGGTCGCCGAGGGCGGCGGCCGGATCCGGCCGCAGGTCGCCGCGGTCAAGGCGCTGGCCTCCGCGCTGTGCATCGGGACAGGCGGGTCGGTCGGCCGGGAGGGCCCGATCGTGCAGATCGGCTCCGCGCTGGCCTCCAGCCTGGGCCAGTGGGTCAAGATGCCGGAAAACCGGCTGCGGATCCTGGTCGCCTGCGGCGCCGCGGGCGGCATCTCCGCCACCTTCAACGCGCCCATCACCGGGGTGTTCTTCGGCGTGGAGATCATCTTGCGGGAGTTCTCCATCGAGGCGATCTTCACCGTGATGCTGTCCGCGATGGCCGCCGACCTGCTCAGCCGCCAGTTCCTGGGCAGCGCCCCGTTCCTGTCCGGGCTGCCGCCCGGGATCGCGCTGCACCGCCTGACCAGCTACCTGCTCATCGCCGGCCTGGCGGTGATCGCGGCGCTGATCGGGCTGGCGTTCGCGAAGATCCTGTACGCGACCGAGGACCTGTGCGACAAGGTGTGGGGGAACCGCCCGGAATGGGCCCGGCCCGCCGCCGGCGGGATTCTCCTGGGCCTGCTGCTGCTGGTCATCCCGCAGCTGTACGGCGTCGGCTACCCGGTCATGTACAAGGCGGTCGGCGGCAGCTACGCCCTGTGGTTCCTGATCGTGCTTGCCGCCGGGAAGATCGTCGCGTGCAGCCTGACCATCGGCATCGGCGGATCGGGCGGGGTGTTCGCCCCGTCGCTGTTCATTGGCGCCACCTCCGGCATGGCCTTCGGCGAGATCGCCGGGCACCTGATCGGCCCGGCCGCCGGGCAGCCCGCCCTGTACGCCGTCGTCGCGATGGGCGCGGTGTTCGCGTCCGCGGCGCGGGCCCCGCTGACATCGCTGGCCAGCGTGGTGGAGATGACCGGCGACTACACCCTCACCCTGCCGGTGATGCTCGCCGTCGCGATCGCCACCGCCACCTCCCGCGCCTTGAGCTACGGCACCATCTACACCACCAAGCTGCTGCGCCGCGGCATCGACATCGACCGCACCCCGTCAGCCGACCCGTTCGAGGACCTCACCGCCGCCGACGCCATGCGCCCTTTCGCGGCGCCGCTCACCATCGCACCCCAGCCACCCGGCCTGCCGGGCCCGGAGCGCGTCGCGCTGCCCGGGCCGGTCACCCATCAGCACGACCCCCAGGTGCTGTTCGCGAGTGAGTCCCTCACCCAGGCGCTGCGCCAGCTGGAGCTCTACGGCCACGACGGCCTGCCCGTGATCTCTGATGACGGGCAGCACCTTCAGGGCTGGATCACCAGCCAGAACGTGCTGCAGGCGGTCGCCCGCCACATGCACGCCACCCCGGCCGGCACCGCGCAGGCACAGCCCCACGGCCCGCAGGATGATCTCCGCGAGGCACCGACCCCGCTGCGCGGCTACCAGATCCTGGAGATCACCATCCCCGCCGGCTCGCCCGCCGCTGGCCAGGCACTCGGCGGCACCAGCTGGCCGCCCGGCTGGGTCCCGGTCTCGGTCCTGGACAACCACACCCTCCGCGATCCAGAGCCCGGCATCACCCTGGCCCCCGGCGACCGGATCAACGTGCTCGCCCGCGAACCACGCAGCCCGGAACCATCACACCCGCGCGGCGAGACGGCCAGCCAGCCACACGGCCGCCCCGCTCCGGCACCTAGCGAACAACCCTGACGGCCCGGAACCCGGCGTCAAGGTCATGCTGCCGGAGAACCTGAGCCAGGTGATCAGCTCGGATGCGCAGGAAGAAAGACAGGGCGCTCAGGCGGCAGTCGGCGAGCGCGCCGCCGGCCAGGACGGTGCGGGCCGGGCCTGCTTGGCGTCCGGCCTACGGGCCGCGTAGCGGTGTATCCTCTGCACCAGCCCGTGCTGCCCTACCCTCCATGATGACCACCGTACCGGCTTGATGGCCTCCACCACGCAGATCCTGATGGAACCGCCTGCCGGCCGGATCATCGTTCTGCTGTCGAGGTTGGTGCTGTCCCGGTGCCGAACATCCCGCGCAGGGCCGCAGCTCCCTCGGGCGTCGAGCTGACCTGCAGGACGAGTTCGCCGCCAGCACGGCGGACCTCCCACCGCGCCCAGGCGCAGCAGCGGCTTTCCACGAAGACCAGGTCCCGCAATTCCCGCTCGACCGCCGGCTCGTCGCGGAACCGGATCTCCAGGCCGTGAGCGGTCTCGGCACGCCCGAGCGCCGCCTCCCGTCCCAGCCGGAGCCACCGCTCCGCTTGCGTGGCGGCCTTCTGGTCTCCTAGATCGCAGGCGATGTCCGGCGGCCTGCCCTGGCTGGCGATCCATGTGTCCACCCTGTCCTCCCGAAGGCTGCTGCTCTTTGGCTAGGGTCGGTGTTAAAGCCGGGTTCAAGTCAAGGGCATGCGCGATGAATTCCTCCCCCGATCTGCTCACGATCGGCGATGTGGCCCAGGCGAGCGGCAAGGCCGCATCGTCCCTCCGCTACTACGAGCGCATCGGGCTCCTCTCCGCGCCAGCGCGGATTGGCGGCCGTCGGCGGTATCCGCCGGAGGTCCTCAGGACGCTCGCGATCATCGGCACCGCGCAACGTGCCGGGCTGACGCTGGAGGAGATCCGGCTGCTCCTGGCGTCGTCCCCCGGCGACCCAGCGGCGACCCGCCACTTCCGGCAGGTCGCGGAGCGCAAGCTGCCAGAAGTGCGGGCGCTCATCGAGCGGGCCGAGATCGTCCGCCGCTGGCTGGACGCCGCCGCAGGGTGCACCTGCCCGTCCCTCGACGACTGCCCCCTCTTTGACGAGCCGGCCCGCCTTCCCCCCGGTGCGGCGGTCACCTGAGCCCGTCCGCGCCGACATGGCGCTGACGGCGGTGTCCGTGCCGGCCACCGCATGATGCGGGGCGGGCGCGCTATGTCTCATTCGTTCCGCTCAGGGAGAGCTGGCTAGATTGAGGCGCATGAGCTGGCTGCCACAGGCTGTCCCCCCGCCGCGCTCCTGACCGGGAGCGCGTTACTGGCGTGTGCTGACCTGGGGTCAGGTGGGGGCGCTCCCGGACGTGTCCGTCCGCTCGCCCCCGGTTAAGAGCGATGACCGCTCAAGGCTCGTGGAGCAGGGACGGCTTCCCGCTCATTTGTGGGCTGACATCACCTTGTCCGGCGCGATGGTGGGAGAGGCGGCCGGAGCGGGAACCGCTGCCCGCGCAGCAGAAAGCGGGAGCATCATGCCGTTCATCCGGCGAGGCACGCTGACGCAAACGCGTCGCCCGAGCCGAACGTCCTGATCCGCCCGGTGCCGAAGGAGCCGGGCGCGTTCCGGCAGGGGCGGATCATCGGCGGCTTCGTGGTCCTGGACTGGGCTAACCGTCGGCGAGCGTCCCGGCGCGGCGGGACAGCCGGTTAGGGCGCTGCGTGCCTGTGGGACAGTCGCTGACCGTGGCGGCGCAGTTCCCGGCTGCTCGCCTGCCGGGATCACTCGGCGGTGTCTCCCGTATCGTCTTGAGGCCCGATGCGCGCGGGGATCTCAGCAGAGCATTCTCGCCATCGGATAACGTGGTCCCGCGCCGGGCTGGTCAGGCTCCGGCAACCGAGTCCTGGGGGTAGAGGGACCGCCTCCGGATCACTGTCGGTGACATAGACGACCGGGTCGGCGTTGTAGGCGCGGGTACGCTCGATGACCTGACCCAGGAGGCGCGTAGCGGTTGCCCGGCTGATCGGCTTCCAGATCGGCGCTGGCCACGCCGTTGATCTCGGCGACCATTCTGGTCCAGTGCACCTCGATCAGGGGACGGATTAGCGGGCCGAGCCGCAGCAGCTCATCAGCCGCGCCCGGCAGCAGCTCGATGGCCATCCTCGTGGCCCGCTCACGCAGCTCGTCGCTGTACTTCCTGGGAGCAGCCATAGCTCTCATCCTTAATGGATTGGGAGCCTCCATTAGACCTGGGGCAATTCAAGGGGATGCTTGGATCGTCCCGTTGGGCGGCAACGTCGAAATTACGACCAATCCGCGGTCATGACGGGCGAGGGCTGCCGCTTCCTCAGGTGTCGTCATCGGAGCTCCTCGCCGTCCAGAGACCGGATGAAGCGGTGGATGGCCTCGTTGGCGTGGTCCTGAAAGGACAGGTTGGCCAGGTCGGGGAAGATGTCCGCTTGGTCGACCAGGGGACCGGTCATCGTGTTGGCCGCGCTGGCGTAGAACACGGCACTAGACAGGGTCGGGTCGGTGACACCGTCGACCAGTCGCCTCGCACCCACGTCAAGTTTGTGGGAGATACCCAGGTGGGGCATGACGTACTTGGCCGCTATACGTAGCGGTAGCGCAAGGCCGTCGGCGGCTTGGGTGCCGGTGGTGTTCCCGGGGCTCACGGTGATAAGACGGCGGTCGGGGTATTGGCGGGCCAGGTAGGCCATCCACAGGGCCCCGATGTACTTGACCTGCCCGAAGGCCAGGTTAGGGTCAGCTTTTCTGCCGGCGAAGTAGCTGCCGTCGATGACGGTAGCGAGTTCATCGGCAGAGGTTGAGACGAAGGATGGCCGCTTCATCCTCAGCTTCGGAATTCCCCTGGCTGCTTCACTTCCGGCGAAGACCGCTACCTCGCCAAGTCGGTCCTCGGCCAGCAGCCCTTCGAGGAGAACGACGTGACCAAGAACGTTCGTCGCGAACAGGGTGGTGACCCGGTCAGCAGTCAAGTCCATCGGCGTCTTGCCGCCGATTACACCAGCGTTCATGACCAGCGCGTCGAGGGATCCGTTGATGGCCGCAAGGCCGGCTCGGACCGAACCCAGATCGGCGACGTCCATGAGAATGATGTCGAAGATGGGCCGGCCGGTCGCGGCTTCGAGTTCGGCCTTTGCCGTTGTCGCCCGGTCTTGGTTCCGGCACGCCAGGTAGATCCGCGCCATCTCGGGACGTAGCGCCAGTTGCCGGGCCACATCCTTGCCGATCCCGGCGTTGGCGCCCGTGATCAGCACCGTCTTTCCTGGGAGTGTGCTCATCGGGATTGCCTCTCATCTTCTGTGGGCCTAGTCAGGCTGGACAGCTCTTGCCGGGTTGCGTCCGCAGGTGCTCCCAGGTTGCTATAGACCCGTAGCGGGTCGACGAGCACTGCGAGTCGGCGCTCTCGGACCATGACGGCATCGAATTCGTCCCAGTCGTCGTGCTGACCACCGGCGGCGATAAAGATGACCCCAAGCAAGGACGGCAGGTCAGCATCTGGAGCCACCTCGATCAGCTAGGGACGCCGTCGAGCACGCTGAAACGGGCATTCATCGCGACACTTCGGACATCGATCAGCTGCTGATATTCAGGGCGAGTCGTACCATCTGACGGCCGTCTCATGGTCCGGAAACCGGATGATCGCCCCTGAGGAGAGCATGGGATCGCCATGCCGGATCTCCAAGTTACTGTTGGCGAGGGCGTTGTTGATGAGGATGTCGACGTGACCGTCGCCTGCCTCAGTGGCCCACTCGACCAGGTCCTGGGCCGATTCGAGGTCGCTCAACGTAATGAGCCGGAACGTTGCGCTGCCTCCGCTGCCTTCGATCTCGGCGACCACGTCTTTGGCTCGTTGTTCATTGCGTCCGACTACCAGTACGTGAGCGCCGCGGACGGCCAAGGCGATGGCCGTAGCCTTGCCGATCCCGCTCGTCGAGCCCGTTACCAGAGCTGTCTTGCCCTTTAGGTCAGTCATGTGATGTCGTCCTCTAGCTCCAGAAATGGGTGGTGCGACTCACTCTGACAGTTTGACACTGGGTTGTCAAACTCAAAATCCTGCTAACATTGGTGCATGGTCAACGAGACGAGTGCCCGGCCGAGGCTCACCCCCAAGGGAGCACGCACCCGGGCACGAATAGTGGAGGAGGCCGCCGCCCTCATCCATGAGCGCGGGGTAGCCGGCACCACCTTGGAAGACGTCAAGGTGGCGGCGGAAGTCAGCGGCTCTCAGATGTACCACTACTTCCCCGACAAGAACGAACTCGTGCAGGCGGTCATCGACTACCAAGCCGACACCATCGTCAGTCACCAGCGGCACGCGCTCAGCAGCGCCAACGGAGTCGAAGCCTGGCGGAACATGGTGATCACCGCAGCGAAGCTCACCAAAGCAAAGGGGGGCTGCCCACTTGGCTCGCTCGGTGGCCAGCTCGCCGAGAGTGACCCCGAGGCCCGAGCGCTCATCGCGGCAGGGTTCGATCAGTGGGCAGCCGCCATCGGCGATGCACTCAGATCCCTTCATGCCGACGGGAAACTCCCGTCCGACATCGACCCGGACGACCTCGCCACTAGTCTGCTCGCCACGCTCCAAGGAGGACTTCTACGTTCGAAACTGGCGCAGGCCGCGCAGCTCGATGAGCTGCAGGCCCAGGTCGCGGATCTGGCGGCGCGAGCCGGGCAGAACTCGAAGAACTCCAGCAAGCCGCCGTCGTCGGACGGGCTGGCCAAGCCGGCGCCCAAGTCGTTGCGGAAGAAGGCCGGCCGCAGGCCGGGCCGGGCCGAAGGGCCAGCCGGGCGTGACCATGGAACTGACCGGTAATCCTGATCACGTGATCCGGCACGAGCCGCCGGCTTGCCGCAAGTGCGGCACCGGGCTGGCGGGTGCCCGGCAGACCGGGGCGGAGCGGCGGCAGGTGACTGAGATCCCGCCGGTGAAGGCCGAGGTCACCGAGCACCAGATGGTCGAGCGGGAATGCCCGTGCTGCGGGGAGCGCACCAGGGCGGCCGCTCCGGCCGGGGTGACCGCGCCGGTGCAGTACGGGCCGCGGGCCGCAGCGCTGGGCACCTACCTGTGGCACGGCCAGTTCCTGTCCCGGGACCGGGCCTGCGCCGCGCTGGGCGAGATGTTCGGCTGTGCCCCGTCCCCGGCCGCGCTGGCCGCGCAGGCCCGCAAGATCGCCGGGCTCATCTCCCCGGCGATCACCGCCATCACCGCGGCCCTGGCCGTGGCGGACGTGGCGCACTTCGACGAGACCGGGTTCCGGGTCGCCGGGAAGCTCGCCTGGGTGCACTCGGCGTCGGCGGGCAAGTTCGTGCTGGTCACCGTCCACCCCAAGCGCGGCAAGGAAGCCATGGACGCCGCCGGGGTGCTGCCCGCCTTCTCCGGCATCGCCTGCCATGACGCCTGGAAGCCCTACGACAGCTACGACGGCGTCGCCGGGCACGCTCTGTGCGGAGCCCACCTGCTCCGGGAACTCATCGCGGTGACGGAGACCGGCACCGCAGACGACGTGATCTGGGCGCAGCAGGCCATCGACGCCCTGCTGGCCCTGAAGGAAACGGCAGACGCCGCCCGCGACGCAGGGCCCGGCACCATCGACCCGGAGATCCTGGAAAAGCAAGGCCGGTGGTTCCGCGAGGCAGCCGATGCCGGGATCGTCCTGAACGCCGCCCGCCGCAGCAAGCTGCAAAAGAAACGGAACGCCCTGGCGACCCGGATGCGCGACCGCGCCGGTGACTACCTCCGGTTCGCCCATGACCTGCATGTCCCGTTCGACAATTATCCCGAGCCGAGCAGGACATCAGGATGAGCAAGCTCCGCATCAAGGTCTCCGGATGCATGCGCTCGATGACCGGCGCGGAGGTCTTCTGCGCCATCCGCTCTTACCTCGCCACCGCCGCCCGCCACGGCATCGGCGCTCTCGACGCCCTCACCCAAGCCGCCCAAGGCGACCCCTGGATCCCCGAGCCGGCCTGACAAGGACAACCTGCCCGGAAACCACTACCCAGCGCACGACCGGAATTACAAGGTGCGGCAGACCTATCCAGTTACACCATGGTGAGCGATTAGCGTTTCATGATCATTTGAAGCGGCCGGGATAGCACGCATAAGCGAGTCACGAAAAGGGGTCTTGAGCTGCTTATTCAGGAATTTCAAGGAGCGAACAGAAACCGTCGGTCCTTCGATCGCGGGATCCGGTTCATGCACTTAGGCCGAGGGGCCGTGGCGGTGTGTTGGCGGGATTGCCGGAGGCTGGACCGGCTGGCGGTGCACAATAACGGTGTGCGGGCGTATGTGGGGGTGACCGATGACAACTGGTACCGGTTCCTGGCGGACCGGCCAGCAGTAACGGAGGTCAATTTCTGGCAGCCCAGCGGTGCCCGTGAGTTCCGGGTCCTGGCTCCGGGCGAGCCGTTCTTCCTCAAGACCCACTACCCGCACAACCAACTCGTCGGCGGCGGCTTTTTCAGCGATTCGGCGCGGCTGCGGGTCTCCGAGGCCTGGGAGTTCTTCGGCGAGGCGAACGGGGTCGCCAGCGTGGAGGAGATGCGGGCGCGGATCGGCCGGTACCGGCGCGACCCGATCGGAGCCGGCGAGGATCCGGTGATCGGCTGCCTGTTCGTCCGCGACGTCCGGTTCTTCCCGGATGCTGTTGCGGACCCGCCGCCGCAGTTCGCCCGCAACATCGTGCAGGGCAAGAGTTACGACATGGCCGATCCCGCGGTGGCAGGGTATTTCGCGGACGTACTGCAGCTGACTCTGGGCGCCAGGGTGGTCGTGGATTTCAGCCAGCCCTGGCACCGGTCCGGGCCGGTGTTCGGCGATCCGCGGTTGGCGCCGTACCGGCTCGGCCAGCAGTCCTTCAAGGCGGTCGTCCTGGACTCCTACCACCGGCGCTGCGCCATTAGCGGCACGCACATCCCGCCCGTCCTGCAAGCGGCCCATATCCGGCCGGTCACGAAGGGCGGTGAGCACCGGCTCGACAACGGGCTGCTGCTCAGGTCCGATATCCACATCATGTTCGACCGCGGATACCGCGGCGTGGACCCGTAGCACCGCCTGCTGGTCAGCCCGCGGCTGCGGGCGGACTTCAGCAACGGTGACCAGTTCTACGCCAAGCCGGGCAGGTCATCGACCTGCCCGAGCGCCGGGCCGACCGGCCCGGCCGGGAGTTCCTGGAGTGGCACCTCGACGAGATCTTCCTCAAGGCGGCCGCAACCTGACCCGTCGCTGGCTCGCCGCGGGGTTCATCCTCCTAAGCCGGATTCGTGTTGCCTGAGCGCTCATGGCACACATGTGCAGTCATGTAGCTGAGCACTTCGGTAGCGTCGGCGCTTTCGGCGTACAGGGCTGAGTCGGGGTCGTCCTCGGCGACGCGCCAGACGCCATGCCGCTCGTCCCAGAACGCTGACCACCACGGGTGCTGCTGAAGGAAGCCGGTAATCTGTGCGGCTGCGCCGGGTGCGGGGAGGCTGATCATGGGCTCCTGCCTTGTTCGGGGATGTGTCCCTTTCTAGGGTAGATGATATAGACACTATAAGTTAGTACAGTCACTATAGACAGTGTGCGCAGGTCAGGCCGGTCTTGCGATCATGGTCTGCATGCCACCACGGGGACCGGAGCTGCCCTCGCGCCAGGTCGAGGGCGACCTGCGCCGACGCTGCAGCGCCGGGGAATGGGAGCCGGGCGAGCGGCTTCCGGCCGTGGCCGAGCTGGCGCAGCACTACGGCGTGGCCCGGAACACCGTCCTGAAGGCGCTGCGCCGCCTGGCCGAGGACGGCCTAGTCGAGATCGTGCCGAACTGGGGAACCTTCCGGTCGCGGAACTAGACAGCCCGAGGGCTTCGCCCGGGAGCGGCAGGTGTTGCGGCTGAACGCCCACGTCGTGCTGAGCCCCGCGGTCGGCCTCCGCACCGAGGAGGCTATGGGCTGCACCATGTCCGGGTGGTCTGCCCTGAGCCCAGCTGCCGACCTGAGGAGTTCGCTCTGGCGTACTCTGAAGGGGTGGCCTACGAGCGGATTACCATCAACCCGAACCGAATGAGTGGCCTGCCCTGTATCCGGGATACCCGGGTCACGGTGAGCGCTGTCCTGGGCCAGCTCGCGGCTGGGCGCAGCATCGAGGAGATTGTCATCGATTCCCGTACCTGGAACGGGATGACGTCCTTGCTGCTTTGGAGTTCGCAACCGCAGCCGTGCAGGAACGCGAACTGCCGCTAGCCCAGCCCGCCTAGGCGCGATGCGGTTCCTGGTTGACGCGAACCTCTCGCCCAGGGTGGCGACCGGGGGATTCAAGTCGATCCATGTCGGCAACGTTGGCTTGCTCACCGCTGCCGACCAAGCGATCTTGGATTATGCGGCCGCGAGTGAACTGGTAATTATCTCAGCCGACACAGATTTCGGCGAGCTGCTGGCCATTTCGCGCGGGGCCGTTCGTCCGTCGGTCGTCCTGCTCAGGTCGGCGGATCGCCTCAGCCCTGAACAGCAGGCCGCCTTGCTGATAGCGAATCTGCCGGCGGTGGCCGACGAGCTGGGAACGGGCGCACTGGTGACAATCGCGCGTGGCCGAGTGCGGATACGTTCGCTTCCGATACTGGCCGCTGAGTGATCTCGGGTGGAGTGGCCTTCTCGCCGCGGATGACTCTGTCTGGTGTCCGCGCCGACCCGTGAGTCAGACCCCCGCACGGTGGCCGAACAATGAAAACTTCCGGATGGCAGTATCTGTGGGGCTACAGTTCTGTAGCCGAGATGACCTGTTCGGACTTTCCGCTGTGGACTCTCCGCCTGCCAATTCGGGGAGCCAAAGAGGGAGCCAACAGAGTCAGACGCCACGATGCCAGGCGATGTCCCGCGACAATCGTGCAGGTCAGATGGCTTATCAGGCGACCCTCAGCGACACCTGCGACGGCTAAATTTCACCTGAAAAGCGGAAGGTCGACAGTTCGATCCTGTCAATGACCACACAGTCCCTCTGATCTGCGGAAACGTCACCTAGCGGAACCGGGTGCGCCGTCCGCTCGATGCGCACAGCGCTTGTCGAGCTTCCTTGCACATAATGCGGCCATCACGAGGACGATCAGCGAGAGTGACAGCAGGTCGGTCACACATCTCTGGAGGGCCCTGCCGATTCGGCACGTCGGACAGCGTGTATGGGCCGGACGGAGAAGAGGACGCAGATCTTGAGTTACTGAGCATTGTCCTGCGCGCCGCGCTACCTAAAGATGGTCGGCCGCCACCTGGGGAGTGGCCTGACCGGCTGCGGTGGCGGGCAGGCTCCTGGGGCTCACCGGCCGGGCGCTTGGTGCTGCGGCCAGGAGGGTCGCTTCGATGGTGGGCCAGGGCAGGCCTGGTGGCAGCAGGATGGTGACGATGTCGGCGGCGCGGTCCCAGGGCTGGAGTTGCTCGCGGACCTGATCGCAGGTTCCGTAGGCGGCGAGCTGGTCGAGGATGAGCTGGGCGCTGGGCGGGATGGTCGCTCCTCGCGGGCTGGGACGCGGGTTCGCGGCGATGATCGCCTGGACCTCGGCGGCATAGCCCTGCCCTGACACGGACCGGGCGTAGACCTCGCCCATGGCGCCCAGGTACCAGGCGGTGCAGGCGGCGGCGATGTCGCGGGCCGCGCCGGTGTTCTCGTCAACGGCGGTGATAGGCCCAGCCGCCACCGTGAGGGGTCGCGCGTGCGGGGCGGCGGCGTCACGCAGCTGCTTGAGCCGGGCCGTCCAGCCGGGGAGGCGGTCCCGGGCCACCAGCGCGGGCATCCAGCCGTCGCCGAGCTCGGCGGCGACCCGGGTGGTGTGATGGCCCAGCGCGGCGACCCAGATGGGCAGGTCGGGGGCGGGCGGCTGGCCTAGGCGCAGCGGGCGCGCGGCCGGGACGTGGCTAGGCTGGGCGGCCTGCCCGGCCAGCAGCGCACGGACCTTGGTCACGGCGTCGCGCAGCTTGGCGGCGGGGTGCTCGAATGCGGTGTCGTGGAACCCCTCCGCCAGCGCTTTGGTGCTGGTGCCCAGGCCCAGCAGGTAACGCCCGCCGCAGACCTGGTACAAGGTGGCGGCGGTCATCGCTAGCGTGGCCGGGGTGCGTCCCCAGACCGACAGGACGCCAGAGGCGAGGTGGATCCTGGCGGTGCGCAGCGCGATCTCAGTCAGCACCGGGGTGGAGTCCAGTCCCCAGCCCTCGGGCACCGCGAAGATCTCATACCCCAGCTCGTCGGCGAGCACCGCGGTCCGGACGATGACATCCCGCCGGGTCTCCATCGGCGTGAGCCCGACGCCGCGCCGTCGCGAGGTCACGACGCTCCCTCAGCGGCCGGCGCCAGAACCGGGCGCGGCACGGTCAGCCACACGGTCCTGGCCGCGGCGAGCACCTGGTCGCCAGGCCCGAGCAGCGCCGACCCGGCGGTGAGCTTGCGTCCGTCACGCTCGCCCGGCCAGGCGATCACGCGGTACTGGTCGCCGGCCAGCGGCAGTACCGCCAGGCTGGCCGTCATCCGGCCGAGCAGGATCGCAGTGTCCTGGGCCAAGTCGGCGTCCTCGGCGGCGGCGATCCCGCTGGGACAATCCAGCGCCGCCCAGACCACCTCCGGCCGGACCCTTCCGCTGGCGTCGGTGACCGAGGGATCCGGTGTCCACGGCGCCGCCCACAGCGGCCTGCCGGCCACGGGTCCGGGGAAGATCCGCAGCCCGTCCTCTCGCTGGCGGCCTGTCCCGCAGACAAAGCAGGCAGGGAAGAACGGATCGGAGTAGTAGCGCGCGCGGCCCGCCGCCGCGCGAGCTTCCGCCATTGAGACCAGGCCCGGTATCTCCAGCGCCGGGCTGCCCGGCGAGGAGGCTGCCTCGGCTATCAGGGTGCGGCCGTGGTGGACGCGGACCGAGCTTTCGCCTTCCCGTTCCACGGCCAGGGGCGTGGCCAGCGGACCTGGTCGACGTAGCGTGACTGTCACCTGGCCATCGAGGTACGCGGCGATGCGTCCGCAGACGTAGCCGCCGTTGCCGCTGCCCGGGGGGCCGCAGAAGCGGGACGGGATAGTCAGCGCGGGCATCGTGGCCGGCTGCGGGTGCTCGGCGGCCGCCAGAGGGCGGGTCGGCCTGGTGGCGTGTGTCATACCTTGACGCTAAGACCGCCCGGCCTGGGGCGGCTATCGGGTGAACTACCGGCAATTTCCCCGTTCTCCCCGGCCGGGAGGAGCGTCCCCCGTAAATGCGTCGGGTGAACTACCGAGCCGCTCAGGTGCGGAGCCGGTGCTCGGTCACCCACGCCGCGATCTGGGCCCGCGAGTGCACCTGCAGCTTGCGCCGGATGTTCTCCACGTGCGCCTCGGCGGTCCGCGGCGCGACCGACAGCCGCCGGGCGATGGCCTGGTTGGTCAGCCCCTCGGCGACCAGCGCGGCGACCTCGAGCTCGCGGCCGGTTAGCCGCGGCCCCGTGCTCGCGGGCTCGCACAAGAAGCCGAGCAACGCAGCCAGGACCACCGGCCAGTCGCCGTGGTAGAACAGGTGGCTCGAACCCGGCAGCGGGATCAGCGTCGCCCCCGGGATCAGCGCGGCGACCTCCCGCCCCAGCTCGAACCTGGTGCCCTTGTCCGCCTCGCGGTGCAGCACCGCCGTGCGCGCCCGGATCGCCGGCAGCAGCGCCCTGATGTCGGTGTGGTAGTAGACCTCCAGCATCTCAGCCGCCACGGCGGCCGAGGCGCTGGCCCGCTGGAACCGGGTGAACGCCTCCAGCTCCTCGGCCGTGGGATCGGTGATGAAGGCCCCGGCCAGCGCCTTCAGCCCTAGGCCCCAGTGGGCCCGTACTAGCGCCACGACCGAGTCCCGGACCTCGGCAGGCGCCAGATCGCCGCCGCTCGCGCAGATCCCGTAGAGCACCAGCGCGTCGACCCGGTCCGGGTACTTCGCCGCGATCGCGGCGGCGATCTGACCGCCCTGCGAGGCCCCGAACAGGCCGAAACGGCCAGCACCCGCCGCGTCGGCCACCGCCAGCGCCGCGGCCACCTGCCCGTCGAACGACAGATCGATCCCGTCCCCGCCGGACAGGCCGCACCCGGGCTTGTCGTAGCGGATCACGGTGAACCGCTCGGCCAGCCGACCGACAAAGTCGCCAAAGGAGTACAACTCCAGTTGCCCGCTCAGATGGGAAACCCAGCCCGAGTCGAACAACAGCGGCGGCCCAGCGCCCGACGTCGAGTACGCGACGCGCCCCGCAGGCGTGCTGCAGTACATGATCCTCGGCCTCACCGGTCCAGGGTGACACCCCCAGCCGGCGCAGTAAAGGAGCAGCAAAGCACAAGCACCACGATGACGATCCCGGCGCTGCAGCAGCCGATCGTCCCCACTTATCGGCCAGCAACCGCCCAAACGCCCAGTTCGGTGCGGCACCGCCCGGCATAGCCGGCGAGCGAAGCGCCGTACCTAACGGCGGCTACGCACCCAGCGGGCCCGTCAAGACCGCCGCAGCGCCCGCGCCTCCGCACCCATGACCGCATCCCGGCCGTCCAGCCCCGATCACACCGCCCGTCTGTGCACCTGCGTCCAGAGGGCGCCCAAATCCCGGCGAGCGCCTGCCCGCGGCGGGCGCAGGCGGACTGCAGCCGTCCAAAGCCACCGAAACGCCCCCCCGCCACAGGCACGCAGCCTTTCACCGGCGGCAGGCAGTTCCCCGCCCCTCCGGGCGACCGCATCCCGCGCATCAAGACCATCTCGTCCTGCCACGTACGCCAGCAGCCGCCAGCTCTCCCGGCTTAATCAAGACCTCGGGCTACCTGCCCGCGTCTTACTCACATGCGTGCCGATGTGCGGGTGGGTAGCGTCAGGCAACCGACCCGCACTGACATGGCGCCGAGCGGGCTGTCGTTGTATGCCAGCGCGGCGTCCGGCTGGAGCGAGAGCGGACTGGCATGATGGGGGATAGTCTCGGGCTCGATGTGTACAGAGCCGGTCAAGTGCGAGAGCATGGTCGTCAGCTAGATCCCGGGTGCGCAGCAGACGAAGGAGCCTGCCTTGACCGAGACCACCGCGGTACCGGCCGTCACCGGCTTCCACCATTTCTCGGCCACCGTGTCCGATGTGGAGGCCAGCGCTCAGTGGTACGAGCGCGTCTTCGGGATGAACCGGGTGCCGGTCACGTTTCCTCATTACGGCGACGAGGAGGGCGGTTACGCCGTGCTCCTGCTCGATCCCCGCTCCGGCGCCGCGATCGGCCTGCACCACCACGAAGCCAACCCTGGCCAGCCCTTCCACGAGAGCCGGACCGGCCTGGACCACATCTCCTTCGGCGTCGCCGACCGTGCCAGCCTGGACGCCTGGGCAAGCTGGCTCGACGAACTCGGCATCGAGCACTCCGGCGTGATCGACACCGATAAGCCGATGCCCTACTCGGTGGTCGTGTTCCGGGATCTCGACAACATCCAGCTCGAGGTCTTCCACACGGGCGGCTAACGGCCAGCGGGCCCTCGTCAGTCGCGCAGTGAAATGTACTCACGCCGGCCGACCGGGCGGACCGTCACGTCGGCGTTCCGCGGAACCCTGGCACGGTACAATGACTCAATATCACCACTGTTGCTGTGACCGCCCTGCCGGTTCAACGGCCCGGGCTCTGCACGGGACTCGCGCCCTCTGGGCCCGGCGTTACCGCACGGCGTTTTCGCTCGCGCGCGCCAGCGTTCCTGCGGTGGGCCGGTACCCGTCTATGCCGGGATTTCTCCGTTAACCCCCATAGGCAGCATCCCAGGCAAATGCGCGCTCATGCCGCGTACGTGCAGGTAGTTATCGATCGAACCGAAAAAGAGCCTCTGGCCCAGGGCGGAGTGCTCTGGGCCGGCTCTGCGCCCACGCGAACGGCGGAACTCAGACGCTTCAGGGGTGGGGAGCGGAGGACAGGCAGCGAAGCGACAAGGCGGACAGCCAGCCGAACCCGGCTGCGATCGACATGCGCTGGAAGATGCCTGCCTTTCGGAGGAGGCGGGGGACACGCTCACCGAACGCCGCGCCGAACAGCAAGAAGCTGCCGGCCATGCTCAGGCTCGAGATAGCCGAATAGCACGCCCAGCCGTAGTCCTTGCGCCGGGCGGCGGCCAGTGCGCCACGTCAACCGGGCCGTCCGGTTCGACGGCCCGGCGCGCGCCCCTGTTGCCCGTGCGGTCATGGGCCGTGGAATACGGTGGTCTTACGGCCCGGCGCCCGCAGAAAGGAGGCACGCTCTGCGCGACAGTCCGCCTACCGCGTCCGAGGTGCTGGCCGGGCTTCCGGAACCCCGGCCGGACGACGACGGCCTGCGTGCCTCCATCCGCGCGATGCGGGCCGCGAGCGGCCTGCTGCTGGGCGTGCTCGACGATGACCCGACCGGGTCGCAGGCAGTGCACGGCGTTCAGGTGGTGACCGTCCTGGAGGAGGAGGCGTACCAGGCGGCGCTAGCCGGCCCGGCCGCGACCTGCTTCGTCCTGACCAACACCCGCAGCATGGAGGAGCCGGCCGCGACCGAGGTCAATGTCCTGGCCGTACGGGGCCTTGTTTCCGTGGCCGGGCGGCGCGGTGCGCGCTTGCAGCTCGTCAGCCGGAGCGACTCGACCCTGCGCGGGCACGTGATGGCCGAGGTGACGGCGCTGGACTCGGTGCGCCGGGAGACGGCCGGCCGCGGCTATGACGGCGTGCTGCTCGTGCCGGCGTTCCTGGAGGCGGGGCGGCTGACCGCCGGGGACATCCACTGGGCCCGGGTGCGCGGCCGCTTGGTCCCGGTGGGCGAGACCGAGTTCGCGCGGGACGCCGCGTTCGGCTACAGCGCATCGGACCTGCGTGACTTCGTGGCGGAGAAGAGCGGCGGCACGATCCGGCGGGACGACGTCGGCAGCATCGGCCTGGCCGACATCAGGCGCGGCGGCCCGCAGCGCGTCCGCGAGCTGCTGGCCGGGGTGCGGGACGGCAGCTGGGCCGTGGTCAACGCCACCGAATACTCCGACCTGGACACGGTCGCGGCCGGGGTGCTGATGGCTGAGCGTGCGGGCGCGTCGTTCCTGTTCCGCACCGGCCCCTCGTTCGTGCGCGCGCTGACCGGCATGGGCCCGCGGGCGCCGCTGCGCGGCGCGGACATCTGGCCGGCCGGACGACCCCCGAAGGGCGGGCACGGCCTGGTCGTGGTGGGATCGCACGTCGGCCAGACCAGCCGCCAGCTGGCGGCGCTGCGCGCCCGGGGCGGGATCACCGCCTTCGAGCTGGACGTCCCGGCCATCGTGGGCGGCGGCGGCGAGGTGGCGGCCGGGACGGCACGGCAGGTGGCCGCCGCGCTGCGCGAGTCGGATGTGCTGCTGTACACCAGCCGCGTCGTGGCCACCGGCCGGGACGGAGCCGGGAGCCTGGCCATCGCCCGCATAGTGTCCGCCGCTTTGTCCCGGATCGTCCGCGAAGCGCTGGCCGCCCGCCCGGCCTGGGTCGTCGCCAAGGGCGGGATCACCTCGCACGACGTGGCACGGCACGGGCTGGGCATCCGCCGCGCCGAGGTGGCCGGCCAGCTGTTTCCCGGCATCATCTCGCTGCTGCGGCCGCTGGATGCGGCGCCCGAGGCGATCGGCGTGCCGTACGTGGTATTCGCCGGCAACGTCGGCGACGACGGCACCCTGGCGGACGTGGTGGCCATCCTCAACGGCGAGCGGGAGGACCGCTGATGCAGGTCGGCTGGCTGGGGCTGGGCGCGATGGGGGCGCCCATGGCGGCGCGGGCGGCCCGCGCGGGACACCCGGTCCGCGGCTACGACGTCGTGCCGGGCCGTGCTGCGGCCCTGACGGCGGACGGGGTGCGGCCCGCGGGCACGGCGGCCGCCGCGGCCGGCGGCGCGGATCTGATCGTGATCATGGTCGCCACGCCCGAGCAGATGGAGGAGGCGCTGTTCGCGCCCGGCGCGGCGGCCAGTGCGCTGGCGGCCGGGAGCATCGTGGTGGTCATGGCGACGGTCGGGCCCGAGGCGGTCATCTCTGCCGCGGACCGTCTCGCCGCGGGTGGCGTGGCCGTGGTCGACGCCCCGGTGTCCGGGGGCACGGCGCGGGCCGCCTCCGGTGACCTGCTTATCATGGTGTCCGGCCCGCAAGAGCCGGTGGCTCGGGCCCGGCCGGTGCTGTCCGCGCTGGCGCGCAGCGCTCCCGTGGTCGGGTCCTCCCCCGGCGATGGCCAGCGGATGAAGCTCGTCAATCAGTTGCTGTGCGGCGTGCACATCGCCGCGGCCGCCGAGGCCCTGGCATTCGCGGAGGCGCTCGGCCTGACCGCGGCGGAGTGCTGGCGGGTGCTGCGGGAGGGCGCCGCGGCGTCCTTCATGCTCGACGACCGGGGGGCCCGGATGGCCGAGGGCCAGTTCGAGCCGGCGCGCAGCGCGCTGGACATCTTCGTCAAGGACATGGGACTGGTGGGCGCGGCGGCCGAGCAGGCCGGCGCCGCGGCGCCGCTGGCCGCCGCCGCCCGCGAGCTCTACCTCCGCGGCCACGACCTGGGCCTGGGCCCCCTCGACGACTCCGCGCTGATCGAGGTCCTCCGGCGGGAGCGCGGTACGCCGGCCCGTGAAGACGACCCCGCGTGCCCTCCCCGCGGGAACTCATCGCCCGGTCACGGAGCGACGCGATCACCTGCTGAGTAGATGCCGACCGGCCCAACGACCCGCACCGAGCTGGGCGACCTGTCGGTAGCCTTAAGTGGGTGGCTCCGTTAATTCGTCGGGGGTTCGTGTCCGAGGCCTGCAAGGTGGACTGTGCAGGCGGTGTCGAGGGCTTCTTGGGGTGTGCCTACCGGTGATCCGGTGAGCAGGACGGCGTCTTCGTAGCGTGCCCGGGCGGCGGAGTAGATCGCGAACCCGAAGGAGTGGGCTGAGCCGCCGTAACGCAGCCGGCACAGCGGGATCTGCTCGCCGTCTGCGAGGATCCCGGTGACGTAGGCGAACCCGGCCCGGCTGGTGACCTGGACCCGGTGGAGCTGTGGCCAGTGCTGTCCGGCGTGGTCCAGGAGCCGCAGGGCAACCGAGCTGCGGGTGGACTCCGGGATGGCGGCCATGTGCTTCATTGTGCCGCGCGGCGGTCCTGGCGGTGGATACGATCCCGCGCGGGGAGCGGATTACGCCGGTGTCATCCCGTCGGGGAGCCCCTCATGCCGCTGCCTGCTGTGCTCGTTACCTTGACCGCCGCCGAGCGCAAGGCGCTGAAGAAACGCATCCGCGGGACCAGGACTGCCTGGCGGGACCGGCTGCGGGCGCAGATCGTGCTGGCTGCCGCGATGGGACGCTCCACCGCGCGGATTGCCCGCGACCTGCGCATCAGCCAGGACACGGCGCGCAAGTGGCGCGCCCGGTTCGCTGACCAGGGCCTGGAAGGACTCGGTGACCTGCCCCGGCCCGGGCGGCCGCGGCAGATCAGCGCGGAGGTGCGGGCGGCGGTGGTGGCACTGGCCTGCCAGCTGCCGGCTGCTACCGGGGTACCGCTGGCGCACTGGACCGGCCCGGAGCTGGCTGCCGAACTGACCGCCCAGAACCTGGTCAGCTCCCCGGTCTCCGCGTCTGCGGTGCTGCGGATCCTGGCCGAGCATCCGGTCAAGCCGTGGCAGTACCAGTCCTGGATCTACCCCCGCGACCCGGACTTCGCCGCCAAGGCGAAGGTCATCCTTGACCTGTACCAGGGGTTTTACCAGGACGAGCCGCTCGGCCCTGGCGACCGCATCTTGTTTCGACGCCAAGCCGCAGATCAATGCCCGCCGCCGCATCCATCCCATCCTGCCCGCCGCGCCCGGCAGACCCGTCCGCTACGAGCACGAATACAGGCGCCAGGGCTCCCTCGCGCTGCTCGCCGGCCTGGACGTGCACACCGGGCAGGTATTCGCCTCCACCCCGCTCACCACGGGGATCAAGCCGTTCATGGACCTAGCCGGGCAGGTCATGACCCGCCCCGAGTACAAGGACGCGCCCCGGGTATTCGTCATCGTCGATAACGGCTCAGACCACCGCGGCCAGACCGCCGTCACCCGGCTGGCCAGGGCCCACCCGAACGCCATCATGATCCACACCCCGGTGCACGCGTCCTGGCTGAACCAGATCGAGATCTTCTTCTCCGTCATCCAGAAGAAAGTCGTCACCCCCAACGACTTCACCAGCCTCGACGCGCTGTCCTGGACCCTGCTGGCCTTCGTCGGCCGCTACAACCAGACTGCCAGGCCGTTCAACTGGAAATTCACCGCCAGCGACCTGCGCGACCTCATGGACCGCATCAGCAAGCACAACCAGCAAGACCCACAAGACGAACCGCTGCCGCAGGCCGCATGACAACCCCCCGACGAACTTACGGAGCCACCCACTTAAGTGCTAGCCCAATGCGGCCGCTAGTCCGGTCACCCGCGATCGCCGCAGTCCCGCCGCTGGGTGCCCGCGCTGGGTGCTGGGCAGCAGTCACTGCGACTGGGGCCTGAGCGGCTTGCCGGGCCCGGTACGGGCTGGCCGCCGGGGACCCGTGCAGGAGTTCAACCTCCGGATCGGTGGTCTCGTCCGGTAGCTTGCCCGCGAGCGCGTCCTGCGGACGCTCAGCCCCCCGAGTGCTTCGGCCTGCTGGAGGCGGGCGGCATCGCCCGCGTCGGCTTCGCATCCGCAGACGGGATCATGATGCTGCCGGTCAACTTCGCGGTAACGGGAAAGGCCATCATCTTCCGCACCGCACCGGACACGCTGCTGGCTGTGTACGCCAATGGGCAGGTCAGCTTCGAAGCCGACCATCTCGGCGAGGCGCTCCGTGAAGGCTGGAGCGTCCTGGTGCACGGGCACGCGCACACGGTCACGGATGAGCGTGAAGTCAAACGCCTGGAGGACAGAACGCGCCTTGAGCCGTGGGCGGGCGGCGCCCGCGACGTGTACGTGCGCATCGCGCCGACCCGGATCAGCGGGCGGGTGCATCGAGCCAGGCTGGGCCAGCCCTCCAGCGCCGGGCACGGAAGCCTAGGCCCTCTGCCCTGAGCCAGTTGCGGTCGTGACGTCCCGGCGAGCGACGTCGCCATGACCCGCCCCTCGCCGGGTCTCGGCCAGGACGCGCAGTCCGGACCCGGCGATGCGGGTTGGTGGTAACGATGGCTGCGTGCTTGATAACCCGTCCATTCGGTGGCGCTGACGTGCGCGCCAGCGCCGCTCGAGCACCCGGGCGATGGACTTCGGCGAGGTCATCGGGTCCGGCACCGTCGGCACGCCGGAATCCTGGATCGGCGCGCAGACCAGCGGCGAGGAGTTCCGGGTGTCCCCTATTGCACTCGCGGCGCCCGGCCGTGCCGGCGTGCGGGCGTTCTTCCAGGCGGCGACGGGCGGCGGCGGGGAGGTGCTGCACGAACCCGGCCTGTGGCCTGGGTATCGCGCCAGCTATTACGGTGCTTTGGCGCGTGACCCCGACGGTAACAACGTCGAGGCCGTGTGCCCAACGCCCCGGGTAGCGTACATCCCGCTCGTGCGCCGCTAGTCCGCAACTGCCGCTTGCCCGGCAGGCAATCCGGCCACCGGGTGCGGAGTTGGTGTTCTTGGCGGACCGGTATTCGGCTACGTCCAGGTGAGCGGGAGCCGGATCGCGGTGCCGAGAAGGTCGAAGGCCTTCGGGGCAAGCTCAGCCGTGTGGCTGGTCTGCTTCTGCCGTCTCAGCGCCGGTACCTGCCGGTATCAGCTGGCCAGAGCCAGTGTGCCGTTCCCAGCCGGCCGGAACTGGCCCGCCTGTTGGCCACAGGGCGCCGGTGAGCCCCGCACAGGTGAGGTCTGCGCGGGTGAGGTCCGCGCCGGTGAGATCGACATCGGTGAGGTCGGCGCCGGTGAGGTCCGCGCCGGTGAGGTCCGCGCCGGTGAGCCTGGCGCCGCCCAGATCCGCACCGGCGAGGTCCGCGCGGACGAGTTTCGCGGCGGGCAGATCCGCGCGCGCTAGGACCGCATGGGCCAGGACCGCTTCGGTGAGGTCCGCGCCGGCGAGGTCCGCGCCGGTGAGCCTGGCGCCGCCGAGATCCGCACCGGCGAGGTCCGCGCGGGCGAGGTCAACAGGCCCGATGTCGCGCTCGGCAAGCCGACGCCCGACCACGGTAAGGGCTGCATGAACGTCGGGCCTCAACGATCGGTCCCGGGCCTGGCCGGCGGGATCTGGTGGCGGCCATTGCTCGTGTGAGCGCTCGCGGATGAAGGCGGCGAGCATCTCCATCACAGCGGGGTGGTCTGCGGGCGAGTCGCGGGCCACGCGCTCCAGCGCGTGGATGCCGCTGATGCGCACGTCAAGCTTCTCGCAGCCAAGCTGCCCTAGCGCCTTCGCGTAACGGCCGGTCACCTGCCCGTCGCGGGACAGCGCAAACCGCCGCGCCGTGAACAACAGCGCGCCCGTGGCGAGCAGCCCGGCACCGAGTGTCAGCACCCGGCCGCGCGCGGTGTCCCGTGCCGTCCGGAGAAGTAGTCCCCTGGCAGGGCCGCCGTCCTGGTGCGCGAGCCAGCCGCCGGCTGGCACCAGCATCACCCGTGCGGCCGCTGGTGCCAGCCCAACGGCGGCGATCCCGCCTAGTGTCCATCGGATGCCCCGCTGCGAGGCAGCCCACCGCTTCATCACATGCAAGACGTTAGGGGACCAAGCCCGCCCGCGGACCTTTTCGGCGACAACGCCGGCGCGAAGGTACTGGCGTTCTTCATGGCCGGGCACGCTGGGTCTACGCCGCTGTTCGTCTAGCCCCCGACGCGCTGCCCCTGCGAACACCAGTTACGACCGCGGGTAAAGACCGGGTGGATGCCCTGCCTCCGCGCCGCTGCCCGCGAGGCAGCCGCGCAGAGGCAGCCAGCCGCGGCCGGGCCCCGGGCATCTCCGGCTGTACCACGAGGCGCGCCATCAGGAGCGCCGCGACACGACGTCTTACCAGCCGCCTCACCCAATCAGGCACGGGCCAGTTATCCCGTTACACGCGCCCGTGACCGCCCGGCCGACCCTAGCCTCACGCGCAAGGAACCGGCCATCGGGCGGCACGCCGGACCCCTGATCCGATCACGCTCAGCGACTGGGCTGGTCCACGGCAGTGCGCAAGTATCCGCCGATATCTTAAGTCCGCTTTGGGGTGTCTCCCATGTAGCTTTACGGACCTTTTGAGCTGCGTCTTGGACGCGTAGTTGTCTTAAGTGGTGCCTGCGACGCACCGGAAGCGATGTCACCCACGTGACCTGCGTCTATCCTCTTGTCGCTGCGCTTTTGAGTTCTGAGCCGCCCAGAACCTCACGTCAGCGACATGTCTCAGACGCAGAAACCCCTCATGACCAGGGCTTATGCCAAATGGACTTAAGATAACCGCCGTTCTGTATCTTCATAAGCCGTTATCGATCAACGGCAGTCGCCACACATAACGGGCTGCTATAAGTGTTGTCGGCAAGCAGGCGCTGGTTTCACAGCCAGCATGGTTGCGGGCGGAGCCCGCCAGCACTGGGATGATCTGTCATGCGTCCGGGTGTCATTGTCAGCGCTCGATCACGACGAGGCCAGTGCCAGGTTGAATGTCAGCCTGATGACCCGGGTGCTCGCCCGACGGTATGGTCGCGAACATCCGGTCATTGCGTGGAGGCCAATCCCGGGTTGCGGGCGTGAACAGCGCTCCTGGGCTTCTGCGCCTACCCTGTGACTAGACCCACACATAGGGGGTGCCGTGTCCCAGCGGCTGTGGTTGTTGCGAGTTGTCGTCGGGACGGTCCGCCAGCGGCAGTCTGTTCTTGCCGAACTGGTCGGGGATAAGCCCGGCGGGATGCCCGAGGATCTCGGTGGGCTGAGCGTCCTGTCCGTCAACGATGCCGACGGAGGGGTTGTGCTCTGGGCTTCGGGGAGTGTCGGCCGGAGACCTCGGACGAGTGTCGATGCTGTGGTCAAGTGGGGCCGCGAACTACGCCTTTCCGTGCCGCGGCTGCGGGTCGTCGTGCCTGATCTGCCGGAACTCTATGCCGCTTGTGGCACCGCTTGCGTTTTAACCTCTGAGTGATCTTGTCATGCGGCCTTTTTGATCACGTCGTAGCGTGGCGCTGGGGTGCTGCGGCGGCCTTTGGGGCGGCCGGGGCCTGCTTTGGAGGGTTTCGGCGGGCTGGCCGGCGTGCCGGCGAGCGCGGCCAGGCGGGCGAAATCGCGGCGGACGCGGCCGGGGGTGAGCCGCCCGGGCTTGCGGCGGCGCTCCCAGGGCAGGCGGTGGTCTTCGGCCAGGGCGCGGGCCAGCCGCAGCTGGGTGATCGCGCAGACGATGATCCAGGTCCAGCGGGCGAACTGCGCGGGGTGGCGCAGGGCTGCCTTGTGCCAGCCCAGAGCTGTCTTAGCGAACCGCCAGGTGTGCTCCATATCGAACCGGTGCAGGTAGCCGCGGGCGCACAGGTCCAGGTCCGGCATGTCCGGGCCGGCCCACCACAGCCATAGCGGCCCGGGGACCGCGCGCCCGTTGGGGAGCTTCTCGACCGTGACGCGGATCAGGTGGCACTTGATCAGGGGTGGCCTGGCCATGGCCTGGAAGTGGCCGCGGCAGGCGAGCTTGGGATGCAGGCCGCCCCAGGACATGACGGTCACCATCCCGTAGCGGTCATCCTCGCGGATCAGCACCTGGTCCGGCTCGCCCCAGGTGCCCGGGTCCTGGCACTCGAACCGGTCCTCGCCGTGCCGCCGGGGCCGCCCCGGCCGGCCCGGCTCCGGCACCGGGTCGCGGTACATCACCCGGTCGTTGCGGACCCGGACCAGGATCTGCACCTGGCCCAGCTGCTCGCGCAGCTCCCAGGTGACGGGTGCCTCGTCATACCCGGCGTCCATCACGTACAGCGGGATCCGCGTCTCGCCGGCGCGCCGCAGCCGGGCCGCGTGCGCGAGGATCTGCCCGGCGGTCACCGCCGCCGCATCGTCCCGGCCGACCTGGACGGCATCTTGCGGGGCGGTCCAGGAATCAGCGTCAAAGCCCAGCTGGGACAGCCACTGCCAGGCCCAGCCCTTGATCACCGGATCCCCCGAACCGGTGTGACCGGCGCAGCTGTGATGGTGGAACTCCCGGCCCGGGCTGGTGACCGCCCACGGCCGGCCGATCGTGGAGGCATCGATGCCGAACACGCACGGCCAGTCCGCGGGCCGGGACCGGACCAGCAGGTCCCGCAGCGCCTCCTCATCGACCCGGCCCCGCGCCAGCCCCTGGTAGACCATGCCGTGCCCGCGGCGGAACGCCGGGTCCAGGCTTAAATACGGCAGCGACGCCACCCGCCCGGCGCCCGTCACCGCGTCCACCGTCTCGAACACCGCATCGGCCCGCCGCCACAGGCACCGGTAGACATCCCGCCGGAACCCCGCCAGCTGACCCAGGGCATCTGTGCCCGCCGCCTGACACGATCGCTGCTGGCACGCCATACTGAAAGCCACGGCCGCCGCCTTTCCCGGTAGATCCTTAGCCAGACCTTCCGAGGATGCGGCGGCCGCACCCATGCTGTCCGGCGAATACCAGAACAAGCACCAGTACGGCCCGTTACCTCACGTTATGCGCGCAACCACCCGATATCCCACCACACACGCAACTCACGTTAAAACGCAAGGCACCGAGGCTGTCGCCAAACTTATCCGGGAGCTTGCGAATAACTTGGTCGAATTCATTGTGGGCGTCGACGAAGGGGGAGCAGTGTTCCCCATCCGGGGCACCGCCTTTCACTTCGGACTTCTGACGTTCGCGGAGACCGGTCGGGAGGTTGCCTTTGCTCGGATCGACTGGAGATCCAGCGTACAAAGCCACACGCCAGAGGTGGCCCTGTTCGTTGCCGCATATCGGGCCAAGGTTCCTCCTCCGGAGGAGGAGCTGGTAGAGTCCGCGCCGCCGGCCGAGGCGCCCGTGGAGCGGGCCGACAGCGCGCAATCCGCACAGCGATACATCAATCTCATGCTGACCACGACGGCAGGCGCATTTAGGGCGAACGACAGGCTGGCGTCCGTGGTCACGGGTCCGCTTGACGTGGACGGCTTTTACTGGTTGCTATGCAATATTGGTGAGCGGATCAAGGAAAGCCTAGTCGCGAACGCTCTGGAGAACCCGTTCCCCGCCGAACACCTGCCGCCGACCGCGTTGGGATGGTGGCTGACCGTCGTCGTGGACGGCGGCCGTGACATCAACGAATCCGATAAGTACACCTTCTTTCTCCCCGTAGACGGGCCAAGTTTCGTCTGCAGCTGTACCCCGGGCGGACTGCACCACTGCGGTGACAGGCGCTTGGAATTCCTCTATCTTATGCTGGAGACTCCAGCCGAGCCTGGGCTTATGCGGCTTCGAATGATGATCTATCTCGAGTCGTCCCTGATACAGGCGCTGGAAGTGTCATTGCCGGTTGGGATCCAGGACGAAGCCCCGTCCGGCCGGATCGTGTGGTCCCGATCGGAGTCGTTCTCCGAACTGGAGCTCGTCGCGCGCCGATCGACCAGCGCATTCAGTGAGCAGCATGATGGTCGGCACCGGTTTGTCTTCGGTATGGGAAACGGTGTTTATGCCGCGTTCGAACTGAGCGAGACACAGGCCGGCAGCCTGGCCAGCAGTCTGCGGACCCGGCTGTACCACGCTCACTTCGACACCGACGAGGGCAGGCTGGTCAGCCGTTACGACGAGACACTTGGTCCCGGCCGCGACCGGTACCTGGCTGACCTGCGAACCCTGGCGGTGCAAGGCGCGCACGCCTACCAGAGCCTCCGCCGAGATCTTCGAGTTCGCCGACGGACATCAGGCTGCTCAGGAGCGCCCCCAGGGCGCAGCTCAGCCGGACCCGGTCGCGGGCGGGGATACGGGGATCACGGGGTTGCCCAGGATCTGGCGGAACTGCTGTTCCATGTCCTCGTGGTCGCCGTCGTGTCCCTTGATGTGCAGGCCCGAGAGGGCGGTCTGGTTGCGCTGGTGGAGGATGAACAGCTTGCGGTTGGCGAGCATCGTGTCGACGAGCCCGCGCAGCACGGCGGCCCATCCTGATGGCCCTGCTTCCGCGACCAGCTGCTCGAGAACGGGCCGGGCCAGTTCGTGCAGGCGCAGGTGCAGGGCGACCAGGATGTCCTCTTTGGCGGCGAAGTGGTAATAGATCGCGGCCTGGGTGAATCCGAGCGGCTCGGCGATCTGGCGCAGCGTGGTCTTGTCGTAGCCCTGCTCGATGAACAGGTCCAGGGCGACGTCGAGGATCCGCTCGCGGGTGTCACGTTCGTCGGGGTGCCTGCCGGGCCGGACCCTGTGATCCCAGGGCTGTTCTGTGGTCCTGGCTCGGGAACATCCTGGTCCCGCCTCGCGGACGCTCCCGGTCAGCCTCCGGCAGGCTGCGATCTGGTCCGCCCTGGTCCTCACAGGACCAGGACAGGGACCGCAGGACGGCTGGTGTTCCGGTCCGGCTGTCGGGCGTATCGGTTGCGTCGGCGTCGGCGCGTAGCATGTGCGCCAGCACGGTCCCCATGGCCAGGACCAGGACCGGCAGGCAGGACACGAGGGTGGTGATCGCCCACGGCGCCCGCGCCATTCCGGTCTGGGCCATCAGGTGGTAGGCGACCCGGCCGTGCCGAGCGGTGTCGCTGTGGTGTCGGCAGGTTGGGCGAACGAGCACTGGATGCCGCGAGGAGGGCCCGCGCCCGTGTTACCGACCTCGCTATCTGGCGCTCTTGCGGTGGCGCTCCGTGAGTACGGATCGGCAGCGCACGATGAGCATTACCGTCACTCACGCGAGACCCGGCCGATGCTTGGGCTGCGCCGCCCGGCGCCATGTCGGCTGCAGCTCGGCTGACGCTGCGTAACTGGTGGAAAGTGCGCTGGTCCCGCACAGTGCTGCCGTTATGCGCGGGTGCGAGAGCTGTGAGGGTCCATCCGCAGGGTCCGCAGAAGGGGCTGATCTGAGCGCGTCCACGGCTGCATGGTCCCCAGTGTCACCGGGTTGGCCCTTTGCCGGGCCGATGCGACTAAGGTGGGCCCCTTGGCGGACGTGCACCGTAGGCTGGCGAGCATGGTCACCGAGGCTGATATCCGCCTGGCCGACGGCCGGACCCTGCACGCCTACGACACCCGCGCGGACGGGATCGCCAGCAGCCGTGGCGCCCCGGGCTCGCGAGTCGCGGTGTTCTGGCTGCACGGCTCGCCCAACATCGGCTCGCCGCCTGAACCGCTGTTCGCGGCCGCCGAAGCGAACGGCCTGGACTGGGTCTCCTACGACCGGCCCGGGTACGGCGGCTCAGGTCCGCAGGATGGCCGGAGGGTCGCGTCGGCAGCTGCGGACGTGACCGCGATCGCGGACGCGCTCGGCATCGGCCGGTTCGCCGTGCTTGGCCATTCCGGCGGCGGCCCGCACGCGCTGGCCTGTGCCGCCCTGCTGCCTGACCGCGTCATCGCCGCGGTGAGCGTGTCCGCGCCGGCGCCGTTCGACGCGGACGGGCTGGACTGGTTCGCGGGCTGGTCGCTGGGCATCGCGGCGGAGAACCGGGCGGCGGCGGGCGGGCGCGCGACGCTCGAGGCGCACTGGGCCGAGGCCGAGCCCGAGGACATGGGCGCCTTCTTCACCGAGGCGGACATGGCTGCTCTCGGCGGCAGCTGGTCATGGCTGGCAGGCGTGGCTGGCCAGGCCATTGAGCAGGGTAACGAGGGATACCTCGAGGACACCCTTGCCGGCGTCCAGCCGTGGGGGTTCCGGCCGGATGCCATCCTCGTTCCGGTTCTCATCATGCACGGAGCGAAGGACAAGATGGCGCCGTGCGCGCATGGTGAATGGCTCGCCGCCCGCTGTCCGGCAGCCGAACTGCGTATCGTCCCGGACGCTGGTCACATCACCGTGCTCGACAGCGCGCCGGAGGCGCTGGCCTGGCTCGCCGCCCGCGTCCGCGCGTGACGCCTGCGGTTGCCGCGCTGGCGCACACGCCACAACGAGACTGCAGGCTAGAAGCGGGCCTCCCAGCGCCGTGGCACCCTTAGGCGCGTACGGGCGCTTGACCGGGGCTGACAGCCCGCACCTGATCGAACGACTCCGACGATACGGCCCAGACCCCGACTTCGAGGTCGTCTTGGCGAGCGCAATCGCATCCGCAGGCTACCCGTCGTGCTGCGTAATCAGCCCTCGCCTGGGGCGACGCACACATTGCCGCCGTTCCGAGCGGCGTCCGGGAGTGGCGGTATGAGCTGCGACGGGTCGCAGATGAGAAGATCTGTTCACGGCCTTGTGAGCCCTTTCGAGGTTGTCACCCGCTGCGGCAGCGGAACCGGCAGGACTCGGTCAAGACCGGATTCGCAGCCGCATTCACCCACCGCCACTTCGCTATCTTCCGGTCCCGCTCGAAGCCGAGTTCCTCGAACAGGTCGGCCGGGCCGGTATGGAAATAGGCACCGCGCTGCGGGGCGCGCCCCTCGACTTGCTCGGGGTAGGCCTCGACGAGCCCGCCTCCGGCATCGTCGATGGCGGCCAGCGCGGCGCCGAGAGCCGCCCGCGCAACCCCGCTGCGCCGGTGCCCGCTTCCAGTGAAGATGCAACCGATCCGCCAGTCGGGCAGCTCGCCCAGGGCCTTGGCATAGGCTTTCGGGTTGTTGATGTTCGGTAGCTTGGCCGGCGGCCCGTACTGGCACCAGCCGACGCATTCATCTCTTGGACAAGCTTGACGAGCTGTCCCCGGAGCGGGGTGATCAGGCGGGCGTTTCCTGGCGCCCTGCCCGCCGCCTGGCAGGATGAGAGCGTACCGACAGAGTGGCCCTGGCGGACCGCGCTCGGCGGGGAGGACAGATGAGGGTTGGGCTGCACGCGCTGGGCATCGGCGCAGGCGCCCGCCCGGAGGTTATCCGGGCTGTTGCCTTGGCGGCCGAGGCGGCCGGTTTCGCCACCTTGTGGTCAGGGGAGCATGTGGTGCTGGTGGACCAGCCCAGGTCACGCTATCCGTACTCGGCTGACGGCCGGATTGCTGTTCCTGCCGCGGCCGACTGGCTGGATCCGCTGCTCGGCCTGAGCTTTATCGCTGCCGTCACCACGACAATCGGGCTGGCGACGGGCGTGCTGCTGCTCCCTGAGCACAACCCGGTGGTGTCAGCCAAGCAAGCCGCGACGCTAGACGTGCTGTCCGGGGGGCGACTCACGCTGGGCGTAGGTATTGGCTGGTCGGCCGAAGAGTTCGCCGCGCTCGGCATCCCGTTCGCCCGGCGCGGCCGGCGCACGGCGGAGTACGTCGCTGCTATGCGCACGCTATGGGCCGATGACGTCGCCTCGTTCAGCGGCGAGTTCACCCGGTTCGAATCAGTAAGGGTCAACCCCAAGCCGGTGCGCAGCCGGCGTATCCCGGTCGTGATCGGGGGCAACAGCGATGCGTCACTTGCGCGCGTGGCGGCCTTCGGGGATGGCTGGTACGGCTTCAACCTCCCCGTGAAAGCGGTCGCCGAGCGGGTTGCGGCACTGGCCGGGCAGTGCAAGCGGCACGGCCGTAGCCTGCGCGAGCTGAGCGTGGCCGTGGCGCTGGCCGATGGCGGCCCCAGCATACTCCCCGAACTCGCCCGGGCCGGCGTAACCGAGTTCGTCGTGGTGGCAACGCCACCAGCCCATCCGGACGCCGCCACCACCTGGGTGGAGGAGCTAGCAGCCCAGTGGGGCGTCACACCCGGGCAGTAGCTCCGACGAGGCGGCCGAGCAGGGTTGCGCCGCGCCCACCCCCAGCCGAGGAGTTCGGCGGCCCCCGCCTTGACGATCTCGACTCGGCGCTCCAGCGGCGGGCATCATCGCGGCCAGGGGGGTAAGCGCCGCGTCTTCGCGGCTGACTCGTTTGGGGAAATCGTGCCGCTGAGCCTGACGCGCTCGCGCTACGCCGCCAGTTCCTTTACGGAACGCATCCGGTCATGCCGCGATGAGGAACGTGGAGATCATCGAGCGTCTGGCAGGCTGGTCCCGCTACGAGGACCGAATCTGGCCTCCACGCCGCGAGGCGGAGCATCGCAGCTAGATTTCAAGATCATTTGTAAAGCCGCAGTTGAGCGCGAGCCGTTATGACAAGTACGACCGTTCCTACGCCGGAGGTCCTGGTCGCCGTGACTGTCATGCTGGCCCGGCCATGAGTAGAGAGAGACAGATCCTTGGTTCTGCCCGGTCGTGGTGACCGTGGTGGCAGTGACCGTATGTCAGCGTAGCTGACGCAGGTAGGCGTCCGGGGGCTCGGCGGCTTGGATGCGGACTCGCGCGTCGAGCGCCTCGGCGCCAGCGGCGCGGGCGACGACGGGGTTGAGCTCCAGCTCAGCGATCTGCGCGAGATCATCGGCCAGCTGGGAAACCCGCAGCAGCATGTTCTTGACCGAGGTCAGGTCGGCGCCGGATGCGCCGGGACGACCGAGCAGGATCCGGGCGGCACCTACCGAGCGGATCAGGTCATCGGCGTCGGATCCGGTCAGCGGAGCGAGCCGGGCGGTGCGGTCGGCCAGGACGTCGGCAGCTGCTCCCGCCAGCCCGAACAGCACCAGCGGGCCGAGCATCTCCTCCTCAAGCACATTGATTGTGACCTTCACCCCGCCGGTGATCACCGGCTGGACGATAACGCCGGCCAGCCGGTTGCCGAAGGTCTGCCGGAGCGTGCGGAACCCGCGCCGGACCTCCTCCGCACCGTCTAGGCCAAGCAGGACGGCGCCAGGGTGGCTCCGGCGCACCAGTCCGGGCACGTTCGCTTTGACCGCCACGGGGCCGCCGAATCGTGCCGCCGCGACCAGGGCGGCTTCCTCGGTGGTTACCGCGACATGGTCAGCCAGCTGGACGCCGTAGCAGCCGAGCAGCTCGGCGACCTGCTCGTCGGACAGCCAGCCGCCTCTCGGCGACCTGGCCATAAACCTGGCCACCAGCTCCCTGGCCTGGTCCCGGCGAAGGCCGTCCAGTTCAGGAGCGCTTGCGTGCGGTGCCGCCCGCCAGCTGCCGTAGCGTGCGGCGTGGCCGAGGGCGCGGGCGGCGGACTCGGGATAGGCATAGGCGGGGAGGGCGGGGGAGTTCTCATCCGGGCCCGGCAGCAGCCGGACCGCTTCAATCTGGTCCATCACCGAGACGGCAACCGGCACCGGCAGCCGCGCGGCGTGCACCTCGGACACCAGGTCGCTGGTCGCGGTCGTGGCCGTCAGCGCCAGGACCGCGTCCACGCCGGGGTCAGCGCCGACCAGTTCCAGGCACCGGCGAAACAAGCCGGGTGTGACCCCCGCCGTCGTATCGACCGGCCCGGCCACCGCGGCCACGGACGGGAGCAGGTCCCGGAGCGCCCGCTGGGTGTCCTCAGCCAGGATGGCGACCTGCAGGCCCGCGTCGCCGCACGCGTCGGCAGCAAGCATGCCGCCGCCGCGGGTGTTGGCCACGACGCCGACCCTGTTCCCGGCGGGCACGGGCTGTGTTGCCAGCATCGCCGCCGTGTCCAGCAGTTCGCCCAGATTTGCCGTGGCGATCAGGCCAGCCTGCTCGGCCAGGGCCCGCCTGGTGAGCTGAGGGGTGGCCGCCTCGGCGCGGGCTCTGGCCAGGCGCCGCCCAGCCGCGGACCGGCCCACGTTCACGGTCAGGACCGGCATGGCACGGCTGACGGCCCGGGCCGTCCGGGCGAACTTGCGCGGGTTCCCGAATGAATCCAGGTACAGCACCGCCAGCTTCGTCGCCTCATCGGACTTCCACCACAGCAGCATGTCGTTACCGGACACGTCGTCCCCCTCGCCGAGGGAGACGAAGGAGGAGATCCCCACGCCCAGCCGGGACAAGTGCTCAAGCAGGACGATGCCGACGCCGCCGGACTGCAGCGCCAGGCCGGCCTTTCCCGGCTCCGGATGGTGGACCGCGAACGTCGCGTCCAGATGCGCGGCCGTGTTAGCCACGCCAAAGCTCGTCGGCCCGACCAGCCGCATGCCGTGGCGGCGGCAGATGCCCAGCAGCTCGGTCCGGGCCGCGCCGTCCAAGCCCGATGTGATCACCACCAGGGCCTTGACCCCCCGCCGTCCGCAGTCTTCGGCGATAGCGACGACGGCAGCCGGCGGCGCGGCGATGACCGCCAGGTCGGCCGGCCCGGGCAGCGCAGCCGCCGACGGCACACAGGCGATGCCGTCCAGCTCGGCGGCGCCCGGGTTGACCGCGTAGACCGGGCCGCGGAAGCCGCCGGTGACGATGTTCTGCAGGATGACCCGCCCGACCGAGCCAGGGCGCCGGCTCGCGCCGATGACGGCGACGGAGGCCGGGGTCAGCACGTGCCGCAGGCTCGCCACGCCGGCCGACCGCTCCCGTTCGGCGACCGCGTCACGGTAGGTGCCGAGGCCTGCGTCGTCTTCGCTGGTTGGCAGCGGGAAGCTGATTTCATACACGCCGTCCGCCAGGGCGCGATGCGCCCGCAGCCCGGCGTCGGCGAACACCTGCAGCATGGGCGCGTTGTCACCGAGCGTCTGCGCCTCGAAGGCGCGGACTCCCCGGCCGCGGGCCAGCGAGACCAGATGCTCGAGCAGCAGCGTGCCGATACCGCGACTGTGCATGTCATCGGCAACCGCCAGGGCGATCTCCGCCGACCGGGAGCCGCCGCCCACCAGCTCGTAGCTGCCGCAGCCGACCACCTGGCCCGCCATCACCGCCAGCAGCGCAGCGTGGTCCGGCCCGGGCTCGCGGCATATCCGGCGCGCTTCCTGCCCTGCCGCGAGCCGGGCCGTGCTGAAGAAGCGCCGGTACAGATTCTGCGCGGACATCTTGGCGTGCATGTCCCGCACCGCATCGAAATCGTCAGGGCGCGCGGGCCGGATCTCAACCGTGGTCCCGTCGGTCAGCAGGGCGTAGGCACTCGCCCCGGCCTGTGCATTCATGTCGATCTCCGGTTCTGCCACGATGCCTCGCCTCGCCCGTACTATCGGATACGAAGGCTAACGCCGATTCCCATGCAGGAAGTCCGGCTGGCCGGGATCGCACCGGCCGCGCAGTTCCGGGTGGGCACCGAAGTCGAGCCCCGGGTAGTACACGGGCGGCAGGTGAACCTCGCCGTCGTTCAGAGCGCTGACCTTGATGCCGCCGACGCCGGTAACTGTAGACAATGGGCTTTCCTTCCGGGCTGATAAGAGGATTCTGCTGCTGAGATCCCGCTAGTCACGATCTACATAGACGGCATAGGGGCGGCCGGCCTCACCGTCCATCGGCGCGTGATGTCAATTCCTGCTGCCAGCTTTGCCTTCCGGGCTGAGGAAGTGTTCCGAGTGGTTCAGGAGGTGGTCTCGTGATACCCGGCGGGCGGGCCGTCCTGGTGGCCCAGCACGGGTGCAAGCTCGGCGGTGTAACGGTCGAAGCGCGCCTTCCAGTGCTCGCGTTCCTGGCCGTGCTGGAGGCGGTCCAGGCAGGCGTCCCAGCCGGCCGCGTTGCGCGCTGCGGCGTTCGCGCTGAGCTCCTCGGTCAGGACGAAGATGGTGCCGCCGTCGGGTGCGGGGGTGAGCTCGAAGCCGATCGTGTCGGTGCCCCAGGTGAAGCGGGCCCGGTGCGGGGGATCCCACTCCAGCACGGTGCCGGGCAGCGGGTCGATGTCGTGCCCTTCGAAGTGGTGGACTAGCCGGGCGCCGGGCCTCCACTGGCCGCCTTCGATGTCGATCCGGGTGGGGAACCACGCGCGCATCTCGGCGGGATCGGTGACAGCCCGCCATGCCACCTCGATGCTCCTGGGCAGGTGGCGCTCGAAGCGCAGGATGGGGCGGGCACCGGCCCGTAGCAGCGTGACCTCGGTCAAGGTTGCGTCCTCTCGTGCTGGGGTTGAGGCCCGGCCAGGTGATCTTCGAGCTTGTCGAGGCTGGCGCGCCAGAGCTGACGGTAGGGCTCCAGCCACTGGTCGAGCTCCCTGAGCGGCTCGGGGCGCAGCCGGTACAGGCGGCGCTGTGCGTCCGGGCGGACGGCGACCAGCCCGGCATCGCGCAGCACGCGCAGGTGCTTGGAGACCGCGGGCTGGCTGAGCCCCAGCTGCCAGGCCAGCACCTGCACCGGCTGCTCGCCGCCGCGCAGCACGTCGAGGATCTGGCGGCGCTTCGGCTCGCCGAGGACCTCGATTGCTGCGCTGGCTGCCATGACCTAACCATGCCTCCATGGCTATATGCCTGTCAAGGCATATAGCCCAGCGCTATCGCGTCAGGAACACGGCGGCCGGCGCCTAGAGGACGGCCGGAACCCGGACACCTGATCACGGTCGACGCGATGGATAACGTCCCTTCCGAGGACTCTTGAGTTCCTCGGGCTCGCCTGAGCGCGTGATTACCGTTGTGCCGGCCTGGCACGCGGCAGGATGCGCCGTTGGGTCAGCGAGTTCAGCGGTCCGCTGCGGGTGCCTATGCTCAGTTATCTGGCCGGCCGTGATCTGCGAGGGTGACCTGAGTGGTCAGTTCGCCGGTGCCGCGGATGAGGTTGAGCTCGATGGTGCCGCCCAGTGTGGCCTGGAGTGCGTCGAACAAGTCGTCGGGGGTGCGTACCGGGTGACCCGCGGCCGCCACGATCAGGTCGCCCTGGGCGATACCTGCGCGGGCGGCCGGGCTGTCCTCCGCCACGTCGCGGATGAGCAGGCCATCGGTGTCGGGCAGGCCGACAGCGCGGCGGAGTCGCCTGGCCACGTGGTTCGGCGTGATGGCAACGCCGAGCCTGGGCGGCTGTGCTGATTCGCCGCGGGCGAGTGTACCGGCCCGGCCCTGTAGTGCCTGGTCGGCGGGTATGGCCAGGTAGAAGCCCTCGCCGAGGCGGTTGGTGTTGATCCCGAGCAGTTGCCCCGCGGCGGTGAGCACCGGGCCACCGGAGGAGCCGGGCAGCAGCGGGGCGGTGTGCTCGAGGCTGCCGGTGATGCGCCGGCCGCGGGGGCCGCGGAAGGTCAGCTCGATGCCGGAGACGAACCCGAACGTGACCCGCAGCCCGCGCCCGCCCGGGTTGGCCAGGGCGAACACCGGCATCCCTATCTCCGCGGCCGCGTCATCGGCCCACGGCAGTGCGGGGACCCCGCCGGTGTCGACGCCGATGACGGCCAGGTCGCCGTCGATGTCGTGCCCGGCCACGTTCCCGTCCGCGGCGCGCCCGCCGGCGAAGGTGACCGTCACCTTGTCACCGCGCACGTTGTGTGCGTTGGTCAAGACCTTGCCCTCGCCGAGCACGATGCCCGAGCCGGCACCCCAGCGCTGCCCGATGCCCACAACCGAGCGCCCAGCGCCTTCTGCCAGCTGCCTGATGCTTGCCCCGATCTCATCGAGGATCGCCATGCCCGCCACCTCCAGTAAGTAGTAACTTGCAAATTACTATTAACTCGCCAGAAGTCAACGGGGCTACGATCAGCCCATGGCTGAATCCGGGCTGGAACCCTCACCGCTCGCCGAGGCGCTGGCCCGGGTCGGCGACCGGTGGACGCTGCTGGTGGTAGAAGCGCTGCTGCCCGGCCCGCACCGGTTCAACGAGCTTCTCAGCCTGATCCCGGGCATCGCCGCGAACATCTTGTCCGAGCGGCTCAAGCGGCTCGAACATGACGGACTGCTGGTAGCCCGGCTCTACTCCCAGCGGCCTCCCCGGGCCGCCTACCAGCTGACCGCCGAGGGCGCCGAACTCGCCGGGGCGCTCCGGCTGCTCGCGCACTGGGGGACCCGGCACACCAATCCGGCGGACGCCCCGCGTCACCTCACCTGCGGCACCCCTATCGAGGTCCGTTGGTACTGCCCGACCTGTGACGAACTCGTTGACCACGAGCCGCAAAACGCGCAGACGCACTACGTGTAACGGGCAACGGCCAGCAGAGCCAGCTGCACGCACAGACGCCTAACCTTAGCCCGCACGTGGCCGGCGCTCAAGAACCAGGAAGCCCGGCCTCGCCCGGCCCGCTCGGCGTGACCGTCCTCGGCTACCCGGGCCAGCTGGTCGAGATGGAGGCCGTCGCCGCCACGGCAGCCTAGCGGCTTCAGCCAGGCAGCAGCTGGAACGTATAGGTGCGGATCGCGTCCGTGCAGGCGCCCTCAATGGATTCGCTGCCGAAATAGATCGAGAAGGTACCGGGCGCCGCATAGGTATGGCTGGTCACATACTTCGCGCCAGCCGGGCCGCCTTGCACGACAACCACGCTCGACGTGCCGTCTCCCCAGGTAATGTCCCGCGTGAAGGTGCAAGCCGAGGTGTCATCCTCGAAGAAAGCGTAAAGCGACACCGTCGGGTTCGTACTGTCGCAGCTCAAAGCCCCGTTCACGATGAATGAACAGGCCGGGCCTGCGGTCGAGGGGGCGGGCTTGGGCGCCGGGGGCGGCGGCGTGGCTGTGGGCGTGGCGGTCGTGGTCACGGTCGCCGTCGCCGTCGCCGTCGGCTGTGTGCTTGACTGGCCCCCGGATTGCGGGGGCGTGCTTGTCCCCTGGCTGGAGCCTAGTGCCGGTGCGGGGGCGGACGGAGAAGTGCTCGTCCCGCTGGCTGACGGCTGGGCGCTGGCCGTGCCGGGACGTGGCGAGCCGGAGGCGTTCGTGGCCGATCCAGGGGCCGATGACGTGGAGGCGGCTATTTCCGTTGCCGGGGGCTGCGGCCGTGTGGCGGCTACCGGGCTGGCGATGACCCTGGTGTAGACGCCCCCGCCCGCCACGGCCGCGACGACGAGCGCGGCAAGTAGCCAGGCCAGCGTCGCGCGGCGGATGCGGTGCGGTGCCTGGGCATTGGCGCTGCCAGGCTGCGGCAGGGCAGGCCCGGGCGGCGCAGGAACCGGCTCGTGATGCCGAGCCGGCCCGGCCGATGTGATGGTGGCGAGCATGTCGGGCGGGTCCGCTGGCGCGCCGGCGAAGCCCTCGATGATCGGGACGGGCAGCCAGTCCGCGGCGAGGTCGGCGGCGCCGAGCTCGGCCAGGAGATCGGCTGGAGCGGGCCGCCGACCAGGGTCTTTGGCAAGGCAGCGCTCGATTACGGCCCGGACCTGGGCAGGGACCTGTTCCAGGCCTGGCGGGCTGTGCACGACGCGGTAGACCAGCGCGGCCGTGGAACCGGCCCCGAACGGTCCTTCGCCGGTGGCGGCGAACGTGAGCACCGCTCCCAGGCTGAATACGTCACTGGGCGGCCCGACCACCTGCCCTTCCGCCTGCTCCGGGGACATGAAGCCCGGCGAGCCCACCACCAGGCCGGTGTGGGTCAGCGCGGTCGCCTCTGCGGCGCGGGAGATCCCGAAGTCGATGATCCGGGGTCCGTCGGCGGCCAGCAGCACGTTGGAGGGTTTCAGGTCACGGTGGATAACGCCTGCTGCGTGGATCGCGCTCAGGCCCTCGGCCAGCGCTGCGGCCAGCGCCAGCACCGAAGCCGCGGGCAACGGCACGTGGGAGGCCACGGCGTCGGCCAGTGACGGACCGGGTACGTACGCCGTTGCCAGCCACGGCGCCGGCCCGTCCAGGTCCGCATCTACCACCGGTGCGGTGAAAAGGCCGCTTACCATCCGCGCTCCGGCGACTTCCCGCCTGAACCTGGCCCGGAAATCCGCGTCCCCAGCCAGTTCCTCGCGGATGACCTTCACCGCAACCAGCCGACCGCCAGCGGACCGGCCGAGGAATACCCTTCCCATGCCGCCGGCGCCTAGCCGCCCTACCAGCCGGTATGACCCGATATGCGCTGGGTCGCCACCCTGTAGTTCCTGCATTGTCCCACCCCACGTAGTTCCTGCATTGCCCCACCCCACGCCGCACAGCAACTATCAAATCAATGCATAGCAGACTGATGGCTATTTCTCAAGCCAAAATAGGGATATTTATGCAAAGCGGTTCAGCAGGTCCAGCTCACCATGCCGGGTGCTCGATACAGAAAGTAGCCCTGTTCCTGGTATCGCCGTTTAGGACCGCCCGGACCTTAGCCATTCGCCGGATAGTGCTAGGAAACCGAAAATCCATAAGAATACGTGCTCCAGTACCGATTGCCGGACAGCCTGGAAGATGCGCTGACCTTCTAGCCCAAGGGGTCGAGGCCATCCTCTCTCCACACCGGCCACATCACAGACCAGCACGCAGGTTTTTCAGGTTGAAGTAGCTAAGGCGAGCAACCGCCCGTACATGCCGCTGGTCGCGCAATCTATGGCGTTCGGGTTCAGGCAGCTGAGCACGCCGTCATCGCGGCGCGTTTGCGGGGGTGTTTTCAGCAGCGGGGTTTTTATCGGCTTTCGGGCCGGTGGGGCAAGTGGTGGCGGGATCGGACTGCGGTGACCTGGTGGATGCTAGTGCTCCGGCTGCGGCGAGGGCAGCGGCGGCGGCCCAGCCGATGATCGGTGCGCCTGTGCCGGGTCCGGTAGCGCCGGTGGTGGCGTCCGCGATGAGCAGCAGGGCGGCGATACCGACAGCGGTGCCGAGCTGGGCGGCCGTGTTGATGATCCCTGATGCCGTCCCGCGCAGCGCCTCTGGGACGGTGGTGCCCAGGGTGGTCGCGGCGACGGAGGACAGGCCGAGTCCGGCTCCTGCCGTGGCCGCGCAGGCTGACAGGGCCAGGGGTGCGGGGCGGCTACGGTCAGCGCGGCGTCTGCCGCGGCGATCACGGCCAGCCCGGTGGCCAGCGCCGGCTGGGGACCGATCCGGCGGAGCGCGGGCGTGGCCAGGGCCGAGCCGGCCACCACGGCGAGGCTGAAGGGCACCAGCATGGCGGCAGCTTGGAGCGGGCTGCGGTGCAGGGTATCTTGCAGGTACAAGGCGGCCAGGGTCATGGCCGAGCTGGTGGCTGCGGTGTTGAGGAACGAACCCGCGGCTCCCCGGCGCAGCGGTGGCATCCGCAGCGCGGTCGCGGGCAGGAAGGGCGCGGTGGCGTGCCGGTCGGCCCTGATGAACAAGGCCGTCAGCGGCACGGTGAGCAGGAGGATGCCTGCGCCGGTGGGCCGCTGGCCGGGCCGGGCGATCACGGTGGTGCCGACCACGACCGCCATGACGGCGGCGGTGAACATGACGGCCGCGAGAGTATTCACGGAACCGGAGTGGCTCGGACCGCGGTCATGAGGAACAGCACGCAGGACGGCGGCCGCGAGCGCGGCGGCCAGCGGCAGGTAGGCCCAGAAGATCAGGCGCCAGCTGGCCAGGTCGGTGATGACCCCGCCGACGACAAAGCCACTGGCGCCGGCTGATACCCCGGCCGCGCTCCATGCCGCGATCGCCCGCCGCCGCGGCGGGCCGGCGGGGTGAGGCTGGTGAGCAGTCGTAGCGCCGAGGGCACCGATGCGGCCGCCGCCGCTCCTTGCAGGCAGCGGGCCGCGGTCAGCAGCACGACCGAGTCGGCCACCGCGCCCAGCAGCGCCCCGGCGGCGAACACGGCCAGGCTGGTAGTGATGGTGCGCCGGTGGCCGAACCGGTCGCCCAGCCGCGCCCCCAGCATCAGCAGGCCGCCGAAGAACATGGCGTACCCGCCGGACACCAGGCTGCCCGCCGACGCCGGCGCGTTCAGGTCGGCCAGCATCCTGGGTAGCGCGGTGACCACCACGGTCACTCCCAGCACATCGGCGAACTGCACCGAGCACAATGCCGTGATCGCCAGGCTGGTGTTCCGTCCGCAGCCGCTAGTTGCCATGCTTCAGCCCTACCACGGTTTTTTGATGATAAACCGTCAGTTATGCTGGCTGGCATGACGGTGGCGCGGTGGAGCTGGCTCGGTGACCGGCTGGCCCTCGACGCGGCGAACACCGTCCGCCGGCGCGGCTGGCGCTACACCGAGCTGATCACCTCTCCCGCCGACCTCCGCGGGTGGCTGGCACGCGAAGGCGACCGTCTGGCCATCCCCGCCCAGGTGGACACCGTCCTGGTGGCGCGATTCGTCCTCACCCGGGACCATGTCCTGCGCGTGCTGCGCGCCGCCGCCGCCGGCGCAGTCCTGCCGGCAGGCGACGTCCATGCCGTCAACGAGCTGGTCGCCGCCGCCCCGGCCGTCCGGCTGCTCGGAACCCGGCCTGGCCAGCACCTCACCCGGCCCGTCACCCGAGTCGACCAGGCCACCCGCTTGTGCGCTGACATCGCGGCCGCCGCCATCGACCTTCTGACCGGCCCCGATGCCGCCGCTGTCGCCCTATGCGACGCGCCCGGCTGCGGCCAGCTCTACCTGCGGGGACGCCCAAACCAGCAATGGTGCAACCCCCACTGCGGCACCCGCGCCCGCTCCCAGCGCCACGCCGAGCGGAACGCCGACCGCCAATCCCGGCCGAACGCGTAACCGGGGTAAAGAGGGTCAGAATTGGCTGATCTGGCGTCTCTGCCACCACATGCCGGCCAGCAGGCCACACGCACTGAATCGGCAGGGAGGATGTGGGTAAGTGCTCCCGGCCCTGGCCGCAGGGCAGCTGGATGAGCGGGTGGCCGGCGCAGGCCGGTATTCGGGCCGCAGGCAGCCGCGCCGGATCCAGGGGCGCAGGGCCGGCGGCTGATAGGGGCTGCTATGACCTCGTGCCACGTTTTCCATATTAAGCGCAGAAAGAAAGGTGTTCTCCGCTGAATTCATTCGTACCTCGTACTTAATGCGGAACATTCGTTTCGCGCTCTTCCGCTGCTGACTGGGATAGGTGCGGGGAGATCACTACACCGCCCGGTGAGAGACTGGTTCAGTGGTGAGACGCTTACTGATGTTGATGCCTTCGGTCCCGTCCACCCAGATCTGGCCGTTATGCAGCGTAGTCGCCGAGCGGCAGTGTGAGGCCAGGTGCCGGAGCCGGGAACTGGGCGGGAGCGGTCGTTGGGGCCGTAGACCGCAGTCCCGCGGCGGGATACGGTTAGCTGCACCGGACGTCTGGCCCGGCCAAGACCAATCGGGTGGTCGTCATGCGCACGTATCTTGTCGTCGCGAACCAGACCCTGCAGCGTGCCGAGCTGCGGGACGAGCTCCGCAAGCGGATCGAGGCGGGGCCGTGCTCGTTCTACCTGCTCGTCCCTGACACCGGGGCGGCGGACTATCCGGACGCACCCGCCGCGGCGGGTGTGCTGCAGCCCAGCATGACGTGGTGGATGACGGACTACCGGGGCCCCGGCACCGATCAGGAGGCGAGTGCGCAGGCCCGGCAGCGGCTCGGCCAGATGCTGGCTGACCTGGGTGCGCTGGGTGTCCCGGCCGAGGGTGACCTGGGCAGTGCCCAGCCTGTGGAGGCTATGGAGAAGGTGTTCGCCGATCACCGGTTCGACGAGATCATCGTGGCCACGCTGCCCGGGCCCGTCTCGCGCTGGCTGCGGGCCGACCTGCCCCATCGGGCCGAGCGCCGGTTCGGGCTGCCGGTCACGACCATCATTACCAAGCGCTGGCCGTGAGCCGGGGCCGCCTGAGTTCTGAGTGGCCGGCGCATCTTTGTGCTTCTGCTGTCTGAGGTGTACAGGTAAGTGAGCTCTGCTCCACGTGGTGCTGTAAGTGGTCATGCTGCCGTCGCGTGGGCTCGTCGGCGGCCAGGTTTGTAGAAGATTCGCTTGCGGCGGCCATGCCGATCAGGGCCGGGGTAGCTTAGCCTGATGCTATGTCAGCATCCGATACCGAGCCGGGATCGCCGTCAGCCGGGCCATGGCCGGGGAAGGCCTACCAGGGCAGCGAGATCACTGTTTACTTCGACGCACAGCGATGCCGGCATTCCGGCGAGTGCCTGCGCGGGCTCCCGGAGGTATTCAATGGCAGGCAGCGGCCCTGGATCGCCCCGGGCGCCGCGAGCGCGGCGCTGGTAGCCGACGTCATCCGCCGCTGCCCGTCCGGGGCCCTGCACTACCAGGCAGCGGGTATTCCCCGTGAGCAGCCCGATGTCCCGGCCACCATCCGCGCCGTCGAGCGCGGCCCTTTCCTTCTCCGCGGTGATCTGCGGATACAGGCAGCCGACGGGTGGGTGACCGATACCCGGGCGACACTGTGCCGGTGCACTCGCAGTGTCCGCCAGCCCTTCTGCGATGCTGCGTGCGACGCCCCGGCACCGCCGGATCGCCCGGAAGAACAAAGACCGTGATCCGCCAGGACCGATGCGCACATTCCCGCCGATATGGTGCGGTGGCGACATTTCGGCAGCTGTCAGGGCGGGCGCACAACTGGAGTGCCGCGATGTGCCGCGGCCGTCCTGTTGCCGATGAGTGTGCTGTGGGCCTGGCGTGATGTCCGGTGCGGCCGCGGCGGCGGGTTTTTAGCGGTCTCGGGTTGCGAGGGGCAGGGGCCGGTTGTCGACGATGCGTTTCATCACGATGGTTGAGGTGAGGCGGTGGATGCCGGGCAGCGCGGCCAGCTTCTGGTCCCGCAGGGCCGCGAAATGGTCGAGGTCCCGCGCGGCGACCCGGAGCAGGTAGTCGGGGTCGCCGAAGAGGCGTTCTGCGTGCCGGACCTGCGGTAGCTCGGCCACGGCGGCTTCGAAGGCGGTGACGGTGCCGGCGTCGCCGCGTTCCAGGGTGATCTGCACCAGGGCCTCGAATCCCATCCCGACGGCGGCAGGGTCCACCAGCGCCCGGTAGCCGGTGATGACGCCGCTCCGCTCGAGTTCCCGCAGCCGCCGGTGGCACGGGCCGGGTGTGAGCCGCACCCTGTCGGCGAGCTCAGTGACCCCGGGCCGACAGTACGGCTGGGGTGTCGTGGTCGTGGGCGGCGCTGACCAGCGTGAACAACGCTGCCTGGCTGGGCTACTTCGCGCTGTCGGGCTTCTGGACCGCGCTGGTGCCCGCCATCTCGGCGACCCTCTTGCCGGGGTACCTTGCGGTCGTGCTGGCCCGGCGCGCCGGCGGCATGCCGAAACGGCCCCTGGCGCTCACCTCGGCGTGGGCGGCGGTGCTGCTCACCGCCGCCGCGGCGTCCGGCCGCACCGGGCTGGGCTCGGTCCTGGCCGTCGCGTTCGCGCTCCAGGTCACGCCGTCGGTGTGGACGGTGTACCGGTCCCCGGACACGTCCGGTGTATCCCGGGGTACCTGGCTGCTGATCTTCGGTGAACTGCTGTGCTGGGGCGTGTTCGGTATCCACGAGGCCGACCCCCGGCTGATCGTGCTCGGCGCCGCCGGTGTCGTGGCCAGCCTGCTGGTGCTCGCCCGCGTGTCCTGGCCACGGGCAGACCCGACGCCGGTGACCCAGCTGGTGGAAGTGCCGTGACCGTGGCCATCGCCGGGCAGACACCCGGGGACTGCCTGGAGCAGTACGCCTTCACCAAACGCGCCTGCCAGGCCGCCGCACTGCGCGACATCGCCGGCCTCGCCGACCCGCTCGACGCCGAACTTCCCCAGTGGATGAACAGCGAGCACGCCCAGCATGCGCACCGCCGCTACTGGCAGCAGCTCAAGGGCCGCCCGGCAGACTGGTGACCCCGGATCCCCCAGGAGGCAACCTCAGGCCCGGGCAGGAAAGCGCATGGCGGATGAACTGGACTGCCTGCCGCCCTGGATGACCTGGCAGCAGCCGTCGTTCCCCGCGACCCGGGCTGCTGCCAGGCCGAGTAGCTCGACCAGCCCGTCACCCCGTTCACCGTCGACGAGCAGCTCCACGCGGTCGGGCCTGAGTGCGCGGGCGACGGTCAAGAGTGTCCCAGCAGCGGATTCAGGGCCGTTCACCTCAGTTTCTGTACCAGACTGACGCCGTCGCCGATAGGAATCAGGACCACTTTCACGCGGGGATCGGCGGCGATCGCGTCGTTGATGGAACGGATCGCGGCGACGTCGGGGTCGTCTGCGAGATCATCGACGACGTGGCCACCCTGGAGCGTGTTGTCCAGCAGGATCAGGCCTCCGGGCCGCAGCCGGGTCAGCACCTCTTCGTAGTACTGGGCATAGCCGGTCTTGTCGGCGTCGATGAACGCGAAGTCGAACTGCTCACCGGGTGGCAGTGCGCGCAGTGTTGCCAGGCCCGCACCGACCCGCAGCTCGATCCGGTCGGCGACCCCGGCTTCCTGCCATGCAGCGCGGGCAATCGAGGTCCACTCCTGGCTGACGTCGCAGCACAGCAGACGCCCGCCGGGACCCATTCCCCGTGCCACGGCCAGAGCCGAATAGCCGGTGAACGTGCCGATCTCCACCGCGCGCGTGGCTCCCATGGCCCGGACCAGCATCTCCATCAGCATCGCCTGGTCATCGCCGATCTGCATGCCCGCAGCACGGCCGGTCTTCTCGCGCGTGATGCGCTGCAATTCGAGCTGGTGAGCGTCGGGCGGGGTGGAATGCGCTGCTGCGTACTCATCGATCACCGCGTCGATGAACTGGCTCCTCCTGCGCGCGACTGGTGGGGTCATTGCGTCGGGTTCTCCTTTCCGAGGTGCCGCATCCCTGACAGGGCCGCCGACGGAAACGCTCGAACTCCGCACGGCCGAATAATTATGCGCCCTCGCTGCCACGTACGATCATCCGCATGCCGCAGACAGGGTCGAGCACCGCGGTCATGGGCCGATACCGGAATCTTCGCGCGCTCGCGCAAGTAACCGCCGCTATGGGCGGCAACTCGCGCTGCACTGTCGGCCGCCTGTGCAGCGCCGAACAGAGTGATCTGCGTCTCCGCCGAACGGTCCGGCGGATGCCGAGGAATGCCGACGATGTACGTGGGCGGGGCCCAGGGCATTATCGGTCCGGGCGCCACCTGCCTGAAGCCATTGCCTGAACGGTCTGCCAGTACACAGGAGTGTCCTCTTCGCTTGATCTCCCGGGCGGGGCGGCAGGAAGGCCGGTAGCCGGGAACCCCCTGTCCACATTCGTTACGCGCCGACGCCGGACTGGCCGACCTTCATGCTGGTGCTGGCTTAGCGAAGCCCCCGGCGCGGCCAGCACCTCATACCGTCGCGGGTCATAATTAACGGGCACATCAGGACACTACGGGCCAAGGCCGTTTACCACCCGCATTTGCCGCGCCGGCGTGTCCGGTTCAATCCCGTCGGCACGGGCCAACTCAAGTGGCTAAAACGACCGAACGGGCCGAGTTAGCTGGCAACGGGCCGGGCTGTGGTCCAGCGTTCCGTGCACGACTTGGCGTCCTTGCAGTACCAGCGGATGTCGGCGCACGCCTGGCCGCCATCAGCTACCAGCAGGCCTAGCGGAAGCGCGGTGCCGCACATGGAGCACTGGGCTACCTCCAGCGGCCGGAGCTGATCGCGCCGCGCGACCGCCGGCGGTTCCGCCAGCGCTAGACGGGGACCGACCGGAAGCTGTTCAGGTCCCGTTTCCAGGGACAGCGGCATAGTTGATGAGGCATATGGGGCCATGATTCCTCCACGCGGGACACAGGTCACCAGGCCCCCGGCCCTCTTGACGAAGTCCAGGACGCCCGCTCGTCGTGACATCATCGGGCAAGCTCGCTCATACCAAGCCCGCTCTTGGTGGGCGGCTCGCTCATACCAAGCCCGCACATCCAAGGTAGCCACCCATGCCCGGCGACTCAAGGCAAACCAGCAAAATCCCTCAGTTCCCGCCGCAAGTCGCTGAGATCCCACAGCTACCAGCACCATGGCTTGCGCAGAACGAACGGCCGTTCTGTTGCGGCAGTGCGTGCCAAACACTCACCGCCGGATCCCGAGTGCCGCCTTATGGTCATCATCGGACCAAGCCCAGCTGCGAATCAACGAGAGTTGAATAGGCGAGTTCACCATAATCAAGCTCGGTTGCCGAGGTGGGCCTGGTCCACCTCGGCAACGAGCTATGGCAGGGCTAGGCGGCGCGGTTCGGGATGATGACGTATTTCGAGCCGGTCGCCTGCCGGCCGTAGTCTGCGATCGCCTCGAGGGAGAGCGCGCCTGTGAGTGATACCTGCGCTGTGTAGCTGCTGGCGAACGTCGTCGTGAGCCCGGCAGCGACCTGGTTACGCAGCTGCGCAACGCGTGCCAGACCGGCCTTCTGCAGGAACGGCGTCAGCAGCCACCCGCCGATGCCCCAGGCCATGCCGTAGCTGCGGATCAGCTCGGTCGGGCCGCGGTCAAGCGATCCGTAAATGTAGACCTGCTTGTGCACGGCCGACCCGTACCTGCTGTAGCCGCCCGCGGCGGCGTTAGCGGCGGCGTTAGCGGCGGCTTCCATGCCCGTCAGGATCTGGCTCGCCAGCCGGCCGCCACCGATGGCGTCGAAAGCAAGCGTGGCACCGGTCGCCTTGAGCGCGTCGATCAGCTTCGCCATGAAGTCGGTGGACGTCGAATTGCAGACGTGGACGGCGCCAGCCGCGCGGAGCATCGCTTCCTGGTCTGGCTTCCGCACGATGTTCACGAGCGGAATCTGCTGCCCGATGCAGAGCCGGTTGAGCATCTGGCCAAGGTTGGAGGCTGCGGCCGTGTGCGCCAGTGCGCTGTGATTCTCCATCCGCATGGTCTCGACCATGCCGAGAACCGTCATCGGGTTCACGAACGAGGCCGCGCCTTCGATCGCTGTCGCTCCGGCCGGGAGCTCCAGGCACAGCGCGACGTTGACCGACCGATACTGCGAGTACATTCCGCCGCCCGCCGCAGCGACGACCTTGCCCAACAGAGCCTGTGCGGCCGGAGACTCGCCCGCCGCCACGACCGTGCCCGACCCCTCGTTACCGACCGGCGCGGGCGTCCCTGCCCGGCCGGCGAGGCCGCGCATGGCGGCATCGGGGATAGGCGCGGTGACCACCGGGCGCTCAGCAGATCCGCTAGCCACTGCGGCAGCCATATCAGCCCCGCCGAAGAGCAGGCCCATGTCTGACGGGTTGAGCGGTGCTGCCTCAACCCTGATGAGGACCTCGTCTGGTCCAGGGTCTGACACCGGGACCATGTCCAGGAATAGCTCGAGGATCTGATCGGCTCTCACCAGCGATCGCAGCTGGAGCGCTTCGGCCGGAATCTCTGCGGACATAGAAGAGATCCTCTCAGAAGGCATCTGGTCTAGAGACAGCTACGGGTCGAGTTGACGGAGTGCCTCGGCTGCACGCTTCCCCGGGATCGCCCGTAGGCTCTTTGGGTGGCTGCGATCGACTTCGAAGAACGAGACCTTGAGGCCAGAGTCCCTGATCTGGCCGCTGGCGGGGCCTGGACCCGGGTGCGGCTGCGCTGGCGGCGGGATCCGCTGACGGGAGCCAGCGCCCGGATCCTCACCGGAGTGAAGCTCCAGCCTGCGCGCAGGCCAGACCTGACTGAACTGACGGCGAAGCCCGCCTTTTGCCCGTTCGATATCGAGCACCTGGAGACGGCGACCTTCCCGTTTCCCGCCGAGCTCACGGCCGAAGGCCGCATCCGCCTCGGCAAGGCGGTGGTGGTGCCCAACATCATGGCGTACGCGACCCACAGCGCGGTCGGTATCTATGACCCCGGGCGGCACTTCCTGGACCTGGATGACCTGACGCCGCCCCTCGTGGGGGACGCCCTGGCCGCCATGGTCCGCCATGCCCAGGCAGTGCGGCGCCTGGACCCGGCGGCACGGTGGAGTTCGATCAGCGGTAACCACCTTCCCCCCGCGGGCGCCTCGCTGGTTCATCCCCACCTGCAGTCCTCTCACGACGCTTACGGCCTGACCGGCCAGCGGCTTCTGGCCGAGCGGTCGGGCGCGTGGAAGGACGGGCGCGGCTCCTACTGGGCGGCCCTGGCCGACCAGGAGGCCGGCGGTCCCCGGTGGGTGGGACAGACCGGCCGAGTGGCCTGGCTGACCCCCTTTGCGCCGAGCGGGTTCCACGAGGTATGGGGAGTGGTCAGCGGGGCTGCTGACGTGACCGAGCTGACCGAGGAGGACAGCCGAGCGCTGGGGCAGGGCCTGTCCCGGGTGCTGGCCGCCTACCGGGCCTGGAACCTCACCTCGTTCAACTTCGGCGTGATCGGCGGCGGCCCGCAGGCGCACGAGCACGGGCACCAGGTGGTGCTGAAGGTGCTCAGCCGGTCGAATCCGGAGCCCGGGTATCGCAGCGATGCCACGTATTTCGAACGCATCTACGGGGAGGCGCTGATCGATGTGAGCCCGGAGGAAGTGGCAGACGGCGTCCGGACCAGATTTTAATCCAGTCCGGAGTAGGCGGGTTACCACTCCGGCCGAGGATCAGGCCGCCGACCCGACGTTGCACATCACTCAGCGTGGCCTCTTAGCCGTGACGTCGCCGCCCACACTTCCGCCGATCGGCGCGGCCTGGGGCTCGTATGGAATGATCGTCAACCTCACCGGCGGAAACTCGGGCGACCGCTGCACGTCATCTGGGTACAGTCGTGCTGTGCCAGAGTTGCAGCGCCTGCGAGCCGGCCATGCGCCGGCGGTCCTCGCCTTCGAGCTGGCCAACCGCGTCTACTTCGCCGCCTCGGTCTCCGACCGCGGTGATGAGTTCTACGATCGGTTCACCGAGCGGCACAGTGCCTTGCTGGCCGAGCAGGCGGCCGGCATCGGAGCCTTCTACGTACTAGTCGCCGGGGACGGCTCGGTCCTGGGCCGGTTCAACCTGTACCGCTTCGAGGATGGCACTGCCGAGCTCGGCTACCGGGTCGCGCAGCACGTCGCAGGCCGGGGCGTGGCGACCGCGACCGTCCGGGAGCTGTGCGGTCTGGCGGCGGCGCGATACGGGCTGCGTACGCTCAAGGCGGCCACCTCCCGCGAGAACGTCGCGTCACAGAAGGTGCTGGCCAGGGCTGGGTTCATCCCGGTCGGCCCGGCAGACCCGGCCGACCTGGGCGGTAAGCAAGGCACCTGGTATCAGCGTGACCTGGTGCAGCCCCTTAGCAACTCGTTCTAAATGGCATTCCTGCGGAGGTAACGACCGGACTTCTCAGCCCTGAGCGCACAGCTCAGTACGCAATTCGTGGCTGCCGTACTCAGTAGCACTTTCATAGTAAAGACGCAGCCTCCCATCCGGCAAAGTGATGGCTGAGACATAGCGCAGGGCGCCACCACAGAAGGGGCTGGACGACGGGCCATCTACAGCCAGGTACCGTGACCCGCGGTGCGCAGGGTGCAGCACCAGCTGACTGTTCTCCCACCGAGGCAGCATGACCAGCCTCCTTGCCAGGCTCCGGTCCCTAAATGCTCTCATCACACTGGGGTAACACCCTCATGCCCCACCGGGCACACTCACATGCCGCGGACGGGGTTCTGTCTGCGGTTCCCGGTGCTGCCTGATGCTGCCGTCCTGTCCACGATCCGCCGCGAGGCTAGTCCGGCCGTGGCCGCCCGGGCATAATCGCTCGCGCGCGGATTACGCCGCTGCTAGCTTCACATGGCATGGTTGCAGCGGCGTTGGCGGTATCCCGGATGCGGCCGGCGCTGACGTGGCGCGCTCTGGACGGCGACCTGGTAGCGGGCGAGGTGAGCGCTCGGCTCCGGCCCGACAACCGCTGGTTCTTGTACTTCGACACCTGGCGTACCGACGCCTACCCGCCGCTGGCCGATGCTGTTGCCCGCGAAATCGGCCGTGACCTCCACGTCACCCTGGAGGACGCGGAGTATGACGCGCTGGACGCCTGCGCGCAGGCGGGATTCGCCGTGCACCGGCGGGAGAGCTACTACCGGATCCCGACCGATCCTGCGGTGACCGGGCTAGCCGGGGCCGTGCTGCCAGCCCGGCTCGACGTCCTTTCCGCCGCCGATGCCGATATCACCCGACTGCGACTGCTGGACGACGCGCTACGGCAGGACCTTCCCGGCTCCGAGGGCTGGCGATGGGATGCCGAACAGTTCCGCGCCGAGACGTTCAGCCCATTCTTCGATCCCGCCACCTACCTCGTCGCGGTCGATCGGACCAGCGGAGAATACGCCGGGCTGGTGCGAATCTGGCGCAACCGCGCCGGCCCGCGCCTGGGCCTGATCGCGACGCTCGCCCCGTACCGGCGGCGCGGGGTCGCCAGGGCATTGCTCGGCCAGGCGTTCACCGTGCTCGCCGCCCGGGGAGACACGACCGTAGTCGGCGAGGTTGACGACACCAACGTCGCGTCTGTCTCGTTGCTGACCGGACTCGGCGCCCGACGGTACGGCGGCAACGTGGAGTTGATCAGGCGGCAGCCGGGCCGAAGGCGGTGACGGTCGCTCTCGCCGCAGGCACTCCGCACCCGGCGGGCATCGGTTGGTCTTCTTCCCGATGGTGACCGGCGGCCAGACTCCCGGCACCACGCAGCTTGCTCTAACCGCATCCGCCAGGCTGGCCCGCACCGGGTCCCGGCTGGTGTGCACGACTCACGCCAGCCTGCCGGCCAGGCCCCAGCCGATCCGGGCGGCGGGCTCAGGCACCCGCAAGCCTCAGTTGGCGGTTCACGGCCGCCACGCCGCTGCCAGGCAAGGTCTACGAGCCGTCGTCGCAGTCCAGATCCAGGAGACCGCCGGTCCTGCCCGCCCAGATGCCGGCCTAAGGTCCCGTGCGCAGGGACGTTGGTCCCTGGCACCCGCTCCCGTGACGCGGTGGAATGACCGTGACAGAGGACCCCAGGCAGACGCGGGGGAACGGACCAGATCCGCGCACCGCGCAATCGAGATCCGCGAGTAGCGGAGCAGGGTCCTCTCGTCATGTCCGGTCCGGATCACCTCCCGCTGCAGCCGACATCTAGCGCGAGCAGCGCGCCAGCCGCCGTGCACGCCATCGCCCACTGGACGCGCAGAAACGCCCTGTCCGGCGCGGCATCAGTAACCATGGGCCTGGCCGTCAGAAACCAGCCTGACCCGCTCCCGCCCCGGAGCCCACTGGCGCTCGCGCTGAGGTGACTATGGTCCCTGGCGGCACCGCGGTGGTCGCGGGGAAGCTTTCCATGAGGAGTCGTGATGGTGTTCGCCGATCGTGATGATGCCGGGCGGCGGCTGGCCGCCCGGCTGGGGCACCTGCGCGGCGAGCCGGTCGTCGTGCTGGGCCTGCCGCGGGGCGGAGTCCCGGTCGCGTTCCAGGTGGCCCAGGCGCTGGGCGCGCGGCTGGATGTCATCATCGTGCGCAAGCTCGGGGTGCCGTTCCAGCCCGAGTTGGGCCTGGGCGCGGTCGGCGAGGACGGTGTGCGGGTCATCAACCCCGAGGTCATGCAGGCCTGCGGGGTGTCGCAGGACGAACTGGCGGCGCTCGAGGCGCGAGAGCAGGCGGCAGTGGAAGCCCGCGCCGCGCGCTACCGGTCCCGGCGGCCGCGCCAGCGGCTGGACGGGCGGGTGGCCGTGGTGGTCGATGACGGTATCGCCACCGGGTCCACGGCCCGGGCCGCCTGCCAGATCGCCCGGGCGCTGGGGGCGGCGCGGGTCGTGCTCGCCGTGCCCGTCGCACCGCCCGGGTGGCAGGCACGGATCGGCGCCGATGCCGACGAACTGGTCTGCGTCAGCACGCCGCGAGGCTTTTCCGCCATCGGGCCGTTCTATGCCAGGTTCCCCCAGGTCTCCGATGCGGAGGTCCTCGCCTGCCTAGAGCACGCCGCCACCCTGCAGTCCCCGGCACAGGCCAGCACGGCGCGCGCCGCCGGCACCGCTGACCCGCCAGGCAGCAGTGGGGAAGGAAGAACGCGACCGGGCTAAAGTGTTCGACATTGGCCTGCTCGCCGGGCGGCACGGCCAGGGGTTTTTCCCTGCCGTGACAAACGTCCCAGAGTAACGAGCAAAAGGGCCCTGGCCGGTGTCCGGGGCAAGAGATGATGATCGCCCTGTGGCTGGATGGGTGTGGTTCGGGTCGACCGTAGGCGTGATCCTGGTCGTGGTCGCCGTCTACGATGTGACCCAGCGTCGGCACGCCATCTTGCGTAACTTCCCGGTCGTCGGTCATCTCCGCTACCTGCTGGAATCGGTCGGACCCGAGCTGCGCCAGTACATCGTCACCGACAACCGCCAGGAACGGCCATTTGACCGGGACCAGCGCCGGTGGATCTACACCTCGGCCAAGGGCATCAACAACAACGTCGGGTTCGGCTCCGATGAAGACATGGACGCCACACCGGGTCAGATCATCATCGACCAGAGCATGTTCCCCCTGCCGCGCCCGGACCCGGCGGATGATACGGTCGGCTGCGCGAAGATGCTCGGCTCGGCCAGGCAGCGGCCCGGCATGTTCCGCCCGGCATCGGTGGTCAACGTATCCGCCATGAGCTTCGGGGCCCTGAGCGGGATAGCCGTCGAGGCCATCAACCAGGGCTGCGCCCTGGCCGGGTGCCTGCACAACACCGGGGAGGGCGGCCTGACGCCTCACCACCTGCACGGAGGCGAGCTGGTGTTCCAGATCGGCACCGGCTACTTCGGATGCCGCGACCACAGCGGGCGCTTCGACCTGGGCCGGCTGGCGGACCTGTGCGCCGAGCACCCGGTACGGGCGATCGAGATCAAGCTCAGCCAGGGCGCCAAGCCAGGACTGGGCGGGGTGCTCCCGGCCGCAAAAGTCACCCCGGAGATCGCCGTAGCCAGAGGCATCCAGCCGGGGCGGGACTGCCGCAGCCCGTCCGCGCACAGCGCCTTCTCAGACATCGACAGCCTGCTCGACTTCGTTGAGACCATCGCCGAACGCACCGGCCTGCCCGTCGGCATCAAATCGGCCGTCGGCAGCGTCACCTTCTGGGACAAGCTGGCCGACAGCATGGGCGGCACGGGCCGGGGCGTGGACTTCATCACCGTAGACGGCGGGGAGGGAGGCACCGGTGACGCCCCCCTGGCCTTCAGCGACCACGTATCGCTGCCCTTCAAGCTGGCGATCGGCCGCGTCTACCGCGCCTTCGCCGAAAGGGGACTCACCGACGACGTCGTGTTCATCGGCTCAGGACGGCTCGGCATGCCCGAAAACGGTCTGCTGGCCATGGCCCTGGGATGCGACATGATCAACGTCGCACGAGAAGCAATGCTGGCCATCGGCTGCATCCAGGCACAACGCTGCCACACCGGCCGCTGCCCGGTCGGGATCACCACCCACTCCGCCTGGCGCACCCACGGACTCGATCCTGCACTGAAGTCAGTGCGCCTAGCCAACTACGTCTCCACGCTCCGCCACGAACTGCTCGAGCTGAGCCACGCCTGCGGAGTCACCCACCCCGCACTGGTCGGCCGGGACCGCATCGAGATACTCGACGGACACCTCGGATCCCGTACCGTTCAGGAGACCTTCGGCTACGACCCATCCTGGGAATAACCGAAGGCAACCGCGACGCCCACCAAATCCGGATTCAGCTGTCCCGGCGCAACCCTGAGCTAGGAGCGCGGCCAGCCAGGCGGATCCTGCGCGGCACTGGTGAGGGCTAGGCCGCGCTGAGTCGCTGGTCAACTGGGCCGGGGCCGACCTGCGCCGCCCGGCATGCCTTAAGCAGCGTCCGGGCGAACACCTGCGGCGCGGTGATGCACACCGCGTGATCGGCGTCTACCCGGTGCAGCGCTGCGCCCGGGATCGCCCGGGCCAGCTGCATCTGGCGGCTGGCCGGCACGATGCGGTCCCGGGTCGTGACCACCACCGCGGCGGGGACATCGACCTGGCCGATCCAGTCGTCCGAGCTGAACTCGCAGACGGCGCCCATAGCCGAGACGGCGCTGGCCAGCGTGGTCCGGCGCAGCTGAGCGCGGGCCCACCTAGCCGTGGCCGGGTCGTCGATGGGACCCAGCAGAGCCGATCCCAGGACCTCGGCGCTGACCAGCTGCAGAACCGGGTTCCACCGCAGGCCGGCGGCCACCGCCGGCAGCGCGAGGGCGGACAGCTTCTCTGCCGGGGACCCCACGTTGCCCGCGGTGGAGCACAACACCAGACCCGACAGTAGCGAGGCGTGCCGCCGGTACACCAGCTGGGCGACCATGCCGCCCATGGAGTAACCCACGGCGGTGAACTTGCCGGTACCCAGGACCGCCGCCAGCGCGGCGACATCGTCCGCGCAATCCTCGAGCCGGAACTGCGACCCGGCCCTGATCCCGTCGCCATGGCCGCGCAGGTCGGCGGCGACGACACGGAAATGAGCCGCGAGCGGCGTGAAGACCTTCCCCCAGTTCAGCTCGGCCGTGAACGCCACCCCGTGGATAAGCATGAGTGTCTCGGCGCCGGGCGGACCTGCACACTCCCACACCCGGGTGACTCCACGGCCGGGCAGCTCTACTAGGCGTGTAAGTGGAGTCACTTCCTCTCCAAGTACCTGCCGCACTGCTCTCACTCTCCTGTCATGCCAGTCAGCGAGAGCCAGGGACCGGAGCTCGGCTAACGATCAACCAAAGGTTGGAATATGCATACCGGACTTTGCGGAACTTCTCCAGGGACCAAAGGCCCGGGCTGCCGTCCTGCTCGCCAGCGCGATGCTGCTGCGGCGACGCGAGCGCTAGGCTAGCGGAAGGCCGGTTTGCGGGAGAAGACTTCCTCGACCGGCGGGGAGAAGTGCTCAAGGGGCAGCCAGTCGTAGTCAGGGTCGAAGCAGTTCTCGTCATAGCGCTCGCAGAACTCGACCGTGGCGTCGAACCACGGGTGCCCCCGGTATGTCTGTCTGGCGTTGACGTCGTCCCCGGTCTGGGCGCCGTAGTAGTGCATCTGGAACAGCGGGTGGTGGGAGACGATCCAGCACAGCTCTTCGGAGACGAACGGGCGCAGCACCGCGGCCGCGTAGGTGCCGTGTGAGTACGGGGCCAGGCCGTCGCCGATGTCGTGGATCAGCGCGGCCACCACGTAGTCGACGGGCCGGCCGTCCCGCTCCGCCCGGGTCGCGGACTGCAGGCTGTGCGCGACCCGGCTGACCGCGTATCCGGGGTCCGGCTCCGCCGCCCCCAGTACCCGCACCGCGTCCAGCACACGCAGGTACAGGGTGTGGTTGTACGCTGCCTCGCGCGCGTTAATGAGGGCGTATTCCTCAGCAGTGCCGTCCCGCATCCGGGTGAAGGTGGCCCTGGCCGTGCCGATGCTCATGAGACCATCGTAAGGTGGAGGACCTCGCGAACCGGTCGCGCGGCTGAACCGCCGCGTGCTGCCGGTGGCGCGTTACCTCGAGCCAGTGCGCCGGATTGGTGTACAAGGAAGTCATGGGCAGACGCGCGCTTGTTCTGGGCGGCGGCGGTGTTACCGGCATTGCCTGGGAGACCGGCCTGATTGCCGGGCTGGCCGAACTGGGCATCGACCTGGCCGGAGCTGACGTGATCATCGGGACATCGGCCGGCTCGGTTGTCGGCGCCGACATTGCCGCCGGGCAGGAGCTTGAGTCGCTGTACCAGGCTCAGCTCGCGCCGCCTGCTCCCGAGCCTGCCGCCCGGATGGGCTGGGGCGTCATCGGCAGGCTGCTGTGGGTCATGAGCACCAGCCGGGACCCGGTGCGGGCGCGGACGCGGATCGGCCATTGGGCGCTGGCCGCGCGCACCATGCCCGAGGCCGACCGGCGCAGGGTATTCGAGGGCCGGCTGCCCGTCGGCGACTGGCCCGCCAAGGTGCTCAAGGTGACCGCCGTGGACGCGCGGACCGGCGAGTTCGTGGTATTTGATTCCGGTGGTGACGTCGGCTTGGTGGACGCGGTTGGCGCCAGCTGCGCGGTGCCTGGCGTCTGGCCGCCGGTCACTATCGGGGACCGTCGTTTCGTGGACGGCGGTGTGCGCTCGGTGGCCAACGCCGACCTGGCGGCCGGATACGAGCGGGTGGTTATCGTGGCGCCGGTGGCCCAGGGCGTCGGCCACATGACTAACCCTCGTCGGCAGGCTGCCGGGCTGGCCGCGGCCGGAGCTCGCGTGGTGCTGGTCCAGCCGGATCGCGCAGCCGTGCACGCCATCGGGCACAACGTGCTTGACTTGTCGCGCCGGGCGGCAGCGGCAACGGCCGGCCGGGCCCAGGCCAAAGTGGAGGCGCCCGCAGTCCGGGCAGTGTGGCGGGCCGATGCCGGGCCGGCCGCCTACTAGCCGTCAGGCCGATGGCAGGCTGCCTGACCTGTTCGACGCATGCGTTCAGGTAGGCGGGATCTGGCTGTGGAGTCGGCGGCGGCACCTTGAGACGTACGATCATGTGGCTCGGCGGCGCGCGGGTCCCGGGCTACCCGGGCGTGCACACCGGCGTGCTGGCGAAGTCGCGAGAACTTGCTGGCGCAGGTTCTGTTCCAGGGAGGCCGTCTATGGCAGAGGAACCGTTCCGGACGATCATTGAGCCGTTCCGCATCCACTCGGTCGAGCCGATGCGGCTGACCACCCGGGCGGAGCGGGCGGCCGCCCTGGACGCTGCGGGATACAACCTGTTCGAGTTGCGGGCCGAGGACGTGCTGATCGACCTGCTCACCGACTCCGGGACGGGCGCGATGTCAGCTGAGCAGTGGGCCGCGGTGCAGCGCGGCAATGAGGCTTACGCGGGGTCTCCCTCGTTCGGGCGGTTCCGTGCGGCGGTGACCGGCCTGTTCCCGTTTCGGCATGTCTTGCCCACGCACCAGGGCCGGGCCGCGGAGAGGATCTTGTTCACCGTGACCGGCGGCCCGGGCCGGATCATCCCAAACAACACCCACTTCGACACCACCCGGGCCAACATCGAGTTCACCGGGGCGCAGGCCGTCGACCTGCCCATCCCGGAGGGCCTGCAGCCGGCGCTGCGGCACCCGTTCAAGGGCAACATGGACGTCGCGGCGCTGGACCGGCTGCTCGCCGAGCAGGCCGTCCATGTCCCGCTGGTGATGCTGACCGTGACGAACAATTCCGGTGGCGGCCAGCCGGTCAGCCTGGCCAACATCCGGGCTGTCCGCGAAGTCTGTGATCGGTACGGCAAGCCGCTGTTCCTCGATGCCTGCCGGTTCGCGGAAAACGCATGGTTCATCAAAACCGGCGAGCCTGGATACGCCGGCGTCCCGGTCGCCGGCATCGTCCGGCAGATGGCGGCGCTGGCGGACGGGATGACGATGTCGGCCAAGAAGGACCCGCTGGCCAACATCGGCGGCTGGCTGGCCGTCAACGACGACAGCCTGGCCGGGCAATGTCGCAACCTGGAGATCCTCACCGAGGGCTTCCCCACCTACGGCGGGCTGGCCGGCCGTGACCTGGAGGCAATCGCCCAGGGCCTGAACGAGTGCATCGACGAGGACTACCTGCGCTACCGAGTCCGCTCGATCGCCTACCTCGGCGAGGCACTGGAGTCCGTGGGAGTGCCAGTCGTCGTCCCCTTCGGGGGCCACGCGGTCTTCATCGACGCACGCGCCCTGCTGCCGCACCTGGACCCGCTGCACTACCCCGGCCAGGCGCTGGCCTGCGCCCTGTACGCCGAAGGCGGAGTGCGGGCCTGCGAGATCGGAACCGTCATGTTCGGCCTGCAGCCAGACGGCACCGAGGCCCCGGCCGCGATGGACCTGGTACGTCTCGCCATCCCTCGCCGCACCTACACCCAAAGCCACCTCGACTACGTGATCGAAGTCGTCACCCGGGTGGCCAGCCGGGCCGTCGAGCTGCCCAGAATGCGCATCGTGTCCCAGCCACGGCAGCTGCGGCACTTCACCGCACGGTTCGCGCCGCTGCACTGACCGAGCCGCAGCCAGCAGCAGCGGCAGCGGCAGCCCGAACGCACCACCGCCGGGGTCCGGCCGGCTACCGCCACGTCGCTACCGGCAAGTTGAGTGCTTTCTCACCTTTTACGGTCCGCATTTCTCCTAAAGACGGGGGTAGTGACCCCCCGGCGGTCAGCGGCGGATTCTTGGCTCAGAGGTGGCTCGGTGTTTGCCGTCCGCTTATCGAGACGGGCCGTATCCGGATCCAGAATGGACGGTCTACGGCGGTGACCCATGGGTGCAGCCCGAGGCTGCTCAGGCGTTGTATCTCAGCCTCGTCGTAGACCGCATGGGCGCGGCCGTTAACCAGGACGCTCCATCCGGACTTGGTCCGCTCGTCATATCCGTCTGCCTCGAATGCCACTAGATCCTGGCCCTCGGCCGCGGACAACTTCGAACCGCGGGCCGTGCGGAAAACCGGCTCCTGGCCGTCTACGACGTGATTGACGGGCAGGACCACGATCTCGCCATCGGCGAGAAAGCTGACCCGCCCGACCGGCACTGCGGCCAGAAGCTGGAGGCACACGTCGAATGGCAATATCTCGAGCCCTGCATGATCGGTCGGGTAAGGTAGCATTTCGCGCTCCGCTGACATAGGCCGCAGATAGCCCGGAAAGTGCCGGGCAGCACCCTGATGCGATCAGGTGCTATATCAGACGCTGGCCGCCGCTGCGCACATTCGCAACGGGCTGAGGTCCCGGGAAGCGGGGTCTTTCGGCCCGGCATCCCGCCTGGACACCGCACCGCGGAAAGTCCGCGTGACCTTGCCGGGCGGCTGGCAGGGGTGGCCGGCGAGACGATGCCGGCGGCGGCCGGGCCTCGGCAGGGTCGTTGGACTCCTGCGGGGAGGACTTAGGGCCTGGGTACGGCTGCCGAACGCCGCTGCCGGGGCCGCCCCTCTGCCCCGACGCTGTAGGCAAAGGGTGCGAGGAGATGGGTATGAACTACTACGACGCGCTGTTGCCAGTACGTGAGCCCGGAGCCGGTCTGTGGGCCGTGCTGGCCCGTATCCGTCTTCCCTACCGGGTGCTCGCGTCGGTCTGCGTGCCCGGAGGCCGGGTCGTGCTCGCCTTCGTTTCTGACAGTGCGCTGCTCAGCCGCATGTTCGCGGCCAACTGGGCTCAGGCCGAAGCCGGCCAGGAGCCGGACGCCACGCTCTATGCGCTGGCGGGGCCGGCTTGCGGCTACGGGCTTGATCGACGGTGGGACGGGGCGCGATGGTGGTCGCGGGACCAGAAGACGATGGTGGTCTTCGAATTTGGCTCATACAGGCTAGCCAAGGTGTGTGTGCGGGGCCTTTGCTCGGCCGTGAGCGGGGATGACATCGTCTTCGTGCACGGATGCGCGCTGTCCGTCGGCGCGCGGACAGGCCGGCGTGGTGTGCTTATCACGGGAAGTTCCGGTGCGGGGAAGACGACGCTGGTGGCGGGCCTGCTGCGGCATCCTGAGTGTTCAGTGGCGGTGCTGAACGATGACTGGGGTGCCCTTTCGCACGATAGCGGGGTTCTGGTCAGCACGGGAGAAAGGATGCTTCACATGAAGACGTGCAGCGTACTGGCCCTTTGCCCTGGCTTCTTCGCGACCGCGCCAGCGGGCTCGTACTCCAGCGATCGGTCAGAGCATGACCAGAACGCCCGGATGCTGGTGCCGCCGGAAAGCGTCTACGGAACGGCATGGAGCACCGCGGCGACGGTGGCTGAGCATGTGGTCGTGGTTGTGCGGGAGCCTGCGGGCTGGTTGCCGCCGGGCCGGGAAAACGAGACGGTCAGAGCGCTTGAGAGCGAGGGTGACACGTGTCTCATCCACCATCACGAAGCGTTCTTCAATGGATCACTGATCCTGACCACTGAGAAGGACAAGTTGCGCGAGGAACGGCGTTACACGCGGCTCCTTAATCGCACAGCAGTGTCATGGATAAATAATTGCAGCACGCCCGAGGCGCTGGTGAGTAACTTCATCTCCGCAGTCATGGAATAAAGCAAGAACGGTATCCGCATAAATATGCAGGGGGGTGATCCTGCAACGGGCGGCGGCATCACTGCGGCGCTCCCGCGATTTGGTGCACGGAAAGGACTCGCCTGGTGGGCTGTCAGGGCGTGGCCGCAACATGGTGGCCCGAGCTGGCGATCACAATCCGCAAGCGAATCGTTCTGTGCCACGCTGCGTAATCAGGGTTCCGCCTGAAGCGAGGCGCATAGAGCCGCCGCCCTGATCGCCAACGTGCCCGACGATTGCCCCAGCCAGAGAATCAACCCGGTCCGGGGCAGCGCCGTGCAGCCCGCGAAGCCGCTCACCTTCCCCGAGGGCGTCGGCTGCGGCGCGTTGTGCTCTTGGGTTGCTGCCGGGCGGGCTGCCCGGCCGCCTCGTCAGGGTCGGCGCTAGGATGCTGCAGCTCAGCCTGAGCGGGATCGGCGCGGGCCGGTTCGGCCGCGTCCTGCGCCCGGGCGGCGTCCTGCCCGGCCTGGGATTCGGCCTCGGCCGCCCGGGACTGCGCGCCCGTCCCCGCGTCATCCGGCTCCTGGCGCGCCGTGGCCACCTGCTCCTGCACGGCCCGCTCGGCCCGGGCAGCCCGTGCCTGCGCGGCCCGCGCCTCCTGCTCTGCGGCGGCCTTCGCCTCCCGCGCCTCCGCCAACTGCGCCTCGGCCTGCCGCGCGGTCAAGCGCGCCTGCCACCTATCAGCCTCGGCTTGCTCGGCCCGGGCCTGAAAGTCGGCCCGGGCCTCTTCGGCCGCAGCGATCTGGGCTTGGAGCCCGGCCCGCAGCTCGGCCTGGTCCCGCTCGGCGTCCTGGCGGGCCTGTGCCACTTGCTCCTCCGCGGTCCGGGACTGCGCGCCGGTGACCGCCTCGTCCCGCTCCTGCCGCGCCGCGGCTACCTGCTCCCGCGCGGCCCGTGTCTCCTGCTCGGCGGCGGCCTTCACCTCCCGCGCCTCGGCCAGCTCGGTTCGAGCCGACTCGGCCGCCTCCCGCGCCTCGGCCAGCCGTGTCTCGGCCTGCTCGGCCCGGGCCTGAAGCCCGGCCCGGGCCTCTTCGGCCGCAGCGATCTGGGCTTGGAGCCCGGTCCGCAGCTCGGCCTGGTCCCGCTCGGCGTCCTGGCGGGCCTGTGCCACCTGCTCCTCCGCGGCCCGGCGGGCCCGGTCCAGCTCCGCCCGAGCCGACTCGGCCGCCTCCCGCGCCCGCGCCGCGTCCTGCCCGGCCTCGCCGGCCCGCGACTCGGCCCCGGCCGCCCGGGACTGCGCGCCGGTGACCGCCTCGTCCCGCTCCTGCCGCGCCGCGGCTACCTGCTCCCGCGCGGCCTGTGCCTCCTGCTCGGCGGCGGCCTTCACCTCCCGCGCCTCGGCCAGTTCGGTTCGAGCCGACTCGGCCGCCTCCCGTGCCTCGGCCAGCCGTGTCTCGGCCTGCTCGGCCCGGGCCTGAAGCCCGGCCCGGGCCTCTTCGGCCGCAGCGATCTGGGCTTGGAGCCCGGCCCGCAGCTCGGCCTGGTCCCGCTCGGCGTCCTGGCGGGCCTGTGCCACCTGCTTCTCCGCGGTCCGGGACTGCGCGCCGGTGACCGCCTCGTCCCGCTCCTGCCGCGCCGCGGCTACCTGCTCCCGCGCGGCCCGTGTCTCCTGCTCGGCGGCGGCCTTCACCTCCCGCGCCTCGGCCAGCTCGGTTCGAGCCGACTCGGCCGCCTCCCGCGCCTCGGCCAGCTCGGTTCGAGCCGACTCGGCCGCCTCCCGCGCCTCGGCCAGCCGTGTCTCGGCCTGCTCGGCCCGGGCCTGAAGCCCGGCCCGGGCCTCTTCGGCCGCAGCGATCTGGGCTTGGAGCCCGGTCCGCAGCTCGGCCTGGTCCCGCTCGGCGTCCTGGCGGGCCTGTGCCACCTGCTCCTCCGCGGCCCGGCGGGCCCGGTCCAGCTCCGCCCGAGCCGACTCGGCCGCCTCCCGCGCCCGCGCCGCGTCCTGCCCGGCCTCGCCGGCCCGCGACTCGGCCCCGGCCGCCCGGGACTCCGCGCCGCGCACCGCCTCGTCCCGCTCCTGCCGCGCCGCGGCTACCTGCTCCCGCGCGGCCTGTGCCTCCTGCTCGGCGGCGGCCTTCACCTCCCGCGCCTCGGCCAGCTCGGTTCGAGCCGACTCGGCCGCCTCCCGCGCCTCGGCCAGCCGCGCCTCAGCCTCCGCCGCCGCAGCACGGGCCTCCCGCGCCTCGGCCTCCGCCGCCGCAGCACGGGCCTCCCGCGCCTCGGCCTCCGCCGCCGCGGCACGGGCCTCCCGCGCCTCAGCCTCCGCCCGCTGGCGGCGCCGCCAGAACGCGAACCCGGGCCGACCCGGGTCCTCCGGGCCGGCCGATCCGCCAACTTGCCGGGCCAGCATCTAGCACCACCGGAACGCGGTCAGCGCCAGATGCGGCTCCCCAGTCACCGGGTCCGGCAGCCCGCAGTACCCCTGCTGTGCTGCCGCCTCCCCCGGCTGCGGCTCATTCTCACAGCCCGGACAGGCGCATCTGAGGACTTCCTCATCGGCTCTAACCATCGGCAGGCTCCCTTCCGCTCACCAGGACAGCGTAATCGGACCGTCCCGGGCGGCCGCAAACCGGCGCATCCCGGGGAACCGCAGCCTGCGCTTCTCCACCGCGCCCAGCGGCCTGCCGGCCGCTCGTTCCCGCCCAGAACCTCACGTGGGAGACATGTATCGCACGCGAAAACCCCTCATGACCAGGGCTTCTTCCAAACGGCTCAAGATGACCGCTGTTCGGCGCGGCCGTCGGCCGGATTCAGATCAGGACGCAGGCCGCCCAGATCTAGGCATTCTGTGCCCGTGGCGGCCGGGATGCACATCGCGCCGGTAATGGCTGCCGCTCGGTGGTGTCCTGTGATCGGGCGGCAGATCTGGGCAGGATGTCAGGTAAGCAGCCTATGAATAGGAACGGGCGATGAGTACGCATCAGGCAGAACGTGGCCGGCAGTCCGGCGAGCGCGAGGCACGTCAGATAGCGGAGGAAGCCCGGGAGACCGGGTGGGATCAGCCGAGCTTTGGTAGGCAGCTGTTCCTGGGTGACTTCCGGCTGGACCTGATCCATCCGCATCCGCGCCCCGATGAGGAGTCCAGCCGTCGCGGCGAGGAGTTCTGCGCCCGGCTGCGGGAATTCTGCGAGGCCTCGGTGGACGGCGCGCTGATCGAGCGCGATGCCCGCATACCCGATGAGGTGATCCGCGGTCTGGCCGCGGTGGGCGCGTTCGGCATGAAAGTCGCGCCCGAATACGGCGGGGCTGGGCTCAGTAACCTGTATTACAACCGGGCGCTGATGATTGCCGGGTCCGTCTCGCCGGCCCTGGCCGCGATGTTGTCGGCGCATCAGTCGATCGGCGTGCCGCAGCCGGTGGCGCTGTTCGGGACCGAGGAGCAGAAGCAGCGTTACCTGCCGCGGTGCGCGCGAGGTGAGATCAGCGCGTTCTTGCTCACCGAGCCCGATGTCGGCTCCGATCCGGCGAGGCTGACCACGACGGCCACGCCGTCGGCGGACGGGTCGGAGTACGTGCTTAACGGGGTCAAGCTGTGGACCACGAACGGAGTGGTCGCTGACCTGCTGGTGGTGATGGCCCGGGTGCCGAAGGGCGACGGGCACCGCGGCGGGATTACCGCGTTCGTCGTGGAGGCCGCCGCGGCCGGGATCACCGTCGAGCGGCGGAACGCGTTCATGGGCCTGCGCGGCCTGGAAAACGGGGTGACCAGATTCCACGAGGTCAGGGTTCCGGCCACCAGCCGCGTCGGCGAGGAAGGCCAGGGCCTGAAGATCGCCTTGACCACGCTGAACACCGGCAGGCTGGCGCTGCCGGCCAGCTGTGCCGCCGCCGGCAAGCTGGCGTTGAAGGTCGCCAGGGAGTGGTCGCGGGAGCGGGTGCAGTGGGGGCGGCCGGTAGGCGAGCACGAGGCGGTGGCCAAGAAGATCTCGTTCATCGCCGCGACCACCTATGCCATGGAGGCGGTGCTCGAGCTGTCCAGCCAGCTTGCCGACGACAAGCGTAACGACATCCGGATCGAGGCTGCCCTGGCCAAGCTGTACTGCTCGGAAATGGCCAGCAAGATCGCGGATGAGCTGGTGCAGATCCGCGGTGGCCGCGGCTATGAGACCGCCGCGTCCCTGGCCGCGCGCGGCGAGCGTGGCGTGCCCGCCGAGCAGATGGTTCGGGACATGCGCATCAACCGCATCTTCGAGGGATCCTCGGAGATCATGCGGCTGATCGTCGCGCGCGAGGCGGTGGACGCGCACCTGTCCGCGGCCGGCGAGCTGATCGAACCCGGACTGCCGGCAGCCCGCCGCGCCCGTGCGGCCGCCCAGGCGGGCGGGTTCTACGCTAGGTGGCTGCCCACGCTGGTGACGGGCGAGGGGCAGCGGCCGGGGGCCTACAGCGAGTTCGGCCCGCTGGCCACGCACCTGCGCTACGTGGAAAGAGCGAGCCGGAAGCTGGCCCGGGCCACCTTCTACGGGATGGCGCGCTGGCAAGGGCGGCTCGAGTACAAGCAGGGCTTCCTGGGCCGGATCGTAGACATCGGGGCGGAGCTGTTCGCCATGAGCGCCGCATGTGTCCGGGCGCAGCTAGATGCGACCGCTGGCGGCGAGACGGAGCGGGGTGCAGCGGCGCCTGAGCTGGCCGGCCTGTTCTGCGCTCAGGCGCGGCTGCGGGCCGAGGAGCTGTTCGGCCAGCTGTGGAACAACACCGACACCGCCGACTCGGCGCTGGCACGGCGCGTGCTGGCCGGCCGCCATTCGTGGCTAGAGGACGGCATCATCGACCCGTCGATACCTGGGCCCTGGATCGCCTCCACCGAGCCAGGGCCATCCAAGGCGGAAAATGTCCACCGCCACATCAGCTGAAGCCGATGAGGTCGTCAACCAGTACAACCCGTTCACCACGTCCTATCCGGCGGCATCGGGCCTGCCATCCCCCGGCGATCCCGGCTGCCCGGCCGTCTGGGTCGGCGACTCGGCCGGCACGGAGCTCTCCGGACTGGCCGCGGCCGGCCAGGCTAGCGCCACGCTCGTGCTCACCGCGGATATCACGGCGGGCGCGGCGACCGAGACGGTCTGGGGCTGGCTGGAAGGCTCGGGGGACACCGGCCAGAACATCATCATCAACACCCACACCGACGGGCCGAACGCCACCGAGGAGAACGGCAGGCTCGGGCTCATCGCCCTGGCCCGGTACCTGGCGGGCCTACCCTCGCGGAACCATGACATGTATTTCGCGCTGGTGACGGGGCATTTCCAGCTGCCGCAGTTCAGCCGCACCATCTTGAACCTGGCCCACCCCGAGGTCGGCCAGGGCGCCGTCAGCACGGGGCACCACCTACACCATGCAGCGGGATGTTCTGAGCCTGGTCAACGCCGAGCAGGACGCGTACCTGGCCGCGGTCGCCGCCGTCAACGCCAGCGGCTGGCCGGACTACCCCGTGGCCACCGTGCGGCCGGGCACGATCCCGGCCTACTTCGGCGAGGGCTCATCGTTGTACGCGGCCGGGCTCGGCGCCGTCTCGCTGTGTCCCTCGCCCACCTATCTGCTGCAGGCCGCCGACGCGCAGCAGCCGCAGCTGCTCGACCTGGGCAAGCTCGACCAGCGCCTGATGTACGGCCAGATCCTCGCCCTAGCCCAGACCATCGGCACGCTCGACGCGCTCCCGGCATCCGCCCTGTAAGCCCGCTATCGTCGGATGAGCCGACGCGCAGAGGAGAGTGCCGACATGACGCAGCGGGCCGCGGGATACGAGGACTGCGACTTCGCACTCGCGTCCGGAAGGCTTCGGGTGCGGCGGTGGGGTGCCGCGGATGCGCCAGCGGTGGTATGCGTGCCCGGCCTGTCGGCGAACCTATCCGGCTTCGACCGCCTCGCCGGCGAGACACTACAGCTCGTGGCGATCGACCTACGCGGCCGCGGCCGCAGCGAGGTGACCGGCGCGGGCACGTACGGCTGGCGCAACCACGCGGGCGACGTGCTCGGCATCGCGGACGCCGTCGGCGCACCGTCGGTTGCGATCATCGGCCAGTCCAGCGGTGCGGCCATCGCCATAACCTGCGCGCAGCTCGAGCCCTCGCGGGTCGAGCGGCTCGTCCTGGTCGATCTGGCGGGGAGTCCTGACCAGCGGGCGGCGGTGCCCGTGGTCGCCTCGGTTGACCGGCTCGGCACCATCTACCCCTCCGCGCAGGCGGCCATCGCCCCGATCAAGCAAATCGGCATCATCCCCGAGTGGGACGAGTACTGGGATCGCTACTTCCAGTACGAGCTGCGCGACGTCGACGGCGGCGTGACGCCGGCCAGCGACAGAGGCGCGGTGCTTGAGGATCTCGGGTACGGGAATGCGATGTACTGGCCGGGCCCGGATGCGCCGATCCACGTGCTGTGGAACGCGATCACCATGCCGGCGCTGGTGCTGCGCGCCCGGCAGGAGATCATGCCGGGATTCGGGTTCATCCTGGCCGCCGCGGAGGCAGAGCGGTTCGCGGCCGCGGTGCCATCGGCGCGCGTGGTGGACATCGACGCCAACCACTACACGATCACCACGCACGATGATTCCATCGCCGCGATCGGTGCGTTCCTGCGCACGAGCTGACCCCCGGGCCAAGCCGCCTCGGCGATCGCCGGACCGGCGGACCTGTCCGGTGCCGTCGGCTTGGTGGCTGGCGGCACTGACCCGGGGCCGGAGGGCTAGCTGGCGCGAACCCGGCGGGCTATTGCTTACTTCCTGGCCGCGATGGCCTGGTCCACGGTCTCGTAGATGCCGAAGACCTTCGTCAGCCCAGTGATCTTGAAGATCTTCAGTATCCGCTCCTCCGTGCAGACCAGATCCAGGGAGCCGTCATGCGGCCGCACCCGCTTCAGACCCCCGACCAGCACCCCCAGGCCGGTGGAGTCGAGAAACCCGACCTTCTCCAGGTTGACGATGAGCTGGTAGTTGTTCTTGCTGGCCAGATCGATGAGCAGCTCACGCAGCCGCGGCGCGGTGTAGATATCGATCTCGCCCTCGACGTTGACGACCTCGATGCCGTCTTTGCTGTAGTGCCCCAGCTTCAGATCCACAAGTCCTCCAGCCGCCATCCGCGGCGTCACCGCAACGTCCATCCCGGGCGAATGGGCCGGCGCAGCCACAGCCGGGGCGTGATCACCTGCACATTCAACCACACTCCGTTATCATTTCTATACGAAATCATGCCTTTCGGGTATCCCCCAGCGGGTGACACACTGAAAACCTGCGCCGACGATCACGTCGGTCACCCCAGCCGGGTCCCGGGCCCGGCCGCGGCGGCACGACCGTCGCCGTGCCATCGCGGGTGATGACTCGCCCGCCTCCGTGGCCGGGCAACGCAGGCTGACCAGCGGGCATGGCCCGGTGCCGCAGCGCCAGGCTCAGGCCTTCATCGCCTCCTTGCCGGCACCCCGGGACAGCCGTGTGGCCAGGGACTCACGGCGTGTCCGCAACGACAGAAAGGACCAGGCAATGGCCCGGACCCTGCCACTCCTGGCCGAGCGGCCGGACGCAACCCGGAAGGCAGCCGGGCAAGTCATCACGCTGGCCGACGCCCAGGCCGTGGCCGTGCAGGCGGCAGTCTCCATCACGCTGGCCGCACTGCTGTGGCCGCTGATCCCCGTAGCCCAGGCAGTCGCCGGCCTGGCCAGCGCGCTGGGCCAGCCGCTCCCGCCAGGCCCACTCCCGGAACAGCAGGTCGCGGTGATGCCCGGATCGGGCGGTGCAGATCGGGCCGCGAAGGTACCCGGTGGCCTGTCAGGGGCGGCGCATGCGGCCGGCGCGGTCACGCTGGGGGTGGAGGAGGAGTTCGTGCTCCTGGACCCGTCCACCGGCGCCACCGTGCTGGCCGGCCCCGAGCTGGTGCGGATGCTCGGCGGGGAGCCAGGGGTGCAGCAGGAGCTGATGCGGTTCCAGGTGGAGACCGGAACCAGGGTGTGCACCAGCCTGGACGGCCTCGGCCGTGAGCTGATCCGGCTCCGGCGGCTGGCCGCTGACGCCGCGGCGAGCCTGGGCTGCCGGCTGGTGGCCTCAGGGGTCGCGCCGTACCGCACGCCCGGGCTGGCCGCAGTAACAGGCCAGCCCCGTTACCAGAAGCTGGCACGCCGGTACGGCCCGATGGTGGCCGATGCCGGCACCTGCGCCTGCCACGTGCACGTCGGGGTCCCCTCCCGGGACCTGGGCGTCCAGGTCCTGGCCCGGCTGCGGCCCTGGCTCGCGCCGCTGCTCGCCGTCACTGCCAACTCCCCCATCGCCGACGGGCACGATACCGGATGGGCCAGCTGGCGGTATGTGATCCAATCACGTTGGCCGACCGCGGTGCCGCCCGCGGTGTGGCCGGACGCCGCCGCCTACGACACGGCAGTCCGCCGCCTCATCGGGCGCGGCGTGGCGCTGGACGAGCGGAATGTCTACTTCCTGGCCCGGCTGTCCCCGCGCTACCCCACCGTCGAGGTCCGGATCGCCGATGTCTGCCTCGACGCCGGCACCGCGGTGCTGCTGGCGGGGCTGACCCGCGCCCTGGTCGCCACCGCCCTGGCCGAGGCCCGCCGCGGGACGCCGACGGCAGCCGCGCCGGCCCGGCAGGTCGCCGCGGCCCTGGCCGCCGCGGCGCGGCAGGGGCTCACCGGGGCAGGAGCCGACCCGTTGACCGGGCAGGCCGTTGATGCACCGGCGCTCCGCGCCCGCCTCCTCGATCATGTCTACCCCGCGCTCAGCGACCACGGCGACACCGAGACGATCACCAGGCTGCTGCGTCGGCTTGATGACCGGGGGACCGGAGCCGACCGCCAGCGAGCCCTGTTCACCAGCGCCGCATCCACGCCCGCGTTCATCAAGGCACTCGCCCGCGCCACGCTGTCCGGCCACGAGCCGGGCCGCTGGCGGCCCGACGCCCGAGTCCCGGCGGCGGCGGGCGCACGGTGTCTGAGGAAGAGCAGTCCAGGATCCTCGGCGCCAGGGCTGGACGTGCGTACCTTCTCGGGGCGAAGCTAGCCAGCAGGTACTCGGTGCTGCAGCACAGCAGATGAGCGGCAACCAGGAAGGAAGTCCGCCGATGACGATGACCGCGCAGCCGACCCAGGCCGCGACAGCGGTGACCACCTGGCTCGCCGAGTTCAGTGCTGCCCTGGTCGCGAACGATCCGGCCAGAGCCGCCGCTCTGTTCACCGAGAACTGCTTCTGGCGTGACCTCATCTCGTTCACCTGGAACTTCAGGACCTTCGAAGGCCGCGCCGAGATCACCCGCATGCTCCAAGCCACGCTGTCACGGGTGCAGCCCACCGGCTGGACGGTCACCGACGGCGAGGAACCGGCCGAGACCGACGGCATCACCGAGGCCTGGATCAACTTCGAGACCTCGGTCGGCCGGGGACACGGCCACCTGCGGCTGCGCGGCGGCCAGTGCTGGACCCTGCTTACCACCCTGGCTGAGCTCAAGGGTTATGAGGAGCCGAAGGGCCTGCGCCGCCCTATGGGCGCCGAGCACGGCGTGAACCGCGACCGGACCACCTGGCTGGAGGATCGCGAGCACGAGACCCAGAAACTGGGGGTCACTGAGCAGCCGTACGTGCTGATCGTCGGCGGCGGCCAAGCCGGCATCGGGCTCGCGGCAAGGCTCCGGCAGCTCAGTGTGCCCACGATCGTCATCGACAAGCGCGCCCGCCCGGGTGACCAGTGGCGGAGCCGGTACAAGTCGCTCTGCCTGCACGACCCCGTCTGGTACGACCACATGCCGTACCTGAAGTTCCCGGACAACTGGCCGGTGTTCTCGCCCAAGGACAAGATCGCCGACTGGCTTGAGTCCTACACCAAGGTCATGGAGCTCAACTACTGGCCGGGCACTGAGGCCAAGAGCGCCAGCTACGACGAGGCCAGCCAAGAATGGACGGTAAACGTCGAGCGGGACGGCGAAGTGGTGGTGCTGCGCCCGAAACAGCTCGTCCTGGCCACGGGAATGTCCGGCAAGCCCAACATCCCGTCCTTCCCCGGCATGGACAAATTCCGCGGCGACCAGCACCACTCCTCCGCCCACCCGGGCCCGGATGCCTACCAGGGCAAGCGGTGCGTGGTCATCGGGTCTAACAACTCGGCGTTCGACATCTGCGGCGCGCTCTGGGAGAGCGGCGCCGACGTGACGATGGTGCAGCGGTCATCCACCCATATCGTCCGGTCCGCGACGTTGATGGACATCGGTCTGAGCGCTCTTTATTCCGAACGGGCCGTGGACTCAGGTATCACCACCGAAAAAGCCGACCTCATCTTCGCCTCCATCCCGTACCGGATCATGCACCAGTTCCAGATCCCGCTTTACGACCAGATGCGGGAACGGGACAAGGACTTCTACGACCGGCTGGAAAGGGCCGGCTTCGACCACGACTGGGGCGAGGACGGCTCCGGGTTGTTCATGAAGTACCTGCGCCGCGGCTCCGGCTACTACATCGACGTCGGCGCCGCCGACCTGGTGGCCAACGGCGACGTGAAGCTCGTCCGGGGCCAGGTCGACCACCTGACCGAGGACGCCGTGGTCCTGGCGGACGGCACCGAGCTGCCCGCCGACCTGGTCGTCTACGCCACTGGCTACAGTTCGATGAACGGCTGGGCGGCCGACCTGATCTCCGCCGAAGTCGCGGACAAGGTCGGCAAGTGCTGGGGACTGGGTTCGGATACCACCAAGGACCCTGGTCCGTGGGAGGGGGAGGAGCGCAACATGTGGAAGCCGACCCAGCAGGAAGCCCTGTGGTTCACGGGCGGTAACCTGCACCAGTCCCGACACTACTCGCTCTTCCTCGGGCTGCAGCTCAAGGCCCGTCAGGTCGGCATCCCTACCCCTGTCTACGGCCTGCAGGAGGTCCATCACCTCAGCTGATGGTGGCGCGGAGGGATGTCACGCGCTGCAGGGCGGCGGCGAAGTCGGCCGGGGTCAGCTGTCCGCTTTCGAGGGCGTCGGCAAGTCCCGCGGTGGCGTCCCGGCCCTGGGCGACATCGCGGGCTGCGCACACGATGAGGTCCATGCCGGCCCGGGCGGCGAGCACCGCGCGCTGTGCTGGGGTGCCGAAGGCGGCGAGCGCGCCGGCTTCCAGCGCGTCGGTGATGGTCACGCCCCGGTAGCCGAGCCTGCCGCGCAGCTCGCTCTGGATCACGGTCGTGGACAGCCCGGCCGGGAAGGCGGGATCGAGTGCGGGGTAGATCGCCCACGACGCCATGATGAGCCGGACCCCGGCGGAGATGGCCGCCGGGTAGGGCGCCTCGTCCTTGGACCGCAGGCCAGACAGCGGCACCGTCAAGGTGACCGGGCCGTTGTCAGTGTCCTGGGAGGCAGTGGCTGAGCCCAGGCCCGGGAAGTGCTTAGCGGTGGCAGCCACGCCGGTGTCTTGCTGGGCGGTGATGAACGCCTTGCCGCAGGCGGCCACCGTCTGCGCGTTGCTGCCGTAGGAACGGTGGTACTGGTCGGTGAAGTTGCCCGCCTTGTAGAACACGTCAAGGACCGGCGCCAGGTTGACGTTCATGCCCACGTCGGCGAGGTTCTTCCCGGCTCCGGTCCCGGCCTGGACCGCTGCCGCGGCCGGGTTGCTGGACTGGCCAATCTGCTTTTCCGACAGGACCGGCGCGCCAGGCAGCCGTCGGACCTCGCCGCCTTCCTGGTCGGTCATCAGCAGCAGCGGCGCCGGCACCGGGCTTTGCTGCTGCGCCTTACCCAGCTGGCCGATGACGGACGCTATCTGGGCGTCACCGGAGATGTTGTCGCCGAAGAAGATCACTCCGGCGGCCTCACCCGCGGTGATCAGCGCCAGCAGCGCCGGCGGCACGGTCAGGCCGGGATAGGAGAAGACCACCCGCTGACCGGCCATCTGCCGGGACGATAGCCCGGCCGCTACCCGGCTGCGCCGTACTGCCGGGCGCTGGTCAGCCGTCGTGGTCCTGGCGCCAGATGAGGCGCCCGCAAGCGGCGCCGCGGCGCCCAGCAGCAGCATTTTCCTCAGCAGGCCACGCCGATCCTCGCCAAGCCCTGGCCCGTCTGCTTCCATACCCGCCAGCCCCCGAACACGATTCCCCGAGATATCCACTGTCCAGCCCGCCCCGTCAGCACAATCGCCGGGCACGGCTCTCTTACGATCCCACACACTGTCAATGGCATCGCGGTCAATGGCATCGCGGCGTCCGGCGCCGGGATCTAGCCATCGGCAGCGGTCGTACTGGCCTGCTGGGCGATGTCTTTCTCGATCACCGCGGCGCAGGTGGCTAGCTCGCGTACGTAGCCGGTCACCTTGTCTCTAGCGAAGCGTGCCGTGGGCATGGCCAGGGAGATGCCTGCCAGAACCTGCCCGTGCGGTCCGCGCAGCGCCACGCCCAGGGCGGTGAGCCCGGTCTCGGTCTGCTGGTTGTTGATCGCGTAGCCGTTGCGCCGGGCGGCGGCCAGCTCGCGCCGGGTCCGATTGCGGTCCCGTTCGTCCAGCCCGGCCAGCATCGAACCTGCCCGCTCGGTGTCCAGCAGCGCCACCATGGCCTTCCCGGCGCTGGTCAGCAGGGCGGGCAGGGCCTTGCCCGACCGGTCTCCGACCCGCAGTACCTGCGTGCACTCGACGGTGGCGACGAACCGGATCTCGTCGCCGGCCAGCACGACTAGGTTGGCCGACTCGCCAGTCCGGTCGACCAGGCGCTCCAGGTGAGGCTGGCCGACGCGGCGCAGCAGCGCCAGCGGCGCCTCGGCCGCGCCGGAACTGCGCAGCGCGGGTCCCGGCCGGTACAGGCGGTCGCGGCCCTGCTCGGCGAAGTCGCGGTAGACCAGCATGGCCAGCAGGCGGTGCGCCGTCGACGCCGAGACGGCCAGGTGCCGGGCGGCCTGGGTCACCGACAGCGTCCCGTCCAGCAGCAGCAGCTGGGCCAGCCGCAGCGCGTTGTCCACCGACTCGATCGCGTACGGCGGCTTATTCTTCACAGCAGAAAATAGTATCCCAGGCAGCGGGACTTGCGTGAGGGTGGAAGGAGCGTCGGGGCCCGTCAGGGGCCCGGGCCAGATCACGGGAGCCGCCCGTCATGGCCGTCGAGAACCTACTGTCACCTTCGTCCGCCGGGCCCGGCCGCCGGGCCGGGCAGCTCGTCCCGGTCGGCCGGGGCGGCGAGCGCCGGGCCATCGCCTTGCGAACGATATGAACGACGTAGATGTAATCATCGTCGGCGGCGGCATCGGCGGCCTGGCCAGCGCGGTGGCCCTGGCCCTGGCCGGCCAGCGGGTCCGGGTCCTGGAGCGGTCGGGCGAGTTCGCCGAGGTGGGCGCGGGCCTGCAGATGGCACCCAACGCAACCCGGATCCTGGGCCAGTGGGGGCTGCTGGAGAAGGTCACCGAGGCCGGGGTGAGCCCGCGGCGGCTGGTGTTCCGGGACGCGGTCGACGGGTCGGTGCTGACCAGCGCCCCGCTGGGAGCCGAGTTCACCGCGCGTTACCAGGCGCCTTACGTGGTCATCCACCGCAGCGACCTGCTGACCATCCTGTTCGAGGCGTGCCGGGACGCGGGCGTGGACCTGGTGCCGGACTGCGCGGTGACCGACGTGGCCGTCCATCCGGATCACGCGGTGGTGGCGACCAGCGCCGGACCGCAACGGGCGGCGGCCGCCGTGGCCGCGGACGGGCTGCGGTCGGCGCTGCGCCGGAAGTTCAGCGACGACGAGCCGATCTGCTCCGGGTACGTGGCCTACCGGGGTGCCTTTCCGGTGGCGCAGCTTGACCGGCAGCTAGAGTCCGACCAGCTGGAAGAGGTCGTGGTGTATCTCGGGGCCGGACGGCACCTGGTGCAGTACCCGCTGCGCCGGGGGGAGATCTTCAACACCGTGGCCGTGTTCTCCTCGCCGGCGTTTGGGCGCGGCGAGGCGGAGTGGGGCGGGCCCGCGGAGCTGGACGAGGCGTTTGACGGGTCGTGCGAGGCGGTGGTCCGCGGACTGCGGTCGCTGTGGCGGGACCGGCGCTGGCCGATGTTCGACCGGCTGCCTATGGACCGGTGGGTGGCCGGGCGGCTGGCCCTGACCGGGGACGCGGCCCACCCGATGCTGCAGTACCTGGCCCAGGGCGCCTGCCAGGCCATCGAGGACGCGCAGTGCCTGGCCGCGGAGGCGGAGAAGGCGGCCGGCGACTGGCCGGCCGCCCTGGCCCGGTACGCCGAGATCCGGTTCCCCCGCACCGCGCGGGTGCAGCAGACGGCCCGGCTGTGGGGCGACATCTGGCACGTCGACGGGGTGAGCCGGCTGATGCGCAACGAGCTGTTCCGGGCCCGCGCGGACGCCGACTTCAGCCGGGCCGACTGGCTGTACGGGATCTGACCGCTGCTAAAGTTCTGTTGTGCAGAACGGCGATAGCCCTAGGCAGACACCGCAGTACCCGATCGAGTCGGTCGACCGGGCGCTGCGGTTGCTGCTGATGTTCCGGGAGCACCGGGAAGTCCGGCTATCCGGCGCCCGGGACCAGCTCCGGGTCGGCCAGTCCACCGCCCACCGGCTGATGGCGATGCTGGTCTATCACGGTTTCGCGGTCCAGGATCCGGCCACCCGGGCCTACCGGGCCGGGCCCGCGCTATTCGAGATCGGGCTGTCGGTGGTCAGCAACCTGGACATCAGGTCCGAGGCCCGGCCGCTGCTCGAGGGGCTGGCCGCCGCGACCGGCGAGACCGTGCACCTAGGCGTGCTGGAGGGTAGCGCGGTCCGGTTCGTGGACGCGGTGGAAAGCGACCTGGCCCTGCGGGTCAGCGGCCGGGTGGGACGGCAGCTGCCGGCCCACGCGACCAGCCTGGGCAAGGCCATGCTGGCCGCGCTGTCCGACGACCAGGTGCGGGGGCTGTACCCGGATGAGACGCTGCCGGTGATCACGGACCGGACCATGGCCCGGCGCTGCGATCTGCTGGCCGAGCTGGACCGGATCCGGGCCCGAGGGTACGCGCGCAACTCGGAGGAGAACGAGCTTGGGGTGGCCTCGACCGGGGTGGCGGTGGTGCACCCGGCGCGGGGGCTGCTCGGGGCGATCACCGTCGCCGTGCCGCTGAGCAGGCTCGACCAGGACAAGGTGGAACGGCACGCGGTCCTGCTGCTGGAGGCCAGCCGCGACCTGGTGGCCCGGCTGGGGTGAGCCGAGCGCGGCTGCGGCCGCGGCCGCTACCCGAGCAGGACGTTGACCGACTTAAGCGCGGTGAAGCTCTGCAGCTCTTCCAGGCTCTCCTCGCGGCCGATGCCGGAGTCCTTGACCCCGCCGAAGGGGACGCCCCAGAAGTGCCGGGCCGAGCCGTTGACCCAGATGTAGCCCGCCTCCAGGGACCGGGCCAGGCGGTGGGCGCGGCGGACGTCGGACGTCCACACGGCGCCGGTCAGGCCGAACGGGACGGCGTTGGCGATGCGTACCGCCTCGGCTTCATCGCGGAAGGTCAGCACAGCCAGGACCGGGCCGAAGACCTCGGTGGTGGCCAGGGTACTGTCCGGCGCGACGCCGGCCAGCACGGTCGGGGCGAGGAAGTAGCCCCGCTCGGTTATGGCGGCCGGTCGGCCGCCGCCGGTCAGCAGGTCGGCACCCTCGTCCCGCGCGGCCTGGATCAGGGCGGCGACCCGGTCCCGGTGGGCGGCGGTGATGAGCGGGCCCATCTCGGTGTCCGCGTCTGCCGGGTCGCCTACTGTGATGGCTTCCACGCCGGCCACGACGTGTTTGATGACCTCGTCGGCCAGTGACTCGTGGATCAGCAGCCTGCTGGTCGAGCCGCAGGACTGGCCGGCCGTGGTGGCGAAGTTCATCCCGTTCACCGCGCCTTGGGCGGCGGCCAGCGGGTCGGCGTCGTCGAAGACGATCATGGCGTTCTTGCCGCCCAGTTCCAGGGAGACCTCCTTGACGCCGGTCTCGGCCGCGTCCCGCTGGATGGCCCGCCCGGTGGCGCCCGAGCCGATGAAGCCGATCCGCCTGATGGCGGGATGCCGGACCAGGGCCCGGCCGGTGACCGGCCCGCTGCCGGAGACCACCGACACCAGGCCGGGCGGCAGGACCTGCTGGGCGAGCTCGCCGATACGCAGGGCCGACAGCGGGGCCTGGTCGGGCGCCTTGAGGATGGCCGCGTTCCCGGCCACCAGCGGCGGGGCCAGCTTGGCGGCGGAAAAGAACAGCGGGTGGTTGTAGGGCACGATCCTGGCCACCACGCCGAACGGCTCGCGCACCGTGTAGTGCAGGTGCTCGCCGGTGGCCGGGATGGTCTGGCCGCCCAGGCCCAGGGCCAGGTCACACATGATCTCGATGTACTCGGCGGCGAAGGCCACGTCCGTCTTCATCGCGGTGACCGGCAGCCCGGCGTCGAGGGCATCGAGCAGGGCGAGTTCGGCCGCGTGGGCGCGCAGCAGGGCGGCGAACTCGCGGACCCGGCCGGCCCGGGCCCGGGGGGCGAGCGCGGCCCAGTCCCGCTGCACGTCATGCGCACCGGCCACGGGCACCCTGCGCACCGACATCGAGGACCTCTACCTGCGCCGGTCCCGGGTGCCCAAGCTCATCGCCCTGGACCTGCGGGCCAAGATCGGCGCCAACCACGTGGCCCAGGACCGGCTGAGGAGGCTGATCGACAAGTACGGACCCACCGCGGTCAAGGCGGTCATGCGGCACATGATGAACGACGCGGAGTCCAGGCTGCGGGGCAAGCTGCGCGCGCTGCCCGACGGGACGTGGAGCTCGGTGGCGCACCAGGACGGCGCCCGAGCCGGGGACCGCGCCATCTACAAGATCGTCTGCCAGGTGACCAAGCGCGCCGACCGGCTGACCTTCGACTTCACCGGCACCGACCCGCAGGTCGAGGGCTTCGCCAACTGCACCTTCGCCGGGCTGCGGGGCGGCATCATGCCGATCGTGCTGACGATGCTGTGCGGCGATATTCAGTGGGCGCCGGGCGGACTGCTGCGCTGCCTGGACATAATCAGCGAGCCAGGCACCATCAACAACTGCACATTCCCGGCCGGCATCGGCAAGGGTTCGGTGGCCTCGGCCTGGGCCACCCAGAACGCCGTGTCCGAGTGCGTGGCCGAGATGCTCGCCACTGACCCGGAGCAGGCCAAGTCGCTGATGAGCGTGGGCTGTGGCACCTGGGACCTGGCCCTGCTGGCCGGGGTGGACCAGCGCGGCGGCGGCTTCGTCACCATGATCTGCGACTCGATGGCGGGCGGCCTGGGCGCCCGGGTCGACCAGGACGGCGTGGACACCGGCGGGCTTAACTGCATCCCGATGGGCCGGGTGGCCGACGTGGAGATCAACGAGTTCAGCTTCCCTATCCTCTACCTGTGGCGCCGCGAGGAAGCCGACTCCGGCGGGCCGGGCCGGTTCCGCGGCGGGCTGGGCGGGTCGAGCTGCTTCATCCCGCACGACTCCCCGATCGGCGGCGTGCACCTGGTGGTGTCGGCTACCGGCAAGGCCCTGCCGCAGGCCCCGGGCCTGTCCGGTGGCTACCCGGCAGGTACCCAATACGACGTGCTGACCCGCGGCACCAGCACCCGGCATTCGTTCCAGGGCGGCCGGATACCGGCCACGCTGGACGAGCTGGGCCGTGACCGCCAGGTCATGCCCAACCACGCCGAGACCGACATGGGACCCGACGACGTTTACTACACCCACTGGCAAGGGGGCGGCGGCTACGGCGACCCGCTGCTGCGCGCCCCCGACCTGGTCGCCGCCGATGTCCGCGCGGGCCGCGTGTCGGCGGGTGCCGCGTCCGGCGTCTACGGCGTGGTCCTGGCCGGACATGGCACGGTGGACGAGGATGCGACCAGTCAGCACCGAACCCGGCTCCGCCGTGAGCGGGCCGGCGTCGTGTGAAAGGCGGCAGCCAGATGAAAATCGACGACAACACCGTGATCAGCGAGGACGGCACCGTCAGCTGCGCGCACTGCGCGGCCGTGCTCGGCGAGTCCGCCGCGCAGCCGCTGGCCCGCGCGCTTCGCCGCGAACGCCCGCCGGGCGACGCAGGCCCCGGCGTGCGCGCCGATCCCGCTACCTACACCGACCGCCTGCTGGTCTTGCGCCAGCTGTTCTGCCCGCAGTGCCTGGTCCTGCTGGCCACCGAGATCGCCCCGGCCGACGAGCCCAGCTTCCGGCACTGGAGCGTGACCCGGTGAGCGCCGGGGCGCCGGGCGCCGGCCTGACGGGCAAGATCGTCGTGGTCACCGGCGCGGCCCAGGGCATCGGGCTCGCATACGCTCAGCGGCTGGCCGCCGAGGGCGCCCACGTGGTGCTGGCCGACCGGGACGGGGGAAAGTGCGCCGCGGCGGCAGCGAAGATCACCGCGGATGGCGGCAGCGCCAGCAGCGTGCAGATCGACGTGGCCGACGAGGCCAGCTGCCAGCGGCTGGCGGACGACGTGGGTAACCGGCACGGCCGGGTGGACGGGCTGGTCAACAACGCGGCCATCTTCTCCACCATCACCATGAAGCCGTTCTGGGAGATCTCGGTGGCCGAGTGGGACACGCTGATGGCGGTCAACCTGCGCGGGCCGTGGCTGCTGACCAAGGCCCTGCTCCCGGCCCTGCGGCGCAGCCCCGGAGCCAGCATCGTCAACGTCGCCTCGGACGCGCTGTGGCTCGGCCGGCCCGGCTACCTGCACTACGTGGCGAGCAAGGCCGGCGTCTACGGGCTGACCCACTCGATGGCCCACGAGCTCGGACCGGACGGGATCCGGGTCAACACCGTGTCCCCGGGCCCGGTGTTCACCGAGATCGCCCGGGAGACCGTCACTCCGCAGCAGAAGGACGCCATGCTGGCCGCTCAGGCCATCAAGCGGCCCGCGGGCCCGGAGGACATGGTCGGCGCCGTGGTGTTCCTGCTCTCCGACGACAGCGGCTGGATGACCGGCCAGACACTACACCTCAACGGCGGGCTGGTGCACCGGTGAGCAGCGACATCACGGAGCTGGTGGCCACCGCGTCGCGGATCCTGGCCATGGCGGGCCACGGGGACCTCATCTGGGGACACGCCTCGGTGCGGGACCCGGACGACCGCGGCGCCTGGCTGAAGGCGACCAGCTGGGGTTTGGAGGAGGTCACGGCCGACCGGGTGCACCTGGTCAGCCCGGACGGCGAGGTGGTAGCGGGCGACGGGCCGCGGCACAGCGAGTACCCCATCCACACCGAGATCATGAACGCCCGCCCCGACGTGGGCGCGGTGGTGCACACCCACCCGCCGCACGCGGTGGCCCTGGCCGCCACCGGCCAGCCACTGCGGCCGGTCAGCCACGCGGCCAACTACTTCGTCCCGCCCGAGGTGCCGCGATTCACCCAGACGGCCGACCTGATCCTGACCCGGGAACTGGGCCAGGCGGTGGCCACCGAGCTGGGGACGGCCCGGGCGATCTTCCTGGTCAACCACGGCATCGTGACCGTCGGCCCGGACCTGCAGACGGCCACGGTCGCGGCCGTGCTGCTCGAACGCGCATGTGCGCAGCAGCTGCTCACCCATGCGTTCGGCGGCTGGCCCACCTGGTCAGACCCTGAGGAGTCGCTGTCCAAGCGGCGCAACATCTATACCGAAGGCCCGGTCCGGGCCGTCTGGGAATACCTGGTCCGATCACTTGGCTGACGGCGACGATTGAGAATCGCTTCTCACCGGGTGCGCAGTTTGGGCGCCGCAACTTTGCGAAGGAGCCACGTGCGATGACCGATTTCACCATCCTGCCGGACAACCTCCCGGTTCCGCGCGATGACGGTGCCGCCGACCAGCTGACGGGCTTGCCGATGCCGGGACTGCCGGTTCAGACGAGCGACAGGCAGAGCGTCGACCTGGCCGCGACCGGCCCCGGCCGGACGGTCATCTATATCTACCCGCTCACCGGCCGTCCCGGTGTCGACCTGCCTGAAGGTTGGGACGCGATCCCGGGTGCCCGCGGCTGCTCGACCGAGGCGTGCGACTTTCGTGACCACTTCGCGGACCTGCAGGCCGCGGGCGCCGCCCAAGTCTGGGGGCTGTCCAGCCAGGACCCCGACTATCAGGCTGAGGTTGTCGAGCGGCTGCGCCTGCCGTTCAAGATGCTGTCCGACCCGGAGTTCACCGTGGCCGACTCGCTCAACCTGCCGACCTTCTCAGCCCCCGGACACGAACGCCTGTACTCACGCCTGACCATCGTTGCCCGTGACGGACGCATCGAGCACGTCTTCTACCCAGTCTTTCCGCCCAACACGCACGCCCAGCAGGTCCTCGACTGGCTCCACGCGCACCCGGCTAACTGACAGGCAGGCTGCCGCGCCAGAGCCCTCGTCGGCAACTGGCGCATGCTCGCCCGCCCAAGACGGCGGTCGGCTGCTGCGGGCCTGGGATTGCCGGGATCGTCATCGTCATGTCCGACCCTGTGCTGCTCCTTTACTGCGCCGGGTGGGGGTGCCAGCCTGCAGCGCGAGGTAATCCGGACCGGACATGACGAGAGGACCCTGCTCCGCTACTCGCGGATCTCGATTGCGCGGTGCGCGGATCTGGTCCGTTCCCCCGCGTCTGCCTGGGGTCCTCTGTCACGGTCATTCCACCGCGTCACGGGAGCGGGTGCCAGGGACCAACGTCCCTGCGCACGGGACCTTAGGCCGGCATCTGGGCGGGCAGGACCGGCGGTCTCCTGGATCTGGCCTGCGACGACAGCTGCCTCGTCCGACGGCGACCCCTAAACAGGGCACGCCACACCGGCTCGAATCGGCTGGCAACAGGCACGCCCGCAGATGGCATCACGCGGAATCACGGAGAAACAGTCGGCTTTCAGCTTGCAGGCCGTCCCTGCGGACCCGTTCCGGGCTCGTCGGCCACCGCCAGGTGCCAGGTACGCCGCGTCAGTGCCTGGCCCCTCCCGGAGATGTCATCATCGGCAAGGAGCCACCCGGCGAGCTCATCGATCGAACCGAGGTAGCGCTGGAAGCCGAGACGGAAGAGCCCCTGATCATGCCAGTAGCGGGAAACGATGTGTTCATCCAGGAGTGTGAAGGGCAGGCGTACGGCCGTGTACTCCAGCCTGGCCATGCTGCGCGACATAGTGAAGAGGTTCATGATGATCTGCTCTTTCCAGCTGTTCGAAGCCGCGTCTGCCCTGGATATCAGTATCAGGCACCAGGGGGCCCGGGGTTATGACGGAGCCGGTGCGGGCGGATTACGGCGCCCGGGGGTGGGGGACGGCGGGAGCGGGCCCTGGTGTCCTGGCTCGCGGTGGCCGCTCGGAGCTCGCGTTCGGCTGGCCGCCGCGGACCGGCTCGTCGGCAGATAGCGTGGCGCGGGCGAGTGCCTCGGTGAACCCGGGCGCGGACCCGGCGGTGGCAAAGAGGGCTCGCTGCCGGTCGGCCCCGGTCCCCCAGTCGTCGAGCCGGCGCAGCAGCCTGGTAATGGTCTGGGCGTCGCCGCGGTCGCTGAGCGCGGGGTAGGCATGATCCAGGAGGCGGGACCGCAGGCTGCGCGCATCGGCGGTCTGCCCGGTGAACGGGTCGACTCCTGTCCCGGCGAGTCCCCACCGGGCCGCAGCAGCCAGGGCCGCGTTGACCCACCGGGTTGGCGCCGCTGGCACTGGGATCCCCTGGCGGATCTCGGCCAGGGCGGTCGCGACCAGGGCGCGGGTCAGCCCGGCCAGCAGCACCGCGATGCCGGCGTCGAGGCAGGCGTCGGCGACCCGGACCTCCACCGTGGGATAGCGCGGGGACAGCCGCGCGAGGAAGTAGATGCCCCGCTCATCCGGCGCGGCGCCGCGCCGGATGAGGCCGCGGACCGCCGCGTCGTAGGCGGCGGCGTCGGGCCACACCGCGGGCGGCGTCGCGGTCGGCCAGTGTGCCCAGGCCCGGTACCGCGAGCTCGCCCAGGCCGTGTCGCGGCCGCCCGCGATCGGTGAGTTGACGGTGATGGCGAGCAGCGGGGCCAGCCAGGGCCGCAGCCGGGCCAGCACCTGGACGCCGAGGTCGCGGGAGGGAACCCCGACGTGCACGTGGCAGCCGCAGGTGCTGCCGGCTTGGGCCGCCAGCGGGCCGTAACGCCGTGCCAGTTCTCGGTACCGGGGCTGGTCCGTCACGGCGGCCAGCCCGGGCGTACGGTACGGCGCGGTCCCGGACGCCACCAGGCGGCAGCCCAGCGATGCCGCGGCGTCCGCGACCAGCCGGCGGAGCCGGGCCAGCTGGCGGCTGAGGTCGTCCAGGCTGGTGCATACCGGGGTCGCGGTCTCTACCTGGAACCGCATCAGCTCCTGCTGCACCCCCGGCTCCCCGCCGAGCATCCGCGCCAGGTCCGGGCCGGCCGGCACAGCGGTGCCGGCGGACGGGTCCAGGAGCACGAACTCCTCCTCCACGCCTAGAGTGATCCCGCCCGTCGCGCGCGCCGTCCCCGATGGCTCGCCGGGCACCCTGACGTCACTGTGTCCCGTCCCGTCCGGCCTGGGCATCGCCGGCCACCCCGCCGGGCTGGCTGCTGCCGACCTCATTTTTTGCCTCCTAATGCCGGGTCCGGCGTAGTCTCCGCCGGGTCCTGCCCGGCCGTCCTTACCTGCCTCCCCGGCAGCGGCCCACCCGGAACCGACATACTGCAAAGTATAGTTTGCAATCCGCTTAATATAACAATCAGCCGGCGGTAGGCCCCGGGTCAGGGCCAGATGTCCCGACATCTGCGGGACGATCGGCCGCCGCGCGCGGACGTCGGCCCGTACCCTGCCTCCGGGCCTTCGGCTCGACACTCGGGGGTGAAGGACAGCAGCTGGCATGTCCCTTCCCGATCACCCGCGTAGCTTGCCTCGGGCACCTCATTCCAGGCACCGGGCTGGTCACCGATCGGCTGGGCCAGGATCGCGGCGCTAGAACCCGGGCATCATCCCGTGCTCGGGGAAGACAGCCGACCGGGTCGCGAGGATGGCCCTGTCGACCGGATCGGCCGGATCGTATCCCGCCTCAAATCGCGCGAATTCTGGCTCACTTCCCTCAGTCATCACTTCCGGTGCCTCCCGGCCCGTGCGGCGGAACGCGTACTCGCGCCAGGAGGCAGGGATGCGCGCACGGGGGTCGATCGGGCACCCGGCTGCCTCCGCCAGCAGATGCGTCCAGGTCCGCGGCACCACCTCGAGCAGCTCATAACCGCCTCCCCCGGTCAGCAGCCAGCGGCCGTCGGCCACCTCATGGGCCAGCTGGTGGATCGCGGCGTGCGCCATGCGCTGCGCGTCGATCGACAGCCGCAAGCCAGCCAGCGGATCGAGCCAGTGCGTATCACAGCCGTGCTGGCTGACCAGGATCTGCGGCCGGAACATCCGCAGCAGCGGCGGCACCACGGCGTCAAAGGCACGCAGCCACCCGGCGTCCCCGGTCCCGGCCGGAAGCGCCACGTTGACCGCGGAGCCCTCCGCCCCTGGCCCGCCCGTTTCCGACGGCAGCCCGGTACCGGGCCACAGCGTGGCCGGATGCTCGTGCAGGCTGATCGTCAGCACCCGCGGATCGTCGTAGAAGGCGGCCTGTACCCCGTCAGCGTGATGCACGTCGACGTCGACATAGGCCACCCGGTTGGCTCCCGCCAGGAGCAGCCAGGTGATAGCGATCGCCGGGTCGTTGTACACGCAGAACCCGCTCGCGCTGCCGCGCATCGCGTGATGGTGGCCGCCGGCGATGCTCGCGCCGTGCCGGGCCGTGCCGGTCCATACTGCCCGGGCGGCGGCCAGGGTGGCACCGGCCACCAGCGCCGACGCGTCGTGCATGCCCGCGAATACCGGGTTGTCCTCGGTGCCCAGGCCGAAAGCCGGCGTCGGAGGGCCAGGTTCCGGGCCGCCCGCCTGCCGGACTGCGGCGATGTAGCGCCGCAGGTGCACCGTCTCCAGTTGCCCGTCGGTGGCCGGCGCCGGGCGCTCGACCGACACTCCGGCCGCAGCGAACAGGCCGAAGGCGCGGGCCAGCTCGATCGTCAGCTCGACCCGCACCGGCGCCATCGGGTGGCCGGACCCGAAGTCATATCCCGCGAGCCGGTCATCCCAGGCAACATGCAACGTACAGGCCATACACCACTCAAACACGGTGCGGAGCGGCCGGCAAATTTCCGCCCGTTACCCGCGCTCCTGGTCAGCCGATGGCCGGATACCTTCCCTGGCATCCCTGCCACTGACGGATCCGCATCCTTGAGTGGGCGTGGCATGCGACAGATGCCGGACCCTGGCCGGTCGCGGGGCCACGCCGCTCCGTTTGCGCCTTGTCTTTCAGCGGCAGGGCGGTCTTTCAGCGGCAGGGCGCGTTCGTAACCGCTCAACGGTCGCGGGCATCTTATCGTGGCCGGCGGGCCCACCCCGCGCCGTTGAGGGTCCGTCATGGCAGGCGGCGTAGGTGGGCGTCAGCGAGCTCAGCGGCCTGGATGCGGATCCGGCCGTCGACGGCTTGGACGCCGTCGGGGCGGGCGATGACGGGGCTCAGCTCAAGCTCGGCGATCTGTGGCAGGTCGTCGGCCATCCGGGAGACCCGCAGCAGCATGTCCCGCAGCGCGGCGAGGTCGGCGGCCGGAACCCCGCGGCGCCCGAGCAGCCGGGGGGCGGCCCGTGTCGACCGGATCAGGTCATCGGCGTCGGTGTCGGTGAGGGGAGCGAGCCGGGCGGCCCGGTCGGCTAGCCCATCGCCGTCGGCGCCGCCGAGCCCGAACAGCACCAGCGGGCCGGCCACCTGCTCGTGCAGCACCCTGATTCTCACCTCGATGCCGCCGGTAATAACCGGCTGGACGATGACGCCGGCCAGCCGCCTGCCGAAGGTCTGCTTCAGCGACCGGAACCCGCTCCGGACCTCGTCCGCGCCGTGCAGGCCGGTCAGCACGTCGCCGGCGTCGCTGGTGCGCAGCAGGCCCGGCACGTCCGCCCGGAGCGCGACAGGGCCGCCGAACCGTTCCGCCGCCGCGGCCGCGGCGTCCTCGGTAATGACCCCGATGCTGTCGGCCAGCGGCACGCCGTAGCAGCCGAGCAGCTCCACGGTAGGGTCCAGGGCCAGCCAGCCGCCCCGGGGCGGGTCGGCGAGAACGTCGGCGACCAGCTCCCTGGCCCGGTCCTGGCGCAGGCCATCCAGGTCGGGCACCTGTCCCGGCGGGGTCGCCCGCCAGGTGCCGTAGCGCGCGGCGTGGCCGAGGGCACGGACGGCGGACTCGGCGTAGGCATAGGCCGGGACCGGAGCGGAGTCCCCGCCGGGACCCCGCAGCAGCCGGACCACTTCAACCTGGTCCAGTACGGCCGCGGCGATCGGCACCGGCAGCCGCGCGGCGGCCACCTCGGGAACCAGGTCGCTGCCCGCGGTCGTGGTCGTCAGTGCCAGCACCGCGTCCACGCCGGGGTCGGCGCCGACAAGCTCCAGGCACTCGCGGAAGCGGCCGGGGGTGACCAGCACGGTGGTATCGACCGGCCCGGCCACCAGGGCCTGTCGGCCGAGTAGGTCCCGCAGCGCCCGCTGAGTGTCCCCGGCCAGGGCAGCGACCTGCAGGCCGACGTCGGCGCACACGTCGGCGGCGAGCACCGCGGCGCCGCGGGTGTTGGACACTACGCCGACCCTGCCTCCGGCGGGCACCGGCTGGGAGGCCAGCAGCGCCGCGGTGTCGAGCAGCTCGCCGAGGTTAGCGGCGGCGATTATGCCGGCCTGCTCGAACAGGGCCCGCCGGGTGACCAGCGGGGTAGCCGCCTTCACAGCGCGGGCCCCGGCCAGGCGGCCGCCCGTCGCGGACCGGCCCACGTCCACGGTCAGCACTGGCATGGTGCGGCCCACGCGGCGGGCGGTGCGGGCGAACTTGGGCGGGTTCCCGATCGATTCCAGGTACAACAAGGCCAGCTTGGTCTCCTCGTCGGACTCCCACCACTGCAGCATGTCGGTGCCGGACACGTCGTCTTTGTCGCCGAGGGAGACCAGGGAGGTGATCCCCACGCCCAGCCGGGACAGGTGCTCCACGAGCACGAAGCCGGTGCCGCCGGTAGACTGAAACGCCAGCCCGGCCATTCCCGCCACGGGATGGTGGGCCGCAAACGTGGCGTCCAGGCCGATGCCCGGGTTGGCCACGCCGAAGCTGGCCGGCCCGACCATCCGCATGCCATGGTGACGGCAGATGCCCAGCAGCTCCGCGCGGGCCGGGCCGCTGAGCCCGGCCGCGATCACCACCAGGGCCCGGACCCCCCGCCGTCCGCAGTCCTCGGCGATCCCGAGCACCGCCCCGGCCGGCGCGGCGATAACCGCCAGGTCGACCTGGTCCGGCAGCGCGGCCGCCGACGGCACGCAGGGGACGCCATCCAGCTCCGCCGCGTCCGGGTTGACCGGGTAGACCGGGCCCGGGAAGCCCCCGCTGATGAGGTTCTGCAAGATCGCCCGGCCGACCGAGCCGGGGCGCCGGCTCGCGCCGATGACCGCGACCGAGGCCGGCATCAGCACGGGCTGCATGCTCGCCACATCCGCAGACCGCTCTCGCACGGCGACCGTATCGCGGTAGGTGCCCAGGGCGGCGTCCGCCTCGTCGGCAGGCAGCGGGAACCTCAAGTCATACACGCCGTCCACCAGGGAGCGCTGCGCCTGCAGCCCGGCATCGGCGAAGACCCGCAGCATGGCCGCGTTCTCGCTCAGCGTCTCCGCGGTAAACTCGCGGAACCCCCGGCTGCGGGCCAGCGAGACCAGGTGCTCCAGCAGCAGCATGCCGATGCCGCGGTGGTGCAGGTCATCGGCGACCGTGAACGCGACCTCCGCGGACCGGGACCCGGCGCCTGCCTGCTCGTAGGTGCCGCAGCCGGCCACCTCGCCGTCCAGGATGGCCAGCAGCGCCGCGTGGTCCGGCGCGGGTTCGCGGCATATCCGGCGCGCCTCCTGCTCGGCAACGAGCGGGCTCATGCTGAAGAACCGCAGGTACAAGTTGTCCGGGGACATCTTGGCATGCAGGTCCCGGACCGCGTCGAAGTCATCAGGCCGGGCGGACCGGATCTCGGTCGTGGCGCCGTCGTTCAGCAGCGCGTAAGCGCTGTCCTCCGCGTGTATGCTCATGCCGCCCTCCCTGAGTCCTGCCGCCGGCTCGCCGCGCCGCGACCCAGTCCGCATTATCGGTTACGGCGGCACCAAGCGGGGCTCCGGCTACTGAATAAGATCCGGCCCGCAAGGAGGCCGGCCCAGAACAATCAGGGGAATGCAGTCATGGGGGCTCGGTCAGGATGTGGCAGCCTGGCGGAGAGTCGGTCGGGAACTTGCTACCTGATGTTTCTGCCCACGCCTGCCCGCGAGCACCACCAGCGAGCTGCGGAGGGCGGCACGGTCACAAGCGTCAATTTCGGGGCGAGGTTGGGAGGCGTAGGTGGGCGACCGGATTCCGGGACGTGCATATCGCCTGGCGTGGTCCGATGAGTTCGATGGCGCAGCGGGCAGCCCAGCGGATGGGGCGACCTGGCAGGCCGAGATCGGCGGATCGGGCTGGGGAAACCAGGAGCTGCAGTACTACACCGATGAGCCGGGCAATGCCGCCCACGACGGGGCCGGGAATCTCGCCATCGTGGTCCGGCGGGTGAACCCCGGACCGGCCGGGCGGTACGGCGGCCGCGGCTACACCTCCGCGCGATTGATCAGCAGGGACCGGCGGTCGTTCCGGTACGGATTGATACAGGCGCGGATAAAGATTCCGCGTGCCCGCGGCATCTGGCCCGCCTTCTGGCTACTCGGCCAGGACATAGGCCAGTCCGGGTGGCCCCGCTGCGGTGAGATCGACGTCATGGAGCATTTCGGCACCGGCCCCGCCACCGTCCACGGAACGGTCCACGGGCCGGGATACTCCGGACCGGGCGGCATCGGCGCGTCGTATGCGGTCGGCTCGTCGCTCTGGCGCGACTTCCACGTGTACTCGGTCGCCTGGCAGCCCGGCAGCATCCGCTGGTACGTGAACGACATTCTTTATCACGCCGTGACCCCGGCGGACCTGAACGGGAAACCCTGGGTCTTCGACCATGACTTTTTCCTGCTTATTAATGTTGCTGTCGGCGGTACCGCATCCGTCCCGCCGGATGAGTCAGTGACCTTCCCGCAGACGATGCTGATCGATTACATCCGCGTCTACGAACCAGCGGCCACCCCTGCCTGACACCGCCGACCTCCCCGACTTCCTCTCCCGCTTGAAGTGAAAGGCACTCCGGCCTGATGCCAAGCATGCCGGCCGACGGTAATTCGCGGCTGTTACGCCAGGATGTTGATCGCGCGGGCGATCACGAGCCCGGCGATGCCGAGGGACACGGCCGCCTCGGTGATCATTAGCAGCTTGGCCCACGGCTTGATCGCGGAGATATCGGTGGGGCTGAACGCGGTGGCGGTCCAGAAGCCCAGCGACAGGTAGTCGACGAACTTCGGCACCCAGGTGGCGGGCACGTACTGGGTGTGCAGCATCTCCGGGAAGATGAACGCCGGGTTCGCCTGCGGATGGTGCGCGCGGGCGGCGGCGCCGCCGCGATCCAGATCCCAGTACCACAGCGCGAACGCGATCACGTTCGTGGCCCAGAGCACCCCGCCGGTAGCCAGCAGCCCGGTGGCGTTGCTGGCGAACAGCTTGTTGTTGGTGAGGATGTCGTGGAACAGGTGGACGGCGGCCAGCAGGTTCGCCACGGTGAGCAAGGCGATCACGGCGCCGGTGACGATCCGCAGCCAGGGTTTCTGCCGGTCGATGCGGCCCGGATCCCCCACGATCAGGGCAGCCAGCAGCGCCAGCAGCACGGCCGGGACCACCCAGGGCGGGTTCACCCGGTATTTCGCCGGCAGCGCCACGTGCAAAAACGCGGCCACCACGATCGCCAGCGCCACCGGCCACCAGTGCTCACCCCGCGCGGCCTGGACCGGCGTCACCGGAGATGCAGCGGCTGGCTTCCGGCCCGATGTCATACCCCCATTGTGCCCGTGTTAGCGGATCCGCTTCCGTGCAGGGCGCCGCCGTCAGGCTAGGCCTTAGCCGTCGTGGCGGCCCGATGCGCTTCAAGAGCCTATGAGGTCGTCAGCCTGCGTAGTACCGCGCGCAATAGGACCGTCATGTCACGCGGATAGATTCCCAGCACTCTTCGATGACGTGCATCGTCTTCGCCGCGCTTCGGCACCAGGGCCAGCGCGCACTCATTGACGGCGACGTCATAGACGACCTGCTCGGCCAAGGCCGAGTCATCGACAGTCAGCAGCGCCTGGGTATAAAGCGTGACGGCGTAACGTCGGTAAATGTCCCGGCTGCGGCCAGAGCTGACTGCGGCAGAAGCACCAACCGTACCGGTCTTACCCAATCCCAGCATCGAAAGCTCCGAGCATCTCGGCGGCGTTGCAGTCAGCAAGCGCCATCAGCCACCGAGGTCTGGAGCGGTTACCCGACGTTAACACGGGCAGATCGCGGCCGCGAGTGTCACCGCACCAGGTGCCGACGGCGCAAGCCTTCCTGGCCGGTGAGCCACGGTCCGTTCGGTCCGAAGATTTGATTCCGAACGGGACGGGTGGCAGCACGACCTAAGGCTGCCGCCCGTCTTGATGAGCCGGTCACGGGATGATTCTGATCGAGAGGTGCGTTGACATAGAGGACACGACATATCGTGTATCTGGGTGGGTCCGGGCCCTTGGAGAGCTCCGGGCCTGGAGAGGTGAGCGAGATGACCGGTTGGTACGGGCAGCGGACGCCGGACAGGTCGGCCAAGGCCGTGATTGCCGTGACACTGCTCGCGTTGCTGCTGGTGGCGGCCGTGCCGGTGGCCCTGCTGGCCGGAGTGGTCATGATGATGCTGGGACATGTCGTCGGCGGGCTCGCACTTTTCGGCGGCTCGGTCTTCGCCGCCGCCATAGCTGTCGCGCTCGCGGGCATGAGCGGGATGCGGCACCTGCGCAAGCTGCTCTCCGCGCGCAGCTTCCGTGTCGTGCAACTGGACGACAGCCAGTACACCGACATCGCAGAGCCAGCGGACAGCGGCTACACCAAGGTCGTGCAGCTGGACCGCAGCGAGTACACCGAAGTGGGCGGCTTGGGACCGGCGTAGCGGAGGTGTTCGACCTCGACGGATTATTCACCTCGCGCGGCGGTGCGGACGGGGTGGACTGGGTACACCTTCGACGCGGGCGGCCTGCGACCCGTGCCGGGGGGACGCTACCGTTGGTGAGGAGGCCCGGCAGCGGGCCCGCTGGCCCGCGGGTACCGGATAGAGGTGTTCTCCGGGTCTGGTGCATGGCGCTGGGGAAGTCCGGTGCTAGGCCGGGCCTGAGGCTGCGGCGCGCCGAGGCAGCGAGGAGGTGCCGTGGACAGTTTCTTGCTCACGTACGACGGCTTTGAGCCTGGGTCTGAGGGCCTTCGCGAGGCGCTGACCTCGACGGGCAACGGCTACCTGTGCACACGTGGCGCGGCGGAGTGGGAGGAGGCCGACGGTGTGCATTATCCCGGTACCTACGTACACGGCGGTTACAACCGCGAAACGACGATCCTGAGCAGCGTGCCCGTGCTCAACGAGGATCTGGTCAACATGCCGAACTGGCTGGTCCTCCAGCTGCGCATCGAGGGCGGGGAGGCGATCAGGCTGGCCGACGTGGATCTGCTCGATTACCGCCACGAACTGGACATCCGGTACGCGACCGTCGTCCGCCACCTTCGTTTCCGCGATCCCAGCGGCCGGGAGACGACGCTGCACAGCCGCCGGTTCGTCAGCATGGGCGACCCGCACCACGCGGCGATCGAGTGGACGCTTGTTCCGGAAAACTGGTCGGGGCGCGTCGAGGTGGTCACGGCGATCGACGGCCGGGTAACCAACAGCGGTGTCGCCCGCTACCGGCAGCTGGAGGGCCGCCACCTCAACCCTGTTTCCCCGCGGACGTTCGGGCCCGAGGTCGTCGCGCTGAAGGCCGAGACCCGGCAGTCGAATCTGTACATCAGCCACGCGGCCCGCACGCGCGTGTTTGCCGGTAATGAGCCGCCCCTGGTCGAGCGGAGGCTTTACCAGGTGGAGGACTACATCCAGCAGGTCCTGGCCTTCGACGTGCACCAGGGTGCGGCGACGCGGGTGGAGAAGATGGTCGCGTTCTACACGTCGCGGGACCCGGCGGTCAGCGACACCCTGGTGCGGGCGGCCAGGTCGGCCGTCCGCCACGCCGACCTCGCCGCCGCATTCGAGCGCCACGCCTCCGCATGGGACGAACTGTGGCAGGTGTGCGACATGCGGGTGACCGGGGACGAGAGCGTGCAGCAACTGCTGCGACTGCACATCGCGCACGTGCTGCAGGTCTGCTCCCGTCATACCGCCGATCTCGACGCCGGGATGCCCGCCCGTGGGCTCAACGGCGAGGCCTATCGCGGGCACGTGTTCTGGGATGAGATCTATGCGTTCCCGTTCTTCAATATCCGGCTGCCCGAGATTACGCGCGGGCTGCTGATGTACCGCTACCGCCGGATGGGCGAGGCCCGGGCGGCCGCCCATGAGACGGGGTTCCGGGGTGCGATGTTCCCGTGGCAGAGCGGGAGCGAGGGAATCGAGGAGACCCAGCTGGTCCACCTCAACCCGGTCTCAGGCCTCTGGGAGCCCGACCTCAGCCGCAACCAGCGGCATGTCAACGCGGCGATCTTCTATAACATCTGGCACTACTTCCAGACCACCCGTGACCAGGCGTTCCTGCGCGACTACGGCGCGGAGATGATGCTGGAGATCACTCGCTTCTGGGCGTCGATCGCGCACTTCAATCCCGAGCGCGAGCGCTACGAGATCCACGGCGTGATGGGCCCGGACGAGTTCCACGACAAGTACCCGGACGCGCGGCAGGGCGGGTTGCGCAACAACGCCTATACCAACGTCATGGTGGCGTGGCTCTGTGGTATCGCCGGCCAGCTCCTGCCACTGCTTCCCGCGAGCCGCGCAGAGGCGCTGCGGACGCGGCTGGGCATCAGCGACGCCGAGCTCGCGGTGTGGGACGATATGAGCCGCCGGATGTTCGTCCCGTTCCTCGGCGACGGGATCATCAGCCAGTTCGAGGGATACGAAGACCTCGAGGAGCTGGACTGGGACGCGTACCGGGAGAAGTACGGCAACATCCAGCGGCTCGACCGGATCCTGCGCGCGGAGGGCAAGGACCCCAACCGCTACAAGGTCACCAAACAGGCCGACGTGGTGATGCTATTCTTCCTGCTCAGGCAAGAGGAGCTACACGAGATCTTCGGACGGCTCGGGTATGACTACCGGGCCGACACGCTGACGCGGAACGTTGCGTACTACGACCGGCGGACTTCCCACGGCTCGACATTGAGCTTTGTCACCCATGCCGGGGTACTTGCCACCGTCGACCCCGAGAGTTCGTGGGACCGGTTCCTGGTCGCGCTGCACAGCGATGCCGATGACATCCAGGGCGGCACGACGAAAGAAGGCATCCACATGGGTGTCATGTCCGGGACGCTCGACCTCATGCAGCGCAATTACGCGGGCACCCATGTCTACGACGGCGCCCTGCACTTCGATCCCCGGCTCCCGGCCCGGCTCGACAGCCTGTCGTTCTCGATGCAGTCCCGCGGAACCACCATCCAAGTGACGCTCAGCGCCGATCGCCTGACGCTGGCTGCCCACGCCGAGGGGGTGAGCCGTCCGGTCCGGGTGGGAGTCCGCGATGATGTTCGTGAGCTGCGCCCGGGCGACCGGACCGTGTTCGAGCTCAGCCAGAACCCCCCGACTACCGGGCCACCCGCCCCGGACTGACAGGAGGCCACATGGAGAAGTTCCAGGGAGCGATTTTCGACGTCGACGGGGTGCTGGTCGACTCGCCGCACGAGAAGGCGTGGCGCGAGTCGCTGCGCGAGCTGATGGAGTCCAGCTGGCGCAACATCCGCGACCAAACGACGTGGTCGCCGGGTGGGTTCACCCCCCACGTCTACCAGCAGTACGTGTCGGGCAAGCCGCGCATGAGCGGCGCCCGCGCCGCCCTCGACTACTTCGGTGTGCCCGACGCAGAAAACCGCGTCGCCGAGTACGCACGGCTTAAGCAGGACATGGTCGTGCGCCTCATCGAGGCCGGTGACTTCACCGCCTATCCCGACGCGCTCCGGCTCGTCATCGCCACCAAGGACGCCGGGATGCTGATCGCGGACGCGTCGTCGTCGAAGAACGCGGGATTGTTCCTGCGGCAGATCCGGCTCGACACTTTCGCGCAGGAGCAGGGGATCTCCTCGCCGACGCTTCGACCCGGCCTGACGCTGCTGGACTACTTCGACGTAGACGTGTCCGGACGCGATTTCGCCCACGGCAAACCCGACCCCGAGATCTTCCTGACCGCCGCGCACGAGCTCGGCGTCGAGCCGCGCCACGCGATGGTGATCGAGGATGCGTCCGCCGGGGTCCAAGCCGCCAAGGCCGGCGGCATGGCCGCAATCGGCATCGCCCGCGCCAGCGACGCCGACCTGCTGGCCACGGCCGGCGCGGATCTGGTGGTTACCACACTCGATGACGTCGACACCACTGCCCTCGTCGGCGGACGGCTGGCGACGCGAAAGGCTTAGCTCGCACAGACGACACGGCCAGATTGGCGGGCGGCATCCCTGGCCACGGTCAGGGATAACCCTGATTTCCTGGCGCTGCCGACCAGGGGCGAATCGGGGGTGATCCCGATCGACGGGAGCCACCGCCGGCGGCAACCTTGAAGCAGGCAAACCTAACGCATCAAGGAGACCGACCATCATGTTCGCCATCATCGTCCTGGCCGTCGCCGCCCTCGTAGCCCTGATGGTCTTCGGCTTCGCCATCCACGTCCTGTTCTCCCCCTGGCTGTTGCTGGCGGCCGTCGCCATCGTGGCCTGGATCAAGTTCGGCCCGGGCCGCTCTCGCCGGTAGCCGCGTGACCTGAGCTCGTAGCCCGCCAGACGGATTCGAGCAGCGCTTCAGCTTCTCGTTGCTGGCTGGGGGCTTGGGCTATAACGTGGAATGTGGTGCGATGCCACCACGCCGCCGCCGAGGAGGCCGGATGCCGGCAGATCCGCCCAGGCCACCCGCACTGCGGGCGTCCGACGCGGACCGCGACCGGGTCATCGAACTGCTGCGCGCCGCCGCCGCCGACGGCCGGATAGACACCCGCTGGCTGGCGCCCGGGCCACCGCCGGGTGGCACGGCCCGGTATGTCAGTACGTGATGCCGGGGAACTGCTCGCGGGCACGCTCCAGCTGGCCGGCCCACTCGCCGGGCCAGCCGAAAGCGCGGGCAGCCTGGCCGCTCATGTCGGCGGCCGCGGCGCCGCTGGTGAAGTGGACGTACTCGCCCCAGTTCATCCGCCGCGTGTAGGTCCCGCCGGAGTCGCGCGGGAAGTGCCGGGCCAGCTCCCGGAAGAACCTGTTCATGACCTGTGCCCGCCCGCAGTCCCGCCAGAGCGGGTAGAACCAGTCGCGGAACCAGCGGGTCCCCCGGCGGGGGAAATCCTCGGTGTTGCCGGTGAACCGGCGGTAGACGCCCTTGGCCTCGCGATCCATGCCCAGCGCCGTGTAGAGGTCATAGATGTAGAACTCGGCCCACTTGCTGTCGCCCCAGATCTCATACGCCGGCGAGCCGTGGACGCCGTTGCCGGCGCTCTCGACGGAATGCCCGATCTCATGAGCGGGCAGTTCGCGAGCCAGGGTGTTGCTCTCCCGCCAGGTGTCCAGCCCGCAGTCGCTGACGTTGTGGTAGTCGTGGACTGGGCTGACGTAGTAGCCCGCGTGGCCGCCGCCGTGCCGCCCGGCGTGGTGGATGGAGTAGATGCGCGGGTCGGGCCCGAACCCGTCGCCGTAGGTTGCCTTGGAGTACTGCCAGGTCACATTGATGAACCGGGGCAGCCACCGGACCTGCGCCTGGCGCACGTCGGGGTCCAGGTAGATCGCGCAGTGCTCGTCGCTGTGGTACAGCCGGAGCAACTGACGGTGGTCGAACCAGTGCTCCTGCCAGGTGGCCGGCGGGTCAGCCGGCTGACGTTCCGACTCTGCCTCCACCAGGTCCTCCCACCTCTGCGGGCACCGCCCGGCCGTTTTGGTTAAGCCCTCATCAACGCGATCCTAGGCCAGTGAGAATGGCCGCAGGCAGAGCATGCATGGATGGTAAGACACGGAGTCAGGGCAAGCGCGGGTGGTGCCCGGCGGGCGGACTAGGCGACTCGTGCTCAGCGCGCTACCGGGGCCGTGCACCGCCCGCGTTTACCCGGTTAGCGCAGAGTCCGGAAGGAGGCTCGCATTTCGGCGGTGAACAGGTCTGGCTGTTCCCACGCCGCGAAGTGGCCCCCTCGGTCGAGCCTGTTGTAGTGGATGAGGTTGTGGGGATACGCGCGCTCGGCCCAGCTCCGCGGGGCTTCATAGAGCTCGTGGGGGAAGACGCTGATGGCAAACGGAATCGAGATGGGCTTGGCGTCGAAGAAGTCCGCCTTGTTCTCCCAGTACAGACGGCCCGAGGAAACCCCAGTGTTGGTCAGCCAGTACAGCGTGATGTTGTCGAGGAGGTCGTCTCGGGTCAGGGCGCTGGCATAGGTGCCCTGCAGGGTCTGTTCGACCAGCCCGGGCTGGCCGGTACCGTCGCCGTGGTCGAGCATGAACGCCGCGAGGTCGGCGGGTGAGTCCGCCAGCCCGTACAACGTTTGCGGGCGCGTTGTCATGATCAGCGCGTAGGCCACGTGCTTGGCATAGAAGGTGCTCAGCTGCTCGAACGCCAGTTTCTCCTCGCCTGAGAGCTGCTCGGGCGCCGGGTCGCCGCGTTCGACCGCCTTGTTGATGTCGGCTGGAGCGGTCCCGGGCATGTTGGAGTGAATGCCGAGCAACTCCGGTGCCGCCTGGATGCCCATCGTCTGCGTGACGGCCGCACCCCAGTCGCCGCCCTGCGCCACGAACCGGGTGTACCCCAGGCGCTTCATCAGCTCCACCCAGGCACGTGCGGTACGGGGGGGATCCCACCCGGTGGTGGTCGGCTTGGCGGAGAACCCGTACCCCGGCAGCGAGGGAATCACCAGGTGGAACGCGTCGGCCGCGGTCCCGCCGTGGGCGGTGGGATTGGTGAGCGGCTCGATGATCTTCAGCTGCTCGATGATCGAACCGGGCCACCCGTGCGTCACGATCAGCGGCAGCGCGTCGGAGTGCTCGGACCGGACGTGGATGAAATGAATGTCCAGCCCGTCGATCTCGGTGACGAAGTTCGGCAGGGCATTCAGTTTCGCCTCGCATTTGCGCCAGTCGTAGTCGGTCCCCCAGTAGCGCGCGAGGTCCTGCATCAGCGCGAGCCGCACGCCCTGCGAGTCGTCGGTGACCGTCTCGCGCTCTGGCCATCGCGTTGCCGCGATCCGCCGACGCAGATCGGCGATTTCCTCTTCCGGAAATTCGACCCGGAACGGCCGGATTTCAGTTTCGCTGGACATAAGAGCTGCTCCCTTTCCCGGATGAGCTGGTAATGCTCACGATCGCGGAACGGGCGGGCCCATCGCGCCCGTGACATCCCTGGCCCGTGCCCTGGTCAGGGTTGCGGCACAAGACGGTAGATCAGATAATTTAACCGCCCGAACGGTGCATGACCGGATAACATCACGAAGGCTTCGGGGAGGGGACGGCCGCGGGGGAGCTGGGGAGGGTTGTTGAGCGAGGACTTCCCGGCGGGTCTGGCCGGCTTCCGGGCGGGCTCGCTGCTGGCCGGGTACCAGCTGCTGGCCCAGGTCGGAGCAGGCGGGATGGCGGTGGTGTTCCGGGCCCGTGATGAGCGGCTGGGCCGGCTGGTGGCGCTCAAGATCCTCGCACCGGCCCTGGCGTCGGATCCGGAGTTCCGGCGGCGTTTCATCGGCGAGTCGGGGGCGGCGGCGGTAGTCGATGACCCGCACATCATTCCGGTGTACGAGGCCGGCCAGGCCGGTGGTGTGCTGTTCATCGCGATGCGGTTCGTCGGTAGCGGTGACCTGCAGGGGGTGCTGGACCGGGAGGGGCCGCTAGCGCCGGACCGGGCCGCGGAGTTCGTGTCCCAGGTGGCCTCGGCGCTGGATGCAGCGCACCGGGCGGGGCTGGTGCACCGGGATGTGAAGCCGGGGAACATCATGGTGGACACCAGTGCGGACCGGCCCGATCATGTGTACCTGTCGGACTTCGGGATCAGCAAGCGGGTCATGGCGCCGGCGGGACTGACCGGGACCGGACAGTACCTGGGTACCCCGGTCTACTCGGCACCGGAGCAGATCCGGGGCCTAGCGGTGGACGGGCGGACCGATCAGTACGCGCTGGCCTGCGTGGCGTACCAGCTGCTGACGGGGGCGGTGCCGTTCGAGCGGGACGATGTGCTGGCGGTGCTGTCTGCGCAGCTGTCCGAGCCGCCGCCATCGGCCGCCTCGCGGCGGCCGGGCCTGCCCGGCGCGGCGGATGAGGTGCTGGCCAGGGCGATGGCCAAGGTCCCGGAGGAGCGGTACGGGAGCTGCCAGGAGTTCGCCGGCGCGCTGCGTGCAGCGCTCGGCCGGACACCCAACTATCCCCGCAGCTCCGCCAGCGCACCCGCCGGCCCGCAGCCTGCCGTCACCTCGCCAGCCGAGATCCCCGCACTGGCCGCCGGTCCGGCTGAACAGCGCGAACTGCCGGATCCGCGCACGGGCCCCCGCCCGCGGCGTGGCATCGTCGATCGCCTCAGCGCGATAAAGGCCTGGACGGCGCGCCATCGCTTTCCCGTGCTCGCCCTGGCGTCCGCGATCCTGGCCGCGGCGATAGTTATTCCGTTCGTGCTGAAGAGTCCGGCGAACTCTCCAGGTCCGGCGAATTCCGCGAGCCCGGCCCATTCCCCCAGTCCGGCGAGCTCCCCGAGTTACAGCCGCGTCGGCCTCGATCTCCCGTCGCCCTACCGTGGCAACGGCGTATTGTCGCTGACCTTCAGCCCCTCAGGCTCGACGCTGGCCATAGCCGATTTTTACCTTTGCCTATGGGATATCCCCGCCACTGGCTGCACCACTGCCTCAGGCTTCACCGCCGAGACTTCGGTAGCGTTCAGTCCCGACGGCGAAACCCTGGCCGCCGGCGACATAAATGGCGGCACCTACCTGTTGGACCTCGCCACCTTGACGATAACCGCTACCCTCATCGACCCCAGCAGCAAGGGCGCGGAATCGGTCGCGTTCAGCCCTGACGGCAAGACCCTGGCCGTCGGCGATTTCAATGGCCGCACTTACCTCTGGAATGTCGCCACCGGAAGCCTGGCCGCCACCCTCACCGACCCCGGAAGCAAAGGCGTGAAAGCCGTCGCGTTCAGCCCTGACGGCAAGACCCTGGCCGCCGGCGATTTCAATGGCCGCAGCTACCTGTGGAATGTCTCCGCCAAGACGCTGACCGCCACCCTCACCGACCCCGGCAGTACAGGCGTGAACTCGGTCGCGTTCAGCCCTCACGGTACGAGCCTGGCCGCCGGCGACAGCAATGGCCGTACTTACCTGTGGGATGTCGCCACCAAGACGCGGGCCGCCACCCTCACCGACCCCGGCAACAAGGGCGTGAACTCGGTGGCGTTCAGCCCTGACGGCAAGACCCTGGCCGCCGGCGACGGCGATGGCCGTACCTACCTGTGGAATGTCGGCGCCAAGACGCTGGCCGCCAGCCTCACCGACCCTAACAGCCAGAACATTAACTCGGTGGCGTTCAGCCCCGATGGCAAGACCCTGGCGACAGGCGATGCAAGCGGCATTGTCAACCTATGGCATATAATCTGACGCTGGCCGGAGATTTCATCAGATTGACGCTCCTTAAGAGGGGTTTGACGCCTTTCATTAGCAGTACTGCCGTCGTATGGTAAAGAGCACCAATGCCGCTGACCTCTCAAAAAGGAGGGGACATGGGAAAGCTCACGCGGTCAGCAGGGCGTTTGCTCGGGGCCGGGGTCCTGATGCTGGCCGGGGCCGGGGTCTTGATGCTGACCGGGGCCGGGAGCGCAAATGCCCAGCCAGCCAGCACCAACGCGTGCGATAATATCTTTGCGACGTTCGACAGCCTTAACGCAACGTTGACGAAGCATCCCGGCTCGTGGGGTCCCGTCGCCGCCGCAGCCACCGAGTTCACGCAGGACGCATCGACGGCCTCACCGGCGGTCCGGAGCACCGTCAGCACCTTTGTTTCCGATCTCCGGGCGGACGTTGCCGCGCGCCGTGTCTACAGCAGGCCCAAGCTGGTCGCGGACGGCGACGCTATCGTCGCGGCGTGCGCCGCAGAACCCAGCGGCGCTCCCGCCACGGGCGGCGGCAGCACGGGCGGTGTCCAGGATCCTGCCCTGTTCGGCGTGGGCGGGGCCATCGTCCTGGCCGGCCTCGGCGTGCTCTGTCTGGCCCGGCGTAACCGGCCGCGGGGCAGCCCGGGTCTCGGCTAGCGGTCGCGCCGCACCTGGCAGCGGACTGGCCATGGCCGCCTGGAGGAGGAGCCGGCTGGTGGCGATTGTCACCGGGATGGTGTTGATCGCCGCGGGGGGAGCGTACTCGGGCTGGCTGTCGCCGCCCAGCAGCACGCTCCCCAGCCAGGCCCCGCTCAGGCCGGTTCCATCGGACCGGTCCCGGTCAGCCCCGGCGGAAGCGGGAAACGAGCGGCCAGCCAGGCCTGCTCCTCCTGGTGGTGCGGCGTCGTTCCGGCCCCGGCGGAGGCGTGGGATTCCGGATCCACGGCGACGCAGGGGCCCGCGCTGGCCAGGTCGCTGCCCATCTCGATCTCGATCCCCGCCATCGGGGTCAGCTCCAGGCTCCTGTACGTCGGACTCAACCCCGACGGCACCATCCAGGTGCCGCCCCTCAACGACCCTCCGCTGACCAACGAGGCGGCCTGGTACAAGTACTCGCCGACCCCGGGCCAGCCGGGGCCGTCCATCATCGAGGGTCACGTGGACTCGCTGAGCGCAGGGCCGTCGGTGTTCTTCCGTCTCGGCGACCTCGAGCCAGGGGATCTGGTGGACGTCACCCTGGCCGACCAGCAGGTGGCCGTCTTCAAGATCACCGGGGTCCGTCTTTACCCCAAGGACCAGTTCCCCACCAGCGCCGTCTACGGCAACACGGATTACGCGGCCCTCCGGCTGATCACCTGCGGGGGCAGCTTCGATGAGCAGAGCCACCACTACCGCTCCAACATCGTCGCCTTCGCCGCGCTGGTGTCCTCACACCCACGTGATGGGCGCTAACCAACGTAGCTCGCCGATTGGAGAACGCGGGCGTCTCCGCAGCCGTGGTTGCCGGGCAGCCCGAGTCCATCTTCTGCCTCGGTTGCCTTACGGCACGCGCGCCAGGCCCAGTGCAAGGCGTCATCGCCGACCTGGAACGAGAACGTGATGGTATAGCTGAATTCATTCGCGGAAATGCGACGTGGTGCTGTGGCGTGGCTATTGCCGGCCCCCAGCATCAGCCATTGCGGCACCGGAGGCACTATAATTGGCGCCAGGTTGACGCCGAGGTACAGATACAACCGCTTGGACATCTCGGTTTGCAGCGCCGGAGGCGGCACCCAGTAGAAAACCTCTAGCGACTCAGAGCAGACCGGGCGGCCGCAAGTCTGGATTTTCTCCGTTGTTACGAAGTTGACGACATAAATGGTCGCGGCGCCTGAAGTAGCGAGGGGCTTGGACGCGGCGCTGTTCTGAAACAGCTCCACCCGGTAGCTTGTCGCCAGGGTGGGGGTTACCTGGAACTCATAGCTGGCCGTAGTGCCTGCTGGGTGCAAGACGACCGAGCTGACCTGGGTAGGTGCGTTGTGATATGGGAACTGCTGGGCATACAGCCGGGCGACCTCCCCGGTCACGGTTTTCCTGATCTCGCCGTAGACCTCGGCGTTCGCTTGCTCGCCGCCGAGGTATACGACGCGCACGTCGCCGCTCACGGCAGGCTCCGCTGATTTCACCAAGATCGGCACTGTCGTGGTGGGGGCCTGGGCCGGGCCTGCTGCTGCCAGGAGTCCTGCGGCCAGGCCCGCCGCTGCGATGATGACCGCGGCTACCACGATAAGGCGCCGCCGCCGGGGCGGCTGCGCCTGGCCGCTGCCGCCGCGCACCTGGAACTGGTCGGCGGCCGTGATGGTGTCCGTTGCGGCGGGGATGCTCGTTTTGGTGGGCGGCGCGTCAACTGTCCGAGGGGCCGAGTTCAGCGTGGCCGCCCCTTCGCCGGCTGGTGGATCTGTGCGCACCGGCATGACCGCGGGACCGGAACGGTAGGGCTGAAAGCCGAACGCGCCGCGCAGGGCGTCAGCGAACTGCCCGCAGCTGGGATACCGGTCACCGGGTGCCTTGGCCAGGGCCTTTGACAGGACGCCGTCGACCGCCGGAGGAAGGCCGGGCCGGCGGGACGTCAACTGCGGCGGGGACTCCGACAGGTGGCCGTACATCTCCGCCGTGGGCTCGTCACGCTGGAACGGGACCGCCCCGGCCAGCAACTCGAAGGCCGAGCAGGCCAGCGAGTACTGATCCGCCCGGCCGTCTACCGGCTGGCCTCGGATCTGCTCCGGGGACATGTAGCCCAGCGTCCCCATGATCGTTCCTGTCGTGGTCGTCCCGGATGCGGACGTCGCCACTTTGCTTATCCCGAAGTCCGACAGGTAGACGTGATCGGGCCGCCCTGGCAGCACATCCATCAGCATGTTGGACGGCTTCACGTCACGATGCACCAAGCCGGCCCGGTGCGCGGCGTCCAGTGCGGAGGCCACCGGGGAGATGATGGCCGCCACCCGATCCGGCCGCAGCGGGCCCTCCCGGTTCAGCAGCGACTGGGCATCCCCGCCAGCCACGTAGCGCATGGCGATGAAGAGCACGCCGTCCGCCTCGCCGGCCGTGAAAACCGGGACGATGTGCGGATCATCGATTGCCGCGGCTGCTCGAGACTCACTGGTGAAGCGCCGCTGAAATTCGGCGTCACCCGCCAGCGCCGGCGCGAGAATCTTCAGCGCCACCGTCCGGCCCAGCTGCACATCGTGTGCCCGGAACACGACGGCCATCCCGCCTTGGCCGATCCGCTGCTCCAGCCGGTAACCCGCGATCTGCGCGCCTGTCCCGAAGCTGGCTATGACGCTGTCGGCAGCTCCGTGATCATCAGCGCTCACCACGCCTCCCCTGCTCACAGCCTGCCGAGTGGGCAGATACCGCGACGTCTCGATCACGGGGATATCTCAAGCCAGGCCCGGGTGATCTCAGGTATTTGGACTTGATGGTAGCCGCCCCCATCCGAGAGCGAAATGCCGGAAAGGCACGGAACAGGGCGCGTGGGAAACCGGCGCGGCCACAAGGCAGTCACGGCCGGTCAGTTCTCCTGATACTCGGCCTGCGAGTTGACGGTCGCTGGCGATCGCACCACGATTATGACGACTGACACTTAGCAGGAGGAGACCCGAGACCCATGATCCTGATCAACATCAAGATGCAGATCCGGCCCGAAAAGATGAGCGAGTGGCTAGCGTTGGCCGACTCCTACGCCAAGGACGTCAACTCCGAGGACGGCTGTTTGTTCTTCCAGTTCGCCCGGAGCCTTACCGACGACAACGAGTTCGTCTGCATCGAGGGCTTCACGGATGCCGAGGCGGGCGGCACGCACGTCAAGCAGCCCTACGTGAAGAAGTTCTTCGACGCCGCACCGGACTTGGTGGCCACGCAGCCGCAGATTATCTATATCGACACCCCGCATGACGGCTTCGGTCCGATGGGCGAAATCCAGCCTCGCTGACCAGCTGGCCGCACCTGACGGTCGGCAGCTCGGATGAGACCGGCATAACTGTGCCGGGCGGTACGGTAGTGGGCATGGCCAGCGATCACCAGAGCCGGATTCGCGTGCCCATGGCCGCACTCGGGGCCGGGGGACCGGTGGTCTCCCGGATCGGGCTGGGGCTGGCCGCTTTGGGCCGCCCCGCGTACATAACCGGCGGCCGTGAGGAGGACCTGCCCGACCGCAGCGTCGCCGGCCTGCGGACCCGGACCTTCTCGATGCTGGACGCTGCCTACGCGGTCGGGGTCAGGTACGTCGACGCGGCCCGTTCCTACGGCCGGGCGGAGGAATTCCTGGCCGGCTGGCTGGCCGAGCGCGGCTATGCGGACGTGATCGTCGGTTCGAAGTGGGGATACCGCTATACCGGTGGCTGGCGGCTCGATGCTCCTGAGCAGGAGGTCAAGGAACATTCGCTGGCCATGTTCACGACCCAGCTGGCGCAAAGCCGGGCTCTGCTCGGTGACCGGCTTGCCCTGTATCAGGTGCATTCGCTGACCCTTGATTCCGGATTGTTTACCGACGCTCCGCTGCTGGCCGCGCTGTCCCGGCTGCGCGCCGAGGGTGTGATCATCGGGCTGAGCGCGAGCGGCCCGCATCAGGCGGAAACGATCCGCCGGGCCCTGTCCCTGACCGTAGACGGGCAGCAGCTGTTCACGGCGACGGAGGTGACATGGAACCTCCTGGAGCCATCCGCAGGCGCCGCCGCGGCCGAAGCCGCCGCGGCCGGGTGGGCGGTCCTGATCAAGGAGGCCGTCGCCAACGGACGGCTGACTCCGGCGGGCGTGCCGCCGGCCCCGCTGACCGCGCTGGCCGCAGCGCGCGGTGTCACCGAAGACGCAATCGCACTGGCCGCCGCGCTGGCCCAGCCGTGGGCATCGGTTGTGCTGTCCGGCGCCGTCACCCGCGCGCAACTGGATGAGAACCTGGCCGCGCTCACCGTCGGCCAGCTTCCGGCGCTCAGCCTCGCCGAAGACCCCGACGCCTACTGGGCCGAGCGGGCGGCCCGGCCATGGCACTGAGCTCTCGGTGCGCGCGGCGCTGTGTTCCACCCTCGTCTACGGCGGGACGCGGGGGTTTGTGCAGGTAGCCGGTTCCGCTCCGCGGGTGGTCAGCCGGACTGCGCGAGGCCGGGTTCTGCAGCGAGCTCGGCCCTGGCCTTGGTCAGCTCCTCTCTCTCTGCAGGGTCAGCGACCGGGTACGCCGGGTTGATCGCGCGGAGTGCCGTTACCAGGATCGCAGCGGTCGCCAGGCGACTGAACCACTTGTGATCGGCTGGCACGACGTACCAGGGCGCCCACGGTGTGCTGGTCTGGGTCAGCATGGTGTCGAAGGCCTGCTGGTAGTCGTCCCAGTAGCGCCGTTCCCTGACATCGCTCGGCGAGAACTTCCAGTTCTTCTCCGGGTGGTCAATCCGCTCGAGGAACCGTCTGGCCTGCTCCTGCCTGGACACGTTGAGCATGATCTTGACGACATGGATGCCGTTACCGGTCAGGTAGCGTTCCCAGTCGTTGATCTCCCGGTAGCGGTGGGCCCAGACGTCGTGCTTACTCTTCTGCGCGGGCAGATGCTCCGAAACGAGCAGGTCCGGATGCACCCGGACAACGAGCACCTCCTCGTAGTGCGACCGGTTGAAGATGCCGATCTCGCCCCGGCCGGGCAGGGCGCGTTGGCAGCGCCACAGGAAGTCGTGGTTCAGTTCTTCCGCGGAGGGCTGCTTGAAAGCGTGCACTGTCACCGCCTGCGGGTTGACACCGCTCATCACGTGCTTAATGGTGCCGTCCTTACCCGAGGCGTCCAGCCCCTGCAGCACCAGCAGCACACCAAACCTGTCCTGGGCGGCGAGCCGGGCCTGGTATTCGGCCAGAAGCTCCACACCCTCGGCGAGCAGGCCGTCGGCTTGGGCCCGGGCCACCTTGCCGGTATACCCCGGGTCGTGGTCGCGGCTCAGCCTGACTGCGCTTCCCGGCACCACCCGCAGCGGTTCGATGAGGTCGGCAATGAAGCGGAGACGCTTGTCCATCCCCTAACAATGCCCCACGGCTCTGCGGCCACGCCATAGTCGCCATCCAGCCCGGCCGCGGCCCCTCGCGCCGGATGGCCATGGTCGCGTCATTGCGCGGTGTCCCGGTCGTTGACGAGAACAGCCGCCCCGTCGAACCGGCCCGCCTTGAGGTCCTGCAGCGCCTGTTGTGCTCGTGACATCGGGTACACATGGGTGGTCGCCCGGACGTGGTGACGGATGGCGAATGCGAGGAACTCCCGGCCATCGTCACGGGTGTTGGAGGTGACGCTGCGTAGTTCCTTCTCATAGAACAGTTCGCGCTCGTAGTTCAGCGGCGGCGTGTCAGTCAGATAGATCCCGGCGACGGCGAGGACTCCGCCGCGGTCGAGGGCCCGCATCGCGACTGGCACCAGATCCCCGACCGGCGCGAACAGGATCGCGCTGTCCAGGGGTTCGGGAGGGGAGTCATACGCGCCCCTCGCCGACGCCGCGCCCAGCTCGAGCGCCAGCTGCTGGGATCTCTCGTCGCGGGTCAGGGCATGGACAGTCGCACCTTGCGCCAGCGCTACCTGGGCGACCAGGTGGGCGCTGTCGCCGAATCCGTACAATCCGAGCCTGCCGCCGGTCGGCAGCGACGCGCGCAGCAGCGCCCGATAGCCGATGATCCCGGCGCACAGCAGCGGCGCCAGCTCGACCTCAGCGACGTTGGCGGGTAGCCGGTAGGCGTATGCCGCCGGCACGGTCGTGTACTCGGCGTAGCCACCGTCGGCATCCCAGCCGGTGTAGAGCGAGTTAGGGCACAGATTCTCGTTGCCGCGGCGGCAGTAGACGCAGGTCCCGTCGGTGTAGCGCAGCCACGCGACCCCGACCCGGTCTCCTACGGCGTAATCGGTAACGCCGTCGCCCAGGGCCGCTACCGGGCCCACGACCATGTGGCCGGGCGTGACGTGCTCACGGTGCACCGGCAGATCGCCCTCGCTGACATGCAGGTCAGTGCGGCAGACGGCGCAGGCTAGGACCTGAACCAGCAGTTCGCCGGGAGCTGGGACCGGCACAGGTTTCTCCACGTACCTCAGCGGGCTGGTCTCGATCGGTCCTGGCTGGCTGACCACCCACGCCTGCATCGTTTTCGAGCTGCCAACAGTCATCCCTTACCCCTATCATGGCCGTCCGGGCGGGCACTGGGCAGTGGTCGGAACGGGGCCGTCGGCTAGCCAGGACCATCTCCTGCTGGCGATCCTTGGTCACCAGTTCAACAGGAACGGTCCTTACCGGGTGTCGTCCTGAGGCATCTCCCGGACCACATCGGCGGGGTCCTTGTCGTCCCGCAGGCCCTGGAACCGCGGGTGGCGCAGTTCCCCGTCGGTCGTCCATTCGCTGAAGCCCACCTCGGCGACCAGGCGTGGCTGGACCCAGTGCACACCGGACCTCGGCAGCTTGCCATGGTCGAACGGGGGACGATCTTGCTCTAGGCCGGCCAGCGTCGCATGCAGGCTGTCCAGCGTTCGCTGGCTGAAGCCGGTGCCGACCTTGCCGGCGTAGCTGAGCTGGTGCCCGGAGTCGTAGTAGCCCAGCAGCAGCGCGCCGAACCCGGTGCGGCTCCCGCGCGGGTCGGTGAAACCGCCGATGACGAATTCCTGGCCGGCTTCGCACTTGAACTTCAGCCAGTCCCGGGTCCGGCCAGCGCGGTAGGGCGCGTCGCCGCGCTTGGCGATAACCCCCTCCCAGCCGCTGGCGCACGCGTGGCGGAAATAGGCCTCGCCGTCGGTGTCGATGTGCTCGGTGAAGCGCAGCGGGCCGGTAAAGGTCAGCAGGTCGCGCAGGATCTGCTTGCGCTCCCGGAGCGGCAGCGGGCGCACATCGCGGCCATCGGCCCACAGCACGTCGAAGATGTAGTAGCAGACCGGCACCTGGGCGAGCAGGTCCGGTCCGGGGTGGCGGACTCCCAGGCGCTGCTGCAGGCGGGCGAACCTGGTCTGGCTGCCGTCGAAGGCGACGATCTCGCCGTCGATGATGAAGTCGCCGGTCTGCTGGGCGGCCAGGGCCTGGGCGAGCTCGGGGTAGGTACTGGTGTCGTCTTTCTGGTTGCGGGTCATCAGCCGGACCGGCCGTCCGGATCTGAACGCCAGGCATCGCTCGCCATCGAGCTTGCGCTCGAAGATCCACGCCGGATCAGAGAACCGGTCCCGGGTGAGCGTGGCCAGCTCCGGATCCATCCAGTCAGGCTGATCCTGCCTGGCGGGCGATGCTGCGGCAGTCATGGTCTCTCCGGTGGCTACGAGTGGCCGGGGCGGGCTGGCCGCCTTGGGACAGCCCGCCCCGTGACGAACGATCTGCTGGTCCGGGATGGTACCGGCCGCCAGGAACTAACCTAGACCGAAGTTCCCCCGGGCCGATTGGTCGACGCGTTTGACCAGGTGGCAGAGCCCCTGATCACGGAAATTACATGTCTGCGCAGTCATGAGCCGAGGCTGCGTCGCTGCGCCCGGACCCGGCACTCCGGTCCCCGCCGCTGGCGGGCACGTCCCGGCCGCTTTTACGGCATTCGCCGTTTCGTTCCCCGGAAATGTCGTAGCCATCCTCTAGAATCGAACTAGAAAGCTACAAGAAATCCCGGGCGGGCAGACCCCGGGAACCACCCGCCCGCGTACCCCGCAAGGCCCGCGTACCCCGGAGGGGAGGTGAGCACCGCCGTGACCGCGCCCGCGCCGCCGGCCAGCACCAGCGAGGCACTGGGCCTGCTGACCTCCGCGATGAGCTACCTGGCCGCCGCCGACCCGACCCAGATGCCCACCGTCATCCAGGCGCAGGCCCTGGCCACCCTGGAGCGAGCCGATGCGATGGGAACCGCGGCGCGGGCCTCGATCCTGGCCGCGTTCACCGCTTCGCGGGGCTACCGGGAGGACGGGGACTACAGTCCCGGCTCCTGGCTGATCCACCGGACCCGGGTGACCAGGGCGGCGGCGGGCGATCACGTCGGCTGGTCCCGCCGGACCCGGACCCACCCCCGGATCCTGGCCGCACTGGCCGCCGGGGACATCTCCAAGTCCTGTGCCCGCACCATCTGCGGCTGGACCGGCCGGCTCCCCGACGACTGCCGGGACAACGCCGATGAGATCCTGGCCGGCGCCGCGCAGATGGGGATGGGCCTGGCGGACCTGGCCGGCCTGGCCGCCGAGATCGCGGCCCGCGCCCGCCCGGATGCTCCCGATCAGGACGGCCCGCGGTTCGAGGACCGGGCGGTCAAGGTGGAGACGACGTTCGGCGGCGCCGGGGTGATGACCGGCGATCTGACGCCGGAGTGCGCGGCCGTGGTGACCGCGGTGCTGGATGCCCTGTCCGCGCCGCGGGGCGCCGATGATGACCGTGATCACGGCCAGCGCTACCATGACGCGCTGGAGGAGGCGTGCCGGCGGCTGGTCGCCGCGGGGCTGCTGCCCGGGCGGGCCGGGCAGCCCGTCAAGGTGACGGGCCACATCCACCTGGCCGACCTGATCGACCTCGACCTCGATTCCAGGCTGCAGGAGGAGTGGACCGAACGGGTCCGGGGCCAGTGGGCCGCCGCCCGCGCCGCCGCCTCCCTTGGCGGCAGCGACGGCTCGGCGTGGCTAGAGGGAGAGGCCGCGGAGGGGTTCGCGTGCGACGCGTCGGTGGTACCGGTGGTGTTCGGCACCGTCAACCCCGGCGTGATCGAGGACCTGGTCCGGTTCTGCCTGGACCTGGCCGGGCACGGCCCCGGCCGCTGCACCCCCAACCCCCACCCCGGCCACACCGGCACCGGCCCGGACCACAGCGACCCCGATCGCGGCGGCCCGGACCCGGCTGGTCCGGGTGAGCCGGTGCCGGGTCCCCGGCCGCTGCCGCCCGGGCTGAGCCGGGAGTCACTCGAGCAGCAGATCATCGGCAAGGCCGTGGAGTTGCTCTCGGGCCCGGACGGGCTCGCCTCGTTCTTGCGCCGCCGCGAGCTCGGTGCCCGGCTCGGCGGCCCGAGCCAGCCGCTGGACGTGGGCTACAGCGACGACGTGCCGGCCGGGATCCGCACCGCGGTCAGGGCCCGGGACCAGCACTGCCGGTGGGCCGGCGGGTGTGACCAGCCCGCGTCGGCGTGCGAGGTGCACCACCTCAAGCACAAGGGCCACGGCGGCGAGACCAGCCTGGACAACTGCATCACCCTGTGCTTCTTCCACCATCACGTCATGATCCACCGGACGGGCTGGACCCTGGCCCGGAACCCGGACGGGACCACCACCGCGTGGAACCGGGACCGGACCAAGGTGCTGCGCAGCCACAGCCCGCCCGCCCGCGCCGGGTAGCCCCCCGGCGCCCTCCCTAGGGTGCCGCAGTTGACGTAGCCGGTTCAGGCGACCTTGCGCAGCGTCACGTCCATCGATGCGGTCCAGTTCACGCCGTCGGTACTGGACTCGTGGTGGGCGACCTGGGTCATGGCGCCGTCGGACATCGTTACGGTGCAACGTGTGCGCTCTCCGATCCACCTGATCGTGTCGCCTTCGATCTCCAGTCGTGAGCGGTGGACGTTGCCGAAGCTGTCGTAGAACGTGGAGCTATACGCCTCGCCGTCAACGCCGATGATCTCGACGCCGCCGACGCTCGTTTCGCCGATCCTCCCGAAGGCCGAGTGCACGACGAAGAACCCGCCGGGCGCCCACTCGTAGACATCGCTGGTGAGGATCGGTACCGACGGGATCTCCGCGGTCCCGGTCGTGTCGCCTTCGTTGATCCACTTGCCGATGAGGACCGCAAGCGCCTGGTGGCGGGCATCGCGGACGGGCGCTGTCCGGTCGGTGTTCTCAACCCCGGCGGCCACGTTGACGACGCGCGCGGATCCGGTGGTGGCATGGGACATCGGTGCTCCTTCGGAAGGTATCGGCAGAAAGGATTCCACCGCAGAGTCGGAGCGGTCACGACCGTCTCGACATCCCGGCGAGCAAGGTGCTTCCGGCGGGGCAGCGAGGTCTGGTTGTTCAGTCATGTTCTATGAACTCGTGATGACGTCGAGGCCGTGCCGGCGAGTTGAGCTGTGACCTGCAAAGCTCCGCCAGCCGGTTCAAGGCGGGCGAGGTGTAGGCGGACTCGGCGTCCATGAGCTGTGCGACGAGGACGACGTTCGGCTCGCTCGGGAGCGTGCTGGAACGAGCACCGGCGACCGCATCGTGGCGGGTCGCCAGCCATTCGACCGTCCTGTCAGCCAGTGGTTTCAGTCGCGGGTCGGCCGGGTCCCAGTCCCGGGCTGCGTCATAGGCCAGGTAGATGCGCCGGAACTCAGGGTTTGCCAGCGCGGCTCGCTTTTGCCTCGTCCACCCTGGAACCACCTCGGGAGAGAGTGCGGCGAGAAGAATCCATCCGTCTCGTTCGATCTGCACGCCCTGCTCGCTCACGCCCATCTCCCGCAGGGCGCTGAGCATCTCTGCGACCTCAGATGGCAGTACCAGCTGGTCCCCGGCGAGGAGGCCGGCGAGCTGCTGGCGCCGGTGCTCAAGCTGGCCAATTTGCTGGGCAAGCGCCTGGTCGATCCCGGCAACCGCAGCGCCGAACTCATCCGGGTCAGCATCGAGGAAGTGACTGACCTGAGCGAGCGGGACACCTGCATCGGCAAGGACCTTGATCCGCACGAGATCGACGACCGCCCGTGCACCATAGCGGCGGTAACCGGAGTTATCCCGCACGGGTTCCGGGAGCAGACCGACCCGGTGGTAATGACGGACCGCCCGTACGGTGACGCCGCAGTGGCTGGCCAGTTGACCGATCGTCAGGAGCTCCGCCATCAGGACGCTACCGGTGAATCCCGGTTATACAACTTCACCGCCCACAGGAATCCGGCCACTGCGATGCCGGCACACCAGGCCACGGCCACGATGCCGTGATTGCCCATCGGGGTTCGGGTAAGCAGGCTGCGAAAGGTGTCAATGATCGAGGTGAACGGCTGATACTCGGCAAACGCCCGTACCCCTGCGGGCATCGCGGCAGTGGGAACAAACGCGCTGCTGACAAAGGGAAGGACGAGGAGAATGAGCGAGAGACTGTTTGCCCCGGCTGGCGTTCTGGCGAGCAGCCCAAAGGCCACCGTCAGCCACGAGAGTGCCATTCCAAGAAGGGCGAACAGCCCGATGGCGGCGAGCCAGCCGAGTGCGGTGGCGCTGGGTGAGAACCCCAGGACGAGTGCGAACAAGCAAACAGCCGCGCCCGTAATGAGCGTACGGACGACGCTTCCGGTCACCGGCCCGGCCAGGACCGAAGGACGCCAGATGGCCATCGTCCGGAAACGGGCGATGATCCCCTCACCCATGTCGGCGTTCACGCCAAGCGCCGTAGATTCCGCGACCGAGGCAGCGGCCATCACGAGGATGCCGGGAAGCACGTAGTTGATGTAGCCGCCGCTGACGGCGCTGCCGAGTCCCGCGCGAAGCGTGTGACCGAAGACACCATCGAACAGGAGCAGGAAGAGCACCGGCACGAGTAGTCCGCTGATCGTCACCATCGGGAAGCGCACTGCGTGACGTACGTCCCGGCGCAGCATTGTGGCCGTGTCAGCGAGCGCCAGAGACGGGGCCGTCATTGTCCTTCCCCCACCGAGTTGGCACCAGACGGCCCGGGGCCGCCGCCAGTCAAGGCGAAGAAGACGTCGTCGAGGTCCGGGGGCTGGGCCGAAAGGCTCTCCACGGTGATCCCGTGACGCTCAAGCCGGTCGAGCACGTGCCGGATGCCAGCCACGCTTCCGTCGCTCGCCAATTCCAGCGACAAGTCGTCATCACTCCGTTCTGCACCGCCGAACTCCGCAGCCGCAGCAGCGAACGCATCATCCCCGGCGAAATGGAGCCGGATGCGTCCGCCCGGTGCCCTCCTCTTCAGCTCGGACGGCGTGCCTTCTGCTACCAGGGCACCACGGTCGATCAGGACCACACGGTCTGCCAGGCGATCCGCTTCTTCCAGGTACTGCGTCGTCAGCAGGACGGTCACCCCGCCGCCGGTCAGGTCCCGGACGATCCGCCAGAGAACCTGTCGCCCACGTGGATCAAGGCCAGTGGTCGGCTCGTCCAGGAAGACGATCCGGGGCTCGCCCATGAGGGTCATCGCAAGATCGAGACGACGGCGCATACCTCCCGAGTAAGAGATCACAGGCCGATCCGCTGCCCCGGTCAACTCGAAGCGCTCCAGGTTCCCTGCCGTCCGCTCCAGCGCAACAGCCCGCCGCAGGTGGTGCAGCCCAGCCATCAAGGCGAGGTTCTCCCTGCCGGTCAGGAACTTGTCCACGGCAGAGAACTGGCCGGTGACACCGATCGCTGCCCTGACGGCCTCCGGCTCTGCCACGACATCGTGACCGAACACGGTCGCCCGGCCAGCGTCCGGAGCGAGAAGCGTCGAGAGGATGCGAATCGTCGTCGTCTTCCCTGACCCGTTAGGGCCGATGAGGGCCGTGACGGAACCCTCGGGGACCGTCAGGTCGAGACCGGTGAGTGCGTGCTGGCCACCGAAGGACTTGGCCAACCCCACTGCGTCGACCGCCAGCTGACTTGCACTCTCCCCCGGCGCGGGCAGCTGTGCGTGATTCTGCATACCCCCATCTTGCAAGCCTGACGTAGGGTCAATGTCCAGCGGCGACCGGGTTCGGCCACACCCTGCTCATGATCAGTCAAGGTGACCACAAGGTCGGCTCGCTGCGGAATCTCAGAGGATGAAGGGGATTAGCATCTTGGTCGAATGCTTGTAGTCCGGATACGAGCCGGGGAAGAGGCCGGCCATGAGACGCTCCTCCGCAATGGCGCTATAGAGAAAGTACGCTCCAAGCAGGACCACAGCTACCAGCCAATACAGGCTTACGGCGATCGTCGTGCCGATCATCGCAAGGATGATGCCCGAGTAGATAGGGTGACGAACGCGGCTGTACGGACCGGTCGTCACGAGTTCCGGGTCGACCTTCTGAGACATCGGCATGCCCCAGTTCCGGCCTAGGTACACCCTGGCCCAGATTGCCAGCGCCAACCCCAGCAAGAAGACGGCCAGGCCGATGCCCTGCAACCACGGGTCGCTGGTGGCGGCCGCATTCCCTTTGTGAACCCTAACCCGCAGCAAGAGAAGAATCACCAGAGCGATCCCGATCCGGACGCCCGCGAATCGGGCCCATCTGGTCTGGCCTGCCTTGACACCGATGGACGCCACGAGCCAATAGATCCAGAAGGCCACCCAGCCGGCCAGAATGACAAAGTCGATGACATGCATGAAGGAACTCCCAGACAATCGTACGACAGCGAAGCGAACACGGCGCTCCCCGGTGCACTCTCCTATCGCGCGGCTACCGCTCCTGCTCGGTCGGGCGGATCAGCATCTCATTCACCGCGACGTGCCGGGGCCGGGTCACGATGTAGATGATCGCGTCGGCGATGTCCTCGGCCTGCATCCTCTGCCCGAACTGGTTTCGTATGCTGTCGAGCACCTCGGGCCGGTTGTGGCCGGCCAGCTCCGTCGCGGTCGCGCCCGGCTCGACCAGGCAGACGCGTACGTAGCGCTTGGTCACCTCCTGGCGCAGGGACTCGCTGAATGCGCCGACGCCGTGCTTGGTCAGGGAGTAGACGCCGTTGCCGTTGCGGGCCGCCCGGCCCGCCACCGAGCTGATGTTCACCATGTCGGCGACCTGGCGCGGGCCCTCCTCGGCGGCGCGCAGCAGATGGGGCAGCGCGGCGTGCGCGCAGTAGAGCAGTCCGAGCACGTTGAGCTCGACCATCTGCTGCCACTCCGGCAGCGGCGCGCCGACCGCCGGGCCGAGCAGCATCACCCCGGCGTTGTTGATGAGCGTGTCCAGACGCCCCAGCTCGGCGACCGTGCGCGCGACGGCGTCTGTCGCCTGCTTCTCGTCCGTGACGTCGCACTCCAGCACCAGCGCGGTGCCGCCCTGGTCGCGGATACCGGCCGCGAGCGCCTCCAGCCTGTCCCTGCGCCGCGCCGCCAGCGCCACGGCCGCGCCCTGAGCGGCGAGCGCGGCGGCCGTGGCCGCACCGATACCGCTCGAAGCCCCGGTCACCAGCGCGGCCGTGCCCTCCAGAACCGGCTTCACCACAACCGCCTCCCTTGTTCTTAAGTACCGCCCAGGTACCAAAGGTACCGGCCTCAGGATGGACTCACCCACGTGCTGTGCTGTGCGGTGCCGGTAACGGAGAGCGGCTGGGAGTCGCCGCGCCATGCCGCCGAGCTTGGTATGGCCAGATACTGCCATCTTGGATCTCGACGACGGACCATCTGATTTCATATGGTGCTCGTGTACGGATCGGGTGGGATGGCTAACCCATCCGCTTACGGAGCAGGCAAATGATAACCAGGCGATTCACGGGGCCTTTGTTTCGACCGGGGATTCATCGAACGGGGATTCATCGAACGGGGATTCATCGAAGCAGCGCGGATGTCTCTGAGGCCGCAGACCTGCGTGAAGAGAGAGAGGATGGCACCGATGCAGTGGCGTGCTGCCACCGTCGGCGGGATAGACACGACGGGGTTGGGACTTGATCTTCCCTGCAGGCAGGACCCGGAGCTGTTCTTCGCCGAGTCGCCGCAGGATGTGGAGCGGGCGAAGGCGATGTGCGGAGGATGCCGGGCCAGGATCGCGTGCCTGGCCGGCGCGCTCGAGCGCAGCGAGCCCTGGGGTGTCTGGGGCGGCCAGTTGCTGATGCGCGGCGCGATCGTGCCGCATAAGCGTCCTCGCGGCCGTCCCGGCAAGACCGATGTGGCCGCGTAGGCGGTCAATCACCGGCCATATCACCGGCCATATCACCGGCCATATCACCGGCCATATCACCGGCCAGACGATGACGCATCGGAGCGGGCTGTTACCGCTATGCTGCTGGGGTTCCGGCAGTGTCCTCACAGGAGCGGCAACGCCCGAGTGGATGGGATACCCAATGTCACGCTCGGGGCATCCTGACATTAAAGCCATGGTGCGGGGGATCCGGGCGGTGCCGGGGGGCGCAGGCGAAAACGAAACGATCCCGGGATTCTCTCTGCCGCTATCCGGGACGCTGATCTTCGCGGGCATCCGCGTGCTCATCCTGGCCACCGCCGCGTTCCTGCTGCCCCGCGGGAAATTCCGTAATATCCATGCCTCGCTGCTGCTGTTGCTGAGGTCATGGGACAGTGGCCGCTATCTGAATATCGCCGTCCATGGCTATCGTCATGGCTCCGACATCATCTGGTTCCCGGGATATCCGGCGGCCATTCGTGCTATCTCCTGGGCACCCGGAGTCAGCCTAGCGGGGGCAGGCGTGGTCGTGTCGTTCGCCGCCGGGCTGGCGGCGGCGTGGGGGCTGACCAGGCTGGGCCTGACGCTGACCGGTGATCGGCGGGTCAGCCTGCTCATGGTGGCGCTATGGGGAGTCGCGCCCGGCTCGATCGTGCTGTCCATGGTGTATGCCGAAGCTCTGTTCTGCGCACTGGCTATCTGGGCCCTCATCGCCCTGGTGGAGCGGCGCTGGCTGACCGCCGCGGGCCTGACCATCCTGGCGGGGACCGTGCACAGCAATGCCGTGGCGCTGGTCGCGGCGGTCGCCGTCGCGGCGCTGCCCGCCCTGATCCGGGCCGCGCAAGCGCGGCAGCATATCGCCGCGTGGCGGCGTCCGGCGGCCGCGCTGCTGCTGGCTCCGCTCGGCCTGCTCGGCTACTGGGGATACGTGGCCTGGGCGACGCGCCGGCTGGGTGGATGGTTCGCACTTGAAAAGAGCGTGCACAACGGCTTCGACTGGGGATACAGCACCATACTTGCGCTGAAGAGCGCGATGCTCCACGGGCCTACGGCATCCGTGGCCCTGACCTTGCTGGTGCTCGCCGCGGCCGCGGTCCTCGCCGTCTGCAGCCTGACCGAACGCATGCCCGTGTGCCTGCACGCCTACACGCTCGTGATAGTCGTGCTCGCCCTCGGCACGGGGCCTTACTACCTGGGCTCCAAGCCGCGCTTCCTGCTGCCCGCCATGCTGCTCGGCCTGCCCCTGGCCCGCCTCCTGGCCCCGGCGCGAACCTGGGTGCTGATTCCCCTGATCGCCATCCTCGCCGCCGCGTCAACCTGGTTCAGCCTCTATCTCATGAGCATCGGATGGGCACCCTAGAGTCACGGCCGGACTTCGTCGTGAGCGCGGCGACCTGAGATTTCCCGCCAGTCGCCTACCCGGCAACCGCGGGCTGAAGTAATAGCCTGGAAGAGCGTCGGCGGGCACACTACCAGCCCCGCGCGGCGAATGGAAGGGGGCCGAATGCACATTAGCGACGTACTTCGCGTCAAGGGTACGCATGTCGTCACCATCACCCCGGACACCAGGGTGCGGCGCCTTCTCGCGGTACTCGCCGAACATCGGATCGGCGCCGTCGTCGTCTCTCCCGACGGCGTCTCGGTCGACGGGATCGCCGGTGAGCGGGATATCGTCCGGGCGCTGGCCAAGCGAGGCGCCGCGGTGATGTCTGAGCCGGTCACGGCCATCTGCGCGGCCGAGGTGCGCACAGTCACGCCACAGACCCCGGTCGAGGAGGTCGTGCGGATAATGACCGAGCACCGGGTACGGTACGCGCCGGTCGCGGCGGACGGCGGCTTGCGGGGGATCGTGAGCATCGGCGACGTGGTGCAGAACCGGATCTACGAGCTCGAGTCCGAGCGAGCCGCGTTGACCGAGTACATCAGGGGTGCCCGCTGACGTGGCACGGCACTAAACGGACACTAAACTTGGGCTACTCATTGTCTTGAACTGTTCGTGTCTATGACGGTAGGTTTGGCCCCATGGCCGCATCCCGGAGTCCGAGCACCGCCGAGCAGTTGCGCGGGGCCGGCCTGCGGGTGACGGCCGCGCGCGTCGCGCTGCTCGAGACCGTCCGGGATGGCGACCATCTCGGTGTCGAGGCGATCACCTCCGGGGTGCGCGATCGCATCGGCCATATCTCCCTTCAGGCCGTGTATGACGCCCTCTACGCGCTCACCGGGGCGGGACTTATCCGCCGCCTCGAACCGGCGGGCAGCCCGACCCGGTTCGAGGGACGTGTCGGGGACAACCACCATCACGTCGTGTGCCGGTCGTGCGGTGTCCTCGCTGACGTCGACTGCGCGGTCGGCGAGGCGCCCTGCCTGACCGCATCCGGCGACCGGGGCTTCTCGATCGACGAGGCCGAAGTCATTTACTGGGGTCTGTGCCCCGACTGTTCCGTCGCCCGGAGTTCGTGAGCACTGTGATGTTCCTGAACGCTGTGATGTTCGTGAGCACTGTGATGTTCCTGAGCACTGTGATCCGCCTAGCCCGGAAGGATTCCCATGTCTGAGAACCATGATCCAGTAGTAGTCGAAGAGCCGAACCCGGAGGCCGGGGGATGCCCGGTCGTGCACGGCCTCACCCACCCGACCGAGGGTGACCCTAACCATGACTGGTGGCCGAACCGGCTCAACCTGAAGATCCTCGCCAAGAACCCGGCCGTGGCCAACCCGCTGGGCGAGGAGTTCAACTACGCCGAGGCGTTCAAGACCCTCGACCTGGCGGCCGTGAAGCAGGACATCGCCGAGGTGCTGACGACCTCCCAGGACTGGTGGCCGGCCGACTTCGGCCACTACGGCCCGCTGATGATCCGGATGGCGTGGCACAGCGCGGGCACCTACCGCATCAGCGACGGCCGCGGCGGGGCCGGCGCCGGGCAGCAGCGCTTCGCGCCGCTTAACAGCTGGCCGGACAACGTCAGCCTGGACAAGGCCCGCCGGCTGCTGTGGCCGGTCAAGAAGAAGTACGGCCAGAAGCTCTCGTGGGCCGACCTGATCATCCTGACCGGCAACGTGGCGCTGGAGTCGATGGGCTTTAAGACCTTCGGCTTCGGCGGCGGCCGCCCCGATGTCTGGGAACCGGACGACGACGTCTACTGGGGTCCGGAGACCACCTGGCTCGGCGACGAGCGCTACTCCGGCGACCGGGAGCTCGCCGAGCCGCTCGGCGCGGTCCAGATGGGCCTCATCTACGTCAACCCGGAGGGCCCGAACGGCAACCCGGACCCGCTGGCCGCAGCCCGCGACATCCGCGAGACGTTCCGCCGGATGGCGATGAACGACGAGGAGACGGTCGCCCTGATCGCCGGCGGTCACACCTTCGGCAAGACTCACGGCGCGGGCCCCGCGGATGCGGTCGGCCCCGATCCCGAGGCGGCCCCGCTCGAGCTGCAGGGCCTGGGCTGGCAGAACTCCTACGGCACCGGCAAGGGCCGCGACGCGATCACCAGCGGTCTGGAGGTCACCTGGACCAGCACGCCGATCACCTGGGACAACAGCTTCTTCGAGACCCTCTTCGGTTATGAGTGGGAGCTGACCGCCAGCCCGTCAGGCGCGCACCAGTGGCAGCCGAAGGACGGGGCCGGGGCGGGGACCGTGCCCGACCCGCAGGACCCGTCGCTGCGGCGCCCGCCGACGATGCTGACCACCGACCTGTCGCTGCGTTTCGACCCGGTGTACGAGCAGATCTCGCGGCGTTTCCTCGCGAACCCCGACCAGCTGGCGGACGCCTTCGCCCGGGCGTGGTTCAAGCTGACCCACCGCGACATGGGCCCGATCGTGCGCTACCTCGGCCCGGAGGTCCCGGCCGAGACGCTGATCTGGCAGGACCCGGTTCCCGCGGTGGACTACGAGCTCGTCGACGCCTCCGACATCGCCGCCCTCAAGAGCCAGGTCCTCGCCTCGGGCCTGTCGGTATCCCAGCTGGTCTCGGCCGCCTGGGCGGCGGCCTCGTCGTTCCGCGGCAGCGACAAGCGCGGCGGCGCCAACGGCGCGCGGATCCGCCTCGAGCCGCAGAACGGCTGGGAGGTCAACAACCCCGACGAGCTGGCGACGGTGCTGCGCACCCTGGAGGGGATCCGGGAGTCGTTCAGCGCCGGCCCTAAGCAGGTCTCGCTGGCCGACCTGATCGTGCTGGCCGGCGGGGCCGCCGTCGAGCAGGCGGCCAGGAACGCCGGCGTCAACGTCGAGGTGCCCTTCACGCCGGGCCGCACCGACGCCTCGCAGGAGCAGACCGACGTGGAGTCGTTCGTCAACCTCGAGCCGCAGGCCGACGGGTTCCGCAACTACCTCGGGAAGGGCAACCACCGGCTGCCGGCCGAGTACCTGCTGCTGGACAAGGCGAACCTGCTCACGCTGAGCGCGCCGGAGCTGACGGTGCTCGTCGGCGGGCTCCGCGTCCTGGGCGCGAACTACCAGCAGTCGCCACTCGGCGTCTTCACCACCACCCCCGGGTCGCTGACCAACGACTTCTTCGTCAACCTGCTCGACATGGGGACGACGTGGCAGCCGACATCGGAGGACGCGAACGCGTTCGAGGGCCGCGACGCCGCCACCGGCGAGGTCAGGTGGACCGGCAGCCGTGCCGACCTCGTCTTCGGCTCGAACTCCGAGCTGCGCGCGCTCGCGGAGGTCTACGCGAGCGATGACGCCAAGGAGAAGTTCGTGCGCGACTTCGTCGCGGCCTGGGACAAGGTGATGAACCTCGACCGGTTCGACCTGGTCTGATCACGACGTCCAGGCCGGCCCGCCCGGGTCGGCCTGGGCGGTTCCGCGGACGCAGGAGCCAGTGCCCGTTCGGAAAAGATAAGACAATAAGGCGGAACGGGCACTGGTACCCCAGGCCGCCACCGGGCTGTCACTCGGTGGCTTCGGCCCCGGCCCAGGGCGGTGACAGCGGCGTTTCCGGGCCGCCCGCGCCGTGCAGGCGGGCGCTCCACCTCTCCTCGATGTGGCCGTAGCGCCAGATGAGGATGGCCGCCGCCCAGGTGGCGACGAACAGGCCGACGATCACGAAGCCCGCGGTGTTGATGTTGAAGTTGTACATGAAGCCCCAGAAGCCGCTGGTCTGACTGACCCCGTGGATCTCCAGCGGGACCAGGCTGAGCGTCTCGATCCCGCCGATGAAGAAGCAGATCGCCACCGACAGCCCGGTGATGGCCAGGTTGTAGAACACCTTGCGGACCGGGTTGAAGAACGCCCAGCCGTAGGCCAGGTTCATGAACACGCCGTCGGTGGTGTCCATCAGGCACATCCCGGCGGTGAACAGGATCGGCAGCGCGATGATGGCCTGCCACGCGATGTGCTCGGAGGCCAGCAGCGCGGTGGTGGTCAGCAGGGCGACCTCGGTGGCGGTGTCGAAGCCCAACCCGAACACGACGCCGACCGGATACAGCTGCCATTCCTTGTCGATGACCTTCATCCACTTGCCGAAGAACCGGTAGAAGAAGCCGCGGTTCTCCAGCTGCCGCTCCAGCTCCGCCTCGTCGTACTGGCCGCGCCGCATCGACCGGAAGACCTTGATGATCCCGGCCAGGACGACCAGGTTGAGCAGGCCGATCAGGAACAGGAAGGCCGCGGACACGATGGTGCCGAAGGTCCCCCCGAACGATTCGAGCGAGGAGCTTGAGTGCGTCACCGCGGGCAGCACGGCCTTCTCCGCGATGATGATCGCGAGCCCGATCGCGAACACGATGGTGGAGTGGCCGAGGGAGAAGAAGTAGCCGAACGAGAACGGGCGCGGCTTGTCGGTGCCGTGCCGTTCGCTCATTACCTTGCGGGTGGTGTTGTCGATCGCCGAGATGTGGTCGGCGTCGAAGGCGTGCCGCAGGCCCAGGGTGTAGGCGGTGATGCTCAGGCCGATGCCGAAGAACTTGTAGTGGGCCGGCAGCACGTAGGCGATGAAGAGGGCGAACCCGAGGACGTGCAGCAGCAGGATCGAGACGTACATCTCGGTCGTGCGGCGCTTCTCAACCGGGGTCATCGTACGGAACGACTGCCGGATCATCCTGCGCATGCTGGTGCCGGGCTCCAGCACGCGTTGCTCGGCCATGGCCTCCACCCCCTCAGTCACTTGCGCAGCAGGTCTTGCGCCCCCTCGCACGCTAACTCAGTTGCATATATGTCGCAAGTACTCTATTGTCGCAACCCGGATTTCCGCGGACCCCGGGCGGTTACCGCGGATCGTCCCGGCCGGCCAGCTGGCCCGGTCAGCTGGCCCCGGTCAGCTGGCCCCGGTCAGCTGGCCCCGGTCAGCTGGCGCAGCAGCCAGCGCACGGCGTCGCCGGGCGACGAGCAGCCCGGAACATCGGCCAGCGGCGGGCGGCGGATCATGACGACCGGTATGCCGATATCCCTGGCCGCCGCGAGCTTGCCCGCGGTCAGTTCCCCGCCGCTGTTCTTGGTCACCAGCACGTCGATCCGGTGCCGTGTCATGATCGTGCGCTCGGCATCGGCGTCGTAGGGGCCGCGGGCGAGGATGATGTGCCGCGCGCCTGGCAGCGGGCCCGCCGGAGGGCTGACGCAGCGGATCAGGAACCACGTCCGGTCAACCGCCGCGAAGACCGGCAGGCCCTGCCGGCCGGTGGTGAGAAACGCGCGCCGTCCCGCGGACGGCAGCAGATCCGCGGCGGCCTGCAGCGAGCCGACCTCATGCCAGTCATCACCCGGGCCGGCGGTCCACGGCGGCCGGTGCAGCCGGAGCAGCGGTGTCCGCGAGCTCGCGCACGCCGCCGCGGCGTGCGCGCTGACGGCCTGTGCGAATGGGTGGGTGGCATCGATCACCGCCGCGACGTGCTGGGCGGCCAGCCAGCCGGTCAGCCCGGCCTCGCCACCGAAGCCCCCGATCCGCACCTCGCCAGCCGGCCGGGCCGGATCCGGCACCCGGCCGGCCAGCGAGGAGATCACCCGCAGGTCCGGCTGCAGGGCTAGCTGGGCGGCCAGCTCCCGCGCCTCGGCCGTCCCGGCGAGGATCAGGACGGCGGTTCGGGTCACGGGCTATCCGGTCGCCTGAGCAGGTAGGTATCCATGATCCAGCCATGGCGGCGGCGCGCCGCGGCCCGGGCCGCGGCAATCTGGCGCCCCACCTCGGCCACCCGGCCGGAGATCAGGATCTCGTCCTTGCTGCCGACGTAGGCACCCCAGTAGATGTCCAGGTCGTCGCCGCCTATCTCGGTAAACGTGCACCCGGCGTCCAGCATCACGACGACATCGTCGGCGTTGCCGGGAAGACCCTGGGCGAGCAGCCGGCCGGTCGTGACGTGCACGGCACGCCCGGTCCTGGTCAGGCTGATCTTGTGCTGGGCCGCCAGCGCCTGGACGCTGCTGATGCCCGGGATCACCTGTAGCTCGAAGCTGACCGCACCCCGGGCCAGCACCTCGCCTAGCACGTGCAGGGTGCTGTCGTAGATCGCGGGGTCGCCCCAGGCCAGAAACGCGCCGTGGTCCTGCTCGCCGAGCTCATCGGCTATCAGCCGCTCGTAGCTGACCGCGCGCCGGGTGCGCCAGTCACCCACGGCCGGCTCGTAGGCCGCCGCGCCGCGGTCACGCTCCGGGTCGGCCACGGTCACGATCCGGTAGGACGAGCTGGTGATGTACCGCTCGCAGATGGCCCGGCGCAGCTCGGCCAGCTCGCGCGCCGCGTCACCCTTGTCCGTCATGAACACGACGTCGACGGCATTCAGCGTGCTGATCGCCTGCATCGTGATGTGTTCGGGGTTACCGGCTCCGATTCCCACCACCGATACCGTTCTCATCGGCAGGTATCCTATCCGTTCCGGCTCACGTGCAGGCTGGGCAGGCCGTCCGGCAGCCCGTCGGTTATCAGCCGGCGGACCAGGTCCGTGTCGAGCCCGTCGGCCACCAGGTCGCCCAGCGCATCGAGCCAGTCGTCGCGCACCTGCGCGTAGCACACCTGCGCCGGGGCCCACCGGCGTCCGGCCCGACTGGCGACCTGGGCCAGGAAAGCCCGCCGGAAAGCGTCGTTCTCGAATATCCCGTGCCAGGACGTGCCGCTCACCGCTCTGGCCACGCATCCTTCGGCCGATCCGTCCTGGGCGATGATCAGCGGCTCGCCCTCATCCGCGTGCATCTGGCCGTGCCGGATCTCGTACCCGTGCACCGGCATCCCGCGCACGGTGCCGCGGGACTGACGTAGCGTCTTGGCCCGGGTGAACTGCGTCGTGACCGGCAGCAAGCCAAGCCCCGGTACCTCGGCAGTGTCATTTTCCACCCCGTCGGCGATGCGGTTGCCGAGCATCTGATAACCCCCGCAGATGCCGATGACGGGCAGCCCCAGCGCAGCGCGCCGGCGCACCGCCTCAGCCAGTCCGCGATCGCGCAGCCACTGCAGATCGTGGACCGTGGCGCGGGTGCCCGGCAGGATGACGAGATCCGCGTCGGCGAGGTCATCCGGCCGGGTCGCGAGGCGCACCAGCACGCCCGGCTCGCAGGCCAGCGGATCGACGTCGGTGTAGTTCGAGAGCCGGGGGAAGCGGATCACGGCCACCCGCAGCACCTGGTCGGCAGCGTCATGCATGGCCCACGGCTGGCTCTGTTCCAGCCGGACGCTGTCCTCGCCATCCGGCCAGGCACCGGGCAGCCAGGAGAGGACTCCGGCGCACGGCCGGCCGGTGAGGTCTGACAGCCAGTCAAGGCCGGGGGCGAGGATGCTGCGGTCGCCGCGGAACTTGTTGATCACGTAACCCGCGATGTGCCGCTGGTCGGCGGGATCAAGCAGGGCCAGGGTGCCAAGCAGCGAGGCGAACACGCCGCCCCGGTCGATGTCGCCGACGACCAGGACCGGAAGACCCGCCGCCCGCGCCAGGCCCATGTTGGTCATGTCCCCGGCTCGCAGGTTGATCTCGGCCGGGCTGCCAGCGCCCTCGCAGATGACGACGTCATAGCTGGCCCGCAAGGTGGCCAGGCTGTCGAGGACGACATCGAGCAGCTCCAGCTTGAGCTGGGCGTAGCTGCGCGCGTCGGCGTCGCGCCAGGGCTGGCCGAGCACGATCACGTGGGACCGCTGGTCGCTGGCGGGCTTCAGCAGGACCGGGTTCATCAGGTGAGTAGGGGCAATCCGGGCCGCTGCCGCCTGCATGGCCTGGGCCCGGCCGATCTCCGCGCCCTCGGCCGTGACCATGCTGTTAAGCGCCATGTTCTGTGCTTTGAACGGGGCGACCCGGACGCCCTCACGCGCCAGCCACCGGCACAGTCCGGCCGTGATCGCCGTCTTGCCCACGTCGCTGTGCGTGCCAGCGACCAGCAGCGCCCCGCTCACGTGCAAGCCTGCCACTGCTGGCGCCGGATATGCTCCGGCGTCAGCACGCAGTCACCGCATGTCCCGGCCCCGGGGACCCGGTAGTACAGGCAGCAGCTGCGGCGGACCAGGAAACGCCTCGGCTGCGAGGCGTCCGGCTGCACGAGTTCCCCGGTGCCCCGCAGCGGTCCGAGCGCGAGGATCCTCGCCGTTACCTGGAAGGCGGTTTCCGCCCGGTCCGGGAAGGTCCTGGCCAGCATCCCGGCGGCGCCCGCCAGCGCGGACGCGATGTTGCCCCGCAGCACCAGCGGTGAGAGCCGGAACAAGGCCTGGAAGCGGCCGGCTACCGGATCGGCCATGCCCTGCACGCAGCGCTCCGACAGCAGGGTGGCCGCGTCGTCGAGCTGACGGCCGGACGCCGCGTCGCCGACCTCCCGCCCGGTGACCGGGCCGGACCCCCTGACCGCCAGTGGCAGCGGACCGCCGTCATCCGGAAGCCACCACAGGTTGTCCAGGGTCAGGTACGGGACCACGCCGCCGAGCACCGCCGCGCCCAGCGCCGGTGACACCAGACGTGCGGCCAGCCCCAGGAACACGATCGAGGCGGCGACCCGCTCGGTCACCGCCGCAGTCGCGAGGCCGGCCCGGCCGGCGAGGACGGCGCGGGCGTGAGTGACCCGGTCGGCCAGCACCGCCGGATCAGCTACCAGCAGGCTCGCCCGCCGCCAGCCCGTGTCCTCGGCCCAGGGCTCGAGAGCGAAGTACGGCCCGGCGCTGGCGGCCGCGGCCAGCGCCTCAGTCGCATCTACGTCCGCCGCCAGTCCCCGCACCCAAGTCACCCCGGTTTCCGGTCAAGGTTAGCGGTCGCGGCCTGGATCCAGCCGGTCAGCTCGGCGCGGGCGGTCGTCAGTGAGGGGCCGTACCAGGTCAGGCTCCGGCCGGGGACGAGCGCCACCGCGATGCCGGGGAAGGCCTCGGGCCCGTCGCTGGCGGTGAAGGGGTAGGGCTCGTCGGGCAGCACCGCCAGCTCGGCTCCGGCGGCTACCAGGTGAGTCAGCTCGTGCCTGGGGTAACGATCGGGGGAGCCCGCGAACACGTGCGCGAGGCCCAGCCGGGTGAGCATGTCACCGGTGAAGGTCCGGGCCCCGACGACCATCCAGGGGTCTCGCCAGATCGGGACGACCGTCCGCAGCGCCGGGAGCGCGGGCGGTCCGGACCACTCGCGGGCCGCCGAGCGTATCCACTCGGGTTCGGGGACGGACAGGACGTCGGTGAACAGGCGGCGCAGCGAGCGCAGGGCCGCGTCGACCGTCTCGATCTCGGTGACCCACACCGGGATCCCGGCCGCCCGCAGCTGCTCGACGTCGTGCCTGCGGTTCTCCTCGCGGTTGGCGACGACCAGGTCCGGGCGCAGCGCGGTGATCGCGGCCCGGTTGGGGTTCTTGGTGCCGCGGACCCGCGGGACGTCGAGGCCGGCCGGGTGGGTGCACCAGTCGGTGGCGCCGGCCAGCCGGCCCGGGACGGTGACGGCGAGGGCCTCAGTCAGGGACGGGACGAGTGAGACGATGCGCTGCGGGGACCTGGTCAGGCGCAGCGGATGTCCGAGGTCATCGTGCAGCACCGGCATGACGCCCCCTTCGGTACCGATGTCAGGCGAAGTCGCCCGCCTCGCGGCGGAGGTCGCGGATCACCGAGAACAGCATCCTGAGCCGCTGCGGCGACAGCCCGGCCTGGGTGAACAAGGCCGCGTTGATGTGCTTGGTGGCCTCTGCGGTGAGCTCGCGACCCGGCCCGGTGATCTGGATGAGTACGGCCCGGCCGTCGCTGGGATGCGGTTCGCGGCGGACCAGCCCGGCTTTCTCGAGCCTGCTCACGGCGTTGGTGATGCTGGTGGGGTGTACCTGGAGCAGCGTGCCGGCCCGGGCCATCGGCAGGCTGCCGCGCCGGGTGAAAGACAGCAGGGTGAGGAGTTCGTAGCGGGCGAAGCTCAGCCCGAGCGGCCGCAGCACGGCCTCGGCTCGCGCGAGCATGATCGCCTGAGCGCGCATCACGGATGTGACGGCGGCCATGCCGTCTGCGGCGTCGCCCCAGCCGTGGGCTCGCCACTGCCGGGCGGCCTCCTCGATAGGATCAAACGTCAGCGGAGCCGTCGTCACAGCCTTTCCCCTCACCTTCCGGCGCGGCGGTCTATCGCGGGTGATAGCCCATCGCGGGTGATAGCCCATTGTGGCAGGCCGGCCTGACGCTCACACGTTGCGCCGGTACTGCCCCCCGGCTTCGAAGAAAGCGTCGCTGATCTGCCCGAGCGAGCAGTGCCGGACGGCTTCCATCAGGGCGGCGAAGACGTTGCCACCGTTGATGGCGGCGTCCTGCAACCGGGCGATCGCCTCCGGCGCGGTTCCGGCGTGCCGGGCATGGAAGTCGGCGAGCCGGCTGAGCTGAGACTGCTTTTCCTCCTCGGTGGCGCGGGCGAGTTCCACCGGTCCGGCCGGGGTTTCGCCGCGGCGGGAGTCGAGGAAGGTGTTGACGCCGACGATGGGCAGGCTGCCGTCGTGCTTTCGGTGTTCGTAGAGCATCGACTCGTCCTGGATCCGCCCGCGCTGGTAGCCGGTCTCCATGGCGCCGAGCACGCCGCCACGCTCGGCCAGGCGGTCGAACTCGGCCAGCACGGCCTCCTCGACCAGCTCGGTGAGCTGCTCGATGATGTACGAGCCCTGCAGCGGGTTCTCGTTGCCCGCCAGGCCCCATTCCTTGTCGATGATCATCTGGATGGCGAGCGCCCGGCGGACCGACTGCTCGCTGGGGGTGGTGACGGCCTCGTCAAAGGCGTTGGTGTGCAGGCTGTTGCAGTTGTCGTAGATAGCGCACAGGGCCTGCAGCGTGGTGCGGATGTCGTTGAAGTCCATTTCCTGGGCGTGCAGCGACCGGCCGGAGGTCTGCACGTGGTACTTCAGCTTCTGCGCCCGCTCTCCCGCGCCGTACCGTTCCTTCATCGCCACCGCCCAGATCCGCCGCGCGACCCGGCCGATGACGGAGTACTCCGCGTCCAGGCCGTTGGAGAAGAAGAACGACAGGTTCGGGGCGAAGTCGTCAATGTCCATGCCGCGGGCGAGGTACGCCTCGACGTAGGTGAAGCCGTTGGCGAGCGTGAACGCCAGCTGGCTGATCGGGTTGGCCCCGGCCTCGGCGATGTGGTAGCCGGAGATCGACACCGAGTAGAAGTTTTGCACCTGGTGGTCGATGAAGTACTGCTGGATGTCACCCATGCACCGCAGCGCGAAATCGGTGGAGAAGATGCAGGTGTTCTGGCCCTGGTCCTCCTTGAGGATGTCGGCCTGCACCGTGCCGCGGACATTGCTCAGGACCCAGGCCCGGATCTCACGCGCTTCCGCCTCGCCGGGGTCGCGGCCGTGGGTTTCGCGGAAGGCGTCGAGCCGCTGATCGATGGCGGTGTTCAGGAACATCGCGAGGATGGCCGGGGCCGGCCCGTTGATCGTCATCGACACCGAGGTCGCCGGGGCGCACAGGTCGAACCCGGAGTACAGGACCTTCATGTCCTCGACCGTGGCGATCGACACCCCGGACGTCCCCACCTTGCCGTAGATGTCGGGACGCAGGTCGGGATCGCGGCCGTAGAGCGTCACCGAGTCGAACGCCGTCGACAGCCGGGTCGCGTCGTTGCCGTGGGACAGCAGCTGGAAGCGCCGGTTGGTGCGGAACGCGTCACCCTCGCCGGCGAACATCCGGGCCGGCGCCTCGCCTTCACGCTTGAACGGGAACACCCCCGCGGTGAACGGGAAGAAGCCAGGCAGGTTCTCCGAGCGCAGGAACCGCACCAGCTCCGCGTCATCGGCGGTGCGTGGCAGCGCAACCCGGGGCACCTTGGACCCGGACAGCGTGCTCCTGGTCAGCGGGGTGCGGAGTTCCTGGCCGCGCACGGTGTAAACGAACTCGTCGCCGGCGTAGTCCGCCACCCGGCCCGGCCACTGCCCGAGTGAGTCGCGGACCTCAGGCAGCAGGTCGCCCTCGGCGGCGGCGAGCAGCTTGCGGACCTGCTCGGCACCGGAGTCCTCGCCGAGCAGATCAGCCGCGGTACCCAGGTGCTGGCGGCGGCGGGCGACCTCGGCCTGGGCCCGGGTCAGGTGGTGATAGTGGCGCACGGAGTCGGCGATGTCCGCGAGGTACCGGCTGCGGGCGGAGGGCACCACGCTGTGCAGCGCGGTCGAGGCCTTGATGCTGACGTGCGGCAGCACGCCCGAGCCGGCCGGCAGTCCCTTCCCGGCCAGCAGGGTCTTCAGGTGCTGGTAGAGCGCGCTGACTCCGTCGTCCATGAACCGTGCGGCGCTGGTGCCGAATACCGGCATGTCCTCCCAGGGGACGCCGAATGCCTCGCGGTTGCGGACCAGCTGGCGGGCGACATCGCGGCGGGCGTCTTCCGCGCCGCGGCGTTCGAACTTGTTGACGGCCACGACATCGGCGAAGTCGAGCATGTCGATCTTCTCCAGCTGGGACGCGGCACCGAATTCCGGCGTCATGACGTAGAGCGAGATGTCGCTGAACGGGACGATCGCCGCGTCGCCCTGCCCGATGCCCGGCGTCTCGACGATGATCAGGTCGAACCCCGCCGCCTGCACCGCGGTCAGGATGTCGCCGAACCGCTCGGGCAGCTGCGCGCCAGCCGACCGGGTGGCCATCGACCGGAAGAACGTCCGGTTATGGTCCCCGGTGTCCAGGGCGTTCATCCGGATCCGGTCGCCCAGCAGGGCGCCGCCGCCGCGGCGGCGGGTCGGGTCGACCGCAAGCACCGCGATGCGCAGCTTGTCCTCGAGGTCCAGGCGGAAGCGCCGTAGCAGCTCGTCGGTCAGCGACGACTTACCGGAGCCGCCGGTCCCGGTGATGCCGAGCACGGGCACCCGCCGGGATGGCAGCGCCTCCCGGACGCCCTGCGCCAGAGCTGCCGACCGTCCGGCCTCGAGCACCGTGATCGCGCGCGCCAGCGAAGCGGAGCTGCCGCTGAGCACGGCGTCCAGGCTCGGCTCATCCGCGCACAGGTCGACGTCGCAGGCCGCGATCAGCTGGTTGATCATGCCCGGCAGGCCCAGCCGCTGCCCGTCCTCCGGCGCGAAGATCGTTATCCCGCGCTCGGCCAGCAGGGCGATCTCCTCGGGCACGATGACGCCGCCCCCGCCCCCGTACACCTTGATGTGACTCGCTCCAAGCTCAGCCAGCCGCTGCACGAGATAGCTGAAGTACTCGACGTGCCCGCCCTGGTAGGACGACAGGGCGATGCCCTGGACGTCTTCCTCGATCGCGGTCCGGGCCACCATCTCGACGCTGCGGTCATGCCCGAGGTGGATCACCTCCGCGCCCTGGCTCTGCAGCACCCGCCGCATGATGTTGATCGCCGCGTCGTGGCCGTCGAACAGGCTCGCTGCGGTGACGAACCGTACCGGGTTGGTCGGCACATGTAGTGCCCGGGAATTAGTCGGCACTGTCGCTCCACCTTGGCTCGAGGGAAGACTCCGGCTCCTCCAGGACCGCGGCTCTAGGGAAGACCCCGATAATCGGCTGCCGGAGATAGTAGGACGTCCTACTAATTTAGCATCATTTTAGTTGGACGTCCAGGTAAAATTGCCGAGTGATACGGGCGGTGATGAGCTAGGGCGACCCCAGCGAGGGCGAGATGCTGGCCGGCGGGTATGACTGAGATATCGAATCGGAGAAAGCGAAGTCCTTCAGATGCCTGATGCCCCAGACCTGACGGTCGACGAACTGGTGCTGGCCGCGGATTTCCCGGCGGCGACCCGGCTAGACTGGCAGCATCTCGTCGCACGCGTGCTGCACAGCCCGGACGGCGCTGCCGCCCCGGAGCGGGAGCTCGCGACGCTAACCCTGGACGGCATCGAGATTGCTCCGCTGTACACGGCGGACGACGGGGCCGGCCGGCCGGCTACCCCGGGCAGGCCCCGTTCGTGCGCGGCCGCACAGTCAGCGGTCACCGGATGGGATGGGACGTCCGGGGCCGGTACGGCCACCCGGACCCCGCCGTCGCCCGAGAGCAGATCATGACGGACCTCGATGGCGGGGTCAGCTCACTGTGGCTTGAGATCGGCGCCGGAGCCATCCCGGTCGAGGCGATCCCGGACGTGCTCGCCGAGGTCCACCTCGATCTGGCGACCGTCGTCCTGGACGCGGGGGAACACGCGGGCGCCGCCGCCCAGATTCTCCTCGACACCGCCGGGCGCCGCGGCGTGCCGGAAGGCCGGCTGCGGGCCGTCCTCGGTACCGATCCGATCGGCCTGCTCGCGCGGACCGGCCTGGACGCGGGGATGGCCGACGCCACCGCGCTCGCCGCGCGATGCGCGGCTGACCTACCCGGTGTCCGGGCGATCGTGGTCGACGCGCTGCCGTTCCACGATGCCGGGGGGACCGACGCCACCGAACTCGGCTGCGCCCTCGCCGCCGGGGTGGAGTACCTGCGGGCGCTGGCCTCGGATGGCCTGCCGATGGCCGGCGCATTCGGGCAGCTCGAGTTCAGGTACGCGGCGACCGCCGACCAGTTCGCCACCATCGCCAAGCTGCGCGCCGCGCGCCGGACCTGGTCCCGCGTCGCCAGCCAGTGCGGGGTGTCCGGCCAGACGGCAGGCCAGCGCCAGCACGCGGTCAGCTCGTGGCCGATGACCACCCGCCGTGACCCGTGGAACAACATCCTCCGCGGCACCCTCGCCTGCTTCGCTGCCGGTGTCGGTGGCGCCGACGCGATCACCGTGCTGCCCTTCGACGCCGCCCTCGGGCGGCCAGACGTGCTGGCCCTGCGGATCGCCCGCAACACCCACGCCGTGCTGGCGGAGGAGTCCCACGTCGCCCGCGTCATCGACCCGGCGGGAGGGTCCTGGTACGTCGAGAACCTCACCGAGGCACTGGCGCAACGCGCCTGGGTGTGGTTCCAGGAGATCGAACGGTCCGGCGGCCTGTCCGCCGCGCTCCGCAGCGGGATCGTCGCCGACCGGATCGCGGCCAGCCGGGACGCCCGCCGTGCATCGCTGGCCCACCGCCGTGAGGCGGTCACCGGCGTCACCGAGTTCCCGATGACCGGCGAGACGCTCCTGGTAAGGCCGGCCGGCGGCGCGCGTCCGCAGGCCCCCGGCGGCCTGCCGCGGATCCGGTGGGCGCAGTGGTACGAGGAGCTCCGCGACCGCGCCGACGCGTACACCCAGTCGACCGGGACGCCGCCGACGGTGGTGCTGATCGGAGTCGGGGCGCCGCGGGCGGCCGCGGCACGGGCCGCCGCGGTCACGGCACTCCTGGCTCCCGCAGGTATCGCCGCGGTGACCGCCGATCCTGGGAGTCCGGGTGCGGTTCCCGGTGATGGCGTCCCGCTGGTCGCGATCGTGTGCTGTGCCGATGATGCCAGTTCCGATGATGTGAACGCGGCCGTCGCGAGGCTGCGGGCCGCGGGCGCATCCCGGGTGATACTGGCGGCACCACCCGGTACCGGACCCGCGGCGGCGGCTGATGACGTCGCCGCCGGCGACATGGATGTGCTCGCGTTCCAGCGCCGCACCCTCGACGCACTGGGGGTGCCGGAATGACCCCGCCGCCCGGCGTGCCTGACTTCGCCGATGTCCCGCTCGGCGACGCCCCCCTGGCGGACGGTGAACGCTGGCGGCAGGCCATGACCGAGCAGGCCGGGGCCGACGCTGACGACGACACTGGCGGGCTGGTGTGGACCACGCCCGAGGGGATCGACGTCAAGCCGCTCTACACCGACGCGGACCTCGGCGGCCTCGACTTCCTCAACACCTATCCCGGTCTGGCCCCGTTCCTGCGCGGCCCGTACCCGACCATGTACGTCAACCAGCCATGGACCATCCGGCAGTACGCCGGGTTCTCCACCGCCGAGGAGTCGAACGCGTTCTACCGGCGCAACCTGGCCGCCGGGCAGAAGGGCCTGTCTGTGGCCTTCGATCTCCCCACTCACCGCGGGTACGACAGCGACCATCCGCGGGTAGCCGGCGATGTCGGCATGGCAGGCGTCGCGATCGACTCGATCTATGACATGCGGCAGCTCTTCGACGGGATCCCGCTGGACCGGATGAGCGTGTCGATGACGATGAACGGCGCGGTGCTGCCCGTGCTGGCGCTCTACGTCGTCGCCGCCGAGGAACAGGGCGTGCCGAGCGAGAAGCTGGCCGGCACGATCCAGAACGACATCCTCAAGGAGTTCATGGTCCGCAACACCTACATCTACCCGCCGGGCCCCTCGATGCGGATCATCTCCGACATCTTCGGGTTCACCTCCCGGCGGATGCCGAAGTTCAACTCGATCTCGATCTCCGGCTACCACATCCAGGAGGCCGGCGCGACAGCTGACCTCGAGCTCGCTTACACCCTGGCCGACGGCGTCGAATACCTGCGGGCGGGTCTGTCCTCCGGGCTCGACATCGACTCCTTCGCGCCGCGGCTTTCGTTCTTCTGGGCGATCGGGATGAATTTCTTCATGGAGGTCGCGAAGCTGCGGGCCGGCCGGCTGCTGTGGGCCAAGCTCGTCAGCGACTTCGGTCCGAAGAGCGCCAAGTCGCTGTCGCTGCGCGCCCACTGCCAGACGTCGGGCTGGTCGCTGACCGCGCAGGACGTGTTCAACAACGTCGCCAGGACCTGCATCGAGGCGATGGCCGCGACGCAGGGGCACACTCAGTCGCTGCACACCAACGCCCTGGATGAGGCGCTCGCGCTGCCCACCGACTTCTCGGCCCGGATCGCCCGCAACACCCAGCTGCTGCTGCAGCAGGAGTCAGGCACCTGCCGGGTCATCGACCCGTGGGGCGGCAGCGCGTACGTCGAGCGGCTCACCTACGAGCTGGCCCGCCGCGCCTGGGCGCACATAGCGGAGGTCGAAGCCGCCGGCGGCATGGCCCGCGCCATCGAGGCGGGCATCCCCAAAATGCGCGTCGAAGAGGCCGCGGCGCGGACCCAGGCCCGGATCGACTCCGGCCGGCAACCGGTCATCGGTGTCAACAAGTACCGCGTGGCCGGCGCGGATGACATCGACGTCCTCAAGATCGACAATCGTGCCGTCCGCGCCCAGCAGCTCGACAAGCTCAGGCGCCTTCGCGCCGAACGGGACGAGACTGCCTGCCAGGCGGCGCTTGACCAGCTGACGAAAGCAGCCGCCAGCCCGCCGTCCGAGGACGGCAACCTGCTGGCGCTCGCCATCGACGCGGCCCGGAAGATGGCCACCGTGGGCGAGATATCGGATGCGATGGAGAAGGTGTTCGGCCGCTACACCGGGCACATCCGTACGATCAGCGGTGTGTACCGACAAGAGGCCGGCGACACCGCGAGCATCCAGCGGGTCCGGACCGCAGCCGATGAGTTCGCCCGCGCGCAGGGGCGCCGTCCCCGCATCCTTGTCGCGAAGATGGGCCAGGACGGTCACGACCGCGGCCAGAAGGTCATCGCCAGTGCCTTCGCCGACCTGGGTTTCGACGTCGACGTCGGCGCCTTGTTCCAGACTCCCGACGAGGTCGCGCGGCAGGCCGTCGAGGCCGACGTTCACATCGTCGGCGTCTCTTCACTCGCCGCCGGCCACCTGACGCTCGTGCCGGCGCTGAAGGACGCCCTCGCCGAGGCCGGCCGCGGCGACATCATGATCGTCGTCGGCGGCGTGATCCCGCCGCAGGACTATGAGGAACTGCGCGCGGCCGGCGCGGCGGCGATATTCGGCCCGGGTACCGTCATTCCCGAGGCCGCTTATGACCTCATCACGGCCCTCGCGGCCGACGGCGACCAGACCCGGTGAAAAACCGTGCCTCCGCCGCGGGAAGCGCGGCCATGACCGATGCGCGGGATCCCGGGCGATACGCCGACGCGGTGCTCGCCGGTTCCCGTCCGGCCATCGCCCGGGCGATCACGCTGGTGGAGTCCAGCCGGCCCGACCACCGTGCGCTGGCCCAGCACGTCCTGACCCGGCTGCTGCCGCACGCCAGTCAGGCCCGCCGGATCGGCATCTCCGGCGTGCCCGGGGTCGGCAAGTCCACCTTCATCGACCGGCTCGGCAGCCAGCTCCTCGACCAGGGCCACCGCGTCGCCGTCCTCGCGGTCGATCCGTCGTCGAGCCGGAGCGGCGGCAGCATCCTCGGCGACAAGACCCGGATGACCCGGCTGGCCACCGACCCGAACTCCTTCGTCCGGCCGTCACCGACCTCGGGCACCCTCGGCGGCGTCGCGCGTGCCACCCGCGAGTCGCTGGTCATCATGGCCGCGGCCGGCTACGACGTCCTGCTGGTCGAGACGGTCGGGGTGGGCCAGTCCGAGGCGGCCGTCGCGGAGATGACCGATACGTTCCTGCTGCTCGCCCTCGCCCGCACCGGCGATCAGCTGCAAGGCATCAAGAAAGGTGTCCTCGAGCTCGCCGATATCGTGGCCGTCAACAAGGCCGACGGGCCGCACGAGCAGGAGGCCCGCCGCGCCGCCCGGGAGCTCTCGGGCGCGTTGCGGCTCATCGGCCAGCCCGCGGACGGCTGGGTGACGCCGGTCGTCACGTGCAGCGCGCTCACCGGCGCCGGCCTGGCCGAGATATGGGCCCTGCTTGAGCAGCACGAGCACGCCCTGCGCGAGAGCGGCGAGCTCGAGCGCCGCCGTCGCGACCAGCAGGTCAGCTGGATGTGGTCACTGGTGCGCGACCAGCTGATCGACCGGCTCCGCGACGATCCCAAGCTTCGCGCCATCGCACCACAGCTGGAGTCCGAAGTCCGCTCCGGCGCCCTCAGTGCCGGGCTCGCCGCGCAGCAGCTCGTCTCGGCGTTGCTGCCCGCCCCCGGCTAGTCCGGTCGGCGAACCGTGTGTCATGGCTGGCTCCACTGGCCGGTGGTCACGTCGAAGACGGCGCCGCTCAGCTCGCCCAGCCTGCTCTTGGCTACCCGCTGCGAATCGGTGCGGGGCAGGTCCTCCTCCGGCTGCCAGAACCGCGGGACCTTGAACGCGGCGAGCCGGGCCCGGCAGAACTCGGCGAGCTCGCCGGGCGCGGCACTGTCGGCGACATAGTAGGCCTTGACCTCCTCGCCGCGGATCTCGTCAGGAACGGCGCAGACGGCCGCGAGCCGGACGGCGGAGTGGGTCAGCAGGATCTCCTCGACCTCGCGGGCCGCGACGTTCTCGCCGCCGCGCCTGATCATGTCCTTGAGTCGCCCGGCGTGATAGACGCGGCCTTCGGCATCCATCCGGCCGAGGTCGCCGGTGTGGAACCAGCCGCCGCGCATCGCCGCCGAGGTCGCGGCGGGATCGTCGAGGTAGCCGTCCATCATGCCGGGCCCGGCCAGGGTGATCTGTCCGGTTTCCCCGGCCGCCACCGGCTGGCCCGCGGCGTCCACGACGCGCACCTGACGGTAACTGACGGGCTGGCCGAGGCACCCTGTGCCGACAAGTTCGTCATGATCGCGGTCGGTTACCCGCAGGTCGGCCCCGGTCTCGGTCATGCCGAACGCTTCGTGCCAGGGCACGCCCCAGCGCTCTTCGAGCTCGCGGTGCAGGGCCTTCGGGATCGCCGAGCACTGCACGACGCGGACGGCGTGCTCGCGGTCCTGGCGGTCGGCTGGCATCCGCAGCAGCAGGGTCGGCATCGCGCCCAGGCAGTAGAAGTAGGTGACCCGGTGCTGGCGGACCTTCGCCCAGAACGACGACGGGTGGAAGCTGTCCAGGATGACCAGCTCGGCGCCCGACAGGAGCCCGGCGGCCACGTTCCACTGCGGGTCGATGTAGTGGAACGGCTGAGCGGTCAGCATCACGTCGCTGGCCGTCAGGTAGGGGAACTCGGTGACCAGCCCGAGTGCGAGCTGGGTCCAGTACCGGTGCGGGAGGACGCAGCCCTTGGGGTGCCCGGTGGTGCCGGAGGTGAACTGGATGTTGGCGGCGTCGGCCGGACCGGGTTCGGAGTCTGCTGGCGGCCGGGCGCCTGCTGCGGCCGCTGCCACCGCGATGGCACCGGCCGGGTGGACGTGCCGGAGCGCAGGCACGTCCGGAGGGAGCCGCCGCAGCAGCGGCTCGAACTCGGGGCCGGCCACGATGCCCGAGGCGTGGCAGGCGCGCAGCACGTGCTCGGCGTCAGCCGTCTGGTACCTGGTGTTGACGGGCACCGTCACCGCGCCGAGCCGGGCGAGGGCGAGCCAGGTCAGCGGGAACGCGGGCTGGTTCGCCAGCATCACCGCGATCCGGTCCCCCGGCCGTACCCCGCGCTCACGCAACGCCACGGCATAGCCAGCTGTCAGCCGGTCCACGTCCGCGAACGTGAACCGCTCGCCGGGGTCGAACGTCCAGGCGACGCGGGCCGGCCAGCGTCGTGCCGCCGTATGCAGAGCGCCGACGAGAGTGCTGGCCGGACGCCAGGCGTTAGCCTGCATCGCTTCCCGCCGTGCCGCTGGCGGCGCCGGGGACCACGGTCAGCGCGGCGAAGTCGGTCTCTGCCGCCATGGCTTCCTCGACCGCGCAGTCCGCGCCCCGGTCCAGCGCCTGCTTGGCCAGCGCCAGCGCCAGCGGGGGCTGATCGCGCAGCCGGGCGGCGATCCCGGCCGCGAGGAGTTCGTGCTCCCCCACCGGGGCGACCCGGTTCACCAGCCCCAGCTCCAGGGCGCGGGGGGCACCGAATCTGTCGCCGAGCAAGAGCAGTTCCTTGGCCCGGACCGGGCCTACCAGCAAGGGCAGCAGCCGGGAGATGCCCCCGGTCACACTGAGGCCGACCGATACCTCGGGAAACCCGAACTCCGCGTCCTGCGCGGCGACCACGAGATCGCAGCCGAGCGCGAACTCGCAGCCGGCGCCGAGCGCGTACCCGTGCACGGCCGCGATGACCGGGCCGGGAAAACGCCGGATGGCGCGCGTCACCTCCTGGATCCCGTCGACCCGGAGGCGGGTGGCCAGCACCGTTTCGGGCGGCATCGGCTCCTTCAGATCGTGCCCGGAGCAGAACGCGCGGCCGCGGCCAGCCAGGATGACCGCCCTGGCGCCGTCTTGTCCGGCCTGGCCCAAGGCCGTCACCAGGCCTGCCGTCAGCCCGGGAACGACCGCGTTGAGCCGGTGCGGGCGGTTCAGGTAGATCCGCGCGACGGATTCTGCCAGCTCGTACTCGACGACCACATCAGGTCCTTTCCCCGGTGTCCCTGACGAGCACCATAGAGGACGGGCTTCACTCCCGGGGCGACGGGCGGGCGGCCGGATCGCGGGCGTGCAGCTCGAAAGCGGGGAACTGCCCGGGCTCCAGCTGCCAGCGGAATCGGTACACGGCCGCCACGATGGCACCTGCGTGGCCGGGATCGGGCGCCGCCGGGCCGCCGGACAGCTGGGCGGACAGGGGGGCGGTCATCAGGAGCATCGGGGACTCCCCTGAGGTCTCCGGCGCGACGTGGGGCGCGCGGTATCCGGTCACCGGCAGCAGGCTCGCGCCATGCCGCTGGTAAAAACGGAGCCGGCGGAACCGGAGCGCGGCCTCGCCCGGTTCGCAGCCCGGCTCGTCTGGATCCTCGATGTCGAACACCAGCAGCGTGAATCCCGCGTCCTTCAGGCGCGCGGTCAGCTGCTCCCACAGCAGCCCGCCCAGTCCCTGCCCGCGCTGGGCTTGATCGACCACGAAATAGCGCAGGAAGATCCAGCCAGTGCTGCCGAGCGGGCGGAGCATGGCGAAGCCGGATGGCTGCCCGTCTTCGACCAGGGCCAGGGCAAGCTCGTCTTCGCGGCGCTGAGCGATCACGGCCGCGAAGTCGGCTCGCTGGTGCGGCGGGAATCCCTCCTCGTAGATTCGCCTGAGCACCGTCATTGCCGCCGGGTCCAGGGTCTCGGCAGGTTCCAGCCGATAGGCGCCTGCGGTCATGCCTTGAGGGTCTCACCTCGACGACGCGCTCCGTCATTGCACCCGGCACGGTTCGATATACAGTCGGACTTGTGCTGGTCCGGCCGCCCGGGACGTCCGGTCGAGTTCGCGAGGAGAGAGCCCGTGCCAACGCCCGCTGACCCGGTCCCGCCGGGACCCGCCCTGACTGGTGGCGGGAGCCTGGTGGCCACGCTGCCGGGACGCTCCTACACCGATCCCGATGTCTTTGCCCGCGAGCAGGAAGCGATCTTCGAAGGCCACTGGTTCTGCCCGGCGCGCGGGGCTGACCTGGCTGATCCCGGCCAGTTTCAGGTCGTGCAGGTCGGCCGGGAGAGCGTCCTGATCGTCCGGCATCATGACGGCGGGCTGCGGGGCTTCCTCAACGTGTGCCGCCACCGGGGCGCCCGGGTTTGCGTCGAGGCGTCCGGTCAAGTGAAGCGCACGCTGCGCTGCGGCTATCACGCCTGGACCTATGACCTGGGCGGCCGGCTGGTCGCAGCGCCCAACCTGGCCACGATGGCCGACATCGACCGCGACCGCTACGGGCTGCTCCCCGTGCCGCTACGCGAGTGGCTGGGATACGCCTGGGTCTGCCTGGCTAGCGAGCCGCCCTCGTTCGAGGACACCGTCATCGGCTCGGTGACCGAGCGGCTCGGCGACCCGGACGCGATCGAGCGCTACCAGGTAGCGGATCTCGCGCTCGGGCAGCGGATCAGCTACGACGTCGCGGCGAACTGGAAGCTCATCATCGAGAACTTCATGGAGTGCTACCACTGCGCCACCATCCACCCGGAACTGATCAGCGTGCTGCCGGAATTCGCGCGCGGGTACGCCGCGCAGTATTACGTCGGCCACGGCGCGGCCTTCGCGGACCGAGCCGAGGGGTTCACCGTGGACGGCCGCGTCGGCTTCGGCCGGCTTCCCGGGATCTCCCCTGACCAGGACCGCCGTTATTTCGCCCTCACCGTCCGGCCGCAGGTCTTCCTTAACCTGGTCCCCGACCACGTCATCGTGCACCGGATGTACCCGCTCGCCGCTGACCGGACCACGGTGGTCTGCGACTGGCTGTTCAGCCCCGAGGTGGTGGAGACCGGGCAGGACGTCTCCCGGTCGGTGGAGCTGTTCGACCGGGTCAACCGGCAGGACTTCGCCGCCTGCGAGCGCACCCAGCCCTCGATGGCCTCCCGGGCCTACCGAGACGGGGGCGTCCTGGTCCCAAGCGAGCACCACATCGCCGGGTTCCATGACTGGGTGACCCGTCACGGCTGACCGGCCGGGCCCCTAACGGTAGTCTCGGCAGGCGGGTGCGCGGACTTCAGGGCAAGAGGGGCAGGCAACGACATGGCGGCGGAGACCCCGGAGGTGTCGGTCCGGGACAACCTGGAATCGTTCTGCTACGACGCGCTGATCGACGGCGAGGTGATCGGCACGGTCGTATACGAATACTCAGGGCCCAGGATCGTGTTCCTGCACACGATCGTCGATCCGGAATTCCGCGGCCGGGGGATCGGCACCACGCTGGTCACGGCGGCGCTGGACGACGTCCGGGCCCGGGGCCTGAAGCTAAGCAACTACTGCGCCTTCGTGTCGGCGTTCATCGGCGCCCATCCGCAGTACGCGGATCTGATCGACCCCTCCCGCCCCGGCTTCCCGCACGGCCAGTGACCCGTCAGTGCGGGATACCGGAAATCAGGTCGCCCGCGCGGGCCAGCAGCGAGGTACGCGGGGACCGGCGGGCTGATTCCAGCCGGTCTGCCGTGCGATAGAGCGCGTACAGGCCGTGCACGCTGGCCCAGCGGGCCGGCTGGGCTCCCAGCGAGGCGAGTGGTGGCCCACCCAGGGCAGCGTGGTGAGCGGGCTCGGGACGCCGCGCACCAGGTCGGCGAGCGTACGGCCGGCCAGGTTAGCGGCGGCCACCCCGTGACCGGAGTAACCGCCCGCCCAGCCCAGGCCGGTCTCCGGGTCCAGGGTGACCGTGGCGCACCAGTCCCTCGGGACCCCGAGCACCCCGCTCCAGGCGTGGTCGATCCCGGCCTGCGTCGCCGCGGGGAACATCCGGCGCAGGATCCGGCCGAGCTGAGCCACCGTCGACGGCGCGATCGCGCCATCGACGTCAAGTTCCGAGCCGAAACGGTACGGGATGCCGCGTCCGCCGAGCGCGATCCGCCCGTCGGGGGTGCGCTGCGCGTAGACGTACGCGTGGGCCTCATCGCTGAGCGTCTCGAAGCCGTCCCAGCCGATCGATTTCCAGGCTGCGTCACTCAGCGGACCGGTGATGATCATCGAGCTGTTCATCGGCAGCAGCGTGCGGTGCTGCCGCGGCATACCCGCCGTGAACCCCTCGGTGCAGCGCAGCACGTAAGGCGCGCGCACCTGGCCGGCCGGCGTGTCCGCCCGCCCGGCCGAGATCGACGTCACCGGGGTCGCCTCGTAAAGCCGCACGCCCGCGCGGGTCACCGCCTCGGCCAGCCCGGCGGCCAGGTCGGCCGGCTGCACCCGGGCGCAGTGCGGGGAGTACAGCGCCCCGGCCGCGCCGGTCACCCGGAGCCGTCCGTCGAGCTCGGTCTTTTCGAGGTACCGAACGATCCCTGGTCCGTCCCCCCAGTCACGTTCAGCCTCAAGTCGCTGGCGCAGCCGGGCGTCCTGCGCCGCGGAGGTGGCCACGGTGAGCGTGCCGCCCTTCACCAGTCCGGCGTCGATGCCTTCGTCCGCGCAGACGCTGGCCACCTCGTCGACGGTCTCGCGGAGCCGCCGCTCAAGCTCGCGGACGCCCTCCCGCCCTCGCGGGTGCCTGGCGTAGCGGGCGCGCGAACCTGGCAGGGTCGCGGTCACCCAGCCGCCGTTCCGGCCGGAGGCCCCGAATCCGGCGAAGTTCGCCTCAAGCACGATGACCCGCAGCCCAGGGTCAGCTCGCTTGAGGTAGTAGGCGGTCCACAGGCCGGTGTAGCCGCCGCCCACAACGCACACGTCGGCCTCGGTGCCGCCGGGCAGCGGCGGCCGCGGCGGCCACTGCCCGGCGGCGCGCGCCTGCCACCAGTACGAGACTTCCCCGTTGCGCACGCAGAGACCTCCCCGGACAGGCGCAGCACTGTTCGTTCCGAATATAAATCTGTCCGGCCGGGCTGGCCGCCTCTGTCGGCGTGGGCGATCATCGGCGGGTAGCGTCAGAGTATGCGACTCGGGGTACTTGACGTGGGTTCCAACACGGTGCACCTGCTCGTCGTAGACGCCTACCCGGGGGCGCGGCCCATGCCTGCCTTCTCGCACAAGGTGGAACTCAAGCTCGCCGCTCACCTCGACGGGAGCTCGCTGTCCGGAGCGGGCGAGAGCAGTCTGCTGGGCGTCGTGGAGGAGTCGCTGCGGATAGCGGAGGACAAGGGGGTCGAGGAGATCATCGCGTTCGCGACCTCAGCCGTCCGGGAGGCCAAGAACGGCGAGCAGGTCCTGGCCAGGATCCGCGAGCAGACCGGGGCCCAGATCAACGTGATGACCGGCGTGGAGGAAGCGCGGCTCACGTTCCTGGCCGCCAGGCGCTGGTTCGGCTGGTCGTCCGGTCGCCTGCTCGTGCTCGACATCGGCGGCGGCTCGCTCGAGGTGGCGTCGGGGATCGACGAGGAGCCGGACGCCGTGGCCTCGCTGCCGCTGGGCGCCGGGCGCCTCACCAGGGACTGGATCAGCTCCGACCCGGCGTCGCCGCAGGAGATACGCCGCCTGCGCAAGCATGTGCGAGCAGAGATCGCCCGGGAAACCGGCGGCATGCTGCGGCAAGGCCCCCCCGATCACGTGGTGGGGACCTCGAAGACCTTCCGCCAGCTCGCCAGGATCGCCGGCGCGGCTCCGTACGGCGCGGGCCCCTACGTCAAGCGGGTGCTGAAGCACGCCGACGTAGCGGCCCTGGCCAAACGGCTGCCGGCGATGACCGCGGCCGAACGGGACCGGCTGCCTGGCGTGTCAGCCAGCCGGACGCCGCAGCTTCCGGCCGGAGCCATCGTGGCCGACGCCATCCTCGACTTGCTCGGCGTCGATCACCTTGAACTGTGCCCGTGGGCCCTGCGTGAGGGCGTGATCTTGCGGCGCCTGGACCGGCTCGCGCAAGGCCTGGCCCCCGTGACCTGAACCCCAAAAACCCGGAGCTAGTTGTCGCTGCGGGGGACGATGCGAATGCCCTCGGTGTGCTCGTCGTCATCGATGATGTTGGGCCGCGCCGGGCCGCGCTTATCGGCCGGCTGGGACGTCGGCCGGGACAGGGCCGGCTGCGCCGACGTCGGCTGGGACGAGGCCGGCTGGGACGAGGCCGATACCGGCTGGGAGGAAACCGCGGGCCTGGTCGGCGCCGGACCGATGCGGAGTCCGCCCGGACCCGCGGGGCCGTTCGCGTCGGCGGGCGCCGGGCGCGGTCCGCCCGCGGAGTCCGGCCCGACGGCGATCGACCTGGCGGTGGCCTGCTCGACCTCATCCTCGAGCGACAGGCGGGAGGTCTCCGCCGCGACCAGCCCCGAGACCCCGTCCAAGATCTCGGTCAGCCGCTTGATCGTTTCCGAGTGCCGGTTAGACAGCAGGTTCAGGCGGCGCTCGGCGCCATCGTGAATAGCGGTGGCCCTAGCCGTCGCCTCGTCGAGCGCCTTCTTGGCCTGTGCCTTCGCGCTAGCCAGGGCGCTCTCGGACTTCTTCTTCGCCTCGGATGTGGTGCGCTCGGCCTCGGCCCGCGCGGCGGTCACGGTCTTCTCGGCCTCGGCTCGCGCGGAGGTGATGGCCCGCTCGGCCTGCTCCTGGGCCGCAGTGAGCATGCGCTCGGCCTGCTCACGCGCCTCGGCCCGGGACTTGTCGGCCTCCGCCTGGGCCTCGTTGCGCTGCTTGGCTATATCTTCATGGGCCTTGGACTTCTGCGACCTGGCCTCGTCATCGGCCAGCTTGAGGATCTGGGCTATCCGCTCGCTGACTTCCTCGTGCGCGGGCTTGGCGCCCAGAACCTGCTGGCGGGCTGTGGCCAGGTCCTGCCTTAGTTCTTCTCCGTCGTCAAGGGCGCGGGCAAGGCGCTGCTCTAGGTCACGGATCTGGCTCCGGCAGCGAGCAATAAATTCATCAACCTGACGGCGGCTGTATCCACGCATCTGCATTTCGAATGCGTCTTCGTGAACGAGGTTCGGCAGGAGATCACTGTTGTCATTCATGGCTTCCCGAGATCATGTTGTCCGAAATAGGCGGGAACGATACCCGCAGTGTAGCGGGCAAGCAATTGAGTACCGGGTGGTAAGGAGAACCGGTCCGGGACCGCTCCTTCTGTAGTATGCGTGCTCAGGGCGGGCGGGCGGAGCAAATCGCGCAGGACTGTGGACAGCACACGATGCGGCGCGCCACCTGGACGGACATATGTCCATGTTAGTCGGCTTTGATGGCATGTGAGCGATGTTAAACTAAGTGAGTAGTTTGGGAAGAGGTGCGGGTGTGACCTCTGTGGCGTGCATTACAGGATTAATGTCAACTCCGTTGTGGTTTGCTGGAATCGTTACGGTCCGACTGGGTAAAACCGCACCCGAAGGTGGTAAGCGAATGGCCCTGATGGGTCATGCGGAGGGGCAGTGTCGGCACGTAACCTGGGGCGCAAGCGAACGGAGTCGCGATCAGCGCCGGAGGTGAGCACGATTCCCAGGCAGTTGGATCTTCGCGTTCACGACCGCGTCGCCCTCGATGAGATCGAACTCTACGCCGAGGTGCTGAGCGCGGTGGCGGCCACGGACCGGCCGCTGACTGCCGCGGAACTGGACGAGGCGCTAGGGATTCGCGACAGCTAGTCCGCCGGCGGGCTGGCGCCGGTACATGGCGTCCGTCCTGGTGCGAGTGAAGCCAAGGGCCTGATACATCCGGATCGCTGGCACATTGTCCTCGTCCACGTACAGCATCGCCTGGGCCAGACCGCGGTCTCGCAGGTAATCAAGCCCGGCCAGGGTCAGGGCCCGGCCAAGCCCGCTGCCTTGCTCGCCAGGATCGACCCCGACGACGTAGACCTCCCCCTCGGCGCGGTCCGGGACCTTCGTCCAGTGGAAGCCAGCCATCCGGCCGTCTCGTACCGCGATGAAAAAGCCCGCCGGGTCAAACCACGGCTCACGTTCGCGCAGCTCAAGGTCGTGACGGGTCCAGGCTCCCTGCTCCGGGTGCTTGCTGAAGGCCGCTCTGTTGAGACTCAGCCATTCCTCCTCGTCCTGGCCGGGCGTGAAGGTGCGCAGCGTGCTGCCGGGCGGGAACTCCGGCCGGTCCAGCCCCTCGCGCAATGAACGCCGCATCTGCCACAAGGCGCGGAAGCGCTCGAAGCCGGTCCGTGACGCCAGCCTCACCGCGGCCGGCAGGTCCCCGTGGGCCCAGAGCTGGACCGTGTGCCCGTTCGCCGCGGCGGCCAGGTCGCGGACCAGCCTCTGGCCGATTCCCTGCCGCCGCCAGTCCGGATGCACCACGAGCTCGCCGCTCACCTCCGGCTCCGGCGGATCCAGGTGGGCGTAGCCAGCGATCTTGCCGTCCACGGTGACGACGAAATCACCGCCCGCCGCTACCGGGTCGTAGCGCAGCTGCTCGTAGCGCAGATGCAGGGCCACGTGCTCGGACAGCGGTGCGACCCCATCGGTCACGGCGGCGAGGTCGGCCAGCTTCAGGATGCTGGCCACCTGCGCTGCATCCAGATCGACCCGTTTCCCCCGTTCGGCCCCCTCGGTCATCGGGCGGCGGTCGCCGCGCGAATCCCCACGTCCTGGGTGTTCCTGGTGCGCTCTTCGCCGGCCGGGCCCTGGGGCCTTTCGGTCCGCTCGCCCTTGACCGGCACGAACCGGTAGCCGACGTTACGTACGGTGCCGATCAGGGCCTCGTGCTCAGGGCCGAGCTTGGCGCGCAGCCGCCGGACGTGCACGTCGACCGTGCGCGTGCCGCCGAAGTAGTCGTAGCCCCAGACCTCCTGCAGCAGCTGCGCGCGGGTGAAGACCCGGCCCGGGTGCTGGGCGAGGAACTTGAGCAGCTCGAACTCTTTGAAGGTCAGGTCGAGCACGCGGCCCCGCAGCCGGGCCGCGTAGGTGGCCTCGTCGATGGACAGCTCGCCCGAGCGGATCTCATCCGGCGCGTCCGCCACGGCGGCGACGGCCCGGCGCCCGATCGCGAGCCTGACCCTGGCCTCCACCTCGGCCGGCCCGGCCGTGTGCAAGATCACGTCATCGACGCCCCACTCCGCGTTGACCGCGGCCAGGCCGCCCTCGGTCACGATCGCGAACAGCGGGCAGTCCAGGCCGGTCGTCTGCAGCAGCCGGCAGATGCTCTTCGCATGCGCGAGGTCGCGCCGCGCGTCCATCAGCACCGCGTCGGCGGGCGGGGCCTCCACCAGGGCGGACGCGTCCGCAGGCAGCACCCGGACCGGATGCAGCAGGAGCCCGAGAGCGGGCAGCACTTCCGTCGACGGCTCCAGCACGCCGGTGATCAGCAGCAGGTCGCTCACTCGGTGGCACCTCCACTCGCTGGTGCGGTCGCACCCTCACTACTTGTATAAACAGACAAGGACCCGGGGGCAACACCGCCCGGGTCCCGTTGAGACGAGGATATCCCAAATGGCCAAAGTAACAATCCAGTACTGGGCCGCGGCCAGGGCCGCGGCCGGCGTCGACACGGAGCCGGTCGATGCCGGGACGCTGGCGGAGGCGCTGGAGGTGGTCGTGGCGCGCCGCGGCCAGGACGGGCGGCTCCGCTCGGTCCTCGCGGCATCTTCCTTCCTGGTCGATGGCACGTCGGCCGGCCGCCACGTGGCCGCTGACCTAGTCCTGAAAGATGCGGCCGTGATTGAGGTGCTGCCCCAGTTCGCCGGTGGCTTAGCATGAGCCAGCACGGACCGCCCCCCGGGCCCGGCGATGAGAATTTTCCCGGCGAACTGAACCGTCCCGCGCCACCGCGCGTTCCCCATGGTGTGCCTAACGCGGGAACCGCGCCCCGTGCGGGGCGAGTGGCAGACGAGGCGTTTGTCCGGGCGCTTTACGCCGAACACGGCGGTGCCCTGCTTCGCTACGCTCTCCACCTCACCGGCGGTGACAGGCAGCGGGCGGAGGATCTAGTGCAGGAGACGATAGTGCGGGCGTGGCGCCATCCCGAGGCGCTGGCCGACCGGCCGGCCCGGCCGTGGCTGTTCGCCGTCGCACGCAACCTCGCCGTTGACTCCTACCGCGCCCGGCAGGCCCGGCCGCCCGAGACCGGGCAGGCCGCCTTGGAGCTGTTGCCGTCTGACGATGACGCCGACCGCACCCTCGAGTCGTGGGCCGTCGCCGACGCCCTGGCCTCGCTGCGGCCCGATCATCGGCGGGTGATCGTGGAGACGTACTACCGGGGCTGCTCGGTGGCCGAGGCCGCGGCGACCCTGGGCATTCCTGCAGGTACCGTTAAATCCCGGACATTTTACGCGTTGAAGGCGCTCAAGCTGGCGCTACAGGAACGAGGACTGGCGCCATGACCCAGACATGGGACTGCACCGACGCCAGGCTGTCGCTTGGTGTCTACGTGCTCGGCGCCATCGACCCCGCCGAGCGCGCCCTGGTCGACGCCCATCTGAGCACCTGCCGGGATTGCCGCGACGAACTGGCCGGCCTGGCGGGCCTGCCCGCGCTGCTGGCCCGGGTGAACCCGGACGAGATCAGCCGGATCCGAGCCGATGACACGGTTCGGGCGAGCACCGACGAGCGGCCGCCTACTGAGCTGCTCGGCACGGTGCTCGATCTGGCCGCGGCCAGGCGGCGGCGCAACCGGTGGCGCTTCGCGGCGACGGCCGCCGCCGTGGTCGCGATCGCGGGCGGCCTGTTCGCCGGGCTGAGCTCGGCCACGTCGACCACCCGGACGGTGTACGCCGGTCAGTACCCGGCCGGGACGGGCGGCTGGGAAACCGCGCAGACCACGAGCAAGATCGCCGGTACGAGCGCCACCATCAGGTACGCCTCGGAACACTGGGGCAATGCGTACGAGGTACTGGTGAAAGGCATCCCGACCGGGACGACCTGCGAACTCTGGGTGACAAGTACCGACGGGGTCCGCACCGTGGCGGCCGCCTGGACGGTGTCCGACGATGAGGGCCGCGTCTGGTACCCGGGCTCGACGCCGGATTCCTCGTGGTCGATCGGCAGCTTCCAGATCACCGCGGGCCACCGGGTGCTGCTCACGGCCAAGCCGACCTGAATCCCTACCTGGCCGGCGGGAATGGAAGTCGCCGCCGGAATGCTGTCCATGACATGACTGGCGGGTTGATCGCGCTGGCCGCGGCCCTGGTGGCGGCGACCGCGCTCGGACTGGCTCTGCGATGGCGGGCCGGGCGGTTCCGGGCGGCCAGGTCCGGCTCCGCGCAGGCCGGGACCTTGCAGGCGGCCGGGGCCGCGCAGGCCCGGACCGTGCAGGCCGGGACCGACGTGCTGACCGAGGCTGACCTCGGCGGCCGCCTGGGCCGGCAGGCCACGTTGGTCCAGTTCTCGACCGCCTTCTGCGCGCCCTGCCGTCCGACCCGGCAGATCCTGGCCCAGGTGGCGGGAATGGCGGATGGCGTGACCCATGTGGAGATCGACGCCGCCGCGCGGCTGGACCTGGTGCGGCGGCTGCGCATCAACAGCACCCCGACCGTGCTCGTGCTCGGCCCGGACGGCGGTGTCGTCAAGCGTGCCGTGGGCCTGCCCCGCAAGGCGGATGTGATCGCGGCGCTGGGAACGGCGATCGAGTGACAGCCCGGCTAAGCCCGCATAGCATCTGGTTCGTGATCTCCTGGCCGGCGAAGATGCTGACTAAGCGGCGTGCCGTCGATTTCTGCCGCGTCGCCACCGCCATCTGTCCGGGTATTCCGCTGTCTTAGTCCCTGGACCTGCTCATCGCGCCTGCTAGCCGCGGCGCCCAGCGCCATCCAGACGAGCTAGGGCGGCAACTCGACAAGGGAGTAACGTTCGGCGGCGAGGAGCGTGACCATGGAAATCGACCCGCGCGGTCCCAGGTTCGGCGCAGCGATCACCGTGGTGGTGCTGGCGGTGGTGCTAGTCACAGGGAGTGCCTGGCTGCTGGCCGCGCAGCTCGTGGTGTTCGCGATCGGCGCGCTCGCCGGGCTGCGGTATGCGCCGTACGGTCTCCTTTACCGCCGTCTCATCCGGCCGCGCCTTGGCCCGCCGGCGCATACCGAGGCCGAGGCCCCGCCCCGGTTCGCGCAGGGAGTAGGCATGGTCTTCGCGGCCGCCGGCGTGATCTGCTACGCCACGGGAGCGACGGCGGGCGGCCTCGTCTTCACCGCGCTCGCGCTGATCGCGGCGTTCCTGAACGCGGCTTTCGATATCTGCCTGGGCTGCCAGGTTTACCTGTTCATTCACCGGAATCAAAGAGTCCGGCCGTCCGCTTAGGGCGGTACGGAGAGGAAGGATATCCACCATGAGCCGATCCGACGTCCTTGTGGACGCCGATTGGGCGGAAGCCCGCATCGGTGCTCCTGGTGTCGTCATCGTCGAGGTAGACGAGGACACCAGCGCCTACGACAAGGGTCACATCCCGACCGCGATCAAGATCGACTGGAAGAAGGACTTGCAGGATCCGGTCCGCCGCGACTTCGTCGACAAGACCGGCTTCGAGGCGCTGCTGTCCGAGCGGGGCATCTCGAATGACGACACGGTGCTGCTCTACGGCGGCAACAACAACTGGTTCGCCGCCTATGCCTACTGGTACTTCCGGCTCTACGGGCACGACAAGGTCCTGCTGCTCGACGGCGGCCGCAAGAAGTGGGAGCTGGACTCGCGCGAGCTGAGCAGCGACGTGCCAGCGCGCCCGCGGACCAGCTACACCGCCTCTGAGCAGGACTCCTCGCTCCGCGCGCTGCGCGACGAGGTGCTCGCCGCCATCGGCAAGCGGAACCTGGTCGACGTCCGTTCTCCGGACGAGTTCGCGGGCCGGCTGCTCGCCCCGGCGCACCTGCCGCAGGAGCAGGCCCAGCGCGGCGGACACATCCCGACCGCACGTAACGTGCCCTGGTCCAAGGCCGCGAACGAGGACGGCACGTTCCGCTCCGACGACGAGCTCCGTACCCTCTACGCCAGCGAGGCGGGGCTTGACTTCAGCAAGGACACCATCGCCTATTGCCGGATCGGCGAGCGGTCCGCGCACACCTGGTTCGTGCTGCACGAACTGCTCGACCAGCCCAACGTCAAGAACTACGACGGCTCGTGGACCGAGTACGGCTCGCTGGTCGGCGTGCCGATCGAGCTGGGTGACGGACGATGAGCTCTGACGGCTGCGGGGCGCCCGCAGGAGGGGTCAGCGTGAGTGCCGCTGCCGGCAGCCAGGCCGTGGTCGAAGGACGGGTCGTGCATGAGGGCGCGCCGGTCGCGACCGGGTACGCCCGGCTGCTCGGTACCGGTGACGAGTTCGTGGCGGAGGTCCCGCTGGGCGAAGACGGCGGGTTCAGGTTTTTCGCCGCGCCCGGATCATGGACCCTGCGCGTGCTCCTCCCCGGCGGCCTGCGCGCGGAGCGTTCGGTCGAGGCGGACTTCGGTCAGGTAACCAAGGTGGACGTCAGCCTCTAGCCGCAGCACATCACTCGACGGGTGCGGCCGCGGAATCCAGCGGCCGCACCCCTCGTCCGGGTCGGCGCCCCGCGTCCTTCACCCTGGGTGCCCCGTCCTGGATCGCATCCTCCAGCCAGGGCATACTGAACGCCACGGCCGCCGCCCGCCATCGCCTTCAAGTTCTGTGGAAGAAACCCGAAAATGATCACGCGGTGGCCGTCCGTCATAGCGGCGACGCGCCAGACGAACCGCGCAAGACAGAACAAAGAGGTTAAATCACCAGCTTAGTCCTGGCTAATTTTAGCCCGAGTGGCGGTGGCGGCCCGTCCTCCGCTAATTCCCTGCAATGCCTGCTTCAGGTATAGTGATCCAGTTATTTCCCATATAAACGATAGAAATTGGGTACTAGATGCGACGTGTTACGGCCGCCGCGATGATCGGCGCTGCCTTCCTGCTGGCAGGCTGCTCTTCCTCTTCCTCGTCCTCGAGTACGGCCAGTTCCGGCTCAAGCTCCAGTTCCGGAGGGTCAGCCGCGAGTGCACCGGTGACGGTGACGCTGGGCTTCCTCACCAACATCACCCACGCTTCCGCCCTAGTCGGGCTCAAGGAAGGCTATTTCACCAGGGATCTCGGCTCCGCGGGAACGCTCAAGCCCACTGCCTTCAGCACCGGGACTGAGGAGACCACCGCGCTGCTGGCCGGCCAGCTCGACGCCGCCTACGTCGGGCCGAATCCGGCCATCAACGCCTGGCAGAAGTCAGGCGGTACCGCCATCAAGATCGTCTCGGGCGCGGCTACCGGCGGCGCCTCGGTGGTGGCAGCGAAGGGCATCACGTCGGCTTCCCAGCTCAAGGGCAAGACGCTGGCCACTCCGTCGCTGGGCAACACGCAAGACGTCGCGCTGCGCTACTGGCTCAAGCAGAACGGGGTCACGACCACCACGACCGGCGGCGGGGATGCCTTCATCAAGCCCACCTCGCCCAACTCGGCCGCCGTCCTGGAGTTCAAGTCCGGGCAGATCGCCGGGGGCTCGGAACCCGCGCCGTACGACGTCGAGATGGTCAAGGACGGCGGCACCGTGCTGTACAGCGAGCCTGGCGTTACCACCTTGCTCGTGGTGGCGCAGAGCTTCCTGTCCGCCCACCCCGCGGTCGTCGCGGACCTGATCAAGGCCCAGGTCCAGGCCAACGACTTCATCAAGTCAAGCCCGGCCGCTGCTCAGGCGGACGCCAATGCGGAGCTGGCCTCCTACACCGGCAAGGCGCTGAGTGCGAGCATCGTCGCGGCGGCGTTCAAGGAGATCACCTTCACCAATGACCCTGACGCGGCATCACTGACGAGCGACGCATCACAAGCTGTATCCCTCGGCTTGCTCAAGCCCGTCAGCCTGACTGGCATTTTCGATCTCACCCCGCTTAACCAGGCGTTGTCAGCGGCCGGTGAATCCCAGGTGAGTTCCTAGGCATCGTGAGGCAGGTGAGTTCCTTGGCGGTAACCGACCGCAGGGTTCCGGCAACAGCAAAATCAACGGCAACAGGGGCGGTCCGGTTGACGGGCGTCTCCATGGTGTTCGGGCGCGGCAGCTCAGCCGTCCAAGCGCTCGATCAGGTGTCGCTTGAGGTCGCGCCGGGGGAATTCACCTGCCTGATCGGCGCCTCGGGCTGTGGCAAGTCCACCTTGCTCGCGCTGGTCGCGGGCCTGGAGCAGCCAACCTCGGGTGAGGTCTCGACCGGAGCCGGGGAAAGGGGAGGCAGCCGCGGGATCGCGTTCATGTTTCAGGAGCCCGCGCTGTTCCCGTGGCTCACCGCGGCGGGCAACGTGGAGATGGCGCTGCGCGCTCACGGCGTCGGCAAGACCGAGCGTCGCCAGCGGGCCGCGGAGCTGCTCCGGATGGTGAACCTGGGCGAGTTCGGCGGGAAACGGCCGCACGAGCTCTCCGGCGGCATGCGGCAGCGGGTCGCGCTCGCCCGGTCACTCGCCCAGGGTGCCGACGTGCTGCTGATGGACGAGCCGTTCGGTGCCCTGGACGCGATGACCAGGGACCTGCTGCACGACGAAATCGACCGTATCCGCGCCGACCGGCAGTTCACCGTCCTGTTTGTCACCCACAACGTGCAGGAGGCGGTCCGGCTCGGCGACCGCGTGGTGGTCATGAGCAGCCGCCCCGGCCGGATCATCGATGAGTTCAAGGTTGATATCGAGCGCCCGCGCCGGATCGACTCGGCGCCGGTCGCCGAACTCGCCGCGCGGATCACCGACCGGCTGCGTGAGGAGATGAGCCGCGATGACCGCTGACCACCCGGAAGCAAGCACCATACCGGTCTACGCGGAGAAGCTAGCCTGGCTCGAGGCCCAGGAGGCGCCCGAGCCCTCGGGCCAGCGCGGCCGCACGCTCGCCAAGCGCGCGTGGACGTCCCTGTGGCCCAAAGCGCTCGCGATTGTCATCGTCCTGGCGATCTGGGAGCTCATCCATATCAGCGGCTGGAAGAAGGAAATCTTCCCCGGGCCGGGCGCGACGCTGGCCAACCTGGTAGACCAGCTGAACTGGACGAAAACCGGCCTGCTGTGGCACGCCATCGGCACCACGAGCGAACGCGCGGTCATCGGCTTCGGTCTCGCGGTGCTGATCGGCGCGGTCGTCGGCGCCCTGGTATCGCGGATCGGGCCGCTGCGCGCGGCGGTTGGGTCGCTCATCACCGGGCTGCAGACGATGCCGTCGATCGCCTGGTTCCCGTTCGCCATCATCTTGTTCGGGATCAACACCACCGCCATCTTGTTCGTCATCGTCCTCGGGGCCGCCCCGTCGATCGCCAACGGCCTGATCGCGGGTGTCGACTACACCCCGCCGATCCTGCTGCGGGCGGGGGCCACGATGGGACTGCGGCGGTTCTCGCTGTACCGGCACCTGATCCTGCCCGCCTCGCTGCCGGCGCTGGTGGCTGGGCTCAGGCAGGGCTGGGCGTTCGCCTGGCGCAGCCTGATGGCCGGCGAGCTGCTCGTCATCATCGCGAACCAGCCCTCCCTGGGCGTGCTGCTCTCCACCGACCAGGACCAGGCCGACATGGAGAGCGCCACCGCGATCATCATCGTCATCCTGATCATCGGCATTCTCGTGCACACCCTGTTCAGCATGGCCGACCGCGCCGTCCGCCGCCGCTGGGGCCTGGTCGGCAGCTCCTGACCAGCCCGGCGATGATTCCGGGCAGCTTTACTCCTCAGATCCCTGGTCGGCTGCAGATCCCCGGTCCGTTCCGATTCATCCGGACGCCAGACATCACCCGGCAGGGTTCTGCTTCGCCGTTCCGGCCAGGTAGATCACCCGGCGGGCAATGTTGACGGCGTGGTCGGCAAGACGCTCGTAGAAGCGCGCGACCAGCGTCATCTCCATCGTCACCGGCAGGGCCATCCGTCCTGAGGCCAGCTCGGCGATCAGGCTGGCGTGCAGCTCATCCATGTCGTCGTCACGTTCCTCCAGCGCCAGCGCGGCGGAACGATCGCGCTGGTACCAGGAGTCCACCGCCTGGCGCCACATCTCGGATGCGAGGGTCCCCATTCGCTCGACGATCCCCCGGGTACGCGGCGAGAGGTCCTCGCCGAGAATGTGATTGGCCCGGGAGGCGATCTGCAGGACGAGGTCGTGGGAGCGCTCGAGCTCGGGCACGATGCGCAACACGGAAATCAGGAAACGCAGGTCGGAAGCGACCGGCGCCTGCAGCAGGATCTCCCGGTTGACCAGTTCCTCGATCTCCGGGTAGAGAGTATTAATGAGCTGCTCGCGCTCGGTCAGCGCCTGGAGCACGTCGTTGTTACCGGTCAGCAGGGCCTGAGTCGCCCCGGGCAGGTCCTCGGCGACCATCGCGAACAGCTCGATGACCTTGGCTTCGATGGCTTCCAGATCACGCTCGAATTCCCGCCGGTGCTCGACCACAGCCTCGCTCCTCAGCCCATCCGGCCGGTGACGTAAGCCTGGGTGCGGCTGTCACTCGGGTCCTGGAAGATTTTCTCGGTCCGGTCGTACTCGACCAGCACTCCGGTGCGGGTATCGCTCTCTTCGTTGCGCAGCACGGAGTAGAAGGCGGTGCGGTCGCTGACCCGCGTGGCCTGCTGCATGTTGTGCGTGACGATGACGATGGTGTACCGGGACTTGATCTCCTTCATCAGGTCCTCGATGGCGCCCGTCGCGATCGGGTCCAGCGCCGAGCAGGGCTCGTCCATCAGGACCACGTCCGGCTCGACGGCGAGCGTCCGGGCGATGCACAGCCGCTGCGCCTGCCCGCCGGACAGGCCCAGGCCCGACGCTTTCAGCCGGTCCTTGACCTCGTCCCAGAGCGCGGCCCCGCGCAGCGAGCGCTCGACGATCTCGTTCAGCTTGGCCTTATTGCGCTCGCCGTTGATGCGCGGCCCGTAGGCGACGTTGTCATAGATCGACTTCGGGAACGGGTTCGGCTTCTGGAAGACCATCCCGATGCGCCGGCGCACCGCGATCGGGGAGACCTCCTTGGCGTACAGCGACGCCCCGCGGTAGCGGATGTCACCCTCGACGTGAGCGCCAGGGATGAGGTCGTTCATGCGGTTCAGCGTCCGCAGCACCGTCGTCTTGCCGCACCCGGACGGGCCGATGAACGCGGTGATCTCATGCTCGTGTATTTTCAGTGACACGTCCGTGACGGCCCGGAACGAGCTGTAGTAGCACGAGACCTTGTCCACATCGAAGATATGTGCGCCCGTTTCGAGCGCGTCTGCGCTCGTCGTGGTCTGTACCTGGGACTTGGGCAGCCGGGTACTGGTGGCTACGTCCTGCTCTGACTGTTCCATGATGTTCCTAGCGCGGCTTTCTGTCGAAGCATTCCTAGCGGGAGAACCTGGAGAATCGTGCGGTGATGAAGCGGGCGACGACCATGAGGACGAACGCGATGACGATGAGCGTGAGCGCCGCGCCCCAGCCGCGGGCCTGAGCGCCGACAAACGGCGAGTTCGCGTTCACGAAGATCTGCGACGGCAGCGAGGTGTTGGCGCCGCTGAATGGGTTCTTGTTTACCGTGGTCACGATGAGGATGGTGAACAGCAGCGGCGCCGTCTCACCCACGGCCCGGGCGACGGCGAGCATCGCGCCGCTGACGATTCCGCCGAGCGCGGCCGGCAGCACCACGGTCATTGTCACGCGGGCCTTGGTGGCACCCAGGGCGTAGCTCCCTTCGCGCAGCGCGTTCGGCACCAGCCTCAGCATCTCATAGGTAGAGCGGATCACGATCGGCAGCATCAGGCAGGCCAGGGCGAGGGCCCCGGCAAAGCCGGAGAAGCCGAAGTGCAGCACCCAGATCGTGAAGATGAACAGGCCCATGATGATCGAGGGCACGCCCGTCATCACGTCGCTGAAGAACCCGATGAGCGTCGCCAGCCAGTTCTTGCCGCCGTACTCGTTGAGGTAGATCGCGCCCAGGATGCCGAGCGGCACGGCCATGATCGTGGCCAGGGCCGTGATCTCGACCGTGCCGACTATCGCCGGCCCCATTCCGCCTATGTTGGCGGGCGCCACATTGGGCGGGATCGAGCTGGTCAGGAACTGCCAGCTGATGATCGAGGCGCCCTTGACGACGGTCGTGACCAGGACGAATCCCAGCGGGATGACCACGACCACGAACGCGAGCACCATCAGTGCGGTCACGATGCGGTTGCTGGAACGACGCCAGCCTTTCGCCTCCCGCAGGTCGGGCTGCTGCGGCTGTCCTGCGATGGCGGTCATCAGGCACCCCTCTTGCGCCGGGCGGAGCGTTCCACGATCCAGCGGGCGATGACGTTGATGATGATCGTAAAGGCGAACAGGAGCACGCCGATCCCCATCAGGGCGGCGCGGAACTCGCCGGTGGCCTCGCCGAACTGGTTCGCGATGACCGCGGCCATGTTGTAGCCGGGGGCGAACAGGTGCGACGTGATTGTGGCCGACGAGCCGATCACCAGCGCCACGGCGATCGTCTCGCCCATCGCCCGGCCCAGGCCGAGCAGCACCGCCCCGACGACGCCGCCCTGGCTGTGCGGCCAGACCGCGCCGCGGATCATCTCCCACCGGGTGGCGCCCAGCGCGTACGCGCCCTCCCGGTCGATTTGCGGCACCGTCGCGATGACCTCGCGCGACAGCGAGGTCACGATCGGCGTGATCATAAAGGCCAGGATGATGCCGGCGGTAAAGAACGAGGCCCCGCTGGTGGGCGCCCCGAACAGGTTGTCCAGTACCGGGATGCCGCTGACGCCCGACGCTATCGAGGTGTAAATGTGCTGGATCCAGGGCGCGAACACGATGATGCCCCACAGGCCCCAGACCACCGACGGGACCACCGCCAGCAAGTCGATCACGTACACGATCGGCCGCGACCACCGGTACGGCACGACCTCGGTCAGCAGCAGGGCGATGCCCACGCTGACCGGCACGGCCATGATGAGCGCGATCACCGCCGTGATGGCCGTGCCGTAAATGAAGGGCAGCGCGCCAAACTGGTTGGCCGCCGGGTTCCAGTTGTTCGTAAAGATCTTGAAGCCCTCAGCGGAAAACCACGACGAGGCCTGCGAGGTGGTGGAGACGGCGATCAGGACGAGGATCACCAGCACCAGCAGGCCGCACGCGAGCGCGAGGATCTGGAAGCTGCGGTCCCCCAGCGGCCGCCGCTCTCGTAGGGCGGCGCGGGCGGCTCCGGCCGGGGTGGCCGGATCCGCCCGCGTTACGGTACTCACGACAGTGAGCCGATCTGATCTTGCATCACAATGCTGATACCTAACTCGCGATCTTGCTGATACCTAACTCGCGATCTTGCTGAGCTGCGCCGTGGCCATCTGGTCGAGGCTGGACGGCAGCGGCGCGTAGCCGAGCGAGCTGGACATTTGCTGCATGGGTCCGAGCAGGTAGCCGATGTATGCCTTGAGCATGGCCGCGTCGTTGGCGTTCGGCTGGGTCTCGTAGACCAGGACCCATGACTGGTAGGTGATCGGGTACGCCTGCGCGCCGGTTCCCCAGACCGCGTGGAACGTAAGGGTCGGTGAGATGGTGACCCCGTCCGCGGCGGCGGACGCGGAGGACGCCGAGGGCGCGACGTAGTTGCCGTCCTTGTTCTTGATCGAGGCGAACGTCAGCCCCGAGGCCTTGGCGTCGGAGTAGTCCACGTACCCGATGGCCCCGGGGGTGGACTTGATGGCCGATGCCACCCCGCCGTTGCCGTTGCCGGCCCGGGCAGTGGAGGGCCACTTGATGGTCGAGCTGCTGCCGAGCGTCCAGGTGCTGGGCGTGGCCGTCATGAGGAACAGGGAGAAGTTCTGGGTCGTGCCCGAGGAATCGGAGCGGACGACGATGGTGATCGGGGTGCTGGGCAGGGTCACACCGGGGTTATCCGCCGCGATCGCCGAGTTGTTCCAGTTCGTGATCTTGCCCTGGAAGATGCTCGCGATGACCGGTGCCGACAGCTGCAGCGGCTTGCTGAGGCCGGACAGGTTGTACGACAGCGTGATCGGGCCGATGATGACGGGGAAGTAGAGCACCGTCTTGCCCTTGAAGTTCGCCTGCTCGGCGGCGGGGATCGTCGAGTCCGAGCCCGCGTAGTTAACCACGCCCGAGGACAGGTCCGTACGTCCCTTGCCCGAGCCGCCGGAACCGTAGTTGACCGTCATGTTGGGCTGGACCGACTTGAAGCTCGAGATGGCCGTCTCTTGGAAGGTGGTCTGGAACGTCGATCCGCTCCCGTTTAGCGTGCCGGTGAGCTTGGCGCTGCTGCTCGATGAGGCACTGCTCGTCGCGGAGCTGCTGCTGCTCGCCGCGGTCGAGGAGCTCGACGAGGAGCATGCGGCGAGGCCCAAAGCCGTCGCGACCGCGGCGACCCCCACCGTCGCGACGCGCTGTCTGCGTCCAACTGGCATATCAGGTACTCCTTATTGGTTTTATGAGTTTCCTCGACCGCGTGCGCGGCCCCCACAGCCGGCCAGCGTCAAACCGAGGTGTGCCAGTACAGTTTGTCCGCGCCGGCGGAACACGCGGGTAAACCATTGGTGGACAAGTGACGTCCAGAAGGTTAACTTCTGGTGTCTTAGATCGCCACCCGCACTAAGGCCTGCGGGTTGAGGCCGCAGGCCTTAGCCGGCCCGGCATTAATCGCTCACGCCTGCCGAGGCCTCGGCTCACGATAATCCGCCGGCAGCCCCCGCCATCGACGGACCTTCCTGGTCGGCCCCGACTCTTTGGTGTTCACCTATATGACATCAAGTGGCCGTCTGGTCGTTCCTTATTTGTTTAGCTTCCGTTCACCTGAGGTGAATAACAATGGCGTGGGCACCAGGGCATTGCCGTCCGCAGGTTGATCGAGGACGAGAGAGGGCACGTTGGCGTGGACGTGGACCGAGCGCACCACCCGTGCGGCCACGGCCGCGCGGGCCAGCGGGCTCTCGCCCTGACGGCATTCGCTGTTCTACCGACGGGGCCGCTTCTGCTGGCAGGGCCGCTTCTCCTGGCAGGGCCGCTCGCAATCCGATCGCGATATGCGGGATGACCGCTGGCGCCGCCGGACGTGATGATCCGGTCCCCTCGCAACCGGCATCGCCGCCCGCCGAGCCGCCGCGACGTGACGTTGGCCTGGCTGCCGCGCGCGCACCGGTCCGGGCCACGGGGGCCCAGGGGTCCGCGGCGGTGCTGGCCGACCGGATGGCGGCGGCTCTCGTGCACCGGGAGCCGGGCTGGCGGTTGCCCCGCCGCAGCGCGCTGGCCAGGCGATACAACGTCAGCCTGACCGAGCTCGACGCCGCCATCAGCGAACTGGCCCGCCGGTCTATGGTCCGGCGGCTGCCGGACGGCCAGCTGTACCGGGCCAGCCCGGCCGACTACTGGATCCCCATCGAGGGCGCGGCCGGGCTCGGTACGCGGCTCGACCCGATGGGGGGCACCATCGCCTGCCAGACCCGGCACGTGTCGCGGCGCGAGGCGCCGCAGGACGTGGCCTGGGCTCTTCGCCTGCCGCCGGGGGCGTCCATCCGCATCGTGCGGTGTGTCTGGGTGTCGGCGGGCGATCCGGCCGCCGTCTCCACGGCTTACCTGCACGATCCCGCCGCCGCGGGCGACGAGGCGGACGACGAGGCGGACGGCGCCGCGGACAGCGCCGCGGACGTGGAGCCTGATCAGGAATTCTCCTCGTTTGACTCGGTGCTCACGACGGTCCCCGCGGCCGCGGTGAGCCTGGAAATGTGCCCGCCACAGCCGGCCGTCGCCCGCAGCTTGCGGCTGACACCCGGGCAGCCGGTGATCACGGTAACGGTCAGGTTCGATGACGCCACCACCGGCGAGCCGACCGGGCTCACGGTGGTAATGCTGAAACCGGAGTTGTTCAGGGTCGCCATTGACACCATCGAGGCGCCAATCAGCGAGCCTTTATTGGTCTAGCCGCGCGGAAGCTATTGGTCTAGCCGCGCGGAAGCGGTAACCTCCCTGGACACGTGCGCGTTCCACCTGGAACGCTGGAGCCGAGATGCCGGCTGAGGTCGTGACAGAGGCGGAACAGGTGCCGCGGCGGGCCAGATACCTCGTCCCCCGGGGACTACCGCGCCGTGGCGAGGTCATCGCTGCTTGCGTGGTGCTCGTCGTCCTCGCGCACGTCCTGTTCGCGCAGCTGACGATCATCCTGGCCGCGGTGTTCTATCTGGTCACCAAGGTGACCAGATGGCGCCTGTCGTGGCTGACGGTCCCGGTCCTGGCCGCGGTGGCGTGGACGGCGGCGGTAGGTCCCCGGGCCGCGGCCACCGGGTTCGCCGACGGCCCGGCCCAGGTGGCGCGCTACCTGGGCGCCAGCGGCCAGCAGGTCAGGCACGTGCTGCATTTCACCGCCGCGTTCGCCGGGATGGCTCGCTGGCTGCCGCGGCAGCTTCCGCTCGCCATCATCGCGGGCGCCGCCGAGGCCGCCCTGGCGTGCTGGCTGAGCTGGCTGCACACCGACGAGTGGAACCTGCCGCCGGCCCGTCCCGGCCTGATCGTGGCGGCCCGGCGCGCCGTGACCGTGCGGGCGATCCGGGCTGGCGCGGTCGTGACCAGGGACGGCGGCTGCCTCGGAGTGGAAGCGGGCTCCGGCGCGCGGGTCGCGCTAGCCTGGTCCGAGGCGGCCGGCGGCATATCGGTGTGCGGCTCGGCCGGGCCAGACGTGCTGACCACCAGCTTTCAGCTGGTGCACGCCGCGGTGCGGCGGCGCAAGCCCGTGCTCGCGGTGGACCTCACGTCCGACCCCGGCCTGCCGGCCAGACTGGCCGCGGTCTGCACCGAGGCGGGTGCGCCGCTTCAGGTCTTCGGCCCGGCCGGCCCGGCTTGCTACGAGCCTTTCCGCCACGGGGATCCCGCGTGGCGGGCTTCGCTGATCATGGCCATGCTGAGCTGGGAAGGACCTGGCCGCCAGTACCGGCGGAGCTGTGCCGCCTACCTCGAGGATGTCTTCGAGCTGCTCGACGCCGCACCAGGCGATGCCCGGGTTCCCGTCCTCGATGAAGTCATCCACCTGCTGAACCCCACCGCGATGCGGGCGCGGATGGAGTACGTGCCCGCGGCCTACCCTCGCCGGGCGGCGCTCGCCGAGCGAACGCGGGTCTCGATGAGCCTGATCCACGCCGAGCCCGCCACCACCGCGCAGCTCACCCGGCAACTGCGCGAACTGCGGGCTTCGGCCTTCGGCCGTTGGCTGCGCCCACCAGGCCCGGCGGGGGAGATCGATCTCGGTCGCGTAGTCACCGAACGCGCCGTGGTGCTCTTCCGCCTCGGTGACCCGACGGAGAGCGCAGCGATGCTCACCCGCCTGATATGCGAAGATCTGCTGGCCGCGGGCGCGGCCCTGAGCGGGATCGGCGTCGACGGCGACGGCCTCGTCTGGCTGCCCGAATGCGGCTCGCTGCCACGGCGGCCGGTGACCGACATGATCGCTCGCGGTCCAGGCACCGGGTTGCCGGTGCTCGCCGTCACGACGGTCCCGCAGGTCGCGGCGGAGCTGGCGGGGCTCACCAACGTGGTGGTCATACACCGGATCACCGACGAGGCCGCCGCCAGGCAGCTGGCCGCGGCCGCGGGCGCCGCTGCGGGCACGGCAGCCGGGCTGGCGCTCGGCGAGCGGGAGTTTCTCCTCATGATCAAGAACCCGCAACGGTTTGTCCCGCGCGCGCAGCTGGTGCGGCCGCGGGCCTACGGCAGGCCCGCGGCCGCGCCGCGGCACTGGGCGCTGGACGCATCGCAGCACTGGGAGGGAGCGTGACGTCTTCCCGCACCGACCGCCTGTACCTCGGATGGCAGTACGTGACGCCGCATCCGGAGCCCGGCCCGCCGCCGCGCAGGCCAACCCCGCCAGAGGCCGAACGGCTCAACCCGGATTGGGCGATGGCCCAGCGACGTGAGGAAACCCTGCTGCACCGGCCGCTGAAGGCGGCATTCGCGGTTGCCGTGATCCTCGCCGCCGCGGCCATCGCTCTCGCGGCCGCGGGCGTGCTCGACGTTCTGGTGGCCGGCCTCGGCGTGATCTGCTGCGCGCTCGTCGCGGCCCTCAGCGGATACGCGATCTGGCAAGGAGAACGGGCGCTGCGGTCCAGGCTGGCGGAGGAGCGGGCCCGGGTCGGCAAGATACGCGCGGCTCAGGAGAGCCAGCTCTTCGCCTGGCAGGCCGAACACGCGGCCCGGGTCCGGGAGTGGCAGGCGCTCCGGCTCGCCTACGAGCACCAGAAGCGGTGGTATGCGGTCTGTGCGCCGGGTGGCGTGCACCGCGTCGACGTCGCGGGCGGCACGCTCTCCGGCTGGTCCGCGATGCTCGCGACGGCCGGGGCGTACCGGCTCGCGGCGGGCGGCGAGGTCACCGTGCTCGACCTGACCGAAGGCTCGGTCGCCCTTGACCTGCTCGGCTTCGCGCGGACCTCGGGCATCGACCCGCTGGTCTGGGTCCTGCCCGAGGACCTGCCCAGGCTCGACCTCGGCGCCGGACTCAGCCAGCACGCCCTGGCGGACATGCTGTCCTTGGTGGCCAGCGTCAGCGACGAGGAGCGTTCCGCCCGCGACCTGGCCATCGACAACGCCATCCTCGACCGGGTCATCGACGTGCTCGGGGGGCGGGCGACCTTCGCCAGCGTCGCGGCCGCGCTGCGGGCGCTGGCCCAGGTCGGCGATCCGCGCGACGACGTGGCCGTCGGCCTGATCACGGCCGGGCAGGTGGACAAGCTCACCGCGTTGTTCGGCCGCGGCGCTACCGACCGGGTGGTCCTCGAGCGGGCCTGGATCCTGGAGTCCCAGCTGCGCAAGCTGGCGCCGGCCGGTACGGCGCTGGTACCGCTGCCGCGCAGCGCGCTGCGCGTGGTGGCGCTGAGCCAGCGGGCGGGCGCGGTTGAGGGAAAGGTGCTCGGGACCTACCTGGCCACCGCGCTGACCCACGCGCTGCGCGAGACGCCACCGGAACGGCCCTGGCGGCACACCCTGTTCCTGCTGGGCGCGGACCGGCTGCGCGGTGACACGCTCGACCGGCTCAGTGATGCCTGCGAGAGCACCGGGACCGGGCTGGTGCTCGCGTACCGCACGATTCCACCGCACGTCAAGCAGCGGCTCGGACGCGGGAACGCCGCGGTCGCCTTCATGCGGCTTGGCAACGCCGAGGACGCCAAGGCCGCCAGCGAGCAGCTCGGCACCGAACACCGGTTTGTGCTGTCCCAGCTCACCGAGACAATAGGCCTTTCCGTAACGGACACCACCGCGAGCGCGTACACAAGCACCACGGGCTCGGTGAGTTCGACCGCCACGTCGCGGTCGGTCAGCGAAGGGTCTTCCCGCAGCACCGGACATGGCCACAGCGACGCCGGCGGCCCGCTGCCGTCGCGAGCCACGTATTCACGCAGCGTCCAGGACAGCGATTCGCGGAGCGTCGGCGAAAGCGACTCGGTCAGCAGCGGCATCAACTCGAGCACCGCGTGGGGGCTGACAACGACGAAGGCCACTGGTGACAGCGAATCGCTCGCCCGCGCCCTGCAGCGTTCTCGCGAATTCCTCGTCGAGCAGCACGAACTGCAGCAGCTCCCGGCCAGCGCAATGATCATCACGTACGCGGCCCCGGCCGGGCGGCAGGTGGTAATGGCCGACGCCAATCCGGGTATTGGCGGTCTCGGCGCGGCCACCCAACTGACGCTGGAGGAGTTCGGGGACATGCCGGGAGGGATGGCGGCTCCGTCGGCCGCCGCGAGCCCGCCGGCCGCCGCGAGCCCGCCTGCCGCCGCGGGCCCGCGCCCGGGGACCGAATCCGGCGGCGGAAGCAACCCGGTGAACTGGCGCACCGGCGACAACCGGCCGGCCCCTAATCTCGGGCCTCCGCCGCCCCGTCTTGACTGGCGCAAACGGCGATCCTGACCACCGGGCAACCGCTCCGAGCGAACCTGCCCGGGCACTCTGACGATAACGGTAGCGCAACTGACAGTGAAGTGATATCCACTCTAAGTGACTAATTCGCACGACACCGGCACGGTGCTCGCCGAGCTCAGCTCGGCGGGACGGCCGTGGCTCGCGATCGACATGGGCGGGTCCGCGAACCTGGTCCGCAGCCCCGGAGACGTGACGGTCATCGATATCGCCGACCCGTACGCGGCGCCGGTCACCGTCAATCCCCTGGAGCCGGCGCCCGGCTATCCGGTCCAGGCGCACAGCGATCGGCTGGCCGGGCTGTTCGAGGCGGCCTTCGGGCCGGCCGAGCCGGTGGCGGTCGCGTTGCGGGCGGGACTACGGCGGACGTACGCCAGCTGCGGCTGGGATACGGTCACAGGTGAGGCGTCTCCCGCCGCGGTCACGCCACCCGCCGTCCCCCTCTTCCGTCAGCTCAGGGTGGCGGTGATGGCCGCCGCGGAGGACCTCGGCTACAGCATGAGCATGCGGGCGGCGGTCCGCGGCTTCTTGCGGGCCAGGCTCGACGCCCTGTGGGCGGGACCGGCCGGGCGCTTCCTCGAGGGAGGTCACCCGGTCGACGTCGGGAGCCTGCGGTGCGGCCGCGTACTGGTGACCGGAAGCGGCGTGGCCGATGACGAGGCCGCGTCCTTCCTGGCCGGCGTCGTGCTGGTCCGGCTGGCGGAGCAACTACGTCCCCGCGGCGGAGTCGGCCGGCATAGCCGCGATAACTGCACGCCGCAGGCCGGCCAGCAAGGCCCACGCTTCACCGTGGTCATCGCGGCGGCGGCCGACCTGACCGGCGCCCCCCTCCCGGGGGCCGGATGGTTCAGCCGGCTACTCGGCGACATCCGTTCCTGCGGTGCGGACATCATCACGGCCGGGCCGGCCCCGTCCGGATGGAGGTAGCCAACGTGGCCTCAGCGGCCAGCGTGGCCTCGGCGGCCAGCGTGGCCTCGGCGGCCAGCGTGGCCTCAGCGGCCAGCGTGGCCTCGGCGGCCGGTCCGGACCCCCGCCGGTTCGGGCCGCCGGTGCTGGTCGGACGCAGATCGCCGGCTTGCGGGGAGCGGTGCGGGCGCCGGCCGTGCGACGGATATGAGCTGCACGCCGCCGGATTGCTCGCGCACGATGACGGGCAGGCCTGGCTTCGGATCTGGGTCCAGACCCTCGTGCTCGCGTTCCTCACCGGCCGGCCGTTGCCGCACGTGCCCGTGCCGCTGCAGTCCGGCTGGCGGGCGCTCAGCCCGCGCCGCCGCGAGTGCGTGCTAGCGACTGTGATCGATGGTGCGGTGATCGTCCGCGCGACGGCCCTGCGGCCAAGTTATGACCCGCGGTTCCTGATGTCGGTGGTCAGGGTGGTGTCGGCCAGAATGCTAGACGCCGTCGCCCCCCCGCTGCTGTCCGCGGGCACCGTACGGCCATGGTCCGCGCTGCCGTTCCGCGCCGGGCACGTCTGGGTGATCCCGCAGCTGCGCTGGCTGCATGAGATCGACCGGGTGAATCGGGCCGGGCCGGACCCGGAGGACATCGCGCCGCCGCTCGATTTCGCCCTGGCCGGACTGCCTGACTGGCCCGGCATCCGGGTCATGGACCGGCTCAGTGGCCTGCGGCGGCACCCGCTGTCGATGGCATCTGAGCGCAACCGGCAGCTAGCGACCATCGCGCTGCTCGGCGTCGACGGCCCGGCGAGCCTCGACGCGGACCTCGCGACCACCGGGATGGGGCTCAGCCCGCGGCAGCGGCTGCGCCACGCGGCCGGGCTGATGGGGGCCGACGGTCCCGGTAAGCAGCCCGGCTGGCTCGAGGCCGTGCTGTCGTGGCCGCGCCAGTGTTCATCAGGCCAGTGTTCATCAGGCCAGCCCGGAACTCCGGCGTCACCATGACCGGATAGCATCGGGCCCGAGATGAGTACCAGCAGCCCGCCGTCGCGGCGATTCAGCCTCCCCCTCCGGGCGCGTCTGGCCACCACGGTCGGCGGCGCCGCCGGCCGGGCTTCCCGGCTGGCCGGGCGCGGCGACGGATCAGTGATCGGCGGGGTCATCGGCCTGCGCCTGAAACCGGATCTGCTGTCCCTGCTCGCGCGCGGCCGGCAGGTCATCCTGGTGACCGGAACCAACGGGAAGACCACCACGACCAGGCTGGTCACGGCGGCGCTCGGCACTCTCGGCCAGCAGATCGCGTCAAACGCGTTCGGCGCCAACATGGATGCTGGCCTCGTCGCCGCGCTCGCCAAGGCCCCGGATGCCAGCCTGGCCGTCCTGGAAGTCGACGAGAAATACATGCCGGCCATGCTCGAGGCGACCGGCGCGCGGGTGGTGGTGCTGCTGAACCTGAGCCGGGACCAGATGGACCGCGCCGCGGAGATCTGGATGCTCGCACGCCGCTGGCGGGCGGCCCTGGCCGCCGCACCCGATTGCCGGGTCATCGCGAACGCCGACGATCCGCTCGTGGCCTGGGCGGCCGGGCAGGCCCGCCAGGTGACCTGGGTGGCGGCGGGTCAGCGCTGGCACGACGACTCATGGTGCTGCCCGAATTGCGGCGCGCACCTGCAGCGGGACGGCGAGGACTGGTACTGCGGCGAGTGCCCGAACCGGCGGCCTCCGGTCAGCTGGGTGCTCGCGGGTGACGAGGTGATCGATCCGACCGGGAAATCGTGGCCGCTAGACCTGATCCTGCCCGGTCGGGCCAACCGGTCGAACGCCGTGGTCGCGCTCGCGGTGGCGGACGTCTTCGGGGTCGGCGTCTCGCAGGCGATGGGCGCCGTCCAGCAGGTGCGGTCGGTGGCCGGCCGGTACACCCAGATCGAACGTCGCGGCTGTGCGCTCAGGCTGCTGCTGGCCAAGAACCCGGCAGGCTGGCTGGAGGCGCTTGACGTGCTGGCGCCGCCGCCCGCGCCCGTCCTGCTGGCCGTCAACGCGCAGGTGCCAGACGGACGGGACACCTCGTGGCTGTGGGACGTGGACTACCGTAGGCTACGCGGGCGCCAGGTCTTCGTGACCGGGGAGCGCAAGACCGACCTCGCGGTCAGGCTCGAAGCCGATGACGTGGCATTCCGCATCGTCGGAGGCGTCGACGAGGCCGTGGATGCGGCCCGCAGCCCGTCCATGGAAGTAATCGCGAACTACACCGCGTTCCAGCAGATCCGTACGGTGCTCGGGCGTACGGACTGAAACGCGCGGTGCGCAGCCACGACAGCGTGTGCTGTGCGGACAGAATCGGGTCGTACCGGCGGGAGGAACGTTGAGCGAGGGCCTAGGGCGGCACCGACTGGGACCTAGGGCGCCTCAGGGACCGCAAATATCTCGCGTGGCATTGCGCCCAGGGCCCGGTGGGCCTCCGGCCATCCGGCTGGTGTGGGTTTACCCGGACCTGCTGAGCACCTACGGTGATCGCGGCAACCTGCTGATGCTCGCTCGCCGGGCCAGGCTGCGTGGCATCGGTGTCGAGATCGCCGAGGTCAATTCCGATCAGCGGGTCCCCGTGGACGGTGACATCTACCTGCTTGGCGGCGGTGAAGACCTGCCGCAAGTCCTCGCGGCGCGCCGACTGCACACCGACGGCGGCCTGGCGGCCGCCGCGCACCGCGGTGCGCTGATCTTCGCGGTCTGCGCCGGCTACCAGATTATCGGAGCCGAGTTCGGTGGCCCGGAAGGTGAGCCAGTTCCCGGACTGGGCCTGCTCGACATCCGCAGCGGCCGTGGTGAGCGGCGCGGGGTCGGTGAGGTAACGGCCGACGTCGATCCGGCACTCGGCGTGGAACGGCTCACCGGTTTCGAGAATCACCAGGGCGTGACCAGGCGCGGCCCGGACGTGAAGCCCCTGGCCACCGTGCTCACCGGTGTCGGCAACGGCGACGGCACCGAAGGCGCACACTACGGGCGGGTGGTCGGCACCTATCTGCACGGCCCCGTGCTCGTCCGCAATCCCAGCCTCGCCGACCTGCTGCTCAGCTGGGTGGCCGGCCCGCTGCCTGCCATCGACCCGAGGCAGGAAGACCTGGTGCTGAAGCTACGCGGCGAGCGCCTAGCAGCCCAGGGCGGCCCGGCTTAATTCAGCAAGCTCCCCGTCGGGCAAGTAGTAAGAACCTGTCCAGCACCACAGTGGTCACAGGGGCCACGCAAGCAACGAGAACGCAAGGGACTGCTCCCGCCCCGCCCCGGCTCACCCCGCTCGCACCAGCAATACACACTGACCCCATACGCCCCGGTCCGGTGTGCATGGTTGTGACAACGTGCACACTCCTCTGTGCACGTTGTCACAACCATACACAGGCCGACCGGAACCAAGCCCAGGCCAAATAGCAGTCAGGTGCGGGTCACGGATGGGGCGGATGGGAACATGGGGGCGGATTGGGAACATGGGGGCGGATGCGGACGCGTTGTGCCGGCCCAGTCGGCGCAACCGTCCAGCGTGCCGGGCTTGAAATTCCTGCTAGCAGCCAGTATTTGGAATTCGTGTGCTAGTAGGTGCGTGTGAGGCTCGGAAACCCCGCCATCCTGCACGCGCAGCCCTCCGTGCGGGCACCGTACGGATGTGGTGGTCCCCAGTGCTGCATGCCGAGTCCGAAAGTGTCCGCCTCGGCCGTCGGCTGACGATCGAAGCCACGATCAGCCTGTGATCGCTCGCGCCAGCGGCGGTCCCGGGTTCAGCAAGTCCCGGTCGCATCGGCTGATCTGCAGCCAAACGCGGGCGGGTCCCGGGACCCGCTGCACGACACTGGCCAGGTCAGCACGGACAGCGTTGAGGCCGGCCGTGTCCGTCAGCGGACACGTCAGCAGACCGGTCATCACCGGGCACGCCGGGATCTGGCAGGCGCTGACGCGAAAAAAAATCGTACCGGTGGAACATTGGGCCGGTTATATGCGGCCTAATGTTCCATAGGGTCGGCTGCTACGGATCACACTGGCCGCACGGGCCCCGGCGGCCCCTTCGGACCCCTTTAGTTCGCGGCGGGAGGATGCCGCGAACCATCCGGAAAGACGGGCCTGGGGCATCTGGAACCTGGCCATATTTTTACGGGGCCGGGGCCGGGGCCGGGGCCGGGGCCGGGGCCCGGCGCCGGGGTTCCGGGCCTCCCCGATCCCCCCGATCCACCGCCTGGCCCGGATCCACCATCGAAACCCGCCCGTAAATACGGTGAACCGCATAAAAGGGGATACGCGGAGGCTGGAATCGGCCGATGCCGACCTGGCTGGTGGGACGGTGCTTTAGTAGACGAGTGCTTGGGTGCCTTCGGCCATGATCTCGGCGACGAAGGTCGCCGCGCCGGCGATCCTGATGCCGCTGATCAGGTCATCGGGCGCGATTTCCCGCCGCGCGGCGCACTGCGTGCAGACCGTCACCGAGCCCGCGGCCAGCACCCCCGCCAGCAGGTCGGCGAGCGGCGCGGCATGCGGGAGCGAGAAGTCCTCCGCGCGGCCGGGCAGCCCGAACCAGGCGGACTCTCCGGTCAGCCACAGGGAGACAGGTACCCCGCTGGCGACCGCGGTCGCGGCGACAGTGAAGGCCTGATTGCAACGCTCCGGATCGTCTTTGCCCGCCGTCACCTTGATGACCAGAGAGCGCTCAGACATGACAGAACTCTAGTCCGCCACACGGGGGGACAGGCCGCACGGGGTACAAGGTGCCGCCCCTGCGGCGGCCGGCTGGCGGAGTACCGCCCCGCGCCTGCCGGCCTAAGGTGCGCCTGGCCTGAGGTGTCCGTCCGTAATTCGGCGTGCCGCGGGCGGCCGCCCGGGCTTCGCCCGTACACTGCGGGCTATGCACGGCATGCTGAGCGCTGCGATCCTGATTGGCGTGCTGGCCGTGGCCGCCGCCGCCTGCTTGTACGCCGTCGTGCGGGTCTACCTGGCCGGCACACGACCTGGCCCGGGCGGCGGGCCGGGACAGGAACGGCCATGACGACCGAGGCGCCGACGGTACACGCTGACCTCGCGCCGCTCGGGTTCCTGCTTGGGCGCTGGGAAGGCGCCGGGATCGGCGGATACCCGACCATCGAGTCGTTCCGGTTCGGCCAGGAGGTCAGCTTCAGCCACAACGGTAAGCCGTTCCTCATCTATACCAGCAGGACCTGGCGGCTGGACGAGGACGGGCAGATCGGACCGCCGCTCGGCACCGAGACCGGGTACTGGCGGCCGCGGCCCGATAACCAGGTCGAGGTGATGCTGGCCCATCCCACCGGGATCGTGGAGATCTACCTGGGCGAGATATCGGGCACCCGCATCGAGATGGCCACCGACGTGGTGGCCCGGACCGCCACGGCCAAGGAGGTGACCGCCGGGCACCGGCTCTACGGGCTCACCGGGGCGGGCGGGCCGGCGGCTGCCGATCTCGCCTACGCCTACGACATGGCCGCGATGGGCCAGCGGCTACAGCCGCACCTGTCGGCCCAGCTCAAGCGGGTGAGCTCAACCGGGTGAGCACCGGGCAAAGCAGGAGGGCCGCTGATCTCAGGACAGCTACAGGAAAGCTACAGGCCTCAGGAAAGCTACAGGCCTCAGGACGTACATAGGACATAAATAAGTCCCCGGGCGACTCCGGCGCGGCGGCTTTTCCGCCATACCGGGGACGACTGGACTAGGTCGGCCAGCCCGGGGACTCGGTGTCTGCCAGGTTTTAGCCGGCCGCCGCCTCGCTGGACGTCATGCCGGCGGGTAGGCGGCTAGCTGACAGCCACCTCACGTGTCCACTGTCTATGCATGCTGTTGGACCACCTCCTTTCCCGCGTACCTCGCACGTTAGCCGCGAAGCAGGCGCTCAGGCAAGAGCATTTTGCCGTGCGCCGGATCACACCAGCGGATCTAATATGAGGCCATGGACGCCGACGCCGCTGGTCTGCCCGTACGCGAGTGGGATGAACAGCTACGCGCCCGCGGCTACCGGGTGACGCCGCAGCGCCAGCTGGTCCTGGAGGCGGTAGCGCGGCTGGACCACGCGACCCCGGAGGAAATCGGCACTGAGGTCCAGCAGACCGCGCGCGGCGTCAACATCTCCACCATCTACCGCACGCTTGAACTGCTCGAGCAGATCGGCATGGTCACTCACACGCACCTGCACCACGGCGCGCCCACCTACCACCTGGCCACCGACGCCGACCATGTCCATCTGGTCTGCCGCGTTTGCGGCCGGGTGACCGAGATCGGCCCGGACGCGATCCGCCCGCTGATCACCGGACTGGACGAGCGCTACGGCTTCGAGACCGACGTCGGCCATCTCACCGTCTTCGGCCGCTGCGCGGAATGCCGAGCCTCCGCCGATGGCTGAGGAAGGCATGATGAGCGAGAAGGCATGATGAGCGCATTGCTAAAACTGCCGGGGGCCGTGCAGGCCAGCTGGCCTGACGAGGGGGTCGCGGCGCACTACGGCGACCCGATGCGGGAGCAGCGCGCGCTCGACGGGGCCGGCGACGCCCCCGCCGGACTGGTGGACCGGTCTAACCGCGGCGTGCTGAAAATCACCGGTGCGGACCGGCTGAGCTGGCTGCACAGCCTGACCACGCAGCACCTGGAGGGGCTGACGCCAGGCGGCAGCGCCCAGGCCCTGGTGCTCAGCCCGACCGGGCATGTAGAGCACCATCTGACGCTGAGCGATGACGGCACCTCGGTCTGGGTGCACGTGGAGCCGGGTACCGCGCCGGCCCTGGCCGCGTTCCTTGAGTCGATGAAGTTCATGCTGCGGGTCGAGGTGGCCGACCTCAGTGCCGGCGCCGCGGTGCTGACCGTCATGGGGCCGGCCGGCCCTGATATCACGGCGGGGCTAGAAACGGCGGGGCTAGAAACGGCGGCGCTTGGGGGAGTGCTCGGCCGGGTGAGCCCGGGTCCGTTCGGGATGATTGATCTGATCGTGGCGCGGGAACTGCTCGCCGACGTGGCCGCCGAACTGGTCAGGCGCGGGGCGGTGCCGGCCGGGATGTGGGCGTTCGAGGCGCTGCGGATCGCCGCGCGGGTGCCGAGGTTCGGCCTCGACACCGACCACCGGACCATCCCGCACGAGGTCGGCTGGATCGAGACCGCCGTGCACCTGAGCAAGGGGTGTTACCGGGGCCAGGAGACGGTCGCCCGGGTGCACAACCTCGGCCATCCGCCGCGGCGGCTGGTGTTCCTGGACCTGGACGGCAGCGTGGACCGGCTGCCCGTGCACGGCTCCCCGGTCGAGCTTGACGGCGCCAGGGTCGGCTTCACCGGATCGGCGGCCCGGCACTACGAGCTCGGCCCGATCGGGCTCGCTCTGGTCAAGCGCACCGTGCCGGTGGACGCGACGCTACTCGCCGACGGCGTCGCCGCCGCGCAGGAGGTCATCGTCCCGCCGGACGCCGGCGCGAACGTGCAGGTAACATTGCGCCGCCGTCAGGTAATTTGATCTTTTTCACCAAACGGAGGTACCTCGTCGTGCTGCGCAGGGTCCTGCTCGCCGCGTCAGCCAGTTCCCGGCTGCGTCAGCTCATCACGACCGCGCCGCGGGCACGGGCGATCGTCGATTCCTACGTGGCAGGCGAAACTCAGCAGGACGCGGTCCGGGTGACCCGGGCGCTGCGCGCGGCTGGCTTGCTGGTCAGCCTGGACTACCTGGGCGAGGACACCAAGGATCCCGCGCAGGCCGCGGCCGTGACCGACGAGTACATCGAGCTGCTCGGCAAGCTCGGCGCGGAGGGGCTGACCCAGCGCGGGGCCGCGGAGGTTTCGGTGAAGCCGACCGCGGTGGGACTGTTTCTGGGCGCCAGGACGGCCACCGAGAACATCTCGCGGATCTGCGACGCTGCCCGGGGGGCAGGCACCACGGTGACGCTCGACGCCGAGGAGTTCGCGGCGATCGATCCGACCCTGCGGATCGCGGCCCAGCTGCGGGGGAAATACAGCGATCTCGGTTGCGTCGTCCAGGCGTGCCTGCGGCGCAGCGAGGCCGACTGCCGCGCGCTGGCGGGGTACGGCATCAGGGTCAGGCTCTGCAAGGGTGCCTACCGTGAGCCGGAGAGTGTGGCCTTCACCACTCGCCGCGACGTGGACGCGTCCTATGCGCGCTGCCTGCGGGCCTTGATGAACGGCCCGGGCTACCCCATGCTAGCCACCCATGACCCGCGGCTGATCGAGATCACCGGGTCGCTGGCCCTGCTGACCGGGCGGGCCGCGGACGGCTTCGAGTACCAAATGCTCTACGGCATCCGCGCGGCCGAGCAGCGGCGGCTGGCCGATACCGGCGCGCAGGTGCGGGTGTACGTCCCCTACGGCGGTGACTGGTACGCCTACCTCATGCGCAGGCTCGCCGAACGGCCGGCTAACCTCGCGTTCTTCCTCCGCTCGCTGCGGTCTTCGGTGCGTGCCTCGTGATCGCGATTCTGGGTACTGGCAAGATGGGCGAGGCGCTGCTGTCCGGGCTGCTGCGCGCGGGCAGGCCGCCGTCGGCCGTGGTGGCCGCGGTCCGGCGCGAGGACCGGGGCACCGAACTGCAAGCGCGCTACGGGGTGCAGGTCACCGACGCCGCGACGGCCGCGAAGCTGGCGGACACCCTGGTGCTGGCGGTCAAGCCGCAGGACATGGGCAGGCTGCTGGATGAGATAGCCGCCCTGGTGACGCCGGGTCAGCTGGTGGTCTCGGTCGCGGCGGGGATTACCACCACGTTCATCGGGCGGCGGCTGACCGCCGACGTGCCGGTCGTCCGGGTGATGTCGAACACGCCGGTCCTGGTCGACGAGGCGATGAGCGTGATCTCGGCCGGGGCCTACGCCCGGGAGGAGCACCTGCGCCTGGCCGAAGAGCTGTTCCGGCCGGTCGGCAAGGTGCTCCGGATACCCGAGTCGCAGCAGGACGCGGCGACCGCGCTGTCCGGCAGCGGCCCGGCGTACGTGTATTACCTGGTCGAGTCCATGGTGGACGCGGCCATCCTGCTCGGCGTGGCGCGCGGGTCCGCGCTGGAGATGGTCACCCAGGCGGTCTACGGCGCGGCCACCATGCTGCGCGACTCGGGCGAGCATCCGGTGATCTTGCGCGAGGCCGTCACGTCGCCGGGGGGGACCACGATCTCGGCCATCAGGGAGCTAGAGCGGCACGGGGTGCGGGCCGCGTTCCTCGCGGCCATCGAGGCCGCCCGGGACCGGGGCCGGGAGCTCGGCGCCGATCCTGGCCCGGTCGATCCGGGTGGGAAGAGGTAGTGTCGGCTGGGAAGAAACGCCTGACCTGGTTGGGGCGGTCCGCTGCATTCCGTTCGGCGCGGCAGCCGATCCCGATGATCACGCGGCTGCCGCGGTCATGAACGCGCGCGGTGCCGTATTTACCGGCGCGGGCGGTCCGGACAGATGTGATGTCCGGGCAGATGTGACTAGTGATTCAATTGACGTAGTGACCAGTGTCGGCGGCTCGGATTTGGCTAATGTCGCGCGCACGCCGGTGAGCGCCGGCAGATCACAGGTGAAAGAAGTTTCCGGGAAGGTGCAGCTCAGAGACGGGCCACGACGTTTTTTCCGCCGACGTGGCGGGGATTGCGGCCAAACAGTAACAACAATGAGGCTATCGGCGGGGTTGCTCTTTTCCGTGCGGGACTTACCCTGGAGACGTACGTGACTGGTGCGCCGAATCCCGTCAAGTGCTCGGCTTCGTACGGAAGAGGCAACTCGATGACAAGTGAAACCCCCCTTAGCGACGTCAGATTTCTCACCGTTGCCGAAGTGGCCTTGATCATGCGCGTGTCAAAGATGACCGTGTATCGCCTGGTGCACTCCGGTGAACTGGAGGCGATCCGGGTAGGTCGTTCCTTCCGGGTGCCTGAGGCAGCCGTCAATCAGTATCTGAAAGCTGCTTTCGTCGGCACCGGTTGAGCTGGCCCCAGTCTGGCCAGCACAGACCGGTCCAGGCCCAGATTGGGAGCGCTTAGCCCAAGCCGGATCCCTGTGCGGCAGGGGTCCGGAGCACGAGGGGCGTGCGGTAGCGGTGGTAGCCGCGCGCCCCAGTACCCCGCATCGGGGGTACCCTCTAACGTTGGGTGTTTGTCCAACCGCCCTTACCGGGCGAGCGCGTTGGCGTGCCCGTCACCGCAATGCCAAGGAAGGGTGGTCTTATGGGGTCTGTCATCAAGAAGCGCCGCAAGCGCATGGCCAAGAAGAAGCACCGCAAGCTGCTCAAGAAGACGCGCATCCAGCGCCGCAACAAGAAGTAACGACTCCCTGCGTCATGGTCCCGGCCAGGCCGGGTCCGCTGCCGTCGCCCGGCCGATGGTACGGGGGTAGCTAGCATGTCCCCCCGGATCACGCTGCTGACCAAGCCGGGCTGCCATCTGTGCGACGACGCGCGGGCCGTGATCGAGCGGGTGGCAGCCGACCTGGGCGTCGGCTGGGAGGAGCGCGACATCACCACCTCGCCCGAGGACACGCGGGACTACTGGGACAAGATCCCCGTGACGTTCGTCGACGGGGTGCAGATCGATTTCTGGCGGGTCAGTGAGGCCCGGCTGCGGTCGGCGCTCCGCTAACCGCCTGAAACACGCCCAGGTCAGTTCGGCTAGCGGCGACTTTGTGAATCCATGCACAAAGGCGTACCTTTAGGAAGACGTCGGCTGACGCGGGTTCCTACCGCCGCCTTGATTCCAACCCCGAGGAGCCCAACCCCCAGGAGCGCTGCCGCGATGCAAAACAACGCTATGCCGTCTGGGGCCTGCGGCCGGGTGGCAGCCCAGGTCGAGGCCAACGGCCGGCCTGACGGGATACCTGAAGCCACCGTGGCGCGGTTGCCGGTCTACCTGCGCGCGCTTTACGGCCTGGCGGAGCGAGGCGTCAGCACGGTTGCCAGCGAGGCGCTCGCGGCCGCGGCGGGGGTGAACTCGGCGAAGCTGCGCAAGGACCTCTCCCACCTCGGCTCCTACGGGATCAGGGGAGTCGGGTATGACGTCGACTACCTCGTCTACCAGGTGTCGAGGACGCTTGGCCTGACTCAGGACTGGTCGATGGTCATCCTCGGCGCCGGCAACCTGGGCCGCGCCCTGGCTAATTACGGCGGTTTCGTCTCCCGCGGCTTCACCATCTCGGCCATGCTGGACTCCGATCCCGCTATCGTGGGCAGCAGGATCGCGAGGCTGACCGTCCGCCACATCGATGAGCTTGAGGGCGTGGTGCTCAGGCACAGGGTGTCGATTGGCGTGATCGCCACTCCGGCCGGATCCGCGCAGGCTGTCTGCGACCGGCTGGTTGCGGCGGGTGTCACCAGCATCCTCAACTTCGCTCCGCTTGTGCTCAGCGTGCCGGAAGGGGTGGACGTGCGGAAGGTCGACCTGTCGATCGAGCTGCAGATCCTCGCTTTTCACGCGCAGCGCCGGTCCGGGTCGGCGGATGGGGTCCGCGGCGAACCCCCACAGGCGGTCATCGGGCGACCGAGGCCCGCGGCCCAAGAACTCGCGGCCCAGGGCTAGGGCGGTGGACAGGTGAGCGTGCTGGTAGTCGGGCTCAGCCACAAGAGCGCGCCGATGGCGATCTTGGAGCGAGCCGCCGTGAGCGGGGACTCGCTCGGCAAGCTGCTCCGCGACGTGGCCCAGGCGGAGCCCGTGGCTGAGGTGTTCGTCGTCTCCACCTGCAACCGGGTCGAGGTCTACGCCGATGTAGACCGCTTCCACGCGGCTGTGACGGCGATCTGCGAGCTGCTCGGTCGGCACTGCGGAGTCCCGGCCCACGAGCTCACCGGGCACCTCTACGTGCATTACGAGGATCGTGCCATCAGCCACCTGATGGCCGTGGCCTGCGGGCTTGACTCGATGGTGGTCGGCGAGGGTCAGATACTCGGCCAGGTCCGCTCGGCGCTCAACTTCGCCGGAGAAAAAGGAACCATTGGCCGGGTCCTGTCCGAGCTTGGCCGGCTGGCCCTGCGGACGGGCAAGCGGTCCAGGACCGAGACCGGGATCGACCGGGCTGGCCTCAGCCTGCTCACCGTGGCGATCGAGCTAGCCGCTCAATCGGCTCCGGGTCAATCGGCTCCGGGTCAATCGGCTCCGGGTCAATCGGCTCCGGACAGTTCCGGCGCTGGGGCGCTCACGGGCCGCGATGTGCTCATCGTCGGCGCTGGTTCGATGAGCGCGCTGGCGGCGGCGACCGCCACCAGGAGCGGCGCGGCGAGCATCGTGGTGGCCAACCGGACGCGGAGCCACGCCGAGCGTCTGGCCGCGGATGTGAGCGCCATCGCGACCGGGCTCGCGGACCTGCCCGCCGCTATGGGCGCCGCCGATGTGGTCATTTCCTGTACCGGCGCGGCCGGGCAGGTCATTACCAGTGACATGGTCTCCGCGGCGGTCTCGGCCAGGACGCTGGCGGGGCCTGGACCGCTCGTCGTCTTGGACCTCGCGATGCCGCGTGACGTGGAGCCCGCCGTGAGTGGCCTGCCGGGCGTGGTGCTGGTGGGCATGGACCTGCTCAGCGACCACGGGACCGCTGCGGCCGGCGACGCTGCGGCCGGCGGCGACGTCCTCGCCGTGCGCGCGATCATCGAGGCCGAGCTCGCTGCGTACCATTCCGCGATAGACGCCGCCCGGGTCGCCCCGACGGTGGTCGCCCTGCGGGCCAAGGCCGCCAAGGTGGTCGAGGCCGAGCTGGCCAGGCTGGAGGGCCGGCTGAACTCCGACGGCCTGAGCGGTCACGCTCTGGACGAGATAGCCCAGACGGTGCGCCGGGTGGTAGACAAGCTATTGCACGCGCCAACGGTACGGGTGAAGGAACTCGCGGGCTCGCCGGGGGGCGAGGAGTACGCCGCGGCGCTGCGAGTTCTCTTTGATCTCGATCCGCGCGCGGTCGAGGCGGTCACCCGCGCCGCCACCGAGCAGGAGGTGCGCTCGTGAGCGGCAGTCCACGTAGGAGGGTGCGCGGGTGAAAGAACAGACGCTCAGGCTCGGCAGCCGCAGGAGCCCGATGGCCATCGCCCAGTCCCGCCAGGTGGCTGACATGATCACCAAGCGGACCGGCCGTACGGTCGAGATCCTCGGGGTCACGACGCTGGGCGACGTCAGCCGGGCGCAGCTGACCCAGATCGGCGGGACCGGCGTCTTCGTCAGCGCGCTGCGTGAAGCGCTGCTCGGCGGCGAGGTGGACCTGGCCGTACATTCGCTGAAGGACCTGCCCACCGGTCCCGCGGCGGGCATCGTGCTGGCCGCGGTACCGCCGCGGGATGATCCCAGGGACGCGCTCATCGCGCGGGACGGCGCCAAACTGGCCGATCTCCCGGCCGGGGCGCAGCTCGGCACCGGCTCGCCGCGGCGGGCCGCGCAACTGCTCGCCCTTCGAGCTGACCTGCGGTGCGTGCCGATTCGCGGGAACGCCAACACCCGGCTGGGCAAAGTGGAAAAGGGCGAGCTCGACGCGGTCGTGCTGGCCCTGGCCGGGCTGGCCAGGATCGGCCGCGTCAGCGCCGTCACTCAGGTCTTCGAGCCGGAAGAAATGCTGCCGGCCCCCGGCCAGGGAGCGCTGGCGGTCGAATGCCGGAGCGGCGAGCCCGGGCTGGCCGCTCTGCTTGAGGCCGTGACCGACCACGCGAGCATGGCTGCCGTCACCGCCGAGCGCAGCCTGCTCGAGGCGCTTGAGGCCGGCTGCAGCGCGCCGGTAGGCGCTTACGCGGCCGGATTCGAACAGCTTCGGATGCAGGCCGCCGTGATAAGCACCGACGGGAGCCGTGTGCTGCGCGCGCACGGCGTCGCGCCAGGTGCTGACGCCAGCCAGCTCGGCCGTGACCTGGCAGCGGAGCTGCTTGCGTCCGGGGCGGGAGATCTCATCAGCGTGCCGCAGGCACGGACGAGCGTCGGGAATGATGCGCAGTGAGCGTTAGTCAAGGTTCTCCGGGCCACCATACGGAGCAGCGGGAAGCAGGCTGGGTCGCCCTGATCGGGGCGGGCCCCGGCGACGAAGGGCTGCTGACGGTGCGCGCGGCCGAGCTGCTCGGGCAGGCCAGCATGGTCATCGCCGGGGCGGACGTGGCGGCCATCGCCCGGCGTTACCTGAGCCAGGACGCGACCCTGGCCGATCCCGCCGACGGGGCCGCGGCGCGGCTGCTCGTGCAGACGGCGAAGGGCGGCCAGCTCGCGGTCCGGCTGTTCAACGGCGATCCGCTGCTGAGCGGCGCCGTCCAGGACGCGACGGCGTGCGCGAAGGCCGGGGTCAGGTTCGAGATCGTGCCCGGCGTGCCCGCGGCTACCGCGGTCCCCGCCTACGCGGGCATCCCGCTGGCCAGCGACCGGTCCGGCGAGCTGCGGGTGATCCACGCCGGCGAGGTCAGCCAGGTGGCATACAGCCCGGCCACGCTGGTCGTGATCGGCGCCGACGCGGGCCCTGCCGAGCTGGGCAAGATGCTGATCGCGGCGGGCTGGCCGGAAGCGACCAAGTTCGCCATCACCTGGGACGGCACCACCAGCGCTCAGCAGACGGTGGTCAGCACGCTGGGCCGGATCGGGCCCGACCTCAAGGCCGCGGGCGTGTCCCTGGCCAACACCAGGGGCTCGGCCATCGCGGTGGTCGGTGACGCGGTGGCGGCCCGGGACCGGCTGTCGTGGTTCGAGACCAAACCGCTGTTCGGCTGGCGGGTGCTGGTGCCGCGGACCAAGGAACAGGCGGCCGTGGTTTCGGAGCGACTGCGGGAGTACGGCGCCGTGCCAGAAGAGGTGCCGACGATCGCGGTGGAGCCGCCGCGGACGCCGCAGCAGATGGAGCGCGCGGTCAAGGGGCTGGTCACCGGCCGGTACCAGTGGGTGGCTTTCACCTCGGCGAACGCGGTCCGCGCGGTGCGGGAACGGTTCGAGGAGTATGGCCTGGACGCCAGGGCGTTCGCCGGCGTGAAGGTGGCCGCCGTTGGCGAGCAGACCGCCGCGTCGCTGCTCGAATTCGGCATCCGGCCGGACCTGGTCCCCGAAGGCGACCAGTCGGCCGAGGGGCTGGCCGCGGTCTGGCCGCCCTACGATGACCTGCTCGACCCGATCAACCGGGTGCTGCTGCCGCGCGCCGACATCGCCACCGAGACGTTGCTGGCGCGGCTGCTGGACCTCGGCTGGGAGGCCGAGGACGTGACCGCGTACCGGACCGTCCGCGCCGCACCGCCGCCCGCGCCGATCCGCGAGGCCATCAAGGGCGGCGGCTTTGACGCGGTCCTGTTCACCTCGTCTTCGACCGTGCGGAACCTGGTCGGTATCGCGGGCAAGCCGCACGCGGTCACCGTGATCGGCGTCATCGGGCCGCAGACCGCCAAGACCGCGGCCGAGTTCGGGCTGCGCGTGGATGTGACGGCGCCGAAGCCGTCGATGACGGCGCTGGTCGACGCGATGGCCGAGTACGGGGCAACCCTGCGGGACGCGGCTTCCGGCGCGGGAGAACCTGTCCGCCGGCCGAGCGAGCGCCGTCGCGGTGCCCGCCGCCGGTTGCGCTAGGAGGTTACCGGTATGAACGCTGGCTATCCCATCGCGCGCCCCCGGCGGCTGCGCCGGACGCCGGCCCTGCGGGCTCTGGTGGCCGAGACCTCGCTGCGCCCGGCCCAGCTGGTGCTGCCGGTGTTCGTCAAGGAAGGGATCAGCGAGCCGCATCCGGTCAGCTCGATGCCAGGCGTCGTCCAGCACACCAGGGATAGCCTGCGGAAGGCGGCCGCGGAGGCGGCCGGCGCGGGCGTGGGCGGGCTGATGGTGTTCGGCATTCCTTCGGCCAAGGACGGTCGCGGATCGGCCGCCGACGACCCGGCGGGCATCACTGCGCTCGCCCTCGCCGACCTGCGCGCGGAGATCGACGATGCCTGCGTCATCATGGCCGACCTGTGCCTGTGCGAGTACACCGACCATGGTCATTGCGGGCTGCTCGCCGAATCGGGCTACGTCAGCAACGATGCCACCCTCGAGCGGTACGCCGCGATCGCCGTCGCCCAGGCGCGGGCCGGCGCGCACCTGGTCGCGCCGAGCGGGATGATGGACGGCCAGGTAGCGGCGATCCGGGCCGCGCTCGATGACGCGGGTCATGACGACGTCGGGGTATGCGCCTACTCGGCCAAGTACGCGTCCGCCTTCTACGGTCCGTTCCGCGAGGCCGCCGAGGGCGCGCCGGCGTTCGGTGACCGCGCGAGTCACCAGCAGGACCCGGCCAACGTGGTCGAGGCGCTGCGGGAGGTGGCGCTGGACATCGACGAGGGCGCCGACATGGTGATGGTCAAGCCGGCCCTGGCCTACCTCGACGTCATCAGGCGGGTCGCGGACGCGGTGTCGCTGCCGGTGGCCGCGTACCAGGTCAGCGGCGAGTTCGCGATGGTCGAGGCGGCGGCGGCCAACGGCTGGCTGGACCGGGACCGGGCGATCATGGAGACGCTGACCGCGATCCGCCGGGCCAGCGCCGGCGTCATCCTGACCTACTGGGCGACCGAGGTGGCGCGCCGGCTGGAACCCTTAAGCCGCTGAATGGGCCGGCCGGAGTTAAGCAAACTGTGACCCTATCGGCCGGCTCGCCCGGTCAACGGGCCGAACGGCCTGTGGTTCATGCCCTACGATAGGTAACAATCCAATGCAAGGGAGTGGCGGAATTTTATGGTCGACGTGGTGCGGCGCCGTGGGCTCGGCGGTCGCGGCCGGGCGGCGGAACGGCACCAGCCGCTCGGCGCGGTCGCGGTGCAGTACGCGTCCATGGGCTGGCCGGTGTGCGCGGGCGCGCATCCTTACCGCGGCACCCGGGGGTCGATGGAGCCGGGCCGCGCGTGCTCGTGCGACCGGGTCGGATGCCCCGCGCCCGGGGCCCATCCGGTGTCGCCGACCTGGCAGATGCAGGCGACCGTCGATGAGAATGTCATTGCGAGCTGGTGGGAAACCCGGCCCGAGGCGAACGTCATACTCGTCACCGGCCGGGTTTTTGATGTGCTCGACGTCCCGGCCGCGGCCGGGACGTCGGCGCTGGAGCGGATGACGGCGGCCGGGGTCGCCGTCGGCCCGGTGGCGCTGCTCGGCCAGGACCGGATGATGTTCTTCGTGGTGACCAGGGGCTCGCCCACCGACGAGGACGAGTGGTGGTCGTGCGGTCTTGACTGCGAGCCCGAAGGCGACGTGGCCGGTCTGCGGTGGCACTGCCGGGATAGCTACGTGCTCGCCCCGCCGTCGAGCTACGCGGCCGGCCTGGGCTCGCGCTGGCTCCGCTCGCCGGCCGAGCATCCGCTGCCGGACGCGCTGCGGCTGCTCGAGTACATCGTTGACGCCTGCGAGGCTTAAGTAGGCTTAAGTAATGAACAGCCGCAGCGAGTCCCTGTTCGCCCGCGCGCGCGAGGTCACGCCGGGCGGGGTGAACTCGCCGGTGCGCGCGTTCGGCGCGGTCGGCGGGGTGCCCCGGTTCATGGTCCGCGGGTCGGGGCCTTTCCTGACCGACGCGGACGGTCGCGAGTACGTCGACCTGGTGTGCTCGTGGGGACCGATGATCCTCGGACACGCCCACCCGTCGGTGCTTGCCGCCGTCTCCGCCGCGCTGGCCGATGGCACGTCGTTCGGTACGGCCACGCCCGGCGAGGTGGAACTGGCCGCCGAGATCGTCGCGCGCACCCCGGCGGAGCAGGTCCGCCTGGTCAATTCGGGTACCGAGGCGACGATGTCCGCCGTGCGGCTGGCCCGCGGCTTCACCGGCCGCTCGCTGGTGGTCAAGTTCGCCGGCTGTTATCACGGGCACGTGGACGCCTTGCTCGCGGCCGCGGGTTCCGGCGTGGCGACGTTCGGGCTGCCGGACTCGCCCGGCGTCACCGGCGCCGCCGCCGCGGACACCATCGTGCTGCCTTACAACGACATCGACGCCGTCGCGTCGGTGTTCGCCGACCGCGGTTCGGAGATCGCGTGCGTGATCACGGAGGGCTGCCCGGCGAACATGGGCATCGTCCCGCCCGCCGCCGGGTTCAACGCCTCGCTGGCCGCGTTGTGCCGGTCGGCCGGCGCCCTGCTGATCATGGACGAGGTGCTGACCGGTTTCCGGGTGACCTCCTCGGGCTGGTACGGCGTCGACGGCGTAGCGGGTGACCTGGTGACGTTCGGCAAGGTGATGGGCGGCGGCCTGCCGTGCGCGGCCTTCGGCGGGCGCGCCGAGATCATGTCGCGGCTCGCGCCGGCCGGGCCGGTATACCAGGCGGGCACGCTGTCGGGTAACCCGCTCGCGACCGCGGCCGGGCTGGCCACCCTGCGCGGCTGCACCCCCGAGGTGTACGCGCGGGTCGATGCCGCCGCCGCCGCCGTGGCCAAGCTCGCGGCCTCCGCGCTGACCTCGGCGGGAGTGCCGTTCTGGCTGTCCGAAGCGGGCAACCTGTTTTCGGTGTTCCTGGGCCGGACCGAACCGGTACGTTCGTTCGCCGACGCCAAGCAGCAGTCGGCCGCCGCCTACGCCGCGTTTTTCCACGCCATGCTGGACGGCGGCGTCTACCTGCCGCCGTCCCCCTATGAGGCCTGGTTCGTCTCCGCGGCGCACGACGACACCGCGGTGTCGCGCATCGCCGAGGCCCTGCCCGCCGCCGCCCAGGCCGCCGCCGCCGCGCTAGGCGCGTCGCCGTAAGCGAACCCGTCTCCCGCAGGTGGAGGGCAGTGCGGTGCGCTCGACCAGATCGACATCCGCGCCGCGGAGCGGATCTCCCGGCTCCGCGCCGCCGCTACCTTGGGTTCCTCGGCTGACCTGCAGTGGCCCTGACCGTCAGTGGGTAAGCTGGCCGGGCTATGTCCGACACAACCATCGTCCACCTGCTCAGGCACGGCGAGGTGGAAAACCCGAGTGGCGTGATCTACGGGCGCCTGCCCGGCTACCACCTGTCCGCCCAGGGCCGCCTGATGGCCCTGGCCGCAGCGGATTTTTTCGCGGAACGGCCAGTGGTTTCCCTGTTCTGTTCTCCGCTCGAGCGAGCCCAGGAGACCGCGCGGCCGGTGGCCGAGCGGCTCGGACTGAACATTGTCACAGACCAGCGGCTGATCGAGTCGTCGAACCACTTCGAAGGGCTGACGTTCGGCGTCGGGGACGGATCGCTGCGCCGCCCGGTGCACTGGCGCTACCTGATCAACCCGTTCCGGCCGTCCTGGGGCGAGCCGTACCGCGACGTGGCGAGGCGGATGCTCGCCGTGATGGAGGTCGCGCGGGTGAGCGCGGTCGGCGCCGAAGCGGTGTGCGTCAGCCATCAGCTGCCCATCTGGGTGGCCAGGCGGATGGCCGAGGGCAAGCGGTTGTGGCACAGTCCGGCGGCGCGTGAGTGCGCCCTGGGCAGCGTGACCAGCTTTACCTACTCGGGTGACCGGCTGACCGGGGTGTCCTACGCGGTGCCGGCCCGGCGACAGGTGACCCAGGGCGATGCGGCACAATAGGGCTGTACTACCCCCTGTAGGAGATCGCAAGGATCCGCCCGTGCCCAGAGCCCCGGTGACCCGAGCTCGGCGCCGCGCGGTCGTCTTGGCCGCGGCCGTGTCCACCGGAGTGCTGCTGATCGTGGTCCTGGTAGCCGGGTGGGGCGGTAGCGGGAAAAGCGATGTGACCGAGGTGGATGGCAGCACAAGCGCCGTGCTCTACACGACCGGGCACCGCCCGATGGCGCCGGATTTCAGCGGCACCACGCTAACCGGTTCTAAGCTGAGCTTTTCCTCCTACCGGGGCAAGGTCGTGGTGCTCAACTTCTGGGGATCGTGGTGCGTGCCGTGCCGCGCGGAAGCCTCGACCCTGGCCGCGGCGGCGGCGCTCTACCGTTCGTCCGGCGTCGCCTTCCTGGGTGTGGACGTCCGTGACACGACAGCCAGCGCGCTGGCCTTCACCCGCAGCTTCGGCATCAGCTATCCGAGCGTGACCGATCCGAGCTCGGCGATCACGCTCGATTTCACCTCGGTGGTGCCCATCGCCGGCACCCCGACCACACTGGTGATCGACCGCACCGGGCGGATCGCCGGGGCCGTCTTCGGCTCGGCGACCTATCCGGAACTGACCACGATCCTGGCCAAGGTCACCGGGAAGGCGGCCGATGAGGCGGTGAGCCGATGACCGATGTGCGGGTGCCTGAGACGGACCCCTTCGAATCCGCGGCCCCAGAACGGGACGGGGGGCCGGCCTCGCCTGCGACCGGCTCTTTCGGGACCGGCGACTGGCTGAAGTGGGCCTGGCGGCAGCTCACGTCGATGCGGATCGCGCTGGTCCTGCTGTTCCTGCTGGCCCTGGGCAGCGTGCCAGGCTCGATACTGCCGCAGGAAGGCACCGATGCGGCCGGCGTGCAGCAGTACTACGCGTCACATCCGGCCCTCGCGCCCCTGCTGGGCCACCTGGGGCTGTTCAACGTCTTTGGCGCACCCTGGTTCGCCGCCATCTACCTGCTGCTGTTCGTCTCCCTGGTGGGCTGCGTGGTGCCGCGCACGTTCCGGCTGGCGGGCTCGGCGCGCACGCTCCCGCCGCAGGCCCCGCGTAACCTGGCCCGGCTGCCTGCCTCCGCCGAGTACGCCACCGCGCTTTCCCCCGCGCAGGCGGCGGAGGTGGCGGCCCGGGTCCTGTCCGGCCACGGCTTCCGGCTCCGGCGGCCCGCGCCGACTCTGCCAGCCGGGTCGGCTGCGCCGACGGGGCCCGCCGGGTCGGCTGCGCCGACGGGGCCCGCCGGGTCGGGTTACTGGGTCTCCGCGGAAAAGGGATACCTGAGGGAAGCCGGCAACCTGCTCTTCCACCTGGCGCTGCTCGGCGTGCTCGTGGCGATCGCCCTGGGCGGCCTGTTCGGCTACAAGGCCGACCGGCTGCTCGTCCAGGGCACCAGCTTCGCCGACACCCAGACCGACCTCGACGAGTTCTATCCCGGTCGGCTCGTCACCGCCGCTGACCTTCCCCCGTTCTCGATCACGCTGAACACGTTCGACGCCAGCTACATCACCTCCGGGGCGCAGCGCGGCCAGCCGAACTCATTCGACGCGCAGATCAGCTACACGGCCCAACCCGGTGGCCCGGTCCGTACCGGCCGCCTCGAGGTCAACCAGCCACTGTCGGTCGACGGCGCGAAGGTGTACCTGATCGGGCACGGGTACGCCCCGGACTTCAAGGTGACCGACGCCCGTGGCCAGGTGGTGTTCGACGGGGCGCAGCCCTTCGTCTCCGGGACGACAGGGAACTTCCTCTCCCAGGGCGTGCTGAAGGTGCCGGGGGCGGAGCCGGAGCAGCTCGGCTTCAGCGGTGTCTTCGTGCCGACCGCGGTCGACATCGACGGCACCCTTGAGTCCGTGTTTCCCGCGGCGGACAACCCGGTGGTAAGCCTGATCGCCTACGCGGGCAACCTCGGCATGAACAGCGGCCCCACGCAGTCCGTCTACGCGATGGACACCGCCGGGATGAAGCAGCTGACGGCCGCGCCGCAGCTGCTGCAGGCCGGCCAGTCGCTGAAGCTGCCGGACGGCCAGGGCACGATCACGTTCACCGGTTACCAGCAGTGGGTTAGCCTGGCCATCACCCATGACCCGGGCCAGCTGCCCGCCCTGATCTGCGGCATGGTCGCCCTCGGCGGGCTGCTGCTCTCGTTCGTGGTCCGGCGCAGGCGCGTGTTCGTCCGGGCGAGCACTGGCCCGCAGGGCACCACGGTGCACGTCGGCGGGCTCGCCCGGACCGACGCCAGCGGCGCCTTCGAGGACGAGTTCGCGTCGCTCGCCGCCGAGCTGCGCTCGGCTCACCAGAGAGCCGCGCAGGATCAAGCGGGCCAGGATCAAGCGGGCCAGGATCAAGCGGGCCAGGATCAAGCGGGCCAGGATCAAGCGGGCCAGGATCAAGCGGGCCAGCCGCCCGGCCAGGTGGCGCCCGTCCGACACGAGGGAAAGTGAGGGCCATGCCCGTCAACCTTGCCCTAGGCCATGTCAGCAACGACTTCCTGATCGCGGCGCTGGTCATTTACTCCCTCTCGGTAGTCGCGTTCGCCGGCGACTTCGCCTTCGGGCGACCGCGCCGGGCCGCCGGCCGCGTCCCGCAGGAGCGGGCCGCGGCTCTGGCCACGGTCGGCGCGGTCGGCGCCGACCCGACGACCACGACAGGGTCCGCCGGTGTCCAGGGCCCCGCCGGTGTCCAGGCCCCGGCCGGCGATCAGGACGCGCCAGGCGACGGAGGTGGTTCAGGCGGCACCGACTCGATGCCCGAGCTGGCGGTCCCCGCGCTGCGCGCGATCCGCGAGGCGGGCCCGTGGGTGCGGGCTGGAGTCGCACTCAGCTGCGTCGGCGTGGCGGCGCACATCGCGGCTGTCGTCACCCGCGGGTTCGCGGTGCACCGGGCGCCCTGGGGCAACATGTACGAGTTCGTCACCGCCCTGACCTGTGTCGCCGCGATCTTTTTCCTCTTCGTCATGATCCGGTACCGGGCCTGGAGCCTCGGCGTTTTCGTCATGGGCGCGGTAGTGGTGGCGCTGGGCCTGGCGGAAACGCTCATTTACACCGCGGTCGGCCAGCTCGTCCCGGCCCTGCAGTCGTACTGGCTGGACATCCACGTCACCGCGATGACGCTGGCGACCGGCATTTTCTTCGTCGCGGCGCTGCTCGGAGCCATCTACCTGATCGTCGACAGGTACGCCAGGCGGGTGGCGGCCGGCCGGGCCGAACCGGGGAACGGGATCATCCGCAGGCTGCCCACGCTCGAGCAGCTCGACCGGCTGACCTACCGGACCATCGTGTTCGGCTTCCCGATCTGGACGTTCGGCGTCATCGCGGGCGCGATCTGGGCCGACCAGGCCTGGGGTCGCTACTGGGGCTGGGACCCGGTGGAAACCTGGGCCTTCATCACCTGGGTGCTTTACGCCGCGTTCCTGCACGCGAGGGCCACCGCAGGCTGGCGCGGCCGCCGAGCTCACTACATTCAGCTGCTCGGCTTCACCAGCCTGATGTTCAACATCTTGGTGGTGCAGGTGTTCATCACCGGGCTGCACTCCTACGCCGGCGTGAGCTGATCCCGGCGTAGCGCGGTCCCCTTATGGGGTCGGGGGTGTTAGGCGCCCGCTGGGCGCCGGTAACGTTCGCGATGTCCGCAGGAGCACACGCTGGTGGCGCTCGTCTGCTCCTTCTGGCTCACATGTCCCAGGGGGCATGCCTGTCCCGAGCGTCACGCATCCTGCTCATCAGCGGCAGTTTTTCGCGGATGATTGTGGCTCAGTGGACGATTTTGTGGACTGGGATGCACAAAACCTTCCGCGAAGCGCAAATCTTCCGCGGTAAGCGGAGGCAGCCCGCGGCTTTTGCCGCTTATATCCGCATATATGACGTCCAGACGAGGCGGCGGGACGTCCCTTGATCAGTAAGCGCAGCGGCTCATACCGGCGGTGGACCGGCGAAAATCGGCGTCAGACTTCTTCACCGGCCTGGAAGTTGCCGCGGATGACGCGGTCGAGCGCACGAAGGAAGTCGAGATCGTCGTCGGGGCCCTTGGGCGTTGCCAGGGCGGCACCGGTAATCCGGGCCCGCCCGGCCGGATGGCGCGCTACGGCGTCGTCCGCATCGGTCCATCGCTCGCTCAGAAAGGAGCCCTCGTCATCGGGGCCATCCGGTTCCCAGGGCGGCGTCGGCGTGGGCGGCCGCACAGATGAGCTGCGCACCGGCCGCCGGATGATAAGCCAGGCGATGGCGCCGCCGATGAACGTCACGATGATAATGACGAGCCAGGCTGGCTTGTGCAGGCCCCGGCATTCCGCGGCGGGCGTCAGCACGGCGTCTGTCAGGCAGTAAAGCCAGAAGCCCGTCATGAACAGGGCAAATAGGGCTCCAGACAGCAACATGGCGGCAGCCTAGCCTTAGCCATCTCTACCGCGTACCGGAATTGGTCAAGTTTGTGCTGCCACTGCCACCGTCCGCCGTTATGTCCATCGCGTGACGCGGCGGCCGGTCTCGGCATACGCTGGCCGTGAAGGCGAGAGAGCAGGAGACGGTACATGCGGCTAAGGCTGTTCGACCGCCTCCGCAGGCTCACTCACCGCCGCAGACCCTCGATGTCGTCGGATTCTGAGTTTTCCGACGGCACTCAGGGAAGACACCGCAGGGGAGAGCGCCGCGAATCCCCTGCTGCCCCGTCGGCCGTGGCCCTGCCGCGTCACGGGTCGCCCGCGACGGCAGAATGGTCCACGTCGTCCGCGCCTCCGGCGACGTTGGCGCCGCCTTCCCGGCCGGCGCCAGGCAGCCCCTCCCTGGCCGGCCCAGACGGCTTCCCACCCTCAGGAGCATCGCTCGCACCCGGTCCCCCGACGGTACCGAACCGCGGGAGCCGAACCATGCCGGATGCCGGATCCCGCCGGGCCAGCCGGGTTTCCGGTTCCCCGGCGGCAGGCGCGGGGGCGGCTAGGGCGCGGATCCGCGAGGCACCTCAGGATGCCGCCCCGGTCGGCGTGGACGAGGCGGCGAGGCCGGCCGCGGCCAGACCCTACGCCCGCCGGCCGCACTGGTATGAGGCGGCCAGGGCGGGTCAGGCGGATACGCGGGCCGCGGACGTCGCCCGGGTCGCGGCCGGCGTTCCGCGCCAGCACGGCGGCGGCCGGGTGCGGGCCGCCGGAGCCGCCCTGCGAACTAGGCTGCCCTTCACGGCTCCGCATTCGCGGGAGCGGCCGCTCACCGCGGACGGCCGCAGGAACTGCGGCTCGATTGAGCAGATCCTGTGGCGCCAGTGGGACACGGCGACGCCACCGCCTGACGAGGTGATCGAGGCGGTAGACCGGCTAGCCGAACTTCCCGAGGCGATCAAGGAAAGGCTGGCCGACGGCCTCGACGCGATTTTTATCGGGCCCGGCGGGGTCCCGGAACTCGATGATATGACCGCGCTGCGCGGGGTCCCGCTCCCGGCTGGACGGGCCACCTGGGACGCATGCGCGGGCGCCTACGGCGAGCGAAAGATCGTGGTCGGCTCCCAGCCGTCCCCGACCCCGGACGTCATGTGCCACGAGGTCGGCCACGCACTCGATGACCTCGACAGCCCGCCGGGTAAATGGCAATCTGACTCTGCGGAGTTCCGCATGCTTTACGATCAATGCCAGCCTCATCTCGCCAGCGATTTCCATCGCCAGCCCGGTGGCCTCGGACGAAAGGAGTTCTTCGCGGACGCATTTGCCGCGATTGCGTCCAGGCAGCGGCCGGCGCTCGTGGACATGCTGAGCGGGGACACGCGCACCGCGCTCAGGGTCATGCTGTACTTCAACCGGCGCTATGGCATCTAGGGTGATCAGCGATGTTTGTCATACGACTGCCGAACGGGAACCTTAGGGTCCCGCAGAGCGCCATCGGTCACGATGGGCGCATTCTCGGTGATGTGTATGTAGAGATCGGGCCCCAGGACGCGGATTACTCCCGGCTGGCCGAGCACGCGCTGACCCCGGAAGAGGTCCAGGAGCGGCGCGACCGGTGGCGGCAGGATGACGAGGCGCTGCGGCAGGAGTTTCTTGAGTTCGCGAGGCTGAACGGCGAATCCAACTGGCCCGACGGTGCTGACGGCGAAGAGCCCTGACCGGTACGTCGTGAACCATGGCCGTTCCGGCCCAGGGCAGTGCCGGACCCCGGGCGGACCGCGCCCGGTAAACGCCAGCCCTGAACGGGCCCCCTGGGCATGCTGGAAGAGCCCGGGACCGAAGGTGCCAGGTGAACATCCGATAACCCGAAGAGCCCCCCTCTGGCCCCCAGATAACCCCAGAACCGGGTAACCCCCCAAACCCGGAGAGACCGCAGCCGTCCTCATACGGTTGGGCGACGGTCAGGCCGCCGGGTGGCCTTGCGGTGATGGTTCGCTGTCTCCGCGCAGCAAGGCACGTACTTCAGACTCACGGAACCTGCGGTGTCCGCCGGGCGTGCGAATACTTGTGATGCGCCCGGAGGCCGCCCACCGGGTGACGGTCTTCGGATCCACCCGGAACAGTGCGGCCACCTCTCCCGGCGTGAGTAGGCGCTCGTTGTTGCCGTCCACTTCAGTCCCCTCCGACTGTCTCCCTTGGCGTCTGGTCAGATACGCCTCTAGTTTGGCGCTGAACGAGTACTTTCTACCTAGATTTCTGGAAATTTACCGCGCCTTTCGCGGGTAATTGGACGACGGTAGGTAGCTGAGGCGTAACTTTTGGCGATAGTCGCAAGAGTTTGCAGGTTTTTCGCTCGGCACTGGCGTCCCAGGGTGCGCCCACCCACCGTGAACCAGGCGAGAATATTGCCACGGTGTGCAGTAAGTTGCGCGGGAGGAATGGGCCCAGAGGCGGCGGAATGAACGACACCGGCAGAACGAACGACACCGGCGGAACAAACGACACCGGCGGAATGAACGATGGCGAACCAGCACTGGTCAGCCTGGCCGAGATACGGGAAGCGGCCCGGCTGGTCGCGCCCGTGGCGGTCCGCACGCCGCTGCTGCCCGTGCCCGGGATGACGCCTGGTCTTCTGGTGAAGCCCGAGTCGCTCCAGCCCACCGGATCGTTCAAGCTGCGGGGGGCCTACACCGCGATCAAGGCGAACGAGCCCGCGGCCAGGCAGCATGGCGTCATCGCTCATTCCAGCGGTAACCATGGTCACGCGGTCGCCTACGCCGCGGCCCTGCTTGGCGTGCATGCGGTCGTGGTGGTTCCCAGTACGGCACCGAGGGTCAAGACCAACGCGATCGAGTCCTACGGCGCCGAACTGGTGACGGTGGCCCCGACCCTGTCGGCTCGGCTCGCGGCCACCGAGGAACTCGTGACCCGCCACGGGTACGTGCTGATCCCGCCGTTTGATGACCGGAATGTCATCGCTGGGCAGGGCACCATCGGCCTGGAGATCGTGGCCGACTGCCCGCGAGCTGATCTGGTCATCGTGCCGGTCAGTGGAGGCGGGCTGATCTCGGGGATCGCCGCGGCGGTGCGGGCATCGTGTCCGGGAGCGGCCGTGGTCGGCGTCGAACCTGAACTCGCCGCGGACGCGCGGGACTCCTTGCACCGCGGCAAGCGGGTGGCATGGCCCCCGGCCGATGTTCAGCGGACGATCGCGGACGCGCTGCGGGTGGAACAGATCGGCGCGCTGCCGTTCGCACACATCCGCGAGCTGGTGACCGACATCGTCACGGTGACCGAGGACGAGATGCGCTCCGCGATCAGGCGGCTCGCGAGCCAGGCCCGGCTGGTCGCCGAGCCTGGCGGAGCGGCGGCGGTGGCGGCGTGGCTCTTCCGTTCCGCCGGGCTGCCCAGGGCCACGACGCCGGTGGCAGTCCTTTCCGGCGGCAACATCGATCCGAAGTTGCTGGCGGAGATCCTCTCCTCGGACTGACGGACCGGACCGCCGGCCGCCGGCCGCCGGCCGCCGGCCGCCGACGCGAGCTTGCGGCGCAGCTTCTATGCTGGACTCGTTATGCGTGCCACACTCGCTTATACGACCGCGCGGATCCTGTTGTTCGTCGTCTCGGTAATCCTGCTCTACCTAGTTGGTGCGCGCAGCGTGCTGCTGCTCGCACTCGCGCTGTTGGTGAGCGGGATCGCCAGCTACGTCCTGCTCTCCCGGCAGCGGGACCGCATGTCGGGAGCCCTGATCGGGCGGCTCAAGAACGGGCGGCAGCGCACGTCGGGGCTCCGCGCCAGGCTTGAGGAAGGCGCTCGGGCCGAAGACCGGGACTGAGCAACAGGGACTGAGCAACAGGGACTGGGCGACGAGCCAACTCCGATGGGCCCGCGCGGCGCAAGCGCGGGCCCAGGATCGGTGCGGCTAGAGCCGCCTGACCGCCGTGCCGAGCCTGAGCATTGACCCGGATGCCCTCGTCCCCGCGGTTCCGCCCGGTTCCGCGGGCTCGTCAGCGTCGTCGGCCAGCCACCCGCCGGTCACCAGCAGCTTCAGCACGGCGTTGACGGCCTGCTGCCGGGTCATCGCCGAGGTATCGAGCACCAGGTCCGCGTCGCGCGGTTCCTCGTAGGGATCAGACACGCCGGTGAAGCCCTTGATCAGCCCGGCGCGCGCCTTCGCGTACAGGCCCTTGCGGTCGCGGGCGGCGCATACCTCGACCGGGGTCGAGATGTAGATCAGCAGGAAGTCGCCGACCGTGGTGACCATCTCGCGGGCGGTCGCGCGGGCCTGCGCGTAGGGGGCTATCGGCGCGCAGATCGCGATGCCGCCGTGCCGTGCCACCTCAGCCGCGACATAGCCGATGCGGGCGATGTTGAGGTCCCGGTCGGCGCGGGAGAAGGTCAGCCCGGCCGAGAGCAGGTGCCGGACCTGGTCGCCGTCAAGCAGCGAGACGGTCCTGTCCCCTCGTTCGATGAGCGCCTCCGCCAGCCCCCGGGCGATGGTGGACTTGCCGGAGCCGGACAGGCCGGTGAAGAAGACGGCCAGGCCACGCTCGGCCCGAGGCGGCCGGGCCCGCCGCAGCTCGCGTGCCACGATCGGCGGAGTGAACCAGGCCGGAATCTCGGCGCCGGAATCAAGGAGCGCACCCAGCTCGGAGTCGGTCAACTCGCCCTGTTCGGCTCCGGGCTCGATCAGGGCGAGCGGCCGCCACACCTCCGAACGCGGGTCGTAGGCCCACTCGCCGGCGCTAATGACTCCAATCGGCACTCCGGGCAGCTCCAGGGGGCCGTTTTTCGTCCCGCCAGGCGAACCCGTCACACTGGGCGAATCCGCTAGCAGGTGAGTCGCGCCGTAGGCCGCGGCCACGGCCGCGGCGGCACGCAGGTCCGCGGTTTGCCGGTCCGGTTCGGCGTCACGGGAGGCCAGCGGCACGGGGATGACGAGCGTGCCCGCGGGAAGGTGCTGCCTGGCCGCGAGAACCGCGCGGACCAGCGCCTCGGGGCGGGTCACGACGTCAGCGGGCCCGGTGATCAGCGGCAGCACGAGCAGGCGTGCGTTCAGCTGGCTGGCGAAGTGGCGTAGTTGGCCGATGTGACGTTTGTTCAGCGGCCGCCGGGTGGCGTAGGCCAGGACGTTACCCCCCGTGGACCCAGGAGATCCGGCGGCGGCGGACAGCTCGGCGCGTACCTCCGCAGGGCGCCGCCGCAACTGCCGGAAGGGTCCGTGCTCGGGCTCGCGCAGCGCCGTTACCGGACCCGCCACGCGCACAACCTCAGGTCCGGGCGCCGAGGGCCCGGGCGCCGAGGGCCCGGGCGCCGAAGACCCGGGCGCCGGATTGTCCGGAGCCGGCCGCGTGAGCCGTTCGGTGATCGCGAGCACAGCCAGCGGCGAGCCCTCCCGATCCTGCAGCACCAGGTGATCCGCATCGGGCGGGATCACATCGGCGGGCACGTCCAGGATCACCGGGATGGGCCAGGGGGTACCGTCGGCCAGCGTCCCGCCAACGTCGACCGTGGCCACGTCGGCGGCGTCCATGAAGCCGCGCAGCGGCGCGAACACTCCCGACGTGAGCAACTCGAGATCGCCCAGCTGGGCCTCGCCGAGCGTGTACACCGGCCAGGCCGATAGCTCCGCGGGCAGTCCGGGCGGTGATTGAGGAGTCAGCTGTTGCCTCCGAACATCGCTTCTGGCAGGGGTGGGCCGACCCGCCGTTAGGCACGCCGTAGCAGCGGCCAGTCCGCACAACGATACGAAACTGCCGTCGTGTCCGGACTGGGAAGGGGGACAAGCCCTGGCAGGACGCTACACCACTCGCGCGAAACGGGCCGTCTTCATCGACCGTCAGCACCGTACCTCAAAGCCGTTGTCGCGCAGCTGGTCAAGGCCGAGTTCGGAGGCGCTCCGGCCCGGGTGGCACTGTCCGGGCGGCACTGTCCGGGCGGGTCCTGTGCGCGGCCCCTGGGCAACGCGTAAACTTAAAGGGTTCCGTAAAGGGCCGGGTTGGCCAAAGCCCGGCGGATTCGTGCTGCCCGGGACCCGGTCGGGGACTTCCAAGGTGAGTCCCGCCGTAGGGCAGCCAGGACAAGGGACGAACAGCGATCACAGGGACACCATGAGCCTCGCAGGACTGCTCACCATTCTCGATGCCGACCCTCAACTCCGTGACGTCGTCTCACGGGTCGATCACGACGCCGTCCCGGAGCGCGGTTCTCCGGCAGTCGCGGACTCCGCCTCCGGAGCCGGGCTGGCCGGAGAAGATCTGGCCGGAGAAGATCTGGCCGGAGAAGATCTGGCCGGAGAAGACCTGGTGGCGCCGCCATCGCTGCGCCCGGTCCTGGCCGCGGCGCTGACCCGCCGGGCGCGGGGGCCTCGCGGGTTCGTGCTCGCGGTGACGGCCACGGCCCGCGAGGCGGACGATCTGGTCGCCGGGCTCGGCTCGTTCCTGCCTCCCGGCACCGTGGCGTGCTTTCCCGGCTGGGAGACGCTGCCGCACGAGCGGCTATCGCCGCGATCCGACACGGTCGGCCAGCGGATCGCCGTGCTGCGGCGGCTCGCTCATCCGGCTGACCCCGGCGAGCCGAATGGGCCGCTCACCGTGGTGGTGGCGCCGGTCAGAAGCCTGCTGCAGCCGATCGTGGCGGGGCTTGGGGATCTCGAGCCGGTCAGCCTGCACGTCGGCCAGGGGTGCGAACTCGACGATCTGCTCGTCCGGCTGGTCGAGATCGGCTACACCCGGACCGACCTGGTCACCAGCCGCGGCGAGATCGCGGTCCGCGGTGGCATTGTCGACGTGTTCCCGCCCACCGAGGAACACCCGCTACGGGTCGAGTTCTTCGGCGACACGGTGGAGGAGATCCGTTACTTCAAGGTCGCGGACCAGCGCAGCATCGGCGTCGCGGAAGACGGGCTCTGGGCCCCGCCGTGCCGCGAGCTCCTGCTGACCCCCGCGGTGCGGGAACGAGCCAAAGAGCTCGCCGACACCCATCCCGGCCTGGCCGACATTCTCGGCAAGCTGGCCGAGGGAATTACCGTCGAGGGCATGGAGGCGTTCGCGCCCGTGCTCGCCGACCGGATGGAACTGCTCCTGGACTACGTTCCGCCGGGTGGCATCATCCTCGCCTGCGATCCCGAGCGGGTCCGCACCCGGGCCGCCGAACTGTTCCGGACCAGCCAGGAGTTCCTCGAGGCATCGTGGTTCAGCGCCGCAATGAGGGGGGAAGGGGAGGCGGGCGGGGGCGAGGCGCCTATCGACCTCGGAGCCGCGGCCTTCCAGCCGATCGCGCGGATCCGGACGGTGGCCGCGGTGCTTGGCCTGCCGTGGTGGACGATCGCGCCGTTCGGCGTGACCGACTCCGGCGAGCCGGGCGGGGCACCCGCCGGGAGCGGCACGCCGCTGTCCGGACCCGAAGAGCGCGTGCCGTTCCGGATAGGTGCCTCGCTGGCCCCGGCCTATCGCGGCGACACGGCCCGCATGATCGCGGACGTGCGCGGCTGGCTGGCCGACGGCTGGCGGGTCGCGCTGGTGACCGAGGGCCACGGCCCGGCCCAGCGGCTGGCCGAGATGCTCCGCGGCGAGGGTATCGGCGCCCGGCTGGCCGACCCCGACGATCCGCCCGAGCCCGGCGTCCCGTACGTCACGACCGCGCGGGTCGAGAACGGCTTTGTCTGGCCGGCGGTCAAGCTCGCGCTGCTGACCGAGAGCGACCTGGCCGGTCATCCGGCCGGGCTGCCGACCACCAGGGACATGCGGCGGATGCCGAGCAGGCGGCGTGGTGGCGTCGACCCGCTGCAGCTGAAGGCCGGTGACTACGTGGTGCACGAGCAGCACGGGGTCGGCCGGTACGTGGAGATGACGTCGAGGACCACGGCCGGCGCCACCAGGGAGTACCTGGTGATCGAGTACGCGCCGAACAAGCGGGGCCAGCCGGCCGACCGGCTGTACGTGCCGACCGACCAGCTGGACGAGGTGACCAGGTACTCCGGCGGCGAGGCGCCGACCCTGCACCGGCTCGGCGGGGGGGACTGGGCCAAGGCCAAGGGCCGGGCCCGCAAGGCCGTCCGCCAGATCGCATCCGAGCTGATCCGGCTCTACTCGGCCCGGATGGCCTCGCCTGGATTCGCGTTCGGGCCGGACACGCCGTGGCAGCGCGAGCTTGAGGACGCGTTCCCCTACGTGGAGACCCCGGACCAGCTCGGCGCCATCGACGAAGTCAAGCACGACATGGAACGGCCGGTGCCGATGGACCGGCTGATCTGCGGCGATGTCGGCTACGGCAAGACCGAGATCGCCGTGCGGGCCGCGTTCAAGGCGGTGCAGGACGGTAAGCAGGTCGCCGTGCTCGTGCCGACCACGCTGCTGGTCCAGCAGCACTTCTCGACGTTCTCCGAGCGCTATGCCCCGTTCCCGGTCACGGTCAAGCCGCTGTCCCGGTTCCAGGGCAGCGCCGAGACGGCGCAGACCCTGAGCGGGCTCGCCGACGGCAGCGTGGACGTGGTCATAGGCACGCACAAGCTGCTGTCCCCCGAGACCAGGTTCGCCCGGCTCGGCCTGGTGATCATCGACGAGGAACAGCGGTTCGGGGTGGAGCACAAGGAATACCTCAAGCGGCTGCGCACCGAGGTGGACGTGCTCGGCATGTCGGCGACCCCGATCCCGCGGACGCTGGAGATGGGCGTGGCCGGGATCAGGGAGATGTCCACCATCTTGACCCCGCCCGAGGAGCGGCACCCGGTGCTCACCTTTGTCGGTCCTTACGACGAGAAGCAGGTGGCCGCCGCGATCCGGCGCGAGCTGCTGCGGGACGGCCAGGTCTTCTTCGTGCACAACCGGGTCAGCTCCATCCGCAAGGTGGCCGCCCAGATCGCCGGGCTGGTACCCGAGGCGCGGATAGCCGTGGCGCACGGGCAGATGAACGAGCATGAGCTGGAAAAGATCATGGTCGATTTCTGGGAAGGGAACTACGACGTGCTCGTCTCGACCACGATCGTGGAATCCGGCCTGGACATCCCGAACGCCAACACCCTCATCATCGACCGCGCCGACATGTACGGCCTGTCTCAGCTGCACCAGCTCAGGGGCCGGGTCGGCCGTGGCAGCGAACGGGCCTACGCTTATTTCCTCTATCCGCCCGAACGGGCCCTGACCGAGACCGCGCACGAGCGGCTGGCCACCGTGGCCCAGCACACCGAAATAGGCGCGGGCATGTACGTCGCGATGAAGGACCTGGAAATCCGCGGTGCGGGCAACCTGCTCGGCGGCGAGCAGTCCGGGCACATCGCCGGGGTGGGGTTCGACCTGTACGTGCGGATGATCGGCGAGGCGGTCAACGAGCTGAAGGGCGACGGGCCGGCCGAGAAGCCCGAGGTCCGGGTGGAGCTGCCGGTCAACGCGCACATCCCGCACGACTACGTGCCCGGCGAACGGCTCAGGCTGGAGGCATACACGCAGATCGCGGCCATCGACGCCGAGGCCGACGTCCTCGCCATCTCCGACGAGCTGTCCGACCGGTACGGCGAGCCCCCCGAGCCGGTCCTTAACCTGCTCGAGGTGGCGCGGCTGCGCACCGCGGCCCGGCGGGCCGGCCTCACCGACATCACCGCGGCGGGCAACCACATCAGGTTCGCGCCGGTCGACCTGCCCGATTCGCGGCAGGTCCGGGTGCAGCGACTGTACCCGAAGACAGTGCTGAAACCGGCGGTGCGTACGATGCTCGTACCAGCGCCGAAGACCGCCGCCATTGGCGGTCAGCCGTTGCGGGATACCGAACTGCTGGCCTGGTGCGGCGAAGTGATCCGCTCGGTGCTCGCTGACCTGGCGGTAGGAGTGTTATTCGGATGAAGGGGAGCAGTCCGGTGTTTCGGAGGCTTATCGCGGTGTCCGCCGCCGTGCTCGGCGTCGGCCTGGTGGCAACCGGGTGCTCCGCGGTCAAGGTGGGTTCCGCGGCGATCGTCGGCAACCAGCGGATCACGGTCGCCACCCTCGATACCGAGGTAACCAACCTTAGCGAGAACGTCCAGCAGTACCACAACCCCGGGTCGCTGACCGTGGCCCAGCAAACCCAGGACCCGCTGACCTGGCTGATCAGGTTCCAGATCAACGAGCAGCTGGCCCGCACCGAGGGCATCACGGTCTCGACGACTCAGGCGGAGACGGCGCTCGCGGAGGTCTACGCGGAGGCGAAGTCCGAGCTTGAGTCCGAGGGGGTGTCGGACGTCACCCTCGACTACATCCTGTCCTACATCGGGATCCCACCGAACCTGGCGCCCGAGGTCGGCCGGTACCAGGCCATCGAGACCCAGTATGTCGAGCAGGTCAACGGCGGCAAGATCCCCACCTCGACGGCGGCGCAGACGGCCACCACGGCCAAGCTCCAGCAGGCACAGTGCGTGGCGGCCAAGACCCTGCAGATACAGGTCAATCCCCAGTTCGGCCGGCTGGACTACAGCCAGTACGCAGTCGTGTCCGTGCCGTCGACGGTGGCGGCGCCGCCGGGGCCGGCCAAGGCGGCCTCGGCGTCCGGGCTGACCCCCGCTTGCTGATCGTCCTGGTGACCAGCCCGCGGGTGGCGCCTGGCCTGCTCAGCTGGCCGGCCTGGCGGGCCCTGCGGTCGGCGGACGCCGTGCTGGCCGCCGCGGGCCATCCGCAGCTGCCGGCGCTGGATGAGGCGGGCATCAGGTACCAGGTGACGGACCATCCCGGCGCCCCGCCGGCGGACGCCCGGCCGGCTGACGTCGTGGTGGTCTGGCTGCCTGAGCCGGGCGCCGAACCGCCGGTCCCGCCGGGTGCTGAGCTGCTGCGCGGCTCGGCTGACCTGCCGGGCGCGCACCTGATGGACCTGGTGACGACCATGGACAGGCTGCGGGTGGAGTGTCCCTGGGATGCGCGTCAGACCCATGCGTCGCTCATACCGCACCTGCTGGAAGAGCCGTACGAGGCCCTTGAGGCCTTTGAGTCCGGCGATGAGCAGGCTTTCTGTGAGGAACTCGGTGACGTGCTGCTGCAGGTCGTGTTCCACGCCCGCATCGCGGCCGAGCGCGACGATGACACGTCCTTCACGATCGACGACGTTGCGGACGGGATCGTTGCCAAGCTGGTACGCCGGCATCCGCACGTATTCGCGGACGTGACGGTCTCCGGTGCCGATGAGGTCAAGCGCAACTGGGACGAGATCAAACGGGAAGAGAAAAGGACTAAGGCCGAACGGCACGGCCGCGATGTGTCCGGCCAGGCTGCTCCTTCCGCGCTTGATGGCGTGCCGTTCGGGCAGCCTGCGCTGGCACTGGCCGCCCAGCTGCAGCGCCGGGCGGCGCGCGCCGGGGTGCCCGATGAACTGGCCCGCCTCGCCGAGGCCGGTCCCGGTGAACCGGCCCGCTCCGGAGATGACACGGGCCCCGGAGATGACCTCGGCGGCGAACTCTTCCGGCTGGTGGCCGCGGCCCGGGCCGCGGACCGTGACCCCGAGATGGAACTGCGTGCCGCGGCACGCCGCTACCTGGACCTGGTGCGCTGCTGGGAACGCGCCGCCATGAACCCTGAAGACCCCTGAAAACCCAGCGGTCCGGGGTCAGGGCAGCGTCGGCCGCTATGTCCGGCACGTGACGCCAGGTGGCAGATTTCGGGCTCTCCCGTAGCACACTGGTTGCAAGAGCATCATTTGGTGCTGTTTTGTGACCACTAGTGATAACAGTGCGTAAACCGACCACGCATGTGGCGCGTCTGGTTATATGAGGGCAAAACGCCGCCGTCCCCACGTAGCTGTGGAGGCTGGGGGAGGCGTCGGGGGGTCCGTCGGCCGCCACGCGGCTGGTGGCCTGTGCTCTGTCGTTCCGTAGGTCTTCGGATGGGCCGAAGATCTATTAAAGTGTGTGGTTTTTTGCCGAAAAAATTTGATCTTTCAGGCATAATCCGCACAAAAACAGACCTTTCCCCAATGCTCAGTGTTGGGTAGTATGTGGCAGTGTGTAGTGTTACGGTTCCGCAGCAGTGGGACCCAGGAGTGGGGTAAGTACCTATGTTGTTTTCAGGCTGTCCACCTGCGGTGCGCCGGGCTCGGCCAAGGCGCGAGCCCACACAGCTACCGCCTGCGCGAGACGACTGACGATCTCGGCTGTAACGGGGGTTACGCCCAAGTCTTACTGAGGTTTTCTCTAGGGGGAGAAACTCGTGTCACTACCTGATTTTATTTAGCGCGTCATGATGACTAGGGCCAACTACCCAAGCGATACCAGCACGCCGGCGGTCGTACTCAAGTTCGATCCCAACGTCATGCATCACGGCGGGCTGGGCGTTATCCGTAGCCTGGGACGGGCGGGGGTGCCCGTCTACGGCGTGCATGAGGGACCCTGGGCTCCCGCTGCCACGTCCAGGTACCTGTCTGGGCGTTTCTTCTGGCAGCCGAGCCCGGCTGACGTGGACCGCGTACTGCTGGGCCTGCAACGGCTTGCGGAGCAGATCGGGCAGCCGAGCGTCTTGCTCACGACCGACGACGCGGGTGCCATCTTTCTCGCGGAACATGGTCGCGACCTGCGGCATTGGTTCCTTTTCCCGGATCCTCCCCAGGATCTGCCCCGGCGGCTCGCGGGTAAGTACTCGCTGTTCGAAGTCTGCCGCGAGCTCGGCGTATCCTCCCCGCAGACGGTGATACCCGACTCGCTGGAGGCGGCGCGAGCATTCGCGTCGGATGCTGGTTACCCGCTGATCGCCAAGCTGACCACGCCGTGGACCAAGGGCAGCGGGCTTCGGAGCACGTCGGTCGTGGCCAGCGCCGAAGACCTGGATACGGCCTACCAGACCTGCGCGGCGGCCGGTGCCGGGCTGATGCTGCAGGAGTTCATCCCGGGCGGGCCGGGCCACGACTGGTTCTTCCATGGGTACTGTGACGTCAATTCGACCTGCCGGCCAGCCTTTACCGGCGTCAAGGAACGGTCCTATCCAGCTGAGGCCGGGCTGACCAGCCTCGGGCGTTCAGTCGTCAACGAGGATCTGCGTGAGCGGGTCACTGGGCTGCTGGTCAAGCTCGGATACCGGGGACTTCTCGATCTCGATATCCGCCTGGATGAGCGTAACGGCGAGTACAACCTGCTCGACTTCAATCCGAGGCTCGGCGCGCAGTTCCGGCTGTTCCGTGACACCGCAGGTACCGATGTGGCGCTCGCCGCCTACCTGGACCTGACCAACCAACAGATTCCACCGGGTGAGCAGATCAACGGGCGTGGGTTTATGGTGGAAAACTACGACCCGATCAGCGCCCTCGCTCATATCCGCAGCGGTCGCCTGACGCCGCGGGCCTGGCTGGCCTCGCTGCGCACGGTTGACGAAGCCGCATGGTTCGCCCGAGATGACATGAGGCCGTTCGGCCTCATGTGCCTCCGGATGGGCTGGCGCCTGGCTAGCCGCCCGTTCGCCACAGACCGGGGACACCCGGCCGCGACCCGCATCCGATACCGACCTGGCCGCGCCGCTTCTGCCCGCGGCCAGGCGTCCGCCGGCCGGCCTGGTGTGCCGCAGCCGCAAAAGGAGGAAACACGAATATGAGCGACGTCATCGATGTTGCCGTCATCGGGGCCGGTCCCTATGGGCTTTCGCTAGCCGCGCACCTGAGCGCGGCCGGCGTCGACTACCGCCATTTCGGCGTGCCGATGCGGCTCTGGCGCTCGGCCATGCCGCAGGGAATGTACCTCAAGTCCCAGGGCTTCGCCTCCAACCTTTCCGACCCTCGCGGCACCCACACGCTAGAGGCCTTCTGCCAGACGACAAGCCATCCCTACAAGAGCTACGGGCTGCCGGTATCGCTGGAGAATTTCGTCAACTACGGCCAGTGGTTCGCCTCCGAGCTGGACCTGAAGGTCGAAGAGGTTCTCGTGGCCGGCCTGGTCCGGCAGGGTGAGGTGTTCGAGCTCACCCTCGCCGACGGTGAGCAGCTCACCGCGCGCAGGGTGGTCGTCGCGATCGGCGTGGAGCATTTCGCCTACGTGCCCTCCACGCTCGCCGAACTGCCCGCCTCGGCCTGTACGCACAGCTCGGCCCACACGGACCTGGCGGCTTTGTCCGGCCAGGAGGCCGTCGTCATCGGCGCCGGTCAGTCTGCCCTGGAGACGGCGGCGCTGCTGCACGAGAACGGCGCGGGAGTTCAGGTCCTGGCCCGCAGGCCCGCCATCCGGTGGAACGGCCAGCCCCTTAACCCGGTCCGGCCGCTGCTGAAGCGGCTGCGGGAGCCTGAGGCCGGACTCGGCTCGGGCTGGTCCACCTGGTTCTACTCCAACCACCCGGAGCTGTTCCGGCGCCTGCCGGCTAGCACCAGGGTGTACCGCGCGCGCACCGCGCTTGGCCCGGCGGGGGCCAGCTGGCTCCGGCCGCGAGTGGAGGGCCAGTTCCCGGTCCGGACCGGCCAGACCGTGATATCTGCCAAGACGCTGGACGGGAAGGTGCAGCTGCGGATCGCGGGCGGCGGACGCGACGTGACCGCCGACCACGTGATCGCCGCGACCGGCTATCGCATCAACCTGAAGCGGCTGGAGTTCCTGCCGGAGACGGTGCGGTCCTCGCTGCGGACCGTGGGCGGGAGCGCGGCGGTGGGCGGCGACTACCAGTCCTCCGTCCCTGGGCTCTACTTCATCGGACCGTCCGTGGCCCCCAGCATGGGGCCGGTCATGAGGTTCGTTTTCGGTTCGGAGCACGCTGCGACCACCGTCGGCCGCGCGCTGGCGGGCATTTCCGGCCGGAAGTCTTCAGCGGCTGTGGCTGCAGGCCGGTGATGTCCAGCGACTACGAGCACGTCCTGGCGAAATCGCGAGCCGGTCCGCGAGCCAGGCTTCGCGGCTCCCTCGGCGCTCATCCGGGCAGCGGGCCCTCGGCCGGCTCGGGCCGCCGGGCGCCAGCGGTGGTCCGGCGGCTGGCGCTGCCGGCCGCGGACACGGTCGCTCTCGTGCTGGCGGTGGCCCTGAGCGGAGCCAGTACCGGTGGGACGACGGACAGCTTGCTCTGCGCGCTCTATGTCGTCACCGTGCTCGTCGTCCTGGCGGCCGGCCGCCAGCACCGGCTGCGTATCTGCCTTCGCGTCTCCGACCAGGCCGGGCGGATCCTGATCGCCACGACCACGCCGGCGCTCGTCTTGCTCGCCTGGCTGCCTGGCACCCGCGTGCTTGCGCTCGCGCTGTGGGCGGGCGGGCTCGTCTTCGCCTGCCGCCTGGTGCTCTGCGTCGCGCTGCGGGGGGCGCACCGCCGCGGGCTACTGACCGAGCCCGCCGTGGTGGTCGGCGCGGGCACGTTCGGCGCCTACGTCGCCGAGCTGATGCGCACGCACCCCGAGTTCGGGCTGCGGCCGATGGGCCTGCTCGACGACGGGCCGCCCCGCCTGGACCTCCCGGTGCCCTCCCTGGGCAGCCCGTCTAACCTGTCGGACGTCGTCCAGCGGCTCGGCATCCGCCGGGTCATCGTGTGCTTCTCGTCGGACAGCCGTGACGAGGACATCGTCGCGGTGATGCGCGCCAGCCGTCCGCTCGGGGCGGACGTGTACGTGGTGCCCCGGCTCTACGAACTGGGCATGGCCGTGCCACGCGGCTGCCTGGACGAGATCTGGGGGATCCCGTTGATTCCGCTGCGGGGTTTTGGTCATTCGCGTGTCGCGCTCGCGCTGAAGCGTCCCTTTGACGTTGTTGTCTCACTTGCGCTGCTCGCGGTGGCCGGGCCGCTGATGCTCGCGCTGGCGGTAGCGATCCGGCTGCGCTCGGGCCAGACGGCGCTGTTCCGCCAGGCCAGGGTGACCGGCGAGGGGCGGGTCGTGGAGATCTTGAAGCTGCGCACGCTGGTCGTTCATGCTGACCATGACACCCGCTGGACCGCGGCCGAGCACCTCAGCCCGTCCGGCCGGTGGCTGCGTGCCACCCACATGGACGAGTTGCCTCAGCTGGTCAACGTGGTGCGCGGTGACATGTCGCTGGTCGGGCCGCGGCCGGAACGGCCCCACTTCGCCGAGCGATTCAGCCGCGATATCCCGCGGTATGCGGGCCGAACCCGGATGCCCGCGGGCATAACGGGCTGGGCACAGGTCAACGGGCTCAACGGCGACACGTCGATCTTCGAGCGGGCCCGCTTCGACAACTACTACGTGGAGTACTGGTCGGTCTGGCTGGATGTGGTCATCCTGGCCAGGACGCTGGCGACCGTGGTCCGCGGTAGCCGGGGGGCGAGGTCATGACCGCTCTGGGGCATAACGGCCGGACCGCCCCTGACCTGACCCGACTCGGCCTGAGCCGGGTGCCGATGATCCTGATGTACCACGGCGTGGCGGACGTGGCCACCGATCCGTACCACCTGTGCGTGACGCCGGCCCGCTTCGCCGAGCAGATGGCGACGCTGCAACGGCTTGGCCTGCGCGGCGTCGGGATCGCCACGCTCGTCGACGCGATGCGCGCGGGCCGCCAGCGCGGGCTGGTCGGTATCACGTTCGACGACGGGTATGTCAACGTGCTCGAGGCCGCGCTTCCCGAGCTGAAGCGGCACGGTTTCGCCGCGAGCGTCTACATCATCTCGGGCCGGCTCGGCGGCACTAACGAGTGGGACGAAGGGCCCGCCTGGCCGCTGCTTTCCGCCGCCCAGGTGGGGGAGCTCGCGGCTGCCGGGATGGAGATCGGCTCGCACAGCGCCACCCATGTCCGGCTGGCCGGCCTGGCGGCCGGGCAGCTCGAAACCGAGGTCAGCGGGAGCAGGGCCAGCCTCAGCGAGCTCACCGGCGCCCCCGTTCGCGGCTTCGCCTACCCGTACGGCTCGGTGGACGCGGCCGCCCGCCATGCGGTGCACGACGCGGGCTACGGCTACGCGTGCGCCGTGCAGACGCCCAGGGCGGACCTCGGGTTGATGGCCCTGCCCAGGGTTTATGTCGGTCAGCAGGACGGCGCCGCTCGGCTGACCGCCAAAAGATTTCTCTACCGGGGTTACGTAGCAGTTAAGGGGATACGCCCATGAAGGTCCTGCATGTTATCACCGGCCTGGATGCCGGCGGCGCCGAGATCCAGCTGGCCTTGATCCTGAAGTACACCAGGCATGAGACCGACGTGGTGACGCTGTACAACCCGGGCCCGGTGGCGGACCTGATCCGGGAAGGCGGCACGAGCGTGCGCGACATCGGCATGCGACGCAATACCGAGATAAGCGCCTTGCTGCGGCTGCGTTCACTCATTGCCGAGGGCCGTTACGACGTCGTGCACACCCACCTGTTCCGGACCCAGATCTACGGCCGCCCGGCGGCCTGGCTGGCCGGCACGCCGGTGGTGCTGACCACGGAGCACTCGATCGGCGAGACGCACATCGAGCGCCGCAAGATGACCTCGGCGGTGCGCGGGCTCTACCTCGCCTCGGAGCTGTTCTCCGACGCCACGATCGCCGTCGCTGATGTCGTCAAGGAACGGCTCATCAAATGGGGTGTGCCCGGCCAGAAGATCACCGTTATCCCCAACGGTCTTGACGTTCCCGCGCTCGCCTTCGACCCCGCGGCGCGCCAGCTGGTGCGCGAGCAGTTCGGCATCTCGCCGGACACCTACGTGATCGGCGCGCTCGGCCGGCTAGATCCGAACAAGCGCATCGACCTGGTGGTCGAGGCGGCGCTGCCGACGCTCGGCGAGCGGTGCAAGATCCTGGTCATCGGCCGCGGCGAGGACCAGGCGCGGGTCGAGGCCGCGGTGGACCGGCTCGGGGTGCGCGAGCACGTGATCTTCGGCGGCTTCCAGTCCGATACGGCCGCCATGATGGCCTCCTTCGATCTCTACGTCGCCGCCTCGGTCCAGGAGACGTTCGGGCTGTCCGTCCTTGAGGCCATGGCCAGCGGCCTGCCCGTGCTCTACACGGTCTGCCCGGCCCTGGACGGTCTCCCGACCAGCCAGGCCCGTCAGGTGCCGGGAACGGTCGAGGCCCTGGGCGCGGAGATCCGCAAGGCGGTCGAGGCCGGACCGCTGCCGCGCGAATCCGACGAGACGGTCTTCGAAAGCTACGGCATGGAGTCGGTGGTCAAGAAGATCGACGACCTCTACGAGCAGATCGCCGCGTCCCGCAGGCGTCCGGTCAGGCGGCTGGCGGCTCGCCGCCGCAGGGATGCGTCGCGGCCGGGTTCCGGCCAGCCGGAGACCGCATGAGGAATCGCCCGCCCGGACCCCACGAGATACCGGTCTGCAACCGAGGTGACACGGCTTGATATGAAGGTGGCACTGGTAGGAGAAGGTACCTATCCGCATCAGTTCGGTGGCGTCAGCGTCTGGTGCGACCAGCTTGTCCGCGGGCTGCCTCAGTATGACTTCACCTTGATCCCGCTGGTTGCCACGGGAAACGAGCCGATGCGGTGGGAGCTTCCCGAGAACGTGAAGTCGGTCGTGACGATCCCGCTCTGGGGCCGTCGGCCGGCGGTGCCGCTGCGCGCACGGCTGTCCCTGCCGCGCGCCGACTCCATTCTGCGCGAACTGGTCGACGTGCTGCTGACCCGCCCTGACCAAGCGCAGGACAGGTTCTCCGACGTGATGCACGAGCTGTTCACCTTCGCCCAGACCAAGAGCCTGACGCGCGCCATGATCAGCGAGACCGCGGTGAAGTTGCTCAGCGACGCGTGGCGGCAGCGGTGGTCAGATATCTTGCCCTCCAGCGCCGCCGTCGGCCTGCCGAACGGCCTGGCCGCCATCGCCGGCGACCACTTTGAAGGCCTGCCTGAGGTGGGCGAGCAGGGCGAGCAGCGCGAGCAGGGCGAGCAGCGTGAGCCCCAGCCCAGCCGGATAGTGCCGACTGTCGGCGATGCGGTCACCGCGATGCAGCTTCTCGAGCATGCGCTGCGGCCGTTTTCCCATCCCCCCGTGCAGGCAGACGTGGTGCACACGGTGACCAATGGGCTTGGTGCCCTGCCCGCCTTCGCGGCCAAGTGGCGGTACGGGATGCCGATGATCGTCACCGAGCACGGCGTCTACATGCGCGAGCAGTACCTGCACCTGCGCCGCCCGGAGTTCGGCTGGCCGGTGAAAGATCTGTACCTGCGTTTCCTGCGCCGGCTGTGCACCTTGGGTTACCACGAAGCGGACATCATCACTCCCGGCAACATCTATAACAAGCGCTGGGAAGCGGAACTCGGTGCGGACGAGGCACGCGTCCGCACCGTTTACAACGGCGTCGATCCGGCTGTCTTTCCCGTCGTGGACACCGAACCCGAGGTTCCGACGATCTCGTGGGCGGGACGCATCGACCCGTTCAAGGACCTCATCACCCTCCTGCGCGCGTTCTCCCTGGTCCTCAGGGAGATACCGGAGGCGCGGCTGCGCATCTTCGGCTCACCGCCGCAGGGCGGGGAATCCTATCTGGAGCACTGCCGGGCCGAAGCGTACGACCTGGGCATCAGCAAGCAGGCGACGTTCGAAGGCCGGGTACTCGAGATCCGGGACGCCTACGCCGCGGGCCATGTCGTGGTGCTCTGCAGCATCACCGAAGGCTTTCCCTATACGCTCATCGAGGCCATGGCATGCGGACGGCCCTGCGTGGCCACCAACGTCGGCGGAGTGACCGAGGCCGTTGGCGATGAGGCCGGCCTCGTGGTGCCACCTCGCAATCCCGCGGCCCTGGCGGACGCCTGCCTGAAGTTGCTGCGCGATGACGGCATGCGGCGGAAGATGGGCGCCGCCGCCCGGGAGCGGGCCATCGAGCACTTCACCGTGGACCGGGCGATCAGCGCGTTCGACGAGATGTACACCAGACTCGGGAGCCGTCCCGATCAGGCTCCAGCGGCAGGCCAGCAGGAATCCGGGGCCTCGTCCCGGGCCGGTCATTGGATCACGCTGCCCGTCGAGGAAGAGAGCACCGTGGTCGGGCCCAGGCCGGATACGGTGGCAGCGGCCGAGGCCGATCGGCAGTGGCCGTTCAACGATGAAGACGTGACCCAGATCTTGCCGGTGCTTGGCCGAGACTGGACGGCGTCCGTTCCCGCGCCCACCGTGTTCCCCAGGACGCTCGCTTCGGACCAAACCCAGCCGCTGACCGTGCTGCCCGCGACATGGCCGGGCCTGCTCGGTGCGGATCCGGAGGTGCCTGAGCAGGACACGGCCGAGCCCGGCGTCGAGCAGACGATGATCCTCCCGGTGCCGGCCAAGAGGTCGCCCGAGCTGTCCGAGGCCGGGCTGTCCGAGGCCGGGCTGTCCGAGGCCGGGCTGTCCGAGGCCGGGCTGTCCGAGGCCGGGCTGTCCGAGGCGGACCGCGGGGACGAGGGCGAGGAGCGAGGCGAGGAGGACCGGACCACGGCGGGGTCCCAGCTGACGGAGGTAATGAGGTGAGTACCGACAGCGTGGAAGACGCGCGCCCCGTCGTCGCGACGATCAACGGGAAGACCCCGCAGTGGCTTAGGGACCTGGATCCCTACGGTATCGACACGCTGACGGTGGCCGCCCTGTGCGAAAAGTTCAGCACCGTGTGCGAGTCGGCCGTAGATCCGCTGGAGGTGGCCAGCGCGCTGGAGTTCGAGGGCTTCAACGACCGGGCTGTCCAGGATGAGTACGGCGTCAAGGACGTGTTCGCCCTGGCGCGCGTGATGTACCGGCGCGTGTCGCGGCGGCCGGCCGCCCCGGCGCCGGCCACCGACCCATGGCAGGTGAACCGGCTCAGGCCGCTGCTGCATGGTCTGCTCTACGCGCTGCCTGCTGTGTGCTTTCCCGCGGCCGCGGGCCTGCTTGGCGGCCCGGGCGTGCTGCCCACGCTGGTGGTGGCGCTGCTCGTCGCGTGGGGCGTCAGCCAGGGTGTGGCCGCCATCGGATACCTGCGTCGGGCCGGCACAGCCGACGAGGGGCAGGTGCGGCGGGTGCTGCGGGCGGCACTCGGTGCCGGGTTGGTGCTGGTGACCCTGGCCATGCTCGCCGCCCGGCTGAACCTGCATTCTCACCCGCTGGTGCTCTTCTTCGGCGCGGGTGAGGGCGTCTACATGCTCGGTGCGTCCGTGCTGATGGTGGTGGGCGCGGAAACGTGGCTTCCGGTCGCGCTCGTCCCCGGGGTGGTGGGCAGCGGCGTCTTCCTTTACCTCGGCCGTCCGGCCGGGCTCGAGCATCTGACCTGGGTCCTCCTGGGCGCCACGCCGCTGCTCGCCTGCCTGATCGCGCTGGTTTGCACGCGAAAGCAAGGCCCCCGGATCGGCCACCTGCTGGTCGCGTCGGAACTGTGGGCCGCAGTACCGGCTATCGCCTTCGGCGTGGTAGCGGCCGGTTTGCTCACGTTCCCGCTGATAGCGGGCCCGCAGGGCCATGGTGGCCTCAATGTCGGCGCGCTGCTCGCCTCGCTACCGCTCTCGCTGAGCATGGGCGCGGCGGAGTGGAGCCTCCTGTGGTACCGGCGGCGGACCCGGCGCTTGCTCGGCACGATCAGCGGATTGGGCGGCTTCCGGCTCCGTTCGCGCCTTTCCCTACTCGCCGCATTGCTGCAGTATGTGTGCGGCACGGCCGCGCTGATGGCCGCCGGGGCCGCGATCGCGGGCGCGACCGGCCTCGCTCACCCGGGCTGGGCCGACCTGCCGGAGATGGCGGCCTACCTGATGCTGGGGGCGGCCATGTTCCTCGCGCTCCTGATGCAGACGATGCGGATCCGCGCTATCCCGCTTCTCATCGCCTCGGCCGCCTTGGCCACCGAGCTCATTCTCCACAACGAGGGCATGATCGTGCAGGTAGTGACGCCTGCCGTCCTGCTCGTCGCGATGGGTTGCTTTGCCGTGATGTCGCTAGGAGCAGCGATACGTCATGGCTAGCGGCCAGCCCACTTAGGACCGTTCGAATTCGCGCGAAATCAGCGCGCCACATATAGGAGGAATGACCATGACGGATGTCGTAGCCGTCACCGGTGCCGAGGGATTCATCGGATCCCATTTGGTGGAGGCACTAGTGCAACGCGGATGCCGGGTACGGGCGATGGTGCTGTACAACATGTGGAGTTCATGTGCCTGGCTCGATACCCTCGACCGGGACCTGATGGACCACGTCGACGTGGTGTTCGGCGATGTCCGGGATCCCGCGTCGGCGCGTGAGGTCGTTGAGGGCGCGGAAGTCGTGTATCACCTGGCCGCGATCGGATCGGTGCCCTACTCCTACAGTGCGCCGAGGTCCTTCGTGGACAACAACTCCATCGGCACCTTGCATGTCCTGGAGGCCGTCCGCGCCTGCCACACGCCGAGAATGGTGCACACGTCAACCAGCGAGACCTACGGCACGGCGCGCACCGTGCCCATCAGCGAATCGCATCCGCTGCAGGCCCAGTCGCCGTACGCCGCCTCCAAGATCGCCGCCGACAAGCTGGTCGAGTCCTACCACCTCAGCTTCGGCGTCCCGGCGGTAACGCTGCGGCCGTTCAACACCTTCGGCCCCCGGCAGTCCACCCGGGCGGTCATCCCCCAGGTCATCACGCAGCTCGCGTCCGGCACGCGCCTACTCAAACTCGGCGCGCTCGACCCGACCCGGGACTTTTCCTACGTCACCGACACCGTCCAGGCCTTCATTGAGCTGGGCGAGGCCCCGGCCTCGGCGGTGCTCGGCGAGGTGTTCAACTGCGGGCCAGGCGACGACATCGCCATCGGCAAGCTCGCGGAAGACATCGCCAAGCTGATGGGCGTGGAAGCGGATATCTTCCAGGACGCTCAGCGTCTGCGCCCGAAGGAATCCGAGGTGATGCGGCTCGTCTGCGACGCGACCAAGCTTCGCGAGCGCACCGGTTGGAAGCCCCGCCTGACCAGGGACGAGGGCCTGCGGGAGACGATCGACTGGTTCTGTGAGCCGGCCAACCTGGCCCGCTTCAAGACCAACGAGTACCACCAGTGAGCTAGGGACATGCTTCCTGTAAATAAAGCCTCTTGGTCGCTAGGGGAGCTGACGTGCGCATCCTGATCATCGGCGCGAGCAGCTTCCTCGGCGGTCACCTGCTACGCGCGGCCGGCCCGGCAGGCCACCAGGTCGTGACGGCGGGCCGGTCCGCCGTCACGGCATCCGCCTCGCACCACCGGCTCGACCTGTCAACGGATAGCCTGCCCCGGATCGCCGAGGTCATCGGCACCATCGCTCCGGACGTGGTGGTCAACTGCGCCGGGGCTACCACGGGTAGCCCGGACGTGCTGGCCGCGGCCAACATCACGGCCGTGTATGCGCTGGTCACGGCGATGCTCGAGTCGCGAACGCGGGCCAGGCTGGTGCAGATAGGCTCGGCCGCCGAATACGGGCGCACCGAAGAGGACGTCCCGGTGACCGAATCGGCTCCGGCCCGGCCGGCCAGCGTCTACGGTGCCACCAAGCTGGCCGGAACCCGGCTCACCGAAGTGGGCCGGATGGCTGGCCTCGACGCGGTGGTGCTGCGCGTCTTCAACGTGGTCGGCGCCGGAGCGCCGGAGGACGGCCTGCCAGGACGCGCGGCCGCGCAGCTGCGCGAGGCCATCGCGGGCGGCACCGACGTCCGGCTCGGCCCGCTGGACGCGGTGCGCGACTTCGTCGACGCGCGGGATGTCGCCAACGCGGTCTTCGCCGCGGCGACCGCGCCCGCCCTGCCGCATCCGATCCTCAACATCGGCAGCGGTCACGGCATCGTCTCCCGGACCCTGGTCGCCGAACTGCTCGCCGTCAGCGGCTACGATGCCGCCGTGGCCGAAGATGCGCCCGGTTCGGCGCGCTCGGCCGCCTTGTCGTGGATGCAGGCCGACATCACCCGGGCGCGGCAGGATCTGCGCTGGCGGCCGTCCCGCGACCTGAAGGCATCCGTGTCCGACTTGTGGGAGGCGAGCTGTGGTGCGATCGAGGGCTGACACGGCCACCCCGGCCACGCCGTCGCCGCGGCTCGTCGTGCCTGCCTACTTTCATCCGGCCGTTCACCCCGAGCAGTGGGAATGGCTTGCCGAGCACGCGGATCAGGTTCGCCTGGTGGTCCTCAACGTCGCCGACGGGCCAGGCGACGGGCCGGAGGCTCCCTTCAAGGAAGCAACAGAACGCCTTCGCAGCGCCGGGGTGCCGGTGATCGGGTACGTGGACACCAACTACGGCGACCGGCCCGCCCGCCAGATAATGACCGAGCTCGAGCAGTACCTGGACTGGTACGGGGTCCACGGCGTGTGCCTGGATCGGGTCGCGGCTACCGCCGCCAAGCTGGCCTACTTTGGCACGCTAACCGCCCGGGTCCGCAAATTGGGAGCGCAGGTCGTCTTCTTTAACCACGGCACGTACCCGTCCTCAGCTTATGCCGAGCACGCAGACCTGCTGGGCACGTTCGAAGGGCCGTGGAATTCATACCTTAAGCTCAATGTACCGCGCTGGGTGACGACGTGGCCGGCGGATAAGTTCTACCACGTCGTGTACTCGGTGCCGCCAGCAAAATTCAGCGAGGCCGCTCAGCTTGCCACCCGGCGCCACGCGTCGGCTGTTTACATTACTGAACGCGGTGGCGCTAACCCATACGACAGCCTGCCTATCGATGGCCGGAATTAATATGTCACGGTCGGGTACACGAAACAGCCGCCTCCGCAGGAGGTGGCGGCTCGTATGGCCTGTGGTCGCCGCGATCGCGATCATGTGGGCCGCGGCAGCCTGCGGAGGGACGAGCCAAACGACCAGCTCAGGCCAGACCAGCCCAGGCCAGACCAGCCCGGCCCAGAGCAGCCCGGTCCAGAGCAGCCCGGTCCAGAGCAGCCCGGCTACTAGTAGCGGCAAGCTCTGCCTGATGCCGGTCGTTCCTGCTTATTTCTATTCTTCGGCTATCTGGACTCAGGCGGCCAACAGCAAACCGGCCCCCAGTGACATCATTATGGACATCTCCGGTGTAGGCGCGGGCGATGCGCCGGATGCGCATTTCCAGGCCGTGGCCCAACAGGCGGCAGCGGCTGGCGAAACGATCCTGGGTTATATATCGACCGTCGACGGTCAGCGGCCAGCCAGCCAGGTCGAGACGGAAGTCAGGAACTACAGGGCGTGGTACGGAGTCACCAACATATTCCTCGACCGCGTTTCCGGGGAACCGCAGCAGCTGGCCTACTATCAGCAGCTAGTAAATTACATCCACGGTTTCGACGCCGGATCCTCCGTCTGGCTTAACCCGGGCGATTACCCAGATCAGCAATATATGTCAATTGGTAATGTGGTGATGGTGTTCGAGGGTACGTATGCCCAGTACCTGACCCTCCAGGTGCCGAGCTGGGTCGACCAGTATCCGGCGTCGAAGTTCGCGCACACGATATACGCCACCTCGGCGGCAGACCTTGAGAACGCGCTGAAGCTGGCCGCCAGCCGGCGCGGCGGGCATGTCTACGTGACGGACGGCTCGGGCGCCAATCCCTACGCCGGATTGCCGAGTTACTGGTCGCGCGAGGATTCCGTCGCCTCGTCAGGCTGCCTGGCCGGATGAACGACCGGCCGTTGCGGGTAGCCACCCTCATCACCCGGCTAGAGGGCGGCGCAGGCGTGCTCGCGCTCCGCGGCGCCAAGGCGCTCGATCGGAATGAGTTCCGGGCCACGATCATTACCGGCAGCGGGAATCACCTGCTTGATCAAGCGGCCGCGGCCGGCTTGGAGGTGATCATCGAGCCCTCCCTGCGCACGCCGATCGATCCCCGCAATGACTTGCGGGCACTGCATGCGCTCAGCACCCTGCTGGACCGGGGTCGCTTCGACGTGGTGCATACGCACACCGCGAAGGCGGGCGTGCTTGGCCGGATGGCCGCTAGCCGTGCTGCCGTGCCGTGGATCGTTCACACCTACCATGGCTTCCCGTTCCATGAGTTCCAGTCACGCGGTAGGCGCGGTGCCTACGTTGCCATCGAGCGCCGGCTCGGCCGGATCACCGATGTGGCGCTGTGCGTCGGGACCGCGGTCGCGGTCGAAACGATCAGGCGCGGCCTGGTGGCACCGGACCGGGTCCGGACCATTGGCGTGGCCGTGGATCATCTGCCGGGAGCAGAACCGCCTGCGCACGCTCCGCAGGCCAGGGCGTGCGCGCGGCAGGCTCTCGGCCTTCCCGCCGACGCGATCGTGGTGGGCGCCGTCGGGAGACTCACCTACCAGAAGGCACCGGAGGATTTCCTGGCTGCCATCCGCCAGCTCAGCCGACCGGACGTGATCGGCGTCTGGGTCGGCGGGGGTGAGCTAGCCGCCCGCATCAGTCGCCTGGCCAGCCTGCAGCCTGCCGCGCGCGTGGTCCTGACCGGCGAGCGAGCCGACGTGCCGGAAATCCTGCCGGCCTTCGACGTGTTCGCGCTGCCGAGCCGTTACGAGGGCCTGCCGACGGTGATAGTGGAAGCCATGGTGGCGGGGATTCCGGTCGTGGCGACGGCGGTGAACGCCGTCGCCGACGTCGTGATTCCTGGCGAGACGGGGCTCCTGGTGCCGCCGCAGCGTCCGGATCTCATGGCCGACGCGCTGCGGTACCTGCTCGACCGGCCCGCGGTCGCCGCCCGCATGGCGGCTACGGCCCGGGCCGGGCTGGGCGAGCGGTTCGGTGAAGAAGCGCTGCGGGACGCTCTGGCCGCGGCCTATACCGGGCGCGGCCAGCCCGTACAGAAAGTACTCATCGCCAGGTAGCGAGCCGGCGGCCGGGTCACGGTGCTACCGCTTCTCCGTCATGAAAAGGTGTATGGGAACCTCCTTTCTATCGGCCCGGAGGAGTCGTTGCCTATTATCTGACGCGACGTGCCGCCAGCTTCCCCAATATTCCGGGAATTGGCCCGACGAATAGTAATGATCCGGGTTGCATAAGCCTCGCAGCAATCGCGGACAAGGCTAGCCCCATCTTCCCTGCCCAGCTCATGACCGCTAACAGGCCGGGCGGCACTGGAATAACCCGCTTCATCAAAGGACGCCTGCTGTTAAAGAAGCCCGTTAGCGATGTGTCAGCATTAAGTGTCTAAGGGGGTAATTATCTGGCACTGTCCGTCATGATAGGGGATAAATTTGGCACGCCATGGGCTGGTGGCAGGTGCCAGACGTTAATGCGCGCTAACCTAACGCTTGAGTGGGTGGTGCCTTGACGCTTAATGACGCGAAAAGCAACTGGGCCAGCCAGGCGGAGGTATGGGGTGGAAACAGTCTCGGAAATCATCGGCACCATGAAGGCGGTCGCGCCGGCCGGGCGGCGGCGACTCGATGACGAGACCCTGCGGCAGTTGCGTGATCTGACCCAGTCGCTGATCGCGAGCAAGGAAGGTGCCGCCGAGGAACACGCGCGCTTCCTTTCCATCGCCGAGCGCGGACTGTGCCTGCCAGAACCGGAGCTTGCTGACCGGCTGCGCGATGCCACCGTGCTGGTGACCGGCGGGACAGGGTGCATCGGCTCGACGCTGATGGCACAGCTGGCGGCGCGATGTCCCGGCCGTCTGGTCAGCGTGAGCCGCGGGGTCACGGCTGGTTGGCCGCGGCACGCCCCGGCCGAGTATCTCTATGCCGACATCAGGGACCAGGTGGCCATGGCGGCGCTGATCGCCGGAATCAAACCGGATCTGGTGTTCCATCTCGCGGCGCAGCGCGACCCGGGACTGGCCGAGGTCGAGGTGCACCGCACGGTTTCCACCAACGTCCTCGGGACCCGCAACATGCTGACCGCGGCCGCGCAGGCCGGGGTGCCGCGGGTGGTGTGCGCTTCGACCGGCAAAGCCCTTCGGCCGTACTCGCCGGACATGTACACCGCGTCCAAGCGCGCTGCGGAGTGGATCGCGTCAACAGTGGCCGTGACCAGCGACATGGAATGCACGGTCGGCCGGTTCACTCACGTCCTCGATAACTCGATCATCTACCAGCGCTTGCTGAGCTGGGCGAATGAGCCGGAACATGGGGTTATCAGGCTGCACAGCAGCCAAATCGCGTTCTACGTACAGTCGGCCCTTGAGTCCGCGCAGTTGCTCCTGCTAGCCTGCCTGGGCGGCCAGCGGGGCGAATCTCGCGTGCATGCCATCAGCGATCTCGGCTGGCCGGTAAGCCTTCTGGACCTCGCGCTCGCGGTGCTGGCACGGTCAGGTTCCGCGACGCCGATCTACGTCAGCGGATACGACCGCGGCTACGAGGAGATCCCTTTCCCTGGGCTGTACGATCCGCTGACTGCGGGCGACGTGAGCCCCCTGTTCAACGCCTTCGAGGCCGCTGCCGTCGTGGCTGCACCGTGCCCGATGGTCGATGCCTTCCGGGTGGAGGCGGCATCCGAACATGGGACGGCGAAGCTGCTCAACGCCCTGGCTGAGGTCTGCGACCAGACCCAGGATCCGGATGCGGTACGCGGCGCGCTGGACGAGTTGTCCTGGGGGCTGCTCGACGCAAGCCTGGCCGCCGCGCCCCGCAAACCGCTCAGGCGGTCGGCGGCGATGGCGCAGCGTCACAGTGAATCCCTGGGCGCGGATCACCGGCGGGTCCTCGAGGCCATACAGGATCACGCCTACCCTGCGGCAAGCTTGGCGGTCAGGCGGGCCGGGTCAGCGCTGCCGCCCGCCGAGCAGGCCGAAGCCGCCCGCCGAATCGGGCCGGACACCTGGTTTTGCCGCTAACCGGGGGAAACCAGGCGTCAGCCGCTCTTTCGGGACCGGGTACGGCGTGGCCGCACAACGGAGTGTGGCCGCTCGACTAGGCTCCCGTATGGATGAGCTCGAGGGCTCAGGGCCCGGCACAGTTGCCGGCCCGAACAGTCCCCGATACGAACGCAAGGCAAGGAGCCAGCGGTGGCCTCCATTGAAGCGATCCATGCCAGGCAGATCCTGGATTCCCGTGGTAACCCGACTCTCGAGGTCGAGGTCGCACTAGACGACGGGACCGTCGGGCGCGCCGGGGTACCTAGCGGGGCCTCGACCGGCGCCTTTGAAGCCGTGGAGCTCAGAGACGGCGGCTCTGAATACGGTGGCAAGGCGGTCGGCCGGGCGGTTCAGGGTGTCATCGACGAAATCCAGCCGGAATTGCTCGGCCATGAGGCCGACGATCAGCGGCTGGTCGATCAGGCGCTGATCGATCTCGACCGGACGCCTGACAAATCGAGGCTCGGTGCGAACGCCATCGTCGGCGTCAGCATGGCCGTCGCCCGGGCCGCCGCGGACTCCAGCGGCCTTCCCCTGTTCCGCTACCTCGGCGGACCTAACGCGCACGTGCTGCCCGTCCCGTTGATGAACATCCTGAACGGTGGCGCGCACGCCGACAACAACGTGGACATCCAGGAGTTCATGATCACCCCCATCGGCGCGGCGACCTTCGCCGAGGCGCTCCGCTGCGGGGCCGAGGTTTACCATGCGCTGAAGTCGGTGATCAAGCAGCGCCGGCTCTCGACCGGTGTCGGCGACGAGGGTGGGTTCGCTCCCGACCTCGACCACAACCGGGCTGCCCTCGACCTCATCGTTGAGGCGATCGGCAAGGCAGGTTTTACCCCCGGCCAGGATGTCGCGCTGGCGGTGGACGCGGCCGCGTCGGAGTTCTACGCCGATGGCGCGTACAACTTCGAGGGGAAGCCGCGGACCTCGGCAGAGATGGCAGCTATCTACGCTGAGTGGCTGGACGCCTACCCCATCGTGTCCATCGAGGACCCGCTGGCCGAAGAAGACTGGCCGGGCTGGCAGGAGCTTACGGCGAGCGTCGGCGATCTTGTCCAGGTGGTTGGCGATGACATCTTCGTCACCAACCCGGAACGAATTCGCCGCGGCATCGCTGAGCGCTCGGCGAACTCGCTGCTGGTCAAGCTGAACCAGATCGGCTCGGTTACCGAGACCCTCGACGCGGTGAGCCTGGCTCACCGGGCGGGCTTCAGCTGCGTGATCAGCCATCGCTCCGGCGAGACCGACGACACCACCATCTCGGATCTTGCTGTCGCGACGAACTGCGGTCAGATCAAGACCGGCGCGCCCGCCCGGGGCGAGCGGGTCGCGAAGTATAACCAGCTCCTCAGGATCGAGGAGCTCCTCGGCGACGCGGCAGCCTACGCGGGCTCAGCTGCCTATCCCCGCTTCGCGGCGCGGGCCAGCAAGGGCTGATGTCCCCGGCCGCCGCTGCTCCCCGGTCAACCCGGCTGACCGGCCGGGCTGCCGTGCTTGCGGTGGTGATCTGCGCGATCGTGCTGAGCCTCGCTTATCCGGTCCGCGAGTACGTGGCCCAGCGGCGGATGATCGATCAGCTGGTAGCACAACAGCAGACCACGCTGGCACAGGTGAAGAACCTGGAGGCGGAGCAAGCCAACCTCTCCAACCAGTCGTACATCGAGCAACTGGCCCGGCAGGAGCTCGACATGTGCTTCCCAGGCACGAAGTGCTACATCGTCGAAGGCGGCCAGCCGCTGGTCGCCGCGGCCTCTTCGCCGCGGCCAGGGCTACCGTCGTGGTACGACAAGTTGTGGCGGTCGGTCCAGCAGGCAGATGCGAGCCCGGCGAAGTGATAACAACGCGGGATGAGGCGGTCATCGCCAGTCAGCTCGGCCGCTCGCCGCGCGCGCTGCTCGGCGTCGCCCACCGCTGTCCCTGCGGGCTCCCCGATGTCGCGGAGACGGCGCCCAGGCTGCCTGATGGCAGCCCCTTTCCCACCCTGTACTACCTGACCTGCCCCCGGGCTAATGCGGCGGTGAGCAGGCTGGAAGCCTCCGGGCTGATGCGGGAAATGACTGCGAGGCTCGCTGACGACACGGTGCGTCGTCGCTATGAGTCCGCGCACTGCGACTACTTGACGCGACGAGAGACAGCGGCCCGATCAGCGGGAATCGAGCCGCTGCCGCCGGGCACTCAGTCCGCTGGCGGAATGCCCGGGCGGGTAAAGTGCCTGCATGCGCTGGTTGCTCATGAGCTCGCTGCAGGCGGGGTGAACCCGTTCGGCCGCGAGGCGCTTGACGCCATGGGCGAATGGTGGCTATCGGGACCCTGCGTCCCGCAGGACGCCTGATGACCTGCCGGGTAGCCGCCGTGGACTGTGGCACGAACTCGCTGCGGCTGCTGGTGGCGGACGTAGATCTCGACCGTGCCGAACTGACCGACCTTACCCGCCGGATGGAGATCGTCCGCCTAGGGGAGGGGGTGGACAAGACCGGGCGACTGGCGCCGACCGCACTCACGCGGACGATCGAGGTGCTGCGCGAATACGCGGATGTCATCGCCGGCTTTGCCGCCGAGTCGGTGCGCATGGTGGCCACAAGCGCGACCCGCGACGCCAGTAACACGGCCGACTTCGTCCGCCGGGTATCCGACGTGCTCGGGGTCGAGCCGGAAGTCCTCACCGGGGCCGGGGAGGCGATGCTCTCGTTCACCGGGGCGACCGCGGAACTCGCCGCCGATCACGGCGGCCCTTTCCTCATCGCCGACATCGGCGGCGGCTCGACTGAATTCGTCCTAGGCCCAGGGGGCCCAGGGGGCCCAGGGGGCCCAGGGGGCCCAGGGGGGTACGGGGGGGCGGGTAGCCCCTCCCCAGGGGGGTACGGGGGGGCGGGCAGCCCCCCCGTGAGCAGGGGGGGTCTGGGGGGGATCGTCCCCCCGGATTACAGAGCGACCTCCGTCAATATCGGCTGCGTCAGGATGACCGAGCGGCACCTGCACGGCGACCCGCCGACGGCGCGAGAGGTCGCGGCGGCCACCGCCGCCATCGACGCGGCCCTGGATGCGGTGGCTGATGCCATACCGGTGGGAGAGGCGAAGACGCTCGTCGGCCTGGCGGGTTCGGTCACCACGGTAGCGGCGATCGCGATGGGCCTGCCCGCCTACGACGCGGCCCGGATCCACCACGCGCGTGTCTGTTCGGCCGACGTGCATGCCGTGACTCTTGCCCTGCTGTCCCAGACCCGGACTGTCCGCGCCGGGATTGGCGTGATGCACCCGGGGCGTGTCGACGTGATTGGTGGCGGCGCGCTTGTCCTCGACCGGGTCATGAACCGGTTCGGCTTCAGCGAGGTGCTGGTGAGCGAGCACGACATTCTCGACGGGATTGCCTGGTCGCTGGCCAGGGATTCGTGTGGCTGAGGAACCAGGTGCCCGCCGAAGATGACGTCACGGGTCCGCCGGTCCTGCCGGGCCGCTGGCCCGCTGACCCCGCGGGGCCAGGTACGCCTGTCGCGTGCACCGCAGCAGAGGTGACGGAGCTCGCTGGCAGCGCTGCCACACTCGACGAACTCATCGCGCGACAGTCAGTGTGCCGTGCGTGCCCGCGTCTGGTGAGCTGGCGTGAGCAGGTAGCCATCGTCCGCCGCCGTGCGTTCCGTGATGAGCGCTACTGGGGGCGCCCCGTTCCCGGGTGGGGGTCGGCGAGGCCACGCGTGCTGATCGTCGGCCTCGCGCCTGCGGCCCACGGCGGAAACCGCACCGGCCGCATCTTCACGGGCGACCGCAGCGGAGACTTTCTTTTCGCGTCGCTGTACCGGTGCGGTCTGGCGGAAAAGCCGACCAGCGTCGCGGCGGGAGACGGCCAGCGGCTGCTAGACACCCGGATGGTGGCCGCGGTTCGTTGCGCGCCGCCGGATAATAAACCTGAACCTGCGGAACGGGACGCCTGCGCCCCCTGGCTCGTGGCAGAACTTCGTGATGTGGCTGCTGACCTGCGGGTTATCGTGTGCCTCGGCGGATTCGCCTGGCGGGCAATGTGGCCAGTGCTCGGGTCGTGCGGGTTCGTGGTACCGCGGCCGAGGCCGGCCTTCGGCCACGGTGCCGAGGTCCGGTTGGCGGCCCGCCAGGAGCCTGGCGAAATACTACTCATTGGCAGTTATCACCCAAGTCAGCAAAATACATTCACCGGCCACCTCACTCCGGCAATGCTCGATGCCATTTTCACCCGCGCCCGTTTCATCGCTGGCATGAAAATCTAGCCATGGTCACTCAGCGCTAATGTCGATCATGTAATTAGTTACGCTCTGCATTTCTTTCTGAAACGGCCCCCGGCGCAGGAAAAATTATTTGCAAGAGGTCTTTGTTATTCCTCGGTTAGGCAATTGGGTGCGCAGTATTATGGTGCCGCCCCCGTAGCCCAAGGGAAGAGGCCGGCCCCCTAAAAGGGTCCCCAGTGTCGGTTCGACTCCGACCGGGGGTACTCATTGTGGACATGATCCAATGTCCCAATTGTCAATCTTGTCCCAATGGAAACAATGATCGCTAAGGTCAACATCGGGGCAAACTGCAAACGATTGTACGCCCACTATGCCAATGTTTATGCGGTTAAATCATGACATTTCCCCCAGGTGTAGCGTGGTAATGTGGCGGCCGGGGCGCGTCGGAAATCCAGGCCGAAGATGCTAGCAGGAAGCGTCGCAGGCCGCCGGGCAGGAGCACCGCAGACCTAACTGAGCGTTAAATAAATGGATATGCCGTACCTGGCCGGCGAGCCGAGCCGTACCCGCCCCGCAAAGGTCAGCTAAGCACAGGTGCCTGGCCTTACGCCCAAGACAGCGGCCGCGCCGATGCAAAGCCGCGAGAGCATGGACCGGTAAGCCGGGCTTGCGATTGCCGGTAGTGAGGAAAGCCGCGCAAGGGACGTTCGGAAGAAAAGCGGCAGCAGGGAAGCGCCGGGAGAAAAGCCCCGGAAGGGAAGGCGCCTGCACGTATTGCAGAGCCAGCCTTTTCGGCCTGCTGTCCTTACGCCAGGGAACGCCGCCCTTACTCGGATTCGCCGGACAGCGGGTCCGCGTCCTGGGGTGGATATACCCTTGACCGCCGTTATCGGGCACGGGAAAGGCCGCCCCGGGACAAGGCGAGAGTACCGGGATGAGCCCTAGGCTCCGTTGAGGCGCAGGCGCCTTCGCAGCTCGTACTCGTGCACGATCGCGTTGGCATAGCCGGACGAGATGCCGGCATCGTCCGCCAGCCAGTGCGCGCGCTCGTCGCGGCGCAGGAACGCAGGGCCGGATTCGAGGCGGTGGAACCACTCAGCGAGGTCACGCCCGGTAACGACCGGGATACGTGCAATGAGGCTACTGTGCAGATTCGGTGAGTGGATCAGTGACAACGGGCACCTCCATGAAAGCTCTCTTGAGCTGAGATTGCCTCATCAAAAGCCCCGTGGCAACCCCTGGCGGCAACCAAATGTTCAACTGACCCGCTCGAAGATCATCGCCATGCCCTGACCGCCGCCCACGCACATGGTCTCCAGGCCCAGCGTCGCGTCGTGGAACTGCAGGCTGTTCAGCAGGGTGGTGGTGATCCGCGCCCCGGTCATCCCGAACGGGTGCCCGACCGCGATGGCCCCGCCGTTCACGTTGAGCTTGTCGATGTCGATGCCGAGGTCGGTGTAGGACGGGATGACCTGAGCCGCGAACGCCTCGTTGATCTCCACGAGGTCGATGTCCCCGATCGCCATCCCGGCTCGCGCGAGCGCCTGGCGCGAAGCCTCTACCGGTCCCAGGCCCATGATCTCGGGCGATAGCGCGGTCACCCCAGAAGACACGATCCGCGCGAGCGGCGTGAGCCCGAGCTCGGCCGCCTTGACGTCGCTCATCACCACGACCGCCGCGGCGCCGTCGTTGAGCGGGCAGCAGTTACCCGCGGTCACGGTGCCGTCCGGGCGGAAGACCGGCTTCAGCGCGGCGACCTTTTCGATCGTGGTACCCGGGCGGGGACAATCGTCGGCGCTGACCACAGTGCCGTCGGGCAGGGTGACGGGCGTGATCTCCCGCGGCCAGAAGCCGTCGGCGACGGCCTTCTCCGCCAGGTTCTGCGAACGTACGCCGAATTCGTCCTGCTGTTCCCTGGTGATGCCGCGCAGTCCGGCGACGTTTTCAGCGGTTTCGCCCATCGCTAGGTAGATGTTAGGGAGGAGCCCGCTTTCGCGCGGGTCGTGCCACGGCCCGGCATGGCCCGCGCTCGCTTGTCCGGTCCGCGCCTGCGCCTCCGCGAAGAGGGGATTCCGGGTGTCGGGGAGGGAATCGCTGCTGCCCTTGACGAACCTGCTCACGCACTCGACGCCGGCCGAGATGTACACGTCGCCTTCGCCGGCCTTGATCGCGTGGAAGGCCATCCGGGTGGTCTGCAGCGATGAGGAGCAGTACCGGTTGACCGTCGTCCCCGGCAGGTGGTCATGTCCGAGCAGCACCGCGACCACCCGGGCCAGGTTGAATCCCTGCTCGCCACCGGGCAGCCCGCAGCCGAGCATCAGGTCGCCGATGTCGGCGGGGTCGAGCTGCGGCACTTTGGCCAGCGCCGCGGCCACGATCTGCGCGGCTAGGTCGTCCGGGCGGATGCTGGCGAGCGAGCCCTTGCCGGCCCGGCCAATAGGCGATCGGGCGGTGGCGACGATCACTGCTTCGGGCATGACAAAGCCTCCTCGCATAGGGTGCATCCAGACTATGTCCCAGCCTGGCGAGCATGGAAACGCCCTGGCAACGACCGGAAGGGGAGCAACATGCAGGTGCATGACTCACTGAGCGGACTGGCGGGAAACACCCCGCTGATCCGGCTGCGGTCGGTGACCCGGGCCGTTCCTGGGTCCACGGTGCTCGCCAAGGTGGAGTATTTCAACCCGGGTGGCTCGGTCAAGGATCGCATCGCGTTGCGGATGGTAGCGGCGGCCGAGGCAGCGGGAGACCTGCGGCCCGGCGGGACGATCGTGGAGCCCACCTCGGGCAACACCGGAGTCGGGCTGGCCATCATCGCGGTGGAGCGCGGCTACCGGTGCGTCTTTGTCTGCCCGGACAAGGTGGGCCAGGACAAGATCAGCGTGCTGCGCGCGTACGGCGCCGAGGTGGTGGTCTGTCCCGGCACGGTCGCGCCCGATCATCCGGACTCCTATTACAGCGTCGCCCGCCGCCTGGCGGCCGAGACTCCTGGCGGCTGGCAGCCGGACCAGTACGCGAACGCAGAGAATCCCGCCTCGCACTACGCCACCACGGGTCCGGAAATCTGGTCCCAGACGGACGGGCTGGTCACTCACTTTGTCGCTGGCATCGGTACCGGAGGCACGATCACGGGTACCGGCCGGTACCTGAAGGAGGTATCCGGCGGAGCGGTGCGGATCATCGGCGCCGATCCTGAGGGTTCGGTCTACTCGGGCGGATCCGGGCGTCCCTATCTGGTCGAAGGCGTGGGCGAGGACATCTGGCCGGCGACCTACGATCCGTCCGTCTGCGATGAGGTTATCGCGATCAGTGACGCGGAGTCGTTCGGCATGACCAGGCGGCTGGCCCGGGAGGAAGCCCTGCTGACCGGCGGCTCGTCCGGCCTGGCGGTGGCGGCCGCGCTGCGGGTGGCCGGGACGGCCGGGCCGGACGCGGTGATCGTCGTGCTGCTGCCCGACGGCGGTCGGGGTTACCTGGCGAAGATCTTCAATGACGAGTGGATGGCCGACTACGGCTTCCTTTCCGCGCAGACCTCGGAGCCCCTGGTCGCCGACGTGCTTGCCAGGAAAGAGCGCAGCCTGCCCGAGTTCGTGCATGTGCACCCGGAAGAAAACGTCGGGGCCGCTATCGCGCTGCTGCGCGAGTACGACGTCTCCCAGCTGCCCGTGGTCAAGGAGGAGCCACCGGTCATGGCCGCCGAGGTGGTCGGATCGGTGGTGGAGCGCGATCTGCTCGATGCCCTGGTGACCGGCCGGGCGAAGCCGTCCGATCCGGTCGGCGGCCACATGTCGGCGCCGCTGCCCAGCGTCGGCTCCGGCGAGCCGGTCTCGCGGGCAGTGCTCGCCTTGGAAAAGGCGGGCGCCGCCGTGGTTCACGTGAACGGCAAGCCATCCGGACTGCTAACCCGGCAGGACGTGCTGACCTTCTTGGCCGGCATCACCTGAAATGCGGCCAGGATCTAACTTCAATCTAGGAACGACGGAGGCAAGTGCCCATGCCCAGCTTCGAGACCCTGGCCATTCACGCGGGCCAGGAGCCTGATCCGCTGACCGGCGCCGTGGTGCCGCCCATCTATCAGGTGTCCACGTTCGCGCAGGACGGGGTCGGCGGCCCGCGGGGCGGCTATGAGTACTCCCGGTCGGCCAACCCGACCAGGACCGCGCTGGCGGAGTGCCTGGCCGCGCTCGAAGAGGGTGCCGCGGCGCTCGCCTTCGCCTCCGGCCTGGCGGCGGAGGACTGCCTGCTCAGGACGCTGTGCTCGCCGGGCGATCGGGTGCTGATCCCGGACGACGCCTACGGCGGGACGTACCGGTTGTTCGCCCAGGTGCTGGCCGGCTGGGGGCTGGACTACGAGGTGGTCCCGATCTCGGACCTCGCGGCCGTGCGGAAGCAACTCGCCGCCCGGCCGACCAGGTGCGTCTGGGCCGAGACGCCGACGAACCCGCTGCTGAACATCGCCGACATCCGCGGACTCGCGCAGGCCGCGGATGAGGCCGGAGCGATGCTCGTGGTGGACAACACGTTCGCCTCGCCCTACCTGCAGCAGCCGCTGACGCTCGGGGCCGATGCCGTGGTGCACTCGACGACCAAGTACCTGGGTGGTCATTCCGACGTCATCGGCGGGGCCGTGGTCCTCGCCGACGCCGAGCTCGCGGCGCGGGTCGCGTTCACTCAGAACGCAACCGGCGGTGTCGCCGGGCCGTTCGACTCGTGGCTGACGCTGCGCGGCATCAAGACGCTGGCGGCCCGGATGGACCGGCACTGCCGCAACGCGATGCGGATAGCGCAGATGCTGGCCGAGCACCCGGCCGTCGCCGAGGTGCTCTACCCGGGCTTGCCCTCGCATCCGGGCCACAAGATCGCGCAGGAGCAGATGCGAGCGTTCGGCGGAATGGTGTCGTTCCGGCTGCAGGCCGGGGAGCAGGCCGCGGTGCGGACGTGCGGCCAGACCCGCTTGTTCACGCTGGCCGAGTCGCTCGGCGGCGTGGAGTCGCTGATCGAGCACCCGGCCCGGATGACGCACGCCTCGGTGGCCGGTACGGCGCTGGCGGTCCCTGGCGACCTGATCAGGCTGTCGGTCGGCATCGAGGACTGCGATGACCTGATCCACGACCTGCGCCAGGCCCTGCCTACCCAGTAACCAGCCCACCCAGTAACCAGCCGGGCCGGGAAAACCCGGAGCGCCCGCGTCCCGCGTCAGCGGGCTGCGGGCGCTGGCAAGCGTCCGAGCGGGTGTCAGTTCTGACCGGCCGGCGAGCTCTCCCGGTCGTTAGCGGCCGGGGCCGCGGGCTTGGGCTTGTAGGCGAGGGCGAACCAGGCGCCGACGGCGAAGATGATGCCGAGGACGAGCGATCCGGTGGCCTTCAGCGGGTGATGGCCGGTCGACCCGGCGATGTGCCCGGGAACGAAGCTGGGCAGCGACTTGGCGGGTTCGGCCAGGTAGATAATGGCGACCACGATGAACACCAGCGCGATGATGCCGAGAATCACCGCGAGTATCGTCTTGCCCGACGACGTCTCGGCTGATCCGCTCGTAGAACTCACGATTCCTCCTTGTACGGGCATGCGGTAAAGCTGCGTTTGGTTGTCGGCCAGTCACGGCCGCCCGGGGCCCCCGGCCCCTAAATGCCGACCGCGGCAAGCCTAAGATCGTCAGCCGACGGGGCAAATCTACCGCCGACTGGCGCCGCGGGTGCGGAGGAAGTCACGGATGACATACTCACCGAGATGTTCGGGTGCCGCCTGCAGCACTCGTCCGCCGTTCCGCTTCGCCACATTGTCAACGAACGCGGTGAGCCGGGCGTCGTCAGCCAGCATGAAAATATTCAGCGCGGCGTGCCGACGAGTCATCTTATCCACCTCGGCCAGGGTGAGCTCAAGCGTCTCCGGGGAGGGCGGCCAGTCGAACCATGACCGCCCGTCCCGCTGCAGGTGGGCGGTCGGCTCGCCGTCGGTCACGATCAGGACCACCGGTTCGTGTTCCGGGTGCCTGTCGATATGGCGCCCGGCGAGCAGCAGCGCGTGGTGCAGGTTGGTGCCCTGCACCATGTCCCAGCCAAGCCCGGCTAGTTCGGTTTCGTGCAGCTCGCGCGCGTAGTTGGAAAAGCCGATGACCTGGACGGAATCCTGGGGGAACTTGCTGCGCAGCAGTGCGTGCAGCGCGAGCGCCGTCTGCTTGGCCGCCGCCCAGGTTCCGCGCAGCTGCATCGAGTAGGACAGGTCGACCAGCAAGGAGACGACCGCCGCGGTGCGCCGTTCGGTCTCCGCCACCTCGAAATCGGCCGAGGAGAGTTCCGTATTGCCCCGGGGGGACGATCCCCCCCAGACCCCCCCTGATTACGGGGGGCTGCCCGCCCCCCGTACCCCCCGGGGCCGAGGGCCCCGCCCCCGCGGGCCCCGCCGCGGAGGATCGCGTTGCGGACGGTCGCGGGGACGTCGAGGGGCTGCTCGTCGCCGAACTCCCAGGACCGGGTGGTGCCGGTGAGCTCGCCTGCTTGGCCGGCGTCCCGCTGGTCGTGGTCGCCGGACCGGCTGCCGAAGCTCAGGTCGGCGAAGATGCGGCGCAGCGCCGTGTCGCCGAGCCTGCGCACGGCCTTGGGGGTGAGGTCGAGCTGCCCGCCGCTGCGCGCCAGGTAACCCTGGCGTTCAAGCTCGCGCTCGATCCGGCGCAGGGCCTCGACGTCGTCGACCGCCTGCCGTCCGAAGGCCCGCCTGACCGCCTCTTCGTCGATGTCGTCCAGGCTCGCACCCGGGTAGTCCTGGCCGAGCGCGTTTTCCAGCTCCGCCAGGTCGGCGAGCTCGGCCAGTGCCGTGGTGGCGTCGCCGAGGCCAAGCGGTTCCTCGCCGGACATCTGGACGCCGCCGGCCAGGCCGGCCCGGTCGAGATCGGGGCGCCTGGCCCTGAGCGCGTCGGCGAGCCTGGCCATCTCGGCGGCCAGGCCTGCGTCGTCCAGGGCGCTGGCCATCAGCCCGGCGAGCTCTTCGCGCTGTTCCGGGCTGAGCGAGCGCAGCAGCTGCTCCGCCGCGGCCATCCGGCTGATCAGTGAGTCGAGGAGTTCCTCGAGGCTGCGCGGGTGGTCGGGGAACAGCTCACCGTGCCGTTCCATGAAGCGATCGAAGTCGGCCTGGGTGTGCTGCCCGCGCGCGTCCGCGGCCAGCATCTCGTTCAGGTCGCCGAGCATGTCCTTGACCCGCTGCATCGCCTGCGGGTCGGGGTTGCTCATCGCCTGCTTCATGCCGCGGAACTGGCTGTCGAGCACCTCGCTGCGCAGCAGGTCCCTGAGCCGGTCGAAGGTCTGGCGGGCGGCGGGCGAGCGCCAGTCGTAGTCAGCTAGCTGCCTGATCGCCTGGGCCGTGTCCGCGGGCAGCGCGTCGAGGTTCGCTTCGCGCAGCCTGGCCTCGTCGCTGGGGTCGGGGAACAGCTCGGCGCGCTCCTGCCCGACGGCGGTATCGAGCAGCGCGCGGGCCTGCTCGAGAATGCCGTCGAGGCGACCGCTGCCGCGGACCTCCCGCTGCCTGTCCCGGACCCGGCGCAACAGGTCATCCAGGCCGCGGCGGCCCGTTTGACCCCGCCTGAGCAGGTCCCGGAGCGCGTCGGCCGGGTTGGCGCCCGCGAGTATCGCGTCACCCATCTCGTCGACGGCGCCGCGCACGTCGTAAGGGAGCGCTAGCGGGTCCGGGCCGTAGACGTACCTGCCGTAGCGGTAGTTCGCCATGTTAGGTCCGGTACACGTTCGTGCCGCCGGTGCTGTCCTTCGACAGCCGGCGCATCAGGTAGAGCCCTTCCAGGGCGAACTCGATCGCGGCCGCCGCGTGCCCGAAGGACTCACCGCCGTCCATGCCGAGCCTGGCCATGATCTTGGCCAGCCCTGGGACCTCGCCGACCCCTTGCAGCAGATCAGCGGCGGGGACGAGTTCGCCTGACTCCACGGTGCCGCCCTCTTCGAACTTGGCGAGCAGGCCGGAAAGATCGACGCTGCCCAGCCGGGACCGGAACGTGTCGGCGATAGCCCGGCGCAGCAGGGCACCGAGCAGTTCTTCTTCCCGGCCCTCCTCGCTGACCTCGAACTCCACCTTGCCGCGAAGCGTGCTGACCACGGCGGGCAGGTCGCAGACCCGGGCGACCGGCGTCTCTTCGGTCAGGCCGGCCAGTGCGGACCGACGCACGGCGGAGGCCGCCGCGCTCTCCGCCGCCGCGATGGCGAACCGGGCAGAAACACCGGAGCGCGCGTCGACGGCGGGCGATTCGCGGACGCCCCGGGTGAACCTGGCGATCACCTCGACCAGGTGATCGGGGAGTTCCGCGCGGCCCCGGAGGTCGGCTTCCTGCTCGATGAGGGTGAGCTCGTCGGCTAGGTCCAGCGGGTAGTGGGTCCGGATTTCGGCGCCGAACCTGTCCTTGAGCGGCGTGATGATCCGTCCCCGGTTGGTGTAGTCTTCCGGGTTCGCGCTCGCCACCAGGAGCAGGTCAAGCGGGAGCCGCAGCGCATAGCCGCGGATGCCGATGTCGCGCTCCTCCAGCACGTTCAGCAGGGACACCTGAATCCGCTCGGCCAGGTCGGGCAGCTCGTTCAGGGAGAAGATGCCCCGATTGGTCCGCGGCACCAGCCCGTAGTGAATGGTCTCCGGGTCGCCGAGGGTGCGTCCTTCGGCCACCTTCACCGGGTCGATGTCGCCGATCAGGTCGCCGACGCTGGTGTCGGGGGTGGCGAGTTTCTCGCCGTACCTTTCGCTGGCGTGCCGCCAGCTGACCGGCAGGTCGTCTCCCAGCTCGGCGGCGAGACGCCGGCACCGCGCGCAGGCCGGGTGGAAGGGATGGTCGTTGATCTCGCAGCCCTCGATGACCGGAGTCCACTCATCAAGCAGCCCGCCGAGGGTGCGGATCAGCCGGGTCTTACCCTGGCCGCGCTCCCCGAGCAAGATAAGGTCGTGCCCGGCGATCAGGGCGCGCTCCAGGTGGGGCAGCACGGTCTGTCCGAACCCCACGATGCCGGGAAAGGGGTCCTGTCCGGCTCGCATCCTGGCGAGCAGGTTCTGCCTTATCTCGTCCTTGACGCCGCGGTACTCGTGACCGCTCGCGCGCAGCTCGGCCACCGTGGCGGGGCTTGGCGGATCGCTGCGGGGAGCGGCCGCGGCGGAGTCTGGGGTGTTGGCGTGGTGACGCTGGCTATGTTGCTGCACCTTTCGACAGTATGTCGTGATCGCGCTTCCTCGCATCTGGGCCGGCTGCGCTGCGGGGGCCGGCCGGGTCCGCGGGTCGGGGTGCCTGATTGATGCGGGGGTGGCACACTTGCCTCCCGTGGCAACAACACCTGGCGCGGTCAGCTCCGATGACGTGGCTGCCGCGCGCAAGCTGCTCCGCGATGTGATTTCGGACACTCCGGTCCTGCACTCGCGGGTGCTGTCCGAGATCGTGGCCGGCCCGGTCTACCTCAAGGCTGAGAACCTGCAGCGTACCGGCTCCTTCAAGGTGCGGGGCGCCTACAACCGGATCGCCCGGCTCACCGACCGCGAACGCGCCCGGGGTGTCGTCGCGGCCAGCGCGGGCAACCACGCGCAGGGGGTCGCGTTCGCGGCCGGCCTGCTCGGCTGCACGGCGACCGTGGTCATGCCCCAGGGCGCGCCGCTGCCCAAGGTACAGGCGACCCACGATTACGGGGCCCAGGTCACCCTGCACGGCCACAACGTGGAAGACGCCCTGCGTGAGGCCCTGGCCTTCGCCGAGCGGACCGGGGCCGTGTTCATCCATCCCTACGACCATCCGGACATCGTGGCAGGCCAGGGCACGCTCGGCTTCGAAGTCTTCGAGCAGTGCCCGCAGGTGCGCACGGTGGTGATTCCGGTAGGCGGCGGGGGCCTGGCGGCCGGCGTCGCGGTGGCGATCAAGGGCCTGGACCCGGACATCCGCATCGTGGGCGTCCAGGCCGAGGCCGTCGCCGCGTATCCGGGCTCGCTGGCCGCGGGTCACCCGGTGCCGGTTTCGCCCGCGCCGACCATGGCCGACGGCATCGCGGTCAGCCATCCCGGCGATATCCCCTTCGCCATCCTGGCCGCCCTGGCCGAGCGGGTGGTGACGGTCTCAGAAGAGAGCCTGTCCCGCGGCCTGCTGCTGTGCCTCGAGCGCGCCAAGCAGGTGGTGGAGCCCGCCGGGGCGGCCGGGGTCGCCGCCGTGCTCGAGCATGCGCGCGACTTCACCCCGCCGGTCGTGGTGGTGCTTTCCGGCGGCAACATCGATCCACTGCTGCTGGTCAAGCTGCTCCGGCACGGCCTGACCGCGGCCGGGCGCTACCTGGCCTTCCGCTGCCGGGTGCCAGACCGGCCGGGGTCGCTGGCCAAGCTGCTGGCCGACCTGGCCGACCTCGGCGCCAATGTGCTCGAGGTCGGGCACGAGCGGCTGGCCCCGCGGCTGCATGTCAACGAGGTGGAGGTGGTCCTGCAGGTCGAGACCCGCGGGCCCGAGCACTGCGGCGAGGTGATCGGCGCGCTCCGCGCCGCGGGCTACACGCTGGCCTTCAGCTGAGTGCTCAGGCCGCCCGGGGCCGCCCCGGGCCTGCGTAACGGGGGCCGCCGCGGGTCCCGCTTACAGGTTGCCGCGCCTGGCCTGCTCCCGCTCGATGGCCTCGAACAACGCCTTGAAGTTCCCCTTGCCGAACCCCTGGGATCCGTGCCGCTCGATCAGCTCGAAGAACACCGTGGGGCGGTCCTGCACCGGCTGGGTGAAGATCTGCAGCAGGTACCCGTCCTCGTCCCGGTCGGCCAGGATGCCCAACTCGCGCAGCTCATCGGTCGGCACGCGGGTGTCGCCGACCCAGGAACCGAGCCCGTCGTAATAGCTGCCCGGGGTGAGCAGGAACTCCACGCCCGCCGCCGTCATGGCCCGGACGCTGGCCACGATGTCGTCGGTGGCCAGCGCGATGTGCTGGACGCCGGGGCCGCCGTAGAACTCCAGGTACTCGTCGATCTGTGATTTGCGTTTCCCGGCCGCGGGCTCGTTCAGCGGGAACTTCACCTTGCGCGTCCCGTCCGCGACGACCTTGCTCATCAGCGCGGAGTACTCGGTGGCGATGTCGTCGCCGACGAACTCCTTCATGTTGGTAAAGCCCATGACCCGGTGGTAGTAGTCCACCCACTCGTCCATCCGGCCGAGTTCCACGTTGCCCACGCAGTGGTCGATCTCGGTGAAGAACGGCCGCTCGCCGGGCGCTGTGATCGGCCCGGCCGGCACGTATCCGGGCAGGTAGGGGCCTGAGTAACCGGAACGCTCGACCAGCGTGTGCCGGGTATCGCCGTACGTCCCGATCGCGGCCAGCACGACCTTGCCCGAGTCGTCCTCGACGATGTGCGGCTCGGTCAGGCCGCGCGCGCCGTGGCCGACCGCGTAGCCGTACGCGTCTTCGGCCGAGCTGACCTGCAGGGCCAGGTCGGCGACCCCGTCACCGTGCACGGCCACCCGCCGCCCGAGCGGGGTCCCGGCCCGGGCCGGGCCGCGGAACACGAACCGCGCGCTGCCTGCCTCCAGGACGTGCGCCACCTCGTCCGGGTGCCCGGTCTCCGGGCCGCGGTAGGCCACCCGCCGCATGCCGAACGCGGTCGAGTAGTAGTGCGCCGCCTGCTTCGCGTTGCCGACCGCGAAGACCACGGCGTCCATGCCGATGATGGGAAAGTCGAAGGGCCTGTCCTGCGCTGGCGTGGTCATGCCGCAAGCATGCGCACCGTTTCTCAAAATGCGCAACCATCTGTAAATTGACTAGTCATTTTGTCTATTAATTCAGAACGATCACTGGTATCTCTGTACAGCATGACCACCAGCAACCCGGGGCTGATCGACCGGCTAGATGCCGCCCTCATCGAACTGCTCGCGGCCGAGCCGAGGGTCGGTGTGCTTGAGGCCTCCCGGCGGCTCGGCGTCGCCCGCGGCACGGTGCAGGCGCGCCTGGACCGGATGACCGAACGCGGCGTGATCACCGGGTACGGGCCCGAGGTGGATCCGGCGGCGCTCGGCTACGAGGTCACCGCGTTCATCACGATCGAGATCCGCCAGGCCGGCGGCCACGATCCGGTGGCCGAACGGCTGGCCGCGATCCCTGAGGTGCTCGAGGTGCACACCATCACCGGAGCGGGCGACATGCTCTGCCGGGTGGTGGCCCGCTCCAATGCCGACCTGCAGCGCGTGCTCGACGCGATCGTGTCCGCCGACGGCGTGGTCCGCTCGTCGACCCTGATCTCGCTGGCCGCGCAGGTCTCCTACCGCGTCCTTCCCCTGGTCCGCGCCGCCGCCGCATGGTAGCCAGAACGGCGGCGATCCCGAGGAAATTGCCGCAGACTTTGCTTCACCAGCGGCCGGTGACTGTGTAAAATGCGCCTTGCGCGTCGAGACCAGCTTTCCTGACAAGCTGAATCGCCGCGGGGAGGGGCATGGAGGGGTTCGATTGCATTCAGCGACGTTTGGGCAGGCGCAGGCTAAGGCATGTCTCGGCGGTCCGCGGGCGGCGAGTTCGGTGATCCCGGCGACTCGATGCCGGATCCCTGATTCAGCGGCACGTTTATCACGGCCATGTCACGGGTTCCTGGTATGAGCGAGTGACCAATGATCCAGACTGGCTGGTCCGGGAATGGGACGCTGCCGCTATCGGCGCCGAGACGTCCTTGCCTCCCGTTTCAGCTCAGTCGAGCCAGCGAGCGGGCACTGCTCGTATTCGGGCGGGTACAGAACACTATCTTCTTTCCTGTACCGCTACTCGGGTTTCTCGACCCGGGTCGAGAGATCAGCTCTGGTCTTAAACGCAGTGCGCCGTGAAACGGCGTCGGGAATGTGATCGTCGGCATTACCGCGACTGAGGGTGAGAGGCAGTAGGGAATGACCAGACTAGGACCCCTGATCACGCTGGGCTCCGTGCTGGTGCTCGCCGTGGTATTCCTTCTCGCCAACACCCAGGCGGGCAAGCCGGGCAGTGCGGCCGCATCGGTCACGACAGCGGCCACGACGGCGCCGACCAGGACAGCGCCGACCACGACAGCGCCCCCGCTGCACGCCCTGTACGCCGGCCGTAGCAGCGGCGACCAGGTGACCGTCGCGATCGCCGTCAACGGTCACAAGGTCGCCGCCGACCTGAACGCCGGCCAGGCCAGCGAAGTGTCGCTGCAGGGTTCGGTCAACGGCAGCACCTTCACCCTGACCAGCCAGAGCGGCCCGGCCATGACCGGCTCGATCTCCGGCCAGGATATGTTCGGCACGGTCAAGGGATTCTTGGGGCAGAGCTTCCCGTTCTCCGCCGCGCAGGCCGTCGTGCAGGCGGTGTACACCGGCCGGAGCAGCGGCAACCAGGTGACACTGGCGGTCGCCACCGACGGTGACAAGGCTGCGGCCTACGTCTGCAACGGCAAGACCATCGAGGCCTGGCTGCAGGGCTCGGTGAACGGCAACCAGGTCAGCCTGACCGGCACCAAGGGGGCAAACCTGACCGGCTCCCTGTCCGGCCTGGACATGTTCGGCACGGTCACGGCGAGCGCGGGGCTGAGCTTCCCGTTCTCCGCTGAGCTGTCCCCGCGCCCGGCCGGGGTCTTCCAGGCCCGGATCGCGGTCAACGGGCTGGCCACGCGGATCGGCTGGGCGGTGCTGCCCGACGGGACGCAGCTCGGAGTGGCGGTCGCGGGCACGACCAAATACCCTGCGCCGCCGCTCGATCTCAGCAACGACAGCTTCACCCTGGGCGGCGCCAGCTTCACCGCCGCGCCCGTGGCCGGAAAAGACACCGTCGTCAGTCCGTGAGACCCGAGGTGGCGCAGCCACCCGGCGTGTGAAAGGAACCGCGCGATGACGAGCCAACCAGTGGCGGCCTATCCCGCCCGTGACCAGTACGCCAAGCCGCTCCTGGTGGCCCTGCTCAGCGGCTGCGGGGTCGCCCTGGCGCTGGGCTTGTACGCCAAGCTGCACCATCCGACCAAGTACGCGCTCGACGTCGCCGGCTTCTCCTCGCCGTTGTACGCCAAAGCCTGGCTGACTACCGCCGCGGTCGTGTTCGCGATCGTTCAGCTCATCACCGGGGCCCGGCTCACCCGGCAGGCCGCCGCACCGGCCTGGATGGCCACCGTGCACCGCTGGTCGGGCCGGATCGCGGTCCTGCTCACGGTGCCGGTGATCATCCACTGCATCTACGCGCTAGGCTTCGGGACCTACTCGGCCCGCGTGATCGCGCACTCGGTGCTCGGGTGCATCTTCTACGGCGCGTTCGTGGCCAAGATGCTCTGTCTCGTCCGGCGCGACGACATGCCCAAGTGGGTCCTTCCGGTCATGGGCGGCGTGGTCTTCGTGTCGCTGATCGCGCTGTGGGCGACCTCGGCGCTGTGGCTGTTCGCCACCAAGGGAGTGCACTCCTGACCATCTTCAGCGACGCCCGGGCCCGCTGGCCAATCGCGAAGAGGGAAGCGCCATGGAACAATGGAACAGATGACGACGCGTATAGGTATCGAGCCAGGCCGCGGCCTCGTCGGCCGGTTCGGCGACACGGTCATCTTCATCCCGCGTGACGCCGCAGCCGTCGACGGCGCTGAGGAGGCCGCTCGGGAACTCCTCGGCCTGGCCGCCGAAGTGGCCTCGGACCGCCAGCGGCCGGCCAGCGCGATCGCGGCCCGGCTGGCCGGCTGGGTCATCGGCCACATGCCCGCCGATGCCACCGCGTTCGGGATGGTGGCACCGGTAGACGACGGCGTCGTCATGTTCTTGCGCGGCGCGGTGTGGTGCGCGGTCACCGAGGCGGACTCGGTCCGCCAGCTGTCCGGAGAACAGGCTCTGACCTGGGTCGACCAGATCATACCCGGCACGTTCGAGCGACTGGCGATCGGCAGCGCGGCCGCCCGCACAGTGCAGGCGGACCCGTTGTCGGACCTGCGGGACGGGGTGGTACCTGGACAGGGCTTCGTCCTGACGCGGCTCGCGGCCGCCTCCGGCCAGGAACCGGTCGCGTCCGCGGCCGACCCGGGCAGGTACAGCTGGTCGCCGCCCGCGGACGCAGCCGGAGGACCTCCCGCTTCGGCCGCTCCCGCTCCGGCCGCTCCCGCTCCGGCCGCTCCCGCTCCGGCCCCTCCCGCTCCCGCCTCCCGCTCCCGCTCCCGCCCTGGCCGCTCCCCGCTCCCGCTCCGGCCGCTCCGGCTCCGGCCGTCGATTCCCCTCCGTCCCCGGCCCTGGCCGCTTCGGCCCCGCCCGCTCGGTCCCCGGCCTCGGCCGCTACGTCCCCGCTCACTCCGTCTCCGGCTCCGGCCGCCCCGGCCCCAGCCCCGGCCGCCCCGGCCGCCCCGGCCCCGACCCGGGCCGCCCCGGCCCCAGCCCGGGCCGCCCCAGCCCCAGCCAGGGCCGCTCCGGCTCCGGCCGAAGAGCACCCACGGACCATGCGGGCGGAGATCGGCTCGCACCCTGAACGCGCCGCTGCGCCGCCGCTCGCCAGCCCCACCATGGTGGTGCCGGTGACGCCGAAAGCCCAGGCCCGGGCGGCCCGCCCCACGATGGCGGCGAAGGCGCCGCTGGGCGTGCTGACGTCGGAGCAGGGGCCGGTCATCATCCTGGATCGCGCCTACGTCCTCGGCCGTGAACCGCATCACGACCCCGCAGTGGTCAACGGCGCCTCCTCGCCGGTCCTGATGCAGGATCCGGACAACATGATCTCGCGCGTGCACGCCTACATCTCCGTCGAGAACGGGATCGTCCTGGTCCGCGACGCCTCATCGGTCCACGGGACCTATATCAGCCCGCCCGGGGCCAGCGAGTGGACACGGGTAGGTACGGAGCCGAGCCAGCTGCCTCCTGGCTGGAGCCTGCGCATCGGCCGGCAGGTCTTCACCCTCGAGCTCACCGGGCCTGGCGTTGCACGGTGAGACCGGGGCCGCCCGGCTCCCCTCCGACGAGGCGGGCGGCATACCCGCCATGCTCGTCGTCGCGCCGGACCACGCCGAGGAGCGGTCAGTGCCCGTCTACGACTGGCTGGTCGTGGGCCGGGAATGCGCGGGCATCGACGAGCGGCGCCGGTTGCTGATTGACGACCCCGCCGTCTCCCGGACGCACCTGGAGCTGAGGCTGGACTTCGATCGCGATCAGGCCTGGCTGACCGACCACAGCACGAACGGCACCCGGCTCAATGGACAGCGGATGGAGCGGTCCGTGCCGGTCAGGATCAAGCCGGGCGACCGGGTCCGGCTGGGCGGCGCGGAACTGCAGTTCCGTTCCCGGCGGTTCATGGCCGCGGCAGCCTCCGGCGCTCCTGGCGTGGTCCAGGACCTGAACACGATCCGGGCGATCACCGTGACCGACATGGTCATGGTGGTCGGCGACATCATCGGCTTCTCCACGATCGCCGAAGGCACCGATGACCGCTTGCTGCTTGAGAACATCGACCGCCTCTACGCCGAGCTGCGGCGGATCCTCGCCCTGCACCACGGCACGCTCAGCAACTACGTGGGCGACGCGTTCTTCGCCACCTGGGAGGCTGAGGCTGGTGCCGCCTCGGATGCGGCCCAGGCGGCGCTGAGTTTCGCGGTCGAGGCCGCCGAGGCGATGCCGCGGATCGCGGCAGGCCTGGGCGTGCGTGACCCCGGCGGCGGCCCGGTTCGGATGGGCTGGGGTGTCGCCGCCGGGCCGGCCGCGGTGAGCCAGCTGACCGGGATGCTGGTTACGGTGCTCGGCGACGCGACGAACGTGGCCTTCCGGCTCTCCGGTCTGGCCGGCCGGGACGGCCGGCCAGACGTGCTGGTAACCGGGGCCGTCCACCACGCGACCGGGGCGACCTTCGCTTTCACCCCGCCGTCGGCCCTTTCGGTCAAGGGCCGCAGCCAGGCCGTCGAGGTGCTAGGCGCCAGTCGGCTGTGAGACCCGGCCCGCGTCCTTCAGCAGCCCCCAGTTACCGCGCCGCAGCTCAGCGATCTGCGCCGGAGGGACCTCGGCGCGGTTCTTGACCGCCGCCGTGACCGCGGCGACAACCTCGGGATGATTGCCCAGGACGATGCCGCCCACCGCCCGTCCGCCCGAGAGCACCAGCCGCCGGTAGGACGGAGCCGCCGGATCCGGGTCCTCGTCGACCACGACCTGATCGCCCGGCTGGGCCGCGGGCAGGCCGATCGAGAACAGGTCGAGGCCGACGCCCTTGAGGATCGTCGCCGGCACCTCCGAGACGAGCTCGACGTTGCCGCCGAGCGCGTTGACCGCCGCGGCCTCGCCTTGCTTGGCCGCGATCGGCCACAGCCCGAAGACCTGCCCGCCGTGCTCGGCCACGTCGCCGACCGCGAACACCCCGGGCGCGGACGTCTCCATCCGGTCGTTGACGACCACGCCGCGGTTGACCGTGATACCCGCCTGCCGGGCGAGCTCGACGTTGGGTCGGATCCCGACGGCCGCCAGGAACACGTCGCAGCGCAGCGTGCGACCGTCCTTCAAGGTGACGCCTTCGATCCGGTCCTCGCCGACGAGGGACTCGGACTCGGCCCGGTAGAGCACCTGCATGCCGATGCGGGCGAAGTGGGCGTCGACGAGCTCGCTGCAGTACTCGTCGATCTGGCGCGACAGCAGTCGCCCGCCGCGTTCCAGGACGGTCACCCGCAGGCCGAGCTCGTGCAGCGAATGCGCGGCCTCCAGGCCGAGCAGGCCGCCGCCGGCCACCACGGCCTCGCGGCAGCCGTGCTCCTGGGAGTAGGCCCGGATTTGCATGGCGTCGGCCGCGCTGCGCAGCACGAAGCTGCCCGGCCGGCCGAACCCCGCCACCGGGGGAGACGCGCTGCTGCTGCCCGTGGCCAGGATCAGCCGGTCGTAGGGGAGCGTGTCGCCGGTAGCCAGGAACACCCGCTGGGACGCCAGGTCGATCCGGTTGGCCTGGGTGTTCAGCCAGGCCACGATCTGATGGTCGTCGTACCACTGCTCGGGCAGCAGGTAGAGGCCCTGCATCGCCGACCGGCCGTAGACCAGCCGGGAGATGCCCATCCGGTTGTACAGCGTGTGCGACTCGCTGCCGACCACATGGATCTCGCATTCCGGGTGACCGCGGCGCACGAAGTCGGCCGCGGTGACGCCGGCGATGCCGTTGCCGAGCACGACCACGCTCACAAGCGACCGGTCGAAATCGGTCGCCCCGCCCGACTGCGGGTTACCCGGTTCGGGGGTGAGGGACACGGTCACCGGTCCGGACTGGATCCGGGCCACGCACGCCATCCGGGTGTTTTCCGCGAACCCGAGCCTGCGGAGCGTGTTGAGCTCGTCCTCCTCCGACGGCGTCAGGCAGCCGCCGCCCTCGAGCACCGCCACCGGGTCGGCGCCGCACACGCCCATCCGGCAGCCGGCCTCGATCGGCTGGCTTTCCCGTTCGGCCAGGGCCAGCAGGCTCATCCCGACCTCGGCCTGCGCGGGCTTGTCGCTGCCGGTAAACCGGACCTCGGGTCCGCTGGCGGCGGCGGCCTTCTCCGCCACCTTCGCGGCCCGCGGGCTGATCTGGATCACCGGCAGGGCCGGCCGGGCGGCCGCTTCCTCCTCGTACTGGCGTCCCTTGACATAGGTCCTGGCGATCCAGAACAGCGCCAGGACCCACACGATGGCCCGGATCGGCCACCTCAGCCAGAGGACGTGGACCCCGGTGATGGTGGTGAACGAATCCTCCAGGGTAATGCCGGAGAACCAGTAGAAGATGCTGATCGCGGTCGCGGCCCAGATCGCGATCAGTACCGTCAGACGGAGGGACAGCAGCGCCTGCAGAGCGTAGAAGAACCCGACGCTGCCCACGAAGAACAGCGCCAGCCGCAGGTAAACCTCGGGAAGCGCGATGCCGGGGTGGTCAACGAGGAGGAAGAAACCGAGGACGTACCCTGGCAGGGCCGAGACGAAAAGCTTCCTCGGCGCGGTCCAGTTCGGGTCCGGATCGTGCAGGTCCGCCTGATAGGCGACGCTGGGCCGGAAGTCGTAGCAGTTCTTCGTGCACCCCACGCAGGGCTGGCAGTGGCTGTTCGCGACCTTGACGAACGGCGTCTGCCCGTAGACGCGCTGCAGCGGCAGCAGCGGGCACGTGCTGCTGCACCAGCCGCTCTTGCCCTTGAACGCGATTCCCGCGATAAAGGCGCCGAGGATCGTCACCAGCAGCAGCACGCTCAGGCCCGCCCCGTTACTGTTGAAGAAGGCGATGCGCGTGCTGGTGATCCCGAAGAACAGGACGATCGAGATGACGGCGCCGTACCGGCGGAGCCAGTCCGGCGGGGTGAGCGCCCGGGTAAAGCTGAACCACCGCGGCGCCTGATTGGAGGCGGCCAGGGGGCAGATGTTGCGCCACAGCCCCGGCGCCGTGAAGAACAGGATCGGGAGCAGGGGCACGATCACCTTGAAGAACCAGAACTGCCCGCCCGCCGGGCGGATGAACAGCGTGACGCACAGCGCCAGGTAGGCCAGCACGCTGGCGATCCGGATCACGTGCCAGGCCCTGAGCGGGAGCCGCTTGCGCATCTCGGTGTAGGCCGGGAACAGCGGCTCGCCCGAGCGCGGCGCCGTGCCCAGTACCTGGGCCCAGAACCTTTGCAGCGGCGACGGTTCGGGCGGCACCACCGGTGCCACCGGAGGCGGCGGAATGACCAGCGCGGGCGCCTGGCCCGCGAGCATCGTCCTCCTGGCCGGGGCCGGCGCGGTATCGGCGGCGCGGCCGATCATTATGATCTCGGTGCCGCCGAGGCGCACGACGGCACCGGGCTCAAGGACCACCCGGCCCGTGACGGGCACCCCATTGACCAGCGTTCCGTTCCGGCTGCCGAGATCGACCACGGACAGCGCGACCGGGCTGGGGACCAGCCTCAGGTGGCGTCGCGACACGCCCTCGTCGGACAGCACCTCGCCGTCGCACTCCCGCCCGACCTCGATCGCCCGGTCCACGACCACCCGGCGGACCGGCCGTCCGGGCTCCCTGATCTCAATGATCGGCGCCCCGGCCATCAGTTGACCCCGGCGATCGTCTCGGCCTGCACTGCGGTGCGCAGCCGGTGAGCCAGGATCCGGCCGAGGTCGAACAGCAACCGCCGGGCCAGGTCCGGGCTCGCGGCCGCGAGGGCATCAAATTCCGATGGCGACAATTCGGCGAGCACCGCGGGCGTCACCGCGCGGACCAGGGCCGACCGGGCGCCGCCGTCGAAGAAGGACAACTCGCCGATCACGCTGCCCGCGCCGACAGAAGCGATCCGGCGGTGCCCCCGCCGACCGCGATCGGCCAGCACTTCCAGCTGGCCCTCAAGCACGAGATACAGGGACTGGTCCCGCTCCCCGGCCGTCACGACCGCGTCGCCGGGACCGAACCGGCGGCTGCGGGTATGTCCAAGCAGCATCGCCCACTCCTGGTCTGAGGCGTCCGCCAGCAAGAGATCGACATTGCCCGATGAGGCTGCTGGTTCGTTTGGGTAATCAAAGAAAGACACTGGGCTCCCCCCCCGCGGCGCAATGCCGTGCTCCGCTTAGCTGGCCGGCGAATGGCGTCCTGTCATCGACGCGAAAACAAGGTGACGCCCTGTCTCCTGGATGTCTTCCCCAATGCTTTCGAGTCGCAAAAAGGGGAGCACGCCTCGTGCGCCCGGCTGAATCAGCGAGAGCAGCCCTGATCGAACCCTCCCCACGGCACATCATAGAATTCGCCATTGCACGCGTAAATACCTGTCGGGATGAACCGACCAGAAAAATCCGATCAGGGCACCAGAAGCCGGCGCGCCGTCGGCTCAGGGCTGGCGCCCGTGACTGGGCGGTCCCGTGACTGACCACATGCTGGGGGCCGAAAGTGAAAAACCGCAGCCCTAGGGGCTATGATCAGGCATGCTGGCTTGCGGATCCCCGCCATTGGCAGCCTGGGCCGCATGCAGCCGCCCGCGGAAAGGGCGGCCCGTCTCATGAGCTTTGACCGCGAACTCATCAGGACCACGCTGCCCGCCTATGACATAGGCGAGGAACTGGGCCAGGGCGGCATGGGGGTGGTGGTCTCCGGCCAGCACCGCCAGCTCGACCGCCAGGTGGCGATCAAGCAGCTTCCGGTGGCCTTCGCGGCGGATCCGGCGGTACGTCGCCGTTTCCTCTCGGAGGCCCGCCTCCTCGCCTCCCTTGATCATCCTCATGTGGTGCCCGTGTACGACTTCGTCGACCGCGAGGACATCTGCCTGCTCGTCATGGAGTTTCTCCCCGGCGGGACGCTGCGAAGCCGGGTGACCGCCGCCGGCGGCTTCACCGCTCCGCACGCGGTGGCGGTATCGCTGGCCTGCCTGAGCGGACTCAGCGCGGCCCACCGGCGCGGGGTCCTGCACCGCGATGTCAAGCCCGAGAACATGCTCTTCACCGCCAGCGGGGTCCTGAAGGTCGCTGACTTCGGTATCGCCAAGGTGCTCGGCGGCCCGGGCACCGTCGTCACCCGCCGCGGCGACGTGATCGGAACGCCGGCGTACATCGCCCCGGAGCAAGTGCGCGGCGGAGACCTGTCGCCCGCGACCGACGTGTACGCGGTCGCGACAATGCTGTACGAGCTGCTCACCGGCGTCCTGCCCTTCCCCGACGTGGAGGAGGATATGGCGCTGCTCTTCAAGCACGCCTATGAGGCGCCCGTCCCGCTCGGCGACGTGGCCCCAGGCGTTCCTGCCGCGGTGGCGGACGCCGTGATGCAGGGCCTGGCGACCGAGCCGGCCGACCGGTTCGCGACGGCCGAATCATTCGGAACGGCACTGGCTGAAGCGGGCACTCAGGCCTGGGGCCCAGGCTGGATGTCGGCTGAGCAAGTCCCCATCATGGATGCCGGTCCGATCATCAGCGTCGCCGGATACCCGTCCGGGCCTCGCCGTGCCGCGCCTACCATCGCGCCTTCCGAGTCCGGCATCGCCACCGGGGAGCGTGAATACCCGCTGTCCCACGCCCCCACCCAGGGAACCGCGGGAATCGCCCCCACCCACGGAACCGAGGGAACCGCCGTCAGCCCAGAGACGGTTGCCGTCAGCACCGACACAGCGGCTGCGACATCGGCCCCCCTGGACCCGGCCCGTCGTCGCCAGATTATTACCGCGGTCGTTGTCGTGGTAGTGATTGTGATCGCCATCATTGCCATCCTCGAGTTCCACGTGTTCGTGCCGGGGGCTGCGAGGTAAACCGGGACGTTGTTACTTCATGACGACTTTGAGTGAGGCGAGGGCGTTACTCGGCGTGCCCGTGGTTTCCCCTCATGCCGCGCCAAGCGCCCGGTGCCGTAGGCTCCGCACGCCCTAGCCGACCGGCCGTTCTTCCTGGTAGTTTCGGGCCATGGCCATGGTCGGCGATCTGGCGGGCCGGCTCGGAAGGCTCGGCATCTTCGCCGACCTGGCCGAGCTCGAGCTGCGCGAACTCGCGACTGAACTGAATGAGCAGTCGTTTCCTGAGGGCCATTGGGTGCTCCGGCGAGGAACGCCGGGAGTGGGCCTTTTCATCATCGTCGACGGCGAGGTCGGCGTCATTGTCGACGATGAGGAGCGGGCGACCCTCACGACGGGCAGCTTCTTCGGCGAGGTCTCCGTCCTGCTGGGAGAGTCGACGACCGCCGACATAATCGCCCGGCGGCCACTGCGCTGCCTGGTCATACCACCGGAGCAGGCCGAGACGTTTCTCGTCGCGCACCCCAGGGTCATGTTCCGCATGTTTCAGACGGAAGCGAGACGGCTCCGAACCGTCGACCCGGAGCGTGACTGACGATCATGGACAGGCCTACAGCGGAGGGCGGCGCAGATGGCAGCGCCCTGCCGGGTTATCTTCCGATCGCGGAGCACGGGATCATCGGGGACCTCCACACGGTGGCGCTGGTGGGGACCGACGGCAGCATCGACTGGTACTGCTGTCCTGCGTTCGACTCCCCGAGCGTCTTCGGTGCCATCCTCGACCGGTCCCGCGGTGGCTACTACCGGATCGCGCCCGTGGCCGACCGCTGGACGACCAAGCAGCTCTATCTTCCCGACACAAACGTCCTCATCACGCGCTACCTGACTCCGGAAGGCGTCGGGGAGGTGCAGGATTTCATGCCGATCGAGCGGGTCCGCGGGCGCCGGCACCACCACCGGCTGATCCGGCGCGTCCTTGGTGTCCGCGGCCAGATGCGCCTCCTGCTGAACATCCAGCCGCGCTTCAACTACGGCCGGGACGACCACTCGACGTTCTTTCACGAAAACGGCGTGGTCTTCCGCTCACCGGACCTCTCACTCGCGCTCGAGACCTCGCTCACGCTCTCACCCGACGGCTCCGGCCTGCGATGTGAGTTCACGCTCGATCCCGGGCAGAGCGCGACCTTCGTGCTCGAGCAGGTGCCCGAGACCTACGTCCCCCGCTCGTACTCGGAGGAGGAGACGAGGGAGGCGTTCGAGAATACCGTCGGCTACTGGCGCAGCTGGCTCGCCCAGTCGCGCTATCAGGGCCGGTGGCGGGAGATGGTCCACCGCTCGGCGCTGACCCTCAAACTGCTGACCTACGCGCCGACCGGCGCCATCGTGGCGGCGCCGACGACCAGCCTCCCCGAGGCGATCGGCGGGGCCCGGAACTGGGACTACCGCTACACCTGGATCCGCGACGCCGCGTTCTCCATCTACGCTCTGCTGCGGCTCGGCTTCACCGAGGAGGCCGCCGCGTTCATGGACTGGCTGACTCAGCGCTTCCAGGAGACCCGCCCCGGCACGAGCGACCCCTTGCAGGTCCTGTACGACATCCGCGGCGGGTTCGACCTCAAGGAGCAGACGCTGCCGCATCTGGAGGGCTATCGGGGCTCCGCCCCGGTGCGGATCGGCAACGAGGCCGCCGATCAGCTGCAGCTCGACATCTACGGCGAGCTGATCGACTCGGTGTATCTCCACGACAAATACGGGTCGCCGATTGATCACGAGGCGTGGTCGGATCTGTGCAAGGTCATCGACTGGATCGCGGGCCACTGGGACCAGGCCGACGAGGGTGTCTGGGAGGTGCGAGGCGGCAGGCAGAACTTCACCTACTCGCGCCTGATGTCCTGGGTGGCGGTCGAACGTGCGATCCGGGTCGCGATGCGGCGCGGCCTGCCCGCCGACCTCACCCGCTGGCAGTCGACCCGCGACAGCATCTACCACCAGATCATGCGGAAAGGCTGGCACCCGGACCGCCAGGCCTTCGTCCAGCACTACGACACAGACGTCCTTGACGCCAGCGTCCTGCTCATGCCGCTGGTAAAGTTCGTCGCGCCGGCCGACCGCCGCTGGCTGTCCACCCTGGACGCCATCACCAGGGAACTGGTCTCCGATTCGCTCGTCTACCGGTACAACATCGAGGCCTCACCGGATGGCCTCGAGGGCGATGAGGGCACGTTTTCGATCTGCACGTTCTGGTACGTCGAGGCGCTGGCCCGCGCCGGACGGCTGGACGAGGCCCGGCTCGTGTTCGAGAAGATGCTGACTTACGCCAACCACCTGGGCCTGTATTCGGAGGAGATCAGCCTGACCGGCGAGGCACTCGGCAACTTCCCGCAGGCCTTCACCCACCTGGCCCTCATCAGCGCTGCCTACTGCCTCGACAGGCAACTCGGGTAAGCGCCCGCTGGACAGCGCCGCCGGAGGCCTGGCACGACTGCCCGGCAACATTGGCTACTCTTGGTATTGTGAGGCCTACTTAAAGTCACATACAAGGGGGGCTGGGCGCCTGGATGGCCAGGATTCTCGTGGTCGATGACGAGCCGGATGAGCGGTTCCTGGTCGGCCGGGCCTTGCGCAAGCATGGGCATGACGTGACCGTCGCGGAGAACGGCGCCGCCGGGCTGAGGGCAGTGCGGGAATCGGCCCCAGATCTGGTGGTGACCGACGTCATGATGCCGGTCATGGATGGCGCGGAGTTCATCCGGCGGCTGCGCGGTGATCCGGCCACGGCCGGCATCCCGATCCTCGCCGCGAGCGGAGACACCCACCTCGCGGGAGCCGCCGACGCGGTCCTGACGAAGCCCTACGACGACGACCGTCTCGTCGCGATCGTGAATAGCTTGCTGGAGAAGGGACGTGAGATGCGTTGACGCGCATGTCTACTGGCGTAGCAGGGCTGGACCTGGTGCTCAATGGCGGCCTGGAAGCCGGGTCAGTCGTGGTCGTGGCCGGCGCGCCGGGCACCGGGAAGACGATCCTGGCTCAGCAGATGTGCTTCGCCACGGCCACCGCCGAGCACAAGTGCGTCTACTACACGACGATGTCCGAGCCGCATAACAAGCTCGTCCAGCACCTGCAGGAGTTTAGCTTCTTCGATCCGGAGTCCCTCGGGCCCATGGTCGAGTACATCCACATGAGCGACTTCCTGGGGAATTCGCGCCAGGACGGACTGGAGGCGCTGATATCGGAGATCGTCCGCAAGACGCTGGATGAGGAGCCCTCGATCGTGGTGGTGGACAGCGCCAAGATGCTGGGCGACTTTACCGGCAAGCGGGAGCTGCGCCGCGCGCTGTACGACCTGACCGGCCGGTTTGCCCGGACCGGCGCGGTGCTGCTGCTGCTGGGTGAGTACACTCCCGAGGAACTGCGCAGCGAGGTCGTGTTCTCGCTGTCCGACGGCATCATCCAGCTGGAGTACGAGGCCCGCGAGCCGATCGACCGGCGGTGGCTGCGGATCCTCAAGATGCGCGGCGGAAGCCACCGGTCGGGCAAGCACACCTTCCGGATCGGGCCGGACGGGGTGGAGGTGTTCCCGCGGGTGGAGACCCTGGCCCCGCATCCGGAGGCCCCGCTGTCCGGCCGGGTCCCCAGCGGGATACCCGGCCTGGATGACCTGATGGGCGGGGGCGCGAGGCAGGGTGACGCCAGCCTGGTCACCGGCCCGTCCGGCGTCGGCAAGACGATCCTGGGGATGCGCTGGCTGATGCGGGGAATAGACCAGGGAGAACATTGCCTGTACGTCACCTTCCAGGACACCAGCGCGCAGCTGACCAGCGTGGCCGCCGGTTTCGGCTGGGATTTTGCGGCCTGCCGCGAATCCGGGCAGCTCGTGATCTCTTACGTCCCGATGGGCGATCTGGACCTCGATGTCCTGGCCACGTCCGTGCGCTCGGAGATCAGCAGGCACTCGGTCGGCCGCGTCGTTATCGACAGCTTGTCCGAGCTGGCGTTCGCCGCCCGCGAGGAAGACCGTTTCGCCGCCTACATGCGCAGCCTCCTCGGACTAATCCGGGCGGGGGGCAGTTCGCTGCTCCTCACCAGTGAGACCAGCGTTCACGGGCTGCCCGGCAACTCGCTGGACGGGCTGCTGTTCTTGTTCGACAACACCATCGAACTGCGCTACATCGAAGAAGGCTCTCAGATAGGCCGGGCCGTGCACGTCGCCAAGATGCGCAGCAGAGGGCACTCCATGTCGCTGAACAGCGTCATTATCACCGACCACGGCCTGGAAGTAGGGCACGTGCTGGAGAGTGTAACCGGGCGCCTGGGCTGGAGCGCACTCCGAACGCAGGGACCGGTGGAACCGGCCAGGTAAGCCACCCCGGCCGCCGCCGAGGGGGCCGCGACTCGCCGGGCGGCTAGCGGTCTACCGGGATCAGGTCGGTGGCGATCTCCAGCGCGATGGCCCGCAGCTTGTCCCGGTCGTCGGTCTGCTGCACGAAGAACCGGCAGGTCGCGCCGACCGCGATCACGGCGGTGCTGGCGCGCACCCGGTCCCGTAGCGGGGCGGCGGGGCCTACCAGCACGTCGACGAGATCGTCCAGCCGGTCGCGGAAATGGACGAACCGGTCCTTCCCGCCGTGCATGGTCTCGACCGAGGCCCGGTTCTGCTCCAGGAAGCGGAAGACCTCGTGGCCCGCCAGCACGATCCCGACGTAACGGTCGATGACCTCACGCCGGGTCGCCTCGCCCCGCGGCTGGTCCTTGGCCCATTCCACGAGCGCGTCGAACTTCGCGAAATAGTCGTCGGTCAAGCTGTGGACGATGTCTTCCTTGGACTTGAAGTGGTAGTAGAGGGCGGCCTTGGTTACCCCTAGCCGCTCGGCAATCTCGCGCAGCGACGTCTTCTCGTACCCCTGCTCGGCGAAGAGCTCGAGCGCCACCTCCTGCACGCGAGACCGGGTATCGGTCCGCGGCGTGGGCCCTGCACCCTGCATGTCCGTCTCGCGTTCCCTCATCGAGCCAGGACCGCCTTATTAACTTGACGGCCGGTTAGTTACCGACCTAGCATAATAACTTGCCGGCCGGTAAGTCAACGGTGACGGCCCGAGGGCGGACGAGAAGGAGCGGACCGGTGGCGGAACCAACGGACGGGACGGGGACCGGGGCCGGCGCGGACGGGCCAGGCGGCCAGGGATCCGCCGGCGCGGGGTCGGCGGCGGCCGTCGTGAACGGGGCAGGCGGGAAGTTCCTGGCGCACCGCGAGGTGATGATCGTGCTGCCCGGGCTGCTGCTGGCGATCCTGCTGGCCATGCTCGACAACCTCATCGTGAGCACCGCGCTGCCGCGGATCGTGGGCGACCTCGGCGGGGTCGCGCACCTGTCCTGGGTGGTGACGGCGTACATCCTCGCGTCCACGATCACCACGCCGTTCTACGGCAAGCTCGGCGACATGTACGGGCGCAAGACGTTCTTCATCGCCGCGATCATCATCTTCCTGATCGGCTCGGCGCTGTCCGGCCTGTCGCAGACCATGACCGAGCTCATCATGTTCCGCGCGCTGCAGGGCCTGGGAGCCGGCGGGCTGATGGTCGGCGCGATGGCGACGCTCGGTGACATCGTGGCGCCGCGTGAGCGCGGCAAGTACATGAGCTACATGATGGTCGTGATGATGCTCGCCACCATCGGCGGCCCGCTGCTCGGCGGGTTCATCACCACGAACTTCTCCTGGCGCTGGATCTTCTACATCAACATCCCGGTGGGCGGCGCCGCGCTCGTCTACCTGATGGCCACCCTGCACGTGCCGGCCAAGAAGGTCAGCCACAAGATCGACTACCTCGGCGGCGGCCTGCTCGCCGTCGCGGCCACGTCCCTGATCCTGCTCGCGACCTGGGGCGGAACCGAATACCGCTGGGGTTCGGGGCAGATCATCGGCCTCGGCCTGCTCACCGTGGCGGCCACCGCCGGGTTCCTCCTCACCGAGACCAGGGCCGCCGAGCCGATGCTCCCGCTGCACGTGTTCCGGAACAAGAACTTCTCCGTCACCATGGCCCTGACCTTCCTCACCGGCCTGGCCATGTTCGGCGCGCTGACGTTCCTGCCGCTGTACCAGCAGACGGTCCAGGGCGCGTCGCCCACGCTGAGCGGCCTAATGCTGACGCCGATGATGCTGGGCGTGACCGTCACCTCGATCGTGGCCGGCCAGGTGACCACGAGGACCGGCCGGTACAAGATCTTCCCCATCCTCGGCGGCGCCATCATGGGCCTGGGCATGTACCTGCTCACCGGCCTGGGCGTGGACACCACCAAGACCACATCGGCGCTGTACTACGTGGTCCTCGGCCTCGGCATGGGCTTCCTGATGCAGATGGTCTCGCTGATCGCGCAGAACAGCGTGCAGCAGAAGGACATGGGCGTGGCCAGCAGCGCCCGGATGTTCTTCCAGCAGATCGGCGGGTCGCTCGGCGTGGCCGCGTTCGGCGCCGTCTTCGCCCGGCGGCTGACCGAGTCGCTGGCCGCCGCGGCCGGCACCGGCGTGCACATCAGCGCCAGCGGCGGTCAGCTCGACCCGGCCACCGTCGACAAGCTGCCGACGGTGGTCAAGCACGACGTGTTCGTCGCGATCGCGCACGCCGTCCAGGGCGTCTTCATCTGGGCGCTGCCCGCCGCGGTGCTGATCTTCGTGCTGGCGCTGCTCATCAAGGAGGTCCCGCTGCGCGGCCGGGAGCCGGCCGGCGACACCGCGAGCCCGCAGCCCGAGCTGGTGTCGTAGCGTCAGCCCCGCGTCATAAGTCCGGGGCGCAGCCGCGCCGGAACGCCTGACGGGCAGTGGCCGCGCAGACCACTGCCCGTTTCGGCGCTGGAAAAGGCTTTAGACCCCGACGTAGGGGACGGCCTCCAGGATCTCGACCGTGCAGGGGCGGCCGTTCGGCAGCGAGTAGGTGGCCCTCTCGCCGACCTTCTTGCCGGAGATGGCGGCCCCAAGCGGCGAGCGGGGCGAGTAGACGTCGATCGGCGAGCCGCTCTCCTCACGGGAGGCGAGCAGGAAGGTCACCTCGTCGTCGTCCTTGACGAATCGGATCGTGACCGTCATACCCGGGCCGACGACGCCGTCGGTACGCGGCGGTCCGCCCACCCGGGCGTTCTCCAGGATGTGCTGGAGGGTGATGATCCGCGCCTCGATCTGACCCTGCTCGTCCTTCGCCGCGTGGTAGCCGCCGTTCTCCTTCAGGTCGCCCTCGTCGCGGGCCGCCTCGATCTTCTTCGCTATATCGACGCGCCCCGGGCCGGAAAGGTGATCAAGCTCGGCCTTGAGCCGGTCGTACGCCTCCTGGGTCAGCCAGGTGACGGTGTCGTCGCGCGTCTCAGTCACGGGCACTCCTTGGTACTGCGCAGGACCTTGCAGTCCGCGGGACCGTGGGTCGGTCCTCGGGGGTTTAACCTTTACAGGCTAACTAGCGTCGGCGACTTGAGCGCTGGAGTCAAATGGGGAAGCCGCGCAACGGAGCGGAACGGGGAATGTCGCGTGGGCAAACGGGTGTTTGCGCACTGAAGGTTTAACCGAGGGAGACCACCGTTGCAAAGCCCATTTCGGCTGATGGCCGTGCACGCGCACCCGGATGACGAGTCGAGCAAGGGCGCCGCGACGACGGCCCGGTATGTCCGCGAGGGCGCGCAGGTTCTGGTCTGCACGATGACCGGCGGGGAACGCGGCGACATCCTGAACCCGGCGATGGACCGGCCGGAGATCAAGGCCGACATCCCCGGCGTCCGGCGTCAGGAAATGGCGCGGGCCAGGGAGATCCTCGGCATCGAACAGCGCTTCCTCGGTTTCGTCGACTCCGGCTTGCCCGAGGGCGACCCGAAGCCGCCGCTGCCCGGGGGCTGCTTCGCGCTCGCCGACGCAGCCGAGGCGGCCGGCCCGCTGGTGCAGGCCATCCGTGAATTCCGGCCGCACGTGATGCTCACCTACGACGAGCGGGGCGGTTACCCGCACCCGGACCACGTCATGACCCACCGGGTCGCTGTGGCGGCCTTCGAGGCCGCCGCCGACCCGGACGCGTATCCGGATGCCGGTGAGCCGTGGCAGCCACTCAAGTTGTACTACTTCGCGTCATTTCACGGCGCGAAGTACGTGGCCCTGCACGAGGAGATGCTCCGCCGCGGCCTGGAGTCGCCGTACGCGAAGATCTTCGAGGAGTGGGCGAACCGGGCGCAAGAGCGCGGCGATGACTGGCCCGAGCTCGAGATCACCACCCAGGTGCCGTGCGGCGACTTCTTCGAGATCCGGGACCTGGCCCTGAAGGCGCATGCCACCCAGGTCGACCCGGACGGCTTCTGGTTCCGCTGCCCGATCGAGGTGCAGCGGTCGGCCTGGCCGACGGAGGACTATCATCTGGCTAGGTCGGTTGTCGATACCGACCTGCCCGAGGACGACCTGTTCGCGGGAGTTCGGGAGAGGGTGAGCCTGTGATGTCCGGTGTGCTCGCGGCGACCTCCTCGTCGATCAACGACGTCGAGCCGGGGGTGCTCGGCTTCCTCGTCGTGGCCGGCATGGGGGTCGCGCTCGTCTTCTTGCTCCGCTCGATGAACAAGCAGTTCCGCAAGATTAGCCCGGCCCCCCCGATGGCGGATGGCGACCACACCGAAGAGCTGAAGGCCGGCTCAGAACCACCCGGCTAAGGCGCCGTCGGCGTTTCGCGGCGTGTCCTGGCTGAGCCGCTGTTAGCGTGCTGGCAGGAAGTGTAAGCAGGAGTGAGGCATGCGGGTTCTCCATGGTATCTGGGCGCAGGGGGCGCTTTGCCTGTGGGCCGAGGACCCGGATCTGCCGCGGGTGCCCGCGTCGCGCCGCGCGGGCGTTCCGCCGATCCCCGGCCCGCACCCGTTCGCGGCCCAGGCCTCCGAGCTGGCCGACCTGCTCGCCGGGTTCCCCGGGCCCGCCGCCGACGCCGCCCGCAAGGCCGTCCATGACGAGCTGACACTGCAGCTGCCCTCGGCCGGTCACGGACCGCTCGCCTCCCCTGAACTGATCCGGCCCGAGGCCGGCCCGGGCGGCCGGGTAACGCTGGCCAGCTGGCGGGTCCCCGTGCTGGCCTTCGAGCCGGCGGCCGCGCTGGACGTGCTCGGCGGACTCACCCCCCTCACCCCCCTCACCCCCCTCAGCCACCTCGGTGACCCGGTGGCCGTCGCGGGCGGTTCGCTGCCATACCTGGCCGCGGTGGCTCGGTTCGCCGCCGACCTGGCCGCGCGCGGCCGGGTGCTGCCCGTCCTGACCGGGCAGGACGGGGCCTACGCGGCCCGGTGGCGTCCGGTGCTTGGCGGCGGCGACGCGCAGCGGGGTCACGACCTGGCCGCGGCGATGCCCCCGTCGTGCCGTGCGGAGGCCAGGGATGGGGAGGTGGGCGGGGGGCAGGCCCCCGGGCCGCTGCTGGCCGGCGCGCTGGAATCCCTCACCGATGCCGCGGCGCGGGCCCGCCTGACCGCTTCCCTCCTGCCCACGAGGCGGGGCCGTACTCCGGCTCGCATTCCGATAGCAGAACGATTCGTGGCTGCCCTGTCCGCCACCGATGCCGGCATCGCCGTGGTCACGCCGCAGGACGAGGCGGAAGCACAGCAGCTAGCCGCCGAGCTTGACGCCTGGCTGGACGGTGCGCGGATACCGGCGGGCCCGGTCCGCACCTGCTTCCGGCTGACCGAGCCCGGCGAGCCCGGCGAGCCCGGCGAGCCCGGCGCACCGGACTTCGATCCCTGGCGAGTCGAGTTCGCGTTGCAGTCCGCCGAGGACCCCAGCCTCATGATCTCCGCCGCGGACGTGTGGGCGGGCCGGGGCTCAGGGTTCACCGGGCGGGCCCGGGTTTCCGGCGGCACCGATCCCGCCGACGAGCTGCTGGCCGGGCTGGGCGCGGCCGCCAGGTTGTTCGGCGAGATCGAGGGCGCGTTGCGGGAAGCGGCCCCGGCTGTGGTGGAGCTGGACACGCCGGGCGCGTTCCGGTTCCTGAAAGAGACCGGGCCGTTGCTTTCCGGCGCCGGGTTCGGCGTGCTGCTGCCCGACTGGGTGCGCAAGGCCCGCCTCGGGCTGAAGCTGACCACCCGGTCCCAGACCACGTCCGGCTCGTCGGTCACCGGCGCCAGGTTCGGCCTGGGTGACCTGGTGGACTTCCGCTACGACGTGGCCGTCGGCGACGAGGCGCTCGATCCGGCTGAGCTGGCCGAGCTGGCCCGGCTCAAGGTCCCGCTGGTTCGCCTCCGCGGCCAGTGGGTGGAGCTGGACGAGCGGCACCTCACGGCCGCGCTGCGGTTCCTGGAGCGGAACCAGGCCGGGACGATGAGTGCCGCCGACGCGCTGGCGGCCGGACTGCGCGGGCCGGACGACGAGATCTCCCTGGTCGGCGTCGACGCCGACGGCTGGCTGGGCGACCTGCTGTCCGGCCAGGCCGACCGGCGGCTGCGGCCGATGACCACCCCCGCGGGCTTTTCCGGCGAGCTGCGGCCCTACCAGGAACGCGGGCTTTCCTGGCTGTCCTTCCTGGGCGAACTCGGCCTCGGCGGCATCCTGGCCGACGACATGGGCTTGGGCAAGACCATCCAGCTGCTGTCGCTCGTGTCGGATCAGGCGCCCGGCGCGGGCCCGACGCTGCTGGTGTGCCCGATGTCGCTGGTCGGCAACTGGCAGCGGGAGGCCGCCCGGTTCACCCCGGCCCTCCGGGTGCATGTGCATCACGGCGCGGACCGGCTGGACGGGGACTCGCTGGCCCGCGCGCTGGCCGACTCGGACCTGGTCATCACCAGCTACGGCGTCGCCACCAGGGACCGGGCCGCGCTCAGCCGGCTCACCTGGGCGCGGGTGGTCTGCGACGAGGCCCAGAACATCAAGAACCACGCCACCAAGCAGGCCCGGGCGATCCGCGGGCTGCCCGCCGCGGCCCGGATCGCGTTGACCGGGACGCCGGTGGAGAACCGGCTGTCCGAGTTGTGGTCGATCATGGAGTTCACCAACCCGGGCCTGCTCGGGCCGGCCGAGAAGTTCCGGGAGAAGTACGCGATCCCGATCGAGCGGCACGGCTCGGAGGACGCGGCCCGGGCGCTCAAGCGCCTGACTCAGCCGTTCGTGCTGCGCCGGCTGAAGACCGACAAGACGATCATCTCCGACCTGCCGGACAAGCAGGAGATGAAGGTCTGGTGCAACCTCACCCCCGAGCAGGCGAGCCTGTATCAGGCCACCGTCACCGACATGCTCAACCGCATCGCGGAGGCGCAAGACGACATCAGCAGGCGCGGTCTGGTGCTGGCCACGATGGCCAAGCTCAAGCAGGTGTGTAACCATCCCGCGCACCTGCTCGCCGACGGTTCCCGGCTGCCCGGCCGGTCGGGCAAGCTGGCCCGGCTCGAGGAGATATCCGACGAGATCATGGCCGAAGGCGACAAGGCGCTGTGCTTCACCCAGTACGCCGAGTTCGGCCGGATGCTGCAGCCGCATCTGGCGGCCCGGCTCGGCTGCCCGGTGCTGTTCCTGCACGGCGGCACCACCAAGAAGCAGCGGGACGCGATGGTCGCCAGGTTCGCCGAGCTCGACGAGCCGGCCCTGTTCCTGCTCTCGCTCAAGGCCGGCGGGACCGGGCTCAACCTGACCGCGGCCAGCCACGTGATCCACGTCGACCGCTGGTGGAACCCGGCAGTGGAGGATCAGGCCACCGACCGGGCGTTCCGCATCGGCCAGCGAAAGAACGTGCAGGTGCGCAAGTTCGTGTGCGTGGGCACCCTGGAGGAGCGGATCGACGCGATGATCGAGGAGAAGAAGGCCCTGGCCGACCGGATCGTGGGCACCGGCGAGAGCTGGCTCACCGAACTGTCGGTCGACGACCTGCGCTCAGTGCTCACCTTGTCCCCCGACGCGGTGAGCGTATGAGTGAGTCATGGCGGGACTGGGGATCGGCCCGGCCGCGGCGGGTCGAGGGCGGGATCAAGGCCAAGAGCAAGCGCGGCGCGATCGGCGAGCAGTGGTGGTCCCGGCGGTTCATCAGCGTGCTCGAGTCGTACGGCATGAGCGGCCGGCTGGCCCGGGGCCGCAGCTACGCCCGAGCCGGTCAGGTGCTCGACTTCGAGCTCTCCCAGGGCAAGGTCACGGCCCGGGTGCAGGGCTCGCGGGTGCGGCCCTATCAGGTCCGCATCGGGGTGCTGCCGCTCACCACCACCCAATGGCGCCGGGTGCAGGATCGGCTGGCCAGCCAGGCGCTGTTCCGGGCCAAGCTGCTGGCGGGCGAGATGCCGCACGAGATAGAGGAGGTCTTCGACGACTGCGGCACGCCGCTGTTCCCCCGGTCGGCCGGGGACCTGGAGATGCGGTGCAGCTGCCCCGACTGGGGGGTGCCCTGCAAGCATCTCGCCGCCGTCTGCTACGTGCTGGCCGAAGAGTTCGACCGTGATCCGTTCGGCCTGCTGGCCTGGCGCGGCAAGGGCCGGGACGAGCTGCTCGCAGCACTGCGCCAGATTCAGGCCGCCGCCCGTGGCTCGTCCGGTGAGGACCTGGCCGGGCAGCGGCGCGCCTCGGCCGGGACGACGTGGCGGGCCAGCCTCGACGTGCCGGCTAAGCCGCTGGCCGAGTGCCTGGACGCGTTCTGGTCACCCGCGCTGAGCCCGGCCCGGCTGCGGGCGCTATCCTCGGCCCCGAGTTCAGCCGCGCCCGACCTGGTGCTGCGCATGTTCCCCCCGCCCCCGGTCCAGCTCAGGGGCAAGGACCTGGCCGAGGTGCTGACCCCGGCCTACTACCGGCTGACCGCGGACGAGCCGGACCCCGCCTAACCCGGTCCGTATCGGCGGATGCGCAGTGTTACGGCACCGGCACGCGATAAGGTCGGTGACGTCACTGCGCAGTTCACCGGCACGCGGACCGAAAGCCAGCGCCTTCCACCATATGGTGCCGGGCCAGTTCTGACAGCGATGGAAACGGAGACGACCGGGGCGGAGAAACTGTGCGAATAGCGTGCGTAGGTGGCGGACCGGCTGGTCTGTACTTCGCACTTCTGGCGAAGCGGCGCGACCCAGGACATGACATCACGGTCTTTGAGCGGAGCGAGGCCAACGTGACCTATGGCTGGGGTGTGACCTACGGTCAGAGCCTGCTGGAAAGGCTTTACCGCAATGATCCCGAGTCGGCAGGTGAGATTGAGCGGGCATCCCTCCGCTGGCGTGATCAGGTTGTCCACTTCCGGGGCGAGCGGCTCGTCTTTGCCGGAGACGACGCCTACAACATCAACCGGCAGCGTTTGCTGGAAATTCTGGCCGTCCGGGCGGCCGGCCTCGGTGTGAATATCCAGTACGGTCACGAGGTGCCGAGCGCAGCCCAGCTAACGAAGGCCGATCTAATCGTTGCGGCCGACGGGGTGAACAGCCGGATACGAACCGAAAGCGGAACGTTCCGCTCGGACATTCGTCTTGGCCGCAATAAATACATCTGGCTGGGAGCCGATAAGGTATTCGAGTCCTTTACCTTTCTTTTCGTCCAGACCGATAGCGGCTGGGTGTGGGCCCATGCGTATGGGGTCGATTCTTCCTCGAGCACATTCGTGGTGGAATGTTCCGGCCGAACCTGGGCTGGCTTGGGCTTCGACACGATGTCTAGCCAGGAGGCAGTTGGCGTTCTGGAAAGGCTTTTCACGAATTATCTGGGCGGTCACCGGCTGGTTGGCCAGGTTCGCGGTGGTACGCCGGCCCAGTGGCTCAACTTCAGGAATGTCAGCAATCGGCGCTGGCATGACGGCAAGATCGTGCTGGCCGGAGATAGTGCTCACACCACTCATTTCACCGTCGGGCTGGGGACGACGCTGGCTATCGAGGACGTTATCGTCCTGGCCGATAGCTTGCAGCGCCATCGTGACACCGAATCTGCTCTCCAGTCATACGAAACGCAACGTCAGGCCCAGCTCGAGCAGATACTGAGCGAAGCTGGCTGCAGTGGCCAGTGGTTCGAGAACGTTGATCGCTACGCCGGCCTCAAACCGGATCAGTTCTCCGTGCTCCTGCACGCGCGGCGATCCCCGCTCGTCAGGCTCCTGCCGCCGCTGCTCTGCTATCAGCTTCACCAGGCGACCGAGCGCATCACGGCCTTGCGCGAACTGCGCAGCCGGATGGGACCGATCGCGAAAATAATCTACGGCCGGCGTCGGCGGGCGAAGGGCAGCGCGGACCAAGTGCCGACGCGCGCCGCGGTCTCAAAATTTCAGGTTAGACCGGGACCGGGGCGAGATGTAGATCATATTCGTTGGCGGCGCGGCCGGCCTTTACTTCGCGCTTTTGATGGAACTGCGTGACCCAAGGCACGACGTCACGGTCTTGGAACGGAGCAAGCCGGCCTCAAGTTTCGGTTGGGGGTGACATTCGCGGCCGATCTGCGGCGGGAAGTCTACCGCAACGACCCCGAGTTGGCGCGGGAGGTCGAGCTGGCCGCCTTCCGCTGGCGAACAGCCAAGACGCTCTACCGTCAGGTCGTGGGGGCCCAGACGATACGCATCGCTCGGGCAGGCCCCACCCGCCCAGCGGAGTCAGCCGCTCGTCCTCATCGATCGCGCCCAGCACCCGCCACAGCGCGGTGACGGGTTTCCGCCGCCCGTCCAGGTCGGGGGGAAAGACCTAGCCGGCGTGCCGGACCTCGCCTGCCAGCGGCTTGCCGCGGACGACAGCGAGCCAGGGACCTGAGCTACGCCGGTCGCGACGGCAGTGAACTCATCAGCGGCGACTGCCGGTCATCCAGGCCTGTCCAGCTTTGGTCCGGTTTACTATAGGCTGGTATGGCTTATCGCACGGATCACGATCGGCAGGTCGCCTGAGGTTCCAGAGATTAGTGGGGGAAATGGGGAGGGCTTTCGCCAAGGGATCAAGGTCCAGGGCTTTTTGGCCGTTGAGTTTGCTGGCGGTCTGCTGCGTTCTTGGCCTGCTATTTGTGCTCGCGCAAAAGACTTTCCTGACGACGTCGCCGAAAAAAGCTTCCGTACCGGCACGTGCCTCTGATGGTTTCAACCGCGCGGATTGGACTAAAATCCGTGACGGAGGATTGTCGATCTCTTCTCAGGCTGTGACCGGGAGAAGCGGGCTTACCGGTGATATCTGGATCGCTGGGAAGTTTACCGGCGATCAGTATTCTCAAATTGAAGTCACCTCGAAGCAGCTTACCGGTGGCCAGTGGATCGGCGCGGCGGTGCGTGCGCAGGACGGCGGTCAGGATGCTTACGTCGGCATCTACTGGTGGAACGGCGGCCGCCCGGAACTCTTGCTCTTCAAGAGAATTAAGGGGACCTTCACTCTGCTCGGCGAGGGTTACAGTTCCGGGCCACTTGCCGCCGGGACCCAGTTGAAGGTCATGGCGGTGGGGTCCACGATCTTGTTCCTGGAGAACGGTGCCGTGCGTCTGTCGGCCGCCGACAGTAGTCTCGCCGGAGGCGCGCCGGGCATCATGATTTACGGTGCCGGCACCGCCGGTAACTGGTCAGGCGGGCATGTCCCCCGCACGACTGGTTTCCACGTTCGATATATGTATACCGACGCCAACGGCGTCAAGTGGTATCAGGTCAATTCCGCCGATAACGGACCCGGCCCCCAGGTGCTGCGAGTTCTGACTCCCACCCACCCTTCCCCTGGGGTTCAGCACAATTTCCTGTACGTGCTCCCAGTTCAGCCCCGGCTGAGTAGCGCTTTCAACGACGGACTGGAAACGCTGCGCAGGCTCGATGCGCAAGACAAGTACAACCTGACGATCATTGAGCCGACTTTCGGGATCGATCCCTGGTACGCGAATAACCCCGAGAATGTGAATGTCCAGTATGAAACATTCATGACCAGGGATTTGGTGCCCTGGGTAGAGAAGAACCTGGCCACCACAGGCCACGAGCAGAACTGGCTAATTGGATTTTCGAAATCCGGCCTAGCCGGGCAAGACCTTATCCTGAAGCATCCTGACGTTTTCGCGCTGGCAGCCTCTTGGGATTTCCCGGCGGCTATGTCGTCGTATGGCGGCCCGGGCAGCGATCCCGCGGCTTCCTATGGCACCGATGCGAACTTCCAGGCCAACTACCAGCTTACGGCGGCCTTTATGAATGCCCATAGAGGGCCATTCTTGAAGGAGAACCGCATCTGGATAGGCGGAAGCCGGGAGTTTCCGGTCGATATGTCGCGTTACGCTAAATTGCTGACTGAAGAGGGCATACTTTATACTAAAGAAGCGCCCCAGCTCATGTCTCACAGCTGGGACAGCGGCTGGGTGCCCATTGCATTGGCCGCATTGGAGCACGACAGTATCAGTCTTCGGCAGGAACAATAGCAATCTGCCTTACGTTAGCCCGGCGTCTCGCCGGACGGCGCCCAGACTATGCGCATGGCCTCGGGCAGGCCCCACCAGCCGAGCGGAGTCAGCCGCTCGTCCTCACCGATCGCGCCCAGGACTTGCCACAGCGCGGCGACCGGTACGAACAGGTCTTCCATGCCGATCTCGTCGAACTCGCCGTCCTCGGCGGGGTCCAGGTCGGGCTCCAGGTCGTCGAGTTCGAAGTCCGGGTCGTCGGAGTCCAGGTCATCTTCCTCGGCGCTCTCGCCGTCGTCGGGGTCGTAGTCCCGTACGTAGGCGGCGAGGTCCGTGGCCGCCGCGGCCGTGCCGGGGCCGCCGGCGGCGAGCGCGGTGATGACCGCCAGCCAGTCGAAATGGTCGATGGCGCAGATCGCGGCGATCGCGGCGTCGGTCTCGTGCGGGCCTCCGCCGGGCGCGCCCCAGTCGTCGGACCCCTCCGGAGACGCCACGCCCGCGGCCAGCTGGAGCCACAGCTCGGCGTCGTCGGCCGGCAGGTCGTTCGGGCGCACCCCGCCGCACTCGATCAGCAGCTGACCCGGCCAGCCGGGTTTGGCGATGAGCTCACGCAGCCGGGTGCTGGCCATGCGCAGGCTCTCGCGCGGCAACGGGCGGTCACCGACCTGGTCGAGCAGGGCCTGCATCGCGGCGAGCGCCTCGGCGTCGGCAGCGTCCCATACGGCCAGGAACTCCTCGTCCTTCTCCTCGAGCAGGACGTCCATCGGGACCCGGCCGTCGGGCAGCGCCGAGGTCATCCACCGTTCCTGAAGTTCGATATAGGCGCCGCAGGCGACCGGGTCGGCCGTCGCCAGCAGGTCAGGATCGATCGCCCCCGCGGCCAGCTGTTCCTCCAGGTGGGTGACCAGCCTGGTGTGCAGCTCCGCGGCGAGCTGGCTGCGATCGGACTGCTCGTCCCAGACATGCAGGCCGATTATCCCATTCGGCTCGGTTCCGGTGGCTTCCAGCCAGGTCCTGACGTCACCGACGGTGGCGTCGCCGTCCGCGATCTTGTCCAGGATGACTTCCGCGGCCGACCAGAACACGGCGGACAGCGGATTGGAAGCCGCGAGCATCCCTCTCCTGAGGCCGGGCAGCGAGGCGAGAGCGTCCTCCGACGGCACGGTGAGCAGCGCAAGCGCCACATCGCGCCTGGTCAGCTCGTTGAGCGGTCGGCTGGCCAGCTCGGCCACGCGATCAGCTTCAAGGGTCACGCTCGCAGCGTACGCTCTCTTTCTCCGTCCGCGCGCCCGCTCGCGGGTAACGCGACCCAGCACCGTACGCTACGGTCCGCCGCGGGCCGCCGGGCCGGCCGGCGATCGGTCAGAGGAGTGTGGCGCCCCCGAGGTAAGGCCGCAGCACGACGGGTATCTCCACCTGCGCCTCGCTGGTCTGGTGATTCTCCACCAGGGCAGCCAGAATGCGAGGCGTGGCGACGGCCGTATTGTTCAGGGTGTAGGCGAACCGCATCGTGCCGTCTGCGTCGCGGTACCGCACGTTGGCCCGTCTGGCCTGCCAGTCATGCAGGGATGAGCAGCTGTGGGTCTCGCGGTAGGCGCCCAGGGACGGCATCCAGGTGTTGATGTCGTTCATCCGGTACTTGCCCGGGCCCATGTCACCGGTCGAGCACTCCACCACCTGGTAGGCCAGCCCGAGGCCCTGCAGCAGCTGCTCGGCGGTGCGGAGCAGCTCAGCGTGCCAGCGGTCGGACTCGACCGCGTCGGCCGCGCAGATGACGAACTGCTCGACCTTCTCGAACTGATGCACGCGCAGCAGACCGCGCACGTCACGGCCGGCGCTTCCGGCTTCCCGCCGGAAACACGGTGAAATTCCGGCGTACCTGATCGGCAGGCGCTTATGGTCGAGAACCTCACCGCTGTGAAAGCCGACCAGGGCGACTTCTGCGGTACCGGCGAGGTACAGGTCGTCAGCGGGGATCGCGTAGGTTTCCTCGCGGTGCGCGGGGAACTGGCCGGTCCCGATCAGTGCCTCCTCCCGCACCAGCGACGGGACCGAGACGAGCGTGAAGTCCCTGGCGTTGAGCAGGTCCAGGGCGTAGGAGAGCACCGCGCGCTCGAGCAGGACCATCTCTGCGGTCAGCGCGTAGGCGCGTTCCCCCGCGACCTTGCGGGCCCGCGCGAAGTCGGCCCAGCCGCGCTTCTCGCACAGCTCCACATGGTCCAGCGGCTTGAAGCCGAACTCCGGTGGCGTACCAACGCTCCTGATGACCACGTTCGCGGACTCGTCGGGTCCGATCGGAGCGCCTTCCCATGGGATCATGGGCGTCAGCAGCAGCAGGCCCTGCAGCCTTTCTGTCGTCTCGGCCAGCTGCTCGCGGAGCGATCTGAGCTGGATCTCGAGCTCTTCGTGCTCGGCTCGCAGCTCGGCCCGGCGGGTGTCGTCGGCCTTGGCGAATTCCTTCGCGGAGCTCTTCCTGCGGGCCTGGGCCTGGTCCAGTTCGTGCTGAAGCTTGCGGCTGGTGTGGTCGAGGTGGATCAGTTCGTCCACGTCCAGGTCAATCCCCTTGACCCGGACAGCCTCCTTCACCGCATCCGCGTTGTCCCTGATCTGTCGCCTGTCCAGCATGATTGTGCCAAGCCCTCGTTCGTATTTTCCGTTGCCTGCCCGCCGCCACGAAAACGCTACCAGCAGTACTCGCCGCGCCGCCCCACATAATCCCGTGGGTACGGTGATTACGCGGGTGACGAGGGAAGGTAGCGGGCGAGGCGTTCGGACCAGGTGGTGCTGCCACGACCAGGCACTACCTGGTCCGCCGGCCAGCCTGCGAGTACAGTAGCCAGGCAGCCCTTGACCAGCTGGCTGCGAATCGGAGCCCGGTTGAGGAGACCGACATGAACCAGCCCGACACTGTGCCAGAAGTGCTGTCGGCGGACCTGCCGGCCGGGGTGTTCCTACTGGATGTGCGCGAGGACGACGAGTGGACGGCCGGGCATGCGCCCGAGGCGGTGCACGTGCGGCTCGGTGAGCTCGGCGTGCGAGCGGGTGAGCTGCCGCACGACCGTGAGGTGTACGTGATCTGCCGCAGCGGGGCCAGGTCGGCGTACGCGGCCCAGACGCTGGCCGCCGGCGGGTTCAGCACCGTCAACGTGGCCGACGGCATGACCGGCTGGGCCATCGCGGGCCGGCCCATGGTCAGCGAGGACGGCGCGGAACCGCACGTGGCCTAGCTGGCACCGCTTAGCTGGCCCGCTTAGCTGGCCCGCTTAGCTGGCACCGCTTAGCTGGCACCGCTTAGCTGGCACTGACGGCCAGGGCCAGGGGCAGGGCGCCGGAGGCGCCCGCCTCGCGGAGCAGTCTGGCCGCCACCGTCATCGTCCATCCGGTCTCGATGCGGTCATCGATCACCAGCACCGGGCCGTCCAGGGCGGCGATGGCGACGCGGACCTCATCGGGCACTTCGAACGCATGCCACAGCGAGCACAGGCGCTGCGCGCTGTTGTGCCGGCGCGGTCCCGGGCCGCCGTCATCGGTATAGCCGAGCGCGCCGACGTAGGGCAGCCGTCCGATGCTGGCGATCTGCTGACCGAGGCTCGCTATCAGGCGGGGCCGGGTCCGCGACGGCAGGGTGAGTACGCCGGCCGGGCGCTGGGCCCAGTCCCAGGCGGCGAGGACCTTGATCATCGCGTCGATCACCTGCCTGGTGACCGGTTCATCAGGGGCATTTTCGGCCAGCAGCGCCCGCAGCACGCTGCCCCAGCCGATGTCGGTGAGCCGGCCGAGGACCCGGCCCGGCTCGGCGCCCGCACCGGCCGGGATCTTCCCGGCGACGTCCAGGCCGAGTGCTTTCATCCCGGTCGGCCACATCCGCCGCGGCTCGACCTCGACGCCTGGGCGGAGCAGCCGGTCGCGCGCCGCCGCTGCGCCGGCTTCCGGCACGTCCGCCGCCCAGTGCTGGCCGGTGCAGTTGTCGCAGCGTCCGCACGGCGCGGCGGCCGGGTCGTCAAGCTGCCGCCGCAGGTACTCCATCCGGCAGCCGTCCGCCACCTGGTAGCCGAGCATCGCGTCGCGCTCCCGGGCGCGCTCGGCGGCGACCCGCTCGTAACGTTCGGCGTCGTAGTGCCACGGCTGGCCGGTCGTGGTCCAGCCGCCGCTGACGCGGCGCACCGCGCCGTCCACGTCGAGCACCTTGAGCATCGATTCCAGCCGGCCGCGGGACAAGTCCACGTGCGTCTCGAGCGCGCCGGTGGACAGCGGCCGGCCCGCCTCGGCCAGGGCCGCCAGAGTGGCCAGGACCTGCCGCTGCGGCGGGAAGGCGAGCGAGGCGAAGTAGGCCCAGATGTCCCGGTCCTCGCGGCCGGGCAGCAAGATCACCTCGGCGCGCTCCACCCCTCGCCCGGCCCGGCCTATCTGCTGGTAATAGGCGACCGGTGACGGCGGTGCGCCGAGGTGCACGACGAAGCCGAGGTCGGGCTTGTCGAATCCCATCCCGAGCGCGCTGGTGGCGACCAGCGCCTTGACCCGGTTGGCCAGCAGGTCGTCTTCGGCTCGCAGCCGTTCCACCTGCTCGTCCCGGCCGCTGTAGGCGGTCACCGCCATCCCCTGCTCGCGCAGGAAGGCCGCGGTCTCCTGCGCGGCCGCGACGGTCAGCGTGTAGACGATGCCGGATCCAGGCAGCTCGGCGAGCCGGGCGGCGAGCCAGCCGAGCCGCTGATGCGCGGTGGGCAGCGTGACCACAGCCAGCCGCAGCGAATCCCGGTCCAGCGGGCCCCGGAGCACGAGCGTCTCGCCCTGGCCGCCGGTGCCGAGCTGCTCCGCGACGTCGCGGGTCACCCGCGCGTTCGCGGTCGCGGTCGTGGCCAGCACGGGGATGCCGGCCGGCAGGCTGCCGAGCAGGGTACGCAGCCGCCGGTAGTCGGGCCGGAAGTCATGCCCCCAGTCGGAGATGCAGTGGGCCTCGTCGATGACGACCAGCCCGGCGGACCGGCTGAGCTCGGGCAGCACCTGGTCGCGGAAGGACGGGTTATTCAGCCGTTCCGGGCTCACCAGCAGCACATCCACCCGGCCCGCGGTGACCTCGGCGTAGAGCGCCTCCCAGTCACCGGGATTGGCCGAGTTGATGGTGGCCGCGCGGATGCCGGCCTGGCCCGCCGCCTCGACCTGGTTGCGCATCAACGCGAGCAGCGGGGAGACGATCACGGTCGGCCCCGCGCCGCGGGCCCGGAGCAGCGCGGTGGCGACGAAGTAGACCGCCGACTTGCCCCACCCGGTCCGCTGCACCACGAGCGCTCGCTGCCCGCGTTCGACCAGCGCGCTGATCGCAGTCCACTGATCCTCTCGCAACCGCGCCTGCTCGCCTGCCAGCGCCCGCAGGTATTTTTCCGCCTCGTCCCGCAGCCCCGCCTTGGCATCGACCATGCCTTAATTCGTACCAGCCGCCGCCGTCAATCAGCCCGGATCGGCGCTATGTCATACTCGGGACAAACATCGGATCTCTGCGGGCAGGCAATGGCGGGACTGCGGCTGGTTCAGGGGAATGGGGAGGTGAGCGGGACCGTGGCGGTGACCGACGAGGCCATCGAGAAGATCAGGGCCATGATCACGTCCGGTGCGCTGCGCGCGGGCGACCGGCTGCCACGTGAGCCGGATCTCGCCGCTGACCTCGGGCTGTCGCGCAGCTCGCTGCGCGAGGCGGTGCGGGCGCTGTCCCTGGTCAACATCCTCGACGTGCGGCGCGGCGACGGCACCTACGTGACCAGCCTGGAGCCACGGCTGCTGCTCGAGGCGCTGAGCTTCATCGTCGACTTCCACCGTGACGACACGCTGCTTGAGTTCCTCCGGGTGCGGCGCATCCTGGAACCCGCCGCCACCGCGATGGCGGCGGAGCGGATCACGGCGGAGCAGAGCGAAGGCCTGCGCGCGCTGCTCGACAGCATCGGGCCGGATCCGGCCGTCAACGACCTGGTCGCCAACGACCTGGAGTTTCACCGACGGATCGTGGCCTGTTCGGGGAACTCGGTGCTGTCCTCGCTGCTGGAGTCGCTGTCCGCGCCGACCACCAGGGCCCGGGTCTGGCGCGGGCTCACCCAGACCGGCGCCCGGGCGCGGACGCTGACCGAGCACCGGGCCATCCTCGACGCGCTGGCCGCGCACGAGCCCGAGGTGGCCAGGTCCTGGGCGACGGTGCACATCGCCGGCGTCGAGCAGTGGCTGGCCTCGGTGCCGTGAGCCGCCGCACCGGGGTGCCGCCGCCCTGCGTACCGTAGGCGGGATGGACACTGTTTCGGTCCGGGACCTGTCCGTCCGGGCGGTGATCGGCGTGCACGAGTGGGAGCGCGCCATCGAGCAGACTCTGGTCTTCAACGTGGATATGGCCGCCGACGTGCGGACGCCCGCCGCGAGCGACGACCTCGCGGACGCCCTGGACTACTCGGCGGTGGCCACCACGATCGCCGCCGTGGTCCGCGAAGGCAAGTTCCGGCTGATCGAAACCGCCGCGGAGCGAGTCGCCGAGCGTCTCCTAACCACCCACCGCCTAGCTTGGCTCCGCCTGGAAATCCGCAAACCCATCCCCGACGCCTACACCGCCGTCATCATCATCGAGCGCACAAGCTAATCGATGATCACGAAGACTTCGCAGTTCGCAGACGCACAGGCGGTGGAGGTTTCGTGATCATCGGTAAATCTCTTCCCAGCGGGCGCTGAGGATGGGCAGGGACAGGAGGGATACGTCGGTGGCGATTTCTCCGGGGGTGCGGGCTCCTATGACAGCGGCGGTTACCGCTGGGTGGCGCAGGGTGAACTGCAGGGCCGCCGCGGCCAGCGGGATGCCGTACCGGGCGCAGACATCCCGCAGACCGTCAGGCGGGAGGTTCATGATCAGGACAATCCGCCGTCGCGCCACGCCGGACCCGACGGGAAGGAGTACTCGGCCAGCGACTCCGGCAGGATCTCGGTGGACGCCCCGGGCGTCTCCGGCGTGACGTAGTTGCCGTTCACGACCGTGGCCGGCGCGGCGAAATGCTGGTGCAGGTGATCGATCCACTCGATCCGCCGGCCCTGCGTCGTGCCGGACAGCGCCACGTAGTCGAACATCGACAGGTGCTGGACGATCTCGCACAGCCCGACGCCGCCGGCGTGCGGGCAGACGGGCACGCCGAACTTGGCGGCCAGCAGCAGGTTGGCGATGTTCTCGTTCACCCCGGCGACACGGCAGGCGTCGATCTGCATGATGTCGATGCTGTCCGCCTGCAGCAGCTGCTTGAACATCACCCGGTTGGCGACGTGTTCCCCGGTGGCGATCTTGACGGGCGCCACGCCCCGGCGGATCGCCGCCGCGCCGAGGATGTCGTCCGGGGCGGTCGGCTCCTCCACCCAGGCCGGCCGGAACGGCGCGAGCTGCCTGATCCAGCCGATGGCGGCCGGAACGTCCCACACCTGGTTCGCGTCGATGGCCAGGCCGATGTCGTCGCCCACGACCTCGCGCGCGATCGCGCACCGGCGAAGGTCGTCCTTTAGCACGGCGCCGACCTTGATCTTTACCTGGGTGAAGCCGTCGCCGACGGGCTGTCGCGGACCAGCCGGCGGCTGAGCCCGCCGAGGTCGGCGAGCACCTCGTCCAAGTCCCGGCCGGCCAGGAACGGCTCAAGCAAGCGGATCGCGGCCAGCTGGACATCGTTGCCGCGGCCGATGGTGAACGCGAAGCCGTGCCCGGACACCGCGGGATCCGGCGCGTCGGTCCTGATGACGACGTAGGCGGCGGAGTAGTCGGGGGCCGGGTTCATCGCGTCGGACCCGGCCAGCGTCCGCGACGTAGGGAACCGCACATCGAATGTCTGGAAGCCGATGATCTTGGTCATTCGGCGCCCGCCTCGCCGCCAATAACGCGGGCCCTGCACAGATACGTGGATCTCATCCGATCTTTGCCGTCGGCTGGGGTTCGCTCGGAAGTCACTGGGCCGCGGTCAGCTCGTTCTCGGCCTGGTCCGCAGGCCTTGCATGCCGCCGTCCACGGCTAGGGCCGTGCCGGTGGTGGCGCCCGCGAGCGGGCTGGCGAGGTAGGCGATGGCCGCGGCGACCTCTTCCGCGGTGACCAGCCTGCCCATGGGCTGGCGCGCATTCAGCGCGGCACGTTCGGCGGCCGGATCGGGTGCGGCGTCGAGCAGCAGGCCCACCCACGGGGTGTCGGCCGTGCCGGGAGTCACGCAGTTCACCCTGATCCCCTCGGTCACGTGGTCGGCTGCCATGGCCAGGGTGAGCGAGTAGACCGCGCCCTTGCTGGCGGAGTACAGCGCGCGCTGGGGCAAGCCCGCGATGGCCGCGACCGAGCAGGTGTTGACGATGGCCGCCTGGCCGCGATCGCGCGCCGCCTCGCGGAGTAGCGGCAGGGCCGCCCTGGTGGTGCGCACGATGCCGAGCACATTCACGTCGAAGACCCGGCGCCACTCGTCGTCGTCGTTGTCCGCCACCGTGCCGGCCGCGCCGATTCCGGCGTTGTTCACCACGATGTCCAACCGGCCGAGGGCCCGGCGGACTTCGCCGATGGCGGCCCGGACGTCGTCGTCGTCGGTCACGTCGGCGATGAGCGGGTAGATGGCCGTGCTCTCGGCGTCGGCCTTGACCCGGTCCACGGCGGCGACCCGGGCGCCGCGCGCGGCCAGCAGCCGGGCGGTGGCCAGGCCGATCCCCGAGGCGGCCCCGGTGACCAGTGCGGTCAGCCCGTCGAATTCAGCGGTTTGCTCTTCCATAGATCCGATGTATAACGCACGCGACCGCCGGCGGTCCAGCCCCCGGCCGCGTCACCGGACCGGGTCGGTCCTCAGCCGGCTGTAAGTCACGCCGTCCCGCCAGGCTCCGTCCCGCCCGCCTGCGGTCCCCATTGGCGTCAGCCGAGCGCCTTGCGCCGGTACAGGTGCACCGCCAGCGGCGCGAACACCACCAGCATGCCCACCGACCAGCAGACCACGGCGAGCTCGGGATGCTGCATGGGCCAGGCCTGAATCGACGCGGCGGGGTTCGGGTTGCCGAACAGGTGCCGGCAGGCGGTGGCCAGCGCGGACATCGGGTTCCATTCCGCGACCGGCTGCAGCCAGCCGGGCATGCCCTGGATGGGCACGAACGCGCAGGAGATGAAGGTCAGCGGCAGGAAAATGAGGAACCCGGTCTGCTGGGCCGCCTCCGGGCTGCGCAGCGTCATACCCAGGCAGACCCCCGCCCAGGTGAAGGCGTAGCCGAACAGCAGCGCGAGCGCGAGCGCGGCGATCACGTCCTGCGCGTTGGTGTGCACCCGCCAGCCGATGGCCAGGCCGACGCAAACCACCACCGCCGTCGCGATCAACTGCGTCATCAATTCGGAGAACGAACGCGCCACCAGCACCGCCCACCTCGACATCGGCAGCGACCGGAACCGGTCGATCACCCCGGTGGACATGTCGGTGACCAGGGCGGTGGCCACGCCGGGCGCGGTCTGGGCCAGGCCCATGCCGAGCATGCCGCCGATCAGGTACTCGTGATAGCTGCCGTCGCCCGGCAGGCCGATCGCGCCGCCGAACACGTACGCGAACATCAGGATGAACAGGACGGGCTGGATCGTGACATCGGCCAGGGTTTCCGGCTCGCGCCTGATCCGCGCGAGGCTGCGCTTGGTCAGCACCCACACGTCGGTGACGAAGTGGACGGCCGGGCTGCGCCCGTAGGTCACGTCCTGCTCGGGCACGAGGTCCGCGGTGATCGCGCTCATGCCGCATCACTCCCTTCGGTGTTGTCGTCTTCGGTGCTGGGGTGCCCGGTGAGGGAGAGGAACACGTCGTCCAGCGACGCCCGCTGGATGGTCACGTCGTTCACCTGTACCCCGGCCAGGTCCAAGGCGCGCACCACCCGCGTGGTCAGCCCCTCGGAGGCGGCCACCGGCACGGACAGGTGCAGCCCGTCGGGGTCGGGCTGGACGCTGCCGGTGGCGTACGGCTTGATGGCCACGATCGCCGCCTCGAGGTCGGAACCCGCGGCCAGCACGACGTCCAGGTGCGCGCCGCCGACCGACGCCTTGAGCTGGTCCGGCGTGCCCTCGGCGATGACCCGCCCGCCGTCGATCACCGCTACCCGCTCGGCCAGTTGGTCGGCCTCCTCCAGGTACTGCGTGGTAAGCAGCAGCGTGGTCCCCTCGGCGGCCAGGCCCCGGACGATATCCCAGGTCATGGCGCGGGCGTTGGGGTCCAGGCCGGTGGTGGGCTCGTCCAGGAAAAGCACCGACGGGTAGCCGATCAGGCTGGCGGCCAGGTCCAGCCGGCGCCGCATGCCGCCGGAGTAGGTCTTGACCGCCCGGGTGGCCGCCTCGGTGAGGTCGAACCGCTCGAGCATCTCGTCCGCCCTCCGCCGGGCCGCGCCCGGCGTGAGGCGGCTCAGCTGCCCGATCATGACCAGGTTGGCGCGCCCGGTGAGGTACTCATCCAGCGCCGCGTATTGCCCGGTCAGGCCGATCCGCCGTCGCACCTCGGCGGCCTGGGTGGCCACGTCGTAGCCCAGGACCTGCGCCCGGCCCCCGTCCGGGCGCAGGAGCGTGGCGAACACGCGGACCGCGGTGGTCTTACCCGCGCCGTTCGGCCCGAGCAGGCCGTAGACCGTGCCAGCTGGCACGGTCAGGTCGAACCCGGTCAGCGCCCTGGTTTTGCCGTAGTTCCTGACCAGGCCCTCCGCCGCGATGGCGGGCGTTTCGCTCATGGTCACTCCCCGTCGTTGTCTTCTCGTACGCCGTACGTCTCTAGTACGATGTACCATAGCAGTACGGTGTACGAGAGAGCAAATATTTTCCGAACGGGCGGGGGTCTCCCGCGCCATCATGGGGTACGCGCATTCGCGGGCGGCAGGAGGAACAGGTATGGACGCATCCGGCCAGGGCGGTGACCGCGCCGATCGTGTCCCGGCCGTCGCGCGCCCCAAGTCCCGCCAGCGCAGTGCGCCCAAGCACCCCGACCCCGGCGAGCGCACCGGCCCCGGCCCGGAGTCGTGGCCGTTCGGCCGGCCGCGGTATGTGTTCCCGCCTCCCGGCCGGGCCGCGCGCGACGAAAAGCACGAGCAGCGCATCGCCGAGCACATCCAGCGGCACAAGGAGCGCGGCGCCCGGCCACCCGGTCGTGACCGCGGATTGTCCCGCGACGAGATCGTCCGCACCGCCATCGCCGTGGCCGATGCCGAGGGCCCGGAGGCGATCAGCATGCGGCGGATCGCGCGGGAACTGCGGGCAGGGGCGATGTCGCTCTACTGGTACGTGGGCTCCAAGGAGGAACTGCTCGACCTGATGCTCGAGACGCTCGAGGCCGAGGTCGAAGCCCCCGAGCCGACCGGCGACTGGCGGGCTGACCTGCGGGCCTTTGCCAACCAGATGCGCGCGGTGCTGAACCGGCACCCGTGGGCGCTGGAGTTCATCGGCAGCCGCCCGCCGACCGGGCCCAACGATGCCCGCAACCTCGAGCGGCTGCTCGGCATCCTGGCCGGGCTGGACCTGGACGCCCGGCCGACCATGGACCTGCTGGGCACGGTCGCCACCTACGTGCTGGGCGCAGTCATCCGGGAAGGGCGGGAGATCCGCGGCCAGCGCGAGCAGGAACAGGCCGAGGCCGGCCTGACTGAGGAAGAACTGGACGCTGAGCGGGAGCGCTACCGGGACTGGTTCCGGGCCTCGGGCCAGTACCCGCAGATCGCTCGCCTGATGGACTCCGGACTCGACCCGGACGACCCGGCGACCAGGGACGAGCGGTTCGAGTTCGGCCTGGACGTCCTGCTGGACGGGATCGCGGCGCAGATTCACGCTAGCCCCCCACCGCCGCCGGCCCAGCCGCCGCCGGCCCAGCCCGGTCCGGGTCATGCCGCGCCCGCAGGCCCGTCATTATCAACGCCAGCCCGTGCTCGAACCCCAGATGTGAGTTCAGCTAGCCGTTAGGCTGGCTGAATGGCTGAACTGGCCGGCCCGGAGGCGGGGACCGCCCATGTCTGGTGGGCGCGGAGGCTGGATGCATCCGATCGCCATGCTGGGCTCCTTGACGACACCGAGCATCAGCGCTGGGCGGCCTACCGGCGCGATGAGGACCGCGAGCGGTTCGGCGTCGGCTGCGCGCTGGCGAAGACCGTCCTCGCGGCGTATGCCGGCCTGCGCCCGGCCGACGTGCGCTTCGACCGGACCTGCTCCCAGTGCGGCGGGCCGCACGGTAAACCAATGATGAAGGGTAGCGCGCTTTCCCATTCCGTGACGCACTCCGGAGATCTCGTCGCCGTCGCCATCGCGAGAACCCCGGTCGGCGTCGACGTGGAGCAGCTTGACGGCCGCGTACGCCCGCTGGGCGGCGACGGGGACACTCAGGCGCTCGCGCGCATGGTGCTCGCGGACGGTGAGCGGGCCGCCCTGGCCGCGGTCCGCCCGTCGGCCCGGGCCCGCGAGTTCCTGGCCGCATGGACAAGGAAAGAAGCCGTGACCAAGGCGACCGGCGACGGCCTGCGCATCTCCTTCAGCGACGTCGTCATCGTCACGGACGGAGGGGCGCCGCGCCTCGTCGCGTGGCCCTACCCGCAGCCGCCGGACACCGTGTCCCTGATGGATCTCGAGGCGGCCGCCGGGTACGTCGCGGCGCTCGCCGTCCTCGGCCGCTGCGACACGGTGCGGGCACGGGACGGATCGGCGCTTCTGGCGGCCCCGGCCGCGCCCTGAGACGCGCCGATGGCCCGCGGGTTCACCGCGGCCTTCAGCGGCTACGAGGCGGTCGTCACCCCGTCCGCTTCCCGCGCCTCGATGGTCCGGGAGTATTACCCCGCGCTGGCGGCCGAGGCGCACTACCCTGGCCTGGCCCGGGCCGTGGCGGCCTGAACGAGGCGCTGGCCGCCGAGGGGATAGGCGCCCTGGAGACCGACCTGGCCGAGCTCATCGTCCAACTCGGCCACGACCGTCCTCGTCGGCCCTGACGAACCCGCGTTACCCTCATGAGGGGTTAGTGGCCTCAGCCTCTGGAGAATTGGAGGCCGTCTTCGGCACTCGATGGTCACTGGCGGTCGTGAACTGGGCTCATGACACGTCAGGTCAGCAGGTTTGCGGCATCCGCCTTTCGGCCACCGCACATTCGTGCGCTTATCGGTCATCTCAGCCGAACGCCTGCCTGTCATATAGTGACATAACCGGCAAACCACCCGGAGTAGCCTCCGTTTATCGTGGATGATTTGGGCTTGATGGAAGATTTTGTGCATCCGAGTACCCCAAAGACTCCACCAAGCCAAAATCCTCCGCGCAAACCCGCCTCTGAGCATCGAGGCGCTCTATGCCCGGGGCAGGCGTGATCCCTGAGACAACCGGGACCTGCGGGAAATGCACGCCACCGGCGGGAGCTTCCGCAAAAGGATGTAGTGACAGAAAGTAACTTCCCGGCCGCGATCAGGAACTCGGTGTGATGAAGCCGACGGTCAGCAAGATATTGGCGTAGAGGCGGGGTCGACGCAGACGGCGAGGTCGGGTTCGCGGCAGGTGGCGTAGAAGTCGAAGCGATCCAGGGGTTGCTACGGCACCCCGGTCCGAGCAGCGTGCGGTAAGTGGCGAACGCACTCGGCTCGGCGTCGGCCCCTGAGCCGTCGTCAGGGCGCATCGCATCCGCCGCTTCCACCGGAATAGCGTCGAGGACCGAGGCCAGCACCTGTTCGACGGTGAGCAGGCCCGGCCGCAGGTTCAGCGGATGAGCGCCACGCCGGGACCGGTGTTGGTGCTGTGGGAATAGTTGACGCCCGCGATCAGGATCTTGCCGCCGTGTCTGCATCCGGCCGGAGCCGCCAGTCGCGGCGGGTGGATGAGCAGGAAGCGAAGCACGGCAGCAGACCAGCGCTCGGCGGGAAGATCCGGGTGCCGGACTGGGCGTTGGCAGGGAAGATCCGGGTGCCGGACTAGCGTTGGCAGGGAAGATCAGGGATGCATGACTCAACGTTCGGCGGGAGGATCCAGGGCGCCCCCAGCCTGATCGCTGCAGGCGAACGTGGTCGGGAATTTTGGGGGGCTCTCCTTTCTTGAGTGAGTATGACTCAAGTTTTGGAGGCCATCAATGAGTGAGACGCTCACCCTTCCGGTGCTGCCGCTGGACGACGAGGTGGTGCTGCCCGGGATGGTGGTGCCACTGGAGACATCCCAGACGGACATTAGTGCCGCGATTGACGCGGCGCGTATGCCGTCTCGTGAGGTTCCCGGCGTACGTTCAGAAGTTAAGGCGCGGGTGATCCTCGTGCCGCGGCTACCCGACCGGGGGTTCGCGGGCGTCGGCACGCTGGCCGTAATCGAGCAGGTCGGGCGACTGCCTGGCGGACAGCCCGGCGCAGTGCTCCGCGGTATCGCCCGGGTCAAGATCGGCTCGGGGACCACTGGCCCCGGCGCTGCCCTGTGGGTGGAAGCCACCGTGGTCGAGGACACCGGCCGCGGGCCGCGCGCTGATGAACTCGCCCAGCAGTACAAGTCACTGGTCACCGGGATGCTCCAGCAGCGCGGTGCGTGGCAGGTCATCGACATGATCCAGCAGCTCGACGACGCGTCCGCGATCGCAGACCGGGCGGGCTACTCCAGCTACCTCAGCACGGCACAGAAGCTGCAGGTGCTCGAGACCCCGGATCTGGTCAAGCGGCTGGAGCTCGTCATCGGCTGGACCAAGGAACAGCTGGCCGAGCTGGAGGTGGCCGAGTCCATCCGCAAGGACGTTTCCGAGGGCATGGAGAAGCAGCAGAAGGAATTCCTGCTGCGCCAGCAGCTCGCCGCCGTGCGGAAGGAACTCGCCGACCTCAACGGCGATGCGGCGACCGAGGAAGACGATTACCGGGCCCGGGTGGAAGCGGCCGACCTGCCGGAAGCGGTCAGGGACGCGGCGCTGAAGGAAGTCGGCAAGCTCGAGCGGACGCCCGACGCGTCCCCCGAGACCGGCTGGATCCGGACCTGGCTGGACACCGTCCTGGAGATGCCCTGGAACGAGCGGACCGAGGACGCCTACGACATCGGCGACGCGCGACGTGTCCTGGATGAGGACCACACCGGGCTGGACGACGTCAAGGAACGCATCATCGAGTACCTCGCGGTGCGCAAGCGCCGCGCGGACCGCGGCCTGGGGATCGTCGGCGGCCGGCGCTCCGGTGCCGTGCTCGCGCTGGTCGGCCCGCCTGGCGTGGGCAAGACGTCGCTAGGCGAATCGGTCGCGCGGGCTATGGACCGCAAGTTCGTCCGGGTCTCCCTGGGTGGCGTCAGGGACGAGGCGGAGATCCGCGGCCACCGGCGGACTTACGTCGGGGCGCTGCCTGGCCGGATCGTCCGTGCCATCCGCGAAGCGGGTTCGATGAACCCGGTCGTGCTGCTCGACGAGGTGGACAAGATCGGGTCGGATTACCGCGGCGACCCCGCGTCGGCGCTGCTCGAGGTCCTGGACCCGGCGCAGAACCACACGTTCCGCGACCACTACCTTGAGGTGGAGCTCGACCTGTCCGACGTGGTGTTCCTGGCCACGGCGAACGTGCTCGACACGATTCCCGGCCCGCTGCTTGACCGGATGGAGCTGGTTCAGCTGGACGGGTACACCGAGGACGAGAAGGTCCTCATCGCCCGGGATCACCTGCTGCCCAGGCAGCTGTCCAAGGCCGGCCTGAACGCCGAGGAGGTGACGGTCGACGCGGACGCGCTGCGGCTGATCGCGGCCGAGTACACCCGGGAGGCAGGGGTGCGGTCGCTCGAGCGGTCCATCGCGCGCATCCTGCGCAAGGTCGCGGCGAAGGTGGCGCTGAGCGAGCTCACGCTGCCCCTCACGGTCGGCGTGGCTGAGCTGCGCGACTACCTGGGCCGTCCCCGGTTCACGCCGGAGACGAGCCTGGCCGGGCCGGAGCGCAGGACCGCCGTGCCCGGCGTGGCCACTGGGCTCGCGGTGACCGGTGCGGGCGGGGATGTGCTGTTCATCGAGGCGTCCCTGGCCGGCCGCGAAACCGGCGAGACCGGAGTCACGCTCACCGGCCAGCTCGGCGACGTGATGAAGGAATCGGCCCGGATCGCGCTGTCCTACCTGCGTTCGCACGGGGTGGAGCTTGACCTTCCGGTCGGCGAGCTGAAGGACCGCGGCGTGCATGTGCACGTGCCGGCAGGCGCGGTGCCCAAGGACGGTCCCAGCGCAGGCGTCACGATGACCACCGCGCTCGCGTCGCTGCTGTCCGGGCGGCCGGTGCGGTCCGACGTGGCGATGACCGGTGAGGTGTCCCTCACCGGGCGGGTGCTGCCGATCGGCGGCGTCAAGCAGAAGCTGCTTGCCGCGCACCGGGCCGGGATCACCACGGTCCTGATCCCGCAGCGGAACGAGCCAGACCTGGACGATGTGCCGGCCGAGGTGCTGGAGAAGCTCGAGGTGCACACGGTCGGTGATGTCCGCGAGGTGCTGCGGCTGGCGCTCGAGCCCGCCCAGAGCGCCGCGGGCACCGGGTCCGCCGACGCGTCGGCCGTGCCCGAGGCGGCCTGACCTCAGGCCGCTCCGGGCGTCCGCTCCCGGCGTCAGCTCAAGCTGGCGCCGGGAGCTTCGTCGTCCGGTGCTTGCGGCGCGGCGACCGGGAACACGTCCGTAGCGGCCAGGTCCCAGATGGAGTCGGGGTCGGCGACCGGACCGCCGCCCGGCATCGGCGGCCCTGGGGGCGGCCAGCCGTCCCCGCCCTCGCCCGGGTAAACAATGGTGTCGTCTTCGTCGGGCCGGGCCAGGCCGGGGTAGCTGGTCGCGACCGGGGCCGCCGCGAGGTCCACGCTCTGCCGGGTCGGGATGTCCGGGCCGTAGGTCGGCCCCCCCTTCCGTGGTCCACCGGCGGTGCGGGTGATGTCCGGGTCGGTGGCCGTCTCCAATGCGTCCGGGCCGGTGGCTGTCTGCGTGACGTGCGGGTCGCTGGCTGTCTGCGTGCGGTGCGGGCCGGCGGCCGTCTGCGTGCCGTGCGGGCCGGCGGCTGTCTGCGTGACCTGCGGGTCGCTGGCCGTCTGCGTGACCTGCGGGCCGGTGGTCGGCCCTGCCGTGGCCGGGGTGGCGGGAGCGGGTGGCTGAGTCGTGAAGGCGAGCGGCCTGGGCACGTCCCCCGGCACCCGGAGGCCGGGGCCCGGTGGCGGCGTGAACAGACCCGACGCGGCGACCGGGTACGGGGCGCTCGTCTGCTCGGGCTCCGGCGCGGGCGCCCAGGGCGGGCTGGCGCCAGCCGTGCTCCGGCCGCCCCGCAGGGGGTTCGCGGTCCTCGGGACCGCCGCGATGACCGGACGCATAGGCGGGCCCGCAGGGTGGGCGATCTCACCCAAGCTGCCGCCTTGCCAGCCCCCGGGGGCTGGCCATCCGGGCGCGCCGGGCGAGGCGGTCGCGAGGGGCGCGCCGGGCGAGGCGGTCGCGAAGGGCGTGCCGGGGGAGGCGGGCGCGAGGGGCGCGCCGGGGGAGGCCAGCTGGGGCCGGACCGTAGCTCTGGGCCCGGTGGCCTGGCTGGCCGCCGGAGCGCGGTCGGGCCGGCGGTGCTCGTGCTGCCCCCGCGTCCCCTGGGGTCCCCGGGTTCCTTGGGCTCTCTGGGGCCTCTGGTTCCGGCCGGGTCTTCGGGCTCCGGCCCGGCCGGAGCCCGAAGACCCGGCCGCTGACATCCGTTTGCGCCGCGAGCTCAGGACTCCGATCAGCACGATCAGCAGCACGATGAGGACGCCCAGGCCGGCTACGACGTCACGGACCAGCGACCCGGCGAGCGCGCTGACGTCTGCCCGGTGGGCGGACGCGCCGGTCCGGCCAGCGCTCGCCTGCCCGCCCGTCCGCCTGGCCGGCGGACGCGGCTTGGCCGGAGTGGGGGTCGCGTCGGCCCGGCTCGCGGAGGTGATGAGGGCGGCGAGGCTGACCGCCTGGGCGGCGTTCACGGTGCCGTGGCCGGTGCCCGGCCCGTCCGCGTTATCCGCGGTGGCGGCCGTGCCGCCGGGCGCGACCGTGCTCTTGGTCAGGGCCTGGGTGACCTGGGCCACGGTCAGGTGCGGGAACCGGGACAGCAGGAGGGCGGCGACGCCGGCCACGATGCCGCTGGCCGCGCTGGTGCTGCTGACCGCGTTGTAGTCGTCGGGCGGTGTCGCGGCCAGCAGGCCGACCCCGGGGGCCGTCAGGGCCACGTACGAGCGCCTGCTGCTGAACGGAGCGAGGCGCCCGCTGGGGCTGACCGCGCCGACGGCGATGACGCCGGTGTAGGCGGCCGGGTAGTTCACCAGGCCGGGGCCCTCGCCGTCATCGCCCGCAGGGCCGACCAGCACGACGCTCTTGCGCAGCGCGTAGGCGACCGCCGCCTGCTCGGCGCGGCTGCCGCCGGCCGCGGCCGGGTCACCGTCGCCCGTCAGTCCAAACGTTCCCGGATCCAGCGGCAGGTCAATGACTCGCGCCCCGTGGTCGACCGCGTAGGTGATGCCGTCGGCGATAGCGCCGGGCAGTCGCCGGGTCACGGCCTGGTCGGAATTGAGCGGGTCGTTGAACTCCAGGTTCACCCGGACGGACAGGATCCTCGCGGCGGGCGCGACCCCGACGATGCCGGACGCGCCGTCGGGGCCGTGCCCGTGGCCGGCGATGATGCTGGCCACCTGAGTGCCGTCGATGCCCCAGAACGGTCCGCCCGGCGTGCGACCCGAACCGGTGTAGTCGGGTCCGGTGACCACGTCGCCGGCCAGGTCCGGGTGGCTCGCGGCGACACCGGTGCCCAGCACGGCGACGGTGACCCCGGCGCCCCGCGTCGTGCGCCACGCCTGGGTCACGTTCAGGCTGGCCAGCCACCACTCCTGGGCACGCACGGGGTCGCCCTCCGCCGACAAGGAAATGCCGTCGGCCTGGGCGCCCGCGCCGAAAGCAGGCGCCGACCCGAGGAAGACCCCGATGCTCCCGACGACCAGGAAAACGGCCATAACCGCAGCTAGCCCTGAGGCGGAAGGCGTCAGGGTGCTGCGGAGCGATCGGTGTGACACTTGGTCAGATATCTCCTCCGAGGCTGGCCGGGCTGGCCAGCGGCAGCGATGTTCCGACCTGGCCTATGCAATCGTGCCATGCAGCCGCGGGTGACGGAATGCGTCATTGCGGAATAGTTTGCGGTACCGCGCTGATCGTTACCCGCGCCGGGCAGGTACACCCCTGTCGGTGCAGCGGGTACGGTCGGCAGTAAGCCGGGCCGCGCGACCCGGACCCCAGCCGGGAGGAGGCCGCATGTCCGGGTTGACCGAGCAGGACATGCGGATCCTGGCGTTCGAGCGGCGCGGCTGGCGGTCGCCCGGGGTAAAGGAGCAGGCGATCGCTGAGGTGCTCGACATGTCGGCCACCCGGTACTACCAGCTGCTGAACGAGCTGATCGACCGCCCGGAGGCGCTCGCGTTCGACCCGGTGCTGGTCAAGCGGCTCAGAGCGCAGCGGACCCGTCGCCAGCGGATGCGCTCGCCCCGGCCGAAGACCGCGAAGGGGCGGCCCGGATGACCGGCCTGCCGCGGCCGGGCACTGCCGCGGGCCAGGCCGGCCTGCAGGCGCTGCTAGCGAACCCGCGGCACGCGCTGATCGCGATGGACTTCGACGGCACGCTGTCGCCGATCGTGGCCAACCCGGACGACGCGCGGGCCCAGCCGGGGGCGGTGGCGGCTATGACCGCCCTGGCCAAGGCGGTCGGCACGGTCGCGGTCATCACCGGCAGGTCTCCGGCGGGCGCGGTCCGCCTGGGCGGGTTCGAGGCCGTCCCCGGCCTTATTGTGCTCGGCCACTACGGCTGGCAGCGGTGGCAGGACGGCCAGTTTTCCGCGCCTGAGGTCCCGCCGGCGGTGCGTGCCGCCCGGGCCGCACTGCCGGACCTGCTCCGCGAGGCGGGCGCCCCAGAGGGCACCTGGGTCGAGGACAAGACGCACGCGGTGGCGGTGCACACCCGCCGCGCGGCCGATCCGGAGGCGGCGCTGCGCCGGCTCAGCGGTCCCCTCGGCGAGCTCGCCGCCCGGCTGGGGCTGGCGGCGGAGCCGGGCCGGTTCGTCATCGAACTGCGCCTGCCCGGCGTCGACAAGGGCACTGCGCTGACCGGCCTGGTCCGGGAGCGAGCGGCCCGTTCGGTCCTGTTCTGCGGTGATGACCTTGGCGACCTGCCCGCCTTCGCCGCGGTGCGGGCGCTGCGCGCGGACGGCGTACCTGGCTGCGCGGTGGCCAGCGCCAGCCCGGAGTCGCCCCGGGTCGCGGCCGCGGCTGACCTGGCGGTGGACGGGCCAGAGGGCATCGTGGCGCTGCTCGCCGCGATCGCTGCCGAACTGGGCGGCTGACGCAGGAAGGGGCACGCGGCCGTGGGCGTTCCGAAAAATATTCTGCGGAACGGGGCCGGGTACCACCGGCCGGCCTCGCTGACGCGGCGGCGCGCTACGTCCCCAGGCGGGCGAGCTGATCGCCCAGCCAGCGCGCGGGCCGGAACGCGGCGGCGGTGGTGGCGATCGCGGCACTGCGGCGCTGGCGCTCGGCGTCGGTCATGGCCAGCGCCTGGTCCAGGGCGTCGGCGGTCTCGCTGATGTCGAAGGGGTTGACCAGCAGTGCGTCGGCGGCGAGCGTGGCGGCGGCGCCTGCCTCGCGGGAAAGCACCAGGGCACAGCCCCGTTCGGACAGCACCGGGCCCTCCTGCGCGACCAGGTTCATGCCATCCCTGATCGGGTTCACCACCAGCACGTCGGCCAGGACGCAGGCCGCGAGCGACCGGGGATAGTCGTCCTTTACCTCGAGGATCAGCGGGTTCCAGTCCGTCGTGCCGAACTCCTCGCTGATCTCCCGCGCCAGCCGCCGCACCCGCTCGGTGTAGGCGCGGTACTCGGGCACCGCTGACCGGGACGGGTAGGCGAAGGCCAGGTGCATGACGCGTCCCCGCCACTGCGGCCGGGTGGCGAGCAGCTCGCGGTAGGCGGCCAGGCCGCGCACGATGTTCTTGGACAGCTCCGTCCGGTCCACCCTGACGATCAGCTTCCTGCCGCCCGCGGCCTGGCCGAGCGCGCCGATGTGAGCGCGCACATCGGCACCTTCCGCGCGGGCCCGCAGCGCGTCGGCGTCCACGCCCATCGGGTGCACGGCCACCTCGGTGACGTGGCCCCGGTAGCGGACCCGGCCCACCGTCCCGGCGATCACGGCCCCGCCCGTGCCCTCGGGGCCTGTGCTCGCGGAGCCGGCCCGGTCCACGTCCGCGCCCAGGATCGCCGCGCAGCAGTCGAGGAAGGCGGTCGCCCACCGCGCGGCGTGAAACCCGGCGTGGTCCGCGCCGAGGATGCCGTCAAGCAGCGCCCGGCCCACATCGAGGGGAAGGATCCGGTAATAGTCCGGCGGCGCCCACGGGATATGCCAGAAATACCCGATGCGGGTATCGCGCGCCCCGCCGTCGAGCCGTGCCCGCAGCATCCGGGGCACCAGGCTCAGATGGTAGTCCTGGACCAGTATGCGGACCTCTCCCGCACTTCGTCCCGCGGCTTCTTCCGCCAGGGCGTCGGCGAACGCCTCGCTATAGATCAGATAAGACTCCCAGTCAGGTGCGAACGCCAGGCCGAAATGCGGCTGGTTCGTGGTGTCGAACAGCAGGTGGTGCACAAACCAGAGGGTCGAGTTGGCCACGTTGTTGTAGGCGCGGTCGAAGATGTCCGGCGGGATGTCGAGCATCCGCACCGGCACGCCGCCCGGGTCACAGGTGCCGGTGTCCGGTTGCCTCGCGACCGCCCGGTCCGCGTCGCTGAGCGCGGCGCAGATCCAGGTCACGTCGGCATGCGGCGTGACCGCCGCCAGTCCCGACGTCACCCCGGAGATCATGCCGCCGCCGCCGCGTTGGCCGGTCAACGAGCCGTCGGTGGCGAACTCAAACGAGATCGGACCGCGGTTAGACGCCACCAGCACCCGTTGTCTCATACCCCGCCAGGCTAGCGCCCGGCCCGAGTCCTGGCGCCGTGGGGGTCCAGAGGAGCGGAGCCCCTAATGGGATTCCAGGGGTTCCAAGGGTCAAGAGGGGCGAGGGCCAGAGGCCAGGGGACTGGGGGGCCAGGGGACTGGAGGGCCCGGGGTGAACCCCCTTATGGGGGCCGGGGGGCACGGGGGGCGGGCAGCCCCCCGTAAATCGGGGGGGTCTGGGGGGTCGTCCCCCCGAGAGTAAAGCGTCCCCCCGAGGCGGTACTGCGGTACTCTTTGAACACAACTGAATAACGCTCATCCAGAGGGGTGGAGGGATCGGCCCTGTGAAGCCCCGGCAACCTATCGCGCTTGCATGCCCGTCGTGAACGGCGAGGCGCGCGACATGGTGCCAACTCCGGCCCGCGGTCAGGGTGACCGCTTGGGAAAGATGGGGAAGGACAAGGCCTCGCCGGTGACCACAGCAACGACACAAACATCTACTTCGCCTTCCGGGTTCGGCTATGCCACCGGGCTGTCCTGCCGCGAGTGCGGCCAGGTTTACTCACTCGGCCCGCACTACGCGTGCGAGGAGTGCTTCGGGCCACTGGAAGTCCGCTACGACTACCCGCGGATCACCCGGTCCGACATCACGGCCGGCCCGCCGAACATGTGGCGCTACGCGCCGCTGCTGCCGGTCCCGGCCGATATCGCGCAGCGGCCGACGCTCGAGCCCGGGTACACCAGGCTGATCCGTGCCGACAATCTCGCCCACGCACTGGGCATGCGCAGGCTCTGGATCAAAGATGACCGGGGCAACCCGACGCACTCGTTCAAGGACCGCGTGGTCGCGGTCGCGCTTTCCGCCGCGACCGAGATGGGTTTCAAGGTGCTGGCCTGCCCGTCCACCGGAAACCTGGCCAACGCGGTCGCCGCTGCGGCCGCGCGAGCCGGGATCCGTTCTGTGGTGCTCGTGCCGTCGGACCTGGAGCTGCAGAAGATCATCACCACCGCGGTCTACGGCGGCACGTTGATCACCGTCGACGGCACCTACGACGACGTGAACCGGCTCGCGTCCGAGCTGGCAGGCGATCACCCGGACTGGGCGTTCGTCAACGTGAACGTGCGGCCGTACTACGCCGAGGGGTCCAAGACGCTCGGCTTCGAGATCGCCGAGCAGCTCGGCTGGCGGCTGCCCCCGCAGGTCGTGGTGCCGATCGCCTCGGGCGCGCAGCTGGTGAAGGTGGACAAGGGCTTCACCGAGCTGACCTCGCTCGGCCTGGTGCCGGAAACGCCGTGGCGTGTGTTCGGGGCCCAGGCGACGGGATGCTCGCCGGTGTCCGCCGCCTTCGCCGCCGGGCTCGACGTGGTGCGCCCGGTCCGGCCGTCCACCATCGCCAAGTCGCTGGCCATCGGCAACCCGGCCGACGGGCCTTACGTGCTCGACGTGGTGCGGCGCACCGGCGGCGCCATCGCCGACGTCAGCGACTCCGAGGTCGTCGACTCGATCCGGCTGCTGGCCGCATCCGAGGGCATCTTCGGGGAGACGGCGGGCGGCGTCACCCTGGGGGTGCTGCGCAAGCTGCTCGCCGCCGGCCAGCTCGATCCGGACGAAGAGACCGTGATCATCAATTCGGGCGACGGGCTGAAGACACTCGACGCGGTTACCGCGGCGGTAGAGATTCCCGTCCCGATCAAGGCGACCATCGAAGCTTTCCAGGAGGCAATGCCGTGACCGTACAGGTTCGGATTCCCACCATCTTGCGGTCCTACACCGGCGGTGCGTCGGAGGTGACGGCGGCTGAGGGAACCCTCCGCGACGTGATCGCCGGCCTGGACGCCGACTACCCGGGTCTGGGCGGCCGGATCGTCGACGACGGCGGCAAGCTGCGCCGGTTCGTCAACGTCTACGTGGGCGACGAAGACGTGCGTTTCGCGCAGGGACTCGACACCCAGGTGGCGGCGGGATCACGGGTCTCGGTCATCCCCGCGGTGGCGGGCGGCGCGCCGGATGCCGCGGCTAACGTGGGCCAGATGGCATGATTGAGGGGTAAGTGGCGTCAGTCGCGCTCGGACAAGGTAAGGTCAATTCCGGTCGCCGTTGAATGGGGACGGAATTCGTTCGCTCTGCGTACGAAGCCGTTATCACTCGGTGCGATCGACGGGTTCCGCGGTTGCAAGGGGCGGGGCTCGAGGCCCGAGCGCAGTTAGGGAGTTGTTTGGAATGGCTCAGGGCACCGTCAAGTGGTTCAACCCGGACAAGGGATACGGCTTTATCGCCGTCGACGGTGGCAAGGACGTGTTCGTCCACTTCTCCGCGATCCAGTCAGATGGATATCGCACTCTGGAAGAGGGACAACGCGTCGAGTTCGAGATCACGCAAAGCGATCGGGGCGCGCAGGCCGACAAGGTCCACGTGGTCTCGTAGGTTCGCTTGCGGCCCCCGGGTTCGCCCGGGGTCGCAGATTGCCCGGTTCAGCTGGTCGGCCCGGCCCCTGACGGGGGCCGGGCCGAACTGGTTTCTCCGCGTCCGCCTAGGCGAACGCCGTACGGTCGGCGTGAGCGCGCCCGGTCGCGGTAGGCCCCGGTGCCCGCAGTGACCGGTTTTGCCTGTTTCTGGCCTCGGCGTTTGCACTCTCATTAGGAGAGTGCTAAACATGGTGCTGGCACTCTCCTTATGTGAGTGCCAGCATGATGGCGGGATCGAGCGATGAGGTACCCGCCTCGCGGCAGGAAGGGACTGACCGCGGGGGGTGCCGTCCGTCGCGGGCGTCGGCTCGATCCGCGCGTTACGCCACGGAGGACTGGAGCCTATGGCAGCCAAGATGATCGCGTTTGACGAGGAAGCCCGGCGCGGCCTCGAACGCGGTATGAACCAGCTCGCCGACGCCGTGAAGGTAACCCTCGGCCCCAAGGGCCGGAATGTGGTACTCGAGAAGAAGTGGGGAGCCCCCACGATCACCAACGATGGCGTGTCCATCGCCAAGGAGATCGAGCTCGAGGACCCGTGGGAGAAGATCGGCGCCGAGCTTGTCAAGGAAGTAGCGAAGAAGACCGACGACGTGGCCGGAGACGGCACGACGACGGCAACCGTGCTGGCCCAGGCGCTCGTGCGCGAGGGCCTGCGCAACGTCGCCGCGGGCGCCAACCCGATGTCGCTCAAGCGCGGCATCGAGGCGGCGGTCGAGCGGGTGAGCGAGGAGCTTTCCAAGCTCGCCAAGGATGTGGAGACCAAGGAGCAGATCGCTTCCACCGCCTCCATCTCGGCCGGAGACACGGCCATCGGCGAGATGATCGCCGAGGCCATGGACAAGGTCGGCAAGGAAGGCGTCATCACCGTCGAGGAGTCCAACACCTTCGGCCTCGAGCTTGAGCTCACCGAGGGCATGCGGTTCGACAAGGGATACATTGCGCCTTACTTCGTCACCGACCCGGAGCGGCTTGAGGCCGTCCTGGAGGACCCGTACATCCTCGTGGTCAACTCCAAGGTCTCGGCGAACAAGGACATGCTCCCGCTGCTGGACAAGGTGGTGCAGTCCGGCAAGTCGCTTGTCATCATCGCCGAGGACGTCGAGGGCGAGGCCCTGGCGACCCTGGTCGTGAACAAGATGCGCGGACTGTTCAAGTCGGTGGCCGTCAAGGCCCCTGGCTTCGGCGACCGCCGCAAGGCCATGCTCGGTGACATCGCCATCCTCACCGGTGGCCAGGTCATCAGCGAGGAAGTCGGCCTCAAGCTGGAGAACGTCGACCTCGACGTGCTCGGCCGGGCCCGCAAGGTCGTGGTCACCAAGGACGAGACGACGATCGTCGACGGCGCTGGCGATGCCGACCAGATCTCTGGCCGGGTCAACCAGATCCGCACCGAGATCGACAACACCGACTCCGACTATGACCGCGAGAAGCTGCAGGAGCGGCTGGCCAAGCTGGCCGGCGGCGTCGCCGTCATCAAGGCGGGTGCGGCCACCGAGGTCGAGCTCAAGGAGCGCAAGCACCGCATCGAGGACGCGGTGCGCAACGCCAAGGCCGCGGTCGAGGAAGGTGTCGTGCCCGGTGGCGGCGTCGCGCTGCTGCAGGCGGGCAAGAACGCCTTCGAGAAGCTCGACCTGTCGGGTGACGAGGCGACCGGTGCCAAGATCGTGCGTCGTGCGCTGGAGGAGCCGCTCAAGCAGATTGCGGTGAACGCCGGCCTCGAGGGCGGCGTGGTGGTCGAGAAGGTCAAGACGCTGCCCGTCGGCCAGGGCCTGAACGCCGCGACCGGCGAGTACGTCGACATGTTCAAGGCGGGGATCATCGACCCCGCCAAGGTCACCAGGTCGGCGCTGCAGAACGCGGCTTCGATCGCGGGGCTGTTCCTCACCACCGAGGCAGTGATCGCGGAGAAGCCGGAGAAGGAGAAGGCCCCCGCCGTGCCAGGCGGTGGCGGTGACATGGACTTCTGATTATCAGAAGTCACCTCACCCAGACGGCCCGGGGTTTCCCCCGGGCCGTCTGCGTTGCCGGGTCGGTCGTGGGCTCCAGTGTTTCCCCGGCCGCCCGGATTGGCCAGGCCCGAGACGCAAGTGCTGCCTGTGGCGTATGTTTCTGGTTATAAGTGCTGGGTATAGACCCGGGTGCGATCCTAGGCATGGGGGAGATCGCACTCGGACTCCGGCCTTGCACGCGATCCCGTCCCAGCTCCATCCGAACGTGTGAGGCCGGACCGGGATGAACGCGGTAGAACTGATTGCGGAGTTACGCGAACCCGGCAAACCAGGTGAAACCGGCGATAACGAAGCTGCGGTTCGGCGTCCCGGACCGATAGCCTTAGAAGCGCCCATAGCATCCTGTCGATCACCTGATCGCTGGTTGTTCTTTAGCTCTCTTCGACGTGAGGTCTGCGCGTGCCTACCGGCAAGGTCAAGTGGTACGACTCCGATAAGGGGTATGGCTTTCTCGCCCGCGACGACGGTGGTGAGGTCTTCGTCCATTCGTCGGCTCTGCCCGCGGGAACGACCGCGCTGCGGCAAGGCCAGCGGGTGGAGTTCGGCGTCGCCGAGGGGCGCCGGGGAGCGCAGGCGCTCCAGGTACGGGTGCTGGAGCCGCCGCCGACCGTCGCTGCCGTCAAGCAGGCCCGGAAGAAGCCGGACGAGATGATCGTGATCGTCGAGGACCTGATCAAGCTGCTCGATGACGCGTCAACGACCTACCGCCGGGGCAAGCAGCTGGACGCCAGGGAGGCCAAGAAGGTCGCCGCCGTCCTCCGCGGCGTGGCCGACGACATCGAGTCCTGACCGGCCAGGGGCCGCTGGGAACCGAGGGCTAGTGGCGGTCGCGGCGGGTTTGCCGCGCGCTCGGCGGAGGTTCTTGGTCTCTTCGCTGGGCGAGCACCCGCCGCCGCCGTCGGGTGACCAGCAGGACCAGGGCGGCGGTCAGGCAGCCGGCCGCGATGGCGAGACCAACCTGGCCATTGTCCAGTATCGATACGAGGACGCCGACCAGGCTGCCCGCCACGTTCGAGACCTGGTTCAGCGTCTCAGAGACCGCGAACGCCGAGGAGCGTATCTCCTCGCCGATCTCTCGCTGGACCGTGGAGTCCAGCGACAGCTTGGCCAGGCCGGCCGCGAGCGCGGCGGTGAAGGCCACGGCAATGGCCGCCTCCAGGCTGAAAAACCAGGCGCCGACCGCCGTCACGATCGGCGCTAGCGTGAGCATGGCGAACAGGATGGCCTGCGGCGCCCGGGCCCGGATCAGGGAGCCGATGGCCATCGCGGCCAGGCCGCCGGCCGCGGCCGCGGCCACCAGGGCCCCGAGCGCGAAATTGTGCGAGACGCCGAAATGCTCGGTGCGCAGCAGGAACGCCAGGAAGAACACCATATAGCCGGAGAACGCGCGCAGCACCGCGTTGCCGCGCATCGCCTCGCCCACCACCGGGCCCACGGCGGCCAGGCTCCGCCAGCGTCTAGTGCGGGTCGCCGCGACCGGCTCGGCGGCTCCGGCGGGCCTACCCGCCGCGCCTGGTGGCAGGGCCGCGCGTTCGAACGGGGCGCCCGGCTCGTACGGGATCGTGCCGCCGGGCCGAGCGCCCGGCTCGTACGGGATCGTGCCGCCGGGCGCTCCAGATCCGGCCAACCTGGCCGACGGGGCCGGAGCAGCGGGGCTCGCCGAGGCAGCGGGGCTCGCGGGGCCGGACGGTGGTACGACGGCGGTATCCAACGGCGCGTCGACCTGGTCGGGGAGCCGCAATGCCAGGAACATGGCGGCCAGGTAGATCAGCGTGCCCGCCCGGAGCACCCAGGCTGCGCCGCATACCACCTGGATCCCGGCCGCCACCGCCCCGGCCAGCATGGACGCCGTCAGGGCCACCAGCTGTGACCGGGCGTTCGCGGTCACCAGGGTAATCTCCGCAGGCAGCAACCGGGGCGTGATCGACGCGCGGGCCACGCCGTACGCCTTCTGCAGCACCAGGATGCCGAACGCGGCCGGGAGCAGCGTCACCGGGCTGCTGATCGCCGCTGACATGCCCCAGCACAGCAGGCCGCGGGCCAGCAGGGTGCCTGCCAGCAGGTAGCGTCTGCCTTGCCGCATGCGGTCCAGGGCCGGCCCGATGAACGGCGCGAGAACCGCGAACGGAGCCATCGTCACCAGCAGGAAGAGCACGACCTTGCCGCGAGCCTGATCTACGGACGTGCTGAAGAAGATCGTCCCGGCCAGGGATACGGCGACGAAGGCGTCTCCTGCCCCGCCGGCGGCGGTCAGTTCGATCAGGGTCGACAGTCCGGTCCGGCCGGCTCCCGAGGCGCCGGTCACCCGGTGCACGAGGCCGCCCGTCCGGCGGCCCGCGGTGACGCCGGCACGCGCGCCCGACCGGACCGCGCCGCCGGTCGCGCGGGCTGCGCTACCCGATCGCCGCAACGCCTCGGACATGCGCATGTAACCAGTATTGTTGGTGTGCGCCACTACGGCGACTCAACCCAGGCAGCAGACAACGCGTAATCGCACTTGCGACGAGCGTGATGAGCAAGAATTGGTAGCCGTGAGTCCCACCCGCACCCGTACCCGGGAACCAGATCAGGCGTGCGCCGAGGCCGTCGACCTCGCGCGGGACGCCCTTCTCTCCGTCGTGAGCGCCGCCGACGTCGGCGACCACCTTGGCGTGCAGGCCGAAGGCGAGCGTATCGTCACCCATCTGTTCGACTGCGCGGATCCGGCCTACTCGGGCTGGAGATGGGCGGTCACGGTCGTCCGGGCCCCCCGGGCCAAGGCCGTTACAGTCAGCGAAACGGTCCTGCTACCCGGATCCGGTGCCCTGCTCGCTCCGGACTGGGTGCCGTGGCATGACCGGGTGCGGCCGGGAGATCTCGGGGTCGGTGACCTGCTGCCCGCCAAGCCTGACGACGAGCGGCTGGTCCCGCTGGTCGTGCTGGAAGGCTACGACGCCGTCACCGACTGGTACGCCGACGCCGAGGGCGATGGTCCGGCGGAGCCAGCTGAGCTGCCTGCGCCGGGACGATCACGCGTGCTTTCCGTGGTGGGGCGCGAGGACGCGTCCGAACGCTGGTACTCCAGCGAGCACGGTCCGCGGACACCGCTGGCGCACGCGGCCCCCGCTCACTGCGTCAGCTGCGGGTTCTACGTGCCGTTGACCGGCGAGCTCGGCAGGCTGTTCGGCGCCTGCGCCAACGCCTACGCGCCGGACGACGGCCGGGTCGTGTCGGCTGATCACGGCTGCGGAGCTCACTCTGAGGCGATGGCCAGCGCGGCGGCCGCCCGGGCGGTGGTGCCCGTCATCGACGAGTTCGGTTACGATCTCGTCGACCTGCCCGGAGTTTCGGTCGAAGAGACCGTCTTCGAGCCGCTGTCTCGCGGGGCGGACTGATCTCCTGCGGTGCCCTCATCCGCCCTGGCTGCCGCTGCCCTGGCCCTGGAGCGCTTGAGCCTCGGGACGTACCAGAGGCCGAAGAGACCCAGGCCCAGGCCAGTCGCACAGGTCCAGATCCACCACCGCAGGTCGGACGGGAGGCTACCGCGGACGATGAGCAGGACGATCAGCGCGACGGCCCATCCGGCCGTGATGATCCCGGTGACCAGCTGATCGTTGCCTTCGAGCGGTGGCGGTGGCGACAAGCGCGGGCCCGGCTCGCGGGTTTGCTTCACCCCCCTAGGCTACGAGGTCGCCCGGTGCCATGAACGTCCAGGCGACCCCCGGCCGCTGATCTGTAACGAGGGCTGCGTGCGGCCCGCAGCCGTGATGTACTTAGTTCACGCTCTAGGCTGGCCGACGAAGGTTCTCCGAAGATGACAGCAACGCGGACCAGGACTGATGCCGGGCTGGCCACTGCTCTCCGGATCTCTGTGAGCAGGCTCGCGAGGCGCCTGCGGGCCCAGCGCGCCGCGTCAGGAATGACCGAGGCGGTGCTTTCTGAGACCCAGCTGGCGGCGCTGTCGGCGCTGGAAGTCCACCACGCGATGACCCCCGGCGAACTGGCCGAGCACGAAAAGGTCCAGCCGCCCTCGATGACCCGTGTGATCGCGGTGCTCACCGAGCGCGACCTGGTGGTCAAATCGCCGCATCCGACGGACCGGCGTCAGGTCCTTCTTACCGTCACCGACGAGGGACGGGCGGTGGTGCATCGCGTCCGGCGCCGGAAGGACGCCTGGCTGGACCAGCGGCTGGCCGAGCTGACCGCGGCCGAGCGCGCTACCCTCCGGGCGGCGGTCCCCATCTTGGAGAAGCTGAGCCAGTCGTTACCGGCCCGGTCGTTGCGGGCGAGGATCTGGCCGGCCCGTCGCAGCCGGCCGAGTCCCGGCTCAGGACGCGGAATCGGTCTCGTGGTCACGAGCGCGCAGCGACCAGCTCGCGAGCGAGACATACCGCGGCTGGTCGGTGGCCCCAAGTCGACTGCGGACCAGGTGAAGACGGTCCGCTGTCCACGACTTCCCCTGGTAGCCGGCCAGCGCCGCGACGAGCTCGGTGACATCGGCCGGCATACGGCACCGGGCCAGGGTCAGGTGCGGCTGGAACCGGCGCCCCTTGTCGGGTGGGGGCGTGCCAACGCGACTAGCGCCGGCCGCAACGGATTCGGCGACGCGCGCGAGTGGCCCGCGGTCGCCAGACAGCCCGCTCCAGAGCACGTTCGCCCGGCCGACCGCGGGGAATGCGCCCGCACCCGCGAACGCCAGCGCGATAGCGCGGTGCCGCCGGGCCGCGCGCTCCAGCCGCGGCAGCAGCTTGGCCACCGTGGGTTCGTCGACCTGACCGAGGAAGGCCAGCGTGACGTGCCAGGCCTCGCGGTTGGTCCAGCGGAGGTCCTGGCGTCTGGATCGCAGCGGCTCGACCAGAGCGTCAAGCTCGTCAAGCACGGCGGGCGGCGGGGCGATGGCCACGAACAGCCGCATCAGTTCGCTCGTGGCCGGGCCGGATCCAGCGGGCCGGTTGACCCTCTCATGCGACCGGTGAGTCCCCGGGTCTAAACCGGTGCGCGGAGAGCGAGCAGGTTCGCTGAGCATTTCTGCCCTGTGAGCATTGGTACTCATGACCCACCTCGGATCTTGATGCGGTTAGCGGCCGATCCGCTCGGCGACGTAGTCGATGCAAACGGTGAGAGCTTGGATGTCCGCCGGGTCGACTCCGGGGAACATGCCGATTCTCAGCTGGTTGCGGCCTAGCTTCCGATAGGACTCCGTGTCGACGATTCCGTTCGCCCGCAAGGATGCCGCTATGTCGTCAGCGGACACCCCGCCGACGACATCAATAGTCCCGACAACCTGCGAGCGCTGCGCGGGATCGGCGACGAACGGTTCAGCGTAGGCCGCCTTCTCCGCCCACGTATACAGTATGGCAGCCGATTGGGCCGTTCGGGCCGTGGCCCAGGCCAGCCCGCCGTGGCTGAGCATCCATTCGATCTGGTCGGCGAGCAGGAACAAGGTCGCGACCGCGGGCGTGTTGTAGGTCTGGTCACTGGCCGCGTTTTCCAGCGCGATCCGGAGCGAGAGGAAGTCGGGTATATAGCGTCCGGCCGCGGCGATCTCGTGCACCCGGTCCACGGCCGTCGGCGACAGCAGGGCGATCCAGAGGCCGCCGTCAGAGCCGAGGCCCTTCTGCGGTGCGAAGTAGTAGACGTCGAACTCCTCCGCCCGCACGGTAAGGCCGCCCGCGGCGCTGGTGGCATCGACCAGGACCAGTGACCCCGGATCAGCGCCCGGCACGCGGCGCACCGGCATGGCCACCCCGGTCGAGGTCTCGTTGTGGGTCAGCGCGTAGGCGTCCGCTCCCGGCTCCGGCCACGGGACCGGGTGCGTACCAGGGGGGGACTCGACCACGGTAGGGGCGCGAAGCCAGGGCGCCCGGCCGGCCAGCGCCGCGAACCGCGCCGAGAACTCACCGAAGCTCAAGTGCTGTGAGTGCTCGCGGATCAGGCCGAACGTGGCTATATCCCAGAACGCGCTGGTGCCCCCGTTGCCGAGTACGACCGTGTACCCGGCGGGCAAACTGAACAGCTCGGCCAGTCCGCCGCGGATCCTGCGCACCAGTGACCTGACCGGCGGCTGGCGGTGGGAGGTGCCGAGGTAGGTCGCTGCTGAGCCCGCGAGGGCCGCCAGCTGCTCCGGACGGATCTTGGCGGGCCCACTGCCGAACCGGCCGTCTTTGGGCTTGAGCTGGGCCGGGATCACAAGAGTGCTCATTGAAGCAGCCTACCGGCGGGTCGTGGTCGGTTACCGACGGGCGCGCCGGGCTAGACCTCCTGGTCCAGCACGTCCGCCGCGCCGGGGACGTCCTGAATGGAACGGGAGGCTGGTCCGACATAACGGGCCGACGGCCTGACCAGCCGGCCGGTCCGCTTTTGCTCCAGGATGTGGGCCGCCCAGCCCGCCGTGCGGGCGCAGGTGAACATCGAGGTGAACATGTGCGCCGGAACTTCCGCGAAGTCGAGCACGATGGCCGCCCAGAACTCGACGTTGGTCTCGAGTACCCGGTCCGGACGCCGGGCCCTGAGCTCGGCCAGCGCGGCGTTCTCCAGGGCCAGCGCGACCTCGTACCGCGGTGCGCCGAGCTCCTTGGCGGTACGGCGGAGCACCCTGGCCCGCGGATCCTCGGCCCGGTAGACCCGGTGCCCGAAGCCCATCAGCCGTTCGCCCCGGTCCAGGAGCGAGGTCACGTACTTCCCGGCGTCCCCGGTCCGCTCGACCTGTTCGATCATGCCCAGGACGCGGGCGGGCGCGCCGCCGTGCAATGGCCCTGACATGGCGCCGACGGCCCCGGACAGGGCCGCGGCCACATCGGCACCGGTAGAGGCGATGACGCGGGCGGTGAAGGTGGAGGCGTTCAGGCCGTGCTCGGCCGCCGAAGTCCAGTACGCGTCGACCGCCTTGACGTGCCGGGGATCGGGGTCGCCACGCCAACGGATCATGAACCGCTCGGTGACCGTCGACGCCTCGTCCACCCGGCGCTGCGGCACCATCGGCAAGCCGACCCCGCGGGCCGACTGGGCCACGAACGACAATGCCATCACCGAGGCGCGGGCGAGATCCTCGCGGGCCTGCTCATCGCTAATGTCGAGAAGCTGCCGCAACCCCCAGGCGGGCGCGAGCATGGCCAGCGCGCTTTGCACGTCGACCCGGATGTCGCCGGAATGAACCGGAATCGGATAGGGCTCGGCGGGGGGCAGCCCGGGTGTGAAGGCATCATCGACGAGCAGGCCCCAGACCGGCGCGTAGGAGACATGGCCGACGAGTTCCTCGATGTCGACTCCGCGGTAACGGAGCGAACCGCCCTCTTTGTCAGGTTCGGCGATTTCGGTCTCGAAGGCGATGACGCCTTCAAGTCCTGGCTTGAAGTCCGACATCGGGGCTCCTCTCTCGCTTCCTCGCGGGGTATGCAGCCACCTCACGCGATGGCCGGCCGGCCTGCCGAGCCGCGGATCGGGCGGTGAGGCCGACTCCAGCGCTACCATTCAACCGCCCTGATCTGGGTTGCGGTAGCCAAAACTGGTGTGAGGATCATTACCCATGGACGCGACACAACGTGATTCCGATTCGAGCGGCTTGTCCGAGGACACGATGGCCGCTGACCCGATGACGCAGTTCGCCCGGTGGATGTCGGACGCCGAGGGGCTGGTGCAGCCGGAACCGACCGCGATGGTGCTCGCGACCACCGCCGCCGATGGCCGCCCGCGGGCTCGTACCGTGCTGCTCAAGGCACACGACCAGACGGGTTTCACCTTCTACAGCAACCGGACCTCGCGCAAGGGCAGGGACATCGCGGCCAACCCCCGGGCGTGCGCGGTTTTCCCTTGGTACGCCATGCAGCGCCAGGTCACAGCCGAGGGCAGCGTGGTCACGATGTCACGGGAGGACAGCGAGCCGTACTTCAGGTCCCGGCCGCGCGGATCGCAAATCGGAGCCTGGGCCAGCAGGCAGTCGCAGGTCATCGGCTCTCGCGATGAACTCGACCGCCGGGTCGAGGAACTCGAGCGGCGCTGGCCGCCGACGACCAGCGTTCCCATGCCCGACTTCTGGGGCGGCTACCTGCTCGTGCCTGAGACGGTCGAGTTCTGGCAGGGGGGCCAGTACCGACTGCACGACCGCCTCCGCTACCGGCGTCACGATGACCGCTGGATCATCGAGCGACTCTCTCCCTGAGCGTCCCCGAGACTTCGAGCGTCCCCGGGCGAGTCCAAGGCACCGCCTCCCCGGCATAGCATCACAAGCAGGAGGATGAGGAGTTGACAGCCCAAGGGCTCATTGACACCACGGAGATGTACCTCCGCACCATCTTCGAGCTCGAAGAGGAAGGTGTGGTTCCGCTGCGTGCCCGCATCGCCGAGCGGCTCGCGCAGAGCGGCCCGACCGTCAGCCAGACCGTGGCCAGGATGGAGCGGGACGGACTGGTGCATGTTGCCGGGGACCGGCAGCTTTCCCTCAGCGATGTTGGCCGGATGCTCGCCACCAGGGTGATGCGCAAGCACAGGCTGGCTGAATGCCTTCTGGTCGGGGTGATCAAGCTGCCGTGGGAGGAAGTGCATATCGAGGCGTGCCGGTGGGAGCACGTGATCTCGGAGAGCGTCGAGCGCCGTCTTCTCGAGCTTCTCGGTTACCCTGTTCGCTGTCCGCACGGCAATCTCATCCCCGGTCTCGCCGAACTAGGGCTGCCGGGCGAGGCGCTCGAACGGGTGCGGGTAGCCACAAACGAGACGGGTGAGGCTATGACAAAGACCGCATCCGAGGGAACTACACGGGTCGTCATCCGCCGAATTGGCGAGCAAATCCAGAGTGATCTCGTTCTGATGCTTAAACTCAAGCGCGCCGGGATACAACCCGGACGCGAGGTGATTCTTATGGCAAGCGGCGATGATGTACGGGTGACGGCCGGCGAGTCGGTGGACGCAATCTCGACAGAACTTTCCAGTCAGATTGCAGCGCATATCTTCGTATCTATCGGCAGCCGGTGTCAGCCACTGGCCGGAGCGTGATCATGTCATCCGGCAACGCTACCTGGGTCGGGGAGCGCGGGCGTGACGGGCTGGGGTGAAGCTGCTTTCGACGCGTATCTTCCGGCGGACATGGTCCTAGCCCAGGCGGATATAGCTGTCGTGGTCACGGACAGGCTCAGTAATCTCCTGTACATCAACGAGTACGCGGTAGGGCTTTTCCGCATTTCCGGTGCTGTGGCGCGGCTGGCCGGCTGCTCCGTCCTGTCCCTCGGCATGTTCGCCGAAGATGACGTGCGGAAAACGGAGGATCTCGCCGCCCAGGTGCTGCACGGACGGTCCTGGGAAGGAACGCTCGAGAGCATCCGCGGCGACGGGGCGCGTGCGCTCATCCGCGCTTTCGCCGTGCCATTGCGCCACCCGAGCGGCGATATCGACGGAATCGTGATCCTGGCCCGCGAGGCGAGCAAGCGCGACGGCCAGGGGGAGCAGGACAGGATCGCCCTGCTCGAGCGCGTCGGCGAGCGACTGGCCGGCTCGCTGGAAATCGTCACCACGCTCAGGCACGTGGCGGAAATGCTCGTGCCTCAGTTCGCCGATCACTGCTTCATCGACCTGTACCAGGGCGAGGCGCTTGTCCGCCGGGTGCAGCGGCACGCGAACGACTGGGTGCCACCGCCGGGGACCTGGGCCCAGGTTGGCGAGCAGATTCACTATCCGGAGGGCCACTTCTGCCAGCAGGCGATGGCCCGCCTGGACACGATTGCGGTCCACGACCTGGACAGCTACCCCGCACCTAGCGCGGAGAGCATGGCCGCGAGTCGCCAGGCCGGCCTGACCTCAGTGATCGCGGCGCCGCTCTACGCCCGGGGAGAACTGCTCGGCGTGATGAGCCTGGCCCTGTCCAGGCTCACCGAACGCGACGAGCCTCACTACGACACATCTGACCGCGACCTGATCGGCGCGATCGCCAGCCGGGTGGCTATCGCAATCGACAACGCGATGCTGTTCGAGACGGAACGGCAGACCGCGCTCGCCTTCCAGAAGAGCCTGCTGCCGCAGGCGATCCCGGAACTGGATGGCCTGGAGGTCGCCTGCCGGTACGTGCCCGCGAAACCGCTAGAGACGCAGGGCCAGGGGATCCAGACCCAGGTGGGCGGCGACTGGTACGACATCATCCCGCTGGCGGCCGGGCGGGTGGGCATCGTCATCGGCGACGTCGAGGGCAGAGGCGCGCGGGCGGCGGCGATCATGGGCCAGCTGCGTGCGGCCCTGCGGGCATTCGCACAAGACGAGAAGTCACCCGCGGACATCATGCGCAAACTCGACGAGTGGTGCCGGTCGCTGGCCCCCGCCGACGAGAACGGGGCTCAGGCCGCCGGGGACCCGCCCACCGTCAGCTGTATCTACCTGATCTACGACGCCTGGTCGAGGGAGCTGACCTTCGCCAACGCCGGCCACGACGCCCCGCTGCTGATCAGCGGCGGGCAGGTGCGGCAGCTCGAGTTCGCTTACAAGGGGGTCCTGCTCGGGGTGCGCGGCAAAGGCATCCGGGGCCTGCCCACCTACAAGGAGCAGACGATCGAGTTGCCGCCCGGGGCCATCTTGGTGTTCTACACCGACGGCCTGACCGACCGGCGGACCCGGGTGGACGGCTTGGGGCATTATTCGGAGGCCGAGGCGGCGGAGATGCTGCAGCATGCGGTCCGTGCGGCTGCGGCGAGCGGGGATGCCGACGCCGTGGCCACGGCGGCCGAGTACGCCGTCCCCGGCGACATCGACGACGACATGGCCATCCTGGTGGTGAAGTCCTCGCCTGCCAAGCTCGCCTGGACCGAGCGCGTGTTCCCCGCCGAGCCGATCATGGTGTCCGAGGCCCGGCGGCTGGCCGCCCAGACGTTCGGGTCATGGGGCATGGACGCCGAGCAGTCCGAACTCGCCTGCCTACTGGTCTCCGAAGTCGTCACCAACGCCGTCCTGCACGCCTCGATCACGCCGAGCCCGGGCCGTGGGCTCGACTTCGACCTCGACCTCTCACTTGGGCCCCTGATCATGCCCACCCCGGTAAGCGCGCCCGCCGGGCCAGACCCAAGGACCCCGATGACTCCGCTGGCCCCGGTACCCGCCCGGACCCCCGCAGGCGCGCCTTCGGCGGTCCAGACAAACGGCGCGCCAGCTACGGCACAGGCCAAGGAGTTCGCGCTGCGCCTGCGGCGCGGCGCGACCTCGGTGTGGGTCGAGGTCTTTGACCCTGATCTACGGCTGCCCCGGATCCGCACCGCAGGGGACACGGACGAAGGCGGACGCGGCCTCTACCTGGTCGAACAGCTGGCGACTCGGTGGGGATCCAGGCCGACCCCGGAAGGCAAGGCGGTATGGTTCGAGATGCCGCGCAGCGGCAGCTAAGCCTGATAGGTGCTGGCCGGGCTCTGAATGTTCGTCAGTGGCCTTGGTGCGAGGCCCACAGCATGAGGACGACGAGCACGAAAATAGTAATCGCCCCGGCCCATTGCTTACCCGAGACACTTAGCTTCATCTTGCCGCGCATGCGCGTCCATCCGAACGCGACGATGACGCCGAGAAACACCAGCAAGATGAGTCCGGTCATGTCCGCCTCCTGAACCTGCGGTTTTGCGAACCCGGTACGAGCCTACGGCATGGAGCCGCCGGACGCGAGACAAGGTACCGTGAGGTGAGTGCAGAAGAGGCTTCTGTACATGATTGTGCGGAAAAGGACTCGGCGAGAGGGTTCCGGGTCGGCCGAGCCGGACGCCGCGAACCCGCAGACGGAGGCTATCGTGGCGGAAGCGTTCATTGTCGGTGCAGTGCGGACCGCGATCGGCAGGCGGAACGGATCCCTGGCCGGGGTCCACCCGGTCGATCTCGGGGCCCACGTCCTGCGCGGCTTGATTGACCGCACCGGCATTGATCCCGCCGCCGTCGATGACGTGATCATGGGGTGCGTCTCGCAGATCGGCCCGCAGACCTTCGACATCGCCAGGAATGCCTGGCTGTCAGCCGGACTGCCGGACAGCGTGCCCGGCGTCACCATCGACAGGCAGTGCGGGTCGTCCCAGCAGGCGGTTCATTTCGCCGCCCAGGCGGCCCTTTCCGGCACGCAGGACCTCGTGGTCGCGGCCGGGGTAGAGAGCATGAGCATCGTCACCATGGGCTCGACGGTGACCCTGGCCACTCAGGCCGGCCTGCCGGATCCGTGGGGCACCGGCTGGCGGAAACGCTACGGCGATCAGGAGATCTCCCAGTTCCGCGGCGCCCAGCTGATGTGCGAGCAGTGGGGCATCAAGCGGAGCCAGCTGGAGGAGTTCGCGCTGGAGAGCCACCGGCGAGCGGTGCGTGCCATCGACGAAGGCCGGTTCGAGCGGGAGATAGTTCCGCTGGATGGCTTCAGCCAGGACGAGGGCCCGCGCCGGGACACGTCGCTGGAGAAAATGGCGGGACTGGCACCGCTCCGTGACGGTTGGGAGATCACCGCCGCGGTCGCCTCCCAGATCTCCGACGGGGCCGGCGCGCTGCTCATCGCGTCGGAAGCGGCGCTGGACAGGTACGGGCTGACCCCGCTGGCCCGGGTGCACGCTCTTACCGTGGTCGGCTCCGACCCGGTGCTGATGCTGACGGGCCCGATCGAGGCGACCCGCAAGGTACTGGCGAAGGCCGGGATGACGGTCGCGGACATCGACGTGTTCGAGGTCAACGAGGCGTTCGCGCCGGTCCCGCTGGCATGGTCGCAGGACATCGGAGCGTCGCTCGAGCGGACCAACCCGAACGGCGGGGCGATCGCGCTCGGGCATCCGCTCGGGGCCACGGGCGCGATCGCGATGACCAAGATGGTGCACGAACTTATCCGGACCTCAGGCCGGTTCGGCCTGCAGACCATGTGCGAGGGCGGCGGGCAGGCCAACGCCACGATCATCGAGCGGGTCTGACGACCTCCGCATCCGGGGCGGTTCCGATCTCCGGGCTTCGCAACGTGTAGCCGGCGCCGCGGCGGGTGTGGATGAGCGGCGGCCCGAACCGGTCGAGCTTGCGGCGCAGGTAGCTCACGTACGTTTCCACCACCTGGGCGTGGCCGGTATAGCCGAATCCCCACACGTACTGCAGCAGCTGGCTCTTGGTCAGCACGCTGCCCTGATGGCGCATGAGGCAGGCGAGGAGCCGGAACTCGGTCGGCGACAGCTGCAGGGGCGTTCCGGCCCGGTGGACCGTCCATCGGGCCTCGTCGAGGACGAGGTCGCCGCAGCGGAGCAGCCGCGGCTCTGCCGGTTTCGGGCCTGGCTCTGAGGCTGATTCGCGGGGCACGTAGTCGGCGCCTGGTCGGATGTAGGCCGGATCGGCGGGCACCCGCCGGCGCACCCGCGCTGAACGCGGGTGCGCCGGCGATGTCGCCGCTACCGGCTGAACGACGTGGTTCACCAGGAGGTCGGCTGCGCGGTCGGGGTGCTGGTCGGACTGGTGTCAGCCCGGCCGCCCACGGCGGCCGTCAGCGGAGTGAACAGGACCACGCTGGCGTGCAGGGTCCAGTGCGAGCGCGATCCGGCCACCAGCGCCAGATCGCCGCGGGCGAGCGAGTCGGTGGCCTGCCACGCGTTCTGGGTGAACGTGCTCGGGTCCCACGACGGTTTGCTGCTCGTTGGCGTGGTCGCGGTCGCCGATACCGTCGCCGTGCTCCCGGTCACCGTGACCGTCACGGTGAGGTCCGTGTTGGCCACCTGTACGGTGACCGTCTGGACCGTGGGAGCGGGCGTCAGCAGGCTCGCGGCGACCGTGGGGCTTCCGGCCAGCAGCGTCGTGGCCGGGACCATGTTGCCCGAGTTCATCGCCTGTTTCGTGGCGCTGATGCTCGCGGTCAGCGCCGAGGTGCCGGCCGTGGTATCCGAGACGTTCTGGAACCGGGTGCCGCGGGACAGCAGCCAAAGATGCAGCGACCCGTTGGACGACCGCAGGATAAGGAACTTCTTCGTGGCCAGCACGACGATGCCGCGTTGCACGTCGAGCGTCTTGCCCGCGTACGATACCTGGCTGAACTGCCGGGCCTGGGTCAGGCTCGCAAGCTCAGCGTAAGCAGTCTGCCTGGACTGGCCCCAGTGGGTGATGACTGAGTTGAGCGTGGCTCCTTCGTTAAGGTAGCGGGCCGCGTAGGCGGCCGGCTGGGTCGTGGTCGCGGCGCCGTGGCTCGTGGTCGCAACCGCGATCGCGGCGATGGAGCCGCCGCTGACCAGGAGCGCGGTCGCGATGCCGACCCGGCTCTTCATCGACGCCTGACGGCGGCCTTTCCCGTAACGCTCGCGGGCCATCATAGTTGCCTCCTCCTGCCAGGGACGCAGCGCCCGCTTCGCGCGTCCCGGTGCATGTATGCGGGCCTATGGGGTTCTCGGTAGCCGATGGACGGCCCGTTCGTATCCACAGAGCCGAGACTGCCCCGATACGTCCCGGCGGTCGCCAGAATCCTGGCTCACGTAAGCAGTACGTTCGTGAGTTCACATGCTCGTGGCGCCGCGGGCCGCGGCCAGGCGCCGGCCCGGGCAGGAGTTCAGCGCTCGGTTACATTCGCTCCGGCACCGGCACGCCGAGCAGGCCAAGGCCGGTGGTCAGCACGTCATGGGTGAGCGCGCAGAGCGCGAGCCTACTGGCGCGGAGCGAGACAGGCTCCGCCTTCAGCACCGGGCACTGTTCGTAGAACGTGGTGAACAGGCTGGCCACCTCGAAGAGGTACCCGCACAGCCGGTGCGGTTCCGAGGTCTCGCCCACGCCGGTGATGACCGCGCCGAAGCCGAGCAGCTTCAGCGCGAGCGCACGTTCGGGGCCCGCGGTGATCGCGACGGCGGTACCGGCGGCCGGGCCGTCGGCGGCCCGGCGGAAGATCGACCGGATCCGCGCGGTCGCGTACTGCAGGTACGGGCCGGTGTTGCCGCGGAACGAGATCATCCGGTCCCAGTCGAAGACGTACGCGCTTTCCCGCGCGGTCGACAGGTCGGCGTATTTCACCGCGCCGATGCCGACGGCCTCGGCGACCGCGTCAAGCTCGGCGGCGTCGAAGCGCGCGGTCGCGTCGAGCTCGTCGAGGATGGCCCGGGCGCGGTCGACGGCTTCCGCCAGCAGGTCGCTGAGCTGAACGTTATCTCCGGACCTGGTACGGAGCCTGTTGCCGTCAGGGCCGAGGACCAGGCCTATCTGAGCATGCTCGAAGACGGCGCCCGGCGGTATCCAGCCGGCCTCCCTGGCGACCGCGAACACCATCTGGAAGTGCAGCGCCTGGTCGGAGCCGACCACGTAGATCGCGCGGTCGATGTGGAGTTCGTCGACCCGGTACCGGATGGTGGCCAGGTCCGTGGTGGAGTAGTTGTAACCGCCGTCGCTCTTGCGGATGATGACGGGCATCGGCCTGCCTTCGCGGCCGGTGAAGCCCGCCGGGAACGCGCAGAGCGCCCCGTCGCTGTGGACCGCGATGCCTTCTTCTTCCAGCCGGGCCACCGTATCGGCGAGCAGGTGGTTGTAGAAGCTCTCACCCTTGATGTCGTCGTCGGTGAGGGTCACGCCGAGGCGGCCGTAGATCCGGTGCAGGTAGTCCTTGGAGAAGTCGACGATATCCTGCCACAGCTGCAACGTGCCCGGATCGCCGCCCTGCAGGTCCACCACCCGCTTGCGGGCACGGTCGGCGAATCCCGGGTCGGAGTCGAATTTGCGCCGGGCCGCCTGGTAGAAGGCGTTCGGGTCGCTCCGCAGCAACTCGGCTTCCGCGGATTCCTCGCCCACGTCGAGCAGGTACTCGATGAGCATGCCGAACTGGGTACCCCAGTCGCCGACGTGGTTGTCCCTGATCACCCGGTGACCGGCGAACTCGCCGATGCGCGCGATGGCGTCTCCCACGATCGTGGTGCGCAGGTGCCCGACGTGCATCTCCTTGGCGATGTTGGGCGAGGAGTACTCGACCACGACCGTCTGCGGCGTGGCCGTCGGCGCGAGGCCGAGCCGGTCGTCGCCGAGCATGGCCGAGGCCTGCGCGGCGATCCAGTCGTCGCGCAGGGTGAGGTTGATGAAGCCGGGCCCGCTGACCGCGGGCTCGGCGCAGATGCCGGTTACGTCGAGCCTGGCGGCTAGCTCAGCGGCCACCTCACGCGGCGGGCGGCCTACCCTCTTGGCCAGCGGAAGGGCCGCGTTGGCCTGGAAGTCGGCGAAGGCGGAGGGGCGGATCAGCGGGTCGGCGTCGCTGTACCCCGGGCCGAACGACGCGACGATGGCGTCGTGCACCCGCTGCGCGAGGACCTGCTGTGGATCGGCCATACGTCAAGCTTATCGGGGATCGCGGTGCGGCCGGCGGCAGCGGCCGGGCCGGTGTAGACGGGCCGGGCCTGCCTAACGGGCGCCGCAGGAAATGCCCGCTCCGGGCGGGAGAACGCCCGGGGTTGAGCCGCTGCGTGATCTTCTCCGTGATCTGGCCGCGGGCCATATCGGCCGCGAGCAGGCAGGCCGAAGTGACCGCGCGGGCGGTGCTCGCGCCGTGCGCGATCACCACGGTGCCGCCGAGGCCGAGCAGGACAGCTCCGCCGTGGCTTTCTGCGTCCAGCCGGGTGGCGAGTTCACGCAGCCCGCGGCGCTGCAGGAACGCGCCGACGCGTGCGGTCCGGGTCCCGGTCACCGCGGTCCGCAGCTCGGCGGCGGCGAACCGGACCGAGCCCTCGAGCGTCTTCAGCGCCACGTTCCCGGTGAAGCCGTCGGTCACGATCACGTCGAGCTCGCCGGCCAGCAGGTCACCGCCCTCCACGTTGCCCGCGAAGCTCAGCGGAAGCGCGCCGTGCGGCGGATCGCTGGCCAGCAGCTCATGTGCGCGCCGGGTGAACTTGTTGCCCTTTCCTGGCTCGGCGCCGATGGTCAGCAGCCCGACCCTGGGTGCGGGCACGCCCAGGGTCAGCTGCGCGTAGGCGACACCAAGCTGGCCGAACTGGACGAGCATCTCGGGCTTGGGGTCGGCGGTCGCGCCCGCGTCGATCAGCACCGTGCGGCCCGGGCGGGTCGGCAGCACGACCGCGAGTCCTGGCCGCAGCACGCCGGGCAGTGGCCGCAGCCTGAGCCTGGCGGTCGCCACGATTCCGCCGGTGGATCCGGCGGACACCACCGCGGCCGCGTCGCCGCGCCTGACCAGCTGGCACGCGACCGCCACACTTGACCGGGGGCGGCGCAGGCTGGCCAGTGCACCCTCGTTCATCGCGAGGTTGTCCTCGGCGGCCACGACGCGCAGCTCATCAGCCGCGCCGATGGCGGTCAGCGCCTGAGTCAGGAGCGCCTGGGGCCCGGTCAGCAGCACGCGCACGCCGTGCTCGCGCTGCGCCACGAGCGCTCCGGCGACGATCTCGTGCGGGGCGTGATCGCCGCCCATGGCGTCGACCGCGATAACGGGCCGGCGGCGCCGAAGCCGCCAGGTCCGGGGTCCGGGCGGCGGTCCGCGGCGTCGTCAGGCCCCGGATCCCCGGCGTGGCCGCTGCCCCCGTCGGTCTCGGCGTCCCCCGCGACCGCAGCACCGGTGACGCCGTCGCCCCCCCGGGCCGGTGACCGCTGGCGCGGGCTGTCCGGTGCCGCGTTCAGCGGGTCACCGGGGCGCGCCGACGGGGATGATGTCTCAATCCTTCTGTGTCCTTCAACGTCTACAGTGCCTGTGTGGTGGGCCCCATTATGGCCTTCGCCCCGGCGCCCGCGCTTGGCGTCCCCCGCGCTTCATGCCCGCCCGATGTGATGCTCCGCGCGCCCGGCGCTCCGGCCCGTGGACTGGATATAGCGGCGGTACGGTAACGTGCGGTGCTGCATTGTACGACTTAGAAAGCCAGCACAATGGAGCGGCCACCGAAACCAGCGCTTAGAGGTTGCTGTGATACCGCCAAGTAATTCCTGCAATTACGGCATTTCTCTCTATCTGAGAAGGCAGAAGGGCGAGTAGAGGAAAAATGGAACCCACCTCGCTCCCGGAACGTCCCATTGAATGTGACAGTTGTTTAGGCAGGGGCTTTTGCTAGCAGGCGCGGCGGACGCGGCAGTAGGGGGACCGCTGGGGAGCGGGTGTCTTGGTAATTTTCGCGCGCAGAGTGGCGCAGCGGGCCGCTGGGCGCGCCGAACGGAGGGAGAAAGCGCGTGATGGACATCCAGGAGGCTGTACCCGCGGCCGGTGCGGCGGGCCGCGGGTTTCATGCGTACTCGGCGAAACACCTCGACATGCTCACACAGCGGGCTGGCCTGCCACTTGAGGAACGGCTGGCGGTCCGCGCGGTCGCCACCGTGCTCCCGTTCCGGACGAATTCGTATGTGGTGGAGAACCTCATCGACTGGAACGCGGCGCCGGACGACCCGATCTACCGGCTGGTCTTTCCCCAGCCGGACATGCTGCCCGCGCCGGTCGTGCGGCAGCTCGCGGACATGATCAGCGGCGGCGCTCCCGATGCGGAGCTGCGCGCCGCCGCGCACACGATCCGGATGCGGCTGAATCCGCACCCGGCCGGCCAGCTCGTGCTGAACGCGCCGACCCTGCACGGCCGGCCGCTGTCCGGCCTGCAGCACAAGTATCCGGAGACGGTGCTGTTCTTCCCCAGGCAGGGCCAGACCTGCCATGCGTACTGCAGCTACTGCTTCCGGTGGGCGCAGTTCGTGGACGAGCCCGAGCTGAAGATGGCGACGGACGACATCGGCACGCTGGTGGCCTACCTCGGTGAGCATCCCGAGGTGACCAGCGTACTGATCACGGGCGGCGATCCCATGATCATGGGTGAGGCGGTGCTGCGCCGGTACATCGAGCCGCTCATCGACCCGCGGAACCACCTTGACCACCTGGAGTCGATCAGGATCGGCACCAAGTCGCTGTCCTACTGGCCGCAGCGGTTCGTCACCGACCGCGACGCCGACGCGATGCTGCGGCTGTTCGACGAGGTGACGGCCTCGGGCCGGACGCTCGCCCTGATGGCGCACTTCACCCATCCGCGTGAGCTCGAGCCGCCGCTGCTCGAGGCGGCGGTGGGCCGGATCAGGAGCACCGGCGCGGTCATCCGCACCCAGGCCCCGCTGATCAGGTCGATCAACGACGACCCGGCGGCGTGGCGAAGCATGTGGCGGACCCAGGTCCGGATGGGCATGATCCCGTACTACATGTTCGTGGAGCGGGATACCGGCCCGCAGGACTACTTCGCCGTGCCGCTGGCCCGCGCGTACGAGATCTTCCGCGCGGCCTACCAGGGCGTTTCCGGCCTGTGCCGGACGGTCCGCGGGCCGTCGATGTCGGCTACCCCGGGCAAGGTATGCGTCGACGGGGTGACCGAGGTGGCCGGCATCAAGGTCTTCGTCCTGCGCATGATCCAGGCCCGCGACCCGGCTCTGGTGGGAACGCCGTTCTTCGCCCGGTTCGACCCTGCGGCCAGCTGGCTCACCGACCTTGAGCCGGTCTTCACCGAGCGGTTCCCGTTCGAGCCCGCCCGCTACGAGGCCGTCCCTGATGAGCTGCCTGGGCTCTGGCCGGACGAACCCAAGGACCCCAAGGAGCCCAAGGAGCCCAAGGAGCCCAAGGAGCCCAAGGAGCCCAAGGAGCCCAAGGAGCCGGGCGAGCTGATGGTCCCGGCCATCTGACCCCTGGTCGTCAGCCCGCCCCGCCGCCAGGCAGGACGCCGCGGCCAGGACCGCAGCATCTTTATTCGGAACGAGCCGGGTTCCAGCCCCCGCCCGTGTGCATCACCCGGGTGGCGGCCGGACCCGGGCGGGTATGCTCCCGGACATGGAGCTGAACGGTACTGCGGCAATTGTTTCCGGTGGTGCGAGCGGGCTCGGTGAAGCGACGGCCCGGGTGCTCGCGGCGGCCGGCGCCACGGTGGTCGTGGCCGACCTGAACGAAGAGAGCGGCAAGCGGGTCGCCGGTGAGATCGGCGGCCTGTTCGCGCGCACCGACGTGTCCGATGAAGCCTCAGTGCAGGCCGCGGTGGACGCCGCGGCGGCCGCCGGGGTCCCGCTGCGGACCGCGGTCAGCTGCGCGGGCATCGGCTGGGCCGCACGCACGGTGTCGCGCGACGGCACGCCTCACGACCTGGCCAGCTTTCAGAAGGTCATCGCCGTCAACCTGATCGGCACCTTCAACCTGATGCGGATCGCAGCCGCCGCGATCGCCAAGACCGAGCCGGCCGACGCCGACGGGCAGCGCGGCGTGGTCATCAACACCTCTTCGATAGCCGGGATCGAGGGCCAGACCGGCCAGATCGCCTACTCCGCGTCCAAGGGCGGCATCATCGGGATGACCCTGCCCGCGGCGCGGGACCTGAGCGCCATCGGGGTGCGGGTGAACACGATCTGCCCCGGCATCATCGACACCCCCATCTACGGGTTCGCTGAGGGCGCCGAGGAGCTCAAGGCCAGGCTGGTCGCTCCGGTCGTGTTCCCCAAGCGGATGGGGCGGCCGGATGAATTCGGCCAGCTGGTCCGGTCGCTGATCGAGAACGATTACCTGAACGCCGAGGTCATCCGCTTCGACGGCGGGATCAGGTTCCAGCCCAAGTTACGACCGGCAACGTCCGGCTGTCACCTGAACTGCGGAAACGCACCCTCAGCGCACTTCCCCACCAGGCTGGGCCGTCGCTGGGCCGTCCGGTGCCGAACGAAGGGCCGCCGCGAAGATCGCCTCGACCTGCCGCAACGATGCCTCGTGATCGTCAGGCATGAGATGCCCGTAGATGTCGAGCGTGAACGCGCCGCTGTGGTGGCCGAGCCACGCCTGGACGCGCTCGATGCCCACCCCGCCTCGCAGCAGCAGCGTGGCGAAATGATGCCTGAGCTGATGCGGCGAGCCTCTGCCGGTCCCCGTCCGGCTATGCTTGCCCTTCGGGCCGCACAGCCGCGTGACGTGCTCGTCGAACATCGCTGCCGTGACCTGCGGGCCCGTCCCGACGGCCAGGGCCAGCAGGCCCTCCTTCGCCGCTCCGGTGAGGTCGGCCATCGACATCGGCACCTGCTCCACGATGGTGATCGCGCCCGGCGCCTTGGCGAGTCAGGCTTCGGCGCGGCGGCTGGTCTTCATCGCGATCCTCGACCATAGCTAGACGCACCCTGTCGTCGGCGTAGTAGTCGCGCAACCCGCCACCAGGAGCGAAGAGTGACCGAAGGTGCCCGACCGGGTACTCGATGACCCAGTAGCTCACGAATGCGATGGGCACGCTCAAGACCAACAGCAGGACGGCAATCAGCCAAAAGTTGGTCTGAGTAGAGCCTATGACGGTGTGATCGCTCAGGAAGAGCAGTATCGGTTCGTGCCAGATGTACAGGCTGAAGCTGATGGTTCCGATCCCGGCAAGGAACGGGCGTGCCAACGCACGGCGCCACAAGGCGTCGGGCGCAGCGAACACCGACGAAGCGAGCAGCGCCACGAACGAGATCATGCACAACTCGTGGAACATCGCCACTGATGCTGCGCTCTGACCGCGCAACGCCACCGCCGCCGCGAACAAGATTCCAGCACCGACGCGCGTTCCAATGAGGACGCGAGGGTTGAGGAGCCGACTATCGGCGGCAACCCACACGACCGCCAGGAGCATCCCGAACCCGAGGTTGTCCGCCCAGGCCAGCGGCCCGTACCACGTCGACCAGTGGTTCGCTGGCACGTGACTGACGAAGAGCTCCCACGCCTTGAAGCCCCACGACACCAGGATCAACAAGAGCGCTGGCGCGCTGACGGCGAGCAGTCGCGACTCTCGGGTCTTTGCCCGATGGCAATGCCTGATCGTCGCCGCCATGATGGCCGCGATGAACAGGTAGAACATTACCTCGTCGGCGATGAACCAAGCCGGGCCGATCGTGTAAAAGATGCGCTTGCTGTCGAACACCTCAGTGAAGGTGAGGTGCTCGGCAAGGTCGCGCCAATCACCCGGAAGGTTCGAGGTGCGGTAGGCCCACACAACGATGATGGCAATCCAGTAGAGCGGAACAGCGCGAAAGAGGCGCCTAATGAGGAAGCCTCGCGGCGTCATCACACCGCGGCCGGTCAACCCCTGGCGAACGATCGGGGCGTAGAGCAGGAACGCCGAGACGACGAAGAACCAGCCAATCACGCCATCAAGGCTCAACAGCACGCGGCCGAGCCAAGTTCCGTCGTAGAGCTGACCACGGGCGTTCAGGCAGTACTGGTAGGCGGTGGAAACAACCACTGCCAGCATCGCAAAGCCTCGAAGGCTGTCGATGTCGGCGTGACGGACGTTCTTTTCGAATGCAGGCGTCTGAGATGCCCGCTGGGCAGGCAAGCTGATCACGCTCATGCCGCCGCCTCCGATGTGCCGCCTTCCTCGACTGCGGCACGCGGTGTCACTCGCCATTGTGACTCGCCGCGCAGCTCCTTGAGCTGCGCAACTCGGGAGACGACGTTCTTGAACTCGGTGTAGAAGACCGTCGCGAGAACGAAATAGACAGCGAACCAGCAACGGTGACAGCGCACCTCTGGCGTCGCTAGCAGGTAGGCAAACAGCGTTTGGCCCAGACCCACTGAGAAGGTGAAGATCGATGTCACGAGGAACAGGGGTATGAACCAGTACATCTTCTGCCCGTTTCCCTGGTGCAGAGCGAGATAGGCAAGGAACGGGTAGACCTGCAGCCCCACCCACGGGTAGATCTGGCCCCAGCCCATCAAGAAGCAAAGTCCGGCGCGCTGGCGCCTGGAGAGCTCGCGCGAGCGGGCGAGCCGTGGAAGGTGCTTGACCGAGACTTGGAACCAACCTTGGGCCCACCGCAGTCGCTGATGGAAGAGCGCCCCGATGGTGGTCGGCGCCAACTCCCGCGAGCGCAACGCCGGGTCCGAGACGATGCGCGCAGAGCGCTCCAGCGCGCGCAGCGACGAGTCGATGTCCTCGGTCAGCATGTCGCCCTGCATGCGCACCTGGCGCAGCAAGCTCGAGCGCCAGTAGCCGTTCGAGCCGCCGAAGATGCCGAAGTCATGGAAGCGAGCTCGACCCGGATGACTTGCCGCGTAGACCGACTCGAACTCGACCGCGACAAGGCTGCTCACCCACGACGATGAACCATTGCGCACGACGCAGTGACCCTGCACGATGTCGACGCCGCTGGAGATCCAGCGCCACGCCCGCTCGAAGTTTCCTTTGTCGGGATGGTGGTCAGCATCGAAGATGCCAACGAACTCGCCCGTGATCACGCTCAACGCTGCGTTGACGTTCTGCGCCTTGGACGTGCTTCCCTCCACCTGCAGCAGCCGCAGGCGAGGCTCGCGTTCAGCCAGCTCCCTGAGTTCGTGCTCGATCGGCAGGGGCTCGGGGGTGTTGTAGGCGAGAATCACCTCGAGCGGACCGGGATAGTCCAGCGCGAGAAAGGCGTCGAGGGTATCGCGGATGGTTGCCGACTCGTTCGGGAGGTAGGCGGCGATCACCGCGGATGCCTGGGGGTAGGGGGCGCGAGCCCGTTCAGGCGGGCGGGGAGGCTCCAGCGCCAGCAGGCACTCGATCCATATCGAACCGGCGGTGATCACGAAGGCGGTCACCAGCGCGTCATAGACCGGTCCGGTGAAGCCGACGCCAAGCGCGCCGAGCACGCTGTAGAGGAGATACGGGATTCCCAGCCCGAGCAGGAAAGTGCAGGCGATCTGACCGGCACTGCTCACTGGCAGCATCCGTGCAAGCAACCGCCGCGTGAATGACTGCGGCGGCGGCAATGCCGTTTCCGCACCGACCTCGGGGCTCCAGGCAACGGCGGTGAGATCAAGACGTTCCCCGGCAACGCGAGCGGCTCGCGTCGCCCGCCTCAGCACGTTTGGCGTCGCGTCCCCGGCGCCAAAGGAAGCAAAGCCCACGACCGGAGTGACGGGGAGCTGCTCTTCGTGGACGGCAAAGGTCTTTGCTGCCAGGTTGCGGGAGAGCTGTTCAAGTTGCTGGCGCACTTCGCGCGGTCGGCCGGGAGCAACGAGCAGCACGATGTTTCCCACGTCGTCTGAGTCGACAACACGAGCGGAGCCGGGCTGATCGGCTATCCACGTCTCCACCTGTCCCCGCAGCTGGTCGCTGGCGTGGAAGCCGAGACGGGCGCGTACCCGGGGAAGCTCGACCAATGACATCACCGCGATACCATCCTTGCCCGCTCCGTCGAGGCGGATGACCCGGCTCTGGTCGATCAGTGTTACCAGACGCTGGTCGTTCTCGGGAAGGGCCGCTTCACCCCATCCAGCAGTGCCGACGTCATCGATATCGGCGAAAACGATCGTGGCGTCATTGTGAACGCTGCCGGCCCGGTCGTAAACGATCGTGGCGTCATCGTGAACGCTGCCGGCACGGTGAATATCGTGAACGATGCCAACACGGTCGAACATGACCGTGGCGTTACCCTGAACGCTGTACGCCTGCGCAGGCTTCCCTGGAGCCCTCGCGCCACGGTCAGCATGGTCACCGCCGGCACCCCCGCCCGGTTTTTTTTCCCACCAGCGCCCGGAGGCACCGTCATCGTCAACGCTGATGTTCATCATCGCTCATTCCCCCACTTCGCTGATTTTTGCCAGCAAGTCAAGTACGAGCGAAATGACCCCAGCGGTTCACGCCCGCGACGGGTATTTACGATTTCTCCTCTTCCTCCCAGCCCAGCCCAGGGTGGCTGTTTTGCGGGTTTGCGCCCCCGTTGTGTACTACTTGGTGAGAGCAGCTTGACTCTTGGTGAGTGTTGCTTAATTTGGGCAGTTCTCACTCCGCCACCAGACATGGTGCACCCTCCCATTTACCTGCACCCAAGGCGTAGGCCCTGGCCCAATGCCACTTAGCCTAAGTTTGATCTTCGTGGATTACGTGGCCTGCCGTGTCGTTCTGACCAGCACAGATACACCTCAGCCCCTACAGAGGACCTGATCGGCCGCTAGATGTAAACATGCAGGTCAGAGCCTTGATCGACAAATAAGCTAAGTGGCATTAGGCCCTGACCCCCCAAGGCGACCCCGGTCAACAGCGATCCCGGACCATTCGGACTCATCGTATGCACAAGAGACGCATGTCCGTCAAATGCAGCATCCGATGTAATCGGATGACTACTAAAACTCCCTGAATGTATACAAATTTATTCTGACGAGGGCCGAGAGGGGCGGTAATCCCAGTCCAGGGCGCCAAACTGTGCTTCGAGGCTGCCCGCTGCCATGATCAACTTTTCGATGCAGAGGACGCTTTGATACAGTTTGACCGATATGCTCCTATGCGCTGGAATGGTTACGACAGAGTTAAAACTACGTTTATTCCGAGGCGACAGGTCACAAACCAGCAAGTGATATCTCATCGAGCCGGACAGCTGTTAGGGCATGTCCCGTGGATCACGTGTTAGGGCATGTCTCGTGGATCATGGACCGGGGTCCCTCGGCCAGATGCTGATTTGGTCAAGCATTTCCACGGTATTGCACTTTGTGTACAGGATGCGGCGGACCTCGCCCACATGCTGATGGGCCGGGCATCAATCTTCGGCAAGCACGTGCTGATCACCGATCACGACGACTGGCCCGTCCCGGAGGTCGTCGTCGGCTACCGGTCCCAGTCCGAGGCCGAGTTCTCCTTCCGCCAGATGAAAGACGCCCGCGTGGTACCCCGGTTACGCGACACGCCGCCCGGGAGCTCGTGTAGCACTACCCGGTACTACAGTCCCGGTTTGTTACCATCCTGACGTTTTCCCTGGTCGGCGCCACGTACGAAGAGCAACTGAGGTGTTGCGATACGAAGTTTCACGAGTTCATGCACCTTCCAGGTTAAAGCCATGTAACAAAGCCGAACAGTAGTACCGGGCCTGTTAAAAAGCGCCTCTTGTCGTGATATCTGGGGCCAACTCTCAGCGCAGCGCGAATGATCTCAGCCGCGATCCACCGCGTAGAACAGGATCGTTTCTGGCGTGCCGACGGGAAAGGTGCCCTCTGACCCGATTCCGCGAATAGCGCGGTGAGCTGATCCCTGCTCCCGTAAATGACTTCGTGTGCCAGGATTCCCGGTAGCGGGCATGCTGATGGCCCGGGAGCCGGCGCCGGGTTCGCGATCTGCGGGCCTTTTCTTCGGGTCGGGCTGGCGGGCCGTGGATAAGGACGGGGAGCCGGGGCTCAGGGTGTGCAGGTCAGGCGGGTGCGGGCAGTTCCCGTAGCCGGGCCAGGACCTCAGGGAGCAGACTGTGGCCGGGCGGCAGTCGCAGGATCAGGTGGGGGCGTGGCGGATCAGCCGGCCGGCGTCGGCGCGCACCCCCGCCCGGCCCGGAGCCCGCGCCGCCGAGGGCAAAACCACACCCCGGACCCCGCCAAAATCATTCATCAGCTGGCCAGCACACGAAGGCCACCATCAGAATCCGTGCGGTGGATCGAGGCTCAGGAGCCGCGGGCGTCTTGATCACCGCACCACGCCGGCGCCTCCCGACCTACCGCCGTCTGATCCCCGTTACCCGTCGGGGCCCGCCGCCTTCAGCAATGCAAACCCGGTCACATCCAGTGACCACACGGCGACGCTGTCCCGGCTGACTTCGCAGAGCCGTCGAACTTGGCGGGCGCTCGGCCAGCGGTACTATGTCGTACTTATCGCCCTCACATTGATAGGAGGTGCCGTGGCTGCCCAACCTTCGGCGGCCGCCCAGGGCCAGATCGCTTCCTGGCTCACAACAGCGGACCAGTCCCACCTTCTCGCTCCGCAGTCTCCGCTGAACCTCTCGACGTCTGCACCTCAAGATGCCCACCCCATTTCGGTCGACTCGTCGAAGCGCTACCAGGTGATGGACGGATTCGGCGCTTCGCTCACTGACTCCTCCGCGTACGTCATCTCGCAGATGCCCGCCTCAAAACGCGGCGAACTGATGATGAAGCTGTTCAACGTCAATACCGGAGCCGGTTTGAGCTATTTGCGTCAACCGATGGGCGCATCGGATTTCGCGCGCAGCAACTACACGTACGACGACATGCCTGCCGGCCAGACCGACCCAATGCTGGCGCACTTCAGCGTCGCGCATGACGACGCCTACATCCTGCCACTGCTCCGTCAGGCGCTTGCCATCAATCCGAGTCTCAAGGTGATGGCCACCCCGTGGAGCCCACCGGCGTGGATGCGTACGGGCAATTCGCTCATCGGTGCATCGGGCGGCACGCTCGAATTGCAGTACTACGACGCCTACGCGCAATACTTCGTGAAGTTCGTTGAGGCATACGCGGCGGCGGGCGTACCGGTCGATGCCGTGACGCTGCAGAACGAGCCGGAGTTTGCGCCTGGGGGTTATCCGGGGATGCTGTTCTCTCCCGCCGACCAAGCGACCTTCATCATCCATCTCGGACCGGCACTGCGAGTTGCTGGACTGAGCACCAAGATCATGGCGTTCGACCACAACTGGGATCTGTCCTCTTACGCCAAGACCGTGCTCGACAACACCAACGCTGCGCAGTACGTGGCCGGAACGGCTTTCCACTGCTATGGCGGTGATCCCTCGGCTCAATCAGGCGTACACGACCTAGCGCCTTCCAAGGGCGTGTATCTCACGGAGTGCTCCGGTGGAGACTGGTCGCCCGACTTTGGCGCCAACCTCAACTGGGGCGTCGGGAACCTCGCGATCGGCGCCATCCGCAACTGGGCCAAGACGGTGCTGCTGTGGAACCTTGCGCTCGACACCCGAGGCGGACCAACCAACGGTGGTTGTACGAACTGCCGTGGGGTCGTGACCGTCGATCCCTCGAGCGGCGCAGTGGACTACAACGTCGACTACTACGTTCTCGGGGCCTTCTCCAAGGTGGTGCAGCCGGGAGCGGTGCGGATCGACTCCAGCACGCTGGAGTCGATCGGCGTACAGAACGTAGCCTTTCGGAATCCGGACGGCTCATACGCGCTCGTCGCTCTCAACTGGGGAAAGACTGCACAGTCCGTATCAGTCAACGCAGATGGCCGGTCCTTCACGACATCGATCCCCGTGGGCTCGGCGGCGTCGTTCCGATGGACGACACAGAAGGTGACCCCGACAACGACGACAAGCACATCGACCGGGCGTCTCTCGCGGAGATACCCAGCGACGCGCCGTTCGCCCACCTCCGCTGCAGAATGAGGTGAGATACAGATCTACCGGGGTTTCAAGGCTGGAGTTTTGGGGGAACCTCGCCGCGGGCACCCCATGCCCCTCGTCGGCTGCGTGCGGGGCCTCGGCGAGGACCACGTTTTGTAAATCGAATGATTAACGACATGATCATCTGCAGGCGCCCACACCGGCCGGGCGCCTCGAACTGCTACGCGAGGCTGCGAGCACGGGCCGCGATGCGCGGCGGTAATTCAGCGGTCACTAGAGGGCCTGCGGGACTCCTGATCTACCCGACCTGGGGGAGTGGTGGCGGGGCATGGCGTCCATGGCGCCAAGCTCGCCAACTGTGTCTGATTTCCTGGGTCTGGTCACGGTCTGAAGCCTGGGCACTGCTGCTCATCCACAACATCACCGCCACCGCAGCCGCCCAGGCTGCCGGATCCGCCGGGCTCCACCCCGGGCTCATCCCGTTCACCGCCGTCCTCGGCCTCATCCGGTCCCACCTCGCCGCGGACACCTGCTTCCGGCACCGCGGGCACCGGCCCGCCAGCGCCGATGACACCCTGGCCAGCCTGAACGCCGCCATCCTCAGGCACCGGACCGGACGCCAGCGGACATCCGGCAGGACCACCGCCGAACGCCGCAGCCGGCACACCGAAGAAGTCACCTACACCATCGACATCACGAAGTCGAATCTCCCGCAATGGACATAGCTCCGGAAACTTAAGGGCAGTGATCCCATCCGTCACAGAGCGTTACCGTGATAGCCGTCCCGCGGCAAGGTGCTGATCAGCGCGGATGCGGTCGGGGCGCAACTCATTTCCAGCCCAAGTAGGCTGGTCGGGGCACGGATCCGTTAAGACCCCGATCGTTTGGCGGCGCGCATGGGCGGAATTACCGGCTGCCTCGCGCTGGCAGACGGAGCAGGCCCCGACCCCGAGTGGGTGGGTCGCGCCGCCATGCGGATCGCCCATCGCGGTCCCGACGACGAGGGTTTCTTCGCCGATCCCGATCTGGCTCTCGGCTTCAGGCGGCTGGCGGTCCTCGACCCGTCCCCGGCCGGGCACCAGCCGATGCACTCGGCCGACGGCCGCTACGTGATCGTCTTCGACGGCGAGATCTACAACTATCTCGAGCTGGCCCAGCGGCTGGCGGCCCGCGGCGTGCAGCTGCGCAGCCGGTCGTCTTCCGAGGTCCTGCTCGAGATGTACGCCTGGCTCGGCAAGGACCTGCTGCGCCAGCTCAGGGGGATGTACGCCTTCGCCATCTGGGACCGGCGCGCCAGGGAACTTTTCTGCGCCCGGGATCCATTCGGTATCAAGCCGTTCTTTTACGCACTGACCGCGGGAGGTCCCCGGCCCAGGCCGGGCCCTCAGCTCAGGTTCGCCTCCGAGCGCAAGGCGCTGGCCGGCTCCGGCGAGGTGACCGCGATTGACCCGGACGCGCTGCGCCGGTACCTGTCGTTCCAGTACGTGCCGGCGCCGGCCACACTGGTGCCGCCGGCGCGGTCGCTGCCGCCCGGGCACGTGCTGATCGCCCGGCCAGGCGCCCGGGTCGACGTGTTCAGGTACTGGCGGCCGGAACTGCGGCCCGCCCGCTCCCCGTCGTCAAGCTCACCGGAGAAGATCCTGGCCGCGATGCGCGACTCGGTGGCCGTCCACCTGCGCAGCGACGTACCGGTCGGCGCGTTCCTGTCCGGCGGGGTGGACTCGGCCACCCTCTGCGCGCTCGCGGCGGAGTCCTGTCCCGGCCTGCTGACCGTCACCGTCGGGTTCGACCTCGAGGGTTACAGCGAGATCGACGAGGCGATGGCTACGGCCACGGCCCTCGGTGTCAAGTCGGTACCCTACGTGATCAGCCCGGAGGAGTTCATCGCCAGCCTGCCCAGGATCGTCTGGCATCTCGATGACCCGATGGCGGACGCCGCCGCGGTCCCGCTGTGGTTCGCGGCTCGCGAGGCCCGCAAGCACGTCAAGGTGGTGCTGTCCGGTGAGGGAGCCGACGAGCTGTTCGGCGGATACGGCGTCTACTACCAGCCGGGCGTGGTCCGGGCGGGCAGGGCGCTGCCCGGCTGGGGGCGGTCGACGATCAGCCGGGTCGCCGCCGAGCTGCCGGCCGGGGCTAAGGGAAAGGGCCTGCTCAACCGGACCTCGACCCCGCTGAACCGCCGCTACATCGGCAATGCGTACGTGTACCGCGCGGCGGCGGTACGCCTGCTGGTCAGGCACGGAAACGGCAGCGAGTTCGACGTGACGGACCCGGTGTACCGGCAGGCGGCCGAGGCCGGCCTGGACGACGTCGCCACCATGCAGCTGATCGACGTCAACACGTGGCTGCCTGGCGACATCCTGGTCAAGGCGGACCGGATGGCCATGGCGCACGGCCTCGAGCTTCGCACGCCGTTCCTGGACCGTGAGGTGCTCGCCGTCGCCGCGCGGCTGGCCCGGGTGGAGAAGACCGCGGCCGGCACGACCAAGTTCGCGCTCCGGGAGGCTGTCGGCGCCCTGCTGCCCCAGGCCGCGGCCGAGCGCGCCAAGCTCGGGTTCCCGGTGCCGCTCGGGCCCTGGCTCCGCGGCGGCATGTACGGCTTCGCCGAGCACGTTGTCCGTACGGCGCAGACGGGTCAGTGGCTGAACCAGGGCGCCGCGCTTGACATCTTGCGCCGTTTCCGGGCCGAGGATCCCGAGGTGACCTGGCGGCAGGTCTGGCTCCTGGTCATATTCTCGCTCTGGCACCAGATCTACGCAGAAGGCATATACGACCCCGTCGCCCTAGGCTGGTCCGCGGCGTACGACGGGCCGGGGTACGGCGGGCCGGACAACCCCCCCGTAAGCGGGGGGCCGGGGGGCACGGGGGGCGGGCAGCCCCCCGTAACCAGGGGGGGTCTGGGGGGGATCGTCCCCCCGGGGAACGCAGTCTGGGGGGGATCGTCCCCCCGGGGGAACACCGGATCGTCCCCCCGAGGCCAGCACTATGACCATCCCGAAGATCAGCGTCGTGGTGGCGTTTTTCAACAATGAGGACGACCTCGCCGACTGCCTGGACTCGATCGCCGCCCAGTCGCTCACCGACCTGGAGGTGATCATGGTCGATGACGGGTCAACCGACGGCGGCGCCGAGATCGCCGGGGCCAAGGCGGCGGCCGATCGCAGGTTCACGCTGGTGCAGCCGGAGCACGGGGGGCCGGGAGGCGCGCGCAATCGCGGCGTCGAGCTCGCCCGCGGGGAGTTCCTCGCCTTCGTCGACGGCGACGACATGCTGCCCGCTAACGCCTATGAGCTGCTCTTGAACGCGCTGGAGAGCTCGGGGTCCGATTTCGCTAGCGGCGCCGTGCTGCGCATCGGGCCGAAGGGGATAAACCCGTCGGCGCTGCACTCGCTGGCCATCAAGGGCAGGCAGACCCGGACGCACATCACCAAGACGCCGCGGCTGCTCTATGACGTATCGGTGTGGAACAAACTGTTCCGGCGCCGCTTCTGGGATTCCCACCAGCTGTCTTTCCCCGAGCGTGTGGTGTGGGAAGACATCAGGCTGATGACCAAGGCGCATGTACTGGCCACGGCCGTGGACGTGATCCCCGACATCGTCTATTACTGGCGCGAGCGCGCGCAAGGCCGCCTGTCGATAACGCAGAGCCGCACCAGCATTGCCAACCTGCGGGACCGGATGACCGCGCTGGCCGACATCGACGAGTTCATCGCGCGGCACTCGACCGGCCGGCTGCTCCGGGCGCACCAGCGCAAGGCCCTGAAGAACGATCTGTGGCTGTACGTCCAGGACCTGCACAAGGTGACCGATGCGTACCGGGACGAGTTCACCGCCAGAGTGAACGGCTACCTGGACCAGGTGGGCCGCCGGGTGCTGCGCAGCCTGCCCGCCACCCACAAGCTGGCCTACTACCTGGTCCGGATCCGGGCCATGCCGCAGCTCGCCGAGCTGGCCGCCTGGATGATGGACCAGCCGGTGCGTCAGGTCCCGATGATCAGGCAGCGTGGCCGGCTGCTCGCGGACCTGCCGTTCAGGAAAGAATCGCCGGTGCCGGTGCCCGCGCGCGTCTTCCGGCCGCACTGGCGCGACCTGGACCCGTACATGCAGGTCGACGACATCGGCTGGGCGGACGGCGCGCTGGTGGTGACCGGCCGGGCCAACGTGCCCTCCGTCGACATCGCCAAGCGCAGGTACACGTCGAAGATCGTGATCCTGCGGCCTCCCGGCCGCCGCCTGCCCGTGGTCGTCCCCGCCCGCTCGTTCCTGCACCCGGAGGCGACCGCGCTGTCCGAGCAGGAGCGCTACAACTACGACTGGTCGGGTTTCCGGTTCGCGATCAGCCCGCGCCGGTTTCGCAGCCCCGGGGAGTGGCAGTGTTACATGCTGGTCCGTGGTCACGGGGTGTGGCGCCCGGCCCGCGTGCACACACCGGTGCCCGGTCCCGCCGAGCGGCCCGAGCCGCGGCGGCTCGGGCCAGGCCTGCGGTCCGGCGCCCGGTGGGCCGGGCTCGGGCTGAACCTGGCCTGCTGGCGGCTCGGCGCGTTCGTGGCCGGGCACGCCTGGATCGACGGGGACCCGGCTTCGCCGCAGGACCGTGCGGTCGAGGTCGAGATCGAGGTGCCGCCAGGACCGGACCAGGGCCGCCCGGCCGAGCTAGTCCTGGTTCGCAATCGCGGCGCCGCCACTCGATCCTTCCCCGCCGCGGCAGGGGGCGGGGGCAGGTTCCGGGCGCGGGTGCCGCTTAGTGACCTGGCGGGTGCGGGGGACGTGGCGGACCGGGTGGGCCGGGTCATCGGGGATGACGGGATGGCCTGGGATGTCTACCTGAAGGTGGCCGGGAAGCCCCGGGTCAGGGTGGCGTGGCCGGACGGCATGCCGGAGAGCAGGCACCTCTTCGGCCGTCGGGAGGCCGTGGTCGGACGGAGCCGCTACGGTGATCTTGTGATGGCAGAGCGCACCCCGCGTCCGGTGATCGACGAGCACGAGTGGCAGCCGGATGGGCGCTTGGTGCTCCGCGGCAGCTTCCTCGGTGCTGCCGGGCCGTATGAGACTGTCCTGCGCAGGATCGGGTCTTCGGACTCCCACGTGATCGGCTTCCGCCGCGAGGGCGAGCGGTTCAGCGTCGAGGCGGACCTGGACGCGATGCCGTTCTTCGGCTCGGCCATCCCGCTGCGGGATGGCGAATGGAACCTGTACGTCCGCCCGGTGGGTAGCGGCCCGGACGGGCTGGCGGAGCTCAAGTACGACCATGACCGGCTCAGCGGCGTCTCGGGCGAGCGGGTGGCCGCGGGCCGCAAGTGGTACCGGCTGATCGTCACCGGTCATGACGATCCGATGCTTACCGCCGAGCCCAGGCTGCGGCGCGTCGAGCAGGGCAACTTCAGCCAGCGGGCGTTGCGGCACGGTTTCTACCCGGCGATGCTCCGCACCCCGGTCCGGGATCAGATCCTGTTCATCAGCTGGAAGGGCAAGCAGTGCGGTGATAACCCGCTCGGGATCGCGGAGGAACTGCGCCGCCGGGGCGATGACCGCGAGCAGCTGTGGGCCGTGACGGACTGGTCGGTCCCGGTGCCCGACGGCGGCACGGCCGTGCTCCGGGGCACCCAGGAGTACTACGAGGCGCTGGCCCGGTCGAAGTACCTGGTGTCCAACGATGACATGCAGGCGCCGTTCCGGAAGCGGGACGGCCAGGTCTACCTGCAGACCTGGCACGGCACGCTGCTGAAGCGGATCGGGTTCGATATCGCCAACCCGCAGTTCATCAGCGGGACGGCCTACTTCGACCACCTGGCGAGGGACGTCGCGCAGTGGGATCTGCTGCTGTCGCCGAATCCGTTCAGCACGCCGCTGATGCGCCGTGCCTTCAGGTACGACGGGGAGATCTGCGAGTACGGGTACCCGCGCAACGACCTGCTGCGCCGCGGCGACACCGCCGAGCTGGCGGCCCGGGTCCGGGACCGGCTCGGCCTGCCCGCGGGTAAGCGGGTCGTCCTGTACGCGCCGACCTGGCGCGACAACCAGGTCTACGCGAACGGCCGCAGGTACCGGTTCGACATGCGCCTCGACCTGGAACGGGCCTGGCGGGAGCTCGGTCAGGACCACGTGTTCCTCATCCGCGGCCATCATCACATGGCGGACGACGTGCCCGCGGGGATGCGGGACGGGTTCGCGCTCAACGTCACTGCTTACCCCGACATCACCGAGCTCTTCCTGGTGGCCGACGTCCTGCTCACCGACTACTCCTCGGCCATGTTCGACTACGCGGTCACCGGCAGGCCGATGGTGTTCTTCACCTACGACCTGGCCGAATACCGGGACAGCCTGCGCGGCTTCTACTTCGACTTCGAAGCCGAAGCCCCGGGGCCGCTGCTGGCCACCTCGGCCGAGGTAATCGCGGCCCTGAAGGACATCGATGCTGTCGCCGCCTCGTACCGCGATTCCTACCAGCGTTTCGCGGCCAGGTTCTGCTCCCTGGACGACGGCAAGGCCGCCGCCCGCGTCTGCGACCGTCTCTTCACCTCCTGACCGCACTCCCGTCCGGGTCCCGCCAGTCATCTATGGCCTGCATCGAGGGCGAGGCTGGGCGGCTTGGTCTCGGATAGCCTGAGGTCCGATAAGCTGCCAGGCGCGGGACGGCGCGCGGAAGGGACCGATGGTGTCGGAGAGGGACTCGAACGCCGAGGACCCCGCCGCGGTGGACGCAGCTGGCGGCCAAGCTTCCCGGCAGGCGACGTTGAGCGCGGCGCCGGCGCCCGGGCCCGGGCCCGGGCTGGCGGAGCGCTCGAAGGGCCGCGGGCGGCTGACCGGCTGGCTGGTTATCGCCGTACCCGCGGTGACGTCGTTCGTGGTGGGCGGGTACGAAATTGGCGGACCCTCGCTCTGGCGAGACGAGGCGTACACCAAGGACGCCATCACGCGGCCAGCCGGCCAGATCTTTACTCTGCTCGGGCACATGGACGCCGTACACGGCGCCTACTACCTGCTCATCCACGTCGTCGCGGCCGCCATCGGCACCTCGGCCACCGCGCTGCGGTTTCCCTCGCTGTGCGCCATGGTCGTGGCGACCGTCTTCACGGCAGCGATCGGGCGCCGGACGGCCGCGCTGGCGCAGGCCGACTCCGCTGACCGCGGCCGCCTCAACGTCCCCGCGCTGACCGGTTTCCTGTCCGGCATGGTGTTCGCGACCGCGCCGTACATGACGTACTACGCGCAGATGGCCAGGTCCTACGCGATCGTGACGATGTTCGCCACGATCGCCACCTACCTGCTCCTGCGCGCCTACCCCGACGGGCGGTACCTGTGGTGGTCGGCGTACGCGGCCGCCGTGGCTCTGACCGGCCTGTTCAACCTCTTCGCACTGCTGATCGTGGCCGCGCACGGCGTGACGCTGCTGCTGACCGGTGCGGGCGGCCGAGACGGACGCGGGCAGCAGGGAAGCGGACACTGGATCGGCCGGGTGCCGCTGCGGTGGCTGGCGGCCTGCGCGGCGGCGCTGATCGTGCTCGGCCCGCTGCTCCGCGTCGCGGGTGGCCAGCAGCGGCAGATCGCCTGGCTGACGCGACCCGACTTCAACACCCTCCACATGCTTGCCGAAGACTTCGCGGGCTCGAAAGAACTCCTGGTCCCGTTCGCCCTGCTCGCGCTCGCGGGTCTGGTGGCGGCCTGCCTCACGGACAACTGGCCCCCGCTGAATCCCGCGGCGATCGCGCTGCCGTGGCTGGTCGTGCCGCCGTTCCTGCTGATCGCGGCGTCGTTTGTCAAGCCGGTCTACTACGAGCGGTACGTCGAGTTCTGCCTGCCCGCGCTGGCCATTCTCGTCGGTGCGGGCCTAGTCGCGATCGTCAGGCTGGCGTCTGCCGCGCCGCTGCGGCGGATGGGCCTGGCCTGGGTGCCCGTCGCTGTCGCCGGGCTCGTCGTGCTGGGGCTCGCGGCCCTGCTGGTGGGGCCGCAGGGGGCGATCCGGCAGACCGCGGCCCGTCCGGATAACCTGCGGCTGGCGTCGGCGATCGTCGCGGCCAACGAGCAGCCAGGCGACGTGGTCTTCTATATCCCGCTCGACATGCACGTCCTCGGCACCGGGTATCCGGCGCCCTTCGAGCGGCTCCGCGATATCGCGCTGGCCGAGTCCCCGATCGCCTCGGGCACCCTGACCGGCACCGAGATCACCAGCCCGGCGCTGCTGAAGAGCCGGTTCACCGGCGTCAGGCGGGTGTGGGTCGTGACCGGTGCCAGCAACTACAAATTCCCCGTGCCGAGCAACCCGGTGGACAAGGAGAAGATGGCTCTGCTCGCCGGGGCCGGGATGCACATCATCCACCGCTGGATGGCCGGCGAGGTCATGCTGACCTTGTACGGGACCTGACCGGGCCTTATCCGGGACCCGGCGGGCGGGCCCGGCAGCCTGATCGAGCCGCATCCGCTTCAGACGCCGGACGACTCCGCCTGCGGCGCACCGAACCCGGTAGCCAGCAGCTGTTCCCGGATCTTCCTGCGGCCGCGGTGCAGCCGCGACATCACGGTCCCCACCGGGGTGCCCATGATCTCGGCGATCTCACGGTAGGGATAACCCTCGATGTCCGCCAGGTATACGGCCGTGCGGAACTCGCCGGGCAGCTCGCGCAGGGCGCGCAGCAGGTCCGAATCGGTGGTCCGGTCCAGGGCCTCGGTTTCGGCCGAGGGGACGGGCGGCGTGAGCCGGTCCGCGGACATCTGCCATTCTTGCAGGTCACCGCCGAGTGCCTGCTGGGGCTCGCGGCGCCGCTTGCGGTAAACGTTGATGAACGTGGTGGTGAGGATCCGGTTCAACCAGGCCCGCAGGTTGGTGCCCGGAGTGAACTGCTGAAACGCCGCGTACGCCTTGACCGAGGTCTCCTGGACGAGATCCTCCGCGTCGGTCGGGTTCCTCGTCATCCGGAGCGCAGCGGGATACAGCTGGCCAAGCTGCGGAATAACATCGCGCTCAAAACGCGCGCGATCCTCGCTAGAGTGTTCGGCTCGGCTCATGTTCGCTCCGGTTAGTTGTCATCTCAGTGTATATAGACGCACTGGAGGCCCGGAAACGTCCCCCCTAGTTGCAAAAAATCACACCACTGACGGACGGGCCGGCTATCTCTCTTTCGTCACTGACCTGAATAAGGATGGCCGGACCGGCTGAACAAAACCTGGAGACTGCCTGAAGGGACTCCTCTGAAGCACGCTCGCGGGCCGGTCAGATCCAGCCCCGGCCGATTCGGTACCACATGTGGCTCAGCCAATCCGGATAGGGGATGACCTTGCCGGCCAGGATCGCGTAGAAGTACCAGAACATGAGCAGCACGCATAGCACGTAGGCGCCGACGAGGCCGGCGCCGATCGAGCGGCGCAGCACGCTGGCCGTGGCCGGCCCGAGGATCAGGCCGAGGCACAGCACGATGGACAAGATCAGGAAGGGCTCGAACTCCAGCGCGTAGTAGTAGAACTTGGTCCGGGTCACCAGCGGGAACCAGGGCGCCCAGCCCGCGACGACGCTGAGCAGCACCGCGCCGGCCCGCCAGTCCCGGTGCAGCAGCCACCAGCCCAGGCAGAACAGCAGGGCCAGCATGGACCCCCACCAGATCGCCGGGGTCCCGATCGCGAGCACCTCCTGGGACCACTCCGAGCCGGTGTAGTTCGCCGGACAGTAGTGCGCCGGGCCGGCCACCGGGCTGGTGTAGCACTCGTAGAAGAAGGCGACCGGCCGGGTCATCAGCAGCCAGTCCCACGGCTGCGACTGGTACGGATGCGGCGTCTTCAGGCCCACGCCGAAGACGATGGCCTGCACGTGGTACTCGTACAGCGAGTACAGGGCGGAGATGACCGGGGTGTTCACGCCGTGCAGCTGCGCGTAGTTCCGGAAATAGCCGGTACTGGTGGCGAACCAGCCGCTCCAGCTGGCGATGTAGACCGCCAGCGGGATCACGAAGAACGTCAGCGGCAGCCACAGGGCTTCGCGCAACGCGCCGCGGACGAACGAGCTCAGCCCGGCGGTCCGGCGGGCGCCGATGTCCCAGCTGATGGTCAGCACGGCAAACGCGAGGATGTAGAAGACCGCGACCCACTTCGTCCCCACCGCCAGGCCGAGGAAGATCCCAGCGGCCACCTGCCACCGGCGGATCCCGAGCCGGGGCCTGGATCCCCGCACGTCGCCGGGGCGGGCGGCGAGCTTATCGGCGAGCCTGGCGCGAGCGGCATCCCGGTCGATCAGGACGCAGCCGAACGCGGCCAGCACGAAGAACATCAAGAAGATGTCCAGAATCCCGGTCCGCGACAGGACGAACTCCAGGCCGTCCAGGGACATCAGCAGCCCGGCGATGCAGCCAAGCAGCGTGGACCTGGTCAGCCGGCGGGCGATCCGGCACATCAGCAAGATGGCGAGCGAGCCGAACACCGCGCTGGCGAACCGCCAGCCGAACGGGTTCAGGCCGAACAGCCACTCGCCGACCGCGATGAGCAGCTTGCCGACTTCCGGCTGCACCACGTACTCGCCGCAGGCCGACGTGCCGTTGCAGGGCTGGAAGATGTTGGTGTGCCCGGCCAGCATGAGGGCGTTGGCGTTGGAGACCAGGTTCCATTCGACCCCGTGGTGCAGGATGCTCCAGGCGTCCTTGACGTAATAGGTCTCGTCGAAGACCACGGCGCGCGGCACCCGCAGCCGGTCGAACCGCAGGAACGTGCCGAACGCGGTGACCAGCAGCGGGCCCAGCCATCCCCATGGCCCGTCGGCAGGCATAGGTGATACCAGCCGGGCCCGCAGCGCCGCAAGCCGCCCGGCTTCGTCGGTGCCGGGCGGGGCAGGCATATCAGCCTCGGTAGCCATCATCGGGCACATGCTACCGAAGCGGTTGCGAGCGCGTCGCCTTCGAGCCAGTGCTGCGGGCGGCGGTAAGGTCCGGCTAGCCGGATGATGTGGGAAGACCTACTCCTACGAAGAGGACGCGATACGGACATGCCGGAACCCCGGACACGCCACCCGCGGCGCGAGGCGGGCGAGAGCGGCGTGCTGACGCTGGCGGCGGCCCCCATCGGCCGGGCCGACGACGCGTCCGCCCGGCTGGTGACCGAGCTCGCCGAGGCCACCCTGATCGCGGCCGAGGACACCCGCCGGGTCCGCTGGCTCGCCGCCAGCCTCAACGTCGAGCTCAAGGCGCGGGTGGTCTCCTACTACGACGCGGTCGAGACGCGGCGCACGCCGGGCCTGCTCGAGGACCTGAAGGCGGGCCAGGACATCCTGCTCATCACCGACGCGGGCACCCCGGCCATCAGCGACCCGGGCTACCGGCTCGTGGCCGCCGCGGCCGCGGCCGGCCTGCGGGTGACGGCGCTACCCGGGCCGTCCGCGGTGACGACCGCGCTGGCCGTCTCCGGGCTGCCCACCGACCGGTTCTGCTTCGAGGGCTTCCCGCCCCGGGGCAAGGGCCAGCGGGCCAGCCGCTTCGCCGAGCTTGCCGCCGAGGCCCGCACCCAGGTCTACTTCGAGGCCGGCCGCAGGGTGGCCGTCACGCTGGCCGAGCTTGCCGCCTCGCACGGCGGGGACCGCCGGGCAGTGGTGTGCCGCGAGCTCACCAAGACCCATGAGGAGATCGTCCGCGGCCCGCTCGCCGAGCTGGCCGAATGGGCGGCGGCAGCGGGCGGTGGCTCAGGTGCCGTCCGCGGTGAGATCACCCTGGTCGTCGCCGGAACCGACCGCAGGAGCCGGCGGCTGGCCCGCGCCGCCGGAGATACCCCCGGCGACGCTGACCGACCGGGACTGGGGGGACCCCGAGACGCTCGAGGCGGCCGGGGCCACCGGAGGAGTCCCGGCGGCCTCGGGGCTGACGGCGGGGCCCCCGCGCCGCCGGCCGGCTAGCCGCCGCACCAAGCGGCCGCCCGCGGTGCCGGGGCTGAAGGCCATGACCGCCGCGAGGCAGCCGAACGGGACGGCGGGCAGCACGTACCGGTAGTCGAACTCGGCGGTGGCCGCCGGGATGAAGATCAGCGCGAACGAGATCGTCCACGGCAGCAGCGCGTCGCCGCCCAGCCGCCGCCAGTCAAGCAGAATGCCGCCCGCGCCCAGGAGCAGGATGAGCCCGTACACCGTCCCCGGGAGCCACACGTACCGCTGGTAGCCCCGGATGATGTTGGCGAACGGCGCGACGACCTTGGTCAACGGGTTGCCGTGCACGTAGGCGGCCGCGTAGGAGGGGTACTTGCCGGTGGCGTCGTCCCAGGCCGGGATGGGCACCGAGTGGTAGCGGAAGATGTACTCGTCATAGGTCTGGGCGTTGGGGAAGATCTTCCGATCCCAGCGGAACACCCGCCAGGTGTCGTCGAACACGGCCTTGGCGTAGCCGAGCGGCTGCGCCTCGATGGCCCGGATGGAGAACTTCTCCGCCAACTGGTCGGGCACCGGGGAGAACTTCGACGGCGAGAAGGTGTCCAGCGGAGTCTGCGACGTCCAGATGTAGTCCTGCCCGATCGGCCGCTTGTCCGGCGGGACGGTGGTGCACAGCGAAAGCTCGGCATTGTCAGGCGGGGTGAGGGGGATGTGCATCTTGGAGCACTCGGCGAACGTCATGACCCGGGCGTAGAGGAACACGCCGGTGGCGTCGCTCATCGCGAACTGGCCGTGCTCCAGGTCGAACACGGCGGCGTAGGCGGCCACGGGGATGAGGCACATCACGATGGCGGCCGCGACCTTCCGCCAGCTGACCCGCCTGATGACCATGAAGACGGCGAAGACCGCGAGCAGCGGCAGGCCGACCGCTCGGAAGCAGTCGGCGATGCCGAGCAGCAAGCCGACAGCCACGCAGGTCCGCAGCGACGGGCCCGCCGGGTTCCACAGCAGCATCGTGGTCGCCAGCACGAGCAGGAACAGCAGCGGCACGTCGGACAAGATCAGGTGCTCGAGCTGGATCTCGAACCCGTCGTAGAGCACCGGCACGGCGGCCAGCGTGGCCAGCCAGGCGGGGGCCTGGTAGCGGTGCCGTGCCAGCGCGTAGACCATGACGGCCACCGCAAGGCCCATCAGGTGTTGCAGAATTGTTACAATGGCGTAGCTATGGAACGGTTCCAGGATCTTTAGGAAAACGGAATAACCGGACGCGCGGGTCGGGTCGAGCTTGAAGTGAACCGCGTTTTGCACGTATTCGAACGAGTCGTTGAACCAGGCCTGCCACCGGTAGCCGAGCTCGGCGTCCACCCGGAGCAGGACCGCGGGGATGGCCACGATGATGAACAGGCGGTGGCCCGACCACGTCCGGGCGGCCAGCGAGCGGGCACCGGCCCAGCTGGCCCGGACCCGGCGTCCCGGCCGGATTGACCAGGCTCCCCGCGCCGATGGCTCACGTGACGGGGCCGCAGGCATTACCCTCAAGCCGTACCCTCCTGTGCTGGGTTGATGACCCTGACAATGAACAAGCGGCCAGTTCGCTGCGTTCGTCCCTCGCCTACGGTAATACCAGGCGGGAGGCGGGACGGCCCGAAGGGGGCGGATTCCGTGACAATGAAGGAGAAGGAAGACTTGGAGCTGACCGTGGTCATGCCCTGTCTCAACGAGGCAGAGACCGTGGCGACGTGCGTACGTAAGGCTATTGGATTCCTGGCCGCGAGCGGTATCAGCGGCGAGGTACTTGTCGCCGACAACGGCAGCACCGACGGCAGCCAGCAGCTGGCGACCGACGCGGGCGCCCGCGTCGTGCCGATCAGCGAGAAGGGTTACGGCAACGCGCTGATGGGCGGCATCGTCGCGGCCCGCGGCAAGTACGTCATCATGGGCGACGCCGACGACAGCTATGATTTCACCAACTTGATGCCGTTCGTTAACGAACTGCGGCAGGGTGCGGACCTGGTGATGGGCAACCGGTTCGCCGGCGGTATCGAGCCGGGGGCGATGCCGCCGCTGCACAGGTATCTCGGTAACCCGGTGCTCAGCTTCGTCGGCCGGCTGTTCTTCCGCAGCAAGATCGGTGACTTCCACTGCGGGCTGCGCGGGTTCAGCCGGGACGCGATGATCGCGCTCAACCTGCAGGCGACCGGGATGGAGTTCGCCAGCGAGATGGTGGTCAAGGCGACCCTGGCCGGCCAGCGGATAACCGAGGTGCCGACCACGCTGGCCAGGGACGGCCGGAGCCGGCCGCCGCACCTGCACACCTGGCGGGACGGCTGGCGGCACCTGCGGTTCCTGCTGCTGTTCAGCCCGCGCTGGCTGTTCTTCGTGCCCGGTCTGGTGCTGCTCGTCGCGGGCCTGGGCATCGGCGCCATCGTCATACCGCACCCGTTCAGCATCGGCGCGGTGACGTTCGACGTCGACACGCTGGTCGCCGCCTCGGCGATGATCGTCATCGGCTTCCAGGCGGTGCTGTTCTGGCTGTTCACCCAGGTCTACGCCGGCTCGGAGGGTTTCCTGCCCGAGGAGCCGAAGGTCACGCGGCTGCTCGAGAAGCTGAGCCTGGAACGCGGGCTGATCCTGGGCGCCCTGATCGGCCTCGCGGGCCTGGCGGGACTGATCTTCTCGCTGCTGTACTGGAACGGCCAGAAGTTCCACCAGCTCAACTACGAGCACTCGCTCCGGCTGATGATCCCGTCGGTGACCGCGCTCATCGTGAGCAGCCAGGTGATCTTGGGCACGTTCTTCCTGTCCATCCTCGGCATCAAGCACACGCGTCATCCCGCGACGGTGTCACCACCGTCCGTTTCGGAGAATGCGGTCAATCACCTTGAGCAGTCGGCGGCTGCCCCTAGGGTTTAGCCATGCGCAACATTTTGTCCGCCCCGGCCTGGCCGTACGCGAACGGCCCTCGTCATATCGGTCACGTCTCGGGTTTCGCGCTGCCCTGCGACATGTTCAGCCGGTATCAGCGGATGGCGGGCAACCGGGTGCTGATGGTCAGCGGCACCGACGAGCACGGCACGCCGATCCAGGTGCAGGCCGACGCGGAGGGCGTGTCGGCCCGGGCGCTGGCCGACCGCTACAACCGGGTGATCGTCGATGACCTGGTCGGCCTCGGCATGACTTATGACCTGTTCACCCGGACGACCACGCTCAACCACTACGCGGTGACCCAGGAGATCTTCACCCGGTTGCTGGAGAACGGCTACATCTTCGCCAAGACCACGCTGGGCGCGATCTCGCCGTCCACCGGCCGCACCCTGCCCGACCGCTACATCGAGGGCACCTGCCCGATCTGCGGTTACCCCCACGCCCGCGGCGACCAGTGTGACAACTGCGGCAACCAGCTCGACCCGGCCGATCTCATCAACCCCCGGTCCAAGATCAACGGCGAGACGCCGGTCTTCACCGAGACCGAGCACTACTTCCTCGACCTGCCCGCGTTCGCCGAGGTGCTCGGCGGCTGGCTGCAGGCCAAGGCGGGGCAGTGGCGCCCGAACGTGCTCAAGTTCTCCCTCAACCTCCTCGATGACCTGCAGCCCCGGGCGATCACCCGGGACCTGGACTGGGGCGTTCCCGTCCCGCTCCCCGACTGGCGGGACCGGCCGGACAAGCGGATCTACGTCTGGTTCGACGCGGTCATCGGATACCTGTCCGCGTCGATCGAGTGGGCCAGGCGCAGCGGCGACCCGGACGCCTGGCGGGCCTGGTGGAACGACCCGGACGCCGAGTCGTACTACTTCATGGGCAAGGACAACATCGTCTTCCACGCCGAGATCTGGCCGGCCATGCTGCTCGGCTACAACGGACGCGGTGCCCGCGGCGGCACCCCCGGTCCGCTCGGCCCGCTGAACCTGCCGTCCGAGGTGGTCTCGAGCGAATACCTGACCATGGAGGGCCGCAAGTTCTCCTCGTCCCGTTCGGTGGTGATCTACGTCCGCGATTTCCTGGCCCGCTACGACGTCGACGCACTGCGGTACTACGTGGCCATCGCCGGACCGGAGAACCAGGACACCGACTTCACCTGGAGCGAGTTCGTCCGCCGCAACAACGACGAGCTGGTCGCGACGTGGGGGAACCTGGTGAACCGGGCGGTCTCGTTCGCGGCCCGCAACATCGGCTCGATCCCGGCGGCGGGCGCGCTGACCGGCCTGGACCATGAGCTCCTGGACAGGTCCCGGCAGGCCTTCGGCACGGTCGGGACCCACCTGGCCGCCTCGCGGTTCAAGTTCGCGATCACCGAGGCGATGCGGACGGTGTCCGAGGCCAACAAGTACTTCTCCGAGCAGGCGCCGTGGAAGCTGCGCGAGTCCGACCCGGAGCGGATGCGCACCGTGCTGCACGTGGCCCTGCAGCTGGTCGACGACGCCAAGACCCTGCTGACCCCGTTCCTGCCCCGCTCGTCGGCGCTGGTGTATGCGATGCTGCATGCGGACGGCCCTGACGGCGACAGGACCTGGTCGGACATGCCCAGGATCGAGCAGGTCGACGAGGCCGGCGCCCCGTCCTACCCGGTCATCACCGGAACCTACGACGGCGCGGCGCGCTGGTCGTCCGCGCCGCTGCGCGCGGGCACGCCGCTGGCCCCGCCCACGCCCCTTTTCGCCAAGCTCGACCCCTCGGTGGTGGACGAGGAACTTGCCCGGCTGGGGTCCTGATGCGCGGCATTTATAACCAGAACGGGCCGTGGTGACAGCTCCCGCACCCCCGCACCCCTGCACCGCTGCCCCGGCCGGCCCTCGACAGCCACACGCACCTGGACATGATCGACCTGCCGGTCCCGGCGGTGCTCGCCGCGGCCCGCGCGGCCGGGATCGCCCGGGTGGTCACGGTGGGCACCACCCTGGAGTCCTCGCGCTGGTCGGCGCGGTGCGCCGAGGAACACGACGCGGTGTACGCGGCGGTCGCCATCCATCCCAACGAGGTCTCTGCCCCAGGGGACGAACCCGGAAGCCCCCCGGAGCCCCCCGCGCACGGAGGGGCTGCCCGCCCCCCCGTTTCCCCCTGGGAGGTGCTGGCCGGCATCGAGGCGCTGGCCTCCCGGCCGCGGGTGCGCGCGGTCGGGGAGACCGGGCTGGACTACTACCGCGATCATGCCGCCCCGGACGTCCAGCGCTGGTGGTTCCGTGAGCACATCAAGATCGCCAAGCGGGCCGGCAAGGCGCTGATGATCCACGACCGGGAGGCGCACGAGGACGTGCTGCGCATCCTGGAGGCCGAAGGGCCGCCGCCGCGGGTGGTGTTCCACTGTTTCTCCGGCGACGCGGCCATGGCCAAGCGCTGCGCCGAGGCGGGTTACGTCATGTCGTTCGCGGGCAACGTGACGTTCGCCAGCGCCCAGCCGCTGCGCGACGCCGCGGCCGCCGCCCCGGCGGATCTCATCCTGATCGAGACCGACGCGCCCTTCCTCACCCCGGTGCCCAACCGCGGCAAGCCCAACGAGCCCGCCCTGGCCGCGGACACCCTGCGCCGGGTGGCCGAGGTGAAGGGCATGGAGGTGGCGGACCTGTGCGACGCGGTCACGGCCACCGCCGGCCGCATCTTCGGCCCGTGGTGAAAGCTCCGCTCGCCCCCCAGCCCCGCCCCTCCCGCCCCTTCTTTCCCTCCCGCCCCTTCCTCCCCTCCCACACGTTCGGCCCCTCCTATACGTTCAGTCCTTCCTGCTCCTTCCTTCCCTCCCACACGTTCGGCCCCTCCTATACGTTCAGTCCCTCCCGTCCCCTCCGCCACTCCCGTCCCGTCCGCCCCTGCCATACGATCAGCCTCCCGCGTGCGCCCTGCGCCTCGCGCTTGCCCGGGTTCCAGCCGGCCCGGTGGAACATTGGGCCGGTTATAACCGGCCCTACGGAACATCGGGTCGGCCCGGAGGATGGGCCGGATGCCTGATGAGGGGCCGCCGGTGCGATTGCTTACCCCGACTGACGTGAGGGAACTAGCCGGGCGGCTCGGCGTGCGCCCGTCGAAGCGGCTAGGCCAGAATTTCGTCATCGAGCCGGGGACGGTACGCCGGATCGCCGCGCTGGCCGCCCTGGAACCCGATGAGGTGGCTCTCGAGGTGGGCCCGGGGCTCGGCTCGCTGACGCTCGCCCTGCTGGAGGCCGGCGCGAGCCGGGTCGTCGCCGTAGAGATCGATCGCGGGCTGGCGGGCGAACTGCCGCGGACGATGGCCGTCCGGGCCCCAAAGCTCGCGGACCGGGTGGCCGTCATCACCGCCGACGCGCTGCGGATCGGCGAGCCGGACCTAGCCGCGGCGGCCGCCGCGGTGCCTGGGGCCGCGGTGCCTGGGGCCGCGGTGCCTGGGGCCGCGGTGCCTGGGGCCGCGGTGCCCGGGGCCGCGACGCGGGCGGCGCCGCGGTCGGTGCTGGTCGCGAACTTGCCCTACAACGTGGCGGTGCCGGTGCTGCTGCACCTGCTGGCCGCGCTGCCCTCGCTCGCCCGCGGGCTGGTCATGGTGCAGGCCGAGGTGGCGGACCGGATGTGCGCCGCACCCGGCTCCCGGGTGTACGGCACGCCGTCGGTGAAACTGGCCTGGTACGCGGCGGCCCGGGCCGCGGGGACGGTACCGCGCACCGTGTTCTGGCCGGTGCCGAACGTGGACTCGCGGCTGGTCGCGTTCACCCGGCACGACCCGCCGGCCACGACGGCGAGCCGCGAGGAGGTGTTCGCGGTCATCGACGCCGCGTTCAGGCAGCGGCGCAAGACGCTGCGCGCCGCGCTGTCCGGCTGGGCGGGGTCGGCGGCCGAGGCGGAACGACGGCTCCGGGTGGCGGGCATCGATCCGGGTCTGCGCGGAGAATCCCTCGGCGTGGCCGAGTTCGCGCGGCTGGCGGCGGTGCACCCGGAGCTACCGCGTACGATTTGGCCATCGTGATCGGTGTGACAGTGCGGGTACCCGCCAAACTCAACCTCCAGCTCGCGGTGGGTCCGCGGCGGGCCGATGGCTATCACGACCTGGTGACTGTTTTCCATGCCGTGTCGCTATTCGACGAGGTCACGGTGGTGCCGGCCAGGCAGGACGGGGTCGAGGCCAGCGGTGAGGGCGCGAATCGGGTACCCGGCGGCCGGGACAACCTGGCGCTGCGCGCGGTGGCGGCGCTCCGCTCCGCGATGCCCGGCGGGGCGGAGCGCCTGGCCGGGGTCCACGTCACGATCTTCAAGCGGATTCCGGTGGCCGCCGGGCTCGCGGGCGGCAGCGCCGACGCGGCGGCCGCCCTCGTCGCCTGCCATGAGCTGTGGGGCGGCGGCTTGAGCCAGGCCCAGCTCGTCGAGGTCGCGGCCAAGGTGGGCAGCGACGTGGCCTTCGCGCTGCTCGGCGGGACCGCGGTGGGTCGCGGGCGGGGTGAACGGCTGACCCCGGCGCTGGCTCCGGCCACCCCGTACCACTGGGTGCTGGCCTTCGCTGACGGGTACCTCTCCACTCCCGACGTCTACGCGGCGCTGGACCGGCTGCGGGCGGCCGAAGCCGCTGGTCCGAAGAGCCCGAAGAGCCCGAAGAGCCCGAAGAGTCCGAAGAGCCCGACGGGTCGGGCCCACCCCGGGACCGCTGAGCCTGATCTGGACGCTGCGCTGATGGCAGCGCTGCGCTCAGGGGAGGCCCGGCGGGTCGGCCGGGCCCTCAGCAATGACCTGCAGCAGGCCGCGCTTTCGCTGTTCCCGCCGCTGCGCAAGACCTTGGCCGCTGGTCTCGAGCTTGGCGCGCTTGGCGCGCTGGTCTCGGGTTCCGGACCCACCTGCGTGTTCCTCGCGGCCAGCGCGGAGCGGGCCCTGGATCTCGCGGTGTCCCTGTCCGCTGCGGGCGTGTGCCGGTCGGTGGCCCGGGTCACCGGGCCGGTTCCCGGCGCCGCTATCGTCCCCGCGGCGAAGTGAACTGAACGACGTGAACCTGATCAGCCTGGAGAAGGCGACCAAGGCGTATGCGCACCGCAGCCTGCTCGACGGCGTTTCGCTGGGCGTGTCGGCCGGGGACCGGATCGGCGTGGTGGGCCGCAATGGAGCGGGCAAGTCCACGCTGCTGGCGCTGCTGGCCGGCCGGGCCCAACCCGACACCGGCCGGGTTGCCATGACGACCGGGCTGCGGCTCGGCTATCTGCCGCAGAGCGACGGGCTGGCCGGAACGGTCGGCGAGATCGTATTCGGGAGCGCGGGCGGTGCGGTGCCCACCCCGTGGGAAGCGGATCCCAGAGTGCGGACGATCGTGACCGAGCTGCTGCCGGGGATCAGCCTCGGGGCTGCGGCGCCGAGGCTGTCCGGCGGCGAACGGCGCCGCGTGGCGCTCGCCTCGCTGCTCGTCGCCCAGCCCGACGTGCTGCTGCTCGACGAGCCCACCAACCACCTGGACATCGAGGCGATCGACTGGCTCGGCAGGCATCTGCGCGATCGGGGCTGCGCGGTCATCGTGGTCAGCCACGACCGCTGGTTGCTGGACACGGTGTGCGAGCGGACCTGGGAGGTCGACCGGGGCCAGGTGCGTTCCGCCGAGGGCGGGTACTCGGCTTATGTGCTCGCGCAGGCCGAGCGGGAGCGCGGCGCCGAGGCCGCCGAACGTCGCCGCCGGAACCTGGCCCGCAAGGAGCTCGCCTGGCTGCAGCGCGGGGCCAAGGCCAGGAGCACCAAGGCGAAGTTCCGGGTAGAGGCAGCCACCGCGCTGATCGCGTCGGAGCCGCCGCCACGCGACAGCGTCGAACTGACCAGGCTGGCGACCGCCCGGCTGGGCAAGACCGTGGTGGAACTTGAGGACGTCTCGGTATCGGTCGGCGCCGATGGCCCGATGCGTCCGCTGCTTGACCACGTGACCTGGCGGCTCGGCCCCGGGGACCGGGTGGGGATCGTCGGTGTCAACGGCAGCGGTAAGACCTCGCTGCTCAACGTGCTGGCCGGGTCCGTTCCGGCCGGGGCTGGGTGGCATCAGGACGGGACGGTCGTCTGCGGCAAGACCGTGCGGCTGGCCTACTTGTCCCAGGAGCTCGCCGAGCTCGACCCGGACCTGCGGGTCCGCGAAGCCGTCGAGGAGATACGGCTGCGCATTCGGGTCGGCGACCGCGAGCTGTCCGCCGGGCAGCTCCTCGAGCGGCTTGGCTTTTCCACGGAACGGCAGTGGACGAAGGTCGGCGACTTGTCCGGCGGCGAGCGGCGCCGGGTGCAGATGCTCAGGCTGCTCATGGACGAGCCCAACGTGGTGCTGCTCGACGAGCCCACCAACGACCTCGACATCGAGACGCTCACCGAGTTCGAGGACTTGCTGGACGGCTGGCCGGGCACGCTGGTGGTGGTCAGCCACGACAGGTACTTCCTTGAGCGCGTGACGGAGCATGTGGTAGCGCTGCTCGGCGACGGCAAGCTCTCCTTCCTCGGCGGCGGTGTCGAAGAGTACCTGGCCCGGGTCCGTGCCGTCCGCGACGCGCCCGCGGTCGGGCCGGACCCGAAAGCCCCGGACGCCCAGCCGGCGAGATCCTCAGCGGGTGCGCAGACGGCGGCCACGCCGAAGGCGTCAGCCGGGCAGGAACGCGCAGCGCGCAAGGAACTGCAGCGCCTCGAGCGCCAGCTGGAACGGCTGTCAGTCCGCGAGGCGGAGCTCGCCGAGCAGCTAGCCGCGAACGCCACTGACTACGAGAAGCTCACCGCGCTCGGCGCTGACCTGCGTGCCGCCCAGGCGGAGAAAGCGGACTTGGAGGAGCGCTGGCTGACCGTCGCGGCCGAACTCGACGCGTGAAGCCAGCGTCCTGATCGTGTGCTTTTACTCCCCGCCAGACGGGGGGTAAACGCACACGATGGTGCGGCGAAGCCTTAGTCGGCGGCGTCGAAGGGGGCGAGCAGGATCCGCATCAGGTCGGCCAGCTCCTGGCGGTCGACGGCGTTCAATCCGGCCAGCAGCGCCCGCTCGCGGCGCAGCAGGCCGGCTAGCGCCGCGTCCACGCTCTGGCGGCCCTGGCTGGTGAGGGTAACGAGCACGCCCCGCTTGTCCCGCGGGTCGGGCTCCCGGCGGACGAGACCCGCGGCGGCCAGCCGGTCGATCCGGTTCGTCATGGTGCCGGAAGTTACCAAGGTCGCGCGGACCAGCGCGCCTGGCGTGAGCTGGAACGGGGGCCCCTGCCTGCGCAGCGCGGAGAGCACGTCGAATTCCCACGACTCAAGTCCGTGCTCGGCGAAGGCCACGCGGCGGGCGAGGTCCAGATGCCGGGCGAGCCTGGAGATCCGGCTGAGCACCTGCATCGGCTCGACATCCAGGTCGGGCCGCTGCGCTCGCCAGGCAACGACCAGGTCATCCACCTCGTCGTGCAATAGTGATCCGGGCCGGATCCCGGTAGCAGGGTCCGCCTCGGCAGCGGAGCCGGCTCCGGCAGCGGAGTCGGCCGGTATAACGGAGGCCGCCGCAGCGGCGGAGTCGGCCTTCGCGGCAAAGTCCGCTTCGGTGCGGGGACCGGCGCGCTGGCCCATTCCTAGAGGATATCTCTTGACGTCAAGAAGACCGATCCTGTACAAGGGAAATTAGGCGGCATGTGTCTCGGTATCAGAAAAGGATTTGACCGAAATGTGGGACGCGACCCTTTATCTACGGTTTGGGGGCGAACGCGCCAGGCCGTTTTTTGACCTGCTCGCCAGGGTCGGAGCCGAGATGCCCCGATACGTCGTCGACATGGGCTGCGGTCCGGGGAACCTGACCGCCATGCTCGCGCAGCGGTGGCCGTCGGCCACGGTGTGCGGCGTGGACAATTCCCCGCAGATGATCGAAACGGCCCGGCAACTCACGCCCGCGGCGGCCCCGCGAGCCGCGGGATCGGCCGGTTCCGGGTCGGTCGTGACGAGCCATGCGCCCGGACTGTCGTTCATGCTCGACGATATAAGGCACTGGGAGCCGCCGAGCCTGCCCGATGTCATCGTCTCCAACGCGGTGCTGCAGTGGGTGCCTGGCCATCGCGAGCTGCTGGTCCGCTGGGCGGGTCAGCTGGCCGATGACGGCTGGCTGGCCTTCCAGGTGCCGGGAAACTTCGATCAGCCGTCGCATGCGATCCTGCGCGAGATGGCGGCGTCGGCCCGGTGGCGTTCGCTGCTGCGGGACGCGGAGCTGAACCGGCAGTCGGCCGACCCCGCGGACTACGCGGGGCTGCTGGCCGGGGCCGGGTACGAGGTCGACGCCTGGGAGACGACGTACGTGCACATTCTGCAGGGTGAAGATCCGGTGCTCGAGTGGTACAAGGGCACCGGCCTTCGTCCCGTCCTGGCTGTGCTCGACGCTGACCAGGGCGCGGATTTTCTCGCCGAGTACGGCGAGAAGATTCGCGTGGCGTATCCGCCGGGCCCGTTCGGCACCGTCTTCCCCTTCCGCCGGGTGTTCACCGTCGCCCGTCGGCTCACCTAAAGTCGCTTTTTCCTATTGATTTAATAGGGAAACCCTGGCAGGATCACAGCATGCGCCGTGGTCTGCCTCACCTGTCGACGCCTTTTTGTCAACGCGTTCTCGTAGGGGCCTTCCCGCTGGTGCTCTGCGTCCAGCGATGTCTGGCCCCGCGCTGACCTAGTCGGCTCGTTTCACCCGCCAGCCCCGGCTGGCCTGTTGGGTTTACCTAATTTCCGCTGGCTGCCAGCCAGTGATGTCAACGTGAGGGAGATACACCAAGATGAGCACGATGACCCGGCCAACGTCACCCGCCGGCGTGCAGCCCGGGCTGCTCGGGACGCGGCAGCTCGGCGACCTGGTGCGGCGCCTGGCGGCGAGCCCGGCGGAATGGCTGAGCCGAGTCCGGCTGAACCCGGCTGGCCGCTGGTACGAGCGGATCCACCTTGACGACAGCCACGAGGTCTGGGTGATCAGCTGGCTGCCGGGCCAGGCGACCGGCTTTCACGATCACGGCGGGTCGGCGGGCGCGTTCGCGGTCGTGTGGGGAACCCTGACCGAGCGCCGGGTAGCCGGCGGCGTGGTCACGGGACATGTCCTGGCCAAGCCGGTCGAGGCGGGCGGCTCACGTGCGTTCGGTCCCCGCTACATCCATGACGTGCACAACGCCGCGGCCTCGGCGGTGGCGGTGAGCGTGCACGCGTACTCGCCTCCGATGCCGGAGATGACGCGCTATGACCTGACCCCGGGCGGCCTGGTGAAGCTGGAAACCGAAGACGCCGCCGCATGGTGACGGCCAGGCCACCGGGCGCCCGCACGATCGAGGAGATACTGGCGAGCGCCCGGTCCCGGCTCGTGCGGCTGACCCCGCGGGACGCCTTCCGCGAACTGTCCGGCGAAGCGGTGCTTGTCGACATCCGGCCGGCCGCGCAGCGGGCGGACGAGGGCGAGATACCAGGCTCGGCCATCATCGAGCGCAACCACCTGGAGTGGCGCCTCGATCCGTGCTGCGAGGCCAGGCTGCCCTGGGTCACCGGATACGACCACCGGGTGATCGTGATCTGCCAGGAGGGATACACCTCTAGCCTGGCCGCGGCGGCCCTGCATGACCTGGGGCTGCACCGGGCCACGGATGTGGTCGGCGGGTTCCGTGCGTGGGCGGCCGCGGGCCTGCCGTCCGCACCCGCCCGCGCGGGCACGGTCACGCTGGCCCCAGGCGCTGCCCCCGCCCTACCGCTTGGCTGAGTCCTTGCCGTTCGCGTCCAGGTGGGAGAGGCCATTCCAGACCAGGTCGATCAGGTTGGCGGCGACCTCTTCCAGCTTGGGCTTGCGGGCATCAAGCCACCACTGCCCGGCGAACGCGACCATGCCTACCACCATCTGGGCGTACATAGGCGCCAGCTTGGGGTCGTGACCACGCGAGCGGAGGAAGTCGGCCAGGATGTACTCGACCTGCCCGGCGATGTCGCTGAGCAGGGTGCCGTAGGTGCCCGTGCCCGAACCAGGGTTAGAGTCCCTGACCAGGATGCGGAAGCCGTCGGCGTTGTCGTCGATGTACCTGAACAGGGCCACCGCCGCGGCCTCGAACTTCTCCCTGGTGTTGCCGCCTTCCACCAGGAGCGTGGTCGCCATCGTCAGCAGGCGTTCGACTTCCCGGTCGACCACTACGGCGTACAGGCCCTCTTTGCCGCCGAAGTGCTCGTACACCACGGGTTTCGAGACGTCCGCCTGGGCGGCGATCTCCTCGATCGAGGTCCCCTCGAACCCGCGCTCGGCGAACAGCCGGCGCCCGATGTCGAGCAGCTGCTCCCGCCGTTCCTTCCCGGTCATCCTCTTGCGGCCTGATCTTTGCGGCTGGGAACTCACTGGTTCATCATTGCGGCTCCGCGGCTACCGCGCCACGTACCTGCCCGGCGCGCCGGATCGTCATCGAGCCGAGTTTCCTGGTGGCCGTGGCCGGACGCTTGGCCGCGAGCCGGTCCTCGTCGGGCCAGCGTACGTCGTAGGCCCAGCCCAGCTTCTCCAGCGCCCAGATGACGCGCGCGCTCGGGTCGAGCTGGCCCTTCAGCGCTCCGTGCCGTGCGCAGGTGGGGTCCGCGTGGTGCAGGTTGTGCCAGGATTCACCGAACGAGGCGATCGCTAGCCAGGAGACGTTCCGTGACCTGTCGCGTACCTCGAACTCCTCGCTGCCGAAGGTGTGGCAGATCGAGTTGATCGCCCAGGTGACGTGGTGCAGCAGCGCGACCCGCACCAGGCTGGCCCAGAAGAACGCGGTCACCGCGCCCCACCAGGACATCGACCACAGGCCGCCGATGAGCGCCGGGGCCAGCAGCGTGAACGCGACGTATCCGGGGAACCACCGGTCGACACCCTTGACGCGGCGGTCGGCGAGCAGGTCGGGGGAGAACTTCTCCTGCGAGGTCTGGTTGGGGTCGAAGAGCCAGCCGATGTGCGCGTAGACCAGGCCCTTCGACAGCGCCTTCCAGTCGTCCCCGTACCGCCACGGCGAGTGCGGGTCGCCTTCCTTGTCGCTGTACTTGTGGTGCCGGCGGTGGTCCGAGACCCAGGTGATGACCGGTCCCTCGATGGCCAGGCTGCCCGCGATCGCGAGCGCCACCCGCAGTCCGGTCTTCGCCTTGAACGAGCCATGGGTGAAGTACCGGTGGTAGCCGACCGTGATGCCAAGTCCAGACACCCAGTAGAAGACCAGCGCGATGACCACGTCGGGCCAGTTCAGGCCCCAACCCCACAGCAGCGGTATGGCCGCGATCAGCGCCAGGAACGGGACGGCCACGAACACGCCCACCAGGACGCGCTGGAACGTCGAGGTCGTTTCCTCGGCCATGTCCGGCCGGATCGGACGCACCTGGGTTCTGGTGCCTGGTCCGGCGGCCCCGCTGGCCGCAGGCGCGGTCAGCGATGCGGCCTGGTCCGTGGTGGCGGTGGCCGGCGGCGCGGATGAGATCGTGGCTTCGGCCGCGTTGACGGTGTCGGGAGTTGCGGTCATCGTGCTCCTCTAGCTTCGGGGATGACGGGGCAGGAGCGTTGTACGCTTACGTAACCGTAGCCTACTGCACCGTAGGTTAGGCAAGGCTTAGCCGGTGAATTCCTGCAACTAGACCTATGAATTTCGTATGGACGCCCCGATAACCGTCTCACTATGCGAGACACCTAAGCCTTCCGTGCCGATGTCGTTACGCCTCGCTGAGATCCTTCCGGTCGACACGCCGACGTTGGTCTTCGCCAGTTTCCGGCGGCGTCTGCCGCTGACCGCGTAGCGGCCACCTGGCACTGCGTCCGGCTGGTCCCAGACAGCCAGGCCGGGAGGCTTCGTGAGGCTGAGCAAAGGCCGCCCGCTATGCCGGACCCGCGAGCCAGTTCCAGGTAAAATATCCGCGGACACGGTCCCGGGTCGTCTAACCAGGCAGGACAGCGGACTTTGAATCCGTCAACGAAGGTTCAAATCCTTCCCCGGGAGCAACAAAGGCAGGTTCGAACCCTCACCTATTCTGCTTCAGCGGGCGCTCATGATGGCTTCCGCCCAGCCTTCGATCTTCCGGTAGAGGCCGCTGCTGCGCCTGACGTCAATGCGGAGGCAGCCGTGGTAGTCTTCGCCGACGTTTTTCCTAACCGTCTTCGGATTGTGGCGCTTCAGCGCGGGCGTGAGGAACTGCTCCGGCTGCGCGCCGGTGACCTTCAGCCAGAAGAGCCCGGCTGATCTCGCATCGGCGCTTTCGTGGATGTGGACGCGGAAGGTGAGGTTCTCGGCCGCGGTCCCCGTTGCCTCAAGGAATCGCAGGAAGAACCGGATCAGGGACGGGTCGCTGTTCATGAAGACCACCCGTTCGTAGCGCCGATGAGGCTTGCTCTTGGTGCCCTCGCACCAGTAGGCGATGGCGCCGGCGATGAGGAGTTCGCGGTCGGTTAGGTCGCCGATCTGGGCGGCGGCGGCCTCGCGGTCTGCCACCCGCCGCGCCTCGCGGACACCTCGCTCGGCCGCCCAGTAGCGCTGGGCGCCTCGGCCGACCGCTTCCGGCATTCGGCGTAGCTGAGCCTGGCCGGCCGGGGCAGGTCACGGACCCACAGGGAAACCGAGCTCTTGGCCACGCCCAGAGCGGTGGCGATTACCTCGTAGTCCATGCCCTGCGCGCGCAGCTCACGAGCCTTGGCCCGGTGCTCGTCCTTGGCGTTGGGACGGGCGGTCCAGTCGGGCGGCGGCACACCGCGCAGGGCGTCGTGGAGGGTGACATTGCTCATAGGGCCCAGGAGCTGCTTGATCTGGCGCAGGGATTTGCCCTGGCGGCGCAGCGTCACCGCCTGCTCCCGAAGGAGTTCGAGCTCTTGCTTGGTTCTCACATTCGAATTCTAGTGCGAGGCAGTGACATTCTCGTTCCTGTCCCGGATGCAACCGCTGCTCAGCCCACGGCTCAGCCGCCGGCCACCGGGATCAGCGTCCAGCGGCTGGCAGTGAGTGCGGCGGGCGCTGGCCAGGCTGACCCCCGGCCCTGGCTGGCCGTAGGCTAGGAAGCGGAGCCCAGGAGGAGGCTTTTGGCCTGGCCGTCGCGGAACATGTCATCCGATCATGGCGACCGGGCGGTATCCTGCGGGTGAGGGGCGGGTAAACACATTCGCCGCCGGGTACCAGAACCACCGGAACCGTACGAACCAGATAGGTGTCCCGGGAGCGCCGCTCCGGCGAGAGATGCCCCGAAGGCCCCCGGAAACCGCAGATGTCGGCGCGCTACCCAGGGAGACTTGCCGCGTGAGCGAATCTCGTCCGGTCGCTGTCATCGTCCTTGCCGCAGGCGAGGGCACCAGGATGAAATCGCGGATCCCCAAGGTGCTGCATGCCCTGTGCGGTCGCAGCATGCTCGGGCACGCGCTCGCGGCGGCCCGTGAGCTTGATCCGCAGCATCTCGTCGTCGTCGTGGGGCACAGCCGGGACGAGGTCAGCGCGGAGGCGGTGAAGTATGCCCCCGGCGTGCGCGTGGTGGTGCAGGAGCGGCAGGCCGGCACCGGTCACGCGGTGCGCATGGTGACCGAGGCGCTCGGCGAGATGCCCGGCACTGTCGTCGTGACGTACGGCGATATGCCCCTGCTCCAGGCGCAGACGCTGGGCGCACTCGTCCGGGAGCACGCCGCCGCGGGAAATGCCGTGACCGTGCTCACCGCGCGGGTCGAGGATCCCGCCGGGTACGGACGCGTCATCAGGGACGAAGCCGGCGGTCTCGCGGAGATCGTCGAGGAGGCGGACGCGACGGCGGAGCAGCGGGCGGTCACCGAGATCAATTCCGGCTGCTACGCCTTCGACGGCGTGCTGCTCGGCGGCGCGATCAAGCGGGTCGTCAGAGGCAACGCGCAGGGCCAGGAGTACCTCACCGACGTGGTGGCGATCCTGCGCGGCGACGGCTATCCGGCCGGCACGGTGCAGGCCGCTGACCCGGCCGAGATCCAGGGCGTGAACGACCGGGTCCAGCTGGCACAGGTGCGGCGCGGGTACAACGATCGGCTGCTCGAGGCGTGGATGCGGGCCGGGGTCACCATCATGGATCCGGCGGCCACCTGGATTGACGTGGGCGTCACCCTGGCGCCGGACGTGGAGATCCTGCCCGGGACGCACCTGGAGGGGAGTACCGCGATCGGGTCGGGAGCCCGGATCGGTCCTGGCTGCGTGCTGCGGGACACCTCGGTAGGCGAAGACGCGACGGTCATATACGCGGTCTGTGATTCGGCCGAGATCGGCCCCGGGGCCGACATCGGGCCGTTCACCCGGATGCGCCCGGGCACCCGGATCGGGCCGGGCGCGCACATCGGCAGCTACGTCGAGCTCAAGAACGCGACCGTCGGCGAGGGCTCCAAGGTCCCGCACCTGTCCTACGTGGGCGACGCGGACATCGGCGAGCAGTCCAACATCGGCGCGGCCACGATCTTCGTGAACTACGACGGGGTAGCCAAGCACCATTCCACCGTCGGCGATCACGTGCGGATCGGCTCCGACACCATGCTGGTGGCCCCGGTGACCATCGGGGACGGTGCCTTCACCGCCGCCGGATCGGTGATCACCGAAGACGTGCCCGCGGGCGCGCTCGGCATCGCCCGCGGCAAGCAGCACAACTCAGACGGGTGGGTGGAGCGACGGCACGCCGGGTCGGCTCCCGCCGGGGCGGCCGCCCGGGCCCGGGATCAGGACTCCGCGCAGGCCGAAGACAAGGGGGCGCAAGCTCAGTGAACGAGATGCTTCCGCCGGGCGCCAAGAAGCTGATGCTCGTCTCCGGCCGGGCGTTCCCCGGACTGGCCGAGGAGGTGGCCGCGTGCCTGGGCATCAAGCCGACGGAGACCAAGCTCTTTGACTTCGCGAGCGGTGAGATCTTCGTTCGCTACATGGACTCCGTCCGCGGCTGCGACGTATTCGTGCTGCAGAGCCACACCTCGCCCATCAACGAGTGGATCATGGAGCAGCTGATCATGGTCGACGCCCTGAAGAGGGCTTCGGCGCGGCGCATCACGGTGGTGGCGCCGTTCTTCGGCTACGCCCGGCAGGACAAGAAGAACCGGGGCCGCGAGCCGATCTCGGCGCGGCTCATGGCCGACCTGTTCGCGACGGCGGGCGCCGACCGGCTGATGGCGGTGGACCTGCACACCGCCCAGATACAGGGTTTCTTCGACGGGCCCGTGGACCACCTGTTCGCGCTGTCCATCCTGGCCTCGTACATCGAGAAGAAGCTTGACGTCAGCCAGGTCACCGTGGTCGCCCCTGACGCCGGCCGGGTCAGGGTCTGCGAACGGTGGACGGACCGGCTCGGCTGCCCGCTGGCCATCATCCACAAGCGGCGCGATCCCGACGTGGCGAACCAGGTCAGGATGTTCGAGGTGGTCGGGCAGGTGGCCGGGCGCACCTGCATCCTGGTGGATGACATGATCGACACCGGCACGACGATCGCCAAGGCCGCGGAGGCCCTGTTCGAGCAAGGCGCGGACCGGGTCATCGCCACCGCTACCCACGGGGTGCTGTCCGGCGCGGCGGTGGACACCCTGAAGAACTCCAGGATCAGCGAGATCATCATCACGAACACGCTGCCGGTCCCGCAGGAGAAGCAGTTCGACAAGCTCACCGTGCTGTCGATCGCGCCACTGCTGGCCCGGGCGATCAGCGAGGTGTTCAGCGACGGCTCGGTCACCAGCCTGTTCGACGGCCAGAGCTGAAACCGGCGCGGCCGGAGCGGGAAGGCGCCACGCCCGGCCGCGGCGATGGCCGTCGTCCCCCCGCTATAGGCACGGGGACGACGGCCAAGCTAGCGGCTCGGGGCGGTCCTGGCCACGAGGCCGGCCCTCTCCCCTCCCCACCCAGGGCCAGGACCGCTTTCCCGCCACACCCACCCCGCTAGGTGAGCGGGCGTTCCGGGCACCGGCCGGACGGCGCCCCCGTAACCGTCCGGCCCAGCTAGCTAGCGATGCGGCGCCATCGCCGCGGCGCTAGGCACATCATCGGCTAGCCGGTTTACGTCCCGGTTGAGCCATGGTTAAGTGGACTTTTTGACAGCCGATTAGGTGTAGCCGGAGGCGAGTGATCGCGGGATGAAGTTCCGGCTGCTCGGACCGCTTGAGGTCCGGGTCGGAGATGACTGGAAGGGCATCGGGGCGCCGAAATGGCGTTCCGTTCTGGCGGCGCTGCTGATCAATGCTGGGCAGATCGTCTCCGCCGACGCGCTTATCAACGAGGTCTGGGGGGACGACCCGCCGGCGAAGGCGGCCAATCTCATCAGCATCTACGTGCTCAGGCTGCGTCGGCTCCTGGGCGACGCCGACAGCAGCCTGCTGGTAACCCGTGCTCCGGGCTATCAGCTTCGGGTGGCTGCGACGGATACCGACGCGCTGCTGTTCGAGGCCATGGTGCGCGACGGCAGGCGGGTGTTCGGCTCCGGTGATCCGCAGGGCGCGGCCCGCCAGCTCACCGAGGCGCTGGCCCTGTGGCACGGTCGGCCGCTGGCCGACGTCCGGGCGACGCCGCTGGTCGAAGCCGAGGCCGAACGGCTCGCCGAGCTCCACCTCGGCGCCCTCGAGCTCCGGATCACCGCCGAGCTCGGGTGCGGCGGTCATGACCAGGCCGTGCCGGAAATCCGCAGGCTGCTGGCCGACCATCCGCTGCGGGAGGGCTTGTGGCTGCAGCTGATGAGGGCCCTGGACGGGGCCGGGCGGCACGCCGAGGCGCTCGAGGTCTACGGGCAGGCACGGCAGGCCATCTCCGGCCAGCTGGGTGTCGATCCTGGGGCTGAGCTGCGCCAGCTGTATGCCGATCTTCTCGCCAAAGACCAGACCGGCCTGCGGGGCACCATCTCGGCCGGCACGGTCGCGGCGCGTCCCCGCAAACCGGCGCCAGGGAAGAGCCGCCCCGCTGCCGCTCCGGACACTGCGGCGGCCCCCGCGGCGGCCGGGACGCGGCCGGGCCGGGGACCGCGGTCCTCCGCGCCGACCCCGGCTCAGCTTCCGGCCGACGTGACCGATTTCACCGGCCGCGATGAACAGGTGAAACGCCTGTGCGAGATGCTGGCAGGCGCGGGTGCGGACAGCGATACCGGCGCGGTCCGCATCGCCGTGGTAGCCGGGGCCGGCGGTCTCGGCAAGACCTCCCTGGCGGTCCACGCCGCTCACCGCGTCCGCCGCAAGTTTCCTGACGGCCAGCTATACGTCGACATGCTCGGCGCGACCCCCACCCCGCTCTCGCCCGGAGACGTGCTGGCCAGGTTCCTTCGCGATCTCGGCGTCGACGGCCGGCAGATCCCTGTCGACGAGGACGAACGGGCCGGCCGGTACCGGACAGCGCTGGCCAACCGCCGGATGCTCGTCGTGCTCGACAACGCGCGCGACGCCGCTCAGGTCAGGCCGCTGCTGCCGGGCACCGCGTCGTCCGCCGTGCTGGTGACGACCAGGAGCCGGATGCCCGACCTGGCCAGCACCAGGCTCGTCGATCTCAACGTGCTCGACGATGACGAGGCGCTGACGTTGTTCATCAAGGCGGTGGGCGATGACCGCGCTGCGGCCGAGCCTGAGGCCACCGCCGAACTGCTCGACGCCTGCGCCGGGCTGCCGCTGGCGATCAGGATCTGCGCGGCGCGCCTGGCCACGCGCAGTGGCTGGAGCATCCAGGCCATGGCCAGCCGGCTGCGTGATGAGCACCACCGGCTGGACGAGCTCAGGGCCGGGGACCTCGCGGTCCGCGCTAGCTTCCAGGTGAGCTTCGCCAGCCTGCCCACCACGGCCGGGCCGGACGGCATCGCGCCGGCGGATGCGTTCCGCCTGCTCGGCTTGTGGCAGGGTCCGTCGATCTCGGCCGCGGCGGCCGCGGCTCTTTTCGGCACGCCCGAGTACCTGGCGGCGAACGCGCTCGAGACCCTGGTCGACGTGCACCTGCTGGAATCCACCGGTCCCGACAGGTACAAGTTCCACGACTTGCTTCGTGTCTATTCTTCGGAACGGGCCGTGGCTGACCTGTCCGGACCCGAGCGTGAGGCTGCGATCGGTCGCCTGCTCGGCTGGTACATGCGCACCGCCGACGCGGCCGCCCAGGTCATTCTGCCGTACCGCTATCAGGTGCCGCTGGAAGCGGGGCCCGCCGCACAACCGGCGCTCAGCTTCTCCGCCACCGGCGATGCCCTGGCGTGGTACGACAGCGAGCGCGTCAACGTGGTCGCCGCCACGCGGCAGGCTGCCGCGTCCGGCCTGCATGCCATCGCTTGGCGGCTGCCCGCCCCGCTGATCAGCATGTTCAATCGCCGCGGCAACTGGGCCGACTGCATAGCCACGCACCGCATCGCGCTGGAAAGCGCGCGTCAGGCGGGTAACCGTCAGGGCGAGGCGTGGGTGCTGAACAATCTCGGCCAGGCCCTGGGATTCACCCATATGAGTGAGGGCATCGGGCTGCTCGAGCGCTCGCTCGCGATCCGGCGCGAGATCGGTGACCGGCTGGGCGAGGCGCAGGCGGCGAACAACCTTTCCGATGCCTACGTGGTGCTCGGGCGGACGGATGAGGCTCTCGACCTGCTGCGGAGGGCCCTGGACCTGAACCGCGAGGTCGGCTACCGATACGGCGAAGGCCTTGTCCTGAACAACCTCGGCGAGGCGTTCCTGGCCCTGGACCGTCCGGATGAGGCGATCGACTACCTGCTGCAGGCGCGCCGCGTCTTCGCCGAGATCGGGCTCCAGCACGGCGTCGGCTATTCCCTGCATAACCTCGGGCGGGCTCATCTTTCCCTGGGCCAGGACGCGGAGGCCCTCGATTGCCTGCAGCAGGCGCTGGTCATCCACACCAAAGCCGGCGACAGGCACCGGCAGGCTTTCACGCTGAGATACCTCGGCCTGGCCCAGAACCACAATGGCCTGGCGGCCGAGGCGAGTGAATCATGGCAGCAAGCAGCCGCGATATTTGATGATCTTGGTGACAGCGCCCAGGCGGCGCAGATCCGCGCGAAACTGCCATGAGGCCGCATCTGACGATATTCCGCCTAGGTAGGCGTTCGGCCGATACGATGCTCCGCGTCTCCCCCCGTATTTATCCTTCCGGGGTGGGAGCAGGGAAAATGAGAGGACCCGTCATGGGGAATATCGAAATCGTCGTGGATCTGCCGGACATCGATCAACTCGAGCAGGTTTACCGGCTAGACGCCAGCGAGATCCAGCCCGAGGGGATGCCGTCGGAGGATGTGCCGGCGACGCCGCCGGGGATCCAGCCGGAGGGGATGCCGTCGGAGGATGTGCCGGCCGGGATGCCGTCAGAGGATGAGCCGGCCGGGATGCCGTCGGAGGATGTGCCCGCGGGGACGCCGCCGGGGATCCAGCCGGAGGGGATGCCGTCAGAGGATATGCCGGCCGGGATGCCGTCGGAGGATGTGCCGGCGACGCCGCCGGGGATCCAGCCGGAGGGGATGCCGTCAGAGGATGTGCCTGCGGCACCGCCGTCGGAGGATGAGCCGGCCGGGATGCCGTCGGAGGATGTGCCCGCGGGGACGCCGCCGGGGATCCGGCCGGAGGGCATGCCGTCGGAGTTATGGCATCGGTCGAGCGTGGCGGGGTCGCTAGGTTGGCGTCCGCCACGCTCGCCCGGCTAGCGAGCACCGTCACGGCTTCTCGACATGTCACATCGGACCCATAAATTGCGCCAGTCGCACATGACTGACGAGGAACATTAATTGGCTAAAGACTCCGGGTATCGGTCCGGGTTGGGCGGTATCGTTATTGTGCGTCATCGCATCCGTTATTGGGGTAGTGGCGACACGCAATAAATTCGGGAAAGCTGTCTGGCGTCGGGGGGGATGGGGGCTGGCTGGCGGGTGGGACGTCTGGGCATTCTGCGATCGGCCAGGCTGAGCGGTATTGCAGACCGACCGGGGATGACGGCGGTCCCGCTCGAGCGGGGTCGCCTGGCCGGCGGCCGGCGACCGGGCGGCTGATGGCCTGCGGGTTCCGCGACCGCTACGGCGGAACGATCGGACTCCGCACGCGCTGGCTTTGTCGGCTACACTTCGAACGCGCATTGCACGTTTGAGATGAGGAGAGCGCCGTGCCCGAGGTAAAGATCGCCGCCGAGACTCGTGACGAGTTCGGCAAGGGCGCTGCCCGCCGTACCCGGCGGGAGGGCCGGGTGCCCGCCGTGCTGTACGGACACGGCACGGAGACCCGCCACCTGAGCCTGCCCGGGCACGACCTGATGCGGGCCCTGAGGACGCCGAACGTGCTGCTGCGCCTCGAAGGCCTGAAGAACGGCAGCGAGATCGCCCTGCCGAAGGCGGTGCAGCGGGATCCGCTGAAGAACGTCATCGAGCACGTCGACCTGATCCTGGTCCGCAGCGGCGAGAAGGTCACCATCGATGTGCCGATCCGGGTAGTCGGTGAGATCTTCCCGGGCGGAGTGCTCAATCAGCAGCTCATCCAGATCCCGGTGGAAGCCGAGGCGACGCACATCCCGCAGGGCATCGACGTCGACGTGGAAGGCATGGAAACGGGCCAGGCGGTCTACGCCAGCGACCTGAAGCTGCCCGTAGGCGTCATCCTGCAGATCGAGCCGGACACGCTCGTCTTGCACGTGCTGGCGCAGCAGACGGCAGAAGAGGCCGGCGAAGAGACCGCGGAGGCGGCGTCCGAGGTGCCCGCGGCCCTGGATGAGACGGCGGCAGGCAGCGAAGGGGAGCAGGCCGGCTGACCGGAGAGCGCTGGATCGTCTTCGGTCTCGGCAATCCGGGCCCGGAGTACGCAGGCAACAGGCACAACGCGGGGCACATGGTGATAACCCGGCTCGCCGAGAGCGCCTGCGGGCCCGGAGTGCGCTTCAAGGCGCACCGGTCGGGTAACGACATCGCCGAGGGGCAGCTCGCGGAGGTCCCGGTCACGCTCGCCAGGCCACGCTCGTACATGAACCTGTCCGGCAGACCGGTCGCGGCCCTGGCGGCCTTCTACAAGGTCCCGCCGGAACGGCTGGTGGTAATCCATGACGAGCTGGATATTCCGTTCGGCGCGGTGCGCCTCAAGCTCGGTGGCGGCGACAATGGTCACAACGGGCTCCGCTCTATCACCCAAACGCTCGGAACCCGCGACTACTATCGCGTCAGGTTCGGCATCGGCCGGCCGCCTGGCCGGATGGACGCCGCCGTCTACGTGCTGCGCGACTTCACCGCGGCCGAACGCAAGGACCTGCCGCTGTTCATCGAGCGCTGCGCCGATGCCACCGAGACCCTGATCGCCAAGGGGCTGGCCGCCGCCCAGAACACCTACCACACCGACTAGGCCCCGCCACTAGGCCCGACCGACTAGGCCGAGGAGAGATCGACCTCGATGACAAACGACGATCATGCGCTCGCCCGTGAGCTCGCCGAAGAGGCGGGTCGGGGCCTGCTCGAGCTGCGCGCCCGCGGTTTTTCCGATGAGCCCGACACACTGCGCAAGGCGGGCGACCGGGTGTCGCACGAATTCCTGGTCGCGGAGCTGGCCCGGCGCCGCCCGGGCAACGTGGTCCTGTCCGAGGAGGGTGCCGACGACCCCGCCCGGCTCACCGCGGAACGGGTATGGATCGTCGACCCGCTCGACGGAACCAGGGAATTCGGCGAACCGGGCCGCACCGACTGGGCGGTCCACGTCGCCCTGTGGGAACGCGGTGCAGCCGAGGGAGACGGCGACCTCACCGCGGGCGCGGTCGCCCTCCCTGCCCAGGGCGGGGTCCTGTCCACGCTCGACCCGCACCGACGTGACATCGAGCCGGTTATCACCGCGCCAAGGTCAGATCGGGCGCAGGGGGGCCAGGGGGGCCAGGGGGGCGGCTCGGCCGGCGAGCCAACCGGCTCCGCCGGCGACCCAACCGGGCGATTGCGGATCGTGCTAAGCCGGACCCGGCCACCACGGTTCGTTCTGGATATTTCTGAGCTCATTGGTGCGGAACTTCTGCTGTGCGGCTCAGCTGGGGCAAAGGTCGCCGCGGTCGTCTACGGCGAGGCTGATGCCTATATCCACGGGGGCGGGTTTTATGAATGGGATACGGCGGCGCCGGTGGCGGTGGCTCGGGCGGCCGGTCTCCATGCGTCCCGCATCGACGGATCCGCGCTCGCCTACAATCAGGTTGACGTCTTGATGCCAGATATTCTGGTGTGTCGGCCCGCGCTTGCGGGTTCGCTACTGCAAGCGATCCGGGAAGTCACGCATGCGTCCTGATTACCAGATGTCTCAGCTTGATGTCCTCGAGTCCGAGGCCCTCCACATCATGCGCGAGGTCGGTGCCGAGTTCGAGCGGCCGGTGCTGTTGTTCTCCGGTGGCAAGGACTCGATCGTGATGCTGGCGCTCGCGGAGAAGGCGTTCTGGCCGGCCCGGATCCCGTTCCCGGTGATGCACGTGGATACCGGGCACAACTTCCCCGAGGTGATCGAGTTCCGCGACCGCCGGGTGGCCGAGCTCAGCGTCCGGCTGATCGTCGCGTCGGTGCAGGAATCCATCGACGCGGGCCGGGTCGCCGAGGAGACCGGCAGGCACGCCAGCCGGAACCGGCTGCAGACGGTGACCCTGCTCGACGCCATCGAGGAGCACCGGTTCGACGCGCTGTTCGGCGGCGCGCGCCGGGACGAGGAGAAGGCCAGGGCGAAGGAACGGGTGTTCTCCTTCCGGGACGAGTTCGGCCAGTGGGACCCCAAGAACCAGCGGCCCGAACTGTGGAACCTGTACAACACCCGGTTGCACCGGGGTGAGCACATCCGCGTGTTCCCGCTGTCCAACTGGACCGAGCTTGACGTCTGGTCCTACATCGAGCGGGAGAAGCTCGGCATCCCGTCCATCTACTACGCGCACGAGCGGCAGGTGTTCGAGCGGGACGGCCTGCTGCTGGCCGACAACCCGCACGTGCCGCGGGGCGAGGACGAACCGCTGTTCACCGCCACGGTGCGGTACCGGACGGTAGGCGACATGACCGGCACCGGGGCGGTCTCCTCCTCGGCCCGGACGGTGGCCGAGGTCATCGCGGAGGTGGCGGCGACCCGGATCACCGAGCGCGGCCAGACCCGGGGCGACGACCGGGTCAGCGAGGCGGCGATGGAAGACCGCAAGCGCGAGGGGTACTTCTGATGGACGATGTTAGCCCGGGGGGGACGACCCCCCCCACTCGCCGGATGGACATGATGCGGTTCGCCACCGCCGGCTCGGTGGATGACGGCAAGTCGACGTTGATCGGGCGGCTGCTTTACGACTCCAAGTCGATCTTCGCCGATCAGCTGGAGGCGGTCGAGCGGACCAGCCGGGACCGGGGCGAGGACTACACGAACCTGGCCCTGCTGACTGACGGGCTGCGGGCCGAGCGGGAGCAGGGCATCACGATCGACGTCGCCTACCGGTACTTCGCGACGCCTCGGCGCAAGTTCATCATCGCCGACACCCCGGGCCACATCCAGTACACGCGCAACATGGTCACCGGCGCGTCCACGGCTGACCTCGCGGTGGTGCTGGTCGACGCCCGCAATGGGCTCACTGAGCAGTCGCGGCGGCACGCGTTCCTCACCACCTTGCTGCGGGTACCGCACATGGTGCTCGCGGTGAACAAAATGGACCTCGTCGACTACCGGGCCGAGGTGTTCGACCGCATCCGCGAGGAGTTCTCCGCCTTCGCGGCCCGGCTGGCTATCGGCGACCTGACCTTTATCCCGATATCCGCGTTGCACGGCGACAACGTGGTGGACCGGTCGGCCAACATGACCTGGTACGACGGGCCCTCGCTGCTGCACCATCTGGAGCACGTGCACATCGCGTCGGACCGTAACCTGATCGACGTCCGCTTCCCGGTGCAGTACGTCATCCGGCCGCACGCCGCCACCGACGCCGAGCTGCACGATTACCGCGGTTACGCGGGCCAGGTGGCCGGCGGCGTGCTCAAGCCGGGCGATGAGGTGATGCACCTGCCGTCCGGCTTCACCACCCGCGTGCAGCGAATTGAGCGCAGTGGCCTCGAGGTGCCCGAGGCGTTCGCGCCCATGTCGGTGACGTTGCTGCTCGACGACGACGTGGACATCTCCCGGGGCGACATGATCTGCCGTCCGAACAACCGCCCGGCCGCCGCCCAGGACATCGAGGCGATGCTCTGCTGGATGGCGTCGGACCACGTGCTGGCGCGGCGCAGCCGGCTCATCGTCAAGCACACCTCGCGAACGGTCAAGGCGATCGTCACCGACCTGCACTACCGGATCGACGTGAACACCCTGCACCGTGACGAGACGGCAACGCAGCTCAGCCTGAACGAGGTCGGCCGGGTCCGGCTCCGCCTCACCCAGCCCATCTTCTGCGATCCCTACACCAGGAATCGCACCACCGGCGGCCTCATCCTCATCGACGAGGCCACCAACGCCACAGTGGGCGCCGCCATGATCACCGAGGCCAGCTGAGCCGAGATCAGGTGCATTTACCCCCGCTCACCCCGGGCAATGCGCGGATCTGGTACGAGACGGTGTTCGCCTTCCTGGCCGAACATGTGCTAGGCGAGCCCTGGCAGCGCCCCGCGTTGCTCTAGCCCCGTAGGGTGTTTCCATGGCCCGTGCCCACCTGGACAAGCGCCCTGGCGACGTCGCGGCGATGTTCGACGCGATCGCGGCTCGGTATGACCTGCTGAACGACATCCTGTCCGCCGGTCAGGTCAGGCTGTGGCGGCGCGCCGTGGCCAGGATCACCGCGGCCGGCCTTTCCGAGCGCGTGCTTGATCTGGCGGCGGGCACGGGGACCTCCTCGCTGACCTTCACCGCCACCGGTGCCGACTGCGTGGCCTGCGATTTCTCCCTAGGCATGCTCCAAGCCGGCCGGTCCCGGGCCGGTCGTGCCCGGGCCGGGGGGTACGGGGGCGGGCAGCCCCTCCCCAGGGGGTACGGGGGCGGGCAGCCCCCCCGTAATCAGGGGGGGTCTGGGGGGGATCGTCCCCCCGGGCGACTCAGCTTCGTGGCCGGCGACGCGCTCCGGCTGCCGTTCGCCGACGAGGCGTTCGACGCGGTGACGATCTCGTTCGGGCTGCGGAACGTGGCCAGCCCCGGCGCGGCCCTGGCCGAGATGCGCCGGGTGACCCGCCCGGGCGGCCGGCTGGTGGTGTGCGAGTTCAGCACGATGACGATTGCCCCGGTCGATAAGCTTTACCGGCGGTACCTGATAAATATCTTGCCCGCGATCGCCCGGCGGACCGCCCGTAGCCCGGAAGCCTACGAATACCTGGCCGAGTCGATTGCGGACTGGCCGGCTCAGCGCGAGCTGGCCGGGCTGATCGAGGCGGCCGGCTGGTCGGCGGTACGGTGGCGCGACCTGAGCCTGGGCGTGGTCGCCGTGCATGTGGCCCGGCGCGGCTGACCCGGCGTAAAGCCGGGATCGGCCGGGTCTAAACTGTTGGCAAAACATTTGTGAAGCGGTTCACAAGACATTATGGATCTGACCAAGTGACCGAACACGCTCCCCAGGAAAACCGAGCCAGCGGCGCGCACCGCGCTGCCGGAGGCCAGGCCGCTGATGAGGCGGATGTCATCGTCGTGGGCGCCGGGCCGGCTGGTTCGACGACCGCCTTTTACCTGGCGCAGGCGGGACTCGACGTGCTCCTGCTCGAGAAATCCCGGTTTCCCAGGGAGAAGGTCTGCGGCGACGGCCTTACCCCGCGCGCGGTCAAGGCCCTCGTCGGCATGGGCATGAATATCAGCGAGCAGGACGGCTGGGTCCGGAACAAGGGCCTGCGCGTGATCGGGGCCGGCAAGCGGCTGGAACTTCCCTGGCCCGAACTGGCCAGCTATCCCGGTTACGGCCTGGTCCGGACCCGCCACGACCTAGACGAGTCGCTCGCCCGCCGGGCCCAGCAGGCTGGCGCCAAGCTGCTCGAAGGCGTCACCGTGACCGGCCCGGTCATCGACGAGCGCACCGGCCGGATCACCGGCGTGATAGCCAAAGCCGACGGAGGGGACAGCCAGGGGTCGTCACCTCGGGAGTACACCTCGCGCGTCGTCGTGGCGGCCGACGGCAACTCGTCGCGGCTCTCGCTAGCGATGGGGCTGCGCAAGCGCGACGACCGGCCGCTCGGCGTCGCGGTCAGGACTTACTACCGGACACCCCGGCATGACGACGACTACCTGGAGTCCTGGCTCGACCTGTGGGACGGCGACCGGCTGCTGCCCGGATACGGCTGGATCTTCGGCATGGGCGACGGGACGTCCAACGTCGGCTTGGGCCTGCTGAACACCAGTGCCGCGTTCGGCCACACCGATTACCATGCCCTGCTGCGCCGGTGGCTGAAATCAATGCCGGCTGAGTGGGGCTACACCGAGGAGAACCGCACCGAGCCGATCCGGGGCGCGGCGCTGCCGATGGGCTTCAACCGGACCCCGCACTACCACCGGGGGCTGCTGCTGGCCGGCGACGCCGGCGGCATGGTAAACCCCTTCAACGGCGAGGGCATAGCGTACGCGATGGAGTCGGGCGAGATCTTGGCCCGCACCATCGCGCAGGCGCTCGCGCGGCCGCGCCGGGCGGAGACAGAGCAGGTGCTCGCCGAGTATCCGCGCGCGCTCAGCCAGGCGTACGGCGGCTACTACACCCTCGGCCGCGCTTTCGTGAAAGCCATCGGCCGACCGCATCTGATGCACTTCGCGACCAAGCACGGCATGTCCAGGCCCGCGCTGATGCGGTTCGCGATCAAACTGCTCGCCAACCTGACCGATCCGCGTGGAGACGCGGCAGACCGGCTGGTCAACGGCCTGTCCAAACTCGCACCTAACCCTGAGTGAGTAGCTATGCAGGTAGTCCCTAGGATAAGACGACGTTGGCATCGGGCCCGTGGAGGGAGTGAACGTCGATGAGGCTTTACGTTCCGATCTTTGTGCTGGCCCTGCTCGCCCTCGGCTTCGCCAGCTTTTCCGTCTTCATGGGCACCCAAGCCGGGCCGAAGCGGTGGAACCGGGCCAAGCTGGAAAGCTACGAGTGCGGCATCGAGCCGACGCCGATGCCGCCGGACGGGGGCCGGGTTCCGGTCAAGTATTACCTGACGGCGATGTTGTTCATCGTGTTCGACATCGAGATCATTTTCCTGTATCCCTGGGCGGTCACCTTCGACAAACTCGGCGCCTTCGGCCTAGTCGAGATGGTGACCTTCGTCATCACTGTGCTGGTCGCGTACGCCTACATCTGGCGGCGCGGCGGCCTGGAATGGGATTAGAGCCATGGGTATCGAAGAAAAGCTGCCGAGCGGCGTGCTGCTGACCTCGGTGGAAAAGGCGGCGGGCTGGGCCCGGGCACGTTCGGTGTGGCCGGCCACCTTCGGCCTGGCCTGCTGCGCCATCGAGCTGATGATGACCGGCGGCCCGAAGCACGACCTGGCCAGGTTCGGTATGGAGCGCGCGTCGAACACCCCGCGGCAGGCGGACCTGATGATCGTGGCCGGCCGGCTCAGCCAGAAGATGGCCCCGGTGACGAGGCAGATCTACGACCAGATGTCCGACCCCAAGTGGGTCATCTCGATGGGCGTGTGCGCCTCAAGCGGCGGCATGTTCAACAACTACGCGATCGTGCAGGGCGTCGACCACATCATCCCGGTGGACATCTACCTGCCCGGCTGCCCGCCGCGCCCGGAGATGCTGCTCGACGCGATCCTCAAGCTGCACGACAAGATCATGAACTCCAAGCTCGGCAAGAACCGCGACCGGCAGATCACCGAGCTCGAGGAAGCGCGGCTGGGCCTGACGCCACTGCACCTGGCCGTACCCGAGGAATCCGAGTTGTGAGCGAGCCCCAGGATAGTCATCCAGCAGGGGCCGAGGCGACCCACGGATCTGCGGCCCCGCAGGGCCCGGTGCCACCCGCTGGTGCAGCCCAAGCTGGTGAGGGGAGTGCCGACGCCGGCAATGCCAACCTCCCCGCCCTGCTAGGCCAGGAGCGGCTGGCCGAGCCGGTCATCCGCACCGGCATGTTCGGCGTCCAGGACACGCCGGACACCTCGGGTTTCGGCCTGCTCCGGGTGCACCAGGCGCCTGGAATCGACAGCCCGCGTCCGTACGGTTCCTACTTCGACGCCATCGCCGACGCGCTCAGCGCGGCGCTTGAGGCAGCCGCGGTCCCCTTCTCCGACGCGATCGAGCGGGTTGTCGCGGACCGGGGCGAGCTGACCTTTCACGTCCGCCGGGAGCGGCTGCCCGAGGTGGCGGCGCAATTCCGGGACGACCCGGCGCTGTGCTTCGAGGTGTGCAGCGGGGTATCCGGCGTGCACTACCTCGACGACACCGGCCGTGAGCTGCACGCGGTGTACCACATGCTGTCCATCACTCACAACCGCCGGGTCCGGCTCGAGGTGAGCGCGCCTGACGCGGACCCGCACATCCCGTCGCTGGTCGGCACGTACCCGGCCTGTAACTGGCACGAGCGGGAGACCTGGGACTTCTTCGGGATCATCTTCGACGGCCATCCGGCGCTCACCAGGATCGAGATGCCGGATGACTGGAAGGGGCACCCGCAGCGCAAGGACTACCCGCTCGGCGGGATCCCGGTCGAGTACCGCGGCGCCAAGATTCCGGCTCCCGACGAGCGGAGGCACTACTCATGACGCACGCGCAGACGCCGCATGCGCCGGCCGGCGCGAGCGACGCTGACTCCGACGTCGCGGAGGGCCGGGTCTATACGGCCTCAGGCGAGGACTGGGACGAGATCGTCGCCGCCGCCAACGAGGCCAGGGACTTCGAGAGCGGCGAACGGATCGTCATCAACATGGGCCCACAGCATCCCTCCACCCACGGGGTACTCCGGCTGATCCTGACGCTGGAGGGCGAGACCGTTTCCGAGGTGCGGGCCGCCATCGGGTACCTGCACACCGGCATCGAGAAGAACATGGAGTTCCGCACCTGGACGCAGGGCACCACCTTCTGCACCAGGATGGACTACCTCATGCCGTTCTTCAACGAGGCCGCGTACTGCCTCGCGGTAGAACGACTGCTCGGCATCGAAGACCGCATCCCCGAGCGAGCCCAGATCATCAGGGTCATGATGATGGAGCTCAACCGGATCTCGTCGCACCTGGGCGGGATCGGCCCGATGGGCCTGGAACTCGGCGCGACCACGATTTTCATGCAGGGCGTGCGCCTGCGCGAACGCGTCCTTGACCTGTTTGAGCTGATCACCGGACTGCGGATGAACCACGCCTACATCCGGCCGGGCGGCGTGGCGCAGGACCTGCCTCCGGGCGCTATCGAGGCGGTCCGCACGTTCCTTGACAGTGGCCCGAAACTCGTCCAAGACCTGCGCACGCTGGTCGACGCTAACTCGATCTTCGTCGGCCGGATGAAGGGCATCGCCTACCTGGACCTGGCGAGCTGCATGGCCCTCAGCGTGACCGGCCCCATGCTGAGGTCAACCGGGCTGCCCTGGGATCTGCGCAAGTCCCAGCCGTACTGCGGCTATGAGACCTACGACTTCGACGTGCCTGTCACCGACACATGCGACGCGTACGGCCGGTACATGATCAAGATGGACGAGATGGAGCAGTCACTGAAGATCGTCAGGCAGTGTGTCGACCGGCTGGCGTCGCGCGGTTCCGCAGGCTCGGAGACCGAGCCGGTGATGATCCGCGACGCAAAGATCGGCTGGCCGGCCCAGCTGTCGCTCGGTCCTGACGGCCTCGGTCCCTCACCCGAGCACATCGCGCACATCATGGGCCAGTCCATGGAGGCGCTCATTCATCACTTCAAGCTGATTACGGAGGGATTCCGGGTGCCCGCGGGCCAGGCGTACGCGGCGATCGAGTCCGCCCGCGGTGAACTCGGCGCGCACGTGGTGAGCGACGGCGGCACCCGGCCTTACCGGGTGCACTTCCGTGACCCGTCGTTCAACCACATGCAGTCGGTCGCCGCGCTGTGCGAGGGCGGCATGCTGGCCGACGTGATCCCGGCGATCGCGAGCATCGATCCGGTGTTGGGAGGCGTGGACAGGTAATGGCGTTCAGCGACGATGTGCGCTCCCGCCTAGACGCCGACGCGGCGCAGATCATCGGCAAGTACCCAGGGCCGAGATCGGCGCTGCTGCCGCTGCTCCATCTCGTCCAGGCGGAGGAAGGCTACGTTTCCGCCGACGGCATCGAGTACTGCGCGGGCCAGCTCGGGTTGACCGAGACCGACGTCACCGGGGTGGTCAGCTTCTACACCATGTACAAGCGGCGCCCGGTCGGCCAGTACCACGTGGGCGTGTGCACGAACACGGTGTGCGGGGTCCTGGGCGGCTACCAGATCCTCGCCGAACTCCGCGACCACCTCGGCGTGGGCGACGACGAGACCACGCCGGACGGCCAGGTCAGCCTCGAGCACCTCGAGTGCAACGCCGCCTGCGAGTACGCGCCGGTGATGATGGTGAACTGGGAGTTCTTCGACAACATGACACCCCAGTCGGCCCGCGAGCTCGCCGACGACCTACGCGCAGGGAACCAGGTGACCCCGACCCGTGGCCCGGGACGCGTGGTCACCTGGCGCGAGGCGGGCCGGATCCTGGCCGGCTTCAACGACGACCTTGCCACCGAGGGCCCGGCCGCGGGACCGGCCGACCTGGTCGGCCTCAAGATCGCCCAGGAGCACGGCTGGACCGCGCCGGAGCCCGGGCAGGCGGGCGGCCCAGCTGGCGACCAAACGAAGGAGCCGCGGTGACCGACACCCTGACCCCGGTGCTGACCGCGCACTGGGACGAGCCCGATATCTTCACCCTCGACGGGTACCAGCGGTTCGGCGGCTGGCGGGCGCTGCGGAAGGCGCTCGGCATGTCGCGCGACGAGGTCATCGCGACCGTGAAGAACTCCGGGCTGCGCGGTCGCGGCGGGGCCGGCTTCCCGACCGGCGTGAAGTGGGGCTTCCTGCCGCAGGGTGACAACAAGCCGCACTACCTGGTGGTCAACGCGGACGAATCCGAACCTGGCGCCTGCAAGGACGTCCCGCTAATGATGGCCACCCCGCACACGCTCCTCGAGGGCGCGGCCATCGCCTCCTACGCGATCGGGGCCAGCCACGCGTTCATCTACGTCCGGGGTGAGGTCCTGCACGTGATCCGGCGGCTGCGGCACGCGGTGCAGGAGGCGCAGGCGGCCGGCTACCTCGGCCGTGACATCCTCGGCTCCGGGTTCGACCTGGACGTCATCATCCACGCCGGAGCCGGCGCCTACATCTGCGGCGAGGAGACGGCGCTGCTTGACTCGCTGGAGGGCAAGCGCGGGCTGCCGCGGAACAAGCCGCCGTTCCCGGCCGTGGCCGGGGTGTACGCCAGACCGACGAACGTGAACAACGTGGAGTCGATCGCCAGCGTGCCGGCCATCCTGATGAACGGCGCCGACTGGTTCGCTGGCGTCGGCACGGAGAAGTCCAAGGGATTCGGGATCTTCAACCTCTCCGGCCACATCGCGACCCCGGGCACGTTCGAGGCTCCGCTGGGCATCACACTGCGCGAGCTGCTCGAGCTGGCCGGCGGGATGCGGGGCGCCCACCGGCTCAAGTTCTGGACGGCCGGCGGCTCGTCGGCGGGGATACTCACCGACCAGCACCTGGACGTGCCGCTGGACTTCGAATCGGTCGCTGCCGCCGGGTCCCAGCTCGGCACCAGGTCGGTGCAGATCTTCGACGAGACCACCTGCGTCGTCGGCGCGGTGCTCCGCTGGACCGAGTTCTACCAGCACGAGTCGTGCGGGAAATGCACGCCGTGCCGAGAGGGCACGTTCTGGCTGGTCCGCATCCTGGACCGGCTGGAACACGGCCACGGCACCGAGGGAGACGTCGAGAAGATGCTGGACGTCTGCGACAACATCACAGGCCGCGCGTTCTGCGCGCTCGGCGACAGCGCAACGCCCCCGATCACCTCCGCGGTCCGTTACTTCAGGGACGAGTTCATCCAGCACTTCAAGGAGGGCGGCTGCCCCTTCGATCCGGCGGCCTCGACCCTCTGGGGGAACTCATGACCGTTGTGACGACGCAGGACACGGTGACCGTCACCATCGACGGGTTCGAGATCGCGGTGCCGAAGGGTACCTGGATCATCCGGGCGGCCGAGATGCTCGGCATCGCGATCCCGCGGTTCTGCGAACACCCGCTGCTCGATCCGATCGGCGCCTGCCGCCAGTGCCTGGTCGAGGTGGAAGGCCAGCGCAAGCCGCTGGCCTCGTGCATCACCGAATGCACCGAGGGCATGGTGGTGCACACCCAGCTCACCTCCGCGGTCGCGGACAAGGCGCAGCAGGGCGTGATGGAGCTGCTGCTCATCAACCACCCGCTCGACTGCCCGATGTGCGACAAGGGCGGCGAGTGCCCGCTGCAGAACCAGGCCATGTCCAACGGGCGGGGCGAGACCCGGTTCGCGGAGGAGAAGCGGACCTTCGACAAGCCAGTGGCCATCTCCACCGAGGTGCTGCTCGACCGGGAGCGGTGCATCTCGTGCACCCGGTGCACCCGGACGTCGGAGGAAATCGCGGGGGACCCGTTCATCGAGTTCCTCGGGCGCGGCCCGTCCCAGATGATCGGTACCGCCGAGGGCAAGCCGTTCAACTCCTACTTCTCCGGCAACACCGTCCAGGTCTGCCCGGTGGGCGCGCTGACAGGCGCCGCCTACCGGTTCCGATCCCGGCCGTTCGACCTGGTATCGGTGCCGAGCGTGTGCGAGCACTGCGCCTCGGGCTGCCGGCAGCGGACCGACATCCGGCGTGGCCGGGTGACGCGGCGGCTGGCGGGCGAAGAACCGGCGGTCAACGAGGAGTGGAACTGCGACAAGGGCCGCTGGGCGTTTACCTACGCCACCGAGCCGGACCGGCTGACCACCCCGCTGATCAGGGACTCCGGCGGCGTGCTGGTACCGACGTCCTGGCCGCACGCGCTGGGCGTGGCCGCCGCGGGGCTGCAAGCAGCCCGCGATGCCCCACCGCAGGGCGAGCCCTACGAGCGGCCACGCGGCGTGGGCGTGCTGGTCGGGGGTCGGCTGACCCTGGAGGACTCCTACGCGTACGCCAAGTTCGCCCGGGTCGCCCTGGACACCAACGACGTCGACATGCGGGCGCGTCCGCATTCGCGTGAGGAGGAGCAGTTCCTCACGGCTTGCGTGGCCGGGCGCGGCATCGGCGTCCGCTACGCCGACCTGGAGCAGGCACCCGCCGTCTTGCTGGCCGGATTCGAGCCGGAGGACGAGTCGCCGATCATCTTCCTGCGGCTGCGCAAGGCCGTCCGGCGTCATCAGCTCCAGGTGTTCTCGGTCGCGGCGCTGGCCAGCCCGGGATTGGCCAAGCTGTCCGGCGAGCTGCTGACCACCCTGCCCGGGGCTGAGGCCGCCGCGCTCACCGCGCTGGCAGCGGGGGGTGCGCCCAGCGCCCCGGAGCCCCCCGTGTCCGGGGGGATCCACACCCCGGGTCCTCCCTTGCAGGACTGGCAGCGGGTCGGCGAGGCGCTCGCCGCGCCCGGCGCGGTGATTCTGGTCGGGGAACGGCTCGCCGAAGTGCCAGGTGCGCTCGCGGCCGCGGCCCGGCTCGCGGTCGCGTCGGGGGCACGACTGGCCTGGGTTCCGCGCCGGGCGGGTGAGCGGGGCGCCGTCGAGGCCGGAGCCCTGCCGGGGCTGCTGCCGATCGGCCGCCCGGTGACCGACGCCACGGCGCGCGCCGAAGTGGCCAGGACCTGGGGCAAGAGCTCGCTGCCTGACCTGCCGGGCCGCGACACCAGCGAGATGCTCGCCGCCGCGGCGGCCGGTGAGCTCGGAGCCCTGGTGGTAGCCGGGGTGGACCCGGCGGATCTGCCCGATCCGGCGGCCGCCCTGCAGGCGATCGAGATGGCGCCGTTCGTGGTCAGCCTCGAACTGCGGGCCAGCGCGGTCACCGACCGCGCCGACGTGGTGTTTCCGGTCGCAGCCGTCGCGGAGAAGGCCGGGACATTCGTGAACTGGGAAGGACGCGGCGGTTCGTTCGGCGAGGCGCTGCGGGTTCCCGAGGTGCGCACCGACCTGTACGTGCTGGGCGCGATCGCCGACCAGATGGATATCCACCTTGGCCTGCCCGACCCGGCCGCCGCCCGCGCCGAACTCGCCGCCCTAGGCACCTGGCGCGGCCCCCGCCCCGAGCCTCCCGAGGTCAGCGGCGCGGCCTGGCCCCCGCTCGGAGCCCCCCTTGGGGGGCCCAGGGGGGTACGGGGGGGCGGGCAGCCCCCCCGTGAGCAGGGGGGGTCTGGGGGGGATCGTCCCCCCGAGGTGGCGCTGCTCGCCAGCTGGCACCAGCTGCTTGACAGCGGGCGCATGCAGGACGGCGAGCCGTCCCTGGCGGGCACGGCCCGGCCCGTGGTGGCCAGGATGTCCGCGGCGACCGCGGTGCAGGCCGGCACGGCGGACGGCGATAAGGTAACCGTCGCCACCGATCAGGGTTCGGTGACGGTTCCCGTGGAGGTCGTGCCGATGGCAGATCACGTGGTCTGGCTCCCGGCGGCCGGGCTGACCAGGGGAGCCCGGGCGGGCACGGTCCCGGCCGGAGCCCCGTATCCCGGCGGCCAGGAACCCGCCGTCGCCGGAGGCGGCAGCACGATTCGCGCCGAACTCGGCGCAGGGCACGGCGCGACGGTCACGCTGAGGAGGGCGGAATGATGCACCCAGGGATGCTGCCGCAGCTGCTCGCAGCTCCCCCGCCGGCCCCGACGCTTGAAGACTTCAACCAGCTCATCTGGTGGATGGTGCTGCTGAAGGTCGGGATGGTCTTCGCCTTCCTGCTGCTCATGACCATGTTCATGATCTGGGCCGAGCGGCGCGTCATCGGCCGGATGCAGAGCCGGCCCGGCCCGAACCGGGCCGGGCCCTTCGGCCTGCTGCAGCCGATCGCGGACGCGCTCAAGCTGCCGCTGAAGGAAGACATCATCCCGCGCGGTGCGGACAGGCTGGTGTTCATCGCCGCGCCCATCATCTCGGCGTCGATAGCCTTCATCGGCTTCTCGGTCATCCCGTGGGGCCCGGAAGTCTCGATCTTCCACCACTACACCCCGCTGCAGCTCGCCGACCTGCCGGTGGCGGTGCTGCTCATTCTGGCGATGAGCTCGATCGGCGTGTACGGGATCGTACTGGCCGGCTGGGCCTCGGGGGCGCCGTACTCACTGCTCGGCGCGCTACGCTCAGCCGCCCAGGTGATCAGCTACGAGATCGCGATGGGGCTCGCCTTCGTGGCCGTGTTCCTGTACGCGGGCTCGCTGTCCACCACCGCGATCGTCAACGCCCAGCAGCACGAGTGGTACGCCTGGCTGCTGCCGGTCTCGTTCGTGATCTACCTGTTCACGATGGTCGGAGAGACCAACCGGCTGCCGTTCGACCTGCCCGAGGGCGAGGGCGAGCTCGTCGCGGGTTACCACACCGAGTACGCCTCGATGAAGTTCGCGATGTTCTACCTGGCCGAGTACATCAACATGGTGACGGTCTCCGCGCTGGCGACCACCCTGTTCCTCGGCGGCTGGCGGGCCCCGTGGCCGCTGTCCCTGTGGTCCGGCGCCAACAGCGGCTGGTGGCCGTTGCTCTGGTTCCTGATCAAGGTCCTCATCCTGCTGTTCTGCTATATCTGGCTGCGCGGGACCTTGCCGCGCGTCCGGTACGACCAGCTGATGGCGATCGGCTGGAAGGTCCTCATCCCGGTCTCCATCGTCTGGATCCTGCTGATCGCCACGGTGCGCGCGTGGCGGCTTGATACCCACTCCACGGCCCCGTACGTCGTTTTCGGCTTCGTCATCGTCCTCATCTTGATCCTGGCCTGGGCGTGGGACAGCGCCGCGCAGCAGCGGGCGATGAAGTACGCGGGGCCCGCGGCGGACGCGGACCTGTCCGACCCGTCGGACCTCGCCGAGGCCGGACGGGTCGGTGCCGCCGCTTCTTCGTTCCCGGTGCCGCCACTCGACCTGCCGCACTACCACGGCGTCGGCCTTGATGCCGAGGTCGGCATCGAGGCCGGTACCAGCCCTTCTGGCACCTCTCCTAAGGAGGTCACAGGTGCTTGATTTCCTCAACCCGATCAAGGGGTTCGGGGTGACCTTCCACGAGATGTTCCGGAAGGTCGAGACCGTAGAGTACCCGGAGGACAAGCGGCCGACGGCGCCGCGGTTCCACGGCCACCACCAGCTGAACCGGTGGCCGGACGGGCTGGAGAAATGCATCGGCTGCGAGCTGTGTGCCTGGGCCTGCCCCGCGGATGCCATCTACGTCGAGGGCCGGGACAACACGGCGGCGGCCAGGTTCTCCCCCGGGGAGCGCTATGGCGCCGTCTACCAGATCAACTACCTGCGCTGCATCTTGTGCGGCATGTGCATCGAGGCCTGCCCGACGCGGGCGCTGACCATGACCAACGAGTACGAGCTCGCCGACGACAGCAGGGAAAACCTGATCTGGACCAAAGAGCAGCTGCTCGCGCCGCTCACGGCGGGCATGGAAGCGCCGCCCCATCCGATGCGGCTCGGTGACGACGAGAAGGACTACTACCGCCTCGGTGCGGCCGGCGTGGTCGCTGGTCCGCGGGCGCCCGGGATGGCGGGACCGGGCGGGTCGTCCGGCCCCGCGGTGTTCGCCGGGGCCGACGACGCGCCGACGGTCGCCGGGGCCCAGGAAGTCCCGGCTGAGGTCGCCGACGACGGAGCCGGGGAAGTCACATGAACCACTCCTACGTGCTGGCGGCCGGAACCAACACCGATGAGGTCGCCAGGGAAACCATCTTCTGGATCCTGGCCGTCGCCTCGATCGGCGCCGCCCTGGCCATGATCCTGGTCAGGCGCGCGGTGCACTGCGCCCTGATGCTCGCCGTGGTGATGCTCTCCCTGGCGACCTTCTACGCCATGCAGGGTGCGCCGTTCCTCGCGTTCGTGCAGATCATCGTGTACACCGGCGCGGTCCTCATGCTGTTCCTGTTCGTCATCATGCTCATCGGGATCAGCTCGGCCGACTCGGTCACCGAGACGATCAAGGGCCAGCGGATGGCCGCGGGCCTGGTCGCCATCGGCTTTTTCGTGATCTTGATCTTGGGCGTCGGGCACGCCGCCCTCGGTCCGGCGACCCGACCCACCGCGGCGAACGGAACGAACAACCTCTCCGGGCTCGCGACCCTGATCTTCACCACCTACGTATTCCCGTTCGAGGTCACCGGCGCGCTGCTGATCACCGCGGCGCTCGGCGCGATGGTGCTCGCGCACCGCGAGCGCACCACGCCCCGGCCGACGCAGCGGCAGCTCGCCGCCAGGAGGCTGGAGAGCGGCCACATGGCGCCGGACCCGTCGCCGGGGGTGTACGCGCTGCACGACGCCGCCGACCGGCCGGCCCTGCTGCCGGACGGTACGACCTCCGAGCTGTCGGTCAGCACGGTGCTCGCCCCGCGTGGCGTGACGGAGGAACCACCGTCCGTTCCGCCGCAAAAAGAGCAGGACGCCATTACCGCGGAAGGCGGGCGCGAGCCCGCACCGTCAGGGAGGGCCGACGCATGAGCCCGGTGCATTACGTGTCCCTGGCGGTGATCTTGTTCGTGATCGGCGCCGTCGGCGTGCTCGTCCGGCGCAACGCCATCGTCATCTTCATGTGCGTGGAGCTGATGCTGAACGCGTGCAACCTGGCGTTCGTCGCGTTCGCCAGCATGCACGGCAACCTGGACGGGCAGGTCATCGCGTTTTTCGTGATGGTGGTGGCCGCCGCCGAGGTCGTCGTCGGCCTCGCGATCCTGATGGCCATCTACCGGGCCCGCAGGTCGGCGTCGGTGGACGACGCCAACCTGCTGAAGTACTGAGAGGATGACCACGGTGACCACCATTGCGGCTACTGGCGCGCTGAAGCTGTCGTGGCTGCTGCTCGTGTTCCCGCTCTTCGGCGCCGCGGTGCTGCTCGTCGGCGGCCGGCGGACCAACCGGTGGGGGCACTTGCTCGGTGTAGCCATGCCGGTCGCGGCGTTCGTCTACGGCGTCGTCGCCTTCTTCAGCCTGCTCGGCGACACCGACCGCAGCCAGGACCAGCACCTGTACTCGTGGATTCCGGTAGCGGACCTCCAGGTGAACGTGTCGTTGCTGGTCGACCCGCTGTCGATCTGCTTCGTGCTGCTGATCACCGGGGTCGGGTCGCTGATCATCATTTACTCCGTCGGCTACATGTCCCACGACCGCGACCGGCGGCGCTTCTTCGGCTACCTGAACCTGTTCCTCGCGGCCATGCTGCTGCTCGTGCTGGCCGACAACTACGTGGTGCTCTACGTCGGCTGGGAGGGCGTCGGCCTGGCCTCCTACCTGCTGATCGGGTTCTGGCAGGAAAGGCCCTCGGCGGCCGTTGCGGCGAAGAAGGCGTTCATTGTCAACCGGGTCGGCGACGCCAGCCTCACCCTGGCCATCTTCCTGATGTTCAGCGAGTTCGGCACGACCTCGTTCACCGGTGTGTTCGGCTCGGTGCACTCCGGCGGGAGCGGCGTGGCCACCGCGCTCGGGCTGCTGCTGCTGCTCGGCGCGTGCGGGAAGTCCGCCCAGGTGCCGCTGCAGTCCTGGCTGCTGGACGCGATGGAGGGTCCGACGCCGGTGTCGGCGCTGATCCACGCCGCCACCATGGTCACCGCCGGGGTGTACCTGCTCGTGCGGTCCAATCCGATCCTCGCGCTCGCGCCCGACGCACGGATTGCGGTCGCCATCGTGGGCACGGTCACGCTGCTGTTCGGCGGCATCATCGCCTCCGCCAAGGACGACATCAAGAAGTCGCTGGCCGGGTCCACCATGAGCCAGATCGGCTACATGTTCCTGGGGGCCGGCCTGGGCTGGCCGGCTACGTGTTCGCCATCGCGCTCCTGCTCTCGCACGGGTTCTACAAGGCCGGCCTGTTCCTCGGCGCGGGCTCGGTGATGCACGGCATGGACGACGAGCAGGACATGCGGCGGTACGGCGGGCTCGCCCGCTACCTGCCGGTCACCTACGTGACGTTCGGCCTGGCGTACCTGGCCATCATCGGCATCCCGCCGTTCTCCGGGTTCTTCGCCAAGGACCCCATCATCGGGGCGGACTTCGGCGAGCACGGCACGGGAGGCTGGATACTCGGCATCTGCGCGCTGATCGGCGCGGGCATCACCGCGTTCTACATGACCCGGATGATGCTCATGACCTGGCACGGGAAGTCGCGCTGGGATGAGAAGGCGCACCCGCACGAGTCACCTCCGGTGATGACCGGGCCGATGGTCGTGCTCGCGATCGGCTCGGTCGGCGCCGGCGGGTTCCTCATCATCAACGACCGGTTGCAGGACTTCCTCGCCCCGGTCGTCGGGGTGCCGCCGGTCTCGCACGGTCTCTTCACCGTGGCGGGCACCGTGGCCCTGGTGCTCGCCCTGGTGGGCGTCGCCATCGCGTGGCTGAGGTACGGGCGCCTTCCGGTGCCGGTGATGGCCCCAGCGGGGCGATTTCTCACCGTCGCCGCGCGAAAAGACCTCTACGGGGACGCGTTCAACGAATCGATCCTGATGCGGCCCGGCCAGTGGCTGACCAGGCTGTCGGTGTACTTCGACAACCGAGGCCTGGACGGCCTGGTGAATTCGCTGGCCGCCCTGGTGGGCGGGACCTCGGGCCGGGTCCGTAAGACGGAGAACGGCTTCGTTCGCTCCTACGCGCTTTCCATGTTCTTCGGCGCCGCCGCGCTGGTGACCTTGCTCCTGGTGGTGAGGCTCTGATGAACGGGTTTCCCTGGCTGACCATCGCGGGCGCGGTGCCGCTGCTCGGCGCGATCGTGATCGCGCTGATCCCCGGCCTGCCCCGGGACAGCGCCGCCGCCGACCGGCGGGCGCGCGAGGCGCTGGCCAAGTGGCTGGCGCTGGCGTTTTCGCTGGTGACGCTCGTCGTCGTGATCGTGATCGCGGTCAAGTTCCAGGTCGGCGGGCCGAACTACCAGTTCACCGAGGTCTACTCGTGGATCCCGGCCTTCGGCGTGCACTACGCGCTCGGCGTGGACGGCATCGCGCTGGTGCTCATCGCGATGTCCGCGGTGCTGATGCCGGTGGTGATCCTCGCCTCCTGGCACGATGTCGAAAGTGTTGCCTCGGGGGGTGAACCCCCCCAGACCCCCCCAACGGGGGGGCTGCCCGCCCCCCCGTCCCCCCTGGGCCCGCCTCTGGCGGGCGAGCTAATAAGCAGCACAGCGTCAAGACTTATTTCGCGCTGATGCTGGTGCTCGAGACGATGATGATCGGGGTGTTCGCGGCCACCGACGTCTTCCTGTTCTACGTCTTCTTCGAGGCCATGCTGGTGCCGATGTACTTCATGATCGGCAGCTTCGGAGTCGGCAAGCGCCAGTACGCGGCGGTCAAGTTCCTGCTCTACAGCCTGCTCGGCGGGCTGCTCATGCTGGTCGCGGTCATCGCGCTCTACGTGTACTCGACGCACAGCGCCGTCACCGGCTACCACGGGTCGTTCCTGTTCAGCGAGCTCAGCCACATCACGCTCAGCTCGACCGTGCAGAAGTGGCTGTTCCTCGGGTTCTTCATCGCGTTCGCGATCAAGGCGCCGCTGTGGCCGTTCCACACCTGGCTGCCCGACGCCGCCGCGGCCTCCCAGCCCGGCGCGGCCGTGCTGCTCGTCGGCGTGCTGGACAAGGTCGGCACCTACGGGATGCTGCGGTACTGCTTCGAGCTGTTCCCGGCCGGCGCGAAGTACTTCACGCCGCTGGTGATCGCGCTGGCCGTGGTCGGGATCTTGTACGGAGCCATCGTCGCGATCGGCCAGCAGGACATGAAACGGCTGATCGCCTACACCTCGGTCTCGCACTTCGGCTTCATCGCGCTCGGTATCTTCGCGATGACCAGCCAGGGGGTGGCGGGCGCGACGCTGTACATGGTCAACCACGGGTTCGCCACCGGCGCGCTTTTCATCCTGGCCGGGTTCCTCATCAGCCGGCGCGGCTCGTCCCGGATCGCGGACTTCGGCGGCGTGCAGAAGGTCGCCCCGGTGCTGGCCGGCCTGTTCCTCATCTCCGGCCTGGCCGGGCTCTCGCTGCCCGGGCTTTCCACCTTCGTCAGTGAGTTCCTGGTCCTGATCGGGACCTTCTCCCGGTACAAGCTGCCGGCCATCCTGGCCACCGCGGGGATCATCCTGGCGGCGATCTACATCATGTGGATGTACCAGCGCACGATGGGCGGGCCGGTACGCGACCAGGTGGCGGGGATGAAGGACCTGCGCCCGAGGGAGCTGCTCGCGGTCGCGCCGCTGATCGTGCTGCTCATCGGGGTCGGGGTCTATCCCAAGCCGGTGCTCGACATCATCAACCCCGCCGTACGCGTGACGATGGCGCAGGTGCACATGACTGATCCGGTCCCCGCGCATCCCGCGGCCGGGTTTACCACCGCCGCCCAGAAGGGAACCGCACCGTGATCGGGGTCCTCGCCGCCCCGGCGGCCCTGGCCGCCCCCGCGGCCGCTATCTCCTCGGGCAGCGCGAGCGGCACGATCAGCCCGCCGAGCATCGAGTACAGCCAGCTCGCGCCGATGCTGATCGTCTTCGCCGCGGCGGTCGTCGGCGTCCTGGTCGAGGCGTTCGTGCCGCGTCCCTTCCGCCGCGCCGTGCAGCTGGTCCTCGCCCTGGGCTCGCTGGCCGCCGCGTTCATCGTGACGATCGTGGTCGCCGCGTCCCATAGCATCTTCGCCGACGGCAGCCCGGGCCACATCGCCGCGATGGGCGCGATCGCGGTCGACCGGCCGACCTTGTTCATCCAGGGAACGATCCTGGTGCTTGCCTTCGCGAGCGTGCTGCTCATCGGTGACTCGAGCAATAGCCCGTTCGCCGCTCAGGCCGCGGCCACCCCCGGCAGCCAGGAGGAACGCGAGGCCCTCGGCGCCGGGTTCGTGCACACCGAGATCTTCCCGCTGACGCTGTTCGCGATCGGCGGGATGCTGATGTTCCCCGCCGCGAACGACCTGCTCACCATGTTCGTCGCGCTCGAGGTGCTGTCGCTGCCGCTGTACCTGCTGTGCGGGCTGGCCCGGCGGCGCCGGCTGCTCTCGCACGAGGCCGCCATGAAGTACTTCCTGCTCGGCGCGTTCTCTTCGGCCTTCTTCCTGTTCGGCATCGCGATGCTGTACGGCTTCGCCGGCTCGGTCTCGCTCCCGGCAATCGCGTCGGAGGCGGCCACCAACACCGCGAACTCGACGCTGCTGTTCGCGGGCATCGCGCTGGTCGGCGTCGGCTTGCTGTTCAAGATCGGGGCGGTGCCGTTCCACAGCTGGAAGCCGGACGTGTATCAGGGCGCGCCGACGCCGATTACCGCGCTGATGGCGTCCTGCACGGTGGTGTCCGCCTTCGGCGCCCTGCTGCGGGTGTTCTACGTGGCGTTCGGCAACCTGACCTGGGACTGGCGCCCGGCGCTGTGGGTGGTCGCGGTCCTGACCATGCTGGCGGGCGCGATCATCGCCGTCACCCAGACCGACGTCAAGCGGCTGCTTGCCTACTCCTCGATCGCGCACGCCGGGTTCGTGCTCACCGCGGTCATCGCGACCAGCGTGGCCGGGCTCTCGGCCAGCCTGTTCTACCTGGCCTCCTACGGTCTGACCACGGTCGGCGCGTTCGGGGTCATCACCCTGGTCCGCGACCCGGGCGGCGAGGCCGGGCACATTTCCCGGTGGGCCGGCCTGGGCCGCCGGTCGCCGCTGCTGGCGGGCATCTTCGCGCTGTTCCTGCTGGCCTTCGCCGGCATACCGCTGACCAGCGGCTTCACCGGGAAATTCGCCGTCTTCCAGGCCGCGATCGCGGCCGGCGAGACGCCGCTGGTGATCGTGGGCGTGCTGGCCAGCGCGATCGCGGCGTTCTTCTACGTCCGCATCATCGTGCTGATGTTCTTCAGCGACCCGATCCCGGACGGGCCGGAGGTGGCGGTGCCGACCGTGTTCACCGGTAGCGTGGTGGGGCTGGGCGTGCTCGCGACCCTGGTGCTCGGCATCGTGCCAGAAACCGTCTTGAGCCTGGCCAGCCACGCGGCGAACCAGCTGTTCGTTGGCTAAGGTGCCGCTGGCCTTGGATGTTGCCACGCAGAACGGGCATACTCTTCAGTTCGAGGCGTTTGTGCGTTCCGACGACGTGGAGAGCATGTGATCACCGCAGTTCCGCTCGAGTTCCTGGACTCCGCCCTCGAGGCGGAGGTGTTTGACGACCTGGCCCAGGTCGAGGATGCGCTGGCCGTGACGGCACATCCCGACGACAAACTGCTCACCGAAGCCTCCAGGCACCTGATCGCGGCCGGGGGTAAGCGCTTCCGCGCCATGCTCGTGCTGCTGGCCGGGCGGTTCGGCGACCCGAAGGATCCGCGGGTCATCCAGGCGGCGACGGCGATCGAGCTCACCCACCTGGCCACGCTGTTCCACGACGACGTCATGGACGAGGCGCTGGTCCGCCGCGGTTCCCCCTCGGTCAATTCCCGGTGGGGCAACTCGGTCGCCATCCTCACCGGGGATTTCCTTTTCGCGCGGGCCTCCCAGATCCTCGCCGACCTCGGGCCTCAGGCCGTCAGGATCCAGGCCCAGACGTTCAGTCGGCTGGTGACCGGGCAGATGGCGGAGACCATCGGCCCGCGCCCTGGCCAGGACCCGCTCGACTTCTACATGTACGTGATCAGGGAGAAGACCGGATCGCTGATCGCCACCTCGGGCCAGTTCGGCGCGCTGTTCTCCGGCGCTCCCGGCCAGATCGCGGACCGGATCGCGGTGGCCTGTGAGCAGCTCGGGGTGGCCTGGCAGCTGTCCGACGACGTGATCGACGTCGCCAGCGACTCGGCTCAGTCGGGCAAGACGCCCGGCACCGATCTCCGCCAGGGGGTGCGGACGCTGCCGGTTCTTTATGCGCTGCGTTCAGCCGTGACCTCGCCGGCGGACGCACGCCTGCGCTGGCTGCTTGACGAGGCTGACCTGACGCAGCAGCCCCTGCTTGATGAGGCGCTGAGGTTGCTGCGGGGCCATCAGGCGATGAAGGAGTCCCGCGCGGACGTGCTGCACTGGCTGCTCGGGGCCAGGAACGACATCATGGCGCTGCCGGACGTGCCGGCCCGGGCGGCCTTCCTGGCGCTGTGCGACTTCGTGGAGAAGCGCACCGGCTGACCCGGAGGTGGCCCGTGATGGACCGACCGTGATAAACCGACCGTGATTGGGCCGACCGTGATTGGGCCGACCGTGATTGGGCCGACCGTGATTGGGCCGACCGTGATGGGCCGACCGTGATGGGCCGACCGTGATGGGCCCGTCCCGCGGCGCCATTTTGCGCGCGGCCGCGTCGCTGGCCACCACCGACGGGCTTGCGGGCGTGTCGATCGGCAGCGTGGCCGCGGCGCTGGGGATACCCAAGAGCGGCCTGCGTGCGCATTTCCGCTCGGCCGCCGAACTTCAGCTGGCGACCGTGACCGAGGCGGCCAGGATCTTCGCCGAGGAAGTGATGCAGCCCGCGCTGGCGGCGCCGCCAGGTCTGTCTCAGCTGACCGCGGTCTGCGAGGCGTTCTTCGCGTACCTGGAGCGCCAGACGTTCCCTGGCGGCTGCTTCCTGGCCAGCGCGGCCCTGGAGATGGGCGTCCGTCCCGGGCCGGTCAGCGAACTCCTCGGTGCGGTCCAGTCCCGGTTGGGCGCGCTGATCCGCGGATCCGCGGCCGCCGCGGTCGAGAAGAACGAGCTGCCCGCGGATGAGGACCCGGACCGGCTCGCCTTCGAGCTGAACGGCATCATGCTGGCGACGGACACCAATTTCGTCGTGCACGACGACCCCGCCGTCCTGGACCTAGCCCGGCAGATCGTGCGCCAACGGCTCGGCGGCAACGCCCAGGCGGGCTGAACCCAGAGCCCACGGGGTTCACCGTTACCGGCGGGAGGTCAGTTGACTTCCCAGGTGTCGTTGCCGGCCAGCAGGGCGGCCAGGTCGCCCGGGCCGCTCTGGCGTCGGGCGGTGGCGATCTGCTCCGCCATCAGCTGGTCGTAGCTGGCCTGCTCGACCTGGCGGAACACGCCGACCGGGGTGTGCCGGAAGTCGGAGGTGTCCAGCCGGGACAGCGCGAACGCGTAGGAGGGATCGGCCCGGTGCGCGTCGTGCGTGATCAGCGTGTCCGGATCAACGGGTTCGGCCCCGGCCACCTCGACCGCCTCGAGCTGACCGTGCCGGCCGAACCGCAGGCCCCGTGAGCCGCCCGAGAAGCGGACCGGTTCCCCGTGCTCCAGCTTGATCATCCGGTCGTCGTTCGGGCCGGTCTCCTTCAGCGGGGCGAACGCGTCGTCGTTGAAGATGGGGCAGTTCTGGTAGATCTCGACGAACGCGGCGCCCTGATGGTCCGCGGCCGCGCGCAGCACCGAGGTCAGGTGCCTGCGGTCTGAGTCGATGGTCCGGGCGACGAAGCTGGCGTCGGCGCCGAGCGCGAGGGACACCGGGTTGAACGGATGGTCCAGCGAACCGAACGGCGTGGACTTGGTGACCTTGCCCTGCTCGGAGGTCGGCGAGTACTGGCCCTTGGTCAGCCCGTAGATCCGGTTGTTGAACAGCAGGATCTTGATGTTGACGTTACGGCGCAGCGCGTGGATCAGATGGTTGCCGCCGATGGACAGCGCGTCGCCGTCACCGGTGATGACCCAGACCGACAGGTCCCGCCTGGAGGTCGCGAGCCCGGTGGCGATGGCCGGCGCCCGGCCGTGGATGGAGTGCATCCCGTAGCTGTTCACGTAGTACGGCAGCCGGGAGGAGCAGCCGATCCCGGAGATGACGACGATGTTCTCCCTCGGCACCTCGAGCTCGGGCAGGAACGCCTGGAAGGCGGCGAGGATGGCGTAGTCCCCGCAGCCTGGGCACCAGCGCACCTCCTGATCAGATTTAAAATCTTTAGTCGCAGAACGAACGGTGGCTTGAGGAACCAAGTTAAGTGAGGCAAGCCGGTGGCCCGGGTGGCCGGTGAGACCCTCGCCGTCGGCCTGAACCCCAGGAACCCGAGGACCCCGGGGGCTCCTGGGGGTCCGGGGGTCGGCGGCGCCGTGCCCGTTCGTCTCAGACATGCCCGATCACATCCTCTATGACGCCCGCGAGCTCGGCCGACTGGAAGGGCAGGCCGCGGACCTGGTTGTAGGAGATCACGTCGATCAGGAAACGGCCGCGCAGCAGCAGGGCGAGCTGGCCGAGGTTGATCTCGGGTACGAGTACTTTGTCGTAGCGGCGCAGCACGTCGGCCAGGTTCGACGGGAACGGGTTGAGGTGGCGCAGGTGGGCCCGGGCGACGGCGCCCCCGGCGTTGCGCACCCGCCGCACCCCGGCCCCGATGGCGCCGTAGGTCGAGCCCCAGCCGAGCACCAGGACGCGGGCGCTGCCGTCCGGGTCGTCGACCTCGAGCGGCGGGATGTCGGCGGCGATCCCGTCGATCTTGGCCTGGCGCAGCCGGACCATCCGGTCGTGGTTGTCCGGGTCATAGGAGATCGTCCCGGTGACGTCGGCCTTCTCGATGCCGCCGATCCGGTGCTCGAGCCCGGGGGTGCCAGGAGTCGCCCACGGCCGGGCCAGTGTCACCGGGTCGCGCCGGAACGGCTCGAATTCCCTGCCGTCGGCGGGCGCGGTCGCGAACGTGAACTCCTGGCTCAGGTCGGGCAGGCTGGCGGTGGCTGGGATGCGCCACGGTTCCGAGCCGTTGGCCAGGTACCCGTCGGAGAGCAGGATCACCGGGGTACGGTACTTGACCGCGATCCTGGCCGCCTCGATCGCCGTGTTGAAGCAGTCGGAGGGGGTGATGGCGGCGACGATCGGGATGGGTGACTCCCCGTTGCGGCCGAACATCGACTGCAACAGGTCAGCCTGCTCGGTCTTGGTCGGCATCCCGGTGGACGGGCCGGCCCGCTGGATGTTGCAGATGAGCAGCGGCAGCTCGACCGATACGGCCAGGCCGATCGTCTCCGCCTTCAGCAGAATGCCGGGCCCGGAGGTGGTGGTGACGCTCAGCGAGCCGCCGAACGAAGCGCCGAGCGCCGCGCCGACGGCGGCGATCTCGTCCTCGGCCTGGAAGGTGCGGACCCCGAAACGCTTGTGCTTGGCCAGTTCGTGCAGGATGTCCGAGGCCGGGGTGATCGGGTAGGAGCCGAGGAACAACGGCAGCCCGGCCAGCTGGGAGGCCGCGATGAGGCCGTAGGCCAGGGCCGTGTTGCCGCTGATGTTCCGGTAGGTGCCGGGGGCCAGCGGCGCGGCCCCGACTTCGTACCTGACCGAGAAGGCCTCGGTGGTCTCGCCGAAGTTCCAGCCGGCCCGGAACGCGGCCACGTTGGCCTGCATGATCTCGGGTTTGCTGGCGAACTTGGCCTTGAGGAAGGTGAGCGTGCCGTCGAAGGGCCGGTCGTACAGCCAGGAGAGCATCCCGAGCGCGAACATGTTCTTCGCCCGCTCGGCGTCCTTCCTGGTGATTTCGAAGGCCTCGAGCGCCTTGACGGTCATCGAGGTGATCGGCACCGCGTGCACGTTGTACTGCTCAAGCGAGGCGTCCGCCAGCGGGCTGGCCGCATAGCCGACCTTGGTCAGGTTCCGCTTGGTGAACTCGTCGGTGTTGACGATCAGGTCCCGGCCCCGCGGCAGGTCTTTGATGTTGGCCTTCAAGGCGGCGGGGTTCATGGCGATGAGGACGTCCGGTGCGTCGCCCGGCGTGAGAATGTCATGGTCAGCGAAATGAAGCTGGAAACTCGATACACCGGGGAGGGTGCCCGCCGGGGCCCGGATTTCCGCGGGGAAATTCGGCAGCGTGGACAGGTCGTTACCGAAGACGGCGGTCTCCTGGGTGAACCTGTCTCCCGCGAGCTGCATGCCGTCACCAGAGTCGCCGGCGAATCTGATGACGACGTGATCGAGCTTCTGGACCTGCTTGGTCACAGCTGGAAGACCTCCTCCGCGCGCCGCGGCCATGCGCTCTGCAGCGCACCACCCACGGCCGGGGGCATGAGTTTGGGACGGGACAAAGCTTACGCCGAAACAAGCGTCGAAACGAACGTTCAGCACGTCCGTGATATTCCCCGGGTCATGTCTCATCGGCTGTCGCCGGTCAACTTGTGACAGTAGTTTGGAACAGATTCCGGGTCATCATGCCACTGCCGGAATGCGAGGGTGGCCGCTGGGAGGTGTGTGGCTTGTGCGCCGTTATGCGCTGCGGGCAGCCGACCGGGCGTCCGCGGTCGCCGGGCTGACCACCGCGGTAGTCGTGCTGATGGCCGGATCCGCTCTCATCGGGGTCGGCGTGGCCGGCGCGGGCGGCGCGGTCGCCGGGATCGCGGTAGCGGTGGTACTAACCGCGGTCGTCTACGCCTGCTGTGACCGCCTGGCGCTTTCCGCGATGCTGGCCCGGCCGGTCAGCGAGGTGGAGCAGCCCGAGCTCTACCGACTGGTCCGGGAGCTCAGCAAGGCCGCCCGGCTGCCGGTGCCGCGCCTGTTCGTGTCCCCGGCCGGGCAGCCGAACTCCTTCACGGTCGGCCGCAGCCCGCGCACCGCGACGGTGTGCTGCACGGAGGGCTTGCTCCAGGTGCTGGACGAGGCCGAGCTTCGCGGCGTGCTCGGACACGAGCTCGCCCACGTGTCCGGCCACGACATCCTGGCCGCATCGATGTCCGCCGGGCTGGCGACCGTGATCACGTTCCCGGCCGGCCTGGTCAGGTTGCCGCGTCCCGGCTCTGGCGGCACCGGCGGTGTCCCGCCCGCCTGGGCGGGCGGCGGGTCCGGCTCCGGCTCCGGCTCCGGCTCCGGCTCCGGCCTGGGCCTGGCCGAATCGCTGCTCTTGCTGGTCCTCGCCCCCATTGCCGCGGTCCTCGTCCGGCTCGCCGTGAGCCCGGAGCGCGGATACCGGGCCGACGCGACGGGCGCCCGGCTGACCGGGGACCCGGTGGCCCTGGCCAGCGCCCTGCGCAAGGCCGATGCCGGGGTCGCCGGGTCGGCGGAGCTAGCGCTGGCCCCCGACGGGCGGCGCATCTCGGTCGGCCACCTGATGATCGTCGGGCCGTTCCGTCCCAAGGGTGTCGCCCGGCTCTTCCTGACCCATCCGCCCGCGGGTGAGCGGCTCCGCAGGCTGGAGGCGCTGGCTGGCTACCGTCGCTGACCCCGCTAGTAGCGGGCCGACTACCGCTGCCCTAGAGGTGGACGGTCCCGTCATCGCTCAGTGTCCAGCCGGGATTGTGAGCGACTTCCCACACGTAGCCGTCGGGATCGGCAAATGCTCCGGTGGTGCCGCCCCACGGCGCGATAGCCGCTGAACGGACGACCGTACCGCCCGCGCGCTGTGCCTCCGCCAGGATTTCGCCAACTTCCGCGGGCGAGCGGACGTTGTGTGCGAGTTCGATGCCGGGTGCTCCGTGGCCGCCCAGAGCGGTCCACAGGCCGAACACCATCCCTCCGGCCTGGAAGAAGCAAACCTCATCGTCAGGCTGCTCCGCCCCACCCCAGCCGAGCGCTTCGTAGAAGGCGCGGCCCCTGGCGAGGTCGTCAACTCCGAGGGTCACGAGACTGATGCGCTGGTCCATGGCGCCATCATCGCACCGCACGGTGCGGTGGAAGCGACCTTCCCCAGGTCGTTTCAGCGGTAGTTGACGAACTGCACGGCGAAGTCGAACTCCTTGCCTTTCAGCAGCGAGATGACCGCCTGCAGATCGTCCTTCTTCTTGGCCGAGACGCGCAGCTCCTCCCCCTGGACCTGGGCCTTGATGCCCTTCGGCCCCTCGTCCCTGATGATCTTGGAGATCTTCTTGGCGTTCTCCTGGGTGATGCCTTCCTTCAGGGCCACCCCCATCTTGTACTCCCGGCCCGACGGCTTGGGGTCGTCCGGCTCCAGCGTCTTGAGCGAGACCCCGCGCTTGACCAGCTTGTCCTTGAACACGTCAAGGACCGCCAGCGCGCGCTCTTCGCTGTTAGCGCGGATGTCGACCGCGTGCTCGCCGGACCAGGCGATGGACGCGCCGACACCACGGAAGTCGAACCGGTTGCCGATCTCCTTGACCGCCTGGTTGAGCGCGTTGTCAACCTCCTGGCGGTCGAGCTTGGACACGATGTCGAAAGAAGACTCTTGAGATGCCACGGCTCCAGGCTAGACTCCGATCGCGCCGGCCGTCACGCCGAACGCGCGGACGGGCCGGCCACTCCCCGGTACCGCAGGCCCAAGCCGCTGGCACCAGACCGCTGGCACCAGACCGCTGGCACCAGCGGCAGCGGCAGCCCCCGCCGTGCGGCCAGCCTGCTAATCAGCACCAACCTGTGTCGTTCCGCCTTAAAAACAGTCGGCTTACCGTCTGGTCGCGTCTTGGGCTATCCTTCTCTGAGCCACCAGGACTGGCGGCGCATGGCAGGTTGCCCGAGTGGCCAAAGGGAGCGGTCTGTAAAACCGTCGGCTCAGCCTACGTTGGTTCGAACCCAACACCTGCCACCACCTGCGAAAACGGCCCGCTAGCTGGAAATTCTCGTGCTAGCGGGCCGTTTCTTCTCTGTCCCACCATGTGTCACCTTGTAGCGCCGTACGTCACTGTGTCGCGGTGTCCACGGACATATAGCGGACGGCGTCCGGCCGCCAGGACGGTCGGTGTGCACCGTCGGCTTTCCACGGACAGCCACGGACGGGCCGCGCCGGTCACGTGTTCCGGCTTGACGTGCGTCGCTGAGTCGAGCGTTCATTCCACGGTATCCGCCCGCGGCCCGGTGGCTTCCTCCCGGGGTGGTGCGGCCGGGGAAGGCGGGTGCGCTGATGGCTGGGCGAGAGATCCGGGAGAGCGTGGCAGTGGCCGGGCGGGCGGAGCGGGCGCAGGTCGCCCGCGCGTTCGTCGGCGGGGTGCTCGGTCCCGGGCACCCGTGCGGGGATGACGCCGCCCTGCTGGTGAGCGAGTTGTTCGGCAATAGTGTCCGGCATAGCCGGTCGGGGGCTGCGGGCGGGACGGTCACGGTCGCGGCCAGCGCCGGAGACGGCCTTGTCCGGGTGGACGTGACCGACCCAGCGGCCCTGAGGTGCCGGAGCTTTACCCTGCTGGCCGAGATGAGGAAGGCGGCCGGGGGCTTCAGATGGTGGCGGGCCTGGCGGCGCGGTGGGGCTGGCGGCAGCATGGCAGGCGGACGGTGACCTGGTTCGAGTGGCAGTCCGGCTGACGTTGTCCGGCGATGGACCTGGCGTGGACCTCCGTTGATCTTTTATGTACCCGGCACGGGCCCGGGCGGGGCCGGGGCGCCGTCTGGGCCAGCAACTGCTGGGCGGCCTATAGGCTCATCCCACAGGTGTTGGCGTTCGGTCAGGACAAGCTCGATAGTAGGCGGCTGATCCATCTTTTCTACCCGGACTGTTACCCTCCGGAAGAGCGTTGCTGCTAGTACGCTCATCCTCATGATGTCGCAAGCAGGAAAGCAACACGATCTACTAACCATCTGTTCGCCGGCGGAAATTAGCCACCGAGGATACTGACGTGGCAGAGATAAGTACGGAGCCCGCCATCAGGTCAGTATGGATTGATCCTTCGGTATTTTCCTCGGAGCCCTGGGGAGAAAAAGAGCCTATATCTAACGATGGCATTACTAGACTTTACGCCACCCATCAACATGCCTGCGATCGACTCGCAAATAATCCCGATCGGTTTGATCGCGTTGATGCAATTATGGCTTTGAGACGCGTGGTTGCCAGGCGAGTGAAGGAGTTGAAGGAAATATACCAACTACGTGAACTGCCAACTGGCGTGAAGCCTAAGGGTGACTTGGAACTACTGGAGCACTTCGGAATCGTCCGCCCGTTCATGCTCCGTCGGCTAATTGATATCCGTAATTTTGTCGAGCATCAAGACTCCGATCCGCCGCCTACCAACGAATGCCATATGTTCACGGACTTCGTCTGGTATTTCTTGCGATCTACCGACGGGCTGGCTAAGTTCGAGGTGCAGACTATCATCTTCCCTCCACGCGTGACAGCTCCAGGGAATGTTGAGCAGATAATACAGCTTCACTTCAGTGAACCTTTCAGCGAACCGGAAATCTCAGCTTTGGCGCATCCGTCTCTCATCGCTTACGAGCGTAGGGAAAATTGGATAGCGGTTGAAGAGGCTAAAATATCTCGTCACGATCACGGCGATGAGACTATCTGGGTGTCGGTTAAGGGTAAAGTTCGGGGAGCTGATGAGCAGATGAAATTCATCTACGACCTCTATTTTAGGGCCAGCTATTAATTCGCGCATCACGCGCTGGGCGCCCGCACCGGCACGGGACACCAGCCCCCTAAGAGGACTGCTAGCCGCATTGCGCTGACTTGCGACTGCTATGGCGACAGCCCGGGTCGTTAGGATACGGCCAGGGATGTCGGCGAGGCCGTAGGGGAGCTGCTCATGGCTGCACGGGATGAACTGCTGGCGGCAATCCGCGCCCGGATGGAACGGATGGCCGCGACCGGCGACCTGTCCGTTGGTCCTTGAGACCGCTGCCATCGCCGAAGCACATGAGACTAGAGCTTGCATTCTCTGATCGACAAAATGTTGTCTATGCGGCTGCTGGCTGGGTCTCGATGCCGACGTGCCGGAACAGGGTTTGCATGCCGAATATGCGGCGGAAGGGAAGGCGATGGCGCCTCAATAGGGCGGTTCCGGGCGTGCCTCGCCACGGGCGGTCGCATCAGAGCAGGTCGTGCCAGCCCCAGGGTTCAGCGGGGGTACCGTCGGGCTCGCGGCCGAAGGGGTAGCGGGTCATGCCGTCCCGGTTAAAGTAATCCCGGAGTTCCCCTTCGTCGAGAATGCGCCTCTCAAAGAGATCGGCTTGGGCTCCCGCACCCATTTCACGCATCGCCTCTGGAAGCCCGCCAGGAGTCCATAGGGCCCAGAAAACGGTGTCGGTAGCGGCTCGCGCGGCCAGGGAAGACACCTGGGCTTCGGCGCCAGCCGCGCTCAGCGCGCGAAGCAGGTCCGCCACCTTCTGTGAGTCGTCCAGCAGGACATGAGAAGCGGGATCTCTAGCGAGCAGGGCTGCGGCCTGCTCCGTCATGCCCGCACTCAGATAAGCGTTCAGCAGTAGCGCGACACTCTCCGGATCTTCGATATTGACTTGCGTCGCATGAGCACGCGCCAGAACCCCGTCAGCATGTTCTTCGAAGCCGAGACGACGGAGGCATTTCATCAACCGCATCGCGCTCGCCATATCTCCATGGGAAGCGCGGGAAGCAGGATCCCTGGCCATCAGGACCCGAATCTGCTCCTCTGCACCCACGCGGCTGAAGGTTTCCAGGAGCCAGAACAACGTCCCCCATGTTGTCAAGGGAAACTGACGAGGCGGGGTCACGCTGGAGAAGCAATTGAATCTGCTCCGCCGAATCCCCGTATTGAAGCACGCGCAGCAGGTCGGCCACGACGCGCGGGTCGCCCAGATCAGCGTACGCCACCAGGTCAGACGTAAGGGCCACTACGGCTTGCCTGTTGTCCATTCCCCAGATCGCAAGTCGGCTAGACAAATACGCTACAGCTTCCGGATCGTCGGCCGGGAAGGACTGCGCGACACGCGCAGCCAGGATGGCTAGCTGGTCGGCTGCTCCCACTTCCGCCAGGCGACCCGCGAGGAAAGCGATAGCTTCCGGATCTTTAAGGGAGACGTGGGCCGCTGGGTCACGTGCGAGTAGCACGCCTAGCTGCTGCCGCGCTCCGGCATCCTGGAGCATCTCTACCAATTCAGCAACTTCACCTGGATCGCTCACGCCTGCGTTAGCCGCCAGCCAGTCGCCCAGGGCGGTCGCGCGCTCATCCGCGCCGGCTTCCAGCAGCGCTCTTGCAATCAGAACGGCCCAGTATGAGCCGTCGGGAGAAACAAACGACTCGGGTGCCCTGGCCAGCAACAGGTTGAGCTGACGGCTGGCACCGGACCAGTCAAGGATATTAATGAGGTCTGGTATGAATTCAAGCTGATCGAGCCCGATGCGCTCGATAATTTGATCCGGCAGGCTCCCCATGTCCGCATCATTCGCACGCATCTGCTTTATGAGGGCCAACGCTGCGGCGGCGTCACCGTGAAGAGCAGCTCTCTTATCCATGCTTGCCGCATGCCGCAATAGGCCACGCGACCGTGCGGCGCGTGCGAGAGCCCACAGGTCGCCAGAACCGGCATGAACCGCGATGGCGTCCCAGAACTCTGCCCGTGGAATCTTCGTACGGCGTTCCCGGCGCCCGTACTCATCCAGGTAATCAGCCAGGCGATATCGGGTTCCGGGCGATGCCACCTGTCCTTTCAGCCGGATGCGGGTCAGCGGGCCCGGTATGCCCTTCGCTCGTTTCACGGCTTCGGCTAGCGCGCGTTCCAACCAGTCGTCCTCGTCCTCGATCGTCTCTAGGCCCTCATCGTCCAGGTAGGCGGGGACGGCGGCCTCAAGGAACGACAGGGGAATCGCCTCGCCCATGCCGAGGCGGCGGGCGTCCATGGCGGCGGTGATCAAGGCCTTCGTAACGCGATCGGCGGTGTGATACCGGGTCAGGAGTTCCGGAGCCCCGGCGATGAACTGGGTGATCCTGCCGTCAGGCGCCATCCGGGCGGCCTGGCGAAGTCGAGGGTCAGAGGCTCCGGCAAGATCACGGAGGTTGTCCTGGGAAAAGGCAGGCGGGACGATGATCTCGTGGCCCGAGAGCAGCCCGCGGGCCAGGGCATGCGGGTCGGACTCCCCGGAATCCGGACGCTCGGTGAGCTTGCGCCATTCGCCGTACCAGAGGGTGGCGAGGACTAGGACCGGGCCACGGGACGGGTCGCGGAGCAGTTCCCACAGGCCCGCGGCGAGCTCCTCCCCCGAGCCGTCAGAAGGAGCCAGGTAGCGCTGGGCCTCGTTCAGCCAGATGACCGTGCGGGGAGCGACCAGGGGAAGAGCCTGGCTGGCGGCCTCTGCAGGGGAGGGCTCCAGGGGATGCCAGAGGCGCCATGATCCGTTCGGGATGTCGGGGGTTGTAAGGGTTTTCAGGGTTTCCCAGCAGGCGCGGGTCTTGCCGGTGGACGAGCCGCCGACCAGGACCGCGATGCCGCTCCGGCCGTCACGCGCGGCACTGGACACCTCGGCCAGTTTTTCATCGTGCTCTCGGTGCATGTACGGCGGCAAGGCCGGCAGGCCGGAGTGGGCTCCTTGCACCTTGACGGGCCGGTGGACCTCGAACTGGAACGGATCGGCTGCCTCGTCCAAGAACAAGCCGGGCGCCGCCGCGCGCTGGGCCCGGGTGCGGACCGCGGCGTCGGAGGTCAGGCCCTGGCGACGGGCCGCCTCGGCACGGTGCGCCTCGCGCCAGCGGTCCACGTCGAGAAGCCCCTCCGGAGCGGCAACTCCCTGCTCCTCGGCGCTAGCCTTGATCATCCGCACCATCTTGACCGGGGCTTCAGCGTCCTGGTCGGGGAAGTGCCTCCCCGCGAACCAGTTGGTTACCGTCTGCGGGCTCACGCCCAGCGCGCGGGCAATCGCGCGGTTAGACGGCTCCCCGCGCAGGCAGTCCTTCCGGAACGCGCCCAGAGCCGCCATCAGGTCACCGAAGGTTTCCGCCCTCATCGTCCCAATTCTCGGTTCCTTAAGGTGTCCAGTCTCCGGCTGGACACCTTGAAACGAGCCTAAGGCGCTTCGCGCCGCCGGCGCGGCATTGCCGTCCAATCGGGGACAGATCCTTCCTGGACCGGCCGCTGGACGGGTTCTTTGGGTCCCATGCACACGACACAGATCCTGCCCCTGCTGCTCGCGCTGTCCGGCGCCGTCAACGTCGCGTTCGCCGCCGCGATAACAGCCCGGGCAGCCGGGGCCACCCCGGCACAGGCGATCCTCACCGGGGCCGGCAGTGCCGGAACGGTCATGGGCATCTTCTTCGCCGCCATCGCGGCTTACCAGTGAACAGGGGAAGCATCACGAGCCGTAGAAGCGAACCGAACCCACGCCGTACAACCGGCTATGACCCCACCGAATTGACTCTCGCGTGACCATCGGCGAGCAGATTGGGCGGCTACTCGCGCGCCCAGCGCTAAGAATGCCGATCACGTTCCGCGATCAGTCGGCGGGCACAGCACCATCAAGCCGCAGCAGGTGGCTGCGAGGAAGGCCGCCTGGGCCTTCGCCACCTAACACGGCCTGGATCGTGCTGGTGTCTCGTACGCGCAAAGGCATGATTTCCCGGTCATTTGCTCCTCCTCAGCAGATGTACCGGATAACGTGCCCGAGTCGCGCGGCCGACGGCGGGCCGCCTCCCGCGTGATCGCTGGCGGGCGCCTGCGTTGTACCGGATACCCGGCCATTATCCGGCATAGCGCCGGGCGGAATCGGCTAAGCGTCGGGGACTCCCGAAACTAGGGGCAGGGCAAGGTAGCTGCGGGGATAGGATCAGCCTTCGCTGTGCGGTTTCCGGAATCTGGTATCAGCCGGATCCCGAGTGCCTTCTGGCAGCTCGCCGGGTAGTCCTCGGGATGGAACCGCCGCTGCTCATGTCAGCCCCATAGCCGGATGGTCTTGTCGTCGCTCGTGGTGGCGAGCATGGTCCCGTCCGGGCTGAACGCCGCCCCCCGTACCGCGTCGGTGTGGCCGGTGAGGGTGCTCAGGAGGGCGCCGGTGGCCACGTCCCACAGCCGTGCGGTCTTGTCGTCGCAGGTGGTGGCGAGCAGGGTCCCGTCGGGGCTGAACACCACCCGGCGCAGCGGACCGCACCAGAGTGGCCCATGGTCGTCGGTGGTGAAGGTACGTATGAGCGCGACGGTGGCCACGTCCCACAGCCGGAGAGTCCTGAAACCGGTGATGGTGGCGAGCAGGGTCCCGTCCGGGCTAAACCCCACCCGGCGTAGCCGATCGTCCGAGAGTAGCCGATCGTCGTCGGTGGTGAAGGTGCTTACGGGCGCGCCGGTGGCCACGTCCCACAGCAGGGCAGTCCCGTCGAAGGCGCTAGCGGCGAGCAGGGTCCCGTCCGGGCTGAACGACACCCCCCGTATATAGCGCTTGTCGGTGGTGGTGAGGGTACGCACGGTGGTGCCGGTGGCCACGTCCGACAGCTGGACTGCCCTGGCGAGGCCACCGGTGGTGGCGAGCAGGACCCCGTCCGGGCTGAACACCACCTCGGACGCCGAGTCGAAGTGGGCCGCATGGCCGGTGAAGGCGCGCGACTCCAAGGCCGCGCCCGCCGGCTAGAGCAGCCGGAGGGAGGCAGGCCCGGCTTTGACCGCGAAGCGTCCGGCACCGTGCGGAGTTGACCGGTCTGTTGGAGATTTCTCTGGCGCGGGTAGCGGAGCATGAGGACACTCTCGCGCCTGGTTCGGCCACCCACCGAAAGTCACCCACCATCACATTGGCGTGCGACAACTTGGTTTTGAACGACCTCGCGGGCGAGGGCCCAATACGAGAACCCCGGGGATAACCGTTTCCCGGGGGCTCCCGTACTAACACGCCGGATGAGAAGCGGTTCAGCGGCCGAGGCCAGCCGATACACGAGGCCGGGCCACGTCAGGCGAGGCCAATCAGCTCTGCTTGATCTCACTGACCGCAGAGGCCTGGCCGGTGAACAGCGTTGCGCCCATGCCTCGTCAACGGCGGGACCTGCGACGGTGCAGGACGAGATCTCGCCGGGCTATAAGTCCGCAGGGAATTGCGCTGCGTGCAGTACCGCCGCAGGAGCGGCTGGGAGTTGCCCCTGATCAGAGGGCAACTCCCAGCCGCCCGTTATGCCGCCTGCTTATCTGGGGTTGTCTCCGGCCCGTCTGTAAGGAGAGGCCGTCGAGCAAGCTGAAACGGGCATCCATCGCGACGCCTCGGACATCGATCAGCTGCTGATATTCAGGCGAGTTGTACCACCTGAGGGCCGTCTCACGGTCGGTAAACCGCACGAGTGCCCCTGAGGTGAGCGAGCCATCGCCGTGCAGGACTTCCCAGTTACCGGCGGCGATTACCTCACCTCCATGCTCTTTGGCTGTCTGCCCGGCAATGGGGGCGTATTTCTCACGGTACATTTCCGGGTCCTTGACCGTGAATTCGACGACTACGTATGCGCTCATGCGGATACTCCTCGGTTGCTGGTCATGAGTGGTGCCCTGGTGTCGCGTGATGCTGGCCGCGTTACCTGATCTCACTTCTCGCACAGGCGCATGACCTGCGAGAACGGGAGCCTCTGGCTCGATCGCCCGTCAGGCATCCACGATCACGCGACACTAGGTCTTCGCTGTTAAGCGGCGCGGGCGACGGGAGTTACGTCGCGACCCGGCCGCCGTCGACCGCGAGGGTGACGCCGTGGACGAAGCTGGCGTCGTCGCTGGCGAGGAAGACGATCGCCGCGGCGAGTTCCTCGGGCCGGGCCACGCGGCCCGCCGGCGCCAGCGCCGCGAGCTGGCTTATCATCTCCTCGGGCATGGCTTCCGTCAGCGCGGTGCGCGTGGGGCCGGGGGCGACGGCGTTGACCCGGACGCCACGCGGGCCGTATTCGGCGGCCCAGGCCTTCGTCAGCAGTTCGAGAGCCGCCCGGCTGGCACCGTACATGGCCATGCCGGCCTGCCCAAAGCTCGCGACCATCGTGGAGATGTTGACGACCGAGCCCCATCCGCGTTCGGCCATGGCAGGGGCGAGCTCCGCGACGAGGAAGAACGGGACCTTGACGTTCAGCGCGAAGGTCTCGTCGAACTCCGTCTCGGTGGCGGCGCTGCTCGGCCCGAGGAAGGCGACGCCGGCGTTGTTGATGAGGATGTCGACGTGGCCGTCGCCTGCCTCGGTGGCCCACCCGGCCAGGTCCCGGGCCGATTCGAGGTCGCCCAGCGTGGTGAGCCGGTACGCTGCGCTGCCACCGCCGCCCTCGATCTCGGCCACGACCTGTTCGGCTCTCTGTTCGTTGCGTCCGACCACGAGGACGTGAGCGCCGCGGGCGGCGAGGGCCAGCGCCGTAGCCTTGCCGATCCCGCTCGTCGACCCGGTGACAAGCGCGGTCCGGCCTTTTAGGTCAGTCATTCGCTGTTCGCCCTCTCTCATTAAATGGGTTACCCGACTCAATATCGCAGGTTCGGACTGAGTTGTCAACCTCAAAATCCTGCTGGCACTGGTGCATGGTCAACGAGACGAGTGGCCGGCCGAGGCTCACCGCCTAGGGAGCACGCGCCCCCGGGCGCAGATGGTGGAGGAGGCCGCCGCCCTGATCCATGAACGCGGGGTCGCGGCGACCACCTTGGAAGACGTCAAGGCCGCCCCTGAAAACGTGTACGAGACGGTCGCGCTCTCTGCGATGAAGGCGATCCTGGCCGAGCTGGCCCCCGAGTTCGGAGACGCCAAGGTACTCCGTCCCGATCGGGGCGCCCGCTTCAGCGCCGGCAGGTCCCAGTGCAAGGCTCACATCGGGGCCGTCATCGGTGCCGGCTATCGGGACGGCTGGTTGGCAGGCCGGTCAAGGAGAC
>CAVWXG010000004.1:0-307043 GCA_963758795.1 uncultured Actinomycetes bacterium
GCAGGACGTCGGCGAGCTGCTCGCCCACGGCATCGACGCTCAATACCACCCTCAACGTCGCCAACATCGAGTCGCTAGTCGCGTTGGTCGCCCGGATCACCGGCGTGCGCCCGGCCAAGTCCGCGCCCGGTCGCGTTTGTCGGGCCTGCGAGATCGAGCTCGTCGACCTGGCGCCCGCGGCGCTTCGTCGCCGGCTGCCCCAGGGCCGCGTTGTCCCGCAGGAGCGGGTCGATGCGGCCCTGTCGAGCTATTTCCGTTTCGCCAATCTCGCCGCCTTGCGGGAGCTCGCGCAGCTGTGGCTGGATGACACCGTTTCCGATCCGGTCACGGCGTTCCTGGCCGCCCGCGATATCAGCGTGCCGGTGGAGGCCTCGGTCATCGTGGTCGGCCTGGAGGGGTCGCCCGCCGACGAATGGCTCATCCGCTACGCCGCCCAGCTGGCCGGGCTGTCCGAGGCCAGGCTGGAGGGGGTGCACGTCCGGGACCTCGACAACCTCGGCGGGTCGCCGAAGGCCCGGCTGGAGGAGGACCGCCGGCTGCTCAGCGAACTGCACGGGACCTTGGTCGAGCTCAGGGCCGGCGACATCGCCTCCGGGCTGATCCGGGCCGCGCGCCAGGCCGGCGCCTGCCAGCTCGTCATCGGAACGCGCCGCCGCTCGCGCTGGTCGCGCCTGCTGAACGGGTCCACGGTGGCGGACCAGGTGCTCAGCGCCGCTGGCGACCTGCCCGTCCAGGTGGTGAACGTCGGCCGGCCGGACAAGACCAGCGCCGAGTGGCATCACTGAGGAAGTTACTGCTAGCCGCAATGCGGCCGTGCTGTATCCGTGGCAACCTGATCACATGCCGCTGCGGTGCCTGCTCGTTGATGACAACGAAGCCTTCCTTGAGGCCGCGAGCCTTCTCCTGGAGCGAGAGGGCGTGACCGTTGTGGCCGTGGCCTCGAGCATCGCCGAGGCACTCCGGCAGGCCCGCGCGCTGCGCCCGGATGTCATCCTCGTCGACATCGGGCTCGGCGAGGAGAGCGGGTTTGACCTGGCCCGGCTCCTCGCGCAGGACGGTCAGGGCGGTGCCGGAGTGATCTTGATTTCAACAGGAGCCGAAGCGGACTACAGCGAGCTGATCGACGAAAGCCCGGCCGCCGGATTCTTGGCCAAGTCGACGCTGTCGGCGCAAGGCATCAGCCGCATCCTCGACCGCACGGCGTAAAACCGCAGCCGCTTGGTTCCCGGCCCCGTGGGCTGTCGGGCGGTGGCGGTCAGTGGCATTCCCCGGCAGACAGCAGGTAGCCGGCCGCCGCTCAGCGGCGCATGCGGCGGAGTTCGAGTAGTTCGAGGCCGAGCGCTTCGATCTGGGCCAGCACGCCGTGCAGCGCCGCCTGGTCGGCCAGCGGCCCGGTCAGTACGGTCTCGGTTCCGTCCGCTCGCGCGCGCAGACCGGGGAACGCGCCGAGCAGCGTGCCGCCCAGCAACCCGCGGACGCGGATCTCGTAGCAGACCGGTCGCGACCGTTCACGCATGTCGTCATGTCCGACCCGCCTGGCGGTCTCCACCGCCTCACGGCGCGCCAGCGACGCCGTGGCCAGAATCCGGTACCGCTCATCCTCACTGTTGGTTCGGTCAAGCTGTGCCCAGGCCCGGGCACGGCCGTCCGGGTGCCCCGTTTCCACGCGGCTGTCACCTGATCCACCTGATCGGCAGACAGCCCAGGGATATAGGTGATCAGCGCCAGCACCCGCTGGCCATTCGGGCCGAACATCGACGTCATGACAACTCCTCCAAGCATGGCGAGGGTCAACGAAGGCATCGTCGTGGTTCCTTGACCGCAGACCTGAGATCACCCCTGTGATCACCCATGTCTGCCTGCCTGCGAAGCGGCGGCCGGCCCGTCGCACCGAGTTACCACGGCCCGAGTCGATGGTATTTTTATGGCATGAGAACTGCCATAGATTCTGCCGGACGTATTGTCATTCCCAAGGTGCTCCGGGACGCGCTCGGGCTGACAGCAGGTCAGCCGCTGGAGATCACCGAGCAGGATGGGCGATTGGAGATCGTCCTGGCGGCCACGCCGATGCTGCTGGTGGATGAGGGCGACGGCGTGGCCGCCGTCGCCGATGCGGACATGCCGGTGCTGACCGCCGACCTGGTGCGGGACACGCTGGAGCGTATCCGCCGGTGAAGGCTGTCGACTCCAGCGTGGTCATCGCGGCCTTCGCCACCTGGCACGAGCACCACGCCATCGCCCGCAAGGCCATGGCAGGTCGGCCGCGCCTGGTCGCCCATGCGGCGATCGAGTCCTACTCGGTGCTGACCCGACTTCCCCCGCCGCACCGGGCCCACCCGTCGATCGTGCATGCCTTCATCAGCGAGCGGTTCACCGAACCATTCCTTGCCCTGTCAGAGACCGGCTACCAGCAGCTTCTGGCCACCATAGCCGCCGGGCAGATCCTCGGCGGTCCTGCCTATGACGCCCTGATCGCGTTCACCGCGGTCGAGCACCAGGCCACGCTGCTGACCCTCGACCAGCGAGCCACACCAACATACGAAGCCGTCGGCGCCACGATCGAACAGCTTGTCCGTTAGTGCGATCTGCTAGGCGCTCTCGGCGGGAACGTCCGGTTCGGCCTGGTGGTGTCCGGCCGAAGCCGCGGGGCTGCTGAGGGACGGGACCGGGCGGAGGGCCAGGGCGGGCATGACCGTCGCGAAGGGAGCAACCAGGGTGTCGTAGTGGCGGCCGATCCGGGCGCCGGCCGCAAGCGCCGCGCTGGCGTCGCAGGCGGCGGCCCAGAACGCCCAGTCCGTGCGGTGCAGCCGACGGGCGGTCGCCAGCGCCTCGCGGCGGGCCAGCGACGCCGCGGCCAGGATCCGGTACCGCTCATCCTCGCCGGTGGATCGGTTGAGCTGGGCCCAGGCCTGGGCGCGGTCGCCCGGGCTGGCGTGTTTCCACGCCCTGGTCACCTGGTCCACCTGGTCCGCTGACAGGCCCGTGGATGATTCCGGTTCCGTGAAGGGTTGTGGGTACTGGGATGGACCCGAGCCGCTGCGGAGCCTCGAGCCACCGCGATCATCCGGGAGCGAGCCGCCCACCCTGCGCCTCTGCCCGTGTCCTTGCGGCTCCTGCCCGCAGCCCCGCGTCCTGTCAACCCTGTCAGCCTCATCAGCATCTCCTGATGCGGGTAGAACGGGATTTACGCGGAGGCTTGTCGTTACACGGAGGCTTTCCTCCGCTTGACTGCCTGATATAGACCGGGCGTGGTGCGGCTCTTCGGTGAGGCCACGCCGTTGGCGTCGAGCCGGGCCAGATTGGCCGGCGAGCGCCCTGTGGTTCCGGTGAGCCGCGCGGCCGGCTGCCATATGACGGGTTGGGCGACTTCGTGCACTATTGGGCGCTGTGTGCACCGGTCATCAGTGCCGCGATGTCGTCGGGCAGCAGGAACGACGGGGGCGGCGGCGGTCCCCAGTTGTATAGCCCGTGCAGTCCTTCCCAGACCCCGGGTTTCCACAGCTGGTCGTCGACGATGCAGTCCAGGTCGGAGTAGTACTCGGAGAAATTGCCTGCGGGGTCTTTGAGGTACCAGAAGAAGTTCGATCCGACGTGGTGCCGGCCCAGGCCCCAGACGTGCCGGCCGGGGTTGTTCTCTAGCATGGCAGTGGCTCCCCGGCCGACGTCGTCGATGTCTTGGACTTGCCAGGAGGTGTGGTGGAGGAAGTTCAGCGGGGCCTGCTGGACGAGGACGTTGTGGTGGTCGGTGGAGCAGCGCATGAATGCGGCGAGGGACGGTACGACGTCGCTGACCTTGAATCCGATCCCGTCGGTGAAGAATTTCTGGGTGGCCTGCTGGTCGGTGGAGCCGATCACGACGTGCCCGAGTTTTAGCGGCTGTACGGCGTCCTCGCGCAGGATGCCGGGTGCTCGGCGGTCTGGCCGGTCGGTGCGGCCGGGCCCGTTGTAGGGCGTCGCGGGGATGGTGGGCTGCTGCAGGCGGGGGCTGATCTGGAGGTGGGCGCGGAACCCGGCGATCGGCTCTTCGGTGAGTAGCGCGTCGGTCTCGAGCGTGGCGGGCAGGTCCAGGGCGCTGAGCTGGCGCGCGATGCGATCTAGGTCATCACGGTCATCAACGCCGATGCCTAGTTCGATCAGGCGCCGGCTCGGGGCCTGGACGATGTGCAGCTGCTGCCCGCCGTCGGTGGTCGCGAACCGGCCTTCGCCCTGCGGTATCAGGCCGAACTCGGTGTAGTAGGCGATCGTGTCGGCGGGGTTCGGCACGCCGATGGTGACCGACGTCAGTCGGTGCAGGCCCATGTCAGTGTTCCTTGCTGGGTGCCGGCGGGATGGACCGGGGCCCGTCGGTGAAGGTGGTCCGGATCTCGCCGATGCCCTCGACCCAGCTGGTGAGGGCATCGCCGGCTGAGATGTAGCGCTGCGGGGTGCGGGCGTGGCCGACCCCGCTCGGCGTGCCGGTGAAGATGATGTCGCCGGGTGCCAGCGGCAGGACGGCTGACAGCTTTTCGATCAGCGCCGGAACGCTGAACAGCAGGTCTGCGGTGCGGCCTTTCTGGACCTGTTCGCCGTTGATGGCGCAGCCGAGCTCGAGGTTGTCGGGGTCGGCGAGCTCGTCGGCCGTGACGACCCACGGGCCGATCGGGGCGAAGCCGGGGAAGGACTTGCCGAGGCTGAACTGCGGCGCTGGCGGGACCAGCTGGCGGGTGCGTTCGGATAGGTCCTGGCCGACGGTCAGCCCGGCGACGTGGTCCCAGGCTCGGCTCGCGTCGACGTGGTAGGCCAGGCCGATCACGGCGACCAGCTCGACCTCCCAGTCGACTGTCGAGGCCGGCAGCGCGACGGTCGTGTGGGGGCCGGTGATCGAGGAGACGAACTTGGTGAACACGGCCGGCTCGGCCGGTGCCGTGAAGCCGCTTTCGCCCGCGTGGTCGGCGTAGTTGAGACCGATCGCGAAGATCTGCCCGGGGGCCGGCGTGGGCGCCCCGAGCTGGGCGGCGTCGTACGGCTGGGCCGAGCCTGGGTCGACGGCCGCGGCCCAGGTGGTGAAGGCGTCCCAGTCGGCATAGACGGCCTGCGGGTCCGCGCCGAAGCGGCCCTGGCTGGCGGTGGCGACGTCGATGCAGCCGTCAGCGGCGAGCAGGACGAGGCGGTGGTCTAGGTTGGCGATGCGCATGGGTGTCTCCGGGTCGGGGGTGACGGATGGGCTCAGGCGAGCTGGGTGGCGAGGATGTGTTCGAGTGCTGATTTCAGCGCCGCCATGGGGTCCGTGACCTCCTCGGCGGATCGGTAGGCGACGTAGCGGTCCGGGCGGACCAGGACGGCGCCGCGCGAGCTGATTTCGCGGTGCTTGAGCCACGCTGCCCGCACGTCGGCGTAGTCGGCGCCCAGGACACCCACCGTGGCCGCGGTCAGCGGCAGGTTGTTGGCGGCGGCGAGCTTGTTCGCGGCGTCGACCCAGGCGTACCCGTCCTCGCCGGCGACCAGCAGGAACCTGCCGCCGTGCACCAGGGTGCCGAGGGCAATCCGTTCGCCTTCCCGCTCGACGAAGGCGTGCGGGAGGGGGTGGCCGGGTTTGCTGCTCGGCTCGTACAGCCGGACCGGGTCCAGCGGAACGTACTCCGGGCTGCCGTCCTCGACGACGGCGGTTGAGGAGTAGGTGTAGCCGAACTCGACGTTGTGGTGCCGGAACTCCATCGTCTGCGAGACGATGGCCTTGTTGACGGCGTGCCGCTTCTCAGCGGAGTTCGGCATCTCCTCCCACAACGGCCTGACCTCGGCCCAGTTCTGCTCGGGCGTCTTGTCCGGAGACAGGTTCAGCGCCTGGTCGATGGTGAAGTGGTTCATCGCGTCCGCGATGGCGTTGTCGATGTTGGCCTGGTCCACCGGCTTGCGCTCGGCCTCGTAGGTGTCGAGCAGGGCATCGCCGGCCGGCCGGCCAGCACGGCCGCCAACTTCCAGCACAGGTTGTAGACGTCGTGGACTGCGGAGTTGAGCCCGAGCCCGCCGGTCGGCGGGTGGCGGTGCGCGGCGTCGCCGGCGAAGAAGACGGACCGGTCCCGGAACTTGTCGGCGATAACGCCTTCCATCACCCAGGTGCTGATCTTGTGGATGGTGAACTCGGAGTCCGGGAGGCCGAGGCAGGCACGCATCCGCGCCAGTACCTTGTCCTCCTGCATCGCCTCCGGGTCATCGGTGGCGTACTGCATGTGGAAGACCCACTCCTCGGACTTCGTCCCCCAGTGCTCCGGGCCCATCGCGGCCAGTACTCCGCTCCAGGAGCCACCGAAATCGGGGTTGACCAGCCAGCGGATCAGGACACCGTCATCACGGGTCCACGGCGAAAGGTCAGCGGTGAGATGAATGGAGACCATCTTCATGAGATCGCGCGGGCCGCTCATCCCGACGTTGAGCAGCTTGCCGACCGTCCGGCCGCCGTCCGCCGCGATCAGGTATCGAGCCCGGACCGTGTACTCCCGCTGCTCGTCTTTTGTCGATGATCGTGGCGATTACGCCATCGTCGTCCTGGGTCAACCCGGTCAGCTCGTGGTTGAACCGGATCCGGCCGGGGTTGAGCTGCTCGGCATGTGCCCGCAGTACCGGCTCAAGCCGGATCTGCGGCAGGTTGCTGGTCGCGCACGGGCTTGCCGCGACGTAGTCCGGGTCGCTGTAGCCGCCGCCCCAGACCTCCAGGCGGCCCAGTTCGTGGCCGTAGCCCTCGTGCGGCCCGGCGAGCCCGGCATACCAGCCGGTGGCCTTCATGTTCTCCGGGGGGCAGCTGCGCTTGCAGATCTCCGGCGCCACGCCGACCTCGGTGAAGATCTCCATCGTCCGCTGATTCAGGACATGCGCCTTGGGCAGCACCGAGGTGTTCGGCAGGGAGTTCACCAGCAGCGAGTCCACGCCGAGAGTGGCCAGGGTCATCGATGCGGTCAGGCCCGCGCCGCCGCCGCCGACGATGAGAACGGGAACTTCGAGGTCGGTCATGGCGATCCTTTCAGCCAGGCAGTGAGCTAGTGAGTCCATTGCTACATCTTCTGGATCGATAAGACAACAGAAAAACGATTTTTTTAGATAAAATCGTTGTTAGCTTCCGGTCTCGTGTAGGATTCTGGCTATGGCAGCCGGGACGACTCTGGTCGAAGAGGTCTATGGTTCGATCCGGGCCGAGGTCCTGACCGGGCGGCTCGAGCCCGGGACCAAGCTGAGGCTCAGAGACTTCGCCGTGCGGCATGGCGTGAGCCTGTCGGTGGTTCGGGAGGCGGTGACCCGCCTTGCCGAGCAAGGTCTGGTGCAGTCTTCCCCGCAACGGGGCTTCCGGGTTATGCCGCTCTCGATCGACGACCTGATCGACCTCACCCGGGCCCGGGTCCTGATCGAGACGCTGGCGCTTCGCGAATCCATCATCCACGGAGACCTGGACTGGGAATCCACTGTCATCGCGCGACACCACACCCTGCAGAGAACGCCGATGACGACTGCAGACGGACATGTGAGCCAGAGCTGGGCGAGCGCACACCGCTTGTTCCACGTCTCGCTGCTCAGCGGTTGCAACAGCACCCGGCTGGAATCCATCGCGACCGGCCTGCGTGACTGTTCCGAGCTCTACCGGCACTGGTCGCGTGAACTCGCTCACGACACCGGCCGCGACGTGGCCTCCGAACACCGCGAGATAGCAGAACTCTCAGCTGCCCGAGACGCTGATGCGGCCTGCGCCGCGCTCGGAAAGCACATCGAACGAACGACCGCCGCTCTGCTCACCTTCGCCGAGGCATCCAGCGTGGACCGAGCCGGTATCTCGGCCTGACCCGGTACCGACCTGGCCGTGCTCAGTCCACTCATGTCCGATGACGGGTTCACCAACTCGGGCCCCAGGCGGCGATGGGCATTCGTGACGGTACCCCGCACTCTGCGCTTGCCCGGTCAGTAGGCTGCACGCTTGGCGGGCATGAGCAGGAACGATATGGGACAGCGGAGGTGATGTTATGCCCTGGGGTTGGAGGCGGCGGACAGCGAAGCCTGGCCCCGCCGATGCGGTGCCCAAGGACCTGGTTGCCTGGGCGCAGGTGGTGGACGTGTCGGGGCTGCCAGAGAAGACCTTCCAGGACATCGACTATTTCCCGCGGACGTACCGGCGTATGACCGAGTTCGCTAGAGAAGACCTGGCCTTTCGCCTGATGGCGGCCGTTCAGGCTCAGGTAAACCCGCCGCCGCCACTTGACGGCGCGCCGCTTGACGTCCTCGCGACAGTCCTTTCGCTGCGGCGGAGGCAGCTCGGTATAGGTTGATCGTCGTCGTCAGCTAGAGTCCTGCTGTCGCTGGGTTATGAGCAGTACGACGTGCGTCTTCGGCGTCTTACCGCGTCTGATACGTGGATGGTCCTCAGCTGGGCAGGCGGCAGCAGCCGGCGGTTGTTGCGGCGCGGGCCAGGATCAGTCAGGAGCGGTGTGCCGTGATGATCCCTTCCGTGAGGTGCGCCACGACGGTAAGCCGATGGGACCGGCCGATGCTTTCGGATCTGGGACCCCACCCCGTAGACAGGGGACGGTGTCACATTCGGCTCGGTCAGAGCTGAGTCGTCGCTTCGATGGTTAGCCTCCGGACAGGTCCGGTTTGTTCACAGTTGGCATGTGGCATTGGGCAATCGCTGACTTACCGCTGCGGCACGCCGACGGCGCCCCCGCGGGGACGGGGACACCGGTACGGTTTCTGGATGCCAGCTCATCCAGGCGCTGAGACGGACGCTGACTGCTGAGCTGGGCTGAGCGCTAGGGGAGTCTGGCCCGGCACGAAGGTGTCGTCGGCGGGCGGGGCCGTGACCGATACGGGTGCTCCGAAGTCGCCGAACGTCATCTCGACCGTGACCCGCTCGGTCGGGGCTGATGCTATCGGCGGCAGCGTGTAGGCGGCGTCGAGCTGGCGTACCCGTCCTTGCTGGTCAACGTCGACGGTGCCCGTCGCCGTCACGGCGGGTAGGCCGCTCCCGGCCGGGCCGAACGCGATGCTGACGGAGAACGCGTACCGGGTACCCGTCCAGCCGGGCCCGGACACGCTGCCCTCCTTGTCCACCGTGCTCACCGACCTGAGCAGCGCGAGCAGGTTCTGCGGGCTGGTTTCCGCGACGCTCAGCAGGCCGGCGCCGAGCCTCAGCTGCTGATCCGCCGTCACGGGAGCCCACAGCGGGGGCAGGCCAGGAATCCTGATCCACGACTTGCCGTCGGGAAGCTTGGGCTGGGCCGCGGTTCCCGGGTTCAGGTAGACGTATCCGCCGGTGAAGCGGGTCTGTGCGCCGTCGCTTACAGTCTCCTCGCCGGCTTTTCGCGCGGGATCGAACGCCCCGGAGAAGTCCGTCCGGGTGGTCGTCGGCGTGCCGTTGGCCTGCGCCTGCACGCGGGTCGTGGTCGCGCCGAAGTGGTAGCTCTGTCCGGCCGTCATCCGGGAGACTGCGCTGGTGAGCTGGGCCAGTGCTGAAGGTGCCTGGACGAGCGTCAGCGTGACCGCCGTGACCACGGCCACCACGGCGACGGCGGTCGCCGAGAGCGCCGCCCGGACGCGGTTCCGGTGTGCCGCCCGCCGTGCCCTGACGCCGCGCAGCAGGTCGATGCCGGCCGGGACGTCCTCGGCCGCGACGGAGAACAACGTACGTACTTCCTGGTCCGTATCGGACATATGTGGCTCCTTCATAGCAGGTTCACCTCCTGTCACGCTCCCGGTCCGGTGCCTGGTTGACCCCGGGCCGGGGCCACTCACCGCCGAGCAGCTCACGAAGCGTGCGCAAGCCCCGGTGCGCATGGGTTTTGACCGATCCGGGCGAGCAACCGAGGAGCTTCGCGACCTCGGTCTCCGGCAGGTCCTCGCAGTAGCGCAGCACCAGCACGGCCCGCTGCTGGCGTGGCAGCCTGGTCAGCGCCTGCCTGACGAGGGCGCCGACCGCGTGCCGGTCGGCGATGTCCTCACCGGATACGGTCTCGGGCAGACCGGCGGTGGGGGTTTCCCGTCGCCAACGGGCACGCCACCATGAGCGGTGCGTGTTTACCATGATCCGGCGCAGGTAAGCATCGGGATCGGTGCTGGTGTCGAGCCGGGGCCAGGCCCGGTAGAGCTTGACCAGGCTGGCCTGGACCAGATCCTCGGCGGCATGCCAGTTGCCGGTGAGCAGGACCGCTACCCGCAGATGGCGCTCGCCGTGCTCGCGCGCGAAGGCGGTGAAACGCTCGTCGAGGTCGCCGCTGTCTCGCCGCATCGCCGCTTCTTTCTGGTCGGTCTAAGCCCCCACTTGCTTACACGCGGCCGGCCCCGCCGGAAGTTGACCCGTCAGCCCTAGTTTCCGCGGTGGATTAGGGCTTGGCGGTGTATGGGGTGCCGTTCGACGGGTACGACCTGCCCGCCCACAAGATCCACCTGGCCACCCTGGCCGGCGGCGTCGAGTCGATGTTGGTCTCGGCTTAGAGGCCGAGTTTCGTGAGCAGGGTAAGGCGTTCCGCGTTGGCGAAGATCGCGTCATGCGCGACAAAGGGAATACCCGGCCAGATTGCCGAGGCGGCTACCCACCGGTCGGCCTCATGATCCTTGCCGCCCAGGCCGTGCCCGTTCTTGGCACACCACGCACGCACGGTGGCATAGGTCTCGGCGAGGTTCGGCCCGGGCCAGACGGTGTCGGCCTGGGAGAGTTCGTGGTCTAGGCGCACAAGCCTGGCCGTCCCCCAGCCTGCCAGCTTGGCCCCGTGCCTGAGCTCGGCGACGGTGATGAACGAGATTACGGCGGGCCGTAACTGGTAGAGAGCAGTGTTCCAACCCTGCGAATGGGTCGGGGTTTCGGTGGTCGCCGGGTGGTATTGGTCAGGGTTGGTGATCGCGGGACCGGGCGATGTCGGCGGCGTAGCGGTTCCAGTCGGCTCCTGCCTGGTGCATCCAGCGGACGGCGGTGCCGGGGCTGAGGTTCAGGCAGTCAGCGAGGACGGCGAGCCGGGGCTCACGAGTCGAGGATCACGGCCAGGAACCGGCGGTCCTCGTCATCGCTTAGCTCCTCGATGACCACATCCTTATCGGGCGGAAGCGGCCGGGCCGCCTCGAGCACGTCTTCCCGGCTCCGCTCCAATGGGGTGCCATAAGAGGCGGGCAGGTAGGCTTCGGGACCTGACATCGCGTTCCTCACCTCCTAGCATCAGGCTATAACGGTAGGGCCGCCCGCCTTGGCCATCGCAGCCCGTGCTGCATGACCGATGGCGAATACCCCTTGTCTCGCCGACCATGGCACCCGGTCATGACGAACTCGGATACCTGCGTCATGTGAAGCTGCTCGAGTATCTGAGCTGATAGTAAGAGTTGGACCGTGGCTTCGATGGCCAGCCGCCGCGCGGGTCGGACATTTTCGGACTTGGTATGTGGCACTGGGGCGCATCTCATTAGCACGGTGCCCGCACGGTTGGGCGCTACGCGTGCGCGCTGGCGGGGTCCCTCAACCTCATCCGCATCTGCTAGTTCATGAATTCCAGATGCTGGCTTCTACTGGAAGCATTCGGGCTCACGGGAAGTGTTTGGGGGACTATGGTGGACAAGTTCCTCCACGGGCCGACCCGAGACCATCACAAGTTCACCATGGCTTCGATGATCAGCCGCCGCGCGGATCGGAGACTTTCGGACTTGGTATGTGGTATTGGACTGACCCTGCCCTACAGCTCCGGCAAGGTCGAAGGCAACCTCAACCGGATCAAAATGCTCAAAGGGCGATGTACGGTCGCGCCAGATTCGACCTGCTAGCGAGTCCTGCTGGCATAACCGGAGCCGAGACCATCACGCCAATTTAGGCCAGAACCAGTTAAGTGGCGGCGAATCTTTCCTGGCAGCTGGCGGGGAGTTGCCGATGATGGGTTCTTGCGACCGAAGATCGATAGATGGCACCGAAGGTTGATAAACAGCGGGCCGGACGGCAGTCGGTCCTTGCGGGTGCCGGCCTGGTCAGGCGTTCTGGTTCTTGCCGAGGATGTCCTGGGCGATGGAGGTCTTCTCGCCTTCGCCGGGGATGATTATCCACGCCGCCAGGTAGGCCAGGGCTGCGGTGCCGCCGGTGATGATCGCGACGACGGCCACGATCACCCGGACCAGGGTCACGTCGACGCCGGAGTACTCAGCGATTGCCGCGCAGATCCCGGCCACCATGCGGCCCTTCCGGGGGCGCGCCAGGATCTTGGTTCCGTTTCCGCTGCTCATGTCGGCCATCCTCGGGGTGACCCCGGGGGTAGCTAGCCGCCGTCAGCGGATGATCCCGGTGCCTGCCCACAGCCTATGTTTGCAATCTGAAACTAGCAATATTTTTCAAGAAACAGATGTATACTTACCTGCGTGGCGGACCGGGGCTTCCTGACCACGCCCGGTCCTGCTGCACATCGCCCGCGACCCGGGTGCGAGGCTGCATGACATCACGGCCAGCCTGGGCATCACCGAGCGCTGCGGCCACGGCATTATCACCGATCTCGCCGCGGCCGGCTCCGTGATCACGCAGAAGGACGGGCGCCCGCGACCGCTACCAGATCCAGGCTCACCTGCCGGTGCCCGAGCTCGGCACCAGGGAGCGGCCGTCGGCGAGGTCGTCGCCCTGTTCGCGGTCCGGCACGGAACGGAACCGGGCCCGCCCGGGCGGGTGATCGTCATGCCAGCGGCGGCCGCCAGGCGCAGGCTCCCTGACCTGGCGGCCGAGCAGCACCCGGACATGGCTGGTGAAGAAACTCGTCTCGGTTGGGCCAAATGATGACCGATATTTCAAGAAATATATTGCTTGTTTTTTATGTCCGGCGTAGCGTGGGCTACAGGCATCGAGGTCCCGCTGTCGCCGATGGCCCGGCTGCTCGGAGTCAGTGAGGGCCTGCTCATGACCGACGACCAGCTCCACGTCGTGTTCGGCACCGGACAGGTCGGCAATGCCCTGGCCGCGCACCTGGCCGGGCTGGGTATCGCCGTCCGGGCGGTGTCCCGGCACCAGTCGCCCGCGCTGCCCGGCGTCGACTGGCGGGCCGCCGACGCGGCCGACCCCGAAGCCGCCGCCGACGCGGCCAAGGGCGCGTCGGTCATCTACCAGTGCCTGAACGCCCCGTACACCCAGTGGCCGGAACGGTTCCCGCCGCTGCAGCGGGGAGTGCTGGCCGCCGCCGAACGCACCGGCGCGCTGCTGGTCAGCCTGGAGAACCTGTACGGCTACGGCCCGACCGGCGGCAGCCCGATGACCGAGGACCTGCCGCTCGCCGCCACGGGCGTCAAAGGCCGGGCCCGCGCGGCCATGACCGCCGAACTGCTGGCCGCCGCCGCAGCGGGCCGGGTCCGGATCGCCATCGGGCGGGCCTCGGACTTCTTCGGCCCCGGCGTCACCGAAGGGTCCACGCTGGGCGAGCGGGTCTTCGGCAACGCCCTGGCCGGGCGGCGCGCCGACTTCATCGGCAACCCCGCCCTGCCGCACACCTACAGCTACGTCCCCGACATCGCCGCCGGCCTGGCCACCCTGGGCACCGACACCCGCGCAGTGGGGCAGGTGTGGCACCTGCCCGGCCCGGCGACCGGCACCACCCGGGCGCTGCTGGACCGGGTGGCCGGCCAGGTCGGGCACCAGGTGGCCGTCCGGTCGCTGCCCAAGCTGGCCGTGCGTGCCCTGGGCCTGGTTAACCCGGTGCTGCGGGAGCTGGCCGAGACCTCCTACCAGTTCGATGAGCCCTTCGTCCTGGACACCAGCAAGTACCAGGCCGCGTTCGGGGCGGCCGGCACCCCGCTGGCCGACGCCATCGCCGCGACGCTGGCCTGGTACCGGACCCGGCCCGGCACGCCATGACCACCAACCCCGAGGCGGCGACCGCCATGACAACTCCGTTGATCACCGTGACACCGGGACCGGCGGCGATGAACGCCGGTGACCTGACCCCGACCGTGGCGTGGTCCAGGCGGGTGCGCCGCATCGGCGGGTTCATCCAGGCCGCCTTCGCCGCCTTCTGGCTGGCGCGGGCGAGCCTGGCCATCGGCGGCCGCGCCGAAGATGTGCTGATCGCCGTATCCGGCGTCGCCGTGATCGGCGTGTTCTCCTACGCCATCAAGGTCACGGCCGGCACCGCCCCCCGCCCGGCCGGCCCGGAAGCCCGGCGGATCGAACGGTCCGTCACCATCGCCACCGTGATCGAGCTGGTGGCGGCCTTCGTGCTGCCTGTCATTGTCATCGCCGCGGGCCACTCGGACTGGGTGCTGCCGTCCATCGTGATCACCATCGGGCCGCTGCTGCTCTGGCTGGACCACCTAGTCCATATTCCCCGGTACCGCGTGGTCGGCTGGGCGCTGACCGCCGGGCCGGTCATCCTGGTCGCCGCGATGTCAGGCTCGGCGCTCGCCGTGACCACCGGCATCGCCGCCGGCGTCGTGCTCCTGGGCACCGCCGCCGCCGGGTTCCACGACCTTTCGGGCCTGCGGCCGCGGGCCCCGGCCCGGCTCAGCGCCAAGGCGTGATGATCATGCCCCAGACCGATGCCCCTGCGGCCGGGTTCCGGCCCTTCTTCAACCCCGCCACCGGCGAGTGGATCACCTACACCGCCATCGCCGAAGACAACCACGGGCAGCTGGTCCGGTTCACCTGGCGCAGCGTCCCCGGCGGGGTGATCACCGAGCACATCCACCCCAGCCAGGAAGAACGCTTCACCATCATGGCCGGTGAAGCCCACTTCACCCTCAACGGCCAGGAACACGTGGCCGGAGCGGGCGAAACGGTCGTCGTCCCGGCCGGCGTGCCGCATTCGGAGGGCAACCCCGGACCGGGCGAGATCGACGGCATCGTCGAGCTGCGCCCGGCCCTGCGCGCCAAGGAACTGCACGAGGCCTTCGCCGGCCTGGTCGCCGACGGCAAGACCACACCCCGGGGCGCACCCCGCAACCCGCTCCAGCTCGGCGCCACCTTCTGGCACTTCCGCCACGAAAGCCGCGTCACCTCACCGCCCATCTGGGTACAGAACCTCATGCTCCCGCCGCTGTGGGCGCTGGCCAAGGTCTTCGGCGTCCGCCCCTACTACGGCCGCTGGGACAGCCGGATCCCAGACGCCGACCCAGGACTACCCCGCGACTGACCGGCGGCGGTGTCCGCGCCGGGGCCTTGGGTGACCTGGCTGCGCGGCGTGATTAATGCTGCATCAGAGCCCGAACGTAGGAGCGGGCAACCCGCCACGCCAGCCACGCTGGCCGTCGTCGTGACCCCGGAGACCGCGCCCGCCGACGGCGGCAGCGACCCGCTCGGCCAGTTGCTCGTGCCGCTGGCCCAGGAACTGGCGGCTAAAAGCGCGGCCACCGTGGTCGCCGGCTCGTCGGCGGGCTCGGGGCCGGGCAGCCCGATCGCCGTCCTGCGGTCCAGCAACGCCGGCAGCCAGGTATCGACGGTCGACGACGCCGACCTGGTGGCCGGGCAGAGCGTGGTGATCCTGGCGCTCGCAACACAGCTGAACGGCGGCAATCCTGGTGGCTACGGGATCGCCGCCAACGGCGCGAGCGCGGTTGCGCCCAGTCCCGCGCCGACGCCGACGCCGACCGCGAGCCATGCGCTGGATCCGGCGACCAGCCAGGCGGGGAAATGAGCGGCGGCCGGTCAGCGGCTCACCCGCGACGAGAGGCGTGCGTCTAGTGTTGTGGTCGTGGCGGAGTCCTCACGCAGCACGGCTGAGCTGATCACGGAATGCCTGGAGAACGAGGGTGTTACCCATGTGTTCGGGATCCCGGGCGAGGAGAATATCCACTTGGTGGAGGCGATCTCCCGCTCCTCGATCCGGTATGTGCTCGCGCGTCACGAGCAGGGTGCGTCGTTTATGGCCGAGACCTACGGCCGGCTGACGGGCCAGGCCGGGGTGTGCTCGGCGACGCTCGGACCGGGAGCGATCAACCTGCTGCTGGGGACCGCGGACGCGACGACCAACTCCACGCCGTTGATCGCGCTGTCGGCCCAGGTCGGCATGAACCGCAGCTTCAAGGAATCCCACCAGGGCGTGGACCTGGTGGCGATATTCGCGCCGGTGGTCAAGTGGTCGGCGTTGGTCGCCACGCCGGGCGCGGTGCCGGAGATGATCCGCAAGGCGTTCAAGCTCGCCCAGACCGAACGACCCGGTGCCGTCTACCTGGCTGTCCCCGAGGACGTGGAAAAGGCTCCCGCGTCCGGTCAGGGGGCGCCGCTGCCGGTGAACGTGCCGCGCGCGGACGAGCCGTCCCCCGGGCAGGTCGAACGCGCCGCGGCGCTGCTGCGAGCCGCGCGCAGGCCTATCGTGCTAGCCGGGCACGGGGCCGCGCGGGCCGGAGCGGCCCCGGCGCTGCGCCGCTTCGCCGAGGTTCTGGGCATTCCGGTCGCGACCACGTTTCACGGCAAGGGCGTGTTCCCCGACGATCACCCGCTGGCCTTGGGAGCGGTGGGGTTTATGCGCCACGACTACGTCAACTTCGGCTTCGACCAGGCCGACCTGATCATCGCCGTCGGGTATGAGCTGCAGGAGTTCGACCCGGTGCGGATCAACCCGCGCGGCGATACCAAGATCATCCACCTGCACCGGTTCCCGGCCGAGGTCGATGCGCACTACGACGTCGCCGTCGGGCTGCACGCCGACATCGGCCACAGCCTCGATGCGCTCAGCGATGCCGTCGGGCAGCGCACCGGAGGCACTCCGGGCCGGGACCGCATCCGCGCGTTGCTGGCCGGCGAGCTAGCCCGGGGCCAGCGCGATGACCGGTTCCCGCTGGCGCCGGCCCGGATCGTGGCCGACACCCGCGCGGCGCTGGGTCGCGAGGACATCGTGCTGGTCGACACCGGGGCGCTGAAGATGTGGATGGCGCGGCTGTACCCCACCTACGAGCCGAACACCTGCCTGATCTCCAATGGCCTGTCCACCATGGCCTGGACGGTCCCCGGCGCCATCGGCGCGAAGATCGCCCGGCCGGGCCGCCGGGTGCTCGTCGCCACCGGCGACGGCGCATTCCTGATGAACTCCCAGGAAATCGAGACCGCGCTGCGGCTTGGCGTGCCGTTTGTCATCCTGATCTGGGTCGATGACGCCTACGGCCTGATCAGCTGGAAGATGGACCTGGAAATCGGCCGGAATGTAGATACCACCTTCGGCAACCCGGACTTCGTGGCCTACGCCCAGAGCTTCGGCGCGAGCGGCTACCGGATCGAATCGGCCGGAGAACTGCTCCCGGCACTGCGCACCGCACTGGCCGCCGACACCGTGTCGGTGATCGCCTGTCCGGTTGACTACTCGGCCAACCTCGAGCTCATCGAGTCCCTCGGTGACCTGGACGAGTCGCTGTCGTGAAGGACTAGGCCTCGACCGCAGCGGGAGTGGCGAGTCAGTAGGCACATGTTCCGATCCTTCGTAACCAAAATGCTTGCGATGCTAGTAAAATGCTTGTATGGCTACCATTCACGTACGCGATGTCTCCGAAAGCGCGGTCACGACCCTTAAGGTACGCGCGGCCGGGGCTGGCCAGTCTCTGCAGGCCTACGTGCGCCAGCTCCTCGAGAGCGAGGCGGCCGCCACGTCCCCGCAGGAAGCGGCCGAGCGGGCGCGTGACATCGCTGCGCGCTCCGAGGTCACCGCCGATGACGTGATAGACGTGATCACCGCGATGCGCGAGGCTCGCGAGTGATCGTTCTCGACACATCGGCCATGGTGGAGTTCCTGGTCGGCGCGGATCCGATCGCCGAACGGGTCCGCGCGGTCGTGGCGGGCGGGAAGCTCGCCACGCCGCACGCGATTGATCTGGAATGCGCCGCCGCTCTCCGCGGCCTGGTGCGCGGCAAGAAACTGCCGGCGGCCGAAGCTGAGCGGGCACTTGAGCTGCTCGGAAGCATGCGCCTCGAGCGGTACGGCCACGTCCCGCTGCTCGCGCGCATCTGGCAGCTCCGGCACAACATGTGGCCGTATGACGCCGCTTACGTCGCGCTCGCAGAAGGGCTGGACGCGGAACTGGTGACTCTGGACGGCAAGATCGAGACGATTCCCGGGATCATGTGCTCCGTACGCAACCTGCGCAGAGAACAGGCCCGGGGCGGCTTACGCTAGACGGGTGAGTGCCCGGAAGCGGACAGGACAGCCGCGGCGGCATCGGATGCGCAAGGCGGCCCGGCGGGTCTCAGCGAAAGCGTGGCTGGACTCGGGCGCGCAGATCACCGTGAAGATGTACGCGAGACGATACGGCGTCGACCGTTATACGGCGCGCGAGGATCTGGAGGCAATCGGCTTCGTGTTCGCGCCGGGTGATACGCGATGGTCCAAGCGTCCGGAGCCGGTCCCGCGCAAGCCGAAGGCTGAGCAGGACGGGGGATCAGACCTGGACGACTGGGTTTGGGTCGGCGACCGGCTCATGTTCGTTATGGGATATACATCCGGCGGCGCGCCATATGGCTGCTACGCGGACGAGATGGATCCCTGCGACGGGCAGACGCAGTGGCTCCCGATCCAGGGAACGATCACGCAGTATCCGTTCTGACCCGGATGTTGGAAGGATCCGATCGGGGTTTGGTTCGATGCGGGAGGTCCTATTGCGTTTCGGCGTCATGAAAGTCGAGCGCCATTACCTGTCCGCTGGAATTTAGCAATTCCGGCTGCCACGGCGATAGGCAAATCAGGCGTAGCACGTGAACTGGCTCTGCTGTTCTGGGCCCGGCCTGCCACGGCGAACTCGCCGGAGCGGGCCGGCCCGGGGCGTAGGTCAGACCTTGACGTGATCGGGGCTGGGCACGGGGGTTGTCGCGGCGCCGGGGAGCGAACGGGAGCGGAGGTACAGGCCGACGGTGCGGGTGAGGAGCATGACGACGGCCATGAAGATGAGGCCGTCGGTGATCGCCGCGGACGGGATGCTGTTGGTGGTCAGCCAGCCGCCGAGCTGATTGTAGAACCAGTGATTGGCGCCGTAGGAGAACAGGGCGCGAGCGCCGATGACCACGGTCCACAAGAGCGCGTAGCCCAATCCCGCGGCAGTGACCTGGCAGTCCGGCGGATACTACGAGAAGAACAAGCCAGCCGCGACCAACGCCCAAGCCGACGACACGCGCCTGGCCCAGCAGCTATGGGACCGCAGCGCCACCATGCTCAAGCTCCAGGTGTAATGCCACTTCGGCTATCGCTTCGTCGTCACACCAGCGACTCCAGCGTTTCTCTAGCGACCTAAGCTTGCGGACTCCCGCGATCGCGTCATCGTGCAGCTTGGCGATGCTTGTGGGTCCTCTGAACTGGCCCAAGACCAGAATCGGCCGATGGTCGGACGCCGACACGACGCGATCCCGCTATTCGTCTCGTTCCTGTTCGGCCGACTGCCTCTGGGGCGTGCCGGCGCGGGCGATCACTTCGCGTAGCTGGTGGCGGTCGGCGACCCCGAGCTTGGGAAAGGACCGGTACAGGTGCGAGCCGACCGTGCGCGGCGACAGGAAGAGCCGGTCGCCGATCTCGCGGTTAGTCAGGCCCTCGCTGGCCAGCCGGACGATCTGGCGCTGCTGGGGGGTCAGCTCCCGCAGGGCATCGCGTTCGGGCGCGCCGGTGACAGCCACTCCGCACGCTCTCAGCTCTGCCTGCGCCTGCTGCGCCCATGACCGTGCACCTAGCTGCTGAAAGGTGCCCAGGGCTTGCGTCAGGACGGGCTTGGCGTCGTTGATCCGGCGGCGCCTTCGCAGCCATTCGGCGTAGTCGAGGCGTAGCTGGGCCCGCTCGAACGGCCACTGCTCCCCGGCGGGGTCGGGGAGCGTCTTGTCGAAGTGGGCTTCGGCCTCGTCCGGGCTGGCGAGGATGCCGCGGGCGCGGGCGATGAGCTGCTCGAGTCGGGGAGAAGCCGTTCCGCCTAGCTGGCTGAGCGCCCGCTCCAGGACGTCTTGTCCTTCCATCGGCCGGTGGGCGCGGACCGCGGCGGCGGCGAGATCGGCCACTCCGAGGTAGGAGAAAATGTTGTGGACGGGCACGCCTTCCTCGCTGAACAGCTGGCGCAGTTGGGTGAAGGCAAGCAGGTGGCTACCCTCGGCGAGGGCGGCGATGCCCAGGGCCCGCCGGGCCCGGGCGGCTATCAGCCCGCTTTCGGCGAGGTCGGCGTTGGCCAGCACCCGGTCGGCATGCCTGCGGGCCTCGCCGGAGTCGCCCCGCAGGGCCAGGACAGTGGCCGCGATCAAGTCCGCGGCCGCGGCGGTGAGTCCCGTCTGGTTTGCCTCAGTCACGCCGGCGGCCTCGGCGGCAGCTTCCTGGGCCTCATCCCAGCGTCCGGTGTCGATGAATGCCCACCCCAGCGAAGTCAGGCCCGGGGCGCTGGTGCCCTGCGTGCCGGGGGCCCGGAGCCGCTGCATGGCGTCTTGCAGCAAGGCGATCGCCAGGTGGGATTCGTCCAGGACCCATGCGGCGGAACCGATCCGCCACAAAGCGGGCTCGTCCAGGGGAGAGCGGCTGACCTGGCGCAGGTAAGAGACGAGCTCGCTTCTGCTGCCGAACGGGTCGATGCTGGCCTGTATCAAGAGCCTCTGCGGGCCCACGTCGGCGCGCGCTGGGAGCCTCTGATTGTCCAGGAGTCCGAGAACATGGCTCACCGCCTGGCAGCTGGCGGGCGCGCCCGAGTGGAAGGCGACGATGGCGGCATCCGCGAGGGCGTCCCAGGCTAGGGCCGGCAGGTCCGTTGATGCTTCCTCGGCGACGGACAGGAGCGCCGGGAGCGCGGCTGACCGCCGACCTGAGTAGGCCAGCGCCCACCCGGCGCGGTGGCGGGCTTTCATCTGCAGTAGGGGGTCCGCCGTGGCCGCCAGGGCCCGGGTGGCCAGTTCCTGGACCCAGTCGGGCTGACCGGTGGAGACAGCGACCGACGCGGCGGCCATCAGCCTGCGGGCCTGGTCCTCGGGTTCGGGGCTGAGCTCGGCCGCGCGTTCCAGGGCCAGCGCCGCAGCGACCGCACCGCCGCGGCGTTGCGCCTGGGCTGCGGTGGCCTCCAGCAGCGCAGCCACCTGCTCGTCGGGTTGCAGGGCCGCTGCCGCCAGGTGCCAGGCCCGCCGGTCTGGCTGGTCGTGCAGCGCGCTCGCGAGCTCGCGGTGCGCGGCGGCACGCTGCGCGAAGGGCGGAGTGGTAGATGGCGGACCGGACCAGGGGATGGGAGAAGCGCAGCCCGGTCCGGTCTATCTTGACCAGGCCCAGCCGCTCGGTCGGCGCCAGCGCCTGCACATCTGCCACCGAACCCCGGTTGTCTGCCGCGCTCAGGTCCGGGCCGTCGGCCACCGCGGCCAGCAGCAGCGCGGCCCGGGCTGGCTCGGGCAGGGCGGCGAACCGGGAGGTGAGGACGGCGGTCAGCCGGTCGGTCAGGGGCAGCGGCTCGGCGGCCCACCGGCGGCTGGCGGCGGGATCGTCGGCGATCACCCTGGCCAGCTCGATCAGCGCCATGGGATTACCCCCGGCCTGGGCGAGCACCTGCACCCGGGCCCGCCCCCGCGGCGGCTGCGGCTGACCGTCCAGCAGGAGACCGGCCTCTGCCCCGGACAGCGGCCCCAGATGCAGCTCCGGGAAACCGCGGTCAAGGCCGGGGGGCGGGGCCTGCCCCCGGGCGCCCACCAGCAGCACCACCCGCTCGGCGTCCAGGCGGCTGGCGGCGAAGGCCAGCGCCTCCAGCGAGCTGCGGTCCAGCCACTGGGCGTCATCGGTCACCACCAGAACCGGGGACCGTTCGGACGGATCCGACAGCAGGGTCAAGACGGCCATCCCGGTCAGCAGCGGGTCGGCAGCACCAGGGTCGGCGGCCAGGCCGAGCGCCCCCAGCAGCGCCTGGGCCTGACGGCCAGGCAGACTGGAGATGATCGACAGCACCGGCCGCAGCAGCTGATGCAGCCCGGCGAACGCGAGCCTGGACTCCGATTCCCGGCCCGTGACCCACAGGACTCGCGTCCAGGCCGCTGTCCGCGAAGCCGGGGGGAACACTTCGGTTGTCATCGACTCCGATGACCTCGTGGCACGACCCGAGGCGACGATGGCGGCCTACTGCGCGGCCGTCGGGCTGCCCTTCATCCCACGGGCGCTCACCTGGGAGCCCGGTGAACGGCCTGAGTAGCGCCGGTCCGCACGCTGGCACCTGGACGTCAGCGCCAGCTCCAGCTTCGAGCGGCGCGAGCGCGTTTACCCGCACACCGTCGAGAACTCCGCCGAGCTGGCCCGGTTCGCCGCCCACCACCGGCCGTTCTACGAGCGGTTTTACGCACAGCGGCTGGACGTGACGCCGTGGGAGCAGGACGAGAGTTCCTAGCCTGTCAGCGCTTGCACAGCCGCGAACCAGGGTGCGTCGCACATCAAGCGGAGCTGATCCGCAGCACATCAAGTGAAGCTAGGCACCAAGGGACTACCCGGTCCGGGGTTCGTCGCCAGGAGCCTGCTGAATTGGGCTGATTCTTGACGGTCGCCCATCACCAGAGGCAGTAACCCTCAAAATTGAAGATCGTTAGTTGCGGCATACACAGTCTGCTTCCCACATTATGAGACACAGATCACAAATGAAAATCTGCCGGTACTTGCCGGAATATTTAGGGACAAACCACGCCGAGCGTTCTTGCCGCCGGAAAGGTGATCTTTACTCGCTCGAGGATCTGTAACTAAAGGCTTGGTTGCCTGGCCTGGCTTTATCAACTTCTTTCAGCCATCCGCGGAAGCAGATTCGGCAAACCGTGAAACGCGTCTTGTAATCAACTGATTACGGAAACGGCATCCTTTGACGTGTATGCCTCCCTTGTGCCTAGGATGTTAACGGGCCTGGCATCGGTGCTGATGTGGGCCATCTTGGGGGGTCGACGCTGACTCTTGCTCAGTACTAGGGTGACCGCACCATAGTCAATAGCGGAGTGCGGTTACGGCATCATTGTCAGCAGGTAACAATCAAAAGTCCTTCGCAGTGGATATCTGATTCGCCGGACGCCGCGGGCGCGCCCTGACGATAAGCGCCGACGAAGGGGAGCAGTGATGAACTATGCGTACCAATTCATGGATGGCCTGCGTCAGGCAGGCCATGATCGAGTACTAGCACCGGGGCATCTGGGCCGGTCAGCCGAATGGCCCAGTCTAATGATGCGACCAGCCGGTCAGTTCGCGCCGCCTTCGCTGAGTCCGTGGTGCAGTGATGTCTAGTGAGCTGGGCGTTAACAGACCCGCAATCGAGGTGGCGCCGGGAGCGCATTCCTCTGCGGCGCCGTATTCGGTGTTTGGCGCTATACCGCACGTGCAGGTGAGATTGCTCGGAGGTTTCCGGGTCGAGCGGACCAACAGCGCGCGAGAGGTGTCCGACTGGCAGCGGCGCAGCGCGAAAACCCTGACGAAGCTGCTGGCGGCCCACACCGAGCATGCCTTGCATCGCGATCAGATCCTCGACATCCTCTGGCCTGGCATCGCCGTCGAATCCGCGCTCAACAGCTTCGGTAAGGCCTTGCATGCCGCTCGCCATGCGTTGGAGCCCGAGCTGCCGCGCCGGGAAGACTCGGCCTACCTGCATCTGACGGAAGGGATGCTTGTCCTCAATAGCGAGCGCGTCATAGTGGACACGGATCGATTCGAGCAACTTGCGGAGGCCGCGCTCCGACAAGGAGATATCAACGACTATGAGGGCGCCCTGGCGGCTTACCACGGCGAGCTCCTTCCTGAGGATCGCTACGAGAGCTGGTGCGCCGAGCGTCGCAACAGCCTGGCCGAACTGCATGTCCGGCTGCTGCTAGGGGTGGCCGAGGTGCTAGGGAAGCGCGGCGACCGCGACAAGTCGGCCGGTTGCCTGCGCGAAGTGCTCCGGCTAGAGCCGACGAGGGAAGCGGCTCATCGTCAACTTATGTCCCTATATGTCCAAATGGGAACACCCGAGCAGGCCGTCCGCCAGTTTCAGCTCTGCGAGGACGTTCTGCGGCGGGAGCTCGATCTAGCACCCCAGCGGGAGACGATCGCGCTATATCACCACGTCCTTGGTCGCCGGGACCTGCGGCAAAGCTCAATGCCTGATACCGATCGCGAGCTGCCTGATCAGGGCGGGACATCGGCCGGCAGCGATGGTTCCACCCCGCGGGGACCATTCCTCGGCCGGAAGCGGGTGCTTCAGCGGTTGACCGAGCAACTCACCCGACATGGTGAGGGACGCCCGGGCATGGTCGTCATCAGCGGAGAGGCCGGAGTCGGCAAGACCCGCCTGCTGGAAGAGTTCGCCATCCAGGCAGGCGGACAAGGAGCTCTTACGCTCTGGGCCGGCCGGGGAGCGCACGCGAAGCAGTTCGCCTGCGGCCCGTTTGCCGTGGCCCTGGACGGCTACGCCGCCAGCCGCTCCGAGGCCGAGCGTCACGAATTGGCGCGCTGCTACCCGGCTCTGGTCCGATTCGTGCCGTCGCTGGCGGCCGTGAGCGGCGTCTCGATGGCGGCAGCCGATCTGGGCGCCTCCCATGTAGACCTCATCTCCGCCATCGTCCGGCTGCTGACGGACCTCGGCAGGACCAGGCCGGTCCTCATCGTCCTGGGTGACCTGTACGGGACCGATCGCGTCAGCCTCGACCTGGTGCGCTACCTGGCCCATCTCGCGGTCTGGCAGCCATGGCTGATGGTCGGGGCAGTGCGTGACGAAGAGCTGGAGGCCGACGCGGAGCTTTGGCAGATGGTCGAGACCATGACGCGAGCGCATCTGTGTGTCGGCATCGACCTGCAGTGCCTGTCCCGACGGAGCTGCGATCAGTATGTTCAGGCCATGCTGCCGGGCACCCGGCCTGACGGCAACCTGCTGGAGACGATCTACGTTCGATCTCGCGGAAACCCCTTGTTCATCGGGGAGCTCGTCCGCGAGATCCGCCGGGCCGGGCCGACTCGCGCATTGGCCGAATGGCGTGAAGAATCGCAGGCCGCGGGGCAGGCCCCCGCCCTCGCACGTACTCAGATGGGGATACGGCTGGCGGCCATGGATGAGACCTTGCGCCGCGTGCTCGGGCTGGCCGCCGCCGCCGGTGAAACGGAAGTCTCACTGAGCCAGCTCCGCACCGGGGCAGCAGCACTGGAACCGCCGGTCCCCGTGGCGGCGCTGTTCGACGCGCTCGATCGCGCGCTGCAGATGCACCTCCTGGAGGAGGGCAGGACCGGACTTGCCTTCCGGCATCCGTTCGTTCGCTCAGCCATGTACGACTGCCTTCCGCGGCACCGCCGGGACGAGTTCCACACCGCCATCGCCGCTCACCCGGGACGAGTTCCACAGCGCCATAGCCGCTTACCCAGAGGCGGTTCGCGTTAGGCCGGCCTGCGCCGACGCCAGCCTTCCCGCGTCGCCCATCCCTGGAATACGGCCGGAAGACCGCTGGAATCCGGACCGCTCATCCTGAGGGTGAGCGTTATGCGCTACCTAGCCGTCAGACTCGCTCCTCACTGAAGAGATCCCGGGTTACGTAGACCTCTAGTGAAGGACGGAACATGAGCCCAGCCCATATTGCGCCCAACAGCCTGGTGGTTAGCCGGTGATAATTTCGCGCACGCCATTCCGCCTCTCTCTGGGCGGCGGAGGCACCGATCTCCCCAGCTATTACCAGAAGTACGGGGGCTTCTTTATCAGCGGCGCAGTCGACCGCTACATGTACATCTCGGTGAGCCCCTCGTTTGACCCGAGCTCCCTCAGGTTGAGCTATTCGACCACGGAAATCGTCTCTGGCGCCGACGAGGTGTCCCACGGTGCGGTCCGGGAGGCTCTCCGGCTGCTGGGCATCAAAAGGGGCCTGGAGATCGTCTCTACGGCCGACGCCCCCTCATCCGCCGGCCTGGGCTCCTCGGCGAGCTTCTGCGTCGGGTTCCTGACCGCCCTGCATTCCTATCTGCGCCAGGAGGTGCCCAGGAAGGAGCTGGCCGAAGAAGCCTGCCACATCGCCATGGACCGGCTCAATGAGCCCTCCGGGAAGCAGGACGAATACGCGGCCAGTTTCGGTGGCATCTGTTCCTACGAAATCGACCGGAACGGCGCGGTGACCGTCCGCCCGCTGGAGCTCTCTACCGACACCCTGGCCGAACTGGAGGCGAGCATCCTCATGTTCTACACGGGGATCACCCGCCCGGCCTCGTCCGTCCTGGGCAAGCAGCAGCAAGCCATCAGGGACGGCGAGGCCACCGAGCAGATGCACCGGATCAAAGAGCTGGGCCTCCAGTCCGAAGACGCCCTGGTGCGGGGGGACCTGACCAGGTTCGGGGCGCTCATGCGCGAACACTGGCTGGTGAAGCGCGGGGTCGTCGACGAAATGACCGCGGCCCCCATCGACGGCTGGATCTCCACGGCACTGCGCAATGGGGCCCTGGGAGCCAAGCTGGTAGGGGCAGGCGGCGGAGGCTTTCTGATGGTCTTCTGTAACAACGGCCGGACCAAACTGCGCCGGGCCATGGCTGAAGAGGACCTGATCGAGCATCGCTTCAGCTTCGACTTCGAAGGAAGCAAGGTTATCTACAATGTCTGAGATATCCACAGGCCATCTTCAATTCATCGACTCCTACCTGACCGATACCGGCGGCCTGACCAAAGCCATCTCGTACCGCGACATCGATGCCGTCATTCAAGTTCTCCATGACGCCTGGAAGCACGACGCCACCGTGTTTACCGCCGGCAACGGGGGCTCGGCCTCCACGGCCAGCCATCTCGCCGCGGATCTCAACAAATACACGTCCTCGCAGGCCGATCACCGCTTCAAGGCGCTCTGCCTCAATGACAACATCACCCTGGTCTCCGCGCTGACCAACGATGACGGATGGGACAACGTCTACTCCTATCAGCTGGAAAGTTTTATGCGCGAAGGGGACGTGCTGGTGGCGGTCAGCGTTCATGGCGGTTCAGGGGGCGACAACGCCGGGGAATGGTCGCAGAACCTGCTCAAGGCCGCCCGGGTCGTCAAGGAGAAGAACAGCAAGCTCCTCGCGCTAGTGGGCTTTGACGGCGGCGTGCTGCATAAGGTCGCCGACGCCTCCATCCTGGTGCCGGCCGATTCCACCCCGCAGGTCGAGGGATTCCACCTAGTGCTGACCCACCTGATCGCGGCCCGGCTGAAGCAGGCCATCGGCGATCAGGACCGCAGGATATGAACCGGCCGGCCATCTTCCTCGACCGCGACGGGACCATCACCGAGATGGTCTACTACCCCGAGGATGCCCTGGTGGATAGCCCCTGCTCTGCCTCCCAGCTGGTGCTCGCGGAAGGAGCCGGGACGGCTCTGCGCCGCTTTCAGGGCCTCGGCTACAAGCTCATCCTCATCTCCAACCAGCCCGGCATCGCCAAGAGACATTTCACCCTCGAGGTCCACCAGCAGATAATTCAGCGGCTAGCAGATCTTCTCGGCCGGGAAGGCGTGGCCCTGACGGCCCAGTACTACTGCCTTCACCATCCCCAGGCCAAGCTGGCCCCGTATCGCCTGGCCTGCGGCTGCCGCAAGCCCCAGCCAGGCCTGCTCCGACAAGCCGCCGAGGAACACGACCTCTCCTTGCCCGACTCCATCACCCTCGGCGACAGCCTGACCGACGTTCAGGCGGGCGAGCAGGCCGGAACCAAAACGATTCTCCTCACCACCGTGAACTCGCTGATCACCCGCCTCATCGTGGACCAGGGAGTCGAACCCGGCTTCATCGCCCGCAATCTTCCGGAAGCGATGGAATACGTGCAGCTCATCGGACGCCAGGTGCGGAACTAATGCAAGCCGTCATCCTCGCCGGCGGCCTCGGGACTCGGCTCCAGCCTCTGACCACTTCGGTTCCCAAACCGATGGTGACCGTTCACGACCGGCCCTTCCTGGAGTATCAGCTGACTCTCCTGGCCCAGCATGACATCACCGATGTGGTCCTGTGCGTGGGCTATCTGGGCGAACAGGTTGTGCAGCATTTCGGCAGCGGCGGCACCCTGGGCATCCAGATCCAGTACAGCTGGGACGGGGAGCAGCTCCGCGGTCCCATCGGTGCCCTGAAGAACGCCGAGTCCCTCCTGGAAGACTCCTTCCTGGTCCTCTACGGAGATGCCTACCTCCGCCTCGATTACCACGCCCTGATGGATTCCATGCTCTGCTCCGACCGCCTGGGCGCCATGGCCGTGCTGCACAATTGCCACGAGTACGGGCCCAGCGACCTGCTGGTAGAAGACGGCATGGTCAAGGCCTACGACAAGAAACAGTTCCGCCCGGAGCTGGAGTGGGTCAACTTTGGCGTCTCCGCGCTCAGGCGTGCGGCCCTGCAGCTTGTCGAGCCCCATCGGTTCTGCACCGAGGAGACCTTTTACGGGCAGCTCATCGCGCACAGGCAGCTCATGGCCTTCGAGGTGAAGGATCGGTTCTATGAGATCAATAGTCCCTCGGGTCTAGAGCAGTTCAGCCACTTCATCGCGCGCCAATCCCAGCCAAATAAGTAAAGGACATCGACCATGACGCAGATATTTCTCGACACCGCCAACGCCGACGAGATCCGCGGCTTTCTCTCCCAGGGGATCGGAGACGGGGTCACCACCAACCAGAAGATCATCCTCAGCGAGGGGAGCATTGACCTGAAGGAACGGATCGTCGAGATCTGCGCCTTGGAGCCGGACTGGCCGGTGAGCGTCGAAACCACGACCAAGACGGTGGACGCCCTGGTCGCGGAAGCCGAGGAGTACGCCAGCTGGCACCCGAACGTCGTCGTCAAGGTGGCCATGGATAAGGACGGGGTGGCCCTGAAGGTGGCCCAGAAGCTGCAGGTGATGGGTATCCGGACCAACCTGACCGCCATGGTCACCATCAACCAGCTCTACCTGGCCGCCGAGGCAGGTGCCACCTACGTCAGTCTCTTCTTCAATCGCGCCCGGGATGCGGGCATCGATCCGGTCGCCACCATCGAAAAGGTGGTGCCGCTCTTGGAACGGGACACGGAATCCCGGCTGATCTGCGGCAGCATTCGCCAGCCCGTGGACGTGGAAGAGATCCTCTGTGCCGGCACGCACATCGTGACCATCCCGCCCAAGATCCTCACCCAGATGCCGTTCCACCCCAAGACGGAGGAGACCATCCGGGAGTTCGACGAGGCGTGGCTGGAGTTCACCGGGAAACCCGACTCCCTCACCCCGATGCCGGCCTTCATGGACTTCGAGAAGGCGCAGGTCATATCCTTATAATGACGGTCCTACGCTACGGCATCATCATCGCCTGGTTTTCGTCATCGCTCTGGCTGGCCATGGCGATCCTCGCCTTTGTGATCCACGTGGTGCAGCGCCATCATCACGGCGCAACGGCTCCAGCTGAGCTCAAGAAAATCATCATCCAGATCACGACCATCGGCGACGATATCATCGTCGACACCGTTAGCCAGCTCCGGGGCGCCCTGAACGGCCGCGATAAGTCCCTTTTCGAGATCTGGGTGGTCACGGAGCCCAGCGACCCGCGCTCTTACCCTTTCGTCGACCAGGTACTGGTTGTTCCCCCCGACTTTCAGACCAGCCAGCACACCAAGTTCAAAAGCCGGGCTCTGGAATACGCTCGCCTACACCGTTTGCGCTGCGGCCTGACCGGCTACAAGGTCCTGTACATCGACGACGATTCCACCCTCTCTCCCGAATTTGTCGACGATTGCTACAACCGCTCGTTCGACCTCCTGCAGGGAATCGTCGTCATCGGCCACCCCCACGGCATCCTCCCTAACCTCGACGCCTCCCTGCGGGCCATGTCGTGCATTACCATCTGCACGCTCTTCCAGGAGCTGAACCATCACCTGTGGACCCACGGCGAGGGCTTCTGCATCGACGAAAAGGTCGACCGCGCCGTCTCCTGGAATCATCCCGGCTGGTATGCGGACGATCTGGTCTACGGGGCGCTGGCCACCCGCAAGATGGGCTTCCGGATGGACTCGACCTACGCCAGGGTGCAGACCAACCCCCCGACCAGCATTCGCCAGTACATCAAGCAGCGTCGCCGCTGGTTCTGGGCCTTCGTCAATTCGTGTTACCTCCTGCCGGTATCGACCCAGCTGGAGCTCTGGGGCTTTGCCATCATGGGCCTCGTCATCACCCCGGTGGCGGTGACCGGCATCATCCTCGCGGACCTTGGGCTCTTTCGTCTCCCCGTGCAGCTGGCCCTCGTCTCCCGGGTTCTGTTTGTCATCTGGATTCTGGCCTGGGGCCTTGCCGGCTACTTCGCGCAGCGCAGGGTCCGGGGGATCGTGGTCGGGGTGCTCTCGGCCGCGATCGCTCCGACGGTCGGATTCTTCATTAGCCTGGCCGGCATCCTGATGGGGCCGGTGCAGACCTTCGAGGTGATGAGGAGGGTGGAAGGACCATGGGTAGCACCAGTAAGCAGTCCAGCGGATCAGGCAGCAGGACCCGCAAGAAAAAAGGTCTCGTAACCGGAGGCCTGGGCTTCATCGGAAGCCATCTCGTTGACCGGCTCCTCGACGGAGGCTGGGAGGTTGTGGTCCTGGACAACCTCAGCACTGGACACCGGGCCAATCTCGTTCACCGAGCGGATAACCCTCACCTGCGGATCACCGAGGGCGACATCCGCACTATCGGCGACGTCTCGGCCGTCACCTCGGGCTGCGACGCGGTCTTTCACCTCGCGGCCCACGCCATGATGCGGGTGAGTCCCACCAACCACGCAGCCGACCTCGACCACAACCTGATCGGAACCCTCAACGTCATCGAGAGCATGATCGCTCATGGGGTCCCTGACCTGATTTTCGCTTCCACCTCCGCCCTGTACGGTGAAGCCGAGGTGGTTCCCACCCCCGAGCACTACCTGGGCGCCCAGACCTCCCTGTACGGCGCCGCCAAGCTCGCGGCCGAGGCCTACGCCTGCGCCTACACCCGATTCTCACCGCTCCAGCTGTGGTCGTTCCGCTTCGGAACGGTCATTGGTGAGCGCTGCCGCCGCGGCGCGATCTGGGACTTCACCGACAAGCTCCGGCAGACCCCTGATGTCCTGGAGATCCTCGGCAACGGCCGGCAGCAGAAGGACTACCTTCACGTCGAGGACTGCGTGGGCGGCATCATGACCGGCTACGACCAGGCCTGCGATCGGGTCAACATCTTCAACCTCGGCCTTGAGGAGCAGACCAGCGTCGATCAGCTAGCGGATATCGTCGTCGCTGAGATGGGCCTCACCGATGTGAAGCGGAGCTACACCGGCGGCGAGCACGGCTGGGTGGGAGACAACCCCGTGGTCTACCTTTCTGCCCAGAAGCTGCGCTCCCTGGGCTGGTGTCCGACGATTCCTCCCCGGGAGGCCCTCCGCCTGACCGCCCGCTGGACAATCGAGCAGCTCGACGCCGGCCCCACGGCACTGGCCAGCCAATCCTCGCTGTCAGCGGACTGCCAGGGAGCATGAATCGTCGTTCCTTCCTGCGCGGCGGCCTGGCCGTCGTGTCCGCCATGACCACCGGGGTCGGACTGGCAGGGTGCTCGAACCCGACCCTGAAGATGGGCACGCTGTCCGACACCTTCCCCGGGACCAAGCTGAACGGCGCGCTGTGGCACGCGTACGGCACCGTGGCGCTGGCCGGGGGCATCGTCACCCTGACCGACGTCGCCCGCACCGCGCAGTACTCCGGCATCAAGTCGCTGGCCCAGTACGACCTGACGGACTCGCAGCTAGAAGCCCAGCTGGTCTCGGCGGGCGCCCAGGCGGACAGCACCCAGGCCTGCCTGCATGTCGTCGACTCCGGCGGGACCAACTCGCTGACCTTCATGGTGACCGGCGGGAAGCTTGAGGCCCAGCAGCAGGTGGCCGGGTCCTACTCCACGCTGGCGTCCGCCCCCTACTCGGCCGCGTCGATGGCCTGGCTGCGCATCCGCGAGGCGGCGGGCAAAACGCACTTCGACTACTCTGCGGACGCGAAGACCTGGACCGCGCTGTGGTCCGGGCCGGACCCGATCAAACAGACCGCGCTCAACGCCGTCATCCAGCACGGCATGCGGTCCGCCACCGACCCGCAGACGTCCAGCCGGTGGGCGATGGCCAACCCGTCGGCTGCGGTGCTGCTGGCCACCACCACGGGCCTGACCTCGCTTGGGCCGTACAACCTGCATGTCAACGAATACAACAGCACCGCCGCGCTGGACGTCACCTCCGACGGCGCAACCGGCCCGGCCAACTTCGCGGTACCGGTCTCGGCGCTGAACGTGGCCGGCGGCAAGGCACCGGGCGCCGGCCCGAGCCTGTACTACGGCAACCACTGGGGCACTGTCTCCGGCGGCGGCGGCCTGCCCGTTCCGGTCAGCGCCATCACCGGCGGCAGGGCGGTGACCACCAGCTGGTCGATCGACACCAGCGCGGTGGCCGCCGACGCCCTCTGGGATGCCAGCTACGACGTCTGGTTCAACGCCAGATCCTCCGGCAATCAATCGGGCGACGACGCCAGCAACCTGGAGCTGATGGTCTGGCTGAGCTTCTCGGCTGGGGCGACCCCGGCCGGCACCCAGGTGGCCGCCGGGGCGAGGGTCGCCGGGCTGACCTGGAACGTCTGGTACGGTACCGGCGGGAACGGGCCATGCGTGTCCTACGTGCGGTCGCCCGTTAGCAGCTCGGTCACGAACCTGGACCTGGGCCTGCTCGCCGCCGACGCGGTGGCCCGTGGCTACCTGAGCGCCAGCTGGTACCTGATCGACGTCGAGGCCGGGTTCGAGCTGTGGTCCGGCGGTGCCGGGCTGGAGTCAACGGCGTTCTCGGTCGCGGTCGCGATGAGGACAGCCGTCGCCCCTGGCTCGGACACGGGCACCGGCGCCGAGGCGCAGTCGGTGGACAGGGCGCAATTACCATGCCGGTCAGCGTACTGACTCCGCTGCCGGTGGCCTTTGACCTCACCGGCGGCTGTGGCATAGCCGATGGCTTCGGGCGCCCAAGGGGGTAAGGGCGGGCGGCGAAAGGCTTCTCCGGGTCCCCTTGAGGCGGTGCCACGCAAGCGGTAGCGACCTACCAGCGGCCTTGGCGCCGCCTGGATCGACCCGGCCTGCTGGCTGCTCCGCCTCATGGCAGCCGGCGGTCACACCCCCACCCGGGCCGAGCGGCAAGCCGCCCGCCTTCTCGCCTTTTGCCAACGCCGAACCGGCCCACATCGACCTGTTCGCCCGCGTCAGCGCTCGAATGTGGGAAGAGATCGTCCAGCTAAATGGAAGCGCCTAGAGAAGGAGGATGGCCCAGGCCGCACAAGCCGTCTGCGGCGATGAACGCGCCGGTTATGTAGCTGGCCTTGGGCGAGGCCAGGAAGACGATCAGGTTGGCGATCTCCTCGGGCTGAGCGGGCCGCGCCATGATGGTGGTGGCCCCGACGGCCTCGGCGACCGCGTCAGTCTGGATGGGGGTGTACACGGGACCCGCCGCCACGGTGTTGACCCGGACGCCTGCGGGGCTGTACTCGGCCGCCCAGGAACGGGTCATGGAGTCCAGCGCGGCGTTCGTGGCGCCGTAGGCGGCGCCACCAGGCATGCCGATCTCTCCGGCCATGCTTCCGATGTTGATGATGATGCTGCCGCCTCCGCGGGCAGCCATCTTCGGGGCCAGCGCAGCGGTCAGGAAGTACGGCGCCTGGACATTGGCGGTGAAAAGCGATCGCCGGCGTTGGACTCGATGTAGTCGGCGATGATGTCGCTGGCTGGCGCGGCCGGGCCCAGCTCCGTCATCAGTGCCTGGACCAGTGCCCTCGGGTCTTGCGGCCGGCCGGCGTCGATGCCGGGTGCTTGGATCAGATCCTGCAATGCCCCGCCTACCGCCAGCGGATAGGCCGCGCCTCCGCTGCCGATGACCAGGCTCCGGACCCGCCCCGGGTAGTCGGCGGCAGCAAACAGGGCGGCCGCCGTCCCGGTGCCGGGGCAGATGAGGTGAGGGTCCTTGATATCCCAGTCGTCGAGGATGCGGATCAGGAAGTCGCTCATCGCCATCGGCGACAGCAGCGAGGTTCGCCGCTGTGACCGGCCGAAGCCGGGCAGGTCGATGGTCAGCAGCCGCGCCGTGCGGGACAGCCGCGGCCACACCCGCTCGAAGGCGTACAGGCTCCGCCGGGCCCTGGCCCTGCCCGGGTTGCCGCCGGACCTGCGGGCCCGGCTGCTGGCTCAGCTGCTCTACAACCTCGTGGTCGCCGTCCGCCCTGACCAGGCCGAGCAGCAGCTCCAGGAGGCCAAGCAGGCCGTCGAGGCCACCCGCGACGGCATCGCCCGGTTCACTACCGAGCTGGCCGAGGCCATGCTGCACTACACCCGCGGCCACTTCGAGACCGCGCTCGCCCTGATCGACGCCGCCCTGCGCAGCTGCGCCGACGCCGGTGAGGACCCGAGGCGGCGGCTGGCCCGTTGTATCCGCGGCCTGATCCTGATCGTGCTGGACCGCCTCGACGAGGCGCTGGCCGGGGCCACCGAGGGTATCGGTTCCGCCCGGCATGGCCGCCAGGCCTGGGCGCGCTTCAATTGTTCGAAACGAGCCGGGCCCGTCAGCTGCTGCAGCGCGGCCAGCTGGCCGATGCGGTAGCGGCGGTCGAAGGGCGCTTCCGCCCGGAGGACGCCCACCTCGTCGTCAGCGTGCCCGACGCCGACGCCGTGGTCGTACTCGGCCGCGCCGCCCTGCACACCGCGGACCAGCAGCAGGCCGAGCTCACCTCAGCCATCGCGCAAAGGATGCTCACATCCGGGGTGCCCGGGGTGGAACGGCACGCCGCCTGGCTCCTCGCCCTGCAAGCCCACGCCGCGGGCGATCCGGCCCAGGCCCGCCGCTGGCTCGCCACCCGCGGCGAGCAGGAGCGCCTGTCGGTCTTCCCGCTCGTTCCCCTGGACCCGTCCGAACCCGCAGCTCGTCCGGATCGCCATCGCCAGCGGGGACATGGAGCTGGCCGAGTCGGCGGCGGCAGCCGCCGAGCGGCGGCACGAGATCAATCCCGCCGTACCCTCCGCCGCGGCCAGCGCCGCGCACGCCCGCGGCCTGCTCACCGGGACGCCGCCCTGCTGGCCCGGGCCGTCGGCATCCTGGAAGCCGGCCAGCGGCCGCTGGCGCTGGCCTCCGCCCTGGAAGATCTCGCCGTCGCCGAGACCCGGGCCGGCCGCACCGACCAGGCCATCGCCGCACTCAACCGCGCCCTCGTCATCCACGCCGACTGCGGGGCCCGCTGGGACCTCGCCCGGGTCCGCAGGCGGCTGCGGCAGCTCGGGGTCCGGCGCCGCCTGGCCGCTGAGTCCCGGCCCGCTCGGGGCTGGGCCGCCATGACCGACTCCGAACTGGCCGTGGTCCGCCTGGTCGCCGACGGCCTCACCAACCGCGAAGTAGCCGAGCGGCGCTACATTTCCCCGCATGCCGTCGGCGGTCACATCTGCCACGCGTTCGAGAAACTCGGAATCACCTCGCGCGTCACGCTGACCCGCATCGCTTCCGAGCATCCCCGAACCGCCGAAGCGCATCAAAAAATCGCGTAGTTCCGCCACATAACGACAGTGCAGTCACGTTTCGGATACCACCTATACGCGTCCCGGCGGGACGCTAGCGTCATGAATGACTTCACCCACAACACGGCCCCCGCCCATTACGCCGAGGTCGGCGACTCGGCGCTCTGCCCGATCGGCCCGCGAATATGACAAAGAAGGGCATGGCCATGTTGATTGCCGAGGAGGACTGGCGGTCGGTTGCCGCCTGCCGGTCTGCTGATCCCGATTTGTTCTTCCCCGTGTCATCATCGGGTAAGGCTCTGGAGCAGGCGGCGGAGGCCAAGGCCATCTGCGCGAGGTGCCGGGTCCGGCGCGAATGCCTGGCGTTCGCGCTCAGCACCCATCAGATGCACGGCGTGTGGGGTGGCACGAGCGAACAGGAGCGCTACTTGTTGCGGAGGGCTGATGGACGAAGAACTGATCCAGGCACAGGCGATGGCTGCGCGCGTCGTCTGCCTGCGGATGACGGCGCAGCACCTGAAGACCTTGCACGACAGCGTTGACCAAGCTTCCCGTCTTCCGGCCAGGTCCCAGTGGGACCGCAAGGCCGCGGCGCACGCGGAGATCTTCAGCTTGCTGGCAGCTGCGGCAGATGACCCGGTCCCGTCAGAACTGCTCCACGTCGCGGCCAGCCTCGTGCACGATCTGATGCTCGCGGTCGGACCGGCAGCCGGTGGCATGATCGCCAGCTCGCGCCGGCGACTGCTCGCGCACATGGCCGCCGGCCGCGCCGATGAGGCAGCTCTGGAGATGGAAAAGCACCTCAGGGGCCTGCACTACATGTGGCGCCTGGCGCCGCGGCGTTGAGGAATCCTGCCGGAGGCACCGTTGGCAACGCCACGGGCGGCGTGGAACTTGCTAAACCGAGATGAGTGATTCCAATGGCTTCCGGCATGCCAATGTAAATCCGCTGGCCCAGTATGAACGCAGTTTCTTGCTGCGGTCGTCAGCTGCGGGAAGGGATGAGAGTCACCGGGAGTCTGCAGCATCCGGGTGGCTCGGATCCGCTTGGGCTCAGCCCAGTCGTGCGTCGGCATACACGGCCATCGCGGCCCGGCTGGCCGTGCGGTCGTTGTGCCAGATGGTGGCGGTCAGTGCAAGGATGCGCTGCATGACGCGGACGGCCAGCCGCGCTTGATGTCGGCGGTCACATCGGCCGGCTGGCCGGGCGTTCGCCACCCAGGACCGCGCTAGAGCGGTAGATTGGTGGGGGTGGTGGTGTGGGTGCGTCCGGCTGGGGTTCGCCATCGCAGGACTGCCAGGTCAGGTGCAGGTCCGGAGCCAGCTCATCCGCCGCGAACTCCCGGATCTGCGGGCCGCCCGGCAGTCCCGCGACCGCCGCATTGGGATCCCGGGCATCGATGCCGCGGGCACCGCCGTGGGCACCGGGGCTGGCACCGGGGCTGACGGGGCGGCGGGGATCGGGGCGGGTGGCCCCGGACGCTGGAAACCAGTGACAGTGCCCCACCAGTCGTTGCCCTGCTGGTCCGGCTGGCCGTCGTGGTAGCGGCTGCCGAGCTGGACGGGATAAGGCTCGACGTCCGTGGTGCGGGCAAACTGGCCCGACGGAGGCAGCCAGCGATCACAGTGCGGCATGTCGTAGGAGGCCGAACAGCAGTCCGGGGGGCGCCGCGACCTTCGAGGTGTAGAACCGGTGCCATTGCGAATGCGGCATGTACAGCCTCCCGGGACGCCGCAGCGCAGCTCACGCAGAAACCCTGTTAACAGAGTCTCACAACCAGGCCAGCGCCGGCCGTAAATGCGGCATCCGATTCCAGCCGGATGACTCGTGTGCGAGTACTACCTCCGCGGCGCCAGCAGCGCGCCCGACCTGGCCGGATGGGAAACACGGACCGGTTGGCCCGGGTTCCGCGCCGACCGCACGGGCTGAGATCCTTAGCACCAATGTGTTCTCCTGGTCAGCCTTAACGGAGGTCCGCCGATGCCGGGTCCTAACCGGAGCGATGCCCTTGATCACATTGTCGTGATCATGTTCGAGAACCGGTCATTGGATAATCTGCTCGGGCGTCTGTACCAGCCAGGTGAAGTGGCCTCGTTCGAAGGCGTGGCGGGACGGGACCTTAGTAACCCGGTGCCGGAGTGGGCGGACGGCGCGGCCGACCACAAGGTCGTGCCCTACGGGGTGGCAGCGGACATGAACAGCCCGAGCCCCGATCCCGGCGAGGAGTACCAGCACGTCAATACGCAGTTGTTCGGGCTCATCGATCCGCCGGCCAACCGCGGCATCCTGGCCGAGAAGATGACCGCCCCGTACAACGGGCCGGCCGATCCCCGCCAGCCGCCGACCATGGACGGGTTCGTGGCCGACTACATCAGCGCGTTCACGGCCGAGATGGGCCGGCCGCCCGCGTTGGAAGAGTACGCCCAGATCATGACCGGCTACACCCCCGAGCAGGTACCGGTCCTCTCGGCCCTCGGCCGCGGCTTTGCCGCCTTTGACCACTGGTTCTGCGAGGTGCCGTCGCAGACGTTCGCCAACCGGTCGTTCTTCCATGCCGGGACCTCATCGGGCTACGTCGTCAACATGTCCCCCGCCGATTCCTTCCCGGTCCACAACACCGCCGAGACCATCTTCGAGCGCCTCGAATCGAACGGCCTGACCTGGCGCGTCTACTGCGACCCGCCAAGCCGCATCTCGCTCACCGGCATCATCCACGCTCCCCGGCTGCTGGACCGCTTCGCGACACACTTCTTCACCACCGATCAGTTCCTCCAGGACGCGGCCAACGGTGACCTGCCGACCTACTCCTTTATCGAGCCCAACCTTCTGTACGGCCACAACGACATGCATCCTGCCTTCGACGCCCTGTTCCCCGACATGATGCTCGACCCGCCGTCCGCCCTGCTGGGAGGCGAGGCGCTGCTGGCGAAGATCTACACCGCGGTCCGCTCCGCGTCCTCCCCCCGCGGGTCGAACGCCTACAACACCCTGCTCATGGTCAACTTCGACGAGCACGGCGGCACTTATGACCACGTCCCGCCGCCTCCGGTCCTGCCGCCCGACCCGGCCGCGCCCGCCGGCCAGATGGGCTTCGCTTTCGACCGGTCGGGCGTGCGCGTGCCGGCCATCGCCATTTCCGCCTGGATACCGGAGCGGACCGTGATCAACGCGGAATTCCGCCATACCTCGGTCATCAGGACCATCCGCGAACGCTGGCAGCTCGGCGCGCCCTTTACCGCGCGCGACGCGACCGCCCGCGACATCTCGCCCAGCCTGTCCCTCGACGCTCCCCGGCCGCCGGAGGACTGGCCCGAGGTCTTCCCGCAGCCGGTGCCGCCGTTCGACCCGGCCCAGATCTCGCCTGAGGCCGAATTGCGGGCGCTGCCCAAGGCGGCGTTTTCCGCGGTCCTGGAACTCGCCAGGCAACGGATAGACCGAGGCGCGGGCGCGCCGGAATACCAGCAAGACGTGGATATCTGCCACGCCGATGCCATGACGATCATCTTCGATACCTTCGGGCACCTGTTCCCCGGGCTCCACGGCCAGTAGTCCGGCCCAGCTCGCCGCAGGACGGCGGGGCGGCAGCGGGCGCCGTCAGGGCGCGGTCCGCGGCGGCTCGCTAGCTGAGGGCCAGTTGGTGGTGGATCCGGCCGTCGGTGTCGGTCAGGGCCTGGCCGGTGCCGCCCCAGCGGAGCTGGATCAGCTCGGCCGCGATGGACACCGCCGTCTCCTCGGGCGTCCGGGCCCCGAGGTCCAGGCCGATCGGCGACCGCAGGCGGCTGAGCTCGTCGGAGGTCAGGCCGGCCTCGCGGAGCCGGGCCAGCCGGTCGTCGTGGGTACGTCGGCTGCCCATCGCGCCGATGTACCCGGCCGGGGTGCGCAGCGCCACCTCGAGCAGGGGCACGTCGAACTTCGGGTCATGGGTGAGCACGCAGATCACGGTCCGGGCGTCCACGTCCGTGCCGGCCAGGAACCGGTGCGGCCAGTCGACCACCACCTCGTCCGCGTCGGGGAACCGCGACGCCGTGGCAAACACCTTCCTGGCGTCGCACACGGTGACGTGGTAGCCGAGGAACTTCCCGACCCGGGCCACGGCGGCGGCGAAGTCGATGGCGCCGAATACCAGCATCCGCGGCGCCGGGGCGAAGGAGTTCACGAACACGCTGAGCTCGTCGCCGCGCCGCTCGCCGTGCTCTCCGTACCGCCGGATGCCGGTCAGTCCCTGGGCCAGCATGCCGCGGACATCGTCATCGACGGCGGCGTCCAGCCTGCCGGTGCCCAGCGTGCCGGAAGCGCCGGAGTGCCAGCCGTCGTCGTTGGCATCCGCGCTGGCGGTGTCGCGGCTCCAGATGACGCGGCGCGCGCCGACCTGGCCCGGTCCCGAGATCACGGTCGCGACCGCTGCAGGCTCGCCGCGCTCGACGGCCGCGGCGATCTCGCCGAGCTCGGGGAAGCTTGCCTTATCGACCCGCTCGACGAATATGTCGATGATCCCGCCGCAGGTCAGCCCCACGGCGAACGCGTCGTCGTCGCTGACCCCGTAGGTCTGGAGGACTGGCGTACCGGTCTGGCAGACGTCGAGCGACAACTCGTAGACGGCGCCCTCCACGCAGCCGCCGGACACGCTGCCGACGACCTCGTGATCACCGGCGGCCGAGACGGCCAGCGCAGCGCCCGGGTCCCGGGGTGCGCTGCGGTACGTATGCGCCACCGTGGCCAGGCCGAAGCTCTCTCCGGCCTCCCACCACTTGGTGATCCTGCTCAGGATGTCACGCACATGCGTCACCTCGGCTGTCAACGTCCTGCTGTTGGTAACCGGCCGTACCGCAGCGCATATTCCTGGCGAGAAATCGCCGCGGCGGCCGAATGAGTCCTTCCCATGATCGCTGCAGGGCTGACTAGGTGCGGGCGGCGGTCCTTATCCTGGAGCGGTGGATGGGCTGTCGCGCACCGCTGCCGAGGTGATGCTCACGACTCCGGCAAGACATCCTCTGTCGGCCACCGTCGGTGAGATACGAGACTTCTTCCGCGACGATCATGTCCATGCCGCGCTGATCGTCAGCCCGGCCGGGTACCTGCAAGCTGTCGTGGAACGTGATGACATCGCCGGGTGCCAGGCTCTTGATGCTGCCGCTGCACCGCTGGGACGTCTCCCCGGCCGCACGGTGCTGGCCGGGGCCAGCGTTGCCGAAGTGCGCCGGGCGATGACAGCCACGGGCCGGCGGCGGGTCGCTGTCACCAGCGCCGACGGCCGGCTGCTGGGCCTGCTGTGCCTTAAGGCCAGCCGGGCGGGCTTCTGCTCTGACGCCGATGTTCGCGCCCGTACCCGTCGCACCTCTGGTGGCGTGCCTTAGATGGGCGTTAAATCGAGCAGCCGTCTATCGGAATCGAACCTAGGCCGGGTCAGGGCTGGTAGGGCGGGGCGACGCCCCAGGCCCAGCGCGGCACCGGGGCCTGCCGCACGACGTCGGCGCCGGGCTGGGAGTTGTGCATGGCCAGCCGGGTGCCCCATTCCAGGTAGCCGACCAGTGCGGCCCGAAACTCGGGGTCGGTCGGCAGGTCCGCGTCGTCGGCGGCGAGGCTCATCAGCGAGGCGAACCGGAACCGCTGGTCGGCGGTGATGCCCAGGTCGCGGTGATGGGCGAGCATGGCCGGGTAGCCGCCGAGCCGCTCGGTGTACCCGGCCGGACCACCGAACACCTCGCACCACCAGGTGGTGACGTGCTCGCGGTGGGCGGCGCTTACCCCGCCCGGGAAAAAGGGGCTGAGCAGGTCGTCGCGCTCGACCCGGTCATAGAAGCAGCCGATCATCCGCTCGATCGCCTCCCGGCCGCCCGCCCACTCATACAGGGTCGGCACCTCGCTCATGCCGGAACTGTAACACTGTAATCATTCGGTCGTGCGAACCAGCCGCTGCTCGAGGTCGACCCCACCGGAGGCAAGCGCCGAACCCGTAAGACCTGATGGGCATCATCTGATCGGCTCCGCCGTCACCGGCGGGCGATGGACCGAGACATCGGGCGGTACCGCATCGTAGGGTTCGGTCTCGACCATGGCGAGCTGGCCGGTCGTGCCCTGGGAGAGCGCGGAGCTTGGCCGGTCGGCGGTGAGCACGTTCGGGTTGCCGTGGCGGCAGAAGGACGGGTCGGCGGGATCAGGGTCATACCAGGCGCCGGTGGACAGCTGCACGACGCCGGGCCGGACGTCCTCGGTGAGCGTGACGCCGGCCAGGCAGCTGCCGCGGTCGTTGAAGATGCGGACGCACGAGCCGTCGGCGATGCCCCGCGCGGCCGCGTCGCCCGGATTCATGGCGGCCGGCTCGCGCCCGCGGATCTTGCCTTCCTGGCTGTAGGCACCGACGTCCAGCTGGCTGTGCAGACGGCGGCGGGGCTGGTTGGCCACCAGCTGGAGGGGATAGCCGCTGGGGTGGCGGCCGAGCCATTCGGCCGGCTCGAGCCAGACAGGATGTCCGGGGCAGTCGGCATAGCCGAAGCTGTCGATGGCCGCCGAGAAGATCTCGATCTTCCCGCTCGGCGTGCTGAGAGCGAAGCCTGCCGGGTCCCGGCGGAAGGCGGACAGCAGCACCTGGCCGGGATCGGGCACCGGGATTTCCAGCGATCCGGCCGCCCAGAACTGCTCAAAAGGCGGCATCTCGTGGCCTGCTGCCTGCAGGTCCGAGCGCCATTGCCCGTACAGGTGAGGCAGCCACTGGCCCGCGGTCCGGCCCTCGGTGAAGGCCTCTGCCACCTGCAGCCGGTCCGCTAGGGCGGCGAAGGTGGCATAGTCATCGCGCGCCTGCGCATACGGTTCGACCAGCTGCGGCATGGCGAACAGGGTCGAGTCGGCGCCGCCGACACCGAGATCGTCGCGTTCGACCGACATCGTCGAGGGCAGGACGATGTCCGCGTGCCGCGCGGTGGCGGTCCAGAACGGGTCGTGCACCACCACGGTCTGCGGCCTGGCGAACGCCTCGCGCAGCCGGGCGAGGTCCTGGTGATGATGGAACGGGTTCCCGCCGGACCAGTAGACGAGCTTGACATCCGGGTAGCGGCGGCGCTTCCCGTCGTAGTCGTATGCGGTGCCAGGATGCAGCAGCATGTCCGCGATCCTGGCCACCGGGATGTAGGAGTTGATGCCGTTGGCGCCCTGGGACAGCCGCGGCGCCGACATCCGGCGAGGGATGCCGACGTCGCCGCTCGATCCGTACCCGTGCCCGAAGCCGCCACCCGGCAAGCCGATCTGGCCGAGCATCGCGGCCAGCACCAGGCCCAGCCAGACCGGCTGTTCCCCGTGCTCGGCGCGCTGCAGCGACCAGCTGACCGTGATCATCGTGCGCCCGGCCGCCATCTGGCGGGCCAGCGCGCGGATCCGCTCAGCCTCGATACCGGTCAGGGCGGCCGCCCACTCCGGGGTTTTCGGCACCCCGTCGGCGTCACCGCGCACATAGCCCGCGAACCGCGGGTAGCCCACCGTGTACCGGTCCAGGAAGCAGCGGTCGGCCAGTCCCTCGGAGTCCAGGACGTAGCACAGCGCGAGCATCAGCGCGGCGTCGGTACCTGGCACCGGAGCGATCCATTCTGCGCCCAGGCTAGCGTCGGTATCGGTGCGCAGCGGGCTGACCGAGACGAGCCGGCATCCGCCTGCTACCGCGGACGCCAGCGCCGGGGCCATGGTGTGCCGCCCGATGCCACCCGAGGCCACGGCGGAGTTCTTCGGGGACAGCCCGCCGAACGCCACGAGCAGGTCCGCGTGCTCCGCTATCACCGGCCACGCCGTCGCGCCCGCCATGACCAGGTTCACGTCCCCGACCACGTGCGGCAGCAGTACCGAGGAGGTCCCGAAGCTGTAGTTGTTCACCGAGCGGACGTAGCCGCCCAGGCAGTTCAGGAACCGGTGCAGCTGGCTCTGGGCATGGTGGAACCGGCCCGCGCTGGCCCAGCCATAGGACCCGCCGTACACGCCATCCGGGCCATAGCTGTCGTACACCCGCCGAAGTTCGGTGGCCAGCAGGTCGAGCGCAGCCTCCCAGGACACGGGTACGAACACGTCGCTGCCCCGGGCCGCCGCGGCCGGGCCGTGCTTCAGCCAGCCCTGGCGGATATACGGCCGGTCGACCCTCGCCGGATGGCGATGCGCCGCGGCCAGGTTCTCCAGGATGCGGCTGGGAGCCGGGTCCTCCTGCCACGGACGCACCGATGTCAGCTGACGCCCGTCGCTCTCGATCTCCGCCGCACCCCAGTGTGTGAGATGGACGTACCTACGCTGCTGCTTGGACACGGTCACCATTCAAACCGAAAGGCCCGCCATCCGCACCCGCGCCAGGCAGGTCCCGCGATCGCTGCGTGTTAAGGGCTGGGACTTCCGAGGGTCCAGGCGGCGAGTTCGGTTCGGTTGGTGAGCTGCAGCTTGGCCAAGATGCTTCGTACGTGTCCCTCGACGGTGCGTTCGGAGAGCACCAGCCGGGTGGCGATCGCGCGGTTGGTGATGCCGGCCGAGACCAGTTCCGCGATCTCCCGCTCGCGCGCGGTCAGCGGACCACCGGTTCTGATGGCCTGGTCCAGGTCGTTGACGAGATGTTCGGCGCGGCTGGCCGGGCCGGGCATGTCGAGGCGGCGCGCCTCCGTGGCGGCCTGCCAGGCGAGCAACCGGGCCTGTGCGTAGTCACCGCGGGCGGCCCGTGTTCTCAGGGCGTCGGCCCAGTCGAGCCTGGCCAGGGTGACCAGGGGCCTGGCCCCCAGCCGGGTGTCAATCGTCACGGCGGCGGCAAAGTGGCCGAGTGCCTCCTCGGTGCGGCCGAGCAGCGCCGCCAGCCGGCCAAGCGGCCAGTGCAGTGAACCGGACAGGAACACCAGGCCGGTGCCAGTGGCTCCTGAGTCAATGGTGTGCGGGTGGAACAGGTCGTAGGTGGCCCGTGCCATCTCGCTGTCGCGGAAAGCGATGATCAGGTCCATCAGCTGGGTGAGCGCGCCGAGCGTCCTGGTGTCCTTGTCCCCTGTGGCGGGCAGGTGGCGGAGGGTCTCGTACACCGCCTGGGCCTCGTCGGTCCGGCCGACGACGAACAGGGCCCGGGCCAGCGGGGCCCTGACGATCGGTATCGGCGGAGCGGCCGCGGTGACGTCGAAGAAGTCCGCGGGGATTTCCTCGGCGTCACCGCGGAGGACGGCCAGCCAGACGGCGAATACGTACGACAGGCCCGCGCCGGACGGGTCCTGGATCCGGAAGGCAAGCTGGCGGGCTTCGGCGGACCGGTCCCGGGCAACGGCGAGCTGGCCGGCTAGCGCCGCGCGGGAGGCCTGCTGGCGCAGCAGGTGCCAGCGGGCCAGCGGCAGCCGGGTCGACTCGGCGAGCTGCGCGATCTGGGCGATCTCCGCGTCAACCGCCTCGAGGTTCAGCAGCTGGTAGGCGGCATCGATCCGCCACACCCGGCCAAGCACAGCGGCGAGCGGCTGGCCGGCCGGCGTGGCCAGCTCGACGGCCCGGGTGCCCAGCCGCAGCCGCTCGGCCCGATGCTGTGGCGCCGACAGCGCGGCCACCCGGGCCCGGATGGCGTCGAGTTCGGCGGCTGGGTCGCCGACGGCAGCGGCCGCCGTCATGGCCGCCGCCGATCCGGCGGCGGCGGCTTCCAGATCGCCGAGCTCGGCCAGGGCGGAGGCGCGCTGGGCGAGCAGCCGCGCCCGCCGCGGGGCCGGGCCGCCGCCATCGGCAAGCGCCCGGTCACAGAGCCCGAGCAGCGTCACGGCGACCGGCGTATGCCCGACGCCGCGCACGACAAGCGCGGCGTCGGCCACCAGGTCGAGCCGCCCGTCCCGCTCGGCCGCATCCGCGGCGGCGACCGCGTGCTGCAGGCTCGCGGCCAGCTGGCCGGCCCGGTACTCCGCGGTGGCCAGCTCGATCAGCAGCTCCGCGCGCTCGGCTCCGCCGACGCCCGCGCATTGCGCCGCGGTCAGCGCGGTGGCCAGGTACCGGACCCCGTCCTCGAACGCGAGCGCGGCCGTCGCGGCCGTCGCCGCCGTCGCGGCCCAGCCGGCCGCCCGCCGCAGAGTGGCCCGGTCCTGTGCCGCCCGCAGCAGGTGCGACGCGACCTCGCCACCCCGTTCCGGAGCGTGCCGGGCCAGCGGCTCAAGCGCGGCGGCCGCGGCGGCGTGCAGCGCGATCCGCCGGTCCTCGCCGAGACTCGCATAGATGCCGTCGCGGACCAGGGCGTGCGTGAACCACCAGGAGCCGAGACGGTCCGGCTGCCGGGTGACCAGCCCGCAGGTCTGCGCGGCCGATAGCGCGGCGGCCGCGTCCTGGCTCGTCCCGGCCACCGCAGCGGCTAGCCCGGAGTCGAAATCCGCGCCCAGGACGCTCGCCGCGGCCAGCAGGGCGCGAACGCCGTCGTCCAGGTCGCGCAGCAACGAGGCGACCAGCTGACTGACCTCGGCGCTCCCGGCCGCGATGCGGGCCACCGCATCCGCGTCGGCGGCCGCGCCGGGCTGGGCGGCGAGCACCCGGGCCAGCGTCGTCACATACAGCGCGTTGCCTTCCGAGCGGGCGTGCACGAACCGCGCCAGTTCCGGGTCCGTGGTCACCCCAGCGGCCCGCAAGAGGCCGGCCACGGCCATCTCGCTGAGCGGGGCCAGGCGCATAATGTGCACGCCGGGCAGCCTGGCCAGGTCCGCCAGCGAGGTGCGCCAGGGATCGCCGGCGCCCTCCCGGCAGGTGGCCAGCACGAGCAGCCGCGATCCGGGCAGCTCGGCCGCGAGCTCCCGGAGCAGGAACAGCGACGCATGGTCCGCCCACTGCAGATCTTCGAGGACCACGAGCAGGTCGGCGGCACGCGCCGCACCCGTGACCGCGTCGGCCGCCGCGGCCGCCGCGCGGAACCTGGCCGCAGCCAGGTCGTCAGAGCGAGCGCCGTCAGGACTACCGCCACCGGCCAGGCCACTCTCGGCATCAACGCCGACAGCGTTCAGTATCCGCCGCCACGGCCACAACGGCGGCGCGCCCCGTTCCTCGACGGCACGTCCCCACAGCACCCGCTGTCCGTGACGGCGTGCGCTGCCGGCCAGCTCTTCGGCCAGCCGGGTCTTGCCGATTCCCGGCGGACCGGTCAGCACGACGAGCCGTCCGTCGCCCGCCAGCGCCTCCGCCCGCCAGCCACGCAGCGCGGCCAGCTCCTGGTCACGCCCCGCCAGGCTGCCCGGGCCGGGCACCGCGTCCACCACGCGGCCATCCTCTCGCGGCGAGTCCGCCGCCGTCCACGCGACCGCGGGCCAAGTCACGTATCGAACCCCGTACTAGTACGCATGTGCGGGCCTGCCTCCAGTACCGACAGTGGTCGAGACAGATTCCTGCTCGAAAGGAGCTCCCTATGCACGCGCGCCTGGATCGATACCACGACCAGTCTGGTCGTCCAGACCTGGCGGATCTCAGCATCGGCGTGACGGGCCAGCCTGGCCTGCTCAGCTGCCTGACCTTCCGCCAGCTCGGCGGCCCGGCGGCGGTGCGCCTCACCCTGTGGGACACCGAGGCCAGCGCCGCCGGATGCCCCGGACCTGATGCCGGTCTGGTTCCGCCGGCGGCCGAGGTATACCGGGTCACGCACACCGAGGACGGCCTCGCCGCGACGCAGGTACCAACCTACGCCCGGCTGGTGTGCTTCGACGGCCCGCGCGCCCCGGAGCAGGCCGCGGCCGAGGATCTGGCCGGCCGGCAGCGGATCTGGCCGGCCATCCACGGCCTCAGCGGGCTGGTCGGCGTCTACGTCCTGCGCGGCGGCGACCTCAGTTCCGTCGTCGTCACCCTCGCGACATCGGTCGAGACCCTCGACGCCGCCCAGCGTGCGGTCATGGCCACCGAGCTGATGCCCGGCGAGGACCCCGCGCTGCTGCCCGGGCCCGACCGCGTCGAGATCCACCGCATCACCGGCCGCCACCTGCCCGCCGCCAGCACGAGGGGACACTGATATGACGAACCCCGCGACCGCCGGAACCGCGGGCCCCGCCCAGGCCGGCGAATGGATAGCCGACCTGGCTGCCAGCACGGTCAGCTTCACGGTGCGGAACTTCGGGCTGCGTTCCGTCGTCGGCCAGGTTCCCCTGGTCAGCGCCAGCGTGACGGTCGGCCCCAGCGGCCAGCCCGTCAGCGTCCGCGCCGAGCTGGACGCCCGCGGTATTGACACCGGCCATCGGCGGCGCGACCGCGACCTGCGCGGAGCGCGGTTCCTCGCTACCGACCGGTGGCCGGCGATCACCTTCCAGGCCATCAGCGTCCAGGCAACCGGGGCGGGCTGGACGATAGCCGGAATGCTCACCGTCAAGGACCGCGACTGCCCCGTCCGGCTCGACGTCGGTGGCGCTGACATAATTCCGAACGATCCGGCCACTTCGGTCAACGTATGCGCGAGCGCACGCCTGGATCGCCGTTCCGTCGGTGTGAACTCGGCCCCGGCCTTCCTCATAGGCCACACGATCTTGCTGTCGCTGGCCATCCGGCTCCGCCCGCCAGCGGCCGTTCCCATCACCAGAGCGGCTGCGAAGGAGGGACACCGGTGAGCGCGCCGTGGTTGCCGCCGCCTTGGTTGTTAGGGTAACTAATGAGCCGTGGCGGGCTTAGGAAAGAGTTACCCCCCGATCGAAGGGCCGCGCCGATGAAGCTGCCTCCCGTTGAGTACGAGGCACCGACGACCGTTGCCGCAGCTATCGATGTGCTGGCTGAGCAGCTTGACGAGGCGAGCGTGCTGGCCGGCGGGCAGAGCTTGATACCGCTGCTGGCGCTGCGGCTGGCCCGCCCGGCGGTGCTCGTCGACATCAACGGCCTAGATGAGCTGTCCGGCGTCTCGGCGACAGACGGCTGGGTGGCGATCGGCGCCATGACGCGCGAGTACGTGGCCGAGGAATCCGAGATCGTCGCCGACGCCGTGCCGTTGCTGGCGGCCGCTCTGCCCTTGATCGGTCATGAAGCGATCCGCAGCCGCGGCACGATAGGGGGCAGCCTGGCGCATGCCGATCCGGCCGCCGAGCTGCCGGCCGTCGCCCGGGCGCTCGATGCCGAGTTCGTGCTGCGCGGCCCGTCGGGGATGCGGGTGGTCCCGGCGGCGCAGTGGTTCGAGGGGTATCTCACCACGGCACGCCGCAGCGACGAGCTACTAACAGAGGTACGATTCCCGGCCGCAGGACTGGGGACCGGGGTTAACTTTCAGGAGGTCGCCCGGCGCCACGGCGACTTCGCCATTGTCGGCCTGGCGGTGTCACTGGTGTTGTCCGGCGAGGTGATCAGCGATGCCCGGCTGGCGTTCGCCGGCGTTTCTGATGTGCCGGTCCGGGCGACCGCCGCGGAGGATCTGCTGGTCGGCGAGAGGCCGTCGACCGAGCTGTTCGATGAGGCGGCCCGCCGCGCGACCGACGATCTCGACCCGCCGGCCGACCTGCACGGGTCGTCGCACTACCGTAAGACGGTCGCGGCCGCTATCGTGCGCCGTGGCCTGCGAGCAGCTGCGGACAACGCCCGCGAGAGGCAGTGACTGATGGCGGACATCACCTTGAGAGTCAACGGCGCGACGCGGGAGGGTTCGCCGGAGGTGCGCAAGACGCTGGCGGACTTCCTGCGGGAGGACCTTGATCTCACCGGCACCCACGTCGGCTGCGAGCACGGGGTCTGCGGTGCGTGCACGGTCATCCTCGACGGCCGGGCGGTGCGCTCCTGCCTGATGCTGGCGGTCCAGGCCGCCGGCCGCGAGGTGACGACCATCGAGGGGCTGGCCTCTGACGGCGGGCTGGGCCCACTGCAGCAAGCGATGTGGGATTCGCATAGCTTCCAGTGCGGTTTCTGCACGCCGGGGTTTGTCATGCAGGCGACCGCGTTCCTCGCCGACCACCCCGACGCCGGCGAGCAGCAGATCCGCGACGCGCTCTCCGGCAACATCTGCCGGTGCACCGGCTACCAGAGCATCATCGACGGCGTCCTGCTGGCCGCCGAGCGCAACCGAGAGCACTGAGGCAGCGAGCACTGAGGCAGGGAGATCATGGCGGAAATCGTGGCTGAGCGCTACACCGGCGCGAGCATCAAGCGCTCGGAGGACCCGCGCATCCTCACCGGCGCAGGCCGGTACGTCGACGACATCAAGCTGCCCGGGATGCTGCACGCCGCGTTCGTGCGCTCGCCGCTGGCTCACGGCCTGGTGCTCTCGGTCGATGTCTCGGCTGCGAAGGCGCTGCCCGGAGTGGTCGCGGTGCTCACCGGAGCGGATCTGGAGGCGATGACGGTCCCGGGGCCGGATCCGCTGATGGCTTTCCTGGGCTGGGCCGGGCCCACCCCGGAGTTCACCCTGCTGGCCACCGACAAGGTGCGCTTCATGGGTGATCCCGTGGCGATCGTCATCGCCGAGAGCCGTTACCTGGCCGAGGACGGCTGCGAGCTGGTGGAGGTCGACTATGATGACCTGCCTCCGGTGGTGGATGCCGCCTACGCGCTCGACCCGGGCAGCCCGCCGCTGTTCGCGAACCTGGGTGACAACATCGCCCGCCCGCACTCGCGCAACGAGTTCGGCGACGTCGCCGGTACGTTCGCCAAGGCTGATCGCGTCATCGACGTCCACATCGACGTGCACCGGCATCAGAACGTGCCGATGGAGGGACGCGGCTGCATCGCGAGCTGGGATACCGGCCTAGCGGCCATGACGGTCTACGCGGCCACCCAGAGCGTGCACATCACCAGGACCGGTGTCGCCACCCGCCTCGGTCTCGAGCCTGACCAGGTGCGCGTCCTGGCCGGTGATATCGGCGGCTCGTTCGGCCTGAAGATCGGCGCATCACGCGAAGAGCTCGCCGTGGCCGCCGCCTCGCGTGATCTCGGCCGGCCGGTCAAGTGGGTCGAGGACCGCGGCGAGAACCTCATCGCGTCGGGACAGGCGCGCGAGGAGAGCTTCGACGTCCGGGCCGCGGTCAGCCACGAGGGCGACCTGGTCGGGCTGGACGTGAAGATGGTCGTCGACACCGGCGCCTACCCCGGGATGGGAATGGGCGCGATGGTCCCGGACATCATGCAGGCGATGCTGCCCGGCCCGTACCAGCTCGCGGCCCTGGGTTTCGAGTCAACCGCGGCGATCACGAACAAGGCGACGTACGTCGCCTATCGCGGGCCGTGGGCGTCCGAGACGTTCGTGCGGGAACGGGTCCTGAACCTCATCGCGAAAGACCTCGGCCTCGATCCGGTCGAGATCCGGCTGCGTAACATCGCCCCGCGCACCGATCCGCCGGCCTCGATGATTACCGGGCAGTCACTGGTGGGTGTCACGTCGAAGGAGTCATTGGACCGGGTGGCCCAGCTGTTGGACCTTCCCGCGTTCCGGCGCCGCCAGGCGCAGGCACGAGCGCAAGGCCGCTACCTCGGCATCGGGGTGGCAACGTTCATCGAAGCCGCTCCGGGCCCGCGCGGGCCCGACGGCGCCCTGGGCAGTGAGTCCATGCGCCTCCGGCTCGAACAAGACGGTATCGTCACGCTGTTCACCGGCCAGATGCCGCACGGCCAGAGCCACCAGACGACCCTGGCCCAGATCGCCGCCGACGAGTTCGGCGTGCCGTTCGAGCAGGTCCGCGTCGTGGTCGGCGACAGCGACGTCGTCCCGTTCGGACTGACCGGGGGCAGCCGGTCGGCCACCATGACCGGAGGCGTGGCGCTCCACGGCGCCCGGGAGCTCAAGGCCAAGGTGCTCGATTTCGCGGCCTATCTCATGGAGGCCAGCGCGCAGGACCTGCTGATCACCGACGGCAACGTCTGGGTGCGCGGCGACCCCGCGAGCGCGATCGCCGTGCGCGAAGTCGCGCGGCGTGCGGCATCGGGGCAGTTCGGTGCCGATGTGGACGCCGCGCTCGAGGTCGAGGCCACGTTCGACGGCGGCCAAGGCGGCTGGTCCGGCGGCACTCACGGCGCGATCGTGGCCGTCGATGTCGAGACCGGCCTGGTGACGGTGGAGCGGTACGTCGCCGTGGAAGACTGCGGCGTACTTATCAATCCCGCCGTCGTCGAGGGCCAGATCCGAGGCGGCGTCGCGCAAGGCATCGGCGCCGTGCTGCTCGAACGATCGGCGTACGGCGAGGACGGCAGCTTCCAGTCGGCCACGTTCATGGATTACCTGATGCCGACCACCTGCGACGTTCCGCGGATCGAGATCGAACACCTCGAGACCGTACCGCTCGACGCTGACGTCAACTTCCGTGGCGTCGGCGAAGGCGGCATGGTCGTCGCACCGCCCACGATAGTGAACGCGATCGAGGACGCACTCGCACCCTTCGGCGTGCGGATCTACGAGCAGCACCTGCCCCCGGCTCGCATCCTGGAACTCATCGCCGCCGCCGACTCGGGCCAGTAAACGATGTGAGCGTGTCGCGGGTGCCGACGTCGCTGCGGTCGTGGATGTCGGCCGTGAGCGAGATCGCCCGCGCGGTCAACGCCGCCGAGCCGCTGGAGGAGGTGCTGAACCGGGTGGCGGCACAGGCGCGGGAGTTGATCGGCTTTGAGTTCTGCGCGGTGATGCTGGCCGACGAGCAGCGCCAGCGGCTGCACATCGCCGGCTGCAGCGGCCTGAATCCGCACTACCTGGCTCAGGTCAGCGGCGGCCGGTCGCTGCAGATCCACCCGCCTGGCGCCGCCCTGGACACCCCCGCGGCCCGGGCCTACCGCGAGGACCGCACGATCGTGGTCCCCGACGTCCGGGACGCGGCCAGCTACGGGCGACTGCAGGATCTGGCCCCGACCCAGGGGTACCAGGCCCTGCTCGCCTCCCCGCTGCGCGGCTCGGGCGAGAAGGCGGGCGTCATCGTGGCCTACTCGGTGACGGCCCGGGAGTTCGGCCCGCCGGAGCTGGAGCTGATCGAGCTGCTCGGCGGGCAGGCCGTGCTGGCCCTGGAGACCACCCGGCTGCGCGCCGAGCAGCAGGAGGTCATCCGCGAGTTGTCCCGGGCCAACGACGAGCTGCGCCGCGGCCGGGCCGCGCTGGAGTGGGCCGAGCAGCAGCACCACCAGCTCATGCAGCTGGTCCTGGACGAGGTGGAGCTGCCCGGACTGGTCGGCGCGCTGGCCACCGCGCTCCGGGCCTCGGTCACGGTGGAGGACGCCGACGGCCGGATGCTGGCCCGCGCGCCGGAGCAGGACTACCGGCCGCCGCCCGACCTGGCCGCCCGGCGGGCGGGTCCGGTCCGGGCCGCACTCGACGACGGGGAGGTGGGCGGGCGGTACCAGGTGGTGCGGGTGCCGGGCGGCACGGCGGCCTGGGCCGCGCCGGTGGTACTGGGCAGCGAGCTGGCCGGGCGGCTCTGGGTCACCGCGCCCGCGGCCGAGCCCGAGCCGGTCCAGCTGCGCGTCATCGAGCGGTTCGCGCTGGTCGTGGCGCTGCTGCTGCTGCAACAGCGGCACGTCCTTGACGTCCGGACCCGGTTGTCCGGGGACCTGCTTGGCGACCTGCTGCGCGAGGGCGGCCCGGTCCACCCCCGGGCCGTGCTGGACCGGGCCGCGGCCATCGGGCACGACCTGTCCCGGCCGCACGTGGTCGCGCTGCTGGCTGTCGACGGAGTGGTCCCGCCCACGGCGCGGCTGCCCGAGCTCGTGCGCGCGGCGGCCGAGCCGGGGCCGGTCCCGCTGGTCGGCTCCTACGAGGGGCAGCACGTGCTGCTGCACCCGGCCGAACCCGATCCGGGCGACACGCTGCGTCGCGTCCTGGCCAAGACGGCCCAGGCGGTCGGCGGGCACGGGGTGGTGACGATGGTGGCCGGCCCGGTGGCCCGGGACGCGGCCGGCTACGCCACCGCGTTCCGGGTCGCCCGCGGCGCGCTGGCGCTGCATCTCAGCGGCGGCCTCAGCGGCGGCCTCAGCGGCGGCCTGGCCGGCGGGTTCATCGACGCCGGGGCGCTCGGCCTGTCCGCACTGCTGCTCGAGATCGGCACCCCGGACGCCCTCCGGCGGTTCTCCGCGCAGCTGCTTGAGCCGCTGGCGACACACGAGCAGCAGCACGGGGGCGACCTGATCGCCACGTTGAGCGCCTGGCTTGCGGCCGGCTGCTCCACCGCGGCCGCGGCGCAGGCCTTGGTCGTGCACCGCAACACGGTGACCTACCGGCTCGGTCGGGTGGAGCAGCTCACCGGGCGCCGCCTGGCCGACAGCAGCACCCGGCTGGAGCTGCAGCTGGCGCTGATGATCCGCGACATCGCCGAGGTCGGCCCGGTCTGAACGGGCCCGCCCCCATGCACAGGGATATGTGAACCAGACCAGCAATGAAGCTATTTTCCTGGGCTGGTGCACATGGCGGCGCGCGCGCGCGGGGGGGCAGCATCGGGAGTGCGCACTCGGGAGGTCGCCGTTGAAACCACCGCCGTTTGACTACGCCGCCCCCACGACCCTGGACGAGGCGATCGGGCTGCTCGCCGAGCATGCCGATGCCGAGGCCCGGGTACTGGCCGGGGGCCAGAGCCTGATTCCGATGATGAACTTCCGGCTGGCCAAGCCGGGTTACCTGGTCGATCTGCGCCGTGTGGCCGGGCTGGCCGGGATCCGGCGCGAGGGCGACACCCTGGTCATCGGGGCCATGACCCGGATGGCCGAGGTCGAGCGGTCCCCGGAGGTGGCCGTGGCCGCGCCGCTGCTGACCGAGGCGATCGGCCTGGTGGCGCACGTGCCGGTCCGCAACAGCGGCACGGTAGGCGGCAGCCTGGCGCACGCCGACCCGGCCGCCGAGCTGCCCGCGGTCGCGCTGGCCCTGGACGCAGAGCTGGTCGCGGCCGGCCCGGGCGGGACCAGGACCATCCCGGCCGGCGAGTTTTTCACCGGGCCGTACGGCACCGCGCTCGCCCCCGAGGAGATCCTGACCGAGGTCCGGTTGCCGGTCTGGCCTGGCGGGCACGCGTTCGTCGAGTTCTCCCGCATTCACGCCAACTTCGCGGTGGTGGCGGTGGCCGCGTTGGTAGAAACCGACGGCGACCGGATCCGGCGGGCCTGCGTGGCCCTGGCCGGAGTGGGGCCGACACCGGTCCGGGCTCATTCGGCGGAACGGGCACTGCAGGGCGCTTCCGGCGATGCCGAGACGCTCCGCGGGGCGGCCCAGCTGGCCGTGGCGGACCTGTCACCAGCCGGGGACCTGCACGCGAGCGCGGAAACCCGGCTCGCCTTGGCCCAGGTCTACCTGCGGCGTGGCCTAGAGCTAGCCGTATCCCGCGCGCGGAACGAGAGGTGATCCGATGACTGCCATCAGCGTGACCGTGAACGGGCGGCCGCACACGGCGCAAGTCGAGCCGCGCCGGCTGCTGGTCGACTTCCTGCGCGAGGATCTCGGCCTGGTCGGCACCCACATCGGCTGCGAGCACGGGGTCTGCGGCACCTGTACGGTGCTACTCGACGGGCACAGCATCCGGTCCTGCATCACCTTCGCGGTGCAGGCCGACGGGGCCGAGATCAGCACGGTGGAAGGCCTGGCCGACGGTGCCGAGCTGCACCCTCTGCAGGACGAGTTCTCCTCCAAGCAGGGCCTGCAGTGCGGTTACTGCACCCCGGGCATGCTGATGCGGGCCAGCGAGATCCTCGCCGGGAATCCGGATCCCAGCCCGGCCGAGGTGCGCGAGGCCATCGCCAGCAACCTGTGCCGGTGCACCGGCTATCAGTTCATCGTCGAGGCCGTGCTCGGCGTGGCCGAGCGGATGCGCGCCGCGAAGGAGACCGCCTCATGACCACTGTCGACTCCACCACGGGCGACCGTATCGCCGCCGACCGGGCCGCCAGTGCCCCCCCGGTCCGCCAGCATTCCGCCAACCGGCGCTGGGTAGGCCAGTCCATCCGCCGGGTCGAGGACCCCAAGTTCCTGCGCGGCCGGGGCGGCTACATCGCCGACCGGATCACCCCCGGCACGCTGCACGCCGCGGTGCTGCGCAGCCCGCACCCGCACGCCCGGATCACCGGCTTCGACGTGGCCGCGGCCGAGGCCGCCCCCGGCGTGCACGCGGTGATCACCGGAGCGCAGGCGGCAGAGCTGTGCGATCCGATGCCCGACTTCGGCCCCGACCCCACCAAGCACACCTGGCGCTGCCTGGCCGCGGAGAAGGTCCGGTACGTGGGCGAGGGCGTGGCCGTGGTGGTGGCGGACAGCCGCTACCTGGCCGAGGACGCGCTGGAGCTGATCGAGGTCGGCTACGAGCCGCTGCCCCCGGTGGTCGACCCGGAGCGGGCCCTGGACGCCGGGGCCCCGCTGGTGCACGAGGCGCTGGAGTCCAACTGCGCCTACGAGCGCAGCTTCGACTTCGGCGACGTGGACCGCGACTTTGCCGAGGCCGACCTGGTCATCAGGGACCGGCTGCGCTGGCACCGGTCGGGCGGCCAGCCGCTGGAGACGGTCGGGGCCATCGCCGACTACGACCCGGGCACCGGCGGCTTCGTCATCGAGACCAACACGCTCAGCTTCACCAGCTACCTGTTCATGGTGGCGGGCGCGCTCAAGGTGCCGTTTAACCGGCTGGACATGCGGCCGGCGCCTGGCCGGCAGCTTCGGCTCCAAGCTGTTCGCCAACAAGCCCGCGGTCATCGCGGGCATGTGCGCGCGGGCCACCGGGCACAAGGTGGCCTACATCGAGGACCGGGTGGACAACATCTCCAACTGCGACCACCACGGCTCCGACCGGCTGTACGACGTGGAGCTGGCGGTGATGCGCGACGGCACCATGCGCAGCATCAAGATCGACACCATCGATGACTACGGCGCCTACATCCAGTTCGGCGTGGGCCACCATGGCAACGCGCTGGCCCAGGTGACCGGGCCGTACACGATCGGCAGCGTCCGGTACCGGGTCCGGGCCGCGCTGACCAACAAGAACCAGCAGGGCGCCTACCGCGGCTTCGGCTCGGAGGTGAACAACTGGATGCTGGAGCAGCTGGTGGACAAGGCCGCCCGCGAGCTGGACCTGGACCCGGCCGCCATCCGCCGCAAGAACTTCATCCGTCAGTTCCCGCACTACATCGCGACCGGCAACGTCTACGACTCCGGCGACTACGACCAGGTCCTGGACAAGGCGCTGGAGCTGGCCGACTACGAGTACTGGCGGGCCGAGCAGAAGCGGCTGCGGGCCGACGGCCGCTACCTCGGCATCGGGCTGATCTCGGCCCAGGAGCGCAGCGTGTTCTCGGCCACCGAGTTCTGGTTCTGGTTCGACGAGCCGGCCGCGCCGGTGACCTCGACGCCGGAGTCGGTGTCGCTCAAGGTCGACGCGACCGGCGGGATTACCGCGATCTTGTACTCCTGCGCGTTCTGGGGGAACAGCCCGGAGACCATGGTGGCCCAGTTCGTGGCCGAGGAGTTCGACTGCGACCCGTACGACGTGTCGGTGGTCTACCACGGCAGCGGGGACGGGCTGCCGGCCACCGGGCCCGGCGGCTCCCGGACCACGGTCATGCTGGCCGGCGCGGTGGAGGGCGCGGCCGGCAAGATCAAGGCCAAGGCCCGCCGGGCCGCCGCCCACCTGCTGGAGATCGGCGAGGACGACCTGGAATGGGCGGACGGCGGCTTCGGTGTCCGCGGCGACCCGGAGCGGCGCAAGACCCTCGGCGAGATCGCCATCATGCTGCACCTGTTCAAGCACAGTTTCCCGGCCGACATGACCAGCGGCCTGGACGAGTCGCAGGTGTACGACCACCCGTGGACCACGATGCCGTCGCCGGACCGGAAGGACCTGGGCGTGTTCTACCCGTTCATGGGGCACGCCTGCCACATCCCGGTGGTCGAGGTCGACATCGAGACCGGGGCGGTCACGTTCCTGCACTACGCGGCGGTGCACGACTGCGGCACGCTGGTGAACCCGCGCTCGCTGGCCGGGCACATCGTGGGCGGCACGGCCCAGGGCATCGGCACCGCGCTGTACGAGGAGTTCGTCTACGACACCGACGGCCAGCTGCTGTCCTCCAGCTACCTGGATTACCTGATCCCGACGGCCATGGAGGTACCGGAGCTGGCCATCGGGCACGTGGAGACGCCCTCGCCGTACACCCCGCACGGGGTCAAGGGCGGCGGCGAAGGCGGCCGGATGATGGCCCCGGCCGCGATCAACACCGCGGTCAACGACGCGCTGGCCCCGCTCGGCGTCCGGCTGACCGAGCTGCCCATGACCCCCGAGCGGATCCTCACCGCCCTGCGAGCGGCCGGGAAGAAGGGTTGATGAGCCCGCCGGTCGCGGTGGTGACGGGCGCCAACCGGGGCATCGGCCGGGCCATCGCGGTGGCGTTCGCCGCCGCGGGCTACACCGTGCTGGTCAGCGCCCGCGACCCGGCCAGCCTGGCGGACACGGTGGCCGAGGCGGAGAAGGCGGCCAGCACGGCGGAGACGGGTAGCGGCATGGCCGTGGCCGCGCCCGGCGACGTCCAGGACGAGGCGTCCATGGCGGCGCTGGCTGCCGCGGCGGCGGACCTGGGCCCGGTCCGCGCGGTGGTGGCCAACGCCGGCGTGGCCGGGCCGACCGCCCCGCTGCACGAGATCACCCTGCAGCAGTGGCGGGACACCATCGCCACCGACCTGGACGGGGTGTTCCTCACCTTCCGCGCGTTCGTACCCAGCCTGATCGCCCGGCGGTCCGGCAGTTTGATCGCCATCTCCTCGATGACCGGCAAGCGCCCGCTGCACGGCCGCACCCCCTACGCCGCGGCCAAGATGGGCGTGATCGGCCTGGTCCGCACGCTGGCCACCGAACTCGGGCCGTACGGCGTCCGGGTCAACGCGGTCAGCCCCGGCTACGTGGCCGGGCCGCGGATGGACATGGTCGTCCGCGGCCAGGCCGAGGTCCGCGGTGTTCCCGAGAAGCAGGTCCGGGCCGAGGTAAGCAGCGGATCCCCGCTGGGCCGCATGGTGTCGGCCCAGGACGTAGCCGCGGCCTGCGTCTACCTCGCCTCCGCGCCCGCGATCACCGGTGAGGACCTCAACGTCACCGCCGGCGTGGTCATGTACTGAGTACGCGGAAAGGAAATCCATGAAGATCGTCGACCTGTCGCAGGACATCTACGAGGGGATGAAGGTCTACCCCGGGCACCTGAAGACGGTCCAGTTCGAGCACGCCACGCACGAGGAGACCGCGCCCCGGTTCGAGGGGGGCTTCTCCTTCCAGACCACCGGATTCATCCTCAACGACAACGGCCCCACCCACTGCGACTCCTTCTCCCACCTGGACCCGGATCCGGCCGCGGAGACCATCGACCAGATGCCGCTCGACCTGTTCTACGGACCCGCGGTGTGCCTGGACGTCACCGGTTTCGCGGCGCGCACCGACATCACCGCCGAGGACCTGGACCAGGTGGAGGCCGACTCAGCCGTGGAGGTCAGGCCGGGCGACATCGTGCTGTTCTACACCGGCACCTGGAACAAGTTCGGCGGGGACAAGCGGTACCTGAGTGATTTTCCCGGGCTGGGCGAATCGGCGGGGGAGTGGATCGTCCGGCGCCAGGTCAAGACGTTCGGCGTGGACAGCCCGACCCCGGACAACCCGGCCAGCGTCAGCTACCCGATCCACATGATGTGCCGCCGCGAGCGCATCACCCACTACGAAAACCTGGCCAACCTGGACCAGGTGGTGAACACGCGGTTCACGTTCGCCGGGTTCCCGCTCAAGCTGCTAGGGGGGCACGGCGGCCCGACCCGGGCGGTGGCGCTGGTCGGCTAGCCCGTTCGGCCGTTTTATCGTGAGCCAGCTAATCTGTGACGATGCTCCCGGCCGACGAGCCAGCGTTGTCGAGGTCCGAATGGATAGTTCTGAGCCTGGTCTGTGAAGGGCCCACGCATGGCAGCGCGGTAAGCCGCCTGGTGGGCCCGGAAGGGGACCTGGGCCAGATCTGGCGGGTGCCACGAGGGGTGGTCTACCGTTGCCTGGACCGGCTCTCGGACCTTGGCCTGATCCGCTCCGCCGGGGCGGAGCCCTCGCCGCAGGGCCCGGTCCGCTTGCTGGTCGAGGCCACCGAAGCTGGTCGGGCGGCCGCGGTGTCATGGCAGCACCGGCCGGTTCAGCACACTCGCGACATCCGGTCCGAGTTGCTGTTCAAGCTGGCCCTGCTGCACCGCTCTGGCGCTGACCCGCACGACCTGCTGATCGCCCAGCATGCACTCTTGGTGCCCATCGCTCGTGCGCTGCGGGACCGGATTGCCACCGCCACCGGGTTCGACCGCACCCTGCTGCTGTGGCGGTATGAGACCGCGTCGGCCACTGTCCGTTTCCTGGACGCCTCGGTGCTGAGCCAGCCCTGAAGTGGCGGGCCATCCAGGGGCCGTCCCTTGCGCACCGACCTGGCCGTCAGCTGACGATAAACTCGGGCTTTGTGATCGATGATCTGGATGTCCGGTTTCCTCAGGTCGGGACGCTGACCGACGCGCTGGGGGGCGTCGGCTACCTGGCCGGGGACCAGCTGTCCGCGGCGCTGTTCCTGGCCGTCCGGATGGGTCAGCCGATCCTGCTCGAGGGCGAGCCGGGGGTCGGCAAGACCGAGGCGGCCAAGGCGCTGGCGACCGCGCTGGACACCCCGCTGGTGCGGCTGCAGTGCTACGAGGGCATCGCGGCCTCCGAGGCGCTGTACGAGTGGAACTACCCGCGCCAGCTGCTGGCCATCAGGCTCGCCGAGGCGGCCGGCCAGCACATCGCCGACGAGGACCTGTTCACCCAGGAGTACCTGCTGTCCAGGCCGCTGCTCACCGCGCTGCTGCATCCCGGGCCGCGGCCGGCGGTGCTGCTCATCGACGAGGTCGACCGGGCCGACGACGAGTTCGAGGCGTTCCTGTTCGAGCTGCTGGCCGAGTCGGCGGTCACGATACCGGAACTCGGGACCCAGAAGGCGATCATGCCCCCGGTCACCGTGCTCACCTCGAACCGGACCCGGGACCTGCATGACGCGCTGAAGCGGCGCTGCCTGTATCACTGGATCGCCTACCCGGACACGGCCCGGGTGACCGAGATCATCCGCCGCCGGGTGCCGGCCTCGGGGGAGCGGCTGGCCGGCCAGGTCGCGGCCGCGGTGCAGCGGCTGCGGGCCCTGGACCTGACCAAGCCGCCGGGCATCTCCGAGGCCATCGCCTGGGCCTTCGCGGTCAGCGTATTCGGCCAGCAGGAGCTGGCCGTGCCGGTGGCCGACCAGACGCTGAGCACGGTACTGAAGTACCCCGAGGACGAGGAAACGGTACGCCAGGCTGGGCTGGCCCCGGTGGTCGGCGTCATTGACTGAGCCGCCTGGCACCGAGCCTCCCGTTACCGGGCCGGCGGTCCCGTGGCCTGTCACCACGCCACCGGTTCCGCCGGACGTGGCCGCCACGACAGCCGCGTTCGGGGTCGCGCTGCACCGCGCGGGCCTGCCGGTCGGCCCGGACCGCTGCGAGCGGCTGGCTCGGGCCGTGACGGTCATGAACGCCACCTCCCTGGCCGAGCTGAGGGCCTGCGCCCTGGCCACGATGGTGTCCGACCCAGCCCAGATGCCGGTCTTCGACCGGGTCTTCGCGGCCATGTTCGGCGGCCCGTCGCCGTTCGGCAACCAGCTACCGCCGGTCCAGCCGTCCTTCCCGCGCCCCGATGCCGACCGCGGCCGGTCGGCGGACGGCTCGTCCGCCGGGGATCCGGGCAGCCTGACGTCGGGCCTGCAGCTGGCAGAGGCCGGGTCGGCGTCCGGGGATGACGGCGAGGACCTGCCCGAGGCCCCGGCCCTGCGCCGGGTGGCATCGGCGACCGAACAGCTCCGCAGCCGCGACTTCACCGAGCTGTCCCCAGCTGAATTGCGCCAGCTCAGCACGCTCATGCGCGAGATGACCCTGGCCATCCCGCCCCGGCGCACCCGCCGGTTCCGGGGCTCACCCAGGGGGAAACGGCCGGACCTGCGCCGGACCATGCGGCAGGCCCGACGCTACGGCGGCGAGGTAATCCGGCTGTCGCACCGCGCCCGGGTGGTCCGGCCGCGCCGCCTGGTCGTGCTGTGCGACATCTCCGGCTCCATGGAGCCCTACGCCCGGGCCCTGCTCCTGCTGCTTTACGCGCTCAACGGGGGCAAAGTCCGCGGCGGCCAGGACCGGCCCGAGGTGTTCAGCTTCGCCACCCGGCTGACCCGGCTGACCCCGGCGCTGGCCGCGGCCAGCCCGGACACCATGCTGGCCAAGGCCGGTGAAGCCGCCCCGGACTGGTCCGGCGGGACCCGGATCGGCGCCGCGCTCAAGGAATTCAACGACCGCTACGGCACCCGCGGCATGGCCCGCGGCGCGGTGGTCCTCATCATCTCCGACGGCTGGGAGACCGGCGACCCCGAGCTGCTCGGGCGGCAGATGGCCCGGCTGGCCCGGGTGGCGTACCGGATCGTGTGGGCCAACCCGCGCACCCAGTCGCCGCGTTACCGGCCCGAGGTCGGCGGCATGGCCGCGGCCTGGCCGTACTGCGACGCCGTGGTCAGCGCGCACAACCTGGACACCCTCGACGACCTGCTCGCCGCGCTCAGCTGATACCCGGCCATGCGGTTCATCTAGGATTAACGGTGTCGCCTGGGCTGACGTAGGGGAGGATGGCGATCATGAGCCCTGTTTCGCGCGGATTTCACCGCAGGCGCCAGGATCCGGCGGAGAACGCGGGCCGGGTTCCGCCGGGCCAGTACGTGACCAAGGACTTCCCGGTCCTGTCAGCCGGCCCGACACCTCACACGGCCCCGGACCGGTGGACCTTCTCCGTCGGCCGTCGCGGCCAGCAGAAGACGTGGAGCTGGGCGGAGTTCCGCGCCCTGCCGACCCAGGACGTGACCGTCGACATTCACTGCGTCACGAAGTGGTCCAAGCTGGATACGGCTTGGCAGGGTGTGTCGGTGGACACGCTGCTAGAGGCGGCCGGGCATGACGGCCCGTTCGCGATGGCCCACTGCGACGGAGGCTATACGACCAACGTGCCGGTGGCGGACCTGACCGGCGGCAAGGCGTGGGTGGCCTACGCCTACGACGGCCAGCCGCTGGCCCCTGAGCATGGCGGTCCGGCGCGGCTGCTGGTGCCCCACCTGTACTTCTGGAAGAGCGCCAAGTGGGTGCGCAGCCTGGAACTGCGCGATACGAACGACCCGGGCTTCTGGGAAAACTACGGTTACCACATCTACGGAGACCCATGGCGGGAACAGCGCTACGCCGGCGACTGACCTGGCAGGTCGCCAAGGTCAGCGCGGTAACGGTGGAGACCGCCTCGGTGCGGACGCTCACCCTCGACGTGCCGGACTGGCCGGGCCACCAGGCCGGGCAGCACCTGGACATCCGGCTGACCGACGAGGACGGCTACGTGGCCGAGCGGTCCTACTCGATCGCGTCCGCGCCCGGCGAGCCGGTGGCGATCACCGTGGAACGGCTCGATGACGGGGAGGTCTCGCCTTATCTCACCGACGAGCTGCGGGCCGGGGACGACCTGGAGCTGCGGGGGCCGATCGGCGGTTACTTCGTCTGGGAGCCCGAGAACGGCGGACCGCTGCTGCTGCTGGCCGGCGGGTCGGGGATCGTGCCGCTGCGGTCGATCCTGCGGCATCGCGAACGCACCGGCAGCACGGTTCCGGTCCGGCTGCTGTATTCATCCCGCACCCTGAACGACGTGATCTACCGGGCCGAGCTCGACCAGTCCGCCAGCGGCGTCGAGGTCATCCACACGCTGACCCGCAGTCAGCCGCCGGGCTGGTCAGGCTACGCGCGGCGGGCCGACGCGGCCCTGCTCGCCGAGGTGGCCTGGCCGGCCGCCGCGATGCCGCTGGCCTACGTGTGCGGGCCGACCAGCTTCGTCGAGGCGGTGTCGCAGGCCCTGGTGCAGTCCGGCTACCCGCCGGAGCGGGTGAAGACCGAGCGGTTCGGCGCCACGGGAGGAACGTGATGGAAGCAGTCGACGGCAACGCCATCGGTGGTCTGCTGTACGAGGTCTTCGGCACCGAGATGACCGATGCCGCCAGCGTCTGCGGCAGCTGCGGCGCCGCCCGCCAAGTCGCCGAGCTCGCGGTCTACCTGCGGGCGCCCGGCACGGTTGTCCGCTGCCGGTCGTGCGACAGCGTCCTGATGGTCTTCGTCACGATTCACGACCGGACCTGCGTGGACCTGCTGGGCCTCGCCACCCTCGGCTAGCAACCGCCCTACGGTCGGCCGGCGCGCCGCTCGTCGCCACGGCCGCTATGCCCTGTGATCAGGACCGAGGCCATCCCGCACATCTTGGCCTACTCCGATAATTCCGGCGACAGCCTGGAAACTCGCCGACTCCAAATTGCCCGTCACAGCCGCGTGAGCCAAGAAGATCAGATTCATATGTCCCGAACGGACGCTGGTGCCTGCTCTGCAGAACCCAACTTCGCATCTCCGGGTGACTGCGCCCGGCGGCCTGCGGATCGGCGAGGTTGCCGCCCGCCGCTCTCAGCCGAGGCCGGACCACAGGTAGCGGGCACCGATGCCTATCACCAGGACGCCCATCATCCGGCGGATGAGGGTGTCAGGGAGCCGGTGCTGGATCCTGGCGCCGGTGTAGGCGCCAGCCAGGCCGCCGATACCCAGCGCGATTCCGGTCGGCCAGTCGGGCGCGACCGGGCCGTGGTGATGGACCGAGAGAATCAGGAAGGTGGTCACTCCTGCTACCGAGGTCACGAAGGTGGACGCCAGCGAGGCCGGGGCAACTTCCCGGGGTGGCTGTCCGGTGCCGGTGAGGATGGGAGCCAGGATCGAGCCGCCGCCGATGCCGTAGATCCCGCCGACGCAGCCCACCGCCGCGGCGAGCAGGATCAGCACCGGCCTAGGAATGGTGTGTGCAGGCTGGGGTTCGGTACCGGGCCGGGTTGGCCTGGTCAGGGCCAGCCATCCGCCGAGCGGCAAAAGCACTGCCGCCACCACGAGGTCGAAGACGTGGGCAGCGGGCAGCAGTTCCACCCGGATGACTGATCCGGCGATCACACCGGGCAGCGTCCCGGCGATGAGGACCAGGGCGAGCCTGCCGCCGGTCTGCCCCTGCCGCCAGTACCGGTACAGCGCACCCGGAGTGGCCACGACGTTGTAGAGCAAGTTGGTCGGCGTGACCGCCGGGCTCGGCGTGCCCAGCACGCTGACCTGAAAGGGGAGCAGCAGCACCGCCCCCGAGATCCCCGCGGGCGTGGCCAGCACCGCGATGGCGAACGCCGCCGCCAGGGCCACGACCTCCGTCCAGCCCGCACCAAGCACCCGGTCACGGTAGCAATCTTCCTCGCCGCTGATGTGGCGATGACCAGCTAATTTGCGGCGGGCAACTGCCGGTCGCGGCGCGTGCGCGATGCCCGCCGTGGCGATGATTTTGGCGGCTGCTTTGCGTCAGGATGTCAGCGGGCCGTGATAGTAGTGCCTGGCGGCGATCGCCAGGTCCGGCGTGATCATTCCCGGGCGTTTCGTCGCGCCGGGCAAGGTTGAGGGGAGCAGGTCGTGAGCGGTGTACGGGTACTGGCGGGCACGCGCAAGGGCGCGTTCGTCCTGACCTCGGACGGGACGCGCAAGCAGTGGGAGGTCAGTGGCCCGCACTTCGCGGGCTGGGAGATCTACCACGTGAAGGGCTCGCCGGCCGATCCCGGCCGGCTGTACGCGTCGCAGTCCAGCGGCTGGTCGGGGCAGGTGATCCAGCGCTCCGACGACGGGGGCGCGACCTGGGCGCCGGTGGGTAACCAGTTCGCCTACCAGGGCACTCCCGGCACCCACCAGTGGTACGACGGGACACCGCACCCGTGGGAGTTCGCGCGGGTCTGGCACCTGGAGCCGTCGCTGGACGACCCGGACATGGTGTTCGCCGGGGTCGAGGACGCCGGGCTGTTCCGCTCCGGTGACGGCGGTCAGAGCTGGCAGGAGCTGCCCAGGCTGCGCGGCCATGAGTCCGGCCCGTCCTGGCAGCCGGGCGCGGGCGGGATGTGCCTGCACACGATCCTGCTGGACCCCGTCCAGCAGGGTCGGATGTTCGCCGCGATCTCAGCGGCGGGAGCGTTCCGCTCCGATGACGCGGGCCAGACCTGGCGGCCGATCAACCAGGGTCTGCGGTCCGAGGGCATCCCCGACCCGAACGCCGAGGTCGGGCACTGCGTGCACCGCCTGGCGATGCACCCGGCGCGGCCGGACGTGCTGTTCATGCAGAAACACTGGGACGTGATGCGCAGCGATAACGGCGGCGAGTCCTGGCGGGAGATCTCCGGGAACCTGCCCTCTGACTTCGGCTTCCCCATCGACGTGCACGCCCACGAGCCGGACACGATCTACGTGGTCCCGATCACCAGCGACGCCGAGCACTTCCCGCCCGAGGGGAAACTGCGGGTCTACCGCAGCCGCACCGGCGGCGACGACTGGGAGCCGCTGACCACGGGCCTGCCGCAGCAGCACTGCTACGTGAACGTGCTGCGGGACGCGATGGCCGTGGACTCGCTGGATTCCTGCGGGGTGTACTTCGGCACCACCGGCGGCCAGATCTACGCCTCGGCGGACTCCGGCGACAGCTGGGAGCCGATCGTCCGCGATCTCCCGGCCGTACTGTCGGTCGAGGTCCAGACGCTGCCATGATCCGGGTCGTACTCCCCGCGCACCTGCGGACCCTCGCCCGCATCAAGGGCGAGGTATACCTCGACATCACCGGCCCGGTGACTCAGCGGTCAGTCCTAGACGCCCTGGAGACCCGCTACCCGATGCTGCGCGGGACCATCCGCGGTCATGACGGTGGCCCCCGGCGTGCCTTCATCCGGTTCTTCGCCTGCCAGCTGGACCTGTCCCACGACCCGCCCGACGACCCGCTGCCCGATGCTGTCGCCGCCGGGACAGAGCCCTATCTCATCGTCGGCGCCATGGCAGGAGGATAAGAGCGCCGGTCGGCGGTGACCTTGGCGGGCGACCTACGCGGTGTTCCTGGAGGTCAGATTGGCGGGCTGCGGGCGGGCAGGCTCGGTCAGGCTGTCGGCGGTATCGAAGAGCAGCTGCTGCAGCGGGCGGGGCAGGTCGCCGCTCCACACCAGGGCTGCGGCCGCGGTCAGCGGATGGTGCTGAAGACTGACCCGGACCATGCCGCAGGTGTTGGCCAGGCGAGATCGCCGGATCGGCCAGCCCTGGGTGCGTGCGGCGATGGCCGGGCCGGTCAGGACGGCGGCAGGCCGGTTTCCGGCCGAGGCGGTAAAGCCGTGATGCAGCGGGTCCGCGCCCTATCCTGACCAGCAGTGTCCTGACCAGCAGGGCCGGTCAGGACCGGGAAGGATCGGCTTGCCGCAGGACCGCCGGGCCCAGCCACCTGGCGGCGAGCAGGGCTAGTTCAATGTGCAGGCGGTCCTCGCCGACCGGACGGCCGAGGCTCTCCTCGGCCTTGCCTATCCGGTACCGGACGGTGTTCTTGTGCAGTATCAGCCGTTCGCCGGTGGCCACGAAGCTTCCGCTTTCTTGCAGGAAGACACTGAGCGTCTCGCGCAGCATGGCGTGGTGGCCGTCATCGTCGGCGAGCGGCCCGAGGGTCTCGATGACCCAGGCCCGCATGAGCTCGACCGAACCCGACATCAGGGCCAGCGGCGCGACATCGGCGAAACTGGTCATGGGCTGTCCTGACCCGCCTGCCGCCAGCGCGACGGCATGCGCGCCCAGGGCCTGCTCATGGGTGCGGCGGAAGCCGGAGACGCCGGAACCGGCCGAGCCGAGGGCGAACCGGATTCCGGATCCTGCTCCGTCGGCGCACACGCTGGAGAAGGCGTCCTTGGGGCCGAGCGGGAGCCAGGCCCACGCGCTGGATTCGTCTTGCGGCAGGAAGATCGGCTTGCCCTCAACACCCGCCTGGCGTGCGATCTCCGCGGTCGCGTGCTCCAGCCCGCCAAGGGCGCCACCGCCCGGTATCGCTTTGTCGCTCCAGCACACCACGCCAACGTGGTACTGCCTGAGCCGGTATCCCAGGATCGCCTCGGAGGAAACCACGTCGACCCGCTCGCCTTTTAGCAGCGCCTGGACCCGGGCGGCCCGGGCCACGCCTCGGTCACGTAGCCAGCCCTCCTTCTCGCCTTCGTAGGCGGACAGCAGTTCCTCTGACACCTTGTCGATGTAGGCCGCGGTGATCTCGGCGACGCGCAGGGCGACCGCACTGATGATCGACGCGTTATCGGTGCTGCGCCCTAGCTCCTCCAGACACCAGTCCTGGAACCGGGCTGACCCGATGCGGTAGGCGCGCAGCAGCGCCGAGGCGGGCACGCCGCGTTGCGCCAGCCGCCGGGCGTATTCCTCCGCCGCCGCCGGGGCGCGCACGTTCTCCAGCTCGATGTCGTGCTGGATGACGTGCAGGAGGGTAGCCACGTTTTCCCCGACACTGGCTTCCAGTAGCGTAAGGACCCGCTTATCGCCGCGAAGCTGCGGGATCTCCCGGACGATCAGGCCATAAATATCGGCGGACATCTCCGCCAGGTGGGGCGTGAGTGAACTGGAGACATCTGACGCGCTCTGCACAACAGGTGCACTTGACCTGTCCATTGAGGAATAGTACGCCGCCGGCTTAGCAGTCGACCAGCCTCCGATCGTCGGGCGGACCGGGTTCGTGGCGGCGGCTGACGCGTCGCCGACACGCCAAGTGCTGCCGCGGTTCACATCGTTCAGTTCGCCGCGCCGGGCCGCGGCAGCATAGTCGACGCTGCCTGTCGTGGCATAGCCGTCAGTTATAGGTCGCCGGGGCGTACGTCGGCACGGATCTCGATGTCGTTTGTGACACCGCGGACACCGGTGAGCCCGGCGATCATTGCTTCCGCTGCGGCCCGTTCCGCGCCGCTGCGCACGGCACCGGTGAGGGTGATGTCACCGTTCTTCGCCGCCGCCTCAACCCCCACCGTCACGGTGTGGCCCAGGGTGAGCGCGTCGTTCGCCGTGGCGGTGAGGGTGGAGTCGTCGCGGTGGTCGCCGGGTGGCAGTGCGACCTCCAGGTGGTTGTGCACCTCCTTGACCCCGGCGACGCGCCTCGCCACAGCGGCGGCCTGGAGGTACTGCGGGTAGCTCGGCACGCTCCCGGCCAGCACCACTTCCCCATCCCGGTTCTCGACGGTGATGTCTGACGCGTCGACGTCCGGGTCGAAGGTGAGGTCGTCGATGACCGCGGGGCGGATTTCGTTAGTCTCGCTCATTGCACGCAACCTTCCGGTAGCTATCAGCAAGGGGTAGGCGCGGATCCGGGTGCCGACGGCAAGCCCCACGGTCCGTTCTGGCTGATGTTCTCTTACCCAGAACGAGCAGTGCTGCCTCCGTCCGGGCTGAGCCTGCCAGTTGTGGTGCATAGGACCCGCCAATAGCCCAATAGGCAGTGGCTCCTGGTGCGTAACGGGGCGCAGCGCTGTACTCCGAATGGAAAGCAGTTCCGAGAACAACGCACCATCCGATTTCACAGGAGGCTCGCATGCCGACGATCACTACCACCGACGGCACGGAGGCCTGATCCGTCGGCCCATGCTGGCATGAAGTTCCCGAGGCCAATAGTCTGTACCGCATAAGAGCTACGTTGCGGTACAATGAGTGGCGAAGGAATCGGGAGGTTAACCGTGGCCGCGAGCACTTCGTTCCGGATCAGCGACGCCGCCCGGGCTCGCCTGGCATCGCGCGCCGCCCACGAGGGCGTGACCGCCACCGCGCTGCTGGATCAGCTCATCATCGAGGGGATCGACCAGCTCGACTACCCCGGGATCGTCTTCCGGGGCCCTGCGCACGACCGGCGCGCCGCGCTCGCTGCGGGCCCGGACGTCTGGGAAATCATCGGGCGCCTGCAAGAGCTGGATGGTAGCGAGGAACAGCGAATCAGCCTCGTGGCCGCTGAGTCCGATCTGCACCCCCGGCTCATCCGCATCGCCCTGGATTACGCGGCGGAACACTCCGTTGAGATCCGCGAACGGATCGATCGCAACCGAGCCATGGGGGAGCGCAGCCGGCAGACGGCACGCGAGCGTGCCGCGCTCCTGGCGTGACCGCTTTCCTGATCGACGAAATGTTCCCGGTAGCTGCGGCCGAACTGCTGCGCACCAGGCACGGCCGCGATGCCGTTCAAGTCACTGAGGTGGGCCTGCGGGCAGCCGACGATACGCAGGTCGCGGCGGCCGCCCGGGCCCAAGGCCGGGCGGTCGTGACTGAGAACGTCGCGGATTTCGCCCCCGAACGCGACCTGGTTCTGGTGTTCGTCCTGAAGAAGAACCTGCCAGCAGGAGGCGGGCAGGCTGCCGCGTTGGCCAGGATCTTGGACCGCTGGGACAGGGACCATCCCGATCCCTATCTCGGTCACCACTGGCCGGTGATGGACTGACTGTCTTACTGCGGCTGTTCGAAGTCGTGCAGCGCCGTGCGCAGGAGCGCCCCCGCAGCCCATTCAAGCGTCGCGACGATTTCTTCGTCGTCATCGAGGCCGGCGGAGTCTTTCATTACGATGACGGCGTGGGTGCCGAGGGCGAGCGCGAGGGCGCACCGGAGCCGTTTGCGGGCTGGCTCGTCCAGCCGTTCGCCGAGTGGCCTGAGTGCTTCGTCGATGTATCGCATCCGGCGGCCGGCTCGTACCGGGGTGCGGTTGCCGTCGGGTTGGTTGGCGAGCCAGGTGTCCATGTAGATGCGCTCGCCAGTGCGGATCAGCGCCTCGTCAGACAGCATCGCCTGGGTGAATGCGCCGGCCAGGGCCGCTAGTCGTTGCGCGGGGTCGTCGGTCGGGAAGCTGGCGACGAGATCCTCGACCGGCTCCAGCAGGGCCTCCACGTTGGCGACGTCCAGGAGCAGTGATTCCTGGGTGGGGAAGTACCGGTAGGCGGTCGCCCGCGACACCAGCGCCCGTTCGGCGGCCTCGGCGACGGTCGGGGGCCTGCCTTCGCGCAGCAGTGCGGTCGCGGCCTCGATGATGGCGGCCCGGGTCCTGTTCCTCTGATTGCGGTTGATACGAACGTCTTGACGTGAGACTGGCATCTCAATACGATATCATCATCTCGAAGTGAGATGATGGTACCGGCGGAAGGGGAAAGCGATGTCCGCGCAATCGGTGGTAGTGAAGCCCGGGGACCGCCCGCGGGGACTCAACGTCGTCGGCGAGCAGATCACCGTCCTCGCCGACGCCGCGACGACGGGAAGCTAGGAGATCTTCCGCCAGGCCGGCCCGAAGGCAGCGGCCCGCCCCCCCACAGCCACCCCTGGGACGAGGCGTTCTTCGTGATCGCCGGGCAGGTCACCTTCGGCGTGGACGGCAGCGGCGATCTCCTCGCCCCGCCGGGCACCTTTGTGCACCTCCTGGGCGGATCGGTGCACTGGTTCCGGTTCGGTCCAGGCGGCGGCGAGATGATCTCGATGACGTCGCGGGCCGGCGCCGCCGCGTTCTTCGCCGACGTCGACCGCGAGGTCTCCCCGGCCGAGCCGGACTTCGGCGTCCTGCTCGGGGTCGCGTCCTCGCACGGCCTGACGGTGCCGCTCCCCGCGAACTAACCGCCGGCCGGGCCCGCCGAGATCCGGGCGGCCCCACTTCCACCTCTGGCTCGTACCGAAGAAGAACGAGGCAGAACTCCGGGGAGCGGACTACCTGCCGCAGCAGCCCCCTCTTAGCACCTCGTACAGCGCGGCAGAATCGATGTCGCGCAAGATCCGAGAGCTGTTCGAGCAGTCCTGACGGCGGCCTCCGGCGAAAATCTCCGATTCTCCGTCCGACTTCAAATTAGGCCTGCGCCGGGTCCGTGGCTGGGCCGGGCCGGGTGAGGCAGTCCTGGGCGTATTTGCGGAATGCCGCTACCAGGCGGCGATGAGCTCGACCTTGTCCTCGACGGCATTGACGAGCGGGCCGTCGGGGACCGCGGTTCCGTCGGGCCGCGGGTCGATGCGCCAATAGGGTTCCAGGCAGCATCGGGCAGCCCGCCGCCGGGACGGCTACCTGGAGTTCCAGCGCCGCCCCGAGCCAATGCTCGAGTGGTTCGCCAAGCACCTGTCCTAAAAGGAACACCCGGATGTCGTGGAGGCCGCTGGTGGTGTGGATGCCGAGCGCACGGCTGCGATGAAGTCGGCGGGCCGGTCGAGGTGGACAAGGTGCCCGGCTCCGGCGATCCGCACGGTGCGGATGTCGGGTCGCTGCCGCGCGACACGGTCGTGCAGGCCAGCCAGCCACGGGGAACTCTCCTGGCCAAGGATCCAGGTCAGCGGGACCGTAAGGCCGGTCACCGCGCGAAGCCGGATGTGCTCGTGCATGACGCCGAAGGGGTGCGGATCCCATTCCGCCAGCACTGGCTCGGCGTTGGCCTGCAGGTTGCGGCGGACGTTCTCGGGGGCCAGATCGTAGCTGTTGCCGCCGGAGCGCAGAGCAGAGCCGAATCGGTAGAAGACCTCGGCCGCCTCCAGCCGCCGGCCGCGCAGCTGGGTGAGTTTGAGCTGGAGCGCTGTGCCCAGCACGTGCCGGTCGGCGTGCCGCATGCCGTGGAAGGGGGCCTCAACGATGACCAGCGCCGAGAAAAGCTCCGGATGCTTGACCGCGACGGCGAGGGCGATGTTGCCGCCGGAACTCCAGCCGACCACGGCGGCCGGCTGCCCGGCGACTTTCGCCAGGACCGTCATCAGGTCCTGAGCGTGGACCCGGTGGTCGCGAACGGGCTTGTGCCGGGATTGCCCGTAGCCGCGCCGGTCGTAGACGACGACGCGGTGTTCGCGGGCTAGTTCGTCAACGACACCATCCCAGGTAGTCATGTCCGTTGCCGAGCCGTGGACCAAGACGAGCGGCGGGCCGTCCCCCGCCGTCCGGTAGTTCAGTCTTGCTCCGGGAACCTCAAGTACGGGCATGCCTTCTCCAGGCGAGGGTGCAACACGTTTCGGATCGCGATCGTTCGTCGCTATGCCACCGTCGAAGGCAGCGGACAACTTAGCCCGATTCCGGCCAGTGGGATGACGTTTGGCCGGTCCCGCGTCACCAGAAAGAATTTCTCGCGGGAGAGCACATGCCTGAGGAGCTGCAGCCGGGACTCGCTGCCGTGAGCGGAACGGGGCTGCGTGTCGCCATCATCGGAGCGGGCATGGGGGGCCTGTCCCTCGCACTGGCACTGCGGGAACGGGGCATGGCGGCCCGCGTCTTCGAGCAGGCCTCGGAGCTTACTGAGATCGGCGCGGCGATCGGGCTGTCCGCCAACGCGATCCGGGAATTCGCGCGGCTCGGCCTGGCCGGCGACCTGGCCGCGATGTCGACCGTTCCGACCGAGCTGATCTACCGGCACTGGCGGGATGGCAGCCGGATCGCGGCGCACCCGGTGCGGAACGGCGACTGGTACCTGGAGCGCTTCGGCGCCCCGTGGTTCGGCATCCACCGTGCTGACGTGCAGAAGATCCTCAGCGCGGCGCTCGGCGCCGGGCACCTGCATCTGGGGTGCCGGCTGGTGAACATCGTGGAGCAGCCAGGCTCCGTGGTGCTGGAGTTCGCCAACGGGCGAGTCGAGCAGGCCGACTTGGTGGTCGGGGCCGACGGGGTGCGGTCCACGGTCCGCCGGTGGGTCACCGGCGCCGACGACGCCATCTACTCCGGGACCAGCGCCTTCCGCGGGATCGTGCCGGCCGAGAACCTGCCATCGCTGCCCGACCCGCAGGCGATCCAGTTCTGGATGGGCCCCGACGCGCACCTGCTGCACTACGCCATCGGGCCTGGCGGCGAGGCGGTCAACTTCTTCGCGGTGGTGGAGACGCCCCGGATCTGGATGCACGAGGGCTCGGTCACGGACGTCGCCGAGGAGGTGCCGGTCGCCTCGTTCCGGGGCTGGCACCCGGCCGTGACCGAGATGATTCAGGCGGCGGCCAGCCCGGTCCGGTGGGGGCTGTTCACGGTCCGGCCGCTGCTGCACTGGTACCGCGGCCGGGTGGTCATACTCGGCGACGCCGCGCACGGGATGCTGCCGCACCACGGGCAGGGCGCGAACACCACGATCGAAGACGCCTTCGCGCTCGCGGCGCTGCTCGCGGAGGCGAAGCCGGACGACCTGGAACCGGCGCTCGCCCGGTTCCAGAAGATGCGCCGCGCCCGGACCCGGAAGATCCAGCGCAGCTCGTGGGTGACGAGCAGCCTGCTGCATCTGCCCGACGGCCCGGCCGTGCGGGCCCGTGACGAGAAGGTAGCCAGGGTGCCGGCGGAGTTCGCCTGGATCCACGAGTACGACGTGCAGCAGGCGCTGCGTGCCGCCGGCGTCGTCCCGGCCGGTGCCGAAGCGCGGGCGTAGTGCCAGAACCAGGTCTCTGGCAGGAAGGATGCAGCCCATGCCACCGGACACGGTACTCACCGGCCTGACCGAGGTTCTCGGTGATGTGGCCGGCGTCGACCCGGCGGACGTCACGTCGGAGGCCAGGTTCGGCAACGATCTCGGTATCGACTCGCTAATGCTGGTCGAGGTGGTCGTCGCGGCCGAGGACCGGTTCGGCCTGGTGATCGCCGACGATGACTGGTCACGTTTCGTGACGGTCGGTGACGTCATTGCGCACATCGATTGGGCGGGATCATCGCTCGGGCTTTACCGGTAGGGGCCGCGCCGCCCCTGAACTTCAGCGGAAGGACAAACAGACCATGACGATCCCGCTCGACGACGTCACCCGGAAACTGGACCGCGCCCTGGTGGAGGATCCAGCCCAGGGTATCTACCGCTGCAACCGGGAGATCTTCACCGACCCCGATCTGTTCGATCTGGAGATGAAGTACATCTTCGAGGGCAACTGGATCTACCTGGCGCACGAGAGCCAGCTGGCCGCGAACGGCGATTACCTGACGACATGGATGGGCCGGCAGCCGGTGATCGTGTCCCGGACCCGGACCGGGGACCTGGCGGCGGTGGTCAACGCGTGCGCTCACCGCGGCGCGATGGTGTGCCGCCGCAGGAAGGACAACCGGTCCACCTGGACCTGCCCGTTCCACGGCTGGACCTACCGGAACGACGGCACGCTGCTGAAGGCCAAGGACGCCAAGGGGGCCGGCTACCCGGAGCAGTTCAACAAGGACGGCTCTCACGACATGGTCAAGGTGCCCCGGTTCGAGTCCTACCGCGGGTTCCTGTTCGGCAGCCTCAACCCGGACGTGCTGCCGCTGCGTGAGCACCTCGGCGAGACCGCCAAGCTCATCGACCTGATGGTGGACCAGTCCGCCGAGGGCCTGGAGGTGCTCAAGGGGGCCTCGACCTATACCTTCGACGGGAACTGGAAGGTGCAGACCGAGAACGGCGCGGACGGGTACCACGTCGCCTCCACCCACTGGAACTACGGGGCGACCACCGCGCGGCGGCTGACCGGGGACTCGGCGACCGAGACCAAGGCCATGGACCCGGCCAGCTACGGCAAGCAGCGAGGCGGCTTCTACGCCTTCGAGCACGGCCACGTGCTGCTGTGGACGACCCGGGCCAACCCGCAGGACGAGCCGCTGTACGAGCGGCGGGCCGAGCTGATCGAGCGGGTCGGCCAGACCCAGGCCGACTGGGCGATCAACGTCGCGCGCAACCTGTGCCTGTACCCGAACGTGTACCTGATGGACCAGTTCAGCTCCCAGATCAGGCAGTACCGGCCGATCGCGGTGGACAAGACCGAGGTCACCATCCACTGCATCGCCCCCAAGGGGGAGAGCGCGCAGGCCCGGGCGGCCCGGATCCGCCGGTACGAGGACTTCTTCAACGCCACCGGGATGGCCACCCCCGATGACCTTGAAGAGTTCCGGGCCAGCCAGAACGGGTACCTGGCCGCTGCGTCCGCACCCTGGAACGACATGAGCCGCGGCGCGACCCACTGGATCGAGGGCCCGGACGACGATGCCCGGGCGATCGGGATCAACCCGCTGCGCAGCGGCGCCAAGGTCGAGGACGAGGGCCTGTATCCCATCCAGCACCGCTACTGGCTGACGGCCATGCAGCACGCCGTCATCGCCGACGCCAAGACGCGGTCACTGTAAAACGCCCGGAGGGAAAATCAATGGAGATCCAAGAGGTGGAGCAGTTCCTCTACCGCGAGGCGCGCATGCTGGACGACCGGGATTTCGAAGGCTGGCTGGACTACTACGCGCCGGACGCGGAATTCTGGATGCCGGCCTGGGACGACGACGACACGCTGGTCACCGATCCGCAGCGGGAAATATCGCTGATCTGGTACGGCAACCGGGGCGGGCTGGAGGACCGGGTCTTCCGGATCAGGACCGAACGGTCCAGCGCGACGAGCATCCCCGAGCCGCGGACCGGCCACAACATCACCAACGTGGAGATCCTTTCGCAGGCCGGCAGCCAGTGCGAGGTCCGGTTCAACTGGTTCACCCTGTACTACCGCTACGAGACCATCGACACGTACTTCGGCACCTCCTTCTACACCCTCGATACCTCCGGGGACCGGCCGCTGATCAAGAAGAAGAAGGTCATCCTCAAGAGCGATTACATCCACCACGTCGTCGACATTTACCACGTGTGATGCGGGCGGCCAGAGCTGTCGTGGGAGAGAGATGAGCTATCAGATCGCGCTGACATTTGAGGACGGGGTGACCCGCTTCATCGAGTGCCGCGACAACGAGACGGTCGCCGACGCCTCCTACCGGTCCCGGATCAACATCCCGCTGGACTGCCGGGACGGCGTCTGCGGCACGTGCAAGAGCTTCTGCGAGTCGGGCCGGTACGAGCTCGGCGAGTACGTTCCGGATGAGGCGATGACCGAGGAGGAAGAAGCCGAAGGGTACGTGCTGACCTGCCAGATGGTGCCGCAGTCGGACTGCGTGGTGCGCATCTTCGCCAGCTCCGACGTCGCCAAGACCGGCCCGTCCGCGTACCAGGGGCGCATTGGCGCCATCCAGCGGTTGTCCGATAGCACGCTGACGTTCACTGTTGAGCTCGACGGGGACCGCCCGCTCGGGTTCCTGCCCGGGCAGTACGTCAACATCGCCGTGCCGGGCACCGACCAGACCCGCTCGTATTCCTTCGGTTCGCGGCCCGGCCGCACCCAGGTGTCCTTCCTGCTCCGCGACACCCCCACCGGGGCACTGCCCTCGTTCCTGCGCGGGCCGGCCGAGGTCGGCGACCCGATCGGGTTCCACGGGCCGCTCGGCACCTTCTACCTGCGCGACATCAAGCGCCCGGTGCTGTTCCTGGCCGGCGGCACCGGGCTGGCCCCGTTCACCGCCATGCTCGGCACCATCGACCCCGACAGCACCGCGCACCCCATCCACCTGATCTACGGCGTCACCAGCGACCGGGATCTGGTCAAGGTCGACGAGCTGGAGGAGGCCGCCAAACGGCTCCCGAACTTCAGCTTCGCCTATTGCGTCGCCGACGAGAACAGCACCTGCCCGAACAAGGGATACGTCACCCGCTACATCGAGCCGGCCCACCTGAACGGCGGTGACGTCGACGTCTACCTGTGCGGGCCGCCGGTGATGGTCGAGGCGGTCCGGAACCACTTCAAGCAGCAGGGCGTGACCCCGCAGAACTTCTACTACGAGAAGTTCACCGACACCGGCATGGTGACCGAGACCGGCGCCGAACATCTGACCGTCGCCGCGTCGGACGAGGCCTTCGACGCCCGGCTGGCGCTGGAGCTTGGCGCGGCATCGCTCGTCATCGGCAAGCTCACCGCGGACCAGCTGGCCACCTACCGGCAGCTGGCCGAGGCGACCGTTCCGCACATCCAGAACGACCGGTTCACCGACTCCGACGCGTTCCGGCGCACCAACGCGGCCTTCCACGCCTTCCTCATCGAACGCACCGGCAACAACGCGCTGAGGGACACCTACCAGCGCCTGGCCATCGGCGAGTACATGGCCGAGGCGCTGCGCCCGCAGCTGGCGGCCAGCCAGCAGATCACCCAGGACCACCTGGACCTGGTGGCCGCGTTCGAACGGACCGACCTGGCCGCCGCCCAGCAGATCCTGACCGAGCACGCCGAGCGCAGCAAGGAAACGATGCGGGGCGGCATCACGCAGGCGGGCGGGACATGATCCACCACGGTCGTTTCGACGCCAAGGTGGCCGTGGTCACCGGGGCGGCGCAGGGCATCGGGCACGTGGTGGCCGCCAACCTGGCCCGCGAGGGCGGGAAGGTCGTTCTCGTCGACCGCTCCGAGCTCATCCACGAGGTCCGCGAGAAGCTGGCCTACCAGCTCCCTGGCGGGGGCGCCGAGATCCTGGCCGTCGTGGCTGACCTCGAGCAATATGCCGACTGCCGCACGGTCATGGCCCGCGCCGACGCTCACTTCGGCCGCATCGACATCCTCATCAACAACGTCGGCGGCACGATCTGGGCCCGGCCCTACGAACATTACGAGGAGCAGCAGATCGAGGCGGAGATCCGCCGCTCGCTGTTCCCGACCCTGTGGTGCTGCCGCGCCGTGCTGCCCTACATGCTCAGACAGGGCTCCGGGACGATCGTCAACGTCTCCTCCATCGCGACCCGCAGCGTCAACCGGGTGCCCTACGCCGCGGCCAAGGGCGGCGTCAACGCGCTCACCGCCTCCCTCGCCTTCGAATACGCGGGCCAGGGCATCCGCGTCGTCGCCGCGGCCCCGGGCGGCACCGAAGCGCCGCAGCGGCGCACCGCCCGCGGTCCCGCCGCCCAGACCGACGAGGAAAGGCGCTGGTACCAGCAGATCGTGGATCAGACCGTCGAATCAACCCATCTCAAGCGGTACGCCACCCTGGATGAGCAAGCCGCGCCCATCTTGTTCCTCGCCTCCGACGAGGCGTCCTACATCGTCGGCTCGACCCTGCCCGTAGGAGGCGGCGACCCCGGCTAACCGCGGTCGGCACCGTCCTGACCGTGCTGCTTCCGGTCACCGCAGGAGATCATTGATCCGGCGAAAGAAACCCATCCGAGCCCAGCACCCCGTTGGTATGGTAACTGGTATGGCGACACGGAAGGTCACCGTCACGCTCAACGAGGTCCAGCTCGACCAGATCCGGGCCCTGGTGCAGGCCGGGACCGCGCCGAGCGTGTCCGGGTTCGTGCAGCACGCGGTCGCCGTGGCCCTAGATGACGTCGCGGGATGGGGTGCGATGCTCGCCGAGGCGCTGCGGCAGACCGGCGGCCCGCTGTCCGGCGACGAGCGCGCCTGGGCCGACGATGTGCTCGGCACCAGCACCCGGCCAGCTGCCTGATGCCCGGCGTGACCCTGGACGCGGGTGGCCTGATAGCTCTGGACCGGGACGACCGCCGCGTGCTGGTACTGCTGGCCCGCGCCAGGGAAACAGGGGCCCGGGTTACCGTGCCGGCCTCCGTCCTGGCTCAGGCCACGCCGCGCTGACCAGCCCGTCGTCACCTCCGATCACGGTGACCTGGGACAGCTTGACCCCACCCTCCGGCTGATCCCGCTATAACCGTCCCGATCCTGCTGCCAGACCGCTTCTTGCTCAGGCCGAAGGTCCCGGTAACCGAACCCGTGGGACCTGTGCCGGTCATGACGGCATGAACACCCAGCCCACTGCACCGGGTTCCTCGACCCGGACCACGGCGTCGGGCGGTGCCTCCCGCCTGATCTGTCCGGCGAGTTTCCGTACGTCGTCCTCGTTATCGGCACTGACGAGGAGGAACTTCCAGCGCCGCACCACCGGCAAGCCCTCACCCTCCAGCTTGCGCGCCAGCGCGACCGCCTCGCGGTGCGACGGGAACTCGACCCGGACCTGCCATCGGCCGATCCCGGCGGCCTGCGACTCGGCGGTTTCGGAGTCCTCGAGCCGCTGGTGCTCCGCCTGCCGCTCGGCTTCGGTCTGCGGCATCGCGACGTCCGGGCTCTCCCACTCCTCCTCGACGGGATGCCATCGATGCAACGCGAACTCGGCCTGAATGTCATCGTGAGCCAGCACGTCGCGGGCGACCCGCTCGGCCTCCGCAGCGGCGGTCTCGGTGCCCGCGTACAGGAAGATCTGCGAGTCACCCTCGCCGAGGACGATGGTGCGGCCGAGCTGGCGGCGGACGTCTTCTCCCACCTCATGGGCGGACAACGCCCGGTGCGCCTGTCCGGCTTCTCCCTGTCCGGCCAGGGAGATGGTTACCCGCCAGTCATCGCTGTCTGTCACGCCACGACTCTAACGCACCCGAGCCCAGTAGTGGCCGGCTTCCTCGCCTCGTGCGCTGCTGACTACGCGTCCGGCGCGGTACAACCGGTGGACGGGGCTTGCCGCATCCCCACGGCATTCACGGTCGCGCCATGCAGGGACCGCTCGCACCCGGCAAGTCGCAAGCTCAGGCCCGGCGATCGGGTGACCACGCACTCGCTCCCGCTGCGCGAGCAGGGCGCCTGGGCTGAGCAGTTCATCGCCGCCGCCGCGCATATTGCCGTCGTACCAGCAGGAGTGTCGTTCGACGCCGCCGCGGCGCTGCCGGTCCCGGCGCTCACCGCCGACCAGACAGTCGTTGACGCGCTGGAGGTCCGTGCCGGGCAGACCGTGCTGGTGAACGGCGCCGGCGGTGTCACCGGAGGAATACTCGTCCAGCTCGGTGCAGGTCGCCCCGGACGGCAGGCGGCTCAGCGACCTCGTCGAGCTTCTCGCCCGGGGTACGCTCACGGTTTCTGTCGGTGAGCGTTTTCCCTCGAGCAGGGTGCCGCCGGGCTGGCGCAGGTCAGGCGCGGTTCGCACGGGACCGTCATCGTGTTGCGGCCGAGGCCAGGTACTGCCTTCCCGCCCAGGCGCGAGTAGCTGGCGCCGCAAGCTTAGTCCAAGCGGAGGATCGTTTCCTCGATCTCGCCCTTCCGCGCCACAGCGAACGACGTCTCGGTTCCGATGATCTTGAAGCCGGATTTCCGCAGAACCCGCAACGAGCCTGCATTGTCGCTGGCCGCACGGGCGTACAACGGCCGGGCAGGCACCAGGTCCAGGAGCAGCGCCACTGCCCGGGTTGCGATGCCCGCGCCCCAGGCCGCGCGTTCGATCCAGTATGTGACTTCGGTCTGACCCTCGTGGACGAAGCTGGCGATGCTGCCTACGAGCCGGCCGTCGCAGGTCACTGCCCGCATGGTAATGCCGGGTGAGCTTCTCACCATGGCCATGTGGGCGTCGAATGCGCCCCTGTCGTCGGGGTCCTCGGTGGTGAACGCCGCCATCAAGACCGACTCCGGGTCACGCATCTGGTCGAACAGCGCATCCAGATCGGAATCCTCGACCGGCCGCAGCGCGACAATAGACACGTCCTTGCCTCCATCCTTCGCCGAACCAGCGCGCAGCGTAGCAGCCCGGCCATCCAGCAGCGCCCGCGGTCAGCGGCATGTGCACTAGCGGATGATTCGCCGCGGCGCGTATCGGTACCCGCTTGCGTGGTTCAGATCAGCGGCAGGTGGCCGACGTCCATCCGGGGGTGTTGGAGGCCAGGCGCGCGGCATTCTGCGGCATTGCGCCGACCCATGGCCGCTGGTCACCATGTAGCTGGCCGGAGAACAGCGGGCCGAGGCGGCACATACCCGGCAGCAGGGTTGTTCGAACCGCTGACCGAAAGGGACCTTACGATCTTGTGGATGCCGCCCATACCAGCCTCGGTGCGCGAACTCGCCGCAGACCTGTTCGTCACCCTTAACACCTAAGGCCCAGCTACGGGCGATCTACCGCAACCTCAGCGCGGAATCTTGGGAGAGGCGCACGGGCGCACCCTCAGGCTGGCCGGAAACAAGCATCACGGCCCGTTCTGAAAAATCTTGACGACACCGAACGGGCCGTGGTTTCCCGTGCCGCCTCCTCTGCGCGCGGTCCGGGCCTGGGCCGTGGCCCATGCGATTTACCCGATCTGACGATGTGCGGCGCCGATCGCGCGGAAACACTGGGCTGTCGGGATCGGCGAGCCGGTGAGCGGCCGCGGAGAGGTGAGGATCATGACTGCTGGTGATGACGCGGGAGGCCGCGTGCGGACGGCCCTGGTGACCGGGGGGACCGGCGGGATGGGCCGGGTGATAGCCGCCCAGCTGGCCGCCGACGGGTTCGACGTCGTGGTGGCGTACGCCGGCAGCGTCGAGGAGGCCGACGCGGCGGTCAAGGAGATCGCGGGGCGTGGGCGGCGCGGCGCGGCGTTCGCGGCGGACATCGCCGACGCCGACGCCACCGCTGCGGTATTCGACGCCGTCGAGGACCGCTTCGGGCATCTCGACGTCGTCGTGCACACCGCCGGGATCAACCGCCCCGCCGTGCTCGCCGACCTTGACCTGGCGGACCTCGACGAGATTCACCGGGTCAACGTACGCGGCACGTTCGTGGTCGACCAGCAGGCCGCGCGGCGCGTGCGTAACGGGGGCTCGATCGTCAACGTGTCGTCGAGCATGGTCCGGGTGGCGCCGCCAGCGCTGGGCGCGTACGCGGCGTCCAAAGCCGCCGTCGATGCGCTCACCCGCATCCTGGCCAAAGAGCTGCGCGGCCGCGACATCACGGTCAACGCGGTCGCGCCGGGTCCCACCGCGACCGCGGCGTTTCTGGCCAGCACCTCGGCGGAAGAACAAGAGCAGCTGGCGGCCCTGCCGTCGCTCGGCCGCCTCGGTCGTCCCGACGACATCGCCGGTGTCGTGTCGTTCCTGGTCGGGCCGACCGGGCGGTGGGTCAACGGTCAGGTGGTCTACGCCAACGGCGGACTCGTCTGAGCATGGGGAATGATCACTACGACGTCCTGGTCATCGGGAGCGGGCCCGGGGGCGCGACCACCGCGGGGCGCGTGGCCGAAACCGGCAAGCGCGTGCTGATGCTCGAACGCGGCGACTTCCTCCCCCGGGAACGGGACAACTGGAACTCCCGAGCCGTCTTCGGCGATGCGAAGTACACCGCCGGCGAGACCTTCTACGACCACCGCGACCGGCCGTTCCGGCCCGAGCTGCACTACTACGTGGGCGGAAACTCGAAGGTGTACGGAGCGGCGCTGATACGGCTGCTGCCCGCGGACTTTGGCGAAGTCCGGCACCCGGACGGAGTCGCGCCGGCCTGGCCGCTGGGCTACGACGACCTGGAGCCGTACTATGTCCGCGCCGAGCATCTGTTCTGGGTGCACGGCCAGCACGGCGAGGACCCGTTCGGCGGCGCCTCGAGCCAGGACTTCCCGTACCCGCCCGTGCAGCACGAGCCCCGTATCCAGCAGCTGTCGGATGACCTAGAGCAACTCGGCCTGCACCCGTTTCACCTGCCGCTGGGGGTGCAGCTGACCCAGGATGCTCACGGGCGGCCCACCACGGATTCACGATGCATCCGGTGCGACCGCGTGGACGGCTTTCCCTGCCCGCTCGGCGCGAAGGCCGACGCCGAAGTGGCGGTGGTCCGGCCGGCCCTGGCCGCCCATCCCAACCTGACCCTGATGACCAGGACGACAGTCGAGCGTCTGCTGACCGATGCTGGCGGCCGCGCCGTCACCGGCGTCGCGGTCACCCTTCCCGACGGCTCCCCGCACGTCTTCACCGCCGACATCGTCGTGCTGTCCGCCGGGGCGATCCTGTCGGCTGCGCTGCTGCTGAAGTCGGCGAACGACCAGTATCCGGATGGCCTGGCGAACTCATCCGACCTGGTCGGCCGGAACTACATGCGGCACAACAACCTGGCCCTCATCGCGTTCTCCCGCGAGCCGAACCCGACGGTCTTCCAGAAGACGCTGGCGCTCAACGACTTCTACGGCCCCGGCCAGTACTGGCCGTACCCGATGGGCCACATCCAGATGCTCGGCAAGTCCGATGACTGGCAGATCAAGGGGGCGGCACCACGCGGGCTCAGCTGGGCTCCGTCAGCCCCGTACGGCGACGTCGCCAGGCACTCGATCGACTTCTGGCTGACCGGCGAGGACCTTCCCCTGGCCGACAGCCGGGTGACACTCCGGCGTGACGGCGCGATCAGGCTGGCACTGCAGTCTGGTAACAACACCGGAGGCCTCACCCGGCTGCGCCGGACCTTCCAGAGAGTGCTGAGCAAGCTCGGCATGGTGGACATGACGTTTGTCCGCAGTCTTTACCTGCACAAGGCGTTCGACGCTGCCGCCACGGCGCACCAGGCAGGCACGGCGCGCTTCGGGACCGACCCGTCCGCCTCGGTCCTCGACCTGCACTGCCAGGCCCACGACCTCGACAACCTCTACGTGGTGGACGGCAGCTTCATGCCGTCGATCGGTGCGGTGAACCCCACCTTGACCATCGTCGCGAATGCGCTGCGCGTCGGCGATCACATCGCCGAGCGCATCGGAAATACCCCCTGAAGGATTTCCATCATGCCGAAAATCGAGGACTACGCCCTGCTGGGCGACCTGCATACGGCGGCCCTGGTGAGCACGGCGGGGTCGGTCGACTGGCTGTGCCTGCCGCGCTTCGACTCGCCCGCCGCGTTCGCCGCGCTCCTGCACAACGAGGAGGCGGGACACTGGACGCTCGCCCCCGTGACCGCGGACGAATGCACGAGCCGCCGGTACGCCGGTAACACCCTGGTGCTCGAGACGGACTGGGTCACCGCGGACGGCGCCGTACGGGTGATCGACTTCATGCCGCCCCGGGCGCGCACCCCCCACCTGATCCGTATCGCGGTGGGCCTGAGCGGCGAAGTGGCGATGCGATCGGTACTGCGGCTGCGGTTCGACTACGGCCGCGTCGTCCCGTGGGTCCGCCAGGATGGCCTCCAGGTCCATGCGATCGCCGGGCCTGACCTCGTCCGGCTGATGTCCACAGTCCCGGCGTCCTGCCACGACTGGGACACCTTCGCGGACTTCACCGTGCGCCAGGGCGACCGGGTTCCGTTCGTCATGTCGTGGGCGCCCGGCCACGACCCGCAGATGCAGGACGCGGACCCGGAGCAGGCTCTTTCGAAGACGGAGGAGTTCTGGACCGAGTGGGCTGATCACGCTTCTTACCAGCCCGGGCCGTACCGCGCCGCCGTCGACCGGTCGCTCATCACCCTGAAGGCCCTGACCTACGAGCCGACCGGCGGGATCGTCGCGGCCACGACCACGTCGCTGCCGGAGGAGATCGGCGGGGTCCGCAACTGGGACTACCGGTACTGCTGGCTCCGCGACGCCACCTACACGTTGCAGGCCCTGCTCGCGGCCGGGTTCAGGCGCGAGGCCGGGGCGTGGCGTGAGTGGCTGCTGCGCGCCATCGCGGGCCAGCCCAAGACGCTGCAGATCCTGTACAGCCTCGACGGTGCGCGGCGGCTGCCCGAGGCCGAACTGCCCTGGCTGTCCGGCTACGAGGGCAGCCGTCCGGTCCGTACCGGCAACGCCGCGTCCGGGCAGCTCCAGCTCGACGTCTGGGGCGAGACGCTGGACGCCTTGTTCCTCGCCCGGCAGGCAGGTCTTCCCGTCGACCCCGACGCGTGGGCGCTGCAGGTCACCCTGATGAATTACCTCGAATCAGCCTGGCGCGAACCGGACAACGGGTTGTGGGAGGTACGCGGCGACCGGCAGCACTTCACTCACTCCAAAGTAATGGCCTGGGCCGCCGCCGACCGGATGGCACGATCGGTCCGCGGGTACGGCCTGCCCGGCCCGGTCCTGCGCTGGGAGCAGCTCCGCGATCAGATCCACCACGATGTCGTAACCCACGCGTTCGACGCCGAACGCAACACCTTCACCCAGGCCTACGGGTCGGCCGCGCTCGACGCCAGCCTGCTGCTGATCCCCCGGGTCGGCTTCCTCCCCGCCACCGACCCGCGTGTCATGGGCACGATCGCCGCGGTCCGCCGCGAACTGAGCGAAGGCGGACTCGTCAGGCGCTATTCGACCAACCAGACCGACGACGGCCTCAAGGGCAGCGAAGGCCTGTTCATCGCCTGCTCGTTCTGGCTCGTCGACGCGCTGCACGGGTCCGGCCAGCGGCGGGACGCGATCGGCCTGTTCGAGCGCCTGCTCGCCCTGCGCAACGATGTCGGGCTGCTGAGCGAGGAATGGGATCCGGCCGCACAGCGCCAGCTGGGCAACACGCCCCAGGCGTTCAGCCACTTCGCCCTGGTCGTCAGCGCCCTCCAGCTGCACATGGGGGCCGCGGTCCGCAGCGACAACCCGATGCCGGCATGAGGACCAGGCGGGGAACGGTGATCGACCGGGTCACCCTGGTCGTGCCGGACCTGGACCGGGCCGAAGACGACTACATCCGGACCCTCGGGTGCCGCGTCGAACAACGCGGCGACATCGATCCTTCGCTGGTCCGCGTGCTGTGCATCCGGCAGGCGCGCGGGCGGCGCTCGGTGCTGCGGCTGGGCCGCGAGCGGATCGAGCTGCTGGAGTTCATGGACTCGGCGGGACGTCCTTATCCGCCCGGCAGCACGAGCACCGACCTCTGGTTCCAGCACATGGCGATCGTCGTGGACGACATGATGCACGCATATCAGCTGGTCATGGCCAACCGGCGGTTCCGGCCGATCAGCCGTAACGGCCCGGTGCGGCTGCCGGACAGCTCCGGGGGCGTGACGGCGTTCAAGTTCCGTGATCATGACGGCCACCCGCTGGAACTGCTCGCCTTCCCGGCGGGACGTGTACCGGAGGAATGGCGCGCCGTCACCGGCGCCGGCCCCTTTCTCGGCGTCGATCACACCGCCATCGCGGTCAGCGACTCGGCCAGCAGCGCGGGATTCTTCGGGTCGGTATTCGGGTTCAGCGCCGGAACCCGCACCGAGAACCGCGGACCCGAACAAGCCGATCTGGACGACGTGGACGGAGTCCGGGTCAGCGTCACCCGGCTCGCGCCGGATCTGCTCGCCCCGCGACTGGAGCTGCTGCACTACCACGTGGGCACCCGCCGGCCGATCCCGCACGACATCGCCAGCAACGACATCGTGGCGACCCACTGCGTGGTACGGGTCGCCTCGCTCGACACTACGGCCGCGGCCCTCGCCCGGCGCGGCACGCCGCTGGCCGGCCGCGACCTCATGGTCCTGCACGGCGGCGTCCGCGCCGCGCTGCTACCGGGACCCGACGGGCACCGCTTCCTGGCCGTGGAGCAGGCAGCAGCGGCGGCGGGTTACGCCGAAGCCGCGGCGTGCTCGCGCAGGTAGCGCACTAGCCTGGCTATGCCACCGGCGCCGACATCGCCCGCCCCGCCGACCAGTTCCTGCAACCGCTTCATCCCTCCCGGTTCGGCGCCTGTCCCGCATGCAGTGGTGACACCCGCCGGGTGAGGAACTCGCCGATCGCGGCCGCGATCTGTTCGACGTGGGTCTCCAGCGCGAAGTGACCAGTGTCGACGAAACGAATGTCGGCATCGGGGATGTCCCGCTTGAAGGCTTCGGCCCCGGCCGGCCGGAAGAACGGATCGTTCCTGCCCCACACCGCGAGCAGCGGTGGCGTGCTGGTGCGGAAGTACTCCTGGAACGCCGGGTACAGCGCCACGTTGCTCGCGTAGTCGAGGAACAGGTCAAGCTGGATCTCTTCGGCGCCGACGCGAGCGAGGTAGTAGTTGTCCAGCCCATAGCCATCCGGACTGACCCCCGTCTTGTCGGGGACACCGTACGTGTACTGCCAGATCGTCGTCTGCGGCGCCACGAACGTCCGGATCGCTTCCCGGTTGGCCTGCGACGGGTCCTTCCAGTAGGCCTGGATAGGGTTCCAGCCGTCGCTCAGCCCTTCCTCGTATGCGTTCCCGTTCTGGGAGATGATCGCAGTTATTCGCTCGGGGTGCCGGGTGGCGATCCGGAACCCGACCGGCGCGCCGTAGTCGAACACATAGAGGGCGAAGCGATCGAGGCCGAGAATTTCCGTCAGGCGATCGATGACGTCGGTCAGGTGCTCGAACGTGTAGTCGAAGTCATCTCGCGCGGGCATGTCCGACTTGCCGAAGCCGGGCAGGTCGGGAGCAACGATGTGAAACCGGTCGGCGAGCAGCGGGATCAACTCGCGGAACATGTGGCTCGCTGACGGGAAACCGTGCAGGAGCACCAGCGTGGGTGCGTCAGATGCTCCGGATTCCCGATAGAACACCGTCAGGCCATCCACGTCCGCCGTCCGGTACGCGATGCCAGCCATTACAGTTCTCCCTTACTCCAGGACGCAGACAACGCGCCGGACTAGTTGCGTCCGGCCATGACGCCGCCGTCGACGTTCCAGACAGCGCCGGTGACCCAGCCGGTGGCGGGGGAGAGCAGGAAGGTGATGGTATTGGCCAGGTCGCGGGGGGTGCCGGTCCGGCCGAGCGGGTGAAAGCCGTCGAAGCTGTGCAGGGTCTCCCCGAGCTTGTCCTGGGGGACGAACCTCTCGTAGATCGGGGTGGCGACGACGGCCGGGGCGACCGTGTTGACCCGGATCTGGTATGGGGCGAGTTCCAGGGCCAGGTTGTGGGTGAGCGCATGCAGCCCGCCCTTGGCCAGCGAGTACGCCGACGACGGGGTGGCGCCGATGGCCTGGTGAGCCCACATGCTGCCGATGTTCACGATGGACCCGCCCCGGCCTGCGGCGACCATGCCGCGGACCACGGCCTGGGTGAGGAAGAAGATGGCCCGGTTCAGCTCGGCGTAGGAGTCGTAGTCGGCGCCGTCGTGGTCCAGGAACGGCTTGGGGACGAACAGCCCGGCCGCGTTGACCAGCAGAGTGGCGTCGGCGTGCTCGTCGGCCAGTTGCCTGCAGACCCGCTCGGCCTGCATCCGGTCCGCCAGGTCAGCGGTGATGCCGTAAACTGTGCCGTCCTTGGCCAGGGTCTGGACGGTGTCGTCGACCTTGCTGTCGTCTTCGCCGATGATGACGGCGCTGCCGCCGGCGGCCACGACGTCCTCGGCGGTCTGGCGCCCCATCCCGCTGCTGCCGCCGACGACCACCAGTTTCTGCCCCGCGAAGACGGGCATGACCGCGGCCTGCGGCTGGCCGGGTCCGTCCATCTGCTGGTTCATGCCCTCGAGCCAGTTCATGCTCATGCAAGCCTTCCTTTCGGCTGGGGGTGCGCAGCGGGCGAGCCGGCTGCTTGCTCACCGGCAACACTGGCCATGGCGACCCCGCCGCACATCGTCAGATCAGCTATCCGCGACGATCCCGCCGCACCCTGATTACGGTGTCACTGGCTTGAGCTCGCGGCCCGCACCCGAGGTCCAGGAACAGCGCCGCTAGCATTTCTGACAAGGAGAAGGGACATGACGACGCTCAACGAGCCGGTGGCCTCTCGGGCGGCCGTGGTGTCCCGTCCGGCGCTGTGGGACCGGCTGGGGGCGGCGGCGCGGGTGACGGTGGTGTCGGCACCGCCGGGCAGCGGTAAGACGGTTCTGCTGCGGTCCTGGATCCGTGAGGCGGGCCTGGCCGAGCGTGCCGCGTGGGTTCCGGTGGGGCGTGACGAGCGTGATCCGCAGCGGTTGTGGCTATCGGTGCTGCGCGCGCTGCGTCAGACGATCCCAGGGTCGGCCCTGGTGCGCGCGTTGACGGCGGCGCCGGACCTGGACGGGTGGGCGATGACCGAGCGGCTGCTGACGGACCTGGCGCCGCTGGAGGACCGGATCTGGCTGGTGATCGATGACCTGCACGAGCTGGGCGCCGAGGAGGCGCGGCGGCAGCTGGAGCTCCTGGTGATGCGGGCCCCGCCGCAGCTGCGGTTCGTGCTGGCCACCCGGCATGACGTGCGGCTGGGGTTGCACCGGCTGCGGCTGGAGGGCGAGCTGACCGAGATCCGCGAGGCCGATCTGCGGTTCACCGCAGCCGAGGCGCGGGAGATGTTCGATGCCGCCGGAGTGGCGCTGCCCGACTCAGCGGTGATGATGCTGCACGAGCGGACTGAGGGGTGGGCGGCGGGATTGCGGCTGGCGGCGTTGTCGCTGGCCGGGCACCCCGATCCGGAGCGGTTCGCGGCGGAGTTCTCTGGGACCGAACGGACCGTAGCGGAATACCTGCTGGCCGAGGTGCTGGAGCGGCAGCCCGGGGAGGTGCGGCTGCTGCTGCTGCGGACCAGCGTACTGGAGCGGGTCAACGGCGAGCTGGCCAACCTGCTGACCGGGGCCAGCGGCGCGGAGCGGGTGCTGCAGGATCTGGAAGAGGCGAACGCGTTCGTGGTGTCGCTGGACGCGGCGCGGTCGTGGTTCCGCTACCATCACCTCTTCGCCGACCTGCTGCAGCTGGAACTGCGCCGCACTCAGCCAGAGGAGGTCGCCGCGCTGCACGAGCTGGCGGCCGGGTGGCTGGCGGGCCACGGCTACCCGGTAGAGGCGATCCGGCACGCCCAGGCCGCCCGAGACTGGGGCCTGGCCGCCCGGTTGCTGGCCGACCACTGGCCGGGCCTGTACCTGGACGGTCGCACGGCAACCATACACGCGCTGCTGGCCGGGTTCCCCGCCGGAGCCTCCTCGGCAGAGGCCGAGCTGGCGGTCGTGGCCGCGGCCGATGAGCTGGCCCGCGGGTCGCTGAAGGCGGCGGAACGGTACCTGGGGCTGGCCGAGAGCGGGTTGGCGTCGGTGTCGGAGGGCCGGCGCGCGCAGGCACAGGTGCTGCTCGGGGTGGTCCGGCTCCTCTCGTACGGGCGGAGCGGCGACCAGCGGACGCGAGCCGAGCAGGCGCAGCGGCACCTGGCGGTGGCCGAGGCTCCGGAAGCGGCACAGCCCATGGAGGGGGCAAGCGGCAGGGGAACGGGGAGGTGGGCATGGGGTGAGAAAGAGCTCCGTACGCTGGCGCTACTCGAAATTGGCAACGCCGAGACCTGGACCGGCCGCTTCGAGGCGGCCGAGTGCCACCTGGACCAGGCGGTCGCGCTGGCGCGCCGGATCCGATGGCCGTATCTGGAGTTCATGGGCCTGGTGTACCGGGCGGAGATCGAGCTCAGCCGGCGCTTTCCGCGGGCCGTGGAGCTCAGCAGGCAGGCGATCGATCTAGCCGAGCGGCACGGCTGGACCGCCGACCTGTTCGCCGGTTTCGCCGCCAATACGCTTGGATCCGCGCTGGCCTGGCAGGGGCGGCTGGACGAGGCGGACACCTGGGTGCAGCGCGCGGAGCGTACTTTCAGAGCGGAGGCGGACCCGGCGTCGGCGTTGGGGGCCCACTACGTCCGGGGCCAGCTCGAGCTGGGGCGCGGCCGGGCCGCCGACGCGCTGTCCGCGTTCCGGGCCGCCGAGCATCTAGCCGGACCGAACCCGCTCGGCAGGCCACTGCGAGCCTGGCTTGTGCTCGCCCTGGCAGGCCTCGGCGACACCGAGCGCGCCGAGCAGGCCCTCGCCGATCTCAGCGAACGCGACCACGACCGCCGGGAGATGCGCATCGCCGCGGCGGCGCTGCGGCTCGCCCAGCACGACCCGGACGCGGCAACCGCAGCGCTCGCGCCGGTGCTGGACGGCTCCATCCTGGGGGGCTGGAGGTCCTGGCTGGCCGAGGCTTTCCTGCTGGAGGCGATCGCCCGGGACGCGCTCGGCGACCAGGCCGCCGCCGGGCACGCCCTCGAGCGTGCGCTCGATCTCGCCGAACCCGACGGGGCGCTCTTGTGGTTCCTGCTGCATCCCGCGCCCGGCCTGCTCGAGCGTCACGCCCGGCAGCGCACCGCGCACGCCGCCCTGATCGCCCAGATCCTCGACCTACTGGCCGGGAACAGGCCCGCCCCGCCGCCCGCCGGGCCGCGGCCGCCGCGTGAGCCGCTCACCAAAAGTGAAATCCGCGTACTGCGCTACCTGCCGACCCACCTGTCGGCGCCGGAAGTCGCCAGCGAACTGTCCGTCTCGACGACCACCGTCAAGACCCACCTGCGCAACGTCTACGCGAAACTCGGCGCACACAGCCGGGCCGAAGCGGTCGAGTCCGCCCGCGCTCTGGGCCTGCTCGCACCGTCCGCACACCAGCGCTGACTCGGCGACCATGCGCGCACCAAGCTGAGCATCGTCAGGAATCATCCGAATCGTACGTTGACTGCTCATCCTGTCGGCGTCCAGGCTCGGTCTCGTGACTACTGACAACGCGACCAGCGCATATGACGGGTCGCACCCGCGACGGTACGAGATCTGGGTGCGCGGCCACCTGGGCGAGACGATGCGCTCCGCGTTCCCCGGCCTGCGGGCTCGGCCGCGAGACGAGGACACCGTGCTGACGGGAGCGATATCGGACCAGGCCGAGCTGTATGGGGTGCTCGCCGAGATCGAGGCCCTCGGGCTCGAGCTGCTCGAAGTCCGCCGCGTGCCGCCACGATGACCCTGATCGGGTCTGCTCGGGCAAGATCCTACGAATCGTACGAGGCGGGCTCATCCGGCCGAGTACGAGACTCGTGCCACAAGAGACGAAGACGTATAGGTCGCGGGCCGCAGCAGAGGGGCAAGGATCGCCGAGATGTTTTCGATGAGGGCGTTGGAGTGCCTGGTCACCATCGTGGAGCAAGGCTCGCTGACGCAGGCGGCGGCGGTACTGCACACATCGCAGCCGGCGTTGTCGCACCAGATCGCCGCCATCGAGCGGGAACTGGGCACCCCGGTCATCGAGCGGCTGCCGCGGGGCATCAGGCCGACCGCGGCCGGGCTGGCCGCCGTCGCCGAGGCCCGGATCGCCCTGGCCGCGGCCGACCGGGCGGTGGTAGCGGGCCGGAGGGTGGCGGCCGGGGCCGGCGGCCGCATCCGGATCGCCTGCGCGGAGACGATGACGACGTGGGTGCTGGTCCCGGTGCTGCGGGCCTGGCGGCGCCGGTTCCCGGACGTGGAATTGGACCTGAAGGAGTACACCAGCGCGGACCGGATGCTCGATGTACTGCTGGCCGGGGGGACAGACGTCGCTGTCGGGCCGCGGCCAACGCGGACCGATGAGCACGTCGAAGTGCTCGGCCGCGAGGAGATCGTGGTGGTCGCCTCGGCGGAGCACCGGTTCGCGGGCCTGGACGCGGTGCCGCTGGCCGAGCTGGCCGCCGAGCCGCTCGTGCACTACAACCCGGACAACGGGTTCGCCGTGTGGATCGACCAGTTCGCGGCGGCCCGCGGTGTCGTGCTGCCCCAGCCGGCGCTGCGTACCGGCTTCCCGCGCACGGCCGCGCAACTGGCGGCGGCCGGCATGGGAGTGACGATCGTGCCCTTCTCGGCTCTTACCCCGCTGCCAGGAGCGACGATCAGGTCCCTAGACCCACCCGAGCTGCGCGATGTGATCGTCGTCGTCGCCGCGCCGCACGATGACCTGCTCCGGCGGTTCGTCACCGACCTGAAGCGGCGCGGTCTCCCGGACTCGCGCATGCGGGACCTCTGCCCGCTCGGAACTTCATCAGACCCCGCCTGCGCGACGGTGATGCCGGGCGACGCGTACCCGGTTGCCGCATACGCCGGGTGCGCACCATGACCGCCGGGGGTTGACGGCTATGAAGATCATCGAACAGGCCGGATTCGCGCACCGGCGCAGCCGGCGTACCTGCGACGGATCGGACAGGAACTCTGCGGCCTGGGTGGCAATAAACGCCAGCCGCGGATTCCCGCCGAACTCCCGGTGCCAGTGCGTCTCCCTGCATAGTCCCTCCGTGGTCATCGCCAATCGGGTGCTGACCGGCGCCGACTGCGTGAAGAAATTGAGCTCGGACACCGACACCTTCGGGACCGGGCGGTCGTCGACCAGCGCCTCGATCATGTCCCGCAAGGCCGAGCGCAGCAGGCGCAAGGCCCGGGTCTCGGGCAGGTCTCCGGGCGGCACGCGCGCTCTTTCGACCCGCCACCAGGCCTCCGCGCCGCGCTCGGTCGACAGGAGGTCGTCTCCCGCCGGCGATCCGGGCGCCGCGACGGTATTGATCAGATCCACCGCGACAATGGGCTCGCCGATCACCGCGAAGCGCACGCGACCGGGACCAGCCGCGGTACCGGAATTATAGACATTAGGGATTTCGATGAGTGCCATGAAATCTTCGAAACCTTCGACCCTTGCCACCGGAATTAGTAATGTGTCAGGCTCGTTCTGTCCATTAGAAATAACTGCTTGAAGCTGTCGTCTCCCGCCGAGCCAGCCGTGTGGCCTCGACCTCGATGAGGTTAACAGCCGCCCTGGCCACCGTAAAGCGTGAAATAGAGATGCGCCATTCAGGGACGCCTGACAGGAAACTCGCGAAACGCCAAAATAGAGCCGCGTGATGGCCTGAAGAGGCTCAATCGGAGCCGCCAGAGGAGAGAAACAGATGCCTTTCCTGAAAGACAAGACCGTGCTGATAATCGGCCGCGGTAGCGGGATCGCCCGGGCCATCGCCCTGGCCGTCGGCGAAGACGGAGGCCGGGTTATCGCCGCCGGGCGTCACCCGGACGATCTGGTCGGCGCGTATCGCGGCATGGACGTCGCCATCGAGCATGTCGACGTCACGGACGAGTCCTCGATCACCGCGCTGGCCGACCGGATCGCGCCGGTGGACCACGTCATATCCACCGCTTCGGCCCGCGCCCGCGGCAGCTACGCGGACCTGACCGCGAGCTTGGTAAACGCCTCGTTCGGCACCAAGGTGACCGGCCCCCTGCTGCTGGCCAAGCACTTCGCCGGGAGGCTCGCACCAGGCGGGTCGTTCCTGTTCATGTCGGGAGCCACCGCGCTGAAGCCGGCGCCGGGCATGCTCGCCGTCGCCGCCACCAACGCCGCCGTCGACGCCATCGTTGCCGGGCTGGCGGTCGAGCTCGCCCCGATCAGGGTCAATGCCATCGCCCCCGGAACCATCGACACCGGCGCGTACGACGCTCTCGGCGACGAACGCAAGGCCGCGCTGTTCCAAGCCCGGTCCGCGGCCAATCCCGCCCGGCGCATCGGCACGGCCGACGACGTCGCGGCCGCGGCGCTGGCGGCCCTGACCAACGGGTTCCTGACCGGGGTCTCCATCCCGGTTGACGGCGGCGAGCACCTCGTCTAGCGAAAGGGTCAGTCAGACATGCACGCCATCCACTGCCAGGCAGCCATGACCGGCACGGTCGAGGAGGCTGGTGATGGCTTACCTCAGCGTGAGTGCGGAACCTGGCGCTGGCCGGTCGCCAGGCGGCTGCGAGCGAGGCGTGACATGACCGCGATGATCAGCGACTCCTCCCCGGAAGCGGGCAGAAGGACGAAGCCGCGGAAGTGGCCGACCGGCCGGGAGGTCCTGCATGGACGCACGGCCGAACAGACAATGGTCCGTGACCTCCTGGGGCGTGCCGAGCGCGGGGTGGGCGGCGTAGTGCTGGTGGACGGGGAGCCGGGCATCGGCAGGTCCCTACTGCTCCGCGACGCCATTGACGAGGCCGCGGAGCGGGGCTTTTCCCTGGCCGCGGGGGCAGCGGACCAGCTGGGCCAGGCGATCCCGTTCTTCGCGCTGCGCGCGGCCCTGCGGGAGCCGTCCGGAGAGCTCATTACCGATGATCCCGGTCGTGGTCTGCCGACCGCGGCTGCGTGGTGGACGACCCAGATACGAGCGAACCTCGAAAAGCGGGCCGCGGCGGCTCCCGTCCTGGTCTGCCTGGACGACCTGCACTGGGCCAGCCCGGCCACGCTGGCCGCGCTGCGGGCGTTGCCGCGGGACCTGAAACGGCATCCTGTCGCGTGGCTCCTGGCCCGGTCAAGCACCCCCCATCGGGCCGCGGACCACCTGTTCGGCCTGCTGGAGCAGGATGGTGCCGCCCGGCTCATTCTGGCCCCATTGGATCAGGATGCGGTTATGGCCATGCTCACCGAGGCGTTCGGCGCACCTCCGGACCAGGCCCTGGCCGACCTGGCCAGCGGGGCCGCCGGCAACCCCTCCCTGGTGGCTGAGTTGATCGGCGGCCTGCGCGACGACCACGCCGTGCAGGTCACCGGCGGGCGCGCCGTGCTGGCCTCAGCCCGGCTGCCGCGGCGGATTCACCGTCTCACGCAGCGGCGGCTCGATGGCCTCAGCCAGCGGGCCCGGCATCTGCTGGTCACCTCGGCCGTGCTGGGTCCGGCGTTCCGGCTGGAAGACGCGGCCGAGATGCTCGGCGAAACCCCAGCCGCGCTGCTGCCCGCGGTCGAGGAGGCGATGGACGCTGCGGTCATGACCGAAGCGGAACACGCGTTTGCGTTCCGCCACCAGCTGCTGCGCCGCGCGGTCGGCGAGATGATCCCGCGGCCGGCCCGCAGGGCGCTGCACCGTCAGTACGGCGAGCTCCTGCTCGCCCGGGGCGAGTCGTCGGCCCGGGCCGCCAGCCATTTGCTCCAGGCCGCTCATCCGGCGGATCCCGCCTCGCTGGCCGGGCTGGGCACCGCCGCGGCGCAGACGCTGCGCTCAGCGCCGCAGACCGCGGCTGACCTGGCGCTGCGCGCGCTGGAGCTGACCCCTCCGGCCGATCCGGCCGCGCTGTCCCGCGCGGTGGCAGCCGCCGAAGCCCTGGCCGCGGCCGGCCGACTGGACCAGGCCGCCGCGGTCGCCCATGACCTGCTAGCCAAGCCGTTGCCTTCGGCGGCCGAGGACCGGCTACGGTGCGCACTATCCTCGGTCATCTCCGCCCGCGGCCAGGCCCGGGAGGCCGGCGACCAGGCCGAGCTGGTCCTGGCCAGGCCGCAACTGCCTGACGACCTGCGGGATCAGGCGCTCGCCGCGCACCTGCAGGCCCTGTCTGGACTGCGCGACGAAATCGGCGGCCCGGTGGCCGACGGCATCCTTGCCGATCCGGCCCAGCACGACGCCCACGTCGCCGCGGCGGCCCGCCTCACCCGCGCGGTCCTCGTCTGGGACCGCGGCCAGATCAGCGAAAGCCTCGGCCTGCTGCACGACGCGGCACGGCACAGCACGGCAATCTCTCCGGACGCCCGCCAGGTCCAGCCGCTGCTCGCGCTCGCCGCCGCGCTGGTCGACCTGCGCCAGCCCGGCGAGGCAGAGAACATCCTCCGCGCCGCGGACAACCCGGCGCTGCACCACATCCCGGCCCAGGCGGCGCTGTCGGTCTTGCGGGCCCGCATGCATCTGGCCGCTGGCCGCCTGGCCGACGCCGCCGCCAATGCCCAGACGGCCGTGGTCATGGCCCAGACCCTCGGCGCGCACGGGTACGCCGCGACCGCGCGCAGCGTGCTGAGCGTGATCGAGCTGCGCCGTGGTGACATCGCGGCCGCGGCCCAGCACATTGCCCGCCGCCCCGCCACGAGCCCGCAGTTCGCTGACATCTACGCGCGCGCCGAAACCACCCTGGCCGAGGCGCAGATCACCGAGGCGCGCGACGGACCGTCCGTCGCCCTCGGCCACCTCGGCCGGTTCCGCGACGATCTGGTGGACCGGCCAGGGCTCCTGCTCGGCGACCCTGCTCTTGCGGGCTGGCTGGCCCGCACCGCACTGGCCGCCGGCGACAGCGACCTGGCCGCCAGCGCCGCCCGCACCGCCCAGGACCTCGCCGACGCCCACCCGGGGTTCCCCGCCCTGGCCGCCGCGGCGGCCCACAGCCGGGGTCTCGCGACCCGCGACCCAGGTCTGCTCGCCGAGGCCGCTGCGCGGCACCCCGATCCGTGGTCCCGGGCCTCCGCAGCCGAAGACCTCGGCGTCCTGCACGGCAGGCAAGGCGACCGCGATCAGGCCATTTGCCACCTGAAGGACGCACTCGGCGGCTACTGCCAGGTCGGTGCCGACCGCGACCAAGCCCGCATCCGGCGGCGGCTGCGCAGGCTCGGCATCCGCCGCCGTCACTGGAGCACACCCTCCATCCGGCCCGTCACCGGATGGGACAGCCTGACCGGCACCGAGCAAGCCGTCGCCAGTTTGGTCGCCGAGGGGCTGAACAACAACCAGGTGGCCGCCCGCATGTACATCAGCACCCACACCGTCGCCCACCACCTCCGCCAGGCCTTCCGCAAGCTCAGCATCGCCTCCCGCGTCGAACTCACCCGCATCGTCATCGAGCGGAAGGCGGGCGGCTCATGAGTTCTCATCGCCTCCGGCGACGCCTGCCCGGGACCAGCGGAGCGAGATCGTCGCAGATAGCCGATCTGACGATGTGCAGCCGGTCCGCGGCGGCCCGACTTTACCTGCTCACCCACCACGAAGGATCCCCCTATGCCTGAGCGATCGATCATCGTCTTCGACGTCAACGAGACCCTGCTAAACCTGGATGGCATCCGCCCCATCTTTGACCGGATATTCAACGACCCCGCCGCCATGCGCCTGTGGTTCGCCAATCTGATCACCTACTCCGAGGCACTCACCCTCGCCGGCGTCTACGTCCCGTTCACCGACATCGGCGGTGCCGTGCTCCGGATGCTCGCCGCCACCCGCGGTATCACGATCAGTGACGCCGACAGTGCGGAGCTCACGGCACGGTTCGCCACAATGCCGCCCCACCCCGAGGTTCCCGCGGCCCTGCGCCGGCTCCGTGAGCATGGCTTCCGGCTCTTCACGCTCACCGACAACACGCTCGAGATCTCGGGGCGGCAACTCGAGCGGGCAGGCGTGATCGACGTGTTCGAGCGTCGTTTCAGCGTCGACGAGACCGTGAGACGCCACAAGCCAGCCCCGGAGGCATACCACTCGGTAGCCGCCGCACTCGAGGTCGATCCCGGCGACATCTGCCTGATCGCGAGCCACGTCTGGGACACCCTCGGCGCAGTCGCGGCCGGCTGGCAGGCTGCGCTTATCCTCCGCGAGGGCAACGCCCCGCTCGGCGTGGGCCCGCAGCCGGACTACATCGGGAAGGACCTCGACGTGATCGCCGACCAGCTAATCGAACGGTATGCCGCAGCGCCGAGCGCCGGCCGATCGGGACGTTGACTGGCCATGAGCAGCCCCGTTTCGCGTGGCTTCCGCCACCTGCCGCCCGTGTTCTTCTGCGACCCCCCGGCCGGGGCGGTCGGGCTCACCGCCGACCAAGCCGAACGCGCCGGACACCGCATCCGCGTGATCGACGTCGACCCTGGACGGACGGTACCCGGGGCCGGCCGGTACGCCGACGGCTACACCGGCCGGGCCCCGGATGGTCGTCGACGAAGACCACGGACGCGTGCTTGGCGTCACCTTCGTCGGCCCCGGTGGCGGCTTCGCCTTCACCGCGAACGCGGGCAGCGGCTCGATCGGCCGCTACACCGTTGGGTCCGGGGGCACCCTCACCGCCCTCGGCACCACGCTGGTGGGGAACGACTCGGCCTCCAAGCCGCTCGACGAGGGCGTCAGCGCGGGCCAGAACTACCTGTACGTCCTGGCGGCCGGCCTGAACAAGATCGTTGGCTACCGCGTCGGCCCCGACGGGTCACTTACCCAGGTGACCACTGTCCCCGTCGCCGCCGGCTCGGTCGGCGTCGGCGCCAGCTGAGACCACCGGCATCGTCACGGATAGCTGATCTGACGATGTGGAGCCCGGGTGCGTACGGCAAGCGTGCCTGTACGCACCCGGCCGAAAGGAAGGTCTGAATGAGCCCGAACTGGGACCCCGTGAGCCGTACCGAGGTGTTGCGCGCGATACAGGAGTACGACCGGCTGGGGCCGGAGGCGTTCTTCTCTGCGCATGGATTCGCCCCTACCACGACGTATGAGCTCGTCTGGGACGAACGCCGTTACCCACCGAAAGCGATTCTGGGTACGGCTTATGAATTTGCCACCGGCCAGCGCCTGGCCTCCAGTGATTTCGAAGGCGGGAAGTCCGGTGCCGTAAGGGTGCTCGGACGGCTTGGATTCACCGTCCAGGAACGCCGACCAGCCAGCTGAATCAGGATGGCCTGGCGGCGGATCCGGCGCACGGGGAGGCTGCCGCCCAGCCGCCCGTCCGGAAAACCGGTCCTGGCCCGGCGCGATCCGCTACCTACGGCCGGTAAGGAACGACAACCTGCGTCATTAACCGCCCCATCCGCACCGGCGGATCACTCCCGTCTCAGCCAGCCGGAAATTTGCGTGGAGCATTCTGGCTTCCCGGAGACTTTTGTGCATCATAGTACCCAAAATCTTCCGTGAAACCAAAATATTCCGTGAAAATGTTCGACTCAGCCGTCGATGCCCGGCCGGGCTCGCGCGCTGGCAGCCTGGAAGTCCGATGTTTTTCCTAGCCGGGTAGGAGTCCGCGTCGTTCTAGCGCTCCCACCAGAGCAGGGGGTTCCGGTCCTGGATATGCGCGACGAGCTCACCGTCTTTTCAGGGGCTGGATAACCTGAACCGGTGGCAGGGACCTTCCGGGGATCTCCGGTCAGGTGGAACACGCCTGACGGCGAAGCACGACCCACACGGAGATCCGGTACCTGCTCCTCAAGCTCGGCGCGGATATGGGCTTTGACGTACATGTCGCCAGCAATGACCAGGGCAGGGAATGGAAGGGTCACCGTGATCACCGATATCCAGCGCAACGGCAACGAGGGAATCGGCAAGCCCGAGCCGCTCAAACACGGCTTCCAGGGATACTGGTCACGCCGGATGCCTACCCATGGCGAGGCGTCCGGCTGTTAGCTGTCCGGGACAAGCTCGGCCACGTCGTGGTGGAGCTTTGCCACCGCCTGGTCGAACGTGGCGAGCCGGGATCCGTGGGCACGGGCGAGCTGTGCCAGGTAAGCATCGGTCACCTGGCGGTGACCAATGATTCCCTGCGTGGGGACATCGGTGTACGGGACATCGTCAGGCCAGAATTCATGCCGCGGGTCGGCGGTGGTGCCGGTGAGGATCTCTCGTGCCGCGCTGCCCGGCTGGCCTTCGCGGATGAGCAGCCGTATCAGGCTGCCCTGAGTGATCGGGCACGTCGCGAAGTTTCCGCTCATGCCGGCGAACCAGTTCTCGGCGGCACCATGGTGAACATGATCCTCAACGAGGAGGGCGACGAGCACGTTCGCGTCGAGGAGGACGGTCACTGATCGTCGTCCTCAAGCCGCCGCACGTCCTCGCTGGTGATTGTCCTGCCGAGGTGCGCGACGGGGAGGCCGGTGCGGGCGCTTGTGCCTATCTCGCCTGTGCTGCCCGACCCGAGTCCCCGGCGGATCAGCCCGGCAACTTTGCCACCGCCACAGGCCCGCGGCGTACCGTGCCTCCGCGCCGATGATGCCGCCCGCCGATACCGCGGCGATCACTGCCGGGCCCGATGCGGCCCAGCGGTCGGGCCGGTCGGCGCAGGGCCCTTCTGACATGAACACGTAAGCTCGCTGCGCGACGGAACACATATCTGCAGCAGCAAGTTAAGGAGATGCTGATGGCGCAGCACGTTGTCGCATTGACCGAGCCGGAAAGCCATTGCCTGCAGGCAGCCGGTGCGCGGCGCGGGAACGGCCGGCCTAGCTCATGAATAACCAGCCGGCCTCAGGCCTTGGCACCGGTGTGGCGTCACTCGTCACGCTCGGCAAGCATCGCCCCATGGTCGCCGAATCTGCTTACCTCGCCCCAGGTGCCGTGCTCATCGGGCGCGTCACGGTCAGCGCCGGGGCGAGCATCTGGTACGGAGCAGTACTCCGCGCCGACCAGGATTCCATCTTCATCGGCGAGCGCAGCAACATACAGGACGGCTGCGTCCTGCACGCAGATCCCGGCGTGCCGCTATCGCTGGGCTCGGACGTCACTGTCGGCCACAACGCCACGCTGCACGGGTGCACCGTCGAGGACCAGGTCCTCATCGGGATGGGCGCGATCGTGCTCAACGCGGCGCACGTGGGGCGTCATTCGATTATCGCGGCCGGCGCACTCCTCGTCGAAGGGCAGCAGGTCCCGGAGGGCGTGCTGGTCGCCGGGGTGCCGGGCAAGGTACGGCGTGAGTTGTCCGCAGCGGAGCACGCGGCGATCGGGCGCAACGCTGCCTCCTACCTAGAACTCGCTGAGCTGCATCGCCGCGGCGGGGGGTGAGATCCGGACGTCGCGCACCGGGAGGACGGTGACAGATGTCACCTCTGACTGGTGGCATCCGGCAGTGGTGCCGGCCAGCCGTTTTTACGACATTAGATATACGCCAAACCCGAGACGGCACGAGACAGAAAGGCGGGAGCCCGGTGAACGCCATGACGGACAATTATCTTCCTGCTGACATGAGGGCTTCCGATTCCGACCGTGATGCGGTCGTGTCGGACCTGAGCGAGCACGTCCAGGCGGGCAGGCTGACGGCCGGGGAGTTCGACGACCGGATGGGACGGGCCCTGGCCGCGCGAACCTGGGGTGAGCTCAGGGATCTGCTGGCCGATCTTCCCGCCACCCCGCTCGCCCCCCACGCCCCGGCCGCCAGGTCCCTCGGTGCCCAGCCGGGCCCGCTGCCCGGGCGCTTCGCACCGCCCCTGATCGCCGTGCTGGCAGGCATCGGGATCACTACCGCCGTGCTGGTCAATGTGGCCCACGGCAGCTGGGGTTTCATCTGGCTGCTCCTGCCCGTGCTGCTCATCGCGCGGCGTTTGAGCTACCCCTGCGCACTCGGGCGATGCGGCCAAAAGGACTGAACGGACCCGGCGCCGGGAACACAGACCGTTCGGCCGCTGGGCGGCATGGTTCGGCGCATAGTCGCCGGCTGTCCTATGCAGCCTGCGCCAGCGCGGCGTGCAGTTCGCGGCGGGAGCCAATGCCGAGCTTGGTGAAGATCTTGCGCAGGTGCCATTCGACCGTCCGTCCGGACAGGAACAGCTGGGCGCCGATCTCCGGGTTGGTGCGGCCGTCCCGGGCCAGCCGGGCGATGAGTGCCTCCTGCGCGGTCAGCGTGGTGACGGTCTCGACGCTGCGCTTGCGTACCGTCTCGCCGGTGGCGATCAGCTCCCGGCGCGCGCGCTCGGCGAACGCCGCCATGCCGAGCGCGGCGAGCATGTCGCGAGCCGTCCGCAGCGGCTCGCGCGCCTGGATGCGTCGGCCCTCGCGGCGCAACCACTCTCCGTAGAGCAGATGCGCGCGGGCCAGCTCCGGACGGAGTCCGGTACGGCCCAGCCGGTCGATCGCCTCGCGGTACTTCTCGTCGGCGTCGGCGTCATGGCTGAGCAGCGCCCGGCAGCGCGCCTCGATGCCGAGCGCCGGATCGTGGCCGCACGGCTGCGTAATCTCCGCCAGCTGCTTGAGCGCATCGCGGGCCAGCCCGGCCTGTCCTGCTCGCGCGGCGGCCTCCACCAGCTCGGGCAGCGCCCACATCGAGATAGGCAGTGCGGTGATGTCCTCGCTGGCCAGCTGGGCCGCCGTCAGCGCGTCGGCGTAACGGCCGAGACCGTTATGCAAGATGGCCGCCGCCCAGTGGCCGTAGCGCACCGCGATTCCCTGTCCGCCAGCCTGGGCCTCCGTGATGGTGGCCTCGATCAGCGCGGCGGCCTCGGCGTGGCGGCCGCGCAGGGCCGCGAGCAGCATCGCCGTGACCAGGGCGGCGCGCATCCCGGTCGCCTCGCGGATCGTCTCGGCCTCGGCGATCAGGGCCGAGGCGGCCGCGAGGTCGCCGTTGGCCGCGACGGCCGTACCCAGGGCATCCAGCGTGACGGGCAGCTGGTCGAGCGCGCCACCTGCACGGGCGAGCCGGACCTGGCGGACGAGCAGCGCGCGCCAGTTGTCGTTGTCCCACAGCGCGCTGGCGGTCGCCTGGGCCAGCCAGCCCCAGCGGAAGGCTTCCGCCGCGGTCATGTCCGTGTCGGCGAAGGCGCTCACGGCTCGCCGCAAGGCGGGCGCCGCAGCGGTCGGCCCGTCGGTCACGATCAGCGTCAGGCCGTCCAGCACGAGGTCGACCGTCCCCGGCTCGGCGGACGGCGGAAGGGCCCGGGCGGCCCGGCAGACCTCGAACAGATCGCCGCCTGCCGCCAGGTGCCCGGCGGACAGCGCCGCCGTCCACGCACTCAGGTAGGCCTCGCGAGCCAGGCCAGCGTCGAGCGATTCGAGCCGCTTGGCCGCTTGGAGCAGCAGCGCAGGAGCCTCGCTGCCCAAGCCCGAGGCAAAGGTGATCTGGCCGCGAAGCAGCGCTACCCGGGCGCTGGCAAGTTCATCCAGCTGTCCGGGACCCTGGGCCTCCGCCTCAGCCAGCAGCTCGTGGGCCTTGCCGAAGGCGCCGGCCTGCATATTCACCTGCGCCGCGGTCAGCACGCGTTCGGCGTGCCGCGCTGGATCGGCGGTCAGCAGCACCGACCGCTCGCCGAACGCCGCGGCCGCGGCCAGCCCGCCGCGAGCCTGCGCCCGCCCGGCCGACTGCTCCAGCTCCGCCGCGACCTCCTCGTCCGGCCCGGATACCGCCTGGGCCCGGTGCCAGGCTCTTCGGTCCGGCTCCGCCTCCGGGTCGGTCACCTCGGCCAGCGCAGCGTGCACCGCTCGCCTTTCGGCGTACGACGCCGACCAGTAGGCCGCCGAGCGGGCCAGCAAATGCCGGAACCGGACCCGGGTGCCGAACTCCACCAGGCCCACCTCCACCGCGGGTGCCGCCGCCTCGGCCGGGATACCCAGCCGGCCGGCCGCCCGCCACAGCCGCTGCCGGTCACCACACGGATCGGCCGCGGCCAGCTGGACTAGCCGCCGGGTCTGGTCCGGCAAGGCGGCCAGCTGCCGGGTGAAGCTATCCTGCACCGGGTCGGCCAGCGGCGCGGCGCCGGGCAGGCCGAACCCGCCTGCCAGCTCGACCGGGCTCAGCGCGCGCGCCACTTCCAGCAGCGCCTGCGGATTACCGCAGGTCTCGGCCACGATCAGGTCGCGCACCCGGGCGTCCAGCGGCCCGGCCAGCGCCGCGCCAAGCAGCGCCCGGGCATCGTCGTCCCGGAGCCCTGCGACGTGCAGCTCCGGCAGCCCGGCGAGCGCTGCGCTCGGCTCGCGGGCCGCGAACACCAGCCCTACCGGGTCCGCGGTCAGGCGGCGCGCCGCAAACCCCAGCGTCTGCACGGAGGGCTGGTCCAGCCACTGCTCATCGTCGATCAAGCAGATCAGCGGGCGTTTCCCGGCCGCCCCAGCCAGTAGGTTCAGCACGGCCAGCCCGACCAGGAACCCGTCGGGTGACGGCCCGGCGGCCAGGCCCGACGCGTACCGCATCGCATCGCGCTGCGATTCCGGCAGCCGCTCGACCCGGCTCAGCATCGGCGCACACAGCCGATGCAGCCCGGCGAACGCCAGCCCCGTCTCCGACGGCACACCCGTCACACGCAAGACCAGACACCCGGTGGCCTCATCAGCCAGGAAATCCAGCAGCGCGGTCTTGCCGGCCCCCGCCTCGCCGCGGATGATCAGCGCCCGGCTCTGGCCGGCCCGCACGTCCGCGACCAGCCGGTCCAATGCGTGGCACTCGGCGCGCCGGCCGTACAGTCTGTCCGCACGTACCGGGTAAGCGGGTGTCGGCGGGGCGGCGGTCAGTGGCGGGTTCAGGTCAGTGCCGGGGCGGGTGCGGTACATGGCTGCCTACTCCTGAAGAACTTATGCTCGGGGATCGCATCCCTGCCATCATGCCGGCCATCCGGCCGCGATCGAGTCCGCCAGGTGCACAGTCAGACTGACCGTGATGGCCAGGGTCAGGCAGGCTTGTTCGGTATCTGCCCAGGCGGCATGATATGAGCGAGTTACCGCGGCCTGGCTGGTGACCCGGCCGAACGAGCGGAGGAGGCCGGGTGGTGCAGACGTGAGTCCGGACGGCCGCGCGATCAAGCTGATGGACCGGCATGCCGAGCAGGCGCAACTCCGGCAACTGATCGACGCGGTGCGCAGTAGTGATGGCCAGGCTCTGGTCGTCCGCGGTGACCCGGGTGTGGGCAAGACCGCGTTGCTGGAGTTCCTGGCCGGAGGTGGCGGACACGGGGTGTCGGGTCGCGCAGGTGACGGGCATGCAGTCTGAGATGGAGCTCGCGTTTGCCGGGCTGCACCAGCTGTGCGCGCCGATAATGAGCCGTACCGGAGCTCCTGCCTGCACCGCAGCACCAGGCGCTGCTCGTGGCGTTCGGGCTGAGCGAAGGGCCGGTCCCGGACCGGTTCCTGGTGGGGCTGGCCGTGCTCGGCCTGCTGTCAGAGGTTGCCGAGGAACAGCCAGCTGCTGTGCCTGGTGGACGACCAGCAGTGGCTGGACCAGGCGTCCGCGCACACGCTCGGCTTCACCGCACGGCGTCTGGCGGCCGACCCGATCGGGCTGGTGTTCAGCACCCGCGACGCCACGAGAGGAGCTGGCGGCAGTACCGGAGTTGCTCCTGGACGGGCTGCCGACGGCAGACGCCCGGGTGCTGCTGGAGTCGACGCTGGCCAGGCCGCTCGATACCCGAGTACGGGATCAGATCGTGCGCGGAAACCGGCGGGAATCCGCTGGCGCTGCTCGAACTGCTGCGCGGGCTGAGCGCGGACGCAGCTGGCCGGCGGGTTCGGCCTGCCGGGCGCGGTGTCGGTATCGGCCAGGATCGAGGAGAGCTTCGCCCGGCAGCTGGCGGAGCTGCCAGAGCAGACTCAGCGGCTGCTGCAACTCGCGGCGGCCGACCCGTCGGGTGACGCAGACGCTGGTGTGGCGGGCGGCCCGGCAGCCTGGGGATCCCGCTCAAGGCGGCGACGCCGGCGATGGATGCCGGGCTGGCGGAGATCAGCACCCGGGTGTGGTTCCGGCATCCGCTGGCTGCGGTCGGCCGCCTACCGGTCGGCGTCGCTTCCGGAACGACAGGCGGTGCACCTGGCGCTGGCGGAGGCAACCGATCCGATCGCCGACCCCGACCGGCGGGCCTGGCACCGGGCCCAGGCCGCCGACGGCCCGGACGAGGAGGTCGCCGCGGACCTGGAGCGGTCGGCCGGCCGGGCGCAGGCGCGCGGTGGGCCCGGCCGCCGCCGCGGCGTTCGCCGAGAAGGCGGTGCTGCTCACCCCCGACCCGGGACGGCGCGGCGACAGGCTCCTGGCCGCGGCGCAGGCCAATCTGCAGGCCGGGGCCTATGACCAGGCCCTGCAGCTGGTGACGGCGGCCGAGTCCGGTCCGGTGGAGGAAATGCGGAGCGCCCGGGCCGATCTGCTGCGCGGGCATATCGCCTTCGCCTCGGGGCTCGGCAGCGACGCGCCACCGCTGCTGCTCAGGGCGGCTCGGCGGTGGCAACCCCTTGATCTCGACGTCACCCGCCAGACCTATCTGATGGCGTGGCTCGCCGCGGTGTTCGCCGGGCGCCTGGCCGCCGCGGGAAACCTGATTGAGGTCTGCCGCGCCGCGCGGGAGCTGCCGCCGTCGGAGCGGCCGGGTAAGGCCGAGCTGGTTCTGGGCGCTGTCACCCTGCTGGTCACCGAGGGGCCGGTCGCCGCCGCGGCCGTGCTGCGCGAGGCGGTGGCGGCCTTTTCCGCGACCGAGGTGGCGCCGGAGGACCACATGCAGCTAGGCATCTGCGTCCAGGGCGCCGCCATCGCCCTGTGGGACCTGGACGCCTGGCGCACGCTGGTCGAACGACACGCCGCGATCGTCCGCGCCGCAGGCGTGCTCGACCAGCTGCCGGTCGTGCTGGTCGGACTCGGCGCCACCACCACCTGGGCCGGGGATTTCGCCGCTTCCGCGGCACTGATCGCCGAGTCCGACGCGGTCAGCGAGGCCACCGGCACCCGCGCCCCGCCGTTCGCCGCGCTGATGCTGCCCGCCCTGCGGGGCGACGAGGCGGCGGCCATCCCCTTGATCAAGGCCACGATCACCGCGGCCACCGCTGGCGGGCAGGGTCTCACCGTGGGCTACGCCCACTGGGTCACCGCGATCCTGTACAACGGCCTGGGCCGTTACTCCGAAGCCCTGACCGCGGCCGAGCAGGCCAGCGAAGACGTCCTCGGGGCGCTGTTCGTCTCGCTGTGGGCGCTCCCCGAGCTCATCGAGGCGGCGGTGCGCAGCGGGCACGCCGGCCTGGCGGTCGGCCCGATGGCTAACCTGGCGGAGTCCACCCGGGCCGGCGGCACCGAGTTCGGCCTCGGCATCGAGGCCCGCTCACGCGCCCTGCTTAGCCGGGGCGAGACCGCCGACCGGCTCTACCGCGAGGCCATCGAGCGGCTCTCCCGGACCCAGTACCGGCCCGACCTGGGCCGGGCGCACCTGCTCTACGGCGAGTGGCTGCGCCGGGAAGACCGCCGGACGCAGGCCCGCACCCAGCTCCGCGCCGCTCACGACCTGCTGTCCGCGATCGGCGCGGAGGCCTTCGCCGAACGCGCTCGCCGCGAACTGCAGGCCACCGGCGAACGCGTCCTGAAGCGCAGCGCCGAAACCGATACCACGCTGACCGCGCAGGAGGCCCTTATCGCCCGGCTGGCCCGCGACGGCCGCACCAACCCCGAGATCGGCGCCCAGCTGTTGCTGTCGACGCGGACGGTCCAGTATCACCTGCGCAAGGTCTTCACCAAGCTCGGCATCACCTCCCGCGGCCAGCTCCGCCAGGTCCTGCCCAGCAACTAGCGATCGCCAGGGTAATTGACCAGGGCACCCCCTGGCGCGGCCACGGCGCACCCCGCGCAGGCTCGAAGTCAAACGCCGAGCAAGGACAGGTGGTCAGCCATGGCTGAGGGATATTCGGAGGCTGCTACGACGCGGTCTGCACCTGGGGGATCCCCGATCACGCGCGGCTGGAGCGGCTGAGCGCGATCGGCATGCCGGTGTTCGTGGCCAACGGCGACAGCGACCCGATGATCCTGCCGCACTACTCGTACCTGCTGGCCGGCCCGATTCCGCAGGCCCGGGTGAAGATCTACCGACTCGGCGCACGGGTTCCTGTTCCAGCACCACGCCGAGTTCGCCGCCGACGTCGAGGCCTTCCTGGACGGCGCCAGCTAAGGGTCCGCTTCTGCCCGCGGGACCGCTGGGCCCTGTCCCGGCCGCGGTCCCGCGGGTCGTTCCGCATAAAGAATTCAATGATTCGGAACGGGCACGACCTCACGGTCCCGATAAGCCCGCTCGCGGTCCGGCCGGACCGGAGGCGGTCGGCTAGGCCGGCGGGCTGTCCGGCCCGAGGTGCTCAAGCGCGGCGGGCAGTTCGCGGCGGGAGCTGATGGCGAGCTTGGTGAAGACCTTATGCAGGTGATACTGGACGGTCCGCGCGGACAGGAACAACTGGGCGCCGATCTCCGGGTTGGTCCGGCCGTCGCGGGCCAGCCTGGCGATGAGGGCCTCCTGTGCGGTCAGCGTGGTGTCGGTTTCGACGCTGCGCTTGCGCACGGTCTCGCCGGTGGCGATCAGCTCCTGCCTGGCGCGCTCGGCGAAGCCCTCGATGCCCATCGCGACCAGCATCTGATGGGCGGTGCGGAGCTGCTCGCGGGCATCGGCCCGGCGGTTCTGGCGGCGCAGCCACTCCCCGTAGAGCAGGTGAGAACGGGCCAGTTGCGCCCGGATCTCGCTCTGCCCGAGGCGCTTGATCGACTCGCGGTACCAGTGTTCGGCGTCGTCGTCGCTGAGGAAGGCGCGGACCCGGGCTTCGATGCCTGTCACCCAGTCGGTCGGGGTCATACGCATGCGTTCGGACAGCCATTCCAGCACGACCCTGACCAATTGCACGTCACCGGTCCTGGCCGCCGCCTCCGCCAGCTCGGGCACAACAAAGGTTTCATACCCGAAATGGTCGAGGTCGAAGGCGTGCCAGGCGCATGCGCAGGCTTCGCTGTAACGGCCGAGGCCGTTGAAGAGTACCGACCTGGCCATCATCGCGAAGGCAACCAACATGTGCAGGCCCCGCGAGGTGCCGTCGCGCACGATGGCCCCGGTCATCTCCATCGTCTGGGCCTCGTCGCCGCGCCACGCGGCGAGGACCATTGGGGGCGCGGCGACCGGCGACGGGCCGGTCACGCCGGCGATCACGCGGTCTTCCTCGATCACCCGCGCGGCTGCGGCCAGGTCGCCCTGGTGAATGTACACCGGGACCGGGAATTGGAGGGCGTGCCTGAGTTGCACCAGGGCGCCGGCCTCACGGGCGACCTGAACGTTACGGGCGGTCAGGGTCTGCCAGGACGCGAAGTCCCATACCTCCATGGCGAGCATCCCTCCGGCGTTGCCGGCGGTGGACCAGAGCCAGCGCCGGGCTTCCTCGGAGCGGACATCGAGGGCGAGGTCGAGGTCGAGCGCCTGGGTCACGGCGGGCTCGGCGGCCGCGTACCCGTCGGTGAACCGCAGCACCAGAGCATCGAGCAGGGCATCGACCGGGCGCGGCGAACCGGGCGGTGCGGGCGGTGCCTCCCGCGCGGCCTGGGCCGCTCCGCCTCTCGTGTCCCCGTCGCCGATCCACATCGCGGCTTCGAACAGGGCTTCCAGGTACGTCTCGCGCGCCAGGCCGACGCTGACCGGCGCGAATAGCCGGGCCGCGGTGAGCAGCAGCGGGACCGAGGCTTTGATCCGGCGCTGGTCCGATGCAATCTGGCCGCGCAACCGCTCGGCCTCAGCCGCGCCCAGCGCATCCATCGGCCTAGTCTCGGCCGCCGTCAGTAGTTCCGACGCCGCGTCCAGCGCTCCCGCTACCCGCTTGGCCTTCGCCGAGGCCAGCAGTCGCCGCGCCCGGCGCCTCGGATCCGACGTCAGCAGCGCCGCCCGCTCCAGGAAGGCCGCCGCCGCGGCCAAACCCCCGCGCGCCTGCGCCCGCCCGGCCGAGTTCTCCAGCTCCGCCGCGATCCCCTCGTCCGGCCCGGCCGACCCCTGCGCCCGGTGCCAGGCCCGTCGGTCCGGATCCGCCATGGGATCGGTCTCCTCGGCCAGCGCCCCGTGCACGGTGTACCGGTCGGCGAATGACGCCGACCGGTACACCGCCGAACGCGCCAGCGGATGCCGGAACCGCACCCGCGTCCCGAGATCGGCCAAGCCCGCCTGCACCGCCGGCTCCCCGGCCGCCATCGTGAGATCCAGACGCGCCGCCGCCCGCCGGACCAGCCCCGGATCACCCGATGGATCAGCCGCCGCCAGCAGCAGCAGGAGCCGTGTCGGATCGGGCAACGCTTCCAGCTGCCGCAGGAAACTGTCCTCGATGCGCCCCGCCAGCGGCGCTGCCCCCGGCAACCCGAAGCCGCCCGCCAGCTGCTCCGGCGTCAAACCCCGAGGCAACTGCAGCAACGCCAGCGGATTCCCGCGCGTCTCCGCGATGATCAGATCCGCGACCTGCGCATCCAGCGGCCCGGCCAGCGCCGACGCGAGCAACGCCCGCGCATCTTCTCCCCTGAGTCCGCTAAGCTCCATCGCCGGCAGCCCCGCCAGCTCCGGGCCCGGCTCCCGCGCCGCGAACACCAGCCCGACCGGATCCGCCGCCAGCCGGCGAGCCACGAACCCCAGCACCTGTGCCGACGCCTGATCCAGCCACTGCTCGTCGTCGATCAGGCAGATCAGCGGCTGTTCGCCCGCCACACCAGAGAACAAGTTGAGCACGGCGAGCGCGACCATGAACCGGTCCGGAGGCGGCCCCGCTGCCAGCCCCAGTGCGATTCGCAGCGCATTCCGCTGCGGCGTAGGCAATCGCTCCGCCCGGTCCAGCATCGGCGCGCACAACTGATGCAGTCCCGCGAACGCCAGCTCCATCTCCGATTGCACGCCCATCGCGCGCGCCACCCGACACCCCAGCGCGGATGCGCGCACGGCCAGGTACTCCAGCAGCACTGTCTTGCCGACACCGGCGTCACCGCGCACTACCAGAGCCCGGCTTTGATCTGCCCGCACCGCCTCGATCAGCTGGTCCAGGGCGCCGCGCTCGACGACCCGGTCCGCCAGCTTCGAAGCGCGGCCCCGCTGCCCGGGCTGCGCAGCCATAGCCGCTACCCGCGCGTCTGGGTCGCCTGTCGTGCTGGTGCCGCTCATCCAACCTCCTGGCCTCATCGGCCCGACCAGCACCAGCCTGGCGCTTCAGCTCACGGATTCGGACCCGTGAGAGTCCCTGGTCTCGGCCAGGCCGACGCGGCCCCCCGCCCTAAATCTGCAACGAGCGCCGTACGGCGGCGGGCAGGGGCCCGCGGAGTTGCCTGCGCGAGTTGAGGTCGAGCTTGGTGAACACCTTGCGCAGGTGCCATTCGACGGTGCGCGGGGACAGGAAGAGCCGGGTACTGATTTCCGGGTTCGACAGGCCCTCATGGACTAGCCGGGCGATCTGTGCTTCCTGCGCGGTGAGCTCGACCGCCTCGGTGATGCTCCGTTTGCGGACTGTTTCCCCGGTGGCCTGGAGCTCGCGCCGGGCCCGTTCGGCGAAAGCCTCGATGCCCATGGCGGTCAGCATCTCATGCGCGCGGTGCAAGTGCTCGCGGGCTTGCGAGCGCTGCTTCTTGCGGCGCAGCCATTCGCCGTACAGCAGGTGCGTACGAGCCAGCTGCGCCCGCATGCGGGTACGGTCCAGCCGGTCGATCGACTCCTGATAGTAGGCGTTGGCCCTGTCGCCGTCGCTGGCCATGGCGCGAACGCACGCCAGCGTTCCGAGGGCCCACTCCGTCGGCGTGCTGCGAGAACGCTCCGCCAGCAGCTGCAGCAGCACTGAGACCGAGGCCTGGTCATTGGTCCGGGACGCGGCTTCGGCCAGCTCGGCGACGACGAACGGCTCGTAGCCGAGATCGGAGCGCTCGAATGCCCTCAAGGCGGCGTCGCGCGCGGCGTCGTGCCGGCCAAGGCCGTTATACAGCACCGCGATCGCGTGGTCCGCGACCGTGAGCAGCCGGGCCATTCGGCCGGCGCTAGCTAGCTTCACCATGGCCTCGTACAGTTCGACGGCCGTGTCCTCCTCTCCTTGCCACCCGGCCACCAGCACTGCGCAGAACGCGACCGGCGAGGTACCGGTCGCGTCCGCGATCAGGCGATCCTCGTCGAGCAACCGCGCCGCCGTGGCCACTTCGCCAGCATCAAGGTGAGTCCAGGCGAGGAAGCTGAGCGCGTACTGCAACTGCACCAGGGCGCCCGCGTCGCGCGCGACACCGGCCTGGTGGGCGGCCAGGGCGTGCCGCGCGTCGTCGTCCCACAGCTCGCCGGCGACAATGCCGCCGGCCCGCAGGCCGACCAGCCAAAGGTAACGGCCGACGTCGATATCGGCACCGGGGTTCAGCGCCAGCATCGCCTGCTGCGCGCGTGCCAGTGTCGGCACGGCGGCCGTGTGCCCTTCCAGCAGCCGGATGGCGAGCGCGTCGAGCAGGATGTCCTCCGCGCGCGGCGGTTCCGGGCCGGAGGGCGCGGTCTGGGTGGCCGCGGCGATTTCACTCAGTGAGCCGGGTTGCTCCGATTCGCCGGCCCAGATCGCGGCGCCAAGCGCCTGCAGGTGCGTCTCGCGCGCGAGGCGGGCATCGAGCGGTTCCAGCCGCCGGGCCGCGCCGACCAGCAACCGAGCCGCCTCGTAGCCGCGACGCTGCTCCAGCGCGATCTGGCCGCGCAGGTGCTGCGCCTCGGCGGCACGCAGCTCGTCCGGCGGCCCGGCGTCGGCCGCGGCCACCAGATCGAGCGCGGTGGCCAGGGCACCCGCGTTGCGCGCGGCCCGTGCCGCCTCGAGCAGCCGCTGCGCGCGCCGGAACGCGTCGGGTGTCAGCGTCGCGGCCCGGTGCAGGTATGCGGCCGTGGCGGCCAGGCCGCCGCGAGCCTGCGCCCGGCCCGCGAAGCGGGTCAGCTCGGCGGCGACGTCCTCGTCCGGGCCAGGTGCCGCCTGCGCCCGATGCCAGGCGCGCCGGTCCGGGTCCGTCTCCGGGTCGGTTACCTCAGCCAGTGCCCGGTGGACCTCCTGCCATTCGGTAACCGACGCGGTGTGGTAGGCCGCCGAGCGCACCAGCGGATGGCGGAACCGCACCCAGGTGCCGAACTCGATGAGGCCGGCCTCCACCGCCGGAGCCGTCGCCTCCGGCGGCACCCCGAGCCGCTGGCCCGCACGCCACACCCGGGCCGGATCCCCGACCGGGCAGGCGGCCGCGACCCGCAGCAGCCGCTGGGTATCGGCAGGCAGATCAGCGATCTGCCGGCCGAACCTCCCCTCGATCCGGTCCGCTAGGCGCGGCGGGCCCGACGGCCCGAGGCCGCCTGCCAGCTCCGCGAGCGAACCGTCCGGCGACAACTCCCTCAGCGCCAGCGGGTTCCCTCTCGCCTCGCCAAGCATCCGCTCCAGGACCCGTTCGTCTAGAGTCCATCGCACCACCGAGGTCAGCAGCTGCCGAGCTTCGGCGTGCGGCAGGCCCTCGACGGCGAGACCAGGCAGCCCGCGTAGGTCGGCGCCTGGCTTCCGGGCGGCGATCACGAGCAGGACGGGTTCAGCCAGCAGGCGGCGGGCAGCGAAGGCCAGCGCCCGCCCGGACGCCCGGTCCAGCCAGTGGCCGTCATCGACCAGGCATACCAGCGGACGGTCCTCGGCCGCCTCGGACAGCAGGCTCAGCACGGCCAGGCCGACGAGGAAATGATCAGGAGGCGACCCGGCTCGCAGGCCCAGCGCGGTCGCGAGCGCGTCGCGCTGCGGTTCAGGCAGCCGTGGCAGGCAGTCGAGCATGGGGGAGCAGAATTGATGGAGGGCGGCGTAGGCCAGCTCCATCTCCGACTCCACGCCTGCGATCCGTATCAGCCGCAGGTCCGCCGCCGCCCGGGCCGTGTAGTCCAGCAGCGCGCTCTTGCCGATGCCAGCCTCGCCGCCGACTATCAGGACGCCGCCGCGCCCGGCACGGACGGCTCCGAGGAGTCCGTCGAGTAGTTTGCATTCTCGCTGCCGGTCGAGAAACGCCAGCGACGCACCGGGAACCGGATCGAAGTCCGTCAAGGCCAGTCCACCCGCTGCCCGTCATGCCAAACGTGCCCCACGAACGGAAGTGTGTACCATCCGAGACCCGATGACCAGACCCTTACCCGGCTTATGCCCGGGCCGCCGGCGGCGGCGCCGTCCCAGCCGGGGACGGCGCCGCCCCTGGTCAGCTCAGGAGGCGGTCCCGAAGTGGGCGCCCCACAGCTGGTTGGCAGGTACGCTGCCCGGGTTACCGGTCAGGTGCTGCATGATGATCGGCGTGAACAGCTGGTGAGCCGGGTTCCCCAGGATGGTCATCGCGAACGGGTGCACGAAGTCGGTGTCCGACCCGTTGACGATCGGGAAGTAGGTCGGCGCGGTCGCGGGCGAATCGGCGAAGTCCAGGATCCACACCGTCGTGCCCGGGGCGCTGCACGGCTGCAGGCTCAGGCCTTCGTCCTGGTAGGCGGTGGTGGCCACGGCGGTGCACAGGCCGGTGGGATTGCCGTAGGGCGCGTACTCGATCTGCACCGCGCGGTCGCTGCCGTAGTGCTCGTTCACCGCGGCCGACACCATCCCTTGGGCGTACAACTCGGACACGGTGCCGGCCAGCGGGATGATCAGGTCCTCGGCCGGGTCCGAGCTGCTGGACTGGTGCACGATCGTCGGCACGCCGCGCACCGGAATCCCGAGGAACACGGTCTCCACGAACCCGAGACTCGTCGCCGTGGCGTACTTCATGCTGTATACCTCCACGCAGGTCGTGTTGACCGCGCTGCACTGCGGGGTGGCCGCGCTCGCCGCCACCGTCCCCACTCCGCTCAGCCCGCCGGCCAGGGTCAGTACCCCCGCGGCGGCGAGCACCTTGCTCTTGATGGACATGACGTGAGTTCCTTTCGCGAATAACGGCCGTGCCCTGCGCACGTAGCTGTCGTGCTGGCGTTGGCAGCAGCGTGTCGCTCCGGCTGATCCTTGGAGCCGGTGGAACCCCTGGCCGGTTTGTTGGCCAGTGCCCTGGCAGGCGTGGCTGGGTCAGCTCCCGCCGCGGGCGGGTTGACCACACTCGCCGAGTCCATGATCACGACCCGGAAACAGGGGTTGGCCCGGAGGTTGGCCAGTCTTTGCGGGCACGTTAGGTTTGACGTGATCTGTACCGTCAGGAGGCCGTGTGAGCGCCCACCCCCGGCTAGGCGATCGGGATGCGGCAAGGCCGGGCCGATGACCCCGGGTCCCGGGCCGCGGGCCCGCGTGATTAGCTTGACGGACCGGCTCAGCGAACGCGACCTGCTCGACCGGCTGATCGAGGCCGTCCAGGCCAGTCAGAGCCGGGTCCTGGTGCTGCGCGGCGACCCGGGGGTGGGCAAGACCGTGCTGCTGGAGTACCTGGCCGGGCAGGCGGCGGATACGGGATGCCGGGTGGCGCACGCGACCGGCGTGCAGTCGGAGATGGAGCTGGCGTTCGCGGGGCTGTATCAGCTGTGCGGGCCGCTCATGTCCCGCGCAGAGCGGCTGCCGGTGCCGCAACAGGATGCGCTGCGGATCGCGTTCGGCCTGGCCGGGGGGTCGCCGCCGGCTCGGTTCTTCGTGGGGCTGGCGGTGCTCAGCCTGTTGTCGGAGGCAGCGCGGGAACGCCCGCTGATCTGCCTGGTCGACGACCAGCAGTGGCTAGACCGGGCCTCGGCGCAGGCGCTGGGGTTTGCGGCGCGGCGGCTGACGGCCGAGCCGGTGGGGCTGGTGTTCGCGGCCCGTGAGCCTGGCGCCGACCTGGCCGCGCTGCCGGAACTGGAAGTCGGGGGTCTGCGGGACGAGGACGCCCGGACTCTGCTGGATTCGGCCCTGACTGGGCCGTTGGACGTGCGGGTCCGCGACCTGATTGTCGCGGAGACCCGCGGTAATCCGCTGGCCCTGCTTGAGCTGCCGCGGGGGCTGAGCCCGGCGGAGCTGGCGGGCGGTTTCGGGCTGCCCGGCGCGGCGCTGCTGACCGGCCGGATCGAGGATAGCTACCGCCGCCAGCTAGACGCCCTGCCGGACCAGACCAGGCGGCTGGTGCAGCTGGCGGCGGCCGATCCATCCGGTGACCGGTCGCTGGTGTGGCGGGCGGCCGGACGCCTGGGTATCTCGGTCCGCGCGGGAGAACCGGCGCAAGAGGCGGGGCTGGTGGAGTTCGGCGGCCCGGTCCGGTTCCGGCATCCGCTGGCGCGCTCGGCTGCCTACCGGTTGGCCGCGCTGCCGGACCGGCGACAGCTGCACGCGGCGCTGGCCGAGGTGACCGACCCGATCACGGATCCGGACCGGCGGGCCTGGCACCTGGCCCAGGCCGCAGCCGGCCCGGATGAGGAGGTCGCGGCGGAGCTTGAGCGTTCGGCCGGCCGAGCCCAAGCCCGCGGCGGGCTCGCAGCAGCGGCGGCGTTCCTGGAGCGATCGGTGCTGCTGACCGTGGACCCAGCGCGACGCGCCGAGCGTGCGCTGGCCGCTGCGCAGGCCAGCTTCCAGGCCGGCGCGTTGGACGCGGCGGTCGGGCTGGCGGCCACGGCGGAGGAAGGGCCGCTGGATGAGTTCGCCAGCGCCCGGGTCGGCCTGCTGCGGGCTCACATCGCCTTCGCCTCGGGTCTGGATGGTGATGCTCCTCCGCTGCTGCTGACGGCCGCCAGCCGGCTCGAGCCGTTCGACCTAGACCTGGCGCGTGAGACTTACCTGGCCGCGTGGGGTGCGGCCGGGATCGCGGAGCGTGCCGCGGGCGGGTCCGTCCTGGCGGAGATCTGCCAGGCAGTCCAGGCCCTGCCGCCGCCGGGTGTTCCGCGCCCCCTGGACCTGCTGCTCGATGGCCTCGCTCTGCTGGTCATCGACGGGCACGCTGCTGCGGCCCCGGTGATGCAACGCGCAGCGGAGGAGCTCACCTGCATCCCGGTCGAGGACATCCTGCGATGGGGCTGGATGGCCGTAAGCGCGGCCGCGACGTTGTGGGACGTCGAGGGCCTGCACGCGATCTCCGTGCGGCAGGTCCAGCTGGTCCGTGCCGCAGGCGCGCTCGCGCAACTGCCGCTCTACCTCTCCCAGCTGGGCATAGCACTCCCCTGGATGGGCGACTTCACCGGTACCGCCGCCGTCATCGCAGAGACCGATAGCGTGGCGGCGGCGACCGGGAGCCCCATCGCGCCCTACACCTTGCTCAGACTCCGGGCCCTTCAAGGCAGGCAAGCAGAGGCCACCGCGCTGATCGCGACCACGCTGGAGCTCGCCGCCGGGGGGCAAGGTCAGGCGACGGTCTGGGCTCACTGGGCGGCCGCGGTCCTGTCCAACGGCCTCACCCGCTACGACGAGGCGGCATCGGCAGCCCTACAGGCCACCTCGGAGGCACTGGTCCCGTGGGTGACCATGTGGGTACTGCCCGAGCTGATCGAGGCGGCCGCGCGGGCGGGAGATGCCGAGCTCGCCCGCGATGCGCTCGGACGGCTTGCGACCTCGACCCAGCCCGCCGGTAACGACGTCGCGCTGGGCATCGAGGCCCGCTGCCGGGCGCTACTGTCCGACGGGGCGGCCGCCGACGAGCTGTACCGCGAGGCGATCGACCGGCTGGGCCGTACTCGTCTAGGTCCCGAGCTGGCCCGCGCCAAGCTGCTGTACGGGGAGTGGCTGCGCCGCGAGAATCGCCGGGTCGATGCGCGCGATCAGCTCCGCGCTGCCCACCGCCAGTTCACGTCGATCGGGATGGCGGCGTTCGCCGATCGCGCCCGCAGGGAGCTGCTGGCGACGGGCGAGGCGGTGCGCAAGCACGGCGTCGAGACACGCGAGCAGCTCACGCCCCAGGAGGAGCAGATTGCCCGGCTGGCCCGCGACGGCCTGTCGAATCCGGAGATCGGCACGCAGCTGTTCTTGTCCGCGCGCACGGTCCAGTACCACCTGCGCAAGGTCTTCACCAAGCTCGGCATCAGTTCCCGTCGCCAACTGCCCGCCGCGCTGGCCCGCCGGGGGCAGGACGGCCTGTCGGCCTGACGCTGGCCAGGGTCGTATCCGCGAACCAGGGCATGGCCAGGGTATCCGCCCAGGGCGGTAGGTCCAGGGATGTCACCGGCGCGACGTGCCCGCGCTGGGAGCAACCCTGAGGGGACAGTACCCAGCGTCCGGCCCGCGGCCGGATTCCGAGGGAGGCACGGCATGACATCCACCGGAAGCGACGACCCCGCTCGCCAGCTCGCCGACTACTACCCGGTCTGGCTGGACCACCTGGCCGACGACGTCATCCTGGAAGGCTCGATGATGGACGGCTTCGTGCAGGGTCCCGAGGCGGTCCGGACCGTCCTGGTGCACATCCGATCGCTCTACGACTACCAGGAGTTCCACGCCGTCGGCCCCTTCGGCGACCACGGCTGGTTCGAGGACTACACCGCCGGGGTCCGCGGCGAGCCGATCAAGAACATCACCGTGGTCACCCGCGACGCCGCCGGGCTGACCCGCCGCGTCGTGGGCAACTACCGGCCCCGGAGCACCCTGCTGCTGTTGTCCAGGCTGATCGGCGAGAAGTTCGCCGGTACCCCCATTGGCGAGCACTTTCTCGCCAGCGACCCGCGAGAGGGATCGGCATGAACTCACCGTCTACCCCGGAAGGTCCCGGCTCGGTCTCCGGGGCGCCGCACCTGCCAGCGGGGTTCATCGACACGTTCACCAGCCGGTACATCGACACCGGGGACCTGCGCCAGCACGTGGTCACCGGCGGCGCCGGCCCGCCGCTGCTGCTGCTGCACGGCTGGCCGCAGACCTGGTACGCCTGGCGCCTGATGATGCCGGCGCTAGCGCGGGACTTCCAGGTCATCGCCCCGGACCAGCGCGGCACCGGGCTGTCGGGCAAACCCGAGGACGGGTACGACACCGGCACCCTGGCCGACGACGTGGCCGCGCTGATGGCCGCGCTGGGCCACGACCGGTTCGCCGTGGCCGGCCACGACACCGGGATGTGGATCGGCTACGCCCTGGCCGCCGACCACCCGGACCGGGTCGACCGGCTGGCCGTCGCTGAGACCCCCCTTCCTGGCGTGTCCCCGTCCCCGCCCCTGTTCGCCAACGCGCACCTGAACAACGCGCTGTGGCACTTCGCGTTCAACCGGCTCGCCGCGGTGAACGACCAGCTCGTCAGCGGCCGTGAAGACGTCTACTTCGGCTGGCAGTTCGCCACCAAGGCCGCCCGGCCACTGCCCGACTACGCCGTCCAGCACTACGTCGGCACTCTCGCCGCCGACCCCGGCGCGCTGCACGCGAGCTTCGCCATCTACCGCGCGCTGGATACCACCATCGCGCAGAACCAGCGGCGCAAGACCCAGCGGCTGACCCTGCCCGTGCTAGGCATCGGCGGCGAGCACAGCCTGAAGGAACAGGTCGCGGAGACGATGAAGCTCGCGGCCGACGACGTGCAGACCCTGGTCATCCCCGGCTGCGGTCACCACCCTCCCGAGGAGGCTCCCGAGGAGACGCTGACCGGGCTGACCGCGTTCCTGGCCACCAGCAGGACGAGCGGCTGAGGCTGCGACCGTAAAGCCACCATCCAGATCGAACCGGAGGAGATTCGTATGTCGATCGAAAACCCGGCGGACCCGACCGCGATCCGGCCGTTCACCATCCCCAAGGTCACCGACTCCGAACTCGAGTCGCTGCGTGCGCGCATCGCGACGACCCGCTGGCCCAACTCCGAGACCGTCACCGATTTTTCCCAAGGCGTGCCCCTGGCGATGATCCAGGAGCTTGCGGGCTACTGGGCGGCAGATTACGACTGGCGCAGGTGCGAGGCCACGCTGAACGCCCTGCCGCAGTTCATCACCGAGATCGACGGGCTGGACATCCACTTCATCCACGTCCGCTCCCAGCACGAGGACGCGCTGCCGCTGATCGTCACGCACGGGTGGCCCGGCTCGGTCATCGAGCAGCTCAAGATCATCGACCCGCTCACCAATCCCACCGCCCACGGTGCCCCCGCCTCGGACGCGTTCGACCTGGTGATCCCGTCGCTGCCGGGCTACGGGTACTCCGGCAAACCGACCGCCACGGGCTGGGATGTCCCCCGCATCGCCCGCGCCTGGGTGGTGCTGATGAAGCGCCTCGGCTACCCCCAGTTCGCGGCCCAGGGCGGCGACTGGGGCGGGGCGGTCTCGAACGTGATGGGGCAGCAGGCCGCTCCGGAACTGCTCGGCATCCATGTCAACTTCCCCGGCACGGTCCCGGCCGACATTGCCAAGGCGCTCCAGAACGGCGATCCGACGCCTGCCAGCCTGTCCGGAGACGAAAAGCGCGCTTACGAGCAGCTGGCCACCTTGTACGGCAAGCGGCGCGCCTACTCGAGCCTGATGGCCACCCGCCCGCAAACGCTGACCGGGATCGCGGATTCACCCGTCGGCCTGGCCGCCTGGCTGCTCGACCACGGCGACAGCTACGGCCAGCCGGCCGCGCCGGTCACCTCGGCCGTGCTCGGCCACACCACGAATGGACATCCCGCCGGCGCCCTGACCAGGGACGACGTCCTGGACAACATCATGCTGTACTGGCTGACCAACACGGCGATCTCCGCGGCCCGCCTGTACTGGGAAAACAAGATCCCCCTCTATAACGACGCCGACGTGCACATCCCGGCGGCCGTCAGCGCCTTCCCCGGCGAGGGCTATCAGGCCCCGCAGAGCTGGACCGCGCGGGCCTATCACGACCTCATCTACTACCACCAGCCCGACCGAGGCGGCCACTTCGCGGCCTGGGAACAGCCGCAGATCTTCGCCGAAGAGGTCCGCGCGGGCCTGCGACCCCTGCGCAAATAGCCGCTGCGCAAATAGGAGCAAGGGCCGGCCAGCGGCCGGCTGCCGCTGGCCGGTCAGTCCACGGAAAGGTAGAGACTTATGTCCGGCGAAACTGAAATCCGTCCGTTCCGGGTCGACGTGCCCGACGAAGCGATCGCCGATCTCCGGCGGCGCATCGCCGCGGTGCGCTGGCCCGGCCAAGAACTCGTCGCCGACCGGTCGCAGGGCGTGCAGCTGGCGACCGCCCGGGAGCTCGTCCGCTACTGGGCCACCGAGTACGACTGGCGCCGGTGCGAGGCGAGGCTGAACGCGCTGCCGCAGTTCACGACCCAGATCGACGGGGTAGACATCCACTTCATCCACGTGAAGTCGCCGCACGAGAACGCGATGCCGCTGATCATCACGCACGGCTGGCCCGGCTCAGTGATCGAGCTGCTCGAGGTCATCGGCCCGCTCACCGATCCGACCGGATACGGCGGACGCGCCGATGATGCGTTCGACCTGGTGTTGCCGTCCCTGCCCGGCTACGGCTTTGCCGGCCAGCCGGCCGAGGTCGGCTGGGACTCCGGCCGCATCGCGCGCGCCTGGGCGGTGCTGATGGACCGCCTCGGCTACAGCCGCTACGTCGCCCAGGGCGGCGACCAGGGGGCCGGCGTCACCGACGCGATGGGCCGCCAGGCGCCCGACGGGCTGGCCGGCATCCACCTGAACTTCCTCCGGGACGCGGTGGCCGGCGTCCACCCGTCGGCGGAGACCGCTGCGGAGGAACGCGCGGCCGACGCGATCGCCAGCTTCAGGACCGGCGGCTTCGGCTACTTCCTGGAGCAGGCCACGCGGCCGCAGACGATCGGTTACGCCCTGCTGGATTCACCCGTCGCCCTGGCGGCCTGGATGCTCGACCACGACACCGACAGCTACTACAAGATCTCCCGCGCCTTCGTCGACGGGCAGCCGGCCGGGGGGCTCACCCGGGACCACATCCTCGACAACATCACGGTGTACTGGCTGACCGGCACCGGGGCCTCGGCGGCCCGGTCGTATTGGGAGGGCGCACAAGCCCAGGTGATCGCGGCGGGGCAGGCGCGCCCGGAGGTCAAGCTCCCGGTCGGCTTCACTACGTTCCCCGACGAGATCTTCCGGGCCCCGCGCGGCTGGGTCGAGCAGGCCTACCCCAACCTCACCTACTTTCACGAGGCCGAACGGGGCGGCCACTTCGCCGCCTGGGAAGAGCCCGAGCTGTTCGCGACCGAGATCCGGGCCGCGTTCACGCCGCTGCGCTAACGCCAGCGCACTGGCGAGCTCGAGGCGCGAGCGGATCCCCAGCTTTGCGAAGACCTTGGCCATCTTGCTTCGGGTACCGTCTTGCCGCCCCCGGTCCAGGCCAGCACTCTCGATCGGCAGCACTCATCGTAAAGACGGCTCGCCAGAGCGTACAAGCAGCGGGCAGTCACCCGCACCGACCTCCACCCGGGTCAAGCCCTCTGGCCGGGGCCTTCGTAGCCGGCCATCTGGCCGCCGTCGACATGCACGATCTCACCGGTGATGTAGGGCGATGACTCCAGGAACAGGACGGTGTCGACCACGTCACTGACCTGGCCGGCCTGTCCGAGCGGGGGCAGCCATTCACCGAGGCCGTCGTAGCTTCTGGCCGGGTGCAGCGGGGTCTCGATGATGCCCGCGGCCACGGCGTTGACCCGGATGCCGCGGGAGGCGTACTCGAGGGCCAATGACCGGGTGACGGCCGCCTGGCCGCCCCTGGTCAGCGCGGCCAGGACCGCGGGCGCTCCCGGGTCCGCGAGGCCAGCCAGGACATTGACCACGTGGCCGCCGTACCGCGTGGCCATCTCGGCGATGGCCCGCTGGGTCAGCCAGAAGAACCCGGCCAGGTTGACCCGGGTGATGGTGGCGTAGTCGGCCGCGGTGTAGTCGGTGAACGGCCTGGCCAGGTGGATGCTGGCGGTGTTGACCAGGGTGTCGACGCGGCCGAACCGTTCCAGCGCTGCGCCGGTGATCCGGTCGGCCGTCGCTGGATCGCAGAGGTCTCCGGACACGGTGAGCAGGTCCGGGTCCTGCGACGACCTCGTCGTGCGGGCGAAGGCCACCACCGCCCAGCCCTGCCTCCGGTACCCGGCTACGAGTCCGGCCCCGATGCCCCGGGCGCCTCCGGTGATGATGGCGACCTTGCCGGTCATGGCGCAAACCGGCTCGGGGTCGTTCGGGTACGGATGCGCATGCGCATGCCTTGTCATCGGAGCCCTCCGTGCTCGGCCGGAAGATTGCCTACCGTCACGGTCGCGCCTCGCCCGGCCGGTTGCGCCTGTGAAGCCCCTAGCCGAAACCCCTGGCCCAAACCCTTGGTCGGCCGAGACACCGCGAGCCCGGCCGACCAGGGAGCAGGGCTAGGGCATCTACCGGCGCTTTGCCCCGAGGAGCCGCCGCAGTGCCTGTAGTTTCCATGGCCGGCGCGGTTCGGCGCGGTTCGGCGCGGTTCGGCGCGGTCAGAGCGGTGCGGCCTCCCAAGCGAACCCGTCCGGGTCGGTGAAGGGCCCGGCGTCGCTGCCGATGACGATCCGGTGCGAGCCGGTGCCGTCGGCGGAGACGCCGGCGTCTTTGGCGGCGGCACGGCGGCTGTAGAGAGCCAGCCCGACGGGTGCGGACGAGCTGTCGAACTGGACGTACTTGCTGCCGAAGCTCTTCGCCACGGCCATGCCGCGGTCGAGGTAGAACTGCCTGGTCGCCTTGACGTTCTCGACCCCGAGCAGCAGCACGAAGTCGTCGACGTCCGGGGTGACAGGGCCGGTGTCCTTCTTCGACGATGTCGCGACCTTCCAGATCGCTCCGCCGGGGTCCCGGACGACGCCGCCGTAGCCCCAGAACGACTTCGCGGCCGGCTTGAGCGTCGTCGCGCCGCCGGCCAGGGCAGTGCCGATGAGGCTGTCGACGGTGCTCGGCTGGGACACCACGAGCGACAGCGTGAACCCGCGGAATCCGGTCGTGGGTGCCTCCGAGGCGCGGACGCGCACCTTGTCGCCGAGGCCGAACGCGGTGTAGAAGGCCTGGCCGGCCGTGGGGTCGGGGACTTCAAGGGTGACGGATTCGATGGAGGTCATCGCAACTCCTTCTCAAAGCGTGAGTTTGCCGTCCCGGCCGCGCCGTCGCGCCGCGGATATGCCTGAGGTGCAGCGGGCGGCTGTGTACCTGAGCGGCGGTGCCGGGGCATGGGTGGGCGTCTGCCGCTGGTCTCAGCGGGTCTGGAGGAACCCGAGGACGTTGCCGTCGGTGTCCTCAACGATGGCGGCGAGTCCTCCTCCGCCGACGTCCTTGACGTCCTGCCGGGTTCGCCACCCGGCGTCGACGGCTTGGCTCAGGCTTGCCGTAGCGTCGTCGACGTGGCAGTAGCCGACGGGGGCGGTCATGCCGTGGTTGTGGCCGTTCGGGTCGAGGCCGATCTCCTGGTCACCGACCCGGAAGCCGACATAGTAGGGCTCGTCGGCGTACGGCTCCACGCCAAGGACGGTCCGGTAGAGCGTCTTCGCTGCGGTCAGGTCCCGGACGGGGATGATGATGGTCTTGACGCCGTGGGTCATGACTGCCTCCTCGCTGAAGTGGATCAATCGGTGATAGCGTCTCCCCGGATGGGCCGGACCCGCATCCGTGCCGGGTACTGAACGCGCCACGGGTCCCATCACCTAAGTCGTGGCACTGCCAGCGACGCGACCGGTGCGGGAGAATGGAGCGCGTGTCGAGGCAGACGACCGCCGCGGGCGTCTCGGCCCGGGAGGCCGAGGTCCTGACCCTGGTCGGGGAACACCGCAGCAACGCCGAGATCAGTGCGCAGCTGTTCATCTCGGTGCGCACGGTCGAGACCCACGTGTCGTCGTTGCTACGAAAGCTCGGGGTCCGGGATCGTCGGGCGCTCGCCGACTGCGCCACCGAGCTCGCCCGGGAAGAACAGGCCAGCCAGGCGCTGGCCGGGCTCCCAGCGCCGTTGAACCCGTTCATCGGCCGAGCCCGCGAGCGCGCCGAACTGCGCGACGCCGTCCGGGCGCACCGCCAGGTCACCGCGGTCGGACCCGGCGGTGTGGGCAAGACACGGCTGGCGCTGGCCGTCGCCGCGGACCTGGTCGGCGACTTCGCGGACGGCGTGTGGTTCGTCGACCTCGTGCCGGTCACCGATCCGGCGATGATCGGATCCGCGGCCGCGGCCGCGCTCGGCGTCGGCGAGCAACAGGGCCGTAGTATCGACGACTCGGTGCTCGCCGCCCTGGCCGATCGCCGGGCCCTGCTGGCGCTGGACAACTGTGAGCATCTCGCCGCCGGGGTGGCGCCGTTCGTCGAGCGCCTGCTGGCGCGCTGCCCGTACGTGAGCGTGCTGACCACCAGCCGGGCCCGGCTCTTGGTGCCCTTCGAATGGGTCTACCCGGTTCCGCCGCTGTCACTCGACGGAAGCAGCGACGGCGGTGACGCCGGTTCGCCGGATGCGGTCTTGCTGTTTCTCGACCGGGCCGCGGCGGTGGGCTGGAGCCCGGAGCCAGGACACCTGGACCAGGTTGCCGAGGCCTGCCGGAAGCTCGACGGGGTGGCGCTGGCGATCGAGCTCGCAGCGGCCCGCCTGCCCACGCTCGGTCTCGACGGGCTGCTCGCGGGTCTGTCCGATCATCTGCGGCTCCTGGTCGGCGGATACCGTGCCGACGAGCGGCACCGCTCGGTGCGGGCCATGCTCGACTGGAGCCAGGCCCTGCTCAGCCGCGCCGACTCGACCCTGTTGCGACGCGTCTCGATCTTCGTGTCGCCGTTCACCGGCCCGGCCGCCGCCGAGGTGGCCGGGTTCCCGCCGCTGGAACCGGGCGAGGTCGTCGACAGGCTGGCCCGGCTCGCGGACCAGAGCCTGCTGATCGTCACCGCATCAGCCAGCGGCACCCGGTACCGGGCACTAGAGACCATCCGCCACTACGGGATCGAACAGCTCACCGGGAGCGGTGAACTGGCCGGGACACGGGCTCACCATTTGCGCTGGTGCCTGGCCACCGCCATCGGGCTAGCGCAGGATCCCTCGCCCGCGACCGGTGGCTGGCGGGCCCGGTTCGACGCGGTGGCCGATGACTTCCGGGCCGCGCTGGGGTGGGCAGCCGAACAACCCGAACACCACGCGGAGGCGCGCGACCTGGCCCTGTCACTGGCCGGCCTGGCCTTCTCGCGCAACCTGGCCGGTGAGGCCCAGCGGCGCTACGAGCAGGGCGCCGCCCTCACCGACGCCCCGGCTGCCGCGGCCACGGCTCTGCGGTGCGCCGCCAGCGTGGCCGCGTGCCGGATGCGCGGCGACGACACCTACCACCTCTGGCAGGCCGCCGCAGACGCCGCCCAGCGCGCCGCAGACACCACGGCCGCGGCCCGCGACCTGGCCACGGCAACCGCGACCTATTTCCGGATGTCGGGAGTCTTCGCTCAGCTGCCCCCGCCGGAAGAGGCGACCGCGCTGCTCACCCGAGCGCGCGAACTGGCCGGCGACGATCCGGCAAGCCAGGCGGCAGTGGTCCTCGCCGACTGCGGTGCTCTGGGCCACGCGTTCTTCGCCGGGCAAGCCGAGCCCAAGATGGCCGCGTCGGAGGCGACCGCGCTCGCGGAGCGGGCCGTCGAGCTGGCCCGCCGGCTCGACGACCCGCTGGCGGAGTCCGCCGCCCTCTACGCGCTGACCGGGGCCCAGCACCGGGCGGGCGACACCTTCGCCGCCGCCGGCACCGCACGGCGCCGCGTCAATCTGCTCCACTCCGTGCCCGCGAGCCCGGCCACCGTGTTCGAGCTCATCGACGCACTCCTGATAGCCACCGCGACCAGCATCGGCGTCGGCGACCTGTCGGCCACACGGCAGTGGGGCCGACAGCTGCGCGACTTGCCGCTGCTGGCCGAGGTCGGGCATGTCGCCGCGTCGCGGCTCCTCGTCGCCGACGCCCTCGCCGGCCGCGCTACCGACGTGATCGCCGACAGCGGCCGGTTCCTCGACGCCTGGACGCAGGCTGGCCGGCCACGCGCACCCAGCTTCGGCCCGGCTGCCGCCGCGGTCGCGATGATCCACGGCCTACGCGGCGACCACGCCGCCCGGGACGACTGGCTCGCCATCATCGACCAGCTCGGCGCCACCCCCGGCCGCCGATCCGGCTACGGCCCCACCTTCGACGCCATTACGCTGCTCCACCACGGACGGGCGCCTCTCGCCCTGGAACGGCTCGGCACCCGGACCGGTGAGCCGGACAAGCGGCTCGGGATATGGCTGCACTGGCACCTCGGCCTGCGCGCCGAAGCCGCCGTGCTCGCCGGCCACTCCGACGCCGGCCACCATCTCACTGCCGCCCGGCCGATCGTCGCCGGGAACCCCATCGCCACCGCCATCCTCGACCGTGCCGCCGCGCTGCTCGACGCCGACCACGCGCGCCTGCCCGCCATCGCAGCCGCGTTCGAGACCGCCGGCTGCCCCTACCAGCGAGCCCGGACGCTCATCCTGGCCGGCGGCACCGCAGCGGCGGGGGACGCCGCCCTCGCCGACCTCGGTCTCACCCCCGCGGCCGCTACCGGCTGACCAGCCAGTCGAGGGGCGTCCGTGGCAGAGGCAGTCTCGACCGAAGCCGCCAGATCGCAGCGGCCCCGTGCGGCCACGTTATTACGTGCCGGACACGTCGTGGGTCCCCTGCCAGCCAGTCAACGTGAGACCCTTACCTGAAGGCCCGCCTCAGTGCGAGCTCAACTCGGACGGGCGACCGCACTCGGACGACCGCGAGATTGTGGATGGCGCGAGATGCCCGAGCCGGACAGGACGACCGACAACCCCGGTGATCAGCGTGCCCGTGAAGCCGACGTTGACCTCACTGCGTTCCGGAGGCTGGCTGCAGCGACCCAGACCCGCCTGAGTCCAGTCCGGCAGCGGCTGGCGCGGTATGAGCACATTCCTGTGGTCGATGTCCTCGCCGGGACCTACCGGCGCGACCGGGAGTCGGCAGGGCCGGTCATGGGCAGCGCGATCGCGTTTCGCCTGTTCCTGTTCTTCGTGCCACTGCTGCTCCTGGTGGTCGGCATCGCAGGGTTCGCCTCAGGCTTCGTCAATGCCAGCGCTGCGAGCAAGACCGCTGGCATATACGGCAGCCTCGGGGTGCAGATCAGCGAGGCTTTTCACCAGCCCGGGTTCACACGATGGCTCGCGGTTGTGTTCGGCCTGGTCGGGGTGCTGACGGCAGGCCGGTCGCTGAGCAGGGTCCTGCACGTAGCGAGCGCCGCCGCGTGGCGGCTGCCGTTGTCAGGGTCCCGGGCTTCGTTGCGGACGGCGGGCGTGGTTGCCGGCCTGATCTGCGGCATGGCCGTGATCGCCATTCTCGTGAATCGAGTGCGGGAAGACCTGGGACTGGGCGTTGCGGGCCTTACGTTTGTCCCGGCCCTGGTGATCTACGGATTGGCGTGGCTGGGCGTCTCGATGATGCTGCCGCGTGCCACCCATGACCCGGGAGCGCTGCTGCCAGGATCCTTGCTCGTAGCCCTGACCATCACGGTCATGCACGCCGTCAGCGAGTTCTATCTTCCGGACCGGCTCGACCGAGCCAGCCAGCTCTACGGAGCGATCGGCACGACCATCGTGACGCTGGGATGGTTCTTCATCCTCGGGAGAGGAATCGTGCTAGCCATGGACCTGAACGCAGCCATCTACGAACGGTACGGAAGCATTTCCCAGGTCGTGTTCTCGCTCCCGTTTTTCCGGATCCTGGCCCGCAGATCTGCGCGCGTGCGCAGATTCTTCGGACTCCGGTAAACCGCGCGGCTCCCGGCGCAGTTAACCCTTGCAACGGCACTTGTGCTGGGTTCCCTCAGAATCTGCGCTCTAGGGCGAGGATTCCCGCTATGGCCGGGTCGAATGACGAGTGACGGAGAGTGTCCCGGCCTTGACGTACCCGCCCAGTCGCCGCACGACGTTCGGGCGGTGAGGAGGACACGACTGCGTCAACTAACCGCCGTCGCAGGCGTCGTGGGAGGGCTCATGCCAGCCGTCCGCCGGATGGTGGCCGCCGACGCCACCGCGATCACCGCGAGGGCGATGGCGCAGGCGAGGGTGGCGCGGAAGTCGCCGAACGCCTGCGCGCCGAATCCGACAGCGATGACGGGCACGGTCAGGCCGACGTAGGCGAACACGAAGTAGGTGGAGATGACCTGGCTGCGGTTCTCTGCTGGGGCGAGCCGGTTGGCCGCGGCCAGGCTGCCCATGAAAACGGCGCCGACCGCTACTCCGCTGACCACGGTGCCGGCCAGGAACAGGGGCATCGAGGCGGCGGAGAGCCCGGCGACGATCAGGGCGAGCGCCGCCAGGAACACCGCCAGCCCGGCCAGCATCACCGGCCGGCTCGGCAGCCGCGCCCCGGCCAGCTGGGTGCACGCGCCGACGGCCGAGACCAGGAAGACCACCGTCCCCGCTGTCGCGTGGCTGGTGTCGTGCAGCACGCCGACGAGGAACGTCGGGACCAGCGCGCTGAACAGCCCGAGCAGGGAGAACGCGGCGAAACCAGCGACCCCGGCGGCGATGAACTCGGCCCGGCCGATCTCCGGGATGCCCAGGCCGCGGAACCTGAGGGACAGCGCAGAGCGCTCGCTCACCGTCTCCGGCAAGACAAGCAGGCCAAGCCCGGCGACGGCTACAAGTCCGAGCTGGACCAGGTAGGGCAGCACCGTCGGATGGGGAGCGTACTGGGCCAGCAGCCCGGCGAGCAGCGGGCCGAGGCCGAGGCCCGCCTGGTTGGCCGTCGTGGAGACCAGCGACGCGCGGCGCCCCGAGCCGGGTCGCGCCATCTCGGTCAGCGCGGCGGTGGCCGTGCCGGTGATCAGCCCGGCCGACAGGCCAGACAGCAACCGCCCGAGGAACAGCCAGCCGACGTCCGGCGCGAAAATGAACGTCACCGCGCTGGCGATGCTCAGCCCGATCGCCGCCGCGAGCACCGGGCGCCGGCCGACCTGGTCCGACGAGCGCCCAGCGGCCAGCAGCGCGGCCAGCACGCCGACCGCGTACGTGGCGAAGATCAGCGTGATGAGGCTGGTGCGGAAGTGCCACTGCGCCTGGTAGATGACGTACAGCGGGGTCGGCAGGGTGGTGCCGAGCATGGTGACCGCGAACGCGTAGGCAATCAGCCAGAATGCGGCGGGCCGGGACAGCCGCCAGATGGGCCTGGCGGTGCCGACTGAAAGATCGAGGCAGTCGGCACACGGCTGGTCAGCCGTGTGCGGCGGCCCGCTTAGCCGCGTCGCCACCGGCCCGGCCGGGCGGTGACCTGATGGTGCCTGGCCGCGCTCGTATTCATGCCGAAGCTCCCGTCACATCCTCGCTGGACCGGCTGGTGGTCGTCGGCGTCGTCGAGGGAAACGGGCTGGGCAGCCGGCGCGTCTCCTCGGCCAGGCCCTGTTACGGACCAGCTGTCTATCCTCAACCCTAAACGGGGACGGAGGAAAGAGCAGCCCGGCCGCAGGCCTTCTTTTGGCCGGATTCCTTGAACCTCCGGTTAGTGATCAGCTAACGGGGCGGCGGGCAAGGTATTCGTACGGCTGGGTCGCGCTGTCGCGACAACTCAGCCGTGACGGTGACCGCGCGCCGGCGGAAGCGTACAGAACCCTGAAGACGCAGGCACAGATCACCGTGACGGACTACCGGATCATGGCCAGGCACCTGATCGGCTGATCGGCAGGATGGTCGCCGCCTGGGCGAAGGCGCCGTGCAGGAAGCAGTCTTCCGTTACCCAGACTTCGGAGAATCCGAGTTGTTCAGCTTTCTGCGCGTAGCTGACCAACTGCCGGGTGGGATGTGCGGTGGCACCGTGACGGCGACCTTCGGCGTGTCCGGTCGGTGCATTATTTGCCTCCGCGCGGCTCGTTTCTGCGCTGACCGGCAAGAGCAAAGGCCGAGCACCGTTTCGCTGGATAAAGGGCGGGGGACTTGCCGGAGCTGGGAAACCCAGATGTCCTGCGCTGCTGATCCGACGTAGACTGCATCGCGATGCCTAGATTACGACATCGCGATGCGCTATAGTTAAGGCATGCGCACTACCTTGTCCCTGGATGACGACGTGGCCGCTGCCGTTCAGCGACTTCGTGAAGAACGGCACATCGGGCTGAGCGATGCGGTCAACGAGCTGGTCCGGGCAGGGCTTGCCGCCCCGGAGCGGCACACGACGTTCCGGCAGCGGACAACCAGCCTCGGCCTCCGGATCGATGTCAGTAACGTGGCGGATGCGCTGGAACGTCTCGACGGACCTGAGGCCAGGTAGTGCTCATCGACGCGAACATCTTGCTGTACGCGGTCGATGAGGTCAGCCCCTTCCACCAGCAGGCGAAGACGTGGCTAACCGGCGAGCTCAACGGCCCGCGGCGGGTGGGCTTCCCGTGGCTCTCGCTGGTCGCGTTCATCCGGATCAGCACCCACGAACGAGCCTCCGCGCACCCGCTGACCCCGGAGCAAGCAGCAGGGTTCGTCGCGGACTGGCTGGAACCCGAGGTTTCCTGGATTCCGCGTGAAGGTCCGGGGCACGCGCGCATCCTGACTGACCTGATCACCCGGTATGAGCTCCGGGGAAACATCGTCAGCGACGCACACCTAGCGGCACTTGCTATCGAGCACGGGCTCGAAGTGTGCTCCAACGACAGCGACTTCGCGCGGTTCAGCGAGGTCCGCTGGACCAACCCGGTGGCGCCAGCATGATCACCGCATCAGCGACCGGCCGAGATCAGAGAACCTCGAGGGCCAGCTCCTGGGTGGCGTCCAGGCTGCTGCCGCCGTAGAGGGCGAACGCGACCAGGCGGCGGACCGGCTGGGCTACGGACGACACGAGGTCCCGGAGATAGACCTGGACGACCTCGTCGCCGTTGCGGCCACCGGTACGCCAAGGCCGGAAGCGCGGTCCGCGACCCCGCCACCGGCGAACGACTTGCCCTGTTCGATCCGAAGACCCGGGCGCAGGGGATCTTCGTCCCGGCTGTTGCGAGCAGCTGCCCGGTTACGAGCAGAACTCCTGGAATGCCATTTAGCCGTCAGCGGCGTCGGGCCTGATGGTAAAATCGGCCACTTGTGCTTCTTCCGCTATTGCTTGCAGGTCGCCACGAAGCGGGTGGTCGGCAATTAGTCTGTCGACCGCGAATCCTGACCAAATCAAGCACGGGCCGTGGCCGCGGCGACAAAACCGGAGTCGATCGCGGGCAGCGGGAACAGGACCCGGATAACCAGCTTGGAAGGTGTCCGAGGAGCACCAAACTCTCCAGCTCAGCGGCTCTGACGGTCGTGCGCCATAGCCGCCAGTCCGGTGTGGAAGGAACCGACGACTCGCCGCTGGAGGGTGGTGTCCGGCGGCTAACGTGAGTAAGGCATTATCCAGGTCAGTAACTGCGAACCAGCATCAGGCCGCGCACCGCTGGGGCGGCGTTATTCCGCCCGATGCCCACGCTGCCGCCCAGGCCGAGATGCCGACACGAGGTGACCTTGGGCTCTGGTCGCCCCGGCTCAGCGCTCGTTGGCTGAAGCCATGACAGCCATGGCTGGGGAGTTCGTGCGGCAGCGCCAGCCGGTCATCGAGCGCGCGAGCCCGTCGGACCGGCCAGGTGCCGACCCCGGTCCCTGTTGCAGCAGTGACCGTTCGCAGCGCCTGGCCCCAGCGACCAGAAAGGCACGCAGATGAGGACGGAACCGGCCGGCCAGCCGGGGCGGCTCCACGAGGTTGGGTTCTACCGCTCCGACGCCGAGTTCAGCGCCCTGATCGTCCCGTTCATTGAGGAAGGCGTAGCCGCGGGCCAGCCGGTCATCCTCGGCTACGACGACCGCAAGGCCAGCCTGCTGCGGTCATGGCTTCATGATCCGGACGCCGTCACCTTCATCGCCGACGACAGCCTGTACGCCACGCCAGCCAGGGCAATCGCCTCCCGCTGGCAGATGTTCACGCGGCTCACCGCCACGGGCGCCACCCAGATCCGGATCGCCGGGGACGTGCCGCACGAAGGCAACGGCGGCCGGTTCGCCGGATGGGACCGCTACGAATCAGTCGCCAACACCGTCTGGAAATATTTCCCCGTCTGGAGCCGGTGCCTGTACGACGCCACCACCGCCGCGCCCCGCGTGCTGGACATCGCCGCGCGGACGCACCCCCGCATCGTGCTGCCCTCCGGCCAGTACCAGCCCAGCCGCCAGTACCAGGACCCTGCGGATTTCCAGCCGCTGCCGCCGGATCCCGATCCGCTCGAAGACTCGGTCCCCGCCCTCGTGCTGAGCGATCCGTCACCAGCCCAGGTCCGGCCCGCGCTCACCAGCATCGGCGGCGGCCGAATCTCCGACACAGCCCTAGAGAAGCTGATGCTCGGGGTTGAAGAGGCCGTCAGTAACGCCCGGCGGCACGGCAGGCCCCCGTTGACCGCCCGGATCTGGGCCGGATCCGGGCGTATGCTCATCCACGTGCACGACACCGGCCCGGGACCAGCCGACCCGCTGGCTGGGTTGGTTCCCGTGTGGGCCAGGCCGGGACAGCCGGGAGGCGGGCTCTGGCTCATCCACATGCTCGGTCTTGACGCCGCGCTGATCCGGTCGCGAGACGGCTTTACCGTCCGGCTCGCCGCCGGGCACGTTGCCTGACCGGCCCTGCAGCGTCGGCGCTACGCCCTCCAGGCGTGAATCAAACCCGCACCAGAGCACCCGCGACCCGGACGACGCCGGCCGAGCCGGCGCCAAGACCAGGGTGCCGACAGCCTGATTGCGATCTTGTGAACGGTCGCTCATGACCCTCAGTGCAGCAGCAAGTGCAGCAATGGCACTCATGTCTGTGCGTCGGACGTCCGTGGTTCAAGTCCAGTATCCGCCCGGCGGCCTGCAGCACGGGGCCGGGCGAGGCTGTAGTAGACCGCGCGGCCTTGCGGCCTGGCCCCCTGGTAGGACCACGACCACGCCTGCCGGGACTTGCGGCGGGTTAGCCAGGGGTTAGTCGTGGTCCTCGAAGGCTTCGAGACCTTCCTTGACCGCCAGGGCCGCGATGACCAACCCGGCGATCGGGTCGGCCTGCCACCAGCCGGCCCAGGCGTTGAGGCCCACGCCGAGCAGGGTAGCCGCAGAGGTGGCGGCGCAAAACGCGGTCTCGGCGGAGTCGGCGATCAGGGTCCGGTTGCCCAGCGCCCGGCCGGTGAGGCGCTTGGCCACGGCGAGCCCTGGCATGACCAGCAGTGCCGCGGCGGCGATGGCGAGTCCGGGCACTGACTCCCGCGGTTGCGCGCCGGTGACCAGGTCACGGATTCCCTCGACGGCCAGGTAGGCGGCCAGAGCGAAGAACGTCACCCCGATCAGGCGCACGGCTTTGGTCTCCCGCTCCTGGCCCGCGATCTCACCACGCAGCTGCCAGACCACGATGGCGGCGGCGAAGAACTCGATCACCGAGTCCAGCCCGAACCCGGTGAGTGCGACCGAAGATGCCAGGATCCCGGCGGTGATGGCGACCGCGGCCTCGGCGGTCATCCAGGCCATGGAGGCGTATTCCAGCGAGAACCCCCGGCGCCGCAGCCGCGCCAGGCCGGTCGCGGTGGCGGTCACCGTGGCTGCCCGTAGGCGGGGCACAGTGCGACTGCGTTCCCGGTGGCGGCCAGCACCTCCTCAGCCGCAGTGAACAGGTCCAGCAAAACGGGCTGGGCCAGCGAGTACACCGATGCCCGGCCCACCGCCCGCACGTTAACCAGTGCGCAGTCGCGCAGGCAGGCCAGGTGCGCAGACACCGTCGACTGCGCCAGGCCCAGCTCGCTGGTCAGGTCGGTCACGCGGGCCTCCCCGCCGGCCAGGCGGCGCACGATCGCCAGCCGGGCCGGATCACCCAGCGACCTGAACAACGCCGCCGCCGGGCCCAGCTCGATCCTGGACGCCGTGACCACACCGGTTTTCATCGTCATATGGCGATGATATCGGTGAACACGCCCACGGTGTGGTGCCCGACCGGTTGCAGATCAGCTCGTACTGCCCGGGATCGAGGTGGTCACGCACCCGGCCGCAGTGCCGTGACCGGCACCCGCATGGCAAGGTGGCCGACGCCTTCCCGAGGCTGCCGCGCTCGCTGTTCGCCTCCGAGCCGCACACACCCGGCGGCGATCTGTCGTCGGCTCTTTCTCACTGATCTGTCATTTTCTCAGCGACGGGGTGCGGGGCCTATCCGAATCTGGCCGACGGCGCCCATCGGGCCGGAGCCCTCGGCTGTCGGCCGGAGAGTTCGCCCGGCGGCCCGGGCCCGCCTCTGCATGCATTACATTTTGGGTGAATCGAGACGAGCAGGCTGCGGCGAGGAGGGTCTAATGAGCGGACCAGGTTGGCCAGGGGACGCGGCTGCCACGGACATCGCGCACCCGGCCCGGGTGTATGACTACTGGCTGGGCGGTAAGGACAACTACGCTGCCGACCGGGCCGCTGGCGATCAGGTACTCGCGGTGATGCCGGAGATTTTGGACACTGTGCGCGGTAATCGGCAGTTCCTTGCGCGTGCGGTCGGGGCCCTGCGCGATGCCGGAATCCGCCAGTTCCTCGACATCGGCAGCGGGCTGCCAAGCAGCCCGAATGTGCATGAGATCGCCCAGGCGGGCGATACGGACGCGCGCGTTGTATACGTGGACCACGACCCGGTGGTGTGCTCGCATGCGCGGGCGCTGATGGTGAAGAACGACCGGACTACGGTTGTCCAGGCCGACCTGCGCGATGTGGACAAGGTGCTGGCCGGGGCGGGGGAACTGCTCGACCTCACGCGGCCGACGGGGCTGCTATTCGTCGGGTGCCTGCACCACATCGTCGACGCCGACGACCCGGCCGGCGTCGTGGCCCAGTACCTGGCGGCGCTCGCGCCCGGCAGCTACCTGGTCATCTCACATGCCACGGATGAGCGCTCGGCGGAGAAGATGCGCGCGAACGCCGAGGTGGCCGACAACAGCGGCACTGTCCTCATCCCCCGCGGCAGGGATGCGATCTTGCGCATGTTCAACGGACGCGATCTGGTCGATCCCGGGCTGGTCCTGGTCTCCTACTGGCGGCCAGACGGTGGCGATCCGGGACCGAACGCTGACCGGGCCTGGGCCTACGGCGGCGTCACGGCCCTGTAGGGTCAGCGCCACGGGAACATCGGTCACATCCAGGTCTCGCCCCGCAGGCCGGTCCTGCTAGTCAGACAGCCGACGCGCAGCGTGCGCTATCAGCACAGAACTCCTAGATTTCGAGCGCCTCGATCATCGCTGGCAGTCGACCGGTGGGCACGCCGATAGGCGGATATCGCACACCCGCTCGCCGGGCTGACGGTGACGTTTCGTCACAAAGCTCCCCGTCTCCGAAGTTCCCGCGCCCTTCGTTTTCTCAACGAACTGTCGCAGGCGACATTTAGCCATCTTCCACGCCTCCCTGGGCGAGAACGCCCGGCTGGCCCGCCAGGTCGGCGACCACGACGGCGACCAGTACTGGACCGCCCTGGTCACCGAAATCGACGAGATGATCTACCAGGCCGTCCGGGCGGGCTTCGGCTACTTCCAGCGCGAAGCCGGCTACACCCGCACCGGGTCGCACAACACCCGGGTCCACGGCCGGGAAACCGGCCAGTGTTACGAGGCCGACCTGGCTGGGAGACCCTGAACACGAAGGCAGAGATCACCGTGACGGGCTACCGGATCATGGCCAGGCACCTGACCGGGCTGATCGGCCAGGTCAAGCTCGCTGACCTGAAGGTACGGGACGTCAAGTTCGCGCTGGGCACGCTGGCTGAGCGTCTGTCAACCAGGAGCGTTAGGCTGGCCCGGATGATCCTGATCCAGGCCATCCGGAACGCGATGGTCAATGACCTCGCGGTGCGGAATGTCGCGGATCTAACTCCCGTGCCCACAGGAAAGCCCAAGACCTTTATCAATCGGATTATTAGGCTTATGACCAGCAGAAATAGTGGAGACTGAGCGTGGACCTGTTTGAGTATCAGGCAAAGGAACTGTTCGCCGAGTACGGCGTCCCGGTGCAGCGTGGCAAGGTCGCCCGGACGGCGGCCGAAGCGCGCGAGATCGCCGCAGAGTTCGCCGCGGACGGCCATCCTCTTGTCGTGGTGAAGGCGCAGGTGAAAACCGGCGGGCGCGGCAAGGCCGGCGGCGTGAAGCTGGCCCAGGGCCCCGATGAGGCCTACGAGAAGGCCAGTCAGATCCTCGGCCTGGACATCAAGGGCCACATCGTCTACACGGTCCTGGTCGCCGAGGCCGTCGACATCGCGGCCGAGTATTACCTGTCGTTCCTGCTGGACCGGGCCAACCGGACGTTCCTGTCGATCTGCACGGTGCAGGGCGGCATGGAGATCGAGGAGGTCGCGCACAGCAGCCCGGAGGCGGTGGCCCGGATCCCGGTCTCGCCGATAGCCGGCGTGGACGCCGCCAAGGCGGCGGAGATCATCGCGGCTGGCCGGATCCCGGCGGAGGCCGCGGCCGGGGCCGCGCTGCTGGCCGAGCGGCTGTGGACCATGTTCGTCGACGAGGACGCCACGCTGGTCGAGGTCAACCCGATGGCGCTGACCGATGACGGTCAGGTCCTCGCCGTGGACGGCAAGGTGACGCTGGACGATAACGCCGCGTTCCGGCAGCAGCACGCCCGCTTCGACGACGTCAGCAACATCGACCCGATCGAGGCCAGGGCCAGGGAAAAGCACCTCAACTACGTCAAGCTCGACGGGCAGGTCGGCATCATCGGGAACGGCGCGGGCCTGGTGATGTCCACTCTGGACGTGGTGGCGCAGGCGGGCCAGGAGTTCGGCGGGATCAAGCCAGCCAACTTCCTTGACATCGGCGGCGGCGCGTCGGCCGAGGTGATGGCGAACGGCCTGGAGATCGTGCTGTCCGACCCGAGCGTGCGAGCCGTGTTCGTGAACGTCTTCGGCGGGATCACCTCCTGCGACGCGGTGGCCAACGGGATCGTCTCGGGGATCGGGCTGCTGGAATCGCGCGGGGACCAGGTGGACCGCCCGATCGTGGTCCGCCTCGACGGGAACAACGCCGCCGAGGGCAGGCAGATCCTCGCCGACGCGGCCATCGGAGTGGTCGAGCAGGTGCCGACGATGGATGGCGCGGCCCGCCGGTCCGCCGAACTTGCCAGCATCGCATCGAAGGGAGCATAACGATGGCCATCTTCCTGACCGGCCAGAGCCGGGTCATGATCCAGGGCATCACCGGCTCGGAGGGGCGCAGGCACGGCGCGCGGATGCTGGCCGCGGGGACCGCGATCGTCGGCGGCACCAACCCGCGCAAGGCGGGCCAGACCATAGACCTGGCCGGCACCGAGGTTCCCGTGTTCGGCACGGTCGCCGAGACCATGGCGGCCACCGGAGCCGACGTGTCGGTGGTGTTCGTGCCCGCGGAACGCACCAAGGACGCGGTGATCGAGGCGATCGAGGCGGCCATACCGCTGTGCATCGTGATCACCGAGGGGGTGCCGGTGCACGATACGGCGGAGTTCTGGGCGCGCGCGAGCGGGGCGGGCAACCGGACCAGGATCGTCGGGCCGAACTGCCCTGGCGTCGCGTCTCCGGGCAAGTCCAACGCGGGCATCATCCCGGCCGACATCACCACGCAGGGCCGGATCGGCCTGGTCTCCAAGTCCGGCACGCTGACGTACCAGATGATGTACGAGTTGCGTGACATCGGCTTCTCCACCGCCGTCGGCATCGGCGGCGACCCGGTGATCGGGACCACGCACATCGACTGCCTGCAGGCGTTCCAGGAGGATCCGGAGACCGACGCGATCGTGATGATCGGCGAGATCGGCGGCGACGCCGAGGAACGGGCCGGGGCCTACATCGAGCGCCACGTGACCAAGCCGGTCGTCGGCTACGTGGCCGGGTTCACCGCGCCCGAGGGCAAGACAATGGGGCACGCCGGGGCGATCATCTCCGGTTCGTCCGGCACCGCCCAGGCCAAGAAGGAAGCGCTGGAGAAGGCCGGCGTCCGCGTCGGCAGGACCCCGAGCGAAACGGCCGGCCTGGTGCGAGCTTTGTTCTAGCCCGGGGGGCGCGCGGCGCGCCTCCGCCGGGTGGCGGGCGATTATTGTCAGGATCGGCTTTGTGAGTGTTTCTGCCGAACCACGGCCGGTGCCCGAGCCCGGCGACCCGGGAGTTTCCGGGGCGCCGGGGAGCTCTGGGCCCGCGGCCGGTGCCCAACCGCCCAGGCCGCTGGTTGTTACCGGAGGCATCGCCGCCTGTGCGGCCGTCGGCAGCGGGCTGGCCGTCCTGGTGACGCTGACCGCGATCGGCTGGATCACCGCGCCGCACGTCGGTATCGGAACGGGGCTTGGCGGGGTGCTGCGGACCTCGGCCCTGCTGTGGCTGGTAGCGCACCATGTCGGCTTCACGGTCCGCGGTGCCGGGCGGATCGGCATGCTCCCGCTCGGGCTGGTGCTGCTGCCCGGCGCCCTACTCGTGATGGCCGGCCGGTGGGTCGTCCGGGTCGGCTCGGTCACTCGCCTGCGTCACGTCGGCTACGCCGCGGTCGCGCTGGCCTTTCCGTACGCCCTGCTGGCGGGGGCGCTGGCGGTGGCGAGCAGGACAGCCGTTGCGGCCCCCTCGCTGCTGCAGGCGGTGGTCGCGTCTTTCCTGCTAGCGCTGGTGGCGGGCGGGCTCGGCGCCGCTCGCGGACTTGCTCCGTGGTCCCGGCTGGCCCACCTGCTGCCCGCCCGGCCCCGGTCGATAATCTTGGGCATGCTCGGCGCGGCCGCCATCTTGGGCCTGGTGGGCTCGGTACTGGCGGCCGTCTCGCTCGCGACGCACCTGCCCGGGGTCAGGGCGGCCAGCGACGCGCTCGGGCCCGGCCTCGGCGGCGCGGCGCTGCTGCTGCTGGCGCAGCTCAGTTATGTCCCGAACGCGATCATCTGGGCCGTGGCCTACACGCTCGGCCCCGGGTTCGCGTTCGGTGCGGGGACGGTCGTCGCCCCGACCGGCACGGTGCTGGGCGCGGTTCCCGCCTTCCCGATGCTCGCGGCACTGCCGTCAGGCGCTCACCCGGGGGGACCGGCCTGGGTGCCGGTGCTGGTACTGGCGATGCCTTATGTGGCGGGCGTGTTCGCCGGGGTGGTGACGGTGCGCATCGCGCCGACGCCGATGATCGAGGCGGCTCCGCTGTGGGGGTTCGCCGCGGGGGCCGCGGCGGGCGTGCTCGCGGGCCTGGCGGCGGCGTTCTCCGGCGGCCCGCTCGGTGACGGCCGCCTCGCCGCGGTCGGCCCGTCCGGATTCCAGGTTGGGCTGGTAGCCATCCTGGAGATCGGCGTCACGGCCGCGCTGGCCGCCGCCGCCGCGAACTGGCTCATCCTGCGCCCCAGGCCAGGGGGGCCTGGGGGGGCGGAGCCCCCCCAGGACCGGGGGGTTCCGGGGGGTCGCCCCCCCGGGTACGGGAGCCTCATTAACGACAGTGACGACGCCGACGGCCACCGGATCTACTTCAACCCCTGGGCCGCGGCCGAGGAGGACTACGAGGACGAGGTGGACTGGTCAGCGCAGGATCCGTCGGCCAGCCCACCCGACTGGTAACCAGCAGCGGTTCTCAGTGCCCGTTCCGCAGGACGCTAAGCTCGCTACCCACCGAGTTGGTCAGCTGACTGTGGCATGCCTGCTGCGCGGACGGGGTGTTCGCCTGGCTCAGGCAGTTGTAGTACGTGTTGAGCTGCGGCCAGAACGCCGCCAGGATTCCCAGCCAGAACGCGCTGAACGCAAGGCCGAGCCCGCCCAGCACCACTCCGGCCCGCGCCCCCCGCGGCCGAGCCGTGCCGCTGCGCCGTGCGCTGCGGTTCGCCCCGACGCCGAGCCAGATTGCGGTGGCCCCGAACAACAGGGTGAGAACGGCCACGTAGATGCCACGGTGCAGGTTGCCGAGCCCGAGCGCCAGGCCGAGCAGGCCGAGCACGCCCAAGCTCATGGCCGCCAGGGCACGCTGCCGCAAGGCGGGATCGGGCGGCGGAAGCTGCCGGGCCGACGGCGCCCGGTTCGGTTCCGGCCCGCGCCCGCCCGACGGCTGGTATCTGGCCATCGGACTCCATTGTGCCCCCTTCCCCGACCACCCCGCCACGTGCCTTAAGGTGGCCCCGTGAGCCGCCCGGGAGATCCATCACGACTAGTGGTGCTCGTCTCCGGCGAGGGGACCAACCTGCAGGCCCTGATCGACGCGTCCCGTGACCCGGACTACGGGGCGCGGGTGGTGGCGGTCGGTGCCGACCGGGCCAACATCAACGGGTTGGCCCGGGCCGAGCGGGCCGGCCTCCCAACCTTCGTGATCCGCCTGGCTGACTACCCTGATCGCGAGGAGTGGGACGCGGCGCTGGCTCGCGCGTGCGCCCGGTACGCGCCCGACCTGGTCGTGCTGGCCGGGTTCATGAAGCTGGTCGGCAAGCCGTTCCTCGATTCGTTCGGCGGGCGGTGCGTGAACACGCACCCGGCGCTGCTACCGTCGTTTCCCGGGACACACGGCGTGCGTGACGCGCTCGCCCACGGGGTGAAGGTGGCAGGCTGCACCGTCCTGCTCGTCGACGACGGCGTGGACGCGGGTCCGATCGTGGCGCAGGCCAGCGTGCCGGTGGCCGACGATGACGACGAGGAAACGCTGCACGAGCGGATCAAGGTGGCCGAGCGGGCGCTGCTCGTCGGCACGGTGGGCAGGATGGTCCGCGAAGGCTGGTCCGTCCGGGGCAGAAAGGTAAGGATCGGCAGTTGACTCGGATCCCGATCGGGCGGGCCCCAATAAGGCGAGCACTGATCAGCGTCTATGACAAGAACGGCCTGGAGGATCTGGCGTCCGGGCTGCACGCGGCCGGCGTCGAGATCACCTCCACCGGCAGCACCGCGGCCAGGATCAGCGCCGCCGGGGTGCCGGTCACCAAGGTGGAGGAGCTCACCGGGTTCCCCGAGTGCCTCGACGGCCGGGTGAAGACCCTGCATCCCGCGGTGCACGCGGGGCTGCTCGCGGACACCGCCAACCCCGAGCACGAAGCCCAGCTGGCGCAGCTCGGCATCGAGCCGTTCCAGCTGGTCGTATCGAACCTGTACCCGTTCGAGGCGACGGTCGCCTCGGGGGCCTCGCCGGAGCAGTCCGTCGAGCAGATCGACATCGGCGGCCCCGCCATGGTCCGGGCCGCGGCCAAGAACCACGGCTCGGTAACGGTCATAACCGATCCATCCCGTTACGCCGACGTGCTCGCCGCGCTGGCTGAGGGCGGTTTCACCCTGGACCAGCGCCGGCACCTGGCCGCCGAGGCGTTCGCGCACACCGCCGCCTACGACATCGCGGTCGCGTCCTGGTTCGCGGCCTCCTATGCCCCGGACGAGATCAGCCGGGACGCCGGCTGGCCCGAGGTGGCCGGGGCCCTGTGGCGGCGCGCCGACGTGCTCCGCTACGGCGAGAACCCGCATCAGCGCGCGGCCCTGTATAAAGACCTTTCTGCGGAACGAGCCGGGCTCACCCAGTCCGGTCAGGCCGGCGGCATCGCCGAGGCAGAACTACTGCACGGCAAGCCCATGTCCTACAACAACTACGTCGACGCGGACGCGGCCCGGCGGGCCGCCTATGACTTCACCGAGCCGTGCGTGGCCATCATCAAGCACTCCAACCCGTGCGGGATCGCCATCGGCACCGACCTCGCCGACGCGCACGCCAAGGCGAACGCCTGCGATCCCGCGTCCGCCTTCGGCGGGGTCATCGCGGCCAACGGCCCGGTGACCGCGGCCCTGGCCCGGCAGATCGCCGAGGTGTTCACCGAAGTGGTGATCGCCCCCGGTTTCGCCGCCGAGGCCCTGGACATCCTCTCCAAGAGCAAGAACATCCGTTTGTTGAAGTGTGCCCGCCCAGGCTCCGCGGACGCCTCGGAGGACCTGCTCACGGCGATGGAATGGCGGCCGGTGTCGGGCGGGATTCTGTTGCAGTCGGTGGACCGGGTGCGGGAGCCAGGGGATGATCCGGCTAACTGGGAGCTCAAGGCGGGTCCGGCGGCCACGCCGGCGCAGCTGGCGGATCTCGCGTTCGCGTGGAAGGCGTGCCGTTCGGTCAAATCGAACGCCATCTTGCTCGCCTCCGGCGGGGCCTCGGTCGGGGTCGGCATGGGCCAGGTCAACCGGGTGGATTCGTCCCGGCTCGCGGTGCTGCGCGCGGGGGACCGGGCGGCCGGCTCGGTCGCGGCCAGCGACGCGTACTTCCCGTTCGCCGACGGGTTCGAGATCCTGGCTCGGGCCGGCGTGGCCGCGGTGGTCGAGCCGGGCGGCTCGATCCGCGATCATCTGACCATCACCGCCGCGCAGGACGCGGGCGTCGCGCTGTACTTCACCGGCGTCCGGCACTTTTACCACTGAGGGGACGGATGTGACCGCACAGCTGCTGGACGGAAAGGCCCTCGCGGCGGAGATACGGGCCGGGCTGACACGGCGGGTGGCCGCGCTCGCCGAGCGCGGCATCGTCCCCGGGCTCGGCACCGTCCTGGTCGGCGATGATCCGGGCAGCCGCGCGTACGTGAACGGCAAGCACCGGGACTGCGCACAGGTCGGGATCGCCTCGATCCGGTGGGACCTGCCGGCCGACGCGTCCCAGGCCCAGGTCGAGGCGGTGGTCGACGAGCTGAACGACGACTCGGCCTGCACCGGGTATATCGTCCAGCTGCCGCTGCCCGGCGACCTCGACGCTCACGCGGTCCTGAACCGGATGGATCCGGCCAAGGACGCGGACGGGCTGCACCCGGTCAACCTCGGCAAGCTAGTCCTCGGCGAGCCGGGCCCGCTGCCGTGCACGCCGCGCGGCATCACCGAACTGCTGCGCCACTACGGCGTGGCCATCGCGGGCGCCGAGGTCACCGTCATCGGCCGCGGGATCACCGTCGGCCGCGCCCTAGGCCTGCTGCTGACCAGGCGCAGCGAGAACGCCACCGTGACGCTGTGCCACACCGGAACCAAGGACCTGGCCGCGCACACGCGGAACGCGGACATCGTGGTGGTGGCCGCGGGTCGGCCCGGCCTGCTGACCGCCGACATGATCAAGCCCGGCGCGGCGGTGGTCGACGTGGGCATCACCCGCACCGAGGCCGGGCTGGTCGGCGACGTCGCCCCGGACGTCGCCGAGGTGGCCGGATGGCTGGCCCCGATACCGGGCGGCGTCGGCCCGATGACCCGCGCCATGCTGCTCGCCAACGTGGTCGATGCCGCCGAAGCAGGCTGACCCGTCCCTGCACGCGACCGAATCACGGCCGCCCTAGCAGGTGAACCGTCCAGCCCGCCTCGCTCCACAGCCCCGCGTCCAGGCTGCACCTGGCGTCGATGAGCACCCGCTGGCTGACCACCCTGGCCAGCGCGGCGGGGTCGATGGCCCGGTAGTCGGCCCACTCGGTGAGGTGCAGGACGAGATCGGCGCCCTCGGCGGCCTCGAAGACGGATCCCGCGTACTGCAGCTCTGGCTGCTTCCTGGCCGCGTTGGCCATGGCCACCGGGTCGTGCACGGACACCATCGCTCCCTCGGCCGCGAGACGGGCGCAGACGGCGAGGCTGGGGGAATCCCGGACGTCATCGCTGTTGGGCTTGAACGCGACGCCGAGCACGGCCACTCGCTTGCCCGCCAGCGTGCCCCCGGCGGTCTCGCGGGCCAGCGCGAGGACCCGGTCCCGCCGGCCCAGGTTGATGGCGTCCACGGTGGTCAGCAGGCTGACCACCGAGCTGACGCCCAGGTTCGAAGCGGTGGCACGGAACGCGCGGATGTCCTTGGGCAGGCAGCCGCCGCCGAAACCGAGCCCGGGAGCCAGGAACCGGCGGCCGATCCGGTCGTCGTATCCGAGTGCCTCAGCCAGCGGTATGACATCGGCGCCCGCCGCCTCGCACATCTCGGCCATGCCGTTGATGAACGAGATCTTGGTCGCGAGAAACGCGTTCGCCGCCACCTTGACCAGCTCGGCCGTCTCGAGATCCATCACGAGCAACGGGACGCCCGCCGCCAGGGGCGTGGCGTAGACCTGGCGCAGCCGTTCGGAAGCCCGGTCTGACGTCACACCCAGCACGATCCGGTCCGGGGTGAGGCTGTCCTGCACCGCGAACCCCTCGCGCAGGAACTCCGGATTCCAGGCCAGTTCAATCTCATCTCCGGCGGGGGCCATGCTGCGGACCCGGTTCATCACCTGCCGTGCCGTGCCGACCGGGACGGTCGACTTGCCGACGATCAGGCACTCCGACACCAGATACGGGGCGAGCGCGTCGGTCGCTGCGTAGACGGAGCTCAGATCCGCCTGGCCGGACTCGCCCTCGGGCGTCCCCACACAGAGAAAGTGGACGTCACCGAAGTCTCCGATCTCGGCAAACGACGTGGTGAACCGAAGCCTGCCGGAATCGGTGTTCTTCCGCAGCAGCGGTTCCAGGCCCGGCTCGAAGAACGGGACCTCGCCGGCCGCGGCCTTGGCGAGCTTCTCGGTGTCGACATCGATCGCCAGGACACCGAACCCGAGGTCGGCCATGCAGACGGCGTGGGTGAGACCGAGATATCCAACCCCGACGACGGTGATTCGAGGCAAATTCGCGCTCATATCCATGTTTGTTCCTTGTGGTTCCGGCCCGTCATGCGGGCGTGCAGGCGATGGTCGAAAGGCCGAGTGCGGCGCCGCTCACCCCGTTGTCGCAGGCCGCAACCGTCTGCAAGCTGTCGTTCTGTATGAAGTATCCGTGGCTAGGTCCGTTCACCTGAGCGTCGTTGTCAAGGAAGACGTTTCCGATGCCCCAGCCGGATAGACCTGGTGCACCCGGAAGCCATCCTTGATGCTGCTGACTCCTGTGTTGCCGGTGATGGTCCAGTCGTTTCCCTTGACGTTACCCAGGCCGTGGCCGCTGACGCGGCCATTCCGGTGCCGTCGAAGTGATTTCCGATGATCTGGCCGCCGGTGGTGCCCCCTTGATGTCGATGTTCTCCGCCGTGGTGTCGGCGATGTTATCGCCCCTCGATCAGCCGGCCCCACCCCCGTCCCCGCCTCGGGCCCCACCCCCGCCCCCGCCTCGGGCCCCACCCCCGCCCCCGCCTCGGGCCCCACCCCGCCCCCGCCTCGGGCCCCACCCCCGCCCCGCCTCGGGCCCCAGCCCGCGGACTTGGGGCTTGATCTACTGCCGAGTAACGTAACGGCATGGACCCGGTGCCGAGCAGCGGTTGGCGGTTTGGCAGGCTGTATGCCAGCAACGAAGGAGGTTGGTGTCGTCGATGAATATCGTCGTGTTGGTCAAGCAGGTGCCAGATACCTGGGCCGAACGTAAGCTCAAGCCTTCGGACGGCACGCTGGACCGTGCGTCGGTGGACGGCCTTATCAACGAGCTTGACGAGTACGCCATCGAGGAGGGCCTGCAGATCGCCGAGGCCCAGCGGGCCGCGGGCGGTGAGGCCGAGGTCACCATCTTGACCATGGGCCCGGAGAAGGCCGCCGAATCGATCCGCAAGGCGCTGTCGATGGGCGCGGACAAGGCCGTGCACCTGCTAGCTGACGGCCTGGCCGGCTCCGATGCGCTGTCGACCTCTTACGCGCTGGCCCAGGTCCTCTCGCAGACCGGTTTCGACCTGGTGATCTGCGGGTCGGAGTCCACCGATGCCCGGATGGGCGTGATGGCCGCGATGCTGGCCGAGCGGCTGGACGTGTCGCAGGTTTCGCTGGCCGGCAAGGTGGAGATCGACGGGTCGGCGATCCGGATCCGCCGGGTCTCCGAGGACGGGTATTTCGAGGTGGAGGCTGCGCTGCCCGCCGTGGTCAGCGTGGTGGAGAAGATCAACGAGCCGCGTTACCCGTCGTTCAAGGGCATCATGGCCGCCAAGAAGAAGCCGGTGCAGACGATGTCCCTGGCCGACGCGGGCATCGATCCCGCTTTGGTGGGTCTGGCGGGCGCGGCCACCGAGGTGGTCGATCACGCCCAGCGGCCGCCGCGGGAGGCCGGGGTGATCGTCAAGGACGAGGGCGATGGCGGCGTCAAGGTCGCCGGGTTCCTCGCCGCGCGCAAGTTCATCTAGAGGGGAACGGCATGGCTGAGATCCTGGTGCTCGCGGAGCACGCCGGCGACGAGGTCAAGAAGGTCACGCTCGAGCTGATCACGCTGGCCCGCCGGTTCGGCGAGCCGTCGGTGGTCTGGACCGGGCCGGGCGCGGAACAGGCCCAGGCCCGGTGCGCGGAGTACGGCGCGGCCAAGGTCTACGTGGCCGCCGATGCGGCCTTCGACGAGTTCGTGGTGGCCCCCGCGGCGGCGCTGCTGGCCCAGCTGGTCGCCGAAAGGACCCCTGCGCTTGTGCTGCTGGCCGGCACGGCGGAGGGCAAGGAGGTCGCGGGCCGGCTCGCGGTCAAGCTCGACTCCGGCGTGCTCACCGATGCGGTGGACCTGCAGCCCGGCGAGGACGGGCCGGTCGCCGAGCAGTCGGTCTTCGGCGGCGCGACCATCGTCCACTCCCGGGTCCGGCGCGGAACGCCGATCGTCGCGATGCGTCCCAACGCGGTGGCGCCTGAGCCGTCGCCAGGTGCCGCGGAGCTGTCCGCGGTGTCACTGGCCAGCGAGGCCACCGGTGCCCGGGTCACCGGCCGGGTGGTGGCCGAGCGCGGCGAGCGCCCCGACCTGACCGAGGCCTCGATCGTGGTGTCCGGCGGGCGGGGCACCGGCGGGCCCGAGGGCTTCGGCATCATCGAGACGCTGGCAGACTCGCTGGATGCGGCGGTCGGCGCGTCCCGGGCGGTGACCGATGCCGGCTGGTACCCGCACCAGTTCCAGGTCGGCCAGACCGGCAAGACCGTCTCGCCGCAGCTGTACATGGCGATCGGCATTTCCGGTGCCATCCAGCACCGGGCCGGCATGCAGACCTCCAAGACGATCATCGCGGTCAACAAGGACCCCGAAGCCCCGATCTTCGAGCTGGCCGACTTCGGGGTCGTCGGTGACCTGTTCAAGGTGGTCCCGCAGCTCCTCGAGGAGATCGGAAAGCGCAAGTAGGCCTATATTTGCCCGTTACATCTGTATCTTCCGTATCTTCGCGACGACTAGGCTGTACGCAGCCATGAGTTCGCACAATACAAGTCCCGTGTACCTGGACCATGCGGCGACGACGCCGATGCGGCCCGAAGCGGTCGCTGCGATGACCGAGGAACTGGCCCGGCTGGGCAACCCCTCGTCGCTGCACGCCGCGGGTCGGCGCGCCCGCCGGGTGGTGGAAGAGTCCAGGGAGCAGCTCGCCGAGGTGTTCGGGGCGCGGCCGAGCGAGATCATCTTCACCAGCGGCGGGACCGAGGCGGACAACCTAGCCGTCAAGGGGCTGTACTGGGCGCGGCACCAGGGTTCTTGCCGCCGGGTGCTGACCACCTCGGTGGAGCATCACGCGGTGCTCGACTCGGTCAGCTGGCTCTCGCAAGCCCAGGGAGCCGATGCCGTCTGGCTCGGCGTCGACTCCGGCGGCATGGTTCGCCCCGAAGCGCTTCGGGCCGCCATCGACCAGGCCCGCGATCAGGTGGCTATGGTCAGCGTGATGTGGGCGAACAACGAGGTGGGCACGGTCAACCCGGTCAGCGAGCTCGCCGCGGTGGCGCACGAGTACGGCGTGCCGTTCCACACCGACGCGGTCCAGGCGGCCGCCCAGCTGCCCGTCGACTTCGCGGCCAGCGGAGCGGACGCGCTGACCGTCACTGGTCACAAGCTCGGCGGCCCCGTCGGCGTCGGCGCCCTCATCCTGGGCCGCGGGGTGGCTCCGGTGCCCGTGCTGCATGGCGGCGGGCAGGAACGCGATATCCGCTCGGGCACCCTCGACACGCCGGCCATCCGGGCGTTCGCCGTGGCGGCCGCGGAATGCGCCCGCTGCCGGGTGGATGAGGCCGCGCGGCTGGCCGAGCTGCGAGATGACCTGATCCACCAGGTCCTGGCCGCCGTGCCCGACGCGGTGCTCAACGGTCCGCCACCCGGCCCTCACCGGCTGCCGGGAAACGCGCACTTCTCCTTCCCCGGCTGTGAGGGCGACGCGCTGCTCATGCTCCTGGACGCGAACGGAATCGCCTGCTCTACCGGGTCAGCCTGTACCGCGGGCGTGGCCGAGCCTAGCCACGTGCTGCTGGCCATGGGCGCCGATGACTCCCGCGCCCGCGGCTCGCTCCGTTTCTCCCTGGGCCACACCTCTACCAAGCACGACGTCGACGCTCTAGGCCTGGTGATCGGCGAAGCCGCAGACCGCGCCCGCCGCGCCGCCGCCCGCTAACCCGCCCCGCCCCCGCTAACCCGCCCCGCCCCGCGCCCCGCTAACCCCGCCGCCCCGCGCCCCGCTAACCCCGCCGCCCCGCTGACGCTTATCCGCCCCTTCTGCCCCACCTGCCTGCCGCCGGTGCACTCGGCATTGGAGTCGGTGGCCCCCCGTACACGCAAGAGCGTGCTCTGGGGGCCACCGACTCGTTTATCCAGGCGCTGCAGGCGGGCCGGCGGGAGTGGTGGAGGGGGCGGGTAGGGTTTTGGGGTGAGTGGGCTTAGGGTGCTCGCGGCGATGTCGGGCGGGGTGGATTCCGCGACGGCCGCAGCTCGTGCGGCGGACGCAGGTCACGAAGTGACCGGCGTCCACTTGGCGTTGTCGTCGAACCCGTCGTCGTACCGGACCGGGGCTCGCGGCTGCTGCACGCTGGAGGACGCGCGGGACGCCCGCCGGGCCGCCGACGTGATCGGCATCCCGTTCTACGTGTGGGACATGGCCGAGCGTTTCCACCGCGACGTCGTCGAGGACTTCGTCGCTGAGTACGCGATGGGCCGTACCCCGAACCCGTGCCTGCGCTGCAACGAGAAGATCAAGTTCGCCGCAGTGCTAGACCGCGCGCTGGCCCTCGGTTTCGACGCGGTCTGCACCGGCCACTACGCGCGGATCTCCGACGGAATCCTGCACCGAGCCGTAGATCCCGGCAAGGACCAGTCCTACGTGCTGGCGGTGCTCACCTCAGATCAGCTCAAGCACTCCATGTTCCCGCTCGGCGACACGCCCAAGGCCCAGGTCCGCGCCGAGGCCGCGCGACGCGGGCTCGCGGTCGCGGACAAGCCCGACAGCCACGATGTCTGCTTTATCGCGGACGGCGACACCAAGGGTTTCCTGGCTAAGCATCTGGGCCTGGCGCCTGGGCAGATCGTCGACCATTCCGGCGCCGTCCTGGGCGAGCACGACGGCGCCTACGCCTTCACCGTAGGGCAGCGTAAGGGCCTGCACCTCGGCACTCCCGCCGAGGACGGCAAGCCCCGCTACGTGCTCGGCATCGAGCCGGTGACCCGGACGGTGACCGTGGGGGCAGCCGAGGCGCTTGATATCACTGAGATCACCGCGGACCGCCCGGTCTGGACCGGCTGCGTACCGCCGGCCGAGCCTTGCGATGGCCTCGTCCAGCTCCGCGCCCACGGCGACGCGCACGCCTGCACCGCCTGGCTGGAGGAAGGCGACCTGCGCATCCGCTTGCACCGCCCCGTCCGCGGCGTGGCCAAGGGACAGGCCGCCGTCCTCTACGACGGCGGGGCCGTCCTCGGCAGCGCCACTATCAGCCGCACGTCCGCCGCGACGACCCAGGTTCGGGTTCCCGCCAGGCCGTAGGTTCTTCCAGTCGGCCGAAGAGATAGCGGTTCAGCTCCGGCGGCCGGGTCGATTCGGGGCACGACGCGGTGTAGAAGTTCATCACCGCAACTACCCGCACGTCCGACCCGGACAGCAGGACACGCGTGTAGTGCGGGTGAGTTTTCCCGTCAAACAAGATCATGTGGCCCGCCTGCGGCCGGATGACGGAGCAGTCCTGTTCCACCCCTTCGACGCCCTCGGCCGCGGGATTGTGCCCGACGACGAGTTCGCCGCCGCCCGCCGGGTGATCGGTAAGGAACAGCAGTCCGGTCAGCGGATTTGAATCGACGTGACATTCGAACCGCATCGGCTCGCCCTGCTGCACGTTCAGGACGACGCCGTAGCGATCATCGAGGGCGGGATCGACAGGCTCCCGGCCGGTCCGGCTGGCCAACTCGAGGAATTCGCCTCGGTAGAGCTTGTACAGCCAGGGCAGTCGCTCCTGCACCTTGTCGGCGCGAACCCGGCCCCGGTTGATATACATAACATCTGCCGCTTCGCGGGACAAGACAGGGGTGCGCGGAAAGGCGTGACAATCAGCCTCCGCGGCGACAGCGGTGATATCTGTGTGCCAATCTTTGGGAAGCAGGCTGGATACGTTAAATGTCGTCCAGTAAAAACTTAGCGGCATGGCCAAGCCGTCCTCAGCTTTAGGTCAGGAATTCTGGTTCCAGGGAACGTGGATGGGTGCATTGTGCTGCGTCGACCGGGAACCCGGCTGAGAACAGGTATCGCTGCTTAGCGAAGGGTGCCGGCCGTTCGACGGTCCTTCTGTTAGGAGCTACCGCTCGGTCGGCCAGACGGGCTGCTCGTTCAGGGCCAGCGGTCGCTGGGTGTCGACGGTGATGGTGGCCACCGTCGTCATGTCGTCCCAGGCGAGCCACACCTTGCCTTTGAGTAGGTCGTTCCGGATGCGCTCGACCTGCCCGGCCGGGTCTGGCCAAGGAGTTGCCCAGTGATCGGTGTCCTTGTTCCTCCGAAGCCATTTCGCAGCTTCCCGGACAAGTCCGCATATTTCGCCCAAATCCCCCGGGGTGGCAAGGCGTAGGACAACAATAAATTGCTTCCAGATAACCTCGTAGGTCCCTGCCTTGCCAGAATTTGTATCCGCTGATCGTGCCCCACGGCCACCTTCTCAACCGCACTTCGCATGTGAATCAGCCATTTCACCGCGGACATCTCGGCCAGAGCCGGATCGCCTAGCACGTCACGGCCTTCACCGCCGGCGCTGCTGGCACAGCAGCGCCGGCGGCTCGCAGCCGATCCATTTGGGCCCCAATAGCGGTCGCACCGGATACGGCGCTCGTACCGATCGGCTAGAAGCGGGGGTCGTAGTGCTCGTACCGGTACTGATTCGAGGGACGCGCGTGCAGCTTAGCCACAGCACTTTCCCCCCTTTCTGTCTTCACCCGTTGGAGTGTCTTCTGTCACTGATGTCACTGGTGTCGGCACGAGGGTTCTCCGCGTGCTCAGGCCAAGCGCCCTTATGTCCGAGCATAGGCTCAGGTGGCAGCAAGGAAGGACGGCAGTGACGCCTTGTCATGACACCTCCTTTGCTTGGCTAGGCCCGTAGGCCGAGCCAACACCGGCCGGGACTGCTCGCGCCCTGGTGAAGTTTGCCGTCCTCTCTCCTCTTGAGTATCCGATATGACGGACTTGACGTCACGTTCGAACCTTTGTCAACGAAACATGAGATGGGTTGATAGAGATCCTGTTCGACCCACTTAAGGCGGTGACCAGGCATGTCGTCCGACGAGCGGTCGCCGGTCTCGTCAGAGAAGTAAGGAAAACCTATCTTTTAGGTAACTAATAAACCTCTCAAGCGTGACAGAGAGAGATGAAACAACTCCTCTTCGTGTTCAGCACGGTCAAGGCTGACGCATGGGAGTAGGCAGATTGAGGCTTGACCATTGATTCGGTAGCTCAGAGGCTTCTGCGAACAGGGGGAAGCCAGTCTTCTTGATCGCGAACACTGACTTCTGGAAGAGTGCACCTGAGGGGTAGGTTGGATCGACGCAGGTGCCACAGGGGTGGAACCCTCTCTTCGTGTAGAAATCATGCAGCGCGGTGTTGGAGGTCCACACATCGATCCTGATCCACCTAGCGCGGTTTTTACGGCGGCCGCGCAGTCCGGCCCAGTCGATCAGTTCCTCTCCCAGTCCCCAGCCAGCGTACTTTCGCGCGGTGATGAGCCGATGCACATAGACGGCCCGCTCAGTTAGGTCGCACGTGCATGCCGGTTCCGACCAGACGGCGGGGTCGCATGCTGTCGCGATCGTTACCGTGGCTGCCGCTGTATCTCCATCCCAGACAATCCAGGTCCTCCCGTTTTGCAACCCTTTGAGAATCCTAGCGTCGCGCTTTTTTTTGGTCGGCCACGGCTCCGCCCATTGGTCCGTTTCCTTATAGTCTCTTAGCCACGTACTGGCCTCATCGACGAGATCCAGAACGGCATCTAGGTGCTTGATCTTTGCCGGTTCGATTAGCATCGGGGGGACGAAGGTCTCGTCTGCGGTCGTCCCGCTCTCGCAGCTCTGCCGCGTATTGTGGCGCGCAGGAGTAACTGGGGAGAGCAGAGGAAAGGATTGCAGCGGGCTTTGGCGTTGTGCCGCGGGTGCAAGTCCTTCCCTTTTCGTTCCGTCTTCTCCCGTTGCCGCAGCTACCGAAACGGATGGGGTGAAAATACGCCGAATAGGTTTCGTCACACGCGAGCGTAGACCAGACGATTTTATCGACTCCAATGTAGGTTCCTAGTTGTATCGATAATCACCATCGAGACCGATAATGCGAGAGTGTCTCTAGGCTTACTATGGTGGGTGGCTGAGTCCGACGGCGTGCTGCTACTGATCTGGCAGCTCTGGCACCTTCCCGACATTGAGAATGAACTGATTCCGATCCGTCGGGTAGACGGTCACGGTAAGGCGCATGGGTGCGCCGTTCCCGTCGAATGCGGTCCTGAATATTTCGTACACAGCGACCCGGCCATCCGGAGGCAGCTTGAAGAAGTCTTCCTCGGCCGTGTTAGGTGCGCGCACAGTGACCCAGTCGCGATAACCGGCCTGGTGGATGCGGAGTGTCTCGGCCAGGTACTTTACGGTTCCCTCGTCGATATTCCGGGCGCCCCTGAGTCGCTCCGCACCGCGGTCCGCGAACTCCATCGGATAATACGACGTCTGCATCGACCAGGGGGTGCCGTCGATGAAGCGCCGCTCATGCCGGCTGATGACCTCGGTGCCTTTGGCTATCCACAGTCCGGAGGAGACCTCGTCGGAGGCTTCCTGAATCTCGACCTGAAGTGGGCTGAAGGTAGGATTTCGGTTTTGTTCGCTCACCTTTGACAGGTAACTGGTGCCCTCGTCCCCTCCGAGGCCGGTCTTAGGATCGCCGGACAACGTGGTGACGAAGGGGTCGATCTTCTTCGGGACGAAGGTGCCCTGACCTGGGCGCGTCTCGACCAGTCCTAGAGCGGTGAGCAGTTTGATCGCGTCGCGGACCGTGTTCCGCGACGCCCCGTAGCGCTCCCGCAACTCGATCTCGGTCAGCAGTTGCTGGCCTGGCTCAAGCAGGCCCGACTCGATCTGCTCGCGCAGATCTTCAGCGATCTGCCGGTACATGGGATTCGCCATCGACCCTCCTCGGCGCTCGGGTGCCTGGCGGCGGGGGTGATCCTGCCTATCCAGGCCATCCCTGCCATCCGGCTCACCGGAATATTTTTATCCCGGCTGGTTTATACCCCGCCTGGCAGTGGTAACACCAGGATATGTACCAAAGGTTGGGATGACCTGGATGACATGGAACGTGGGATCTATCCTAGCAGTAGGTCTGCTTGGATGTACCAGAACCTGTCAGATGGCTCCAGCGAGCCGAATAGCCAGTCTCAACTGAACGTAAGGGACAACAGATCCAGATCGGGGACATACGGGGACACCGTTGTCCACATGCACCAGGCGCGCGAGCGTCACCTCGCCAGGCCTGGGTCACAGCAAGCGGAACCTGCGGGACGAACTCCGCGGGCCGGAAGTGCGGGAGGCCATCATGGCCGGTGTCGTAGTCGCAGTGACAATCGCTCTGTTCCTGGGCGGGGTCGTCGTCGGAGTAATGGCCGTGGTCGCCCTCGCGGTACACCGCGAGGACCGGGCCTACACCCTCCTGGGCGATGCGCCCAGCCGGATGTCCAGGAGCGCCCGCAGGCTTAACGGACTCGGCCGCAGGGACCTGGACGCTGAATTCCTCGGGTCGGCCCGCTAGCTTGTGCCGTAGACACCGAGCTGACCAGGACTCTTACTCGTATCACGGCTTTCGCGGCTGAACCGGCGAGGGCTCCGGGCCGGGGGCCCCGGGGCCCCCGTCGGCGCTTGTGACCGGCTATCACCGTCCGCCCGGCGCCCCGGCGACTTCAGCCGGGACACTCGGCTGGCCTCGTCCGGATCTTGGCTCAGATGAGCCAGGCGGGCTGCGTCATCTGCCGCATCCCGGTCGGATCTTGCGGCATAGCGTGCTCTTGTCGGCCGAGGTCGACATGCATCAGCCATTCCAGCCATCCCAACTGCTGGGCTTGCTCCACATAGTAGAACTGTTCTTATGGTAGGAATATTTGGCATGGACCGGTTTGCGCCACCTACCGGCGGGTATTTCGGTGAGCAAGTACCAAAGGTTGGGATGGCCAGAATGATAAGAAACATTCTAGCTGTTCAGCTCCTTGGTCACAGAAGAACATGCCGTATAGACCCTACCTAGCTGATCACGGCGGGTACGTGGGGTAGGCGTAGACGGCATGACCAGCTCGTGGGGGTTACAAAGAGGTAAGCCCGGCGGCACCAGGGCCTGCGATCTCGCTGAGCCGCAGGCGGTGGGCCCGGCGGTGTTCGCACCGCCGGCGCAGTGCGGGGAGGTCCTGATGGACCGCATCATGGTGGCAGTGGCAATCGGGATGGGCCTGGTATTCGGTACGGGGATGATGGTCGGAATCGTCGCCATGATCGCGATGGCGGTGCGCCGAGAAGACAGACGGTACACACTGACCGGCCGGGCCCCGGACGCTGCGGCCCGCGGGGTCCGGCGGCTGACCGCCGTCGGGCTCCGCGACATCATCCCGCCGGAAGAGAGGCAGGCGCGGCGGTGAGCGCCACGGCGGACGTGATGGCCATCGTGCTGTTCGTCTTCTTCGCGGTGGGAGTCGCCGTGGGGGTCGTCGTGGTGATCGCTCTGTCCGCCCGCCAGGCGGACAGAGCGGATCGCTGGAACCGCCGCCCAGGAACGCCCGCGGCCGGCTCCGGCGATTCCGACGACGACGAACCAGACGAGGACTCCCGCTGGTGGCAGACACGCGGAGACAGCTGAGGCCGGCGTCCGCACCGCGCACGGGTCGAGGATTGTCACCAGGCAGTTCTAAGCTCAGCATGTGAGCGATGACCAGAACAGGCCGGGCTTTCCGTGGGCGCAGGGCAGCGCGACCGGCATTGGCTCGATGCCGGGGACCGATCCGGCGGAGGCGATGCGCGTGGTCGCGGGGGAGCTGCCCGACTTCCCGTTCCTGCCGGAGTTGCCGGATCGGGGGCCGGGAGCCGACGTGGTCGGGCGAACCGCCGGGCTGCTGATCGACATTCCGGTCGAGGTGACCCCCCGCGGCTGGCGGCTGGCCGAACGCCCCGGGCGTGACCTGGCGCGAGCCAGGTCGATGTTCTCCTCAGACCTGGATGTCCTGGCCGAGGCGCTCGAGGGCTTCAGCGGGCTGGTCAAGATCCAGCTCTGCGGCCCGTGGACCCTGGCCGCGGCGCTGGAGTTGCCGCGCACGATGAACGTGGCGGTCGCCGACCCGGGCGCGGTCGCCGACCTGACCGCCTCACTGGCGGAAGGCGCGGCCGGGTACGTGGCCGAGGTCCTCAAGCGCGTGCCCGGGGCGCAGCTGGTGGTCCAGCTTGACGAGCCCTCGCTTCCCGCGGTGGCCGAGGGTGAGGTGCCGACCGCGAGCGGGCTGTCACGGCTCGCCGCGGTCGAGGCGGATACCTTGCGGGACGGCCTGGCCCAGGTGCTCGCGAGCATCCGCGGCTACACGGTTGTGCACTGCTGTGCCACCACGGTCCCGTTCGGAATCATCCGGGCGGCCGGGACGGATGCGGTCTCCTTCGACCTCAGCCAGCTACGGCGGGGTGAAGAGGACGCGGTCGCCGAGGCCGCGGAGGCCGGGATGGGACTGCTGACGGGCGCGGTCCCGACCTTGCCTGACGGGGCCGCCGGGGCTGGCCGAGGCGATAGGTCCGGCCAGGATGACCGCGGTCGTGGCCAGGATGACGGGGCTCGCCGGGGTGATGCTCGCGAGACGGCCGAGCGGGTGATCCGGTTCTGGCGGCGCCTGGGGCTACCGCTGGCGACGTGCGCCCAGCAGACCGTGATCACGCCCGCGTGCGGGCTGCCCGGGATGTCTATGGCCCAGGCGCGCGCCGTGTTGACCCGGTGCCGAGAGGCGGCGAGCATGTTGCCCGAGCTGATCGAAGAGACCGGAGGCGAGGCCAGATGAACGAGCCAAAGGGTCGCGTCCGGAGGCGAGCGGGGGCACAGTGAGCGGGGAAACACAGTGAGCGAGAACGATACGGGCGGGGCCGGCGAGGAAGTCCAGGCCGCGCCGGCCGAGGCCAGGCGGCGGCACGCCGACCTGAGCCTGGACATTACCGAGGCTGATCACCGGTACTACGTGCTGGACTCGCCGACGATCTCCGACATCGACTACGACACCAAGATGCGCGAGCTGCGCGCGCTCGAGGAGCAGTACCCCGACCTGCGCACGCCCGACTCGCCGACCCAGACCGTGCACGGCTCGATCTCGACGCTGTTCACCCCGGTCGAGCACCTGGAGCGGCTGCTCAGCCTGGACAACGTCTTCACCGATGAGGACCTGGGCAGCTGGGCCGACCGCGCCACCCGGCTCGGCGGAGCCGGGCCCTACCTGTGCGAGCTGAAGATCGACGGGCTGGCGATCGACCTCGTCTACCGTGACGGCGCGCTGGTCAAGGCGGCCACCCGGGGTGACGGCCGCACCGGTGAGGACGTCACCCCGAACATCCGGACGATTCGCTTCTATCCCCGCGCGGCTGACCGGATCGGGGTACCCGGCCACGCTCGAGGTCAGGGGCGAGGTGTTCCTGCCGGTCGAGGCGTTCGGGAAGCTGAACGAGTCCCTGCTCGACGCGGGCAAGCCCGCGTTCGCCAACCCGCGGAACTCGGCGGCCGGATCGCTGCGGCAGAAGGACCCGCGGGTCACCGCGAGCAGGCCGCTCGACGCGATCATCCACGGTATCGGCCGGGTCGAGGGCTCCGACAGCGAATCAGAAATCAGCGGCCCCGCCGAAGAGGCCGGCATCAGCGGTACGGCCGCCGGACCGGGCGAGGAAGGGCATCTGGAGGGGGCGCCCGACACCCAGTCGGGCTGGTACCAGCGGCTGCGCGAGTGGGGGCTGCCGGTCAGCGGCCTGTATCAGGTCGTGCCGGACATGGCCGGGGTCCGTGAGTACATCGCCTACTACGCCGAGCACCGGCACGATCCGCCGTACGAGATCGACGGCGTGGTGGTGAAGATCGACCAGATCGCGCTGCAGCGCCAGCTCGGCTCGACCAGCCGGGCGCCGCGGTGGGCCATCGCGTACAAATACCCGCCGGAGGAGGTCACTACCAGGCTGCTCGACATCCGGGTGAACGTCGGGCGGACCGGCCGGGTCACCCCGTTCGCCGTGATGGAGCCCGTCAAGGTGAGCGGGTCGACGGTGGACAGGGCTACCTTGCATAACGCCGAAGAGCTCAAGCGCAAGGGCGTGCTGATCGGCGACATGGTGATCCTGCGCAAGGCCGGCGACGTGATCCCCGAGGTGCTCGGCCCGGTCGCCGACCTGCGCACCGGGGCGGAGCACGAGTTCGAGTTCCCCGCCGCGTGCCCATCGTGCGGCACCCCTCTGGCCCGCGAGGAAGACGAGGTCGACTGGCGTTGCCCGAATACCCGGTCCTGCCCGGCTCAGCTCCGCGAGCGGCTCTTCCACGTGGCCGGCCGGGGCGGGCTCGACATCGAGGTGCTCGGCTTCGAGGCGGTCAGCGCGCTGCTCGACTGCGGTCTTGTCGCCGACGAGGGCGACCTGTTCGCGCTCACCGCCGAGCAGCTGGTGACGTGCCCGTTCTTCGTCGTCAAGCAGGGCACGCTGAGTGCCAATGCCACCCGGCTGCTGGCCAACCTGGAGCAGGCGCGGACCAGGCCGCTGTGGCGGATCCTGGTGGCGCTGTCCATCCGGCACGTCGGGCCCACGGCGGCCCGGGCGCTGGCGGCCGAGTTCGGCTCGCTCGAGGCGATCGAGGCGGGAGGGGTGGACGCGCTCGCGGCGGTGGACGGGGTCGGGCCGACGATCGCCGCGTCGGTCCGCGACTGGTTCGCGGTGGACTGGCACCGGGCGATCATCGCCAAGTGGCGGGACGCGGGAGTCCGGCTCGAAGACGAGGGCTTCGATCCCTCGCGCGCCGCGGCTCGCGTCCTGGCGGGCGTGTCGGTGGTGATCACCGGCTCGCTGGCCGGTTTCAGCCGGGAGGAAGCCGCCGAGGCGGTCCGGCAGGCCGGCGGCAAGGCGACGTCCTCGGTGTCCAAGAAAACCGACTTCGTGGTCGCGGGCGAGAACGCTGGCTCCAAATACGACAAGGCGGCTGAGCTAGGCGTGCCGATACTGGACGAGGCCGCTTTCCGCACTCTGCTCGCCGACGGCCCCGACGCCGTGCGCCCGGAGCAGTAGCACGCCCAGCCGACGGGGGCAATCTGGAGTCCTGGCCGCGGTAGCGCCCTTATTGCTTACGCACTTGCCCCCACGGCCACCCTAGGATGGCGTGCATGCCGATTACCCGTGATGAGGTCGCGCACCTGGCGCGACTATCTAGAATCGCGCTCAGCGAAGCGGAACTAGACCACCTGGCGCCCCAGCTGGATCAGATAATCACGGCGGTCGCGCAGGTCCAAGAGGTCACCGCCGAGGGCATCCCGCCGACCTCGCACGCGACCGGCCTGACCAACGTGTTCCGCGACGACGAGCCGCGTCCGTGCCTCACCCCTGAACAAGCCCTCAGCCAGGCGCCCGCGGTGGAGCAGCAGCGGTTCAAGGTGCCGCGGATCCTGGGGGAGGACTGATGGAACTCACCCGCATGACCGCCGCCGAGCTGTCGGCCGCGCTGGCCGGAAGCGAGGTCTCCGCGACCGAGGTTACCCAGGCGCACCTGGACCGGATCACCGCTGTCGACGACGGGGTGCACGCCTTCCTGCACGTCGCGGCGGACAGCGCGCTCGCGCAGGCCGCGGCGGTCGACCAAAGGCGCAGCACCGGCGAACGGCTCGGCCCGCTGGCCGGCGTTCCGGTCGCGGTCAAGGACGTGTTCACCACCGTCGGCCTGCCGACGACCTGCGGCTCGCGCATCCTCGACGGCTGGCACCCGCCGTACGACGCGACGATCACGCAGCGGCTCAAGCAGGCAGGCGCGATCATCATCGGCAAGACCAACATGGACGAGTTTGCCATGGGGAGCTCGACGGAGAACTCCGCGTTCGGTCCCAGCCACAACCCGTGGGACCTGGCGAAGATCCCGGGCGGTTCGTCCGGCGGGTCCGCCGCCGCGGTGGCTGCCTACGAGGCGCCGCTGGCGATAGGCACCGACACTGGCGGCTCGATCCGGCAGCCCGCGGCGGTCTGCGGGATCGTCGGCACCAAGCCGACCTACGGCGGCTCGTCCCGGTACGGGGTGGTCGCCTTCGCCTCGAGCCTGGACACGCCGGGCCCGTTCGGCCGGACCGTGCTCGACGCCGCGCTGCTGCACGAGGCGATCTCCGGACACGACCCGATGGACTCCACCTCGATCGACGCGCCGGTGCCGCCGGTGGTGGCCGCGGCGCGGCAGGCGGATGTGAGCGGGCTGCGGATCGGCGTGGTCACCGACCTGAGCGGCGACGGCTACCAGCCGGGCGTGCTGTCCCGGTTCGCCGAGGCGGTCGAGCTGCTCGAGTCGCTGGGTGCCAAGGTCACCGAGGTGTCCTGCCCGCACTTCAAGTACGCACTGCCCGCCTACTACCTGATCGCGCCCAGCGAGGCCTCGTCCAACCTGGCCCGCTTCGACGCGATGCGGTACGGGCTGCGGGTCGGCGACGACGGCACCAGGGATGCCGAGGAGGTCATGGCGCTGACCCGCGAGGCGGGCTTCGGCGCCGAGGTCAAGCGGCGGATCATCCTGGGCGCGTACGCGCTGTCCAGCGGCTACTACGACGCCTACTACGGCAAGGCGCAGCAGGTGCGCACGCTGATCATCAGGGATTTCGACGCGGCCTTCGGCCAGGTCGACGTGCTGATCTCGCCTTCCACCCCGACCACGGCGTTTCCCATCGGGGAGCGGGCCGACAACCCGATGGCGATGTACCTGGCTGACCTGTGCACGATCCCCTCGGACCTGGCGGGCAACGCGGCGATCTCGGTCCCGTGCGGACTGGCGCCGGAGGACGGCCTGCCGGTCGGACTGCAGGTGATGGCGCCCGCGCTGGCCGACGACCGCCTCTACCGGGTCGCCGCGGCCGCCGAGACGGCCCTGGTCGGCCGCTGGGGCCAGCCGCTGCTGTCACAGGCGAAGGGACTGGACCGTTGACCACTTCTGCCGAGACGCTGGTGCCGTTCGCCGAGGCGATCGAGCGCTACGAGCCGCTGATGGGGCTGGAGACACACGTCGAGCTGGGCACCAGGACCAAGATGTTCTGCGGCTGCACCACCACCTTCGGGGCCGAACCGAACAGCCAGGTGTGCCCGGTCTGCCTCGGCTTGCCCGGGTCGCTGCCGGTGGTGAACCGGACGGCGATCGAGTACGCGATCAGGATCGGCCTGGCCCTGAACTGCTCGATCGCGTCGTGGTGCCGGTTCGCGCGGAAGAACTACTTCTACCCGGACATGCCGAAGAACTTCCAGATCTCCCAGTACGACGAGCCGCTGTGCACCGATGGCTATCTGGATGTGACGGTCGAGGGCGCCACCATCCGGGTCGGCATCGAGCGGGTCCACCTGGAGGAAGACACCGGCAAGTCGCTGCACATGGGCGGGGCCACCGGCCGGATCCACGGTGCCGACTACTCGCTGGTGGACTACAACCGGGCGGGCATTCCGCTGGTGGAGATCGTGACCAAGCCGATCGAGGCGACCGGCGCGAACGCGCCTGAGGTTGCCCGCGTCTACGTCACCGAGCTTCGCGACCTGCTCCGTTCGCTGCGGGTTTCCGACGTCCGGATGGAAGAGGGCTCGCTTCGCTGCGACGTGAACACCTCGCTGTCACCGCGGGGTTCCGGCATCTGGGGGACGCGGACGGAGACCAAGAACGTCAACTCGCTGCGTTCGGTGGAGCGCGCGGTCCGGTTCGAGATCGAGCGACAGGCCGCCGTGCTCGACGCCGGCGCCCGGGTCATCCAGGAGACCAGGCATTTCCACGAGAACACCGGGACCACGACATCCGGGCGGTCCAAGGAAGAGGCCCAGGACTACCGCTACTTCCCCGAGCCCGACCTGGTGCCGGTCGCCCCGTCGCGCGACTGGGTCGAGCAGATCCGGGCCGAGCTGCCCGAGTTGCCCGCCGCGCGGTGGACGCGACTGCAGGCCGAATGGGCCCTGTCCGAGGCCGACATGACCGCGCTGCGTAACGCCAGCGCGCTTGATCTGGTGGCCGAAACGGTCGCGGCGGGTGCCTCGCCGTCCGACGCGCGTAAGTGGTGGCTGGGTGAGCTGGCCCGCCGGGCCAACGAGGCCGGTACCGACCTCGCGGGCCTGTCGATCAAGCCTGCCGAAGTGGCCCGGGTGGCCGAACTCGTGGTCCAGGGCGCGCTCAACGACCAGCTCGCCAGGCAGGTGCTCGACAGGGTGCTGGCCGGTCAGGGTACGCCGGACGAGGTGGTGGCCGCCCGCGGCCTGGCCGTGGTCAGCGACGAGGGCGCGCTCAGCGCCGCCGTCGACGAGGCAATCGCGGCCAACCCCGACGTGGCGGCCAAGATCCGCGATGGTAAGGTCGCCGCGGCCGGAGTCCTGGTCGGCGCGGTTATGAAGGCCACCGGCCGCAAGGCCGACGGCACCCGCGTCCGCCAGCTGATCCTGGACCGCCTCAGCTAGCCGCGAGATGATCGTGTGTAACCACCCCCGCCGGATGGGGGTTAACTACACACGATGACCATCTTCGCCCGCGCAAAGCCGGGCATTAGGTGCATTTCGGCGGGTGCGGGCGGGCTAGCGGGGGAGGGCGGAGTGGCGCCAGGCGCCGGGACCGGGGTGCACCGGGCGGCGGAGCAGGGAGGAGCGGTCGGACCAGGCTGAGCGCGCCGGCTCAGGCGCCACCTCATCGACCACCGGGCGCGACCCCAGGACGGCGAGCAGGGCCGCGATCTCTTCGGGGGCGAGGGACGACGCGTCGCCGCGGACCACACGCAGGAGCGGCTCGCTGGGGGGCTGATCGCTGGGGGGCTGATCGGTGTCAGCGGGGACTTTAACCATGATCCGTTCCGTATAAAGATCGGGATTTGCCGAGGCTGATGCCGAATTCCCGGTGTACCCGCTCCCAGAACGCGTCGCGGAGCCACTCGCGGGCTTCCTGGTAGGGGCGCAGCGACAGGCCAAGTTCCTTCTCCGCGTCGACTAGGAGCTCCTTGTCGATGACGGGCGGCAGGATCGGGCCCGGGAGCAGGTCCCGGATGTTGTCCCGGCCGCGGGTCAGGATCCACTTCTGCGCGACGTGCTCGCCGGCCTCCTCGACCCGCATCCGATCGGGCCCGAGCCTGGGCATGGGGCCGGTGCCGGTAGGGGACCAGCCGGGGGGCAGGACCGGATGCGCACCGGTCCTGCCCCCCGGCGCGGGCCCTGGCACCCGGACGTGCCGCTCGCCGAACAGCTGGGCGGGCGAGGGCACCGTCACGGCCGGTGCATCCGGCCTGACCTGCTCGACCGCGGCCGGATTCTTGGTGAAGTAGGGCCGCAGGAACGGCGCGTCCAGGACGTCCACCGTGTCCGATTCCCAGACCAGGCGCTCGGCCTGGTTGGTGCCGTAGGGCGGCTCGATGCCCCACAGGTGCACGCGCACCCCGTACGCCTGCGCCGCCTCGACCGCGGGCACCATGTCCTCGTCGCCCGCGATGAGCACCGCGTCGGTGATGGCCCGATGCCGAGCCAGCGCCTCCATGTCCGCGCGGATCTGGGCGTCGACGCCCTTTTGCTGACCGCGGGCGTTCAGGTTGCCGAGCCGGAGCTTGACCCAGGGCATCTGGGCGATGACCCGCTGGTCGATGGTCGGCACCCGGTCGCGGGCCGCGTCGTACCAGTAGACGCGGAGCAGTTCGCCGCGGATCAGCTCGTCGGCGTGCTTGGTGACCACCTGGATCAGCGGGACCGCGTCCACCCGGAAATCCCGGCGTGAACTCGAGCCGAACAATAGTTCGCCTGCCGCGGCGTAGATGTAGCCGACATCCACCATGACCGCATAGCGGGCCAGGATGGGCAGGGGGGCAGCGAATTCGGTCATCACAAACGACTCTAGGCCAGCCGGGAGCGTGCGCGGGCCAGATGTGCCACTTTTGCCGACGGATCGGATTTAGCTGATGACGCTCCGTAATCAGAGCGTTCTAAAGCGGGATGTTGCCATGTTTCTTGGGCGGCAGGGTCTGGCGTTTGGTGCGCAGGGTACGCAGGGCGCGGGTGACCGCGAGCCTGGTCTCGGACGGGCGGATGACCGCGTCGACATAACCGCGTTCGGCCGCGATGTACGGGTTGGCCAGGGTGTCCTCGTACTCGGTGATCAGCCGGGCCCGCAGCGCGTCGGGGTCCTCGGCGCTGGCGATCTCCCGGCGGTACAGGATGTTCACCGCTCCCTGCGCGCCCATCACCGCGATCTGCGCGGTCGGCCAGGCCAGGTTGACATCGCCGCCCAGGTGCTTGGAGCCCATCACGTCGTAGGCGCCGCCGTAGGCCTTCCTGGTGATCACCGTCACCTTCGGCACGGTCGCCTCGGAGTAGGCGTAGATGAGCTTGGCGCCGCGCCTGATGATCCCGCCCCATTCCTGGCTGACGCCGGGCAGGAACCCGGGGACGTCGACGAAGGTCAGGATCGGGATGCTGAACGCGTCGCAGGTCCGGACGAACCGGGCCGCCTTCTCCGAGGCGTCGATGTCTAGGCAGCCGGCGAAGTGCATCGGCTGGTTCGCCACCACCCCGACCGGCGAGCCTTCCACCCGGCCGAAGCCGACCACGATGTTCGGCGCGAAGCCGGCGTGGATCTCGCAGAACTCCTCGTCGTCGAGCACGTGGGTGATCACCTTGTGCATGTCATAGGGCTGGTTCGGGGAGTCCGGGATAAGCGTGTCGACTTCGGCGTCGAGCTCGGTCGTCTCGTCGTCGAGGCCGTCGAGGCCGTCGAGGCGCCTGGGCGGGTCTTCCAGGTTGTTGGAGGGCAGGTAGGAGAGCAGGTCGCGGGCGAAATCGATGCAGTCCTGCTCGCCGGAGGCCTGGTAGTGAGCCACGCCGGACTTGGTACCGTGCGCCTGCGCGCCGCCTAGGTCCTCGAACGTCACGTCCTCGCCGGTCACCGTCTTGATCACGTCGGGGCCTGTGATGAACATGTGCGAGGTGCCCTCGACCATGAGGGTGAAGTCGGTAATGGCCGGGGAGTAGACCGCCCCGCCCGCGCACGGGCCCATGATCAGCGAGATCTGCGGGATGACACCGGAGGCCATCACGTTGCGGTAGAAAATCTCGGCGAACAGGCCGAGCGCGACCACCCCTTCCTGGATCCGGGCGCCGCCGCCGTCGTTGATCCCGACGACCGGGCAGCCGGTCTTCAGCGCGTGATCCATGATCTTGACGATCTTCTCGCCGTAGACCTCGCCGAGCGACCCGCCGAACACGGTGAAATCCTGGCTGAACACGCAGATCGGCCGTCCGTCCACGGTGCCGTACCCGGTGACGACGCCGTCGCCGTAGGGCCGGTTGGCCTCGATGCCGAAGTCGGTGGCGCGATGACGGGCCAGCTCGTCGAACTCGGTGAACGAGCCTGGGTCGCACAATAGCTCGATCCGCTCCCGCGCGGTCAGCTTGCCCCGGTCGTGCTGTTTGGCTACCGCCTGTTCCGAGCCGGCGTGCTCGGCCCTATTTCGGCGCCGCTCGAGGTCGGCGATCCTCCCGGCGGTCGTGTGCGGGTCGGGAAGGGGTTTGTTATCCGGTCCGGATTCGGCGGCTTGTATCGTCATAGGGATCAGGCTATCGGGCAGGTCAGGCCGGGGTATTACGCTCTGACCGTGAACAGGGACAGAGACAGGGACGTAGCCGCACTGCCCGAGGCGATGCGGCAGGATGTCCGGCTGCTCGGCGACATCCTCGGGGAGGTCATCCGGGATTCGGCCGGACCTGAGCTGCTGGCCGACGTGGAGCAACTGCGACACGCGGTGATCGAGGCTCGCCGGGGCGCGCGTGACGCTTCCGCCGGGGACGACGCCCCCGCCGGGGACGAGATCGCAGCGCTGGTCGCGTCGTGGAGCCTGGACCGGGCCGACCAGGTCGCCGGGGCCTTCACCGTCTACTTTCACCTGGCCAACCTGGCCGAAGAGCATCAGCGCATCCGGATGCTGCGCGCGCGCGATACCGGGCAGCAGCCGATGCGCGAATCGCTCGCCGCCGCCGTCGTCGAGCTCGGTCACGACGTCGGCCACGAGCGCCTGGTGGAGCTGCTCGCCTCGTTGCGCGTCCATCTCGTGCTGACCGCGCATCCCACCGAGGCGCGCCGCCGGGCGGTGGTGTCGGCGCTGCGGCGGGTCAGCGAGCTGCTCGACGTGCTGGACGACCCGCGCACGGGCACCGCGCACCGGGCCGAGACGCGGCACGTCCTGCACGAGAACATCGACCTGCTGTGGCGGACATCACAGCTGCGGATCAAGGCGATGGACCCGATCAACGAGGTCCGCGCGGTCATGGCCGCGTTCGACGAGACGTTGTTCCGTGTCGTCCCCGTCGTGTACCGGGAGCTCGACCGGGCGCTGGCCGGGGCGGCCAGCAGGCAGACGCCGTCGCCGGTGCCGGCCTTCCTGCGGTTCGGCAGCTGGGTGGGCGCGGACCGGGACGGCAACCCGTTCGTCACCGCGCAGGTCACCCGGGAGGCGGCTACCATCCAGGCTGAGCACGTGCTGCGCGCGCTTGAGACCGCCACGACCAGAATCGGCCGGGCGCTGACCCTGCACGAGGGATCGGCGCCGCCCGCCGCCGCGCTGCGGCGCGCCCTGGCCGCCGCCTCGGCCGCGCACCCGGAACTGCTCGCCGAGATCACCGAACGGTCACCGCAGGAGCCCTACCGGACCTACCTGCTGTACGTGGCGCAGCGCCTGGCCGCGACGCGCGCGCGGCACGCCGACCTGGCCTACGCCGGGCCCGCGGAGTATCTCGCCGACCTGCGGGTTGTCCAGGAGTCGCTGGCGGCGGCGGGCGCCGCCAAGCAGGCCTTCGGCGAGCTGCAGCACCTGATCTGGCAGGCCGAGACGTTCGGCTTCCACCTGGCCGATCTGGAGGTCAGGCAGCACAGCGAGGTGCACGCCCGGGTGCTGGCCGAGCTGCGCGCCGCCGGGCCGCCCGGGATCGAGAACGCCGGCCGCGATGGCGGGGCCTTGCCCGCGGAGACCACCGAAGTGCTGGCGACGTTCCGCGCGGTGGCCTGGATCCAGGACCGTTTCGGGGCGGACGCGTGCCGGCGTTACGTGGTGAGCTTCACCCGGTCGGCCGATGACATCGCCGCGGTCTACGAACTCGCCCGCTACGCGACGGTCGGCGGCCCGGTCCCCGAGCTCGACGTGGTGCCGCTGTTCGAGAGCGCGGCGGACCTGACCAACGCCCCGGACGTGCTGACCGGCATGCTCGCGATCCCGGAGGTCACCCGGCGGCTCGCCACGAACGGCCGGAAACTCGAGGCGATGCTCGGCTACTCCGACTCGGCCAAGGAACTCGGGCCGGCCAGCGCGACCCTGCGGCTGTTCGACGCGCAGGCCAAGCTGGCCGAATGGGCCGTCGGCCACGCGGTACGGCTGACCTTGTTCCACGGCCGGGGCGGCGCGCTCGGCCGCGGCGGCGGCCCGGCCGGGCGCGCAGTGCTCGCCCAGGCACCTGGTTCGGTGAACGGGTCGTTCAAGGTCACCGAGCAGGGCGAGGTCATCTTCGCGAGGTACGGCCAGCCGGTGATCGCCAAACGGCACCTGGAGCAGGTCGGCTCCGCGGTCCTGCTCGCCTCGTCACCGCGGATCGCGGACCGGAACGCGGCCGCGGCCGCCACCTACCGCGACGTGGCCGACCGGATCGACGAGGCCGCGCGTTCCGCGTTCCGGTCCCTGGTCGAGGCGGACGGCTTCGCCGACTGGTTCGCCCGGATCAGCCCGCTGGGCGAGATCGGCCAGCTGCGCATCGGTTCCCGGCCGGCCAAGCGCGGCCTGGCGCCGGCCGGCCCCGGTTCGGTGGCCACCGTGGACCTGGCCGACCTGCGCGCCATCCCCTGGGTCTTCGCCTGGTCGCAGACCCGGATGAACCTGCCCGGCTGGTTCGGCCTGGGCAGCGGGCTCGCCGCCATCTCCGGTGCCGGCGTCTCCGGTGCCGGCGTCTCCGGTGCCGGCGTCTCCGGTGCCGAGCGTCTCCGGTGCCGGCGTCTCCGGTGCCGAGCGGCGACGGCGCTGGCGGCGACGGCGCTGAGGTGCTGCGGCGCGCCTACCGTGACTGGCCGCTGTTCAGCGTGCTGCTCGATAACGCGGAGATGAGCCTGGCCAAGACGGACCGGCTGATCGGGGCCCGTTATCTGGCCCTGGGCGGGCGGGATGACCTGACCGAGCGCGTGCTCGCCGAGTACGACCTGACCCGGCGGCTGGTGCTCGCCGTGACCGGCCACGAACGGCTGCTCGAAGACAGGCAGGTGCTTTCCCGGGCGGTAGCACTGCGTGATCCGTACGTGGACGCCCTGTCCTACCTGCAGCTGCGGGCCCTGGCCGCGCTGCGTGGCTCGATTCCCGACACCGAACGCGACCGCCTGGAGCGCCTGCTCCTCCTCACCGTCAACGGCGTCGCCGCCGGCCTGCAGAACACCGGCTGACCCCCGTCCCGCGTCTCGGTAGGCTGCCGGGATGAGCGAGATGCAATATCGCACCCACCGGCTTGAGCTGGACGACCAGACGCTGCGGGAATGGGAAGGAACGGTGCTCGCAGCCGACTCCGACGGGATCGTCCTGGACCGGTCGGCCTTCTACCCGGGCGGCGGCGGCCAGCCGCCGGACCACGGCGTCCTGCTGTGGGGCGGGGTGCAGACCCGGATCCAAGGGGCGCGCAAGGGCGACGACCTGTACCTGATCCCGGCCGAAGGCGATCCGCTGCCGCCGGTAGGCACCGCGGTCCGTGGCGCCATCGAAGATGAGCGCCGGACCGCGCTGATGCGCACGCACTCCGGCCTGCACGTGCTGTGCGGGGTGGTGTTCCGTGACTTCGGGGCGCTGGTCACCGGCGGCAACATGGAGCCGCTGACCGCCCGGATGGACTTCAACCTGCCGGAGCTGCCGGAAGGCTTCCGGGACACGGTCGAGGCGGCCTGCAACACCGAGATCCGGGCCGACCGGCGCATCGACGTGCGCGTGCTGCCCCGGGACGAGGCGTTCGCCCTGCCCGACATCATCCGCACCGCCACCAACCTGGTGCCGCCGGAGGTCAAGGACGTGCGCGTGGTCGACATCGTGGGCCTGGACCAGCAGGCGGACGGCGGCACCCACGTCGCCTCGACCAGCCAGGTCGGCCGGATCGAGGTCATCAAGATCGAGAGCAAGGGCAAGGGCTTCCGCCGCCTGCGCATCCGCGTAAGCGACTAATCGCCACCGTTCATCGGTACCGCCGTCGTGGCGCTTGGTTGCTCGTTGAGGGTCTCGCGTGTCCCAGGGGACATGTCTGTCCCGGGCGCCACAAATCCTCGTGCTTAGCAGCAGTTTTTTCGTGGATGATTTCAGCTTCGTGGAGGGTTGTGGGTACTGGGGTCCACAAAACTTTCCACGGAGCCAATATCTTCCGCGATAAGCGGAAAAAGTCTGTGGCATTTGTCTCTTATGTCCGCATATTGCGGGCAGGTGAACGGCTGCGCTGAACGCTAACCGCACGGGCTGCGCGACAGCCCGACATAAAAGGTGCAACGAGGGTGTGCAGCCGCCCTCGTACGAACCAGTAGTAACTGCGGCACCAGGGTTTCCGGCACACTACGCTAAGGCGAGCCCAGTCGTTAAGTAAAGATCGGCGCTAACCCTCGTCGGGCCTTGAAACGGCGTCGTCGGGCCTTGAAACTCGGGCCTTGAAACGGTCGTCGGGCCTTGAAACGGCCTCGTCGGGCCTTGAAACGGCCTCGTCGGGCCCTGAACCGGCCGCCCCCGCCGTCGGCACTGCCGCCCCCAGCGTCGGCGCCCCGGCCGCCCCCGCCGCCGCCAACGCGGCTGTCGTCGCCGCGGGCTTCGGCGCCAACGCCAGCCCGAGCGCCAGGCAGGCAAACGGCACCGCCGAGAGCGCGTACCGGTAGTCGAGTTCGTGGGCCGCGATCGGCACCACCAGGTTGACCACCGCGACCGCCCAGGCCAGGCCCGCACACTTACTCCAGCCGCGCCGCCATCTCGCGATCAGCAGGACCAGCCCGGCCACCACCACGGCGAAGAAGACCCACCCGGGGAACCAGACCGGCAGCTGGTACAGGAACATAAAGAATGCCCACGGCTGCACTACGTGCGTGTTCGAGGTGGTGTGCGCGTACCTGGCCTCGTCGTGTTTCATGTAAGGCGCCAGCGTGGCGACGTGCGGGGCCACGGTGAAGTGATCCGACAGGTAATCCTCGGACCTGTCGGTGGCGAAGAACGTCAAGAACACGCCCTCGCCCACCGACTTGAGGTAGTCGACCGGCTGGGCCTCGATGGCCCGTTCGGCGAACTGCATCGCGAGCTTGTTGTTGTGGGCGTTGATGCCTGGGTCCTTGTCGACCCGGTACCACGCACCCGCCGCCCACAGGTAGTCGGCGGGGCTGCGCTCGTTCAGCAGGGCCGACACGGACCAGGGCGGGGCGGGGGAGGTCGGATGGTTCGGCTGCGCGTCCGGGCACAGCGCGCGCAGGTCGGCGGGCGGCTTGATGGTCGCGCAGTTGGCGAACGACATGGTGCGTGACCACAGGAACAACCCGCTGCTGTTGGTGATGTTGAGCTGGCCGTACTCGGAGAAGAAGATCAGCGCGTAACCGAGCAGCGGGACCGCGAACGCCGCCAGGCACGCGGTGAGTACCCGCCAGCCGGCCCGCTGGATGATCAGGTAGATCAGGATGATCACGAACACCGGGGCGCCGTTACCGCGGATGATCGAGGCCCAGGCGACCAGCAAGCCGACGATCACGGCCTGCCAGATCGCCGGCTTGGGCCGGACAATGAGGATCGCCACGGCGATCATCAGCACGAACGTGAACAGGGTGTCGGGCAGGATCGAGGATTCCAGCCAGATTTGCCGCGAGTCGAACAGGGTCGGGACGGCCGCGAGCGTCGCGCCCCAGGCGGGCAGCCCGCAGCGGCGCAGCACCGCGTAGATGATCGTGGCCAGCGCGATCCCCATCAGGTGCTGCAGCGTGGTGACGAGCAGCAGGCTGTGGAACGGCTCCAGCACCCGCAGCAGCAGCGGATAGCCTTCCGGCCGCAGCTGCGAGAGCGGAGTGAGGTGGACGCCCTCGGCCATATAGTCGAACGAGTCCTGGATGAACAGAGCGGGCTTGAACCCGAGCGCGGCGATCACCCGCGGTATCACAGAAACGCAGGCCACGATCGTGAACAGGCGATGGTTCCGCCACAGCGCGGCCGGGGTCAGCCGCAGGCGGCGCCTCGGGCCCGGGCGGCCAGCTGGGTGGTGTCCCAGGAGATCTCCGGTGGCCATAGCTGCCAGCTCCGCCCGCCCTCCGGCGCGCTGTCACCGTCCGCGCTGCGGCGCTGGCTGGTTCCGAGACCGGTCACCGATTTCCCACCTCCTGGAATCTGAACAATAGTGGGTGATGATGAGAACTGAGGACGATACGTGCGGTCAGGTCACCTCGGATAAACCGGGCCAGGTCGTCCGGGCCGCCCTGGACGCCGCGGTGCTGCGCCGCGCCGTAGTCAGGCCGGGCGGCCTGTGGCGTGCTGTCGAGGTGCTGGCCTCGACCGGCTCGACCAATGCCGACCTGCTGGCGCGGGCCGTCGCCGGCGCGCCGGAAGGCGTCGTGCTTGCCGCCGAGGAGCAGACCGCGGGACGAGGCCGGATGGGTCGGCGCTGGGTGTCCCCGCCGCGAGCGGCCCTGACGTTCTCCCTGCTCGTGCGGCCGGACACCGTTTCGCCCGCCCGCCGCGGCTGGCTTCCGCTGCTGGCCGGGGTGTCGGTCGCCTCGGCGGTGCGCGCCGTGGCCAGCGTCGACGCGCGGCTGAAATGGCCGAACGACGTGCTGGCGGGCCCGGCCAAGCTCGGCGGGATCCTGGCCGAGGCAGTCGGCGACGCGGTCGTCGTCGGCATCGGCCTGAATGTGTCCACCGAACCCGGCGAACTGCCGCCGCCGCGCCCAGCCCCGGACGGCGCGCTGACCGCGACCTCCCTCCGCGTCCTAGCCGCTGCGGGCCCGGCCGCTGCGGGGCGGGTCGAGAGCGGTTACCGGGAGCAGCTGCTCACCGAGATCCTGGCCGCCTTCGAGCACTGGTACCAGGCCTGGCGGCAGGCCGCGGGTGATCCGGACCGCTGCGGGCTGCGGGCCGAGTACACCCGGCTGTGCGCCACGATCGGCCGCCGTGTCCGGGTCGAGCAACCAGGCGGTCAGCTGCTCTCCGGGCTGGCGGTCGGCGTCGACCCCGACGGCAGGCTGCTCGTCTGCGTCTCGTCCGGTGCCGAGGTCCCCGTCGCGGCCGGCGACGTGGTGCACCTGCGCTGACCGGGAGGAGCCGGGCCGGGCGCGAACGCCAGCGCCGCCGCCAGGCACGCGGCGGGCACGGCCGGCACCAGGTAGCGCAGGTCGAAGTCCACCACCATGGGCGGCACGAGCAGGATCGTCACCGCGAACGCCCAGGGCAGCGCGCCCGCCCCCCGCCGGACGCGCCACCGGACGATCATCGCGCCCAGGCTGCCGAACAGGATCACCCCGAGTAGCGTTCCTCGTAGGTAGACGTAACGCTGGTAACTCACCAGCCAGGAGGCGAACGGCTGGACCGCCCGCGTCGCGGCCGGATGACCGCCGTTGTACGCGGCCTGGTCGGTGGCGACCGTGCCGCCGCCGAGGGCGCCCATGCTGGTCGGCACCCACGCCGTCGTCGCGTCGGCGAACTGGTACCGGTCCACGATGCCGGCGTCGGGGTGGACCGGCCGGTCCCAGTAGAAGCTCAGCGCGACGTCGTGCCCGGCCGCGGTCAGGTACCCGCCTGGCTGCGCCGCGATGGCGCGCAGCGCGAAATTCAGCGCGAGTGAGTTGGTCCGCGCCGAGAACCGGCCGCCGGGCAGGGCCAGCAGCGGCGAGTTCGGCTCCCAGATGTACAGCGAGGCGGCGATCCGCGGACCGTCGGGCGGGCACAGCGCCCGCTCGTCGGCCGGCGGCTTGATCACCGCGCAGTCCGCGAACAACATCGTCCGCGCCCACAGGAACACCCCGTCGGTCCGGGTCAGGCTGAACTGGTGCTCGTGGGCGTCGAACCAGCCGGCGTAGGCCACCAGCGGGACCGCCCCGGCCAGCACCGCGGCGGTCAGGGCGAGCCAGCCGGACCGCCGGACCACCAGCGTGACCAGCAGCACCGCGAGCAGCGCCAGCCCCACCGGCCAGATGATCGCCGTCGCGCCGACCAGGAAAGCGGCGGGCACCGTGCGGCTCGGCCGCCGTTCGCCGGGCGAGCGAAGCAGCAGGTAAAGGGCGATGAAAATCATGAATCCGAACGGGACGTCCGGTACCGCGTCCGATTCAAGCTGGAGCTGATAGGCGTCGAAGAACACCGGGACGGCGGCAAGGGTGGCGGCCCAGCCGGGCAGCCCGTACCGGCGGGCCAGCAGGTAGATGAGGACGCCGATGGCCAGACCCATGACGTGCTGAACGGCGGCCACCGCGGCGAAGCTGTGCAGCGGCCGCAGCAGCCACAGGAAGAAGCCATAGCCACCGACCCGGCTCGGGTCCGGGACCAGCCGCAGCCCGGTCGCGAGGTAGGACGCGGAGTCGCCGCCGAACCACATGATCGGCCGGAACGCCAGCATGACCAGGACCCGCACCGCGATGGCCCCGGCCAGCGCGAGCCCGAAGAGCCAGTGCCGCCGCGCCGCCCCGCCCATCCGAACCCAGTCCATCAGCTGACTGTATTGCTTTGCGCCTCCGGGGCGCGCTTTACGTGCCGCCTTCCCTCGTCGCTCGTTCCTCGCTCCTCAGTCCAGGCGGCACGCGCGCCCCTTTGGCGCGGGGGCGGCGCGCTCGCCCCTTGTGGCTCGGGGTGGTCGCGCCGCGGCCCCTTGGGGCGCTCTGCGTGCCAATATGTGCGGTATGGCGTACGAATACCCGCTCACCGAGGATGAGCGGCCGGTCTTGCGGCTGCGGCCGCATGCCAAGACGCTGATCCGGCCGTTCTTCTTCGCGTTTGTGGTGGTCGCGGCCGCGTTGGCGATCGAGGCGGTGATCCCGTCGGGCTCGGCCGCGGCGGCCGAACGGCTTGCGGTGGCCGCGGTCGCCATCCTCGCCCTGATGCTCTGGCTGATGGTGCCGGTGCTGCGCTGGCGGACGACGACGTACGAGCTGACCACCCGGCGGCTGCGCATGCGGGACGGCATCGTGACCCGGCGCGGCCGGGATATCCCGCTGGCCAGGATCAACGACGTGTCGTTCGAAAAGGGGCCGCTCGACCGCCTGCTGGGCAGCGGGCGGCTGGTGGTGGAGTCGGCCGGCGAGCACGGCCAGATCGTGCTGAGGGACATCCCGCGGGCGGAATCCGTACAGGCGACGTTGTTCCGGCTGGTCGAGGAGGAACAGCGCCGGCTCGAGCGGAACGAGCGGAACCAGCCGTGAGCCGGCGGCCGCTGAGCCGCCCCGTGCGGGCCGCTGGTTTTTACTGTTCCTTTACTATTTACCTATGACTCGCGTGCTGCTCGCCGAGGATGACATTTCGATCTCGGAACCCCTGTCTCGCGCGCTGCGCCGCGAGGGGTACGAGGTGGAAGTTACGGCGGATGGGCCGACGACGCTCGACTGGGCCCTGGGCGAAGGCGTCGACCTGATCTTGCTCGACATCGGCCTGCCCGAGCTGGACGGGCTCGAAGTGTGCCGGCGCGTCCGGGCCGCCGGGTACGCCGTGCCGGTGCTGATCCTGACCGCCCGGGCCGACGAGGTGGACACGGTGGTGGGCCTGGACGCGGGGGCCGACGACTACGTCACCAAGCCGTTCCGGCTGGCCGAGCTGCTGGCTAGGGTCCGGGCCCTGCTGCGGCGAGGGACGGCGGAGGGCTCGGCCGCGCACGGCATCCGGATCGACCCGGACGCCCGCCGAGCCTGGCACGGAGACGCCGAGCTTGACCTCACCACCAAGGAGTTCGACCTGCTCTGGATCCTGCTGCGGGACGCGGGCAAGGTAGTCACCCGCGAGCAGATCATGCGCGAGGTGTGGGACGCGAAATGGTGGACCTCGACCAAGACGCTCGACATGCACATTTCCTGGCTCCGCCGCAAGCTCGGCGACGACGCGCACAGCCCCAGGTACATCACCACCGTCCGGGGCGTCGGGTTCCGCTTTGAACGCGGCGACTGATCGCGGGTGAACGGTGCGCAGGAAACTGTGGTTCTCCAGCTTCACCGTGGCGGCCGTCGCCGTCCTCATCGTGGGCGTGCCCGCGCTGGTGATAGAGGCCGGCCGCGGCGCGGCCACGCTGACCGTGCTCGCCGCGTTCATCGTCGTGGCGGCCGCGCTGGCCGCCTGGCTGACCGCGGTGCTCGCACGACGGCTGGCCCGGCCGGTGGAAGAGCTGGCCGAGGCCGCCGGGCGGCTCGGGGCGGGCGATCCGCGCCCCCTCGGCCGCCGGTACGGGGTGGCCGACCTCGATCAGGTGGCCGACGGGCTTGATAGTTCCGCCCGCAGGCTCAGCAGCCTGCTCGCCGCGGACCGCGAACTGGCGGTCGATGCCTCCCATCAGCTGCGGACGCCGCTGACCGCCTTGTCGATGCGGCTGGAAGAGATGATCGCGGCGGCCGATGATCCCGATGTGGTCCGGGAAGAGGGCAACGCGGCCCTGACCCAAGCCGAGCGGCTAGCGGACGTGGTGACCCAGCTGCTCAGCCCGGCCCGGCGGGCGACCGCGGCCTCGGGCGCGCTGACCGGTATCGATGAGATCGTGCGGCAGCAAGTGGTCGAGTGGGAGCCGGCGTTCCGGCGGGCGCGGCGCAAGCTCGAGGTGATCGGCGTGCGCGGCCTGCAGGCGCACGTCACCCCCGGCGGGCTGGCCCAGGTGCTCGCGACGCTGTTGGACAACGCGCTCATGCACGGCGGGGGCACGGTGACTCTGCAGACCTCGCAGAGCGCGCGTTCGGTGGTGGTCGAAGTCCGCGACGAGGGGAACGGCGTCCCGCCGGAGCTGGTGTCCCGTATCTTCGAGCGCAGCGTCAGCGGCCGTCCCGAGGGAACGGGGCTGGGCCTGGCCCTGGCGCGGACGATGGCCGCCGCGGACGGCGGTCGCGTCGTGCTGATCAAGCCCAAGCCGGCCACGTTCGCGGTCTTCCTGCCCCGGCACCCGCCGCGCCCCGGCACCCAGCCCGTCCGCGGCCCAGCCTAAGGACCAGCCTAAGGACCGGGCTAAGGACCGGGCTAACGGCGCCGGAGGTCCGTGTCAGCGTGCTCGAGTTGCTCGAACGGCAACCGCTAGAGCGCTAGCCGTCCGGCGTTCCCGCCAGGACAGCGCCCGCCTCGCTGGTTTCTGCGGGATCGACGATCCCGGAAACGGCGGCTTCTCCGGCCGCGACCGCGGCACCCGGAGCGCCGGCCAGGAACACCCACTTCTTGTAGGAGAAGTACCGGAAGATCGTGCCGAGCCCGGTGCCGACCACGCTCGCCGCGTTGTAGGCCAGCGCGCTCTTGTCGCCCAGCCCGTAGGTGGTGAACGCGATCACGGCCTCGGCGATCAGCAGGCCGACCACGTTCAGCGCGAGGAACAGCATTCCCTCGCGCAGCAGCGCCTGGTTGACCCGGTGCCGGAAGGTCCAGAACCTGCTGCCCAGGTAGGTGACCACGGTGGCAGCGGTGATGGAAAGCGCCTTGGCGGCCAGGGCCTCGATGCCGACGTCGACGTGCAGGTAGGCGGCGCCACCGAGATCGATGACCGTCCCGATCAGCCCGACCACGCCAAACTTTGCCAGCTCAGGGATCAGTTCCGCGAAACGTCGGCGAGTGCTCACCATACGAGACGGTCCTTTCCGGATAACAGATACCATCAGGTGGCCTGCGCGCAAGTACCCCCGTACAGGCGGCGACGAGACCTGCACATGTTACCCGGCCCCGGCTGACTGCCGCCCCAGTCTTTCCTGATGGGAAGCTCTGAAACGACCCAGAACTTCCCGCCCGGTCAGGCGCTGGTCACGCGGTGAGCGTCTCCTCCCGTCCGGTCCTGGCGATGGCGTGCCAGCCCAGGTAGACCACCGTCGTGATCAAGAACCCGGCCTCGAAGGTCAGGTCGCCGACCGAACCGATGCGCGTGGGCACCACGCCGACGTACTCGGTCTGGTTGGAGAACAGCCAGATCGAGATGCCCATGCCCACCAGCATGGCCACCGGCCCGGCCCAGTTCGTCCGCCGGGTGGCGAACAGCAGGGTCTCGTCCGGGTTGCGCCGCAGCAGCAGGTCGCAGAAGTAGACGGCCAGCCACGGGGCGATCCAGTACGCGATGATCAGCAGGAAGTTCTCGTACTTACTGCCCGCGTCGGACAGCGCGCTCCAGGCTAGGAAGAAGCCGATGATGCCGAACCCGAGGGCGACGATCGCCCGCCGCGCCGCCAGCGGCAGCTTGATGCCGATGGCGGTGAACGAAAGCGCGCCCGAGTAGATGTTGAGCACGTTGGCCGAGACGGCGCCGAGTGCGATGGCCAGCAGCGTGAGGTCGGCCAGCGGGGTGGCCAGCAGGCTGGTCATCCCGCCGGGACCGGCGAGCGCGTCGTTCGCGCCGACCGCGGTGCCGACGGCCGCGCCGACGACCTCGAGCAGGGCGCAGGACACGAACAGCCCGGTCCCGGACCACCAGGCGATCGCGGCCCGGTTCGCGTCCGGCTTGAAGTAGCGGGTGTAGTCCGACGCATACGGGTTCCAGCCCACCGCGTACCCGAACGACGCCCCGAACGTGAGCAGGAACGCGCCGGGGATCGTGTGGTGCGTGGCGCCCGGGTGCGCCTTGCTCAGGATGACCCCGCCCGCGATCAGGAAGATGACGGTGAGGATCGGGAAGGCGTACCGCTCGAAGACGTGCACCAGGTTGTAGCCGAAGAACGCCACCACGAGCTGCGCCGCCACGATGATGATCAGGCAGAGCACCTGTGGCAGGTGAGTCAGCACGTTCAGCGCGAGGGCGCCGCTGACGCTGTTGACCGCGAACCAGCCGATCCCGGCCGTCACCGCATTCAGCCCGGCCGGCAGTATGTTGCCCCAGTAGCCGAACCCGAGCCGGCTCAGGACCATCTGCGGCACCCCGTACTTCGGCCCGCGCAGCGACAGGATCCCCTGGGTGATGCCGCCGATCCCGCTGCCCAGGATGAGGGCCAGCGCCGCCTCCCAGAAACCCAGCCCGAATCCGGCCACCGCGAGCACGCCGACGAAGATCGTCGCGAACTCCATGTTCGGCGAGGTCCAGGTCCAGAACAGCTGCAGCGGCCTGCCGTGCCGCTCGTTCAGCGGGATGAACTCCGCACCACCCGGCTCGACCTCGAGGACACGGGTGCCGTAGCTGCCCTCGCGGACGAGGACACCAGGTTCTGCGCCCGGGTCGCTGGCCTGAGGGACATCCTGGTCGCGTGTCGCCATCAGCGTGCTCCTTCGGCGGGCTGGCCTGATCAGCCTGCTAGATGGCGTGATCATAAGCCGTCATACCCGCCCGGATGTATCACGAAAGTAAACTTTGGCTTCAACCGTGTTCCATACCAAACGGACGCGGCCGCGTGCCCCTGGCCATCTGCGGGGCCGCCGTTCACATAGGGTACGGTGCGTGACCGATTCCGCGGACATGCCAGCCCCCGGCATGCCAGCCCCCGGCATGCCAGCCCCGGACAGGCCAGCCCCGGACAGGCCAGCCCCGGGGCGTTCCCCGACCGCGGGCGCTCCCACGGTGGGCATGGTGGGCGCCGGCCAGCTCGCCCGGATGACCGCCCAGGCCGCCATCGGCCTCGGCATCGGCTTCCGCGTGCTGGCCGATTCCCCCGCCGACAGCGCCGCCCAGGTCTGCCCCGCAACGCAGCTCGGGGACTACCGCTCCGCGGCGGACCTGCGCGCGTTCGCGGCCGGCTGCGACGTGCTCACCTTCGATCATGAGCACGTGCCCGGCGATCACCTGGTCGCGCTGAAGCAGGCGGGGGTCAACCTCAGGCCGGGCGCCAGCGCGTTGCGGTTGACTCAGGACAAGCTGGTGATGCGCGAACAGCTGACCGGGCTCGGCATCGCCTGCCCGCGCTTCGCGCCGGTCACCGGCCCGGCGGCGGTCCAGGAGTTCGCCGGCGGGGCCTGGCCGGTGGTGCTTAAGGCGGTCAGCGGCGGTTACGACGGCAAGGGCGTGTGGGTGTGCGAGTCCGCGGCGCAGGCCGCGGACGTGCTGCGGCACGGCGCGGGGCTGGCGTTCCTGGCCGAGGAGTACGTCGAGTTCACCCGGGAGCTCGCGGTCCTGGCGGCCTGTTCCCCGCACCGGCAGGGCGCGGCGTACCCGGTGGTGCAGACGGTCCAGCGCGACGGCATCTGCCGCGAGGTGATCGCGCCCGCGCCGGGGCTGGCGCCGGGCCGGGCCGCGCAGGCGGCCGAGCTCGCGCTGCGGATCGCGGCCGAGTTCGGCGTGACCGGCCTGCTGGCGGTCGAGCTGTTCGAGACCCCGGCCGGGCTGCTGGTCAACGAGCTGGCCATGCGCCCGCACAACTGCGGGCACTGGACCATCGAGGGGGCGCGGACCTCGCAGTTCGAGCAGCACCTGCGGGCCGTGCTCGACCTGCCGCTGGGTTCGCCCGCCCTGGCCGCCCCGGCTACCGCCATGGCCAACGTCCTCGGCGGCGACGACGGCGACATCTACGACCGCTACACCCACGTCATGGCCGCCGACCCCACCGTCAAGGTCCACATGTACGGCAAGGCGGTCCGCCCCGGCCGCAAGATCGGCCACGTCACCGTCCCCGCCGATCATGACCACCGGGACCCGACGGAACTAGCCGACCGCGCCCGCCGGGCCGCCAGCTACCTCCGCTGGGGCAAGGAGGACGGCGATTGACATCCTCCCTCGCCTGAAGTGAAGGCGGGGGATTCCAGCTACTACTCCGATTGGAGCAGCAGGTGAGGTTCGCGGTTCGCAGGCCAGGTAACCCTGCTCTGTCTGCCTCGATTGGCTCCCCGCGCAGCCACGGCATGCCCGGCCGCGGTTTGGTGCTGGGTAATGCATGTGTCCGCTTGGCTGTCGCGGACAATTCGAATATATCATCCGGTACCGACATTTCAGGGGAGGTGAAGCGGCGTTTCCGCTCCGGTCTGAAGACCGAAGTCTCGACGCCACGATCTTGATGGCCAACAAGCCAACGGGGCGCGGCCAGGCGCTCGTCGGGGTCGTGATGGGCAGCGACTCAGACTGGCCGGTGATGCGGGCGGCCGCCGAAGCCCTGGACGAGTTCGGCGTGGCCTACGAGGCCGACGTGGTGTCCGCGCACCGGATGCCGCGCGACATGATCGAGTACGGCTCCTCGGCCGAAAGCCGCGGGTTGCGGGTGATCATCGCCGGGGCCGGCGGCGCCGCGCACCTGCCCGGGATGCTGGCCTCGGTCACGCCGCTACCGGTGATCGGGGTCCCGGTCCCGCTGAAGAACCTGGGCGGCCTGGACTCGCTGCTCTCGATCGTCCAGATGCCGGCCGGCATCCCGGTCGCGACGGTCGCGGTGGGAGGCGCCCGCAACGCGGGCCTGCTCGCCGTCCGCATCCTCGGCGCCGCCGACGGCCCCGACGGCGAGGCGCTGCGGGCCAAGCTGAGTTCGTTCGCCGAGCGCCTGGCCGATCAGGCTCGCGCTAAAGGGGCCGCGCTCAGGGAACCCAAACACCCTGACACCTCCTGAACTCATCAGTCCCAGATCGGGTCGCCGCCCCTGGACGAAGAGATAGTTCTGATTCACGGTGGGTATACAGCAGGCGGATTCTCCCGAGGGCAAGGACATCGGTGATGGACGGCAGAGCCAGGCCGTGAGCATCGGCGAGGTACTGGCCGAGGCGCGGCACCGGCGGGGCCTGACCGTGGCGGAAGTCAGCCATTACACCCGGGTCAGGGAACCGGTTATCCGCGCCATCGAGCGCGACGACTTTTTACTACCCGGCGGCGACGCTGCGACCCGCGATCAGATTCGTCTCCTCGCCCGCGCCATGGGTGTCGACCCGGACCCGCTGATAAGCGAGTTCGATTCGAGCTACCGGTCTGCGCCGGAGCCGGACGGCGCCAGCGCCGGCGCCGACGCCGTCCGGTCGACCATCCCGTTCCGGGTCCCGTTCCGGACCCGCGGCCGCCGGGAGTCGCGGGGGCTCCGCCGGCGGCGGATCAGCTGGCGGCCGGTGCTCGCGCTGCTGGTCCTGGCCGTAATCGGCGGCATCGCCTATGGCCTGGTCTCCGGGGACGTGCCCCCCTTCGGCGCGTCGGGCCGGACCAGCCCCGGCCGGCCGGGCGGCTCGGTCGCTCCGGTGTCGGCCCGCAGCGTCGGCACCGCTCTCGCCCCGGCCAGCGTGGCGGCGTTCGGTCCCGACGGCACGGCCGATGGCGACAACCCGCAGCTCGCATCGCATGCGATCGACGGCAACCCGGCCACGCCCTGGACCACTAACTGGTACGCCATGCCGCGGTTCGCGAACGTCCAGGGGGGCACGGGTCTGCTGATGGATATGGGCCACCCGGTCACGATCACCGGTGCGGAAGTCACCCTCGGCAGCGTTCCCGGCGCTGACTTTCAGCTCCGTGCCGGTAATATGCCGTCGCTAGCGGATCTGTCTCCGGTGGCGATCGCCACCAATGCGAGCGGTGCGATGGGCGTGCGGCTTACCGTCCCGGTGTATGCCCGTTACGTGCTGCTCTGGTTCCTTGCGCTGCCACCATCCGGATCCGGCACCTACCAGGCGAGCGTCTACAACATCAGCGTGTTGGGCGGCAAGAGCTTCTTATCTGGGAGACAATCAGCCATGCATCGAGCCGTCACCGTCCGTGGCGGAGACGGCACGCCCAGGTATGACCGGAGCCGCCGGTTCGCCCGGGTCCGTATCCGCGCTACTGCCCATGCCGGGAAGGATCCCCGCCGTTGATGACGAGTACGACGTGACACAGCAGTCGGCGCGCGAGGCCGCCGCGGCGGCGGCCTTCGAGCCGCCGGTGCCGGCTAGGAAGCGCGAGCGCCGCCGGGTCAAAGCGAGCGCGACGCTGGCCCTGCTGGTCCTGGCCGTCCTGGGTTTCGCCAGCTACGAGTTCGTCGCGCAGGCCGGCCACTCCCAGCGCGCCGCCGCGGCCGCTCACCCGCGCGGACAGGTCCGGGCGGGCACCGCAGCCGCGTCCCCGACCGCAGCCGCGTCCCGCGACCGCCAGCCGCGTCCCCGACCACCACCGCGTCCCCGGCCACCACCGCCCCCGCCACGACCGCGCCCGCCAGCACCCCGCCGCCGCAGGTTCTCACCGTGGCTAGCGTGGCCGCATTCGGCCCCGCCGGAACGACCGACGGCGACAACCCCCAGAACGTCGCGCAGGCCGTGGCCGGCGATCCCGCCATCCCCTGGTACACCGACTGGTACGCCAGCCCGGACTTCCCCGACACGCCGCCGGGCACGGGCTTGCTCCTGGACATGGGCCGGACGGTGACGGTCACCTCGGTGCGCGTCTCGCTGGGCGGAGAACCCGGCGCCAGCCTCCAGCTGCGGGCCGGCAGCGAGCCCACTCTGGCCTGGCTGCCCATGGTCGCCGGGGTGTCCGACGCCGGCGGCACCGTCCAACTGCAGCCCAACGCGCCGGTGCACGTCCGCTACGTCCTTATCTGGTTCACCAACTTGCCTCCCACCCCGGCCGGCACCTACCAGGCCAGCATTTACCAGGTGGTCATCCAGGGCCAGCCGTGACCCAAGAGTGTACCACATGACTGTGGTACAATCTTGGTGTGGTGGATGACCGGGTCATTGACCGGATCAACGAGCTACTCGACAGCGCCGATCCGGAGACCGTCAATACCTCGATGCGGATATCGGGCGCGCTCAGGGACGCCGCCGCGCTGGCCGTCAGCGAGCTCGACGTGGCGCCCTCGACGACGGTGCTGACGGCGAACGCGCTGCGAGCGGCGCTGGAGGCTGCTGTGATGCAGGCGGTACTCGACCGCCACTACGAGGAGTATCCCGAAGCCCGCCCGACGCTGGCCGACCTGGCGATCGCAGCCGCCGAAATAGACGGCCATCCACTGGCGGATAACCCCGGACTCATCAGCCGGTCAGCCGTCGAGGTGCAGCGGCGGCATCCCGGTGCCAGCCCGGAGGATGTGCTGCTGTGGGCCGAGGCCCGGACGAGCGCCGCGGCGTGAGCCGGGTCATCTTGCTGGACAACGAGGCGGTCCAGGCTCTCGCCAATCCGGCGCATCCGAAACATCTCCGTGCCGTCAGCCACGCCCAGGTTGCCGTCAGCCGCAAGGCGCGGGCTCTGCCGGTGAGTATCGCCGTGCCCACCGCCGTCCGGGTCGAGGCCGGTTGGGACCGCACGTCCCCGTCCTGGGCGTTCATCAACCGGCTGCGGATAGCCGATATCCCCCTCGATCCGGGCCACGCCAATGCCGCGGCGGGCGTTCGGAACCGAACCCGGGTTTCCGTCGCCGATGCCCATCTCGGCGCCGCCATCCGAGCCGCGGCCCAGGTCACCGTCCTGACCAGCGACCCTCTCGACATGCACGTGGTCGCCGAGGGCAAGCACATCGAGGTCGTCGCCCTCTAACCCCATGCAAGTGACCACCAACGCGGTCCGGCTGCTCGGCGGCTGCGGCTACCTGAACGACTACCCGGTCGAGCGGATGATGCGCGACGCCAAGATCACCAAGATCTACGAGGGCACCGCCAGCTTGCCGGTTTGGGTCAGCGTTGAGAGACATGAGCGGTTAGCTCCTTCGTCCGGATGGCTACTACGATCGGGCTCGCTAGCCCGGATGGGACCTACTTCCGGAGGGACGATGGCGGCACAACGGCGAAAGAGCGGTGCGTCCGGGACTGCTGGGTCACGGGGAGGCAAGGCCAATGAGGCCGGCAGCCTGTACCGGAGCGGCGTTGCCGCCTACCTGGCTGCTCATGGTCTTGTCGGCCGCGGAGTCGAGGCTGCCGGGTACCCGGAGGGCGGGCCGGCCCCGGTGACGCTATCGTTCGAGACCGGGGACGCCGTAGATGACATCCGCTGCGGGCTGGCCGACGGCACTACCCTCTGGCTGCAGGCGAAGCGGGCCTGCGGCGCGGACGCCCAGCTGAGGGCGACTGCCGCGCATTGGGTCGGTCAGGTAGGCAGCCTGCTAGAGTACGCGGACCTCGACGCCTATTTCCGTTGGCGCGACACCTCGTGGCAGGCCGCCGTCCTGTGCGTGCCGAGAACCTTGTCCACGTCATGCGACCAGGCGGTATTCGTTGATCAAGCGACCGACTCAAGGGTGTCTCCGGACGTGGTATCGCTCAAGATCGACCGGTTCGGGTAGCGGTTTCAGCGGCGCAGCTGAGTTCAGTGACCGGTGCGGGCGGTGCTGATTGTGGCGGGTCTCGTACTGGCGCAGGATTCGGCGCAGGTGAGCCTGGTTCCAGCTGAGGGTCCGGTCTAGGAGCTCGCGCCGGCATCCGCCGATCCAGCGTTCGGCTATCGCGTTCAGGCGAGGCGTCCGGACATTGCAGAGCACGGTCCACGGTCCGGATCCGGGCATCGGCGAGAACGGTGTTGAACCCAGCGGTGAAGTTTGAGCCGCGGTCGTGGATCATGAACTTGACCTGGTGCGCCTGCTCGCCCAGGTCCATGATCAGGTTCCGGGCCTGCTGGCGGTCCACTTCCCGGTTGGGTGCAGGGTGACTCCCAGGATGCGGACGCGCCTGGTGGCGTGCTCGATCACGGCCAGGACGTAAGCCCGGGTGCCGTCCAGCAGGTCGGCGGTGAAGAAGTCGCACGCCAGGATCGCCTCGGCCTGGGAGCGCAGGAACTGCGGCCAGGTAGGCGCAGTCCGCCGCGGCGCGGGATGGATCCCGGCCTTGTTCAGTATTTCCCATACCGTTGACGCTGCTATTTTCACTCCCAGGCCGGCCAGCTCGCCGTGGATTCTGCGATAGCCCCAGCCGGGGTTCTCCCGGGCCAGCCGGAGCACCAGGGCCTTGATGTTCCGGCGGGTGGCTGGCCTGCCGGTCCTGCCGCGCATCGACTTGGCGGCCCAGCGGCGGCGGACGATGTCGCGGTGCCAGCGCAGGATCGCGTCCGGGGCGACCAGCAGCCGCAGCGCCTTGCGCCGCGCTTTCGGGATCACGGCGAGCAGAGTCGCGAGCAGTGCCCGGTCAGCCCAGTCCAGGTTCGGGCGGCGCGGCTGCCGGCGTTGCAGGATGGCGAGCTGGCGGCGCAGGATCAAGATCTCTGCGGTTTTCCAAGTCTCCTCAGGCGGGACAGCCGCAGCGACGGGGTCAGCCGTGTGATCAGAAGGAAGACGAACCGCAGGCACATGACCGGTGATTATCCCGGCCGGACGGCAAGGATGGCAACGCTGCTGGTCACAGCCGCGGATGAGATTCTCGGCACGCACAGGACCAGCCAGCCGCAGAGCCGGATGAAGATCAGATAGAGCAGGCGCGAGGACACGGATGATCATGATGCTCTACGGCTGACGCTCGTCATTGCTGCAGTTCACAGGGCACGCAGACGACTGGCACCCCGCAGGCACGAGCAGAAACTCGCCGGGGCCGTGTCGAGGCGGCCTTCATTCCGCGGCTTGCGTGTATTGGAAGGCAACCCCACTGCCAGCCCCACCCCCGAAGCCGTAAGGCGTCGTGACCATCACCGAGTACTCGCCATAATTCCCGCCCGGGAAGGGCACCTGCAGGGTGCTGCTGTTCATGACGACTGCGCTTACCGGACCGATAGGCTCGGCTGCCCCCCCAACCAAACTGAAGGTGACCTCAGTGCTCCCGGCCACGAAGCCGCCGCCGTAAACCGTCAGCAACTGATTTTCCGTGGAAAACGCAGCCGGAAAGACGCTGGTTACCTCCAGGTAGGAGAACTGGTCCGTCCAGACTGGCAGGGAGGTGCCTGCCGGCGTGGTGACCGTCACGTCTACCGTACCGGTCCCGTACGGTACCGCTACCGAGAGCGCGGTGTCCGATGAGACAGACACTTGACTGCCTGGGTTGGGGCCGAAATTGACTGCGTTGGCTCCGGTGAAGCCGCTGCCCGTTACCGTCACCGTCCTAGTGGCCGGTCCCGAAGCCGGGAGGATGCCGGTCACCGCCACAGGCAGACTGTAGCCGATCACCGTGTTGAGCACGTCCCAGTCGGCGAGCGCTGGGGGGAGGGTGGCCGGGCGCGGCGGAAGGCTGCTGGGGTCGACGAAGACGTTCCCGGTGACCGCCACGGCGGCTACACCGGGCACGTCGCCGAACAACATGCCAGACGGGTCCAGTGCGGCGCCGAGCCGCGCGGTGGCCGGGTTCAGCACCATGCTGTAGCTCGGGAGCTGAGCCGCTGGGGAGGCAGCTTGGAAGGTCACCTGGGGCGCGACCTCGTTCGCCACGACGTTCCCCGTGACGCAGACCTCGCCGACCCCGCCGACGAGGGCTGCCTCTCCCATCGGGAAGCGGCTGCGGATCCGGTTGCCGTGCAGGAGGGCCGAACCCGCGTCGGCCGTGAAGTCCGCGACGAGCAGGCCGGCGCCGGAATAGGAACCGGCGATGACCGCGTCGACCTGGCAGCCGGATAGGTCAAGCCGCAGGGTCACGCTCGTCCCCGTGTCCGTCGCCGGGATGGTGGCCGCTGCCGGCGCTGGAGCGCCCAGGCTCGTCAAGATGGCGTCGGTCCGTGGCGGCAGCCCGGCGGGCGGGCTCCCGGGCCCGGTGGCTTGCCCGGAGAAGGAGGTGAGTGCCTGGCGTGCGAGCGCCAGTGGTGCCGCGGTCGGCGCGGGGATGCTTCCGGGCACCAGAGCCCCGCCTTCCGGGAGTGCCGCGGGGAGCACCTGACCGATCGCGGTCGCGATCATGAAGATCACATCCCGCAGCGCGGCGATCCCCGAACCGGAAAATTCGCTATATAGGTTGGGGTCGCCGACAGGGGACAGCTCGAATAGGACGCTCTGCAGCGCCAGGCTGGCGAGCGAGACCAGCCAGAACCCACCGTAGGCACTGCGGATCGTGTTGCGGTCGACGCGCAACGTGCCGAGCTGAGTTATGGCGAGGACCGGTACCGTCACGCCTTCGAACAGGTTCCGTTCGATGGTCGCGTCGCGGAGCAGCTGGGTGGTTTCCCGCTGCACCGCGTAGGTGATCGTTACCTGGGCGGCCTCGCTCGTCGGTGTCGGCCCGATCACGTTGGCGGCGCCCGCCGCCACGAAGCTCGACCCGCCTCCCCCGCCGCCGCCGATACTGTCGGCCTGGCCGGCGCCGCCGCCACCGCCGCCCCAGTGGCCCCCGGCCCCGCCGCCGCCCCCGACGACGCCGGGGGCACCAGCGCCGCCGGCGCCGAAATAGGCCGGGCTAGCGGTACCAACTGCGCCTGCGCCGGCCTGTGAGGCGCCGGGCTGACCGCCGGCGCTCGACGTACCTGCCCCCCCGCCGCCTATAACCGAGGGGGAGCCGGGATAGCCGGGAGAGCCGGCGTTACCGCCCCCGCCGTATCCGCTCCTGGCGCTGCCGCCCGCGCCGCCGCCGCCGCCCGCTATGATCAAGGGCGTCGTGGGTACTTCGATCGCTGAAAGGCCGCCACCGCCCGCGCCGCCGGTGGCGCCCCCTGGTGCGCCACCGCCGATGCCCCACGGGAGGACACTACCGCCTGGCGTCCCCGTCTCCACGTTTACGCTGCCGGGCTCCCCCACCGTAACGGACAGCTGCTCACCCGGCTGGACAGCGAAGGTCGCCATCACCGAGGCGCCCTGGCCACCCAGCCCCGGGAGCGGAGCTGCCGCCCGCGGCGCCGATCGCCGTCACGGTGATGCTGTTCACTCCTGCGGGCACGGTGAACGAGTAGTTGCCGGGTGAGTTGAACGTTGCCGTGGCGGCACTCCAGGAGGCGGCCACCTGGAGGTACCCGAAGGTCAGCTGGTAGGGGGGCGGGGCCCCGGGCTGGTTGTTCGCCACCTGGGTCACCGTGAGGCCGTTGAACGGGACTGTCGCGGGCGGGCTGGCGCACTGGAAGGTACATCCGGTGATCTGCGTGCCCTCCATCGTCCCGGTCGCGAAGATCCCGGCGGCGAAGACGTTCGCCTGGCCCGGATCAGGCAGGTCGAACGTGCAGTCCTCGATGGTAAGGCCGGTGGAGCCGTCGACCCAGATGCCGGTCCCGACCTGGAGCCCGGCGGAGAACGCGTCGAGCATGACCTGGTTCGATTGCGGCAGGCTGGAGAAGGATCCGGCGGGGGGCGAGAACCCGGCGAGCGGAACGGACAGCTCGATGCCCCGGATCGTGACGGAGTTGACGTCCTGCATCGCGATGAGCGCGAGGACGGGCTCGGCGCTGGGCTGGCTCGTCGCCTGCAGGATGACTCCTCCCTGGCAGGCCTGCAGGGTGAGGCCGTCGAGTTCCGACCCGAGCGCGAGCGGCGCCGGCAGCGTGTAGGTACCCGGCTCCAGGCACACGGTGACCGGCCCCTGGGTCGCGTAGCGGTTGAGCAGCGCCTGCAGCGAGGCCCCGTCGTTGACGTCCGACGGCCCGACGGCGACCGTGCAGCAGCCGCCCCCGCCGGCGGTCTGCCCGGTGAGGCCGGAGAACAGCGGGACGCAGCTGGTCGCCGTCGCGGTCCCGTCTTCCCATGCCAGCACCGCGAGCGGGCAGGCCCAGGTGCGCGGGCCGTCCGGCGGCTGCGGCGCGGTGAGGTAGCGGGTCGGGTACACGATCGTCGGCTGGATTGGCCGCAGCGCGAAGCGCCAGAAGTCGCCGGGGTGGAAGCTGCCGGTGCTGGAGGTGAGCGTGACGGCGACCCCGGTGTCGCCGAGCGGGGTCGCCTGGCCCGCCGGCGCGGGCTTCGCCTCCTGCCATACGCGCAGGTAGAGCTGCGGTGTCGCGGCGGACAGGTAGTCGCCCGGCGGCTCGCCGCAGATGGCCAGGCTCATGCTGGCCGGGGCGTAGCCAGCGGTGAGCTTCCGCACGAAGCCCGCCGGGGATGCGATGTAGTCGGTGGCGGTGAGCTGGACCGCGTCGCGCAGCAGTTCCACGGCCTGGCCCTGCACCGGGTAGTGGTAGCTGTCCACGGGCGCGCTGGCCAGCGTCACCGTCGTGTCGCCGGAGCCCGGATCGTACGCTGCCGCCTGCACCCGGTAGAGGAACGAAGCGTCGTCGAAACCCCAGACGATGGCCGGCACGCCGGATGGGTCCACGCTGGTGACCATCACCCTGATCATCTGGTTCTCGGCGCCGAGGTAGCCGCCAGTGGCCGCGGGCTGGCAGGGGCCGGCGGTGCCGGGGTCGGTGAACGACACCTGCAGGGTCGTCGCCGACTCGATCATCATCGACGCCGCGTCGAACCGGAGCCCCGCGCCAGTCAGGGAGTTCGCCAGCTCCTTCCAGGATTCGGAGCATGAGGCCGACTGGCTCGGCTGGCGCACGAAACGCTGCAGGATGCGCTCACGGGCCATCGTGTCCGGGCCGCCGAGGGCGACGTCGGCGAGGGCCGGATCCTCGACGGCCGATACCTCCTGCTCGGAGGCCAGCAGGTAGACTAGCTCGTAGCTGGTCCCCGTCCCGCCCGGCACGGCCGGGGCGACCCAGAGCGGATCGGTCGAATGGTCGAGCCAGTCGGGCTGCGCGCTGTAGGCGACCGGAACATCGAGGTCCAGCCGCTCGCCACCCACGTAGAGCGTGCCCGGCCCAATGACGAGGTCACCTGGCACTGACGTGGGCGGTGAGCCGACTGGTTCAGGCGCGGGAGCTGGCGGTGAGCCGGAAGCGGCCGAGATCGCTTGCACGACATAGCCGCCGTCGGGCGTCCCGACAGTGCCCACGACATCGAGCGTCAGTTGCCGGTCGCGTTCCGCGTCGATCGCGGCGGCCTCGTTCCAGTCCGCCTCTACGGTCACCCGGCCCTGCTGGGCTATGAGCCCCCGCCATTTCCGGCTCGGATCGTAGCTCACTCGTGCGCGGTCACCGGCCATCAGCGTCTCCCTCTCCCGCCCCAGGCGAGACGATGCTCATGTGACATGGACGATCACGGGCGTAAGGCCGAGCGGCATGTACTCGGCGTACTTGATCAGCAGGCCCTGCTCCTTGATCGGGTTCAGGTCCGCGCAGAAGGCGCCCATCTCCGAGCCGTTCTCGGCGCCCGAGGAGATGGACGCGCCGGCGCCGCCGCCGACGATCGCCGCGTCGGCGGTCTCGATCAGCTGCGCGAATCCCGGCTGCCCGTACGACTGGCTAGTGAAGATCGGCGCGCCCGGCGGGATCGCCGCCGAGCGGTACTGGCCGGGGATGGCGCTGCCGCTGGCATAGGCGCTGAAGCGCACGCAGCCGTCCTGGGCGTCGTCGACAGCCGCGAAGTCAGCCAGGATCGAATCGCTTGCCGACAGGCGGTGCGCGGCGATCCGCCCGAGGACGGTGACGCGGCTGAGCTGCACCGTCGCATCGGCGACCGCTACGGCGGCCACTCCGAGGGCAACCGGGAAGGACTCCTCGATGAGGGCGCGGTTCAGCGCGGGGATCCGGGCCGGATCGAGCGTCCCGGCCTCGGCCTGCGCGGCGAGCGCGAGCACGCTGGCGCTAAGGTTGACCCTCGCGAACAGGGACGCGTCGTACAGCGAAGGCCCGTCGACGAGCGCGTTGAGCCCGTCGAGCGGGAAGCCGGTCGTCTCCTGGCTCGGCGGCGAGCCGGCCGCGTACGTCAGCAGGGCCGTCGCGTCCGCCTGCGGCATCATGGCCAGCAGCGCCGCCGACAGCGGGTCAGCGGGCTGCCCGGTGCTCTCATCGCCGACCGCAAGTCCCTGGGCCAGCAGGTGCGGGTCGAAGACGTCCGCAAGGGTGAAGGCGGTGCCGCTCGTCGCCGGGAGGCCCTGGACGATGCTGTCGGTGATCGTCAGCGTCTCGACCGACCCCCGAATCGGGTGCGGACCGGGCCGAGGATGCAGTGGTCCACGAGAAGCTGGCCGATCGCCCCTCCCTCGCTCGCTGGGGCGGCCGGGTCGGCCTCGACGAAGATCCGGCACGGGGCCAGCGAGGCGCCGTCCGCCGCCGTCGCGAGCGGCGGCGAGCCCGGCGCGGCGGTGCCGGGGTCGATGGTGCACGCGGTGATCCGCACCGTGTCGAACGAGCCGCGGAGCACGATGTCGCAGCCGGACACGGTGAGGCCGTCGAGGACGAGCTGGGCCCCGCCGCCGCCGGTGAAGATCCACTGCGTCGGCCCGGCTGAGCCGGGCGCCGTCGGGCGCAGGACGGGGCGCATGCCCGGGCCGGCCCGGACGAGCAGGGATGCGATCGGGTCGGCCGTCGAGCCGACGTCGGCCAGCTCCGGGTAGGTGAGCGAGTCGCCGACCGTGACGGTGCCGGTCGCCCCGGCCGCGGCCAGGGCAGCGTGCCAGGCCCGTCCCGCCGGACACGACCGTCTCGGTGCCGACGACGGCCGGGGGGTTCCCGAGCAGGTCGCGGTCGTAAGGGCCGGCGCCGATCATCGACGAGAACCCGTATTGGTAGTCGACCGTAAGCGGCCCGCGTGGGGAGGCCGGAGCGACCGCGGCGAACCTGCCGATCTCGGGCCAGATCGACGTCAGCTGCCATCCCCCGCCGAGGCCGTACCGGGGCGGGACGCTCGGCGTCGGGATACGGGGGCCGGGTCGGCGGGGATGTCCCGGTATCGGTGATCGCGGTCTCGAGGGAGCTGGTCAGCGGGCCGGGTACCTGCCACTCGCGGGCGGGGGTCCAGGAGGCGGCGAAGTCGTCGGGGACGGGTGGCGCGGGCAGGAAGAGCGGGATCTGGCGGCCGGTCGGGTCGAACACGTACTGGCCGGGGCAGCCGGCCACGGCGACCGGCGTCCCCGCCACGACCGGGAAGCTGATCAGCCGCCACAGGAACACCAGCAGGTCGGGAATCGCGAAGTGACCCACCGCGCCGCGGCCGGCCCGGAAGTCGGCGGTGTGGAAGCTCTCGTCGAAGGCGGTGTTCGCGAGCAGGGCGCCGTGTGCGGACCGCAGGTCGGCGACTCCGCCGGCCAGCCCGCCGGTCAGCAGGCCGGTCAGGCCCTCGATCTGCAGCAGCTGGGCCACGTCGGAGGCGCTGACCTGCGGGAAGGCGGCCGGGCCGACGGCCGGGTCCAGGCCGTGCCTGGTGCGGCCCAGGCGCCGGAAGCCCTCGACGACGTGCGCGGTCCAGCCCGTGACGTCCAGCGCCAGCTCTTCCAGGATCTCGACCGTGCCCTTGCGGCGCCGGTAGTGGATCGTCTTGGCGACGTCGAGACGCTGGGCCCGTGCGTCGAGGTTGGTGATCAGGTTCGTGCCGAGGAGGTCGCCGAGATAGGGGATGACCCAGTCGTCGCAGGTCTCGATCGACTGGTCGGCCCACATCCGGTCCATGCTCCGCCGGAGGACGGCTGCCTGCGCTCCGATCCGGTTGAGCACCTCCCGCAGCGGCCCGGGGCTGTCGAAGCTGTCGGTGTCGGTCGTGCGGTAGACCGCCGGGAGCAGCTGCCAGAGCCGCTCGGCGTAGTAGCCGTCGTAGCCGTCGTTGACGTCAGTCACCCGTGGTCACCCCCCCGATCGTGACGTTGGCCGGCGGAAGGTCGAAGAACGAGTCAGCGCCCGGGTCGAGGACCTCGTCGAGCGTCTGGCCTCCCGGGGTGGTGACCGCCAGGTCATGGACGGCGGTCACGCCGGGCACCATGAGCGCGGCGTCGATGGCGCTGAGGTAAAGGCGTTGCCCGATGCCCATCAGGGCGGGGCTGAACAGTCCCTCCGTGCCGGAGACCGCTGCCGTCGCCGCGGCGACTACCGCCGTGACCTGCCGGTCCGCGGCGACCACGAGCGTGCAGGACAGCCTGAGCTCGACCGGGTTCGCGGGAAGCACCGCCACCGGCCGGTTCGGGTCGCCGGCGCCGGCCAGCGCGGCACTCGCCGCCGCCGCGGCGGCCTGGCCACCGTCGACGTAGATGGTTACCAGCGTGCGCTGCCCGGCCTGGTCGAACGTCCAGGAGGCCGCGGTGCGGCTGACGCCGGGGGTGTGTGCGGCGATGACCTCATAGTCGGTGGCCGAGATCGCCCGGCCGAAGGTGCAGACGCTGGCGGGGGCATCTGCGCGCACGTCGTCGGGCGCCTGCGGGTCCGCGCCGCCGGACACGGCCACAGGATTCTGGATCGAGGCCAGGTTCGGCTGCGGCTGCATGATCGTCGTCAGGCGTCCGGCGGGCGGGCTGGGCGCCCCCGACCCGTAGCGGTAGGTGGCCGTGACATTTCCGGTCCCGGACGTGAGCCGGGCCCCGTTGACGCCGTCCCCGAAAGTCACGGTGGTGACGGTCTGGTCCGGCGACCGCGATACGACGAAGACCCGGGCGCCCGGGGCCTGGCCGTAGAAACTCGGGATCTCCTGCCACTCGACCCCGTCGACGTATACCGCCAGCGTGCTGACCGGACCGCTGCCGCTCGCCAGGTAGGTGAGCGGCGACTTCGACAGCGTGAAGGACTGGCTGGCGAGCGCCGCGTTCCCGCTGCCCAGCACTTCGCCGGTCACGGTAGTCCCGCGGGACACGGGCACAACGTCGAGCAGCAGCTGGAGCGGCACCTGCAGCGGTGTGGTAATCGCCGCCGGCGCGGTGCCCGCCCCGGTGAGGGCGAGCTGCCCCGGTCCGGTGCTGGCGATCGTGACCAGGACGCCTGCCCCGGTCGTGTCCTGGAGGAAAGCGGTCGTACCGGGTGGCAGGGTAGGGGAGGTCGCAGGTACCGCGACGCTCGCCGGGAGGCTCGCCAGGGTCGCCGCAGGGACGCCGATGATCGTGCCCACGTCCTTGAAGCCGTACCGGACGGTGACCGTGGCCGGGTCGGCCTGCTGCAGTGCGGCGGAGTCGAGGGTCGCCACCGCCAGCGCCGTGTGCGCGATGACGATGTCCGGCGGGTTCGGGGGGGACACGCCAGCAAGCGCCGGGTAGGGAACCGCCCAGAGCACCTCATAGGTCGCGGTGACGCTGGCGAGGGCCGACGGCGACCCGGCGCCGCGGTCGAACAGCACCAGGTCACCCGGCGAGATCCCGCGCACTGCCGCCGACAGCTGGACGATGAGACCCTCCCCAGTTTGCGCCACTACCGCCTCGCCACCGGTGGGCGTGCCGCGATTCCAGAGCGCGGCCGCGGTGGCCGGGCGCAGCAGCCGGTAGCTGGTGGACTGGCCAGTCAGCGGCGGTGCGGGCGCCGGCCAGGTGACGAGGGTGTTGAGCGCACCGGTTGCCGGGTCGGCCGCGGAGGTGATGCTGCCCACCGTGACGAGCGACCAGTTGTCGCCCTTCCCCGCAAAGCTGCTGCCGACCAGCACGAGCTGGTCTCCGACGCTGACACCGCTGACCCGGCCGGCGAGCAGAACGGACTGGGCCGTTCCGTCGGCACTGAGCTGGAGTGCGGTGTCGGCGGAAAGCGCGACTGGCACGTTCGACGGGCCGGTGAAGCTCGCGGCCGCGTCGACCTCAAAGGTCTGCGACGGGACGCCAGGAGTCGCCCCGCTGGACACGCGCATGCCCGCCGGGATGACCAGCGGCTCGCCAGGGTGCGCCGCCGATCGTGTCGCGGCCAGGTTCCCGGCGGCCGCGATGCCGGGAACCGGCTCGTAGCCGAGCAGCGCCACCAGGTTCGCGATGCTGGTCTGCTGGGTGGCGGTGCGCAGGTAGCTCTCGTTCGCGATGCGCTCGTTGTAAAAGGTGAGCACGTCGCCGAGGTAGGCCCACCATTCGAGGAGCTGCAGGCCGAGGTCGCCTGGTGCTGGCCGCCAGGCGCCGATGGCCTGCTCGCCGGGAAGCGGGCGCAGCAAGGCCCGGCGGAATCCGGTGAAGTCGTCAACCCGGTAGGAGATCTGCGGCAGACCGGGCGGGTTGGTGACCACCTGGGGGTCTTGTGGCGGACCGCAGGGGCACGGCGAGGTGGCGGGTTCGTCCCGTTGCTCACTTCGATCCCTCCACCGTCACCTGCAGTGATCCGGCTTCCGGCCGGCTCGGGTCGTTGTCGACGCGCAGGATCTGTCCGGCGGCGACGGTCAGCGTGTCGGGCAGCGGCGCCCAGTCCTGGACGCCGCGCTGGCGGTACTGGACCTGGTACACGCCCGCGACGCCGGGGCACGACTGGATCGCGGCGAGCAGCGCGCTGGACTCCAGGGGCTGGCCGAAGCTCCAGCGGGAGTGGTCGAAGAATCCAATCTTGCCGCCGGGGGTCGAAGAGCCGGAGCCGGGCTGCAACGCGGCCACCACGGCGACCGCCACGTCGCTCGCGAACGAGGTAGCCAGCCCGCAGACGGTGATCTGCAGATCGATCGAGACGTAGCTCGGCGGCAGCACGTAGCTCTCGTAGCCGGCCAGCCGCTCCTGGTCGAGCAGCTGAGTGAGCGACTCGAGCTGAGCGATCGTCGGCTGCTCGCTCCCGGCGGGATTGGCGCTGGTCAGCGCGGTGAGCCAGCTGCCCGTCCAGCGGAACGTGGTGCCCGCCTGCTGCACCCAGGACAGAGACTGGGCGGCCGCCGCGTAGTCTCCCGCCTGCACGACGCGCAGCGGCTCCGCGCTGGACTTCTGCGGTGCCCGGTCACGCACCTGCGCGATGGTCTCGGCGTCCGCGCCGCCGGTGGCGGGGAAGGGGTTGGTGCAGGACACGATGATCGATCCCTGCGCCTGCCCCGGCGCGACGTTCACTATCGTGTCCGCGGGGACGTTGCCGACCGAGCCGCCGCCGACCCGGTAGACCACGGTGAAGACCGTGCCGGGCAGCGGGGACACGCCGAAGGCCCCGTCACCGAAGCGGATCGTGGTGCCGCCGTCGCCGTCGTAATCGAACCACGTCATGCCGTTGCTGGTGAGCACGGGCGAGTACTGCTCGGGCGTGAGCGTGAACACCTGGTCGGTGGCCGCCGCGCCGAGCAGCCAGCGCTCGAACGTCCACTGTGACGTGCCGCCGCCGGGCGGGACCGCGCTGAGCAGGATCTCGGGCTGCGCGGGCACCGAGGTGTCCTCCTCCTGGGTGGCGGTGGCGAGCCAGGCCAGCGGGCCGGACGCGAGGCAGTAGCGGTAGTCGGGCAGCGGGTCCTGCGGCGTCCAGTTGGCGCCGACGCGGACGACGACGGGCCCGGGCGGGGGCATCGCCGGATCCGGCATCACAAAGGTCTCGCTCTGGCGCAGGCCCTGGACGGCCGGGATGATGTTCCCGGCGACCGCGGTGTCGTACAGGTCGTGGTCCTGGGTCGTGGGCGCCTGAAGGCTGATCTGCGTCAGCGGAAGGGGGGGAGGACTGGTCTCGGCGATCAGCAGGTCGAAGGTCTCCTTCGTCGCGGCGACCGTGACCAGTTCCCGGACAGGAGGGTCGGCGCTGTCAGCCGCAGGCGAGTCGAGCAGTAGCTGCTGGCCCGGGTATAGCCCGAAACCATGACCAGTGACGTAGAAGACGCTCGAGCCGGCGAGCAGGCACCGCTGGCTGTCGTCCCAGTAGTAGGGCGCGAGCCTGGCCCGGTTCCAGCGGGTATCGACGGTGAAGCTGACCGGACTCCCTAGGCCCGCCGCCGGGTCCTCGATCTCGAAGTCGGTAACTGACCCGTCCGCTGCGAGCGCGCGTACCAGCAGCGGCATATCGATTGTCCAGCTCGTGGCGGGCGGTCCCAGCGGCGGCGAGCCGGACGGCGGATCCGCCACGTCGAGCTGCAGGACGGTCGTCGCGACGGTCGCCGGGCCGGCTCGTAGTCGACGAGCCTGGCGTGGCGGACGGCCGACAGCCGCTGGGTCGCGGTCTGGATAGTCGACTCCGCCGCTACGCGGTCCTGATAGTAACTGAGCTCGTCGGCCATTGCCGCGAGCGCCTCCATCAGCGTGACGCCGAGATCTGCCTCCGAGCGCTCGACCCAGGCGGGGTAGCGCAGGGTGGAGAACTCCGACAGTGCCTGCTGGAAGCTGGGGAAGTCCTTGGCGAGGTAGTCGATAAGCACCTGCTCGGCCGTCGGCGGGGGGCATGCGGGCGCTGGCGTCGCGCAGTCGAGCGTCGTCGGGCAGTTCGCCTTGAAGGTGAACGGCGCCGAGTCGAAAAACGGGTCGAGCTGGTCGCTGAAGATGGTCAGCTGGTAGGTCGAGAAGTCCCCCGGCGCGGCCACCGTGAGCGCCAGGACCGGTCGGCCCTCGCTGTCAGCGCTCCAGTCGGTCGTCTCGTCGATCGGGTGGATCGCGATGCTCGTGACGACATCGCCGCCCGTGATCGTCGCCTGCTCGCCGTACAGGCTGCCCTGGACGGGCACCGCGTTCAGGAAGTGGACAAACAGCTGAGTCTGGCTCGCGGCGACATGGACGTAGTCGATGCCGTTGAATGACGCACCGGGCGCGAGGAGCAGCTGGCGCCGGTTACGGGCGGGTGGGTCCGGTGTCATCCGACCGTCACCGTCACGGTCTGGTTCGCCTGGGTCTCGACGAGGGTGTAGGTGACCGTTACCTCCAGCGTGCCCGGTCCGGGGGCTGCACCCACCGGCGTCCCGCCCACGGTCACGCCGACCACGTTCACCACCCCGGCCAGCCACTGGTTCAGCCCCTGGATGACGCGCAGCTCCACGGTTGCCGCCAGGGCGTCGTTGTTGGGGGCGAACACCAGGGCTCGCAGTCCGCAGCCGAACTGCGGGAGGTTGACGCGCTCGCCCGGGGTGGTGAGCAGCAGCTGGCGCACCATCTGGTCGACATGGGCGGGGTAGCCGGTCTGCGCGGTCTGCTGGGACGCGGCGTCGATCCGGAAGGGAAACGCGTAATCCTGCCGGGCGATGGTCATGACGTCACCTCCAGCGCGCCGTCGTTGATCGACACGCTCGTGCTGCTGACCACCACCGAGACGGACTGGCCGTTGGCGAGCGTTAGGCCGGAGCCGTCGAGGGTGACCGTGTTGCCGTTCGGGTCGGACAGCGTGATCGAGCCCTGATCGTCGTCGAACTCGAGCTTGTGCGGGGCGGCGGTGACGATCACCTTGACGTGCTCGGCAGCGTCGGCGGGGAACTCGCCCTCGCGCCAGTACCCTCCGACCCAGATCGGGTAGGAGACGTCGCCGCCTTCGAATTCGACCCAGACCCCGCTGCCGGTCTCGGGGAGGAACGCGAACCCGACATTCGGCCCGGCGTACGGGACGCAGGGCATGCACCAGCCAGTTTCTGTCTCGCCGAGCACCGAAGGCACCTTCGCCTTGATCCGCATCGTGGTGGCGTCGACGGCTGACACGATGCCGCGGTACTTCCCGTAGAAGCGGCTGCGCAACCGCTCGAGGAGGTCCTCGAGGGCGCGGTCGTCGGCGGTGGTCACAGCGTCGCCGCCTGGGCAGGCCCGGCCGGGGCACTGGTCAGGGACGCGAATGTCCCGCCGCGCCCGGGCGGGCCCATCGCGTTGCGGACCAGGGTGAAGCCCATCTTCCACGAGTCGAGCGAGAAGCTGTGCCGGACGTTCCAGACCAGCCAGTTCCCCGACTGGAGACTGCCGGCGCCCTCGATCGTCACGACATCCCCGACCCGCAGGATGGTGCTGATCCGGTCCGCGTCTGCTTCACCGGTGCATCGGGAGAAGAACCCGGACTCTGCGAGCACGGCCGTCGTGCGCTGGCCGAGCTCAGTCGCGTCGGCGGACGCGGTCAGCAGCAGCTTCGAGGTCTGGCCGAGGTAGGTGGGGTAGTCCCGCTCGTCCAGCGGCCCGAGGCCGCTGGCGCTGGTGGTCACGTCGGTGCCGGTGTCGGAGGACTGAGTGAGGTCCACCTGGCTCGCGTCCGCCTCGGTCGGACGCATGACGTCCCAGTCGAAGTCGAGAGCCTCGACCGTCCAGAAGTCGGGGTCCGCCAGCGAGATCGTCGCGACCGGCGGGCCGGCGACCGCCGGGATCACGAAGTACCCGGTCCGGACGCCCGGCGTGTCGGTGCAGGCGACCCGGCACAGCTTGCCGCCGCGCCGGGCCAGACCGCGCAGGAACTGCAGGTCCGTCGCGCGCTGGACCAGCGTGTGCCCCTCGGGCAGGTGGCTGGGCGAGTCGTTTTCGGTGTTGCCGGCGGCGGGCATGAAGCCATAGCTGCTGAAGATCGCGTCGGCGACCTGGCCGTCGGTCAGGCCGGACCATTCGACAACGTGGTCGTTGATGTTCATGAGCCGCGAGGCGTCCTGCGCCCAGATGTCGATCGCCGACGAGGTCGACGCGCGGTCCAGGTGCAGGCGCCAGGACAGGACATACCCGTCGAAGACGCATTGGGCCCGCGAGCCAGGCGGCCCCAGGGTGACTGTGAGGGCGACGTTCGTCATCGGCTCGAATGTCCCGTCGCCGACGAACTGGAGGTCGCCGGCGGAGGTCCGGTTCACCGGCAGCTGTAGCAGCAGCGTGCCGGGCTGATCAGAGCTCTCCTCGATCTCCATGCCCCTGATCGCGTCGTAAAAGGCGTCGGGCACGGGGGCGCCGCCCACAGCCAGCTGGATGGTGACGCTCACGCAGGGCCTCCGGCCGGGATGCCGATGAGCGCGCGGGCCGCGAGAGCGCCTGCGACCATGGAGTTGTTCGCATCGCACAGCCGCCAGAAGCCGGTGGGCGCGTTGAGGTACTGCACCGCGACGAGGTCGAGGCGTTCCCCGCCGGGCGGCTGCGCGTAGCCGATCAGCGGCGCTGGACTCGGCAGTGGCGGGACCACGGCCGTGACCTGGGTACCGTCCGGCAGCGTGACCATGTAGGTGGGCTGGCTGACGTAGCGGCTGTCGGATGTGAACACTTCAGTTCCCCCTCTCAGTGCGGGATCATCCCGATGAGCGACTCGGTCGCGTTCGCAAGGTTGGCGGCTGCGAGTGCCTGGCGGAGCGTGAGCGTGTAGTTGTAGGCGGTCGTGGCGAGGTTGCCGAGGACGTCGTTATCGGCCGAGGCGGCGACGAGTTCAGCGGGGGTGAGGACCCGGAGCGTGAGCTGGGCCTCGGCGTGGATCGGGTTGAGCGCCGAGTCGTATAGCTGCTCGGTGATCGTGAGGCCGGTCACGCGGACTGGCACGATCCTGCCCGCCCCCCAGATCAGGAGCGTCACCGGCAGGACAGACTGCGGGATCGTGCGGGTCGGGCCGGAGCTTGCGCCGCTGAGCGCGGAAAGGACCGCCGCCGACACCGCCCCGGTCAGTCCGGTCTGGGCCGTGCCCGTCGGGTAGAGCAGCATCTCCAGCGCGGCGAGCCGGCTGTAGATTCCGCTCGACTCGGCCAGCGCCGCCGCTGGCGCGCTCCCGTCGGCGATCTCGTCCCTGGCATCCATCGCGATCGTGAACGAGAACGCCTCACCCGGCATGCCTTTCACCGCGAGCGGGTTGCTCTCCTCTATCCCGGCGGTGGTCGCCGGCTCTGGCTGGGTCCAGGTATGGGTCATCGTCTCGGGGTTGTACTGAAAGACGATCACGTTCGGCACTGGTATCGGCAGGAACGTCGGCATGAACTCGACAAGCGCGCCCTTCAGCACGAAACCGTTCATGTGACCGCCTCCCCGCCTGGGCCGCCCGGCATCCGGCCGCGCGCCAGGACTCGGCCGAGCTCGCTGATGATGCGCCGCGCCAGGGGATCGGGCTTGCCCTGATCGGCGGCACTGGCCGTCACCTCGATCTGCAGATGGTCGAGGCCGGCGTTCCCGGCCGACCGGAGTACGTCGGGCGCGAGGCCCTCGGCGACGAGCCGGGCGAGCGTGCGCGCCGCGGCCTCGTCGAGGCCGGCTACGCGAAGCGCCAGCCGGTCGATATGGACGGCAGGCTCGGCGGTGCCGGGACCGGGCCCGTCGGCCGGAAACCGCGCCGCCGGGCTCATCGCGGGTCCATCTGGCCGGGCCGGACCACGACACCCTGCTTCGCCAGCTCGCGCCGTGCGGCCGCCAGCACATGGCGTTCCGAGATCAGCCCGCCCTGGCTCCGGGCGAGGAACGCCGCGGCCACGGCGGCGGACTTGATGCCCGCGCCCGTCAGGTCCAGCCCGCGCGCGAGGCCTGACCAGTCGAGCTCGTCGGCGAGCGGCCTGCCCTCAGCGTCCCTCGCGCCCTCCAGGGCAAGCCGCCACAGGCGCTCGCGCTCGCGCGGGCTCGGCGGTGCGAAGTCGATGATGAAGCGGAGCCGGCGGACGAACGCGGTGTCGAGGTCCCCCTTGCGGTTGGTGGCGAGCACGGCCAGGCCGTCGAACTGCTCCATGCGCTGGAGCACATAGTCGATCTCGATGTTCGCGTACCGGTCGTGCGCGTCGCTCACCTGGGTCCGCTTGCCGAACAGGGCGTCCGCCTCGTCGAACAGGAGCAGCACCGGCGCCCGCTCGCATGCCTCGAACAGCTCGCGCAGGTGCTTCTCCGTTTCCCCGATGTACTTGCTGACCACCCCGGCGAGGTCGACACGGTACAGGTCGAGACCGAGCGAGCGGGCCAGGACCTGCGCGGCCATCGTCTTGCCGGTGCCGCTCGGGCCGGCGAACAAGGCGGTCGTGCCGCGGCCGGGCGAGGTGAGCCGGGAGAAGCCCCAGTCGTCGAGCACCTGGCCGCGATCTCGGGCTTGCTCCTCCAGTTCGCGCAGATGGGCGGTAGTGACCGGTGAGAGCACGAGGTCGGCCCAGGCATAGGGGAGCGGCAGCGGGCTGAGCAGCTCTGGGGTGCCGGCCATTAGGAGCCGTCGGCATACCTCACCGACCTCCCGGTCGCCGGCGGGCGCGACGCGGGCGGCGACGCAGATCTCGGCGGGCCGCAGCGCCCACTCGGCGACCGCCGGAGGAGCGGGTGTGGCCGCCAGCGACGACCACACCCGCAGCCGGTCACGCCGGCCGATCGGCCCGCAGCGGACTGAGCGCCGGATCGAGCGGTACCCGGCGCTGCCGCCGGGACTGGCGGTGGGTTCCTGCACCGACAGGAACGTCAGCGGCGCCGCGGGGATGGCTCGCCACAGCTCGGCCGGCAGGGCCTCGGCGTGCTCCCACGCCAGGACCGAGCCGTCCAGACGCGCGCGGCGGACCTCGCGGGTCGCGGCGTCAACGCCGTCCGCGCGGGCCGCGAGCGCCGCCGCGTCTACCGCCACGAGCCGGACTCCGAGCCGGGCAGCGGCCTGCGCGGCGAGCGTCGTCCGGCCCGACCCGGCCGCGCCGACGAGCTCGATCTCGATGGGCGGCCCCTCCCGGACGCCCTGGCTGAGCATCTGCACGAAGCCGACGATCTCCGCAAGGGCCTCCGGCCGCAGCACGGGGCCGGGCGGCGGCTCGATGACGCGACCGCTCATGCCGCCCGACCAGTCGGTCGCCGCGAGGAAGGCGCGCCGCGCAGCCGCGTCGTCTCCGCCCGCCCTGGCCCGCCCCACCAGCGCCGGCAGCAGCACCGCGTCCGCCCGCCAGCCGGTCGAGCAGGTGAAGGCGTCGGGTCCGGTCGCCACCGGCCCGGCGAGCAGCCATCGCACGAGCGCGGAGCCCGGGCCCGGCGGCGGCTGGCCGCCGAGCTCGAACAGCGCCGCCGCGAGCGAGGGCGTCGGGTCGGCGGCCTCGGTGACGTCGAGCAGGTACCCGAACACCCGGGCGATGGCCGGGTCCGCTGCGGCCGCGGCCGCAAGCATGAAAAGCGCCGCGTCCGCCGGCGAGAGGCCGAGCGCGGCGACCAGGTGCTCGAGGCGGGCATCCCCGGGTTGCCCGGCGAGAGCGGTAATCTGCGCGGATACAGCCGCGGCGGGCTCATCTGACCGGTAGAAGGCCCGCTCGGCGTCGGCCGCCTCGGCCGGTGACGCGAGGGCCCGGTCCACCTCGCTGTGGCTGATCGCCAGTAGCTGCTCGCCTTCGTAACGGGGCTGCGACCACAGGTGCCGCAGCCAGAGCACCCGGCGGGAGGCTCGCAGCCGGACCTCGGTGAGCCAGCGCGGCTCCGCCGCGCTGTCGTCGGGACCGGCCCGGTCTCCGGTGCAGTTCGGCTCGCTGCGGGCGCCGGCCATCCCGGTCGCGGTCTCGTCGGCGCGGGTGGTGCCGTACGGCCGCGCCGACACGGTCGGCGCCGGGTTCACAACGTCACCCACACGGCCGGATCCGACTCGATGCCGTGCACCCGGACCCGCACCGGCAAGACCGTCCCGGCCGGCCCCGCTGGCGGCGAGAAGGAGAACGACGTGCCGGATGGGGTGACGCTGACCTCGCCGGGCCCCGGGGTCGCCGTGGTCCCCGTCAGCGCCGTAGTCCCGACGAGCACCTCCGTAGCGCTCGGGACGAAGCCCGCTCCCGTCACGGTGAACGGGGGCGATCCCGTCAGCACCGGGCTTGTTGGCGGGCTGCCTGCCGGCGGGTTCACACGCGCCGCGACGCTGACGGGGGTCGAGCCGCTGCGGGTGGCGCCGGGCGAGCCCAGCGCGCCGCTGCCAACGCGCAGCTGATAGACGCCAGGATCGGGGCGCCGGCGGGCGCCGTCCCGGCGGCGGGCGGAACGGCGAGCACGAACTTGGCCGCGCTCGAGTCGGCGGCAGCCTTCCACGCTGTCACGTCCACCTCGGCACCGCCCGTGGGCGGCAGGAGGTACACGCGGTCCGAGGCGCCGGTGATGCCGAGATCCGAGCCCAGGAGCCAGGCGGTCTGGCCCGCCGCTACCGCCGCCGGCGACTGCGAGAACGGGACCGGGGCGCCCTCCGGTCCCACATAAGAGCCGTCGCGGAAAGTGCCGAACACGACCGGGTAGCCGCTCGGGCCGGGCGACGGGAACGGCCGCGGGACGAGGCCGACGTCCACGGAAAACGATGAGGTCTGCGGCGGGGGCGCCGGCATCGCATCCGGGTCGATGAACACCACCGCCGCCCGGTAGACCTGGGACATCCGAAGCGGCGCGGTGGTTGCTTGCCATAGCAGGCTCAGCTCGTCGTAGGAACGGTGCTCCATCGTCAGGCTCAGCTCCCACGGCATTGCCGTCCCGGGATCGCTGCGCACGATCGGGTTGGCGTGGAAGATGCGCAGGGCCACGCTCATCGCCTCCTGCTCCTCGGTGTAGCTCGTCTCCGAGTACGCGAAGAGCAAGTAGAACAGGTCGAGAGCGAGCGGCAGGAACTGGGTCGGCTCCCCCCCTGAGACGCCGAGCATCTGCGGCTGCCAGAAGAGCGCCTCCCGCGCATTGTCCGGTTCCACGTGGTAGAGGTATATGCTCAGCTGCGGTCCGGACGCCTTGCGCGCCGCGTCGGGCGCCAGCCCGGTGAAGTTCGGCGTGAACGTCGGCGCTGGCGGGCTGCCGGCGACCTCTGTCCAGATCGGCGCCGTCGTCCACTGGCTCTTCACCAGGCCGATCAGCGAGTCGGTCACCGCGGACAGGTCGAGTGTCATCGCACGCCGCCGTCAGCCCTGTGCGATCCCGTACCAGCGGCGCAGCCCGTCCCGCAGCCGGTCGGCTCCCGCGGTGAGCGGGGACGCGGGACGGGACCGGCCGCGCGGCATCTGCGCGGGAGCGCGGCTCTCGCTGGCGTGGACGGCAGGACGAGCCGGCGGGACGACGGTTACCTCAATCGTGCCGATGGACACGCGGGCCGACGCCCGGCCGCCGGCCGGCTGCTGGCGTGACCCGCCCGGACCCGGCCCGGCTAGCTCGGTCGGCCGGGGAGCCTGGGCGGGGGGCGGCAGCAGATCGCGGAGCGCCGCAGGCGCCCGAGACCGTCCGTTGTCGCTGACGGCATCCCAGCCGCCGGGCGTCTCCCGGGTGCCAGTGCCGTCGCCGAGCTGGTCCTGATCGGAGCCGACGGCGGCTGGCCCTAGCCCCGGCGGCGGCAGTGCGGGCTGAGCCGCGAGCCGAGTGCTGGCCTGGCTGGTTACCGACGCCCGCTCGATCGGATAGGGCAGCTCGACGGGCATTTCCCAGAACGGGACGGTGGCCGAGGATCCCGGCGATCGGACGCGCGCGGCGTGGGCCGACGTCCGTGGGGTGGCCGATGGCGTCGGCTCCGGTGGCTGCGTGATCGGGCCCGCGGGAGCCGAGGTCACCGGCGTACCGACCGCGACCTCTGAGGTCTCTGCGCGCGGGGCGAGCAGCGGGCTGGGCGTGACCTGCGCCGACCTGGGCCTGTCCGCCCGCCCGGACGGCGCCGGGTGGCCCCCGGTCCCCGCGTGGCTGCCGGAGTCGATCGGTACGGGGGCGCCACCCGTCCGATTCCCGGCTATGTGCTCGCCGGACTGAGAAGTGATCTGTGGCGACGCTGGCGGCTCTTCGGCGGCCTGCGAGAGCGCGAAGGCGGGGGAGAAACCGCGTGCTGCGGCGTCCGCGGTGCTTCCCAGCGGGAAGTCCGCGGAGCCGTCGCCTGCTGGCGGGCGGACCGGCGAGTAGGCGGTGTCCGCGAAGAGCTGGCGGGGAGGCTGCAGCGGCACTTGCCCGGCAGCCCGCCGGGCCAGCCTGGCCAGATACGGCACCTGGGCCCTCATGCGACCCACCGCCCTTCGCCGATGACCGACGCGTAACGCCGGCGGCGGCTGCGGGGGAGCGCGAGGATCGCGCCCTCCGGCCACCCGTACGCGGCGGCGAGCGCGTGGGTCTCCAGGTAGACGGCGGAGAAGACGTTCCGCAGCTCGGCCAGCGTGTAGCCGAGCGGGTCGAATCGCATGGTCACCGCCTGACCGCACGCGGGACAGGTGCCGCCGAGGAGATCGTCGAGGCTCGGCGCGAGGGCGGCGAGTGCGCGGTCCACGCGCCGGGCGAGCGCCCGCGACATGTCGGGAGCGTCGACGCACCGGCTGGAAAGGGTCTCCGCCGGCCGTCCGTCGGACGCCGCCGCGAGGAGATCGGCGACCGTCGGGATGCGGAAGCGGACTGGTGCCCGGACGAGCGTGAACCAGCCATCGTCGGGCGTCTCGGTGACACCGCGTGGCTGCCGGGGCCGATGATGTTCGAGATAGGCTCCGATGCCGAAGCTCACGTCGATCCGTTCCCGGCAGCCCTGGGCGGGGCACCTGGTATCGGTGCGGATCGTGTCGCCGATCCAGGACTGCCGGATCACCAGCGCGGCAGCGTCGAGATCGGTCGCGGGCAGGCTGGCCCAGTCAAGCGGATCCCCGGCGATGGTGCTCGCGACGCGGCGTGCCAGCTCAAGGAGTGTGGGCATCGGCGCGAGCGCGGTCTCGACGACGAAGACCTCGTCCGCTCCGGCCGGCTCGCGCACGGCCAGCACGGCGCCACTGACGGGCAGCAATCGTCACTGCTCCACCGGCTCGGCGAGCGTGAGATCCCGCTCCCAGCCCTCGTTTTCCATCTTGATGAGCTCGATCGCGATCGCGTTGCCGCCCGCGTCGAGATCCGGGAGGGCCTGGAACTCCGATACCCAGCACCGGTGGATCAGGTACCGCAGTACCGGCTGAGCCTCCTCGTTCAGCAGGACGATGGCCACCTCCTGGCGCAGGTTGGCGAGCGACGTGCCGGGCGCGCCGTGGTCGAGGACCTGGGCGTAGTTGGCCCAGGTGGCGAAGTCCGTGTCCTGGGTGACTCCCCGCTCGAGCGTGATCGGGTCGTACTTGGTCCGCCCCAGCCCCTTCAGCACAATGGCGTTGCCGCCCTCGTCGTATTCGATGACGTCAGACGTGCGCTTGATCGCTCCGACCTTGTTGACCGCGGCGACGGGTGTCGTGCTCTTGCCGAAGTAGACGAGGAACCGGTACGCCTTGTACGGGTCGTAGCGGTTCAGGTTGGCGGGGAAGATCTTGCCCATGGCTGCCCCCTTTAGCTCTGCGCCTGGCCGGCGAGCTGCGCAATCTGGACGACGACGAACTCCGCAGGCACCAGCGGGGCGAAGCCGACCAGGATGTTGACCACGCCGTCCGCCACGTCCGTTGGAGTAGTGGTCGTCGAGTCGCACTGCACGACGAATGCCTGGCTTGGCGTGCTCCCGGCAAAGGCGCCCTGGCGGAACAGGCTGAGCATGAACGCGGTGACCTCCTGGGTCAGGGCATTCCACAGCGGCGTGGCGTTCGGCTCGAAGACCGCCCAGGTGAGGTTGGCGTAGAGGGTCTGCTCGATGAACAGCGCCATCCGCCGCACCGCCACGTATTTCCACTGCTGCTGCGCGGTGTTCGCATCGGCACCCGCCGTCGTCCGCGCGCCGAACACGACGGTGCCGATGCCGGGGAACTGGCGCAGGCAGTCGATGGCGTTCTGGTTCAGGATCCCCTGCTGGGGATCGGTCATGATCCCGTTCGGATCGACACCCGTCGTGCCGAGCAGGGCCGTCTGGATGCCGGCCGGGGACTGCCAGACCCCCTGCGCGCTGTCTACCTGGCCGTAGATCCCGGCCACGAACCCGCTCGGCGGGGACGTGGCCGGGTTGCCCGTGACCGGGTCGGTGGTCAGGAGCCACGGGTAGTAGACCGCGGCGTTGATGCTGACCGGGGGCGTCGGCGACAACGGCATCAACTGGGTGAGATCGACGACGACGCTGTTGACGTCCCAGCCGGCCGTCTGCGGCGAAGGGGTATCCATGATGTAGAAGGCCCGCTTGCGCTCGCAGTAAGCGACGGCTTCCGAGGCGACGCCGTCGTCGGTGATCCCGGGCGTGGCCAGCAGGTTGAAGACGGGCACCTTGTCCAGCGACGCATAATCCGCGAACACCGGCGCGAAGTCGAGGGGGTTGATGACCGTTCCGCCCTCCGCCGGCGGCATATCGGTAGAGCCGTAGCCGAGCGAGAAGGGCGAGCCGGTCGTCGGGTACCCGCTCGGCGGGCTCGGCAACGCCACCGTCACCAGGCTCGAGCCCTGCAGCGCGGTCACGAGATCGGCCAGCTGGACCTTACGGTACGTCTCGACCGTCGTGCCGTAGGAGATGACAATGTCGGCGGTGTCGTTCTGGCTGGTCGTCTCCCGGACGTTCGAGATCGCGACCTGCATCGGGATGCCCAACGTCCCGGTCGAGGGGGCCGCGGCCGGCACTCCGACCGGCTGGAGAGCCGTGAAGGTGATGCCGCCGGCGCGGACGCTGGCCGGCATGACCGGGCCCTGTGACGTCAGCTGCGGTGGCGACCCGCTGTAACCGTAGTATTCCTGCGCCGGCAGGCCCACGACGTAGCAGGTCGGCCCCCCGTTCAGGAAGAACTGGTAGACCGCCTGGCCCACGTAGTCGGGCTGCCACGGGCTGGAGAAGAAGCCGCCGAAATTCGCCTGGTAGTCGGCGAAGCTGAACAGCTGGACCGCCGGAGTTGGGCCAGTCGGATTCGTCTGGAAGTTCTTGGTGAGAAACGGGTGGGTGTAGCCGACGAACACGGCGATCGATGTCGGCGCCGGGGTGATCGTGTGGACCAGGCTCGGCAGCTCCTGGATGTAGACCCCCGGATACGATGTCGTGACCGTCATCGGCCCCTCCTCGCGAGCGGCGCACTATCTCGCGCCCTGCATCCCTGGGCGGCTGGCATGGGTCATACGGTACGAAGAGGGTCGTGACCGCTGTGTCAACGCCGTGTCAACACTTCGTCAACGCACTGTCAGGGCACGCCGAGAACGTCTCGAACCGGCGCCTGCCGGCCAGGGTCGGCTGAACTAAGTCCGGCGTCCGGATGTGTCCTCGGTCAGACGGTCGCGATCTCGTTGAGGAGCGAGCGCATCATCGGGGAGGGCTGCACGCCGAGGTCGCGGGCCGCGATCGCCTCGTACTGCTGGTACCGCCTGATCGCTTCTCCCGCGTTTCCCTCGGCGAGGTGGACTTTGATCAGCGCCCGGTGCGCGCTCTCGCGCAGCGGCTCCCGGTCGACGGCAGTCAGCCCAGCCAGCACTGCGGCGCCGTAACGCCCGGTAGCGGTGAGGTGCTCGCACAGCGACTCGAGCGCATGGAGGCTCAGCTGGCGGTGACGCTCCCGCTCGCCGAGAATCCACTCGTCATGCCAGCCCGGCAGGAGCTCAGCGGAGAAACGGGGTTCCAAGAGCGCGAACGTCTCTTCCCTGAAGCTGCCCGCGACGACGGCTCGCGCGAGGTGCGTCACGTGCTCGACGTCGACGTCGACCTCCGGGCACAGCGCCAGGCTGTCCCCATAGATCCCGACGATCCCTATTCCGGCCACCCGAAGCTTCCACAGCGCCGAGCGCAGGCATCCGCTCGCGCGTGCCTCGGTCGAGTCCCCCCACAGCAATCCCGCGACGTAGCACCGGCGGAGGGCTGATCCGTGCAGGGCGAGCAATGCCACCAGCCGCTGGGGGGAGGTGGCGAGGGCCACAGTATCGTGGCCCACATGCAGGCCGAATCCGCCGAGCAGGGTCAGGCGCGGCCTCGACGTGCCCGGGGCGGTGTGCCGAGGCACCCCCGCTGCCGTCAGGTTCGAGCCGATCGCTGTCATCCGCTACACCGAAGTGGCGTTGCTTCCCAGCGGTGCGTGCAAACCTCCACGTGACACGAAATTACCGACGCGGGTGGTCGCTAGCAAGGGGCGTTCCGCCACTTTCGGTGTCTGGCAGATGACCAGCGACCTCGCCCGGTGCCGCATCGGTGAGGCTGCGGTAGAACGCCATGTCCTCGCCGAGGAGGTCCTCGGCCTCGTGGACTGGCGCGGGGCTCCAGTGTGCGCCGCCGACGGATTTGGGGGCGGTGTTCCGGCCATGGAGGATCCCCACGATGCAGGCGGCCGCGCTGACGTCAGCGATGCGGCGCACGGCGGGGCTGAAGACGAAGCGAGTGTCCTCGCCGATAGCCACCTCAGGGAACGGGGAGCGGGCCCACAGCTCCTTGGCAAAGCACAGGCTGGGCCCGGCGGCCCACGGGCGGAGCCCGCCCGGCCAGGTGAACCGCCACGCGCAGGAGCCGGCCGGGTCGTAATACAGCAAGCTGGCAACTCCGCAAACGTCGGCGTCGCCGGCAGTGAGGGCGCCCACCTGCACGCTGAGCCGATCCGCGGAGGCCCAGTCGTCGTCGTCCCAGTGCGCGATCACCGGCCCGCGGGCGAGGTCGCAGGCGAGGTTGCGCTTGGCGCCGAGGACCATCCGGGTCTCCAGTCGGCGGTACACGATGCGGTCGTCGGCGGTGAGCAGGTCGCTGACCGGCTCTGGCCCGTCGTCGATGATGATCAGCTCTTTGGCCGGGTAGTCCTGCCGCAGGAAATAGCGGACCGCCTGCGGGACGAGACAGCGGCGGTCGAACGTCGGCATGATGCAGCTGACCAGCAGGGTGCTGCTTGGCGGCGGGGCGGCCGCCGAGCGGGCGGCGTAGAACGCCCGCGCATCGGGCGGCAGATCGGGCTCGGGCACGGCCTCCCAGCCTGCTGCGCCCCCGGTGACGCCGCAGGCGATGCCCCAGGCATTGGCGCCGTGGCGGACATAGACGAAGATGCCCGCCGCGTCGATGGGCTCGAGCCGGGCACCCCGCCGTACGGCCTGGTCGAGGAAGGCGGCGTCCTCGGCCAGCGAGCAGTCGGGGAACCGGGCCTTGTCCGTCCAGACATGGTGCCGGTAGACGAGGGTCCCCCCGTGCACGTCGCGCACGAACAGCCGGCGGTGCAGGTCAGGTCGGCAGCGCCAGAAGCGCCACGCCGCCAGGTCGAGCATCAGGCCGTGGCGCAGCGCGGTAATGTCAGCAGAACCGGCCCGGATCGCGGCCACCTGGCGGGTGAGCCGCCCAGGCCCGTACCAGTCGTCGTCGTCCCAGTGGGCCACGATGTCGCCACGTGCCAGTCGGCACGCCTCGTTGCGCATGGCCCCGATGCTGCGCGCCGCCGCCCTGGTAGTGATGTAGCGGATGCGGGGATCGTCGGGCAGCCGCCCCACCAGCGACGGCGTGCCGTCCTCCAGCACCACCAGTTCCTTGCTCGGATAGTCCTGGGCCAGGAAGTAGCGCACCGCCTGCAGTGCGAAGTCCGGGCGCTGACGGGTAGGCATGATGGCGGTGACCAGCGGGATTGAGGGCCCGGCCGGGGCAGCGGCGGTCGGCCGCGCCGCGGGCGCGGGTCCGGCGGGCCGGAATGGCTGGCCTGCCGGGGCTGGCCGTGCGGCCGCCCGCCGCGGCGCCTGCGCCGGGGCGGGCTCCTGCGCAGCGAGCGGCAGGCGCAGGGTCAGCAGCGCGGCGGGCGCGAAGTGCTCGCATGCCTCGCCCCGGCAGTGGTCCTCGTAGTCGGCCCGCAGCCGGTTCAGGCGCAGGCCGCAGAAGCGGTCCTGGTACAGGCGGCGGGCGCGCCCCACCTGCCGGGCCTCGGCGACGCGGCGCCGCCCGGTGGGCGGGTGACGGTAGGCGTAGGCGGCGCCCACCCAGACGCCGCGGAAGCCGGCGCGGGCGGCCCGGATGTTGTAATCCATCTCCCAGCAGGGCCCGAGGCCGTACTCTTCGTCGGCTCCGCCGATCGCCTCGATGACCTGGCGCCCGACGGCCAGGCAGAAGTCGGCCAGGCTGTGCAGCGGCTCGAGCGAGCGCACCGCCGCGCCGAAGCGCAGGCGGGCCAGCGCGGCCGTCCGGGCGACGTCCGACGGGCCCGCGCCGGTGAACACTGCCTGTTCGTTCCACGATCGGTTGGTGGAGGGGCCGGCCAGCCCCCGCCCCGGCTCGGCGAGCGCCTCCACCAGCAACGGCAGGCACCCAGGTCCGAGCACCGTGCCGCTCTCGATGAGAACCATCACCGACGCGTCGCTGCGCGAAGCCAGCCGGTTGAAGCAGGCCGGGGGCCCAAGCGGCTTCGCGGTCCCCCAGTGCGGGAGGTCAGCCAGCGTCGGCTCGGCGGTGAGCGCCGCCGCCAGGGCCGCGTCCGGCCCGTCGGGCAGCAGCACCACCCTGGCATCGCCGACGCCGCCGGCCCGCAGCGACCGTACCGTCTCGACCAGGTGTGCCGGCTCGGCGTGAGCGTGCACCCCCACCACCACACCCGGGCCCATGGGCCAGATGCTGCCTTAGCGGTGGCGGCCCGTCAACCCGCCTCCGCTGCGCCCGGTACCAGGTCCGCTTTTGGGGCGGCTCCCGGCTGTCCCGGACGCTCTTTCCGTAGCCCGTAGCCCGTAGCCCGTAGCCCGTAGCCCGTAGCCCGTAGCCCGTAGCCCGTAGCCCGTAGCCCGTAGCCCGTAGCCCGTAGCCCGTAGCCCGGCGGTGGCGCAGTCCTGACAGCCGGGCCGACTGGCGTCACAGACGCCTGGTGTCCGGTTGCCGGGAGCGCTCGACCGGTCCGGGTCATAGACTGGCGTACGTCACGCGGGAGGACTGCCATGCCGAACCTGGTATGTACCGGGGCGACCCTGCAGTGCTCGTTCGGCGATACGCCTGCGCCGTTGAGCGCCACGGGAACCCAGGTGTCGGCGGGCAGCCCGGCGGGCGTCGTGACGGACACCGCCACGGCGAACGTGCCGCCCTTCGGGATGTGCCAGTCGCTGTCCAACCCGCAGGTAGCCGCAGCTACTGCGCAGGCGGGCACCCTGACCCCTCAGCCGTGCCAGCCCGTCCTCTCGCAGTGGTCGCCTGGCTCCACGCGGGTCACCGTCGGCGGCATCGCCGCCCTGGACGACTCATCCCAGTGCACCTGCACCTGGGGCGGCGTCGTGACGGTGAGCGCTGCCGGGCAGACAGCCGCGAGCCTTCAGTGATCAAGGGCCGATAGGCTGCACTGCTCCAGCCTGCTATCACCCATACCGCCAGCGGACCGCACCAACCGGCCAAGGAAACCGAACCACCAGAACGCTGCCCGGCTGGTACCAAAAAACGAATAACGTGGTGCCGAGACAAGTCAAGACCGGCTCGCTAGAGACCGAGGACCGCTAGAGACCGAGGATCGCTAGAGACCGAGGATCGCTAGAGACCGAGGACCGCTAGGCCACGGTCGCGTACGAGAGCGCCACCTTCGGCGGCGACGCGGGCGCTGATCACCACTGCGGCCGAGCGGCGAGGCGAGCCTGACCGGTCATGGGCGGGCCCCCATAAAATGCGCCGCAAGATACCGTTGCTGCAGGTAGTGACGTTGTAACCGAAGAAGTCGCATAGACCGGCGTCGATCTGGTACTCACCGGGATGCGCGGCCAGAAACTGGCGTATCGCCACATGTGGTCCACTTGAGTGGTCGGGGTAGCGCTCGGGATAGATGTCGGACAGGTTGCCGTCCTCGATCACCAGGTAATCACCAGTTACCAGATGGTCATGGAAGAAGGACATCACCGCGCTGGTTGTCTCAAATGAGTGGTCCGCGTCTTCGATGACCAGGTAAGGCCGGGACAGGCGGCAAGTAGCTCGTCATCGACGACATCGGCCAACTGGCGGCCGTCTCCCTGGTGAAATGTCACGCCGGGATGGGGATCGTCCACGGGAAAAAGGTCGAAGGAGTGAACGTGGCCTTCGATCCCCAGCCGTGCCATGAGGTCGGCGAACCAGATGGCGCTGCCGCCCGACTTGGAGCCGACCTCGAAGACCGTGGCCGGACAGAGGTTCTCGAGCAGCAACGAATGCAGCGCAAGGTCGAAGGGGCTCTTCACCAGCTGGCGTCCCCTGTAGCGGTAATGGTGAACCGCCTGCTGGATCCGCAACAGCGTCTCGCGGGAGAGTTCGGTCCCGTACGACCTCTCGGTAGAGGAGGGGCCGAGGGCCGGACGGGCCATTGCTGCCTCCAGCCGGGCCAGGTGCTCGCCGATCTCCTCCGGTGCCACTTCAGCCAGTCCGCGACCGAGCCGGATGGCCTCCTCGGGCTGCCCAAGATCGCTGAGGCAGCGGAAACGCCTGACCAGCAGCTCTGGATCGTGGCCGTGCTCGTCCAGCGCGGCATCGACCGACCGGAGGTCCTCGGGGCCGAGCAGCGGCGGCGTGAACCCGTCCATTGCGGGGACCGGCGGGGCGAGCGCCCCTGACGGCATGGACGCCGCCGGCGGCGTTGCCGTAGCGATGGGCCCGGTACTTGCCCCAACGGCAGCCGCCTGGTCATATAGGCCCGCAGACCCGCCACGTGCCCGGCTGCGGTTCTCGATGACCGCCAACCCGAGGTCGTCGTCCTCGGGAACTCCCTCGCTTGCCGTCATCAGCCTGGTGACTCCATAACCTTCGGCCTCGATGCGTCCGAGCGCGGCTTCGACCGTGCCACCGGGCAGGCAGGGGTCGTGCACCAGGATCAGGCCTCCCTCGACTATCAGCTGGCGAGCCAGCTCGAACTCGGCCCAGACCGGGCGTGAGGATGCCGCCAGCACTGTGAGTGCCAGCGCCCCAGAGCAGCGGCGAAAGAGCACCGTTTCGGAGCGGAGTGCTTTCCGGGGATCTGGCAGGGCTCACGCGCTCAGCTTCGGCGCCTCGGCGAGCGCTGCTGTCGGGGCGCCGCTGTCGTCCAGGAAGCCACCGGACTGGTGTTGCCACAGCCTGGCATAGGCTCCGCCGAGATGGAGCAGTTCGGAGTGCGTGCCCCTCTCGATGATCTGGCCGTGGTCGAGCACGACGAGCCGGTCCATGCTAGCGACTGTGCTCAGCCGGTGCGCGACCACGAGCGCGGTCCGGCCATCCATGAGGTCCCACAACGCCTGCTGGACGAGGATCTCGCTCTCTGAGTCCAGCGCACTCGTCGCCTCGTCGAGCAGTAGGACCGGCGCGTCGCGCAGGATCGCCCGGGCCAGCGCGACTCGCTGCCGCTGCCCGCCGGACAGTTTCACGCCACGCTCGCCGACCATCGTGTCGAATCCATCCGGCAGGGCGTCCGCGAACTCTGTTACGTGCGCGGCCTGCGCGGCCCGGCGGATCTGTTCGTGGGTCGCGTCCGGTCGCGCGAACGCGATGTTGTCGCGGAGGGTCCGATGGAACATCGCGGGTTCTTGCGGCACGTAGGCGATCAGGCTGCGCAGATCTGCCTGGCACAGCTTGCTGATGTCCTGTCCGCCGATCAGGATCCGGCCCTCGTCGATGTCCATCATCCGAAGCAGCAGCCGGGTAAGCGTGGTCTTGCCGCCGCCTGACCGGCCGACCACTCCGAGCCTGGTCCCGCTTGGCACGATGAGGTCGAGGCCGCTGAACAACGGTCGTCCGCCGGCGTGCGCGAAGCTCACGTTCTCGAAACGGACGTCGCTCGCCGCCGGTCGCAGCGGCTCGGGCGCGATCGGGTCGAGCACGGTCGGTGGCGTCAGCAGCAACTCAGTGAACTGCGCGGCCTCGGTCAGCGAACTCTCCATCTGACGGTAGATCTGGTTGAACTCGAACATGATCTGTGTCGCGTTGGAGTAGTACGTGAACGCCACGATGATTGCCTCGATCCCGTGACCGCCCGCGCCGAGCGCGACCGCCAGCAGCAGGCCGAACACATTGGTCAGCACGGACATCGGCGCGACCAGCGTGTCAATGCGCAGATTCCCGTAATCCCAGGAAAGAAGCGATTTCCGCCGCTGCTCGGCGACCCGCGACCGGTGCTCGGCGGCCTCCCGGTCCTCCGCGGCGAACGCGCGGATCGTGTCGATGTTCGCGAGGCTATCGGCGACGTGCCCGGACACCTGCGCGATTGCCTCCTCGCGCTGGTCGACCAGCTTCTGGCGACGGCGGATCAGTGGGGCGACGCCGACGCCGGTGATCACGATCAGGCCGATGAGCCCAGCAACCAGCAATGGATCGAAATGCCACAGCACCACCGACGCGAACAGCAGCGGCAAAAGCCTGCTGACGACGTTGAACGCCAGATTGTCGGCGAAGTCCTCGAACCGGGAAGCAAAACTCAGCACCCGCTTGGTCAGCGAGCCGGCGAAGTTGTCGTGGAAGAACGCCGCGTCCTTCGCCAGCAGCTCGTCCATGCCGATGATGTAGAGGTTCTCGATGCCGCGGCCGTCGAGGCGGTTCAGGCAGTGGATACCGATTCGCCACAAGATCTCGGCGAACAGCAGCGCCCCTGCGAACCCGAGCACATAGGGCATCGTCGCGCCGATCCCAGTCGGCGCGTGGCCGGCAAAGCGGCCGACCAGCAAGGCGATGATCAGCGGGGCAACATAGGAGATGCACGTGTTTCCCAGCGCGGGCAGCAGCATCGCCGGCACCGTGAAGCGCCACAACCGCGCCATCTGGCCGCCATAGCAGCGCAGCGCGAGCAGCACCGCTCGTTTCCGGTCCGGTGAACCGCGGCCAGGTTCGGGCGTGGTCATGTGTTCCCCCATCCGAGCGGCCATTCCTGGCCATGGTGCCCGACCGGAAGCCCTCACGGCGATCGATTTTCTGGCTCCCCGCCTGCATCAGGACAACGCTGGGACCGTCGCCGATCCGGCCGTTCCGATCGTCGTGCCATCCGCCGACGCGACCGAGCCGGCTGCGGCTGACGGCTGCGTGATGCTCATCAGGGGATCAGGGAGCCGCGGGGACGAACAGCTCGAACAGGTACCCGGAGTCAAGGTCGCAGCCGAGCGTGTCCATTCCGGGGCCGCTCGTTCGAAGCACTAGTGAGAGCGGCCAGGCAAGCCGGCCGCGCCGACCATGGAGGACCATCATGCACACCACTGCCTCACGCGACGGCACCACCATCGCTTACGACCGCGAAGGCGAGGGTGACCCGCTAATTCTGGTCCCCGGCGCGTTCAGTTACCGCCGCTATCCCGGCCAGGTTAAGCTCGCCGGGCTGCTGGCGGCGCGCTTCACCGTGTATAGCTACGACCGCCGGGGCCGCGGCGACAGCGGCGACACCAAACCGTATGCCGTCGAGCGCGAGATCGAGGATCTCGCGGCGGTGATCAACGCAGCTGGCGGGCCCGCGCACGTCTGGGGCCTGTCCTCTGGTGCCGTCCTGGCCTTGGAGGCGGCCGCAGCCGGGCTGCCCATTCGCCGACTGGCCGTGCACGAGCCACCGCTCGTGGTAGACCCCGAGGACCGGCAGCCGCCGGCTGGCCAGCTCCAGCAGGTCACCGCCCTGATCGACGCCGGCCACCGAGGCGCCGCGGTCCGCTACTTCATGGTGGACGTTATGGGCGCGCCCGCCTTCGTCCCCACGATGCTGCGCCTGATGCCGAAGGCATGGAAGGCGCTCACGGCCGTCGCGCACACTCTGCCGTATGACGCCGCGATCATGCGCGGCTATATGGAGGGGCGCCCGCCGCCGGCGGGCCAGTGGGGGTCGGTCACCGTGCCGACGCTCGTCATGTGCGGCGCAAGCAAGGAGACACCGGCCTTCTTCGTGCACGCGGCGCAGGCTGTCGTCGCCGCGCTTCCCGACGCCCGCCTCGTGCAACGCCGCGGCCTCGGCCATACCAAGGCACTCAATGCCCCGGTGATCGCGGCCACTCTTACCGAATTCCTTACCGGCTCGAACAACACCGCACGGACTCCAGACCAGTATGCCTGAGCGCGTCACGGGACCAGCCTCCTACTTCCCGTCGATCGAGAAGAAGTACGGCAAGCCCATCAGCTACTGGCTCGACCTCATCGGCTCCAGTGAGCTGACCAAGCACAAGGAGCTCGTCGACTGGCTAAAGGCCGGCTATGGCGTCGGTCATGGACACGCGACCGCCCTCGTCGGCACCGCCCTCGCCCAGCGCGCCTCGGGCGAGGGCAGCGCCTCAGGCGAGGGCCCCCCACCCGGAAGGGACTGATCCGGCATGAGGAAGATCATCGCCGGGATGTTCATCACGCTAGATGGCGTGGTGGAAGCGCCGGAAAAGTGGAACCCGCCGTACTACGACGACGAGCTGAACCAGGCCCTGATGCCACGGATCGCGAACGCCAGCGCCCACCTGTACGGGCGGCGGTCCTACGAACTGTTCCGCGGCGTCTTCACCGGCCCGGCGGCCCCACCGCACGCGCCGCTGATGACGAACACTCCAAAGTTCGTCGTCTCGACCACGCTGGACAACCCTGACTGGGGGCCGACGACGGTGATCAGCTGCGACGTGAGCGCCACCCTGGCCGGGCTGAAGGAGCAGCCGGGTGGGGACATCACGGTCGGGGCGAGCGGCACCCTCGTGCGGTTCCTGCTGCGCGAGCGCCTGCTCGACGAGCTCCAGTTGCTCGTCCATCCGGTGGTCGCCGGCTCGGGCACGCGGCTGTTCGAAGGCTACGGGGGCAGCCTGCCGCTCACGCTCGCTCACTCCCGTGCCCACGGCAATGGTGTCGTCGCGCTGCACTACACCCCGGCCGCGTGACTCCCGCGATGGGCAAGAACGAGGCCGGGCAACAGTCCCGGGTGATCAGCATAGGCAGCCGCTACGATCTCGTCCTAGACGGACACGGCGGCGGGATTAATTTCGGAGGTCCGGTTATGCGGTTCCTGATGACGGTCAACGGTGGCGGCCGTGCGCCAGACGAGCAGATGTACGCCGACATGGGGCGGTTCGTCGAGGAACTGGCCCGCGCCGGCGTGCTCCTGGCGACCGGTGGCCTGGACCGCGGCACGCACGTCACCGCCTCCGGCGGGAACATCACGCTGACCGACGGGCCGTTCACCGAGTCCAAAGAGGTGATTGTCAGCTTCGCCCTGATCGAGGCGCGCTCCGGGGATGAGGCGGTCGAACTGGCCAGGCGGTTCTGGAAGATAGTCGGCGACGGCGAGGGCGACATCCGCCAGGTGTTCGGCCCCGAGGACTGATGGCCACCGGCGCATGACCGCCGACAGCGCGGCGACGCACCGCATTATCGACGCGGTGTGGCGGATCGAGTCCGCCCGTATCATCGCGGGCCTCGCGAGGCTCGTCCGGGATGTCGGGCTCGCGGAGGAACTAGCGCAGGATGCCCTCGTCGCCGCGCTGGAGCAGTGGCCAGCCCAGGGCATCCCTGCCAGGCCCGGTGCGTGGCTCATGCTGACAGCCAAGCACCGGGCCATCGACCGGATCCGCCGCGACGAGAGGCTCGCCGGCAAGCTCAGCCTGCTCGGTCGCGAGATGGAGACTGCGCAGCAGGACGCTTCCGCAGAGTTCGACGTCGTCCTTGACGAGCTTGACGATGAGCGGATAGCCGACGACCTGCTGCGGCTGATGTTCATCTCCTGCCATCCGGTGCTGTCCACCGAGGTGCGGGCCGCCCTCACGCTGCGCCTGCTCGGCGGCCTGACCACCGAGGAGATCGCGCGTGGGCTCCTCGCCGCGGAGTCCACGATCGCGAAGCGGATTACGCGGGCCAAGCGCGTGCTGGCCAGCAATGAGATCCCGTTCGAGGTGCCGCCACCCGCGGCCCGGCCGGCCCGGCTGGCGTCGGTACTCGAGGTTCTCTACCTGATCTTCAACGAGGGATACTCGGCGTTGGCCGGGGACGACTGGATGCGCCCCGCGCTTTGTTACGAGGCACTGCGGCTCGGCCGGGTGCTGGCCGGGCTGATGCCTGATGAGCCTGAGGTGCACGGCCTCGTCGCGCTGATGGAGATCCAGGCGTCGCGGATCCCGGCCCGGCTGGGTCCGGACGGCCTGCCGGTCCCGCTCCTTGAGCAGAACCGCGGCCGCTGGGATCATCTGCTGATCAGGCGCGGCTTCACCGCTCTGCTGCGGGCGCAGCAACTGGGGCAGCCGCCGGGCCCCTACGTGCTGCAGGCAGCGATCGCCGTGTGCCACGCGCGGGCCCGCACCGCGGCCGAGACGGACTGGCGGCAGATTGCGCTGCTGTACGAGGCTCTCGCCACCCTAACGCCATCACCGGTGGTGGAACTGAACCGGGCGGTCGCGGTAGCGATGGCGGGCGACACCGAGCAGGGACTGCGGATCGTCGACGGGCTGGCCGCCGAGCCCGCGCTCGCCGGCTACCACCATCTGCCAAGCGTCCGCGCCGACCTGCTGGCCAGGCTCGGCCGTCACGTCGAGGCCGTCGGCGAGTTCCGCCGGGCCGCCGCCCTCACCAGGAACGGCCCCGAACGAACCGTGCTCCTGCGGCGGGCCGACGACTGCGAGGCGCGCGGTTAATCCCCGCTTACCCAACGGGTGCTGAATCCGTGCTGACACCCCGGCGCGGCCAGCCTCCCTAAGTCACGACGCTGCTATTGGCTATTATACCTATCGGAAATATATGGTAGCCTGCTAGGCTGCTGACGTGCGATATTCGGAGCCAACGGGCGGGCCGGTCGCCACCGTGGCAGTGATCGGCGCGGGGGCGAGCGGGACTCTCGCCGCGATCTACCTGCTCCGGTCGGCCGCTGCGGCGCGCGTACCCCTGCGAATCGCCCTGATTGACCGGTGGGGACAGCACGGGCTGGGCCGGGCGTACGGTACCGCAGACCCCGCCCACCTGCTGAATTCGCCCGTCGACCGGATGAGCGCGGTCGTAGCTGACCCTGGCCATCTGACGCGCTGGGCCGCGACGAACGGGATCAGGCCAGACGGATTCCTGTCCAGAGTGGCCTACGGCCGGTACCTGCGCGAACTGCTCGCCGACGCCGAGCGGATGGCAGGCCCGGCCGCCACCGTCACCCGGATTACCTCTGACGTCGTGGGACTTACCTATAGCGGATTGGATCGGCCGCTGCGTCTGCACCTAGCGGCCCACGGCCGCATCGACGCGGACGCGGCCGTGCTGGCCACCGGCAACCAGCCGCCCGCTGCGCCGTTCGGCGTGCCAGCTTCGCCTCGTTACATCGGCGACCCCTGGGTACCCCGGGCCCTTGACGGCGTTGCCGACGGCAGTCCGGTGGTCATCCTCGGCACTGGCCTCACCATGCTGGACGTGGCGATCTCCCTCACCGGCGCGCATCCGGACACGGTCGTGCACGCGGTATCCCGGCATGCGCTGGTTCCGCGCGAGCATCGATGTCCGCCCGACGGTGCCGTCCAGCCCTCCGTCCTGCCGGTGCCTGACCTTAGCCCGGTCGACCTTCGCGGCTTGATCAGGTACGTCCGGTCGGCGGCGGCCGAGGCCCCGGACGGCTGGCAGACCTTCGTTGACGCGCTGCGGCCGCACATTCCCGGGCTGTGGCAGCGGCTGCCGCTGCCGGATAAGCGCCTGTTCCTTCGCCATGTTGCCCGCTACTGGGAAGTGCACCGTCACCGTGTGCCGCCCGCGACCGCCCGGAGGATCGACCAGCTCCGGTCCGCAGGCCGGCTCTCGGTGCAACGCGGCCGCATCATCGCGGTCACCAGCACACCGACGGGCCTGTGCGTCCGGATCGAGCACGGCGGCCAGGTCACCGAGGTGGCGGCTGGCTGGCTGATCAACGCCACCGGGCCCGCTGCGGACATCACCGCCACCACGGATCCGCTGCTGCGGGGCCTGCTCGATAGCGGCCTGGCCCGGCCGGACCCGCTCCGGCTCGGCATCGAGGTGGACGCCGGGGGAGCCCTGCTCAATGCGTCAGGGACGCCGAGCGAGATCATCTTCGCGCTCGGCCCGCCGCTACGGGGGCAGCTGTACGAGACCACCGCTATCCCCGAGATCCGCGACCAGGCCGCCGCGCTCGCCGGCCGCCTGCTCGCTGCTTGCCGCGGCCGGGAGGCATCGCTGGCCGCGCCTGACCCGCCGGGCCTGGCGGGCCTGGCGGGCATGGCGGGCATGGCGGGAAGCGCGGCTTAGCAGCGGCTATCCGATCCCGGCGCGGACCGATGACCCATACTCACCATCAGCTGTCCGCTGTCCAGGCGCCGCGGAGGTTGCCGAGCAGGGTGTAGAAATCGGGGCAGGTCTTGGCCACGCACAGGGGATTGTCCAGCGTGATCCCCCCGGCGATGCGCAGACCAAGGACACTGCACGCCATCGCGATCCGGTGATCGCTATAGCAGGCGATCTCGGCGCCTTGCGGCCGGCCCGGATACACGGTGATCCAGTCCGGTCCGGTCTCGCACCGGATTCCGCAGGACCGCAAATTGACCGCCATCGCGTCCAGCCGATCGCATTCTTTCAGGCGAACATTGGCGATGTCAGTTATGGTCACGGGAGCATCCGCGAACGGCGCGATCGCCGCCAGCGTGGGCATGGTATCGGAGATATCTCGCATGTTGAATTCTCCGCCCTGAAGCCGATCAGGACCGCTGAGGGTGATGGAGTTCTCGCTGAGTTCGATGCTGCATCCCATCGCGGTCAGCACCTCGGTACCGAACGACAGGTCTCCCTGCGCGGACCTGCTCCCCAGCCCGGGGATGGTGACGCTACGCCCCGTGACCGCCGCGGCAGCCAGGAAATACGAGGCGGTGGACGCATCCGGCTCGACGGCGAAGTCGGTAGCCTGGTACACCTGCGGCCGGATTTCGAATTCCGGACCCGCGCGGTCTACCCGGACGCCGAAGGCTTCCATCATGGCGATCGTCAGGTCGATGTAGGGCGCGGACACCAAGTCTGTGACCCGGATCCGCAGACCTTCGGAGGTCAGTGGTCCCAGTAGGCACAGCGCACTCAGGAACTGGCTTGAGACGCTTGCGTCAAGGACGACATCACCTCCTTTCAGCCCGTCCGCTTCGATCCGCAGCGGCAAATGGTCGCCCGCCGCGGCCTGGACGTCCACACCAAGGTGACGCAAGGCTCCGATCAGCGGCGCCATCGGCCGCGCCCGCATCTGGTCGCTGGCGTCAATGGCGTACGTGCCCCGCCCGGCCGCGCAAAGACCTGGCAGGAAACGCGACGCGGTGGCAGCGTCGTGACACCAGACCGCGCCACCTGCGGCGGGCGGCCCGGCTGGGCTCCCGGTAATCTCCCACCGCTCCTCCGACACCGCCAGGGGGTACCCGAGCACCACGAGCGCACCCAGGAACGCGCGCGTGTCGAAGGCGCTGAGCGGCCGGGTAATCACGCTCCGTCCCGAAGCCGCCGCGGCGAGAAAGAGCGCGCGGGCGGTAACGGATTTAGACCCTGGCAGGTAAACCTCTGTCACGCTGGTACCTCCGGACGGAAACGGCCGAGCAGATGCAGCCTATTGCGGCCCGCCCACCCCCGGGTCAACGTGCAGGACTTCACCGCCTGCGAAGGGTGCCAGCCCAACATGAAGTCCCGGGCCTACGCCGGCGGCGGTGTGCTGGTCCCCGCCGAGCAGGAGATCATCGACCGCTGGTACTACCCCTGGTACCGCGAGGCGATGGGCCTGGCGGAGGAGATCCGCTGACGGAGTCCCAGCCCGCCTTCGCCGCCGGCGCCGCTGGCCATAACCCGGCCCAGCACAACGGTTCGGTGACCACCCAGGCGTACCAGCCGTCCGCCTTCTCGCTGGCCTCACACGCCCCGCTGCTCAGCGGAAGTTTTCGTGGATGATTTCAGCTTATTGGATGATTGTGGGTACTATGATCCACAAAACTTTCCACGAAGCGCAAATTTTCCACCATAAGCGGAGGCGGTCCGTGGCATTTGCCGCTTATATCCGCATATACCGGGCAGGTGGTCGGCTGTGCTGACTGCCAAGCAAATGGCTGCACGACAGCCTCCCCGGCCGTCTGATCTTTGAGCGGAACGAACGGTGGTGCCTGCCTCCGGTCATCCCGCCCTTGCGCCGTAGACCAGATCCTGGTCGCCGCGGTCCCGCAGGCGGTGCCGCGCGACCTTGCCGGTGGGACCCAGCGGTAGCTCCTGGACCAGGCAGAACGCACCTGGCCGCTTGGCCCGGGGCAAGGCCGCCTCGCATGCCTCGCGTAGCGCCTCCTCCATTTCGTGCCGCCGCCACGGCCCGGCGGGAACCACGTAGGCAACCGGGTGTTCCCCGAGCACCTCGTCCGGGGCCGCGACCACGGCGACGGACCAGACACCCGGCTGAGCGGCCAGGAAGTCCTCGATTTCCCTCGGGTAGATCTTCTCGCCGCCCCGGTTGATCACGTCGTCGGACCGGCCCGCCAGGAACAGGTAGCCGTCCTCGTCGAGGTGGCCGACGTCGCCGGTGTCGAGCCAGCCCTCCGGGTCGACGGCGCCGGCCGGGCCGCCCTGCGCGTACTCCCTGATGACGCCCCGCCCCCGGATCTGCACCCGGCCCACCACGCCGGCCGGGCAGGGCACGTACGCCGATCCAGCCCGTCCGGGCACGTACGCCGATCCAGCCCGTCCGGGACCGTCCTCCGATCCGGCCCGACCCGCCGCCTCGACCACCCGGACCTGGGTGCCGGCCGGTCGGCCCACGGAGCCGGCCTTGCGCGGCCCGTCGACCGGGTTGGCGGTGATCATGCTGGCCGCCTCGGTCATTCCGTAGGTCTCGACGACGGGGATGCCGAACGCGTCCTCGAACCGCCTCAGCGTGCCGGGCGGCAGCGGAGCCGAGGCCGAACGGACGAACCGGACGCGTCCGGGTATCCGGGTAGCGGGGGGATCCATGGCCAGCACCGTGATGATCGCGGGAACCGCATTGATCCAGGTAATCCGCCGCTGCTCGATCAGCGGCCAGAATCCCCGGCGGCTGAACTTACCGTCGAGTACCAGGCAGGCCCCGGCAGCGAGGGTCGCCAGCAACCCGACCACCTCGGCGTTGACGTGGAACAGCGGCAGGCAGCAGTAGCCACGGTCAGCCGGGCTGAGCCCGTGGATAACAGCCACCGCCGCGGCCACGTGGGACAACTGATCCTCACGCAGCAAGATGCCCTTGGGCGTGCCAGTGGTCCCGCTGGTACACAGAAAGATCCCCCCGGCCGCGCCCGCTCCGATCGGAATCTCCATCGCGTCTGTCGTGTCCACCGTGTCCAGCGTGTCCTGCGCGTCCACCGCGTCTGGCGGCCTGAGCATGGCCAGCCCGGGCGGCAGGCCGCGACCAGAATCGCTGACGGCCGCCCGGGGCCGGGCCACCGCGAGCACCCGGGCCACCTCAGGGGCGGGAGCGGCCGGATCCAGTGGGATCACCACCCGCCCGGCCGCCAGGATGGCGACCAGCGCGGTGGCATACCCGAGCGGATCGGGCAGGCGGACGGCCACACCGGCCCCGGCTGGCACTCCGGCTTGGTCCAGGCACTGGGCCCAGGCCCGGGCGGAGCGCCGCAGCCCGGCGTAAGTCAGCGTCTTGCCGCCCGCGGCGTTCTCCAGCGCGGCGTTCTCCAGCGCGGCGTCCCCTAGGGCGTCCTCCAGGTATGGGGCGTCCCCTTGCCGGTCGGCCGCCGCTGCTATCCATTCGCTTATCACGGTCATGATCCGTTCTTGTCGCGCGTCGCGCCCACCAGTGTGGTGGGTTCTGGGACGGGTAGATCCGGCAAACCCCGCTTCGGCGCGGGCAAGTCCGCCGTTACAGGTTCTGGCTGCGACTGGTCCGCTGCAGGGGCCTCGTCCGAAGGGACCTGGGCCGTGAAGGCCTGCTCCCCAAGGGCCGGCTCGAGCGGTCGGCGTCCCGGTATCAGCGTCGACCACGGCTCCTGCCTGCGTCCGGTGAGCGGCACCGCCAGCGGCGTCCGGGCCAGCAGCCCGGTCAGCGCGATGCAGCAGGCGAAGACGATCCCCACGGCGAGCAGGCAGACCAGCGGCCACGGCAGCACCGAGGTGAGCCGCCCCCAGCCGAGCGAGGCCAGCGTGACAATGAACAGCATCTGCGCGAGGTAGATGCCGTACGAGTCGTCCGATCCCACGCGCACTAGGGCTTTCGTCCGCCTCGACCGCCACGGCCGCACCAGGGCGACACCGGCCAGGTAGCCGCACGTGATCGCGCCGACGTTGAACGGGATGACGCTGGGCTGGAACGGGTCATTGCCCGATCCCAGCACAGTGGTCACGCCGTGCAGGGCCAGGAAATAGATGCCCTCCGCGGCGAGGGCCGAGACGACCGTCAGCGCCACGATCAGCCGGGCGTGCCGGCGCACCCACACGTCCACCTCGTGGATGTGGAAGGCGACGACCCCGCCGCCGACCAGGTAGAGCAGGTAGCTGAGGGCGTCCCGCTCCGAGTACCTTTCCATCAGCGTCGGCAGCATGTTCCAGTGCGTCATGATCGAGATCGTCACCTGTGCGGCCGCCGCCACGGCCAAGACCAGGCCATGGTGTCCTTTGGTCCGCCGCAGCAGCATGAGTACGAGCGGGAACACCAGGTAGAACTGCATGATCACGAGCAGGAAGTACAGCTGGTAGTACCCGGTGTCGATCAGGCGGCCGAGGTGCGCCAGCGCGGAGGCCACACTGGCGTAGTGCGATCCCGGCAGCGCGCGCAGGAAGTAGATGAGGTTCCAGCACAGGTAGGGAATCCCGACCGAGACGAAACGGCGCCAGTAGAAGCGGCGCAGCCCGGTCAGGCGCATCTCGGCGTACGCGTAGGTCAGCATGCACGCGGAGATGAAAAAGAATCCTTCCCGCGACACGTGCAGCAGCAGCAGCGCGGCGCCCGAGCCCACGCTGGCGGCTGCGGGGGCGAAATACAGGATGGAGTGCGTGCTGACGACGCCCGCCTGCTTGATCGGGCGCATGGCGTCGACCTGGTCGAGCCGGCGGCGCGCCATCAGTACATCATCCGCGGGTCACGGTAGTGCTTGAACTCAAGCAGGTTGCCGGACGGGTCGAGCAGCACGAAGGTCCGGTGCTCCTCCGCCGTGGCCTCGAATCGCGTCGAGATGTCGTAGAAGAAAGGAATCTTGCGGATGACCGCGCAGTTATGCAAGGCCTCGAAATCCGCCGCTTCGCGAAACGTGACGCCGAAATGCCGGGGGTAGAGGCTCAGCGGTTTCTGCACCGGCGGGCCGGTTTCCGTCAGGTGGCAGACCAGCTGATCGCCGAAGAAGTCCAGCGTAATCCGGTCCGGGTAACGGCGGGCCAGCTTGCAGCCGAGCAGGGTCACGTAGAAATGCTGGGCCTCATCGAGGTCGTGTACGGGTATGGCCAGGTGGAATACATCGCTCGTGGTTCGCATTGCTTTCTTCTCACTCGAAAACGGTCAGCGTGTCGGCGCGCAGCCCTAGGCGAAGCGTCTCCAGCCCGATGATTCCCTGGGCCGGGACGTTGCCGAGATTGACATCAGGGCCGAGCCTGGTGATGAAGTACGTCTGCAGGGCGGTGGTCGGCGCCTCGAAGAGCAGCCGCTGCGGGCTGATGCCTGATGCCAGCACGTCTTCGATCAGCCCGAACCGCAGCGCGCCGTCCGGCCGGCAGATGCCGGACTTCCCGCTCTCCCTAGCCTCCAACGTGACCAGCGACGCCCCGGCTTCGAGGTCCTCCTCGATGTACTCGACCCACCTGCTCGGCGGCAGCTGCTCGGACCGAACGGGGTCCTTGAAGCCCACCTCGGACACGACGGTGAAGTCGTCGGCGAGCTTGCGTATGTAGCTTGCCTTTTCCGAGTTGGACATCGAGATCGTCCCATTCGACACCTCGACGTGCTGGCACTCGTGGTCGGCGCAGAACTTCCTGAAGTCATCGAACCGGTCTTGCAGCACGTACTTCTCGAAGAGCGTCCCGCCGACGTAGTAACCGACCTCGTTGGCGTTCACGACCTCGATCTTCGTGCGCAGGCTGTTGGTCACCACCGCGGTGCCCCAGCCGAACTTGACAAAATCGATGTATTCCGCGGCCGACGACACCACGTCGGTGAATTGCCACAGCGGGATTCCGCTGTCGATCACCATCGTGAGGCCGGTCTGGCGCGGCTTGGCGGCCCGGTTCGGGAGGTGCAGTGCGGTCTGGTTCATCGGTTTTCCTCTCTGCGGTTTTCCTGGCTGCGGGGTGGTGGCCAGCCAGTGGGCGAGCGCACAATGCATGCGTTCGCGAGTGGTTCCCAGGTCATCTGCTCCACCGGGACGCCGCGCCGGTAGGCGCTCATCATCCGGAGCGTGCCGCCGTGCGCGACGACCGCGACATCCCCGGCCCAGCCTGGGTCCGCGGCCGGGTCCGCGCCTCCGGTCGCCCGGACCGCCAGCTCGTCGGTGAACTCGGCGACCCGGCGGTAGAAATCGCGCAGCGACTCCCCGCCGGCCGGCCGGGCGTCGGGGTCCGCCACGCGCCCAGCGCTGATCCCGCTGACCGCGGGGCTGATCGACGCGGCGGCGGTGCCCTCGGCGGCGCCGAGGCAGCGCTCGCGCAGCCGGGCGTCGCGGGTCACTGTCAGCCCCAGCGCGCTGGCCAGCGGGGCCGCGGTCTGCAGCGCACGACGCAGGTCGCTGGAGTACAGCGCCCGGATCGGGCGAGCGCGAAGGTGGACCGCGACGGCCCGGGCCTGGCGCAGACCACGACTGGTCAGCCGGGCCTGGTCGTCATGACCCTGGGCCAGGCCGCGCGCATTCCACGTACTCTCGCCGTGCCGGACCAGCCAGAGCACCCGATCGGTGCCGGTGTGGCTGGCGACGGCGGTGTCACGGAGTGATGTGCTGTGGACCATGACAGGCAGCGTGCGGCCCGATTGTGAAAGACCAGTTAAATTATGCTCACCTGCGGAAACCTTGCAGGAAGTTCTCAGCCTGCGGTGATTTGATCACAGATATGAGAACGGCACGGGCGCCCGCCCCGCTGGATGGCGCACCGGACGGGGGCCGGCTGCTCGTCGTGGACGACGACCCGGACGTACGGGATTCGCTCGGGCGGGCGCTGCGCTGCGCCGGATACGCGGTGACGACGGCCGTGCACGGCGCGGACGCGCTCGACTCGCTGGCGCGCCGTCCGGTCGACCTGATCGTCCTGGACGTCCTGATGCCCATCGTGGACGGGCTCGACGCGTGCCGGCGGCTGCGCGCGCGGGGGGATGCCACCCCGGTCCTCGTGCTCACCGCCCGGGACGGGATCGACGACCGGGTGCTGGGCCTGGAGGCGGGGGCAGACGATTACCTGGTCAAGCCGTTCGCGCTCCGCGAGCTGCTGGCCCGGGTGCGGGCCCTGCTCCGGCGCAGTCAATCCCGCCGTGACGTTCTCGGCTACGCCGACCTGACCCTGGACGCCACGGCCAGGCGAGTGACCCGCGATGGCCAGGTGATCCCGCTGACCAGGATGGAGTTCGACCTGCTTGAGCTGCTGCTGCGCAACGCCGAGCAGGTGCTCAGCTATGACGTGATCCGCGAACGGGTCTGGGGCTACGGCGAGGCGCCCGCCTCCAATGCCCTGGCGGTCTTCGTCGGCTTCCTGCGGCGCAAACTCGAGGACGGCGGCCGCCAGCGGCTGCTGCACAACGTGCGCGGCGTGGGCTACGTCATCCGGGCGGATCCGTGACCCGGGCGCCGGGGCGCCATTCCTGGCGCTGGCCGCGGCGTCCGCTCATGCTGCGGACCCGCTTCACCTTTGCCGTGGCGGGCGCCGTCGCGGCGATCACGCTGGCGATCACCGCGGTGGCCTTCATGGTGGTCCGGGCCGACCTGCAGAATCAGCTGCGTCAGGAGCTGGCGAACCAGGCGGCGACGGTCCACCGGGAGGCCCGCCATTACGACGGGAACATACCCACCGGATGGGTTCCGCCGCACTCCGACCGGTTCGGTTCGTCCAGCCCGTATACCCAGGTCGTGACGGCCCAGGGTGCCGTGTGGGCCCCCGCGGGCGACCTCGGACTGCTGACGGCCGGTACCGCCGCGGATCAGGTGGCGGCCGGGCAGCGCGGTTCTTATTACCGCGAAGCCACCCTGGATGGGGTCCGCGCCATGGTGCTCACCACGCCGCTCGCGCCGGGCCTGGCCCTGCAGCTTGCCGTCCCGCTCAACACGGTCGACACCGAGGTGGCCAGCGTCGGAGCGACGCTGGCCCTGCTTAGCGCCATCGGAGTCGGGCTGGCCGCGCTGGCCGGCTGGGCGGTGGCGCGGGGCGGGCTCGCGCCGGTGGGGCGCCTGGCCGCCGTCGCGGAGCAGGTGACTGCGACCGGCGACCCGGCCGCCCGGGTCGAGGTGAAGCGCGCCGACGAGGTCGGGCGGCTCGCCACCTCGTTCAACACGATGCTGAGCGCGCTGCAGCGGTCGCTGGCCGCCCAGCGGCAGCTGGTCAGCGACGCCAGCCACGAGCTGCGTACCCCGCTGACCAGCCTGCGTATCAACGTGGAGTTGCTAGCCGACGATCCGGGCCTGTCCGCGGCCGAGCGCCAGCAGGTGCTCGACCGGGTGGTGGCCCAGGTCACCGAGCTCGGCCAGCTGGTGGGCAGCGTCACCGAGCTCGCCCGGGGCGAGTCTGTCCCCAGCGCGCGCGGGGGTGTCGACCTCGACGAGGTGGTCGCCGCCGCCCTGGCCGTCGCCCGCCGGGATTGGCCGCAGACCTCCTTCGCGGCCGATCTGCAGCCGTGCGGCGTCGTCGGCAGTGCCCACCGGCTGCAGACCGCGGTCAGGAACCTGCTGGACAACGCGGCCAAGTTCGGTCCGCCGGGCGGCGCGGTGGAGGTCAGCCTCCGGAACGGCGAACTCACCGTGTGCGACCACGGGCCCGGTATCGCGCCCGAGGACCTGTTGCACGTGTTCGACCGCTTCTACCGGGCCCGTTCCGCCCGGGGCGTGCCCGGCTCCGGCCTCGGGCTGTCCATCGTCCGCCAGGTGGCGGAAAGTCACGGCGGCACGGTCCAGGCTGAGTCCCCGGCCGACGGGGGGACCCTGATGCGCCTCCGCCTGCCTGCCCGGTCCCCGGATCCTGCCCTGGCCAGCGACCCGGCCCTGGCCAGCGACCCAGCCCTGGCCAGATCCGCGCGATTATCGCGGCGGCGCCGCCGCGGGGATGCCGGCATCGCAGACGGTGATGTCCGCGGTACCACGTCCGGCCGGCCTGGGTCGCACGCCGTGCGCCCGCAGGATCTCCGCCACCTTCGCGGCAATCCACGCGTCGCCGGCCGCCGTGGGGTGCAGGCCGTCGGGCGCGCGCGCAAACGTCCATCCCCCGGCCAGCGGATCCATGATGATCACCTGGGGGTCCGCGGCCCTCCCGGCCGCCACGATGGCACGGTCCGTCCGAGCTGCGGCGGCCCGTCGTGAGCGCCCGGGGAAGACGGTGAGCAGCGCGATCTGGGCCCGCGGCGCCTCGGCGCGGATCAACGCCACCGCCTGCGCTACCCGCCGCTGCTCAAGCCGCGCCGGTACACCGATGTCGTCGTGACCGGCCTGCACGATGACCAGCGACGGGGCGAGGGCACGCAGGTTGATCCGGGCGATCTCGGCGGCGACCGGCCCCAGCCGGCCGGCGCCGGCCCGCACGTAGCCCGCCCCGGGATCGCCGAACACCACGGCGTCCCAGTGCAGCCTGCGGGCCAGCAGGACGGCCCATGACTGGTCCGGATTACCCGGCCCGACCCCCGCCGTGAACGAGGCCCCGACGATCGCGAGCACGGGTACGTCCTGCCCGTCACGGGACCGCGTCTGCTGCAGCCGCTGCCCGCAGCTAGCCATCGCGCCGCCCGGATACCGCAGTCGCTGAGCCGGCTCCGGAGGGTGGACGAGCTGGGCAAACCTCGATACAGGGCTCGGCGTGGCCCAGGGCGGCCGGGCCGTCCCCTGCGCCGGGATGGCCGGCAGCAGCGCGAGACCGCCGGCCGCCGCGGCGCAGGCCGCGATCATCGCGATCACTGCGAAATAGCGCCGGATCACGGCCAAGTGTCAGCTCTGCCGCGGAGCATGTCAAACGAAGCGGGTTCGGCCGCAGCTCTCGCGCCTGTTCGGCCGCAGCTCTCGCTCCCGCGCGTGATCGAGCCGGTATCAGAGCGTGACTAGCCCGCTTCCTGCTTATCTGCCGGTCTGCGCACGCGGGCCGCTACCCTGTGACCATTCACAAAAGGGGAAAGGATCACCGTGGCCGACTCTCAGCAATTGCGGGATCGCACGCTTGTCGTGCTGAAGCCGGATGCCGTATTCCGCGGCCTAGCCGGACGTATCATCCAGCGGTTCGAAGACGCGTCGCTGAAGATCATCGGCGTGAAAATGCGCGAGCTGGACGCCGAATTTACCCGCAAGCACTATTTCGACCTGGAAGAGCGGACAGGGTCAGTTGTGTACAACGCGACCGCGGAGCTCATGCAGCGCGGACCGGTCATCGCGTTCGTCATCGAGGGCGAGGACGCGGTGGCCACCGTGCGCAAGATCGTGGGCTCGACCTATCCGAACGAGGCCCAGCCCGGGTCGATCCGGGGCGACTTCGCGCACCAGACCAAGGCCGTCGCCGTCGCGACCGGGAAGGCGGTGGCCAATCTTGTGCACGCCTCAGGTAACCGTGAGGAAGCCGAGTACGAGGTGAGCCTGTGGTTCGACAAGACCGAGCTGTTCGAGTACAAAAGCCAGGCCGAAGCGTTCGGCTGGTAAGGACTTCAAGAGCGTATGGTTGTGGCAACCTGCACAAAGGAGTGTGTGTAGGGTGTCACAACCATACAATTTAGGTGATTCCACCCGAGTCACACCGATCCACCCGAGCCACCCGAGCCACACCGAGCCCGAGCCCACCCGCGCCACACCCGGCCCGAGCCACACCTGGCCTACTGGCGGGCTAGGTTGGGCGCACCCTTCCGCAGCACGAACTTCTGGATCTTGCCGGTCGCGGTCTTGGGCAGCTCGCTGACCAGGGTGACAGCCCGCGGGGCCTTGAAGTGAGCCAGGCGCTCCCGGGCGAACTCGATGATCTCCGCCTCGGTGGCGCTGGCGCCGTCGCGGAGCACGACGAACGCGTGCGGGGTTTCTCCCCACTTCTCGTCCGGCAGGCCGACGATCGCGACCTCCTGCACGGCCGGGTGACGGAGCAGCACTCCTTCTACCTCGACCGAGGAGATATTCTCGCCGCCGCTGATGATGACGTCCTTGAGCCGGTCGCGGATTTGCGTGTAGCCGTCCGGATGCACCACCGCCGCGTCGCCGGTGTGGAACCAGCCGTCGCCCATCGCGCGCTCGGTCGCCTCCGGGTCGTGGTAGTAGCCTTCCATGACGACATTGCCGCGGACAACGATCTCGCCCGGCGTTTGCCCGTCGGCGGGCACCTCGGTGCCGTCGGTGTCCACCACCCGCAGCTCGCCCGAGGTGAGCAGTTCGACTCCCTGCCTGGCCTTGATGACGGCGCGATCCGCGGGCGCCAGGCCCTCGTGCTCCGGCAGCGGGGCGCAGACCGTGATGAAAGGTGCCGTCTCGGTCAGCCCGTAGGCCTGCGTGATCACCCAGCCGAACTCTCCTTCCAGCCGCTCGATCGTGGCCGCCGCGGGCGGGGCCCCGGCCGTCACGACGTGCACCCCGGGCGGCACCTCGCCGCGCACCGAGACCGGAGCGTTAGCCAGCGCGATGAGAACGGTCGGCGCCGCGCACAGCCGGGTGACCTTTTCGTCCCTGATCAGCCCGAAGATGGTCGCTGGATCAACCTTGCGCAGGCAGATGTGGGTGCCCGCGGCGGCCGTCACGGTCCAGGTGTAGGTCCAGCCGTTGGCGTGGAACATCGGCAGCGTCCACAGGTACCGCTCACCTATGGCTATGGGCATGTGGAGCAGCGTGCCGATGGTGTTCATCGCGGCGTTCCTGTGGGTGATCATCACACCCTTCGGGCGCGCGGTCGTCCCGCTGGTGTAGTTGATCGAGAGCAGGTCCCGCTCGCCGATCTCGGGCCGGGTGAAGTCCGGGCGGGCCGCGTTGATGGCCGCCTCGTAGTCAACCCAGCCGTCCCCGGTGCCTTCGAAGGCCACGAAATGCTTCACGTCAGGCATCTGGTCACGGACCTCGTCCACGGCCGCCAGGTACTCGCGGGCCACGCAGACCACTGTGGAACCGGAGTGGTTCACGATGTAGACGAAGTCTTCCGCCGTCAGCCGGTAATTGATCGGCACCAGAACGGCCCCGAGCTGCGGCACCGCGTAAAACGCCTCGAGCTGGGCGTGTGTGTTCGGTGCGATCGTGGCAACCCGGTCGCCTTGCGCCACCCCCAGTCCCTGCAGCGCCGAAGACCAGCGGTCGCAGCGGTCGAAGAACTGCTCGTAGGACAGGCGCAGAGAACCGTCGACGACGGCATCGCGGCCGCCGTGCAGCCGACGGGTCCGACGGGCGAAGTCAAGCGGGGTGAGAGGTGTTTCCATGTCCCAATTGTGTCAGGTTGCCACGATTCTGGTGGGCGCCGAAGCTCTGGTCGCGTCGAAGCGCGACAGGTCGCTAGGCGAACAGGCCCCGGATGTCGTCGGCGTCCAGGCTGCCGCCGAACGCGTTGCCGCCGTCGAGCACGTCGGCGAACAGTTCGGCCTTGCGCGCCTTCAGCGCCATGACCTTCTCTTCGATCGTGTCCTTGGCGATGAGCCGGTACACCATGACGTTGCGGGTCTGCCCGATCCGGTGTGTCCGGTCGACGGCCTGCGCCTCGGTCGCGGGATTCCACCACGGGTCGAGCAGGAAGCAGTAGTCAGCCTCGGTCAGGTTCAGCCCGAATCCGCCTGCCTTCAAGCTGATCAGGAACACCGGATCCGTGCCGTCCTTGAAGCGCCGCAGCATCGCAGCCCGGTCGCGGGTCTTGCCGTCCAGATAGCAATAGCTGACCCCGGCCGCGTCGAGCCGTGAGCGGACGTGGGCGAGGAAGGAGGTGAACTGGCTGAAGACAAGTGCCCGGTGGCCGCCCGCGGCCACGTCCTGGATCTGCTCGAGCAGCGTGTCGATCTTGCTGCACGGGAGGTCGTGATGGGCGCTGTCGACCAGCGCGGCGTGCAGGCTCAGCTGGCGTAGCCGGGTCAGCGACCGCAGGATCATGAACCGGTTGGCGTCGAAGTCGCCGAGCAGGCCGAGGACCTTCTGCCGTTCGTGCTGCAGGTGTGTCTGGTAGAGCTTGCGGTGCCGTGAGTACAGCTCGACCTCGAGCACCTGCTCCTGTTTGGCCGGCAGGTCGGCGGCCACCTGTTCCTTGGTGCGCCGCTTGACCAGTGGCTTGATTCGCCGCCGCAACTGGGAGAGTAGTTCGTCGTCGCCCCGCTTCTCGATCGGGCGCGCATAGTATTCCCGGAAACGCGCCGGACTGGGGAACAGGCCAGGCGCCGTGATCGACAGCAGCGACCACAGTTCCATCAGGTTGTTCTCCATCGGGGTGCCGGTGATGGCGACCTTGAACGGGGCCGGCAGTCGCCGCGCGCACTGGTAGATCTTCGACTGATGGTTCTTGGTGTACTGGGCCTCGTCCAGGATCAGCCCGGACCATTCCGCCGCTGCATGGGTGTCGAAGTCCATGCGCAGCAGTGTGTACGAGGTGACCACCGCGTCGGCGCCCGCGATGATCGCGCCGAGGTCGGTGCCGCGGCGGGCGAGCGTGTCCGTGATCGTCACCACCTTCAGACCTGGAGCGAACCGCGCGGCTTCGGCCGCCCAGTTCGGCACCACGCTGGTCGGCGCGATGATCAGGAACGGCGGGCTCTGCGGGTCCGCCTGCCTGGCGTGGCAAATCAGCGCCAGGGACTCTAGCGTCTTGCCGAGCCCCATGTCGTCGGCGAGAATGCCGCCGAGGTGGTGCTCCCACAGGAACGCCAGCCACTGGAAACCGTCCAGCTGGTAGGGCCGCAGCCGGGCCCGCAGGGCCGTCGGCGGTGCCTTGCGGTCGACCCCGGCGATCGAAAGAAGTCCCTGTACCTGCTGCTGCCAGGTCCTGGCCTGGTCGTCGGCCACGCCGAGCGCGACCAGATCTTCCCACAGCCCGGCCTGGAACCGGCTGATCTTCAGCGGGCCGTCCGGGGAGTCCTGCAGTGCCCGGGCCTCCTCTATCAGGCGGGCTAGCCGCTGCAGTTCGGGCTTGTCCAAGCTGAAGTAGGCGCCGTCGGGAAGCAGCAGATGCGATTCACCGCGGTTGAGCGCGATGAACACGTCGGTGAACGGGACCTCGCGGCCCTCGACCGTGATCGTGACCCCGAGGTCGAACCAGTCGACCTCGCCTGCTATCTCGCCGGTGGACAAGCCGATGCGAAGCGAATCGCCCGCCTCGCGGTAGTCCGCGGGTTCCCCGCAGACCTCGACGGTGACCCCAGGCTGCCCGTCCAGCAGCGGCAGCAGTTCAGTGCTGAGCCGCATGGTGTCCAGGCCGGTCAGCCGGGCGCCAGGGACCAAGGCCCGGTCGTCGAGCAGTCCGTCGCTCCGGAGGCGGTCCAGAACCGCCTGCTCGGCCACCCGGTCCCGGTATCCGGTATCGCCGGGTACCGGCTGCAGCTCCGCCCGGAACCGCGAGTCGCCGACCTGGTAGGCCCACTCCCAGTCGAGCTGGACGTCGTGACCGTCACCGTAGGACGCGCGGAGCACCAGCGTCGGGTCCGGGATGGCCGGCGGGACGAAGGAGCCGTCGGAGGAGATCAGCGTGGCGGTCTGCCGCAGTCGCGGGTAGAACGCCTCGCGGAACCGGGTCAGCCCCGCGGCGGGCACCTCTAGCCGCTGACCCGAAAGCGCCATGGCCTGCAGCTCCGCCGGAACCGTCCGGCTGAGCCTGGCCAGCAGGAAATGCCAGCTGGCGGGATCGGCGGACCGCCGCGCTTCGGCCTGGTCGAGGTAGACAAGGCCGTGACCCTTGGTCCCGATGAACCGGACTGGGACCGCGCCTTCGGCTGCCGAGCCGTCGACGCGGAGCACAGGGGCGATAACGAGCCCGCCGCCGGCTTCATCCTGGGTGACATCCAGGCAGAGTTCAGCGTCGCGGTATCGCTCGATCGCGCCAAGCTTTCGTCCGTACACCAGCGGCAGGCCGGCCTTCTCGGCCTCATCGAGCAGCGGCCAGAGCCGTCCCGACTCGAACGCGGACAGCTCGACCGACCGCTCGTCGCCGTGGGAATAGTAGTAATAGGGCTGGCTGACACGCGTCCGGTACAGGGCGAGCATCTCCCGCAGTAGCTGGACCTGCAGTCCGGAGCAGCCCGTGAAGTAGCCGTAGCTGTCGAGCTTGCCCCAGCTCAGCGAGCCACCGATCCAGCCGCCGTTCTTGCCGGGCTGCACCAGCCGCGCCATCAACCGCACGGACGGCCCGGCCGGCTGAGGCTGGGCCGCAAACCTGGGCGGGCGCCCGGCCTGGTCAGCGACCAGTGTCAGCTCGATGGCCAGTGCCGTCTCGGCCGGCGTCCCGGCATCGCGTCCGCAGGCCAGCAGCGACTCCAGCGACCTGTCCCAGCTCGGCGGGCGCCGATCCTGGCGCGCCACGGCCTGCCCGTCGGGCCCGCCAGTGCCCTCCGCTGCCTGCGTGGCGGCGATGAGCAGTGCCGCGGCGTGCTCGCAGCCGAAGCTGGCGCGGCAACTGCACTGCACGCCGGTGACCTCGAGTACTGACCCCTGGCGCGAGAACTGGATCACGGGCATGTAGGACTCGCCGAGGACCGCTTGCACCAGACCCCAGAGCGTGTTCTGCGCGGCGACCCACACCTGCTCGACGACCGCCTGCCGCCGCACGTACCCGAGCGCCGCTTGGTAGCAGTCGGTCCCGACCATGTCCTCGAGGGAACCCGGATCCATGTCGCTCAGCTCCACCTTCATGCCGCCGAGACTATCGGCCGGCACCGACATTTCCTCGCTGCCCTGCCGAGGCGTTACAAAGTGGTTCCGGTCGTCCGCGCCGACGCCATCACCGCCCTGCGGTGCCGGCGCGCATATCGGAGATCGGCCCGTCGCCGAGGATCGAGTAAGACGAGAGGCCGATCACGTCGAACGGGACACCATACGGCTCGAGCTCGGAGTAGAAGGCCGCCTCAGCGCCTCGTTGCCGCCCCGGTCGTAGTGCGGTCAGCTCCGCGTCCGGGCCTGCGTGCCCCGCTCGGCCACCCGATTCCGACCGGCGCGGGGCTAGCTCCCGGGCCGACGGGCCGCCCGGGCCTGCGGCACCCGAGCCCGGCCCGGGCCTGCGGCACCCGCGCCGCGGTTCTGAGCTTTCGAACGAGACGGAGACCATATCAGCCATCGTCTCGTGTTGACTCCCTGGTCTGCACTGACTACAAAATGTGTTATTTGCGTATGACCACAGTCACCACCAATGCGGTCAACTCGCCGTTGATTTTTCTCTGGAAAGTGCTGCGCGGCAGGGGGATATTTCTGGCATTCTTGAGCGCCAGCGGTACTTGCGCGAGGCGAGCCATGCGGCGCATCAGGTCAGGTGCAGCGGGCTGGCGGCGCACGGTTTACCGCGTGGGCTCGTAGCTGGTATGCCGCGGCATCTTCGAGTCGGCACCTGGCATCAGACGGGCATGGCCGGACGAAGGGATTGCCTTGTCGCGACACCGTACTGGGGCACGTAGCAGTCGGCGTAAACGGGGTTTGTTCCGGCGTTTTGGCATTGTCTTCCCCGCCGCGGTCATCGCGGTCATCGCGGTTATCGGGGTAGCGGTGGGCGCGGCGGTTTTGGCGCCCGGATCGGGCGCCTTCAGTGCCGCTGAAGCCATTGAGGCAGTACCGGGAAGTCACACGATGGCCCTGCTCGAGGACGAGCGCGAGCAACTGATCGCGATGACCGCCGCGGCCCGCACGCTGACCGTGGTGGCCAAGCCGAAGCTGGCCTCGCCCGCGCAGGTCGAGGCGGCCAACCCGGGGACCGGCACAGGTACCGGCATCGGAACGACGGGCGGCAGTGGAGTCAGCTACGTCACATCCACCCCGCCCGACCCGGGTACCGCGCAGTCCATCGCCTACAACATGATGGCCAGCTTCGGCTTCAGCCCGCAGACTTATTTCGGCTGCCTGCTGGATATCTGGAACCGGGAGAGCGGCTGGGTGTACGACGCGGAGAACGCCAGCGGCGCGTACGGCATCCCGCAGGCGCTACCGGGAAGCAAGATGGCCAGCGCCGGAGCGGACTGGCAGACGGACCCGGCGACCCAGATCAGGTGGGGCCTGGGTTATATCAAGGACGTCTACGGAAATCCGTGCAGCGCGTGGGCTTTCGAGGAAGCCGACGGCTACTACTGAGCCGGTATTGCGCGCTATAGTGGCTCTTTGCGACAGGTTTATTACCTGGCGTTAGTGAGCATTAATCGCTTGCCGACCCGAACCTGTCGGCAGCGGACGGTAATGACCGGGGTTAAGTGCCCGATATCATACTTTGTGAGAAGTTTTAGCTCCTGTGTGAGCTTTATCATACAAATGGTCTGCGGCTTTAGTTAAACCGTGAACCCTTAGGTAGACGGACAATTTCCGGTCAGCGACGTACGGATTACGGACGGTGGTGATCTAGCTCACATCGATTTCGGTTACTGAGCTCATTGTTGTCAGGCAAGGTAGATATCCGACAGCACCCCGCTCGTGGGATGGCAACCTAGAGTTAGCCCGGCGCCCTGACCCGCGCCACGTCCCGCGGGTAGATGCCTGCCGCCGAGGCGGTGGCAGTTGCGATCGAGGGTGAAGCAGATCGCGTGACGCGAGCCACCGAAAGGCCCCTTTGTCACGGCATCGGAAAATTCAATTCAGTCGATCCAAGGCTATGCTTGTCGCGGCCGGTGCGCTCTCCATCGCCACCGCGGCCTCGGCGACGGCGACGACAACAACATGGACATCAGGCTCTGCCGGACCGGTCAGGCCTTCCGGGCACGCAGAAGCCACCGGACCCATCGCAATCCATGCGCTTGGCGCTAACGGGGTGCTGCAACTGGCCGCTGCCGATCAGCCGACCCCGTCGCAGGCTAACGTCGCCTACCAGCTGACAGGCGTCACCTTCGCGCAGGCATACCAGATCCGCGCCGCTGCGGCGCAATATGCGGTCGCGCAACGGACGGCGGCTCAGCGGCTCGCGATAAAGGCCGCAGCGGCACGGGCCGCAGCGGCACGAGCCGCGGCTGTTCTGGCGCCCGCGGACGCTACCGCCACTGCGGCCGCCGCGGTCGCCGCGAGTCAGTCCCCGGCCCGCTCCGGCTCGCCGCGGCTGACGGCCACGGCGACCGCCTTGGCCCGCTCCGGCTCGCCGCAGCAGATCGCCGAGGCGATGCTCGGCTCATTCGGCTGGTCGTCCAGCCAGTTCGCCTGCCTGGATCCCTTGTGGGCGCGAGAAAGCGGCTGGAGCGTGACCGCCGAGAACCCCTCCGGTGCCTACGGCATCCCGCAGGCGCTGCCCGCGGCGAAGATGGCCAGCGCCGGACCGGACTGGCAGACCAGTGCGGCGACGCAGATCAAGTGGGGCCTGGGGTACATCAAGGGCACCTACGGGTCCCCCTGCGCGGCCTGGGCTCACGAACAGGCCACCGGCTGGTACTTAGATCCCTTGTCCCGGCCCAAAGCGGGCCGGGACGGTGATCGTGGATCGCTACCGTCTCCAGGCGGTAGCGATCCACGATCATTGGGCGACCGGCACTGGGGGGCGCGAGGCCGACGCTAGCGGCCCGGCGGATCCGGCTACGGCACCGGGTGGCCTGGCTACGCCATCGGGTTGAAGGTCTCCATCTCCTCGTCGAAGACCGGCCGCAGCTCGTTCCACTCACTGACCGGCGCGGTCATGTACATGGCGTAGGACTGCGGACCCGCGGATGTCTGCGCCACGTAGAGCAGGTCGATAGCCTCCTGCCGGACGCCCGCGTCGTCCCAGGTGAACTTCCAGTAGGCCCCCGGCTGGCCGCGGATCGTCAGCCGGGCCAGGCCGAGTTGCTGGTAATCGGGAAAGCGGCGCAGGGACTGATTCCTGATGTACGTCGCTTCCCTCAGCATGTTGTTTTTGTAGGTATGCGGCGTCAGGTCCACGAGCAGGTTAACGTTCGCCACCGAGGGGTCCCGCAGATACGTCTGATAGCCGCTGGCGGACGCCTTCCAGCTGGTCGGCGCGGCCAGGCTGAAGCCGGCCGTCTCGTTGGCCGCGGCCGGCTGGGAGTAGGAGGCGTAGCCGACTGGAACCGCTCCCGTGGACTGCTTGTTGATCGCATCGACGATCTGCAGGACGGACGACGGGGGCGTGTTCGCCGCAGAGGATGATGACGTGCTGTGCGCCGCGTCGGAATCATTGTGATGGATTAGCAAAACGGTGGCGACGCCCGCGCCCGCGCCGATCACGGCCAGCACCACCAGGGCGATCCTCCACCACAGGCCGGACCCCTCCCGCTCGCCCGACGCGGAGCCGGGCTGGGATGCGGAGCCGGGCTGGAACGCGGAGCCCGCGCCGGGCTGGGACGCGGAGCCCAGCTGGGACGCAGAGCCCGGCTGGGACGCAGAGCCGTAACCGCGCGGGGCCGGGTATCCGGAGCCGGACCAGGGCACCGAGCCGGAGCCAGGCGGGATCGCCGGGCCGGACCGAGGCGAAGAGTCGTACCAGGACGAGAAATCCGGCGGGGGCGCCTCGGGCCGGGCCGAGGACCCGTACCCGGAGGAAGACTCATATCCCGAGGATCCGTGCCGCGCCGCGTCGCCCAAGGCCGGTGTCGGGGCGGTCGGGGCGGTCGGGGCGGTCGGGTCGGGGTCCCGCTGGCGGCCCGGCGTAGCGGTGCCGGCCTGCGCCGGGCCGGGTGGCGTGCCCCAGACCGTCTGCTCGGCCGAGGCGCCGTCCAGTGCGGTCTCGCTCGGCTGGAGCGCCCTGGGCGGGCCCGCCGACGCCGGAACCGCACCGGGCTGGCCTGCACCGGGCTGGCCTGCACCGGGCTGGCCTGCACCGGGCTGGCCTGCACCGGGCTGGCCCCCGCCGGGCTGGCCCCCGCCGGGGTAGCCTGCACCGGACTGGGACGGTTTCGGCGGTGACGCGGACAGGGCGGTGGGCGCGTAACCGGTCGGCGCGCCGCCGGTCCGGTCGGCCAGCAGCGGCAGCACCTCGGTGATCATCCGCGCGGCCTGCCCCGCGTCCGGCCGGTCACTGGGCTCGCGGCGCAGCAGCGCCGCGATCACCGGTCTCAGCGCGCCCGCGCTCACCGCCTCGGGGGCGTCTTCGTTGATGATGGCGGACATCGTGGTGAGCGCCCCGCCGCGCTGCTCGAACGGGCCGTGTCCTTCGACGGCCGCGAACAGGGTCGCGCCGAGTGACCACAGGTCAGACGCGGGGGAGGCGTCTTCGCCGCGGATCCGCTCGGGTGCGGTGAATCCGGGCGAGCCCATCACCATGCCGGTCTGGGTGATCTTGGGGTCGTCGGCGAAGGTGGCGATGCCGAAGTCGGTCAGCACGGCCCGGTCGTCGTGGCCGAGCAGGACGTTGCTCGGCTTGACGTCCCGGTGCAGCACCCCGGCGGCGTGCGCGACGGTCAGCGCGGAGAGCAGCTGGCGGCCGATCTCGGCGGCGCGCCGCGGCGATAGCGGACCCGACGTGCCGAGCACCTGGTCCAGGGATTGCGCGTTGATCAGCTGCATGACGATCCAGGGGCGGCCTTGGTCCTCGGCGACGTCGTAGACGGTCACCACCGCCGGGTGGTTGAGCCGGGCCGCGGTCTTGGCCTCGCGCAGCGTCCGCTGGTAGGCGTGAGCTCGCTCGTCGTCGGTGAGGGTGTCGGCTATGTGGACTTCCTTGACCGCGACGTCGCGGTCAAGGAGCTGATCCCGGGCACGCCACACGACCCCCATGGCACCGCGGCCGATGGGGGCCTGCAGACGGTACCGCCCGGCGATGACCCGCCCGGTGTCCGCCAAAGGGTGCATAGGCGGACCATACACGGTGTTCGTTGAAAGGTCTCTGGTAGACGGCTAAGCATCGATTAAGTGTCACCAGACTGTGAGCTGTGATTCTCTCACTCGCCTTCGGCTCGCTCGGCGTGCGTCATAGCCAGCGCGTCCAGGGCGGCGTCCAGCTGGGCCTCGGTGATCTCGCCCCGTGATATGTAGCCACGGGAGATCACGATCGCCCGGATCGTCTCACCGGTCTCCAGCGCCTCGTGCGCCACCTGCGCTGCGGCTTCGTATCCGATAAACCTGTTCAGCGCGGTGACGATGACCGGCGACGACTCGGCTAGCCGCCGCATCCGGTCGGCATAAGGAGCGATCCCGGCCACGCAGCGGTCGGCCAGCAGCGGCACCACGGAGGCCAGCAGGCGAGCGGAAAGAAGAAGGTTGCGCGCGATCACCGGCATCATCACGTTCAGCTCGAAATTTCCCGCCGCCCCGCCGAACGCCACCGCCGCGTCGTTCCCGATCACCTGCGTGCACACCTGGCAAACCGCCTCGCAGATGACCGGGTTGACCTTGCCCGGCATGATCGAGGAGCCTGGCTGCAGGTCCGGGATGGAGATCTCGCCCAGCCCGGCCCGTGGCCCCGACCCCATCCAGCGCAGGTCGTTGCAGATCTTGTACAAGCTGACCGCGGTGACGCGCAAAACCCCGCTGGCCTCCACCAGCGCGTCCCGCGCCCCCGCCGCCTCGAAGTGATTCCGCGCCTGCGTCAGCGGCAGTTTCATGGACGAGGCCAGCCGCTCGTTCACCCGGCGCGCGAACCCGGGCGGCGCGTTGAGTCCGGTTCCGGTGGCCGTCCCCCCGAGCGGCAGTTCGCCGAGCCGGGGAAGGATCGCCACCGTCCGTTCCGCATCATGACGAATCGCCGCCGCGTAGCCGCCAAACTCCTGGCCCAAAGTCACCGGCACCGCGTCCATCAGGTGGGTGCGTCCGACCTTGACCACGGTGGCGAACTCGGCCGCCTTGGCCTCCAGCGCCGCCGCCAGGTGGTCAAGCGCCGGGATCAGCTCCCGGACGAGCAGTCGCACCGCGGCCAGGTGAATCGCCGACGGGAACACGTCGTTGGAGGACTGGGACGCGTTGACGTGGTCGTTCGGGTGCACTGCCCGCCCGAGTCGGCGAGAGGCCAGCGCGGCGATGACCTCGTTGGCGTTCATGTTGCTCGAGGTTCCAGAACCGGTCTGGAACACGTCGACCGGGAACTCCTCGTCGTGCTCCCCCCGCGCCACCGCGGCGGCCGCGTCATGAATCGCGGCCGCCATGTCGGTGTCGAGCACGCCAAGCTCCGCGTTGACCCGGGCCGCGGTGCCCTTGATGCACCCGAGCGCACCGATCATGTCCCGCCCGATTCGCTCCCCGGACACCGGAAAGTTCTCCACCGCCCGCTGCGTTTGCGCCCCCCACAGTGCGTCCGCCGGGACGAGCACTTCCCCCATCGAGTCGTGTTCTGTTCTGTATTGCGCCGTTCTGCTTTGCGCCGCCGGGCCGCTTTTAAGGCGACGCCTTCCCTCCTCGCTTCGCTCGTCAGTCCAGGCGTCGCCGCGGCCCTTTGGCGCGGGCGCGGGAGTGCTCACGGGTGGGCGCCGATGGCCAGGACGGGGCCGGACGGGTCGGTGAAGAAGTCGTTGCCCTTGTCGTCGACCACGATGAACGCGGGGAAGTCGCGGACCTCGATCTGCCACACCGCTTCCATGCCGAGTTCTTCGTACTCGAGCACCGAAACACGGGTGATGCAGTCCTGCGCCAGCCGGGCGGCCGCGCCGCCGATGGAGCCAAGGTAGAACCCGCCGTACTTCTTGCAGGCCGCGGTCACGGCGACCGAGCGGTTCCCCTTGGCCAGCATGACCAGCGACCCGCCCGCCGCCTGGAACCGGTCCACGTACGAATCCATCCGTCCCGCCGTCGTCGGCCCGAACGACCCGGACGCATAGCCTTCCGGCGTCTTGGCCGGCCCGGCGTAGTAGACCGGATGGTCGCGCAGATACGAAGGCATGGGCTCGCCCGCGTCCAGCCGTTCGGCGATCTTGGCGTGCGCGATGTCCCGCGCCACCACCAGCGGACCGGTCAGCGACACCCGGGTGCGTACCGGGTATTTTGTCAGTTCGGCGCGGATGGCCTCCATGGGCTGGTTCAGGTCGATGGCGACCACCTCGCCCTCGTCCTCGATGCCCGACGGGTCCGGCAGGTACTGCGCCGGGTCGGTCTCCAGCTGCTCAAGGAACACCCCGTCCGCGGTGATCTTCCCCAGCGCCTGCCGGTCCGCCGAACACGACACCGCGATCGCGACCGGGCAGGACGCCCCGTGCCTGGGCAGCCGGATCACCCGCACGTCGTGGCAGAAGTACTTGCCGCCGAACTGCGCGCCGATGCCGATCCGCCGGGTGATGCCGAGCACCTGCTGCTCGAGCTCGCGATCCCGGAACCCGCCCCCGGCCGCCGAGCCGACCCCAGGCAGCCCGTCCAGGTACTTCGCCGACGCGTACTTGGCCGTCTTCAGCGCGAACTCGGCGCTGGTCCCGCCGACCACGATGGCCAGGTGGTACGGCGGGCAGGCGGCGGTGCCCAGGGACCGGATCTTCTCCTCGAGGAAGGCGGCCATCCGCGCCGGGTTCAGCACCGCCTTGGTCTCCTGGTACAGGAAGGACTTGTTGGCCGAGCCGCCGCCCTTGGCCATGAACAGGAACTTGTACTCATCCCCGCCGGTGGCGTAGATCTCCACCTGGGCGGGCAGGTTGCTGCCGGTGTTCCGCTCGTCCCACATGGTCAGGGGCGCGAGCTGGGAGTACCGCAGGTTCAGCGTGGTGTACGCGTCGTAGATGCCGCGGGAGATGTGCTCCTCGTCGCGCCCGTCGGTGAGCACGTGCTGGCCGCGTTTGCCCATCACGATGGCGGTGCCGGTGTCCTGGCACATGGGCAGCACCCGGCCGGCCGCGATGCACGCGTTCTTCAGCAGGTCCCGGGCCACGTACCGGTCATTGGGGCTCGCTTCCGGGTCGTCCAGGATGGACCGTAGCTGGCGGAGGTGGCCGGGCCGGAGCAGGTGCGCGATGTCACTCATGGCCGCGGCGGTCAGCTGGGTGAGCACCTGCGGCTCTATCTCCAGGAAATTTCGGAACGAGACGTGCGGCGTCAGTCCGTCACCCGTCAGCTTCCGGTAGCTGGTGCCGTCCGCGCCCAGCGGCAGCAGGTCGGTGTAGGTGAACTCAGGCACACGCCTCAGCCTCTCGTGTGGTCTTGGCCCTGTCTCGTGCCGGCCCTTGTGTCGTGCCGGCCTGTCTCCGATGCCCAGCTTAGGCCGCCTCGAGCGCAGCCGAACCGGCCCGGGGCCGGAGAACTCCGACCCCCGCAGAATCCGGAAGCCCACTGATTCCGAAGGCCCCAGCCGTGAATGAGGTCCAAACCGACGGTGACGAGCCGAAGTTCGGGAGAAACAAACCGTGTGTCTTGGAGATCACGACTTGTATCAGTATGGGGGAGCTTGTATGGTGACGCTATGCGGCGGCGCCGCGCCGCGCGGTGCCCCCGTCCGCGCGATAAATGCTAAGCACGCGGTGCCCCCGTCCGCGTTCGGCTGAGCTGCGGCGCCGCCGCCCTAAGTTGTTGGCCGCTCGCGAAGCCTGCTAGCGCGCCAGCCCAGCCCGCGCTGTCCACGGTGCCTCTGCGGCCCACCCGCCTCTCATTAGATGCATTTCGCTTTCACGTGCTGGGTTGTCCGCTGACCGTGTGCAGTTTGCCCCCCGCCGGATGGGGGGTATCTGCACACGATGACCCTCTCGGCCCGGTATCAGGTGCATTTCGCCTTTGCGGCCGGGCTCTCGCTGATCGTGTGTCACCACTACCTCTGGGAGGGAGCTGGTGACACACCATAATCGTTACGGTTGCCGGACGAGATCGGCCGGGCCGCGGCGTCCACGCCTAAGATCGTCACTCGTCCTGAGGCAGGCTTGAGCAGTGTAGTGATCATCCTGATCGGGGTCGTCTTGCCCGCCCCGTTCGGGCGGAGCAGCCCGAACGTCTCGCCCGGCCTGATCTCCAGGTCGACTTGGTCCACCGCGACGTGGTCGCCGAACCTGTAGCTCAAGCCGGTGCACACCATCGCCCCGGATTCGCTCACTGGCTCCCCTCCTCCAGCTGGGCGGCGAAGCGGAGCAGCGCGGGCAGGGCGGCCGCGAGGGTGTCACGGTCGCCGGCGGGGAGGCGGTCCAGGGCCCGAGCGCCCAGCTCGGCGCGCAGGTCGCGCCAGCCCGCGATCCGCCGCCTGGCCTTATCGGTCACGCTCAGCCGCACCGAACGCCCGTCCGATACCGCCCGGGCCCGGTCGAGCAGGCCCGCGGCGGTCAGCCGTCCGACCAGCGTGCTCACCGTGTTGGGCGCGAGCCGCAGCTCGTGCGCCGCGTCGGCGACGGACAGACCGGGCTGGGCCGCGGCCAGCCTCAGCACCTCGGATTGGGCCGGCGGAAGCGGCTCATCCTGCCAAACCAGCCGCGCCGCCCGCCGCGCGATCCGCCGGATCGCGCTAATCGTACCCAGCAGCTCTGTCGCCAGCGCCAGCGTTCCCTCCGCAGGTCGCGGCGGGTGGTCAACTATATCGTTCACAGAGCTAAATGTATCAGATTGGCTCGGCTGAACATGTTTCGTATTCGTCCTGTGGGTATTCGGGAATCGGCCACAGCCGCCTGAACCACCGCATGAAGGAGGGCGCGATGACCGCAACGCCCCACACGTCGAGCAGCCCGGCCATCCGGAGCCTGATTCCCGCCCGGATCGACCGGCTGCCCTGGTCGAGGTTCCACACCCGGCTGGTGGTGGCCCTCGGGGTGGCCTGGGTCCTGGACGGCCTGGAAATCACGATCGCGAGCAACGTCGGCCCGGACCTAGCCCAGAAGGCCACGCTGAACTTGTCGACGGGCTCGGTCGCCGACATCGCCACCTGGTACCTGATCGGTGAGGTCATCGGCGCGCTGTTCTTCGGCCAGCTGTCCGACAAGCTTGGCCGGAAGAACCTGTTCATGGTGACGCTCGGGGTCTACCTGATCGGCAGCGGCCTGACCGCACTGACGCCCGCGGGCGGTTACTGGTTTATCTTCCTCTACGGCACCCGGGTGCTGGCCGGGTCAGGCATCGGCGGTGAGTACGCCGCCATCAACTCCGCGATCGACGAGATGATCCCGGCCAGGTACCGGGGCCGGATAGACCTCGCGGTCAACGGCACCTACTGGGGCGGAGCCATCCTGGGCACGCTGGCCACGCTGTTCCTGCTGAACCACTTCGCGCCCTTCTGGGGCTGGCGGGCGGCTTTCCTGGTCGGCCCGGTGCTCGCGCTGGTCATCATCGTCGTCCGCAAGAGCCTGCCGGAAAGCCCGCGCTGGCAGATCATGCACGGCCGGGAACAGGCCGCCGAAGCGTCCATCGAGGAAATCGAAGGAGACGTGGCCGCGACCAAGGGCAACCTCCCGCCGGTGGACCCGAGCCGGGAAATCGAGATCAGGCCGACCGAGCAGATCGGCTACCTGGCTCTGCTGCGGACGCTGTTCTCGCATTACCCGAGCCGGTCGGTGCTCGTCGCGGCGCTGATGATCACTCAGTCGTTCCTGTACAACGCGATCTTCTTTACCTACGGGCTGGTGCTGACGCTTTTCTTCCACGTCAAGCCCACCGATACCGGCTACTACTTCCTCGCGTTCGCGGCCGGGAACCTGGCCGGGCCGCTGACCATCGGCCGCCTGTTCGACACGATCGGGCGGCGGAAAATGATCTCGGGCACCTATCTGGTGGCCGGGGTCCTGCTCATTATCAGCGCGCAGCTGTTCAAGGCCGGTGTTCTCAACGCCACCACCCAGACGCTCTGCTGGACCGTGGTCTTCTTCTTCGCCTCGGCTGGCGCGAGCGCGGGATACCTGACCGCCAGCGAGGTGTTCCCGCTGGAGGTGCGGGCCAAGGCCATCGCGGTGTTCTTCGCCATCGCCCAGGCCTTCGGCTCGCTCGGCTCGCACCTCTACGGTCACCTCATCGGCAACGGCAGCGATCCGAACAAGCTCTACGTCGGCTACCTCATCGGCGCCGGGGCGATGATCGTCGGCGGACTGGTCGCCGTGTTCTTCGCCGTCGACGCCGAGGGCAAGTCCCTGGAGGACGTGGCCAGGCCGCTAGGTGTCATCGCCAAGCCGAGCGAGGCCATCTTCCGGGCCGGCGGCGCGGCCTGACCCCGTCGGCGGGCGACTGAAGCCAGGAATGTCAGTGGCGCAGTGCACGATGTCCAGAGCACGAAAAAACTCACCTAAGGACATCTGATGGCAGCAGGCGACACCCAGATCACGATCGCAGGCAATCTCGTCGAGGACCCCGAGCTGAGATTCACCCCGGCCGGGCAGCCCGTCGCGAAGTTCCGCGTCGCATCCACCCCGAGGTACCTGGACAAGAGCTCAAACGAATGGAAGGACGGCGACAGCCTGTTCCTGACCTGCAACGTGTGGCGGCAGGCGGCGGAAAATGCCGCCGAGACGCTACGGCGCGGCATGCGTGTGATCGTCTCCGGGCGGCTGCGGCAGCGGTCGTATGAGACCAAGGAAGGCGAGAAGCGCACCGTCTATGAGGTCGAGGTCGACGACGTGGGTCCCTCGCTCCGCAACGCCTCAGCCAAGGTAACCAAGGCCGTCCGCTCCGGCCCCAGCGATGGCGCGAGCGCCGGCGCCAGGCCGTCCGGCGGCCCGGGCGGAGCCAGTGGCGCGGAGTCCGACCCGTGGGCGGCCGACACCCCCGGCAGCTACTCCGACGACCCGCCGTTCTAGCACGATCAGGCACCGCCACCCAGTGACTAGAGCTTGGTGAAGTGGTGGAAGCACTCGTAGTAGGGGTCGGTGGAGTGGGCGAAGTGGGCGGCTTCTGAGCGCTTGACGGCCAGGTAAGCCGCGCCGCGCAGCGGGCCGAGGGCGTCCATCAGCAGCTCGTCGGTGGCCAGCGCGTCCAGGGCCGCGGCCAGCGAGGCGGGCAGCCGGTGGATGCCCTTGCTGATCCGTTCGGCGTCGCTGAGCGTGGCCGGGTCCACATTGACCGCCTCGCCTGGGTCGAGCTTGCCCCGGATGCCGTCCAGGCCCGCGTAGATGAACGCGCCGAGCGCGAGGTACGGGTTGGCACTGGAATCAGACGGCTTCAGCTCCAGGTTGACCGTACTGCCCGGGTCCGCGCCCAACGGCGAGCAGATTCGGATCGCGGCCTCCCGGTTGTCCATCCCGTAGCAGGTGTACGCACTCGCCCACATCTGCGGCGCCAGCCGGCGGTAGCTGTTCACGCTGGCACAGCTCAGGGCGACCAAGGCGGGCAGGTGCGCCCGTAGGCCGCCGATGAAGTGGTAGCCGACCTGGGACAGGCCGTTGGGGTCGGCTGGATCGGCGAACGCGTTGTGCCCGCCGGGCGCGCCATCGGGCAGCAGATCGGTGAGCGAGGCGTGCAGGTGCGTGCCGTTGCCGGCCTGGTCGGGAATGGGCTTGGGCGCCAGGCTCGCCCATAGGCCGTGTCTGAAGGCCACCCCGCGGATCGTCTCCCGGTACAGCACGTGGTTGTCGGCGGCGCGCAGGGCGCCCGCGTGCCGCACGGACAGCTCGTGCTGGCCGTGGCCGAGTTCGGGATAGTAGTGCTCCACCTCAAGGCCCTGTGCCTCAAGCGACGCGACGAGCTCCATGGTGAAATCGTGCGCGAGATGAAAGCCGGTGGCGGAGTAGCACAGGCTGTCGTCGAGCGGAATGAGCCGGTCCGGGATGGAAGGACCGACCGGGGAGGACTCCCGGCGGCCGACGGTGAACTCGGGCTCGAACGCGGCCTGGATCCCGTACCCCTCGTCGGCTAGCTCGGCGATGGCCTGCTTGAGGAACGTGCGTGGGCACGCCTCCCACGGCGACCCATCCGGCTTGACCAGGTCCGCGAGCATGGCGCCGGCCCCCGGCGCGTAGGGGAGCGGCACGAAGGTGTCCGGATCCGGCACGATCCTGACCTCGCCGACCGGGCCCATCCCGGCGACCGGCTGCAGCTGGTCGAGCATGGACATCGCCATCATCGCGACCGTGTGCCCGATGCCGCTGGCCACGCGTTCCCGCAGCCGCGCCGTGCCCGTGGCCTTTCCGCGGATAATCCCGCCGTGATCGGCGTAAAGGAAGCGGACCAGGCGGATCTGTTCCTCACTTGCCCGCTCCAGCACCGCTTCGGTGGCTCCGTCAGTCATGCACCATGGGTAGCACGCTCGACCGGCTCTCGTATAGCCGATGCCGACATGCCCCCGGCCAGCAGCAGGACGCCGCGCCCTCCGAGCCGAAGGGGCGCCTTAAGGGCGCCGGAGGCGACCGGCAGACAAGCGGCGAGCAGAAAACAGGGTATTTTCAGGCCATGAGCCCACGGCAGGCACCTCGCGACTTGCGCGCGTCCGACGCTGACCGAGACCGGGTGCTCGTCTTGCTCGCCGAGGCGATGAGCGACGGGCGGCTTACCGCGGACGAGCACGCCGATCGAGTTCAGCGGGCTTTCTCGGCCCGGACGCTGGGCGAGCTCGCGGAGCTGACCACGGACCTGGCGGTGGCGTCCGCGCAGCCCGTCCGGCTGGACGGCGGCCGGGTCATCAGCGGGATCTTCGGCCCGGCCCGGCGGGACGGCCGCTGGGTGGTGCCGGAGAACCTCACCGTGACGGCCATGTTCGGCGAGGTGGAGGTCGACTTCACCCAGGCGATCCTGCAGACCAGCCGGGTGCAGCTGTATGCGACGGTCTTCGGCGGCCGGCTCCGGCTGACCGTTCCCGAGGGGGTGTCGGTGATCGTGAGCGGGCATATGGTGCTCGGCCGCAAGCGCGGCAGCACGCCGCCGCCGGCCGGGCCCGACTCGCCCGTGATCGAGGTCAAGGCGCTGGTGCTCGGCGGTGAGCTGTCCGTGCGCACACCGCCAAGGAACCGGCGATTCCGCCTGTTCAGCCGGAACTGACTGGCACGGTTCCGGGGGTCAGGTTGGTTGTCCCCGCACCCCGTTTCCACAGCGTTTGGCGCGCCCTCTGACGTCCGCGCGTGCAACCGGGGCGCACCGGGTACATCCTGATCACGACCCGGTGACATTTCACGCTCCAGTGCACTTTTACCCCCCTTTTCCGCATCTTTCTATGGGAGGGCGTGGGCGCTGTTGCTGCATAGGGGAGGGAACCGTGAGCGAGCAGATCCATACCATTGGCCGCGCTGCCAAGGTGCCCGGAAATCCTGACCGTGCCGCGCCGGCGGCCGGCGGCCTGCTGGCCGGGGCGCGCTGGTACCGTCCGAACCTCAGCCCGGACGACCGGGCCGCGCTCGGCATGTGGGCCGCCGCGCACCTGGCCCTTTTCGTCCTCGCCTGGGCTGCCGCGTGGGTGTACCGCACCACTCCCAGCCACGCGCCGCTGACCGGGGTGTTCGAGCACTGGGACGCAGTCCTGTTGCGGAACATCGCCCAGTATGGCTACTTCTCGCCGCACTCGACGGCCAACAACACCGTGTTCTTTCCCGGCTATCCGATGACGCTGGCGGCGGTGCACCTGATTCTGCGCAACTGGGTGCTGGCCGAGCTGGTCGTTTCCGGGATCGCGGGGTGCTTCGTCGTCGTCTCGCTGTCCCGGCTGGCCGGGGGGCGCCGCGCGGTGCTCTATTTCCTCACCGCACCCGCCGCGATCTGCCTCCTGGTCGGATACACCGAGTCCTTGTTCCTGGCGTTCGCGATCCCGGCCTGGCACGCCGCTGCCCGCGGCCGGTGGTGGCGTGCCGCGCTACTGGCGGGACTGTCCGGGCTGGTGCGCCCGGACGCCCTCTTCCTGATCCCGGCGCTGGCCGTGATGGCGCTGACCGGCCCGCGCGGGTCGCGGCTAGCGAACGCCGCGAAAGCCTGCTGTGCCCTGGCTGGGCCCGCGGCCTACGAGATCTACCTGACGGTGCACACCGGTACCTGGGAAGCCTGGGCCAAGGCGTATCAGGCCGGCTGGGACCTGCATCTGGTCACCCCGGTCCAGGCGCTGAAGACCACCTGGTGGGCGGCATTCCGGCACCCGTTCAGCGCCGCCTACGCGTTCGAGTTCCAGCTGGAGCTCGCCACGATGGCCGCGATAGTCTTGGTCACCCTCGCGTTCCTGTGGTGGCACCGCTGGCCCGAGGCCGTGTACTGCGGGCTGGCCGCGCTTGCACTCGGCACGCAGACCTGGTATCAGGGCTGCCCGCGTACGCTCCTAGTGCTGTTCCCGGTCTGGATCGCGCTCGCCAGGCTTGACGCGCCCCGGACCTGGGTCCGGTATGTGTACCTCAGCGTGAGCGCGCCGCTCGCCGTCGTGGTGGGTTTGTTGTTCCTGTCGTATCAGTGGGCCGGCTAAGGACCCGCTCCGAGGTCATCTCTGCGGCTTTACAGCCGGAACTGACGCTTGGTTAGCCGAAGTTGATAGACGAGTAAGCGCGTAGCTTCCACAGCTGGTGCTCGCTCTTGATGCTGCGGATGGTCCCCGAGCGGGAGCGCATGACCAGGGAGTGAGTCGTCGCGTGGCCGCGGAGATACCGTACGCCATCGACCAGTTCACCGTCGGTGATCCCGGTGGCCGCGAAGAACACGTCATCGGAGGTGACCAGATCATCTGTGGTGAGCACGCGGTTGAGGTCGTGGCCTGCGTCGAGCGCGCGGCGGCGTTCGGCGTCATCCCGGGGCGAAAGCTTGCCCAGAATGACCCCCCCGAGGCACTTCAGCGCGCATGCGGCGATGATGCCCTCCGGCGTTCCCCCGACGCCGAGCATCAGATCGATCCCGGTGCCCTCGCGGGCGGCCATGATCGCCCCGGCCACGTCGCCGTCGGTAATCAGGTGGATCCGGGCACCCGTGGCGCGGACCTCGGAGATCAGCTCGGCGTGGCGGGGACGATCCAGGATGATCACGGTGACGTCCTGCCGTGAGCAGCCCTTGCCCTTGGCGACCGCGGCGACGTTGGCGGCCGCGGGTGCGTCGAGGTCAACCATGCCGGCCGCCTCGGGGCCAGTGGCCAGCTTGGACATGTAGAACACGGCCGACGGATCGTACATCGAGCCGCGTTTGGCCACCGCCAGCACCGAGATCGCGTTCGGCATGCCGTTGGCGCACAGCCGCGTGCCGTCGATCGGATCTACCGCCACGTCGCAGGCCGCCCCGGTGCCGTCGCCCACTTCCTCGCCGTTAAACAGCATCGGAGCGTGATCCTTCTCGCCCTCGCCGATGACCACGACGCCACGCATCGACACCGAGTTGATCAGCATACGCATCGCGTTCACGGCGGTCCCGTCCGCCCCGTTCTTATCGCCCCGGCCCACCCACCGGGCGGCGGCCAGCGACGCGGCCTCGGTCACCCGGGCGAGCTCAAGAGCTAGGTTGCGATCGGGGGCTTGACTTGCTGGCTCGTGTTCTTGCCGCTCTGCGGTCATGGCTGGTGTCCTTCCGGCTGGCCGTGTACCGATCCTATGCATCAGGGCGGGATTCGCCCGCATGGCAGCACCATGTTCACCCCGCGCTCGGGTTTAGCCTGGGCAGTTGTGAACAGGGTGCTGCACGCGGCCGCCTCCGCGCTCGGCTGCCTGCTGGCCGCCGCGATCCTCGTGGTGGCGGTCCCGATGCCGCACGCCGCCGAGCCCGTCACCGTCAGCTACCGCGGTGACCTGGCCAGGCTGGTCAGGCTGGCGCCTTACCCGGTGGTGGCCCCGGCCGGCCTGCCCGGATCCTGGCAGCCGGTGAGCTCGGGCCTGGCCGTGGGCGGCGCCAACGGCGCGGGCACGGTCACCTGGCAGCTCGGCTACATGACCCCGAGCGGCTCGCTGGCCTCACTGGAAGAGACCAACGCCAGCGCCCCCGCCTTCATCAGGCGAATGACAAATGACGGAACGGCACTGGCACCACTGCGCCTAGCCAGCCAAACCTGGTACCTCAGCTCAACTTCGTCCCGGGGCCAGCGCTCGATGTACGACACCAGCTCCGCGGGCCGCACCGTCGTGGTCACCGGCAACGCGACCTGGACCCAGCTACGCGAGCTCGCCGCCTCACTTCACCCGGTCACCGCTTGAGCTTGGGCTGGGGCTGGGGGAGGGAACCTCGTCGCGCGACCCGGAATCGGTCACGTCCGCGGGCGGCGCGATCTCGTCCGTGGTCCGCGGGGTACTGGCCGGCCCGTCCTGGCCGGGCTCCCGGTCGTTGAATGTCACCTCGACGTCCTGCTCCGGACGCCGCTCGTTCTGCAGGGCCTGGAGCGCCATGCTGTGCCGGTCGGCCTCGGTGAGCGGCGGCTGGACCATGGCCCGCGGCCACAGCCGTCGGCTCAGCACCACGTTGATCTCGGCGCTGTACACGGTGATCTCCACCGCGAGGTAGATATACGCGAGCAGGCCGAGCACGGTGGCGAACACGCCGTACGCCGAGTCGCTGTGCAGGTAGTGGTGCAGCAGGTAGACGCCGACCTGCTGTAGCACGGTGTAGAGAATGCCGCCGGCGATCGCCCCCCGGATCAGGTCATGGGTCGGCACTGCCTTCGGGGTGAGCACGCGGAAGGCGCCGATGTACATGCCCACGTTGAAGGCCGCGGTCACCGCCACCCAGAGAAAGTCCAGCCCGAAGCCCTTGAACACGTAGTCATTGAGGCTGGTCAGGCCGGTCGTGACGACCACGCCGGCGCCGAGCAGGCCCAAGAACAGCACCGCGCGCCCGAGCCGCGGCACGTAGCCGGGCCGGTACTTCCCCGGCAGGTTCCACACCTGCTCCATGGTGAACAGGCCGGCCTGGGCCAGTCCGGTGGCGCCCCAGATCAGGCCGACCAGGCCGATGATCAGCCCGATGACGCTCGCCCGCCTGAGCTGGTGGACGTTTTCTTCCAGCGTAGTGCCGATCAGTGGGACCTGATTGGCCACCGCTTTCAGGACATCGGTCTTGACCGACGGGTCGACCGAGGTGAAGACGAGGCCGAGGATCGTCACCAGCACGAGCAGCAGCGGGAAGATCGAGACGAAGGAGGAGTACGCCAGGTTCGAGACCAGCACGCCGCCGTTGTCGTCCCCGTACTTCTTCATCACCCCGAAGACGAACGCCGTGGGCGTGAACCGCCGCTGGGTAGCGTCGACCTTCCTCATCGCCCGCTCGACTGGATTCATCCCGCGCCACCTCGCTCTCGCCCGCACTGTGCGGTTGCCCCGCGAAAGGGCAGGCAAACGCGATGAGCGGACTCAGAAGGCTGAGCGGACTCTGAAGGCTGAGCGGGCTCAGAAGGCTGAGCGGACTCAGAAGGGCGCGTCCGCCTCGGTCCGGTCCGTCTCGGGCCCGTCCGTCTCGGCCCCGTCGCGCTTGGCCATCGCGGCGGCGAGCCTGGCGCGCGCGCCGTCCAGCCATTCACCGCACACCGCCGCGAGCCGCTCGCCGCGCTCCCAGAGCTCGAGCGATTGCTCCAGGGTCAGCCCGCCCGCCTCCAGGCGCTTGACCACCGCGGCCAGCTTGTCCCTGGCCTGCTCGTAGGAAAGCGTCTCCTTGGGCCCCCTGTCGGCCTTCTGGGTGCCGACCTGCGCGGGACTGCCGTTCGCCGCGTCCGTACCGCCCTCTGTCACGACCATGACCCTATCTGCCGTCGCCGTCATTACTGACCCGCACGGTGAGCTGGTCCGTGGCGAACCGGACGGTCAGCGTCTCGCTGGGGTCGACCTCGGCCGCACTGCGGACGACGCCGTCGTTGCTGTGCTGCACGATCGCGTAGCCGCGGCGCAGCGTCGAGGCGGGCGACAGGGCGAGCAGGCGGGCCCGGGTGTGTGCCACGTCGTCACGGCCCCGGACCAGGCTCGCGTCCAGTGACATCCTGGCCCGCTGCAGCAGGGCGTCTACGCGCTCGCCCTGACGCTCGACTTCGCGCACCGGATCGGCCAGCGCGGGCCTGGACCGGACCGCTTCCAGCCAGGCCGTTTCCCGGTCGAGCCAGCCGGTCATGCACCTGCGGGCCCGCTCCCGCAGCTGGCTGACGAGCGCGAGCTGTTCGGCGACGTCGGGCACTATCCGCTTGGCCGCGTCGGTCGGCGTGGAGGCGCGCAGGTCGGCCACGTAGTCGAGCAGGGGGGTGTCCTGCTCGTGGCCGATCGCGCTCACGACCGGTGTCCGGCAGGCGGCGACCGCCCTGATCAGCGTCTCGTCGGAGAACGGGAGCAGGTCCTCAAGCGAGCCGCCGCCGCGGGTGATCACGATCACGTCCACCTCGGGGTCCGCGTCGAGGCGATGCAGCGCGTCGATCACTTCCGCCACCGCGTAAGGCCCCTGGACCGCGGTCTGCTCGACCCGGAACCGGACGGCCGGCCAGCGGCGGCCAGCGTTCTGCATGACGTCGCGCTGAGCCGCCGAGTCGCGTCCGCAGATGAGCCCGATGACACCTGGCAGGAAAGGAAGCACCCGTTTTCGTTCTGCAGAAAAGAGCCCTTCCGAGGCCAGCTGACGGCGCAGCTTTTCCAGCCGCGCCAGCAACTCCCCGACGCCGACGGCCCGGATCTCCAGTGCGGTCAGGGCGAACGACCCGCGGTTGGCGTTGAAATCCGGCCGCGCCCAGATGACCACCCTGGCTCCCTCGGCGGGCGGCGGCTCGGCCGCATCGAACACCTGCCGGGAGCAGATGACCCGGACAGAAACGGCCGCGACCGGGTCGCGCAAGGTCAGGAACACCGCGCCGCCGCGCACCGTGCACTCGGCGATCTGTCCCTCCACCCAGACCCGGCCGAGCCGGCCGATCCACCCCCCGACCAGCTGGAGCACGGTACGAACCGGAACGGGGGCCTCCGCCGACGTGTCGAGCGTCACTAAGCGTCAGCCTCCAGCTTGGCGACCCGGCGCTCGAACATGGCAATCACGTCAGCTCGGGCGGCGTGCGCCCTCTCGTACTCGGCCAGCCGTTTGACCTGCGCGACGTCCAGGTTCCGCAGCCGGGCCCGCAGTGAGGCGACGGACAGGTCGTCGTAGTAGGGCAGCGGTGGGCTGGAATCCCCGGCCTTGCTCCCGACCGCGGCGGACGCGGCGGCGGCGGCGGTCTCTGCGTCGTCGAGCAGCCGCACGTTGCCGGTTTTGTCGAAGTCCCTGGTGCGCGGGGGCTTCGGCGCCTCCGTCCGGGTCGGCTTGGCCGCGGCCGGCCCGGCCGGAGCGGACTTCACCGACGAGGGCTCAGCTCCTGCTGCCTGGGCCGGGGCTGCCGGGGTCGCCGGGGCGGAGGCTGCCGGGGCCGCCGGGGCGGAGGCTGCCGGGGCCGCCGGGGCGGAGGCTGCCGGGGCCGCCTTTTCCTGCGGGGCGGCGGGTTCACTGACCGTCGCGTCCCCGACCGGCTGGGAGCGCTCAGGCGTGCGAGGTCGCGGGACGTCGGCGGGGGCCTTGTTCCTGAGTCTGTCCGTGATGAGCAGCACCTGGCCTATCCCGGCGAAGACACCGCGCAGAGCCTGCGCGGGGACTTCTTTGATGCGTTCACTGACTTGCGGAACGCGCATGTCGCACTCTCCCTAGAAGACGGGTACCTCGCACTCCTAGGGGCTCTGAGCACTCCTAGGGGCTCTGACTCCTGCGGACGGGGTACCTCCCGGCGCCCAGCCGGGCTTCCCGGCATTCCCTGGCGCCTATCCATTGTCAGTCAGCGCGTTCCCGGACGGGTAATCTTCGCGCCTTTGGTTATGCGCCCGCAATACCCAGGTCCGGGGACGGCTACGCCTCGCAGGCGCCAGGACATACTCACCTACCATGGAGGTATGTCATCAAGCCAGCGACGGGTCCTGCTCGCCAAGCCTCGAGGCTACTGCGCCGGGGTTGACCGGGCTGTGCAAGCGGTCGAGACGGCACTGGACAGGTTCGGGCCGCCCGTCTACGTACGCAGGCAGATCGTACACAACACGTACGTAGTGAGCTCGCTGGAGAAGCGCGGCGCGATCTTCGTGGCGGAGGTCGAGGAGGTGCCGCCCGGTGCGGTCGTCGTGTTTTCCGCGCACGGCATCGCCCCCGAGGTCCGGCTGGACGCGGAGCGCCGCGGGCTCCGGGCGATCGACGCGACCTGCCCGCTCGTGACCAAGGTGCACAACGAGGCACGGCGGTTCGCCGCCAAGGACTACGACATCTTGCTGGTGGGCCACCAGGGCCATGAGGAGGTTGTCGGCACCGCGGGGGAGGCTCCGGCCAGCGTGCGCCTGGTCGACGGGGTCGACGGGGCCGCGGACGTCGAGGTCAGGGACCCGTCCAAGGTGGTCTGGCTGTCGCAGACGACCCTGTCGGTGGACGAGACCACCGAAACCGTGAACGCGCTGCGGGAGCGGTTTCCCGCCCTGCTCGATCCGCCGAGCGATGACATCTGCTACGCCACCCAGAATCGCCAGGCCGCGGTCAAGATCATCGCGGCTCAGGCCGAACTCGTCATCGTGGTGGGCTCGCCCAACTCCTCCAACTCGGTCCGGCTGGTCGAGGTGGCCAAGGACTACGGCGCCCAGGCCGCCTACCTGGTCGACGACGCCGGCGAGGTCGAGGAGCCCTGGCTAGACGGGGTGACCACGGTCGGTGTCACCAGCGGAGCCTCGGTGCCCGAGGAACTGGTCGCCTCCGTGCTGGCCAAGCTGGCCGGCTTCGGGTTCGGCGCGGTCACCGAAGTCGAGGCGGTCGAGGAGCACATGACGTTCGCGCTGCCGCGGGAGCTCCGGACCTCCGGAGCCGCCCGACCCGCTTAACCCCGGACCCGCTTAACCCCGGACCCGCTTAACGCATCGGGGCCAGCGTTACGCCGCCTCGCACCCTAAACGCGGCCGGACCCACTGGTCCTTCCAGTGTGACAGTGACACTAGGAGTTGCCGCGCCGCAGTGATCAGGTGCCCGATCACCGGCATCCCGGCCGGCCTGGGCATCCAGGTCGGCCTGCGTAGCTCGGGCCGGTAACCGCGGCCGAGGGCGATCGCTATGGTCAGAGCCGTCCCGATGAACAGCCACGGAGTCGCGGTGCCCAGCGTAACCAGGATGCCCTCCGCGGCCGAGAATGAGTCCGGCGCAGTGATCAGCTGGGCGCACACCGAACCGGCGAGGAAGGCCAGCGGCGGGCACACCACTACCACGCGTAGCCCTTTCGCGCGGGTGTAGTAGGCGACCGCGCCGCAGCTGATAACGAATATCGCGTCGGCCACGGCGGTCCAGCCGGTCCAGGCCGCGATCAGCAGCCCGAGCAGGTTGGCCACGAACAGCGCGATGACCGCGCCGCGAGCGGTGAGCTTGACGGACCCCGACGGCTCGAGGAGCGGAGGTCTCCTGCTCCCGGTTGGCCGGGTCGCAGTCCGGGTCTGTGTCATCGAGCAGCACGCACCAGGCTGACCCGGTGGTCGATCGCAGCCATCCCGTTCCCTGCCATCCCGTTCTCTGCCATCCCGTTCTCTGCTGGCCCGTTCTCTGCTGGCCCGTTCCCGGCGGACTCGATCTCGGCAGGCTCGGTGCCGGCGAACCCGGTGCTAGCGAACCCGGTGCTACCGAACTCGGGAGCGGACAGGGCCCGGGTTGTCTGCTCCACCGGTGCCGGGCTGGCCAGCTCCGCGTCCACGACGCCGAGTTCGTTCAGCCGCCTGGCGCTGACCAGAACGCGGCCCTCCAGCGAACCGACAGTCTGGTTATAGGTCGAAACGGCGGTGGTCAGAGCGCGTCCCAACCGGTCCACTTGCCCCCCTAGGCTGGCGATCCGCTGGTAGAGCTCGCGGCCCAGGTCGAAGACCGCGCGGGCGTTTTCGGCCAGCGCGTCCTGCTGCCAGGCGTACTGCGCGGTGCGCAGCATCGTGACCAGCGTGGTGGGAGTGGCGATGTGCACCTTGCGGGCGAGCGAGTATTCCAGCAGCCCGGGGTCACGTTCGAGCGCCGGGGCCAGGAAGGCCTCGCCCGGGATGAACAGGATCACGAACTCGGGCGACGGGCTGAGCGCCGTCCAGTAGGCCTTACCGGCCAGCCTGTCGACGTGTTCGCGCAGGTGCCGGGCGTGCGCGTCCATCCTGGCCGTTCGGACGTCCTGCGCATCAGCCTCCGCGGCCTCCAGGTAGGCGGCGAGCGAGACCTTGGAGTCCACCACGATGTTCTTGCCGCCGGCCAGCCGCACCACCATGTCCGGGCGCAGCATGTTCGGGGACTGGGCGCCGTCCGGCGAGGACACCGTGACCTGCTCCTCGAAGTCGCAGCGGGGGCTCATCCCGGCGAGTTCGACCACCCGGCGCAGTTGCAGCTCGCCCCACCGTCCCCGGGCCTCGGGCCGCCGTAGCGCGGTGACCAGCGCCTGGGTCTGGACCCGCAGTTGCTCGGAGGTCTGCCGCGCGATACTGACCTGCTCGGCCAGCGCCGCGTGCGACCGGGTCCGGTCCGCGTCTGACTCCCGCAGCTGGGCCTCCACCCGGGCTAGGGTTTCCTTCAGCGGGCCGACCAGGTGCTCGACCGCCGCCCGCCGGGTCTCGAGCTCGCCGGCCGCGTTCGCGTTCGCCGCCTGCAGCCGCCCTTCGGCGACCTCAAGGAAACGCGAGGTGCTCGCGTCGAGCGCCTGCGCGGACAGGGCCTGGAAGCGCTCCGCGAGCTGGCCTTCGACCAGCGCGGCCCGGTCGGCCGCCACCCGCTCGATCATCTGGGCCCGGTCCTGCGCGGCGCGGGCCCGCTCGTCCGCGGCGCGGGCGTGGCTGCTGGCGTCCGCGGTGGCGGCGGCAAGTCGCCCGCGGGCGTACAGGTATCCGATCGCTGCTCCGATGACGATCCCGAGCAGCAGTCCGGCAAACAGCGAGATCGTACTCATATGCAGCGATGATCTCACCGTAAGTGGCGAACCTGACGGCGACACGCCCGCCCGCGACCGAAACAACGGCAGGATGGCCGCCCTGAGAACGTGTCAGTCTCGGCCGGCCGCGTGTCTTTTTCTCCCGAACGGGCCGTGGTACCCCCGCGAACATCCCTGCGTGGACAATGGGGCGATGGCACAGGAGTCTGTCTCTGTCCCCGCCCAGGGTCCAACGGCACCGGCTTCGACCGCGGCACCGGCTTCGACCGCGGCACCGGCTTCGACCGCGGCACCGGCTTCGACCGCGGCGCTGCTGGCGGGCTACCTGCACGCGGTCGGCGTGCGGCACGTCTTCGGCTACCCCGGCGAGTCCGTCATCGACTTCATGGAGGCGGCCCGGCATCAGGGCATCGAGCTGGTGTCGGCGGTGCGGGAAGGGACGGCTGCCTTCATGGCGGAGGCGGCGGCCATGGCCACCGGCCGGCCCGGGGTATGTCTGTCCACGTTGGGACCAGGGTCGACGGCGGTGCTGAACGGCGTGGCCTCGGCGACCCTGGACCGGGTGCCAGTGCTAGCGGTCTCCGGCCAGATCGAGAGTTCCCGCGAGCAGTTCTTCACCCACCAGGTGGTCGATCACGGCCGGATGTTCGCCCCGGCCACCAAGCTGGCGCTGCGACTGGAGCCGGCCTCGGCGGACACGGTCATCCGCAAGGCGCTGCGCACCGTCGCCGCCGAGCGTCCCGGCGCCGTCCACCTGACCGTGACCGCCGACGCCTGGCTCCTCCCGCCAGACGCCGGCGTTGCTCCCGCTGCCGTTGCCACGGCCGGCACTGCGTCCCTCGGTGCTGGCCCCTCCGGGACTGGCCCCGTGGTCCCGCCTCCGCTGACCGCGGCGGCGGGGACCGTCGACGTCTACGGCGACGGTGACCCGCTCCAAGTCCTGCGCGCCGCGCGGCGCCCGGTGATCTTGGCGGGTATCGCGGCGCTTCGCTGCGCGGCGGGTCCGGAACTGGCTGGCCTGGCCGAGCGGGCCGGAATCCCGGTGGTGGTCTCGCCGATGGCCAAGGGCACCTTGCCCGAAGATCACCCGTATTTCGCCGGCGTCCTGGATATGGCGGGTCATCGTGTCGTGTGGGAGTTGCTGGCCGGCGCCGACCTGATCCTGACCGCCGGCTTCGACCCGGTGGAGCTGATCAGCCCGTGGTCCGTCAGCACCCCGGTCGTGCACCTGGACACCACGCCGAACACCGATCAGGTCTACGCCAGCGCACATGAGCTTGTCGGCCACGTCGGGGCGCTGCTGCGCTGGGTCACGGCCCAGTGGTCGGGCCAGCCCCGGTGGACGGAGGCCGAGGTGGCGGCGCACCGGGCCCGGCTGCGCACGGCCTGGCTAGCGGGGCGAACCGAGGGCAAGCTCAACCCCTCCGACGTGGTCCTGATCGCCCGCCAGGCGGCTCCGCCAGACACCATCGTGACCGCCGACGTCGGCTCGCATAAGATCATGGCGGGCCAGGTGTGGGCGGCCGGGGAGCCGCGGTCGGTGCTGATGACCAACGGGCTTTCGGCCATGGGGTTCGGCGTGCCCGCGGCGATCGCGGCGAAGCTCACCCGGCCGGATCGGCCGGTAATGGCCCTGGTCGGCGACGGCGGGTTCGCGATGACCGCGACCGAGATGCGGATCGCCGCGGCCCTGGACCTGCCGATCACCGTAGTGGTGTTCACCGACAACAGCCTGAACCGGATCGAGCTGCGCCAGCAGCTGATGGGCTACCCGCCGACGGGGACCCGGATGGGCGGGTCCGACCTGGCCGCCCTGGCCGAGGCCATGGGCTGCGATGGCGTGCGCGTCGACACCGTGCCCGCCCTGGAGAAGGCCCTGGCCGACTTCGGCCCCCGGTCGCGAGCGTCCTCAGGCTCCCGCCCGCTAGTCATCGAGGCCCGCATCGACCCCGCCCAGTACGAAGCCCAGTTCTAGTACGAAGCCCAGTTCTAGTACGAAGCCCAGTTCTAGTACGAAGCCCGGTTCTAGTACGAAGCCCGGTTCTAGTACGTGGGAGCGCCCGCGGGAAGCGGCCCCCTGCCCCTTTAGGTCCCACGTATCCCAGGGGTCATGTCTGTCCCGTGCGTCACACATCCTGCTGTCCAGCGGCAATTCTTCCTGGATGTTTTTGGCTCCGCGGATGATTTTGTGGACTGGGATGCACAAAACTTTCCATTAAGCGCAAATCTTCCGCGATAACCGGAGGCGCTTCGTGCTTTTGCCGCTTATGTCCGCATTGAGCATTGAGTCGCCAGCTGGCCGGCCGTTAGCCACGCCGTTAGCCGCAGCTGGCCGGCCGTTAGCCGCAGCTGGCCGGCCGTTAGCCGCAGCTCGCCGGCCGTTAGCCGCAGGTGGCCGGGCGTGCCGACTTGCCGCCAGACTCTGATTCATCGCTGCACTGACCCGACCATGAGCCCCTGCCAGCCGACCAGGGTCCGTCGCCGGCAGCACTACACTCGCGCGGGTGAGCCTGTCTATCGGAATTGTCGGCCTGCCCAACGTCGGCAAGTCCACCCTGTTCAACGCGCTGACCCGGGCCAGCGCGCTCGCCTCCAACTACCCGTTCGCCACCATCGAGCCTAACGTAGGCGTGGTGGGTGTTCCCGATCCCCGGCTAGCTGAGCTGGCGAAACTCTACGATTCCGCGCGCATAGTACCGGCCAGCGTGCGGTTCACCGACATCGCCGGCCTGGTCCGTGGCGCCTCCCAAGGCCAGGGGCTCGGCAACCAGTTCCTCGCCCACATCCGCGAGACCGACGCGATCTGTCAGGTAGTCCGGGTCTTCGCCGACCCGGACGTCACGCACGTCGACGGCGATGTGTCGCCGGAGCGCGACATCGAGACGGTCGTCACCGAGCTGATCCTCGCCGACCTGCAGACGCTGGAGAAGGCGCTGCCCCGGCTGGCCAAAGAGACGAAGTTCGCCAAGGACCCCGGACGGGCCCAGGTGGCGCATGCCGCCGCGGCGGCGCAGCAGCTGCTCGACCAGGGCATCGCGCTGTCCTCCGGCGCCGCGGCCGCCGGCATAAACGTAGCTGACCTGCGTGAACTGCAGCTGCTTACGGCCAAGCCCTTCCTCTACGTGTTCAACATGGACGTCGCCGAACTCGCCGACGAGGATCTGCGCAAGCGGCTGTCCGCGCTGGTCGCTCCCGCCGAGGCGATCTTCCTCGACGCCAAGACCGAAGCCGACCTGACTGAGCTGCCCGAAGACGAGGCCGCGGAACTGCTGGCCGAGGCGGGTCTGGGCGAACCGGGCCTGGCCCAGCTCGCGCGGGCCGGATTCCGCGCGCTCGGCCTGCAGACGTTTCTCACCGCGGGGCCGAAGGAGACCCGGGCCTGGGAGATCAGGGCCGGGGCGACCGCTCCGGAGGCGGCGGGCGTCATCCACACGGACTTCCAGCGCGGCTTCATCAAGGCCGAGGTGGTCTCGTTCGACGACCTGATCGCGGCAGGCTCGCTGCCCGCGGCCCGGGCGGCGGGGAAGGCCCGCATCGAGGGCAAGGACTACGTCATGCGCGACGGCGACGTCGTGGAATTCCGCTTCCAGGCAACATCAGGAAATCAGAAGTAGCGGGCGTTCCGAAGCGCTCCTGACCGCTGATCGGTAGGACTGGCCCGATCGGGCTAACGATGGCGATCATGCGGCAGGTTGGACTCAACGGAGGCGACGAGTGATGGCCGAAGAGGTGTGCACCGTGCGCGTCCATCACGAGCCTGGCGAGGAACTGTGGGCCGAAGTCCTCGAGTTGCCTGGCTGTTTTACCTGCCGGGGGACTGCGGGTGCTGGGCCTCCCACCAGCGGCGCGTTTCGTCGGCTGGGCGCGGTCGTTGCCTTTCTGGCGGCTCGTGGTCGGCAGTTCCGGGCTGCCCGGCGCCGGGCGGGTAGTCCTGAGCGGGTAGCAGCCGGATTCCCTGGCCAAGGGATATCACGCCAGGCAGATCGATGCGTGCCTCCTTCGTTACGACGTCGGCGCCCTCCAGGGCCAGCCTGGCGGTGATATCACAGTGCCCGGAGTGCAGGGCAACCAACCGTCCAGCTCTGATGCCTGCCAGCAGGGCGCTCACGTCAAAGACAACAGACAGGTCGAGGTTGAGGGTAGCCACTCGGTGACCGTCAACAAGGACGCTGACGTAGGGTTGTTGCGCCTCAGTGACCCGGTGCGTAGCGAGCTGTATCAGCTCGGTGCTGTCCGGTGTCGCCAAGGTGCGCCGCGCGGCGGAGGTAAGGTCGTGATGCTTACGCCATCCAGCGACGAGCACGTCGATCAGGTTGACGTTCAGCAGCCCAGCCGTCGCAGCTGCGACCTCGCGGACAGCGGCTTCGCGCGTTGCCTTTGGCAGGCCTTCCAGGGCGCGGCCAAGGTTCTCCGGGTCTGCAGATGCGATCTGATGGGCTATGGCGTCCGCGGAGTCTGCCTCCGGGCCGAATAGCAGCGCCAGGGCAGTCCGGGGAACCGTCGGTTCGGGAGTCGTCACGGCCCAACCTCCCTGATCGTTGTAGTGGCGGCACCGGGGTGAGGCTCGATCCGCACCGCGTGCGTCGCATCCGTGCCCGTGGCATGAACGCTCAGCTGGCCCTGCAGGCCTTCGTGCGGCACAGCCTGCACACCTTGCGCGGTCATCGGCGCACGGCGAGGATGCAGGAACCAGCCGGCCAGAAGTACCACGGCGAACCCTGAGGCCAGGCCCATCACCAGTGGGATCGGCATGCCTGATCCCGACCCGCCCGCCTGGCTAGACGAAGGGCTGGTCTCGGCGGGGCTGGTCGGCGTCGGTGTCGGCGTCGGTGTGGGTGTCGGGGTGAGGGTCGCTGTGGGTGTCGGCGTCGGTGTGGGGGTCGGTGTGGGTGTCGGGGTCGGTGTGGGTGTCGGGGTCGGTGTGGGTGTCGGGGTCGGTGTGGGTGTGGGCGTGGGGGTCGGTGTGGGTGTAGGCGTGGGTGTCGGAGTGGGTGTGGGTGTGGGTGTGGGTGCCGGAGTCACGGTCACGGACTCCGAGCCTGACATGAGCGGCGCCGACGTGCTGGTCTGCTCCGCCATGGCAGTGAAGGTATTGCTGGCCGCGGAAGGGGGAACCGTGGCGGAGTAGGTGAGGGCAATCGATGACGGTGGTCCGGCGATGGCAGTGCCCGACGGCGCGAGAGTGAGGCGGGTGATCGTGATCGTCATTGCGCTGGGGTCGGTGGTCAGTGTGCCTGGCGTGCATGTCGCGCATGTGGTGTAGCCCGAGGTCCCGGCTGTCTGTGTCTGAGGAGCGGGCCATCCGGCAGGCACCTGCAGGATCACCGTGCCTTCCGCGAGCCTCATGGTGGCGGTGAATGTGAGGGTGAAGGGATCGGTCCTGTCGGCCGTGACCGTACTGGGCGAGACAGACAGTGTCCCGTCCGTCAACGCAGCCGAGACCAGCGAGACGCCCGCCGCTGGCCCGAGGCGAGGTACAGACCGCCCTGCGGGGAGGGCGCCTGTCGGCGATACGGCCGGGCCCGCCCACACGACTGCGGCGGCAAGGCACGTTCCCGCAAGCGCGCACTGCCTGCACCGGCGTCGGGCAGGACTACCGGAAAGCCTGCCGGGCTTCGGCCTCATCGCCGGAGCCTTCGCTGATCACAGGGCAGATGCGAGACCCCGGTGTCCGCCGACTCCACCCTGGCTTGGTGAGAGCCAGAATGCAGCAGCTGGACTGCTTGGCTGTGCGGCACGGGCCTCTCCTCCCACCGGCCCTGGCTTTTATAAGGCAGAGGGTCATCCGGGATCGCCTGATACGCCGTCAGGAAGCCGATGTGGTGTCGGCGGCAAAAGGCGCGCTCACACCTGCTGCTGACTCCAACTCAGGGTTCAGCCTCAAGGTCACCGACCTGGAGGGACTGGTCGAGAAGCTCCGCGAGCACGGCGCGCACTTCCGCAACGACATCGTTGCCGGCGTCAGCGGCAAGCAGATTCTGCTCGACGACCCTCCGGCAATCCGATCGAACTGTTCGAGCCAGCGATTGAGCAGGCGCGGCTCTCGCCGCCTGGCTCGTAACGGGACGTCCGCAGCCAGCCCGGACCTGCCGGGTAGGCAAGCAGTGAAGCCGCGCGCTGATGTCAAGCTGGTCACGCCTATCCAGGCGCAGGACCAAGGCGTAGTGTCGCTGGTGGAGAAGCATCCATCAAATCCTGCGCCAGGCCAGAGCAAAGGCGGAGGTAACCGACGTCACTCCGGACCCCGGCGGCGCGGCCAGTCATGGCCAGTTAGGACCGAGGTACCCCAGCGATGCATATGTCATCAACTGTGCTGATCTGTTACGGGGCGATACCAGAACAAGGCGAGGGGAGCATCCGGCCGACACGTGATCCGCCGCCCGGGAGGGCAGGTGACTGGGTGGAGGCGGCTGCGCTCCTGGCGCAGGATCGCGACCGCATCGCTGCGGACATGACCGATATCGTGGTGCGCCGGCTGTTCGCCGCCGGGCTCGCTCTCGAAACGGCACTCGGGCTGATCGGCGGCCATCTGGGAGCCGGGAAGATCCAGGAAGCCATCGGCGAGCTGGACCTGGCGATCCGGGACGTCAGGAACGTCGTGTTCGATCACCAGCAGCGTGATCCGCTTTCCGGAGGGCAGCCGGGCTTAGGGCCGGCTTAGGGCAGCTCCGCAGCTGCTGGCCCCGGCGGCGGCCCCTGACCTGCCGGTTCCTTGCACGGCGCCGGGCGCCTCCTGGGAGCCGGCGAGCACGGCGGCCACGCGGGCCAGCAGGGCCCGCACTGTCGTGTCGGCCACCTGGTGAAAGACCGCCTTCTCCAGGCGCGCGCCCAGCACGGCGAGCGATGGCCGGTAGACCCCGGTCAGCGATAGCCGGGTGGAATGCTCCCCGGCGGGGGTAAGCCGGATATCGGCGTCCAGGGCAGGGAAGAGCCCGCCGCCCGGCCCGGTAGCCTCCCATCGCAGCGCGAGCACGGCGGACTCACCGCGGCTCACCACTTCCCGGACATGCACCTTAACCAGCCTGGAGATGCCCGGCGCGGCCCCCAGCGGGCCGACCCGGGCCAGGCCGGTGAGGCCATCACCGTAGGCTCCCTCCGACGCGCGAGTCAGCGACCCGCCGCGAGCCAGGTTCGCGAGCCCGGCCGCCGCGGCCGGGAAGCTCAGGTCCAGCAGCGCCTCGGCAGCTACGAACATGTCCCTCATCAGACCAGGCAAGATCATCGCCGTACCAGGGACCAAGGTCCCATCCGGCAATCCAGGGCATGGGCTCGGTGACGACAAGCAGACCAGCCCGAGAGCCGTAAGCGCTTGTTAACATCTACCGGCGCCAGGATATGTTTCCCCTGCTCAGACGGTTTTAAAGGGCAAATGAAGCGGAACGGGCAGTGGTCCCAGCCGATGCCCAGCCTTTCCGCTTCCACCGGGAGAAACAAGAGGCCGGGCGGCCAAGCATCGGCAGCTGTAAGCCCGTGACCTGCAGTGACGTCGATGGGCTCGGCTCCGTGCGGGCGCTGTCCCGTCCGCTGGGAGCGATGCGGCCGCCGCCGAGCCTTCGAACACGTTCCGAACCCGGTTGAACTCGTTAAGTGTCCGCCACGTGTTACAGGTTGCTGGTTATTTGTCCATGCAGATGCTCCAGTGATCTGCCGTATCCGGTTCCTAACCGAGACTTCATGGCGCACAATGGACGGCGAGACCGGCACCAGGGACGGCCGCTCCTGTCTCGGGCAGGCGCGGAAACGTGCGGGAGGTTTGATGGTTCGCGGGCCGAATTCCGGTAACGGAACGCAGTCGCCCGTTTACTATCTCGGCTCGACCGGTCTCGGCCCCCCGCGACCGCGTCCGCCGGCCCTCGGGGAAGTCGATCCGCTGGCTCGCGACGCGATGGACATCGAACCTGATCTGCGCACCGATGAGGGCTGGGGCGGGGCGGGCGGCAGATGGCTGCTGTGGCCGCTTCGGGTGGTGCTCTGGGCGTCTCTGCTGGTTATCGCGTTCCGCGGTGTGACGGCCATCTTCTTCAGCCAGAGCTCCGCCTCGCCCGCCGTCAGCCAGAGCTCCGCCTCGCCCGCTGTTGGCAAGAGCTCCGCCGCGCCCGCCGTCGGCAAGGGCTCCGCGTCGCCCGCCGTCGCCGCCGGGTCGGCGAGTGCTAAGTCCGGTCAGTTTCCTGTCGCCCTGGCCGAGGCCTTTGCGGCTGAGTTCGGCCGGGTGTACCTCAACTTCGACCCGCAGGATCAGGGGCTGCGGGAGCAGCAGCTAGCGGAGTTCGTTCCCGCCAGCATCGCGGCGGCCCAGCCGGACCTGGGCTGGAATGGCGCCGGCCAGCTTAGCCTGCAGTCTGAGCAGGTCGCGGGCATTGCGGTGCAGGGTCCGCAGCACGCTGTCGTGACGTTGCTCGCCTTGGTCAATGGCCAGCTGATGGAGCTCGGCGTGCCGGTGGCCGCCTCGGACGGCGCCGTCGTGGTCGCGGGCGAGCCCGCCTGGCTGCCCGCACCTGCGCCGATTGCGCTACCGCAGCCAGCCGCCGGCCGTTCGGACCTGGCGGCGCAAAGCCAGCTAATGAATGAGCTACCAGCATTTTTCCAGGTCTACGCCAACGGTGATAGCGCCGCGCTCAACAGGTTCCTCGCCCCGGGCGTGAGGATGACCGGGCTGGCCGGGACGGTGGCCTTTGACTCGATCGCCGGCCTGCACGTGCCACCCGGTGGCGCCACCCGTCAGATAACGGTCAACGTCATATGGCAGCTCCTCAGCCAGGGCGTACCTAGCGGCACAAAACTGCAGGTCACATACAGCATGTCGGTCGTTCAACAAAGCGGCGTAAAATGGTATGTAAAAGAAATCAGTGCGTCGATCGAGGCGGTGGGAGCCCAATGACCAGGACGCTGGCGGCTGATGCCGTCATGTCCGCATGCGATCGTACCGCTTCCGGCAGGCCCGCTCCCGGCATGGTGCGGCCTGTTTCCCCCGAGCCATACCCTTCCCGCGGTCCATATGCTGCCCGCGGGTCATATGCTCCCCGTGGGCTATATGCCGCCCGTGGGCCATACCCTTCCCGACGGTCAGCCTGTGTCCGGCGTGCCTCCGGCCCGCCTGCCGTCCGATCGGGCCGGCTCAGGCCCACTCGTCCGCCGCTGATGCCACCGCGGGCCGAGGCGCCGCGGCATGGTCAGCCTGTGCCAGTTTATCGGGTTTACTTGTACCTGTCCCAGTGGCATGCCGCAACGCTCTTTGGCTGTTCATTTAATCCCGGAAGGGACGTATTATGCTTACTAACTTCACCGCGGCGACGGCTCCAGTGGCCTTGAGTACGCAGGGTCTCGTTACCTACCTGCAGGGCCTGTTCGGGCCGTTGTTCCTCGGCATCGTCGGGATCGTTGCGATCTTCTTCCTCTTCACCCGCGAGATCACCCGGTTCGTCCAGTTCATGGTGCTCGCCGTCGCCATCGCCGTCGTTTTTTACACGCCAAGTATCGTGCAGACGCTAGCCACCGGCATAGCGAATGCGCTCGGAGTCCACTGATCCCGTTCTGGCAGAAGGAGCGCGTCCCTAGTGGATCTTCCCACTTATACGAATATCTGGCGAATCGAAAAACGGCTTTACAAGCTATACGATTTTCGGCTGCCAGCTCCATTGCCAATCACGTGGATTGGCGTGTTCGTCGGGATCACAGTTCCCTATGTTATTTTCCTTATTGCGATTGGGTTGCCGTTTAACCACACTTTGGTATGGCTGTACATATTGCCGCCCGGGGTGCTCACTTGGCTGACGACCCGGCCGGTCATCGAGGGTAAGCGATTGCCGGAACTGGTGACCTCACAGCTTCGTTACGTTACCGAGCCGCGAGCCTGGTGCCGGATGGCGCCGTTCGCGGAGAAGGACGACATCTTGGTGACGGCCCGGGTGTGGCACAAGCACCCCCCGAAGGCGCTGCCCAAGAAAGCCGGGAAAGCTCCGGCCCGCCAAACGGAAACGGCGATCGAGGCCGCCGTGAGCGCCGAAGAGGCGGCACCGCGCGTTGCCGCGCGACCGATTGAGACGCGGCGAACCGCCGCCCGCACGCCAGTGCCCGCGCAGCAGGCGGCACCCCAGCCGGACATCTCCCAGACTGCCCCGGCCCAGTCTGTCCCGGCCCAGTCCGCAGCAGCCCAGTCTGCCCCGGCCCAGTCCGTCCCGGCCCAGTCCGCAGCAGCCCAGTCGCCGCAGGCACCGCCGAGGCCCGCGCAGGTACAGGTGCCACAGCGGGCGACGGCAGGTCCCGATACCAGGGGTTCTGACCTCAACCGAACCGAAGCCAAGGGCTTCAAGGTCAGCGGGACCGAACCCAGGCGGACGTGGCCGCGCAGTCCATGGTCGCGTGGCGATGCGCCTTCGACCACCCGCGATGAGGGCGCCGAACCGGTCCAACGCCCCGCGTGGATTTTTCCGCAGCGTCCCGCGGCGCAGGATTCCCGGGCTCTGGAAGTCTCGCATGATGCTGAACCCAGTGCCCGTAATCTCGGCGAGTCCCAGGTCAAGCCGTTCGCTCCAATGTCATGGCCCTCGCTCGGGGCTGGCTCCTTCCCCGAGGCCGGCCCGTTCCCCGAGGCCGGCCCGTTCCCCGAGGCCGCCGTTCCCCGAGGCCGGCCCGTTCCCCGAGGCCGGGGACGTACCCGCAACAGAACCAGCCGCCACTACCGACCCTGCTGTCCCGTACGAACCCGGCGCGACCATCGAGCCTGTCCGATCCGAACCTGCTGTCTTCTCCGAGCGCGAGCCGGCTCGTGACCGCAGGCCCGGCTCTCTTCGGCGGCTCCGGTCAGCGCGCAGGCCAGAACCTGTTTCTGGCCCGGCCGAGGCAGCCCCGTCGGCCGCAGCGTCTCCTCCCGTGGTGCCGTATGCGTGGCCCCGGCCTCCCGCGATATCGTCAAAGCCCCGGGCTCGCTGGTTCCTCCGGGTCCAAGCGCCTGCCCCCGCCGCCACACCGGAGGGGGCTCTTCCCGCCGCTCCGGAATCAACCGCGTCCGCACAGCCAGAGATCGCCGGGCCAGCGGAGACCGCTCTGACATCCGCGGCCGCTGAAGTCGTAACGGCGGCGCGCGAATCCGAGTCCGCGACGTCCGCATCGTCCGCGGCAGAGTCCGCGGCGGAGGCTTCCCCCGCACCGGCGCCGGAGGCTTCCCCCGCACCGGCGCCGGAGTCTGCGGCGCCAACCACTCAACCTGCAGAACTACGCGTCAAGTCCTCGGCACCGGTCCCGCCTGCGGCTGCTATCCCCGCCGCCAGGTTTGCCGGCGTTGAACGGGACTGGCCGCTGCCGTCCATCGAGCGCGCGCTCAGCGGTCCCGGCAGCCGTGCTGGCACCAGCTGGCGACGCCAGGTGAGAGTGGTTACCGGCGGTCAGGGACCGGGCAGGCCGGACCAGGAGACGCTGGATCGCGACCGGGCCCGGCTGCCGCTGGCCGGTTCCCGCCGGATCGTCATGCTCGGCTGTACCCGAGGCGCGGGACAGACCGTGACGGCTCTCATGATCGGCCACATCCTGGCCGCGGCGCGGGGAGTTCCAGTCGCGGCGCTTGACCTGAATCCCGGCGCGACGTCGCTCGCCGCCCGCCGCTCGCCGGCCGCCTCGATAGCGGCGCTGCTAGCCGGCCATGAGCCGGACGTGCGGGTTGGCGCTGGTGCAGGGGCTTCAGGGGGCAGGCTCGACGTGATCGCCGATCAGGCCGGAGATCAGCTGGCCGGAGCCGAACCGGCCGGACCGGCCTGCGCCCTCGAAGGAGCTGACTACCAGCGGCTGGCCGACCTGCTGGCCGCGCGGTATCCACTGACCATGATTGACCCGGCCGCCACCGGGCTGACCCGGGTGCTCTCACTCGCCGACCAGCTGGTGCTGGTCGCCCCGGCCAGTCCGGATGCGGCGACCTCGCTGGCCAATACCCAGCAGTGGCTGGCCGGGCACGGGCACGGCGGGCTGGCGGGCCGTGCGGTGACGGTGGTCAACGGCGTGAGCAGGCGGACCATGGAGGACGTGCTCAGGGCCGAAGCCGTGGCGAGGGGCCGCTCACGGGCCATTGTCCGGGTGCCGTGGGATGATCTGCTGTCCGCGCGGCCGGGCACCCCGGCCGTGTTGCAATCACAAACCAGGCTCGCCTACACGGCGCTGGCTGGGGTGCTGGTCGCGGGCCTGGCCGCCGCCGGATCCGGAAGCCCCGAACCCAGAAGCCCCAGAGCGCCCGTTCCCGGGAAGGAATCCCGGTGAGCACTCGGACTAAGAGGTCCAGGGGTTCCAGGGGGCGTACCCGGCTGGGCATCAGGTACTTCGACGACCGCATCCTGCTCACGGACACTCACGCCTGGGCGTACTACCGGGTCCCGTCGGTCTCCTACGAGTTCACGACGCCGGAGGAGCGGGAGGCGCTGGCGACGAACATCACGGTCGCGCTGGCCGCGATCAGGATGGCCGACGCCGAAGTTCACCTGCGCATCGCGCACCGGCCCTACCCGGCGCACGCCTGGGCGACCGGGCTGGACGCGACCTCGGACGGCGGCCCGGGCTGGCGGGACTACCTGGAGCAGACCTACCAGCACGTCTGGAGCAAGGATTTCTGGGCCAAGGAGATCTACCTCGGGGTCCGGCTCGGCCAGCGCGGCGTGCGCGCACAACTGTCTGGTGGAGTGTTTTCCCAGTTCCGCGGCGTGTACGCGCACGGCGAGCGAGGGCTGGGGCTCAATGATGAGACGGTCGGCACGCCGGAGGTCGTCAAGTGGACCGAGTCCGCCGAGCGCCTGGGCCGGGCGCTGAACGCGAGCGCGCTGGCGGCCCGGCACGCGACCTCGGGTGAGATCGCCTGGCTGGTCAGGCACGCGCTCACGCAGACGGCGGGAGAGCCACTGCCGTCCGCGACTAAACGCAGGAGATGGGGCTCCGGCGAGATCGACATGCTCTTCGAGGGGCAGATTCACAACGGGCGCAGCCTCTTGTGCCTGGAACATGTGTCGGGGGAGTCCTACACCGCTTTCATTTCCTTTGCCCGGTTTCCTGATGTTATGTCGTTCCCGGATGGGGAGCCCTGGCTGCATTACGCCGATTCGCTGCCGTTCCCGGTCGAGTTCAGCTCCCGGATGAAGCTCATCCCGCCCGCGAAGGCGAGCAAGGACGTCAGCCGCCGCCTGGCGCACGCGCGTGACATGGACACGCATATTCGCGAGGCGGGCGCGGAGGCGCCTATCGCGCTGGCCGAGCAAATCGCCGCGGCCCGAATGCTCGAGCATGGCATCACCAAGGAACGCCTGCCGTTTGTCTATGGCTGGCACCGGCTGATCGTTGCGGCGCCGACCAGAGAACTGTGCGTTCGCCGGGTGGAGGCGGTCGTCGAGCATTACCGGGATATCGGAATCGACGTGATCAACTCGACCGGTGACCAGTTTTCGCTGTTGTGTGAATCGCTGCCGGGGGAGCGGATCCGGCTGAGTTCGTACGTGCAGCGCCAGCCGCTTTACACGATCGCCGGCGGAATGCCGACCGCGACGGTGGAAATCGGCGACCGGATCGACTCCGACGGGACGGGCTGGATCGGGCCGTACATCGGCGAGACCCTCGGCCGGGCGCGCTCCGTCGTGCATTTTGACCCGCTGCTCGCGGCCGCGCGCAACCGGCCCACCGCCGTCGCCATCACCGGTGAACCCGGCGGCGGGAAGACGACGCTGGCCATGCTGCTGATCTACCAGCTGGCGCTGCGCGGCGCGACGGTGGCGGTGATCGACCCGAAGGGCGACGCCGAATCGCTGGTGGAGTACCTGAAGCGGCAGGGCCGTAAGGCGCGCGTGCTGCCGCTCGGTGCGGCCGCGCCCGGTCTGCTCGATCCGTTCTCGTTCGGCGTCGATCTGTCCCAGAAGCGGACGATGGCCACCGAGACGCTGCGGTTGCTGCTGCCCAGGATGAGCGAAGAGCGGGAAAGCGCGATGATTCAGGCGGTGGGCGCGGTGGCCGGAACCGAGCGACCCAGCCTCGGGAAGGTCATCACCTACCTAGAGGAGGCCGACGATCCGGCCTGGAAGAACACCGGCGCGGTCATGCGGTCGATCTCCGAGATGCGGCTGGCCCGGCTGTGCTTCGCCCCGTCGGTGGGTCAGCAGATCGACGCGGAAGGCTGGACCACGGTCTTCACGCTAGACGGGCTGACCTTGCCTGACACCACCACCAGCCGGGACGACTACTCCTACGAGCAGCGGCTCTCCGTTGCCCTGCTCTACCTGGTGTCCCAGTTCGCCCGCAAGCTCCTCAACGGCATCGACAGGACCGCGCCCAAGGCGATTTTCCTGGACGAGGCGTGGGCGATCACATCCACGCCCGAGGGCGCCAAGCTGGTGCCCGAGGTGTCCAGGATGGGCCGGTCGAGGAACACGGCGCTGATCCTGGTCTCGCAGAATGCCGGCGACCTGCTGAACGAGCAGGTGACCAACTGCCTGTCCGGGGTCTTCGCGTTCCGGTCGACCGAACGCGGCGAGGTAGCGAACGTGATGTCGCTGCTCGGGGTGGCGCCGTCGGATGAGCACAAGGCGGTGCTGCGCTCGCTCGGCAACGGCGAGTGCATCTACCGTGATCTAGACGACCGGGCCGGGCGGATCGGGATCGACCTGGTCTCCGAGGAGCTGAGGGACTGGATCGACACCAACCCCACCCGGGCCAAGAGCCAGGCCGAAGCCAGGACCCAACGATCCCCCCGCGCCGACGATCTTCCCTTGCCGAGCGAACCCGCGTCGGCGGTAGGCACGTCTGCGACCCGAACGCGAGCCGCGGAAGCGTCGTCGTAACCGGCAGAACCAGGAGTCCCCCCAGATGGCTATCTCGCTATCCCCGCTTAAGCCTGGTGCGCGGGACCGCGCTGACTCATCCGGCCGCGACCGCCGCGTCGTGCGCTGGGTTGTCCGGGTACTCCTGCTGGTCGTGGCGCTGCTCGCGATGGCCACGCCGGCCCTCGCCGCGACCAACGCGGCCCCAGCCGCGCACACCCCCAGCCTGGCCCAGGCCACATCTGCGGACCCAAACTCCTCGACCGTCTCCCAGGCTTCCCCTGTCTCCCAGGCCAGGCTGACCTCAATGGTCACGCCGGACCTGACCCAAGAACCCGGCGGGGTCTGCCAGGTGCCGGGCATCGGAGACATCGGCGGGCTCGTCGGGCTGTGCTCACAGGGCTCGAGCGGGCTCGTCGGCGACCTGAACAACATCTGCGAACCCTCGCTGCCCCAGCCCGAGCAGGCGACCGGCGGCATCAACGCGATGATCGAACCGCCCGCCACCGCGGCAGGCGGGAAGACGCTGTACGACAACTACGGGATCTCCGGCCAGTTCTGGGCGGCCCATGGCCTGCAGTGTTCCGACATGACCTCGCTGATCGGCAACAACGTGGCCGGCATGGTCTTCGACGGGGCCAAGTCCCTGGACCGGGTGACGATCACGGTCTACCAGTCGGCGGCGGGCAACAACATCCTCACCTGGCTGCAGAATGCCGCGAACCGGCTGATCAGCGCGCTCGGCAACGCGATCTACTTCCCGTACCTGGCGCCGGTCGTCATCCTCGGCGCGATCTGGCTAGCCTGGCAGGGCCTGATCCGCAAGCGGGCCAGCCGGACCATCGAGGGCACGCTGTGGATGGTCGTGGCCTGCGCGGCCGCGATCGCCCTGATCGGCAGGCCGGCGGACTTCACCGGGGTCGGGACGACCGTCTCCAACGGCGCCACCCAGGTGCTCAACACGGCGTTCGCCAAGCTGCCGACCCCGGCCGGAAGCAACTGCCTGCCGGTGCAGGCCGGCGACCCGCAGAGCGTCACCTCCAACTACGCCTTCACCTCAGGCAACGGCCTGGTGGATCAGAACGCCAATGAACTGTGGTCGGTGCTGGTGTGCGAGCCCTGGCTGTACGGGGAGTTCGGCACCGTCGCGGCCACCAACAGCAACGGCACCCCGACCGTGGTCGGCCAATACGGCAGGCAGCTGCTCTGGTCGCAGGCGATCGCGGTCAACGAGACGCCCACCAACGCGCTGATCCAGGCCAAGCAGGCGACCTACACCGGTATCGCGAACTCGCTCCAGCAGAACGATCCCGGTGTCTACCCCTTGTTCCAGGGGAACCAGTGGACCACCCGGCTGGAGATCGCCTTCGCCGCGGTGTTCGCCGCGCTCGTGGCCGGGATGCTGATCTTGCTGATCGCGCTGACGCTGATCGTGCTCAAGCTCGGCTTCCTGCTGCTGCTGGTGGCCGGCCCGTTCTTCCTGATCATCGGCACGCATCCGGGATTCGGCCGGGTGATCGCGATCCGCTGGTTCGAGATGCTCGTCGGCGTCTTGATGAAACAGGTCGCGATCGCGATCGTGCTGAGCGTCCTGCTCTACTGCTACTCGCTGATCATGGGGACCTCTGCCGCGGTGCTGCCGTGGGCGCTGAAGATCCTGATGATTTCGCTGGTCACCGTGGCGGTTTTCATCTACCGCAAGCCCTTCCAGCATCTGTTCTCCGCCGTCGGCTACGGCACCATCGGCTCGACCGAACGGGCCGAGTACAGCTTGCGCGAGGCGGGCTCTACCTTCCGCCGGTCGACGCTGGACGCCGCGACGGTGGCGGTGCCAGGGGTAGCGGGCTACCGGGCCGCCCGGTGGGCACGCCGCAATCCCGGCCAGGCCGCCGCGCTCGCCGCCGGGGTGGCGGTCGGCGCTGGTGCCGGGGTGGCGGCCGGGTCAGCGGCCTCGGCCGACGCGGCCGCCCGGGCGGGCACCGTGGCGAGCGCGTCGAGCGACGCGTACGCCTCGCGGCTGCGGCCCGATGCCCCGCCCCCGGCCGATGGAGAAGGCGAAACGAGCACGGGCTCCCCCCGGGTGGTCAACGGGGTCAGCGCCGCGGGCACGACGCGCAAGCCGAACCTCCCGGAGGCGGCCAGCAGCGGCCGGGTCGCCCCACCGCTTGACCTGCCGCCGAGGTCCGGTAGCAGCGCGTCGGCCGGGTTGGCCGGAGTGTCGTCCGGCTCGTCCGGCTCGTCCGGGCTCGTCCGGCTCGTCCGGGTCGTCCGGGTCGTCCGGGTCGTCCGGGTCGGCCGGGGTTTCCGGGGCGGCGTCGGGCTGGTCTCGCGGCGCCGGGCGCTCGGCGGGCGTAGGCCCGGTCGGCCCGCGCACCCGGGCCGCGTCCTCAGGTACCTCCGGCCCCTCCCGGGTCTCCGCCCGCTCGGGCTCCACGGGGTCTGCGCCGCCCATCAACGGAGGCAGCCGAGGCAACGGAGGCAGTGGAGGCAACGGAGGCAGTGGAGGCAACGGAGGCAGCCGAGGCAACGGAGGCAGTGGAGGCAACGGAGGCAGCCGAGGCGGCAGGGGTAACAACGGCGGCTCCGGCCCGGCCTGGCCGTCGAGCGGATGGGCTGCGGTGAGCGCCAGGCAGCGGTCCAGCGCCGGACCGAAGCCGAACCCGGCGACCCCCGCTCCGGCCGAGTCGGCCGATCAGGGCGGCCAGCCCGCCCGCGGACGCGGCCAGGACGACCAGCCCGCGGTGCCGTTCTGGCTACGCCCGATACGGCGGGATAAGTAGCGGCGGCCTCGGTGGATCTCAGCCCCGCCCAGCAGAAGGCGGTATTCGTCCTCGTGGTGGTCGTGCTGGCCGCCCTCGGCTACTGGCTCATCTTGCCCAAGCTGTCCCACTCGGGCGGGACCTCCGCCGCCGCCGCCTCGACCAGCCCGGCGGCGAGCGCGCCCGCGCCCGCGTCCGCGTCGGCGCCGGGAACCCCGGGAACCCCGGAGACCCCGGCGCCCACGGTGACGGCGTCGCCGAACGCGGCCGGGAACCTGAACATCTACTCCTGGCTGCCGTTCACCCAGCAGGGCCTGGCCGATGCCGCGTCGGTGACGGAGAAGTTCTGCGTCGACTACAACACCTTCACCTACACCGAGAGCCCAGCCGCTTACGTGGCCAAGATGAGCGGGCTGATCACCGGACAGCTCGCCACGACGTTGCAGGCGTCCTACTCCACCGCCGGCGTGGCCGCGCTCAGGACAAGCCAGAAACAGACCTCCACCGGAACCGCGGTGATCAACTCGCTGCGGGGCTTCGGCCCGACCAGCCTGACGTTCATCGTCACCACCGGGCAGCGGCTGGTCAGCTCGCGCGGGACCACCAATGGCAGCACGCAGTACGCGGTCACCGTCACCGGCTCGGGCAGCAGCTGGCTGGTGGACGATATCGAGCTGGCTTCGGCGGGCAATTCGTGACGAACAGGCTCCTGGTCCGGACCGAGACCAAACAGGTCAGCACCGGGAACGGGCCGGTCCGCGGCGGCTCACGGCTGCTCGTGCTCGGCATCCTCGGGCTGATGGGTCTCGCGGGCCTGGGCTTGCTGGCGGTGCCCCTCATGATCGGCACCAACGCCTTCTTCGCGGCCAGCGCAGGCTGCTCGGGCGACCAGACCGGAACGGCCGGGCAGCCCGCCCCGGCGGCCAAGGCCAAGTCGATCCCGGCTAACTACCTGTCCTGGTACCAGAAGGTCGGGCAGCAGTACGGCGTGCCGTGGACGATCCTGGCCGGGATCGGGACGGTGGAAAGCGACAACGGCCAGACCACCCTGCCGGGCGTGCACAGCGGGTCGAACGCGTTCGGCGCGGCCGGGCCGATGCAGATCGGGATCGGCGGCGCGGCCGGGAACGTCTGGGGTGGCGCGCCGATCCACCCGGCCAGCGAGGTGGTCGACGGCATCGCGACCGACGAGGACGGCGGCCCGGACGCGAGCGTCTACGACCCCGCCGACGCGATCGCGGGCGCGGCCAAATACCTGCTGACGGCCGGCGTCACGACCGACCCGTCTTCGGCCATCTTCGCCTACAACCACCTGCAGTCCTACGTGGAAAGCGTGCTGTACTACGCGGGCGCCTACGCGGGCGGCAACTTCACGGTGGTGTCCGCGGACCTGCCGTCGAGCAGCACGGTGGCCGGCTGCGCGACGTCGACCGGGAGCGTTTCGGCCGTCCCGCCGAACCAGGCCGTGGCCACCGCCATCTCCTTCGCGGAGGACCAGATCGGCAAGCCGTACGAATGGGGCGGCACCGGCCCGGACGCCTTCGACTGCTCCGGCCTGGTGATGATGGCCTACCGGGCCGCCGGGGTCGACATCGCCCGGACCTCGCAGGATCAGTGGGCGACGGGGGTGCAGGTCCCGGCGTCCCAGGTGGAGCCGGGCGACCTGGTGTTCTTCGCCGGCTCGGACGGCACCGTCATGTCACCGGGTCATGTCGGCCTGGTGATCGGGAACGGGAAGATGGTCGAGGCCTATGCGACGGGCTTTCCGATCCGCATCTCGACGTACGGGAAACCTGGCTCAGCACCCGGCGATGAGGACCCGATAGGGTTCACCCGCCCCTGGGCGCGGGCCGGCACCGTCATCAACGCCGCCGGCCAGCCGTCAGCCAGCGCCAGCGCCCAGCCCTCCGGCTGACGGATTCGCTACCTCACGGTGAGGTAGATGGCGCTGCCGAGACCCGCGGCCAGGCAGTAGATCGCGAACGGCGTCAGCGTGCGCGAGGTGTCACTGAAGTAGCGCATCAGGAACCGCAGCGAGAGGTAGGCGCCGATGCCGGACAGCAGGCTGCCGAACAGCACCTGCGTCCGGATCCCGTCGCCGAGCGGCCCGGTCAGGTCAGGCAGCTTGAACACGCCGGCCGCCAAGATGACGGGTGCCGCCAGCAGGTACGAGAACCGGGCCGCGTCCTGCCGGGACAGCCCGCGGAACATGCCGCTGACCATGACGATGCCGTCCCGGCTGATCCCCGGCAGCAGCGCGAAGATCTGCATCGAGCCGAGGATGACGCCACCGCGGTAGCCGACGCCGACCAGTCGCCGGTCCGATTCCACCGCCACGCCGGCCTGCTGCTGCTTCATCGCCCGCTGCCCGGACGAATGCCGGCCGCGGCTGCCCGCGGCGCCCCGGTCCCTTCCATCCGTCTCAGCCGCCGCGGCCGCCACCGTCGCCCGCTGCCGCTCGGCGGCCTTTTCCACGTCCGCGGCCGCCTGCTGCGCTTCCTCCTCGGCGCCGCGCCGGCGCAGCCGCTCGCCGCCCAGCAGGATCAGCCCGTTCACGAACAAGAACACCGCGACCAGGCGCGGCTTGCTGAAGTAGTCCGTGAACACGTGCTGGAGCAGCGCACCCGCGATCCCAACCGGGATCGTGGCCAGGATGAGCATCCAGGCGAGCATCTGGTCGGTGCCCTGTGGTTCCCATCGCCTGGTCCCCGGCTCGGGCCGGGCAAAGTGGCGGAGCGAGGCGATGAAGGCCACGACGATCCGCACCCAGTCCCGCCAGAAATAGATGATCATGGCGATGGCGGTGGCGACATGCAGCCCGACGATGAACGCCAGGTACGGTGAGTTGGGTGCGGACACGTTCAGGTCCTTGGCCCACTGCCCGCCGACAAGCGCCGGGATGAGCACACTGTGGCCCAGGCTGGACACCGGGAACAGTTCGGTCACTCCCTGGATCAGCCCGACGATCCCGGCCTCTCCGTACGTCAGATGCGACATGCCAGCCCTTCGCTCCCGCGGACCAACCCGGCCCCGAAGATATAAATTATGATGCCGAACGGGCACTGCTGCGGGCTCCGCGAACACGTGCGTGCTCCCCCCGGGATCGTTCGGCGGTACCGACCCAAAATCCCCGGCCCAAGCCCCCAGCCATCGTAGCCGCGCCGTCATCCGCCCCGCCCCACCTTCACGCTGTCGTCATCATGCCCGTCAACACCCCCGCCCCCCCAGCCTCCGCCGCCCCGCTGGCCCCAGCCGCCAACCCTCGCCCCAAGCCCCGGGGAGCCGATCTCCCGCCCGGTTTGCATGGCTGTGGCACCCTGTTAGATCAAGGCGGCGCCTTCTGCCAGCCGGAGGATGATCATCACTTATCCGGTGGACCGGAAGGTTCTGCCGCCTGGAGGGTGAAGAAGAAGGTGGCGCCGTTGCCGGCTGTGCCCTCGGCCCAGGCGCGGCCGTTGTGCCGGTCCACGATCTGGCGCACGCTGGCGAGGCCGATGCCAGTGCCGGGGAATTCGCGCGTGGTGTGCAGGCGCTGGAATGGCTGGAACAGCTTGTGTGTGTATGCGGGGTCGAAGCCCGCGCCGTTGTCGCGCACGTAACAGCAGACGCGGCCGTCCGTGGCGGGGGTCATCCCGAACTCGATCGAGGCGTTGTCACGGCCGCTGGTGAACTTCCAGGCGTTGGCCAGCAAGTTGTGCAGTACTTCGCGGATGAGAACGACGTCGGCCATTGCCCGGGCTGGCTGCTGGATGGTGAAGCAGACCCGGCGGCCAGGGTCCTGGCGCTGGAGTTCGACGGCGATGGTGGCTGCCTCGGCGCCGAGATCGACCTGCCGGAGGCTGATCTTTGCCCCGGATATGCGGGATATGCGCAACAGGTCGTCGAGAATGTGCCCCATATGCTCGCTGGCAGCCTCGATCCGCTGAGCGTAGCCACGGCCGTCCTCACCGAGGGTGTCAGCGTAATCCTCGATCAGGACGGTGCTGAATCCCGCCAGCGAGCGCAGCGGGGTCCGCAGGTCGTGCGCTAGGGAGTAGGAGAAGGATTCCAGGTTCTGGTTGCTCCGCCTGAGATCGTCGCGGGCCTGCCGCTGCTCGGTGACGTCGCGGATGGCGGCGGATACCAGCAGGCCCTGGTCGGTGTCGAGGGCGGACAGGGCGATCTCGGCGGGGAAGGTGGTGCCGTCGCGGCGGCGGGCGGACAGTTCCAGCCCGGCGCCCATCTGCCGGGGCCGGGGGTCGGCCGCGTACCCGGCGCGCAGGTCGGGGTGCCCGGCTTTGATGGCGTCGGGGACCAGGATCTCGACCGGCTGCCCGGCCAGTTCCTCGCGCGGGTACCCGAACAGCCGCTCGGCCTGGGCGTTTACCAGCACGATGCGGCCGCCGGAGTCCACGCATACCGTCGCGTCCGGCGCCGCCTCCAGCAGCCCCCGGAACCGGGCGTCAGCCTGTTCGTGGGCGCTGATGTCCCGCGACACTCCCGACATGCCGATGATCGTCCCCTGCTGGTCGGTGATCGGGGACAGCGTGACTGATACTGCGACCGTGGTCCCGTTCTTACGGATTCCCTCGGTTTGATAAGGCTCCAGCCGTTCCCCCCGGACGATGACGCCCGTGTTCTTGCGTTCGGCGATGAGATGCTCGCCAGGCACCAGCCGGTAGATCGGAGTACCGATCATCTCGGCGGCGGTGTAGCCGTAGAGCTGTTCTGCCGCCGGATTCCATGTGGTGATCACCCGGTCGAGCGTCTGGCCGATCACGGCGTCATGGGAGGACACGATGATCGATGCCAGCAGTGCCTGGGCCAGTGCGGCCTGCCGTTGCTGGGTGACGTCGCGGATGGCGGCGGATACCAGCAGGCCCTGGTCGGTGTCGAGGGCGGACAGGGCGATCTCGGCGGGGAAGGTGGTGCCGTCGCGGCGGCGGGCGGACAGTTCCAGGCCGGCGCCCATCTGCCGGGGCCGGGGGTCGGCCGCGTACCCGGCGCGCAGGTCGGGGTGCCCGGCTTTGATGGCGTCGGGGACCAGGATCTCGACCGGCTGCCCGGCCAGTTCCTCGCGCGGGTACCCGAACAGCCGCTCGGCCTGGGCGTTTACCAGTACGATGCGGCCGCCGGAGTCCACGCACACCATCGCGTCCGGCGCCGCCTCCAGCAGCCCCCGGAACCGGGCTTCGGCCTGCCGTTGCTGGGTGACGTCGCGGATGGCGGCGGATATCAGCAGGCCCTGGTCGGTGTCGAGGGCGGACAGGGCGATCTCGGCGGGGAAGGTGGTGCCGTCGCGGCGGCGGGCGGACAGTTCCAGGCCGGCGCCCATCTGCCGGGGCCGGGGGTCGGCCGCGTACCCGGCGCGCAGGTCGGGGTGCCCGGCTTTGATGGCGTCGGGGACCAGGATCTCGACCGGCTGCCCGGCCAGTTCCTCGCGCGGGTACCCGAACAGCCGCTCGGCCTGGGCGTTTACCAGCACGATGCGGCCGCCGGAGTCCACGCATACCGTCGCGTCCGGCGCCGCCTCCAGCAGCCCCCGGAACCGGGCCTCAGCCCGCTGCTGGACGCTGATATCCCGCATCACGGCCGACAGTCCCGTAATCGTACCCGCCTTGTCGGCGATCGAGGCCAGCATGACCATGACCGCGATCGTCGTCCCGTCCTTGCGGACCCGCTCGGCCTGGTAGTCCTCCACCTTCTCGCCCTGGGACACGGAGGCCAGGATTTTGTGCACGTCGGAGCGCTGGTCGGCGGGGAGCAGGAGATCGCTGTGACGGCCGATGATCTCGCCGGCGGTGTAGCCGTACAGCCGCTCGGCTCCCGGGTTCCAGGTCGTGATCAGCCCGTCGAGGTCAAGGCTGAGCACGGCGTCGTGGGAGGACTCGATGATCGATGCCAGCCGGGCCTGGGCCAGTGCGGCCTGCTGCTGCTGGGTGACGTCGCGGATGGCGGCGGATACCAGCAGGCCCTGGTCGGTGTCGAGGGCGGACAGGGCGATCTCGGCGGGGAAGGTGGTGCCGTCGCGGCGGCGGGCGGACAGTTCCAGGCCGGCGCCCATCTGCCGGGGCCGGGGGTCGGCCGCGTACCCGGCGCGCAGGTCGGGGTGCCCGGCTTTGATGGCGTCGGGGACCAGGATCTCGACCGGCTGCCCGGCCAGTTCCTCGCGCGGGTACCCGAACAGCCGCTCGGCCTGGGCGTTTACCAGCACGATGCGGCCGCCGGAGTCCACGCACACCATCGCGTCCGGCGCCGCCTCCAGCAGCCCCCGGAACAGGGCCTCGGCGCGGTTGCGTTCGGTCATATCCCGGGTAATTGAGGATGTCCCGACCACCGCGCCGCTGGCGTCGCGGAGGGGGGAATCAGTCAGCGACACCTCGATGATGCTTCCATCCTTACGGCGAAGCCGGGTCTCGAAATGCTCGATTGTCTCTCCCTGCCGCACGCGCTGGAGGACGGGCGTCAGCTCTGGGGCCGTCTCCGGTGGGATGAGCAGGGATGTGCTGCGCCCGATGATCTCGGCGGCGGTGTAACCGTATAGCCGCTCGGCAGCCGCGTTCCAGCTGGTAATCACGCCGTCCAGGGTCGCGCTGACGATCGAGTCGTTCGCCGACTCAACGATGGTCGCCAGCAGGGTCGGCAGCTCAAACTCACGGCTGCCCCGCACCCCCCGGCCTGCCCGGGGCCGTCCTGAACCTTTTGCGTTTGATCTCACAACGCGCCCCCGCGATAACAAATAGTAGCTGATTTCCTACTGTACGTTAGATAGGTAGTGCATCATCCTGACCAGGAGCATCGTCAGTCCCGTTTCCGGAGGGTCAAGGCCGCCCGGCCCAAACGCCGTCTAACGCCGGGAGGCCGCAGTGATCTACGGGCTCACTCGCGACATACGCGGCCGTTCTATCTCCTCGGGCTCTGGCTTGAGGTTCGCTGCGCCACCGCCACCGCCTGGGGCGGTCAGCTGGATGGGCTTGAGTCCGTAGCTGCTCTGGTAGGCTCGCTGAACTCCGGGCCGTCCCCCTCGGCGCGATGGGTGCCGTTGTCGATGGCGCGGCGGACGCGGGTGAGCAGGGTGGCCTCGGTGAATGGTTTTTCCAGCAGGTCGATCTCATGGGCGAAGGCGCCGTGGGTGTCCAGGATCGGCTGGGCGTATCCGGACATGTACAGGACGGGCAGGGCCGGGCGGATGGCGTGCACGCGCCTGGCCACCTCGTTGCCGAGCATCTCGGGCATGACCACATCGGTGAGCAGCAGGTCGATCATCTGCCCGGTGTCACCTGCGATGCTGGGTGCCTCTGACGCCGTGCGGGCGACGCGGACCTGGTAGCCGTTCCTGGTCAGCAGGCGGCTGGCCAGTTCTTGCAGGCTGGCTTCGTCTTCGACGAGCAGGATCGTCTCGCCGCGGCCGCGGGGGGGCGCGGCGGGCGGTGCCTCGGAGCTGGCCGCTTGTTCGCTGGTGGCGGGCAGCAGGCCGGTGACGGTGGTGCCGAGCCCGGGTTCGGAGTAGATCTGGACGTGGCCGCCGGCTCCGGTGATGATGCCGTAGAACGTGGCGAGGCCGAGCCCGGTGCCCTGGCCGGCCGGCTTGGTGGTGAAGAACGGCTCGAACACGCGGGCGAGGACCTCGGGGGGGATGCCGGTGCCGGTGTCGGAGACCCGCAGCCGGGCGTAGCGGCCCGGCGTGAGGCCGGGCCGGGACTCCGCGTAGGCCTCGTCCACGGTGATGTTCGCGGTGTCGATGGTGAGCTTCCCGCCGCCGGGCATCGCGTCGCGGGCGTTGACGGCGAGGTTGACCAGGACCTGCTCGAGCTGGCCGGCGTCCGCCTTGACCGGCCACAGGTCACCGGCGGGTGCGACGGTCAGGGTGATGTGCTCGCCGAGGGTGCGGCGCAGCAGCTGTTCCAGGCCGGCGGTGATCTCGTTGAGGCTGAGCACTTCGGGGTGCACCACGTCGCTGCGGGCGAAGATCAGCAGCTGGCGGGTCAGCCTGATCGCCCGCTGCGCCGCGCCGCGGACCTGCTCGACGTCGCCGAGCATGCTGCCCAGCCGCGCGTCCTCGGCGGCCAGGCCTGCTATCTCCTCGGCGAGCATGTCGCTGAAGCAGGCGATCACGTTGAGCAGGTTGTTGAAGTCGTGCGCGATCCCGCCGACGAGCTGGCCCAGGCTCTCCATCCGCTCGGCGTGCCGCAGCCGGTCCTGCGCAGCGGCCCGGTCCGCGTCAGCGCGCACCACCTCGCCCATCAGCCGGGCGTTGTAGATGGCCTGGGCGCCCCGCTCAGCCAGGTCGGTGCAAAGCTCAAGGTCGGTGTCGTCGTACGGCTCCTCGGTCACGTCGCGGAAGGCAGTGAGGACGCCGAGTGCCGTGCCCGCCGTGATCAGCGGCGCAACGATCACACTGCGTACTTCGGCGCGGGCGGCTGTATAGTCTCGGTCGTCCGTCAGCCCGGAGCCGACGGGATTGAACCGTGCCATCAAGATCGCCTCACCAGTTCGCAGCGTTCTCCCGGAAAGGGTGTCGGTTACGGGCACCGGGCGACCGTAGACGGAATCTCTGAACGCCTGCGCACGCAGGGTATCGTTGTGATGCGTTGCGGTGGGCAGCAGGAACTTGCCCGACTCGTCGAGCAGTCGAACAAGGCAGCAGTCACCCAGGGCCTGCGCCGTCTTGGTGACTACCAGGTCGAGGACGACGTCCAGGTCCAGGCTCGAGCCGAACAGCTTGCCGGCCTCGGCGATCATCGTGAGCCGCCGGCGGTCTGCGGTGGCGAGGGCGAGCGCCTCGCCCAGCGCCCGCTGATCGCTGTCGTGGCCGTGTAGGTGCGATAGCCACAGGGCCCCGGCCCCATGTTCCAGGGGCACTCGCAGTCCAGTGGCCTGGAGCAGGAACTCGGAGCGGTCCTTCCGCTGGAAAAGCAGCGAGCCGGACCACCACCCCGCCGCGGCGATGACCGGGGTAAGGCTCTCCCGGCCTCGGCCGCTCACGGTAAGGGGCTGGCCCCCCACGTCGGTGAGCGACTGCCCCAGCGCCTGCGCAGCCGGGACGCGGAACAACTCGGCGGCCGCCTCATTCCAGGACACGATCTTCTGGTTCTCGTCGACGAGGATCACCACGAACCCGGGCAAGCCGGAGATGGCCGCGATGTCAACCGAGTGCCCGTTAGTCCCTGGGCTCATGATGCTGGCCTCGGATGCGCTTCAGCTACCTGACGAGCCGCGGTCCGCTGTGCGCAGCGGCCCCGGACTGATGCCAGCCGGTCAGTGAGGCCTGACTCCACCATCCTGCAATGATGCGAACAAGGCGAGTGCGGAAGCATTCTCCCGCGGGGACCAGCCTGTACAGTGACTATAGCACAAGGTAATCATATAGTGACTTTAAGTAAGTGAGGGGACAATGCACCAAGTGAACTCATGTCAAGCCAGCCTGGCCTACCAGGGGCAGGTCCGGGCGCGGGGTTCGGGCATGACTGGCTTCGCCGTTCTTACCAGGCGAAGCGCCTGATCGTGGCCCTGCGCACGCTGATAGCCGGCAAGAACGCTCACCGATCACATGCGCGGCGGGCTGACTCATTGAGCATCCGCGGCCAGGCAAGCCCATCGATCTCGCCGAGCCCGGGGCGGCACCGTGGCGGCAGCCCGAGCTCAGGACCGGCTGGCGCAGCCGGTCCTGCCGATCACTGCAGCATGACCCCGGACATCAAGCGCTTTACCCAGGGGCCTGGCCGGGGGACCCGCGAAGGAGCCCCGAATGAACCACGCCTTGCTTTACATCGAGGACGACGAGCAGAACATCGCCCTGATTGAAGCAGTACTCAGGCGCCGCCCTCAGATCGAGCTGCACGTGGCCATGAACGGCCGTGACGGCGTCAGGGCCGCCATCGACCTGCGGCCGGGCCTTATCCTGCTCGACAATCGCCTCCCCGACACCACCGGCAGCAAAATCCTGCAGGAGCTCGCGTCCTCCTCAGCTACTGCGGCGATCCCGGTGGTTATCCTCAGCGGCGACTCAGACGAGGTCATCGATGAACTGCTAGCCAGCGGAGCCGCTGAGTCAGTCGCGAAGCCGTTCAGTTTCCGCCAGTTCCTTGAAATAATCGACCGCTACCTGCCATAACGACAGGGAAATCAGTTAGCACAATTCAGTTCCCCGCTGCCACGAGTGCCGATCCGGCTAATACACCGCCCGCACCGGCCCGAACACTGCAAGCGGAACTACATCCGCCGCTCCAAGCGCCCGGCCGCACCGTGACGCTCCAGCCAGCCGCCTGACCCGCCAGTTTCGCGAGCCCGGCTCCGTCGACGCTAACGTCGGGCCGCTGCCGCGCTCCCTAGCCGGGGACCTGGGGGGTGTCTTTGGGGGTGCGGCGGCCGATCTTGTCGCCGAGCCAGACCAGGGGGTCGTATTTGCGGCCGACCACGCGTTCCTTCATCGGGATGATCGCGTTGTCGGTGATCTTGATGTGCTCCGGGCACACCTCGGTGCAGCACTTGGTGATGTTGCAGTAGCCGAGGCCGAAGTCATCCTGGGCGATCTCGCGGCGGTCGGCGGCGTCGGCCGGGTGCATCTCGAGCTCGGCGATCCGCATCAGGAACCGGGGGCCGGAGAAGGCGTGCTCGTTCTCGGTGTGGTCCCGGATCACGTGGCAGGTGTCCTGGCACAGGAAGCACTCAATGCACTTCCGGAACTCTTGGGACCGGTTGACGTCCACCTGCTGCATCCGGAACTCGCCCGGCTTCACCTCGGGCGGCGGGCTGAACGACGGGATTTCCCGCGCCTTGGCGTAATTGAAAGACACGTCGGTAACCAGGTCCCTGATCACCGGGAAGGTCCGCAACGGCGTGATCGTCAGCGTCTCCTCCGGCGTGAAGATCGACATCCGGGTCATGCAGGCCAGCCGCGGCTGGCCGTTGATCTCCATCGAGCAGGACCCGCACTTGCCGGCCTTGCAGTTCCACCGGATGGCCAGGTCACTGGCCTGCGTGGCCTGCAGCCTGTGCAGGATGTCCAGGACGACCTCGCCCTCGTTGACCTCGACCTGGTAATCGTCGAGCGCTCCCGCGCCCGCGTCCCCGCGCCAGACTCGCAGCGCCGCCTTGTAGCCCATCAGTGCTCCTGCCCGGAGGTCGCGGCTGCGCCGGGCAGGCCGGCCAGCTCATCCTCTGTCATGTACTTCTTCAGCTCGCCGACGTCGAACAGCTCGAGCAGGTCCGTCCGCATGGGGACCATCGGCTGGCGCCGCAGCGCCACCGTGCCGTCGGCGTCCAGCGAGCAGATCAGGTTCACCTTCCGCCATTCCGGCGACATGCCCGGGTAGTCGTCCCTGGTGTGACCGCCGCGCGACTCCTGCCGTTCCAGCGCGGCCTGCGCCACGCACTCCGCGACCACCAGCATGTTGCGCAGGTCCAGGGCAAGGTGCCAGCCCGGGTTATAGGCCCGGTCGCCGGCCGCCGAGACCTGGGCGGCCCGGGCCCGCAGCTTGTCCAGCTCGACCAGCGCGGTCTTCATCTCCGATTCGCGGCGGATGAGCCCGACCAGGTCGTTCATGATCGTCTGCAGCTCGCCGTGGATGGCGTACGGGCTCTCGCCTTCGGCCCGCTCCAGCGGCTTGAGCGCCACGGTCGCGGCCGACGCCAGGGCCGCCTCGGGGACGGCCGGCCTGACCGGCAAGGCCGATACGTACTCGGCGGCGCCGAGCCCGGACCGGCGGCCGAAGACGATCAGGTCAGACAGCGAGTTGCCGCCGAGCCGGTTGGACCCGTGCATGCCGCCGGACACCTCGCCGACCGCGAACAGGCCGGGCACCGAGGCGGCGCCGGTGTCCGGGTCCACTTCCACGCCGCCCATCACGTAGTGAGCGGTCGGCCCGACCTCCATCGGCTCCTTGGTGATGTCGACATCGGCCAGTTCCTTGAACTGGTGGTGCATGGAGGGCAGCTTGCGCAGGATCTCCTCGGCGGGCAGCCGGGCCGACACGTCCAGGAAAACCCCGCCGTGCGGCGACCCGCGGCCCGCCTTGACCTCGGAGTTGATCGACCGCGCAACCTCGTCGCGGGGGAGCAGTTCCGGCGGGCGCCGGTTATTGGCCTGGTCGTTGTACCAGCGGTCCGCTTCTTCCTCGGTTTCCGCGTACATAGCCCGGAACACGTCGGGCACGTAGTTGAACATGAACCGCTTGCCCTCGGAGTTGGTTAGCACGCCGCCGTCGCCGCGCACCGACTCGGTGACGAGCAGCCCGCGGACCGAGGGCGGCCACACCATTCCGGTCGGGTGCAGCTGGACGAACTCCATGTTCAGCAGCTTGGCCCCGGCGCGCAGCGCCAGCGCGTGGCCGTCGCCGGTGTACTCCCACGAGTTGGACGTGACCTTGTAGGTCTTGCCGATGCCGCCGGTGGCGAGCACCACCGCGGGCGCCTCGAACAGCACGAACCGGCCGGTGTCCCGGAAGTACCCGAACGCCCCGGCGATCCGCCCCCCGTCGCCAGTACTGTCGGACTTGATCAGCTCGGTGATCGTGGTCTCGGCGAAGACCTTGATCATCGCCTCTGGGTCGCCGAGCTCGATCCAGTCCTCCTGCTGCAGCGCGACCACCTTCTGCTGCAGCGTCCGGATCATCTCCAGGCCGGTCCGGTCGCCGACGTGCGCCAGCCGCGGGTACTCGTGCCCGCCGAAGTTCCGCTGGCTGATCTTGCCGTCCTTGGTCCGGTCGAACAGCGCGCCCCACGCCTCGAGCTCCCAAACCCGGTCCGGGGCCTCCTTGGCGTGCAGTTCGGCCATCCGCCAGTTGTTCAGGAACTTCCCGCCCCGCATGGTGTCGCGGAAGTGTACCTGCCAGTTGTCCTTCGGGTTCACGTTGCCCATGGCGGCCGCGCAGCCGCCTTCGGCCATGACCGTGTGCGCCTTGCCGAACAGGGACTTGGAGATAATCGCGGTCTTCTTGCCGTGCAGCCGCGCCTCGATCGCCGCCCGTAGCCCGGAGCCGCCCGCGCCAACGACCACCACGTCGTAGACGTACCTGTCGACGTCGGAACTAGACCGAGTGATGCCAACCCGCCCTGTCTCGCGGCCAGGTACCGCTGCGCTGGTCGCCGCTGCGTCTCCCGCAACCACTGCGTCGCTGGTGATTTCTGCGTCGCTCATAACCACTGCCCGTTTCGGTTAATTAAAGATTCTTGGATCTGAGAAGGCGCCACTGGCCACCAGCAAGACGTAAAGGTCGCTCAGCATCAGGGTGCCGAGCGTGATCCAGGCGAACTGCATGTGCCGGCGGTTCAGCCAGGAGACCTTCGTCCAGACCCAGTACCGGACCGGGTGCTTGGAGAAATTCTTCAGCCGGCCGCCGGTGATGTGCCGGCACGAGTGGCAGCCCAGCGTGTAGCCCCAGAGCAGGATCGCGTTGGCCAGGAGGATCAGCGAGCCGAGGCCGAACCCGAAGTTCCCGTCCGGGCCGCGGAACGCCTGAGTCACGTCGTAGCTCAGCAGGATCGCGATGAGCAGGGCCATATAGAAGAAGTAGCGGTGCAGGTTCTGCCCGATCAGCGGGAACCTGGTCTCGCCGGTGTAGGCCGCGTGCGGCTCGCGTACCGCGCAGGCCGCCGGTGAACGCCAGAACGCCCGGTAGTAGGCCCGTCGGTAGTAGTAGCACGTCGTCCGGAAGCCGAGCACGAACACCAGCGACACGAACGCGTAGGGAATGATCGGCGGGACCGCTGGGATCCAATGGCCCAGGGTGCTGGATCCGGGCACGCACTCGCCGCTGACGCATGGCGAGTAGAAGGGCGTCAGGTAATGGTACTGGGGCACGTAATACCAGTGCCCGGTGAAAACGCGCACGGTGGCGTAGCCGACCCAGATGGTGAGCAAGGTCGCGGTGATACGCGGTGCCCGCCACCAGGGGTCCTTGCGGAACGTGCGTTCGGAGATCTGCGCCCGCGTTCTAGCCAGCGCTTCCGGTGTCTGTGTCATCTTCAGCGTCCTCGCTGCTTTGAGCTCAAATGTAACCCCAGACGCCGCCCGCCGGAACGAACCGGCTTTTTCGCGTGCCCGCTGTGAAGAACTTATTCCCATCGGTGCGGGATTTGCAGTGATCGAGCCCTCATCGTACGTGTGACCCTTGCTACACTCCGGTCTCCGTCCGGTCGTCAGTTATCTACAGCCCGGCCGCGGAATACTCGGCAGGTGACGTTTATCTATCACATCGCGACCTCGGCGGACTGGGCCCGGGCGGGTCAGGACGGCACGTACACGATGTCGACGCGAGGCCGGACCCTGGCCGAGGAAGGGTTCATCCACACCTCGACCGCCGGACAGGTGGCCTTGGTAGCCAATGCCTTCTACCGGGGCGAACCGGATCTGCTGCTGCTCGTCATCGACGCCGCCCGGGTGGACTCCGAAATCCGCTACGAGCCCGTGCCCGGCCACGCCCAGCCCTACCCGCACATCTACGGGCCGCTCAACATCGATGCGGTCGTCCGGACCTGCCCCTTCGAACCGGACTCCGACGGCCAATTCTCCTTCAGGCCGGGCGGTGGTCAGGGCAAGTAGCGATCGATCATGGCTATGAACTTGTGAATATCGAACGGCTTCGGGACGGCTTCAGCGGCTCCTTCGGCTATCAGTCGATTAATGAACTCGTCTGAGTCGCTGCTGAGGATCACCACGGGGATCGTCGCCGTGGCCGGCGTGGAGGCGATTTCTCGCAGGATTTCGCTGCCCGTCGCGTCGGGGAGCCGATTGTCGAGCAGGATGAGGTCCGGCTGCTTGTCGATGGCGGCCCGGACGCCGTCACGGCCGTTCATTGCCACCAGCAGCTCGATCTGAGGGCGGCGCTTGAGCAGCGCTTGTACCAGGCAGATGTTGTTATCGTCGTCCTCGATGTAAAGCAAGGCATGGTTCATGGGGCCTCCCTTGGCGGGCTCCTGAGTAATCACGCTGGCACGATCGGGATCACTGGCCGGGCCGGCTGGCCCCGGGCCCGGGTGGCGGCGAAGCTGTCGAGCAGTTCGCCGAGCTCGGCGAGTTCGATGGGCTTGGTGAGGTAGGCGAACGCGCCGCCGGCCAGCAGGCGGTGGATGACGCCGCGGGAGGCGTCGGCGGAAAGGACGATCACCGGAATGGCGGCGGTGGCCGGGTCAGCCTTGAGTTCGTTCAGTACCTCGTCTCCCTGCAGGTCGGGCAGGTGCAGGTCGAGCAGGATGATGTCGGGCACCTCCCGGACGGCGCACTCGAGGCCGGCCCGGCCAGATATCGCGGACAGGAGCGTTGCGTTCGACTTGCCTCTTAGGTACCGGGCTATTACCTCGACGTTCGCCGGGTTGTCCTCGATGTAGAGAACGCTGAGGCCGGCTCCGGGCGGAGCGGGCGGCCTGGCCGCCGGTGCCGCTGGCGCGGGGCTGGGGGCCGGGACGTGGATCAGGTCGGGGGCGCGGGGAAGGCTAACCGTGAAAGCTGCTCCCTGACCAAGGACGCTCGATGCGGTTAGGTGGCCGCCCATGGCCTCGGTGAGGGCTCTGGCCAGAGGCAGCCCGATCCCGGTGCCCTCGACGTCGGTCCGTTCGGCGCCGAGGCGCTCGAACGGGACAAATATGCGCTCGAGGTCCTCTGGCGCCAGGCCTGGGCCGGTATCGGTGACCACGATGCTGGCCTGGCCGGTGCCCGCTTCGGCGCAGGAGATCGTGATGCTGCCGTCCCTGTGGTTGTACTTGACGGCGTTGGAGATCAGGTTGACCAGGACCTGGGCGAGCCGCTGCCGGTCGGCGAAGACCGTCAGGGCGGGATACGCGCAGTCCCTGATGATCCGGATCGAGCGCGCGGCGGCGATCGGGGCCATGAGCCGACAAGACTCCTCGATGAGCGGGCGAACCAGGACCGGCTCGAGAGACATACCCAGGTCACCCGATTCGATCCGGGCGATGTCGATGAGCTCGTTGATGAGCGCGAGGAGGTGGTGCCCGGCACCGAGTATCCGGTCGACGCCGTCGCGGTCATCCTCGCTGAGTTCGGACAGCTGGAGGAGCTGCGCGAAGCCGAGGATGGAGTTCAGCGGGGTTCGCAGCTCGTGGCTCGTGCTGGACAGGAACGCGTTCTTCGCGCGGGTGGCCCGCATGGCCGCGTCCCTGGCCGCCATCAGCTCCGCAGACCGGCTGGCCAGCAGCGCCTCCGCCCGGAGATGCGACTCGGCGAGGTGCCCGATTTCGTCACCCGCAACGAGAATCGGTTCGAGCGGCTGCCCCTCGCCCAGCCGGCGCGCGTTCTCCGCGTTCATGCTGACCCGGCGGGCGATGCTAGAGGTGAACAGGGCGACGCCGGCCAGCCCGGCCAGCAGCCCCAGCACGAGGCCGGCGATGTCGAGTTGTTCAGTCCTTGTCTGCTGCGTGGTGATCTTGTTGTGCTGGAGGGCGACCAGGGCCGCCGGACCGGCGGCGAGACTGGCGACCTGGCGGCGCAGCAGGTCCATGGTCGTCTTCCCGGCCTGAAGTGCCGGAAGGAGGTTCCCGGCTGAGGTGCCGCGGCTGATGGCAGAACGCAGCTGCGCCAGTTCGAACAGCTCCTGGCCCGTGGTAGCGTCCACCGCCTGCTGCTGGCCGCCGTCACCTGCTATGACGGCCGCTTGCCGCAACGCTGTGCGCTCGGCGCCGATCCGCGTCAGCATGAGGTTGTAAGGGTCGAGGAAGGTCGGGTCGCGGGTGGCGGCGTAGCCGCGGACACCCGTTTCCCCGTTCACCATGTCGGCGAGGACCTGGGCGGCCGTGTCATCTAGGTTGCGGGCGTTCAGGCTGATATTGCGTTCAGTGCTTTCATTTTGCTGCAGCAGCAGGTTGGCCGAGGTGAGGCCCAGCAGGGCGATCAGCGGCACCGCGACCACGATCAGGCCCTTCGTCCGCAGGGCCCGGTTAAGCCACCACTGCCGGACCCCGTGCGCCTGGACCGTTCCCGGCGGCGCCGACCTCACGTTGCTGACCTCATCGTTTTCCCCATTGTCGCTCTAAGTATCCCCTCAAACACTATACGTTGCAGTCATCGGGGTTTGGGCTGTTGCACTGCCTTGGGCGGAAAGGCCCGGCATCACCGCGCGCGACGGCTTCTGCCATGGACGGCCGAGCCTGACCGCACGAAGGAACCGGGGCGATGGACAGCGCCGACGCGGGCGTGTCAGGCTAGCGCCCGGCGGCGGTGCCGGGGAGCGTGCCGACGTACCAGGATGGCGGCCAGGCCCAGGGCGAGGGCGAGGACCCCCAGGGCGATGCCACCCCAGGCCATCACGCCGAGGTGGATCCCAGCCGCGGTGACGGCACCGAACTGGACGGTCCCCGTAGCGACGGCCGCGGTGATCCCGCTGACCAGGGTCACCTTGGCCTGCCAGGGACCGTCGGGCAGGCTCTCGGGCGGGGCGAAGCTCATGTTTCCCGACTGGCCGGGGGCCAGCGTGATGATCCGCTGGGACGGGAACGGACCGGCGCTGGTCCCGCCGGGGCCGCCGGTCAGCTGCAGGGTGCCGTCCAGGTCGACGGCCCGGCCGCCGGTGTTGTCCACGTGGACGAGGAGGGACGGCTGGCCTTTGGCGGACCTGGACCCGGTCATGGAGGCGATGGCGAAGGCGGTGGGCGGGGCGCCGCCGATGCCGACGGCCAGGTAGATGCGGATTCCGACCCGGGCCACCTCGTTGACGCCGACCCCGCTGGCGCTGCGCACATGGGCTGCCTGCTGGACCCAGATCATCCCGTAGTGCTCGCCGCGGGTGGCCCCGAGCGGCACCTTGATCGTGATCATGTCCATCTCGGACCCGCCCGGGGCCAGGGTAACCGCCGGGTGCTGCACGCTGATCCAGCCGGTCAGCTCGTTGCGGGTCGCCCCGGCATCGCCGATGAACTCTTCGTTGCTGATCTGGGCGGCATCGGAGTAGACAGCGAAGCGCGCGGTCCGCGTCTCGCCGTTCATGACGAGGATCCTGCGGTGGATCGTGGTCCCGGTCGGAAGGTAGTCGATGATGTAATGCAGGGCGCGCGGATTGCCCGCCTCGGAGACCGGAACATCGACGAGCCGGGTGCCGAACGTCTGGGCGGGCCCCGTTTTCGGCTCCGTGACTCCAGCGGCCGCCGCAGCCGGAGTCACGGACGCGGCGACCACGGCGAGCAGCACCGTCCCGAGCAGGCGGCGCATTTCTTTCCTCCTGTTTCCTGGCCGGGTACAGGACCGGCCCGGCCGCTACGGACAAGGAGCCGGTCGGGCTAGTCCTGGTGATCACGGTGCGGGCTAGCCCACGGACGAGGTGAGCGTCCCGGTGTAGTCGCCGACGACCGCAGTGGCGGGAATGGCGAGCGTGATCGTGGCATCCCACGTGGCGGTGTTGTCCCCTAGCCGGCGTCGGTGACGACCTGCTGTGCGTCGTTCGATAGCGCCGGGAGGACCGTCGTGGCAGCGGTGATGTTCCCTGTGGTGGTGACCGTGCCTGGATCGTAACCGGCATCGTCGGCCGGGATCGTCTCTGGCGTCGTACCGCCGCCGGTGAGGAAGTCGGTCTCGGATACGGTCGCGATCCAGGGGGTGAGGAGCGCGGCCCGGTTGTCTGTCACCACCGTATCCCCCATGGTCGCGGCGACAGTGCTGCCCGGCAGGCCCGAGTCCGAGTCCGAACCCACGGGGATCAGGGCCACACCGCTAGGGGCGCTTATCGTGAGATCCCCGTTAGTGACCGTGAAGGTCACCGTCGTATCTACCGGCGGCCCCGTTGCTGCCATCGCCCCCGATGCGCTGGTGGTAGTCAGCGCGGCTTCGATGACGGCTGCGGCGCCGAGGACGCAGATTCTTGACTTCTTCATGGTTCTCCCCGTGAGGCCTGGCGCGCCCTGTCCCTCCGATAAGAGACGGCTGCCCGTCTATGCGGCGCCGCAACCGTTGTCACTACATAGAGTAGCGCTATGAGAACAAAAAGTCACCATCTCCGGCCGTTCCTGGGAAGTACGACTTGTCCTGATGCCGGGGGCGCCTAGCGAAGCGGGCCGCAGATGACCTAGTGCAACCTTGTCATTACTTAGTGTTATGTTGGTGGAACGCCGTGAGATTCCGCTGGGTATCTCAGTTCCGCGGCGTGGCCACGCGGGCTCGGCGTGCGGAAGGCTCTTTCGCGCCGGGCTGCCAGATCGATCACCCGAGCAAGGGGCGGTGAATGGCCTTCCGGCGAACCCGGCGGATGGTGGCGCGTGCTACCGCAGTCACGCTCCTGATCAGCGCGGTCGCCGTCGGGACGACGGTGGCTGCTCCGCGCGCTCACGCGGCGGCGGGGACGGTGCTATTTAGCCAGACGTTCCACGACAACACCCTGGACGGCCCGGCGGGATCGCTGGCGCTGCCTACGGCCCCGGCCGCGAGCGGCAACACCGCGTGCCTGACCGCCTCGGGCAACGCCGCCGCCAACCCGCTGGCCAGCTGCCCGACGGCGCCCGATGCGCAGGGTGCCGGCAAGCTCCGGCTCACCCAGAACATCGGGAATCAGGAAGGCGGGGTCTTCGCCAGCACCAGCGTCCCCACTTCGCAGGGCCTGGACGTGACCTTCAACACCTACCAGTACGCGGGCGACAATGCGGACGGGATCGCGTTCGTGCTGGCCGCCGTCAATCCCGCCAACCCGGCCACCCCCGCGGCCATCGGGCAATCCGGCGGGGCGCTCGGTTACTCAGCCCCGAGTTCCAATGTGCCCGGCCTGAGCTACGGCTACCTGGGGGTCGGGTTCGACACCTACGGCAACTTCAGCAACCGCTACGAGGGGCTTGGCTGCACCGACCCAGCCAACATCGACGGGCCGATGGCCGGCGAGGTCGTGGTACGCGGCCCCGGTAACGGCGGCACCGGGTATTGCGCGCTGGCCAGCAGCGCGGCCACGGCGACGTCAAAGATGCTGACGCTACGGGCCTCGACCCGGGCCGCGTCGGTGGTCCCGGTTGAGGTGGTCTACAACCCGAGCTCGCTGTCGGTGACAACGCCGTCCGGGCTGGTCGTGCCGGGCGGTGACTACGATGTCCACTTCACCCCGGTGGGCGGGCCCGCCAAGGATGTGGTCGGTGCCCTGCCGACGGTCCCGTCCGGGCTTTACCCGGCGAGCTGGGTCAACGCGAGCGGGTACCCCAAGCAGCTGGCGTTCGGCTGGGTAGCGTCCACTGGCGCGTCCTACGACTTCCACGAGATCGACGACGCGGTGGTGACCACCCTGAACCCGGTCCCGCAGCTCGCGGTCGGCCAGACCAGCTATGCGGCGGCGACCCTGACGGCGGGCAGCCCGGTCACCTATTCGGTTGCGGCGAGTTCGTCGGGGGCGGCGGAGAACCAGCCGGTGACCGTGACTGAGACGCTGCCGGCCGGGGTTCTCCCGGTGGGCGCTTCTGGGTCGGGATGGGTGTGCGGGGCGCCGAGCGGGCAGCAGATATCGTGCACGGACAGCACCAGCCCGTTCACCAGCGGTACGATCACGGTCAACGGTGTCGTCACCTCGAGCAGCGTCACCCCGGCGGTGATCCAGGCCAGCAGCACCGTCGTCGCGTCTTCCAGCGACGCGAGCCCGGCGACATCGTCGAGCGCACCGGCCGGCACCCTGCCCGCCGCACCGGTGGTCACCAGTGTCACCGTGCCGAACGGCCCCGCCGGCGGCGGCAACGACGTCACGGTCCACGGCACCGGACTGTCCGGGGCCACGGCCATCGAGATCGGCACCGCGGCGCAGTTCACGGCGGGTACGCCCGTCACCCTGGCGCTGTGCACGACGTCGGCCCCTGGCTGCTTCACCGTCACCAGCAGCACCAGCCTGGACATCTCATCGATGCCCGCCCATGCCGCGGCATCGGTGACGGTCCAGGTCGTCAGCCTCGGCGTCTCAGGCAGCGGCACCTACACCTACAACGCCGGCCCGGCCTTGCTGTTCCCCGCGCCGCCGGGCGGTGAGGTCAACGTGGCGTACAGCGACCAGCTGACCGTGACCGCCGGCACCAGCCCGTTCACCTGGTCGGTCAGCGCCGGGACGCTGCCTGCCGGGGTGACGCTCGGGGCGTCGACCGGGCTGCTGGCCGGCACCCCGACCGCCGCGGGTACTTACACGTTCACCGTCAAGGTCACTGACGCCTCCAGCCTGACCGCGACCGAGTCGGTGAGCCTGACCGTCATCGCCGGGGCCGTCGCTGAGCCTCGCCGCCCCGCCGGGCGGCTGGACGAACACCGTCTACAGCGACTCCCTGAACGAGTCCGGCGGCACCGGCCCGTTCACCTGGTCGGTGAGCACTGGCAGCCTGCCCGCGGGCATCAAACTCAGCGCCGACGGGAACCTCACCGGCACCCCGACCGCGACCGGCACCTCCAGTTTCACGGTCAAGGTAACGGACGCCAACAACCAGAGCGCCACCCAGGCGATCGGCATCACCATCAGCGCCGGGGTATCGGCGCCGATCACCGCTCCGCCGGCGGGGGTCGTCGGCGCTGCCTACACCGACACCCTGACCGCCACCGGGGGCACCACCCCGTATACCTGGTCGCTGAACGCGGGCACCCTGCCGGCCGGCCTGTCCCTCAGTTCTGCGGGCGTCTTGTCGGGCACCCCGACCACCGCGGGCAGCTACCCCTTCACCGTGAACGTGATCGACGCGAACAACGGCATCGCCACCGCCTCGATCACGCTGGTGGTCACCAACGCGCTGACCCTGACCTTCGGGACCCCGCCGGGCGGCGTGGTCGGCACCGCCTACACCGACACCCTCACCGCCGCGGGCGGCACCACCCCCTACACCTGGTCGGTGAGCGCGGGCACGCTGCCCGCCGGGATCACGCTGAACGCCTCCACCGGGGTGCTGGCCGGTACCCCGACCGCGGGCGGCACCTCGAGCTTCACGGTCCAGGTGACCGACGCCAACAGCAAGACCGCCACCTTCGCCACCTCGATCACGGTCCTGGCCGGGGCGCTGAGCATTGTCCAGAGCGCCAATGTCGCGACCACCACCCCGGGCAGCACGGTCAGCTACACGATCAAGGTGACCAACTCCGGCCAGATCGCGCTCACCGGCGCGACCTTCACCGATCCGCTGTCCGGGGTGCTCGACGACGCCAGCTACAACACCAACGCAGCCGCCACGGCGGGCACCGTGTCGTTCGCCAGCCCGAACCTGACCTGGACCGGGAACCTCGCCATCGGCGCGAGCGCGACGATCACGTTCTCGGTGACGGTGAACAACCCCGATACCGGCAACCAGATCCTGGCCAGCACGATCACGTCCACGACGACGGGCAGCAACTGCGCGGCGGGCAGCACCGACCCCAACTGCACCCTCAGCGTCCCGGTGTCGGTGCTGACCATCACCGGGACCGCGAACGTCTCGACGGCCACGCCGGGTACGACGGTCAGCTACACGGTCACGGTGACCAACTCCGGTCAGGTGGCCTACACCAGCGCCGGGTTCACCGATGCGCTGTCCGGGGTCCTGGATGACGCCACCTATAACCTCAACGCGACCGCGACCGCCGGCAGCGTCTCGTATACCAGCCCCACTCTCACCTGGACGGGCAGCCTGGCGATCGGCGCGACCGCGACGATCACGTTCTCGGTGACGGTGAACAACCCCGACACCGGCGACAAGATCCTGGCCAGCACCATCACCTCGACCAGCGCCGGCAATAACTGCGCGAGCGGCAGCACCGACGCGCGGTGCGCCAGCACCGTGACCGTGCTGATCCCCGGCCTGACCATCGCCCTGACGGCAAACACCGGCACCGCCACGCCGGGGTCGGTGGTGCACTACACGATCACGGTGACGAACTCCGGGCAGACCGCCTATACCGGGGCGGCGTTCGCTGATTCGCTGGGCGGGGTGCTGGATGACGCCGCCTACGACGGCGACGCGACCGCGACCGCCGGGACGGTCAGCTACGCCAGTCCGGCCCTGTCCTGGACCGGGAACCTGGCCATCGGCGCGACCGCGACCATCACGTTCTCCGTGACGGTGAACAATCCCGACACCGGGGATAAGGTCCTGGCCACCACGGTGACCTCGGCGACGGCGGGCAGCAACTGCGCGGTCGGCAGCACCGATGCGCGGTGCTCGGTGACGGTGGTGGTGCTGGTGCCGGCCCTGACGATCGCGGTCTCGGCGGGGTCGGGGACGACGGCGCCCGGGTCGGTGGTGCATTACACGATCACGGTGACCAACTCCGGGCAGACCGCCTATACCGGGGCGGCGTTCGCTGATTCGCTGGGCGGGGTGCTGGATGACGCCGCCTACGACGGCGACGCGACCGCGACCGCCGGGACGGTTACCTATGCCAGCCCGGTCCTGTCCTGGACCGGGAACCTCGCTCCAGGCGCGGTCGCGACGATCACGTTCTCGGTCACGGTGAACAGCCCCGACACCGGCAACGACATCCTGGCCAGCACCATCACCTCGGCGACGGCGGGCAGCAACTGCGCGGCCGGGAGCACCGACCCGCGGTGCTCGGTCAGCGTCCCGGTGTCGGTGCTGATCATCGCCTCGACCGCCAGCACCGCCAGCGCGACCCCGGGTACGACGGTCGGCTACACGGTCACGGTGACCAACTCCGGCCAGGTGGCCTACACCGGAGCGTCGTTCACCGATGCGCTGTCCGGGGTGCTGGATGACGCCACCTACAACCTCAACGCGACCGCGACCGCCGGCAGCGTCTCGTATACCAGCCCCAATCTCACCTGGACGGGCAGCCTGGCGGTCGGCGCGACCGCGACGATCACGTTCTCGGTGACGGTGAACAACCCCGACACCGGCGACAAGATCCTGGCCAGCACCATCACCTCGACCAGCGCCGGCAATAACTGTGCGAGCGGCAGCACCGACGCGCGGTGCGCCAGCACCGTGACGGTGCTGGTGCCGGGCCTGACCATCGCCCTGACGGCAAACACCGGCACCGCCACGCCGGGTTCGGTGGTGCATTACACCGTCACGGTGACCAACTCCGGGCAGACCACCTACACCGGGGCCACGTTCACCGACCCGCTGTCCGGACTACTGGATGACGCCTCCTACAACGGCGACGCGGCCGCGACCGCCGGAGCGGTCGCCTACGCCAGCCCGGCCCTGACCTGGACCGGGAACCTGGCGGTGGGCGCGACCGCGACGGTCACGTTCTCGGTCACGGTGAACAACCCCGACGCCGGCGACAAGATCCTGGCCAGCACCATCACCTCGGCCACGGCGGGCAGCAACTGCCCGGCCGGGGGCACCGATGCGCGGTGCTCGGTGACGGTGGTGGTGCTGGTGCCGGGCCTGACGATCGCGGCGTCGGCCGGGTCGGGGACCACGGCGCCGGGTTCTGTGGTGCGTTACACGGTCACGGTGACGAACTCCGGGCAGACCGCCTATACCGGGGCGGTGTTCACCGATCCGCTGGCCGGGGTGCTGGATGACGCCGTCTACGACGGTGACGCGGCCGCGACCGCCGGGACGGTGTCGTTCGCCAGCCCGGCCCTGACCTGGACCGGGAACCTGGCCCCCGGTGCGGTCGCGACGGTCACGTTCTCGGTGACGGTGAACAACCCCGACACCGGGGACGACATCTTGTCCAGCACGGTGACCTCGGCCACCGGGGGCAGCAACTGCGCGGCGGGGAGCACTGATGCGCGGTGCTCGGTCAGCGTCCCGGTGGCGGTGCTGACGATCGTGAACACCTCGGGCGTGGCGACCACGACGCCGGGGTCGGTGGTGCGGTTCACCTCCACGTTCACCAACGCCGGGCAGGTCGCTTATACCGGGATCACGGTGGCCTCCAACATCACCGACGTGCTGGACGACGCGACCCCTAATGGGGACCAGACCGCGACATCGGGGACGCTGACGCTAACCGCGACGGGGATCTCCTGGACCGGTTCGATCCCGGTCGGCGGGTCGGTCACGGTCACCGGCACGGTCACGGTGAACAACCCCGACACCGGGAACAAGGTGATGGCCTCCACCCTGGCCACCACCGCGGCGGGCAGCAACTGCGCGGCGGGGAGCACCGACCCGCGCTGCTCGGTCAGCGTGACGGTGCTGGTGCCGGGCCTGACGACCACGGTGTCGGCCGGGAGCGGCACCACGACGCCGGGATCGGTGGTGCATTACACGGTCACGGTGACGAACTCCGGGCAGACCGCCTACACCGGGGCGGGGTTCACCGACCCGCTGACCGGGCTGCTGGATGACGCCTCCTACAACGGCGACGCGGCCGCGACCGCCGGGACGGTGTCGTTCGCCAGCCCGGCCCTGTCCTGGACCGGGAACCTGGCCGTCGGCGCGACCGCGACCATCACGTTCTCGGTGACGGTCAACAATCCCGACACCGGCGATAAGGTCCTCGTGGACACGGTGACCTCGGCGACGGCGGGCAGCAACTGCGCGGCCGGGAGCACCGACGGCCGGTGCACCAGCACGGTGGTGGTGCTGGTGCCGGGCCTGACGATCGCGGCCTCGGCCGGGTCGGGGACCACGACCCCGGGGTCGGTGGTGCACTACACCGTAACGGTGGCGAACTCCGGGCAGACTGCCTATACCGGGGCGGCGTTCACCGACCCGCTGGGCGGGGTGCTGGATGACGCCGCCTACGACGGTGACGCGGCCGCGACCGCCGGGACGGTTACCTATGCCAGCCCGATCCTGTCCTGGACCGGGAACCTGGCCCCCGGTGCGGTCGCGACGGTCACGTTCTCGGTCACGGTGAGCAGCCCCGACAGCGGGAACGACATCCTGGCCAGCACGATCACGTCGGCGACGGCGGGGAGCAACTGCGCGGCCGGGAGCACCGACCCGCGGTGCTCGGTGACGGTGGACGTGGCGGTGCTGACGATCGTGAACACCTCGGACGTCTCGTCCACGACGCCGGGGTCGGTGGTCCGGTTTACCGCGGTGTTCACCAATGCGGGGCAAGTTCCCTACACCGGGATCACGATCGCCTCCAACCTGCTCGACGTCGTTGACGATGCCACCGGCGATGGGGACCGGACCGCGACGTCGGGCACGCTGGCGGTCACCGCCACCGGGGTGTCGTGGGCCGGGAGCATCCCGGTCGGCGGCAGCGTCACGGTGACCGGGACGGTGACGGTGAAAAATCCCGATACCGGGAACAAGGTGATGACCGCCACCTCCTCCACGGCGGCGGCGGGCAGCAACTGCCCCGCCGGCGGCGCCGACCCGCGGTGCAGCACGACGGTGACGGTGCTGGTCCCGGCGCTGTCGATCACGCAGGCCGCGAACGCGACCGCGGCGGTGCCGGGCCAGGTGATCGGTTACACCCTCACGGTGACAAACACCGGGCAGACCACCTACACCGGCGCGGCCGTCACGGACTCCTTCGCCCAGATGCTGGATGATGCCGCCTATGACGGCGATGCGTCGGCGACCTCCGGGGTGCTGTCGTACGCCGCCCCGGTGCTGACCTGGACCGGGACCCTGGCTCCGGGCGGCAGCGCGGTCATCACCTACACCATCACCGCGGACAACCCCGACACCGGCGACAAGCTGGTCATCACCACCGTCGCCTCGGCCGCGACCGGGTCCGCCTGCCCGCCCGGCACCACCGCCGCCCCGTGCCAGCTCACCGTCGCGGTCCTGACCCCGGGCCTGACCATCGTCAAGACGGCCAGCAGCACCACCCCGACCCCGGGCCTGAAGGTCACCTACACCATCACCGTGACCGACTCGGGGCAGACCCCGTACACCGGCGCGAGCCTGACCGACCCGCTGTCCCCGGTGCTGGACGACGCCGCCTACGACTACGACGCGGCCGCCACCGCCGGGACGGTGTCCTACGCGGGCTCGACCGTGTCCTGGACCGGGGACCTGACCCCGGGCGCCTCGGCGGTCATCACCTATTCGGTCACCGTGGATAACCCCGACACCGGTGACCTGACCCTGACCAACACCGTCACCTCCGCCACGCCGGGCAGCAACTGCCCGGCCGGGGGCACCGACCCGCGCTGCACCGTCACCCTGACCGTGGTCAACGCGGCCACGCTGACCATCACCTTGGCAGCCGGGGCCCCCTCGACGGTGGCCGGCGCGGTGGTGTCCTACACGGTCACCATCGCCAACTCCGGGCTCACCCCCTACGACGACGCGAGCGTCACCGACCCGCTGACCGGGGTGCTGGACGACGCCGCCTACGACAGCGACGCGGCCGCGGTGATCACCGGCAGCACCACCCCGGCCGGCACCGTGACCTACTCCAGCCCGACCCTGACCTGGACCGGGACCGTCCCGGCCACCGGGTCGGTCACCTTGACCTACACCGTCACCGTGGACAACCCCGACACCGGCAGCCAGATCCTGGCCAGCACCGTCACCTCGGCGTCACCGGACAGCAACTGCCCGGCGGGCAGCACCGACCCGCGGTGCACCACCACCGTCACGGTCTCAGCGCTGGCCATCACCTTCGCCACCAACGTGACGACCACCACGCCGGGCGGCATCGTGCGGATCACCGCCACCTTGGCCAACACCGGGCAGACGCCCTACCTCGGGATCACCGTGACCTTCAACGCGGCCGGCATCGCCGATGACGCGACCGGCAACGGCGACCAGACCGCCACCTCCGGCACCCTGGCCGTCGGCGCCACCGGCGGCAGCTGGACCGGGAACATCCCCGTCGGGGGTACCGTCACGATCACCTCCACCGTCACCGTCGACAACCCCGACACCGGCGACCACCTCCTGACCGGCACCGCCGTCACCACCGCACCGGGCAGCAACTGCCCGGCCGGCTCCACCGACCCCGCCTGCACCGCCGTCACGACCGTGCTGACCCCGGCCCTGTCCATCATCACCACCACCACCGGCACCCCCGCCGCGGTCCCCGGCCAGACCATCACCTACACCCTGACCATCGCCGACACCGGGCAGACCACCTACACCGGCGCGGTCGTGACCGAATCCTTCGCCCAGATGCTCGACGACGCCGCCTACGACGGCGACGCCACCATCACCACCGGCACCGGCGCCCTGTCCTACACCAGCCCGGTACTGACCTGGACCGGGACCCTTGCCCCCGGCACCAGCGCGGTCATCACCTACACCATCACCGTGAACGACCCCGACACCGGCGACAAGCAGGTCATCACCACCGCCGCCTCCACCGCCACCGGGTCGACCTGCCCGCCCGGCACCACCACCAGCCCCTGCCAGCTCACCGTCCCCGTCCTGACCCCCGCCCTGACCATTACCACCGCCGCCGCCCCCGCCGCCGCCACCCCCGGCGCGGTCGTCACCTACACCCTCACCATCACCGACACCGGCCAGACCCCCTACACCGCCGCATCGGTCACCGACCCGCTCGCCGACGTGCTGGACGACGCCGCCTACAACAGCGACGCGCACGCCACCGCCGGCACCGTGACCTTCGCCTCCCCGGCCCTGACCTGGACCGGGACCCTGTACCCGGGCGGGGCCGCGGTCATCACCTTCACCGTCACCGTCCACAACCCCGACACCGACAACCACATCCTGACCACCACCATCACCTCCACCACGCCCGGGAACAACTGCCCGGCCGGCGGCACCGACCCCCGCTGCACCACCACCACCGACATCGCGAGCCTGACCATCGTCAACACCGCCAGCGTCAGCACCACCACCCCCGGATCGACCCTGGCCTACACCCTCACCATCACCAACACCGGGCAGACCACCTACACCGCCGCGACCGTGACCGACCCGCTGGGCGGCGTCACCGACGACGCGGTGGCCTTCGGCGACGACGCGGCCACTACCGCCGGGTCGGTCAGCTACACCAGCCCGGACCTGACCTGGACCGGGACCCTGGCCCCCGGCGCCGCGGCGGTCATCACCTTCACCGTCACCGTCGACAACCCCGACACCGGCGACAAGACCCTGACCAGCACCCTGACCTCCGCCGCCGCCGGGAACAACTGCCCCGCGGGCGGCACCGACCCCCGCTGCACCTCCACCGTCACCGTGCTGGTCCCGGGCCTGGCCATCACCCAGGCCGCGAATGCGGCCGTGGCGGTCCCCGGACAGGCGGTGGGCTACACCGTCACCGTCACCGACACCGGGCAGACCTCCTACGCCGCGGCGGCGGTCAGCATCGCGCTGGCCGGGATGCTGGGCGACGCCGCCTACAACGGCGACGCGGCCGCGACCGCCGGGTCGGTCTCCTATGCCAGCCCGGTCCTGACCTGGACCGGGGACCTGACCCCCGGCCAGACCGCCACCATCACCTTCA
>CAVWXG010000005.1:0-309990 GCA_963758795.1 uncultured Actinomycetes bacterium
CAGCCCAGGGGCGCCTGGCAGGGCATTTTCGGATTGATAGTTTACTGACCTCAATAGGTCGATCACGTCTTCACGTGCCAGCTCTTCATTTGTCTGCATGAGTTCGATCGTATACGTGCGGTCTTTATCCAGTCGGTTTCGTTCAAAGTCGAACACTCCGACCATGAGTTTTACAGCGTATCCTTTCACTCGCCGGGGAAGCGCGGTGCTCAACGCAGGGATAGCGAAATCCGCAACGTCATGTGGCATTGCTCCAAGATTCGACCGTGCTACTACAAGTTAGCCCGCCGACGCTAAGAGCCAGGGACACAAGACTACCGAAACGGCGGTCAGTTTTATCACGCCTATGCGTTGTGTTATACCACTCAGAAAGACTCGCTGGAAGGAGTCGAAGGATTCCTCGAAGGCCTGCATGTTGTCCAAGCACTTCAGTGGATTTTTCAGGATCTGCTGCTGGGCATCCTTAAACGGGTCCCGCTCCGGCAACTGACGGATGGCAACCACGTCGGCCACGCTTATTTTGCTCAGCAACGGCAGGTTCATCGCCGGTTGTGTCCTGGCAGCGAACATACGGCGAGCCCACTCAAGTACCTCCTCGCCGTCCTTGATCATGGCACTGATTTGTTCATGCTCGAACCCTTGGCCGGGATCATCCTGCAAAGCCATTCTCGACGGCATGTTAGCGGGCGTAAACGTGTAACGCTTTAGGTGATCAGGCAGGTTGGAATTGTAAACAAGGTCGACGTATTTCTTCAGCGACAGCAGGAAAGGATTATCTTTTCCCGGCTCCTTAAACCTGCCGAGAGCGACGTTCGTTGCGCGTTCTTCGTCACTGTTGCCCGCGGCGAAACAGTCTTGATATACGATCTGGCGTGTTATCTTCTTTCCCTCGCGGCGAAGCTCTCTGGTCCTGTTAAAGGCATAATCAGCAAGATCGTCGACCGTGTTCTCGAAGTTCTGCCAGTCATACTCTTTTTGGAGTAGCTCACGGTCGCTGAACAGCTCTGATGCCATCGCCTTCCGCTGCTCGGTACCGAGGCCGTTCAGCCGTGCTATCCCTTCGCCGAAGTCAGTTGCCATAACGTCGGTCGCCCTATCGTTGGCATCCTTTTTCAAGGCTAGCCGCACGCAACGTACGTTATCTCCGACTTCCCCGAGCAGTGCCTGGAGCGCGATGTCCCCTTCGGCGCGGACTCGGAAGTCGACCTTGTTGGTAAGAGACGACTCCCTGTATAGATAAGGAACAATTGCATGTTCCCGGATCAGCTTGGCGAAGGCATAAAGATTCTCTCGGTCCGACTGCGGCTCGTAGTTCTTATATAGAAATTCGCTATTCTTCAGGTGCGCGCGCTGAATAACAACCTGAGAAGAGTATACCAAAGACCGGATGAATTCAGTACGAAATGCGCGTTCCCTCGCAGCGGCAACCTCGCCGTCGGTATAGTCGACGCCCCGGCCAACCATGTCTTGGAAGATTTGATCTGACACGTACTGATTGTCCAGGCATTGCGGCACCACAGCATCCGCTTCCAGCCCATCCGGGCTGATCAGCTCGGGCATGTGACCTCCTCATCGGGAATCCTGATAATGGTACAGAAAGTGCACCTGCTAGGGCGACTGCGACCTGAACATCGATCCCAGGGCGCCGGCTGCGGTCGCTGCTGGTGACAGGCGGCGGTCTGCGAAGATCGAGAAGCACGCCAGGCTGGTGCTGAGTGGTCTGAGCTGAACAAGCAGGCCATCGGCAACGGCGCCTCGGGCCCGCGATCGCGTCTTATACTGGCCCGGGTGGTGCTCGAAGACGCGACGCATGCGGCCACCTCGTGAACTGAATGAACCCGTGGGTCAGGTCCGGGTTGTGCACGTAGGTGAGATCGTTGCCGGCGGCCGCCAGCTGCTGCGTGTACGCATGCTGGCGGGCACCATAGTGACCCAGCCGCCGGGCTACAGTCCTCGGGCCAATTCCGGACAGGATGCAGCCGCGGTGGAGCCTAGACATGCAGGGCAATTCCGCGGTGGGCCGCGAAGCGGTCGAAGGTGCTCATCGGCAGCGTAGCGACGCCTGCGTGCGGGGTGTGGCCTGACGGGTTGCCGAAGGTGACCCGCCGCTAGCGTGGCCGGTGACCAGGACGAGGTGGCCGCCGGTTGCTGGGGGATCGTGTTCGGGCCTGCGGATCTCCTTGTGCACCCGCCTCACCCTCACGCTGGCCCTGCGGACCCGGCCCCCGTCGTACGCCACGCCGTTCGACGGGGGTCTCCGGGGTAGCAGATGAGATACGGCCGCTTGGACCAAGCCAGGCCCGGGCAACTCGAACAGGATCTCCAGGTCGCTGGTACCACGGACCGTTCGGAAATAATCCGGTTGGTCCGAACGGACCGTGGTGCGAGCCCCGGGGCTCGCTCTGACGCTGTATGGGGAGGTGTCACGCTCAGCTGGTGAGGGCTATGGCTAGGTAGGCGATCGTGATGGCGAGGGTGAGCAGGGCTGGTGCCATTTCCTTGCCGTCGTCTGCTGCCCGCCGGTGGGTGATGACCGCGCCGAGGAGCAGCAGGGCCATCCCGGCGGCGGCGGCGAGTCCGAGGGGATGCAGCCACAGGCCGGCCAGGACGCCGCCGGCGGCGGCTAGTTCGGCTAGGCCGATGAGCTGGTACCTGGGCCAGGGGATGCTGAAGTGCGCGGCGGCGTACCGCATCTTGCGGTGGCTCAGCAGCTTGGCGGCCGCCGGGATGAGGCAGGCGGCGGCGAGCAGCAGCGAAACGGTGACGAACATGGAACCTCCTACGGGGTGGCCAGGTGAGCTGGATGGACGAGGGGGTGCGCCGTCTCTGCGCATCCGCGCAAGGCAGCGGCGGGGATGGGCCAGGGAGGGTACGGCATCCGGTGCCGGGGCGTTACCGTCGCGATCACGCGGTCCGGGCGCACGATCACGGTCAGCGCCGGGTTGGACCTCAGGGCCGTCAGGGCCTGCGGGCGGCCGGCCGTCGCCGGTGAGGCGGAGGTCGATCCAGCCGGCGTCGGGGTCCGCGCGGCTCGCGGTTGTGTCCCTGTGCCGCTGATCCGCACCAGGACCAGGCCGTGGCGGCGGCAGTGAGCGGCCAGTTCGGCGTCGGGCTGGCGCGCGGTCAGCACGGCGGTGCGTCCGGCCAGGATCGTGTCGAGCCGGATCGCCGGACCGTCGCCAGCGGACGCCAGCGGGTTGGGGATCAAGCTGCCGGGCCGCAACGCGGTGGGCATGCGGACTGTCCTCCGGCGCGGGACGCGCTGCAGGGCGCCGGCCTTGAGCCGCGGGGTGGCCGTGGAGCCCATGGCCTGGCAGATGCGGTCGCTGCGGACCGCGGCGGCCAGGGCGATCCGGCGGACGGCGGCGGCGTGGTCCTGCCCGCCGGTCATCGCCCAGCCGACCCGGACGGCCTTTTTTATCAGGGCCCGGGCGTGCGGGCGGCGTTCGGTCTCGTAGCTGGCCAGCAGGTCTGGCCCGGCCCGGCCGGTCAGCACGTAGGTGAGCTTCCAGGCCAGGTTGTCGGCGTCGCGCAGCCCGGCGGCCAGGCCCTGGCCGATGAATGGCGGGGTGAGGTGGGCGGCGTCGCCGAGCAGGAAGACCCGTCCGGCGCGGAAGCGGGACGCCAGCCGGGCCCGGAATGTGTAGGTTGTGCTGCGGATGATCTCCAGGCCGTCCAGGTCGCCGCGGCCGGTCCACGGGCGCAGCAGGGCGCCGAGGGCGGCCGGGGTGATCAGGTCGGCTTCGTCCTCGCCGTCGCCCAGCTGGAACTCCCAGCGGTATCTGTCGCCGGTGACGTGCATGAAGGTGGCGGGCCTGGCCGGGTCGCAGATCTGCTCCACCCCGTCCCAGGTATCCAGGCCGGTCTCGGCCTTGATGTCGACCACGAGCCAGCGCTCGGTGAAGCCCAGGTCCTCCATGGTGATCCCGGCCAGCTGGCGGATCGTGCTGTTGGCGCCGTCGCAGCCCAGCACGACCCGGCCGGTGAACGTCTGCGGCTGGCCCGCGACGCGGGCGTGTACCCGGACCGGGTCCGCCGTGAGCGCGTTCAAGGCGCCGTCCAGCCCGGTCACTTCGGCGCCGCGCCGGAGGCTGATCAGCGGGTGCTGACCGACCTGGGCGAGCAGCAGCTCTTCCAGGTCGGGCTGGTGGAACATGTTGGCCTGCGGGAAGCCGTGCTGGCCGGGCTGCTGGTCGCGGCTGAACTCGGCCATCACGCGGTGCCTGCCGTCAAGCAGGCGCAGTCCGCTGCCGGGCCGGGACCGGGCCAGGAAGCCCTCGCTCACGCCGATCCGGTCCAGGACCCTGGCGACTTCGTCGTCCAGGTGTACCGCCCGGGGCAGCGGGTGGGGTTGCCGGTAGCGTTCCAGCAGGGTGACGGGAATTCCGGAGTCGGCGAGCAGGAGGGCCGCGGTGCAGCCGGCCGGGCCGGCGCCGACGACGATGACGGGTTCCTGGGTTGCGGGGTTCTGGTCGTTCATGGTCGTGTATCTTTCTGTGGGTCACTTGTTGGTGGTCTGTTCGGCGGGCGATGGCCCGGAGCGGACGGTGAGGGCGAACCCGGCGACGGCGTCGCGGACCCGGCCGGGGTCGGCGCCGGTCACGGTGAGGACCAGCCGTCCGTCCTCGTGCGCCGCCGTGACTCGGGCATCCGCCACGCCCGCCGCGGTCAGCGCCTCGGTGATGGCGCGGACGGCGGCGTCGGCGGCCAGCGCGGGCTTGAAGGGCTTGCCCACCTCGGTGACCGGGATCGCGGTCATCGGGTAGATGCGTTTCGGCCGGGCGGCGGCCTCGTCGATGGCGCCCGCGGCCCAGGCCAGCAGGTCGGTCTCGTCGAACCGGCCGGGGCCGGCCGGGACGACGTAGGCCACCGGGACCTCGCCGGAGTGCCGGTCGGGGCGCCCCACGGCTACGGCGCCGCGGACGCCGGGGTGGCGCAGCAGCGCGTCCTCGATCACCCGGGGGTCGATGTTGTGGCCGCCGCGGATGATCAGGTCCTTGGCCCGCCCGGTCAGGTACACGAAGCCGCCGTCGTCGACCATGCCGAGGTCCCCGGTGTCCAGCCAGCCGTCATGGACGCTGCCGTCCCGGCTGACCCGGGGGCCGCCGAGGCCGGGGTCGGTGACGTACCCGGCGAACACGGCGGGCCCGCCGATGACCAGCACCCCGGTCTGGCCCGGCCCGCAGTTGGTCCAGGACCCGTCGGCGCCGGCCGTGACGGCCTTGATCTGCTGCCCGGGCAGGACGCGGCCGACCGATCCGGGGCGTTCCTCGCCCGGCCTGGTCCAGGTGGTGGCGCAGGTGGCCTCGGTCAGTCCGTAGCCTTCCAGCAGGCGCCGCCCGGTATGCGCGGCGAAGTCCTCGCGCACCGTGGCGGGCAGCGGGGCCGCGCCTGCGATCGGCAGCCGCAGCGTGCTGATGTCGGCGTCGACCGGGACCTGCGCCAGGGTGCCGTAGACGGTGGGGACGGCGGACATCGCCGCGATCTGGTAGTGCTCGATGATCGTCCAGAACCGGGTGTAAAGGGCCTTGTCGCGGTAGCCCGGCTGGCCCGGGCCACACGACCCGGGCGCCGCCGAACATCGGGGCGATGCCGGTGACGATCAGGGCGTTGACGTGGAACAGCGGCAGCCCGCCCAGCATCGCCTCCCCGGGCGTCAGGCCGCTGCTCCCGGCGATCCCCCGCCCGCAGGCCAGCTGGTTGGCGTGGGTGTGCGCGGCGACCTTCGGGGCGCCGGTGGTCCCCCCGGTGTGCACGAACGCGGCCAGATCGCCCGCCTTCGGCGGGTCCGCGCCGGCCAGGTGATCCGCGGGCTGCCCGGCGATCACGTCATCCAAGTAGGCGACGAACGGGCCGCGGCCGTTCGGGGTGTCCGGGGTGCCGGCGGCAGGCGCGTCACCGGTCAGGCCCAGGGCGGGCGGATCGCCGTGGGCGCCGTCGGGTCGCAGCGCGAGGACGGCGGTCATGCCCGCCTGGCGGGCCACCTCGAGCAGCCGTTGCCACAGCTGCGGGTCCAGCTCGGGCCCGGCCGTGACCAGGACCCGGGATCCGGTGCGGCGGACCAGTTCGGCGATCCGCGCACTGGATAGTGCGGGGTTGACCGGAGCGGCGATCCCGACGGCCTGCGCGGCCAGGGTGGCGGCGTACAGCATCGAGGTGTTGACGCTGCTGAGCGTCACCGCGTCCTGGCGCCGCACCCCCAAGACGGTCAGCGCGTTGGCGATCCGCGTCACTGTGCGGGCCAGCTCGGCGTAGGTCCAGTCCAGGCAGCGGGTGTGATCGGCCGGGTCCGGGATCCACTGGGTGGCGATGCCGTCGGGCCAGGCGCCGGCGGCGTCCAGCAGCAGCCGGTAGGTCGACTCCGGCTGCGGCGGTGTTCCGGGGGGTGTCATGGCGTCTTCCTGATAACGGGGGTCCACTGGGTGCCGAGGTCGAGCTGCCCGTCGGGCGAGGCGATCGTGGCGAGGATGAGGTCGCCGTCGTGCAGGTAGCGGGGGTTGGCTGCCTGCCGCTTGAAGAACAGCTTCCACCGGGTGGCGGGCGGCAGCAGCCCGGCGGCCATCCCAGCCAGCTTGGCGGGCGCCTTCAATGCGGTGCCGCCGGGCGTGCCGGTTAGCAGCAGGTCACCGGGGGCCATCGGCTGGAACCGGGACAGCAGGGTCAGCGCGCGGGCTGGCCGGACGATCATGTCCGCCACGGTGCTGTCCTGGCGCAGCTCGCCGTTCACCGACAACGTCAGCCGTAGCGAGTCCAGCCGGGCCAGCTCGGCGGCGTCCACGAGGGTCAGCCACGGTCCTACCGGGGTGAAGGTGGGGTAGGACTTGGATTCGTAGAACTGGGTCTTGACCAGCTGGATCTGCCGGGCGCTGACGTCGTTCGCGACCACGAGGGCGGCGACGTAGCGGGCCAGGTTCTCCTCGGTCACCGTGGTGCCCACGGGCAGGTCCGCGCCGATGACCAGGCCGAGCTCGACCTCGTAGTCGAGGAACTCCACCCCGCCGGGGCGGATGATGTCCCCGGCCGGCCCGGTGATGGAGTGCGAGGCCTTGCGGAAGAACGCGGGCGGGACCTGGTCCGGGTCGAATCCGGAGTCGGCCGCGTGGGACCGGTAGTTCACCGCCTGCGCGACCACCCGGGCCGGGGCGGTCACCGGGCTGAGCAGGTCCAGCGATCCCGCCGAAACCGCGTCCTGAGCGCCGGCGGCATGCGCGGCCTCGATGGCGGCCGCCAGCGCCGCCCGGTCGGCCAGCAGCCCGGCCGTGGTGGTAGCGGGCAGGCCGAGCCGGACCAGCCCGGCCGGCGTCACGGCCCACCAGCCGTCCGCGGTGCGGGCCAGGCGCGCGCTCATGAGCTCATCGCCTTGATCAGGCCGCGCAGTGCGCGCAGGTCGATCTCGTTGCCCTTGTCCCGCAGGGCGTTGATCGCCGCGACGGCGACGCGCGGATCGTTGGTGCCGGTGAACTCCGCCGTCGCCTTCGGGCCCCACTGGGCCAGGCCGCTGGCCGACAGCGGGGCCCAGCCGGGTTCCATCGCGGCGTCGAACATGTCGCCGTCGGTGTAGTGCTCGAACATCAACCGGTCCGGGTCGCGCCAGTAGTCGAAGATCTGGCTGCCCTGGATGTGCCGGCCCAGGCCCCACGCGTGCCGGTAGCCGCGCTCGCGCAGGTAAGCTCCGCTGGCGGCGACCTCGTCCAGGTCGGTGAGCTGATAGGCCGAGTGCACGTACCCGGTGCGCGGCTGCAAGATCATGGCCAGGGTGTGGTGGTCGGCCGGGACGCTGCCCAGGTCGCAGCGGATGAACGCCATCGCCGGGCCGCGGCCGCGCTGCCCGTCCAGGTACAGGAAGTCGGACACGATCAGCCCGAGGGTGTCCAGGTACCAGTCCAGGGCCGCGCCGAACCGGGTGGTGCCCAGCACCACGTGTCCCAGCCGCTGGATCTCCGCCGCCCGCCGGGCCGGCCGCTGGGCAGCGTTGACGCGAGCCGGGCCCGAGCCGAAGTTCAGCGGCAGCGGGGCGCGTCCGGGCAGCGCGGGCAGGTCCGGGACACCGTGCACCACGCGCACCGGGAACCCGCTCGGGTCACGCAGCAGGACGGCGTGACCGCCCCGGTGCGCGGTGACCGTGCCGTCGGCGCCGCGGGCCAGCCGGTCCAGATCCTCCCTGGCCGCGGCCTGGAACGTGACCCCGGCGAACCGGGCGCGCGGGCCGCGGTGGATCACCAGGCAGGCGGCGGCGGCCTGCCGGCCGCGCAGCAGCAGCGTGTCCGGCGTGCGGTCGGCCACGGTGAAGCCGAAGTCCGTGCCGAACCGCCCGGCGCGGTCCAGGTCCGGCTTCTCGAACTCCAGCCAGGCCAGCCCGGTCACTTTGACCAGCGGATTGCCCGACCGGCCGGGATGCTCCCCGGGCCGTGGCCCGGTCTGGCTGTGCAGCCAGCGGTGTGGGTCTTCCCCGGGTCCCTCGGGCCGCGGGGACCCGCCGGTCTGGGCGGGGTCCAGATGTGTCGTCATGATCGGCTCCCTCACTCCTGATAATGAATCCTCTGATCACTCTTGTAATAGATCATCAGTTATGATTACGATGCTTGTCAAGAGCTGGCCCGGCCGGGTCACGGACACCGCCGGGCGCCGGGCAGCGAACCAAGCGAAAGGAACCGTCATGTTCAAGTCACTCAGCACGTCCCTGATCGCGCGCGGCATCCTGGCCGTGGTTGTCGGGATCATCGCGCTGGCCTGGCCATCGGTCACGGTGCTGGCGCTGGTCATCTTGTTCGCCGTGTATGCGTTCATCGCCGCCGGCCTGCAGGCCGCACGGGCGTTCAGCAGCCGCAAGGCCGGGCCGGTCCTCGGGCACCTGCTGCTCGGGCTGGCCGACCTTGCCGCCGGGGTGATCGCGCTGGCCTGGCCGGGGCCCACCGCGCTTGTCCTGGTGCTGATCGTGGGCGTGTGGGCGATCACCGCCGGCCTGGTCGAGTTCTCCGCCGCCTTCGCCTCCGGCGAGCCGGCCGGGACCCGGGTCATGTTCATCCTGGGCGGGCTGGCCACCATCGCGTTCGGCGTGGTGCTGTGCGCCCGCCCCGGCCTCGGCGCGATCACCCTGGCGCTGCTGTTCGGCCTGTTCAACCTGATCGCCGGGACCTGGATGCTGGTGCAGGGCACCGAGCTGCGCCGCACCGGCAAGACCCTGCAGCCGGCACACTCCCCTCACCGGGAAAAGATGACGGCCTGAGCTGGGCCAAGCCGATCGCCGGCCTGGTTCAGTGTCACTGAGCCGGTGCCGGCGTGCGGTCCGGCGGCAGAGCTTGCCGAGGGAGGTAATGAAATGCTTCCGTTGTCTACGGCATCCCCGCACGACGGTTCCCGATCATCAATGTGTTCCTGATTGTGGCCAACTTCGCTGTGTGGATCTTCTAGGAGCTCCCGCAGCTCAACATGGCGGTCTACCACGCCTCGTTCTACCCGTGCACGGTCGAGGGCGCCTGCCACGGGCCGGAGGCGTGGGGCCTCAGCTGGATCACTGCCATGTTTCTGCATGGTGGCTGGGATCACATCCTGGGCAACATGCTGTTCCTGGCGATCTTCGGAAAGAACGTCGAGGACGCCTTCGGGTCGCTGCTGTACCTCGTCTTCTACTTCGCCGGCGGCTTTGCCGCCATGATGACGCAGACCGCGATGACCCTGCTATTCGGCACGGCCGCTGAGGCGCGCGTACCGGAGCTGGCCACCAGCGGTGCCATCGCCGCCGTGCTGGGCGCCTACTTCGTGCTCTACCCGGGGTCGCGGATCCGGACGTGGATGTTCCCGATCTTCCTGGTCCGGATCCCGGCGTGGATCTTCCTCGGGCTGTGGTTCTTGTACCAGCTCATCGAGGCGGGCTTCGGGCTGTTCAGCGCCTCGGCGAACGGGGGTGGCGTGGCGTTCTTCGCCCACGTCGGCGGGTTCATCTTCGGCCTGCTGGGAGCACGGCTCCTCGCCCGGGCGGGACAGGCAGCACCAGAGGAGCAACGGCGTTCCACGGCGTAGGCCGCGGGACCTCCTCACCGCGACCGGCGAAGCCAGACGCCCGTGGCGGAGATGCGCATTGGGCGTCGGATCGGGTATAGTCAATCTTGTTATAACCCATCAGCAGTGATGATGGGTTCACTAAGGTGGATGCTGAGCAACGACCGGCAGGCGGCGGCCGCGGCCGGGCTAGACCAGCCAGCGTGGCCGCTAAGGTGCCAGGTGGACAGGAGGAGGAGTGATGGCAGAGGCGGTACCGGCAGCCGGCGCGCCGAGGGTGTCGCGGCTGGACCGGCGTAAGGCCCGCACGCGGCAGGCCCTCATCGACGCCGCCGTGCGGCTGATCGCCGAGGGTCGCGGGGACCGAGCCAGCATCCAGGAGATCACCGAGGAGGCCGACATCGGCTTCGGGTCGTTCTATAACCACTTCGACAGCAAGGAGCAGCTGTTCGCGAATGCCTCGGAGGAGGTGCTGGAACGCTGGGGGCAGCTGATCGACCGCGCCAGCGTCGGCATCACCGACCCGGCGGAGCTGTTCGCCGTGGGTACGCGAATCACCGGGCGGCTGGGCTGGACCCACCCGGAGATCGCCGGGTTCCTCGCCGGCGCCGGCCTGGACGTCCTGGACATCCCCATCGGCCTGGCGCCGCGAGCCCTGCGCGACATCGAGGCTGGGAAGGCCGCGGGCCGCTTCACTGTTTCCGACGCCGAGATCGCGCTCAGCGCCACGGCCGGCGGCATGCTCGGGCTCTTCCGGATGCGCCAGCGGCACCCCGAACGCGTCACCGAGGCCACCGTCGACCAGCTCACCGAGGCCGAGCTGCGCCTGCTCGGTGTCCCCGCCGACGAAGCCGCCCGCCTCGTCGCCCTGCCCCTTCCGGACACCGCCACGTGGTAACACCCGCGACGATGCCGCCGACCGCGTTCCTCGTCAGCTAAAGGCTTCCACGGCGCGGTTGACGATCATCATCCCGGCCTGGTCGGCCATGAAGCGTACGAAGGTCGCCTGCGCGATCTCTGACCAGATGATCCTCACCGGGAGCCGCCGAACACCTCGGCCATGAACTCCTCATCGAACACCGGCCGGGCTACGGGCCGCACCGCATCCAGCGCCCTGGCCACGTCGCCGAGCAGGACCTTCGAGTCGTTGTCCTGCTCGTCCAACGACACTCAGGCCACGGCCTGGCCGCTGCGTTCCGCCCACTGCACCAGCAGCGTCGTCTTCCCGTAACCCGCCGGAGCCACGACCGACACGATCGGACGGGTGACATCCCGCACCAGCCGGTCGATCAGCGAAGTCCGGGGACTGACCCGGGCCGCGTCGAGGGAATGCGCAGCTTGCCGACCAGAGCATCGACACCGGTCTAGCTTCATTGCCCACCCGGCCGGGTCGCTCTCCCACGCCCGTGTCAATCATGACGCGCCAGTTCCCCTTGTACCCCCGAGGGTAGCCGTACCATCATCAGCTGAGAACGCAGATCGGATCAAGCGACACAAACCGGCTAAAAGCCAAGCCCGTACCGGCCTGAATACCAGGCGCGAGGAACGACGGCACTGCACGCCGCGGCACTGCGTGACCAATTGAGACGCCTGGACCTGAGCGCCCTGCGCAGGTGCCCCGCTTGACACAGGGGGCACCAGGGAGAACTGCGATGGCAGAAGACATGCCGGGAGCCGGGGCTGCCGTCGGCGGCACCACCGTGGTCATTCCTGGCGAGATGGCGGCCCGGGTTGACCGCCTGCCCGTGAGCACGGTGGCCTGGGAGCTAGCCCTGCTCGTGCAGGTGGGCTGGGCGTGCTCGGCATCGGTCGCCGGGACCGCCGGGCGGCTGTACCCGTTTATATGGCTGCCGCGCCACGTCATGGATTCATTCGAGTACTCGGTCCTGTACGCCTTGGGGACCGGGATCAGCGTCTTGATCGGTGGCTATGCCATCGGCTGGCTCGCCGACAAGATCGGCCGGCGCAAGGCACTAATCCTGTCCTCGGTGCTGGCCGGGGTGTTCACCTGGCCGTTCGGATACGTGACGGACTATCCGGCGCTGGTTGTCCTGTCAATCGCCGACACTCTCGGGTTCGCCGGGTACCTGGCCGTCAACGTGGTGTACATGAGCGAGATGATGGGACCGGCGGTCCGGAGCAAGGTGATCAGGCGCGCGCAGGTGCTCGCCATCTTCCTTCTGTCTGTCGTCCTGGCCAGCCTCATCCCGCACTACTGGATCCCCGGCGAGTACCGGCGCTACCTGTGGCTGCAAGCGGGGCTGAACATCGTGGTGGCGCTGGTGCTGTTCTGGCGGATGCCGGAGTCGCCGCGCTGGCTGGAGGCCAGGGAGCGCGGCGACCAGGCGCGCGCGATCGTGGAGCGCATGGAGGCGCGGGTCATGAAGCGTCACCCCGTGCTGCCCGAGCCTGACCTGACTCCTCACCAGGTGGTAGCCGAGGAGAAGACAAGCTGGCTCGCGCCGTTCGGCAGGCAGTACGTGGCCGTCACCATATTCCTGCTGGTGGTCATGGTGCTCGGCTACGGCGGCATCGTTTATGGCTACGCGGGCTACCGGTTTTTGTTCCTGGCCGAAAGCCGCCACTATAGCGCCGGCTTCATATTCGCCCTGGCCGCCTGGGCCGCGGCGGCCTCCGCCGCCATCTACCTGCTCAACGCACTCCTCGGCGAACGGGTCGAGCCCAAATACACCCAGCTCGCCGGCGCCATCATGTTCGCCGGCGGCTGGTGGGGCGTCTACGCCACACACAACACCCCGGCCCTGGTCATCTTCTTTATCGTGGCGACGGTCGGCACCACGTTGTGGCAGTTCAGCATGTGGGTATACATCCCCGGCAACTACCCGACCCGGATGCGCTCGCTGGGCACCGGCTGGACCGAGGGCGTCGGTCACGTCGGCGCCTCCGGCGGCGTCCTGCTCAGCGGAGTGGTCTTCGCCGCGGCCGCGCCGCTGGGTTGGATCTTGCTGATCACGATACCGGGCGCGCTGCTCCCCGCCTGCATGGTCGCGATCTTCGGGAAACGCCAGCGCCGCCGCACGCTCGAAGAGCTGGCCCGATAGCCCTCGGCCGCCGCGTGGCCAGGGCGTCTTGACACTTGGGTCAGTTATGTCAATGGCTGCGGCTGGTAGCCCGGGCGGCCTCCACGATCAATTGTGCGACCTGGTCCGGGTGGGTGACCAACGACAGGTGGCCGGAATCGATCTCGATCGTCGTGGCGTGCATGCGGTCGGCAAGGAAGCGCTCAAGCTCGGGCGACGTCGTGCGATCCTGCCGGGAGATGGCATACCAGGACGGCTTTGACCGCCATGCCGCCACGGTCGTCCTATCACTGAAAAGAGTCTCCGAAACGCGTCCTTGCACCGCATAAAGGACCCGCGCCCGGACGGGGTCGACGCCATTGGCGAAATCGTTCAGGAACGCGTCCTCGGAAAGCGCCCCGAACCCGCTGGTGTAGACAAGTCCCGCGTTCGCAGGCGGCGCCGGGAACCGGTTCGCCAGCGCGGCGTAGTCCTCACCCGCGTCGGGCGCGCGAGCAGCGACGTAGACCAGGCCAACCACCCGCGGGTCCATACCCGCTTCGGTGATCACGGTGCCGGCGAAGGAGTGACCGGCCAGAATCGCCGGCCCGTCCTGGAGCGCCAGGGCGCGGCGGGTGTGCGCCACATCATCGGCCAGTGAGGTCAGCGGGTTCTGCACAGCCGTGGCGGCTAGCCCGGCGCCTTGCAGTCGCTCGATCACCTCAGACCACGACGAGCCGTCGGCGTAGGCGCCATGCACCAGCACCACGTTGCGGACTGTTCCGCTGACTGTACCCGGAGAAGACGAACCACTGGAAGGCATCGCACACCTATACTTCATGAGTTCTCGCGCCGGCGGCCACGGGGCGTCGGGGTAAAGCCGGCTGGGATATCTGCTGATCATCATGTCGGTAGACCTCGCCGGCCGTGTCCAACCCGCCAAAAGGATGGCATCGAGACGCGGATGTACTGCGCCGCCCTTTAGTGCAGTCCTGCCGGATGCGGACCGTAGCGCCACGGCCCGTTCGGGATTAGTGAATTTTCTCTGCCGAACGGGCCGTGGTACTCGCTACTGCTGCAGCCAGGCCAGCAGGTCGGCGTTGATGACGTCGGCGTGCGTGGTGGGCATGCCGTGCGGGTAGCCGTGGTAGGTCTTCAGCGTCCCGTTCTTGACCAGCCCGGCGGTCAGCGGGCCGGAGTCGGCGTAGGGCACGACCTGGTCATCGTCGCCGTGCATGACCAGCACCGGCACGGTGATCTGCTTGAGGTCATCGGTGAAGTCGGTCTGGGAGAACGCGACGATCCCGTCGTAGTGGGCCTTGGCGCCGCCCATCATGCCCTGCCGCCACCAGGCCTCGATGATCGCCTCTGACGGCTGGGCGCCGGGCCGGTTGTAGCCGTAGAACGGCCCTGCGGGCAGGTCGCGGTAGAACGTGGTGCGGTTGGTGGCGACCTGGTCCTGCCAGCCGTCGAAGACGGATTTGGGCAGGCCGCCGGGGTTGGCGTCGGTCTGCAGCATCAGCGGCGGGACGGAGCTGATCAGCACGGCCCGGGCCACCCGGTCCTCGCCGTGCCGGGCGATATAGTGCGCCACTTCGCCGCCGCCGGTGGAGTGGCCGACGTGAACGGCGTCGTGGAGATCCAGGTGTGCCGTCACCGCGGCGAGATCGTCGGCGTAGTGATCCATATCGTGGCCGTCGCCGGTCTGCGTGGATCGCCCGTGGCCGCGCCGGTCGTGGGCGATGACACGGTAGCCGTGCAGCAGGAAGAACATCATCTGGGTGTCCCAGTCATCGGCCGACAGGGGCCAGCCGTGGCTGAACACGATCGGCTGACCGGTTCCCCAGTCCTTGTAGAAGATCTCCGTGCCGTCGGCGGTAGTGATGGTGCCCATGTGGTGCTCCTTCTCTAGATGGTGCTGGTGGATGGGGGAAATACGGCGATCAGGGTGCCCCTGCATACCTCGTCAGGTGACCCGGTTCGGCGGCTGTCCCTCGGCGGCGTTGGCCTCCTCGACCTTCGCCGGCCCGGCAGTACGTACGCGGCGCCCACCGCGATGACCGCGCCGGTCACAGCCGCCATGGCCGGCTCATGGCGGCGGAGGGTGTCACCGCTCCTCCTGTGCTGTCAGTCGACGTGAATGCGGGCGAGCAGGGCCATCAGGTCGGTGACCTTGATGTGCTCGAGTGAGTGGACCGCGTCCTTGATCTGGTTCGCGAGGTCGCTGTCGATGCGGTCGGCGGTGAGCTGGTCGAACTTCTCGACCACGTCGTTCCAGGTGAACGGCCGCGACGGCATCCCCGGATAGTCCTGCACCTCGTGCTCGAGCGTCGTGCCGTCCGTCAGCCGCACGGTGATCTTCGCCGGCATGCGGCGCGGGTACTGCGCGGTGTAGGAGGCTTTCGGCCGTGCGGATACTTTCGTGAGCAGCGACTGGACGTCCGGGCTCGTGACCCGGTCGTCAGTGAACTGAGCAGGCATGACGTTCCCGTCCAGCAGCGCCACGGCGAGCAGGTAGCGCAGGTCGTGGTCCGCTTGTTCCTTCGAGGTCACGGCCGCCTCCGCGCCGTACAGCCCGCCGCCGGTGAAGTCGTAGGTGATCTGCGGGACCTCGGCGCCGATCGAGACGATCGTGGCCGGGTCGAACCCGGCGGCGACATCCAGGCGGGGATGGTTCGCGGCCGCGAGCTCGATCATGCAATAGACCGCCGACTGCGTGTGGATCTGGGCGTTGTACTTCTTGATCGTGCTGGAGACGACGCCCTCGTAGCCCTCAGCGTCCCAGTCGACGCACAGGGGCCTGCCGAGCAGGTGGTCGATTCCAAGGGGTCCCTCGACGACGCGCAGCGGCCCTTGAACCCCGCGCCGGGCCAGGAACAGCGCGTTCATCGCGCCGAGCGCTGACTGCGCCGACGCGAGTCCCTTCCACTGCGACAGCGGCTTGGCCCGGATGACCGCGAACGAGGCATCGCTGGCGGCGGCCATCGCGATCGCGTTCGCGATCTGCGCCTCGGTCATGCCGAGCAGCCGCCCTGCCGCGGCATTGTGCGAAAAGGCGAGCTGCGCGGTGTGATCGAAGCCGCGGGTCATGAAGTTGCCGTGGCCGGCCAGGCGCGACTGGACCGTGTAACCGAGCGCCACGCCGAGCATCAGGTCACGGCCGCTGCCGCCGGCCAGCTCCGCGGCGGTCAGCGCGACGCCGAAGTTGTCCGCCGTGTGGCACGTCTCGGCCGGCGCGAGGAAGTTGTCCATGAAGTCCACATAACGGACGAGCACGGTGTGCCAGAACGCCGCGTAGACGGGATTGGCCGCGCCGCCGCCGATCAGCGTCACCCCGTGACCACCGCCGAAGTCGCTGACCTGGTCGCGGCACGCGCTGACCGGGCCGGCCCCGAGGGCGGAGATGGAGCACGCCAGGCAGTCCAGGATATGAACCGGAAGCTCCGTCCGCGACTGGGCAGACAGGTCGTCGAACGTGGCCCGCGCCGCGTAGCGGGCGAGCGCCTGCACCTGCGTCTGGTGGCCGGCCGCGGCGACGCGTGGCGTGGCCGCAGTCGCCGGGCTGGGTTGCTGGTGAGTCGATGTCATGAGAGACCTCCGGTTGCCAGGTGGGGGAGCGGGTGTCAGGTCAAGGCGATGAACGCGGCCAGGGTCAGGAGCGAGCCGACGCTGCTGAACAGCACCACGGAGGCCATCTCGCGCTGCCCCTGCCGGTACTGGACGGCGAAGATCACGGCGGCCGCGGGCGCCGGGAGCGCATTGGCCAGGACCTCCAGGCGCAGGTCCGTGTGCGCCATGCCGATCGCCGCGAAGATCACCCACAGCAGCGCGGGCGCCACGACGTTCCGCGCGGCGACGGCGCCGACCACAAAGCGGCTCACGGTGATGCGCTGCGCAAACAGCACGATGCCGGTGGCGAACAATGCGACGCCGGTGGTCGCCGACCCCAGCAGCTTCATCGCGTTGACGAGCACCTCCGGGAGCTGGACCCCGGCCAGGACGAGGACCAGCGCCAGGACAGGCGCCCACACGACGGGTGCCTCCACCGCCGAGCGGACATGCTGCCCCAGGCCCCCGCGGGCGGCTGCGGATGCGGCCGGCGGCGGGGGCGCTGCCGATGCGGGTGCCGCCTGCGCCTGCATCGCGCTGGCCGTCTGCCCGGCGCCCCCCGGCAGCGAAGGCGGGCAGGGGCGGCAGCGCCGGCCGGCGCCCCGGCTGCTGTGTGACCGGCGTGGCGACTCGCGGCGCGGTTGCGCTGGCCGCAGCCGCCGATCCCGCAGCGGCGGACAGCAGCACGAGCGTGACGGGAACCTCGATGACGTTCAGCACCAGCGCTCCGACGGCAACCGGAACCGCGCTCAAGGACGGCCCGTACAAGTAACCGAGCACCACAACGCCCGCAAACGGGATGGCGGGAGCGCCGACAGCAAGCGCGGTGAGCGCCGACACCCCAGCCGGCCGGTGCAACGCGAACCGGACGATCACGAAGGTCACCAGATACGTGCCGAGCAACCCCGCGGTGATCGCTGCGGCCAGACCTAGATCGCTGGTCAGCGTGCTCCGTTTGATCGTCACCAAGCCTGCGAACAACATCAGCGGCAGCGCGTACAGCAAGACCATCCGGTTAAGCACCGATGCCTGCGCCGGAGTGAAGTCGTGATGCCAGCCGGCAAAAAAGCCAAACGCCAGCGTCACGATCAGCGGCAGAAGCGCACCGACCACCGCATTCATCGCGGACCTGCCGCCTCCCGGCACCAGCCGGGAGCGACGACGTCTGCCTGGGTCGCGCGACTGTCTGCCTGGGTCGCGCCTGTCTTTGTCAGGTCGATGGCGATCGCTGACATGGCTTGCTCCTAATACTGCTCCCGGCTGCGGGAGTAAGGGGGTACATGCTGCGTTTTAGCCGAGGGCAGCGCGGACGGTCGGACTCACACGCGGCTCGGGTACTCGCGGGGGTAGGCGACCAGCCAGGTTCTCCCCGTGTAGGGAGAGCAACCCGCCGCGGGCGTGCCTGCCCGCCAGAGAAGATGGCTTACTCGCGGCTGACTGTTGCGTGGTCCGGGTGTCCCCAGCGTGGCGCCGGCCGCCAGGCCGGCCGGGACCGGCGGGCGTTTGTCAGATCGGCGAAGTCCGGCTGCCGATCTTGTCGGTGGTCTCCAGCGGCACCCGCGTTCCGTTCAGGAAGAGGCTCAGCAGGTTGAACCAGGCGATCATGGCTACGTATCTCCGGGTGGTGATCACGCCGAAGGTGTCCAGCAGCGCGGTGAGCGTCTCGTCGGTGAGAGTGTGGGCCTGGGAGAGTTCGTCGGTAGCCCGGCAGATCAGCACGTATTCGGGGTCGATGCCGGTTACGAGGCCGTCCGAGGCAGCGGCGGAGATCTCGGCGTGGCTTAGTCCTGCGTTGCCGGCCAGCGTGGTGTTCGCCTGCCACTCATAGGGTGTGTCGAGCACTTTGGCGGCCCGCAGGATGATCATCTCGCGGTGCTTGGCGTCGATGTCCTTGGTCCCGAAGATGGCGTTTACCATGCCGATCAGTGCCGGGTACAGATCCCCCGTGCCGGCGAACATCTTGATGACGTTCAGGGCGGTGCCGGGATCGTAGGTGTCGCCGACGACCGAACGGATGGCGTCATCGTCGGGAAGGGGAACGCTCACTGTCGAGGTGTAGCTGGCCGGATAGTTCATCGCACGCTCATTTCTCGCTCGTGTGCCGGGTGTGTCACTGCCTGGCCGGTCGTCGTGATCGGGTGGTGGCGTCCCTGCGATTGTCAGCTGGGCAGGGCTGCGCTCGCCTCCGTCAGTGCACAGGTGCAACTGACCAGGATTGGCCGGCAGAATGCTGGGTCCGGGCCAGGCTGGCGGAGCGGCTAGCGCGGCCCGGCGGTGTCCGGGCCGACGGGCAGCACGCGGTCGAGCTGGCTCCGGGAGCCGATGCCGAGCTTGGTGAACACGTTGCTCAGGTGATACGCGGCCGTCCGCGGACTGATGAACAGCCGGGCGCCGATCTCCGGGTTGGACAGCCCGTCCCGGGCCAGCCGCGCGACCTGCGCCTCCTGCGCGGTCAGCGTCTCACCGGCCCCGGCGGTGCGGGCAGCCGGGACGGTGCGCCTGCGGACAGTCTCCCCGGTGGCCCGCAGCTCACGGCGGGCCCGCTCGGCGAACGCCTCCATCCCCATCGCGTCCAGCATCCGGTGCGCGGTACGCAGCTGCGCCCGCGCGTCCATCCGGCGGCCCTGCCGGCGCAGCCACTCCCCGTACAGCAGGTGCGACCGGGCCAGCTCGGCGCGGACCCGGGTCCGGCCCAGCCGCTCGACCGACTCCTGGTACCAACGGTCTGCGGCTTGATCTTCGCTGAGCAGGGCGCGGACCCGGGCCTCGATCCCCAGCACCCACTCGGCGGGGGTCGCCCGGGTGCGTTCGGACAGCCAGTCCAGCGCCGCCCGGACGGCCGCGACGTCGCCGGTCCTGGCCGCCGCCTCGGCCAGCTCAGCCACGACCAGTTGGCCGAGCGCCAGTTGGTCGCGCTGGAATACCTCCCAGGTGGCGTCCCGCGCGGCGTCGTGCCGACCCAGGCTGTTGTGCAGCACCGCGCTCGCGCACGCCGCCATGTCGGCCAGCCTGCCTGCGCCGCGTCCGGCCGCCTCCTGGGCGGTGGCCTGGATCAGCTCGGAGGCCTCCTGCTCGCGGCCCTGCCAGGCCGCGAGCAGCAGCGCGGCATATGGAACCGGCGAGTTGCCGGTCGCCTCCGCAATCAGGCGATCTTCGTCGATCAGCCGCTCCGCCTCACGCAGCTCGCCCGCGAGAATGTGGACTCGGGCGAGCAAGCTGAGCGCGAACTGCAACTGGACGAGGGCGCCCGCCTCACGGGCGACCTGAACCTGGCAGACGGCCAGGGCACGCCAGGACTCGAAGTCCCACAGCTCAAGCGCGATGAAGCTGCCGACTCTCCCGCCGGCCAGCCACAGCCAGCGGCGGGCTTCGCCGACGTCGGCGTCCAGGGCAAGAAGCAGTTCAACCGCCCCGGTCAGCGCCGCCGCGGCGGCGTGGTACCCCTGTGTCACCCGCAGCGCGACCGCGTCGAGCAGCACGTCGACCGGGCGCAATGGCTCGGGGCCGGGCGGTGCGGCGCGCGCGGCCTCGGCCGCCTCCAGCACGCCGCCGGGCCGGCCCAGATGGCCGGCATACATCGCGGCCCAGATCGCCTCCAGGTGCGTCTCGCGGGCCAGGGCGGCGTCAAGCGGGTCAAGGCGCCGGGCCGCGCTGACCAGCAGCCGGGCCGCGTCGCTGTCGCGGTTGTGGTCGGCGGCGATCTGCCCGCGCAGGCGCTCGACCTCCGCGACCTGCCGCGCGTCCAGCGGCTCGGAACCCTGACCCTCGGTCGCGTCGAGCAGCCCCAGCGTCGCATCCAGCGCGCCGGAGTCCCGGCTGGCCCGGGCCGCGGCGAGCAGCCGCTGCGCCCGGCGCACCGAGCCGGGGGTCAGCAGCGCCGCCCGTTCCAGGAACGCGGCCGCCGCGGCCAGCCCGCCGCGGTCCTGTGCCCGGCCCGCGGACCGCTCCAGGTCGGCCGCGACGTCCTCATCCGGTCCGGGTGCGGCCTGGGCCCGGTGCCAGGCCCGCCGATCGGGATCAGCCGCTGGGTCGGTGGCCTCCGCCAGCGCCGCATGCACCTGTTGCCTCTGCTGCACCGGCGCTGACCGGTAGGCAGCCGACCGTGCCAGCGGATGCCGGAACCGCACTCGCACGCCGAACTGCACCAGCCCCGCCCCCACCGCCGGCGCCCCGGCCCCGACCGCGACCCCCAGCCGCCCCGCCGCCCGCCACACCAGCAGCGGATCACCTGACGGATCAGCCGCCGCCAGCGCCAGCAGCCGCCGCGTCTGCTCCGGCAGAGCCTCCAGCTGCCGCCGGAAACTGTCCTCGATCCGGCCCGGCAGCGACACCGTCGCGGGCAGCCCGAAGCCGCCCGCCAGCTCCGCCGGTTTCAGCCCCCGCGGCAACTCCAGCAACGCCAAAGGATTACCCCGAGTCTCGGCCACGATCAGGTCCCGGACCCGCGCATCCACCGGCCCGGTCAGCGCCGAGTCCAGCAGCGCCCGCGCGTCCTCCTCGCCCAGCCCTTCCACCGCCAGCTCCGGCAACCCGGCCAGCTCCGCGCCCGTCACCCGGGCCGCGAACACCAGGCCGACCGGATCGGCCGCCAGCCGCCGCGCCGCGAACCCCAGCGCCTGCACTGAGGCCCGGTCCAGCCACTGCTCGTCATCGACCACGCAGATCAGCGGCTGCTCGCCGGCGACCTCCGACACGAGCCCCAGCACCGCCAGCCCCACCAGGAACCGGTCCGGTGCCGGGCCTGCACTGAGGCCGAACGCGGTCCGCAGCGCGTCGCGCTGCGGCTCCGGCAGCCGGTCAATGCGGTCCAGCGCCGGCGCCAGCAGCTGATGCAGCCCGGCGAACGCCAGCTCCATCTCCGACTCCACCCCCGCCGCCCGCACCACCCGGCAGCCCGCCGCCCGCCCGGCCAGGTACTCCAGCAGGGCGGACTTGCCCACCCCCGGCTCACCGCGGACCACCAGCACCCGGCTCCCGCCTGCCCGCACAGTGCTAATGAGCTGATCAAGCACTCCGCGTTCGGCGTGCCGGTCCGTCAGCCCGCTCGCGCGACCCCGCCACCGCGAATCTTCGCCCATCAGCCCGGTACTACCCAGCGTCCATAGCGATGGCGCCCCGGCCAGCCGGACAACGCAGGGACACCGCACCTCGGCCGGCACCCGCGTTGATCCCGCAACCTGACTGCCGACCCGGCGCGAGCTTCCCGGCCATCTCCACGGACGCCTCCAAGACCCGCTTGTCAGCGCGCAGGAATAGCTTTTGACCAGCTTAGCCAGCAGGTAGCCGTCGGCGCCACACATGCAGCCGCCCCGGCCGAGCGGCGTGCCCATAGCAGCGATCAGGGCCGCGGCGCGGACGCAGCGAGCTTCGCGGAGCCAGGTCATGGTCTGGCCGAACTGCCGGGCCTAGCCGAGATCGGTCATGAACACCCCGTCAGCCACGCCTGTACACGTGCCCGTTGTCCCGTGACAGTGAAGATTGCTCGACCTGGCCAGCTGACCTGCGGTGAGGAATCTTGACTGTCAATTCATGTTGCGGACGGTGCCTGTTTTGCCTAGTTCGGTCGGCCTCTGGGAGGGATCTTGTCAGCGAAGATTGCTCTGGGCGGGCTTTCGCGGGCCGACGTAAGCTGCGGCGATGGCTTCGGGGTAGGCCGCGGCCTGGAGCAGCGCCTGCGGTGCCTGATTCGGTTGCCTGCCGGGGGTTGGACGCGATGAGGGCTGTTATCCGGCGCTTCCACTCGCGGTCGTCCTGGGTGCAGGTGGCCAAAGCCTTGCGTAGATCAGCTGCTCGATGGTGCAGCGGCGGCGGAGCCGACGGGCCTGACGCTCGGCGGCCAGGATGTCGGGGCAGCCGCTGACGCTGAACTGCGGTGTTCCCGGGCCGGACAGCCAGATGCCGTGCGTGAGGCAGACCTGGTGGTGGGCGGGCAGGTGGACCGGGACCGGCTGGCTGATGCGGCGGGCTGCTGTGCAGAGGCGGCATGCGGTAACGGCCCGGACGGGCTGGCCGCTCTTCCCGCCGAAGGCGGGAAGAGCGTTCTTGATGGCTGCTGCGGCTGAGCCGCTGATCACGGCGAGCCTCGCGGCGGCGTCGTCTGCCCGGGCGATGAGCGTGGGAGGCTGCCAGCGGTCGTCGTGCCAGCGGGTCTTGACGCGGAACCAGGGCGGGAGGATGTCCAGCAGGGCCTCGGGGCTGGTGCGGTTAAGCGGCGGCGAGGCGGCTGAGGAACGATGCCAGGGTTTCTCCGGCCACCGGGGCAGCTGGCACTGGCAGCGGTGCTGGCTGAGGGGTCCGGTTTGCGGCCAGCGGCGAGTATCCGCTCATGCTCGCCGGGTGGCAGTCGGGGCAGGGGTGCGTCTGGATTCCGTGGCGTTCCATCGCGCGGTAGAGCGTTGCCCTGGAGTTGCCGAGGCCCAGGCAGGAGAGCTCGGCGAGCAGGGCGGGAGTCCGCAGGTGCGGGTCGTCGGCCAGCCGCCGCCGGCAGTAGGCGACGAACGGGGCGAAGTCGTCGGCCCGGGCCGCAGGCTCGCCCGGGATGCGGAGCCCGTTCACGTAGGTCGCGGACCGTGGTGATGCTGTGCCCGTAGGCCGCGGCGATCTCGCGGACCGACATCCCGGCGGCATGGTCGGCCAGGATCTGCTCGGCGCGGTCCCGGGGCAGCATGTTCGTCACCGCCTCGGCGTTCTCGTCCGGGGCGGCGGTGCCTGCGCGGTCATGTCGACCGCGATCTGGTCGAGGCTCTTGCGGGTGATCTTCTCGGTGCCGTCGAGGATGGCCTGGCAGGATGCGTCGCGCAGGAGCCAGAGCAGGCTGCCGATCATGCCGCGGGTGCGGCGGTGCAGGTAGTCCGCGAGCGTGACGAGGGAGCCGTCCTTGTGGCGGTAGAGCCGCAGGGATCCCTCGACCGCGGCGACGAGGGCGGACCATTCCCGGCCGGGGGTGAACGGGCTGGTCGGGATGAGGGTGAACCGGCCGGCGACCTGGTCGCCGCGGGGGCCGGCCAGCAGTGCCCCGCGGTCCAGTCCGATCCCGGAGTAGACGAAAGTGGACGGCAGCCTTTCAGAGAAGTACTTCAGGGTGTCGGAGGCCTCGGCGCCGGCCCGGGTGGTCATGTCCAGGTTGTGCAGTTCGTCCACGATGATCATGCTCACGCGGGTGTCCAGGCAGATGCCGCAGACCGACTCGATCACGTCGGTGATGTTGGCCCGGCGGGGAACCGGGAGGCCGAGGAACCGGGCGAGCTCCATCGCGATCATCTTGCCGGTCGCGGCCGGCGGGACGGTGATGTAGATGACGGGGATGTCGTCGCGGGAGTGCGGGTTCCGGTGCCGGTGCGTGACCTCGGCGGTCTTGCCGAGCTGGGTGATGGCCGTGGTCTTCCCGGTCCGGGCCGGCCCGGACACCATGAGCCCGGACCGGCCGTAATGGGCGAGGCGGTTCATCCTGATCAGGTTCCCGCCCTGAGTGACGATCCGCCCGATGACCGGGGTCTGGACCACGACCAGCCGGGAGTGGTGCTCCAGCCGTTCCTCGTCGTGCGCGGCCCGCTTGCCGTCCTCGAGCGAGAGCCAGTCCTGTTCGGGGAGCAGGTCCGGGACCGATGGCACGGCGGCGACGAACTGCCGCCATCCGGGCAGCGTGGTCAGCTGGACCGCAGCATCGGCGCTGCCCGCGGCGGGCGGGGTCACCGCCACTTCTCCGCCTCGCGGAACGGGTCGAAGATCGGCATCGGGACGATGGCCTCCCCGTCGCCCGAGCTCGCCGCCGGGCTCTCGAGCGCAGAGCTCGTCTTCCGGCTCCGGCCCGGCCGGCACGGACGGGCCGGCGGCCCGGGTGCGGGCTGCGACCCGCCGCTCCCGTTTCGCGGACGCTGCCGCGGGAACATCGCCGGGGCCCTGGCCTGCCCGGGTGAGCAGGTCCTCGACCGCGTCGGCGAGCTCGGCCTCGGTGGCGGCGGGCATCAGCTTGCGGGCGTGGTCCCAGGCCAGTTCCCCGAACGGGGCCGCGACCCGGTGCAGCTGGGTCCAGAACACGGTGATCCAGCCGCCGTTCCAGTGGTCGCGGACCCAGATCCGCGAGATGTCGTAGGGATCGCGGTGGACCTCCCACAGTCCCTTGCGGGCGGTGACCCCGGAATGCTGCATCCGCAGCGGGTTCAGCTCCTTCCCGTCATAGACGCGGCGGCTGATCTTGATGCCGTAGGCGTTCACGGCCCGCCAGGCCGCGGGAAGCAGCTCGATGTAGTCGTCGGGCGACAGGGCCAGCGGCACGTAGCCGGCGGTCTCGGTCAGGGCGGCGTACTTCTCGTTCGGGCTGAACGCCCGCCCCGGGTGCAGCGGGTCGCGGAGCCCGTCGTGCGGCCGGGCCTGCCAGACGATCAGCCACTGGTCGAGCAGGTCCTGCAGCTCCGGCAGCGACCACACGGCCTTGTCCTCGGTGCCGCGGCCGCGGTATTCCGGGCTCCGCCCGGTATAGCCGGACACGTACTGGGCGAACAGCGTCGCCACCGACCCCAGCATCCTCTCGATATGCGGCTTGTCGGTCCCGGTGGCCTTGCGGGCGGGCTGGAAGCTGATGCCCAGGAACGCGCAGGACGCCTTGAACGATTCCGAGACGAACACCTTGCCGTGATCGACGACGATCAACTGGGGGATGATGACCGGGCGGGCCGCGGCGTGCTCCAGCCGCTCGTCGATGCTGAGCATCCGCCGGAACGGCAGGGCGGACTCCGACATCCGCATGGCCTGCGGCCAGCCCGGCCGCATCGGCTCCGGGGTCACGGTCCGGGCCAGCAGCACGCTCGCGTCCACCGACTTCGTCGTCGGCCGCAGCACGGCCGCGGTCACCGTCCTGGTCGCGACGTCGATGATCCCCGTCAGGTCCACCCGGCCGGTGACCCCGTCGTCCAGGCGGACCAGGACGTCCAGCGGCGTGGAGTCGATCTGCATCACGTCGCCGGGCGCCGCCGCGGGCATCCGCCCGAACGGCCCCTCGGGACGGGCGGCCAGCGACCGGCGGGTCCTCGCCGACCCGGTCGTGTGACGTCCCGCCTCCAGCCGGCCGAACAGGCGGTAAAGGGTCCGCTCCGACGGCAGCCTCCCCGCCTCCCCGCCGTCCCCGGCGAGGATCTCCCTGGTCCGGCGGAACACGAACGCCGCGGTCTTCGTCGAGTCTTCCGCCGCCTCGCCGATCGCCTGCCGCATGGCCGCGACCACGGCCGCGTCGGCCCGGCCGTGCGGCGGCATCCGCCGCCGGGCCCGGTAATCGATCATGCCCGCCAGGCCCTGCTCCTGGTAACGCCGGCGGCGCTTGGCGACCGCGCTCGCCGTGACCGGGTGCCCGGCGGCGGTCAGCTCGGCGGCCTTGGCCTGCTCCCGGCGGGTCAGCGTGACCAGCCCGGGGTCGTACTCCGGCCGCGGGACCGTGCCGTCCTCCGCGTCCGGCGGGACCCCGGTCAGCACCTCGACGATGTGCCGCTCCCACCACCGTGCCTCTTCCGCAGCCTCTTCGGGCAGGTCGTCCAGCACCGAGACCTGCGGCATCCCCGGCCGGGGCCGGGAATCCAGCACGGCGAAGTCCCCGTCCGCCAGCAGACCCGGACACGGTCACGGTCGACGACCTCGCCGCCGGTGTCGGCCAGCCGGACCGACGTCCCGGACACCCCGATCACCACCTGGTCCCGGCCGTCGAACCGGACCCGGTCCCCGATGCCGAGACCGCCCGGCCGCCCGGTCACCGGGCACCGCCCGGAGCCGCCCCGGCGACGACGGGAGTCTCCGCCGTCAGCCTGACGCGCCAGGTCCGCAGTCAGCACGTGCCGCCACATCAGGTGGAACAAGGCAGGAAGGACCGCCATCGGGTCGCCGACCGCGGCAGCCCCCGCCATCATCGGGACCGGCCCGGCGAAGACTTCCAGCAGGCGGCGGGCCAGGCCCGGCGGGCCGGCGCACCGCGGGTGACGATAACGCGCCAGCCACGTGACGTTCGCCGTCAGTACCGGATCCGGGACCCCTGACCGCCGGAAACCCCACCCGGCCAGGCCGCACGCGTCCTTTGCGGCGGCGAACGCCTCCGCGTCTTTCTCCTCGATCCGGTCATCGGGACGCACGTCGATGACCAGGCCGGACCCGTCCGCCATCCGGGCGAACAAGTCGGGCGCGTGACGCCTGGACCGGCCGCCGCCATCGCGCCAGCGCAGCCAGAACGGCTGCGCCGCGATCGCGGTGACCTGCGGGTCGAAGTCCAGCAGCATCACGTGGTCGCGTTCAAGCCAGGACTCGTACCCGACATGCGACCCCGTGGTCACCGACCACCACAAGCCCGGCAGGTGCTTCTGACTCCTAGCCCAGCGGAACTCCCGGGCCGGCATGAACGTCTCAGGGCGCAGCCCCGGCCACGCAGCCGGCAACTCGCGATGCTCGCCACCGTCCGCGTCGAGATAACACAGCTCGAACTCCGGGTCGGCGTCCCTGGCGCCTGCTTCCTCGCCCAGCCCCACAGGTCACGCTCCGTTCCTCACGGCCCAAGTCGTGAGGAAACTGTGACCATGACCGCTAGTTGGCGGAATTGGAACGCTAGTTGGCGGACGGCCTCTACTTCGTAACTTTTGGTACTTTTGGGCTCATTTCATCGATGAGGCCAAAGGATCTTTGCTACGTGCTGTGCTTATTGAGTGACCATGAGCCACGTGCTGTCGGTACGGTCGGATTGTTGCGGGCTGGATGAGATGTTCCTGGCTTACGTGCCCGGCCTGGCGGAGCGCGCCCGGCTGGAACTGGGGCCAGGGTGGACCCGGCGGTGGACCGCCACGTGGCAGGTTTCGGGCGGGGACGAGGTGTCGCTGGTCAGGGACCTGGGACCGGTCCCGGTGGCGGGGTGCGAGCCGGTCCGCCGGTTTTCCTGGGGTCGGCGGCAGCGTCACCGGCCGGGGCTGCAGTTCATGGTGTCGACCGGGCGGCTGCACGGATTCGAGTCGCTGGAGGAGCAGTCGCTGCTGCTAGCGCTGGATTTCACCGGGATGGCGGAGGAGATCCTGCCGCAGCCGTTCACGCTCCGGTTCGGGATTCCCGGCGGCGAGTTCCGCGAGCATGTCCCGGATTTCCTGGCGGTGGCCGGCGACGGGTCCCGGTGGCTGTTCGATGTCCGTCCCGCGAGGCTGGTCAAGGAGGACGACGCGACGTGCTTCGCGGCGGCGGCGGAGGCCGCGCTGGAAGCAGGGTGGCGGTACTCGGTCGTGGCCGGCTGGTGCCCGAACGTGCGATCGGGGGTTGACGCGCTGTCCGCGCAGCGGCGGGACCTGCAGGACCGGCTGGGCCTGCAGGAACGCCTGCTGGATGCCGTCTCGGCGGGATCGGCCGCGTTCGGCGACCTGGTCGCGGCGACGCCGCTGCCGGCGGTCGCCCGGGCGCACGTGCTGCACCTGCTCTGGCACCGCCGACTGGGAACGGACCTGTCCCGCCCGCTCGGCGACGCGTCGCCGGTCTGGCTGGCCAGGGGGAACGGCTGATGGCGGGCCAGGCCGGGCTCCTGGAGCTTTCAGCGGGATCGGGGCTCCTGCTGGGCGGCACGGAGTGGACGGTGGCGGCCGTCGAGGCCCAGCACGGCCGGGTGCTGCTGCGCTCGGGCGGGGAAGAAAGGTGGCGGAGCATCCGGTGGCTGGCCCGTCATCCCGATTGCCGGGCCGTGCCGGACGACGGCGGCGCAGTGCCGGCGCGGCGGCCTGGGCAGCCGCCGGTCCTGGACGACCTGACTGATTACCAGCGCGAGGTCGTGCGGATGCGGGTTGCGCACCTGCTGGAGGCAGAGACCGGGTTCCGCAGCGGGGACCCGCTGCACCCGGAGCCCGGGGAGCCCCGCCCCGGCTATGACCCGCGGTCCACCACGCTGGGGCAGCGGCGGCGGGCCAAGGCCGCCGAGCTTCAGGCCCTCGGCGGCGAGGAGGCAGCGCTGCTGGGGCTGGGGAAAGTAAGCGAGCGGACGCTCGAGCGGATGGCGGCCGCGTGGAAGGACAAGGGGCCGGCCGGGTGCATCGACGGGCGGTGGGTCCGGGCCGGCGGCGGGCATCCCAGCATCACCGGGGAAGTACGCGAGGCGATCTTCGAGGTCCGGAAGAAGACGCGCATGGGGTCCAGGACGAGCATGATGGACAAGTACGTCCTGGTCCGCCAGTACGTCGCCGAGACGTTCGGGCCGGAGGTCCCGGTCCCGGGGTTCTGGACAATGCGGGCCGTCTGGCTAGAGTGGTTCGGCCCGGGCGGCATCCGTCCCCGCTATGACCGGTCAGCTGACGGCATCGGGGCCGCGAAGGTGCACGTGACGGTGAGCCGGCCCGGCCAGGTCGTCGCCCTGGACACCACGCCGCTGCCGGTGAAGGTCCGCGACGGCGTGTTCGGCGACCCGGTATCGGCGCATCTGACCCTTGCGCTCGACATGTTCACGCACTCGGCGGTCGCATTCCGGCTCACGCTGGTATCGGACACCGCGATCGACATCGCGATGCTGCTGCGGGACATCATGATGCCGCTGCCGATGCGGGACGGCTGGGGCCCGGAGATGGAATGGCCCTATCCCGGCGTCCCCGCCGGGATCGTCGCCGAGTTCGCCGGGCACCGGGTCGCCGGGCTTCCGTTCTTCGCCCCGGAGACCGTCACTACGGACCACGGCGGCCCTTATAAGAGCCACCTGGCCGTCTCCGCAGCGAGGACGCTGGGCTGCAACATCCTGCCCGCGAGGGTGCTGCGGCCCCAGGACAAGGCCGCTTGCGAGCGGGCATTCGGGGCCCTGCGGAGCCTGCTGTTCGAGCACCTGCCCGGCTATACCGGGATCGACGTCGCTGACCGCGGCGCCGACCCCGAGGCCGACGCGGTGCTGACCATGGAGCAGATGGAACGCCTTATCGCGGGGTGGGTCATACGGGTCTGGCAGGCCAGGGCACTCGGAGAGCACGCCCCGGCATGGGGGCCGGGCGGGGAGCACAGCCCGAACAGCCTGTTCGCCGCCGCGATGAACCAGGGCGGGTTCGCCCTGCAGATCCCGAGGCCGGAACTGTACTACGAGCTCCTGCCCGTCCACCAGGTGAAGATCCACGCCGACCGCGGGGTGAAGATCGGCGGGCTCTGGTACGGCAGGGCCGATCCGGCGCTGAAGCCGTACGAGGGGAAACGGTCGGCCCGCGGCGGGCAGCGCAAGGGCGAGTGGGTGATCCGCAGCGACCGCCGTGACCGGCGGCAGGTGTTCTTCCAGGACCCCGCCGACCCGGCGACGTGGCACGCGCTGCGCTGGAACGGGCTCCCGCCCGAGGGCGAGATCCCCGCCTTCTCCGACAAGACCGCCGAGGACCTCCTGCACGAGGCCCGTGCCGCCGGGCTGTCGCCGCAGTCCGACGATGACCTGCTTCCCGTGCTGCTGAAGCTGCTCGGCGGGGTCGCCCCCGTCTCGCAGTGGCCTTCCCGGATGGGGAAGAAGGAGAAGAAGGCCCGGGCCCGCAGCACCGCCCAGGGCGACCAGGCAGCCAGGGACAGGCAAGGCCGGGGGCCCGCGGAAGCCGGCGGCGGGGCGGCGGTCGTTCCCCTCCGCTGGCCGGAGCAGGCGTCCTCGGCCCGCGACGCGATCGACGCCGAGCGGCGTCGCCGCCGCGAGCAGGCCGTCCCGCGGCGGCCCGACCCGCCCGGGACGCTCGGCGACAAGCTGCGCTCCACCAGCCTGCTGGCGCTTCCCGATGAGGACGAGGAGTGACCGCGGGCACCGCGGGATCCGGCGGCCCCGCCGCCCGGCCCGTGGCGTTCCTGCCGGGGCCGGTGCCGGACCGCGAGACCCTGGAGGGCTGGACCCGATGGCGGCTGACCCGCCGCGACTTCGTCCCGGCCCCCGTGATCACCGCCGCAGACCACGCGGCGATGACGCCGCGGCAGCGGCGCCTGCACGACCTGCACCGGGTCGCGACCCACTCCAACCTCGCGATCCAGGAAACCCCGATGAGCGCCTTCGTCTCCCGGACGATGCGGTCCCTGATCGAGACCAACGCGTTCTGCCGCGGGCCGGACACCCGGCCCGGCCTGATGATCAACGGCGGCGCCTGCCAGGGCAAGACCGAGACCGCCTGCGAGGCCCTGGCCTGCTACGAGGACGAATGGCTCGCCCTCTACGCCCGGAACCCGGATGCGGCCGCCGGGACGCTGGACCTGCACGTGCCGGCCGTCTACGTCCGCACCCCGGTCAAGGCCACCCCGATCTCCCTCTGCCAGCGGATCCTGCATTTCTACGGCGAACCGTACAAGGGCATGAGGCTGGAAGACCTGATCCGCACAGTCAAGGACGCGGTCTTCGACCACGGCACCAAGGCGATCGTGATCGATGACGTGACCAGGCTCAAGCTCCACCGCGAGGCCGACCAGGACGTTCTCGATCTCATCCGGGAGCTGATGAGCCTGCCCGCCACCCTCATCCTCGTCGGCGTCGGGATCCCCAGGTCCGGACTGCTCCGTGACGGGCGCAAGGACCCGGAGACCGGCCAGTGGATTTTCCCGCCGGTCCCGGACCGCGGCAAGAGCCGCAACGACGACGCCCCCGGACAGACCGACCTGCGGTTCGAGCTCGTCGACCTCGACCGGTTCAGCTACGCCGGCCCGGACGGCCCCGCCGCCTGGACCGCCCACCTCGTCGGCATCGAGCAGCAGCTCCGCCTCCTCAGCGACTGCGACGGCATGCTCAGCGGCAGCGGCATGCCCGAGTACCTGTTCGGCCGCACCAACGGCATCGTCGGGCTGCTGAAGAAACTGATCCAGGCAGGATGCCGGCAGGCCATCGAGACCGGCACCGAGACAATCACGGCCGGGCTCCTCGATGCTCTCACTGTCAGCCCTGCCGACCTGCCCGGACTCGACCCCGATGCGGGCGAGATCCCCGGCATTCCCCCGGCACCCGCCCGCCCTGCCCGGAAACAGCGCAAGCCGCGGAACACTGTCTTCGACGACCAGGGCACCCCCGCCGACGGAACCGCGGGCTGACCGGGCGATGCCCCAGTCCCGGCCGCTGCCCAGGAGCCTGGTCCCGCTCCCCGGCGAATCACTGCCCGGATTCATCCTGAGGCTCTCCTTCCGGCTGAACCAGCCGCCCGCGAGGATCGCGGAGCTGACCGGGCTTGCCCCGGACAGGCCCAGCTGGGCTCGCATGCCCGTCATCCTGCTGGCCGGGATCCCGGAGACCGACAGCAGCACCTTCGCCCGGATGACCCGGCTCACCGGCGCCCAGGCCGCCCGGCTCGGCATGGGCACCTGGCGCAAGCGCTACCCGCCCGTCATCGCCTCCCCCGAAAGTAAGGCACGAGGCGCCCGGCGCCTTGACGGCAGGCTGATCCTCGCCCCGGCAACGCGCTATTGCCCCGAATGCCTGGCCGGCGACGGGTCGGCTGTCCAGGAGTCGTTCGGCGGACCCTGGCTCAAGGCCTGGCACCTGCCCGTGGTCTTCGCCTGCCCCGTCCACCAGCGGCTGCTGGAGCACCTCTGCCCCGAGTGCGGCCAGGCTGTCCGGGAACGACGGCCCGGCAGCGCCCTGCTGCCCGCGATGCTGGCATCCGGGCTGCATCCCGCCCAGTGCCGCGCGCAGATCACCCCGGACAGCAGACGGCACCCAGCCTGCTGCGGGGCCCGGCTCGACCAGTACAGCAGGCGCCGCCCGGCCAGCCCCGGCCTGGTTGCTCTTCAGAACAAGATCCTCGGCCTCCTTGATCCGGGCGGCCCCGCTGCCACGCTCAGCGCCGGAATGCCGGCACCGCCAGCCAGCTACTTCTCCGACCTCCGGGCGCTCGCGCTCCTGGCCTGCTCCACCTGGCCGGCCGCCCGTCACCTGAGCCCGGACGAGGATGCCGCGTCGGCCATCGACCAGCACATCGACTCGCTCCGGAAACAGGCTGCCGCCCGGCATGCCGGATCTCCGCCGGACGCATCCCGCACCAGGCTCGACTTCAGCTTCCCCCCAGCGGACGCCGCCGCCAGCGGCGGCCTGACGCACATCGCAGACCGCATCCTCGCCGGAACCCGCAACGATGTCCGCGAGCAGCTGCTGCTCCTCCTGCCCTTCGGCACCCGAAGCGCAGGCCAGAGCCGCTGGAGCCTTAGCATGACCCGGATGGCGATCCAGTGCTCCGAGGGCCTGCGGGCCGCCTACGCTCCCGTCCTCCGGACCTTCACCAAAACAGGCGGCCCCCGGAGCCGCCGCGACGCTGTTCTCCGCCCTGGGCGCTGGGGGCTGGAGAATATCCCGGCTTTCCTGACCGAAGAGTGGTACGCCCGCCACTTCATGCCGATCGCCGGCGTGAGCGACCGGTTCATCCGGCGGACAGCTGCGCTCCGGCTCGTCCAGATGGTCGCCGGCGGCTCCCTCCACGATGCCGCCCAGTATCTGGGAATCGCACCGGCCGGCACCGCCTGGCCCGGCTACGGCATCTACGCCGGAGCAGGCCACGTCCACTCCGGCGCCAGGAAGCAACACGGCCCGCTCGCCTTCGAGAACGCGCTGGAAGCCCTCGCACGCGAACTCGACCACCCGGCAACGCCACCGGTCAACTATCAGTCCCGGCGACAGGCCCTGCAGGCCTGGTGCATCGACAAGGACACCTGGATCAGCCTCACCGCCCGCCTGCCCCCCGGTCCCGGCCCCCAGCAGCCCGACCTCGGAGACCGCAAACGCCAGCTTGCCTCCATCTACGTCTGGGTCCAGGTCACATCGGGCGAGCACCTCTTCGCCCCGCGCCCTATCGAGGCCATCATGCCTCCCAGCCTCCGCAAGCCCTGGACCCAGTGGACAAGCGCGTGGAAACTGCTGGACCCCGGCCACCCCGGACCTCACTACACCAGCCTGAAAGCCGAACTCGACAGACTCGCCACGTCGCTGGTCCTGGCAATCGACACAGCGGTCCAAGCCCCGGAATCCGACTGACCAAGCGTCAGCTTGACCGATATGAGGCAAAAATTACCTAATGAGACCTTGTCCGCCAACCAGCGTTCCAATTCCGCCAACTAACGGTCATGGTCACAGAAACTGTAGTGACAGAAGACCCCAGTCGAGCAACGTTAATTGACAAAGAGGAATGTTCGATGTCAGAGGACACCCGTTATATCCGATTGGCACCTTTCTCGTTTCTGATCTTGTGTAGGTTCTCATCCTTCTTGTCACCCGGCACGTGGCTGACCTGTGCCTGTGCGCGGGTTCTCACCGATCTGTCCGCTGATTTTTCTCACCGATCTGTCCTTTTCTTCGCCGCCGGGTGCGGCGGGCATGGTGCGCCGCCCGCCGCCCGGCTCTCTAGGCGAGAGCATGACTGTGACGCAGAGTTATCGCCGGCGGCCCGCCTCGGCCAGCCCGGCTAACCGGCAGTTGGCTGGGTGCTCGCGGCCAGAAGACAAAGCCTCGGGTGTTGTCCGATGGCGCACCGAGGATGAATTAGCCCCAGGCGCGGGAGGTGGACGGTCTCCGGTTCGCCCGCCCTGGTCAGCAGTGCGGTACGGGCCTACGACGGGCGAGGAAACAAGCGGTAGCTATTAGCTAATCCACGTCGGGTCCGCTGCCACTTTCTGCCTCCGCGGTCCAGCGGGCGAGGCTACCGCGGGCGGTTAGGGTGTCCGGGTGCTCGGGGCCTAGGACCCGCTCGAGCACCGGCAGCAGCGCAGCGAACTGATCCCGCGCTCCGCCAGCATCCCCCGCCCGCCCGGTCCAGGTGGCGAGGCGGGCGCGGGCGGTCAGGGTGTCGGGGGCCTCGGCGCCGCACACCCGCTCGAGGACGGGCAGCAGCGCGGCGAACTGGTCCCGCGCCGCGGCGGCGTCGCCCGCCTGCCCGGTCCAATGAGCGAGGCGGGCGCGGGTGACCAAGGTGGTGGGGTGCTCGGCGCCGAGGACCCGCTCGCGGGCGGGCAGCAGCGCGGCGAACTGGTCCCGCGCCGCGGCGGCGTCGCCCGCCTGCCCGGTCCAATGAGCGAGGCGGGCGCGGGTGAGTAGGGTGGCCGGGTGCTCAGGGCCGCGGACCTGCTCGGAGATCGGCAGCAGCGCCGCGTGCTGGTCCCGCGCCCCCGCCGCGTCGCCCGTGTCCCCGGTGAAGAGCGCGAGGACGGCGCGGGCGCCCAGGGTGCCCCGGTGCTCGGGACTGGACACCCGTTCATAGACAGGCACCAGCGCCGCGAGCTGATCGCGGGCCGCCGCGGCGTCCCCCGCCTCTCCGGTCCAGTAGGCGAGGCTGGTGCGGACTTCCAGGGTGTCCGGGTGCTCGGCGCCGGACACCCGCTCATAGACGGGCAGCAGCTCGGCGAGCTGGTCCCGCGCCGCCGCGGCGTCCCCCGCCAGCCCGGTGAAGAAGGCCAGGCTGGAGCGGACGCCTAGGGTGGCCGGGTGCTCGGCGCCGGACACTCGTTCGCGGACCGCCAGCAGCGCGGCGAACTGGTCCCGCCCCCCCGCGGGGTCCCCTGCCGACCCGGCCCACCCGGCCACCTCGGCGCGGGCATCCAGGGTCTCCGGGTGCTCTTGGCCAAGGTCCTTCTGGCGGGCGTCAAGCACCCGCTGCGACAATGCAAGCGCCGCAGCCCGGTCGCCTATTGCCCCTAGATATCCGGCGACGTGTGCTACGCCCTTGCTGCCCGCGGGCAGGGCTGCCTGGGCATGCGGCACCAGCGCAGCGAAGGCAGGCCAGTTCACGCGCAGCTTCTCGTCGTCTGGGAGCGCGGCCTCGATCAGGGCGGCAGTGGCCTGCCGCCACGCGTCACGCAGCTCATCGGGCATCTGGTCGGCGGTGACCGCCTGCACCAGCCGGTGCACCGACACCGCCCCGCCGGTGGCCGCGCGGACCAGTGAATACCGGCGCAGCGCCGCGACCGCATCCCCGGCCGCCAGCTCATCGTCAAGCAACGGGCCCAGCACTGGGGCCACCTCGGCGGGGAGCTGTCCGGTGAGCCCGAGCCGGGGTTGCAGCAGCAGGCCCAGCGGGACCGTCTCGGGCGCGCAGAACGCCAGCAGCCGCAACAGCCCGGCCGCGCCTGGGCCGGAGTGCTCCAGCTGGGCGAAGGCCAGCGCCCACGTGGTGGCCACCGTCCCGCTGTACCCGGCAGGCTCACCCCGGGCCAGCAAGTCGCGGCGTCGTTGCCGGAACGAGGCCAGGTAACCCGCCAGGCTCCCGCCGGTGGCCTGGATGTAAGCAGCGGCCTGCTCCAGCGCCAGCGGCAGCTCGCCCACCGCCTCGGCCAGTTCCGTGGCGGCAACCTCGTCGGAGTCACCGGTGCGCTCTACCAAGAACCTCGCTGCCACGCCGGGGTCCAGGACTGGCACCTCCACTGCCTGCCCCGGAGGCCACAGCGCGTTGCGGCTGGTGATCACGACCCGACCGTCCCCAGCCGGGGGCAGGAACTGCTGCACATCAGCCGGGCCGGAACAGTCGTCGAACACCAGCAGCCACCCCGCCGGATAGGCGGCCAGCACCGCGTGCACCGACGCCACCGGGTCCCCGCCTTCAGGCTTCTCCCGCACCCCCAGCTGGGCGGCCAGCTCACCGAAGCCAGCCGCCAGCACCGCCGCGTCCCCGGCGGGCACCTGCCACGCCACCCCCACCTCACCCAGGTGCCGGTGCACGTACTCCACCGCCACGCTGGTCTTGCCCGCACCCCCCAGCCCGTGCAGGACCACGATCCGAGGCCCGCGGCCATCACCGCCCGCCAGCCGCAGGCCCACGTCAGCGAGCAGCTCCTCCCGGCCAGCCAGGAACGCTGGCCGAGGCAGCAGCCGCACCGGCTTGCCCGGTACCACCGCCGTGCTGCCCGCCCCGGCCAGCGCCGTCACCTGATCGGCCAGCTGGGCAAGCATCCCTTCCAGCCGCTGGCCCTGCAGGTGAGTCACGTCATGATTCAGCTGGTCCGCCAGCGGCGCCAGCGGCCCGCCACCAGACCCGCGCCGCATGATCTCCCGCACCAGGTAATTAGCCAGTGCCTCAGCCAGCACGCTGCCCGGAACTCCCAGCAGCTCGGCCGACGACCGGCCGGTGCCGGTCAGAGCCCGGTCATCCAAGACAGCCAGCTGTGCGGTGATTCCCGCCTGCAGCGCCTGCAGCAGCGTCACCTGCCCAGCCAGCACCGCGTCCGGCGTTGGCTCCCCGAAAACCTCACTGACCACCATCGCCAGCTGCTCAGCCTGCTCACCGCCCGATGGGGCCAGCTGCGCTGCGGTGGACTCGATAGCGGCCGTGGCGGCCTGGCGCAGCGCACGCTCCTGATCACTGCCCAGCACCAGCGTGACCAGCTTCTTGCGGCCGGCATCGGCGAGCAGCCCGACCAGCCACGCCCCAAGGTCATCGGCGACAAACACCACCCCAGCAGTCTCCCCTCCCCGTGACACGCCGTACAGAACGCTGGTGCAGGTGAACAAGCGGTAGCTACTTCATTCGGCCGCCTTTGCACCTTCAGTCTTCTCAGTCCAGTAGGCGAGGTTGGCGCGGTCTCTCAGGGTGTCCGGGTGCTCGGTGCCCAGCACCCGCTCGACGACAGGCAGCAGCGCGGCGTACTGGTCCCGGGCTCCGGCCGCGTCCCCCGCCGCCCCGGTCCAGCGGGCGAGTTCGTGGCGGGCGGCCAGGGTGACGGGGTGCTCGCGGCCCAGCACCCGCTCGCGGACGGGCAGCAGCGCGGCGTACTGGTCCCGGGCCCCGGCCGGATCCCCCGCCTCCCCGGTCCAGAGGGCGATATTGTCACGGTCGGTCAGGGTGAAGGGGTGCTCGCGGCCCAGCACCCGCTCGAAGATGGACAGCAGCGCGGCGAACTGGTCCCGGGCCCCGGCCGCATCCCCCGCCCACCCGGTGTAGTAGGCGAGGTCGCCGCGGTCCCTCAGGGTGTCGGGGTGCTCGGCGCCCAGCACCCGCTCGCGGACGGGCAGCAGCGCGGCGAACTGGTCGCGGGCCCCGGCCGCATCCCCCGCATCCCCGGTCCACCGGGCGAGCTGGCCGCGGGTGGTCAGGGTGTCGGGGTGCTCGGCGCCGGACACGCGCTCGCGGACGGGCAGCAGCGCGGCGTACTGGTCCCGGGCCCCGGCCGCATCCCCCGCCGCCCCGGTCCAGAGGGCGAGGTGCCAGCGGTCGGTCAAGGTGTCGGGGTGCTCGGCGCCGGACACCCGCTCGCGGACGGGCAGCAGCGCGGCGAACTGGTCCCGGGCCCCGGCCGCATCCCCCGCCTCCCCGGTCCAGAAGGCGAGGTCGCGGCGGGCGCCCAGGGTGTCGGGGTGCTCGGCGCCGGACACCCGCTCGCGGACGGGCAGCAGCGCGGCGTACTGGTCCCGGGCCCCGGCCGCATCCCCCGCCGAGCCAGTCCAGCCGGCGAACTCGGCCCGGGCGAGCAAGGTGCCCGGGTCGTCGGGGCCCAGGTTTTGGGCCCGGTCCTCCCGCATTCCCCGCCACAGCTCCCGGGCGGCCACATAGCTGCCGCTGTCCCCCAGGTAAGACGCGATGCGCACCATGCCGCCACTGTCGGCGGGCAGGGCCGCCGGGGCGTGCGGCAGCAGCGCCGCAAACACCGGCCAGGTGCCCGGCTGCCGTGGATCGGCGGGGAGGGCGGCCTCGACCACGGCGGCGGCCGCCTGCCGCCACCCCCGGGCCAGGTCCTCGGGCATCTGGTCTGCGGTGACCGCCTGCACCAGCCGGTGCACCGACACCGCGCCGTCCCCGGCCGGGCGGACCAGCGAATACCGGCGCAACGCCGCGACCGCGTCCTTCGCCGCCAGCTCATCGAGCAGCAGTGGCGTCAGCACCGGCGCCACCTCAGCGGCGAGCTGGCCGGTGAGCCCGGGCCGCGGTTGCAGCAGCAGGCCCAGCGGGATCGCTTCGGGCGCGCAGAACGCCAGCAGCCGCAGCAGGCCGACCGCCTGCGGCGCCGACTGCTCCAGTTCGGTGAACGTCACCGACCAGGTGGTGGCCACCGTCTTGCCGTATTCCCCGGTCTCGCCGCGGGCCAGCATCTCCGGCCGCCGCCCCCGGAACAACGCCAGGTACCCGGCCAGGCTGCCACCGCTGGCCTGGACGTACGCACCGGCCTGCTCCAGCGCCAGCGGCAGGCCCCCGAGCTCGGTGGCCAGTTCGGTGGCGGCCTGCTCATCTTGATCGCCACTGCGCCGGACTAGGAAACTCGCAGCTACCTTGGTGTCTAGCACCGGCACCTCCAGCGCCTGGCCGGGCGGCCAATTGGTGTTGCGGCTGGTGATCAGCACCTGCCCGGACCCGTCCGGCGGCAGGAACGGCGCGACCGCCGCCCGGTCCAGCGCGTTGTCGAAGATCAGCAGCCACGGCTGCTTGAAGGCGGCCAGTGTCCCGTGCACCGACGCCACCGGGTCCCGCACATCGCCCTTATCGCGGGCCCCGAGCTGGGCCGCCAGCTCGGCGAACCCGGCCGCCAGCACCGTCGCATCCCCGGCCGGGAACTGCCAGGCCACCCCGACCTCGCCCAGATGCCGGTGCGCGTACTCCACCGCCACGCTGGTCTTGCCCGCACCGCCCAGCCCGCACAGGGCCACGACCCGCGGCCCGGCATCGCCGCCGCCGGCCAGCTTGGTGTCCAGATCGGCCAGCAGCTCCTCCCGCCCGGCCAGGACCACCGGCCGCGGCGCCAGCCGCACCGGCTTCCCCGGCACCTGCGGGCCGCCGCCCGCTCCGGCCAGTGCCGTCACCATCCTGACTACCTGGGCGAGCATCCCCTCCAGCCGCTGACCCTGCAGGTGGGTCATGTCATGGTTCAGCTGGTCCGCCAGCGGCGTCAGCGGGCCGCCCTGGGCGCCGCGGGCCGTGATCTCGTGCACCAGGTGACCGGCCAGCGTCTCGGCCAGCAGCCCGCTCGGCACCCCCCGCAGCGCCATCGATGACCGGCCCGTGCCTGTGGCATCCAGGTCATAAACCCCCGCCAGCCGGGTGGCGATCCCCGCCTGCAGCGCCTCCAGCAGCGTCGCCTGCCCGGCCAGTGCCACCTTCGGCGCGCCGCGGAACACCTCACCCACCGCCATCGCCAGCTGGTCCGCCTGCTCAGCCGAGGGGGCCAGCTGCCCAGCGGTGGCCTCCACAGCGGCCACCGTGGCCTGGCGGAGCGCACGCTCCTGATCACTGCCCAGCACCAGCGTGACCAGCTTCTTACGGCCAGCATCGGCGACTAGCCCGATCAGCCACGCCAGCAGGTCATCCACGACAAACACGCCAGCATTCTTCCCCGCTGGCGGCCCGCGGCACAGGCCCGGCGTAGGGAAACAAGCGGAGGCTTGTTCACCCCACGGAGTCGCGAGCCGATCTGCTGTTCGGGTGCGTGTGCTCAGCAGCGTCAGGGACGTCGGCCAGCGGCTTCGCTAGGCGAATACCCGTGGCATCCACTAGCGCCCACCGCTTCGTCCCCGCGCCGCGGGCATGGCGCCTTAGCGTCACTATGAGTGACTGATGGGCGGAACCCGCAGGGCGGCCAGATTCTCACAAACATGTCGTAAGCGACATTTAGGCGACAAACGATATGAGAAAGCGACACCGGCGATGAGAACCTACATCTTGATCCACCGTTTTGTCACCCTTGATCTGTGATCGTTTCGGTTTCCCAGGATCGTTCCAGCTCCACACTCATGCACCACTTGACGATCGTGGTCAGTTCCGCCAGCCGCACGCCGCCGTCGAGCTACCGCGCCTAGTGGCAGTGGTAACGACCCTGAGCAAGGGATACGACCTGGACTACATCTGGAAGCAGGTCGACTGCGGCCCGGTCAAGGACGCGGCCAGCTATTACCTCCAGGCCAGCGAAAGCGGGGGAGAGCCACCCGGTCGCTGGTGGGGACCAGGCGCTCAAGCCCTCGGCTTCAAGCCCGGTCAGACCGTCGAACGCGAGCCCTACGATCTACTGTTCGGCCAGCGCCAGGCCCCGGACGGCACCCCGCTGGGCAGGCCTCCGTCCGGCGGCTGTAAGGCCGCCGACATGTACGAAGCTCTGCTGGCTGCCGAGCCGCACGCCACCGCCGAGCGGCGCCGTGACCTGCGTCTCCTAGCCACCAGCAAGGCCCGGCAAAGTCCTCTCTTCTTTGACCTGACCATCTCGCTGTCTAAGTCGATCTCGGTCTTCCACGCGAGCCTGGGGGAGAACGCGCGGCTGGCCCGCCAGGCCGGCGACACCGACGGCGACCAGTACTGGACCGCGCTGGTCACCGAGACCGACGAGATGATCTGGCAGGCCGTGCGCGCCGGGTTCGCCTACTTCCAGCGCGAAGCCGGGTACACCCGCACCGGTTCCCACAACACCCGGGTCCACGGCCGGGAGACCGGCCAGTGGCACGAGGCGGACCTGGTGGTGGCGCACTGGCTGCAGCACACTTCGCGGGACGGGGACATGCAGTTGCACGTCCATTCCCAGATCGCCCACACCGCGAAAACAGGCACCGACGGGAAATGGCGCGCCCCGGACTCACTCGGGTATAACGAGCACATCGGCGCGGTCGCCGGGCTGGTCTCCCAGCACCTGGAAGAAGCCCTCACCGCCCGGTTCGGGCTGGAGTGGACTGCCCGCGATGACGGCCACGGCTTCGAGATCAAAGGCATCAGCGGCGAGATGATGCGGGTGTTCTCCTCGCGCCGCGAGTCCATCACCGCGGACCTGCGCATGCGGGCGGCGCGGTTTGAGCAGCGGTACGGTCGCGCGCCGTCCCAGCGCGAACTCGCGCACCTCGCGCAAGCGTCGAACTTCGCCACCCGCGCGACCAAGGCCGGCACGCTGGAGGTCGAGCAGGCGCATGCGGGCTGGGCGGGCAAGCTCACGCGCACCCTCGGCGTCTCCCTGGCGTCGGTCGCGCCGTCGGTATGGCACGGCCGCGCAGACGCGCACGCAGGCGAACCGGATGCACCAGCTCCAGTTCCCGCCGAGCTCGAGGTGGCGCGCGCCGCGCAGAAGGCGGTCGCGCTCGCGCAGCAGGACAAGAGCACTTGGACCCGCGCGGATGTGATCAAGTACCTGGGCCGGGTCGTGCCCCGAACTGGCCGGGATCCCGCTGCGGCTGCCGCGCTGCTGGAGGACCTGGCCGACCGGGCGCTGGCCTCGGAGTTCGAGCCGGTCCTGCGCCTGGATGCCCCCGAGCCAGCGCGGGTGCCGCGCAGCCTGCTCCGCGCGGACGGGCGCAGCGTGTACCAGCGGCACGGTGGCGTCCGCTACGCCACCCGCGCGCAGCTGGCCATGGAACAGCAGATGCTCACCCACGCCGGCGCGGAGGACGCGCCGCGCCTGTCGCGCGCGCAGGCCGCGCACGCGCTCGGCGCCGACCTCGCGCGGCTCGAAGACGCACTCACCGGCCGCGCGCAACACGCGCTCGGCCTGCGCACGCAGACGGGGCTGCGGGAGGACCAGGCCGCGGCCGCGCTGGCGGTCCTGACCGACGGCCGGCGGGTGTCGGTGATAAACGCCCCGGCCGGATCTGGCAAAACCTACGTCCTCGCCCAAGTCGCCAACGCGTGGACCGCGGCGGGGCTGGGGCAGGTGGTCGGGATCACCGCGTCCCAGTCTGCCCGTAACACCCTGTCCGCCGGGGTCCCGGTGTCCTACAACGTTGCCCTGTTCCTGGGGCACCTGCCGGGTCGCCGCGGTGCCCGCGGCCCGGTCGAGATGGGCTGGGCGCCGCTGCTGGTGATCGATGAGGCGTCGATGATGCCCGGCCCGGACCTGGCCGACGTGATCGCCTACGCCACCGTCCGGGGCGGGAAGGTGATCCTGGCCGGGGACACCAGCCAGCTCCAGGCCGTCGGTAACGGCGGCGGCATGTCCCTGCTCGCCAGCCAGCGCGGCTACGCCCGGCTGGCCGAGCCGGTCCGGTTCCGCGCCGCCTGGGAACAAGCCGCCAGCCTCCGCCTCCGCGACGGCGATACCACCGTCCTCATCGAGTATGACCAGCATGCCCGGATCTTCGGCGGGGACCCAGAGCAGATGATGGACGCCGCCGCAGCCGCCTACGTCGCGCTGACCGCCAGCGGCACGGACACCCTGCTCATGACCGCCGACCATAGCCTGCGCCGGGAGCTGTCCCGCCGCATCCGCGACGACTTGATGGCCCTTGGCGTCGTCTCCGGCGGTCGCGCAGTCACGATCGCCGACGGCACCCAGGCGAGTCCCGGCGACCTGATCATCGCCACCCGCAACGACCACCACGTCGAGGCGGGGGAGCCCGGCCGGACGCTGGCCAACGGCGACCTGCTCCGCATCGAGTCCGTCACCCCCGGCGGCCTGGTCGTCCGCCGGGCCCTGGACGCCGACCCGGCCACCGGGCAGCGCCAGTGGAGCGCCCGCACCTTCCTTTACCCGAACTATCGCGACGCTGAGCTCGGGTACGCGGTCACCGACCGCGTCGCCCAGGGCCGCACCGTGCACACCGGCCTGGCCGTGTTCACCGGGACCGAGGACCGCCCGCATGCCTTGGTCGCGCTGACCCGCGGCACCGACGCCAACCTCGCCTATGTCTTCACGCTGTCGCCCAAACGCGCCGACCCGGTGCCCGGTCCCCGGCCCGCTCCCGAGCTGGCCCGCTATGACCGTCTTCATCCCGAACGACCCGGTGATACCGGCCCGGCCACGCCACCAGCCCTGCCGGGTACGCCGCTCGGCGTACTCGCCCAAGTGCTCGACCACGACGGCCAGCAGCTCTCCGCCACCCAGACCCGGAACCAAGCCCTGTCCGACGCTGACCACCTCGCGGTCCTGCACGCGATCTGGACCGCCGAGACCGCCCCCGCCCGCAATCAGCACTACTGCGACCTGCTCGCGGCCGCCCTCCCGCCCGGCTACCACGCCGAACCCGGCCACAAGGACCAGTGGTTGTGGCGGACCCTGCAGGCCGCCGAACTCGCCGGCCAGGACCCCGCCCAAGTGCTCGCTGTCGCGATCGCCGAACGGGACCTGGCCGGCGCCCGCGATGTCCGCGCCGTCGTGGACGCCCGCCTCCGCCACTGCCTGGGCGCTCTCGCGCCCCTTCCGGCCAGGCCATGGTCGGCGCAGGTCCCCGTCATCGCCGATCCCGATCGCCGCGCCTACCTCACCGAGATCGCCGCCCTGATGGACGCCCGTAAGGACCGCATCGGCGAGCACGCGGCCGAGCGTGCGCTGCCCTTGGCCGTAACCGCCCTCGGCCCCGTACCTGAGCAGCCGGCGGACCGGCGGAAGTGGCAGCAGCGGGCGAGCTCGATCGGCGCGTACCGGGAACTGTCCGGCTACGACCATCCCGCCGACCCGATCGGCCCCGAACCCGCCACCGCCGCCCCCGAGACGCGCGCCGCCTGGCATGAAGCCGCCGCCGCTCTCGGCTCCGTCGGCGGGCCGGATGTCCGGAGCATGCCGGACGGGAGGCTGCTGCACCTGCGCGACACTTACCCGGTCGAGACCGCCTGGGCACCGTGTTACGTAGCTGATGAACTCCGGCAGGTCCGTGCCGCTGCCTGGGAGGCGCGCCTGGCCGGGCTGCGTGCCGCCGTCGAGGCCGCGCCGCCCGCCAGCGTGGTGACCACGGCACCGCCACCAGCCAGCACGACCTCGCGGCCAGCTACCGGGCCCTGCACGAGGTCTATAAGCAGCGCGAGAACGTCTTCTCCGCCGTCATGGCCGATCGCGACGACTGGGATGCCGCCACCCGTGCCCAGCGCCACCTCGCTGTCGCCGCCGACGCCGAACTACGCCGACGCCATCCTGACCAGCCCTACCTACCGCTCCGTTCCGCCGAACCCGTCGCCATCTCGGACGAGCAGCGCGGCGAGATAGGCCAGCTGATCACCGATCTTGCCGCCGCCCACCGCACGTTCGCCGAGCGGCTCGCCGACCGGCAAAGCCTTACCATCCCCTCCCCAGATCCCGGCTACGGCGACCTCGGCCAGGCGTTCCCGCCCTGGCCCCGGTCAGGCCGGGATGCGATCTTGCAGCCGCCGAAGCCAGAGATCCGGCCGTCCTCGCAAATACTCGAACGCGACGCCGACTGGGAAGCCGGAGACTGACGCGGCCCGGTCCAACCCGTAAGCAGCCGCGTGCGTAACAAGCTCCAGCAGCCTGCAACGAGTCCACGCCGCGGTGTACGGCGGTCTTCAGGAGTTCGCGGCCATGAACCGGATCACCGTGTCCGCGTCGCGGCTCACGGCGTACAGCTCAGAGTCCGGGTCGTTCTCCGCGACACGCCAGACCCCTTCGCGGTTGTCCCAGAACGCCGACCAGCACGGATGCTCGGCCAGGAACGCGGTGACCTGGGAGGTGGCGTACGGGGTGGGGAGGTTGATCATGAGTCCTGCCTCAGCCGGGAGGATGCTCCCAGCTGAGACTAGCAGACAGCACTATAGCGCGCTATAGCGCACAGCAGCTAAGAGTTGTTCTGCCTGGCTAGATAGTGTGCGGCCATGATCGACAGGGACGCGCCCGATCCGACATGGGTCCAGCTCGCGGCCATCCTGCGCTCCCGGATCGCCTCGGGGGAGATCACCAGCCGGCTGCCCGGCGAGCGGGCCCTGCAGCAGGAGTTCGGACTGGCGCCCGTCACCATCCGCAAGGCCGTTCACAGGCTCCGCGAGGAGGGCCTGGTCCGCACCACGCCTGGCTGGGGCACTTACGTGGTGAAGAACCACGGCAACACAAGTACTTAGCAGGACAGCCGGCCAGCCCTGACCACCGGTCCAGCCTTGACGACGTCCTCCGTACGTTCGACGATGAGATCGGCGATCCAGAGCGTAATGCGAGCCGTGTGATCCGGCGGCGCGGACCGCACGTCCGCGTTGAAGATCTCCGCCCGACATAGCCTCGGTAGCCCACTGCCGCCACGGCGTCCGAGATCGGCCCGACGCCGATCACCCCGTCGCCCAGATGCCCCCCGCCGACCAGAACCCGGACCTCCAATCCGCTTTCTCGTTCCTGATCCTGATCGCCCGTTTTGTCATCCTTGAAGCATGCTCATTTTTGCTGCACCGCTTGTCCCGGCCGAGGGCCCTGGGACAAGGACAGGCATCCTCCGTCGCCGAGTGTCCTGGAAACCATGGCCGCCCGCACCCGCGAATCCCAATCCGACCTGGAAGCCGAACTACGACCCTCACCCCGGACCTAACCGCCATGACCATCACCAGTGACCAGAATCCTCATGCCGCCCGCCAGGCATCTGGCGGCCACGGTTGGGAAGTGTCCCGGCTGGCCGGCCAGGCTCTGGACCGCGGCACCGCGATGCTCTTGGCCGACACGGCCGCGCAGCGCCGCGTGCAGTAGGCAGCGATCTGGCTGCTGTCCTGGATGCCGCGCGCAGAATAACGGGACACCGCCCCAAGGCGACAGTTGAGCCTACTGCAGGTGGTGACCGCGGGAAGTCTCGTGCTCACGCTGCCCATCAGGATGGGGCGCGAATCGTATGGTATCCTAATGGATACGTTATCTGATCGGATACGTAAGGGACGGTGCGATGGAACCCGGTGAGCTTCTTGGGCGGGTCCGAGGCGATGCCGGCTTGACCCAGGAAGAGCTGGCGAGCCGCGCGGGGACGTCGCGTACAACGTTGTCGGCCTATGAGCACGGGCGGAAATCGCCGACGGTGGCTACCTTCGCCCGGCTGCTATCCGAGGCGGGGTGCGAGCTGGCGGCACAGCCGCATGTGACTTTCGTTCAGCGGCCTGCAGCGCGCGGAAGGTCGACGTGGGTCCCCGATCGCCTGCCCCGCCTTGACGCGGCGCGTGCCCTTGCCGTGGTCGAGCTACCGCTGCACCTGAACTGGTCGGCACCAGGGCGCGCTTTCAACCTCCGGTCACGCGCCGACCGTGCTCGCGTGTACGAGATCGTGCTCCAGGAAGGACGTCCGGCCGACATCCTGGCCTACGTTGACGGCGCGCTGCTGCTCGACCTCTGGGATGAGCTGGTGCTTCCGCGAACGATCCGATCGGCGTGGACCCCGGTGATCCAGGCCTCCGGCGAGGCCGCGGCGTGACGGAGACCGGAGATCCTGGGGTCGGAGCCACGGCTGGGGGCTGGCTGGAGCTGACTGCTTTCCAGATGGAGGTCGCCAGGCTGTTTTTCGCCCTGCCCGAGAGCGCGGGCTTCTTGCTGGCCGGGGGAGCAGCCCTGGTCGCGCAGCACCTCACGACCCGCCCTACCGAGGATCTCGACTTCTTCACCACTCCGGAAACGGGACACGTACCGGCAGCCCGCGACGCCCTGGAGGCTGCATCCCGGGGGCGGGGCTGGAGCACCGAGCGGATCCACGACAGCAGCACATTCTGTCGGCTGGTCATCCGGGACAGTGATGGCGCAGTCATAGTCGACCTGGCCGTGAACGCGCCGCCAGACTTCCCCGCCTACCAGACGGCAGCCGGTCCGACGCTCGCCCCGGAAGAACTCGCCGGCCACAAGCTCCTCGCGCTGTTCGACCGCGCGGCCGCCCGGGACTTCGCCGACATCTACGTGCTTGCCCGCCGCTTCGGCAAGGCCACGCTGCTGGCTCGCGCCGCCCAGATCGACGCGGGCTTTGACGCCACGGTACTCGCTGACATGCTTGCCACCCTCGACCGGTTTACGGACGACGAGATACCCCTGCCGGGCGGCTCGTCGGTAGCCGAACTGCGTGCCTTCTACTCGACCTGGCAATCGGAACTGACAGCGTGAGCATCATGTCGGCGCGCCCGGTAAGCACAAGCACACAGCAGAAAATTGAGCAGCCATATTGCCTGCGGGCGGCCCGCCGCCGACCGAATCATTGATCCGACCAGCCATGGCGACCAGTCCGATGTCGCGTGCCTGGACCTCGGCGGCGAGGTCGAGCGCGCCTCTGGGTCGGAGCCGTACACAGGCCTTGTCGAGTTCAGGGGTGTTGGAGGAAAGAGCCAAACTAAGAGCCAACGGCCATCGGCGCGAGGAATCATCCAACCGCATTCAGCCACTGTCATCGCAGCTAGATGCCTTGTCCAGCTCCAGCGGGCTACGTCTAGCGACCGCAAAGACACGCCTTACAAGCGAGGGGTCACTGGTTCGAACCCAGTTGCGCCCGCCAGGTCAGAGGGTAGGTGGAGTGCTTCGGCCGGTTGGCGGGGAGCCAAACGGGGAGCCAAAGAGTTACGCTGGTTCCATGGCGGACGCTTCGGTCAGGCGCCGCGGGCATGGTGTCCCGTCTCATCGAAGCTGGTCCCAGTCTCAGCGAATCTGGACCAATACGGCTTCGTGTCTCATTGAATCTGGTCTGGTGGGCTGCTGCGCGGGCCCGGTGTCTCATTGAATCTGGTCCGGGCGGTTCGGTTGTCTCAGTGAATGTGGTCTTGTCCGGCGTGTCGTGGTGCCGGATTTAGCCCTGGTCGTCATAGGGTGACCGGTTATGGCCGGGTTGTCGGCTGCGGTGCGTCCGGTGGTTCCCGTCTTCGAGGTGGAGTTCACCGGCGGTAGCGCTGGCCGCTGCTGCCGAGGGCCGCTTGCTGAGTTGTGGGGAACGCCGTTCGAGCGGGCGGCCCCGGTGCGGTCCTTTCCGTCATTCCGCGGGCAGGCGAGCTTTCCAGGGCTGTATTACGCGGCCACGATGGACGCGCACGTCGGGTTCGAGTCGTGGCTGGAGCGTGACGTGGCGATGATGCTCGACTTCGACGCGGAGGTCGTCGCGTTTTCCTCCCAGCCGTTCTGGTTGTTCTGGGCGCAGGATGGTGAGCAGCGACGGCACGTGCCGGATTATTTCGCCCGGCTGGCCGATGGCACGGGGGTGGTGATTGACGTCCGCCCTGATGACCGGATCGAGCCGCGTGATGCAGAATGTTGCTGGGCGCACTGGCGTCAACGAGGCCACGCTCTATCGCATCGAGACGGCGAAGGCCAGGCCGCAGGGGCGTACGCTGACAGCGCTGCTCGACCTTTACACCGTGACTGATGAGCTTCGAGCCGAGCTTGGCGCGCTGGCCCGGCAGTCGGGGGAGCAGAACTGGCTCCAGTCCTTTCCGAGCGAGCTGCCCGAGCCGTACCCGACGTACATCAGTTTCGAGGGTGAGGCCCGGTCGCTGCTCAACTACGAGGCGCTGTTCATCCCGGGGTTGTTGCAGACGGAGGATTATGCGCGGGCTGCACTGAGTCGCGGCTCACCGACGGCCAGCAGGGACGAGATTCAGCGTCTGGTTGAGGCTCGCATGAGCCGTCAGGCTGTGCTTACTCGTGGTCCGGCGCTGAGGCTGTGGGCCATCGTGGACGAGGCGGCGTTTCGCCGGCTGGTCGGTGGTAGGGACGTCATGAAGGGCCAGCTTGAGCACCTGGCCGAGGCTGCTGAGTTGCCGCAGGTAACGCTACAGGCCGTACCTTATGATGTCGGTGCACATCCGGGCATGGCTGGGGCGTTCGTCATCCTCCAGTTCGATGACCCCGGTGCGCCTGATGTCATTTACATTGAGAGCGGCAGTGGCGATCTTTTCATGGAGAGCGAGACCGACGTGGCCCGTTACACCGCCGTATTTGAGCACCTGCGCGCCCTGGCCCTGCCGCCCGATGCCTCCGTGTCGCTCATCATGGCTGTTGCCCGCGGGCTGAAGTGAGAGGAGGCACGAGACAGCATGGAGCACGATCCATCCCGCGCCCAGTGGCGGAAGAGTAGCCATTCCGGTAATACTGGCAATTGTGTTGAGGTTGCACATCTCGGTCAAGTTATAGGCGTTCGCGACTCAAAAAGCCTCGATAAGCAAGTACTGTTTATCGCTTGTGGCCAGTGGTGCAAATTTATCGACTCCCTCAAAGGCGGCAGATTTGGCGTTGTGTTACGATTCATGCTGAATCACAAAACTCGGGTTTCGTTAATGAAGGTCTCTAGATCCTGGATTACTCCTCGCAGCTCAGAAGGCATCTCTCCAGGCGGCATGCTTTTAGCTAGCGAATGCGCGTTGACGGTCTTTGCCTTACGTTCTTGTAGCCGAGTATTAAGTGTCCGGATTGTCACTTTTGCGTCCACGATCCCTAGCTGACCTTCGTATGTGGTCCAGCGTGCGTCGAATTCGGTTTTTGCATTCTTCAGAACTGTATTCTCGGAAAGCTTTGCGGTGGCACCAACCTTATTCTTGCGTTCGTCGAGCCGTTGAGTCTGCAATGAAATAAGGGCTTCATCTTTTTGTTCATTTACGATCTCAGTTAGGAGCGCATCGGCCTCATGAAGTGCAATTCCAGCCATTTTTGCAATCGCAGAAGGCGCCAATAGATAGTTCTCCAATTCGCGTCGATTCCACACGTGAACCTGAGCACCAGCCTTCCGCAACTCGTTAGTAACGAGCTCGACCGCATCTTGGCACCGCAGGTCTCCATCGAGGATTACATAAGTTGCTACGCCGGTACCCAGGGCATCCATTGTCTCAGTGAACGCGCCGGCAAGCCAGTTCCTACTAAACCCGCCAAGGGGGACGGTGGCGTAGTTATCGGATGATGCGACTGCTGATACACCGAGTCGTCGAGCGAGATGCGCAAGTATAGGACCGTCGTCGCCTTCGACGAAAAGAACTCTACTACTCCGCAATGCCCGGCCGACGCCCAGCTCATATCCGCTGCCAAGCCGCCGCCCCACGAGCGCCAATGAGCCATCAGCACGAGGACGTTCCGAAGAGCGGCGAGAGCGGTCGATCCATACAGCGCTGCCTGGCTCTGCCTCGGCTAGGATCTCCACGCTGTGGGTCGCCACCACAGTCTGCTTAGAGGTACCGAATAGCGTTCGCGCCAACCTGCGCTGAAGATCGGGATGCAAGAAAACGTCAGGTTCATCCAGAATGATTACATCGCTCTCGCGTTGCCTCCACAAATGAAACAATGCTTGCAGCCAGATCTGAATGCCGTCGCCTGCCCATCCGATCTCTCGCTCGTGACGAGTTCGCTCTTCCGAATAGAAGAGATCGAAGTCATCCTCCTGGGTGCCTTGGGCGCGGCGGAGAAACAAGTTCGTGATTTCAGGTGTGCGTTCGTAAACGTAGGACGTGAAATCACGCCACCCCTCTGTGTCGAGTCGCCACAGCGCATTGCGAAAATAACGGCTTGCCTTCCTCCCAGTTCTATTTCGGCGGAGTGTGTCGTCGCTGACGTAGGGCTCATGGTCATCCAACGGCGTCAGCGTTGGAACTACACCAACGTTCGGCACCAATCTTTGGGCCACCGTTCTTGGAGGCATGATCACCCCGCCATCCGGCGGAAACACGAAATACATCCCGCGTGGTGGCGCTTCGTCGGGATCGTAATTTTCCATATTAGCCCAGGAGGCAACCAGTCGCACCCCTGATTTGGTAGTTACTTCGATCCGGGTTTCCTTGAGGCGAAAATCATAGCGTATGTTCTCATCCGAAAATGCCGAAGCCTCCACGGCGGCGGCAGTAATAGGCCATCCACGAGTCGGGCGTCCCTCGACTTGGCCTGCATCGGAAGGCGCAACTCGACGTGCCTGGGGAAGCATGGCGACAATAAGGCGCAATGCTCCCAAAGCTGTTGATTTCCCAGCATTGTTTGCGCCTACGAGGACGTTTGTCGCGCGTAGGTTGATCGTGTAATTCTCAAAACCTTTGTAATTAACGAGTTTTAGTGATTTAAGCGAGCCAGGCTTTGGCGAGACTTCCAGTCCTATCAAGGTAGTCATCTACTATACGCTCACTCCCTTGTGGCGGATGATACAGCTCATGACGTCATCGACATAGAAGCTTAAGTCTAGTCACCTCTGCGTCCAGTAGACCGTTGTGGCGGACCGACTGGTCAAGTGTTCGTTGGCCGGGCGGTCGTCAGCCAGGCATGGGAAGGCGGCGGACTCGGAGTAGGTCCTCATGGAGGACTACCACTGCTCCGGCCGTGAGGTCTTCAGCGACCTGATCAAGGTTGGCGAGAATGATCGATGCCTGCTCGGCGGCTCGGCGTCCGACCAGGCGGCGGATGAGGATCACGGACGGATTGCTGGCCCGTGACCGGGCGAGGAGTCCGCCGAAGTCGGTGTCGGCGGAGATCAGGACTTGCCCGTCGGCACGGGCGCGCTCGAGGACCGTTTCGTCGGGCGCTGCCTGCATGCCGAGGTCGCGCACGTGCACGGCGTCATGCCCGGCCGCCTTCAGCGCGTCGGCCACAAGAGGGGAGAGGTTGTTGTCGATGAGGAACTTCACGCCGTGCGCCGGAGCGGCAGCTCTCGCTCGCGTACGGCCTCGGCGGCGTACAGCAGAGATTCGTGGATGTCCTCGGCGGTGAGGTCGGGATGCTCGGCGAGGATCTCTGCGGTGCCCATGCCATCCGCGAGCATCGCCACCACCGTCGCGACCGGGAAGCGCAGCCCCCGGATGCAGGGCTGGCCGCCCATGACAGCGGGGTCTGTGGTGATGCGTTCGTAGGTCACAGGTTCATGCTAGCGGCGACGGCCAGCCCAGGCACGCGCCGTTCTCCCGGAGCGTCGAGCTGATACGCGGCGATCGGAGAGGCGATCGGAGATCAGCGCAGCTTTCTACCGATACTCACTTTTCCGCCACGGTTTCATAGCCAGGAGCAGCTAGCCCGGTCGATATGCGGGGGAGCCAAACGGGGAGCCAACGCAGGGAGGCGCCAACCGACATGGGCCGACGCCCAGCGATAGTCAGTGCAGCTAGACGCCTCTTCAGGCGACGGTGGGCGACGTCTCGCGACGGCAAATTTGCGCCTTACAAGCGAGAAGCCACAGGTTCGAACCCTGTTGCGCCCACCAGGTCAGAGCAGAAAAGGCGGTGCCTTACCTGCGGAAACGTGGTGAGGCACCGCCTTTTGCTATCCGGCTGGCTCCGGCTGGCTACGGCTGTCAGTGGCTGGTTGTGCCCAATACGTGCCCAAGTCAGTCAGCGTCGTCATCGACGCTGGTGTCCGTATCGGGTTCGGAGGCATGATGCGTGGCGGTCGGTCCTGATGTCTCCGGAAACTGGTCTCCTTTCATCAGAGTTGGATCGGCATAGGCGAGATAGCCGTACCGGCCGAAGTGTTCGCCCCGCTGCCGATCCCTCTCGCGCCGGTCGAGAGCGCGTAGTTCGTGCTGGGCTCGACTTGTGGCCTCGGGGTGGCCGGTGGTGCTCGGCGCGGTAGCCCCATGCCGACCGGCTGTCTACCTTGACCTTCTTGGAGGTGATGTCGTAGTCGTCCAGCAGGCGAGCCAGGCCGCGGGCGTCGAGCGGCTGACCTTTGAGGTCGGCCCACGGTGCGACGTCCGGGGCGCGCAGCCGGGTCAGGATGTTTTTCAGTGGTGATGGCGCGGGCACCGTCGAAGATGTCCCGCAGGTCGGCCAGCAGGCGGATACCAAGGCTGATGCGATCAGGTTGGACGCTTTCGACATGGCCAGCCGCGCCCGCGCCAGCTCGGCGGCCTGCGCGGGGAGCGTGTCGGCGTGCTCGGCCAGCAGGGTGGCCAGGGTGTCGGCAGTGACCTGCAACCGGCCGGTCGGCGTGCGGGGCAGGCCGGTGATCCCGGCCGCGGTGGCTTGCCCGTCTAGCCAGTCGGCGAACTTCGGTGATGCGCCGGGGCAGCCGAGCGCCGCGCTGATCTGCGTGTCGGCGGTGGCGTGCTCGGCTTCGAGGTCGGCCAGCAGGCCGCGAGCGTAGCCGGTGTCCAGCCGCAGGCCGCGGATGGTGATTCCGATGGCCTGCGCGGCTAGCCATGTGTCCAGCCGGGCCAGGTGCGCAACGGGGCGCACGCGTTGAGCAGGACCGGCAGCAGGCGGCGGGCGTAGATACCGTCCAGCCCGGCGTACACGACGTATGCCTCATCGTCGGCGGGCAGGTGGTTCCAGCCCCACCGCAGCCAGCCGTTCCCGGGCCGGTGCCCAGCCGGGGCCAGTGCCCGCATGCGCGCGTGCAGCGCCGCCTCAGCGTCGGCGAGGCCACTGTCCAGGTGCCGGGCCGATAGCTCTTTGAGCCCGTGCCCGGCCCGTTCGTCGGGTCCAGCAGTTTGGACAGCAGGTGGGTGTCGGCGACCCGCTGGCCGAGCGGGATGCCGAGCGCGGACCATACCGCGAGCACGTCAAACGGGGTGTGGGTGACGAACCAGCGGGCCGGGTCGGCGAGTACCGCGGCGGCGGCGGCCCGCTGGCCGGGGTCGGCCACGTTCAGCACCCACGCCTCACGCTCGGACCCGAACTGCACCAGGCGCACTGTGAACGCGGGAGCGAAGTACCGCGGCCCGTGATCACCTATCGCGGAGGTTTCCACGTCCAGCCCGAGCACCGGTTCCGGCGTGGTGAACGCGGCCAGCGCCGCCGGGTCCAGTTCGCCGGGCTGCAGCGCGTGCACGGTCATCGTGTGGCCGTCGCAGGTGCGCAGGTAACTGAATCGCCTAATGCCGTGGGTGAGGATAACATCGCCGCTGCGGACGAGACCTCAGCGGATGCGGGCCCGGCGGATGCGGCCCCGGCAGAGCAGGCCCCAGCCAACTTGGTCGCCCCGGTGCCAAGTGAGAACTTGGTGAACTGGCCTGAGCGCCATCAGCGGAAGTGAATGCGGTTTGGAGCTGCTCAGGAGAGTACCGGGTAACAAACTGAGGAGCCATCCCCAGCGGCCGCCACCTACATCAGCGAACTCGGACCGCTGGTTGGCTGGTAATCGGAGACAAGCTCCATGGCGGCGCCTAGCGATGCAGAACGCGAGGCGAATCCGCCGGAGTTGCGCTGAGGCTGCAGAGTGGTTGGCAGGAATTTAAGCAGAAGTTCGAACGCGTTAGCGTGACGAGGGCGAACGACGGCAAAGTGGCGGCGGTTCAGTGTGGCGATCCTGCTAGCGCCACGACGCTCGGCTAGGGCGACGACGGACGCGTCCGTCCCGCCGAGTCGCAGGTCAGCGTAGGTGTGACTAGATTCTGAATGCGCTGCCAGTTATCGATGTCGAGGTCTGCCACTTCCATCTGGCCCTCGATGATCGACGCGTACAGGCTGGCCTCCGCCTTCGCGCCAAGCTGGCGGTCGATCAGGTAAGCGGCCTCGGCGATGACCATGGCCGTGGTGACCAAGGGGCCCTCATCGTTCTCGAGTAGCTCTCGGCAGGCTGCGTGGTCCTTGTCGGCGCGATCGGCTGTTGCGACAATAGGGCCGGTATCGACGATGAGCACCTAGTCGCGTCCGAAACCCTCGGCCAGCATCTCGTCGGCCTCGGCCGCGCCGCGTCCGGAGGTCGACTCGCCTATTGCGGCGAAGCTCAGACGGCGGTGCGCCGTAGCAGGCGTAGGTAGCTGCGCTGTGAGGAGATCTGCCGCCAGTTGGTCAGCTGTCTGACCACGACGCGCTGCCTCGGCAGACAGAGCCGCCGCTACAGCGTCATCGAGATGCAGCGTCAGTGTCATGAACTCAGGCTAACAGCCGATGCGTCCGACCGAGACTCACGCGCCGTTGGGACCACGTTGTTGTTGGTGAGGAAGTTCACGCCGTGTGCCAGAGCGGAAGCTCTCGTTCTCGTATGGCCTCGGCGGCGTACAGCAGTGATTCGTGGATGTCGTCGGCGGTGAGGTCGGGATGCTCGGCGAGGATCAGGTCGGTGCCCATGCCGTCCGCGAGCACGCCACCACCGTCGCGACCGGGAAGCGCAGCCCCCGGATGCAGGGCTGGCTGCCCATGACAGCGGGGTCGGTGGTGATGCGGTCGTAGGTCACGAGTTCATGCTAGCGGCGGCGGCCAGCTCAGGCACGCGCCGTTCTCCTGGGAGCGTCGAGGTGACACGCGGCGATCGAAGATCAGCGCAGCTCTCTACGGATACTCACTTTTCCGCCACGGTTTCATAGCCAGGAGCTGTTAGCCCGGCCGATGTGCGGGGAGCCAAACGGGGAGCCAACGCGGGCAGGCATCAACCGACACGGGACGACGTTCGGCGACAGCTAGTGCAGCTGGATGCCTCTTCAGGCGACGGTGGGCGACGTCTCGCGACGGCAAAATTGCGCCTTACAAGCGAGGGGTTCGTAGGTTCAAATCCGACTGCGCCCACTATTTTCGAATACTTGATTCGGCGTGTCATAACGTAAAGCCGAGGAGTCTGAGATATACCTTGCCTAAATGGGGCAAGAGTGGTGCGGCAAGTGGATGCCGCGAAAGAAGACGACATGTGCCCGCACTCCTGGGCATGGGGGCCCTTGCAAGACAGCCGAGACCACAGGGCATCGGGTCCGCTCGCGGCGTCGGTCCATCAGGCGGATATTGATCACGGTACGTGGTCGAGTCGCCGGGCAATCCGCACGCGTACCTGCCTAATGGGCGACTGTCTGGCTGGGACGATAACCACCCTGAGTCGCAGAGCCAGATGATATGAGTGATTCGACCGAGGGGAACCGGATGCGCTCGTAGCGGGATCAGGGCGCACGACGGGCGGCGAGTGGACAGGCTTGCATGTTACTATTACGTGGTAGGTGTAATACAGGCTACCGGCATCCGGGGAGGCTGTCATGGTCCTGAACAGCAAAGGCCAGGTAACCATCCCGGCGCATCTGCGGGCCAAGTACGGGCTGCACACCGGGGATGAAGTCGAGGTCGTCGAGGCAGGCGGTGCCCTCCAGATCGTCCGCAGCGAAGGGGCCGAGAGCAGGGGGCAGCGGCTGGTCCGGCGGCTACGTAACACGGCCACCGGCCGAGACATAGCAGGTATGAGTACCGACCAGATCATGGCGCTGCTTCGTGCCGAGTGACCCCGCGGCGATCCGGCCTGCCACACTGCTAGATTCCCGCGTGCTGCTCGATGTCATCACCGGTGACGAGCAGTGGGCCGACTGGTCGGCCGAACAGATCGCGGCGGCCCTGGATGCCGGGCGAGTGGTGATCAATCCTTTGGTCTATGCCGAGGTCTCGGTGGGCTACGAGACCGTCGAAGAACTCGATGAGCTGCTGCCCGCCAGCGGTTACGAACGTGAGCCTTTGCCTTACCTGGCGGGTTTCGCTGCCGGGAAAGCGTTCGTGCGCTACAGGCGCGGTGGCGGTGACAAGCGATCACCAATGCCGGATTTCTATATCGGCGCGCATGCCGCCGTAGCGGGCTACCGGTTGCTAACCCGCGATGTCCGCCGGTACCGGACGTACTTTCCGACCATCGAGATCATCGCACCAGCTCTAGCCGAAGACGAAACAGCCGGGCAAATTCCTGCAGCGCAATTAGCTCTGCTACGTGAGTGCGAAAGCGACGAACTGGAACCGGGGCAGGATGCGCACTCGGTACGCGCCGTGATTACATCCGCGGACTCTTGTGCCATACCTGCAACATCGCGCCACTTTTTTTGGATTCCTCGTCCGCGGTGACCGGGGCGTGGTCCTCGCGCCGCAGGGCGCGGGCCGCGGCGGCCTCGGTGCGCAGCGCCGCGACGGCGCTCGCGCGGACCAGCTGGGTGCCGGTCAGCCAGGCCCAGGCTTCGGAGATGACCAGCCGCGGGGACCCGGACCGCAGGACCGGGCCGCTGGTGCGGTTCCCGGCGCCGGTGATCGTGGCCTTGTCCTCGCCGAACGTGGTCTCCGACGCGCTCCACCTGGTCAGGTACGCGTCCCGTACCGCGTCGGCGGGCGCGGCCTCGTGGTCGAGTGAGGGTGGTGATCACGGCGCAGGTCTGGGAGACCTGTTTCCCGTCGCCGCCGGGCAGGACCGCGTTGTGCTCGGCGGCGCGGACCGGCAGCCGGTCCTGCTTCTTCCCGGACGGGGCGTTCAGCCAGGTCATCCGCGATCCGTCGGGCAGCCAGCCGCCGCCGGGCGCCAGCGGCAGCGCGACCGTGGCGCTCACCCGGGCGACGACGTGCCCGCCCGCACCCAGGATCGCGGTGATCAGGTCATAGCCGGGGAAATTACGGTCGAAGCAGGTCACCCGGCCGGCGAACAGCTCAGGACGGCGTTTCACGAGCCGTTTCAGCAGGGTCTGCTCCCCGGCCCGGCTACTGCCCAGGATCGCGCCGATCATGGCCCGGCCGGCGCGGGCGCCCAGGGCGACGACCCGCAGCTGCGGGAACGGCGCGGAACCGTCCGCGGTCCCGGTGGAGCCGAACATGGCCCGGTTCGCCGGCGTGTCCGCGAGGTTCACCAGCATCCCGTCGGCAGCGAGCACCGTCATCCCGGCCAGCAGCACCGCTGACGGCTCGCCGTCCTCGATGAGGGGCCCGGCCGCCTGCCAGAACAGGTCCTCCATCACGTCCGCCGGCACCAGGACCCGCCAGCCCGTGACCACCTTCTCCGTCGGGATGTGCCATTCCAGGGCGAACGGGATGTCCGCGAGCGGCCCCGCAAGGCGGGCCAGCGACTCGCAGTACGACCCGTCAGGCATCAGGGCCATCGCGATCATCAGGCGGATGACCAGCGGATAGGACATGATCCGGCGCCGCTCCCGTTTCCGCAGCCGCCCGTGCGCCAGCGCCGCCGCGACGATCTCCTCGATCACCCCGTCGCCGAGGTGCCGCTCCAGCTCGCCCAGCCGCACGAAATCCGGCAGCCAGCCGTCCGCCGCCACGCTGCCGTCCCTGCGGACAAGCGCGGGCGCGGTCACCACCGGGCGGCAGAACACCGCCAGCTCGCCGGCCGACGGCACAGGCCACATCGAGCGCCGATATGCGATGGCTCGCGCCTACCTGGACAGCCCTCCCGTCCGGCTCCTCGCCGCCGCCCAGCCTTCAACCAGGAAAAGGCCCTGCGGCGTGACTGCCGCCATCCTGCCTTGACTAGAGCGGCGCGATAGGCGGTGCGATCCGGCCTGGAGCATTCAGGCCGGTAGGTCAGTGAGCACTCAACTTACGAACCACCGCTCAACTAATCGGCAGGTCTTCGCAAGTCGGCACAGCGCTTACTGGCCGGTCGGGTAGCGGGAGCGCGTTGCCGCGCTCCCGCCCCCTAAGAACCGTGCGTGCGGGTCGGTCCCCGCACACGGCTCAAGCAAGCCGCGAGGGCGTTGCGGGCTGGAGCTGTTGTTGTTCCGGTTTCCTGCGACGGCTGGCTTGCAGCCCGCGCTGGCAGGAGGCGTGCACAAGGCGGGTGTGGTCATCCCCCGGCGAGCCTGGTCTCCCGTGATGGGTGAGGTAGCTGGAGGCTATCGCCCTGCGGGTGACATGCAGCCACCACCGCTCCCACTGTTCAGGAGATTGAGGTGGCTGGTTGTCGGCGGATAGCAGGGGATCCCCGCAGAGCGGGCATATCCCGTCCTGCCCGGTGAGCAGGCGCAGGGTATAGCTGTCCAGCGGGGGTTTCACCTTCTTGCGCCGTTCGGCCCAGTATCCGGCCAGGGCGGGGTCATCGGGGGATGCCGCGCCCTTGACCAGCACGTGCCGTTGGATGGCCGTCCAGGAGAACTTGACCAGGTAGGCGCCGCTGTCACGGTCGCCGAAGACCCAGCGGTCGTTCCTGAACTTGTTGAACTTGCCGAAGTACCGGCCGACGATCCAGTGCTTCGGTTTGTTCTTGTGGCGCCATGTGGCCCACTTATAGAGCAGCTTCCACATGTAGCTGTTCAATGAGCCGAACAGCCTGGATGACACCACTCCCCGGTAGTAGGCCGCCCAGCCCGGATGACGGGGTTGAGCGCGGCGATGACCGCCATCGCGTTGCCGCCGCGCAGGGTGCGCATCTCGGACGCGAGCCGTTCCCGGATTCGCCTGATGGCCGCCTTGGATGGCTTGATCAGCAGCTTGGCGCGGTAGCGGCGGACGTTGAACCCCAGGAAATCAAAGCCCTCGCTGAGGCGGACGATCGTCGTCTTGTCCTCATTGAAGGCCAGGCCCCTGGGCGCCAGCCATCCCGCGAGCTGCGCCTTGACTCGGGCGGCCTGCTCCTGGCTGTGGCAGAGCACGACCATGTCATCGGCTTATGCCGAACTCCGGGTTATGCCGACGTCGGCATAAATCGGCATACCGGACATATCGCAGCCGCCGGTAGCCCGGGTCGTCCGGATCCGAGCTGGGCAGGCCGCGCTGCTGCGCACGCAGTTTCCTTGCCTTGGCATGGTCGCCGCGGGCGCGGGCGCGCCGGGCTGCCGACCTTACCCTGAAGTAGGCAGGATTGGATGCCCTGCGCTTTCCCCGGGTATATTCCGGCATGAGAACTGTCTCAACGAATTCGTCCATCCGGTGCAGGTAAATATTGGAGAGCACGGGCGAGACCGCCTTCCCCTCGCCTGTGGTCCCCGGACGGAACGGGGACCCTCGGGCTTTTCCCTGAGCTCCGCACCCGGCTGAGCAGGACCCAGCAACGCACGTCAGGGCGGGGACGAGCCTCAGCACTGCCCGGAGTCACGTCTTCAGCATCGCTGACCTCCTTTGACGGACTCACTCATCACGAGCGGCCTCATGTCGCACTAGCACTCTTAAATGAGGCTTACACAGCCAAGTTCGGCGTCGGCGACGATGCGAGGCGCCTGGAGTGGGCGGTGGCGTACTCCCATTCCTGGCGTTCGGCCATGGCCTGGGCGAGGGGTTCTTTCCCGGCGTGGCGGGACGATCGCCGTGGGAAACCGCTCCGCGAGCGGAGAAGGCACCCAGGAGTGTTAACGGGAGACGATCACTGTCGCATGGTGCCCAGCGGCGTTCTTCAGCTTGACGTCGCCGGTCAGCAGCTCACAGCCGAGTGCCTCGGCTAGCCCGATGTAGGCGGCGTCGTACGCACCCAGGTTGTGGCGCAGCTCCCACATCCGGGGATGATAGGGCCAGACCGGATGGCGGGTGATCCGCAGGCGGGAGTAATCGGCGAGCATCTGTTCCCCGCGGTAATCGGTGATCTTCTTTCCGGCCGCGAGTCCCCGGACGGTGGCCGCGACCTCTACGTCGAGATGGTGCGGGGCGTGCAGCGTGCGCGGTGCGGACAGTCGCTGCCGCAGCACGCCATCCCCCTCCCGCGCGGACAGCGCGTCGACCACAAGGGAGCAGTCGACGACGTAGGTGAGGCTCAACGCCGCCCCTCGTCGCGCGCCGCGAGAATGTCGTTCATGGTCAGGTCCACGGGTTCCCGGTCGCGGGCGATCCGGCCGATGACCTCGGCGTTGGTCTCCGCGGCGGCATCGGCGTCCATCAGGTCGCGCAGGTAACCCGACAGCGACTGGCCGAGTGACCTCGCCCGGTCGCGCAGGACCGCGAGTGTCGCCGGATCGACGTCGCGGACTTGGACGATACCCGCATCCGTAGGTTCGATCACGCCCACAGTCTACCGTCAATCATGCACCATGCATGAACTCGTGGCGCCCGGATACAGGACCCGTCACGGATGGCAGGTCTATCAGGGCGCCGGATAGCAGGTTCGGGATCTGAGGGTGCCTCGCTTTGACGGACAGGGTTGGTGTCGTCGGGCTACTGGCCTGTTGCTCTGCGGTGGTTGCCCTCGTAGTCGGCGAGCTTTGATAACCGGGGATGGGTGCAACTTGTCTGCGCTCGATCCGGGCCGCGCGAGCGTGCCGACCATGGCATCGCTGGGGAATTACAAGATCGCCGACAAACAGTCCCCCTAGGCCATTTTCGCTGGGACTCCGGTCAGGGAGGCGAATTCGCAGCAGTCCGTGCTGCAGGACCGCCAACGCCCCGGCCCCAATTCGTGTTCGGAGCGAGGGGTCAGCTGATGCGGTGGCGGGCGCTCGTTCCTATGCCGAGCTATCACCCGATATCCGATGCTGATCCGGGGTAAGTATTCGGAAATCCTGTGATGGAGTCGTCGGCGTCTCACGGACCGGCGGTCTGGTAGCGAGGCGGGCGGGTCGCACTGATAACGACAGCGCGTCAACGCCGGTATTACTGTGGTCTGGTCCGATGCGGACGTGCCCGGCGCGCCGTGCCGCCCGGACCTTGACACGGCAGGAGGTCCACGGCATGAAAGGACCGCACCCGTTCCGTAAGCTTCAGCAACGGATCCTCGAGGAGGTCAAGTCGGCCGCCCGGGACGACTTGATCGCGCTCAGCGCCGGGGTCACCGGCCACCACGCGGATGTCTCCATCCAGGCCAGCTCGGAAGCGGCAGGCGAGCAAGGCGCGGCATTGAGCGCCTATGAGCGGGCGGCTGCGGCCCTTGAGGCCGCCAGTCGGGCCCAGGACATGGGCGCCGTCAGCCGGGTTATCGCCGAGGGGCAGTACCACCTGGCTTGCGCCGATGCTCTTGCGGCCGGTCAGCCGAGGCCCGGCTGGCGGCCATCGTGCTTTTCGATCCGCGGCACGGCATGTCGGTGAGGGATGCCGTCTGGTCGCCAGACGGCGGCGTCACCGCTCGCTCCGTCCCGGCCTGCTCCGCCTGTGCTGACAAGGCCGAGCAGGGTGTCCAGCCCGATATACGCAAGGTGGAGACTGACGGCGCCCTGGTCAGCTACGTCGACGCCGGCTTCGCCCCGGCGTACTGGGCCGGTTACGGCTTCGACCTGGTTAGCCTCAATCGTCAAGTGTCTGCGAGGTACCAAAAGTATTGAGTTCGCGCCTGGCCGGCGCACCGCTCCCCGGCGTGACTGTCCGGAAACCGGACGATTCCCGGACGCCCGCCCGGACAGGTCCGGGCTGTGACACGCAGGGGTGTGGTGCGTGATTTGCCGTGGCTGATCGTGTTTGCTGTGCTGCGTGGCGGTTGCGGCTGGCGTGGTCTGGGATGCGGAGGGTGCTGAGGCGCCGTCCTCGGAGCGCATGCTGGCTGAGGCCCTGGAGGCGAACCGGCAGCTGTCGGAGCTGGCTGACGGGCTGATCGAGGACAACGCGCTGCTGCGGGAGCAGGCGGCGCTGCTGGCTGAGCGTGATGCGGAGCGGGACGCCGAGCTGGAGAGGCTCCGGGCTGACTTCGCTTTGCTGCAGCGGATGCTGTTCGGGCGGTCGTCGGAGAAGTCGCGGCCGGGGCCGCCGGCCGGCGGGGATGGTAATGCCGCCGATGGCGGCGGGCAGGACCGGGAACGGCGGGGCGCCGCGGGAAACAAGCGCGGCCCGGGGGCGCAGGCGGGGCGGCGGGATTACTCGCGCCTGCCGCGGCTGGAGGTGTTCTGGGATTCCCCAGATGGCGGGTACCGCTGCCCGGAGTGCGGGGAGCCGTTCACGCCGCTGGGGGACCATCTGTCCGGGGAGCAGCTGGACTGGCAGGTGATCGTGCGGCTGGCCGCGCACTGCCGCCGCCGCTACCGGCGGGCCTGCGATTGCCGGGTGCCCGCCACGGTGATGGCGCCCGGCCCGCCGAAGGCGATCGGCAAGGGCCTGTTACCAACGGGTTCATCGCGATGCTGCTGACCGAGCGGTTCGCCGCGGGGCGGAGCATGAACTCGCTGGTGACGGGGCTGGGCAGGCAGGGCGCAGAGATCTCGCCCGCCACGTTGGCGGGCACATGCGCGCAGGCCGGGGCGCTGCTCGTCCCGCTGGCAGACGCGATCACGGAGCGGTCGCGGGGCTCGTGGCACCTGCACGCCGACGAGACCACCGGGCGGGTCTTCGCCCCCCGCGACAGGGACGGGCCGGCGAAATGGTGGCTGTGGGCCCGTGCCATCGCCGTCTCGCTGCTGTGGTCCTTCGCCAACCCCGCGCACGAGAAGGCGGTACGTCGGATCATCAGGGAGGAGTACAAGAGCTTCCACGTCGGCTACCTGCCCGTGGTCCTGTCCCACGAGGTGGTCGGCAAGGTCGGCGAGTACGAGCGGACGATGCGGCCATCCTGGATGCCTACCTGCAGACGAGCATCAAGTTCGAGCTGGAGACCACCTGGGATCAGCTGCGTGAGAACGGCTATACCGGAACGTTCCTGCTGACCCACAACACCGGCGGCAGTGCCGAGATCTTCAAGACCACCGCGAGCCGCACCTTCAACGGCGGCCTGGTGGCCGGGCTGATGGGCTCATTCCACATCGGCCAGGCGCTCGGCTACCGCAACGTCATCGCCTCCGACGTCGGCGGTACCAGCTTCGATACCGGGATGGTCGTCGACGCGTCCGTGCGGTCCTATGAGTTCCGGCCCATCATCGACAAGTGGATGGTCGGCATCTCGATGCTGCAGACCACCACCATGGGTGCGGGCGGCGGCTCGATCGCCTCGATCAACGATCTCCTCGGCGGTCGGCTGGAGGTCGGGCCACGCAGCGCGGGTTCGTATCCGGGGCCGGTGTGCTACGACCTGGGGGGACCGAGCCCACCGTCACCGACGCCGACCTCGTGCTTGGCTACATCGCGCCGGACGGGTACTTCGGCGGCAAGATGCCGCTGAACCGGGACAAGGCGGTAGCCGCGATCGAAGCGAAGATCGCCGGCCCGCTCGGCGTCTCCGCCGACGAGGCGGCCGCGCTGATCCGGCGGGTGGTCGAGCAGAACATGGCCTCGGCCATCAAGCGCGAGGTGCACCTGCGCGGCTACCACCCGGAGGACTTCGCGCTGTTCGCCTACGGCGGCGGCGGGCCGACCCACGTGGCCGGCTACCGGGGCGACGTGCCCACCGCGGTTATCTTTCCCCAGGCCCCGGTGTTCTCCGCGCTCGGCAGCTCCGTCATGGACATCATGCATGTGTTCGAGCAGAGCGGCCGGATGCAGTTCATGGCTCCGATGACCGGGCAGATCGTCATCGACCGCGACGCCTTCAACGAACGGGTGCAGTCGCTGATCCAGCGGGCCACCCACGACCTGGCCGCCGAGGGCCTGGCCGGGCGCCAGACCGTCTTCAGCGTCGAACTCGACATGCTGTACGGCGGCCTGGTGCAGGTCAAGCGGGTGTCCTGCCCGCTCCTGCAGATCGAATCCGACGCCGACGCCCAGCGCGTCTACGACGACTTCGAGAAGGAATTCGCCGAGGCGTTCAGCCCGCACGTGATCAACAAGCCGGGCGGCGTCTACATCGACGGCATCATCCTCAAGGCCACCGTTATCACCGAGAAGATGAAGCTGGCCACCCACGAGCTGCAGGACCCGGACCCGGCCGGGGCCAGGACCGCCGGCCTGCCTACTGGCCCGAGCTCGGTCGGCGCGCCGAGACCGATGTGTACTCCTTCGCCGCGCTGCAGCCGGGCCACGTGGTGACTGGCCCGGCCATCGCCGAGATGGAGTACTCGACGATCGTGATCCCGCCCGGCCCGGTTGGGCGGCGTTGTCGTAGGCTGGACGGTACCGCAGCGGGACACCTTCTACGGGCGCCGACCCTGGCGGCCCGGCTGGGTGCCGCCGGTGTCTCCGGCCCGATGGTGAGCCAGGCCTGCGCCACGAGCGTGGCGACGCTGGGCGCGGCCGCCGCGGCGTGCAGGCCGGGGCCGGGACGCAGCTGGTGGTAACCGCTGACCGGGTGTCCAACGGGCCGACGCTGTCCTGGCCGGCGCTAAGTGCGATGGGCGGCGCGCCGGTGCCCTGGCCGGTGACCGGGGCGTGCGGCCACCGGCACACCGCTGGGGAGCCAGGCACGTCCGGAAGATGTTCCAGACGTGTGCGAGCGGGCCGGGCTCCGCCGGGACTGGGCGCCCCGGGGCCTGGCCAGTCGAATCGGTACCGACACGTTCACGTGCAGAGATGATGGCTGACGATGGCTTGGCGTCGCCTAGATACGGTCCCTGTTGGCTCCCCAGGGATCCATGATCTCGATGCCAGTGCCTTCAAAATCGGACACGTTGCGAGTCGCCAGCGCGGCGCCCTGGGAGCGGCAGACGGCCGCGATCAGCGCGTCGAAGCTGGTGATGGGTTTCCCGGCTCGCTCGCGGCTGCTGGCGATGACGGCGTAGTTTTCTGCGGCTGCGGTGTCGACCGGCAGAACCTGGTCTTCGAAGGCCGTGAAGATATCGTCGGCTGCAGCGAGGAGGACCTGCTTGCGGCGTCCGTCCGGCAGCCGGGCAATGCCGTACCGGACCTCTGCGAGCGTGATGGTCGTGGTGCGTAGCTCGCGCCTGTCCCGGTCCCGGACCCAGCTCGCGACCTGAGGCGCGGGTTCGGGGCGCATCAGCTCGGAGACCACGTTGGTGTCGAGGATGATCATGCGGAGAAATCTGCGGCGCGCGCCGGTTCGTCGCGTCCGGGCAGGTCCAGGTCGACTCCGCCGAGCGCGCCGAACCGGTCGAGGAGCGCCGTGAACAGCCCGGCGGAGTCCGCGGGCTCGCGAACGGCCTCCTCGAGAATCGCGCGCACCTCCGCCTCCATCGACCTGCCGTGACGAGCCGCGCGGACCTGAAGGCGCCGTTTCACCGTTTCATTGAGGTTGCGGATGTTCAGTGCCGCCACTGCTATCACCTCCTGACAGCGATGATAGCATCTGTGGTAGCAATCGGACACCCTTCCGGTGACAAACTCCTGATGATGGATGTCCGGCAAACGGGGCAGGCCCAACCGTCAAGCCGCTTCGGCTAGCGGTACAGGTGCTCCATGAGCATCTCAACCGGCAGGCCGAAGACCGGGTGCAAGCCGGAGCACTCTAGGTGCCGCGGAAGATGCGCCACACCTTCGTGTCCCTGCTCAGCTCCAACGGGATAGCCCTTGAGGACATAGCCGACTTGGTCGGGCACGGGGGCACGGCAACGACCGAGACGGTCTACCGGAAAGTGATCGTGCCCGAACTGCGGCGCGGCGCCGAAGTCATGGACCGGCTCTTCAGCTGACGGACGGATGCCGGGCCTTGGCTCAGTCCCAGACGCTGGCCCCGCAGGCCGCGCAGGTGCCCCTCTGGTAGTCCCAGGCCTCGGATGGGTGCGGGCACTCATGCTGAGCCGGTGGCTCGGGTGCAGCATGCACGGGCTCGCTGGCTCCAGGCGGGACAGCCGGGATGGACGCACTCGCAGCAGATGCTGGGGACCTGGCAGCGGCGGGCGCGGGTGGCTGGGCGGGTGACGCAGGCCGAGGGGCAGCGGGCACCGAGGTGCGACCCTGGTCCGGATCGGGCGCAGAATCATCTCCCACGTAGTACCGCAAGGCCGACCGGATGATCTCCCGGCACCACTCAGAGCGAGTCCATCCGGTAAATTCGGGCCGCGTCAACACCTCGTCGATCCGCGCGGCATCAGCCTCGGAGACCTTGAGCCCAATCGGGACGCGGCCTGAATCGGCCAGCCTGGCACGGGCCATGAGTTCAAGGTACCCAGAACGGGCAGGCTGGAACGTAAGCGCTGGCAGCCGGACAGGCCGCCGCCGTCCTGAAGTTTCAGGCCAGCGGTATCCGATAGTGTGTTCGCATGTCCCGGTACCGGCTCCTCCCCGCACCCGCCAAGCAAGCGGTGCTGCGGGACCACTGCGGCCACGCCCGGTACGTCTGGAACCTGGCCGTCGAGCAGCACTCCCACTGGCACCCGGGCCGGAAGAGCGCCCCGGGCTACCTGGAGCAGGCCCGGCAGCTCCCCGTTATGCACGCGCGCCGAAAACACAGCACGCCCCCGGCCTGGCCCAGGGCGGGTCGTCCGCGCGGCCCGAACCGGCCACCGCCGACGCCGTGGACTAACCGAACCCGAGGGCAACAGACGAGGTCGCCGACCGCCTCACGGGTCCGGCGGTGCAGATCAGCCCGTTGCTGCGTGCCTCGACTGAGCGGGCGCCCAGTGCCCGGAGCCGCACGCAACGGAGGGATGGGCTGGTGCACGGAAGTCGCCGGTCACGTGGTGTGGCGCAGTGATCTGATCCGGGCCGTCTGCGACCGGCGGTGATTAAGCTGGTCTGGCTGTGATTGACAGTATGAGGAGGGACTGTGCCGCTCACCGCGCGCACCGTGGCCTATGCCGACCAGGACATTCCGCTGACCGGCCAGCTGTACGGGGATGCCGGCGGCGTGCCGCGTCCCGGCATCTTGCTGATCCACGGCGGCGCAGGTCTCGACGACCACGCCCGCGGGCAGGCCAGCCGGTACGCGGCCCTGGGATACGTCGTCTTCGCCTGTGACATGCTCGGTGACCGGGTCGCGGGCGACCGTGAGCGGCTTATCGGTTCCCTTACCGCGATGCGCGACGATCCCGGGTTGCTGGCCGGGCGGGCCCGAGCTGGGCTGGCCGAGCTCGCCGGCTGCGCGCTTGCCAGGGAGCCCCTCGCCGCGGTTGGTTTCTGCTTCGGCGGGCTGGCCGCGCTGACCCTGGCCAGGTCCGGCGCCAGGCTTGCCGCCGTCGTCAGCATCCACGGCAGCCTCGTCACCACCCGCCCGGCCGAGCCGGATGCCGTCAAGGCCCGGGTCCTGGTCTGCCACGGTGCTCTGGACCCGCACGTGCCGATGGCCGATGTCACCGGCTTTGCCGAGGAAATGGACCGCGCCGGGGCCGACTGGCAGCTGATAATCCACGGCGGGGCTATGCACGGCTTCACCCACCAGCACGCCGTGCCAGGCGCGGTCCCCGGCGTCGGCTACCACCGGCTCGCTGACGAGCGCTCCTTCGCTGCCACCCGGGCTTTCCTCGCCGAAGCGCTCACCTGACCCCCGGCGGCACCGCAGCGGCCAGCCGGCCACGTGAGCGCCTATCGTCCAGTTTCCGTGCGCTCCACACCCCGACGACAGCCGAGATCGCCGCCCAGATCAGGCGGCTATTTCGCGTCGGTGACGTGACGGTGTCACCATCCGCGACGAAATGCCAGCGCCGGCCCGCACGTCAAGGAGGACTTGCGGCCGGGCTACCAGGGCCCGACCGGCGTGGACTGCACGTCGACGCCGCGGCAAGGACCGACGTCGACGATAGGGCTGAACGGGACCGCCTCACGATGATCCGTCAGTCGTGTGCGACTGAACGAGCAGGTCGGCATGGTGGGTCGCCGCGACCTCGGGGTGCGAGCGCAACCAACCCTTGAGCGCGTTGTCGCCGAAGCGGCTGTGCAGGACGTTATGCGCGGACTCGCTGACTCCGGGGGCCTGCTCGGCGTATTCGTGCGGCAATGGCACTGCGTCGAGGGACGCGTCCAGCCGGGGAGCCCAGAAGAAGCCGATCGAGTCGCGTGTCCCTCCGGGTGCGCACGGCAGGACCCGGTGGGGGGTGGCCACGAGATAGCCATGGGTGGCTACTTCGAGCATCTCGCCGATGTTCACGATGAGAGCGCCGTCCATCGGCGGAACGTCGATCCAGCGGTCGGCGGCGGTTGGACGGGCTTGCAGCCCGCCTGTGTCGTCCTGGAGCAGCAGTGTCAGGAAGTTCCAGTCGGTGTGCGGCCCGACACCTTGTAGGTCGGTGCCGTCGGCGGCCCCGACGTAGTGGATCAGCTTGCCGAACCAGTGCGGCTTGCCGGCGAAGTACTGGTCGAAATGGTCTTGGGGTAGCGCCAGCGCAACGGCGATCGCCCGGGTGAGCTCGAGGCCGATGGTGCTCAGTAGCCCGGTCCACTGTTCTGCCAGCGGGCGGAGTTCAGGGACGGTGTCATCGGGCCACTGGTTCGGTCCTTCGAGCAGCCGGTACGGAGCGTCCCAGAGCTCGCGGGGCACGGGAGCCTGTTCGGGCGCGAAGTCGATCTGCTCGCGGGCGTCGGCCCGGCCGGCGGTGATCTCGTGCCCGAGCCGGGTATAGCCCCGGAAGTGCGGGGACAGTCGGTTGTCCAGCCGCAGCCGCTGCTCCAGGGGCAGCGCGAAGAACCGGGCCGCCGCCGCGGTCAGCTCGCCGATCTGCCCGGGGGTCGCGCCGTAGCCGGTGAGCTGCAGGAACCCGATCTCGTGCAGGGCGGTGCGCAGCCCGGCGAGGAACGTCTCATCGAACGTCCCGTCCGCGCGGCGGGCGGTGTCGAGACGCAGCACCGGGATGGGCTCGGCCGCCCGGGAAGCGTGGTCCGGGGCGGTGTGCTGGTGACCCGGTTCGTCGACGTGCTTTGTCATGGCTCTCCTGCTCTCACGGTACTGCTCTCGGTCGCGGGGGGACGGTGCACTCCCCGGTCAGGGCGTCGCGCTCCAGTGCACCCAGGTGGTCTTCGGTGGCGGACGCCGGCGAGCAGGGCGGCGATGTCGGCGGGAGCTCGCCGTTGACCAGCCAGACGTCGCCGAGGTCGGTGACCAGCGCGCGGGCCGGTTCGGACTCACCCCCGACGTAGAGCAGGGCCGCAACCGCGGTACCCGACGGCTGCGGGTTCGGGCCGGGTCCGGGCTTACGCGCTCGCCCGCTGGGGCACCTCAGCGAGGGCGGCGAGGATGTGCGCGGCCTCGTCGAGCTGCTCGGCGCTGTGGCGGCCCAGCCCGCATTCGGTCGACACTCCGAACTCGGAGAGAAACGGGCGTGCCAGCTCAACCCGCGCCTGCGCCCCGGGCAGCCCGTCGGCGGCGGCGTGCACGACGCCCAGGTAGAGTTGCGTGTCCGGTTCCAGAGCGAGATCGGACAGCGGTTGCCAGTGCGCGGCGCGGTTCCAACTGGTCACCGTGGCCGCCTGCAGCGCCGAGATGGGCCGCGCGACGTGCCGGGACCGGCCGTTGGCCAGCTCGACGACCGAGCGGGCGTCGCGGGGCAGGACGCCGGCCGCCCCGAGCGGCGGCCTCCTCGGTGGGCGGCTCGCCCACGAACGGACCACGGAAGCTGACCATAGCCCGGAGCATCACATCCGCTCGATTGCTAGTCAAGTTTTCCTGCTGGAATTATAGAAAACCATCGGCCTCCGCGCCCACCATGGGCAACGCCACCTCAGGGCCGATTCAGCATGAAGTCAGCGCTATCCGCTGCCTGAGACAGGGCGATGCTGCTCCAGCCAGGGCGCCGTCCGTTTCATGACCAGGGACTTCGCACTCCAGTGCGTCGCCAGCACGGCAGGCTCACCAGTGCCCGTATGTCTCCTGTGTCACTGCACATCGCTCCGGACAGTCATTCGGCGAAACCGATCCGCACGTCCTCGGACCTCTGACCGGACTGATCGGTGCTGTCCGGGTTGAGGAGACCCGCGTGCCAGTCGCCCCTCGCGGATCCTCGGCAGCCACGATCGCAGGGTCGAAGCGCATCACGGGGTAGCCACCCACGGCTCCCGCACCGAAGCCAGGAGCGAAGACCCGGACCGGCTCGGTGACGGCGCCGTCCTGCACCGCATCGCACAGCGCGAGCGGGATGCTCGCGGACGACGTGTTACCCGTCCGCTCGATGTTGAAGTAGAGCCGATCCGGCGTGATCCCCGCCCTGCCCATGAGGTCGATCACCATGGTCTTGTTGGCCTGGTGAGGAACGACGAGGCCGATGCGATCGAGGAGGGTGCCCCCGGCACCGTCCGGGTCCGGAAGCCCCTGCAGCTCTTCGATCATCTGCGCGACATACCGCCCCGCCAGCGACTTCACCTCGGGACCGTAGATCGTCATGCTGTTGTCGAAGTCCGGGTTTGGCCAGATGATCGAGTTCACCTCACTCACCGGCCCGCTGGCGTAGCTCTGAAGGTACTCCAGGTCACCCATCTCGCCATCCGCCGCAGGCGCGACCACGATGGCGGCTGCTCCGTCCGCCAGGAGCATGCGGGACGGCCGCACAGTGCCGATCTTGTCGGAGAACTTCTCTGCGTAAACCACGATGACCGGGCGGTTGACCTCCTGCAGCAGGCGAGTCGCTTCGAGCAGACCGTACCGGAAACCGGCGCAAGCGGCCGCGATGTCGCAGGACGAATGAGTCTGGTAGATGCCCAGCTCACCGGAAATCAGGTGGCCGTGGCCGGTATGAGCCGGGTGCTGGAGCACGTGCACAACAGCACCGCGCCGATCTCCTCCGGGGAGCGGCCAGACTTGGCCATTGCCTGCTCCGCTGCCTGGAGCGCGAGCTCCTCGATCGGACGGGCCGTGTACTGCCGCTGCTCGACGCCGGTCTTGAGCCTGATCTCCTCCGCGCTCATGGGCGACCAGTTGTATGCGCTGTTGCGGACGACGTCCTCGTTCGTGACAGTTTGCTCCCCCTTCACGACGGCCAGGGACTCCAGCCGCGGCTGGATCCTGAACAGGCGGCGGACGTCGATAGCAGGGTATGGCGAGACAGGCCTGCGCGTCTCGGGCACCTCCCGCAGCGGCATGCTCGCCGTACCCCCCTCCTTCACCCGCTGGAGGAAGCGCGCCACCTCGCGGTCGCGCGGGTAGAACAGCACGACGAAGTCGTCGTCCTTCAGGTCTCCCACCTGCACCAGCTCGGTCCGCGACCGCTCCCGCGGGTACTCGTTGTGCAGCACCATCGCCCAGCGTCGCACCGCCTCGAGCTCTGCGACGTCCTCCGCACAGTCGAGGATCTGCTCGAAGGTGAACGCCGGGAAGTCAAGGATCGTAATCACCCAGCCGCCAGGTCCGGTTCTGCGGTTGCATCAGGGCCTCGGCGATGGTGGGTTTCACGGCAGGAAGCTCGTCGGCCTGATGCTTGCGGTGCCGGAAGACGTCGAAGACGAGCCGGAACAAGTCGTCCTCGACCTCGGCGTCCCACGCGGCGGGCAGGCTCGGGTAAACCGTCTCAACGGCCGCAACCTTGCGGTCTCCGTCCTCCCAGGGGTGAAGCACAGGGAGGAAGACATCGCCACGCGTCCGTGCCACGTCACGCCAGCGCGTGGGCCGCTTCTCGTACATAGACATCGCATACCTGTTCGCCCAGAAGAGGTTCAGCGCCAGGTCGCGCAGCAGCTCGTAGCGGTTGGCGTATCCGTTGTTCTCGATCCGCCGCAGGATCTGCGTGCCGGTGGGCGCCTTGGTCTCGAAGTCCCGTCTGATGACTGCGGAGAGCTGCTCCAGATCACGTAGCGCCGAGAAGTCGAGCGCAAGGTCGAAGCTGGACGGCAGGATCACCCGTCCGTTCTTGTTGATGATGAATGACTCCATGGGGAACCTCGCAGGTCGCGTCGAACAGCTTGATCGGTGGGTTGTCCGTGAGGGTGGGAGAAGGAGGTCACATATCCGGGCCGCCGGTGAATCATGCCGGCTCGGCCTTCAGCTGGCCGACATGCACACGCGCCGGCTCTTCGTGTCCGGCGCCCGCCAGGCCGGTGAGCCCGAGGATCTCGCACTGACGAACCGTCAGGACAGCCCACGCGCGGTCCCGGCCGACACGTTGTCGGGGATCAGCGCAGGCGCGGCATCCTCCCCTGGATGCAACCGTGCCGGTGCCTGCGCGCTGGAGTCCACGACGAACAGGCGATTTCAGTACACTTCCGTGAATCTGAACGAAGCCTGCCTAACGTGCTCGACGTTCTTCCATGCATGCAGGTGGATGAGCTCTTTCTTGACCGTCGCGTTCCACGACTCCGCCGCCGCATTGCCGAAACATATTCCGGTCTGCCCGGCCGACGGTAAGATACGATTACCGAGGCATACATCACGGAACGCGCGGGCCGTACTGGCTTCAATGCCGCTTAGTTAAGCTAAGGCAGTAAGCGGATGCCGGATTTTGACTTCGGGATCATGGGCGCCTATCTGGTCGGCCTGCTTCACCGGATAAGTGCGTCCCTCCTATTTTTTGATGACGCCGGGATAGGTTCGCTTGCGCCTGGCCTTTAGTGACTCTTTCGAGGATTTCCGCGATGGCCATCGCCGTGGCGGTTGCCAGTCGTCTGGGGGAAATGCCGTCTGGTCGGTAACCTGGCCCGAGAATGATCGATGCCTGCTCTACGGCTCGGCGTCTGACCAGGCGGCGGATGAGGATCACTGACGGATTCCTGGCCCTCGACCAAATGCCGGTCAGCCTAAGTCGATCTTCGTGGCTGGTGTGGCCTGCCGTGTCATTCTGACCAGCACAGATACGCCCCCGCCCCGGCAGCGGCCCTGGCTGGCAATAAGATGCGAACGTGCAGCTCAGAGCCCTAATCGGCGGATAGGGCAGGCGGCATCGGGCCTGGCGGCGGATCCGGCGCACGGGGAGGCTGCCGCCCAGCCGCCCGTCCGGAAAACCGGTCCTGGCCCGGCGCGATCCGCTACCTACGGCCGGTAAGGAACGACAACCCGCGTCATTAACCGCCTCATCCGCGCCGGCGGATCACTCCCGTCTCAGCCAGCCGGAAATTTGCGTGGAACATTCTGGCTTGCCGGAGGCTTTTGTGCATCATAGTACCCACAATCTTCCGTGAAACCAGAATATTCCGTGAAAATGTTCGACTCAGCCGTCGATGCCCGGCCGGGCACCCGCGCCGCCCGGCGGATCGCCAGCGCCGGATGCCGCAGCGTCCGCCGGCCCCGCGGATCCGGCGGCAGGCAAGAACGCCTGGCCGTCATCGAAGATCAACTTAGGCTGAGTGGCATTGGCCCTTGACCGGGCGAGGAGTCCGCCGAAGTCGGTGTCGGCGGAGATCAGGACTTGCCCGTCGGCGCGGGCGCACTCGAGACCGTTTCGTCGGGCGCTGCCCGCATATCGAGGTCGCGCACGTGCACGGCGTCATGTCCGGCCGCCTTCAGCGCGTCGGCCAGAAGAGGGGAGAGGTTGTTGCCAAGCGAGGGGCCACAGGTTCGAACCCTGTTGCGCCCACCAGTCAGACCGTATGTTGATCTTGGTTGGAGATTTTCGGGAACCAAAGCCCATCGGCAGAGGTCAGACGTGCGCGCACGAGACCCGGCCTACAGGCCGACTTACCCGCCTCAGGTCTTTGACCAGGGAACTTGTCACTGTGCCGGGTTCTGCCGGTTTCCGCCCCAGAAAGGCTCCTTCTGCTGGCTGAGTCCGTCGGCGGGGCGAGGGGGGTCAAGGGCCGATAGGGCATTAAGGTGGGCTAATGCCCCGGTTTGGCCGCGATGGTAACGAGCGCACGCTGGAACCCGGACCGTTGCCGGAACCGCCCGGGGTTATCGACGGGCTGACCGCCAGCTTCTGTGAGCTGAACGAGAAGCGCGACCGCCTGGAAGGCGACGTAGACAGGCTCCGGCGTCGCCTCGCGGAAGCCGAGGGTGAGCTTGATCTGCTCCAGCGCTCCCAGTGGCCGTCGCATCTCGACGCGAAGCAGCGGCTGGAGCAGTACCGGGATAAGCTCCGCGCCCATCTCGGCGCGGTTAGCAGCGACCTGGACGCGACCAAGGCCAGCATCCCGGCGGTCCGGGCCGCACTGGTCAGGCAGTATGCGGTAGCTCAGGCATCGCGGCGGCCGGCAGAAGCCCTCACCGTGCCCTGTCCGGCCTGTGGGCAGCCGTCGGTTCCTCATAGGGCGGCTGCGTTCGGCAGGGGCTGGCGCAAAGGATGGTATGAGTGTCCTGCCGATGAATGTGATGCTGCCTGGTCGGCCAAGTGGTCGGGTGGGGCACACCCGGTTGTCAGGATGGCGGGTTTGTGAATCCTCCATCCGATTGGCCACGGACGCCGACGTACTTCCATGCATCGCATGACCTGGACGCACTCGCGGTGGAGCTGATAACTGCCGACGACGCAGGTAACCGCGGCGGCTGGTCGCTATCGCATGGCAGCTATACGCCGGGGCGGGTTGGCCCAGGCCGAGATCGAACGGCTGCATTGCGTCTTTGCCGTCCTTCCGTTCACCCGGTAACCGGGCCCCGCCTCCAGTGCCCCGCCTGCTCCGGCTGGTGGCAAGTAAGGTCGATGGCCGATGGCGGCGCACCGTCGCCGACAGAGCTAGCGGGGGTGATCAGATGCGCCTGCTCCTGATCGACGCGCCGGCGTCGGCAAGGGGACACAGGCCGAGCGCCTGGCCAAGCGGTTCGGCATCACCCACATCTCCAGCAGGGACCTGCTGCGTCAGCACGCCCAAAACCGCACCTCGATCGGGCAGATGATCAAGTCCTGCCTCGACCATGGCGACCTCGTCCCCGACAGGTCGTCATGGACATGCTGCACAATCCTGTCGTGGCCGAGGCCCAGGCCAGACGGGTACATCCTGGGCGGGTTCCCGCGCACCGTGGAGCTAGGCCAGGGCACCGCACGGACCGAGGCCACCGACTACATGCTGATCTTCAGCGAACGCCACGCCGGTCTGGAGTGTATGTGCATGGAAGGCCCATGGATCGTGCGGTTTAGTGCATGGAGCGTGTAAGGATCGAAAGTGCTCCTACCCTGTACGCGTTCAGCAGATAGCGGCTGACCGTCGAGGGCAGCCCTAGCAGAAGGAGCAGGCGAACAAGTGCCTGGAATCGTTGTAAGCGTCAATGGCTCAGCTGGCCAGCCGGGTCATGCACTCATCGAGGCCTCGCATGACGCCGACATGGTTGTCGTCGGAGCGCGCGGCGGCCTCGCCGGGCTGATTCCGGGGTCGGTACGCGCTCAGGTCGTGAATCACGCGGCATGCCCGGTGGTCGTCATCTCGGGCCAGCGGTAGCCGCCCGGCTGTGCGCGCTTTGCGAGAGGCGACCAAGAATAGCCGCGGGCCTACCGGTCGGCAGGTCCGCGGCTGCAACCCAGGCGGACGGTCAGTGCATCTAGCGGGCACTTCAGGCAACGATGGGCGACGCCAAGCGAGGAGCCACTGGTTCGAACCCCACCTGCGCCCACCGGGCGGTACCTTTCACCGACAGGGACAACGCTTGCGGGCCCAGCGGTCGATGCCGAGCCGGTTGAACGTTGTCGGGCTGACGAAGACGACCGGTTGCTCGTTAGGCTGGAAGAACGTGCGAATGTCCGAGATCGCCTTGAGCCTGCGAGATCCGAAGATCTTCGAGATGTTGCTCTCTCCATCGATCATTTTTGCCGCCCCGCGGTATTGTCGCATAGCCAAAGATGGTGTCCACGAACGCCCGTATCCACCGGGAGAGGGGCTCGCCTGACATGACGCAGCACCCGCTGGAGCCGCTGTCGGCGGATGAGTTCCGGCAAACCGCCTCCATCTTGCGCAGGGAAGGGCTCGTCCGGGACACGTTCAGGTTCGCGTCCATCGAACTCAAGGAGCCGCCGAAAGGCGAGGTCAAGGCGTGGCGTGCGGGGGATGCGGTGCGGCGGACATCGTTCGCGGTCGTGTTCAACCGTGAGGACAACAAGACCTACGAAGCCACCGTCGACCTGACCGGCCACGCGGTCGTGTCCTTCGAGCACATCCCCGACGTCACGCCGAACTTCACTCTCGACGAATTCCACGATGTCGACATCGCGATGCGCCAGCATCCCGACGTGATCGCCAAACTCGCGGCCCGCGGGTTCACCGACATGAGCCTGATCCTCGTGGACGTCTGGACTTACGGCAAGGCGGTCATGCCGGAGCAGCACCGGCAGCGGCGGCTCGGTTGGTGTGACCTCTGGGCTCGGGAGACGCCGGACGGGAATCCGTTCGCGCACCCGATCTCGGGTCTGAAGCTCATCGTCGACGTCAATAGGCTCGAGCTGCTCGAGATCGAGGATCACCACGACTACGGGCACCCGGCGGTGGACGGCGAGTACATCCCCTCGGTACGAGGCACCCAGGTGCGCACTGACCTCAAGCCGCTGCACATCACCCAGCCAGAAGGCGCGTCGTTCACCGTCCAGGACGCCGAGCTCAAGTGGCAGAACTGGACCATGCGGCTCGGTTTCAACTATCGCGAAGGCCCGGTCATCTACCAGGTCACGTTCGACGATCATGGCACAGTCCGCGATATCGCATACCGGCTGTCTTTCGCCGAGATGATCGTTCCCTACCGCGACCCGACCTTTGACCACTACCGGCGCACCGCCTACGACATCGGCGAATGGGGGCTGGGAGTAATGACCCGGTCCCTCGAACTGGGCTGCGACTGCCTGGGCGAGGTCGTGTACCTTGATGCGACGCTGTGCGACACCGAGGGCGACCCGTACGGTATTCCGCACGCGATCTGCCTCCACGAGGAGGACAACGCGGTCCTGTGGAAGCACGTCGATTCGCACACCGGTGCGGAGGTGCGCCGGCAGCGGCGGATGGTCGTGTCGTGCCACGCCACCGTGGCCAACTACGAATACCTCATTTACTGGCGGTTCTACCAGGACGGCAATATCGAGTGCGAGGTGCGGGCCACCGGCCTGATGGTCGCGACCCCGTACCCCGAAGGCGAACAGCCCCCGCCGTTCGGAACGGTCGTGGACACGAATACCTACGCGCCGTACCACCAGCACTTCCTGATCGCGCGACTAGACCTCGACATCGATGGCGGCACCAACACTGTGATGGAGACCGATTCGGTCGCCCCGCCGGTGTCGCAGGACAACCCCTACGGTCTGGCCCTCGTGACCCGCTCGACCCCGGTCCGCTCCGAGGCCGAGTCGGCGCGTGACTACAACTGGTCCACCCAGCGCGGCTGGAGCGTCGTCAACCCTAACAAAGTCAATAAGTATGGGACCAACGTCGGCTACAAGCTGGTCCCCGGTGCGTGCTTCCCCGCGATGATGGATCCGTCGACGCCGCAGTACCTACGCGCACCGGTGATCGGGCACAACCTGTGGGTCACTGAGTACAGCGCGGATGAGCGCTGGCCCGCCGGGGCCTACCCGACCCAATCCACCGTCGACACCGGGATCAGCGAATGGATCAAGGACGACGCATCGCTTGAGAACACCGACGTGGTCCTCTGGTACGTCTTCGGCATCCATCACATCACCCGCATGGAGGAGTGGCCGGTCATGCCCGTCGACGTGGTGTCGTTCTGGCTCAAGCCCACGGGCTTCTTCCACCAGAACCCCTCCCTGGACGCGGCGCCCATGGGGCGGGCCATGGACGGGACCTGCCACACCTGACCGGGGCTCACTCGAACTGCTCCCGGAACCGGCCAGGCTCTTGGAGATACGGGCGACCGTGTCGATGCCGCCGGGGATCTCCAGGCCTTGCAAGGCGATGCTCGGCGTCTCGCGAAGCCAAGCTCAACCATCTGCAGACCCTCGCAGTCACGCTGCCCGAGGGTGGTTGGCTGCTGCCCGCAAGGCGGGAGAAGTTTCCGGTCAGGACCGACCACAAGGTCCTCACGTTTCGGTGGGGACTATTTCCGCGTTTGCGGTTAGCGGCTGCGTGCAGCGATGATTTCGCCCTGTCGGCGCGTCCAGTAGTCAACGATCTGCTGGCGCGGAACGGGGAGGGTCTCGTCGGGGTCGACGTCGTCGAAGTAGCCGAGGCCGAGCAGGATGTGGTTGATGGCCTGATCGGGGTATTCAGGCTGGAAGCGTTCGATAAACAGCGCTAGGCCTTCATCGACCGTGCGACGCGTCTGCTCCTCCAAGGTCCTGAGGTCGAAGTAGTCGCGGAGCTCGCCACGGTCGCCTACCACCTTGAGCTTCATCGCCATGAGATCGCTGATCTGCGCGACGTGGAGCCCGTCGGCTTGCATGGGGTTTTCGAGCAGCCGCTGCGGGCGTACCTCGTCTGCGTGCAGGAATTGCACCCTCATGGCGGAGAACACGCCGTTGAGCGTGCCGGGCGCGCGTTCGGTGATTGTGGGTAGCTGACTCCTACTCGCGCTCAGCGCGTGGTCCAACCGCAACGGGCGAAGCCGTTTTTGGGCCTCGTGGTTGTCGCTCAGGGACGCAGGTCGCGGCACGGGCCCCGGGCCGGTCAAGCGCCCGGTGCCTGCCGGTGAGAACCGTCGGCACACCGATAGGCCAGGATCACGCGTACTCCCGGCGCACTGGGAGGGATGCCCTGGCGCAGCTCCGGGAGATCGCCTCAGCTGGGTAATTCAAAATCCCTTATCCCGACGGATTCGGGGTGCCTCATCCGCGATGCTAGATCTGCCCGATCGGCTGGCGCTTCTCCGACTGGAACACGTCTTCGGCCCGGCCGGATGCCCAGTAGCCCGACAGGGATAGCTGGTCATCGTCGCCGAGCCGGGTTCTGAGAGCCGCACGGACCGCTTTCATTGACTCCCGCTCCCCATGGGCGAACACGTCGGCCCGGCCGGAGAGCCAGGGCCCGGCCGCCAGCGCGTCGGCGAGCAGCCGGGGCGCTCTGCCGGGCTCGGGCCGGTGCAGCCAGCTGACCTCCACGCCGCTTGGCAGCGTCGCATCGAGGTACTCGCCGGGGTCGGACGTCTCGAGATAGGCGATGCCGCGCGCATCGGCGGGCAGCGTCTCCAGGGCGGAGCAGATCGCGGGCAGGGCCGACTCATCCCCTGCGAATAGGTGCCAGTCGCTGCCAGGATCTGGACGGTAGGCACCGCCGGCACCGGACAGGGTGAGGATGTCGCCGGGCTCCGCGTCCGCCGCCCACGGAGCGGCGATCCCCTTGTCACCGTGGACCACGAAGTCGATCGCGACTTGCTGGCGCTCCACGTCGGCCCGCCGCAGGGTGTAGGTGCGGGTCACCGGCTGCCGGTCAGGCGGCAGCGACTCCCGCAGGGCCGCCAGGTCGTAGGGCGGCGTCAGCCCCAGGCCGGGGTCAGCGAAGATGATCTTTGCGTACTTGTCGGTGAACTCGTTCATGCGCAGCGCTTCGAAGCCTGGGCCGCCGGCGGTGATCCGTACCGTGTGCGGGCTGAGCCATTCCCTGTGCAGCACGGCGAGAATCGCCTGCGGGCGCGCCGGCCGGGGGCGGCCCGCCAGGGTGGTCGTCGATTCGCTCATCATCACCTTTCCGTTGAACGTGCCAAGCGGCATGCCGGCAGCGCCACGTGTGTCCAGCGACGCCGACCCGCATAGCTTAGGTTAGCCTTACCTAACTGTCCAGGATGGATCTTCTCCGGGATCTCGCTTCTAGCCGCCTGCAGGCCAGCCCTCGGCTGGGCGGGTCGAGAAAGCCGAGGGTTCCCGGCAGGCAGTCCGCAGCGACATTTCGCCCACCATGGGACCATTAACCTAGGATTCCGGGGCTGAGCAGCCGCTGGATCTGCCCGGCGCACCCGGGGCGCCGGTGTTGGCCACGAGCAAGAACGCGTGCCCGTTCCTTGTTCCCGTCGTGACCTCAACCTGGCCGCCGGGGACGTTGCAGGTCAGGGCGTTGCCGGTGACGTTGGTCGGCTATCAGCCGCTCGGCGAGGCGGGATCGGGCAACGCGCACTGAGCACCCGCGTCGTGACGTCGCCGGGGCGTCGGCGGCCGGTGCGCAACCTCGGGAATACCGGCCGCTCGTGACGGTTGACCGTAGGCGTGCGAGCTATCGGAATAACACGGTTCGGTGACCCCGGCGTTCTGCACCTGGTGGAACTGCCAGATCCCGAGGCCGGGCCGGGGGAGCTGGGCATCCGGGTCCACGCGGCCGCCGTCAATCCGACCGACACCGGGCTGCGCAGCGGCGGCCGGGCGGCCCTTCTCAAGGACATACCGCCGCCGTACGTCCCGGGCATGGATGCCGCGGGGATCCTCGACCAGATCGGCGCCGGCGTGTCGACCGACCTTCAGGTGGGTGACCACGTCATGGCCATCGTGGTGCCTCACGGTTCGCGGGGAGCCTTTACAGCTGGGACGGGCCGACGGCCTGCGTGTCATCGCTGACGCGTCGGCGCAGGACGTGCAGCTCGTCAAGGACCTAGGGGCCGGCATCGTGGTGCGACGCGGCGCGGACTTCGCCGACCGGGTCCGCGAGGTGCTTCCCGAGGGAGCCGACGGACTAATCGACGCCGCTCTTCTCAACGAGCTGGCCATCCCGGCGGTGCGCGATGGCGGCCGGATCGCCACAGTGCGCGGTTTCCGGGGCGAGCCCGAACGCGGCATTACGTTTCACCCGGTGTCAGTCCGCACCTATGCCCGCGAGCGCGAGAAGCTCGACCGCCTGCGCCAGCAGGCGGAAGCAGGCGAGGTGACACTCCGCGTGGCCACGGCGCTTCCAGCCGAGCGTGCCGCCGAGGCGCATCGCCTCCTTGAGGCAGGCGGCACGCGGGGGCGGCTCATTCTGGAATTCTGAGCCGCTCATCCTACGGGCACAGGAATGAACGCGTGCCCTTGCTGCCGATCATGGAGTACGGCGACCCTGATCCCGCGTCGCCCGGCGAGCCACTCGACTCGCCCGGACCAAGAACGCGGTGAGTACGCGAGGAAGGCGATCCCGAGATCTGTAACCGGGGATCTTTCCCCGCCAAGCGCGCCGACCCCGCCCCCGGGCCGCCGCCCCGCCCTCGAACTGGACCGCTACGACCACACCCATACGAAACGAGCAGGCGTCCCCGCCCCCGCCACCGCAGCCGCTCCGCCGCGAACCAGGTCGGCGATGTGGCCGCCGCGGCAGTGTGTTCCGCCAGCGATCGGGCCGGGTTCATCACCGGGACCACCTTGCTGGCGGACGGCGGAATGACCGCCGGCTATCTGCAGCGTGAACGGGACAGCGGGGGGCCAGTAGGACCTGCGTCCGCGGGCGGCTGTATCAGGACGGCGGTTGCGCCCCCCCGATATCGCAGAAGAGCGCGCTGGTTCCGCTGCCCTCACCGGCCGGGCCGCGCGGCCACCGGAGAAGAAAGAAGGAATTGACGATGGCTGAGGTCGCGTGCTTTTGTGGCTGCTGTTTCTCGTTCGACGGGGCGGCGGGGGCCTGTCCCGGGTGCGGTGAGGTCGCACGCCTGACGGCCGGCCCGGTGACCGGACCCGCCGGGAGCAGCAGGCCGGAGCATCCGGTACCGGTCACGAAAGGGGACAGGCAGAACGGGCATGTGCCGGACGTTGGCCCGCACCGGATCGAAGCCGGCGTGGTCGTGTCCGACGCGGCACTGTCCGGCATCGCGGTTGGGGCGAGCGCGGCTGATCCCGGGCCCGCTGTGGGCGCTCAGCGACGGAGCTGATAGCTGTAGCGGGCTGACCGCCCGTATCGTTGCTGCCCGTCGCTGCCACTTCCGGTGCCCGGATCGCGGGCGGCCCCGGGCTCCAGCTTGCCCTCGGACGTAGCGGTGCTGCAGGTGCCTGGACTAGGGGGACCGCGGCTGGAAGGTAGCCCGTCGAGGTCAGTCGTCGGATCACACCAGCTCGGCGCCTGGCCCTGTCCGTTGGTCGCGGTGCAGGGTCGCGGTGCTATACAGAGTGCCGAGTTCGTCACCGCTGCTCCCAGCGTGGAACGGTCGCGGAGGGACCAGATCACCCCGTGTGGGTTACCCGCGCCGCGGGGATTCACCGGATATGAGCACCGCGACCGCACGATCTCCAGCCACGCCCGTCCCGCGGCGGCGGGTCGGCGAGGCCACGCAATGACGCTGCCAGAGGGCCTGATCTACGTGCCCGGCTTCCTCGCCGAGGCCGAGGAACGCGATGTGCTGGCGGTGCTGGCGAGGTTCGAGCTGCAGCCATACGTGCTGCACGACACGCCATCGCGGCGGCTGGTGCGAAGCTTCGGCCTCGTCCTGGCCGCCGGCACATACGACCTCGGCCCGGCGGCACCGATCCCAGCCGAACTGGACTGGCTCCGGGAACGCTGCGCCGCGCTGATGGGACGCGCACCTGGAGAGCTGGCGGACCTGCTCGTGACGCGCTACCCACCCGGCGCGGGGATCGGTTGGCATCGGGATGCGCCGCAGTTCGGCGAGGTCGGCGGCATCTCACTGCTGACCGCGTGCCGGATGCGGTTCCGCCGCGGCCGGACCCGGGCATGGCAGACTGCCGAACTCACCCTCGAGCCCCGCTCCGCCTACGTCCTGTCCGGTCCGGCGCGGACACAGTGGCAGCACCACATCCCCTCGGTCACGAAGGAGCGTTGGTCAATGACGTTCCGCACCCTGCGGCACGCCGCGGCCGCCACCCAGTGAGCGGGCAGACGAGGCTGGCCGTGCGCGTCCACGCCAGGGCACGCACCGAGCGCCTGGAGTGGGACGGCTCGACGCTCCGGCCGGCAGCCCCGTGATCAGCGGGGACCTTGACGCAGAGCAACCGGCGCGCGAAAGAAGGCCGCGGGAGGTATCTCCGCGCGGCGGCTGGCCTCCGTCAGGGTATAAGCCGGGTGCCCCGGGAGCCGCCTGGCGGGTTTGCGCCCCCGATCGGGAAGGAGCAACAATGAGTACGCAGGTCACCACCCCACCGACGGTGAAGCCCAGGCCGAGCCGATTGCACTACAGCCTGGTGGAGGTCGCGCTCGCGCAGTCGGACCTGACGGCCATCGGCCAGTACATGTTCTGGCTGATGTTCCGCAACGTCTCGTCGGACGGGCTGGTGTTCGAGTCGCCGCCGGACCCCGGCAACCAGCCATCGCCCTCGGTCCAGTCGCTGCCCGGGTGCATACTCGCCTCACCGACGTGGGAGGACACCGGCGCGGACGTGAACCAGGACTACGTGTTCAACTGGACACGCGACGCGGCGGTCGTCGCGATCGAGCTGGCGGCCGGCCCGCTGCCCACCACCCAGCCGCTGATCGACTACGTGCAGTTTGCGCAGACCTGCCAGAACTCGGCCAGCGCCATCGGAAACTTCGATCGCGCGTCGTTCTACATCAACGGCACTCCACGAAACTGGAGCGACCAGACCGACGGGCCGGCCCTGCAGACCCTGGCGATCCTGCAGATGTACCCCCAGCTCGTCGCGCCCACGCAAGAAGCCGTAGCGAGCGCCGTGATCGCGGCAAACCTGGATTTCCTGCAGAACGCCTACCAGGGTGAGACGGTCAACCTCTGGGAGGAGGAGTTCGGCGCCTCGTTCTTTGCGCGGTCGGTGCAGCTGAAGTGCTTCGAGGCGATCTCGGCCAACACCCTCGGGATCGGTGTCCCTGGCTGGCTGAGCACCGCGATACCGTGGCTGCAGAACGCGCTCGCCAGCCACTGGAACAGCCAAGACCAGTACTACCAATCGCTGCTGCCCGTCCCCAGCGACAGCCGGGCTCCTTACGACCCGAACATCGACATCGTGATGGCCGCGATCTACGGCGCGATTGCCGTGACCGACACCAAGCTGCTGGCGACCGCCGCGCAGCTGCGCAGCCAGTGGGCCGACGCGGCCTCGCCGAACTATTACCCGATCAACGGCGCCGACCAGCAGCGTGGCATCGGCCCCATGCTCGGGCGCTACCCGGGGGACACCTACGACGGTGACACCGCCGATCCGGCGACGCGTGACCATCCCTGGGCCATTTCCACCGCCGTCTTCGCTGAGCTCTACTACCAGCTGGCGCAGCAGGTCAGCAGCAGCGGGACGGTTCCCCTCGACAGCCTCTCGGCCACCTTCTTCAGCCAGATCGGCGTCACCGCCTCGACGACCCCGGCCGCTGCCGCCACGGCGCTGCAGAGCGCCGGCGACCAGATGCTGCAAGCGCTCGTCTTCCACAGCGACCATTTCGAGCTGAGCGAGCAGTTCGACGCGACGTCCGGCTACGAGAAGAGCGTCAGCGACCTGTCCTGGAGCTATGCCTCGTTCTTGTCCGCGGTTCGCGCCAAGAACGCCATCTGACGGACCGGTGGCCTGGCCGGATCGGCCGGTCTCGGCGCGCAAGGTCGAACACCGCGATCAGCTCGTCCATCACGTCTGGTCGACCTGGTGTTTGGCCTGGTCAGCCTGCTGAGCGTGCAGTACCGGTCCGCTCGGCCGGTTAAACCGTCACCCGCCCATAACTCACTAACCCCCTCTGTGGCGACTGCCTGCTCGCGGGCGGACGCGGCCTGGGCGGCCGCGGCCCGCTCGCGGGCGTCGCGGAGCGCGGCGCCGGCCTGGGCGGCGGCAATCTCGGCGGCCCGCTGGGCGGCGCGGACGGCCTGCAGCGCCTCAGCGAGCGCGTCTGCCTCGGCGGTGGCCTGGGCGGCCCGGGCCGCGGCGGTGCCGTCGGCGACCTGGCCCGGGCTCTGGTCTTCGGGATGACGACCGGTCTGGACATGTTCAGCGCGCCGGGCATCGTGCGGCGGCGCGTGCAGCGTCGCGTGCGGGATGCCCGCGGCTAGGATGCGGCCGTTGGCCACCGGGATGATCGGGGCCGCGCTTGGAGTACGCAATAGCAAAGTCTGGTTAGCGCGACTGGATTCCGGCGGGTGCGGTTCGCCGCAGACTTGCTTACCATCATGAGCAGAGCGAAGAGCACGGAATCACGGAGCGACAGTGACCGGTACCTGGGACGGGCAGACGCAATGCCTGGGCGCCTTCGTCCGCAATCGGCGTAAGCTCGCCCGCCTGTCACTGCGTCAGCTTGCGGAGATGACGTCTCTCTCCAATCCCTACCTGAGCCAGCTCGAGCGGGGCCTGCACCTGCCATCGGTGCGCGTGCTCAAGCTGCTTTCCGAAGCGCTGAACGTGTCCGTCGAGACGCTGCTTGCTCAGGCGGGCCTGCTCGACTTGGCTCCTTCCGGGGATGGGGCCGCGGCGGCTGACGGGCCCCCAGCATCGTCGGTGGAGGCTGCCATCAGCGCCGACGAGCGCCTGGCCGGCGAGCAGAAGGCCGCGCTGATCGCCGTCTACCGCAGCATGCTTCGCTCCTAGTGCACCTCTCTGCCGCTGCTGGCCGCGCACGATCAACCACGTCCCGGGGATCCGCCAAAGATCCTCAGCCAGCCCCCTGGGTCGTTCCTGACCTGCGTCATGGTGCCTGTCTGTGGTCACACCGGGCGATTCAGGGCCGAACGGGCTGTGGTTTACTGCCTTGGCTTGAGTGTAATCACCGGCGCGGGTAAGCCTCTCCGGCGTTGATCTCGGATTCCGCCGGTACCAGGACGGGACGAGCGCCGCCCGGCCGGGTCGTGCAGGAGGGATCGGCATGGGCAAGGTTGGCTGGCCGGCGGGCCAGCGGGCGCGGCGAACGGTGTGGTTCGGCGGCGTGTCCGTGGCCGTCGCGGCCGTGATCGCAGCCGGCGTGATGATCTTCTGGCCAACGTCGCACCCCGCGGTCCCCGCGCCGACCCGGACGGGCCACTCGAGTGCCGGACGCGCTGCGCCTGTCCGTTCGGCCTCCAAGACGCCAGAAACCTGGCCGGTGGCGAGCCCGGTAGCGGACCTGTCGGAGCCGCTGCCGGGGATGCCCCCGGTACCGAACCCGGCGAACATCTACGCCGATGCCGGGGCTAACATGCTCAGCCCGGCCGTGCGCGGGGTGCCGTACCGCATTTACGTGCCGAACAGTGGCGGCTCTACGGTGACCGTCATCAACCCGGCGACCTACAAGGTGATAGGGACCTACCAGACTGGGCTCAACCCGCAGCACGTCGTGCCTGGCTACGACATGCGCACGCTGTACGTGACGAACGACCTGGGCAACAGCCTCACCCCGATCAATCCCCGCACCGGGCAGCGGGCCGGTCCGAACATCGCGGTGGACGACCCGTACAACATGTACTTCACTCCCGACGGGCGCTACGCCATCGTGGTGGCCGAGTCCCGCCAGGACCTGGACTTCCGTGACCCGCATACCTTCGCCCTCGAGCACCGGATCCACGTCGACTGCGCGGGCGTGGATCACATCGACTTCGCGGCGACCGGTGCCTACCTGATCGCCACCTGCGAGTTCGGTGGCCGGCTGGTCCGGGTCGACCTGCACACGCTGAAGGTGGTGGATTACCTGAACCTGCCGGGCTCGGCGCCGCAAGACATCAAGCTCGACCCGGCCGGGCGCATCTTCTACGTCGCGGACAAGAACCACGCCGGGGTCTGGCTGATCGACGCCGCGACGTTCCGGGTGGCCGGGTTCATCCCCACCGGTCCGGACGCCCACGGCCTGTACCCGAGCCGCGACGCCCGCTTTCTCTACGTAACGAACCGTGGCAACGGCACGATCACCGTGATCAGCTTCGCCACCAGGAAGATCGTCACCACCTGGCGGATCCCGGGCGGGGGCAGCCCGGACATGGGCAACCTGTCCCCGGACGGGAAGGTGTTCTGGGTGTCCGGGCGCTACGACAACGTCGTCTACGCCATCGCCACGGCGACCGGCCACCTGCTGGCCAAGATCCCGGTGGGAGTGCAGCCGCACGGATTGTGCGTATGGCCTCAGCCCGGACGCTACTCCCTGGGCCATACCGGGATCACCCGATGAGAGTCTTCCGCCCCGTGCTGGCCAAATGGGCGCTGGCCGGCCTGGCCCTGCTGGGGCTCGCGGGCGCGGCCCCGGCTCCGGACGGCGTGCTCGCCCGGCTGGGCCCGGTCACGGTCAGCGCGACCGCGCTGGCCCCTGGCCCGGGCGGCACGCTGACCGCCAGCCTGCAGGTCAGTACCAGCGGGCAGCCTTCGGATCAGCTGGACGCCGCGACCGCCGCGGACGGCGCCCCGGTCGCGGTCTACCACCAGCAGGTCAATGTCGGAGAGCTGCCCGACCTGTCCGGCTGCGGGGCCGAGACCCCGTCGCCGGCCGTGGTGGATACCTGGCTGCACTACGGGCCGTTGCTGATCCCGGGACGGTCTGGCGGCGCTTCCCCGCCCGCGACCGCGACCCTGACGGTCCAGCCGGGCTCGGCCCTGCCGCCCGGCACGACCCTGGCCATCACCTTGTACTTCGCCTACGCCGGTTCGGTGACCCTGCGCCTGCCCGTCAGCCGCGCGTGAGCGTGGCCGGCCAAGTCGCCGGCCAGCTCAGCTGCCAGCTGGCCGGATCGGCCGCCCGGTCAGCCAGGCGATCGGGCTGAGCGCTTCGGCCGCGGTCCAGGTGCTCGCGTCGGGGTGGCTGAGGTCGGCGCGGCCCTGGGCACTGAGGAAGCGGAGCAGGGCGGGCGCGACGGGCGCCCCGGACGCGTTGGGCGAGCCCACCACGACGAAGCGCACCTGGCCGGAGGCGTCGAGGTAGAGCAGAGCATCCTCGTGGTCGACGTCGTAGCTCAGCGGCCGGCCCGTCAGCCAGTCGGTCCCGGGCGGGCTGTCCTCACCGACCCGCTGGTACCAGACCCCGAGGTATCGCCAGATCCGTTCGATTACCGCCGGGCGGCCGGTAAGCAGCAGCAGGTTCGCGGGCGCCCCGATCAGCGCCCGGTACGCGTGCAGCCGGGCCGGGGTGTCCCGCTCCGGGTCGACGGTCAGCTCCGCGAAGCGCACCCGGTGTCCCAGGCCCGCCGCCATGACCGCGCGATCCATCACTAGCAGGTTCCCGGTGGTCAGCGGGCAGGTCTCCTGGCACAAGGTGAGGAAGTCCGCGAGCACCACCACCTGGCCGTGCCAGGCACCCAGGCTCGTCGGCCGGCCAGCGTCCGTGGTCAGCGGCAGGTCCGCGATCCCGGCCGGCACCGGCCGGTCCACCACCGTACCGAGATAGGCCGACGGCGGACCCGGTACGCCCGGGCTCCCACCGCACCCGGCCATGATCGCGCCAGCGGCCAGTACCGTGGCCAGCACTGGGGCCAGCGTGCCCGCCAGCCGGGCCGCACGGGCCGTCACGGGGACAGCAAGGCGGTCAGGGTGACCGGACGCAGCCTCCGGCTGGCCAGGCCGCTCAAGATCACGGGCAGGGCGGTCACGGTACCGGAGTGGCCGAAATGCAGGCTCACGATCGACCCTGGCTGAACCGAGCCGAGCACGGTGGATACGATCGCGTCCGGTCCGGGATCGGTGTAGTCGAGGGAGTCCACGTCATAAGACACGCAGGTCTGGTAGCCCGCCTTGCGGGCCTCCCGCTCGATCAGCGGCGTCGCGTACTGCGTCTGCGAGGGCCGGAACCAGCGGCCGGCCGATCCGGTCAGGATGCGCAGCCGCTGCGCGCACCCGGCGATCTCGGCGTAGGCGCCAGCGGCGTCCAAAGCCGCGATATCCAGGTGATGCATGGTGTGATTGCCCAGGTCGTGACCCCCGCTCAGGACCCGCTGCGCAATCTGCGGGTATTGCTCGAGCCAGGTCCCGACGGCGAGCACCGAGACCCGCGCTCCGGCCCGCTCTGCCTCGGCCAGCAACGCCTCGGCCATCGACAGCGGTCCTTGACCATGGAAGGTAAGCGCCACCTGAGGTCGGCCTCGTGGCCCGTGCACGACTTGCGGGCCGAGTTGCGCACTCGGAGGCCTGCTCGCGTCGCCGCGCGGGCTCGCCGTGGGCGTGGGCGACGGCGCGGCTGCGGCTGATCCAGGATGGTTGCCGCCAGACGGCTCGTCGGCCTGGCGCGCGCTGGTGCAGCTAGCCAGCCCGGCTCCGACGGTGACCGCACCGACGAGCAGGAAAAAATCACGCCGCTCGATAGGCACCCGGACACACTACCCCGCGCTGCCGGAGGGACGGGCTCCTAGCTCGCGCAGCCAGGAGATGACGTTCTCCTGCCTGGTCCCCAGCCCGCTGGCGGCGTCGAGCGGTGTGCCGTGCGCGTAGTCCGGCTCCCAGTTAAGGTCCGCGCCGCGCGACAGCAGGTATTCCGCGGCGCGGCGCTGGCGGCCGCTGCAGGCATGCCAGAACGCCTGCGACACGTCCTCCGCTGGCGGGTCGGTTCCCAGGAGCGCTGCGAGGCGGCCAAGCATGCCCAACGCGGCTGCATGCCAGGCCTTGTCGACCCGGGCGCCGCGTGCCACCAGCAAGCGGGCGACGTGCCAGCAGCCGTAGCCGACGGCGTTATCGAGCGGAGTGCCGATCGAGCCGTCAGGCGTCTCGATATTCGCTCCTCCCTCGATCAGGGCTTCGGCCACGTCAACGTCGTCGCTGCTGGCCGCATAATGCAACGGTGTCTCATCACCTGGACCGGGTGAATCCCGGCCGCTCGTCAGGGCGTCGGGATCGGCGCCAGCGTCGATCAAGAGCCGGACGATCTCCGGGCCGTTGGGGAAGTAGCCAGGCCAGTCAGTGACAAGATGCAATGGCGTCCCGGCGCCGCCGTCCTTGCCGACAAGTCTGGCCGACGCCAGCGCGGGATCATTACGCAGCAATCTCTGGATCGCCGTTACATCACCGGCACGAACCGCCAATCGCAGCTCGACCGCGACCTGGCCGTCGCCGGGGATCCGCTTGCCGGTCTCCTGCTCACTCATCCTGGCCCATCATGCCAGCCGCCGGACAGTCTCGACGGTCCGAGGCAGCCTGGGCTGCCTGCATCGGCCGCCGTGGCGGCTGCCCCGCCGATCGCCTGACGAAGCTGGCTGACCGAGGGAGCGCCATCCGCCTGGCCGCCGCCGGCCCGGTACAGGCGGCACGACACGCTAGCTGGCTGGCCCGGCTCGGCGAACGGGTCGATCCCGTCAACCAGGATCGTCGGCGACCCGTGCATCCCCCGGCTGGCCGCTTCGTCCTCCTCAGCGATCACCTGACGGCTGACGGTCACGTCGCGGCGGCCTTGGAGCACCTGCGCCAGGCGCTCCTCCAGCAGCATGACGTTCGGGCAATCCGGCACGGCCAGCACCGTCAGATCCATCGTGGCTCCTCACTTGCCTGGTGGCCGCGTACGAGTCAGTGTATGGAGGCCGTAAGGGACTTTCGGCCCTTACTGGCCGGTGTACTGGTCCGTAGGCTCAGCTTCTTGGTCGGCTCGGCGGTCCGCATCGAGCGGCTCGCGGTGAGGGCCCGCCCGGTCGGCCTGTATGGCAACGAGATCAGGCTGGTCGAGCTGTTCTACGCCCAGCCGACGCCGGCGATGTCACCGTCGCCGGGCGGCAGGAAGGACTTCGTGATGCGGTACGAGAACGTTGCGATCCCGGCCGGGTTCGCCTGGAGTTCGCCCTTCACCAAGTGGCAGGGCGCCCTGGCCGAGGTATCCAGCCTTGACCTGGCCGCCGACGTCACCGCCCGGGCCCTGGCCGAGCGGCGGGTCGACCCCGCCCAAATCGCCGGCCTGGTGCTGGGCTGGACGATCCCGCAGCCGGACATCTTCTACGGCGCCCCCACCCTGGCGGCGCGGCTGGGCGCCGGGGCGGTGAGCGGCCCGATGATCAGCCAGGCCTGCGCCACGTCGGTCGCATGCCTGGCCGCCGCGGCCGGCGCGGTCGCCACCGGGGCGGACCTGCAGCTGGTGATCGCCACCGACCGCACCAGCAACGGGCCGCAGCTGCTGTACCCGGCGCCGTCGGCGATGGGCGGCGCCCCGATTTCCACTCACTGGGTGCTGGACAGCTTTGCCCGTGACCCGTGGGCGGGCACGTCGATGCTGACCGCGGGGGAGAACGTGGCCGCCGAAGCCTCGATCTCGCGTGGCGACCTCGACGAGCTGGCGGCCTTGCGGTCCAGCCAGTACTCCAAGGCGCTGGCCGACGACCGGGCCTTCCAGCGCCGGTACATGGTCGAGGTGCAGATCCCGCAGCGCCGCAAGCCGCCGCGGGTGATCGACGCCGACGAGGGCATACGGCCTATCGCGCTCGAAGACATCAGCGGGCTGCCGCCGGCCTCCCCGGACGGACGTCATACCTTTGCCACCCAGACCCACCCGGCCGACGGTACGGCCGGCGCCCTGGTCACCACGCTCGACGAGGCCCGTGAGCTAGCCCACGGCGCCGGCGTGGTGCAGATCCTCGCGACTGGCTTCGCCCGGGTGGCCCCGAGTCATATGCCCCAGGCCCCGGTCCCGGCGGCCAACGCGGCCCTGGCCGACGCGGGCCTGACGATCGGGCAGGTCGACGCGGTGACCACACACAATCCGTTCGCCGTGAACGACATCTACTTCTCCCGGCAGACCGGCTTCCCGCTGGACCGGATGAACTCCTACGGATGCAGCCTGATCTTTGGCCACCCGCAAGGCCCGACCGGGCTACGCTCGATCGCCGAACTGATCGAGGAACTGCGCCAGCGCGGCGGCGGCGTCGGCCTGTTCACCGGCTGCGCGGCCGGAGACTCCGGCGCATCGGTCGTGCTCCGGGTGACAGATTGACAACCAGGAAATGAGTCGGACCATGACCACCACCGCCGGCTACACCGAGAAGATCTGGCTCATCCGGCCCGGCAACGGGATCAACGGCAAACCGTCTACCAGGACCACGTTCACTTCCCCTGAACCGGGTTGCCCGTCATGAGCGAGCCCTTCAACGCCTGCGAGTACCTGCTCGACCGGCGGCTGGCCGCCGGCGACGAGAACCGGCTCGCGCTCACCGGCCCGGGCGGCGAGCTGACCTACGGGCAGCTGCACCAGCAGGTGCTGCGGGCGGCAGGGGCGCTGCGGGGCATCGGCCTGCAGCCCGAGCAGCGGATGATGATGTGCATGGCGGACTCGCCCGAGTTCGTCATCGTCTACCTGGCGGCGATGCGGATCGGGGCGATCCCGGTGCCGGTGTCGACGATGACGAACGCCGACGGGCTCGGCGAACTGCTGCGTGACTCGCGGGCCCGGCTGCTCGCGGTGACCGGCGAATTCGTCGGTCTGGCCCGCGAGGCGACCGTCGGCGCGCCAGACCTGCGCGGGGTGCTCGGGCCGGACGACGCCGATCAGGCACCGGGCGGGCTGCCGTGGCACGGGCTCGGCACGCTGCTCTCCCTGGCCCAGCCGGACGAGTCTGCCTATCTGACTACCGCAGACTCGCCCGCGTTCTGGTTGTACACGTCGGGCACCACGGGCTCGCCGAAGGGCGCGATGCACCGGCACGGCTCCATCCGGGCGGTGTGCGAGAGTTACGGCGCGCAGGTGCTCGGCATCACGCCACAGGACCGGTGCCTGTCGGCGTCGAAGGCCTTCTTCGCCTACGGCCTGGGAAACTCGGTGTTGTTCCCGCTGTCGTCCGGTGCCGCGACCGTGCTCGAACCGGCGCCGTCGCGGCCCGCGGTCATAGCCGACCGGGCCCGCGAGTACGGCGCTACGCTGTTCTTCGCCGGCCCGACGTTCTTCGGCAACATGCTGCGCGCCGACCTGCCCGCGGATGCGCTGGCCGGCGTGCGGCTGGCGGCGTCCGCCGGAGAGGCGCTGCCGACCGCACTGTACACGCGATGGACGACGCACTTCGGCGTGGACATCCTCGACGGCCTGGGCATGACCGAGATGCTGCACATCTTCCTGTCCAACCGGCCCGGCCAGGTGCGCCCGGGCAGCTCGGGCGTGGCCGTTCCCGGCTACGACCTCAAGATCGTGGACGATGACGGGATCGAGGTACCCGCAGGCACGCCCGGCACCTTGCTGGTGCGAGGCGCATCGACCGCCACCGGGTACTGGTCGCGCTACGACGCCTCGCGCCTGGTGTTCCAGGGAGAATGGCTGCGCACCGGCGATACCTACGTCCTGGACGCCGACGGCTACTACACGTGCCTCGGCCGTACCGGCGACATGCTGAAGGCGAGCGGGATGTGGGTGGCACCGGCCGAAGTAGAGGACCGGCTGTACGCCCATCAGGCCGTGGCCAACGCGGCCGTTGTGGCGACCCTAGACGCCGACGGGCTGGAGAAGCCCGTCGCATTCGTGATCCTGCGACCCGGCCAGGTCGCCACCGAGACCGAGCTGATCGAGTTCTGCCGGGAGGGCCTGCCCTCGTTCAAACGACCGCGCAGGATCGTGTTCGTCGGGGAGTATCCGACGACAAGTACCGGCAAGATCCGCCGCGTTGAGCTGCGGCAGATGGCTAACGACACCGGCCTGCTGGCCAGACCGCCCGGCTGATGTCCCACGACCGGCGGGCCAGCCGAAGGAGGAGCGATGACCTTGCACTGGGCGAAGGAGGACACTCCGCACTGGGACGCTGACAAGCAGCGGTTGTTCGGCCCGGACGAACTGGCGGCGGTGGGCTTTGGCGAGCCCGCTCCCGGAGCTGCGATCGCGGACGAGTGGTGGCGGGTTACTGATGACGGGATCGTCGTCGGCTACGGCTGGCTGGATTCGGAATGGGGTGACGCTCAGATCGCGCTGCTTGTCGACCGGGCCAGGCGCGGCGCCGGCATCGGCAACTTCATCCTGGACCGGCTGGAGGATGAGGCCGCCGAACGCGGGCTGAATTACATCTACAACGTCGTCCCGGACACACACCCCGACGCAGCCCGGATGACGCTCTGGCTGACCGAGCGCGGCTTTACCCACGGCGCGGGCGACCTGCGCCGGCACATTCCTACCGCTAAACCGGCGCCATGACTGGCTGAGGTAAGGAGTCGTCGTTCACGCGTCGCGCTGTTCCCATCAGTCGCTGCTCGACCGCACTTGATCATTAGGAGTGGCAGTGATAGAGGCTGACGATCCCAGATATTCAACCAGGCCAGGAGGTACCCGTACATGGACTTCGAGTTGACCGATGAGCAAGAGCTGGTCCGCGAGGCGGTAAGGGAATTCGCCGAGTCCGAGCTGGCGCCGGTCGCGGCCGAGATCGACCGTGATCACCGCTTTCCCTACGAGGTCATCCCGAAGTTGGCGGCCCTGAACCTGATGGGGATGCCCTACCCCGAGGAAGTGGGTGGCGCCGGGGCGGACTACGTGAGCTACGTAATCGCGGTTGAGGAAGTGTCGAGGGCGTGCGCGACCACCGCCGTCATCATGATGGCTCAAACCTCGCTTGCCACCTGGCCGATCTTCAAGTTCGGCACCCCGGCCCAGAAGGACAAGTACCTTCATGACATGGCGTCAGGCCGCCGCCTGGGGGCCTTCGCCCTGACCGAGCCCGCCGCGGGCACCGATGCCGGCGCGGGGACCTGCACGGCGGTGCTGAAGGGGGACGAGTACGTCCTCAACGGATCGAAGATCTTCATCTCCAACGCCCCGTACGCCGAGATCTACATCCTCTTCGCCAAGACCGACCCGGCAGCGCCGGGCACCCGCGGGATGAGCGCGTTCATCGTCGAGAAGGACACCCCCGGGTTCTCCGTCGGCGAGGCCGAGCACAAGCTGGGCATCCGCGGTTCCAGCACGCCGCCGCTGTACTTCTCCGACTGCCATATTCCCAAGGACGCGCTGCTGGGCGGCGAGGGCAACGGCTTCAAGATCGCCATGCAGACCCTGGACGGCGGCCGGATCGGCGTCGCCGCGCAGGCGCTGGGCATCGCCCAGGCCGCGCTCGACGCGTCGGTCGCCTATGCGAAGGAGCGGGTCCAGTTCGGCAAGCCGATCGCGACCCTGCAGGCGATTCAGTGGATGATCGCCGACATGGCCACCGAGATCGACGCCGCCCGGCTGCTGGTTTACCGCGCCGCGTCGTGCGTGGACAACGGCCTCCCGCATTCCACCGAAGGGGCGATGGCCAAGCTGTTCGCCTCGGAAACCGCCACCCGGGTGGCCGGCAAGGCCATCCAGATCCACGGCGGATACGGCTACACCGAGAGCTACCCGGTGGAGCGGAACTGGCGTGACGCCAAGATCACCGAAATCTACGAGGGTACTTCCGAAGTGCAGCGAATGGTCGTAGCCAGAAGCAACTTGCGGTGAGAATTGGCTGGCCCCGTTCGGGTGTCCGGCGCGTCTCCTCTGGAGTGGCCAGTTACGCACTGCGCGGGAGGAGGTCATCGCCTGGTGGACCAGCGCGCCAGCCGCCGGTGCACGAGCGGTGGTCACAGAGCTGACCGCCGGCCCCGGGACACTTCTCGTGGGGTGCGTGCGGGGCATTGCCGTCGACCGCGTCGTCTGGCCGGGGACCGGCTAATCTGATGGCGGTGACCGTTGAGCTGGCCCTGCTATCGCGGGTTAGTTATGGCGGCCTGGAGATTACCGGCTCCCGGCTGCAGGGCCTGCTTGCGCTCCTGGCCGAGGACCCGCACGTGGGGTGCAGCACCTCCCGGCTGGTGGGCGGGCTGTGGCCAGACGAGCAACCCGAGCACCCGGTCAAGGCCCTCCAGGTCCTTGTGTCCCGGGCCCGGGCCCGGCTTGGCCCCGGGGTCATCGTCAGCACGCCGGGCGGATACCGCCTCTCGCTGCGCGAGGACCAGATCGATGCCTCCGCGGTCCTGCTTAGCGCGTCCGAGAGTGAGAAGCGGACCCGGGCCGGCGACCACCTCGCCGCGCTGCGGCACGCCGGGGCCGGGCTCGCCCTGTGCGAGGGCGCGGAGGGCTGGGAATCCGGGGACGGCCACCCGCTGTCTGCGCTGCGCGCGGCACGGGTTCCGGTCTACCAGTCGCTGCTGCGGGCCCGCGCGCTGGCGCTATCGCGGCTCGGGCGGCGGGCCGAGGCGGCCGCACCGCTGGGCGAGTTGATCCTGCGGTCGCCGCGGGATGAGCAGGTCCTGGCCGAACTGCTGCGCTGCGAGGCGGCGACGGCGGGACCCGCGGTGGCTCTCGCCAGGTACGCCGCCTACCGGCAGCGGCTGCGCGACGAGCTCGGCAGCGACCCGGGCCTCGCGCTGCAGGGCGTGCACCAGGAGCTGCTGGCGGCCGACGCGCCCGTCATCCGCCGCGGCGTCCGGCACGAGCCCAACCCGCTGCTTGGCCGGGACGACGACATCGCCGCCGTGGCGGGCCTGCTGCGCACGTCCCGGGTCACCTCGATCGTGGGTACCGGCGGCCTGGGCAAGACCCGTCTCGCGCACGCGGTCAGCGCCCAGGCGGAGCAGCGCGTCGTGCAGGTCGTCGAGCTCGCGGGCGTCGCCGCCGACGCCGACGTGACGGCCGAGGTCGCGTCCGCCCTCGGCGTCGGCGAGGAGGGCGGCAACCCGGTCGGCCGCCGCAGCGCCCGGCAAGGCGTGCCCGCCGGAATCGTGACCGCTCTGGGGCCCGGCCCGGTGCTGCTGGTGCTGGACAACTGCGAGCATGTCGTGCGCGGCACCGCCGACCTGGTGCACGCCCTGGTGTCGCTGAGCAAGGACCTGCGCGTGCTCACCACCAGCCGAGCCCCGCTCGGTCTGTCGTCGGAATCGGTGTACCTGCTGCCCGAGCTGGACCTGCCCACGACGGCCGAGCTGTTCGGGCAGCGGGCCAGGGCGGCCCGGCCCGGCGCCGACCTGCCCGCGCACGCCGTGCGGGAGCTGTGCGGCCGGCTGGACGGGCTGCCGCTCGCCGCGGAACTGGCCGCCGCGCGGGTCCGGGTCATGTCGGTGGCCGAGATCGCCCGCCGCCTCGACGACGGGTTCGCCGTGCTGCAGGGCGGCGGAAGGGACTCGCCGCAGCGGCACCGCACGCTGCACGCCGTGATCGACTGGAGCTGGAACCTGCTCGAGCAGAGCGGGCAGGCGGCCATGCGCGCCCTGTCGGTGTTCCCCGGCGGGTTCACCGCCGACGCCGCCCGGCACCTGCTCAGCGCCGACATCCTGCCGGTCCTGGAGCAGCTCGCCGATCAGTCGCTGCTCAAGGTCGTCGACAGCGCGTCGGGTACCCGGTACCGGATGCTGGAGACCGTCCGGGAGTTCGCCGCGGCGCGCCGGGAAGACGCCGGTGAGACCGAGCGCGTGACCGGCCGGTTCCTCGCCTGGGCCCGTGACTTCGGCGTAGCTCATCATGACTCGGTCCTCACCGGCGACGACCTCCCGGCCTTCGAGCTGGTCCGGGCCGAGCAGGACAATCTGGTCCAGGCGCTGGGATACGGGCTGGGCCGTCAGGACGGGGCAACGGTCGCGGCGGTGTCGGCCGTGCTGGGGGGCCTGTGGACGGTCGAGTCGAGTTTTGCCCGGCTGACCGCCCTGGCCGGGGACACGGCCCGGATCCTGCCGCCGTTCCGGCCGGAACCTGCCCTCGTCGAGACCACCAGGACCAGCCTGGTACTCGGCGCGATGACCGGGTTTCTACTGCGCGGGCCGAGCCCGACGCGGTTCCTGGTGGGCCTGCGTCGGCTCCCGCCGGCTCCGCCCGACACCTTCGCCCGGGCCGCGCAGGCCGTGCTGACCGCGCTGGCCGGGTCGCCCGAGGCGGACTTCGCGACCCTGTACGCGCTGGGCGACAGCGACCAGCCGCTGGTTGCGGGCATGGCCACCTACATGGCCAGCTACGCCTGGGAGGAGGCGGGCGACACCGGCGGCGCGCTGACGGCGGCGCGGCGGTCGCTCGCCGCGTGGCAGCGCCGCGGCAGCGCCTGGCTCCGGGCCGCCGCGCACGCCCGGATCGGCGAGCTGTGCCTCGAGGTGGACGAGGCCGGTTCGGGCGACGAAGCGTTGCGTCACCTGAGCGCGGCGCTGTCGGTGATCGAGGCGTTCGGGGCGTGGTCCACCGCGAACCGGGTGCGCGAGGCAATCGTGGGGGCCAACCTGCAGCGGGGCGCCTACGACGAGGCGGAACGCGAGCTGAAGCTGACCACGCCGCACGGTGCGGACGAGCCCTGGGATATGTCGATGTTCGACACCGCGATGCGCGCGGAGATCGCGCTCGGCCGGGGCGACGTCGATACCGGCCTGGACCTGTGGCGCACGGCCGCGGCGACGCTGCGGGACCCGCAGCGCCCCGGACCCGGCGACGACCTGTCCCGCCTGGATCCCTGGGCCCTGCAGGTTCAGGCCGTCGCCGTGGTGGCCCACGCGCACCACGGCCGGCTCGGCCTGGTGGCGGAGATCACCGGGGCGCTGCCCGCCGCGCTGTCGGCGCTGACCGCGGACCCGGGGCCACCGCCCGGGACGCTCCCCGCCTCCTACGGCCTCGCCGTCTGCGGCTCGCTCCTGCTGGCCCTGGCCATGACCGACATCGACCGGGGCCAGCGCGCGGCGGACGCCGGCCTGGCGAGGTCGGGAGCGAGAATGATCGCGCTGGCCGAGCGCTTCGGCCTCAAGAGCGGACTCCAGCGGACCATGTCCGCCGTGCGCGCCCGGCAGGCCGCGCAGGACGCCGATGGGCCGGCCTACGCCGAGGCCGTATCGTCCTACGCGGGCCTGGACCCCGAGGGCCTGCGCGCCGCCGCCCGCGCCGCCCTGCGGGAACGGGCCCGGGTCATCGGTTGAGGTCCCGCCGGGCCGCCTGACGGGACACATCGTCAGGCGATCTTGCGGTGGTAGGTGGCCATGGCGAAGGCGTACGCGACTATGAGGATGCCGAGGCACCAGGCGAGGGCGGTCCAGATGCTGCCGCTGACCGGCTGTCCTGCGAGCAGGTCGCGGATCGTGTTAATGATGGATGTCATGGGCTGATTGTCGGCGAAGGCGCGCACCGGGCCAGGCATGGTGCGGGTCGGTACAAACGCCGAACTGATGAACGGCAGGAAGATCAGCGGGTAGGAGAAGGCGCCCGCGCCATCCGGGGTCTTCGCGGACAGGCCGGCAATGACGGCGAGCCAGGTCAGTGCCACGGTGAGCAGGACGATGATCCCGGCGACGGCAAGCCAGGCCAGCGCTCCCGCGCCCGACCGGAATCCTATCGGGAGGGCGATCAGCACGACGATCACGAGCGAGATCAGGGTGGAGACCACTGTGGTCAGCACGTGCGCCCACAGCACGCTGGAGCGCGCGATCGGCAGGGACTGGAATCGCTCGAAGATACCGGTTTGCATGTCCGTGAAGAGCCGGAGCGCGGTGTAGGAGATGCCCGTCGCGATCGTGATCAGCAGGATTCCGGGCAGCAGGTAGTTCACGTACTGGCCGGACCCCTGCCCGGTGTTGATCGCGCCGCCGAACACGTACCTGAACAGCAGCATGAGGGCGATCGGCGTAATCGCGACCGTGATGATGGTGTCTGGGCTGCGCGTGATGTGGCGCATGGTCCGCCCTAGCAAGACGGCGGTGTCGCCGAAGAAGTGCGTGGTCATCGTGGTTCCTTAGTTGTCCGCGCCGTCGGTGCGGTCGTTGCCGGTAATAGCGAGGAAGATGTCTTCGAGGGTCGGCTGTTTCTCGACGTACTCGACCTTGGCGGGCGGGAAGAGCTGTTTCAGTTCGGCGAGGGTGCCGTTGGCGATGATCCGCCCCTGGTGCAGGATCGCGATCCGGTCGGCGAGCTGTTCGGCCTCATCCAGATTCTGCGTGGTGAGCAGCACCGTGCTGCCCTGCCCGGCGAGCTGTCTGACGCCGTTCCACACTTCGACGCGAGATTGAGGGTCGAGCCCGGTGGTCGGCTCGTCCAGGAAGATCACCGGCGTATTCCCGATGAGGCTCATGGCGATGTCCAGGCGGCGGCGCATGCCCCCGGAATACGTCGACACCCGTCGGCCCGCGGCGTCGGTGAGCTGGAAGCGGGCCAGCAGGTCAGCCGCGATCTGGCCGGCGTCCTTCAGGTGCCGCAACCGGGCCATCAGCACCAGGTTCTCCCGCCCGGTGAGGATTTCGTCCACGGCCGCGAACTGCCCGGTGAGGCTGATGGACTCCCGCACGCATCCCGGCTGCGCGGCGACGTCGAAGCCATCGACTGTGGCCGTCCCCGCGTCGGGCTTGAGCAGCGTGGACAGGATTTTCACGACGGTAGTCTTGCCTGCGCCGTTGGAGCCGAGCAGGGCGAAGATGCCGCCCCGCGCCACGTCGAAGTCCACGCCGCGCAGCGCGCGCAACTTCTTGTATGACTTCTCAAGACCCTGCACGTGGATCGCATGGACCGGTTGTGCCGTCACCGGGTGTGCCGTCATCGGGATGCCCCTTTACTTCCGCTGTCTTCGCCGCCGCGCGGCGGCCGCCACCACGTCGAAGGTGCACGCAGCGGGATTCATCGCGGTTTCATGGCGGTTTCATTCGTTACCCGCCGCAGCTCGCGGAGCATCGAACCGTCCCCCGAGCCATGCGGAGTCGGCGCGGTCCGCGCCACTAGAAAGCGCCGCCGGGCAGAGTGGGCACCCGGGAAACCTCCCGGGGCCGGTCAAGCTGCGACGCGCAGCGCACAAGACCCGGCCTACCGGCCGACTCACCCGCCCCAGGTCTTTGACCGGAGGGTTTTGTCGCGGTGCAGGGTGGCACTCAGTGCACGGTGCCGTGCATCCCGGCGGACATAATCAGGACGGCGACGACGATCAGGATCACCGTCGCCCAGCCGAGTATCAAGCCCGCGAGCGCCAGGCCAGCCCCTTGTTCTCCGGTGCGCTTGATCTGGTGCAGGGCCACGTGGCCGAACACGATCGCCGGGATGGCCGTCAGCGGCCCGAACACCAACTGGACGAGCCCGCAGCCGAGGCTCGCTATCGCGAGCCCGCTGGTCCCGGCCACCGGAGTCACCGCGGCCGCCCGCGGGACAGGCAGGTCGGTCACGAGCTGGTCCAGGTCGGCGTAGGTGCGGGCGGACAAGGCGTTCTCCAGGCGGCCGTCGTACTCGTCCTTGGTCAGCCGGCCTTCGCTGTAGGCCATGCCGAGGACTTCCACCACGCGGTCGCGGTCCGCGTCGGCGGCCCGCATCTTTCCCGGTTCGCCACCGGCGGCGAACGCCCGGGCGCGCCCGACGGATTGGGTCCGGCCGGGCACCGTCGTTCGTTCTCCGCGCTCATGGTCGGCGATCCGCTGCAACTTGTCGGCGAGCGGCGAGTTGTCCGGGATGAGCGTGGTGTCGTTGTCGTTCATCTGCACCGTCCTCTGCTTTGACGCTGCACCCGTGGCGCTAGCGCGGCAAGTGCCGTTAGTCCCGTCGATAGTCCTGACGGGAGTTGACCTCGCTGGTTAGGATCGCGGCAGACAAGACAGGCAGGTTCTCGCCGAGCTTGAACTTCACCGTGACTGCGGCAGCGGGAGCAGTTCTTCGCGCGTTAGCCTGAACGGAGCACATGACCCGGAATGTCGGCGGCCAGCCGCGACCTTACCCGTTGACCAACCCTCCGGCGGCGAGAAGACTTAGCGTATGCATGCAGTAGTGGCCACCGTGCGCATCGAGGACGTGCAGGTGGCTCGCGCGGCGCTGGCGGGCCTGAGGTTGAACTTGGTGCCGAGGGCACCCGGTTTCGTCAATGCGTATTGGCTGGCGCCGGTTGATGGGATCGGCATGTCCGTCATCGTTTTCGATACCAAGGAACACGCCGAGGAGGCGGTCGCATATCCGGTTCCGCCACTGCCAGGTGTCACGCCGCTGACGGTGGACATCCGCGAGGTGTACGCCAGCGCCTGAGTCGCGGATCTGGCTTAAGACTGTCTTCTCCGACACCCCGCACGCCTCGGCGATCTCGGTGACGCGGACGCCGTCGAAGCCGCGCTCCATGAAAATCCGCGTGGCCGTATCGGACGGCTGCTGACGCATCAGGCGCTTCTTGCGCTCCCCGCGGCCTGGCTGCCTCCGGGCGCCTTGCTCCCGGGGGCGAGCGGCGGCACCGGGCATTCCACCGTGCGCGAATCCATGCCCGCAGCATACTCCAGTCTCAGTATTTTTCCTGTTACTATAAATTTCTAGCGGCTAAAGTCAAAAGCGGCTGCTGCCCGTCGCTGCCGAGGAGTTCTCATGTCCGAGATCCGTATCGTGCGTGACTATCCCCATCCCCCGGAGAAGGTCTGGCGTGCCCTGACCGATCCGGCGGTCATCCCGCTGTGGACGTCCACCGGCGCCGGCGGGCGGCCGGAAGGATTCGTTCCCGTCGCCGGGACGAAGTTCCGGTTCGTCGCCAAGCCGAAGCCGGGGTGGAACGGCATCGTCGACTGCGAGGTGCTCGAGGTGGACGCGCCCCGGCTGCTGCGCTACTCGTGGGCCGACGGCAACGGCGGCGGCGACGTCACCCAGGTCGCCTACCGGCTCGAACCCCGCGCTCATGGCACCGGCTTCAGCTACGAGCACACCGGCTTCACCGGCGTCGGCGGGCTATTCATGTCCATGCTGCTCGGCCGCGTCCGGACCAAGATGCTCAGCCAGGGCCTGCCCGCGCTCTTGAATGACCTCGCCGACGACGGCACGCTCCGTCCTGGCAGCATCCTCAAGCCCAGGTTCCCGGGCTGACCAGCGTTCCTGTCGGCCCGGTGGTGCCGCTGTTCGGCCCGAACAAGGCCGGCAAGACTACGGACGCCCGGATGCTCAGGTCGGCACAGGAAAGGAACAGCACACATGAGCGGACTCGCACTCGTCACCGGGGCCTCCTCTGGGATCGGCAGAGCCTTCGCCCAGCGCCTGGCGGCCGACGGCTACGACCTGATCGTCACGGGCCGGCGCATGGACCGGCTCGAAGAGCTCGCATCAACACTCCCAAGCGTCAGGGTCCAGAACCTGACCTCGGACCTGGCCACCGACGAGGGAGTGGAGGCGATCGCCGCGGTGTGCGCTGAGCAGCCGCTGACGATGCTCGTCAGCAACGCCGGCGTGGCGCACTACATGCCGTTCGCGGAACTGCCCGCCGACAAGGCTCGTGAGCTGTTGCACGTCAAGGCCGTCGCCCCGGTGATGCTGGCCCGCGCCGCGGTGCCAGGGATGATCGCCCGCGGCGAGGGCACGATCATCAACGTGTCGGGGATGATCGCCTTCAGCGGCCCAGCCCCGCTGGCTCAACTGCCTCTCCGCCGCGCGGTATACGCTGGGTCGCTTGCCCACCTCGTCACGCTGACCCAGACCCTGCACGAGGAGCTATCGCCTGCGGGCCTGAGGGTGCAGGTCGTATGCCCCGGCGTGGTGGCCACAGAGTTCCACGAACGGCAGGGGCTGGACCTGTCCGCCGTGCCCCGCATGTCCGCCCAGGACGTCGTCACCGCCAGCCTGCGCGGCCTGGAACTCGGCGAAGTGGTCTGCGCCCCGGGCGTCGAGGACACGGCACTTTTGGACGCGGTCTTCCGCGCTGACCTGGCCGCGTTCGGCGGGCAGAGCCCCGAACTCGCCGAGCGCTACCGAGATGTCCGCTAGTGCGCCGGCCTTCAGGCCGGTGGTGAAGGCGGACGGACCTCAGCCGGGGTCAGGCGGGCCGGTTCTGCTGCTCGATGTACTGGCGCAGGACGCTGATCGGTGCGCCGCCGACCGATCCGGCGAAGTACGACCCGGACCACAGCCGGTTCGCCCGCCAGTAATGCCAGGCCAGGTCCGGGAACACCTGATGCCGGTATTTGGTAACGAAAACCAAGACGAAAAAACGACGCCTGCCAGTGCGTATGTCCCCGTAATCGGCCATGAAACCAACTATACTGAAACGGTGCAGCTCCGGTACAACTACCGTCTCTACCCGGCACCGGGTCAGCGGGCCGCGCTGGCCCGCGCGTTCGGGTGCGCCCGGGTCGTGTTCAACGACGGCCTGCGCGCACGGCAGGACGCGCACGCGGCCGGGCTGCCGTACATCACCGACGCGGAACTGTCGGCCGCGCTCACCGCAGCGAAGGGCACCCCGGCGCGCGCGTGGCTCGGGGAGGTCAGCGCCGTCATTCTCCAGCAGTCCATCGCGGACCTGAACACGGCGTACCGGCGGTTCTTCGGCTACCGGAAAGCGCGCGCCCCCTCCTCAATACGATCATGCGGACCATCCTTGGCGGGAACGGCGTGGCGCTTGAGTACTCTCCGATGCGCCACGCCAACAACCTCGAGGGCGTACGCACCTACGAGCCGAAGGAACCGCACCCCCGACCCAGAGTCAGCCGGGCAAAGGGGTCTTTCGGTCCGTAAGGATGACCGAGGGGAATTACCGGGCCGAGCGCTTGCCGGGTCGCCGCCGCATCCGCAGGGCGCCCAGGAGAAGTGCTCCGAGAAACACGACGATGCCGATGAACAGCAGGTACAGCACGCCCTTCACGACCACGCCCAAGATACCCAGTGCCATCGCCACGATCACCAGAAGCAGAAACAAGGCAAGCATCCGATCCTCCGCGCAGTTAGGCCGCTTAGCGGCGGGCCAGTCGCCGCTCGCCGCCGCCGCCGGGCTGGTAGGCCAGGCCGTAGTGCTTGAAGATCGCCTCTTCGTCGCCCACGGGCAGCTCACCGTCGGTGTCGATCGACGGGGCATCCTTCACTTGCTTCTTGTCGTAGCAGATCTTGAGATATCCCGGACCCACGGTCGCCTGGTCAAGCGGTACGAACACGAGCCGGTGCCGGGTCGGCATTCCGACCTTGACCGTACCGAACGATGGCAGGTCGGTACCGGTGTCGACATAGACGGCCTCCAGCTCGCCGATCTTGCGACCTGAGGCGTCAACCACGTCGTGGCCGCGCCATTCCCGGATGTCAGCAGCCTCGAACATGCCAGCCTTCTTCCCACAGCGATACCCGGCAGCTCTGTCCACGATCCTACCCGGATATGAGGTGCGAGCCTCCTGACGTGCCCCGGTATCAGGCCATGTTGCCGCGTATCCAGGACCGCCATCGCCTCGCCAGCGTACTGAACCCCCGAACCCGGCTGCCGATCCCGTAGCCGGTGGTGAAGAGCCCGCTTGAGGGGAAGGGTCACTACTATGGCACCGGTTTCTGTCGTCGTCGTCGGAGCAGGTGTGCGCGGTACCGGGTATGCCCGATGGGCCCGTCGCCATCCGGATCGCGCGTCCGCGGTGGCCGAACCCCGCGAGGCGCGCCGCGCCCGGTTCGCCGCCGAGCACGGCATTGCGGCCGGGAATACGGCCGGGGACCGGCGGCAGCTGGCCGCCTGCGGCAAGCTCGCCGACGCGGTCTTGATCTGCACGCAGGACCGGATGCACGCCGGGTCGGCCGAGGCGTTCGCCGTGCTCGGTTATCACATCCTGCTGGAAAAACCGATGGCGCCGGACGAGGCGGCGTGCCGGCGGATCGTGGCGGTGGTGGAGAAAACCGGGGTCATGCTCGCCGTCGGCCACGTGATGCGCTACACGCCGTACACCCGCGCGGTCAAGGCGATCGTGGAGTCCGGGCAACTCGGCGACATCATGACGGTGCAGCACCTGGAACCGGTCGGGTTCTGGCACCAGGCCCACTCCTACGTCCGCGGGAACTGGCGCCGCTCGGACCTGGCCGCTTCCATGCTGCTCGCCAAGTCCTGCCATGACCTGGACTGGCTGGCCTGGATACTAGGCCGGGCCCCGCTGCGGGTGTCCAGCTTCGGCAGCCTGACGCACTTCACCGCCGCGAACCAGCCGGCTGGCGCGGACCGGTGTGTTACCTGCCCGGTCGAGGCGAGCTGCCCGTATTCGGCGCCGCGGCTGTACCGGGGCATGCTGGAGCGGGGCGAGCATGGCTGGCCGCTGAGCGTCGTGGTCGAGGATTTCCCGGCCGGCGCCCTGGACGAAGCGCTGCGGAACGGCCCCTACGGCCGGTGCGTCTACGCCTGCGACAACGACGTGGTCGACCATCAGGTCGTGGCGCTGGAGTTTGACGGCGCGACCACGGCCACGTTCACGATGACCGCGTTCAGCAAGGCCGCCGGCCGCGGCACCCGACTGTTCGGTACCCGCGGAGAACTCACCGGTGACGGCCAGACCATCCGGGTGTATGACTTCTTGTCCCGGGCCGAGCGGGTGATCACTCCCTCACCGGCAGGCGCGATGGACGCCGCGGGCGGTCATGGCGGCGGCGACGCGGGCCTGATGGACGCGTTCACCGGCGCTGTGGCCACCGGGAATCGCGAGCTGATCCTGTCCGGGCCACGCGAATCGCTGGCCAGCCATGTTGCCGTTTTCGCCGCGGAACGGGCACGTCTGAACGGCACCGTCGAAACGATCCCGCCCGCGGTACAAGCAGATGCCGGCCATGGTGCGCCGCTGGATCAGCCGGTTCAACTGCGAGAAGGCGGCAGGGCTGGCAGGGTCGGCCGAGATCCGGGCGGCCCGCAGCCCCCTCTTACAACCTCCTACAGCGAGGCAGAAGCGATGTCGCGCAAGATCCGAGAGCAGTTCGAGCAGTCCTGACGGCGGCCTCCGTCGGCGTGGCGCGCATCGCCTACGATGGCGTCGATGCCATCTGTCAGGTCATTCACATGCTCACCGGTCGCCTCCGGCCCGTCGTGGACGGCATAGTGCCTGGCGGCGCAGCCGCGGGCACGACCGCGGTCGGCCTGGCCTACGGTCGCGTCGGCCTGACAGTCAGGCTGCCCGCCGGCCGTACGACAGTTATCATGCCGGCCAGCCAGCCCGCGGTCCCGGATGAGGCGGAGACCCTGCGGCAGGCACTGCGCACGGCGGGCCGAAGATGGTCGCGCCGGGCCTGGCGGGCTTGGAGACCATCCTGGCGCTGCACGACGCGAAGCGGATCGGCAGTCCGCGGGCTACCTGGGGTATCTGCGTCGGCAACCCGCTACACAACGACGTCCGCTCCATCGCCGCCGCGACCGGCGTCGACTTCAGCCTGGACGTCGCGCTCAACCGGGACAAGGATATCGTGGCGGCGTTCGCCGGCGAGCTGCTGCCGATGCACGCCGCGGCCAGGGACTTCGTCCGGGTCAGCGCGATGCGCCCGGTCAGCGGCTTGTTCGACGTCGTGGTGACGACCAACTCCGGGTACCCGCTGGACCAGAACCTATACCAGGCGGTCAAGGGCATGTCCGCGGCGGCGGAGGTGGTCAAGCCCGGCGGGCTGATCATCTGCGCGGCCGAGTGCGCGGACGGGTTCCCCGACCACGGTTCGTTCCGTGATGTACTGGCGTCCGCGCCGACGCCCGCCGGGCTGCTTGCCTCGATCGCGGCTCGCACCCGCACGGTGCCCGACCAGTGGCAGGTGCAGGTGCTGGCCCGGGTGCTGAACCGGGCTCGGGTCGCGGCTCACACGGCCACGCTGTCGGACAGCGACCTGCGCAGCGCCCACCTGTTCGGCGTTCCCCACATCGCGGCCGCGGTCGAGGCCGAGCTCGCGTCCGCCGGCCTCGGAGCCCGGGTGTGCGTGCTGCCCGAGGGGCCGCAGACCATCCCGTACCTGGAAGAAAGCGCAGGCCCGGGGAGATGAGTCAGCTTTCCACGGCCTTCCATGGATTGATAAGACTGACGCCGGTGCCAGTGAAATCAGTGGTGTTGCGGGTCGCGAGCGCGGCGTTCAGAACTCGGCAGCTGGCTGCGGTCTGAGCGTCGCTATCACTGCTGCGAAGGCGGGCTGCTCGCCAGTCTGGACGCGCGGCCCTTGCCGTGCTATGTTTAACCTATTCGTTAATTAACAAGGTGGTTAAGAGAGTGGCAGACGACCGGCTCAGCGTGGTCTTCGGGGCGCTGGCGGACCCGACCCGGCGGGCGATCCTGGCCAGGCTGGCTGACGGGGAGGCGACAGTGACCGAGCTGACCGCTCCGTTCTCCATCAGCATGCCGGCCATATCCCGGCACCTGAAGGTGCTGGAGCGGGCCGGGCTGATCTCCCGGAGCCGCTCCGGCCAGCACCTGTCCAGCGCACTACGGCCCGCCCCGCTCCAGGAGGCGACCGAGTGGATGGATCGGTACCGGCAGTTCTGGGACGCCAGCTTCGACCGGCTCGACGCGCACCTGCGCCGGGCCGCACCAGGGAGGAAACGCCATTGAGTCAGCACATCGAGATCACCCGGATCTTCGACGCCCCACCCGAGCTGGTGTACCGGGCGTTCACCGACCCTGACCAGCTCGCGCAGTGGTTCGGACCGGTCGGCTGCTCGGTCCCGCGCGACAGCATCGAGATCGACGCGCGGGTCGGCGGGCACCTGCGGTTCGTGATGACCGCCCCGGACGTCCGCAGTGCGGTCGACGCGACGTTCACCGAGGTGGTGGAGAACGAACTGCTGGCGGCCGAGATGGAGGCTGTCGGCGTACCCGGCGTGGCCGGCCCGCTGCGCGTGCACCTCAGGCTCGAGTTCCACGACGAGGGCGACGGCAAAACGAGGCTCGAGCTCCGGCAGGGCCCGTTCGCCACCGGCCAGCTCGGCGCGGACACGCGCAGCGGATGGGAGAGCTCGTTCACCAAGCTGGACGCGCTGCTGTGAGCGCGACTCGGACACCACCCGGAGGTCGTGATGGCCAAGCTGATCTACTCGGCGATCGCCTCGGCAGAAGGCGGATTACGTCGCCGAGCACCGGAGCCTGCACGTGGCCGTCATCGAGATCGCCCTCAACGCCACGTCCGCCGACGGACGGCCACTCGTAGCGACGATGCCCCTCCAGGCACCGGAGCCCTCGGTGGAGGACATCTTGCGCCAGGGGCAGCGCGACGGGGAGCTCCGGGAACAATCCGGCGGTGACTGGGAGGCTCCACCGCCGGGCCAGGAAGCAGGAGGTATCTCGTGAGTGCTCAAGTGGCGCTAGTGATGGCTCTGGACGACCCGGGTGCCGCGCCCGAGGTGGTCGGAGGCAAGGGCGCCGCGCTGGCCGGCCTTGCCCGCGCCGGGTTCCGTGTCCCGCCAGGCTTCCACGTGACGACTAGCGCGTACGTCGATTTCGTCGCTGGCGCCGGCCTGCGCGAGCCGGTACTGGTGGCCATGTCTGCTGTCGATGTGTCTGACGCGGCCACGTTCGACGCGGCCTCCGCGCGCATCGGTGAGCTGTTCGCCGCCCAGCCCCTGCCACCGCCGACGGCGGCTGCGATCGCGGGGGCCTACGCCTGCCTCGGCGACGACATGCCAGTCGCGGTGAGGTCCTCGGCGACAGTAGAGGACCTTCCCGGCATGTCCGCTGCCGGGCAGCACGACACGTACCTCAACGTCCGTGGCGAGGCGGCCGTTCTCGACTCGGTCAAGCGGTGCTGGGCATCGCTATGGTCGGCGCGGGCCATCGGCTACCGCGCGCGCCGTGGCGTCGAGCCTGGCGAGGTGAGCATCGCCGTCGTCGTGCAGCAGCTCGTGCCCGCGGAGGCTGCCGGTGTCATGTTCACCATCGACCCGGTCGGCGGCGCCCGCGAGGTTGTGATCAGCGCGAACTGGGGCCTCGGCGAGTCCGTCGTCGGCGGCGACGTCACCCCCGACGTCGCGGTCGTCGACCGGTCGTCGGGGGCGCTCGTCACCTATCACGTGGGCAGCAAGGAGACGATGATCGTGGCCGACGGCCCGGCCACCCGGGCGACGGGCACGCCGGCCGACCTGCGTTCGGCGGCGGTGCTCCTGCCGCGCCAGGCGGGCGAGCTGGCCCGCGTCGGCCTGGCGATCGAGAAGCTGTATGGCGAGCCGGTGGACGTCGAGTGGGCGCTCTCCGCGGGGGAGCTGTCCGTGGTCCAGGCCAGGCCGATCACGACTCCTGGCTCTCGCCCCGCCGCCGGGCATGGCGAACGGTGGAACGACAGCCTGGACGGGGACTACCTGTGGAGTAACGGCAACCTCGGCGAGGCCCTACCTGATGTCATGTCGCCTGCCACCTGGTCGTTCGTCCGACTGTTCATGACGCGGATGACCTTCCCGCCGAGCCTGCCCGGCTATCGCGGTTACGGGCGGATCGGCGGGCGCTTCTACGCGAACGTGAGCATGTCGATCTCGCTTGAGGCCCTGGCCGGCATCTCGCCGCGCCGGTTCGTCACGCTCTTCGGCCCGGTCCTCGGCAAGCTCCCTCCGGTCAAGGACATTCCTCGTCCGCGGCTTCCCCGCTGGAAGGCCACCCGGCTGACGGTGGTCGCCACGGCCGCCATGCTGCGCAGAGTCAAGGCGAGCCAGAAGCGGATGCCGGAGTTCCTCGCCGACGCGCCGAGCCGCACCGAGCGCTTGCTCGCGGAGATCCAGCAGACCACCGACGCCGCGGTGCTGGCCAGCCTGTGGCCAGAGAAGGTCCGGCCGCTGGTCGTAGAAGCCGGCGACATGCTCTCTGCCGCGGTGTTGCACGGCACCACGCTGCTGTCCAGCCCCGTCAAGCTGGCGGAGCTGGTCGGCAAGGCCGACTCGGCCTTGCTGCTCTCCGGCCAGCCGACAGAAGGCACCCCCTTGGCCAGTCTCGGGCCGGTTACCGCCCTCGCCCGACTCGCCCGAGGCGAGATCGACCGGGGCACCTTCGCCCGCCAGTACGGACACCGCAGCTCCCACGAGATGGAGCTGTCGATCCCGCGACCCGCCGAGGATCCCGCCTGGATCGACGACCAGCTCGCCGCCCTCCACGACACCGCCCGCGACGCCGATGCGCTGCTCGCGAGCCAGGAGGCGGCCCGCGCCGCGGCCTGGGAACGGCTGGCACGCCGCGACCCGAAGAAGGCGGCCGCGGCGCGCAAGCTCATCGCGCGCTGGGCGCCGCTCGCCCGTGACCGCGAGGCGGCCAGATCCGAGGTCGCAAGGTCGGTTTGGGTAACGCGTGCGTGGGTTCGGCGCGCCGGGGAGCTCACCGGTCACGGCGATGACCTGTTCTTCCTGAAGCTGCAGGAGACCTTCGACCTGCTCCGCGACGACCCGGCACCCCTCGCGAAGGTGCCCGCCCGACGGGCCAGCTACGAGACCTACCAGGCGCTGCCGCCCTATCCCGCCCTGATCCGCGGCCGGTTCGACCCCGTCCGCTGGGCGGCCGACCCGAACCGGCGCAGCGACTGCTATGACGAACGCGCCCAGCCGATCAAGCCGGACGACACCATCACAGGATTCCCCGGCGCCGCAGGTGTGGTCGAAGGAATCGCGCGGGTACTCCGCGCGTCCGAGGACGCCGCTCAGCTCCGCGACGGCGAGATCCTCGTCACCATGGTCACCAACATCGGATGGACGCCGATCTTCCCTCGCGCCGCCGCAATCGTAACCGACGTCGGCGCGCCGCTCTCCCACGCCGCGATCGTGGCCCGCGAACTCGGCATCCCCGCCGTCGTCGGATGCGGCAACGCCACCATGCTCCTGCACAGCGGCGACCGGATCAGGGTCGACGGGAGCAACGGCACCGTCGAGGTGCTACACCAGGCATGACGGCGCCCTCGTCAACGGATGTGGCCAAGCTCGTCAGGCTGCGTCACCGGCGGCGCGGGTGCGCCACACGTCGTCGAGGCCGAACCAGCGGATGTCCGTGCCCGCTGGCGCGGATCCGGGCGGAATCCGCCGAGCAGATCATTCCGTTCTCGGCCACCACGGGAGCGGCGTTCGCCGCCGTGCCGTCGCGGACGAGGCAGGCGCTGACGATCGCGCCGGAGGGTGCGGGCAGGTAGATGACCCGAATTGGCCGTCCCTGACGTTGCCCGTGCCGATCATGCAGTGTGCCCTGCTCGTCATGAGCGACTGACAGCAAAGGGATATTTCGGGCAAACCGCTAAGACGACCAGCGACCGCTCGCCACTGGCGAAATCGAGTATAAACGTGCGTCAGACTCTATGCTAAGAAATCTGACGAGATGTAACCCTCGGTCCGAGTTGAAGCGTCTAACAAGCGCTTTACGTCCAAGACCACCACGCGACGAACATGACAATGGTTGACTCTATATCAAGAGTACCGGTCCGGACTGATAGGGAGGGGAATCAGGAAGATGGGACGGCATGGGAAGGCTCGGCGGATACCTGCGTCTGTGATGGGGACCGGGTGTCGACGGCAGCAAGAAGTTGTTCAAGGTTGAGCCGCGCGGTCCCTGCCAGGTTGACCGTGCTGGGGACAGCTGATCCCAAGCGAAAGGTCAGTTGCCCCGCAATCTCACCGATAGCCTGATGCTTTATCTACTGAGCTTGAACGGCTTTCGGTCGGTGTCCACGGTGGCTGGGTATCGCGTCACGATTTGACGGGACTAGCTGGATGACTGACGGTCTGCGTTATTTAACTGATGCCTGCGGTTCTGTATCACCGCGCCCTGGGGGGAGAAAAGTTGAGTAATCTGCTAGGCAGTAGATATGTGCTGCACGAACTGCTGGCACGCGGCTCCATGGGCTATGTGTTCCGCGGGAGCGCCCGGGCTGACGGGTACCCGGTCGCGGTCAAGATGCTCAAGCCGGAGCTGATGTCTGACCCGGAAGTCTTCGCCCGGTTCCTGCAGGAGCGCTCGATCTTGACCTCGGTCAGCCACCGGCACGTGGTCCGGGTCCTGGACCTGGTTGTCGAGGGGGAGACGGCCGGGATCGTGATGGAGCTGGTGCGCGGGCAGGACTTGCGCCGCCATCTGTCGGGTCGGTGCACGCTCCCGCCGGCGCAGTCGGTTTATTTCGCCCGGCAGCTGCTGGAGGGCGCGACGGCCGTGCACGCCGCGGGCATAATCCACCGGGACGTCAAGCCGGAGAACGTGCTGGTGGATGCGTCCGGAGATGAGGTGATCCTCAAGCTGACCGATTTCGGGATCGCCCGGCTGTCGTACGGGTCGACGCTGACCCGGCAGCCCAGCCTGCTCGGCACGCCTGAGTACATGGCGCCGGAGGTAGTGGACATCGCCCCGGTCACACCCGCCGCGGACTTGTACTCGATCGGTATCGTGCTGTACGAGATGCTGGCCGGCCGGACCCCGTTCGCGGGCGGCCACCCTATGACGGTGCTGCACCGCCATCTTGAGCAGGTGCCGGTACCCATCCCCGGCATCCGCGCTGATCTGTGGGCGCTAGTGGAGTGGCTGCTGGCCAAGGACCCGCGGTCGCGCCCATCGTCAGCCGCGGAGGCCGCCGCCGCCCTAGGCCGGCTAGAGCCGGAACTGGCCGGGGAGCCGGCCCTGCTCCCGATGCCGCCGTCGCCACAGATGCCCGCACCGGCGATGGCGCCCGCACCGGCCCGGTCTTCGATGGCGATACCGGCGGTGCGGGCCGACGCCTCGCCGGACCCGGCCCTGTCCGGGGGCTACCCGCAGCTGGCGGATCCCACTGACCTGGACCATCCGGCCACGGTGCTGAGCCACCTGAACCCGCAGGACTACCCGGATGGGTACGCCCCGACCGGCGACTGGGTCCATTACGCCCCGCCACCGCCCCCGGCCAAGCCTGCTGCCCGTGCGCCCGAGCCGTCGCGGTCCCGGGTAACCGCGCGCCTGATGCTCGCCGTCGTCGCAGCCGTCGTGGTGGTCCTGGCCGCCGCCATCGCCCTGCTGTCACGCCCGGCCCCGGAATCCGTTGCCGTTGTTCCTGCGGCGGTCTCGTATACCTTCGCACCGCAGGAGTACCCGGACGGCCTGGTGGTCACGCGGCGCTGGACATTGGGAGGGAAGCACGGGTCCATGCTGACCGAAACGGTCAGCGCCAGCAGCGTCACCGGCATAGGGCTGCGGGTGCCGTTCCAGGACGAGATTCCGGCGGCGGTCGCGCCCACCACGCATACGGTGGTCTTCACGCCTGCCCCGACCAAGATCGTGGAAGCCGATCCGGTGGTGGAATGGCTGCTGCGGCTGCCGTCGCGTGGTACGGTCCAGGTCGGCTACCGCGCCACGGTGCTGGGCCTAGGCGTGACCAAGGCCCGGCTGATGGGCCTGGTGAAGGACTTCGACGCGCTCCAGGCGGCTGCCGCTATCCCAGGCATTGCTAAGCCGCGCACCATCCAGCTCACCTCGCTGGCTATCGAGCCGGGCGTAGTGCAGCTTAAGCCGGGGGGGAGGATTCGACTGGAACTCACTGGTCGGCTGAGCGACGGCCAGGCCGCTCCGCTGGCTGTCCTGGGCAATGCGACATGGAATCTAGCGAACCCGGCCGTGGCGAGCGTCACGTCGCCCGGGACAGTCACCGGGGTCAGCGCCGGCATCACTCATGTGACCGCGCAGATCGGTATTGCCCAGACCTCGGTGCCCGTAACAGTCACCGCTGTCGGTGAGGTCGGGGCTGGTGGGGTCGGGCACAGAACCGCTCAGGAGATCTCGTTTGCTTCCGCACCGCCGCCCAGCCCGGTCACTGGCGCTACCTATGCCGTGGCGGCGTCAGGGGGTGGTTCGGGTAACCGGGTGACCTTCACCATCGACTCCTCGAGCGGGTCGGTGTGCTCGATCTCCGCCTCCACCGTGACCTTCAACCAGCCGGGCAGCTGCGTCATCGATGCCAACCAGGTCGGCAACGCCAAGTACCAGCCCGCCCCCCAGGCCCAGCAGACAATCACGGTAACCGCCGCCCCCCAGGCGATCTCGTTTACCGCTCCGGTATCGGGATCGGTGGGCGGGTCAGCGAGCTTGTCGGCCACCGGCGGCGGGTCGGGCAACCCGGTAGTGTTCACGGTGGTCTCCAGCGGGGCCGGGGTGTGCAGCGTGTCCGGCGCCAACGGCACCACCGTTGACTACCTGGCAGCGGGCAGTTGTGTGATTGACGCCAACCAGGTCGGCAACGCCAAGTACCAGCCCGCCCCCCAGATCCAGCGGACAATCACGGTAACCGCCGCCCCCCAGGCGATCTCGTTTACCGCTCCGGTATCGGGATCGGTGGGCGGGTCAGCGAGCTTGTCGGCCACCGGCGGCGGGTCGGGCAACCCGGTAGTGTTCACGGTGGTCTCCAGCGGGGCCGGGGTGTGCAGCGTGTCCGGCGCCAACGGCACCACCGTTGACTACCTGGCAGCGGGCAGTTGTGTGATTGACGCCAACCAGGTCGGCAACGCCAACTACCAGGCCGCCCCCCAGATCCAGCGGACAATCACGGTAAGCAATCCGATCACTGGTTAGTCTGCCAGCGCGCAGCAAACTGAGACCGGCAACCTTGGGCTGCGATCCCGCCAAGCGAGATGGCCCGCCTTTTCGTACATAGGTGGCGCGATGATGTGCCGAGGCGGCACCGTTGATCTCGGCGACACGGTTTATCGTGAGTGTCTATGACCAGTGCCGTGCGGAAGCGCAGAGCTCCGGGCGCCAACGATGTCCCTGACATGGCGCGACTCAACGAGCAAGCCGCCGCAGCGCCTCACCCACCTCCTGAGGAGCCACCACTATGACGGAACACGGCACGACCAAGCCACCCCATGTGGTGAGCTTCCAAGCCGACATCAAGCCGCTGTTTCGCGCCAGCGACCGCGCCGCCATGCAGAAGGCGTTCGACTTGTGGTCATTCGCCGACGTGTCCGCGCACGGTACCCAGATCGCTGAGAAGCTTCAGGCCGGAACCATGCCATGCGACGGGCCGTGGCCAGCCGATCAGGTCGCCCTGTTCACCGACTGGCTCAACGGCGGATCCAAGCCCTGACTGGCGGTCGTTACGACCACCTCCGGACGTGACTGTCCACAGGAACGGACCGGCGGCGTGATCGAGTGCGGCATCACCGGTCCACGGGCTGTAAGGGGTGAGAGATGCGTGCGTTCGCTGTCCGGAGTTTTGGCGAGGCTCCGGCGATCCACGATTTGCCGATCCCTGCTGCGGGCGGCGCATTCCTCCTGCGCGTGGCGTATGCAGGGGTCAATCCGCTCGATAACAACAACCTCGCTCGCCTGACCTCCAGCTCGGCATATCCCTATGTGCTGGGTATCGACTTCGCGGGTGTCGTCGAACGGGTTCCGGCGGGAGAAAACGAACTGCACGTCGGCGCCCGTGTCTTCGGTATGGCGCGCACGCACGGCGCGTACGCGGAATACACCGCAGTCGCGCCGGGCGCGAAGTCCGAGCCGCTGGCCCTCATCCCCGACGGTGTCAGCGACGAAGAGGTAGCCGCTCTGCCCACTGCGGCGGTAACCGCGCTCAGGACAGTGGAGCTGTTGGGCGTCACCACGGGTCAGCGCCTGGTGGTGATGGGCGCGACCGGCGGGGTCGGCGGCTACGCGGTGCAGATGGCGCTGTCCCGCGGCGCACACGTCATCGCGACCGTCCGCGGCGACGACGGTGAGGCTCGTCGCCTCGGCGCCGAGGAGGTCTACGACAGCCAGGCCGGCGATGTGGCCGCCGCGCTGCGCGCGGCTCACCCGGACGGCGTCGACGCGGTCCTGGATCTGGTCAGCGGCCCCGAGGCGATCCGCGGTGACGCGGAATTCATCAAGCCCGGCGGACGTCTGGTCTCGACGATCTTCGCGGCCGACGAGGCGTGGTTCGCCGACCGGCAGATCACTGCGCGCAACAGCGCATCGAGCGCGAATCCCCTGTTGTCACCGCGAGGACTGACCGAGGTTGCGGGCCTGCTCGCGGACGGCACGATCACTGCGCGGATCCGGTCCACGGTGGAACTGGACGACGCTGGCCAGATACTCGACAAGCTCCGCAGCGGCGGTCTTCGCGGCAAGGCCGTCATCCGCCTGTAGTACCAGGCCGCATCGTGCTCGCGGTCCTCGCCGAGCCGCCTGGCCGGTTCGTCCGCTGCGGGACTATCGATTATTCCACCTGCCGTCACAAAAGACCCACCTCGTCATGACTGCCGGATGGGCAAGCCGCCTGGTCCGCGCTGATCCTCCAGCACGGCGCGCAGCGTGCGGCGGCCGACTTCCAGGAGCACCGGATTGTCTTCCGAGTGGGACAGGAACGCGATCGCGAGATTCAGTGCCCAGCCTCTGGCCCGCGCCCGTAGGGCGTCGTCGACCCGGACCCCAGAACCCCAAGAACCGCCGGCCGCCTGGTAGGCCGACCAGAAGCTGGCATGGCAGCCGGGCGGGAGCAGCATCCAGGCCGCCGACAGGTCGCTGGCCGGGTCGCCCGCGGTGATGTCGCCGAAGTCGATCACGCCGCTGACCTGGCCGTCGCTCACGAGAACGTTCGCCGGGTGAAGGTCGCCGTGCAGCCAGAGGGGCGGCCCGTCGTAGCCGGGGGCCGCGAGCACCGCGTCCCACCCGCGGAGCACCTCGTCCGGGTCGACCCGGGCCTGGCCGGCTTGGCCGGTGAGCAGGGCGAGGTTGGCCGCGAAGTTGCCGGCCCGCTCAGCCAGCGGGACACCGCGGAACGGGTTGGCTGGCGCGTCCGCCGGGGCAGGGACGTGCAGCGCGCCGAGGAACCCGCCGAGGGCGGCCGCGGCTGCCGCCGGGTCGAAGGAGCCGGCCTGCGCCGCGGGTACGCCTGGCAGGTAGGACACCACGCTCCACGAGTAGGGGTAGCCGCGGGCGGGTACCCCGGTCCGTTCTGGATAAGGGATGGGCAGGGGGAGCCTCGGGGCGAGCCCGGGCAGCCAGCGCTGCTCATTCTTGATGATCTGCGCGCCGAGGGCGCGGCGCGGCAGTCGCGCGATGAGCCCGTCCCCGACCCGGTAGAGCTCGTTGTCCCAGCCGTTCGCCAGGAACTGCACGGGCAGCCGCGCGAGGTCAGGGTGCTGATCGGCGAGCAGTCGCCGCACCAGATCCGCCGACACCTCAACATCGGCGGCCGGCATCCGGTTCACAGCCACAACGATAAATCCTGCCTCCAGGGCTCCTGTGCCATCGCCAGGCGGGAGTGAGCGTGGGCCGGGCCTCTGGCTGAGTGTCGTCCACGTGCCGTCGGCTTCGCGAGGGTGGTGCGACCCCGCTGAACCATTAGTAACTATATGTCGTTATCTAGTTACAGATAGTCCCGTTCCTGGGGGCCTGAGCGCTGGGCAAGCAACTAGATCGAAAGAAGAACGCGATGCGCGACACCTGGACCTGAAGGCCCTGACCACAATACCCACGGGTAGCATACTGCGGACGTCGGCCAGCGGCTCCCACACCTTCGGGTCGGGATTCACGAACTTGGCACTACTGCAATTCCAGCAGCGGCCTGCCGGTATCTGCCAAGAGGCATCATCTATCAGACTATTGGCAGATACCGGCAGGACCAGGACCTTGTCAGGACACCGACGGTCTGGGCCCAGCTCGGCCTACTGCCGCCGCGCGGGACGCCAAGACGCTGACGCCTATCGCAGCATTGGTCCTGGCTATGGAGGGTCATCCGCAGGGCTGATGTTCTCCTATAAGGAACAGGCGGCGGTGCCTTGTCCGGACTGAGCACGGAAACACAGACCGTTGCTTAGCCGGCGGCTATGCCTCTATAGGTGGTAGATGTTGGCCCAATCGCCGACCTCCGTATGTGCTGAACAGGACACGCACCACGGACTTCCCGGATGACGTGGTGCGGCTGAAGCGGAAGGAAGGCCCCTAATGTTCAAGTCGTCATCTACCTCGGCCGGAGCGCCGGCCCGGTCTTCGGTCACCTGCTGCTTGGCCTGATTGATCTGGCGGCCGGGGTGGTCGCCCTGGTGTGGCCGGCGCCTACCGCGTTCGTGCTGGTCATCGTGGTGGCTGCGTGGGCGCTGGTCGGCGGCGTGGCCGAGTTCTTCGCCGGTTTCCAGACCGGGGAGAGCGCGGGTACGCGGGCGCTGTTCATCCTGTCCGGGTTGGTGTCGGTCGCGTTCGGCGTGCTGCTGTTCGCCCGTCCCGGCGTGGGTGCGGTTACCCTGGCGCTGCTGTTCGGCCTGTACGCCCTGATCTACGGGTTCTCGCAGATCATGCTGGGCATCCAGCTCCGCCACCTGGGCGGCGACGTGAGGTCGCGGTCGGAACTGCGCGAACCCCCTTCCACCTGCAGGCGCCCCATCGGATAGGCGCGCCCCTCGTCCGGTCCCAGCACCACCGGACGCCGGCCTGCGCTGTTGCCCCTATCGGTCATCGCCGCTCCTCCCTTATCCGTCAGGGTAGCTCTACTCTGGTGGCGGGACCAGCGCGCGGCTATTGGGATGAACTGGAGCAAACCGGGGAAGATAAATGTCATGAGCGGAAGCAGATTCTGGGCCAAGAACCGGCCCCCTCGGCCAGAGAGCCAAAAGGCGGACGGGCCCCTCGCCTGGACGCTTACCGCCGCGGACCGCTGCGACCGCTGTGGCGCCCGGGCTTACGTCCGGGTCCTGCTGCCCAGCGGCCTGGAATTGCTGTTCTGCGCGCATCACAACCGGCTGTACGCGGCCGCCCTGACGAAGATTGCCGTCGCCATCCGCGACGAGACCGAACGGCTCACGCCCACGGCGGCGTAGCGATAGCGCGCGCCTATGGCGCGACAGGCAGTATCGCTTTTTCGGTTCCTAGTCGGCCGGGTGGACTGGCGGATGAGAAATGTACACCTGGCCCGCTATCGGAAGGACGCAGCCAATGAGCCAGACGCGGCGTGGATGACCACCGGCGTCTACGATGTACGTGACGACCTGTCCGTCACCGGCTGACGGGCCCTACACCGGACGGCCGGCCACGGCGCCCCCGCCTGTGCCGGGTCGGCCGGCGCGTGCCAATCCCACAAGTCCCTGGTCCTGCGATGGTTGTGCGCGCGAGACGACGGCCATCCGCAACGTCGTCTCTTTCGCCCAATGCCTGGCACCGGGTGCGGCGGTAGCGTGAGGTCCCTGATCAAGGGGAGAGGATGAAGGCAGCCCACTCGGACCGCCAGCCGGAGCCGGTGAAACTGTCCGGGTCGGCGGGGCCAGCGCTGGCCCTTGAGCTGCGGCATCTGCGTTACTTCGCTGCACTCGCCGACGGACCCGGCAGGCGGCAGGCCTGGGACGGCAGCGTCTGCGCGTGGTCGTTCCGCCTGGATTGCCCGATACCCTCGCGGTCGAGGCCGCCTCGAAGCTGAAATCGACCGCCGCCGCCGCGGACGTGGAGATCGCCTGGATCGAAACCCGCAGATCCTCTTCGATACCGCGGAGAGCATCATCTCCCCCGGCCCCGCCCGGCAGGTCGAGGCGGAACTGCAGGCGATGTCCTTATCGCTGGCATCCTGGCCAGGCGCTGCCGGCCTGAGTTCACGTAGAGAGGGGCTGGCCTTGACCGCAGCGAGGCAGTCGCAGCTTGTCACGCTCCGCTCCGGTGACGTCGTACGGATACGGCAGGTGCGGCCCGATGACGCGCCGGCCCTGGGCCGGGCCTACGCGAACCTGGGCGAACAATCCCGTTACCGGCGGTTCTTCACGGTCATGCCCGAGCTTCCCGAAGCCACCCTCAAGGCGGCGGTCGAGGTCGATCACGTTGACCACCAGGCGCTGGTCGCCGTGCCGCTGCTGTCGACCGAGATCGTCGGGGAATGCCGGTTCATCCGGCTGCCGGACCAGCCCGACACCGCGGAGGTAGGGGTGACCGTGGTCGATGCCTGGCAGCGCCGCGGGCTCGGCCCCGCGCTTCTGGCACGCCTGAGCGAGCACGCCCTGGTGGCCGGGATCGAGTACTTCATCGCTGAAATCCTCGCCGAGAACCGGACCGTGCTCGCGCTGCTGCCTGGCCTGGGCCAGGTAGAGACCGAATCGCGGGGTCCGGTGGTCACCGCCCGCGTGGAACTCGGCGAACCGTCCCACCAAGCCCACCCGGACCTCCTTGACCTGCTGACCGCGGCGGCGCGCGGCGACATCGTGGGTCTCCCCGTCCTCCTCCGCCGGCTGATCCGGGTACCGGAGGGGCTGACTCATGTCGTGCGGTTGCCGGTGAGCACCGTGCTCAAGACGTGGCGGCCAGGGCCCCGGACTCCTGACGCCCCGACGACCCATAACTGACGGGGACGTCACCACAGGCAGCGCCGACTATGCCGCCGCTGCCTGGCCTAGGCGGTGCGGGCCGGGGTGGCTGATCGTTCCCGGGCCGGCGTCAGCACGGACGAGCCCAGCCATTGGCTGGCTCGTAGCGCGAGTTCTACGTCATGCTGGTTCTCGCCCACTGTCCGGCCGAGGCTCTCCTCCGCCTTGCGGATCCGGTACTGGACCGTGTTCTTGTGCAGTACCAGCCGTTCGGCCGTCGCCTTGTAGCTGCCCCCGGTTTGCAGGAAGACCAGCAGGGTGTCGCGCAGCCGGGCGTGGTGCTGGTCGTCGGCAGCCAGGCCCGCCAGCGTGGTGAGCACCCAGGCCCGCAGCAGGTCGGCGGATCCGAGCATCATCGCCACGGGCGCGACCTCGCTGAACGCTACCGGCCGCGGCGGGGGAGAGCCCGCGGCCAGCGCGACGGCCTGGGCGGCAACGGCCTGCCGGTGGGTGAGGCGGAACCCCGTGGTGCCCTTGGCCGCGTCGCCGAAGGCGAAATGCATGTCGCCGTCCAGGCCGGCCGTGCTGGCCGCCGCGGCGTCGAACGTGTCCCGGATCCCCAGCGGCAGCCAGGCCCACGCGCTGGATTCGTCACGGGGAAGGAAGACCGGCTCGCCAGCGCACGCCGCCTTCCCCGCGACGTGGCTGATCGCGTGTTCCAGCCGGGTGATGTTGTCGACGGCGGCCGCGGCGTCGTCCACCCAGCACACCAGGCCCACGTGGTACTGGCGCAGCCGGTAGCCCAAGGTGACCTCCGTCGCGCTCAAATTGACCCGCCGACCCGACAGCAGGTCACGGATCCGGGCGGCTCGCGCGGCGCTGCGGTTCCGCAGCCAGCGCTCCCGTTCGCGCGTGTAAGCCGCGACGATCTCCTCGGAGGTCTGGTCAACGTACCCGGCCACGATCCTGGACATGCCCAGCGTGGCGACGGTCAGCATCTGGGCGTCATCTGCCTGCCGAGCCAGTTCCTTGAGCAGCCAGTTGGAGAAGCAGGTGTGCCCGAGCCGGTAGGCTCGCAGCAGCGCGGTCAGCGGCGTGCCGCGCTGCGCCCGGCGGCGTGCGTATTCCAAGGACGCGGGCGGGGCTTGCACGGCGCTCAGGTCGATCTGGTGCTGCATGATCTGCAGGCAGGTGCCGACGTTGCTGTCGACGCTCGAGACGAGCAGGGCGAGCACCGCCTTGTCGTCGTGCAGCTCCGGGATCTCCCGCAGGATCACTTCATATACATCCGCGGACACCGCGGCGGCCCGGCGGCTCACCGCCGCCGCGACGCTCGCCATCAGCTCGGCAACTGCGGAATCATCCATGTCCACCCTGCGGATTCTTTACTGATGCCGGTCGGTGCACAAGCGGCCGCGGATCACGGTCATGCCCGGCTGCAGCACGGACGAGCCCAGCCAGTGGGTTGCCTGCAGTGCGAGTTCCACGTCATGACGGTTCCCGCCTGTTGGCCGGCCGAGGCTCTCCTCGGCCTTGCGGATCCGGTACTGGACCGTGTTCTTGTGCAGCAGCAGCCGTTCGGCCGTCGCCTTGTAGCTGCCCCCGGTTTGCAGGAACACCAGCAGGGTGTCGCGCAGCCGGGCGTGGTGCTCATCATCGGCGGCCAGGCCCGCCAGCGTGGCCAGTACCCAGGCCGCAGCAGGTCCGGGGATCCGAGCATCATCGCCACGGGCGCGACCTCGCTGAACGCCACCGCCCGCGGCGGGGGAGAGCCCGCGGCCAGCGCGACGGCCTGGGCGGCAACGGCCTGCCGGTGCGTGAGGCGGAACCCGGCCGTCCCGTGAGCCGCGTCGCCGAAGGCGAAATAGATGTCGCCGTCCACGTCGGCCGTACTGGCCGCGCCCTCGAACGTGTCCCGGATCCCCAAGGGCAACCAGGCCCACGCGCTCGATTCGTCGCGCGGCAGGAACACCGGCTCGCCGCCGCAGGCCGCCTGCGCGGCCACGTGGCCGATCGCGTGCTCGAGCCGGCTGATCTCATCAGCAGGGCCCGCCGCGTCGCCCGCCCAGCACACCAGGCCCACGTGGTACTGGCGCAGCCGGTAGCCCAGCGTGGCCTCCGCGGCGCTCACGTCGATCCGCTCACCCGACAGCAGGTCGCGGATCCGGGCGGTCCGGACGGCGCTGCGGTTCCGCAGCCAGTGCTCCCGCTCCTGCGTATAGGCCGCGACCATCTCTTCGGAGGTCTGGTCGATGTACTCTGCCACGATCCTGGACATACCCAACGTGGCGGCACTGATCATCTTGGCGTCACTGATCTGCTGAGCCAGTTCCCTGAGCAGCCAATCCGAGAACCGGGCATGTCCGACCCGGTAGGCGCGCAGCAGTGCGGTCAGCGGCGTGCCGCGCTGTGCCAGCCGGCGTGCGTACTCCACGGCCGCGGCCGGCGCGGCCACGGTGGCCAGGTCTATCCGGTGCTGCATGATCTGCAGGCAGGTGTCCACGTTGCTGTCGACGCTCGAAGCAAGCAGGGCGAGCAGCGGCTTGTCGTCGCGCAGCTGCGGGATCTCCCGGAGTATCACGTGGTAGACATCCTCGCGCACCGTGGCGGCCCGGCGGCCTACCGCCGCCGCAACCTCGGCCATGATGCCCGGCCACTGCTCGGCGACGAATTCGGCGACTAGTTGAGTCATCTGCCGACGCCGGCCGGTTCGCGGAGTGCCTTGTGATCTTGTGCCAGCTTCACGAGAACCTCCCAGCCTTCGGAGCCGACGACGGGCCGTGCCTTCGACCGCCCGGTGGCTCTTCGCAACGGATTTAGACTGACGCTAGGAAGGTCAAAAGTCATCACCAGATTCTGGTGATTAGCCCGTTCAGATCCGCCAGGCGGTGCGCAGGCGATCGCGGCTTCGCCGAGCGCCGGCTGATGGCGGACTGGACCGAAACGCGGCCTGCCACGGCCTGACAACCGGACCAGAGCGGCCTTCAGCGCCTCAGCATCATGAATCGCCCCGGTGCTCCACTCCGGAACGCCGCGCCTCGGAGGGTGCACGGGCCGCGAAGCAGGTGGCCTCGGGGAACGCGGCGGCGGCGGGCGGACCGCGTCCGCCAGCTCATCGTCATCGGCGGCGCCTGGATCCGGAACCGCTAGCCGCCACACCGTACGGACGATCGAAAAAAAGTTCGCTTAATCTCGAACAGAAACACGAAAGATGGTATTCTTGTTCCCAGGCCCCCTTCCTTCTTTTCTCCCGGACGAGAGGTGGTGCATGTCCTCACCCACGTTCCCCGGCCCCGACCCGGACGCCCCCGGGCCGGACGGCGGGAACAACGGCGCCCCCGAACCCGCGTGGTCCGGGGACGAGCAGGACAGCGCGGCCTACCTCGGGGAGCTGATGGCCGCCGCGGCCGCGGGCGAGGAACTGACCGCCCAGGACATCGCCGGGGCCGGGTTCGGCCAGGACGGCACCGCGCACCAGATGCACCCCGGCCCGGTCCTGGCCACCTTGGTGCACGCCGCCACCACCGATGAGAAGATCCTGGCGACCTTGCCTGATGATGACCTGATCGGCGTGATCGCCGCGGTCCGGCGGATCGGGTCGTTCGCGGCCTGGGCCGAGATGACCGCGATCCGCGAGTTCGCCACCCGCCCCGATCCCCGCCGCCCCGCCACCCCCGCTCCCGCTCCCGCTCCCGCTCCCGCTCCCGCTCCCGCTCCCGCTCCCGCCCCCGCTCCCGCTCCCGCCGCTGGCGCCGCTGGCGCCGCTGGCGCTCCCGGCGCCGCTGGCGGCCGCGGCGGTGCCCGCGGTGTGGATGGGCGGGATCTCAACGCGGCGGTCGCGGGGCTGCCGGGCGGGCCGAAGGTGCGCGAGTTCGCGGCCGATGAGCTGGCCCCGGACCTGCACCTGACCTGGCAGGCCGCGGCCGGGCAGATCATCTACGCGTGCACCGTGGCGGCCCGGCTGCCGGTCACCTTCGCCGCGCTGCGGGCCGGGGCGATCCACCCGGTCCACCTGCGCATCATCGAAGACGAGACCGCGTACCTCTCCGGCCAGCACGCCGCCGAGGCCGACGGGAAACTCGCGGAGGCGGCCCGGTCCAAGACGTTCGGGGAACTGCGCTATTACGCGCACCGGCTGGTCCTCAAGCTCGACCCCGAGGCGGCCGCCCGCCGCAAGGAGACGGCCCGCCAGGACGCCCACGTCCGCCCGTTCCGGGAAGGGTCCGGCAACGCCGGGATGATCGCCCGCGAGCTGCCCCCCGATGAGGTCCTCGCCTCCTGGCAGCACGTCGACCAGCGGGCCCGGGACCTGCGCGCCGCCGGCCTCCCCGGCACCCTGAAAGAACTCCGCGTCCTCGCCTACCTCGACCTGCTCCAAGAGCGCGACAGCCGCACCGCCCCGGCCACTCCCGGCGAGGGACCCCACGCCCCCGACGCCTCCGCCCCCGACGCCTCCGCCCCCGACGCCTCCGCCCCCGACGCCTCCGCCCCCGACGCCTCCGCCCCCGACGCCTCCGCCCCCGACGACCGCGCGAGCCCCGGCGAGACCGGCGAGACCGGCGGCCCCGGCGAGACCGGCGAGACCGGCGGCCCCGGCGAGACCGGCGAGACCGGCGGCCCCGGCGAGACCGGCGAGACCGGCGGCCCCGGCGAGACCGGCGGCCCCGGCGAGACCGGTGGCCCCGGCGAGAGCGATGGCCCCGGCGACACTGGTGGCACCGGCGGCCCGGGCGGGAGCGGCGGCCCGGGCGGGAGCGGCGGTCCGGGCGGGAGCGGCGGCTCCGGCCGCGGTCCCCGGAACGGCTCCGGCGGCACCGGCTCCGGCAGGCCGGCCGGGGGCACAGGTCCCAGCCTGGCGGCTCAGGTCACCCTGACCATCCCGTGGGAGACCTCGCAGGGCGGCGGCGCCCCCGGCGAGGCCGCCGGGTTCGGCCTGCTCGACCCCCAGACCGCCCGCGACCTGCTGGCCGCCGCGGCCCGGCACCCGGACACCCGCTGGTGCTACACCGCGCTGCACCCGGACGGCACGGCCGCCGCGCACGCCTGCGTCCGCGGCCCGCACCCCGGCGGCCCGCCCGGCCCCCGGACCCTGACGTTCAGCCCCGTCATCCGCGGGCCCTGCGACCACGCCCAGGCCCAGCCCGGCTACCGGCCCGGCCGCACGCTCCGGCACCTGATCACCGCCCGGAACGCCACCTGCACCGCGCCGGGCTGCGGGCAGCCCGCGGCCCGCTGCGACCTGGACCACACCACCCCGTGGCACCTCGGCGGGCTCACCTGTCCCTGTAACATCGCCCCTCTCTGCCGTCATCATCACCGGGTGAAACAGGCCCAGGGCTGGAGGCTGGAACAGCCAGAACCAGGCCTCCTGCAATGGCGAACCCCCTCCGGACGCACCCACACCACCACCCCCACCGCCTACCCGGACTAGCGACCCCCCCGGTCCCGCCAGGGGTCACGCTGATACCAGGTCTGGCTTACCGCCGACGTCGGCCAAGTTCTGGGGGTTGTACATGTTGCTCTTCAGGCTGTGCTGGCCGCCGGGGCTTCACCGCGGCGGCTGGTCTGGGGCCGTAGGCTGGCCAGCCGCGGAATCAGCTTTGTCGCCGTGACGCCGAGGATGGCTGTTCGCTCGCTACCGGTTAGTTCCGGACTGGCCTCGATGTGCTCGACGGCTAGGTCGCGGCGCAGATAGGGGTAGTCAGAGCCGAACACGACATGGTCGAGGCTCACCACCTCGCGCAGCATCCGCAGCACCCGGTCACCCCAGGACAGCGCCGTATCAAAGTACAGGCGGCGGAACGTCTCGACCGCGGTCGCCCGGGCCTGCGCCCCGGGGATGACGTTCATCTCATCGATGATGCCGAACCGCCCGGCCAGGTAGGGCACGGTACCCCCGGCGTGAGCCAGGACGTACTTGACGTCGGGGGTGCGGGCGAAGGTGTTGCTGTAGTGCAGCCTGGCGATGGCCCTGGTCGTGTCGGCGGGGTAGTCAATGGGCGAGTCGGGCAGTCCGAGCGCCAGTTCGGCGAGCGCGCCGTCGACGTCGGGCAGCGGCAGGCAGGCGAAGCCGCCGAACCGGTCGGGACGGCCCTAGGTCAGCTCGGCGGCCAGTTCGTTGCACTTCCGGGCCAGGGCGCGGGCCCTGGCATCGTCGCCGGTATGCACGCCGGGGGTGCTGATCGAGGTCACGGCGACGTCGATGCCCGCGTCATCGAGGAACGACAGCGCGCTCGCGCGCGACCAGGGCGGCGGCGCGATGCCGCCGACCGGGTGGTCCCCCTCGTTGGTGGCCCGCCAGAAAAAATCGGGCAGCATGTGGTGGTGGATGTCCACGGTGAAGGTCACGGCAGCCTCCAGCTCGTCGTGGGTACGGCCGGTGCGAAGCGTGGCGCCAAGGCGGTGGCCAGCACGATCGCCCCGCCGGTGGGGCTGAAGGAGCCGTCGAGCAGGTGGGTCGCGGTGATGTGCAGGTCCAGCGCGTCGCTGTCCACATCGGCGAACGACCAGCCCTCAGCGCCATGCTCGCCCCACTTGGCGAAGTCAGCGGGGCGCGCCCGCACCGCGACGCCCGCGTTCACCGCGGAACTGCCGCCGAGTACCTTGCCCCGCGGGGTCGGGATCCGCGGTGTCTGGTCGTTGCCTCGCGAGGTGTGGCCCCAGTCGTGATCCGGGTCCGCGATCTTTCCGGCGTCCAGCAGCGCAGGCGGATAGGGTTCGGGGGCATAAGCGCGGCACTGAGGTTGCCGATCACGCCGAGCTGGGTGAGGACGACCGAGCCCTCGGGGTAGCAGTCAAAGCGCTTGATCTTGCCGCCGGTCAGTTCGAAGACATCACAGCACGGGGCGTCCATCCGCTTGCCGGTCGGCGGCAGCGTCCCGGCGGGCAGGTGCAGCGGGCCGAGGTGGGTTCCCTGCAGGACCAGCTGGACCACCACGATATCGCCGCTGACGTCGAGCCGGTACAGCTCGCGGTGCATGTCCGGGAACGCTCGCGCGTAGTTCTCGACCTGCTCGGGGAACTCGTCGGGGCCCTTCCAGGTGACACCGATGGACATGTCGGTGAACGTGCCATCTTCAGTGAAGGCCGCGGCCCATCCCTCGAGATCCTTGTCCTCGGCGATCTGGTAGGCCTTGCGGACGATCTGCTCGTTGTCCGGGGTCATGTCGCTCTCCTTAACCTCGCGATCGGACGGACACAGGCTCGCCGCCAGGCAGGTGAATGTTCATCACCGGAACCCGGTGATTCGTCGAGCGGCGCGTCCGCCCCAAGGTGTCGTCAGATGACCACTATTCATCGCCCGGTCCAGGTGATTTGCTTGAAGCGTGATACGCAGAGCAGGTCGGCAGCATGCGTGAGGTAGTCACCCGACAGGTGGTCCCGGGCGAGCTGAGACCTTTCCAGGTCCGTTTTGACGGGCCCGACCACGCCACCGCTGGCCTGGCGGCGCTGAGTGGCGCCACGACGTCCCGCGGCGAGCCCAGAACCCCTGATGCTCCCGCTGCTCCTTCCGTCCGGGCCGGGGTCGTGTCTCGCTGCACGCTGTTCGGGCGGTTGGCCGATGCGGAACGCGTCGCTGTATTGTCGGCGCCGGCGGGGAGCGGGAAGACGGTGCTGATGCGGTCCTGGGTCGCTGAGGCTGGTCTGGCTACCCGTGCTGCGTGGGTGCCGGTGGATAGCGAGCAGCGCGACCCGCAAGGGTTCTGGATCTCGGTCGCCGACGCGTTGCGAGGGACCGCGGCTGGTTCGGGTCTGGTGCGGCCGTTGACCGCGGCGCCGGGTGTGGACGGCTGGGCGGTGGTGGAGCGGCTGCTGACCGACCTGGGGGCGCTGGACGAGCGGTTGTGGCTGGTGATCGATGATGCGCATCTGCTGGGGTCGGGTGAGGTGCTGGCCCAGCTGGAGCTGCTGGTGCTGCGTGCGCCGCCGGAACTGCGGTTCGTCATTGCGACCCGGCATGATCTGCGGCTGGGGTTGCACCGGCTGAGGGTGGAGGGGGAGCTGACCGAGATCCGTGCGGCTGATCTGCGGTTCAGCCTGGGCGAGGCGCGGGCGCTGTTCGGCGCGGCCGGGGCGCAGGTGCCGGAGGAGACGCTGGCCCGGTTGCTCGGGCGGACCGAGGGGTGGGCAGCTGGGCTGCGGCTGGCGGCGTTGTCGCTGGCCGGGCACCCGGATCCGGCGCGGTTCGCCGCGGAGTTTTCCGGTACGGATCGGACGGTGGCTGAGTTTTTGCTGGCCGAGGTGCTGGACCGGCAGAGCGAGGCGGTGCGGCGGCTGCTGTTGCGGACGTCGGTGCTGGAGCGGGTGTGCGGTCCGCTGGCGGACGTGCTGACTGGCGGGTCGGGCGGGGAACGGGTCTTGCAGGATCTGGAGCGGGCCGGCGCGTTCGTGGTCTCGCTGGACGGGTGCAGGTCCTGGTTCCGTTACCACCAGCTGTTCGCGGACCTGCTGCAACTGGAGCTGTGCCGCGCTGAGCCGGATCGGGCCGCGTTGCATGCTGCGGCAGCGGGGTGGCTGGCCGGGCACGGGCACCCGGTGGAGGCGGTCCGGCAGGCTCAGGCGGCTGGGGACTGGGGGACGGCCGCCCGGCTGCTGTCGGACCACTGGCTCGACCTGTACCTCGGCGGGAGGGGCGCTACCTTGGTCGGGTTGCTGGCCGGGTTTCCCCGCCGGGTCGTGGCGGCGAGCCCGGAGCTGACCGCTGTGCAGGTGGCCGGTGATCTGGTCCGGGGAGCCCTGGACGATGCCGGGCGGCACCTGGCCATGGCTACTGGTGCGCTGGCGGCGGTGCCCGCGGACCGCCGCGGACGGGTGCAGGTCATGCTGGCGGTGCTGCGGCTTTTCCTGGCCCGGCGCTTCGTTGATTTCCGCGTCGTGGCCGACGAGGCGCAGCGGCTGCTCGCTCTCACTGAGGGTGCCGATGCGGCGCACCTCAGGCTGAGTGAGGATCTGCGCGCCGCGGCGTTGATCAGCCTGGGTATCGCCGAGATGTGGGCGTTCCGGTTCGAAGACGCCGAACGGCACCTGGAGCAGGGGGTGGCGCTGGCGCGCCTGATCGGGCGGCCGTACCTGGAGTTCACCGGTCTGGTGCACGGGGCGCACGGGATGCTGCTGTTCCGGCCTGCTGCGTCGCAAGCAGACTGGACCAGGCAGGCGATCGAGCTGGCGGAACGGCACGGCTGGGGGGAGGAGCCGCTCGCCGGGATGGCCTACGCTCAACTCGGCATCATGAGTCTGTACCAGGGACGGCTGGAGGAAGCGGAACCGTGGCTGGAGCGGGCCGAGCGCACCCTGCGCACCGAGGTGGAACCCGCCGCCGGGATGAGCCTGCGGTATGCTCGCGCGCTCCTGGAGCTGGCCCGGGGCGGTGATGCCGACGCGCTGGCGGCTTTCGGCGGCGCTGAGCAGCTGGCCGAGGTGCTGATCAGGCCGCATACCTTCGTGACGTCGATGCGATCGTGGATGCTGCGGACGCTGGTGCGGCTGGGCCGGACCGGACGTGCCGAGCAGGCTCTGGCCGAGCTGGACGAGGATGAGCGGGCCAGCGCGGAGATGCGCACCGCGGTAGCGGCGCTGCGGCTGGCTACCGGCGATCCGCAGGCGGCGGCCGGTGCGCTCGCGCCGGTCCTGGACGGTTCGGTCTCCGGGGTCCGCCCGACCCGGATGGTGTCGGCGCTGCTGCTTGAGGTGCGAGCCCGTGACGCGCTGGGCGAGGCGGCCACCGCCGGCCGTGTCCTGGAGCGGGCGCTGGATACCACTGAGTCCAACGGCATTCTCCTGCCGTTCCTGCTGGACCCCGTCCCGGCCCTGCTCGAGCGCCACCGCCGCACCGGCACCGCTCACCCCGCCCTGATCACCCAGATCCTGAGCCTGGTATCCCCCCTTGGGGGGCCGGGGGGGCCAGGGGGGCCAGGGGCGCACGGGGGGGCGGGCAGTCCCCCGGTAAGCAGGGAGGGGCTGGGGGGAATAGTCCCCCCGAGGGTTACTGAACAGCTCACCGACAGCGAGATCCGTGTCCTGCGCTACCTGCCGACCCACCTCACGGTGCACGAGATCGCCAGCGAGCTATTCCTCTCGGTGAACACCGTCAACACCCATCGGCGCCACGTGTACGCCAAGCTCGGCGTCCACAACCGCCACGAGGCGGTGGACCGCGCCCGCGCCCTGGGCCTGCTCGCGCCCTCCGTGCGAAGGGCGTAAGGCCGAGATCGCAAGAATCGGGTGACGCCGACCGGCAAAGTCTGGCGTCGCGGCATTACGCCGAACGAGCCGGGCCGGCCTCGGCTTGGGCCGGCCTCACCCCGCTAGGGGCTTGGGCTGGTGTGCCGGTCCGGGGCAGCGGCCCGTTGCGGAGCAGGGCGCCGCAGATGACCGCGCCGCAAGCGAAGATCCCGGCGATCCACCAGAACGCGGTGTCGTAGCCATGGGCCAGCGCCAGCCCGGTCAGAGACTGGCGGCCGATCAGCCGGGCCGAGGACAGGTGTGCGGCGAGGTAAGAGGTGACGGCGACGGTGAACAGGGTGTTCAGCAGCGAGGTGCCGATGGAGGCGCCGAGCTGCTGGCCGACATTGACGGTCGCGGAGGCTACCCCGGCGTCCTGTGGGGCCACGCCGAAGGTTCCGGTGTTGATCGACGGCGCGATCACCAGGCCCATGCCGATGGCGGCGACGATAAGCGGGCCGAGCACGCCGGTGGCGTATCCGGTGTGCGGGCCGAGCTGGGCCAGCCAGACCATCGCGCCTGCCGCGGTCAGCATCCCGGACGCGACCAGCGGCCGGGGACCGACCCTGGGCATCAGCACGATCGTGGCCAGGTTGGAGGTGATGGCCGAGCCGGCGCTGATCGGCAGGAACGCGACGCCGGTGACAAGCGGGGAGTACCCGAGCGTTTGCTGAAGATAGTAGGTCAGGAAGAAGAAGGTGCCGAACAAGTCGGCTCCGGCGATGAACATCGCGACGTAGGCGGCGCCGCGGTCGCGGTCCAGGATCACGCGGGGCGGACGGGCAGGGGCAGACCGTCCGGGCGCGCTGCGCGCTTTTAACCCGGCGGTCACCGGATCCTGGTGATGCGGTCTCACCTGCCTGCCCTTGACCATAGCGTCATGGACCCGGCACCAGCCCCGTACCTGATCCGGATCAACGGGCACCTCGGCGCCACGATGCTGTCCGCGTTCCCGGCCATGGCCCCGCATCATCATGGCACGCACACGGTGCTCACCGGCCTGCTGGACCGCTCGGCGCTGTACGGCGTGCTAGCCGAGATCGACGCGCTCGGCCTGGACCTGCTCGAGGTCCGCCAGCTCGCCCAGGACCCCAAATCACTGGAATCAGGTGACATCCGCTCACCTTGACGGCCGCTAGCTTCGGGCTCATCATCCGAACCCCTGCTAGGACAAGGAGCCGCTCCCATGACCAGCTTGCCCGTGCGCGACCCGCTCGCCGACCACCTTCTCACGCCGGAGAACGCGGCGTTCCTGTTCATCGACTACCAGCCCTCGCAGCTGGCCACGATCCGCTCGATGGATGCCGCGCTCCTGCTGAAGAACGCCGTGTCGACAGTCAGGACCATCAAGACCTTCGGGGTCCCGGTCGTGCACTCGACCGTCAACGTCGCCGCCGGTCAGGGACCGACCCTGCCGGAACTCGCCGGCCTGCTGGCAGAGGATAAGCCGCTGGACAGGACCACGGTCAACTCCTGGGAGGACGCCGAATTCCTCCAGGCCGTCCGCGCCGCCGGCCGCAGGAAGCTCATCATCTGCGCGCTGTGGACCGAAGTCTGCATGGCCTTCACCGCTTTGGATGCCCTGCGCGATGGGTACGAGGTCTATCCTGTCGTCGATGCGATCGCCGGCACCTCGCCCGAGGCCCACCGGGCCGGCCTGGAGCGGGTGGCCCAGGCCGGCGGCCAGCCGATTAGCTGGGTCTCGCTCGCCTGCGAACTTCAGCGCGACTGGGCCCGCCAGGAGACGGTCCCGGCGATTTACGAACTCGTCCTCACTGACCGCCTGCTGAAGGAGTAGCAGCGCCCGGGGCCGCTGCGGCTCGCGCAGGCTTGGCCGGCCACCCGTCGCCCTGTCCCAAGGCGGAGAAACGCTGTTGCATCAGCAGATCGTGCCGTTAGCGCTCACGGCGATGCCCGTGGGCTGGTCGGGGCTAGGCGCAGCCTCATTAAGCGCCGTACGCCGGCAGGATCGCTCCGCTCACTGGCGCTGCGGCGTCGCTGACGAGGAATGCGATCGCGTCGGCGATCACATCGGGCGCGGTCGCGTGCGCCAGCACCTCCGCCGGGAACGTGGCCCGGTTAGCAGGGGTGTCGAGCAACTGGGGCGCGACCGCGTTGACCCGGATCCCGTGCGGGCGCAGCTCGATGTCGAGGACGCGTGTCAGGTGGATAAGCGCGGCCTTGCTCACGCTGTAGGCCGCCATGCCGCCTGCGGGCTCGATTCCCGGGCGGGCGGCTACGTGCACGATGACGCCTGAACCCTGCTGCTGCATATGCGGCGCGACCGCCTGGCTCAGCCACAGCGCGGGTCCCAGGTTGACGTCGAGCATGAGCCGCAGCGTCTCGGGAGTCGTGCTGAGCGCGTCTCCAGGACGGAACGCGCCGATGGTGTTCACCAGCACGTCAGGGGGCCCGACCTCGCCGGCGATCCGGTCGATGAGCCGGGTCGCCGCGGCCGGGTCGGTGGCGTCGGCCACCTCGCGGCGGATATCGTCCGAAAGGTCACTCAGCCCGCGTTCGTTCCGGTCGACCGCCACGACCGTGAGGCCGCCGGCGGCGAGGGTCACCGCCGTTGCATGACCAAGCCCGCCGCCCGCGCCGACCACGACCGCCACCTTTGCGCTCATGGCGTCACCCGGCCGGGGATCGTGGCGCCGACGTTCCCGTCGAGCCGTTCCAGGTTGTTCATCATGAATTCCTCCTCGTCTCGGGCCCAGGCTTGCCGCCACGCAGGTGATTGGTCGTCACCGGATCCTGGTGATACGCCAGACCGGCAACGCAAGACGCCGTTGACAACGAGAGTGCTGGCCTGGTACCGAGAGGGGAGGTGCCAGGACTGAGTCACTGATGTTAGATGTCAGGCGTACAGATCAAGGCAGGCCTTTGAAGGTGGCTCGCGCAACTCCCCGGCTGATCGACCGGAGCGATCTTCTCGCTGCCCTGGATCGCGCGGCGACACGGAAGGTGACGATCATCTCGGCTCCGGCCGGCAGCGGGAAGACGTCGCTGCTACGCGCCTGGGCCGACCGTCAGGGTCAGCGGCTCGCCGTACTGCAGGTACAACGCGATGAGCAAGACGCCCAGCAGTTCTGGCTTGCCCTGCTCAACGCGGTCCGTCACGCCTCGGCCATGACCGCCCGGGCGGAACAGTCAGCGGCGACGCCTGACTTCAATGCGGCGGCGATGATTGACCGGGTGCTATCGGAGCTCGCCGACGCCCGTGCCGACATCACGTTGGTTATCGATGATCTGCACGAGCTGAATTCGCCGGAGGCACTCGCTCAGCTCACCCGGTTGCTGACGAACCTTCCTCCGCACGGACACGTGGTGCTGACCACGCGTCACGACCTGCGGTTGCGCCTCCATCAGCTCCGCCTGGCCGGCGAGCTAGCCGAGATCCGCGCGGCCGACCTGCGCTTCACCGAGCGTGAAACACGCCTGCTGCTCGACGCCTCGGGTATCGTGCTGTCCGCATCCGGGGCAGCGCTGCTGCACCAGCGGACGGAGGGGTGGGCCGCGGGGCTCCGCCTCGCGGCGATCTCCCTGGCTGGCCACCCCGATCCCGAACGCTTCGTCGCGGAATTCTCCGGCAGTGACCGTACGGTCGCGGAGTACCTGATCGCGGAAATGCTGGAGCGCCAGCCAGCCGACGTTCAGGATCTGCTGCTGCGCACCTCCCTGCTCGATCGGGTCAACGGCGAGCTGGCCGACGTGCTGACCGGCCGCCCTGGCTCGGAGCGGATCCTGCTCGAACTCGCGGACGCGAACACATTCGTCGTGCCGCTCGACCACGAGCGCGCGTGGTTCCGCTACCACCACCTGTTCGGGGATCTGCTCCGGCTTGAGCTACGCCGGACGCTCCCCGAGGAGGTGGCGGCGCTGCACCGGCGCGCCGCCGGATGGTTCATCCGGCAGGGCCGGGTGGTCGACGCCATCCGGCACACCCAGGCGGCGGGCGACTGGCCCGAGGCAGCCCGGCTGCTCGCCGACCATTCGTTCAGCCTGACTCTCGACGGGCAAGCCCAGACCATGCAGGCGCTGGTGCGGGCCTTCCCGCCGGGCGAGGATCACCCCGAGCTGGCCCTGGTGCGCGCAGCCGGCGACCTGGTCCAAGGGCGCCTGGACGAGGCGGCCGCCTACCTGGCGGTCGCGGAGACGTACGCCGAGACGGCACCGCCGGATCGCCAGCGCCGCCTCCAGGTGGCGATCGCGTCGCTGAAGCTTTCGCTGGCCACGCGGCGCGGCCACTTGGCCGGCGTCATCAAGCAGGTAGAATTTCTTGCCTCGCCGGTAACCGGGCAGTCCGACGAAGACATCGCCTTGGGCAGCGACCTGCGAGCGGTGGCGCTGATGAACCTGGGCACCGTCGAGGCGTGGACGCTCGGGCTTCCGGACGCTGAACGTCACCTCCGGCAGGGCGCCGTCCTGGCCCGGGAGATCGGCCGGCCTTACGTCGAAGTCGGCTGTCTCGCGCAGCTCGGTTTCGCGTCGAAGATCGATCCTTTCATCACGACCCAGCGGCGCTGCCGCGAGGCCATAGCGGTCGCCGAGCGGTACGGCTTGGGTGCGGAACCGGTGATCGCGCCCGCGCTGGTGACACTCGCCGGCACGATGGTGTGGTTGGGCGAGTTCGACCAGGGCGAGCAATGGCTGCGCCGCACCGCGCGGGCCCTGCAAACAGACACCGGGCCTGACATCACGCTGCTGCTGCACCACACGGTTGGGATACTGCACGCCTGCCGCGGCCGCCGCCATGAGGCGCTCCAGGAGTTCAGCGCGGCCGAGCACCTGCGATCGCAGCTAGAGGGATTGCACGCGCTGGCGAGCCAGGTGACCGGCTGGATGCTGGCCACGCAAGCCCGACTCGGCAGGCCGGGCGAAGCCCGCGCGGCGCTCGCAGCGGTCGATGACGAGCGGGCCGGCTCCGGTGAGATCCGTAATGCCTGCGCCGTGATCTGCCTCGCGGAAGGCGATCCGGCCGGAGCCCTGGGCGCGCTGCAGGATGTTCTCGATGGCACGGCCCCGGTCATCGGTTACGTCACGGTCGTGGAAGCGCACGTGCTCGCCGGGCTCGCCCATCGTGAACTCGGTGACCAGCGCGGGGCGAACCAGGCTGTTGAACGCGCACTGGCCCTGGCGGAGTCTGACCGGCTCGTGCTGCCGTTCGCGATGACGTTCTCCGGCGAGTTGCTCGAGGCCCTGCCGCGGCATGAGACAGCGCACGCCGCCCTGCTCACCGACATCCTCGACATCCTGCGCGGCTCGTCGGTGCCGGCCAGAAATCAGCCGCCGCCGCTGCTCGAGGTCGAAGAGCTCAGCCCAGGCGAGCTCAGGGTGCTGCGATATCTCCCGACGAACTTGTCCCGGCCGCAGATCGCCGGTGAGCTGTCCGTCTCGCTGAACACGGTCAGCACGCACGTGCGCAGCATCTACGCCAAGCTCCAGGTCCGGGACCGCTCCTCGGCTGTGCAGCGCGCCCGGGAGCTGCGGCTACTGGCGGGCGGCCGCCCGCGCTAGCCGGACCGAAAATCACCAGGATCAGGTGAGAGCTGCTCACCGTGACGGCGACTACCCTTGGCCACGTCCGTTGGCGGAAGGGGTGAGCTCGGTGAGCGAGGATTCTCGTCGTGCCGCGTGGCTGCAGGAGGCGCGCTCCCACCTGCGCGACGCTGACCCGGTGCTGGCGCGGCTCATCGGCGACCGGCCGGACTTCGACCCGCGGGGATGGCTGGCCGAGCTGCCCAAGATGGACCTGTACGGAGCCCTGCTGTTCCAGGTCACCGGCCAGCAGCTGTCCGTCCCGGCGACCCGCCGGACGCTGGCCCGCATCCAGGCCCTGTTCGGCGGCCACCTTCCCTCGCCCGGCGAACTGCTGACCGTAGATCCTGCCAAACTCCGCGAGGCTGGGCTCTCGTGGCGGAAGACCGGCACACTGCGCGACCTTGCCGAGCGGATGACGGACGGACGGCTGAACCAGGACATGCTAAGTATCCTTCCCGACGATGAGCTCATGGCCGAGCTCACCGCCATTCCCGGAATAGGCCCGTGGACCGTGCAGGGTGCCCTGCTCATCGCGCTCAAGCGGGAGGACGTCGTCCTGCCGGGAGACCTGGCGCTCCGCAAGGCCATCCAGGCCGCATACCGGCTGGATCACCTGCCCAGCCAGCAGGAGGTCCTGGCCATCGCCGAGAAATGGCGGCCCTACCGCAGCCTGGCGACCAGCTACCTGTTCTCCGCCGCCTTCGAGCCAGGGCAGACGTCACCGGTCGCCCCCGTCCAGGGTTCCAGGGCGGCATCATCGCAGCCGTGACGGCCCGGGCCGCGCAGATGTTCAACTCGCGAGAAAAGACCGCTAGTCGGCTACTGGCCGGACCGAGTGCCACGCGCATTTAGAGCGAGGCACTCGGTCCGGGCTCAGGGTATGACCACGAGTTTGCGTGATGCCCCGGCCTTGAGGTGCTCCCAGGTCTGGCTGATGTCATCCAGCCGTGTTTGCTCCAGGTCCAAGGTGAACTTCCCGTCGGTCGCGTGACGCATCAGTTGCGCGTAGGCGGCCCGGCGCACCTCGGCGGGCGTGCCGACCGTGCCCTGACCCACGATCGTCAGCAGCTTGTTGCGGATGGCGCTCGCGGTAATCGTGGAGGTGGGCCCCGCGGCGTTCCCGACCTGGATGTACCGGGCGCCTACGTTGGCGTGGTTCATCGCATGGGGGGCGGGCGCGCCCCACAGAAAGTCAACGATCACGTCGTAGCCGCCGGGTGCCGCGGCGGCCAGGCCGGCGTCGGTGGCCTGGTCATCTGCGAGGTCGACGACCGCGTCAGCTCCGCGGTCAGCGACTTGCTCGAGGTCCTTTCCGCGCGCGGCCCCGACGACCAGGCCGGCGCCCAGGAGCCGAGCGGATTGCACCGCCAGCTGGCCCGCCGAGCCGCCTGCCCCGAGCACCAGCACCGTCTCACCGGTCTGGAGGTGAGCGCGGTAGTCGAGCGACACCCATCCGACTATTCCAGTCACCCCGAGGGCGGCGGCGAGGCCGGGGTCAACGCCGGCCGGAACCGGGAAGCCGGCCGCATCCGGGACCGGCACCAGCTCGGCTAGCGCGCCGTACGGAACGGGTGGGCCGGCCACATAGCAGCGCGTGCCGTCGCCGAGCTGCACGACCGCCTCGTAGCCAGCGATGCAGGGGGGCTGGAGCCGGCGAAACGGGAGTTGGTCGCTCACGATGAGGACATCGAGCGGATTCAAGGCCGCCGCGACCAGGGTGCCAACCGACAGCCCCTGGCCGGGCTGCGGATCGGCGAACTCCTCAAGGGTCGGCGTGTCGCCGGGTCGGCGGATGACTGCTGCTCGCATTATTGCTCCCTCCGTTGGATGATCGTTCTGCCTTTCGCTATGCGGTGACGCGTTTGGTTATGCGGCGACGGATTTGGTCATGCGGTGACGCGTGCTGCGTCGGCGAAATGCGCCGACAGGAGCTGCCCGGCTCGATCCAATGCCGCGGTCGCTTCGTCGAGGACCGCGTGAAAGGTCTGGAAGACGTGCGGCACGCCGGGGGTGATGTCGAGGGTGACCTCGACGTCGGCGGTGGCGGCTTGGCGCGCGAGGCGGACGGCGTCGTCGAGGAGAACCTCGTGGGTTCCGGCCTGGATGATCAGGGGCGGCAGGCCGGACAGGTCGGCGAAGATCGGGCTGATGAGGCCGAGGGCGGCGTCTTGTCCCGCCGTGTAGTCGGTGACCCGGGGCTGCAGGAGTTCCCGGCTGAGCAGCGGGTCGACCTCGTGCTTGGTATCCATGGTCGTCCCGGTCAGGGTGAGATCGGCGTACGGTGACATGAGGAAGGCTGCGGCAGGCAGAGGAAGCCCGTGATCGCGGGCGTTGACCAGGGTGGCGATGGCGAGCCCGCCGCCGGCGGACTCTCCCGCGAAGACGATGTCCGCAGCGGCCGTGCCGCTGTCCAGGAGGGCTTCGTAGGCGGCGAGAGCGTCGTCGACCGCGGCCGGATACGGATGCTCGGGGGCGAGCCGGTAGTCGACGGAGATGACCTTGGCGCGCGTTCGCCGGCCGACCTCCGAGGCCAGGTCGGCGGCGAGGAAGGCGTCACCCAGTACGTACACGCCGCCGTGGAAGTACAGCACAACGTGCCTGGGTTCGATTCCGGCGATGGTGATATCGGCGGTTTTGACGGCACCCAGCGCGGCCGCGGTCACGGTCACATCGGCCGGCAGCGGCTGCGCCGACATCAACTCCCGGAGCAGTCGCCGCTGCTCGCTGACGTCGCTGTCGAGGGGCAAGGCTGACTTCCGCAGGGCTGATTCGAGATTCTCTCGCTGCTCGGCGCTCACGGAGGATCTCCCTTCGGGGAGGGTTGGTGTGGCCGCGCACCCAGGCGAGTTCGCCCAATCCGTTGCCGAAAGGCTCCCCGCCGGGAGGCCGGCCACTGCCAGCATGGCCGTCGGGCAGGTGAGGAGGCATCACCAGATCACGGTGATTCGAGCCCAGGCCTCCCTTCTTCTCGGCCGGTCGCCCAGCGCACGCCGCCCCGGCGAATGGGTCGGTGTCCCACAGAGCACGCTCTTGCGTGTACGGGGGGCCACCGACTCAAATGGATGCACCCCCTGCGCGATGGGGCGGGAACGGGTGGGGCTGGCGGTGTGAGCGGGGCCGGGCGGTAGTCGACCGCCAGTGAACACGGCAAACCGGGCAAAGACTTTACGCGGCGGCTGGAATTGGCCGATGGCGGACCCGGCTACCTGACCGATGCTCTACCCGAGAGACAGGGCTTCGGGCTGGCGGGCTTCCGGCAGGCCCAGGTGCTCGGCCAGCCACGGCCCGGTCGCGCTGTCCGGGGTCTGCGCGACGTCCACGGGCGTGCCCGCGGCGAGGATGTGGCCGCCGTCCGGGCCGCCGCCCGGGCCCATGTCGATGAGGTGGTCGGCGGCGGCGAGCAGGTCCAGGTCGTGGTCGATGACGATGATCGTGGCCCCGGCCGCCAGGAGCCGGTCGAATACGCCGGCCAGGGTGGCCACGTCGAGCGGGTGCAAGCCGGTGGACGGCTCGTCGAAGACGTACAGCACGCCGCGCTGGCTGGCGCGCAGCCGGGTGGCGATCCGCAGCCGCTGCGACTCGCCGCCGGACAGGGACGGGGTGGGCTCGCCGAGCCGCAGGTAACCGAGGCCGACCTCGCTGACGGGCCGGAGCGCCGCGGCGACCGGGGTCCGGCCGGCGAACCGTTCCAGCGCGTCGTCTACGCTCAGGCCGAGCACGTCGGCGATGGTCAGGCCGTCGACCCGGACGGCCAGGGTGGCGTCGTTGAAGCGGGCGCCGTGGCAGGTCGGGCAGCCGACGGCGATGTCGGGCAGGTACTGGACGTCGAGGTCGATGTGGCCGAGCCCGCGGCAGGTCGGGCACTGTCCCTCGCGGGTGTTGAACGAGAAGTGCCCGGGCTTCCAGCGCCGCCGGCGGGCGTAGCCGGACTCGGCGAACACGCGGCGGATCTGGTCGAACGCCCCGCAGTAGGTCGCGGGCGTCGACCGGGCGTTCTGCCCGATGGGGGAGGCGTCGACCTGGACGACCTGGCGGATGCCGGCCAGGTCCAGGCGGCGGACGTGCCCGGGCAACGCGGAGGCGTTGAGCAGCGCCCGCGCGGCCGGGACGAGGCTGTCCAGGACCAGGGCGGTCTTCCCGGCGCCGGACGGCCCGGCCAGCGCGGTCAGCCGACCCACCGGGAAGGCGGCGGTAACGTCGTGCAGGTTGTACAGATCGCCGATCTCGATGGTGATCTGCCCGCCGGGGCCGGGCCGCGCCGGACGGTCCCGGGTTATGGCAGGGGCGCCGGCCAGGAACGGGCCGATGACCGAGCGCGGGTCGGTTTCCAGCTGGCCCGGGGTGCCCTGGGCGATCACCGTGCCGCCCTTGGCGCCGGCCGCGGGACCGATCTCGATGACCCAGTCCGCGGCGCGGATGATCTCCCGCTCGTGCTCGACCACGATGACCGAATTGCCGTTCCCGGCCAGGGCCGTGAGCGTCTTGCGCAGTCCGGCGACGTTGCTCGGGTGCAGCCCGACCGACGGCTCGTCCAGCACGTACAGCATGCCCGTGGTGCTGGCGCGCACCGTCGAGGTGAGCTCGATCCGCTGCCGTTCCCCGGTCGACAGCGAGGCACCGGCCCGGTCGAGGGTCAGGTAGGCCAGTCCGACGTCGAGCAGCGGCGTGAGCCTGCCGTTCAGCTCGGCGAGCAGACCGGTCGTCAGCCGGCTCAGCTCGGCGGGCAAGCCCGCGGGCAGGCCGGCCGCGAAGCCCCGCAGCTCGTCCAGGGTGAGCGCGCTGATCTCGGCGAGGTTGCGGCCGCCGAGCTGCGACGCCAGCGCTTCGGGCCGCAGCCGGGTGCCGTGGCACACCGAGCACACTCGGGTGACGAGGAACCGCTGCACCAGGCGGCGGGTCCGCTCGTTGTCGCTGCGCAGGGACCGTTCCACCGCGGCGACCGCGTTGTCGTAGTTGACCGACAGCTGCACGGTCCGCCCGTTGCGGCCTGAGTGGAGCGTCACCTGCTGCCGGACCGGCTCACCGTGTAGCACGATGTCGCGCTCGTGATCGGTCAGTGAGCGGTACGGGACGTCGAGCCGGACCCCGAGTTCGCCCGCGGCGTACATCGACAGCCGCCGCCCGCCGGAGTTCCACGGCAATACCGCGCCTCCGGCGATCGTCTTGTCCGGATCGGGCACCAGGGCGGCGACGTCGACCTCGGACCGTACGCCCAGGCCCTGGCAGGCCGGGCAGGCGCCGTAGGAGTTGAAGGCGAAGGACTCGGCGCTGGGATGCTCGAAACGCGCCCCGCACACCGGGCAGGTGATCTCCTCGCTGAGCGTGGCGATCGACGGCGCGACGCGGTGGCCGTTCGGACACAGGTGCGAGCCCAGCCGGGACATCATCAGGCGCAGCACGTTGAGCACCTCGGACATGGTGCCGACCGTGCTGCGCGGCCCCGGGATCGGCGGGCGCTGCCGCAGAGCCAGGGCGGGCGGCAGGTGGTCGATCCGGTCCACGTCCGGCCGCTGAGCCTGGGTTAGCCGCCGGCGGCTGTAGGTACTCAGCCCCTCCAGGAACCGGTGCAGGCCCTCCGCGTACAGCGTGCCCATGGCCAGCGACGTCTTGCCCGACCCGGACACCCCGACGACCGCGACCGTCCGCCAAAGCGGCACGTCCACGTCGACGTCGCGCAGGTTATTGTGCCGCGCCCCGAGCACGCCGATGACCGCGGGCAAAGTTCCCGGCACGGGGATATCAGTAGCCGCCATACCTTGCAATCTAGGCTCCGCGCCGGGGCCTGCTCTTGCCTGGCCCCGGCGCGTTGCGGTCGGATGGGGTGGTCAGGGGTGGACGGGTCCGCTAGGCCCCTTGTCGAGGCGCAGCGACTGCATGATGGCGAACGTGGTGGTGTAGGTGAATTCCTCGATGTCCGCGGCGGCCAGCACGCCGGTGTACTTGGCGATGACGGGCGTGGCCGCGCGCTCGGTGACGGCGTTCAGGTGGCCCTTAATCCCGAGCCAGACATTCTCTCCGGCATTCACGTAGAAGGGCACCGGGTTGACGGACGCCAGTGCCTCCCGCGAGCTTTGCTCGATGTCCGCGATGTACTGCTTGTGCAGCGCGACGTCATCGCGGGTAGCGAGCCGGCCCAGGTGCCCGGAGATCAAATGCGACCACTGGTAGGACAGTGCGATGTCCGGCGCCCCCATGTAGCCGATGACGTCCTCGCTGAGGTTGGTGTTGTAGATCGGCACCCAGCCGGCGTTGACGACGTCGATGAACATGAGGGTGTCGTGGTCGGGGAAGTGGATGTAGATGTTGTCCGGCGTGTGGTTGGGACCGTGCCAGGCCAGCTCGACCCGCTCACCTCCCACCTCTAGGGTGTAGCGGTCGGTGAACGTCACCTCCGGCACCGGCCGGGACGGGTCGTCGTCCCGCCGCAGGAGCCGCGCGGTGTCTTCGTGCCCGATGCGGACCACGCCCCCGAACAGGGAGGACGCGGAGCCGTGGTCGGCGTGGTGGTGTGAGTAAACCAGGTGGGTGACGGTGTTGGTCACGCCCTCGGCGGCGGTGACCTCGTCGACGGCGCGCTGCAGGTTGTGGCCGATGGACGGGGGCGCGTCGAACAGCACCACGCCGTCCGGGGTGGTCAGGAATGCCGAGTTGTAGACACCGTCGGTGACCCAGTACAGGTTCCGCTCGACACGTCCGACGTGGTAGCCCTGGTCGTTGAGGGCCGCGCCTCGCGCGGACGGGGGGATGGGCGCGTAGTCGGCCAGGTCGCCGCCGGATGCTGGTGATGTCACGGTATCTCCCTTGAATCTGAGGCACGTCCCCTAGCGGCCGTGCGCGCCTTCGACGGATCCAGGCTCGCCGTCGGGCAGGTGAGAGGTCGTCACCGGATCTAGGTGATACGCGCACCGTTGACCGTGGCCCTATCACCAGAAACAAGTGATGGCCGGTCACCTTGACGGCCCCTAGCCTTTGGTGGTGGATGTTCCCGCTCTTTCTTACGCCTCGGCACCGGGCCGGTGGGTGCTGGCGATCACCGTGCTCGGTTCGGGGATCGCGGCGCTGGACGCCACGGTCGTCAACATCGCCCTGCCGACCATCGGCCGCGACTTTCACACCGGCATCGCTGCCCTGCAGTGGGTGATGACCAGTTACATCCTGACGCTGGCCGCGTTCCTGCTGATCGGCGGTTCGCTCGGGGACCGGTTCGGCAGGCGGAGGGTGTACCTGATCGGCATCGTCTGGTTCGCCCTGGCCTCGGCGGCGTGCGGGTTCGCCCCCAGCGCGGTTTTCCTGATCATCACCAGAGTGCTTCAGGGCATCGGCGGGGCGCTGCTCACGCCGGGAAGCCTGGCGATCCTGCAGGCCTCGTTCACGCCCGCCGACCGGGCCCGGGCGATCGGGGCCTGGTCGGGTCTCGGCGGTGTTGCCATCGCCGCCGGACCGCTGATCGGCGGCTACCTGATCTCGGCCGCGTCCTGGCGGTGGATCTTCTTCATCAACGTCCCGATTGCGGCCGTGGTCGTCGCGCTGGGCGTACGGCACGTCCCGGAATCGCGTGACCCGAGCGCAACCGGCCGGATCGACTACGCTGGGGCGCTGGCCGCGGTGGTATTCCTGTCCGGGATCACGTTCGCGTTCATCGAGGCGCCCACGCTCGGCTGGACGTCGCCGGCCGTGGTCACGATGGCCTCGCTGGGCGTGGCCGGGCTGGTCTCCTTTCTGGTTCGTGAGCACCGTGCGGCCGCGCCGATGCTGCCGCTCTCGATCTTCCGGGAGCGGCAGTTCGCGGCGGCCAGCGCCGTGACGTTCATCGTGTACGGGGCCCTGACCGGTGCGACCTTCCTGCTTCCGCTGGTGCTGCAGATCGTGTCGGGCTATTCGCCGCTCGCCTCCGGTCTCGCGCTGCTGCCGCTGACCGTCATCATGCTCGCGCTATCGGCCCGATCCGGGCAGCTCGCGGCCCGGATCGGGCCACGCTTGCAGCTGAGCGTCGGGCCGTTCATAGTCGGCGCGGGCCTGGCCATGCTCACGTTCAGCACGTCCGGGTCGAGCTATGTGACCTCCGTGCTGCCCGCGGTCGTCGTCTTCGGGATCGGGCTCGCGATCACGGTCGCGCCGCTCACCTCGACCGCGATGAGCTCGGCGCCCGCCGAGCACGCGGGCATCGCCTCGGCGGTCAACAATGATCTGTCCCGGTTCGGCGGCCTGCTGGCGGTCGCCATACTCCCGCCGCTGGCCGGCATCACCGGCCAGGCCTACCTGCACCCGGACGCGCTGGCCGCCGGATTCAGGATCGCGGTGCTCATCTCGGGCGGGCTGTGCGGCGCGGGCGGCCTGCTCGCCGCGCTCACGATCACCAACCCCCGCTCCGAGCCGGCTGGAGCACCCGCGCCCGAACAATGCCTGTACTGCGCCCTCGACGCGCCGCCGCTGATAACCGCTCCGGCTGCCTCAGCACCCGGCTGACCTCCAGTCCGGCTGTCGCACCAAGCTAATCAGGGTCCACTCCCGCTCTGATCGGGCGACCTCCAGGCCCGCCAGCGTGGTCACCTACAGGTTGCTGGCCATCTGGTACTGCGGCGTGGCGACGGATTTCTGTCTGCCAGTCAATCAGGAAAGAATCGACAGAGTAATAATTTATCGAGATTTTTGCTAGAAAACGTTATTAAGAAAAATGAGCTATGCTCTGGGCGTGACGACCACTCCCGCGACTCGTACCGAACAGGTGTACGATATTCTCCGCGGCGAGCTGCTCAACGGCGGTCTGCATCCGGGCCAGAAGCTGAAGATGGTCGAGCTCACCGACCGCTTCGGGGTCAGTCAGTCCGTCGTCCGGGAGGCGCTCACCCGCCTGACCGAGCAGGGCCTGCTGATCGCCACGCCGCAGCGCGGCTTCCGGGTGCGTGATCTGTCGATCGAGGACATCGCCGAGCTGACCGAGACCCGGATCCAGGTCGAATCGCTCGCCTTGCGCCTCGCGGTCGAGCGCGGCGACCTCCAGTGGGAGACCAGGATCCTGGCCGCGCACCACCGGCTCGAGCGGACGCCGGTCACCCGTGACGACGGAACGGTCAGCGAGGACTGGGCCACATGGCACCGCGACTTCCATCAGGCCCTGCTGACCGGCTGCGGCAACCGCCGGCTCGAGTCGGTCGTCAACGCGCTCCGGGACAGCGCCGAGCTCTACCGCCGGTGGTACTGGGTGCTCGCCGACGACCACCAGCGCGACCTGGCCCGGGAACACCGCCAGCTCAGGGAGCTCGCCCTCGCCCGCGACGCCGGCCGGGCCATCGAGGTGCTGACCGAACACATCGACCGCGCCCCGTCCCTGCTGATCGCGTATGCCCGCGAGCACGGCGTGGACGACCTGAACCCACAAGCCCCAGCGGTTCCGCAAGCCCACGCGCCACACCCCCGGGTAGGTGGAGAAGTAGGCCTCCCGGCGCCGCGAGCCGCCCGGGTCGCTCCAGAACGCCACCGGCATCGACGGCATCGACGGCATCGGCTTGGTGACGACAAGCTCCCCGACGGCGCCGCGGACCGGCCGGCCCCGGGAGTCCCACGCGTCCAGGGCCACCCCCAGGCTCGGCGCCGACAGCTCACCCGGCCACACCGGCACGATGGGCGAGCCGCCCGCGAAGGCGCTGACGACGTCCGTCCCGCCCGATGTCGAGTTGACGCGGACCCGGCGGCCCACGTGATCGGCGGCCCAGAGATAAGCGTCGGCGGGTAGCGCCGAGCCCGACGACCCCAGCGACCGCAGCGCGGACAGGTCGTGATCACGCGCCGGTTCCACGCCGGCCTGGGCGCAGGCGCGCAGGTGCGCGGGGCTGGTGCCCAGCAGCGTCACGTGGTGCTCGGCGGCCCAGGTCGACGGCGGCGTACGGGCCGGCCAGGCAGCTGCGGAACTTGGTGAACACCGGCGGGACGGCGGGCGCGTCGACGCCGGACTCGGCGGCGTGCTCCCGGTAGTTCAGGCCGATCCCGGACACCTGGGCCGGGGTCAGCACCGGCGCGCCGAGTTCGGTGGGCACCAGCGGGCCGGTAGGGGCGCCGGGGCCGGCGTACCGGCCGGCCCATTCGGTGAACCGGTCCCAGACCGCGAACACCTGGTCCGGGTCGGCGGTGAACTCGCCGCCGCTGGCGGTGGCGACGTCGACCAACCCGCCGCCCTCGTCGCCGTCGATGATGACGAGGCGGCCGTGAGCACGTCCGATGCGCATGATGTCTACTCCGAGAAGTTGCCGGCCTCGCCGAAGGCCGCCTGAAGCCAGCGAACGCCTGTGCTCGCGGAACCACGTCCGGCCCCGGCTTCGTGACGAGCGACCAATGGAAGAACGCACCCCGGCGGTCTAGGCTCGGCAGGTAATGAGCGCTGACACTGATTCGACCAGGTCCACCGCGAACGATGCCGCGGCGGCACCGCTTGACCTGCTGCTGGGCGATGCCGCCACCGGTATCCTGCGCCGGATGAACCCCGGCGGCTCCGGCCTGCGCCTGGCCGCGTCCCTGGCGGCCAAGCCGCGGCTGGTCGCCGGGCGAGGCGGGCAGCTGGCCGGCGAGCTGGCCCGCATCGCCGTGGGCCGCTCCCAGGTACAGCCGTCCCGCCGGGACCGCCGGTTCGCCGACCCGGGCTGGACGGGCAACCCGCTGCTCCGCCGCACGATGCAGGCCTACCTGGCTACCGCGGAGAGCGTGGAAGGCGTGGTGGCCGAGGCCGGCCTCGACGAGCGCGACTCCGAACGGGTCGGCTTCATGCTGACCAACCTGATTGACGCGCTGGCCCCGAGCAACAACCCGCTGCTGAACCCGGCGGCGGTCAAGGCCGCGCTCGACACCGGCGGCGGCAGCGCCGTGGCGGGCCTGCGGCATTTCCTCTCCGACATGGCGGTTCAGCCGCGGGTGCCGACCATGGTCGAGCCGGACGCGTTCGAAGTCGGGGTGGATCTGGCCGTCACGCCCGGGTCGGTGGTCCTGCGAACCCCGGAGTTCGAGCTGATCCAGTACCGCCCGGTCACGCCCGCGGTCCGGCAGGTCCCGTTGCTGATCGTCCCGCCGGTGATCAACAAGTTCTACGTGATGGACCTGGCTCCCAGCCGGAGCATGGTGGAGTACCTGGTCGGCCAGGGCCTGCAGGTGTTCATGATCTCCTGGCGCAACCCGGACGCCCGGAACGCCAAGTGGGATATCAATACCTACGGTCAGGCCATCCTGGACGCCATGGACGCGGCCGAACGGATCACCGGGAGCGAGCAGACCGTGCTCGCCGGGGCCTGCTCCGGCGGCATCATCGCGGCGATGGTGGCCGCGCACCTGGCGTACACGGGCCAGCAGGACCGGCTCGCCGCGTTCACCCTCATGGTCACCGTGCTTGACCAGGCGCACGCGGGCCTGGCCAGCGCGGTCATCGATGAGCGGACCGCGAAGCTGGCCGAGGCCGCGTCCCGCGCCCGCGGCTACCTGGACGGCCGGTCGCTGGCCGAGGTGTTCGCCTGGCTGCGGCCGAACGACCTGATCTGGAACTACTGGGTCAACAACTACCTGCTCGGCAAGAAGCCAGCGGCGTTCGACATCCTGTTCTGGAACGCGGACACGACCCGGATGACCGCGGGCCTGCACCGGGACTTCCTCGAGCTGGGCGCGGCCAATGCCCTGGTCGAGCCCGGCGGCGCGACCATGCTCGGCTCACCGGTGGACCTGGCCGCGGTCGACCGGGACAGCTACATCGTCGCCGGGATCACCGACCACATCTGCCCCTGGCAGAGCCTGCTACCGGTCTACCCAGCTGCTGGGCGGCCGGCCCCGGTTCGTGCTGTCGACCAGCGGGCACATCGCCGCGATGGTCAATCCGCCAGGCAACGAGAAGGCCAGGTACCAGATGGCCAAGGAGTGCCCGGAAAATCCCCAGGAGTGGCTGAGCCGTGCCGAGACCTTGCACGGGTCCTGGTGGCCGGACTACGCGGCCTGGCTGGCCGAGCGCTGCGGTGAGGAGCATGCCGCGCCTCCGGAGCCGGGCGGCGGCGGGCTTGCGCCGGTCGGCGCCGCGCCTGGAACGTATGTCTATGACCGCTAACCAGGCCCTTTCCGGACCGGCCGGAGAAGAAGAAGACCGCGCGGGATCCGGCCTGAGCCGGGTCCTGGGCCGGCTACGGCGGTCCGGACCGCCCGAGCCGCTCGGGCCGCCCCGGCCGGCCGAGCGGATGAGGGTCCTGGCGGTCGGCGGCCGTACTATCCGGGTCTTGGTGCGGGAAGGGGCCGCGGACTGGCCGCCGCTGCTGCTGTGCAACGGCATCGGCGCGAGCCTGGAGCTATTCCAGCCGTTCGTCGACGCGCTCGATCCGCGGCGGCCGGTCATCCGGTTCGACATGCCGGGCATCGGCGGCTCGCCGGCCCCGGTCCTCCCGTACCACCTGGCCACGCTGCCGTCACTGCTGGCCGGCCTGCTCGACCAACTCGGCTATGCCCAGGCCGACGTCCTGGGCATCTCCTGGGGCGGGGGGCTGGCGCAGCAGTTCGCGCTGAGCCGCCGGGACCGGGTGCGCCGCCTGGTGCTGGTGGCGACCGCGCCGGGCGCGCTCATGGTTCCCGGGAATCCGCGCGTCCTGCTGCGCATGCTCACACCGCGACGCCACCGGGATCCGGGATACGCGGCCTACGTGGCCGGCGAGCTGTACGGGGGCAGCGCGCGCCAAGACCCGATCGTAGCCCGTGACCTGCTGCACGCCACGACACGGCTGGGCCCGGCCCGAGGCTACTTCTACCAGCTGATAGCCACCATCGGATGGACCAGCTTGCCGTTCCTGCCGAAGCTGCGCCCGCCCACCCTGATCCTGGCCGGCGACGACGACCCGATCATCCCGGTGGTCAACGCCCGGATCATGCGCTGGCTGATACCGCGCAGCCGGCTGCACGTCTATCACGGCGGTCACCTCGAGCTGGCCGCGGACCCCAAACGCCTGGCCGTCGCGGTGGAGGCGTTCCTGGATGCCGACCCCACCCCGGAGGGAAACCAGCAATGACGCAGGTAACGAGCGCGCACCTCGGGGAATCCCTCGGGACGGACTTCTTTTCCGTCCGCGAGCAGTTCACCGAGGAGCAATGGGAGCACTTCATCGCCGTCCGGCGGTTCGTCGACGAGGAGGTCGTGCCGGTCGTCGGCCCGTACTGGGAACGGGCCGAGATCTGCTGGCCGCTGGTCAAGCGGCTGCCCGAGCTCGGCATCGTCGGCGAGGACATCAAGGGCTACGGGTGCGCCGAGATGAGCCCGATGGCGTGCGGGCTGGTCACGATGGAACTGCACCGCGGCGACGGCAGCCTCGGCGTGTTCCTCGGCGTACACGCGGGCCTGGCCATGCTGTCGATCGCGATGTGCGGCTCGGACGAGCAGAAGGCGCGCTGGCTGCCTGACATGGCCCAGATGAACAAGCTGGGGGCCTTCGCGCTGACCGAGCCGGAGCACGGCTCGGACTCGGTCGCCCTGGAAACCTCGGCCCGCCCAGTGAAGGGGGGAGGGGAGGCGGGTGGGGGCAGCTGGGTGCTGAACGGCCGCAAACGGTGGATCGGCCTGGGTAGCGTGGCCGACCTGATCGTCGTCTGGGCCCGCAACACCGAGGATGGCCAGGTCAACGGGTTCGTCGTGGAGAAGGGATCGCCGGGTTACCAGGCCCGGGTGATCGAGGGAAAGGTGTCCCTGCGCTCGGTATGGCAGGCCGAGATCACGCTGGACAACGTGCGGGTTCCGGCCGAGAACCGGCTGCCCGGGGCGCGCTCGTTCAAGGACACCAGCCGGGTCCTGGCCACCACCCGGAGCACCTGCGCCTGGGCGGCGCTGGGCCACGCCACCGCCGCTTACGACGCCGCCTTGCGGTACGCGCAGGAGCGGCGCCAGTTCGGCGAATCGCTGGCCAGCTTCCAGATCATCCAGCAGCGGCTGGTATCGATGCTGGCGGACCTCACCGCGATGCAGCTGTACTGCCTGCAGATCGGCCGCCTGGCCGAGGCTGGCCGGCTGACCCCCACCGTGGCCGGGCTGGCCAAGATGCACAACACCCGCAAGGCCCGCGTGATCGCCGCCGACGCGCGCGACATGCTCGGCGGCAACGGCATCCTGCTCGACTACCAGGTCATGCGGCACATGGTGGACCTGGAGGCGATCCACACCTTCGAAGGCACCGAGACCATGCAGACGCTCATCGTCGGCCGCGCCATCACCGGCATCGGAGCCTTCACGTAGATAGCATTCTCCATAGTCACAGCTGCCACACCACGCTCGGCGGCCGCTCCGTAAGTCCGGCTTAAGCGGGTTGCACCTGGGCAACCAGGTAGGCAACTCCGAAGGGGGCATCGCAGTAGAGGATCTCGGTCCTTGGCCGGGAGGAACGGATGGCGCCTGACAGCACCTGCCAGGCGGGTCGCCCGGTGACCATCAGCTCGCGTGCCAGGATCGGGTCGAGTTGCTGCAGCGCGTCCAGGTCGCCTGTGCGTATCGCGCTCTCGACCGCCGAGTCAAGGGCCGCGGCTCTGGGGTCCAGGTAGCCGGGGGCCTTCAGGGTCCGGCGGGCGCTGCCATCGCCCATCACGAGCAACGCCGTCTTGATCTCTGCTGCCCCGAGCTGCGCACCCAGCCTGAGACAGGTGCTGGCGGGCTCGTCCTGGCCGACGGCCTGAAGTCTGCGGCGCCCGCAGTAGCCTGCCTCGTCCAGCAACATGGCGCCGAGGCCGAGCGACAGCGGCAGCGACGGCGTTCCCGTGCTCGCCATAGCGGACGCGAACTGCGAGGGATCCAGCCGGCTCGCGGGCGCCCAGGTTCCGGTGGTGCCGGCCGGCCCGACGACGACGATTTCCTCGGGTTCGCCGCGGACCAGTCGTCCGGCCGCCTCGGCGCATGCTGCCCGGAGTCCGGGCGCGACGGCCTGCCGGCCGGTCATCCCGGGGTACAGCAGCGGGGGCGATGGGCACAGGGCCGCATTCGTGATCACCGGCACGGTCCCGCCTGCGAGATCCGGTTCACGGCTAGGCCAGTCCCCGGACCGCGCGGGCGGGCGGGATATCGCCCCGGATGGCCGACACCATGGTGAGCACGTGGCGGTTCTCCCGCACGTGGTGGGCCCGGAACACGCGGGCTCCCAGCCAGGCACAGACCGTCGTGGCTGCGAGGGTCCCGGCGAGCCGGTCCTCGACCGGGGCGTCGAGCGTCTCGCCCACGAAGTCCTTGTTCGACACCGAGACCAGGACTGGCCAGCCGGTGGCGGCCAGCTCGGCCAGCCGCCGGGTGACCTGCAGGGAGTGCCAGGTGTTCTTGCCGAAGTCATGCGCCGGATCGAGGAGAATCCGGTCGGGTTCCACGCCTGCCTTCACCGCGCGGGACGCCAGCGACAGCGTCACTTTCAGCACATCGTCTACCACGTCGCGGTAAGCCACCCGGAACGGGCGGGTCCGCGGCGGCAGCCGGCCGGCATGGGAGCAGACGACGCCCGCGCCGGCCTCGGCCGCCACCTCGGCCAGCCGGGGATCCCAGCCGCCCCAGGTGTCGTTGAGCAGGTCGGCGCCCGCGGCACAGGCCTGGCGGCCCACCTCGTGCCGCCAGGTGTCCACGCTGATCACAACGTCCGGATACGCGTCCCTGACGGCGGTGATGAACGGGATGGTCCGCCTGACCTCTTCAGCCGCGTCCACGTCGTCGCCAGGACGGGCGGGCACGCCGCCGATGTCGATGATGTCCGCGCCTTCGGCCACCACCTGGTGAACCCGCTCGAGCGCCGCGGCCGGGTCCCACGTCACGCCGGGCCGGTAGAAGGAGTCAGGTGTGCGGTTGACGATGGCCATGACCAGGAGCCGATCCGGCTCGAAAGCGTGGCGGCCGAGCCGCAGCACCCGCTGAGGTGCCTGCGGCGGTAGGCCGGCCGGCTCCGGGCTCATCGCGCTGCGGGGGAGCGGCCTGGTGTCCCGGCGGCGAACGCGGTCCTTGCGGGCGGCCGCTCATCGGTGGGCACCGGCCGGGACCGCCGCAGCACCTGGCCGTCTTCGCGGCTGTACTGCTCCAGCGCGAACCGGGAAACCGGCCGGCCGGATCCGGTGCGCCTGTTTTCCGCGACCGCCAGCAGCTCCGCCGCCATCACGGCCAGGTCGTGGTTTGCCTGATGGCGGTGCGCACGGGACCCGAGGTCGACCTGCGCCAGCGCGTTCAGGCCGTGCCGGGAGGCGGTATCGAGCAGCGCCGCAAGTTCCACCCCGTATCCGACCGGGATGGTCAGCGACTCCATCAGGCTCCGGCGGGCCGACCATTCGCCCGCCAGCGGCTGCACCACACCCGCCAGCTGCGGCCACCACAAGCTGAGCAGCGGCCGCGCGACCAGCTCGGTGACCCGGCCGCCCTCGGAGGAGACCGAACCGTCCGCCTCGGTCCGGATCCGGGCGTAGAACCCCTTGACCAAAAGCACCTCCGGGTCGGCGAGCAGCGGGCCGAGCAGGCCAGTCACGAAGTGCGGGCCCCAGCGGGTCAGATCGGCGTCGACAAAGACCAGGACATCGCCCTGGGTCACCAGAAGCGATTTCCACAGCGCTTCGCCCTTGCCCTGGCGAGCGCCGAGAGCCGGGGCGATGTCGCGGGCCCGGTACACGACCGCGCCGGCGTCCGAAGCCGCCCGCGCGGTCGCGTCGGTTGAGTCAGAATCGATGACCACCAGCTCATCCACCAGGGGCGCGTCCGTAACCAGGGCCGCCAGCAGCGGGCCCACCACACCGGCCACCGTCCGTTCCTCGTTCCTGGCCGGTATCACCACGCTGACCCGCGTGCCGCCCTGCTCCTTAAGCTCCAGCAACTGCTCGAGCGGCCAATCCTGCCAGCGTGAGGTCCTCCGGCGGAACCACACCTCGGCGCGACGGTCCATTCTTCTCCAGACACTCCGGCCACTCAGGGACACCAGGCTACCCGCAGGTCCCTCGTACGAGTCGTTCGTGTTCCTGCTCGGGGAACTGACCCGCCCGGCCTAAGCGGACGCTCTGCCGATGGGCACGATGTCGACCCGGTAGACATTTTCCGATTCGTGCTTCATACCTGACTCGATGCCGCGGACCAGCGACTTGACCTGAGCGCCGGTGAGCTCATCGTCAATGTCGAGGCGCGCGGTAACCCACACCCGGCCCGGACCGGTGAAGGTCACTAGGACCTCGCGAATGGCGGTCACTCCGGGGTAGGCAAGAAGGAAGGCGCGTACTTTCTGTTCGTCAGCCGACGTGAGCGGCTGGGTGAAGTCATCGGCATCTTGCCTCGGCGACGTCTCGGAGGTCAGCGACCAGGCGCCGACCAGGAAGTCGTGGCTGCGTTTGACCAGCCGCAGACCTGCGCGGATCAGCACCAGCCCGATGAGCACCGCGGCTACCCCCTGGGGTATGGACGACCCGGTGATCTGATTGAGGGCCAGGGCGGCCAGCGTGAGCACGTCTCCCGAGACTGATATGGCGTCCTCGAGGAACACGGCCCGAAGCGTCGGGTCGGATGTGACCTTGGACTCGTCTATGAGGCCTCGGTGGTAACGGCGCCCCCGGTGGATCATCTGGCCCGCTGACTGGCGGAATGACACAAGGTCAAAGACGGTCGAGATGGCCAGCACGACATAGGCCACGGCGAACGAAGAAGTGACGCTGGGGTGGATCAGCTCGGCGATGCCCTCACGCAAGGAGAACGCCGCGCCGGCGACGAACACGCCGAGGGCCGCGATCAGCGCCCAGAAGTAGGCTTCCCGCCCGTACCCCAGGGGATGCCGGTCGTCAGGGCGGCGGGCGCTGCGACGCTGAGCGACGAAGAGGAACAGGTCGTTGGCGGTATCGCTGAGCGAATGCGCGGCCTCGGCGGCCATCGCGGACGAACCAGTGACGACCGCTACGGCGACCTTGGCGAGCGCGACCCCGAGGCCTGACCCCAGGGCTACCAATATGGTCCGCATGCTGCTGTCGTTCGGCATAACGCGACCGACCTCCACACCCGCGCTTGCCTTTTCTCTCTTCATAGCATGCCATTTTGGCCGCGCGTTCATCGTGAGCGGGGCACGAACAACCGGTTCGGTTTCGTGTGCCTGGTACGATGCCCGGCCGGCCGGCCGCCCTCCCAGAGCCTGCCGCTCTGACAGCTGCCTGCAGGCGGTGTACTTGCCTGCGGATGCTCGTGGCGTGTGCCGGGCCGTGCCGGTCTGGCCTGTTGGGGCGGGCGGCTGCTGAGTGGAGGCGGGGTTGACGACCGCTGATCGCAGCTACGAGAATGACGTTGGCGTGGCTCACGCCCAACCTCCACGGCCGTCCCAGCGCGGCCCCTGTACGGAGGCAAAGGGACTGTCGTCTCGGGTCGCTGCCTGGTCCTGCGTCCGTCCCGGACGGTGTGGCCGCTGGGGGCCTGCGTTCGGGGCGTGGAGCGGCATGACAGCCAACGGGAATCTCAAGCGCAGGGTCCGTTCCCGCGCAGCCAAGACCGGGGAGTCCTACACCAGCGCGCTGCGGCACGTGCGCTCGACCGGAGCGGGGGCCAGGCCGCCCGTCGCGGCCCGGCTGCGCCTGGCCGTTGCGCAGACCGCGGTGAGCCACGATCCGCGCGATGCCGCCGGCCTGCGCCGCGGCGGCCAGGAGGTGCGTGCTGTGATGCGTCAGGCGCACGCCGGGGGTGCGCGGCTGGTGCACTTCCCCGAGGGCGCAATGGTGTTCCCGCACAAGAGGATCATGTCTGCGGACGGTCCCGATACGGTCGGTCCCGCGGACTGGAGCCGTTGCCGGTGGGATGTCCTGCGGCAGGAACTGGGCAGCGTGGCACGCCTGGCACGGGAGCTTCGGCTGTGGACCGTGCTCGGCTGCGTACACCGGCTGACGCCGCCGCACCGGCCGCACAACAGCCTGTACGTGATCTCGGATCGAGGACGGGTCGTGACCCGCTACGACGAGCGCATGCTGTCGACGACCAAGGTCAGCTTCATGTACACCCCCGGCACGTCGCCGATCACCTTCGACGTCGACGGGCTCCGCTTGGGGTGCGCGCTGGGGATGGAATGCCACTTCCCCGAAGTCTTCGCCGAATACGAACGCCTCGACGCCGATGCCGTCCTGTTCTCCACCACCGGGCCGGGCAGCGTCTTCGCCCTGCAAGCCCAGGCGCACGCCGCGACCAACAGCTACTGGGTCAGCTACAGCGCCCCGGCACAGGACGACGTCACCGCAGCCTCCGGTGTGATCGATCCGCACGGGGACTGGCGGGCCCGCTGTGCCGGCGGCACGGCGTCGCTGGCCATCGTCGACGTCCAACCGGAGGCGGACAACCTGGCCCGTCCGTGGCGTCGCACCGCCCGTACCGGCGTGTACGACCCCCACCGGGTCCACGACGATCGCCGCAGCCAGGACAAGTGCCGCTTCTGAGCCACCGCCCACCTCAGCGGCCGGCTGGCAGAGACCGGCCAGCAGGGGTCACGAGGGCCGGAGAGTCCTTTCCCCGGCAGCACCGTCAGCCGGCCGTGCTCGGGTCCCGGCTTGCGGGCAGGTGGCGCCGGCCGCTGTGGCCGGCGGCTGGGGCAGGGCCGGTCCATCGGCGTGATCCACCTGACTACCGATCACTGACCGCAGGGCTATCCGCCAGGGTTGTTGCGGGTCAAGGCTTAAGACGTCTCACCGAAGACCAGTTCGCGATACCGACGCGTAAACGATTCGTTGTAATTCGACATACGAGACAACGCTTCATCCAGCACATCCAGGTCGCGTGGCACAAACACATCCGCTAGAGTAACATCAAGTTGCTCGCGGACATTATCGGCAGAAAGTCCGGTCATTGGCCGAAGTAGGCGGACGAACTCGCCCAGTGCTGAAAGAAAGTTCTGAGCTAGCTCGACATCGGCCCGATCCAGCATCGGCCCCTTTCGAATCAAGAGAATATTTAGCTGCCGGTGAACAGCAGCAAGCCCGTCTACGTTGTCGAAATTAGTACGAACGCCAATATGAGCTTCCTGAGCCACTCTCCAGAGTTCTGTGAACGCGTCCGCCCGTTCAGTTCTGGCTCGCACCGCGCGTTCATCGACGCTACCGCCCCACGTGACGCCACCCCCGATCACCGGGAAGCTGACGCCAGTAATACGAAACTTCGCCTTCCGCGTGAGTCTCATCGGCAGGATCTGAATCCGGTCTAGAAACCGCATGGCCCAAGTGGGCGGGAACGCTGGGACAGCGGCCTTGCGCGCCTGACCGGTCGGGCCGGTCTGCCCGGTCGGGCCGGCCGGGCCGCTGACAGCAGACACGGCTGCCCTCCATGATTGCCGCTCGTCCTCTGTGATGTCTTCCCACGAGGGAAGAGATGCGGACGAGGCGGAGCGGTGGGCTTCGTAGGCTCTTCGGCTGAGGTCTTCAGGCCCGGGACTCGTCACGCGGCAATACTACTTTCGGCCTGCCGGGCTGGCCTATGCACGTGATAGGGCTAGATTGTCACGACGGCGGCTCCCGTCGAGCTCGGCCGTCTTGGCGATCAGCGCTACGTTGGCGCCGTCCCGCGCCGCCCTCCTCGGTGTCAACCCAGTCCCCGTCGATGAGCATGGCGTAGCGCCGGACGGTATCCATCCCAGTCCCCTTTCGCGGTTTGACCGATGCCGCTAAGCCGGAGCTGACCCGCGGATAACGTGCTGGCGACACGAGGATGGGCCCGTTCCTCGGCCCGTGGGCACAACAATTGTGCCGCCGTACCAACGCCGGGCGACAGGCTTGATACGCCAGAACGACGACCGCGGTGGCCGCGCGCCGGACAATGAGCAACGTGACGAATCTGGCCAAGAACCTGACGGACACCACCCGCGCTCACGCCGGCCGGGTGGCAGTGCGGGTGGACAACGCGGCGATGACCTACCGGGCCCTAGACGACGCGAGCGCCCGGGTGGCCGGGCTGCTGCACGAGCGCGGCCTCAAACCCGGCGACCGGGTCGGCATCATGATGCCGAACGTCGCCGAGGTCCCCGTGGTGTACTACGGCGTGCTCCGGGCCGGCGGCGTGGTCGTTCCGATGAACCCGCTGCTCAAGGCCCGGGAGGTCGCCTATTACCTCGGCGACTCCGGGGCCGGGCTGATCTTCGCCTGGCACACGTTCGCCGATCAGGCCCGCAGCGGCGCGGAGCAGGCCGAGGCGGATTCCATCGTGGTGGACGGGGTCGGCTTCCCCGACCTGCTGGCCTCCGCCACCCCGGACCACCAGGTCGCGGACGTCGGCGACGACGACACCGCGGTGATCCTCTACACCTCAGGTACGACCGGCCACCCGAAGGGCGCCGAGCTCACCCACGGCAACCTCATCAGCAACACCGAGGTGACGCGCACCAACATCGTCCAGGCCGGTCCCGACGACGTAATTTTCGGCGGGCTTCCGCTGTTCCACGTGTTCGGGCAGACGGCTGCTCTCAACGTCGCGGTGGCGGCCGGGGCGTGCCTGACCCTGCTGCCGCGGTTCGACCCCGAGCACGCCCTGCGGATTATCGCCGACCACAAGGTCACCGTCTTCGAAGGCGTGCCGACCATGTACGTGGCGCTGATCCACCAGCCCAACCGCGCGGACTACGACACGTCCTCGCTGCGGGAGTGCATCTCCGGCGGCGCGGCCCTGCCGGTCGAGGTGCTGCGCGGTTTTGAGGAGGCGTTCGGCGTCCCGGTGCTCGAGGGATACGGCCTGTCGGAGACCTCGCCGGTCGCCTCGTTCAACCTCCCCGGCCGGGAGCGCAAGCCCGGCTCGATCGGCACGCCCATCCGGGACGTCCAGATGCGGGTCGTGGACTCCGAAGACCACGAGCGCCCGGAGGGCGAGGTCGGCGAGATCGTGATCCGCGGGCCGAACGTGATGAAGGGCTACTGGCAGCGTCCCGAGGCCACCGCCGAGGCGCTGGCCGGGGGCTGGTTCCACACCGGTGACCTGGCCCGAGTGGACTCCGACGGCTACTTCTACATCGTGGACAGGAAGAAGGACCTGATCATCAGGGGCGGCTACAACATCTACCCGCGGGAGATCGAGGAGGTACTCTACGAGCATCCCGCGGTCGCCGAGGCGGCCGTGATCGGCCTGCCGCATCCGGCCCTGGGCGAGGAGATCGGTGCCGCGGTGGCCCTCAAGCCGGGGGCCAGCGCCACCCCCGAGGAACTGCGCGACTACGTCAAGGGCCAGGTCGCGGCATACAAGTACCCACGGCACGTGTGGATCATGGACTCGCTGCCCAAGGGCGGGACCGGCAAGATCCAGAAGCGGGATATCGACATCCCGGCCGACCTGCGCGAGCTGTGAGGCTGTGTTGACTTTGCCTAGGCCTCCGGCCGCGGCGCCGTGAGGCTGCTGCTCCTCGCCCCGCCGGGCGCTGGCAAGGGCACCCAAGGCGAGCGGCTGGCGGCCTGGTCCGGCGCTCGGCACATCGCCGCCGGTGACCTGCTGCGGGCGCAAGCCCGCGCTGGGGGTGTGCTGGGCGACGAGATCGCCGCGTACCAGGCTCGCGGCGATCTGGTCCCCGACCAGATCGTGCTCGACGTGCTGACCCCGGCCGTGGTCGAGGCGGCCGCCCACGGCGGGTACATCCTGGACGGGTTCCCGCGGACCCTCCCGCAGGCCGTCGCCGCGGCCGACCTCGCGGCCCGGCTCGGCGTGACGCTGGATGCGGCGATCTACCTGCACGCGATCGACGCGGTGCTGACGCGGCGGCTACTTGACCGCGCCAGCCAGAGCGGGCGCTCCGACGACAGAGCCGACGTGATCCGGCACCGGCTCGAGGTATTCGCCGAGACGACCGGCCTGCTCGTTCCCTATTACACCGAGCGGGGCATCCTGGTCGCGGTCGACGCCGATCAGCCACCCGACTCCGTCACGGCCGACATCCAGGCCCGGCTGTCCGCGCTGCCGCTGACCCGCCTGCCATCAGGACGAGGTGGCGGGCAGCGCGGCGGGGGCCGAGTGGCCCGGAGTCGAGCTACTCGGGGCCCCGCCGGACCAGGGTGCATGCCGACGTCTGAACGGTGATCTAGCGCAGTGGCCGGAACGCCGCGCGCAGCTCAGTGGTGAACAGCGCCGGTTCCTGCCAAGCGGCGAAGTGGCAGCCCCGGTCGACCTCGTTGAAGTAGATGAGGTGGGGGTAGGCCCGTTCGGCCCAGCTGCGGGGGGCCTTGTAGATCTCGTTGGGGAAGACGGACACGGCGGCCGGGATGTTGACGTTCTTGACGCCGAAGAAGTCGTAGGTGTTCTCCCAGTACAGCCGGGCCGAGGAGATCGCGGTGTTCGTCAGCCAGTAGAGCGTGAGGTTGTCCAGGACCTCGTCCCGGGTCAGGTTGCCGACGGGATGCCCGGCGACGGCGTCCGCGATGTCGGAGTAGCTGGATGCGTCGTGGTTGATCATCCAGGCGGCCAGCCCGACGGGTGAGTCCGCGATCCCGTAGAGCGTCTGCGGCTGGGTGATCATCTCGATCCCGTAGCCGAGGCCCGTGGTGTAGAAGAAATTCAGCTGCTCATACGTGCGCTGCTCCTCGGCGGACAGCCCCGGCGGCGGCGGGCCGCCGGCCCCCAGGACGTTACGCGCGAGCGCGGTGGAGACCTCGGCCGGGACGACGCCGGCCATGTTGGTGTGCATGCCGGCCAGTTCCGGCGGGGCGTGGACGGCCATTACGTCGGTGACGATCGCGCCCCAGTCGCCGCCCTGGGCGACGAACCGGGTGTAGCCCAGCCGCCTCATCAGCTCGGTCCAGGCCCGGGCGATGTGGTCCGGGTCCCAGCCGGTTTCTTGCGGCTTGCCGGAGTATCCGTAGCCCGGCATCGACGGGATCACCACGTCGAAGGCGTCCGCTGCGCTGCCGCCGTGGGCGGTGGGGTTGGTGAGCGGGTCGATGACCGCGAGCAGCTCGATGACCGAGCCGGGCCACCCGTGGGTGACGATGACCGGCAGCGCGTTCTGGTGTTCCGAGCGGACGTGGATGAAGTGGATGTCCAGCCCGTCGATCTCGGTCATGAAGTGCGGCAGGGCGCTCAGCTTCGCCTCGCACCGGCGCCAGTCGTACTCCGTCGCCCAGTAACGGGCGAGTTCCTGGATGACCGCTAGCTTCGGGCCCTGCGAATGATCCTTGACGAGCTCCCGGTCGGGCCAGCGGGTGGCCGCGACGCGTGCCCGCAGCGCCTGCAGTTCCGCATCGGTGGTGACCGGGACCGTGAACGGCCGGACCGCAGTCGTAGTGGATGGCTTTTCGGTTGTGGCAGACATAGGGGGCTCCCATCTCGGTAGAGGTGACTACGAGACCCACCCTGCTCGCCTCGTCTCCATCCCCGCGCCCTTGGAAGGCCCTGGTCCGTTGCCTGGGTCGCTCACCGGGTTGCTCCCTGGGTAGCTACCCCGGGGTCCTGATCAGATCGTCAATCTGCCCAGCTGGCGGAACGCGTCGGACACCCGCGCCCCCCCGCGGACCACGCGCTGGTCGTCTGCGGCAGCACCCGGATCGGCGCCGCGCCCGCACAGTCGGCCACCCGCCCGCCATATGCGGACACAACCGACAAAAACCATGGAGTTCCTCCGCTTATCGCGGAAGATATTGGCTTTGTGGAAAGTTTTGTGGACCCCAGTACCCACAAGTTTCCTCTAAGCCGAAATCATCCACGAGAACTTGCAGGTGAGCAGCAGGATATGTGACGCCCGGGACAGGTGTGACCCCCGGGACATACGAGACCCGCAAGGAGCAGGGGAACGGTACCCGCGAGGCTCATTTGGGCTGGGGCACGATCCGGATGTACGGCTTGGGCTGCTCCCACTCCCCGAAGAGCTCCTTGGCCTGGTCATTGGAGACCGAGCCGGCGATGATGACGTCGTCGCCCTGCTTCCAGTTGGCCGGCGTGGCCACCTTGTGCTTGGCGGTGAGCTGCAGCGAGTCGACGACCCGTAGCACCTCGTCGAAGTTGCGCCCGGTCGTCATCGGGTACACCAGGACCAGCTTGATCTTCTTGTCCGGCCCGATCACGAACACGTTCCGCACAGTCTGGTTATCCGCGGGCGTGCGCGACTTGGCGTCGCCTGAGACCTCGGCCGGCAGCATCCCGTAGAGCTTAGCCACCTTGAAGTCACTGTCGGCGATGAGCGGGTAGTTGGGTGCCGTGCCCTGGGTTTCGGCGATGTCGGCGGCCCACCGCTCGTGGTCTCCGGTGGAGTCGACCGACAGGCCGATGATCTTCACGCCGCGCAGGTCGAACTCCGGCTTGATCTTGGCCATGTAGCCGAGCTCGGTGGTGCAGATCGGGGTGAAGTCCTTCGGGTGCGAGAACAGGACCGCCCAGGAGTCCCCGAGCCAGTCGTAGAAGCTGATCGGCCCTTCGCTCGTCTCCGCCTCGAAGTCCGGAGCGGTATCGCCGATGGTCAGTGGCATGGTCTTCCTCCCTTAGTAACCGCAGGCCGTGCTGAGCACGGCTGCATCCACCGGGTAATTTACGACATGATCGGTAGGTAATGCCGACTGGGGTCACAAAAAGGGCTCCGGCGTTCCACCCGGGACGTGAGTGGTCATGGTCACCCGTTCACTACGATCACCCCGGAGACGAGCTGGCTAGGCCGGCTGGGCCACCCGGTGGAGATCGGGGACCGCTCCGCGAAGTTCTTGACGGGACCTGATGCCGAGCTTGGCGAAGACCTTGCGCAGGTGCCACTCGACGGTGCGCGGGCTGATGAACAGCTGGGTGCTGATCTGCGGGTTCGTGTGCCCGCTACCGGCGAGCAGGGCGATCTGCGCCTCCTGGGGGGTGAGTTCGCCGGCCATGCCCGTCGTGCGCTTGCGTACGGTCTCGCCGGTGGCAAGCAGCTCGCGCCTGGCGCGCTCGGCGAACCCCTCGATACCCATCGCGATCAGCATTCCGTAGGCGTCCCGGAGCTGCTCGCGTGCGTCCACGCGGCGGCTCTGGCGCCGCAGCCACTCGCCGTAGAGCAGGTGCGCGCGGGCCAGCTCCACGCGGACGCGGGTTCGGCCGAGCCGCTCGATCGCCTCGCGGTACAGCAGCTCGGCAGACTCGCCCTCGCTCAGCAGCGCCCGCGAGCGCGCCTCGACCCCCAGCGCCCAGTCGGTGCCAGCGGCCCTGGTGGTCTCCGACAAGCGCCGCAAGGCACCGGCCGCCCGCTCGGCCTGCCCGGTCCGGGCGGCCGCTTCGATCAGCTCGACCATCGACCAGCTGGCCAGCCCCAGCTCACCTGGGTATTCGCTGCCCTGTTCGGCCGCGGCCAGCGCCTCGTCATAACGGCCCAGGCCGTTGTTGAGCACCGCGGTCGCCCAGTGAGCGGCGGTCAGCCACTGTCCTTCTCCGCGCATCACCATCTCCGTCGTGGCGGCCGCGATCACCTGACAAGCTTCGGTTTCCCGGCCTCCCCAGGCCGCGAGCAGCAGCGGACCGTAGGGCCCGACCGGATTGCCCGTCGCCTGAGTAACCGCCTCGGCCTCCTGCGCCATCGAGGCGGCCCTCGCCAACTCGCCGGCCAGCAGCTGAATCGTCATGCCCTGGAGCAGGGCGGCCGGGAGCACGGTCAGCGCGCCGGCTTCGCGGGCGAGCCCGGCCAGCCGGGTCGAGAGCGCGTACCAGCTCTCGTCGTCCCAGACATCCTGGGCCATCCGGCACGCGAACGGCATCCAGCGGAATCCCTCCTCGGCGCAGACTTCGTCGGTGCGCAAGACGCTCAGCGCCCGCGTCAAGATCGGCGCTCCCGCGGCATATCCCTCTGTGGTCGCCGTGGCCAGCCCATCAAGAAGCAGATCGCAGGCGCCCGGCGGCTGCGCGGACGGCCGCGCCGCGCGTGCGGCCTCAGCCACCTCGAGCATCTGTCCGTGCGGTGCCATCCGCCCGGCGGTCCGGACCGCGTAGAACGCGTGGCCGTAGGCCTCGCGCGCTAGCCCGGGATGGAGCTGTTCGAGGCGTCTGGCTGCCTTGAGCAGCATGAGCGGTGCCTCGCCGCCACGACCGGGGCCGCCCGCTAGCTGGGCACGCAGCAGGTCCGCACGCGCGCGGGCGACGTCGCCGAGCGGTCCGGCCTGCGCCATGCCCAGCAGCCGCACCGCCGCGGACGGCGCGCCGGCCTGGTGCTTGCTCTGGGCCGCGGCCAGCGCACGTTCGGCCCGGCGGTCTGGGGCGGGGGTCAGCTCGGCGGCGCGTTCGAGGAAGGCCGCCGCTGCGGCGAGGCCGCCGCGGGCCCGCGCGCGGTCGGCCGAGCGCTCGAGCCCGGCGGCGACGCCCTCGTCGAGCCCGGGCGTCGCGTGGGCAAGGTGCCAGGCGCGGCGATCGGGATCAGCGTCGGGGTCGGTTGCTTCCGCCAGGGCGCGGTGGACGATCTGGCGCTCCTCCGGCGAGGCGGCCAGGTACACCACAGACCGGGCGAGTGGATGACAGAACCTCGCCTGCCCGCCGGCCTCGATCAGCCCGGCCGCGGCCGCCGGGGTCACGGCTGAGGCCTCGATGCCGAGCCGCCCAGCCACCCGCCACACCAGCACAGGATCGCGGACCGGCTCGGCCGCCGCGACCAGCAGCAGCAGCCGAGTCGCTGGCGGCAGCGGCGCCAGCCGCCGGCGGAAGCCTTCCTCGATCTGGACCGGCATCGCCACCGCGCCGGGCAACCCGAACCCGCCCGCCAGTTCCTCGGGCGTCAGCCCGTGCGCCAGCTCAAGCAACGTCCGCGGGTTGCCTCGCGTCTCGGCTACGACCCGATCACGCACCCGCTCATCGAGCGGACCAGTGACGAGCGAGTCCAGCAGAGCCCGCGCCGCATCATCGGCCAGTCCGCGGACTACGAGCTCGGCCAGTCCCGTGAGGCCCTGCTCGTCGCCGGACTCGTGCACCGCGAAGACGATAGCGACCGGCTCGGCCACCAGACGGCGCGCCACGAACGCGAGCGCTTGCGCCGAGGCCTGGTCAAGCCACTGCGCATCGTCCACGACGCAGACCAGCGGTCGCTCCCCGGCCAGGCCGGACAGCAGGCCCAAGAGGGCCAGGCCGACCGTGAAGCGATCGGGCGCGTCCCCGCCCCGCAGGCCGAACGCCGTGCTGATCGCGTCACGCCGCGGACCGGGAAGGCGCTCGCTCACGCCGCGCGCGGTCGCTTCCCGCGAGATGGCCTCGATCAGCTCAGACGCCTGCCGCTGCTGGCCCCGCCAGGCCGCGAGCATCAGCGCGGTATCCGCAATCGGCGCGTTCCCCGTGGTCTCCGCGATCAGGTGATCTTCTTCGACGAGCCGCGCCGCCGCGGCCAGCTCGCCGGCCAGAATGTGCGTTCTGGCCAGGTAGTTGAGCGCGAACGCCAGATGCATGAGCGCGCCTGTGCTGCGGGAGAACTGGACCTGGCTCGCGGCCAGGGCATGCCAGGACTCGAAGTCCCAGAGCTCCATGGCGATGATCTGGCCGATTCTCCCGCCCGCGAGCCAGAGCCAGCGGTCGGCTTCGCCGGAGCTCACGTCCAGAGCGAGAACCATCTCAAGCGCCCGCTTGAGTGCGGGGGCGGTCGCGGCGTAGCCCTCCGTCAGCCGCAGCGCGACCGCGTCGAGCAGGACGTCGACCGCACCCGGCGGGTCAGGACCGGGCGGTGCGGTGCGCGCGGCCTCCGCCGCCGCCCGCAAGCCGGGACTGCCCATGTCACTCACCCACACCGCGGCCACCAGGGCGTCCAGGTGCGCCGCACGGGCTAGGCCGGCGTTGACGGGTTCGAGGCGCCGGGCCCCGCCGAGCAGCAGCCTGGCCGCCTCGCTGCCACGCCGCTGGTCGAGGGCAATCTGCCCGCGCAGGTGTTCCAGCTCCGCGGCCTGGAGCTGGTCCAGCGGGCCGGCCTTGACCGCGACCAGCAGTCCCAGCGCCGCACCCAGGCCCCCGGCGTCGCACTTGGCCCGGGCCGCCGCGGCCAGCCCGCCGCGGCCCTGCGCCCGCCCGGCCGAGCGCTCAAGCTCCCCGGCCACCTCCTCATCCGGGCCCGGCGCGGCCTGGGCCCGGTGCCAGGCGCGGCGGTCGGGATCGACCAGCGGATCGGTGACCTCCGCCAGCGCGTGGTGCGCGTCGTGTCTTTCCTGAACCGACGCCGACCGGTAGGCGGCCGAGCGCACCAGCGGATGCCGGAACCGCACCCGTGCGCCGAACTCCACCAGGCCCGCCTCGACCGCCGGCGGCGCCGCCTGAAGCGGGATCCCCAGATGCAGGATCGCCGCGCGGCAATCGCCCTGCCAGGCGTGGAGGTTCACACGGTCTCCCCGCTGACCCAGATCACCAGCCCGAGTTGATCAACAGCAGGGTAACCCGGAGGGCCGAGATAGAAACTAAGTGCCCTGCCCACCCGGTCGGATCAGATTCGCCGGCTGCCATCCCGGGTGTGTCAATTCTGAGAATGAAACGTGAGCCAGGACGGCGCATGCTTGGTGGCAAGGCAGGTGGCGAGGCAGGTGGCGAGGAGGTAACACGATCGTGTCTGGGTGTGTCTCTTGTCCGGCGGGCCAGGATGAGCTGATTGCGGAACTTGCCGCCCGGACGCCGAGGGTGGGGGCTAATACCGAGGCATGGCAGGGTCTGACGCTCTACCGGTTCACCGACCCGGCCGGGCCGATGTGGGGGGAGATGCAATCCCTGTCGCTGTGCATCGTGGCCCAAGGGCGCGAGGCCGTGACCCTCGATGGCGAGACCTACGTGTACGACCCCTTCCACTACCTGCTGCTAGGTAAGCACGTGCATTACCAGGCAGAGATCCTCGAGGCGTCCATCGGCCGGCCCTTCTTGGCCTTCGTGCTTCAGCTCGATCCGGTGCTGGTGCGCCGGGTGTCCAGCGACATGCTGGAGCCGCGTAGGACGGCCTTCCGATCACTCGAGGCCCAGCCGCGGCCCGTACCGTGCGCGAGCGCCTCGGTGCTGGACACCGAACTGCTCGGGGTGGTGCTGCGCTTCCTGCGCGCGGTGAAGACCGATCCGGACCGGCGGGTCCTGGCGCCGCTGTACCTGCAAGAGATGATCTACCGGGTGCTCCAGCGTGAGCAGTACGCGCGACTGCTCGCCCTCGCGGCGGCCGATTCCGCCAGTAACCCGGTGTCGACGGCGCTTGAGTACATGCGAGGACACCTTTCCGAGCCGCTAACCGTCGCCGATATGGCCGATCTCGTCAGCCTGAGCCCGTCTGCATTCGCGCACCTGTTCCGTGCCGTCACCGGCCGCCCACCCCGCCGGTTCCTGAAGGAGATGCGCTTGAACCGCGCACGGGAACTCCTCGTCGAGGGCGACTTCACGGTGAGACGGATCTCGAAGGAGGTCGGTTACGCTAGCGTCTCGCATTTCATCACCGAATTCCGAGGCCGCTTCGGCGTGACGCCGCGCGGCTACTGTGACGCGCAGGCCCTGCAGCGTGACCTGGATACACAACACGCGGAGGACGTCGGCGGGCGCGCCGCGCTCAGGTGATGGGGGGTTATCGGGGTTGATCGGGCTGGCGCAGGAATGGGCAACATTTCAGCACAAAGCCGCTATCTCTACCCGTAGCTTGTTCCGCCGACGCGATGGCACAGTAACCAACGAGACGTGCCACAGGCTGTACTTACGGGCGGAGCGACAGCATGATCCGGATCGCGTACCTCGTCACCAGCGCACGCGAGATGACGCTCGCGGATGGAACGCAACATCCGACCGGTTATTTCGCCGAGGAGGCGCTCAAGCCCTACGAGCGGTTCGCGGCCGCGGGATTCGACGTCAGGGTGATCACGCCCGACGGTCAGCCGCCGTACCCGGACCCCTACGGGCTGTCGTGGTTCTTCCACTATCCCGACGAGGACAAGGACTACCTTTCCTCGGTGGTGCGCACCTTCGCCCATGATGTCGATGACATCCGGCTAACCCTGCACCAGAACACCGAACTCGGCCTGGCCGCGGCCCGCCGGGTGGCCGTGGCGCTGCAGGCGAACGGCTATACCCCCGCCGAGGCGCACCGGATCGTCAGCAGCGCCGCGAAAACCGCGTGGCGGCAGGACCGGACGTTCGCCGACGTGCTCGCCGAGGACACCTCGCACGGGTTGACCCGGGAGCAGATCCAGTCCGAGGTCGATCTGCAGCAGGCCGACAGCCAGCGGCTTTCGGACGAACGGCGGCGCAGACTGCAGGATATTCCCGGTTTCCAGCATCCGGTCGCGCTGTCCTCGCTGACCGATGCGGAGCTGGCCGGATTCGACGCGGTCTTCGCTCCGGGCGGCCACGGGCCGATGGTCGACCTGGCCGATAACCCCGACGTCGGCCGCCTGCTCCTCGCGCTGCACCGCAAGCGCGCGCCGATCGCCGCGTTGTGCCACGGCCCGGCCATGCTGCTGTCCGCGCCCGAGCGGGCCGGCGGCCAGTGGCTCTTCGACGGCTACCGGCTGACCAGCTTCACCGACGAGGAAGAAGACCAGACCGAGGCGGGCCTGCTCGGCATGGCGTGGCTAGTGGATGTGGCGCTGAAGAACGCGGGCGCGGTCTTCGACGACGGCCCGGCGGCGTGGATCTCCCACGTCGTCGTGGACCGGAACCTCATCACCGGGCAGAACCCGGGATCGACCGAGGCGACCGCCGATGCGGTCATCAAGAAACTACGGGCCCCCGCCCGTCAGGCCGCGTAAGGAGTGCCTGCCTCATGACCAGCAGCCCGGTCCTCACCAGCACACCGACCCAGACCGTTCAGGCCTTCCTTGATGCCTTCGCCGGTCACGACATCCAAGCGGCGATCGCCGTCGTCGATCCGCAGGTGTCGGTGACCGTTCATCCGCTCGGCATCCACGGCACCGGCAGGAACCTGCTGAATGACCTCATAACGGACCTGGTGCGTGCCTTCCCGGACCTGATCATCAGCGTCAGCCGGGTGATCGCCACCGGCAATAACGTGGTCACCGCCTTGTTCAAGGCCGAGGGGACACAGGCCGCTGACTACGCCGGCGCCATCAACCAGGAGAAACACCTGGACATCGATCAGGCCTGGCGGTTCACGGTCGCGGACGGCCTGATCACCGACGTAAGCGCCTACTGGTGCCAGGCCCAGCTTTACCGGCGCCTCGCGGTGAAGCGCTACGACGAGATCGCGATTGCCTAAAGAGCAGGGGAAAGCTGAGATGACCGAAGTCAGCACGCTGGCCCGGACAGCCGAGTCCGCGGCCGGGGTTGTCACTGAGTTCTTCGACCGCTACCGGGCGCATGACGTCGAGGGCATGACCGACCTGTGTGCGATCAATGCCGCCCTCTCCTACCTGCCGGTCGAGCTGTGGGGCAAGCAGCGGGTGCTGCGTGGCGACGGCAAGGTCCGCACCATCGGCAAGCCGCTGTGGACCGGGCTGATCGCATCCTTCCCCGACCTGTCACTCGCGGTGCACACGGTCACCAGCAACGATGACGGCGACGTCGTGGCCCAGGTGGACATCGAGGGCACCCAGCAGCTGGCCTGGGGCCCGATCGCCCCGGCCGGCAGGCACTACCGCGAGCCGCACCTGTTCATCTTCGAAGTCGGCCCGGACCTGCTCATCGACAGCATCACCGCCTACTGGAACGACGCCGGCATCAGCCAGCAGCTCGGCCACACCGAAGTCGACTGACGAGGAGAACCATCCGATGGCACTGCTCAAGCGCGAAGAATGGCAGGGCTTCGTCCGGGACGTGGACTGGTCCTATCGCTACGTCGACGACGACGCCGTCTTCCCCGAGTGGCACAGCGGCACCGGCAAGGTCCCTCGCGAGGCCTGGCTGGCGTGGGAGGAAAGCTATAAGGTCAGCTACCCGGAGTACGTCGCGACTCAGCGCGAGAAGGAAGCGGCCGCGTACGCGGTCAAGGCCGCTCTGCAGCGCTCGGCGGCGTTCGACAGCCTGACCGAGGGCTGGAAGTCCGCCACCAAGATGCACTTCGGCGGCGTCGCTCTGGTCGAGTACGCCGCGGTGCTGGCCGAGCTCAAGATGGCGAGGTTCGGCCTGAACGGATCGTGGCGGAACATGGCCACCTTCGGTCAGCTCGACGAGCTGCGGCACGCCGCGATCACCACGTTCTTCGGGCATGAGTTCATCGGCAAGGACCCGCAGTACGACTGGACACAGAAGGCGTTCCAGACCAACGACTGGGTCGCGATCTCGCTGCGCAACATGTTCGACGCCATGATGAGCTCCGCCAACGTGGTGGACATTGCGCTCCAGCTGCCGCTGACCTTCGAGACCGGGTTCACGAACCTGCAGTTCGTGGCGCTGGCCGCGGACGCGCTCGCGTCCGGTGACGTCAACTTCGCCAACATGATCTCCTCGATCCAGACCGATGAGGCGCGGCATTCCCAGCAGGGCGGCCCGACGCTGGAGATCCTGGTCGAGCACGATCCGGTCCGGGCCCAGTGGGTGGTGGACAAGGCCTTCTGGGCGTCGGCGCGCGCGTTCGCCGCTCTCACCGGGCCCGCGATGGACTACTACACCCCGCTTGAGCACCGCAAGCAGTCCTACCGGGAGTTCATGGAGGAGTGGATCATCGACCAGTTCGTGCACAGCATCGAGCAGTACGGGCTGAAGAAGCCGTGGTACTGGGACGAGTTCATGCGCGGCCTGGACATCTGGCACCACGGGCTGCACATGGGCCTGTGGTTCTGGCGACCGACGCTGTGGTGGCGGCCGATGGCGGCGGTCAGCCCGGACGAGCGCGCCTGGCTGGTGGAGAAGTACCCCAACTGGGAGAAGGTCTACGGCGACAAGTGGGACGTGATCATCGACAACGTCAACGCCGGCAACCTGGCGGCGACTCTGCCGGAAACGCTGCCGTGGCTGTGCAGCACCTGCCATCTGCCCGCGTGCAACGCCACCCAGTCCCGTGACGGGACCTGGCGGGTCCGGGACGTCCCGCTCACCTACGACGGCCGGATGTACCACTTCTGCACCAACGGCTGCCGGCAGATCTTCTGGAAGGACCGCGCCAACGTCAACCACGAGACGCTGGTCGACCGGTTCCTGGCCGGGCAGATCCAGCCGATGGACGTCGGCGGGATCCTCGGCTACATGGGCCTGACCCCGGACGTGATGGGCGACGACCCGGACTACGAGGCCTGGACCAAGGAGTACGCCGGCCGGCCCGCCGAGGGCATCGCCACGCCAGCCTCAGCCGCAACGGCCCAGTCATGACGGCGGAACCGGGCGCCGAGGATCGCGCGCCGGAACTGGTCCCGCTCAACGCCATCTTCGCCACCGACTTCGTGCAGATCCTCGTCCCGGTCACCACCGCGAACACGATGGCCGAGGTGGCCGCCGCGGTGGCCTACCACGTCGAGGGCAAGCGGGTGCGGGCGCTGCCGTACGACAAGGTCGTCATCTACAACGGCGAGCGGCTGCCGGCCGACCTGACGGTGGCCGCCGCCGGCATCAAACCGCTCGATCACGTCACGGTCGAGTACGACATCCCGGAGCGGTCATGAAGAACCCGGTAGGCCCCGTACTGCGGATGGGCGATGAGGTCGAGCTGATCGTCGCCGCGATCGAGGACGACAACCCCGGCACCGAGATCGAGGTCATCGACCGTGGTGCCTACGTCCGGGTGCAGGGCGAGGACGAGATCACGGTGACCGAGCAGACGCTGCGCCGCTACCTCGGCGCGGACTACGAGATCAGGTCCTTCGGCGCGATCATGTCGGCTTTCAGCGGCCGGGCGATCACGACCAGCGACGCCATCACCTGGCAGAGCGTGGCTTTTGGAAAAGCCCGGGCCCAGGACAAGGCGGTGACGGCATGACCGAGACGCCCGCGCGCAAGCCCCGCCCGCGCCGCACGTTCAGCGCGTTCGGCGACGTGCGCAAGATGCCGAGCGAGTATGAGATCGTCACCCAGGGGCAGAACTGGACGCTGCGGCAGAACCGGGCGGCGACGTTCGAGCAGAACCCGTCGTCCGCCGCCAACCTGTGGTTCCTGACCTACCGGGAGAACTCGCCGCTGAAGGCAGCGGACTGGGACGCCTTCCGCGATCCGGATGCGCTGACGTACAAGGCCTATGTCACCCTGCAGTCCGAGGCGGAAACCAAGGTGCACGGCGTCCTCGAGGCCCACGCCGATGCGGCGCCGGACCCGGCATCGATGGCGCTGCTTGGCCAGCTGTTCACGCCGTCACGCTACCTGTGCCACGGGTTCCAGCAGGTCGAGGCCTACATCGGCTTCATGGCCCCCAGCTCCTACATCACCACCGCGGCCGGCTTCGCCACGGCAGACTTCCTGCGTCGCGTGACGACCATCGCCTACCGGACCAGGCAGCTGCAGATCGCCGGTCCTGACTCCGGTATCGGCTCGGCGGAGCGGTCGCTGTGGGAAGGACACGACGGCTGGCAGCCGGCCCGCAAGGCGATCGAATACGCGCTCGTGAGCTACGACTGGGGTGAGGCGTTCACCGCGCTCAACCTGGTGCTCGCCCCGACCCTGGACGACGTGCTGCTCACCCAGCTCGGCCAGGTCGCCAAGAGCCATTCCGACGACCTGACCTGGCTGCTGACGTGCTTCCTCGCCGAGGACGCCAGACGGCGGAGCCGGTGGAGCCGGGCCCTGGCCGATCTGGCCGTAAACCAGCGCCCGGAAAACCGGGCCGTGCTCGCCAAGTGGGTCGGCCGCTGGTCCGCGCTCGCCGACGACGCTGCCCTGGGCCTCGGAACGATCCTGGCAGCAGCCCAGGGGAGCGGTGTGCTGGCCGCTGACGTCGCCGATCACGCGAGAACGGCCCGGGAAGATTTCCTCGCCGGACTGCTCGATACCGCCAGCGGAAACGGCAGGGTGCGGGCGGGCTGAAGATGGAGATGAGCATGGCGCTCGCGGCCGAATGGCACATTGACGAACCGCGGCTACGGGTCACCGAACGCGACGCCAGGACCGCCCTTGATGCCGTCGCGGGCAGGCCGGTTGTTTCCGCCCGGGCCAGACTCCGTTTCGGCCCCGGCCGCACCTGCGAGTCAATCGCCCGGCTGCTTGACCATGCCATCGTGCGAGCGGAAGCCGCAGGTCTCCACCCGGAGCTGCTTGTCGTGGCCGATGGCAGCGCACATGCGGCGGAGGACATCGTCCGGATCCGCCGCCGGGCCCACGGCGACGCGGACTGGATCCACAGCTCTACCTGCCGGGTGCAGATCATCCTGCGGCCGGCCGGCCTGGCCGGGGCGGCCAGCACGGATCTGCTCCGGCCAGCCGAGCCGCCCGCCGCCGCGCCCCCGGTCACGCTGGCCGCCGGTATCCCGGCAGATCCGGCCGACGAGCGAGTCTGTGCCGTGCGCGAGGCGCTGTCGGACGTCATCGACCCCGATCTGGGCGTGAACATCGTCGACCTCGGGTTTGTCCGCGCTGTCACGATCGAGGGGCAGACCGCCGTCATCACCATGACCCTCACTTCCGCGGCATGCCCCCTCACCGGCGTCATCGAAGACCAGATCCGCACCGGGCTCGGCACGCTCGGCTGTGTCGAAGACTTCCGTGTCGACTGGCAGTGGATACCAGCCTGGCGGCCGGCCGACATCACGGAAAGCGGCCGTGCGGAACTGCGCGCCATCGGCTTCACTATGAAGCCAGGCGCGTGATCCCTACGGCACGGCAGATGATATTCCCGTTCTCGTGATCTCTGAGGACGAGCCGGTGCCAGCGTGGTTGCGTGAACTTGCCGACGCGGCCGACGCGATGGAGGTACCCCCGCTGTTCCGGCCGCCCGCCCGCGGCGGACGGGCGTCCGCCGTGCTGGTGCTGTTCGCCCTTGGCCGGAACGGCCCAGACTTTCTCCTCATCCGGCGCAGCGAAGGGCTCCGGCTGCACGCGGGCCAGCCGGCCTTCCCCGGCGGGGCCATCGACGCCGCGGATGACGGGCCGGTCGCGGCCGCGCTCCGGGAGGCGGCCGAGGAAGTGGGCGTCGACCCAGGCGGCGTCGATATCGTCGGCACCCTGCCTGAGCTGTACATTCCGCCCACCGGTTTCCGGGTTGTCCCGGTGATCGCCTGGTGGCGGCGGCCCGGCGCGGTCTCGCCCGTCGACGCCGGCGAGGTGGCCGCGGTCGAGCGAGTCAGCGTCAGCGAACTGGCCGATCCGGCGGCACGGCTGATGATGCGCGGGCCCGGTGAATTCATGACGCCCGCTTTCCTGGTCGCGGGGATGCTCATCTGGGGGTTCACCGGTGTCCTCATCGACCGCCTGATCGCGCTCGCCGGGTGGGAGCGCCCGTGGGATGCCTCCAAGGTCATGAACCTGCGACCAGCGGACTAGTGGCCAGCGACGGCCGGTATCTTGACGAACAGCCAGAAAGCGGCTCCGGTGCCCGCTCCGAAACCGAGGTGCGCGCTCAGGTCGCTGGCCAGGGTCTTGGCGTCATACTCCCAGATCGGCTTGTAGAGCCCGGCTTCCGGCAGGACCAGGTAGCCGCTGGCCCAGACCACGGTGCTGAACGGCACGCCGTAGAGCGGGTTAGGGCGGCGCAGTGACCCGGCCAGGACGCCGTACAGAGCGCCCCAGGCCGATCCGTAGCTCCAGTGCGCGACGGTGCTGGCCAGCCAGGCCCAGCGGTCAGGCAGTTCACGCTGCGTGAAGCCCTCGATCACGCGCTTGGCGACCTGTCCTGGATCGGGGGCTTTGTCCCAGCTCTCGACCGGCGCGAATTCCCAGGCCAGCCAGCTGTCCTGACCGCCCGCGCGCCGGTACCTCAGATATCGGATCGTGTCCATGCTGACGGTGCCCACGGCCCCAGCCAGGAAACCCGCTACGACGGCGGCGAGCGGGGTAATCGGGTGCTTGCGGCTGCCCATTGCGGCTCCAGTCTCTGCGTGGTTGAACCTGTCCAGTGCGGGGTCCCCGCGCTCGTTATGTCCGCGACAGCCAGGCCAGGGCCGCGACGGTCAGGGCCTCGGTGCCGGTGCGCAAGGTGGGCTGCAGCGGAGGCAGGAATTCCGGTGAGTGGTTGCTGGGGAGGTCCGCCAGGCGCCCCTCCTTCTCGGCGGTGAGGTAGACCGCCCGGTCGGTTCGCCCGATGCTCCAGTAGGTATACGGGATGCCCGCGGCATCGGGAATGATGCTGAAGTCCTCGCTGACGGTCTGCCGGGGGAGTTCGCCGGCGTGGTCGCCGAAATGGGCGGCGAAGGCGGTCCCAACGCGTTCCGTGGCGTCATGGTCATTGTCGGTGAGTGGGAAGCTGCCCAGGGTCTGGAAGTCAGGGTCCTTGGGTGAGCCGCTGGCCTGGCACTCGGCGCGCACGATCCGCTGGATCGCGGCGAGTATGCGCTGACGGCTCTGCTGGGAGTAGGCGCGCACGTTGAGTTGCAGGACGGCGTGGTCGGGGATGATGTTGCTCCTGATGCCCGCCTGGATGCTGCCGGCCGTCACGACGGCGATCTCGCCGGGCACGACTTCGCGGGACACGATGGTCTGCAGCCGGACGACGATCATGGCCGCCAGTACCACCGGATCGATTGAGTTCTGCGGCAAGGCGCCGTGGGCGCCCCGCCCGTACACGGTGACCTTGATGCTGTCCTCGGTCGCCATGAACGGCCCGGAACGGGTGGCGACCGTCCCGGCGATGCCCGGCAGCAGGTGCTGGGCCAGGGCCACGTCGGGGGCGGGGATGCGCTTGAGGAGGCCGTCGTCGACCATGCCCTGGGCGCCGTCGCCGGTCTCCTCCGCGGGCTGGAACAGCGCGAGCAGCGTGCCGTTCCACTGACTCCGGTGATCGGCCATGAGGCTGGCCATGCCGACCAGGCAGGACATATGCATGTCGTGGCCGCAGGCATGGTCTACCGGCACCTCGTGGCCGTCGGCATCTTTGACCGTCACCGTGCTCGCGTAGTCCGCGCCGGTGTCTTCCTTGACGGGCAGTGCGTCCAGTTCGGCCCGGAGCAGTACGGCGGGTCCGCTGCCGTTGGCCAGGACGCCCACCACGCCGGTGCCGCCGATGCCGGTCTGGACGGTAAAGCCATAGTCCTGCAGTCGCCCGGCGACACGCCCGGCGGTGCGGTGCTCGGCGTGGGACAGTTCGGGATGGGCGTGCAGATCCTTATAGAAGGCCTCCTGGCCGGCCTGCAAACCGTCGTAGCCGCCCAGGATCTCGTCGATGCTGCTCATCTTTCTCCGCCGGAGAAGATCTCCAGGAAGAACAGGAAGACGTTCAGGATGTCGAGGAAGATCGACGCGGCCAGCATGGGCGCCACGCTGATGTCCTTGGAGGTCCGCAGCCGCTGGAAGTCGAACATGACGAAGCCGGCGAAGATCACCAGGCCGAGCAACGAGTAGACCAGGTCACCGCCCGGGATATGCACGAAGATCAGCACGATGCCGAAAACGATCAGGGCTAGCAGCGCCCAGAAACATACCCGCGCGACCACGGCCAGGTCACGCCGGGTCGCGTACCCCGCCGCCCCGAACCCGGCGATGAACAGCGCGGTAGCGCCCCCGGCCTGCCACAGCGCCCGCGGGTCCATGCTGCCGTAGTACGCGATCACGGGGGCTACGGCCAGCCCGATCAGCAGCCCGAAGGCGCCCAGCAGCCCGACCGTCAGCTGCTGAGAGCTGCGTGCCGCGAACCGCATGCCGATCAGGCAGGCGAAGGCGGCGATGAATGCGATGATGCCCACGCCGCCGGTCAGGTTGCGGCCCAGGTACGCGCCGAGCGCGAACAGGGCGGCGGTGATCGCGACGTATCCCATCGTCTGCGCGAACAGGGTATGAGTCCGGTCGCGGGCGCCGGCCCCGGTTCTCTGATAATCCAGTGAGGTGTCCATGACGTGCTGCCTTTTCTCCCGTTCGGCTTGGTGGTAGGCGACGTGATCCCATCCTCTACGGTCGCGCCGGGGGGCGACCGGTCGCACCCGTGGAAGGCCCTGGCTGGTGCCCTGGTCCACGGGCCCGGGTAGTAACCCGAGTGAGCGCCCGGCGCAGGCCGTCGCGGCCTGCGGTGGTCGTCCCGCTGAAGCCCTGACCGGCGCGCCGCGCCCATTCCGCCGCCGTGATCGCATCCGGTTCAGCGGGAAGGTAGTGGCTGAGGATGAGCTCGCGGACTCCGGCGCGCTCCGCGACGCCGCCGACCTGGGTGACATCGGTGTGCAGCCCGGCCATCCGCGCCAGGGCCGCACCCGTGAAGCCGTGCCGCTCGAGATAGCCCAAGTCGGCAACGTGGTGGACGAGGATGTCGGCGCCGTGGGCCAGGGCGATCAGGTCGTTGTTCACCGTGGTGTCGCCGGAGAACACGACGGAGCCGTCCGCGGTGTCGAAGCGGTACCCGAAAGCCGGAACCGCATGGCCGTGTGTCACCGTGACGCCGGTGACCCGGAGATCTCCGTCCTCGAAGACCACGACCGGAACCTGGCGGCCGCTCTCGGTCCTGGCCGGAACGGGGATGTCGATGCCCCGGACGAGTGCGCCCGGGTCCGGCATGCGGGCGTCCAGGGGCATCACGTTCAGGTGGTAGGCGTAGCCGGCCAGGATATTCTCGATCAGGTCCGTCGTGCCGGGGGCCGGGAGTTCCGGGTGGATGGTGGTCTCACGATGGAAGGCGGCATCACCGGCCGGCACCCTGTCGGGTCGCGACGGCCCGTAGACGCGGATCGGGGGGAGCGGGCCGTTATCGCCCGTGCGGACGCCCCACGGGTAAAGGAGCAGGCCGGGCAGGTCACCGGTGTGGTCGGCGTGCAGGTGGCTGAGGAACACGGCTTCCAGCCGGGCGAAGTCGAGTCCCGCGTCGGCGAAGGCAGACGGCGAGCCCCGGCCGCAGTCGATGACGAAGACCCGTCCGGCCACGATGAGCGCAGCCGAGATCCCCGCGCGGCCGGCCACCGGAAGAGGTGCGCCCGCCGTGCCCAGAAGTATCAATTCGGCTGGCCTGCTCATTTTCTCCTTTCCTTATGTTGCAGCCTCACCGGCCGCTCGTCCACCGGGAAGCGCTGACGAGCGATACGGCCATCAGGGCAGCCGGGTTACCCTGTTCGTAAAGCTTCCTCTGAGAGAGGGGCCGTGATGGCAGGGCCGGAAGACGAGAGGGCAGCGGCGGTGGCGGGCCGCGGCTACCGGCGGGCGTCGCGCGCCGACCGCGAGCAGGTGATCGACGTGCTCAAGGCCGCGTTCGTTCAGGGTCGGCTGACCAAGGAGGAGTTCGACGCGCGCGTCGGCCTGACCTTCACGGTACGTGGGTGCGCGGAACTGGCCGCGGTCACCGCCGACGTCCCCGCGCGGCTCGCCGGGGCCCAGCCGCCGCGCAAGCCGTCCCGGCGGCGGACCAGCAACGCAGTCAGGTGGGGGGCAGCCGGGTTCATTACGCCGGCCATAATCGCCGCCGCTTTTGCGGTCGCGTCTGTGCGCGGTGCTGGTGAATATGAGGTCGTGGGCTTCCTGATCGCGTTCGCCTATTTCATTTTCTGGCTGTCCGTCGGGACCAACATGCTCTGGGAATGGCACTGCATGTCCGTGCCGACGGCAGGAATGTGCGTCCGATGCGCGCACACCGCCACATCGCACCGCACCCGAGCGGCCTGCACCGTCCGGCTGGATCCGCTGAGCTTGCGCAGACGCTGCCCGTGCGCGGGCTATGTTCCGCCGGGGACATCACCAGAGACCGTGGAGGAGGAAGACCTGCTATCGGCGTCCTCGCTCTAGGGCAAGCTTTACCCGTGCCGGATGCTAGGGAAAGGTGATGCGTTGAGCGAGCTCAAGGCCGAGGCCGAGCCGGCTGAGGTAGGACTGGATCCGGACCGGCTGGCTCGGATCGACCGGCACTTCGCCCGGTATGTCGACGACGGCAGGCTGCCCGGCTGGCTGATCACGGTGAGCAGGCACGGCCGCCTGGCCTACGTGTCGAGTTACGGATCCCGCGACGTCGAGGCCGGGCTGCCGGCGGAGACCGACACGGTGTGGCGGGTGTACTCGATGACCAAGCCGATCACCTCGGTCGCGGCGATGATGCTCTACGAGGAGGGCGGATTCGAGCTCACCGACCCGGTCAGCTCCTACATCCCGTCGTTCGCCGACGTCCGGGTGTTCGCCGGCGGCTCGGACCTGCGGCAGGTCACCGTCCCGGCCACCGAGCCGGTGCGGATCTGGCACCTGCTCACCCACACCGCCGGCCTGACGTACGGGTTCCACCGGGTGCATCCGGTGGATGCCCTGTACCGGGCCGCCGGGTTCGAATGGTCCGCGCCCCCACGCACGGACCTGGCGCAGGCGTGCGACATCTGGGCGGGCATCCCGCTGCTCTTCCAACCCGGTGCGGAGTGGAACTACTCGATGGCGACCGATGTGCTCGGCCGGGTGATCGAGGTCGTCTCCGGACAGCGCCTGGATGAGTTCTTCGCGGCCAGGGTCCTGCGCCCGCTCGGCATGACCGACACCGGCTTTTACGCCGAAGAGGCTCAGCTGCCCCGGCTGGCCGCCCTGTACACGCCCGGGAGCGGCGGCACCGCGGTCCGCCTCGACGCCCTGGGCGACGCCGCCCGCCGCCCGCCGACCATGCTCGACGGAGGCGGCGGCCTGGTTTCGACCGCGGCGGACTATCACCGGTTCACCCAGATGCTGCTGCACCGCGCGGACAGCCCGGCCGGGGAACTGGACGGCACCCGGCTGCTGAGTCCGCGCACGGTCCGCTACATGGCCCGCAATCATCTTCCCGGCGGCCGCGACCTGGAGACGTTCGGCCGGCCGCTGTTCGCGGAATCCCCGTTCCGCGGGGTCGGCTTCGGACTCGGCTTCGCCGTCGTCATCGATCCCGTGCCCGGTGAGGTGCTGTGTTCCGCGGGGGAGCTGTCGTGGGGCGGCGCGGCCAGCACCGCGTTCTGGATCGACCCGGCGGAAGAGCTGACCGCCTCGTTCTTCACCCAGCTTCTTCCCTCCAGCGCCTACCCGATCCGCTCCCAGCTGCGCCAGCTTGTGTACCAGGCCCTGACCGGCTAGCGGGATCAGTCCTCGCCGCTGTGGTGATCGGGGTGACGCCTTCAGCGGGCGTCCTGTTCAGCCCCTTCAGCAAGGAAGCCGGCGATGACCGCGCCCAGCTCCGGCCGGGCGACCGCGCTCATGTGGTTGCCCGGGACCCGGGCCGCCTGCCCGCGCGGCAGGGCCGCGGCCAGCGCCTCGGCCGAGCCGTTGTCGTCGTCCTGCTCGCCGGCCACGACGAGCGCAGGCATGCTGCTCATCGCCAGCGCCTCGGGTGGCGTGTCGACGCCGCTGTCGAGCAACTGCAGCATCGCGACCGGGTCGGCGCCGGTGCTTTTCAGGAACGCCTCTGCTTTTCCTTCCGGTGAGCGCCGCTCGAACGTGCCGAGCTGGGTGAGGATGCGGCGGAAATGGGCGTTGCGGGCGGACGCATGGAGTACCCCGTCGAGGCCCATGCCCGCTACGACCGCCCGGCTGGGCGCCGCGCCGCGGGCGAGCATCCGGATCGTCGTCCGGCCGCCTAGCGAGTACCCCCCCAGGGCGTAGCTGGCGAGCCCGAGGTGTTCGATCAGTGCGAACCCGTCGTCGGCGAGGATGTCGGGCGGGTATGCCGCGGCTTGCTGCGGCCTTGCGCTGTCGCCGTGGCCGCGCAGGTCCGGCATGATGACGCGGAATCCTCGCGCCGCGACCGCCGCAGCGTGGCCATAGTTCACCCAGTTGACGGTGGCGTTGGAGAAGTAGCCGTGGATCAGCACCACCGGCCGTCCGTGTCCCACCTCGCGGTAAGCGAGCTGGGTACCGTCGCGGCCGCGGAAATGACGCACCGGAAGATCGGGCATGCCGACAGTCTGCCCGGTCCGCGGCGGCCGAGCACACCTTCGCCGTTCAAAATCCGTCAGCTGACCGATGTCTTGCACTGCAACTTGCAGAATCATTTTATTTGCAACCGGCACTGAGCACATCAGCCTCTTGCTCGGACCCTCCGGGAGCAGCGCAGGGCGACCAGCGCTCTGGAGGACCAGCTCCAACAGGCCCACTAAGGAACCCGATGAACGCGATGGCGCCGACCCGTCCGACCGAACTGTACTGGCACTGCGTCCCGCTGACCGCGGGACCGGCGGCGGCGGCCGAAGCCCGCGGCCAGGTCCGGGCGGCCATCTGTGCCTGGGAAGTCCCCATCGACGCTAGCGTCGCGGTCCTGCTCACCAGCGAACTGGTGACCAACGCCATCAGGCAGGAGGCGGGGAAGCTTGTCACCCTCGCCATCACCTGCTCCCGCAGCCAGCTGCGCGTTGATGTCCACGACACGTCGCGCTCTTTGCCGGTGGTAGTGGACACCCCCGTCGATGCGGAGACCGGACGGGGCCTGATGCTGGTCGCCACCTTGTCGTCTCGGTGGGGCTTTTATCCCACCCCTGCGGGCAAGGCCGTGTACTTCACCCTCGCCTTCGAGCCCGACGTCCCCGAGGGTCGCGGACGCGGCCCGCGGGGGTTCATACGTGGGGACGGTGAGCCGTAACCCCCCCGCCGGCTCACCGTCCTCACCGAACGGTCCGGGGTTCCCGCATCGCGATAATCTCGGCGCGATCGTGCGCAGGGCGGCCTCACGAGCTATATCGGTCCGTGAATGGACGTCGAGCTTCTTCAGGATGTGGGAGACGTGGGTCGCGACGGTCCGCCGGGATAGCATCAGCCGGGCGGCGATCTCCGGGTTAGACAATCCCTCCTGCACGAATGCGGCGATCTTGATCTCGGTCGCGGTGAGGCTGTCCCAGCCGCTCTGCGCCCGCCGGTGCTTGGCGTGCGGCCCGCGCCGGATGCCGTGGGCGCGGAACGTGGCCTGTACCCGGGCGACGTCCGCGGCCGCGCCCAGGGAGGTGTAGACCTCCACGGCCCGGGTGAACGCGGCCCGCGCCTGGCCGCGGTCGCCGGTGTCGACGAACTGCTCGGCGGCCGCCTCCAGCGCCTTCGCGCTCAGCAGCGGCCTGCCGGCGTCGTCATAACGCTCCGCGGCCGCGAGCAGCCGGGGGGCATCATGGTCCAGCAGACCGCGGCAATAGAGCGCGTTCGCCTGCCGGTGCGGGATCTCCGATTCGGCGGCGAGCGCGGCGGCCTGGTCCGCGAAGGGCCTGCGCGGTGCTCAGGTCGCCGGTCTCGGCGGCGAGGCGGACGGCGTCGGGAAGCAGGTCCTCGATCTCCTCGACTTCTTCTGTATTGCCGTCGAACGCATCCTTCAGCGCGGCCAGCGCCTCGGGTAGCGCGCCGTCATGCTCGCAGCTCCAGGCTGCGGGCGAGTGCCAGTCGAGGCGATAAGCCGGTGTCCGAGTCCGCTCGGCGTGCGGGACGGCAGCGGCGAGGTGGCGCCGCGCCGCGCCGGTCTCGCCGCGATGGAAGCTGATCACGGCGGCGATGCCGAGATCGCAGCAGGCCGCTGCGGGTTCCTTCAGGTTCTCAGGCAGGAGTTCCCACCTCGGCCAGCGCATCGTCCCATCGCCCTGTCTCGAACAGCAACTGGCCTAGGGCGCCGTGCGCCTGAGCCAGCCGGATCGCCGTGCCGACCTGGTCGGCGAGGTCCCGTGCCTGCCCGGCCGCGGCGAAGTGCCTCCTCGTACCGGTCGAGATCGCCCAGCGCGACGGCCTTGTTGATCTGCAGCAGCAGCCGCAGATCGGTCAGCGCCGGATCGGCCTGGGTCACGGTCCAGCGCCCGGTCGAATAGCGGCAGCGCGTCGGTCATACGTCCCTGCACCGAGGTCACGAGCGCCATCATGAGCAGCGCCCAGCCCATGGCCCAGTTGTCGCCCGCCTCCGACGCCGCCGCGAGCGCACTGGCGGCGACCCCGCCCGCCTTCTCGACCTCGCCGAGGTTGCTGTGCGTCCGCGCGGCTACCACCAGCAGCCTGGCGCGGTGCCGGGCCGAGATCCCGGGAGAGGCCAGCGCCCGGTCCAGCGTGGCCAGGGACTCCGCGGACTAAGCCAGCCAGCATGCGGCACTGCGCCAGCGTCCAGTGCAAGTCCACGAGGAGATCGGGCTCGGCGGCATGCTCCAGCGCGCGGTTCGCCACCTGCTCGGCCGCTGCCCGGTCACCGATACGGTAGAGGGCGTCGGCAAGCCGACTCGCCAGCCAGCCGTGCTGGGCCGAGCCGGCCGGGGAACGGCGACCGCCCGGGTGAGGAGTTCGGCCGCGACCCCAGGCGCCTGGCCGACCAGCAGGTCCGCCGTACGGGCCAGCCAGTCCAGCATCCACTCATCCATCGGCTCCGCCGTGTCGCTAGGTCCGCCGATCGCCCGCAGCATCTGCCGGGCCACCCGGTCCGGCGGCGCGCCCGCTTCCGCCAGGGCGCGTCCCGCGTCGCGATGCCAGGCGGCGCGCACCGGCGCTGGCATCTCGTCGTACAGCGCCGCCCGGATCAGCGGATGCCGGAACCCGAGGCCTGTGGCCGGACTCGGCCAGCACGCCGACGGCACATGCCTCGTCGACCGCCGGGATCAGGTCCGCCACGCTGCGGCCCAGCACGATGGCCAGATCAGGGACCGCGAAATCCATGCCGAGCAGGGCCGCCGCCCGCAGCACCTCGCGGACCGGCCCGGCCACGAAGCCGAGGCGGTCCGCTATGGCCGCCGACAGCGAGCTTGGCGCGGAACCGCTCGCCAGCTCGGCGGTTCCCGCCTCGGTGATGGTCAGATCGGGAGCCGCGGGCCAGCGCGGCGACAAGCTCGGTGACGTAGAGCGGGTTGCCTGCCGCCCCGTCGGCGAGCCGCCGCAGGTTGCCGTCGGGCCTGCCGCCGGCCAGGGCTGCTACCAGGTCGGCCGCCGCCGCGCCGGTGAGCCCGGTGAGCTGGAGCCGGTCGGCGTCGTCCACCACCCGCCGCAGCGCCACCAGGTCGTCTCGCGGCGGCACCGGGCGCATCATCCCGACCAGCAGCAGCGGCACCTGCCGCGCCGACCTCGCCAGCCGTCCCCACAAGGTGATGCTGGCTTGGTCGGCCCACTGCAGGTCGTCGATGACCAGGATGGTCGGCCGCACCGCGCACTGCTCGGCGACGAGCGCGAGCAACTGCTCCGCCAGCACCGCCGGCACGTCTGTGCCGCGGTCGGCGGCGACCTCACCGCGCAGCAGCCCGACGATCGCTGTCCGCCGGGGGTTCGCCGACGGTTCGCGGACCCGCAACCCATCCAGGAACGGCAGCAGTGGCAGCGCCTGGCCCAGCTCGTCACCAGCCCCCCAGAACACCTGGCAGCCGGCCTCCGGCGCCTCCGCCACGGCCGCCCGCACCAGCGCGGACTTGCCGATGCCCGGCTCGCCCTCGATGAGCGCCGAACCGCCGCGGCCCCGCGCCACCTCTTTTATGAGCCCGGTCAGCAGCGCCGTCTCGCTATCGCGGCCGACCAGACCACCGGCCGCGGTCACCGGAGACATGGAACAAACCTTACTACCAGAATATTTACGGAACAAGCGATCATTTTTCAGACATTAATTCGGCGCTCAACGGCGCTTTTATCACGACATGCCACACCGTGCGGTGCAAATTGCGCGGTACCTTGCAGTGCAGGGATTGCTGACATTTCTCCGGCACGAAGGAATGCATATTCCCGACCAATAGATATTGCACTATTTAGTATTTGCATAAAGTGTAAATAATGATCTTACGCTGTGTATGAAATAGCCGAGAATCGGCAATAGCTCCACCTGGCTCAGCTGTGCCACGCGTGACAACGAAGCCATGCAGCAGGCCGCTGAACTGTGTAAACGGCATGGAGGAATCATGCGCATTAAGCGAGCCATCATCATCCCCGCTATCCTAGCACTAAGTGCGGCCGGCTCAGCACTGGCTGGCTCTGCAGTACTCGCGGCGGCACAGGCGTCCAGCGCCCAAGTGGTGGTCGCGAGCCCCAACACTTTCCATTACGGGTGAACTAACCTGGCACACGACTTACGGCCTGTTGCCGATTCACCGAGTCCGCAGCAGGCCAATCGTGTGATTACGCCAAACACCGCAAGTTCGTTGCGCCAAGTGTGGCTAACTGCCGGAGCCCGGCCGCAGGCTCCGTTAAGCCGGCAACTCAAGGCGCTTTTATTCACGGACGTCCCTTTCGCCATATAGCTATACAACAGTGGCAATGCGTGGCCTTACTGCGCATAGGCATTTCCAAGACCAGCGGGACCAGGCGTATCAATCGCCCCGCCATCGCCATGGCCGGGCCGATGCCGGCGACCGCACATGGTCGAAGCGAGGGCGGCTCGACCGCTGCCGCGAGCCATCCGGAAGCACATCGGCTCGACGTTCGCCGGCGCAATCTGCCGGAGGCGTCAATCTGCGGCCGAACCGGTGAAAGCTGAGCCCCTGGTTGCAATGGGTATGCGTACGGTGTACTAAAGGTTGCATGGATTGTTTCCCTGCAATCTGCGTTACCGTGGCAGTAGTCTGCCCGCGCGACACCAGGAGGATGCCCGATGATCGCGCCAGCAAGTCCCACGGTGCGGCGCCGTCGGCTGGCCGCTGAACTGCGCGAGATCAGGGAGAGCAAGGGCAAGAGCGGAGAGGCCGTCGCCGCCGCGCTGAAGTGGTCGCCCTCCAAGATCAGTCGGTACGAGCGGGCCAGGACCGGCTTGCGGCCGCGGGACGTCGAGAGACTGCTCGACTATTACCAGATCGCCGGGCCCCGCCGCGCGCTCCTCCTGGAGCTCGCCGAGGATGCGGCGCAGAAGGGCTGGTGGGAGGAATTCGCCGACAGCCTCTCCGAGGACTATCGCCAATTCATCGGCCTCGAGCATGAAGCGGTCACCATCGCCATATGGCATATTTACGTGGTCACTGGCCTGCTGCAAACTGAAAGCTACGCTCGGCATATTATCAGCAGCTATGGCCGGGTCGAGCCAATCGACGCCGGGTATGATCGGGCGATTGGTCAGGGTCCGCACGCGACGCCAGCAGGTGCTGGATCGTGACGGACTGCAGCTATCGGTCGTGCTCGATGAATCGGTGTTGAAGCGCCGGGTTGGTAACGAGTCGGTGATGTATGAGCAGCTACAGCATCTCGCGCGAGAAGCTGACCGGCCAAATCTGACGTTGCAGATCCTCCCCCTTAGCGCGCAGCATACGGTCTTCGGAGAATCCTTTGTCATATTTGGCTTCGGGGAAGATAGTGATGCGATGCTGCAAGATGTGGTTAGCGCTGAGCATATGAGGAGCGGCTTCTCCTCGGAGGGGGAGAGGGAAACGTACTTGCACAGGATTGCATATCAGATGCTCTCCGAAGCGTCCCTCGACCCGGCAGCGTCGAAGGCGCTCATACTCGAAACAGCGGAGTCGCACTGGTCAGGTCTCCAGCGGCACGCTAATGCGTAGCTGACGCAAGTCGTTTTATCCCCCATCGCTCGTGGTGACGGCCCACTCGCGTTGCCGCTCCTAGGCGGCCCCGCTGTGTCGGCAGGCGCTGCCGTGCTGCACCGCGTTTGAGGTGTGCGGTACGCCGTGGGTACAACAGAGATTCACTGGGCCTTAGCTCTATTTGAGGCGAGAGGGGCGCGGGGTGCCCGCGAGGTCTGCTAGTCTAAGAATTGAGCGACTACGTTGAGTAATTTATGACCCACACTCCGCAGTCGCACGTCACAGGGTAACAGACAACAAATCAGCGAGGTAGCAACGTGGATAAACCTATGCTCGAAGGGCCGGGCTCAGATTCTAACTGGGTCAAGAGCTCTCTAAGTTTCTCCAACGGTAACTGCGTTGAGGTAGCGAGCCTGCCCGACGGCGAGATCGGCGTACGCAACAGCAGGGACTCCGAGGGGCCAGTTCTCCGATTTACACCGGACGAATGGCATGCTTTTCTCGGAGGCGCACGAAACGGAGAATTCGACAGTTTCGGCAGGAAGTAACCGCAGCGGCAAGTGCCGCGTCTCCTGCTTCCTCATAACTGTCGATCAGAACACAGCCGGAGGGTCCCTCGGAAGTCCTACAGGGGCCCTCCGGCCCACGCTCAGTCGTCTGCTTCGCCGCGTCGCAGGCCCGGCCCCCTGAGCGAGCCCGGCGGCCAGCGGCCCGCCGCCGCCGCCCGCCGCCGGAATCCAGGGCGGTCCGTTTTTGTTATCCAAGCCAGTATGTGCGGCCTTGTTTCGGGCAGGCCCCCCGCTTGGAAGCGGCAACATCCCCTGGGAGTGCTGAACACTGTTGGCTGATCGTCTTGTTATCCGTGGCGCGCGCGAGCACAACCTGAAGAATGTCTCGCTGGAACTGCCCAGGGACGCGATGATCGTTTTTACCGGCCTGTCCGGGTCGGGGAAGTCAAGCCTGGCCTTCGACACGATCTTCGCCGAGGGGCAGCGCCGGTACGTCGAGTCGCTCTCGGCGTACGCGCGGCAGTTCCTGGGCCAGCTGGACCGGCCGGATGTGGACTTCATCGACGGGCTGTCGCCAGCGGTGTCGATCGAGGCGAAGGCGGCCAGCCGGAACCCGCGTTCCACGGTGGGCACGGTTACCGAGGTGTATGACTACTTGCGGCTGCTGTTCGCCCGGGTCGGCCAGCCGCACTGCCCGGTCTGCGGCCGGCCCGTCGCCCGGCAGAGCCCGCAGCAGATCGTCGACCAGGTGCTGGAGCTGGCGGAGGGCACCAGGTTCCAGGTGCTGGCGCCGGTCGTCCGCGGCCAGAAGGGGTCCTGCGCCGAACTGCTCCGCGGCCTAGCGGCCAAGGGCTACTCGCGGGCCAGGGTCGACGGGACCGTGATCCGGCTGGAGTCAGAGATCACCGGTGACCTGCCGGAGAAGAACGCCAGGCACGATATCGAGGTCGTCGTGGACCGGCTGCAGGTCAAGCCGTCGGCGCGAGGCCGGCTTACCGACTCGGTAGAGACCGCGCTCTCGCTGTCCGGCGGAGTCGTCATCCTGGACTTCCCGGACCTGCCCGAGAGCGACCCGCAGCGGGAGCGGATGTTCTCCGAGCATCTGGCCTGCCTGTATGACGACCTGTCCTTTGACGAGCTGGAACCCCGTTCGTTCTCGTTCAACTCGCCGTCAGGCGCGTGCCCGGACTGCGCCGGCCTGGGCAGCCGGATGGAAGTCGACCCGGAGCTGATCGTGCCGGACGAGTCCAAGTCCCTCCAAGAAGGCGCCATCACGGTGTGGAGCGGCGGCCACGTCAGCGACTACTTCGTCCGGCTCATCGAAGCGCTCGGCCGGACCCTTGGTTTCGCCATCGGCACGCCGTGGTCGAAGCTGCCCGCGTCCGCCCGGCAAGCCCTGCTGTACGGCCATGACGAGCCCGTGCACGTTCAGTACACGACCAGGACCGGCAGGCCGCGCTCCTACGACGCCCGCTTCGAGGGCGCGATCCCTCACATCGAGCGAAACCGGGCCGAGGCGCAGAACGAGACCAGGTGGGCCGGGTTCATGCGGGAGATACCGTGCGCGGCTTGCCAGGGGACGCGGCTCAAGCCCATCGCCCGCGCCGTGCAGGTGGATGGCAGGTCCATTGCCGACTTCTGCGCGCTGCCCCTCGGTGAACTTGCCGAGTGCCTGCGCGCGCTGAACCTGTCCGGGGCAGCGGACAAGATTTCCGGCCCGATTCTGGCCGAGATGATCTCGCGCCTGGAATTCCTGCTGGATATGGGCCTGGACTACCTGTCGCTGGACCGGGCCTCGGCGACCCTGGCCGGCGGCGAGGCGCAGCGGATCCGGCTCGCGACCCAGATCGGCTCGGGCCTGACCGGCGTGCTGTACGTGCTGGACGAGCCGTCGATCGGGCTGCACCAGCGAGACAACCACCGGCTGCTTGAGACGCTGACCCGGCTGCGGGACCTCGGCAACACGCTGATCGTCGTCGAGCATGACGAGGACACCATCCGGGCCGCCGACTGGGTCGTCGACATCGGTCCGCAGGCCGGCCAGGGCGGCGGCAACATCGTGGTGTCCGGCCCGCCGGAGGACCTGCTGGCCAGCCCCGAGTCGCTGACCGGCGCCTACCTGGCCGGCCGCAAGTCCATCGCAGGGCCGGCCGTCCGCCGGAAGCGTTCGCCGGACCGCGAGGTCGTGGTCCACGGGGCGAGCGCGAACAACCTGCGGAACGTGGACGTAGCGTTCCCGCTCGGCTTGTTCACCGCCGTCACGGGCGTGTCCGGATCCGGCAAGTCCACGCTGGTCAACGACATCCTCTACCGCGCCCTGGCCCGGGAGCTCAACGGTGCCAGGTCCGTGCCAGGCAAGCACACCGCGGTCACCGGCACGCAGCACCTGGACAAGGTGGTGCGCGTGGACCAGGACCCGATCGGCGCGACCCCGAGGTCCAACCCCGCTACCTACACCGGGGTGTTCGACCACATCCGCAGGCTGTTCGCGCAGACCACCGAGGCCAAGATCCGCGGCTATCAGCCGGGCCGGTTCTCCTTCAACGTCAAGGGCGGGCGGTGCGAGGCGTGCTCGGGTGACGGCACGATCAAGATCGAGATGCAGTTCCTGCCCGACGTGTACGTGCCGTGCGAGGTCTGCCACGGGGCCCGGTACAACACCGACACCCTGCAGGTGCACTACAAGGGCAAGACGATCGCCGACGTGCTGGATATGCCGATCGAGGAGGGGGCGGAGTTCTTCGCCCCGGTGCCTGCCATTCACCGGCACCTCAAGACGCTGGTCGACGTGGGCCTGGGTTATGTCCGCCTGGGCCAGCCCGCGCCCACCTTGTCCGGCGGCGAGGCGCAGCGGGTCAAGCTCGCCGCCGAACTGCAGCGGCGGGCCACCGGGCGGACCATCTACGTGCTGGACGAGCCGACCACGGGCCTGCACTTCGAGGACATCCGCAAGCTGCTTGGCGTGCTGAACCGGCTGGTCGACACCGGCAACACGGTCATCGTGATCGAGCACAACCTGGACGTGATCAAGACCGCCGACTGGGTCATCGACCTCGGCCCGGAAGGCGGCTCGCGCGGCGGTACGGTACTCGCCGCCGGCCCTCCCGAGCAGATCGCCCAGATCGAGGCGAGTTACACCGGCCAGTACCTCAGGAAACTGCTCGATGCCCCGGATATCTCCGCACCCCGGGCCGCATGACAAAGGTTCGTACGATGGATGTGGTAAAAGCCGACCGTACCGGAGGTGCCATGACGTCCCCGAAAATCCCGGACCGCATTCCAGCCGGAGCGACGCCCGAAGGCGACGGGATCGTCGTCGGGGCAGGCCCGGTCCGGATAGACGCCTTCATCGATTTCCAGTGCCCGTTCTGCCGGCAATTCGAGCTGGCCGCAGGGCCGGCCCTGGCTGGCCTGGTAGCCGATCAGCTGGCCAGCCTGGTCTACCATCCGATGAATTTCCTCGACGGGGCCTCGACCACGCACTACTCGACTCGCGCGGCCGCGTCATCGGGCTGCGCTGCCGACCAAGGCCGGTTCCTTGAGTACACGCATGAACTGTTCGTCCATCAGCCGCCCGAGGGCGGGTCAGGGCTGAGCGACGCTGAACTCGCCGCCCTCGGCCGTGCCGCCGGGCTCACCGAGACCGCGTTCGACACCTGCTTGTCCGCGGCGCCCTACCTGGACTGGCCGCCGTACGTCACCGCGCGCGCCGACGCCGCGGGAGTCAGCGCAACCCCGACCGTACTGGTCGCGGGGGCGGCGGTCAGACCGGAACCGCAGGCGATCAGCGCCGCCGTCCGTTCGCGCGCCCAGTCCCTTCGTTAGGCTCGCGCCTTGGCCGTCGCGACCGCAGCCCGTCGCGAGCCGGTCCCTGTGACATGATCATCATGTGTCAGTTTCTATTTTCGAACGCAAGCCAGAGCGCTGCCCGTTCGGTCACCGGCTGTGGCCGGGCATGGCGCGCGTCAGCTGGAAGCCCTGTATCTGCGCGCCGGCCAGGGAACGTGCCGAGCATGGCCGGGGCATGGGTCATGTGTGGGTGTCTTGTGAGGCCTGCCATGAGCAGCTCAGGGACACGACGTTCTACGAGCCCCCGCATGACATCCGGCACCCGCAGGCGGGACCCTAAGGGACCCTCCGCAGGGGACGCCAGAGACAGAACGCGCCAGCGAAAGCACCCAGGCGACCTGCGCCGAGCCGGTCCCCCGGCCGGGATCCGTCCAGAATTTGAACATTTAACGGGAATAGGCTCGGGCAGACTGGGGACTATCAGCCGAACCGAAGGAGCGTCGATGAAGACAAGGGCCGCTGTCGTCTACGAACCGGGCAAGCGTATCGAGGTCGAGGAGCTTGACCTGGACGGGCCGCGGGAGGGTGAGGTTCTCATCCGTTACACCCACGCGGGCTTGTGCCACTCCGACATCCACGTCGCCCACGGCGATCTGGAGGCGCGGCTTCCGATGGTGCTTGGCCACGAAGGGGCGGGCATCATCGAGGAGGTCGGGTCGGGAGTGACCCGGGTGGCTCCAGGGGATCACGTGGTGTGCTCATTCATCCCGAACTGCGGCGTGTGCCGTTATTGCGCCACCGGCCGTCAGTCCATCTGCGACATGGGCGCCACCATCCTTCAGGGCTACCTTCCTGGCGAGCGGTTCCCGATTACCGGGCCTCGCGGCCAGTACGGCGCGATGTGCATGATCGGGACCTTCAGCCAGTACGGCGTGATCAGCCAGACCTCGACCATCAAAGTCGACGACGACCTGCCCCTGGACAAGGCCGTGCTGGTCGGATGCGGCGTGCCGACCGGTTGGGGGTCGGCGGTAAATACTGCGAACGTCGCCCCCGGCGACACCGTCGCGATCTACGGCATCGGCGGCATCGGCATCAACGCGGTGCAGGGCGCCCGCTACGCCGGTGCCAAGAACGTCATCGCCGTCGACCCGCTGGAGAACAAGCGGGAGAAGGCGATGGAGCTCGGCGCGACTCACGCGTTCGCCACCGCCGAGGAGGCACAGGAGGCGATCACCGAGATGACCCGCGGGCAGGGCGCCGACTCGGCGATCCTCACCGTTGACCTCATGACGGCTGAGGTCGTGGCGGCCGGGTTCAACGCCATCGGCAAGGGCGGCGTGGTCGTGGTGACCGGTCTGAACAAGGTGATGGAGCAGACCATTCAGCTGTCGGGGACCATCCTGACCCTGTTCCGCAAGAGCTTGAAGGGCAGCCTGTTCGGCGACTGCAACCCCACCACCGACATCCCGAAGATCCTGGGCCTGTACCAGGCGGGTGACCTCAAGCTCGATGAGATCATCACCCGGACGTACACCTTGGACGAGGTCAACGAGGGCTACGAGGACCTTCTCGCGGGCAAGAACGTCCGCGGCGTCATCGTCCACGAGCACTGACGCGCGCGCCACGGTCGTTGAGCACCGACCCGAAGTCAAAACAGGTTGTCGGGCGCCAGCGCGAGCTGGAGCTGGTGCGAGCAGCGCTCGCGTCTGGCGCCCACATCCTGCTCGAAGGACCGCCCGGCACGGGTAAGTCCACCCTGCTGCGGCAGGTCGCGCGAGCCAGGCACGCCGAATTCGTGCTGGTCGAGGGCAGCGCCGAGCTGACCCCGGCCCGCCTCGTCGGATCCTTCGACCCGGCCCTCGTCCTGGAGCAGGGCTACCGGCCGGAGAACTTTACCGACGGCCCGCTGGTGCGGGCCATGCGCGACGGCGGCCTGCTGTACGTCGAGGAGCTCAACCGGGTCCCCGAGGAAACGATCAACGTTCTGCTCACGGTCATGTCCGAGGGCGAGATTAACGTGCCGCGGCTCGGCCGGGTGACCGCGGACGGCAGCTTCCGGCTGGTGGCCGCCATGAACCCGTACGACTCGGTCGGGACATCGCGGCTGTCGATGGCGCTGTACGACCGGACCTGCCGGATTTCGGTCGGTTACCAGGGCGCCGGGCACGAACGTCAGATCGTTCAGCTCGCCGCGCCGGACGCCAAGCAGGTCCTGGTCACCGAGGCGGTAGACCTGGCCCGCGCCACCCGCGAGCATCCCGATCTTCGTTCCGGGGCCTCGGTGCGGGGCGCCATCGACTATGCCCGGCTGGTCCCTGAGCTGGCCGAAATCCGCGTCGTTCCCGCCGACGACTGGCAGGTCGGGCTGGATGCGGCGCTGACCACCTTGTCCGGGCGGGTGCGGCGGCACGAGTCGTGCCAGCGGTCGGCCGACCAGATCATCGAGGAGGTATTCCGGCGCCTGCGGGCCACCGGGCCAGCAGACGGGCCACCGGGAGGCGATGACAGCCCGGGGGAATGACCAGCCCGCCGGCCGCTCGGGCGGCCGGCGGGCACCCCCAGCGGCCGCCGCCGAAGTCGGGGCGCCCCGAGGGAAAGACCGTGGGTCGCCACGAGCTTTCCCGGCACGCCCGCTTCGCCGAGATCAGCCCCGAGGTCGGCGTGCTCGACCAGCAGGCCATGAGCCAGGCCCTGGCCGAGGATCCGGCGGTGTTCGAGCTCCTCGCCGCCATGACCAGCGCGACCGACGAGCGCCTGCGTGCGGCCGCGATCCGGCTCGGCTCAAGCATCGTGCTCGAGCGCGCCCGTACCGGGCGTGTCTCGATGCGCGGGATTTCACGGCTGCGGCCCGTGCGCGGCGCCACCGACGGTGACCTGGACATCGATGCCTCGATCGAGGGCATCTCGGCAGCCCGCTCGCAGGCCCGGCCGGTCGCCCTCGACGACCTGACTACCCTGCACTGGGCTCGGGCGCAGACAGCCTTCGCCGTGGTGGTCGACCGGTCGGGCTCGATGAACGGGGCGAGGCTGGCCGCGGCGGCGACGGTCGCCGCCGCGTGCGCGCTGCGCGCTCCGCGCGAGCATGCCGTCCTGTCCTTCGCCGCGTCCGTCGAACTCATCCGGCCCCTGGCCAGCGATATCGTGCCGGAGGTGGTGGCCGGGCGGCTGCTGCGGCTCCGGGGGCACGGGGTCACCCGGCTGTCTGACGCGCTGAAGGCTGCTGGGGAGCAGTTGGCGTCCGCCCGGGCCCGGCGCCGGGTCGTCATCTTGCTGTCCGATTGCCGCGCCACCGACGACGACGACACCCTGGAGGCGGCCCGGACCCTGTCCGAGCTGATCATCCTGGCTCCCGCCGACGACTACGAACAGGCCGCTCAGCTCGCGGACCTCGCGGGCGCGCGGTGGGCGGTGCTGGCGAACCCGCTGGACGCGGCCGCGACCCTGGACCATCTGCTGGAGACCCGGGCCACCGCCTGAGCGCCGCGAGCAGCCCGGGGCCGGAGCCCATGGCTTCAGGCCTCACGACCGGCGCCGGGCCGCTGGGGCGTCCCCGGCAGCGAGTGGTCCCAGTCCGAGACCAGCGTCCGGAGCGCGGCGACCAGCGCGATGGGCTGGTCGAGCATGATGTGGTGACCCGCGGCCGGGATCTCCACCACCGGGGCGACGCGGCCGAGCCGGTCGTACATGACCTCGCTCAGCTGCGGCGTCACGATGCCGTATTCGGCCCGGAACAGCGCCACCCGACAGTCCAGCCGGGTCAGCAGCTCGGGGGTGAACTGCTCCCGGGCGAAGATCCCGGGATCGAACTTCCACGTCCAGCCGCCTTCGACCGGACGAATCGAGGTAGCGGCCACATGGTCCCTGATATAGGCCAGCGCCGGCTGATCGGGGACGGGGTGAAACCGCGCCATGGCCGCCTGGCTGGTCGGATAGACGCGCAGCGGCCCGAACGCCCGCCGCTGACGCGCCGCCCGGTCCTCGGGGGTGAGGTCCCGTACGGGCGAGTCGATGGCGACCGCTCCGGCGATGCGGGATCCGACCAGGCTCGCGAGCCGCAGCGTGACCAGGCCGCCCATGCTGTGCCCGATCACCGTGGGCGGAGTGGTGATCCCGGCGTCGGCGACGACGGCGAGCACTTCGCGGCTCCACACGTCGAGGGTGTAGCTGTCCCGCCGGCCGCTGTCGCCATGCCCGGACAGGTCCAGGGCGACGACCCGCCAGCCAGCCGCCAGCAGCGGGCCGATGTGGTCCCACCACCGGGAGTGGGCAGCACCGCCGTGCACGAGCACGATGCCCCGGTCAGCAGGCTCCCCCCACGCCCGGTAGGCGATCTCGGTTCCCTCGACGGTCGTACGCCGCGCCTGGACCGGTGCGGCCAGGGCGGCGGTGAACCAGGCCGGACCCCCGGTTTCTGCGGTCGCCTCGGCGTCGGCAGGTGATGTCATGATCAGAGCGAACCAGATAGCGTGCCTGCCGCGCCAGCCGGAAGGGCTGACCGATGATGGTCGGCTCGCCAGGAACCGCTTAGGGTTCTGGTATGCAGTCAGCCCCTGTGACGACGCCGGCGATGGTAGTGGAGGCGCTGAGCCGGGAACTGCCGGGTGACAGCGTCGTGGTCGATCCCGACGTGCTCGCCGCCATGTCGCACGACGAAGCCGAATGGGCCCCGGCCGGGAAGGCGGTCGCCGGGGTTCGGGCCCGGTCAGAAGCCGAGGTCCAGCACGTCGTCCGCAGCTGCGCCGAGCTGGGGGTTCCCGTCGTGCCGCGCGGCGCGGGTACCGGGCTGTCCGGCGGCGCCAACGCGGTCAGCGGCTGTGTCGTCCTTGACCTGTCGCGGATGAACCAGGTCGTGGAGATCGACCGGGACAACCTGGTCTGCGTCGTCCAGCCGGGCGCGGTCAACAACGACGTCAAGGCCGCCGTCGCCGAACACGGACTGTGGTACCCGCCGGACCCGGCTAGCGCCCCGTGGTCGACGATCGGCGGCAACGTCGCAACCAACGCGGGCGGCCTGTGCTGCCTTAAGTACGGCGTCACCCGCGATTACGTGCTTGGCCTGCGCGCCGTCGTGGGCGGCCCCGTCGCCTACGGTGACGCGGTACGCCTGGGGCGGCGTACCACCAAGGGCGTGGCCGGGCTCGACATGGTGGGGCTCTTCGTCGGATCCGAAGGCACGCTCGGCGTGGTGACCGAGGTGACGCTGCGGCTGCGGCCCGCGCTCGCCGGGATCCCGCGCACGATCGTCGGGGCGTTCGGCGACCTGGTCGCCTCCGGCGAGGCCGTCGCGCAGATCACCAGGCGCGGCCTGACCCCGGCGGTCCTTGAGCTGCTGGACCGGTTCTGCCTGCAGGCGGTGGAGGACTGGAAGCACCTGGGTATCGGCACCGACGCGACGGCGCTGCTGCTGGCTCGGGTGGATACGCCCGGGGACTCGGGTGCGGCCGAGGCGGACGCGATCGCCGCGGCCATGGCCGGCGCGGGCGCGATGTGGGTGGAGCAGTCGACCGACGACACCGAGGCGGAGGCGTTGTTCGAGGCCCGGCTGCTGGCCTACCCGGCGCTTGAGCGGCTCGGGCCACTCCTCACCGAAGACGTCTGCGTGCCGCGGTCCCAGGTCCCCGCGATGCTGGAACAGACGGGCGTGATCGCGGCCCGGCACGACCTGCACATCGCGACGATCGCTCACGCCGGCGACGGGAACCTGCACCCGCTGATCATCACCCCGCCGGGCGACGCGGCGGCGCGGATCGCGGCTCAGGCTGCGTTCGAGGAGCTCCTGGACGCGGCGATTGCCCTGGGGGGCACCGTCACCGGCGAGCATGGGGTCGGGATCCTCAAGCGGGACGGCATGCGCCGGGAGCTCGATCCCGGCTCGCTCGCCCTGCAATCCGCGGTGCGCCGCGCGCTGGATCCGCTCGAGATATTCAACCCCGGCAAGGGTTAGACCGCTGCGGGGACGGTGCCAGTTGTCCCTCGGCCTCGCCTGGCTGTCTAGAACCGAGCCGGGATGTACCGCAGCGGCAGGTCCGGCTCTACGTAGCCGTCGGCCTGCTGCCGCTTCGGCAGCGTGACATCCCGGGGATCGAGCGGCTCATACGGGACCTGGCTGAGCAGGTGGCTGATGATGTTGAGCCGGCCGCGCTGCTTGTCGTCGGTGTGCGCGATGTACCAGGGTCCCCACGCGGTGTCAGTGGCGGCGAACATCGCGTCTCTGGCCCGGGAGTAGTCATACCAGCGGCTGTAGGACTTCAGGTCCATACTCGAAAGCTTCCAGATCTTCCGCGGGTCGTTGATGCGGCTCTCCAGCCGCCGGGTCTGCTCGCCGACAGTGACCTCGAGCCAGTATTTCAGCAGCAGGATCCCCGAATCGGCCATGGCCTTCTCGACCGCAGGCGCCAGCTCGAGGAACCGCCCGGTCTCCTCCGGCGTGCAAAACCCCATCACCGGCTCGACGCCCGCCCGGTTGTACCAGCTGCGGTCGAAGATCACGACCTCGCCGGCGGCCGGGAAGTGCGAGATATACCGCTGGATGTACATCTGCGACTCTTCCCGCTTGGTCGGGGCGGGCAGGGCCACGACCCGGAACACCCGCGGGCTCACCCGCTCGGTGATCCGCTTGATCGTGCCTCCCTTCCCGGCGGTGTCCCGGCCCTCGAATACGATGCAGATCTTGGCGCCCGACGCCTTGACCCACTCCTGCATGACGACGAGCTCACCCTGCAGGATTCTCATCTCCCGCTCGTACGCCTTGCGTTTCAGCTTCGGCGGCTGGCCGGCCCCGACCTCCTGCCGCGCTGCAGCCGGCGACACCCGGACCTCCCCGTCGTGGTAATTGTCCTTCTTCTTGACCATGTCGCTTACCTCCAGCGGATGTGGTGACGTGAGTCCGATGTCTCCAGCCTGCCGCCGATCACCGGCTTGTACACATCGATCTTGTGCCTGCTCGGCTATGCGGTGTTCGGCCCGTCGCGGATCTTGGTTCTGGGCCCGGATTCCTCGCTGGGGCCGATGATCGCCGCGACGAGCTTGCCCTTCGGCAGGCCGGCCACTTCGAAGTCGGCGGAAGCGTATGGTTACGCGGGCGCCGTCTCCCGCGCGTGACGACGCCTGACGTCGGCGACGGGAGCGGGCCACTCCGGGTCGGGGATGGTCCGGCGCAGGACCGGGGCGACTTCGGCCTGGAACAGCTCCAGGCTCGCGAGGAACTCAGCGTGGCTCAGGTTCCCCGGATGACCACCGATCGCTATCAGCCGGTTGCCGAACGCCTCGTGGTAGCGGCCGACCTTGTCGATGACCTGCTGCGGGCTGCCCACCAGCGCCGAGCCCCGTTCGAGGAAGTCGTCGTACCCATCGTAGATCGTGAACGTGCCGGGCAGCTGGCCGGAGTTGGCCACCATGGCCGCGAACCGCTCGTACACCGGTGCCGATGATCAGCTCGACCCGGCCGCCGGACAGGTGGTCGAGCGTGGCGTAGTCCTCCGCCACCCGCACCGGGTCCAGGACCGACAGCAGCGTGACCCCGGTGAACAGCCGGATCTTCGAGGTCACCGCGGCGATGTGGCTGAGCACGACCGCGGCGCGCTGGACAGGAACGGGATGTGGTGGCGTTCCCCGACCGCGAAGCCGTCGAACCCCAGCTCCTCGAACAAGACCGCGTTCTCCACGGTCTGCGAAAGCCGCTCGGTAGGATCACCCGGCCGACCGGAAGCGTCGGGACCGTTGGCGACCAGGTCTAGGCCGATGAACTTCATCGCCTACCGCCCCGCCCCCGCCCCCGCGACCGCGTGATCTCGCTGCCGTCGTTGGTCGCGGCGATGCCGAGGAACTCCACGGGCATGACGGTCTCCTCCAACCCCGGCGGCTTTCCTCCGACCACCCGGCGGAAGCCGCTCCTATTATCTATATAACCGATCTGACTTACAGCTAATAGCAGCGTGTCCGGTCTTGGCAAGAGCCGACGTCGATCACTCCGGGTCCTCCGCTATCTAGCCCGGCCCCGCGCCCCGGCGCCGGGTCCCGGTAGCCTGCCAGAGCGGCCGAGTTGCCGCGCCGCGCCGCAGACGCAGTGGAGGAGTGATAGCGATGAAGTACGTCAATCTCGGGTCGACCGGCCTCCGGGTCTCCCGCATCTGCCTGGGCATGATGAGCTATGGCGACAGCACAGAACGGGCCTGGGCGCAGGGCGAGGACGTCGCCGAGCCCATTGTCCGTGCTGCCGTCGACGGCGGCGTGACGTTCTTCGACACCGCCGACGCCTACAACGGCGGAACGAGCGAGGTCATCACCGGCCGCCTGCTGGCCAAGATGTTCGCCAGCCGGGACGACTACGTCCTCGCCACCAAGGTCTACATGCCGACTGGTCAGGGGGAGAACGACCGCGGCCTGTCTCGCAAGCACATCCTGTCCGCCGTCGACGCCTCGCTGCGGCGTCTCGGCGCCGACTACGTCGACCTCTACCAGATCCACCGCTGGGACCCCGGCACGCCGGCCGAGGAGACTATGCAGGCCCTCAACGACGTCGTACGGTCGGGCAAGGCGCGCTACATTGGCGCCAGCAGCATGTACGCCTGGCAGTTCGCCAAGGCGCAGTACACGGCCGAACGGAGTGGGTGGACCCGCTTCGTCTCCATGCAAGACCATTACAACCTGGTCTATCGCGAGGAGGAGCGGGAGATGATCCCGCAGTGCCTGGACCAGGGCGTGGCGGTGATCCCGTGGAGCCCGCTGGCCCGCGGTGTGCTCACCCGCGGCCGCCCTCGCGCGGGCGAGCAGCCCACCACCCGGGCCGCCAGCGACTCGTTCCTCGACTCGCTGTACAACCAGCGGGGCGACTTCGACGTGGTGGACCGCGTGGCCGAGGTCGCGGCCGAGCGCGGCGTGCCCCAGGCGCAGGTCGCGCTGGCCTGGCTGCTGCACAAACCCGGCGTCACGGCCCCGATCGTCGGCGCCACCCGGCTCGGCCACCTTCAGGACGCGCTGGCCGCCGAGCAACTCCCGCTGAGCGAGGAGGAGATGCGGCGACTGGAGGAGCCGTACGTCCCGCACCCGGTTCTCGGCCACTCCTAGTAGGCGCTGGCCCGGCCCTCACGGACCGGTCCCGCCCTAGCTGTCCTGGCCTGCGCCGGTCACCACGCGGTCGAGCCAGCCGTTCAGCGCGGCGATGATCTCGTCCCGGTTGGTCTCGTTCAGGATCTCGTGCCGGGCGCCTGGATAGACGCGGACCGTCACGTCGGTCAGGCCCGCGGCCTGGTACCGGTCGGTGAGCGGAGTCAGCAGCGCCAGGCCGCCGTTCACCGGGTCGGCCTCGCCGACCGCGATGTAGACCGGCAGGTCGGACCGCATCGCGGCGACCTGGGCCGGATCGGCGAGCCGCCGCGCGCCGAGGAACATCGCCTTGGCCGACTCGGCGTCGATCCCGAAGCCGCAGCCCGGATCGGCGATATAGGCGTCCACGCTGGCCTCGTCGCGCGACAGCCAGTCGTAGTCGGTGCGTGCGGGCTGGAACGGCGCGTTGAACACGGCCAGGTCCAGCGGCTGATCCAGGTCCAGCGCGGGCTCGAGCAGGTCGATCGCCGCGGTCCCGGTGAGCACCACGCCGTCGACGTCGGCGCTGTGATCGAGCAGGTACTGCTGCACGGCGTATGACCCCATGCTGTGCCCGAGCAGGATGAGCGGCAGGTCCGGGTGGTCCGCGCGGATCTTGGCCGAGAGCAGGCCGATGTCGTCCACCAGCGCGTTCCAGCCGCCCTTGCCCAGGTCCCCGTACGCATCAGGGTCGGCGCTGGCGCCGTGACCGCGGTGATCCTGGGCGTAGACGACGAAACGGTCTTCGTTCAGGGCCCGCGCGACGTGATCGTAGCGCTGGGCGTGCTCGCCCATCCCGTGGGTCAGCTGGACCGCTGCCCGCGGCCCACGGTCGTCCTCCGGCTCCCACCTATAGGCGACGATCTGCGTGCCGTCGGCCGACTTGTAACTGAGTTCGCTCAAGGGCATCGTGGGGTCCTCTCGCCGCGGACGGGGGCCCCGGACACCAGCGGGCCGGTTGGCGGCAGCCCCGCGTAGGACAATTTGCCTCAAAAACTCTGGTAACAAGGTACCGAACGGGCCGTCGTTCGTGCTCCAGGCCAGGCACCACCGGAGGCGCGAGAAGTAGATACTGCCGCCGGGAGCGAGTCCGGGACACCGATGACTACGCGGCGGGAATCGCGGCGTTCGCAAGCGATGCTCGGCCACACCGACGGCGACACGGTCGTCGGCGTGTGGCACCCTGCACGGAAGAGCGTGTATCGTGCCGCGTCCATGCGCCTGGATGAACGGGAGACTTTGCCCATGGCCATCGCCGTACCGGTGAGCTCGTCGTATTTCCAGTTCGACCAGCAGGGCGTCGTCTTTAACATGTGGTACTTCGGCTGGTTCGACGACGCGATGACCCAGTTCCTTGGCGACGCTGGCTGGCCCTACCAGACAATGATCGCCGACGGCCTGGACGTCCAGCTGGTCCATACCGAGGCCGACTGGCGGGGGGGCGTGCGGTACGGGGAATCGGTGACGGTCGACGTGGCCACCGAGAAGATAGGCGCGACCAGTTTCACGCTGTCGTTCACTGTGCGGGTCGGATCGCAGGTGCGCTCCACCGCTCGCACCGTCTACGTGGTCGTTTCCACGGACGGCTCGGGCAAGCAGCCGGTACCGCCGAAGCTCCGCGCGGCCCTGGAGTCCGCCCGCTGAGGAACTCACAGGTTCCCGGCGTACCTCTGCCCGGTACGTCAGCGGACCGGTCAGCGACCCAGGCCGCCGCGGGATATGAGTTGCGCTGCGATGACGTTGCGCTGGATCTCGTTAGTTCCCTCGCCGACGATCATGAGGGGCGCGTCGCGGAAATACCGCTCGACGTCGTACTCGGTCGAGTATCCGTACCCGCCGTGGATTCGGACCGCGTTGAGCGCGATCTCCATCGCGGCCTCCGAGGCGAACAGCTTGGCCATCCCGGCCTCCATGTCGCACCGCTCGCCGGCGTCGTACCGCGCCGCGGCGTACCGCACGAGCTGCCGGGCCGCGGTGAGCTTGGTCGCCATGTCAGCCAGGTAACCCCCGACCGCCTGGTGCTTCCAGATCGGCACGCCGAAGCTCTCCCGTTGCTGCGCGTACCGCAGCGCGTCGTCAAAGGCCGCCTGCGCCACCCCGACCGCCCGGGAAGCGACCTGGATACGCCCGATCTCCAGGCCCTTCATCATCTGGGCGAAGCCGTGCCCGGGCTCGCTGCCGAGCAGCGCGCCGGCTGGCGCGTGATAGTCCGCGAATGACAGCTCGCAGCTTTCCACCCCCTTATAACCGAGCTTCGGCAGGTCCCGGGAGACCACCAGCCCGTCGCCGGGCTCGACCAGCAAGATGCTGATGCCCCGGTGCCGAGGCCGTGCCGACGGGTCGGTCTTGCACAACAGCGCGATCAGCTGGGACCGGCGTGCGTTGGTGATCCAGGTCTTGGTGCCGTTGACGAGATAACCGCCGTCGCGCGGCCGTGCGGTCGTCGTGATGGCCTGCAGATCCGAGCCGCCGCCCGGCTCGGTCAGCGCCATCGTGGCCCGCACCTGCCCGGTCGCCATCGGGGGCAGGTAACGCTGCTTTTGCTCTTCGGAGCCGAACTGGAGCAGCAGCTTGGAGACCACCGTGTGCCCGCCCATCGCCCCGGCCAGGCTCATCCAGCCCCGGGCCAGCTCGGCCGTGACCTCGGCGTAGCAAGGGGTGGACACCGGCGCGTCACCGTAGGGTGCGGGAATCGCCAGCCCGAAGATGCCCATGGCCTTCATCTGCTCGATCAGCTTCTCCGGGTAGGTATTGGCGTGCTCGAGTTCCCGGACGACCGGCCGGACGTCGCGGTCGATCCATTCCGCCACCGTGCCGACGACCTCTCGCTCCTCCGCGGAAAGATTGCTCACGATGGCTCCCTGGGGCGTGACACTGAGGTTCTGCCTAACATTAATTAAAAGCTTCTCCACGATAGCTGCGGCTCAGGGAGCGTGACCGATGCAGTCTCCGGCCGTCGAGGGCCCGTACTTTGACGAGCTGGCCATCGGCCAGGACTTCGGCCGCGCCCCCGGCCTCACGCTGACACCGGGGCTGGCCGCCGCGCATCAGGCCATCACCGGGGACCGGCTCGCGCTCGCCCTCGACCATGAGCTGTGCCACCAGGTCACCGGCGGTAGCGCGGTGGCACCGCCCGGCCTGGTCTGGGATGTCGCGATCGGGCAGTCGACGGTGGTCACCCAGCACGTCAAGGCGAACCTTTTCTACCGCGGCCTGGCCTTCCGCCGTGTTCCTCGGCTCGGCGACACGGTGCGGACCTCGACGCGGGTCGTCGCGCTGCGGCAGAACCGGCCCAGGGAAGGCCGGGCGCCCACCGGGCTCGCGGTCCTGCGGATCACGACCGTCGACCAGCAGCGACGGCCGGTGCTGGACTTCTGGCGCTGCGCCATGCTGCCGCTGCGTGATCAGGCCGGCCGGACCGGGCATGCCGGCGACCTCGACTCTGCCGGTCATTCGCTCGCGCCGCGCAGCCTGCAGACACTCGTCGGCGGTTGGCGCCTCGACCGGTTCGCCCAGCAGGCAGGCGGTCCCCGGCTGCGCGAACTGCGCCCTGGGCAGTCCTGGCCGGTGGCCGGCGGTGACGTGGTCTCCAGCGCGCCCGAACTGGCCCGGCTGACCCTCAACGTGGCGGCGGTCCACCACGACGCGGCGGCCTCCGGCGGCCGCCGCCTGGTCTACGGCGGGCACGTCATCGGGCTGGCCCTCGCCCAGGCGGTCCGGTCGCTGCCCTCCATCGTCACCGTGGCGGCGTGGCACGGCTGCGACCACCTCGGCCCGGTACACGAAGGTGACACGCTGCGCAGCACGATCTCCGTCGAGCAGGTCGAGGAGCTACCGGGCGGCGGCGGGCTCGTGCATCTGCGTTCCCTGGCCCGGGCGGACGGATCTGACGGGTCCGTGCCGTCCGATGTCCTCGATTGGCGGTACATCGCCGTCGTCGCCTGACCTGTCGGCTGGCCCGCGCCCGCCACGAGCCGCCTGACCGCTGTTGCCTACTGGACACGCCGGCTAGAACATTGGCCAGTACCGGCCCGGGTCAACCCGAACGGCGGGGCGATCGCGCCAGGCCAACGTCACCATCATCGAGCGCCTCTGAGCATGCCCCCGCAGCACGTCATGCTCAGGATCCTAGTGGCCGGTCGAGGTCAAGCAGAAGATGATCGGCTGGTGGGGGCCCATCCTGGTGGAGTACTACGCGGGCACCGAGTCCAACGGCATGACGGCCGTCGACGGCGCCACCTGGCTGACCAGGCCGGGTACCGTCGGCCGGCCCGTCCTGGGAACTCTGCGGATCTGTGCCGATGACGGCACCGAGTTGCCCGCGGGCGAGATCGGCGGCGTCTACTTCGAGCGCGATGACATCCCGTTCGCTTATCACAACGACCCCGACAAGACCCGGGCCGCTCAGCACCCGCAGCACCCGGCCTGGACCACCCTGGGCGACATCGGATATCTCGACCAGGACGGCTTCCTGTTTCTCACCGACCGCAAGGCCTTCACGTCATCTCCGGCGGGGTGAACATCTACCTGCAGGAGACCGAGAACGTGCTGGCCCTGCACCCGACCGTCTACGACGTCGCGGTCATCGGCGTGCCCGACCCCGAGATGGGGGAGGCGGTGGCCGCCTTCATCCAGCCCGCCGCGGGCGCTGTCCCGGGTCCCGAGCTCGCGCAGGAGATCGTCACGTTCGTGAAGTCGAAGATCGCTGGCTACAAGGCGCCGAAGGTCGTCCGTTTCGTCGATGACCTGCCCAGGACCGAAACCGGCAAGCTGATGAAGTCCGAGCTCAAAGCCAAGTACGCGCGGCGCTGACGGCGGCCACCGGGCCGCGCGGTCCTGGACCCCGCTGAGCTCATCGCCTTGTCCAACGAGAAGCTGGCGCGGTTCAAGGTCCCCCGGCACGTCCTGTTCCTGTCCCCGGTCGAACTGCCGACCACGCCGGTCTAATGTGTCTTAAAAACCTGGAGCGTTCCCAGCCAGCGGGGACTCCACGTGACAGTAGGGGAATCGTCGTGACCGAGAAGCTCATCAGCGACGGCCTGGCGCTGCTTGACCTGAACGTCGACGGCGTCGGGCACCTGCGGCTGAACCGGCCCGAGGCGTCCGATGGCATGAAAGTGGCGTTCCTGCGCGCGCTCTACGACGCTGTGATGGGGCGCACGGCGAGCCTCGGCTCCGGGTGCTCCTGCTGACGGGCGAGGGACCGAACTTCTGCGCGGGCGGGGGGCTCTGGCGAATATCTCGGGATGGTAACGACAGTCGCCCCGCTGGTCCGGGCTCGGCAGTACCGTCGGGATGGCCGCCGCTCCAGTCCGGGCTGCCTCTGGCGGAGCTGCCGGCACCCGGTGGGCCCAGCTAGCAGGTCCGCCGTCCCGTCGGCCGGGAAATCCATCCGGGAAACCGTCAAAGCCACCTTAATACCCTGAAAACGGCGCAGCCGCGTGCTGCCGCCCCGTGATCGGGCCGAACCTATGGAACATCAGGCCGGTCCCATCCGGCCCAATGTTCCATCGGTGCGGTGGCGGCACTGCCCGATTACCTGCGTGAGGCCACATCGTGGCTGCAGACCTGTTGTCCAGGTGCTGCTGTCGCTGCAGGTACCGGACCGTGTCCGAGCTTTCCGGCAACCGCGAACGCCCGGGAGGGACTGGCCGCCGTCATCGAACGGCGCGCACCGCGCTTTGGCGGCCGCTGGCGCAGGTCCGCGGACGCGGCGGCGGGGCGGTTGCCATTTGGCGATGGAGGGGTCAAGGTAGCAGGTGGGTCGCCGGCCGATGTAAGTCTGCGGCTGGTGGGAGGGAGTGCGTCGTGACCGTGGTGGCACCGCCAAAGGTGGAGTTCATGACCGACGTGGTCGCGCACTGGGCGGGGGTGCAGCCGGACGCGGAAGCGCTCACCTACCGCGAGACACGGTGGACGTGGGCGCAGTGGAACGACCGGATCGGGCGCGTCGCCGGCGGCCTGGCCGCGCTTGGCCTCAGGCGCGGCGGCCGGGTCGCGTTCCTGGACAAGAACAACCCGGCGTGCCTGGAGGTGTCACTAGGCGCCGGGCTGATCGGCGCGGCCAACGCCGTGATCAACTGGCGGCTGGCGGCGGGCGAGCTGGATTACGTGATCAACGACTCAGGTGCGAGCGTGTTGTTCGCCGGGGCCGAGTTGCTGCCCGCGGTGCAGGCCTTGCAGGACCGGCTCTCGCACGTCACCGATGTGATCGTGGTCGGCGGCCAGGACGACATGTACGAGCCGTTCCTGACCGGCGCGCGGCCAGCTGATCGCAGCCCCGAGGTGACCGGGGAAGATCTGTGGCTGGTGATGTACAGCTCTGGCACGACCGGGCGGCCCAAGGGCGTGATGCTGTCGCACCGCAACATCGTTGCGCACACCCAGAACGCGACCCCAGTGGCGCCGCTGGGACCGGGCGACCGCAACCTGGTCGCGATGCCGCTGTTCCACGTCGGCGGCACCTGCTACGCGCTGTTCGGCATCTATGCCGGGGTACCGAGCACGTTCACCCGCGAGCCGGACCCGGCCTCGCTGCTGGCGGCGTTCGCCGCCGGGGCCACCCACGCGTTCCTGGTGCCTGCGGTGGTATCGACGCTGCTCGCCGCGGGTGAAAAGGTGGTCGCCGCGCTGAACGGGCTGAAGTACCTGGTTTACGGGGCGGCACCCATGCCGATTCCGGTACTGCGCTCGGCGCTAGCGGCCTGGCCCGGGCTGAACTTCGTCCAGGTTTACGGCCTGACCGAGCTGGCGGGTGTGATCAGCGCCCTGTCCCCGCAAGCGCACCGGGACACCGCACGGGCGGACCGGCTCGGCTCGGCGGGTACCCTGCTGGCCTGCGCGGAGATGCGGGTGATGGACCCGGCCACCGGCCGGGACGCCGCAGCCGGGCAGCCGGGCGAGTTCTGGTTCCGCTCGGCGCAGCGGATGATGGGCTACCTGAACCGGCCGGACGACACTGCCCAGGCGATCACCGAGGACGGCTGGCTGCGCAGCGGCGACGTCGGGCACGTCGGCGACGGCGGGTTCCTGTTCGTCTCCGACCGGATCAAGGACATGATCATCACGGGCGGGGAGAACGTCTACTCGCCCGAGGTCGAGCAGGCCGTGGCCGAGCACCCGGCGGTGGCCGAGGTCGCGGTGATCGGCATTCCCGATGACCACTGGGGCGAGACCGTCAAGGCGATGGTGGTGCTCCGGCCCGGCCACCAGGCGACGGAGCAGGAGATCATCGGATTCGCCCGGGAGCGTCTGGCGCACTACAAATGCCCGCGCACCGTGGAGGTCATCGACGCGCTGCCGCGCAGTCTCAGCGGGAAGGTGCTCAAGCGCACTCTCCGCGCCCCGTTCTGGGAAGGACGCGACCGGCGGATCTGACGCGGCGGCCGGGCGTACCCGCAGACTGGGGCAGCGCTTGTAAGAAAGCCGATGGAGGCAGGTCCGGCGACGGATCGAGGAAGCTTCCGCGTTCTTTGCCGAGCCAGTCCTGGACCGGACGGGGATCAGCGCCGGTCACCTCCCGCACGTCGGCCGTCACCGTGGCCTCGCCGCCATGCCGGATCCACTCAAACAGCTCGAGGGTGCCGTCGGCGTTCCAGTGGCTCAGCCCGCTGCCCAGCAGGAGTTCTCGCATGTGCTTAGGCGGCTGGTCCTGGTAATCCACCTGTCGTGCGAAGACGGCCGAGATACGCGCGGCCACGTCCTTGTACGTGAGTGCCTCCGGGCCGGTCAGCACGTACGTCGCGCCGTCGTGGTCGCCGCTGGTGAGAACCTTGGCCGCCACCGCTGCGACGTCGGCGGCCGCCACGAACCCGACCCGGCCGTGACCGGCCGGCGCGGCGATGACGCCGTCTTCACGGATGGCCTCCGCGGCGGCCAGCAAGTTCTCCATATAGATCGAGGGGGCGAGGTAGGTGACCGGAAGTCCGACCGCCTCCAGGTGCATGGCGACCTCCCGGTGGCTGCGCATGAAACGCACCTCGCAGTCGGGATCGGCGAAGCCGTCCGCTGCCATCTTGACGATGTGCGGGCGGTGGCCAGCGGCGGCGAGGGCGTCGATGAACACCGTCTCGAGCACGGCCTGCTCCTCGTCCGCCGGGCTGAGCAGGAAGACTCGGTCGAATCCGCGCAAGACCTCGGCCGGCGGCGGGTCGTCGAAGCTCGCCACCACATGCGCCGGCGCCCCCGGCAGGTCGGCGGCCTTCGCCTCTACCCGCACCATCGCCGTGGTTTCAGCACCCGCGTCGGCCAGTGCCTCCATGACGTGGTAGCCCACTCGCCCGGTCGCTCCCGTCACCAGAATCATGCCGTGCCCCTCTCTGGACGTTGCGGGACGCCAGAGTCCCGCCGCGCCGCCGCTTGTTGTGCCCCCGCGCCACGCACACGACCATCCTGCCAGCGCTACGAACGGACGCCCGCTGGCCCCCACCGCCAACCGCCGTCATCACGATGACCAGGAGATCCCTGGCTGACGGCTGCCCAGGTTGTCCTGTTCAGGGATATGGATCCGGTACGCTCACAACTTTCCCTGGTTCCTAGCTGTGAGGATGATCTGAGTTACGGTGTAAGTGCTCAAGCCGAGTTTCTGGGCTATCTCCTCGGGCCGCCGGCCCTGCTCGTTGTAAAGAAGCGCCAGTTTCTCATGAGATTTGCTCCACGGACGGCGTGTCACCTCATGTGAGGCCGGGCGGTGACCCGCCGCCCGGGCTTGGCGGCGGTGAGCGGTTTGAGCACCATCCTTGGTGTTAGCGGTCGCCCTGACCTGGGCTGCGACGCGACCGTCCGCCGGGCCGGCTGCTGTGCTAGGCCCGGAAGACGGTACGGAGGTGCCGAAGGAACCTCGCCGCTGATCACGAAACTTGCCGCTGGCCAGTTCGTCTTGAGTCTGCTCGTCAAGTATCAGGTACTGATCTGCTGCCTTGTTAACCCCGATGGCCACCATGGTCAAGCCCTTGAGGTTTTTCTTCTGGCATTCAGGTGCCATGCAGTAATTGTATTTCTCTGCCCGTTCGGGGTGCAGCTCGCTTCCGCATGTTATGCACTGCGGCATTAATCTTCTCTCGTCTGTACATATATGTGATGGCGCGCCGGCGCCTGCATATAAAACGTCATGCGGTCCGGCAGTGTTCCCGGCCGCGGCTGGCTTGCCGTCAGGGTGCCGATTGCGGCCCGGCGAGCTGCTCGGGTGTGACCGGCCCGGCTGAACTGTCGGCTTCCTGCTCCCCGGAATCCTCCAAGGCAGCCAGGATCGCGTCGAACACCTGCCCGAACGCAGCGGCTTGCGCGCTGTCCAGTTGGTCGAAGATCAGCTGGCGAACGGCGGCCACGTGCCCGGGGGCCGCTACCTCGACTGCGGTGCGGCCCGCTCGGGTGAGCACGACGAGTGCGCCGCGAGCATCACCGGGACATTCTTCCCTGGTCATGAACCCCCGGCGCGCCATCCGGGATAGCTGGTGGGAGAGCCTGCTCTGTTCCCAGTGCAGGGCTTGGCCGAGCTGGACCGGACGGAGTCTGCCGTCGGGCGCCTCGCTCAGCTGCACGAGTACTTCGTACTCGGGCAGCGAGAGCCCGGAATCGGCCTGCAACTGCCGGTTCAGGCGGGCGCTCAGCAGCGTTCCCGCGCGCAGGTACGCACGCCAGGCCCGCTGCTCGTCTGCGGTGAGCCATTGACTGACCATGGCCCCACCTTACCTGGAATTAATGACGTGTCATGCAGGTTGTTCGTGATGACACGTCATCTACTGACGTTCCGAGGACTGACTCGGTTTAGGAGGAAAGACATGACTGCCGCGAACAAGACCGCCAGCACGACGGTCTCCGTTCACCCGTTGCTCGCTGAGCGTTGGAGCCCGCGCGGGTTCGACCGGGCGCACGAACTCGGCGAAGACAGCCTGATCGCGCTGCTCGAGGCAGCGCGCTGGGCGCCATCCGCGCAGAACAGCCAGCCCTGGCGCTTTCTGGTCGCCCGGCGCGGCGATGAGGCTCACGATCGGCTCTTCGCCGCCCTGGCTCCCGGCAACCAGGCCTGGGCCGGAGCAGCGAGCGCGCTGGTCCTGGTCGCGGCCAGCACCGTCAGCGACGACGGCAGGCCGCAGCCATGGGCGCTTTATGACACCGGGCAGGCGGTGGCCGCGCTGATCACCCAGGCACAGGCCGACGGGCTCGCCGTGCACCAGATGGGGGGCTTCGACACCGCCGCCGTCTGCACTGAGTTCGGCCTCGGCAAGAACCTGACCCCGGTGGTCGTCATCGCGATCGGCCGCCGTGACGCCATCGCCGACCTGCCTGAGCCCTTGGCCGCCCGTGAGACCGCACCGCGGACCAGGCACCCGGTCAGCAAACTGCTGCTCCCCGAGGTCTCTGCGTCCCGGCTGGCCGCGGCCTAAGCTGCCGAGGAGAGCTGCCGATCCTGGCGCGTGGCCGGTCGAGCGTTGCTGCCTGTACCGGGATTGACGCGTCCCACCGGGAACCATAACGTAAGCGATAACATCGGGGTATGTAACCGCTTAGATATCTTACTCGCGGCGGTTGCCATCGCATGATCCATGACACCGGCTGCTCAGGAGGCCGCCCACGGCAAGTGACTGGCCGGCCGGATTCGGCAGTTCTCCGGTCTCCACTCTCTACGATGTAGCGCGTGAGGCCGGAGTCTCCACCGCTACGGTCTCTCGGGTTGTTCACGGGCAGGATAGGGTCCGCCCGGCGACCAGGCAGCGCGTGCTCAAGGTCATTGAGGCGCTCGGTTACGTACCCGACGGCGCGGCCCAGAGCATGGCCCGGCACCGCAAGGAAGTGATCGGGCTCGTCGCGGTCGAAAGCCGCAGCCCCGACACCGATGTCGAGCAGGAGGGCCTGCTGTTCATCGAAGAAGTCCTGCGCGGCGTCGAGTTCTCGCTGAGCAAGATCGAATGGTCGCTGCTGATTTCCCTGCTGCGCGGCGATGACCCTGCCGCCGCTTTCCGGCGGATGCAGAAGGTCTCCGCGAAGGTCGACGGGCTGCTCATCACCGAGGGCATTGTCAGCTCAGAGCAGCTGGCGCTGCTAGCGGTGCGCACCCCGATCGTGCTGGTCGCCGGCTCGCCCGACGAACCTCACACTGATGTCTTCAGCGCCGACAACCGTGCCGGGACCAGAGCCCTGGTCAGCCATCTGGTCGAGCAGCACGGCCGGACCAGGCTGTTCGCCATAGCCGGGCCGCCCGAGGCTCCGGACGCGCGCGAACGGCGCAGCGCTCTGACTGAGGCTCTGGCGGATTATCCGGGGACGAGGCTGTCGGGTTCGTTCGAGGGCCGGTTCGCCGCGATGAGCGGCCAGCTCGCCGTGCGCGACATCCTGACCTGGCCCCGGTCGGAGCTGCCCGATGCGATCGTCTGCGCCAACGACCAGATGGCGATCGGGGCCATCCGCGAGCTGCAGATAGCCGGGGTACGGGTGCCGGCTGACATCGCTGTCGTCGGTTTCGATGACATGCACGCCGGTACCCTGGTCGCGCCGCCGCTGACCACGGTCCGTCAGCCGATGCGCCTGCTCGGCGAGCGCGCCTGTTCCCGCTTGCTGGAGCGGATCGCCGATCCGGCGCTGCCCCGCCATGTCGAGCGGCTGCCCACCGAGCTCATCATCAGGGAGAGCTGTGGCTGCGGCGGGCATCAGAGCGGGCCTGGTTAGATCGCCGGCAAACCCCGGTTCCGGGCCGCTCGCGTCATCGACACGAGGGCAGCACCAGGCTCGCCTGTCCCATTCGTCAAGACGCATGGGCTTACGCAGCGGAAACGCGTCGATACCAGCCAGAAATAGGCCTGGCTATCCTCCCACTGAGCGGGGTTTCGCAGTACGATCCGGCCATGAATCCACTTGCAGGCGTTCTGAGCGAAGCGTGGGGGATGTACAAAACCTACGCCAAGCACCTTCTCACGATCGCCTTCGTCATTTACGTGGTCGCCGCGATTATTGCCGCGATCTTGTCGCTGGCCGGCACCTTCGGCGCCCTGCTCGGCTCCCTGGTGAGCATCGTCGCGGCCTTCCTGCTGCAGGCGACGCTGGTCAAGGCCGTGCAGGACGTGCGGGACGGCCGTGTGGATATGTCCATCGGAGAGACCGTGTCCGCGGTCGTACCGTACCTGGGGGCTGTCATCGTGGCCTCGGTCCTGGCTGGCATCGCGATCGTGATCGGTCTGGCCCTGATCATCGCCCCCGGCTTGTACCTGATCACGATCTGGGCGGTGATCGTGCCGGTCATCGTCATCGAGGGCGTAGGGGCGCTGGCGTCCTTCGGACGCAGCCGTGCGCTGGTCCGGGGCCATGGCTGGCACGTGTTCGGCACGCTGGTGATGGTGTACGTGATCCTGCTCGTGGTGGATCTCGTGCTCGGCCTGATCTTCTCGGCCCTGCCGAACGTGCTGGGCAGCGGCCTGAGCGCGGTCATCTCGGGCACCTTGATCTCCCCCTTCCTCGCCCTCGTCGTCACGTTGGTTTACTACCGGCTCTCCGGTGGCGCCCCGACACCTCCGGTACCCGGTGAGAACTACGGCGGATTCTCCGCCTCGCCGCAGGGCGGGAGCTACGGGGGATTCACCGAGCCGCCGCAGCCAGGCGAGAATTACGGCGGTTATTCGCAGACGCCACCCGACGGCGGAACCTACGGGGGACAGCCGCATTCCTGAGCCCTGCGTCAGGCGCCGGTCTCCTGGGCGGCGGCGACGGGTCAACCTCCGACGGCCACACGTACGGGTGCGGCGTCCGATGTCGTCCCGCCCCGAGACATCCGGCCTGGTTCCATAACCTGCGGGCCAACCCGTCGGTGACGGTGGAACTCGGCGACAGGTCCTTTCAGGCCCGGGCCGTCGTGACGGAAGGGGAGGAGCGCGACCGGCTCTACGGCATGGTTTCGGACGGTGCCTCCGAATACGAGAAGAACACCGACCGGGTCTTCCCGGTCATCGTCCTCGAAGGCGTCCCCGTCCCCGTCCCCGCCTGACCGCCTCACCCGGCGTGCCCCTAGTGCCCGATGGCCACCTGGACGATCTTGACGATGACCAGGATCATCGCGATGGCCAGGTAGCTGCGCAGCGCGGCCAGCCCGATCTTACGACCGGTGGACATGAGCGGCCTGGACAGCATGTTCAGCGGCGGCATCCGCCAGGTGTCCCGGTCGCGGCGGTCCACCTCGACCGAGCTGTGCGACCGGCGCGCCCGGGCCAGCGCGCCGGCGCCCCCGGCCACGCACACCAGCGCGCAGCCCATGAAGATGTCCGTGATCTGCCGACCGGTGATATGCGGGAACAGCACCGAGGCAGTCAGCACGACCGACAGGGTGACCAGGACGGCGACCACGGCCGAGGTGAACAGGTTTGTGCCCCGGCGGTTGACCCAGGGCCCGAGCACGGCGCGGTCGTTGCACAGCAGCAGCAGGAACACCGTGGCGCTGGGCAGCAGCACCCCGGCCAGGACCTGGACGCCCTCGATCATCAGCCCGAGCGGGGCGCCGGGGATGAGCACGATGGCCGCGGCGCCCGCGATCAGCGCGGTGTAGATCGCGTAGAAACCCTTGGCCTGCTTGACTCCGCGGTGCAGCGAGTGCTTCAGGCCCAGCGTGTCGCCGATCGCGTACGCGCTTGACAGGGAGACCGCGAACGCCCCGATGATGGAGGCGTCCAGCAGCGCCACCGCGAACACCACGCCCGCGAACCGGCCCGCGTAGGCCGCGATGCCCTGGGCCAGCCCGGCGGCGTCGGTGAAGTTGCCGGCGGCCTTGGTGCCGGCGAACGCGGCGGCGGTCGCGCCCATCACCGCGGCCCCGCCGACGATCACGATGACGATGCCGATCCACAGGTCGGCCTTCTCGTACCTCATGAACCGCGGGGTGATCCGCTTGTCGATCACGTAAGACTGCTGGAAGAACAACTGCCACGGCGCCACCGTGGTACCGACGATGCCGATCACCAGCAGCATGACGGTGGCCAGCTGGCCGGAGCCGCCGGGCAGGTCGGGGACCACGAAGCCGCGCGCCATCTGCGCGGCGGACGGGTGCGCGAACAGGTAAAGCGGGATCAGCAGCAGTGACCCGAGGCAGAACGTCACCGCGATCCGCTCGAACCTGCGGAAGCTGCCGGTGAACGCCGCCGCCAGGATGATCCCGGCCGCGAGCACCACCGCGAGCAGCTTCGGCACGCCGAGGTACCCGGCCGCCAGCGTGATGCCGATGAACTCGGTCACGATGGTCAGGGCGTTGAGGATGAACAGGTCGATGACCGAGAACGCGCCCCAGAACTTGCCGAACCTCTCCAGGATCAGCCGGGCGTGACCGACGCCGGTGACCGCGCCGAGCCTGAGCACCATTTCCTGGTTCACGTACAGCACCGGCACCAGCAGCAGCAGCGTCCACAGCAGCCGGGTGCCGTAATCCTGCCCGGCCTGGCCGTAGGTGGAGAAAGCCCCGGCGTCGTTGTCGCCGACCATCACGATCAGCCCGGGACCCACGATGGCCAGCAGCGTCTTCAGCTTGGCGGAAAGCCCCGCCCGCGGAGCCAGATCATCGGCCGAGATCGTGCCGAGCGCGCCGCGGATGTCGCCGACGTGCGCCTCGTCCAGGACGGCGGTACGAGTGTCACGGGTAATGGTGGCCATGGTAAACACCCCTCTCACGTCACGAGAACTGACGAGATCGGAGGCACACGCCTACGGGCCCCATCCGGGGCAGGCAGGAATAACGAACTAACGGGGTTAAGCGGATCGGCGTGTGCCCGGAACAGAATGGGACGGCAGCGAGCAGGGCCTACTTCGGCCCGGACTATCAGAGTCCATCGCGTGCCTCCCTTCCATTCGCGACGCACGGGGGCGCCAAGCCGCCCCGTCCGGCTTTCCCGCCGCACGGGTGCATTTCCGCGTGACACCAGAGGAAACAATGGCCAGAAGCGAACAAATCCTGGCCGCACCTCTCTCGTAAGAGCTTTGGCACTCCACGGCGTATTGCGATCGCCGGCGCTTGACCGGTTCCTCGACCGCTAGCCACTTGGCCTCACCCCTTAGGCCGGGGAGAGGTGTCCTGATCCGGAGCGTCTCTCGACGGTTGGGATCAGTGGCCTATGTCCGTGAAGACGCCTCACCGAACGAGGTGTCCTTTTTCACTTCCAGAATGCCCTGGCTGAAAGCTTAGTGTCAACTCGACGCGGCCAGCAGGGGCAGCGTGACGGTGGCCGGAGCCCGGTGAGCACCGATGTTCGGCCGGGCGCCGGGGTACAGCAGGGTGACGCTCGTATAGCGCTGGCTGCCCGGTTGGCCGTGCAGCGACGCGCCGCCCCAGAAGATGACATCCACCGGGTACCCATGGAAATGACCGGCCGCGCAGTAGGGGACACAGTCGTTGACCTCCTGGACGCCGGTGGCACTGGCCAGCCCCGCGGTCCAGTTGGCCCAGGACAAACCGGTCAGGTAGTCGTTGCCGTCTGCGCAGGCCAGCGTGAGCTTCCCCGGCCGCGTCTGCGGCTGGCCCTGGCAGTCGACGACGACGGGCTTTTCTGAGAACTGGCGTGCGAACACCGCGCCAGTTGACGAGGAGGCTTGCGCGGCGGAGGTGAGGGCGCCTACCCCCAGGCCCACGCCGAGGCCGACGGCCGGAACGGAGATCGCCGCGATGACGACGGAAATAAGACGGCCCCGCTTCATTTAACTCCCTGGCTACGCTCGATCGTCCGTGATCCGTGTTTTAAGACGCGTACTGCGGGCGTCCGGTTGCCAAGCGTAACCGTGATTCCAGCCGACAGGAGTCGATTTCCCGGTTTGTCGGGACCTTATCCCGGCCCCAGCCGGCCGTTACAGCGCGACCGGGACGCCAAGACCGGGCAGGACCTGGGCCGATGGCAGCGCGGCGAGCAACTCGCCGGGCAGCCTGAGCTTTGAACCGCGGATACCGGATCCGATCACCACCGACCCGGTCTTGGCCACGGCCTCGTCGACGAGGACCGGCCAGCCCGCCGGCAAGCCGACCGGAGTGATCCCGCCGTACTCCATACCCGAGGCGGCCGTCACCGTATCGACCGGGGCGAAGGATGCCTTCCGCACGTCCAGGTGCCTGCGCACCAGGCCGTTGACGTCCGCCCGCGTGGTCGCCGCCACCATGCAGGCCGCGTAGCTGGTTACGCCGCCGCGTCTGGCCGCGATGACCACGCAGTTCGCCGACTCCGCGGGGGAGACGCCGTACCGTTCGCAGAAGGCGGCGGTGTCCGCGAGAGCCGGGTCGATCTCGGCGACCTCGACCTCTTCCGCGCCGGGGAGGTCGCGCAGCGCCGCCGCCACCGGCGCGGCGAGCAGGTGCGGCTGGGACAGGGCCGGGGCGAAGACAAGCTCAACGCTCATGCTTCTTATCCAACCAGACCGTGACTTCCGCGGCCGTGACCCCCGGGTGACCCTCAGGAAGTCTCCAGGGCCGAAAACTGTTATGTAGTGAGGGCCAATCTGACCTAATCTTCCTGCCGGTATGGAGTCGCGTTCTGTGATGTCTTCACCCGCCGGCCTCGCCAAGCGCTCAACGCGCGCGCAGGCACGGGCCGCGCTGCGGGCCGCCCGCCGGGCGGCCATGCCGCCGATCTCCTATCCGCCTGAGCTTCCGGTGAGCCAGCGCAAGGACGAGATCCTGCGCGCCATCCGGGACCACCAGGTGGTCATCATCGCGGGGGAGACGGGCTCGGGTAAGACGACCCAGATCCCCAAGATCTGCCTGGAGCTCGGCCGGGGCGTGGCCGGGCAGATCGGGCACACCCAGCCGCGGCGGCTGGCCGCCAGGACCGTCGCCGAACGGATTGCCGAGGAACTCGGCAGCCCGGTCGGCGAGACCGTGGGCTACAAGGTGCGCTTCACCGACGTGTCCGCCGACGACACGCTGATCAAGCTGATGACCGACGGCATCTTGCTGACCGAGCTCACCCGAGACCGGCAGCTGAGCCGGTACGACACGCTCATCATCGACGAGGCGCACGAACGCAGCCTGAACATCGACTTCATCCTCGGCTACCTCAGGCAGCTGCTGCCCAGGCGGCCGGATCTGAAGGTGATCATCACCTCGGCCACCATCGACCCCGAGCGGTTCGCGGCCGCCTTTTCTGGCGCGCCCATCGTCGAGGTGTCCGGCCGGACCTATCCGGTGGAAGTCCGGTACCGGCCGCCGCGTGAGAGCGGCGAGGACGCTGACGCCGGCCAGGCGATCAGCGACGCGGTCGACGAACTGTCCGCCGAGGGACCGGGTGACATCCTGGTGTTCCTCAGCGGGGAACGCGAAATCCGTGACACCGCGGACCTGCTGGCCAGCTCTTCGCGCCGGGACCGTCTGGAGGTGCTGCCGTTGTACTCGCGGCTGTCCGCCGCCGAGCAGCACAAGGTCTTCCAGCGCCGGTCGGCCTCGAGCTTCACCCGTCGGGTGGTGCTGGCCACCAACGTGGCCGAGACCTCGCTCACCGTGCCCGGTATCAAGTACGTCATCGACCCGGGCACCGCGCGCATCTCCAGGTACAGCCACCGGACCAAGGTGCAGCGGCTGCCGATCGAGCCGATCTCGCAGGCCTCGGCGAACCAGCGCAAGGGCCGCTGCGGGCGCACCGCGGACGGCATCTGCATCCGGCTGTACTCCGAGGACGACTTCGCCTCGCGGCCCGAGTTCACCGACCCCGAGATCCTGCGGACAAACCTGGCCTCGGTGATCTTGCAGATGGCAGCCATCGGCCTGGGGGACGTCCCGAAGTTCCCGTTCATCGAACCGCCCGACGCCCGCAATATCGCCGACGGGCTGACCCTGCTCACCGAGCTGAACGCCTTCGCCGGCGGCCGGATCACCGGTCTGGGCCGCAAGCTGGCCCGGCTGCCCGTGGATCCGCGTATCGGCCGGATGATCCTGGAGGCCGACCGGAACGGGTGTACCCGCGAGGTTCTGATCATCGCGGCCGCCCTGTCCATCACCGATCCCCGTGAGCGGCCGATGGACGCGCAGCAGGCGGCCGACGACAAGCACCGGCGGTTCGCCGACCCCGACTCGGATTTCATTGCCTACCTGAACCTGTGGGACTACCTGGCCGAGCGGCAGCGCGAGCTTTCCTCCTCCGCCTTCCGCCGGATGTGCCGGGCCGAGTACCTGAACTACCTGCGCGTCCGCGAGTGGCAGGACCTGCACGGACAGCTGCAAAGGCTGGCCGGTGACCTCGGTGTGACGGTCAGCTCTTCATCTTCGGAACGGGCACGGGTGCATGCCTCACTCCTAGCTGGCTTGCTGTCCCAGATCGGGATGAAGCTGCTGGCGTCCGAGTCATCCCGGTCGGCGCCGGGCGCCGGGACCGCGGCGAGCCCGGGCTCTGCTGGCTTCTCGGGTCGACGGCCCCGGGCCGAGTACCTCGGCGCCCGCAACGCCAGGTTCGGCATCTTCCCCGGCTCCAGCCTGGCCCGGAAGGGGCCGGACTGGATCGTGGCGGGCGAACTGGTGGAGACCTCCAGGCTGTGGGCACGAACCGTGGCGCGGATCGAGCCCGAGTGGGTGGAGCCGCTGGCCGGGCACCTGGTCAGGCGCAGTTATAGCGAGCCGCACTGGGAGAAGAAGCGCGGCGGCGCGGTCGCGCTGGAGAAGGTGACCCTCTACGGGGTGCCGCTGGTGGTGGACCGGAAGGTCAGCTACGGGCGTATCGACCCCGGGGCGGCGCGGGACCTGTTCATCTCCCGCGCGCTGGTCGAAGGTGACTGGCAGACCTCGCACAAGTTCTTCGCCGAGAACAGGCGGCTGCTGGCCGAGGCCGAAGAGGTCGAGCATCGGGCCCGCCGCCGCGGCCTGGTCGTCGGCGAGGATGAGCTTTTCGCCTTCTACGACGCCCGGATACCCGCGGACGTGGTCTCAGCCCGGCACTTCGACACCTGGTGGAAGCAGGCCCGCCGGGACGATCCTGGCCTGCTGACGTTCACCGCCAGCGACCTGCTCAGCGACGACGCCGGCGAGATCAGCGCGGACGCCTACCCGGACAGCTGGACCTCCGAGTCCGCCGCCCACGACTCCCCGGCCGGCGTGCTGCCGCTTTCCTACGCCTTCGAGCCGGGCAGCCAGGCCGATGGCGTGACCGTCGACATCCCGCTGAGCAGGCTCAATCAGGTGGACCCGGCCGAGTTCTCCTGGCAGGTGCCCGGGCTGCGCACCGAGCTGGTCACCGAGATGATCCGGTCGCTGCCTAAGGCGCTGCGCCGCGACCTGGTCCCCGCGCCCGATGTGGCGCGGGAGGTCATCGGCCGCCTCGGGCCGCCGGCCGGAGACCTGCGGGATGCGGTCGCTCGCGAACTGCGGTCGCTGCGCGGCGTCAACGTGCCCCGGGAGGCCTGGGATGCCGCCAAGCTGCCGCCGCACCTGCGGATCACGATCCGGGTGACCGACGGAGACCGCGTCCTGGCCGAGGGCAAAGATGTCGGCGAGCTGCAGCGCGAGCTCCGGCCGCGGCTGCGGGCCGTGCTCTCGCAGGCGGCACACGGGATCACGCGTACGGGCCTGACCTCGTGGAACTTCGGCGCGCTGCCCAAGATTTTCACCGAAGGCACCGTGGTCGCCTACCCGGCCCTTTTCGACGCGGGCGCCGCCGTCGACGTCCGGCTGTTCGAGACCGAGGCCGCGGCGCGCACGGCCATGTGGGCGGGGACCCGGCGACTGATCCTGCTGGGCGCGTCGTCTCCGGCTTCGGGGTTCAAGTCGATCGCGGACGGCTTGCCGACGCGGTCGAAGCTGGCGCTCAGCCACAACCCGCACGGCGGCGTCGCGGCGATGTTCGCCGACTGCATCAGCTGTGCCGCCGACTACCTGATGGCCGAGGCGGGGGGCCCGGCCTGGGATCGCGACGGCTTCGAGCGGCTCTGCGCCGCGGTCCGGTCCCGGCTGCAGGAGGTGACCGCAGATGTGGTGCGGCGGGTGGAGTCCGCGCTGCGTCTGTCCCACGCCATCGAAACCCGCCTGGACGACGTCCGGAGCGATGCCGCACGGCCGGCCGTGGCCGACATGCGCGCCCAGCTGGCCGGGCTCATCTTTCCGGGGTTCGTGACCGCCACTGGCTACCGGCGGCTCCCGCACCTGGCCCGCTACCTGCAGGGTATAGAGCGGCGGCTGGACAAGCTGCCGGAGAACCCGGCGCGCGACGCGGCGAACATGGCCATCGCCCAGCGAGTTGAGCAGGCATACGCCCACGCGGTCGCGAAGCTGCGCGGCGCAGGCCAGGAGAGCCAAGCGGGGATGTTCGACGGCGATCTGCGCGAGGCGCGCTGGATGCTCGAGGAACTCCGGGTCAGCCTGTTCGCCCAGACCCTCGGGACCCAGGCTCCCGTGTCCGAGAACCGCGTCCTCGCGGCCCTCGACCGGCTCAGCGCCTAGTCCGGGCAGGCAGCTGAACTCGCCTCGCCGGGCCGCGACATCCTGACCCGCGTCCGGGCGTGTCGTTACCCGGCTTGGACTACATCGAATGCTACGTTTTGCTCTAAGTAGCACAATGTTCGCCTATGCGGCGCATGAACCGCAGGAAGGCAGGAACCGTGACCGGAGAACCCCCCGTGCGGCGCCGCCTCGTCGGAGGCGCTTTGCGCCGGTACCGGGAGCATGTCGGCTACGCGCTCGAAGATGCGGCGCGCGTGCTTGAGTGCGACCGTTCGAAGATCAGCAGGATCGAAACCGGACAGCGTGGTATCAGGCCCAAGGAACTGCGCGAGCTGCTGACCGAGTACGGCGTGCCAGAGAGCGAGCAGGCCGCGCTGGTGGCCATCGCCAGCCGTGGCGGCCAGCGAGGCTGGTGGCATGCCTACGCGGCCAGCCTCTCCGAGGCGTGCCTGGATTACGTCATCATGGAGTCAGTTGCCTCGCAGATCATGGCCTACGAGGCTCAGCTCGTACCCGACCTGCTGCAAACCGAGGACTACGCCCGCGCCATCGCTGCCGCCGAGCCCGGCTACACCGCCGGCGGGCAGCGGGAGGATGCGATCGCGGCCATGGAGGCGCGGCGGCAAGGCGTGCTGACCAGGAAGCCTTCTGGCTCTTCGGGGCAGCGTCTGTGGGTCATCCTGGGCGAAGGCGCCCTGCGCCAGGAGGTCGGCGGCCCCGGCGTCCTGGCCGGGCAGCTCCGGCACCTCGTCCAGCTGAGCGAGGATCTTCCTGACCTCACCCTTCAGGTCCTGCCGTTCTCGGCCGGGGCGCATGCCGCTGCAGGCAGCGCATCTCTCGCCATCCTGCGGTTCTCCGACGCGCCGAGCCTGGGCGTGGTCTACGTGGAGGCGCTATCCGGCGGCGTCTACCTGGAGAGCCAGTCGGACGTCGCCCGCTACATCCGCGCGTTCGCGCAGCTGCGTGCGTCTGCGCTCAGCGCTGCTGACAGCGTGCGCCTGCTGCGGGGTCTCGGGGGCCTGTAATGCCGTACTGACGGAAAAGCGGACCGGGGAGGGCAGGCTAAATTGACCGCCTCGACCGGCGAGTGAAACGCATCGAACGTGTTAAGCGCCTCCCCGTGGAAGTTACGCACCACGCGCGCCGTGTGTGCGCGCTCGCCTTAGGCCCGGGGCTTTGCACATGCACTTGCAAATGCGATCCAAACGGGTCCCGAGGCCGGTGGCGCACAGCCCGGCCATCTCGGCCTGAGCGAACAGTGTATCGGCCTGCCCCGCGGCGCGGGCAACCGGCCGATCGGCCGCCGGTCCGCCGCCGGTCCGCCGCCGTGACCTGTGACGATATAGGTGTTATCAATTTTTAATAAAAATTAGGTGACCAAATGGTGACATGCCATTTCGGCGCTCCCGGCTTCTGTTGCTCGTGGGACTGATGCGGTAGCAGAAGTAACGGCATGCGACCACAAGAATACGTGTCCGAATAGAAATATTTTCCTCGGATGCATCTTTTGCGCCTAGCCATTAGGCTGGTTTTGCACGTATGTCGGCAAAGGGGCTTTGGCTGACGTTAGGCGGCACAACGTGGCACGGGGCTTGCAGCCAGGGGACCCGCGGCTGATCGGTCCGTACCGGCTGGTCGGGCGGCTTGGCTGTGGTGGCATGGGACAGGTATATCTGGGCCTGTCGGCGGGCGGTCGACCGGTCGCGGTGAAGGCGATCCGGGCTGAGCTGGCCGCAGATCAGGAGTTCCGGGTCAGGTTCAGCCGAGAGGTCGCCGCGGCCCGCCGGGTGAGCGGCCTGTTCACCGCCCTGGTGGTGGATGCGGATGTGGACGGTGAGGTGCCCTGGCTGGCTACGGCTTACGTCAGCGGGCCCTCGCTGTCTCAGGCGGTCACCCGTCACGGGCCGATGTCAGCCCGGCCGGCACTGGCGCTCGCAGCGGGGCTGGCGGAGGGCCTGAGCGCGATTCACGCCGCATCCGTGGTGCACTGCGACCTGAAGCCCTCCAACGTGCTGCTGTCCCAAGACGGGCCGCGGGTGATTGACTTCGGCATCTCGCGCGCTGCGGAGGCCGTGTCGGTGGCCGGAGCGGGCCTGGTGGTTGGATCGCCCGGGTTCATGTCTCCTGAGCAGGCCATGGGCAGGGATATCGGGCCGCCAAGTGACGTGTTCAGCCTCGGTGCGGTGCTCGCGTTCGCCGCCACGGGCCAGGGGCCGTTCGGCGAAGGGTCGAGTCCGGAGCTGGCCTACCGGCTCGTCTACAGCCAGCCGAATCTGGATCAGCTGCCCGCCGAACTGCGCTCTCTGGTCGGGCATTGCCTGGCCAAGGAGCCAGGCCAGGCCCACCGCCGACGAACTGCTGGCCGAGGTGGCAGCCGTGCAATCCGCGACCGGCTGGCTGCCTGACGCGGTCATCGGAGCATTGGCCGAGAACCTCGCGCCGAACCCGGTTCAGGCGACCGCCGCTGTTCGCCCGGCTTCTCCGCAGGAAACACCCGGGCCCGGGCGAGCCGCTTCCGGTCGCCCCTGGTCCGGCCTGGCCCGGCCGCCCGGCCGGGACCAGATATCGCGGCGTCGCTGGTGGCGGCCGCTGGTGGCGGCCGGAGTCGCGGCCAGTGTCCTGGCGGCGTCGGCCGCGGTCAGCTTCGCTCTGTCCGGCGCGGCCAAGCGTCCGCCCGCCGCCCAGCCGACGGTCGCGGCGAGGCGGTCCACCCCGGCGGCCGGGCCGACCTCGTCCTCTCCTGCGCCGCCATCCGTATCGCCCTCGAGGGCGGCGTCATCGTCACCAGGCGCCTCCCCCGACGTAGTTCCGGCCGACATCGTCCCGGTGATAGACACGCTCACGTCGCAGGGCACGCCGTCCCCAGACAGGAGTATCTCGCCGTCGCCGTCGCCGCGTCGCCGTCGCCGTCTAAGTCGCCGGTCCCCTCGGCGTCCCCCACTGCTACCAACCCAACGTCCTCTGCGTCCCCGACCGCGTCACCGTCACCGTCACCGTCCCCGTCACGGTCCACGTCACCGAGCCCGTCACGGTCCACGTCACCGTCCCCGTCCCCGTCCCGGTCCACGTCACCGTCGCCGTCGCCGTCCCCGTCCCCGTCACGGTCCACGTCCCCGTCGCCGTCCCCGTCGCCGTCCCCGTCGCCGTCCCCGTCACGATCCACGTCACCGGCACCGAGCCCGTCACCGTCCACATCACCGTCGCCGTCTATGCCGCCGAAGCCTGGATCTGCGACGCGGCTGGAGCTGGCAGCCGGCCCGCCGTGATCCATCTGGCCTGCAAAGCCTGACCGCGGAAACCTCACGCGAGGTTGACATGTCGTGGCGGGAGCCTCGGCTGTCCCGAGCTAGACCTGTGCTACCAGAGCGGCCTGTGGTGCCGGTGTGGCAGAAGAGAGTTCTGGGCTCACATAACGATGGCCTTAATAGCACCCTTATGCACGTGCAGGACAGCGCCCGGCCATTATTATTGCCCTGGCTGATATGACATCTAGAGCGTCCTTTCAGACGTTGGGGTGGGATTTAGCATGGTAAGGGCTTTGCAGCCTGCGGATCCGCGGCTGATCGGTCCTTACCGGCTGGTAGGGCAGCTCGGCTCCGGCGGCATGGGGCGGGTATTCCTGGCCATGTCGGCCGGCGGACGCCCGGTAGCGGTGAAAATTATCCGCGCCGAACTTGCCGCTGATCCTGATTTCCGGTCCCGGTTTAGTAGAGAGGTCTCAGCCGCACGGAGGGTAAACGGCCTGTTCACCGCCTTGGTCGTGGACGCGGATGTGGATGCCCAGGTGCCCTGGCTGGCCACCGCGTACGTGGCTGGTCCGTCACTGGCCGAGACGGTCAAGGACCACGGCCCGCTGTCCGCCAAGTCAGTGCTGGCCCTGGCCGCAGGCCTGGCCGAGGGCTTGAACGCGATCCATGCCGCGGGCGTGGTACATGGTGACCTCAAGCCGTCTAACGTGCTCCTAGCCGAGGACGGGCCACGGGTGATCGATTTCGGGATCTCCCATGCGGCTGAGACGGCGCCGCTGACGCACCCGGGTCTGGTGATGGGCTCGCCCGGGTTCATGTCACCCGAACAGGCCCTGGGTAAGAAGGTCGGGCCGCGCAGCGACGTGTTCAGCCTGGGTACGGTGCTCGCCTACTCGGCTTCGGGAGAAAGACCGTTCGGCACCGGATCACCCATCGAGCTGCTCGATCGCGTGATCCATGGCACGCCGAGCCTTGACAAAGTGCCGGCCGAAGTCCGCCCGCTGGTCGAACGTTGCCTGGCGAAGGATCCGAGCGAGCGCCCTACCGCCGCGAGCTTGCTGGCCGAGCTGGGCGCCCTGCAGGCCGCGACGGACTGGCTCCCCGAGTCGATCGTGCAAATGTTCCCCCGGGATATCTCGCCCAAAGGCGAAGACGACCGGAAGGGCGGCGGCAGCGGCACGTGGACGGTCACCCTGGGGAGCGCGGCGCAGGATGCCGCGGTTTTGCCCAGGCGCGCGAAGCCAAGCGCTCCCGCGAAGCCGAATGACCAGCTGCGCACCGATGCTCAGCCGCGAGCCCGTGATCGGATGCCGCCGGATGACCAGTTGCCGCCGGATGACCGGGCGCCTGCAGGTGACCTCCGGCAGCCAGACGGCCAGCTTCAGCCAGATGATCAGCGTGAGCCAGGTGACCCACCACAGGCGGGCCACCAGCTTCAGCCAGACGACCAGGTACGGACGGGTGACCAGCCCCAGCCGGGCGACCAGGCAGAAACGGGCGACCAGCTACGGGGGGATGATTGGGTGCGCGGCGACGGTCAGCCGCAGGCCGTTGACCAGACGGAGGCGGATGACCGGCTGGCCCCCGGCGACCAGCCACAATGGGGCGACAGTGGCCGCCGGAAGGCACCGAACTCCTTGTGGCGGCCGCTGGCTGCGGCGTGCGTCGTCGGGGGACTACTGGCGGCATCCAGCGCGGTCGGCTATGCCCTGATGACCGTGACCCGCGACCTGACCAAGGAGCCCACGGCAACCGCGCTGGCACCGACGAGTGCCTCCCCGTCCGTGCTACCGCGCACACCTTCCGGCCCCCTGGGGGTCACCAGGGTTTACACCTATCGGCAAGGCGTCACGGTGTACGTCGATATTTACTACGCCGATCAAGGCAACAACGCCAACGGTTTTGGATTCATGGGGGTGGATGGGTCGCCAATAGGGGAATTGAACTATCCGTTCTCTAGTCCCGGCGCTGGCATTATCGAGACAGGCAGCATCACCTATCCGTTTAACGAGGGCTGCGGCACCGCCAAGCAGCGCTCGGACTCCATAGAATTCTGGGTCACTGATGCCGCGGGCAAGCGGAGTCCGCCTTCTAAGCCCGTCCTACTCGCCTGCGCCCCCTGATGCAATGCCGGTCAGCCTAAGTCGATCTTCGTGGCTGGTGTGGCCTGCCGTGTCATTCTGACCAGCACAGATACGCCCCCGCCCCGGCAGCGGACCCGGCTGGCAATAAGATGCGAACGTGCAGCTCAGAGGCCTAATCGGCGGATAGGGCAGGCGGCATCGGGCCTGGCGGCGGATCCGGCCCACGGGGAGGCTGCCGCCCAGCCGCCCGTCCGGGAAACCGGTCCTGGCCCGGCGCGATCCGCTGCCTACGGCCGGTAAGGAAGGACAACCTGCGTCATTAACCGCCCCATCCGCATCGGCGGATCACTCCCGTCTCAGCCAGCCGGAAATTTGCGTGGAACATTCTGGCTTGCCGGAGACTTTTGTGCATCATAGTACCCAAGAATCTTCCGTGAAACCAGAATCTTCCGTGAAAATGTTCGACTCAGCCGTCGATGCCCGGCCGGGCACCCGCGCCGCCCGGCGGATCGCCAGCGCCGGATGCCGCAGCGTCCGCCGGCCCCGCGGATCCGGCGGCAGGCAAGAACGCCTGGCCGTCATCGAAGATCAACTTAGGCTGACCGGCATTGCCCCCTGATGCGCGACTCCGACGTGCCGGTCCTAGGCCTCGGCCCGGCTCGGACCATGCCGGCCAGCAGTACCGCTGCCGTTCGGCGGAGTCGGGGGCACGAATTGTACGCACGCTTGGGACAGATCCGGGTCGGAGGTGTAGAGCCTGGCCAGGACCGGCGGAGGGTTGGCAATCTGCCACAGGGATCCGGCCTGGTTAACCATGGTCGAGAGGAAGTCGCCGTACTCGTCCATGGTCAGGTCTTCCGGGACCCGGTGGACCACATTGGCCGCGTCGCTGATGGCGTGCAGCGAGGTCAGCTTGTACCGGCGCACGGCGCTGGTCGAGACATGGCGATCGTGGTTCAGCGCGGACCGGGACCCGCTCGGGACGATAGGCCGCTCACGGCGTCAGTGATGGGCCTGCTGGTAGTGCGCCGCGAGCACGTCATCCCCAAAGTCGCTGCGGGGCCGCCGCAGCACGGTATGCGCGTGATCACCATCGTCGGTGGTGTCGTATTCGATGAGCAGGCGTCGGCGGCCTCCGCGACGGCTAGATCTAAGCTGGTTCGCCCAGCGACCGGGCGAATGCCGATACTGGCCTAATGACCGCTCCGGGCTGGGATGCGTCTTACACGGCGAGCAAGCCAGCGCCCTGGGACATCGGCCGGCCGCAGCCCGCCTTCGTGCGGCTGGCGGGAAAAGGGCTGCTGAGCGGGCGGCTGCTGGACGTCGGCTGCGGCACGGGGGAGCAGACCCTGCTGGCTGCCTCTCACGGCGCGGACGGCATGGGCATAGATCTGTCGGTCCATGCCATCGAGCGGGCCAGGGGCAAGGCCGCCGAACGAGGTCTGAACGCCCGCTTCGAAGTCGCCGATGCCCTGCGGCTAGGAGACCTCGGGCTGATGTTCGACGTCGTCATCGACAGCGGAGTGTTCCATGTCTTCGACGACGAAGACCGCGCCAGGTACGTCGCCAGCCTCGCGTCGGTACTGTGCGATGGCGGTTACTGCCGCCTGATCTGCTTCAGCGACCGGCAGCCCGGGATCTTCGGCCCACGCCGGGTACGCCAGGACGAACTGCGTGCCGCCTTCAGCGATGGATGGCGGATCGTCAGCATCGAGGCGGCTACGTTCGAGCTCAATGAGGCCGGGCTTGGCATCTCGTCGGCACAGGCCTGGCTGGCAGCCATCCGGCGGGTGCCTAAGGGCTGAGGGATGGCGTAGCCAGTTTCCTCCTGTCAGCACCGGCGATCGCAGGTAGTGTGGCGTGGTCCGCGTGGTCAGCGTTGGCGTGCCGGTACCGAACTTCGGGGGTGAGGGCAGGATAAGTGTCAAGCGACGCCATCGCGGCGGAACGACGCGGTGTCTGCGGACCTTGATCCTCTCGGCGTCTGCTCTCTTGCTTGGACTGGCAAGCTCCGGGTGCGCCGCTACCTCAACCAGCGCTGTTGTCGCTGCCGGGAAGCCCTCGCCCACCGGGCGAAGCCTCGCCTCGCCCCAGCCCAGCGCGGGCGAGTCGTCGCCTCAGCCAGCGTTGCCTTCCTGCTCGGCTCAGGTTTTCTCTCGCATGACCGAAGCCCAGCGGGTCGGCCAGTTGTTCCTGGTCGGCATCGCGGGAGACCCGGTCTCCGACGTTGCCCAGGCGGTCGCGGCGTACCACTTCGGCTCGTTGCTGTCGGCGGGCGACCTGACGGCCGGCGTAGCCGAGCTCCAGCAGCTGACTAGCGCATATCAGTCGCTGGCTTCGGCCCGGTCTACCGGCGGGGTTCGCTTCTTCATCGCCGCGAACCAGGAGGGGGGAGAGGTCCAGTCCCTGCAGGGTCCGGGCTTTTCCGCGATCCCTTCGGCTCTGGTCCAGGGCAGCCTGTCCCCTTTTGCGCTGCAGCAGCAGGCTCCGGTCTGGGGCCGTGAACTCCGGTCGGCAGGCTTCAATCTCGACCTGGCCCCGGTCATGGATGTCGTACCGGCCGGAACCGCCGACCAGAACCAGCCCATCGGCATGCTCGAGCGTGAGTTCGGGTCCAGCCCGGCGACGGTGGCGGCCCACGGCGTGGCGTTCATCTGGGGGATGCAGCAGGCAGGAGTCGCGACTACCGCCAAGCATTTCCCGGGGCTGGGCCGGGTCCAAGGCAACACCGACTTCACCGCAGGAGTTGTGGACACCATCACCACGCCACATGATTCCTACCTGCAGTCCTTCCAAGCTGCCATCGATGCAGGCGTGCCTTTCGTCATGATCGCCCTGGCGACCTATACGCGCATCGATCCGCGTCATCTCGCGGTTTTCTCGCCGGAGGTGATGCGCGTGATCCTGCGCCAGCAGCTGCACTTCAACGGGGTCATCGTCTCGGATGATCTGGGCGCTGCCGCCGCGGTGGCCAGCATTTCACCGGCTGACCGCGGAATCGAATTCCTCACCGCAGGCGGTGACTTGATCACCTCCCAGAGCCTCGCCGCAGCGGCGACAATGGATGGCGCCATCCTCAAGCTAGCTGCCGCTGATACCGCCTTCCGCGCCGTCGTGAACTCTGCTGTAATGCATGTACTCAGTGCCAAACAGGCCTACCACCTCCTGCCATGCTCATAGTGCTAGTCACGAGAACCCAACGCTATTCGCTGAGCCTCATCAAGTGAGGTGGCCCACCGGGGGGCCCGGATTTTTGACCCCGGCTGATGGGAACCCCGTCGGTTCGACCAGGCACAAAGCCCGGATGCAGCCGACGTGGCCTACGGCTAGCTCGACTTGGACGGCGTGGGCGTGAGCGGTGGCGGGACGACCGTGCTGTGGGTCTGCGTGGGCGTGAGCGGCGGCGGGACGACCGTGCTGTGGGTCTGCGTGGGCGTGAGCGGCGGCGGGACGACCGTGCTGTGCGTGGGGCTGGGGGTGTGCGTCGGCTTGATGGTGGGGGTGTGTGTCGGCGTTACCGTGGACTTGGCCGTCGTGGTGCTGCTGGAGCTGCACCCGGTGATAGCGGCGGCAGTGATCGCCGCGGCGGCGACGATCGTGTAAAGCCTCTTCCTGGTGTGCATCCTTCCTCCTCCCGGGCAGCAGCGGGCTCTACTCCACTCTGCCACAGCCGGTCACGCTGGTCGACGAGACGCCAGTCACCACGATCGAGGACGCTCCAGAGGCCGACGGCCAGGCCTGATCGGACCGGGCGTTCGGCCCGCACGTGTTCACCTAGGCGACGAGTTCCACTGCGACGCTGCTCGCGACGGTTGACCAGATAAAGGATTTGGTTACGGTACTCCCGCACTGACGGCACTGGGAATTCCCTGACTCCCGCTCCATTAGCTGGTGCCGATGACCCGGAGCCGATGGCAGGCCCCGGGTCCTCCGCAAACAGGTACCCTACGACGTTGGTTCGGTGAGGTTGTAGACGGTCTCGCCGCCGACGGTCTCCTTCGTGAAGTGGGCCGCGACCCATTTCGTGATGGCCGAGGAGCCCTGCCCACCGCCGAAGCTCTCGCTGTTCGCGCCCACGTAGTAGTGGATCTCGTGGTTGGCCACGAGCTCTTCGAACCCGGCCAGCGTGGGCCACGGGTCGGTCCCGTTGAACCCGCCGATGGCCATCACCGCATCACCGGTGGCTAGCTCGAGGGGCGCCGCGGCCTCCGAACCCACAGTGGCGGCCACCCACTTGTAGCTGGACGCGTCCTGCTCGAGTAGCTTTTCTATGGCGCTGCTCACGGTCGTACTGCCGCCAAGGGCGCCGGCCCCGCCGAAGCCGCCTGCGCCGCTGCGGCCAGCAAAGCCGCCCGCGCGGCCAGCAAAGCCGCCCGCGCGGCCAGCAAAGCCACCCGGCCGCGTACCTGCCGAGCCGCTAATCCCGCTACCACCGGGCCGCGTGCCGGCCCGCCCCGGACCGAATCCCGCTGCGCCGCGAGTCCCGCCCGTCCCGGCCCCGCGCCCGAACTGGCCGGCCCGGCCGCCGGGCAACCCGGCCCCGCCGCCGAACCCATCAGTCTGCGGTCCGGCACTCACAATCGCGCCAGTGTGGGCAGAGTTCACCGTGTCGAGCGCGTAGGCCGTCGGTCCGGCCAGCCCCGCGACCATGGCGAGTCCGACCGGCACCAGCACCAGCGCCCGCCGCCCGCGGCGCGATCCCGAAGAACCCGGCGACCCGGGCGACCTCACGAGATACGGAGCCGCGAACACCCCTACCGCGGCAGCCACCCCCACGATCACGATGACCCAGCGCAGCCAGGGCAGCCAGTCCGGAGTGCGGTCGAGTAGTACATAGGACCACACCGCCGTGGCCACGAGCGCCACCGCGACGGTGATGCGCCCGGCCAGTCCGAGCCGTGCCTGCCACAATGCCGTCGCGCCGATACCGACAAGGGCGGCGATGCCGGGCGCGAGGGCGACCATGTAGTACGGGTGGATGATGCCGGTCATGTAGCTGAACACCAGGCCGGTGACGAGCACCCAGCCTCCCCACAACAGCGCCGCGGCCCGGGTCCTGTCGGTCCGCACCGCCCGCCGGGACACCCACAGCATGGCGCCAAGCGAGATGAGCGCCGCGGGCAGCAGCCAGCTGATCTGCCCGCCGAAGTCGGAGTGGAACAGCCGCAGGATCCCGGTCGCGCCGCCGAACGCCGTGCCCCCCGCACCGCCGCCGCCGATGGACCCGGTCTCGTTGCCGTCAAGACGGCCCAGGCCGTTGTAACCGATCGCGAGCTGCAGGATGTTGTTGTCGGTGGAACCGCCGAAGTAAGGCCGGTCGGCCGCGGGGGTGAGCTGCGCGGCGAGGATCCACCAGCCCGCCCCGACGATGATGCCGACGCCCATGAGCACCGTCTGCCACAGACGCTTGCCGAACCTGGGCGGCCCGGCCCACAGGTAGGCCACCGCGAATCCCGGCACGACCAGGAACGCCTGCAGCATCTTGGCCAGAAACGCGAATCCGAGCAGCAGGCCGCCGAACACCAGCCACTTCGTCCGTCCGCTCTCGACCGCGCGCACCAGCGTGTACGCGGCCGCGGTCATGAGCAGCACCAGCAGTGCGTCGGGGTTGTTGAACCTGAACATCAGCGCGGCGACCGGTGTGAGCGCGAGCACAAGCCCGGCGACCAGGCCCGCAGGAGGGCCGAACCAGCGCTTGACCGCGGCGTAGAGCAGGGCGACCGAAGCCACGCCTTCCAGCGCCTGCGGGACCAGCATGGACCACTGGCTGAAACCGAATATCCGGCCGGATATCTCCATCACCCACAACGAGGCCGGAGTCTTGTCGACGGTGATGAAGTTAGAGGAGTCAAACGAGCCGAAGAAGAAGGCTTTCCAGCTCTTGGTGCCTGCCTGCACCGCGGCCGCGTAGAAGTCATTCGCCCAGCCGTTCCTGGTGACGTCCCATAGATAAAGGACGGCGGTGAGCGCAAGCAGTCCGAACATCGCGGGGCGAGCCCAGCTGGGATCGGTCTCCGGCCCGCGAAGCAGGCGGCGAAACCGGTTTCCGGCCGGTAGGGGGCGGCTGCCTGTCGCGTGCCGCGAGATGGAGGTCGTCGCGCTCAACTGGTTCTCTCCCTCTGAGCTGTCATTGCCGTTAGCCGGACGGTTGATCCGAACGGCTCAACCGGGCTGGGCCGCGCAGGCTCGGTTCTCGCCCTATCGTCCGGCTCGGCAGGCGGGCGGTCCGCGCGGCGCTTCGATCGGCCGAAGACCCAGGTGCGGTACAGCGCGAACCTGAGGGCGGCCGCCACCAGGTTCGCGCCAAGCAGGACCGCGATCTCGGTGCCGCGGCCGGGATGGGGCGAGTTCGCATCCAAGACGGCCAGTGAGCCAGCGGTCAGCGCCAGCCCGATGCCGAACGTGAGCAATCCCTTGAACTGGTGCCTGGCGGCGTTCGGTCGTCCGCTGATGCCGAACGTCAGCCGCCGGTTGGCGGCCGTGTTGGCCACGGCGGTCAGCAGCAGGCTGATGAAGTTGGCGGCCTGGGCCGGCATGCTGCCGCGCAGCAGCAGGTAAAGCCCCAGGTAAGCGATCGTGCTGCCGGCTCCGATGACCGCGAATCTTGCGATTTGCCACGGCAGGCTGCTGGAGGTGGCCGGCTCGGCGCCGTTGCGGCGGACCGCGAGCGAAGGACCCCGCAGGACAGGGACCTGGATGGTCCCGCGAGCGAAACCGGCACCGAGCCGGGCCATCCCGCGCAGGTCGGCCAGGGCGGTGCCCACGATGTCGACCCTCGAGTCGAGATCGTCGATCCAGTCCACCGGGATCTCGTGGATGCGCAGCCCGGCCCGCTCGGCCAGCACCAGCAGTTCGGTGTCGAAGAACCAGCCGGTGTCCTGGGTCAGCGGCAGCAGTGCCCGGGCCTGATCGCGCCTGATCGCCTTGAAGCCGCACTGGGCGTCCGAGAAGCCCGCTCCCATCAGGGTACGCAGCAGCACGTTATAGCTGCGTGAGATGAGCTCGCGCTTGGGGCCGCGGATGACCCTGGATCCGCGGGCCAGCCGGGTGCCGATGGCGAGGTCGCTATGCCCGGACAGCAACGGTGCCACCAGTGGCAGCAGGGCGTTGAGATCCGTCGACAAATCGACATCCATGTAGGCGAGCACTTCGGCGTCGCTCTCCGACCAGATGGCCCGCAGGGCCCGGCCGCGTCCCGGCAGTTCCATATGGACGGCCCGTACCTCGGCCAGTTCGCGGGCCAGCCCGGTGGCGAGGGCCCAGGTGGTGTCGGTGCTGCCATTGTCCGCGATCGTGACCCGGGCGGTGAACGGGAAGCTCTCGCGCAGATAGGCCACCAGCCGTCGGGTGCTCGGTACCAGGTCACGCTCTTCGTTGCGGACCGGCACAACAACATCTACCTGAACCTTCATGTCCACCAGGATCGGTTGCCATGCTCCGCCCCGGCTGAAGCAATCATGTGTGCTAGCTCTGAGCGGAACCCGCGCGCTCCTGGTACTTCCGGCTCTCCTGAACGGTGTCATTCATATGGCGGGATAGGGCTGCTCAGCAACTGCCGGATGCGCGCGACTCGTTCGTCGTCCCACTTGATTCCGGGGTCAGCTTCGAGGAACGCGGTCGCGAAGCTGCCCGCGCCCAGGGCGGGCAGCGACCACTCGCGTGCGGTCGTCGCGCCGAATGGGCTGGCGCTGACCAGGAACGCGGCGATCCCGGGGACCGGCTGGGCCATGATGATGAGCCCGCGCAGCGTGGCGTCAACCAGCGTGATCAGCGTGTCGAAGGTGGCGCCGGTCTCCGGCCGGATCCGGTAGCCGAACAGATTGGCGAGCAGCTCCCAGGCCGCCGCGACGCGGGCCCGGCGTTCCTGCTCGGACGCGGCAAGGGCCGCCCGCACGCGGTCGCGCCGCTCAGCGTCTGCGATGGAGTTGAATGCCGCCTGCAGGGCTATGTACGTCTGCCACTCCGGGGAGTCGGCCAGGGCCTGGAAGTCCAGGAGCGCGAGCCGGCGGAATAGCTCGGTCAGCAGCTCGTGGCGCTGCCCGGGCGTGTCAAGCTCGCCAGGGAACTCGCTGACGGCCTGCTGGATCAGCGCGTACTCGGCGTGCACGATCCCTGGCGGCGCGCCCTCCTTGGCCAGCTCCTCGATCAGGTCGCCATAGAACAGGTCCTTGTACGGCCAGCGTCGGTAGGCGGCGCTGCGCGATACGTCCGCGTCGCGGATGACGTCCTCGAAGCTGATGTGGTCCAGGCTGACCGTCAGCCCGGCGTGGTGCACCATGGCGACGGCCGCCCGCAGCATCCGCCGCCGCAGCTCCTCGTCGGGGAGCCGCCGTCCGCGGCGCCCGAGGCCGGTCGGGGCCTGCGCGTGATCTGGCACTGTTACCTGCCTGCTTGTGTCGAGGTCCGAGTATGGGACTTTGGACTCTAGATTTGAAATATCGAATTTCAGATTCTGAACTCTGATCCCTAGCATATTTGGAGGAGGCCATGAAGACCTGGATGTCCTACAGCGACAGGCTGCGGTCCATGTACGCGGGCGGCCGGGCCGACGCGCGAGCGCGCCGTCTCGCGATGCTGTGGGCCACCGTGTTCGGCCTGGGCCTCGGGCCGCGGCGGTGGGTAAGCCTCGAGGTGGCGGGGCGGAAGTCCGGCCGGATCGTCCGCTTCCCGCTGGGCATGGCGGACTTGGCTGGTCAGTGGTACCTGGTCTCGATGCTCGGCGAGCACTGCAACTGGGTGCTGAACGTGCGGGCCGCGGGCGGCCAGGCGGTTATCAGGCACGGGCGCGCCATCGACTGCCATCTCGTCGAAGTGCCGTCGGCCGAGCGCCCCGAGATCTTGCGGCGCTACCTGCGGAAGGTGCCGGGCGGCCGCCCGCACATCCCGGTCAGCCGGCACGCGTCGGTGGCGGACTTCGCGGCCATCGCGCCGGGATACCCCGTGTTCCGCGTGGTTCCTGGAGAGGGTGGCGAGCCGTGAGCGGGCCGGGCCACCGGCGCCGCTGGTGGCAGTGGCTGCTGGTCGGCGTGGTCCTCCTCGTCGTCCTCGTCGTGGGAGGCGCCGCGATCTTCGTCAAGTCCCAGCCGTCCGCGGCGCCGCTGACGCTGCCCTCGGGCGCCGCCAGGCCGTCGGCCGGGTCGGCCGATGGCACCTGGGACGTGGCTGCGGGATCTGTTGCCGGGTTCCGCATCAGGGAGAGCGCCCTCGGCTTCGGTGATGACGTGACCGGCAGGACGACCGCCGTCACCGGGACGGCCGTCATCGTCGGCGGCCGGGTCACCAGCGCGGTGTTCCGCATCGGCCTGACCGCGATCACGGTCGGCGGCAAGCCCAGGCCGCAGTTCGCCACCAGCCTGGACACGGCCGCGCATCCGGATGCCACGATCACGCTCGCTGGCCCGGTGCGGCTTCCCGCGGGGTTTGGCGGCGGGCGAACCGTCACCGCGGCGTTTCCCGGCCAACTCACGCTGCAGGGCGTCACGCGGCCGGTCACGATTACGGTCTCGGCCCGGCGGGACGGGGCCGCGGTCGAGGCCGCCGGGTCGCTTCCGGTCGCGTCAGGGCGCTGGGGCATCACGCTGCCAGCCGGATTCGGCTTCCTTGGCGGGCTTTCCAGCCAGGCGACCGCCGAGTTCCTCCTCATCCTGCACAGGAGGGAGTGACAACGGCCAGAGCCCCTTTCCCCTTGGGGCCTCTTCCCGCTGGCCACCCGATGGCGCCATGCGACTGTCCCGTTCCGCCCGCGCCCCGCACCCCTGAAAGGCTCCCAGGCAACCCGGTGCAGCCAGTTGGCGCGTGGACGGACCCGGTGGGGACTCCGTCGCGCAAACGATAACGACATACATTGTCCGCCTGGCTCCTGGAAGGAGCCGGCATGTACGAGGACGAGGGCAACGACGGTAGTTCCGTGATGATAGTCCGGTCGAGGTCCGCTACTCCCAGATGGACTATGCCGTCCTTCTCGTGGCCAGGTCCCGGTCCGGCCTTGCTGGCTGGCGGGGTGCTGCGTGGTGTTCGGCTGGCCCCGACGCTTGCGGTTCCCAGTATAACGATTATGCTAACTGTTATGATAAGCGTTAGGTTCGGCCGGTGAGCGTTCGGCATGCCCTGCTGGCCCTGCTCAGCGAGGGGCCGAAGTACGGCCTGCGTCTGCAGCAGGAGTTCGAGGAGCGCACGGGCGAGGTGTGGCCGCTGAATGTGGGGCAGGTGTACATCACCTTGCAACGCCTTGAGCGCGACGGGCTGGTGGAGTCCGACGACGAGCGCGAAGCGGGGCCGCAGAAGAGATATACGATCACCCCGGCCGGCGGCGCCGAGCTGGACGGCTGGCTTCACACCCCGGCCGGCGACATCCCCCCGCCACGGGATGAGCTTGTCATCAAGGTCCTGATCAGCCTGCGGGTGCCCGGGGCTGATGTGCACGACATCGTGCAGGTCCACCGGCGTCACATGATCGAGTTGATGCAGCGGTACTGGCGCCTGAAGGCGGAGGCCGCAGAGGACGACATCGGGCTGGCCCTCGTCGCGGACGCCGAGACGTTCCGCCTGGATGGGATCGTCCGCTGGCTGGATGCGGCCGAGGCCCGGCTGAAGCTGCATCCAGCACCCGATCCGGCCGGCCGGTGGACGGCGGTTGGGGTGCCGGCGCCGTCGGCGCGGAAGACAGGAAGGAAGGTGCCGCGATGACAGCGGTGCTGGAGCTGCGGGAGGTGTCGAAGATCTACGGGACCGGGGCTGCCGAGGTGGCTGCGCTGCGGCGGGTCAGCCTGTCGGTCGATGGCGGTGAGCTGGTGGCGGTCATGGGGCCGAGCGGTTCCGGCAAGAGCACGCTGCTGACCATCGCGGGCAGCCTGGAGGAGCCGACCGGCGGCCAGGTGCTGGTAGCCGGGACCGATCTGTCGGGTTTGTCGGCCAACAACCAGGCGAAACTGCGCCGCCGCCTGATCGGCTATGTCTTTCAGGATTTCAACCTGCTCGCCGGGCTGACCGCGATCGAGAATGTCACGCTGCCGCTGGAACTGGACGGTGTCGGGATCAAGGCCGCGCGCCCCGCGGGGATGATGGCCTTGGAGGAGCTGGGTGTTGCTGACCGGGCTGACCGTTTCCCCGATGAGCTGTCCGGCGGGGAACGGCAGCGCGTGGCGATCGCGCGCGCGGTGGTGGGTGACCGCCAGATCCTGCTCGCCGACGAGCCGACAGGCGCCCTGGACTCGGTGAATGGCGAGGCGGTTATGCGGCTGCTGCTCGCCGCATGCCGGCGCGGGGTGGCCGGGGTGATCGTGACCCATGACGCGCAGTTCGCGTCGTGCGCTGACCGGGTGGTGTTCCTGCGCGACGGGCGCATCATCGATCAGACCCGGCCGCCGCTGGGTCCGGAGTCGCTGCTCACCCAGAGCCCGCAGCGATGACCGCCGCAGTGCGTGACCGGGCGGTCCTGCCCGGCCCCGCCAGCGGCGGAGTCCCGGCCCGGCGGGCCGTGGCCCGGTGGGCGTGGCGGCTGTTCCGCCGCGAGTGGCGGCAGCAGATCCTGGTCCTCGCGCTGCTGATCCTCACGGTCGCGGCGGCTGCCTTCAGCGTGTCCGCCGCCTACAACGTGGCGTCCCTGCCCGGCCCGCAATTCGGCTCGGCCAGCTATTTGCTGCAGTTCGGCGGAACCAGTCCGAAGACCCTGGCGGCGGACGTCGCGGCGGCCAGGAAGGCATTCGGGACCATCCAGGTGATCAGCCGCCGATTCGTGCCGATCCCGGGCTCGGCCCAGACCGTCGAGTTCCGGGCAGAAGATCCGCATGGCCCCTACACCGGCCCGATGATCGCCCTGACCCAGGGCCGCTACCCCGCAGGTACCGGGCAGGCCGCCGTCACCGTACAGGTAGCACAGACCCTGCAGCTGCGCATCGGCTCCCCGCTGTCCCTCGGCGGCTATAACCAGACGGTGACCGGCATCGTCGAGAATCCCAGCGACCTGAGCGATCAGTTCGTCCTCGTCACGCCCGCGGGCGCAGGGCCGCCGCAGTCGGTCACGGTGCTGCTGAACTCCACCCCGGCCAGGTTCGGCGTCTTCCGCGACCGGTTCCGCGGCCCGCTGGAATGGCAGGCCCGCGGTGCCGGCACCCAGCAAGCTGTCGCGGTCGGCGCGCTCGGAGCTGTCACGGTCCTGCTGCTGCTGGTCTCCCTGGTAGCAGCCGCAGGCTTCGCCGTGATCGCCGCGCGCCGCCAGCGCCAGCTCGGCATGCTTGCCGCGATCGGGGCGACCCGCAAGCAGCTGCGGATGGTCATGGTCGCTGGCGGAGCCGTCGCAGGCGCAATCGCCGCGGCGGCCGGGACCGCCGTCGGCCTGGCGGCGTGGATCGCCGCTGCCCCGGCCCTGGACACGTTCGCCGGGCACCGGATCTACCGGCTCGCGATCCCGTGGGACCTGGTCGCGCTGGCCATGCTGCTCGCCGTCGTGACGGCGACCGCCGCGGCGTGGTGGCCAGCGCGGGCCGCCGCCCGGCTGCCGGTCACGCTCGCCCTGTCGGCCCGGCCGCCGCGGCCCAGGCCCGCGCACCGCCCGGCGTTGCTGGCCGCCCTGATGATCGCGGCGGGCGTCGCCTGCCTCGCCCTGGCCAACCAGACCCGGCCGCCGCTGATCATCGTCGGCGCGCTGGCGATGACCCTGGGGATCCTGCTGATCAGCCCGCTGGCCATCCGGGTCCTCGCCGCGCTGGGCAGGCGCGCGCCGGTTGCGGTGCGGCTGGCGCTGCGCGACCTCGCCCGTCACCAGGCCCGCTCCGGCGCGGCCCTGGCCGCGATCAGCCTTGCCCTGGGGATCACCGCGGCGATCATCATCAGCTCGGCCGCCGACACGACCGCCGCCGCTACGGGCAACCTGCCGGACACCCAGATCCTGGTCTGGATCGGCCAGCCAGGTGGCGGAAATGGCCCAAATGGCCCGGTCGTCCCGGTCCGGACACCCGCCCAGCTTGGCGTCCTGGCCGCCGCCGTGCACCAGATCGCCGGACCGCTGCCTCACCCCGAGGTGTTCGCCCTTGACATGCCCGTCAACCCGGCCGACAAGCCACAGCCCGGCGGGCAGGGCAGCCAGGCAGGACAGCCGGTAGCCGCCCTGGGCGCCCCGCAGAACCCGGCCGCCAGCGGCCGGGCAGGGACTTACACCACGGTCCCCCTCTATGTTGCCACCCCAGCGGTACTCCGCTACCTCGGGATCAGCCCCGCCACGATCACCCCGGCCACCGATTTCGTCACCGTCCACGCGGGGCCGCTCGTCGTCACCACACCCTCCACCTTTACGACCGTCACCCACGTGCAGCAGATCCCGGCCTCCTCCTACGCCTCCCAGCCCACCTCACTGATCACCGTGGACGGCCTGAACCGACGGCACTGGACGCAGATACAGTCCGGCTGGCTCATCCAGTCCGGCACGCCCCTTACAGCCGCGCAGCTCGCGGCCGCGCGGGACGTGGCCGCGGCAGCGGGCCTGATCACCGAGACCAGGAACAGCCAGGCCTCACTCGCCACGATCAGCGCCGCAGCCACGGCCGCCGGGACACTGCTCGCCCTCGGCGTCCTCGCCATGACCGTCGCGCTGATCCGCACCGAAGCCGCCGGCGACCTGCGCACCCTCACCGCCGCCGGAGCCACCAGCACGACCCGGCGTACCCTCGCCGCCGCCACCGCAGGCGGGCTGGCCCTGCTCGGCGCGCTGCTCGGAACCGCCGGCGCCTACCTCGCGCTGGCCGCCGGACACCTCAGCGACCTGGCCACCCTGAGCCGCGTGCCACTCCCGTACCTCGCCGTCACTGTCCTTGGCGTTCCCGTCGCCGCCGCCCTCACCGGCTGGATCCTCGCCGGGCGCAAGCCACCATCCATCGCCCGCCGGGTGCTCGAGTGACACCAGCCCCCGAGCAACGATCACAGACCGCGCCCAGAGCGAACGAAAGCTTGCGGGTGCGGTCACGCGCTGCTATGTCTAGTTATGGGTCCGTCTATCTATGATCTCGCGACGGTCGGCATTGCGGGAGGAAGTCGTAGTCGCCTTGAGAGGACTGATGACTACTATCAGTGCTGGCGCCGAGCCGGTGATGCTGAGCCAAGTCGCCTGCGAGTCCTGAGTGCTAGGCGATATCCGGACTTCAATGCTTTCCCGGATCATAACCGTCGTGATGATGGCAGGCCTGCTGGCGGGATGCAGTGGCGGATCTGAATCCGGGCACGGACGGACACCGGAGAAGAACGACAACTACCTTGAAAATACCAGAACGATAAATTTGCAGGACGGTGATTTTCCTTCCTTCCTGGCCTTCGGAGCTCACAATAGTCTGTGGTTCACCGAGAATGGCGGCAACGTCATCGCGCGGGTTGATCGGGCGGGCACTATAACGCAGTACACTATTCAAGCTGACAACAATAACGATCCGCAAGACATTATAAGCGTGCCCGATGGCAGCATATGGTTTACCGGGTTGGCGGAAATCGGGAAGATTCGCCCTGACGGCACCATGGAGGTCTGGCATGAGATCAGCATCGGTTCCGCGGTGGGGTTGCCCGATGCGCTCGCGGTAGGCCGGGACGGAGAGGTCTGGTACACCGACGACGGTGGCCATATCTGTCATATAAGCTCCACCGATAATTTCGGGTGTTACGCCATACATCCGAGCACGAAAGACATCTGGATGCGCGGAATTGCGCTGGGCTCGGATGGGGCACTCTGGTTTACCGAGGACAACCTCGCCAGCATCGCCGATACGCAGAATGCCATTGGGCGGCTGACCGCCACCGGCAAATACAGCCAATGGCTGCTACCGCCAGACTCGGGTCCGACCCGGATCGCTGCTGGCCCTGACGGGGCTCTGTGGTTCACTGAGCGCGGCCGGCAGCGGATCGGGCGCATAACAACCAGCGGTGTCATCACGCAATTCGCGTTGCCCCGCGGGGTGTACCCGTTCGATATTGTTTCCGGTCCCGATAGGGCTCTGTGGTTTACCACCGATACCCGGGTTGGCCGCATCACCACCGCTGGCCGCATCACCCTATGGCCGATACCAGGCGCCCAGCAGTTCGGGGGCATCGCGGTGGCGCCCGACGGGAGCCTGTGGCTCGCGGACGGGGTGGCTAGCGCCCTCCGGCACTTCGTCCCGCCGTTGCCCATCCAGAATCGCCGTTGAGCGCTTAGCGGCGCGTTAGGGGGCCGCCTGCTCGCGGGAACACCACCAGGTCGAGCGGCCGCCGACCGTACCATGTTTCATCTCGGCGCCGCAGCGCGGGCAGGTGCCGCCGGGGTGCCGGGCCGCGATGACGTCGCCGGTGTGCGCGCCGCCTTTGACGATGGCAGACCGCAAAGCGGACTGCAGAGCGCGGTAGAGACGGTCGGCGTCCTTGCGCTGGAGGCCGGACGTCCGGGTGGCGGGCGAAATCTTCGCCTGCCACAGCACCTCATCGGCCAGCAAATTCCCGACTCCGGCGATCTTGGATTGGTCAAGCAGGCGGGCCTTGACCGCGATCGACCCCCTGGTGATCAGGTCGCGGAACTCCGCGGGCGTGACCTCCGCGGCGTCCGGGCCGAGCGCGTCGATGTCGGGGTTCAGCCGGACACGACCCAGCCGGCGTTTGTCGAACAGCACCAGGCTGCCGCCGTCAGCGAACTCGAGGGTGAAGCGGTTCCACTCGGCCTTGCGCGGCTGCGCGTCGCGGCGGGCAGGACCGCCACCTTCGATAGCCTCGCCACCTTTGGACGTGACCACGATGCGGCCGCCCATGCCCAGGTGGATGCCGAGGTCGGGACCGGACCCGGTCGAGCGGCCCACGTCAGAGGTCTCGCACCACATTGTCTTGCCGCGCCGGTGGACCGCGGTGAGCATGCGTCCGGTCAGCGCGGCACGCAACTCGCCGGGGGAGTGCGGTCGGCATACGAACGTGTCAGCGTCGTCGACGCCGACGATGCGGCGGTGCAGGGCCTGATCGGCGATCAGGCTGCGAGCGGTCTCGACCTCGGGGAGTTCGGGCACCTCTTTGGTTTACTCGCCCGTTGACGGCAGCACGGCCGCGAACCGGTCCGCGGCCCGGTCCAGCTGGGCCAGGATGTGCTGCCGGGCCGGGGCGTCAAGGGGGGTGTCCGGGAGGTCGATAAGCTCCCGCAGGATCGGGACAAGCGGGGCGTATTTTCCGGCCAGCGTGCGCAGCCGAGGGCCGGTGCTATGAATCAGGCCGACGCCGTTGTCGGTGAAGTCCGAGGCCTTGATGACCCGTGCCCATGGGTGGCCGCGCAGGCTTTCCGCGACGTGGTCCCGGTACTGCTCGTGCACGTCCCGGTCCGGCGCGTACTCCGGGTTGGTGACGGCGCCGACGAGCTCGGCTACCCGCGGCCCGAACTCCGCTGCCAGCACCGCGAGCGCGGCCTCCTGGTCGTCGACACCGACCCCACGTCCGGTCAGCCCGGCGGCGTGATCTTCTACCGCGTCGTGCAGCAGCGCGGCGCAGATCACGTCGGCGTCGTGCACGCCGTAGTGAGACATGATCCGGATCGCCACCCGCAGCAGGTGGTTGACGTAGGGTTCGCGCTCCCTGCGGTCGTTCGCGTGCAGCCGGGAGGCGAGATCCAGGGCCCGGTTCAGGCGGCGCTGGTCCTGTTCGGGCAGCGACTCGATCTCCACCGCGAATCGCTCCCGCAATCCCTCCTCGCCGTAGGTCGAGGTGATCGCGTGCAGCGGCATCGTCGCCACGAGCCGCCGCTGGCCGATGTCCATGCCTTAGAATTAGCACACAGGCCATCCGGAACGCGTGCCGAGCTTCGGGTTACGGTTGGGCTGTATCGTGCTTGCGAGAGGGCGCCGGTGATGACAGGGCCCGAAGATGAGATGGCAGCGGCGATTCAAGGTCGCATGCGGACGTCCCGCAGCGACCGTGAGCGGGTGATCGACACGCTCAAATCCGCTTTCGTGCAGGGCTTCCTGACCAAAGACGAGTTCGACGCACGGGTGGGCCAGGCGTTCGCCTCGCGGACCTATGCCGAACTGGCCGCGCTCACCGCCGACATCGGGGCCATTGGGGCCGGGCCGATGGGAGCCCCGCTGCCGCGCCAGCCCGCCCGCCCGGCGGAGGCCGAGGTCGCCGACTCCTCGCAGAACAAGGTCGTCAATGCGGGCGCCTGCGTGATGCTGGCGATACTCGTGCTGAATACGGCTTTCTTCGCGGGCAATTTTGGCGTCTTCCTCACGGCCGCGGCCGCTATTGCGGCGGTCTTGTTGGTCGCGGGGGCACGGATGATGTACTCGCGGAGCGGGCAGCGCTCCCGCGGGCAGCAGTAGGCTGACCTCGAAGCTAAGCAAATCCGCCCGGGAAGACCGGGAAGACCGGAAATGCCGCTGTAAGAACCGCTGGCCACACTGGAGTACCACGATCTGGAGGAGGCTGCGGGCGTGCTGGCGATTGACGGCTGCCACATCGCGACGGTGGACGGGGCCGGGACGGAACACCCGGTCGGCTACCTGGTCATGCAGGGCGACCGGATGGTGGCGGTCGGGCCGGGTCCGCTGCCGGCCCGCTACGCCGACGCGCCGCGAATCGACGGCTCCGGGCGGCTGGCCACCCCTGGCCTGGTCAATACCCATCATCATCTGTACCAGTGGATCACCCGCGGGTACGCGACCGACGGCACGCTGTTCGGCTGGCTGACCGCGCTGTATCCGGTCTGGGCCCGCCTCGACGCCGACCTTGTGCACGCCTCCGCCGCCGCGAACCTGGGCTGGCTGGCCCTGACCGGCTGCAGCACCACGACCGATCACCACTACGTGTTTCCCGCCGGGCGGGGTGACCTGCTCGAGGCAGAGATCCTCGCCGCCGGGCAGATCGGCCTGCGTTTCCACCCGGCCCGCGGGTCGATGAACCTCGGCCAGTCAGCAGGCGGGCTGCCTCCGGACACGGTCGTCGAATCCCATGACGACATCCTGGCCGCCACCCAGGAGGCGATCGACCGCTGGCATGACCCGTCGCCCGGGGCGATGACCCGGATCGCGGTCGCGCCGTGCTCGCCTTTCTCGGTCACCGCCGAGCTCATGCGCGACAGCGCCGAACTGGCCCGGCGCGCTGGCGTGCGGATGCATACTCACCTCGCGGAGACCCTGGACGAGGAGGAATTCTGCCGCGCGACCTACGGCAGGACCCCCGCACAGTACGCCGAGGACCTCGGCTGGCTCGGCCGTGATGTCTGGCTGGCTCACTGCGTACACCTGTCCGGTGAGGCGATCGGCCGGTTCGCCGCCACCGGCACAGGCGTGGCGCACTGCCCGACATCCAACGGGCGTCTCGGTTCCGGGATCGCGCCGGTGCGGGCGCTGCTCGACGCCGGCGCACCGGTCGGCCTCGGTGTGGACGGCTCGGCGTCGAACGAGTCCGGCCGGATGATCGACGAACTGCACCAGGCGCTGCTCGCCGCCCGGTTCCGGGACGGCCCGCTGGCGTTGTCCGCCCGGGCGTCCCTGCAGATGGCGACGATGGGCGGTGCGCGCTGCCTGGGGCGCGAGGACGAACTGGGCTCGCTGGAAGCGGGCAAGCTCGCCGACGTGGCGCTGTGGCGGGTGGACGGCCTGGCCAGCGCCGGCATCGCCGACCCGCTGTGCACGCTGGTCTTCGGCGCCCCGGCCCTGGACAGGCTCTGGGTCGGCGGCCGCCTGGTGGTGACCGCCGGCGAGCTGGTGACCGCGGATGCCGCCAGCCTGGCGGCCGGCGCCGCCGCCGCGAGCGCGCGGATCAGCGGGCACGTGCGAGCCGGGACCTGACGGTGGACCTGCCCAGCATCACGGAGGTAGCCGACGCCCGGCTGGGTGCCTGGCGTCCCGGCGACGCCTGGCTGGCCGGCGGCACCTGGCTGTTCTCCGAGCCGCAGCCGGCCCTGACGCGACTGCTCGACCTGCGCGCTTTCGGCTGGCCGTCCCTGCGGGAGAGCGCGGACGGCCTTGAGATCGCCGCCACCTGCACGCTGGCCGAGCTGGCCCGGCTGCGGGCCCCGTGCTGGCGGGCCGCCCCCCTTTTCGGCCAGTGCTGCGCCGCGCTGCTCGGCTCGTTCAAGGTCTGGAACGAAGCCACGGTCGGCGGGAACCTCTGTCTGGCCCTGCCCGCCGGACCGATGATCTCACTCACCTCGGCCCTGGACGGAGAGTGCACGATCTGGCGTCCGGACGGCATCGCGCGCCGCGTTCCGGTCACGGACTTCGTCACCGGTCCCGGTCAGTGCGTCCTGCGGCCAGGCGAGCTGCTGCGGTCCGTGCACCTGCCAGCCAGCGCGCTCGACGGCGTGACCGCTTTCCGGCAGCTCTCGCTGTCACCGCTGGGCCGTTCGGCCTCGGTGGTCATCGGCCGCCGCCCGGCGGCGGGCGGCCCGCTGGTGATCACCGTGACCGCCGCGACGACCCGGCCGGTCCAGCTCCGGTTCCCCGCGCCGCCGGGACCAGACGCGCTGCTGGCCGGCCTGGCTGATGCCGGATGCGTCTACCACGAGGACGTGCACGGCTCTGCGGAGTGGCGCGAGGCGATCACGCGGCAGCTGGCCGTTGAGATCCTCGACGAAATGACTCAGCTTTGATCATCAACGGCGTCCCGGCGGCCACCCAACCCGCGCCTGGCCAGTGCCTGCGTACATACCTGCGCGAGCAGGGCTGGTTCGGGGTGAAGAAGGGCTGCGACGCGGGCGACTGCGGCGCGTGTACCGTGCACGTGGCCGGCCTGCCGGTGCATAGCTGCATCTACCCCGCGGTCCGGGCGGTCGGCCAGCCCGTCACCACGATCGAGGGGCTCGCGGCCGGACACGATGACCTGCACCCGGCGCAGCAGGCCTTTCTGGCCGAGCAGGCATTCCAGTGCGGCTTCTGCACGGCTGGGATGATCATGACGGTAGCGGCCCTGGACGAGACGCAGCTGGCCGACCCTGGCCGTGCCCTGAAGGGAAACCTGTGCCGCTGCACCGGCTACCGAGCCGTGGCCGATGCGCTCGGCCGCCTCGCGGGCGAACGCGCCGAGGAGGCAACGTCGCAGTCCCCGGTCGGCGCCAGCCTGCCCGCGCCAGCAGGCCGGCGAATAGTCACCGGCCGGGAGCCATATGCCCTCGACCTGGCCGTTCCCGGGCTGGCGCACATGGCGCTGGTCCGCTCGCCGCACCCGCACGCCGAAATCGATAACATCGACGCCGCCGCGGCGCTGGCCGTTCCCGGTGTGCTGGCGGTCTTTACCCATCACGATGCTCCGGAGGTGAGCTACTCCACCGCACGCCATGAGAAGATCGCCGACGACCCCTTCGACACCGTGCTCTTCGACCGGGTCGTCCGCTTCACCGGCCAGCGCGTGGCCGCCGTGGTGGCCGAGACGCTGGCCGCGGCCCAGCGGGGCGCCGCCCTGGTGGCGGTCAGGTACCGGGTACTGCCTGCCGTGTTCGACCCCGAGGAGGCCATGGCCCCCGGAGCTCCGCTCGTGCACGGCGATAAGACGACGGAGGCCGGTATCTCCGACCCGCGGCGCAATGTCGCCGCGGAGGTTCACGGCGATATCGGAGACGTGGCGGCCGGCCTGGCCAGCGCGGCCGCGGTCGTCAGCCAGAGCTTCGGCATCCACCGGATCCAGCACGCGCACCTGGAGACGCACGCCGCGGTCGGCTGGCTCGACGGTGACCGGCTGGTCCTGCGCAGCAGCACCCAGACGCCGTTCCTGACCAGGGATGCGATCTGCCGCCTCTTCGCCCTGCCCGCTGACCGGGTGCGCGTGCTCGCCGCCCGGGTCGGCGGCGGTTTCGGCGGCAAGCAGGAAATGCTGACCGAGGATGTCGTCGCCCTGGCCGTGCTGCGGCTGCGCCGCCCCGTGCAGCTGGAGTTCAGCCGGGAGGAACAGTTCGCCGCCGCGACCACCCGCCATCCGATGCGGATCGCCGTCCAGGCCAGCGCCGGCCGCGACGGCACGCTGACCGCGCTGGCGATCCACACGGTCGCCAACACCGGCGCCTACGGCAACCACGCCGGCGGGGTGCTGATGCACAGCTGCGGGGAGGCGATCAGCCTGTACCGTTGCCCGAACAAGAAAGTTGACGGCTGGTCGGTGTACACCAACACCGTCCCGGCCGGCGCTTTCCGCGGCTACGGACTATCCCAGTCGGCCTTCGCCGTGGAATCCGCCCTGGACGAACTCGCCCGCAAGCTGGCCATCGACCCGGTCGATTTCCGCCGCCGCAACGTCATCCGGCCCGGTGACCCGCTGATCTCCGTCCGGGACGAGCCGGACGACACATCGATCGCGAGCTACGGGCTGGCGCAGTGCCTGGACCTGGTCGCCGCCGCGCTGTCGAGTGGCCGCGGCGATCCGGTCCCGGCCGGACCGGGGTGGCTGGCCGGCACCGGGCTGGCGGTGTCGATGCTCGACACCGTGCCGCCGGGCGGCCATCACGCTCATGCCCGCATCGCCCAGCGGGCCGACGGCGGCTACACCCTGTGGGTGGGCACGCCGGAATTCGGCAATGGCACCTCCACGGTGCACGGTCAGCTGGCGGCCCGGGCCCTCGGCGTCAAGGTTGAGCAGATCGAGCTGCGGCAGTCCGACACCGACCTGCTCCGCCACGACACCGGCGCCTACGGCTCGACCGGCACGGTGGTGGCGGGCCTGGCCACGATGCGCGCGGCGGAGAGGCTGGCCGGGCTGATCGCTGCTTCGCCAGGGACAGCTTCCCCAGGGACAAAGGCGCTGCTCTGCGCCGAGGCGACCAGTGACGGCACGCCCAGGTCCGTCTCGTTTAACGTGCAGGGTTTCCGGGTCGCGGTACGCCCGGCGACGGGGGAGATCCGCATCCTGCACAGCGTGCAGGCGGCGGACGCGGGCACGGTGATCAATCCCCGGCAGTGCCGGGGGCAGGTCGAGGGCGGCGTCGCTCAGGCCCTAGGCGCGGTGCTGTACGAGCACCTCGACATCGACACCGCAGGCCGGGTGAGCACGCGTGTCTTCCGCAGCTATCACCTGCCGCAATTCGGCGACATCCCGCGTACCGAGGTCCTGTTCGCCGCGTCGCACGACCCGTTCGGCCCGGCCGGGGCCAAGCCGATGAGCGAAGCGCCGTTTAACCCGGTGGCCCCGGCTCTCGCGAACGCGGTCCGGGATGCGACCGGTCGGCGGCTCACCGACCTTCCGCTGACCCGTGACCGGGTCTTCGCCCAGCTGAACAAGGCGGGGACTGATTAAGAATCCCGACATAAACGAAACGAGGTGGTCATGGTCCAGCTCGGTACCAACCGGTACGGCAAGGCGGAGGTACGAGTGGTCCACGTCGGCCGGGGGGCCGGACCCGACGGCAGCGACCTGGTCCGGGACTGGAACGTCTCGACCAGCTTGTCCGGCGACCTCGCCGCCACCCACCTGACCGGGGACAATTCCCGGGTGCTGCCCACCGACACCCAGAAGAACACCGTGTATGCCCTGGCCAAGAAGCTGGGCGGCATCGAGCCCGAGGCCTTCGCGCTCGAGCTGGCCGCGCACTACACCGGCAGCGCCGACGCCATCTCGCGGGCGCGCATCGCGATCCATGAGTACCCCTGGATCCCGGTGTCCGGCACTGGTCACTCGTTCGCGCGGTCCGGGCAGTACACCAGGACCGTCACCGTGATCGACGACGCCGAGCTGGGCCGCAGCGTGGTCGGCGGCGTCGGTGACCTCATCGTCCTGAACACCACCGGGTCACAGTTCTGGGGTTTTCCGCGCGACGAGTACACCACGCTCGAAGACGCCTACGACCGGATGCTGGCCACCGTGGTCAGCGCCCAGTGGCGGTTCCGGCAGGCGGACGCGGACTGGGGGGCCGTCTTCCCGGCGGCCCTCGACGCGCTGATCGGCGCCTTCGCCCAGACCGAGAGCTATTCGCTGCAGCAGACCCTGTACGCGATGGGCACCGCGATCATGACCGCCGTCCCGCAGATCTGCGAGGTCCGGCTCGCGCTGCCGAACAAGCATCACTTCCTCGTTGACCTGACCCCGTTCGGGATGGCCAACGAGAACGAGGTCTACTACGCGGCCGACCGGCCGTACGGGCTCATCGAAGGGACGGTGCTCGCCGATGACGCACCAGACGCCGGAATCGCCTGGTCCTGAGCGCAGATCATCAAGGGGAGACCGGGCGCAGCAGGGGCAAGGTGATGGCGAACCGGGTCATCCCCGGCTGGCTGGTCACCGAGATGCAGCCTTCGTGCGCGGCCACCACGGCGTCCACGATGGCCAGGCCGAGGCCGGTGCTCTTGCCGGCGGCGCTCGCGTCTCGCGCGCGCGAGGTGTCGGCCCGGGTGAAGCGCTCAAACAGCTCAGGAAGCAGTTCGGGCGGGATGCCGGGACCGTCGTCGGTAATGCTCAGCTCGACCCGCGGGCCCGGCGGCAGGACGCCGCGCCGGACCGAAGCCGCCTGCAGGAAATTCCCGGGTAGCGGCGGATCACCGGTGAGGGCGACCCTGACGGTGGAGCCCGGCGGGGTGTGCTTGCCCGCGTTGCTCAGCAGGTTGGCCAGGACCTGATGCAGCCGGTGCTCGTCGCCGTTTACCAGGATCGGCTCGTCGGGAAGATCCAGCCGCCAGAGATGGTCGCTGCGCGCCACCCGCGCGTCGCTTGTCGTCTCGATGGCCAGCCTGGACAGGTCGACGGGCTCGCGCTCGAGCGGTCGCCCGGCGTCCAGCCGCGCCAGCAGCAGCAGGTCATCCACGAGCACGCCCATCCGCGCCGACTCGGCCTGCACCCTCCTCAGCGCGTGCGTCACATCTTCCGGCACCGGGCCCGGATGTCGCAGCGCCAGCTCGGCGTAGCCGCGGATGGCAGACAGGGGAGTGCGCAGCTCGTGGCTCGCGTCGGCCGCGAACCGGCGCAGCCGGGCCTCGCTCGCGGCGCGGCGGCCTAGCGCCTTCTCGACGTGGAAGAGCATCCGGTTGAAGGCGGCGCCGACCCGGCCTACCTCGGTGCGCGGGTCGTTGTCGGGCACCCCGGCCGGCAGCGCGACCTGACCGGAATCCAGCGGCAGCTCGGTGACCATGGTCGCGGTGGCGGCGACCCGGTGCAGCGGCCGCAGTGAGAGCTGCACGAGCGCGGCGCCCAAGATGACGGCCAGCGCCAGGACGCCCGCGAACACCGCGTGCTCGGTGTTCTCGACGTGGGCAAGGGTGCCGTCGATCATGCTCAGCGGCAGCCCGGTGACCAGGTCGGTGCCGTGTTCCGGGCCGGGGATCTTGGTGAGCAGGTATTCACCGCCGAGCGACGGCAGCGCGACCTCATGGGTCGGTGCGGGCGAACTCGGCGGCCCGGAGCCGCCCGGTTCAGGCGGGCTTGAGGCACCAGCTGAACGAGCCGGGTTCTGGTTGGTGGTCACCTTCAAGTCCACGAGGGTGGCCGTGTCCGTGGTGGAGAGCGGGCACGCCTCCTGCACGGTTTTCTTGTATGCGGCCGAGTTCCCGGTTAGCAGCACCTCGAACGTCCCGGGCGCCTGCCCCTGGCCGCTGCACGCAGCGTAACCAGTCGGACCACCCTGGTAGGCATCGGCGTCGTTGTTGTCCCCATTCTGGGACCGGACGCAGCTGAACCAGGTCTGGGTCGCAGACTGCAGTTGCCCGTTGAGCGAGGCCATCAGCGAATTACTCAGTGAGTTCGCGGTGACCACGCTGACGGCCGCGCCGGCCAGCCCGAACAGCACGACGAGACCGATGATGAGCTTGCCGCTGATCGTGCGCCAGGACAGCAGGCCGAGCAGCGCCGCCCGCAGGCTCGGCTGCTGCGCCCCCGATGCCGGCATTAGCCAGCTGGTTTCAGCACGTAGCCGACGCCGCGGACGGTATGAATGAGCGGCACCCGGCCCGCGTCGATCTTCTTGCGCAGGTAGCTGATGTACAGCTCGACGACATGCGCCTGGCCGCCGAAGTCATAGTTCCACACCCGGTCCAGGATCTGCGCCTTGGACAGCACTCGCCTGGGATTGCGCATGAGGAACCTGAGCAGTTCGAATTCGGTCGCGGTCAGGTCGATCAGCTCACCGTCCCTGCGGACCTCACGCGCGTCCTCGTCCATGGTCAGGTCGGCGACGGCCAGCGATCCCTCGGTGTGCGCGCGGGTCAGGTTGGCCCGGCGCAGCAGCCCGCGCAGCCTGGCCAGGACCTCCTCCAGGCTGAACGGCTTGGTCACGTAGTCATCGCCGCCGGCGGTGATGCCCGCCACCCGGTCCTCCACCGCGTCCCGTGCGGTCAGGAAGAGCACGCACACCTGCGGTATCTCGCCCCTGAGCCGGCGCATGACCTCGATGCCGGAAAAATCGGGGAGCATGATGTCGAGCACCACGGCGTCGGGGCGGAACTCCCGTGCGGTCCGCACCGCGTCCGCGCCGGTGCCCGCGGTGCGGACGTTCCAGCCTTCGTAGCGCAGCACGCTCGCCAGCAGTTCGGCCAGGCTGGGCTCGTCGTCGACGACGAGTACGCGTATCGGCGTGCCGTCGGTCCGCTGAATGCCAGCGTTACGACCGCTGGTCGTCGCGGCGCTGGCTATGCCACTGGCCGGACCGCCCCTCATGCCGTTCACGGTGTCGCCGGCCGGTACCGCAGCCGGGCTGTTGTTCTCCATAGTCCTCAGGCTCGCTCGTTGTCGTCTCCGGGGTCCCGCGGACCCGTAAAACCCGTCATTCCCTCGATCGGAGGCAATCTGCCCAGCTGACAGCAGGCCATGCGAGCCTCATGATCGAATCTGTGCTTAGTATGCCCAGGCCGAGAAGATTCTCCGCCTCAGCTCTCAGCACATGCCATCAAGGTGTCCTGAACGTCAGAGTTTGGTATGAATAAGCTCTGAAGCAGGCGGGCAAGCTTGGACCCCGACGATGACGGTTTCGCTCCGGCCTTACGCAGTACCTGGCCGGCGTCGGCGAGCAGGCCGGCCGCTTCGGGGGCCGCGGAGATGACCTCGACCTCGATCTCACGCCACCTGACGGGTTCTTCGTCAGGTTCGCCGAACCGGGTAGCCGTCACCCGGTCATCCGCGATCTCCAGCATCGCCTCGCCGGTGGGTCCCGGTACTGTCACCACGGTCCGTTCGGTATCCAGAATGGCGATGGGACGTAGGCGCCGGCCTGCGGTGATGTCCTCGACCTGCGCGGCCAGCCGCGCCGGGATAGACCCGGTGCCGCCCTCATCAAGCGGCGCGTGCAGCTCCTGCCTGGTGTCCTTGCGGACCGGCAGCTTGAGATGCCAGCCCTCGTCGGTGCCCCCGACGCGACGCCGCAGCGTGATCCGGCTGTGGTGCAGGTCGAGGTTCTCGGTGTCAAAGTAGGTGGCACTGAGGTAGTAGCGCTTCGGCTTCGCCCGCCGGCCGCCCGGCCCGGTCAGGCCCCCGAAGTCGGGCAGGGCAAAGTCCGCCTCCGCGTCGTATTTCTGCTCGGTTTCCAGGTGGTCGCCATGGACGTTGGTCACGCCTCTAAGGCTACGTGTGGTACACGACGAACCTCGTGCTGGGCCGCTCAATGAGCAGCCCGCCGCGAACCGGACCCGGTTCGGCCGCTGATGACCGCGGGTAAGCATCGACGTGCAGTCCGGCCGTGCCGGGCTGGTCCGCCCGATCCCAGGCCTGGATATGCGCCGCGAGGCTGTCCGCCAGCGCCGAGGCGTGCGGGCCGAACCCGGCCACCGCCAGCGTGAGCAGTCCTGGCGCCGCTGGCTCCCCGGTTTCCTGGGACGACAACGGGGTGGCGGTGAGCAGCGCGATGCCGCCGGAATCCACGATTCCGGCGGTGGCCCGCATGCCGCGGGTGCGGACCGGCGCCCGCGCGAGCCGGGAAGCGCCTGGCCCGGACGCCGGGCGACCCTCCACACCCACCGGTCGCTCTTCTCCCACCGTGCACGACCGGGGGTCGCCGGCCGCCAGCCACAGGCCAAGGCCCCAGACGACCTGTACGGGTCCGGCGCTGACCCCGGTCGCAAGCTCCACCCGCGGACCGCCGAGGTAACCCGCGATCGCCTCGGCGTCGATTTCCTTCCCGTCGGCCAGCATGAGCCCGTCGGGAAGCGTGACCGAGAGGCCGGGCGCCAGCAGCACGGTGCGCTCGGGCCCGGCGAGCGGGCCGCGCATCCGCATGAACCCGCAGGGCGTCAGCGACACGCTGCGCCAGTGCTCGTCGGCCGTCTCCCGCAGGGCCAGGGGGCCCGCGGCGCCCGCGGGCTCGAACGCCACCGCGAGCTGGGTCCCGCGGACGTCAAGCGGCACCACGATCCGGCCGCCGTGGTTCAGCTGGTCCAGCCACGGCGGCGCGAGGTCGCTGACACCTACGGTGGCGATCACGCGGTCATACGGCGCGGACGTCGGGTAGCCCGCGGTGCCGTCCGCGGTCACGACGGTCACGTCCGGGTATCCGGCGCTGGCAAGGTGGTCGCGGGCCTGGGCGGCCACCTCGGAGTCGATGTCGACGCTGACCACGGTGCCGGTGCTGCCCACGATGTGCCTCATCAACGCGGCGTTGTAGCCGGTCCCGGCGCCGATCTCGAGCACCCGCAGGCCGGAGGCCAGGTCCAGCTGGTCCAGCATGATCGCCATGATGGCGGGCTGGGAGGAGGAGCTGATCGGCTGCCCGTCGGCGTCGCGCTTGGTCACGATGGCGTCGTCGCGGTACGCCGACTCCGGCGGCAGCCCGGGCAGGAACAGGTGCCGCGGCACGTCGCGCAGAGCCGCGGCCACGAGGGTACTGCCGATCCGGTTGGCGGAGATCACCCGCGCGGCGAGGCGCTCCCGCATCCACGCTGTCGAGCTCTCATCACTCATCGCTACACCGCGGCGCCCGGAACCAGCGCCGGCTCTGCCCGCACCGCGAACGTCCCTTCGTCAGGCTCCGTCATCATCGGCTGGCATGAACTGTGTCGTGCCGATGATAGTGCCTCAGGTGCGGATCAGGCCTGGCGGAGGCTTACCCGATGCTCTGGGTGTCCTCGGTCTTGGCGGTGGGGGTGAAGGTTGTGGGGGTTGCGGGCGTTGTGGCGCCGGGGGTCCTGATGGGCAGCGTCCGGGCGTCCTCGTTATCGATCCCGTCGCCCGGGACGGTCTCGGTGACCGGTTCAACGGTCCTGATTCCGGCCGGCACCGAGGCGATCCGGCCGAAGGCCGCGGCCGCGATGAACACGATGACGACGCCCAGGGCGGAGAAGAAGCCCAGCTGCTCCATGATCCGCGTGTACACGGTGGAGCCGGCCGGCGAGCCGCCCAGCGTGACGTGGTGATTCCACAGCGGGCTGAGCATGGTGCCGAGGGTGAACCAGGCGCCGGCCGCCGCGGCCAGCAGCGCGCCGAACAGCGCGGTGTGCCTGCGGTCGGCGATCATGAGCAAGAAGCCGCCGAGGAAGACCGCGGCACCGGGCAGCAGCTCCAGCCACAGCCGGGCCGTGTTGTAGGTCCAGGCTTTGTCGGGCGTGTAGGCGTAGTGGAAATAGGGGCCGACAAAGGGGATGAGTGCGCCCCACAGTCCGAGCAGGATCAACAGGAACCCGCTGAACGCCCCTCGACTGCGCCGCATCTGCAGCATCCCAGCCATGCGTATCACATCCCGGATGAGTTAACGATTTTTGATTGTGCGAACCTGACTATTCGGCCCACTACCCGGATCAGGACGCTGTATTCCGCGACCGCGCGGGTATCGTTCGCGACGTGGATACCAGGCGTCTCGTGCCGCGAACCGACCGGCTGCTGGCCGATCCCCGGCTGGCGGCAGCGGAGCGCCGGCTGGGCCGGGCGCTGGTCAAGGCGGCGGTCGGCCGTGCGCAGCAGCAGGCCAGGGACGGGCAGATCGCGCCGGAGGAGGTCGCGGAGGCGGCGGTCGCCGAGCTGCCCGCCCGCGCCGCCGGGCTGACCCCGGTGATCAACGCGACCGGCGTGATCGTGCACACCAACCTGGGCCGGGCCCCGCTATCCGCGGCGGCGGTGGACGCGATCGCGGCGGCCGCGGGCTCCTGCGACGTCGAGTTCGACCTGGCCTCGGGCGTGCGGGCCCGGCGCGGCGCCGGCGCGCTCGACGCCCTGGCCCGCGCCGTTCCTGACGCCGAGGCGGTGGCCGTGGTCAACAACAACGCCGCCGCCCTGGTCCTCGCGGCGACGGCTCTGGTCCGCCCGCGAGCCGCCGAGATCGTGGTGAGCCGGGGGGAGCTCATCGAGATCGGCGACCGCTTCCGGCTGCCCGATCTGCTGGCCAGTACCGGCGCACGGCTGCGCGAGGTGGGCACGACCAACCGCACCGCCCTCGCGGATTATGCCGACGCGACCGGTCCGCGGACCGCGTTCATCCTCAAGGTGCACCCGTCCAACTTCCGGGTCGAGGGTTTCACCGCCGCCGTGACCGTGGCCGAGCTGGCCGGGCTGGCGGAGACCCATGGCGTTCCGGTGGTGTTCGATATCGGCTCCGGGCTGCTCGCCCCGCATCCTGCTCTGCCCGACGAGCCGAGCGCCGCGACCGCCTTGCGGGCCGGCGCGACGCTTGTCACCGCGAGCGGTGACAAGCTGCTCGGCGGCCCGCAGGCCGGACTGCTGCTCGGCCGGGCCGACCTGATGCGCCGCCTGACCCGGCACCCCCTGGCCCGCGCGCTCCGGGTGGATAAGCTAACCCTCGCCGCGCTTGAGGCCACTCTCGCCGGACCGGTACCGCCGGTGGCCCAGGCGCTGGCCGCCGACGCCGCATCCCTTTTTCACCGAGCCGAACGGGCCGTGGTGCTTCTGCATGCCACTGGCCTGGACGACGCACGCGTGGTCGCATCCCAGGCCGCGGTCGGCGGCGGCGGGGCGCCCGGGGTGCTGCTGCCCAGCGCGGCGGTTAGCCTGCCCGGGTCCATGGCCGTCCCGCTGCGGTGCGGTGCGCAGGTGTCCCGCGGTGAGTTCCCCGCCGTGGTCGGCCGGCGCGACGGCGGCCGGCTGCTGCTGGACCTGCGTTCGGTCTCGCCAGACGACGATGATCGCCTAGCCGCGGCTATCATCGCCGCCGACCCGAGATTCCCGAGATTAATGCCCAGGGCTAGTTGCGGGGAGCGCCCATGCAGGTGATCGCTACCGCGGGGCATGTGGACCACGGCAAGTCAGCGCTGGTGCGGGCGCTCACCGGAATGGAGCCCGACCGGTGGGCCGAAGAGAAACGAAGAGGGCTGACGATCGACCTGGGGTTCGCCTGGATGACGTTGCCCGGCGGCGAGCGCCTGGCCTTCGTCGACGTGCCCGGCCACGAGCGATTCGTGCCGAACATGCTGGCGGGCGTCGGTCCGGTGCCCGCGGTGCTGGTCGTGGTGGCGGCGGACGGCGGCTGGATGCCCCAGTCCGCCGAGCATCTGGCCGTCATCGACGCGGTCGGCATCCGGCACGGCCTGCTCGCGGTCACCCGAGCCGACCTGGCGGATCCGGGCCCGGCGATGCGGCAAGCGCTCGGTCACCTGGCCAGATCTGGTCTGGGCCAGCCGGAAGCCGTGGCGGTCAGCGCCGTGACCGGCGATGGCCTGCCCGAACTGCGGGCGGCGCTGGCGCGGCTGGTGGCGTCGCTGCCCGTCCCCGATGCCGGGGCCCCGGTCCGGCTGTGGGTCGACCGGTCATTCAGCATCCGGGGGAGCGGAACCGTCGTCACCGGCACGCTGCCGGCCGGGACCATCGCGACCGGCCAGGAGCTCCTGCTCACCCCGTCCATGCGGCCCGCCCGGATCCGCGGCCTGGAGATGCTGAATGAACGCGTCGCCTCGGTCACCGGCGTGGCGCGAGTCGCCCTTAACCTCCGGGGTATCCCGGCGGATGTACCGGCCCGGGGAATGGCCCTGGTCGAGGCGGGTCGCTGGACCATGACCAAGCTGATTGACGTCAGGCTTTCGCTGGTGTCCTGCCCCCCGCCCGGGACGGCGCGCTTGCCGGAGGAAACGACCCTGCACATCGGCTCCGCCCGCACGCTGGCCCGAGTCCGGCCCCTCGGCGTGCCGGTACCGGCCGGTACCTGCGGTACGTCCAGTCCGTCCGGTCCGGCGGAACCCGCCGGGGTCGCGATAGCGCGCCTGACGCTCCGGGACGCACTGCCGCTGCACGTGGGCGACCGCGTACTGCTCCGCGACCCAGGCCGTCTGGACGGAAGGATCCTGGGGGCGACAGTGCTCGACGTCGCACCGCCCGCGGTCGCCAGGCGAGGGGCCGCTGCCGCGGCCGGACATGAGCTTGCCGTCTGGCCGGACCATCCCTCCGCGGCCGACCTGCTGCGACGCCACGGTCTGCTGCGGTCGGGCGCGCTGGCCGCGATGGGCGTGACCGGGGGCGCGAACCCGGAAACCCCCGTGTCCGGCGATTGGCTCGCCGATCCGGCCCGATGGGCTGACCTGCGGCGTCGGCTCGCCGAAGCGGTCGCCGCCCACGCCAGGAGCGACCCGCTGGCGATCGGCATGTCACCCGAGGCCGCGCGCGCTGCCCTGGGCCTGCCCGACCGGACGCTGCTCGAGGCGCTGGTCCGTCCTCCCCTCGACCTGCCCGCCGATCTGGGTGGCCCGGCCCAGGTGCGACTGACCGGAGGCTATCTGCGGCTAGTGCCGCAAGAGTCGCCGGAACCTCAGGAGCCGCGCAAGCTCGCCGAACCCGCGTCGTCGCTACCGCCGCGCGTGGTCTCGGGGATACGCGCCGTCCTGACTGATCTGGCCCGGGCGCCGTTCCTGGCGCCCGAGGCGGGAAGGCTGGAAGACCTCGGCCTCGACCAGCGGGCTCTCGCGGCCGCCGCGCGAGCGGGCTTGCTGCTCCGGGTGAGCGAGCAGATCGTGCTGGCGCCCGGCGCGGAAGCCGAGGCGGCACGTGTCCTGGCCCGATTGCCCCAGCCGTTTACCACTGCCGAGGCGCGGCAGGCGCTGGGAACAACCAGGAGAGTCGCGATCCCGTTGCTGGAATACCTGGACCGGGCCCGGATCACCCAGCGCCTTCCCGACGACCGTCGCCGTATGCGCTGACCGGTGCCGTTTCGCAGTAGCGTGTCGTGGTGAGCATTGAAGGAGGCCCCGCGGTGCCGGTCAGCGCCCACACGCAGGTTACTGACCTGACGCCAGACGCGCATGCCTGTCTGACGTTCGGTGAGCGCGACGACCTGCTCGATCTGACGGCGGCATTCGTCCGCGACGGGCTGGCCAGCGGTTTTCGGGTAGTGGTATTGAGTGATTCGCCGCAGCTGGCCACGGCCAAGCTGGGCTGGCGCGAGATTGCCGCCGATGCGGCCGTCGCGGCCGGGCAGATGGTGGTGGTAGCCAGCGCCGATGGCCTGGTCGGGGCGCAAGGCTTCTCGGCCGGGCAGGCGATGGACTGGCTGCGCGATCAGCTGGCGGACTCGCGACGGCAGGGGTACGAGGGGATACGGGTCGCCCTGGACATGAGCTGGGCGTTGCGGCCGATGACCGGGATCGAGGAGCTGCCAGTGCTCGAGGAGGAGATCGCCGCCGCCGTCAGCGGCGCGGGCATGTCGGTGTTGTGCGGCTATGACAGGGAGCGATTCGACCCTGTCACCCTGGCTCTGATTGCACCGTTCCACTCCCATGCGGTGGCGGCAGCCACTTACTATGATGATCCGGTTTTGCGTATTTGCCGCCAGTACGTGCCCCCGGGCATCCGCCTGGCGGGCGAGATGGATTTCCTGGCCGCCGAAGCCCTTGCGCTGGCGCTTGGGGAGGCGATCCGCATCGATGGGGATATCACCATCAATATGGCCAATCTGAGTTTCATCGACGCTTCGAGTATCCGGATGGTCACCGACGCCGCCGCTAGCCTGGACCCGTCCCGCACCGTGGTCCTGCGCTGCCGTCCGGCGATCGAAGCGAGGTTTGCGCAACTCGGCGCGGATCGCCTGCCCCACGTCCGCCTGGTTGGCGTCGATGAAGGGTAACGATCGCCGGCCGGAGCCCGGCCCCGGTGATAGTGCGGTCCTGGCGGCCCAAGCTGACGCGGGGGACGGCGAGGCGCGCCTGGCCCTTGACCAAGCCTTCGATTCAGGCACGTTGTATGCCTTGCGGGCGGCGGTGCAGGCGCACGCCAGCCAGGCTGGCCTGCCCGAGAGCCGCACCGATGACCTGGTGATCGCGGTTCATGAACTGGCCGCGAACGCCGTCAGGCACGGCGCGGGCGCCGGACGGCTGCGGATGTGGGAACGCGACGGGGCGGTGCACTGCCAGGTGGATGACAGCGGCTCACCAGCCTCAGACGAGGACGTCGGGCCCGGCGGGAACGTCGCGGATCGGTGGCCTTTCCTGCCGGGCCATGGCCTGTGGCTGGTGCGCCTGGTGGCCGACCAGATCAGCGTGTTCTCCGGTCCCGGCGGTACCCGCGCCGCTATCGTCTTCTCCCTCTCCGGCAAGGATCCGTCCGTCCCCGCCTCTGACTGAAGCACAAGCGCAAGCGGCTCGGCCTTCTGAGCGGGCCGGGCCGTGCGGCCATTATGCTTTTCATCGTGAGCTTGCTGAAGGCATCGGTCGCGGCGGGAGAGTCAGGGCCGGTCGTGATGCTGTCGGGCGAGGCGGATCTGGCCTCGGCCGGAGAGCTGAGCGAGTTCTTGACCGCGCAGTTGGCCGGAGGCGCAGAACGGCTGATGGTGGACGTGTCCGGGTTGCGTTTCGCCGACTCGGCGTCGGTGCGAGCCCTTGTGCTCGCAGGAAAGACCCTGCGGGAGCGAGGCGGCGCGCTCGTCCTGGCCCGTCCTCAGCGGGCCGTGGCCCGAGTGCTTGAACTGATGGGCGTGGATCAGCTGCTCGTCGTGCAAGGGGGCGCGGCCCAGGGGCCAGGGTGCGGGGCGGCGCAGGCCGGCCCGGGTCCTGGCGAGGCCTAGGCGACGGCCGGCTGATCCGTGCCGCAGTACTTGCACTTGGAGGCGGCCGCTGGGAGGTCGCTGGACAGGCAGGCCGGGCAGGTCTTGACGGGCGGCGGGTCGCCGAACACGACCTGGCCGCTCCGCGCCTGGACGTGTTTGTAGGGCGTGACGATGAGGAAGTACACCACGGCGATAAAGATGACGAAGTAGATGATCGCAGAAATGAACGAGCCGAAATCCACGAACGTCTTAGGGTCGCCTGTGCGGATTTCCACGCCCAGCCCGACCTTGCCACCCTGAAAGCTCTGCACGAGTGGATTGATGATGTCCGTCGTGAAAGCGGTAATCAGCCCGCTGAACGCGAGGGCTACAACCAGTCCCACGGCGACGACGATCACGTCACCGCGCATAAGAAAATTCTTGAAGCCCTTCATGTTCCCGCTCCGATTCGCTTGCTTGGGGTCCCCGGTCCGCCGCGTTCGGGCGGCGCAGTCGCGCCCGCCCTGGCCGGGCCCCTGCCCGACCGCGCCGCTAGCAACAACGACCGCTCTCATGCCGCAGTAGAGTCGACGCGGAGGCGCCTGGGTGCCTGGTGGCCCCCCCGGTCTTCAAAACTGGTGAGCGCCGCACCGCGGCGCTGGCGGGTTCGATTCCCGTTCGCCTCCGCCACCTGCACAGACACCGGAAATGCAGTTGCTGCGATCGGCCAACAGGCTATCTGACGGTGACCGCGACGAGTTCTGCGGTCCCCGCCGAGAAGGAAGCCACCCGGAGTCCGTCAGCCGGCTAGGTCCACCACCAGGCCGAGGCGTTTGGCCAGCAAGCCCGCTCGCTCTTTGTCCTGGGTGCTGAAGGCGGCCTCGGCCCGGGTGAAGCGGATGCGGTGCAGCGCGCCACCGAGGGGCAGGCCGTCCTCGTGCACCAGTCTGATGCGCTTGCCGCCGGGCCAGGTCAGCTCGGCGGCCTGGTCGCTGGCCGCTTCGAGCTGGCCGTCCAGTACCTGCCGGAATAGCCGCGTCGCGCCGGTCAGGTCGCTGACGCGGTGCTCGATCAGGTCGAAGGACGTGGGCGGGCCGGGCTCGGGGAGCTCTCGGGGCACGGGCGTCCGCAGCGAACCGGCCTGCTGGGCGACCTGGATGACGATGCCGTGGGCGACGCGCGGGTGCAGGAACGACTCTTTCCAGTAAGGGTTAGCCAGGTTGACTCCGACGGGCTCGATGCCGAGGGCCCGGATCCGGGCCAGTGCCTCCTCAATGTCGTCGACGACGAAGGTGAGGTGATGCGGGCCGGCCCCGCGGGCCGCCAGGAAGCGCTCGAGGAAGGCGGCGTCGGGTCCGCCTGCGGGGGTCAGCAACTCGATCTTCGGCCCCGCACCGAACTTCAGCTGGCCCCACCAGAATCCCGCGGAGTCGCCGCCATAGGCCCAGCTTCCGCCGAGTACGCCGCCGAACAGTTCCCAGCCGTCGGTCAGGGCTCGCGTTCCGATGGCGAGGTGGTCGAGGGTCGCGGTCATGGCCCCATAAGTATGCAGGGTCCGGGCCAGTGCTGGGTGCGGGACCAGGAGAAGTCCGAAGGGCTACACGCTCCCCAGGGAAGGGATGGAACTGCTGTCCTTGCCCTTGGCTGGGCTGACCTGCTCGGCCAGGAACTCTTCCCAGGTCCGGTGACCCACCGCCCGGTCGGGAGCCAGATTCGCGCCCGCCCGTATGGCGCGGGCCGCCGCGCCCGGCAGCCGGACCGGGACCATGGCCCGGTGCTTGCCCCTGGCCTGCAGGTACCCGCGGAGCAGATCGGCCATCTCGTATATCCGCGGTCCGGCCACGTCGGGCACCAGGCCGGCCGGCGTGCCGAGCGCCAGTTCTGCCAGCCGGGCCGCCACCTCGTCGGCGTCGACCGGCTGGAACCGGGCTCCGGACGCGACGGGGATCACCGGCATCTTGGCCATCTGCCGCGCCACCATGGGGAGCGACTGGTAGAACTGGGTGGCACGCAGCGTCGTCCACGGCAGGCCGGAATCGGTGACCACTCGTTCGGTGGCCAGCTTGGCCCCGAAGTACCCGAACATGGCGCGGTCGATGACGCTGGCGATCGGGATCCGGTCGGCGCCGACCACCGAGATGAACACCAGGTGCCGCGCTCCCGCCCGCGAGGCGGCCCGGACCAGGTGCCGTGCCTTGCCCTCGTCGCCCTTGGCGGTTCCCGCGCAGTGGACGATAATCTCGGTCCCGGTCACCGCCGCTTCGATCCCCTCGCCCGTGCTCAGATCGCCGGTCACGAACTCGACACCGTCCGCGCCTTGGCGGCTGCTTCTGCTGAGCACCCGGACCTTGCCTCCGGCCTCAAGCAGACGCGGTACGACGAGCCGCCCGAGCGTCCCCGTGCCGCCGGTTACCAGGATGGGTGATGACATGGCCTCTCCCTCAGTGCTCCTGCTCCAGCCGGTCACATCCGCCGGAACCAATCCGTCAGTGGTATGACGGAACGTGACAGGGGAAATGTGACGGATGGATGAGGACGACTGGCTAGCCGGGCGGTTCGAGGCGAGCCGCCCCCGACTTCTGGCGATGGCTTACCGGATGCTCGGCTCGCTCAGCGACGCCGAGGACGCGGCCCAGGATGCCTGGCTTCACGCCTCCGGCGCCGGCCCAGGCGCCGTGGACAACCTCGAGGGATGGCTCACGACCATCGTGGCCCGGGTGTGCCTGGACAGGCTGCGCTCGCGCAGGTCGCGGCGCGAGGAGCCCCTAGAAGCCGAAGAGGCCGTGCTCGCGGGCCCTGAGCAGGAGGCGGTGCTCGCGGAATCGGTCGGGCTTGCGCTGCTCGTGGTGCTGGACACGCTCGCGCCTGCCGAACGGGTCGCGTTTGTACTGCATGACACGTTCGGCTTGCCTTTCGGCGAGATCGCGGTGATCACCGGCCGTTCGCCGGCCGCGGCCCGTCAGCTGGCCAGCCGTGCCCGCCGACGGGTCCGGGGCACGGCCCCGGTCTCGGGGATCCGCCTGGCCAGGCAGCGGGAGGTGGCTGAGGCGTTCCTCGCCGCCTCGCGCGGGGGTGACCTGGGTGCGCTGCTTGCCATCCTCGACCCCGAGGTGGTCCTGCACGCCGACGCCGAGTCCGTGCCGACGGGCGTTCCGATGACGATCCGCGGCGCGGCGGCCGTCGCCCGTGGAGCACGTGCCTCCGCCGGACGCTCCCGCTACTCGGGCGTGGCCCTGGTCGACGGCACCCCCGGCATCGTGATGGCGCCTCGCGGGCGGCTTATCCTCGTGCTGGCTTTCACCATCGATGGCGGCAAGATCTCGCGGATCGACGTGATCGCCGATCCCGCCCGCCTCCAAGAGCTAGACCTGGCCGTGCTCGACTACTTAGCGGCAGCTCGTTCAGCGGTCCCGTTCCGCGCCCAGACCCGGCCGATGAGCAGGTAAAGGACGCCGCCGAGGGGGATCTGGATCAGGCAAGCGACGGCCCATGCCCATCTGGGCAGGAAACGGACTCTGTTCTGCTCGCGCCAGGTCGGCCAGGCAGAACACTTCCCATCCGGCGACAAGGGCGACGGCGACGATGACCACCAGCGCTGCCAGCATCGAGCTCACCTCCTCGCGCCTTGCCTGCAAGCAAATTGTACCGCGGGCCGGCCCCGGTCTTCAGGCCCGGGGGAAACGCTCGCAATTGACAATTTCCTTAGGCAACCAGTAATTGCGAACAGTTCGTCGTTGCAGGAAACGGAGCTGTCCGGAACGGTGTAGTGCGGGTTTTCGTTTCCAAGGTGTCTAAAATCGGGACCCCGCTCGGTACTGGTGCGTAGGAATCTGGTAGTCCTAGGTTTGCCTGAGGAATACGTCCTGTTCACAGGGGAGGAGATCGCATGGCGGAAATCACCGTCACCGTCGATGGGGTGAAGTATGCGGATCACGTGGAACCCCGGCTGTTGCTCGTTCACTATCTGCGCGAAGTAGTAGGAAAGACGGGGACACCCATCGGATGTGACACATCCAATTGCGGCGCTTGCACCGTGCTGCTGGATGGCGAGTCGGTGAAAAGCTGCGCGGTCCTCGCGGTACAAGCGGACGGCGCCCAGATCAAGACCATCGAGGGCATGGCCAACGGTGAGCTGCATCCTCTCCAGCGAGCTTTTCACGAGGAGCATGCCCTGCAGTGCGGATACTGCACGCCCGGGATGATCATGGCGGCCTCTGACCTGCTCAGGGAGAATCCTCACCCGAGCGAGGAAGAGATCCGCGAGGGCCTGGAGGGCAACCTCTGCCGCTGTACCGGCTACGAGAACATCGTCCGCGCCGTGCGGCGCGCCGCCGAGTCGGGAGTGACCGCATGACCGCGCAGACCGAGGCACCCCAGCTACCGGCGCTCGAATTCGGCAAGGCGCGACTGCGCAAGGAAGACGAGCGGCTCATCACCGGCCAGACCAACTGGACCGACAACATCAGGCTGCCCGGCATGCTGCACGTGGCATTCCTGCGGAGCCCGTTCGCGCATGCCCGGATCACCTCGGTGGACGTCAGCGCCGCCCGGTCCGAGCCCGGCGTCATCGCCGCCTACAGCGGCGCCGACTTCGCCGCCGAACAGGGCAGCCTGCCTTGTGCCTGGCCGGTCACGCCCGACATCGTGATTCCCGCTCACCCGCCGATGGCGACCGACGAAGTGCGCTACGTGGGCGAGGCCGTGGCCTGCGTCGTGGCCCGTGACCGCTACGCCGCGGCCGACGCCCTGGCCGCCATCGAGATCGACTATGAGCCGCTTCCGCCGGTGCTCGATATCAGGACCGCCCTGCAGGAAGGTTCGCCCCAGGTTCACGAGGCGGGTAACAAGAGCTTCGAGTGGGTCTTCGCCAACGGCGATATGGACGGGGCGTTCGGTGACGCTCCCATCGTGCTTGAGCGCTACTACCGTCAGCAGCGGCTGATCCCGGCCGCGATGGAACCGCGTTCGGTGGTCTGCTCGTGCGTGGGCGGTGAATTCACGCTCTGGTCGGCGACCCAGATCCCGCACGTGCTCCGGGTCATGCTGGCCCTGGTGACCGGCATCAGTGAGCAGAACATCCGGGTGATCGCTCCCGACGTCGGCGGCGGTTTCGGATCCAAGTTGCAGGTCACGGCCGAAGAGGTGCTGGCCGTGCTGATGTCACGCAAACTCGGCCGGCCGGTCAAGTGGACCGAGTCCCGCAGCGAAGGCAACATGACCGTGCACCACGGCCGGGACCAGTGGCAGCACCTGCGGATCGCGGCGGACCGCGACGGCAGGATCCGCGGGCTGGATGTCGACCTGCTCGCCGACATGGGTGCCTATCTCATGCTGGTCACGCCGGGCGTCCCGCTGCTCGGGGCCTTCATGTTCCCCGCCATCTACAAGATGGACGCCTACTCGTTCAAGTGCACCGGGATCTTCACCACCAAGATGCCTACCGACGCCTACCGCGGCGCGGGCCTGCCGAGGCTACCTTCGCCATCGAGCGGATCATGGACGAGCTGGCGGTAGAACTCGCCCTCGACCCGCTTGAGCTGCGGGAACGGAACTGGATCAAGCACGAGGAATTCCCGTACACGACCATCGCCGGCCTGACCTACGACTCCGGCAACTACGAGGCGGCCACGGCCAGGGCCAAGGAACTGTTCGACTACGACGGACTCCGCAAGGAGCAGGAGCTGCGGCGGGCCAGCAATGACCCGGTGCAGCTCGGCATCGGCGTCTCGACCTTCACCGAGATGTGCGGGCTGGCCCCGTCCCGGGTGCTCGGCTCGCTGGCGTACGGCGCCGGCGGCTGGGAGCAGGCGTCGATCCGGATGCTGCCCACCGGCAAGGTCGAGGTCGTCACCGGGTCGAGCGCGCACGGGCAGGGACACGAGACGGCGTGGAGCCAGATCGTCGCCGACCAGCTCGGGGTGGCGTTCGAGGACATCCGGGTGCTGCACGGCGACACCCAGGTCTCGCCCAAGGGCATGGACACCTACGGATCCCGGTCCCTGGCTGTCGGCGGCATGGCCCTGGTCTCGGCCTGCGACAAGGTCGTCGAGAAGGCCAAGGTGATCGCCGCGGGCATGCTCGAGGCGTCCGCCGATGACCTGGAGTGGTCGCCCGGGCGATTCGCGGTCCGCGGCGACCCGGACAAGGGCGTCACGATCGCCGAGATCGCCCTGGCCACCTTCGCCGCGCACAACCTGCCCGACGGCGTCGAGCCGAGCATCGACGCCGACGCCACCTACGACCCGGACAACTTCTCCTTCCCGCACGGCACCCACCTGTGCGCGACCGAGGTCGACACCGAGACCGGCTTCGTCAAGATCCGCTCCTACGTCTGCGTCGATGACATCGGGACGGTGGTCAACCCGCTCATCGTCGAGGGCCAGGTCCACGGTGGTCTTGCCCAGGGCATCGCGCAGGCGCTGTATGAGGAAGCGGTCTACGACGATGACGGCAACCTGGTGACCTCCACGCTCGCGGACTACCTGGTCCCGTCGGCGTCCGACCTGCCGTCGTACGTGACCGGCCGGACCGAGAGCCGGGCCGATAACCGGCTCGGAGTCAAGGGGGTCGGTGAGGCGGGCACGATCGCCTCGACTCCCGCGGTGGTCAACGCGATCGTCGACGCGCTGCGTCCATTCGGCATCAACGATGTCACCATGCCCTGCACCCCCGAACGGGTCTGGCGGGCCATCCAGGACGCGGCCCGCGAAGAGCAGACCGGAGGATCAAAATGAGCGAGCCAAAGGCGCGCGACGCCGCCTGGACTGAGGAGCGAGGAACGAGCGACGAGGGAAGGCGGCGTCTCAAAGCACGCCGGAGGCGAGAAGGGGTTACCTCATGATCCCGGCCAAGTTCGACTACGTCCGCCCCGGCTCGGTGGACGAAGCGGTCCGCGCGCTCGCGGACGGCGGCGATGACGCGAAGATCATCGCGGGCGGGCAGAGCCTGCTTCCGCTGTTGCGCCTGCGGCTGGCCTACCCGGAGCTCCTGGTCGATCTGGCCGGGCTGGATGAACTCCGGGGTGTGACCGACGCCGGGGATTCCCTCCTGATCGGGGCCAGGACCACGCATTACCAGCTGGTCCACAACCCTCTCGTGACCGAGCACTGCGGGCTACTGGCCCAGGCCACAAGCACGGTGGCTGACCCCGCCGTCCGGCACCGGGGCACGCTCGGCGGCGCGCTCGTGCATGCCGACCCGGCGGGCGACCTGCCAGCCGTGGCGCTGGCGCTGGATGTCACGCTGATCGCCAGGGGTCCTGGCGGCGAACGTGAGATCCCCGCCGCCGACTTCTTCGTCGACTACCTGACGACGAGCTTGGAGCCCGACGAGATACTGACCGCGGTCCGGGTACCCAAGCTCGGCCCCGGCTGGGGTTACCGGTACGAGAAGTTCCACCGGACCGCGCAATCGTGGGCGACCGTCGGCGTGGCCGCTCTGGTGCGGCGGTCCAACGGTTCCGTCGCCGAGGCCAGGGTCGGGCTGACCAACATGGGCCCGGTCCCGGTGCGGGCCCGGGCGACGGAGGGTGCCGCGGCTGGCGTCGACGCCAGCCGTGACGCGCTGCGGGCCGCGGCGGCACGTGCGGACGAGGGCACCGACCCGCCGGGAGACCTGCACGGAGCGCCGGACTACCGGCGCCACCTCGCGCGGGTACTGACCGGACGAGCGCTGGCCGCGGCGGCGGGAGTCTGACAGAGGCCGGTCCAGACGGAACATCAAGTGACTGGAGGTTGTTGTTGGGATATGGTTGAGGACCGGTTTGCGGAGCTGATCGCAGGGCAGCGGCAGGGAGTACTGGTCACCGTCAGAAAAGACGGGTGGCCGCAGCTGTCGAACGTGAATTACGGCTGGGACCCGGCGGAGCAGACCATCCGGGTCTCCACCACCGATGACCGGGCTAAGACGCGCAACATGCGCCGCGACCCGCGGGTTAGTTTCCACGTCACCACCGGTGATTTCTGGTCCTATGTGGTGGTGGACGGGCAGGCCGAGCTGTCGGCGGTGGCCCAGGACCCGTACGATGCGGCCGTCGAGGAACTGATCGACCTGTACCGCGCGGTGCAGGGGGAACACCCGGACTGGGACGACTACCGGGCGGCCATGGTCCGTGACAGGCGCTTGGTCGTCCGTATCCGGGCCGAACGGGCCTACGGGATGGTGCACCGCTGACCGGGGCCTGACGGCTGACCGGTCTTCGCGGGCGGCTGGCCGCCGTTCGATTGTGAGGCGTGGCCCGCGCCCGTAACTGGAGGTTCTGATCGCATGAGTGATGACCGGTATGTGGCGTCACGCCTAGGCTGGCGCGATGCTGCCTGACTCGTTCGGGCGGGTCGCGACTGACCTGCGCGTATCGCTCACCGACCGGTGCAATCTGCGGTGCGCGTACTGCATGCCGCCCGAGGGCCTTGACTGGCTGCCCTCTCCCGATCAGCTCACCGACGACGAGGTAGTGCGGCTGGTCCGGATAGCGGTCGAACGGCTGGGCGTCCGCGAGGTCAGGTTCACCGGCGGCGAGCCCCTGCTGCGGCGCGGGCTGGCCGGGATCGTCGCGCGTACGGCGGAGCTGCGTCCGCGCCCGGAGATCTCGCTGACTACCAACGCGATCGGGCTCAAGCGCAGTGCCGCGGCGCTGTGCGAGGCCGGGCTGGACCGGGTCAACGTGTCGCTGGATACGCTGCGCCCGGAGACGTTCCGCAAGCTCGCGCGCCGGGACCGGCTGCCTGACACGCTCGACGGGCTGGCCGCCGCCACGCAGGCTGGCCTGGCCCCGGTCAAGGTCAACGCCGTGCTGATGCGCGACCTGAACGACGACGAGGCCGCGCCGCTGCTCAGGTTCTGCCTCGAGGCCGGCTACGAGCTGCGCTTCATCGAGCAGATGCCGCTCGACGCCCAGCACGGCTGGAAGCGGGCCGAGATGGTGACCGCGGCGGAGATCCTCACCGCGCTCGGCCGCGAGTTCACTCTCACCCCCGACGATCCGGGTCAGCGCGGATCGGCGCCCGCCGAGGCGTTCCTGGTGGACGGGGGACCGGCCAGGGTCGGGGTGATCGCCTCGGTCACCAGGCCGTTCTGCGGTACCTGCGACCGGGTCCGGCTGACCGCCGACGGTCAGGTGCGGAATTGCCTGTTCGCGCGGACAGAAAGCGACCTGCGCGGGCCGCTGCGCGCGGGGGCTAGCGACGCCGAGCTGGCCGCCCGGTGGCAGCGGGCCGTCGCCGCCAAACTGCCCGGCCACGGCATTAACGACCCGTCATTCCTGCAGCCCGACCGCCCGATGTCGGCCATCGGCGGCTGACCAGCCTCCGAGCTGCCGGCGCTCAGGGTCGCGGCGGGAGGCGGACCCGGCGCGCCCGCGACCTGGCCGGCCCGCATTTTCCGGGCTCGGCCTGGGCCGGGCGGGGCACGTAAGCCGCCATCACTTTCAGTAATCGTAATTGCTTAGGACCGCCGATGTGACCTACGACTGGTCGGCGGGACGGTAGGCCGGGCCATGCGAGTCGTCGCAGTGTTGTGCGAGATCGGGTCCGCCCGGCCCGGGCGCCTGATCGACGCGCAGCGCGGCGTGGTCGACCTGCAAGGTGGCGTGGGTGATGCCGTACTGGCTGCCCAGAAAGGCCTCCAGGTCGGCGCGAACGGCATGGCAATCCTCGCCCGACGCGACAAGCACATGCGCGGAGGCGGCGGGCAGACCCGAGGTGATCTCCCAGATGTGCAGGTCGTGAACCTCGGTGACGTTGCGGCGGGCCGCCATCGCGGCGCCGACCGCCGCCGGATCGAGCCCGGCGGGCGCGGCTTCCAGGAAGATCCGCCCCGAATCCCTGATCAGCCCGGCCCCCGCGTGCAGCATCAGCGCCACCACGATGAGCGTGGCGATGGCGTCGGCCCGGACGAATCCGGTCAGCACGATGATCAGGCCCGCCACCGCGGTGGCGGCGAATGCGTAGAGGTCGGTGACGATGTGCTTGAACGCGCCCGCGACGTTCAGGCTCTGCGGCGGGCCTTCCCCGTTGTGCCCGTTGTGCCCGTTGTGCCTGTGGCCGCCGTGGCCGCGCCCGCTCGCCCGGGCGATCAGCAGCGTCGCCGCGACGTTGACGGCCACCCCGACTAGCGCGACGACGAGAACCGTCCCGCCGGCGACCGCGTGCGGCGACAGCAGCCGACGGATTGCCGTGTAGCCTAGCCAGGCCGCGAGCAGGACCAAGGTGATGCCGTTGGCCTGGGCCGACATGATCTCGGTGCGCTTGAGCCCGTACGTGTAGCCGCCGGTCGGCGGCCGGGCGGCCAGCCGCGCGGTGATCAGCACCAGCGCGATAGAGGCGGCGTCGGTCAGCATGTGCGCGGCGTCGGAGATCAACGCGAGCGAGTGCGCGGCCAGACCGGCCACGACCTCGCCGGCCATGAAGGCCAAGATCAGCGCGAGCGCAGCCGACAGCCACCGGGCGTCCGCACCCGGCGCCGGGCCATGCGCATGCCGCTGCGTTGCTGCCACGATCTGACGATATCCCCCTTCCTCAAGGACCCGTAAGACCCGGCCAGCCCACCCCTACGTTCCCCGCCCGCTGACCTGACCTGACCCTAGGCTGGTCCTATGAACACCCTGGAGGAGTGGACGGCTGCGGTCTGCGCCGATCTCGGGCTCGATCCTGCTTCCGCCGACATCACCACCGTGCTTGACCTGGCGCGCGACGCTGCCCACGGGGTCGCGCGGCCGGCCGCGCCGCTCACCACCTACCTGGTCGGGGTGGCAGTGGGCCTTGGCATGTCCCTCCCGGATGCGGCCCAGCGGATCTCCGCACTCGCGGCTGACTGGGGGATCTCCGATGCGGCAGGCGATTCGCCGCGCCCCTGAGCATCACGATTACCGACCTCTTACGGCTGCTGCCATCACCCGGTGGCCGAGGACCGGTCTCGCGTAGGACGGAGTCGAGGGCGGATCGGTGGACGAGCGAAGGGGAGGCCATGACGGCCGGATCTCATGGGATCGGTGGCCCCGGTAAGTCGCGCCCGACGAGGCGCGGCGTGCTGCTGGGGGCCAGCCTGGCCGGGCTAGGCGGAGCGCTGGCTGGGTGCAGCACCGCGGCGGTTCCCTATGGTGCCAACGAGGCGGGAGTCGTCGAGCAGGACACCCCCGCCGCGTCCGCCGGGTCGAGCTCGGGTGCCATGCCGGGCTCCGGCGGTTCTATGCAGGCCAGCCCCCCGGCCAGCCCCCCGGCCAGCCCCCCGGCCAGCGGCGCCGAGGGCAGCAAGCCGAAGAAAGGCGCCATGGGCCCCAAGGCCAGCGGCACCGTCCTCGGCACGGCTAGCGAGATTCCCGTGGGCGGCGGCAAGATCTTCGCCGCGGCCCAGGTCGTGGTGACCCAGCCGGTCCGCGGTCAGTACAAGGGATTCAGCGCGGTGTGCACGCACGTGGGCTGCATCCTCACCGAGGTCGCCGACGGCACCATCGACTGCCCCTGCCACGGCAGCGAGTTCAAGATCACGAACGGCGCCGTGGTCACCGGCCCGGCCCCCAGGCCTCTGCCCAAGAAGCAGATCAAGATCGTCGACGGCCAGGTCTTCCTGATCTGAGTTATCCTGCCGCGGGCCCGCGGATGGCAGGATAGCCGTGTGGGCTCGCTGATGCTGCTTGATACCGCGTCGCTGTACTACCGCGCGTTCTTCGGGGTTCCGGACACCGTCCGGGCACCGGACGGCACGCCGGTGAACGCCGTACGCGGGCTGCTCGACACCATCAGCCGGCTGGTCCGGCAACGGCAGCCCACCCGGCTCGTGGCCTGCCTGGACGCGGACTGGCGCCCGGCCTTCCGGGTCGCGGCGATCCCTTCCTACAAGGCGCACCGGCTCGCCGGCGACGGCACTTCGGAGGAGACACCGCCCGCGCTGGCCACGCAGATCCCGGTGATCGAGGAGGTGCTGCACGCCGCTGGGCTGGCGGTGGCCGGGCAGCCGGGGTTCGAGGCGGATGATGTCATGGCCACCCTCGCGGCCCGCTCCGCCGAGCCGGTGGACGTGGTGACGGGAGACCGGGACCTGTTCCAGCTCGTCGATGATGCCCGGGGCGTCCGGGTCATCTACACCGTGCGCGGCCTGCTCAACATGGACGTAATCGACGAGGCGGCGGTGACCGCCAAGTACGGCATCCCGGGCCGTGCCTACGCCGACTTCGCCGCGCTGCGCGGGGACCCGAGCGACGGGCTGCCCGGTGTGCCAGGCGTCGGGGAGAAGACCGCGGCCGCGTTGATCCGGACGTTCGGCACTATCGAGGGAATCATCACCGCGCTGGAGGCGGGCCACGGCGGATTCCCGCGGGGCAGCCGTGACAAGCTCGAGAAGGCCAGGGACTACCTCGACGTGTCGCTGTCGGTGGTCCGGGTCGTCGAGGACGCCCCGCTGCCCGAGATCGACGGCCAGTTGCCCGTCGTGCCTGCCGACGCCATCCGGCTGAAAGAGCTGGGCGCCCGATGGGGACTCGGATCTTCCCTGAACCGGTTCGTCACCGTGGTATCACAGGCCTAGCATCGATCTCGTGGCGACAGACGAACTCTATCCCGCGGGCCGGCTCGACCAGGTGCGTGAGGCGGCCGGCGCGGCCGGGCTGGACGCGGTGCTGCTGACGCCGGGCCCGGACCTGAGGTATGCGATCGGCTATGACGCCAAGCAGCTGGAGCGGCTCACCTGCCTGGCGGTCCGGGCGTACGGCGACCCAGCGCTGTTCGTGCCGCGCCTCGAGCTGGCCGCGGCGCAGGCTTCCCCAGCCGGCTCGTCTGGCCTGGAGATGATCCCGTGGGAGGAGACCGACGATCCGTTCCGGCTGGTCGCGAACATGCTCGGGAACGCTGCCACGGTCGGCCTGTCCGACCGGATGTGGGCGCTGTCCGTGCTGAAGTTCCGCGACGCGCTGCCCGCGGCCCGGCTGGCGCTGGCCGGGTCCGCGCTGCGCCCGCTGCGGATCAGGAAGACTCCCGCCGAGGTCGCGGCGCTACGCGAAGCCGGCGCCGCGATTGACCGCGTGCACGCTCAGGTCCCCGGCTGGCTGCGGCCCGGACTCACCGAGCGGGCCGTGGCCGCGGTGATCACCGAGGCGATCCTGGCCGAGGGACACGCCACCGTGGACTTCGTCATCGTCGGGTCGGGCCCGAACGCCGCCAGCCCGCACCATGAGGTGTCGGACCGAGTCCTGACCGCAGGGGACGCGGTGGTGGTGGACATCGGCGGCACGATGCCCTCGGGCTACTGCTCGGACAGCACCCGCACCTATGTCATCGGCGAGCCGCCGGCTGAGTTCACCGCGTACTACAAGGTCCTGTTCGACGCCCAGGAGGCCGCCTGCGCCGCGGTCCGGCCCGGGGTGACGGCCGAGTCGGTTGACGCGGCCGCGCGCGAGCCGATTACCAGGGCGGGCTTCGGGGATGCCTTCTTCCACCGGACCGGCCACGGCATCGGGCTCGAGGCGCACGAGGATCCCTACATCGTCGCCGGCAACCGCGAGCCGCTCGAGCCCGGTATGGCGTTCTCGGTGGAGCCCGGTATATACCCGGGGCCGCATGGCGCGCGGATCGAGGACATCGTGGTCTGCACCGAGGACGGCGTTGAGCGCCTGAATCACACCCCCAGGGAGCTGGTCATCGCCGGCTAGCTCCAGCTACGGCTAGCTCCAGCTACGAAGGGACGCGCATTGGTGGCCGCGTCGACGACGGGACCTGCGCTCCGCCGGTCCCGTCAGTGCTCCGGCGTTCCCGGGGGATCGGTGCGGTCCTGATTGTCGGCCAGGAAACGCTCGAACTGGGCGGCGAGCTCGTCGGCGGTAGGCATCGCCTCGCCCTCGGCGAGCAGTCCGGTCACCGGGTTCTCCGCGGCTTCGGCGGTGGCCGTGTCGTACTGCTGCTCAAGCGCGCGCACCAGTTCCGCGACCTCGGCTGAGTCGGCGACCTGGCGTTCGATCGCCATGTTGGTCCGTTCGGAGGCCTCGCGCAGCTCGGTGTCCGGCAGATCGAGCCCGGTGGACGTGGTCACCGAGCCAAGCAGAGCCAGCGCGGCCGGGGGATAGACGGCCTGGGACAGGTAATGCGGAACCTGCACGGCGAACCCGAGTGCGTCCCGGCCCGCCTCACCGAACCGCAGCTCAATCAGGGCGGGTGCGCTGCCAGGCACCTGGATCCGGCTCGGCAGCCGCTGGTAGCCGACCATGAGTTCCTCGCGGGTGGCGTGCGCGATCACCCCGAGTGGCCGCGTATGCGGCATCCCAGCCGGGATGCCGAGGAAGCTGATCGCCGGGCCGACCTGGAGCCGGGCTGAGATCGCCAGCACCGCCTCAGTGAACAGGTTCCACTCGTGATCGGGCTCTGGTCCGGTCAGCAGCAGGAAGGGCCGCTCGGCCGCGTCGCGCAGCAGGTGCAGCGCCAGTTCGGGAGGGTCGTAGCTCTCCCAGTGGCTGTTGTCGTAGGTCATGAGAGGACGCCGTGACCGGTAGTCGATCAGCCGGTCCACATCGAACTGCGCAACCGCCTCATGGGAGAAGTTGCGCAGCAGGTGCTCGGCGAGCAGGCGGCCGGCGTTACCTGCATCGATGAAGCCCTCCAGGTAGAGCAAGATCGGTGCGTCTGCGATGTCGGGCGCGGCCGGACTCAGGTCGAAGAGTTCTTCCGGATTCCGCTGCATCCCAATAGTTTCGCACGGGCCGCCGAATGCTGCGGCCCGTGCTGGCGGCTCTGCCCTTGTCCGCTGGCGGCGCTGCCCTTGTCCGCTGGCGGCTCTGCCCTTGTCCGCTGGCGGCGCTGCCGGGCGCCGGCGGACGACCGTTCCTTCTAAGCCGGCTGCTCGGCCAGCCCGGCCGTCGCCTCCGGGTGACCGATGGAAAGGCCGCTGTTCGGGTCGAAGAAGTGCAGGTGGTGGGTGTCGACCGCGAGCTCGATGGCCTGCCCGGGCCTGACCCGGCTCCGGGCTGAGACGCGGGCCGTCCACAGCGACTTGCCGCCCATTAGCGCGGCCACGGACTCGTCGTCGTCATCTTCCCTGTCGGCTGCCTTGGTCAGGCTGGCGTGCTCGACTGGTGGCGCGTCGATGGTGAAGATCACGTGGATCTCGGTGCCGAGCTCCTCGGTGACGCTGGTGGTGACCTGGATTCTGCCCCACTGGGCGTCGGCCAGGCTGGCGTCCTCGAAGTCCGAGGGCCGGATCCCCAGGATGACCTTCTTACCGATGTAGTCCGTCAGCCCCTGCTTGGCCTCGATGACCTCGGCCGGGACCGGCAGCTTGTAGCCGGCGAACGTGACCGCCGGACCGTCGTCGCGGACCAGGTCCGCGGTGACGAAGTTCATCGCGGGCGAGCCGATAAAGCCGGCCACGAACAGGTTCACCGGCGCCTCGAACAGGTACTGCGGCGTGTCGACCTGCTGCAGCCGCCCGTCCCGCAGGACGCAGACGCGGTTGCCGAGCGTCATGGCCTCGACCTGGTCGTGCGTCACGTAGACGGTGGTGACGCCGAGCCGCTCGTGCAGCTGCTTGAGCGAGGCTCGCATGGACACCCGCAGCTTGGCGTCCAGGTTGGACAGCGGCTCGTCCATCAAGAACGCCTGCGGCTCGCGGACGATGGCGCGGCCCATCGCGACCCGCTGCCGCTGGCCGCCGGACAGCGCGGCCGGCTTGCGGTCGAGGTACTGCTCCAGGCCGAGCATCCTGGCCGCCTCGTCGACCCGGCGCTTGATCTCGTCCTTGGGCGTCTTTCTCAGCTGCAGGCCGAACGCGAGATTCTGCTCGACCGTCATGTGCGGGTACAGCGCGTAGTTCTGGAACACCATCGCGATGTCCCGGTCCTTGGGCGGCAGGTCGTTGACCACCCGGTTACCGATCTGGATCTTGCCCGCGGTGATCTCCTCGAGCCCGGCGATGGACCGCAATGCGGTCGACTTGCCGCAGCCAGAGGGACCGACAAACACCATGAACTCGCCGTCTTTGACGTCAAGGCTCAAGTCGTCGATAGCCTTGACGCCACCTGAATAGGTTTTCTCTACGTGGTCGAGGATGATCTGTGCCATAGCGGCAGCGTAACCTTCCCGTGATCTGACGGTAAGTACGCGAACGGTTATGTTACATTAGCGTAAACGTCGTTATTGTTTCGTTATATAGAGATGTTTGCCGCCGCACGCAATCGATGGCGCTAACGTGACCACGTGGAAGAGATAGATCGCAAGATCGTGTCGCTGCTGACCCGCAACGGACGTATGAGCTTTACCGAGCTAGCCAGGCAGGCAGGCCTGTCGGTGTCGGCGGTCCACCAGCGTGTGCGCAGGCTCGAGCAGGATGGCGTGATCAAGGGCTACGTGGCGGTGTTCGACCCGGATGACGTCGGCCTGCCGCTGACGGCCTTCGTATCGATCAAGCCGTTTGACGCCGCCGCTCCCGATGACCTGCCCCAACGGCTGGAGCACCTGCTCGCGATCGAGGCCTGTTACAGCGTGGCAGGAGATGAGAACTACATTCTCAAAGTCCGGGTGCCTTCTCCCGCAGTGCTTGAGGATCTGCTGCAGCAGATCCGCACCAGCGGCGGCGTCTCGACCCGCACTACCGTCGTGCTCAGCACCCCGTACGAGAACCGCCCGCCCGACCTATGACGCGCGGCTGCCTGCGGCGCCCGCCGTGGCCGGAGAGCGCGCCCTTTGTTCGTCTCCTTATCCCTTCAGTCTCCCCAGACTCAACAGACAACAGCGTGTGTAGGGTGTCACAACCATGCAAATCCGATGCGGTCAGGGCCTGACCCGGAGGCCGTCGAGCATGATGGATAGCAGCATGTCGGCCCGGTCCGGCGCCCGCTCCGTGCTCACCGCCACCCCGTGTACCAACCGCATCACGTCCGTCGCGCTGACGTCCGAACGGATGGCGCCGGCCTGCTGCCCGTTCCTCAGCAGCCGCTCGGTGGTTTCGCGCATCGCGACCCAGCACGACGAGATGAGCTCAGATTCAGCCCCGACCGCCTCGATCAGTGCCCGCGAGAGCCCGCGCTTGGTCACCAGGTAGGCGTTCAGCGAGCGCATCCAGGCCACGAAGGCCTGTTCGGGCGTGGCCGTGTCCAGCAGTGCGTCGCCCTCCCCGCACACGGTGCCGACCTGGCTGCGGAAGACGGCCGCCTGCAGGTCGAGCCGGCTGGGGAAGTGCCGGTAGAGGGTGCCGATGCCGACTCCGGCGCGCCGGGCGATGTCTTCGAGCGGGGCGTCGGCACCCTTTTCCGCGAACGCCTGTGTGGCTGCGGTGATCAGCCGGACATGGTTCTGCCGCGCGTCGGCACGCTGCTGTTCCGCGGGCCGCTGTTCCGCGGGCCGCGGTGGTACCTGGTCAGGTGTCCTGGTCATCGCTTTCGAGACTAATACGGGTTCTGAGCATTAACGGGTTGCGAAGCGGAGGCAGCCTCCGTATAGTAACCGGAGTAGGCCTCCATTTGCTCCTGATCGTACCGTCCGGCCAGCGGCCTGTCAGCGGGCCGGAGGTCCTACCGGTCAGCCACAGCCATGTTCCATTGCTGTCGTCCAGGCCAACATCAATGATGCATCGTCGTGGTCGAGCCGACATCGCCCGACAACCCATGGAGGCATCTTGTCTTCTTCGCCTGCTCCGTATGGGGCTGAAGGTGCCAGAGAGTTCAATGGGGTCAGCAGAGCCGACGGGGTGCCCGGCAAGACCAGTCGGCTGGCTCTGAGCGGTCTGCGCCAGCCGCGGCGCTCGGAGCTTCCGGGCCGACCCGGAATCGCCCTGGTCATCATGCTGAGCGCCCAGCTCATGATCATCCTCGACCTGACCGTGGTGAATATCGCCCTGCCGCACATCCAGTCCGGCCTGCACTTTTCCGCCACGAGCTTGTCCTGGGTGCTGAACAGCTACGTGCTGACCTCCGGCGGCCTGCTGCTTCTCGGGGGCCGGGCCGGCGACATCTTGGGCAGGCGGCGGATGTTTGCCGTCGGCATCGGCGTGTTCACGTTCGCCTCACTGGCGGGCGGCCTCTCGACGACGGCAGGATTGCTCCTCGCGGCCCGGGCCCTGCAGGGAGTGGGCGGCGCGCTCGCTTCCCCTGCGGTGCTCGCGCTGATCGTCACCAGTTTTCCCGAGGGCCGGGAGCGGACTCGTGCCCTCGGCATCTATATGGGCGTGATCACCGGCGGCTCCTCGCTGGGCCTGGTACTCGGCGGGGTGATCACCGAATGGCTGTCCTGGCGGTGGGTCCTGTTCATCAACGTGCCGATCGGCGTAGCAGTGCTGGCCGTCACCCCGCTGTTTGTCGGCGAGACCCCGCGGCGGCCTGGCCGCTTCGACCTGGCCGGTGCCCTCACCGCCACGGCGGGGGTGACCGCCCTGGTGTACGGGTTTATCCGCGCCGCGTCCAACGGGTGGGGTGATCACCTGGCGGTGGCCGCGTTCGGGGGCGCCGCGGCGCTGCTGGGAATCTTCGTGGTCACGGAGACCCGGGCGCGCCAGCCGATTACCCCACCGCGCCTGTTCACCGACGCCAGCCGGGCCGGATCGTTCCTAGCCAGGCTGCTGCTCATCGCGGGCATGTTCGGGGTGTTCTTCTTCCTCACCCAGTTCCTGCAGAGGGTCATGGGCTTCAGCCCGCTCCGTGCGGGTGTGGCGTTCCTGCCGATGACCATCGCGCTGTTCGCGGTATCTCGGCTGGCGCCGAGGCTGATGCCGCGGGTGGGGACGAAGCCGCTCATGATCGCCGGGATGCTGCCCGCGATCGCCTCGATGGCCTGGCTGTGGCGCGTAACGCCCGCCACCGGCTACTGGTCAGGCATCTTCGGCCCGATGCTGCTGATCGGCCTCGGGATGGGGCTGGTGTTCGTGCCGCTGACGACCACGTCACTGGCAGGCGTCCCGGCTGCGGACTCCGGGGCCGCCTCGGGCCTGGTGAACATGCTGCAGCTGGTCGGCGGCGCCCTCGGCCTCGCCGTTCTGGTCGCGGTGTACGGCACCGCGAGCAGGCACGCAGCCAGTCATCCGCTCGCCGGGCTCAGCCAGCTGGCTGTCTCGCAGCATGTCCTCACGCACGGGATAGCGGCCGCGTTCGGCTTCGCCGCGATCCTCAACGTGTGCAGCCTGCTGGTGATCGTCACGCTCATCAGGACACCGAAGCCCGCGCCTGCTTCGGTTTCCGTTCAGAGAACACAGGAGGAGGCGTCCACCTCTGGACCTGGATAAGGCGACGGTGAAGACCCGGTCCGGCGGAAGGCCGGGGACGGCCGTGCCGCCGGGAACGATCGCGGCGGTGCCCCGGTAGACCCGCATCGCGGCGGTAACCAGCGGGACCGGCGCCGCCACGATCGTGGCACCGGTCAGCAAGGTGAGGTCGAGCAGGGAGGTGTACGCGGGCCCGTCGCCGCAGGGCGGTGCCGCGACCACCACGTCCCGGTGGCTCAGCCCGGCCCGGCCGGGCAGCGAGGTCAGTTGACCCGCGGCGCCTTCCGGCGCGCCCGGCCCCGCACCGCCCGGCTGGCCGCCCGTATCGGCTCCGCCCGCATCAGCCCCGTGTGTATCTGCCCCGTGCTTAGCCATGACGAGCAGCGAACGGAACGGAGTCGTTCCTGCGGCCTCGCCGAACGCGAATACCTGCCGCACCCGGGACCGGTCTGCGGCCTCGGCCGCGGGCCCGGCCAGCGGGGCTGAGATGATGAGCAGCCGCGCGCCGTCGGCGTTGAGCTGGGCCGCCACGTCCGCCACGCTGGCGTCGGGCCTAAGAGGCAGGGCGGTGGCCCCGGCCGCGCGGATCGCGTTCACCGCTACCGCGAAACTGGCCGCGTCCCGAACGAAGACGCCGACCGTATCCCCGGCGGCAAGTCCGCGGCGGCTGAGTCCGTGTGCGGCCGCGCGGATGGTCCAGCCGAACCGCGGCCACGCGGTCACGGTGCCATCCACCGCGTCGATGACGGCGGCCTTATGGCGCCCAGACTGGTCGGCCAGCGCCAGAATGCGTTCGGTAATCGCGCAGTGCGACCTGCCCGCGCTCAGGATGAGCGGGTCCGCCTCGATGGGTGTCCCCATGCTGACGCCGCGTTCCACCAGAACCTCCCAGGCCGGAGTGCGATGACAGGCGGGTCCTGGCATGGTGCCGGGACCCGCCCGGCCGCTGCCGTCGGCTCCGGCCGGTGCCCACCCCCCCTTGAGTACCAGCCGAGCGGGTCTTGCCACCCGCCGCCGTGCGTTAGCGACAGTTGAACGCTATGCCGCGGAGATCAGGGAGCACATGAGCAGAACTATGTATTCCGGTGTGCATATTGACCGGCTCACGATCCCCGGCCACGTGCGCCTCCGCGCGATAACGTTCAGTCCCGGGGCTCGTGGCGGGTGGCCCATGAGGCAACCTGTGTACGTGAGGTGAAGCCGAGCTTGGCGAGGATGTTCGCCACGTGACGGGCCGCGGTCGCCGGGCTGATCACCAGTTCGTCGGCGATTTCCCTGTTCGACAGGCCCTGGGTGATCAGGAGCACGATCTCGTGCTCACGCGGGGTGAGCGGCGAGAGTGCCCGGCGGGCGGCGCCCTCGTCGTGACGCGGTCCACCCACGGTGTCCGGCCGGGCCTGAGGGGCCCATCCCGTCGCCCCCGGTGCCTCGGCGTCCCCGGAGGCTGGGATGGACAGTGGCGGCTGCGACCCGAGCGCGTACCGGGTGGCGTCTTCGACTGTCATCTCGCGCCCCTCGGCGAACAGGCTGGCGGCCGTCGCTGCGTTGAGGCGTTCCCGGGTAAATTCAAGTACCTGTTCGGTTTTCGGCCCTACGCCTGTAGGGAGACCGAGAGAATCACGCAGCTGGCAGGCTGCGCCCGCCAGCTGCGCCGCCTGCCGCGGCTGCTGCCTGGCCACCGCCAGAGCCGCGAACGCTTCAAGTCCGCGGGCGACGCCGAGACGCTGCCCGCACATCTGGTTCAGCCGCAAGCTTCCGGCCAGGCTCTCGTGGGCCAGGTCCAGCTGGCCGCCGGCGATCGCGATCCACCCGATCCCAGCCTGGCAGCGGGCGATCTCCGGCCAGGCGTCGAGCTCACGGAAGATCTCCATCGCGTCCTCGAAGTACCGCATCGCCATCTGGTCGTCGCCTCGCGCTCGCGCGAGCGTCCCCATGCCGTACTCCACCGTGGCGACACCCCAGTGGTTGTTGTCGCTCAGCACCTCAAGCGCCGCCTCGTAGGCCCGCTGAGCCGACTTCAGCTTGCCCTGCCGGACCGCGATGGCGGCCCTGAGCGCGAGCGTGATCCCGGTTTCCCAGTCGTTGCCTGACATCTCGGCGGCGGTGATGGCCTCATCGGCGTAGGCGGCGGCGTCGCCGAGCCGCCCGGCCCGCGCCGCGGCCTGGCCAAGCACCCGCAGCGCAGCCGGGACCGTGAAGTCGTCGTCGTGGGCCCGGCTCAGCGCCAGGCTGTCCTGGGCACTGGCCACCAGCGTGTCGTGGTCCTGCAGGTCGAAGGCGATCTCCGCGCGGCAGGCAAGCGCGCGTCCGCGCACCCGCGGGGACACCTCGCCGCTGTCCTGCGTGAGGAACCGGTCGAACCAGATGGCCGCCTCACGCACGTCGCCGTGCGGTACCCACATATTGCGCAGCCCGGTGCACAGTCGCAGTCCCTCCTCTGCGTGAGCGTGGGCCAGGCAAGTGGCAAGGGCGATGCGGAAGTTACCGTACTCGGCGATACCGCGGCGGAATGTGGCCCGCCGCACCGGCCAGGGGGGTGCGCCGCGGTTGAACATCCCGCGGGCGGTGTCTTCCACCAACTCCAGGATGCAGTCGCGGTGCCGCAGCGACAGGTGAGACTGTTCACCCGCGGCGGCGAGCCGCTCGGCAGCGTACTCCCGGATCGTGTCGAGCAGCCGGTACCTGGCGTCGCCGGCCGCTTCGCCGTCCAGGACGACCAGCGACTTGTCGATGAGGGAGATGAGCAGGCCGAGTACCGCGTCGGCCGGGATGCCCCCGGCTGCGGACACCTCGTCGGAGCACACCTGCTCGGCCATGTCCAGGTTCCAGCCGGAAAACACGGCCAGCCGGCGCAGCAGTACCTGCTCCGGCTCGTCGAGCAGCTCGTAGCTCCAGTCCACGGTGGCCCGCAGCGTCTGCTGGCGCAGTGGCGCGGTCCGGTCCCCCGAGTCGAGCAGCCGGAATCGGCCTCGCAGCCGGTCGGCGATCTGCTCGACCGACAAGGCCCGCACCCGGGCCGCGGCCAGCTCGATGCCGAGCGGTATGCCGTCGAGTGTGCGGCACAGCCTGACCACCGACGCCACGTTGTCCTCGGTCAGGACGAAGCCGGGCCGGGCGCCCGCGGCCCGGGCCGCGAACAGCCGGACCGCTTCGTGGCTGCCGAGACCGGCGCCGTCCGGCCTTTCCGGCGGCAGGTCAAGGGGCGGCACCCGCCAGACGGTCTCGCCCCGTACCCGCAGCGGCTCGCGGCTGGTGGCGACGATCCGCAGCCAGGGACACCGGGCCAGCAGGAGCTGGACGAGGGTGGCGCAGTCGCCGACCTGATGCTCGCAGGTGTCGAGGATGAGAAGCATGTGCCGCGAGCGCAGCGCCTCGGCCAGCGTCTGCGAGAGCGGAACGCCCGGCTCCTCGCGCACCCCGATCGTGGCCGCGACATGCTGGGCGGTCTGGCCGTGCCAGTCGGCCAGCTCGACCAGCCAGGCCTCATCGAGATCAACCCGAGCACCCCGAGCACCTGGCGCCCCGGAACCTTCAGCCGCCGCAGTCTCCTCGCCCGTTCCAGCGCCGTCGGCGATCACGTTACGGGCGAGCCGTATCGCCAGACGCGTTTTGCCGATGCCACCGGGACCGCTCAGGGTCAGGGCCCGCACATCGCCAAGCAGCCAGGCAAGTTCGGCGAGATCACGCTCACGGCCGATGAAGCTGTTCGGCTCCGCTGGCAGGTTGCCGCGCAGGAGAGCGGTGGCGGACTGCATTGGCCCTCTGGGGATCTGACGCTTGAAGGGGGAACAACTGTAAGTGTCTTACCGTACCTGTTCGCTTGAAGCGTAGGTGCTCAGTCGCCGGGCTCGACGACGACCGAGACGGCGTCGGTGTACCTGACCCGGCCGAAATACATGACTTTCACCAGGGCCCACCACTGTGACCCAGGACGTTCCGTCACCGGCACGCTGACCGTGAACCGCAACGTCACACTCTCTTGCGGAGCGGCGCCAAAGCCCCGCGTCCACGGCCCGAGCATCTGCCAGGTACCGAACGGCGACACGAGCTGAGCCTCGCCGTGCAGCTCAGACGCCAGCCTGTTGGTCACGCGCACCCGCAGCTCGCCGTGGGCGCCCGGGAGCAGGCGCAGCTCAGGCGTCAGCACCTCGAGCTCAACCTCGGCCGCGGCCGCGGCGTAGTCGAGCTGCAGCAGCTCCAGGCTCTCCTCGGGCGGCAGCTGCGGATCGGGCCAGCGGCGCTCCCCGACCGCCACCATGGCCGTGTCCTCGATGAGGTGGCCGAACTCGTCCTGGATCCGGGCGGCCACGAAGTAGCGCCCCGCCGCGGTCCCGGGCGCCGCTCGCACGGTCAGGTCCCAGGCCGCGTACCCGCCCGGCGCGAGCTCGTAGTCCAGGCTCGCCGGGTGCGGATGCTCCGCCGCGGCGACCGTAACCCCGCTGGGCACGACCAGCTCTACCGTCCCTGATGCGGGCTCCGCCCCGCAGCCCACCGTCAACGTCAGCGTGGCGACGTCACCGGGATCGGCCAGGGCGACCCGGGTAGCGGAGAAGTGCACCGCGACCGGGAGGTTGCCGGCCGGCGCCGGGCCCTTGCCGTGCAGCCAGTAGCGGGCGTAAACCGGCTGGACCGGTTCGGTCGGCGAGAGCAGATGGCCGCCCGAACCGGCAACCGAACTCGTCCGCACCACCAGGGTTACCGTGCCGAAGGCCGGAATGTCGACAGTGACGGCCCCCTCCTGCACCGGCAGGGGAGCGCCGTCTGACTCCTCGAGCAGGTCGGTAAGCCACGCCGCCGAGATCCCGGCCTGCGGACTCCCCGTGGCCGCGAGCCGCAGCCGCGCGGTGGTAGCTGTCCCCGCGGTTTCCCGCAGGCGTACGGTGACCGCATTGGGTCCCGGCGCTGGTGCGGCCACGAGTGCGCGGACCTTGCCGGCCGCGAGCGGGTTGCCGCGCGGCTTCACCGCGCTTACCGTCACGTTGGCCGGCTCCACCGACATCATGCCGCCCGCGGCCTGGCCGGACCCGAAGACCCCGGCTGGGCCGGCGGCCCCGGACCTGGTCACCGCGGTGATCAGGTCGTGATTGTAATCCTCGGCGGCGATGTTGAAGCCCGCTGTCCGCCAGTCGCCCTGGCCCGAGGCCAGTGCGTACTCAAACGTGTGGCTCCAGTGCTGCCAGGCGAAACTGCTGCCGTCCGGCGCCTTCCGGGGATCCCCGTCGATCCATATCCCCGACGGCCACGCGCTGCAGGACCGCATCAGCGACATGTGCAGCGTGCCGTCGGGAGTGACCACGCAGCTAGGTGTGCCCCGGTTCAGTACCGCGACCGCCCGGTCGGCCAGCGGCACCGGCACCGGCCGCTGGCTCCCGCCAAGACGATCGGGGTCCGCGTCGCCACTGAGGTCGGCGTCGCCGACGTTCACCACGGCGTCGGCCAAGTCCTCGGCCAGGGCCGTGACCGCCGCCGCCAGCTCACCCGGCCCCGTGCCCGCGACGATCAGCACCGGCAGGTCGCCGGGCCCGCGCACGTCGGCGTCCGGCCCGAAGGCGTCTTCCCGGCTGCGCGCGGCCGGGACCCACTGCCGCGCGGTCCCCGCACCGGCGGCCAGCTTCGCCTCCAGGGCCTTGGCGTAGCCGGGTCCCGCGGCGGCCAGCACCTCGGCGGTGAACCCGTTCACTTCGGGGCCGCCGATCGTGATCCTGACGTCAGGCAGGTTGGAGTCCGCGTCGATCGCGCCGTACCTGGATCCTTCGGCCTGGCTGCAGGTCGCGGTCACGCCCACCGCGGCCAGCGCGATCATCAGGTCCCGGATCACGCTCCGATGTCCGTTCTGGAAATCGGGGCAGACCACCTCGGCGACCCCGATCGCCTGCGTCAGCCCGTTACGGTCCCCGGTGCGGACCCGCGCGACCGAACCGAGGCCGAACCACTGATGGGCCGGGTTGTCCAGGGTGAACCAGTGCTCGGCCGTGTCCACGTCCGCGATGCCGAACGACCGGCCGATCACCGCCGTCGCCGTCTGGTACAGCGGCAGCCCGCCGGGCACGTCGGCCGGGAACCGCACCCGGAGCAGCCGGTCGTGCCCGCGGTAGCCGTCGACGTGAGTGCGGAACTCGACGCGCTCGGCGCCGTCCCACAGCAGTGTCTCCTGGGTGACGTCGAGCCCCTCGAACGTGAACGATGCCACCAGCCGGGAGCCCGCCGGGCACCGTCGCGCCGCGACCCGGGCCGGGACCGATGCCGACCCGGTCCCCGGCCCCTTGGGCGACAGGTGCCACGGTCCCTCACCGTGCCGGGGGTGCTGCGCGTACTCGTCCTGGACCACCAGCTCGTTGCCGGGCCCGGCGAGCACGCTGACGCCGGTGCGCTTGTCGGTGATGGTCACCGTCCCGCCCCGGGCCGGATCCGCGGTGACCAGGTACGTGTCGTTCTCGATGGCGTCACGGGTGTCCCCGGTGAGGGGCTGCCACCCGGAGGCAGATCCCTCCTGCCCGGCGGGCACCGCCTGATAGATCGCGGACCCGAGGGCGGGCACGTCGCGGGCCGTGAACGTGAGCGTCACCTCCGCGAGCGACCCGTCATCGTGCCGCCGGACTCCTTCGGCCAGGCTAGGCACCGGCTGGCCGGCGGCGTCGCGGATTTCCAGCCATGAGGCGGCGGGAATGGAGGGGTTGCCGTCGTCGGCCAGCTCGACCGTGACCCTGGCCATCCCGCTCCGCACCCGCGCCACCGCGTTGACGACATGGATGCGGATGCCCGCCTGAGCCGTCGCGGCGGAGGCGGACAGGTAGGCCACCGCGTCGCGGCGCGCGGCGGAGCCGAGTTCCCACGCCTCCCGCCAGCCGCCGACCAGGTCCAGGTACACCTGGTCGGACTCGACCCCGGTGATGGCGTCGTGGTGGGCGCCGTAGGCCAGCAGCCGCCACGCCTTGTCCAGCTCGGCATGCGGGAACGGCGCGCCGTTCAGCCAGGCCATGGTGCCGAGCCGTTCGGCCTCGGTCACCGCGGTCTCGATGGCGCGCTGCGCCTGCTTGGTGTCGATGTAGGACACGTCCTTGCCGGTGTACACCGGGCCCATGTCCCTGGTCTGCGGCGTGATCCAGGCACCCGATGCAGCCGGGCCTGCCTCGGCGTTGACCGCCGCGAAGAACTCGGCGGGTACCGCCGTGGTGAACCTGGGCCACACGTACCGCTGGTTCCAGTCCCGGTGGATGTCGGTCACCCACCGGGACGGAATGACGTGATCGGCGCCGACCGGCAGCATGACATTGCGCGTGCTGGCCACCTGCGCCAGCGCCCGGAACTGCCCGTACGCCTCGAGCTCGGCGGAAGGCAGGTCCGGCAGGGCCTGCAGCTTCCAGCCCGCGCTGTAGTGCTGGGCCATGTAGGAGGTGAGCAGCCCGCGGCCATCGGGGGATAGCCACTCGAATTCGCTGCCGAACTGCATCCGCCGGTTGCCGCCGCCTTGCGCCCCTGACGGGCCCCACTGGTGGAACGGCCCGCGCGCCCACGATGAGGAGGTGAGCCCGGCCGCCGCCATCAGGCCCGGGTACCCCGGGTCGTGCCCGAACACGTCGATCATCCAGGCGGTCCGCGGGTCTCCGCCGAAGACGTCACGCTGGAACCCGATGCCGTAGACGGCGTTGCGGATGGTCGACTCGGCGCAGGTCAGGTTGGTGCTCGGCTCGTTGTAGTTGCCGCCGACGATCTCGACCCGGCCCTCGGCCATCAGCGCCCGCAGGTCCTCCCGGTCCTGCGGGTAGGCGTCGAAATACGGCTTCAGGTAGTCGATCTCGGCCAGCACGAACTTGTAGTCGGGGTCCTTCCTGGCCTTGTCCAGGTGCGCGCCGACCAGCTCGAACGCGCTTCTGACGTCGGGCAGAACGCCGTCCTCGTCGGGCATGGACAGCCGTGACTCGGTGAACTGGCCCTGGGTGTTCCACCAGATCGGGTCGTAATGGAAGTGGCTGACCATCCACATCGTCCAGCCCGGCTCGGCGACACTGATGTCAGCCTCGATGTGACTGTGCCCGGCCTCGCTGTCGACCGTGACCGTAACTCGCCGGGTGCCGCCCGGCTGGTAGGGCGCGGTGACCTCCACCGGCACCTCGAAGGCCTTTTCCTCGCCCTGATTCAACCCTGTAATGCGGAACGGTCCCTGGTTTCTCACTCCGGGCCCCGCAACGTGCACGGTGGCGGATAGGGCCGGGGCGGCGAGCATCCCCGGCCCCTCGTTCACCAGCGTGACCCGGACAACCTGCAGCGGACGCTGCGCGGTTCCTACGAACAAGTCTGTCGATTCAACCCCGGCGATCCGCATCTGCTCATCGTTACACGCCCCTGCCGGTAGATAACAACTCGCGCAGCCTGCGGGCGAACGCCCGCGTCGCGGCGGCGGGATCGTCCGCCTCGGTGATGGCCCGGACCACGACCACGCGGGTGGCGCCGGCCGCGAGCACCTCGCCGAGCCGGTCCAGGCTGATGCCGCCGATCGCGAACCACGGGCGGGCCGGGTGAGTCTGCGCGACGTGCGCCAGCAGGCCGGGGCCGGTCGCCGGGCGCCCCGGCTTGGTCGGCGTGGCCCAGGTCGGCCCCACGCAGAAGTAGTCGACGCCGGGCTCGGCCGCCGCCGCGTCGGACTGGGCCGGGCTATGACTGCTGCGGCCGATGATCACCTCCGGGCCCAGGATCCGCCGCGCGACCGGCACCGGCAGGTCGTCTTGCCCGAGGTGGAGCACGTCAGCGCCCGCGGCCAGCGCCACGTCGGCGCGGTCGTTCACCGCCAGCAGGCGGCCGTGCCGCCGGCACGCGGCCGCGAACACCTCGAGCAGCGCGAGTTCCTCGCGCGCCTCCAGACCCTTCTCTCTCAGCTGCACGATGTCCACCCCGGCACCCAGCACGGCGTCCAGGAACGGGGCCAGGTCACCGGAGGTCCGGCGGGCATCGGTGCACAGGTAGAGCCGTGCATCCGCGAGCCGCGCCCGCCGTTCGCTCGTCACGGTGATATCAGCCACGGGCCCATCCAACCATCACGGCGGGGTCCCGCCGCGGCGGGTTGATATAAGCTGAAGTTGTCGGAAACAATTCCGGCCACGGGAGCCCGCGTGGGCTGAGAGGGAGGCCACCGGCCTCCGACCGTCGAACCTGATCCGGGTAATGCCGGCGAAGGGAGCGCTTGTTGACCGTGACAGCGGATGTCGTTGTGGCGGGCGGCGGTGTCATCGGAACCGCGATCGCGTGGCGTGCCGCGCTCGCCGGGCTTGACGTCGTCCTGGTGGATCCCGATGCTGGTGACGCCGCGTCCGGCGTGGCCGCCGGCATGCTCGCGCCGGCATCGGAAGCCCTGTTCGGCGAGGGCGCGCTGCTCGCGATCAACCTGCTGGCGGTGCAAAGGTTCCCGTCGTTCGCGGCTGAGCTCGAGGACGTCACCGGCCGCGAGGTCGGGCTGCGGAGCGAGGGCACGCTCGCCATCGCGTATGACCCCGGCGACCTGGCGGCGCTGATGCGGCTGACGGCCTTCCGCCGGTCCGCGGGGCTCGACGCCGAGGAACTGGACAGCCGGGCCTGCCGCGGGCTGGAGCCCTTCCTGACCCCCGATGTGCGCGGCGGTGTGGTTTTCGCGGGCGACTGGTCCGTCGACAACAGGCGGTACGCGGCCGCGCTGCGTGCGGCGATGGCGGCCGCGAAGGTGCAGGTCAGCCGCGGCCGGGTGACGCAGGCCCGGGTCGCCGACGGCCGGGTCCGCGGTGTCGGGCTCGCGGACGGCACGGTCATCGACTCGGCCGCGGTCGTCGTCGCGGCCGGATGGCGGTCCGGCACGGTCGCCGGGTTGCCGGGTCCGCTGCGGACCGCGGTCCGGCCGGTCAAGGGCCAGCTGCTGCGGCTGCGCCATCCGGAGGGGATACCGCCTGTCATCAGCCACACGATCCGGGCCACGGTGCGCGACGCGGACGTCTACCTGGTGCCGCGCGCGGACGGCGAGGTGATCGTGGGGGCGACCTCGGAGGAGCGCGGGCCGGACCGGACCGTTACCGCGGGTGCCGTTCATGACCTGCTGCACGACGCGATGAGCGTGCTGCCGGTGACCAGCGAGCTGATCCTCGCCGAAACCTGCGCTGGGCTGCGGCCGGGAACTGTCGACAACGGACCCATCGTCGGCGGCTGCGGTATCGACGGCCTGCTGCTGGCCACCGGGCACTACCGCAACGGCATCTTGATGTCGCCGGTCACCGCCGACGCCATCGTGGCGGCCCTGACCGGGCATCGGTCCGCGGCGCAGTGGGAACCGTTCACGCCGCAGCGGTTCATCGCGGAGCAGGCCGCGGCGGGGCGATCCCCGGCGGGAGACCGATCCCGGTGAGCGTCCAGGTCAGGCTCAACGGTGACCCGCGAGAACTGCCAGACGGGACCACCGTGGCCGGGGCGGTCGCCGAGCTGACGTCGGCCGCGACCGGCGTGGCCGCCGCGGTCAACGGTGACATCGTGCCCCGCGGCTCGTGGACCGTCACGCCGCTTGCCGACGGCGACCACGTTGAGGTCGTCACGGCCGTACAGGGAGGTTGACGTGAGCGATACGGATCTGGCGAGTCGCAAGGAGGCCGGATCTGAGCCGTGGACGCTGGCGGGCCAGGAGCTGAGCTCGCGCCTGATTTTCGGGACCGGGGGAGTGCAGAGCCTGGAGGTGCTGCGGCGGGCGGTGACTGCCTCCGGCTCGGCCCTGGCCACGGTGGCCATGCGGCGCGTCTCGCCTGCGGCCGACGGCGAAGGCACGCTGCTGGATGTGCTGCGGCAAGCCGGGGTGCGCATCCTGCCGAACACCGCGGGCTGTCACACCGCCGCCGAGGCCAGGCTGGTCGCCCGGCTGGGCCGCGAGGCACTGGGCACCGACTGGGTCAAGCTGGAGGTGGTGGCCGATGATCACACCCTGCTGCCGGATCCGGTGGAGCTGCTCGACGCGGCCCGGATGCTGGTCGCCGACGGATTCGTGGTGCTCCCGTACACCAACGACGACCCGATCCTGGCCCGGCAGCTGGAGCGGGCGGGCTGTGCGGCGGTCATGCCGCTCGGCGCTCCGATCGGGTCCGGCCTCGGCGTGCGCAACCCGCACAACATCGCGATGATCGTCGAGGAGGCCGGCGTTCCCGTCATCCTCGACGCCGGGATCGGGACGGCCAGCGACGCGGTGATCGCGATGGAGCTCGGCTGCGACGCGGTGCTGATCGCCTCCGCCATCACCCGCGCGGCCGAGCCGGAGCGGATGGCCACCGCGATGCGGCTGGCGGTGGCGGCCGGATACGCTGCGCGGACCGCCGGACGTATCCCGCGCCGGTGGCACGCCCAGGCGTCGAGCCCGGAAACCGGGCTGCCGTGGTAGTCCCGCGGGTGCTGACCATCGCCTCGTCCGACTCGGGCGGCGGCGCCGGCATCCAGGCCGATCTCAAGGCCTTTGCCCGGTGCGGCGCGCACGGCATGTCGGCGATCGTCGCGCTCACCGCGCAGAACACCGTCGGCGTCCACGCCATCCACGAACTCCCGCCGGCCTTCGTGCGCGCGCAGATCGACGCGGTCCTTGACGACATCGGGGCCGACGCCGCCAAGACCGGCATGCTGTTCTCCGCCCCGCTGATCGAGGCGGTGGCCGACGCGCTGGCGGGGCGGAACCTGCCGCTGGTGGTGGATCCGGTCATGGTGGCAAGCTCCGGGAGCGTGCTCCTGCGTCCCGACGCGGTCGGGATCCTGGTCGAGCGGCTGTTCCCGCTGGCGACCGTGGTGACGCCCAACCTCCCGGAAGCGCAGGCGCTGACCCAGTCCACGGCCACCGATCGCGCGGAACTGGCGGAGCGCCTGGTCAAGATGGGGGCGCGGGCGGCCCTGGTCACCGGGGGACACGGCACCGAGCCGGTGGATCACCTTTTTGACGGGTCGCGGCACGTGGCCATCCCGGTCGACCGTCACCGGGTGGCCGCGACCCACGGCGCGGGCTGCACGCACTCCGCGGCGCTGGCGGCCGGGCTCGCGGCGGGGCTGCCGCTGGCCGATGCGGCTCGCCACGCCGCCGTGGTGGCCGGCCAGGCGGTAGCCCACGGGCTCGCTATGCTCGGCGAAGGCGACGGGCCGGTTCACGTCCTGCACGAATTCGGGGCCTGCGGCGAGGAGATGACGCGTTGAGCGACAGCCTGAGTGACGAGCTCTGGGCCGGTGCCGCCGGTATCTACCAGGCCATTGTGGCCCACCCGTTCCTGACCGGACTCGTTGACGGCAGCCTCCCGCAGGATGCCTTCGCGTTCTACGTCATCCAAGACGCGCTTTACCTGCAGCGGTACGGCCAGGCCCTGGCGGCCGTGGGCAGCCGGGCGCCGGCGCCCGCCCAGACCGAGATGTTCGCGCGGCACGCGGCGGAAGCGCTCCAGGTCGAGCAGACGCTGCACGGGTCGCTGCTGGCCGACCTCGGCATCGATCCGGCCAGCGCTGCGCAGGCCCAGCCTGCGCCGGTGAACCTGGCCTACACGAGCTATCTTCTCGCCACCGTCATCGGCGGCTCTTACGCCGAAGGGGTCAGCGTGGTGCTGCCGTGCTACTGGATCTACTGGGAGGTCGGCAAGGAACTGCAGCGCCGCGGCTCGTCTGACCCGCGGTATCAGCGCTGGATCGACCTGTACGGCAGCGAGGAGTTCGGCGACGTCGTGCGGGAGGTGCTGGCCGTCACCGACGAGCTCGGCCCCTACCTGGCCCCAGCCGAGCGCGACCGGCTGCACCGCCACTTCCGGACCTCGAGCCGCTACGAGTGGATGTTCTGGGACATGGGCTACCGCATGGAAAGCTGGCCTGTCTGAGACTCAGCCGCCGACGGAGGCGGGGGCACATGTGACCGCGTTCCAGGGCACCGCGGGTCCGGGCAGGAGGCCTGGGCCGCTCTGGGTGGTCTAGGCTGTGCGGACATGCCGCGGCTGCTGATCGTCCACCACACGCCCTCGCCCGCCCTGCAGGAGATGTTCGAGGCGGCGGTCAGCGGAGCGCGGACTGATGAGATCGAGGGTGTCGAGGTGGTCATCAGGCCAGCCCTCACAGCGGCGGCGGCCGATGTGCTCACTGCGGATGGTTTTTTGCTCGGAACGCCCGCGAATATTGGCTATATGTCCGGTGCGCTCAAGCACTTCTTCGACGGTATCTATTACCCGTGCCTGGAGGCCACGCGGCGGCGGCCCTACGGCCTGTACGTGCACGGCGGCATGGACACGGGCGGCGCGGTGCGCGCAGTGGAGTCGATCACCACCGGCCTGCAATGGCGAGCCGTCCGACCGCCGGTCTGCGTCACCGGCCCTCCCGGCAAGAAGGACCTGGAAGTCTGCTGGGAGCTGGGGGCGCTGCTCGCGGCCGAGATCGCCGGCTGACGGGCCAGCCGCCGTCAGACGGGTTTGGGGCTTGGTCCACACGGTGGCCGACTGGGCACCTGTGATCAGCGCTTCCGACTGTCGTTCACGCGCCGTGATGATCAGGGTGTTTCCGACAGCCGCGACGTAGCCCGCGATGATGGCCTGAGCGTCAGACGGAGACGGGCTGGGTGACGCGGTGCAGGCCGCGGGGGTGCTCGTCGAAGTACTGCCGGATCCGGTTGTCCCAGTCTTCGGGCGGGTAGACCGTGACCCGGTCCTGGACTCCGGGTTCGGTGTCTTGCCGCTGGGGTCGCCGTTCCTCCTGGGTGCGGGCGTTGGCGAGGCAGACATGGAGGGCGTAGTCCAGGTCCAGCCGCTCGCCGTACCAGGCCGGGATGATCGTCTCCGGGGTGATGCCGGCGTGGTGGCAGTCCGCGATGGTCCCGCCGGCCTGCGGCAGCGGCGGGCTGGCCGGGATTATCGTGCCGTCCGGCCGGCCGAAGGCGAACGTGCCGTCGCGGGCGGCGGTGATCAGGTAGCCGCGGTCGTGGACCAGCATGTGATGGGATTTACACAGGCTGAGAAGGTTGTCCAGCTGGGTGCGGCCGCCGTTGGACCAGTACTGGATGTGGTGCAGGTCGACCCGGCGGGACTCACAGCCCGGGAACCGGCACCGGCCGTTGTCCCGGTCGCGGGCCGCGCGGCGCAGCGCCGCGGTCGGCCGCCGTCGCCGCCGGCCCAGGTCCAGGAGTTTCCCGGCGCTGTCGTGCAGCATCCAGCTCCACCGGGCCGAGCACCCGGTCATCTGCGCGGTGCTCACGCTGATCGCCGGGCCGTCCTGGACATGACAGCGCGCCGGATCCGCCGGATCCGCCCGAACGGCCGGGGCGGCCGGATCAGCCGGGGCGGCCGGATCAGCCGGATCAGCCGGGGCGGCCGGGGCGGCCGGGGAGGTAGCGGGAGCGTCCGCGGCTTGGGGCGCCGGGCTGTGCGGGCTGATGGCGCCGGTGCCGACGTGCACGACGACCTGGTATATCTCCGCGTCATCCGCGCCGGCCACCTTCCCGGCCAGGAACGCCTCGGCGACCACCACCAGCGCGTCGGCCAGGCTCGAAGACGCCGGCGCCTCCGGCTGGCGGACAGCCGGCGTTCCCGCGGAAACGCCGCCGTCCTGCCCGTCCTGCCCGTCCTGCCCGTCCTGCCCGTCCGTCCCGCGCTGCCCGCCGGGCGGGTGCCCGGGGTCCCCGGCCTGCTGCCCGCCGGGCGGGTGCCCGGGGTCCCCGGCCGCGGCGCGCAGCGCCGTGAGCAGCACCGCCCCGGCCAGCGGCGGCAGCCGGAACGTGCCGGCCAGCGACCCGTCCTCCTCGAACCGCCACGCCAGCCGGCGCCGGACCCGCGCCGCGCGGTCCTCGGCCGAGCTGACCTGGCGGTGCGCCCGGGCGAACCGCTCCAGCTGGTTCCCGGTCATCGGCCCGGCGATCTCCGCCAGGCCCGCCTCGGTACCCGGCGTGGCGATCCGGGTCAGCGCCCGCACCTTGGCATACGACAGCCGTCCCGCGCCGAACTGCCCGCGGATCACCGGCAGGTCCCGCAGCGCCCGCGCGACCCGGACATGCTCGCGGGCGGTCCCCGAGGACATCTGGCATTTCCACGACAGCCACTGCGCGCAGCTGTTCATGTCCCAGCTGGCCCAGCCGCGGCGGGCATCGAAATCCGCGAGCAGGACCAGGAACCGGCAGGTGGCCGCGGCCAGGTGCCCGGCCAGCTCGCAGATCTGCGCCTCCAGCCGCTCCAGCGGCACCGGGGCCAGACCCGGGCCCGGGCCGGGGCTGGGGCCGGTTTCGGAGATGGCGGCGTCCGGGCCGGAGCCCGGCTGTAGTGTGTCGAACATGAATTTGACGATAACACCCGGCTGTGACATTTCCCGCCTACGAAGGTCGTCAGGGGTGCACGTCAGATTTTGCGACGGTAGCCAAGATCATCTTCAAGATGAGCCTGCTCCTACATGATGAACAAGATGGGACCGGGAATCATCGGGTCCAGCCGGAGCGCCGAATACGGCCAGCGATCTACGACGCGGTTTCCGGGTAAAGGGCGTTCCTTGCCCGAGACCCGCAACCCGCGACTAAGCCGCGGCCGGAGGACGGGCTGGCCGCGAGGAGATGAGCGAGGCGAAGACAACGGTGGAACTCAGGTAATGGCCGGTGGCGTAGTCGAAAGCGCCGCCGCAGGTTATCAGGCGCAGAGCCGCGTAGCCGGTCGCCTGGTAAATGGCCTTCGCCGGGTAATGAGATTTAAGGTATTCGCGTACACCGGTGACCTTGAAAATAGCTGTGACACCGTCGGCAAGCCGCACGTCGATGGTGTCGCCGGGGCGCAGGGCCCCGAGGCGGAAGAAAACCGCTGGCCCCTGATAGCTGTCGACGTGACCCTCGATGACCGACGCCCCGATCTGGCCAGGCGTCGCCGAGTACTTGTACCACGCCGCCTCGGCCGCGCTCGTCTCGAGCGACGGGACCTGAATCGAGCCGTCGGAGTTGACGCCCAGGTGGAGAAGTTCCGATGTGACGCCGATGGCCGGGATATTGACGGACACCGGCAGGGAGCGCGGCAATGACAGCCGTCCGGATGACCCGATGGCCCCCGCTGCCGCGAGGGACGGCTGCGGCGCATGCACCTGCGCGCTGATCGCCACGCCCACCGCGGCAAGCCCGCCCATGATGAGCAGGACCCCGGCCATCCCGGCCACCCGGGCCCGTAGGCTTCTCGGTGCCGTGGGCGGGGGAGGAGCGTACCCACTCTCCGGCCAGGAGACCACCACGCGGAATCCGGCTATACGCCGCCATCCCGCATCTCCCAATGCCGTCCCTCCCTCCACACTTCTCCATGGTGTCCTACTGACGTAGCCTAATATTCCAATGTCGAACACGCCATGGCATCTCGGTGCCGTCCATGGGCCTCACCTTTCTGTTCCCAGGCCGTTTCTGGCGCTGGAATCGGGAAACAAATTCGCCACCGGCCGGACCCACCAGGAGGTTCCATGAAGGTGCGCACGACTATCGCGGGGACTGTGCCCGGCGCGCGACTGACCGCCGTCGGCTGCGGCGTCTCGGTCATCCTCGCTTGCGTCGCGCTCTCGGCCTGCTCGGCGACCTCCTCGACCACGACACCGGCCATCTTCACACCTTCGGTAACCGGCTCAATCACCGGTGTGCCGAGCAGGCCAGCGAGCCCCTCGACCACTACGACTGCAAGCCCTTCGGACGGTTCGACGCCGACGCCGACCCCAACGCCGACCCCGACGCCAACCCCAACCCCAACCCCAACCCCAACGCCGACCCAGTCGGCCAGTGCGTACCCCACCGCGGCTCCTTCCACCGGCGGCGGGGGTACGGCCGGGGTCCAGGACGTCTTGCTGTTCGGGCTGGGCGGAGGGGCGATCCTGGCCGGAGCTGGAAGCATCGCCTATCGCAGGAAGCTCACCAGGGGCCGCTGACACAGCCGCCCGCCCGCTCGCTTGGCTCCCGGGGCCGGCGAGTGTTCTCGAGGCGAGCTAGCGGGGCGGTCAAGCACTTGCGCCAACCTGAGGCGCACATCATGATTTTCTCAGACGTCTACCTGCGAACCGGTAATGTCGCGCCCGACCAGCCGCCCCTGGGGATCAATGGTGCCTGTCAGCAAGCCGCCCGTGCCGGCCAGCGCTTCCGTCACGCCCGGGTCTCCAACGGCCCCGGGCCTGCCACGCCGCGTCGTCATTACCGCGATCTCGGCGATACCCGCCGCCGTCGCCTCGGCGGCCGTGCTCGGGTCGACCGGCTGCACATCCCCAGCGGCCGGTTCCAGCCCGCCTGCGCCAGGCGCCCGGATACCGCGGTTTTTCACCGCCCATGAGGCCGCCGTGGTTGAGGATGCGACCGCGCGGATAGCTCCCGGCCCCCAGGATGACCCGGCCGAGGCGGGGCATCCAGGGGCGCGCGAAGCCGGCGTGACCGATTACATCGACATGATGCTCGGATCCCTCGGTGCGCTCAGCGGAAGCGAGGTCAGCGGGGTCCCCCCGCCGATGGTCTTCGCGGGCGGCCCGTGGAGCAACCGGCACACGTCCGGGCCCGATCTCATGGCCGCCTTCGTCAAGCTCGATCCGGTCACCCGCATTGCGTGGCGCAAACGCCTCACCGGCTGGCAGCAGCAGTACAGGCAAGGCATCGCCGCCCTGGACAAGCTCGCGGGCGGGGATTTCACCAGGGTCGCTCCCGCGGAACAGGACAAGATCCTGGCAGCCGAGTCCGCGAGTGCGTTCACCGCGCTGATGTTCGAGCACACGATCGAGGGCCTGTACGCCAACCCCGAGTACGGCGGTAACCGGGCCCTGGCCGGCTGGAAGGACATCGGCTTTCCCGGCGACATCCAGCCGCGCGGCTACACCGCCGGCGAGGTGGAGCGTTCCGACGGGCGCGATCCAGTCGACGACACCAACGTCGTGGCCGCTGTGCTGCAGCTCCTGGGTGCCCTGTGATGGGTGCCCTGTGATGGGTGCCCTGTGATGGGTGCCCTGTGATGGGTGCCCTGTGGACGGGTGCACTGTGACGGGCAAGGCGGTGGTGATCGGCAGCGGCGCGGGCGGCTCCTTCGCCGCGATGGAGCTCGCCCAGGCCGGATGGCAGGTCGTGGTCTTCGAAAAGGGCGCCAACCACTTCTCCAACCTCGGCGGCGAGGGGCCGATCGGCACGGTGTTCGCCAACGACAGCCTGGCCACCGGTGTACGCAACTTCCCCGGGACCGACCCGGAGGTGTTCCCGCGCACCTGGCGGCCGAACCAGGCCTCGGCCGTCCAGTACACCGGCAGCGTCGACGAACTGCCGCAGGTCGTCGGCGGCGGGACCGTGCACTGGGACGCCAAGGTGCCGAGGTTCTGGGACATCGATTTCCAGCAGCTTTCCGCCCTGGGGCCGGTGCCGGGCGCCGACGTGGCCGACTGGCCGTTCAGCTACGCCGAGATCGCGCCCTACTACGACGAGGTGGAGCAGCTGATCGGCGTGCAGGGCGACACCCGGGCCTTCCCCGACATCGTGCGGAAGCACGCGCCCCGCACCAAGCAGTACCCGATGCCGCCTGGCCCGCAGCAGCGCTCGTCGATCGCGGTGGCGGCCGGGGCCGCGGCCGTCGGCCTGCACCCGTTCCCGTTCCCGATGGCGATCAACTCACGGCCCTACAACGACCAGCTCGTCTGTAACGACTGCGGGTTCTGCAGTGGTTTCGGCTGTCCGGTGGTGGCCAGGCCGGCCGCGCTCATCCCGCTGCGGCGGGCGCTGCGGACCGGGCGGGTCAGGCTGGTCCCGGAGACGATGGTGACCAGGGTCCGGCTCGGGGCCGGGGGGGCCACGGGGGTGAATTGGATCCAGATGACCGAACGAGGCCCGGTAACAGGCACCGAGAACGCCGATATCGTCGTCATGGCGGCGTCGGCCATCGAGACGGCGCGGCTCGCGCTGCTTTCTGGATTCCCCGACCAGAGCGGCAAACTTGGCCGCAGGCTGATGCTGCACTCGTTCATCGACGGCACCGCGATCTTCCCCGACGAACGGATGCACGCCTACCGCGGCCGGTCGATCACGCAGTGCGCGGAGGACGCCGCCGACCCGGACTTCCCCGGCGCCCGGACGTTCGCCAAGGCCCACGGCCTGCCCTACATCCGCGGCGGCCTGATGGAGCTAGGCGGCAGCCAGGACCCGATCACCGAGGCGCAGTCTTACCAGACCCTGCTCGGCTTCGTCCGCTCGGCCAAGCCGTTCGGCACGGACTTCAAGCAGCTCATGCGCTCTTCGATCCTGCGCGACCGGCTGGCCGGCTGCCAGATTATCGGCCACGACCTGCCCTACCTGGACCACACGGTGACCCTCGACCCTGCGGTCAGGGACGTCTTCGGGCTGCCCGTGGCCCTGGTCACCTGGAACCCCGGCCAGCACGAGCAGGTCGCCCAGCAGTTCTGGATACCGCGGCTGAAGAAGATGATGACCAGGGCCGGGGCCGGAGTTGCCCTCGCCGTGCCGGCCACCGAGAACAGCGGCGGCCTGCCGACCGGGAACCACGTCATGGGCGGCATGATGATGGGCGCTGACCCGGCCACCAGCGTGACCGACACCTACGGCCGCGTGCACGGGCTGGACAACGTCTTCGTCGCCGATGGCTCCGTCTTCGTCACGTCCGGCGCCCACAACCCGACGAACACCATCATGGCCGTGGCCCTGCGCAACATGCGTCACCTAGCCGGGACGCCAGCCTAGTCCCCGGCCCCGGATAACTATCCGGAAAGCGGCCGGGTAGCGATGCTGGGATAAGGTTGGTTCGCCAGGAAACGGCTGCATTCAGGTGACACCCGCCGGGGGGGAGCGAGATGAGCGATGCCTGACCGGCCGCCGACCCTGCGGCACGTGGCGGCGGCCGCGGGTGTGCACCCCGCCACCGCGTCGCGCGCTCTCAACCCGGAAACTCGCCTACTGGTCAGCGAAGAGACCGCACGCCGGGTGATCGCGGCCGCCGCGGCGATGGGCTACCGTCCGAATCCCGTTGCACGGAGCTTGCGTACCCGGCGCTCGCACACCGTCGGCGTGCTGATTCCTGACCTGAACAACCCGATTTTCCCGCCCATCGTGCGCGGCCTGGAAGACAAGCTGGCCGCGGCGGGTTACGTGGCCCTGCTTGGCAATACCGATGCCGACGCCAGCCGTGAGCGCAAGCTTTTCGAGCAGATGCGGGCCCGTCACGTCGACGGCTTCGTGCTGGCCACCGCGACGCTGCACGACCGGCTGCTGGCCGAGGCGGCCGCGGCTGAACTGCCCGTGGTGCTGATGAACCGGCTCGCGCAGGACTACAGCTTTCCCTCGGTGTCGGTCGACAACGAGCAGGGGTCACGGATGGCGGTGACCCATCTGGCCAGGCTTGGCCATACCCGGATAGCACACATCGCGGGTCCGCAGGAGGCCTCCACTGGCGTCGGGCGGCTGCGCGGCTTCAGGGATGGGATGGCGTCCCGCGGGCTCGAGGTAGATGAGGACCTGATCGCGTACGCCGCCAGGTACACCGTGGAGGAAGGCACGCGCTGCGGCCGGGAACTGCTCGCCGCGCACGGTGATATCACCGCGGTGGCAGCCGCTAACGACATGCTGGCTGTCGGGTGTTACGCTGCGCTTGACGAAGCCGACCGCCAGTGCCCAGACGACATCTCCGTCATCGGCTTCAACGACATGCCGTTCATCGACCGCCTCCGGCCGCCGCTTACCTCGGTGCGCTTTCCGCACTACCAGCTGGGCACCGAGGCGGCTCAGCTGCTGCTCGAGCGGATCAGCTGCGGCGGGGGTCCGGTGAAGATTCTCTACCTGGCGCCAGAGCTCATCGTCCGCGGGTCCACGGCGGAACCTCTGGCGGCCGCCGCCCAGGCCGGCCTCAAGGATGCAGGCAGGGCAGGCAACTTGCCGGTCCCGCTGCGCCCCGTGCCAGCTCGCGTCGCTCGCGGCGGTGCTTTACCGCCTCTTGCGGGCGAGCGTCAGGCCGTCGCCGACCGGCACCATGACCAGGTCCACGCGGTCGTCGGCGGCGGCGTGATCGTTGAAATCCCGGATGGCTATGACGGCCGGGTTGTCGTTGCCCGCGTCGATGACGCGGCCATGCGAGAACGTGTTGTCCACCATAATCAGACCACCGGAGCGTACCCGGGGTACGACCTCGCGCCAGTAGCCGAGGTAGCCGTCCTTGTCGGCATCGATGAACGCGAGGTCGAACAGCTCCTCATCCGGCAACGCGCGCAGCGTGCGGATGGCCGGGCCGAGCCGCAGCTCTATCCGGTCCGCGAGGCCCGCCTTCTCCCAGTACTTCCTGGCCACCGAGGTCCACTCCTCGTTGATGTCACAGCACACCAGTCGTCCGCCGGTCGCCAGCCCCCGGGCAATGCAGATCGAGGAATACCCGGTGAAGGTGCCGATCTCGATGGCCGACGCGGCGTCGGCGATCTGGGTCAGCAGGGTCATGAGTGTCCCCTGCTCGGGGGCAATGGCCAGGTTGGTCTCGTTCGGGAACAGGTCAGCGGTCTCGTTCGCCAGCTCCCGGAGGACGGCGTCCGGCGGGCTGCTGTGCGCGGTGAGATAGGCGTTGAGGTGGAGGCTGATCTGCTCGGTGCGCCGCGTCATGAAGCAACGCTATAGCTAGGACGGTGGCGTTCGCGAGGTGCTCGGGCCGATTAGCTAGATTTTCGACCAGATAGGACGACATCTGATCACGCCACGCTGTGATCCGTGGTGACCAGCCAGCCCAGCCGCCGGGACATGTTCCGCGCGCAGCTGACGATGGCGCGCACGTGCTCAGAGGCGTTGTCCGCGCGCCACAGTACCGACCACGGGTAGTACGAGGCTGGCTCAGTCAGCGGCCGCCAGATGGTGCCGGGAAGCGCGGCGATGCAGGAGGACGGCACGCAATACACGCAGCGTCCCTGGGCGACCAGGCCGGCGGCGGCGCGGATGCTCTCCACGGTGCCCTCGTGCACGGTGGGGGTGAACCCGGCGGCCCGGCACATCTCTATGGTGAACTGGTTGAATTCCGGGGCCCGGGCCTCTTCAGCGAGCAGCAGCGGTTCCTTGGCCAAGATGGGGACAGGTACGGCCTCCAGCTCGGCGAACCGGTGATGGCGCGAAACCAGGACCCCTAGTGGATCGCGGCGGAACAGGTGTGAAGCGACCTGCGGCGGGGCGAGCGCGGCCCGGCCGATTCCGACGTCCAGGCGGCCGTCGATAAGTTGCTGGTACTGCTCGGGGACGCCGACTTCGACCTGATGGATAACCAGGCCGGGGTATCGGGCCTGGACCTCGTGCAGGATCTGCGGCATCGAGTCGTAACTGGAGTCGATGATGCCGACCCGCAGCGTGGGGGAGGCGCCGGTCGCGGTGCGGGCGATCGTGGCGGCCCGATCCACGTGAGCCAGGATCTGCCGCGCTTCGACTAGGAACACCGCCCCCGCGGTGGTCAATGAGACGTGGTGGGTGCTGCGCTCAAGCAGCCGGACGCCCAGCTCACGTTCGAGCCGCTGAACCTGCTGGCTCAACGCGGACTGCACGATGTGCTCCCGCGCGGCCGCGCGGCCGAAGTGCAGTTCCTCGGCCAGGGTCACGAAGTAGCGAAGCTGGCGCAGCTCCATGCCGGTCACCCCTGCCGCCGCCAGAGCGCAACCATCCGTAGCGGCGGAGTCCGCCGGATACACGTCGCCTGGCCTAGGAAACTCAGCACCAAGCCTACGTCTGCCCGTCGGCTGCGGGGAATGTCAGCTAGTTGCCCGCGGTAATCGGCGGCCGTGATGGGTTCAGCTCAGGTTCCCTGTTTCCGGTGCCGGCTCACCGGGTTTGACTGATAGTGGCAAGCCGGCGGTGTCCGGCGTTTCCGTAACAGTAAGGGGTCCTGCCATGAACCCCGACCAGAGCATGGCCCTGAACGCATCGGCGGTGGGCCTGAACGGGTCGGCACCGCGCTGCCAGCATCTTGACGGGCTCGGGCCGGTTGCGCCTCAGTCGGATCGCTGCCTGGACTGCCAGGCGTGCGGGGGTCATTGGGCGTCACTCCTGGTCTGCCTGAGCTGCGGCTGGGTGGCATGTTCTGACGACTCACCTCACCGTCATGCCAGGGCGCACTACCAGGAAACTGACCACCCACTCGCCCGCGGTCTTGAGCCAGCACCCCAGCGGCGATGGTGCTATGTCCATCAGCGCCTGGTCTGAACGGTTGTCCCGCGCCGGTACCGCGAGTCACCTGGCTCCCTCCCCACGACGATAGGCAGAGATTGTGATAGATCAGGAAGAACGGGTCGGCTATGACGGCACCGGGCCCTTCCCCGACGGCGGCCCGACAGCTTGGACGGGTCAGCGGCGAACTCAGGTGGCGGTGACCGGGCTGATCGTGATGGCGCCGTTCGCCGGGCTGGCCGTCGCGGTAGCGATGCTGTGGGGGCACGGCATCGGGCTCGCTGACGTGCTCCTCGCGGTCGGCCTTTACCTGATCACCGGATTCGGCGTCACGGTCGGTTTCCACCGTCTGCTCACGCACCGCAGTTTCACCGCCCCGTCCTGGCTGCGGGTCACCCTGGCGATCGCAGGCTCGATGAGCTTCCAGGGCGACGTTATCGGGTGGGTCGCGATTCACCGGCGCCACCACGCCTTCACCGACCGCCCGGGTGACCCGCACTCGCCCTACCGATACGGGACCGGGACCGGCGCGCAGCTTCGCGGCCTGGTCGACGCCCACGTGGGCTGGCTGTTCCGTGACGACCCCACCCCGGCCGACCGGTACGCCCCGGACATGCTCGCAGACCCGGCGATGACCTGGGTCGCCAGAGTCTTCCCGGCCCTTTGTGCCGTCTCGCTGGTCCTGCCGTTCACCATCGGCTGGGCCATCGGCGGTGACCTGCGGGCCGCGTGGATCGCCCTGGTGTGGGCGGGGCTGGTCCGCGTCCTGTTGCTCCACCACGTCACCTGGAGCGTCAACTCCTTGTGTCACATGATCGGCACGCGGCCGCATCAGGGCCGCCGTTTCGACCGGTCGACCGACCTGTGGCCGCTCGCGCTGATCTCCTTCGGGGAAAGCTGGCATAACGGGCACCATGCCGCGCCGACCTGCGCCAGGCACGGCAGCCGCCCGCACCAGATCGACGTCTCCGCCGGCGTAATCCGGGTCTTCGAACGCCTCGGCTGGGCCACTGGGGTCCATTGGCCGTCCCCGCAGCGGGCCGGCGGACCGCCCCTCGGCATGCCGCGCCCTCGTCAGGCCGTATCACCGGTCCCCGAGCCCGCACGATCACCGGTCCCCGAGCCCGCAGGCATGCCGTGAGGGAGTTGTGGGGTTTGAGGGGCTCCTAGTCCAGGCGGGACACGCGATGGCGCAGCGCGTGGGCGAACTCAGCGGCGAACGGGGCGGCGTCGGCCTGCTCCAGGCGGGCGGAGGAAATCCGGACGCCCGGCGCCGCGGCTATCCGGAACCGCTGCCCCGGGGCCACCGCCCAGCCCGCCGCGGCTAGCGACGAGGCGACGCCGTCTTCGTCGGAAACGGGCACCCAGCAGGTGAATCCCGATCGGCCGGTCGCCGTGATGCCGTGCCGGTGCAGGGCCGCACGCAACGCATCGCGGCGCTCCGCGTAGATGCCGGCCGCGGTTGTGAGCTGGACCGCGACCGAAGGATCCGCCCACAGGTCCGCGACCATCTCCTGTAGCTGGTAACTCACCCACCCGGTGCCCAGCGCCTGCCGCCCCGCCACCCGCGTGATCGTAGCCTCGTCGCCGGCCAGCACCGCGAGCCTCAGATCAGGGCCGAGCGACTTGGACACCGAACGCAGGATGACCCATCGCTGGAGTCCCTTCGAGCTTTTCCGGCCCTTCGACTCCGCCGGGCCGGCGCATGCGGAGTAAGCCGGCACGCCCGCTACCGGCCCGGCGTGATCGTCTTCGATGACGCCGACGGACGGGTGCCGTCGCAGGACGTCGCCGATCGCCGCGGCCCGGCCGGCGTCCCATGCGGCGCCTGTGGCGGCCTGGGCCCGCGGTGTGACGATCAGCGCGCCAGCTCCGCGGGTGAGCGCGGCCGCCAGCTCCGCGGGCCTGATGCCCAGGTCATCGACCGGAACCGGGACCACGGCGTAGCCCATCGCGGCCAGCAGATCAAAGGTGACAGCGTGGCCTGGATCTTCGACGATCACCCGGTCTGAGGGCGTCAGCCAGGTAGCGAGAACCCGCTCGATCCCGTCCAGGGCGCCGCCGGTGACGGTCAGGTTGGCCGCGTCTATGCCATCGGCCGCCAGCTGGCCGGCCGCCAGGCGGTGCAGCCGCGGCGCGACCGGCGCCTCAGCGTACATCCGGACGGATCGCCGGGCCGGCCGGGCCGGCAGCAAGGGCAGGAGGTCCGGATCGGGGCCGCCGGTGACCAGGTCCCTGGTTCCCGCCGGAGCGCGCAGGTCCACGCGCGAGCTGACCGGGGGAGCCCCGCGGATCCGGGTGCCGGCCCGGCCGGTGCCGGTGGTGATACCGTGCCGGCGCAGCTCGCCGTAGGCCGCCGCCACCGTGGTGGGGCTGACGCCGAGCTGGACGGCCAGCTCGCGGACCGGTGGCAGCCGGTCCCCTCCGGACAGCTGCCCGCTGCGGACACCGGCCTCGACGCTGGCCGATATCTCCTTGGCGGTCCGGCCCTGGGGACGATATCGTACCAGTATGTTCATGAAATGTACTGTAACATTTTCCGGCCCGGCGCTATGAGCGAGGCGTTCTCCACGGAATCCCGGCTTATCCACGCGGGCACGCAGCGCGTGGTCGGCCAGCCGGCCACGCCGCCGCTCGTCCCCGCCAGTATCTATGTCTCGGCGGGACAGCCGGAGCCGGGCCGCGGTTACGGGCGGGAGAGCAACCCGGGCTGGGAGGCTCTCGAGCGGGCGCTTGGCGTCTTGGAGGACGCGGAAGCGGTCGTCTTCGCCTCAGGCCAGGCGGCCTCGACGGCCCTGATGCTCGCCCTGGCGAAGGGGCGGGACAGGATCGTGCTGCCCTCCGACGGCTACTACGGGACGCGGGTCCTGGCCGACAAGCTGCGGCCGCACGGCGCCGTTCCGGTCTACGTGGACCTGCAGGACCTGCCGGCGGTGGAGCGCGCGCTGGCGGGCCACGGACCCGCAAAGTCCGGGTCGTCGCTGCTGTGGACGGAGACGCCGACGAACCCGCTGCTGCGCGTGGCCGACCTGGCCCGGCTCGCCGAGCTCGCGGCCACGGCGGGGGCTCCGATGGTGACGGACAACACCATCGCCACCGGCCTGCTCCAGCGGCCGCTTGACTGCGGCGCGACGGCTTCGCTGTACTCGCTGACCAAGTCGCTGTCCGGGCATTCCGACGTGATCGGCGGGGCCGTCGTCAGCCGCGACGGCGAACTGCTGGCCGCACTCCGGGCCTGGCGGTCGAGCGGCGGCGCCGTCCCCGGGCCGTTCGAGGCCTGGCTGGCTCTTCGCGGTCTGAAGACGCTGCCGCTGCGGATCGCGCGCCAGTCGCAGAGCGCTCTCGCCATCGCCCGGCACCTGGCGGCCCATCCCCGGGTGGCCGCCGTTCATTATCCCGGCGTCGGCACACCGGCATCACGGGTCGCCGCCCGGCAGATGACCGGTGGCTTCGGCCCTTTGCTGTCCTTCGAGATCATCCCGGACCGCGCTGAGGCCGCGGACCAGGTGGTGGAGAGCTCGACGCTGATTCTCCCCGCGACCAGCTTCGGCGGCCTCGAGTCGACCTGGGAACGGCGCGGCCGGTGGGCGGGCGAAACCGCGCCCGACGGCCTGATCAGGCTCTCGGTCGGCGTCGAGCCCGCGGCCGACCTGATCACCGACATCGACGCCGCCCTGAAGACACTGGAAACCCTGGAGGTGCTGTAATGCAGAGCTCCGTCGGCGACTACGTCATCGACGACGACCCGGCCAGGATCGACGCCCAGGCCGCGGTCGCGTTCCTGACCACCGAGGCCTACTGGGGCCGCTCGCGTACCGAGCCGGCCATCAGGCGCCAGATCGCCACGGCCTGGCGTCTGGTCGGAGCATATGACCGGACCGGTGCCATGGTCGGCTTCGCCCGTGCCTTCGGTGACGGCGGCTCGGTCTATCTGGCCGACGTCTACGTGCTGTCCGGACACCGCGGGGCAGGGTTGGGTAAGGCCATCGTGAGCGCGATGATCGACGACGGCCCGGGTGCCGACCTGCGCTGGATGCTGCACACCTCCGACGCCCACGGCCTGTACCGCGAGTTCGGCTTCACCCAGCGAACCGACCAGAGGTACATGGAACGCCCCCCGAAGGGGGGCCCAGGGGGGCACGGGGGGGCGGGCAGCCCCCGTTATCAGGGGGGGTTTGGGGGGGATCGTCCCCCCTGGCCAGCAGGGTCTGGGGGGGATCGTCCCCCCGGGCAACACAGTCCGCCTTGAGCCGCTGGGGCACGATCACGTGCCCGGGTTGCTGGCCGCCGCCGCGGGCGGCGGGGACCTGTACCGCTGGTCTCCGGTGCCGCAGGACGAAGCGGCGGTCCGCCGGTTCGTGGAGACGGCGGTCGCCGCCAGGGACAGCGGGACGGCGGTGCCGTTTGCCGTGGTCCGGCTGGAAGACGACGCGGTGATCGGCTCTACCCGGTTCTGGAACCTGGACTACTGGGCGTGGCCGGACCCGAAACCCGCGCCCGACACCTGCGAGATCGGCTACACCTGGCTGAGCCGTGACGCGATCAGGACCGGGGCGAACACCGAGATGAAGCGGCTCATGCTCACGCACGCCTTCGAGGTATGGCAGGTCCAGTCGGTCTGCCTGCACACCGATGTGCGGAACCAGCGGTCACGGGACGCGATGCAGCGGATCGGCGCGCGGTTCGACGGCATCCTGCGCTCGCACCGGCTCGGCGCGGACCGCAGCCCGCGCGATTCGGCCCGCTTCAGCGTGACGGCGGCCGACTGGCCGACGGTCCGATTGCGCCTGGACGAGCTGGCCCGGCGCTATCAGCTAACGTGACGAGCCGCGGCGGCGGCGCCGGCGTGCGGCCGCGAACTCAGGCTCCGCCACCAGGCCTGCCCCGATTCCGGCAGCTGGTAGATCGGGTCGTAGTACGGGTACTCGCGGCTGAGCGCCAGCTCGTCGTCCACCTCGATCGCGGTGTGGTAGTTCTTTGTCCAGTACGAGATGCCGTGCTCGGTGTCGTACCTGGCCACCTGATGCACCCAGCGTTTGCCGACATAGGGCACGTCGCAGACCACCCGCGGGGTCGCGAATCCGGGCAGGTAGCCCATCATCTCGTGCTGCAGTGACTGCCCCTCGCGCAGGGTCAGCCGCCAGTGCTCGCTGCCGGGGATCAGGTCGCACATGTAGAAGTAGTAGGGCATGATGGCGGCTCCGTCGAGCAGGGCGAAGCACAGGTCGAGCAGCGCTCCGGCGCTGTCGTTGGTCCCGCGCAGCAGGACGCCCTGGTTCCGCACGTCGCGGACCCCGGCCTCCAGCATGGCCCGGGCCGCCCGTGCGACCAGAGGTGTCACCGACTGAGCCGAGTTCACGTGGGTGTGGATCGCGATGCTCACGCCGCGCGAGCGGGCCGTCGCGGCGAGCCGGGACATGCCCGCGCGCACCTCGTCCGACAGCCAGTGCTGAGGCAGTCCCATCAGCGCCTTGCTGGCCAGCCGGATGTCCCTGATCGAATCGATCTCGAGCAGCGAGGCCACGAACGACTCGAGCCGCGGCCACGGCAGGTTGGCCACGTCTCCGCCAGAGACCACCACGTCCCGCACCCCGGGCGTGCGGCGCAGGTAGGACAGCATGGCGCTGAGCCGGTCTTCGCGGCCGAGCCCGAACTTGTGCTTGTCGGTCACCGCCGTCGGGTTGCCCACCAGGTCCATCCGGGTGCAGTGGCCGCAGTACTGCGGGCAGGTCGGCAGCAGCTCGGCCAGCACCTTGGCCGGGTAGCGGTGGGTGAGGCCCTCGACCGCCCACATCTCCGCCTCGTGCAGCGAGTCACGCTGCGCGTACGGGTGCGAGGGCCAGTCGGTCCTGCGGTCGCTGAAGGCCGGCAGCATGTACCTGCGCACGGGGTCCGCGTAGAACGCCTCGGTGAAGCCGGGGCGAGAAGGGGAGCCCGCAGGCACCATGGTGTTGAGCATCTGCGGCGGCAGCAGCATCGACATCGTGGCCCGCTCGCGCTGGTCACGTTCGGCGTCGGCGAAGAACGCCTCATCAAGTCCCGGCCCGGTGACCTGGCGGAGCTGCCGTACATTCTTGACGCAATGGGCGCGCTGCCACTGCGCGGAGTCCCACTCGGCAGCGGACACCCCGGTCCAGCCGGGGAACCGGCGCCAGTCGGGTTCGGCCAGTTCGTGCCGCCGATAGACGTATGGCTGCGAGACCATGAACGAAGCCCTCCAATTGCTCGATAATACAGGAGGACCTACGGCACAAGACAAGATCAACCGAAAGATTTACTGAACGAGCCGGGTGTTACGTTGCCAGCCTGGCGACAACTCCTTCCCACGGGCCCAGGACGCGCTGCGAGGCAGCCGTTCCTGAGGTGGCCAGCAGCACCTCGCCCGCCGCGGGCGGGATCCCAGCCGGCTGCCCGGAGAAGTTCGCCGCCACCAGCAGCGAGCCGACCCGGTACGCCCATTGCCCTTCGCGGGCCGGCAGGTGCCCGAAGTCAGCGATGCCGCCGCTCAGCTCGGCCCGCCGCAGCGCGACCAGGCGGCGGCACAGCCAGAGGATGGAATCGGCGTCGGCTCGCTGGTCGGCCACGTTAGGCCCCGGAGGGTCCGCCAGCGGCAGCCACGGCGTCACGCCTGGAGCGGTGAAGCCGCCGCCGGGAGAGGCGTCCCACGGCATGGGCGTCCTGGCCCGGTCCCGGTTGCCGTTTGTGCCACCGTCGAGGGTCGCGTTATCCCGGCGCAGGGCCGGCGGCACGTCGACGTCGGTCATGCCGATCTCGTCGCCGTAGTAGAGCACCGTGGTGCCGGGCAGGGTCATCAGCACGAGCAGCGCGAGCCTGATCTTGCGCTCGTCGCCGTCGCACCACCGGCTGGGGAAGCGGCCGATGTCGTGATTGGAGCTCATCCACACGGGGCAGGCACCCGGCGGGAGCACCGCCAGCGTCTGCTCGACGATCTTCGCCAGCCGGGGCGCGTCGAACTCAGCCAGGGCAAAGGGAAAGTTGAAGCCGAGCTGCAGTTCGTCATTGTCACCGTAGTAGGAGGCCAGCTTGTCAAGCTCGCCGACCCAGGTCTCGCCGAGCAGCAGCCGCGGCGGCGCGTAGCCGTCGGCGATCTTACGCCAGTCCCGGTAGACGCCGTGCGTCTCCGGGCGGTAGGCGTTGTAGACGGGGCGCAGGCCGAACCGCCCCTCCAGCGGGTTGTCACCGGTCAGCGGCGGGTTGTCGCGCAGCTCGGCGTCCTTGTACAGGCCGTGCGCGACGTCGATGCGGAACCCGGCGACGCCCCGGTTGAACCAGAACTCCAGGATGTCGCGGAACTCGGCGTGCACCGCAGGCTGCCACCAGTTCAGGTCCGGCTGGGCCGTCAGGAAGTTGTGCAGGTAGTACTGGCCGCTCTCGTGCCACTGCCAGGCGGGCCGCCCGGTGAAGTCGAGCCAGTTGTTCGGCGGCCCGCCGTCCGGGCCCGGATCGGCCCACACGTAGTAGTCGCGGTGCGCCGAGTCCCGGCTGGACGCGGCGTCGATGAACCAGGGATGCGCCGAGCTGGTGTGGTTAGGCACCAAGTCGAGCAGGACGCGCATGCCCCGCTGGCCGGCCTGGGTGATCAGCTCGTCCAGGTCGGCCAGCGTGCCCAGCTCGGGGTGGACGCCGGTGTAGTCGCTGACGTCATAACCCCAGTCGGCGTCCGGAGAGGGCATGGTGGGCGATAGCCAGATACCGTCCACCCCGAGCCAGGAAAGGTGGTCCAGGCACTCGATGATGCCGCGCAGATCCCCATACCCGTCAGCATTAGTATCGCGCCAGGACCGCACGTACAGCTGGTAGATGACCGCGCCGTGCCACCACGGCGGCCCTGACCCCAAGGACCCCAAGGACCCGGTAACCTCTGGCTGCTCCACTCCTAACCCCGGATGGCCAGTCCCGTCTGGCTGTCGAAGAACTGCATGTCTTCGATGTCGATGGCGAAGGTCATCCGGTCCCCGACCTTGACCGGGGTCTTGGCTTCGACCCGGGCCACCCCCTCACCGGCGCTCACGGCCTCGGCTTCGTCCTTGTCCAGGGCCCCCTCGGCTATGACCCGGTGAGCGTCGATGGTGAAGTGCACCACCAGCTCGGAGCCGAGCGCCTCGACCAGGTCCACGTCACCGACGAGAGTCGGGCCCGTCTCGCCCGGCTTGGCCGCAGGCAGGTGCTCGGGACGCATGCCCACCACGACATCCCTGCCCGCGTAAGAAGCCAGGGCCGGGCGCTTGGTCCGGACGGCTTCCGGAAGCGGTATCTCCTGGGAGCCGAGCTTGATCGACCGCGCGCCTTCGGTCAGGGCGGCGTCGTACAGGTTCTGGGCCGGCGAGCCGATGAAGGCGGCCACGAAGACGTTGTCCGGGTTGTCGTAGAGGTTCTGCGGGGTGTCGACCTGCTGCAGCACGCCGGACCGCAGCACGGTGACGCGGTCGCCCATGGTCATGGCCTCGACCTGATCGTGGGTGACGTAGATGGTGGCCACGCCGATCCGCCGCTGGATACGGGCCACCTCGGCCCGCATCTGCACCCTCAGCTTGGCGTCCAGGTTGCTCAAGGGCTCGTCCATCAGGAACACCGAGGGCTCGCGCACGATGGCCCGGCCCATGGCGACCCGCTGGCGCTGGCCGCCGGACAGCTGACCGGGCTTGCGGTCCAGCCACTCGGTCAGGCCGAGGATGTCGGCCGCCTCCTTGACCTTCGCGTTGAGCTGGTCCTTGGGCGTTTTGCGCAGCTTGAGCGCGAAGCCGATGTTCTCCGCCACCGTCATGTGCGGGTACAGGGCGTAGTTCTGGAAGACCATGGCGATGTCGCGTTCCTTGGGCGTCTCGTCGTTGGCCTCCTTGCCGCCGATGCGCAGGACGCCGCTGGTGATGTCCTCCAGCCCGGCGACCATCCGCAGCGCCGTGGTCTTACCGCAGCCCGACGGCCCTACCAGCACCATGAACTCGCCGTCGGCGATGTCGATGGAGAGGTCCTTGACCGCGTGAAAGCCGTTCTCGTAGACCTTGTTCAGCTTCTCCATGCTTACCGTGGCCATGCTGACTCCTTACCGGGCGCGTGCCCATGATTACCGGACTTGCTCATCCCTTTACCGCGCCCGAGGTCAGGCCGGAGATGACGAACTTGCGGAAGATGAAGACCAGGATGCCGATGGGCACCACCGCCACGACGCTGGCCGCGAAGATGGTCCCGTACGGGACCTGGAAGTTCCCGCCGAATTCGGCGATGCCCACCGGGATGGTCCGGTAGTTGTTCGCGTCATTGAACGTCAGCGCCATCAGGAACTCGGTCCAGCAGGCGGTGAAGCAGAAGATGCCCGCCGTGA
>CAVWXG010000006.1:0-723790 GCA_963758795.1 uncultured Actinomycetes bacterium
TTGCTGGCCCAGGACAGTGCACGTGCGGGCTGCTTCAGCCGCGTAGACGGCCAGGCGCTGCTGCAGGGCGTCGTTGGACATGAGCCCGCCGCGGATGGTGGTGAACAGCGGGTCGTCTGGTGTCCCGGCGTGTTCGGCGAGCGCGCAGGGTGGTGACCGTGCCCGGAGTCAGCGGGGTGATGCGGTCTCTGCAGCCTTTGCCATGGCAGGCGACGTAAGGGCCGGTGCCGAGGCGGACATCCCAGCGGGTCAGGGCGGTGAGCTCGGAGGGCTGCAGCCCGGTCTGGGCTGCGAATAGGATCCAGGCGTGGTCGCGGGGACCGGTGCGGGTGGCCCGGTCTGGGGCGGCGAGCAGGGCCTCGGTCTCGGTGCTGGTGAGGAACGTGACGATTGTCTGATCGGCCGCTTAGGCAGGATGGCCAGTACCCGGGGCGATGTCGGCGGCGTGCTCGGGGTGGCGCAGGGCTGCGTAGCTGAACAGGATGGATCGCGGCCAGCCGGGCGTTGCAGCTGCGGATGGTGTTGCCTCGCTCGCGCTCTATTTGGCCGAGGAATGCGTTGATCACTGGGGCGTGCAGGTCGGCGATATCGAGCCGGCACGGGGAGGTTCGATGCGCTGGGCGGCGAAGCCGAGTAATAGCCATAGCGTATCGCGGTAGGCGGCTATAGTGTGCGGGGCTAGCCCCCGGCGCCGAGCGATGAGCCGCTCGGTGAAGAACGCCTTGTTTACGATCGCCCGAATACTCCTCCGACTATTGCCCGCAGGCCGGACATTTTCGACGCCCTGTGCCCGGGATCCAAGAACTTGGCTGGATTGGCGTTGAAGGTTTTCCGACAAAGCGGTCCGCAGAAGTAGTGGACCGTGCCTTCGTGGTCAACCGTGTGCAGTGCGGAGACGGGGTGGACGTGCATGCCGCAGACCAGATCTTTTGCCATGCCACTGCCGTCAGGAATCATTTGCTTATCTCTTATTTGAGCTACACCGTCCATGGCTTTACCCAGTTCGCATTTTTTCCGAGCATTGAGGCCAGGTACCGCTCGCCTTCGATTTCGGTCACCACGACCGGAAACGAGATGATGCGGCCGCTGCGCCATCCTCGAATGTCAAGCACCGCTGCGCGCCTTGGCAAGATCCCAGCCGCGAAGGCGATGGCCGAAGCCAGGTTCTGCAGTCGCGCAAAACCGTGAGGCCTCCCTCCCCCGGTACGACCATCGCAGGTACTTGTCGTATGACCTCATGGAACCACGTCCTCACTTGCGCCAGGCAGTCGCGTCTACGGCCTGCTCCGCATCCCATCGTAAGCAAACGATGTACGCCTACCGTAGCACATTGTCCATACACCTGTACTCTCAGCAGGACATGCCGCGCCCTCGGTCGCTCAACCCCGCTGTCATTTGGTATGGCCGCTCTTACGGTCATCGACCGTGACGGTCTCCACGCTCTGTCCATGAGGGCCGTGGCTGAGCTCGACATAGGCACTATGTCGCTGTACCGGTACATCATCGATCCCAGGCCGTGGGATCCAAAGAAAGCAAATCCGCCTCCCTCGGGCAGAAATGTGCTGACCTAGATAACTAATACGCGGTACCTCATTCCCTGACGTGATTTTGCGTTGCGCGTAGCCGCCGCAGCGGACACCATCCCCCCTCGGACACACATAACAAGCCTGTGACCTGGGAATATGCATTTCGCTCTAGCCGCCCATATGACATCTATGCAGGTCAGAGCCATAGGGGTTCAAGTCGGGTCCAGGTTGCGGAACGGTAACATTAGCTCCCGTTCAGTCCCGCAGATCACGCATGCCGGGCGCTGCCCGGCTGCTGTTGCAACGTCCGGCTTCCGCAAGCCCGTCACTCCGCCGTGACCCGCCTGCGGCTTCGTCACCAAGATCACGGGCTTCTTGGTGCACTCCCTCCTCACAATTAAGCCCCCGCGTCCGCTGCTGACCTGCTGTTACGTCCCGGCGACGGGCTCTTAGCCGGCCCGCCCGCGCCGGAATCCAGCCTCGGCGCAGGCGGCTTCGAGCGGGGCGATGCCGAAGGCTTCAACCGGCCCGAGCGCGCCCGCAAGCGGGGTGCCGTCGGCGGAGCGAACGCCGTCGGCGGCAGCCTTGCCCGCCGCCCAGCCCAGTATCTGGCCCGTGAACGAGTACGGATCCGCGCCGGTCAGACGGATCGCGGCCAGCTCCTCGCCGCCGGCATCGGCCGCGACGGCCACCACGTCCGAGCGGACGGAGCTGGGATTGCCAGGCGCGACCCGGCCGCGCTGCACCCGCCGAGCCACGGCTGCAAGCGCCCCGCGCGCCCCGGGCAGGTGGCCCATCGGCGCGTTGAGCACGGAGGCGAAGCTGACGGCTCTGCTCGCACGGCCGAACCAGCCGAGGTAGACGTCCACGTCAGTGATCCCCTGGCCGCCGCCGGCCCCCGCCGTCGGCCGAAGCCGGGGCAGCGCGAAATGCTCGGCCGCGCCCAGCGACACCGCCTGTCGGGCCTTGCCATCGATGGTGAACGATGCGACGTGGGCCGAGGTGCGCTCGGACACGATGCGCCCGCCGCGGAAGGCGTACCCGGGCTCGAGCAGCACGCCGAGCATTGACGCGCGGGTCCCGGCGCTCGCTGACCGCCGGAGGTCACCGCTCACGAAATAGCCGACTCGGACCCGGGCCGCGCGGGTCCCGGCCGCGTCGAGCGCGAGCGCCCCGGCCAGGTTCCCCGGCACGAAGTCGTAGCCGAATGCGGTCAGCAGCACCGCGCCGGTCCGTTCTGCCAGCGGACCGAAATCCTCGAACACCTGGCGTATGAACGGCGGCTCGCCGGCGGAGTCCAGGTAAACCACGCCGGCATCAACCGCGGCGGCCACGATCGGCCGCCCGATTTGCAGGAACGGCCCCGCGGTGGACACCAGCACGTCACCGGGCCCGAGCAGGTCCCGCAGCGGCCCGGGCCGTTCGGCGTCGACGACCGCCGTCTCAGGCTCGGTCCCGCCGCCCGCCTGCGCCAGCCGGGCGGCCAGCGCCGACAGCCGACCCTGGTCGCGGCCCGCCAGGACCAAGCGCACCCCGCCGGCGACCAGCGCCAGCGCGGTCAGCGCGCCCGTGTAGCCGGTGGCGCCGTACAGCACGATCCGGCTCGCCATGACATTAACCTACTCGCCCCCGCGCGACCGCCGGAAGGCCGTGGCGGCCGAGAGTAGCCCGTCAGCTCCCCGGCGTCTGGCCGAAGATCGTGTCCGCGAAGCCGAGCATCTTGCCGAAGTCGGTGTCAGCGGAAACTATCACCAGATCGTTGGCCGCCGCGTCCTCCAGGATGGTGCGGTCAGCCGCCGTCAGCAGGCCCACATCACCGACGTGAGCAGCCTCGGACCCCGACTTGCCAGGGCACGGCAACCTTGGGCGACGGGTTGGCGTCGATAGGGAGACGCACGACGGCTAGGCGGACTGGCCAGCGGGAGTTCACGTTCTTGCACGGCCGCCGCGGCGTACTCCAGCGCGGCCAGGACATCCACCCGGTCCAGGTACGGAAGTCAGCCCGGCAGCAAGCTGCCCCAGGACCGCGCTCACCGTCACCCGCGTATCCCGGATGCACGGCAGGCCGCTCATCCGGTTCGGGTCGATGGTAATCCGCTCGTAAGCCACCCAACTCAGACTACGCTTCCCGGTCGTCCGGCGCCCGCGTGGCGCGACGCGCCCGGGAAACTGCCCGGCCACGCCGCGGAGACAACCTGGGTCAGAATCAAGTCACCCTTCACCTGCATTCCGTGGCAGGCGGGCGACTCCGCTCCACCGTCTTGCCCGTCTACTCACCGCTATTAGACCAGTGAGAACTCCGCTGAAAGCAGCCATTGGCTTTTCGGTGCAGTCCCCCCTCGGACACATTATGGCCATGTCCTGATCTGTGGATACGTCGTAGGACAAGACTTAGCTGGAGTCAGAAGAGACTGGTTTCCGCAGATCAGGACCATGGGGGTTCAAGTCGGGTTCAGGTCGCGACACGGTAACAGCTCCGGGAAAAGCAGCGTCGAAGGCTGCGCAGAACTTGCGGTCCCGACCCTCTGATCAGGGACCTGAACCGGCCCGCTTGGCGAGGTCCATGCGCAGGCTGCGGGCCATGCCGGGCCGTGCACGAGTCAGCCTGCATCTCCGTCACTAACGGGCCTTATCAGGACGATATCCACAAAACCGCCACATTGGCTACGCCCGCTCCACGCCGACCCTGGGCCCGGTGGGGCGCGACAGGCTCTGCCTGACTTGTACCTGCCGCCGTTTGCTGGCCTCTGGCTGGGATCCAGTGCCCGGAACTACGCCAACCTCGTCCGGCGCCGGCTGAGACCGCTGACCGTCGTATCGGGCCGATGTGCACGCGATACTTGGCCTCCAGGAGTACGAACTCCGTGATGGCGCAAGGACTGGTGTGCCGGGGTCGCGGCTGTCGCGGCCCAGGGCGCGCTGTCCGACCGGAGGGTAGCGTGATGCGGGAGCGGCGCGATGGGCGTGTTCAATGGGAGATGAGCCAGGTCCAGTACCGGGCGGTGCAGAATGCATTGATCCGGGTCGCCGAGTGGATCTGGCACGACCTCAGGTTCAAAGACCTCCATCGGAGCGGCAAGCAGTTTGAACTCACGGAACGGGCCATGGGTTTCGCCGCCCTTGGCCATGCTCACCGTGTTCCCGTTGCTCGTCGTCGTCGCTGCCGCCAGCGCCGCCACGCATCACGGCGTAGCCGTCTGGGTGGTCTACGGCATGGGCCTGACCGGCTCCTCTGCCCGGTGTGCCATTTGCTGTTGCGGCGCACGCTCCCAGCTGGGTTGCTGCCCTTCTGGGAGCGCTTACGGCTGTTGGCACCGGCCTTCGCCAGGTTTTTGGGTGGCAGAAGAACTGGGCTTCGTTCGCAGTCGCCAGCGGACAGATTGAAGCGGAAATAGTCCGGTTTGGCTATGGAATCGGCGATTATCAGGAAGCGGCGACTGCAGCTGGACGACTCGCAGAGCGTGTCGTCCAGCTGCAGTCGCGACGGGCACATGGGTGCAACGGGTCACTGAGGCCCACCGCAACGGGAACGACAACAACTAACTTAATCGTAACGGCTTCTGGTCTCAGAGGCTCTTCTTCGACCGACGTATCCGGAACTCAATAGCTGTTGGCACGCTAGGAAGCGCGCGCGTCCTTGCAGGTTAAGGACGCATATTTGAGCCTCTCGAGTTCAGCGCCTTTCACTCTTCTCGGCATGAGTGATGCGCTTCAAGGAGCTGAGGCCGGAAAAGGACCAGGCCTTCCGGCAGCCAGCGAATGCTTGGACAGGCCGTTGTTGCTTCTCGCTGCCGTAGCAGTACTGCTGCGGCAGGTCAGGTGACATGCAGAAGGGCAAGGAGTGCTTGATGGTAGGCGGTCTGAACCGCTGGTATGGAATCGAGGCGAATGCGCTCGTTGGTGCCATGCAGATTCTTGTAGTCCACGCCGAATCCGGCGGTGGCCGGGATGCCCAGCCCGGCGAAGTAGTTGCCGATGTTGGACGGTCCTGCGACCTTGGCCACCGGGGTGAGCCCTGCCCGGGTCGCTCCCTTCAGCAGTGCATCGCGCAGCGGCGAGCCGTCTGGCAGGGCGCTGAGCGAGGCGGCAGATGGCCGTGGCGCCCGGGCGTGGCGGCTGACTGCTGACCCGGCCCCGGTGTTGCATTCGCGGCTGAATGACCTGGCGCGGGGCGGGTAGGGAGTGCACCCGGGTAGAGGGGAGTGTCACCATGGCGGGCGGCTGGCCGTTGGCGTCCCGCGGAGGGGCGGGGGCCGGTACGGTCATGACCGGAGATGGCTGGTGCCGGGCTGGCAGAGGAGACATGGTGGCAGCGGACGCGAGCGCGCAGATCACCGAACTGAAGGTAGACGATCACGCGTGCCTGACGTTCGGTGAGGCCGAGGAACTCTTCGATCTGACCGCGGCGTACGTCCGGGACGGCCTGGCTGGCGGCTCAAAGGTAATGTGGCTCGGCGATGACGGCCAGGGTCCGGCGGTGGCGGAGCTGGCGCGCCGCGGGATTGCGGTCCGCCCGGCGGTGACCGCCGGGCAGATGGCCACGGCCGGGTGGGAAGGCCGGCTGCTGTCCGGGCAGGTGTTCAGCGCGGACGCAGCGATCGGGTGGCTGACCGGCCAGATGAAGGCCGCCAGGCAGGAAGGCTTCCCGGGATTGCGGGTCGCGATTGACATGAGCTGGGCGCTGCGGCCGGTGGCCGGGGTCGAGCAGCTCCCGGTGTTCGAGCAGGGATTGACGGCCGCGCTGGACGGCGGTACCGCATCGGTGCTGTGCCAGTATGACCGGGACCGTTTCGACCCGGTCACGCTGGCGTCGGTGGCAGCGTTTCACACCCGGCAGGTGACGGCGGCGACCTACTACGCAGATGCGGTGCTGCGGATCTGCCGCCAGTACGCGCCGCCCGGGATCCGGATCGCCGGGGAACTGGACTATCAGGCCGAAGAGCCGCTGGCGCTGGCGCTGGCGCAGGCGGTCCGCCTGGAGGGCGACCTGGTGGTCAACATGGCCTCGCTGGCGTTCATCGACGCCCGGTGCACGCTCATGATCGCGGACGCGGCGCGGGCCACGGCCGCCTCCCGTCCGGTTACCCTGCGGTGCCTGCCCGAGACCGCTGCCGGGTTCGCCCGGCTGGGACTGGCAGGGGTGCCTGGCATCAGGCTGGTGACTGCCGATGGGCAGTGAGCCTAACGGGACGCTGCGGTGGCCGGGCGAAGGCACGGGCCCGGTTGGTCCAGCGCTCGTGGAACAGGCCTTTGACAGCGGCTCGCTGTACGTGCTGCGGTCGGCGGTCGCCGCGCACGCCTTCGCTTCCGAGCTGAGCCATTCACGGGTCTACGACGTCGTGCTCGCCGCGCATGAGCTGGCCGCCAACGCGGTTCGGCACGGCGCAGGCCGCGGGCGGTTGCGATTGTGGGCCGACGCCGGGTTCCTGTACTGCCAGGTCAGTGATGACGGCCCGGCCAGGTCCGGGGATCGGCAGCCCACCGGGGCGGCAGCGTGGCCCCGTGAGCATGGCCATGGCCTGTGGGTGGCAGACGAGGTAGCCGACCAACTTAGCATCGACCATGGCCCGGCCGGGACGACCGCCACGGCGGCCTTTGCCCTCGGCGCTCCCCCAGGACCGGCTCAGCCAGGTACCGAGCACCAGTGAGCGGCCTCCCGCACCCTGGGTCCGGCTGTCAACATCGGTTCCGTGGGCCTCGCGGGTCCCTGTCCATCGATGAGCACACGGAACCGCACGGGGTGTCGGCCATCTCCCTCTTTTAGTCCCTGGGTCGGCCGGGAGGCGCAGGGCCGCGTGGCGGGCCGCCGCGCGGGGGCGGTGGCGGCGCCTTTCGGTCCGGGTAGTGCTCCTCGTCCATTCCTGTCTCCTCGCGGAATGCCTTGCGCTGGTACAAGATCCGCAAGGCCGCCTCGATCAGCGCTGTTTCGTCATCGGCGCTTGAACTGCGCCTGATATCGCGCTCGGCCAGGCGTTTGAGCATCCGGACGCCCTCGACACCAGCTCCGGCTTCCAGCAGCTTGCGGATCAGCGCCGCGATGGCCACATCTCGCGGCGAGTAGCGCAGCTTGCCGTGCTCGCGAGTCGGGCTGATCAGCCCCTGTTCTTCCCAGTAGCGCAGCACCCTAGGGGTCACCCCGACGCGCTCGGCCAGGCGGGGAATCGCCAGCAGCTCATCGCCCCCCGCGCGCTCAGAATCTGACATCATCGTGTAATATTCACTCCGTAGTTGCAAGGTCGCCTTACCAGCGTCATACAGCAAATTCACTGATTAAGGGAGGTGTCATGAAGCTCATCACACCCAATAACACTAGGAAATCCGCCAGGATCACGTCACAACGCGATCCTCTCCGTATCACCATATGGGCCGCGGGCATCGTCCTGGAGATCATCGCGGCCGCGCTGCGGCCGGATGCTTCAGCCGCCGCAGCCACAGCCACGGCCAGGCCGTTCGCGACCCTGGCCGCGATCATCCTCGCCTCGGCGCTAGCCGACCGGCTGGGCGCGTTCCGGATCCTGGCCAGCGCGCTCATACCGGCCCGCGGACCCAAGGTCACCTCCGCCGCCGCCATCCTGACCCTCACGGCCCTCCTGAGCGCCCTCGTCAACCTGGACGTCGCCGTCGTGGTCGCCATGCCAGTCGCCCTGCGGGCCGCCCTGCGCCGGGGCCTTTCAGCTGATCGCCTGGCCGTCGCCGTCGCCGTCATGGCCAACGCCGCCTCCTTCCTGCTGCCCACGTCCAACATCACCAACCTGCTCCTGCTGGACCGCGTGCCGCAGGCGACCGTAGCGTACCTCAACGACTCCTGGCTCCCCTGGATCCTGGTCACCGCGGTCACTCTCGGGCCGCTGGCCTTGTGGGCCGCAAACGCCCAGCCCGGACAGGCTCGTGCCGTCGCCGCCGGTCCCTCTGCCCGCGCCGTGCTTGACCTGGCGCCGATGTTCCTGATCGCGTCCGGGATCCGCGCGCTGCTCGGCACCGGTCTTGCACTCCACGGTAGCTTCACCGGCCAGCTCGCCGACGGAGCCATGCTGGCCTGCGCCGTAAGCAACCTGCCCGCCGCCGCAGCAATACTGCCAGCCGGAACACCAGGGCTGTGGGCAGCGATCCTAGCCACGACCGTCGGGCCCAACCTCCTCGTCACCGGCTCAGTGGCAACGCTGATCACCCGGCGCATCGCCCGCGACGCCAGGGCCAGACTCGCCATCTGGCAGTTCAGCGCCATCGGGCTGGCTCTGGTCCCAGCCCAGCTCGCCGCAGCCACCCTCGCGCTGCACGTCACCGGAGTACTCAGATGACAGCAACCATCGACAGCGAACCAAGATCAGCTCCGGCGAGAAAGTGTTCACGATCGTGCTGATCCTCGTCGGGGTCGCCACGGCCGCCTACACCTTCGGCGTGGGCATTGACACCCTGGTCGAGGGGTACCTGGACGGCACCTTCGGGAGGCGCAGGATGGAACGGCGGATCGGGGCCATGCGCGGCCATATGATCTTGTGCGGCTGGGGCCGGGTCGGGCAGGCCATCACCCGGCGGGGCCGACGGGGCGGACCTAGTGGTGGTGGATACCTCCGCCGAGCGGATCGGCACTGTCAGCGGGCCGTACGTGCACGGTGATGCCGCCAGCGAGGAGGTGCTGGCGCCGCGGGCATTCACCGGGCCCGGGTGCTGGTCACAGCGCTCAGCACCGACGCCGACAACCTCTACGTCACGTTGACGGCGCGATCGATGGCCCCGGGCCTGTTCATCGTGTCCCGGGCGGCCAGCGAGGCGGCGGTGGGCAAGCTGGTCCAGGCCGGCGCCGACCGGGTGGTGAACCCGCAGGACCTGGGCGGCGCCCCCGGATGGCCGCCCTGGCCGCGATCGCCCTGGTCAGCTGGCCAATGGATACTGCCGTATTAGGATGACCTTTGTGGACCCAGGCGGCCATGCTGGCGATGAGCTACTTGCGGTCGTGGCGGCAACCCTCCGCGGTCGTCTGGCTGAGGTCACCCAGGATGTGACCGAGCACCTCGCCGCCGCGATCGGGCAACTGCAGGGCGATACGGCCATCCTCGGCGTCCTGCGAGCCAGCGTCACGGAGAACATCACAGCGATATTTCATGTCTTCGAACACGGGATGCCGGTCGATACCATCGAAGCGCCGCCGGCGGCGATCGAGTATGCCCGGCGGCTGGCCCAGCGTGGCGTGCCCGCGGGTGCGCTGATCCGCGCTTACCGGGTCGGCCACGAGCGAGTCCTGCAGTGGTGCCTGGATGAGCTGGCCCGGCAAGGCCGGGAGGTACCGCTGGTCGTGGCCGCGGCACGCCGCATGGTGGAGCTCAGCTCCGGGTACATCGACCGGGTCACCGAACAGGTCTTCACCGTCTACGAACACGAACGCGACCGCTGGCTGCTCAGCCAGACCGCTATGCGGGCCGGCCGGGTCCGGGCGCTGCTCGAGGACAAGCGGGTCGATCTCGGCACGGTCGAAGCCGAACTGGGCTACCGGCTGCGTCAGTACCACGTCGGTCTCATCGCCTGGGACCCCGACCCGGCCTCGGGCGGCGCGGGGCTGGCCCGGATCGAGCGGCTCGTCATGGCGGCCGCCCAGGCGCTGGGGTGTGCGGGCAGGCCGCTGCTGGTGCCGCGGGATGAGGCCAGCGTCTGGGCCTGGCTGCCGCTGGGCAGGCACACCAACCCCCGGTGGGAGCTGCTGCACAAAGCCGTGGACGACGCCGATCCGGGCCCGCGCCTGGCGGCCGGGGCTCCTGCTCCCGGCGTCGAGGGGTTTCGCCTGACGCATCATCAGGCGCGCCTGGCGCAGGAGCTGGCCTTGACCGCGGGCCCGGCCGGGCCGCGGACGACGGCGTTTGCGCAGACCGGTCCGGTGGCCCTGCTGTGCGCAGACCTGAATGCCACGCGCGCCTGGGTGCGCAGCACGCTGGGCGCCCTGGCGATCGATGACGAGCCGCAGGCGCGGCTGCGGGAGACAGCGCGCGTCTTTTTGTCCACCGGCGGGAGTTTCACCGCGACCGCCGAACAACTGATGCTGCACAAGAACACCGTGCACTACCGCATCCGCAAGGCCGAGGAGATCCGGGGCGGTCCGCTGCAAGAGAGCCGGCTGGATGTCGAGCTGGCGCTGTCGGCGTGCCGCTGGCTGGGCTCCGCCGTCTTGCAGCCGCCGCCCGCCGGCCGCTGACCGGGCCCCGAGCACGGCACAGCCCCGCCCGGCCGATCGGACTGGCAGCACAAAGGCTGGCTGGTTTGTTCTTGTTTCTTCGTGATCGGGGCCCATGTCCCAGCTCACAGGCTCCTCCTACCGTCAAAGCATCACCCCCGGAGGCTGCCTGATAAGGAGCTGCTGACATGACAGGACCTAGCCTTGCCCCGCTCATCATCCCGATCGCCGGGACGCTCTTCCTCGCCGTGTGGCTGGCCCTGGTGTTTTACGCCGGCCGCCTCCCGCGGGGAACCGCGGGCAATCCGGCGCCCGGCCACGAAGGTCCCGGACCGGCCGCGCTGGCTGCCTCACGCCTGCCAGGCGCCCACCCGGCGGATATGGCCAGCCCGGCAAGCACCCGCCATTCCAGCCCACAGCGCACGGGAGACATCCCCGTGGTCTCCGAGGTGGAGCGATGACCATTGACTATCTGCCGTGGAACCGTCCGGTGATGCTGGCCGACCGCGTGGCCATGCGTGACACACAGCTCGAGTTGACCTACGCCGAGGTGGCCCGCCGGGTGGATGCGGTCGCCGGGCAGTTCGCTGCGGCCGGGGTGGGCCGGGGCGACGTGGTCGCGGTGATGCTGCCCAACCGGGTGGAGCTGCTGCTTGCCCTGCTGGCCGCGTGGCGGCTGGGCGCCGCGGCTACCCCGGTCAACCCGGTTTTCACGCCGAACGAGGCGGGCTACCAGATCGCCGACTCCGGGGCCAAGCTGATGATCGGCACTGAGCCCGGACGTCAGCTACGGCGTCCCGGTGCTGGCGGCCGGCGACCTCGCCACCACCCCGGCCGGCTCGCTGCCCGCTCCGGAGACCCGGCCCGGTGACCTGGCCCTGCTCATCTACACCAGCGGCTCGACGGGCAGGCCGAAGGGTGTCATGCTCGACCACGCGAACCTCGTGGCGATGGGCGCTTCGCTCGGCCAGGCGATGAAGCTGACCCCGGACGACAACTGCCTGCTGGTCCTGCCGCTGTTCCACGTGAACGCGATCCTGGTGAGCTGCCTGGCACCGATGATGGCCGGCGCCCAGGTGACGATCCTGCCCAGGTTCGCCGCGGACACCTTCCTCGCCGCGATCTCGCGGTACCGGGCGACGTACTTCTCCGCCGTGCCCGCCATCTACGCGCGGCTGGCCGAGCTGCCCACCGATCAGCTCGGCGATACCTCATCCGTCCGGTTCGCGGTGTGCGGGGCGGCGCCGGTGCCGGTGGAGCTGCTGCGCCGCAGCGAGGCCAGGTTCGGCTTCCCGATCATCGAGGGGTACGGGCTCACCGAGGGCACCTGCGCGTCTACCGTCAACCCGCTGGACCGGGCGCGCAAGCCCGGCACGGCCGGGGTGGCGCTGCCGGGTCAGCAGGTGGCCACGATGCGGCCGGACGGCTCATTCGCCGCGGTCGGCGAACCGGGCGAGGTGGTCATCCGCGGCGCGAACGTGATGCGCGGGTACCTGAACCGCCCCGAAGCCACTGCCGCCGCGGTCGTGGACAGCTGGCTGCACACCGGGGACGTCGGCGTGCTGGACGCGGATGGCTACCTGACGATCGTCGACCGGATCAAGGACATGATCATCAGGGGCGGCGAGAACATCTACCCCCAGGAGATCGAGTCGGTCCTGGCCCGGCACGACGCCGTCCTGGAAGCGGCCGTGATCGGCGCACCGCACGCGGTATACGGCGAGGTACCAGTGGCTTACCTAGTCACCTACCCGGACGCGGCCGTGACGGCCGACGAGCTGCTGGCCCTCTGCCGCGGCAACCTCACCAAGATCAAGATCCCGGCGGCGATCAGCATCGTGCCCGCGCTGCCGAAGAACCCCGTCGGCAAGATCGACAAACCAGCCCTGCGCGCTTCGCGCTGATAGTTCCGCGGGTTGAGCATCAACCCTCGTTCGGAATCACCGTAAGGAGACCATGATGGGATTCACCCAGCCTGACCTGCCAGAGGTCGACCCCGCCACGTTCATGCGGCAGCCGCTGATGCACCGGATGCAGGTGCTGGCACTGCACTGGGTAGAGCGCGGATTCGGCACCCCGCGGAAGGTGCACGTGATCTACATCGCCAAGCTGCTGACGTTCTACATCCTCGGCGGCGTGGTGATCGCCACCGCGACGTCACGCCTGCCCGCGTTCTGGCACGTCGCGCAGTGGTGGAACCAGCCGATCGTGTACGAGAAGGCGGTGCTGTGGACGGTGCTGCTGGAGATCTTGGGGGTCGCCGGGTCATGGGGCCCGCTGGCGGGCAAGTTCAAGCCGATGACCGGCGGCATCTTGTTCTGGGCCCGGACCGGCACGATCCGGCTGCGGCCGTGGAAGCGGGTTCCGTTCACGGCCGGTGACCGCCGGACGCCCGCGGATGTCGCGCTCTACCTCGCGCTCATCGTCAGCGTGATCGTGCCGCTGGTCATGCCGGGCGTGCCCAGCGGCTCGCTGTCCGCCGCGGTGCCCGGCAATACCTCCGGCGTGGTCAGTCCGCTGCTCATCATCCCGGTGGTGGTGCTGCTCGTGGCCTGCGGGCTGCGGGACAAGATCATCTTCCTGGCCGCGCGCGGCGAGCAGTACCTGCCCGCCCTGGTGTTCTTCACCGTGCTGCCGTTCACCGACATGATCATCGCGCTCAAGCTGCTGATCGTCACGGTCTGGGTCGGCGCCGGCGTCTCCAAGCTCGGCAGGCACTTCGCGAACGTGGTCCCGCCGATGGTCAGCAACAGTCCCGCCGTGCCGTTCCGGTGGATCAAGCTGGCGCACTACCGCGACTTCCCCCGCGACATCCGCCCGTCCCGGCTCGCCCACCTGATGGCGCACGGCGGCGGCACGTTCGTCGAGATCATCACCCCGCTGGTGCTGCTGCTGTCGCCGTGGAAGCCGGTGACCCTGGCCGCGGTCGCGGTCATGGTGATCTTCCACCTGTTCATCACCTCGACGTTCCCGCTGGCCGTGCCGCTGGAGTGGAACGTGCTGTTCGGCTACGCCGCGGTGTTCCTGTTCGCCGGCTACCCGCACCTGGGACGGCTACGCGATCACGGACATGTCCCCGCCGTGGCTGGTGCTGGTGATCGCGGCCGCGCTGCTGTTCTTCCCCGTGCTCGGCAACCTGCGCCCGGACCTGGTTCTCGTTCCTGCCCTCGATGCGCCAGTACGCAGGCAACTGGGCGTCCGCGCTGTGGGCGTTCGCGCCGGGCGCCGAGGAGAAGCTCAACGCGGTCAAGCGGCCGACAGCCAACCAGGTCGACCAGCTCGTCGCGCTCGGCTACGACCGCGAGTGGGCCGACGTGACCATGCAGCTGACGATCGCGTGGCGGACCATGCACAGCCAGGGCCGCGGCCTGTTCTCGCTGCTGCTGCGGCACCTGCCCGACATCGACACCCGGACCGTGCGCGAGGCCGAGTTCGTGTGCAACTCGCTGATCGGGTTCAACTTCGGCGACGGGCACCTGCACAACGAGGACCTGATCAGGGCCGTGCAGGCGCAGGCCGGGTTCGAGCCCGGCGAGCTGGTCGTGGTCTGGGTGGAGTCCCAGCCGGTGCACCGCGGCGACCAGGCATACAAGGTGATCGACGCGGCGCTCGGCGTCATCGAGCGCGGCACGTGGCAGGTCGCCGACGCGGTCGCCGAGCAGCCGTGGCTGCCCAACGGGCCGATCCCGGTGCAGGTGACATGGTCACGGGCGGCCGCCCTGAAGGCCGTCAGCGAGCAGTACGACAGGGAGGTGGCGGCATGACCACCGCGACGGTGGTGGGCGGCGGGCCCAACGGGCTCGCCGCCGCCGTGGCCCTTTCCCGGGAGGGCGTGCAGGTCACCGTGCTCGAGGCGGCCGGCGAGCCCGGCGGCGGCGCGCGCTCCGGCGAGTCGCTGCTGCCCGGCCTGCTGCACGACCACTGCTCGGCCTTCCACCCGATGGCCGTCGGTTCTCCGTTCCTGACTGGCCTGGGCCTGGACAAGTACGGATTGTCCTGGCGCTGGCCGGAGATCGACTGCGCGCACCCGCTCGACGGCGGTGAGGCCGGCCTGCTGTACCGGTCGGTCGAGGACACCGCGGCCGGGCTGGGCCGCGACGGAGCCCGCTGGCGGCTGGCCTTCGGCCGCCCCTCGGCCGGGTACGACAAGCTGGCCGGCGACATCATGCGGCCGCTGCTGCGGGCGCCCAGCCACCCGCTGGCGCTGGCCAGGTTCGGGCTGCCGACGCTGCTGCCCGGCTCGGCGTTCGCCCGCCTGTTCGCCACCGAGAAGGGACGCGCGCTGTTCGGCGGGGTGGCCGCACACGCGTTCCGGCCGCTGCACCAGCCGCTCACCTCGGCGATCGGTATCGGCATCATCACCGCGGGGCACCGCTGGGGCTGGCCGGTCGCGGCCGGCGGGTCCGGGTCGATCACCGCGGCGCTCGCCGCGCTGCTCACCGACCTGGGCGGCAAGATCGAGACGGGCACGCGGGTCACGATCGCGTCCCAGCTGCCCGCAGCTGACGTGACGTTGTTCGACCTCGCCCCGGCAGCGGTCGCTGACCTGCTCGGCGACACGCTGCCCGGGCGAGTTGCCCGGGCGTTCCGCCGGTTCCGCCGCGCGCCGGGAGCGTTCAAGGTCGACTTCGCGGTCGAGGGCGGCGTGCCGTGGCTGAACCCCGACGTGGGCCGGGCCGGCACCGTGCACCTGGGCGGCAGCTACGCCGAGATCGCCGCCACGGAGCGGGAAATCAACACCGGCCGCATGCCGGAGCGGCCGTTCGTGCTGGTCGGACAGCAGTACCTCGCCGATCCGGCTCGTTCCGCGGGAAGCGTTCACCCGTTGTACAGCTACGCGCACGTGCCACACGGCTACGACGGTGACGCGACCGAGGCGATCATCAGCCAGATCGAGCGGTTCGCCCCCGGGTTCCGCGAGCGGATCGTCGGCCAGGCGTCCTACGGCCCGGCATGCTTCGCCGCCGCCAACCCGAACTTCGAAGGCGGCGACATCATCACCGGAGCCAAGGACGTCCGCCAGCTCGTCTTCGGCCCCCGCACCACCCTGTCGCCCTACCACCTCGGCATCCCGGGCATGTACCTCTGCTCAGCCGCGACGCCACCCGGACCCGGCGTGCACGGCATGTGCGGCGCGAACGCCGCCGCGGAAGCGCTTCGCTACCTCCACCGCGAGCAGGGCTAGCGCCCGCTATCCCCGACTTGGTCGCCGAAACAGCGGCTGAGACCCCAACCACGCACGGTCAGCCGCGGCTCGGGGCGCGCACCGCGCGTCCATGCTTGGCGTGTGCTCTGGCAGCCACCAGCGCAGCCGCGACGTCGCCCTTCGCAATCGCGTCAGCGATGTCTTGATGCACCCGCGCACGCCGCTCATGCAGTTTGCGCGCGTTCTGTCCGGGAAGCACGGCCAGCTTAGGGTCACGCGCTTGGACGACATCAAGCAGGCTTCGGTAGATCGTCCGCAGCACCGTGTTGCGGCACAAAGCGGCGATCTCGGCGTGGAACTCCAGATTGCGGCGATAGAAGTCCGCTGTCTCGGTCGCCGCCCGCAGTTCACGCATCGCGTGTTGCATGCCGGTCAGCGCGGGCGGCATATGCGCTGCCTCGGCCGCGCTGCAGATCACCGCGGATTCGAGGATGTCCCGGACCTCCAGGGCCTCCGCGACCTCAACCTCGGAACCCGAGACCTGCATTATGCTGCGCGCCAGCCGCAAGCCCACGCCGGGCTCGGCCACGAACACCCCGCCGTTCGGTCCGGTCCGCGTCACGACTAGACCGCGGTCTTCCAGGAGCCTGATGGTCTGGCTCACGGTCGACGGCGCGACAGCGAGCAGGTCACCGAGCTCGCGTCGGGTGCCGATCCGGGTGCCCGGCGCCATCCCGTCGTCGATAATGCGGCGCTCGACAGCCTGGGCCGCGGATTCTGCGAGCGACGAGCGCTTGGGCATGTCAAACCGCGAGGCAGCGGTGCTCTCATCGAGCTCGTCCGCGGGCTCGATGGCGTCCGCTCGCTGAATCATGTCACCTCTAACCACTATTAGCCTGCCCGAGGCCGCCTCAATCGCTGCTATCCTGCCTGAAAAAGCATATCAGACATATTCAATACTGCCTGGGACGGGATGATGCTTGCGCCGAAGCGGCACCCCGGCGCACGGGCACGGCGAGCCACAGTGCTGGCGTCGGCCCGCCACCCGGAGTTCAAGGCCACTGACGACCTCACGGCGCATTGTCACGTTGATGCGCAGGCGCATATTCAGTGTCCCCTTTCTAACGTAGGGGGATGACCGACGCTCCGCGGGTTACGGAGGCATCGATAGAGCCGAGACCAGTGACCTCGAGATTGACCTTGTCCCCGGGGGCGAGCCATGGATAGACCTCGGAGCCGTGGACGCGGGACAGTTCGAGGATGCAGCCGGTGCCGACGGTGCCACTGCCGACGATGTCGCCGGGACGCAACTCTGTGCCGCGGGAGGCGTAGGCGAGTAGCTGCCCGAAGCTCCAGTAGATGGTAGACATGTTGCCGATGCTCCAGCGGCGGCCGTTTACCGATGCGGTCATCTCCAGGTCGAAGGCATTGCCGGCCCGGCGGGGTGCGAGTTCATCGGGCGTAACAAGCCAGGGTCCGAGGCTTGTGGCGCTGTCCTTGCCCTTGGCAGGCCCGAGCAGGCCTCGCATTTCCGCTGCTTGGAGGTCCCGTGCGCTCCAGTCGCAGAGGATGAGGTAGCCGGCGATGTGGTCCTCGGTTCTCGCCGGATCGAGGTCGCGGCCACCTCGGCCGACGACCGCTGCGATCTCCAGCTCGTAGTCCCACTGCTGCGATCCTGGCGAGATGGCGACATCGTCGCGTGGTCCGAACACCGCCGCCGGGTTGCTGAAGTAGAACAGCGGCATCTCGTACCAGACGGGGTCAACGCTGTGCCCGAGGGCCTCGGTACTTGTCACGACGTGCTCCTCGAAGGCCATGAAGTCGCGAATCGACGGCGGTACCGGGACTCCCCGGTCACCTGGATTCGCTGGCGCTCGGGTTCCGGCTCGCCAATTACCGCCAGCTGCGAGCCGCGGTGGCGCACATGCTCGCCAGAGGCGCCGAGGAGGTCGCCGTACCGGCCGCCCTGCTCCCGGGCTTCGATTACGTCACGCACCTGCGCGACCCAGACGGCAACCTCGTGCAGCTGTACTACTACCAGCAGCAGTGCGCACCGGCGGAGCCTGCGCCGCCAACGGTCTCCGAACCCGCGGCAGGCTGGCCGGAACTCGTGGACGCGCCGGCCGACGTGTTCGGCGGACAGCAGTTCCTCGGCCCGTGGGAATGACCAGCGAAGGCGCGCTCCGCGAACTGCTGGCCAGGCAGCGCATCGAGGAACTCCTCACCCGCCGGGGCCGGGCCGCCGATGCCAAGGACCCGGACGCGATCCTGGCCGAGCATGTCCCGGGGTCACGCGATACGCACGGCATCTTCGACGGCACGATCGAAGACTTCGCCGCCTACCTGCGGACGCACAACTATCAAGACGACCGTTACGGGACACAGCGCCACACCGTCTCCAACGTCCTCATCCACTTCGACACGCCGGACAGCGCGCGCGTCGAGTCATACCACTTGGCTTACCACCGGCTGGTGCTCAGCTCGGGCTCGTTCGACGTGCAGGTCGGTGGCCGTTACCTGGATCGCTGCGAGCAGGTGGGCGGACGGTGGCTGCTGAGCAGCCGGCAGGTCGTGTACGACTGGTCAAGCTCGAGCCCGGCGACCCCGGACGCAGACCTGGAGGAAACATGACCGCCGACGACTCCACCGCGCACCGGCCCGACGAAGCGGCGATCACTGCGCTGATCGCCAAACAGCAGATCACCGAGGTTCTCTATCGCCGTGCTCGGGCCGGAGATCGCCGCGACATCAAGCTGGCGCTCGCCTGCTACCACGAGGGAGCGACCGAGGATCACGAGGGCCATTCCGGCCCGGCGGCCGACTTCATCCTCAACGCCTCCATGATCTCGCCCGACTCAGCCGCCCCGGTCACCTGCCTGTGGCACTTCATCTCCAACGTCCTCATCGATCTGGCCGGCGATGAGGCTGACGTCGAGAGCTACCACATCGCGGTCGTCGTGCGGGACGAGGACAGCGGCCAGACACAGTCCCGGATCGGCGGCCGTTACCTGGACAAATTCGCATATCGCGACGGACGCTGGGCCATCGCGGCACGCCGTGTCGTCTTCGACTGGAGCCGGGTGGATCCCGCCTCGCCGGCCTACTGGGACCTGGCCGGCCTCGACGAGGCCAAGCTCCTGAAAGGACAGTTCGGGGCCGACGACCCCCTCTACAGCCATCTCGGCATCACTCGCGGATAGCCCGATTCAGTTGCGAGACCTGATCATCGTCGGCTGCGGGCCGGTCGGGGCCGTGGCCGGGAATCTGGCCGGCGTCGCAGGCCTGTCGGTGTCCGTCCTGGAACGTGCAACCGGCGTCTTCGAACTGCCGCGCGCTATCCATTTCGACGCACACATCATGCGCATCCTCCAGCAGGCCCAGATCGCCCGCGACATACTCCCGGAAACCCGGGTGTGGAAGCGCAGCACATTCTACGGCGCTGACGGACAGCCGATCCGGGTCCACGACTGGCCCGACGATCAGCTATACGGATGGGACGCGCACTACCTGTTCTACCAACCCACCCTCGAGAAGCTTCTGCGAGCCGGGCTGAACCGCCACCGGGCGGTCCGTCTGCAATTGGGTGTCGAGGTCGTGGCGGTCAAGCAGCACGCAGACCATGTCACGGTTACAACCCGAGAAGTAGCCACGGACCGTCAGGGCGAGATTTCCGGCCGCCACCTTATCGCGGCGGACGGGGCCTCGAGCTTCGTCCGCGACAGCGCCGGGATCCGCCTTCTGGACGACGGTTTCGACGAGCCATGGCTGGTGATCGACCTGCTCTGCGACCGTGAGCTCGGCCGCCCCGACGAATCGGAGATGTTCTGCGATCCGCGCAGGCCCTCGACGCGGGTCCCGGGCCCGGGCCGGCATCACCGGTGGGAGTTCATGCTCCTGCCCGGTGAAACGCCCGAGCACATGCAGCAGCCCGACGTCATCCGCGCCCTGCTGCAGCCCTGGGTGTCTCTCGACGAGGTCGAGCTCCTCCGGGCGTCGGTGTACCGCTTCCACTCCCTGATCGCCGAGCGCTGGCGCGACGGCCTGGTGTTTCTGGCTGGCGACGCCGCGCACCAGACACCTCCCTTCCTCGGCCAGGGACTTTGCCACGGCATCCGGGACGTACAGAACCTCATCTGGAAGATCGCCGCGGCAACGCGCGGTGGCCGGACTGAGCCCCTCCTAGAAAGCTACGAGGCCGAGCGCCGGCCGCACGTCACGCGGATCATCACCATGGCCGTCCAGGCCGGGCGTGAGATTTGCCTGCTCGACCCGGCCGCCGCAGCAGAGCGTGACCAGCGGCTCAGGCGCGCAGCGTTGGCCGGCGAACTGCCGCGAACGACGTTCCAGGGCCTGCCACCGCTCGAAGCCGGGCTATTCAGCGGCACGACCGCGGCCGGTGAGCTATTTCCCCAGCCGGCTATCCGGTCCGGCCAAGGGCACGTTGCGCTGTTCGACGATCTCGTCCCACCGGACGTCGCCGTGGTCGCCACGAACGACGCAGCGGCCGCTATCCGCGCAGCTGCGGCAAAACTAGATGTTCCCGTCGTTGCTGTCGGCGAAATGCCCGCTAAGCACAGAACTGGGCTCATTGCGACCTCAGATCATCTGGCGAAATGGTTCGAAGAACGCGGCGGCCGCTTCGCGGTCCTCCGCCCCGACCGCTACGTCTTTGGCATGGCATCTGAGACCGACGAAGCGGAGGCAATGCTGCGCGACCTGTGCACATCGGGTCGCCCCCTCCGCAGGCGCCGTCCTCCTCCCGCGGCTTCCGACATCAGCGCAGGCCCCGCGTGATGATCGCCAGCTGACCGCGTTCGAGACCCGGGTGAGGGAGGGCCAGATCGAGATACTCGCACCCACGGCTCGTTCGGATAAATAAAGAATCTTTGCGTGTGGCTTGGGTCGGACAGCGCCCGCGGCGGTGCGGTCAGAGGGCGGGATCAGGCAACTCGAAGTGCTGGACCCGGACGACATCGTCCCGGTAATCCTCGAGGAACCAGATCATCACAGGGCCCCTCACCGTAGCTCTTCACGTTGGACACCGCTTCGACCACGTCGAATGGGGTGCCGATCCGACGTACCGCTACAGCGTCGGCGATCCGCGCCGCGAGGCCTTCGACCTGGTCAATCTGAGCCGGGGTGAGCCCGCCCACGACACTGGCCGCGTCGGGGACGTACTCCCACGTCCAGTGGCTCATGCACTGATGGTCTCGGCCTGCCGCAGGATCTGGCTAATCTCTGCGGCAGCCGCCCGGCGCTCCGCACGGTCCGGCGACTCGGCCACGATGCGCTCGCAGGCACGCAACCGCGCCGCGAGTTCCGGCCATCGTGCCACGGCCCCAACCCACCTACCATGGCGAGCCTGACGCTAAGGAGGTGGCTGTCCGCCGGCGGCCCAGCCGACGGACGCGCAGCCGACCCTCGTAAGGGCGTGCCGTCGCGATCCGGCCGTTCACCTACCAGCCGCTGCCTATCGGGTCGGCCGATGTCGGCGACGGCATCTGCGGGGGCCGTAGCGGGGATCTTTGTGACCGGCGCCCGGGTGCGTGCTCGAGCACTCCGGGATGTGCCCGGCGGTAATGCCCGGCCAGGACCGCGCTGTATCGCCGGACGGCGGTTTCCTCTGGTCGGCCGTCTGCACCACGCGCTGCGCAGCATCTAGTTGCAGGCGACAGCCGTCAAGGGCGCGCGCCGGCGTCCGTTACGCGGTGAGGGGGTTGTGCCAGCGGATATCCTCAAAGCGAGCGAAGTCGCTGTCATTAGAGCACATGGTGGCGTTCTTGTCGGCAGCGATCGCAGCGAGCTGAGCATCAGTGGTGAGGTTGCCCGCAGTCCCGGCAGCGCGGAGGTATGCAAAGGAGCGGGCATGATGCCCGGGCCCAGGCTGAGCCCAGCGGACATTAGGCAGCTCGAGCCAACTCTCGACGTGGCGCGCAGCCTCGTCAGCAGACAGCGGGGGCTTGATGAGCCGTGGGTTGGTACTGATGCGCAGGAAGCCGAAGATGGCCGGGTCTGCCAGACCGATCAGTTCGTCGGAATTCACAGCGCCCTCCCACCACTGCCGCGCTTTCTCGTGCTGGGGGAAGGCGTCGATAACGGCATAGAGCAGAAGGTTAACGTCCGGAATGATCACTGCTGCGCGAGCCTCACGATGGCTTCGTCCTCGAGCTCGTCAGCGAGCTTGTTGAACCCGGCTAGATCCAGGCCGGGTGCGAGCTCGGCGTGATGGACGTGCTCTCGAAACGGCGCCCGCTGCGCGGCCGGGGGCGAGAGAGCGGCGCGGAGCGCCGTGTTGACGATCTGCTTGACGGGTGTCCGCGTGCGATGCGCGGCCTCCGCGAGCAGGAGAGCCACGTCATCATCAAGCGTCAGCGTGGTACGCATATTAGCATCATAGTGCCCGCGTAATGAGGCATCAAGATGCCTGATCCCTGTAGTGCTCTTTCCGGACGCGCGGCCCGGCGCAAGCCGAAGGCCGCGGCTACACGGACGCCGCGAATTGACGCAGCGCACGAGGACTCTTGCGCAGCGGCACCGCTACGACTTCGGCCCACCCCGGGTAAGCCGACGGGGATCAGTACTTCGCCAGGTTCACCAGCCTGTTCTTCACCTTGCCGATCCTGTGGCAGCCTGAGCACCGCGTCCAACAGCTACCGGTTCTCCACCCGCTTCGGCCGCAAGGCGGTCCAGGGCGGCCTGGTTGCCATGTTCGCCGGGCCGGCCCTGCTGCTGCTCGTCCTGCACCTGACCGCGCCGAAGCCGGACGTTTGGGATCTCATCGGGCCGCTGTTCCTGGCCGGGCTTGGCAAAGGCCTGGTCATCGCGCCGAACCAGGACTTCGTGTGTTCTCCGCGGCCCGTTCTGCAGCCATCGGTCTGGCCCGTCGGGGGACATATCCGGCACGATAATCGGCTTACACCATCGCCCATCGGAAGAAAATCAATCATCCCGAAGGGCCAGCAGGACAGTAAGGCCACCATCTTGAACATGGTGGCGAACGCGGTCGAATCGCTAGGGCGATGCCAGCTCAAGGGCATCTACTTCGACGGCCGGTGGCAGGGTTTCCCGGTGCCCGGCCCGGGGGCTGCGGCGGTGAGCCCGCCGCCCGCCGAGTTGGTCACCGCGGCGCTGCCCCCGGACGGTCAGGTCGAGCTGGCCGACCTGCCGTGGGGGTGGGCCTACCCGCTGGCGGGGACCCGGCGTGGCGGCGGCCGGGGGTGCTGGGACGAGGCCGGAGAGGGAAACCGGGGCCCGTTCTGATTGATTGGTCTTTGTGGCTGGAGCGGGCCGGTAGGAAGATCAGGGCGACCAGGCAGCCGGCCACGGCGACCGCCGCGCCGGTGAGCAAGCCCAGGTCCATGCCGCTGATGAACGCGGTCTTGGCCAGGTGGACGAGCGGCGACCCGGTGGTGCCATGCGCCCGGGCGGCGGCGAGCGCGCCGCCGAGGGAGTTCTTGACGGCGGCGGGGAACAGCTGACCGGACAGCGCGCTGGTCATCCGGTCCTGGTAGCGGGTAGCCAGCAAGCTGCCGACGACCGCCACGCCGAGTGCGCCGCCGAGTTGGATGGCCGTGGTGTCGGCGGCGGAGGCGACGCCGCTGTCGGTCGGGGGCACCGAGCCGACCACCGAGCCGGTCGCCGTCGGCAGCGCCAGCCCGGCCCCGGTGCCAAGCAGGACCATACCCGCCGCCGGACCGGCGAAGGCCGTGCTGACGGCGGCACCGGAGATCAGCCAGAGCCCGGCGGCGACCAGCGCGAGCCCGGCCGCGATCGTGAACTTCGGTCCGATGGCCCGCAGGCCCACCGCGGAGGCCGGCGCGACGACGATGACGGCAGCCGCGACCGGGAGCAGGCGGAGGCCTGCCTGCAGCGCGGTGAAACCGAGGCAGAGCTGCAGGAACTGGGTCAGCACGAACAGCGCCCCGAACAGCCCGAAGGTCAGCGTGAGGACCGCCGGGATCGCGGCCGAGAACGGGCGCTGCCGGAAGAAGCTCAGGTTGAGCATCGGATGGCCGGTGACCCGTTCCCAGACCGCGAACAGGGCCAGGACGGCCAGGCCGCCCGCGCCCGCGACGATCACCGCGGGCGACGACCAGCCGCGGGCGGGCGCCTCGATGATCGACCACAGGATCCCGCCGATCCCCGCCATCGACAGGCCGGCCCCGGCCAGGTCGGGTGCCTTGGCGGCCCGGTTCCTGGAGTCCGGCACCAGCCAGCAGGCGGCCAGCAGTCCGGCCAGGGCGACGGGCACGTTGATCAGGAACACCGAGCCCCACCAGAACCGGGCCAGCAGGAAGCCGCCGAGGATCGGGCCGAGGGCCACGCCGATCCCGCCGGTCGCACCCCAGCGGCCGATCGCACGCTGGCGTTCGGCGGGGTCGCGGAACATGTTGGTGATGATCGACAGCGTCGACGGGATCATCAGCGCGCCGCCGACGCCCATGCTCGCCCGGGCGGCGATCAGGGTGCTGACGCCGCCGGAGAAAGCGGCCCAGGCTGAGCCGCCGGCGAAGACGGCCAGGCCGGCCAGCAGCGTCTTCTTGCGGCCGATCCGGTCCGCCAGGCTGCCCGCGGCCAGCAGCGAGCCGGCGAACACGACGATGTAGGAGTCGACGATCCACTGCAGGTCACCGGACGTGGCGTCCAGGTTGCGGACCAGGGTGGGAAGCGCGACGTTCAGGACCGCACTATCCAGGTTCGCCACCAGTACCGTCACGCACAGCACGGCCAGGGCCAGCCAGCGCTTCCTGGCCGGAGAAGTCGCGGTTCGCCGATCACAAGAGCGTGGTCGACCGCATCGTGGCCGGAGAGGCACCAGGCAAGCTCATCGACCTGCACGAGTGGATGGGGCTCCGAGCGCCGGTCGAAACCGGCAAGGACCTGCGCCGCGGCCTCGACCCATGGCGCCTGGACCCCGTTCCGCAGCGCTGAGGGCGCAACGATGCGCGTCTACCTGTTCGGCTTCGCCAGCGACGACTTCCTGGGCCGGGTCATCGTCACCCCGGACGAGCGCACCGTTGCGCAGCTGGCGGGACAGCTGGTGGCTTGGGGCCTGGCGCCCGAGCGTGGCGGATCCCTCACGGTACGCAACGAGGTCGGCGACATCCTCGATCCCGCCGCCACCATCGCCCAGGCCGGGCTCGGAAACGGTGACATCTTCAAGGTCGATCGAAGGTGACAGCACCATGGCGGTGTGGCGGTACGCCGGGACGCTGGACGATATCTGGGCGGGCGAGATGCGTGCCGTGAACCTCGGTGCCGTCGGCGTGCTGCTGTGCAACCTGGACGGGACGCTGGTCGCCTACGAGAACCGGTGCCCGCACCTGGCGAACCCCCTGTCCGAGGGCGTCCTGGCTGATGGCGTCCTGACCTGTGCCGCGCACGAGTGGGAATTCGATGTGCGGACCGGTCGCGGAGTGAACCCGGCCAGCGCCTGCCTGCACCGCTACCCGGTGCGCCTCGACGGCGAGCGGATCTTCGTGGGCGTAGGGGAGGACGAATGAGCACGTCCGGTGACGTCGGCTACGGGGTGGGCCCGGTCCTGCACGCGACGCCGTTCGCGTGGTCGGTCATCTCGGTCATCGAGGAGGAGAACACGGACGTGCGCGTGCAGGACGAGGGGGCATACCTACGGGTGCTGGTCTCCCGGATCTGCCGGCTGTCCCGGGCGGGGCTCGAGGCCGCGACGGGCTCGGCCATCCGGTTCCCCGGTGAGCTCGAGGTGGTGATGTCGTCGTTCACCGGCGTCATGCAGTTGACCGAGGACGGTGCCGTCTGGCGGCTCGCGCGCGAGCCATCGGCGGAAACGGCCTCTCCACTGGCAGGTGGCCGATGACCATGCCGAGCGGACGGCCGCCGGGCCGCAAGACGTACTCGCGGCTGGCGGCGGGCCGGCGCGTCCCGCTCGAGTACGAGCTGGTGAGCACGGACCTGCACGACAACCACCCGATGCGGTTCGAGCTGACGGCCGGCAACCCGGTGGTCGCCTGGTACTACCGCTACCGGGAAGGTTCCGCGCTACAAGCCCGCAGCTGGGAGCGGTTCTCCGACCCGCGTCGCACCACCTACCGCGTTTACACGCAGCTGCAGGACAGTCGCGAAGACGTCATCGACGGCCTCCTCCGGGAGATCGATGACACCACCTACGACCGGGACCTCGACCAGAAGTGGGTGCGGTTCCTCGACCGCTGGTACGCCCCGCTGCGCTATCCGGTGCACGGGCTGCAGATGCTGGCCGCCTACGTCGCGCAGATGGCTCCGGCGTCTCGGGTCACCAACTGCGCCGCGTTCCAGTCCGCCGACGAGCTGCGTCGCGTCCAGCGGATCGCGTATCGCACCGTGCAGCTCAGCGGTCCGCCGCTGGAGACCGGGGCAGCGGGGCGACAGCAGGCGGCCTGGGAGGACGCCGCGGCGTTCCAGCCGCTGCGCGAACTTGTCGAACGGGCCGTGGTCGCCTACGACTGGGGCGAGGCGTTCACGGTCACTAACCTGGTCATCAAGCCCCGGTTCGACCGGCTCGTGAATCAGGAGATCGCAGGAACGCTCGCGACAGCCAACGGCGACCCGATCCTGGCGAGCATCCACTCCCGGGCCCTGGAAGCGTTCGCCGGGACTCTCGCCGAGGCACCCGTGCCGCTCGATGCGAAAGCGGTAGCCGCCCGCATCACCAACGACGTGTCGCGGGACACCGACTCGATATTTCTTTCCGCTTTTGACCTGCTAGGCGGTTCACACGAGGCTCACGGGTAGCCCGGCCGGCTCCGCACCGATGTGCGCAACACCGGCGGGAACGTCGTCGACGAGCAGGTCGTCACCGACCAGAACCTGACCGCCAGCCGCCATCCCGCCGACCTTCCGGCGTTCTGCCCCACGACCGTGAATCAATTCGCTCGGGCTCGCTCCTGGGGCCTGAGCGGCCGCCGACGACGAAACCACGTGATCTGGGGATGTGGTCGACCGGCAGCCGCGGAAGCATGGGGTGAACCGGGCGCGGCGCGACAGCGCGCGAAGGCTGTCCGGGTATCCGGCCACCGCCCGGCAATCCGGCCGGAGGCATGCCGCCGCCGGCTCCCCTTTGGCTCAGGAAACTGTGCAGCGATGCCCTTCACGTCGTGCGGACCTCGGTGCCGGCTCGCCTCGCCCGCCGCGGCACCGCGCCCGATCCGACGGCGAGCGCCGGAGGACCCGATCGGCCGCCGGCGACGGCCATCAGCAGGTAGTCCAGCGCGACCGGACACGGCAGGACGTCACCGTCCGGGTTGACGACCACCGGGGTCGCCGCGCACGGCAGGGAGAGCCACTCCTGCCGCCACTGCCGGACCCGCCGGTCACCCGCCGCCGTCAGCGGGCCGCCGTCCACGGTGACCGTGCCGCCGCAGCGGCGCACGATCCGGTTCACGTCCGGATCGTGCAGGAGCGCGCTGGGCAGATCCGGGCTGATCAGGTGGTACAGAATTGGTTGCCGCGGACACATCACGTCGGCGATGAGCTTCCGCACCTCGTACACGTCGGTTACCCGCCGTGCCTCGGCCCATATCGCGGCGAACAGCCGCCGCCGCATCCGGTGCGGCACGCCGTCGGATACCGCCTCGGCGTACGCGGAGATCGCAGACTGCACGTCGACGGGTCCGGCAGCCGGGCGGGGCAGGCGCTCGCCCGGCTCCGCAAACAACGAGATTGCGGCCAGGTCCCGGCCGAGCTCATCCCTGCTGCCACCCGGTCGGCCGCGGTCCGGCGCGACAGCTCTCCAGTCGATCTCCGCGGCTCCCGACTCCAGCAGCTCGTCGGCCCGGAGGCTCGCCAGATAGGAGTAAGGACAGCCGAAGTCTCCGTAGATAATGATCTTCATCGCATGATCCCCAGGCTCGTGGCCGCAGCTGGCCTGGCGCCGGCCCGGCTACTGTTAGCACGTCACAGTCATCGTCTCGGGCCGGGCGGGGCCTGCACATCCTCAGGTCGGCTGGTTCGGCCGGCTGATCTTCTCCGGCGCCCGAGACCCCGTGCTCGCAACCCGTGTCGCCGCCGACTGCGACCAGCAGCGCCCCGGACAAAATAGCCGGGGTCCAGATCCCGGAGGCGAACACCTGCCGGTCGTCCCGCAGCGCGTACAGGTGCGGAAGGTAGTTGTTCTGCGCCAGCAGGCTGGTCAGCACGGGCTAGGCCCTCCACCCGGGATGATCTGCTCGCGGGACACGTCCCGCGCTCGCAGCGGCGGGCCGACCAAGACGTGCCAGATCGCCGCCGTCCGCCCTGAGCGCCCGTCCCTGCGCGCCGTCGTGCTCCTTGAAATCAGGGCCGACTATGCGGCGCTACGGAGAGACGACCAGCTGGCTCTCCACCCGGGAGATTCCGGGCGCCGCCGCGGCCGCGGCTCTCGCCGCGTTCGCCTCCTGCAGCGAATGCACGTGACCGTAGAGCTTGGCGGTGTGGTCGGATACCTTAACCCTGATGTGGCGCGCGTCGATCTCCGCCTCGCGCTTGAAGGTTTCCTCGATCACGGCCTCGACGCTCTGCGGGCTGGTCGGCGGGTTGACGACGATGTTATCTGTCACGCCGATCACTCCGCGCACCTGGCGGACCATCCGCTCGACCTCGTGGCGCTGGAAGCCCCATTCCACCTCGCCGTCGAGCGTGACCCAGCCGCCTTCCACCCGGGCGTGCACCTTCCCCTCGGGGACCTGCACGTTGTTCTCCAGCACGTGCGCGATCGCCCTGGCGATGTCAGAGTCGTCCCGCGGCACCCCCGCCAGCTTGACCTTCAACTCGTTGGCCACCGCCTTGACCCCGTAGACCCGCTCGGCCGTCCTCGTCGCCGCCAGCTTCTCCGCGTAGGTGCGCACGCTGCCGGTCAGGGTCACCGCCCCGTCCGTCACTGCGACGCCGATAGCGTCCGGCTCGGTTATCTGAGGACCCCAGCGCAGCTCTTCGATGACGTCATCCCTGATCTCGGTGTCGGATTTCATCGGCTCGCCCCTTCCGCCCGCGTTCGGCATCGACTCCCAGACTGCACCGCGGCGGCGCAGGGCCACATCACACATCCGGGTAGCGTCCGTGCTCGGCCGCTGAGTTTCGCGCTGAACATTGCACATGTGGGGGATGACCGCGCGGACGCGGAGCGTCATGCTGGCGGGTAGACCCGAGCGCTAGGGAGCTGATCACGATGATGCCCACTCGCGCGCCAGCCCCGGTACCTCCGCGACCAGCCGGGCAGGTCAACGACCTGCTCCCGCTCGGCGACTGGGTCCGGCACCAGACGGTGCGCAGCTGGCCGGTGATGCTGTTCCTGCTGCTGATCTGCGCGCCGTCGATCGCGCTGCTCGTCTTGGGCCCGAGCCCGAGCGCCAGCACGTTCGACCACGTGGCCTGGATCTACGCCGCGTACTTCGCGGTCGCCTGGCTGCTGCTGCTGGGCGTCATCATCCGGCCGGACCACGTGTCCAGGCCGATGCTCGTCCTGGTCACGGCGATCGCGCTGGCCACGCAGGTGCCGCTGGCCGTCACGCTCGAGGTCGACCTGCACGCCGACACCGCGGGCCTGGGGCCGAGCATCTACAGCGTCGGCTTGCCCGAGGAACTGGCCAAAGCCATTCCGGTGCTGGCCGTCGCGTTGATCTACCGGTTCTTCCGGCAGCGGTCCCTGACGCCCGTGGACTACCTGTTCCTCGGCGCGGTCAGCGGGCTGGTGTTCGGGGCCAGCGAGGTGGTGCACTACTTCACCGTCAACGGCGTGGCGGAGTTCTACCTGACCGTGCAGGCGGCCATCCCCTCGATCCAGCAGCTGATCCTCACCGGCCACTCCGCGCCGGACTCGCTATTCGCCGTGCTGATCGGCCCGGTACGGTACTTCATCCTGGAGTTCGTCTGGCGGTTCGTCACCGACCCGATCAGCCACGCCTGCTGGTCCGGTCTGACCGGTTACTTCATCGGGCTGGCGGCCACTGGACGGTACAAGTGGTACGCGGTGGGCTGGATCGGCCTGGTCGTGGCCGCGATCCTGCACGGGCTCAACGACTGGAGCCGGGTCAACGGCCACTGGCTGTGGATTCTGGTCACCCTGGTCAGCGGCGTCTTGTTCCTCGGCTACGCGAAGGCCGGCTCCCGCGGCGACCGGCCCGCACCGGTTTCTCCGGTGGAGCCGGCCGAGCAGGTTGCCCCGCTTGAGCCGGCTGGAACCAGCCTGGCCAGGCCCTGGTGGGAGCACTGAGCGTGGTGTCCCTGCCTTGACTCCTGATCGCGGCCTCGGCGGCGGTCCGCCGGGCCATCGAACTGACCAGGGCGCACGAGGCCTTGGCCGGGGAGCGAGAGGCCAGGTCCGTTCGGTCCAATTTCCTTTTACCGAACGGACCAGATGCGACACGCGGACAGAAGTGTCGAGCAGGAGGTGGGTGACTGATGGCAATCAAGAACCCCGCGAGCTTCGCGGGCCGGGCCGGGGTCTTAGGGGGCAGTCATGATGCACGTCCGGGTCAGCCTGATCACCACCGACCCGCAGGTCCTGGCCGGGTGCATCGGCTACCTCGAGGCCGAGGCCCGCCCGGTGCTTGCGAGCCGGCCCGGCAGCCTGGGGTTGTCGCTGCTGGCAGGCCAGGAGGGCGGCGTCGCGATCGTCGAGTCGTTCTGGGCCAGGCACGACGCCTTCTGGCTGAGCGCGGAGGTCGACGCCCTGGTCCGCGGCGAACTGGCCCGCCAGGTCAAGCGGCCGGTGACGGCCGAGGACTACGAGGTACCCGTGTTCGAGCGGGGGGCGCCGCTGCGTGGCGGGGAGGCGGTCCGGCTGACGCGGGTGGAGGTCAAGCCGCCGGGCGTGCCGGACGTGATCGACGTGTACGGGGATACCGCGGTGCCGTGGCTGGCCGACACGCCCGGCTTCCGCGGCGCGCTGCTGTTCGCGGCGCCGGTCCGCGGGCAGTTGATCAGCCAGACCGTGTGGCGGGATCCGGCCGCCCGGGCGGCCAGCCCGGGGCTGGCCGAGATGATCCGGTCGGAGATCCTGGCCGAGGAGGGCTGCGAGATCCGCACCGACGAGGACTACAGTCTCATTTTCAACTCGGTGCGGAAAGCGACCGTGCCCCCGGAATGAGGGGGTCCCAGCTAACCGATCTGGTGATGTGGGCGGCCTGCCCACCTGGCGAAGATGGCCTCCGTGGTGGTAAATGGGATCGTGTCGGAGGGCCCTGGCGCGGAGAGCGTTCCTGACACCAGACCGCAGCCGGAGCTGGTCATCGGCTTGGCGGCCGCACCTGGACCCGCGTCGGAGCTGACCGGGAGCCTGGTCGGGGAGATCGCCGACCGGCTCGCCGGGCAACTGCCCGGAGTCCGGTGGCGGGTCGAGTTCGTCTCCGACCGGCTGGCGCAGCCGCCGACAGACCTCAGCGAGCTGATCGCGGCGGGGCGCAGGATGCTCCTCGAGCGCGGCTGGCACCTGGCGGTATGCGTCACCGACCTCCCGCTGCAGACCGCGCGGCGTCCGGTGATCGCCCACGTCAGCGCGACCCACGGGGTCGCGGTCCTGTCCATGCCCGCGCTCGGCCCGGTCTCGGTGCGCAAGCACACCGCCGAGACGACCGTCCGCCTGGTCGGGCACATACTCGGTGACCTGGCGCAGGCCGAGGACGCTGCCGGACGGCTCCCGCTGGCTGAGGCCGTGACTCGTCGCATGGGCGAGCTGGGCGCCCGCACCGAGCGCGGCGAGCACGGCGCGGGTTTCGTCGCGCGGGTCATCACCGGCAACATCTGGCTGCTGCTGGGCATGCTGCGCGTCAACCGCCCGTGGCGGCTGGCCCTGCGGCTCATGCGCGTGCTGGCGGTAGCCTTCGCGGCCGGGGTGTTCGCGCTGGTGACCAGCGACATCTGGCGGCTAGCCCACTATCTCGGGCCGCTGCGCCTGGTCGCCATCGGTCTTGGCTCGGTGTCGGCCATCACCGTGACGATCATGGTCAGCACCGGGCTGTGGGAGCGCAGCCCGCACCCGGCCGCGCGCGAGCAGGTGGCCTTGTTCAACATCGTCACCGCGGCCACCGTCGGCCTCGGCGTAGCCGCGCTGTACCTGGCCCTGTTCATCGCCATGCTCGCCGCGGCGCTGCTGCTCGTGCCGGGCAGCCTGCTCGGCCTGGTCCTCGGACACTCGGCCGGCGTGGCCGACCAGGTGAGCCTGGCCTGGCTGGCCACTTCGATCGCGACGCTGGGCGGCGCGCTCGGCGCCGCCCTGGAGAGCAGCGAAAGCGTGCGCGAGGCGGCCTACACTTATCAGCCGGATACGCAGATCGACGCCGTCGCCGGCCTGCGGTGACGTGCGGTGACGGACTCAGCCCTTCTCGGGCAGCCACGGCTGCTGCCAGCGCGGGTGGCGCGGAGCAGAGTTTCCGCCTCCTGCGGTCCCCAGGACCCGCGCGGGTAGGGGCGGACGTCGGGCTCCTTGCGTCGGCTGATCAAGTGACGAGCTGATGAGGGTACGGGCCGATCAGTCAGGGCCGATCGCCGACTCGACCCAGGCGCGCAGGTCGGCGGCGGGGGCGGCGCCGGACCGGCGCGCGCCGACCTGTCCCTGGCGCAGCACGATCAGCGTCGGGATGGCCCGCACGCCGAATCGTTCCTGGATCTGGGGCGAGCTGTCCACGTTGACCTTGACCAGCTTGACCCGGCCGGCCAGCGTCGCGGCCACCTCCTCCAGGGCCGGGCTCACCATGCGGCATGGCCCGCACCACGGCGCCCACAGGTCGACGACGACGGGGATGGACGTGGCCTCGGCGACCTCGGCGAACGTGGTGTCGTCGGCCTCGGCGATCCAGGGAAGCGGCTGGTGGCAGTTACCGCAGCGCGGGATGCCGGCCGCGGCGGCCGGGACCCGGTTGCGGCGCCCGCAGTGGCGGCAGCGGATCAGTTCGGCGGACATCGGGGGCGCGGTCATGGGTCAGTCCTGGTTCTCGTAGCTGACGGTCAGCTCGCCGTCGGCGTATCCGATGCGGATCGCGGCGCCGTCGAGGACGTCGCCGGCCAGCAGGGCGCGGCCGATCCGGGTCTCCACCTCCCGGCTGATGAACCGGCGCAGCGGCCTGGCCCCGTAGATCGGGTCGAAGCCCTGCTGGGCGATGAAGCGGCGGGCCTCGGTGCTGATCTCCAGCGTCATCCGGCGATCACTGAGCCTGGCGCGCAGGTCGTTCATCATGAGGTCAACGATGCGCTCGATCTCGGGCTGGGTGAGCGGCTTGAACAAGACAATGTCGTCCAGGCGGTTCAGGAACTCGGGCCGGAAGTGCGTGCGCATCTCGGCCATCACGCGCTCGCGCGCGTCGGGCTTGATCTCGCCGTCCGCTGTCGCGTCCGCGGTCAGCCACTCCGAGCCGATGTTGGAGGTCATGATGATGACGGTATTGCGGAAGTCGACGGTGCGGCCCTGCGCGTCGGTGAGCCGACCGTCGTCCAGGACCTGCAGCAGCGTGTTGAAGGCTGATGCTGGCGTCCGCGTGAATGCTAGGGACGGGATGGCCTGGCACGGTCTCGACGTGGACGGTGACCTTCGCTGTCACGAGGGAGTCTCCGTGCTTCGGGCTTTTCAGGACTTCCGGTGGCCAGAGGATCGCACTGCGCCGCCCGTCGGACTGCGGAGGCCCCAGGATCCAGTCACGGCGTCGTTCTAGCAGGGGCATGCGCGCGCTGACGACCTGCTCGGCGAGGAACGCGGGCAACAGGTCGAACATGCAGGCTGCGGGAGCGGCGGTCCCGTTGGGCCATGTACCGTATTCGAGCAAGTTGACCTGCTTGACGCGGAACTCCAGGTCTTCCGGCTGGCATAGTTCCCACCAGTCGATCGTGTCGTCGCCAGGGGTGACGTCCGCTGTAGCCCAGGCCGCTACAGCGGCGGCGATCACCTCGGTGTCTGCGCCGGGCTCGGTTCCCGCTCAGGCCAGTCACCTACGTGCCATCCCGCGGCGAGGGCCCGCCCGGCGCCACCATCTGGCTCCACGCCCCCGAAGGATTCCTGCGTCCCGCCGAACCGCACACGCTGCTCGCGTCTCCCGTCAAAAAGGCATACTCCAGGGAAGCAGGCAAGCCTCAGTGGCAGTGGTCTCCGGGCCTGGCACGCGTCCTGGCCCGGCTCACTCACCTGACCTTCCCGAACCCGGAGAAGGTCTTCACCGGCCCGGCCATTGCGGCCGAAGAGGGCGCGATCCGTGCCTACATCCTCTACAGCGAGGGAACCAAGAGTCTCGCAGGCGATATCGACGACCTGGACGAGATCCTGGCTCTCGGTGACGCCGAGCAGTCGGGTAAGGCCCGCACGTTGACACACGCGGCGAATACTGGCTTTATGCCCCGCGATCACGTCGAGGCTCACCAGCAGCTGGCAGCCCTGCTTGCCCCACTCGGTCTGCGCGCGCACCCTCCTCTTGAAGGCGTGACAGCTGAGGGACGTCAGCGGCCGCGCCCGGCTGTGCCTTCCAACCGGGAATACACCCTGGAACTGTGGACCCAGGCGGACCTCACGCGCGAGGCCGTCCTGGCGGCCCTTGAACACCATCACCACCTGATACCGCATCCAGATCCCGCCGATCCCTCACGTATCGATTTCACCGGCGACATCACGCTGCACGTCGTCCTGGAAAACGCCGGCCCTCTGGGGAGCGGGACTCCCAGCAGGTCCCGGAGCGCTTCCCCGCCCTCCGACAGCGCGAGCCGGTACAGGGCGAAGACAGCCTGCTCATGGATCAGCAGCAGTTCGTACCATTGCTGAACTTGGGGGTCACTGGCCTGGGCAATGCGCATACGGGCCATCGCCTTGTTGGTGTCGTCCACCATGCGATGCGTCCAGCCGTCCTCACCGGAGACCAGGTTCTCCTCTTGGACGAACCTGTCGTCGAGGACCTGCTGGACCGCATCGGCCTCATCGATGATCAGCAGGTCCATGTCGTGCTGGACCTGCTCCAGCCAGCGCACGTCGGCTTCCGCAGGATCGGCTTTGGTGCCGGCGTCGTAGTCGATCAGCGGGCCGAGCCATTCGGTCCCAGGATGGGGTCCATGCGTACCACGAGAGGACGGCGGGCATGGCGACGCTGACCGATCCGCTGGTGAACTGGAAGGCAGGGTGAGCGGCGTGCGAGTGGTGAGTGAGAGGAATTTCCTGACGCTGGTCGCGAAGAGGTCCCGGCAGACCGGAAGCCTCCGATGAGGGATTGCTTCGGACTGGCATTCACGGCTCGTGAAGGATCTGCGGATGCAGCACCTGCTCAGCCCGCCGCCGGCGATCCCCGGCCAGACCGCCGAAGCCGTCAGCCAGTTGCGGGAAGAGGCGCGGCAGCTGTGGTTCGGCATCATCGGGCGCCCGGTGCGGTTCCGGACGCTCGACCACGACCGGTACAGGACAGCGTTCGTGGCCAACAACCTCGTCCCGATGAGCCAGACCATCGGCCGCAGCATCCGGGGCAACCAGCACACCACCGTACTGCTGTGTGACGCTGCCTTCGCCGAGCGGCTCGCCAGCGGCGACGAAGCCCTCGACACGGCGAGGACCAGCCTGGTCGTCGCCACCGACGACCTGCTAACTAGGCTCCTCGCCCCACGGCGCAAGACGCGGGAGCTGACCAGCGCCTGACACACGCGATCAACACCGCGACCTGGGGTCTGATCGGCCACCTCGTCCGGCACAACGACCCCCTCGGCTCGCTAAGGCGGTAAACGATGGCAGCAAGCGACTCCCTGCGCCTGACCTCACTCACCCTCGCCCCCGGCGCACAGTGGAACGTCACCTGCCAGGTCGCGGCCTTCCCCGGGACCTGGCTCGAGGTCCTTAAGCGCGCCTACCACGGCCGTCCAGGGATCGGGAAAGACTGGTCGCTGCCAACCCGGAACCTCATCGAACTCCTGATCGGACTCGACCCGGCGGTCATCCACGTCAGCTACAAACTCGGCGACGAGTTCATCACCACACAAGGGAAACAAGCAGCCAGCAGCCACACTGATCGCTCAGCACGCGAAGCGAGTAGCCGAGCGGCTCGCGCGTAGCGAGGGCCGGAGCGCGGCCATCCTTGAGCTAGGGGATGCCGCTCACTTCGTGCGAAGCCACAAGATCGACCCGAAGCCCGCGCTCAAGAAGGGGTACGCCCGCACCAACCGGAGACTCCAGTGCCTCCAGCCAGCCAAGGAGTTCACCCCGCCCGCAAAGCCGCCGACGGGTAAAAAAAGAACACTGCGATAGGCACAATCCTACTGCTACAGTTTCGAAGGGTTTTTCCCGCAGAAAAGGTCGTTGCACCCATCAGCCCAGCTGACTAGCAGCTCCGCGCGAGCACTCGGAAGGCGAGGGGGATCGATGCGTGAGCGGAGGGATATCGCTACTCGCCTGCGCCCAGAAGACCCGCCTGGCGGGGACGTGCTGGTCATCCGCGGGGGCCCCGACACCACCGGCACTCTTGGCCAGGATGCAGCCAGGACGGCGGAGTTCTGGGCACTGGAGGGGGTGCCACTGCTTGGCATCTCAGTGTCTGCGGTCCTTGGCACGCCGCTTGACCAGCTACTCCGTGATCGGTTCAGCAGGTTTAGCGTTATCCATCGCCTGCAAGCTTCCTACCTTGAAGAGTTCCAGCTACTCCCGACGTTCAGGAGTCCTCACTTCACGGTCCGCCTTCAGCAAGCCAACGAGGAGGAGCTATCCCGCCTGCTAGCAGCCCTGGGGGCCCCGATCTTGAACCCGGAGTATCATAAAGTATCTGACGACCAGGGAGAGGCGGGATGAGATGCCTTACGTCGTGGACATCACCGCTGACCTCAACGACGATGACGGTAGCGGCGAGATCTGGGCTCTCTTGGATGAGGCCCGCGATCCCAGCCAGATAGAGATCGGCGCCTTGGTTGTCGCAGGCAGGGAGCATGCCGCCGCGATGTGCGAGGTGACCGGGATCGAGTCTGCACCTACTCGTGGCACGCTTGTAATTCTCCGGGTACTGCCTGGCCTGGTAGAAGACTACCGCCGTGTCGCCTCGCGGGCCCTGACGAGCTAGAACATAATCCGCGAATGGTGCTTAAGTGCTGGATAGTAACGGCTTACTCGACTTAAAATAGTCATATAGAACCACTGCGCCTCTAGGTGTGGTGCCTTTTTATGTCCGTAGGGCGCTGCAGTTACTTCTGCCTGCATAGGGTGCAAGCCCGCAGAGCGGGAGAAGGTTTCCCATTTCGTGAGGCGTTCCCCGACTAGATCATCGTCATCAGACACGCTCACAGCTTGGGGCGACCGCTGCCAGCGTGCGTGAATTTGGACCCTAGCGGTTGGGCTCTAGGGTGAATTCGAGCGGTTGTCGCAGCGTCTGGCCCATGCACAATGCCACTTAGCCTAAGTTGATCTTCGTGGCTAGTGTGGCCTGCCGTGTCATTTTGACCAGCACAGATACGCCCTCGCCCCGGCAGCGGACCTGGTTGGCAATAAGATGCGAACGTGCAGGTCAGAGCCCTAATCGGCGGATAGGCCAGGCGGCATCGGGCCTGGCGGCGGAGATCCGGCGCACGGGGAGGCTGCCGCCCAGCCGCCCGTCCGGGAAACCGGTCCTGGCCCGGCGCGATCCGCTACCTACGGCCGGTAAGGAACGACAACCCGCGTCATTAACCGCCCCATCCGCGCCGGCGGATCACTCCCGTCTCAGCCAGCCGGAAATTTGCGTGGAACATTCTGGCTACCCGGAGACTTTTGTGCATCATAGTACCCAGAAACTTCCGTGAAACCAGAATCTTCCGTGAAAATGTTCGACTCAGCCGTCGATGCCCGGCCGGGCACCCGCGCCGCCCGGCGGGATCGCCAGCGCCGGATGCCGCAGCGTCCGCCGACCCCGCGGATCCGGCGATCGCCAGCGCCGGATGCCGCAGCGTCCGCCGACCCGCGGATCCGGCGGCATGCGAGAACGCCTGGCCGTCATCGAAGATCAACTTAGGCTAAGCGGCATTGGGCCCATGCACGGCAGCGCATCGGCTACGCGTATTAGTAGCAGAGTGACTCTATCGGATGCGGGTCGAGCCCGATGTGGCGCTCGGGCTGTTCGCCGAAGCCATCCAGGCCTTCCACCGCGCAGGCAATGTGCCGCAGCTGATCATCACGCTGGCCTGCGTCCCGGCGCTGTTCGAACGGCTCGACCGTCTTGAGCCCGCGGCCATGCTGCTGGGCGCGATGTCGCGGGAATCGTCGAGCTTCCACCATGTCCCCGAACTGGCCGAGCTCGGGGACCGCCTCACCGCCCGACTCGGCGCGACCAAGGCGGGCGAACTGGTCGCGGCCGGCGCAGGCCGACCTCGACGCCGCCGCCGGGTACGCCCGCAGGCAAATCGACGCGGCCCGCCGTGACCCCAGACCCGGGCGCGCGGCGCCCGCCCGGGTGGTTTGAGCAGGCGCGAGATCGACGTGCTCCGCCTGGTCGCCGCGGGCCGCACGTCCGGGGAGATCGCTACCGAGCTGTTCATCTCGGCACGGACCGCCGAGCATCACATCCAGAACATCTACACCAAGATCGGCGTGTCGAACCGCGCCGCCGCCACGCGCTGGGCCGTGGCGCACCGCGTCGTGGACGGCGTCCCCGGCGGCTGAGGGCAAGGCTGGTCGAGCCGGTCTGGCGGTGGTGGACTGGGCCTGGGGAGCCTGGCTGACCGCGGGCAACGATTCGCCACGCGGCCACCGCCTAGCGCCACGCCGCGGTCGGTTCTGATCATCGGCCACCGCCGCCAACCAGGTTGAACTCTGCGCTAAGGAAGCATGGGTTATTTGGTGCAGACGTCGGGCACGTTCAATCTCCATGAGCGGCCGTTCACGGGCATGCTAGGTCGTCACCCGCGCTCAGCCTCCGGCCGCGGCGGGTGCTCTTTCCTCGCTTCTCCCTAGGCGGGCCTCCTTCCCTGGTTCCGCTGTCAGTGATCCTTGCCGATGGTGACGGACAGAGCATCGTGACCGCTGGTGCGCAGGGTCCGGTCGTCCGGGTCGTAGGTGAGGAGGACTCCGCCGGCGCGGAGCTGGTCGATCAGGGCTGCTGTACCGTCCGGGCCGGTCAGCTGAGCTTGGCCGCGGTTCCCGCGGGCGGGGTCCCGGCCGGGCCGGCGAGCAGGATGGCGATCGCGGCCAGGTGCGGCACGATCTGGTCCTCGCGCACGTAGGTGTTGCCGGGCCGTCCTGGTTCTGGGCGGGTCGCGCTGGTGTGGCCGTGGCGGCACCGGTGGGCGGGCTTGCCGTTGGACCACGCTGATTCCAGTCTCCGTCCGCACCGGCCGCAGGCCAGCAGCCCGGCCAGCAGGTACCGGCGTACCGCCGGCCCGGCCGGGCCACGCGGCGCGGCGGTGTCCTGGGCGGCGATGAAATCGGCCTCGCTGACCAGCGCCGCGTGTGCGGGATGCCTGGAGATGACCCAGCCTTCGGGAAGGTTCCACCGCTGCACCTGCTTATGCCCGAGGGTGGTGTTGGCCAGGTCGAAGTCGGTACGCTGCCGGTTCCACACCTGCCGGCCGGTGTAGCGGGGGTTCGCCGGAATCGCGGCGACGGTGCGCAGTGTCCACGCCGCGCCGGTGCGGTGCGGGTTCCGGGCCGGGTCCGCCGCGGAGGGGCACGGCACCCTGGCATCGTTCAAGGCGCGGGTGATCCGGGCGGCGCTGTGCCCGGCCAGCCGCTGGGCGAACATCCACCTGACGACAGGTGCCGGTGGGTGCCTGAAAACCTGGATCCCGGCCGACAAATCGATCGCAGGACAACCCGAAACGGCGTCAGCCGATTAGGAGGTCAGACCGGGACCCAGGATCCCGACCTTACGCCCGAATCACCCCAAAGCCGGGGAGGCAGGGCCGGGAGCACTTATCCACATCCTCCCTGCCGACTAGGCGCGGGTGCTAGCTCGTTCGTTGGAGGGCTCAGCTTGGCTCAGATCTCCCGGTTCTGCGAGGCTCGGTTGTCGCTTCAGCTGGTTATCTCTTCGTGCCTTTCTGGTTTGACTCGATAGCCGACTCCCACTTTCCCAGGTGCAGGTTGTCGTTAGCGTAGCGGCTTGAACGCGGCCCGGATCTCGGTCGCGAACAGCTCGGGCTCTTCCCAGGCGGCGAAGTGGCCGCCCTTGCCGGCCTCGTGGAAGTAGGTGAGGTTGGGGTAGGACTTTCCGACCCAGCTGCGCGGGGCCCGGAAGATCTCGCCGGGGAACGTGGTGAAGCCGACCGGGAGCTTGACCTCCGGCCGAGCCTGCCCGGCCGCCGCCGCGAGAGCCTGGGCCCGTCCGCTTTCCCAGTAGGACCGGGCCGCCGAGGCCCCGGTGCCGGTCAGCCAGTACAGCGTGATGTTGTCGAGGATGTGGTCCCGGGTGAGCCCCCCGGCCGGCTGCCCGTCGACGAAGGCGCGCGAGATCTTGTAGTAGGCATCGGTGTCGTGGTCGAGCATCCAGGCCGCCAGGGCGACGGGTGAATCCAGCAGGGCGTAGCCGATCGTCTGCGGCCGCGTGGCCTGCTCCAGGAAGTAGCCGAAGCCGCTCGTCCTGAATGTCTGGGTCTGCTCGAGCGCGGCGCGTTCCTGCTCGGTTTCGGCCGGCATGGCGCCGCCGCCCAGCGCCGTCACGAGCAGGTTCATGTGGATGCCGAGTAGCCCCTCGGGTGCCAGGCGACCCATCGCGTCGGTGATCGAGGCGCCCTGGTCGCCGCCTTGGGCGACGTAGCGGGTGTAGCCGAGGCGGTGCATCAGCTCCGCCCAGGCGCGCGCGATGCGGCTGGGGTTCCAGCCGATCTCGGGCGGCTCGGCGGAGAAGCCGTAGCCGGGCAGGGACGGCAGCACGAGGTCGAACGCGTCCTCGGCGCGTCCGCCGTGCGCGGTCGGGTCGGTGAGCGGGCCGGCGGCCTCGAGCAGCTCGATGACCGAGCCGGGCCAGCCGTGCGTCATGATCAGCGGCAACGCGTCCGGGTGCGGTGACTTCACGTGGATGAAGTGGATGTCCAGCCCGCCGATCTCGGTCTTGAACTGCGGCAGCGCGTTCAGTTTCGCCTCGCACGCGGCCCAGTCGTAATCGGCCGCCCAGTACCGGGCAAGCTCCTGCACCGTCGCCAGCTGCACGCCTTGCGACCGATCAGCCACCAGCTCCCGGGAGGGCCAGCGCCTTACGGCGATGCGCCGCAGAAGGTCAGCGAGCGCTTCGTCGGGCATGTCGACCCGGAAGGGACGGATTTCAGTTTCGCCGGACATAAGTCTCCACCTCCTGGAGGGTTGACGACGGTGGACGGCCGGACCGCGGATCCGGCCCGGCGTTCCAGGCAAACGACCCATCCCCGCGCCAGCGGATTAGCTGGCATTGCCTCATGATTGCGGATCGGGTAGGCACCCCGCGCCCGTGACATCCCTGGTCCGTACCCGGGCCTGCGCCAGGCGACGACGTGGCCTGGACTGACCTGCACATTGCACCGACTGCGCAGCCGGACCGCACGCAGATCGTCCTGATCTGTGCGCATACGCTGGCCCGCACCGAAGGAGTCGGCGGCCGTGCAGAACGGCGGATCCCGTGCGCTGAGTGACCAGCACCGACAGCATAGCGTGACTAATGCCGACCTGCATCGTGGCGCCCTGCCGAATCCGGGCGCCGTGAGGCTGGCCGACCACATGGGTAGGCGCGGGCAGCGCCGCCAGGCCTTGCTGTCGATTCGGCCTGGCGGTGTCACACTGGAAGGGGCCGGCCTGGGGCTGGCTCCCTGCGATCGGCCCCGATCGTGCCGCCCTTATCGATGGACAGGTGAACCGCGATGCCTCGCCCCATACCGAGAGCCCCGGGCCTTCCCTTCGGCGGAGGCCTCAACCTGGTGCTAGTTGCTGGCGCGGCGTACTTCGCGTCGGAGCACGAGAAGGGTCGGCACGGACGGCCGCACGTGCTGTGCCCGCTGTGCTGGCTGAACAAGATCGCCCCGGCCCCCAGGGCGTCCTCTGGCTCTAGTCCGACCGAGCCGCCGGAACAGGCCTGACTGGAATGCTAGCTGGGGTGTCACCGCCAGCCGCGCTCACCGCCTCCCGATGAGCTGCCCACCGAGATCGTGGATCAGATCCTGATGCCGTTCATCCAGCCAATGCGCCTGCCGCCGGCACCGGCCAACCAGATCCGGCGCTTCCCGCGGCGCATTGCCCGGCGCCGACGCAAGATGCGGTTGGCGATCGTTTAGTCACAACAGAACCTGGACATGGCGCGCCCATAGCACCCATTCGGGTGCGACTTCCTGGCACAACAACGGCGACCCAGCAACGGTGCCGAACGGCGGGTACGCGAGCGGGCGGCACAGCCAGGGAACGTGACAGAGTGTGCCGACTGTTCGGATCGTGAGCAACCTGATTGCCGAAATGTTCGCTCGTCTGTGGTCCAGCAGGCTGAGCGCGACGGGAGCACAGATCCGCCAGAGCGGAGGAAACCTTCCCAAGCTTGCCTGGGAACAACCACTGACCGCAAACTGGTGCCTCCAGCGGCGCGCCGATTCGTCGTGCCTGAGCTGGGCCCGCCGCGCCGTGGGGGCACGCCTTGCCAGCCGAGCCGCCCCCGCTGGTATGCGCGCCCTGCTGGCCGGCCCGGCGGGCCGGTGACAACGGCGCAGCGGGGACCTGGTGACGCAGAGGAGGGGCAATGACGAGGCCGGGGACAGATTCTCCTCAGTGGACGTTGGTGGACGAGGGCTGGGGTCGCAAGGCGGCGGATTTCGCGACGCTCAGCGAGCCGGGCAACTGCCGGGAGTACGTGGCTGTGCACCATCGGCTCGGTGTCGATGCCGGGGACCGGCTGCTCGACGTGGCGTGCGGGTCCGGGCTCGCCGTCGAGCTGGCTCGCCTGCGCGGCGCTTCCTGCTCCGGTATCGACGCCTCGGCCCGGCTGGTCGCGGTGGCCCGGGACCGGAACCCCGGCTGCGACATCAGGGTCGGCGATATGCATGCCCTGCCGTGGGATCCGGCGTCGTTCGATGTTGTCACCAGCTTCCGGGGGATCTGGGGCACCACCCCTCATGCGGTGGCCGGGATATACCGGGTCCTTCGCCCCGGCGGACGCGTCGCGATTACGGTGTGGGGTCACCTGAAGGTGTCCCCGGGCGCCTGGGCGCTGGCGCCGTTCCGCCTGGCTGCGGCGGAGAAGGTCGGCAACCAGGCGGTGATGGTGTCGCTGGGCCGGCCTGGTGCGGGTGAGCAGCTCCTGGCGGCGCACGGATTCGGTGATGTCGAGCGCCTGGAGGTTCCTTTCGCCTGGGAGTTCGCGGACCCGGAGCTGTATGCGCGTGCGGTGGCCGCTACCGGCCCGGCTTATGAGGCGATCCAGAACGTCGGCGAGGCTGAGTTCCATCGCGCGGCCGTGGAGCAGGCTCGAGGGCAGCTGCGGGACGGCTTGCCGCTGCGGGCCAGCATCAACGTCGTGGGTTACCTGGCCCGCAAACCCGAAGGAGCGCAGCGCGCATGACCGGAAGCTTTCTCGAAGAACCCGCGGTGTCCGCTCAGGTGCAGGGACTCTACGACGAAGACCTGGCAGACGGCGGCTATGTGTGGAACGTGACCCGGCTGTGGGCACACCAGCCAGATACCCTCAGGCAGCTGTTCGGGTTGATGTCGCAGGCATTGACGCCGAGCGGTCTGGCCTTCCGCCAGCGCGGGATCCTGGTGACCGCGGCCGCCTCGGCCCTGGGCGACTCGTACTGCTCGCTGGCGTGGGGCGGGAAGCTGGGCCAGGCGTCGGACACCGCTGTCGCGGCGGGGGTCCTGACCGGCAGCGACGCCGGGCTGACGGACCAGGAGCAGGCCATGGCCGGGTGGGCCCGCAAGGTCGCCAGGGACCCGAACGGGACCACGCCGGCCGACATCCAGGCGCTCCGCGATACCGGGCTCGATGACGGGCAGATCTTCGCCATCACCGCCTTCGTGGCCCTTCGCCTGGCGTTTTCCACGATCAACGACTCGCTCGGCGCTCAGCCCGACGCGCAGCTCGCCCAGTCTCTGCCCCGGGAGGTGCGTGCGGCCGTCACCTACGGCCGGCCGGTAGCTCAAGCGCCGGCCGTCTAACCTGGTCTGCTGCCAACCCACGGCATCTTGAAGGGAGAAGCGGGGTAGGCCGTGGCTGGCCGCAGGCGGTTACCGGTCGCGAGCCGTCGGCCACTGTTGATAGGAGCTAGCCAGGCGGCAGCGGGCCGGGCTGGCGTTGCACACTGGTCGTGTGCGGATCACTATCCGGGTGCGGCCCGGCTCGGCGCATCCGGGGGTCGGCGGCGAATACGCCGGTGCCCTGGTCGTCCGCGTGAGCGCCCGGGCCGTGGACGGCCAGGCGACGGAGGCGGCGCTGTCAGCGGTGGCCGGCGCATTCGGCGTCCGCCGCAGCGCCGTCACGATGGTGTCCGGGGCATCAAGCCGTACCAAGATCATCGATGTCGTCACTTGCGACCCGGGCACCCTCGCGGACCTGCTCACCAAGCCGGGCCACGGCTGAGGTCGGCCTCAGGCGAAGCCGAAGCTGTCAGGGACATCGAGAAGGTTCTCCTGGCCGACGTCACGAAGCTGCCGGGATTGCCAGGGCATCACAAGAACGGGCAGGCGACCGCACCGGCACAGAACCGCCCCGGGTGTCGTCCTCCAGGGGCAAGTGGCCCATGTTACTGTGCGTAATAATTTTGGAGGACACCGCAAGGCGACCCGAACTACCGAGCGCCGATTATTTGTTGGGCCAGACGATCTCCGGTTTGGCGCTGCGCGAGTACAGATCAGCCTGATATGCATAGCCATTATCTCGTCTCCGTCTACGGCGTATTGCTATGGAACACTGCCAGGACGCTCAGATAGTCAGGCCGTCAACAGCGCGGTCGAGGGCGCGGTCGCGGGCGGGGGCGCGGTCGCGGTCGCGGGCGAATTCGAGGTCGCGGGCGAGGTCGCCGGCGGGGGCGCCGTCGCGGTCGCGGTCGCGGGCGAATTCGAGGTCGCGGGCGAGGTCGCCGTCGGGGTCGGGGTCGGGGTCGCCGTCGGGGTCGGGGTCGGAGTCGGGGTCGCCGTCGGGGTCGGAGTCGGGGTCGCCGTCGGGGTCGGAGTCGGGGTCGCCGTCGGGGTCGGGGTCGGGGTCGGGGTCGGAGTCGGGGTCGGAGTCGGAGTCGGGGTCGGGGTCGGAGTCGGGGTCGCCGTCGGGGTCGGGGTCGGGGTCGCGGGCGAGGTCGCGGGCGCGGGCGCGGTCGCGGGCGAGGTCGAGGTCGCGAGGCCAGGCATGGTGGGCTGGCTGGACGATGGCTTGGCGATCCCATCCTGGCGACCGGTCGTCCCTGCGGGACGATTGAACGGCGCTGCGGTGGTGTTGCCGATGAGCGTGAAGTTGTTGATGACGGTTGTCGACTTCTGGACCACGATCACTGTCCTCGGTGAGAACCCGGCCCACCGTTGACCCCCGTAGGTGTAGCGTGCCAGCGCGATTGGCGGGGTAAGGGGGTTGCCGCAGTAGCAGCGCGCCCGGGGCACGCCGTAGCTGTCGACTAGGACGGCCTGGCCAGCTTGCAGGATTTCTTGGATGGAATCGGCCTGGCCGTTGACGAAGCCATGGTTGGTGACACGCGTGTCGTAACGAAGCGTCATCGGCGTCAAGCCGGAGATGTATGAGGAAATCTTGCTCGTGGAGATCTCTTCCACCGCCGCCCAAGCCGCCGCCTTGGCCGGGCTGGCTTCAAGATACCTGATCATCTGCTGCGGGTTGCAGCTCATCAGGCTCCGCGTCCCCCCATACAAGCCCACGGAGTCACCGCTGTAGGAACGGATCGCCCCCGACGACAAGCTGCCGCTCTCCAGGGCCGAGGAGACATTCCCCCGCACCGGCACGTCGGTCCCAACGTTCGGCGTGAAAGGATCGCCGCCCGCCGAATTGGCCGGTTGCAGGAACACCTCGCCGGCCCTAGCGGACGTCCTGTTCAGCCAAAGACCGACACCGACTCCTGCCCCGACGAGGACAAGGGCGATTAGGGCACCGAGCAGCTTCCTCCATGTGATGAGGACGGCGGCACCCTTGCGTCGGTCGTCGTCATCCTCGGAATGCACGGGGCCGACTGTAGAACCCGGAGGTGGTGGCGGGGGCGGGCTTGGCGCGGCGAACTCGGTCACCGGCCAGGCCGGTGGGCCTTCGGCAGCTGCGGCCCCGGCCGGGCCGGGATCGGGCGGGGCGTGCAGCGGGAACGCCTGGGTGATCGGCGCGGGCAGCCAACCCGCCGCCGGGTGGATGGTGTCTAGTTCGGCCATGAGCTGACCTGTGGTTGGCCGCTGCTCCGGGTCCTTGGCCAGGCAGCGCTCGACCAGCGGCCGGAGCCCCGCGGGCAGATCACCGATGGCCGGCGGGGTGTGGACTGCCCGGTAGGCCAGCGTGGCGATGGATCCGGTGCCGAACGGCCCTTCACCGGTGGCGGCAAAGGTGAGCACCGCGCCGAGGCTGAACACGTCGGTGGGCGGGCCGATGTCGCGGCCTTCGGCCTGCTCAGGGGACATGAACCCGGGCGAGCCGAAGACCAGGCCCGTGCCGGTCAGCATGCTGGCCTCGGCTGCCCGGGAGATCCCGAAGTCGATGATCCGCGGCCCGTCATCAGCCAATAGGACGTTCGAGGGCTTCAGGTCACGGTGCACGATGCCCGCCGAGTGGATCGCGCCCAGGCCCTCGGCCAGGCCCGCCGCCAGCGCCAGCACAGAGCTAACGGGCAGCGGGCCGTGGCTGGCGACCGCGTCGGCCAGCGACGGCCCCGCGACGTAGGCGGTGGCCAGCCACGGCACCGGCCCATCCAGGTCAGCGTCCACCACCGGCGCGGTGAACAGGCCGCTCACAGTCCGCGCCGCGGCGACCTCCCGGGCGAACCGGGCCCGGAAATCGGCTTGCTCGGCCAGCTCGGCCAGGACCACCTTCACCGCCACGTGCCGCCCCCCTGGTGACCGGGCCAAAAACACCCGGCCCATGCCGCCGCTGCCCAGACGCCCCAGCAGCCAGTACGGCCCCACCTTCCGCGGATCCCCAGGCTGTAGCTCCACCGCCATGCCAGCCCACCCCACTCCTAGTAATCACTGCGCTGTCGCGATGATGAACACTCTGATGGCGCCGGCCTTCGACAGCAGGGCGGTGGCTTCGGAGATGAGGTGGGCGTCTGCTGTCGCCAAGACAATCCCGTGCACCGGTCTTGGTCTCCGGCAGCCACCCGGTGGGCGCCGCGGACTGCGGCCGCGACAATGGCCGAGTCGCCAGGCCCGCAATCGGCCGGTTGGCCCGCGCTCGACAGCGTCCTGAGCTTCGCCAGCCAGCATCACCAGCTTAAACGCGCCCGCCGCAGCGCGCTCGCCTGCGATATCGCATGCCTGGTCAAGCGTCATGACGCCAGCCGCGACATCGCCCAAGATCGAGGACAGTTCCTGCCGCCCCTGCGCCATGCCGCCAGTCCCGCTCGCCGACGCGGGCAGTGCCCGAACTGATGAAGCCCGCTTCCGACGACGAAACAAAGCCATGACCTGACCCCCCAGGCCAATGGTCTCATTGATCTAGCCGCAGAGAGAAGAACGAAAAGATAAAAAGTCCAGACATAGGAATGTGTTCGTCGTGGCCTCTGATGCACGCATTCGGCGATGCGCCGAGGCCTCCCCTACCTTTGGTGATTTATGATCGTCCTTGGTGATTTATGACCGCCGCAACGCCGCGGTGATCACGGTAGCCCGCCGCTGTAGCAGCCGCCACGCATAGCAATACTGGCCTTCCACCGCACGCTGCCCACGTCAATAGGCCGCCAGATTACCTGTTCGGTGCGCGTTTAACGGCACCCCGATCGGCCGACGACTTGCGGCAGATCAGGCGGATATTTTACGCAGCTACGCAAGAACTCGGTTGCTCTCCGTGATGGTCTTCCTGTCAGGCCACGTGCTCAGCTGGCTGGGTTCGCGGGCTGCCGCAGGACCAGGTTGATCACACGACCTAGGCGCTATCGCGTGGCGTGACCTCCGGGCGCTCGACCCGTCCGCGGTAGAACAGCGGGTTTCAGGGATACGGTCCAGCGTGCCGCGCATGCTGTCGACATACCCGTCCGACTCCACCACATCGTCATTCACGCTCACGATCGTCATCGGGACTGACGAGAACGCGCCCGTCGGCATGTGCTTCATGCCGGTCACCGATCCCAAGACGGTCAAGAACCGCGTGCATCTTGACCTCACCAGCAGCGCCGCGGACCGCGATCAGGAGATTGACCGCCTGCTGGCGCTCGGGCGCGCCGGGTCGACATCGGGCAGACCGGCGCTGAGTCCTGGACTGTCCTTGCCGACCCAGAGGGAAACGAGTTCTGCGTAGTGCGCCCGAAGGAAACGCTCATCCGATGAAGCTCGACACCGGGAACCGCAGACAGACCCTGTCCGCGGCATGACCGGACGTTCACCCCGAGGGGCGCCGATGCATAAACGTACGGGCCGGTCGCTCCCGCGTTGGATCATTGCCAGGGCGGCCGGGCAGCCAGCTACGCGAAGCCCGGTTGAGAACCGCGTGCCAGCCGCGGCAGGATCGGCGGCATCGCCCGCGCAGCTCGCGTTCTCACCCATTTCGAGCACGGGCTACATCAAAATGAATACCGCTGAGATCACCTGAGCGAGACTCTGCGAGCGATTCAAGCGGGAGTGCTGGCGGCGCCCGTAATGCGCTGGATGTTGCCGGGCGCAAAGAACTCTGGTATTGGGACGGTGCCGACGAGGACGCCGATAAGCCGGTCGGTGTCGTGCTGGTTGCCGCGGAGAGCGGCCAGTAGCTGGCTCATCTGCGGCGCGGGCGGCTCCAGCGTGGCCCGTTGGCAGGTCAGCTGATACATTGCCGTCGCCGCCTCGTCCCGCTGCCGCTGGTAGCCGGCCAGCGTCTCTGCCAGCGGCAGGCGGCCTGCCAGGCCGGCGTCGATTGCCTCGGACAGGAGATGCGCGTCGCGGAATGCGTCGCTGATGCCCTGGGCGGTCAGCGGGTCCCGGTGATAACCGGCGTCGCCGACCAGCGCCCAGCCAGGGCCGTAGGGGGTGCGGAAGAAGTTAGGCAGGTCGCCCGTGCCGGCGATGCGGCCGGCACGCCGGGCCGGCCCGCAGCCGCTCGGCCAGGCGGGGCACCTGCGCCATCGCTGCCCAGACTTGTCTCTCGACATCGGCACCGACGGACCGGAACTCGGCGTGGGGCCACTCCAGGAAGGTGCAGACCTGGCCGTCGTTGGTCGGGAAGAGCAAGATGGCCCGCCGAGGAACGGCAGCTTACCCAGGTACGGGCGGGCCTCGGGCAGGACGAGCTCGCGCGCGGCGGTGATGTCATGGGTGCTGCCCGGCAGCACGCCCGGGACCCACAGCGGGACGCCGCCGGGGGCGGCCAGTGCTTGCACGTTCCCGGCGTTCTCGTGCGCCTTGCCGGAGTACCACTTGTCTATGTCCTTCCCTTGCCTGCTGGCCTTCTTGTCCGCGCACCGGTCGGACGAGATAAGCGTGCCGTCCAGGATCAGGTAGGGAAGTCCCTGCCCAGCGGCCTTGCCCAGGGTCCCGAGCCGATCCGGCGCTATATTCGCGTGTCTCCCGTGCGTCCCGTATGACCGGGTGTGACTCCAATCGATAGCTGTCACCTGTCAGGCGCTACTTGTCACCATGATCGATGGCAGCAGTGGGCGGCGGCGGCGGCGCGATGCACACACCACTGGTGCCGTGGTTGCCGGCAATGGCGCGCCTGCCGGCGCGCAGACGGCCCAGGCCTGCGTCAAGGATGGCGTGCGGTCAGCGTGACGAGGCACGCGCCCGGTCGGCGAGCTCGCGGACCTCTATGGCGATGGCTGGCCACAGGGGCGCGGGAAGGTCGTGACCGACCCCCGGGAGGACCACCAGGCGGGCGCCGTCAATGGCTTTCGCGGTGGCGCGGGCGGCGCTGACGCGCAGGATGGGGTCATGGTCGCCGTGCAGGACGAGCACGGGCTTGCGCAGCTCGCGTAGCTTCGGGCCGTGCCACTGGGCGCCGGCCTGCCTGCTTTGCGCCCTGGTGTCCCGGGGGCCGCTGTCGACCTCGCGTTCGATCCACTCCCGCGCGGCGTCCTCGTCGAAGGGGTAGGCGGGGGAGGCGACCTCGCGGGCGAGCATGAGCGAGAGCTGAATGTCGCTGTCCCTGCCTTCGGGGAACCTGGTGCGAGCGAGCCTGGCCAGCAGGCCGAAGCGGACATACCGTCCCAGCCTGATCCCGGACACGTCGCTGGGCACGGCCGCTGCCGACACGACACTGAGGACCCGGTCGGGGTGGCGGAGCGCGATTCGCTGGGCGATCACCCCGCCCAGCGAGGCGCCGAAGACGTGCGCCTGCTCCCAGCCGAGCGCGTCCAGCACGGCGACCGCGTCGTCGGTCATGTCCTCGGAGGAGTAGGCGCCCCGCCTGCGGGCCACCGCGGCGAACGGGTTGCTGCCACCGGTGCCGGGCAGCCAGGTTGACTGCCCGGCGTCCCGCTGGTCGTAACGGGCCACCGCGAACCCCTGGCCGGCGAACTCCTGGCACAGCCCGGCCGGCCACCAGAATCTGGAGACGGCCAGGCCCATGACGAGCAGCAGCGGGTCACCTTCCGAGCTGGCCAGCCTGTCGTAGGCGATCTCCACTGCGCCATTGCGCGCATGCTGTGCCGGCGTCCACGTGCTGGCCCACTGGGCGGCTTCGGCTGCATCGGTCATCTCTGCTCCCGGCGCGTCCCGTCACGGAAACTGCGATCGATGTTCGCAGTATCAGCAGCCTAACTTACTGAGTACAGTGTTCGCAATGACGGAACAGCTGAAGACCAGCGGAGGCGGCGCGAGCATCTGGATGCGCCCGGAGCGCTCGGCCCGCGGGCCAGCCCCGGAACACAGCCGGGCCGAGATCGCGTCGGCTGCCGTCACGCTGGCCGACACCAGCGGCCTCGCCGCAGTGACCATGCGCTCTGCCGCGGCGGCCATCGGCACCGCCCCCGCCTCGCTGTACCGCTACGTGGCCACCCGCGACGAGCTTGTGGAGCTCATGGCCGACCAGGTCCACGGCGAATTCTCCTACCACCAGCCCAGCTCGGGACGCCCAGTCGCTGACCTGCTCAGGCTCTCTCAGCAGGGCCGTGCCATGTACCACAGGCACCCATGGCTGCTCGACCTCCCCGCCACCGGGAACCTCCCCGGGCCAAACGCGGTCGCCTTCACCGAGCACGCGCTGGCCGCACTGGCCGGAGCAGACCTGACCGGACCGGCCAAGCTGGAGACGATAGCCCTGTTCTCCGGCACCGTGCGACTACTGGCGCAGACCGAGATCAGCCAGCAGCGAGCCGGGCAGGACACCACCCAGCGGCAAGGCTCGCTGGCGGGCTACCTCGCGCAGATAGCAGCAGCCGGCCAGCACCCGCACCTGGCGGCCGCGCTCGCCGGCCAGCCCTCCCACGGCGACACCGCCCGGCAGCAACAGCCCCTGTTCGACCACGCGATAACCCGCATCCTGACCGGCCTGCTCCCGCCCGCCCGCACACCGCCCCCCGCCCCGGTCCATTGACGCCGCTCATCACCGCTTGCCTGGGGTATGGCGGATAGTCCCGGCGCGCAGGTGCGCGCCTGAGGTGTGAAGGCAGACGCGTCAGCGCCGACCGGATGGCAGCGCGGCTAGCCGCCCATCTCGCGCTTCAGCCGGGCCAGTTCGTCATCGACATCCCGCGTGTCATACCGGGACAGCGGACTGCCGTAGGTGGGCTCGCGGACCTCGCCGTCACGCCTGTTCCACGAGAGCTGCTTACGATAGAACGCCACCTTGACGGCGAGGACGATGGCAGCCACCGCGGCGCCAGCAGCAGCCGGGACCCGGCTTACGGAAACCGAGCCTGGCACGGACCGTTTTGCGCCGCGCTTCTCCTCATGACACGTAGGGCTCACGGCCGGACCCGGCATCCCCGCTGTCCGGAGGATCGGCAGGTGGCGAGATGGCCTATTCGAGAGCCACCCGGAGCGCTGACATCCCGCCCGCCGACGACGGCACCATCGTCGGGTCGATCATGGACTGCTGGCAGATCCCGCTGGACGATGTCGGCGTGGCCGGAACCGACCAGGGCCATGTCGACCAGCTCGATCCGGCGGCCGCGGTCCGATGTCAGGCTGGCCAGCGCCCGGTAACCGCGTTCCAGGCCTAGGCGCAGTGCCCTCTCGTCCGGCTCGCAGCCGAGGATGGTGCCCTCACCTGCAGCGGCGGCCCCCCGCGAGTGCCGCCTGCCCGCATGGCGTCCGGGCGCGCGCCCGGACAGGACCCAGTCGAGCGCCGTCCGCAGGATCTCTACGGTGAGCTCCTGCCGACGGGCCTCGTCCAGGGACAGCCGGCCCAGACGGCCAGCGGCCTGGCGCAGGTCGTCATCGCTAACCCCGGCTCCGGTGGCCGCTGGCGACACGAGGACCCGGATGGCGGCGATCTGGGCCGCAGCGTGATGGCTGGATGTCTCCGGGACGCCGGCGAGCGCGGCGATCGCGCCCGGCCTGTCGCCGCCCGCCAGGCAGGTCCGCGCCAGCCCGAACGCAGCGCTGATGTAGGACCGGTCCACCGTCCACACGAGCTGGAAGTACTGCCGCGCCAAGGCGACGTCGCCCGCGGCCTCGGCGGCGAAGGCCCGCGCCAGCTTGGGCGCGAGCTCGCCCGGCAGCTCGTCGTAGACGGCGCCGAACGCCCCGCCCGCGGCTGCGGCGCCGCCGAGACCGAGCTTGCGTAGCCCGGTGTACCAGGCGATCCGCCAGTCGGCCGGGTAGTCGGCGGCCAGGTCCGCCAGCACGTCCGCGGCGCCTGCGTAGTCGCCGACATCGATCATGGCGCGGGCAAGCGCCAGCCGTGTCTCGACTGACGTCGCCGCCTCGCCAGGTATTGTCCCGTCCCCCGCGACCGCCCGGGACAGAGCCGTGGCTCTGTGGCTGGGATCCAGCGTGGCGAACGTGGCCAGATACCCTGCGGCGGGATCAGTCCGGTTAACCTGCGGCATCGGCAGCCCGCCGATGATCTCCGCCCCCGGCGGCGCGGGTAGTGCCGCCGGGGATCCCACCGGCGACGGTGCCCCGGCAGGCAGGGGCGGTGTACTGGCTAGGCCGCCGGAGGCGCCCCCTTGAGTTCCTATCGCCTGCAACTCGGGGCTGAACACGGTGGAGAACGCCGACTGCGGCGTCCCCCGGGCGACCGCGACCACCTCGCGGAGGACGCCGGTGAGCTGTTCGGCCATCTCGTCCGCGGAGCCGAACCGCAGCGCCGGGTCTGGGTTCGTCGCCCGCCGCAGCAGCCGGGCGAACGACTCCTGCTGGGCGAGCAGCGGCACCCCGTCCGGCAGGCTGTGCGCGAAGCGTCCCTGGTAGCCGGCGAACTCGAAGGTGAGCACGGCCAGCGCGCGGCCGACCGTGTACAGGTCGGACGACGGCGTCGGGCCGTCGGACTCGATCTCCGGCGCCTGGTAGCCCACCGTGCCGTAGATCGGATCGTCGCCGTCGATCGCGCGCACCCCGCCCATGTCGATGAGCTTGATCTGCTCCTCGGTCTGGATGACGTTGTCCGGCTTGAAGTCGCAGTACACCAGCCCGCGATCGTGCAGGTAACCGAGCGCCGGCAGCACCTCGATCGCGTACGCGATCGCGTGGTCCACCGGAACCGATCCGCCGGTCTTCCGCTTGTCCTGCAGGATCTGCTTGAGCGACTGGCCGCCGACGTACTCCATCACGATGTACCCGGCCGCCTCACCGGTGGCCGTATCGGCATGCTGGACGAAGTTATATATCCGAACGATATTGGGGTGCTCGACCTGCGCGAGGAATTGCTGCTCGGCGACGGCGGCGGCCATGGCATCGGCGTCTCCGGTATTCAGCAGCCCCTTGAGCACCACCCAGCGGTCGCTGACGTTACGGTCGCGCGCGAGGTAGATCCAGCCGAGCCCGCCGAAGGCCAGGCAGCCGAGGACCTCGTACTGGCCCGCCACCAGCTCGACCTTGACTAGCTTCGGGCGGAACGAGAACCAGGTGCCGCAGTTCCGGCAGTACCCCTCGGTCAGGCCTGCCCGTGGGACCGTGCCCCGTCCGACCGGCTGGTCGCAGCTTCCGCAGAAACGCCGGTGCTCGGGCACCTGCGGGTCCGCGAGCACGGCGCTGGTCGGGTCGCGGTACGGCACCGGCGGGATCTCGATGATGCCCGCCCCGAGCCTGCCGCGCGACGAGCGACCGCGCCGCGAACTCCGGCCGCTCGCGGAGCCCGGGACGGTTGCCGCTGGCGCGGCGGCGAGCCCGCAGACCGTGCAGTAGCCATCCTCGACGGCCCCGCCGCAGCTGGTGCAGGTCGTCATCGCTGTCGCGCTCCAATCGCCAGCACAGCCTGCTGGTAGCCGGTCACCGCGGCCGCCGCGGCGGCCAGGTCGCACGGCGCCGCCCACAGCAGCTCACGGGCACGGTCATAGACCGGGGCGAGCAGCGGATCCTCCACGGCGCCCAGGCGCGCTGCCTTCGCCTTGTACGCGCCGAGCAGCCCGCGCAGCTCATCGCGTCTGCCCAGGAGTTCAGCCACCGTTCGTTCAGCAGCCCGAAATTGGCTGGTAACGGACGCGAGCTGACGTGAGATGAGATCCAGCTCGGACTCCAGGCGGGTCCAGCGCCCTGCGGCCAGCAGCGCGTCCAGCGCGCCCAGCCGCGCTGACAGATCCTGAGGCTCGGCGGGCGGCGGCGGCAGGGCGCTGGCGGCGATCTTGGCGGCGGCGCGCTCCCACCTGGCTGCGGCGTCCGAGCGGGCGGTGCGCGCGGCCGCGGCCGCGGCAGTCACCTCGGCGATCCGCCGCCGGGCGCCGTCCCGCAGCCGGCCGAGCTCGGCGGCCCGCGCCGCGGCCGCAGCGGCCCGGTCCCGCAGCCTGTCCGCTGCGGAGATGACCACCCGGCCGCCGGACCAGAATGCGAGCGGATCGGTGTTCAGCGCGCCGCGCAGCCGCGCGAGCTCGGCCTGCGCGGCCGCCACCTCCCCGGCCAGCGCCTCATCGCCGAGCGTGGACAATCCGGCCGCCGCACGCCCCAGGTCGGCGCCGGCCGCGTCGAGCGGGCCGGCGATCTCGTTCCACACCTGCTCGGCCGCCGCCGCCACCTTGGTGACCGCCGCGAACGCCGTGCGCATCCGGGCGACCGCCGCCGAAAGGGGCAGCTGGTCGTGCCCCCCAGCGTCAGCCAGGTCGCGGCGGGCCATGGGGACTGCCCGCCGGGTCAGCTGGACGGACGGGCCGGTGAGCAGGGCGGCGATCTCGGCCAGTTCCCTGGAGCCGACCCGCCCGGCCATCGCCGTGACGGCGCGGTCAATCACGGCCGAGTAAGCCGAGAACGTTTCCCACAGTGCTGCCAGAGTCAGCGCCGCCGCCTCCCAGCATTGCTTCGTCGTCCCGGCCAGCGCGGCACCAGCGAGCAGCTGCTTGCCGAAGCTGCTGTCCAGGTCGAGCAGGTTCGCCTGGATCGCGTCCCGCTCACCGCTGGCCGCGTTCACCGCGTCGGCGGCCTGCGCCCGGGTGAATGTCGTCGCCATGGGATCAGTCCCTGTACTGGGCGGGCGGCGGGGCAGGAACCGGAGTGCCGATCCAGTGCGCGTAGCTGGCAGCCCACTGACCGTCGGTGCGCAGCTGCTCCAGTACCGCGTTCACGAACCGGACGAAATCCGGATGCTGCAGCGAGATCGCCAGCCCGTACGGCTCGTCGGTGAGCCGTGGACCCACCACCTTGGTCCACGGGTCCTGGGCGGCGAGCCCATCCAGGATCGCGTCGTCGGTGGAGATCGCGGCGACCTGGCCCTGCTGCAGCAGCACCAGGCAGTCGGTCCAGTCCGGCACGGTGACGAGGATCGCGTGGTCAGCGGTGATCTTAGCGACCGAGTCAGACCCGGTGGTCGCGCACACCTAACCCTTCGATCTGCCCGTCGAGCGGATTCAGGTAGCCGAAGTGGTAAGTGTTCTGGTCCACCCCGGCGATAAGGTAGCCACGGGCGAGGATCTTCGCCATGAAACGAGCCTGGAGTCACCTGCGGCGGACCGGACGGGCGCAGGCTGCTGGCCTTCGGGTTGCAGCTGGGCGTGATGGCGGTAGCCCGGCGCAGGCTGGCCCCGGCGACGCGGGTCGCTGGGTGCGGCATCCCGGGCGCGGCGTCGGCGGCTGCCGCGCCCAGCGCGAGCACGGCGGCCATCGGCATGACCAGCGCCCCGCGCAGCCAGCCCGCTCCGCGTAGCCACGACGCCCAGCGCGACCGGGCGGGCGCCGTCACCGGTACTCCACGAGCCGGCGGCTCAGCCCCCAGGCGCAGCCGGCCGCCATGATCAGCGAGGCCACGATGACGCCCGCGGCCAGGCCGCTAAACGCGTCCCGGCCGCCACGGGCTCTTGAGCTGAAGGCGGCCTGATCAGCGCTGATCCCCGCGTTGAGGTCCGCGGCCAGCAGCCCGAACTGCGCGCCGGCGTCGGACTGCCCCGATCCGAGGACCGATCGCACCGCCGCGGCGTGGGACCCGCTATCGTCAACCGAGCGCACGATCACGTGCGCCCGGTACCAGGCCAGCGCATCGGTGGCCGCCTCCATGGGGGGCCCGGCCGCCGGGCTGTGCGCCGCCGCCGTTCCCGCGACGGTGAGCAGCGAGCCTGGCCCGGGCCCGAGGAGCTTCTGCTGGGCCAGGAAGTCCTGCTGATAGGAATCGTCGCCGCTATTGTCGATTAGGGTGAGGCTTTCATCCGCATGCGCCTGCAGGGCCGCTATGTCGGCCCGGGCGAGCGCCTCAACCGGCGTGGCACCATGCTCCTGAGCCTGCAGGAGATCCGCCCGGCCGAACGCGAACGCGGCGGTCAGCCACAGCAGCGATATGGCGCCTGCCACGAAGGCCGCGACCAGCCCCCAGTTCAGTACCCGGTGGGTATGCCGGGTCAGCCAGCGCGACGCCCGGTACAAGACATAGCCGATGCCGAGGCCGATCACGATCGTGACAAGAACGAGCGGCAGCCCGGTCGCCTGGGCACTCGAGACGGTCAGCAGCCCGCTCTCCCGCGTGTACATGTCGCTGGCCGCTGGCAGCAGCTTCCCGCGGAGCAGCGCGGAGGCTTCCCGCAGGTACGCGGCGCCCAGCGGCAGCCCGAGCCGGTTGTCGGCCCGGGCCGTCTCCACCTCGCCGGCGTAGACGGGCAGATCGGCCGACAGCGTGACGAGGTCGTCTCCGGTTGCCTGGCTGGCCGCCGCGGTGCTCGTCAGGTGGCCCGGCAGCTGGGTCCGGGCCGCAGAGGCACCCACCAGCGCGGTCGCGGCTTCGATGCGGGTGCTGGCCTGGCCGATGTCGGCCAGGTACCGCTGCCTGGTCGCGATGGGCTCAAGGCCGCCGGACAGGAACGCGGTAGCCGCGGTGGCGTCCGCGTCCGACAGGGACTGGTAGATCTGCTGAGCGTCGAGGCTGAGCGGCTCACTGACGGCGACGACGTTAGCGGCCGCCGCCGCGTGCTGATTCACCGTGATCGTGGCCAGCACTCCCCAGGCCAGGCTCAGCACGGCCAGGGCGAGCAGGAGTAGCCGCAGCTTGCCGGGTGTGGTCGCGGTGTCCGCGCGGGAGCGTAGCAGCACCGCACCGCTGGCTACCACCGCCGACCCGCCATTTTCGCTCCCGTCATCGGAACCGACGTGCCCGGAGGCACCTATTCTGCCCATCTTCTGAGGCACTTCGGAGCAGTTAACGTATTTCCGGCGCAAGGCGCTTACCAGGTACTCCGCGAAGCGGCGGGATCCTCCCCACCCGTAGTCCAGCCCCATCGCAGCAGTCGGCACGACGGGCGGTGGTACAGCCGCCAAAGGCGGGCGGTGCAGTCGGCGCCGCGCGCCGCGCTCAGCCCGCTCGCCCGTGCCCGCAGTCAGCGGCCTTGCGGTACTGCTGCGCGACCGGGTCCATCAGCGCGGCGTCGGTGCCGGTCTCCCGGATCGCGGCGGCGATGAGCCCGGGGCCGTCAGTGCGCGCCCCGGTCAGCATGCGCTGCCGTCCTGCGCAGGGCGCTGGGCGCATACTGGGGACATGGGCCGGATGATATGGACAATCCTCGGCGTGATCCTGGCCGTCTGGCTGGCGTTCACGGCTATCGGCGGGATCTTCGCAACGCTCAAGACGTTCCTTATCATCGGGCTGATCGCGGCGGTCGTCGTCATCGTCGTGTCGCTCCTGGCCAGGCGCCCTCGGCGCGGCTAGCCTCGCGGCGGTCCGAGGCACCGGGCGGTGGTGCCCGGCCGCGCCGGAGATTTCGGGCAGCAGGCTGGGCAGCCTGCCGTAAACCGCGTCATGCGGGGCACGATCATCTGGCCAGGGATGAGCATGGCCACGAAGAACACTGCGCCCGGCGGTGACGGCTTACGGTGGTTACCCTCCGGGCCTGCTCGCGGCTGAGACGCACCCGGCTGACAAGTACGGCCTCGATGGCGTGCGGCTGTGGCCGCACCTTTGGCTTTTGATGCCCGGCCCGACGCGTGCGGCCGTGGGCACAGCTCGTGAATCGTTGGACCGTGCGGTGTCCGCATGCGTCTGGGGCCTGTTGTTCATCGGATTCGCCCCGCTAAGCCTGTGGGCAATTCCGGTGGGCCTTAGCGTTGCAACGCGGCAGCGGGACCAGGACGATCTTGGTGCCCTTGCCGCACATGCGCAGGACCCGGTGGCCGTGCTCCTCGCCCAGGTCGGGGATGTCAGCGCCGGTGGCCTCGAAGATCCGCAAGCCCAGCAGCCCGAGCAGGGCCACCAGCGCGAAGTCGCAGGGGTCCGCCGATTCCCGGGCGGCGGTGAGCATGGCCTCGAACTGCAGGTGGGTGAACCCGAGCGTGGGCGACTCGGCGGGCACCGCGGGACGGCGCACGTGGTCGGCGGGCGAGTGCTCCAGGATTCCGTCGATGACGCAGGTGCGGTAGAACCCTGCCGTCACCGAGAACCGCCGGGACACGGTGGAGGGCTTGAACCGGCGGATCTCTTGCATCCACCGGATGTAGAGCTCGAGGTGCGGGCGCCGGGCGGCCAGTGGGTCGAGGCTCCGCTCTGCGCACCAGGCAAGGTAGCAGCGCAGGTCAGATTCGGTGTGCTGACGAGAGGAGCCCTTGAAGCGGGCCAGGTAGGCAGCCACTGCCAGCCGCAGCTGATCAGTGAACGGCGCAAGAGGATGGGAGGGCGCTGAGGCCAGTTCGGTGAAGGTCATCATGCCCCGACACTGCAGCGAGCACCTGCTCTCCGCCAGGCTCGCCGAAGCCGCAACGCGGTCAGATGAGTACGGCCGATCCGTCAATTGGCTCACACTGGCACGCATCCGCTCCGCATGTTTGATATCAGTACCCTTGCCGTCGACAGCGCCGGAAAAGCCGACATCGCAATGCTGAGTTTCTCATAGCGTCTGCATGCCGAGCCGTTAAAGGCATAGCGGCCGCCGGCCTCCTCGCCTGCCGTGGGAAGGCTGCGGCGGCCATCAGAGCCATTGCTGCCGCGTCGGCAGGTTCTGTTGCTCGGCCTGGCGTCCTTTTTCGTTGTATAGCTACGGTTTCACGAGATACGTAGCGCTCAGTCCGTGCGCTGAGATGGTCAGCACGTAGTCAGCCTGGTTCCCTGGGTGAACCGGCGTGATCCTGGTCGAACAGAACAACGCGTTGTTCCAGTCGGCGGTTGTCACTGGTGCGAGGCTCAGGCCGGCCTGGCCGTCCCGGTAATACTGGTAGCACAGCAGGCCATACTTTTTAACGTAGATGAGCTCTTTAACATAGATTATTTTTTTAACATAGATAATTTTTGGCGGCGGAGTATGCGTGACGGTAACCGTCGGCGTGGCGGTTGGAGCCGCGGTCACTGTAACCGTAGGCGTCGCGGTAACCGTTTTGGTCACGGTAACCGTAGGGGTCGCGGTAACCGTTTGGGTCACGGTCACGGTAACTGTAGGGGCCGGGGCCCCAGTCGTGGGAGGAACCGCCGTCGTCGCATCTATAGTTGGCGTATCAGATGCTGTAATCTTAGAGACTGCGGCATTGGCAGCGATTACCCCGCCGCCGCCGATGACCGCAGCCGCTGCGGCAGCTGCGGTAGCGATAATGAGCCTTTTCATCCTCACCCCTTATCTTGCCTAATTAATGCTGGTAATTCATGCGGGTTAGCCGGTTCACGGCTGATAGCTCACGGTCTCCTCCCCAGCGCAGCAGAGATTGCCACGCCCCGTTACAGGAGACGTGAGGCGTAGGCTAATGGTGCACGAGTGGTATGAACCTGAGGATAGTGTCCGTGCTGGCCACCGGACGGCAAGGCTTGCTTGTGCGATCCGCTGCGACATCAGTACTTCACCAGGATCGACCTCGGACACTTCGCCGCGTCGCCGTGCTCAGCCAGCTCCGGCAGCGCCAAGGCGATCTCGGCATCCCTCCCATCTACCGCCTAGTGTGCGGGGGCGCCCCTCCACCGTCAAGGGCGCCTCCTCTCGACACTTGATCGTCAGCCGCGCTACTGCATGGGACGAAAAAACTGAAATCGCGATTAGCATCCAAGCGCCCGCCTGAACTGACGGGTCCTAGGTATGGAGGTGATCCGCACGGGCTGGGTTGAATCCGGCCACGCCTGGGGTGCACGAGCGGCCGACTGGGCATATCTGTGTACCGAGGACCGGTTCTTCCCGTCAGGGTCCATGCGCCGGGTCGTGGCGGCCGCCTGGGCGTCGTTCCAGATGAGATAGCCGCTGGCCACGCCGTTCCGCTTAGGCGCCCGAAGGAGCTCGCGGACCTCTTGTCACGTGCTCGGCCAAGGCCGATGAATGGCGCGACCGGTGGTTTCCAAGGCCGGGCCTAGCCGCGCTCTGCCATCGCCCCTGTCCTGGGCACGTATGCATCGTGGCTAGCACGCGCTTCCTATCCATCTCGGACGTATCCCGCGCGATCCGCTTCTTCTTGGCTGATTCTCCTCAGGCTGTCATCCATGTAACCGACGGCAGCGCGCACGTCGGTTATATGGATGACAGCCTGCGTAGACTCCCCCGACGGCCTCACCCGGGCGGGATAGACAAAAACAGCTGGCTGACACCATCTCCAATCACGAGGCCAACGTGCCCGTCCCTTGCCTTGAGAAAGTCCGACTCAAGCGCCTGAAGTCTTACTTTCTCAACGTAGAACCTTTGGCCCGGCCCAAGTCTTGCGCCGCCAGCGCCGCCGTAATCCCGGTCGTCTTCGTAACGGGATGGTATGACAGTCAGGCGGGGTTCCTACTCTGCCCTCGCTCGGCGATCTGGGAATCCGCACGCATGGCGGCCGCACAGATTCGGCAGGAACGGGGACGTGATGGCGCTCGGCTACATTCCGCGATCAACACTCGTCGACAGCTCTCGGGCCATAACTGCCCTACCTGCTGTCCATGGTCGCTAGCGGCGGCGAGCCAGAGGACGCCGTCCGGTAGCCAGCCGACCGCCCCACAGCGCTGCCGCTGCCGGGGGCAACGTATCCTCCCGTTTTCCAGTCGCTCGTTAGGCTTGACGGTCAATTCCAATGCCGTGACCCGGTACCCGCGAAGCCACGATGCCGTTCTGGAGCCACTGCCCGGAGATTCGCTGGTGGCAGGCTGAATTGCTCTCCGATGCCAACAGAACCGGTCCATATGCGCCAACCCACTCCATGAAGGAACGACTTGGGTTACTCGCGCCAAATTAGCGTTCTGCTCGTCCCCAGTACGAACGACAAAGGTGAATTGAAGATTGCTGCCGCCGTTCGCGATATGCAGGCCAGCGCGTAAGCATACGAAAGCGCAACTTCCGCTCATCGGCAGATGAGGGCGCCGGCTGGCTGCCGGTTGGCGGCGCGACGGCAGCAAGCAAAGGAAGCGGTATAGCCCGGGCGCTGTGGTTCCCGTGTGGAACCACCTTGTCCCGCCCGGTCGCGCCGGGCTCCTCTTTGCCGGCAGGCAGCAGACAGGTCAGCCTTTACGGCGGGCATGGCCGCCGTGTCCGGGGTTTACGGTGCCGTCGATGATCTACGCTGGTGCGCCTGGTGCGCCTGGGGCGGATGCGGGAACGGAGCGCACGGTGGCCCAGAAAATACAGACCTTGTTCATCGACGACCTGGACGGCAGCCCGGTCGAAGGCACCGTCCGGTTCGCCTGGACGGCACAAGCTACGAGATCGACCTCAGCGGCGAGCACGCTCGGGCGCTGCGCGGCGCGCTCTCCCGCTATATCGACGCGGCCAGGCGAGCGCCCGGCACCCGGCGCCCAGCCCGGTCCCGCCGCAAGCCCGGCGCCGGCGACCCGGACTCACCGAAGTCCGCGACTGGGCCAGAAGCCAGGGCATCGACGTCAAAGACCGCGGCCGGATACCCGCCGACCTCGTCGTGAAGCTCAAAGCCGCGACCACGCAGTAAGACCACGTTTCCGCCGGCCGCACCGCACGCACCGGAAGTCCACATCCCGACACGTCACACCGACAGAACGATCGAATCGGTGCCTCGCGTTACAGACCGGTTCGCCGCGGTTGAGGGACGCAGAACGGCCAAATCTGCGCAGGAGCGCAGGCTATGCCTCACGCTCGGGCCGACGTGCGGAAGGGCGGGAATGCGCTTTCCGGTCAGGTGGAGGAACCGATCACACAGTGTGAGAAACTGTTTTCAGTCGCCTGCCGCGTTCTGCCATTGCTTGCACCAGAGCGCTTAGGCTGTATGCGTCGACGGCTCGCACCCCCGCACCCTGGCAGTGGTGCCGCGAACTGACGGAGCGATGACTGCTACCGGCTTGGGGCGTCTTATCACGCAACGGATCGCGAGGAGGCTGGATCGATGGCAGGTATTCCGGCAGTACCGGACATGCGCTTGGAGCTTGTCCCGCTTCCGGTGTCTGATGTTGACAGGGCGCGGGCGTTCTACCAGCAGGCTGGCTTCGGGAATCTGCACGACACCCAGGTCACGGAAACGATGCGGGTGGTACAGCTCACCCCACCGGGGTCGAGCTGCGCCATTGTCTTCGGCACAGGGATGGGCCCCATAACCGACATGGTCCCAGGCTCGGTCAAAGGCCTCCACCTTGTCGTGGAGGACATGGCTGTGACCCGGGCCGCTCTGGCGGAACGGGGCATCGAACCGAGCGACGTCGAGGACATGGGCGGCGTCCTCTACTCATATTTCAGTGATCCCGACGGCAATATGTGGGCGCTTCAGCAGTGGCCAGCCAGTTACCAGACATAGCCGGGGAGCCGGCCCGCCGCGACGAATGCCGACGCTGCCGCAGTCCCGCGCCGCCCGGCGAGGACATCGAGCCGGCCCCGCCCGGACAGGTCCCACGTAATCGTTAATCATTCAAGGCGTGACGTCTTGAATATGCTGCCGGAAACGAATAATGAGCCAGGCGCCGAAAACGATGCCGCAAAAGAAGAGGACGACGCCAAGGAGCGCCCGAAAGAGCACCATGGGTGTCATCGGCGGCATCAGTGCACGCAGCTGCCGCTCCCGTCCTGCAAACCCAGGATCGCAACGTGCCCCTCATACGAGGTCTTCTGCCAGCCTCTGTCTATCCTCTCATCGGTCATCCGCGTCGGACGGGCTCGGCAGGCAAGCACGGGCGTTTAGGGTATGGCGGCAGGCGGCGCCGGGTCAACGGCTTGCCTGGCGGCGGGCTGCGCCGGTCATGAGGATGGTCAGGACCGCCATTTGATGGAGCAGCCCATGCTGGGCCGGTGCGGCTCGGGCACCGGCTGGCCGGCTAGGGTCAGCTCGATGGCCGCGCGGAGCAGCTCGCCGGTGACCGGCTCGCCGTTACCGGGTGTGGACTGGTCGAACGCGCCGCGGTAGGCCAGCCAGGCGCGCGCTGTCGTAGAGGAAGAAATCCGGCGTGCAGGCGGCGTGGTAGGCGCGGCCGGCCTTCTGGTCGGCATCGACCAGATACGGGAAGGTCCAGTCGGCGCGGCGGGCCTGCCCGGCAAGCTCGTGCGGCCGGTCGCCGGGATACGCATCGGCGTCGTTGGTGCAGATGCCCACGACAGCCAGGTCAGGATAGCGCGACAGCACCGTGCCCAGCGCGGTCTCGATGTGGCGGACGTAGGGACAGTGGTTGCACAAGAAGGCGACCAGCAACGCGGGCGCGGCGGTGAAGTCATCGCGGCCTGTCATTGTGCCCGTGGTGTCGGGGAGGGCGAAGTCGGGTGCCTGCGTGCCGAGCGGGACCATCAACGATGAGGCAGCCATGGCGGAACCTTACCCGTGCCCCGCGAGGTAACCGCGCTGGCAATCCCTGCCGACCCCTGATCCGCGCGGCCTTCGCGATCATGCTGGGCAACCACTGAGCTATGCAGGTAAGGCGGATCTTGCGCGGCGGGATCGATCACCCCGCCCACACGCCAGCCGATCGGTACCGGCAGGTCGACCCGGAAGATGCCGGGGCTTTACTATGCGTACGAACCTGCGAAGCTCTCAACGATCGGGCGCCACTATGGAGGACCAGACAACCGTCGGCGCGGTCTCGGGGGAGTTCGTTACCGAGACATTCGACTACGACGGTGGACGGCAGGTCACGGTGTACGTCCCGCCGGACCCGCCCGAGGCAATCGTGTTCGCCGGTGACGGTCAGTTCATCTCGCAGTGGGGGGAGGTCCTTGAAACAGCCGACGTACCATCCACGATGATCGTCGGTGTTCACGGGCTGGCCGACGAGACACCGCGGCTGCAGGAGTACTCACCGGCCTTTGCCCCGGAACGGTTCGCGGCACACGCCAGGTTCTTCGTCGAGGACGTCCGCCGATGGACGGGGTCACGGTTTGGAGTAGCGCTGCCCGCCGGCCGCACCGCGGTGTGCGGAGTCTCGGCGGGCGGAGAGCTGGCGCTCGCCCTCGGGCTTCGGCATCCAGACATCTACGGTTCGGTCTTCTGCGCCTCGCCAGGCGCGGGTTACCGACCGCCTGCGCTGATGCCGAGCTCGCTTCCGCGCGCGTACCTCGTCGCCGGCACACTGGAGCCGTTCTTCCTTGAGAACGCGGCGAGGTGGGCGGCCGCGCTCCGTGATGCAGGTGCGGACGTCGTCATGAGCGAGCGCGCCGGATCGCACGGCGACGAGTTCTGGCGACAAGAGTTCCCGCTGATGGTGGCGTGGGCGTTCGGACGATCTCGGCCGGCCGGATCCGTAACCGCGCCATCTGCGTCGCGGCGAGTCCCGAGCCACCAGCCCGCGCGCAACCCCGGTAATCCCGGTAAGGGTGCGCGGGATCGTTCGGGTGTGCGCGTCCGGCCAGTGGTGAAGGACGCCGCGACCGTCGTTCACGCGGTGGCCGAGTCGCTGTGCCAGCCGCTGTCTTTGGACAATGTGCTGGACGTCGACGTGTACCGGCTGCGCCCAGCGGATGGCGGTCCTGACCTCGTTGCGCGAGCCTTCGGCGCTGATGTTGAGGCCGCGACGGTGAATGCTGCCGCTCGCGTTCTGACCGGTCTGGCGGGCACGCCGTTCCCTGCCGAGCGCTGCGCGAGCGACTCTCCGGTGCTGCCGCTCGGGGGCGGCCGGCACCTGCTCGTCACCGAGTACGTCGAGCCGGCACCGGCTCCCGGTCCAGGCTTCATCTTGGCCTGGTGCGCCGGGCTGCTCGCCCGGCTGGCGACCCGATCCGCACGAGACCTGCCGTCCGGCGGCGGCTGGCACCGGCTCGGCGCCACCCCGTCGCGCGAAATCGCCGAGGCGCTTCGCCTCGGCAGCCAGATCGGTCCTTCCGTCGGCGAGCTCGCCGGCACCCTGGCCGACACCGACGACGGCACCGGTCTGCCCGAGGCGCTGATCCACGCCGACCTGACACCGCCGAACGCCGTCCCGCGCGGCGACCAACCCCCGGTGATCATCGACTGGATCGGGGCGGGCCGTGGCCCGCGGGTGTGGCCGCTGGCCTTCCTGCTGTTCGCGGCGGGGCCGCGAGGTGCTCGCCGCGGTCTCGACCGCTACACCCGCTCGATCCCGCTGTCCGAGGAAGAACTGCTCCGGCTGCCGGGGATGCTGATCACCCGGCCGCTGGCTCTCGATCTATGGTCGGTCGCGCACGAACGCATGACCGTGCAGCAGGCGATCACACGCTGCCATGCGCACCGGGCCCGGGCCGAAGCGGTCGCTGCGGCTCTGCACGATCCCGACCGCCCGTGACGGTATCCACATTCACACGCAAAGTGTCTCCACAGCCAGCCACCGTCGCTGTTTCGCAAGCCGAACCCTCAACGGGAATCTGACAGATGCAAGGCCATGACCGCATAGGAGCATCCCGTATACCCGGCCCGGTGAAGATTCCCTCCGCCACGGATGATTCCTGGCGATGTGCAGCGGCCACGCCAGGTGAGGCTCTCGCTACACTCGCGAGCGCCGGGGTGCCACTGAGGCAGCTTGTTTAGTTCGGGGCCCGGTGCGGTGGTCGTTTGCGTGGGCGCTCGTACGGGGTCTGGCCGCGGAGGCTGCCATCGGGCCGGTGGTGGTTGCAGGAGTCCGGTGGTGGTTGCAGAAGTGTTGCCGTTCCTGGAGCCTGTCGTTGAACAGCCGGGTCGTCGATGAGGACGCCCCTGAGTTCCGCCGGGAATTTCGTGATGGCCGGCACCCGATCGCGGCGGCCGCGTCGATGCCATTTCCGGAGCTGGCCGTGAGTGCTGGTGCATCCGGCAGGGATGGGGCGGGACCGCGGCGCGGTGATTGGTTAGGCTGGGTTCTGCGATCTTGGTAGTCATGCGGGAGGGGTGGTCATGCGGCCGTTTTTTAAGGATGAGGGGTTCAATTTCCTGGCCGAGATCGCGCTCGGCGCGACGTATCACCAGGCAGCCGACGTGGGGGAGGTGCTGTCCACAGTAGAGCGGATCCGTAACGGCCAGGCACGGTCCTGGGTCGATGAGTGGACGGCGACCGCGGACCGGCTGGCCGCCGAGGCCGGCGCAGGCGCTGGCCGCTCGCAGTCCGCTGCCCGGCAGTTCCTGCGGGTGTCGCTGTATTACTCGCTGGCGAGTTCGGCGGCGGATGGGACGGATGACCCCGGGCTGTTCGGGAACCTGTGGGAGAGGCACCGCGCCGCGTGGGACCGCTTCGCCGACCTGACCGACGTCCCGGTCGAGCGGATCCAGATCCCGTATGAGGGCACGACGCTGCCGGGCTATTTCTTCCGCGCTGGCCCGGCGGGGGAGTCCCGGCGGACGCTGATCTTCAACAATGGCAGTGACGGGCCGGTGACCGGCGCGTGGGTGCAGGGCGTCGCCGATGCGCTGGACCGCGGCTGGAACGCGGTAACCTTCGATGGCCCCGGGCAGAACGCCGCGCTGGTCCGGCAGGGGCTGCCGTTCCGGCCGGACTGGGAGAAGGTCATCACCCCGGTCCTGGATCACCTGCTGACCCGGCCCGATGTCGATCCCGGCGGGATCGCGCTGCTCGGCGTCAGCCAGGCGGGTTACTGGGTGCCCAGGGCGGTGGCCTTCGAGCATCGCATCGCCGCGGCCGTGGCCGATCCCGGTGTCGTCGATGTCTCCGCCACCATGACCAGGCAGATTCCCCACTTCCTGGCGAAAATGATCGACGCGGGAGAGAAGGACAAGTTCGATAAAGACATGGGACTGGCCCTGCGGTTCTCCCCGGCGACACGGTCGATGATGGCGTTCCGGATGCGCCCGTACGGCACGACCTCGCCGTATGAGTTCTTCACCGCGGCCCGCGCCTACGCCTTGACGGACGAGGTGATCGGGCAGATCACCTGCCCGGTGCTGGTCACCGACCCCGAGCACGAGCAGTTCTGGCCCGGGCAGTCCCGCGCGCTGTACGACAAGCTCCCGGGGGCGAAGGCCCTGGTGGGCTTCACCGAGGAGGAGGGCGCGGATTCCCACTGCGAGCCCGCCGGCAATGGCCTGCGCGGGGAGAGAATCTTCGATTGGCTCGACCAGCACATCCCCGCCGGGCAAGCATGACTCACACCTGCTCAGGCCCCCGAGCCCGGCGGAGCTGATGATGGCGATGCCTGAGCTGAGCTGCGGACCGCAGAGCCTGTGGCCGCAGCGCCGGTATGCCGCCGACGGATGAGGGGCAGGCCTATGACCGGACAAGCGCAGCGGGAACGGGGCACTTGAATGAGCGATCAGATGGTCGGCGGCGGCGAGGCCGGGGGCTGGCGGTCGGCGCTGGCGGGGCTTGTCGCGGGCCCGGTGGAGACGGCCGCGACGTCGGGGTATGAGCGGGAGTGCGATGGTTTTGACCGCGCGGTTCCGCAGCGGCCCGCCGTTGTCGTCGGCGCGGCGGCGGAGCCGGACATCGTCGCGGCCGTGAGGTTCGGCCGGGATCACGGCCTCGGCGTGGGCGTGCTGGCGACCGGGCACGGGCTGACGGTTCCGGTGAGCGGCGGCCTGCTGATCGGGACCAGGCGGCTCGGCGACGTCGCGGTCGACGCCGTCGCGCGGACTGCGCGGGTGGCCGCCGGAGCTACCTGGGCCAGCGTCGTGACGAAGGCGGCGCAGTGCGGGCTGGCGCCGTTGTGCGGCGCGGCGCCGGCGGTCGGGGCGGTCTCCTACACCCTCGGCGGCGGCCTGGGACCGCTGGGACGGCGCTATGGTTTCGCGGCGGATCACGTCCGGCAGGTCGGCCTGGTGACCGCGGACGGGGAACTGCGCCAGGTCACGCCCGAGTCGTTCCCTGACCTGTTCTGGGCCGTCCGCGGCGGCGGCGGTAACTTCGGCGTCGTCACTTCGCTGGTCATCGACTTGTTTCCGGTGGACACGCTGTACGGCGGCGGCCTGTACCTGCCGGGCGAGGCCGCCGCCGAGGTGCTGTCGGTGTTCCTGGCCTGTGCCCGCGACGCGCCCGACGAGCTCACCTTGTCGGTCGCCCTGATGGTCTTCCCGCCTGTTGAGGCCGTCCCGGCGCCGCTGCGCGGCAGGTTCACCTGCCATGTCCGCGTCTCGTATTGCGGCGCTGCGGGCCAGGGCGAGGCGCTGATCCAGCCGCTGCGCACGGCGGCGCCGCTGCTGCTCGACACGGTCCGGGTCATGCCGTTCACCGGCGTCGGCACCATCCACAACGACCCGACCGCGCCGATGGCCGCCGTGAGCCGCGCCCTGGTCCTGAAACAAGCCGGCCACCGGATGGCGGATGTGGTGCTGACCGCGACCGGCCCCGCCTCGCCGTTCCTCGTCGAGCTCCGGCAGATGGGCGGCGCACTGCGGCGCCCGCCAGCGGTCCCGAACTGTGTTGGGCACCGCGGCGGCGCGTTCAACCTCTTCGCCGCGTCATATCCCAGCCCGGCCGGGCTGACCGAGGCCGGCCAGGCGGAGCTGCGCCTCGCCGACGCCCTCCAGCCCTGGAGCGACGGGGGCGCCCTGGTGAACTTCCTCACCGGGCCGTACGTCACGCCCGGCCACGTCCGGGCCGCCTACGCCCCCGCCGACTTCGCCCGCCTGACAGAAATCAAGACAGCCTGGGACCCCGGCAACATGTTCCGCTTCAACCACAACATCCCACCCGGCAGATCCTGACTGACGATGCCCACTGCAGGCACCAGCCAGGTCCGGCCAGGAGCGACCGCCGGCCCAGCCGCCAAACGGGCTTGAACAGATTCCAGACGGCCGAGCTCGGCGAGTCCTGGCACACATCGCCGATCGGCCTACCACGACCTGGGAGGCTGGGTACCGATGCCCACCGATCCCGCTCCCCGAGTTCCCGTGACGACCAGCCCGGCGTCGAGCGCCTGCTCATTTTGTCCGACGGCGTGGTGGCGATCTCCCTCACCCTGCTGGTCCTGCAGCTACAGGTGCCGGCCACCGCCCAGGTGCCCGACCCGACCTCGGCCTCCGAACTCGCCGCGCAGCTCGGCAAGGGCGCCGACGAGCTGATCAGCTACGTGATCTCGTTCTACATCATCGCCCAGTTCTGGCTGGTCCACCACCGGGTATTCCGCCGCATCGCCGGGCAGCGCGAAAGCCTGGCCTGGTGGAACTTCGCGTTCCTGTTCACCATCACCCTTATGCCATTCACCAGCAACCTGCTCGGCAAATACTCCGCCAACCCGCTCGCCGTCGACATCTTCGCGTTCAACCTGCTGGCCGCTAGCCTGGCGACCCAGGCAACAGTCGTCTTCAGCCACCGCGCACATCTGCTGATCCCCGAGACCAGCGAGCACGAAAGACAGGCCACCCGGCTGCGCGCGGCGGCCAGCATCATCATCATCGCCCTGTCCATCGGCCTGGCCTGGGTCAACACCGGCGCCGCCAAGTACTGCTGGCTGCTCCTCGCGGTCGTGCCGTGGGCCGCGGATCGCTGGTCCGCCCGCCGGATCCGCACGCACGGCGATCCCGCCGGCACTACCGGCATCTAGGCCGGCACGCCCGTCCCGCACCGCACATCGCGGCCGGGCAGCGCCGCCCCCGATCCTGTGGGGCCCGGAATATGAATCGAAGGTGACCTGGGTTTTCCCGTAGCAGGTGAGGCCGACAAGGCGGCGACGTAGCACTCATGGGTGAGCCCGCCAAGGCCATCGCTACCGCCCATCGTGTCCTTGCCCCAGAGGGCGACACCGCCGGGGATCTTGATGGTCGTCTGGATGTTGACGGGGAATCGTGACGATGATGAGTCCGGCGAGCGCCGCGCCGTCGCCATGACGGGTCATGGCGACGGCGGCGGGAGTGGTTGTCCTGCCACGGAATGGCTCTATTCGAGGGAGAGCGGTCTGGCGGTGATCCGGGTCAGCTGGTGGTCCAGACGATGTAGATCATTCCGGTCTCGTCGACTGTGTTGGTGGTGATGGAGATGCTGGTCAGGGTGGAGGCGACCATAGAGGATCCGGCGCCTCCACCGCCGCCGGCCCCGATACCGTCGGCGCTTCCCGCGGTCCCGGCCGAGCCGCCTCTGATCCCGCCGCCCCCGCCGCCGCCGGTGTCGTCGTAGGAGTCGCTCGCCGCGGTCTGGCCGGCCCCGCCGGCTCGTCTAGCACGCCGATGTCGTCATCGGCAACGAAGAGGACTACTCCGCAGCCCTGGGGTACGTGCTTGAGGGCGTCAATTCCGATCTCCTCGATCTCGGCGCCGCGACCTACTCCAAGATGCTCGAGCAAGTCCTCGCGGACTTCCCAGCGCTGGCCATCGCAGCCGTAACGCTCCGCCAGGTCCGGACAGCGTCGGTCAACGACTGGTGAGGCGTATGCCGCACTCGTTCCCCGCGTGAGCGGACCTTGGCATTTGCTCAATCCGGCTGCGGGCTCCGCGTGGCGCGCTGCAGGCGTTGCCGCTGCGGTGAGATGTCTCCGTCGATATAGCGCTGGAGGTTCGGTGTCATGGCGGCCAGGATGTCTTCCTCGCTCATGGAGGCGATCGGCTCGATGTACCAGACGTAGCGCATGAAGCCGAAGCCGAGCAGCTGGGAGGCGATCAGGCTGGCGCGAACGAGCCGGTCGGAGTCGCCGGCGCCGACCGTGGCGGGCCCCATGAGTCCCTGCTCGATCAGCTTGCGCAGCTTGTCGCGGGTGACGGGCTCGTGGGCCGCGGTCTGCAGGATCGCTTTAAGGACCGGGCCGATCTCGTCATCTTCCCAGTTGAGCATGACCGCCTGGAGCAGGTGGCGGCCGAGCTCGGAGGCGGGCACCGTCCAGCTGGCGGCGACGCGGTCGAGGAACCGTGGCGGCGGGGTGGTGGCCGCGTCGAGCAGGGCATCCTTGGACCCGAAGTAGTGGTAGATCAGCGCCGGGTCGACGTCGGCCGCGCGAGCGACCCCGCGGACCGTCGTGCCGGCCCAGCCGAGGGTGGCGAAGGCCAGGCGGGCCTCGCGGAGTATCCGGGCGGCCAGCACGCCCCGCTCGTCGCGGGGGCCCGGGGCGCCGGCTTTAGTCGGCATCCGCTGATCCTTCCGTCCGGGTGACAACGAATTTCATCATAGCGTGAATATCATCTTGCGTTGAAACTAAGTCTCAACCTATGATGACATTAAGTTTCAACATCTGATGAACAACCGCCTGACCCTGGAGCAGCGCCATGCCGAACCGCCCCTCCGGCACCGCACCCGGACAACGCCACCTCAACGGCATGCAAACCACCGGCCGGGAATTCCGCAACCTCACGGAGCCGGCGTACCAGGTCATCCAGGCCAATGACGTCCCCGCGCCGATGCGTGACGGCGTTGAGCTGATGACCGACATCTACCGCCCCGACGCCGGCGGCCGGATGCCCGCGCTGCTGGCGTACTCGTGTTACCCGCGGCAGATGCAGAACCTCCGCGCCCCGGCCGGGGTGATCGAGGCCGGGGCCAGCGACTTCTTCGTACCGCGCGGCTACGCACACGTCATCGCCAACGCCCGCAGCACCAGCGGGTCCGGCGGCACCTGGGGCATGCTCGATTCCTCCGAACGGGACGACCTCTACGACCTCATAGAGTGGGTCGCCGCGCAGCCGTGGTGCGACGGCAACGTCGGCATGCTCGGCATCAGCTACTTCGCCATGGCCCAGACCGCGGCGGCCGCCAGCCGTCCCCCCAGCCTGAAGGCGATCTTCGCGCTCGGAACCAACGAAAGCGTCTTCGACGTAGTCTGGCACCACGGCCTGCTCAGCTCCGGTTTCTTCTCCACCTGGATCTCGGCCGTCGGCATCCTCGGCGAGAAATCCGATAAGTTCTGGCGCAGCAAGGGCCTCGAGCTGGCCGGCCAGGTGTTCTCCAACTCCCGCGTCCACGCCAAGCTGGCCAACGTCAACGGCGAAGCCGCCGTCACCATGCTCAAGAGCGTCCTGCGCTCGCACTACCCAGACGAGCCCTTCGGCCGGATCTGGCAGCAGGCCTGCGTCGAGCACCCCACCTACGACGCCTTCTGGGCCGACCGCGACTGCACCGCCGCTCTGGCCGACGTCGACATCCCCGTGTACCTGGGTTGCGACTGGGACAACGTCGTGATGCACCTGCCCGGTACGTTCACCAGCTGGAAAGCCCTGGCCCGCAACCCCAACGTCCGGATGGGCCTGCTGCCCGAAGGCGGCCTGAACTGGCCATGGGAGAGCATGCACTACGAGGCACTTGCCTGGTACGACCACTGGCTCAAGGGCATCGACACCGGCGTCATGGACGGCCCCGCCATCCGCTGGTACCTGCCCGGCGCCGGCGAATGGCGCACCGCGGAGCAGTGGCCGCCGCCGGGCAGCTCCATCGCCGAGTACGCCCTGCGCACCGACGGCACGCTCAGCCGCGACGAGGGCGAGCCCGGCTCCCGGTCCTACCTCTACCTGCCCGCCGACTCCGGCCGGCCGCGCAACGCCAGCCCGCCCGGGCTCCCGGACCGGCTCACGTGGGAAACACCCGCGATGACCGAGCTGCTGGACATCGCCGGCAATATCGAACTGCGGCTCGACGCCACCATTACCGCCCTGGACACCGCCTGGATCGCCGTGCTCTACGACGTCGCCCCGGACGGGGCGCAGACCGTGCTGTCCGCCGGGTGGCTGCGGGCGATGCTGCGCACCGTGAACGAGCCGGACAGCGTGCCCGGTGCCCCGGTCATCGAGTGCCGCGAACCTGCCGCCATCGACGTCGGCGAGCCGGTCACCTACCGCATCCCGATCGCCCCGAACGCCCGCCGCGTCAGCCCCGGCCACCGGCTGCGGCTGACCCTGACCAGCAGCGACCAGGCCAAGGACGCGCCCAAGGTGCTCGGCTTCACCCACACCCCGCTCGGCGGGTCCAGCGTCAACACCGTGCACTCATCCTCCCGCCTGCTGCTGCCCGTCATCGACGCGTCATAACTCCGCAGTACCCTTCGGCGTGAAGGGAGGCACGAGCGTGCTCTGGCAGGACGACCAGCTCAGCGCGATCGCGGCGGCGCTCGGGGCGGCACGCAGCGGACAGCCCGCGGTCCTGCGCGTGCTGGGAAAGCCAGGGATGGGCAAGACCTCGCTGCTGCGTGAGATCGCCACTCGGGCGTCTGGCTTTAACGTCCTTGAGGCAGACGGGCAGGAATCGGCTTACCGCGAGCCGTTCGATCTTCTCCGCCAACTCGGTGTCCGCGATATCCACATCCCCGGCGGTACCTCTAGGGACCCGCGGATCGCGACCCAGGGGCTGCGGCACCTGGTCGACACGCTCAGCCCTACCCGTCCGGTGCTGATCCTGGTCGATGATCTGCACAGACAGTCTGAAACTCCTCAGATCCACCTCCGTCGGCCGCACACCGACACCAGCCGGAAAGAACCAGCACAGCAACCGGCGTCCCACCATGCCGGGTCTACGTGTGCCCGAGGACGGGACGAGCACGCTCTGCATGCCACACAGCTGGTGGAATTACTCACAGCGACCAGCAGCAACTGGGCCGGAGCTCAAAACTCGGGCACATCGCCCACTATTTGCGCGCGGAGGGCGTACGCGACCAGCTGCTCGACGCCAAGCGAGCTGCCTTCGGCGTAGGCAGCGGCGAACTGCTCATCCCCCAATGCCGCGCGGGTTGCGTGCTCCGCTGCGGCGCGTCCAGCTACCAGGAACCGGGGGAACCACTGAAGGCCGAACCGCTCCCGTAGCGCGTCGGCCGCGCCCAGCAGTCGCGCGGATTGGGTGTGGCTGCCGTCGTCGGCGGCGCAGTGGGCCAGCATCACCAAGAAAAACGGGCGGGCCTCGGCCGGGTGCAATCCCAGCGCCACGATCTGCTGCTCGGCGGCGCGGAGATCACCGTCGAGGTAGGCCAGGATCGCCGTGCCCACCTGTTCCATCGGATGCCTGGGTCGTGGCGGCGCGCTAGCCGGGGGTCGTCGGCGTGGCGCAGCTTCCGGTTCGTCGTCGAGGAACGCCCAGACGACATTGGCGAACAGGCTCGGGAGGTGCACCGGCTCGGTCTTCCGTGGCGCGAGGCCCATTACCCCGGGCAGCGCGTCGGCGATCGGCCGCAGGACCGCCCAGTCCAGAGGCATGCCGACGAGCCGGCCTATGGCCTGCTCCAGCCGCGGCCGGTCACCGGTCAGCAGCGCGTACCAGGCCATGTCCCCCAGCAGCTTGAGGCAGACTTGCGGATTAGCCATCCGGTCCAGGCTCGGGACCGCCTCATCGAGGTGCTCCAGCGCCGCCGGGAATTGGCCGGCCGAGGCCAGCTCAATGGCGGCAATCAGGGTATGACCGGCCCGGTAGGCGGAGCAGCCGATCTGTTCGGCAAGCGCTCCCAGGCGGGCCAGATGTGCCTGCGCCTGGAGATCGCCGGCATGGAACTCCGTTATCGCGAGCGGGCCGAGCATGCGGGCCTCGAACCACGGATCGGCTGCAGCCTGGACCATGGCCAGGGTCTGGCGTAGCTGGTCAACGCTGGTGAACTCCAGCATCGGGATTGCCCGGCAACGGGCCACCGCGAGCATGTCGCCGGCCTGCTCGGCTATGGTGACGGCTTCGGCGGTGACGGTGGAGAGGAATTCTGTGTCGCCCGCCCAGTAGCGGGGGTAGCTGAGGGTCCCGGCCGCCCAGGCCCACGCCGCCGGATCGGCCCGCCGGCCCGCGTCGAGGGCAGCGTCGCCCAGTGCGGCAGCGTCTCCCAGCCGGTTGGCGTAATTCCAGAAGATGCCCAGCGCCCCGGCCAGCTCCAGGCTGCGGGCGACATCGGTCAGGACCGACCACTCCAGGGCGGCCCGCAGGTTCGGGTAGGCGAGCTCGATGGCGTCCAGGTCGGCGTCACAGGGTGCCTGGGGATGATGCCGCTCCAGCCTGGTCTCGGACTCGCTGGTCTACGCTACGACCCACAGGCCAGCCCAGACGGTCTGCGTGGCGCGGAGGGCACCTTCTCGGCATGCTCGTTCTGGTACGTCGAAGCGCTCACACGCGCAGGCCGCCTGGAGGAGGCGCAACTGGCGTTCGAGAAGATGCTCACCTACGCCAACCACTTGGGCCTGTACGCCGAGCAGATCAGCCTCAACGGCGAGCAACAAGGCAACTTCCCGCAGGCACTTACCCACCTGGCACTGATCAGCGCCGCCTTTAACCTCGACCGTGCGTTGGGCTAAACGGACAGCTCCACGCACTGCGCCTTATATGGAGAGAAGCACGGAATTACAGAAGCCAGTTCACCACCCTGCGCTACACCCAGATTTGGACTCTACGGCGGGTACGCACGCGCAAGCTACGCCAGCGGCGGTGGCGGTGCGTCACGGGTGCCGCGGATCGCAGGCGACGTGACCGCCAGCTCTGCCCTTGTCAGCTGCGTGCTGGTGGGCTATGCGCCGTGCGCGGAAAGGCGCCGCTTTTGATCTGCTCTGGCGCGGCTAGCCGCCGGGGACTGCCTTATGGGGTCCAACTCGGTTTTATGGGGGTTCAACTCGGTGGCAAGGTCATCGGGGCCGGGTTGGGGGCTGCGGCTGCGGTGCGGGGACTGGTGAGCAGCAGCGGGAGGCTGTCACTGTACTTCCCTGATGATTAAGCGTCGTGCTGCGGCTGCCCGGGCCGGCCCTGCGTGCGGCCCGATCCCGGCTCACCGCCCTCGTCGTTTCCGCAGGTCACATGCCTGGACCGGTCGGGCAGGCCGGTGCTGCCGCCTCTTTTCGCCTGCGAAATGCGGGCCGGGCCGGCCCTTGCCGTGTTAGCTTGGTGTGGTGATGGATCCCCCGTTTGGGGATGTACCACCACGAGCGGGGTTCAAGTCCCCCCTTGGACACTTTTTCTAAATTGCTCTCTGAACTGGCATAAAGAGTATATCGCCTGGAAGTGCCTCTGCGCGCGAGAAGGCCCGTCACAAAGAAGCGATCCTGCTAGGCACATACCGCTCACGACCGGCAAATCAGCAGGTCAGCCATCTTCGCGCCGTTTTGGCACCCCCCACGCCGGCGCCCGGCGCCCTCACACTGATAGGCGCGGCGGCCGCTACTTCAGCAGCAGGACCGCCTGTCCGTTGAGCTTCCGCAGCTCTGCGATCACTCCGAGGAACCTCCCGGTCGGGAAGTCGAAGGCGAGGACGTGGTCCTGGCCGACCCAGTAGAGCTGACGGCCAGGCCCGAACCGCAGTCCGCGGGGTCTGGTGAACTTCACGGCGGGGTCGGGTGCCAGCACGCGGACCAGCCGTCCGGTGGACGGGTCGTATTCGCGGATCGTGGCCGTGGCGCTCGGCGAGCCGAACGGCCACTCGCTGGAAACGACGAGGTTGCCGCCGGGAGCGATCGCCAGGTCGAGAGGGCTCAGCTCGGGGTCGCTGACCAGCCGCGGATTGCGGAGCCGGCCGTCGCGGTCAAACGTAGTGATGGTGTTGTCACCCTTCCCGGAGGGACCGATTCCCGAGGACAGGTACAGCTGGCCGCCATCGCCGAAGCCGAATCCTCGTGGGAACGGAACGGCGCCGTCGGGCAGGAGCGGTTCGCCTTCGGTGTCGAGTCGAGGTGGCAGGGCCAGGATCGTGCCGCGGCGCCGCAGGGTAACGCAGTACCGGCCGTCCGGTGCGAATGTACCGCCACCGGCGTCCAGGCCCTCTTTGCGGCCCGAGTCCAGAGTGACATGGCCGTTCTTGTCGAGCGCGAGCACCCGGTCATCGCCGCTGGTGACGTATATCAGATCACCGGCCGGGCTCAGGCTGAGGCCGCGCGGATCAGTGATCCGGGGGTCGTTGCTGAACGGCCCCGCCAGTTCCCCGCCGGCGGAGAAGTAGAGAAGCGTGCCGTATCCATTGCCGTTCGCGCCGCTGGCGCTCGTGACCAGAATCCGCCTCATGGGCGTCTAGCTGCCTTCCTTTGCTGGTGAAGTGATGGCCTGGTGGCTACACGCGGCGCTTTAGCTACGTCGGGATTTGGCGCCACCAGGTAGGGGACTCGTGCGAGGCGAGCACGGTTAGCTGGTCAGTGATATCGGCGGCCGACGCGCACAGGGTCCGCAGGCCGCAAATGTGATGCGACACCGCGAGTCCTCCCCTCGGCTGCCGACAGCTCAACGACGCGGCCTGGTTGACAGTCGGCGGCCCTCATCGAGCAAACCTCGACAGCCTACGATTTCTTGCCATCTCCGATATCGTCCGACCTGCTATTAGTAACGGCCTCCGGCATTCGACCGCGCCATACCGACGAAGAGGCCGAGGAAAGGTGCGAACGTAGAGCCCACCGATCGGAACCCAGCGGCGAACCGCCGCATTGCCCGGCAGGTCAGGCTCAGCTAATCTGACAGTGCCCGCTGCGGTCACCGACGTTAGCCCCTCTATCCCAGAGGCTGGACGATAAATCCCAGCTTGCCGAGCACCCGTACGGCGCCGGCTTTTGCCGCCCTCGAAGTCGCCGGGCGCCAGGCGCTGACCGGTGGCGATTTCGTAGGCGGTGCCGAGGTTTGCCTTGTGGGGGTAGTGGCGCTTGTTCCAGATCAGCTCATAGCTGCGGCTTGGCCCGTAGCCATGCTGGGAAAGGAACTGCTCGGGGCCGAGCTGGTCGTAATCCTGCAGCGCGGCCAGCACGTCGTCACGACTGACCTGATCCCACGCGACCATTGTCTGCGCCTTCCTTCCGTGAGCCTCTGGACTTCTGCGAGCTGCCGGGGCGGTCACTGCCCGGCCTCAGGATGGTACTTGTCGATGAGCTGGTCGGCGATGGCGTTGAGGTCCTGCCCGATGTAGTCCGGCTGCGGGCCGACGTCCAGTGGGGCGTTGCCCTGGCGCAGGATCAGGCCGGCCTGCCAGCCGGCCGACTGGGCGCCGATGGTGTCCCAGACGTGGCAGGCGATGAGGCAGATGTCAGCAGGGTCGATCCCGAGCGCGGCGGCCACTGAGCGGTATGCCTCGGGCGCGGGCTTGTGCCGTCGCACGGTCTCATCGACGCTGAACCGGCGCTCGAATACGTCGATGATGCCGGCGTGCTCAAGCTGTCTGCCTGAGATCGCCAGCGTGTTGTCGGTGAGGGTGAACAGCCGGAATCCGTGGTCGCGCAGCCGACTCAGCGCCGCAGGAACCTCTGGATGCGCCGGCATGGTGGCGAACCGGTCGGTCAGCTCGGCAGCGTCAGCCTCACTTATGGTGATGCCGCGCGTGACCGCGAGCATGCGCATCACCGCGGCGCCGATGTCGGTGAACGGAATGTATACCCCGGCCAGTGTGAGCGCCTCGGAGTAGGTGATCAGGTTTGCGAACTACAGCCTCAGCGCGGCCGGGTCACCGAAAATCCGGTCAAGCGTCGGATGCAGAGTATCCAGGTCAAGCAAGGTCTCGTTCATGTCGAACACGATGATCGGCTGCTTAGGCATGTCACACCTTCCCGGCTCGTCATGAGTTGGATGCCGATATATCTCGGATCGGCTGCGAGGCACGCGCTAACTGCCCACCAACGTGCCGCCCGATGGCGGCTGCCGGCCAGCGCTGACCGCCGCTAGCCCACGAAGGGCCAACGTCAGTCAGCAGCGCGTACTCGCTGTGCACCGGAGCGGGGCCGTTGACCACGGCGGTGATCGGGATTTCCAGGTCCACGAGCCACTGGACTCCGCGCCGGCCTTGTGTACATCACGTCGAAGCCCATGGGCTTGGTGATGTCGCCCAGGCTTGGCCCGTCAATACTGGGGATGAAGCTGTCGCCAGTGCCGGTGAGGACGAGAACCCGGTTCGCGGAGTCGAAAGCGATGTCCTCGAGCAGGCGCGGGAGGTCGTGATGGGTCGTGCCGTCGAAGGTGTGCGGTCCGCCGTCCGTGTGGAAGCGGAGGGTCAGCACGCCGCTGGCAGACTTGCTGAGGGCGAAATTCTTATACTGGGTGAAGTATTCCGGATCCTCTGCGGCGATGGAAGTGCTGCTAATGGCTGTGGTCCTTTGCTCGCGGATCGGTATGCCTGGCCGGAGCTGCTGACGTTTATCGGGCCATGCACGCGCCGCATTCCGGGCGCGTTAGATGGCGGCACGGCCGGCGTCAGCCGGGCGGCGGTGGCTCGGCGTGCTCGCGCAGCCCCAGCATGTCCGCAAGCGCCGGGATGTCGTCGTGCCCGGCCGGCGCAAGGTGGGGGAATTCGGGCACCACCGGGTGGGGCGAGGCGGTCACGCCGAGGGGACGGCCGACCAGCAGCGACAGCGTGGTTCCGAACGCGTCGTCGTGCAGGCCGCGGCCGTTTCCCGTGCCGGGCGCGAAGCGCGCCGGCTGGCCGGGCCGGTACCGGAGCTGGTCGGGCAGGAATGCAGCGACGAGCGTCGCAGCGTGCTCGGCGGGGTTGGCGGCTCGACTCAGTTCTGCCACATGCACGGCGGTCCGCCGCACGATGTTGCCGTACGTGGCGACGTCGTCGGCCGGCGAACCGGCGTTGAGTTTCTCGGTGTCCGCGCCGGGCTGCGGGAAGAAAAACGACCGCAACAACGGGTGGGCGGCCCGGCTGACCTGTCGCTGGGGAGCATGCCCGTACAGGCTGATCCGGGCCCACAGGGCCACGTCGATGCCACCGAACGTGACGTCCGGCACCTGAAGGGCGATGGCGGTGACGTTCCGGCCAGCCAGCAGGTTGCCCGGCGTCCCGGTGAACAGCTCGGGGCGGTACTGGTTGGCGGCCAGGCCGTGAGTGAACGCGAACAGCGCCACGGCGTCGCCCCAGAACGGGTCCTGCGCCAGGCCGAACCACGCTGATCCGCCATTGCCCAGCGCGAAGGCTTCTCCCATATGGCCGATGCCGAGTTCGGTACCCTCCAGACCAGAGCGGCTCGGCGGGCCGACAGCGTAGCGGACCTGCATTTCCTGGTTTCCGTCAGCGTCCGGCTCGGCGAAGCTCATCCGGAACGCTCGGTCTTCGCGGGTGCCGCCATCGCTGGCGATGACGAACTCGTACAGGGCATCGGGCCGGAACGTGGTCGGGCTGGACCGCCCGGCGTCCGGGTTGACGCCAAGCAGCAGCGTCGATGTGCCCGGCGACTCCGGAAACACGTACACGTCCAACAGGTTGAGCCGACCGTCCTCGATCGCCGTCGGGCTGTCAAAATGGTGGGACATGCCTTCTCCTCATCAAGGTGGTGGCGGCTGGCACGGCTGGGAGCAACCGGCTGATGTCGCGGGCGCCAAAGACGGAGCTGAGCGGGCGCGCGGGATGCTGGGATGTGGCGGCCGGGGCAGCGCGGGCGGCCCGCCAGCCATGAATGGCTGGGGCGCCTGGCGCTGCCCGGTGCCGGGCGGTGCTGCGGTTAGGAGGCGGCGATGCCCTCGCCGCCGATGGCGCCGGGGACGGTGACCGAGCCGGTCTCGGTCAGTGAGCCGCCGGGGCCGATGCGGAAGGCGTCGACGTTGCCGGGTCCGCTGGCCTGCACGTACAGGTACTGGCCGTCAGATGACACCGCCCCATCGGTGGCTTCATAACTCCCCTTCGACACGAGATGAATCTGGTGGTTTGTTAGTTACGTCCGGCCATGACGCCGCCGTCGACGTCCCAGATGGCGCCTGTGACCCAGCTGGTGGCGGGAGACAGCAGGAACGTGATGACGTTGGCCATGTCCCGCACGGTGCCGGTCCGGCCGAGCGGGTGGAAGCCGTCGAAGCTGTGCAGCGTCTCCTCGAGCTTGTCCTTCGGCATGGACCGCTCGTAGATCGGAGTCGCGACGACGGCCGGAGCGACCGCGTTTACCCGGATCTGGTGCGGCGCGAGTTCGAGGGCCAGGTTGCGGGTCAGAGCGTGCAGCCGCCCTCAGCGAGCGAATATGCCGACGACGGCGTGGCACCGATGGCCTGATGCGCCCACATGCTGCCGATGGTGACGATGGAGCCGCCGCGGCCCTGGTTCACCATGCCGCGGGCGACGGTCTGGGTGATGAAGAAGATGGCCCGGTCCAGTTCCAGGTACGAGTCGTAGTCAGCGGCGTCGTGATCCAGGAACGGTTTGGGGGTAAACAGCCCGGCCGCGTTGACGAGCAGCGTTGCGTCCGCGTGCTCGTCGGCCAGCTGGTGCCGGACGCGCTCCACCTCCATCCGGTCGGTCAGGTCAGCCGCGATGCCGCAGGCCTTTCCGTGCTGGCTGAGTTCCGTCGCTGTGTCGTTAACTCGCCCGTCATCGAGGCCGATCACGACGGCGCTGCCGCCGACGGCAACGACGTCGGCGGCCGTCTGGCGCCCCATGCCGCTGCTGCCGCCCACCACGATCAGCTTGTGCCCGGCGAATACGGGCATCGCCGTCGGCCGCCCCATTTGCTCCGCCATCGGCCGCCCATTTGCTCCGTCATCATCGGCGTGCCCATTTGCTCCGTCATGGGGTCGGCCATCTGCGGAGGCATGCCCTCAAGCCAGTTCATGCTCATGCAGTTCTCCTTCCAGTGAGCGGCACGCCGGCGTGATGTGCCGCCTGCTCATGGGTAGCGTTGCCGACGCGCCGTGCTTGCACATCGTCAAGACAGACAGTCAGTACGCCAGCGCTGGTTAACTTGCAGCTGCCGCGGAGGGAGCGGGCGCCCGGCGAGGCAGTCAGTCATCGGCGGGGTTCATTTCCAGCGCGGCCAGGCCGCTCAGATCCACGCAGTTCAGCCCGCGGACCCGCGCGATGACCATAAGCACGCTGGTGCATCTGCGGCAGCGGACGACCGTTCCCGGCCCCCGGACGTAAACCGTGGTTTCCGCGACGGGGCCGACTGCGCCGCAGGAAGCGCAGGTTGCCTCGGCGCTGGTCATCTCGACGGCGAAGATCTCCAGGAGCAGGCCGCCGATGGCGTTGCCGTCAAGTGCCATTCAGGCTCCTCCGAAGCGCTCGGTCTTGACCCGGCTGGACGGGTAGTGGCGCATGACGAGCAGCTCAGCCACTGCCTCGACGAAAGGAGTCGGTCCGCATATGAAGGCCAGCGGGCGCTGGCTGGCAGGCCAGGCGACACGGGCGAGCATGGCGTCGTCCACGCGGCCGGCGAACCCGCCCCAGCCCGGCGGCTGACTGCGGGTCAGCGTGTTGCGTACCTCGGCACTCCCCCCGTACTTATCCAGCTCCTCCCGGTAGATGACGTCCGCGAGCGTGCGCGACGAGTACAGCAGCCGGACGGGCACGCTGCTGCTGCTGCTGCGCTGGCGGTACCGGAGGATGGCCCGCAGCGGCACCACGCCGGATCCGCCGGCGATCAGCAGCAGCGGCCCGCCGTCGTGAGGGCCCCAGGTAAACCAGCTCCCGATCGGCCCCCGTACCGCCATCTGGTCGCCCGGGCGCAGTTCCTGGGTCAGGTAGGGCGAGACCTCGCCGTCCTCGAGCCGCTCGACGGTGATGGCGACCGGCTCGCCGTCCGCCGAGGCGATGGAATACGACCGCTCGGCGCTGTAGCCGTCCTCTGCGGTCAGCCGGACATCCAGATGCTGCCCGGCGCGGTGGCCTGGCCAGTCCGGCAGATCCAGCGCGATCGTGCGGACCGAGTCTGTCTCATCGGTGACCGCGGCGACGGTGGCGACCTGCCAGCTCAGTCGCCCGCGTACCGCTGTTCCCGCCACGGATCCCCGTAGTTGTTGTAGCCATAGTTCTCCCAGAAACCCGGCTGGTCGTGATCGAGCAGCTCCAGGCCGCGTACCCACTTGGCGCTCTTCCAGAAGTACAAGTGGGGCACGAGCAGGCGGGCCGGGCCGCCGTGCTCGGGCGCCAGCGGCTGCCCGTCGTAGTCGAAGGCCAGCCAGGCCTGGCCGCTGCTCACGTCCTTGACCGGCAGGTTCGTGGTGTAGCCGCCGTCACTGAACGCCAGCACGTACTGCGCGTCGTGCTCGACCTGATCCAGCAGCGCGCGCACCGGGACGCCCCGCCACACCGTGCCCAGCTTCGACCAGCGCGTCACGCAGTGGATGTCGACTGTCACGGTCTCGGCCGGCAGGCCCTGGAACTCCGCCCAGGTCCAGGACCTGAGTGTCTGGCCGCCCAGGCGGATCGAGAAGGTCCATTCCTGCAGCGGGGTATGCGGCGTCGGGCCGGCCGACAGTACAGGGAAGTCGGTGGTCACGTGCTGGCCCGGCGGGAGCTTCCCGGCCTCCGCGCCCGCCGGGCGGCTCCGGCGGCGAAAACCCCGCGAGACCGGGCTCGTCATAGCTGGTCGATCCTTTCTGCCGGGCGCGGGCTGAACCGCTGCGGTGACGGCCACTATCGGGCCATCAGGCGGGCGCCGGCATCGTCAAGATGGCTAATTTCTCGGCGGCGCGCCGTCCGCGGCGCGCTTGATCACGATGCGGGCGAGCTCAACGCGCGAGGTGATGCTCAGTTTGCGGAAGGCCTGACGGAGGTGATGGGCAACGGTGTGGGTGCTGATGTACATGCGAGCTGCGACCTGGTTGTTGTTCAGTCCCTCGGCGACAAGGCAGGCGACGGCTTGCTCGGTGCCGGTCAGGCTGTGCCAGCCCACGACGGGCCCGGTGCCGGGACTTGTACTCCAGTGGCGGCGCCGGATGCCTAGCTGGCGGAGCCGCCACCGGACGCGTGCCTCGTCCCGGCTGGCGCCCACCTGCCGGTAGTCCGCGAGCGCCGACGTCAGGCAATCGATGGCCTGATCCCGGTCACCTTCCCGTTCGTGCAGGACGCCAAGGTCCTCTGCTGCCGACGCCCTGGCCCACGGGTCCGCGTGCTCTGTCGCGGCGCTGGCCAGGCAGGCCGGATCACGATGGACCAGGCCCAGGGCATGTGCGGCGGCCGGGGAATACGCCCGGAACTCCGGGTGAGCGGCTGCCACCGTCGCGGCAGCATCGGCAGCAGCAGCGGCCAGCTTCTCGTCTCCTGCGGCCAGCGCGGCGCGCGCCAGCCACGCGGCAAGTGCCGGATCTCCTAGCAGGGGCCCTGGCCGGTCGGGAAGATCGGCGCAGAAGGCAGCGACACAGCGGAGAGCCGCGGCAGGGCTACCGCCGGCCTCAACGACCAGCGCTTCGGCCAGGCTGCTTTCAGAGCGAGCGTAAATGTCCGCGAGCTGCGAGCTGCTGACCGGACGGCTGCTGATGTGCCGAGCCGCCGCCTGGACGTCACCCCGCCGCAGCTCGATGACGGCAAGGACGCTCCGCGCGGTCGCGGCGTAGGAGTGCGCGCCAAGGGTCTGCGCGTGAGCCAGAGCAGCCTCTGCCTCCGAGCCCGCCGCAGCCAGCCGTCCCGCAGCCAGGTGCACGCGGCTGCGCACCAGCGCCACAGCCGCGCCAGCCGGGAGAACCCCCAACCCGGAAGCGGGCGCGGCGTCCAGGATGGCCTCTGCCTCATTGAGCTCGCGCACGTCCGCCAGAGCGGCCGCCAGGACGAGCAGAGGCTGGGCATCCCGAGCATCCAGGGAGATGCCGGTGCCGCGCGCCGCGTCGCGCACCAGCCGAAGGCTCTCGCGGATCTGGCCGCTGTCCCAGCAGCGGCTGGCCTGAAGGATCAGGGCGGCTGCCGCGGTGCGGGAACCCGGCCGGACACCAGCTGCGGAGTCACTACCGGCGGCTGGCTCAACGCGCATGGCCGTCAGGGCCTGCAGGCTTGCTGTCTGCGCGCGGGCGCGGATCTCATGCGGTAGTCGCGCCGCAGCCAGCACGACGGCGGCTTCGGCAGCTGCGTCCTGTGGCTGTCCGCGGGTGCACGAAACCCAGGACATGACGCACCGGAGCCGGTGTTCGGCCGTTTCCCGGAGCGGCTTTGCCCGTGTCAGCTCGGCAATCCTTTGAGCGTGATCAAGCCTGCCCGCGGCGGCCAGCGCTTCGGCGGCGGCTATGGATCGCGACACCTCGGCCGGATCACCGGGCTGGGTAAGTTTTAGCGCCTGCATGGCAAGATCGGCGGCGACCTGCGGAGCAGACCGGATCGTCCGGACCACGGCCTGGTCCAGCCCTGGCAGCGACGCGGGATCACCTGGATGCGCCGCCTGGAGCAGGTGGCTGGCCGCAGCTGTCGCTGAGGCCCGACGGCTAAGCAGGATCTCGGCGTACTGCCGGTGCAGAGCTGATCGCGCGGGTGCCGGGATCATGTCGCCGGCAGCGCGTCGCAGCAGCTCATTCCGGAATGCAAAACCATGCTCCGCCGTGCTTATCAGCGCGGCATCCATTGCCTCCTCTAGTGCTGGCAGCAGTGCGGCCGGCGACTCGCCTAGCATCTCCGCGGCGTCCTCTAGCCGGAAGGCCGGCCCTAGGATGGCGGCCGTTACCAGGAGGTGACGGGTTTGTCTGCTCACCTGGCCGAGCCGCTGCCGCGCGAGGTGGTGAAGCTGCGGGGGCAGGTCGTGAGAGGCGAGGACAGCATGGCCGCCGCTCACATCGACTGCATGGTTCTCGCGGAGGCCGCGGATCAGCTCAGTCAGCACCGACGGAATGCCTGCCGCATCCCGGGCGAGGGCAGTCAGGCCTGGATCGGGCGGCGCGCCAAAGGCGTCGGCGAGCATCATCATTGCCGCGTCCTCGGCCAGCGGACCGAGCGTGATCCGGACGGCGCCGTCCCGTTCGAGCAGGCTGAATAGATGGTCGGCGCCGCAGCGAACAGTGCTCGAGCGGGCCAGCAGCCAGGCCAGCGGCTGCCGGCAAAGATCCCGCTGCAGCGACCGGAGCGCGGCGAAGGTTGCCTCGCTCTCGCAATGCAGATCGTCGAGGCATATCAGTAGCGGAGCAGAAGCGGCCCGTAGTTCCAGGCGGCTACGTAGCCCCGCTAGCCACTGGTAAGCCGGGCTCGGCGCGTCAGGACAATGGTGACTGTCGGCTAGCCCGGTAAGGGGCTCGTGCAATGCCGCGCGCAGCGTGAATAGCGGAGTTGCGTGGGCGAGCGGGTCGGCCGCGCCGGCGACCAGGGAGAAATCACGCCCTTCGCCCTGATCGCGGGCGTCTTGGAGCAGCAGCGACTTGCCGATGCCCGGCTCGCCCTCAACGAGTACCACGCCCCCGGATCCTCGCTCTGCCTGTCGCAGCAGTTCGCCGATCACGGCCCGCTCGGTGTCACGACCGTGCAGCACAGCCCGGCCAGCAGGCAACCAGGCGTGGCTCACGCTGGCGCGCTGCCCAGGCACCTCGGTACCAATGGCTGTCGTCATATCAGCGCTTCGCCCAGGTCCGGTACCGCAGCGCCCGGCCGCTCCCAGCAGCGAGCTGGCACTGGCTGGCCCGCGCCTTCGACCTTCGTCGTCGGCAGGGCGTGCTTGCTGCCATCGTCACAGCATCCTGCGTCGCGGACTATTCGCGCTTCGTTCGATCCGTATGATTCTCGCCGCTGACGCTGGTCGGCCCTGCGCATTTCAGCCCGGTGGCATCCGGCGCATCTCGAGTAGTTCGAGCCCGAGTGACTCGATAGCGGCTAGCACGCCGTAGACAGCGGCCTGGTCTGGCAGTAGGCCAGTCAGGACGGTATCTGTGCCGTCGACGCGGGCCAGCAGCTCAGGGAACGCGGTGCGCATCGTCTCGCCCAGGTGACCGCGTACCCGGATCTCGTACTGATTCGCGCTGCTCCTAGCCATCGGCGGGCCTGCCTGCAGGCGACGTTGATCTTGGCGGCACCGGTGTCACGGCAATGCTCCTTTCAGCATCGTCTTCCTGAGAAGCCTGGTCGCCTGAAGAGGAAATGCCGGCCCACGATCCGGATGAATTCCATCAGGCAGCTCGACCCGGTGCCGCCGGCTCAGGTCCGCCCGACCGAGGCGGAGGGCGCGAGCAGGCGGGCTGCGCGCCAACGGTAAGGGCATCACGTACTGGCCCTAGCAGCTGGCAGAGTCAGCGCGGACCTGCCGAGGGCGCGAGCAGGCCCATGGCGCGGGCCCGCTCGATGGCCTCGGCGCGGCGGTGCGCGCCGAGCTTGGCGTACAGGTTGCGCATGTGAGTCTTGACGGTGCTCGTCGAGACGGATAGCTCGCCGGCGATCTCCGGTGCCGACAGATGGGTCGGAAGATAGCGCAGCACGCCAAGCTCGCTCCGGCTGAGAGGCTCAAGCAACAGCCGCGGCCGGTCGCGAGGCACGGGCTCGTTCCGGGTGAGCAGACTGAGGATCTTCGCTATCAGCGGCCCGTGGGCGGTATGCCGTCCGGCCTGGCGCTCAAGCAGGTCCGGCGCGGGATGCAGCAAAAACCACATCAGTGCGCCGTCGGGTTCCGCGATGTCGAACGCAAGCTCAAGGGCCCGGCTAGCAGGGTCAGGGGCGCCGAGCAAGTCCCTGGCGATCGCCTCCAGCAGGAACGCCTCAGCCAGCCAGGACCGCCAGCCCAGCCGAGCAGACCCAGCCAGGACCGGTGCGAGCGCCATGGTCGCCGCGCGCGGATCCTCCTGGGCGAGCCGCAGTACCGCCTCGGCTATGCGCATCTCTCCCCGTTCGCGGACACGGTTGGGGAGGCCGGCCAGGCCGTCCTCTACGTGCGCGGTCTCGCCGAGACCCACTAGAACGTACACGAGCCAGGCCTGCAGCGGCCTGGCTAGCGGGTGCGGACCGGCTAGCCGCTCGGCCGCCCGGAACGCGGCCAGCGCGTCGGCGAACTGGCCGCGGGCCAGTTCAAGCTGCCCGCGAACGAAATGGCCCCCCATGGCCGACGCAGGATTGGCCTCGGTCCGGAAGACGCGCTCGGCGTGCTGCACCCAGTCCTCGGCCTCGTCCAGCTGACCCTGCCAGGTCAGTGCCGATCCGAGCGTCATCGAGGCGAAGCCGGCGAACAGGTCATCGGTCCAGCCGTGCTGCCCGGCTAGGTCGATGGCCTGTTTACTAAGCTCTTCCGCCCGCGGAATCTGCCTGTTGAGCTCGATCTCCGCGCGATATGTCAGCCCCATGAACTCCAGATACGGCCGCTCGATGCGGCGGGCCAGCGCGATCGCCTGCTCCAGGTGGGTCTCCGCCTGGTCTATCCGGCCGGTCCAGGTCTCGGCGTCGCCGATCTCGAGGAGCGCCAGCGCATGGAGCTCCTCGCCGAGGCCAGGGTGGCCTCCATGCGGCGCATCGGCCACCGACAGCAGGCGCCGGGCCTCCTCGGCCCGCGCCTGCTGGTCGCCCCTCCGCCCGGCTAGGAGCAGCCGGGCCATTCCGATCAGCACCTGGGCATGGCGTCGCCGACCCGGCGGCACCGTTGCGGCCTGGCCTTCGGCCACCGCCAGGGACCGCTCCGCTGTCTCTATTGACCCGTACGCGAGCTCATCGACCGCCGCGACCGCCGCCAGCTCGGCATCTGCCGCGCGCAGCCTGGCCGGGAATCCCGCCAGCAGCGCGTGCACGGTCGCGTTCTGCCCGCTCAGGTGCAGGCCGGACCAGTGGTCGGCAATCACGGCTGCGGCGAGCTTCCAGTCCTGCGCTGCCTGCGCGTGCCGGGTTGCCTCCACCGGGAAGCCGTGCTTGGCCAGCCACCTGGAAGCCAGCTTGTGCAGGCCAGCGACTGCACCGGGCTCGGTGCGGCGCAGCTCGAGCTGCAGCAGGTCGGCGAACAGGTGGTGATACCGGAACCAGGTGCGCGAGGCGTCCAGCGACAGCACGAACGCGTTCGCCTCTTCCAGGTCCTGCAGCAACCGCTCCGCGCCACTGCCCCGGCTGAGCAGGTCGGCCAGCTCGCTGTTGACCCGCTCCAGGATGCTGGTGCGCATCAGCAGGCGCCGCACCTCTTCGGGCTGCCGGTCCAGTACCTCCGCCAGGAGGTACTCCGCTACGGTCCGCTGGCTGCCAGAGAACTCCGCCGCGAACCGACCCGGATCGGGATGCCCAGCCAGCGACAGTGCCGCTAGCCGCAGCCCGGCCGCCCACCCCTCCGTCCTGTCCACCAGCAGCTCCACCGCGGGATCGGCAAGCTGCGCCCCCGCCGCGGACAGCAGCTCGCGAGCCTCGGCCACCGTGAAGCGCAGGTCCTCGGCACGTATCTCGGTTAGGTCTTCCTCCAGCCGCAGCCGGTGCAGCCCCAGCCGCACGTCATGCCGGGTGGCCAGCACAAACCGCAGCTCCTCCGGCGCGCGCAGCATCAGCAGCTCCAGCTGCCTGCGCGCCTGATCAGAATGCAGCTCATGCAGATCATCAATCACCAGCCACAGCCGTTCGCCCAGCGGTGCCAGGTCCGTCAAGAGCCGTTCGGTGATCACCCACCCGTCCATATCCGGCGCTGCCGTCAGAGGTCGCACCAGAACCGACCCTGCCGACGTCTTTCGGAGCGCGCTCAGCACTGACAGCCAGAAACGCTGCGGATCGCGCTCATCCCGCAGTACCTGCACGAACGCCACACGGTCGGCCAGGTTCCCCTGATCGATCCAGGACGCGAGAAGAACCGTCTTGCCGCTGCCAGCTGGTGCGGAGACAACAGCTACCCGTGCGGACCGGTTCAACTGCTGCCACAAGATCGGGCGGGCGACTATTGCGGGACCAGCCGTCCGCAGGCCAGGAAGCGCCGCCGGGTCTGCCGTCGTCATCTCCGGACTAAGTCTCCCCTGGGTTGATCAATTTGCGCGCCGCCCGCCGCGACGCCAGCTACCCGATAGGCAGCCCGCGGCAGATTCACCATCGGAATCCGTTCCGGGCGCGCGCCGCCGAAGCGGCAGGGCCGCAGCGACCAACATGCCGCATGCGCAGCCGGCAGCCGCCACCGCGACAGCCGCCGGCGGCGCCGTTCATGACCGGCAAGCGTGTCGCTGCGACCAGCCGCCTAAGCAAATCAGCCTCCGTTCGGCGAGCGCCATGACCCGGCTCTTACCGCGCACTACTGAGCCCGCTCCGCATGGTGCCAAGCCATCAAATCACCGGTTGCGCGAGGCCGCGCCCGGGCCGTTTCGACTGTCAGCCGATGGTCTGCGTGATTGCCTGCAGTACCTGATCTGGCTCGGTTCGGGATGTATAGTCGCGGTGGAGGTCGATCCAGCGGATGACGCCGGACGCGTCCACGACGGTGACGGTGGGCATAGGCAGCGCCGTTGTCCCATCGGCGTTGACCTTCGTCAGATCCAGGCCGAGCTGCAGCTGAGCAGCACGCGCGCCGTCGCTGGGCGCTGTGAGAATGCCGAGCTGACCGGCAATCTGGTTGCCGGGATCTGACAGGACCGTGAACGTCAGTTCCTTGGTCTCCTTGGTGGACAGTGACCCGTCTGGAGTCTGCGGGCTGATGGCGACCAGCGGAATGCCCCGGTCAGCCAACGCGGGAACGAGCTGTGCCTGATAGGTGCGCAAGGCTATGTTGCAGTACGGGCACCACCCGCCGCGGTAGAAGACGATCACGCCCGGCCTGGAGCCGAGGGCTTCTGCCAGCGACGTCGGCTGCCCCGCCACGTCGAGCAGGTTGCCGTCCGGCATGCGGTCGCCTGGTCCGGCTGCCGCGCTCGGCAGCCCCGCCGCGGCCAGGTCGCGTTGCTCGGCCGCGAACGCCTCGGCCACGCCGGCCGGGAGCTGGCCGGCCGGAGCACCGTGATGCTCAGCCACTTGCTCCGCGATGGTCAGGTCGGTAGGCACCATTACCTCCTGGATTAACTGGGCTGCGCGATCCAGAATCTCAGGACAAAAGTGGAATGTCAAATCCAGAAACGCTAGACTGCCGCCATGTCCAGCGTGGCCCCCGGCTATAAGCCTGCCGCCCGCCTTACCCGCAAGGGTCGGCAGACCCGAGAGCGGATCGTGGCGGCCGCCGCTGACCTGATCCTCCAGCATGGTGTTGCGCGCACCACACTCGACGACGTCCGTGCTGAGGCAGATGTCAGCAGCTCGCAGATCTATCACTACTTCGCCGACAAGGAAGCGCTGGTTCGCGCCGTAGTCGACTACCGGGCGCAGACCGTAGTCGGCGAGATCCACGAGCCTGCGCTGGCGGTGATCGAGGGTAATGACGGCCTGCGCGCGTGGCGCGACATGGTCGTCTCGATCCAGCGCGAAGCGGACTGCCGGGGCGGCTGCCCGCTCGGCTCGCTCGGCGGCGAACTGGCCGAGCTGGATCACGTTGCCCGCTGCGATGTCGCCAAGGGCTACGCCCGGTGGGAGGCTGCGATCTCGGCATGCCTGACTGGCATGCGCGACCGCGGTCAGCTGAGCGCGGCCTCTGACCCCGGTCAACTGGCCATCGCACTCCTGGCCGCACTCCAGGGCGGCCTCCTGCTTTCGAAGGTTGAGCGGGACGTCCGGCCGCTCGCCGCGGCCCTGGACGTGATGATCTCGCTGATAGCCTCACTCGCTCCCGCAGGCCAGGGCGACGACAAAACCGAGGCGCGCTAGCTTGCCCACCCGCTAGGGCTTCGCTCGCGTCCGATCGCGAACCCCGACCGGCCCGGGGGGCGTGGGACTGTCTGACTAACTAACGAGATAGACCCACGATGCCGCCCGTGACCGGCTCGTTGAGGGGGTGGAACGGCACCATTAGCACTTTTGACGATGTGGGTTTCCAGGGCCGCGGCGAAGGTGGACCCATGTGTGGCTGGATGGCCTGCTGATGGAGAGGAGCTGACTGGCTATGAGCCCTGTTTCGCGTGGCTTCCGTCACCTTCACCGCGCCCCGGCCGGAAAGGAGAGCCGGGTGCCGCCGGGTCAGTATGTGACCGAAGGGTTCCCGATGCTGTCGGCCGGCCCTACGCCGCACACCCCGCTGGAGAAATGGACGTTCTCGATCACCCGAGGGGGCCAGGCGAAGAAGTCCTGGCCCTGGCAGGAATTCCGGGCGCTTCCGGCTGAGGCCATCACCGCGGACATCCACTGCGTGACCCGCTGGTCCAAGCTCGGCACCGAGTGGCGCGGGGTGTCGGTGGACGCGCTGCTGGGGCAGGCGGGGTAGGGCACTGATGGATGCAGTGGACGGCAACGCGATCGGCGGCCTGCTGATCGACGTCTTCGGCACAGAGATGACCGCCGCCAGCAGCACCTGCGCAACTTGCGGCGCCAGCAGGCCAGTAGCCGAACTGGTCGTCTACCGGCAGGCTCCCGGCACTGTCGTGCGCTGCCGGACGTGCGGCAGCGTGCTGATGGTGTTCGTTCGGGCCCACGGCGCGATCGGCACCGACCTGACCGGACTGGCCAGTCTGAGCGAACCGGGATCGGCCTTATCGCGGCAGGCGGGATTCAGGACGGGCCTGCATGCCGAACGAGCACGCAGATAAGGAACCCAGATGAGGGACAAGGAAGGGATAAACATGCCACACGAAGAGTCGATGTCGATGTCGATGTCGGAAGAGCCACAGGAAGAGTCCATGTCGATGGGCACGCCGGACCAAGAGTCCATGTCCATGGACAAGCCGCAGGAAGACTCCATGTGATGGCGGAGTAGGCCGCACCTTCACCGGTGGCGCGGGTTCCGGGACCTATATGCCGGCCGGCGGTCGGGAGAGCGTGGCGAACGCCTTCGAAGGCGCCAACAACGTCATCCTTGCCGCGGGCCGACAGTTCCTGGAGGCAACTTGGAGCCGACTAGATACCGGATCACGGTCCGGGGACGCCTGACAAAGCGGCTCATGTCCGCCTTCGAGGGGCTGGACGTGGAGCCCGGTATCGAGCAGACCACCCTCATTGGTGAGATCCGCGATCAGTCTCATCTGTATGGCGTGCTGGACCTGGTGCGCGGGCTGGGGCTAGACCTCGTGAGCGTGGAAAGGAACTGGGGGACGCCCGGGCCCGGCGATGAGGAGAGCGCGAGATGAACTGGATAGTGCCGGGCTGTCCGGCCATGACTGTCTGCACCCGAAGGTTCTGACGCGCGGTCAAGTCGGACACGATCAAGGTGACCCAGTCGATCACCACATCCGGCCTGGTGGTCATGCCTGCATCGGGCTGTCGCTACGGGTCATGTGCCCCATGTGCAGCTGGAGGGCACTGACGACCAGGGCGAAGTGGCTGAACGCCTGAGGTGTGTTGCCCAGCTGGCGCTGTGCCCCTGGGTCCCATTCCTCGCTCAGCAGTCCGACGTCGTGGCGCAGCAGGAGTAGGCGCTCGAACAGGTCGATGGCATCCCGTTGCTGCCCGGACGCATACAGCGCGTCCACCAGCCTGGGCCGGCCAGCTGCGCACCGTGTCCATCGCGAAGGGATCGGTGTCCTGCCTCCACCGGGTGAGCTTTTCGCGGTTGCGGATGACGCGTGGGTCAGCTTCGACTTGTGTGATGTCCGCTGGCCCTATGGAAGCCACTTCGGCCGGGTCAAAGCCGCCGAACGCTTCCCGGATGCCGTCCCATTTGGCTTGGACGACCCGCCAGCTCATGCCGGCCTGGAAGACCGCGCGGCACAGGGTGCTCGAAGAAGAACGCCGGATCCTCGGGTATGTGATCGCGGAGCTTCTCAAACGGCGCGGTGAGCGGGTCTGCGGCTGCCGCGTCACCGGGCCGGGCCTGCGTACCACCAGGTCAGCTGGCGCATCGCTGTCCGCGGACGGGTCAGCCCTGCGACCGGCATCGATGTCCCGGCCGTCCCTTGAAGCACCTGGGAGGTTGCCATGACGGCACTCCTTCCGGTGACAGCGGCTAGGGATGGTCTCCGAATGGGCCGAGCGTGCCGTAGTCGACCCGCAGAGCCTCGAACATGACGTAGGCGTTGTCGGCCGTGAAGACGTCAGCGGCGGCCAGCCTGCCGAGGTACTTGGCGATGACCGGCCCGGCTACCTCCGCCGCGGCGGCGTCGAGGTATGCCTTGAAGATCGCCCAGGAGTTGTTCCCGTATTTGGCGAAGAATGGCGCCGGGTCCAAGCTGGCCACGGTGGCGCGAGCGCCGGCCAGCAGGTCCGCGACGTAGGCGATCTGCAGGTCGCCGTCCGCGCGCTGGCCGAGGCGCCCGAGATGACCGCCGACGAGGGTCTGCCACTGGTAGCCCATCGCGACGTCCTGCGCGCTGATCCAGTCTGGGATGTCCTGGGAAACGGCGAGGTTCTTGAACGGCACCCAGCCAGGGAAGATCACGTCCACGACCATCAGGGTCTGGTGGTCCGGCGCGTAGATGAAGATGTTGTCCGGAATGTGGTTGGGCCCGTGATAATCAAGGAGCAGCCGCGCTCCCCCCGCCGCCAGGACGTAATGGTCGTCGAACGTGACGGCCGGCGCCGGCCGGTTCGGGTCATCATCACGCAGCAGCAGGCGGCGGCACTCGCTGTGGCCGATACGCACCACGTCGTCGCCCAGCAAGGAGGACGCTCCGATGTGGTCGGCGTGGGAGTGCGAGTACACCAGGTGGGTGACATTCGCAGGCCTGCCGTTGGCCTGGGTGACGACGCCGATGGCGCGTAGCAGGTTATGCCCGATGGTCGGCGGCGCGTCGACCAGGACCACGCCGTCCCGGGTGGTCAGGAACATGGCCTGGTAGACCGAGTCGGTCACCCAGTACAGGTTGGCCGTGGATGTTCCCGACGAAGTAGCCGTCCGCGTTGAGCGCAGGCCCGAGGGCGCCCGGTGGTACCGGCGCGTAATCAGGAAGCCCACCCGGTGTCGACGCCCGGGCGGTTCCAGCCAGCGGCCCGACGCCAAGCAGGGCCGCGGCGGCGGGTACCGCGGCGGCTGTTCCCGCGGCCGCGAGGAAGCGGCGCCGGCTCGTGGCTTCATGCTGGGGTCCTGAAGGTGCGGTCATTGCTAAGCCTCTTTCGTCGGTGTACCTGAATTCGAAAATTCTCCCGCCGCTCCACCTCCGCCACGATCAGCCCGCCCGTGCGGGCCCGGCGGATCACGGTCTGCCCGATCGGCCTGGTCCCGGTCACGATCACGTCTTGGACGCTCTTCTCGGCAGGTCCGCTGGTAGCTCGCTTTGCTCCTCCTGCGCTGCCCCGGGTAAGGGCCGTGGTCAGGGCTGCTGATAGGCGAGGTCAGCGCCGGTGAGGCCTTCCAGCGCCGAGCCGAGCTGATATGCCTCGGCCATCCGGCGGCTGAGGCGCTGGCGCACGGTGACCGCCAGGTACCTGGTCAGCAACTGCGGCTTGGCGGCGAGACCCTCGGCGAGTTCCTGCGCCCGCGGCAGCACCCCGTCCGGGGGAAGTACCTCGGCGACCGCACCCCACCGCTCGGCCTGCTCGGCGGTGAACGAGCCCTGGGTCAAGGTGAGATAGCGGGCCCGGTTGAAGCCAATAGCCTCTTCCCAGGCGAGGTAGATACCGTCACCGGGCACGATCCCGAAAGTCAGGTGCGGGAAGTCGGAGAAGACGGTGGTGCCGGCGGCGATGACGATGTCGGCGATCAGGACATACTCGCTGTGCACCGCGGCCGGGCCGTTCACCGCGGCCACGACCGGCATCTCCAGGTCGACCAGCCGCTGCATGATCCGGCGGCCCTCGGCAGTGGTCTTATCCCAGATCGCTGGCTTAGTGGGGTCATCCAGGCTCTGCCCGTCGATCTCGGTCATGAACCGGTCGCCGGTGCCGGTCAGCACCAGCACCCGGTTGTCCCGGTCCTCCCCGATCTCGTACAGGGCCCGCGGGAAATCGGTGTGCATCTGCCCGGTGAACGTTGCCGGGCCACCCTCGGTGTGGAACCTGAGCGTCAGCACGCCCGACGGCGTCCGGGTGAACGCGAAGTTCTTGAACGCGGTGAAGTAACCAGGCTCGGTCATCGGCATGTGGGAGCTCCTCGGCACGAGAAGGATGACTTGTCGCGTGGGATGCCGGATAATTCAGCGGTTCGACCCGCCGCATCGCCGAGTATCGCTGCGCTCTGAGCAGCCGCACATCGTCAAGACGGTTAACTTCCTGGGACATCGGCCTGAGTGCGGCCGCAATGCCCTCGCCGACCAGAACTATCGTGCTTGACGATGTGCGGTCGCCTCGGCCGGGCCAGGCTCGGGGTATGAGCCGCATGTACGGTCTCGCCCAAACGGAGGTGTCACATGAACCCGGACGAGTTTCCCGCGCCCGAGGAAGGCTTCGTCATTACCCACTTGCTCGTGGTTGCCGATCAGGACCGTTCCCGGGAGTTTTACCGATCGCTGTTCGAGGGGCAAGTGGTGCTGGAGCGTGACCCGGTCGTCATGAAGGTCGCCAACACGTGGCTGATGCTCAACGTCGGCGGCGGTCCTACCGACGACAAGCCTGGCGTCACCCTTATCACGCCACCAGATCCCGGCCGTGCCAGCGCGTTCCTCAACGTGCGCGTCGCGGACATCGCCAAGGTCTATCAGGAGTGGTCGGCCAAAGGCGCCGAGTTCCTGACCCCGCCCAAGGATCACGGGCGCGAGATCCGCGCGTACATCCGCGACCCCGACGGTCACCTGATCGAGGTCGGCCAGACGACCGGACTTCTGGACTGAGCCGCGGTCTGCTGCTGCGTGTCGCACGTGCTGAGCTGAGCCGCCGCGCGGCGCGGGCAGCACCTGATCTCCGGCCCGGAACTGGACGACCTAGCCCACCAGTCGGCCGACGATGCCCTGCTCGCCATCACGACCAAGCTCGCCCAGCTCCGGCAGCGTCCTCCCGCGGTTCTGGACGCCGCTGACTGGGACACGCTGGCCGCTCGCTTGGGGACCGATCCCGTCGATTACGCCGAGCGGCACGACCTAGTCGCCGCGGTGCGCCGTGCCGTCGAGGAGGATCTGACCAAATGGCAGCGGCAGGTGTTCATCGCGATCGCGGTAAAGGGCGTTCCGCTCGACGAGCTGGTCGCGCGCAGCTGGGTTCCAGCCGTAATGCGGTCTATAGGACGATGTTCGGCGCACGGCGTAAGTTGCGGGCCGCGCTGGCTGCTAACGGGTGTCTGACCGCCTCCGCCGAGGAGGCCGATTGAGCGACCGCGGTACGGGGCGATCATGACGGGCTGGGATGAGCTGGAACGGTTCTTGCGGACCGATCCGCGCGATGTGGGCTGCGATCAGGCGCTGGACATCTTGCAGGTCTATGTCGAGCTCGTCCTGGACGACGAATCCGGAACCGAGGCGGCCCGCCGGTATCCCGGTGTCGCTGCGCACCTGCTGAGCTGCGGCCCGTGCGCCGAGGACTACCAAGGGCTGCTTCTGGCCGTTAGGGCAAATCCGGCCTGGCTGGTCATCTCCGGGCCCGCAGCCGGTGACCTGCACCGCCGGGCAGCTCGAGGGGCAGCCGGATGTCGCGAGGTAAGACCGTCCGCCGCAGCAGCGCCAACAACAAGACGGTCCGGCACACCGCTGGCGTCATTTCCGCGAGCACATGGAGGAGAGCTGTTATGCCGCTGCTGAGCCCAGGAGACTCGTTCCCCGCCCTGCCGCTGACCCCGCCAGGCGGGTCGGCCCTGACCCTGCCGGACGCGTTCGGCGGCGAATTCGGAGTCGTGCTGTTCTTCCGCGGCTCGTGGTGCCCCTACTGCAACGCGCAGCTGCGGGCATTCCAGCGGGCCAATGACACTCTCGCGGGCGCCGGGATCAAGGTCGCGGCGCTGTCGGTGGACGACGAGCCCGCCACCGCGGAGCTGATCGCCAAGCACGGCCTGACCTTCCCGGTCGGGCACAGCGCCGACGCCCGAGCCATCGCCGGGCTCACCGGCGCGTTCGTCAACCCCGACCCGGTCTACCTGCAGTCCACCGGGTTCGTCCTCGGCCCGGCCGGCCGGGCCGTGGTCAGCGTGTACTCCAGCGGCGCCATCGGCCGGCTCGTCCCCGAGGACGTGATCGGCCTAGTCCGCTACCTGCGCGAACACGCGACGGCCTGACCATGACCAGCAGAAAAGGAGACCGCAGTGGGAACCGTCTTTGCCGGTAAGACCGCGCTGATCACAGGGGCGGGGCGCGGTATCGGCCGTGCCGTCGCACTCGAGCTGGCGGACGCCGGAGCCGGGCTGATCCTGGTCGCCCGCTCCGCGGACCAGCTGGCGCAGACCCAGGACAGCCTGCTCGGCCGGGGCATCCCCGCCGGGCAGGTCCGGATCGTTCCCGCTGACCTCGGCGACGAACAACAGCGCGGCCGCGCGGCCGCAGCGGCGCTCGAGGCAGGCCGCGTGGACATCCTGGTCAACAACGCCGCCACCGTCGAGCCGCTCGGCCCGACTGCCGCCATCCCGGCCGCGGGGCTGCGCCGCGCCTTCGAACTCAACGTCATCGCGCCCGCGGCGCTCACCGCCGCCGTGCTGCCCGGCATGCTGGACGCCGGCTGGGGCCGCATTGTCAACGTCTCCAGCGGGATTGTCGCGCGGCCGGATTCCATGGTCCGCTTCAACGCCTACGCCGCGACCAAGGCCGCGCTGGAGGCGCACACCGTCAACCTCGCCGCCGAGCTGGGCGGCACCGGCGTGACCGTGAACGCGTACCGGCCGGGCGGGGTGGACACCGGCATGCAGGCCTGGATCCGCCAGCAGGATCCCGGACGCATCGGGACCGCCGCGCACGAACGGTTCAACCGGAGCTTCGCCGATGGCACCCTGATCACCCCCGAGCAGTCCGCCGCAGCCCTGATCGCCCAGCTGGGCGGAGACGACACCGGGGTCATCTGGGACGTCGGCACCGCTGCCGCCCGGTCATGAACCCCGAAGCCGCCTTGCAACTGGCCGACTGGCGGCGCCAGACCGCGGCATTGTACGCCCGGGTCCGCGAGCAGCCAGATCCCGCAGCCGCGCACGCGCTGTGGCGCGACGGCCGCGACCAGATAATGCGCTCGCACCCGCAGAGCCCGCTGCCCGCTGCCGACCCGATACGAGCCCGTGGCGTGCCTTACTGGCCCTACGATCCGGCGCTGCGATGGACTGTACCTGTAGAGCCGGTCTCGCGGCCGCAGCGGCTCGCGATCGACACCGGCACGGACGGCGTGACCCGCCTCGAGCAGGTCGGCTGGGTCACGTTCGCGGATCCCGTCCGTCAGCGGGTGGCGCTGTGGCAGCTGGACCAGTACGGCGGTGGCCTGTTCCTGCCGCTCCGTGACGCGACGGCTGGCACCACCAGCTATGGTGGCGGCCGCTTTCTGCTCGATACGGCCAAAGGCGCCGATCTCGGCTCGGCCGGCCGGTCCCTCGTCATCGACCTGAACTTCCTGTACCACCCGTCTTGCCGGTACGACAGCCGCTGGGCCTGCCCCCTCGCGCCGGACGACAACGTCATCGACCTGCCCATCCCGGCAGGGGAGCGGCTAGCCCCGCTATGAGCCCAGGCCAGCGTCCTTTTGTTCACGTACCCGCGAGGACCTCTCAGATTGGAGGTCCTGAACGCTGGCGGCGCCCCCGACGTGGCCGGGTTCCGGGCGGCCGGCAGCGGCCTGGCCGCGATCGCAGCCAGCCGCTGAGCGCCACAGCCAGCGGCCCCGAGGACGTCGCCATCAGCCCCGACGGCAGGCAGGTGGTGGTCACCGAGAAGCCGTCCTACACGATCGAGACCTTCGCCGTCGGCTGGGGCGGGACGCTCGCCGCGGCCGTTACCAGCTCGTCGGACTCGCCGCTGTCGTTCGCCGAGGTGTTCACCCCGTCCGGGCAGCTTCTGGTGGATGATGACGGCTCCGCCGGTACCTCGGCGGTCTCCCCCTACCGGATCGCGCCCGACGGGACCGTTCACGCTACCCAGGCCGCCGTGCCGGACGGCCAGACCGCGGCGTGCTGGATCTCGGGGCCTGGAACGGCGATGTGGTCGCCGACAACGCGGGCAGCGGCACGATCGCTTCCTACCAGCTCTCCCCCGGCGGGCAGCTGACCTTCCTGCGTAACACCAGCGACGGGACCGGCGCAGTCCCGCTCGACAACGCCGTCTCCTCCGACGGTCGCGCGCTTTACGTCCTGAACCGCAGTGCTGACGAGCTGGCCGAGTTCAGCACTGCGGTTCAGGACACCCAGCTCACCCCGGTGGGGACGCAGGCGCTGCCGGCCGGGTCAGCCGACGTCGACGCGAGCTGACACTCCGGGCGGCCTCACGCGCCGACGGCTTCGCACGCACGCGGACGAAGCCGCCGGCGCCGAGGTTACCCCTCACGCCGATGACCGTGAGCGACCAGATGTGCACGGATCTTCCGTCGCGCATCGAACATCGTCTTGTAAATCGCGTTGCGGGTCGAACCAAGCTCGGCGGCCAGCGTGTCGAGGGGAACCGGTCGACGGCGAGCGCCACGAACACGCCCGGATCTGCCCGGCGCACCGTGCGGGGCTGGAGCGGCTGAGGGTAGTGGACCCGGCCACCCGGCGCAGCGGCTTCGACGCGCTCAAAGCCCCGGCGAAGTCCGCCACCCTCGGGAAGTTCAAACGGCGGCTCCAGCACATGCTGGAGCTCGATGCGCTCGGCCCGGCCGAGGTGTGGCTGCAGGGCATACCACCGGGGAAGATCGGGCACTTCGCCGGGCAGGCGCGGGTGACCGACGTGGCGGACCTGTCGAAGATGAAGGACGACGCCAAGCGGCTGACGCTGCTGGCCAGCCTCGTCCACGTGCTGCGCACCGCGGCCCGGGACGAGGTGACGGACATGTTCTGCAAGCGCAAGGCGATCATTCATCACGAAGGCCGCGACCGGCTGGAAGAGTTGCGGGAGGAGCACCGGGCCGAGTCCGAGCGGCTGCTGGAGGTGTTCGGCGACGTGGTGGCCGCGGCCAGGGAGGCATCCGAGTCCGAGCCGGCGATCAGCATCGACCGTGGCGACGAGTCCGGCGGGGTAACGGAGCCCGCCGGGAGCGCCGGGTCGGACAGCTTGGGCGAGAATGCGGCGGCGGGGAGCGGGCAGCTGGTGCTCAAGGCGCTGGAGGGCGGCGGCGGCCTGGAGCAGCTGGCGGCCGCGCACCAGCCGGTGGCGGCCTTCCACGGGGACAACTACCTGCCGCTGCTGGAGGGGTTCTACCGCTCCCGACTGGCGTGCGTGCGGAACGGGAGAATCTGCGCGTGGGCACGCGCACCGTCAGTGCGGTAGGGCCTGTGACGAGGATCGGCACAGGATCCTGAGTCAATCGGTTCGTAGCGGCCGGAGTCGGGTGCCGGTGGCCGGCTGGTGGTCCGGTACCGACCATCGAGGTTGATCGCGGGGTGGCCGAGCGGGGTAAGCCGGGCCACGGACTCGCCCCGCTGCTGCGCGGGCCCCTGGGCTGCCCGGCCTGCGGGTGCGAACCCGCCACCAGGCACGAGGCAGTGCAGCACCGCGAGGATCTCGCCATAGTCTGGGTGCACCTCGGCGGTGACCGCGTCACCGAAGCCCGGCACTGCGTGGTGTGCCAGCCGCACGGGCCCGTCATCGACGTCAGCTGCTCCTGCTGCGGCAACGGCCCACTGATCACCGGGCAGCCACCCGGGCCCGGCGGGCAGCTCGCCGCGCCAGCGCTGGACTGGATGCACTCCCGCGGCTGGCAACTTCACCCCAGCCGCTCTGCCCCGCCGATCACAGATAGCCGCCAGCATCAAGTCACGTGACGCTCAGGGTCCTGTACCGATCCTCGTCATAGCCCACCCGGATATTTCGGCCACAGTGGCGTCGTCTAGCAGGTAGGGCCGGGCCCGGGCGGGCTGGTAGCCCAGCATCGGGTGGCCGCCATGAGAAGGCGTCAGCCTTGACGATGTGCGGCTGCGGAGGTTGAGCGAGCCTCCGTATGCAGAGCTGTCGAAAAGGGGCAAGCCCACATGGGTCTGATGTCAAAACAGGCGTGCCGTCGTTGCGGGCGACTGTCGAAGCTATTGCACGGCATCGAGGGCGCATCGCGGATGACTTACCCCCATAGCCGCCCCGTCGCTGGCTACCGCCGGTGGCCAGGTTATCGGCAGTAAATCTCAGGAGAGGAAAGAGGAGCAGGACATGAATCGACGTATCTTCAGACGATTGCCCGCGAGGAAACGCGGGCTGATTGCCGTGCTCGCGGCGGGTCTGGCCGCGGGCGCGTCGCTAGGCCTGGCCGGGTGCGGCGGGGCCGCTTCGGCCGCCACCGCCTCGTCGGCTCGGGCGGACCAGCCGCCGGCCGAGGCCACCGGGCTGGGGCAGCTCAGCGGCATCCTGCCCGCGTCCAAGCTGACCCTGCCAAGCGCCATCGAGGTCAACCTCAGCCAGGAATACGTGCGGCTTCCGATCTACCCGGGGATCGCCTACGCCGGCACTCCCCATCAGGAGACGGTCTGGTACATCCTGGAGGATGCTTCCACCTCCGGTGCCGCGGACGACCTGGGCGTGAACTTCGCGCCCAAGCTGGCCAACATGGGCGTCTCCTGCCCGGCGTGCGTGCAGACCGTCCACCTGATCAACCCGTCGCCGGAGCAGAACCATTTCGGCCCGGCCCCGATCAGCTTCGCGGGCGCGCCTGACTTCAGCCCCACCCGCATCGCGGTCCCCGGGCCGGACGGGTTCCCGCTGGCCAAGTTCCAGCCGGGCGCGGTGGCCGGCCCCGGCTACACCCCATTCATCCAGATCGCCGGGTCGGACACCATCTACAACGCACCGATCGTGGCCACCGGCAACGGCCCGTACGACGTGGTGAACCACACCAACACCTCCGACAAGGTGATGGGCATCCACATCGCCCCGTCCCCGGCGGACTCGCCGTCCGGGGCGTTCCAGGAGTCGTGGGCAGACTTGCTGTTCACCAAGGGCTTCGACGGCAGCCAGCCGATCGTGTACCTGTCCACCGACGCCGGGCAGCCGCTGACCGCGGTGCTGGAGCGGTCCACCTACGTGCCGGCGCTGAACGACGTCTCGTTCAACGGCGGTGACGACTTCCTCGGCTCGGCCCGGGAGCGGCTGTTCGGCTTCGTCAACGGGCAGACCGGCGTCAACAACCCGAACGCCCAGGGGTTCCAGCACTTCGCCAAGGACGGCCCGATATCGGAGAACGCCGTGCAGACCAACACGGCGTTCATCAACGCCATGCGCTACGGCGGCGACATCCTGAACGTGTTCGGGGACTTCCCGACCCTGACCGACCCGCGGCACGCCGACGCCTACAGCCCGCTGTGGGACGCCCAGCTCGGCATGTGGACCCCGAAGGCGGTCAGCGAAGGCCTGAACAAGCGCCAGATCAACGAGAACGAGGTCCTGAACCTGGCCTACAGCCATCCCGACCTGCTGACCGGGGTCAACCCGGCCACCGGCCAGCCCCAGCTCTACGGCTCGGTCGGAGTCGACATCAACTGCGCGGTCATCGGCTACACGGCGACAGCACCCCTAACCCCTGGCCCCCCCAACCTCCCGGGCTCCCAGTTCCCGCCCAGGTAACCGGCAAGGCGCCGCAGGCGCGCTCCGCCCAGCCGGGCGGACGGGCGGCATAGCACCTGAAGCACCCGGCGGGTCCGCCATGGCGGACCCGCCGGCCAGGTGCACCCCGCCTCGACGCCACCGCTGACCTCATCCACCGCATCCTAGACAGGACACTGCCATGACCGCACCACTGCAAGACCAGACCGTGCTGGTCGTCGGACGCGGCATCGGCATCGCCCGCGCCGTCGCCGCGAAATACCACACTGTCCGCTTCATCCTCGTGCCCGCGCTCAGAACAGCGGCTCGCAATCGGCGGCCGGAACACGCGGGCCCGGCGCGGCGGCCGGGCAGGTGCACCGGCTTGGAGCGCGGCCTGGACGGCGGCGGCGACGAGATGCGCGGTCTCCGCGTCGATGACGATGTCCGGCGGAGCAGAACCCGGCGGACGACCTGCCCCGCACGCCGGGAAACCGGCCCTGCAAGCACCGGTCGGCCTGGAGGGTCAGGCCCACCGCCTCGACGACATCACGAGCGGGAGCTGGGTCCTGCTGGGCCGGTCGGCCGATCCCGCCGCTACCCTCCCCGCCGGGCTCGCGCACTGGTGGGCGTCGCTGGGCGGCCGCTCGTTCCAGGTCACCGCGGGCGGCCCGGTCGATGACCGCACCGGAGCGTACGGCCGCTGGTTCGGCTTGCTGGAGCGGGACATCGTGCTGATCCGCCCCGACGCCTACATCTTCGGCACGACCACCGCACCGGACGGGGCCGCCGGGCTGGCGGACGCGCTACGCGCCGCGCTGGCGGGCCCGCCGCGGCCGCGGTGATTGGCTTGACGGGCGAGGGTAACCGATGATCAGCTCAGGCCCTGATGGAGGAATGCGAGTGTCGGGCCAGTTGTGGTAAGCGTCCTAGGCGCAGTTCGCGGCTCATTCCCGGTGATCACCGGAGCGGCCAGTGCCTGCCCGCCGTCACGCACCCAGGAGCAGCTGTGGGACGGCTTCTTCGCCTGGCACTTCCAGCAGAGCCGCTGGGCCCGGCGGGTGTTCATGTCGACGGGGGTCCGGCACCGGCACTGCGCGGTCGATCCCACCCAGGAGGACGTGTCCTCCTGGACGACCGGACGGCGGATGACGCGCTACCTCGACGAGGGCGTCCCGCTCGCGACCGACGCGGTCGCCCGGGCGCTGGCCGCGGCGGACCGCAGCCCCCGCGATATCGGGCTGCTGGCCGTAGTCTCGTGCACCGGCTACGCCACGCCGGGCGTGGATCACCACCTGGCCGCCAAGCTGGGATTCCCGGCGTCCCTGCAACGGCTGTTCATCGGGCACATGGGCTGCTACGGGGCGGTGCCCGGGCTCGGCGCGGTCGCCGACTACGTGACGGCCAGGCAGCAGCCTGCCGTGCTGGTATGCGTCGAGCTGGCCAGCCTGCATGTCCAGCCGCCGACGGCCGACATGGAACAGATCGTGGCGCACGCGCTGTTCAGCGACGCGGCCTCCGCCGTGGTAATGGAGCCCGTCACCGGGCGCCCGGGCGGCGGGCTGGCCCTGGTCGACATCACCGCCTGCACGGTGCTCGAAGCCGCTTCGCTGATGACCTGGTCGGTCACCGACACCGGATTCCGGATGACGCTGGACCGGCACGTTCCCGATGTCCTGGCCGCGCAGGTCGGGCCGGCCGTGGACAACCTGCTGGCCCGCAACCAGCTGCAGCGCGGCGAGGTGGCGGCGTGGGCCGTCCATCCCGGCGGCCCCCGGATCCTGGACGTGGTCGCCGACCGGCTGGGCCTAGCCGATGACGACCTCGCCGAGTCCCGCCGCGTCCTGGCCGAGCACGGCAACTGCTCCTCGGCGACCTTGCTGCTCGTGCTCGGCGAGCTTCGCCGCCGCACGCTGCCGGCCGGCGCGCCGGTAGTCGCGATGGCGTTCGGGCCCGGCCTGACTCTCTATGCTTGCCTCTTGCGCTGGAGGCCTCATGACGATTCCCTTTGACACGACCAAGCCGAACATGGTCCGTATGTACGACTACTGGCTCGCGGACGCTTCCTGGTGGGCTCGGCATTCTACGTCTATGACCCGGCAGACGGCGGCCTGAAGCTCCGGGAGTACCGCCAGTACGTCCGCGACCAGGTGCTTAAGCTCAAGCTCGACCCGAGCCAACTGCTGGCCCAATGGGCGGACGCGGTGGGCCGACGCGCCCTGAGCGAACGACTTGCCGACAGCCAGATCACCTCCGAGGATCTCGCCGAGTGGGCGGGGCGGCCCGACTCCGACGTGATCGACCTGCTGCGGTATGTGGCCTGGGAGATTCCGCTGCTGTCACGTGCCGAGCGGGCGCGCCGGGTCATCACGCGGCACCAGGACTTCCTCGTTCGCTCCCAAGGCTCGCGAGGTCCTCGACAAGGTCCTCGAACAGTACGCGGCGCGTGGTGCCGAAGAACTCGATATGGAAGCACTTCGTGCAGAGTCGTACGCCGAGCTGGGCACCGTCTCCGAGATAGCGAAGTGGTTCGGTGGGAGCATTTATGGGCGCGAACTATCTCAATACGCACGCGTTCGACGCCGGACGCAACACCTTCACCCAGGCCTACGGCTCGGCCGCGCTCGACGCCAGCCTGCTGCTGATCCCCCGCGTCGGCTTCCTCCCCGCCACCGACCCGCGGGTCCTGGGCACCATCGACGCGGTCCGGCGTGAACTGAGCGAAGGCGACCTGGTCAGGCGCTATTCGACCGCCGAGACCGACGATGGCCTCAAGGGCAGCGAAGGCCTGTTCATCGCCCGCTCGTTCTGGCTCGTCAACGCGCTGCACGCCTCCGGCCGGCAGCGGGACGCCATCGACCTGTTCGAGCGCCTCCTCCTGCTCCGCAACGACGTCGGGCTGCTGAGCGAGGAATGGGACCCCGGCGCACAGCGCCAGCTGGGCAACACCCCCCAGGCGTTCAGCCACTTCGCCCTGGTCATAAGCGCCCCCCAGCTGCACATGGGGAGCGCGGTCCACAGCGACAGCCCGATGTCACTATGACAAACAGGCCAGAAGTGGTGATCGACCGGGTCACCCTGATCGTGTCAGACCTTGACCGGGCCGAAGACGACTACGTGAGGACCTTCGGGGTGCCGCGTCGAACAACGTGCTGACATCGATCCTTCACTGATCCGCGTGCTGTGCATCCGGCAGGCGCGCGGACGGCGCTCATTGCCGCGGCTAGGCCGCGAGCGGATCGAGCTACTGGAGTTCACGGACTCGCCGGGACGCCCGTATCCACCTGACAGCACCAGCACCGACCTTTGGTTTCAGCACATCGCGATCGTCGTGAACGACATGACGTACGCATATCAGCGGGTCATGGAAAACCGGCGCTTCCGGCCCATCAGCCGCAACGGTCCGGTACGGCTGCCGGGTAGCTCCGGAGGCGTGTCAGCGTTCAAGTTTCGTGATCATGACGGCCACCCACTGGAACTGCTTGCCTTCCCGCAGGGGCGCGTCCGGGGAGAATGGCGCAACGCGAACGGCACCGGCTCCTTTCTCGGCGTCGATCACACCGCTATCGCGGTTCGCGACACAGCCAGGAGCGCGAGGTTCTTCAGGTCTGTATTCGGGTTCAGCGTCGGAACTCGCACGGAGAACCGCGGGCCCGAGCAAGCCGATCTCGACGACGTCGACGACGTCCACGTCAGCGTCACCCGGCTCGCGCCGGATCTGCCTGCGCCACGAATGGAACTGCTGCACTACCACGTAGGCACACGCCGACCGATCCCGCGCTACACCGCCAGCAACGACATCGCCGCGACACACTCTGCGGTACGGGTCGCGTCGCTCGATGCGACGGCCGCCGCGCTCGCCCGCCGCGGCACGCCCTTGACCAACGATGACCTCATGACCCTGTACGGGGGCATCCGCGCCGCCCTGGTATCGGGACCCGATGGGCATCGCTTCCTGGTCGAAGAGCAGGCGGCGGCTGTGACGGGTGCCGCACCCGGCCTTGCGCAGGCGCAGAAGGAGAACTTGTAGCGACAGTCACGCCTGATGGCCTGGCACTATACAGTTCATCTCGCGCTGTCCTGGTCGCCAGGCTCGGATGTCACCCAGTTCGGTTCCACGCTCACGAGGTCCAGCCCCAGCTCGAGCACGCCATATAGATGAGACTGATCGCGGATCTCACCAACCAGGGCGGTCTGGCCGATACCGGGCTCCACGTGCAGCCCGTCGAAGGCGGAAATGACCCCTTTGTCAGGCATCCCCGGACCGTAACCCGGTATCTAGTCGGCTCCAAGTTGCCTCCAGGAACTGGCGGCCCGCTGCCGGCCGGGCGCGCTGTCGCACCCATCCCTTGCCTGGAGACTGCCGTCATTCGCTCGGCGGCCGGAGCGTGAATCTGTATAGGCCCCTTCCACGTGCGATATACAGGTCGCTGCCTTCGGGAGACCACGCGCAATCTGAGATCGTTCCGCGACCCCGTATTACCGCGGCGCGGGGGTGCCGTCGGCGTTCCAGGTCCGGGCCGTCCCGTCGCCGCCGGCGGTGGCCAGCCACGTCCCGTCCGGGGCGATCGCCACCGCGCGCACCCGCCGTCGTGGCCGGTGATGGTGCGGACCAGCGCGTCAGCGGTGTTCCAGGTCGTAGCTAGCGGCGAACAACTATCCGCGAGCCAGACCGGCGTCGGCGACGGCGGCGGCCATCTCCGGGGCAGCCCCGAACCTTCCAGAACGCCGTTGTGGTCGGAGGCCGACACGTCCTGGTAGGCGATGCGGGTGCCGAGGACATCGCTGATCGTGGCGGCAAGGGCGGTCAGGGTGAACGGCGTTCCGCCGAGTTCGTAGCCGCTCCGAGGCGCCCGTCCTGCGTCAGCACCGCGACTGCGGCTCCCTGGGAGGCGAGCCGCCGCACGATCGCGGCGCCGATTCCGCGGCTGCCGCCGGTGACCAAGGCCCGCTTGCCCTCGAGGCTTGATGTCGATGTCATAGCGCTACCCGTTCCCTCTCCATCGCTCGTACTAGTCAGATATCTTTACTACCGTAGTCATACAGCAGCACCGATGACGACAGCGGCGGGCGCGAGGTCGCTGAGGGGCAGGCGGCGCGTGCGGAACGCAGCGAGCGCCGCGCTGCGCACGCGCCGCCGCGGTCGGGTCGGCGGCGGTCTGACTCGGCGGCGTTGGCGTAGGGTGTGAACCTCGTGGAATCAGGTGGGTGATGGGAGCCGAGGGCGGCATGGACGACGAGCGGCGAGTTGATCTAGGGGTGTCGTTGTTCATCCCGTACCGGTACACCGAGGACCGGGTTTTCCGGGCACTCCAGGATGCCGGGTTCGACGACTGGACCCTCGCCCAGTGTCGGCTGTTCCAGCGCGTCGCCCCGGACGGTTCGCGCCTCACGGATCTCGCTGACCAGGCGCAAATGAGCAAGCAGAGCGCCGGCGTGCTGGTCGATCAACTGGAGCGCCTGGGCTATGTCCGCCGGGTCCCCGACCCCGCGGATGGCCGCGCCCGGTTGATCGTGATCGAGGAACGTGGCCGGCGGGCGGTCGAGGTGGCCGCCGCGACACTCCACGAGATCTTCTCGGAGTGGAAGGCCTACCTGGGCACCCGCAACTTCACGTTGCTGCAGCAGATCCTGGACCAGCTCCGCGAGATCACCGACCCCTACGCGCGGTAAACCCGGCCGCGCCGAGCCGTCCGCCCCCGATTCCCGTTCGCCCCGAGGCGCCGCGGCCAGCGGACGCCGGCAGCTTCGACCATGCCTTGACATAGTCAGCTTTCCTGACTAGTCTCCTTGGTGTGGTCAGTTTTATTGACTACTGTCACCTGCGATCCTGGCGAATCGGTCGCCCTGGACGAGGAGCAGAAAGAGAAATGTCATGAAGTTTCTTGTCCTTGGGGCAACCGGCCGCACCGGCGTCCTCTTCGTCAAAAAGGCACTCGACCAGGGGCATCACGTCACCGCCCTCGTTCGCAGGGCCGACGCCGCCGTCGACTCGCGCGCTCAGATCGTCAGCGGCGACGTCACCGACGCCGCCGTGATCGCGACGGCAGCCCGAGGCCACGACGCGATCATTAGCACGCTTGGAGTGAAAAACGCCCGCGAAACCCCAACGCTGATCACCGACACCGTCCGTGCAGTCATCGCATCCGCGAAAACATCAGGCGTTGACCGTTTCGTCATCCTGTCTGCGTTCGGAGTCGGCGACTCCCTCGCCAAAGCCTCGTTCCTCGTGAGCCCCCTGTTCCGCACCGTGCTCCGGAAAACCTACGCAGACAAAGCCGCATCGGAAGTGCTCTTGAGGGCCAGCGATCTGAAATGGACCCTCGAATACCCCGGAGCGTTGAACAACAAGGACATCACGCGCTACACCGCGGTCACTCTCGAGGACGCCAAGAAATTGCCGATCTTCCCCTCGACATCCCGCGCGAACGTCGCTGAGTTCCTCCTCCACTCCGCCGTGCAAGACACCTTCATCCGTCAGGCCGTCATCGTCACCGACACCAAATAGGTCGCCGAACGCTATCCGGAGTGTCCGCGGGACTGGCCCGAACACTTCCCGGACGAAGAAGCCACCATCGTCCCGGCCATGGAGCATATGCTCACCCAGAGCGAGGGGAACTGGTTCAGCAAGCACGGCCGGGCTGCAACCCCACAGGGTCAGCTGCTGACCAAGGGCTTTGACCAGGCGTTCTTCGTCGGCGCCGATGCCGCGGCCGTCCCGCCGCTGCGGGCTTAGCGCTTCAGTCGATCTGGTGCGCTAACCGACGGGCTCACATCGCCGCGCACGAAACCGAGCGCCGGAAAGATCGCCGTGACCGACATCCATGGCCCCAGGCCCTCATTTTTCATCAGTCGGCCAGCTGTCGCCCATTTCGCCGTGGATGTCATCGACGTCGGCGCTCACATACGCGAGGCGCCAATCATCTCGTGGAATCAGAACTAGCCCGTGAGTCACCACGCGAACCGCCACACCCGGCACGCACCATGCCTCACGCAACCAGAACAGGAGACCAGCTTCCAGTGATATCGCTCAGCCAACCCAAGACGCCGCCGACCGGGGAGCCTTCCTTCAAAGGCCCGAAAACCTGCGACGCGAGCGCGATGCTCGAAATCCACCGCGCGCTACGGCGCTCCTTCGGCGAAGCCACAGTGCTCGTGGACGGGGTGGCCGAAGGCGACACGAAGCACGCGACGGCCGTCGCCACGCAACTCAACCTGATCTCGACCGCGCTCCACGCCCACCACGAGGGGGAGGACTCACGCCTCTGGGACATGGTGAGCGACCGGGCACCTGCATGCGTCCTTCATGTCGACCGGATGAAGCGTCAGCACGCCGGCATGCTGGCGCACCTCGAAGACCTCGACCGGACCCTGCCCGCCTGGCGCGCCACCGCGACGAAGGAAGCCGCCGAACCCATCCGCTGCGCGCTCCACGGAGTGTCCGCGGCCATGGCCGAACACTTCCCGGACGAAGAAGCCACCATCGTCCCGGCCATGGAGCACGTGCTCACCCAGAGCGAGGAGAACTGGTTCAGCAAGCACGGCCGGGCTGCAACCCCAAAGGGTCAGCTATGGAACATGCTCGGCGCCATCCTCGCCGCCCAGCCCGACGGGGGCGCCGCATGGTTGAAGAAGAACATGCCCGGACCCGCTGCCCTGGTATGGCGATGGATCGGCGCCCCGCGCTACGCGCGCTTCCGGGCAGCGCTGGAAGGCCGCCGCTAGGAAGCGTCTCTCAGATCACCCGGCTGACCCAGCTTTTTCACGCCACCGCTGTACCGCCCCGCGCGAAAAATCTCGCGCTCGTGCTGCTGGCGATGACCCAGTTCGTGATCGTGATCGACGCCTCGATCGTCAACGTCGCGTTGCCGTCGATGGGCGCCGCCCTGCACTTTGCGCCGGCTGACCTGTCGTGGGTCGTGAACGCGTACGTACTCACCTTCGGCCGGTTTCTCCTGCTCGGTGGACGCGTGGCCGACCTGCTCGGGCGCCGGCGCATGTTCATGCTCGGCCTGGTGGTGTTCTCGCTCGCCTCGTTCGCCGGTGGGATCGCCCAGTCCACAGGCTGACTGGTCGCGGCCCGCGCGGTCCAGGGCCTGGGCGCGGCGATGGGCGCGGTCGCCAGCGCCGGCTGCGCGCCCGGCGTGCTGCTCGGCGGGATCCTGACCAGCGGGCTGAGCTGGCGCTGGGTGCTATTCGTCAACGTCCCGATCGGACTCGTCGCGGCGCTGCTCGCCTCGCGGACGCTCGTCGAGAGCCGCGCCGAGGACACCTGGCCTTCGCTATCTGGCCCGCTGCGCAACTGCGGAAGCCAGGCTACAGCAGCGGAAACAAACCGGTCTTCGGCACGTCCGGCCACGATGCAGACATCATGCGACTCGCTGGCATTCATCCTTTCGAGCTGCTATTGCCGGCGCTCCGCCTCAGAACTCAGCGACGACAGCAAGGTGACAGAAAGCGACTTCCAGGTCCGACGTCAGCTGAATTTCAGTTGTCGCCGACAATCGGCCATGCTGGATGTCGCGCTGACGTTTGCGCGGACCGCGGGCGACGTGAGAGCTCCTTTGCCAGCTGCCATGCCGGCGGGCTGTGGCCGCGCTCGGAAGGCCCGTCTGATCTGTTCCGGCGCGGCTGGCCGTCTCAACTGCCTTATGGGGGTTCAACTCGGCGGCAAGGGTCATCTGGGCTGGTTCGCGGGGGCTGCGGCTGCGGTGCGGGGACTTCCGGGCAGCAGCGGGAGGCTGTCACCATGCCTGCCCGATGATGGGGCGCCGCGGTTGCGCCGTCCGGTCCTGGCCTGCAGCTCGGTTCCGGCTGACCGCGGTCATCGTTTCCGCAGGTCAGGTGCTCGGACTGGTCATGCGGTCGGGCGGCGGCGCCGCTATTCGCTTGTGGGATGCCGACCGGGCGGCCCTTGTCGTGTTAGCTTTGACTGGTGATAGATCACCGTTTCGGTGATGTACCACCCCGCGCGGGGATCGAGTCCCTCGGACACGTCAAATCCCCATGAGTGGCCGTTCACGGGGTGCTCGATCGTCACCCGCGTCCAGCCTCCGGCCGCGGCGGGTGCTGTTCTCCCCGGTTCGGCGGGCGTGCTGCTTGGCCCTTACCGGCCCGAGCTGTCCTTGGCCGCACGGTTCACGGTCTCGATGCCGGCGAGGATGAGGTCGATGCCGGCCAGGAACTGCTCGCGGTCGTCGTGTTCGGGCAGTTGTGTCCCGGCTTTGTGCACGGATGGGTATCTGGCGGGGTCGAGCTGCGCCCACCGTTCGGCGACGGCGGCGAGGAAAGCTGACCGGTCCATCTTGCTGCTGGCGAGCGCCCGGGCGTTGGCGGCGTTCTGCCCGGCGACGCCGAGGATGTAGTTCACGAGCACCCCTGCGGAGTCGGGCAGCGCTCGCTGGGGCACGCCGAGTGCCTGCAGTTGCTGGCTGATGCTCTCGTAGATGTCGAGCAGCGCCGGCCGCAATGGGTCTCGGTTGAGCTGGGCACCGGCCCAGGGGTGGGCGACGATCGCATCGAACAGGCCAGCCGCGACGGCCCGCAGCGCTGGCCGGGGCCCGGCGCCGGCGTCGAGGCCGGTCACGATGCGGGCGATGACGTGGTCGGTGGCCGCCGCGAGCAGGTCATCCCTGTCCGCGACGTGGTGATAGATCGCCCCGTAGCCGGTGGCCAGGCGCACGGTGAGCGCCCGCAGGGTCAGAGCGTCCTCGCCCTCAGCGTCAAGGATCTCGGTAGCGGCCTGGACGATCACGTCCCTGGACAGCGCCTCCGTACGCCGGGGAGCCCGCTGGGCCTTGGTCGCCATGAGCTCCATCCTGCCACATATGGATCGCCGCTCCAAACGTGTGCTAGCGTCATTGGAGTATCAATCCAACGAGTTGGCGAGGAGCGCGATGACGACACCGGTCACAGTTGTGGGGGCTGGCCTCGGCGGCCTGGTGCTGGCCCGTGTCCTGCACGTGCATGGCATCCCGGTCACGGTCTATGAAGCGGAGGCCTCGGCGTCCGCGCGGACCCAGGGCGGGCTGCTCGACATCCACCCTTCGAATGGCCAGCTAGCGCTCGAGGCGGCCGGCCTGGCCGGGCAGTTCCGGGGGCTCGTCCTGCCCGGCCGCGAGTCGTACCGGGTTCTGGACCGGGCCGGGACTGTTCTGCTCGGCCGGCCCGGCGACGGCACCGGCGAGCGTCCCGAGGTTTCGCGCGGCGAGCTGCGGCAGCTGCTGCTGGACTCGCTCCCGGACGGCGTCGTGCACTGGGGGCGCAAGGTCAGCAAGGTGCAGGCCGTGGGCGAGGGCCGCCACGAGCTGCGATTCGCCGACGGCGCCACCGCCCTTACGAGCGTGCTGATCGGGGCGGACGGGGCCTGGTCACGGATCCGCCCGCTGCTGTCCGGCGCCACCCCGCGGTACATCGGCTTCACCTCCGTCGAGACCTTCTTGTTCGGCGCCGGCACCCGCCACCGCGCCACGGCGCAGGCGGTCGGCGCCGGGTCGATGTTCGCGCTCGCCCCGGGCCGGGGTTTCCTGGCTTACCGGGAACGGGGCGGCACCGTACATGCCTACGCCGAGCTCAAGAAGCCAGCGGACTGGCTCGCGGGCGCCGATGGCGCATCGGTACCGGCGCGGGTCGCGGCCGAATTTGGCGGGTGGGCACCCGAGCTCACCGCGCTGATCACCGACACGGACACCGCACCGGTCGTGCGCCCCCTCTACACGCTCCCGGCCGGGCACCGCTGGGCCCGGGTGCCCGGGGTGACCCTGCTCGGCGACGCCGCCCACCTCGCGCCCCCGAACGGCGAAGGCGCGAACCTGGCCATGCTGGACGGAGCCCAACTCGGCCAGGCCATCGCCACCCACCCCGGCGACGTCGAGGCCGCGCTGGGCAAGTACGAGCAGGCCATGTTCCCGCGCGCCGCCGAAGCAGCCGGAGCCGAAGACATCTTCGACCTCATGCTCGGCGACAACACGCCCCGCAGCTGGATCGCCATGATGAACGGCGGCGAGCAGGCATCGTGAGTCCTGCCGTTGCCGGCACGCCCTCGCGCCGGCCCGGACTCCGGCCGCTTCAAGATGTGCCGGAACTGAAAACCCCCGGGGCGGCCGGGCTATCGCGTCGGTGATGAGCGTGTCGGCACTTCTTCCTCCGGCCCAGTTTTGATGATCTTGGACCGGCGGCCGCCGCCGAAGGCAGCCGCCGGCCCAGGATCATCGCTGGGGCCCTCAGTCAGTGCTCGGGCCTGGCGGCTACGCGGGCTGCCATGTCACCAGATCGAATTCGTTGCCCTCCGGGTCGGCGAACGTGGTCTGGCGGACCGCCGCCACGCCCGGTGGCAGCGCCTCAGGCGGGAGCTTGATCTCGTTGAGCGGCCTGGCGCCCAGGCCGGTCAGCCGCTCGATCTCCTCGTCGTGGTGGTCGGTGACCAGGACGGGATGGACGCTGTTCTTGGCCGCCCCGGGCCCGGGGGGGTTGTGCAGAATCATCCGGGGGCCGCTCTCGGGGCCGGTGGTGTCGACCGCCGTGTCCCCGGCGACCGCGCCCGGGCTGACCGGGCGGCCGAGGGCCTTGCCCCAGAAGCCGGCCAGGGCGGCGGGATCGGCGGAGTCGATGGTCAGGGCTGCGAAACTCAGAGTGACGGTGGTGGTCATGGCTCCTCCTGGTGCAAACGGTTGATACATCAACCATAAGCTCTCTTGGTTGAGACGTCAACCAAGGAGTAGCATGGGCGCATGCCGACGGAACCGGACTGGCTCGACCCCCGCGAAGACCGCGCCTGGCGGGCCTTCCAGCACGTGCACCACCAGCTCACCCTGCGCCTGCGCCAGCATCTGCTGCAGGACTCCGGACTGACCGAGGCCGACTACGAGATCCTGGCCGTGCTCTCGGAGCACCCCACGGGCCATATGCCCGCGCAGGAACTGGGTGCCCTCGTGCAGTGGGAGAAGAGCCGGCTCTCCCACCAGGTCCGGCGCATGCAGGAGCGAGGGCTGATCGTCCGCGAACCCAACCCCGCCGACGGCCGCAGCGCCATGATCTGCCTTCTGCCCGCCGGACGCCGCGCCATCAAGGACGCAGCGCCCCAGCATGTGCACAATGTCCGCCGGCATTTCATCGACCTGTTCACCCCCGCCGAACTCGACACCCTCGCCGCCCTCAACGAACGAGTCCTGCGTCACCTCGCCGAGGAAACCCTGCCCGAAAAACCCACTCCCGACGAGCCCGCGCTCCCGCACTGAGCGCCCGACCGGACCACGCAGCAGGAACCGGGGAGATCACGCAGCAAGGACGCGGCCGCAGCATTCTTCGACGCTCCCGGGCCCAGCGCGCCACGCGCGTAAGCGCACTGATCAGGCTCCCGCTATCCTCGTATCCTTCCGGAACCAGTGCCCCGATGCGCCGGCTTGATGCCGTTCGGCGGCCTCGCGGGGGCGGCCAGGCGTCTCCTAGGACGCTGAGGAGTGCCGGCACGCCTGGACCGTTAGCCGGCTGCACCACGCAAGCCCGGGAATTTGTCGGGGCCCTGCGCAAGGGTACGTACTGCTACGGCAGGCAGTTGGGAGCTATCAGTGCATGGGGAGCCCTCGGCTCCTATGCATCAGCAGACGCCGCGCCGATATGGCCTCTAGCGCATCCCGAGCCTCATATGGCGATCCGCTCGTGGCATTGCCTGCTCCTCGCTCGGCGTAGTGGTCGAGGCACCCCAGTGTCGATATCAGGTGCGACCAGGCATTCCACGGACGCGACAGTACCCGGGGCCGAACGAGGCTGGTGTTGTCAACGCTTCGCCTGTCACCACTGGCGGCCCCTCTAACCGGGAGGGCCCTTAAGGGCCGACAGGCCACCAGGGAGCCCCGCTGGCTGACCTGGATATACAGCGCTGCTGAAGGAGGAGCGAGATGTGCTGGTTCTGGTTGAACATTCCCCTGGCTGTGGCGTTTTTCGCGATCTGGACGGGAGTCCCGCTCTGGCTGGTGCTGAAGCATCCGGACATCGGTCCGGAGCCACGCGTCCCGGACACCCCCCGCCAGGAGCGGGCTGCCGAATCCAGCGCGCCGGAGGCCGGTGACGTCCACACCGCCCAGCATGCGAGCAGCAGCCGGGTGTTCGCCGGCGCACCCAAGTAACCGCTAGACGCGATAGCGCATGGCCTTCGTCACCGGCCAGCCGACTTTAACCCTCTCCACGAAAGGATCAAAGATCATGCTTGCCACCAGCACGTTCCTGCAGGACCCCTTCGCACCGGTCACCGACGAGATCACCGCGTTTGACCTGCCGGTCACCGGCCGCATCCCCGCTGAGCTCAACGGCCGTTACCTGCGTAACGGGCCAAACCCGCTCGGGCTGGACGACCCCGGCTATCACTGGTTCATCGGCGCGGGGATGGTGCACGGAGTCCGGCTCCGCGATGGCCGGGCCGAATGGTACCGCAACCGCTGGGTCCGCTCGCGCGGCGTAGCCGAAGCCCTCGGCGAGCCATGGCCGGGCGGCCCCGTCCACGACGGCGACGACTTCCCCGCCAATACTCACATCATCGGACATGCAGGACGCACTCTGGCCACCGTGGAAGCCGGCGCACTGCCATATGAGCTGACCGGCGAACTGGAAACTCGGGGACCTCGTGATTTCGGCGGGACGCTGCCCGGCGGATTCGCCGCGCACACCAAGCTCGACCCGCGGACCGAGGAGCTGCACGCCATCGCCTATTACTGGGCCTGGGACTACGTCCAGCACATCGTCATCGGCCCCGCCGGCGAGGTAACCAGGACCACCAACATCCCCATACCCGACGGGCCGATGATGCACGACTTTGCCCTGACCGGGAATTACGTCGTCCTGTTCGACCTGCCTGTGACGTTCAGCATGGATGCGGCCTCGGCCGGGGTGCAGTTGCCTTACACCTGGAACCCTGGCCACCAAGCCCGCGTGGGCCTGCGGCCCCGCGATGGCAGCGCCGCTGAAGTTCGGTGGCTGGAGGTCGACCCGTGCTGGGTCTTTCATGCCCTCAACGCCTACGACGACGAGGGAGGCCGGATTGTGGTGGACGTGGTGCAATACGAAGGCGCGTATGACGTCTCCCGGCTCAGCGGGCGCGGCCCCCTTTCCCTCGACCGGTGGATCCTCGACCCAGGCGCCGGGAAGGTCGCTCACCGCCGGCTCGACGACAGGCTCCAGGAATTCCCCCGCGTCGACGAGCGGGTGGTGTCCCGGCCGCATCGCTACGGCTACAGCGCCGTCATCGGTGAGGTCAGCCGGGCCACCATCTCACTCGACGGAGACTTCACCGACCAGGCCTTCGCGAACGCGCTGCTCAAGCACGACCTGGCCCACGGCACCGTCGAGGCACACGAGTTCGGAGCCGACGCAACCGCCGGTGAGGCAGTCTTCGTGCCGACCTCGCTCTCATCTCCCGAGGACGACGGCTACGTCATGGCCTTCGTGCACAACCCCGGCCGGGGCGCCGCCGACCTGATCATCCTCGCGGCCCAGGACTTCCGCAGCGAGCCGGTTGCCCGGATCCACCTGCCCGCCCGTGTCCCGCTCGGCTTCCACGGCAGCTGGATCCCCGACCAGTAACGGGAACCCCGGGCGCTCCGCTAGCCAGCCGGCTGGAGCGCCCGGCTCAGCTGGTTGCGTGAGGTGATACCGAGTTTGGTGAAGATCTTGTGCAAGTGGTACTCGACGGTACGCGGGCTGATGAAGAGCTGAGCGGCAATCTCCGAATTGGATTGGCCGTCCATGGCCAGCCGAACGATCTGTGTCTCCTGCGCGGTGAGCTGGACGGCTGGCGTCGCAGCCCGCCTGCGTATCCGTTCGCCAGTCGCTGCCAGTTCCCGTTCGGCCCGGGCGGCAAAGGCCTCCGCGCCCATGGAGGCGAACATGTCTCGGGCGGCGCGCAACTGGTCCCGTGCGTCGATCCGGCGGCCCTGCCGACGGAGCCACTCACCGTAGAGGAGCCTGGCCCGCGCGAAGGACGTGGCAATGCGCGTGTGCGCCAGGTGCTCCAGGGATTCGGCAAAGAGAGCTTCCGCGCCGTCATCGGCGGCTATCAGCGCCCGGCAGAGGCACTCGAGTCCGGCCGCCCAGTGAGTACCGCTCGGAGCGGTCGTCACCGCGAGCTGGCCGGCCGCCCGCCTGGCAAGTTCAGGCTGTTCACAGCGCATGGCCGCCTCAACCAGCTCGGGGAGCGCCGGGGCCCACCGCCCGTTCGCATCGTCGAGGAAGCCCCGAGCCGCCTCCATCGCGGACTCATAGCGGCCCAGGGCATTACACCGTACCGAAGTCGCGTAGCTGGAGACGTCGGCCTCGAAACCCCACATCCGGGACGGCGACGGGGTGGAGGCATCCACCACGGCGCCTATCTCCTGTCCCTGCCAGGCGGCCAGGAATGCTGCGGCGCTGCCGCCGCCGTGGGTAGGGCCGATGACAGAAGTGAGCAGATTCTTCTCCGCGATCCGCGACGCTGCCTCGGCGAAGTCGCCTGCGAGGACGCGCTCGATGGCGCGCATCTGGACCGCCGCGAGAAGGTGAACAATTGCGCCCGTCCGACGTCCCTCGCTGACGAACCTCTCCGACAGCGCGTTCCACGAGTTGTCATCCCAGACGACGATGGCCATGCAGCTCGCCAACCAGAGCACCTCGATCAGGTTCTCGATCTGGTCGTCGGCCACGACGAGTTCCTGGAGCGCCCGGCGCAGATGACCCAGAGCCTGGGCGTACCCGACGGTGAGCTGAAGAGCCAGGCCCTCCAGCAGCGTGTCGCGCGCACCCGGCGGCCTGCCCGAGGGGGGCGCATGCGCCGCGGCCTGCCCGAGGTCAAGCCACTGGTCCACGGTGACGTCACGGCCGAGGAAAGTCCCTGCCGAGAACGCGTGGAGATACGTCGCGCGCGCTAGGTCCGCACTCACGGCTTCCAGTCTCCTGGCCGCCGCAGCCATCAGGACAATGGTCTCGCCGCTGCCGCCCGCGGTGAACAGGATCCGCGCCCGGATCAGGTCTAGATGAGCGCGGTCGGCGTTGCCGAGACAGCCCACATCAAGGTCATCCAGCAGCGCGGACGCCTGACGCAACGAACCCGCGTCGTATTTCGACTCTGCGCTGGCGATCGTCAGCTTGGCCCGGCGCACGGGATCCGACGTGAGGTTCGCGGCCAGCTCGAGAAAGGCGGCGGCTGCGGCGGGACCACCGCGCGAATTGGCCCGGTCAGCTGATCTTTCTAGCTCGGCGGCAACTTCGTCGTCGGGGAACGTGGTCCCGTGAGCGAGGTGCCACGCGCGGCGGTCACGGTCCTGATCGGCTTGGACCGCGCCGGCGAGAGCAGCGTGTGTCTTCCGCCGGTCACCCGGAGCCGCCGCCCGGTAGATCGAAGATCGCACTAGCGGATGACGGAACCTGACCTGCCCGGCGACGCTGATCAGCCCGTCTGCCTCAGCCGGGCCAGCATCCTCGTCGAAATTGATGCCCAGCACCTGGGCCGCGCGCCGGAGAACCGGCACATCACCGACAGGATCCGCCGCGACCAGCAGCAGCACCCGCTGCGTGGCCATCTCGAACATCCGCACACGGCGCAAGAAGCCTTCCTCGATCCGGCCCGGGAGCCCTTCCGGATCGGGGAGTCCGAAGCCGCCCGCGAGTTGGTCAGGACTCAGGCCGTGCGGGAGTTCGAGCAGAGCCAGCGGATTACCGTGAGTCTCGGCGATGATCCGGTCTCGCACCTGGGGGTCCAGCCGACCGGGGACCACGGAGCCCAGTAGGTCGCGGGCGTCGGGCTCAGTAAGGCCTTGGACGACCACGCGAGGAATCCCCGCGAGCTCGTCCAAAGCGATGCGGGTGGAGAAGACCAGCGCGAAGGAATCCGCTTCGGCGCGCCGGGCGACAAAGGCCAGGGCCTGCAGCGATTCCCGGTCGATCCATTGTGCGTCATCGACGAGACACAGGAGTGGTCGTTCTCCCGCAAGATCGGACAGCAGGCCCAGGGCGCCGAGACTGACGAGAAACCGGTCGGGCGCCCGCCCGGCCAGGCCGCCGAGCGCCACCGCGATCGCCTGCGCCTGGGGAGCGGGAAGACGGTCACGGCGCCCGATCATCCGGGCGCAGAGCTGATGCAGGGCGGCATAAGGCAACGCCAGCTCAGATTGCACGCCGGCAACCCGGAGCACAGAGAGCTGTGATGCGCGCTGTGCTGCGTCTTCCAGCAGCGCGGTCTTGCCAACACCTGGCTCACCCTCGACCACGAGCGCCCCGCCACGCCCGCCTGCGGCCGCGCTGATCAGCTCGTCCAGGCGGGTAGTTTCCGGTTCACGCCCGAGCAGCACGCCCAGCAACCTCCGCCCCGAGTGCGTCCTTTGAGGTTATACCCGAGCCCAGCGTTCCGGCGGGAGCGCGCGGTGAGCCATCTGAAGGATGAGCGACCTGCGCGGTCGCCAGACGCCCCGCTCCTCGAAGGGCCAAGCGTAGGTCATGACCCCGTCATGGGTACAGTTGAGAAGCCCCGGTGCGCTGAGCTCGTGTGCCGACCACTCGAAGAGCTGCTGCAGCCTCGGCACGATCACGCCGTAGTCCAGGAGACGACCGAAGCCGAGCTCGTTGGACAGGTAGCGGCTGACGTCATCGGTGAGCGGGTACTCGCTGGGGAGCACGCGAGATAGCTGCAGAAAGATCCCGGTCATCCCGAGTCTCGGATCGCCCAGCAACGGGGCGAGCGGACGCAGCCATCCCAGCGAGAGCCGGGGCGCGGCGACGAGTGCATGGGCGTAAAGCACCCGGCACAGCACGACGTTCATAAAGAACCGCTCGGCTGCATTCTCCGCCTCGGCCAGGCCACGATGGTCGAGATAGGCCGCCACGACGCTGGAGTTGTGCGCCCGGTACCAGGCACCGGCTGTCGGGCGGCCCGCGAACGACATCCAGTACTCGACCGTCCGCGATGAGGCCGGGCCTGCGAGGCCGCCGCTCAGCGCCACCGCCTCGCATCCGTCACGCAGCAGGCGCTCGTTCACCGCCCGCCACCATGGACTCCCGGGCCGACTGCTGTGTGCCGGCTCCAGCACCCCGCGTCGGAGCTGCCAGCGCATAAACGATATCGCAGCGCGCCGATATGGAAGGTGCCGGGGAGCCTTGCCGAAAGGCCCGTGATAAGAACGCTCGACCAGTGCGCTCCGGGCCGCCGGATCGTCGCGCACTGCGGCGGTCTGCTTCTCCGCCCATGCCGCGGCCGCACCGCCATGTATCAAGCCATTTGCCAGATGACTGTCTGAGGTGCGGCGAGGCGGGCGTCCGCGGGGTAGCCGACTGCCGTTCCCATACATCTCGCTGCTCTTCCCTAGTAGCGCTGCAGACCCAGATTAGCGGGGTATTTGCCGACCTGCCCCTCCGTGGCGCCCGACTTGAGAAGGTCACCCGTCGCGGCCTGCAAAGTGCTCATAACCTCAGCCTCGTTTGGCGCGAGACGCTACCGCATCTGTGGAATGCCTAGTCGTGCTTGATACCGGTTCGAGTTGCCATTCGAGGATATAGGTCTCCCAGTGATCAGCCCGTCTGTCGGCGGCAGGTGAAATTCGCGTGCCGTTGACCCTTTGGTGTCAGCTTGATCAAGAACAAGGACCGACCCGAAATCGGCGCGGGAACGATCCGCCGGATCCTGGCCGGGCGCGGGCGCGTTTGCGGCCGGGTGAGCGTGGAGGGTCTCGGGGCGGGGAACCACGGACCGTTCGGCAGAAAAGGTCTTCGGGTTTTAGGGGGTTGAGGCGTCGTCTGCTGCCTTCCAACTGGGTTTGCGGAGGCGGTCCATCAGGAACGGCGGGAGAAGGCCGATGAGGAGGATCCCGCCCAGTATCTCCAGGGTGTACTTGAGCGGGTCCAAATGACTGAACTGCGACGGCGGGATGAACCCGATCACGAACGCAGCGACGGACGAGACGGTGCCGAGGACACACAGCAGGCCCAGCGCCGGGACTCGGTAGCTGCGCGAGCGACCCGGTTGCGAACGCCGCAGCTTGATCGCGGCGATAAACATCAGCACGTACATGATCAGGTATACCTGCGTGGCCAGCACGGTGAAGATCCAGAAAGCGTGCGACACGCTCGGGATGAACGCGTACAGCACGGCGATGAGGGTAATCACGACGCCCTCCGCGGCGATGATGCGCACCTCGATGCCGTAGCGGTTGACCTTCTGGAAGTAAGGCGGCAGGTACCCGTGCCTGCGCCCGATCATGAGCAGGCCCTCGGACGGGCCGTCCAGCCAGGAAATCATCCCGGCGAGCGCTCCGACGGCCAGGGCGATCGCGATCACCGGCACGGCGAACCCCAGGCCGAAATGGTTGAACAGGCCGCTGAAGGCCTGCATCACGCCGACCGTGAAGCTGATCTTGGCCGAGGGGATCACCCAGGAGATGGCCAGCGTCGGGCCGATGAAGACGGCCAGGACCAGCGCCATGGCCACGAAGATGGACCTCGGGTACTCGCGGGCCGGGTCCCGGAGTTCGTTGACGTGCACGGCGTTGACTTCAACGCCGGCGTAGGTGAAGAAGCTGTTGACGACCAGGACGATGCTGGCCAGCCCGTTCCACGCTGGCAGGAGGTGGCGGGCCGTCATCGGCGCGACCGGGTGGTGCCCCTGGATCAGGTAGGCCACGCCGAGCCCAAGGAGGATCGCGGCCGGGATCAGCGTCCCGATCCTGGTCCCGCGCGACCCGAGCCTGGCCACGAGCGTCGGCCCGAATGAGCAGAGCAGGACGCCACCCCAGAACAGGACCATGATGACGACGGCGGTGTAGACACCGTTGCTGGCCAGGCCGGGGTCGAAGGGGTAGGCGAGTGTATCAGCGACATAGGCGAGCAGAGCAGGGTAGAAGAAGATCGTCTGGGCGAACTCGCACCACACCGCGAGCAGCCCCATCGGGGCGGAGATGCCCTGGCTCACCCAGTTGTAGACGCCGCCCGGCCAGCCGGAGGACAGCTCCGCGGCGACCAGCGACACCGGCACCAAGAACACGAGCGCAGGCAGCACGTACAGGAACACCGAGGCGAGCCCCACGACCGCCAGGGCCGACGCCGACCCGAGGTTTCCGACCGATCCCACGGTCAGCAGGGCCAGCGCGGTCCAGCTGATCAGTTTCGGAGCCGACGGGCGCGCGGCCGGGCGCGGCGGGCCGGGAACCGGAGCGCTGGCTTTGGCGAGCGTTGCTCGCGGATGCCGACGCCTTCGGACGAACATGAGGGATCCCGTGGAACGGTTGACCGTGTAGAACGTAGGCACCGTTCTACACTGTCCGGCCGATCCGGTCGATATCGGCCTCGCGGCGGCAGCAGCGGCCAGGCGTCGCGGACGAGCTCGTAGGTGAGGTAGGCGAGGCCATTACCGACCGTCCGGGTGCTGAGCAGGCGCATTGGCTCTTTATCACTCGTGCCGCCGAACAGGCGCTCGCCCTCGCCGAGCACGACAGGGTGGACCGTCAGCAGCAGCGCGATGCACCCGATCGTGGTCCACCTGATCCACCTCCGCGCTACCGCGAGCCTCCAAGGACCAGTTCACCCCTGATGGCCGGCATGTACGTACCTGGCGACTCGCTCCTCGGACACATATGGGTCCAAGTCCCATAGGAATACAAGCCCCAGGATTCGGTGAACACCTGCGAGCGAGACAACGCCTCTGCCCGCCGGCGCCTCTCGATCCTCACACCTGGGCCACGGCACATAACCCTGGCGACCTCCGACGGCACGGTCAGCCACGCTGGGGACGGCGGGCTGACCTGGGCGGCGGGTTCGGCTGGCTTCAGCTTTCGGACGACAGGCCGCGAAGATCCGCTGTCGGGTCAGGCGGAGCATGATGAGTAGACTCGGTGATGAATACCCTCGTGGTGGTGAGGAGTTCACATGACCGCGCACGCCGAAGACATGGTGTTGGTTCCCCGAGCAGAGCTAGACGCTCTCCGGGCTGAGAACCGGCGCCTGCGGCGTGAAGCCGGGGATCGTGAAGCTCTGAAGCGCATCCGATCAGATTCGGGGCAAGGCCGCACCTTCACTCGCGAGGAACTGGCGGAGGCGTGGGGAATTAGTGAGTGACCGGATCCTTCGGTTCCCGGACAGAACATGGGACGAACTCGAAGGACTGCCGCAACCACTTCGGAACGCCGCCCACAGGACCATCTTTCACCTGCTAGAAGAACCAGTCCCGGCGCTTGCCGACCCATTTCCCGAAGTTGACCCCCTGCCAGGCGCCTACCGTCTCCATCTACCGTCGGACGGCCTGACCATCTGGTACACGGTCACGGAGAGCCCAGATGGGCAGGTCGTCATCGTTGTGCAGTACGTCAAAGCCGACACATGAACATGGCTCGCGGAGGACTCCCGTCCAGCGATCGGCTCGCCCGCCAGGACTCATAGCAGGGCGACTACGCACTGGGGTGGGCGCCTGCTGGCGAGGCGCGCCTATAGAAAGCATCGCTCTGGCGGGGCTGACCCCGCCGACGCCTTGGTCTTGGCTCTTGTTGGCTCGATGATGATGATCGTGCACGTCGAGCAACGTCGGATCCCCCGATCTCTGCGGGCCGACGTCCTGATCTGTCGCTGGGCACGCCGGGTTGGACACGGGCTTGCCACTGGGGCTCCTCATCGGAGCCGCACGTTGGTCATCGTCGCTTAGCCCATCTTGGGTACCATTACGCGAGGCCACCAGCAGCGACGACAATCACCGCTCCGGCAATCGACCATCGGATGACCCAATCCACCGCCATCACCAGGCACCACCGTCAAACGCAAACTCCGTGGTCAGAACAATCGGGATCACGTACGTAAGTTGCGAGTCGGACTCGGACACAGTAAATACCCATATTTGGCCGTTTGCGGGCATGGCGGATCGTCACCCGCGTGCAGGCTGCCGCCAGCGCCGGGCGATCGGCGTTCCGACCTTTCTTCTCCTCTTTGCCCGGTGTGACCGGCATCTGCCCGAGGAGCAACCCCGGTCACCGCGCTGCTCCGCCCGCGCAGCGCCTGCCACCAATCCCGCTGGCGCCGGCCACCAGCCGGGACAACCGCCTTCCCGCCGGCTCATGAATCCCATCACGGCGGGCTTGAGGTGCCGGGGATGTCAGTGACGGGCAGCACGCGCCGGGATCACGCGTGGCCTGCACTCGCGCTGGATGAGCCGTGTGTCGCACGCAGAAACGTCCAGTTCGGCGTACTGTGCCGCATCACAGACCGTTCTGCGCGGCCCAGGAATTCGGTCCTTTGCGGCGGCATAATGGAGCAGTCTGCAAGATTCGTGTGTCATCTCGTAGCGTTGCGGATCGGCGTGTCACGGCATCCACGGCCGCATAGCGGACAGGCGCAGGGCCGGGAGGGTCAGGCCAAGGAGATCCTCGCGGCCATCGAAGGCCTGCGGCCGGGCGAGATCGCCCCAAGCCTGCGGGGGATCGAGGCGAGGGCGCGGGCGCGGCTGGCAGCCCATCGTCGCCAGCGCGACCTCGCCGAGTCGATGTTCAAGTCGGCCGCGGCGATGTTCAGGGACCTCGGCATGCCGCTCTGGGTCGCCACGACACTGGCCGAGCAGGCCGAATGGCTTCGGCAAGAAGAACGATCCCCGTGGGCGGGGCCCGAGCGGCCGGCCGAGGCGCCCGGGCCGGGACAGCTCAGCGCCCGGGAGCGGGAACTGATCACCCTGGTCGCCCAGGGCCAAACTGACGCCCAGATCGCTGCTCAGCTATCCATCAGCACCCGCACAGTGGGCTCGCACCTGGCCCGGATCCGGGACAAGACCGGCTGCCGCCGCCGCGTCGACCTGACCCGGCTGGCCCTGACCGCTGGCCTGGTCTAGCCAGATCAGGGCAGGGGCCCGCTCGGCGCCAGCCCACGGCGCCCCGCGGATAGCCGGCCCCGGCAGCCGCAACCTGCGAACCCAGCCAGGCACTCCTGTACCCGGCCGAACACCTCCGGGCGGCACAAACCAGCGGCCCCTGCCGCGCGCCGCTACCCGCACAGATCACCCCGCTAAGCGAGGCGCCCGCGCGACAGACTCTGCGTTCCACACCCGCACCTGTCGCCGGGACTGCGCGCAGGTCATACGCGACCGGACGACACGGTCCGTGACGGAGCTAGTCCGCGGATTCACGGAACGTACGACGAGATGCTCAGCGCAGAGGCGGCGGCTATTAGCCGCAAGGACAGAGGGGTGAAGGCTTTGGCAGCACGCTCGCCGGCTCGCGTGGTGCTGCCTGGCAAATCTGTGCCAGCCTCACGACTTGTCTCGCATCGTGCCGCCGGCAGCCGGGCGGTCCGCGTCCGCCCCGGCCGTGAACCGGGAGCATCCTACGAGCGGTCATCTCCACCTTTTCGGGCGCCCGCTCCAGACGGGCTACCGGACGCGGGTTCAGGCCTCGGCCGGCTAGCGCAGCCGGGCCGCCGGACCCCCCGCAATGCACCGCCATCACAGCAGCGGCAGCCCGGCGACCTCGGTCACCCCGCACCCGCCCAGGCGGGAATCGCAAACTCGCTGGTCAAGAGCCGTGCGCTGGATGGGATTATCGGTGCAGTTGCGCCTCGGACACATGTCAGCGGCGGCGAAACGCGTCTGCACCTGCCCGGCATCAGCCACAGAACAGCGACTGCTCGACTAACCGTGGCCGCAGTAGCGCGCTCGACAGTCGCCGAGCGGGTCAATGAGCCCTCGGAACCACGGCGCCGAGCGCGGCCGTGTCCCATGCTTAACCCTGTCCGCGGAGAGGTTCAACACGAAGCCGCTCTCTACGACATAGTTAAGTCGGAGTAAGTTCGGCTAGACGTCTTGACGAAGTATTTAACCATACTGCCAGATTGCTTAAATATAGACCGGGAGCGCTGATAGGGTACCGGCCATGGTGACACCCGATCAGAGGACACGAGCAGGACGCGTGATCCGCCAGCCTGAGGGCTACGGCGCGTTCGTCCCTAAGCCTCTCCCGCCTGAGCCGCCCCTCGGGTTCGATAGTCAGCTCGCCACCATCCTGGCTGCCGCTGGCACCGCGGTCGGGCGGTTGGACGGGGTGGCTGCCACCCTCCCGAACCCCGAGCTGTTCGTCGCAATGTACGTGCGCCAAGAGGCAGTCCTGTCCTCTCAGATCGAGGGAACGCAGAGCACGCTCGACGATGTCCTGGCCTTCGAGATCGACTCCGATCGCAGCAAGCTGCCGCGCGACATCGAGGAGGTCGTCAACTACGTCAGCGCCATGAACTACGGCCTTGCCCGGCTGGAGACGCTGCCGCTGTCCCTACGACTCCTCAGAGAGATCCACGGGAAGCTGCTAGCCGACGGCCGCGGGAGCACGAAGTCACCGGGCGAGTTCCGGCAGAGCCAGAACTGGATCGGCGCAGCCCGCCTGGCAGATGCCATCTTCATCCCGCCGCCGCCTCACGACATGAACACCGCGTTGGGCGACCTGGAGCGTTTCCTTCACGATCCAGGCGGCCTGGACCCGCTCATCGTCTGTGCGCTGGCTCACGCCCAGTTCGAAACCATTCATCCGTTCCTAGACGGCAACGACCGCGTCGGCCGCCTCCTCATTACCTTTCTGCTATGTCACGCGAAGGTGCTCCGCCGGCCAGTGCTCTACCTAAGCCATTACCTTAAGCAGCACCGAGGGACCTACTACGACCGGCTCATGGCCGTACGCTACGAGGGCGACTGGGAAGGCTGGCTGCGCTTCTTCCTCACCGGCGTCGCCACAGTAGCCAGAGAGGCCGAGCAGACCGCGCGGCAGATCGTGGAGCTGCGCGAGCAACTGCGCCACGACGCCCAGGCCGCCGACGCGAGCGTCAACACCCTCAAGCTCATGGACTACCTATTCGGGCAGCCGGTGATCAATGTGAAGGCGGCTCAGCAATGGCTTGGTGTGTCTTTTCCCGCGGCGGGTCGAATAGTCAGCGACCTGCAAAATACGGGTGTTCTCACCGAGGTTACCGGCGGCCGCCGCAACCGCATGTTCCGGTTCGTCCCCTACCTTGACCTCTTCGCCGATGTCGGTGAGACTACTGCCGATGGAACCGCTGCCCAACCCACGCAGTACGCAGACGCTGATGGATAGCGAGCGTGCGGAAGGACCAACATCCCTGACGCTGCGACCGTAGCAGTGCGGACTATCTTCCCTCTGTATTCGAAGCCTGCAGGTGAGGCGGGCAGGCACGCGCGGTACGAGCGGGTTGGCGTGTAGAGCCGGGGATGCACTCCGGGTTGGCGCCAGTCGTTCCCAACTTTTCACCAGCTCATAAATCGACTTCAGATATCGAATGCTATACGGGGGCACTAGGCGGCAAGCGGGGCCGCCGGGATGATCTCCGTGCGGGGCCTGGCGGCCGGCTGGCGCTCCGGCATGAGCTACCTGGCGCGGGTTGCATATGTTGTGGGCGTGACTGAGATTCCCGCTGCGGTGGCCGCGGAGCTGGCGCGGCTGCGGGCGGAGAACGCGCGCCTGCTGAAGATGCTGGAGCTGAACCCGCGGCAGGCCACGCCGCCCGGTCCGGTGCAGGCCGGCTTCTTCGATGCGCCGCCGGGACCGGTCCATCGGGACTCGCCCAATGACGCGAAGGTGGCGTTCTTCCGGAAGCTGTTCGCGGCGCGCACCGATATCTACGCCACCCGGATCGAGAACTCCCGTACTGGCTGGAAGGGCTGGCTCCCGGCGGTGCGCGGCGGGTGGCAGCGCGGGGTCCCTCATGAGCGGCGGGACTACCTGCCGCTGACCGCCGATGTGCTGGCTGCCCATCTGAAGGGCGATGCGCACGTCGGCGTGTACCCGCTGCTGGACGGCGACAGGTGCTGGTGGCTGGCCGCCGACTTCGACGGGCAGGACGCGCTGACCGAGGCGCTGATGTACGTCAAGGCGGGGCGGTGGTTCGGGGTGCCGGTCGCGCTGGAGGTGTCGCGCTCCGGGGTAGGTATGCACGCATGGACTTTCTTCGCCGCGCCAGTGCCCGCAGAGACGGCGCGGCGACTGGGTACCGGCCTGCTGCGTGAGGCGATGGCGATCCGCGGGAAAGTGAACCTGGCCAGTTATGACCGGCTGTTCCCGTCCCAGGATCTACTCCCCTCCGGCGGTGTCGGGAACCTGATTGCGCTGCCGCTGTTCCGGCCGGCCCGGGACCGCAACGTGACGATGTTCCTGAACCCGGAGAACCTCGAACCGCACCCGGATCAGTGGTCTTACCTGTCAACGCTCGGCCGCATGACACCCAAGGAGGTCACTCGGGCCGCGGACAAGGCCGGGCGAGTCCCGGCGGGCGGCGAGGTCAACCGGCTTGCCGCGCCAGTCTCCACGAAGATCCGGCCGGAGGCGGCGACTGCTGTCCGGGCCCGGCTCGGGGCGGGCATCCGGGTCGAGCTGGCCGACCTGACACCCGCGCTCGCCGCGTCGCTGCGGCACTCTGCCTCGATGCATAACCCGCAGTTCTACGAGAAGCAGCGGATGCGCGCTTCCACCTGGGATATCCCCCGGTTTTGCAATTCTTCGACGAGACCGTCGACGGCGGGCTGACGGTGCCGCGCGGCATGCTCACCACCGTGACCGAGCTCGCCGCGCAGGCAGGCAGCAAGCTGGAGGTGGCCGATGAGCGCGCGGCCGGCACCACGCAGGCATTCACCTGCTCGGCCGTGCTGACCGGGCCGCAACAGGCAGCCGTCCAGGTCTTGGCCGGTATTGGTAACCCGCGATATCAGAACTTGCTGAATGCGCGTCGGGATACCTGTGCGGCGTAGGCGGCGTGCGGGCCTCCTGCCCGTTCGGCCCAGGTTCCTGCCGTGTTGATGTGGATCCCGAGCATGCGTGCGAGCGCGACCGGGGGGAGCTTGACGGCCAGGTCCATCAGGGCGGTGTTGCGTCCGGACCGGCCGTGGATGCCGACGGCAGCGAGCCGTGTCTTGAGCTGGGCGGTGGAGATTGGGTGCGCTGGTGCTCCTCCGGGAAACAGCCACGGGTGGTCGCTGGTGCGGCCGACGGCGGCGCGTCCGTGGCGGCGGGCGAGGAGCTGGCGGACGAGGTAGTTCCGGATCGTGGACTTGGCCTTGCCCTCCACGCCCACCAGGTCAGCAGACCACTCATCCAGGTGCGCCGCAGTCCAGTTCCACGGGTACTCGCCCGCATGATCAAGGAACTGCCGCACCACCGCCTGCCGCTGCCCGACGGTCCTGGCCGACAGGCCCCGGCCACCGGCCTGCTGCTTGGCCCAGCCCGCCAGCATCGCCTCCAGCACCGCGTCTTCCTCGCGCAGCAGCGCGACCCCGCTGACCAGCTCCAGCCTGGCCGAGCCCACAGGCTCACCAGCCCCACCCGCCACCCTGACCTCCTTACCGGACAACGGCAGAATCTTGCACCAGATGACAGATACAACGCAAATCAGCTAATCAGAGCCACATCCGCCGCACCCGCCCCAGAACGTCGTCCTCACAGGTCGGCAGGTCACGGCGCATCAGATCATGCATCTGATGAAATTCAGCGGGGTTGCACGATCTGGGAGTGCTGGTCGCGCCGCCTGGGACGGGCAAGACCGTGATGGCGTGCGCGGCCATCGCCGCGCATCAGGTCTCCACTCTCGTCTTGGTAGACCGGAAGACGCTAGCGGACCAGTGGCGGGCCAGGATCGCCGAGTTCCTCGGCGTCAAGGCCGGGCAGCTTGGCGGTGGCCGGGCCAAGCTGCGTGGCTCCGTCGATGTCGTCACCTTGCAGACCCTGTCCCGCCGCGCCGACATCGCGGAGCTGACCGGCGGGTACGGCCTTGTCGTTGCCGACGAATGCCATCACGTCCCGGCCGCCGCGTTCGAGCATGCGGTCAAGCAGATCCCGGCACGGCGCTGGCTCGGGCTGACCGCCACGCCTTACCGCCGCGACAAGCTCGACGACCTGATCGCCATGCAAGTGGGACCGGTCCGGCACACCATTTCATTCTCCCGCGACGCAGCCGGGCAGGACACGCTTCTGGGCACTGGCCGGCCTACCCCCGTGTTGTACGTTCACCCGACTGCGTACCGGTACGACGGCGACGCCGACCCGTCCCGCCCCGGCGGCATGACGACCATCTACCGGCACCTGGCCGCTGATGAGCAGCGCGCCCGGCAGGTCATCGCGGACGTCCTCGCCGCACTCAGCAAGGACCGCAACTGCCTGGTCCTAACCAACCGGACCAGCCATCTGGAAAAGTTCGCCGACCTGCTGCGCGAGACCGGACACGACCCGGTCATTCTTCGCGGCGGGGCGGGTGCCAAGAGCCGCGCGGTGGCGCTGGCCCGCCTGCAACCGCAGCCCGGCGGCCCGCCGCTCCTGGTCGTCGCCACCGGCTCGTACGCTGGCGAGGGCTTCGACTGCCCGGCCCTGGATACCTTGTTCCTTGCTGCGCCGGTCGCCAACAAAGGGAGCCTGACCCAGTACGTGGGCCGGATCCTGCGCTCGCATGAGAACAAGACCACGGCTGAAGTCCACGACTACCTCGATCAGCGCACTGGCGTCCTCGCCGCCATGCTCTCCAAACGCGCGCCTGGCTACACCGGTCTCGGCTTCTCCGACCCGCGCAGGCTCGCACTGACTCCAAGCGCCAGCATGGAAAGCTAACCGGCAGCCTGACCTGATCAGCACCCGTGACCTACCAGGGACTCGGCGGTCAAGGCGAACCCGGAAATCCCCCGCAATACCCCACGGAACAAGCTGATGCTTCAGTGCATAACACCCACTCCGGCGTCATCCGAGCCACAGACGATGGCGAATGGTCAATAATGTGTTTAGGCGGCCCGGCACTCGCCAACGCCGTCAGGAAAATACGAGTTAGATTGATATAAAGCGAATGCGTAACGGAATATCTTGGTGCGTCCTCCCGCCTCGTGTTACCCTTATCGCATGATTTCCCCGATCCGGGGAGATTTCACCGGTTTCCGTGTTCAAGTCTCGGACACAGTAATTCCCCATAGGTCCCTATTTCCGGGCATGCGGGGACGCCACCCGGGCGCAGGCTTCCGCTAGCGCCGGGCGACCAGCGGTTTCTTTCCTTCCTCCTTCCGCAATCCGGCCGCTGAGGCCGGGATCAGGTTGCTGTCAGGGTGAGGGTCTGGGCGGCCTGGGCGGTTCCTGCGTGCAGGGTGCCGGAGGCCGGATCATAGGTGAGGGTGATCTGGCGCTCGCGCAGGTACCCGATCACGTCCTCGGGGCTGGCCTGAGACCGGACGTCGGCGCCGCGGCGGGTACGCCGTCTGCGCTGTCTTCCGGCCGGCTCGGCCAGCGGCCACCGCACGATCGTTATGAGTCCTCACAAACCATGATGATCAAACGGTGGCCGTCCCATATTCCCCACCTGCCACACGCAAGATCACGATCTACGGCTGGAGTACTACGGCTGGAGTACTAGCTGGGCAGCGCCGGCCCGGCTACTTGCTCATCGCGGGCATGCGGCATCTCGCCCGCAGAGCATGAGACCTTCGGTGTGCCGAACGTAGTTGACGAGGGTTGACCGGGACTGGAACGCCAGCGCGTTATCGACGGCGACGGCCAGCGCGGGGGATGTGCCTTGCGCGAAACTGAACCGGTAGGTGGCGCAGCCGCCGGGGAATGTGTAGAAGCGGAGGCCGGAGAACTGCGGCGCCAGGCTCAGCGGATGCTCGAACCGGCGCGTGCCGGGTTGGTCGGAGGGGATCTGCTGGGCGCCCGAGGTGTCGCAGGTCGCAGTGAGGGTTACGGTGACCGCTCGCGGCCCTGCGCGATCGGAGTCCAGCCAGAAGCTGGCCCTCCCGCTGGCGATGTCCGTGCCGCCAACGCTCCAGCCCGCCGGGAGCGCGGCGATGCAGGGCAGCAGGGCAGCGGACGGGACTGCCTGGGCGCTGAGGATCATCGAATGGCCGGTGCCGCAGCTGGGGGCGTAGGCGCCCAGATTTTCGGCCGCCGGGAAGAAGGCATTCCCCGTTTCCCCCACGGCGGCGGTGATGACGGCGAGCATCGCGGCGGCTAGAGCGACCCGCCGGATGTTCCAGCGTTGCAGCGCGATCGGCGGCCGCTGCGGGGCGAGGGCGCGGAATTCGCCGAGCAGGTCGCGCGGGTGCCGTTTCATGAAGGCGCGCAGCTGGGTCGGGCTGGCGACCCCGCGGGTGGCGGCGAATGCTTCGGCGAGCTCGGCTTCGGTGAAGTACGCCAGCGCCCGCCGGTAGACCCGCTGCGGGTCGGTGCGCACGGCCAGGACGAGCATCATGTTGCCCAGGTCGACCGCCTGCCGCCATGGTGACGGGCGCACCTGGACGAAGGCCACGTCGATCAGCAGCAGCTCCCCGGAGCGGACCATCAGGTTGCCTGGTTTGATGTCGCGGTGGGCGATCCCGGCGTCCCACAGCGTGCGGATCAGCTGCAGTCCCTGGTCGATCACCGTGTCGTCGACGTCGGCTTCGCCGATTTCGACGGCGCCGGTATGGAATTCGGTGACCAGCATGTACTCGCGCTCGGGCGTGATCTCCACGATGCCGTACGGCCGGGCCGTGCGGACCCCGATGTCCTGCAGCAGGCGCAGGGCATAGTCCTCGTACTCGACCAGGCGCCGCACGGTCTGGAAGGGGTGCTCGTCCTCCAGGGAGCCGTACAGGATGGTCCGCCACAGCTTGTACCAGCGGTCGGCGCGGACGTGGCCCTTGGTGTAGAGCTTGGCGAACACGAACTCCTCCGGGCTGCCTTCGACTCGCAGCCGCAACGGCGTGGAGCCGGCGGAGGACTCCAGGCCGACCGGCTTGATCTCGGTCACCGTGAGCCCGAGCTGGTCGTGCACGGCCTGGCGGATCGCCTGCCCCGCCGGCCGGTCACATCCACGTGCGCGGTGTTGCCGCGGCGGTAGGCGACGGGGAACGCCTCGTTCGGGGTGAAGTACCGGAACGCGGTGACCGGGATCGCGACGGCGAGTGCCACACCTAGGAGCAGGTCATCCACGTGATCGACAGCCAGGTACAGGCGAGCCAGACAGAACACGGCGACCACCGCGACCACCGCAGCCTTAGTGTAGGTGCGGGGGCGGCCCGGCACGGCCAGGCAGTAGACGGCGCCCATCAAGAAGATCGTCAGGACCGCCGCCGAGCCGGATATCCCGGAGTACCCGCCCCAGCTGCCGATGATCGTTACGCCGTACGGGCGTGGCCTGGACAGCCCGAAGTAGATCGATGTCCCGGACAATCTCCAGGAACAACACGCTTCCCAGGAACACCAGCAAGTGCCGCCAGCGGCGGAACGCCATCGTCAGGGCGACCACCGACAGGCCGAGCGCGGTGGCCCCCCAGCCGGAGCCCGCCCCGTTGATCCCGTTGGCCACATCGGTCAGCCACGGCGTCCGTATTCCGGCCAGGAGACGCAGCACCCACGTGCTTGCCCGGTCATCGATCCGGAGCCACGGCGTGTGCTGGGACGCCAGGAACGCGCCGGCGAGCGCCACGGCCCCAAGGATCAGCCACGCTGTTGTGCTGATGGTGATAGGGTGCGGCAGCGGCGGCGGCGCACCGGTCGGGCGGCGCTTACGACGGTCCTTATGGACGGCCGGGCCCGGCGGCAAGCTGGCCGGGCCGTTTCCCGGCGGCCACGGGCCTGATGTCGTCACCCAACGTGCGTCACCCCCGCCGAGATCAGCCCATGTGCGCGCAGCCAGCTGCTGGCCACCGCTATGAGCACCGTGCGCGATTTCATACGTACTCCCGCCCGCCCGCCAGACACTGCGTCCCGGCGGCCCGCTGCAGCCTGTTCTGCCGCCGCTGGAACTGGTCGGCTACCAGGGCGGTGACCAGGGCGCAGGAGGTGCCGAGCAGGATCCCGGCGGTGGCGTCGGAGAGCCAGTGGGCCGCGAGGTAGGCGCGGGAGAGCCCCATCATGATCGAGAACGCCACCGCGGCCGCGCCCCACAGGGCGCGCCGCCTGCCCGCGGGCACCAGGGCGATGACCGCCGCGACGACGGTGACCGAGGCGGCGATGGCGTGTCCGGACGGGAACGACGCGCCGCTGGTCGCGACCAGCGATCCGGGTGGCCTGGTCCGGTCGTAGATGCCTTTCAGCGAGCCGATCAGCACCTCCGACAGCACGATGGCCGCGGCGAAAGCGGCCAGGTGCCACCACCGGCGGCGCAGGGCCAGGAACCCGGCCAGGGCGATCCGCGCCGGCAGCGTGACGTACACCAGCCCGAGGACGTTGAAGACCTTGGCGATCGCCGTCAGCGGCGGCGTCCGGCCGGAGATCATCAGCCGCAGCCACGCATCGTCCAGCCGCTGGATGCGGGCCAGCGTGCCGTGGTCGGCGGCCAGGGCGAACACCACGGCCGTGACCGCCACCACGGCGGCGGTGAGGAGCGCGGCCTGCCGGGGACGGCGGAGAAGCGCCTCCTCCTGCCGCCGGGCCGTGGCCGGCTGGGTCATCCCGGGCATGCGGCACCTCGCCCGCACAGGGCGCAGGCCTTCGGTGCGCCGGACGTAGCTGACCAGCTCCGACCGGGGCATGAACGCCACCGCGGTGTCGACCGTGGTGGCCAGGGCCGGGGAGGCGCCGGGCGCGAAGGCGAACTGGTAGGTCGCGCAGCCGCCGGGGAAGGTGTAGTAGCGAACGCCGGAGTACCGCGGGACCAGGCTGGGCGGGCGCTCGAACCGGCGCATGCCGGGCTGGTCGGAGGGGATCTGCTGGGCGCCCGTGGTGTTGCAGGCCGCGGTCAGGGTGATCGTCACCGTCACCTGCGCGGCCAGCGACGGCCCGAGAGACAGGTTCAGGCCGCTCTGCCGCCCGGCCTGGCCGGAGTTCAGCACGAAGCTGGCCTGCCCGCCGAAGATCCGGGTGACCGCCTCGGCCGCGGTCCAGCCCGACGGGAGCGCGGCGATGCAGGGCAGGAAGGCCGCCGAGGGAACCGCCTGGGCCGCCAGGATCATCGTATGGCTCGTGCCGCAATCGGGTCCGCCGTGCACACCTGGCGCGTGCACACCTGAGTGTGGTGGCCGGCAGCAGCAGGCCGACGCCGAAAACGGCGGCCACGGCGAAGAGGGCGAGCATCGCCGCGGCCAGGGTGACCCGGCGGATGCTCCAGCGCTGCAGCACGATCGGCTTTCGCTGCGGGGCGAGCTCGCGGAACTCGGCGAGCAGGTCGCGGGGATCGCGTTTCATGAAGGCGCGCAGCTGCGTCGGGCTGGCGACCCCGCGGGTGGCGGCGAAGGCCTCGGCCAGCTCGGCCTCGGTGAAATAGTTCAGCGCCTGCCGGTACACCCGCGCCGGGTCGGTGCGGACCGCCAGGACCAGCATCATGTTGCCCAGGTCGACGGCCTGCCGCCAGGGCGAGGGGCGCACCTGGGCGAAGGCCACGTCGATCAGCAGCAGCTGCCCGGCGCGGACCATCAGGTTGCCCGGCTTGATGTAAATGATGCCAGGGCGCGCAGGTGACCGGAAGCCTTGCGGGGGACCCGCGCTGGCCACGTAATCCGGCGGGTTCGAGGCCGGGAGGGAGCCATGCGCGGCAGTTGAACAGGTCGCGGAGGGTATCAAGTTTGCTGATGCCCCATTTGGCGGCGGTGGATAGGTAGGACTGGACGAGTGCGAAGTCCGCGAGCCCGTCGATGGTCCGCCAGCATCCTCCGGAGCTGCGCTGCTGGACCTTGACCGGCCGGATCGTGCGCTCTGCTTCGTTATTGGAGAAGATGTCCAGGTCAGGGCGGGTAGCAAAGCGGAGGATGAGGTCCTCGAAGCCGAGGAACCGGCGGGCGATGCGGCGGGCGTCGATCGCGTCCGCTGACCGGTCACCGGTATGCATGCAGGTCAGGTACCTGGTGCAGGCCAGGTGCACATAGCGGGTCCCGCCCGCCGCGCGGGCCGGCGTCTCGTCAGCGTGCACCGCCGGAGCCGTCTTGAGCACCTCCCGGACCCGGTCCATGAACCCGCTCGCCTCGACCAGCGAGGCGGCCCGGCCGCGGATCCCGGCCATCCACGCCGTCGAGACGGCGATCCCGGCCAGCTGGCACAGCAGCAGCGTGGACCGGTAGACCGGGATGTGGTGGCCGGCGGTCAGGTTCGCGGCCTGCGCGCAGGTCTCCGGCCCGAAGCTGGCGCGGGCACGGACATACGCGGGCAACTCGCCCGCGGTGACCATCCCGCAGCCGGGCCATTCCTTAGCCTGCGCCACGTACTCGGTGACCCTCGGCGCCGGCGCCGGGGCGATGTCGGTGACCTGATGACGGCGCTGCGCCAGCACCGGTGCCCCGGCCAGGCCCGCACCGCACCCGCAGGACGCCGCAGGCGGGAACGCGAACCTCTCGTCCGGGTCAGCTGCCAGGTTCATCGTCGTCCCCGGTTCGCCCGGCTGCTTGCCCGGCCGCCGCTTCCCCCGGTCCCGCAGCGACCGGTCGGCGCCCTCTTTGGCGATTACTCGGCCACAAACCGGCGCGGATGCCAGGTGGCGGGTCACACAGCGAACACGCCGTGGAATACCCGGGTGCATCCGCGCCGATCGCGTTACTCTTGTTGCATGATTTCCCCGATCCGGGGGGATTTCACCGGTTTCCGTGTTCAAGTCCCCCCCGGACACGTAGTCTCTGCATTTAAAAGCCCGGGATTCGAAATCCTGAGCTTCAAGGTGAGCGTGCATTCTTCATCGCTCAAGACCGCTGAAGCCGGGCGGGCCAATTCGGCTATGCCAGAAGCAGTTCGCTGAACTCGTGACCGGTTTCGGCTTCGCGCCGGTCGGCGTGGGATCCGTGCGCGACGGCGGCAGGCTTACCCAACTGGACGGCCCGCTGATGGCACCCTGCGCCCTGACCCAGGATCAACGGCGACTACATGCCGGCCAATCGCCGCGGAGGCACGCATACTGACTCGCCAGACCTAAGGTGAGGTGGCAGCTGATCTGGCCGATCGCGAGGTCGAGTGCCGCTTCGAGGGGACCGGCGTCGCGTTTGGCCTGGGTGAGCAGCAGGCCACCCTGCAGGGCAGCGAGGGTTCCCAGCGCGAGCCGGTCGACATCGGTGTTGTCATGCAGCTCGCCCCGGTCTCGCATACGCTGGAGCCCGTTGCGGATCGGGGCTTCCCAGCGGCCGAAGCTGGCCGCGAGCGCGGTCCGGGCGGGTTCGCCGGTCTCGGCAAGTTCGCTGGACAGTGACCCGAGCGGGCACCCGCCCTCGCAGTGCCGTTGTCTTTGCAGGTCGACAAGCATGTCGCGCCACTGCTGGAACGCGGCGAGAGAGTCCAGCTGGTCGAGCAGCGGTCGCTGGCCGTCGATGATCTGGTCGGCTTGATGCTCGATCACGGCGTGCACCAGCGCGTTCTTGCCGGGGAAGTAGTGGTACAGCTGCGAATTGCTGACATGCGCGGCCGCGAGGACGTCTTCGTTGCTGGTGCCGGCTACGCCGTGGCGGAACATCAGCTCCGCTGCGGCTGCCACGATCCGCGCTCGCGTCGCGAGCCCCTTGCGGGTGAGCCGCCCGGCGGATGCGTTTGCTGTGACCATGACCTCACCTTACCGATTTTGGCCTTGACAAGCCAGAAACAGTGTGCGCAAGATTGGCTTGCTCAAGCCAAAACTCGAGGAAGCGGTTCGCATGACTTCGACCATCTCCAGCCCGTCAACCGCGCTGGTCACCGGGGCCACCAGCGGCATCGGCCGGGCGACCGCGATCGCCCTCGCCGCAACAGGGATTCACGTAGCGGTATCGGGACGCGGCAAAGCCCGGGGCGATCTAACGGTGGCCGCGATCCGGGCAGCCGGCGGCCGAGCCGACTTCGTCCCGGCCGACCTGCGCGACGCCGCGTCGGCGACTCAACTGGCTGGCGCGGCCGAGGCGGTGCTCGGCCACGTGGACATCCTGGTCAACAACGCCGGGTCCGGTGCCTTTGGCCCCACTGCCGACACGACCGAAGCCGCGTTCGACGAACTGTTCGCGCTCAACGTCAAGGCACCTTACTTCCTCACCGCCGCCCTGGCCCCGGGCATGGCCGAGCGCGGCACCGGAGTCATCGTCAACGTCTCGACGATGGTCGCCGGGTTCGGGCTCGACGGCATGGCGCTCTACGGCTCGACCAAGGCCGCGCTGGAACTGCTAACCAAGGCATGGTCGGCGGAGTTCGGACCCAAGGGCATCCGCGTCAACGCCGTCGCCCCTGGGCCGATCAGCACCGAGGGCACCGAGGGCATGCGCGAAGCGCAGGGGTACCTGGCCTCGCTCGCCCCGGCCAGGCGGCTGGGCACCGCGCAGGAGATCGCCGCAGCCATCGTCTACCTCGCCTCGCCGGAGGCGGCGTTCACTCACGGTGTCGTGCTCCCGGTCGACGGCGGCCGGGTCGCTGTCTGAGACAGGTTCCCGTCGGCGAGGCGGCGAACTCCCTGAGCGAGGACTTTCGCACGCAGCATCCCGGCGTTCCCTGGCGCGACATCATCAGCCTGCGGGTCGTGCTCGCGCCAGCTCGCCCGGAACAGCAGCAGGACCGCCGCCGCCGCAAGCGGCGCCGCCAGCGCGGTCACGATCGCGATGCGGTCCCTGGTCAGGTTAACCAGTCATCGCTAACACCTCCGGCCGCGCTCCGGACTGCTCGCGCCACAGCTTCACGCTGCCGACGGCCAGCACCACCAGCGCCGGGACGAAGAACAGCCCCGTGTGCAAGATCGAGCCCGCAATTCCCGCGACCAGGACCAGCACTGCGATGACGGCAGCCAGCCTGTTCACCGGGACCGGGGCGAACGCAGCCGCCGCGGCCAGCGGCGCCGGGGCGATGGCCAGCAACAGCGACGCCCACGTCACGGACAGCGGATCAGCGCTCGTCAGCGCCGAAATGGTGATCAGCTGCGCGGCACCAGCAAGGAAGAGCGCGCCTCGCCGCCACGCCCAGCTCGGCGGGGCGGGCACAGGCGCCGGGCGTGCCAGTGTGGCTGTGCTCGTGGCGGGTGCGGTGCCGGCGGGTGCGTTCTGCATGGTCATGACACGCTCCTAGCGGACGAGTTCCAGAGTCACGAACGTCGTGCCGACCAGGCTTCCCGGCGCACCTGATCATGAGCATAGACCCCGCCGCCGTCAGCGCCAAGTAACCATCCGGCGTGCAGGCGAGCTTCCGGCGAGCGCTCGATCGCGCGGCGGCAACGCCGACGCGACCTCAAGCAGATGCGCACCGCCGCCTGTGACCAGTTACCGGTGTTCGGGGTTGTGGAAGTCGAAGCGGCAGCCGGCGTCCCATTCCGAGCGCTGATTGCCGTGGGCCGGGATTCCGCCCGCATCCTTGAGCATCCGGGCCAGGTGCAGCAGGTTCCAGGTCATGAACGTGGTGTTGCGGTTGGTGAAGTCGTTCTCCGGGCCGCCGGAGCCGGAATCGAGGTAGGACGGCCCCGGCCCGGCCTCGCCGATCCAGCCGGCGTCGGCCTGCGGCGGGATCGTGTACCCCAGGTGCTGCAGGCTGTACAGGACATTCATCGCGCAGTGCTTGATGCCGTCCTCGTTGCCCGTGATCAGGCAGCCTCCCACCCGGCCGTAGTAGGCGTACTGGCCGGCGTCGTTGAGCAGGTGGGAGCAGCCGTAGAGGCGCTCGATCACCTTCTTGGTGACCGAGCTGTTATCGCCGAGCCAGATCGGGCCCGCGATCACCAGGATGTCAGCGGCTAGCACCTTGGGATACAGCCGCGGCCAGGCGTCGGTGGCGGCGCCATGCTCGGTCATGTCCGGCCACACCCCGGTCGCGATGTCATGATCAACCGCGCGGACGATCTCGGTGCGCGCACCCTGCTCTGCCATGATCCCGGCGCTGGCTTCTATCAGCCCCTGAGTGTGGCTGAGCTCAGGCGACGGCTTCAGCGTGCAGTTGATGAACAGCGCGCTCAGGTCGTCATAGCGCGGACTCGTACTCGTCATCAGGCGTGCTCCATCCCGGTCCGTAATAACCCTCTTGACTGGAGGTAGTCCAGCAGGATCACCATCCGTTACAAGATCAGCCGCCTGGAAGGACGCCGCGGGGCGCCAGACCGGACCCGGGCGCCGTGCTGGGTGGAGATCGGCGGCGGCGCTGCATCGACGCCCGGCTGTCGCCCGACGGCAGGTTCCCGCTGGTCGATGGCAGCAGCAACCACATCCTGTCGGTCTTCGCCGTGAACGGCCGGACCCTCACCGAGGTGCCCAGCTCGCCGACGCCGCTGCCCGCGGGCGGCGCCCCGGCCGGGATCGTGAACATTTAAGCGGAACGAACCGGCGGTTAGCCGCCGCTGTCCTGGTGCGCCTCGCGGGGGTGGACCAGGACAGCCGCATAAGCGGGCCGGCCGCGATCTGGCCCCATGGGCCAGTCCGACGGGGCGGTCCGGCCGCGGTTCAGTCGGCCCCGGTAAGGGGCGCCCGTGTGGCCGGCTGGGATGGTGCTGGCCGTGGCCAGCACCGGCGCCGGGCTGGCTGTGGTGCTGGTGGAGGTCGTGCTGGTGCACGCGCCAAGGGCGAGAAGGACGATAGCGGCGACGGCCGCTGTGGTTAGGTGCGGTGCGTGGCGGAGCTTAGAGCTGGGTTTTGCGTGGTGCCATGACATGGCGGTGGGTTGCGCCGGTGAGACCCGTCCTCCACCTGGCCCTGTCCACCCTGCCTGAACCCCAGCAGCGCGCCCTCACCGCCGCGGTCCCGGCGATCGACGCCCTGGCACGGGCCATCGACCGGGTGGCTGACACGCCGCCGGCCGACCAGGACCGCCGGTGAGCAGCCCGGCACGCCCGCACCAGGTACGGGCCGCCGGACGTGCTCCAGCTCAGGGAACTGCCCGCGCCCGTCCCCAGGCGTGACGATGTGCGCCTCAAGGTCCTCGCGACGGCGGTGACATCCAGCGACTGCCTGATCCGGAGCCTCGAGCTGCCCTTCGACCCCGACGGCTCGGCGGGCATCCGGTTGCCCTGGCAGGGCGCGGCCTGCCCTCGCTGATCGAGATCGGCGGTATCTGCCATCACCCCGGGCTGGCCGAGCAGAGGACTCGCCAGACCGCGGGATGCGTGGCACGCCGCCATCCGGTCGCCCGGGACGATTAGGACGTGTGGCCGCCACAATCCAGGACGCCCTGTCCGGCACCGACCCGCTGGTGATCAGCGGCGGCGCGAGCATTGGCGGGCGAGCACGATGTGGTCGAGGCCGCCCTGCAGGCAATGGGAGCCGCCGGCCTGCGCCGACGCCGAGAAGTGCGATAGCAGGACCCGGCGGTGGGCCCCGGCCCGCTCGCGGAGCCGGGGCGTGAAGCCGCGGGCGGAGCAGGCGCACCAGCCGCAGCTGTGGCTCGGGGCCAGCAACCGGGGTCCGCTGACCGCTGCGGGGATCTACCAGCTCGTCGTCCGCCGGGCCGGCAGTGCGGGGTGGCGGTGTATCCGCACCGGTTCCGGCATCATTTCAGCCGACCTGGCTGGAGCGCGGCGGGGCGGAGGGGGACCCGATGGAGCTGAACGGCTGGAGTTCCCCGCAGATGCTGACCCGGTACGGCGCCAGCGCAGCGCGCGGGCACGCCGCACCTACGACTACATCATGGCCGGCAGCCCTTGACCATGATCGCGCCGAGCAGTCGCGATGGCCCGCGGTGGCGTCGGCCGTCAGCTGCGCGTTGGCGTGTCTGCGGCTGGCAGCGTACCTTGCCGCCAGTGCCACCTGAGTGGTGCCGCCGGGCACCGCCAGCCAGGTCCGGCAGTATGGGGAGCATGCAGTATCGCGAGCACCAGCAAAGGAGACCAGGCGATGACCGAAGACAGTACTGGGATCGACGCAGACATCGTCACCAAACTCAGCCCGCGCTCAGTGGCCGGCACCGTCTTGCGCCTGAGGGAGATGGTCGCCGCGAAGGGCATGAAACTGTTCGCCGTGATCGACCAGAGCGCCGAGGCGAGCCAGGCCGGGCTGAAACTACGCGATACCATTCTGGTGATCTTCGGCAGCCCGGCCGCCGGGACACTGGTGATGCAGGCCGCGCCGCTGGCGGCGCTGGACCTGCCGCTCAAGGTGCTGGTCTGGGCTGACGCAGGGCAGACAAAGGTGACTTACTATGCACCTCTCGCGCTCGGCGCCCGCTACCATCTCAGCGCTGACCTGGCGGCCAAGCTGGCCGGCATCGACCCGCTCACCGACGCGCTCATAGCCCCGTAACTCTCGCACTGCAGCGGCGCGGGTTTCCGCTGCCGGCCTCCGCCGGACTGGCGCCGCTCGGCGGCGAACCGTCAGATCAGGGTGGCCGAATAATGCGGGAACAGAAGGTTACGGTAATTAGGCGGGCGGACGTGATCGCGGGAGGATACCGCCATGACGCTGGCCGATGATCCGGCCCGCCACGCGCTGCTGCGCCGCGGCTTTGCCCTGGAATACGCGACGCTGGCCTGGAACGTCATCGGGATCGTGGTGCTGGCGGTCGCAGAGTTTTCGGCTCGGTCGGTGGCGCTAGCCGGGTTCGGCCTCGATTCGCTGATCGAGATCGGCGCCTCCACCGTGGTGATCTGGGAACTGTCAGGCACCGGCGAGCAACGCCAGCGCCGCGGCCTGCGGCTGATCGCCTACGCGTTCGCCGCCCTGGCCGCCTACCTGCTGGTGCAGTCCACCGTGGTACTGGCCATCGGGTACCACCCGCGGCACTCGGTATCCGGGATCACCTGGACCGCGGCGACCGCGGCGGTGATGTTCGCCCTGGCAGCCGCCAAGGCCCGCACCGGCGCCGCGCTGGCCAACCCGGTGCTGCGGACCGAGGGCCGGGTCACCCTGATCGACGGCATCCTGGCCACCGCGGTACTGCTCGGCCTGCTCCTGAACGCCGCCCTGGGATGGTGGTGGGCCGACCCTGCCGCCGGTTACGTGCTCGTTTTCTACGCCGCCCGCGAAGTCCGGGACATCTTCTTCACAGAACATTGACGGCGGGTACAGGCTGAACTGCGCCGGCGGGTCCCGTCGTCGGTATGATCGCGCCCTTCTCGATCGCTGGACTGGACCTGGTGTCCTTCGGCAAGGGCGAGGACAGGGACGCCATCGCGCACAGGTACCTGGCTGACTTCACCCGGCCCAGACGGAGTGCTGTTCGTCGGCCGCGCGCAGGAGAAGACGTGGGTGTTCCGCACTCAGAAGCGCCGCAACCCGGCGACCGGGAAGGAGTACCTGTGGCTGACCCGCGCGAGGCTTCAGGTGAACTATTTCTACTTTTACTGCGTGGATGAGGACTTTTCAGCCCGTTCTTCATCAAGTTCTGCAGCTACTCCCCTACGGCGCGAAGCTGTTGTATCAGGGGCTGCCTGGGGCCCTCTGAGCTGGTAGGACCGCCGGCGTTCAGGCGGGCCGGCGTGCGCGGTAACCGTGCCGGGAAGCTGACGGCAACGGCGTCGGCCAGGTGACTGGCAGCCGTCGCGCCGCCAGGCACGCTGGGCGTAGCTGGTCATGGTCGGCAACGGGGAGGCGCAATGGCTGTCATCGTCATCAGGGAGAATGCGAAGGGGGCATGGCTTGCCGGCCGAGCCGGCGGGCGCGCAACGGCACGCGGGATGGTCCGGCGGGCCATGGACTGCGCGGCCGCTACGGTGCTGGCATGCGCTGTCGGCGCGGCGATGCTCCAGCTGGTTGCCGAGCTTGCCAGCTTCCCTGCTCCTGTCGCGGTCACCGCAATCACGGTGATGGCCGCGGCGCTGCTCAATTCGTTGCGCCGGCATATTCGCACCCGGCCGGGGCACTGGTACGGTCCGCGGAACCCGGATAGCCGTCGGCGATAAGCCGGCAGGATCTGACCGCGGGCCGTCCAGCCTCGGGACGTGCGGCCCAAACCCTTGGAAGCCAATGGAGTTCCTGGCCGGCGACCCGGTGGCGCGGGCCGTCACCTGCCGGCGAGTGACGTTCGACGCGCGGGCATCACGCTGCGGGCCGCTACGCCTGCGCTAGTGCCGGGCGAGTGAACCGGGCCTGATGGTCCGGCTGGCCGGCCTGCGGCGGCGGGAACGCTACCAGGACCGGGACCGCGGCCCGTTCACCGGGAGAGCCAGGACCACCTCCCGGTCTGCGAGGTCACCGCAGCGCCTGCCGGATGAACGTGGCCACCGCGACCGGCTTCGCGATGAACGCGGTGTGCGAGCCGTCAATGGTGCCGGTCGTGGCGCCCATCCGCTGCGCCATGAACCGTTCCGCGTCCGGCGAGATCGCGTTGTCGTGCTCGGAGACCAGGAACCAGGACGGCTTGGTCTTCCAGCCCGCCGCGGTGGCGTTCTCGTTGAGCGCCGCGACCGCGAGCGGGCGCTGGGTCGCGAACATGACATCGGCCATGTCCACCGGCACGTCGGCGCAGAACGTCTCCCGGAACTGCTCCTTCTGGACGTACAGGTCGGGACCGCCCGCGGCGCCGGGCGCGTCGTAGGGGGTCGGGGCGGCCGTCTTGGCGAGCAGAGGCGGCGGGAACGGCTGCTGCACGCTCGCGCAGCTCTCGCCCACCTCCAGCCCGAACGCCGCGAGAAAGACCAGGCCGGTCACGTTCTCCAGGCCGGCCGACGCCTGGGTGATCACGGCGCCTCCGTAGGAATGCCCGGCCAGCACGACCGGGCCGTCGATGGCCCTGACCACGTCGCTGACGACGCTGGCGTCGAAGGCGACGCCTCGCAACGGGTTCGGCGGGGCGAGCGCCGTGTGGCCGGCGCTCTCGAGCTCGCGGATCACTCCCGCGAACCCGGATGCGTCGGCGAAGGCGCCGTGAACCAGGACGACGGTGGGACCAGGCATCGGGTTCTCCTCGGGGTTGGAGACGTGACCCCAACGACGTTACGTCACCGGACCCGAGCGAGTCGGCCCAGGGGTGCGCCGCCCGGCACGCAACCGGTTGTTCTGTTGGCTCAGTTCATCTGCAGCGTCGCGGGCTCGAACATGAACGTCATGATCACTGACATCGGCGCGGACCTGCACCCCACCGTCCAGGGCGTGCAGGTCTGCATCACCTTGTTCTTGCTGGTCACGGCTGCCCTGATGATCCGTTGCGGCAAGCTGACCGACCGCTGGGGCTGCAAGATGCGCGAGCACCCGACGCGCACGCGCGCCGTCAGGAGGCGGAGTTCCGCAGCTGCGTCCAGGAGGCCGCAGGCTCGAAGAGTCAGGCGGATCAGCTGTCCAAGCCCGCCGGCCCGCGTGACCGGGGCGTCATCACTGCCGAGGAGCTCGACCGTGAGAAGGCCAAGATCTAGGGTCTGAGCCGGATCTTCTACCTGGCCGTGCCGGTATTGGTCATCCTCGATCCGCTGCGGCACATGCGCGTCCGCGCCCGCCGCCCGGCCGGGACGAAAGGGACGCCGGACCCGCCGGATATTGACCCGGTGCACCCCTTGCCCGCCTTCTCTTTGCCCGCGGATTCAGAACGATCTCCGCGCAGCCGTCAGGCATTCGGGACGCGAAGCGCGTCTACGGGTGCCCGGGGAACCGCCGACCGGACCGGCGATCGCCGCGCACGGTCCGGCCAGCACCGGCCGCCCATCATCAGATGCAACCGCTCGGGCCGCTCCGGGCGGGTTCGACCCGTCGTTCCGCGCTTCGACCGGTGGCCGCGGCATCGGCTTCGGTTCACTCAGGGGAGCGTTCGGCGGTCAAAACAGGGACGTCAGTTCCTGGTGAGGGTTCGACCGCTGGGAACAAGATGGTGGCGCCCAGGCCGATCAGGCCGATGAACGCCAGGACGATCATGGCGATCCCGTAGGACCGTTTGGGGTCGGCGAGACCGGCGACCAGGATGGTGCCCGCGATCGCGGTGCCGAACGATGACCCGAGGTTGGACACGCTGGGCGACAGCCCGGAGATTTCTCCCTGGAGGTTTTCCGGGAAGGCCGATTGCACGACGTTGACCGACGGGGTGAGCATGATGCCGACGCCCACGCCGATCAGGAACAGGCCCGGGGCGAAGTACCACGCGCCGGGGTGGCCTGCAGGTAGGCGGACACCACGAATGACGTCCCCAGGAGCACCGCCCATTGCACGTTCTGGGTGACCAGGGCCAGGTTCGAGGTGCGGTTGCGGAACAGGCCGGTGGACAGCAGGGCCTCTTTCCCGGCCCGCTCCCGGCGGCGGATCCTGGCGAAGAACCCGGCCAGGATCAGCGCTCCCACCACGATCAGGACCGCCATCAGCGCCAGATTGCCCCGTTCCGTAGCGGCCACCACGGTTCCCCTCAGGTCGTTCTACGTCACCCGGGGCACCACCGTAGATCAGTCACCCGATCTGGCCGACCTGGGAGCAGCACCAGTCCTGTGACTAGGTGAACTGACGTTCCGCCGAGCCGCGCGGAGCCATCAAGTGCAGCAACGTGATGGCGATGAAATACAAGACGGGCCCCGAGGCGTAGACGGCCAGGCTGGCCTGCGGCGAGACCCCGGCGATCGCGAACGCGATGAGGTAAATGACCACGGGAAAAACAGACAGTGCCAGCCCCGACCGGATGGACGCCCGGTCCAGCGGCTCATGTACCAGGAATGGCCGCTGCGTCGCGTAGGCCCAGATGGCGGTCCGGGTGGCGGACGTGCCGATCAAGATCAGGCCGAACACGCGCAGCGCGAGCGCGTCCTCGTAATAGCGGCTGAGCAGCGCCGAGCCGAACGGCAGCAGGCACACCGCGAACAGGGTCAGCAGATTGAGCCAGATGACGCCGCGGTCGGTGTACCTGATCAGCGTAAACAGGTCCCGGTGGCCGACCCACTGCATCGCCGCCACGATGAAGGCGATCACGAAGCTGACGAAGCTGGGCCGTACATCCGAAATGGCGGTCCCAAGGTGCTCGTGCGCGCTGAGTTCCGGCACGTGAATGTCGAGCACGAGCAGCGTGATGATGATGGCGAACACCCCATCGGTCAGCGCCAGGACCCGCGAGGGATCCCTGCGCCGCTCCTCCCGGGACGCCCCGCCGCCGACGGTAATCTCGTCATCTTCCGTCACGGAGCGAGCCTAGCCGACTAGTTATCGTATAGCGGGTACAGCGGGACAGACCCCTTCTTCTTGGTGAGTTTCCGCGTCGTCTCAGCTGACAACGAGGCGTGAACGGGCGGGAGCCACGCTGGGAGCCACGAACGAACAAGCCGCAGAGACTTCGGACTCACATGAACAGCGGACAGAGACCCGCCCGAGGTCACGAACCATTCTGAACGGGTCCGGACACCCGCACATCGAACCACGGAATCAGATGGCCTGGGAGTCACGCTCACGCCGGAGCGATCACGCAGCGTGGCCGAAGCGATCAGCGGACGGATTCCCGCCGGTTCTTTGCCGGTCACTCAGCCGGTGCCGGGATCGTCGCCGGCGTCCCGATCGCCATTCGCGCGTGCTCTTGTGACCGGGGGCTATGAGACGATCAGGTAGAGGCTGTCGGCGATGAACCACAAACCGATGATCAGGCTCCCCGCGATGATCGACAGCTTGGCCTCGGCCCGCACAGGCTACTCGGCGGCCTCTCCTCCCGTGGAAGGGTGCGGCTCGGGTCGTATGCCACTGGGGCGGTTCCCGCGCCCGCCCGGCCTCGCCCGGTGGCCGTACCCGATGTTCGCGCTGAGGTCAGCTGGTGGCCGCGCCGTAACGGCGTCGCCGTCGCGCGTACTCGGTGACGGCGTCCCACAGGTCGCGGCGGTCGACGTCTGGCCAGAGGCTGGCGGTGAAGAACAGTTCGGCGTAGCTGGAGTGCCAGGGCAGGAAGTTGGACGTGCGCTGCTCGGCGCCGGTCCGCCACAGCAGGTCCACGTCGGGCAGGTCGGGCAGCGGGAGGCGGCGCGCGAACTCGCCCTCGGTGATCTGTCCGGGGTCGAGGTCGCCCGCCAGGACGCTGCGCGCGACCGCGGCGGCCCCGTGCAGGATCTCGGCGCGGCCGCCATAGTTCACGCACAGGGTGAGGGTCAGGGCGCGTTCGTCCCGGCTGGCGGTTTCGTTACGCCGCAAGGTCTGCACCAGCTCCCACGGCAGCCGGCCGGGATACCCGAGCCAGCGGAGCCGGACGCCGTGGTCGAGGTAGGGGGCCGAGCGCAGTTCCTCGTCGAGCATCGCGAACAGCCGGGTGACCTCGCCGGCGTCCCGCTTCCAGTTCTCGGTCGAGAACGCGTACAAGGTGAGGTGGGACAGCCCGATCTCCAGGGCGCCGTGGACGACGTCGTGCACGGCCTCGATACCGGCGCGGTGTCCCTCGGGACGGGGCAGGCCGCGCTGCTCGGCCCAGCGGCCGTTGCCGTCCATGATGATCGCGACGTGCCGCGGCATCCGGCCGGCGGCGATCTGGGGAGCCCGGACGCCGTCCGCGCGCAGCCGCGGGGGCAGGACCTGGCCACCCGGCGGGCCGCCGGGTCCGGGCGGGGCCGGCAGCGGCCGGGCCGCCGGCGGCCCGCTGAGCGTCGTCAGCTTCCAGGCCAGCGCGATCTTGATCCGGGCCGGCGCGAGGAGCCGCCACCGGGTGATCCGCCCAGGCCCGGGCGGGGCGTACAGCAGGCCGGGCCCGGCTGCGGTGATCGCGTCGAGCCGGGCCAGGAACACCCGGCTCGCGGTCGCGAGCAGGATGGCCGGCCCCGGGTGCCACCCGGCGCCGAGGCCGGGCTGGTCCACCCAGCGCCGGGCCATGCTGACCAGGTAGGCCAGCACGCCTTGCACGGGCACCGTCCACCGTCGCCGGGCCAGGTCCTCGGCGGCGCCGGGAAACCGGTCGAGGACCTCGGCCGGGATCGTGAGCGGCCGCCCGCCGAGATCCCCGGGCAGGTCGGCCAGATCGTCGGTCAACTGGACGCCGTCGAGGAACCGTGAGATCGCCTCGCCGTGCCGCAGCGCGACCGACATGTCCACCCCGGCCCGGTCCAGCAGGACCAGGATCTGCCTGGCCCACGCGCTGTCCGTCCCTCGCGACCTGGCCCGCCAGTCGTCCCAGGTGAGCAGGGGGGCGGGATGCACGTCGCCGGCCAGAACCCCGAACGAGGCCCGCAGGTCAGCCACGTCCAGTCCCCACCGCACGATGGTGTCGGCCAGGGCACGGCGGACCATGTCAGTGCTGGTCCCTGCCGCCAGCTCGGCATCGAGGGCACTCACCCACGCCTGCACCCCGGCGGCGCGCTCCGCCGGGCGCCTCGTACCGGAGTCCACGATATCGTCCACCGCCGCCAGCGCCGCCCACAGCGCCCAGCAACCAGGCCGCAGCATCCGCGGCATCAGAGCCGTCAATGCGTAGATCGCCGGGTCACGTTCACGTACCGTGCGCCGGCACCAGCGGTACGCATCCCCCAGTCCCGGCCGGCCCGCGCCGTCTCTCCGGCCATCATCCCCGGGCAGGGGCGGCGCCGCCCAAGACGGCAACCGACGTCCGGCGATCATCATGCTCTAGTCTCCTGGCAGTTAGACCGAACGTGTGAAGGACTGCCGCGCCAGCGGGACCAGTATCACAATCGTCCCCAGCCCGAGAGTATCGGCAGCTGTGCCGTTTCCCGGCCGTTGAGACGGGCTCTGCCGACCGTACTGCGGGTGCTTGCCAGCGCGGCCCGGCAGAACCGGAGTTACTGCCGGGTAACGGCGGTGTACTGCTGATACTGACCATAGCTTGCGGATACCCGGGGACGGGGAATGCTGCAGATCGACGCACCGCGCAGCGGGCCCGGCCGGCGACCGGCCGAACCATGACCCCCATCCGAACGGCCGGTGGCGGTAACACAGCAGTCCTTAGCGCGCTATCGCCACTGGCCGTTCCGTTGAACCAAGCTCGGCATGGTCCGCAGCCAGACCGTCGGGCTGGATGAGTTCATCGCCCGCTGGATAGGGCATCCTGCTGGGTGACCGGCGCCGGGCGCTGCATGACGTCCTCGCCGGGACGGCGGTCATCTACTCCTGGGACGCGCGGGCGGCGCGGCTGCGGTTCCTGTCCAGGAGCTGATCACGCAGCCGCGTCCTGCCCGTGCCGGTTCTTTATCCGGCCTGGTCAGGCGGCTGCCCGGGCACCGCGTCGGCGTCCTCGACGGGGATCCGGGTGCCTTCTGGCTTGACCTCGCGGACCGGGACGCTGACCTCCAGGACTCCCTTGTCATACCGGGCGGCGACGTCCGCGGGATCGACCCTGGCGGGAAGCCTGACCGTGCGAGCCAGCGATCCGTAGCGGAACTCCGAGCGATTCGGCTCCTGGTCCTGCTGGCGGCGCTCGGCGCGGATACTCAGGACCCGGCCGTCAACGGTGACCTCGATGTCGTTCTCCGGGTCCAAGCCCGGCAGTTCGGCCCGGATCACATAGCGGTCGTCCCGGATCGTTTCCTCGAGCCGGAACACCTGGCCCGCCAGGAACGGCGGCGGTCCTGCCCACGGAGACTCCAGCCAGTCGGCCAGGTCCGGGAACACTGCGCGGAACCTCGCGGGCGCCTGAGGGCGCGACAACTTAGCCATGATGTCCCTCCACTACACGTACGCTGGTTGTCTGTTCCGGGCCAGCTGGCCACGCAGACTGCGCCGGCTGCGCCGTCCTTTCCTGCGGCTCCGCCCTGGCTGGCACGGACCGTGTCTGCTCCTGCGGCTGGCTGGCGACGCCGTTCCGACGTGGCCGTTGGCGGTGACCGGCGGCGCCGATCCGGCGTGGCCGTTGGCGGTGGCTGGCGGCGCGGATCCGGCTGGGGGAGCTGGCCTGGCACAGGCCGGCTGGGGTTGCGGTGCCGGCTTAGCCGGGTCCGCGTATCCGGGCATCCACCTGAGCACTTCAGCGCGGAACGGCGCTTCGAAGACCGACAGCGCCTGCCCGAGCTTCATCGCGCCGCCCTTGAGCTCGCCCAGAACCCTGAAGACCTGATCTGCTGTCCGCTGCTGGATTTCCTGGGTCACCAGCTCAGCCGACCGGCCGCCCAGGCGCTTGCCGGTTCCCAGCGCGGTCCGGCCCGCGAACCCGACCGGCAACCTCGCCAGCCTGGCCGACCGGGTGACAGCATGACGGGGCAGATCGCTCATGAGCCCCCTCTCGTCTACGCCGACCATATTGCACCGCGGTGATCGGATGCATCACAGCAACCGCCAGTGATACCGGGCCGCCGCCTGGCGCGCCGCTACCGGGCGGGGCGCCATCTCCGCCGCCACCCGGTGTCCGATCACGAACGGGTGCGCGAGATTCTTGACGTGTCCCGCATCCCCGGATACGCAGGAGCATGACATGACGACAAACGCCGCCTTTGCCCCCGAGGAATGGACGGTGGTCCTTGAGGGGCCGCCGGCAGCGGGCACGATCGTGATCACCGCAGCCCACGGGGGCACGTTCCGCGAGACCATCGCCATGTCGAAGGCCTACACCGAGGCACGCGCCGAGCACGGCGAAAGCGAGCTGCTTGATGAGATCGTGTCAGCGAAGCCGAAGATGGACCATACGCGGTATCACTCGGCCGAAGAGCTCAGGGACAGCGGGCTCGGGCACCTCCGCGATGCCATGGCGCTGCTGGAGAGTAAGGCGACCGCCGGGGAATGTGATGACTACCGGCACTTCGTCCTCACCCTGGCCAGCAAGGTCGCCGCCGCCCACCGGGAGCACGGGCAGGCAGTGAGTCCCGCAGAGGCAGCGGCCATCCAGCAGATCACGGCGGCGCTCGGCACGGCCGGCTCTTGACCGGACCCACCGGCCTGTTACGGTCACGCAAGGAGTGCCCTGAACGGGAAGTTGCGTCCGGGGACGCGCGGCGTCGCTCGGGGCTGGCCATGCTGATCAGTGCCCGCTGATGTCGCCGGCGGTCACCTGCAGGAGGTGAACCGCGGCGCGGGGGGCGTTGGCTTCACTGACCTCATGGCGGTGATTTCCGGCTTCGGGCCGCCATAATGAAGTGCCCAGCACGCCGCTGGCCGGGGTGAGACGGGAGAGAAGGCCGTGGTCCTTACCCTGATGCTGATCGGCCTGGCGGTCGCGCTCGATCCGCTGCCGCTGACGGCCTTCCTCGTGATACTGCCCTCCGCGCGGGGCGTGCGCAAGGGCGCGGCGTTCGTGTTCGGGTGGCTGGTGTCCCTGGCCATCGTGGTCACGGTCACGGTCCTGGCTACCGGCAATAACCCGCCCAAGCCAGCTACGGTCCCGTCGCTGGCCGCGCTGGCGGTCAAGATCGTGCTCGGCGTCGTCCTGGTCAGGATCGCGGTCCGTCACATCCGGGCCAGGGGGCAGCCCAAGCCGCCCAGGAAGCCGCCCAAGTGGCAGGCGCACGTGGACAGCATGTCCCCGTGGTTCGCCCTGGCCCTGGCCCCGACACTGCAGCCCTGGGTGCTGATCGGCGCGGGCGCGGCCACCGTGATGGAGGCCAAGCTGTCCAGCTGGGAGAGCTTCCTTGCCCTGGGCTTGTACTGCGTCCTGGCCTCGTCCTCCTACCTGGCCATGGAGATCTACGCCGTCGTCAGGCCCGCCCAGAGCCAGGCACTCCTGGCCAGGTGCAGGACCTGGATCGACTCCCACACCGACCAGGCGATCACCGTGGGGAGCCTGATCATCGGTTTCTGGTTCATCGCCGACAGCCTCTACCTGATCGTCTCGTAGCCCCCGGTCACAAGAGCACGCCCGAATGGTCGATCTGGACGCCAGCGACGATCCCGGCAATCGCTAAGTCGCCAGTAAAGAATCGGCGATCCCGAGTGCTTTCCCGCGCAGCGCTTGGCTCTGCCCTGCCGTGCCTCGTGACATGGCGTGAGAGGCAGGACGGCCTGACATGGGCGGACGGCAGGCTCCGGGAAGGTCAGCCGGCTGGCCGCGGGCGGTCGAGGCAGTACATGATGGCCTGCATGAAACTGCGCACGCTGGCCGTCGTGATCGCCGTGGCCGGCGCGGCGGCAGCTGGCGGGTGCTCACCGGCGCACTGCATCAACGGCGCCAAGGGGGGCGGCTACCGGCAGGATATCGTGTTCATCCCCGGCTACCGCGACGGTCAGGCGCCCTCCGGCATCTGGACACCCGCGCGGCTGGTTGTCGCGCCGCAGTGGATGAACTCCTCTGATCCCGACCTCGACGTGGGCTTCGTCGTGCTCAAGCCTGACGACGGGAAGAACATCGAAGATGTGCTGGGTGCTGACCAGCTCGGCATCGACCCCGGATACCGGAACCAGGTCCGGGTCACCGGCTACCCGGCCAGCGCCGATACACCAATCACCTGCACCGGCTGGACATCGCAGCAGAGCCCGTCCCAGCTGCGGTTCGAGTGCGACGGGTTCAGCGGCGGCACCAGCGGCAGCCCCTGGGTCACCGACGTCGACCCGCAGACGGGAACCGGCACCATCGTGGGAGTGATCGGCGGCTACCAGGAAGGCGGCAGCACCGCGGCCATCTCCTACAGCCCGTACCTCGGTGAGCAGGTGGAGCAGCTGTACCATCAGGCCGCCGGGGACGAGGCTGCCCCGGCCGGCTAGCAGCACACCCAGCCCCGAGGCGCCACCCCAGCCGAGCCCTGCAGGGACGTCTGGGCCGGACGACATGCGCGCCGCTGTCGGCCGCAGTTGCAAACGTCCGCCGCCTGGACGGCGAGTAGGATCCACGCGGTCGCTGCTCCGGTCATTGAGAAGGCCATGAGACGCGCCGGTGAAACTGTTCCAGCTGCGGCATGGGTTCTCTTATCCCGGTCACCGGCCCGGCCGGCAACGATACGGGACGCGGGTCCGCCGCCCAGGTCAGCCCAGCTTCACCGCCGTCCCGGAGGCGCTCACCATCAGCATGTTGCTCCCCACGGACTCGTAGTCGACATCAACCCCGACCACCGCGTCGGCGCCCAGCTGGCCCGCCTGCTTCTCCCTCTCGGCCAGCGCATCGCTGACCCCGGAAGCGAGTTCGTTCTCGTAGGACTTGGCCCGGCCGCCGAAGATATTGCGCACGCCGGCAATCACGTCCTTCAACGCGTCCACGCCGAGCACGCCCTGGGCGGTGACGATGCCGAGGTATTCGGTCACGGGGCGGCCCTCGATCCCGGGGGTGGTCGTGATGAGCATGTCCGTTCCTCTTACCTTCGTCTGCGAGCGTCCGGTTCCCGATGTGCCGACGCAAGGGCCTGGATGCCGCAGGCAGAGCTCAGGCAGTTCGGTCTCGGCGCAAATAGCTCGGCGGCGACCAGCTCCTCGCGAGATCGGCGGCTAGGGGTCGTCAAGCGGCAGACCAAGCCAACCGCACAGCGTGACGTCACGGGAATGCTCCGGACGCGGTTGAAGCGCCGGAAGTTGGCCGGATTGGGGCCGCGGACAGTTGCGTGTCGTCATCGCGGGCTGAATGCGGGTCATCCGGCTCCGGGCGCGTTGCCGGTGGCCCTCCCCATCACCCAGCGTGATGCTGTAACGCCCCGGCCGGCTGCCCATACCGGGGATGGTGACGTACCAGGGCGGCGCGGGGCAGGCTGGGCTCGTGAGCTTGGAGGGCTTGAGCGGCCTGGTGAACCGGATCATCGCGTGGGCGGACCGGCTGCAGCGCAGGCAGGGCGTACTGGGGTTCCCCTACGCGGTGGTGAAGAAGTACGGCGATGATGAGGGCGGGCGCTCGACCAGGCCCTCGATGCGATCAGCAATGCGGCCGGGGACAGCCCTGTGCCGCCCGATGAAGGGATGCCGCCTCCATGAGCACCGCCCCTGACGACGTCGTGAGCGAGGAGAACAGCGCCAGCCCGCGGCTAGCGCTCCTGCTGTCCGCGGCCATGTTTGTCCTGGTTGTCGACACCTCGCTGATGAACGTGTCGATCTCCGCGGTGATCAAGGATCTGCATACGACGGCGAGCGGGGTCCAGTCGGCAATCGCCCTCGAGGCGCTCGTCTCTGCGGCCTTCATCCTGATCAACTCCAAGATGGGCGACCTCATGGGGCGCAAGCGCGCCTACGTGATCGGCCTGCTCGCCTATGCCGTCGGCGCCTTGGCCATGACCGTTGCGCAGAGCCTGACCGCCATCATCATCTTCTGGGCGATCATTGGCGGGCTCGGCGCGTCCCTGCTACTGCCGGCCATGCAGTCCCTCATCCACGGCAACTTCAAGGGTGCAGCCCAGAAGCGAGCCTACGCGCTCACCGGCGCATCTGCTGCGATCGCCGCCGCCATCGGACCGCTCCTCGGCGGGTTCCTCACGACCTACCTGTCATGGCGTGTCGGCTTCGGGCTCGAGGTGGTCGTCATCCTCGTCGTGTTGTCCCAGATCCGCGTCGTCAAGGACGTGCCCTACACAGGGCCGCGCCAGATCGACTTTGTGGGCGCGGTGCTCTCAGTGGTTGGCATGGGCGGCGTCGTCCTCGGCATCCTCGTCTGGCAGGAGGGCGGCGACTATGTCGGCCTGCTCACGGGCATCGGCGCAGTGACCCTGGTCGCGCTCGCCTTCTGGCTCGTCCGCCGCAAGCGGCGCGGCAAGCCCACCCTGCTGGATCCTGACCTGTTCAAGCACCTGAACTTCCGCATCGGCATCTCCCAGCAGACGCTCCAGCAGATCACCCTGGGCGGCGCCATGATCGTCCTGCCGCTCTTCCTGCAGATGACCCTCGAGTACAACGCCATGCAGGCCGGCCTCTCCCTCGCCCCCCTTTCCCTGTCCATGTTCGGCATGGCCATACTTGCCGGACGCAAGGCCGGCAAGCTGCGCCCGGCTCACATCGTCATGGCGGGATTCGCCCTCAGCACCGTCGGCATGGCCGCCATCATTCCCCTGGTGCCGAGAGTGGACTCGGGATGGTATCTGGTGATCCCGCTGGTGATCACCGGCTCGGGTCTGGGCCTGCTGGTGTCCCAGCTCAACAACTTCACCCTCGCGCCCATCGCCGAGGAACGCGTCAGTGAAGCGGCCGGGGTGAACTCCGCCGCAGGCTCCTTCGGGCTGTCCTTCGGACTCGCCATAGCCGGCGGCATCATGCTGTGGGCCCTGGCCTTGAGCTTCACTCACCTAACCGAGACCAGCACCGTGATCCCCCCGGCTCAGCAACAACAGATCTCCGCCGAGCTCGAGCACGATGCCGAGATCATGAGCAATACACAGCTTCAGCAGCAGATCACTGGCGAGCCCCCGGACGTCCAGGCTGAGATCCTCGCCATCAACACCCACGCCCGGAACCGCTCCCTCCAGGTAGCGCTACTCGTTCCCGCCATCGCCTCCCTCCTCGGCCTGGGCAACTCCGTCCGCATGCTCCGCCTCCCAGACATCACTCCCGCAGCAGACATCGAAGGCGCCGACTTCGGATAAGCGGTATCCCCGTTGTGCCATACCGGGGCACCCCCACCGCGCTGGGTCGCCCCACCGGCCTCCACCAGCCAGCACCTTGTCCAGCCGGAACCGCAGCCTGACCGGGCCGGGCGCCATGCCGGGCCCTCCCCGGACGCAGAAGGCTTCGGGACGAAGAGGCCGCATGCGCTAATCCCGGAGCGGGCGGTGCTCCTTCAGGATGTTCACTGCCCGGCCGACCACCAGGATCCCGACGACGACAGAGATCGCTTACTCGGCCCATCATGAGCTTTGCCCACGGCTTCATCACCGAGACATCCGTAGTGCTGAACGTCATCGCGGTATCGAAGGAAAGGTGCAGGTAGTCCACGAAGGCCGGATACCAGCCCGCACGGACCGCACCGTCGAGCCCCCGTTGCCGATCGTGATCGGCGCGATGGGCACCGAGGTCAGGACACGCAGCCGTCAGAGAACGCCTCAAGGCCGACCCCCGCCCGCACGCGAGATCATCAGCGCCGCCATCGTCACGGTGAACAACGTGATCGCCGTCTGCACCCCTGCCACGGTCGTGTCCAGGTCCGTGGCGATCGCGCCGATCGCCACATTCGTGTTCGTGGCCGCGTAGCTGGCGATGAACTGCGCGAGCGCCAGCCGCAAGATCATCGCCCGGGCCGCGGCGACCGCCTTAGACGCACTCGTGTCAGTCATCGCGGCCCCTCACCCCCGCCCGCGCAAGCTGAGCCGCCGTCGGCACGTGACCGGCCGGACCCGGCTACTGCCCGTGATAGAGCCTCAGGTGCTCCCGATAAGCGACGATGCCCGCCGCGATCGGGTACGGCCGCGGATCCGCTGAAGCTCGGTTGAGATGTCGCGGTAATCCAGGTCAGGATGGTCACCGCAGTCGCAGCAGATGAGCTCCGCGCCAGCCCTCAACGATGCGGGCCAAGACCTTCCGACTGGACGCCCGGGACCTTCGCCTCTGACCTCTCAGAAAACGAACGGATACAAGGTAATTACCGAACACATGCTCGGCGCAAGGCTTTCACTTGGGAGGCGTCATGCTCCCAGAAGACGAGCAGCGCTAGCTGCAGGAGACTGAGCAGGCGCTGTACAGGGATGATCCGAAGTTCGGACGTCGCATGCGCGCCAGCGATCCGCGGGTGCACTATGAGCGCAAGCTCCTACAGGCCCTGCTCGGAGTCCTGATTGGCATCGGCCTGCTGCCGGTCGGGACGATCACCCACCATATCTACCTGGAGGCGGCCGGCGTGGTGATCGTGCTGCTGTCCCTGGTGTGGGCGGTGGTCAGCTGGCGGCGGTACGCGGCCAAGCCGGACCGGCCGTGCCGCTAGCCGCTGACGCGCGGGCATTCCGCTGTCCGCCCATGTTTATCTGGTTCCTTCGTCGGCTCGTGTCACCGCCGGACCCCGGCCAAGGCGGGGATGCCTGCTTCGATGCCCGCTGGCGCCGGGTCCACGATCGTGCCCCTCTTGTCGATGACAGCAGCACCGGAGGCTGCCAGGGCGTCCCGGTACGTCAGGCAGTGGTCGCCGCACGGCAGCAGATCGACGGTGTACGAACGCGCAGAAGTGGATGGCAGCAGCACCGTGACCACCGGCTCGGCCGGGCAGCAGCAATTGCGGTGATCCAGTCAGCCGGCAAGGCTGTCCGGCGCGGAACTGGGCCCGCGCCGTCCAGGCCGGATGGTGCCTGGCCGCGGGCCGACGATGAGCAGCGCCACCCCCGAGCGGGAACAGCGTGCTGCTGCCGAGCAGGTAGATGCCGCCCCGGGCGATGGCATACGGCGGCGTGCACACGATGGCTCCGAACAGGCCGGTCACGGCCGCCCCGGCCAGCTTGGCAGGCCCTGGCGCCCAGCCCGGCCACCCCAGATCCGGTGCGGCGGTCAGCTCACCGCGGCGAACAAGCTGCCACGGTCACAGCCGCCCAACCCGGCAACCCCAGATCCAAGGCCCTGCTGTATCGGCCTGCTGCCCCCTGGGCCGGACCTGGGCCCGGCCCACGGGACTGCGGACGTACATCCTCCTCAACAACTCAGGCATACCGGGCTCTTTGCCGGGTTCCGCCGGACCCGGCAGAGGGCTTCGTTCCGTCCACGGCGTGCCGCGGCGCCACGGCGCTAGGCCACACCGAGGTTCTCGCGGCTGCCGTACATGCACAGCCCCCACAGCGCCACGATGTCCACCGCGATGATCAGCAGGGACCAGAACGGGTAGGCCGGGATGAAGAACATCTGGCCGATAGCGTTGAGCCCGACCACGGCGACTGCGAACCAGCGGGCCAGCTGGTTACCTGCCCCCACCCCGAGCGCTGCCAGCAGTTGCGCGGCGCCGAAGATGGTCATGACCCAGCCCCAGGCCCGCAGGTCGCCGACCACGTAGTGCGCGTTGCCGATGAAGATGTGGGAGTTTGCGATCGCGGCGATGCCGTCGAGCAGATTGAAGAAGCCGATTACTGCCAGCAGCACGGCCGAGAAGATGATCAGGCCCTAGCCGCGGCCTTCCGCGTGATGCCCGGCCGCGCCGGCCGGCCTCAGTGTTGCCGATGTCATGATGACCTCCTGTTCGGCATCACCCGGGCCCAGCGGCCCGGATGCTTCACCGCCCAGTACCGGGCCCATGCCGCAAGAAGCCGCAGGTGTCTGCGCTGATCCAGCGGGCTATCGCGCAGGTGCTCATGCCTGTCTGTTTCCGGTTTCCGGCATCGTCGTTCGGGTTTTGGCGTAACTGCCGGTCGTCGCTGGGATATGAGCATAAGACGCGCGTCCGCCCCGTCCCGGCCCGCCCATTTCCCGCTTGACCGGGACCGGGATGGTAAGGGCCTCCCAGCTCTACGGCGGCGTCATGCCGCCCGGCGTCGCCGGTGAATCCGCTAGCCCAGAGCCTGGGCCTTGCCCTGCTGGAATTCCGCGTCCGTGATGACGCCCCGGTCGCGCAGCTCGGCTAGCTTGGCGAGCTCATCTGCGCTGCCTCTTCCCTGCGCTTCGAAACGCTCATACGTACGGGCCGCCTCATCCTGTGGGGCATTGGCCGTCTCAACCTGCTCTCCGGCCAGGTGGGCGCCGCGGGCGATCAAGTAGGCGAAGACGCCCAGGAAAGGCACCAGGATCACGACAATGAGCCAGCCCGCCTTGGCCCAGCCGCTCAGGTCGTGGCTTCTGATGATGCTCAGGATGGCCCAGATGACCAGGACGATCAACACGATCCAGATGAAGAGCCACAGCATGGTCAAGAACAGGTTCCACAATGGGTAGTTCATTTGAACGCTAACCTCCGTTCGGGCGCCGCAGCCAGGGACACCCTGCAGATAAGCCTTGGCGGGGCATTCCCGGCGTGCCTCACCCCATGCAGGGTGAACGTAACGGCTAAAGCAGGCCTTACTGTTCCTTGGAGGCGCTCGGGCACCGCCGGGTGCCCAGGCCGGAATCGCCTGGCTGTCCAGCAGGAAGTACTCCCGGTTAGGTGGCCAGTGGCTCACTCGACCCGGACGCACAGCCATCAGGGCCACGCCAGGTCACACGCGACCGCCCCGACATGGCGCCGCCGAAGACCAGGGCGGCTCGTCGCCCGGGGTCAAGGGTGTGCGTCCGGCTGGCTGGTTCTTGCCGTCCCCTGGGTTCCGGCATGGGCTGAGTCTGCGTTCTCGATCGGTACTCCGATGCCTTCCGGCTTTCCCTCACGCGCAGGGACGCTGACCTCGAGGACTCCCTTCTCGTACCGGGCGGTGACGTCGCTGGCGTCCACCCTCGCGGGCAGCCTGAATAGCCGGGTGAGCGAGCCGTAACGGAACTCTGAGCGATAGGGCCTGTTGTCCTCCTGGCGGCGCTGGGCGTGGATGGTCAGGGTCCTGCCCTCGACGGCGACCGCGATATCCGTGTCCGGGTCCAGGCCGGGAAGCTCGGCCCGGATCACGTAGCGGTTGTCCCGGGCCACTTCCTCGACCCGGAAACTCCGGGCCGCCGTGAACTGCGGCGGCCCGGCGCATGGCGACTCCAGCCAGTCGACCAGGCCCGGGTACAGAGCGCGGACGATCGCGGGCGCCCGGGGGCGCGGCAGCTTTGCCATGATGTCCTCCCTTTCGCATGGTGCCACCGCCCGGGGGCGGGTCCCTCACCCGTCCAGGGTGGTGCTGGCCGAGCCGTGCGTCCTTACTGTTTGACCTGAGGTCGCGACAATCAGGAGCATGCACCGCTTGTCCACGACGAGTCCTTCCCGCGCGGCCACGTCCGGGCGTGGTGGTGCGGCCGCTTGCTGACCGCCCGCACGGGCGGTTCAGCCGGCCCCGGCGCCGGCTGCGGCCGGCGTGGTGCAGCTGCTGTGCGCGCTGACTGGTCTCGGGCTTGGCTTGCTGCTGCCCCGGATCACCTTCGATGCCACGGTGGCCAGCACCCGGGTAACCGAGGCGCTGGTCGCGGTCGGCTTCGGTGTCCTGGGGCTGGTGACCGTCATCTTCTCGCTGCTCTTCCTGGTCGTGCAGTGGGCCATCACCAGCCTTTCACCCCGGCTGAACCTGTTCCGTGACGACCCGATCGTGTGGCGGACGTTCGCCTTTGCCATCCTCGGCCATCGCGGAAACAGGCCGTCTAAGCGGCCAGGTTCTCGCGGCTACCGTAGGCGCACAGTCCCCACAGGGCCACCACGTCCACGGCGATGATCATCAGGGACCAGAACGGGTAAGCTGGGAAGAAGATCATCTGGCCGATGACGTCGAGAGCGATCGCGGCCACCGCGAACCAGCGGGCCACCTGGTTGCCGGCCATTACCCCGGCCGCGGCGAGGACTAGCACGGCGCCGAGGATGAGGGTGACCCAGCCCCAGGCGCGCAGGTCGCCGACCACGTAGTGGGCGTTGGCGATGAAAATGTGCGAGTTGGCGATCGCGGCAATGCCGTCGATCAGGTTGAAGACGCCGACCACCGCCAGCAGGACCGCTGCGAAGATGATCATCCATTCGCCTTCACCCCTGGCGCCCGCCCGCGCTCCTGGCTGGCTTTATTGTCGCCGACGTCATTACGGCCTCCTAGGACAGAATGGCCGGAACCTCGGCTCCAGCCTGCCGGGCCGTTCTGGGATGTCCTCACCCGTGCGTGGGTGATCCCGTCGGCGCCGTCCCGTCGCCAGCGGCCTTGTCGGCGGCGACCCAGTCAGCGCCGGTCTCCTGGCGGAAGGCGGCCACGGCGGATTCGATGGTCGGGAAGAAGTGGCGGGGGTCGATGGTGCGGGTGAGCCCGTAGCGTTCGATCTTTTGCCGTACCGGGTCCTTGAGCTCGGCGAACACCAGGCTGATGCCCTGGGCGTTCAGCGCCTCGTCGAGTTCTTCGAGCACGTCGGATGCGGTCGTGTCCACGTCGGTGACCGGCTCCGCCGCGATCAGGATCCACCGGGGCGGCGGGTCGGCCCGGGCCAGCCGCCGGACCTCGTCGCGGAACGTGGCAGCGTTGGCGAAGAACAGCGGGCCATCGAACCGGTAGATCGCCAGACCGGGCAGGTGCTGGGCCTCCGGATGGGTGCGCACGTCGTGGTAGCCCTCCAGGCCCTCCACGCGCCCGAGTTCGGTGTCATAGGGTCGCCAGGCCCGCCGGAAGACGTTGAGGATCGACAGTGCCACCGCGACCGCGATCCCGGGGAGCACGCCAACCAGGGCGACACCGAGGAATGCGGTAAGCGAAAGGCTGAACTCCACCTTGCGCTGCCGCCACAGCCGGACCGTTCCCGGGATGTCGGCCAGCGACAGCGACGCGGTGATCACCACCGCGGCCAGCGCGGGCTGAGGCAGGTTCCGGAACAAGCCCGGGACCAGCACGATCATGAGAATGATCACGGTCGCCCCGATAACCCCGGTGAGCTGGGTTTTCGCCCCGGATCGTTCGGCCACCGCCGTCCGTGACCCGCTGGTGCTGACCGGGAACCCCTGGAAGAGGCCGGCGGCCAGGTTCGCCACGCCGATCCCGGTCATCTCGCCGTTGCCGTGGACCTCCTGCCCGGTGCGGGCGGCGAACGCCGACGCGGTGGAGATGGTGTCGGTGAGGGACACCAGGGCGATCCCCAGGGCTCCGGCGAACAGGGGCCCGAGGTCGTGCAGGCGGATATCGGGGATGGTGAGCGGCGGGAACCCCTTGGGCAGTACTCCCACCAGGCTGACGCCGTGATCGGCCAGGCTGAAGACCGACGTCGCCGCGATCGCGAGGACGACCATGATCAGCACGGCCGGGATCTTCGGCAGCCAGCGCTGCAGCATCAGGATCAGCGCGATCCCGGTGATTCCGACCACGGCCGCGGCGGCGACCGCCTCGCCGTGGGCCAGGCCCTTGACGAACCCGGTGATCTCGCCGAGGAAGCTGTCGGCCTCGACCTTGAACCCGAACAGCTTGGGCAGCTGCCCGACCAGGATGGTCAGCGCCAGGCCGTTCATGTAGCCGATCATCGTCGGCTTGGAGATCAGGTCGGCGATGAACCCGAGCTTCGCCACCGCGCTCACGATCATGATCGCCCCGACGATGAGCGCCAGCATCGAGGCCAGCGCGATGGCCCGCTTCGGGTCGCCGTCGGCGCCGGCCAGCGGCAGGATCGTCGCGGCGATCATCGGTCCCAGGGAGGAGTCCGGGCCCAGCACCAGGATCCGCGACGGGCCGGCCACCGCGTAGCCGAGCAGGCACAAGATGGACGTATACAGTCCCGTGATCGGCGGCAAGCCCGCCAGCTCGGCATACGCCATGCCCTGCGGAACCAGCAGCGTGCTGAGCACTATCCCGGCGATGACATCCCTGGCCAGCCATTCCCGCCGGTAGGACCTGACCGTCTGCAGGCCAGGCAACCGTCTGAGCACCTGCACCACACCCCGGCCATCATCGGACGCAACCACATCCTCCCCTTCCGGGCAAGCCGACGCCTCACCCGCGCCGGGGTGAAAGCAGGATGCCGGAGCGGACGTGCCGGGTCACTACAGGGTCAGCAGGCCGAAGTGCCTCAATCCGGCACGGCCGGCCTGTCCTGAACCATAGTCCCCGACGGGGATCATTGCTCCGGCAGCGGCGCCACGAGGTGCATGTCCACCACCTCGAGCCCGAGCCCGGTGATCCGCATCACGAGTCCCATCAGGGCCGCCTGATCTGGTAGCTCGGCGCGCACGGTAGTAGTGCCCCGGCCCACTGTAACCTCGCAGTCCTCAAGTTCCGCGCGGACCACAGAACCGGCTTGACCTGCGAAGGTAATCTCATACATCTGAGGTCGCACCAGTATCACGCCTCGAATCTTCTGGTTCACTTGCCGTACATCCGTAGAGCCAGCATGCCCGGCGCGCGGGTCTGCGTCATCGCCTCTTCGAGGGTGACCCGGGGACGATCTGCCTTGTTATCGGGACCTTGGTCCCTTCCCGCGAGGCGTCATGCCACGTTTACTCATCGCGTGGCCTTCTTAGATCAGCAGGGTAATGGTGATGGGACGCGTCACGATAGAGAGCGCTGCCGTCGAGCATGGCGCCTCCCGCGACCCGCTGTTCGCGCTGACGAAGTTCAGGCCGCCGACGTTGCCCGCCACGCTGGTCACAAGATCCGAGCTGCATGACCGCCTGACAGCAGGGGCGGGCCGGCGGCTGACACTTGTCGTGGGGTCGGCCGGGGCGGGCAAGAGCGTGCTGCTGGCGGACTGGGCAGCGGCACGACCACCTGGGGCTACATGCTGGCTGTCCTGTGGTCACGCCGACACCGACGCGGTCCGGTTCTGGGCCGGGTTCATCGACGCCGCCCGTGTCATTGACCCCAAGTTCGGCGCCGACGCCACCGACCTGCTGGCGATGGACGGGCAGATGTCAGCTGATGTCATCGCGTCGATCGCCAACGATGCCGCCAGGTCGCCCGCAGGATCGGCGATCATCGTGGACGACTTCCATCTCGCGGCGTCAGCCGTCTCCAGGAACATGACCGACCTGGTCGAGTGCTGGCCGGCTAACAGCGCCCAGCTGGTGCTGGCCAGCCGTTATGATCCTCCGCTGCGGCTGCACCGGATGCGGATCTCCGGTGAGCTATGCGAGATACGCGATCGTGACCTGTACTTCTCCCTGGCCGACAGCCGCGACCTGCTGGCGAACTTCGGCGTCCAGCTCTGCGATGCTGACCTGGCGATGCTTCACCAGCGAAGCGAGGGATGGCCCGCCGCCCTGCAGATGGCAGCGCTGTCGCTGCGCGGCACCACGGACCCGGCGAGGGTAACGCGCGCAGTGGAGATCCGTAGCCACGCGATCGCCGAGTACTTCATCGCTGAGGTCCTCGACCAGCAGCCGCCGGAGGTGGCGCGGTTCATGCTCGACACGTCCATCTTGAGCGAGCTGACCGCAGGCACGTGCACGGCGATCACCGGCAGGCAGGACGCGGCGGCGCTCCTGCATGACATCGATACCGCCCACCTGTTCCTGGTGGGACTTGACGAGGAGCGGACCAGTTTCCGGTACCACTCTCTGGTGCGCCAGGTGCTGCACGCGGAGCTGCGCGCCAGAGACCAGGCCCGAGAGCACATGCTGCAGCTACGGGCGGCCGAATGGCGCGAGTCAGCCGGTGACACCCGGCGCGCCGCCCGCCACTTCCTGGCGGCGCGGCAGGCCGGCCGGGCCCTGGCTCTCCTGCAGGACCGGGTCGTGACCGACTTCCTGCACGATCCCGGGCTACCCGGACTGCCGGACCTCAGTACGGTCGACCCCAACCTGCTCGCGGATGCCCCGGACCAGCTGCTCGGCCTGGCCGCCGACCTGTTGCTGTCGGGTGACACGGCCCGCGGTGGCCAGTACCTCGACCTGCTCGAGCGGGGGGGCCGGCCGTCGATCCCGCCTGACTCGAGGCTGGCGGCCCGGTACGCGGCGATGCAGTCATTCCGCTACGCCGCGATCGGCCAGCTGGACAAGGCCGTGGACGCAGCCATGAGAGCACGGGGCATCCAGGAGCAGACGCAGCTCACCGACGAGTGGAACGCCGCTGTCCCGTTGATCCTCCTGCGCGTCTATCCGTGCCTGGATGACCCCGGCGCAGTTGAGCGCGAGGCAGCCGCGGCCCTGTCGATGCCTGCGCTCTCCGAACCGGCCAAGCTGGTGCTGGTGCCCGGCGCCCTGGCGCTAGCACGGCTTGAGTCCGGTCACCTGGCCGAGGCCGCTGATGCCGCCAAGGCCGCCGCAGCCGACGCGCGGCGGCTGGGATTCGAGCGGCATTTCTTCGCCGTAGATCATCTGCGCGCGCTGGCCGGCCTCGCACTCGAGCGGCGCGACCTCGACGCCGCCGAGCACCTCACCGAGCAGGCACTATCGATATCGGAGGGGCGGCGGCCCCTGTTCGAGTTCCTGACGCTGCTGGACCGGGCCCGGGTCTGGGCCGCCCGCGGGCAGCCCCGCGAGGCGCTGGCCACCATCGAGTCGGCGCGGCTGGTCCTGGCCGGGGCAAGCTCGGCGCTGCTGGCCCGGGCCGATGAGCAGGAGGCGCTGCTGCGACTGTCGCTCGGCGACCTGCGCTCCCCACCCGAGCTGGCCAGCGGGCTGCCCGTCGCCCGCCGCGGCTTGCTCCAGGCCAGGATCGCACTGGCCGCCGGCGACCACCGCACCGCACAGGAACACCTGCAGGCGGCGGCCCTTGGCGACCTGACGCCGCGCGCCGCGCTGGTACTCCAGATACTGCTCGCGGCCGCCGCTATCGAGCGCGGCGACCCCGCGGCCGCGAGCATCCTGGGAAGCGCCCTGCACAGCGCCCGCCACCGGGGCTTCCTCAACACCGTCATCACCACCGCACCGCAGGTGACGAGCTACCTGGTCGAACATGCGGCCCAGCTGATACCTGACCAGTTCGTCGAGCAGGTGATCGCCGCGGCTCTCGAGATGCGCGCCGCCGAGGCCGGCGCCGGCCCGCCCGGCCACATGCCCGCCGAGCCCCTCACCGATGCCGAGCAGCGCGTCCTGGTGCTCCTGCCGACCAGCACCTACCTGCAGATCGCCGACACCCTCTACATTTCACGCAACACGGTAAAAACCCATCTCCGGTCGATCTACCGCAAACTCGGGGCAATCTCACGCTCGGAGGCTCTTCAACGGGCAGTTGACCTGCGCCTTCTCTGAGCCTCCGGTCGGCAGCATCCGTCGTTCAGCGCCCTGTGATAGGACGGGCCCGGCTGTCCCCGCGCCATGGTGCGCGGCCTGCAGGCCCTGGGTGTCGGCACCGTCCTCGGACAGCTCCAGCTTGTGCGGCCGACGCGCGTAATCGAACCGCGGCTGTAAGTCCATCACGAACCGCATGGTGCCGCGTACCACCCTTGGCGGTAGGACAGCTGCCATCTTCGGTCGCCGGCATATCCGCCGCCTCACCCCAGCCGGGGTGACTCGTATCGCCGCAGGACCCCTTCCGGCCTGCCCGGCGGAACGGCTCCCGGCCGTGATCGGTCACTGCAGGGCGAGCAGGTGGAACTGCCACGGTCCCAGGTCGACGAACAGCCCGGGGCCGGCCAGCTCGCCGCCGTCTCGCTTGAACACGCTCGTCCCGAGGATGTCGGTGAGCCGCCAGCTGCGGCCGGGCAGGTCCGGCCAGTCCAGCGGGATGCGCGCCTGGGCCGGCTCCCCGGACAGGTTGACCACGACCACCTGGTCACCGTGGCTTTTTGGCTGATACTGCAGGGGTCCTTCTTCACCGTTTCGGTCTACCTGCAGGAGGTCAACCACTATAACGCCATCAAGACCGGCCTGATCCTCACCCCGGCCACCATCGGGATCCTGGCCGCCTCGGCCGCTGCCGGCCGGTTCGCCCGGCGCCACCCCCAGCGCTGGCTGATCATCGCAGGCTTCCTGGTCACCGCCGTTGGCATGATCTTGCTGCTGGTCCTGGTCCGGGCGCACGCGGGCATCTGGCGGTGGATCCCGGGGCTGCTGCTGTTCGGCGCCGGAGTCGGGGTCATGCTGACCTCCTCGGTCAACGTGGTCCAGTCCAGCTTCCCCGACCAGGATCAGGGCGAGATCTCCGGCCTGTCCCGCAGCGTCTCCAACCTCGGATCCTCCTTCGGCACCGCCCTGGTCGGCTCGGTCCTGGTCGCCGTCAAGCTGCCTGAGGGCAAGCCGTTCGCCGTCGCCCTGATCATGATGCTCGTGATCACCCTTATCGGCCTGGTCCTGGCCGTCCTCATCCCCCGCAAGCCAATCGAGGCCACCGAACCGGCAAGCCCCGGCACCGAAACCGCGACCAGAGAGCCGGCCCCATAATGCCCGGCACAGGCCGTCCCCGCGGCAGGCCCACGCACTATCCGCGCCGGCCGGCGAGACGGGCCGTGCGACTAGACGGGCCGTGCGGCGCGCCCGGGCAGTTGGTGACAGAAGGACACGATGGACTGTTCTATATGACGTAAACCGGCCAGCGCAGACGCCAGCATCACCGCGTCCCCGGAAGGAGCAGCGGCTCGCGCCCGCCTTGATGAAACGCCGCCCAACCCGGGCCGCGCCGGATCCGTGAGGTCACAACGCGTCGCGCGGCCGTGAGGTGGATGTCGGCGCCGCCTGGCTGTCTGTGGCTGGCATGAATACTCTGCCCAGCGTCTCGAAGCTGGCCGGCCGCCGGGCCCGCAGGACGCCGACGGCGATGGCCCCCAGGCCGAGCCACGCGAGCGCCGCGAACGGCAGCAGGCCCCCCAGTGTGCGCGCACGCGGATGAAGGATTCCCCACAAGGGAAACAGGAATAGTACGGCGGCTGTTGCCGGGACGAGGAGATGCCGCCAGAGCCGGAACTGATCGCGGAACTCGGTGCGGAACGCACGGATGGCCGCGATGTTCACGGCGAGATAGATGAGCACGATCGACAGCCCGCCCGCTCCGGCGAGATACCCGAACGTGCGCGCGCCGCCGTCGGCGTAGGTCAATGGCAGCCCGAGCACGAGCGCGAGCACGGCGATACAGCCGATCGAGACGGCCGGGGTCTGGCGGCGGGACAGGCGGGCCAGTGAGGCCGGGAGAACCTGCTCGCGTCCCATCGCGAACAGCACCCGGATGGCCGCGTTGACCACAGCGATGGCGAAGCCCAGGCCGGTGAGCACGACTACCAGGTCGATGGTCCACAGCGCCGAGGGCGACCAGTACCGGCTGGTCAGATAACCCAGCGGGCTGGGCTGCCGGACAAAGCCGGGGATTCCTCGCCGACCCACGCCGAACGTCTCCGCGCAGACGACGAGCAGATAGAAAATGCCTGCCACGATGACGACGCCGATAGTGCTGGCGGGGATGGAACGGCGCGCGTTCCTCGCTTCCTCACCGAGCGCGGCGGCGGTCTCGAAGCCAGCGAATGCGGTGATGCCGTAGATCATGGCATTCGTGATGTCGGTGAGCTGGCCGTTCGGCGACGATGCCGGCGAGAGAACGGCGACCGAATAATGCGCTGGCCCGATCTTGACCAGGATCGTGATGGCCAGCGCCGCGATGGCGGCCACTTCCCCCGCGACAAGAACCAGATCGGCCGAGGATGAGGTCCTTATCCCCAGGTAGGCGACCAGGACCACGGCACCCAGGATCACCAGGAACAGCACCCAGCTGCCGATGGTCACGTGCAGCGTGTCGGCAACCAGTTGCGACGCGTACGCGCTGGTCAGCGAGATGCCGGCGGGAACGTACAGCGCGTACGCGAACACCATCATCCAGCCGGTCAGGAAACCCCCGCTCTGGCCCAGCCCGCGGCTGTTGTAGGTATACAGCGAGCCGGCCGACGGCAGCCGGCGAGCGAACTCCGCAATGCTGCTCGCACAGCACACGGACGCGACGAACGCGATGATTATGACCAGCGGAGACGCGAACCCGGCATACGACACGACGATGACCAGCCCGCCTACCGCCGCACCAGCCGGGGCCACATTGCTCGCACCAAACGCGATCACCCGCGCCGACCCCACTACCCCGCGGGCCAGCCGACAGGACTCATCACCGCTAGCGTCCATGCGCGGGCCTTCCCTGCCGCGGCGCGCGCCCGCGCGGCACGGCATGCTCATGATGCCCAGGGCGGAGGCGCCGATGCTCGGGTAGGTTAGCCGGACGCTTTCGCGTCCAGCACCCCAACCGCTGTCACGCGGCGCAACTGCAGTCTCCCCTCTGAAAATGTCCGGCGCATCACCCGTGTCCTTGTCCATCGTCGTGGTCACCGCGATCCGCAAGGCGGTGCGGCGCAGCAGCGCGGCAAATACCCAGGATCACCCTGGGGAGGGTGACGATACTCCGGAACCGTTCGCACAAGATCTGGGCACCGACTCGAACCCGGCCGGTCCAGACGGCGGTCACGCGTCACGGCCGGCCGCCTAGGACCGGGCAATGACGGAGAAGGTGTGAGATGCGGATCGTGATCGCGCTGGGCGGCAATGCGCTGCAGGCCGAGTCCTACCAAGGCGCCGAGCCGTACCCGCTGGACGTCCCGGACGCGGGCACCCAGGGCACGGCAGGGTCATGAGACAGGAATCGCGCCGGGACGACGGCGACTCAGCCCGCAACCGTCTTGAGGAGCTCAGATGACCACCTTGCAGCAGCCCGCCGAGAACCTCACCTGGTACGCCCTGTCGGCCCAGGCCGCGGCCGGGCAGATGGGTGTCGACCCGGATCAGGGGCTGGACGCCGGGGAAGCGGAGCGACGACTGGCCCAGTACGGGCCGAACGAGCTGGCGACCGAGCCGCCGCCGAGCATGTGGGCAGTGGCCTGGGGCCAGCTGGTCAACCCGATGAACATCATGCTGCTGATCGTGGTCGCGGCCAGCTTCGCCATCGTCCAGATCGCGACGGCCGTGGTGGTACTGGGGCTGGTGACGTTCAACGTGGTGATGGGCACGGCCCAGGAGCTGAAGGCCCGGGCCAGCGTGGAGGCCCTGGCCAAGCTACAGGTGCCGCATGCCCGGGCGCGACGCTCCGGGCAGGTCGTCGAGCTCGAATCGACCAGACTGGTGCCGGGTGACATCGTGCTGCTGGAGGCCGGCGACGTGGTCCCGGCGGACGGGCGGATCGAGTCCTCGGCCACGCTGGAGGTGCAGGAGGCCGCGCTCACCGGGGAGAGCGCGCCGATCGCCAAGGACGCGGGGACGTTGCCCGGCGATGAGGTGGCACTCGGCGACCGGACCAACCTGGTATTCCAGAACACCCAGGTCACGCGCGGCACCGCGACGATCTTGGTGACAGGCACCGGCAGCGCGACCGAGATGGGCAAGATCGCCGGGATGGTAACCGCCACTAAGCGGTCGAAGTCCCCGCTGCAGCGCGAACTGGACGGCATGACCAAGGTGTTCGGCCTGATCGCCTTCCTGGCCGTGGCGATCATCGCGATCTTCGGCCTGGTCCGCGGCCAGGACACCACCACCCTGGTGCTGTTGTGCATCTCGACCGCGATCGCGGCGATCCCGACCGGGCTGCCCACGTTCGTGCAGGCCATGCTGTCGTCGGGGGCGCGGCGGCTGGCCGAGCACAAGGCGGTGGTCAAGTCGCTGAGCGACGTGGAGACCCTGGGCGGGACGACCGTCATCAACAGCGACAAGACCGGCACGCTGACCATGAACGCGATGACCGCGACCACCATGCTGGGCGGCGGTGACTGGTTCAAGATCGAAGGCCCCGGCTACGTCAAGACCGGCGCGGTCCTGGGCGTAGGCGGGGCGGAGCCGCCGGACTTCCGCAACCTGGCCCTGGGCCTGGTGCTGTGCACCGACGCGACCGTCGGCGACGACGGGTCGGTCATCGGCGACCCGACCGAGGCGGCGTTCGTGGTGCTGGCCGCGAAGATGGGCGTGGGCGCCGAGCAGACCCGCGAAGCCCTGCCCCGCCGGGCCGAGGTGCCGTTCGATTCCGAGTACAAGTTCATGGCCACCTTCCACGACCGCCCGGACTGGCTGGCCGGCCCGATCCTCGCCCGATCGCATCTGGTCACCGTCAAGGGCGCGCCGGACGTGGTCCTGGACCGCTGCGACCGGGCCCTGTGGCATGGCCAGCAGGTACCGGTCGGCACCGTCCGGGACGACCTCCTGGCCGCCAACCGCCAGCTGTCCGAGCGCGGGCTGCGGGTGCTGGCGTTCGCCGCCAAGGACATGGACGACGCGGCGATGACGGCGGCGCTGGCCGACCCGATGGCCGCCGTCACGGGCCTGGTCTTCGTCGCGCTGGTGGGGATCGTGGACCCGCTGCGCACCGAGGCCAGGGACGCGGTCCATACCGCGCTGGCCGCCGGGATCGACGTGCGGATGATCACCGGTGACCACACCGTCACCGCCCGCGCGATCGCCGATGAGCTCGGCCTGGGGCCCGGCGTGATCACCGGCACCGAGCTGCAGCACCTGTCCGACGACGAGGTGCTCGAGCGGCTTCCCCGGCTGCACGTGTTCGGCCGGGTGGCGCCGGAGGACAAGCTGCGCCTGGCCAGGCTCATGCAGCAAGCCGGCGACGTGGTCGCGATGACCGGCGACGCCGTCAACGACGCCGCCGCCCTGAAGCAGGCCGACATCGGCGTGGCCATGGGCAGCGGCTCGGAGGTGTCCAAGCAGGCCGCCAAGATCGTGCTGACCGACGACAACTTCGCCACCCTAGTCCAGGCCGTGGACCTGGGCCGGGACATCTACCGGCGGATCTCCACCTACATCAGGCTGCAGCTGACGATCCTGGCCTCGGTGCTGCAGCTGATGGTTTACGCCACCATCTTGAACATCAACGGCGGCGTCGCGCTGTTCCCGCTCCAGCTGCTGTTCTGCAAGTTCTTCGTCGTCATCACCGTGGTCATCGGGTTCATCGTCGACGTCCCCGACCCCGGGGTGATGCAGCGGCCGCCGCGCAAGCCCGGCACCAAGATCGTCACCACTCCCTGGATCATCCGCTGGTTCATCTTCGGGTTGGTGATCGCCGTCACCGCCCTGTGCGTACTCGAGTGGGGACCCGGCAAGCCGAGCACCACCCATGCGTCGGTCAACATGACCATGGCCTTCGCCATCGTCTCGTTCAGCGCGGTCAACATCGGCCTGGTCATGCGCCGGGAACGCCAGGCACCGTGGTCCTCCCCGGTGTTCCCCTTCCTGGGCTGGATCATCCTCGGCTGGATCCTCACCTGGGCCGCCGTCGGGCTGAACATGCTCCAGGGCCTGCTCGACACCACCTCGCTCAGCGGGCGTGAGTGGGTCGTGGTGCTCGCCCTGTCGCTCATCGCGCCCGCGGTCGTCGCGGTGGACAAGGTCATCCAGCTGCGGCGCCAGAGCAAGACCCTCGCCCCGGAAGGCAGCTGACCGGCGATGACTGACACCAGAACCAACTCAGCACGGACCGCCCTCCCCAGGTTTCAGCGAGAGATATATGCCGAACGAGGACGGTATCTCGGATCGCCCCCTGCGAGCGGCACCTAGGACGAGGCGACCCCGGCGATCAGCCGACGTCCGGATCAACAGAAATCCTCCCGCCATCGAGACAATGAGGAAGCGGTGACGGGGGCTAAAACAGGCGAATTCACCCTTGGGGGGTGAGGAATCCCGGACCCGCCGGGGGGGAGGATTAGATGCCGTCACATGATTAACGGCATTAGGACCAGAGCCGGGAAGGCCTTTCTCTGGGCATGGATCACAGAAGCGTTACGATATTTGTCGCCATCCCGGTTAGCGCTACTCCCTAATGCCGCCTCAGTGGCGGGCGAAAAGGAATCCTTACGAGGAAGGGAGAATGCCATGGCTGACCTGATTGCCATCGGATATCCAGACGAGGCGACCGCCGAAGCCGCCGCCGACGAGGCACGCCGGCTGGCCGGGGACCTGATCATCCAGCCGGACGCGATCGCGGTGATCGTGCGGGACAAGGACGGCAGCTACCACGTCCACACCAGCCACCACTTGGTCGGCGGCGGAGCGACCTGGGGCATGTTCTGGGGGTTCCTGTTCGGCCTGCTGTTCTTCATCCCGGTCTTCGGGATGGCCATCGGCGCCGGGATGGGTGCCCTGATGGGCAAGCTGGCCAAGACCAGCATCGACAAGCAGTTCCAGGACCAGGTCCGCGACATGCTCAAGCCGGGCACCTCGGCGCTGTTCCTGATGCTGGAGAAGGTCACCCCGGACAAGGCCGTCGAGGCGATGAGCAGGTACGGCGGCACGGTCCTGAAGACCTCGCTGTCCAACGAAGACGAAAGAGAACTCCAGGACGCCCTGCACGGCGGCGAGACGACTGCTCAGTAGCCGGCATCAGCCAGCGTCGCAGGTGACCTGCACCCGGAGGCGCATCCGGCAGGAGCCCGGCCAGCGGTCTGCGTCTCGGCTGCCCCGCACGGGTCCGGTTCGCGAGGTGCCGGAGCATGGATAAGAAGGCAGGAGGCTCAACACCAGGTGGACCGGTGAGGGACGACGGGTCGGCTCCGGCACGGGATCGGTGGCGCTTTGTCCCCATGGTCGGGTGGATCCGCTGCTACGAGCGCCGCTGGCTTAAAGACGATCTCATCGCCGGGTTCGCTGTCGCTGCCCTGATCGTGCCGAAGAACCTCGGCTACGCCGGGATCGCGGGAATCCCGCTGCAGAACGGCCTGTACGCGGCAGCGGCCGGCGCGATCCTTTATGCGGTCTTCGGCACGAGCCGGCAGATCTCGACCGGGCCGAGCTCGGGACTGGCGGCCGTGGCCGCGAGCGCAGTCGCGGTGGCCGGGATCACCGGAGTCCAGAATGTGGCCTCCTTCGTGGCGATGATCACCCTGGTTTCTGGCGTGCTGTTCCTCCTCCTGGCGGTGCTCAAGATGGGGTGGATCGCGCAGTTCCTGTCCCGGGCCGTGGTCACCGGCTTCCTGTTCGGCGCCGCGATCGACGTGGTGATCGGCGAGCTTCCCAAGCTCACCGGCACAAAGACGACCGGCTCGAACCCGCTCCAGGAGCTGTGGTCCTGGTTCGGGACGCTCGGCGACGTTCAAGGGCTGACCGTGGTCGTCGGCCTGGTGGCGCTGGCGGTGGTCTTCGGGGTGCGGGTGATCGCGCCGCGCGTCCCCGGGGCCCTCGTCCTGGTGGTTGGCGGTCTGCTGGCGTCCTGGCTGTTTGACCTGGGCGCTCACGGGGTGGCCCTGGTCGGCGAGGTGCCGCGAGGGCTGCCGGCCCCGCAGGTCCCCGGCCTTCATCTGCTGGGGGATCACGCCAGCACGATTGCGGTCGCCGCGGTGGCCCTGGTCCTCATCGGGTTCTCCCAGACCGCTGGTGACGCCAGGACGTTCGCGGCTAGGCACCACTACCGCATCGACATCAACCAGGAATCGGCCGCCCAGGGCATGGCAAACGTCGGCGCCGGCCTGTTCCAGGGAATGCCGGTCTCGACGAGCCTATCCGCGAGCTCGCTGAACGACCACACCGGCGCGCGCACCGGCCTGGCGTCGCTCACCTCCGGCGTGACCGTGCTGCTCACGCTGGTGGTGCTAGCGCCGGTCTTTTCCAAGCTGCCCAAACCCGTGCTGGCCGCCCTGATCATCGAGGCAGTGGTCATGGGGATGATGGACGTGCCCGAGATGCGCCGCCTGGCCAGGGTGCAGCGGTTCGACTTCTGGATCGCGATCGCGGCGATCATCGCGACACTCCTGGTCGGCGTGCTCGCCGGCGTGATGATCGGGATCGGGCTCTCGCTGATCTGGCTCATCTCGGTGGCCACCCGCCCCCGCATGCCCCTTTTGGGACGGGAGCCAGGCACTCAGGCTTTCCGGGAGCTGGACGAACATCCCGGCGACGAGCAGTTCGCCGGGATCGTCGTCCTGCGGCTGGACGGCGGCCTGTTCTTCGCCACCTCGGACGCCCTGGAGGACCGGGTCCGGGAGGTCGCATTGTCCACGCCCGCCATCACCGGGATCGTGCTTGATTGCGAGGGAATCGACTTCATCGACTCCCAAGGGTCCGCGAAGATGCGCGAGATCCTCGAGCTCACCGAGCAAGCCGGCGTGACCCTGCGGCTCGCCCGGGTAAAGCCCGCCGTCCGTGAGGTGCTCGAGCGTGACGGCGTCCTGGACCGCATCGGCGCAGACCATACTCACGGGAACGTCGATCAGGCCGTGGCGGCCCAGCTTCTCGCAGAAGGAGGCACCCGTGCGGGCGCCTGATCAGCCCGCGCCGGGGTGGACCGTCGTCCTGCGACGCCAGCCCGTCCGCATCGTGGCAGGTCAGCCGGAAGGCGGCTACACCGATGCGTATGAGCTCATCTGCTGTGAGTGCGGTGACCATCCCGACCTGGACTACCGCGACATCTCCCCTAAACATCAGAGAATCCGCGGGCCGTACCCGTTCGCGGACGGCATCGCGGCGTACGGGGAGCACATCAGGCTTCGGCGCAGGCAGCAGCCGGTTCCCGAGACAACCCAGACGGGGCGATCAAAACGATCCACGCACGCTCCGGCAGATCTTCCGGGACAGACCCGAACTCGCCGTAAGTTATGAAGGCCGGTGATCAAATCCGCGTTGTCACCTACAGGGATATGCGGCTCTCCCTGCACTATGGCCGGATTTTAATCGTGCAGCCGCCGCTGGCCACCGGACTCGTCTTCCCGTTGCTGGTGGTGGACGGCGGCGAGCAGCGCGGCGTAGGCGCGGACCAGCGCGGCGCGCTCCAGCGGGAGCAGCGGGCTGTCGGTTCGGCAGCCCGCTCGGACCCACTGGTCGGACAGATCCATCGCCTGCACTCGGTGCACGGCGGCTGGCCTGACCACCGCCTCGGTCTCGCCGAAGAGGTAGCAGTACAGACGGGTCAGCGACTCGACCAGTTCGTCGCCCGTTTCCGCAGGGTGGGACGCATACTGACGCCTCCGGTGCGCCCGCCACCAGTCGATCTCAAGGCGCGCCGCCCGGGCCGGGTCCGCAGGCTGGCCGAAGCGGAGCCTGACCAGCCCGTAAAGCTCGCGCATCCGGGCCTGGGCACCGTCAGGGTCGTTGTCGGGAAACGGCGCCCACGACTGGACGGCCCGCAGCATCAGCCAGGCGCCCTGCAGGATCCGCGCCAGGTCCGTGCCGAAGCCCAGCCGGAGCAGCCTGACCGAAGCCATCAGCAGATTCCTCCAGCGGCGCAGGTAGTAGGCCACCCACATCTGGTACTCCAGGTCGGCGATGCGGGAAGGATCGAAGGACCGAAGGCCATTAGGGGATTCCATGCCCGCCCACCCGAAGACCACTGAGGTGCCCCTTTCCCCCTCGCTATTAACGGCTTTCCGTTTTACCTGGCAGGCTAGGGCGGAGCCAGCGCACGACGCCGGCGGACTCCGTGCCATAAAGCCGCAGCACATCGTCGGCCCATACCCCGTCCGCGGTCACGGCCATCCCTGGCTCTTCTAGAAGGGTGCCGGGATGTGCCGCAACGGAAGCTCCGGCGGCACATAGCCATCGGACTGCTGCCGTTTAGGCAACTTGACGTCCGGGTGGGCCAGCGGCTTGTAGGGGACCTGGCTGAGCAGGTGGCTGATGATGTTGAGCCGGGCGCGCTTTTTGTCGTCGGCGTCCGCGACGTACCAGGGCGCCCACGCGGTGTCGGTAGCGGCGAACATCGCGTCTCTGGCCCTGGAGTAGTCGTACCAGCGGCTGTAGGACTTCAAGTCCATCGGTGACAGCTTCCAGACCTTCCGCGGGTCGTTGATCCGGGCCTCCAGCCGCCGGGTCTGCTCCTCGGGGCTGACCTCCAGCCAGTACTTCAGCAGCAGGATCCTGGAATCGGCCATGGCTTTCTCCCAGGCCGGCGCCAGTTCCAGGAACCGCTCGGTCTCCTCAGGCTGGCAGAACCCCATCACCCGCTCGACGCCCGCCCGGTTGTACCAGCTGCGATCGAAGATCACCACCTCGCCGGCCGCCGGGAAGTGCTGGACGTACCGCTGGACGTACATCTGCGTCTTCTCCCGCTCGGTGGGGGTCGGCAGGGCCACGACCCTGAATACACGCGGGCTGACCCGTTCGGTGATCCGCTTGATCGTGCCTCCCTTCCCGGCCGTGTCACGGCCCTCGAACACCACGCAGATCTTGGCGCCCGTATCCTTCACCCACTCCTGCATGGCGACCAGCTCACCGTGCAGGATCCTCATCTGGCGTTCGTATTCCTTGCGCTTCATCTTCGGGGGCGGCCCGGCTCCGGCCTCCTCCCCGGCGACAGACGATGACGCCCGGGTCTCCGCGTCGTCCCGGTCACGCTCGTGGCCTTTCTTCTTGTTCATATCGCTAGCTCCAATCAATGCGTTGACCTGGGTGCAGTCTTCGAAATGCCCGCGAGGTACCGCAGCCTGGCCCAGTCCTTCGGCGGTTTCGGCTCCGGGACGCCCGGGCGGCCGCGAGGCACCCAGACGCGGAGCGTACGGGGGGAGACTGTGCAGGTAACCGGCGTCGACATCAGTATCGACTCGCCGTCGACGCCGACCGGGATCTGCGGCGCATCGGCGCTGATCTCGATCTGCTTCGCGGTCAGCACGCTCAGCCCGGTGGCGTGCCTGCCGCGGAGCAGACCGGCGGCCTGGCGGGCACCCGCCACCGTGACGCCGACGACGCCGAGGACGCCGCGGTCCAGCCGCGCGCGCCGGCCCAGCCCGGCGATATCGCCGGTTCCGTATGGATTGTTAGACACTAGCAGCGCCTGCGGTGCCTCGATTTCCGTGCCGTCAGCGTGCGCGCGCAGCCGTGCTCCGCGGTGGCCTTGCAGCAGGTCAGGAAGCGTATTCAGGGTCGTATTCAGCTTGTCGCCGCGGTAGGCCGGGGTTTCGACGACCTCCGCATACGCGCCGAAGGACGCGTTGTTGACGAACGTCTGGCCGTTGATCATCCCGAGGTCGACCCGCAACTCGACGCCGTCGGACAGAGCGCCCAGGCAAGCGGACGGGTCCTCGCGGTCCAGGCCCAGGTCGAGGGCGAAATGATTGCGCGTGCCGGCGCTGATCACCAGGAACGGGATGCCGTGCTCGGCGGCGATCCCGGCCACCAGGGCCTGCGTTCCGTCGCCTCCGGCGACGCCGAGCAGATCGGCGCCTGCCTCAACGGCCTCGCGGGCTACCTCGGCGACGTCGACGGGCTCGGAGCCGCCGATGAGGAACACCTCGGCGCCGAGGTCTTCGGCCTTGCGCTGCAGGTCAAACTTCTCGACCTTCCCGCCGCCGGACTTCGGATTCATGATCAGGTACGGGTGCCGGGCAGGCGGCTGGGCCGGGTGCTCGGGCATGTGCCAGTCCGGCTGGCTCCCGGTCAGCGCCAGCCGCGCGGTCATACTCGCGAGCATCCAGACCACAGCCGATAGCACCGCGACCCACAGCAGGTCCCTGAACGCGTAGACGACGATCACCGCTATCGGCGCCAGGACGAAGACCACGAGCGACAGCCAGCGCCAGAGGCCCCGCCGGGAAAGGAAGAAGTACGCGGCGGCCAGGCCCACCACCGCGGCGGCCAGGCCCACGGCCACCATGGCCAGGCTCTTCAGCCCGGCAAAGAACAGCAGGACCACGATCGCCAGGCCTGCGAGCACGAAGCTGAGACGCGCCAGCCAGCGCTGTGAGCGCGTGCCGTGGGAAACCGGGTCCATACCGGCATCGTGGCAAGCCGATAGCCCTCGCACATCACCCCCGTCCGGGTGAGTGTGCGACCAGCCCGATGCCCTGAGGCTGCGGCGCACTGGCGCGTTGTCTGCGCCTGGCGGCGGTGCCTCTGCAAGCCATCGTTCAACTCGGTGACGATCACCCGCTGGGGTGATGAGAGGGCCGTGCCGGGCGGGCAGGCCGCACCGGTCTGACCGATACGAGCACATCCAGGACGGCCGCCGCAGGCCGGGCGATGATCCCGCCGCTGGCGCACGAACGTAGCCGGGGTGCAGACGTGCCTGACTTCCTGCACGGTGGCCGCAGCGCCAGAGGTGCGCGCCGCCCAGCCGGGCTCCGCCCCATCCAGCCAGGTGCTCGCCGAGCCCTTGGCCGCTGTCGAGGAGCGGGTCCGGCAGTTTCTCCGGCCAGCACCTACCTGCAGATCGCGGACACCCTCTGCATCTCGCGCAACACGGTGTAGACCCGCCTGCGGTCGATCCACCAGAAAACTCGGGGTGACGTTACGCTCGGAGGCCCTCGAGCGGGCCGTCGACCTGCGCCTGCCCTCCGCTGGCGGGAATCACCCTCGGTTGGGTGACGCCTCGCCAGATCGCTCGGCCAGCATCGGAACCGGCTCGGGCAGGAGGCTGGCTATGAAAGATCGTGATCGCGCTGGGCGGCAATGCGCTGCTGCGGAGCGGTAATCCGATGACTACCGAGGTGGAGCGAGGAAACATCCGGATCGCGGCCGAGGCGATCGCGCCGCTGGCAGCCGGGCACAGCGTCGTGGTCGCCCACGGCAATGGCCCGCAGGTAGGCCGGCTGTCGCTGCAAGCCGAGTCGTTCGCCGCCGCCGGGCCTTACCCGCTGGACATGCTGGACGCCGGCACCCAGGGCATGATCGGCTACCTCATCCAGCAGGAGCGGCCCGGTTCGTGGCCAAGACCGGCAGGCGCGCGGACCGGACCCGGGTCCGGGTGATCTCCCGTTTGGACGATAGGCCCAGCGCGAGCATGGTCTGCTCGTGGTCCTCGGCGTGCCAGTCGACCCGCCCGCCGACCTCTGGCATCCACAAGCCGACGCCATAGTGCTCGAACAGCGGCGCCATCGACGCGAACTGGCTGGCATAAAACGCCCGCTCGTACTCCCCGATCACGACCGCGTCCCACCCCCGCTCCGGATCTGCCAGCGCGGCCACGAGCGCGGCAGCCTGCGGGCGCCGTGCCCACGCCAGCGTCCGGCTCTCTCCCGCATCGAAGAACTCGGCCACGATCGTGCCGTTCCCTGCTGCAAGCATCGTCGCCTGAGCGAGCTGCCTTGCCCGCGACGCCACCGGGTCCTGCCAGTCCTCGGTCGACACCCCGCCCGTAGAATGCGAACCGCACGCACTCCCGGCCACGCCTCCCCGCCCGGCCGCCCTGGCCCTCCACCCACTCCGCCAGCACATCGGCACCCGCACTCGCACCGGAATCGCCACCTGGACAGGATGCGGTCACACCAGCAGATCTCTTTGACAGTCCTGGGGTAGGAGTCGCCGTTTTCACGCACCCCAGCTACCGCATAAGTCCCAAAGAAACACCCGCCGCAGTAGAGCCCGCGCCTGTGACCCACCGAAGGGCGAAACGGGCAGCCGGGACAGCAGATCGTGGAACGAGGCGCGGCGGCATGTCACACTAGCCGCGTGAGCGTCACCATCCTCGAACGCGAGATGTACACCGAGGCGGCCGCAGCTCGCCTGCTGCGGATCGCCCCGTCGACGCTGCACTGGTGGCTGGACGGCCGGCCGCCTCGCTACCGCCCGGTGATCCGTGTCGAGCCCACGGGGTCGCGCAACGTCACCTGGGCCGAATTCGTCGAGGCCGGTCTCCTGCGGTCCTACCGGCGCGAGCATGATGTGCCGCTGAAGGAACTGCGGGACTTCATCGACCGGCTCCGCGACGAGTTCCAGGTGCCCTACCCACTCGCTGACCGGCGTCCCTACGTCGGATCTGGCCGTCGGCTGCTGATCGACCTGCAGGGCCGCAGCCATCTCGACCCGGAGTTCTGCCTGGTGGCGACCGCGAACGGGCAGATCGTCCTGACCGCTCCGGGGGAAGAGTTCTACGAGCGGGTGGACTGGTCCGGTGATGATCCGGCGGGCTGGCGTCCGCACGAGGACCCTGCCTCGCCGATCCGGGTCAACCCGCTGGTGCGCTTCGGGATGCCCGCGATTGACGGTATCTCGACCGAGGCCATCGCCGGCGAACTCGACGGCGGAGCATCCCTCGAGGAGGTCGCCGGCGACTTCGGCCTCGACATCGACGCCGTGCGATGGGCACAGAGCTATGAGCTGTCGCAGCGCGCAGCAGCATGAACCTGCGTGCGGCTCAGGTCCGCATCTACGCCGACGATGACGTGCTGGGGCTCGGCAAGATCCTCGCCGGCCTCCGCAACGACATAACCTATCCCGGCGACCCTGGAGCCGTCATCCACAAACGGCAGCGGCCACCCGTGCCCCATCACCAATCCCGACGTGCTCGACACGGACTGGATACCGCAGGTCGCAGCTCGAGGCTGGCTGATCATCACGCGTGACAGCATGATCATCCAGAACCGGAACGAGATCGCCGCCGTCCGGGAAACCAAGGCAAAGATGGTGGCCCTCAACCAGCGCGACGCGCAGACCAAGTGGGGCCAGCTCGAAGTATTCATGACCCAGTGGCGCCGCATCGAGGCGTTGACCGCGGAGCCCGGCCCGTTCATCAGGCGCGTGTCGCGCACCGCGATGACCGCGATCGCACTCGATTAGCCCGCGACTGGAATCGTCCGCCTCGGGTCATGCGCCGGCCAGATCGCCAAGATCAAGGGGTGCCGTACCATCGGCATCGCCGGTGGGCCTGATAACAGGTTGTTCGTAACGCTACGTCATCCCCGGCAGGTCCGCTGCTTGGCCAGCGGGCCCGTGGAGGCCGCGGCCCCGCCGGCCGATCCTCGGCAGTAGTGATGGCCCGGTGTGGCAGGCCGGATGACAGCAGGGCGGCAAGTCGGCCGGAGTTATCGGGGCGCGGCATTGCCGACCACGGCACGCCGGGGGGCGTCGCCGGCCTGGGAGCCGGCACCGGCCATCTCCGGGGTTGCGCCCTACGCCGCAGGTGCCGCGGCGGCGAGGAGCCCAGCGGTGTGCTTGGCGTGCTCTGGCGATCACGCGATGGCCTCGCCGAGCAGGGGTAGACCCGCTGCTGATTTCGAGTTTAGGCTAGTGAATGTGCGTATGCTCTCATCCTGGCATGCAGTCCGGGTTCTCCTTGCCGTCATGATGGCCCTGCTGGTAGCGGGCGCCGCCGTCCTGACGGCCGACGCTGGCGGCACGCATCCGCGCGTGGCCCTCCAGGTCCATCCGGCCGGCCAGGCCAGCCCCGTCATGGGGGCCGCCTCGATCCCGGGAGCCCCTGCGGGAACGCAGGCCGCCTCGGCCGGGCTGTCCGTCTCGGCCAGGCAGGCCGCGCCCGCTGTCGTGGGTGGCCCGGCCGGCATCCAGGTGACGGGCGCCGCTTTGGCAAACGCGGCCACCGGCAAGGTCCTGTGGAGCCTTGGCCTGAACACCGAACGGCCTATCGGCAGCATCGTGAAGGTCATGACGGCCCTGGTGGTGATCCAGGCGGGCGACCTGAACCGGGAGATCACGGTGCCCGAGTCGGTCATCGCCTACCTGAACAGCCAGGACGGGCCGAGCACCGCGGGCCTGATCGTGGGCGACCGGCTGACCGCGCTGGAGCTGCTCGAGGCGCTGTTGCTGCCGTCCGGCTGCGACGCCGCCTATACCCTCGCGCAGGCCTACGGCCCCGGGACCGGCGCGTTCATCGCCAAGATGAACACCGAGGCCCGAAGGCTCGGCCTGACCGCCACGCACTTCTCGAACTTCGACGGCATGCCGTGGCCGGGCGAGTACTCCACCTGGTCGACCCCCGCGAACCTGATCACGCTGGGCCGGTACGCGATGAGCTACCCGGTGTTCGCCGCGATCGTCGGCCAGGTCAGCTACTCGCTCCCGGCGGGCGACGGCCACCACGGCTACTTCTGGCAGAACACCAACCCGCTGATCGGCGTCTACCCCGGCGCGATCGGGATCAAGACCGGCGACACCCTGGCGGCTGGCAACTGCCTGCTGTTCGAGGCGACCCGGAACGGCCTGATCCTGATCGGGGTGACGCTGGGCACCCCCGGCGATGACATCACCGCCACCGGCCCGGTAGCCACCCGCGTCCTGGACTGGGGCTTCAGCCACTTCTAATCTGATGTGCGCGCCCGGCCCAGCCCCAGCCGTTCAGGTCCGGCGCGGAGTACACGACGGCTGTCCCGTAACGTGATCACTTTCCGTGGCAGCCAGGTCCCGGCACCGTTGACGATTGGCCGCGCTAGGTTGCGCATCAGCTTGAGGCGGAAGATACGACGGCGGCGATCTCCAGCTTGCAGCGCCCGGCTCGCGGCCTTGACGCTGGCACCCACCCGGCCTTCCGGCTGCCCGGCCGGACCCGCTTGCCGCCCTGGCCCGCCGGCTGGATCCGCGCCAGGCGGGTCAGGGACCCGGCCGGGAGATAAGGGACGGGGCCGGGGGAAGACGGCGGTGCACCAGGCACGGCAGCCGGCCACAGCCAGGCCCTCCGCCGTCCCCACGGCCGGCCCCGGCTGGCGCCTCGTGCCGCAGACATGGTTACCCGCCTTCCGCAGCGTCATATCAGGTGCTCGCAGCGCGCTGAGCTGCGGTGCCTCAAGTACCCGAGACGGCTGGGGACGTCGTTAGTCTCGCCGATCATGAGGCCGCACCGGACCAGATCGAGGAGGCGATCGAGGCGATGGAGCCAAAGAGCTCGCTGCGCGACGACATGCTGCGCCTGATCTTCACCTGCTGCCACCCGGCGCTCGGCCGTGAGGCTCAGGTGGCCCTCTCGCTGCGCACGCTGGCCCGGCTCGAGGTACCGGCCATCGCCCGCGCCTTCCTGGTGCCTGAGGCCACCATGGCCCAGGCGCCTGGTACGGGCCCGCGCCAAGATCGCCACGGCCCGCATCCCCTACGCGATCCCCGCCGGCACCGAGCTTCCCGGCCGGCTGGCCGCGGTGCTGGCGGTGGTGTACCTGGTCGCCACCGAGGCCCACGCCCCGGCCGGCGGGCACGCGGTGGCCCGGGTCGATCTCGAGGCCGAGGCGATCCGGCTGGCCCGCTTGCTGGCCGGCCTGATGCCCGGCGAGCCCGAGGCGCTCTCCCTGCTTGCCTTGCTGCTGCTGACCTCGGCCCGCACCTCTGCCCGCACCGACGCCGGCGGTCACCCGGTGACCCTGGCCGGCCAGGACCGCACCCGCTGGAACCGAGCCGCGATCACCGAGGGTTCGGCATGGCTGTCCGAGGCGGTGGCCCGGTCCGGCGGAATCGCCGGGCCCTATCAGCTCCAGGCTCACCTCGCCGCGGCCCACTCGACCGCTGCCAGCTGGCAGGACACGGACTGGGACCGGATCGTCGGCGTCTACGACTTGCTCGGGTCGATCACGGCCAACCCGGTGGTGGCGCTCAACCGGGCGGTCGCGGTTACCGAGCGCGACGGCCCCGAGCCGGGGCTGGCTGCCCTGAAGACCATCGCCGGCCTGGAGCACTCCCATCTATGGCACGCTGCCCTGGCGGACAACCTGCACCGGCTCGGCCACGCGAGCGAGGCGGCCGGAGAACTTCACACCGCGGTGACCCTGGCGCCCAGCGAAGTCGAACACCGGCTCCTGCACGGCCGTCTGCGCACCGTGCGGTCCGAGCTCGGCTGACCGCCTTCTAGTCTTCTCGCTTTCCCCGGCTTTCCCGGCCTTTTTCCTGGGGATATGTCCTCCGCCCGCCGCACCGTTCGTCCTTTCCCTGCAAGAGCGGTCCCCGATCTCGCGGATCGCCCAGGAAAGGAGAAGCAGATGACTGGCAGCAGCACCAAGCAGGCCGGGGCGCCTGGCGTCAGATCCGGTACTCAGCTGAGTTCACAAGGAGGCACCACCATGACCGACGAAACCATCAGCGCAACCACGATCATTAACGCCCCAGCCGAGGCGATCTTCGCCGTACTCGCCGACCCCGCCAAGCACGCCGCGATCGACGGCACCGGGTGGGTCCGCGAACCCCTTGACGGCCAGCACCTGACCGAGGCGGGCCAGGTGTTCCGGATGGCCATGTACAACGACAACGTCCCGGGCGGGCACTACCGGATGGCCAACCGGGTGCAGGTGTTCGACCCGCCACGCGCCATCTCCTGGGAGCCAGGCACGGACACCGGCGATGGCAACCCGCAGATCGTCGGCCACATCTGGCGTTACGACCTGGCCCCTGCCGGACCATCCGGAACCAAGACCACCCTCTCCTATGACTGGTCGGCGGTCCCCGACTCCCTCCGCCAGCGACTCCCATTCCCATTCCCCCCGTTCGCCCCGGAGCATCTGACCAACTCGCTGGCTCACCTCGCCGAACTGGTCACCCGGTAACCGGCCAGCAGGCCGGCCAGTCCCTGCCTCTGGCCTGGCCAGGCCGGGTGGCTGTATACGTGGTCGCCGGAGCCGCCGGAGCCCGGCGCTGTCCGGGCTCCGGCCGGCGCACAGGGCCGCCGGCGGCCTGGACAACCCGCCTACGCCGCCCTGGCCCGCGTCGCCGACCCGGCTGCGCTGCCGCCCGCCTACGCCGACGAGGTCACCCAGCTCGACATGTTCCGCGACGAAGACCTCGCCTACGCCCTGCGCCTCGGCAACGGGTACTTCCTCACCGGCCCGCAGGCCCTGACCGCGCGCGAGCAGGTCGCGACCATCGCCGAGGTGACCGGGCGCCCGATCGAGTTCCCGGGTCAGGGCCCGCGGTCCAAGATTCTCGCCGCCAGGACCGGATTCGACCGCGCGCGCCGCCACGCGCGACAATGCCATTGCGGGCATGTCACACCTCGTTCACGTAGACCTCAGAGACCTACATGATCAACGTGGCATGCCCGTTCCTACAACCTGGGCAATACCGCCCTGTCACCGCATACTTCCCAAAACTGGGTAAGTCCGGAACACGCCGGAGCCCTGCCGGGGACGCGCAGCCGATCCTTCGGCGAAGCACATTTGCAACGTGCAATTTGCCTGTCAGTACGCTGGCTGCCTCTTCTGGGAACAAAAAAAGAAGATGAGTCGAGGCGGTCCAGGACCACCCGGATCGTCTTCTCATCGGCGCCGGTACGGCCGCCGATCGGGTCCCACGGGGCATGCAACCGGGCCAGGTCCGCCTGGCAAGCGCGTTTGATCCACTGCCCGACGTGGTGAACCGGTCGTTCCCGGCGGCGGTGAACGCGCAGAGGGCGATCGCGATCAGGCAGGCCAGCGGGTAGATCCGCCCTTGCGGTGACCGCAGATCAGGCAGCGCTTCCAGTCGCTGCCACGCACCGGCGGCCAGATTCTCGCCGCCAGGACCGGATTCGACCGCGCGCGCCGCCACGCGCGACAATGCCATTGCGGGCATGTCACACCTCGTTCACGTAGACCTCAGAGACCTACATGATCAACGTGGCATGCCCGTTCCTACAACCTGGGCAATACCGCCCTGTCACCGTATACTTCCCAAAACTGGGTAAGTCCGGAACACGCCGGAGCCCTGCCGGGGACGCGCAGCCGATCCTTCAGCGAAGCACATTTGCAACGTGCAATTTGCCTGTCAGTACGCTGGCTGCACTCATATCTGGGAACCCAAAAAACGACAGATGACTGAAAGTAACTGGTCAGGTCCATTTGAGCGCAGCATAACTATTCCCGCGTCAGGTAACGTTTGTCCGGTCAAGGACGCAGGCCTGGGTGACGGTAGTACAGGCCCGGTGAGCATCGAGACCGGGGCTGCGGGTGGTTATAGGCTGCGTGCGTGGCCGCCCGTCTGCGAAGAGCGTGGGCTGGTTTGCCGGGGTGGGCGAGATGGGTCCTGGCGGTGTACCTGATTGGCTTCGCGCAAGGCACTGGCGCTCATATCGGAGACCTGATGCGCGGCGGGATACATGCCTACTCCTCGGTTCCGCAGGCCTGGATCCAGGTGTTCTTCGTCAGCCTGGTGGTCCTTGATCCGCTGGTTGTGGTGCTGGTCGCGTTCGTGCGCCGGGAGGGCATCTGGCTGGCGGCCGGCGTGATGGTGCTGGACGTCGTCGCGAACTGGATCGGGAACTGGCCGTCGCTGCGTGAGGATCCCGCCCGGCTGCTGCGCCCGGTGGGCCTGCTGCCCATCACGCTGTTCGGCGTGTTCGTTCTCGTGACCACGCTGCCCTTGCTTCGCGTCATGAAGGACTGACGTCTCCGGGTCCATGACCGGAAAATGTTGCCTGACGCGGCACTATTTCGGTGCTGGGCTGATACAGCGAAGATGCGGGATCGCGGGTAGGTGATCTTGGCCGGTAGTAACGTCCGGGTGTGCGTGATGACGCTGGTTCCGGGGCTGAGGCGCTGGCCGCCCTGGTGACCTCGCTGCGCGGGGAGCTGGCAGAGTCACAGGCTGCGCTGGCGCGGGTGCTGGAGGAGCTGGCGCGAGCCGGTGAGCGGATCGCTGAGCTTGAGGCGCAGTTGAGGCAGACGCCGCGTAATTCCTCCAGGCCGCCGTCCAGTGAGGGGCTTGACAAGCCGCCGCCGCGGCCGCGGTCGCTGCGGAAGAGAAGCGGCCGCAAGCCTGGCGGGCAGGACGGGCATGAGGGCGCGACGCTGGCGCAGGTGGCCGGGCCGGACCGGGAGGTGCGCCATGAGCCCGCCTGCTGCGGCCGTTGCGGGGCTGGCCTGGGGGGACGGCCGGTCACCGGGATGGAGCGCCGCCAGGTCTTCGACCTGCCGGAAGTCACGATCAAGGTAATAGAGCATCAGCTGATCGAGCGGGAATGCGGCTGCGGGCACCGGACCAAGGGCGCCGCTCCGCAGGGCGCGGAGGCGCCCGTGCAGTACGGGCCGCGGATCGCCGCGATCATCGTCTACCTGTATATGGGGCAGTTCCTGTCCAAGCAGCGCACCGCGCAGGCGCTGGCCGAGTTGTTCGGCATCCCGCTGTCCTCCGGGACGGTGGCCGGCATCACCGCCCGCGCCGCCGGGCGCCTGGGCGGGTTCCTGAAGCATGCCCGCGGGCAGATCGCCGCCAGCGACGTGGCCGGGTTCGACGAGACCGGGTTCGGGGTAGAAGGCCGCCTGCACTGGGTGCACTGCGCCCGCACCGGCAAGTACACCCTGCTGATGGTGCACCCCCGGCGCGGTACCGAGGCGATCGAGGCGATGGGCGTCCTTCCCTCATTCGGCGGGGTCGCCGTTCATGACGCCTGGGCACCGTACGACACCTACACCACGCCTGATCACCAGCTGTGCTGTGCTCACGCCCTGCGCGAGCTGCAGGCTGTCGCCGATACCGCGGCCGAAGGCCAGTGGTGCTGGGCGGCCCAGGCCGCCGAGGCGATCACCGCGATGCAGGACCTCGTGCGCGAGGCGGTCAGCCAGGGCCGCGACGCCGCGGACCCGGCCGCGCTGGCCGCCCAGATCCACCTCTACCGCTCCGCCGTCCTGGCCGGGGCCAGCCAGACCGCCGCCCGCTCCGGCAAGCTGATGAAAAAGCATAACGCGCTGGCGCGCCGCCTGCTCGACCGCCAGGACGACTACCTGCGGTTTACCCGGGACTGGCGGGTACCACCCGATAACAACGGATCTGAACGCGACATACGCATGACCAAGCTGAAGCAGAAAGTATCCGGCTGCCTGCGCACTCTCGCCGGCGCCCGCCAATTCTGCGCGATACGCAGCTACCTGTCCACCGCAGCCAAGCACGACCTCAGCTTCTTCGATGCCCTCGTCATGCTCACCGAAAACCGGCCCTGGATACCCTCCGCCGCCTGATCACACCCGGCTAATCGCGGCACCTGACCAGTTACGACTGAAATACATTCCGTGCCTACCCCGTCTCAACGACTTCCTGGCGCTATGATCTCAGGCGCACAAGCCGTCTTGTAGCCGGCAGGTCACATCGACCTCCATCCGCATGGTCAAACCAGGCCCGGCTAGCGCTCCTCGTGGTCACGCGCCGCTATAAACAGGCACCTTCTCTTTGGGCTCGAACAATTTCAGATTGCCGAATCGGCGCTCGAGGACTATCCGATACGAGTGGCATGCATGGCACGCATATCAGGTGATTATTTGCGCGCTGGTCCCCCAATGCCACTTAGCCTAAGTTGATCTTCGTGGCTGGCCTGCCGTGTCATTCTGACCAGCACAGATACGCCCCCGCCCCGGCAGCGGACCCGGCTGGCAATAAGATGCAAACGTGCAGGTCAGAGCCCTAATCGGCGGATAGGCCAGGCGGCATCGGGCCTGGCGGCGGATCCGGCCCACGGGGAGGCTGCCGCCCAGCCGCCCGTCCGGGAAACCGGTCCTGGCCCGGCGCGATCCGCTACCTACGGCCGGTAAGGAACGACAACCCGCGTCATTAACCGCCCCATCCGCGCCGGCGGATCACTCCCGTCTCAGCCAGCCGGAAATTTGCGTGGAACATTCTGGCTACCCGGAGACTTTTGTGCATCATAGTACCCAGAAACTTCCGTGAAACCAGAATATTCCGTGAAAATGTTCGACTCAGCCGTCGATGCCCGGCCGGGCACCCGCGCCGCCCGGCGGGATCGCCAGCGCCGGATGCCGCAGCGTCCGCCGGCCCCGCGGATCCGGCGGCAGGCAAGAACGCCTGGCCGTCATCGAAGATCAACTTAGGCTAAGCGGCATTGGCTGGTCCCCAGTGACGTCAGTAGTGGTAGCGGGCCGCGAGGATGATGATCTCTGCTTCGGTGACGATGTAAACGAGGCGGTGCTCGTCGTCGATCCGCCGGGACCATGCCCCAGGCAGGTGGTACTTGAGCGGTTCGGGCTTGCCGATGCCAGTGAACGGATCTCGCCGTACGTCCCCGATCAGCTTGTTGATCCGCGCGAGCATCTTGCGGTCGGTCGTGAGCCAGGACGTGTAGTCCTCCCAGCCCTGGTCCTCGAATACCAGCCTCACCCGGCGCTGCCGATGTCAGCGTCGGGGTCGATCAGGACATGCTCGGCGGTGCTCATGCCGTTCAGGGCGTTCTCGTAGGCACTGAGCAGCCGACGGGCGTTAGCCGGCGAGCGCAGTAGGTAGGCGCCCTCGCGCAGGGCGGCGTAGTCCTCGGCGGAGACGAGGAAGGCGTTGCCGTGCCTGGAGACGATCTCGATCGCGTCGTGGTCCTCGTTGACCTTCTTGATCAGCGGGAAGAGTCCCTTGCGCGCTTCGCTCGCGGTGATCGACATGACAGTCAGCCCTTCAGAAGTGGTACAACATACAGTACCGCTTCTATGTGGCCGTTGACAGTGCCGCAGCGCTGCCACCGGTGCATAATTCCCGGATCTGAACCGTTCCGCGCAAGCCGCAGCGACACCGGCGGTCCGCTCAGATCAGACGGGTACGCGAGCGCAAGCTACGCCAGCGGCGTTGGCGGTGCGTTACGGGTGCCGCGGATCGCAGGCGACGTGACCGCCGGCCCTGCCCTTGTCAGCTGCGTGCTGGTCAGCTATGCGCCGTGCGCGGAAAGGCGCCGCTTTTGATCTGCTCCGGCGCGGCTAGCCGCCGGGGCCTTATGGGGGTTCAACTCGGTTTTATGGGGGTTCAACTCGGTGGCAAGGGTCATCTGGGCCGGTTTACGGGGCTGCGGCTGCGGTGCGGGGACTGGTGAGCAGCAGCGGGAGGCTGTCACCGTGCTTCCCTGATGATGAAGCGTCGTGCTGCGGCTGCCGCGGTCCGGCCCTGCGTGCGGCCCGATCCCGGCTGACCGCCATCGTCGTTTCCGCAGGTCACATGCCTGGACTGGTCGGGCATGCCGGTGCTGCCGCCTCTTTTCGCCTGCGAAATGCGGGCCCTGCCGGTCCCTCCCTGCCGAGTAGGAGCGCAAAGCTCGTCGGCGACTTGTCGCTCGCGGGCCGATCAGAACGTGCCTTTATGCCGCTTACAGCCGCCGTGATCTGTCGCATCGGCGCATACTCGGCCATGTCAGGCACCCGCCGGGCGTTCAGGTGGTCGTGGCTGCGGGCCGGGGGCGCTGGCGGGGTGAATGGCCCTCGCGGCGGTCCGCCGCAGCACTACTTTGCGGATCTCGGCGGCCACCACGATCGACAAGGCCACGGCGGTGCAGATCAGCCACTGCCGGACGTCAAGCCTGACGGTTTTCATCACGGTCTGGAAGATGCTCAGGACAGTGGACAGGACAAGCAGGACGAAGGATCCGCTGGTCGTGATGACGAACGTCTTGTCGGAGAACGTGTCGAGGGAGAACGCCGAGTCCCGTTCGTCTTTGGACTCGATCGAGAAGAACAGAAGGAACAGCGCGAACGTGACCATGCCCATGGTCCGGGCGATGGCGAGCCCGTGGGCTTGATCCGCCCAGCTGATCACGCTGAGGGCGCCGATCGCCATCAGCAGGCCGGCGAGGGCGAGCCAGACGATGCGCCCGCGGGTCAGGATCGGCCGGCTGGGCGGCAGCGGCGGGCGTTCCATCAGCCCGGCGGCGGGTTTGCTGTAGCCGAGCCCGACCGACTGGATGGACAGCATGGTGAAGCTCACCCACAACGTCTGCAGCGGGAGCAGTGGTATGCCGTCGGCGATGTTGCAGATGCTGGCACCGAGGAACGTGGCGATGTAGCCGAACAGGCCGCCGATCTGGAACCGGATGTACCGGGCGAGGTTGTCATACAGCCCGCGTCCCAGTTCGACGGCCTTGATGATGGTGGAGAAGTTGTCGTCGGTCAGGATCATCACCGCGGCTTCCTTGGTCACCTCGGTGCCGGTGCCCATCGCGATCCCGATATCGGCCTTCTTCACCGCGGGCGCGTCGTTGACGCCGTCCCCTGTCATCGCGACGATCTGGCCTTTCTTCCTGAGAACGTCGACCAGGCGGACCTTGTGTTCAGGGGTGACGCGGGCGATCACGCCGATGCCGTCGACCTTGGCCAGTGCCTCCTCGTCGCTCATGGCGGCGAATTCGGTGCCGGTGAGCACGGTCCCGTCGATGCCGAGCTGGCCGGCGACCGCGGCCGCGGTGACCGCGTAGTCGCCGGTGATCATCCGGACCCGGATCCCGGCCTTCTTCGCCGTCGCGATCGATGCCCTGGCGGTGGGGCGAGGCGGGTCGACGATGCCGACCAGGGCGAGCAGCTCCAGCCCGGTGACCAGCGGGAGCAGGTCGGCGCCGGGGTCAAGGGCCGCCGGGTCGAAGTCCTTGCGCGCGATAGCGATCACCCGCAGGCCCTGCTCGCCCAGCCGCTGGTTCTCGGCCAGGTACCGCTGCCGGAACTCGCCGTCAGTCGGCGCCGGGCCGGCGTCGGCGTCGGCGACCGTGGCGGCCCGGGGCAGCAGCTGGTCCGGCGCGCCCTTGACGAAGCACCGGATCACTTCCTTGCCGGACGCGCCGGTCATCTTGCAGAACGTGGCCATCAGCTTGTAGGCCGCGTCAAACGGCAGCTCGGCGATCCGCGGGTACCGTTCCCTGGTGGAGACCGCGTCGATGCCGCCCTTGGCGGCCAGCACGACCAGCGCGCCCTCGGTCGGGTCGCCTATCAGCTCGCCGTCCCTGACCACCGCGTCCGAGGCCAGCACCATCGGCACCAGGAACTCATCCAGCGGGATGTCTGCCTGCCCGCCGACCCGGTTGATCCGCCCGGCGGTCGAGTAGCCCTTCCCCTCGACCGCGTACCGGCGCCCGGCGGCCGTCATCTGGACCGCGGTCATCTGGTTCAGCGTCAGCGTGCCGGTCTTGTCCGAGTTGATCGCCGAGGTGGAGCCGAGCGTCTGGGTCGAGGCCAGCCGTTTCATGATCGCGCCGGCCGTGGCGAGCTGCTGCGTCCCCCAGGCCAGGATGGTCGTGACCACCGTGGGCAGCCCGACCGGGATCGCGGCGATGGCGAAGGCGACGGCGGCGTCGAAGACGGCGATGAACGTCTCGCCCCGGGCCAGGTTCAGCGCCATCGACGCGACCAGCGCGATGCCCGCGATGACCAGGATCTGCCCCGTCAGCCGGTCCATCTGGCGGGTGAGCGGGGTCTTGACCGCCTGCTCTCCGGCCAGCAGCCCGGAAATGTGGCCGACCTCGGTGGCCATCCCGGTCGCCGTGATGACGAACTCGCCCGCGCCGCGGGTGACGTTGGTGTTCATGTACACCATGTCGGTCCGGTCGCCGAGCGGCGTGCCGACGCCCGCCACGGGCTCGGTGCCCTTGGCGACGGGAAGGCTCTCCCCGGTCAGCGCGGACTCGTCGACCTCCAGCGTGGCCGCCTTCAGCAGCCGCCCGTCCGCGGGCACGATATCGCCCGCCTCGATCGCGACGATGTCGCCGGGAACCAGCTGCCCGGCGGGGATCTCCGCCAGCTGGCCGTCCCGCCTCACCCTGGCCTTGATGATCACCATCTTCTGCAGGGCGGCGACGGCCGCAGTGGCCTTCCCCTCCTGATGCAGGCCCTCGACCGCGTTGAACAGCGTCAGCAAGATCAGCAGGATGCCCGTGCCGAGCTGCTTGAGCGGGTAGAGGCTGCCGATGCCGGCGGCGAGCAGCACGAGCTGCATCGGGTCGGCGTACTGGCGACCGAACGCGTGCCAGCGGGGTTCGGCCTGGCCGGCGGCGAACTCGTTCGGGCCGGACCGCTGGGCCCGCGCGGCCACCTCGGCCGAGCTGAGACCGCGCTGCCCGTCCACCCCTTCGGAGCGCAGGACCTGATCGGCGCCAAGCGTATGCCACGCGGGCTCCCCGTCCACCGGCAGCCCTCCCGACGGTGTATCCGCCACTCCCGAAGTCATGTGGTGCCCCGCGCCTGCCCGGCCGGACGGTACAGCAACAGCGCGAAGCTGAGCTCGGTGCCCGGATCCACGGTCAGCCCGGCCAGCGACCCGGGCTGCGGCCTCGCCGGAACCAGCCAGCGCAGCTGCGGGAACTTCCGCAGCTGGAAGAGGGCCCACTTAGCCTGGTCCCAGGTCTCCCCGGCCGGAATGCGCCGCAAGCCGACCGGGATCGGCGAGACGATCTCGCCCATCACCGACTCGGCATCCTCCAGGTCGACGCTGCCGTTGCAATGGTCACCATCCAGCGGCATAAGACGCCCTCCCCTGCCTAGTTCCGTTGTGTGCCGGTCAAGTCGCCGTGACGCCTCCAATGATCTGGCCGGTACCGCACAGAACGCGTCAATCTGTGCTGCCAAAGCCTCGCAGCCGATCGCCGCTTCTGTAAATACAGAACGGCGGGACTGTGCGCGGTCGGCACAGCTTCCTCCAGTTACGCAGCGTCAGCGAAACGAGGGTCGGCGTGGCGTCTACAAGTTCGTCGAAGACGAGATCCGGATAGCAGCCTGCCGCTACCACTACGAGCGCTGACCCCGGCATCCACCTTTCAGCCTCTGCCCCGGCCGAGCTTATGACGCTCAAGCGCCGGGAACTCACAACGGGTGGCCAACGCGGCAACGCGATAAAGGGAGAGGCACAAGCCGGGAGGCGGGGGTGAGAGCCGGGGGCACGCAGGACTGCCCGTTCGGCATGAGAATGCTCGTCTTTCGTGCTCCGCATTCCCTGTTACGGGTTCGCCGCGAGCGCTTGGCGACACTCACGGCGCGCCCCCGGTTGCTAGCATCCGGTCCAGGAGTGGCGGGAGTGCGGAGGCAACTGATTTCGGCTGTCGAGATCGATGACTACCTGCAGCGCCTGGACGAACCGAAGCGCTCGACGCTCAGCCGGCTTCGCCGCGACATCCCCGCTGTGATCCCCGGCGCGGAGCAGTGCATCTCCTACGGCCTGCCCGGCCCGGGCGGGTTCGCTTACCGGGCACCCATCCGGACTTGCCCGCAGAAAGCGCAATCGACCAGGGTGCCAGTAGCCGGCATCGGGGCCACATGATCCGGATCGGTGCCGATGCGTGAGTCCGCCAGAATGTGATGGCTCAGCTGGGCGCGGGTGAGACGACCGGGGCTTGCGGGGCTACCGGCGCTGCGGCGGTCGCGGCTACGGGTGGCCCCGCCTTGACCGGGACGTCCAGGCCCTGTGCGACGAGCGCCTCGTGCTGCTGCCAGCCCTGCAGCCACTTCCAGCCGGCGGTCATGGCACTAACCGCGGCAGCGGTCATAAAGGCGACGATCTGGTTCTGGTCCAGGTGGGCGCCGGGCACTGCCTGCGCCACCAGGCCTGCGACCCATCCAGCTATGACCGCGAAGACAGGGGTGAGGATGGCGACGAACCGGCTGATCAGCGAGGCTTCGGTCGGTGCGGATGACGACACGGCGGAAGGCGGTGAGCTATTCATGATGCTCCTGAATCGAAGAAGGCGGTCCCCGATCGAAGAGGGCGGTCTGGGACGCGAGACTGCTGACCGAGCACGCTGACGGCGCAGTCGTCACTAACGACGGAGCGGCCTGGACGGTATCTGATACAGCTCAGCTGGTCCAATAGACAGTGACCCCGCTCGGATGGCACCCGGAATCCCGGCCGCCGTTCTGCATCCGTGAACCAACGATCATGGCGGCCGTCACCGCCGCACCGAACGGCGGATCTCGCGACCGTCACGACCGGCGATCGTCACGCTGCACGACTCGCAATCCAGAGCATGAGCGATCCGAACCGATTACGGGCGAACAGCGGCCTCGGGAGTTTGCGATGCTCGAGCGTGCAGATTATTCAATATCGTTCGGCTCCACTGGCTGCATCTCGGCCGTGCCCCACCATGTACGCCTGGACGCGCGGCTGCGGGCGGCTGCTGGTGCATGGGTTTCCACCCGGAGGGCGTCGGCAAGGGCCATACCGTTTCCGGGAACCGGCTGGCAAAGCAAGCCCACGTTCGCAGCGGAACGGTGCACCAGGTTCTCGTTTACGACGGCGATGAATGCGTCGGCTGGTGCCAGTACGGGCCGCCGGCCGAGCTACCGGACATCAACAACCCGAAAGCCTATGCCAAGGCCCTGGGCGAGCTGCCCGACTGGCGGATCGGTTGCATCTTCACTGGAGCCGGGCACCGGCGCAGGGGGTTGCGCGGGCGGCTCTCGGCGCCGCGCTGGCCGCCATCGACGATGCTGGCAGCGGAGGCATGGTGGCATTTGGGGCGACTGAACCTGGACGGGACCAGGCTTGGCGGTGTGCGGCATCAAGACTTCCCCTGACAGCAAGTGGCAGGCGTGCGTTAGCCGTCACGACGGTACGTGGTAAAAGGGGTTTGCTAGTGTGACCGGGTGATTATCCACTTCATCTGCCGGGGGAACTCGTTCAGGAGCATTGTTGCCGAAGCCTATCTGAACTCGCTCGAGATCAGGGGTTGGAGCGTTTTTTCGAGCGGGACGACGGCGCCATTGGACAAAGCGCGGAATCTGGTCTACTACAGGAAGACCCTCGCGCTTCTCGAGAAACACGGCATACGGGAATTCGCCAAGGCTGACTATGGAGATCAGCTGACGCAGTCGCGCCTGGAGGAAGCTAGCATTGCAATCTGCATGAATCAAAGGGTTTATGACGAGTGCCTGCAGATCGTGGCCTTTCCTGCTGGCCCGCGTATATGGTCAGTCGCCGATGTAGGCGAACCGGGCAGGATCGCCTATGCCGAATCGGAAGAGCAGCTTTACCGGGAAGAGGCTTACCAGGAAATCGTCACGAACGTCGATCGGCTGGTCTCGGACATTTCGGCAAGAAAGCTAATTCAGTGGTAGTCGTCGATAAAGCAGGCAAGCTCTCACATCGGCATGTGAGTGAGTTGCCACGACCCTCGCAAGATGTGAACGTCTCAGTCCTGCTGGCTGGTAGCAGACTGGAATTTGATCATCAGGGCGGCGGGCACCCGGCCGCGGTCTTTCACCTCGATGCCCTGTGCCCTAGCCCACTCGCGGACCTCGGTGGTGTTCAGCCCACCCGCCGTTCCGCGGCGGCTGCCGTGGGCTGGCTTGCGGGCGCTGCCGCCGGTCCGGCGGGCAGCATCCATGTAGCGTGCCAGCACATCCCGCAACTCCTTCGCGTGCCCGGCGTTCAGGTCGATCTCGAACTCGGTACCGTCCAGCCCGAAGCGGACCGTTTCCTCGGCGGTGCTGCCGTCGAGGTCATCGATGAAAAGGGTCTGTATCTTCTGAGCCACAGCCGCCTGGATCCTCTCACTGGTCGTCAGCGCACTAGTGTATGCAGTTTAGCCGGGCAAGCGCACAGCCCACCGGTACGCTTAGCCGCCTCAGATCTGCGCCCGTCGGAGTCGCCGAGCCAGGCGGTCTTGCAGAGGTCAGATCGGCTGCAGCGTCGGCACGCGGACCTTACGCTGCTGGCCCGGCGGGGCCAGGCCGGACACGGATGGCCACGCACTCTGGCTTGTACCACGCCACTCGTAACGTACGGTCATCTCTATATCAAGTGAATATTTGGATGCATTGAACGGATCGATTCGGTGAAAGTGACGATCGCGCTTGATGTGCCGCGCGCTGCGCCCAGAATGTCCGGCTCTGGCTCGTGTCCGGGGCAGCTGACCGGGGCGGACGTGTGTGGTGTCCGGGTGTGCGCGATCGTGCTGGCTCGGTGATGGCCCGGCCCGCAGGCCAGGCCGACGGACCACGGCAGCCCGGCCTGCCCGGCGCAGGCGCGGGTTCCGCGATTGCGGCGCTCTGTTGTCAGCCGTAGTGGCGCAGCTGCGGCCATATCTGGGCCCACGGCTGGCGAGGGCCGGTGCAGATATAGACGTGGCCGCCCCATTCCTGGTTGTGGAGGCCGTACGGATTCGACAGGGTGGCCGCCACCCGCACGCTGGTGAAAAACTGCATGAGGTAAGCCGAAGCGGCGGCGCTGGTGATATCGACGGGCCCCGGCATGACGGCCACGATGGTGGTGGCGTGCGGGTTTCCCGGCCCCCACCACCATTCGCTGTTCTGCCCGCTCGCGGCGGTCGGCAGCCCGGTCCCCCGGCCGAGCTCGTTGATGGCGCCAGCTTCGCCGTAGTCGCCAGTGAAGATCACCGCGCTGGCGCGCTGGCGCGGCGGCAGCGACTTCCACACCCCGCCGACGGTCTGCACGAACTGGGGCCAGCCGACGGTCTCGCCCAGGGTCGGGTTGGTCTTGTAGGTCCAGCCGATGTCAGCCGCCGGGAGCACCGGCAAGACAATCAGGACGGCCACCGCGGTGGTGAGCGCGCTGGCCAGCAGGAGATTGCGCAGCCGGCCGGGCCGCGCCTGCAGCCATGCGTCGATGGCCACGGCGCCTGCGGCGAGCAGGTACACATACGCCGCGCCCAGGTAATAGGTCTGCGCGCCGGTGGTGACCGCGAAGAGCACGAACAGCAGCCCGTACGCCCAGGCCATCGCCCGCCATAGCGGCCGGCCGGACCGCCAGAGGAAGCGTAGCCCAGCCACCCAGACCCAGGCCAGGGCCAGGGTCACCATACCCAGCTGGCCGGCGACCCAGGTGCCGATATTGGCCAGGCCGCCGTTTTCCCGGTTCAGCGCCTGAGTCATGGCGATCGTCGCCCACCCGTGCTGTGCCTGCCACCACAGGTCGGGAACCTCGAACGCCACCGCGATCGCCGCGCCGGCCAGGAACCAGCGATTCCAGATCATCCGGCCGCCGCCGCTGAGCAGCGCGCCGATGAACAGCGCGATGGCGAAGAAGCTCATGCTGTGGTCGTCGGCCACGCCGAGGCCCGCGACCAGGCCCCCGGCCAGCCACCAGCGGCAATCGCCGGTCCGCCCGATCCTGGCCACGACCAGCGCCAGGCCCGCCCACGCCAGCAGCTCGTAGGCGGTCGTGTTGGCCACATGAGCCGCCCCCAGCAGCACCGGCATCGTCGCGGTGCCGATCGCCGCCAGCAACTGCGCCCGCTTGCCGCCACCGAACTCGCGGGCGATCAGCCCGCCGACCACCACCGTGGCCCACGCCGCGAGCGCGGGCCACACCCGCAGCCCAGGCAGCGACACGCCGAACAGCTTGAGTGACACCCATGCCAACAGGGGCCCGAGCACCGGCTGATCAACATAGCTGGCCTGCAGATGCCGTGCGCCATCCAGGAAATACAGCTCGTCGCGGTCGAAGCCATACCGCGCCGACAACGCCATCAGAACGGCGAAGACGATTCCGCCAACCCAGATCACGCGCCGGTCGAACGGGCTGGCGACCGGCATCACGGCAGCGGCGCGCTGGGCCTGCCCCGATCGCTGGCCAGATTCGGCAGCTGGGATCGGGCCGGCCTGGAAGACCTCGCTCAGCCCGGGCGGCGCCCGGTCGCGGCCGGCGCCGGATGCCCCGGGGTCGCCGGGTGGATAATCGCCGGCGGCTGTGTCCATGATTGGTGCTCCTTCGGCGCGGAGTCCGGGGGTAAACCTGATGCTCCTCGCAGCGGTCCGCCAGGGCTACTCCTTTTCTCTCCCCGACAGCGGACGGGCCGCTGCCCTCCCGGAGGGCAGACGCTGCGGCCGACCGGAATTCATCGGCGGTCCCGGGATGCGGCGCGCGTCCTCTGGCAAGCGACCCAGAGGCTAGCTATAGCCAGATCTCAGTCGACGGACACACGAAAAGTCAACGTCGACATCGAAGCCCACGACCGGGCACCCGCAACCTGCTGTCCTCATGCCCGCCGGTCCCGTACGCCCCCCGCCGGGCTGGCCGGGCCGCCTCAAGCCGCAGCTTCCCGCGAACCGCGGAAAGCCGACCGGCGAGCCGCGGCGGGACCGGGATGGCCGCGCGGGACGGCGGCGTCCTGGGGCCAGGTCCGCCTGGCCGGCTCGCCGGATCCACTGCCCGACCGCGGTGAACCGGTCGTTCCCGGCCGCGGTGAACGCGCAGACCGCGATCGCGACCAGGCAGGCCAGCGGGTAGATCCGTCCTTGCGGCGAGCGCGGGTCCGGCAGCGCTTCCAGACGCTCCCACGCACCAGCGGCCAGATCCTGGCCGCCGCACCTACGCGACAATGCCACTGCGGGCATGTCATACCTCGTTCACGTAGACCTCAGAGACCTACATGATCACCAGCGCGCTACCGGTCGAGCTCTTCTTCGACGAGGAGGCCGGCAACTGGCACTACCGTGTGCCGACCCTGCACATCAGCGGTGGCGGGACACCTACCCGGGAGGACGCCGAAGAGGACTGCCTGTCCGCCATCGCTTTCGCCCTGGAAGGCAACCCTCTCGACTACGACACCGGCGCCGAGGCCCTCACCTTCGACGTGACCGTCGCACCGGCAGCCTGACCACCAGGCTCCGCCCTCGCATGCGGCTCTTTTACTTCGGAGCACTTCCCCGGCGGCATGAGCGGACGTTTCCGCGGAAACGTCGCTGATGTGGCTGCCGGGGGCACAGTGCACTACGGTGCGCCCGATCGGCGGCAGAAGAGTGCGACAGGCGTTGCTCGGCACAGGCCTGGTGAACGTGAGACCATAGGTTCGGTCGCCACCCGCGCGCTGACCGAGGACTCGGTCGAGATGGATTTCCTGGCCGGCGACCCGGTGGCGCGGGCCGTCACCTGCCGGCGAGTGACGTTCGACGCGCGGGCATCACGCTGCGGGCCGCCACGCCTGCGCTAGTGCCGGGCGAGTGAACCGGGCCTGATGGTCCGGCTGGCCGGCCTGCGGCGGCGGGAACGCTACCAGGACCGGGACCGCGGCCCGTTCACCGGGAGAGCCAGGACCACCTCCCGGTCTGCGAGGTCACCGCAGCGCCTGCCGGATGAACGTGGCCACCGCGACCGGCTTCGCGATGAACGCGGTGTGCGAGCCGTCAATGGTGCCGGTCGTGGCGCCCATCCGCTGCGCCATGAACCGTTCCGCGTCCGGCGAGATCGCGTTGTCGTGCTCGGAGACCAGGAACCAGGACGGCTTGGTCTTCCAGCCCGCCGCGGTGGCGTTCTCGTTGAGCGCCGCGACCGCGAGCGGGCGCTGGGTCGCGAACATGACATCGGCCATGTCCACCGGCACGTCGGCGCAGAACGTCTCCCGGAACTGCTCCTTCTGGACGTACAGGTCGGGACCGCCCGCGGCGCCGGGCGCGTCGTAGGGGGTCGGGGCGGCCGTCTTGGCGAGCAGAGGCGGCGGGAACGGCTGCTGCACGCTCGCGCAGCTCTCGCCCACCTCCAGCCCGAACGCCGCGAGAAAGACCAGGCCGGTCACGTTCTCCAGGCCGGCCGACGCCTGGGTGATCACGGCGCCTCCGTAGGAATGCCCGGCCAGCACGACCGGGCCGTCGATGGCCCTGACCACGTCGCTGACGACGCTGGCGTCGAAGGCGACGCCTCGCAACGGGTTCGGCGGGGCGAGCGCCGTGTGGCCGGCGCTCTCGAGCTCGCGGATCACTCCCGCGAACCCGGATGCGTCGGCGAAGGCGCCGTGAACCAGGACGACGGTGGGACCAGGCATCGGGTTCTCCTCGGGGTTGGAGACGTGACCCCAACGACGTTACGTCACCGGACCCGAGCGAGTCGGCCCAGGGGTGCGCCGCGTTCGAGGCCGCTTACCGGCACGGCCGCTCGCTCAGCCAGGCCGACGCCATCGCGCTAGCGGTCGGCACCGCCGTCAGCACGGCTGTCGGCCAGGCGGCGGCCGGCAGTTCAGCGGGTCCGCTGTCGGAACGAGAGCAGGAGATCGTGGCGCTGCTGGCCGGCGAGGCGACCGACGCCCAGATCGCCGGGCGGCTGTTCCCGTCGGTCAACACGGTCAGATCGCATCTGGAGCGGATCCGGGACAAGACCGGCGCCCGGCGCGCGGACCTGGTTCGCTACGCCCTCCAGGCCGGCATCGCCCGGGCGCCGCCTGCACCTGATAGCTGGCCCTCCCTGGCGTGAGATGTCCAGTGGCCGGGCGGTGAACGGGGCCGTTCGGCCCACACTTGGCGCGCCCGATGGGGCCGCGCGCCCCCTGCCGTCAAGCTCCAGTTGACATCACGCTGGGTGTACGCTCCGTCACGTAGACGGGACCGCGAACCAAGGGGGTAGACATGGGATCGATGCGAAGGGGTTGGCGAGCGGTCGCGACACTGGCCCTGATAACGACAACGGTCACAGGCGCCGCGGTCTTTGGATTGGCGTCTGCCTCACAAGCAACCTCAGCCAGCGCAACGACTTCCGTGGCTGCGGCTACCACCCCGGTCACTGCGCCGGGCATCCTGGCGCCCCCCGACGTCGTCGTCGGCGCCGCCAACGGCTACATCGACCTGCCGGTGACGCTCACCGCTCCAGGGGTCAACCCGGTGACGGTGAATTACACCACCTATAGCGGCACGACCTCCCCGGGCACGGGCTGCTACAGCACCAGCTAAGGCTACGTCAGCCAGGACGGCACCCTCACCTTGGAGCCCGGTGTCACCACCCAGACCATCCGGGTACCACTGCTGAACTGCGGCCAGACGGTGAATGGCCAGACGGTGAATGGAACGTTCTACCTGAACCTGGCCGGCAACAGCCCGGACTCCACCATCGCCCGCGCCCAGACCACCATCACCGAGACGCCCTAGGTCGCGGATCCCCGGACTCCCTAGACGGCCACGCCCGCGGCCGGAAATGACACGGCTGCACCTTCACGATGACACCCGCCACCACCCACGGCACCGGACCGGTGAACGTCCGCAGTTGTTATTGGCTCAAACTCGTGAAGGTTAAGCGCTCCCGGACACGCCGCCCACTCCTGCCTCAACGTGAGCACGCGCCGGAGCGTAAGTGCGCTCGTACGACGCCGCAACTGCACGGTAGACCACGTGATGACATGTCTGTTGCGGTCAGCGCGGACCGAGACTGTCCAGCTCGAACTCGCAGGACAAGGCGCTGCAGTGGGGCCATACGTACACGTCTCGCATTATCTCGTTTTCTCCTCATGCACCCCAGCTGCTATCTGGTGTGTCAGAGGCGTACGGAAGACAGGTCCCGGCTGGCCCTGCCTATAGTGCGCCGGACAATCTGTTTCGCCGCTCCGAGGTCAAGGGACGCCCGTTCAGGATGGCGGGCCCTGTTGCCGCCAGCCAATGAGCCACCCGCCACCTCCGCGTCAGGGCTCCTGAAACAGCGCGATCCGACCGCACCTATGCCGAGGAACCAAGCCATTCGGACGCACGCGCCGCATTCGGCCTATCGCTCCGGAACCGCCGCTAGGCGCGCTCCAATCACTCCCGGATCGACGAGGCCAGCCCTGAGCAGCGCGCAGACGAAGTTCTGGTCCTTCTCTCGAAATGCGCACAACTTCGCAACGCAGAGATCTTCCTTAAGTATGGCTGAGAAGGTGCCGGAACCGGTGCGGGTACACCGCGACCTCGGCCTGCCGCCCCGCCGGGCGATGACCTGGTAGATGCCGCCGGCGGTCAGCGGCCACCGGTTGTACCGGCGGGCGCTGAGGTCGCGTCGGCTGCAAAGCGTTTGACCGGATGGCCGGGGAGCTGAAATCGTGATAGCGATGGATGAGCTGTCGCGTGCCGCGGGCGCGCCCCGGGCTGCGCGCGGCCCTGCGTTCAGTCAGCCCGGCCTGGCCAGGCCGGTGGCCTGGGCCACACCGCATGATCTGGATCGGCTGCGCGCCAGCCACGCACGCGGGCAGCCGGGCGAACCGCTGGTGCCGACCAGTGTTGCATCGCCGCGGCTGGGCGATGAGCTGTTCGCGCGGCTCCTGACCTACGGCACGCCGCAGGAGACTCATCGGGGCGATGTACTGTTCCGGCCGAGTGATGAAGACGTCGATCTGATCGTGGTCGATCGGGGTTCGGTGGAGGTTGTTCGGACGGAAACGGCCGACGTGCCCGCCGCGACCGTCGCTGCGGTGGATGCGGGCGGCTTTGTCGGCGAGCTGAACCTGCTGACCGGGCAGAATGTCTACCTGCTGGGCCGGGTACGGGAGGGCGGCACGGTCTACCGGGTATCGCCGGAGCGCCTGCGGCAGCTCATGGCCAACGACGTGGAGCTGTCCGACATCGTCTTCAAGGCGCTGATTGCCCGCCGGGAGCTGCTGCAGCGCAGCACCGCCGCCCTGGCGGTGGAGATCGTCGGCGCCGAAAGGTCGGCGGCGGCGCTGGCGCTGCGGACTTACGCCGCCCGCCAGCGCCTGATCCACCTATGGTTCGACGCCGGCACCCCGGCGGGCCGGGCGATGATGGAGTCCTCCGGCCTGACCGAGGACGACCTTCCCGCCGTCGTCCTGCCCGGCGCCACGCTGAAACAGGCCACGCCGGGCGGGCTGGCCGACAAGCTTGGCCTGTCCTACCGTCGCTCTTCCGCCAAGCCGGTTGACGTCACGATCGTCGGCGCGGGCCCGGCCGGCCTGGCGGCCGCGGTCTACGGGGCGTCCGAAGGCCTGGACACCGTGCTGCTGGACGCCGTCGGCACCGGCGGGCAGGCCGCGGCAAGCTCCCGGATCGAGAACTACTTCGGCTTCCCGTTCGGCCTTTCCGGTGCCGATCTAACCGGCCGGGCCGTGCTCCAGGCGCTGAAGTTCGGAGCCCAGCTGGCCAGCCCGTGCCAGGCGGTCAGGCTCGACACCGACCGGAACGGCGATCTGCTCCGCCTGCACCTGCAGGGCGGGGAGGTCATCGACAGCAAAGCCGTTGTCATCGCGACCGGCGCCCGCTACCGGGCACTGCCGCTGGAACGCTGGCCTGACTTCGAGGGCGCCGGTATCTACTACGCGGCCACCGAACTAGAAGCCCGCGGGTGCACGGGCAGCCCGGTCACGGTGATCGGCGGCGCGAACTCCGCGGGTCAGGCGGCACTGTACCTGGCCGGACGAGGCAGTGAGGTCTCGCTGGTCGTCCGCGGCCCGGACATCGCGACCGAGATGTCGGCCTATCTCGTCGACCGGCTGCAAGCCCACCCGCGGGTGACGGTGCGGTGCCGCAGCGAGGTCACCCGGCTGGATGGCGGTGACTTCCTCGAGGAAGTCAGCATCACCGACCGGACGGCAGACACCACCCAAGCCCAGCTGTGCTCGGGCTTGTTCTGCTTCATCGGCGCCGAGCCCGCCACGAGCTGGCTGACCGGAATCGCTGCCGGGGACGATGGTTTCCTCCGGACCGACGTACAGCTGACCGGCAATGACCTCGGACCGGCCTGGGCCACGCTCGAACGACGGCCGCTTCCGTTCGAGACCAGCATTCCCGGCGTGTTCGCGGTCGGCGACGTCCACTCCGGCTCGATGAAGCGGGTCGCCGCAGCTACCGGCGAAGGCGCCAGCGCCATCGCCTCGGTTCACAAGGCCATCGCCACGCTAGCCTAGCGACCAAGGGACGCGGGTCGGTCTGCATCGGTTCCGGGTCTTAAGGACCAGGCCGGCTCAAAGGGCCACTTCCGCCTCAGCGGAACTTGTCCCGAGCTTGGCCAGCTTAGTGCGCGCCGCTGCAGGGATCGAAGGATAGCTGGCCAGGTCGGCCTGCTTGACCAAGGATGGGCCGTGCCTGCCTAAGGCGGTCAACAGCGAGTCGGCTGCGGCAGCGGTACGTTCCTGGTGAACGGGCCCACTAGGTCATCCTGGGCGGCGACCGCGAGCTGGCCCGTCAGCTGGCCGGCAACCCGGGCCGGCGCACCGACGGCCCGGATCAGGTCGATCAGGCAGTACACGTCGAGCGGTTCGCTCTCCACCGGGGGGTGCCTGCGCACCCCAGTTGCTCGCGACCCAGCCGGTGATCAGATCGAGTACCGCAGGGCTTACCGGCTGGCGCGTCGCGCGCCGGTAACCCCGAGGTCCGAATGCCCAGGTAACTCAGCGTAACCGGACACTGGTCAGCCTAAAAGGTCATTCCGGTGCCCTGCCGAATATTCGCTCGTCTGCGGTCCAGCAGGCTCAGCCCGATGCGAGCGCAGATAGGCCATTTCGGCGCGCGGGACGCCTTCCCGTCCGACGCTCAGATACTGCAACCCGAACTGCAACCGGCACACGAATTGGTGACGGTCTCCGCTGCGTCGCCCTGACGCTGTGTCAGGCACGTAAGAGGCGAACAAGGCGCACGCGAAACTCCGCGCCTCCGGCGAGCGGGCGAACGCCCAGCTCAAGGCCCAACCAATCCTCCGGAAGCTCCGCTGCTGCCCCTGGCGCGCGGGCCAGCTCGCCAAAGCCATCCACGCCCTGGAGATTCATGCCGCATAAGGTGCATGAAAACGCTCAATATATACTTCTCCTGCGGCCTGAACCGGGCGAGAATCGGCAACGTTGCCATAGCAGGAAGCCCTGAAAACCGGGGGATAAAACGGAGGATATTCATGAGCAGCCCCTACCAGCCGTACCCGCAGGACCCGTCAGGCGCTTACGGTCAGCCGCCGCAAGGCGGCTGGGATCCCAGCCAGCGGGGCTACCTGCAGGGCGGGCCCGTCGGCTTCGGCGAGGCGATCTCCGAAGGTTTCAAGAACATCGTCACCTTCAAGGGCCGCGCCTCACGATCCGCGTTCTGGTGGTTCTTCGTCGGCGCCATCATCATCGACCTGATAGGCGCCATCATCGGGAATGCGGCCCATGCCATCGCCATCCAGTACATCATCTACGTGCTCGTCGCCATCGGGACCGTCAGCCTGGCGGTCCGGCGGCTGCACGACACCGGCAAGAGCGGGTTCTGGTGGCTCATCGGCTTCATCCCGATCATCGGCACCATCACGCTCATCGTGTTCTACTGCCTTTCCGGAACGCCTGGGCCGAACAAGTACGACACATAGCGGGACACTGACCGGGTGCCGTAACCGGTGCCCGGGCCACCGGCTCAACTCTCCCCGCAGCGCCGCGTTGTGCCTGGTCAGGACGACGTAGCTCGGTTCTCTGTCAGCGGACTGCCAGCGGTTCGGGTCGCTCATGACCACAGCACGAACCGCCTGGGCATGCGTGGTCTGCTGGACTGCCGGAATCTACAGAAGCAGGCGACGGGTCACGACACCCCGCCCGATATCGCTTCCGAGCCAGAGGCTGAAATGGCTGCCGATGCCGAAACAATCGGAGATGTCATCACCGACGACCCGCAGCGTGACGATGAACTGCGGGCTTCCGGCCTTGAACGGCCCGTCGTCCTCTCCGTCGACCAGGGCGCTGAAGACCTGGCTGCGGCGGGTCTCGCTGTTCACCGCCCGCAGTACCATCCGGTGCGACCCGGAGCTGAGCTTCGCGCGGGCGTCGTCGGCATTGTCCGCGCTGGGCGTCACCAGGGCCTGGTACTTGAACCGCTGCATGGCCACCACCTTCAACCATAAATATCGTAACCCGATATCCACGGCGGCTGAAGGGTAGCCAGGGCCGGAAATCCTTTCATAAGCAGTGCAGACGCGGCGCGAGCATGATGTGCCGCTGAAGGAACTGCGGGACTTCATCGACCGGCTCCGCGACGAGTTCCAGGTGTACTCGGGCTCGGGCTCGGGCTTCCCTGCGGGTCCGGAGCGCCCGCGCGGGGCGGGGTGGCCTGCCGAGGCCGCGCCTGAGCACCGGGAGACGCGGTCGGATTGCCACTAATTCCGATAAAGCCTATAGTTTTAGTAGGAATAACCTCAGCTGGGTGCCCTGGGGGCAGCAAGAAAGGAGGCCGGCCATGCAGGTGCTAGCGCACCGACTTCACGTCGACCTTCGCCTGACCGCCAGCTGCCTGTGTCGGTGACCTGACCGAGGGCAGCTTCCGGACACCGAGCAGCGATGCCTCGGTGCTGGCCGGCGCGATCGCGTACGTCACCCAGCATCTCGGCATCGCTTTCACCGCCTCGGTTGTGCAGGAGGATCCCCTCAAATTCGCCCGGCGCATCTCTACCCTCGATCACGCCAGCAAGGGGCGGATTGCGTGGAACGTTGCCGACGACCCGCCCGGCGCGTGGACGGAGGAGTACGTCGACGTGACCTGCAAACTCTGGGAGGGCTCCTGGAATGAGGATGCGCTGCGCCTGGACGGCCGCGACGGCAAGGTTCACCGGATCAACCACCGGGGTCCGCCGTACCAGGTGGCGGGACCGCACCCGGTGAGCCCGTCGCCGCAGCGCACGCCGCTGCTGTTCCGGGCGGGCGCGTCCGAGGCGGACCGCGTATTCGCGGCCAGGAATGCCGAGGCGGTCTTCCTTCAGTCCCCCAGCCCGGCCGCGGCCGGGCACGACATCGCTGACATCCGCGCGCGCGCCGCGCGCCACGGCCGTTTGCCCCAGGACATCATGTTCTTCCAGGGACTGCACGTCGTAACGGGCGGTACCGAGGCTGAGGCCAGGCGGAAGGCAGCCGCGCTGGATGAGCAGGCCGACGGCGCCCCGCTGTCGTCCTGCACCGCGGCCAGCGGGCGGATCGTGGGCACCCCCGAGCAGATCGCCGATGAGCTGGCGAGCTGGCGGGACGCCGGGCTCGACGGGGTCCACCTGGTGAACGCCGGGAGGAGCCCGGCGCCGTACGAAGAGTTCGTCGACCACGTGGCGCCGGTCCTGCAGGGGCGGGGCCTGATGCAGCGGGAGTACGCCGACGGCTCGCTCAGGCACAAGCTCTTCGGCCGCGGCGACCGGGTTTCCGAGCGGCATCCAGCTGCCCGCTACCGCGGTGCCTTCGCGCCGCAGCACGTCTGAGGAGCGCAGCCGGTTCATGCCGCCACCGGCGATCACGACCCGAAGATCACGATTGAAGAAAACCGGAGCCGCCAAGATTGATTGAACTGTCCGCTCATCGGCAATGGCGGGCACCGTTCAGCTGGCGGCCTGCTGACCGCCGTGGCCCCGGCGTTATCGTCCGGGCAGCAGGACGCTCAGGCAGGTGACGCATCCTTCGAGTTTCTCGAACTCGCTGATGTCCACCACGACCGGGGTGAAGCCGAGGTCGTCCAGGAGCTCAGCGGTGCGGGGAGCGGACGCTGCGATCAGTACCTGGTCCCCGCTCAGCGGGACGACATGGCAGCCGCCCTCTTCGTCCACCGGGCGGACCCCCGGGAACAGCCCGGCTGGCACCAGCTGGGGTAGCAGCAGGAATGTGCCGTCAGGCAGCGCGGTGACCGCCGACTTCAGGTGCAGCACGTTCCCCAGCGGGACGGCGATCACCGTGCGGCCCAGCGGGGCCAGCAGCGCGCGCAGCTGGCCGATGCCCGCGCCGTTGGTCCGGCCGCCGCGCCCCACGTACACGAGGTGGCCGGCCTGCAGCACATCGCCGCCGTCCAGGGTCCCGGGCTCGACAATCCCGGCGGTGCGCAGGCCCAGCGACCGGATGATCCCGACGACGCCGGGCACCTCGGCCCGGCGGGCGGGCGCGCCCGGGCGGGCCAGCACCGCCAGGTCCTCGCAGACCACCACCGTATCTTCGATGAAGACCGAGTCCGGGCAGTCCTCAGCAGCCGGCACCTGCCGGATCATCCAGCCACTGGCCGCAAGCGCATCGGCATACGCCGCATGCTGGGCCCGCGCCAGCACCACGTCCACCGGAGTCCGGCTGATGTGGGTGACGATACCCTCGGCCAGCCTGATGCTGGGCGCGCGGACCAAGACCGTGCCCTTCACCGGCATACTCCCTCATCTGGCCAGGTACCGGACGCACCCAGCCGCGCAGCACCGAGCGCAGGTGCCGGATCTCATCCTGTCACGCGCTATCGCAGGCTGCACTAGCCCAGGCCAGCCCGCGACGCGGCGACGATAAGCACCAGGCCGCCGAACCCCGAGCGCGCCCGTGACAACCCTCTGGCGTGGCCAGCATGAGCTCCGGATCACACGGCGGCTAGCAGTCGAGGACCGGGGCGAACGCTCCGCTGCTCCGGATCCAGCCGTTGACGTGCTGGCGGGCTGCTTCGCCGTCCGGGGTGCTGGAGCCCGAACCGCCGTAGGGTCGCCGATATCGCAGCGTTACTTGTCGTGATCCGTGGAGTCGGGAGGAGGCCGGTTCGCGTGGTCGTAGGCTTCCCGCGACGCTGACACGTCGCCGAGGTGCGCGATCGACCATTCCTCCAGCGCGCGCAGCGGCTCGCGCAGTGTGCGGCCCGCCTCGGTCAGCGTGTACTCGACGCGGACCGGAACTTCGGGGTAGACGGTGCGGCGCACGAGCCCGTCCCGTTCGAGCCCGCGGAGAGTCTGGGTGAGCATCTTCTGCGAGACGCCCTCAATGCGCCGGCGCAACTCTGAGAAGCGGGCGCTGCCGTCCCAGAGGGCGCCCACGATGAGCACCGTCCAACGGTCGCCAATGCGATCCAGGATGCGGCGAGTCGGGCAGTCCGCGCGGTAGGGGCTGCCGCGGAGCACCGACTCGGCCTGAGTGGTTACCACAAAGTGCCTTCTTCCCATCGGGGAGCTGCGCTCATACGGTAATCCCAGCGCGTCGTCCGACGCCACCCGTCCCGTAGAAAGGCACCTCGTGTCTCGCATTACCGTCATCGGCGGTACCGGCTATGCCGGTTCGGCCATCGTCGCGGAGGCCGCTGCTCGCGGTCACCAGGTCACCGCACTGAGCCGCTCGCTCCCCGACGCGCCGATCCCGGACGTGACCTATGTCCAAGGCGACGCCACCGGCGAAGCAACGCTCTCGGCACCCATCCAGGGCGCGGACGTCGTAGTGGGCGCGCTCGCCCCGCGCGGCCCGCTGGCCGGCACCTTCCGCGACGTCTACAGCACCATCGCGCGCCTGGCCGATGCCGCAGGTGTACCCCTGTTCGTCGTCGGCGGCTACTCCTCGCTGCGCCCGGCGCCCGGGGCGGATCGCTTCGTCACCGACCTCAGTCACATCCCCGCAGAGCTCCACGCCGAGATCCGCGCCGGGGCGGCGCTCATCATCGAGGACCTCCCGGCCACGCCCGCGACCCTCGACTGGGTCTTTGTGAGCCCGGCGCTCAGGTTCGGCGCACGGATGCCCGGCGAACGACTCGGCCGTTACCGGCTCGGCAACGACGTCGCGGTTCAGCCCCAGGACGGCGGCGCGATCTCCGCCGCGGACTACGCCCTCGGGTTCGTGGACCTGATCGAGAAAGCCGACCACCACCGGGCACAGGTCAACCTCGGCCACTAAGCCCGGTCAGGCAGCCTTGCCGGATCGCGATGGTCGACTTGGACTCGGCCGGCTCGAAAGCGGCCCTGGAGCACCCACGCTGGGTCGGGTGCGAATGCCTCGATGCCGGCGCCACTGCTCGTTGGTCACGGTGGATGTCATCGAGGCGTTTCCTTGTCACTAGGGTAGGTCGGCGCCCACCCGAGGTTGGGTGCCACTGTCTTCGCGAAGTCGGTGAGCAGCTGCCGGCTCTCGGCCAGCCCGAAGGCCGGCGGCAGGAAGAGCACTAGCTCGTCTGCTGCTTACAGGCCCTCGTCGGTGAGGATGGCCTCGGTGACGTATTCCGGCGTGCCATGGAATACGGGACTGACCAGAAAGCCCGCTGGGAGTGCCGGTGCCTGGCCCGGGTCGAGTGCGCCCTTCGGGCGCGAGGCGGCAGGGCCCAGGGTGCGGCGCTCCTGGTCGTAGGCGGCGTACTTCGCCCTCAGCTCTGGAGTGATGCCGGGAAGCACCGATGCAGCGACGGCGACGGGCGGCGCGTCGAGCCCGGTGGCGTCTTTGTAGGCCTTTCGGTACTCCTCGATCAGCCGCGCCTGGTACGCCGAGAACGTCTCGCCGGTGTTGTCGTGCAGGATCGTTCCGGTTATGAGCCGCAGGCCCTGCTGGGCGGCAAGGACGGCCGAGGCGACGTGACCCGAGCCGTACCAGATGCGCGACCGCAGGCCCGGACTGTACGGCGTGACGCGCAGCTCGGTGCCGACGGGGGGTCCGGGAAGTACCTGCTCGGTCACCGTGTGGAGGGCGTCGCCCTGGATGGCCGAGAGGAAGATCGCGAGCCTGCGCTGCCCTTCCTGGCGCCCGGTCAGTCCGGTGGGGCCGATCCCGAAGACCGCGTCGAATTGATTGCCGCCGCTGCTAACCGCCAGATTTAGCCGTTGACCGACGAGCAGATCGGTCGTGGCGGCCGCCTCGGCGAATAGCACCGGCTCCTGGTAACGGGTCGGCAAGACTGCCGTGCCCAGTGTGATGTGCGAGGTGTACTGGCCGGCGGCGGAAAAGAACGGCAGCGGCGAGGATAGATAGTGGTCGAAATGGCGCTGGTAGGCCCAGCCGCCCTGGTATCCGAGCGACTCGGCGTACCTGAACAGCTCGATGCCGTCACGCAAACCGGCCGCGGGCCCGTCGTCGGAGGTGAAGGAGACGCGGGTGTTGAATCCGATCCGGAGGTGCGACATAGCGGCCTTTCATCCGGGCTGGTGTCCAGCCGTCGACTCCGCCGCCGATGACGACGTATCTGCGCTGCGCCATCAGCGCTCCGACGGTGGGTCCGCGGTGGGCCCGGCGTCCTGGGTGCGAGAGCCGGGGTCTGTGGTGAGCGCGCGGGTACCACGGGGGATCGCGTCGATCAGCTCACGGGTGTAGGCCGATTGCGGGCTCTTGAAGACCTCGGCGACCGGCCCCTCCTCGACGATACGGCCCTTGCTCATCACCGAGACGGTGTGCGAAATCTGGGAGACCACCGCCAGGTCGTGGGAGACGAACAGATATGTCAGCCCCAGCTCACGCTGCAGCTCAGTGAGCAGGTCGAGGATCTGGGCCTGCACCGACACGTCGAGCGCGGACACCGGCTCGTCAAGCAGGAGCAAGTCCGGCTTGAGCGCCAGGGCACGGGCGATCGCGACGCGCTGACGCTGGCCGCCGGAGAGCTCGGTAGGCAGCCGGTCGAGGTAGGCCGTGGGCAGCGCGACCTGGTCGAGCAGTTCCCTAGCGCGGGCCGTGCGGGCCTTGCGGTCCCCGATCTTGAAGGAGACGAGCGGTTCGATGATGCTCTGCTTGATCGTGTACTTCGGGTCGAGGGATGCGAACGGATTCTGGTGCACGATCTGCACCTGGCGGCGCAGCGGTCGTTGCTTACCCCACGAGAGCCCGGAGATCTCCGTGTCCTCCAAGACCACCGAGCCAGCCGTCGGGTGCTCGAGGCCGAGCGCGATCCGGAGCGCTGTCGTCTTGCCCGAGCCCGACTCGCCGACGAGGGCGTGCGTCTGACCGCGCGGCACGTTCAGCGAGACCTCAGACAGCGCCTGGAAGTCGTGGTGGCCTCCCGTGGGGGACGTCACCCGGAAGGTCTTCGTCACGCCTTGGAGGGTAAGAATCGGTGCTGGCAGGGAACCCCGGTCGACCACGTAACGGGGAACGAGCTGCCCGCCGTGGGCGAGGCCGGGAGCGGCGGCGATCAGCTTCTTGGTGTACTGCTCCCGCGGCGCGACCAGGATGGCGCGCGGGTCGCCCTCCTCGACGACGCGGCCGGTCTGCATGACTACCACGCGATCCGCGCGGTCGGCGGCGACGGCGAGATCGTGGGTGATGATGATCAGCGAGATGCCGGTCTCGCGGACCAGACCGGTGAGGTGGTCCAGAATGCGCTTCTGGACGGTCACGTCGAGAGCGCTGGTCGGCTCGTCGGCCACGATGACCTTGGGGCGCCCGGCCAGCGCGATAGCGATGAGCACGCGTTGCCGCAGGCCGCCGGAGAGCTCGTGCGGATACTGCCGGGCGCGCAGTTCCGGTTCCGGAACCCCGGCGTGCTCGAGTTCGGCGAGGACCTGCTGGTCGATCTCGTCACCGCGCAGGCCGCGCAGCCGCAGCGCCTCGGCGATCTGGCTGCTGATCCGTTGCGTCGGGTTCAGGCCAACCATCGGATCCTGCGGGACGAGACCGACGACGGAGCCGCGCAGCGTGCGCAGCACTTTCTCCTTCGCGCCGACCGTCTCGACGCCGCCGACGAGGGCCGAGCCGGCGGTGATGCGGCCGTTCTTGGGGAGCAGACCGATAATCGCATTGGCGATGGTCGTCTTGCCGGATCCGGATTCGCCCACGATGGCGACGACCTCACCGGCCGCGACCGACAGGTTCAGGCCGACAACCGCCGGCCGGACCTTGCGGTGACGCAGATATCCGACGTCGAGTCCCGAGATCTCAACGATGGGGCCGGCGACGCCGGGCTCGGCGCGGCGCGGCTGCAGAGTCGCGGTCATCGTTCGAGCTCCTGCAGGGTCTTGGAAATGTGATTGAGGGAGAGAACGAGCAGGGCCACGAAGAGGCCGGGCAGGAGTGACAGCCACCAGGAGGTCACCAGGTAGTCGCGGCCGTCGGAGATCAGCGTGCCCCACTCTGACGCCGGCGGCGGGGCGCCGAAGCCGAGGAAAGACAACGACGCGATGGCGATGATCACGACGCCCGCGTCGAGGACGGCCAGCACGGCCACCGGTCCCCAGGAGTTCGGCAGGATGTGCCGCACCAGCACGCGCATCCAGGACGCGCCGCTAGCCCGGGCGGCCTCGATGAACGGCTGCGTCTTGACGCGGAGGACTTCGGCCCGGGTCGTACGGGCGAAGCCCGGGATGACACCGAGACCGACCGCGAGGGCCACCGGTATCGTGCCGTACCCGACCGACGTGATGATGGCGAGCGCAAACAGCAGGGCCGGGATCGCGAGCAGGGTGTCGACGATGCGCATGATCAGCGCGTCCGCCCAGCCGCCGTAGAAGCCGGAAACGACACCGAAGCTCAGGCCCGCGACGAGACCGATCACGATCGCGAGGAGAGTGGCTTTGATGGTCAGGGCTGAGCCGTAGAGCACCCGGGTCCACAGGTCGCGCCCGATATTGTCGGTCCCGAAGAGGTGATGCAGGCTGGGCGACTGCATCACATCGGTGGGGTACGTAGCGTACGGCTGCCCGCTGCTGAACCAGCTCGGGAAGATGGCCGAGACGATGACGAACAGCACGTAGAGCAGCGCGATGATGAAGATCGGCTTGCGGGCGAGCTGCGCGAGGTTTGCCCGCAAGTTGCCGTAGCGTCCCGATTCGATGTGCCGCGAGGCCGTGACCTCGTCTGGCGGCTGCGATGGTGGCAGTGCACTCAGGACGGCGCTCTCGTCGCTCGCGCCAGAGATGTCGACGGTCATGGCTCAGGCCGCCTTTGCGTAGTGCGAGATGCGGGGGTCCAAAATCGGGTAGAGCAGATCCACGATCAGGTTGATCGTGACGAAGAGGGTCGCGGCGATCATGACGATGGCCAGCACGACCGGGATGTCCTGGGTGGAGACGGCTTGCTGGGTGAGGCTTCCGACGCCTTGCCTGGTGAACTCGGTCTCCACCACCACCGAGGAGGTGACGGTGAGCCCGGCGATGACGCCGAGGATGGTCATCGCCGGTAGCGCGGCGTTGCGCAGACCGTGTTTGAGCTGTACGGCGCCCCGGGAGAGCCCCTTGGCGCGGGCGGTCATGATGTAGGGCTGGCGCATGACCTCCTCGAAACTCCGCATCAGGACCTGCGCCAGCACGGAGCCGGTCACGAGCGCGATGACGATGGTGGGCATCACGAGCGACTGCCAGCCCTGTTGCCCCGAGGCGGGTAGCAAGTCCAGTTTGAAGGAGAGGAACTGGATGAGAAACAGGCCGGTGAGGAACTGCGGCAGCGACGCCCCGACCGCGGGGACCCGGCTCAGGAACAGGTGCAGCGGTTTCACGCCGGCGTAGGTAGCCAGGTACGCCAGCGTCGTGCCCCCGATGAGGGCGACGACGCCGGCGCACAGGCTGAGCAGGAGCGTGCTGCCGATGCGGCTACCGATGACCTGCGAGACCGGGATGTCCTGGGTGATCGACGTGCCGAGGTTGCCGTGCAGGAAGCCACCGAGGTGGTCGAAGTACTGCACGATGAGCGGCTGGTCGAGCCCGAACTTCGCTTCCTCGGCGTGGAGTTGGCCCGGCGGGAGTGAACTGGGGTCCACTCCCGCCGCGGCCAGCTGCAGCTCGACCGGGTTGGACGGCAGCAGGTAGAGGACGGCGAAGGCGACGGTGTACGCGGCCCACAGGACGGCGATAGCCTGCAGGATGCGCCCGATCACGTAGCGGGTCACGGCAGTGGCTCCTTGTAGGTATTACGTAACATCAGAGCGCCATGGCGCGCTCAACTGGAGAGCCAGATCGAGTGGGCGTCCAGGAATGACTCTGCGGTGAACTTGAAGCCGTGCACCTTGGGGCTGAGGCCGGCGTACTGCACCCGCTCCAGGAGAGGGAAGGCCAGCCCCTGGTCGATCAGCAGGGCCTGCAGCTGTGCGTAGGCGCTGGCGGTGACCGCCGTGTCCGTCGTGTTGGTCGCCTGGGTGAACAGCGCCTCGATCTGCGTGGCGGCGCTGGGATCGCCCGCCGTGACCGCCTTGGCCAGGCCGGGCAGCGTCGCGTAGCCGGGCAGGATGATGCCGCGCAGCGCACCGGGATCGGCCCGGGTCAGGTAGCTGCCGAACAGATCCCACTTGGTCGGGTTATCCAGGATGCCGAAGAGCTCGGAGGCCTGGATGATCGGCGTTTGCAGGTCGATGCCGGCCGCCAGCAACTCGGACTGCCACAGCTCGACACCCGGCGCGACGAAGTTCTCCTGCGGCGCGATCAGGACGAGTTTCTGACCGTTCTTGACACGGATCCCGCCGGAACCCACGGTCCACCCGTCGGCCTGCAGGATTTTCTCGGCGCCGGCCAGGTTGAAGCCGAGCTTGGACGACTGTGACGCGAAGTAGGGCGTGGTCGTGTCGAACACACTCTGCACGATCGGGTAACCGCTGCCGTAGGTCGTCGCGGCGATGGCCTGGAGATCGGTGGCCTGGTAGATGGCCTGGCGCACCTTCAGGTCGGACAGCGGTCGTCCCGGGGTGGTGTTGGCGAAGTACGGGTAGGACACGCCCGGCAGCGACCGGGATTCGAGCACGTCGCCGTTCTGCTTGATCTGGTCAAGCTCCTGGACCGTGAACGGGTTGCGGGGCCAGTCGATTTGGGTTGTCCCGTTGAGCAGGTCGCCGAGGCGGACGCTGTTGTCGGAGATGTAGTGGAAGTCGATCTGGTTGAGGTAGGCCGGGCCCTGGTTCGCATCGGTTGAGGGGGCCCAGTCGTAGCCCTGGCGCTTGGTCACGATCAGCCCCACGTTCGGGGTGTAACTCTGCAGCACGAAGGGGCCGGTGGCGATAAGGCCCTTGCCGAGGCAGCGCTGGGCCGGTGAGACCTGGTACGCCGAGGGCGCGAGAATGGCCAGGTTTGTCGTCGCGGTCGCCTGCAGGAACGAGGCGTTCGGCGCACTGAGGTCGATCTGGACGGTGTTCGCGTCGATCGCCTTGGCGCCGACCAGGTTGGTGATGTAGGAGTCGCCGTAGGCGCCCGGCACTGCCTTCTTGGTGGCGAGCCAGCCGTTGACGTTGGCCACGACGGCGGCGGCGTTGAACGGCGTGCCGTTGCTGAAGGTCACGCCGGTGCGCAGGTTGAAGGTGTAGGTCTTACCGTCGGGAGAGATCGTCCAGCTCGTCGCCAGGTGCGGGATGATCTGGCCGTTGGCGGGGTTTTGATAGGTCAGGGAGTCGGTGAAGTTCTCGATCTCCGAGCGGTGCTCGATCCAGTAGGCCTGGAAGGGGTCGACGCAGAGCAGGCTGGCGTTGTCCATCCAGAACGAGACGTTGAGGGTGCCGCCTTCGACCGGCGTCCCGCTGGTACTGGCAGCCGTCGCCGAGCTCGTGGAACCGTTCGAGCTGCAGGCCGCCAGGACGAAGCTGAGCGCAGCGGCCACGGCCACGGCGGCGGACCACCGGAATCTTCGGCGGCGGGCGATCACGCCCGTACGTCGAGTTAGGTTCATGTCGTTTCCTTCGGTTGAGCGGATTGTGTGACGGTGGGTCCGGTGTTGGTTGGTGCGGTGGGCTCGCCGCCGAGCACGCGACGCCCGGCCGCGAGCAGGGCCGCGTCTTCCTGGGGCGGGTGGACCCGGATACACAGCGCGTTGCGCAGGTGCCGCTCCAGGGAGTTGTGGCGGGTCAGTCCCGGGTTGCCCAGGGCGGCGACCGCGGCCTGGGTCGCCCCGATCACGGCCCGCGCGATGGCGGCCTTGATTACCGAAAGCTGCGGCAGGATCGACTGATCTCCTTGCTCGATACGCAGCAGCGCGCCATAGAGCAGTGTCTCGGCGGTCGCGATCTGCAGGTCGATCTCACCGGCGACGGTCTGGATGCGGTCGGTCTCGGCGATCGGCTTGCCGAGCGACGTGGGCACCCGGGTCCGGGTGAAGTCGCGGAAGTCGGCCCGCGCGGCGCGCGCGACACCCACGTAGAGCGCGACGTGAGCGAACCCCCCGGGCCCGGCGGTGCCGGCCGGATCACGGTAGGTTCCGTCTGGCTGACGCGGGATCTCCCGGAAGGCCTCGTACGGCAGCTCAACGTTGTCGTAGCTGACGTCGTGGGTGTTGGAAGCGCGCAGTCCGATGTGATCCCAGGTGTCGAGCCAGCTGATGCCCGGCAGGTCGTTGGGCGTCGTGATGTGACCGATACGGGGACGTTCCGGGTCACCGTCGGGTTCGACCGCGGTCACCCACACCGTCTGGTAGGCCAGGCCGTGGCCGCCGGTGCCAAAGGTCTTGCGGCCGTTGAGCAGCCAGCCATCCGAGGTGCGGGTGATCGTGGTCGCCGGGATGCCGCCGCGCGCCGGGGCACCGAGCTCGGGCTCGGCGCGGATCGCGTTGACGAACGTCGGCCGCTCCAGCGAGCGGCGCAGCAGGTCGTCGTAGTGGACGTCGTACCAGCCGCCGACCGTGGCCTGTGCGGCGTGGGTCATCAGCGTGTTGGCCAGTATCAACGCGACCGACGGGTCGCCCTGGCCGACGGCGCTGACGATGCGCGCGACGTCACGGGTGCCAAGGCCCGGGCCGCCGTACTGCTTGGCGACGGTGGCGGTGGTCAGGCCGGCCCGGTGGATGACCTCCAGGCTCCGCCAGGGGATCTCGCCGGTGCGGTCGTAGTCCGCGGCGTATCCGGCCACCTCGGCGGTGACCTCGGCCAGGCCCCCGTCGGACAGGTCGGGCACCGGGAGGTCGTAGGTGTCGCGCGACTCAACGGTGGCGGTCATGCCGCGACTCCCGCCTTGGCGGCGGCGTCATGGGCCGCGAGGAAGTCGGGGTCGCCGTAACCGAGGTGCTCGCGCTGCAGGCGGCCTCGCTGGCCCGTGGCGCGGCGATGCTCGAGTTCCGCGCGGACGAGCGGCAGGACGAACTCGCCGTACTTCTCGATGTCCGCGATGCCCTCGTAGCCACGAATCGAGACGATGTTGGCCCCGGCGTCGATGTAGTCCAGGATGGCGGCGGCCACGGTCTGGTAGCTGCCGACGAGTGCGGTGGAGGCACCGGCCGCGTTCGTCGCGCTCGCCGTCGGCGTCCACAGCGCCCGGTCATAGTGCTCGGACGCGGCGGCGAAGCCGAGCGCGCGCTGGGCGCCCTTGTTCTGCGGGGGGGTGGTGCCGAGCATGCGGGCGAAGCGCTGCGGGACGCTGCTGCCGTCTTTGAACCGGTCGACCAGGACACCGAGTACCTTGTAGGCCTTCTCCCAGGCCAGAGCGTCTGTTTCGGCGATGATCGGGCGGAAGGTGACCCAGATGTTCTGGTGGGGCCGGCCGGCCTGGTCGGCGATAGCGTAAACGCGGTCGATCTCCGTGCGCACCTCGGCCAGCGGCTCGCCCCAGAAGGTGAACCAGTCGGCCTTGGCACCGCCGACAGCGAAGGCAGCGTCGGATTGCCCCCCGATGGAGATCGGGACCGGCTCGCCCGAATAGGTCCGGAAGCCCGGTCCGAAGTCATCGAACCGGTAGAACCTGCCCTCGAAGCTGAACGGTTCGGTCTCGGTCCAGGCGCGGCGCAGCAGGTCGATGTATTCGCTGGTCCGGGCGTAGCGCTCGTCCTTGGGCAGGTAGTCGCCCTGACGGGCCTGTTCGACGTCGCTGCCGCCGGAGATCAGGTGGACGACCGCGCGGCCCTCGGTGAGCTGGTCCAAAGTGGCCAGGGACTGGGCGGCGACCAGCGGGAACACGGTGTTGGGCCGCAACGCCACGATCGGCTTGAGGCGCTCGGTGAGCTGGCCGGTCGCCGTCGCGACGATGAAAGAGTCGGCGGAGCCCGCGCTGTAGCCGTTGAGGGTGTAGTCGAATCCGGCGCTTTCCAGGGTGCGGACCCAGTCGCGATAGGCCCCGAGGTCGACGTTCAGGGAGGCCGGCTGCAGCTCGGAGCCGCCGGAGTAGTTGGTGGCGCTGACGAACTCGACGGTGCTGGCGGCGGTGTCCGGGATGGTGTCGTCCGTGCTGGCTGTGGTCATGCGAGTGCTCCGATCTACCGGGCTGCGGGGGCGGTTTCGGCCGCGTTGGCGGCGGCACTGGCGGCGGCGTCGTGGGCCGCGAGGAAGTCGGCGCGGTCGAAGCCGGAGGCGTTGCGCTGGAGGTCGCCGCGCTGCCCGGTGGCCTGGCGGTGAGCGATCTCCTGGCGGACCAGCGGGAGAAGGTGCCTGCCGTAGTCGACGACATCGTTGAGAGTGTCGAAGCCCCGGATCGACACGATGCTCGCGCCGGCGTCGACCTGGTCCAGGATCGCCGCGACGACGGTCTCGTAGCTGCCCACGAGCGCCGTCGATGCGCCACCGGCGTAGCGGCGGGCCTTCGGCTCGTAGTCGCCGTGCTTGCGCTGCTCGGCGTCGAAGCCGCCGGAGATCAGGTGGACGACGGCGCGACCCCGCGTGAGCTGATCGAGGGTCGCCAGCTTCTGGGCCGCCACCAGCGGGAACGTGTGATTGGGACGCAGCGCCACGATGGGCTTGAGACGCTCGGTGAGCTGGCCGGTCGCCGCGGAGACGACGAACGAGTCCGCCGTCGACGAACCGTAGCCGTTGAGCGTGTAGTCGAAGCCCGCCTCTTCCAGCGCGGCCACGTACCGGCGGTAGAAAGGCAGGTCGAAGGCGCCGCCACGGGCCGCACCGTTGAGCTCGCTGCCCGGGTTGTAGCCGGTGAGGCTGACGAACTCCACCTGGCCGGCCGCCGTGTCCGGGATCGCGGCGCCGAGGACATGGCCGGTCATGCGAGCGTCCCCGCGGCCGCCGCCGCGTACTCGCTGTAGCGCGGGTCGTAGTTGCCCAGGTGCTCGGCCTGCAGCTTGCCGCGCTGCCCGGTCGCCTGGCGGTGGGCAAGTTCCTCGCGGACGAGGGGCAGCACGTACCGGCCGTAGTCGACCGCATCCGCGAGCGTGTCGTAGCCGCGGATCGACACCAGCGAGGCGCCGCGGTCGACGTAATCGAGGATGGCCGCCGCGACCGTCTCCGGTGAACCGACCAGCGCGGTCGAGGCGCCGGCCGCGTTGGTCACCGCCGCGGTCTTGGTCCACAGCGCCCGGTCGTACAGCTCGCTAGCACCGGCGAAGGCCAGCGCCCGCTGCGACGCCTTGTTCTGCGGCGTGCCACCGCGGTAGCGGGTGGCCTGCGCACTATGGGAAAACGTCGCGGCGATCTTGACGACGTACTCGTGCGCCTTTGCCCAGGCCAGCTCGTCGGTGGCGGCGACGATCGGGCGGAAGGTAACCCAGATCCGCGGCAGGGTAGTGCGGCCCGAGGATCGCGCGGTCGCATTGACCCGCTCGATCTCGCTGCGCAGGTCGTCGAGCGGCTCGCCCCAGAAGCCGAAGATGTCCCCCTTCGCGCCGCCCACCGCGAACGCCTCGTCCGACTGGCCGCCGATCGAGATCGGGATCGTCGCCCCGAACGGAGCGAAGCCGGGGCCGAAGTCGTCGAACTTATAGAACTCTCCCTCGTGGCTGAACAGCGCCGGCTCGGTCCACGACTTGCGCAGGATGTCGACGTACTCAGAGGTCCGGGCGTAGCGGCGGTCCTTGGGCAGGTAATCGCCCTGCCGGGCCTGCTCGGCGTCGTTGCCGCCGGTGATCAGGTGGACGACGGCGCGGCCCTGCGTGAGCTGGTCGAGCGTGGCCAGCTTCTGCGCTCCGACCGTGGGGAAGGTCGTGTTCGGCCGCAGCGCCACGATCGGCCGCAGCCGCTCGGTCAGCTGGCCGACCGCGCTCGCCACCACGAACGAGTCCGCGCCGGCCGAGCCGTAGGGCAGCAGCGTGTAGTCGTAGCCGCTTTCCTCCAGCGAACGGACATAACGGCGGAAGAATTTCAGGTCGATCCCGCGGCTGGGGACGGGGTTGAGCTCGGTGGAGGGGTTCAGATGCGACAGGCTGATGAACTCGACCTGCGGCGACGCGCTGGGCGGCAGAGTGGAGTCGAAGATGGGCGCCGAGGTCATGCGGAGGTCCTCTCGGGGAGCGGGGCCGTCGGGCATCTGCGGTGGTCCGATCTGTGGTGGTCGGCTCAGCCGGGCTGGGAACCGGTGGCGGCGGGACGGTCCGGATCGGCCGACCATGCCGACCAGGATCCGGGGAACAGGACGGGGTCGAGGCCGGCTATCTGCAGGGCAGCGATCTCGTGGGCGGCGGTGACGCCCGAACCGCAGTACACGCCGACCGTCGCGTCGCCGGGCAGGTCGGCGAACCGGGCCCGCAGCTCGGCGGCCGGCCGGAACCGGCCGTCCGGGCCGAGATTGTCGCCGGTGGGACGGCTGAGCGCGCCGGGGATATGACCGGCCCGCGGGTCAACCGGCTCGGTCTCGCCGCGGTAGCGCTCACCGGCGCGCGCGTCGAGCAGCACCCCGGTTCGGGCCAGGCTCGCGGCGGCGTCGGCATCAATGGTGGGCAGGCCGCCCGTGGTCAGCGTGATATCGCCGGCCTCGGGCCGGTAGGCGCCGGCGGGCACGGGTTCTCCGGCGGCGCGCCAGGCGCCGAGACCTCCGTCGAGGATGCGCACGTCCGGGTGCCCGGCCCAGCGCAGCAGCCACCAGGCCCGCGCCGCGCTCAGCCCGCCGTTGTCGTCGTAGACGACGACCGGCTGGTGTGCGTGCAGTCCCCACCGGCGCGCGGCCTGCTGCAGGTCATTGAGGTCCGGCAGCGGATGCCGGCCGGCCTGCGGCGAGGGCGGGGCCGCGAGTTCCTCGTCGAGATCGACGTAGACGGCCGCCGGGAGGTGCCCGTCTAGATAGTGCTTCTCGCCGTCCGGGTCGCCGAGGGCCCAGCGCACGTCGAGCAGGACCGGCAGCCGGCCCGAACGCAGCTCGGTCGCCAACGTCGCGGCATCGACGAGGACGGTCTGGGCCAGGGTCCCGGCCAGCTCAGCGGCGGTCAGGCGACCAGGCGCTCCGCCCTCTTGCACTACCCGCTGGGCCCGGGCCTGCAGGGCCGCGTGCAGCGGAGCCCGGCGGCCGATCAAGCGGGCGAGCAGAACAATCTCACCGTTGAGGTAGTCGGTCTCAACGTCCTTCCCTCGCGCGAGGCTCTGGTAAGTGGAGCTGCCGGGGCGCGCATGACCCGGCACCCGTGCGATGCCGAACCGATCCATGCGCAGCGTGCTCTCGGCGGCCGTGTCGGCGATCGACCAGCCGGCCGCTTCGAGGACGGCGCGGGCCTCAGCCTGGACCAGGCAGGCGGCACAATCTCGTCCAGGCCCCGGTTCGAAGAGCGCATCCAGGACGAAGGCCGAGCTCATGACCAGCTTGGCCGCCTTCCACCGCGACAGGTCTTCTACCACCTGCACCTCGAACCGGGCAGCCGACAGGTCGGCGGCGATGGTCTGCGCGGCGACGCTGGGCGGCCCGTCCGGATAGGAGCCCAGCCAGAACACGCCCACGGCCGGTGCGCCGGGCGAGAGCACCTCGCCGTCGGCGACATAGGTCGACGGCACGCCGAGGACCGAGCCCACGACGGTCGCGAACAGACGAAGCGCCGCCCGCTCGGCGTCCAGGCCGTTCTGCAGCGTGAAGACCGGCAGCACCTCACCGGCCCGCTGGCCGCCGGTGCCGACTGGCTGCCGCGACCACTGGGCCAGCACCCCGTGCGCATCCTGGGTCTTGGTGGCCAGGACCAGGATGTCGCGGGAGTCCAGCCGGACTTCGTCTGGGCGGCCGGCCGCGGCCACCGACAGCAGCCGTGACCCGTCCGGAGTCAGGTAGCGCACCGCGCCGTCCCGCAGGAGTTCCAGTTGGCGCCCCCGGCCGACCACCACGACGTCTCGGTCGGAGGCCTGGAGTTCGGCGGCAAGGGTGATGCCGACTGCCCCGGCGCCGATGATCACGTAGCGCGTCATGCCGCCTCCCCCGCCAGCGCGGAGATCTCCGCGCGCTGGTCTCGGCACTGGAGAGAGGTTGCACGGACAGGCGGGAGTGTCACAGCAAGACCTTTCGGAAGCGTTCATGGCGGGGTGGCCGCAGCGTGAGGTCAGCTGACCGCCGACCGTGAGCACAATGGGACAGCCAGAACGCAGGCGAGCACATATCGCGCGCGTGGACCCGATCGGCGGGCTACCGTTCGGCGACGAACGCGGTGTCTACCGGCAGCGCATAGCGCCGTCGCGCTTGAAGTCGACCGCACAGGCGTTCAGGGCGTCACGGCGCAGCACCGCGTTGCGCTCACCCCGCACGCTGATCAAGACGATTATAATAGTTGATCATATCCATCAGAATAGTAGGGAATCGACGCGCCCGTCCAATGCCGATTTCGAATCACACCGATCGCGGTAAGCGATCAGTGTGACGGCCTTATTCTCTAGATTCGCTAGCACTATGGACGACAACACGATCGACCACGTACTGTCTGTCACTACGGTCGGCGCACCGGAAGACCGGCGCGTGAGCGGCGGACTGGACAGCCCCGCATGAGTGACGTCCAGTTCGGGACTCGAAAACCTCAAAGGCACTGGTGGGATCCGCCCCAGCGACCCACGGTCACAACTCCACCGACGTCATCCTCGACGCGCGGCCGGACGGAACGGTGCGAGCGGGGAGCAAGTTTTACATCGTGCGCAGCGACGGCACCGTGGGCAGCGGTGACTACCAGGACACGCTGGTGAAGACCGCCGACGGGTGGCGCATCGCGGAGCGGGACGTAAGCCGCGGCAATCGGCTCGACACCGACCCGACCGGCGGCGCCTCAACCCGAACCTTCAGCGTCGCCAGCTGGCTCGACGAACCCCGCGTCGGCTGACTGCCATTCCTCGATCGGAACTGCTGAGTGCCAGAATCCGGAGAAGGGTTTGTGCCGCTCATGGCCGCGGGATGGCAGATCATTCGAGGTCGAGGCCGCGTCGGCCAGTCTGATTGAGGTCGCCGGGCTGGAAGCGGTTGGCCCAGTCACATTCGTAGTTCTCGGCGGGGAAGTCGCTCGGACTGGCGCCGGTGGTAAACGCTTCCCGGACAGCAGCTGCGTAGCGCTCGTTACGCGGACACCAGGGGGCGGCCGGGATGTACATAACGTTGCCCCAGCCCTTCTGGTTCTGGACGGGCGCGACGCTGTGGATCATGTCACAGTGCCACCAAACTGAGTCGCCGGCGCGGACGTCGGGGATGCCGGTGAGCGCCTCCAGGAGCAGCGGGTGCCGGGTGTCGCTGACGGGGAACACCTTGTTGGTGGTCACGCCGCACATGTCGTCGTCGGGGACGTCGGACAGGAGCGGCCGCAGCATGAGATAGCCCATCGCCCCGGGGATCGGGACGCTGTGGAGCACACCCTGGTCATGGGTCATGTCGGATAGCGCGGTCCAGCCCTGGAAGGTACGGAAGGCCGAGCACATCGTCGTTCCGGGATACTGGGGGCCGGCCGTGCGGTAGGCGGCGTCCCATGGGTCGTAGGCCTCGACAGTGCCGTCGAACAGGTGACGGAATGCCCGCTGGTATGACTGCGTCATCCACAGGTCCAGGGTGCCGGGGTCCAGGTGGGTGCCCAGGCCCGCGGAGTCGGCCCCTTCGGGGCGGCGGCGGATCCGGTCCGGATACAGCGAGTCGCGCTGCGGGTCGAACCACTGCACGCCGTCGGACTGGCTTGTCCACTGCGCGTTGAGGAATGCCTGGACGCGGGCCATGCGGTCGCTCTGCCGGGCTTGCATCTGGGCGGGCGACCAGTAGATGGGGTAGATCTCGGGTCTGGAGCCGACGCTGCCGAAGAAGTCGTCACCAGGGCCCCGGTAGGTCTCGAAGAACTGGTTGGACTCGACGTAGCTGACGATGTCCTGGTCCCAGCCGAGTGCCTGGTCGCGGTCGAAGTGGCTGTGGACGATGAGGCAGCCGCGCTGCCGGAGCCTGGCGAGCTGATCCGCTGTCACAGTGCCGGCGGCGATGTCGGCGTAGTCGATGACAGGCCACACGGTTTCGCCCAGGGCTTTCTCAGCGACGATCTGCTCGACTCCCGCGCGCACGCGCTTCTCAATGACGGCGAACACGTCCTCAACGGACCGGCCGGAGGCCGTGATGCGGGCCCGTAGCGCCGCCTTGATCTGCCGGATGGCGCCTGGTAGGTCATCGGGCGTTGTCTCCCAGTGCGGCAGGGCCGGCAGGTCAGTGCGCGCAGGCGTGACGATCGCCATGTCAGCTCCTTTGAAAAGGACTCCTTACCAAGATGACATTATCCCGCTGGCTCGTATTTGGGCAAGAGTCCTGCCTAAACTAGTTGCCGTGACTGCCGTAAAGCCTTCGCTGGAGCTCTTGCGCGAGCTCAGCGACGAGCACGTCCTGCGGGCGCTCATGGACGAGACGCGCCTGACACGGGCGGAGCTGGCGGCGCGGACCGGGATCTCCAAGCCAACGGTCGGCGAGAGCGTGCGCCGTCTGGACGCAGCGGGAATCGTCGTCGATACCGGAGCGAGGAGCACGGGCCGGGGACGGGCCGGCTCCTACTATGCGCTGGCTGACAGCATCGGCTGCGCCCTTGCCGTGAGCATCGCCCCGGCAGGCATCACCGCCGAGCTCGTGGATGCCCACGGCGATGTCGCGGCGCAGGCTACCGAGCCGGTCCGCCGACCGGCTCGGCCAGCCAGCGTGACCGCATCGGTACGCGCAGCGTGCCGGCGGGTCGCGGCGGAGGCCCGCGGGCCGGTCCGGCTGGCCGTGGTCAGCGCGGCCGATCCGGTCGATCGGGTTACCGGGCGGCTCGTGCACCTGCCCGACGCTCCCTTCCTGGTCGGTGAGCTGTCCCCCGCGGATGCCCTCGACGGGCTGGTCTCCGGGCCAGTCATGGTCGACAACGACGTGAACTGGGCCGCTCGCGCGGAACGGTCAGCTGGCGGACCCGGATTGATGGACGACTTCGTCTACCTGTACCTGGGAGAAGGCCTGGGCTCCGCTGTCGTCAGCGACGGCGAGGTCCGTCGCGGCCACGGCGGCATCGCCGGCGAGATCGCGCATCTGGTCACGGCTGGTCCCGGCCGCCGGGCGATGGCATTCATCGACGTGTTCAGCGAACTCGGCCTGTGCTATCCGGACTCAACCGCGATTGACGTCGCGAAGCTGGCAACCTCCGTCACCGGATCGGCGCGGACAACGCGCCTGGTCCTTGGCACCGCGGTCGGCGGCGTCATATCGGCGGCCGTCGCGCTGACCGATCCGGCAGTAGTCATCATCGGCGGCACGTGGGGCATTAACCCGCTCGTCCTCGAAGAAGTCCGCGCTGCGTGCAAGCGTCTCGCCCGCCCGGTCACGATCCGCCCCGCCCTAGTGACAGGGGACGCACCGCTCGCGGGCGCACGCACGCACGCCGTACACGAACTGCAGTCAGCCATCACCCAGTACCGGACGACGCTGCGGCGCTGACACACAGAGCGCGCAGTCCTAGAACTGCGCCGGCCGCGTCGATCGCGATGCCAGGCAGGGCGCCGACTTCGACCCGTTACAGGCAGGCGGCCCGCGTTTGCCCTGCCTGCCCGGCCCCGTTCATGACCGGTACCGGATGCTCCGGCCGGCTGTGTCGGGGGCGTTCGAGCACCGGACCGGCCGTCACGCTCGCGACCTTACCGCACTTGGGACAGGCCCCCGCGTCGTCATTGAACGAGAAGAGGCAACCGCAAAAGCACGCAACGTCAGTCATCGTCGATACCTTCCTTTCTCTGCGCCCGCTGCGATGCGGCGGGCCGGTGACGGCAGCGGGACCGGGCTTTGCCGGTGCGCTGCCGGTATGGCTGCTCACGAGGGGAGCAGCCATACCGGGTGCAGCACGCGCAACCGTGGCGCGGCTGCGGGCTTGGACTGGCATCGCCAGCCAGCCGGGCCGGCTACGGTCTGGCCTCGAACACGGCGTTGAACGGCGTCTCGCTGGTCCGCCGGAAGCGGGTCAGGCCCGCCCGGGTGACCACGTCCCGGATCCGGGCCTCGCCGGCCTGGGCGCCGAGTGCGAGCCCGACCTCCTGCGACAGTGACGCGGGCGTGCACAGCAGGGTCGAGAAGCCGTAGAAGGCCCGCCCGACCGGGTTGAAGTTGTCCTCCGCCCGGTCACCGGCGGCCGGCTCGACGATCATCCAGGTGCCGTCGGTCCCTAGGGACTGGCGTATATGCCGGGCCGCTCCCACCGGATCGCCCAGGTCGTGGAGGCAGTCGAAGGTTGTGACCAGGTCGTATCCGGTGCCGGCGTAGGAGGAGGCTGGTGCGATCTCGAACCGGACCCGATCGCTCACGCCGGCCTCGGCTGCCCGCTTGCGGGCGGTGGCGATCGAGCCCTCGTGGTAGTCGGAGCCGACGAATGTCGAGGCCGGGAAGGCCTGGGCCATCAGGATCGTCGACGCCCCGTGGCCGCAGCCGACATCGGCGACCGTCGCGCCGCGCAGGAGCTTGTCGACGACACCGTCCAGGGCCGGCAGCCACTCGGCGATCAGGTGGGCGTTGTACATGGTGCGGAAGAACCGTTCGACACCGTCAAAGACGTCCTGGTTGTGCTCGTGCCACCCGACACCTTCGCCGGTCTTGATCGCCTCGGTGATCCTGGCGGAGTCCAGCACCGAGCCGAACGCAACCTGGAAGAAACCCGGCAGGTAGGCGGGGCAAGACTCGTCGGTCAGCGCTGCGGCGTGCTCGATCGGCAGGCTGTACCGGCCGCTGTCCGGGTCGTAGTCGACGTAGCCGCCCGCGGCCTGCGCGTTGAGCCATTCGCGTACGTAGCGTTCGGCGGTCCCGGTGTGCTGGGCCAGCTCGGCAGGCGTCAGCGGGCCGGCGCCGGCCAACGCCCGGTACAGGCCGAGCCGGTCACCCATGACGACCTGTGCGGTGTTGAGTGTCGCGCCGACCTCGTCGACCGCCTTGAATACGAAGCCCATCAGTTTTTCCATGTCGATGGCGCTCGGCTGCTCGGTAGTGGTCATCTGTGTCCTCCTCGTGGAGCTGAGTTCCTGACCGGAAACGTAGGCCGCGCATGGGCTCGCTCGCTTCCGGGAAGGCCCCTAGCCCGCACCTCGGCGGGCATGGCTTCGTACCGGGTGGGTCCGTAGGATCATGGGCATGTTGCTCGGCCGTGACCAGGAGCAGCAGGCCCTCGTCCTGCTGCTTGACGATGCGCGCGCGGGTCGCAGCGGCGTGCTCGCCCTAGCCGGGGAGGCCGGCATCGGCAAGTCGGCGTTGCTCGCCTACGCCGGGGAGCAGGCGGCCGGCATGCGCGTGCTCCGGGCCCGCGGGGTGCAGTCGGAGGCTCAGATCCCGTTCGCCGGCTTGCTTGAGCTCCTGCGGCCGGCGCTGTCCTGGATCGAGCAGATCCCTGACCCGCAGGCCGCGGCGCTGGAGAGCGCGCTGGCGCTCCGGCCGGCCGCCAGCGCGCCGGGCCGCTTCGCCGTGGGTGCGGCCACCCTCAGCTTGCTCGCCGCCTATTCGGAGGAAGCCCCAGTGGCCGTGCTAGTGGATGACGCGCACTGCCTCGACGGGTCGAGCGCGGATGCCATGCTTTTCGCGTTCCGCCGCCTCGTCGCCGATCCCGTCGCGGTCGTGCTGGCCGTGCGCCAGGGCGAGCCGTCACTGCTCGACGGCGCCGACCTGCCGACCCTGCGCCTGGCCGGGCTGGATCGGGCTTCGGCCGCCGAGCTGCTGAGGCAGCAGGCCGACGAGCCGCTGAGCCGCGAGCTAGCCGACCGCCTCCACCGGGAAGCCGGCGGGAACCCGCTGGCGCTCCTGGAGCTTGGCCAGGAGCGCCAGCGCCTGGCCGGCCTGCCACCTGACGCGCCTCTCGCGGCCGGGACGAGCGTCGCTCGTGTGTACCTCCAGCGCTCACGGAGTCTCCCGGGTCGCACCCGCGACGCTCTTGTCCTGGCCTCAGCTATCGACGGCGGCGACGTGTCGGTGCTAGCCCGTGCCGCGCCGATGCTCGAGCTGGACCTCGCCGACCTTGTTCCCGCCGAGGCCGCGGCTCTCATCACGGTGCGCGATTCCCGCGTGGAGTTCCGGCACCCGCTCGCCCGGTCGGCGATCTACGGCGACGCCCCGGCCGACCAGCGGCGTGCGGTGCATCGCGCGGTGGCCAGCGCCCTGCCAGATACCGAAGCCGACCGCCGGGCCTGGCATCTCGCGCTGGCCGCCTTCGGCCCCGACGACGGGGCCGCCTCGGCGCTCGAGCAGGCGGGGCAGCGCGCCTACCAGCGCAGCGCCTACGACGTCTCGTCACGGGCGTTTGAACGCGCCGCCCTGCTGGCCCCCGACGAGGCCCGGCAGGGCCGGCTGATGTACGCCGCGGCCGATGCCGCCTGGATCGGCGGACTCGCTGATCGTGCCGTGGACCTGCTGGACCAGTCAGCCCGGCACGTGTCCGATCCGGGTCTGGCCGTCGCGATCGAGCACCTCCGCGGCCACATCGCCATCCACAGCGGATCGGTTACCAAAGGGCAGCAGATCCTCCTGGCCGCCGCCGAGCATGCCGCGTCGGTCGATCCGGAACGAGCCGTCGTGATGCTCGCCGAAGCGGCGTACGCGTCCGTTACCGCCGGCGATGCCGCGACCATGCTGGTGGCGGCCGACCGGGCTGCATCGCTCGCCCCGTCCGACTTGAACGACCGTGTCGCCTTCTTCGCGCTGATCACACGGGGCATGGCGCTGATCTTCTCGGGCCAAGACGAGCCTGGCGCGCCGGCTATCCGCGCGGCGGTCGACGTACTCGAGCGCTCGGACGAACTCCGGGACGAGCCCCGGCTGCTGGCCTGGGCGGCCATGGGGTCGGCCTGGCTGCGCGAGGCGGACATCGGGCGAGCGCTTCTCTATCGTGCGCTCGCGGCGGCCCGCCGCCAATCCGCGATCGGCGCGCTGCCCTTCCTGCTGTGGCATGTAGCGGTCGATCAGGCGGGCACGGATCGATGGGCCGAGGCTCAAGCCGGTTATCACGAAGCGATCGGCCTGGCCAGGGAAACCGGTCAGCATAGCGACCTCGCCGTGGCTCTGGCCTTCTCCGCCCGGCTCGAAGCCAGGCTGGGCCGGTCAGACGAGAGCCGCAGGCATGCTGACGAGGCGCTGCGCCTGTCTCGCGAGCTGGGCGTGGGCTTGGCGGAAGTGTGGGCCATCGCTGCCCTGGGTGACCTTGAGCTGGGCCAGGGCCGAGCCGAAGCCGCGCTGGCACATTTCGAGGAGCAGCGAGTCGTGCTGCGCTCGCGCGGCATCCAGGACGCCGACCTGTCCCCGGTGCCGGAACTTGCCGAGATCTACCTGCGTCTGGGTCGCGGACGAGAGGCCGTCGAGATAGCCGGAGACTTCACCCGCGCCGCTAATATCAAGGGCCAGCCCTGGGCGCTGGCGCGCGCCGCGCGGTGCCGCGGGCAACTCGCCGCCGAGGGCGAGTCCGATCCTCACTTCGAAACTGCGCTGGACCTGCACGGTCGGACCGCAGACGCCTTCGAGACCGCCCGCACGCACCTGGCCTACGGTACCCGCCTGCGGCGGGAGCGCCAGCGGGTCCGGGCCCGCGACGAGCTTCGCGCCGCGGTGGATATGTTCGACCACCTCGGCGCCACCCCTTGGTCGGAGATGGCGCGGGCTGAGCTCGCCGCCACCGGCGAGACCGCGCGGCGGCGGGACGTGACCACCGTCAATGACCTGACTCCTCAGGAACTCCAGATCGCGCTGAGCCTGGCCGACGGCCGTACGACCAGGGAGACCGCCGCCGCCTTGTTCCTGAGCCCGAAGACCATCGAGTATCACCTGCGCAGCGTGTACCGAAAGCTCTCCGTCGGATCGCGGAGCGAGCTCAAGGCGGCCATGGACCGGCTCATGCCCGGATTACCGGCCGGACCGGTCTACAAAAGCTCGGCCAGCAGGGCCGCGGCCCGCGCGGCGCCATCCGTCTCCACCGGGCGGTAGTCGACCGGCCGGTCGATCTCGGCGACGATGGCCTCGGCCAGATACTCGGGGTCGAGTGCCGCGTAGTCCAGGCGCCTCCCGGCCCGGTACTGCGCGAGCCGGTGGGGCACGAGGATCTGCTGCTCGAAGTGGCGGGCCAGCGGCACGTAGATGAACGGCCTGCGCGCCGCCGCCAGCTCCATCGTCGTGCTCAGCCCGCCCTGGACCACCGCCAGGTCGCACGCGGCCAGCTGGCGGTACAGGTCAGGGACGTAGCCGCGCACTTCCACCCCCTCGGGTACCGGGACCGACGCGGGGTCGATCCGCGGGCCGGTCACGGCGATCATGCGCAGGCCAGGAACAGCCTTCTCGGCCAGCGGGAACGCCGAGGCGACCCGGCGCAGCAGGTGTCCTCCCACCCCGGAACCGCCCACGCTCACCAGGCACACCCGCTCACCGGGCCGGTAGCCGAGCTCGGCGCGCAGCGCCTCCCGGTCGTCCGGGAACCCCGGCCCGGTGACGTACCCGGTGCACGTGTACCGCTCCAGCGCCCAGTCGCGCACGGTCGGCAGTTCCGGCCCGAGCGGAACGTCCACCAGGTCGTCTGAATTACCCACGAAGATCGACCGGTCCCGCAGCCGCGGGTAGCGCCGCATCCGCTCGACCCGCTCCGCGTTCCAGTCCGCGGTGAGGACGGCCTCGGCCGCGCCGCACTCAGGCATCGGCAGCCAGCCCACGAAGTCGGTGAGCCAGGCGTACGCGGTCCGCTTGAGCTCCGGGTTGTCGAACAAGAAATGGTCGACATCCCAGCCCTCGTCGGCGATCCACAGGTCGTACGGCTCGTCGCAGACCAGGTCGTGGAACACCATGAAATTCGCCACCATGATCTCGTCCATCCGGCGGGCGGCCTGGAACACGTTCAGGTCGTGCTCGCCCGCCTCCGACTCGATGTGCGCGCTCTCGCTGGCCAGCCAGCGGGAGGCCGGGTGGACCCGCTCGCCCCGCTCCTCGAGCACCTGCGTCACCGGATGCTGGGCGAGCCAGTCGATCTCCAGATCCGGCTGCCTGGCCCGCAGTTCATCGGCGATGGCCATGTCACGGCGCACGTGCCCGAGCCCGATCGGCGAGCTGACGAACAACGCCCGCTTACGGCGATCCCGGCCCCTGGTCCAGCTCCGGCGCTCCGCTGTCCGGGGACGCAACGACTCGGCGAAACCCCGGATGAGCAAGTTGGCCTGGACCGGATCCCGCATGGTCGGGGCGTGCCCGCCGCCGTGGACGGTGACGAGCTGCCCGCCGGTCCAGTGTGCTAGCGCCACGCCGGTCTCGTAGGGCACGATCCCGTCCTGGTCACCGTGCACCACCAGTACCGGGCACCGGACCTGCCGGCAGATGGCCTGGGCATCCTCGGCCGTGGGCGCGGCCGCGGCCGGCGCCGTCAGCATTAGCGTCTCGGCGGTGGTCTCCAGCCCGTATCCGACCCCGTCCTCCCACTGCTTGATCGAGTGCGGCTCGGTGAACACCTGCGACATGAAGAACTCGACCCAGCCGCGGTAATCCGCCAGCCAGTAATGCCGGTTGGCCTTGCCCCAGCCCTCGTAGCCGTCCTTCGGCTCGTCGAAGTCCGGCGGCAGCGGCCAGGGCAGTGCTGCGCCGATCGCGATCACACCGGCCGCCCGCTCCGGGTACCAGGCCGCCAGCTGCAGCGCGTGCCGGCCGCCCAGCGATAGGCCGACGACCACGGCCCGGTCCACCCCGGTTGCGTCCAGCGCCGCGACCGCGTCGTCTACGTACTCCCGATCGCTGTAGGCCTCTGCGGTCACCGGTCGGTCGGCCCGGCCGTTGCCGCGACCCTCGACGGTGATCACGCGGAATCGCCGCGCCAGGTACGGCACCTGAGCCTTCCACTGCCGGGCATGCACGATCGCCCAGGATGTGAGCAGCAGGATCGCCGGCTCTCCTGCGCCGAACACGGCGTAGCCGACGCGTACCCCATCCCGCTCCACCAGGCCTTCGTAGTGCGGTTCGCGTGCGCGCATCATGCTCCTCGGCCGCCCTGTCTTACGTCTGCTCTGGCGGCTAGCCGCCAGAGACTGCCTTATCGGGTTCAACTCAGTCTCATCGGGGTTCAACTCGGCGGCAAGGTCATCTGGGCCGGTTTGCGAGGCTGCGGCTGCAGTGCGGGAACTGCCGGGCAGCAGCGGGAGGCTGTCACCGGGCTTCCCTGATCATTAAGCATAGTGATGCGGCTGCCGCATTCCGGCCCGGGCCTGCGGTCCCGTTCCGGCTGACCGTCCTCGTCGTTTCCGCAGTTCACACGCCTGGACCGGTCGGGCGGGCCGGCGCTCCCGCCTCTTTTCGTCTGCGAAATGCGGGCTCGGCGGGCCCTTGTCGTGTTAGCTTGGGCCGGTGATGGATCACCGATCTGGTGATGTATCACTCGAATGGGTGTTCAAGTCCCCTCCGACACAGTAATTCCCAGTAGGCCTCGACCTGTCCGCGGCATGAGAGTAAGTCCCCCGCGGAGGACTGCGAGTGCATAAATCAGTTACCACGCGAGGTGCTATAACGAAGAGTGCTTTCGGCAATACGCTAATCCGCAATGGGGACAGCAAATCAAACAACTCTCCGTCGGCCCCGACCCTGAGCGGGCGATCAAATGTGACCGTAACGGCAGTTGCGCGGCCGGTATCTATCTGGTCAAGTTCAATATGCGCACCTTTCCTGATCCTCGTGAGCACACGCAGGAAAGTCAGCTTCGGCGCGTGGCGCATAAGCACGATATCTAGCACGCCATCGCCAGGATCGGCCTTTGGCGCGACCTTCATCCCGGCGCCGAAGTAAGGAAGGTTCGCGACCACCACGCCGTAGCCGGCGAATTCCTGTGGCGCCGTGACCGTGCCCGCAGTCGAGGTGGAGGTTGTGGCATCCACATGGAACGTCACTGGCTCCCAGCCGGCGAGCGCCCGCAAAGCGGCGACCGGGTATACGAGGGACCCGCGAATCAGCCGGGTATCATTGGCGATCTGTCCTGCCACCGAGGCGATACCGAGATAGACGCTGCCCGCCACAGTCACCTGACTCCCGCCCGCGCCGGCAAGTGCGACCAGATCCATCGGCCGGGATTCGCCCGCGAGCAGCAGCCGGGCAGCGTCGGCTGGGCCAAGCGGGATGCCATATGTCCGCGCAAGGTCATTGCCACGTCCGGCCGCGATCACGCCGAATACGCCATCACCACCCGGCTTCGCCTGAGCCACAGCGCTTGCGACTGCGCCCGCCATGCCGTCTCCGCCAAATGCCACGACCAGGTCACCCCGTACTGCCGCCTCGGCAGCGATGGCGCGTGCGTGCCCGAGACTGCTGCTCTGGCAGATCAGGTAGCGGACGCCGGCAGCATCCAATACGGTTCGGACCACTGGCAAATGCCGGATCGCCCGTCCACCACCAGCGGCAGGGTTGACCACGATGGTCAGCGAACCGACCACGGCAACCTCCACGGATAGAACGGATAAGCGTCACCCACCGGACAATGTACGGGAGAGCCGGTCCAGACCGCCGGACGTCGCCGGCATGCTGACGGTCGTGCCCGGGCTATAACCCCCTTTACGAGCGGCCGCGAGCCAGGACACCGCCGCGTTCGCACCAATCAGGCGGCTACGCGCGCGGACGCGTGAAGACCCGGGTTGCTCTCCGTGACGGGTTTCCAGTCAGCCTCTGTTCTCAGCTGGCCGTGGTCACGGCCAGCTGACTGGCGCTCGCCGCGCGTGCCGTCGCCTGGACGGTGCAGCGACCGGGGGACGCGTCTCAATCAGGGATCATCTGGCGGTTCTCCGCTACGAACTGGCTGGCGGTGAAGGACGCGCCAGCCGGATCGGCAAGGACGGCGAATCGCACCCACGGCGCATTCTGCGGCTCGGCGAGGACCGAGCCTCCGAGTTCGCGCGCTCGCGCAGTGATCGCGTCCACGTCGTCGACGGCGAAGGTCACGCTCCAGCGCGCTGGGCCGCCCTCGCGAGGCAAGATCGTCGCTACGACGTCCTCGAAACCCTCGGGTGCGCCCATCTCCTTCATCCCCGCGCGCAGGCCGGGGTTGAGCTTCTCCAGATGATCGCCGTAGCCCGGCAGAGCCCACATCGGCGAGCCGACGTCGATCGTCGTCCAGCCGAACACGGCGCCGTAGAAGGCCCGAGCGGCCTCGACATCGTTGGTGTGCAGGTTGTTGAAGTTCACCGCGCCATGCTCGTTAACTGCCGCCGAGCCGCGGTGTGATCCGGGCTGCCACACGCAAAAGACCGCGCCCTCGGGATCGGCGAACACGCCCATCCGCCCAGCGTCAAACACGTCGAACGGCTCGAGGAGCACCGGCCCGCCCGCCTCGCGCACCCGCGCTGCGGCGTCGTCGGCGGACTCGACGCGGATGTAGGTGTTCCACACCGCCCGCGGTGGTGCACCGGGGGGCTGGGAGGAGATCGCGGCCGCGTCCCGGCCGTCGATGCGGGCCATGTAGTAGTGACTCCCAGCGTCGGGGGGCATCGCGTCCTCGGTCTGCCACCCGAAGAGCCCGGAGTAGAACCGGGCGGCGTCTACGGGGTCGGGCTGGCTGGTGTCGACCCAGCACGGCACCCCGGCTGGGTAATCCTCGCGCGTGCTCATGACGGCAGCCTACAGCGGCTCTCCTCGAGCATCCCGGCAGCGGGCCACCAGAGCCGGACCGCGCGGATGTCATCGCGGCACCGCTCCCGGGCGTCACCGCGGCTACGCCCGCTGAAGGCGGACCGTGGTCCAGCAGCGATCACGCACGACGAACCGCACGCACGGGCTACCGAGAAGCGACAGCTGATATTCGCCGTCGGGCGGCCTGCGGCGCTAGCTCCAGCCCGCCAGTAGTCGGCATATGGCCAAGGTAGCGCTCCGTCGCCTGATGGGATACTCGGCTCCGAGGGGTGTCCGTAGGCGATCCCCAAGTGGACACCGGGTTTCCGGACTCAGACGTGATCGTTCTTGTTCCAGAACTGATGGGTGAGGCCACTAGGCGAGGTGACCGACTCGACCGTGAAGCGATCTTCGGCGCCGCTTGATCCCTCCCAAAGGGATACGCCGCGCCCCAGGGTGATCGGCACGATCACCAGGTGCATGAAGTCGATCAGGTCGGCCTGGAGAAACTGACGCACTGTCGAGGGCCCTCCGCCGATGCGTACGTCGCAACCATCTGCGGCTTCCTGTGCTAGGCGAAGCACATCGTGTGGGGGTCCGTCTACGAACCGGAAGCTCGTCCCGTTGGGAAAGGCAATCGTCGGGTGCGGGTGGTGACTCAGGACGAACACCGGTGTTTGGAATGGTGGTTCGTCGCCCCACCAGCCCCGCCACCCGTCGTCGGGCCAATCGCCAACCTGCGGACCGAACTTGCGACGTCCCATGATCTCGGCGCCGATTCCCTGGCCCCACATGCTGGTCAGGGCGCGGTCTAGGGTGAAGGGGGCATCCACCTTGTCGACCCCATGGATGGCGCGACCATCGAACCAGGTGAAGAGCCGCTCGGCACCGCCGATCGGGGCATCGAACGTCACGTGCTCGCCGGCCGCGTAGCCGTCGAGGGAGATGTTCAGGTTGTGGACCCGGGTGCGAGGCATGGCGACTCCCTCATGATCGGATGGACCGCGGAGCACATGGAACTGACCGACGGGGATGGCCGGACTAATCGCTTACGGTACCGCTGGAATCGTGTCCGCTGGGCGAACCCAAATGGGCACCTGGCAAAAGCGGAGCCGCCTGGACCGCCTCGCCGCGCTCGGCCAGGTCAGCCGCTCTGTGCCGGTGACCTGCGCAGTCTCATGCGATCTGTCTGCCACGGCCATTGAATTTGAGGCTGGGCAACTGTCTCCTGCCTGCCATCCGGGCCTACGTCATCCGCGCGGGGCTGCTCGGAGCTTGGGGGACCGTCTGCGGTCGGCTCAGGGGCGTGGTCGTGGTGGGATGCCCCGGGCGCGGAGGGCGGCCTGGGTCCGGTCGGCGGCCTGGAGCTTGTCGAGGATGCGGGAGACGTGGGGCGGAAGCGTTAGCAAGTACACCGCGCTGCGCGTCGGGCCGGGGCGAGGTGCGGCAACAACCGGGGAGACGAAGCATGGACCTAGGGTTGCAATGGTTGCGTGCCCTGGTGACCGGCGGTACGAGGGGAATCGGACGGCCGATCGTGGACACGCTAGCCGCCGACAGCCTGCCCCTTCAGGGGTGATGGAATTCCTGGCCCGCATCGAGCAACTCACGACGATGCGCTCCCGGCCGGCGGACCCCGGCGACGGGGTGCCCCGCACGTATCCGCTGCGTCAGCTTGGACTACGAGCGGATGCGCGGCGTGCTGCCGGAGAACACCCTGTTCTGACAGGCCGCAGCCCCACCGCAGCGCCGGCTCTAGCCAGTGGGACAGGATCTGGGCGGCCAAATGAGGCTCCCGAGGATGGGCAACAGCCGCGCCGTCACTCCGAAGATTTACCCGAAGAAACGGAGCGAAGATGTTAGTATATCGACTTCATGTTCGATACAACGGCTACCACCGCCGGCCGCAGCCGGGCTGCTGTCGCATACTGGGACTGGTAGACGTGCCCGGCCAGCAACGCCGCCATGACGGTGGCCGTGAGGAAGGCCGCTGACAGCGAGACCAGGATCGCAGCCTCGATGCGGTCGCACGGCCGCCGTAGTTCGTTCCGGCCGGCCATCAGCCTTGTTCCACACCTGATCCGCGCTCCGCGATCGGAGTCGGTGGCCCCCCGGGTACCTCAGCCGGTACCCGGGGGGCCACCGAGTACCGGGCAAACCCGCAGGGAAGCCACGGGAATCACGCAGCCCGGCGTGCCGGGCCCGGCGGTGTCGGCTCTAGCGGCAGGGAAGACGGGACACGCTGTCCTGGCGCGCCCGCGCCGCCATCCTCCCGGGCTGCAGGGTGCGCCGACTGCCGTCCCGGTTGGTTCCGGGCGCTGGGGCGGGCCGCGATGAACGGCAGCGCTATCAGCAGGGCCAGGGCGACCGGGATGACGGTCAGCAAGAGAATGTAGACGGGATCTGTGCCATCCATGGCACTGGCCTCCTTTGGTAGAGGACGGGCGTGGCCGGCAGCACGGGCCACGCTCCGTTCGGTCAAATGATCTTGGTCAGCAGCCAGAAGGTGACTGCAGTGCAGGTGCCGTAGGCCAGGTGCGCGCTCAGATCCCAGGCCAGGGTCTTCGCGTCGTACTTCCAGATCGGCTGGTACCGGCCGGACCAGCAGCCGCGTCCGATTGCGCGTGAGCGCTGCGGATGGTCATCATGAGCAGTCCAACGAGCCGACCAGAGCGGCCGCCGGCCACGCGGCCACTGCGGCACCGACCAGGCCGTGACCAAGGCCGTGCGTCACGTTGGCTGTCAGCGTCGCCGCGGCGATCACCGACGGCTGGCTGGCGTGCGCGCCGCCCCGGCTCGCCTGGGATTTCCTCGCCGGTTAGCCAGCCCGCTGTCGTGTCGCCCGATCGGGCGTCATGACATCGTCGCCTTCGATCGGGGATGCTGACTGTGCACCAGCCCGCGATCTGGTGACGCTGCAGCGACCGGTCCTGCAGCCCGACGTCGGCCTGAGGGCCGATTCGCCCTGGAGGCAGCTCCGGGGGGCCTGGAGGCAGTTCCGGGGGGGCCTGGGGCAGTTCCGGGGGGCCTGGGGGCAGTTCCGGGGGCGAGGGTGTCCCGGGCTATTCACTGGCCCGGGACACCCTCGCTGGGGCGGTCGGCCGCCGCGCGGGCAAATGATTTGTATGGCATGATCTCGCCCGGCTTGATCAGGCCGTCCTCGATCGCCCGGGCGAGCAGCGCGTCCTTGCTCGGCGCGGTCCGGCCGGTGACCGCGTACTTGGCGCGCGCGCGGCTGATGTACTGCCGGACTGTGTTCTCGCTGATCGACATGCGCCGCCCGACCGATGCTTTCGACATGCCCTGGAACCACAGCAGCAGCGCCTGCCGCTCCTGCTCCGACAGCGCCGGCCGGGCCGGGCTCTGGTCGGCGAGCATCGCCCTGGCCTGCGACCGGGTGACGTACGGCCGGTCGGCGGCAGCTGCCAGCACGGCCTCGACCAGATGGTCGCGGCCCTCCTCCTTGGACACGTAAGCGTGCGCGCCGTTGTCCAGCGTCTCCATCACGATCGCCGGATCGCTGTGCCCGGAGAAGGCCACCACCCGGTATCCGGCTGCCACCAGCTCGGGGATCTGCGCGGTGACTAGCTCGCCGGACAGCTCTAGGTCCAGGATGACCACGTCGGCCGAAGGCCGCGGCCCGGCGCCGAGCCCGGTCAGATCGCGTGCCGTCTGCACCAGCCGCACCCGCTGGCCGGGATCGGACCGGATCCAGGACGCAACCCCTTCGGCGACGACCGGATGGTCTTCGATGATCGCTATCGTCACCTGCTGTTCCATCGCGCCTCCGCCCAGAGCATGCCGCCGTCTTGCTGATGTTCGATCACGACGCCGGATCCGGCTGCGGGCAGCAGGACGACCGTGCCGGTATCGGCGACGAAGCTGACGGCGACTCCCGCGGCCACCGTCGCCAGGGTAATCCGCGCCTGGCTGCGTGCGGCGGTCAGGATCACGATGGCAGTGTCGGTGATCACCCGCCGGGCCGGGCCGGGCACCTGTGGCAGCGGCCCGGCCGTCTCGATCTCGACCGCCACCCCGCGCTGCTCGGCCACATCCGCACTAGCGTGCAGTTCGTGCACCAGCGAGCCGGGTACCTCATCGCCCTCGGCCAGCAGCCGGCGCAGCCGGGCCGCCTGGACCGCGCACCTGATGCGTACCTGCGCGTCGCCCGGGTCAGCCGTGCCCGCCGCCAGCTCGGCGACCAGCGGGGCGGCGCTTTCCTGGAGCGCCAGCCAACGGGCGTGCCGGGCGGCCCGGATGAGCTCCGCGGTGGCGGCCCGCTCGCGCGCGGCGTGCTCACTGCGCGCCGCGGTGGCGGCCTGGCCGGCGGCGAGATCCAGCGCCCTGACCCCAGCGGCGACGGCCACTTGGGCGCCGGTCGACCAGGCCAGCAAAGCGAGGAACCCGGCCAGGTCGGCGCGGGTAAGCCCGTCCCACACCTGCACGCTCAGGATGGCCAGGGCCTCGGCGGCGAGGAACCACGCAAGCTCGGTGAACCGGCGGCGGAGCAGTACGAGAACGCCTATCCAGCCGGCACTCCCCCACGCCCAGTTGACCGCCAGCATCTGGCCGGCCGGGCTGGCCGCCGCTGCTGCCGTGCTGGCGGCCAGCGCTATCAGGGCGACCGCCCAGGCCGCGCGCCAGCCGGGCGTTCCGCGAAGCACCAGGACCGCTCCGGCGGCGATCGCCAGCGCCATGAACAGCCACATGGCGCCCTGGAAGGCGAACGAGTTGTAGGCCGGCCGGTTATGCAGCAGCTGCCCGCCCGCTCCGCCAAGATGCCAGCCCGCGGCCAGGAAGAGCACAGCGATGGTGAAGGCCCGCTGGTAGCGGCCGGACAACATGGTCCTCGGCTGGACAGCGATCATGCCGGCCAGCTCACGGTGACGGTCGTGCCCGTACCGGGACGGCTGGCGATCGCGGCCCGGCCGCCGACCGCCAGCATTCGCCCGGTGATCGACTCGCGGATGCCCCGGCGCGATAGTGGAGTGGCGGCCGGGTCGAACCCGCGGCCGTGGTCAGTGATCTTGACGACCGCCCAGCCCTTACCGCCGGCGACGGTTACTTCCGCCTGTCCGGTCCCGGCATGCCGCTCGACGTTGCGCAGCGCCTCGCCGACGCAGGCGACAAGCTGATCCGCGACCGGAGACGGCAGCGTGACCGGGACGAGCTTCAGCCCCACCGCCAGGTCACCGGTGCTGGCCGCGGCCCGCTCCAGCTTCGGTCTCAGGTCAGTCAGCGGCGCCAGCCTGCCCGGTCCGGCCGGGGCGCCGTCGAGCCCTTGCAGCACGCGCAGATCCCGGGCCACCTGCGCGGTCAGCGCCGGGTTCCGTTCGGCAAAGGCGCCGGCCGCGACCATGGTCAGGGTCGACAGCACGGTGTCGTGCAGCTGACGGTGCTGCTCTCGCTCGTCAGCGCGGCGTGCCTCCTCGGCGCGGATCTGCCGCTCTGTCTCTAGGCCGACGGCGACGACCTCGTCCGCCTGCCGGGCGCCGCCGCGGATCACCGCTACCAGCCCGGCGGCGACGATCGTCTCCACTACCAGCAGCCAGCCACCGGCCGGGTGGCCGGTCCCGAGCCCGTAGGCGATGACCACGATGGCGGCCCCGGGCAGCGAGAGCCACGGCCGCAGCGCGATCTGCATGATGTAGATCGACGTACAAGCCAGCGGGAGCATCCAGGTCGTATCGTCCATGATCAGCACGGCCGGGACCAGGTGCTGCTGCGCCAGCGCCAGCGCCGAGACAACCGCGGCGTCGGCCAGTACCACGGCCGGCGCCAGCCCGGACCGCCGGACCTGCCAGGCGAAGAAGGCTGACCACAAGCACAGCGCAGTCAGCGACACGCCTAGCCACCAGCCGGAGATCTGCTTCGTTGCGGCAAGCACGGCTACCGCGGTGAACAAGACGGCACCGCCGAGGCGCAGGGCGATCGCATACCACCCGGCCAGCCAGTGCAGGGCCTGGTCGGATGGCCCTGCGGACCGCGAGCGGCGGGCCCGCCTGCGGCGGACCGCGGAGAGCTGGATCTGCCCCCCGACGCAATCAGATGCCGGTTCCACTGGACCAGTATGCGGTAGGACCATAGCACTACTGCCGCTGACGGCGGCAGCTGCACCGACGTAGTCAGTGCGGGAGCAGATGCCCCGCACCTGCCGCTCAGCCATGCGGCTCTGCCGGATCGATCACCCAGACATTTTTCCGCCGGCAGGCCTCGCAGCGCTGGGTCGTGGCCATCAAGACCTGGGCCGTTCCCGTAGAGGTTCGTTGAATGACACCACGCCTGGCTGCTGCTGGTGAAGGTAACGGTGCCGGGAGGCTCGTCGTGTCATCGTGGCAGTCATGATGGGGTATGGACCTTGACCGGTTGCGGGCGCAGACGCCCGGGTGTTTGCACCGGGTTCATCTGAACAATGCCGGGGCAGCGTTGATGTCCCGGTCGACTCTGTCGGCGATGACCGCTCATCTGCGGCTGGAGGCCGAGATAGGCGGGTATGAAGCTGCCGCGCGGGCGCAGGAGCAGATCGATGCCACCTATGCCGCGCTGGCGCGGCTGGTGGGCGGCCGGAGCGATGAGGTGGCGCTGTTCGACAACTCGACCCACGCGTGGAACGCCGCTTTCTACTCGATCCCGCTGGGTCCTGGTGACCGGATCCTGACCGGCCGCGATGAGTACGGCAGCAACGTGCTGGCCTACCTGCAGGTCGCGCGGCGCTCAGGCGCCGAGGTCGTGGTCGTGCCTAACGATGGCGACGGGCAGATCGACCTCGGCGCGCTGGCCGGCCTCGTCGGCGAACGGACCAAGCTGATCGGGCTGACCTGGGTTCCGACCAGCGGCGGCCTGGTCAACCCTGCCGCTGCGGTCGGGCGCATCGCCCGCGACGCCGGCGTACTGTACCTGCTGGACGCCACCCAGGCCGTCGGGCAGTTTCCCGTCGACGTCAACGACGTGGGCTGCGATCTGCTGACCGGCACCGGACGGAAGTTTCTCCGCGGACCGCGCGGAACCGGCTTCCTGTGGGTCCGGGACGCCGCCCTTGACCGACTCGACCCGTTCGTGGCCGAGATCCGCTCCGCCACCTGGGATGGCGGACGCGGCTTCACCTGGGCCGACGGCGCCCGCCGCTTCGAAACCTGGGAGAACAGCTACGTCAACATCATCGGCCTCGGCGCCGCGGTGCAACAGGCCCTCGAGTTGCGCCTTGACGCCATCGGCGACCGCACCCGCGCCCTCGGTGAGCGGTTGCGGGAGGACCTCGGGCAGCTCCCGGGTGTCACCACCCACGACCTCGGCACGCACCGTTGCGCCATCGTCACCGCGAAGATCGCCGGCCGCAGCGTCGATGACGTCGCAGCCGCGCTCGGCCGGGCCGGCATCAACGTCAGCACCACCGTGGCCGAGCACAACCCGCTCGACACCGAAGAGCGTGGCATCCACCCACTCGTCCGCTTCTCCCCGCACTACTACAACACCGAAGCGGAGATCGACCGAGCCGTCGCCGCCGTAGCCGAACTCGCCAGCTCCGCGAGGCACCCGTAAACGGATTCCCTCGCGAACCCGCCGAGTTACCTGACCCGGCAAGCGACTCCCAGGTGCGCCGGCGTCTCATCGGCCGGCCGCCTTCTCGCTGGCCCGCTGCGCCCGAGAAGGCAAAAGGGGCCGGTGAAGGTGCCGCGAGGACTACTCAGGCTGGGTTATGCCGGCCGGCGGCGGGGAAACGCCGGGTTCGAGCAATGCGCGGCACACATCGGTGATGTCGACGATTCCGACCAGGCCTTCGTCGCCGACGACCGGCAGGTGCCGGAAATGGCCGCTCGTCATAACCTGGGCCGCGTCACGGACGCTAGTCGTGGTGTTGATGACGGTCGGGCGAGTGGTCATCAGGGCATGGATCCGGGTACTGTTCACGTCCTTTCCGTCGGCGACCGCGTGGGCAATGTCCGCCTCGGTGATGATGCCTGCCGGCTGGCCGTTCTGGGCGTCCAGGACCATGAGGGCGGTCGTGCCCGCGCGCTTCATCAGGTAGGCGGCCGCAGCGATGTGGTCGGTCGGCTGCACCGTCGTCAGCGGTGGCCGCATGATGTCTGCGGCGGTGGCCGGGGCGGCGGCGCTGGTCTGCTCGGACATGTCCTTCTACCTCTACCTTTCTGCCCGTGCTTTTTAGCCGGGATCCGGAGCCGGGCGCCGGTCTTAGATTAGGCGGGTTCGCCGCGCCCGGGTATGTCTGTCTCCACGTTATTCGCCGGCTTCCTGGTCAAACTCGGTCCGGTCTTGGCTTTGACTGGCAGCGGGAGACGCGGATGCTGGCCAAAGCACGCCTCATCCTGCTTCAGGAGGGCTGGCCCGCTCGGCGTTTCCAGCTCGCTGACTTCGCGGGGCGGGCGGCTCAGGGCTCCATGCCTACGCAAAGCGGCTAGCGGATACCCGGGCGGTACCCGTTGAGGATCTGCTCCCTCAGGATGTCTGCGTGCCCGCAATGCTGGGCGAGTTCGCGCAGTACGTGGAGGTACACCCAGCGCAGCGGGAGCGGGCCGCGCCAGTAGCCGTAGACCCTGTCGTCCAGCCCCAGGGATGACGTTACACGCCGTGATGACTCGCATGCCTCACGGTGTGCTTGCTGGACGTTGGCGATCGTGTCGTCGTCATGAAGAATGAACGACTCGCCCGAGGTCGCGGGGATACCGATCTCAGCGCGTGACCGGCATGTGACAGCTTCGTCAAACCAGACCTTCTCAAGGAAGGTCGCGTGCTTCACCAGGCCGAGCAATGTGGTCCGGGAAGGCACCAGCGACCGGCGCGCCTGCTCCTCCGTCAGCCCGTCCAGGCAGCGATTGAGTTCACCGCGGTGCTCGTCGAGGAATGCCTCGAACTGGCCACGGGCTTGCTGATTGATGACATCCTCAGCGAACGTCGCTGGAAGGGAGGGCATAAGCGAAGCATTTCAAGAGCGCCGCCCACGCGCAAACTACCGCTCAACAGGCATGTGAGTGAGAATTTGGGGTAACCTGGTCGTCCTCCCGGCTGCTTCTATGCGTCGTCGCTGACGACGGTCAGGCGCAGACGCTTCTCGATCCCGGTGGCGTCTAGCTGGCCGGCTGCGACGGACACGGTGAGGTCGAATGCATCGTCTTCGGTTATGTCCAGGCGGTAGCCATTGATGCGCAAGAAGACCGCCGCGGCCAGGAACGCGAGTCGTTTGTTGCCATCAACAAGCGCGTGGTTGCCTGCCAGCGAGTGCATCAGCGCGCTGCCCTTGCCGGCGAGCGAGGGGTAAGCCTCCCGTCCGAACAGTCCGGCCCGGGGCCGGTGACAGGCTGCGTCCAGCAGGCCAAGATCGCGCGCCGGGCCCGCACCCAGCGCGCTGACCAGCCCGAGCCGGTGTCCATGATCGTCCACAGATGTTTTTGGACAGTGGAGCTGGTTTCCGCTACAGCCGCACCTTTGGCCGTCCATGGACACGGCGCGGCATTGCGCATGCGACGTGCTGGGGGGTTGGCTGTTGCCAGCGCTATGGGAACACGGCACAATAGCCGTGGCACCAGTGACAACATGGCTGCTGTGGTTCTTGTGCGTTTATGCGATAAGAGTCTTTCTTCGCTTACGATCCCATCCGGAGAGATCAATGAACCCGCCCCAGCAGTTTGTCGGCGAGGCCCGCTCCGGCCTGCGGGACACTTCCCTTGAGCAGGTCGCGGTGCCGGGGGACTCTGTCCTCGCTCGCTCACTGGCCTTGTACCGCGCGCGGCTGGCCGACGCCAGGCTGCTGCGCTGTGCATTCGAATCAAGCCTCTAGCTGTCGTTGACCGCCGTCAACCGCCATGTCGCCGCGGACCTCGCGCCGGCCGATGGCATGCATCCCGCGCCCTGGCCGCTACTGACGCTCGATGTGCCAGCGGTGCTCGCTGCCGGTCATCGGCCCGCGCCTTTCCGGCAGTTCATTCTCAAGGTGCACAGTCGCTGCAACCTGTCCTGTACCTACTGCTACGTCTACGAGATGGCAGACCAAGGCTGGCGGTCGCTGCCAACGCGGATGAGCAGCGGGATGGCGAACGCTGCCGTGGAGCGCATCGCTGAACACGTGAAGGAACATGACCTCGCCCACGTGGATGTCATCTTGCATGGCGGGGAGCCGCTACTGGCCGGGCGTGACTGGCTCGCGCGTTTGGTCGAGACGCTGCACGTCCACGTCCCTGTGCGGGTAGACGTGACCGTTCAGACCAACGGGATCCTCCTTGACCGGAGCACGCTCGAGACCTTTGCGGCACTTGGCGTCAGGGTCGGAGTCAGTCTCGACGGCGACGCGGAGACAACCGCACGCTACCGCCGCTATGCCAACGGGCACAGCAGCTACGAGGCGGCCGTCGAGGGAGTTGAGCTGCTTAACTCAGCGGCTTTCCGTACCTGCTACGCCGGCCTGCTGTGCACGATCGCCATCGACAGCGACCCGGTTTCGACCTATGAGGCGCTGTTGAGATTCACTCCGCCGGTGATCGACTTCCTGCTGCCGCACGCCAACTGGGACTGCCTGCCGCCGGGCACCGGGTACGCCGACTGGCTGATCGCCGTCTTCGAACGCTGGTATGGCGCCCCTTGGCAGGGGACCGACATCCGGCTCTTCCGTGAGCTCATCCAGCTGGTCCTCGGGCAGCCAAGTGGCGTGGAGGGGGTCGGTATCGCGCCGAGCACGATCGTGGTGATCGACACCGACGGCGCGATCAAGCAGCTCGACTCACTCAGCTCCGCCTATCCGGGTGCGGCCGACACTGGTCTCAATGTCAATGCCAACAGCCTTGACGAGGCCCTGAACCACCCGACAACGGTGGCCCGGCAGATCGGCGACGCCGCCCTGTCGGCAGAGTGCCTGGCCTGTCCGGTGCTGGAACTGTGCGGCGGCGGCCTGTACCCGCACCGGTTCCGGCACGGTACCGGGTTCCGCAATCCTTCGGTGTACTGCCAGGACCTGCTCCGGCTCACCGCCCACGTGCGCGACCGGGTACAGGGAGACCTGCGCCGGATGACCGGGATCCCGGAGGTTACACCGATGGCTCGATCTCCGCGGTGAGCCGGATCCCCTGCGCTGCGGCGCGGGCCTCAGGGTGCTCCATCGTCAGTATTTCCGCGTAGCCCCGCAGCACGTCGGCGAGCCGCTGGCCGGCGGCTTGGTTGCCGGCGGCGGCCTCATCGATGGCGAGGTTGGCCCCGGCCATCAGGGTGTCCGGGTGAGTCTCTCCAAGTATCCCGCGGTATCTGGTCAGCGTCTCGTGGCCGAGCTGGATGGCGTCTCCGAGCCTGCCGCTGCCAGCCAGGTCGGCGGCGTAGTTGATGTTCGCCGCGAGGGTCAGTGGGTGGCCGCCGCCGTAGAGTCTGATTAGTCCGTGTCTCGCTTGCTCGTCGAAAACCAGCGCCTCCCGGAGGCGACCCGCGACCCGGAGCACCGACGCCAAATTAAGCAACGCGGCGTTGCGCAAATCGTCCGGGCAGTCTGACCCGAGGCACCGTTCGCGTGTCTCCTGGGCTAGTTCTTCAGCGCCGGAAAGGTCGCCGACCGCCCGCCTCGCGTTGACCAGGCTAGCCGCGGCCCGAAGCGTGTAGGCGTGCTCTTCGCCTAGATAGTCGCGGTACCGCTGGAGCACATGCTCGCCTTCCTGCAGCGCATCCCAGTGATGGCCCGCCTTGCGCAGCGCGGTGGCGAAGCCTTCGCAGGCAAACAGCCATTCCGTATTCTCCCGGCCGCCGATCATCGCGTGCGCCGCAACCACCCGGCGCGCGATGTCCAGCGATTCCTGGTAGCGACCGAGGCTGCGGAGGTCACGTGCGACGGCATCGGCGGAGCGCAGCGTCACCGGATCATTGGGGCCGAAGATGCGCTGCCTGTCAGCCAGGTTACGGTTGTTGACCTGCAGTGCCTCGGCATAGCGGCCCATCTGCCGGTAGTCGATCGCGATGTTGCTCCTGACGGCCTGGGTGCGCTCGTGATCCACGCCGAAGGCCGCCTCGAACTTGGGCAGTATCTCCAGGTCGAGTTGCAGCGCCTCCTGGAACTGGCTGCGCGCGCGGAGGTCCTCGGCGTAGAACTGCTCACAGCGCAGGAAGACCTGGAAGCCCTCCCCGTCGGGGTAGCGCTGGAGCAGCGGCCGGATCGACAAGATCAGTTCGTGCGCGTCGGCTGCGTGCCCCCCGACATACATCGAGATGGCCACTTCCACCCCGATTCCCAGCACGTCGAGGTGATCGTGGCCGAGCCTCTCGCGCCACAGGTTGAGGGCGTCTTCGCCGAAGCGCATCGCCTCCACGTGGGCGCCGCGAAGCCGCAGCCTCCGCACCTGGTCGATGATGAGGCCGCGAAGCGCGGGATTGCTGGTGTGCAGAAATCTGGGGTCAGATTCCAGGTGCTGAAGTGAGAGGTCAAAGGCGGCATCGTTACTCGCGAGGTCAGGACTGCCCGGGTTGGAAGCCGCCAGTAGCGCGTCAACGGCGCTTCGGTACGCGAGGTACAGGTCACCGCGATTCTGACGGAGCCGCCCGCGGGTGACGGCCTGGACAACCCGATGCATCTGGATCAGGTCGCGGGCACTGTCGACCTTCGCGAGGGACAGCCGGTGTAGTTGGCTCGCGGCGGCGCGGAACCGGGTGGCGGACGACAAGAACTCTCGCACGCCGGGAGGTTCGTCGAGAACGGCCGGCTGCTGGATCAGAAGCTCAGCCGCGATTGGCTCGGGGGAGAAGAAGGCGAGCAAGTTGAACAGATGAACCGCGTCCTGGGTGAGCAGCGTGGTGGAGACAGCCCAGGTGCCGGAGACGTGAGCCGAGATTTCCGGATCGCCTGGCTGCTCGCTGAGCAGCACGTGTGCGTTCTGCTGGAAGCTGGCGAGGTACTCGTCGATACTCTGCCCGGTCTCGGCCAGGTAAGCGGCCGCGTGATCGACCGCAATGGGCAGATGGCCGAGTTCAGCGGCCAGTCGTCTCGCCTCCGATGACCGGAGTGCATCCTCGCTGTCAGTGAGTGGCTGCCTGCTGTTTCCAGGCGCGAGGCTCGGCACCCGGCGTCGCAGGAAGCCGACTGCCTCTTGCTCCGTGAACGGGGTGATCTCGATGCTGTCCGCGGCCACGTAGCTTGGCCAGCTCAGCAGTCGTGAGGTGATGATGATGTGGCCGTCGGGCCTGCCCGGTGGCAGGTAGCGCTGGATGTCCAGCGGGTTGGCCGCATTGTCGTATACCAGCAGCCAGGACGAACGGATCTCCGACTGGAGCCTGTCCAGCACGGCCGCGATGGTCCGGTCGCGGTCGCCGTCGGCTGACGCCTGCCGGAGTTCGAGTCGCTGCGCGAGCTTAATGAGGGCTTCTCTGATGCGATCGTGGTGCTCGGCCCGGATCCACCAGATGATCTCGTACTTGTCGATGTTTCGGTGGACGTACTCGGTAGCAAGCTCGGTCTTGCCAATGCCGCCCATTCCGGCGATCACCTGCATGTGCGGGCTTATCCCGTCCGAGAGATTCTCGTGAATCAGCTCGAGTTCGGCTTCGCGACCGGTGAAATGCCGGTTTCGGGTCGGAATCTCGTTTGACCAGATGCGCTGTGCGAGCTTCGGTGCCCGGTCGGCTCGACCGACGATCCCGGCCGCGGAGATTCCATTGTCGCCGGTCCCGGTGTCCCCGTCCTTGCGGGGCGCGATGGCGTTGCCTCGGGTCGGCTCCGCCCCTGCCTGCTCGTTCTCCGCGCGCCAGGCCGCCTGCCATAGCAACAGGAACCGGTCCCGGTCGTCGGCGCCGCCGAGTGCGTTGACGACCTGCTCGAGGAAGGCCCACCGGGGGACCCGCGAACCGCGGAAGATGTTGTGCACGGTCGAGGAGCTGATCTTGCCCCGCCCGGCCCGGATCGCGATCTCCCGCATCGACGGACGGCCTGCCTGGGAGTGCAGGCTGTCCAGGCGGTCGAAGAGATCCGCGATTGGGCCTGGCGGCACCGGCTCTCGCTTGATAGATCCCACCCCTTGCCATCCCCCCTGGATTAATTATGTCCGAGTTCGTCCTGCCATGGAATGCATCCATGTACAAGATCTGCGCGTCCAGGCGATCACGTATTTGTCACCAGTATGTAAAGCCGTCCATGGCAGTCAAAGTCCGCACGCGGGACATCCCGATGAGACCGCCCTCGATGAAGCTTGATTTAGGCACTTTCTTCGGAAAGGCAGCATCCGGGAAGGAGGGATTCTCATGCTCGCTATAGCAGCGGTCAGTCACGGATCGGTCGAGGGCGCTCGGCTCGTGCTCGTACTCGTGGTTCTGGCCGTCGTGTTCCTCGGGCGGCAACTGCTATTCGCCGTCTTCGGAGTGATCGTCATCCTGATCGCCGTAGCTATCGTCGTCGGGTTCTTGGCACTGGCCCACGGCATAGGCGCCTGACAGTGGCCAGCGTGATCTATGCAGGCCGCGGTGCCCGAAATCACCGCGGCGTACACAGCATCCGACTGATCCACGACTACCGTAACTAGGATGGAAACTCCTGGGGATCGCAAAGCGCGGACCCGGGCCACTGGCCTCCGCCAACTGCCGCCGCCACTCCGACAGATTTTCGCTCAATCATATGATCCTGCGGGGGACCACCCTGACACTTGCGTGTTCGTAGGAAACGACCGCCGCGATACAAGCGACTCCGACCACTGCCCACAGTCGACCAGCTGCAGTACAGCCGATCATCATGCCGCAGCGGCGGGACCTCGGGAGAGCAACCAGCTCAGGCGGCGTCCGGCGAAACCGGACAGCTCCTCCGCTGGGCGGGTGAGATTTTCGACACACGTCCAGAACCTGCCGAGCAAAGCATGGCACCTAGCGAGCGCTGGACCCACCTCGCCGCCGCCGGATCACCCCTTGTGGTGTTTGTGCTGGCCAGCGCCATGTTCTGGCGTATCGACATCCGTCGGGATCACTGTTCCCGCGTCTCTGGCTAGCAGCTGCTGCGGAATCTGACCGAAGGTGTAGCGGGCCGGACCGGGCGCCGGGACGAGGGTGAACGACCAGATGACGTCATACCGGTCGCCCGGCCACTCCCGCGGGATGGCGGTTCCGCTGACGACCGGCAACGAGGATGCGATCACCGGAATGTGGCTATGCTCCCAGCAGATGAGCACGACCCCGGAGTAGCTGCGCACCACGCTGTTGGCTAGCTGCTGCTCCTGACCCTGGGCGAACTGGCACGCTACCGGCAGCCCCAGCTGCTCGCTCAGACCCTGAATGGTCTGATAAGACCGGTGCGCGGCCGTCTTGCCTGGATGCCCCCACGAGGGCGCCATCAGCACAGTCGGAGTCCGCAAGCCAGCCCGCATCGGACCGAAGTCCGGATGGAACAGGGCAGCGAGGGCGCCGGAGCGCTGCCATCCGCGCGGCAGCAGCGAATGCTCGTTCTGGCCGCCCTCAAAGTCAACGCCAGACGACGGCGGCTTAAGCGACTTCTCCGCGTGCCGGATGATGTAGATGACTTCGGGCGACACGTTCATGCCGTAAACGTAAAACACGACGTTCGGCTTGATCGGCAGTGGCCTCGCCGTAGGAGTACCGGGAGCTCGTCGGTGTTGGCCTGCCCGAGCCATCGTGCTGGCTGTCGCGGATCGAGCCAGGGCCGGCTGCGCGCCCACTGTCTGGCGTGCCAGCCGTCGGCTGGCAGCAGGGACGGGACCGGCTACCTGGCGGACCGGCAAACCTAAAGGGCCGGCTCCCGTGAGCGGCGGCGCCTCGGCAGGCTCCGCTTCTGGGGCGGGCGATGGCCGGGTGATCGGGGAAACCACGGGAGCGACGGTGGCCGGGTCTGGTACGAGACGGGCAATGCCGAGATCGTCCCTCACCCACCTCACCAGTCGCCGGTAACCGTGTGCGACCGCCATGTGGGGAGGATCGTGTCCCGCCTCCAGGTCGCAGTGCAGCAAGGTGTAGACCCAGACGTCGGCACACCCCGGCCGGCCTGCTGCCGCTGTCCGCGGCATGGGACCAGGCGGCGGTCCGGGCGCGGCAGCCTGCGCGGCGGCCACGTGCAGCGCCTGTTCAGGCGACCCGGCCTGCACGACGTCGCTACGGATCCGCCCGGCGCCGGCCTGCTCTCTGACCACGACGCTGAATCCGTGCTGGAACGCAGAACTAGGCGGCGGTCCGGGCGCGGCCACTTGCACCGGCTCCCCGCGGCGCGAGGCCCGTACCACGTCCGTATCCAGCCGCCCGGTACAGGTCGGCCCGGGCACCGCGACACCGGAGCCGTGCTGCGGCCTGGGGCCGGCCGGCGGCCCGGGCACGACGGCATGCTGGGCGGCCACTCGCAGCGCCTCCTCCGGCGACCCTGCCTGCACAACGTCGCTATAGAACTGCCCGGTGTACGTATGCTCTCTCACCGCGACATTGAACAGTGGCATAGACCGTCAACTCTATTGGGCACCGGGGCCAACAGACAGGGGGATGCCCGCCGCCATGCATCCCTGTGCAAGCCGCGCAACCAGCCCCGGCGATTGCCTGCCAGCTGGCGGGCGCGGGGCCACCCGGTGCGCAGGCAGCCTGTCGAACGGGCCGGCTGGCAGGTCGGCGGTCAGCGCCAGCAACTCCCTGAAGTCACGCGACACGATGGCCAGTCCGACCCGCTCCTCGAACTCGTCCATGGCCAGCCTGCCCTCGACGAATGACTCCTGAAGGATCCCGATGGCGCGGTCCCGGTCGGCCACCGAGGCCAGCATGCGGACCTGGTGTCCGGCTACCATGATCACCCCCAGCCCGGGCATCGTCCCGGCCGCCTGGAGGGGCCGGCAAAACCGAGCATAAGCGTAGTTTCGCAGGATTGCGGCGCGGCATCAGGGTGCAGCCTGAGAAGCCGGATCGCTGTCCGGACCCGGTCATCGCTATGGGGGGTCGGTCGTCTGGCCGTCAGCGTGCGCGCAGTACTGGCCGGACGTGGAGTCGGCTCGCGCCTGTGGCGAGGCAGACAAGCGTGCCGAGCGGTCGTCGCGTCATCCGGCGACACCTTGCAGTACCCGCACGGTCCCGGCGAGCCCGTCGATCTCGACAGTCGCGCCGTCGGCGATGCGGTCGCAGGCGCCGGCCACCGACACGACGCAGGGCACTCCGATCTCGCGGCTGACGATCGCGGCGTGGCTGGACGGAGCACCGACCTCGCAGACGACACCGCCGGCGACCAAGAACAGCGGCACCCACGAGGGATCGGTCGTGGAGCAGACGATGACGTCGCCGGGCTCGAGATCGGTAAGGTCGGCGAGGCCGGCGGCCACGCGGGCGCGGCCGCGAGCCACGCCCGGCGCGACGCCTAGCCCTGTCAGCTCATCGCCAGCGGCGGCCTTTGTCGGGGTGCCGCCGTCGGCTCGCAACGGCCACTTCGAGATCGGCGGTATGGGTGTGCCGTGCGTGACGACGTAGGGCGGGACGCGGGAGCCCAGCTCCGCGAAGTCCGCGGCTCGCCGGGCCAGGCGTTCCCGCCAGCCTTCAGGATTGGTCACAATCTCGTCGAGTTCGCGGTCCAGGAGCAAGAAGACATGCTTGGGGTGCTCGATGACGCCACGTTCGGCCCACCGGCGGCCCAGCTCCACGAACGGGAGCTTGGCCTCCAGCATGGCCCGCACGGCAGCGTCCTTGGCCTGCTCGCGCGCCTGGTAGAAGATCGTGCCCGAGCGCAGCCCTGAGGCCAGCAGGCCTTTCGTCGCATCGTCGGCGGCCACCGCTTGCATGAGCTCGTCGACGAGCTGTTCCCGTCGCGCCGTCGGTGCCGCGGCACGCAGCTCGGGAGCCTGGTCATCGTCTTGCCGCCGCAGCTGGTCGATCATGGCAAGGGGCAGATCCGGACGCAGCACCCAGCTGTCGGATGAGATGTCCCATTCATTCGGGCCGCGGTGCCCGTCGACGGCAAGCAGGCGCTCGAACTCTTCGACGAACGCCTCAGCCGCCTGGTCCCCGGACGCTCGCAGCCGGTCGATAACGCGGTCGATACCCGCGTCCAGTTCAGCGCTGACCCGCCCGCAATCCCGGGCCAGGCGCGACAGCCGCCAAACCCGTTCGGTCGTCGCCGCGCTCGCGATCCCGCCGATCGCGCTGAATACTTCCGCCACGGCATTCGGAAAGCCGAGCGAGGCGGCGATCGGGCCTACAACAGCAGGGCCCATGGTCGCGGACAGCGTGACCACGCAGTAGACGTCCCAGGTCGGGCGCTGCCGGTAGTTCGCCGTCCGGCCGTATGCGATCAAGCCCTCGTCCGGCAGCGCCTGCAAGTCCGGGCGCTCGCTGGCCCAGGTCCGCACCTGGGCGACGAAGTCGGTCAGGTAACCCGGCTGCTCTGTGGCCGCAAGTACCTCCGCGAACCGTGCCCCGATCGCCTCGCTGCGCTCGGCGGACTCATCACGGGGATCCGGGACGTACGGCGGGACCGACGGGTTCTCACCGAAGAACGATTCATCGACGAGATCGGGGCTGCCGCCTGGCGCCCGGACGCCAAAGACCCGCCCCACCGACACCTGGTTATAGAAATAACCGCCCCAGTTGCCGAACGTCTCCGGCACTGGCCAGCTGAACTCCTCCCGCGAGAACCCGCCAAGCGACGACCAGCCGTCGGCCGTCCCCGGGCAGATCCCCTGCTCCCACGTCAGGCTCCAGCCCAGCGGCGAATACGGCGCCGGACCGACCTCGTCGGCATTGCCCCGGGTGTAGATCGGGAAACGCGCGCTGGTCGGCGTGTCGGTGATCCAACGGTCCATCACAGTTCTCTCCTGCCGTTGCCCGGAAACCCGCCCGGCTAAAGCGTAGTACCGGCCCTCACCGGGCCCCGCCCCAGATTGTCGCGCATGTCCATCGTCACGCGGTGGCATCGAGCACCATTGCGTCCGGGACGTCTCGACGCCGCGAGATCGTGTGGTAGCCGGCGGCGGTAAGCGCCGACCGCAGCTGGGACTCCACGGAGGCCTCCAGCAGCTGCCGGGTCACCCGGTGAGGCGGGGTAGTTGAGCCGCTCGAGGGACAGCTTCGTTATACGTTTCGGTTATTGCCTAACGATCCGGATCCGCCTAATTGTTTCTGGCGCCGTCTAGGTCAGCTGGTGTTTCACGCTCAGGCCGCACCGAACAGGATGTTCTATCGCGGCGACGAATCGTTGCGAGCGATTAAGATCCCTGACCCAATGCCTGCGGTTGCTCCTTCGCTGCGGCCTTGCGCGACCGGCGGCTGGTCAGCGGGCCCCAGGTCTGGGTCAGGCACGACTGGTCACCTCCTTCGCCGCCGCGGCATCGGCACCTGCGCACCGCGCCAACTTCATTTTTACGACGCCGGCCGCCCGAACGGTTCACTCGCCGGGGAAAAAATATTTCTTAAATTTTCCGATGGCCGGCCTGAACCATTCCTTATGGGCCTGTCGTAACTCATACATCTGGCCAGATGAACATCGGATATCGACCTTCCCGGCGGCGTAGACATTGAAGCCTACCGCGTTCAGGCGCATTGGCTGCCGTGATTGTTAGGAGAACCAGATCATGACTGCCGCGACATCCTGCGCCCATCATGTACCTACGCGAAATGACGTCGACCAGGCGTGTGATGACCTGCTGGTCATCCACTTGGTGACCCGCGCAAGAGGTGGAGACAAACGGGCGTGGGACGCGCTCGTCGAACGGTACGCCCCGTTGATCTGGTCGATTTGCCGCCAGTACCGCCTCGGCCGCGACGACGCCGACGACATCGGCCAGAGCGTCTGGATGCATCTGGTGGACCAGTTGGACAAGATCCGCAATCCGGCCGCGCTGGCCGGCTGGCTCGCTACCACCACCCGGCGGGAGTGCGGGCGCCTCGTGCGCGCGGCGCACGCACCGGGCGTGGTTGTTTGCGACGCCGAGATCATCCCGGACGAGCGGGTCAAGGCGGTCGAGCAGGAACTGCTCGCGGCCGAACGCCATGCGGCGCTGCGCGAGGCGTTCACTTGTTTGCCCTCGCAAGGCCAGCGGCTGATGGCCATGCTCATCGCGGACCCGCCGGTGGCATATGCCGAGATTAGCGCCAGGCTGGGCATCCCCATCGGCAGCATCGGCCCGACCCGCAGTCGCTGCCTGGACAGGATGCGCCGCCACCCGGCCGTCGCAGCGCTGATCAACGCCGAGTCAGGCTCGCTCCGGCCGGTCATGGCTGCGGCCAGCTGAGCCCTTGGGCCCCACAGTCCTGTACATCCACAATCCTTAGAGGCGCACAATGTGTCCACATCGACCTCCATGTCCTTCAGCTGACCGTCCCGACCGTGACTCGGCTCACACCATCGCCTTCCACCCCGAGCAAGGCTGGAGCCTGCTGTGCAACGGCGTCATCATCTTCGATGACACGGGCGAACTCCTGCCTGACGGCCGGGCGGTTCCTCCACGCCGGCTAATCCACGTCCAACAGCCCATCGCCGCCTGAACGCGCTCGCAGGCTGACCGAGCTGCCCAGGGCCCGCAAGAGCTGCCCCTTCTCGGTAAGTGGTGCTCACGCCAGCGAACGACCGGGGCAGGCGGCGAGGACCCATGTGCATTGCCGCACCCTTTACGGAATGGCTGACAGGCTGGCGCGTGAGGGTTCGTGGCCCTTGGGCATCGCCTGGCGCGGAAGGCTAAAACCGCCCCGCAAGCTGGCAGTCCGTCGTCATGATGGGGGGCTGGCAGCCGCCGCCCTGCTTAGCAGAAGCTGTTTGGCCTGGCCGACGTCCCGGGGCACGCCGCCGGCATGAGACATCTCGATGATGAACCGTGTCGCGGCCCGCACCCCGTTGATGAACAGCTGATCCTGCTGCTCCTGCGTGAGGTCGAACTGGGTGGCTGTCAGGCCCGCGTTGGCCACGAAGATCGTGCGCGCGGCGGTGGTCTCTTCGATGTTATAGCGGTCCCATTCGTTCATCATCGTGTGCAAGGCGCGGATGGCCACGCTCAGCGCTGTGCCGCACGCCTCGGTGGCCGGGAAGGTTGTTTGCAGCGAGGACAGCTTGATTCCAATGGTCGGCCAGCGCGGTTGCTGGCCATCAACGCGGTCGAATGCGCCGATCGGGAAGTTCCGCAGCATGCCGCCGTCGGTCCAGGTGACGGTTCCGGCGTCATAGTGCTGCCGGATCGAGCTGCCGTCTGGCATCACCACATCAATCGTGGCCTCGTTGGCCTGGATGACGACCGGCTCGAAGAAGAACGGGATCGACATGGACGCCCGCACCGCTCCCACGACATCCTGCTCATCAGCGGGCAATCCGTAGTACCCGTAGTCCCACGGCAGCTGCACCAACTCTCCGCGCGTGATGTCCGACGTGTGAACGACCAGCCGGTAACGCCGACCGGGAGGCAGGCTCATGCCTGGATCGGCCGACTGATCGATCTTCAGATCCGCGAAGGTCTGCACGCCCAGCTCACTGAGAATCGGCTGCAGCCACTGCGCCAGGTACGTGCCCGGATACAGCCCTATCTGCCGGGTGAGGATTGCCGCGTCGTCGACATCCTGGACGGTTCCGCCCATGTGGTCGAGAAAGTGGTGGATCTTGCCCTCCGGCATGAACTTGGCAAAGTCAACCTGATCCAGGTATGTCCGCAGGGCAGTCATCGGTTTCCCGGCCCTGGAGATGGAAGCGACCAGGCAAGCGGCAATGGCGCCTGCGCTCGTCCCCGCAACGCGGGCAAAGGAGTACCCGGCCTCGTCCAAGACGAGCACTGCGCCCGCCAGGCCGATGCCCTTGACGCCACCACCTTCGAGTGCCAGGTCGGCGCGCAGTTGCCGACTGTGCGCAGGATCAAGCGGATCAATGTATCCGTCGATCTGACGCAGGTGCTCAGCAGCAGCTTCGAAGTCTTGCTGGAGCTGCGCATTGCGCGCATATCCCCGATCGCTGCCCGGATTTATCCACACGTCCGAGGAGGTTGGCTCAGTAGTGCTCATCAGTGTCTCCTAACGGCCAGCATCGATCTAGGGCTCTGGCGGTCCACTGGCATTCTCCCCCTCCGCCACAGTTGGCATCCCGGCGCGGATCAGGTCGCCGATGCCCGGGCATCATCCGGTCCGCGCCACCTGCTCCTAATGACAGGTCGTCACAGAACCGGCAGATCGGCGCCTCCCGGCAAATTCGACCAGCTTCGTCATAGAAGCACAAAATCGGCGATCTGAAGTGTTTTTCCTGAGGTTCGCGTCGCTCTGGGTTCGGGTGGGCTGTGACCTGGCGTAACCAGCTAAGGCGGCTTAACGTCTGGCTTACGCTTGTCCACCCCATCGCGAACGCCGGGATCGACAGGGCGGCTGCTGGCCGGTGAGCGCGTGGGTAGCGACGGCCGGTGCGGGGGACGCAGTTGCCGCGTTCTGGTTGGCGAGCGCGGACGCGTGGTCTACCCTGCTGTGACTATGGCCGGTGTGGCTGGTTCCGGTGACCGGGCGTGCGGGCACCCCGCGCATCCCGGAACTCGGTTCTGCCCGGTCTGCGGAGGGCCGGCCACCGGCGGCGCTGCGCCGTCCCAGCCGTCGACGGCGCCGCTGCCAGTGGTACCCGCGGCTGCTCCGCCGCCGCAGGCAGAGTCCGCGCCCTGGGACTCCTGGTATGCGCCCCGCCGTCGGCTGCCCCCGCCACCCGGCCCGCAGCCATGGCCAGCGCCACCGGGCGGTGTGCAGCCGCCGCCCGCAGGCCCGGATGCGACGCGGGCGGATGGCCTGGTGCCGTCCGGTGACCCGCCCACGGCGGTGCTCGGCGACCTGCGGCTGGCACCTGCCTCCGGAGGCCCGCGGCGTCCGGGCCGCCCGCTGGTCCCGGTGATCGTGGCTGCCGCGCTCGTGGCGGTCGTGGCCGGGGTCGTCATCTTCCGGGCCCTTTCCGGTCGCACCGCCGCGGGCGGTACCCCGGGCACCACGCCGTCTGCCTCGTCGCAGGACGCACGGCGGCAGGTGGCGGTGCGGCTGTCCGGGCTGCTGGCGCAGAGCGTCACCGACCGCGCCGCCGTCACCGGCGCGGCCGAGGACGTACGCGGCTGCGGGCCGTCCCTGCGCCAGGACGCCCGGGCCTTCGCCCGCGCGTCCAGTTCCCGGCAGCATCTGCTCTCCCTGCTCGCGAGCCTGCCCGGCCGTCCCCTGCTGCCTGCCCCGATGCTCCACGACCTGACCAGCGCCTGGCAGGCATCAGCCCAGGTGGACACCGATCTCTCCCGGTGGACGCAGGACAACATCGCCCGCGGCTGCCACCGCAGCAGCCGGTCCGACGCCAGCCTGCGGGCCTCATACATCCCAGAGGACCGGGCCACCGCCGGCAAGCAGGCATTCGCCACCCTCTGGAACCCGATCGCCAGGCAATACGGCCTCACCACCTACCAGCGGAGCCAGCTCTAACCGGCCCGATATGCGGTATCCTCGCCGCAGCCCGGCGCGGAGCCCCTTTGTCGGCGAACTGCTGACCAGCCACCCGGAGGCCGAGAGCCTGCTGGCTGAGGCCAGCCACTGCCGGGCGCTGGCCGTTTGCTCCGCCGTTTTCACCCGCGTGAAGTTCGCCACGGCCCAGGCCGCCCGCCTTGCCTATGAGGAACTGCGACACCGCTTGGAGCCCCGCCGCCGCCATCCGGTCCATTTCGGCGTGGGGCTGCTGCTCGCTCTGCACGATCTCAGCCCGCATCCGGGCGCGCCCCCGGGCAGCGGGCATGACCACGACAGCACGATCTTCGGCGTCCTGGCCGGCGTATTCATCCTCGTGCTCACCGCCGGTGCTGTGGTCAGCTTCTAGTAAAGATCAAATTCTTTCTTCCGAACGAGCCGTGGTGCGTCCCCTCAGTCCACGGCACGCCGTCCCGGCTTCACCTACGGCCGGATCCGCTGTGCCAGCGTCAGGTTCCCAGTCCACCCGGCTCGTCTCTTTCAGGCAATGACTCTCGAAGGGAGGCGCAATGGCCAAAGACACCTGGACCAAGCTCAGCTGAATACCGTCGCGAGCGGATCCCGATCTCAAATGGGGCTTCCCTGCTCCTCGGGGTCCGCGTCAGGCTGAAAGACGGACGGGAGGACAAGTTCGGCGGCACGCGCCTGCAGGTCACCCAGGGCTGCATCGGCGAAGGGCGGGAACGGTTCGTCATCGTTCGCTTTCATCCAGCGGTCGAACGCGACGCTGAAGGCGAGCATGCCCGTCTCGGCCCCCAGTCGCGCGGTAAGTTCGTCTGTGCCTCGTTCGCGCAGGGCAGCGGTGATCGACGTGGTGATCCGGGCGTGCTTAAGTAGTCCCCGCTCCTGCAGTTCGCTGTTCGCCGCGACCACCAGTCTGCGCCGGGCGGCTGCGGACCGCAGCTGCGGGGTCATCGCGGCCCCGGCCGCCGCGAGCGCCGCCTGCAGGCATTCGGTGAGCGTCGCCCCCGGGGGGGCGGCCCGGATGGCGTCGGCGAACAGCCCGGCCAGCACGTCTTCCCCGCCGAAGAGGACCTCGCGCTTATCCGCGAAGTGCCGGAAGAACGTAGCGCGGTTCATTCCCGCGCGGTGTGCGATCTGCGCGACGGTCGTCTCCTCGTAGCCGTTCTCCGCGAACAGGTCCAGTGCGGCGTTTTCCAGGCGCCCACGCGCATTCGGTGCCCATCTGCTCACTGTCACATCCTAAGCGACGCGATCGGATCGCATCACCCGAGAAGGCTATGCGACGTAGTCGCATCGGCATGATAGAGTCAATGCGACTGGATCGCATCGTTCCGGTCGCGGCATCCTCTTTACCGGCAGAACGACCAAGGAGACCTTCCGTGCGCATCTTCGTCACCGGCGCTTCCGGCTGGATCGGATCGGCCGTCGTCCCCGAACTCATCAGCGCCGGCCACCAGGTCCTCGGGCTAGCCCGCTCGGACGCGTCCGCCACAGCCGTCGCCGGCATGGGCGCCGGGGTGCTACGCGGCGACCTGAACGACACCGGCGTGCTGCGCGCCGGCACCCTCGACAGCGACGGCGTCATCCACCTCGCCTTCGTCGTGCCCAGCGTGAGCGAGGCTGCGACGCGGACCGACGCCAAGGCCATCGAGACGTTTGCCACCGGACTCGCCGGCTCCGGCAAGCCCCTGGTGATCTCCGGCGCAACGCTCGTGACACCCGGCCGGCCCGCGACCGAACGCGACGAACTCATCGCCGCCGGGCCCATCGCGGCCCGCATCACCAACATGCAGGCCGCCCTCGCTGCCGCAGGCAGGGGCGTCCGCTCCTGCCTGGTTATGATGCCCCGCTCGGTGCACGGCCAGGGAGAACGCCACGGCTTCGTCCCCCAGCTCATCGCCGCGGCCCGGGCCAAGGGCGTCTCCGGCTACATCGGTGACGGGACCAGCCGCTGGCCCGCCGTCCATGTGAAGGACGCCGCGAGCCTGTACCGGCTGGCCATCGAGCAGGCTCCGGCCGGCGCAGTGCTCAACGCCGTCGGTGACGAAGGCGTGCCCGTCCGCGAGATCGCCGAGGCCATCGGCCGGCACCTGAACCTGCCCGCCCGGTCCCTGCCCGCCGAAGAATTCGGCGGCATGCTCGTGCCCCTGCTCAGCACCGACATGCCCGCCTCCAGCACCATCACCCAGGAACTCCTGGGCTGGCAGCCCACCCACCCCGGCCTCATCGAGGACATCGAACAGGGCCACTACTTCACCTACTAGCCCCAGACGCGGTTCCGGGGAATAAGAACGTAACGTCAGGCCCATGATCCGGCACAGGCCCGGCGGCCACTTCGGTTCCGGGCGGCACGGTAGCGCACACGGACGCACAGCAGGCGGCGGCCCACAACGCGCCTCCAAGCGCGTACGCACTGGTCAGCGGGGTCCACCTCGGGTAGGAGCGACAGGCTGTAAAACCGTTCCCTAGCCGGGCGCCCCGGTCGCCCGGCGGTCTCGCGTGGCGAATACGCGGTTAAGCAGATCATTCTCACAATGGCATATCAGACCCTCCGCAGGTAAGAGCATGCATATCAGGCGCTCTGGCGTCTGGGGCGTGGGATCTTTGGCCAGAAGAGACTGCTAGCTACAAGGCACACGCTCATGCCGCGAGGCGAGCGTATGCCTCACCACAAGTTGCCGATCGACGTGATCTACCTGTCGCTTTTGTCCAAGTTGGGCGCCCGCGTCAGTTCCTGCTCATTTGCTCTCTTCCCATGAGTGACGAAAGCCGGATTGGCCACGCGTATTGTTTCCGCCACGGCGTGCTGGCATCATCGTAAAAACGAGCGCTGACCCTCGGCGCCAACTCGGTAACCGTGACCGCCATGCCGTCGATTTGGGTTGGTGTTCTAGGTGATGATCGGCCCGCTTCGGCGCAAAGCGAAACGTCGCGGTCGCAGCTGGCGCCCGGCAGTAGCCGTCCGGCGGCCAGGGTGATCCTCGCCGGGTCCACGCCGACGTCGAACGCGGCCGCACTAGCGGGCAGACTCCCCCGAGCTCACCCGGCACCGGGGCCGCATCGGCTGCTGCCTGCGAGGCTGACCGGCGAACACAGGGGCGGGACCTTCGCCTTCACTCCTGAGGACTTTCGCCACCACGGGCCATCCTCCGGCCGGCTAGCACTTGAAGTGACGGGTCAGGCGCAAAGCGAGACATGGGTGCCTGATGAGGAAGCACCGGCAAGTGGGGTTCCCGGAGATGAATAGATGTTCAGGCAGTTGACCCAGGTGATGTCCGGCGCGGCCACGCTGAGTGCGCGTGTCATGGCCAAGGCCATAGCGGTGCCGGTGGACACGGCGCTGTGGGCCCGCGAGACAACCCACCGCAAGCCCCCGCAGTGGAACAGCCGCAATGAGGTCGTGCTCGCCTCACCGTTCGCGCTGCTGCGTGACTTCAGCGTCGGCGACAACGACGTCGTTCCCACGCTGGTGTTCCCGCCGCTGGCCGGGCACGCCTCGTGCATCATCGACAAGAAGGGCCAGAGCCAGATCCAGGTCTGCATCACGACGGGCCTGACCAAGCTCTACTCATTCGACTGGCTGAGCGCCACCACCGCCACCAGGCACACCACCGAGGCTGACCGCCTCGACTTCATCACCCGCGCGGTGGACCTCATCGCCGGGCCCGAGGGCAAGGTCAACATCGTCGGCGACTGCCAGGGTGGCTGGGAAGCCACGCTGTGGACGGCCCTGCACCCCGACCGCGTCAACACGCTCACCGTGGCCGGCGCGCCGATCGACACCAGCGCCGGGAATGGCCCGGCCAAGAAGCTGATGCCCATCTTGATCCCGCGCGGCAACATGGCGCTGTACAAGGCCATGGTCAAGGCCTGCGGCGGCATCGTGCCCGGCATCAACAACGTCATGGGGTCCATCGCGATGCACCCGGCCACCCACGTAGCCGAGCACCTCAAGGTCTACGCGCACGTGCAGGACCGCGATTACCTCGACCACTTCAGTGACTTCTACGACTGGTACCTCCACCCGGTCAACCTGCCGGGCAAGCTCTTCCTGTGGGCCGTGGAGTACCTGTTCGTCAAGAACGAGCTGTTCACGGGTGAACTGGAGGTCGCCGGCAACACGGTGAACCTGCGCAGCATTACCTGCCCGGTGTTCCTGCTCGGCGGCGAAGAGGACGACATCACGCCCTGGCAGCAGGTCCACAACATGCGGTACGCGGTTGGCTCTTCGGTGGTCCGCTGGCACCTCGCACCGGGCGGGCACATTGGCCTGTTCATCGACCGCCAGTCGCAGGCTGAGTACTGGACCCCGATCCTGGCTCAGGTCCGGGACCTTTCACGACCAGGGGAGACGGGGTGCCGCTAACAATGGCCCGGTCAGTGCGAGGCGCTCAGCTGATCAGGTCCCGGATACCTGGTTCTTTCCTTTACGAGTGGTGGGGCCGATGGAGATGAGGCTGAATCCAGCGTCACGCGGTGATTCGAGGCTCGTGTCCGGGGGACTGGCTGCCGTCGATGTGAGGGATTTCGCCGGTAGTATAGGCATTTACTCGGACTCCTCGGCGCGCGTACTCGACGGCCAGTGAGCAGGCGACCAGTCCCCCTCTGGGTCCGTGGTCTGCCCCACTTCGATCAGATGACCGTCGGGATCGCGGATGTAGCAGCGCTTCTCGTACTGGTGCTGTTTCGGCGGCGTCAGGAATTCAGCACCCCGGGCGCTCCATTCGGCGTACACGGCGTCGATATCTTTGACCCGGATATTGAGGAAGCTGCTGACCCGGTCGGGATCACGCGGCGTCTCCAGGATGACCGTAGGCTTGTCGTCAGTCGGGCCGCCGCCGGAATTGATGACGATCCAGCTGTTGGCCAGCGCAACATTGACCGGATCTCCGGGAAAGGCCACCCGGCCGCCCAGTACTTCGGTGTAGAAGCGCCGGGAGCGCTCGACATCGTCCGAGACGATGAAGTGAGTCAGCACAATTCCCTCTGGGGGCGGTGGGAGCTCGGCCATCCGGGCACCTCCACTGGTTAGGTTTCATACCCCGCTTCGCGGCGAGGCCCGCAGCCGACGTTACTACAAGTCAAGCGTTCGATTTCCTTCCATGTCCGCGCGGATCCTCGGCACGCCCGCTGTTCGTCACCTCCGCCGGGATGCCCGCGGCCGACGCGGCGGACCCAGGTGGCTACTGCGGTGGACGGTACTCAGCCGCCTTTGGGCTTCTAGCCTGGCGGCCCGGATGACGGAGCGTGTGGGGCGTGCAACCGTTCGGGATGATGACGTTAGTCCAGGTAGTCGCGCAGGACCTCGGATCGGGACGGGTGGCGGAGTTTGGACATGGTCTTGGACTCGATCTGGCGGATGCGCTCGCGGGTCACGCCGTAGACCTTGCCGATCTCGTCCAGGGTCTTGGGCTGGCCGTCGGTCAGGCCGAACCGCATGGACACCACGCCGGCCTCGCGTTCGGACAGCGTGTCCAGCACCGAATGCAGCTGTTCCTGCAGCAGCGTGAAGCTGACCGCCTCGCCGGGCTGGATCGCCTCGGAGTCCTCGATCAGGTCACCGAACTCGCTGTCGCCGTCCTCGCCGAGCGGGGTATGCAGCGAGATCGGCTCACGGCCGTACTTCTGCACCTCGATGACCTTCTCCGGCGTCATGTCGAGCTCGACGGCCAGCTCGTCCGGGGTCGGCTCGCGGCCCAGGTCCTGCAGCATCTGCCGCTGCACCCGGGCCAGCTTGTTGATCACCTCGACCATGTGCACCGGGATCCGGATGGTCCGCGCCTGGTCCGCCATCGCCCGGGTGATCGCCTGCCGGATCCACCAGGTGGCATACGTGGAGAACTTGTAGCCCTTGGTGTAGTCGAACTTCTCCACCGCCCGGATCAGGCCCAGGTTGCCCTCCTGGATCAGGTCCAGGAACAGCATGCCCCGCCCGGTATAGCGCTTGGCCAGCGAGACCACCAGCCGCAGGTTCGCCTCGAGCAGGTGGTTCTTGGCCCGGGTGCCGTCCTCGGCGATCCACTCCAGGTCGATCCGCACCTCGGCGGGCAGGCTCCGGCGGCCCTCGGCCAGCTTCTCCCCGGCGAACAGGCCGGCCTCGATCCGCTTGGCCAGCTCGACTTCCTGCTCGGCGTTGAGCAGCGGCACCTTGCCGATCTGCTTCAGGTAGTCCTTGACCGGGTCCGCGCTGGCGCCCGCCACCGCCACCCGCGCGGCCGGAAGATCATCGTCGTCGTCGCCGAAGACGAAGATCTCCTCGTCCTCGCCGCCGCCATCCGGGGACAGCTTGACCACGCGCGCACCCGCCGCACCGGGTCCCTCGGCCTCGGGGTCCCCCTCCGCAGACGGCTGGTCCGCCGCGGAGTCCCCGGGGTCTTCGGGGTCTTCGGGGTCTTCGGGTCCGTCCGGTACTTCCGGCCCGTCGAGGTCGCCGACCAGATCCCCGGCCACTTCGGCGACATCGCTGATGTCGGCCTCGTCGGCCAGCGCGGCCTGCAGGTCGACGTCGTCGGCGTCGAGATCGCCAAAGTCCTCGAGATCCGCGTTGTTCAGATCCGCGTCGGTATCGAGGTCCGCCTCGTCGAGGTTCACCGCGATCAGGCCGCCGCCGGCGTCGGAGCGCAGTCCAGAACCGCGTTCATACGAGTTCCCGGGACCAGAACCTTCTGGCCGCGAAGCCGCCTGAACCGCCTGATCCTCGACGGCCCGAAGCTCCTGATCCGAGGTTCCGGGGCGCTTCCGCTCGCGCTCCGGCACCTGCCGGCGGTCACGCTCCGCGCGGCGCCGGGCTTTGCCTTGCCTGGTATTACGCCTGCTCATCCTCATCGCCTCCTGGACCAGCAGCAACGCCATAGCCAGCCGCAGGCCAGGCCATCACCCGCCCCCGGGCACCTCGGATGCCTGCATCATGGCGGCAGGGTTCAGTGAGGCTCCGCTGGCCCCGGATTATCAGCTTCCACCCTCGGATTATCACCCCTGGAGAGCCCGTCGGGCTAGGTAGCGCGTGGCGTAATTGACGTACACCGATGGGTGCCCATAGGCAACGTTACGTTAGATGGCGTGGAACTGGTCAGGTGCCGAGATCGGCGGAAGGCGATTACCGAGCCTGAAAGGCCAGGGTTGCGCCATACGGATCAGGACCGTCTGGACGGTACCAACCAGCAGGGAGGCCAACAGCGAATGGGCCTGTAATCGGCCGCGCGCCCGCATACGAACGACAAGGCTGAAATTGACGATGGCGGCGAGCGTAAGCAGAATAGAGACCGACGCATAAGTTATCTATACGGACACGCATCGTCCGCTGTTCGGCATGAGCGGAATGCCTGAGCGTCACGCGCCAGGACTACCAGCCCTGCACGCGCCTGCCGGCCTGCTACCGTTGCCCTCATAGATCGTCATCGGGGGGCGCATGCCGCACGTCGTCGACTTCGAGAACGTGTCCACCGTCGGCTTGGGCTCGTCCCCAGTCGCGGAGGCTCTCGCTGGACTACGCGCCAACGAGGCACGCTACTTCAAGAACAAGTACGGTCACGTCTTCGCCGTGAGCCCCGCTGGCGAGGACCCGGAGACGCTCGACTGGCTGAACCGCATCCTCGCCGACGAGCGCGGAATCGTCATCTCCGCCCGCCCGCTCGAGGTGACTTCTTTCGAGGTAGACGGTTTTCGCATGGCTTACGTGTTCTACGAGTCTGGCTTGTCAGTCAACGTGATGTACGGCATCGCGGACGAAAAGAAGCGCGCTGTTGGGTTCAAGCTCTCAGAAGGCATGGAAGTCCCCGACGAACTGGCCTCACGCTTTAAGTTCGCACGCCAAAAGTCAAAGCTGGCGGGAGTGATTCGCGGCTCCTTCTTCGTGATCAAGGGCGAATACTGAACCCGAATCCGTAGGTGGTGTGTCTCTCATGAACACTCTTACCATGATGACCAGGCAGCAGACGACCGACGGGACGACCATGCGGGCAATCACCCAGGAACGCTACGGGGAGGCCGACGACGTACTGCGGGCCCAGGAGATCGCCCAGCCCGCGATCGGCGAGGAGGAAGTGCTGCTGCGCGTGCACGCCGCCGGCGTGGACCGGGGCGTCTGGCATCTGATGACCGGCCTGCCCTACCCGGTGCGCCTCGCGGGCTACGGGATCCGCGCCCCCAAGACCCCGGTGCGGGGCCGCGAAGTCGCCGGGCGGGTCGAGGCGACCGGAGCGGCCGTCACGACGCTGCACGTCGGCGACGAGGTGTTCGGCATCGCCGACGGCTCCTTCGCCGAGTACGCCAGCGCCCGGCCGGACAAGCTAGCGCCCAAGCCAGCGAACCTCACATTCACCCAGGCCGCGGCCGTCCCCGTCTCGGCACTGACGGCCCTGCAGGCGGTCCGCGACCGCGGGCACGTGCAGGCCGGAAACCGGGTGCTGATCATCGGCGCGTCCGGCGGCGTAGGGACCTTCGCGGTGCAAATCGCCAAGGCAGCCGGCGCCGAGGTCACCGGCGTATGCCGCACGGCCAAGATGGACACGGTCCGGTCCCTGGGCGCGGACCATGTCATCGACTACACCCGCGAGGAAATCGCGGCCAAAGGGCGCCGCTACGACGTAATCCTCGACACCGGAGGCAACCGTCCGCTCAAGCACCTTCGCTCTGTCCTGGATCCCCGCGGGACGCTGGTCATTGTCGGTGGCGAGACCGGCGGACGATGGCTCGCAGGCAGCGACCGTCAGCTCCGGGCGCTGATCCTGTCCCCGTTCACCAGCCAGACGCTGACCACGCTGATCTGCTCGGAGAACACGCCGGACCTGCTCGCGCTCACCAAGCTCATCGAGTCCGGCCAGGTCAGACCGATCATCGACCGGACCTACCCGCTGAGCCAGACCCCCGCGGCCATCCGGTACATGCGCGACGGCCACGCCCAGGGCAAAGTCGTCATCAACCTCTGAACCACGGCGAAGAGTACGCGGAACGGAGCGGCGTTACGCCCGCTCCGTTCCCGGTTCCGGGCGGGCGCTAAGTTCCAGCCAGAAGCCGCGGCAGGCATACCCGCTGTCGCACTCGAACGCGGCCCGGATCAATGTTGTCGCGGGTTCGCGGCCTGGGTGACGCGGCTGGCTGCTAGTCGGACCCGGCGACGGGAACGGCGGCCGGGTGCCCTAGCCCAAAGCTCGGCGAGTCGATGGGCTGGCCCACCACCTCCACGGTGTGCGCGGCCGAGCGTAACCGCGACGGTGCCGCCGGGACGGAGTCGTGGACGCGGGCGTCCATCTGCGAGGCGATGGCAAGGCAGGAGGCGTGCGGATTCATTCTCGCTCCACTCAGCCCCGCTTCACCTTCATTACGTGTCCACTCAGTCCGGCTACACCGGGAGTGAGTTCATTCTGGGTACCTGAGGGAGTAAACGATGAGCACCGGCACATCCTCGGAAGAAACCACGGCCGCGGATAGGACGGCACCGGCGGCAGCAGGCTCGCTTAACTGGCTCGGCCTACCGTAATCCAGCCCCACCCCCGCTCCGCGGCGTCCGCCGGGCCAAGCCACGGAGCCCTCGCAGCCGGGAGGAGAGCTCAAGCAGGACACTGCCTCGCGGCAAACCCCAAATAGGAAACACTAGCGAAAAGGACACCAACTGATGCGCGCCACCCTCCGGTACGCGACGGGCGACGTCCGGGTCGAGGAGGTTCCTGACTCCGCCGTCAAGCTGCCTACCGACGCGCTGGTCCGGGTCACCGCGTCCGCCATCTGCGGCAGCGACCTGTGGCCCTACGCCTCGCTGAAGCCGGAAGACGGCCCCGCGCGGATGGGGCACGAGTTCATCGGCGTCGTCGAGGAGACCGGTTCCGAGGTCTCCACCGTCAAGCGGGGCGACCTGGTCGTCTCGCCGTTCGCCATCTCCGACGGCACCTGCGAGTTCTGCCGCGAGGGACTGCAGACCTCCTGTGTCCACCCGCAAGCCGGCTTCTGGGACGAACAGCCCGACGAGGGCGCCCAGGCCGAGGCGGTCCGCGTCCCGCTCGCCGACGGCACCCTCGTTAAGCTCCCCGCCGCGCCCGACCCGGCCCTCATCGCGTCGCTGCTGACCCTCGCGGACGTCCTCGGCACTGGCCACCACGCCGCCGTGGCCGGCGGCGTCAGCCCGCGTAGCCGCGTCACGGTGATCGGCGACGGCGCCGTCGGCCTGCTGGCCGTCCTGTCCGCCCGGCGGCTTGGCGCCGAGCAGGTCATCCTCATGGGACGCCACCCCGGTCGCACCAGCCTCGGCCGCGGGTTCGGCGCGACCGACGTCGTCTCCGCCCGCGGCGCCGAGGGTATCGCCGCAGCCCGCGACCTGGCCGACGGCCACGGCACGCACGTCGTAATCGAGGCCGTCGGCACCATGGCCGCCTACCTGCAGGCAGTCGGCATTGCCCGGCCGGGCGGTGTCATCAGCCGCGTCGGCGTTCCGCAGTACGAAGAGGCGCCGATCGGGTGGGGCAGCCTGTTCCGTCACAACATCCGCCTGGCCGGCGGCCCAGCGCCCACCCGCGCCTACATCGCGGAACTCATGCCCGACATCCTCAACGGCACCATTGAGCCGGGCAAGGTCTTTGACGCCGGCACCAGCCTCGACGGCGTCCCGGCCGGATAAGGCCGAGAAAATCAGCGAAGCGCGCTGCCACGCGTCGTACGCTGCGTCCTGGAGCCCCTGCGCGGCCAGCGCATCCCCCAGGGCCAGCAAGATCTCGGCCTCCATGGGGCGGTCTCCAACGCCGCGGATCAGGATTAGTGCCTGCTTGAACTGTTCAACGGCTTCATCCTGCTGCCCCAGCTTGGAGCGGACGATGCCCAGGTCTCTGCGGACCTTACCCTCCTGGCGCAGGGTGCTGATCTCGTGCGCGAGCGCGATTCCCCGCTCAAGACGCGGCACCGCCTCCTCGTAGTCACCGAGCCCACTCTGCGCCATCCCGATATCCGCGATCGCGCGGGCTTCGCCGCGCCGATGCCCCGCTTCCCGGTAGAGCTCGAGCGCTTTCTCATGCTGCTCGATGGCTCGTTGTAGCTCGCCCTGGTGAGCAAAGATCTCGCCGAAACTGCTGTACAGGTAAGCGTGCTCGGTGGTGTACCCGAGGTCGGTGTAGATAGCTTGCGCCCGCTCGAGGCATTGCACGGTCTCATCGGGCCGGCTGAGATAGAAGTTGGCCTCGGCCAGGCTCGTGAGCACGTGTCCCTGGCCTGGCAGGTCGGCGTCCCGCTCGGCGGCCTGTAGCGCGGTTTCCATCGAGTGCTTCCAGTCGTGAAAGAACCCGCGCCACTGATAAAGCTGCTGCATGGTCAGGGCTAGCTGCCTGCCGGAAGGCTTGCTCCACGGAAATCTCCTCCACGCCCCCGATCACGCCGTCCTCAGCGAACAAGGGCCAGTCGCGATCAACTGGAAGGCGTCCGGGCGCGGACCGCGCCTCGCCGACTTCGCTTACCTGATCTGGGGCACGGGTTCGTGGCACCCACGCCGACCGAACCAGGAGTGGATCGACGCTGCCGTCAGCGCCTACCGCCGGCATATCGAGCCGACCGACGACGAACTCGACCGGCTCGAGGCGGTCATGTACATCCGGACGCTCTACCTCGCCTGTTTCGGCTACCGACGCGCCCTCACCAACGGCCGGGCATTCCGCGAGTGGGGCTTCATCGAACCACCCGGGTACTTCAGCTCCACCGCAGCCGCAACCCGAGCCGCGTTCCGCCGGTAGGTCGTCGGTGCGGGTCGACGGTTGGGCGTAGTCGTTCGACATCCGGCGCAGGTCGTTCTGCTTGCTGGTGGCCGATGACAGCCTCCGGCCGCGGAACTAAGGGCCTGCAGAGGCCGCCGCGGCCGGTGGGGCCAACGGGATGCGCAGGCAGCCGACACGAGATACCCCGCGCGGCTCGCAGCTGCAGCCAGGGTTGACAGGGCTGACGATCGGCGTAACGGTGGTCTCAATTCGCCATAAGTCACCGAGCGAGCGTTCCGTTCGTTCCGCTAGGAAGGATCTGCTTGGATGACTGAAATCCCGACCATGGATGAAGTACTCAAGGATGCCCCGAAGAACTGGGGTAAATGGGGGGAGGAGGATGAGGTTGGCGCGCTGAACTACCTCACCACAGAAGAAGTCTTCCGCGGCGTGCGCCACATCAAGTCCGGCACCGTGTTCACTCTGCAGCGGCTGATCGGCGACCCCAAGGGCGACCCGGTTTGGCCCGGGCGGACGCCGGCCGAGAAGACGATGGTCTTGGACGAATCCTCGTGGGACGGCGACGGCGCTCCGCAGTTCCCTGGTGGCCTGCACTATGCCGATGACAAGATCAGCGCGTTTCTCCAGGGCTCGACGCAGTACGACGCGCTCGGCCACGTCTGGTACGGCGGCCAGCTTTGGAATGGGTACGACGCGCGCACCACGGTCGGCGGACTGGACAAGGCCAGCGTGGCTCCGATCGCGGAGCGCGGTATCGTCGGGCGGGGCATCCTGCTCGACATCGCCCGCTTCCGCGGCAAGGAGAACCTCGACAAGGCCGAGACCTTCACTCACGAGGACCTGCTGGCGTGTGCCGAAGCCCAGGGCGTCAAGATCGAAAAGCGTGACATCCTGGTCATCCGAACGAACTTCCTCAAGCTCTTCTTCGACCAGGGCGAGAAGTTCTACGAGGGCTTCTGCGAACCCGGCCTGGTCTACAGTCCCGAGCTCGTGCGGTGGTTCCAGGACATGGAGATCCCCAACCTGGTGACCGACACCATCGCCAACGAGGTGACGACCGACCCGAACAACGGGATAGCGCTTCCGTTGCACTGCGCCCTGATGCGCAACCTCGGCGTGGCGCTGACCGAGATCTGCGACCTGGAGAAACTGGCCGCCCACAGTGCTGAGGACCGCCAGTACACCTTCCTGTACACGGCGGCCCCGTTGAAGGTGAACCAGGCGAGCGGCTCCCCTGTCAACCCCCTGGTGATCAAATGACGACATATACCGAACGGCCCTGGCTGCACCTCTACGCCAACGGCTTGTCGGCCGACATTACGCCGGACTACCTGACCATGCTCGACATGTTCGACGCGTCGGTGACACGGGCACCGGACAGCGCGGCGATCAAGTACTTCGACGGTGTGCTCACCATGGCCGGCCTGGACGCGCGTTCGGACGCGCTCGCGGTGGCCCTGGCCGGCACCGGGTTCGGCGCCGGGGACAGGCTCGCGGTCTATGTGCAGAACAACCCGGCGTTCGTCATCGCGCTGCTGGCCGCCTGGAAGGCGGGCGGCGCGGCAGTGGTGATCAATCCGATGAACAAGGGCCGCGAGCTGAAATATCTGCTCGCCGACTCCGGTGCCAGTGCGCTGCTGTGCCTGGACGACCTGTACGAGTCGGTGGCTAAGGAGGTCATCGCGACCGGTGCGACCGCGGTCAGGACGGTGATCACCTGCTCCCCCCTCGACGGGCAGTCCCGCAACGACGAGCGGCTGTTCGCCGGCGTGCGGCGACTGCGCCCGGAGGGGACGCTGGACCTCGAGGAGATCTTCAGCCAGAACGAGGGCCGCGAGCCGGTGCCCGTCGATCCGGGTTCCGACGACGTGGCCGTGCTGTGCTACACCTCGGGGACCACCGGGGTGCCGAAGGGTGCGATGTGCACCCACGGCAACATGGTGTTCAATTCCCAGACGTACCGGGACTGGATGGGCTTCACAGCCGCGGACTCCGTGCTCGGGGTCGCGCCGCTGTTCCATATCACCGGCCTGATCGGCCACGTGGGCGTCGCCCTGCTCGCCGGGTGCCCGCTGGTGATCAATCACCGGTTCGAGGCGGGGGTGGTCATCGACGCGATCCGTGAGCACCAGCCCACGTTCACCGTCGGTTCGATCACGGTGTTCATCAACCTCTCGGGGCTGGAGGGAGTAGCCAGGGACGACTGGTCCTCTTTCCGGATGATCTACTCCGGCGGCGCGCCGATCGCGCCCGCGATCACGGACCAGTTCATGGCGAAAACCGGCCTGTACATCCACAACATCTACGGTCTGACCGAGACCAACTCGCCATCGCACGCGGTGCCTCTGGGCAAGAAGGCGCCGGTGGACCCGAACACGGGGGCGCTGTCGGTGGGTGTGCCGGTGTTCAACACCGTGGTCCGGATCCTCGACGAGGCGGGCAAGGAAGTCCCGGTGGGGCAGATCGGCGAGATCGCCACCTCGGGTCCGCAGGTCGTCCCCGGCTACTGGAATAAGCCGGAGGCGACCGCGGAAAGCCTGCCCGGCGGTGAGTTGCGCACCGGTGACGTCGGGTTCATGGACGCCGACGGCTGGTTCTACCTGGTGGACCGCAAGAAGGATATGATCAACGCGGCGGGTTACAAGGTGTGGCCCCGTGAGGTAGAGGACGTGCTCTACGGCCACCCGGCGGTCCGCGAGGCGGCAGTGGTCGGTGTCCCGGATCAGTACCGCGGCGAGACTGTGAAGGCCTACGTCTCACTCAAGCCCGGTACGACGGTCACCGAGGAGGAGCTGATCAGCTTCTGCAAGCAGCAGATGGCGGCGTACAAGTACCCGCGTTCGATCGACTTCGTCGAGGACCTGCCTAAGACCACAACCGGGAAGATCCTGCGGCGCGAGCTGCGTGATCCGAGCTCGTGAGCCCTGCTGACCTGGTGCGGCTGGACCTGCTGGGTCCGGTCCTGGCCGAAGCGACAGGTGATGCGCGGTGGCGTTCGCTGGACGCCGCGCTCATCGCCGGGGGCAAATCGAACCTGACGTTCGAGGTCACCAGCGCGGCCGGCGCCGTGATCCTGCGCCGGCCCCCGTCGGGTGAGCTGCTGCCGAGCGCCCACGACATGGGCCGTGAGGCGCGGATCCAGCGAGCGCTGGCTGGCACGTCCGTTCCCGTCCCTAAGATCGTCTTGGCGGAGGCCAGCGGGGAGCTGCTGGGCGTGCCTTTCTACGTCATGGAAAAGGTGCCCGGTCACATCATCCGTGACCAGCTGCCGGACGGGTATGCCGAGACGCCGACCGAGAAGCTGGCGCTGACGGACGCCTTGGTCGACGTTCTCGCTGATCTGCATGCGGTTGACCCCGAAGCGATCGGGCTGGGTGATTACGGACGGCCGCACGGCTACCTGGAAAGGCAGATCCGGCGCTGGAACGGCCAGTGGGAGAAGAGCAAGACCCACGAGGTGAAGGCGGTCGATGAACTCGGTGGCCGGCTGGCGACGATGGTGCCGCAAAGCCAGCGGACCTCGATCGTGCACGGTGACTACCGGCTTGACAACTGCCTGATGGCCCTGGCCGACCCGGCGCGAGTAACTGCCGTCCTGGACTGGGAGCTGTCCACGCTGGGCGACCCGCTGACCGACCTCGGGCTGCTGCTGTTCTACTGGCGCGAACCGGGGGAGGACAAGCCGGCGCTGACACCCGCGGTGACGCGGAACCCGGGCTTCCCGGGAAGGGCCCATCTCATCGAACGCTACGCCCGGCAGACCGGTACACACCTGGACGACATCGCCTTCTACGAGGCGTTCGCGTATTTCAAGTTCGCCGTGATCGCCCAGGGCATCGCCGCGCGGGTGGCGGCGGGCTCGATGGCCGGGCAGGACTTCGGCGACCTCGACCAAGAGGTCGCCAAGATCGCCGAAGGCGGCCTCAGCAGGCTCAAGGAGGATTAAGGAATGGACTTCGGGCTGTCGCCAGAGGCGGAGGACGTGTGCGCGCGGATGTGGGCGTTCATGCGGGAGGAGGTATTCCCCGCGGAGCAGGAGTATGAGCAGTGGCGGGCGAGCCACGACCCGCATGCGCATCCTCCGGTGCTGGAGCGGCTGAAGGCGTCGGCCAGGAAGCGAGATCTGTGGAACCTCTTCCTGCCCGACATATCAGGATTGCCGAACCTGGACTACGCCGCGGTCGCGGAGATCTCGGGATGGTCGCCGGTGATCGCACCGGAGGCCATCAACTGCCAGGCCCCGGATACCGGCAACATGGAAACGTTGCACCTATTCGCGACGCCTGAGCAAAAGAAGCAATGGCTCGAACCGTTGTTCTCCGGAGAGATCCGATCGGCGTTCGCGATGACCGAACCGGACGTGGCGTCCTCCGATGCCACGAACATCACCACCCGGATGGTCCGTGACGGTGACGACTATGTGATCAACGGCCGCAAGTGGTGGATCAGCGGGGCCGCCGACCCGCGGTGCCAGGTCTTCATCGTGATGGGCAAGACCGACCCGACGGCGCAGACGCACCGGCAGCAGTCGATGATCCTCGTGCCCCGGGACGCGCCGGGGATGACCATCGAGCGGCAGCTGCCCATCTTCGGCTACCAGGACCAGCACGGGCACTCCGAAATCGTGTTCCGCGACGTCCGGGTGCCTGCGTCGAACATGCTGGCCGCCGAGGGGGATGGGTTCATGATCGCCCAGGCCCGGCTCGGCCCGGGCCGGGTGCACCATGCCATGCGGGCCATCGGGATGGCCGAACGTGCCCTCGGGCTGATGGTGGATCGGGCGAAGTCGCGGGTCGCGTTCGGCGAGCACCTGTCCCATCAGGGTGTGGTGCGCGAGCTGATCGCCCAGTCCCGTATCGACATCGACCAAGCCCGGCTGCTGGTGTACAAGACCGCGTGGCTGATCGACAAGTACGGCGCCAAGGGGGCGCGCACCGAGATCGCGGCGATCAAGGTAGCGGCGCCCGCGATGGCCACTGCGGTAATCGACCGGGCGATCGAGGTGTTCGGCGGCATGGGCGTCAGCGACGACACGCCGCTCGCGTATTTCTACGCGTGGGCCCGCAGCCTGCGCATTGTCGACGGGCCCGACGCGGTGCACCGCCGCTCGATCGCCCGCGAAGAGCTCAAGCGAGAACGCCCGTTTGTAGGTTGACCAAAAGGAGTGAGCCGTGAGCGATGCGGAGACGACCGTGACCGACACCGAGGCGGCCGAATCGGCGGACGGTGGTGAAGCGGTCGGGATTCCTTCCCTCAAGGAGGCGGTCGGCGGACTGGCCGCGGCCTTGAGCCAGGCCCAGACGGTCGCCCGCGAGATCGGCGGGCTGGGCGTGGAGTTCACCCGGATCGCGCGGGGAAGCTCGTCGGTGGCCCCGGCTAAGGGTGACCGGCGTTTCAACGATCCCGCATGGACATCGAATCCGGCCTTCCGCAGGATCGAGCAAGGCTATCTGGCCTCCGCCGGGGCGCTTGACCGGATCGTCGGCGAACTGGACGACGGACAGAACAACACCCGGGCGGAGCGGGCTCGCTTCGCGGCGAACATCTTGACCAGCGCCGTCGCACCGACGAACTTCCTGGCGGGCAATCCGGCCGCGATCAAGCGCGCCTTCGACACCGGTGGCGTCAGCGTTCTTCGCGGCGTCCGTAACTTCGTCTCCGACGTGCGTCACAACGGCGGCATGCCATCGATGGTGGAGCCAGATGTCTTCGAGGTGGGCCGCGACCTGGCCGTGACTCCCGGTGCCGTCGTCGCCCGCGACGCCGTGGGGGAAGTCCTGCAATATGCCCCGGCCACCGAGGCGGTGTTCGAGCGCCCGGTGCTGGTCGTCCCACCGCCCATCGGGCGGTTCTACTTCCTGGACCTGCGGCCCGGGCGCAGCTTCGTCGAGTACGCGACCAGTCGCGGCCTGCAGACGTTCCTGCTGAGCTGGCGAAATCCCAGTGCCGAGCAGGGCAGCTGGGACTTGGACACCTACGCAGAAAGGGTGTCAGCGGCCATCGACACGGTCTGCGAGGTCACCGGCAGCCCCGATGTGAACCTGATCGGCTTTTGCGCAGGCGGCATCATCACCACCACCCTGCTCAACCACCTGGCTGCTACCGGCGACGACCGCGTGCACAGCATGTCCTATGCCGTCACCCTGCTGGATTTTGGACTGCAAGCCCCGATAACCGCGTTCTCGGGGAAACGTCTCATCGGGTTCGCGCAGAACCGCTCGCGGCGTAAAGGCATCATTACCAGCCGTCAGATGGGCAGCGCCTTTACCTGGATGCGCCCTGACGACCTCGTGTTCAACTACTGGGTGAACAACTACCTGATGGGCGACAAGCCACCGGCCTTCGACATCCTGGCGTGGAACGCTGACGGCACCAATCTCCCCGGCGCGCTGCACGGGCAGTTCCTCGAGATCTTCCGTGACAACCTCCTCACCCGGCCGGGAAAGGCAACGGTGCTCGGCACGCCGGTGAGCCTGGACAGCATCAAGGTGCCGACCTTCGTCACGGGAGCCATCACCGATCATCTGACACCGTGGAAGGGCTGTTACCAGACGACGCGGCTGCTCGGCGGCCCGTCCACCTTCGTACTCAGCTATTCCGGGCACATCGCCAGCCTGGTGAACCCCCCAGGCAACCCCAAAGCGCACTACTGGACCGGTGGTACACCGGGCGCCGACCCGGACCAATGGCTGGCCGGGGCCGAGAAGCAGCAGGGCAGCTGGTGGGAGGCATGGTCCGACTGGGTAACGCCGCACGCAGGGGCCAGGCGGACCGCACCTGAGAATCTCGGCAGCGAGCGGTACCCGGCCCTGTGCCCCGCGCCCGGACTCTACGTGCGCGACGTGGTGGCCTTAGGCGGGAGGCCGCCGCGGTGCGTCGGCCTCGGCGGCCAGGGCCCGCAGGGCCGCTACCTGGCCGCTGTCGCCGATCACGATGAGGATCTCCCCGCCTTCGATCTGCGCCGTGGGCGGCGGGTTGGTGCGGAATTCCCGGTCCGGGTGGCGCATTGCCAGCACCAGGGTCCCGGTCCGGTCGTGGATCCGGGCGCTGCGTAGCGTCTGCCCGGCCAGCGGTGATCCGGTCGGCACCTCCACCTCCTCCAGGCGGAACTCCAGGCTCCCGTCGTGCATGATCACGTCGAGGAACTCGGCCACGTGGGGCTGGAAGGCCAGGGCGGCCATCCGGGCGCCGCCCAGGTCCTGCGGGTTCACCACCCGGTCGGCGCCGGCCTGGACCAGCTTGCCCACCGCCGCCTCGCTGGCCGCCCGGGACACGATGAACAGGCCCGGGGCCATAGATCGCGCCGTCAACGTGACGTAGAGGTTGTCGGCGTCGGTGCTGAGCGCCGTGACGAGCACCCGGGCCCGATCAATGCCTGCGGCCCGCAGCACCTCCTCGCTGGTGGCATCACCGTGCACGTACGGCCCGCTGACAGTGGTGAGCCGCTCGGCGGAGGTGTCCACCACCACCAGGTCCGCCCCGCCTGCCCGCCGGGTGATGGCCTGCCCGACCCGGCCCCAGCCGCACAGAATCATGTGGCCGTGCATGGCCCCGATCCGCCGTTCCATCCTGCGCCTCCCGAAGGTGCCGTCCAGGTACCCCTCGACCAGGGTGTCAATGGCGACGCCGAAAGTGTAGGCGGCCGTGGCGACCCCGACGAGGATCAGCAAGATCGTGAACACTTTCTCGCCGGACCCGAATGGCCGGGCTTCGCCGAACCCGACCGTGCTCACCGTGATGACCGTCTGGAACACAGCATCGAGCAGGCTCATGCCGAAGCTGAGATAACCGATTGTCCCGGCTATCAGGACCAAAAGCAGTCCGATCAGCCCGATAAACAACCGCCGCCGCCCTTCCAGCCAGGACGGGCCCAGCCACCGGGCCGGGGGCGATGTTGGCATGATACGCATTGTGCCCGGATGCCGGCGGCGGGAACCAGTTCAGCTGCGGCAGCGGCTCGCCGCCAAGGGCAGGCGAACTACCCGGACACCGACCGGGCGCCGTGGTGTGCGGTGGCTTCGATGCCGGGGCTCGGTGGTGGGCACGCCTATCGCATCGCGCCGATGACGCAGCCGCCGGCCCCGGCGATCACGATGCCGGCGATGACCTTCCTCGCCGCCGGCGTGCCCGGCTCGGGAGAGCGGAAGGCCCAGATGCCGATGCTAGCGTTGACCAGCAAGCTGAGCTGGGCGATGGTGAAGCCGGCGCCGGTGCCCACCCGTGCGACCAGGCCGAGCAGGGTGAAGTCACCGATCCCGAACAGGACGCCGGCACCCAGCTGCGCGGTCATGGCCCGCAGACCCAGCCGGGTCGGCTCGCCGGCCGGGAGGGCTAGGGCCAGGGCGGCGCCGAGGATCCCGAGGGCGAGCGGGAAGTTGCTTACCTGCGCCGGTTCCGCGGCCCACTGCGCGGGCACGAAGTAACTCCCCCACAAAAGCCCCGCAGCGCCTGCCCACAGCAGGCCGCCGAGCGCCCTGGGTGCCGGCCGGCCGGGTTCCGCCTCGATTGGCTGCGGGGATGGCGCAACGGCCGGGACAACCCGGGCGCCGGAGCTGTCCTGGGAGCCGACGATCAGGAGAACCCCGACCAGGATGGCCGCGAGCGCGACGGCCAGCAGGACGAAGCGGATCCCGGAAAACTGATCCAGCTCACCGAAGAGCAGGGCTCCCCAGGCGAACGCGACGATGATGTTGAGCGGCGTCCAGGTTCCGGCGGCGCGGGCAATCCCGATCGTCTCCGAGGCCCTGAAGGCAGCGTAGCTGCCCGCGGTCCACACCACGCCGCCGGCCAGCGGCAGCCAGAAGCCCCGCCAGCCGAGCACCAGGTGACCGCCGTCAGCCAGCAGGACGATCCCGGCGAAGACGACATTGCCGACAGTCACGTAAAAGATCCGGGAGCGCTGCGGCACGCCGGGCAGCAGCTGGGCAAGCGGAATCCAGGTACCGAACGCGGCCACCGTCACGAACGCGAGCAGCGCGATCACGCCCGCCTCCGTTTCCCGCCGCTACCCAGGCCGGCAGGCGGGTCAGCAGCGTGCGCGCTCCTCACACCCGGAAGTATATCGTCGTTGAGCGAGCATAAAATGGACGGCGAGATGACAAGGCGGTGAGATGAGGAGCGGGCTGCGGACATCGGCACAGACCGCGATCACGCGGGCGGTGCACGACCGGCCGGGGGTGACCCGCGCCGAGGTGGCTGCCCAGATCGGGATTCCGAGCGGGTTCGCGGCCGAGACTGTTGCCCGCCTGGTCGCCAGCCGGCTCGTCTCCGAGCGGCCCGCCCTGGCCACGGGCCGGCGCGGGAGGCCGACGACGTCCTTGCACGCCCACCCAGACGGCCCGCTCGTGGCCGTCGCCGCCATCACCCACGACACCTGGCAGGTCGCCGCGGTCGAACTCGGCGGAACGAAGGTGGCGGCAACGCAACGCTCGCACCACCGCAACCAGGCCCGCGTACTCGACGCGATCACCGCGGAACTGAGCCAGGTCAGCAGGCGCTTCGGCACCCGGGTGCGGGCCGCGGCGGTCGCCGTGCCGGGCACGGTCGCGGGCAGCGAACTGGTGCACGCCCCGGGGCTGGACTGGCACAGCATCGACCTGTCAGCGCTGTGGCCCCGGTACGAGCCCGGCGGGGAGTTCGTGGCGGGCAACGACGCGTCCCTGGCCGGCGTCGCCGAGTCGCGCCATGGCGCCGGCGCGGGCGCGGGCGCGATGGTTTACCTGCACCTCGATGCCGGCCTCGGCGGCACCCTGATCGAGGCCGGACGTGCGGTACGGGGCGCGACCGGTGCCGCCGGCGAGTTCGGCCACATGCCATTCGGCGAACCTGCCCGGCGCTGCCGGTGCGGCGCCAGGGGCTGCTGGAACACCAGCGTCGACGGCCGGGCCCTCGCCCGCTTGCTGCACCAGCGGGTCCCCGCCGACGACGTGAGCTACTTCCGCCGTGTGCTCGCCTCGGCCCGGGCAGGGCAACCGGGTGCGCTCTCGGCGATCCGGACCGTCGGAAACTCCATCGGCCGGGGCATCGCCGGCCTGGTGAACGGCCTCGACCCGCACCTCGTGATCGTCGGCGGCCTCGGCCCTGACCTCCTGCGCATCGCGGCCGACGAGGTCACCGACGCCTACCACGACGGGCTGATGGCCTTCCGCGCGACGCCGCCCCCGCCAGTCCGGCCGGCCCGGCTGGGCCCGGACGGGCCCCTCCTCGGCGCCGCCGACGACGCGTTCGCCCGGCTGCTCACCGACGAGGGCCTGCAGGCCTGGGCCTCATGACCGGCTCCGCGACACTGTGACCCGGCTCCAGCTGGTGCCTGCGTTGCGGGTTATCCACAGATAGCCGTTGGTGCCGAGGGCCACGCCTTGTGTGTTCGTTTCGAATCCGACCAGGGAGAAACCGTGCCCACGGCCGATCAGCGAGACCTGCCAGCCGTGTCCGGTGAGCTTGTACAGGTCCGGCCCGGAGTTCCAGGCGAACCGTTCGCCGGCGACCGCGGTCACGCCCTGCGGTGGCTGTGGCGGCGGCGGGTTGCCGGCCCTCCAGCTACTGCCCTCATTGACGGACTCGTAGGCCAGCTGGGTCCGCGTCGGCGGGCTGGGCTGGTTGTTCATGACGTCGCAGACCAGGTAGACCAGACCGTCGGTGGACACCCCGAGCGGGGCGAACGGCACGTAAGCCTGACCCTGCACGCACGGCAGTGATTCGTGGCGCACCGGCTGGGTGCCGGCGAACACATCCAGGGACGGGGCGATCGGACCAGCGCCCTGCTGGCCGACGACGTAGGCGACGTCGCTGTGAACGGTGAGGGTCGCGGAGCGGTCCGGTGTGAGGCCGAGGTTCGTCCAGGCGGTGCTGCCAGCCGGGGCCCGCCAGATGCTCGGGTAGGGCTGCGCGCCGGCGATTGACCACACCCAGCCGGCGGCGGTCTCGAGCGAGAGCACCTGGACCAGCCCGCCCGGTTGCCAGGAGGCGGCGCCGTCGGTGGTGATCCAGAGCGGACCAGCGGCGCTCCAGGCGTATCCGACCTGCGGGGAGGCGAACCGGATGTGCGCCGCGCCAGCGGGCGGGTCAGGCAGCCGGGTCCAGCTGGCGCCGCCGTCGGTCGTGGTGACCAGCTCGCCGCTCCCGAGCGCCCAGCCTTGATCGGCGGAGACGAAGCTCACGTCCTGTACGTCGATCGGGCCGGCGGCCCGCGTGCTCGAGGGCGCCGAGGTCGGCGGGCCGGTGGCTGCGGCGGCGGAGGGGCTCGCGGTGACCGGGGCCGACGGGGGGGTCGACGACTGCACAGAGCCGGGCTTGGACGACCCGCAGCCGACGAGCGCGACGAGCGCGACGAGCGCCGCAGCGGTAACCGAGAAGCGTCTACTCATATCCCCCTGGACGCCGAAGTCCTCCACCCGGTTGCCATAGCAGGACACTCCCCGCTGCTCAAGGCCGGCGGCCTTGTCGTGATCGCGTGTCACCTTCCGCCGACCAGATCAGCGATGCTGCGCTGGTCGAGATAGCGGACCGGCACCGCCGTACATCCCAGGTCGGTAGCCAGAAAGCAGCGCGGCGCCGGAGCTTCGCCGGGGAGGAATGCCGCCCGGGCGGTTCGCGTTGTCACGCTGGTGAAGAAGATTGGCTTTTTGTCGTTCGGGCACTGGTCGTCGTCACCGGGCTCGCAAACGGGGTCGGCATCGGACGCGTTGCTTCAGTCGATCGACCTGGCCGTTGCCGCCGAAGAGCTCGGCGCCGACGGCGCTTACTTCCGCGTGCACCATTTCGCGAGGCAGCTGGGATCTCCGTTCCCACTGCTGGCGGCGATCGGCGCGCGCACCAGCCGGATCGAGATCGGCACGGCAGTCATCGACATGCGCTACGAGAACCCGCTCTACATGGCAGAGGACGCCGGCGCGGCGGACCTGATATCCGGTGGCCGCCTCCAGCTGGGGATCAGCCGCGGCTCGCCGGAGCAGGTGATCGAGGGCTGGCGATACTTCGGCTACCAGCCGCAAGAGGGCCAGACGGACGCGGACATGGCCCGCGGACACGCCGAAAGGCTGCTCGAGGTGCTGGGCGGCGAGGGCTTCGCGCGGCCCAATCCCCGCCCGATGTTTCCGAACCCGCCCGGCCTGCTGCGCGTCGAGCCGCACTCAGAAGGGCTGCGTGACCGCATCTGGTGGGGCGCCGCGTCACAGCAGACCGCCACGTGGGCAGCCGAGCTGGGCATGAATCTGCAGAGTTCGACGCTGATCAACAACGAGTCGGATAAACCCTTTCACCTGCAGCAGGCTGAGCAGATCCAGGCATTCCGTGACGCCTGGCAGAAGGCTGGCCACGAGCGGGAGCCGCGGGTGTCAGTAAGCCGGAGCATCTTCGCCCTCGTCGACGACCGGGACCGGGCGTACTTCGGCGTCCGGAACCAGGACACCGATGAGATCGGGTTCATCGACGCGCGGACCCAGGCGATCTTCGGCCGCTCGTACGCTGCCGAGCCGGATGTGCTGATCCAGCAGCTCAAGGAGGACGAGGCGATCGCAGCCGCCGACACGCTGCTGCTCACCGTGCCGAACCAGCTCGGCGTCGACTACAACGCCCACGTCATCGACAGCATCCTCACCCACGTGGCGCCCGCGCTCGGCTGGCGATAAGCCGGCTGGCGATCTACACCGACGCCCGGCCGCGGCCGGGTAGAGCGAATACGCCGCCGGATCACCATGCACGCTCCGGCGAGGCTCCCCAAGCGATGCGGCTCGCGAACTTTGACCGGGTGGCCGGAAGTCACGTGCGCGGCGTGGCCTGCTCGTCTGTGCCGTCGTCGCCTCCCCGCCAGTTCCGGGCGAGGGCGACGAGGCCGCGAACCACCTCAGGAGGCAGCCCCGGAGTGCTCGCGATGTGCCACAGCGTCGGGTCCTCATACTCGGCATGCCCGAGGTCCGGCGACCCCACCTTAGGTTCCCCGCCTGCCAGTATCCGTCGGCACGAACCCGGGGCCCAGCCGAGCCGGTTCTCGGTCATACCCAGAGTGCTCGGGGAAACGTGCTGGCCGTTCTCGAGTTTTCCCAGCGTCCGCTCGGTCACCCCGGTCGCCTCGGCAAGGGCCCGCCTGTCCCGCATGCCTAGCTCGACCCGGCGTGCGACGACGTAATCGGCGAGCCGCCGCCAGTCCTCACCGGCCATATGACCGTCCTTCCCGTGAGCCGATGCTAGTCCCGCCACCGGTCACATGACCATCCTTATCCGAAGAAGATAGAAAATTCTAGCTCTCCTACGGGCGATTGACCTCACATACCTGCATCCCTCTTCCAGGTTCATCTCATTCATGCTCTTTACTTCCTACCCGTGCTGCTCTAAGGTGCCTAAAGCATGAGATAGTTTCTTGTTTCTTCCTACGCGTACCAGGATCGAAGTTTCTGGGATCCAGCAGAGTCAGGACAGTGACACAGACCTGGAGTCTCGATGGGCAGCACCAGTGACCCGAAGCGGTGAGCCCAGTCCGGAGTGCTGCAAGGCCGGTAGCGTCCTCGCGCAGGCGAGGAGGGGAGCGCAAGGGCGCTCCGGCCACGCAGCCGGACATCTGCGTGGCTCTGTCGGCACGGCTATCAGCCAGGACCAGGCCCGGATCCCGGCTAGTTAAGTGGGCTCGGCGCGCCGTACCCGATCCTCAGCACGGCTTGGCCAGTGCGCAGCGTGGCTTGTTGCACCCATTCGGGGCGATATTGGGCTGTCTGCGCGTCGATGAACGCTTGCATCCAGCCGAGGTATGCGGCACGCGTCAGGTGCGCCGCACTGTCCGCCGTGGCCAGGTCCACCGACCGCAGCAGGCTGGCAGGTCCGCCACCAGGCGATTGATTGACGAAGTCCACGATGCTCACCGGGTGGCTAGCGGCCATGGCGGCGAGGAGCATCGGCAGCCGCGGATCGATATCGCCGCTGAGAAGTTGTGCCCTGGCCGTGGCTGTGAACGCGATCTGGCTGTTGGCCAGCAGCTCGGCGTCGGCAGCCTTCCTGGCGCGCAGCGCTGCCTGCTCAACGGCGCGGTACGTCGCGGTGCCGCCGGGAAAGACCAGCCGGATGTCGATCCTGGCGACCCCGGAGCCGAAGCTCGCGATGATGGCCGGGGCGTACACGGAGGCCAGCCGGGCGCCGAACTGGGCTCGGATAGCGGCCGTGGCGATCACCAGGTCAGAGCCGAGAGGATCTGTCGACGTGGGTCCGAGCGTCAACAGGTCCGCGGCCGGGAAGCCTCTGCTGACCAGATCCGTGCATACCTGGGGATCGCATGACACGACCGCGGCCTGGCTGACCTGTTGCAGGATCCAGGTGATGGCCTGCGTTCTAGCCGCAGCCTCGGCCGGGAGTCCCTGGTTGATCGGGGCATGGTTGCCTGTTAGCTGCTCGGACGCTGCGCCGCGCCTGGGAAGATTGAATGCCAGCACGCCGAGGCTGGCAACCAGCAGAATGGCGGCCAGAAGCACAGGCGCCCGCCGACGCCACCAGACGGGACGACTCCCGTGCCGGGCCGACCGGGGCCGGAACGCCGGCCGACCGCTGATCAGACCATCGCCGTTGCCCTGCGGCGGCCCCGACGGCGCGGCAGACATGCGCTGTGAGCTAGATGCCTCCTCATCCGTGGCCAAAGCGGAGGCCATTGGCGGCATCGGTCCCGTGAGCCGCGCTCCGGCGGCCACCAGCTCGCCGAGAACGCCGCGGGCCGACGGCCTGACGGCTGGGTCCTTGTTGAGGCAACGATGAACCAGCGAGCCCAGCGGTTCGGGCAGCCTGCCCACATTTGGCTCGGAATGAAGAATGGCGAACGCCGTCGCGGTCAAGGACTCGCCCTTGAAGGGCAACTCACCGGTACCCGCGAACACCATTGTCACAGCCCACGACCACACGTCGGCCGCTGCGGTCACTCGGGTCCCAGCCAGGTGCTCAGGGGCCATGAACGCCGGAGTTCCCACGGTAGCCTGGCCAGAAAGGCCCGTGGTGGTCATCCCGGGAACGGCCGCCAGCCCGAAGTCGATCACCACTGGCCCGTCGGGCCCGAGCAGGACATTGCCAGGCTTGAAGTCGCGATGCACCATCCCAGCGGCATGCACCGCGCCCAGCGCGGTCAGCGTTGCGACGGCGATGCGCTCGAGTGCAGCGCCGCCGCGAGGCCCGAACTGCTCGACGAGCTCCACCAACGATGGCCCGCTGACGTATTCACTGACAATGAACGGCCGCCGTTCGAAGATCCCCGCATCCAGAACTTGCGCAGTGCAGAAACGGGCGACCCGCTGTGCTGCGGCGACCTCCTTCAGAAAGCGGCTCCGGACCTGTGGGTCCGTGGTTGGCGGCAGAAGCTTGACCGCCGCCTGGCTTCCAGTAGGACCCTCGGCCAAGAACACAACGCCCTGCCCGCCTTCCCCGAGACGGCCGAGCAACCGGTATACACTCACCTCACGCGGATCCGTGTCGCGCAGGGCAAGCATCTCCGGCATTGTGGACCAAGCGGATGTCACGAGGCCATTCTGCCCCCAGCGGCTCAGTGCATGCCACGATTCCATTTCGTCGCCTGCAGCAGCTTTCCCTGCGGCCCGTCGACGCATTCGGGGAACTGCGGTCCTGCGGCCGCCCGGCGCCGCGCCCGAGCTGTCAACGGGATTACTGAAGTCCTGGGTAACGGGCGAGGAAATCGCCTCAGGCCGAGGATCTCACGCTGGCAGAAAGGCAGTGGCGTTCCCTTACCCCTCTTGACCCTCGGGCTACCAAGCTGCCTCCCCGCACCGGCTTTTGTCTCGGCAGAGCCCAAAGACAGCGCCCACGGCAGTCTTCCCGGCAAGATGATGCTCTCGGCCGAGAACATGGGAAATTTCCCTTTGAAACGCACTCGACCCGGGGATGCTGTTGGAGAAGCCCGGCCCGCGAAGCGCCCCAGGGGCGGGCAGCGAGCCGGGTCAGGGGCAGGGCCCCGGCAGCACCGTTCCCCCCCACGGTGCCCGGGGCTCCGCTTCGCCTCAGGCACCGGCCACAACGCCGACTCCCGTACGGCCTTTCGCGGCCGTGCTGCGGCGCCTGATCCTGGCGGATGCTGCCGGGCTACGCGCGAGCGCCAGTCCGGGCTGCGCTTCAGCGACGGCGGGCGCGCAGGATGACGTCGGCAATGTGCGGGTTATCGGGCGGCGGGTCGATGCGCGGCTCGACCGCGTGCAGTTCGATCGTGAATTGGTCGGCCAGCAGCCGGCCAAGGTCGTCCGCATCGACATAGTCCGCCGGGTCGACGCCCTGCGACTTCATGTGCTCGCGGTGCTCATCGTTGAGATCGTGGTAGACGGCCAGGAGCAGCCCGCCAGGGCGCACCGCGCCGAGCAGTGCCCGCGCGGCGGCCTCGCCGGCGGCTTTGGGCAGCGCCGGGTACTGCATCGACACGAGATCGAACGACCCGGCCGGGAACGGCGTCTGCAGGGCATCCCCGCGGACCCACTCGACGGCGGCGCCGGCCAGTTCTGCTGCCTCCCGCGCCCGGACCACTGCCACATCGGAGATGTCGATGGCGGTGACCGTCCAGCCCCTTCGAGCCAGCCAGATCGCGTCGGCGCCCTCGCCGCAGCCGACGTCGAGTGCCCGGCCCGGCGTGAGGCTGGCGACCTCGGCGAGGAGCCGCCCGTTCGGGCGTCCGCTCCACCGCACGCCATCGCGCTCGCTGTACCTCGCGTCCCACTCGGCGGCCTGCGCCGCCGAGCCGGACCGCTCCTCGCGGCGTTCGTGCGGATCCACGTTCCGCATGATAGACCGCCAACCCAGTAAATTCACCGAGCTTGCGATCGACTGTGCCGATCCCGGCGGTCTCGCCCCGTTCTGGTGCTCCCACCTCGACGTCAACCCTGCCGAAAGGGCGGGACCCCGGCATGAGGATCGCGCCGTTGCCGATCTCGCACAAGTCGCCGAAAGTGGCGCCGACGATGGTGGCCCGGGTGACCGAAGACGGTGCGCTGACCCACCCGGACCGGATGCTCACGGGTGCCTATCACCACCCCGTTCTCCAAGCCCGCCGCCGCGTAGCCACCGGTCAGGTCGCCTCGAGAGTGGTACGGATCTCAGTCCCCGCGCGGACCGCCTTGGTGACCGGGGTCCTCTCCGCGACCTCGGCCAGCTTCGCGCGCTGCTCGTGGTCGACGCCGTGCAGGGTGATCAGCCGGTCGATCCACCTCGTGTTTTGGTCTTTGACGATGTAGGTCAGCGTGACGTCCACCCCAGACAGGGGCCAGCCCTTGCGCCCGGCGTACATCCGGAGCGTGATCGCGGTGCAGGCACCGAGCCCGGACAACAGTAGACCGAACGGAGTCGGACCGCTGTCCGCCCCGCCGTGGTCAACCGGTTCGTCGCCGCGCAACACGTGGCCCCCCGCGTCGATGCGGACACCATACGGCTTTTCCTCACTTGTCACCGTGGCGGCGGCGACGGTGTGGTCGCGGTCGCTCATCAGGCCTTCTTCCCTTCGTCAGGCCGGCACGTCGGCGCTTCCGGCCCGACACGCCGTCCAGGAGCAAGCATCCCTGCCCGGCTCAATCATCTGAAAACTGCCCCGACTGGCACAATGCAACACCTCGCCAGTTATCTGGAGTCACGCGAGGCTGATATCGCCGTTTTTCGCCGGTCTCGGCCGGCGCCGGCGGCAGTGGACCGGCGTTCATCGCACATCAACGCCGACCAGCGGAAACTCCGTCGTGAGCTTTCGGGTGTTACAAGGCCGCAGGAGCCGAGGCAAACAGGTTGAGCCCCAGCGCTTCTGAGAGGTACCTGGTGATGCGTTGTCCCCGCACGCTGTTGCCTGCCGCATCCAGGGGCGGAGAGAACGTGCCGAGGCCCCCCTTGCCGGGCAACACAGTCACGATGCCTCCGGCGACCCCGCTTTTACCGGGGAGGCCCACGTTGTAGAGCCACTCGCCGGACTGCTCATAGAGCCCGGCCGTGGCCAGCACGGCCAGCACTCGCTTGCAATAGCGGGTGTCGATGGCTCGCTCACCCGTGACCGGATTCACTCCGCCGTTCGCCAGCGTGGCTCCCATCACGGCAAGGTCGCGCGCGCTGACGCGCACAGAACATTGGCGGGTGTAGACGTCGGTGGCCAGATCGGGGTCGCAGTACATACGGCCGTAGCCGTCCAGGAGGTGGGCGATACCCCGGTTGCGGTCGTTGGTCGCCGCCTCGGACTCGTAAACGTCCTCATCCATCACCAGACGCCGCCCGGCGAATCGCGACATCGCGGCGACGATGCTCTCGAATTTCTCGTCCGCAGTCGTGCCAGGCGCCAGGCTTGTGGTCGCCATGGCACCGGCATTGACCAGTGGGTTCATCGTACGATCGGCGTTGAGTTCGATCGCCATCACCGAGTTGAACGGCAAGCCAGTGCTATTGACGCCCAGTTTCCGGCGTGCCTCTTCATGCCCAAGGGTGTGACAGACCAGGGCGAAGACAAAAAGCTTGGAGATGCTCTCGATGGCGAATTCCCGGTCAGCGTCGCCAACCGAGAACAGTCGCCCCCGAACCCCCGCCACACACACGCCGAAGGCGCTGGGCGACGCCGCTGCCAGGGCAGGAATATAGTCGGCGACGGCCCCCTCGTCGAGATGGAGATAGCGTTCGTAGCCGGTGCGGATGAGGGCCTGCACGTCAGTATCGGGCGGCAGCACCCCGGTCGATACCCGTTCGGTCTCAGGGTCGTCGGCGGGGACGGGATCGTGGTCCATGTTCATCCTCTGGCTGGCGAGTGCTGGCCGACCGCCACCGATGACCGGACCCGGCCGGACCGATGGTATCGGGCCGGCGGCCCGCGAACAAGACCGGAAAGCGGGACAAATCAGCAGGAAGAGCGGCCTGCGGTGCCTCAGCGGGCCAGCAAGGCGATGAGGACCTGGGCGTCGGGGGTACCCCAGCCGGTGACCGGGTCCCAACCGGGTCCAGCCTGGTAGCCGGCCGGTCGGCCAGGGCGATCAGGCCGGCCCAGAAGGGCGCGCCGACGCTGGTGCCGCCGGCCTCGCCGTTCATCGCGCCTCCTCAAGATGCCAGAACGGGACATCGGGTCTCCAGCCATCACCGGGGCCCGGCGGATCAGCCGGCCGAGACGGGCGCCGCGCCGATCGTGCTGATCGCGCCGACCGCCTCGGCGACCGAGCTCGGCGAGCAGTCTCTGACCGACACGCTGAGGTGCGGCGCCCCTGGCCCGAGTTGCGTGATCGATGCCGCCGCTTGAGCCGACAGCGTTCCGTCCGGTCCGGGGTGGCCAAGGGCGAAGATGGCGCTGCCGGTCGGCAGTTGGCCCAGGCTGGCGTGGGGTATCACGACGAGCGTGTCGCTTGACGTGGTGACCCGAACCCGGCTTCCGCCGGACGTGACGAGCGTGAAGCCAGCGGTGCTCGCGTCCGATACCGTCCCCTGGACCGGGACGAAGCCCGATGGGTTCACCGCGCTGAACGGCGGCCCGACGGTGACGACGGCGGCCGCGATCGTCCCGCCGGAGCTGCGGCCGCGCACCACGACCGATGCTCCGTCCGTGATGTCGCTCAGCAGCGGTCCGGACAGGGACACAAACGCGGACGCCGTCGTGGTCACCGTCACCGGCTGGCCGCTGGCCGTCTTGATGACCAGGCTGCCGCCGGTCACCTGCTCCAGCGTCCCGTCGGCCTGCTCGAGCTTGGCGCACCCGGTGACCGCGGTGAGGACCGGCTGGCTGCCGTGACCGGATAGGTGCACGTGCACGAAGCCGGTCACCGCGCCTACCCCGGCGAGGAGGACGAGCGCGGCGGCCGCGCTGCTGGCCACCAGCAGGGCGCGCCGCCAGTGACCCGCCAGTACCCGCGCTCCGGTGCGCCTGCGCTGGCCAGGCTGGGCTGCCTCCCCCAGCGCCAGGGCCCGGACCCCGTCGGCAACCAGGTTCCACCGGTTCGCCTCGAGCCGGCAGTGCTCGCAGACGGCGAGGTGCTCCCTGGCCCGTTCGCCTACCGGCTGGCCGGCGGCCCCGGCGATCAGGTCCTCGAGGTCCAGATGGGGGAAGCGGGTATCTGCGTTCATCGGTTCTGGCCCTTCTCGTTAAGAACCCGGCTCAGTGCGGTCCGCGCCGCGGTCAGGCGGCTCTTGACCGTCCCGACCGGGATCTCCAGCACGCCGGCCACCTCGGGGAGGCTAAGCCCGGAGCCGAAGGCAAGGCCCAGGACCTCCCGGTGGGACAGCGCGAGCTCCCGGATCGCACCAGCCACTTGGGCCAGTTCCGCCCGGTCCAGCGCGGTGACCTCGGGCCCTGGACCCGGACCCGGCTGATCGGCCAGGAAGGCGTCGTCCACCACTCGCAGCCGGCGGCCTCGTAGCCGGTCCCTGGTCTGCCGCCGGGCGATGGCGATCACCCAGGACCGCACCGATGACTCGCCTCGGAAGGAGCCCGCCCCGCGCCAGACGGCGAGCATCGTGTCCTGCACGATCTCCTCGGCGAGCACGCGCTCACCGGTCACCAGCAGGACTTGCGCGAGCACGACCCGGCCGTGCTCGCGGTAGAACGCGGCCATCGCATCCTCGTCGCCCCGACCGATCCTGCCCAGCAATCCAGCATCGTCGCAGCCAGGATCGTGACTGGCGGTGAAGGTCGCCGCACCGGCGTCTCTGTCCGGATCGCTCATCTGTGGCCTCTCGAAGGCATCCCTTGGAGAGTAAGTAGCAACAAGCGACGACGCGGTTCGGCTCGCCGCTGAGGTTTCTCGCTAGCCGAGCCACCTCAGCGTGCGTGCGGCTCACGGCACGCTCGCGGCCAGGCCAGTAGCCGATTCGAGCAGCGCCAAGGCCGCGCCGAATTCCTGCCCCGACGCCGCAGCACGCATTCTCGCGAACTGCTCACGCGCGTACTCCCGGAAGTCGAAGGGCAGATCGCTGATCGCCTGCTGCACGACCGACCACATGGCCTCGCGGAACGCGGACATGAACCGCAGCACCCGCACGGCCGCGACCACGTACTCGTCAGGATTCCCGTGGTAGAGCCGGACTAGCTCGCGGTCCTCATCGATGCCGAAATCGTGGTTGACCGAGAAGTTCGCCAGGTCGAAACGAGGGTCGCTCATACCCGCGTACTCCCAGTCGACCAGGAATATCTGCCCGCCGTAGCCGATGAAGTTAGCCGGCAGCAGGTCGCCGTGGCAGGGAGCGGTGAGTGAGAACGACACGGCCCGCTTTATCCGGCCGGCGATGGGTTTGGCCCACGCGTAATCGTCACCGGGGTCGGCCCCCCGGGCTACCGCGTTATTCCGGTAGAAGTCGACGACAGCGAACGGGTCAAGAGTGCCCGGAATGGGCGGCCCCTGATGCAGGACCCGCAGCGTGGCCGCTACCTGTGCCATCACGCCGGGTGCGCGCATCTGCTCCGCCGTGAGCTGTTGACCCGGCAGGAAGCGTGTTACCAGGTAGCCGTCCCGTGGTGCGCAGGCCACCACTTCGGGCCCGATGCCCAGACAGGCGGCCATCGAGGTGGCGGCTTGTTCGGTCTCGCGGTCTATGGCGAGCAGTTCGGCGTCCCGGCCGAAAAGCCGGATGACAAAGGTGCCGCTAGGCGTGGTCGCCTTGTAGTTGAGGTTTGTCAGCCCGCCCGATAGCTCCGCCAGCGTCACCGGTGCGCCTGGCCAGACCCGGGCAGCGATCGCGAGGACCCACGCGTCCGCGGCCACTAGCCGCCTCCGGGGTCGAACGTCTCGCGGGTGAGCTGCACTCCGTCGGCCGTGTTGCCGGCGGCAGCCCGGTCGGCCGCTTCCAGCTCCTCGAATGGGATACCGGCCGGGTTTACCGGCATGATGAACAAGATCGCGATCAGCGCGATCCAGGCCAGCGCGATGGAGTCCACCCAGCGGTAGTGGCGGCCAAGGGTCCAGGCGCCTTGCCGGAACCTTGCTCCCAGGCGCAGGGGCAGGAAGATCGGCAGTGCGTAGGCGCTGTACAAGGCGATCACCATGATGGACGTGGCGACGAGATAGCCGATCGCCGGGTCGGCGAAGATCGGCAGCATCCACACGATATCGAAGACCACCACCAGCCAGAGAGCGTGGGCCGGTGCCCGGCGGCCGTTGAGCCGGCGCCAGCCGCCGGTCGGGCCATGCTCGGCCGGCGGTATTGCCGCTGGGTCTGGAGGGTTACGGTAAATTAAGGCACCCCGATGCTGGTTCGTGGTGCGGTGAGGAGGCGATGTGCCGGAGGACGGACGGCGGACCCGCATCATGGCGGCGGTGACCGGGGAGGACGCCACGCCCGGTGCGGACGGGCTGGTGCAGCGGCTCTGCCGGTTCGCGGTGGATGAGATGGCCTTGTCGGGGTGCGCCCTGGTGCTGATGTCAGGGGCGGAGTCGGCCAGTGTGCTGGCCGTGGCGGGACGGCACGCCCGGACGGTTACCGGGCTGCAGATGGAGCTGGGTGAGGGGCCCTGCCTGCATGCCCATGCCTGCGGGGTGCCGGTGCTGCTGCCGGATCTGTCGGCGCAGAGCGCCGGCCGCTGGCCGGCTTTCGCGGCGGCGGCCCTGGCGGCCGGCGTGCACGCCGAGTTCTCCCTGCCGCTGACCGTCGGGGCCGGCGGTATCGGCACGTTCGACCTGTGCCGTGACCGGGCGGGCATGCTCAGCGACGAGCACATGGCCGATGCCCTGGTGGCGGCGGACATCGCCCGTGATGCCGTGCTGTACCAGCAGTACGCCCCGGGCGGGCCGGAGCTGCTGGCGACGGCTGGCACGGACCGGATCGTGATCCACCAGGCCACCGGGATGATCGCCGCGCAGCTGGATGAGTCCATCGCCAACGCGCTGGCCCGGCTGCGGGCCGCCGCGTTCGCGAGCGGGCGCCCGATGTACGACCTCGCCCAGGACGTCGTGGAACGGCGGGTCCGGTTCGATGACTGAGTCCGGTGCGGAATCCCCGGCCCGGCCCGGGGATCCCGGTCCGGGCGGCCGGGGCGGTGACGTTGCCCGCGAGGCCATGCTGGCCCGGGCCTTCGTCCGCCTGGCCGATACGCTGGCCAGCGACTTTGACGTTGTTGATTTCCTGCATGGCCTGTCCGCCGACTCCGTCGCGATCCTCCGGGCCGCGGCGGCCGGGGTGATGCTGGCCGACGGGCGCGGCGGGCTGCGGCTGATCGCCTCCTCAGATGAGCGGATGCGGCTGCTCGAGCTCTTCGAGCTCCAGGGCGCGCAGGGACCGTGCCTGGACGCGTACTCCTCCGGCCGGTCCGTCCAGGCCACCGCGGCCGACAGCCGCGCCCGCTGGCCGGTCTTCGCCCCGCAAGCCCGCGATGCGGGCTTCCAGCTCATGTGCGCGGTCCCGCTGCGGGTACGCACCGACGTGATCGGCGCCCTGAACCTGTTCCGCGGCAGCGACGAGCCGTTCACCGGCACCGAGATGGCGATAGCGCAGGCCATGGCGGAGATGGCGGCGATCGGGCTGATCCAGGAACGGGCCGTCCGGGAACGCAACCTGCTGTCCGCGCAGCTGCAGGCGGCACTGAACAGCCGGGTCATCATCGAGCAGGCCAAGGGAATGATCGCCGAGTACCTCACCATGACCGTGGACGACGCCTTCAGCCTGCTGAGGAACTACGCGCACTACCACAACCGCAGGCTCTCCGAAGTCGCCAGCGACGTGGTCGACCGCAGGATCCCGAGCGCCGCCCTGAGCCGGCCACACGGCCAGAACTTCTAGCGGCTCGTCACGTGCCGTGCAGGCCTGGCCCGAGATTAGCCTTCTTCGCCGGGCTGAATTCGTCGCTTCGTACCGCCTACCCCACAAATGCGTTCCCACCCCACCCGCCTCAGCCCGATTTGTATGGTTGTAGCACCGTACACACTCTTTTGGGTGAGCTGTCATTTCTCGCAGGATCGCCCGTCCTCCTCAGGGCGCGGGTGCCCAGCGCCCATAGGCCCGGGCCCGGTGCTACGCCTCAGGGCGCGGCGGCGCCTCGCCGCGCCCGCGGAGCGGCCCTCTTGCCGGCTTCGGGCGGGCCGGGATGGTCATCGTGTGAATTTACCCCCCATGCGGCAGGGGTAAATGCACACGATCACCGAGTAACCGGCATGCGAAGAAGAAATTTACCTAATGCGGCTTATGGCACACGACACTGGCCAGGTCAGCACGGACAGCGTCAAGGCCGGCCGCGTCCGTCAGCGGACCCGCCAGCAGACCGGTCATCACCGGGCACGCCTGGATCCGGCAGCCGCTGACGCGAAAGCAAATCGTACCGATGGAACATAGGGCCGCATAGAACCGGCCCTATGTTCCATCGGGTCGGCTGCTGCGGATCACACTGGCCGCACGGGCCGCGACGGCCCCTTCAGGCCCTTTAGCTCGCAGCGGGAGGATGCCGCGAACCATCAGCAAAGACGGGCCTAGGGACATCTGACGGCGCGCCGGGCTGGCCGGACCGTTGGGGGATTTATCGAAGACCTCTCTTTTGTGTAGGGTGCACAACCACACCACTACGTCGCCCCGGCGGGGGCGGGGCTCGTGTGCTCGCGGTGGCGGTGGAGACAGTGGCGCACTGGCGGGAACTGATCTGGCTCGTATCACCCGTCAGACGCGGGGGCGCCGCCATCGCGCTTATTCGGGAGCATGGCGTTGACATGAAATTTGGTTCGTGTCATCATCACTAACATGAATTCGCGGCGGTACTCGATGGAGACCCGGGGCCGGCAGGCCGAGGCCACCCGGCAGCGCATACTGGACGCCGCCCGGGACCTGTTCGAGACCAAGTCCTCCGGCTTCACGCTGGAGAACGTCGCCACCGCGGCGGGGACCAGCGTCCAGACCGTGCTGCGCGCCTTCGGCAGCAAGGAGGAGCTGATCATGGCGGTGATCGGCAGCGTCCGCGACCGCTCCCGGCCCTTCGGGCGGGCGGCCTCGCCGGAGCGTGCGGTGACCCGGCTGTTCGACGACTACGAGGAAATTGGCGACCGGGTGGTCCGGATGCTGGCCGTGGAGGACCAGGTGGCCGGCTTCGCCGACCTGGCCCGGGTCGGCCGTGCGAACCACCGCGCGTGGGTGCAGAAGTCGTTCGAGGCTGAGCTGGACCGCTGCGCCGCGGGCGAGCGGGAAGCCGTCGTCACCGCGCTGGTCGTGGCCATGGATGTGTACGTCTGGAAGGTCCTGCGACGCGACCTGCGCCTGGACCGCCCGGCCGCGGAAGCGGTCATGCTGCGCCTCGTCCGGGGCGCGCTGGGAACCTTAGGGAGAGGGAACCCGATGAGCAGAATCGTGTGGGCGTGCTGGGACGGCGGCGGGAACCTGCCGCCGGGCCTGGGGATCGCGAACGCGCTCGGGAGCCGGGGGCACGATGTCCGGTTTTGCGGACGGCCGGAGATGGTCCCGCGGGCCGCAGCGGCAGGGGTGACGGCGAGGGCGTTCGGCCGTGCCCGTTCTGATCTCGATCAGTATTCCTTCCATCCGCTGGCCACGGTGTTCGGGTACACCAGCTCGCCCGCGGTCGGGGAGGAACTCGCCGGCATCGTCGCGGCCGACGACCCTGACCTGGTGGTGATCGACGCGATGTTCGCGGCGGCGCTGGCCGTGGCGCCCCGGTTCGGCCGACCGACCGCGGTGATGCTGCACACCTTCTGCTACCGGCTGATCGACATGTGGCGCGCCAACTTCGCGATGCAGAGCCAGTCGCGGCAGCGAGCCGGGTTCGACGCCCTGCCGACGCTGGACGAGCTGTGGGGCGAGCGCGACCTGCTGCACGTGAACACGGTGCTGGCCCTGGACGGCGAGCCGACCGTGGACTGGTCCCACGTGGTACACGGGGCCCCGGTGCTCACCAGCGAGCGCCGGGCCGTACCCGCGGCGCTGCCGTGGGCGGACGACGATCCGGTCCCGGTCGTGCTGCTCAGCTTCAGCACGGTAGCCGAGCAGCGTGATCCGGCCATGCTGCAGCGGGCGCTCGACGCTCTGGCGCCGCTGCCGGTGCACGTGGTCGCCACCACCGGCGGAATCGTCGAGCCCGCCGAACTGTCCGCGCCCGCCAACGCCTGGCTCACGCCGTTCGCGGACCACGAGCAGCTCCTGGAACGGGCCGCGGTCGTGCTCGGACACGGCGGGCACGGAACCACGATGCGGGCCCTGCGACACGGCGTCCCCGTCGTCGGTATCCCGGCCAAGGGCGGGGACCAGGCCCCCAACACCCGGCTGATCGAGGGGTGGGGGGCCGGCCTGGCCCTGCCGCCCGACGCCGACGAGCTCCGCATCCGGGCCGCCGTACAGGAGGTCCTCGCCTCCGACCGGTTCGCCGCGCAGGCCCGGTACCTGTCGCGAAGCTTCGGCTCCGACGACGGGGCCGATCTCGCCGCCGACTCCATCGAAGCACTGCTGGCCAGCAAGAACAGCGCGACCGGCTCGGTGCCGGCGCACACCGCATAGGACAGCTCCGAGCGCGCGGCACCGTTGGCTCATCAGTGGCTCGTGATGGTCAGCCGCGGGGCGCCGCTCACGGCGCGGAGCGCGGCCGTGCCGCCGACCGGGAACGTGAGGATCGGGGTGGTGTGGCCGAAGTCGACGTTGGCGATCACCGGCAGGCCGGCCAGCATCGCCGACGGCTTTCCTGTCAGTCTGTGCGACATCATCCCCGGCCTGGATAACCGGAACCTGCACCTGGTTATCACAGCCATCCAGCACGCCGCAGGACAACACCGCCCGCACCGCTAACCCACCCGCACCAGGCCCCGCCGGCTAACCCGGCGGGGCCTACCAAACCGCCAAATCGCCTGACGCCAAGGTCCATACAGAGCTACTGGTCCAGGAACCAGGCGTCATCACTCCAGTCCGGTGACGGGGTCAGCGTGATCGGCCCGTCCTGCATCACGCAGGCACGGAACCCGGCCTCGGTGTACCCGAAATGGTGCTTCATCCCGAAGCTGGAGTAGTGCGGGCCGGAGTAGCCGACCAGGCCGGCCCGGGCATACAGCGCGTTGGACAAGACGGTGATGTCGGAGAACCCGCACAGCACCTTCGGGTGCGCCGCGACCAGCGAGTAGTCGATCCCGGTCAGCAGCTGGTTGGCGTTGAAGCCGCCGATCACCGTCAGGATCCCCTCGACCGCCGGGTCAGCGAATGCCGCGTGCAGGTCCGCCAGCCGCGCCGCCACCGGCGATGAGGAGAAGTCATCGCACTCGCCGGCATGCCCTGCGAAGGAGACGTTCAGGCCGAGCGCCGCCAGCTTCCGGTCCGCCTCAGCCCGCACCCCGGGCCCGATGATCGCCAGCGACCGCGACGGCGCGATCACCCGCACCGACGAGCCGGGACGCAGTTTCGGCGGCACAACAGGCACCGGCCCATCCTGACCGGTCCCGCCAGGCCCCGCAACCGCATTACCGGCACCACCGCCCAGCTCCGCCAGCGCACTCGGATGAGCCCTGCGGGGCGATCCGCATCCGGTGGGCGCGGGCATTCGGGACCGCCTGCGCCACGTCGGCAACGGAAACGGCGCGGCGGCCGTCAACGGAGCCGGCGCGGGGGGTCGGGCGGTAACGCTCCCCCGGCCGCGTGGTTCGTAGTGAGATGAGGGCGTCGCGGTCGGTCCCGTTCTGATTAAAAAATGCGGGTTAGGGTTCGGGGCGGCCAATGGCGACGTCTACGCCGGGCGAGTAGTGCACCAGCGGCTCGCCTTCGGGGGCGGGCAGGCCGGCCGCGGTGAGCAGGTGGTCTTCCAGGACCTGGGCTTGGGCGCGGTACAGGGGCCAGGGCTGGTGGCAGGCGCGGGCGGAGACCGGGCGGCCGCTGGTGACGTTGAACAGCATCCAGCGGGCGGTCAGGAAGTGCTCGAGCGCGGTGACGTCGGCGGGGGCGATCGGCGCGCCGATGCCGATACGGAGGCGGCAGGTGGCCGGGCGCGGGCCGGGCCGGCGGCGGGACAGGTAGGCGATCTGGTTGCCGCGTTCGCCGAGCCGCATTGACGACCAGAAGTAAGGCAGGCGGTAGGGCGTGACTCGCGCGGTGATGACCACGCCTAGGCGGGACGCGTCGAGGGAGAAGAACCAGATGCCGGACCGCCCCGCGCGGTCGCGGACGTAGGTCCGGACGTTCGTTTCGCAGAAGTTGGATACCCAGGGCACCCGCCGGCCGCCTGGCGTAGCCACCCGCATGTAGAACGGCACGAGGCCAACCCACGCCGCACCGTCGTAGGTCTCGATCTCCAGGCCGTCGGGCAGCAGTCGCTGCACGTCGGCGGCCTCGAACGGCCAGTGCAGGAACGTCAGCCGTTCCCACCGCTGCCGCATGACCGGCCGGTCAATGGTGAACGGGCAGGTGCCCGCGGCACCCCGGGTCTGCGTGGCCATGGGTTAAGTCTGCGGGGTCAGAAGTCCAGCGGGTGCATCGGGATCACTTCGGGGATCACTTCGGTGGTGCTCAGAGCCGTGTTCGACAACCTGGGCTTTGAGGAGGAAGCGGAGCGGCTGGCTGCGGCCGCGCGTGGCCGAGCGCATCCGGGGCCTGCCCCGCGAGCCCCGGCCGCCTGCGGCCGAGGCCGTGTTGAGATGGCCACTGACCAGCGCTTTCCCTCCAAGAGTGCCAGATGATGCCATCCACGGCGTTATTTTGTGCCATGACCGCTTGCAAAGGTGCCATGAGTGTGCCATAATGGCACCATGAACTTGACCTCGTATGTGAATAACCTCGGACGTGAGTTCGCCACGCTTGCCGAAGCCGGCGGTGACGAGGCGCGTGCGCTGGTCGAGCGCCTCACCGGGTCGCTCGAGTCGGCGATCCGGATGACGCTGCTTGACGCGCTTTCGGCCGCCGCCGACGAGATCACCCGGGAGCTGGCTCCAGGTTCAGTAGAGCTGCGCCTGCGCGGACGCGATCCGAGCTTCGTCGTGACCGCGCCGCCGGCCGAGCCGCTCGGGCTCACGGCCGAGGACGCTGCAGCGACGGTAGACGGCACGTCGGAGAGCGGCCTGCTGATCGCCGAGGACGGCCCCGCCGCGCGGATCAACGTACGCCTGCCCGAGCAGCTCAAGGCCGCGATCGAGGAGACCGCGGCCGCAGAGGGGCGCTCGGTCAACGCCTGGCTAGTCCGAGCGGCCGCCGCTGCCCTGCAGCGATCCGATCGCGATCAGCACCCGGAGCCGAACAGCAGCGGCAAACGGGCCAAACAGCACTTCACCGGCTGGGTGCGCTAGCCGCGCCGCACCGCTTTCACCACACCACCTCCCCGGCCTGCGGGGACGGCTCACCTACCCATGATGGAGGGACAACCATGTCAAAATACGAGACGCCCGAACCGATTTCCGTCACCCTCGAACTCGGCGTCGGCGATCTGCGGATCACCGCGAGCGACCGGACCGACACCGTCGTCGAGGTCCGCCCGAGCGATGAAGCCGACGAGTCCGACGTGAAAGCCGCACAGCAGGTCCGCGTCGACTACGCCAACGGCACGCTTCAGATCACCGGGCCGAAGGCGCGCGTTTTCGACTTCTCTCGCAAGACCAGGTCGGTCGACGTGGCTATCGAACTGCCTAACGGCTCGGCGGTGTCCGCGGAGATGCAGGCGGGCGACTTCCGCTGTGCCGGCCGGCTCGGGGAATGCGGGTTCAAGACTTCCGTCGGGAACGTCCGGCTTGAACGAACCGGCCCGCTGCGCCTGCACACGTCGGCCGGTCAGGTCACCGCCGATGGCATCGCGGGCAACGCCGAGATCTCCACTGGCTCCGGCAAGGTCCAGATCGGCGAGGTAGAGGGCACCGCAGTGGTCAAGAACTCCAACGGCGACACCACGATCGACGCGGTCACCGGCGACGTGCGGGTGCGCGCGGCCAACGGCGACATCTCCGTCGGCCGGGCGGGTGCAGGTGTTGACGCGAAGACGTCTAACGGCAACATCCGCCTCGGCGAGGTGGCCCGCGGTTCGGTCGTGCTCGAGACCGCGATGGGTGATCTGGAGATCGGCATCACCGAGGGCACCGCGGCCTGGCTGCAGGTGAACACCGGATTCGGGCACGTGCGCAACCTGCTGGACACCGCCAGCCAGCCCGGCGAGTCCGACAAGACCGTCGAGGTGCGCGGGCGTACCTCCTACGGCGACATCACGATCCGCCGTTCCTAATCGCTTCTGGCCCTGGGGAAGGGAAACCATGTCCATCAACCAATCCCGGCCGGCGATCGCCGCGACCGGACTGCGCAAGTCGTTCGGTGATCAGGTCGTTCTCGACGGTCTCGATCTCAACGTGCCACCGGGAACGGTCTTCGCACTGCTCGGCGCGAACGGCGCCGGGAAGACCACCACGGTCAAGATCTTGTCCACTTTGATCAGTGCCGACGCTGGCGACGTCCAGGTCGCCGGGCACGACCTCGCCCGCGAACCCGACGCGGTGCGCGCGGCGATCGGCGTCACCGGTCAGTTCTCCGCGGTGGACAACCTGCTTACCGGGCAGGAGAACCTACTGCTGATGGCGGATCTGCACCACCTCGGCCGGGGCGAAGGCCGGCGGTGCGCCGCCGAACTGCTCGAACAGTTCGACCTGACCGAAGCGGGCAGGAAGCCGGCGTCGACCTACTCCGGCGGCATGCGGCGGCGGCTCGACCTGGCGATGACCCTGGTAGACAGCCCGCAGGTGATCTTCCTCGACGAGCCCACCGCCGGACTGGACCCGCGCAGCCGCCGGAACATGTGGCGATGCGTCAGGGACCTGGTAGCTAGCGGCGTCACCATCTTCCTGACCACGCAGTACCTGGAGGAAGCCGACGAGCTGGCCGACCGGATCGCGGTCCTGGACCACGGCCGGCTGGTCGCCGAGGGAACTGCCGACGAACTAAAGCGCCGCATCCCCGGTGGACACGTTCGCCTGCGGTTCGCCGACGCCCAGGGCCTCAAGGAGGCCATGAGCACCCTTGGCCAGGGCGCGCGCGACGACGCCGCGCTCACCCTGCGGGTACCCAGCGACGGGAGCCTGCGCTCGCTGAAGATCCTGATCGACCGGCTCGACGACCGGGCCATCGAGGTCGACGAGCTGACCGTGCATACCCCCGATCTCGATGACGTCTTTCTCGCCCTGACCGGCAACTCCACCAACGAGAAGGTGACCACTTGATGAGCACCCACGTCCTCACCGGCCCGGACCCGACGGCCCCGGCGGGCCTTCGCTTCTACCCGCTACGCGACTCGGCGACGATGCTGCGCCGCAACCTCAAGCACATGCTGCGGTACCCGTCGATGACCCTGATGCTGGTCGGGATGCCGGTCGTCTTCCTGCTGCTGTTCGTCTACGTGTTCGGCGGCACGCTGGGCGCCGGGCTCGGCGGGTCGGCGCACACCGCGGCCGCCGGGCGCGCCGCGTACGCGAACTACGTGGCGCCCGCGATCATCCTGATGACCGTCACGGCCACCGTCCAGGGGACCGCGATCTCGGTCGCTATGGACATGACCGAAGGCATCATTGCCCGGTTCCGTACCATGCACATCGCCCGCGTCTCGGTGCTCACCGGGCACGTCCTGGGCAGCGTGATCCAGGCGGTGCTCAGCCTGGCGATCGTGATCGGCGTGGCGCTGCTCGTCGGCTTCCGGCCCGCCGCCGGGCCGGGCAGGTGGCTGGCCGCGGCCGGTTTCCTGGTGGTGGTGGCGTTCGCGCTGGTCTGGCTCTGCGTCGCACTCGGCCAGGTGAGCAAGAGCGTCGAGACCGCGAGCAACCTGCCCATGCCGCTGATTCTGCTGCCCTTCCTCAGCAGCGGCTTCGTCCCCACCGACTCCATGCCGGCCGGGCTGCGCTGGTTCGCCGAGTATCAGCCGTTCACGCCAATCATCGAGACCCTGCGCAGCCTGCTGACGGACAAGCCGTTGGGGAACAATGCGTGGATCGCACTCGCCTGGTGCGCCGTCATCGCCCTTGGCGGCTACCTCTGGTCGAAGCGACTGTTCAACCGCGAGTTCTCCGGCTGAGCCTTACCACGCGCCGATCGTGCGCCCGACGAGGACATCGCCGCCGGAGTTGATCCTGGTCCAGGAGATTGCCCTCCGGGTAAGCGCTCAGTGTCCTGGCCGCGTAGCTCGGTTTCGAGCAGTTCCATGGCCTTGAGGAAGGTTTCCTGCTCGCCGGTGGTGAGCTTGTCCAGGACGCGGGCCAGTGGCCTGGCGGCGCCGTCGAGCCATTCCCCGATCAGGGTGGCCTGGCCGGGGATGATCTGCACGATCGTGCGCCGCCTGTCGGCCGGGTCAGGGCGCCGCTCGACCAGGCCCGCCCGGTCAAGGTCGGCGAGCACGCCGCTGACCGTGGGAAGTGTCAGGCCGAGCCGGGCGGCCAGTTCCCCGACGGTGACCGGGCCGCCGCGGATCTGCTCAAGCGCGGCGACGTGCCGCGGGCTGAGCGGCGCGGGCGGCGCGGCGCGGTCCTGCCAGCGCCGCATCCCCCTGATCACGCGGGGGAACAGCCGCACCAGGCGCAGGCACAGCACGGAGTGCTGAGAGCCACCTACCTCGTCGGCCATGGTCCTCTCCCAGCTAGCCGTACCGCCTTGACAGCGCGCACCACAGTATATACGGTTTCGCTATCAAAATCATTTCGATATTCGAAGCGAATTAACGGGGAGAGCGACATGGCGTCATCCGGACAACTGACCTCGGCGGGGGTGCAGGAGCTGCTGCACAGCGGCGAACTCGCCGGGTCCTGGACGCTGGACCCGGCCAGGTCCGAAGTCAAGCTGAAGACCAGGCACACGTGGGGGCTGCGCCCGCTCAATGGCGTCTTCCGCCAGGTCACCGGCAACGGCACGGTGACGGCGGCCGGGGATGTGACCGGCACCATTACCGTGGCCGCCGGATCGGTCGACACGAAGAACAAGCAGCGGGACAAGCACCTGCGATCGGCCGATTTCTTCGATGTAGCCACTCACCCGGAGTTGACCTTCGCGGTCGATGGCGTAGGGCCGACGGACGGGGGCGTCCGGGTGACCGGCAGCCTGACCGTTCGCGGCCGCTCCCGCCCGGTGTCCTTCGACGCTACGGTCTCCAGCGTCGACGGCGAGGTGCGGCTCGACGGCGAGATCCCGGTCAACCGGGCGGACTTCGGCCTGACCTGGAACTGGATGGGCATCGCGGCGATGGACAACACGATCGTCGTCCACGCCGTCTTCACTCGCCAGTAGGCCTGGCCTGCTCATGATCGGAGACGGCCCGAGGGAGGGCCTATGCCAGCGAGTCCGCACTCTGAGCAGATAGCCCGGCTGGACATCATGACGTTCAACCTCCGCTATGCCAGCGCGAGCGCCCCTCATTCCTGGGCCGAGCGGCGCCCGGTCACGCGCAAGCTGCTGCGCGACGAGCCCCCGCACCTCATCGGCACCCAAGAGGGCCTCTACCCGCAACTGCGCGACATCGAGCAGGACCTCGGCGCAGGTTACGCGTGTATAGGTACCGGCCGCGAAGGAGGCAGCCACGGTGAATTCGTGGCCATCTTCTACGACACGGGCCGGCTCGCCCCGCTTGAATACGATCATTTCTGGCTCTCCGAAGCCCCCGACAAGATCGGGTCCAAGGACGAATTCTTGAACGAAGCGGAACGACCCGGCTCGCCGCGCATGGTGACCTGGGTGCGCTTCGGTGTCCGGGGCACCCCCGGCATGTTCTACGCCCTCAACACGCATCTGGACAACCGCAGTGAGACCGCACGTCGGCGGGCCGCGACTCAGCTAGCCGGGTATCTGACTGACCGCCTTGACCCGGGGCTGCCGCGCATCGTCACCGGTGACTTCAACGCCCCCGCGGCAGCCGGCACGAGCGTCTACGACACCATGCTCAACGAGGGCCGGTACCCAGTGACCATCTGCCGGTGCAGGCCGTCATCACGCTTCCGTAACCTTCCAGAAGACGTATTCACTACGTCTAACAGACTGGTACCTTTCTACCGTCAGAGGTACCATGGGTGTATGGCGCTCAACATCAAGGATCCCGAGACGGAACGCCTCGCGGCCGAGGTCGCCGCATTGACGGGCAACACCAAGACCGGAGCCATCCGCTACGCCCTGCGCCAGGTCCTCCAGGCGAAGTCCCCTCCGTCCGTGACACAGCGGGAGGAACGCCTCACCCGGTTCCTCGAGGAGGAGATCTGGCCGCTTATCCCGTCGGACCAGCTCGGCAAGCCGGTGTCCAAAGCGGAACGCGAGGAGATCCTCGGCTTCGGCCAGGACGGCGCATGATCATCGATTCCTCCGCGATCCTGGCCGTCATCGGCAAGGAACCTGGCTATGAGCGCATCGTCCACGAACTCGCCGCCTCACCGGGCACTCGGATCGGCGCACCGACCCGGCTGGAGAGCGGAATCGTGCTGACGGCGCGGTTCGGGCCTCGGGGGAAGACGGTCCTGGCAAGGTTCCTGCAGGAGAACTCAATCCAGACCGTGGCCTTCGACGACGCGCACGCAAGCGCGGCACTTGACGCCTACTCCCGTTTTGGCAAGGGCAGGCATCCCGCCGCGCTGAACTTCGGCGACTGCTGCGCATACGCGGTCGCGTCCGTCGTTGGCGAGCCGCTGCTGTGCATAGGAGACGACTTCGCCAAGACCGATCTGCTCCTCGTCAGCCTCGATAACGATGAGATCGGCACCGACACGGCACCGGCCGCGGTGTAAGCAGGCCACGCTGCGTCACCAGTGGCGACGGCCGACCCGCCGGTCCGAGGCCGGGCTTTGGAACCGTACGCTGGTCGGTGTGAATGAGGGTCTGGCAGATGCGGCCGGCGCTGCGCCGCTGTTCCCGTCCCAGGTCTCCGCTTTCCTCGCGCTCGGTCTGGCCTGGCCGTGATCGAGGAGCTGGCCCGGGAGCGGCTGGGCTTCCAGCAGCTTCGTCCCGGGCAGCTGGGCGCGGTGGAGGCGCTGGCCGACGACCGCGATGTGCTGGCCGTGCTGCCGACCGGGGGCGGCAAGTCGGCGATCTACGAGCTGGCCGGGATGCTGCGGGCGGGGCCGACCGTCGTCGTCTCGCCGCTGATCGCCCTGCAGGATGACCAGCTGGCCCACCTGCGTGCGGCTGGGCTGCGGGCGGTCGTGGTGAACTCGCAGCAGGCGGCCGGTGCGCGGGCGGCGGCGCTGCTGGCCTCGTGCGATTCGGACACGTTCGTCTTTCTCTCGCCCGAGCAGCTAGCCAATACCGAGACCCGGGACACGCTACGGCGGGCCGGGGCGGGACTTTTCGCCGTGGACGAAGCGCATCTGATCAGCCAGTGGGGCCACGACTTCCGCCCCGATTACCTGCTTCTCGGCGCGCAGGCCACCTCGCTCGGCGCGCCGGTCCGCCTGGCCCTGACCGCGACCGCCGCACCGCCGGTGCGGCAGGAGATCATCCGGCGGTTCGGCCTGCGCGATCCGGTGGAGGTGATCGGCGACTTCGACCGGCCGCACCTGCATCTGTCGGCCCGGCACGTGAGCACCATTCCGGACAAGGAGCGCGAGCTGGTCCGCGCTGCGCGGGAGTTCGCCGGCCCGGGGATTGTCTACGCGGCGACGCACGCCAGCGCGCAGCGGGCGCACGATGCGCTCGAGTCGGCCGGGGAGCGGGTGACGCTGTATCACGCCGGGTTGTCCGGGCGCGAGCGGCACCAGGCGATGACGGCGTTCGGTGACGGCTCGGTCCGCATCATCGCGGCCACGGTCGCGTTCGGCATGGGGATCGACAAGCCGGACGTCCGCTGGGTGCTGCACGCCGACCCGCCGCCGTCGATGGATGCGTACTACCAGGAGATCGGGCGGGCCGGCCGGGACGGCCAGCCATCGCACGTGCGGCTGGTGTACCGCTATGACGATTTCGAGATGGCGCGCCACCTGACCGCGAGAGGGATCTCCGGCGCGGCCGTCGGACAGGCCGCGGCCGCGCTGGCGGCCGGGCAGCCGACCGGGCCGCGGACCGGGCCAGGCGCGCGGCAGCAGACGGCCGCGCTGGCCCGGCTGGCCGATCTCGGCGCGGCGGCCTGGCAGCCAGACGGCGACCTCCGCTGGACCGCGGCGATGACCGTCGCGGCGGCGGTGCAGGCCTCCGACGCGGAGACGGAACGCGAGGACGAGGTGGAGCGCACGCGGCTGACGATGATGCGCCGCTACGCCGACCACACCGGCTGCCGTCGTTCGTTCCTGCTGACCTACTTCGGGCAGGACTACCGCGGGCCCTGCGGGAACTGCGACAACGATCTCGAGCACGCCGAGGCCGCGCCCGCCGAGGTCCCATTCGCGGTGGGCGCCCGCATCGTGAGCGAGCGCTGGGGCCAGGGCACCGTGCAGCGGTACGACGGCGACCAGATCACCGTGCTGTTCGACGAGCACGGCTACCGCGAGCTGTTCGTACCGGTCGTACTCGAACGCAGCCTCCTCCGGCCCGCACAGTGAGTCAGGGGCCGCGCGATGAGGCAGTGATCCGGACGCCGGACCGGCGGCTCCGGGTATTCGTGAGTTCCACGCTAGGTGAGCTGGCCGAGGAGCGGCGGGCGGTGTCGCGGGCCGTTTCGGCGCTGCGGCTGACTCCGGTGATGTTCGAGGCGGGCGCCCGGCCGTATCCTCCGGCCGAGGTCTACCAGGCCTACCTGACCCAAGCCGATGTGTTCATCGGCTTGTACTGGCAGCGGTACGGGCAGCTGGTCCGGGGCAGGCATATCTCGGGGCTGGAGGAGGAGTTCGACCTGTCGGGCGGGCTGCCACGGCTGCTGTATGTCAAGGCGCCGGCGCCCGGCCGCGAGCCGCGGCTGGCCGATCTGCTAGCCCGGATCGAGGAGGAGTCCTCGGCTTCCTACCGTCCTTTCCGCACTCCCGCCGAGCTGAGCCGGCTGGTTCGCGATGACCTGGCGGTACTGCTCAGCGACCGGTTCGCGGCCGCGACCGGCCAGGCCACGGCCCAGGCGCCGGCGGGTGCCCGCAGTCCTGGGCGGCTGCCGGTGAGCACGACGTCGCTGCTGGGCCGGGAGCAGGCGGTCGATGAGGTGGCTGAGCTGATCGAGCGTCCTGGGGTGCGGCTGGTGACGCTGACCGGACCGGGCGGGGTCGGCAAGACCCGGCTGGCGGTCGCGGCGGGCGAGCGGCTACGGGACCGGTTCGGCGCGGGCGCCGTGTTCGTTCCGCTGGATTCGGTCGCCGATCCCGCCCTGGCGCTGGCCGCCATCGGCCGGGCGGCGGGCGTCGACCTGGCCAGGACGGGGGCGCCGGTGGAGGCGCTGGCCGAGATGTTCGGCGACGGCACGTGGCTGCTGGTCCTGGACAACCTGGAGCAGGTGATCCAGGCCGCTGTCGACCTGGGCGAGCTGCTGGCTCGCTGCCCCGGGATGGCAATGCTGGCCACCAGCCGCACCGCGCTCGGGCTGCGGGCCGAACGGGAGTATCCGGTGCCGCCGTTGCCGCTGCCAGCTGATCCCGCCGGGGTGCCGCCGCAGGACCTGGAGTCCTGGCCGGCGGTGGCGCTGTTCGTGGACCGGGCCCGCGCGGTGCGGCCCGGCTTCGCGCTGACCGAGGCTAACGCGGCGGCGGTGGCGGAGATCTGCCGGCGGCTTGAGGGCCTGCCGCTGGCGATCGAGCTGGCCGCCGCCCGCACCCGGCTGCTGGATCCGGCCGCACTGCTAGTCCGGCTGGCGGCCTCGCTGGACGCGCTGGGCACCGGCGCGGTGGACCTGCCCGAGCGGCAGCGCACCTTGCGGGCCACGGTGGAGTGGAGCGTGGGCCTGCTCGAGGACGCCGAGCGGTCGCTGCTCGAGGTCGCGGCGGTGTTCGCCGGCGGCTGGACCATCCAGGCTGCCGCTGAGGTGGCGAGCCTGGAGGAGGACCGGGCGCTGGAGCTGTCTGAGGCGCTGGCCCGCCACAGCCTGGTATATGTGGACGCCACGGAGCTCGGGCCCCGGTCGCGGATGCTGGAGACGGTTCGCGGGTTCGTGGCCGAGCGGCTGGCGGCCCGGCCCGACGCCGACCAGGTCGCGCGCCGCCACGCCGACTTCTACCGAGCCCTGGCCGAGCAGGCGGACCGGCCGCTGCGCATCGGCGATCAGGGCGAGTGGCTAGAGCGGCTGGACGCCGAGGCGTCCAACCTGGCCGCCGCGGTGCGCTGGCACCTGGTCCAGGATCCCGGGCCGCTGCCGCACCTGTTCCGGGTCCTGTGGCTGTTCTGGGCGCTGCGGGACCTTGAGCGCGAGGCCTGGTCCTGGGTCGAGCAGCTGCTGCCGGCCTTCGGCACGCTGGACCCGCAGGCCGGGGCCGAGCTAGCGTGGGCGGCGGCGGCGATCGCCATCGACACCGGTGACGATGCGGCGGCGCTGGCGGCCTGCCAGCGCCTGGCGCCGCTGCTGGCCGGGATCGGTGACCCGTTCCTGCACGCGGCAACCCGGCTGGCCCTGGCGTGGACCTGGCCGATCTCCGGTGACTTTGACGGGGCGGTAGGCCAGGTGGCGGTCTGCTTGGAGGAGTTCCGCGGCCAGGATGAGCTGGTCTTCACGGCCACGGCCGCGTTCACGGCCGGCTCACTGGAGACGGCGCTGGGCCGCTACGACGATGCCCTGGGCCACCTGCGCGAGGCGTGCAGTCTGGCCGAACGGGCCGGTGGTGACTGGCTCAGTGCTGTTTCCCGGGCCGACCTCGGCATCCTGGCGGTGCTGCGGGGCAGCCTCGACGAGGCCCGGGCGGAGCTGGCGGAGGCGCTGGGCCTGAGCCTGGCGGCCCGCAGCACCTCGGTCGTGACCTTGTGCCTGTCCGGGTACGCCTGGCTGGCGTTCGCGGAGGGCGACCCGGAGCGGGCGGCGCGGCTGGCAGGCGCGGCCGAGGGCCTGCGCCGGCGGGTCGGCCAGCGGGCGTGGCCCCATCTGCGGCGGGTGGAGGCCGATCTGGTGGCCCAGGTCCGCCAGCGGCTGGGTGCGGGCCGGTTCGATCAGGTGTTCTCCATCGGCTCCCGGCTCACCCAGCGGGAGGCGGTAGCCATCGTGCGGGACCAGCGGTGAGCAGGTCGGCATCGGCCTTTGTTGCCGCCGTTCCCGCGACCGCAGCCGAACCGCTTGACAGACGGCCTCAGCCCCTAACTACCCGGCATTGCCCCTAGGCGCGGCGCGGGTCATGCGGGGACGGCCTGCATGGCTTCGGCCAGAAGGGTGACCGACCGCAGCCGGCCCTCGATGGTCGGCGCCTGGTGGACGACGATCACCTCGTCCGCCTCGGTATGCCGGATGAAGCCGTCGAGGTAGTCGCTCACCTGGGCCGGAGTGCCCACCGCAGAGTATGTGAGCATCTGGTCCACCTGGGCGCCGACGCCAGCGGCCAGCAACTGGTCGGCCTGCTCGTCGGTCAGATCCTCCGAGTCCTGGCCCCGGCGTCCGCGTCCGTACAGGCTGACGGCCCGCAGTCGCCGGATTCGGAGGAACTGCTCCCGGGCGGCGCTTGCCGTGTCGGCGGCCATCACGTTGACGCCCGCGATCGCGTACGGCTGTTCCAGCTGCCCGGACGGCCGGAACTCGCGCCGGTAGACGGCGAGGGCGGCTTCGAGCTCCGTCGGCGCGAAGTGGGAGGCGAACGCATAGGGCAGGCCGAGAGCGGCGGCCAGCCCCGCCCCGAACAACGACGAACCGAGCATGTACAGCGGGACGTGCGAGCCCTTGCCGGGGACTGCGTCCACTCCCGGCACCTGGGTATTGCCGGTGAGATAGCCCTGCAGTTCCACGACGTCCTGCGGGAAGGTGTCGGCCGACCCCGGGTCGCGGCGCAGCGCGTACATCGTGCTGCGATCCGAGCCAGGCGCCCGGCCCAGGCCGAGGTCGATCCGTCCCGGATACATGGCGGCCAGGGTGCCGAACTGCTCCGCGATCAGCAGTGGCGCGTGGTTAGGCAGCATCACTCCGCCCGCGCCGAGCCGGATCGTCCGGGTCTGCGCGCCGACGTGCGCGATCAGCACACTGGTGGCAGAGGAGGCGATGCTAGCCATATTGTGGTGCTCGGCGTACCAGACCCGCAGGTATCCCAGCTCCTCGGCCCGCTGGGCCAGCGCCACGCTGTTCGCGAAGCTGTCACTAGCGCTCTGACCCCGCGCGATCGGCGCCAAGTCGAGAATCGACAACGGGACACGCATTACTGGCTCCTCACCTGGGCGGCAGCGTTCACGGCCTAGCCCGGCCCTAGAGGTAGTTCTCGAGATCTGCCTTGATATCGGCCGGCAGCACGGGCGGCTCGTAGCGCTTGATGACCTTGCCGTCCCGGCCGATCAGGAACTTGGTGAAGTTCCACTTGACCTCGTCGGTGCCATCTGAGCCCGGCCGGATCTTGGAGATGGCTTCGTAGAAGCCGCCGTACTGCGGGCCGAAGTCGCCGGGGGCCTGGGCCCGCAGGTACTGGTACAGCGGGTCGGCGTCCGGGCCGTTGACCTCGATCTTGGCGAGTACCGGGAAGGTCACGCCGTAGGTGGATTTGCAGAAGTCCTGGATCTCCTCGTCGCTGCCTGGTTCCTGCTCCTTGAACTGGTTGCAGGGAAATCCGAGGATCTCCAGGCCGCGATCTTTATGATCGCGGTACAGCGACTCCAAGCCTTCGTACTGCGGCGTTAGCCCGCATTTGCTCGCTACGTTCACGATAAGCAGCACCTTGCCCGCGTAGTCGGTCAGCGGAACCTGCTTGCCGTCCGCAGCGGTCCCCGCGAAGTCGTACGCCGTGGTCATGACTGCTCCTCATCGTCGAGACAACGGACCCGGTTGCGCCCGCCATCCTCACAGGGCCAGAACGCCAGCCCCGGTCGATCGATTCCGCCGAAACGGGCGGCCGGGCCCGCGCCGAAGGCTGCAGCTGGGCGATCACCTCTCGCCCGCGACGTGCAGGGACCTCCGGCCGGCATCGGTGGTCAGGCACGAGATTCTCATTTCGGAGTTCGCCGCAATTTCCGGCTAATTCGCATGCGCCCGCCGCGAGATGATGCAATGACGGTCATGTCTTCCCCCGCGGGATCATCCTCTGACGCCCATGCAGTGGGCGCGGCGGCTGACAGCGCGCCGGGCACGGCTGACCCGGCGGCACGCCCTGACCGACACCAGCTTCGCCGCTGGCCGCGAAGCCGCTGGCTAGCGGCCGCCGCGTGGGGGCTGGGCCTGGTCGTCGCCTTCGCCGCCAACCTGCGGCTTTCCCAGACCAACGCCACGAACTCCGATGGCGCGTCCCAGGCGCTGCAGGCCTGGGACATGCTGCATGGCAACCTGCTGCTGCACGGCTGGATAACCGGCGACGTCACCTACTACACCACCGAAGTACCCGAGTACATGCTGGTCGAGCTGGTGCATGGGCTCAACGCGGATGCGGTACACATAGCCGCGGCCCTGACGTACACGCTCGCGATGCTGCTCGTGGCTCTGCTCGCCATGGGCAAGACCACCGGGCGTGAGGCGGTGGCACGGGCCGCCATAGCGGCGGGGATAATGATCGCCCCGCAACTCGACGCCGGAACGTACGCCCTGCTCAACTCGCCGGACCACGTGGGCACGTCGGTTCCCGTGCTGCTGGCCTGGCTGATCGTCGACCGCGCCCGCCCGCGCTGGTACGTGCCGGTCGTCGTCGGGCTCATCCTCGCCTGGGCCCAGATCGCGGACGTGCTGGTGCTCTATGCGGCGGTGGTGCCGCTGGCCATCGTGTGCTCGTACCGCGCCCTGCGAGCCAAGGTCTGGCAGCGGCAGCCGCCGGCGTCGCAGCGCTATGAGATCGCGCTGGCCGTCGCCGCCGTCGTTGCCGGGATGGCGGGCCTGGCGGCGCCGTACGTCCTGGCGGCCATCGGCGGGGAGACCCAGGCCCAGGTCGCCACGCAGCTGTCCCCGCTCAACGTCATCTTCTGGCATAACCTGCGCGTCACCGGGATCTGCCTGCTGGTCCTGGCCGGCGCGAACTTCATCGGCGTGCACCAGGCCGTCCGGAGCGGGTTCGAGATACTGCACCTCGCGGGGGCCACGCTGGGCGCGTGCGGGATCGCCGTCGCGGCGTGGCGGTTCCCCCGGGACCGAGACCTGGTTTCGCAGCTGCTTCTGGCCGGCATCGTGATCAACCTGGTGGCCTTCGCGGTGGGCACGCACGCCGTGGAGATCACCTACACCCGGGAGATCACCCCGGTTCTTCCGTTCGGCGCGGCCCTTGCCGGACGCGTGCTGGCCGGGCGCCTGCTGGCCATGCGGCTCGCGCCGGTGCTCATCGTGCTGCTGTGCGGCTATCTCGCCGGACTGGTGTTCGCGATCCGCCAGCCGGTGGTTCCCGCGCAGAATGCGCGGCTTACCTCCTGGCTCGAGACCCACCATCTGCGTTACGGCCTGTCCGGCTACTGGGCCGCCAACGCTGTGACGCTTACCAGCGGGGAGCGGGTCAAAGTCAGGTCGCTCGACCCGGCCGGCGCGACACTCCGTGCCACCAGGCAGCTGGTGCAGACGGAATGGTACGACCCGAGCCGCGAATCGGCGAACTTCGTCGTGGTCTATCACGGATACGCCGGCACCCAGCCGTTCACCGGCTTCACCGGTGTGGTCGGCTTTCCCGATGCCAAAGAAGTCATCGCGACCTTCGGCACGCCAGCCCGGACCTACCGCTACGGCCAGTACACGATCTTCGTCTGGGACAGGAACCTGCTCACCGTCCTGACGCGGCCCTGAGCCGCGCCCGCGCGGACACGATCAGGCCGCCGTCCTCCACAGGTCTCTGTCGCCCGGTAGACGATCCAGGCTGCTATGCTCCCCCACGGGCGCAATGGCTGGGCCCCGTTCAGTGGCTTTTATCTATGGCACCCGATTTCGTGCCTGCATATCCGCGAGAGTTCCGTGGTGCGTCCTGCTCGCGCCGGAGCGGGGGTGACAAGCCGCGTGGTATCGACGACCGCGTCGCCGAGACGGGGCTGGCCGCGTCCCCGCGACGCGGGGCCGGGACAAGCGCTGAGCGACCGGCTGCCGGTCCCCTGGGCCTTCCCGCTGATCGTCTTCGCCATCACCTGGCTGCTGATCCTGGCCGCCTGGTATGGCTCGGCCGTCATCTACCACCAAGGCCACCCGTGGACCTGGCACTTCGTGTTCAAGGACGCCAGGTTTTACCTGGGCATCGCCGAGCACGGCTACCCGGCGAAGCTGCAGATCCCGTGGACCCTCAGCGCGGCGGCCGGCCGGCCCGCGTTCTTCCCGCTCTTCCCGGTGCTGATCCGCCTCACGAGCTATCTGACCGGGGGCGACTACCTGATCGCGGGGCTGATCGTCAGCGTTCTCGCCGGGGCCGCGTCCGCGGTCGGCGTCTGGATCCTGGCCGCCCGGGTGTGCGACCGGCGGGTCGCTGACCGTGCCGTCGTCCTCTACTGCGTCTTCCCGGGCGCGATGACCTTCGGCATGCTCTACTCGGAGCCGCTCGCCGTCGCTCTCGCCGCGGCCGTCCTGCTCGCGCTCATCGAGCGGCGGTGGCTGCTGGCCGGAATCATCGGCGCGGCCGGCACCGCAGAGCGGCCGACCCTGATCATCCTCGCCGTGGTCTCAGGAGTTGCCGCCGTCCAGGCGATCTGGACCCGCCGTGAATGGCGCGCGCTGCTCGCCCCGGCCCTCACCCCGCTCGGCATGCTCGCGTTCTTCGGCTATCTCGGGCAGCGCTACCACGACTACGCGTTCTGGTTCCAGGTCGAGAAGGGGGGCTGGAACCAGCACATCGACTGGGGGGTTCACACGTTCCGCATCGTGTTCTGGGCCGACCCGGGCACGTCCAAATACAGGGTCTTCAACGTGGTGCTCATCATCATGTTCATCGCTGCCGTGGCCGGTATCGCCATGACGCTGGCGGCCCGGCTGCCGCTGCCGGTCACGCTGTTCGGCATCCTCGTGGTGCTGTCGTGCGTGATCGCCTACGGGCAGAGCACCAAGCCCCGCTTCGTCTGGTCCGCGTTCACCCTCTTTATCGGCGCGGCCGCGAAATTGCCGAAGGCCATCTACTGGCCCGTGGTCGTTCTTTCCGCAGCCGGCCTCGTCTTCCTTACCGGGTGGTGGCCGCACCACTATGTCGGCCCTGCCCCCTGAGCTCCCTGAGCGGGCCAAGGCCTGCACGCATCAGCCGGCCGAAGACGATTCGTCCGCGACTGCCCGCTGGCAGCCGCCGATCACCCCGACGATGGTGCCGGTCCCCGACCGCGCCCTGTCGCCTAGCAGACCAGCGGCCCGGCCAGTGTTGTTACTGGCGCGACTAGCCCTCTTGCGAGCCACCCTAGAGGATAGGACCAAGCCTCAGTGGCCTTGACAGCCGCCAGTTCGACTAGCGAGCGGAGGAGCCGAGATGGCAGAGTCGCAGAAAGAGCAGCGGGTGGTGATCGTCGGGGCGGGTTTCGCCGGCTTCAACGCCGCACGGGAACTATCCCGGCTGGTCGGGGCTACGACCGAGATCGTGGTGATCAACTCGACCGACTACTTCCTGTACCTGCCGCTGATGCCGCAGGTGACCGGTCAACTGGTGGAATCGGACCACATCTGTGTCTCACTGGCTAGCCGGCTGCGCAAGATGCGGTTCGTGCTCGGCACGGTGAATCACGTGGATCCCCGGCAGAAGACGGTGAGCTGGGACGGCCCGGAGGGCGCCTCCGGCAAGGTCGGCTACGACCGGCTCATCCTGACCGTGGGCAGCGTGAACAAGCTGCTGCCCATCCCAGGCATCACCGACTACGCGCACGGGTTCCGCACCATCGCCGAGGCCTTGTACCTGCGCGACCACATCATCCGCCAGCTCGAGCTGGCCGCCCTGGCCACCGACCCCGAGGAGCGCCGGGCGCGCTGCACCTTCGTGGTGGTCGGCGCGGGCTACACCGGCACCGAGGTCACCGCGCACGGCCAGCGGCTGACCACCCGGGTGGCCCGGACGCTGCCCGGCCTGGCCGGGCAGCAGATCCGGTGGATGCTGCTGGACCTGGCGCCCCGGGTGCTGGCCGAGCTGGACCCGCGGCTGTCCAGGACCGCCGAGCGGGTCCTGCGGCGGCGCGGTGTCGACGTGCTGACCGGCAAGTCGGTCGCCGAGGCAGGCGACGGCTACGTGCAGCTGACCACCGGGGACAAGGTCGTCACCCGGTCGCTGATCTGGTGCGTGGGAGTCCGCGCCGACCCGCTGGTGGACGGCGTGGACCTGGCCACCAACCGCGGGCGGCTCGAGGTCGACAAGTTCATGGCCGTGCCCGGCACCCCGGACATCTACGCGTGCGGGGACTGCGCCGCGGTCCCCGACCTGACCCGCCCCGGCCAGATCTGCGGCATGACCGCCCAGCACGCCCAGCGGCAGGGCAAGCTCGTGGCCAGGAACGTCGCCGCCTCCCTCGGCCACGGCACTAAGCGGCCGTACAAGCACCGTGACCTGGGCTTCCTGGTGGACCTCGGCGGGCTGGCCGCCGCCGCCAACCCGCTGCACATCCCGCTGTCCGGGCCAGCCGCCAACGCCATCACCCGCGCTTACCACCTATCGGCCATGTCCGGCAACCGGATGCGGGTTCTGACCGACTGGACCCTGAACGGGATCACCTCCCCGGAGTCAACCTCCCTCGCGGTCATCAGCGCGAAGTCCGTCCCCCTCGACGTGAACCAGCCAAGCGCCTGACACCCACCCAGCCCGGATTGGTGTGGTTGCGGCAACCTGCACAAAATAGTGTGCAGGTTGCCGAAACCACCACATACCGATCCCGCCCTGGGATCTCCCAGCTGACCCCGCCGGACCGCCGAGCCGGCCCGGTGCTGCTAGAGCTAGAGGCGGGGTGCGAACCGGACATCGTGCACCCGGCCGGGGGAAGTGAACGCCAGGAGCCGGGTGCCTTCTTCGGCTATGTCAGTCTCTTCCGGCGCGGTCAGGGCGCGGAAGGGGGTGACGGTCAGTACGGCACTGCGGTCATTCCTGGTGATCCCCCACAGAGCGTTCCACAGGCCGTCGATAAGGACGGTGCCCTGAGTGGCGCCGTTGCCGGGCCATAGCGGCGGCTGGCGGGCGTGCGGGATCACCCGGCGCCGGTCGGCGTACGAGAGCAGCAGGTTGTCGTACTCTGGCAGGAATCTCGGCGGCGCGGGAGCGTCCTCATCGGGCAGCGGGGCAGCTAGCAGGTCGAGCAGCTCGGCGCCGTCCGGCCCGCGCAGCTGCCGCAACGGGAGGCGGCCGGTGACCTCGCGCAGCCGGGTCAGGCCCGACCACGTCTGGATGTCCGCGACGGTGGCCGGACCGAACGCGGCGAGGTAACGCAACGCGAGCTGGTCAACCGGTTCGGCGGCTTCGACGCCGGCCTGCTGCGAACTGCCCAGCCACGCCTGGGCGCTCGTCCACGTGGCCTGGGCGGACTTGCCCCAGATGCCCCGCGGCGGCACCTGGACTACAGGGTGCAGGTAGGTCGCGACGTAGCCGAGCGACATCGGATCGGCGCCCGGCCAGCGGGCCGCGAGCGCCCGCCCGATCTGGGCGCGGGTGAGCGTGCGGCCGGCCAGCAGTTCCGCCGCGTCGCGTGCCACCTCGGCCGAGTCCGCCCCGGCCAGGCCGCGGCGGAAGTTGGTGGCAAGGACGGCCGTCAGCAGCGGGCTGAACAGCGGCCGGAACACGGCGAAATCCGCGGCGTCCACCACGTGTACCGTGCCCCGCATGACCGCGGCCCGTACCACGGCGCGCGCGGTCAGCAGCTGTGACAGGTCGTCCGGGGTGAACACGGAGAGCCTGGTCCACAGCCCGACGTAGGGCGCCAGCGGCGCCTGGCCCTGCAGCCCGGCCAGGTGCCTGACCGCCTGCCGCGCCGTCATCGGATGCCGGCCCAGCAGGAGCTGGCGGTCGAGCGTGGCCCGGTTCAGCGCCCGGAGGCTCAGCGTGGTCACGTGCGCAGCTTACGTACCCTTTGATCCGGTGCGTCCAGACAGATCACGACGGCTAGAGGATCGGCGCGGCCGGCGATCGAGAATTAGAGTTGATCACCGGCGAGCAGCAGAGCAAGGCCACGGGAATCGCGTGCATCTCCGAGTGCATCGCGGGGGCGGATGCGGTGGCGCCTGCCAGTGCGGGTTCCAAGGCGGGCTCCGGGACAGATTCCGGCGCGGGGGCGGGTTGTGCGGCGGCCGGGGCGGGTGTGCTGGGCGCGGCCTTGCTCCTGAGCTCCTCGAGCCGGTGGCGGGACGGCAGCAGGGCGATCGCTAGGATCACGCCCAGCCCGAACAGCCCCGCCGACACCGCAAAGGCCAGCGTGTAGCCGTGGACGGCTGCGGTGGCCGGCGCCAGCGGGCCGGTATGGTGAGCCACCAGGTAGCTGGTCGTCGCGGTCAGCGCGATCGTGCTGAGCAGGGACGTCCCGATCGAGCCGCCGACCTGCTGCATAGTGTTGACCAGCGCCGAGGCCACGCCCGAGTCCTCGCGCCGGACCCCGGCCGTGGCGGTGTTGATGGCCGGGGCGAAGATCATACCGAAGCCCGGGCCCATGATGATCAGCGCGGGCAGAACGCCGCTGACGTAACTGGAGGTCACTGTGAGCCGGGTCAGGTAGATCATCCCGATCACACCCAGCAGCATTCCGGACGCGATCAGGGCGCGCGGGCCGACCCTGGGCAGCAGCACAATGCTAGAGAGATTTGAGCTGATCAGGATGCCCGCGATCAGCGGCAGGAAGAGCAGGCCCGTAGTCAGCGGGCTCTCTCCCTTGATGAGCTGCATGTAGTAGGTCAGAAACAGGAAGACGCCGAAGATCGAGATTCCGGACAGGAAGACGGCGACATATGCGCCGCCCCGGGTCCGGTCCAGGATCACGTGCAGCGGCAGCAGCGGGTGGCTGCCCCGCCGCTCGGCCAGCACAAACCCGGCCAGCACGAGCACCCCGACGACCAGACTGCCGATCGTCAGCGCGGCCGTCCAGCCGGCCGTCTCGGCGTGTGAGAAGCCGAACACGATGAGGAACAGCCCGACACAGGCCAGAATCGCTCCGGGCCAGTCCATCCGCGGTCGGGTAGCCGGCCGGGTGCTGCGGATGAACACCAGCGCGCCGACTATGGCGATGGCGGCGAACACCAGGTTGACGTACAGGGTGTAGCGCCACGAGAGGTACTGGGTGAGGGCCCCGCCGAGGATCAGGCCCACCGCGCCCCCGGCGGCGGCGACTGAGCCGAAGACCCCGAAGGCCCTGCCTCGCTCGCGCGGATCGGTGAAGGTGCTGACCAGGGTGCCGAGGGCGGACGGCGCCAGGATAGCGCCGAATGCCCCCTGCAGGGCCCGGGCCGCGACCAGCATCCCGAACGAGACGGCGGCGCCGCCCAAGGCCGAAGCGAGCGCGAACCCGGCCAGGCCGATGATAAAGACCCGCTTGCGACTGAACATGTCACCGAGGCGGCCCCCCACCAGCAGCAGGCTGCCGAACGCCAGGGCGTAGGCCGTGACCACCCACTGCCGGTCACTATTGGCAAACCCGAGCGAACGCTGAGCCGATGGCAGGGCGATATTAACGATGGTCGAATCCAGAACCACCATGAGCTGGGCGATGGCCACCACGACCAGGACCATCCACCGCCGGTCAGTGGCGGCTGCCGGGCGGTCTCCGATGGCCCGTGCCCTACTCGGATCCGGCGAAGCGACTGGCGATGCCACGAGACCTCCCACGAAGCGACGTCCGTCCAGGCGGGACGCCGCCGCCGGGCTGGAGTACGGTCCGGCAATACCGTCTAGGGTAGCGGCCCGCCCGTCACGGGCTCCAGTCGCACCTTCCGGCATCCATAACGCCGGGCCGGTCAGACGCCGCCGTCCCGGATCGCCGCGAACTCCTGCGGGGTCAGCTCCAGGCTCGCGGCCGCGATGTTCTCCGCGGCGTGGGCGGGGGAGCCGGTGCCTGGGATGGGCAGCATCTGCGGCGAGCTGGCCAGCAGCCAGGCCAGCACGACCTGGTACTGGGTGACGCCGAGCCGTTCGGCCGCGACGGCCACCCCGACGTTCTTGTCCGCCTCCTGGACCGGAGCCCAGGGCAAGAAGGCCAGCTCGTCCTGCTCGCACAGGTCCACCAGCGACGCCGAGTGCCGGTCGGACACGTTGTAGCGGTTCTGGACTGACACGATGGGGATGATCTGCTCCGCCTCGCGCAGCTGGTCTTCGGTCACGTTGGAGATGCCGACGTGCCGGATCTTGCCCTCGCTCTTCAGCTCGGCGATCGCGCCCATCGACTCGGCCAGCGGCACCTTCGGGTCGGGGCGGTGCAGCTGGTACAGCGGGATCTGGTCGAGCTTGAGCCGCCGCAGGCTGCCCTCGCACACCTCACGCAGGTGCTCCGGACGCCCGTCGGCGTCCCAGCGGTTCGGGCCAGGCCGGACCAGGCCGCCCTTGGTCGCGATGACCAGATCGTCCGGGTACGGGTGCAGGGCCTCGGCGATCAGGGTCTCGCTGACCGCCGGACCGTAGGAGTCCGCGGTGTCGATGAAGTTGACCCCAAGCTCGACGACGCGCCGCAGCGTGGCGATGGCCTGATCCCGGCTGGGCGGCTCGCCCCAGATGCCCGGCCCGGTGATCCGCATGGCGCCGAAACCGATGCGGTTGACAGTCAGGTCGCCGCCGATGTCGATGGTCCCGGCCGCCGCGGCGCTTGGCTGAGCGTTCACGCAGTACCTCCTTGCTTGTCGTCAGCGTCAGCCTTTCATGCCGCGCGCCGGCATTGCTGGCGGGGGCGGGGCGTACCTGGCCTTGATGGCGCTCAGCGTGCGCCCCGGCGAGCGTCCGGGCACGGGCAGCCTCGGGATAGCGTTAACCGCATGGCGATCATGACGCGGCCGCTCGGCCGGACGCAGACCGACGTGACCATCCTCGGGTATGGCGCTATGGAGCTGCGAGGCGCGCCGAGGGGACCAGAGATTGCGGACCAGGACGCCGGGCGCCTGCTCAACGCGGTCCTGGACGGCGGCATCAACCTGATCGACACCTCACCTGACTACGGCCGCAGCGAGGAGCTGATGGGGCGCTACCTGGGGCACCGGCGCGATGAGTTCTTCCTCGCCTCCAAGTGCGGCTGCCTGCTCGAGGTGCCCGCGGACGCGGCGCCGCCGTACCCGCACGATTACAGCCCCGGCAACGTCCGCGCGGTGGTCGAGCGGTCGCTGCGGCGGCTCGGTACGGACCAGCTGGATCTCGTCCAGGTGCACATGTCCCCGAGCAGGGCCACGCTGGAAGAGAACCACACCGTCCAGACGCTCCAGGAGCTGCGCGACGAGGGCAAGGTCCGGTTCATCGGCATGTCAGGCATTCTCCCTGACCTGGCCGATCACCTCGCCATGAACGTCTTCGACGCCTTCCAGATCCCCTACTCGGCCGTCCAGCGCGACCATGAGAACCTCATCGCCGAGGCGGCGGAGGCGGGCGCGGGAACGCTGATCCGGGGCGGCGCGGCCCGGGGCGCGGCGTCGGAGGAGAAGAACTGGCGGACCGGCCCGCTCACCCAGGAACCGGGCCTCGGCCAGCGGAACTGGGAGACCTCGGGCATCGAGGACCTGCTCGCCGACGCGGGCATGTCCACGATGGAGTTCGTCCTCCGCTTCACCCTCAGCCACCCGGCCCTGTCGACCACCATCGTCGGCACCGCGAACCCGGCGCATCTGGCCACCAACATCGCAGCAGCCGAGCAGGGACCCCTCCCTGCCGACCTCTACGAAGAGGCGAAAAAGCGCCTCCCGCAGCAATAAACCGGCCGGTGCCAATAAACCGGCCGGCGCCGATCCGGTACGGGCCGCCAGACGGGCCTGCTGGAGGGCCAGCGCGCCGGAGCGCCTCCGGATGGAAGGCAGGCCGGGGGGGTTTGTACAGTATCCCCATCGGAAAAATCGGATGTGCCTCGCTGAGGAGGACCCTGCCGTGGAAACCTGGGACGCCATCCGCGCCCGCCGCAATGTCCGCGCCTACCGGCCTGACCCCGTGGCCGCCAGCGACCTAGACCGGATCACCGAGGCAGGCCGACGGGCCCCGTCGGCCTCCAACCGGCAGCACTGGGACTTCGTCGTCGTCACCGACCCGGATCAGCTCCGGGCGCTATCCACCGTGTGGCGGGGCGCCGGCCACATCGCCGGCGCGGCCGCGGCCATCGCCCTGGTCCTGCCGAAAACCGAGGACGACCGTACCCGCCTCATCGACTACTACGACCTCGGGCAGGCCACCTACGCCATGGCCGTCGCCGCCGCCGACCTCGGCATCGGCACTGCCCATTCGTCGGTCGGCGACCAGGATGCGGCCCGTAAGATCCTGGGCGTGCCCGACGATTACGATGTCACCTTCCTCCTCGGCGTCGGCTACCCGGCAGACCGGCCGCTTCGGCCCATCGCCCATCCCGACCGCCGCCCGGCCGGCGAGGTCATTCATCACGGCCGCTGGTAACCGGCGGACCCCGCCTGCGCCATGACCTAAGTGGTATCCGGACACTGGAACCACCGTCGTTTCGGGAAAATTTACTAACACGGAACGAGCCGGGGTGCCACGGTCCGCACCTGACATCCAGCTAGCACCCGGTCCGCTCCCGCAGGTGTCCGTGGACCATCCGGGATGACCGGTTTCCCCCGTGGTCAGCCGTGCGCGTCAGGCCGCCGCGGCGGGAAAGGCCGGTGGCGGGCAGCCGGGTCAGCACCTCGGTCACGTCCGCGTCGATCATCTGCTGGCCGGCGGCGATCGCGACCGAGACGCGGTGGTGGCCGTCCTTGACGAAGTACAGGTCGTCGCAGCAGGCGGGTCTGGCACGGTTCGCGGCGCAGCCAGCCGCCCAGCTGCTCCAGCACGTACCGCCGCCGGGCCCGGGTGAAATCGTCCTCCGCGTCCACCGACGGAACCCCGGTGTCAAGGTGCAGTGCCATGGTCGCTTTCCTCCTGCTCGCCGGGGATCGGGGTACCTATCCAGGATCACCGGGCGCAGCCATCGTGTCCAACGATTAATATCGCTCAAGCCCATCGACGCTATCGATGACGAAGGGGGCTTCGAGCGCCCCGCACAGTGGTAGCGAGCAGGTCGACCGGCCCAGCGCGAGCTGGGCCGACCAGGTCGATCCGACACGTCGGTTCGGTATATATCTGAACGGGGAGGCAGGCGCTGATGAGGTCATCGGGATCCGCGGACCCGCACCACGAGTCCGAGGCGGAGCGGGCGGACCGGAATCTCGGCGAGCTGCTGCAGGAACTGCGGGTGGCGGGCCTGGGCGTGCAAGTCCTCTTCGGGTTCCTGCTCTCGCTGCCCTTTACCAGCCGGTTCAACCGGCTCAGCGGCGGCCAGCGGGATCTGTACCTGGCCTGCCTGGTGCTGGCCGCGGTCGCCACGGCGTTGCTGCTGGGGCCGGTCGCCTACCACCGGCTGGTGTTCCGCCGCGGGAAAAAGGAGAGCCTCGTGCAGGCGGCGAGCGTGATGGCGATTGCCGGCCTGGTCACCGTCGGCCTGGCCGTGTCGGCGGCGGTGCTGCTCGTGACCAGCTTTGTCACCGGCGGTCCGGCCGCCGGGCTGATCACCGCGCTGATCGCCTGCATGTTCGGGCTGCTGTGGTTCGCCTTCCCGCTCACCCGCCGCTAATGACCGTGGCTGGCGTTCGACCGTGGCTGGCGTTCGCTGAAGCGACTCGCCGCGCGTCCAGGGAGGGCCCCGTCCCGAGCCGTTCATCCCGCGGGCCGACCCCGCGGCGCTCGAGGACCTCCGCGCCCGGCTTCGCGCGACGCGCTGGCCGGACGCGCCGCAGGACGATGGAGGGTCGCTCGGGACTGAGCTGGCCTACCCGTTGAGGGCGCCGGGGGCTACCCGGCGCGGGCGGGCGGGCTGTGACACTTTCAAGCTGTCCTCTGACCCGTTCTTCGTGGAGAAAGGTCGTCGATGTGGCTGGCCTGTACCAACCGGAGAGGGCGGTGGTGCCGTGCGTGGATGAGAAATCGGGCATCCAGGCGCTGGACCCGTCCCAGCCGGTGCTGCGTTTGCCTGCTCCCCGGCCCGGCCCGTGCCGACCAGTTCCGGCCCGACGTCCCATAGGGCCGGTTATAACCGGCCCTATGTTCCATAGGGTCAGCTAGCGCGCGCCACACTGGCCACATGGGCCGCAGCGGCCCCTAAAGGTCTATAGTTTGGCGGTCGGAGGCTGCCGCGGCTTGTCGTCGTGCTTCTCGGCTGCAGTGTTCCCACCATCGGCGGCCGGATGAGGATCATCGAGGCCAGTACGACCGGGCCGACCGACGTCTGGGTCCTCGTGCCCTGCGCCCGTGACCGTCGTACCCAGTTGGCGGTGCAGGATGTCAGCGGCGCTGTCGAGCGCATCGGTGAACTCGTCGGTGGTGCCCGCCAGGATCGTGTCCAGGCCGACCAGGGGCGTCTTACCCGGCCCGGTGAGCTGCTCATAGAGAACGGTCTGCATCTCCCGCAGCGGGGGCATGTCGCTCGGCGGCCGCAGGCTGCGCAGCGATCCGCCGATGACCTGCGCTGCGGTCTGGATGCCGTCGGCGAACCGGTCCGTCGCAGCCACTACGCCGTTCATCCGCGCTACGCCGTTTGCCTGCACCGTGCCGTCCGCTCCAGCCGTGCCGTCCGCTCCAGCCGTGCCGTCCGCCCCCGCCAGCGCGGGCTGGGCGGAAACCCCGGGCGGACCCGGTCCGCCCTCTCCCACGGACCGGCCAGGCGCCCTGGCGGGCGTGCTCTCCAGCGCCGCCTGCAGGGTCAGCGAGGTGTGCGCCATGCGGCGGCCGATCCCGGTCAGGCTGTACGCGAGCCGTGCGGTCATCGGCGGCCGGGACGGCTCGTCGTTCAGCCGGTCTGCGGACGCCTCGGCATCCGAACGGGCTTGCCGGGTGGTCCGCGATGCCGCCTGCAGCGCGCGGGCGTCCACCGCACCTGGCCGCACGTAGGCCCGCAGCACCAGCGCCCCGGCATGCGCCTGCGTCTCGAACAGCCGGGCCAGCTTATGCTGCGCCGGCTCACCCTCCCAGGACGGCCAGGCCAGGTAGCCGATCAGCGCCAGCGCCGCGCCGACGCCCGTCCCGATCAGCCTGGCCGTCACCGTCTGCTCCGCGGTCTCACCAAGCAGCGCCATCAGCGTCACCACGAAGTCGGTGAGGAACACCGCGAACAGCAGGTAGTTGACCGCGAAGACCGCGTATGCCACGGTCATCGTCACGCCAACCGCGGCCACCAGCACGGCCGTTCCCGCGTGCAGGAGCAGCGCTGTGGCCAGGCCGAGACCGCCGCCGATGACGGTACCGCCGGCCCGCTGCACACCGCGGTAGATCGTGGACGAGTAGTCCGGCCGAAGCACGATGAGGATGGTCAGCACGATCCAGTACCCATGGGGCAGGCCCGAGGCACGGGCCACGATCTCACCGATGCCCGCGACCAGGGCCAGCCGCAGCGCGTGCCGCCCGGCTTCGGTGGAGGTCCCCACGTTGGCCGCCAGCGTGAGCAAGGCCGACTTCACGGCGGAGCGTCGCGCGCCCCGCTGGTGACCGGGCAGCGACACGGGCTCGGCGGTCGGCTCGGTATCCCGCACGTCTAGCCGCCGCAGGGTGCGCACCGAGCCGCGCAGCTCGCCGAGCAGGGCGGCCGCCGCCCATCGCCACGGAGCGTCCGCGGGCAGCTCGATCGCCGCCAGGCGCTCCTGCAGCGCACCGGCCAGCACGTCATGGCCACGCCGGGCCTCCAGCGCGTCGGCGATGCCGCCGAGGACCCCGGCCACGGGCTCGAGCACCGTGCACTGGGACCGGTAGCCCGCCACCGCGGCCAGGCTCACCCGGATCCGCTCTGCCTCCTGGAGCAGGAGCAGGAACCGGTATCTGTACTGAGCGCGCAGCAGCGGGTTCGGGTCGGTGACCGCCTGCGAATCGAACACGGCGGGCGGCGGGACCGGAGCCGACGAGGCGGGACGGCGGCAGCTGTCGGCCGCGTAGCCGGCCAGCAGCCGGTACGCGGCCGCCAGTGAGTTTCGTTCCTGGCTGCCGCTCGTGACGGTCCACGACGCGACGACCAGCAGCCCCTGCCACAACCCGCCGGCCAGCACGAGCAGGGCCCGCAGCCCCGCATCCCCGGGGGCCAGCGGGATGGCGCTGGCAATCACCAGCTGGATGGCCCACTGCAGCCCGACGACCAGGAACCGCTGCCCCAGCGTGACCATCAGGCCGCCCAGGTAGCTGAAGACCAGGACCGCCGGGAACAGCAGCCAGCCGCCGAGGTATGCGCACACCCCCCCGACCAACGTGGCCACCGCCATGCCGACCGACGCGAACACCACCGCGGTCACCCGGGTCCGGGACGCGCCCTGGAACGAGACCATCCCGGCGGGCAGCGCCCCGAGCGAGGCGAAGACGCCGTATTCGAGGTGATTCGTGGCCAGGCCGAGGGCGAGCGGCGTGGTCATCCCGACTCCGGCCCGCAGTGCGCGCGGCACGTCAATGTCAGACCAGCGGAACGCGCCGAAATTCAGCCAGCCGCCCTGGCTCAGCTCCGCGGCGAGCATCCCGCGGCTGGACCGGAACCAGGCCGCGATCAACGACATGGGCTCTCGGCTCACGAGCAGTTGTCTCCCTTGACATCCTCCGTCGCCCTAAAACTATAAGGACGAGGATGCCAGCGTGAGAGATCATGGCATCCAGACGCGCCGCGGTTGCCGCGGACGCCAGGCGCGAAGGGACGCTGCATGCCGCCACCCGGAGTCGTGCTGGAAAGGCTCGGCTTTCTCACTATCGGACTGTTCGATGGTGACAACCCCGGGCCCGGGCACCAGACGACGCTGGAGATCATCGAGCTGGGTGAGCGCCTCGGCTTCGACAGCGCGTGGGTACGTGACCGGCACCTGCAGTACGGCATCTCCTCGCCGGTCGCCGTCTTGGCGGCGGCGTCGCAGCGGACCCGCCGTATCGAGCTGGGAACGGCAGTGATCCCGGTCGGCTGGGAGAACCCGCTCCGGCTGGCCGAGGATCTCGGCACGGTCGACGTGCTGTCCGGCGGCCGGCTCAACCCCGGGGTCAGCGTCGGGGCGCCGATGCACTTCGAAGACGTCAAGGCCGCACTGTACCCGGACACCGCGGACGTCGAGGACTTCAGCTACGAGCGGGTATCCCGGCTGCTGCGCCTGGTCGGGGGCGAGCCGGCCAGCACGTTCCAGGGCGTCGAGGGCATGGAGCAGTTCTCCAGCCGAGTGGAGCCGCATTCCCCCGGCCTGCGGGGCCGGATGTGGTACGGCGGCGCGAGCACGGCCTCCGCGCGCTGGGCCGGCGAGCACCGGATGAACTTCCTGACCAGCAGCGTGGTCCGGGCGGAGGAGTCAGCGGATTTCGCCGCGATCCAGCAGTCGCACATCCGGGCGTTCCGGGCCGCCCATCCGGACGGGCCGGACGCCCGGGTGTCGCAGGGGCTGGTCGTGATCCCGACCGACACCGCCACCGCCGGGCAGCGGGCCAGGTACGCGGCCTACGTCGAGGCCCGCACCCCGCGAACGGCCAGCCCGCAGGGACCGGCGCGAATGATGTTCGCCCGCGACCTGCTGGGATCATCGAGCCAGATCGCCGAGGCACTTTACGCGCACGCCGGTTTCCGCGAGGTCCGGGAGGTCGCTTTTGCCCTGCCCTTCAACTTCGAGCCTGAGGACTACGTCCAGATCCTGTCCGACCTGGCCTCTAAGCTCGGACCGGCCCTGGGCTGGCGGCCCGCCCGACCCTGACCGCGGGCTCGGCGTCCGCGTCCGGTTAGGCTCGAACGCATGGCAGTGAGCAAGCAGTGGGCGATTGACATGCTGAATCACATGGGTTATCCAGAGGCAGCCGAGGAAGCGGCGCAGGTTCTCTCCGATCCGCTCGATCTCAAGCAACTCGAGGAGTTCGGCGACCAGCACGGCATCTCCCGTTCCGAGCTGGTCAGCCGGATGGGAGGCAGCCTTTGAGTTAGCGTCGTCCCGCTCCCCTCCTGGGCTCCGGTACCGTCGAGATCATGGAGCTCCACGTCGGTTGCGCGATGTGGACGTACGCGCCGTGGCAAGGCCGTTACCTACCCGGATCGCTGCCGCCGCGGGACCGCCTCCGCGCCTACGCGACCTGGTGCAACGCCGTGGAGGGCAATACGACCTTCTATGCGACACCCACCCTGGACACAGTGAAATCGTGGGCCGAGCAGACCACGCCTGACTTTCGGTTCATCCTCAAACTGCCGAGACCGATCACCCATGAGCGCCGCCTCGCCGACACCGACGACCCGCTCCGCGCCTTCCTGGCCGCGATCGAACCCCTCGGGCGGCGTGCCCACGCCCTCTGGATTCAGCTGCCGCCGTCCTTCAGCCCAGCTGACCTCGGCGCTCTCGCCAGTTTCCTGCGCCGTCTCCCGGACGAGTACCGGTATTCCGTCGAGGTGCGGCACCGCGCGTTCTTCGAGGACCCGCGATCGGGGCAACAGCTCGAGCGGGCTCTCGATGACGTCGGTGCCGAATGGGTGACCTTCGACACCACCGTCCTGTTCGAGAGCCCTCCGGCGAGCGACGCCGAACGGGAGGCGTGGACGAAGAAGCCACGCCTGCCCCGCCGGTCACGGGCCCTCACCTCCTATCCCGTTGTTCGCTACATCGGCCGGGACGACGCGGCACGTACCGTCGCGGGCTGGCAGCACTGGCTCGACGCGGTGGCCGGCTGGCTGCGTGAGGGGCGTTCCCCGACCGTCTTCATCCATACGCCCGACAACGTCGGCGCGCTTGAGCTGGCACGCCGATTCCACGACGAGGTGCGAGCCCAGGTGCCCGAGCTCCAGCCGCTCCCGGAGCCCATCCCTTCCGGTCCGCCGACTCTCTTCTGAGACTGCCCGTTCCCGAACAGTGAGTAAGAAGGCCCGGCCCGGAGGGGGGATCCGGGCCGGGCTACCCGGCACCCGCGGGGGGGAGGCGGGTCACCGGGCGGTAACGGAGCCTACTCCCTGGCGACAGTAGATTTGTCCGGATTCGCCAAGCGCGAAAAGACGGGGAGTGTTCGGCATACGGGAGAATTTTGCGGGGACCGCCGGGCGGTCGATCGGAACAGCGGCCATCCACCTGCCCGCTATATGCGGACATGAGCGGCAAATACCACGGGGCGCCTCCGCTTCTGGTGGAAGATTTGCAGGCGAACGCCACCCGCGTGCGCTCCGGCCAGAGCAGGGGGGCCTCAGGAGCCGAAGACGAACTGCTCGATGATCGCGGCAAGCTCGAGGGGCGTATCGCCCTGCAGGCTGTGGCCGGCCTCCTCGACGTGAACGACCTGGGCCTCAGGCAGACGGCGCAGCAGCTCACGCTCGTCGTCGTCGTCCAGAACCGAGTCCGGCCGCATGCCCCGGGCGAGCAGCAGCGGCACGGTGATGGACGTCAGCGCCCCCCAGAGCTGACCGTAGCGGATACCGGCTGCCGCACTGACCGACGCGGGGGCGACTGGGGTCGCGGGACGGCGGTGACGGGCCCAGCGCCACACCCAGGTGCCGTCGGGCTGCTGTTCGGCATTGTGCAAGATCCCCCGCCGAAGAGACGACCGGGACCGGGACGGGTTGAACCCGGCCGTCCGCTCCAGCAGCTCGTCCAGGCTGGCAAAGCTGGGCGGCCCGGCGACGAAGTCGGTGATGTGCTGAGCCCGTTGCGCCTTTATCCCTGGCAGCACATCGACGAGAACGAGCTTGCGGACCAGTTCCGGCGCCTCGGCGCTGAGCGCGATGGCCGTGAGCCCGCCGAGAGACATGCCGATCACCGCGTTGGCGGCCGGGGCGAGCTGGCGGATGGCGGCCGCGACGTCGACCGCGTTACCGTGGACGTCCAGCTGGCCCTCCTGGCCGTCTCCGGGGCCGTCCGAGTGGCCGTGTCCGGGGAGGTCGATGGCCAGCAGGGGACGGTCCAGGGCCATTGCCACCGTGTCCCAGGTGTGAGCGTTCTGGGATCCGCCGTGCAGCAGGACCAGTTCCGGGTCCCGGTCTTGCCACACCAGCCCGCTCAGCCGCCGGCCGCTAGCTTTGGGGTGCACCTCAGCGAAGGCCCGCCGCACTGCCGGCGGACGGTCAAAGGGCAGGCCGTACTCTGCGGCGTTCTCGTGGAACAGCCCGAACTCGTCGTAGTCGACCCGATCGCTCACGGAGCCCAGTATGGCCGGCCGGGACCACCGGCCGGCCGATTGTCTATGTTTCCCATCTGATTAGTCGCTAAAAGGTATGATGAAGCCGTGAGTACGATCGGATCGCAGCGCCGGTCGCCGATCACGATCGGCGTCATCGCCGCTCGGGGTCGACCTCGGCCAGGCGGTCGCCCTGGCCGATCTGGCCCGGGCGAGCGGCGCGCATCACCTTGTCGGGCTGCAGGGATACCAGGCGCCGGGGGCGCTGTTCGTTCGGGAATTGATCGAAAACGGCGACATCGGGCAGCTCCTGACAGTCAGGGCGGCTCGAGGGCGGCGCGGTGGCGTCCATCGCGGTGCAGGGCGGATCGGCGCCGGTCACGCCGGGCTTCGAGCTGCGCATCGTGGGCACCGAGGCCACCCTGGTGGTCCGGCCGGCTACGCCGGGCGGCATCCACATCACCGACTGGGCCATCTCCATCAGCAAGCCCGACGGCGCGGCCGCGGACCTGCCGGTGCCCGGGCGCTTCAGTCCGGTACCCGCGACGGTGCCCGCCGGGCCGCCGAGGAACGTCGCCGTGCTGTACCGCGAGTTCGCCCGGGCGATCAGCTACGGCCAGCCGGCCGCGCCGGACTTCGCCACCGCCGTCCGGTACCACCAGCTGCTCGAGCAGATCCAGCGGGCGTCGGATACCGGCATCCGCCAGGACGCCGGCGGCTAGGCTAGGCGGCCATGAGCGGCCCGGGCGTACTGCCCATCGCCTGGACCTGGACCGGGCCGACCGCGGGCCTGGGCGGTTAACCTGGGCGACATGGCTCTGCTCGACCTGGACCCAGACCAGCTGCTGTCCACCACCCGTGCCGTGCGCAAGCGCCTCGACTTCGCCCGGCCGGTGCCCGGGCAGGTGATCCGCGAATGCGTGGCGATGGCATTGCAGGCGCCGTCCGGGTCGAACGTGGTGACCATGCGTTTCGTCGTGGTGCGGGACGGGAAAAAGCGGAGGGCGGTCGGGGGGATCTACCGTGAGGTGTACGCCCGGTACAAGGCGTCGCCGTCCTATCCGGGCCGGCCGAGCGGGGACGCCGAGCGGGACCGCGTACAGCAGCGGGTGGCCAGTTCGGCCGACTATCTCGGCGAGCACATGGGCGAGGCGCCGGTGCTGGTGCTCGGCTGCAACGAGGGCACCGACCGGACCTCGGCGCTCGCTGGGCTGGGCAACATCCTCCCGGCCATGTGGAGCTTCATGTTGGCTGCCCGCGCCCGGGGGCTGGGCACCGCCTGGACGTCCATGCACCGGTCCCGCGAGCAGGATGTCGCCGACATCCTCGGTATTCCCTATGACACGGTGGCGCAGGCGGTACTGACCCCGCTGGCGTACACCAAGGGGACGGATTTCAAGTCGGCCGCCCGGCCGGACCCGGACATGGTGATCCACTGGGACGACTGGTGACAGCCGCCGGCAGGTTAGTAACGGATAACTCCCGGGGTCCCGCCCCCGCAGGCGATCGACTCGCCGTTGATCGAGACCGACAGGGGCGAGGCCAGGAAGGCGATCACGGCCGCGACCTGGCTGGCGTCGATGAGGGTACGGGTGAGGTTGCGGTCGGCCATCCGCCGCTCGATCTCGGCGGGCTCGACGCCGGCCGCCGCGGCCTGTGCCGCGAGGACGCCCGGCGTCGCCTCGGTACGGGTCAGTCCCGGGTGGACGGCGTTCACGTTGACACCGCTCGGGCCAAGTTCGTCGGCCAGGTTCTTGGTCATCGCCGACACCGCCACGTTGCGGATGGATCCAATGACCGACCCGGTGCTGAGGGCGGCCAGGCCGCTGACGCTGATGATCCGGCCCCAGCCGGCCGCGACCATGCCCGGCGCCACGGCCTGAGCGCATCGCAGGTAGCCCAGCACCTTGACGTTCACATCAGACCAGAACGCATCGCCGGTTATCTCCGGCAGGGACAGCGGCGGCGCCTGCCCGGCCGGCCGCGCGGCGCAGTTGACCAGGATGTCGACGCCGCCGAGCCGGTCCTGCGCGGCCACAGCCAGCTGCCGTACGGAGGCATCGTCGCCCGTGTCGACGCCAACGGTGGGCACCGGCCGGCCTGCGGCGGCGCCCAGCTCGGCGGCCGCCTCGTTCAGCCGACCCGAGTCGCGGGCCGCGATCGCCACCTCGGCCCCCTCGGCCAGCAGCGCGGCCGCGACCGCCTTGCCGATGCCGCGGCTCCCGCCGGTCACGAGCGCACGCCGCCCAGTGAGCTGCAGATCCATCTGTCACCACCCGCTCTCGCGCCAACGGCATAGTCTCGCAGACGTTCCCCCACTACGCGCCGCCAGGTACGCAAGGAATGGGGGTCAGTGTCCCGAGATTGTCGTTGACTAAGGACGGACTCATATCTAGTGTCGGCGCGCTGTTGGCGACCAGCGGGAGTTCGGCCCGCAGGGTGGTGCCCTTCCTCTGGGGGCTTTCGATCAGCAGCCGGCCGCCGAGGGCCTCAACGCGGTCTTTGAGGCCCACCAGGCCGGTGCCGCGGCTAGGGTCAGCGCCGCCAGTGCCGTCGTCGCGGACGATGACGACGAGAACTTCGCCCGTGACCTCGGCCCGAACGCTGACCGCCGACGCGCGGGCGTGCTTGGCCGCGTTGGTGAGGGCCTCGGCGATCATGTAGTACGCGGTGACCTCGACATGCTCGGGCAGCCGCCGGTCCGCGCATTCCTCGATTTGGACCGGGACCGGGGCACGGCGGGCGAGTGCCCGGAGCGCGGGCCGCAGGCCGCCGCTGGTCAAGACCGCGGGGTGGATGCCGCGGGCGATTTCGCCGACCTCATCCAGCGTGCTGTTCGCTACCGTGACCGCACGATCCAGCTGGGTCCCGAGCTCGGCGAGTTCCGGCGGCACCGCCGCCTGCGCCTCGCGCAGCTGCAGCGCCAGCGAGACCAGGCGCTGCTGCGCGCCGTCGTGCAGATCCCGCTCGATCCGGCGGCGCGCCCGGTCCGCGGCGGCCACGACCCGCGCCCGGGAAGCGGCCACCTCCGCGGACGCCTCGGCGTTCGCGATCGCGGTGCCCACCAGCTCGGTGAAGCCGGCCAGCCGCGTCTCGGTATCGGCCGGGAGCAGGTCCTCATCGACAAACGCCACGATCATGACGCCCCACAGCCGACCCTCGACCCCGACCGGCACCCCCACCGAAGAACGGAAACCCCAGTCGTGCCCGGCGACCTGGCCGATCACGCCCGAGCCCTCCACGTAGTCGATGCGGGCCGGCTGACCCGTCTGGTGGACCAGCGTGCTGACGTTATGCCCGCCGAGCGGCAGCCAGGTGCCCACCGAGGTAGGCGGAGGCCCCCCCGTCGTGGCCGTCGTCCACTGGCCGACGACCTCGAGGTTCTGCTGCTCATAACGGATCAGGACGCTGAAGTCGGCGGTAACCAGCCGTCCGACCTCCTCCGCCACCGCGGCGAAGACCTGGTCGGGCGGCGCTCCCCGGGCCACGAGCGTCGCGACCCGCCGCAGCGTCGCCTGCTCATCGGCGATACGGCGGTACTCGGCGTACAGCCGCGCGTTGCGTAGGGACACGGCGAGCTGGCCGGCGATGAGCTCGACGGCGTCCAGCCGGGCGGCGGTGAAGGCACCGCGGATGAGGCGGTTCTCCAGCAGCAGCACGGCCTGCAGGGCGCCCTGGCCGAGAATCGGCATCGCAAGCAGCGAGCAGCAGCCGACGCCGGTGAAGTACGGTTCGCGGGCAAACCGGTCATCGGCAGTGGCATCGGCCACAATCAGCGGCTCGCCCGTCCGGCGCAGGAAGCGCAGCACCGACATCGGGATCGCCCGTTCGTCGTCGTCATCATCATCATCGAAGGTGCGGGCGGCGTCGCCGCTGCCCCGCGCCGGCCGCCAGTTCTGGCGTTCCTCGTCCCACAGGACCAGGCGCACCCCGGTGGCCCCGGTCATCGCGGCGAGCACCTCGGTGACCCGGGCGTGCAGCCGCTCGACGCTGGTCTCCGAGCTCAGCACCTGCGAGGCGGACAAGACGCCGAGCAGGTCGATCGCGCCGGCGGAGCTGAGGATACGGTCCTGCGGCGCGCCGGCGGGCTGCTCCCCGTCGGGGCTGATGTCAGCCAGCCGTAGCGCCGGGTAGGCCCAGTCCAGCTGCCCGGCCTTCGCGGTGGCCCCCCAGGCGAGGTACTCCTCCCGGGCCTGGGCGAGCAGCTCATAGCCGGCCTGCTCAAGACCGTAGGCGAGATGGAAACGCCCCGCCCGCTCGGTGATCAGCGCCCGGTGCCACGGGCGTTGACGGCCTGCGACCTGCCGCCGGGCGGCGTCGAAGGCGAGCGCGGCGGCCCGGAAGTCGCCGTCGGTCCACGCCCGTTCCGCTTCGATGAGCCGCAGCAGGTGCAGGAAGTTGTCCGGCGCGTCGGCAGCCCGGGCGGCCAGCCAGCGCATGACCTCGTCCAGTTCGGCCAGGAGCGCCGCGCGCTCGGCGCCGTCGGCGGCGCGGGCCTCCCAGGCCAGGCTCAGCCCGCGCAGCGGATGGGCCATGGCGCTGTTCGAGAACCCGACGACGACTGGCAGCAGCGGCAGCGCCGCCGCGCTGTACCTAGCCAGGGCGGCCTGATCACCGGAGATGGCCGCGGCGATCGCGCGGGTGAGGTGTACATGGATAAGCGTGAGCGGGTTGCTCTCGTAGGCATCGGCCGGGGGCGCCTGGTCGGCGGCGCCTTCGCGGCGCAGCACGTCGGCCAGCCAGTGGTAGCAGTGCAGCCACTGGTTGGGCTGCTCGCTGCCGGTGCGGCGTACGAAGCTCAGTCCCGCGTCCACCTGGGCCAGGCAGGCGTCCATGGTCGGCGCGCAATCCAGCAGGCCTACCACCGTCATGTGGTAGGAGTAACTGGTGAAGGCCAGGTCGCCGCCGGCGAGCAGTCCCTCGCGTGCCTCCTGGGCTGTCTGGACGCTGTTCTCGATCAATTCGAACCAGGGTTGCAGGATTGAGAACACATGGCGCGCGTGCGACAGGTCCGGCACGTAGTCGCGGGCTTCACTCAGTGCCAGGACCCGCCGCGCCACCCGGTAGGCCGCGGCGTAGTCGCCCCGCAGCGCTATCGCGCTAAACGCTGCGTTGATGGCCGGGGCGACCAGGGTAGCCGCGGCGCCGTGCTCGGTCCAGATCCGCAATGCCAGTAGGCCCACCCAGCCGAAGGCGGCCGGGTCGTCCACGAAGAACGTCGACGCTAGCATCGCCTTGAGCAGCAGGCCCGCCGTGACCAGCGTCGGATCGGTGACCTCGGGGCGGGCCGCGTCACCCGCGGCGTCGGTGTGGTTCAGCCACCCGTACATGTAATCGAGCTGATGACCGACTTCGGCCGGCAGCCCGTCGGCGGCCGGGACGGTGATGCCGCACTCGCGCAGTGACGTAATGCCCAGGTCGTTCGCCTCGGCGGAGCGGCCCCGGTTGGTCAGGCTCGTCATCTGCACCGCCGTCGCCTCAGGACGGTCAAGCACGGTGCTGGTCAGTGTGTCGATCACGGCGTAGTCCTGGTCCGCCTCGTCGAGGCGGCCGAGACTGAATAGTGCCGCGTGGCGGCGGGTGCGCAGGGGCAGGACCATGGCGGTCTCGTGTGGGCCAGTCAGTGAGAGCGCGGCGGTGAGCAGCCGTTCCACGAGCCGGTAGTCACCGATCATTTCCGCCTGCTCAGCGGCGCGCACCAGCAATCCCGCCACCGCGCGCCGCTCAGCGGTGTCGCGGACCGCGCCGGTGACCGGCAGGTACTGCTCCGCTGCGGCTGCGAACAACTCGGGCACCGCCGCCAGGCGGCGCGCCATGTCGAGCTGCACCGCGCGCCGACGTTCCGGCTCGATGCTGCCAAGCACCGCCTCGCGGATGCGGTCGTGGCGGAACCGCACCGCCTCGCGTGCCCCGGGTTCCAGGACCAGCAGGCCATCCTCGATGGCCGGCCCCAGGGCGTCCGCCACGTCCCCGACCGTCGCGGCGGCCGCGGTCCGCAGCACGCTCAGGTCGGCCCGCCCGCCCAGGCAGGCCATCGCCTCCACCGCGGCCCTGGCCTGCTCCGGCATCGCCGCCAGGCGCACCTCCTGCACCGCGGCGCCCTCGGACCGGTCCAGACGAGCCCGCACCGCCTCGGGCTGCCACTGCCACCCAGCAGGCGTCGCGGTCAGCACGCCGTCCCGGCGCAGCGCGTTGAGGAGTTCCACGGTCTCGTACGGATTGCCATGCACATGCGGCTCGATCGCATCGGCAAGCATCGCCGCCTCGGCCTGGCTGGCGTGCAGCATCCCGGCGATCATAGCTGTAAGGCCCGGCCGGTCCAGGCCGGCCAGTTCCAGGTGGCGTACCGCCGACTGGCCGCGCCATCGCGACAGCGGGGCCGCCAGCGGATGTGTTGCGTCCACATCACCATCCCGGTACGCGCCCACCAGGAGCAGGCCCTCGGCCGGCTCCTCGCTCAGTACCAGATCCACCAGGCCCAGCGGCACGCTACCCGCCCACTGCAGGTCGTCCAGGAACATCACCACAGGCCGTTTCCGCGACGCGATCGCCCGCAGCGCCCGCGCGGCCGCCAGCTGCGCCCTGGCCTGAGCGGTCAGCGGATCCCCCGGCTCGGCCGGCACCGCCAGCAGCACGGCGAACTCCGGGATCACCGCGGCCAGCAGGCCCGCGTTCGGCCCGGCCGCCGCCAGCACCCGCTCCCGCACCCGGGCCAGCTCATCATCCGGTTCCGCGAGCAGCAGCCGGCCAAGCGCCCGCAAGGCCTGATGCGTCGCGTCGAACTCCAGGTCCCGCCGGTAGGCGTCGAACTTGCCCGGCACGAACCAGCCATCATCGGCGGCCACGGCCGGCCGCAGCTCACCGGCCAGCGCCGTCTTGCCGACCCCCGGCGCCCCGCCGATCAGCACGCCCGCGCACCGGCCCGCCAGCGACTCGGCGAACGCCTCGCGCAACTCCGCAACCTCCACGTCGCGTCCCGCCAGCCGCGACGGCGGCCGCAGCCGCACCGAAACGTCCTGCGCACCCACCCGCGGCAGCACCACCCGCGGATCCGCGCGGGCGTCCCGCAGCCGCTCCAGGTCATGCACCAGGCCATCCGCCGACTGATACCGGCTATCCGGTTCCTTCTCCAGCAGGTGCATGATGACCGCCGACAGCGCCTCCGGCACGCCAGGGACGGCCTCGGCAGGCAGCACCGGTACCCGGGCCAGGTGATCATGCAGCAGCCGCGACGCGGGCCCGCGGCCGAACGGCGGCTCGCCCGTGGCCAGCTCATACAGCGTCGCGCCCAGCCCGTACAGGTCCGCCCGCTGGTCAACCGGCCGGCCTGTCCGCCCGGTCTGCTCCGGGGCCAGATAGGCCATCGTCCCGGCGATCTCGCTGTGATGGGCGAACTCAAGCCGGATCTCCGCCAGCGACATCGCGAGCGCGAAGTCCACCAGGCAGGGCGCACCGCCGGCCGAGAGCACGATGTTGGCCGGGGTGATGTCGCGGTGGATCACCTCCCGCCGGTGCATGCCCGCCACCGCGCGGGCCAGCCCCAGCCCCAGCCCGATGAGGTCATCCGCGGCCACCGGCTTGGCCAGTTCCGCCAGGGCCGTGCGTCCGGCGTCCGCCAGCACGACCGACCCTGGGTACCGCGGGCCTTCCGTCAGCTGGGCCAGCCCCGCGACGCCGCGCAGCCGGCCCAGCATCGCCGTCTCATGCGCAACCCGGCGCTCCGCGTCCGGCCCCAGCGGCTCTTTCCTGATCACTGTCTGGTCCGGGAAAAACAGCCGGGTCACGCGCGTGCGCTTGCTCTCATGCACGACCTCGGTATGACGGGGAGGTACCCAGTCCCCAGCGCCCATCCCGTACCTCCTCCAGGCCGCAAACAGCTTATATCGCCATCTCCCCGGCGTGAATTACGTCGAGACGGAGACCCGAGGTGGACAAGAAAGCCGGTCGTGCCGGCGGTACCGCCGGCACGACCGGCCATGGAACCCCAACGGGGCCCGGGCTACTTGAAGAACCGGAGCAGCTCTTCGTTGACCTGGTCGGCGTGCGTCCAGCACAGGCCGTGGCCGGCGCCCTCGACGGGGACGAACTCGCTGCCGGGGATTAGCTCCGCGGTGCGCGGGCCGCAGGCCTCGATGGGCAGGATGCGGTCCTCGGTACCGTGCAGAACCAGGACCGGGATGTCGATCTTGAGCAGGTCGGCGCGGAAATCGGTGTGCCAGGTGGCGACGCAGGCGATGGTGCCCTCCGGGGAGGCGCTGACCGCGGTGTTCCACGCGTCCTGGACCGCCTCGGCGCTGATCAGCTTGCCGAGGGTCTCGTCGGTGTTGAAGAAGTTCTTATCCCACTCGGTAAAGTACGCCGCGCGGTCGGCGGTCAGCGCGGCGGCGATCTCGTCGAAGACCTCCTGCGGCACGCCGTTCGGCGTCTCGGGGGTCTTGAGCAGGTACGGGGGGACGCCAGAGACGATGACGGCCCGGCTGACCCGCGCCGAGCCGTACTTGCCGAGGTAACGGGCGATCTCGCCGCCGCCCATCGAGTGGCCGGCCAGGTCGACGTCGTGTAGATCCAAGGTGGTGAGGAGCTTGTCCAGGTCGGCCGCGAAAGTGTCGTAGTCGTAGCCGGTGGTCGGCTGGCTGGACTGGCCGAAGCCGCGCCGGTCGTAGGTGATGACCCGGCGCCCGGCCGCGAGCAGGGCCCGCTCCTGGCGCTCCCAGGCCCGGCCGCTCAGCGGGAACCCGTGGATGAGGACGACCGGGCGTCCCGACCCGTGGTCCTCGTAATGTAGCTCGATCGATGCGGAGTTCTCTTTCCCGACGGTGACAAAAGGCATTGTCGCTTTCCTTCCGAATTCGGTGTTGATCTCGTTGCGGGGTTACGCCGGCACGACGTAGGGGAAGGTGCTGGTGCGCTGGTCCTTGGCGGTGGCCGGCTTGAGCCCGCCGGGGATGGCCGTATTGGTGACCAGGGAGAGCATGGCCTCGGGGGCGTTGTCGGCCAGGGTGCGGCCGTTGAAGCCGGTGAACCCGTAGACCGCGGGAGTGCCGACCACGTAGGGCAGCACGTCGGGGAACAGCTCCCGGGCCACGGCCTGCCCGTAGCTGGACGGGTCGTCGCTGGTACCGGCGGCGGCCACCACGGCGGCGATCTGCTCGCCGATGTACTTGGCCGCGGCGTCGACGTCCTCGGACGGATGGCGGGCGTTGGCCGGGTTGGTGAAGTGGGTGTCGTTCGGCCAGAAGATGGGCCACATCATCGGGTGCCCGGCCCGGTTGATCTGCCGCCAGCCGCCGGCGTCGGTGGCCAGCTTGGTGGCGGCCCACACGCCGGTGCGGGCGCCCGGTCGCAGCCGCGGGTGGGCGTGCGGGACCTCCAGCACGATCGAGTAGACCAGGCTGCCGGCGAAGCTGTTCTGCGCGTTCTCCGGCCGCCACCCGGACAGGTCCGGTGCGGTCCCGTTGGCTATCGCGGCGTCGATGAGGGCCAGCAGCGACAGGTCGATGTAGAAGGAGTCGGCGATGCGCCCGGCCCACAGCCGGGTGCCGCTCGCGCTGGCCGTCTCGCCGGTCCGGCCTTCCAGCACCAGCTCTCCGACCGCGGCGTCGTCGTCGGCCGCCTCGCCGGCCAGGGCGTGCAGCCGCAGGGCCTGCCGCCCGTCGGAGTCCGGCTCGCCGAAGGACACCCGGTAGGTCAGGGTCTCGACGTCGGCACCGTCGAAGTGGACCTTGAACTCATAGCGGGCCTCGTGGTGGAAGCCCGGCTCGGAGTGCAGGCCGTTGACGTTGGAGTTGACGTCCATGACGAACACCGTGCTGCCCTGGCCGGGAAACACGTACAGGTCGTCGAGGTACAGCTGGCCGGTCTGGGCCGCCAGCGGCGTGTCGAGATGGTGAGACATGGAGAAGTCCTTTCGTCACGGCGGTGCGGGATGTCGGGGCGGGCGGTAGTACCCGAGAAAACGGCCGTCGCCGCAGGTACGCATCCACAATGCGGCCCGACCCGGCAATTTGTCCCTGCTGCTAGCGGCCAGATCGTAGTAGGGCTAGCAGGAAGATCATTGTGGCCGGTAGCCGGGGTTCTGGCCGGGCGCGCTTTCGGCGGATGCGGATTTATGTAACGATTCCTGCTAGCTGCAATGTGAGCACAAGTGCCTGCTGGGACAATATCGGCGTGCAGCTACGGTGCGTGATAGTCGATGACGACGGGGCGTTCCTTCAGGCTGCGCAGACACTGCTGGAGCGGGACGGGGTGACCGTGGCCGGGGTAGCCGGCAGCCGCGCCGAAGCGGTGGAGCGGGTGCGGACGCTGCGGCCGGACGTGGTGCTGATCGATATCCGCCTGGGCGAGGAGTCCGGATTCGAGGCAGCCAGGTTGCTGGCCGGCAGCGGGCAGCGAGCGGCGCTGATCATGATCTCCTCGCACGCCGAGGACGATTACGCTGACCTGATCGCGGAGAGCCCCGCCGCCGGTTTCCTGGCCAAGACCGAGCTGTCGGCCGTCGCCATCCGCCGTGTCCTCGGAATGGGCTGACCGGCTCCTGGGCGCTTGCGTCATCGATCGGGCGCAGGCAAGGTATGGAATAGCTGTGGTGCGTGGTACCGGCCGGCGCCGGGACCAGCCTGCGGGTGGAGTTCCCGCTCACCTCCGCCGGTCACAGGTCGAGGGCCAGGTCGCCCGATGGCTGGGAGCAGCAGATCAGGATGTCGCCGTCGGCGGGGTCATCGACCGGTTCTGGGGCATAGCTGACCTTTCCCGACAGCAGCCCGGTCTCGCACGTGTGGCACACGCCGGTGCGGCACGACCAGCGCACCGGGACGTCGCAGGCTTCGGCCAGCTCCAGCAGGCTGGCGTAGCCGGGATCCCAGCGAACCGTCAGGCCGCTGCGCGCGAACGCGATGGCCGGGCCGGTCCCTGGCTCACCCGCGGGCGGGTGCGGGGGGCGGGTGACCGCGGCGGCGATGCCCGGCGTTTCGGAGGGCGCGGCGCCGAAGAGCTCGGTGTGCACCCCGCTGCCGTCGACGCCGAGGCCGACGAGGGCGGCCGATACGTCAGCCATGAACCCGGCCGGACCGCAGATATAGGCATCGGCGCTGCGCGGAACGTTCAGGTCGGCCAGGACGGCCGCCGTCAGCCGCCCGGCCGTCTGATAGTCGCGCCCCTGGACGTCGTCCGGGCCCGGGTGGCTGTAGCAGATGTGCCGGTGCCCGCTGGCCAGCGTGGTCAGCAGCGAGCGTGATTCCGCGGCGAACGGCTCTTCGGCCCGGTTACGGGCGCCGTGCAGCCACCAGATGTCGCGGCCGGACTTGGCGGCGGCCAGGGCGTGCAGCATGGCCAGCACCGGGGTCGCACCGACCCCCGCGCTGATCAGCAGCACCGGTTCCTGGCCGGGGCGCAGCGTGAAGGTGCCGCGCGGCGCGGCGGCCTCAAGCACGTCCCCGGCCCGCACCCGGGAGCACATGAACTGGCTGCCCGCGCCGTGCGGCTCGCGCTTGACGCTGACCCGGTAGGCAGCCGCGCCCGGGGCCCCGGACAGTGAGTAGCTGCGCAGCAGCGGCGGCTGGCCCTGGCTGACGGGCAGTCGAAGGACCAGGAACTGCCCGGGCAGCGCGGCCGGTACGGCCGCACCCCCGGGTTCGGCCAGCCGCACCGAGACGATCGAGTCGGTTTCCCGTTCGACCGCGGTCACGGTCAGCGGGCGGAACCCCGGCCAGGCCGGCGGTGGGCTCACCGCGGTCAGGCCCGCGTTGCCCTCGGCCGCGCCGCCCGCCTCGGGCTGGTCGAGCATGGCCCGGAACGAGGCTTTCCAGCCCTCGGACAGCGCCGGGATCTGCAGCGCCCGCAGCAGCTGCTTGCGGGGATGACCGGGCAGGTAAAGCAGCGCGTCGGCCTCGGCCACGGTCATGGCCTGCGGCCCGGAGGCGACCTGCACGATCTCGTCGCCAGCCTGCACGGCGCCCTCGCGCAGCACCCGCAGGTAGAACCCGGGCCGGTGATGGGAGACAAGCAGCGCGGGAATCTGCGGGTCATCCATCCGGATGCCGACCCGGTAGCAGGTGACCCGCGGCTGAGTCACTTCGAACACCGCTTCGCCGATGCCGTAGCGGTCACCGATGCACACCTGGTCATCGTCGAGGCCGGCCACCGTGAAGTTCTCCCCGAACTGCCCGTACTCGAAGTCGTCGCGGCCCAGCTGGTCCTGCCAGTACTGGTAGGACTCGATCTGGTACACGAACACCGCGCGGTTCTCCCCGCCATGCCCGGCCAGATCACCCTGAGCGTCGCCGTCGATGTTCAGCCACCGCACCTGTACCGGACCCTCAACCGGCCGCTTCCAGACCGCGGTGTACACCGTGCGGCCGTGCCAGGTCAGATCCTGTGGCTTGCCCACGTTCACCGAAAGCAGGCGGCCCGTCATGGTGTTACGGCTCCCTCCGCTTGGCGCGACGGTCAGTCAGTGCCCGGCGATCTCGCCGCCGTCGATGTGGAGGATCTCCCCGGTAATATACGGCGACGCCTCCAGGAACAAGATGCCGTCGACGACGTCGCTGACCTGGCCGACGCGGCCCATCGGAGGAAGCTGGTCGGAATCGAGTCCTTCGTAGCTTTCCGCCGAGTGCATCGGCGTCTGGATGATGCCGGGCGAGACCGCGTTGACCCGGATGCCGCGGGAAGCGTACTCGACGGCCAGCGACCGGGTGGCCGAGGCCAGCCCGCCCTTGGTCAGCGCGGCCAGGACCTCCGGCACATGCGAGTTCGCGACCTCCGCCAGCGTGGCCGAGATGTTGACCACGTGGCCGCCGTACCGCTTCAGCATCTCGGCGATCGCCCGCTGGGTCAGCCAGAAGAATCCGCCGAGGTTGACGCCGGTCACCAGGGCGTAGTCCTCGGCGGTGTAGTCGGTGAACGGCTTGGAGATGTAGACGCCGGCGTTGTTGACCAGCGTGTCGATGCGTCCGAAACGCGTCAGTGCCCCGCTGATGATCCGGTCGGCGGTGGCGGGGTCGGCGACGTCGCCCTCGACCGTGAGCACGTCCGGATCCTCGGCCGGCTTCATGGTGCGGGCGTTGGCGACCACGCCCCAGCCCTGCCTGCGGTAGGCCGCGACCAGGCTCGCGCCGATGCCCTGGGAACCGCCGGTGATGATCGCGACCTTATGCTCGTTTCCGGTCATGAGAGGCTCCGCGCCGGGTCGCTCGGGTGCGGGGTGAGCGGCGTGGTCTCGTCGGTCATCCAGGAGTCCAGGGGCAGCGACTTCAAGATCGCCTGCAGCTCGGCCGGGGAAGCGGCATTCCATAGGCCCAGCGAGCGCGATTCGCCCGGCAACCTCCACAGCCGCAGCAGGTGCCCCTGCCCGGCCAGTTCCTTGGCGCGCTGCGCCTCGCGCGCCTCGGTGTCGGCCGCGGCCTGGCTGGGCGTGCCCGCCGGGATGCTGATGGTGAAGGTGACCAGGAACTCGGTGCCTGTCCCTTTGGCCGGCAGCGCCGGATCGTTCGGGTGCGGCGAGAGCGGGGTGACCTCGTCGGTGCGCCACACCCGCAGCGGCATCGAGGCGAGGACCTCGGCGAGCTGGGCGTCGTCCGCGGCAGCGAACAGCCCGAGCGTGCGCCACTCGCCCGGCTGCAGCGGCGGCCGCCACAGCCGGAGCACGTGTCCCTGCGCCGCGAGCTCGCGCGTGTGTGCGGCCTCGCGCGCGCGGACGTCGTCCACGGCTTGGTCCGGTGTTCCGTCCGGGACGTGGGTGGTCATGGTGACGAGGTACTCCATAGCTGGCTCCTTCCCGGCTAGTGGAACCACCGTCCGTTCGGTAGAAAAATTCAATCACCAGAACGGACACTGGTGTTACGGTCCGCTCTCCTAGCTAAAGGTGACGTCGGTGACGTCGACGGCGACCGAGACCGAATCCCGGATCGGGGAGCCGTCGGGGTTGCGGGCGTAGACCCGGCGGCGGGTCGGGACCATGATCCCGTCGAACTCGCGGTACTCCGAGGGGTAGTGCACTTCAGGGTCCCCGCCCAGGTGGTCCACGCTGTAGTCGAGCCGGCGCAGCAGCCCGGCGTTGTCGAAGTAGTAGGTCTGCTGGCGGGTGAGCGCCACGATGGTATCCGGGTAGGTGACCCGCAGGGCGCGCCAGCTCTGCCCGTCCTCGTGCCATGGCTCGGTCTCTTCGGTCACGAAGTCCGAACGGGCGAAGAGGAACGGCGCCACGAAGTAGTTCCAGTTGGCCTCGCCGATGAAGTAGGCCACCTGGAACTCGTCCCAGGGCGAGTCGGGAGTCGTCCCGACGAACGCCCCGGCCGGGTCACGGCGGGCGGCAATCAGCACGCCGTCGGTCGTCTCGACGGTCTGCCGGTCCGGTGCCCAGGTGCTGTACCGCCCCGGCTCGGGGAACGGGGTGATGGTCAGCCGCTGGTCGCGGGTCTCGCCCTCGAGGAGCACCGGGCCCGGCCCGCCCGGCTTGCCCTTCAGGGGCCAGATCGCGCCGGTGATCGAGGCGGCCGCCCGGAACCGGGAGATCTGCTCCCAGCGCCGCAGGCCGCCGTGTCCCTCGATGGCCAGCTTCAGCAGATCGTTCATTTCGATCATGCTCCCGAGACGAGTTGCTGGCCGCCGTCGATGTCATACGTCCCGCCGGTCAGCGCCGTGTTGGTCATGATGTACACGGCAAGCGAAGCGACGTCGGCCGGCTCGACCACGCGCCTGATAGGCAGGGTGGCACGGAGCTGGGCGCGGCGCTTGTCGAGGTCGCCGCCGAGCAGCGACGCGGACAGCGGCGAGTCGACGAAGCCGGCCGCCATGAGATTGACCCTGATCGGCGCCAGCTCGAAGGCGAGGTTGGCGATCAAAGCGGGCAGCGCGGCGCCGCTCGCCGCCATCAGCGACATGCCGACTCCCTGTTCGCGGCTGGTGCCGGCCATGAACAGCAGCGTGCCGCCGGGCCGGACCCGGCCGACGGCGTGCTGCGCGACCGCGATGGCCAGCCACTGATGATTGTCCCAATCGCGGTGCGCCCGTTCGCGGTCCAGCTCGGCCAGCGGCGCGTAGTACGGGCCGGGGCCGGTGACCAGCACGTGGTCGATCGTCTCGGGCAGGCCGGCGAAGAACCGGTCCAGGGCGGCCGGGTCGGTGGCGTCGAAGGCCGTGCTGCTCAGCGCGCCGACCTCGGCCGCGGCCTGCTTGAGGCGGTCGGGGTCGCGGGCGCCCAGGATAACGTCGGCGCCCTCGGCGCGGGCCCGGCGGGCGGTTTCGAGTCCGATGCCGGAACTGCCGCCGATCACGACGACGGTTTGCCCGGACAGTTCCGGTTGGCGCTGAGTGGGAGTGGTCATGATCCCTCCGGTGGATGGTGTCCTGGTCGTATCAGGTGTCCCGGCCGGGTGATCCCGTGGCGGCTGGCTGGCGGTCGGCCGTGATCTGGCCGTGGAGTGCTTTGAGGGCGTCGACGTAGATCTCGGAGAAGGTGGGGAAGGGCTGGATGACGTCGCGCAGCACGTCGATCGGGACCTGGGCGCGGATGGCCAGGGTGGCCTGCTGCAGCCATTCGCCGGCCTCGGGACCGAGCGCGTAGGCGCCGGTCAGGTGCTCGCCGTCGGACAGCAGGGTCAAGAACCCGTTGGATGTGGCGTAGTCATGGGTGTAGGTGGCGGTCTTGGCCACCCCGGCCAGCTGGGCGGTCGCGGTGAACCGGGCCGTCGTGGCGCCGACCGAGGCGGCCTGCGGGTCGGTGTAGACCGCGTCCGGGATGGCCTCGTAGCGGGCCTCGCGCGGCTCGCCGAGGATGTTCGCGGCGACGACCTCGCCCTGGTACTTGCCGACGTGGGTCAGCAGCCGCACCCCGGTGACGTCGCCGACGGCCCACAGCTGCTCCCCGGCGCGCAGCCGCGCGTCCACCGCGATGCCGTGCGGCCCGCCCGTGGCCCCGACCGTGTCCAGGCCCTCGGGCAGCCGCGGGCGGCGGCCGGTGGCCACCAGCAGCCGGTCACCGCGCAGCTCGCGGCCGTCCGCCAGCCTCAGCACGTAGTCCTGGCCGTCGCGCCGCGCGGCCGTCGCCTGCACGCCGAGGAACAGCTCGATCCCGTCCCGGCGCAGCACCTCCCCCAGCGCCTCGCCCAGCGGCACGGGCTCGCGGGCCAGCACATGGGCGGCGCCCTCGACCAGGGCGACCTCCCCGCCGAGCCGGCGCACGGCCTGGGCCATCTCGGCGCCGACCGGCCCGCCGCCCAAGATCAGCAGCCGCCGCGGCACCGCCTTCATCCCGGTCACCTCACGGTTGGTCCACACCCCGTCCAGCTCACCCAGGCCCGGGACCGGCGGCGTGACCGGATCCGAGCCCGTCGCCACGACCACGTGCCGGGCGGTGTGCGCCACCCCGCCGACCTCCACCACCCCCGGCCCGGCCAGCCGCCCGGTCCCGCGCAGCAGCGCGATGCCGTTGCCCGCCAGCCAGCTCTGCTGCCCCGCGTCGGAGTAGTCAGAGACCATGAAATCGCGGTAGGCCAGCGCCGCCGCCACGTCCACCTGCGCGGTGGCCGCCGCCTCCCGCGCCCCGGCCACCGCCTCACCCGGCCGCAGCAGCGTCTTGGACGGGATGCACGCATAATACGAGCACTCACCCCCGACCAGCGCGCGCTCGACCACCGCGACCCGCAGCCCGCCCTCGGCCAGCGCCCCGGCGCAATGCTCCCCCGGCGAACCCCCGCCCACCACGATCACGTCATAGTCGCTGCTCATGCGCTCGTCCCCCAGGCGGCTCGGTCCTGCTCCACGTCGGACACCGGCACCACCACAACCTCGAGATTCATATCCATTACCGCGATTCCTTTCTCCCGTTCGGTGCTGGTGGCCAGTATTGCTCTGCTTTACCATCGCGCTCGCGGTACCCGGTCGCGCCCGTAAGTACCCTGGCCCACGCCCTGGTCTGGTGGCGAAATTGTATGACTGGCTGCCCCGCAGGCAAGCGAGCAGGAGGGCGGCGTAAGACGGGATGCGGGCCGGCACCGCTTCCCGGCCCGACCCGGGCGGGTAGCGCCTCGCGGAGCTCTTTCCTGGAGCTGATGGCGAGCTTCGTGAACACCTTGCGCAGATGCCACTCGACCGTGCGCGGGCTGAGGAAAAATTCCTCGCCGATCTCCGGGTTTGTGTGCCCCTCAGCCGCGAGGCGGGCGATCTCCGCCTCTTGCGCGGTGAGCTCGCTGGCCGTCTCGACCGTCCGCTTGCGCACGGTTTCCCCGGTGGCCAGCAACTCGCGGCGGGCCCGCTCGGCGAAACCCTCGATACCCATCGCGGTCAGCATCTCGTAGCTGCGGCGGAGCTGTTGGCGTGCGTCCACGCGACGGTTCTGACGGCGCAGCCATTCGCCATAGAGCAAATGCGCCCGGGCCAGTTCCGCACGGACGCGGGTACGGCCGAGCCGCAGGATCGCCTCGCGGTACAGCCGGTCGGCGAACTCGCCGCCGCTCAGCAGGGCCCGTGAGCGCATTTCGATCCCGAGCGCCCAGTCGGTGCCGGCGGCGCTGGTGGACTCGGCCAGGCGCCGCAGGGCACCGCTGGCGCGCTCGGTCTGCCCGGTCCGGACGGCCGCTTCGATCAGCTCGACCAGCGACCAGCTGGCCGACCCCAGCTCGTCCGGGTATTGGCTGCCCTCCTCGGCCGCGGCCAGCGCCTCGTCATAGCGGCCCAGGCCGTTGTAAAGCACCGCGCTCGCCCATTCCGTTACGGTTATCCCGATTCCCTCCCCCCGCAGCGTCACTTCACCGATGGTGGCCTCGATCAGCACGCCAGCCTCGTCTTTCCGGCCGCTCCACGCGGCGAGGCCAAGGGCGCCGTAGGGCGCGAAGTTGCCTGGAGTCGCTTCGGTCGCCGCCCGTGCTTCGGAGATCAATGCGGCCGCGGCGGTCAGCTCGCCAGCGAACAGTTCCAGGAAGGCGCGAGCGCTGAGGGCGAGGGGTAGCTCGCTGAGTGCGCCGGCCTCGCGGGCCAGCCTGACGTGCCGTCGGGAAGCTGCGTCCCACCGGCCGTCATCCCATAGCTGCACGGCCGCGATACACGCCGGCCACAGCCAGCGGAGCTCATCCTCGGCGGACATGTCGCGGTCGAATGCGCTCAGCGCCCGGCGCAGGATCGGCAGTCCAGCCGGGTACCCCTCGGTGAAGCTGGCGGCCAGGCCGTCCAGGAGAAGGTCGGGTACGCGCAGCGGGTGAGACGGCCGAGGTGCCGCGCGCGCGGCGCGCGCCACCTCCAGCGCGCCTCCGCCCTGAGCGCCCGGAGCGGCCAGGCGGCCCGCGAACCTAGCGGCGTTCATCGCGTCCAGGTAGGTCGCGCGGGCCAGGTCGACGTCGATCCGTTCCAGCCGCCTGGCCGCCTTGAGCAGCAGCGGCGGAGCGTCGCGCCCTCGGTCAGAAACGAACGCGAGCCGAGCGTGCAAGAGGTCGATGCGAGTATCCCGGAACTCGTCTGGTGGTCCGGCCTTCGCCACGCCGAGCAACTTCGGCACCGCGTCCAACGCCCCGGCCTGGATCTTGGCCTGCGCCGCCGCCAGCGCTCTTTCAGCCCGCCGTGCCGGGTCCGGCGTCAGGGCCGCGGCGCGCTCGAGGAACGCGGCGGCGGCGGCCAGTCCGCCGCGCGCCCGGGCCAGGCCGGCCGACTGCTCGAGCTCGGCGGCCACATCCTCATCGGGCCCTCGCGCGGCCTGGGCTCGGTGCCAGGCGCCGCGGTCCGGGTCCGGCTGCGGATCGGCGGACTCCGCCAGGGCGCGGTGCACCCGCTGCCGGTCCTCGAGGGTGGCGGACTGGTAGGCCGCCGCGCGGACCAGCGGATGCCGGAACCGCACCCGGGTACCGAACTCGAACAGGCCAGCCTCCGCCGCCGGCGTGGCGGCGGCCTGAGCGCAGATTCCCAGCCATCCGGCGGCCCGCCGCAACAGCACCAGATCGCCGGTCGGCTCGGCCGCCGCGACTACCAGCAGCAGCCGGGTCGGCCCGGGTAGCTCCGCGACCCGGCGGCCGAACTCCTGCTCGATCCGGCCTGGCAGCGGCAGCACCTCCGGCAGCCGGAAGCCTCCGGCCAGCTCGGCCGGCGAAAGCCCCCGCGGCAGCTCAACCAACGCCAGCGGGTTTCCCCTGGTCTCCGCCACGATCTGGTCCCGGACCCGGTCATCCATCGGCCACCGGAGCGCCGAGTCCAGCAGCTCCCGCGCATCGACGGCCCCAAGATCTCGGACGACCAGTTCGGGCAGCCCGCGAAGGTCCGCGCCGGGCGCCCGCGCGGCGAACAGCATCAGCACCGACTGCATCGCCAGCCGACGCGCCGCGAACGCCAGCGCCTGCGCCGACGCCTGGTCCAGCCACTGTGCGTCATCCACCACACACACCAGCGGCCGGCCCCCGGCCGCCTCCGACAGCAAGCTCAGCACGGCCAGGCCCACCAGGAAACGATCCGGTGCCGGACCCGCCTGAAGGCCGAACGCCGTTTCGAGCGCGGCACGCTGCGGGCCAGGTAGCCGTCCCAGCCGGTCAAGCACCGGCCCGCATAGCTGATGCAGCCCGGCGAACGCCAGCCCCATCTCCGGCTCCACCCCCGCGGCCCGCACCACCCGCAGGTCCGCTGCCGACGCGACCGTGTAGTCCAGCAGCGCCGACTTGCCCACCCCCGCCTCGCCCCGCACGACCAGCACCGCGCTGCGGCCGCCGCGCACCCCGTCGAGCAGGCCGCCAAGCACGGCACACTCGCTGCGCCGCCCGCGCAACGTCGTCGACCTCCGATCTGACTCCGGGCCCGTCTGGACCGGGCTGGGCCATGCCACCGCCGCGATCGGGACGGACCGGTCGGGATCGACGCCGCGATGGCCGGCCTGATCAGGCCGGCCCGCGCATGGGTGGCGGGCCGGGCGCCGAGAAAGCTGTATCGATGACTCGCTCATGGGACTACCTCGGTCGACGTGATCCTGGCTAAGCGGCCAGACGCGTGGTGGCTGGATTTACTTGGTGCCGTGTTATAGGACGAGCCTGCCGGGGACGTGCTCGCACGCCAATGGAGTGCCCTTCAGTTCCAGGGCTCAGGAAGGCCCGCAAACACCATCGGGTTAACCCGAGCCGGCGATGCCGGCGGTCCGCGGATTGTGGGGTTAGCCCAATGGTGTTTGACCTGGTCCGCAGCCACCATTCCTATGTGGCGAGCCGAATCCTGATCGTCGACGACAGTCCGCGCTTTCGCGCCCTGGCGGCCGAATTGCTCGCCATGCGCGGCTTCGAGGTGGTCGGCGAGGCGGCGGATGGTGAGCAGGCGCTGGCCGCCGTAGCCGGGTGTTGCCCGGACGGGATACTCCTGGACGTCAACCTTCCGGGACAGGACGGGTTCGCGTTGGCGCCGTCACTGGGCGCGGCCTGCGCCGGGGCCCGGATCGTGCTGACGTCTGCCGATCTCGACCATGTTCCAGCCGAGGTCATGAAGACCTGCGCCGCCATCGCGTTCGTCGCCAAGCAGGAGCTGGCCGTCGCCGACCTGGCGGCGCTGTTCTCCCGCCAGCCGATATCAGCCGACGGAGGCTGAGCTGGTCAGGTCCGCAGGTATGTCAGTACCGCCAGGACACGGCGATGCGCCTCAGGCGACTGGTGCAGGCCGAGCTTGTCGAAGATGCCGGTCACGTGACGCTCGATGGCGGCCACGGTGACTACTAGATCGTGCGCGATGCCGGCATTGGAGAGGCCTTGGGCGATCAGCGCCAGGACCTGCCGCTCGCGCGGGGTCAGCTCGTCGAGCGGGCTTGCCTTCCGCTTGCGGCCCACCAGCCGCGCGACCACGTCCGGATCGAGCACCGACCCGCCGTCGGCGATGCGCCGCACCGCATCGGCAAACATCCCCATGTCGCCGACTTTCTCCTTCAGCAGGTAGCCAACACCCTGTGCGCCGCCGGCCACCAGATCGAACGCGTACCGGTCCTCCAGGAACTGCGATAGCACCAGCACCCCCGTCCCTGGCCGGGCGGCCCGGATGGCCAGCGCGGCCCGGAGCCCGTCATCGGTACGATCAGGGGGCATCTGGATGTCGGCGATGACCACATTCGGGACGTAGGCGTCCGCCATCCGGACTAGCTCTTGCGCGTTGTCCGTGGTCCCGACCACGTCGAATCCGCCGTCCTGCAGGACGCTCACGATCCCTTCCCGGACAAAGGCCTGGTCCTCGCCGACAACGACGCGGGTCTGCCCGGGTGAGCTCACGGCACCAAGCTATGCGCCAGGCTCAGCCGACGCCAACGGAAAGATGCCGAGGATCCGCTGCCGGAGGGATCATTTGTTCCCGCGCCACTGGAGCACGGAAGGAGGCGCCTGCAGCTGGCCCCGCCCGGCTGCGCGCTGCTGGGCCTGGGCGATGGCCCAGGCGGCGTTGACCAGGCCGATATGGCTGAACGCCTGCGGGAAGTTGCCGATCATCTCGCCGCTGCCCGGGCCGACCTCCTCGGCCAGCAGGCCCACGTCGTTGATGGCCGCCACGGCGCGCTCGAACGTCGCGGTGGCCTGGTCGAGCTCTCCGGCCAGCGCCTGCGCGTGCGCCAGCCAGAACGTGCAGAGCAGGAAGGTTCCCTCCTGGCCGGTCAGGCCGTCATGAGCCAGGTAGCGGTACACCAGGCCGCGCTCGTCGGTCAGCCGGGCGGCGGTCGCGTCGACGGTCGCCTTCACCCGCGGGTCGTCGCCGGGCAGGAAACCGGTGATCGCCAGCATCAGGCTGGAGGCGTCAAGATCTTCGCTGCCGAAGGCCTGGGTGAAGGCACCGGCCTTATCGTTCCAGCCGTGGGAGTCGATGGCCGCCCGGATCTCGTCGCGGGCGGCGGCCCACCGCGGCGACCGGTCGGCCGCGCCGAGCTGCGGGGCGAGGGCGATGGCCCGGTCCAGCGCGACCCAGCACATGAGCTTGGAGTACAGGAAGTCCCGTGGCTCGCCGCGGATTTCCCATATTCCCTGGTCCTTCTCCTTCCACCGGCTCGCGGCCGCGTCCGCCGCGGCGGCGAGGAACTGCTGGGTGACCGGGTCGAGCTCACCCAGCTGGTCGGCAAGTCGCTGCGCGGCACTGAGCAGCTCGCCGTACACGTCAAGCTGGCGCTGGGCCCACGCTCCGTTGCCGACCCGCACCGGACGGCTAGCCCGCCATCCGGTCAGGTGCGGCAGCTCTCGTTCGGAAAGATCGTGCTCGCCGCCGACCCCGAACATGATCTGCAGATCCTTCCCTTCCCGCAGCTGAGAGGCCGCGGCGTCGGCCAGGAAGCCGAAGAACTTGCCGGCCTCGTCGGGGCACGCCGCCACCCACAGGGCCTCCATGGTCAGGCTGGCATCGCGCACCCAGGTATAGCGGTAATCCCAGTTGCGCCCGCCGCCGATGGCCTCCGGCAGCGAGGTCGTGGGCGCGGCCACGATGGCCCCGGTCCGGGCGAACGTGAGCGCCTGCAGGACCCGGCCGGAATGAAGTACCAGGTCGCGCCAGGGACCCTGATAGGCCTGGTGCAGGGCGGACCAGGAGCGCCATCCCGCGGTGGTATCCTGCAGGCGTTCGTCGATCTGGCCGGCGTCCCAGGCGGCCAGCGGCGGTTCCCACATCGGCCCGTACTGCAGGGCGAAGCTCACATTCTGCCCGGCGGCCAGGTGCAGGTGCGCGGTGGCAGTGTCCCCGGCGACCTGCCAGCCGGCCGGCCCGGAGAGCAGCAGCCTGCTGGCGCCGCCACGGGCGGCGATGCCTCCGGCGACCACTTCCAGGATCGGGTGGATCAGCCCGTATTCGGGACGCGGCGCATAGCTGACATCGACGTCGATCTCCCCCGCGGTGCACTTGAGCTGGCGCAGCAGGACTCCCGGTGACCCAGTGCCCAGCTGGTGGCCGCGGTCGTTGCGGCCCACCGCCATGGCGTCGGTCAGCACCGCGGTGCCGGCTTGCGCCCGGAACGTGGTCTCCAGGATCATGGTCTGGTCGACGTACGCGCGGCTGGCCGCCAGATCGCCGGCCGGCCGGATCGCGAAGTGCCCGCCGTCGGGGTCGAGGATGCGGGCGAATACGGCCGGTGAGTCGAACCGCGGCCAGCATAGCCAGTCCACCGAGCCGCCCCGGCTGACCAGCGCAGCCGAGCGGCAGTCCGACAGCAGGGCATAATCACCTATCGGCAAGCTCACTTGCTCGGGCACCGGACGGCCTCCCTGATCGCAGGTCGTTATCAGTATCCACGATCGCGCTCCGGGTGGCCGGCGACGCCTGTGCAGACCCTGGCGAGTGCCCTGGTATGTCCTGGCCCCAGGTACCTGGCGCGCCGTACAAACAGTAGTTACGCTGGGTATATGCCCCCGTCTCTGCCAGCGGACAGCCCTGGTAATCGCTGCTACATTCCCAAGCGCCAGTTCCTCGGCGGCCGATGACGTCAACCGCGGGGGGCATACCAAGTACCGACGACCCGGATCCGGGTGCCGAGGCCAGGTTGTCGTCGTTCAACGCGGTCTTTACCTTGTCGCTCATCCTGACCCAAGCCTCTTCGCCGGACCAGGTGATGCGGCTCGTCACCACCGCGGTCCCGTCGATCGTGTCCTGCCAGCAGGCGCTGATCTGGCATCTGGCCAGGTCGGGAGAGTATTACCAGCGAGCCCCTGAGGCCATCAGCGAAGTGCTGGCGAGGCTCACCGGACCTGAGCTGCTTAAGCTGGACGACTTCCCCCCGTCGTGGGCATTCCCCATTTCATCCCCGCTGGCGAATGAACAGATCTTCCTGATCATCGTCGGCAGCGAAGCCCTGTCCGGCGAGGAAACCTTCCTGTTCTCAGTGCTCGCCCAACTGTCCGGCACCGTGATTGCCAAGCTAGAGCTGATCGCCGCCGAACAGGCTTCTGCCGAGCGAATTGCCGCTCTCCATAGCGAGAGGGTCGCCGAGGTCGAACGGCGCGGCCGGGCGACCCTCGAACGTAACATCGCGCAGGCCCGGGCGGCCGAACTCGCGGCGAGCGAGGGGCGTCAGCGCGCCATCCTCGAAGCCGCCCTCGACGCGGTCATCAGTATCGACGGGCGCGCTCGCGTGACGTACGTTAACAGCGCGTTCGAGCGCATCTTCGGGTACCGGGCTGATGAAGTGACCGGCCGGGAGCTCGCGGAAACGGTCATTCCTCCTTCGCTGCGCGAAGCACACCGGCAGGGTTTCGCACGCTACCTAGCCACCGGGGAAGCAAGCGTCCTGGACCGGCGGATCGAGATGACGGCCATGCGCGCCGACGGGAGCGAGTTCCCGGTCGAGATAGCCATCACCCGCACCGGGGTGACCGGAGATCCGGCGTTCACCGCCTACGTCCGCGATATCACCGAACGCCAGCGCGCCGAGCACGAGCTGATGGCATCGCGGGCACGCCTGGTCGCCGCGTCTGACGCCGCCCGCCAGCGCGTCACCCGCGACCTGCACGACGGTGCTCAGCAGCGGCTCGTCACCACCCTCATCAACCTCCAGCTCGCCGAGCTGAAATGGGAATCCGCGCCGGAGCGCGCGCGGGAGCTGGTCGGCCTGGCCGTCCGCGACGCCAGGCGCGGGATCGAGGACCTGCGCGAGATCGTCTCAGGGATCCATCCTGCGATCCTCACCCAGCGTGGCCTGGCTGCGGCCATCGACAGCCTCGCCGCCGGCCTGCCGATCTCCGTTCAGTTCGACGTACCCGACTCCAGGCTTCCGGGCCCGGTCGAGGCGAGCGTGTACTTCTTCTGCTCCGAAGCACTCACCAACGTGGTCAAGCACGCCCGCGCCGCGTCGGCCTGGGTGCGAGTCAGACTCGTCGATGAGCGGTGCCTCGTCGAGGTCCGCGACGACGGGATCGGCGGAGCGCGGCCCCGCTCGGAAACCAGCGGGCTGAACGGCCTGCGCGACCGCATTGGCGCACTCAACGGAACGATGGACATCACCAGTCCGGCCACCGGCGGGACGGTGCTCGAGGCCAGCATCCCGCTCCCGCCGCCAGCACGACATGTTCCGCCAGCCGGGTTATGACTCAATGCTGGCCGCTCAAGGCGAGGTGCCACCCTGGGAGGAGTGATTTCGCGTGTCACCCGGAAATGGCTCACTTGTTCCGCGGGTCGTCTTCCGGGTCTAGGTATTCGAGGCTGATCGGCCCGATCGCCGTTACCTGGGTGACGTAGTCACCGGATTTGGCCCAGTGGAAATGAGGGGTGCCTGAGGGCAGGACGATGACGGCACCCGGCGGGTACGCCTGCAGTTTTGCGTCGTCGAACCGTTCGCCCAGGCCGATGTAGAACACGCCGGATATGACCGTGTAGACCCGGTCCTCGTGGTGTCTGTGCGGCATCAGCTTGACGCCGGACGGCAGCTTGACGCGGACCACGTACGGGGCGGGCTGTGATGTATCGCCCACAACGACGGCGAGACGGGCTGACGGCGGGAACGACGGGAACGGCTCCCAGTCGACGTCCTCGGGCAGGGTCGGCCTGAAGACGCCCTGATCTAGTAGATGGGTGCTCATGGTCGTGAACCTCCCGGACTCTGTGCCGGACTCAGCTGGTTAGGGAACGCGGGCCCGGAGGAACTTCCCGATCTGCTCGGTGGCCTGCGCTGCCTCGGGGGTGCCGAGCATGATCGGGTAGACGTGCGGCAGGCCCTCGCCGATCTCCAGGGTGACGTCGACCCCGGCTTCGGTTGCTGCTGCGGCCAGGCGTTCGGAGTCGCTGAGCAGCAGGTCGGCCGTGCCCACCAGGACCAGCAGCGGCGGGAGCCCGGACAGCGAGGCGAACAGCGGCGACGCCAGCGGCGTCTTAGGGTCAGCCCCGGCCAGGTAGTCGGAGGCGAGCTGACGGAGCAGTGCCGGGGTGGAGAACGGATCCTGATCGACGCGCTCGGTCATCGAGGCCCCCGAGCTGGTCAGATCCACCGTCGGGGACATCAGCGTGGCGGCCGCGGGCAGTGCTTCCCCGGCGTCACGCGCGGCCACGAGCAGCGCGGTCGCGAGCCCTCCGCCGGCCGAGTCGCCGGCCACCGCTATCGATCGTGCGCTCAGGCCCTGGTCGGCGCGGAGCCAGCGCCACGCGGCCAGGACATCGTCGATAGCGGCGGGGAAGGGATGCTCGGGAGCCAGGCGATATTCAGGGAACAGCACCCGCATCCCGCTGGCCCGTCCCAGCCGGGCGGCCAGCTCGCCGTCACTGCGGACCGACCCGAGCTCGAAACCTCCGCCGTGCAGGAACAGCAGCACCCGGCCGGCGTCGGTTCCCGGGGCGGCCAGCCAGTGGGCTGGCACCCCGCCCGCGGTCACCTCGCTCACCTGCACGTCGTCAGGCACCGGATGAAGGCGGCCGGCCGGGGCGAAGCCGGCGCGGAGCTGTTCCAGCGTCGGCGGGGGCTGGCTGGCGCTGGCCTTCCGCTGCTCCCAGAAGGTGTCGATCAAGTCCTGCATCGCCTGGCTCGGCATATCGGCATCTCCTTTGGCGTGGGCGGTGCGAGCGTCTCCGACCCGGGTTACAGGCGGGAGGTGAGTTCCTTCACGATGTCCGCCGCTGACTGTGTCTGTCTCACCAGGGCGACGCCCTGTCCGGCCCACATCGACAGCGCTTCGATCTCACCGGTGGTCCCGACCATCGGCGGCGCCGGCTCGTAACGAGCGATTGCTTCGCCGGAGGCGAGGTGCGCGATCACGTCGCCTATTCCTGGCCGCTGGGCGTCTGGGGGGCGGCCCGCGGCTTCCCACGCCTCGGCCGTGGAGTTGCGGAGCACGCGATGGGGCGCATCGGGCCACCCGACGTCGTACAGGTTGGGATACCACTGCGGGTCGGTCTCGGCCGCGGCGATCAGCCGGTTCCGGTAGTACTCGTGGATCGGCATCTCCTCAGCCAGCAGGAACCGCGTACCCAGCCACGCGGCCTGGGCACCCAGGGCGAGCACCGCCGCGACGCCGCGGGCGTCACCGATCCCGCCCGCCGCGATCACCGGCACCGGCGCCACCGCGTCCACCACCGCGGGCACCAGCGGCAGCGTCGCGACCGTCCCCCACACGTGACCGCCGGCCTCCCAGCCCTGCGCGACGACCACGTCCACCCCGGACCCCACGACCCGCCGTGCCTCCTCGGCACTGCCGACCGTGTGCAGCACAAGCCCGCCGGCGTCGTGCACCGGCCCGACGTAGCTGCTGGAATCCCCCGACATGAACGACACGACCCGCAAGCCCGCCTCCAGGGCCTGGTCCAGGTGACGGTGGTGATCGGAGGTGAGAATGAAGTTGCCGCCGAACGGCCGCGCGGTCAGCGCCGCCGTCTCGCGGACGACGGCTCCGACGTCAGCGGACCACGTCAGCGTCACCATGCCGAGCGCGCCGGCGTTCGAGACCGCCGCGGCCAGCCGGGTAATGTCGGACATCGGCGCCTGGACAATCGGTTGCTCGATTCCGAGCATCTCGCATACCGGCGTTGGCACTGCTTTCGCCCCTTCCGTGATTCTTGGCTAGGCCACCAGGTGACGTCGCGCGGTCACGTATACGACGTCGGCATCGACTCGGACCCCCGGTCCCAGCCGTGAAACTTCGAGTAGTCCTTCGCGTCCCAGGCTTCGCGGAGCCCGGGGGTGCTCAGGTCCCAGTCCGGGCGGATCTCGCTGCTGGCGGCGCGCAGGTCATGCCACAGGTCGTAGAACGACGGGCGGCCCCAGAACCAGTAGCCGTTATAGACGCTGTGAATGACCAGCCCGGGCTTGAGCACCAGCGTGTGCGGGATCATGGGGTTGTGCTCGGGGTCGGTGTACTCGGCGATGTCGAGGTCCTGCTGGACGGTCCGGCCGGGATCGGACAGGAACGTCCACTGGGCGCCCACCGCGGCGCGGAACTCTTGCAGGGAGTGATGGTCATCGGTGGCGATCGTGGCGACCTGGGTGTAGGCCACCGCGATCTTGGCGTAGTTGGCCGCCAGCTCGAGGTGCTGCTGGTGCTCTTTAGGGCAGTAGTTGCCGCGCGCCAGGGTCAGGACCAGCGGATCGCGGCCCTGAAGCTCGCTGAGCGAACGCACCGTCCCGGTGTGGTCCGGGAGAGCGTAATCGGGGAAGATGCCGCCGGGCACGATGTCGGCACGCATGGGATGACCGCCTCTCGGTGACGTCGCGGGCGCGACGCGCACGGTGCTGATGCCTGCTCCGCTGCGGGGACCTGTCCCGGGCCAGCACAGCGGTAAGCCGACCCTTGCCGTACCTACCCTCGCGCCTGGGGCCTTACCATCGCGCCCGTAAGCACCCTGGTCGGTACCCTGGTCCGTCACCGTTCGCCGTCCGGAATCTGCTCGGCTAGCGGCGCCCGCCAGGCCGCCGCCGGGAAGGGGTCGGCGAAGTACTGGATTTCGTGGGTTACCAGATCGCCGGCGAACTCCATGATGCTTACCGAGTAGGTGGGCGCGCCGTCATAGGTGATCACGCACTCGCTGACCCAGAGGTCATCACCGCCCCGGATCCGCAGGACGGTGAAGTGGCGCTTGGCCGGGTGCCCGCCGCGTTGCGCCTGGATCTTCGACCGGCCCCGGAAGCGCTCGCCGGACTGCGGGTAGTCCAGGATCGCGTCGGTAGCGTAGATCGCGTGCTCAGTGTCGCTGTCTCCGCTCTCGGAGGCCGTCCAGTGCTGCTCTATCCGGGCGCGGGTCCTGGCGTCACGATCCGTTGTTGTGTTCATCTAGGCCTCATCAGTAGGAGGGAATGTTAGTGCCGCGCGGCTCGGGTCTCGCCTGACCGGGTTCGGCCGGGAGGCGGTCCGCGCACGGCTAGGTTGGCACGGGGTAACGTGCTGTCCTTGATAGTCGCCACAGAGGACGGCCGGTCGCGCCCGTAGACACCCGGGCCGGTGCCCTGGTCCGGTCAGCCCCGGCCGCGGGCCAAGGCCAGGGTACCGGCCAGGGCCTTCAAGGGTGCGAGCGGCTTAAGCTTCTCCGGCCACCAGCGCAGTACGACCGGCCGGATGGAACAACAGCAGCCACCGGAACCATGACCGGCTGGGAGGCGGCGAGGTTTCCCGGCGATGCCTCATCGGGGTGGTCACGCGATGGTGAGTACGGGGTAGGGCGATTCGTGCAGGAGCCGGACTGGGACTGAGCCGATGACCCGGTGCGGGACGTGGTGGGAGCGGCCGGTGACGATGAGGGGCATACTGGCGGGTTCGGCGGCGGCGTGCAGGCCGGCGGCGTGCAGGATGGCGTCCGCGGGTGGTTCCTGGCGGCGTTCGAAGGTGGACTGGACGCCTGCCGCGGTGGTGATCTCGGTGGCGGCCGCGGCGATGCCGGCGGCTTTGCCGTCGCGTTCGGCGTCCATTTCGGCGCGGCCGAATCCGGTCAGGTCGCTGTCGATGAGGGGGTGGTCGGCGTAGATGACGTGCAGGGCGCCGGGGCGGGTGCGGAGCAGGTCCGCGGCCCAGATGAGCGCGCGGCGGGCGGGTTCGGAGTCGTCGAACCCGGTGATCACGGTGAGGGGCTGGAGGACGGCTGGCTCGGGGACGGCGGGGACGGAGACGGGGACGGCGGGGTGGCTTGGCCGGGCGGTGGATGGTCCGGCCGGGGCGGGTGGCGGGACGGGGCCGGCCGGGGCGGGGGCTGGGTGTCGCAGCGTGGTGACCGCGATCAGGCCGGCCAGGCCGGCCAGCGCCCAGGCGGCCAGGGTCCAGAGGTATGAGGTGGTGTCGTGGCCGCCGAAGTAGACGATGTTGCGGATGGTACTGGCCGCTACCCCGAGCGGCAGGACAGGGCTGAGAGCGCGCAGGAAGCCGGGGGTGAAGCTGGCCAGGTTGGCCGGTCCACCGCTGGCCGGGATCCCGGCCATGATGAACGCCAGGACGGCAAGCGAGGTCAGCGGCGGCCAGGTCCGCGCGAGCGCGGCGGTGGGGGCGGCGACGGCGAGCGCGAACAGCGCGATGACGGCGGCGATCGCCAGGTAGTGACCCAGCCCGGCGATGCCGTCGGCGATCGCCGCGGCGACCAGCCCGCTGACGACGGCCATGGCCACCGGCGCAGCGATGGCCCGGCCGCGGCGGGCGCGCCGGAACGCCAGTGCGGACGCCGAGCCCGCGGCCAGGCTGGGGATCAGCACGGCCAGGACGGCGAACCAGGACGACAGCGCCTGGGAGTCACTGGCCCGGGCCGGGACGACGTCCAAGACGATCAGGGCACGCCCGGACCGTGCCGCCAGCGCGGTAAAGGCCCCGATCAGGGCCTGTTCCGGGCCGGTGCCCCCGGCCTGGGTGACCAGCAGCCGCAGGCCCGCGCCGGAAGCCACCAGCGCGCCGTCGACCTGGCGCTGCGCGATCCCGGCCGCCGCGCTCGCCTGGCCGGGGTAGCCGCGGAACCGGAAAGCCCCCGGCGGGGCGCGGTCCAGCACCTGCTCGACCTGCCGGGTCACCGCGGCCGGGCCGGTGATCCCGACCGGAAGGTCATGCGGGGTCGGCTGATGGAAAGCGCTCAGGGTCAGCGCGACGAAGGCCGCCACGAACACCCCGCTGGCCACCACGAAACCCGCCAGCGCCCGGTACCGGGCCGGAAACCTGGGCCCGTCACCTGGGTGCCTTGCCACCTGCGGCCTCGCCTGGAGGTTCATGTCCATGCGCAATTCCCTCCTGTCGGTGCCGGCCGGTCTTCTGCTGGCACGGTCGGTGGCACTCACGATCGCCTCTGAGGCAGGCGCTCGCGCCCGTGCAGACCCTGGCCGGTACCCTGGTCCGCCCGCCAGCTCGCCGAGAGCGGGCGCCATCAGGCCAGGGCGACGACGATGGCGTGCAGGGCCAGCCCTACCGCCGCCCCGACCACCGTGCCGTTGATGCGGATGTACTGCAGATCGCGCCCGAGGAGCAGTTCCAGCTGGCTGGACGTCTCGGCGGCGTCCCACCGCTCGATGGTCCCGGTGACCAGCCCGGCGAGTTCGTCGTGGAACTGATCGGCGAGTGCCCTGGCTCCTGATTCGACCATCCGGTCGAGGCCGTCGGCGAGGCGGCGATCCGACCTTAGCCGCTCTCCCACCGCGACCAGTGCGTCGGCGAGCCGGCGGCGCAGCTCAGAGGTCGGGTCGGCCGCCTGGGTCTGCAGCCCCTCCTTGACCTTGCGCCACAGCGACGAAGACCAGTCCCGCAGGGTGGTACTACCTAGGACCTCACGCTTGAGGCGCTCGCCGCGCTCGCGCAGCTCCGGGGATGTCTCGAGGCGGTCGGGGAGCCCGGCGATCCACTCCTCGAACTGCTGCCGCGTCTGGTCGCCGGGATCGGCGGCCATCGCCGCCAGGCGCTGGCGCAGCCGGGTGACCATGCGGTCGAAGAGCCGCCGGTAAACCGCGTCGGGCACCCAGCGGGGCGCTTCGGCCTCGAACAGCTCACGAAACTCCGCGGAGTGGCCGGCCAGATAACGGTCGGCGCCGGACACGATGGCGTTGAAGACCTCGGCATGATGGCCGCCGGCGATCAGGACCCGCAGGACCCGCCCGGCCAGCGGCGCCACCTCGACGGCGTCTACCGCCCGGGTCAGTTCGGCGGTGAGCACGCGCTGGACGTCCTCGTCGCGCAGCGACTCGGCCACCGTGACGACCAGATCCGCGGCGCGACCGGCGAAACGGGCCGCGTTGGCCTCGTCGGCCAGCCAGTCCGCCAGCCGGGGCACCAGCCGGGCGGAGTGGATCCGCTCGGCCAGGACGTCGGCGGTAAGGAAGTTCTCCTGCACGAACTGACCGAGAGTAGCGGCGAACTGGCCCTTGCGCTCGACGATCAGCGCGGTGTGCGGTATCGGCAGGCCCAAGGGATGGCGGAACAGGGCCGTCACCGCGAACCAGTCGGCCACCCCGCCGACCATGGAAGCCTCGGCGCCGGCCTGCACGTAGCCGAGCAGGACCCCGTGGGCGCCGGCCGCGGTCACGGCCACGAACAGCACCGTCACCGCCCCCAGCAGAGCGGTAGCCCGGCGGCGGGCCACAGCCAGCGCCCGGACCCGGCCGGCCGCGGTTTCGTGCCCGGCCGCCGACACCGGCGAAGCGGACATCGGTGCGGTAGGTCCCATCCGGCAGCCCCCGGGAACGACAATCTGATCCGCCAACGATATTGACCAGCTTTACCGCACCGAACTGGCGGGCCTGGTAACGCGCACATGCACCACGTCCGTTCGGTTAAAAATCCCTATTTCCGAACGGCCGGTGGTGTCACCATCGGTCGCGGTGCACCACCTCGCCGAACGGACGCCGCCTGGGATTGCGGATCGGGGTCAGCGGCCGGTCAGCCGGGTAATCGAGTGAGATGAGCAGGGCCCAGTTGCGGTCCTCGGGGAAGCCCAGCAGCTCGCGGGCGAGCTGGAGGTCGGCGACACCCGCGTGGCAGGTGCCGATCCCCAGATCGGCGGCCGCCAGCATCATGGCCATCGTCGCCTGGCCCAGGTCGAGCTGGGCACGGCCGAACTCGTTACCGTCTTCGGAGACGGTAACGATCCGCAACAATTCGCGACGCAGCACTAATGTCGGAATTGTGAACTTTGTCCAGCGGTGAATAGGTGGCGTGACGGGCAGCGGTCCTCGCGCGCGAGGCGAGGGACCCGCCCCACCGGGGCGACGTTGTGATGTGGTTGCGGGCTGAGGCGCATGGGGTTGGAAAAGCTGGACATCACCTCCCGCCGCGCGCTGGCCGCTCTTCTTGACTGACCGGTTCTCCTCCGCCGGACAACCAGGCGCACGGCGCGGAGCGCACCGCGGCCGGTTACGCCGCAAACCGGTTACTCCGCAAACACAGGGTCGAACCTGGGCCGACGGCCACCATGATGTCCCCCATGACGAAACCGGTGCGGAATGTGGCACACGCACTGAGTTCCGGCAATCCGGTCTATATGCCCTTCATCGGTGTAACCTGCTGTGCCAGACGGCCGTGGGATCAGGGAGCGCGATGGGCTACAGCGGGACGGCAGCGCCGGCGCCCGAGCTCACGTGCCTGCCGGAGGACTGGTGGGATTCCAGCCTGGCTGTCGGTGAAGTCGCCGGATGCCAGCGAGCCCGGGCCGGCCGCCTGGGACGCTGCCGAAGTCGCGGCACCCGCCACGGTGCCCCAGACGGAGCTGCCGAAACCTCCGGCGTGGGGGCAGGTCCTCGTGACCACGCTCGGTTTGTGGACGTCGCGGCGCCTGCCCTGGCTCCGCCGGATCCCCCGGCGGCGGCTGGCGGCGCTGGCGCTCGGCACCGGGCTGGTCGCGGTGGCTGTCGGGAGCACGGGCCTGGCCGCAGCCGCACTCTCGCCCCAGCACGCGGTGCGGCTGCCCGCGAGACCGTCGCCGATCCCGGCTCCGGCCGGCCAGACCGCGCTGCCGGCGTCACTGTCGGCGATCCAGCAGGTCGCCCGGCCGGTCTGGCTGAGCATTCCGGTGATCGGGGTGCGGACCTCGCTGGTCAATCTCGGCCTCCGCTCGAACGGCACGCTCCAGGTGCCGGCCAGCACGGCGGTGGCGGGCTGGTACGCCGGCAGCCCGCGGCCCGGCACCGTCGGGGCCGCCGTCATCGCGGGTCATGTGGACTCCCGCTCCGGGCTGGGCATCTTCTTCTGGCTGCGGAAACTGCGCCCAGGCGACCGCATCTACGTGGGACGCGCGGATGGGACGATGGCGGTCTTCACGGTCACGGCCGTCCGGAAGGTCGCCAAGGACCTGTTTCCCACCGCCGCGGTGTACGGTCCCGTCCCGGACCCGGAGCTGCGCCTGATCACCTGCGGGGGCGTCTTCGACCGGTCGTTCGGCAGCTACCTCAGCAACATCGTGGTCTTCGCCCGGCTCAGCGGATGACAGCTCAGCGGGAAGGCAATCAGATGCCACTTACCGGTTCACGGGAGCAGCAGGCCACCGAGACCGTGCGGTCGGCTGCCCCGCAGGCACGACCAGAGCCTCCGTCCTGGGGCCCGGTCCTGGCCACGACCGTCAGGCTGTGGGCAGCCCGGCGGCGGCAGCGTCTGCGCCGCTCGCGGCGGGCGTGGCTCGTCGCGATCTGCGTGCTCGCGGTCGGCGCGGTGGCCGTGGCCGCCGTCGTCCAGCTCACCGGCACGTCGTCAGGGCAGGCCGCCCGGGTACCGGCATCAGGGCGGGCGGGCCATGGCCCGGTGCCTCGCCGTGGATCCGCCCGCTCATCCGGCGCCGCCGCGGCGGTCCGAGCGCAGGCCGCAGCGGTCCGAGCGCAGGCCGGGGCGGTCCGAGCGCAGGCCGCGGCCTGGATCGCCGGCCAGGTGGGCGGCGACGAGACCATTGCGTGCGATCCGTCCATGTGCACCGCGCTCGGCGCGCACGGTGTCGCGTCGACCCGCCTGCTGCCGCTGCCGCCGTCCGCGTCCGGCGCGCCGGGCGCGGACATCGTCGTCGCGTCTGGCTCGACCTACGCCCGGCTCAGCGCGGACGCGCCGGCGCTGCTCGCCAGCGTCGGGTCCGGCGCCAGCCTGATCGAGGTCCGTGCCGTCTTCCCCGGTGGGGCCGCCGCCTACCAGGCGGCGCTCCGCTCTGACCTCGCCGACCGCCGGTCCGCCGGCGCGCAGCTGATGCACAGCCGGCGGATCGAGATCAGCGGCCAGGGCGCCGGCCAGCTCGCGGCGGGCGAGGTGGATACCCGCCTGCTGGTGATGCTCGCGGTGCTGGCGTCGCAGCACTCCTGGCGGGTGATCGCCTTCGGCGATGTATCCCCGGGGGTCCCCCGCACCGAGGCACCGTACCGGCAAGTCATCATCGCCGCCGATCGCGGGGACGGGACGGCCGGCCTGACCGCGGCGCTCACCCTCCTGCGCGCGCAGCGTGGCCTCTATCAGCCCGCTCGGGTCACCACCGTCCGGCTGGCCGGCGGCCAGCCGGGGCTGCGCATCGACTTCGCCGCGCCAAGCCCGCTCGGGCTGCTGGCGGGCAGTATTCCCGGGTGAAAGGAACCAACGATGAGGCTAGGTAGGCGTCTCGTCCTGCTCACGGCGGCCACCACCCTGCTGGGCAGTGCTGGCGCCGCTATCGCGGCCGCATCGCCCGCGGCTTACGCCGCCACGACCGGAGGGCCTGCCGCCACCGCGGCGCAGGCCATATCCGCGGCCGCGGACCAGGGGAACGCGGGGTGGGTGCGTTGCGCCAACCTCTCCCAGGGAACACCGGAGGACGTGTACCTCTACTCGTTCGGAAATCCGGAGGATCCGACCGTACTGATGAACGAGGGCTACGGGAGCGTCTCCAGTTACATGCAGCTCAGCGCCGGAGAGTACACGGTAGCGGTGCGCCCGGACGGCGCCGCGGCCTCAAGTCCGGCGTCGATCACCACCAGCTTCATGGTAAGCGCCGGGACGAACTACACGGTGGCCAGCCTCGGATCTGCCACCGGACGACGGCTGAAGGTGCTGCAGGACCAGATTGCCGCACCGAGCGGCGAAGCGCTCGTCCGGGTTATCCAGGCGTCGTCAAAGCAGCCGCAGGTTACCGTCAGCATCGGCGCTGACACCCTGGCGCGGCAGCTGGCCCTCGGCTCGGTCACGACCTACCAGACCGTCCAGCCTGGCACGCCCACCGTGGTGTTCAGGACGCCGGATGGGCGCGCCGCCATGCCTGTCACCCTGACCGCGGGCTCGGTGCACACCATCGTCGTCCTCGACGGGACCTCCGGACTGAAGATCGAGAACCTGACCGACGCGGCGGCCAGCCAGGTCGCCGCCAAGGGCGGCGCCGCCACCGGCCTGGGCGGAACCGCGCCCGGCCCTCCCGCCCCCGGCCTGGCGCCGTGGCTGGCCACGCTGGCCGCCGGGTTGCTGCTGGCCGTCGCCGGAGGGTTCGGCCTGCGCCGGTCACGCCGCACCGGCGCCGTGGCGGGCGGCTAAGCAGCACAGCCGCGCGGCCCTAGGTCAGCTCGGTGAGGTGGCCATCGAACGCCTCGGCGACGCCTTCCCGGACACCACGCTGGCCGGGCGAGAACGGGTAGGGACGGCCCGGAATGCGGATTCCGTTTTGGTATGCTCCTTAATCGGAAGCGCGGTTCCGGTTCGGGGAGGTCTTCATGGCACTGGGCGGCCGACAGGCGCATTACCGGGTGACGTTCGCGGTGCTGGCCGTGGGTGTCGCGGCCTTCGCGCTGCTGCAGTCGCTGGTGATTCCCGTGCTGACGACGGTCCAGCATCAGCTGCACACGACGCAGGGCGCCGCGACGTGGGTGCTCACCGCGTACCTGCTGGCGGCGTCGATCGCGACGCCGATCCTGGGGCGGGTCGGCGACATGATCGGCAAGGAACGGGTCTTCGTCGCCACACTGATCGCGCTGGCAGCGGGTTCGCTGCTGGCGGCGGTCGCGTCGTCGATCGGCGTCATGATCGTGGCCCGGGTAATCCAGGGAATCGGCGGCGGGATGATACCCGTCGCGTTCGGGATCATCCGGGACGAGTTCCCGGCCGGGAAGGTGACCGGCGCGGTCGGGGCTCTGGCGGCCTTGGCCGCGGTGGGGGCTGGTCTCGGCATCGTCCTGGCGGGTCCCATCGTGGACCTGCTGAACTACCACTGGCTGTTCTGGCTGCCGCTGATCCTTACCGTCGTGGCGGCCGTGTCCGCGGTGCTGTTCGTGCCCGAGTCACCGGTGCGCACCCCGGGGCGGATCAGCTGGCTGCCGGCCGTGCTGCTGTCTGCCTGGCTGGTCGCGCTGCTGGTGGCGCTCAGCGAAGCGCCGGACTGGGGCTGGGGCTCCGGCCGGGTGATCGGCCTGCTGGCGGCGGCCGTGGTGCTGGCCGCGGGCTGGGTGATCGCCGAACTGCGGGCGGCCACGCCGCTGATCGACATGAAGATGATGCGGCGGCCGGGCGTATGGACGAATAACCTGGTCGCGCTGCTGATCGGGCTGGGGATGTACGCGACCTTCGCCTTCCTGCCGGAGTTCGTGCAGACGCCGCCGGCCGCCGGGTACGGGTTCGGCGCGAGCATCACCAGGTCCGGGCTGATGCTCCTGCCCGCGGCGGCCACCATGTTTGCCGTGGGCATGTTCGCGGGCCGGCTCGCCCGGCGGCTCGGGGGCAAGGTGCTGGTGATCGCCGGGTGCCTGGCCGGGTGCGTGGCCATGTCGATTCTCGCTTTCGCGCACACGCACGAGTGGGAGATCTACCTGGCCAGCGCCATCATGGGCGTCGGGTTCGGGCTCGCCTTCTCGGCGATGTCCGCCTTGGTCGTCGCCGCGGTGCCGGCCTCGCAGACAGGTGTCGCGAGCGGCATGAACGCGAACATCCGCACGATCGGCGGGAGCATCGGCGCGGCGGTGATGGCCAGCATCGTCACCTCCCAGCTCGAGCCGTCCGGGCTGCCGAAGGAGTCCGGTTACACGATCGGGTTCGCGGTGATGGCCGCCGCGCTGGTGCTGGCCGCGCTCGCTGGCCTGCTGATCCCGTCGGCGCGGGGCCTGCGGCGGATGGTCGGCGAGCCGGAGCACGCCGAGCTGGCCATGGTCCCCGGCGGGACGATCGTCGGGGACGAGAGCGAGTGACCGTGAGCGGCCGCGCTTCGCCGCCGGGCGCGGTCAAGCACCGGCCTCGGGCGACCCGGCGCGACGCCCGGCGGAATCATGACCGCGTCCTCGCCGCCGCGCGCGAGGTGCTCGGCGAGTCCGGCGCCGACGCGGGCATGGAGGAGATCGCCGCGCGGGCGGGCGTGGGGGTGGGCACCGTATACCGCCGGTTCGCCAGCAAGGACGCGCTCATCGACGAACTCCTGCAGCTGGCCCTGAAGCAGATCCTGTCGGCCACCGAACGGGCGCTGGCGCGCACCGACGGGCATGGTCTCGAAGAGCTGCTGCGGGCCCTCGGCCAGTCCTTCGCCGACCATGCGCGGTACGCGAGCCTGCTCCTGGCGCGCCACACCGACGATGCCACCGCACACCGGATCCGAGCCGCCATCGACGAGCTCACCGCCCGCGCCAGAGCGGCGGGCACGGTGAACCCGGGCATTACCCCCGGCGACGTCCTCGTGCTCGTCTGGGCGATGCGCGGGCTGGTGCAGGCCGCCGGCCAGGCCGCTCCCGAGGCGTGGCCACGGTTCCTCGATATCCAGCTGGCAGGCCTGCGTGCCACCGGGCCGGTCAGCAGCACAGCGCCGCTGTCCGCCCGGCAGCTGGCGGAGCTGGCTCCGGCGGGCCGGGCTCCTCGGGCACATGCTGCTGGCGAGCCCATCGTTGACCTGGCTTCAGGCTGAGCCGGTCGTGGAGTGGATAAGCGGTGATGACGCCGTTTCCGCTCCGCCCGTTTCCGCTCCTCCCGCTCCAGCTCCTCCTGACCATGTTCCATAAGTTCTCTCGCGTGTCCAGTCAAATAATCTTTGAACATCACGCGCACCGCGACGGGAACTTCGCTTTGCCGCATCATCTCACCCAGCGCCGCGAGCCCGATTACGCCAGTGATGACCCACACGTGGAGGCGGCGGCTTCCCAGCAGGCGTGCCACCGCACTGATCCCTACCCCAAGCAGGATCATTTCGCGTTGACGACTAGGCGTCCGTGATTGCCGCCCTGGCGTGCGGGCACCTCCCAAGGTCACAGCCGTTGCTGTCTTCTGCGTAGCCCAGCTGTACCCGTCCTCTGTCATTTCGCGGACCGTAGGTCAGCTGAGTTCGCCTGCGGCTTCCTGGACGGCCTTGTCGACGTCCTTCGCGCTGACGTCCAGCTCCTTGGCGACATGCTTCTCGGCCTTCAATTCGGCCTTGTCCACGGCCTGCTGCAGCTTGTTCTCGCCGACGATGACCAGGGCAGCCTGCCCTTCGTCGATGATGTCCCCGAACTCCTTGACGTCGGCCCGGGACATGCCCCGCCACAGGTGACCGCCCACCCCGCCCACCGCCGCGCCGACGATGGCGGTGCCGATGATCGAGGGCGGGAACAAGATGCCGACGACGGCACCGACAGCAGCGCCGCCCCACGCCCCGTGCCGGGTGGCCATCTCATCCTTGTTCACGTGCACCTTGCCCGCGTCGTCCTTGGTGACCACGGCAGCGTCGTAGGTGCCGACCGCACCGGCTGCATGCAGGTCCTTGACGATCTCGTAGTCAGCTCGCGCGGCGCCCTCGCTGGGGTAGGTGCCGATGTAGATGAATACTGCGTCGAGCTTGGCCATGTCGTCTCTCTCCTGATTGTTCTGGCCGCATCCGGAAAACACGGCACTGGGACCGTTACGCTCAGCTTCGCTTGACCAGATCGATGGGTGATCACCGCACTGGGTGACAGCGACGGTTCACCGGCCGCCCCGCCATGATCCGGAACATGCAAGGAACGATCTTGGCCCGGCTGATAGGCAGCGCCCGCATCCTGGCAGGTTCCGCCACAATTCCGCCAGCCGAAGGCTGCTACCTCCAGGGCCATGATCGTACTATGTGCCCGAGCAGAGGAGGATCACCCTTTCCGGGTGACCCATCCGGCGGCACAACCTGCCTACATTCGACTCGGTGGACCAGAACGCCGGGCGCGGACGCGGCGGGTTACGGGCCGGCCAAGGCCCCATGTCGGAAGGCAGGGCCTGGGATGGCTGGTCAGGGCCGGGATCACGGGCTGGATCACGTGGTCGTGGTGTGTTCGAGAACCGGGCGGTCCCCAGCGGCGCAACCTGACCCCGGTGTGAGGCAGCCATGACCGCGGCACAGCCAGTACCCACGCCGAGCCCGCTGGGCCCGCTGGCCCGGTACGAGAAGAATCTCATCGACCGCGTCACCGACTTCAACGACCCGCGGCAGGAATGGCGGCGGCTGTTCTCCGAGCTGCTCGGCACCTTCTTCCTGGTCCTGGCGGCGGCCGGCGGGGGCATGATGAGCCACGCCTTCCCCGGCGTGATCAGCCACACCGCCGCCGTCACCGCCCCCGCGCTGACGGTCATGGCCATCATCTTGTTCATGGGCAAGATCTCCGGAGCCCACCTGAACCCGGCCGTCAGCATCGCCTTCGCGCTGCGCCGCGACTTCCCGTGGCGCCGGGTCCCCGGCTACATCATGGTCCAGCTGGCCGGCGCGACGCTGGCCGCGCTGGTCCTGCACGCGATCATCAACGTCTCGGCCAGCTACGGATCGAACTACCCGGCGAAGGGGTACTCCGCCGGGGCCGCGTTCTGGATGGAGCTGATCTTGACCACGGGCCTGGTCAGCGTGATCCTGGGCACCGCCTCGGGCGCCCAGAACGTCGGCGTCATCGGCGCGTTCGGGGTCGGCAGCTACATCGCCCTGGCCGGGCTGTGGGGCAGCCCCATCTCCGGCGCCTCGATGAACCCGGCCCGCACCTTCGGGCCCGACCTGGCCAGCACCACCTTCACCAGCTACTGGGTCTACATCGCCGGGCCGATCGCCGGCGCCGCGATCGCCGTCGGCATCGCATTCGTCCTGCGCGGCCGCGGCGGCGACAAGTCAGCCGCCGGGGCGGCCCAAGGTGACCTGTTCACCGAGGTCTACGAGAGCGGCAAATCCTGAGAACCGGGACGGGGGCCGGGTTTCTGCGGCGCCGCCGGGTGGCACCCCGGAAGGCCAGGGTACGGCGCTGGAGGACACCTGCACTTCCGCTCGTCGATGCCGGACACGGCCCGGTGGTCCACCAGACTCCCGACGCCGTCACCGCTGCCGTACGCGATGTACTCGCGTCGGCACCGGACCGCTAACGTGGTCTCAACCGTTCGGGTCCCGTGGACCCGAGGCAGCAGGCGAAAGCCTGCCCACCACAGACGACGGAGGTACCCGCATGACCACCACCAGCATGGCCGAACTCCCCTCGCTCAAAGGCCAGGAACTGGGCAGCAGCCCGTGGTTCGAGGTCACCCAGGATCGGGTGAACACCTTCGCGGAGGCCACCGACGACCGCCAGTGGATCCACCTCGACGTGGAGCGGGCGAAGAAGGAGAGCCCGTTCGGGGGTCCGGTCGCCCACGGCTTCCTCACCCTCTCACTGCTCATCCCCCTGTGGTCGCACGTACTCACCGTCGTCGACGCGACCTCGGTCGTCAACTACGGCCTGAACAAGGTCCGTTTCCCTGCCCCGGTCCCCGTCGGCGGCAGGATCCGGCTGACCGCGACCCTAACCGACGTGACGGAAGTCACGGGCGGCCTGCAGATCACCGCCAGCGCCGTCATCGAGCTCGAAGGCAGCGGTAAGCCCGCCTGCGTCGCGGAGCCCGTCTTCCGTTTCCAAGCCCCGAAGGAGCCATAGCTGCGCCGCCAGGCTCGTTCTGCTGCGGCGGGTCCGAGAGCGTCCTGACCATCGCGTCAGGCGCGGTGGTGTCTATTTAATCAGCGGGTCACGGGGGAGGCCAAGGATCCGCTCGGCTATCTGGTTCCGCTTGATTTCGGAGGTGCCGCCGGCGATCGACATGGCCCGGTTCATCAGCACGAGCGTGGCCGCCAGCGCGCCCGCGCCGTCAAGGAACGCCGCGTCAGGCCCCGCGAGTTCGGCCATGATCGCGGCCGTCTCGTGGCCGATCTCGGACAGCAGCAGCTTAGCGATATTGCCCTCCGGTCCCGGGCCGCCGCCTGCCGCCGCGCGGTAGGCGCTGCGCTGGTTCAGCACGCCCATCGCCTGCGTGCGGGAGATCTGCCTGCCGACCCGCCCGGACCCGCCGGCCAGCCGCTCCGGGTGCGCGTCGAGCGGGACGATGAACGCCTTGCCCGGCATCGTCATGATGCCGGCGTCGCCGCCGCCGATGCTGACGCTCTCGTTGCCGAGCGTCGCGCGCGCCACGGTCCAGCCGGCATCGACCGGTCCGACGACGTCGGAGTCGGGTACGAATACGTCGTCGAAGAAGACCTCATTGAAATCTGAGTTCCCGGTCGGCATCTTCAGCGGGCGGATGGTCACGCCGGGGGCGTGCATGTCGATCACCATCGTGGTGATGCCCTGGTGCTTAGGCGCGTCCGGGTTCGTCCGCACCGTAGCCAGGCCAAAGCTGGCCTCGTGCGCGCCGCTGGTCCAGACCTTCTGGCCGTTGATCCGCCAGCCCGCATCCCCCTCCACCCTGGTCGCTCTCGTCCTGATGCCCGCGGCGTCGGACCCGGCGCCTGGCTCGCTGAACAGCTGGCACCAGGTCACGTCCTGGTTGAGCGCCGGGCGGACCCAGCGCGCTACCTGGTCCGGCCGGCCGTGCTGGATCAGGGTCAGGATGACCCAGCCGGTGATGCCGTAGCGGGGCCGCTTGATCCCGGCCGCGGCGAACTCCTGCTCGATCACGAGCTGCTCGAGGGCGGACGCGTCCCGGCCCCACGGCTCCGGCCAGTGCGGGATCGCGTAGCCGGTCTCGATCAGCGCCTGCTTCCTGGCCTCGCCGGCCAGGTCGCGCAGCCGGGCTACGTCAGGCCCGACCGCCGCCCGGATCGGTTCCGCCTCGGCGGGCAGGTCGATCACGGCCGCCCGGCGCACGCCGCGGCGGACCAGATCGGTCACCTCGATCGCCGCCTGCTCGGTGTCCACCACGGCGGCAATCGCCGCGGCCCGGCGCAGGTACAGATGCGCGTCGTGCTCCCAGGTGAACCCGATCCCGCCGTGCACCTGGATGTTCAGGCTGGCGTTGCTGACCGCGGCCGGCCCGGCCAGGGCCGCCGCGATCGCCGCGGTGTAACTGAGCTGATCACCGCCGCCGATCCCGGCCCGGCCCGCATCCCAGCTGGCGGCCGCCGCCACCTCCGCCGCCACGAGCATGTTGGCGCAGTGGTGCTTGACCGCCTGGAAGGTCGCGATCGGGCGGCCGAACTGCTGGCGGACCTTCGCGTAATCGGCCGCCTGCTCAGTGGTCTGGCTGGCGATGCCGGCCGCCTCGGCCGCGAGCACCGCCCGGGCCACGGCGGTCAGCAGCCCGCGCGCGCCCGGTAGCACCGTCGCTGGCGCCGCGTCGAGCCTGACCCTGGCCGCAGGCCGGCTCGGGTCCAGGTTGGCGGGCACCTCGGCCTGAACGCCGCCGGCCGGCTTCTCGATCACCAGCACATCCGCACCGGCCGGGACCAGCAGCACGTCCGCCAGGTGGCCGCTGATCACGACACCCGCCTTCCCGGTCCCAGTGCCGTCGGCAAGCCTTACCTCGCCGCCCAGTGCGACCGCGCCGATCACGCTGCCGTCGGCCAGTGCGGGCAGCAGCCGCTTGCGCAGCTCAGCCGGCCCGGCGGCAGCCAGCACCGCGCTGGCCACCACGGTGGGGACGAACGGCCCCGGTGCGAGGTGGCGGCCCGTCTGCTCGGCCACGACCAGCGTCTCGAGCAGACCGAAGCCCGAGCCGCCGTGCTCTTCGGATATGTGCAGCCCGAGCAGACCCAGACCGCTCAGCTCGCCCCAGAAGGCCGGCCGCGCGTCCGCCTCGGCCGTCAGCAGGTTGCGGGCGGCCGCGCGGGACTGATGCCTGGTCAGCAAGCCGGCCACGGTCTGCGCGAGGGCACGGTGCTCTTCGGTGATGGCGATCGACATGGTCAGCCGATCCGGAGCGGAAGCGTGCGCGGTCCGCGGATCTGGCCCGCGGACCAGGTCACCGCGCCGGGGTCGCCCAGGGTGAACGCCGGGATTCGCTCGAGCCACACCTCCAGGGCGACCCGAAGCTCCATCCGCGCCAGGTGCGAACCCACGCAGCGGTGGATGCCCAGGCCGAAGGCGGCATGCCGGTTGACCTCGCGGTCGATGACGACCTCATCCGCCCGGTCGAACTGCGCCGGGTCACGATTCGCCGCCGGGAACGACAGCAGGATCCAGTCTTCGGCCTTCATGTCCACGCCGTGCCAGTGCATGTCCTGCTTGACCAGCCGCGCCATCGTGACCGGCGCGTAGACGCGGAGGAACTCCTCGATCGCGGTCGGCAGCAGCCCGGGTTCGGCGACCAGGCGGTCACGGTCGCCGGGAGTCTTGGCCAGGTGCCACAATGCCGCGCCGATGGCGCTCCAGCTTGTGTCGATACCGGCGATGAGCAGCAACGCCATCGCGCCGGTGACCACGGACGGGTCGAGCTTGCGGCCGTAGAGCTCGGCGTTGATCAGGTAGGTCGTGAGGTCGTCACGCGGTTCGTCCAGGTGGACCTGGACCTGCGCGAGCAGGTAGTCGAACAGCCGTGAGACCCGGTCGATGCGATCATCCGGCGGCAGGTTGATGCCTTCGAGCAGATCCTCGACAAACTCACGGAACTGCGGCCCGTCCTCCGGGGGGAAGCCGAGCATGTCGGCGATGACCCGGATCGGGATGTGCTGCGCGTAGTCACGGGCCGCGTCCACCGCATCCCCCTCGAAGGAGTCGATGAGCGAGTGGCAGAACGCCCTCGTCGCCGGTTCGCACCTGGCGACGGCTTTCTTGGTGAACGCAGGCAGCAGCAGCTTGCGGGCGTCGTGGTGAAACGGCGGGTCCGAGGAGATCGGCGGCGAGCCGCCGATCGGCGCCAGCTCGCGAGGTGGCCGGAAGTTGCTCAGGATGATCGACCGCGATGAGAAGCGATCGGTGTCGTACGCGATCGCCGCCACGTCTTCGTAGCGTGTCGGCAGCCAGGCGCCGCCGAACCGCTCGGTGCGGGCGATCGGGCAGCGCTGCCGGAGGTCGTCCTGGATCGGGTAGGGATCGGCGGACCACTCCGGCTCAAGGTGGGAGAAGTCGGTCGCCCAGTCTGCGACCGGGCCGGTGATGATCTCGCTGCGGGTGCCGAGTATCTCGTCTTCGCCCGTCTCCTGGGTGTCCTGGGTGAAGCGGTCATCGACGGCCATGTCACCTCTCCTCGAGCAGCTCGACGGCGCGTTCGGGGCAGTTGAGAGCGGCCAGGCGGGCGTCGCGCTCCGCGCCCGGCGGCACGGCGCCGTCGGACCGGACCTGCCCGTAGCCCTCGTCGTCGTCTCCGAACAGGCCGGGGGCGAGGTCATAGCAGCGGCCGTGCCCTTGGCAGAGCTCGGGATTGATCTGCACCTTCACTGTGCTGCTCCTGTCTGGGCTGTTCTGTGTCCGGGCTATTCTGCGTCTGGGTGGCGATGACGGCCGGGGGCGAGCGCGGTGTCGCCATTTTATTCGTCAACACCGGGCCGGCGGCTCTGGCTGCACTGAGTTACCGCGGGCTGGCTAGGCCAGCACGCCGTCAACCGGGCACCGTGCTAGCGCCGGCTGAGCGCTTCTACCATCGAGCGCATCGCAACCTTGTGCGGCTTCGGATCCGCGCATCAGATGCGCACGCACTTCCACCGGATCAACCACGTGACCCCGCACGCGTACCAGCGAAACTTCCGGTCCCGGCCGGCAGCCTGAGCCACGCGGTCAGTTGTCGTGGCTGTCGTGCTTTCTCCAGGCCGCCGTCGGTGGCGGCGCGGCATCGACGGCGGCGGCGAGTTCGGCGGCGTGGCCGGCCCCGATGATGGGGGTCAGCCAGGCCCGGAGCCGCCCGGCATCCGGTGTGGCTATCCGCTGGGTGCCGTAGAGGTCTTCGGTTCCGCCGGGACCGGGCAGCAGGATCTTCCACGTCGCCGGGTCGTCTGCTGCTGCGGTATAGGTCAGCACACACGACAACCCTGCGCCTGCGTCGAGCGCGTACCGGGTCTGGTGGTTCGCGTGAGTTCTCTCGACGGTCAACTCTTGCCTCCGATCTGGGCGGGGGATGCTGGCCCCTGCGGGCGGACCCAGGCCGGGTCCGGCTTTCCTAGCGTGTAGGTCGCTGCGGCGCCGAGGATGATCACGACCAGGGCGATGACAAGCGGGTCATAGGCCTGGGCGTGGCGGATCAGAACGGCACCGATGAAAGCGCCCGCGAGCATCGTGACTACCGCGAGCAGGCGACGGCCCGCTTTGGATCCGCTGCCGCCGGCCAGGGTGCTGTCGGCGGCGATCCCGGTGATGGTGAGGGTAAGCACGGTTGTGGTCAGGTCGGGGACCGCGATCTTGCGGGCGGAGGCGTTCTGGATGCCCATGGCGATGCCGAGGACCGCGATGAGACCATAGCGGTATCCGGCCGTCACCGGGCTGCCGCTGGCGGCGAGGATGACGGAGACCGCCAGGAAGAAGGCCTGCGTCACGGCGGCGGAGCTGTGCAGGCGGCCTCGGTGGTCACGGTACCGTGATGCGAGCATGCCGCCGAGCAGGGCTCCGAGGGCGAACGATGCCACGGCGGCCAGGGATGCGAGCACCGAGAACCCGGGGACGCCGGCCAGGGCGAAACCCAGGAACACGACATTCCCCGTCATGTTGGCCACGAAGACGTGTCCCAGAGCCAGGTAGCTGAAAGCGTCGACCAGACCCGTGACCAGCGTCATGCTGAGCAGCAGCGGTGGCAGCGGGCCATGCCTGCCGTCGCGATCCGGGATGATCGTGTCGCGGATGTCCGCAAGGAAAGCTGTGCTCATCGGGCTGTCCTCCTTGTCGAGTCACGAAGACCTTCTCAGGATCACGCGCCCGCTGCCATCTTGTCCAACGATTGATATCGCTTAGTCTCATCGAAGCTATTGATGGCAGGTCAGCGAGGACTTAGCCTGGATCCGTGGAGATCCGGGACCTGGACTACTTCCTCGCCTGCTGCAAGGCGGGGAGCTTCACCGCTGCCGCCCGCGAGGTCCACATCGTCCAGTCGGCCATGTCCAGCGCCATCGCCCGCCTCGAGCATGATCTCGGCGTGCCCCTGTTCGACAGGTCCGTCACGCCGGTGGCCGTCACCGAGCACGGAGCAGCCTTGCGGTCCGCTGCCCAGCGCATACTCGATGCCGTGCAGGCGGCTCGCGACGATGTCGCGGCGGTCTCCGGCCAGGTCCGCGGCACCGTCATCCTGGGATGCACCCTCAACACCGGTCGGCTCGACCTCGGTGCCGTCCTCGCTGATCTCCGTGACCGCCACCCGGACGTCATCATCAAGCTGCGCCAGTCGCTGACCGGTTCCGCGGGAAACCTGCAAGCGGTCCAGGACGGCTCGATGGACATCGCGCTCACCGCCGGCACCGCCCAACCGGGACCGGGCCAGCCGGGACCGGGCCAGCCGGGACCGGGCCAGCCGGGAACCGGCCAGCCGGGAACCAGCCAGCCGGGAACCAGCCAGCCGGGAACCAGCCAGCCGGGAACCAGCCAGCCGCCGCGCGGGGTTATCCTCAGCCCGCTGGTCAGCGAGGCGCTGGTCTTCGTCTGCCCGGCAGATCACCCGCTGAGCCGCCGGCCGAGCGTGACGGTAGCAGACCTGGCGGACGAGACAATCTTGCGGTTCCCGCCCGGCTGGAGCGTCCGTGACACCGTCGACCGCGTCCTCGGCGCCGTCCCGTCGTCCATCGAGATCGCCGACTACACCCTGATGCTCAAGCTCGTCCAGGGACATTTCGGCACGACCCTGATGCCGGCGTCGGCCATTGCCGACGGGCCCGCAGGCCCGCGGGCCGTTCCGGTCGACGATGCCCGGCTGCGCTGGAGCCTGTCCGCTGCCGTCAGCGCCAGCCGGGCGCCAACCGCCGCCACGACCGCCGTGCTCCGCGCGCTCAGCCAGGCCGCGCTGCCGTACTCCGCGCATTTTTAATCGGCGCGGGTCGACTCGTACCGGCTAGCAGGCACCCGGCGGGTCCGGGTAGCGGTGTTGTGCTGTACCGGCCCGGCCGGCATGCTGGAGCTGATGGCCTAGGTCCTCGCCGCCGGCGGGGGCGGGCCGCGGCAGGCAACAGGCAAGGAGCCGTTATGGCTGGGGAGAATGGCAGCGACGCCCGCGCGACGGTGGCGGTGATCGGCGCCGGGATCATGGGTTCGGCGATGGCGCGCAACCTGATGACCGCGGGCCTGACCACGCGGGTGTGGGACAGGTCGCCAGCGGCGACCGGCCCGCTGGCCGCCGCGGGCGCCGTCGTGGCGCCGTCGGCGCGAGCTGCGGTGCAGGATGCGGACGTGGCGATCACGATGCTGCCCACCGCCGACGTGGTGGAGTCGGTTATCTTCGACGACGGCGTGGCCGACGCGTTCGCGGACGGATCCGTGTGGGCGCAGATGGGCACGATTGGCGTGGCAGCGACCCGGCGCATCGCCGGCCGGCTGGCCGCGCAGCGGCCTGGGGTCACCTTCGTGGACGCCCCCGTATCGGGCAGCAAGGGTCCGGCCGAACAGGGTCAGCTGCTGATCCTGGCGTCGGGGCCCGCCGCGGCGGCTGACCGGGTAGGCCCGGTGTTCGACATTCTCGGCCGCAAGACCGTGTGGCTGGGTGAGGCCGGCCAGGGCAGCGTGGTGAAGGTGGTCGTCAACGCGTACATGTCGATCCTCATCGAGGGCGTGGCCGAGACCATGGAGCTCGCCGACCGGCTCGGCATCGGTCATCAGCAGCTCGCCGAGGCCATCGAGGGCGGCCCGCTTGACGCGCCGATCGCCGACGCCAAGCTGCACAAGATGGACCGTGGTGACTACGCGGCGGAGTTCCCGCTGGAGTGGGCGCTGAAGGACGTGGACCTCGCGATCAGCGTCGCGGGTGACCAGACGCCGCCGCTGTTGGCCGCGCTCTCTGGCCAGTGGCATGCGGCCGTGGCAGCCGGGCACGGCCGCCAGGACATCAGCGCCGCCCGGCTGGCCCTGGCCGGTCCAAGCCGCGCAGGCTAGCCGACCACCAGCACGAGCTTCCCGCGCACGTGACCGTCCTCGCTGACGCGGTGCGCCGCCGCGATCTCGGCGAGCGGGAACGTCTGCGCGACCGGGAGCGACAAGCCCCCGGACTCGATCAACTCGCCGATCCCGGCGAGCGCGTGGACCGCGCGGCCAGCGTCCCCGCTGCTGAACGTCACCCCGTGCTGCTGCGCCCCGCCGAAGTCGGCGATCGTCACGACGTGCTCCGGGCCGCCCGCGAGCTCGATGAGCTCGGGCAGGACGCCGCTTCCGGCGACGTCGAGCGCGGTGTCGACGCCGTCAGGCGCGAGCGCACGAACCCGCTCGACGAGGCCCTCGCCATAGGCGACGGGCTCGGCCCCCAGCGAGCGTAGGTACTCGTGGTTTGCCGGACTGGCGGTGCCGATCACGCGCGCACCGCGCATCACGGCGAGCTGAACCGCGGCGCTGCCGACGCTTCCGGAGGCACCGTTAATGAGCAGCGTGCTGCCGCTCCCGACGCCGAGCTGGTCGAGCGTGCGGGTGGCCGTCTCGATGGCGGCCGGCAGCGCGGCAGCGCCGGGGAAGTCAAGTGACGGCGGGATCGGCGCATAGTAGGACAGCAGCGCCAGCTCGGCCTGGGCCGCCCCCTCGGCGGAGAGGCCGAACACGCGATCGCCGACGGCCACGTCCGCAACGCCCCCGCCGAGCTCGTCGACGACGCCCGCCGCCTCATGGCCCATAGTCTGCGGGAGCTCCCCGTCCATCAGGCCCTTGCGCTTCTTCCAGTCGCTTGGGTTGACGCCGGCCGCGCGCACCGCAATCCGGACCTGGCCCGGACCCGGATGCGGATCGGGGAGATCCACGATCTCAAGGACCTCCGGGCCGCCGAACTGGTTGAAACGGACTGCCTTCAACGCTCACTCCGATCTCGACTCAGGGTGTCGCGGTTGCTGCGCGTACGACAGTCTGCCAGCCGCGGCTAACGGGGTGTGGCCGAGGATCCGGCTGATCGCCTGCACCGACGGCTCCGGCTTCACCAAGAATCCGGCCGCCGGGCTTTCGGCGATCAGCTCCGCGTAGTCGGTTTCGGCGCGCGCCGAGATCAAGATCACCTCGGCGCGGCCGGCCTGCCCGTCCTGGGCCAGGAGCCGGGCCAGGTCAAAGCCGCTCTCGCTGCCGAGCCCGATGTCGACCAGGATGACGTCCGGCCGCAGCACACGGGCCTGCCGGAGCGCCCCGGCGCTGTTCGAGGCCACGCCCGGCGGCATCCACCCGTGCGCATCCTCCCGTTTCCCCGGCCGCCTCGGCGGCCTGCCGTGCTGCCGTGCCGTCAACGATCCCGCATCGCCGCGGCCCTGTCCTTACCGCAGGCGCCCGGACCCGCTGCCTGCTAGCTGGTAGTACCCAACTCGGCTACCCGCCCGCAGCAAATGGGGAACTCCAGCCAGCGCCTACAGACAGGCAATACGGCGGCAGCTAGTGTTTAGGCCGGAGGGGGCATCGTCGAAGGAGGTCTTAATGGCACGCAATCCCAACACCACGGATGACAACGAGGCGGGTGGCGCTGATCTGCTCGGTCACGAGCCGGGCGACACCGACGAACTCGGACACGAAGCAGGCGACACCGACGAACTCGGACACGAAGCAGGCGACACCGACGAACTCGGGCACGAAGCAGGCGACACCGACGAACTCGGGCACGAAGCAGGCGGGACCGACCTACTCCGGCCCTAGCCGGGCCGAGTAACTTGACTGCCTGTTCGGCGGGCGCAGGTCCGCGGTCCTTCACGTCGGCGCCTACGCCTTCGCAGCTGGGCGGGGCGTAGCGCGGGCGCCAGCGAGCCGGTATTCTCCGGCCCAGCCGTTCAGGCGAGCGAAACCTGCAACGCGACATCCTGCTTCGGGTAATACGCGGCCACATCCCGAGCGCCGTACCTGGCCCGGAACTTGTCGAGGATCTCACCGACTTCGGCCGGATCTGTGACCGGAATCGCCCCGGCCGTCAGCCGCGTTCCCCCGGCGGCCAAGCGGATCGCCGGTGTCTTCAGCACGTTCTTGTACCAGTCGGAGTCCGATCCGTTGACCGGCACCAGATAAAGTTTCTCGCCCTCCCGCACGAACCACACGGGGATGGAGATCTCCCGGCCGGACCTTCGGCCGGTGACGGTCAGCTCGATCTCCCGGCTGGATTCCAGGGCCTTGATGAGCTCTTCGTTAGCCATGCGCTTCTCCCTCGCCACCGGTCGCGATGCCGAGCAGAGCATAGATGATGCCGGTCCTTGGCGGCGATGGCATCTGAGGTGAGTATGCGGCCGGCTTTCGCGACACCGGGGCGCACGCGACTGCGTTCCAGGACGCTGCGGATCATCTGCGTCACCGGCCGCCCGCCCTGCGGCGGGAGGGAATGACGTGGCCTGAACAGGTCGTAAGCAGGTCAGCGCGGGTCGGTGAACCGGGGCGGGCGCTTGTCGAACTCCGCGGCAACCGCCTCGACCTGGTTCGGGCTGCCGATGAGGGCATCGATCTCCTTCTGCTCGGCGGCGAAGCCCGTCTCCAGGTCCACCCGGCCCGCTAGGTCCAGGAGCCGTTTGGACGCCCGGATGGCGTGCGGGCTGCGGCCGGCGACCATGCGGGCCAGCTCGAAGGCGGCCTGGCGCGGATCAGGATCGACCCTGGTCGCCAGGCCTAGCGCGACGGCCTCCTCGCCGCGCACGACGCGGCCGGAGAAGGTCAGCTCCTTGGCCACGTCCCGGCCGACGAGCTCAGGTAGCAGCTGCGTACCTGTCATATCGGGTAGCAGGCCCCACCTGATCTCTAGCACCGACATCCTCGCGTCCGGCGCCACGATCCGGATGTCGGCGCCGAGCGCGATCTGCAGGCCGCCGCCGAGCGCATTCCCGGTGACGGCCGCGATGACCGGGACGGGAATCTCGGTCCAGACGTAGGCCGCGCGCTGGCCGGTCGCCTGGGCCGGCCCACGGCTAGCGGGCAGGTCGACCTGGGCACTGAGACGATCGCCGTTCCGCATCGCCTGAAACATGCCGAAGTCCAGGCCCGCACAGAAGTCCGGCCCGTCACCTGAGAGCACGACCGCACGGACGCCGGGTTCGGACTTGAGCCGCTCGCCCGTCGTGACCAGGCCGGCGAACATCGCTGCGTCCAGGGCGTTGCGTTTGTCCGGCCGGGCCAGCCGGACGTCGGCCACCCCGTCCGTGATCTTCACTGTGACCCGCTGTCCGGCCATCACCGCTCCTTTGCCTATGTCCCTCCTCTGCAGTCTGCCCGGGCGGGATCGTGGACGGAAGAGCATCATCCTGGTCGTCGGAGTCGGCCACGGCGGGACGTCGAATAAACTCGCGGTTGCCAGATGATGCCCTGGCGCGGAAGGCATGGTTCCCCAACAGCCGCGTACCGTGGCTGATGGCTTCTTCTCAAGCCCCCAAAGGAAATGGAGTCTGTCGCGCGTGCAGGAGCCGTCACCGCACCATGCCGGGCGGCCATCGGCCGGCCCGGCCGCCACCGCAGCAGCCGGGACGGGCCGGACCGGGATCCGCGCGCGACGGCGGCTGCTCAACGTCGACCGGCAGGAAATCGCCGCGATCTTCGCCGGCGGCGCGCTCGGCACGCTGGCGCGGGCGGCGCTGGCCGAATCGTTCCCGCAGCCGGCCACGGCCTGGCCATGGCCCACGTTCGCGGTCAATATCGTGGCCGCGTTCCTGCTCGGCTACTTCGCCACCCGGCTCGCCGAACGCCTGCCGCTGTCCAGCTACCGGCGGCCGCTGCTTGGCACCGGCCTGTGCGGGGGACTTTCCACGTTCTCCACGATGCAGGTGGAAATCCTCAAGATGCTCGACGCCCACGCGTGGGGCCTGGCGGCCGGTTACGCCGCGGCCAGCGTGGCCGCCGGTTTCGCGGCGATTCAGCTGGCCAGCGCGATGGTCAGGCGGGTCCGGGTGCGGCGATGAACGTCCTGATCTGGGTGGGCGTCATGCTGATCGGCGGGGCGGGCTCGGTGGTCCGCTTCCTGGCCGACGGACTGGTGGGCTCCGCCGCGGACCGTGATTTCCCGTTCGGCACTCTGGCCGTCAACGTGTCCGGCGCGGTGATCCTGGGCTTGATCACCGGGCTGGCCCTCGGCCATGAGCAGGCGCTGCTGGCCGGCACCGCCGCCGTCGGCTCGTACACGACGTTCTCGACCTGGATGCTGGAAACCCAGCGGCTGACCGAGGAACGACAGTACCGGATCGCCGCGGTCAACGTGATCGTCAGCCTCGTGCTCGGCGTCGCCGCCGCGGCGCTGGGCCGGCTGCTCGGAGCGCAGCTGTGACGGACGACTGCGTCAAGCTCACCAGCTACTTCGGCGAACGGCACCGAAGCGAGGGCGCCTTTACGGCGGACGCCCTGATCGAGTTGTACGGGCGGCACGAGATCGCGGCCAGCATCCTGCTGCGCGGCACCGAGGGCTTCGGGCTCAAGCACCACCTGCGTACCGACCGCTCGCTGACCCTGTCCGAGGACCTGCCGCTGATCGCGATCGCCGTCGACACCCGGGCCCGGATCGAGACCGTGCTCCCGCAGACCGTCCAGCTCAACCGCACCGGGCTGGTCACCTTGGAGCGAGCCCGGCTGCTGACCGACGTCACCGGCCCGATCTGGTCGCCCGAGGACTTGGATGAGGCGACCAAGCTGACCGTCTACCTGGGCCGCCAGGAACGCGCCGGCCGGGTCCCGGCCTTCGTCGCGGTCTGCGACCTGCTGCATCGCCGCGGGCTCGACGGCGCCACCGCGCTGCTCGGCGTCGACGGCACCGCGCACGGCCGCCGGGAACGGGCCGCCTTCTTCAGCCGGAACGCCGAAGTGCCGATGATGGTCATCGCCGTCGGTGCCGGGGACCGGATCCGCGACGTCCTGCCCGAGCTCGGCCCGCTGCTGCAGCGCCCGCTGCTCACCCTCGAACGCGTCCGGATCTGCAAGCGGGACGGCCGGCTCCTGGCCACTCCCGCAGCCCTGCCCAGCGCCGATGACCATGGCATGGCGCTGTGGCACAAGCTCATGGTGTACACCTCCGAGGCGGCCCAGCACCAGGGCCAGTCGGTCCACCGGGCCATCGTCCGCCGGCTGCGCTCGGCCGGGCTCAGCGGCGCCACCACCCAGCGCGGCATCTGGGGCTTCCATGGCGACCACGCGCCACACGGCGACCGGCTGCTCCAACTGGGCCGCCACGTCCCCGCCGTCACGATCGTCATCGACACCCCGGACCGCATTTCCGCGGCGTTTTCTGTCATCGACGAACTCACCAGTGAACGCGGGCTCGTCACCAGCGAGATCGTCCCCGCCATGCGCGCCAGCGCCGGCCGCCGCCAGCGCGGCGGAACACGGCTCGCCACCCACCATCTTCCTGAGGACGACTGACGATCGTCAGGCGTCCTCACCCGTTGCGACAGTCCGGTCATCGGGCCAGCCAGCCCCGGGCAACGCCCAGCCGGTAGGCTAAACCGATCATGACACGTACCGCGCTGGTGACCGGGGGGGCGAGCGGGCTCGGCGCGGCGGCCGCCACCCGGCTGCGCGCCGAAGGCCTCGCCGTGACCACGCTGGACGTCAGCGATCAGGCCGACATCGTGGCCGACGTGACCGACGAGGCGACGCTGCGCCTTGTGGCCGGCCAGATCGGCCCCGTCGACGTGCTCATCAACTCGGCCGGCATCGTGGGCGCGAACAAGCCTCTGCTGGAGACGACCACGGAAGAGTGGCGCCGGGTCTTCGACGTGAACGTGCTGGGCACGGTGAACACCATGCGGATCTTCGTACCCGGCATGCGCGAACGGGGCTGGGGACGGGTGGTGAACTTCGCCAGCATGGCCGGCAAGGACGGCAACCCGAACCTGTCGGTCTACTCTGCGTCCAAGGCCGCCGTGATCGGCCTGACCAAGTCGGCGGGCAAGGAACTGGCGATGACCGGAGTGCTGGTCAACGCCATCGCCCCGGCCGTCATCGCCACCCCGATGAACGACAGCACGGCACCGGACGTGCTCGCCTACATCACCAGCCTGATCCCGATGAAGCGTGTCGGCCGGCCCGAGGAGGTCGCCGAGCTTGTCGCGTTTCTCAGTTCGGACCGGGTGAGCTTTTCCACCGGCGCCGTCTACGACATCAGCGGCGGCCGCGCCACCTATTAGAGGCGCATTACTGATGATCACGGCCTAACGACATGGGCTTTTCGAGCCCTGTGTCAGCCGCGCCCCCGCGACGCGCCGGTAACGTTCGCGATGTCCGTGCGGGAGCGCACGCGAGCGCATTCGCCTGGTCCGTCGTGCTACCGGCCGGCCACCTCCACCGTGGGCACCTCGCTGACAGGGCGAGCGGGGCTGGCGGAGCTGGCCGGGCTGGCGGAACTGGCGGAGCGAGCCGGGCGGCTAATGGTGCGGGGGGTGAGCAGGATCGCGGCCACGACCCCGGCGGTGACGAAGAAGGCGATGATGAGCACCAGCCCGTGCTGGTAGGTGGCTATCGGGTCGGACCTGTCCAGGTGGGCCAGGATGGCGACGAGTCCGGCCACGCCGAGGACCGTACCGACCTGGCGACCCATGTTCAAGACGCCGCTGCCGGTGCCGAAACGGTCCGGCGGCAGCGACGCACTGCCCGCCGCGAGCAGCGACGGGATCGTCAGGCCCACGCCCGCTCCGCCCAGCAGCTGGGCCGGAAGCAGGTGCGTCAGGTACGCCGGATGGGCCTGGAGCCGGCTCAGCCACAGCAGCATCGCCGCCGCGTTGACCAGGCATCCGAGCACCGCGACCCGGCCCGGCCCGCCGAGCCGGACGGCCAGCCGCGGGGCGACCAGCCGCGCGAACGGCAGCACCATGAGCGGCCCGGGCCCGATGGCCAGGCCCGCCCGGACGGCTGAGTAGTGCCATTCCCCGGTGAGGAACTCCACCGAATTCAGCACGAAGGCGCCGAACCCGGCGTAGTACAGGATCGACACGGCGAACGTGCCGCTGAAGGTTCGGGAACGGAGCAGCCCGAGCTCGATCACCGGTGAATGGTGCCGCCTCGAGCGCGCGACCATGGCCGCGCCGCAGGCCAGCGAGGCGATCAGCAGGGCGATAAAGCCGGCCGAGCCCCAGCCCCAGTTCGGCGCCTTGACCAGGGCCAGGGCGACCAGGCCCACCGCGGCCGCGAGCAGCGCGGCGCCGAGCAGATCCGGCCGGCCGCGGACGTGGTCGTCTTTGCTTTCCGGGACGACCCGGACGGCCAGCAGGACCGCGGCCAGGCCGACCGGCAGGTTGATCCAGAACACCCAGCGCCAGCTGATCTGCACCAGGCTCCCGCCGATGACCGGGCCAAGCGCGGCGCCGAGCGCGGCCAGCGCCGACCAGGTGCCGATGGCCCGGGCGCGGGCGGGCAGCGGGACCGCGGCCAGCAGCAGCGACAGCGAGGCCGGCACCATCAGGCCGGCCCCGCGGCCTGGATGACCCGGGCCGCGATCAGCGCCGCCACGCCGGGGGCGACCCCGCAGAGCAGCGAACCGAGGCTGAAGGCGATCATGCCCGCCACGAACAGCCGCCGCCGGCCGACCCGGTCGGCCCACCGGCCGGCCGGCACCAGCACCGCCGCGAAGACGATCGTGTAGCCGTTGAGCACCCAGGACAGGTTGCTCAGGCTCGTGCCGGCGTATTCCCGGCCGATGTACGGGAACGCCAGGTTGACGATGAACAGGTCGAGGCTGGACATGAACACGGCCAGGGACAGCACCCCGACGATGGCGTTCAGCCGGCGGGCGGTGGGCACCGCGACGGGCGGGCCGTCGGCGGTCAGCGGGGCGGAGCTCATGCGGCGTCCTCCGGGTCAGCCTCGGACCAGTTAGTCCGAAATCTGGACTCACCATATCGCACTTCGCCCCGTGCGTCCAGAAACCAGACTCAAGAGGTATGCTGGGCTCATGACGGCCGCACCGGCGGAGCCCCGGACCTGCTCCATCGCCCGCGCCCTCGACATCGTCGGGGAGAAGTGGGCGCTGCTCGCCGTGCGCGAGGTCTTCCTCGGCGACCGGCGGTTCGACGAGATGGTCAAGCGCACCGGAGCGCCCCGCGACACCCTGGCCGCGCGGCTCCGCACCCTGGTGAACGCGGGAGTCCTGGAGCGGCGGCCGTACTCCGAGCACCCCGCCCGGTTCGAGTACTTCCTGACCGAGGCGGGCCTGGATCTCTACCCGGTCATCACGACCCTGCGCACCTGGGGCGACAAGTACCTGGCTGGCAGCGGCGGGCCGCCGCTGGTCGTCGAGCACAGGTGCGATCACGAGCTCGCGGCCCGGCTGGTGTGCGAGGCGTGCGGCGAAGCCGTCAACCCGCGCGATACCCGGGCCGTACACCCGGAGCGGCGCCCGGGCGCTTAAGGCGCCCGGCGCCTGCTCGCTGTTCACAGCATGTTTCCGTGGGTCCCGGGCGTGAAGGCCGCGCACGAGCTAAGCCCGGTGTCGATGAGCCGGGCGGCGCGGCGCACATCGGCCATCACGGCCTGGCGGACGCGTGCGGGCGTCTGGGTGCCGTCCAGGTATTTCGTGAGGCTCTGGAACTGGATCCGCCACAGGCCGAGCAGGGCGGTCGCCGCGATCAGCGGCTCCGGGTCATCGGCGCTCATCTCGCCCCGTTCGGCCAGGATCGCGGCGGCCACGGTGGTGAACTGGTCCATCATGTCGCTCTGGTGGGCCCGCAACGAGGGGGTGGCCTGGATCAGGGCGCCGAAACGCCGGATCGCGGCGCTGGCCTGGACCGGGTCGTCCTGAGCGGCCAGCCAGGATGTCATCGCGCCCAGTTCACCGTCCAGGATCTGCAGCGCCGCCCCGACCGGGGAGACCCCCGGCTCGGCCAGGCCGGTTCGCAGCGAGGCCACGGAGGCCTCCAGGCGGTCCAGGATCAGCGACTCTTTGGTGGGGAAGTAGTTGAAGACCGTCTTCTCCGACACCCCGCACGCCTCGGCGATCTCCGCCACGCGGACGGCGTCGAAGCCCCGCTCCAGGAACATTTCGGTCGCCGTGTCGGACAGTTGCTGGCGCATCAGGCGCTTCTTGCGCTCCCGCAGCCCCTCGGGCTGGTGCGCCCCGGACGCCGGGGTGCGCGAGGCGGTCCGCTCGGCCGGCTGGGCACTCATATCCCCCAGCATAGTTCAGTGTCAATAATTTTTCTGTTACTATAACTTTATAACGGTTAAGGTAGGCGGTGGCCAGCCAGACGGTGGCCAGCGGCCCGAAACGGAGTGGACTGTTGCTGAACAGGACAAACGGTTGGACGATCTCGCCATGAGGACGCTCTGCCGCAGACCGGGTTCGTCACTGGCGTACCCCCTGCCCACTAGCTACCCGCGAGTGCTCAGATGCGTCTTCTGCTGATCGGCGCGCCCGGCTCCGGCAAGGGAACGCAAGCGCAGCGACTGGCCGAGCGGTTCGGCATTACCCATATCTCCAGTGGCGACCTGCTGCGGCAGCATGTCAGGGACCAGACGGCGCTCGGGCGGACGATCAAGTCCTACGTCGAGGCGGGCGACCTGGTTCCGGACGCCGTGGTGATGGACATGCTGCGCAAACCCACCGTCGCCGCGACCGAGAACGGCGGCTACGTGCTTGACGGTTTCCCGCGCACCGTCGAGCAGGCCCAGGCGTCCTTCCCCACCGCTCGCGCCCTCGGCGTCGAGGTGCAGGCCGCGATCCACCTAGACGTCGGCCGCGAGGAGCTCGTGCGCCGGCTGCTCGCCCGGCACCGGGGATCGGACGATACCGAAGCCGTCATCGAGCACCGCCTGCAGGTGTACCGAGACAAGACCGTGCCGTTGCTGGAGTACTACGCGGGCCGGGAATGGATGTTCACCGTGGACGGGGCCCAGCCGCCAGACGCCGTGCACGCAGAAATCCTCGGCCGCCTCCACAAGCTGGCCGATTTCGCCCCGTAGCCTGTCACCGGGCATTCCGCCGAATACCGCGCGAGCCAACGCAACCGCCACCGCGCGGCTCATCCGCACGGCCGGACCGCGGCCGCCCGGCTGTAATCGGCTGACCGGACGCACCTGGCCGCGGGCTCGCAGCCCGGTCCGTTCCGTCAAATATTTTGATCTAAACGGGGCCCGGTATCACCCCGGACGAAACATGTTCGATTCGAATCGCGGGGTAGGGGCAGGTTATGAGTGATGAGCTGACACCACAGCACTCGCTTGAACTCCGCCGGGCACGGTCCGGTCATCGCTATTCCGGCTATTCCGGCTGTTCCGGCTGTTCCGGCTGTTCCGGCTGTTCCGGGGCGCGGGCCAGCACGGCGCGGGCCATCCGGACGTGCACCTCGTCGACCATCTGGCCGTCGACCACCGCCACGCCCGTCTGGCCTGCCGCGACGATCTCGCGGGCGTGCTCCAGCTCGGCCGGGGTGGGGGTGAACACCTGGTGGGCCAGCGTGACCTGGCGTGGGTGGATGCAGATCTTCCCCTGGTAGCCGAGGTCGCGGCCGCCGGCCGCGTCGGCCAGGAAGTGCTCGTCGTCGGCCAGGTCCATGACGGCCTGATCCAGGGCCGGCAGTCCGGCCAGGTACGCGGCCAGCGCGACGCGGCTGCGCGCGTACAGGACCTCGGAACCTGCCCGGGTGCGGCGGCCGCCGATGTCGGCGATGTAGTCCTCGGCACCGAAGTACACCGCGCCGACGCCGTGGGCGAGCAGGCCCCGGGCGTCGGCCACGCCGAGCGCGGTTTCCAGCCCGGCGACGAGCAGCGCGTCGGACCAGGAGTGCTCGGCCAGCACCTGTCGCACTTGGCCCAGTTCCTGCGGGGTGGCCAGCTTCGGCACCACGATACCGGCCGCCGCGCAGCCGGCCGCGGCCGCGACGTCGCCGTCGAACCAGGGCGTGCCGACCGGGTTCACGCGGATCAGCACCGTGGTCGGCGCCGGCCTCTCCAGGGCGTCGATCGCGGCGACGGCGATGTTCCTGGCCCGTTCCTTGTCGCCGGCCGCGACCGCGTCCTCCAGGTCGGCCACCGCCACGTCGGGGGCGATCCGGGGAATCTTCGCGATCATGTTGGCCTGGGTGGCCGGCATAAACAGCAGGCTGCGGACGCGGGTCAGCGTCGGCATAGGGCGGTCAACTCCGTTCCGGATCTGGACGGCCCGGATCTGGACGGCCCGGATCTGGACGGCACTGCATCATGGCGGCCCGGACGGCTAGGCAGACCGTTTCATCTCGCTGGTTGATGCCCCGGTGCTCGAATGTCACGATGCCGGTGCCCGGCCGGGACCGGGACCGGCGCGCCTCGATCACGTCGGTGACCACGTGGATCGTGTCGCCGATGAAGACCGGCGCCGGGAAGTCCACCCGGGAGAAGCCCAGGTTGGCCACCGTCGTGCCCAGCGTGAGCTCGGGTACCGCCAGACCGACCACTAGGGCCACGGTGAACATGCTGTTCACCAGGACCTGGCCGTACTGCGACCGGGCCGCGAACTCGGCGTCCAGGTGCAGCGGCTGCGGGTTCATGGTCATGGTGGTGAACAGCACGTTGTCGGTCTCGGTGACGGTGCGGGTGGTCGTGTGCTGCACCCGCAGGCCGGGCTCGAGCTGCTCGAACCACAGTCCGGACACCGGCATCACGCCCCGGACGCGGAGAACACCGCTTGCTGGACCGCCTGCAGCGGCGTAGCCAGCAGCTGGCTCAGACTGTCTGCCATAGACATTCCCTCTCGGTCATGTGGGCGGCGGGAGTCGCGGGGCCTGATGCGTCAGACCGGGCTGATGTGATGATGTCGTCGCCGTGGGTCGCGGGTCCATCCTTGCGCATCGGCCAGGCGCGCGATGAGCTCGGCCCGCAGGCCGGCGGCGCAGGCACCCCGGTGTCCGGCGCCGTCACGCAGGCAGTCCCTTGGCCAGGATCTCGAGCTGGATCTCGTCGGTGCCGCCGCCGATGCGCAGCACCCGGGCGTCCCGGAAGTGGCGCGCGACGGGGGTCTCCTCGAGGAACCCGCTGCCGCCGAAGAGCTGGACGCACTCGTCCACGATGTGGTTGGCGGCGATCGCGGCGTGGTACTTGGCCATGGCGACCGACCGGTCCGCCTCCGGGTGACCGGCGTCCAGCCGGGCCGCGGCCCGGTAGGTGAGCACGCGGGCCGCTTCAAGCTCGACCGACATGGCGGCGAGCCGGTGCCGGGTCGCCTGCAGGCTGATCAGCGGGACACCGAACACCTCGCGGTCGCGGGCATAGGTGGTCGCGGCCTGCAGGCACTCTTCCGCGTGGCCCACCCCCATCGCGGCCAGGGTCAGCCGTTCCAGCTGGAAGGCCGACATGATCTGGTGGAAGCCGCGGTCCTGCTCGCCGAGCACGGCGTCACCCGCGATTAGGCAATCCGCCAGGATCACCTCGCGGGTGTCGGAGGCGTGCCAGCCCATCTTGCGCAGCGGCTGGCCCACGGACAGACCGGGGTGGCCGGCCTCCACGATGAACGTGGTGATGCCGCGGTGCCCGTCGGGCGAGGTGCGGGCCGCGACCACGAACACATCGGCGATCCCGGCGTTGGTGATGAACATCTTGGTGCCGTCGAGGCGGAACCCCCCGTCCCCCTGCACTGGGGTGGCCCGGGTCGTGATGCCGCCCACGTCAGATCCGGTACCTGGTTCGGTCACCGCGATCGAGCCGATCTTCTCGCCAGAAATCAGGCCCGGCAGGTAGCGCGCGCGCTGCCCGGCGGTGCCGAAATGCGCGATGTGCGGCGTCGACATGTAGCCGGTCACCAGTGCGGTGACGGCGATGCCGCCGCTGGCCCTGGCCAGTTCCTCGGCCAGCACGACGATGGCGAGCGAATCACCCCCGCCGCCGCCGTCTGCTTCGTCGACCGCCAGCCCGAGCAGCCCGGCACTGCCCATCTCCTTCAGCAGCGCCGCGGGAGGACGGCCCGCCGCCTCGGACTCCTCGACCGCTGGGCGCACGTGACGGTCGACGAAGGCTCGCACGCTAGCCCGGAACTCCTCGTGCTCACCGTCAAGTTCCCAGCCGATAGCAGCGGTCATCATGGACTCCTCGGATGAGGCGGCGGCGGTGATCGCTCCGGGCTCAGCACCCTAACGAACATTCATTAGTACCGTAAGCTGCTGCCCGTGGAGAGGTCAACCGCGACGACCCGCGGCACCGTACTCGACGCGGCCTGCCTGCTGTTCGCCGCTCACGGCTATCGCGGCACCTCGATGAAGGACATCGCCACAGAGCTCGGGGTCCGGGCGCCGAGCCTGTACAACCACGTCACGTCCAAGCAGGACATCCTGTACGAGATCATGGACAAGGCGATAGACCGCGCCATCGCCGCCCTCGAGGAGGCCCTGGCCGGCGTCGACGATGTCGCCGAGCAGCTGCGCCGGGCTACCGAATCACTCGTTCTGGATTTCCTCCGCTATCCGGCCGAGGTGACCGTCTGCAATAACGAGGTCCGCAGCCTTGATCCCGCCCACCGGCTCGCGATCGTGGCCAAACGGGACCGGTACGCGGCGCGCGTCCGCCGCATCATCGAGAAGGGCTGCCACACCGGCCGGTTCCGCACCCGGACCCCGCAAATCGCCGCGTTCGCCGTGCTGGAGATGGGCAACGGCGCCAAGTCCTGGTTCAAGTCCAGCGGCCGCTACCCGGACACCTACGTGGCCAGCGAGTACGGCGAGTTCGCGCTGCGGGTCGTCGGCTGCGCGGACTGAGCCGTCCCGGTGCCGGTACGGTGAGACCGTGACCAAGCCCCGCCTTTCCGTGCCGGCTGCCGGGCGATGACCGCCGCGGCGACGGGCTCCGCCCCATTGCCGGGGGCTGGACCCGCGATGCCCGCGATGCCCGCGGGTCAGCAGCCCGACTGGCCCGACCGCGGCCGCCTTTCCGCGGTGACCAGCGAGCTGGCCAGGCTGCCGCCGCTCGTCTTCGCCGCGGAGTGCGAGCTGCTGACCGAACGGCTGGCCGCGGTGACGCGGGGGGAGGCGTTCGTACTGCAGGGCGGCGACTGCGCGGAGACCTTTGACGGCGCGACCGCCGAGGCGGTCCGCGCCAAGCTGCAGACGCTGCTGCAGATGGCGCTGGTGCTCACCTACGGGGCGAGCGTGCCCGTCGTCAAGATCGCGCGGATGGCCGGCCAGTTCGCCAAGCCGCGGTCCCGCCCGACCGAGACGCGCGACGGCGTCGCACTGCCCGCCTACCGCGGCGACGCGGTCAACGGCTTCGAGTTCACCGCGGCGGCCAGGACGCCCGATCCAGGCCGGCTGCTCCGCGCTTACCATTGCTCCGCGGCCACGCTCAACCTGTGCCGCGCCTTCACCACCGGCGGATACGCGGACCTGAACCAGGCGCACGGATGGAACCAGGACTTCGTCAGGGAAAGCCCCTCCGGGCAGCATTACGAACGGCTGGCCGACGAGATCGACCGCGCCCTGGCGTTCATGCGCGCCTGCGGCGCCAATCCGGCCGAGCTGCGCTCGGTGGAGCTTTACACCAGCCACGAGGCCCTGCTGCTCGACTATGAGCAGTCCCTGACTAGATCCGATCCCGACACCCGGCGACGTTATGACGCGTCCGCGCACTTCCTGTGGATCGGCGAGCGCACCCGCGACCTGAGCGGCGCCCACCTGGAATTCGCCCGGAGCATCCGCAACCCCATCGGGGTCAAGCTGGGTCCTTCCGCCACCCCCGGGGAAGTCCTCGCGCTCGCGGCGGCGCTCAACCCGGCCGGGGAACCTGGGCGGCTGACGTTTATCAGCCGGATGGGCGCCGGCCGGGTTCGCGATCTGCTTCCGCCGCTGATCCAGGCCGTCTCCCGGGCCCGGACGCCGGTCGCCTGGGTCTGCGACCCGATGCACGGCAACACCTTCGAGGCTCCCAGCGGTCACAAGACGCGGCGGTTCGACGACGTCCTGGCGGAGGTGCACGGGTTCTTCGACGTGCACCGGATGCTCGGCACCCATCCCGGCGGCATCCACATCGAGTTCACCGGCGACAACGTGACCGAGTGCGTCGGCGGCAGCCACCAGATCGCCGAGGGCGACCTGTACCAGCGGTACGAGACCGCCTGTGATCCGCGGCTCAACCGCAGCCAGTCCCTCGACCTCGCCTTCACCGTCGCCGAGAGCTACCGCACGTCTCCGGCCGCCGCCCGCCGCTGAGCGGCGTCAGCAGGCAAGGTGAGCCTTGGCCGGTAAGGCGGGTCGGCCAGGCGTGACCGCGGCCTTGCCATAATCGCACATGTGTTTGATACTAGAGGTATGATTTCATCCGCTACTGGAAATAAAGACGATCAGGCAGTCGACCGTCAGCGCGGCCGACTTCCCCGGCCGGAGCCGCCGTCATGAGCGATCATCCTGCGTCGGACCGTGACCAGCTCACGGTGGCCCGCCTGACTGGCGCGGCCCAGCGGCACGCACCCTGGCGGGAGCCCACCCAGCAGGAGACGGCCGCCGCGGTGGCGGAGCTTCGGGAGATAGCCGACCCGCGAGCGGACCTGCTGGCCGAGGTGGCAGGCCTGCTCATCGGTTTCTACCAGGGCACCGCCGAGGAGGTCAGGGCCCGGGCCGCCGCTCACTACTGCCGGGCGGCCGGCGCCGAACCGGACCTGATCCCGCGGTGGATCGCCGAAGGGGAGCGCCGGGCCGCGTACGCGCGGCAGGACGCCTGCGCCGGATACCTCGCGTCCTAGTAACCTCGCGGTCCACCGCGAGTGCGGCCAGGCTCGCGATCAGGTGACCGGCCAGCGTCTACCAGTCACGGCCGACCTGGGCCCGGCGCACGATGCGGACCAGCCGCGCGTCCAGCTCCTGCGTCCACTCATCGAGGCGATTGCGGGAGGCAGCGAAGACGCCCTCGAACTTCAGCCAGTCCAGGTCGACCCGGCGCCGGTCATAGCCGGGCGGGGCGGGCCCGGCCGCTCGCGCCGACCAGGGCACGACGTCCGAAAGCAGCGCCGGGAACCGGTCGTCGTAGTCGGGGTTGGGTTCGGTGGCGAGCAGGACCACACCGGTCAGGTCATCCAGTGCCCGGACATCGAAAAGCTCGTCCAGCGGCCATGCCGCGAGTACCCGGCGACCGCCGGCGAAGACCACCCGCTGCGGCGACACCCACGCCTGATGAGCGGGGTCGCGCGCCCGGCCGTGGCCAAGCAGCACGTCCGGATCGGCCAGATCGCGCTGATCGATCTCGTCCCGGCCGACCCCTCGGATCGCCGCCACCCAGCGTTCCCCGGCCGCCCGGGCCGGTGCCAGCAGGCCGCCGGGTCCGCCCGAAGTGCGGTAGCTCGCGGCCCACCGCCCGAGTTCTTCGGCTTCGACCGCCGGATCGAGTTTGCTGACGATTTGTAAGCCCATGACCGAACTATAACGACCGGCATCCGATCGGTTAAGGGGTGTCGGTCTTACCTGCTGATAACTCTTAGGGAGCGGCCCGCCCTGATACATATTCGTTGAGGGCCTGCGCGCTGGCCCGGACCACGGCCGGATCGAACCCGGCCGCGAGGGCGGCCAGCGCCGCGTCGAGGTAGAAGGTCAGGTCGGCGTCGGCCCGGGCCGACCAGCGGTCGTAGGCCGCGCGGCACGCCGCCAGGGTGGCGCGGCCGACTGCCAGCGGGTAGAGCGAATCGGCGGGCTGGCCGATCCGGCTCGCGGCGAAATCGCTGATGGCCCGCTCCCATGCGTCGTAGTGCACCGCCGTGCTTGACTGCAGGGCGGGCACGGAGCTGATCAGGTTCATCCGTATCCGCAGTTCCGGAACGTCCTGCGGCCCGTAGTGGTTGCCCGTGACCACGGCGCGGCGGATGGCGTCCATCATCGGCACGGTGGCCGGCACCTCGGCCAGCGCCGCGCGGATGGTGTCCACCTCGCTGTCGAACTGGCTCCACAGTACGCCGGCCTTGGAGCTGAAGTAGCGGAAGAACGTCCGCTTGCTGACCCCGGCCTCGGCGGCGATCTGCTCGATGGTGGTGCTGTCGAAGCCCTGGTCGGTGAACAGGCGCAACGCGATGAGCTCAAGCTGGCGGCGACTGGTGCCCGGAGGCCGTCCGCGCCGGGAGCCGGCCACGTCCACCGCCTCGCCGGTCAACGCCGCCTCGCCGGTCAACGCTGCCTGCCGGTCAACGCTGCCTGCCGGTCAACACTGCCTGCCGGTCAACACTGCCTGTGCCTCCAGGGAAGGGCCCCTCGGGGAAGGCCCAAAAGTTTACTCCGACCCGTCTTGCTTATGTCACAAGGTGACGTTAACATCCAGATATATTCGTCACCGTGTGACGGAAATCGAGCTGACGGAAGTAACCGTACGTCTTCGCAGCTAGGAGAGTTCCATGAGCGAACGCATGGCGACCGCCGAGATCACGGACAGCACCGAGGTCACGGGCCGCGCGGCGGCAGGGCCGGAGGGGCCGGAACTGGCGACGGCGGACTTGCTCGTGGAGGAAGTCTCCATCGACGGCATGTGCGGTGTCTACTGAGGCGCAGGCCAGCGGCGTGCGGGCCGGGTTTGACCTCGACCGCCCCTGGCAGCTGCACCCGCAGGTGTCGGTGCGCCCGGAGAGGTTCGGTGCCCTGCTGTATCACTTCGGTACCCGCAGGCTGTCGTTCCTGAAGAGCCCGGCCCTGCTTACCGTGGTCCGTTCGCTGGGTGAGGCAGGCAGCGCCCGGGAGGCCTGCCGGTCCGCGGGCGTGACCGAAGCGGAGCTGCCCGCCTACGCTGCCGCGCTGGCGACCCTGGCGGGTTCGCAGATGATCTGCGCGCGGGCGGCCTCATGACCCTGCCGTTGGTCGAGCAGTTCGCCTACGGGCTGGACGCGCCGATCTGCCTGACCTGGGAACTGACCTACGCCTGCAACCTGTCCTGTGTGCACTGCCTGTCCAGCTCGGGCCGCCGGGACCCGCGCGAGCTGTCCGCCGCCGAGTGCCGGGCGGTGATCGACGAGCTGGAGCGGATGCAGGTCTTCTACGTGAACATCGGCGGCGGCGAGCCCACGGTCCGGCCGGACTTCTGGGACCTGGTGGACTACGCCACAGCGCACCACGTCGGCGTGAAGTTCTCCACTAACGGCGTGAAGATCACCCCGGCGGCCGCCCGCCGCCTGGCGGCCAGTGACTACGTCGACGTCCAGATCTCACTCGACGGCGCGACCGCCGACGTCAACGACGCGGTGCGCGGCCCCGGTTCCTACCAAACGGCACTGCGTGCGATGCGCCACCTGTCCGAGGCAGGCTTCCGGGGATTCAAGATCTCCGTGGTGGTGACCCGGCAGAACGCCGGCCAGCTCGACGACTTCAAGGCCATCGCCGACCGGTTCGGCGCCCAGCTGCGGCTGACCCGGCTGCGACCTTCAGGCCGCGGCGCCGACGTGTGGGACGAGCTGCACCCGACCGCGGCCCAGCAGCGGCAGCTTTATGACTGGCTCGTCGCCCGCGGCGAGCAGGTGCTGACCGGCGACTCGTTCTTCCACCTGGCCGCCTACGGCGAGGCGCTGCCCGGCCTCAACCTCTGCGGCGCGGGCCGCGTGGTCTGCCTGATCGACCCGGTGGGCGACGTCTACGCCTGCCCGTTCGCGATCCACGACAGCTTCCTGGCCGGGAACGTCCGCGGCCCAGGCGGCTTCGCCTCGGTGTGGCGTGACTCGGAGCTGTTCACAGACCTGCGCCGGCCGCAGACCGGGGGCGCCTGCCAGTCGTGCTCGGCCTATGACTCGTGCCGCGGCGGGTGCATGGCGGCCAAGTTCTTCACCGGCCTGCCGCTGGACGGCCCCGACCCGGAGTGCGTGCAGGGTCACGGCGAGCGCGCGCTCACGGCGATGTCCGGCGCGGGCGCGCCGCGCCCGTCAGGCGACCACTCGCACCGGTCCAGACGATCCGGGCGATCTGGGGCGGCGCCTGGCTCGCGGCCGGTGCCGGTTTCGATCGGCTCCGGGCCGGTTCCGGTCTCGATCGGTGCCCGGCCGCCAGGCGGCGGCCTGGATCCCGCCCGGCCGCCGGACCGGGCCTGCGACGAAAACCCGCTCGCGGGTTTCAGATCCCGGACCTGACGACCCGGCCGTGCCGCGGGGGCCTGCCGCAGCGTGGCTGGCTTGCCGAACGGTCGCGCCCATGATCGTTCCGTATGTGAAATTATGTGAAAAGAGTTCCAGAAGTGACACAATTGAAAGGGGCGAGGTAGGTGGCGGGCAAGCTCGAGGGCAAAGTGGCCTTCATCACGGGCGCGGCTCGGGGCCAGGGCCGGTCGCACGCGATCCGGCTGGCTCAAGAGGGGGCGGACATCATCGCCGTCGACCTGTGCGGCCAGGTAGCTACGGTGCCGTATCCGATGTCCACCCCCGACGATCTGGCCGAGACGGTGAAGGAGATCGAGGCGCTGGACCGGCGCATCGTCGCCACCCAGGCCGACGTCCGTGACTACGGCGCCCTCAAGGCGGCCGTCGACGACGGCGTGGCCCAGCTCGGGCGGCTGGACATCGTGTCGGCCAACGCCGGGATCTTCAGCTTCGGCACGCTGGAAGAACTCGACGACACGACCTGGCAGGACATGATCGACGTCAACCTCACCGGCGTGTGGCACACCGCCAAGGCGGCCATTCCGCACCTGCGGGCGGCCGGCGGCGGGTCGATCATCTTGACCAGCTCAACCGCCGGGCTGCAGGCGATCGAGAACACGGGGCACTACAACTCGGCCAAGCACGGTGTGGTCGGACTGATGCGGACCCTGGCGCGGGAGCTGGCGCCGGACATGATCCGGGTCAACAGCGTGCACCCCACCGCAGTCGACACCGATATGATCCAGAATTCCGCCACCTATTCGCTGTTCGCGCCGGACCTGCCCGAGGCCGAGCGGACCAGGGAGGCGCTGGCGCCGCGGTTCGGCGGGCTGAACGTGCTGCCGATCCCGTGGGTCGAGCCGGTCGACATCTCCAATGCGGTGCTGTGGCTGGCCTCGGACGAGGCCCGCTACGTGACCGGCGTGACGCTGCCCATCGATGCCGGCCTGCTCACCAAATGACCGATGCGCATGTGGCCGTCAGCCTGGCGGCCACCTACGACCGGGTCGCCGTGCACCTGGTCGGCCGCGAGCGCGAGCTCACCCTCGCGCTCGCGGCGGTAGCCGCCGGGCGTGACCTGATCCTGGAGGGACCGCCCGGGACCAGCAAGAGCACGCTGCTGCGGGCGATCACGACCGAGTGGGGCATCCCGCTGGTCTTCGTGGAGGGCAACGCGGACCTGACGCCGGCCAAGCTGGTCGGCCACCACAACCCGGCCCGGGTCCTGCGGGAGGACTACAGCCCGGACAACTTCGTGGACGGGCCGCTGCTCGAGGCGATGCGCGCGGGCGGCTTCCTGTATATCGAGGAGTTCAACCGCGCACCGGAGGACACGCTCAACACGCTGCTGACCGCGATGGCCGAGCGGCAGATCGCGGTGCCGACCGCCGGGCTGGTGCGGGCCGCGCCCACGTTCCGGGTCGTCGCCTCGATGAACCCTTACGACAACGTGGGCACCACCCGGCTGTCCACCTCGGTGCACGACCGGATCTGCCGGCTGGCCATCGGCTACCAGGACGCGGCCGCCGAACGCGGCATCGTGGCCCTGCGCGCGCCGCTGCCCGGGCTGGCCGCTGCGCTCTACGCCCGGCTGGTGGGCGACGCGGTCGCGGTGACCCGTGCGACCCGCGAGCACCCGGACATCCGGCAGGGCAGCAGCGTACGCGGCGCCATCGACCTGACCCTGGTGGCGGGTCAGCTCCTCGACCTGCGCGACACGCGCGACGAGGCGGACGAGAGCTACCCCGAGGTGGTGTACGACGCGATGGTCGTGGCGCTGTCGGGCCGGATCTTCCTGGACGAGACGGTGGACCTGACCCCGGAGGCGGTGCTGCGGCAGATCTGGGAAGACCAGTTCATCCTGACCCCGGCCGCGGCGGCCCCCGGTTGAAGGACAGTCGAGGCGGACTCGCCGCTGCAGCGCCGGAGCAATCGGACCCGCCCCCCAGCCACCCCGCTGCGCCGCAGGCCTAAGCAGCTCGACACCGAGCCGCAGCTGCTCGAGGCGGGCCGGGGCGGTGCCGGCGGCCTGGTCTTGACCGGCGGCAGCCGCACGGGGCGCGGCCCGGCGCAGCGCGGCAGCGGCGGCCCGGCCATGACCCCGGAGACCGGCACGCTGACCGAGATCGAAGACAGCGAGCTGGCCGTCGACTCCGAAACGATCCGGCGAGCCCGGCAGATCGCGACCCGGCTGGCCGTGCCCCGGCCGCGGCGGGACGCCACCGCCCGGCGCGGCGTGGGCGAGCTGGCCAGCCTGCGGTACCGGGGCGGCTCGGATGACATCGACCTGGACCGGACCGTGGAGCAGCTCATCCTTAACCCGCTGCCGGAGGAGGACGACATCATCGTCCGGGAGCGGGTCCGCACCAAGCGCAGCGTGCTGCTGCTGGTCGACGTGTCGGGCTCGATGCGCGGCGAACGCGTCCGCACCGCCGCCGCCACGGTCGGGGCCCTGGCCGCTGAACTGTCCCGCGACGACCTGGGCGTGGTCGCGTTCTGGTCGGACGCGGCCGTCCTGAACCGCCTCGGGCAGCATGTCCCGCCGCAGGCCCTGCTCGATAAGATGCTGCGCATTCCAGCTAAGGGGCTGACCAACATCGCCTTTCCGCTGCAGGTCGCGACCCGGGAGCTGGCCCGCATCCCGGTCCGGGACGCGCGCGCCGTCCTGCTGTCCGACTGCGTGCACAACGCGGGGCCCGATCCTCGCCCGTTCGCGGCCCGGCTGCCCCGCCTGGACGTGCTGCTCGACACCTCAGGCGAGCAGGACCCCGACCTGGCCCGGGAGCTCGCCCGGCTCGGCCACGGGCGGCTGCGGCCCATCCGGACCTACACTGACGTCGCACCCGCCCTGGGTGCGATCTTCAACGACTGAATCAGGAGCTACCCGTGTCCGTCGTCGTCGTCGCCACGATCACGCCGCTGCCCGAGTACCGAGAGGACGTGATCGCGGCCTTCACCGCGATCATTCCCCAGGTGCACGACGAAGACGGCTGCGAGCTCTACACCCTGAACGCGGGCGCGGACCGGCTGATCATGGTGGAGAAGTGGGCCAGCCGCGAAGCCCTGGCCACGCACAGCAAGGGCGCGGCGCTCGCCGCGCTCAACCCCACGCTCGCGGGCAAGGTCGCCAGGGCGCCCGAGGTCATCGTGCTGGACGCGGTGCCGGCCGGCGACCCGGCCAAGGGACAACTCTGACCGGTCACCGGGTCGCGCTGGTCACCGGGGCGGCGCGGGGCATCGGCGCGGCCACGGTCGCGGCCTTGGCGGCCGACGGCTGGCGGGTTGTCGCGGTAGACCGGTGCGCCGACGATCCGGCGCTGCCCTACCAGCTGGGTACCCGGGAGGACCTTGACGGGGTAGTGGCGGGCGCCTGCGCCGCGGCAGGCGGCGGTCCGGTCGTGGCGGCGGCGGAAGCCGACACGCGGGACGGCACCGCGCTCGGCGCGGCGGTGCGGCTGGCGGAGGAACGCTGGGGCGGGCTGGATGCCGCGATCGCGGCGGCGGGCGTGATCGCCGGCGGAGTACCCGCCTGGGAGGTGCCGCTCGACCAGGAGCAGGCGGTGCTCGATATCGACCTAGGCGGGGTGCTGACCCTGGCCCGAGTGGCGGTGCCCGCGCTGCTGCGCCGCCCGGAGCCGCGCCAGGGCCGGTTCCTGGCCGTGGCCTCGGCCGCGGCGACCCGCGGCCTGCCCATGCTCGCCGCGTACTGCGCGGCCAAGGCCGGGGTGGCCGGCTTCATCCGTGCCCTGGCCGCCGAACTAGGCAGCACCGGCGTCACCGCGAACGCGGTCAGCCCCGGCTCGACGGCCACCGCGATCCTGGACGAGAGCGCCCGGCTGTACGATCTGCCGGGTGCCGGGTCGTTCGCCGCCCAGCAGCCGCTCGGGCGGCTGCTGCGTCCGGCCGAAGTCGCCGCGATGCTGGCGTTCCTGGCCGGGAACAGCGCCGGCGCCGTGACCGGGACGGTCATCCCGGTCGACGGCGGCCTAGCGCTGTAAGGTGCGCTATTCCTCCAGCGCGGCGTCCAGGGTGATCTCCACGCCGGTGAGCGCCTTGCTGACCGGGCAGCCGACCTTCGCCGCCGCGGCAGCCTCGGCGAACTGCTCGGCGGACAGGCCCTCCACCTCGCCGCGCACGGTGAGCTTGATGCCGGTCAGGTGGAAACCGCCCGCCGGATCCGGCCCGAGGGACACGTCGGCCTGCACGTCCAGCGCCTGCGGCGTGCCGCCGGCCTGGGCGATCACCCCGGACAAGGCCATCGCGTAGCAGGCCGAGTGCGCGGCCGCGATGAGCTCCTCGGGGCTGGTATAGCCGTCGGCGTTCTCAGCGGCCCGCCGGGGGAAGGACACCTCGTAGGTGCCAAGCTTGGAACTCGTCAGCTCGACCTGGCCCACGCCCTTCTCGAGGGTTCCGGTCCAGCCGGTGCGTGCGGTGCGGGTTGGCATGGTTCTCCTAATGGGATTTGGTCAAACATTCGTTCCCAACCCTAGTACCGGCTCTGCGAACCTGTGCGGCAGTCGCCCGCCGGCTCCGTTTCACCGTCACGTAGGTTGGTGTCATGGCGACGGCGAAACGTCACGACACAGCAGCCCCCGGGCTGGAGTCCACGATCTTTGTCCTGTTCGGCGCGACCGGTGACCTGGCCAAGCGGATGGTGCTGCCAGCCTTCTACCGGCTCGCCCTTGAAGGCCTGCTGCCCAAGCAATGGCTGCTGGTAGGCAACGGGCGCGGCGATGTAGCGCACGAGGACTTCCGCGCGCACGTCCGTGACGCGCTCACCCAGTTCGGCCCGCAGCCGAAGCCCGCCGATTGGGACTCCTTTTCTCAGCGGGTGTTCTTCGCCGGAGGCGGCTTCAATACCGACAGCCCGGGCAGCCTGCTCGACCATCTCGACAAGGCGCGCAAGCAGCTGGGCGGGGACCCGCAGCTCGTGCACTATCTCGCGGTGCCGCCGGTGGCGTTCAGCGAGACGACCAAGGCACTCGGTCAGCACGGCCTGGCCAAGGACGCGCGGGTCGTCTACGAGAAGCCGTTCGGCACGTCACAGCACTCCTTCCGGGCCCTGGACCGGGTCGTCCACTCGGTCCTGGACGAGCAGCAGGTCTACCGGATCGATCACTTCCTGGGCAAGGAAGCCACCCAGGACCTGCACCTGCTGCGCTTCGCCAACGGGCTGTTCGCCGCGATGTGGGATCACCAGCACATCGAGTCCGTTCAGATCGACGTGCCGGAGAAGCTCGGCATCACCGACCGGTCGGTGTTTTACGACGCCACCGGCGCGGTGCTGGACATGCTCGTCACCCACTTGTTCCAGGTGGCGGCCGAGGTGGCGATGGAACCTCCGGCCAGCCTCGGCGCCCTCGACCTGCAGGCCGCACGCGAGAAGGTCATCTCCTCGTTCCGGCCGCTGGATCCAAGCGAGGTCGTGCTCGGCCAGTTCGACGGCTACCGGAAGGTACCCGGCGTGGACCCCCACTCAACGCAGGACACGTTCGTCGCCGCCCGCCTGTGGATCGACCACCCGCGCTGGCGCGGCGTGCCGTTCTACCTGCGCACCGGCAAGCGGCTCGCCGAGAGCAGGCAACGGGTCAGCGTGATCCTGCGCGAGCCGGCCGGGCCTTTGGCCGGGCACATATCCTGCGACTCGAATGTGCTGTCCTTCTCGCTGGCGGGAGACGGCGAGATCGACCTGTCGCTGGTGGCCAAGAAGCCCGGCCCCGGTCTCGACCTCGACAACGCTCACACCGCGATTCCCTTGTCGGGCCTGAAGGACGCCGACCCGCTGCCGCCTTACGTCCGCCTGATCCACGACGTGCTCACCGGCGACCGGTCGCTGTTCACCCGCCCGGACGGGCTGGCCGCGGTGTGGAAGGTGGCCGACCCCCTGCTGGCGAACCTGCCCGAGGTCCAGGCGTACGCCCCCGGATCGTGGGGCCCGGCCCAGGCCCGCGAACTCATCGCCCCCGGGCGCTGGCTGCTCGGCCAGTAGCACTGCCCGCGGCTAGGCTGGCACGCCGAGGCTGGGGACGCCGAGCTGGGCGGTCAGGCTCGCGTGATCCCACAGCACCCGGACCGAGCGGACCCGCCTGCGCTCGAAGGCGACGACCGCGATGGCCAGCACCTCAGCCCGGCGGAATACCGGGCTGACCCCGGGCAGCAGCCAGGGCAGCTCCCGGTCGTGGGTGAACGACACGGTCATCTCATCGACTAGGCGGAACCGGTCCACGGTGCGGGAGATCCTAGCCAGGAGCAGGTCACCGGGCAGGTGGGGAAGGAGATCCTCGGCGTAAAAACGCTGCAGGGCCTGGCTGCCGACGGCGCCTGTCATGGCCGGGATATGCAGGACCGATGGCACCGGACCCACCGTGGCGAGCGACGCCGTTACGTCGTGCCGGGCCAGCAGCGCGTCGGTGTGCTGATCCCACACATGCTCAAGCTCACGCATGAACTGCGCGATTGCCGTGGTCACCTACCCAAAGTACCCATTTCCCTGGCGCGAATGTCGGCGCCGGGAGGTACGGTGAGCGCGTGCTCGAGTCGTTCCATCCCGCCGTGCGCGCCTGGTTCGGGGGCCGGTTCCCGGCCGGACCGACCGAGCCGCAGGCTGCGGGGTGGGGCGAGATCGCCGCGGGCCGGCACACGCTGATCGCGGCGCCAACCGGATCCGGTAAGACCCTGGCCGCCTTCCTGGTCTGCATCGACCGGTTCTACCGGGCTCATGACCTGGCTTGCGAGCACGATCTGTACTGCGGGCACGACGCCGGGGCACGGCCGGACGGGGCACGGCCGGATGGGCCGGCGGCGGGTTTGCCTCCGGGTAGCGGGCCCCAGGTCGTTTACGTGTCGCCGCTGAAGGCGCTGGCGACGGATATCCAGCAGAACCTGGAGGTGCCGCTGGGCGAGATCGCCGTGGTGGCCGGCCAGCTCGGACTGCGACCGCCCGCTATCCGGGTGGCGGTCCGAACCGGCGACACCGCCGCCGCGGAGCGGGCGGCCATGCTCAAGCACCCCCCCGACATCCTGATCACCACCCCCGAGTCGCTGTATCTCCTGGTCACCGCCGAGCGGAGCCGGTCCATGCTGCGCAGCACCACGACGGTGATCGTGGACGAGATCCACGCCGTCGCGTCGAATAAGCGCGGCTCGCACCTGGCCCTGACGCTGGAGCGGCTGGCGCACGTCGCGGACGGGCCGGTGCAGCGGGTGGGACTGTCCGCGACCCAGCGCCCGATCGAGGCCATCGCCCGGCTGCTCGTCGGCGCGGGGCAGGACCGCGACCACCCGGACGGAACCCCGAGGTGCGCCGTCGTGGATTCCGGGCACCGCCGGGACCTCGACCTGGCCCTGGAGCTTCCCGACGACGAGCTCGGCGCGGTGCCCACGACCGCGCAGATGGCCCAGATCCTGGACCTGATCGCCGGGCATGTGAGCAGCCACCGGACCACGCTGGTGTTCGTCAACACCCGGAGCATGGCCGAGCGGATCGCCCACCAGCTGGGCGAACTGCTGGGCACCGAGCTCGGCGCCCAGGTGGCCGCGCACCACGGCTCGCTGTCGGTGGGCCGCAGGCAGCGGGTCGAGGCCCGGCTGCGGGCCGGGGACCTGCGGGCCCTGGTGGCCACGGCCTCACTGGAGCTGGGGATCGACGTAGGACCGGTCGAGCTAGTCTGCCAGATCGGCTCACCGCGCAGCATCGCCACCTTCCTGCAGCGGGTGGGCCGGTCGAATCACACCCGGGCCGGGACGCCTTCGGGCCGGCTGTACCCGACGACCCGGGATGAGCTGGTGGAATGCGCCGCGCTGATGCGCGCCGTACGTTGCGGACGGCTCGACGCCATCGTCGTTCCGGTCCGGCCGCTGGACATCCTGGCGCAGCAGATGGTGGCCGAGTCGGCCGCCGAGCCGTGGTCCGAAGGCGAGCTGCTCAGGCTGGCCCGGCAGGCGGCACCGTTCCGGGACCTGTCAGGCGAGGACTTCGAGGACATCACCGAGCTGCTGGCCGAAGGGATTCGCACCGGCCGCGGGCGCCGCGCCTATTACCTGCACCGGGACCGGGTGAACGGGACCGTCAAGGGCCGCCGCGGGGCCCGGCTGGCCGCGCTGACCTCGGGCGGGGCCATCCCCGAGCTCGGTGACTTCCGCGTGGTGGCCGAACCGGACGAGGTTCCGGTCGGCACCGTGCACGAGGAATGGGCCACCGAGAGCAGGCCGGGGGATGTCTTCCTGCTCGGCACTCACTCCTGGCGCATCCGCCGGGTGGAACCGGGCACGGTCCGGGTGGTGGATGCTCGCGGCGCGCCGCCCTCGGTTCCGCACTGGCAGGGGGAGGCCCCCGGGCGCACCAGGGAGCTTTCCGAGGAGGTCTCGGCGCTGCGCCAGGCGGTCGCAGACAACGAACCCGCCGAGGCAAAGAGATGGCTCGCGGAAGAGTGCGGCATCGGCAGGGCCGCGGCCGACATGATCGTCGGCTACCTGCGGGCCGGGCTGGCCGCGCTCGGGGCGCTGCCGACCATGAACGCCATCATCCTGGAACGCTTCTTCGACGAGGCCGGCGGGATGCAGTTGGTCGGCCACGCGCCGTTCGGCGCCCGGGTCAACCGTGCGTTCGGGCTGGCCTTGCGGAAGCGGTTCTGCGTCACGTTCGACTTCGAGCTGCAGGCGGCCGCGAGCGACAATGCCATCTTGCTGTCGCTGGGACCGCAGCACAGCTTCCCGCTGGACCGGGTGCCGAAGTTCCTGGCCTCCAAAACGGTCGAACAGGTCGTCCGGCAGGCCGTCCTCACCTCGCCGTTGTTCCAGGCCCGCTGGCGGTGGAATCTGAACACGTCGCTGACCATCCTGCGGATGCGGGGCGGCCGCAAGAACCCGCCCGCGATCCAGCGGATGGAAGCCGATGACCTGATGGCCGCGGTGTTCCCCACGCTGGCGGCCTGCCAGGAGAACGTGGCGCCCGGACCGCTGGAGATCCCCGACCATCCGCTGGTCCGGCAGACGCTGGCGGACTGCCTGCACGAGGCGATGGACATCGACGGGCTCCGGGACCTAGTCCACGGAATCGAAACCGGCCAGATCACCGTCATCACCCGCGACACCACCGAGCCATCGGTGCTGGCCCACGAGATCCTGAACGGGCAGCCCTTCACCTACCTGGACGACGAGACCGAGGCGGCCAACCGCCGGAGCCGGCAGGTACGGATCCCGCGCGGGCTGCCGGTCGAAGCCCGCGACCTGGCCAGGCTGGATCCCGGCGCGATCGAGCGGGTCGCCGAGCAGGTCCGGCCGCAGCCACGAGATGCCGATGAGCTGCACGACCTGCTGATGACGCTGTTCGCCCTGCGGCCACAGCCGGCCTGGCGGCCGTGGTTCGAGGAGCTGGCCGTCGCCGGGCGCGCGGCCGAGATCCCCAGGTCAGGGGACGGGCAGGAGGGCGGCGGCCCGCTGTGGTGTGCCGCCGAGCGGCAGGCCGTACTGCAGCCGCTCTACCCGGACCTGCAGGCCCCGGCGGGCAGCCCGCAGGCTCGCTCGATGGACGCCGAGACGGCCGCCGCCGAAATGCTCCGCGGCCACCTGGACGTCCGGGGCCCGTCCACGGCCGGGGACCTGGCCCGGGCCACCGCGCTGCGGCACGCGGACGTGACCCTGGCGCTGATCCGACTGGAGAACGAGGGCTTCGCGCTGCGCGGCCGCTTCACCGACCCGGGCGGGGACGAGGAATTCTGTGCCCGGCGGGTACTGACCCGGATCCATGCGTACACCCGGCAGCGGAAACGGCACGCGACCGAGCCGGTCACGGCCCAGGACTTCATCCGGTTCCTGCTCCGCTGGCAGCACGTCACGCCGGACACCAGGCGCGAGGGCACCCGCGGAGTCCTGTCCGTGGTCGAGCAGCTGCAAGGGTTCGAACTCGCCGCCGGGGCCTGGGAAAAGGCCATCCTCCCCGCGCGGGTGACGGGGTACCGGAGGGAGTGGCTGGACGAGGCGTGCCTGGACGGCGGCATCGCCTGGGGGCGGCTGTCGGTGCGCAGCGAGAACGACGAGCTGCCCCGCCGCGGCGGCCTGGCCCCGTCCCGGGCCACCCCGATCACCCTGACGATCCGCGACGACCTGCCCTGGCTGCTGCGGGCAGCCCGCGGCGAACACCGCCCCGCCGAACCAGGGCCAGGCCGCGTCGGCGACGTGCTCGATGCGCTGCGGGAGCGCGGCGCACTGTTCCCGCCGGATCTGGCCCTGGCCACCGGGCAGCTACCCACCCAGGTCGAAGAGGCGCTGTGGGACGGCGTGGCCCGGGGCCTGATCACCGCGGATGGCTTCCGGGCCGTCCGGTCCCTGTTCGCCCGCCGGACCATGCAGAATGCGCCGGGCCGGCATCGGCTCCGCCGCGGCAGCCAGCTCCGCTCGGCCGCGGCGGGCCGGTGGTCGCTGCTGCCCGACGCCGCGCCCGACTGCGACCCCGACGAGTTGGCCGAGGCTGTCGCGGAGCAGCTCGCCGCGCGCTGGGGCGTGGTGTTCTACGACCTGCTGACCAGAGAGAACCTCGCCGTTCCGTGGCGGGAGCTACTCTGGGCGCTGCGGCGGATGGAAGCGCGCGGCACGGTGGCCGGCGGGCGTTTCGTGGCCGGGTTCAGCGGCGAGCAGTTCGCCCACCCGGACGCGATGGATATGCTCCTGGCGATCAGGAAACGGCCCAGGGAAGGCCAGACGATCGAGCTGTCCGCCGCCGACCCGCTCAACCTGGCCGGCATCGTGCTGCCGGGCCCGCGGATCCCGGCGCTGGCGACGAACACCGTCAGGTACACCGACGGCGCCCTGACCCCGGCCGGGCTGCCCCCGGTCCTGACCGCCTGATCGGCAGGCGGTCAGGGCGGTCAGGCCGTCAGGCCTGGGTCACCTTGTCCGAGCGGTGCGGCAGCTTCCAGCCTGGCCGGACGAAGTGGCAGGTGTAGCCGTTGGGGTAGTGCTCCAGGTAGTCCTGGTGCTCGGGCTCGGCCTCCCAGAACGGCCCGGCCGGCGTCACCTCGGTGACGACCTTGCCCGGCCACAGCCCGGAGGCGTCCACGTCCGCGATCGTGTCCTCGGCGACGCGCTTCTGCTCGTCGCTGGTGTAGAAGATCGCCGAGCGGTAGCTGGTCCCGACGTCGTTGCCCTGCCGGTTGCGGGTGCTGGGGTCGTGGATCTGGAAGAAGAACTCCAGCAGGTCCCGGTAGGAGATCTTCTCCGGGTCGAAGATGATCTCGATGGCCTCGGCGTGGCCGCGGTGGTTGCGGTAGGTCGCGTTGGGCACGTCGCCGCCGGTGTAACCGACCCGGGTGGAGATCACGCCGGGGAGCTTGCGGATCAGGTCCTGCACGCCCCAGAAGCAGCCGCCGGCGAGGATGGCCTTCTCGGTCTGGTTGGTCATGATGCACTCCTGGTCTGGTCGGCCTGGTCGAACAGCTTGCGGTACTCGCCGTAACCCTCGCGCTCCAGGTCCCCGAGCGGGACGAAACGCAGCGAGGCGGAGTTGATGCAGTAACGCAGCCCGCCGCACTCAGCGGGTCCGTCGTTGAACACGTGCCCGAGGTGGCTGTCCCCGTGCGCCGACCGGACCTCGGTCCGGGTCATGAACAGGCTGCGGTCCTTCTTCTCGACCACGTTGTCCCGGTCGATCGGCACCGTGAAGCTCGGCCAGCCGGTGCCGCTGTTGTACTTGTCGGTCGAGGCGAACAGCGGCTCACCCGAAACGACGTCGACGTAGATGCCCGGCTCCTTGTTGTCCCAGAACTCATTCCTGAACGGCGGCTCGGTGGCACTCTTCTGGGTGACCCGGTACTGCTCCGGCGTCAGCCGGGAGACGGCCTCGGGGTCCTTGCGGTAGTTGTCAGACACGTGAACTCCTTCACCAATGGCGCCTCCCGCTGGTTGCGAGTATGGGACGCCACGTATGAAACCCCGCGAAGGTCCCGGCTATTTCCTGCTGACGGGTGTGCGGCCAACTGGACCCGGTGCCGTTCCGGGGTATCATAGTTACGATATATCTTCTTGCCGCCCTGCGGGTTGGGCCCTGCGAGTTGCCGCCCTGCGAGAGGAGCCGGTCCGGTGTTCCGCAGTCAAGCAGATCCGTGTTACCCGGAGAACAGCCAGCGGGATGGCTGCTACCCGGACAATGCCGCCCTGCCGTCGCGTTTCATGTGCTGGCTCATCAGCCAGGCCGACTCCGGCCAGCCCGATCGCGGCGGTGAGAGGCCGCGCGGATCCGCGGCCCGGCCGGGGAACGCCGAGCGCAGGGCCGGACGGTCCCGGGGTCCGCGCCACTGACGGCCGACCAGGACGGTGCCCCCGCCGAGGGCGTTAGTTAACGCGTGCGAAACACCGGTTGCCATATCGTGCTGCTATGCGGTTGACCGAACACGAGCAGGAACGCCTGCTCATCACGCTGGCCGCGGACGTGGCCGAGCGGCGTCGGGGCCGGGGCCTGAAGCTGAATCACCCGGAGGCGGTCGCGATCCTGACCTCCTTCGTGCTCGAGGGCGCGCGGGACGGACGGCCGGTGGCCGAGCTGATGTCCAGCGGCCGTGAGGTGCTGCGCCGCGACGACGTCATGCCGGGCGTGCCTGAGATGGTGGACGAGATCCAGGTCGAGGCGACGTTCCCGGACGGCACCAAGCTAGTCACACTGCACCACCCGATCCGATAAAGGGCCGATCCGATAAAGGGCCGATCCGATAAAGGGCCGATCTGCTGAAGCCCGATCCGCTGAAGGGAGTAACCGGCGTGATCCCCGGCGAGATCCTCACCCCGGAGGGGACGATCGACCTCGGCCCTGGCCGGGAACGCGTCACCCTGACCGTCGAGAACTCAGGAGACCGGCCGATCCAGGTCGGTTCGCACTACCACTTCGCCGCCGCGAACCCCGCGCTGTCGTTCGATCGGCCCGCGGCCCGCGGCTACCGGCTGGACATCCCGGCCGGGACGTCGGTGCGGTTCGAGCCCGGCGTCTCGCGCGAGGTGTCCCTGGTGGCCCTGGCCGGGGCGCGGATGATCCCGGGCCTGCGGCCCGAGTACGCCGGCCCGCTTGACGGCCCGGCCCCGGCAGGGCTCGATGACTGAGATATCCCGGGCCAGGTACGCGGCCCTGTACGGCCCGACCACCGGTGACCGGGTCCGGCTCGCCGACACCGACCTGCTGATCGAGGTGACCGAAGACCGCTGCGGCGGGCCGGGCCCGCTGGCCGGGGACGAGGCGATCTTCGGCGGCGGCAAGGTGATCCGCGAGTCGATAGGACAGTCCGTCGCCACCCGCGCGGAAGGCACCCCCGACCTGGTCATCACCGGCGCGGTCGTGCTCGACCACTGGGGGGTGATCAAGGCCGACGTCGGCGTGCGCGACGGCCGGATCGTGGCGCTGGGCAAGGCCGGCAATCCCGGCATCATGGACGGGGTCACGCCGGAGCTCGTCATCGGCCCGTCGACCGAGGTAATCGCGGGCAACGGCCTGATCCTCACCGCGGGCGGCATCGACAGCCACGTGCACCTGATCGCGCCGCAGCAGATCCCGGTCGCGCTGGCGGCGGGGATGACCACGCTGATCGGCGGCGGCACCGGGCCGGCCGAGGGGACCAAGGCGACCACGGTCACGCCCGGGGCGTTCTGGCTGGACATGATGCTGGCCGCCACCACCCAGTGGCCGGTCAACATGGTGCTGCTCGGCAAGGGGAATACGGTCAGCGCCGAAGGCCTGTGGGAGCAGCTGCGGGCCGGGGCGGCCGGGTTCAAGCTACACGAGGACTGGGGCACGACCCCGGCCGCGATCGACGCCTGCCTGACCGTGGCCCAGGCCGCCGGGGTCCAGGTGGCGATCCATACCGACACCCTGAACGAAGCGGGCTATCTGGAGTCGACACTGGCCGCCATCGCTGGCCGGCCGATCCACACGTATCACACCGAAGGCGCCGGCGGCGGTCACGCGCCGGACATCATCAAGGTGGCCGCGCACGCCAACGTGCTGCCGTCCTCGACGAACCCGACCCGCCCCTACACCCGGAACACCCTCGACGAGCACCTCGACATGCTGATGGTCTGCCACCACCTGAACGCCTCGATTCCGGAGGACCTGGCGTTCGCCGAGTCGCGCATCCGGCCCTCGACGATGGCGGCCGAAGACGTGCTGCACGACATGGGCGCGATCTCGATGATCGGCTCGGACTCCCAGGCGATGGGGCGGATCGGCGAGACGATCATCAGGACCTGGCAGACCGCGCACGTGATGAAGCAGCGGCGCGGCGCGCTGCCCGGCGACGGCGGAGCTGACAACGGAGCCGACAACATGCGGGCCCGCCGCTACGTGGCGAAATACACCATCGGCCCGGCGGTGACGCACGGGCTCGACGCCGAGATCGGCTCGGTGGAACCGGGCAAGCTGGCCGACCTGGTGCTGTGGGAGCCGGCGTTCTTCGGCGTCCGGCCGCACCTGGTGATCAAGGCCGGCGTGATCGCCTGGGCCAACATGGGCGACGCGAACGCCTCCATCCCGACGCCGCAGCCGCAGCTGCCGCGGCCGATGTTCGGCGCGTTCGGCGCGATGCCGGCCCGGCTCGGGCTGCATTTCGTGTCGCCCGCCGCCCTCGAGGGCGACCTAGCTGATCGCTGGAACAGCGAGCGGCGGCTGGTGCCGACCAAGGACGTATCGGGCCTGTCCAAGGCAAGCCTGCCCGAGAACGGCGCCCTGCCGGCAATCGAGGTGGACAGCGAGACGTTCGCGGTGCGGGTGGACGGTGAGCTGATCGAGCCGCAGCCGGCCGCCGAGCTGCCGATGGCCCAGCGTTACTTCCTCTTTTAAGCGATGAACACGCTCCTGATGCTGCTGCTCGACACCCGGGCCCCAGCCGGGGCGCACCACCACTCCGGCGGGATAGAGGCGGCGGTCGGCACCGGGCTGGTCGCCGGGCTCTCGGACCTGGAGGACTTCTGCCGGGCCAGGCTGCGGACGTCGGCGCGGGTGGCGGCTGCGTTCGCCGCCGCCGCCTGCCGCCTGCAAGCTGGGTTTCCAGAACGGGCCCCGCTACCCGCCCCCGGCAGCTCCGACGCCTCCCGGGGGGACGCGGCCCCGTGGCCCCCGCCGGACCCGTGGGTCGAGCTGGACGCCGAGTTCGACGCCCGCACTCCGTCGGCGGCCATGCGCGCCGCGTCGCGCCAGCTTGGCGGCGGACTGCTGCGCCTGCTCCGCTCGCTGCAGCCGGAGGCCGCGCTGGTGACGCCCTGGGCATACGGCGCCAGGCCCGCGCCGCACCATCCGCTCGTCCTCGGCGCCGGGGTCAGCCTGGCGGGCGGCTCCCCGGAGCTGGCGGCGCGGGCGGCGGCGCTGGCGGCCTGCGCCAGCCCGGCCAGCGCCGCGGTCCGGCTGCTCGGCCTGGACCCGTTCGCGGTCCAGGCCATGCTGGCCCGGCTGGCGCCCGGCATCGACGAGTGCGCCCGCCGCACCGCCAAGGACGCCGCGGGCCCGCCGTCGTCACTGCCGGCCGACGGGGCCCCGGCCCTGGACCTGCTCGCCGACTTCCATCTCACATCGGAGGTGCGTCTGTTTGCGTCCTGAAACACGGCACGGTCACGGCAGCGGCGCCCACAACCACGGTGCCCACAACCACGGGGCGCACGTTCATGGTGCGCTCGATCTCGCGCCCGCGGACGGCCCGCCGGGGGCGCAGGTGCCCCGGATCGGCATCGGCGGCCCCGTCGGCAGCGGCAAGACGGCGCTGGTCGCCGCGCTGTGCCGGGCGCTGTCGGGCGAGCTGGCGATCGGCGTCGTCACCAACGACATCTACACCACCGAAGACGCCGACTTCCTGCGACGGGCGGGCGTGCTGCCGGACGCACGCATCCGTGCCGTTCAGACCGGGGCCTGCCCGCACACCGCCATCCGCGATGACATCAGCGCCAACCTGGACGCCGTCGAGCAGCTCGAGGCCGACCACCCGGGCCTGGAGCTGATCCTGGTCGAGAGCGGCGGCGACAACCTGACCGCGACGTTTTCCTACGGGCTGGTTCACCGCCAGATTTTCGTGATCGACGTGGCGGGCGGGGACAAGGTGCCGCGCAAGGGCGGACCCGGTATCACCCGCTCCGACCTGCTCGTCATCAACAAGACCGACCTGGCCCCACTGGTCGGGGCGGACCTGGCGTTGATGGCGCGGGACGCCGCAGCGGTCCGCGGTCAGCGGCCAACGGTGTTCACTTCGCTGGTCGCCGACCCGGTGGCGACCGAGGTGGCGATGTGGGTGCGGGCGGTCCGTTCGGCCGTGGCAACGCCAAGAACACCGGGGTGACCGCGTGGTGATCTGGCGGCCCGTAACCGCCCGGCGGCGTAGCACCGCCCGGACGATGGCGTGATCGCCTCCACGACCGCGGTCGTGGAGGCGGGCGGCGTGCTCGGCGAGGTGACCTGCGCGCCGCCGCTGACCCTGCGGCAGGTGTACAGCGAGGCCCGCGACCGCTGCGAGCTGCGCCTGGTCGGGACCGCGGCCGGCCCGCTGGCTGGCGACGACCTGTCGATCTTGGTGCGATTGCGGCCGGGTGCTAAGGCCACCTTGCGAGCGACCGGGGCCAGCGTGGCGCAGGGCCGGGGGCAGGGGGACGCGGCGGCGCTTTCGGTCCGCGCCGACCTGGCCGACGGAGCCGACCTGGTCGCCGACCCCGGAGCGCTGGTCGTCTGCGAGGGCAGCCGGATCGACGTCCGCGTCGAGCTAACGCTCGGCGCCGGCGCCGCGGTCGAATGGCGGGAGCTGATCGTGCTCGGCCGCACCGGGGAACCGCCCGGACGAGCCACCTTGCGCTGGGACGTGACCCGGCTCGGCCGCCCGGTACTGCGCCAGTTCGTCGACCTGGACCTTGGCCTGACCGCGGGCCGCCGGGTGCTCGCCTGCGCGCTGATCGCCGACCCGGCCATCGCACCGCGAACCGTCGTCGCCTCCGCCACGGCGATCGCCCAGCGGGTCGATGATCACACCCTGCTGGCCACCGTGCTCGACCACGACGCAGCCCGCGCGACCCAGCAGCTGGACGAGCTGTGCGCCCGGGCCTGACCCCCAAGCTAGTATGCCGCAGCAGGTCACTTGACACAGCACCAGCTTTCACTTGAACGGTCAATGCCAGGAGCTGACTGGGCCCGAGACTGAAAACCGTTCGCGTGCCGGTCCCCGGCGGGCCTAGCGTGTCGACCGTGCTAGACAAGGGACAGCTGGACGAGTTCGCTGAGCACGGTTTCCTGGTGCTGCGGCGGGTGGTTCCGGCGGAGGCGGTGGTCGCCGCGTCGCGCGCTATCGACGAGCTGATCGAGCACGACCCGCCCGGTCCGCAGGTGCGCGGACCGCGCAACTTCTTCGCCGAGGCCACCCGGGCCCCGGCGCTGGCGGCGCTGCTGGCCCGCAGCCCGGCGTTCGGGCTAGCGGAGGCGCTGACCGGGCCGGGAACGCTGGAGGCGCCCTGGCAGGTGCAGGTGGCGCTGAACATCCCGCCGTTCGGCCACCGGCCCGGCATGGGTCACATCGACGGTTTCCCGCCCGAGCCGGACGGGCGGCCGGGAACGTTCACCCTGCTGGCCGGGGCGCTGATGTCCGATCAGCGCGAGCAGGACGCAGGTAATCTGTGGGTATGGCCGGGCACGCACCTGACCCACGCGCAGTACTTCCGTGCGCACGGACCGGACGCCTTCTTCGCGGCGGGCGGCTACCCGCCCATCCGGTTGCCTGAGCCTGAGCAGGTCACCGGCCAGGCCGGTGACCTGGTGCTGGCGCACTACCTACTGGGCCATAACATCGGCGGCAACACCTCGTCGGCGATCAGGCGCGCGGTCTACTTCCGGATCAAGCGATCCGGGCACGATGCCCGGTGGCGGGAGTTCCTCCAGAATCCCTGGCTAGATTACGACACGGTCCGCGATCGGCTTGGACCAGACCGCGCTGGCGGGGAATAAGCAGTCTGCTGATAGCCTTGCATACGAGGCGGCGATATTCGCCGCCGCTCCCGCGGGCGAGCAGCCCGCCGGTCGCTGTGTGGGCAGTGCGGCTAAACCAGCCGTTCGCCGTTGTCGTTGACATCTGTCGAGCATGCGACCTCCGAACTACCGATGGAGTTTTCTGCATGCCCCACAGTTCCAGGCGTCCGCGCGTGCCTTCTGACCGTTACGGCCGAGGCAGCGAGCGCGGCACCCAGCGACGCGGCCGTGCCCCGGCTAAGTACCCTCGGGCGCCCCAGGCGCGGCGCGTCGCACCGCAATCCCAGCTTGACCTCGCCCTGGATGCGGCCGCGGCGGCACCGCAGCCGACGCCGGCCACGTTCGCCGAGCTCGGTCTCGACGCCCGGCTGGTCAGCGCGCTCGCGACCCAGGACATCCACGAGCCGTTCGCGATCCAGGCCCGGGCGCTCCCCGACGCGCTGGCCGGCCGCGACATCCTCGGCCGGGCCCAGACCGGGTCGGGCAAGACGCTGGCCTTCGGGCTGCCGCTGCTGACCAGGCTCGCCGGAACTGCGGAGCGGCGACGCGAGAAGACACCGCGCGGACTGGTCCTGGTCCCGACCAGGGAACTGGCCCAGCAGGTCGCCGAGGTGCTCGAGCCGCTCGGCCGCCGCATGAACGTGAGCATCACGACCGTCTACGGTGGCGTGCCGATCGGCAAGCAGATCGCCAAGGCACGATACGCCGACGTCGTGGTAGCGACACCGGGCCGGCTCATCGACCTTATGGAACGGCACGCCTGCACGCTGTCCGGCATCGAGGTCACCGTCCTCGACGAGGCCGACCACATGGCTGACCTCGGCTTCCTGCCCGCGGTCACCCGCATCCTGGACGCGACACCCGCCGACGGCCAGCGGATGTTCTTCTCCGCCACGCTGGACCGCGGGGTCGGCCAGCTGGTGACCTCCTACGTGCGTGACCCCGCGCTGCACGCGGTGACCGCCGCGACTGACTCCGGGCCCGCCGAACACCGGGTCCTGGTCTTGTCCGCGGCGGACAAGGTACCGGTCGCGGCGGAGATCGCCGGCCGTCCCGGACGGACCCTGTTCTTCGTCCGTACCAAGCACGGCGCGGACCGGCTGGCCAAGCAGCTCTCCCGGGCCGGTGTCGAGGCCGCGGCCATCCACGGCGACCGCAATCAGAGTCAGCGGCAGCGGGCTCTGGACGCGTTCACCGCCGGGCATCCTCGCGTCCTGGTCGCCACCGATGTCGCGGCGCGTGGCATCCACGTCGATGACGTCGACCTCGTGGTGCAGTTCGACCCGCCTAACGACCACAAGGACTACCTGCACCGCTCCGGCCGCACGGCCCGGGCCGGGGCCACCGGCATGGTCGTCGCCCTAGTGGAGCGCGGCCAGGTCCGCGAACTGCAGAAGCTGCACGACGCCGCCGGGGTGAGCGCGGCCAGCGACGAGGTCGCGACCGGGCATCACGTCGTCCGGGAGATCGCGACCTCGGGCACGCCGGTTCCCCCGCCGCCCGCCGTTCACCCGTTCCCCGCGCACGGCAAGCCCGCCGCGGCTCGCCACTCAGGGAACGGCCGCCGCCCGGCCCGCCCCGCGGCCGCCGGGCATGACGGTTTCGCCCGCAGCACCGCGAATCCGGGTCGCCGCCCTCAGAATGCCTACCGGACCCAGGGCGCTCACCGGCCTCAGGGCCAAGACGCCAAGAAGTCGGCCTGAGCGCACCCATCCCACGGCCTGACCGCCCCGGGCGACCGATTTCGGCGCCGTTCGCCCGCGGCTTGGACATCGCGTTCGACTTCGCCATCATCGCCTGCCTGATCGCCGCCCTCGCCTCGCTGCTGCGGGGCCGCCGGTACGTGCACGACGAGCACGGCCAGGCCACGGACGAGGAGACCCGCGCCGTGGCGGACAGTCCGGTGGCCGTGACCTCAGCCGGCGATGACCTGGAAGGTATCCAGGGTCGGGTCGGCCGCGTAGGCGATCCGGCCTCCGTCGGCGGCGACCTCGCGCAGCGCCGCTAGCGCCTCCGCCGTGATGAGCTCGCCCGGGGCCAGCACCGGCACCCCGGGAGGATAGGGCGCCACCAGCTCGGCGCTGATCCGGCCAATGGCGGCGACGGCGGCAGCGGTCTCGTTCCGGGCGAAGAATGCTTCCCGGGGGGCCAGCACCGGCTGCGGCCGGACCGTCCAGGCGGCGGTGGCGGCGGGCCGGCGGGGCTGGCCGCGGTGCCGCTCGATCGCGGCGATCAGCTCCTCGGTGAACGCCGCGATCCGCTTCTCGTCATCGGCCATCGTCACGATGGGGACGAGCGTGTCCCGGTCGCCCATCTCGACCGGCATGCCGACCGCGATCAGGTCGGCCTCGACTAGGCCGCCGTGCGCCCCGGTTCCGGCCAGCAGCACGACGAGCTTGGCCGGATCCACGCCGGGGCCATCAAGCACGTCGAGCCCAGGCACCTCGCGCAGCCGCGCGCGGGCCGCGGCCACGCCGTCCAGCAGCCGCGCGCACAGCCGGTGCCCGTCGCGGGCCAGCAGCGCCCGGGCGGCGTCGATGCTCGCCATGATCGACCCGGCCGGGCTCGTCGTGTGGGTGGCATCGAACGCCCGGTTCAGCCGGGCCGCGTCCAGCCGCTCGGTTCTGGCCAGCACCAGCGCGCCCTGGGTGTAAGCGGGCAGCGTTTTGTGCGCGCTTGTCACCATCGCGTCGGCACCCGCGGCGATCGCGTGCCGCGGAAGGTCGGGATGAAAGCCCAGGTAGGCGGCCCAGGCGGCGTCGACGATCAGCGGCACGCCCGCGTCGTGCGCAGCTTGCGCGTGGCCCGCCAGGTCACCGGTGGTGCCGACGTAGGACGGGTCGCCGAGGATCACGCCGCAGGCGCCGGGGTGCGCGGCCAGGGCGTCCCGTACGGTCTGCACCGGGACCGCGGCGGGCAGGCCTGAACGCGGGTCGATTTCCGGTCGCACCCAGACCGGCGTCAATCCCGCCATGACCAGGCCGAGCAGTAGCGACCGGTGCAGCGTCCTGGTGATGATCACCTCCTGGCCGGGCTGGCCGAGGGCCAGGCAGAACGCCTGGTTGCCGTGGGTGGACCCGGCCACGGAGAACCGGCACCAGTCGGCGCCCCATAGCGCGGCCGCGCGAGCCTGCGCGTCTTCGAGCAGGTGATCCGCGTGCTTGATGGAGTCCAGCGCCCCGTACAGCGGCGCGTCCCCCGCCACCACGGCGCCCACCAGGTCGAGGCGCTGCTTGTGACCAGGCGTGGTCATCGGGGACAGCTGGCCGGCCTGAGCCCGTCGCCTCCAGTCGAGCCACGCGGCCAGCAGCGGCGCGTCCGCGGCCAGACCGAGCGGATCCTGCGGGTTCTCGGGGTTTTCGTGGTCCCTGGGGTCCTCGGGGTCCTCGGGGTCCGTGGGTCCACGCGGACCCTCCGGCTCGGAGGCGATCGTGATCATTGGTCTAGTGTCCGCCCGATCGAACGGATCGGATCCCCGGGGAACGCCGTCTGTCACGTCCGGGGTAGCCGAAGCCACGCCGCTCCCCCCATGGTCGTCACACTGCACGCTGAGAGCACCGGGCCAAGCCTGGTACTCCTTATCTCGGGGTTACGCGGATTCCCCCACGTTCAACCTGGTATAAGACGTCCCGGTTCACGAGCAGGTTGGCAGGACATGCTAGGAAAGTCTAATTTGATGCTTTGCCTGCGACCCGCGGGCTCGGGAGCGGCCGCAAGCACTGAAGCTCGTTCGGAAGAAGAAGAAATAAGCGGTGCGGGCTGAAGAAGATCACGGCGACGCCCACCGCGACGATGGCGGCGCCCAGCCAGTCATAGTTGTCCGGACGGTGCCCGTCGATCCCCCAGCCCCAGAGCAGGCTCATGATCACGAACACCCCGCCGTAGGCTGCGTAGACCCGGCCGAAATCGTGGGAGGGCTGGAATGTCGGGATGACGCCGTAGATGACCAGGATGACCGCGCCCGCCAGTCCGACCGGCCAGGGCGAACCCTCCCGCAGCCACCGCCAGACGAGGTAGCCGCCGCCGATCTCGGCCAGTCCGGCGGCGACGAACAAACCGACGCTGCGGATGGCATTCATGGCCCACCCTAACGCGCGGGCGCTTTCCCGCCGCTCTCGAGGTCCGCCGCGCTGGCCTGGGCGCCCTGGTGGCCGGCCTGCGCGGCGGCCTGGCGTTCGGATTCCGCGTTGATCTCGGCCCCGAGCATGATCGCGGTGCCGGTCAGGTAGAGCCAGAAAATCAGGATGACCACCCCGGCGAACGCGCCGTACGTCTTGCTGTACGACCCGGTCTCGGTCACGTAGAAGCGGAACCCGAGCGAGGCGAGCAGGAAGATTGCCGTACCGATAATGCCGCCCGGGCTGACCCACTGCCAGCGCGGCGTCTCGCGGTTCGGACCGAAGAAGTAGTACGTCGAGAACAGCAGCGTGATCAAGATGACGGCCAGTACCCACTGCACCACCGTCCAGATGATCGTGAACGCGGTCCCGGTGATGCCTATGTGGCCCGCGATCCCCTTTCCGATCGACGGGCCGAACACGATGAGCGCCGAGGCGACGCCGCCGGTCACCACCGTGGCCAGCATGAGCGGGAACGCGTACAGCCGCTTGGCCGCGAACTTACGGTCGACCGGCACCTCGTAGGCGACGTCGAGCCCGGTCTCCAGCGCCGCCATGCCGCCGGAGGCGCCCCATAGCGCCAGCACCACGCCGATAATCAGCGCGGTGAGCGAGCCAGCTGCCGAGCGAGAAGTCGCCGAGGTGATAGCCCCGTTGAAAACCGTCGAGGCCCCCTGCGGGAGCGCGGTGTCCAGGCCGTGGACCAGATGCTGCGTCGTGGCTGGGCTGATGTTCACCAGGCGGGCCAAGCCCAGCAGGGCGATCAGGGCCGGGAACAGCGCCAGGAACCAGTGGTACGCCAGGCTGCCCGCGGTCATGCTGCACCGGTCGCGGGTGAACTTCTTCCCGGCACGCGTGAGCGTGTTCTTCCAGCCGGTCCCGCCCAGCTCGAGCGGCGTCTCCGGCCCGCCCTGCACCCGGCTCTGCGGCGGTATTGACTCCTGGCCCTCGGGGCCGGCCTCGCCACCGCGTGCGGGCCGGCCCTGCCGCGGATTCAGCGTCGTCATTTTTTTCTCCACCGCCAGACGGCCATCGAACCGGCCACCAGGACTGCCGCGGCGACCGCGAGCGGCCAGCGACGCTGCACGAGCTGGCTCTGCCGGACCTGCCCGGACAGCTCGGTTGCCTTGGCCTGGGCCTGGGCCTTGACGTCGGTAGCCTTGGCCTGAGCCTGGGCCTTCACGTCGGTCGCCTTGGCCTGAGCCTGGGCCTTGACGTCGGCGGCCTTGGCCTGGGCCCTGGCCTTCACGTCGGCCTTGGCGGCCAGCTCCTCCACGGTCTCGCCGAGGTGCTCGCGGGTCCGCTCGATTTCCTGCTGAATTTCTTCCTGCGAAATTTCCGGGCCGGTCATCGGTGTGTCCTCTCCTTGATTTCCTCGACGTCGGCCTTGACGCTGGCGACGGCTTCTCCGGGCACCGCGGGCGCCGCCCGTTGCAGACGCTGCTTGCCGACAAGCGCCGCGCCCGCGGCGGTGGCCAGCAGGGCCGCCCCGACGATGAGCGCGGCGAGCCAGGCCGCCACGACGCCGCTGATGGCGATGATCGCGCACGCTAGCAGGCAGCCCACGCCGTAGATAGCAACCACGCCGGACGCCCCGAACATCCCCGCCCCGAGGGCTGCCTGCTTGCCCTTGCTGGTCATCTCCAGCTGGGCGAGCTTGAGCTCATCGCGGATGAGGGTCGACACCTGCTCGGACATCGTCTTGACGAGTTCGGAGGTGGAGTGCTCCTGACCGGGGGAAAGCTGGGTCGTGCTTGAACGTTCCATAGTGACCTCCCCTTCAATCCGGGTCCTGATGTGAGTCCGGTTGAATCCGGTGCGCTACCCACGCTGCGGCCGCTCTAACGTACGCACGCAAAGAGATGAATTTCGCACCCGATGCCACGGCCTGATATCTGGTGCATTTGACCCGCCGGGGGGACCTGTACCATTGCCGCAGAAGGCGTCATACTTGGACACTACGTAGTCCTTACGTGGAGGTCGCACCTCTTGGCAAGCAAGGCCCACCGCGTCGTCAAGGGCCTCGTCGGGGGTTGCGCGCTTCTCCTCGGGGTCGTCGTTACCGGGTGCGCCGCGCCCCAGTACACCTACGTGGCGAATTCCAGCCAGGACACGTACTTCAAGGTCCCCTACGGCTGGCATAAGATCAGCCCCTCCGCGCTGAAGGCGGTAACCGGCAGCTCGAACGGCGTGTGGACGGTCGCGTACCAGGCCGGAAGCCAGCCCAGCGCGACGGACTTCCTGGCGTTCGGCACCACCCAGCCGTTCGTGTTCGCCGAGGTCGGCACGCTCAGCTCCACCGGGATGAACGAACTGTCCTACGACTCGCTGCGGGACTTCTTCCTGCCCGTCACCTCGACCGCGAGGTCGACCGCCTCCTCAGAGGGCTTCCCTCTCTCCGGCTTCAGTCAGATCCGCGATGAGGTGCTCACGCCCGGCCAGGGCGTGCACGGGGTCCGGGAGACCTTCGACTATACCGACAACGGCGTCACCGACACCTTCGATGAGATCGCGTTGACCAACCCGGACCAGACCGAGGTCTACTTCCTCGTGCTGCACTGCACTTCCAGTTGTTACAGCAGCGACCAGACCGAGATCAACGACGTGATGTCGTCGTTTACCATCAGGAGCCCGTGATGAGTAAGGCCCGAGCCGCCACCGCCGAGGAAGGACTCTCGGCGCCCGGCGAGAGCAGGCCGGTGGACGCCGACCGGCTGACCCGCAAGCCCCTCGGGTTCTGGGACCGGATCAAGTTCCTGCTCCTGCTGACCCTGCTCTGGTTCGTCCTGGTCTGGTCCGTGATGGCGAACGATCCCATCGTCGGGTTCTCGGACGCGATGCGGATCGAGGCGCGGGCGGGCTGGTGGGTGTTCTTGCTGCTCGGCCTGGAACTGCTCCGCCAGATCCATTTCCTGATCAGCGAGCACTGGCGCGGCTATTACCGGTTCTGGACCTCGACGGTGTTCGGCGGCATGGAGCGGGCCACTGACCGGAGGCTGTCGGACTGGACCAGGTTCCGGCTCTGGCGGCTGGCCGTCTGGGTGTTCTGGATCGCCGTGCTCGCGTTCGTGGTCAGCAAGTTCATCCACACCTCGCCGCTGCTCGCGCTGATCCGGGCGCCCGGGCTGATCTGGCACGCGCTTCCGTTCGTGTTCCAGATCCTCATTTACGTCTGCCTCATCATCGTGCAGTTCGCCGCGCTGTTCTGGTTTATGTCACGTGGCGGAGTGGACGTGTACTACCCGGACGACATCAAGACCAGGTTCACCGACGTCTGGGGCCAGGACCACGTGCTCGAGCGGGTCAAGGAGAACATCCTGTATCTCGAGCACCCCGAACTGGTCGAGGAACGAGGCGGCTACGTGCCGGGTGGCCTGCTGCTGTGGGGGCCGCCAGGGACCGGCAAGACGCTGATGGCGGAGGCGGTGGCCGGCGAGACTGGCAAGCCGTACGTGTTCGTGGACCCCGGTGCGTTCATCAACATGTTCATGGGCGTGGGCATCCTCAAGGTCAAGTCGCTCTTCCGCAAGCTGCGGCGGCTCGCGCTCCGCTACGGCGGCGTGATCGTCTTCTTCGACGAAGCCGACTCACTCGGCAACCGCGGCATGATGACCCAGGGTGCACCCGGCGGGCAGCAGCGCGCGGGCGCCTTCGCCCCCGCGGGCTGCCACGGTTTCTCTTACCTGTCCCGGGACACGCAGTGGCAGCTGGCCAAGCACGCGACGGAATCGGCGGTCACCGATGAGCCGGATAACCGGCGCAGCAGGCAGATGGTCGGCGGGATGATGAACGGGGGTGGCGGGGGCGGGATGGGGACGCTACAAGCCCTGCTCACCGAGCTGTCCGGGCTGAAGAAACCGCGCGGCATCGTCAACCGCTACGTCCGGCGGATCTTCGGCATGCGGCCCAAGCCGCCGCCCAAGTACCGGATCCTGGTCATGATGGCGACCAACATGCCGACGGCCCTGGACGAGGCGCTGCTCCGCCCCGGCCGCATCGACCGGATCTACAAGGTCGGCTACCCGTCCAAGGCGGGCCGGATCCGGACCTACGAGGGGTACTTCTCCAAAGTGCGGCACGAGCTCACTAGCGAAAACATGGACAAGCTCGCCACCATCACGCCCTACGCCACCGGCGCCACCATCAAGGACCTGGTCAACGAGTCGCTCATCACCGCGATCAGGAACGGGCGTGACGTTATCACCTGGCCGGACGTGATCAAGGCCAAGCAGCTCAAGGAACTCGGCCCGCCGGAGGACGTGGAGTACATCGAGCGCGAGCGGCACGCCGTCGCGGTGCACGAGGCCTGCCATGCGCTGGTCGCCTTCCGCACCCGCCAGCACATGGAGATCGACATCGCGACGATCGAGAAGGGCAGCGATTACCTCGGGATGGTGGCGAGCATTCCGCCCGAGGACCAGTTCACCCGGTGGCGCAGCGAGTACGAGACCGACATCCTGGTGTCCCTGGCCTCGCTCGCCGGGGAGCGGATGTTCTTCAACGAGGACAGCTCCTCCGGGGTGTCCGGGGACCTTGAGTCCGCGACCACGGTCGCGTCGTTCATGGAGGGTTTCTGGGGCATGGGCACCACGGTGTCCTCGTACTCCACGGCCAAGCGGCTGGAGGTCGGCTCCCCCGGCGGCGGCCGCGGCGGCACGCTGAAGAAGGGCCAGGACCCGGAGGCTCAGGTCCGGCATGCGCTCGCGGACCGGATCGAGGACAGCCTGACCACGCTGCTCAGGCGGACCGAGGGGATCATCAAGGAGAACAGGAACCATATCCTGGCCCTCGCGCACGCCCTGGAGACACACAAGACGCTGAGCGGCGAGGACATCGTCGCCGTACTCGAGCACCGGCGTGGCCCGCTGGTCGACGGTACGCCGTACGCGGACGAGAGCTTCCTAGCGGAGCTCAGCGACTATCACCTGTCCGCGGCGCGGGCCCACCGCGACCACAGCCAGGAGCAGCTAGCCCTGCCGGTGCCCGCTGCGCCCGCTCCGCCGTGGGCGGCGGGAGTGGCCGCCGATCCGCTGGGGCTCAACGGGCACAACGGTTCCGACCCGTCCTGACGCGGGCCGCGGCGATGCGACCAGGCCCCGCGCAGGCCACGGCGATGCGACCAGGCCCACGCGTGCGGCGGGCGGTTAACCTGGCTAATGGGTCGACGCTGGCCGGCCTGGGCGCGGCCGTCGTCGGCGGCGCCCGGCTCGCCCGCAGCGTGGACGGACTGCTCATCGCGACCGGATACCGGCTGCCGGTGCCGCCCGCCCCGGCATTCTGCCTCGGCAACGTGATCCTGACCAGGGGCGATGACATCGATCCCGGCTCACCGCTGTTCCGCCACGAGGCGCGGCACGCAACCCAGTACGCCTGGTCCGGCGGGGTGGCGATGGTTCCTCTCTACCTGATGGCGGCGGGCGTGTCCTGGGCGCTGACCGGCGACTTCGGCGCCGGCAACATCTTCGAGCGGCTCGCCGGGCTGGCCGACGGCGGCTACACCGGCAAGCCGCTGCGGATCAGCGGCTCAGGCCCGCGAGCAGCCGCTCCCGGGCGGCGCCCTCGCGGGCCGGTTTCAGCCGGACGTGCCGGATCGAGCGCCAGCCCTTCCCGGTGAGCAGGAACTCTCCGGCCGCGGGCAGCGCCGCGATCCCATTCATGATCGCCTGCGCGTCACCGAGATGCCGTTCGGAGGCCGGACGGGCGTTGACGATGTCGGTGACCTCGCCGCTGTCCGGGTCAATCCCGGCCAGGTAGTGGGTGCCCGCCACGTTCGCCCAGATGATGCCCGCGGCCCAGGCGAGGTCGTTGAGCCCGGGCACGCGGTGACCCCCGCAGCGGACGTGGACGACCGCCTGCGGCTGCAGGGTCCGCGGGTCACGGCGGACCAGCTCGCTGCTTCCGTCGCTGGTCACCACGTACCGGTCCGCGGCGCAGATGCCCCAGCCTTCGCGGTTGAAGGGCACCCGGTCGGTTAGCTCCAGGGTGCGCGCGTCCCAGCGCAGCGCGACCCGTTCGCGCCAGGTCAACTGCCAGATGTCCCCGCCGGCCCGGCAGATGCTCTCGCCGAAGAGCTCCGCGGGCAGGAGCGCGCGCTGCCCGATCTGGCCGCCGAGGTGGTACCGGCACAGTGCCGATTCGCCGTAACCCCCGGTGGATTCCCACACTGTCCCGCCGTCCGCGATCAGCCCCTGGGTGAACCCCCGCCCAGGGTGTGCGAAACGCCGGATAACCCCGGTCCGCCAGGTTCTCAGCTTTCACCGCCTTGTCCGGAGCCCGGGTCTGGCCGTCGTTCGAGTCCGCAAGGTTGCCGCGGCCACGCTTGGTCGGTATTCGCCCGAACGGCAAAGTTATAGCAGCCGTGGCCGACGTTGCGCAGGTGCACGAACTCGACCCCGGCCCGGGCTAGCAGTTCCCTGATGACGTCCTGGGCCTGCCGACCGCGATTCCTAGCGGAAATCGGACATCACGGAGCCGACCGGGCTCGATCCGCTATGTGGTGGTTGTGACAACCTGCACACACCCCTTTGCACACACGGGCGTGTGCAGGGTGCCGCATCCATACAATTCGTGCTGGGGTGCACGGGACCAGAGGGATAGGTGAGGCGGGAGTGTCTTAGGTCGGAGGCAGCGGGCCGGGGTCGGAGCCGGGGACCGGTTCGGGGCGGTTCAAGACGGCGTTGTAGACGGTGGCGGGAACGCGGAGCCGGTCGTCGGCGGAGTAGGCGGCGGTCAGGTCGGTGAAGGCGGCGTCGGAGCCGGCGCCGGAGCCGGCGCCGGCGTCGAGGTCGGCGATGAGCTCGGCCAGCCGGTCGAACAGCGCGAGACGCTCGTCGTCGATGGGCTCATCCAACCTGGGCATGGCGCCCCAGACATCCCAGGGCAGCATCTCCATGTTGGCGAGCGCGGCCACGTCGCGCAGCAGGTTGCCCGCGATCCACCCGTACCCGCCCTGCTTGAGGAGGCTGAACCCGAACGCGGCCGGGTCGGCGTCGCCGCGGCGGCACCGGCGCCACGCCTCACCCGCCACCAGGAACTTGTCGCGGGGAACGTCCAGCACATCGAAGCCGATCCCGGACAGCCCCCGCTGCACCTCGTCGATCTGCGCGTCGGCCAGCACCCAGCGCTGCGCGGCCTGGTCCCAGTACTCGCACACCCAGTGGTCCTCAAACGCGCCCGAGCCGAAGTAGCCGCCGAAGCCGCACCGGGCCCGGGCGGGCGCGCCCTGCGCGCGCAGGGCCGCGACGGCCAGCACGGTGAAATGCCGGCAGTTGCCCGCCAGCCGGGCCGCGGGCACCCGAGCGTCGGTCAGCGGCCGGCTGTCCCGCGCCGCGATCCGCGCCAGCAGCCCGGCCACCGGCCGCACGTGCACGCTGGCCTGGTCCGCCGGGGTGAGCGCGACCCCGTAGGAGCCCGCGATGTGCTCGTGGATCAGCAGACCATGGGCTGCCTCGGCGACCGCGGCGATTCCCGGCGGCAGGCCGGCCAGCAGCGGACCGTAGGCTCCCGGCGCGGTCATGACGGCTGGGGTGAGGTAGTGGCCCGTTGCGATGTCCTGAGCAGGCATGAGCCTTCCTTTCTACGGGGCATCATGGTCCTGCATTATGACGACGGCGGCTATCGGTGATCATCGGTGACATACTGGCCCGGTGCGTCCGGATGCTGAGCGCGAGCGGCTGCGGCAGACGTTTGACCAGGCCGCTGAGAACTACGACCGGGTACGGCCGGATTATCCCGACGAGCTGTTCGACGACCTCGTCGCGCTAACCGGGGTGACGCCGGGCGACCATCTGCTCGAGGTGGGCTGCGGCACGGGTAAGGCGACTCGCCCGCTGGCCCGGCGCGGCTTCCGGATCACCTGCGTCGAGCTCGGTGCCGGACTCGCCGCGACCGCTCGCGCGAACCTGGCCGGATTCCCGGTCGAGGTGATCCAGGACGCGTTCGAGCAGTGGGAGCCGGCCGAGCCGGCCAGCCTGGTGTACGCCGCCACGGCCTGGCACTGGATCGATCCCGCCGTCCGCTACCAGCGGGCCTGGCGGGCGCTGCACCCCGGCGGGCACCTGGCCATCTGGGGAGCCGGACACGTGTTCCCTGACGGCGGCGACCCGTTCTTCGTCGAGATCCAGGACGTCTACGACGAGCTCGGCGAGGGCGTGCCGTCCGGCACTCCGTGGCCGTCGCCGCGGGCGGGGGAACAACCCGACGACCGGGCCGAGATCGAGGCCACCGGGCTCTTCGAGGTCACCGCCATCCGCCGGTACGACTGGGAGCGCGGCTACGACGTGGAGGAGTACATCGAGCTGCTCAACACGTTCTCCGGGCACCTGGCCATGGCGGACTGGAAGCGTCAGCGTCTGTACACCGAAATCAGGCGCCGGCTGGCGCTGCGCCCGGGCCACTCGGTGCGGCGGCACTGGGGCGCGGCGCTTCAGGTGGCGCGGCGCCGTGACGAGGCGCCGTGACGAGGTGGGGAGTGCTAGCGGGCCCGCTGGATCTGGCTGAGGAATTCGGAGTTGGAGGCCGTATTCCTGGTCTTCTCGATGAGCAGCTCCAGGGCCTGCTGGTAATCCAGGCCGCCAAGAGCGCGGCGGAGCTGCCCGGTCGCCGCGTACTCGTCGGGCGGCATTAGCAGTTCGTCATGACGGGTGCCGGAAGGCATCGCGTCGATCGCCGGGTACAGGCGCCTCTCGGCGAGCTCGCGGCGCAGCCGCACCTCCATGTTGCCGGTGCCCTTGAACTCTTCGAACAGCACGTCGTCCATCCGGGAGCCGGTGTCGACGAGCGCGGTGGACAGGATCGTGAGCGACCCGCCGAACTCCACGTTGCGCGCGGCGCCGAGGAACTGACGGGGCGGCGTCAGCGCCGAGGCCGCGACCCCGCCGGCCAGCGTCCGGCTGTTGGCCGGGGCCACCACGTTGTAGGCCCGGCCCAGCCGGGTGATGGAATCGAGCAGCACCACCACGTCGCGGCCCAGTTCCACCAGGCGCTTGGCGCGCTCGATGGCCATCTCGGCGACCCTGATGTGGTCGGTGGCCGGCTGGTCGAAGGTGGAGTAGATGACCTGGCCGCGGACCGTCCGGCGCAGGTCGGTGACCTCTTCAGGACGCTCACCGACCAGCACCATCATCACCTCGACCTCGGGGTGGCTGTTCGCGATCGCGGCCGCGATCACCTCCAGGATCATCGTCTTGCCGGCCTTGGGCGGGGAGACGATGAGGCCGCGCGAACCCTTGCCGATCGGCGCCACCAGGTCGATGATGCGCGCCGTCGCCGAGGAGCTGCCGTCCTCGAGGCGCAGGCGCTCCTGCGGGTACAGGGGGGTCAGGTCGGCAAAGTGCGGCCGGGCCCGCGCTTGGTCGGGCGACATGCCGTTGATGGTGTCCACCCGGATCAGCGAGCTGACCTTGCCGCCGCGCTTGTCGGGCCGTGCCGTCCCTTCGACCTGGTCGCTCTTCCTGAGCCCGTACTGTTGGACCTGCCCGGCGGAGACGTGCACATCGGCCGGGCCGCGCCGGTAGCCGGAAGTCCGCACGAAGGCGCCTTCGGCACCTATATCGACGATGCCGGATATCGCAATTCCGGCCTGAGCTCCCTGGGTCGGGGGAGCTGGTTCTTGCAGAGTTACTGCCATAAATAAATTTCCTCTCGCGGGAAGCGAATACGGCCATTCGCGCTGAATGTGGCGCGCTGAAATAAGCGCTGGCGCGACGGCGGGGTAAAGCTTGTACGGTGCGCACGAGCCCGGCTCGTTCGGAATAAAAGAGGTTCCTGCCTGGGCGGAGGACGAGCCATCTAGGATGAGCTGTCATCGCCGGGAAAGAGTCCGGAAACGTCGCGATTCGCTCGACATCAGGTCTGACTGACGGAGCTGAAGTCGTACTGCCCTTTACGGGCCTGGATCCCGCTATCGCGAGATTCCACTAATACGACTGTACTGCATAACCGCGCCGGGCGCTAGTTCATTCCAGGCTGGCTGACGGGCCGCGGCGGCGGCGCTGGGGTATTCCGGATCGCAGCCGGTAGTGGCGCCCGTAGCGTCTGCGCCACTTCCCTCGCCACCGTGACCGGCCTTCGTGGCAAGTAGTCACTTAAGCTACGATCTGTCCGGACGCCGGGAGGGAGGAAGGGCAGCCGATGGCAGACGCCAAGGGAATCGACGTCTCGAACTTCGCCGGGAATTTCGACTGGGCCAGCACATCGGGCCTGTCGTTCGGTATCTGCCGGGCCAGCCAGGGCCTCGGCGGCAGCGGCACGAACTCACCGGATCCCTACCTGGCCTGGAACTGGCCCAGGATCAAGGCCAAAGGGCTGGCCCGGGGTGCCTACCACTTCCTCGACCCGTCCCTGAGCGGGGCGGACCAGGCGAGCTACTTCGTGGACACGGTCAGCAATGTCGGCCTTGAGACCACCGACATGCTCTGGCTGGATAACGAGACCGCGGGAGCGTCCGCGGCCGACGTGGCGGCGTGCGCCCGGGACTTCATGGCCAAGCTGGTGTCCTTGCGCCCGCATAACCCGCGCGGCGTGTACTCCTTCTACGACTTCATCACCTCCGGTAACTGCGCGGGGCTCGAGTCCTACCCGCTGTGGCTGGCCATCTACCAGTCGGCGGCGCCGAGCGCGCCGTCGCCGTGGAGCTCATGGAAGTTCTGGCAGTCCGGCGGCACCAGCGACTATGACAACGACGTGTTCAACGGCACCGCAGCGCAGCTGACCGCGTGGATCAGCTCATTCCAGCTGAACATGGAGGAAGAAGTGCAGTCAGGTCAGCTCAACACCGGCGCCGGCGCCGTCACCGTCATCACGGTGCCGTGGCGCAGCGCCACCAACATCGCGTTCGGCTGCGATAACGGAGTCCAGGGACTCCCACCCGCCGTGCTGCGGGTCGCCATCTACGACACCGAGTGGCACGTCACGCCCACAGTTACAGTGGACTCCACCAAGGGCCAGACCCAGGTCCAGTTCTCCGACGCGGGCAAGACCGGGGTGATCTCGGTGGTGCGGCAGGACGCCGGTGAGGTCATCGTCGGGTACGAGGTGTCGTAGCCGCCTCAGGTCTTGGTGAAGACCAGGAGGAACTCCAGCAGGCCGTGATCCTGCGTGGTCACGAAGCCCGAGAAGCTCGGGTTCTGGATGTTGTAGTCGGAGAACAGGACCGGGATGTGCCCGGCCACCTCGATCTGCGTACCCCCGTCCTTAGCGGTGCTGCGCTCAGCGGTCAAGGTGAACGTCACCGCGCGGGTGGTGCCGTGCAGCGCCAGCTTGCCGGTCGCGGTGTAGCTCTTGATCACGCCGGTAGCGGGCAGCGGCGCCAGGTCGATCGGGCTGGTCAGCGTGAAGGTCCCGGTGGGGTACTGCGTCACGTCCATGATCCGGCCGTCGAACTGCGCGTCCCGCTGGCTCTTGTCGCTGTGCACGGTGTCCATCGGGACGCTGAAGGCGGCAGCCGCGGCGGTGGTGCCGACGATGGTGAGGTGCCCGGTAACCGAGGTGGTGCGGCCGACGGCGGTGGTGTTCTGGCCGAGCAGTACCTCGTTGACGCGGTAGCCGACGACGGAACCGGAACCGACACCGTACGTGCCGGCCAGCGACGCGCTGGCCGCGGTGTTCGCCGTCGCGGCGGCGCTTGGGCCGGTGCCGCTGGGCGAGGCGGACCCGGAGCTGCTGGCCGTCGGCAGCGACAACGCGGACGGCGCGGCGCCGTTGAAGAAGTGGATGTAGACGAAGGGGCCGCCGACCCCCAGGACGACGAGAACGACGATGGCTCCGATGAGCCATCTCAGCCAGTGACGCGGCCTGGTAAATGGCATGGCGTTAGCTTTCTGAAGAGCATGAGCTTGTCGAAGGTGATGACATCAAGGCCCTGACTTTCAGGCCGCCCGCCGAGTATCCCCCCGGATACTCTCAGTATGCTCTCAACACCCTCAGAATTCGGGGACCCGGGCCCTGCGACGACCCGGGCGACGCCGTCACATCGATCATCGCGGTACTGTTTGCCGGGGGAAGGGGCCGGGCCCGGATGCCGCGGCGGACACCTCTTACCCTACGTAGCGCCTCCGAGGCGGCTGGCGGTGATCATGAAGCTGAAGCTTGATCTGCACGACATTTACAACCGGGGACAGGACATCGACCGGGCGCTGCGGGCGATCATCGACGAGGCCGTGGCGAAGAAGGCCCCGCTGGTCGAGATTATTCCGGGCAAGGGTTCCGGCCAGCTCAAGAAGCACGTCCTGAAGTTCCTTGAGCAAAAAGAGATCAAGGCGAAGTATCACCGGGTAGAGAAGGACTCCAAGAACTTCGGCCGCGTGTTCATACATTTTCGCTGGTAGACGAGACGTGATCGGGCGGCGGCGGCGCCCGGCCGCTCTTGCCTGCCGCCTTTGCCTGACGCGCGCGTCGGCCTGCGGCGGGTAAGGTGCCGCACCCAGGGAAACATTCGGTGCAGACTCTGAAAGAGCGGCCAGGTCCGCAATAATGACAGCCTTCAGCTATTCATCCGACCGAGACAAAGGAGGCGTGTCATGCGGTTGAACCTCTTGACCCGCAGGATCATGGCCCTGGCGCTTGGCCCGGCTCTGGCCGTGACGGTGGCGGCCTGCAGCAGCAGTTCCAGCACGTCCGCGGCGACGTCGCCGTCGAGTTCTGCGGCCTCATCGCCCGCGGCCACCAGCAGCTCGTCCGCCCCGGCCAGCTCCAGCAGTTCCGACGCGGTGGCGGAGATCACCGCGAACTGGGAGAAATTCTTCAGCTCGAGCACTACGGCCTCGCAGAAGGCCGCCCTGCTGCAGAACGGGAGCGTGTTCGCCTCGGCCATCGCCGCCTTCAACCAACTGCCCCTGGCCAGCGGGATCGGGGCCAAGGTCACCAAGGTGGTGGTGACCTCCCCGACCAAGGCCACCGTGACCTACAACATCACGTCGTCAGGCGGAACGAGCCTGCTGTCCGGCCAGACCGGCACGTCGGTGTACCAGGATGGCACCTGGAAGGTCGGCGACGCCAGCCTCTGCGGCCTGTTCAAGCTGATACCGGGTGGTTCGGTACCATCCGCGTGCAGTTCATCCGGCTGAGGCGGTCGCCCGGATTGGCTAGTCAGGCGGAGGCGGTCTCCGGTGACCGGCCCGGCGTCGTACCGCGGGGCGGCCAGGGGCTCGCGCTCGCGACGCTGTGCACGCTGCTGTTCCTGACGTTCCTGGACAACACCGTGGTCAGCGTCGCGCTCGGCGACCTGCAGACCAGCCTGAAGGCGAGCGTCACCGACCTGCAGTGGGTGGTCGGCGCCTACGCGCTCACCTTCGCCAGCATCATGCTGGCCTGCGGGATGATCGGGGACGAGCTCGGCCGCAAGAAGGTCATGCTGGCGGGGGTCGGCGTGTTCTGCGCCGGCTCGGTCCTGTGCGCGCTGGCCCCGAACGTCTCTGTGCTCATCGCCGGGCGCGCGGTGATGGGCCTGGGCGCGGCCGCCAGCGAGCCGGGCACCCTGTCGATGCTGCGTCAGCTGTACCCGAACGCCAGGGCCAGGAGCCGGGCGGTCGGAATATGGGCCGCGACGTCCGGGTTCGCGCTCGCCGCGGGCCCGGTCATCGGGGGCGTGATCGTCGGCGCCTGGAACTGGCGTGGCATCTTCTGGTTCAACCTGGTGTTCGGGCTAGCGGCCCTGATCGTCGCGGCGATCATCTTGCCGGAGAGCGCGAACGCCGAGGCGGTCCGGGTCGATATCCCCGGTACGCTGCTCGGCGCCGGCGCGCTCGCCACCGGAGTCTTCGCGATCATCGACGCGGAGTCGGCAGGCTTCGGCGCGACCCCCGTGGTCATCTTGCTGTGCGCGAGCGCAGTATTGTTCGCGGCGTTCGGCTGGTGGGAGCACCGTGCCCCGTATCCGCTGCTTGACCTGCGCTTCCTGCGCATACCCGAGTTCACTACCGCCCTCGTCACCGCCTTCGCCACCTACTTCGCCACCTTCGCCATCTTCTTCTTCACCGCGTTGTACCTGGTCGAGGTCGTCGGCGCGTCCGGCTACCGGCTGGCGGTCGTGTTCTTGCCGATGACCATCCTGATGATCGCGGCCTCCGTGCTCGCGGGACGGTGGACGGCCCGGGTGGGGCCCCGCTGGTCAATCACGATCGGCTGCCTGCTTTTCGCGGCCGGCCTGTTTCTCACGGACGGCTACCTCTCCCCGCACCCGGACTACGGGCCGCTGGTGGTGGCCCTGGCGCTGGCCGGGATCGGCATCGGCACCACCGTGGTACCCATCACCTCCTCGGTGCTCTCGGCGGTGCCGGCCGAACGATCGGGTATGGCCGCGTCCGCGACCAACACCAGCCGGGAAATCGGTGCCGTCACCGGCGTGGCGGTCCTCGGCTCGCTCGTCTACTCGCAGCTCCGGTCCAGCCTGGCCGGGCAGATGACTCATCTCGGCATACCGGCCGGCTTCCAGACGCTCGTCGCCAACGCCATCGAGACCGGCCAGATCCCGCGGAACACCGCCGGTTACGCGGGCTACGGCAAGCTCGTCCAGGAGGTCATCGGCGCCGCGTACACCGCCTTCCACAACGGGCTGCACGCTGCGCTCTACCTGTCAGCCGGGCTGGCGCTGGCCGCCGGACTGCTCGCTGCGATCACGCTGCGTTCACGGCCAGTCGACACAGGGTCTTGACTTTTCGGCTCAATTGAGCGATCCAGGTATAGGACGGCAACGGCGCACGGCCAACCCTCAACGGAAAAACGCGGCTAAGCGAGGCTGACCATGGTCTGTTATACCCGGCCCGCGAGCAGGCTCGCGGCCCTCCTGATCGTCGCCTTGCTCGTGTTCGGCCACCCGGTCGGTCATTTCCTTGACACCGCGGCCATCCTCGTCGCGACCCTGGCGGCTACCGGCGGCGCGGCCATCGCCGCGGCGCTGGTTTTCGCCGCCTTCGCCTCGAGGAGGCACCGGCGAGCCGCGGCCGGCGGCTGCGTGAGCTGCACGTTCCGCTGCCAGCACGCCATGACCGGGCCGCCGCGACGGGTCTGGCTGGTGACCACCGCCGACCACCGCGAGCCCGGCCCCGCGCATCCTGCCCGGACACCGGCATCCGGCCCCCCGGCACCTGTGCTCCTGCCCATGCCGTCTATCCGGCCCGCCGGGGCCGCGCCGCGCTGGCCCGACCGGCCCCTTCACCGCGCCTCCGGTCAGCAGGAGCGCGTCCGCTCGCCCGCGTAGCCCTCCGCCTACGTATGGTTGCGGCAACCTACGCAAAAGCGTGTGTTTAGGGGTGCCACAACGATTCGTTCCGGGCTATTTCCTCTGGTCTCAGGCGCCCCAGCGACACCAGGGCGTGCACTTGGATGCCGCCTGGCAATCGTCAACCCCGACGATGTAACGTTAACGTCGGGGTCAGATCTGCTGTCGCGGGAAGCATCATGAGGAGAGCACATGGCGGTTGCCAACGTCCGGCCGGATAAGAATCCGGGCACTGCTGGCCTGGGCAAGAACTACAAGTGGATCGCCCTGTCCAACACCACGCTCGGCATCTTGATGGTCACGATCAACCAGTCCATCTTGCTGATCTCGCTGCCCGCGCTGTTCCGGGGCATCAAGCTCAACCCGCTGATACCCTCTAACACCTCCTATTTCCTGTGGATATTCATGGGTTTCATCCTGGTCACCGCGGTGCTGGTGGTCAGCCTGGGACGGGTCGGCGATATCTACGGCCGGGTCAAGATGTACAACCTCGGCTTCGCGGTCTTCACGTTCTTCTCGATCATGCTGTCGGTGACCTGGCTCACCGGGCAGGCCGGAGCGCTGTGGATCATCATCATGCGGGTGTTCCAGGGCGTCGGCGGAGCGTTCTTGTTCGCCAACTCCACCGCGATCTTGACCGACGCTTTCCCCTCGAACGAACGGGGCAAGGCGATGGGGATCAACGGCATCGCCGCGATAGGCGGCTCCTTCCTGGGGCTGATCCTGGGCGGCGTACTTGCCCCGATCGAGTGGCGGCTGGTGTTCCTGGTCTCGGTGCCGTTCGGCCTGCTCGGCACGGTCTGGGCCTACCTCAGCCTGCATGACAACGGGGTCCGCATCCCGGCCAAGATCGACTGGCTGGGCAACGCGCTGTTCGCGATCGGGCTGATCGCGGTGCTCACCGGGATCGTGTACTCCCTGCTCCCCTACGGCGGGCACCCCACCGGGTGGACTAATCCCTACGTGCTCACCGCCATCTTCGGCGGGATCGCGGTCCTCATCGGCTTCGGCTGGGTGGAGACCAGGGTGCCCCAGCCGATGTTCCACCTCAACCTGTTCAAGATCCGCGCGTTTACCTGCGGGAACATCGCCGGTCTGCTGGCGGCGCTGGGCCGGGGCGGCCTGCAGTTCATGCTGATCATCTGGCTGCAGGGCATCTGGCTGCCGCAGCACGGTTACAGTTTCGCCCGGACCCCGCTGTGGGCCGGCATCTACATGGTCCCGCTGACCATCGGGTTCCTGCTGGTCGGCCCGGTCGCCGGGATGCTGTCCGACCGCTACGGCGCCAGGCTCTTCGCCACGGCCGGCCTGATCGTCTCTCTGGTTGTCTTCCTGCTGCTTGAGCTGCTGCCGATCAACTTCAGCTACATCTGGTTCGGCGCGCTGATCTTCCTGTTCGCGGTCGGCATGGGGCTGTTCTTCTCCCCGAACCAGTCATCGGTCATGAACAGCCTCCCGCCGGAGCAGCGGGGCGCGGGCGCGGGGATGCTCAACACCTTCCAGAACTCTGCCACGGTGCTGTCGATGGGCCTGTTCTTTACCATCGTCACCCTCGGGCTCGCCTCCCGGCTGCCGACCCACCTGTACAAGGGGCTGGTCGCCGCGGGGGTCGATCCCAGCGCCGCCCACCTGGTAGCCAACGAGCCGCCGATCGGCAGCCTGTTCGCGGCCTTCCTCGGAGAAAACCCGATTCAGCAACTGCTCGGCCCCACCGGCGCGCTCAGCCACCTGGCGCCCGCCCAGGCCGCCTATATCACCGGCCGGTCGTTCTTCCCCCATCTCATCGAGGCGCCGTTCGGGGCCGGCCTGCACCTGGCGTTCACGTGCGCCGCCATAGCGACGGGCATCGCCGTGGTAGCCTCCGCCCTCCGCGGCCCCCGCTACCTGTACCAGCCTCCGGCCGAATCGGTGGCCGAGGAACTGGCCGAAGGCGCCGCGGAGAGCGCCGCGGCGGTGGGCCTGGACGAGAGCGCCGGGCTGCCAGGCCTGGGCGAGACCGCCGCGCTGCCAGGCGGCAACGGGAATCGAAACGGGGCCGGGGCCGGGGCCGCCCGCAGGCCAGGCAGCAGCCATAACGGCGTTTCCGCCGCCTCGGCGAGCTCCGGCGCGGACACCGAGTTCGGCTCCTCATCGGAGAACAGCTGATGAGGTCGAGCGTCACTCCCACCACTGTGGAGCCGACGGCCGTAAGCGAGCCGTCGGCAGAGCAGGACGGGGCGCGACACGGGAGGTTGCTCGGCATCGGGGCCGCCGCGGCCCAGGCGGGAGTCTCCGAGCGGGCGCTGCGCTACTACCAGGAGCTCGGCCTGATCACTCCCTGCGCGTGCACCCCGGGCGGGATGCGCCGCTACTCCGAGGAGGACCTGGCCCGGGTGGCGCGCATCCGCCAGCTGCAGGTCCTGCTCGGCCTTAACCTCGACGAGATCGCCGTCGTGCTCCGCAACGAAGACCGGATGGCCCAGATCAAGCGCACCTACCTGCACGAGCACACCAGCGACGCCGAGCGCCGGGACCTCGTCCGGGAGAGCCTGCAGCTGCAGCACGACCTGCGGGCGACAGTGGAAGCCAAGCGGGTCGCCATCGAAGGTTTCCTGGCCGACCTGGACGCCCGTATCGCCCGGTCGAGCGACCTGCTGGCGCAGATGACGACCCCGGCCCGGTGACCGCTCCGGCCTGGTTTCCCCGCTTACCAGCGGATAGCGACCCGGATTCCGCGTGGCAGCTAGAGATAGCGCATGATCCGCGCCGGGGACTCCAGGCAGTCGGCGACGAACCGCAGGAAGCCGCCTGCGGCCTGGCCATCACAGACCCGGTGATCGAAGGCCAGCGTGAGCTGGGTCAGATGCCGGGCCGCCAACTGGCCGTCCACGATCCACGGCCGCTCGATGATCCGGCCGATGCCCAGGATCGCCACCTCGGGATGGTTGATGATGGCGGCCGAGCCGTCCACGCCGAACACCCCGTAATTGTTGATCGTGAAAGTCCCGCCGGTGAGTTCGGCCGGTCCGAGGGTACCTGTCCTGGCGCGCAGCGTGTAGTCGGCCAGCGTGGCGGAAAGCTGCTCCAGGGTGCAGGCGTGGGCATCGGGAATGACCGGCACCAGGAGGCCGCGATCGGTCTGCGCGGCGAAACCGAGGTGCACGGACGCGCCCATCACGATCGTGTCGTCTTCGACTTTCGCGTTCAGCTCGGGGTGACGGCGCAGTCCAAGTACCGCGAACCTGGACAGCAGCGCCAGCAGGCTGATGCGCGGCTCGGCGTTGCCGGCATTCAGGGTCGCGCGCAGCCTGAGCAGTTCGGTGGCGTCCGCGTCGACCCAGACCGTCGCCTCAGGGATCTCCCGGCGGGACCGGCTGAGCTTGTCGGCCGTGATCTTGCGGACGCCCCGGAGCGGTATCCGGACGACCTGCTCGGCTCCGGCCGATCGGGCCGTAGGTAGCGGCGGGACGGCGGCAGACCCGGCCGCGATGGCCCGTTCGACGTCCTGCCTGGTGATCAGGCCATCGTGGCCTGATCCGGTGATCGTGGCGAGATCGAGGCCGGCATTGCGCGCTAGCCGCCGGACGATCGGGGAGACCACCCCGACCCGGCCCGGCGGCCGGGAAGGTTGTCCCTTGCGCGGTGCCGGCGGCCCGTTCCGAGATGGCCGCCGCCGACGGTGCCGCGCGTCTGTAGTGCCGTAACCGATGAGCACGGCGCCGCTCTCGCTGTCGGCGACCGATCCGGTCCGATCATCGCTGACCGTGATGAGCGGAGCCCCGACGGCGAGCAGGTCGCCCGGTCCTGCGTGCAGCTCCGCCACCCGGCCGGCGAACGGAACCGGGATTTCCACGACCGCTTTCGCCGTTTCGACCTCCACCACATCCTGGTCGACCGCGACGATGTCCCCCACCCGAACATGCCACGAGACGATCTCGGCCTCGGTCAGGCCTTCGCCCAGATCCGGGAGAACGAAGGCGGGCATCTAACCGGCCACCTCGAAGAGAGCGGCTGTTTCCTGCCACTGCAGTCTGTCGATCGCGTCGAGGATGCGGTCGACGCTCGGCAGGTGGTACTCCTCCAGGCTCGGCGGTGGGTAGGGAACGTCAAACCCCGCGACCCGCAAGATCGGGGCCTCCAGGTAGTGGAAGCACTGTTCAGACAGGCGCGCCGCCACCTCCGCGCCGTAACCGCAGAAACGGCTCGCCTCGTGCACGACGATGGCCCGGCCGGTCCGCTTGACGGAGGCGGTGACGGTCTCGTCGTCAAAAGGCGAAAGGCTCCGCAGGTCAATGACCTCGGCACTGCGGCCATCCTCCTCGGCCGCCTCGGCGGCCTCCAGCGCGGTGGCCAGCGCTCCGCCGTAGGCAATCAGCGTGACATCAGTGCCCGGACGCCGCACGAGGGCGCGGTCCATGGGATCCATGGCGATGCCGCTGTGCGGCCAGACCGTCTCTTTGGACCAGTAGCGGCGCTTGGGCTCCAGGAAGATGACCGGGTCGGGGCTGCTGATCGCCTGGCGCAGCAGGACGTAGGCATCAGCCGCGGTCCCCGGCGTGACGACCCGCAGGCCCGGTGTGTGGGTGTAATAGGCCTCGGACGAGTCGCAGTGGTGCTCTACCCCGCCGATGCCGCCACCGTAGGGAATCCGGATGACGATGGGCAGCTCTACGCGGCCCCTGGTGCGGTTGCGGAGCTTAGCCAGATGGCTGGTGACCTGCTCGAAGGCCGGGTAGGCGAAGGCGTCGAACTGCATCTCCACGACCGGGCGCAAGCCGTTCATCGCCATGCCGATGGCCGTGCCGACGATGCCGGACTCGGAGAGGGGCGTATCGAATACCCGGGTCTGGCCGAATGCGGCGGCCAGCCCGTCGGTGATCCGGAACACGCCGCCGAGCGTCCCGACGTCCTCGCCGAAGACCAGGACGGAGTCGTCTTCGCTCAGCGCGTCGGAAAGCGCCTGGTTCAGGGCACTCGCCATGGTCACGGCCGATCCGGCCGCGAGCCCCTGGCCATGCTCAGCGATCGCTGTCATCCCTCACCCCCGCCTCCTTGAGCCCGGCCCAGCTCGGCGGCCAGTTCCCGCTGCTGCCTGCGCAGCTCCGGCGTCGGCTCGGCGTAGACGTACCGGAAAAGATCATCCGGATCGTGCCGGGTGCCGGTGGTCATGCGTTGCCGCAACGCGGCCGCCTGCGCCTCGGCCTCGGCGTCGGCCGTCGCGATAGCAGCTTCGTCGAGCAGGCCGCGGTCGCGGAGGTACTCCCGCAGTCGCGAGACCGGGTCGCGCCCGAGCCAGCCATCAACTTCGTCCTGGGAACGGTAACGGGTGGCGTCGTCGGCATTGGTGTGCGCTTCCATCCGGTAGGTGAGCGCCTCGATGAGTACCGGGCCGGTGCCCGCCGCGGCTGATATCACGGCGCGCCGCACCACCGCGTAAACCGCGGCCGCGTCGTTACCGTCCACCACGGTCGCGGGAATCCCGTAACCGATGCCCTTGTGGGCCAGCGAAGGAGCGGCTGTCTGCTTGGCCAGCGGGACGCTGATCGCGTACCCGTTGTTCTGGATGAGGAAGACCACCGGCGACTTCCAGACGGCGGCGAAATTCAGGGCCGCGTGCGTATCGCCCTCGCTCGTCGCGCCATCGCCGAGCATGACCAGGGCGACCGTGTCCTCGCCCTTGATCGCCGCCGCGCGGGCCAGCCCGACGGCGTGCAGCGTATTGGTCGCCAGCGGCGTGCACTGGGGCGCGACCCGATGCTGGTAGGGGTCATAGCCGCTGTGCCAGTCTCCGCGCAGCAGAGTCAGCACCTGGACCGGGTCCACTCCCCGCGCGGTCACCGCCATCGAATCGCGATAGGTCGGAAACAGCCAGTCCTGGGGACGCAGGGCCAGGACCGCGCCGATCTGGCACGCTTCCTGCCCCCGCGCTGACGGGTATACCGCGAGCCGCCCCTGCTTGGTGAGCGCGGTCGCCTGGGTGTCAAACCGGCGGCCGAGCACCATCATCCGGTACAAGGTCGCAAGGACGTCGTCACCGGGCAGGCCAGGGCCATCGCCGGGGACCGCCCGGCCTGCAGGGTCCAGCAGCGTGATCGGATTCGCGGGAGGCAGAAGACGCTCGGGTGTGGAAGGGATAGCCACCACGTGCGCTCCTCAGCAGTAGTGCATATGGCTCCGATCATGCGCTGTATTATGCTACATGTCCAGATTAGATAGCAGACTCTGGAAATTATGACTTATTTACCGTAAGATAATCGGCAAATGGATTCCTCTGAACAGGCCGGAGCGGTCTCCGCTGGACAGGTTGTCTCCCTTGACCAGACGGATCACCGGATCCTGGCGGAACTAAGGCAGGACGGCCGGCTGTCCATCCGGACCCTGGCCGAACGGGTCCATATCTCCCGGGCCGGGTGTTACGCGCGGGTGGAACGGCTAAGGCGCGAGCACGTAATAACCGGCTTCACCGCGGTGATCGACCCGGGTCGTCTCGGGCCGTCCCTGTCGGCTCACATCTACCTGCGGATCAGGCAGCACTCGTGGAAGGACGTCCGTCAGGAGCTGGCCCGCATCGCCGAGATCGAGCACGGTCAGCTGGTCACCGGAGAAAATGACATCGTCCTCTTTGTCCGCACTCGTGATGCCGAGAGCCTGCGGGCGCTCGTCCTGGACCGGCTGCAGACGATGGACGGAGTGCTGTCAACCCACACTGTCCTGGTCTTCGACGAGCTCTGAGCGGACTGGTTCGCAAGTGTCAACGGCCGATGTCCACGTAGATCGTGCCGTCGTCGCCGACCTGGCAGCCGAAGCTCTTCAGCTGCACGTTATCGGGGTTGATGCCGCAGCCGGTGGTGGCGTTGAACTCCCACAGGTGCTTGGCGCAGGTGAGCGTGTCCCCGTCCAGATCACCCTCATCCAAGGCCGATGCCTGATGGGGACACCGGTTGGAGTAGGCGCGGACATGGCCGTCGATGTTGACTAGCAGCACGGCTTCGCCGTCGACCAGTACGGCGGTCATGTCACCTTCCCAGAGGTCATCGATGTTGATCGTTTCCCGCCATGGCGCGGTCATCGCGATCTCCACGTTCAGCTCGCTTGCGTCGTTCCGTTATTGCTGACGTTATCGAACGGAGCTCCCTCCGGGACGATGGGATCCCCGCCCTTTTCCGCCCGTTCTGGCCCGCATGTACACGGGCGGTGCGCGCTTGGCGAGACTCGAACCCCCAACCTGTCCGTTCAGTCCGTGAGAAAGCTGTGCGAGATGTCTGCCACCACTGCTGCACTACTGGCTGCCTAGAACATACTGCCCGGGACGATGCGCACCCCGAGCGGCAAGAGCGAGACTGGGATGATCTTGAAGTTGGCGAGGCCAAGCGGAATGCCGATGATCGTCAGGCACAGCGTGATGCCGCTGACCAGGTGACCGATCGCGAGCCACCAGCCGATGAGCAAGATCCAGATGATATTGCCGATCAGCGAGCCGACCCCCGCCTCCGGACGCCGCTCGATGTGCCGTCCGAACGGCCAGAACACGAACCCGGCGATCCGGAAAGAGGCGATCCCTAGCGGGATGGTAATGATCAGGATGAAGCAGATGATCCCGGCCAGCGCGTAGAGGATAGCCATCCACCAGCCACACAGAACCACCCAGATGATGTTGAGAATCAGCCTGAGAACCGCCATGATCGGGGTCCTACCCGACTGACGCCACACGCAAAGCAAGCGTTAACTTCAGGCATGTGGTCTGCGGTCGCGCGACGGTCGGCACCTCGGCGGCCTGGCGCTATCAGCCCGGTAAGCGCCGCTGGGCGTGACGAGCCGGCCCGCAGTGGTGGCCGGGCGCTTGTGCCTGGCGGGAGGAATGGAGTCCAATGAGGCATGGCTGATGTGCCGCATGAGGGAGGTGAGGCGGCCCCCCCGGGTAGCGCCGAGGGCGGGTCGCCCCAGGCTGAGGCGATCACCGCTGAGAGGAACGCGGCTGACACATCCTCGGTTGAGAACCCCTGGCCACGGCTGGGGAGACGCTTCGAGCGGGCGCTAAGCCTGTCCCGGCTCGTGGTTGTCGTCCCGGTGATCGTTCTCCTGCTCTCCGGCATGGCGTCCTTTGCTTACGGGACCGACGTGTTTGTCAGGTCAGTCACCCGTGTCATCGACGACCCTCAGCTGACCAGCGACAATCTTGGCTTTCTGCTCCTCCTGACCGACCTGTTCCTGGTCGGCGCGACCCTTATGATCGCGGCCTTCGGCTTCTATGACCTCTTCATCGGCACGATCGGCGCCAGTGGCTCAGGCGTCCGACTGCCCGGCTGGCTGAGGATGCACGATCTCGACGACCTCAAGGCCAGGGTGATCTCGATGATCGTCCTGGTGGCGGCGGTCAGCTTCGTGGTCGTGGCGGTGGAGTCCAAAGGCGGGTTGGACACGCTCTACCTCGGCGTCGGGGTGGCGGTGGTGATCGCGGCACTCACGGCGTTCCTGCACTTCGGCCGAATGGACGGCGGTGAGCGCTCATAGCTCGACCGCCGCCGCATCGATGTGCGGCGCGCCTTCTCCGACGTCGGCGGGCCTGTCGTCCTGGGCATCCCGAAATCGCATCAGTCCCGGACCGTCCCAGTTCCCGGTTCGTCGCCACTGCGGCGCGGCAGCATGAGTTACTGCTCGGTCTCGGCCAGGACCACGTCGATGCGGGCCTGATCTGCCGCCAGCCGGGCACGTCTGGCCGGGTCGGCCTGCCTCTCGTGTTGAGCCTGCGCCTCGCGCAGGACATGCTCTCGCCGCCGGGCCAGCAAAGCCCGATATTCGGCGTCAGCGTCCCGCGCCGCTTGCCGGACACCCCGGATGAAGTCCTCAAGTTGACCTCGCGGGACCTTCATCCTGATCCATCCGTCTGGGTCGGATCCCATCTGGCCCTGGTTCCAGACGCGACGCACCCGATGCCGGAAATCCCCGAACCAGGGGTGCTCGCCCGGGCGGTCCTTCCACAGGCTCGCCCGACTACAGCGAACGGCGATCTCCACTTCGACAAGTCCCTCGCCGGGCTCGTCGATGGCGCGGATCCCGCTGACCGTGCAGGAATCGCCGCCGGGGGCGTCCGGGGAGTTGACCATGCCGTTCATTCTGCCTGACGCGCTGACAGGGGACTGGCAGTGGCACGTAGTGCCGCGCGGGGCTGGCTCAGCAAGCGGGATTCCCGCGTCTAGGCCGCCACGCATCGTCGATCGCGGCTGTGCATTACGAGCGTGTACGGCCCGTTGGTCTCGGGCCTAGCTTTGGTGCAGGCCTCTTGGTTCACGGGGTGCTGCTGAGGGCTATTTCATGCCACGTCGAACGATGAGCCCGAAAATTACCACCACGGCTACGATAACCACCAGAATGATCACGCCAGTTCCCTGGGAAACGTCAAGGTTTCTTGGCAGGGTGAGGCTCATATTCGAAGACTAGCTGAGCGGAGGCAACCGCATCCAGGGTGAGTTGCATGGCGGCGACTCCTTCCGGTGACCTAGCCGAGACGTAGAGGTGCCTCATCCGATAGCTGCCGGAAACCGCCTGGAGGGGCGGGACTGTCAAGGTTCGATTCGCGTCCAGGAACCATCCATCTGGTGCTGTGTCAAGCAACCCTTCGCCTAGGCGGTGGTGGGGCCCGGCCTGGAAGCACAGCGGCCTGCGAGCCCCGGCAGCCTCCTCGCTGCTGTACGAATGGTGGTCCGGTCTCCTGTGGCGAAGGCCCGTCCGAACGACCTGACCTTCCGCCTTGAGGGCGGCTTCGCGGGGCCAGATTCGGGCCAGCGTAGGTAGAGTATCGGCCGCCCGGCTACCGGCAGGGCCGCTGGTGACCCGGTTCCTGTATCAGGTGTGGCTTCGTCCCTTAGCGCCCCAGTACGATCATGATGCTCGCGTTCGCCATTAGGCCCGCCGCGGCGCTTTGCAGCGCCATCCGCGCCAAGGAGGCGCCATGTTGCTCGCTTCGAACTCCTACTCATATCCGGTGCTGGGTGCGTTCTGGACGATCTTGATGATCTTCCTGTGGGTGATCTGGTTCTGGGTCCTGATCACCATCTTCATCGATCTGTTCCGCAGCCATGACCTGTCCGGCTGGGCCAAGGCCCTGTGGTTCATATTCATCTTGATCTTCCCGCTGATCGGAGTCCTGGTGTACCTGATCGCCCGCGGCGGCAAGATGCACGAGCACGCGGCGCGGGACGCGCAACTTCAGGAGCAGCAGTTCCGCCGGTATGTCCAGGAGACCGCGGGCCCGCAGAGTTCGGCGGACCAGCTAGCCAAACTCGCCGACCTGCGCGACCGGGGCGTCATCACGGCTGAGGAGTTCGAGCGCGAGAAGGCCAAGATCCTGGCCTGAGCGGGACCGCAATCGGCTTAGCCAACAGCATGATTCGCGCAGCGCGCGGCTGGCTGATCATCTGACCTTCCGCTTCTGAGGCGGGAAGTCAAGCTCGGGCGGACACTCTCCATAGTGCGTCTCCCCCGCTCGATTCGCTGGCATTGGCCTCTTCGTCGCGAAGCCACGTACGTGCGCGGACTGCCAGCTGAAATACTGCCTGGGCTGCTGGCTGTGTTCGCTGTCAAACATAGCGGCCATGACGCTGCTGACACCGAGATGGAGCCGATATGGCGATGGACGACGCTGCCCGGTCAGGTCTGACGGCTGAGCAGGTGCGGGATGTTATCGCGCAGCTGGCCTCGCCGGATGTGGTGGATTCCCCGTTCGGCCAGCTGGAATTCTTCGATGGCGTGCCGACGCCAGGCACGGTCTCCACGATCTACGACGCTCTGGACCTGATGCGCGGCATCGACGTGTTCTTGAACTGCGTGCCTGGAGCATCGCTGGTGGCGCTCCGGAACGGCTTCCGCTCGGCTGGCGTCACCTCGCCGCGCGTCATCGGCTATACCGACCCGCGGGCCAACTCGCGGGCGTTCCTGCTGACCGCGAACACCGAGACCACCTACGGCACGACGATGCTGGACCTCAAGGAGTGGGGCCCGACGGTGGTGGAGGCACCCCCGGCCTCGCTGTGCGTCGTGGATGATTTCTGGTTCCGCTATGTCGCCGACATGGGCATCGCGGGCCCGGACAAGGGCCAGGGCGGCAAGTACCTGTACCTGCCCCCCGGCTATGACGGTGAGGTCCCCGAGGGGTACTTCACCTACCGGTCCCCGACCTACACCAACTGGGTCGTGCTGCGCGCGCTCGGCGGCGTGCCGGCTATGAAGCAGACCAGGATCTACCCGCTGGCCGAGGCGGACGCCCCGCGCGAGAACGAGTGGATCGACTTCACTGTGTCGGCCTTCAACACCATCCATTCCAACGACTTTTCCTTCTACGAAGAGATCAACGAGCTGGTCCAGGAGGAACCAGCCGAAGCGCTGGACGCCGAGCGGGCGGGCCAGCTCGCAGCGATCGGGATCCTCAAGGGCCAGCCGTTCGCACCCGATGACCGGCTGCGCGCCATCCTCGAAAAGGCGGCCCGGATCGCCGCCGGGATCTCCCGTGCCCTGATCTACGCCCCCCGCGACCCCCAAGCCACCCTGTACGGCTCGTGGAAGAACCTGTTCGTCGGCGGCAGTCATGAGTTCCTGCGCGGCGGCGCCCGGCTGCTCGATGCCCGCACCCAGTTCCACTACCAGGCGACCGTCATCACCCCGGCCATGGCGCACGCCCAGCCGGGCGCCGGATCGGCCTACGCCGGGACGGTGCATGACGCCAACGGCGACGTGTTCGACGGCGGCAAGACCTACCGGCTGCACGTGGACCCGGACGTTCCGGCCAAGAACTTCTGGGCCGTTGATGTCTATGACACCCAGACCCGCTCGATGATCCAGGTACCGTCCACGATCTACCCCGCCGTGGCCAGCAACACCGGCCGGCTGCAGCCGGCCCCGACGGCTCCTACGACCTGTACTTCGGCCCCACGGCCCCCGAAGGCAAAGAATCGAACTGGGTCGAGACGATCCCAGGCAAATCCTGGCTCCCGTTCTTCCGCCTCTACGGCCCGCTCCAGCCCTGGTTCGACCAGACCTGGAAACTTAACGAATTCGAACCCCTCGACTGATCACTTCCCCGGCCACTGCCCGTCGAGGTTCGCCGCGCGCCCCCGGGGCCTGGCTATGGCTACTCGGGGCAGTCGAATCGCGCCCTGATCGTGCGGGTGGTGTTCTCGCCGTCGATCCCCCACTCGTCGGCGACAGCACGGACGATGTCCAATCCGTGGTGCCGGGTCGGATCGATCATTCCCTGGTTCCAGGGACCGCCGTTGTCTTGGAGTTCGATCCGCGCATAGTGGTCCGGGCTGATGACGGCACGGACGGTGAAGGTGCCGCCGGGGAAGCGAGAGCGGCCGTGCTGGGCCACGTTGGCGGCGAGTTAAATCCTCGCTGCGCCTGATCCGCGTCTCCGCACTCATGAGTGTACTTTTACTATTAGTACCGTACAATAAATACGTGTTACTTCACGTACTGGGCTGGCACATTAGGTGCGAGCATGGCGTCACACGATCCGGAGGAGAGCGATGTTCGGTCTATGCGTGCGCTTTACGTGCAAAGACGAGGCCGCCGCCGAGGCATACGACAAGCTGGTCGCCGAGACCATCGAGGCCATCAAGACGGACGAGCCCGGAACACTGGTATACGCCTCCCATACGGTGGAGGGCCAGCCTCTCCAGCGCATCTTCTACGAGCTGTACCGGGACCGGGCCGCGTTCGAGGCGCACGAGGCATCCCCGCACGCCCGCCGCTACCTGGAAACGCGGGGCCAGTACCTGGCCAGTACCGAGGTCGACTGGCTCACCCTGCAGACCGGCAAAGGTACCGGCGGGTGACGACCCCGGACTACCAGAAGGCCCTTGGGCGGAAAATCGCCGCCGAGCGGCGCCGCCGGGGCTTGTCCCAGCCCGAGCTTGCGCGGATGGTGGACCGGTCGGTGGCCTGGGTCTCCCAGGTCGAGCGTGGCGTGCGCAAGGTCGACCGCATGTCCGTTCTGGAAGCCCTGGCCGCCGCGCTAGATGTCCCGCTCGCCGAGTTGGCCGCCGAGGCACCCGTGGTCGCCGCTGTCACCGAGGAAACTCCTGGCGCGAGTGGCCTGCGCCTGGTCCTGTCCGGCACCCATGCCCTGCGTGCCATGCTCGACGGCCGACGTTCTCCCGCGATCAGCACACTTCGCGGCAAATCCCGCAAGGCGTGGGAGTTGACTCACGCCGGGCGCTACACCGAGCTGGCTGAGTTGCTACTGGGCCTTGTCCCAGACTTGGAAACTGCCGCCCGAGCCATGGCCGAAGATCAGCGGGCCGAGGTGTTCGAGCTGATGGCCGCGACCTACCAGGCGTGCTCCGCCGCGCTGGCCAAGCTCGGCGAGCCCGAGGCCGCCTGGATCGCGGCCGACCGGGCCATGGCTGCTGCTGCGCGGGCGGGCAACCCGCTGCTGGTAGCCGCTGGAGCGTTCCGGCTGGTGTTCGTGTTCATCTCCGCCCGCCACTATGACCAAGCTGAGGAGACCGCCCGGACCGCAGCGGAGGCGTTGTGGCCTCTGGTTGACGGCGGTGATCCGCAGGCCATGTCGCTATGGGGCGGGCTTACCTTGCAACGCGCCGTCATCGCCGCCCGCATCAACGATCCCGATACTGCCTATGACCAGCTTGCGCGCGCCAAGCAGATCGCCGGACGGCTCGGTGAGGGCCGCAACGACTACAACACCGAATTCGGCCCGGCCAACGTGGGACTGCAGGAAGTCGCCATCGCTATCGACCTCGGCGACGCGGGCCGCGCGCTCCGTGCCTCCTACGCAGTGGACACCAGCGGGCTGTCAGCCGAACGGCGAGCCCGCCTGCTCATCGAAGTAGCTCGCGCGCACGCCCAGCGCCGCCAAGCCGACGAGGCCGTTACTGCGCTGCTCCAAGCCGAGCAGATCACCCCGGAACTGGTCCGCGGACACGTCCTGGTCCGCCGGCTCGTCTCTGACCTGGTCACCATGCAGGACCCGCCCGCCGCCGAGCTGCGCGACCTGGCCAGACGCTTGACCGCCAAATCAATCTGATACTTTGCGTATTAGTCACGCACCTTGGGTACTGTAGATGTGAGGCCTTGAAGCCTCACCCCATCGAGGGATAACCGTGCAGATGCCGGGCCGGTGAGTCACCAGGTACCCGGGTCACTCCGCTCGTCCGCCCCGACGAGAGGAACCGCCTCCACGAGCTGTACGAGGAAGTCGGCCGCCGTGAGGCGCGGCTGGCTGAGCTCGGCGCCAAAAAGGTCCCACGGCAACTGGCGCAGCAACATCCGGACATGCGGCCGGTCGCGTCGCTGTTCTCGGAATGCCACGAACTGTTCGGGCATCCCGACCACGGCGCGATGGCGGCCGAGCTGGCCACCAAGACGGCCAAGCGGGGTGGGGCGAATACCGGTCGCTGACGGGCGCGCAGCTGCGCGAGCTGCTCGAGCCTGGGGCGGCAGGCTCCTGCGGATCGGCCTTCGGGTGGCGCGCAGTCATCGCTCACTGGCCGACGGGTGGGACGACCCGGACCTCGCGAGCGACACTCTCACGGATCAACTCGCGGGCTTCGGGGTCCGGTAGGGCAACCACCTGCCCCGGCAGGACTGCCCCGGCGCTGGTGCGCTGGGCGTTCTGCATCCGGGCGGCCAGGTACCCGGGCGGCCTCGACCTCGTTGAGGACCGCAAGCAGCGCGCCATGATCACTCCTCCGTCCTGCCGACGAACACGACCAGCTAACTTATGGGTGCCTGCGGAGTGTTGCATTTTCTACGCTATTCAGGGGCCAATTCCTTAATGGATTGTAATCATTATTCAACCTTGGGAAAAATACCCTCCATACGCTCGACGTCAGGCGGCCAGGCGCGCGTACTCGTGCACAGCCGTAAAGCGATTAAATGCGATATAGCAGGATTCAGCCAGGGTAGTTGGAATCCATAAGCGAGTGACCTCGGCCTCTGCGCCTGACGGGAATAGCCAGATAGCGTTGCAACTAGTGCGCAACGAGGAAAGGGCGCTTACAACTACTGAAAGGGAGCTAGAGCGGACTGAACACCGCAAACCTGCGTGCCGCACGTACGACCCCACCCGGACACCTCGCCCGCACCAAGACTTACTAATCCGAAAGGAATGTGAGTCCGTTGGGACTCATTCGCAGGGCAACATCGCTCTCGACGCTCGGCGGGGTCAAGTACACCTCCAAGCGAGGCGCTGACCAAGCAAGCGTCCGCTCAGGCCCGGCTGGCCAAGGCCGAAACCAAGGTGATCAAGGGCCAGGCCAGGGAACTGAAGGCCGAGAAGCAGGCCGCGCAGCGTGACGGCCAGGCCGAGACCTGGCAGCCCATCCTGGACGCGATCACGGCCGGGGAAGCGTCCTGGGACGACCTGACCCAGATGCAGAAGCTGACGATGCCGGTCGGCTACCAGATCAAGTGCCGGGCCGCCGCCCGTAGGCACAGCACTCCGTTACAGGACGAAACGCCGTGAGGCGTCCGCGGCTATCCGCCGCGCCGATGAGTCCCGGTTACGCACTCAGCACCCGAGGGGGAGCACACCATGGGCTACGTCATCATCCTGGCGGTCTATTTCACGCCGCTGATCATCGCGGTCGTCCGCAAGCTGCCGAACACAGGGTCGGTGGCGGTCATCAACATCCTGCTCGGGTGGACCATCGTCGGCTGGGTGGTCGCCCTCGCGATGGCCTGCGGCTCGGGCCAGCCCCGCGGCGCGCACGTGACCGTCGTCAACAACCTCAACTCTCCTAACTCCCCGGCGAACTTCGCCCCTGTCCCGTCTGCCGGCCCCGCGGTCTCAGCCGACGTCACGCCGCCGGACAGCCCCGAGGTCGCGGAGCTACGCGAGCAGCTCAGGGCAGCCGAGCTGCGCAACAAGATTGCTGACACCGACAGCAAGTTCTACGCGGAGGGCCAGTCATGAACAGGACAAGAGTCATCATCGCGGTAGCAGTCGCTGTCGTCATCGTCCTTGGCGTGTCCCTGGGCCTGGTTTTCTCGGGCAGCCAGAGTCCCCTTTATCCCGGGTACCCGGAGAGTCCTGCGTCGTCACCGTCGGCGCACCCGGCTATGCCGGCGTCCTCGCCGGTTGGCCACACTGCCATCCCCGCTGCCCCGCCGAAGGGGAACGGCGTCATGAAAGCCCCGTCCGCGACCAGGTACAGCTACAACTGGTTGGGCTACGTCGCCTCGAAGGGCACGGGCGCCTTCAGCTCAGTCCGGGCCAACTGGATCGAGCCGGGCATCAACTGCCATAACATCTGGGCGGAAGACGGCCAGTGGCAGATCGAGTCGACCTGGGTCGGCCTGGATGGCTGGGGTGACTCGACCGTCGAGCAGACCGGGACCAGCGGGCAGTGCTATGACGGGACTTCCTCGCATTACGCGTGGTACGAGATGTACCCGGCGGGGACGGTCATCCTTTCCGGCACGGTCCTGCCCGGTGACGCCATGCTGGCCCAGGTGCTTAGGTACGGGAACTGGTATGAGCTGATTTTCGACAACGAGACCCTCGGCTGGACCGAAACGGTCTGGCAGTACGGGGTGAACCAGGACTCCAGCGCCGAGGCCGTCGTGGAGGCTCCTTATGACGGCGGCATCCTGCCGCTGGCCAACTTCGGCAACGACTACTTCACCGGTACCCAGATGAACGGCGAGAGCGCCGCTGCTGAGGGAGCCCAGCCCATGGACATGGTGAACGCGTCGGATACGTACTACCTGGGCACCGTGTCGCCGATGGTGACGCCCCGGGGTCTCCCGGCCACCCACGCGCGCTGGTCCGCGCACTGGGACTGGTTTAACTGACACCTCGGTCAAGTAGCAGGCCACGACGGAAAGCGTGCGCAGCCGTCCGACTCGGCTGGTGGCCACGATCCGGCCTCAACGCCGGGCACCACAGGGAAATGACCCGATCATGACGACCACGACCGAACCGCAGGGCACCCCGGACATCCGTCCGCCAGGTCCCGCCCAAGCCGCGGCACCGCGCCCGCAACGCCCTGCTGATCACCGGCGGCGGGCTCGCCGCGCTGATCCTCGCGGCGGGGATCACCAGCGCCGTGTCGGGACACAAGACCACCGCGGCACCCAGCCCGGCGGCGTCGACGTCCGCGCCGGCTGCCACCGCCGCGGCGGCTCCCGCGACCACCGCGGCCCCGGCGCCGAGCACGCCCGCCCCGCTGACCGGCCCGGTCGGCACCACTTTCACGGTGACCAGCACGAACGACACCACGAACGCCACCACCGAGCACTCCGTGATCGCGGCGAAGGTGCTCGACCCGGCCTACGGCGCCGATGAGTTCAACACCCCGGACGCCGGCAGCCGGTTCGTCGGGGTCGAGTTCACCATCTCCGGGGTCACCGGCTACAGCAGCGACGACGCCAACAGCGACGCGGTGGTCATCGGCAGCGACGGGCAGACGTACCAGCCTGACTTTGACTCCATCAGCGCCGGGACCAACTTCAACAGCGGCGACCTTAGCGTCAGCCCCGGGCAGACCGTGCACGGCTGGGTGACCTTCCAGTTGCCTGACGGGATGAAGCCGGCCTCGGTCCAGTGGCAGGCTGACATGTTCGGCAGCAACCCGCCGGCCACCTGGACGAACAGCTGACCTAGCTGAAACAAGGCAGGCCACGACGGAATGCACCTGTTCCGGTTATCCCTCTGGCCGGTGTCAAGCGGTAAGCGGCGCGCAGGCCAGCCGGTACGGCATCGGAGCGGCGATCCGATGGAAAGCGTCCGTCTCAGGCCAGCCGCGCGGCGACCGCCTCGATGACGGCCTGGTCGCTCACGAGCGCTGCCCGGTATGTGGGCGCGCTCGGAGGGACTCGGACCCCCAACCTTCTGATCCGTAGATTGTGTCACGCGCACCCGCTACCTGCCCATTTCACTGCTGACCTGCCGAAATGCTGCTCACTGGTGCGCGGTAGATGGCAGCGTTGAGCGTCCTTGTGCGGCCAAAATGCGGCCAGGGTAGCTGGGCGACGACGCCAGCTCGATCGCCCCTTGACAGTCAACTCCGCCTTGACGCCGGGTTTGGTTAGCAGGGTGGGGGGTAGGCACTAACAGGAGTGTCATCCCTGAGAGCATGCTCGGTGGGAGGGAGAAAAATGGCTCTTAATCCACCATGGACCAGACCCGACACGGAAACATGCGTCCGCTGCGATCATGCGCCTAAGTTTCACCGTCCGTCGTGCCATCGTCGGATGACTTGGCAGCACTTGTGGAGGCGCTGCTCCTGCGAGGACTACGTCCCGCCGGGAACGTGACCAGAGATGGTAGACCAGGATCCAAGTCGGCGATCTACCGCGTAGAAGATCGTGCTCTATCTGGCTGTGAGGCGGGCGTCTCTGTAGGTTCCGCGTTGTGGAGGTTCGCCGTGCGCGCTCCGGGCCTCTCTGGCCTGGCCCTCGCCGTCAGGCCCGCTGGGTCGGCAGAGGCTCCGGCGCTCAAGGGTGGGTCCCGAAGATCCTTTCTGCGAAGCGGTTAGAAAGGATCTTGGGGTGCCCATGACGCTGGAGAGGCCGACCCGGACAATGCGCGGCGTTCCGTCCCGGTGGCTGTGACCTTCGCACGGCGATCGGCGCACCCGGCGCGAGCGTCACGGCCTGGCCCTGCTCGTGTAGCACGGCATCGGGGCGTGACGGCGGGGACCGGCTGCGGCCGGTGACGGGGCAGCCGTGCGCGGCAGCTCGTCGCGCCCTTAGGGCTCCCGCCCGATGGGCGCGGCGAAAGCTGCCGCCCGGCAACGGCGAGCCCCCGGCGACCCTGCCGCTTATCACCGGTCACTCGGCCGATCCACTTTCCCCCGGTTGCTCGCGCCAGCTCGCGTAGCCGGTTCCGGCCGTGGGCGTGGCGCGCCGAAGGTGCGCCCTTGAAACCGTAGAGAAAGTTGTCACAGGCCCCAAAGGCTAGACAAAGGCTAGCGCCCAAAGGGACCCAAAGGGACCCTGGGCTTGGCTTGACACTCCCCGCTCATGATGAGGGAGTTGACCGTGATTGAGCAGGGATACCAGGCCGTGCTGGAGGTTGGTGGTGATGTCCCGGTGGCTGAACGTAGAACAGGACAAATGAAGTGGATATCAGGAGAATTAGTGCACCAATATACCAAATTATTATGGTTTTGGTGCGGTGCCTGCGGCGACGGAGTCGGCCTTCAATGGAAGACTCCGCACCGGCCATCGTGGGCACGGGAGCGAAGGCACGTCTAATCCCGTAAGCGAGGTCTGGGTCGAAAAACTGGCGTGTGCCACAGGCCATGCAGGAGCGCGTACTTGGTGCGATCGAGCCACCGCAGACATGGCAGGAGTAAGGACCTACCCTATGGCTGGCCTTCCCGGCCTGCGCCATCGGCATCACGCTAGCGGAAGACTTGGCTTCGGATTCCGGATGAGGTCGCGCCGTCGGCTCGTCGTCTGCGGCTTGAGTATGGGATGGGTCCACCGGACCTGTCATGGTCGCCAGTATGCACTAGTTAGGGAGAGGAGCATAGCGGTTGTACCGAGTACCAGGCTGATGAGGCTTATCAGCCATCTGTTCGCCTTGCGAGCGTACTTAGAGGCATTGCTCTCAAACACTTCCACTCGGGTCGCGGCAAGCGCAGCCAACGTCTCGGCCTTGGACCGCGCTAGGTAGTCATAGAACAGATGCCGTGGAGTCGGGACATCCAAGTAAAGACGAACGGCATAGGCCCATATCCCCAAGCCGACTGCTATAGCGTAGGCAAGATAAGCGAGTCCGGCCAGGACTGGTTGGGCATGACGGGTGGCCAGGAATGATGCCGCAGCCCCAGCATAGCCAACAAGAACGATGGACTTGGTGTCGATACTTGTTCCGGAGTCCACTTGTCGCCCCAGGCTGGCTGTGATTTCTGTATTGATGAGTTCAAGCGTGTCAGCACTAAGTTCTGACTGGCGAGGTGCCATTTCATCCATAGCGTGTGATAACCCCTGCGACTGAAGTCTGTTTGTGGGGCTAGGTCGGGATGGTGTACTGCAAGATCAGCGTGTCTCCAGGGATGATGGAGATCATCACGCGGACTGGCTTGTCGGCCGCTGTGTAGCCGGTTCTGATGTGTTCCGCGACCGGTGTTCCTGTCGATATCCCGAGCCTTGCTATCTCGTTCGGTGTGGGCATGCGGGTGATGATCTCGTCGATGTCGTAGACCTGCTCATAGCCAGCTTCGGCCAGGATGTTCTTACGGGTAGTGTCCTCGTCTTCGGCGAGCTCGGTGCCTTGGACGATCTTCTCATCGAAGTAGTCATCGGAGATGATCGCGGGCTTCCCGTCGATGTAGCGGATGTGTCTGCGAACGACGCACCTGTCCGTGCGCGGGTCCAGGTTCAGCCTCGCTGCGATCGTTTCCGGCGGCGTGATTCGCTCGACCCTGAGGTCCTGCCGGGTCGGATCATGGCCCTGGCCCTCGATGTCGGTCTCCCAGGCATCTGACGTCGTCAGGACGGTGTGGTCTGGCCGCTCGAATTCGGATAGGTGCCAGCGCAGCCGCTGGTTGCTGCGGACGACTCGTCCACGGCGCGGCCGGACGATGACGAGTCCTTCGCGCTCCAGTGCCTGCAAGGCGCTGCGGGCGGTCTGCCGGCTGACGTTGTACTCGCGTGCTACTTCGGGCTCGGAGGGCACGAGTGCTCCTGGTCCGAGGGTTCCTTCTTGGATCTGTCTGCGCAGATCAGTGCTGATTCGCTGCGTGATTGGCTCACTGGCCATGTTGTCTCCCTTCTTGATCGTCAAGCTTAGCCGGGTAAGTCAGCCTCTCCAACTTGACAGTTAAGTTTGTATAGTGCAGACTCATCGAGCATGGCCAGGCACCACACGGTGCCAAGGCATCTGGCGGACCGAGAACATGGCGGTGGCGCACCGAACTACTCACCCTGGCCGCCGCGCTGCGGTGGCTCGATTCCCTGATCACCCTGAACTGGGCAGGCGCGACCCTCGGCGGGCTCGTGGTCCTGGTCCTGGCCGGGCCGCACTCCCGCCGGTTCATCACCCGGCGGCTGCTCTGCGTGCTGGCCCGGCACCGGCTCCAGCGGCTGTGCTACGAAGCACGGCTGCACACCCGCTCCGGGCGTATCCCGCTCATCTTGTGGATCCGCCCGACCAAAGTCGGCGAACGCGCCTGGATTCTGTGCCGCGCCGGGGTGTGCGCTGAGGACTTCGACGCTCACATCGGCGAGCTGCGCGCCGCCTGCTACGCCCGTGACGCGCGGGTCACCCGCAACCGCCGCTGGTCCCACCTGGTGACCATCGACATCATCCGCCGCGACCCTCGCGGCCTCCACCACCATCACATCCCCGCTGGAGCGCCTGACCGCGCGCGTTCGGTGCCCCGCTGGCCCCCGTCGCCTCCGACGAGCCATCGGAGTCCGAACCGGCGATCACCGCCTGAACCGCGCGGACGGTCCCCGGGCACGGCGCCCGGGGACCACCCGCACTGACTCCCCAAGGAGACCCATCATGACCATCGCACCCATCACCCCGCCATCCCCGGACACGGGGTTCACCCCGACGTTCCCGTTCTCCATGTTCGACCCCGTGCACCTGGGCGTCGATGAGAACGGCGAGCACGTCTACGTCAACCTGGCCGAGCGGAACACGCTGCTCGGCGGCGAACCCGGCGGCGGCAAGTCCTCGGGGCTGAACCTGATCACCGCGCACGGCGCGCTGTCGTATGACTGCAAGCTCATCCTGGTCGACGGCAACCAGGTCCAGCTCGGCCCGTGGCGGCACTGCGCCGACACCGGCTGAACGCGCTAGCGGAAGCGCGCGAAGGGTTCCGGCCCTGACCGCCGCGACAGCCGCCCTGAGTCCCGAACCGCCCCCCCGCTCGGGACCTGGGGCGGACCGCCGACGACACCGACTTCGGTGCCTGGGAACGCCAGCTCAGCACCGCAGGCAACTGCACCCACCCGATCCGGCTGCGCGGCCGCATCGACGCCATCGACCTCACCACGGGCGAGCTCGCCCCGGTCTACGACACCGCCGCTGAGGACGGGGGAGTGCTCCACGTCGCGTGCGGCAACCGCCGCGAAGCGGTCTGCCCCGCCTGCTCACGGGTCTACAAGCGCGACGCCCGGCAGCTCGTCCGCGCTGGGCTGGTGGGCGGCAAGGGCATCCCCGAGACCATCACCGCGCACCCGTGCGTGTTCGCCACCCTCACCGCGCCCTCGTTCGGCCCGGTCCACTCCCGGCGGATGCGCGGCAAGACCGTCCTGCCCTGCCGCCCCCGCCGCGACACCGCCGCGCGCCGCTGCCCGCACGGCCGGGACATCTCCTGCCTGACCCGCCATGTCGAAGGCGACCCCCGCCTCGGCCGCCCGATGTGCGGCGACTGCTACGACTATCAGGCCGCCGTGCTGTTCAACGCCTACGCGGGAGACCTGTGGCGACGGTTCACCACCTACCTGCCCCGCCGCCTGGCCCGCCGCCTGGGCATCACCCAGAAGCATCTCCGCACCGTGGCGCGCATCCGCCACGTCAAGGTCGCCGAATACCAGGCACGCGGCGTCGTCCACTTCCACGCCCTCATCCGCCTCGACGCCCCCGGCGACGGCTACCAGCCACCGCCACCCGGCATCACCGCCGACATACTGTGCGACGCCATCGACCAGGGCCGTCTCCGCCGCCACCATCACCACCGGCCCGCACGGACCCGCCATCCGCCTCGGCTTCGGCCCGCAAACCGACACCCGGATCATCCGCGAAGGAAGCGAGCTGACCGCCACCGGCCAGGCCCTGGACGGCCAGGCCGTGGCCAACTACATCGCCAGTACGCCACCAAGACCCTGACCACCCCCGGCGTGCCGAGTCAAAGGCTCGGCCACCTGGTCGACATTCAGAGCCTGCGGTGCTCGGCCCACTACAAGCAGATGATCACCACCGCCTGGCATCTCGGCAGTAAACGGCAGACCGGCGAACCGCGGCTGCGGCAATGGGCGCACACGCTCGGCTACGGCGGCCACTTCCTGACCAAATCCCGCCGCTACTCCGTCACCTTCGGCCAGCTCCGCACCGCCCGCAAAGACCACCGCCGCCAGCAAAACCACCCCGACGGCGAACGAGACCCCTTGGGCCGCTCCGTAGACGAGATCACCTTCCTGATCCTCAAGACCTGGACCTACGCCGGAATCGGCTACACCGCCGTCGCTGCCGCTGAACTCGCGCTCGCCTCGGCTGCTCATGCGCGCGAGCATCAGGGCCGAGCCGACCACACCGCATAATCACCAACCGACCAAAGGAGGGACCATTGTCGGTCATATCCATCGCTGATGACCGCTTGTGGACGGTCGAAGATTTGTCCGCCTACCTCGGCATTCCCGTGCCGACGCTTTACCGGTGGCGTCGGTACCATTGCGGGCCGCCCTGCCACAGGGTCGGCCGACATTAGCCAAGGTCACATTCGAGGACCTGACTCAATGGGTTGCACGGCTCTCCCTCGGCGGCCTTGGCCCCTCCGGGATACGGCAGTCGGCGTTCGTCGTGTCCGCCGCGCTTGATCACGCCGTCCGAAGCGGCCGGATTCGCTCCAACCCAGCTCATGGCCTGGGGCTGCCCCGACCCCAGTACCGTGACTACGTATTCCTGACTCATCGTCAGGTTCTTGACCTGGCCGTCGCAGCTGGCCCCTGGCGGCTTCTGGTCCTGGTGCTCGGCTACACGGGCCTGCGCTGGGGCGAAGCTACCGCTTTGCGCGTCTGCGACATTGATTTCGATCGCCGCCGCATCGATGTCCGGCGCGCCTTCTCCGACGTCGGCGGGCGCGTGGTCCTGGGCACCCCGAAATCGCATCAATCCCGGACGGTTCCGGTCCCCGGTCCGTCGCCGTCGAACTCACGGCGGCTGTCGTCGGCAAGGATGCCGACGAACTCGTGTTCACCATGCCCGGCGGCAGCGTCATGCGGCTATCCAACCGGAGGGGTGCCACTTTCAAGCCTGCCCGCACTCGCGCTGGTCTCAGTGATCGTTTTCGAATTCACGACTCGAGACATACCGCCGCGTCGCTGATGATCCAGGCGGGCTACCCGCCGAAGATGCTCCAGGAGATCCTGGGCCATGCCAACATCACCACGACTCTCGACCTGTAGAACGAGGACGAGGACGAGGAGGGGTGACTAGCGCGTCTACCTGGGGATTCGCTGGCGCGCTCGGAGGGACTCGAACCCCCAACCTTCTGATCCGTAGTCAGATGCTCTATCCGTTGAGCTACGAGCGCAGTCCTTGCAGGATACCGCGTCCAGAACCGTCGTTGTGCGCGGTTCAGACCGTCCGAGCCTGAGCACAGCGAGAGTAAGCATCTTATTCGCCGATCGCACATCGACAGGCTGAGGACGCGCCGTAGTCCTACTTGGGCTGGCTTCAGTCTGGTTTGCGGCCGGGGGTGATGAGGCCGGTTTCGTAGGCGATGACGACGAGTTGGGCCCGGTCTCGGGCGTTGAGTTTCATCATGGTCCGGTTGACGTGTGTCTTGGCGGTGGCTGGGCTGATGACCAGGCGTTCGGCGATGTTGTCGTTGGAGAGGCCGGAAGCGACGAGAGTGAGGATCTCTCGCTCGCGGGGGGTGAGGCCGGCGAGCGCGGCAGGTGCGGGGGCCAGTGCGATGCTGGGCTGCGCGAGGACCCGGGCGATCAGGGCCTGGGTCGCGGTGGGTGAGAGCAGCGAGTCGCCTGCGGCCACGCTGCGGATGGCGTCGAGCAGGATCTGCGGTTCAACGCCCTTGCCGAGGTAGCCGCTTGCTCCGGCTCGGAGGGCGTCGACGATGAGCTCGTCGGTTTCGAACGTCGTAAGCATGATGATCTTGACGTCGTGAAGGTCGTCGGCAGCGGTGATGTCGCGGGTGGCCTGGATACCGTCGACCTCGGGCATCCTGATGTCCATCAAGACGACGTCAGCTCGTTCGCTGCGGGTCAGTGCTACTGCCTCGCGCCCGTTGGCCGCCTCACCTGCAACATCCATGTCGGGCACGGAGTCGATGAGCAGCCGGAAGGTAGCGCGCAGCAGCGCCTGGTCATCGGCGAGCAGGACACGGATCGTCACGACGTCAGCGGCTTATCGCTCGGCTGGGGATTACGGATCGCTGCGACGGATTCCGCCGAGCCGGCCGCATCGGCGTACGTTACGGGCAACGTCGCCGTCACTCGGTAGCCGCCTGCTGCGGCGGGACCGGCGCTGAGCGTGCCGCCGGCGGCCACCGCACGTTCCCGCATGCCGATCAGCCCGTGGCCGGTGCCTTTGTTGACGAGTCCCTGCGGTGCGGCGACTGGTTCGGTATTGCTGATGGTGAGGTGAACGGCCGTGGCGGACCAGTCGATGTCGAGGCTGACGTCGCTGCCGGGAGCGTGTTTGGTGGCGTTGGTGAGGGCTTCCTGCACGATCCGGTAGAACGCGAGGTCGGCCGGTCCGCTCAGTGGGCCGCGTTCGCCGTGGACGGCGACGGTGAGCCGCATGCCGGCGTCAGTGAAACTGTCTAGGAGCCGGCCGAGGTGCTCGATCGTCGGAACGGGGGCGCGGGGGTCGCCCGGTGCGGCGCCGTCTTCTGCGCGCAGTAGCCCGAGGGTTGCCCGTAGCTCGTCGAGTGCGGCCCGGCTGTTGGCGGCGATGCCAGCGAGCGCGGTGTCGGCGGCGGCGGGATTAGCGCGGAGCAGGTACTGGGCGACGCCGGCCTGGGCGTTGACGACGGCGATGTGGTGGGCGAGGACGTCGTGCAGTTCGTGGGCGATGCGAATGCGTTCGGCGGTGACCTGGCGGTCGGCTTCGGCCTGCCGGCTGTGCTCGGCGGCCTCGGCTCGCTGTTCGGCGGCGGCGATCCGTTCGCGCCGTTCCCGGATGAGCAGGCCCAGCGCGGTGGCAACGACGGCCCAGTTCAGGTAGAGCAGGTCCGGTTCCGCGTGCGGGTAGCTCGCCAGGGCCACGGTGAACTGGACGGCGCCTGCTGCTACGGCCGCGGTCCAGGCCACCCGGGCCGGGTAGCGGGTGGCGACGGTGTAGAGGGCGAGCATCGTCGCTGCGGGAATCGTGGCCGCGGCCGGGTGCGCGTGGCCGGCCAGGGCGATGTGCACCGTGTCGGCGACGAGCACGGCGGCGAGCACCGGCAGCGGCCAGGACGTCCGCACGGTCAGCGGCAGCCACGACGCCGCGACCACGACTGCGGCCCAGCCAGCCGGCAGCTGCCAGCTGTCGCCGGCGACGCTGGTCGACAGCATGATCACCAAGGCGGCGGCGGTGAGCAGCCAGTCCGGGCGGCTGAGGTAACGCCGCAGCCGCGTTGCCCGGGATATCGCGGCCGGTGTCATGGCGTACCTCCGTCTCGTGTCGTCGTGGGCCGGACGGGGGCAGTCGCTGCGCTGCCCCCGTTCCACTATCCTCGCCGGTGACCGGTCACGGTACGTGGACGGCCACGGGCGTCCGGTGCTTGCCGGCGGGGGGCGCTGGGCTGTCCGTGCCCGGCCTCTCCACGGACACGTGCGGCAGGATCCGGTCGAGCCAGGCCGGGATCGCCCAGTTCCGCCGCCCGGTCAGGTGCATCAGCGCGGGGATCACGGTCATCCGCAGGAGGAGAGCGTCGGCGAGTACGGCGACCGCCAGCCCCACTCCGAACTCCGAGATGGTCCGCACCCCGGCCAGGCCGAACGAGGCGAATACGCAGGCCATGATCGCGGCGGCCGTGACGATCACCCCGCCGGTGTCGGCTGCTCCGTTAGTGACGGCGCGCCGGTTGTCCCCGTTCCGGGTCCAGCTCTCATGCATCCGGCTGACCAGGAAGACGTGGTAGTCCATGGACAGGCCGAACACCACGCCGACGATGAGGATGGCGACGATGTACTCCAGCGGGGCGGGTCCGCCGATGCCGAACTGCGGCTGCCCCCAGCCCCACTGGAACAGCGCGACGGTCGAGCCGAGCGCGACCGCGATCGTGAGCAGGTTGCCGATGGCCCCGATGGCGGGAACGAGCAGGCTGCGGAACGCCAGGGTGAGGAGCAGGAAGCCGAGCGCGGCGATGATGGCCAGGAACAGCGGCAGCTCGCTGGTCAGTGCGTTGGCGAAGTCGATGCTGGTGGCGGTGGTCCCGCCGACGTACACGCGCAGATTGGTTCCGGCCTCGGCCCGCGGGACGATACCGGAGCGAAGCGTGTGGACAAGATCGCTGGTCGCCTGGTCCTGGGAGGCCGTGGTGGGCACGACCTGGATCGTGGACAGGCTGTTGCCGGAGACCGCTGCCGGGGCGCCGACTGAGGCGATGCCCTTCACCTCAGGCAGCTCCCTGGTAAGCGTGGTCCACGCCGTCCGGGCCTGGCCGTCTGGGGTCTGGGCCACCAGCAGCACCTGGGCGTCGAAGCCCCGGCCGAACGCATCCGCCATGGTGTCGTAGAAGCTGCGGGCACTCGTCCCGGCCGGGGCGCTGCTAGCGTCCGCGGCGCCCAGCCGGATCGCCAGGGCCGGGGCCGCCAGCGCGCCCAGCACCACGAGGGCCAGCAGCCCGGCCACGATGGGCCGGCGTTCGACTAGCCGCGCCCACCGTGCCCAGAAGGCCGGGCGGACAGGCAGGGCATCCGGCGCCGGGCCAGCACCGGCCAGTGCCAGCGGCCCGGTCACGGCGCGCTCGGACTTGCGCAGCACACGGCGTCCCATCATGGCCAGCAGCGACGGGAGCAGGGTTACCGCGGCCATGACGGTCAGGAACACGGTCACCGCGGCGGCGATGCCCAGCCCGGTCAGGAAGCCGACGTTCAGGACGACCAGCCCCAGCAGCGCGACGATGACGGTGCCGCCCGCGAAGAGCACGGCCCGCCCGGAGGTGTTCATCGCGGTGGTGATCGCACCGGGCAGGTCGGCACCTTGCTGCAGCGCCTTACGGTGCCGGTTGACGATGAACAGCGCGTAGTCGATCCCGACGCCGAGCCCGATCAGGGCGCCTAGTTCGGGAGCGACGCTGGGCAGCGTGATGACGTGTGAGAGCAGGATGACCGCGAGGCTGGACAGGCCGACACCGGCTACTCCGGTGATGATCGGCAGCACCGCGGCCCAGACAGACCGGAACACCAGGATCAGGATCATCAGGGCCGCGAGGATGCCGATAACCTCGCTGACTCCCCCGGGACTGATCGTGGTGAAGGCGGCGCCTCCCACCTGGACGTCCAGCTGGCTAGTGGCTGCTGCCTGGGCGAGTTTCGCCGCTGCGGCTTCATGGCTATCGGAGGTGAAGACAACCGTCGCGTACGCGGTGCGCGAATCAGCACTGACCTGTTTCGCGCCGACGGCGGTAAACGGGCTGATCACGCCCTTCACCCCCGGGACCCTCGCCACGCTTGCGAGCATCGGCGCGATTCTCGAGCTCGCCGCCGGGGAGAGCGCGGAACCACTGCGGGTGTCCCACACGATGGTGCCGGTGGTCACCGTGGCGGCGTCGCTGCCGGCCCGGGCCAGCAGGTTGTACGCCGTGGCCGAGTCGCTGGCCGGCAGTGACGTGGAATCGCTGAAGGCTGACCCTGCGACCCCCACCACCCCGCCTAGGGCCACCAGCATTGTCAGCCAGGAAAGCAGAACCAGGATTTTATGGTGTATGCACCAGCGTGCCAGTCCACCCATGACGGGAACACCCTTCTAAAGCCCAATGAATCGGTGTTACCAACTCTCCGGGCCATGCGACTGTCACGCGTCAACCCAGCGCGGCCACTTCGGCATACCGCGAACGCGGTACGTCGAGCCCGTCCGTAAACAGCACGCCGAGAGTCGGCCCTCTTGGGCCGCGGCGTCGTGTCACACAGCGGAGGGGGCCGCAGCCGGAAGCTTGTCCCGCTGGCATGGTTGGAAGCCCGACCTGCGGGCATTGTCCGACGATGAATCCTCGCAGCGTCGGCGTCGAAGAAGAACTCTTGCTGGTCGAACCGGGAACGGGACAGCCCCGAGCGGTGGCAGGAACGGTGCTGCGGCAGGTAAGAGAGGCCGCCGAGTCGAACCGCGCGGCGGCGGCGGATCAGGCGGCCGCGGATCAGGCCCGGGATGACGCGGCGAGCCTGGAACTCGAGTTGCAAGAGCAGCAGCTGGAAACCAATTCACAGCCGTGCCACTCGCTCAGCGATCTTCACCGTGAGGTGCGCAGATGCCGGGCCGTCGCCGCGGCCGCGGCGGGAAAGGCCGGAGTCCAGGTGGCGGCGCTGGCCACCTCGCCGGTCGCCGTCGAGCCCGAGCTGGTCAGCGAGAGCCGGTACCAGCGGATGTCCGAGGCGTTCGGGCTGACCGCGCACGAGCAGCTCACCTGCGGCTGTCATGTTCACGTGGAGATCTCCTCCGACGACGAGGGTGTGGCCGTCCTGGACCGGGCCGGTCCATGGCTCGCCATCCTGCTCGCGCTGAGCGCCAACTCGCCGTTCTGGCAGGGTCACGACAGTTCCTACGCCAGCTTCCGGTACCAGGCCTGGGGCCGCTGGCCGAACTCGGGACCGACGGAACCGTTCCGGACCGCGCAGCGCTACCACGAGATCCTGCAGCAGATGGCGCGGACCGGCACGCTGCTCGACACGGGCATGGTCTACTTCGACGCGCGCCTGTCCGAGCACTACCCGACCATCGAGCTCCGCATCGCCGACGTGTGCCTGCACGGGGAGGACACGGTGCTGGTCGCCGCGCTGGCCCGGGCGCTGGTGGAAACCGAGGCGCGAGCCGCGCGGGAGGGGAAGCCCGCCCCGCCCACCCGCACCGAGCTGCTGCGGCTGGCCGCCTGGCGGGCCAGCCGGTCCGGCCTGGATGACGACCTGCTGAACCCGATGACCGGCCTGCCCGAGCAGGCGGCGACCGTAGCCAGGTTGCTCGTCGACCACTGCCGGGACGCACTTGACGATGCCGGGGACACCGATGCCGTTACCGAAATGCTGAGCGCCCTGCTGGCCAGGGGGAACGGAGCGGCGTTCCAGCGCGCGGCGTTCCGTCGAGCCGGCCACCTGGCCGACGTAGTGAACAGCGCCGTCCGCGCCACCGGCAGCGACCGCTGGGTCGGCTGACGCAGCCGGACGCGGGGTGGAGCTGCTCACGCGTCTCGCGGCGTTTCTCCTGGCTATGAGCATGCCGGTTGGTTAGCATGACGCCCGTATCGGGTCTGACAGACAGTTACCTGGTGGGACGAGACAAATCACGAAGACACGCACACGCGCGCCCGGCCTTGACGGTGTGCGGGCGCTGGCCGTGCTCGCCGTCATGGGTTTTCACGAGGGCGCGTCAGAACTGTCGGGGGGTTTCCTCGGCGTCGACATCTTCTTCGTCCTGTCCGGATTCCTGATCACCGACCTGCTGGTCACCCGGTATGACACCCTCGGGCGGTTGGACCTGCGGGACTTCTGGACCAGGCGGGCCCGACGCCTGTTGCCGCCGCTGGCCGTCATGCTGGTCGTCGTCACCGCCGCGGCGTCCGTGATCGAGCCGGCCCAGGAGGCCTCGCTGCGGCCGGCGCTGCTGGCGGCGGTCACGTACACGAGTAACTGGTATCAAATCCTGCACCACGTGTCGTATTTCGCCGCCTACAGCCAGCTCACGGCACCGGCCCCGCTGGATCATCTGTGGTCACTCGCCATCGAGGAGCAGTTCTACCTCCTATGGCCCCTCATCTTGTGGTTTCTCCTCTTCAGACTGAACGGGCGTCGCTCACGCGTCACGGTCACCCTGCTCGCCGCGGCGGCGTCGGCGCTGGTCATGGCGCTTCAGTACACGCCGGGCGGCGATCCGTCCGGCGTCTACTACGGCACCGACACGCACGCGTCCGCGCTGCTCATCGGGGCGGCGCTGGCCCTGGTCTACCCGTTGGCCTCCCTCGCGTCCCTCCCGGTGGCGCAGACCAAGCGCATTGACGCGGCCGGCGTCGCCGGGCTCGCGGTGCTGGCCTGGGCCATCGGGCATTTCTCCGGCAACGATCCCGCGGTCTACCCGGTCGGGTTGATCCTGGCCGCGCTGGCCGCCGCATGCGTGGTCGCCGCGGCCGCCGGGAACGGCGTCATCGCCGTCATTACCAGCCTGCCGCCGCTGCGCTGGGTCGGCGTCCGGTCCTACGGGATGTATCTGTGGCACTGGCCGGTGATAGCCCTGGCCGCCGCGCTGGCCGGATCGGGCCCTACCTCGGCCTGGACGTGGATCATCGAGACCGCGGTCACGATCGCCCTGGCGGCCGCTTCGTGGCGGTTCATCGAGACGCCGATCTTGCAGAACGGCCTGCGTGCCACCGTCCGGCATTGGCACCAGCGGCTGGCCGACGTCCGCAGCGGGCCAGCCGACGTCCGCACCAGGCCAGCCGGGCGCCGCCGCGGTTCGGTTCCGGTCGCGGTGGCCGCCGTCACGGTGATCGCCGTCGCGGTGGCTGTCTTCGGCATCGTCCGGCCCGCCGAGCCGACCACCCCGCCCGGCCTGCTACGGCAGGTCGCCGAGGGCCAGCGGATCAGCGCGGCCTCCGAGTCGGGCCGCACGGTCAAAGCCACGGCGCACAAGCCGACCGCGGCTAGTTCGCCGTCCGCCGCGGCTTGCCGCCCCGGGCAGCAGCCGAGAGTCCCCGGTGACCAGGTGACCGCCGTCGGCGACTCCATCATGGTCGCCTCGGCGGCCGCGCTGGCCGCCGCGATGCCGGGCATCTATATCGACGCACAGGTCGGCAAGCAGATGCAGTCCGGCGTGGCGGTGATCCAGGACCTAGCCGCCGCGGGCACGCTGCGCCACATCGTCGTCATCGGCCTGGGCACAAACGGGGACGTCACCGCCGACCAGATCCGCCAGCTACGGCGGGCCATCGGACCGAACCGGGACCTGGTCCTGCTCAACACGTTCGGACCCATGCCGTGGGAGCACGAGGTCAACGCCGAGCTCGACGCGGCAACGCGACAGGGTGGGAACGTGGAGCTGGCCAACTGGAACCAGGCGATCAGCGCCCATCAGTCCCTGCTCTGGCCGGACGGCATCCACCCGCAACCGTCCGGCGCCAAGCTCTACGCCCGCGTCGTGCTCGCGGCCGCGCGCGCCGCACTTTCCCGCGCCCAGCCGTCCTCCTGCAAGCAGCCGCAAACGCATTGAGCCGCCAGCGGCCCTTGGCCAATCCGCCGGATTAGGCGGAGATGCCCTGGGCCGCATACACGAGGGAGTCATATGTCTCGCTGGTGCGGGTTGTCCCGGCTCCCAGGGATTCAATGAGCGTCGCGAGCTCGGCCTGGATTGCCTGCGCGTCGGTGTCGTCTGAGGCGATGCGCTCGGCTTCGATGAAACCGCCGACCCCTTCCACCTCGTCGATGCACAGCGAGCAGCCGTCGATGCTGGCCGTCCGCCGTGTCTTGATGATGCGGACCGTCAGCCGGTAGCCCATGTGCAGCGCGGCATGGTGCATCGCCTCGCGGTCGGTGACTTCCGTCTCGTACTCCAGACATGCCTGGTCGTTCTGCGCCGGCTGCTTGAGGGTGAAGTAGTGCCGGCCCGCGACGGTGCGCAGGCGGAGGAACGAGACGCCGAGCTTGCCGTCGCCGAACTACCACCCGGCCGGGGCATATGCCTGGTCGTCCTGGTGAAGGGGGTCGCTCATCTCGATGCTGCGGGCCCTGAGGGTGGCAAGGAGGCCTTCCAGGTCATCGACTCGGTACTTAACCTCAATCTCACGCACCAGGCTGCCTCCCCGCTCGCAAGCGTGGCCAGCCTTGCAGCGGTCAGGCGAACGGCGCTGGCCGACGCGCCGACCGTGACGGTTCCGTTATGAAACTATCAGACCGTATAGTTAGGCTGAGAAGTTAGGCCGTCGTCCGCCGTATCGCTTCCGACGGGGAATATCCTCGTTTGCCATCCAGCGGAGAATAGTGACATTCGATACTCCTAGCCGTGAGCCGATTTGTTTCAGGCTTTCTCCGCTCTGATACCAATCCGCAATTTGAGCTAGACGGGAACGCTCAGCCAAAAGCCGAGCATCTCTAGCCGCGAGGATTTTTGCCGCAGCGGCAGCTTTACGATCCAGTGCAACGTCAGCGTTGGCGTAAAACTTCCTCCAACCTTACGGAGCTGCCATGTCCACGAATCGGCTATAATGCCCCTGGAATGCTACGGTCACGGTCATGGTCGGGCCATTCCTGTGCTTAGCCACAATTAGGTCGGCCTCACCGGCTCGCGGCGATTCCCGCTCGTAAAGATCCTCACGATGCAGGAGGATAACGACGTCCGAGTCCTGTTCGATAGAACCGCTTTCACGAAGGTCTGAAAGGAGAGGTTTCTTGTCGGTGCGCTGTTCGGGACCGCGGTTGAGCTGTGACAGGGCGACGACAGGGACGTCCAGCTCCTTCGCCAGGAGCTTGAGGGACCGGGATAGGTCGGAGACTTCCTGCTGTCGGTTCTCCACCCGCTTCGGTGAGGACATCAGCTGCAGGTAGTCGATGATGACGAACTTCAGGTCATTCCGCTGCTTCAGCCGGCGGCACTTGGCCCTGATCTCCATCATCGTCATATTCGGCGAGTCGTCGATGAACAGCGGCGCGTCGGCGACCTCGCTCATCCGCCGGGCCAGTCGGGCCCAGTCGTCGTCGTTCATCTGCCCGGTGCGCATCGTGCTCAGGGGCACCCGCGCTTCGGCCGACAGCAGCCGCATCGTGATCTCGTTGCGCCCCATCTCCAGGCTGAACAGCACCGTGGCCATGTTGTTCTTGATGGCGGCCGCCCGGGCGAAGTCCAGCGCCAGGGTCGAGTTGTGGGTGGGAACCATGCCCCGTCCGGCCAGGTACAGATGATCTGCGCTGTCTACCTGCACGCACCGGACGGGCCGGGAGCGTACGCCCCTGACGTCCACGATGTACCGCCACCGCGGGCGCGGCCGGTCGCCGTATCCTCGGGTGTGCGTTCCCGGAGCAGCGGCATAGGCGGGGACGAGCAAGTTTGCGGGCGATAGCTCCGTCGGGACTGTGAGAGCGACCGCGTGGTTGGAATGGCTGCGTGTCGCCTGAAGGCGCAACGTACGTGCTATCTCGGCGGTCGTGCTCACCTGGGGCGGGACGAACCCGGAAAGGTCCCCGGCGTGGTTCCAGGTGAGCCACTGATGATTCTCGTCGGCGACGATCACCTCACCGTCGTCGAACTCGACCTCGTAGCAGGGGCGGCCGTGCATGACCTCGGTGGCGGCCACCACGCGCGTAGGCCGGCCGTCGGCGCCGATCAGCTGGGCACCGACGCTGACCTCGCCCATCGTGGTCCAGCCGGACGGCGTGGGCAGCGGCGTGTCAAGCGCCAGGGCCTTGCCCACCGCAGGCCGGGCGGCTATGACGACCATCTGGCCTGGGTGCAGGCCGTTGGTCAGGCCGTCCAGGTCAGCGAAGCCGGTCGGGACGCCGGTGAGGCCTCCGCCGCGGCTGCCGATCGCCTCGATCTCGTCCAGCGCGCCGGGCATGATCTCGGACAGCGAGTGGTAGTCCTCGCTGGTCCGGCGGTCGGTGACCGCGTACACCTCGGCCTGGGCCCGGTCCACCAGATCGTCGGCGTCGGCCTCGCCCGCGTAGCCGAACTGGACGATCCTGGTGCCGGCCTCCACCAGCCGGCGCAAGATCGCGCGCTCCCTGACGATGCGGGCGTAGTAACCGGCGTTCGCGGCGGTCGGCACCGAGGCGATCAGGGTGTGCAGGTACGGACCGCCTCCGACCCGGGCGATCTCGCCACGCCTGGTGAGCTCGTTGGCGACCGTGATAGCGTCCGCGGGCTCACCCCGGCCGTACAGGTCGAGGATCGCCTCGTAAATCAGCTGGTGCGCCGGCCGGTAGTGATCGGTCGGCCTGAGCACCTCGATCACGTCGGAGATGGCGTCCTTCGAGAGCAGCATCCCGCCGAGGACACACTGCTCCGCCGCCACGTCGTGCGGCGGAGTCCGTTCGAAATCGTCGTTCCTCGGAGCTATCTCGGTGACGCTCACCTGCCCCCCTTCCCCGTCTCCCCGTGTGCGTGGCCCAGTAGTCAGTGGACCGGGCGCGAACGCACTTCTGCCGACGCCTGACACCGTTCTAGCCGACTGCTCTGACATTTTCGCGGCCCGGCGGACGGTATACCAACTCGTACGGTGGATGACGTTGTGGACAACGTGTGCAACACGCCGGCTACGTTGTGCGCAGGCTGGGGAAAGAGCTGTGGAAACAGCAAGCGGAAAGCCAGCACAATCACTGCTACCTGGGAAAACATAGTCCACCGGCTGTGCGGAAGAAATACTTGGCGACGATTTACCGTCAAGTTATCCACAGGTGATGTCCACAGGCGCGTGGCGCGTGGCTGTGGATAACTGAGTGTCGGGAAGCGCGTACGCGCGCACCGCCGAACTGATAACCTTCGACCGTGTGTTCGACAGGGGAGTCCGCACTCAGGCGCGTGGCTGAGGCCATAGACCAGCTTGACGCCGACCGGAAAAGCGCGGAGCCCTCCAGGCTGGAGGCACAGGTCGCAGCCATCTGGGCGATGGTCGGCGAGATCGACCCGGAGCTAGCCCGGCTGGCGTCCGGGTATGCGAACCCCGGTGCGGAGTAACGGTGATGCCGTCCCGCCGGGCCTGTCACGGAAACTAACGAGGTGCGCGTCGCCTGGCTTGCTGCGACGTGCACCCCCGCGGACGAGCTAGGGGTGATCCGGTGACTAGCTGGGGGTGATCTCGATGTCGACCGCGGCGCTGACGTCGGGGTGCAGCCTGACCCGGACCTGGTGCGAGCCCAGGGTCTTGATCGGGTCGCGCACCTCGATCCGGCGCCGGTCGAGCTCGGGGCCGCCCGCCTCGCGGACCGCGGCGGCGATGTCGGCCGGGCCGACCGAGCCGAACAGCCGGCCGCTGCCGCCTGCCCGCCGCCGCATCCGCACGGTCAGGCCCTCAAGCTGGCCCGCGACGGCCTTCGCATCCTCGACGCCGCGGATCTCCCGGGCCGACCTGGCCCGCTTGATCAGCTCGATCTGCTTCTCTGCGCCACGAGTCCAGCTCATCGCGAAACCGCGCGGGATCAGGTAGTTGCGGCCGTAGCCCGCGGCCACGTCCACGACGTCACCGGGTGCGCCGAGACCACCCACTTCCTGGGTGAGGATGAGCTTCATCGGTGTACGACTCATCTGCCTGATTCCCCTAACGCGCCGTGCTCGTGTACGGAAGCAGCGCCATCTCGCGAGAATTCTTGATCGCGGTCGCGACGTCCCGTTGATGGCGCGTGCAGTTACCAGTCACCCGCCTGGCACGGATCTTGCCGCGGTCGGAGATGTACTTGCGGAGAAGACCGGTGTCCTTGTAATCGACATAGGCGATCCGGTCCTGGCAGAACACGCAAACCTTCTTCTTCGGCTTGCGCAGCGGTGGCTTGGCCATCGTGGTGCTCCTTAGAGCCCCGCCAGCGGCGGGGATGGTCGGTTGGTCATTGTCTGAATTGCTTAACCTGGACAGCGCTTTGACTGGCCGGGCTGTTCCTTCGTGCTGTGTCCTAGAACGGGGGCTCGTCGGAGTAACCGCCGGCGCTGTCGGTCGCCCACGGGTCGGATTCCCCGCCGCCGAAGCCGCCACCGGAGTTACCCTGGCCGCCGCCGCCGGAGTTACCCTGGCCGCCGCCGGAGGAGGAGGAGGAGGAGGGCCTGCCGCCGCCGGAACCCCCGGAGCTGCGCTGACCGCCGCCGTAGCCGCCACCATCGCCGGAGCCGGAGCGGGCGATCCTGTTGACCTTGGCGGACGCGTTGCGGAGCGAGGGTCCCACATCGTCGACCTCGACCTCGTAGACGGTGCGCTTCTCGCCTTCCTTGGTCTCATACGACCGCTGCCGCAGCCGCCCGGAGACGATCACGCGCATCCCGCGCTGCAGGGTCTCGGCGACGTTCTCCGCCGCCTGCCGCCATACGTTGCAGGTCAGGAACAGGCTGTCGCCGTCCTTCCACTCGCCCGTCGAATTGTCACGGAACCTGGGCGTTGACGCCACGCGGAACCGCGCCACCGGCTGGCCGGCCGGGGTGAATCGCAGTTCCGGATCGTCGACGAGGTTGCCCGCGATCGTGATCTGAGTGTCGCCTGCTGCCATCGGGGTTACTCCCGGTCGGTAGTGAATCTCTGCCTGGTTGGTGAGAGCGGGCTGGGTGCTGAGGCCCGCTCAGTGATGGTCGGGCCGCGTGACCTTGGTCCGCAGCACGGCTTCGTTCAGGTTGAGCTGACGGTCGAGCTCGGACACGGTGGCTGGCTCCGCCGTCAGGTCGACGACCGCGTAGAAGCCCTCGGACTTCTTCTCGATCTGGTAAGCCAGGCGGCGCTTCCCCCAGATGTCCACCTTGTCAATCTTGCCGCCGCCGCCGGTCACGACCGTGAGGAACTGGTCAAGCGACGGCTGGACGGTACGCTCCTCGAGATTGGGGTCGAGGATAATCATGATCTCGTAATGGCGCATGGGCGTCCTGGGCCTCCTCTGGACTAATGCGGCCACGGTCTCTCCGTGGCAGGAGGTGTCGCGGTCACGAGCCGACGCAGATGCCGGCCGGGTCGTCCGCAGCCTGCATAGCCTACCAACATCCCCAGGCCCGCGTGACCAGACGGCGAGACGGCCCGGCGGGCTAAGGAACAGTCAGGAAGCCAAGGACCCCTGAGGCATAGGGAAGCCCGAGGCGTAGGAAACACTGAGGCGTAGGGAACCCTGGGGCTAGGGAACACTCTCAGGAACCCCGTGGATTCCTGATTACCGCACTGGGGAAGACTGTCCCGTGAAAATGTACCCTCAAATATTGACAGCTAATGTGACAGCCAGGAGGTGGTCACCATGGCAGGCACCGTCCGGACCAGGTCACGCCAGAGCATCCTGAATTCCGACGGCCAGCGGCATCCGGTCCAGAACGTCCTGACCATCTTCACGCTGGTGGCCGGCCTGATCGCGTTCGTCCTCGGCCTGATCGTGCGGAACGCGCATGTCGGCGCCGCGGTGCACATCGCCGCGACCGCCCTTGGGCTGGCCGCGTTGCTTGTCGGGCTGTGCGTGCAGATGGTCTCGGCCACCCGCAACCAGCGGGTACTCCTCGTGGCCGGCATGATCGCCGGGTTCGTCGGCCTGGCCATCGGCCTGAGCCGCGGCGGCTTCATCGGATAGGCGCCGGCTTCATCGGATAGGCGGCTTCATCGGGTAGGCGGCTTCATCGGGTAGGACGGCCCCCCGCGAGCCAAAGGGCGCGGCGCCGCCTGGACTGAGGAGCGACGAAGGAGCGACGAGGGAAGGCGGCGCGTCAAGAGCGCCCGGAGGCGAGCGGGAAAACAGAGCGAGTGGGAGGATACAGCATGCGCATCGGAGCCCACTTCCACGTGGACAACCCGCTGGACGAGGCGATCACTCGGGGAGCGGACGCGGCTCAGTTCTTCCTCGGCGATCCGCAGGGCTGGAAGGGGCCCGTGATACCCGGCGGTGACCCGGCGGCCATCCGGGACGCCTTCGCCGCCGCTGACGTGGACATCTATATCCACGCGCCGTACGTCATCAACGTGGCCACCGCCAACAACCGGATCAGGATCCCCAGCCGGAAGCTGCTCGACCAGCAGCTCAAGGCGGCGGCGTCGGTCGGGGCCAAGGGGCTGATCGTGCACGGCGGGCACGTCACCGCGGGCACCGGCGCGGAAGCGGGCCTGGAGAACTGGCGCAAGGCGGTCGAGCGGATCGAGCGGCCGGTGCCGATGCTGATCGAGAACACCGCGGGCGGGGACGGCGCCATGGCCAGGTCGCTGGACGCGATCGGCAGGCTCTGGGATGCGGTGGCCGACGTCGCCGCCGGAAACGGCGAGGACGTCGGGTTCTGCCTGGACACCTGCCACGCCAACTCGGCCGGCATCGACCTCGCCGACGCGGTCGACCGGATCAAGGCGATCACCGGCCGGATCGACCTCGTGCACTGCAACAACTCGCGCGATGAGTTCGGCTCGGGCCGGGACCGGCACGCCAACATCGCCACCGGGACCATCGACCCGGCGCTGCTGCTCGGCGTGGTCCGCGCGGCGGGCGCCCCGGCCATCTGCGAGACACCCGACGAGGACGGCAGCCTCGCCGCCGACGTTACCTGGCTCAGGCAGAATCTGCCGAGCTGACCGGCGGCGGCCGGCGGCTCAGCCGGATCCGGAACCGGTCCTCGGCGTGGTCCAGGATCCCCCCGGCCGGGTCGTCCATGCCGTGGGCACGCACCACGTCCCGTTCTGGAGAAAGAATGTCCCGTACCACGTAGCCGCCGAGCAGGGCTACGGCGAGGAACCTGGCCGCCAGAGTGGCGAAGTACCAGCCGGTGGACAGGCCGGCGTAGCCGGTGACCGCGTTGCCCTGGCTGGCGTAGATGAAAATGAGGTAGCCCCAGATGCCGAAGAAGTAGGCCACTTCGGCCAGCTGCCACAGGACGTAGGGCCAGAGCCGGGGGCGGGCCAGCACCGCCAGCGGGACCAGCCAGATGACGTACTGCGGTGACCAGACCTTGTTCGTCATCAGGAACGCCGCCAGCACCAGGAAGCACAGCTGCGGCAGGCGCGGACGGCGCGGCGCGGCCAGCGCGAGCCAGGCGATCGCGGCGCACGCCACGATGAAGAACAGCGCCGACATCTTGTTGAGCGCGCTGAGCTGGGCGTTGCCGAGCACGGGCACGCGGAAGTACTCGAACAGGTACCAGATCGAGCCCCAGTCGGCGCCGCGGTCCTCGCTGAAGACATAGAACCAGGCCCAGCCGGACGGCGCGGCGATCATCACCGGCAGGTCGACGGCCAGCCAGGCCACGGCGCCGGCGGCGAAGGTCTTGGCGAACTGGCGCAGCTGGCCGGTCCGCAGGCAGAGCAGCAGCAGCGGCCCGAACACCACCAGCGGGTAGAACTTGGCCGCCACCCCGAGGCCGAGCAGGACGCCTGCCCACCAGGGGCGGCGAGCCGCCCACGCGGCCATCCCGAGCGCGGTCAGCGCGAACGCGATCAGGTCCCAGTTGACGAACGCGCTCAGGATCAGCGCCGGGGACAGCGCGACCATCAGCGCCTGCGCCCGGGCGCCCGGGCCGGCCGCCCGCGCGGTCGCGAGCACCCCCGCCACCGCGCAGACCGCGAGCAGCAGCACGGTGACGTCGAAGAACTCGCGGCCCCTGATCAGCGGGTTGACGGTCCTGACCAGCCAGGCCGCGACCTGCATGGCCCCGCCGATCAGGACCGGGTACTCGACCTTGTGGCCGGTGTAGGGAACCTTCCCCGCCGCCAGCCCCTCGTTGTAGTACAGCGGGTAGATGTCGGTGTAGCAGGCGTCCTGGAACTGCTTGGCGTAGTAATTCCAGGCGCCTGAGCGGCACGGATACTTCTCCGCGAATGCCAGCGCCATCCCGACCACGGACGCGGCGCAGAGCACGCTGGTACTGCCCAGGGCCACCGCGAGCCCCGGCCGCGCGACACGACTGGTAAACCGCGTATTCGCCGATCCCGGGGCCTCCTCCACTCCCCTATCTAACCGCGCTTCGGACCTCGTTTGCGCCTCCGGCGCCGGGCCAGCAAACCGGTCACGGGCAGCCCGGCGAAGATGCCGCCGACCGTTCCGCGCACCGGGGTAGCGTTCACGCTCTGCCCGTAGCCCCCGTAGCCCCCGTAGCCCCCGCCACCGCCGCCACCCCCGTAGCCCCCGCCACCCCCGGGTGCGCCGTAGATGGGGTTGCCAGAGTGGTGGTGGTGCTTCTTGGGGGTCGTCTTCTGCGGGACCACCCGCAGGCCGGGCGGCACCATGTTCCACGCGCCGCCGGTGAAGGTCGGCGGGATGAAGCTCTCGATGCCCAGCGGGACGAACTCGTTCTCGGCGTAGGTGTGCCAGATCGACGCAGGCCAGGTGCCGCCGTATCCGCCCTGGGCATTGCCGCCCAGGTCGGCTGGCAGCGACTGGTCCGACTTGTCGGTGAACATGCCGACCGCGAGGGCCTGGGTCGGAATCGCGCCGATGAAGAACGCCGACTGGGCGGTGTTCGTGGTACCGGTCTTGGCGATGACCTCCTGGCCGTTGCTCAGCGCGGCCGTCGGCGCAGTGCCGTAGGAGGCGGTGTCGTAGGACATCGCGTACTGGACCTGCGTCGCCTCTTCGGCGTTCAGGGTCGGATCGCCCGGGTCGAACACCGGATAGGAAGTGATCTTGATCGGCGTCGGCGCCGCGTTGGCCTGCGTGATCGACGAGATCACGTGAGCGTCGTGATACACGCCGCCGTCGTCGATGGTCGCCAGCATGGTGGCCTGCTCGCCGACGGTCAGCGAGGCCTGGCCGAGCGCGATGCCCGCCTCGTTTTCCATCCCGTCGGGTCCGGTGATCCCGGCCGCGTTCGTGTTCACGCCAAACAGCTGCGCCATCTTGGCCACGGCGGTACCGCCCACCTTGTGCCACAGATCGGTGTACGCGGTGTTGATGGACTCCGCCATCGCCATCGTCGGCGTGAACGGTCCATTCTCATCCAGGCTGTCGTTCGTTATCTCGTCCCACTGGTACGAATCGGCCGGCCGGGCGCTGGTCGCGTAAGTATCGGGCTGCGTGTCCGGCGGAATCCAGAGCGGGTCATAGCCGTCGAGCGTGCTGGTCTGCACGTTCATCCCCTGCGAGACAGCCGTCGAGAGTACGTACGGCTTGAACGAGGAACCGACCTGCTCCCGGTTATACACAGCCATGTTCACTTCGCAGTCGAGCCGCTCGCAGGTGCTGACGGTCATCTTGTGCGCATACCCGTCGTGGTCGAGGTATTCGGACCCCGGGTAACCCGGACCGGGGTACAAGGCCTCGATCGCGCCGCTGGCCGGATTCTCGAGCACCGCGCCTACCTGCGCGTAGTTGGGGAGAGACACACCGCCCTGGGCCATCTCCACCTCGTTCTGCTGGACGGCCTCGTATAGAGCTTTCATCTTCGCGTCGTCGATGGTCGTCGTGATCACGTAGCCGCCGTTGTAGATCTGCGACTGGGTGAAGTGGTAGACGTCCACCAACTCGTTGTAGACCATGTCCAGGATGTAGGGATCCCAGATGGCGCTGCCGACGGTCTGCGCCACGTGGTCCCCGGGAATCGGGAACTTCATCGCCGCGGCCTGCTGCGGGGTCAGGGTGCCCATCGCCGTCATGCCGTTCAGCACGTAGTGCCAGCGCGCCTCGAGCTCGGGCCGGTACTCCGGCAGCGGGTAGGTGCTTGGCTGCTGGATCATGGCGGCGATCACCGCGGCCTGCGCCACGGACAGCTTGGACACCGGCTCGCCGTAATACGTCTCGGCGGCCGCGCCGATCCCGTAAGAGCCGTCGCCCAGGTAGATCGTGTTGAGGTAGTTCTCCAGGATCCACGGCTTGGATTTCTCCTTGGCCACCTTCAACGCCACGAAGATCTCCTTGATCTTGCGGCTGAACGTCTGCTGGGTGCCGATGCCCGAGTAGTAGTTCCTGACGAATTCCTGGGTGATGGTCGAGCCGCCCTGCAGCGATCCGTCACTCCCCCTGGCGTCTTCGTAGGCGGCCCGCACGATGCCCGTGGGTGAGATGCCGCCCTCGTTGAAGAAATTCCGGTCCTCGGCGGCCAGCACCGCATCAATGACGGTTTTCTGCGGGATCTGGTTATAGGCCAGCATCAGCCGGTTGGTGGTGCCGAACCGGCCGATCAGGGCGCCGTCACTGGATCTGACCACGGACTGAGAAAAGCTGGTCGCGGCCATCGCCTCGGTGGGGACGGGGGTTTCCTCGTACGCCACCGCCACCACGATGGCGCCGAGCACCACGATGGCGCCGACGCTCGCGAGCAGCACGCCCAGGGCCTTGCGCACCGTCCAGTGCCGCCACCAGCTGCCCTTGACCCTGGTCCGGACCTGGCCCCGGTACCCCGGTCCGGAAAGCCCGTCCGGCCCCGCTGGCCGCCGGGGGCCCCCAGGTCGATGAGGTCCGCGGGGTCCTTGGGGTCGCCTGGGCCCATGGGGTCGTTGGGGTCCGGTTGGCGCGACGCCGCGGCGTCCTGTTCCCGCCCTCCCAGGGACCCAGAGATCATCATGACCGGGTGACTCCGGTTCCCAGCCCAGCCGCCCGGCATCGTCCGTAACGGCCACGGACGAAGGGGTGTCCAGGTAGTCGGCTTCCGGACTGCGGAAGCCATTCGTGTCCCAGCCGTTCGCGTCGTAACCCAGGTCGTAGTCGATATTTCCGGCTGCGCCAGTTAGGGCAGACCCAGTTACGGCAGAGCCAGTTACGCCGTAGCCGCCGCTCCCCCCGGAGCGGCCGCGGGTAATTCCGCCCGTTTCCCCCGCGTCGCGATAGCGAACGTCAAAGTCATCAGCTTTGCTGCTCACGCGTCCTCGCTGGTGGCTCGGAGGTCGCGGCTGACGGGAATGCGACCTCTACCCGGAAGGCGGGCCCAGCCATCCCTGGGACCCGCTGAACTCAAACGCTACCTCCTGGGCCTCGTGTTTACTGGCTAGTCCGCGCACGCCGCCTCCGGCGTACGGCAGGCTCGCCAGTGCCGAGGACGTAAGAGAAAGCGAGGTGGTTCCACCCGCAACTCTGACAGACCTCGACCACGTAGACCCGGAATTCGCTGTATTCAGTAGCCATCTCCGCAAGTTCGCGTGCCTGCTTTACCCGTCCCTCGTACTGGCCAAGCTCGTCACCGTAGACATACGTAACGTGAGTCAGGTTGGTTTTCCTGCAGATCGGACAGCGATCGTCGGTGGGCTCGCCGTGGAACTTGGCGGCCCGGAGCAGGTACGGGTGAGCATCGCAGACGTCGGTGACAGTCGTACGCCCGGCGTACACGGACGCGAGCGTGGCCCGGCGGGCCAGCCCGTAGTCCACGACGGAGCGCCTTGACGTCATATTCGCCAGCGTACGTCGGAACCGCGCCTGAGCCGAGTCCAGATTTGATCATCTTTGCCGCCCCACGGGTCCAGTAGGCCCCCCGAAACCCACCCGAGCAGCAGAAAACCGGCATGAGCTTGCGAGGAAGCGAAGCAGCGCATACGATCTATATATCGGTGCGATACATCAGGGTGATCTAACGGGTAAAGGTATCGCTGCGAGGCATCGCGCCGACACATCATAAGGATATATTCACCTTCGGGGGGGAAGCGTGGGACGCAACCGCTCCGGCGTGCTCGAGCTCGCCGTGCTCGGGGAGCTGAACAAGACCCCAATGCACGGCTACGAACTACGCAAACGCCTTTCGGCCGTGCTCGGCGCGTTCCGAGCGCTTTCCTACGGCTCGCTGTATCCGTGCCTGCACGAGCTTCTCGCCGCCGGGCTGATCGCGGAGGAGCATGACGAGGCTGGGCCAGTCCCGGCCGCCGCGACCGGGACCGCGCGATCAAGATCCGGCCGCCGGTCGCTGAAAGCGTACCGGCTGACCGCGGAAGGCAAGGAGCGGCTGGCTGAACTCCTCGGCGAAGGCGGTCCCGCGGCCTGGGAAGACGACGAGTTCGGTGTTCATTTCGCGTTTTTCGGGCAAACCAGGGCCGACGTCAGGCTCCGGATCCTCGAGGGCCGCCGCAGCAGGCTCGAGGAGCGCATGGAAGCAATCCGCGCGGCCTTTACCCGCACCAGGGAGCGGGTGGATAGCTACACCCTGGAATTGCACCGGCACGGCCTGGAATCGGTGGAACGAGAAGTCCGATGGCTGAACGAGCTGATCGCATCGGAGCGGCAGTCCGGAGGACCAGACAACATTTCCGAGAAGGAGTCATCCTGATGGGTAAGGTGCGCATCGCCATCGTGGGGGTGGGTAACTGCGCTAGTTCGCTCGTGCAGGGACTGGAGTACTACAAAGACGCCGACGACGGCGCCCGGGTTCCCGGCCTCATGCATGTCCGGTTCGGCCCGTACCACGTCAGCGATGTTGAGGTCGTGGCCGCGTTCGACGTGGACGCGAAGAAGGTCGGCTGTGATCTCGCCGACGCTATCGGCGCGAGCGAGAACAACACCATAAAGTTCGCCGAGGTGCCGCCGACCGGGGTGACCGTCCAGCGCGGTCCGACCTTTGACGGCCTGGGCGAGTACTACCGGGAGATCATCACCGAATCGGACGAGCCGGCCGTAGACGTGGTCCAGGCGCTGCGCGAGTCCGGGGCCGACGTCCTCATCTCGTACCTGCCGGTCGGCTCTGAGCAGGCGGACCGCTACTACGCCCAGTGCGCGATCGACGCGCACGTCGCGTTCGTGAACGCGTTGCCGGTGTTCATCGCCTCGGACCCCGCCTGGGCCGCGAAGTTTACCGAGGCCGGCGTGCCGATCATCGGCGACGACATCAAGTCCCAGGTCGGTGCCACCATCACCCACCGCGTGCTGGCCAAGCTGTTCGAGGACCGCGGGGTCGAACTGCTCCGCACCTACCAGCTGAATTTCGGCGGCAACATGGACTTCATGAACATGCTGGAGCGCAAGCGGCTCCAGTCCAAGAAGATCTCCAAGACCCGGGCGGTGACCTCTCAGATCCCGCACGAGATGGAGCGCGCCGCCGTACACATCGGTCCGTCGGACCATGTGCCGTGGCTGGATGACCGCAAGATGGCCTACGTCCGGCTCGAGGGCCGCGCGTTCGGCGACGTGCCGCTCAGCCTGGAGTACAAGCTCGAGGTCTGGGACTCGCCCAACTCGGCCGGGGTGATCATCGACGCGGCACGCGCCGCGAAGATCGCGCTTGACCGGGGCATCGCCGGGCCCGTGACGTCGGCCAGCTCTTACTTCATGAAGTCACCGCCCGAGCAGTTCGGCGACGACGTCTGCCGCGACCTGGTGGAGAAGTTCATCCTCGGGGAGGTTGCCCGCTGACGGGCGAACCCTAAGCTGGACGGGTGGGCCGTCGGCACGATGACACAGGCGTCGTAGCTGGCCGTCCGCAGGTCCCTGAGCCCTCCGGATCCGGTCCGGGGGATAACGGGGATAGCGGGTCCTCCTCGTCGTTCCTCGGCGATCTGCGCACGGTGCTCGCCGAGCCGGACTTCCGCCGTCTGTTTGCCACCAGGCTGGTCTCGCAGACCGGCGACGGCATCGTCACCGCCGGGGTCGGGACGTACGTGTTCTTCAACGCGGCCTCGTTCCCGAGCCCGGCGGCAGGCGCGGCGGCCTTCACCGTCCTTTACCTGCCGTACTCGCTGGTCGGCCCGTTCGCCGGGGTATTCATCGACCGCTGGTCGCGGCGCCAGATCCTGGTCTGGTCGGCGCTGCTCCGGTCCTCATTCGTGGTGCTTACCGCAGCGCTCATGGCCCTGGGCAACCGCGGGGTGCCGCTCTACGTCGCGGTGCTGCTGGTACTCGGCGTGAACAGGTTCTTCCTGTCCTCGCTTTCGGCGGCGCTGCCGCATGTCGTGGCCGAGGACAAGCTGGTGATGGCGAACTCGGTCTCGCCGACCATCGGTGGCATCATGGCGACTCTGGGCGGCAGCGTCGCCCTGGGGCTCAACGTGGCCACCGGCAACACCGAGCGCGGCGCCGCGATCACCCTGCTTGCCGGGGGCGGCTGCTACGTGGCGGCGAGCCTGGTCGCGGCCACCATGCCACGCGACTTGCTCGGCCCGGTGCGCGAGCCCGGAGCGCCGCCGCTGGGGCGGCTGCTCGGCGAGCTTGCCTCGGTCGCGGCCGGCCTTGCCGACGGCGCGCGTTATGTCGCGGCGCGGCGCGGCGCGGCGGCGGCGCTCGGCGCGACCGGCGGCTTCAGCTTCCTTTTCGGGCCGCTGTTCCTGATGTCGATCCTGCTGTACCGGGACTATTTCTACCGGTCGAGCGTGGGCGCGGCCGAGGGTCACGTGGGGGGGCTTGTGATTGCCTCCGGGGTCGGCTACGCCTGCGCCGCGCTGATCACCCCGCCGGTCACCAGGCGGCTGTCCAAGCCTGCCTGGATCACCCTGCTGCTGATCGCGAGCGCCGTGGTGACCATCACGCTGGGCGAGACCTTCGTCCAGGTCGCCTACCTGGCCATCGGGTTCTGCCTGTATCTCACCCGGCAGGGCGTGGCGATCTGCGCGACCACGATCCTGCAGGAGGAGGTGGGCGACGCGTACCGCGGCCGGGTGTTCGCCTTCTACGACATGATGTTTAACGTCACGTACGTTATTGGCGCCGCACTGGCCGCGGCCTTCATGCCGCCCAACGGCCACTCTCCGGTCATCATCGCCCTGGTGGCGACCGGATACCTGGTCGCCGCGGCCGGATACTGGCTGGCCGGCGGGCGAGGTCAGTCCCCGTCCGGCTCCAGGCCGGGGGGGACGATCCCCTCCCCCGCCGCCCAGCGCAGCAGTTCCTGAGTCACCCGCTCCCGGCCGAGCTCGCCCTGCTCGAGCCGCAGCTCGAGCAGGAAGTCGTAGGCCCGGCCGACCAGCGGGCCAGGCGGCACGCCGAGGATGCGCATGATCTCGTTGCCGTCAAGCTCCGGCCTGATCCTGGCCAGCTCCTCCTGCTCGCTGAGCTCGACGATCCGCCGCTCGAGGGCGTCGTACGCGCGGGCCAGCCGCCGCGCCTTCTCCCGGTTCCTGGTGGTGCAGTCGGCCCTGGTCAGCACGTTCAGCCGGGTGAGCAACGGCCCGGCGTCGCGGACGTAGCGGCGGACCGCGGAGTCCGTCCACTCACCCTCGCCGTACCCGTGGAACCGCAGGTGCAGCTCGACCAGCCGGGACACGTCCTGCACGACGTCCCGCGGAAAGCGCAGCGCGGTCAGCCTTCGCCTGGTCATCTTGGCCCCCACCACCTCGTGCAGGTGGAACGCCACCCGCCCGTCCGGCAGCAGGGCACGTGTTCGCGGCTTGCCGATGTCGTGCAGCAGCGCGGCCAGCCGGACCCTCAGGTCGCCGTCAAGCCCGTAGGCCGGCTCGAGCGCGATGGCCTGCCGCAGCACGGTCAGGCTGTGCTGGTAGACGTCCTTGTGCCGGTGGTGTTCGTCGGCCTCCATCCGCAGCCTGGACACCTCGGGCAGCACCTGCTCGGCGACTCCGGTCTGAACCAGCACGTCGATGCCGAGCGCGGGGTCAGGCGTCAGCATCAGCTTGGTCAGCTCGCTGGTGATCCGCTCCGCGGACACGATGGCCAGCCGGCCCGCCTGGTCGGCCATGGCGTCCCGCACGTCCGCCGCGACCTCGAAGCCCAGCTTGGCCGCGAACCGGGCCGCGCGCAGGATGCGCAGCGGATCGTCGCCGAACGACTGCTCCGGCCGCCCCGGGGTCCGCAGCACCTTCTCCTTGAGCGCGTCGAAACCGCCGAACGGATCCGCGATCTCGTATCCGGGCAGCCTGGCCGCCATCGCGTTGATGGTGAAATCCCGGCGGCCCAGGTCCTCCTCCAGCGAGCGGCCGTACTGGACATCGGGCTTGCGTGAGGTCCGCCCGTACTGCTCGCTGCGATACGTGGTGATCTCGAAGAGAGAATTTCCCTTCCGCAGCCCGACCGTGCCGAAAGCGATCCCGACCGTCCACGTCTTGTCGGCCCAGTCCTTGGTCATCCGCAGCACCGCCTCCGGCGTCGCGTCCGTGGTGAGATCAAGGTCACCAGGTCGCTGACCCAGGAAAACGTCCCTGACCGGGCCGCCGACGAGCGCGAGCTCATGCCCGTGGTCCGCGAACAGGCGGCCGATTCCGGCCACGTCGGGGACCCGCTCGCGCAGGAGCGCGGCGGCTGCCTTCTGCTGTTCGGGGTTCATGGGCACGGCCATCGAGAGTATCGATAAGCACGGGCTCCGCGCGAACGGCCATAACATTCCAGGTGTGCACGGCTTGCTCACAGCGAAGGTCAAGGCGAAGGTCAAGGCGACGGTCAAGCGGCGGCGGACCCTGTCCCTGGCCGCCGCCGCCGCGGTCATGACCTCCGCCGTGCTGGCGCTGGCCGGGCCCGCCCAGGCACGCCCGGCCGAGCCGGGGGTTCTGGGGTCGGGCCTGGCCGGGACGGGCCGCGTGTCGATCGCCATCACCTCGATGAACCCGCAGTTCGCCAGGCCTGGCGCCACGGTCACCGTGGCCGGGACGATCAGTAACAGCACCAGCCAGACCGAGGCCGGGCTTGCCGTGCAGCTGTACTCGTCACCGGCCGGCTTCTCCTCCCGCGACGGCATGGATTCCTTCCTCACCCGGGGTGCGGACAGCGACCTGGAAGCGGCAGGCCGCCCGTTCCTCCTCTCGACCAGCGTGAAACCGGGCGCGACCGCGCAGTGGAGTGCTTCGTTCGGTGTCAGCACGGTAGGGATGAGCGAGTTCGGGGTCTACCCCGTGCTCGCCCAGCTGCAGCTTATGGACGACATCGCCGGCGGCGCGGCGACCTCTGCCCAGACGCTGCTGCCGTTCTGGCCCGGACAGCAGGCCGCGGGCCTGTCGTCCCCGCTGAATATCTCCTGGCTGTGGCCGCTCGTCGATCAGCCGCACCATCAGGTGTGCCCCGCTTTGACGAACAACGACCTGGCCGCCAGCCTTAACCCAGGAGGCCGCCTGTCCGCCCTGGTCACCGCCGCGGTGAGCCACCCTGACGCCGACTTGACCTGGTTCATTGACCCCGCTCTGCTCAGCGACGTCGCCACGATGACCGGCCCGTACCACGTCGGCGGCACGCCGACCTGCACCGACCTCACCGGGGAGCCGGCCAGCAAGGCGGCGGCGAGCTGGCTGGCCGCGGTCAAGACCGCTACCTCAAGCCAGCCGACCGTGATCGCCCCGTACGCCAACGTGGACATGACGGCCCTGGTGCACCAGGGCCTGACCGCCGATCTCGCCAGCGCCTACGCCTCGGGCGACGCGGTGGCGCGCAGCGTCCTGCGCCGGACGTTTACGCCGACGATCGCGTGGCCGCCCGGCGGGACCGCGGACCTCAGCTTGCTCACCAGCCTGGCCACCGCCGAGCACATCGGAACCGTGGTGCTGAACAGCAGCGAGATGCCGCCCGCCGATACCGCCGTCTACCAGCCGGACGACGCGGTGGCCTCGATCATGACGGGCGCCGGCACGTCGATGAACGTCCTGCTCGCCGACGACACTCTGACCGGCGTGCTCGCGGCCGGGAACACAAGCTCCGGCGCGGCATCCGGCAGCGCCGAGTTCGCCGTCAAGCAGCGTTTCCTCGCCGAGACCGCGATGATCGCGGCCGAAGCCCCCGACTCGGCCCGCTCGGTCGTGGTGGCGCCGCCAGAAAACTGGAGCCCGTCGCAGGCACTGGCCAGCGACCTGCTCACCGAGACGGTCGCCGCGCCGTGGCTGAAGCCAGCCACGCTGAGCAGCCTGCCGACGGCGTACGACACCGGGCGCGCGGTGCGCCGCCAGCCCCCGCCGGCCAGCCAGGAAAGCCCGGGCGAGCTCAGCCCCAGCTACCTGCGCACGGTGAAGTCGCTCGGCATCCAGCTGAGCACGTACAAGTCCATGCTCTTCGGCGCCGAGCCGTCCTACCTGCAGTCGCTGGACGAGGCCCTGTCCGCCGCCGAGTCGGCCGCCTGGCGCGGCGGCGGCGCGGCGCAAGGCCAGGCGCTGGCCGGCCACCTGCAGGAGTACCTGCACAGCGCGGAAAATAAGGTCAGCATCATCACCTCGGCCGAGGTGCCGATGGCCGGCGCGTCCGGGCAGATCCCCGTCTCGATCCAGAACGGCCTGCTGCGTCAGGCCATCGAGGTCCGGGTGAACGCCAGCGCGGAAAACACCCCCGGCCGGACCTCGCAGCTGACCATCGGCCGCTCCGCCGGCAAGCTGGTCCAGGTCCCGCCCGGGGAGGCCGTCACCGTGCGGCTGCCGGTCAGCTCGGCGCCGCAAGGACCGACCGTCATCCGGCTCAGCCTCAGCAGCGCGGACGGCACACCGCTGCCGTTCACCCGCACTCAGCTCACCGTGGAGTCGACCAGGTACGGTCGCGCCATCTTGTTCCTCATCGGCACCGCGATCGGCGTCCTCCTCCTCACCTCGGTGTACCGCGGCGTCCGGCGCCGGCTGTCCGACGACGGGCAGGTGGTCTACGAAGAGGCCGATCCACCGGGTAGCGTCGTGACAGGCACCAGCGCGCGACACCCGACGGAGGCACCGGATGACCTGGCCGATGCACGACGCTGGGCCGACGACGCCTGACCCCGGACGAGACGAACCCCGGCGCGAGGATCCCCGGCGCCAGGATCCGGACGACCAGGACGAGCGGCCAGACGGGGACGAGCGGCCGCGCCGGGGCCGGCACGCCGCCGCACCCGACCCGCTGCCGCCGATGGAAGGCCCGATGCCGGGCGGCGGACCGGCCCCCGCCGAGACCACGCTGCCGCTGGCGCTCAGCTGGCCTGCCCCGCCGCCCAGGACACCCAGGTTCACGCCGTCAGATCCGGCCGACCCACCCGGACCGGCGGGATCGGTAGGTGCGCCTCCCGGCTGGCGCCGGGTGGGTTCGGGGGTCCGGCCGGCCGTTGACCCGTCACCCGGCCACGCCCCGCCCCGCGCCCCCCGGCCGGGGCCTCCCGACCCGGGTCGTTCCGACCCGGGTCGTTCCGAGCCGGGTGTGCCCCGGCCCGGGCCAGCGCCGCTTCGGGCACCTCAGCCCGGACGACCGCAGCCAAGCTTTCATCCCTTCGACCAGCCCGGCCGCCCGGTCCCTGGTCCTGGACCCCGGGGCCCAGGACCCGGAGGACCCAGCGGCCGCGGCGCTCCGTCGGCGGGCAGGCGTGCGCCCGGTACCGACGCGGCGGAGGCCGGAACCCAGCGTTCCAGCCTGGTCCGGTCCGGGACCGGCATGGCCATCGGCACCCTGGTCTCCCGGGGCACCGGGTTCCTGCGCACCCTGGTCCTGATCGCCGCGATCGGCGTCGCCGGGCTCAGCGACGCGTACAACAACGCGAACACGCTGCCGAACACCGTCTACTACCTGATGCTCGGCGGCATCTTCACCAGCGTGGTGGTGCCGCTGCTTGTCCGGGCGGCCAAGCGCGACCCGGACCGCGGCGAAGCGTACGCGCAGCGGATGTTCACCCTGGGCGCCGTCGCCCTGCTGGCGGTCACCGTGGTGGCGACGCTGCTGGCGGAGCCGCTGGTCAACCTGTACGCGCCCACCATCCACGGCCCGGCCGGCAGCCACCTGGCCGCCGAGCACGACCTGATGGTGGTGTGGGCCTACTACTTCATCCCGCAGATCTTCTTCTACGGCATGAGCTCGCTGATCGGCGCGATCCTGAACACGCGCGGCCGGTTCGCGGCGCCGATGTGGACGCCGGTCATCAACAACCTGATCGTGATCGTGGTCGGCGGGCTCTACGTGGTGATGCGCCTGGGCAAGGAGCCATGGACCATCTCGGCCGGCGGGGTGCGGCTGCTCGGGATCGGCACCACGCTCGGCGTGGTGGCGCAGACCGTCGCGCTGGTCCCGTCGCTGCGAAGGGCCGGGTTCCGGTGGCATCCCACGCTCGGGTTCCGGCCCGGCGAGGTGACCGAGATGGGCCGGATGGCCGGCTGGATGTCGGTCTACGTGGTCTCCCAGTGGGCCGGCTACCTCGTCGTCCAGATCGTGGCGAACGCGGCCTCGGCCGGACTCAACGGCTATTCCGCGTACTCCATCGCGTGGCAGCTGTTCCAGCTGCCGTACGCGATCATCGGCATCTCGGTCATCACGGCGCTGCTGCCGCGGATGAGCGAGCACGCCAGCGCCCGCCGGTACTCGCTGGTCAGAGACGACTTCTCGATCGGCGTCCGGCTGGCCTCGGTGCTCGTGGTGCCGGCGTCGGTCTACCTCTTCGTGCTCGGCGGGCCGCTCGCGGAGTTCCTGATCGGCTGGTTCCACAGCACGGGCCCCTACCACGCCAGGTACATCGGCGAGGTCTTCGGCCTGTTCTCCCTGGGCCTGGTGCCGTACATGCTGACCCAGCTGCAGCTGCGGGTCTTCTACTCGTTCCAGGACAGCCGGACCGCCGCCTTCGTCGGCCTGCTCACCATGTGCGTCGGCATCGCGGGTAATTACATCGCGCTGTCAGTGCTGCCACGCCCCGATGTCGTTGCCGGGCTGGCCGTCGTGTACGGGATCGCGAACGTGGTCGGGGCGGTGACCGGGTGGTTCCTGCTGCTGAGAAGGGTCGGCAGCCTGGACGGCTGGGCGATCGCCCGGAGCCTGACCCGGATGCACCTGGCGACCGTCCCCGGGCTGGTCTTCGCGGTGCTGGTCATAATCGGCGCGGGACACGTGGTGCATAACCCGAGCGCGGCCTACGGCCTGGTGGTAACCGTCGTCGGCGGCGGCGGCGCCGTTGTGCTCTACGCGCTCGGCGCCCGGGCACTGCGCGTGACCGAGTTCGGGTTCCTCGCCAAGACGGTGACCGCCAAGTTCGGCGGCCAGGGCAGGCGGCATTAGCATGGGTGGCAACCTATGAGCACATACACGTCGGAACCAGGTACCCGGCTCGCGGGCCGGTATCGTCTCGTTGATCAGGTAAACGAGGGTGCCGGCTGGACATACTGGAAAGCCACCGACGAGACCCTGGCCCGATCGGTCACGGTGCTCACCTTCGCCACCGGTTTTCCCCGGGTGGCCGAGGCCATCGCCGCGGCCCGGGCCGCCAGCAGGCTCAACGACCCGCGTTTCCCCCAGGTGTTCGACGTGGAAGACGCCGATGAGCTGCCCTATGTGGTGATGGAATGGGTCGTCGGCGAGTCACTGCTCGACATGCTCGCCGAAGGCCCGCTCGACCCCCCGCACGCGGTAGCGCTGGTGCTGGAGGCGGCCCAGGCGATCACGGCCGCCGAGGCGGCCGGTCTGGCGCACCTGCGGCTCAATCCAGCCTGCCTGCACTGGACGCCGGGCGGCGGGGTGAAAATCGCCGGGCTCGGCATCGACGCCGCCCTGGCCGGCCCTGAATTGACCGGTACCGGGCTGACCGACCCTGAGCTGACCGACCCCGGGCTGACCGCAGGACAGGGCCTCGAGGACCCGGCCCTGACCGACACCCGGGATCTCGCCCGGCTGCTTTACGCCGCCCTGACCGGATACTGGCCCGGCCAGCAGAGTCCTGGCGGGTCCGGGCCGGGGCTGCTACCGCCCGCGCCGGAGACCGACGGGGCCTTGTGCACCCCGCGCCAGGTATCGGCCGGCGTCCCGGCCGGCATCGACGCGGTGACCTGCCAGGCGCTATTCCAGCGGCCGAGCCGGCATGGCCCCGCGCTCAGCACGCCCGCGATGTTCGCCGACGCCCTGGCGAGCGTGGCCCCGCCGGTCCCGATGGCGCTCCCGCCCGCCCCCGGCCGCCGGACGACGGCCGGCGGCTACGGCAGCGATGTGGCCACGAACCCGTACCCGACCGCTGATACGAGTACCCGGTCCAGGCACGGCGGCGGCTCCCGGCCGCCTCGCCCGCGTTCCACCGGGACCAGGGCCGTCGTCGGCGCGGTTATCGTGATCGTCCTCGCGGCGATCGGCGTGACCGCATGGTCAGCCAGCCATGGCTCGTACAACTCGGCGTCCCCGTCACCTGGCCGCACTCAGCCCACGTCCCCGGCCGCGGCCGCGGCCGTTCTGCTCAAGCCGGTCAGCGCCAACAGCTTCGACCCGGTCAGCACGGACGACCCGGACGGCGCGCACTACGCGATAGCTGACAGCCCAAACATGTACTGGCACACCGACTACTACCTCGGCAACTCCGTCTTCGGGGGCCTGAAGACGGGCACGGGGCTGATCCTCGACATGGGCAAGGAGGTGCGGCTGAGTCAGGTGGTGATCCAGTTCGGCACCATCTGCTGCACGCACGTCGAGATCGAGATCGGCAACGGCGACACCCCGACCGCTTCGACCCTGAAGACCTTCACCACCCTGCAAAGTTCCACCACAGCGGTAAACGCCACGACGTTCAACATCACCAAGAACACGACCGGCCGTTACGTGCTGATCTGGATCACCGACCTGCCCCCGGAGGCCGGCTACAACAACCAGTACCAGGCGCTGATCTACAACGTCGTCGTGCACGGATCCGCTCCAGGCCGGTCGGGTTGATGCCGCATGCGGGACGCCGACGAGCAGTGGCCTTCCGACGCCGAACTGCTCCGTCGGCATGTGGCCGGAGATGACCAAGCGTTCGGCGAGTTGTTCGGCCGGCACCGAGACCGGTTGTGGGCGGTCGCGCTGCGCACCAGCTGCGACCAGGAGGAGGCGGCCGACGCGCTGCAAGACGCGATGGTCTCCGCCTTCCGGCGGGCCGCGGACTTCCGCGGCGAGTCGGCCGTTACCACGTGGCTGCACCGGATCGTGGTGAACGCCGCTCTTGACCGGCTCCGCCGGCGGGCCGCCAGGCCCGCGCTCTCGGCCGGCGACGAGGAGGCCTTCGAGGCCCTGGCCGGGTCGGCAGGCGATCCCGCCCACACCACCGACATCAGGCTCGATGTCGACGCCGCGCTGCGGATATTGCCGCCGCAGCAGCGAGCCGCCCTCGTGGTCGTCGACATGCTCGGCTTCTCGGTCGCTGATGCCGCGGTCATCCTCGGCATCTCACCAGGCACGGTGAAGAGCCGCTGCGCCCGCGCCCGCGCCCGGCTGCTTCCCCACGTGTCCCACCTACGAGGGAACCGATCGGCGAGCCAGAGCGTCTCACCTGCGCAGGGAGGCGACACATGAGGGGGCAGACGACCCACCCGGACACCGATGTCCTAGCCGAGTTCCAGGCGGGCCTGGCGACCGGGCGCCGCGGCGCCAGGATCGCCGCGCATCTGGCGGGATGTGATCGCTGCAGCGCGCTGCGCGACGAGCTCGCCGGGATTTCCGCACTGCTCGCAGCGGTCCCGGCCCAGGCCATGCCGGACCAGGTGGCACAGCGGCTCGACAGCGCGCTCGCCGCCGAGGTGGCTCGCAGGATTGATACCAAACGGGCGCATGGTGACAGCCCGCGGCACCGCGGCACCGCCGCCCGGCCGGCCAGGAACCGGGGGTGGCGCCTGGTGTCCGTGCGCGTGCTCGCCCCCGCCGCGGCGGTCGTGCTGGCCGCCGCCGGGTACGGCCTGAGCCAGCTCCCGCACGGATCAGGCAACCTGGCCAGCCCGTCCTCCGGGGTGGCCAGGGCCGCCAAGTCGGCCGGCAGCGCCGACGCCCCCGCGCTGACGCCAAGCAGCGGAGTGGCGGCACGGGCGGAACCTGAGCGCATGTCACCGGCCAGCTTCCCCTTCTGGACCAGCCACACCAACTTCCTGCCCGGCACGCTCAAGCAGCAGGTCGAGGCCGCGCTCCGGGTGGCGGAGTCGGCGGGCGCGACCCAGGCCGCGCCCGCGGCCGTCATGGCATGCGTGCGCCATGTAGCCGGAAGCGCGAACCCGCTGATGGTCGAGAGTGCCCGCTATCAGGGCCAGGCCGCCACCATCATCGTGATGCGCGCGAGCAAGGGCGAGGTGGCCCTGGTAGCGGAGGCGGGCTGCTCGGCTGGCCACGGTAAGCCGCTCGCCACCACAACGGTGCCGTAGGTCCGGCCGGGAATCTCCGGGCCTTAATATCGGTTCACTGGAGTGCCAGTCAGATGAGGGGTTGATAACGGTTGGCAGAAGCGACCGAAGTCCGGAACGTCATCATTATCGGGTCCGGCCCGACCGGTTATACGGCGGCCCTCTACGCGGCTCGCGCCGAGCTGAAGCCCCTGGTTTTCGAGAGCTCGGTCATGGCGGGTGGCGCGCTCATGCAGACCACCGACGTGGAGAACTTCCCCGGGTTCCCCGACTCCATCATGGGTCCGGAGCTGATGGACTCCATGCGCAAGCAGGCCGAGCGGTTCGGTGCCGAGCTGGTGCCTGACGACGTGGTGGCGGTCGACTTGACCGTGGACCCGAAGGTGGTCAGGACCGAAAGTGCGACGTACCTCGCCACGGCCGTGATCATCGCCACCGGTTCCAGGTACAAGGAGCTCGGAGTGCCGGGCGAGAAGCTCCTCGGCGGCCATGGCGTGTCCTGGTGCGCCACCTGTGACGGGTTCTTCTTCCGCGGTCATGATATCGCCGTCGTCGGCGGCGGCGACTCCGCCCTGGAAGAGGCCATGTTCCTGACGCGGTTCGGTAAGTCGGTGACGGTTGTCCACCGTCGCGACACGCTCCGCGCCTCCAAGATCATGCAGGAGCGGGCGTTCGCGAACCCGAAGATCACGTTCCTGTGGGACAGCGAGGTGGCGGAGGTCTTGGGCTCGGAGAAGGTCACTGGCCTGCGGATCAGGAGCACGAAGGACGGCACGGAACACGTGCTGCCCGTGACCGGGGTGTTCGTCGCCATCGGTCACGACCCGCGTTCCGACCTGTTCGCCGGCCAGCTGGCCACGGACCCGGACGGTTACCTGCTGGTCGATGAGCCGTCGACACGCACCGCCATCGAGGGCGTCTTCGCCGCGGGCGACGTCGTTGACCGCACCTACCGGCAGGCCGTCACCGCGGCGGGGACGGGCTGTGCGGCGGCGCTCGACGCGGAGCGCTGGCTCGCCAGCACGGAAACGCTGACGCCTACGAGCAGCAGAAATTCATTCACCACCAGCTAAGGGATGTGATCGTAGTGGGCGCGACCAAGGTCGTGACGGACGAGACCTTCGAGGTCGAGGTCCTGAAGAGCGAAAAGCCGGTCATCGTGGATTACTGGGCCGAATGGTGCGGCCCGTGCCGCATGGTCGCCCCGGTACTCGAGGAGATCGCCGCCGAGTATGCCGATAAAATCGACGTGGTAAAGCTCAACATTGACCAAAACCCCAGCGTGTCACAGCGCTACGGGATCATGGCCATTCCGACCATGAGCGTCTTCTCCGGCGGACAGGTGGTCAAGCAGATCGTCGGGGCCAAGCCGAAGTCGGCTCTGCTCCGCGAGCTGGCTGAGTACATCTGAGCCGCTGATTACCCGGGTCGTCCGGCGGCTACACCGGCCGCAGGGCGCCCTGGGGGGCGGCCGGGGTCATCGAGCCGAGCAGCCGCTCCAGGGCTACCTCGACATCCTCCCGCCAGGTCAGGACGGTCCTGAGCTCCATCCGGAGGCGCGGGTAGTGGTGATGCGGACGGATGGTCTTGAATCCCACCGCCAGCAGGTAATCCACCGGCAGCATGCAGGCGGGCGACTCCCAGCGCCGGTCACCGAAGGCTTCGATCGCTCGCACCCCGCGCCGGGTGAGGTCTTTGGCCATGGCCTGCACCAGCATCCGGCCGATGCCCCCGCCGGCGAACTCGCTGAGCAGATGGGCCGTCATGAACAGCACCGCATCGGCGCTCACCGGGCTCGTGGGGAAGGCTATCGAGCGGGGAACGTACTGCGGGGGGGCGAACAGCATGTATCCGGCGGGTACACCATCGACATACGCGATCTTGCCGCAGCTGCCCCATTCGAGCAGCACGGACGAGACCCACGACTCCTTCTCGAGGTCTGGGTCGCCGCTTTCCTCGGCGCGTGCCCGGCTGACCGGGCCAAGCTCCCAGAAGACACATTTGCGGCACTTCGGCGGCAAGTCGCCGAGATTGTCCAGCGTAATGTTGACGATACGACGCGACATCGCTTCCCCGGCTGAAATTCGACAAGCGTCCCCGAGAGATACCCCGTATCCTGGCATGATACTCGACGAACTTCGGGAGAGTCCGTGACTGGCGAACAGCAATCGGGATCGCAACCGCAGCGAATTGACCGCTATGTCGGCCAGTACGCCGAACGGGCGGTTGACATGGTGGCTTCGGAAATCCGCGCCCTGTTCGCCGTCGCCGCCCGGCCCGAGATCGTCTCTCTGGCCGGCGGCTCGCCCTACGTGGCCGCGCTCCCTCTTGATGTCGTCGGCGAGATGATCGGCCAGTTGATCGCCAACCACGGCGCGACGGCGCTGCAGTACTGTACCGCGCAGGGAGATGCCGGGCTGCGGGAGAGAATCTGCGACGTCATGGCGCTTGAGCAGATCACGGCCCACCCGGACGAAGTCGTGGTCACCGTCGGCTCCCAGCAGGCTCTTGACCTGCTGACCAGGATCTTTATCGACCCGGGTGACGTGGTTCTGGTCGAGGCGCCCTCCTACGTGGGCGCCTTGGGGGCCTTCGCCGCCTACCAGGCCAACGTGGTGCACGTAGCGATGGACGACGACGGGCTGATCCCTGAGGCCCTGGCGGAGGCCATCAAGCGCACGGCCGCGGCGGGAAAGCGCGCCAAGTTCCTCTACACGGTGCCGAACTTCCAGAACCCGGCCGGGGTGACCCTCGCCGCCGGACGACGGCACCGCATCCTGGACATCTGCCGACGGGTGGGACTGCTCGTCGTCGAGGACAATCCGTACGGCCTGCTCGGCTTCGACTCCGAACCCATCCGGGCGATGCGGGCCGACGACGCGGAGGGGGTGGTCTACCTCGGCACGTTCTCCAAGACGTTCGCGGCCGGCGTCCGGGTGGGCTGGGCGGCGGCACCGCCGGCCATCAGGGACAAGCTGATCCTGGCCGCCGAGTCGGCGGTGCTGTGCCATTCGAGCTTTTCGCAGCTGACCGTGCGGGAATACCTCAACACCCAGCCGTGGCAGGAGCAGATCAAGGATTTCCGCGAACTGTACCGTGAGCGCAGGGACGCCACCTTGAGCGCGCTGTCCGCGATGATGCCTCCGGGCTGTCACTGGACCCGGCCCGCCGGGGGTTTTTACGTCTGGCTCGGGCTCCCCGAAGGGATCAACGCCAAGGCCATGCTGCCGCGGGCGATCTCGTCGCGAGTCGCCTACGTGCCAGGAACCGGCTTCTACGCCGACGGCTCGGGCGGCGACTACGCCCGGCTGTGCTACTCGTTCCCCGACCCGGAGCGGATTACCGAAGGGATCCGCCGCCTTGCCTCGGTGATCGAGAACGAGATGCAACTGCGGGACGACTTCGCCCCGCCGGGTCCGTTGCGTCCGACCGCCGTCAGATAATCAACCAAAGCCAGGATTAGATTTAGAAATCATGAGCGATCTCGAACGTGTCGTCATACTCGCTGGTGGCCTGTCTCCCGAGCGGGAAGTCTCGCTGCACTCCGGACAACGGGTCCGCGATGCCCTGGCCAAGGAGGGTATCGACGCGGAGGTCGCGGACGCTGACTCGGGCCTGCTGGCCCACCTGCGTGCCTACCCGCCCAGCGTGGTCTTCCCCGCCATTCACGGTGCCTGCGGGGAGGACGGCGCGATCCGGGAAGTGCTCAGCCTGATCGGCGTGCCGTATGTCGGCTCGGTGGCCAGCGCCTGCCAGATGGCCTTCGATAAGCCGACGGCCAAGGCCCTGGTCGCCGCGGCCGGGCTGACCACGCCGCCTTCGGTGACCCTGCCGCGAGAGACATTCCACGACCTCGGGGCGGGCGCGGTCATCGACCTCATCGTGGCCAAGCTCGGGCTGCCGCTCTACGTCAAGCCGTCCCGCGGCGGGTCTGCCCTCGGAGCCAGCCCCGTCCCCACCGCGGCCGATCTGCCCGCCGCGGTGCTGAGCTGCTTCGCCTACGGCGAGACCGCCCTCATCGAACGGTTCATCCCCGGCACCGAAGTCGCGGTCGGGGTGATAGACCTCGGCAACGGCCCGCAGGCCCTGCCCGCCGTCGAGATCGTCCCGGGCGACGACGGCTACGACTATTCCGCCCGGTACACCCCGGGCAAGACAGAGTTCTACGTTCCAGCCCGACTGTCCAGCGAGGTGGCGAGCGAGGTCGCCAGGATCGCGATCACCGCGCATACGACATTGGGCCTGCGCGACCTATCCCGGACCGATCTCATCATCGACGACACCGGCACGGCGTACTTCCTCGAGGTCAACGTCTCCCCGGGCATGACCGAGACGAGCACCCTGCCGTTGGCCCTGGAGGCCTCAGGCCACACCTTCAGCAGCACCTGCGTCAGCCTGCTCGAGTTCGCCGCCGCCCGCGGCGCCTAAAATCCGAAGCCCGCCAGCAGCGCTTGGCGGACCCCTCCCGTGAGCCTCGCTCACTGCCTCGTGTTTACCCTCTTCCGCACGGATCCGGGTCTTGACGGTGCACCGGGTGCGCCCAGCCTGGATCACTATGTGGTGGTTGCGGCAACCTGCACATCGGGGTGTGCAGGCTGCCACATCCATGCAATTGAGGACGACTGGCCGAGGGGCGGGAGTTAGGGGTTCGCCTGCTGGGGTTGATGGGGGTTGGAAATTGGGATGTTGGTCAACCACCGATCACTGCGTTTACCCGTATGTGGGTGGGGGTGGGGGAGGGGATGGGGGCGAGGGCGTCCCCTAGGCTCGTTTCTTATGACACAACGCAAGAGCTTCGGCAGCGATAACCACTCGGGTGCGCACCCGGTGGTACTGCGCGCGATCATGGATGCCAACTCCGGCGACGCGGTCGCTTACGGCGCTGATGCGTGGACCGAGCGGGTGACCGCCACGCTGCGTGAGACCTTCGGCGCTGACGAGGCCTTCCTGGTGCTGAACGGCAGCGGCGCCAATGTGCTCGGTCTGAGCCTGCTGCTGCGCCGACACGAAGCCGTCATCTGTGCCGACTCCGCGCACATCAATACCGACGAATGCGGTGCACCTGAACGCCTTCTCGGCGCCAAGCTCATAGATATCCCGGCCCCGGACGGGAAGCTCACCCCCGAGTTGATCTCCGAGCGGCTATCTGGACGAGGTAACGACCACTTCGCGCAGCCGGCAGCGGTCGCCATCACCCAGTCAACGGAGTTCGGCACCTGCTACAGCCTTGCCGAGCTGCGGAAGATCGCCGACTTCTGTCATGCCAGCGGCCTGCGCGTATACCTAGACGGCGCCCGGCTGGCCAATGCCGCCGCCTACCTGGACTGCTCGCTGGCCGAACTCGCCGAATGCGCGGATGTGCTCAGCTTCGGCGGCACCAAGAATGGCGCGATCGGCGCCGAAGCCCTCGTCGTGATGCGCTCCGGCCTGGCCGCCGATGTGCCGTACCTGCGCAAGCAGCAGACCCAGCTCACCTCCAAGATGCGTTTCGTGGCCGCCCAGTTCGGCGCGCTGCTGCAGGACGATCTCTGGCGCACCAGTGCCGCCCACGCCAACGCCATGGCCCGCCGCCTCGCCGCCGGGGCGGCCGCCGTCCCCGGTGTCGAGATCGTTTACCCGGTCCAGGCCAACGCCGTCTTCGCCCGCCTCGACCCCAAGCATGTCGCGGCCCTCCAGCACGACTGGTTTTTTCACCTCTGGGACGAGCGAGGCTCGGTCGTCCGCTGGATGGCGGCCTTCGACACCTCCGAGGCGGATGTCGATGCGTTCGTCGCCAGCATCCGATCGAGCGCCTGACGATGGCCGCTTACCCCAACTCGAATGTTTCCCGTGAAACATGACGGTGAAAATAAAGAGCCTGCCATGCCAACGCAGTTCGATCTCGGACTCCGGCTCAGGCCATTCCTGCCGAATGAGCTCGCACCGCCGATCGACCAGCTTGTCTCACCCAACCTAGACCCTCATAGCTAGGGCGGCACCTGCTGTGAAGGCCCACTATCCGCAACTGGCCGAGTGGTCCTGCTACTCCCAGGACTCCGGCTCGGATACCTCGGGACTCATAGCCTTTACGATCCGCTCCAGGTCATCGATCGTCGCGAACTCGACAACGATCTTCCCCTTCCGCTGCCCTAGTTCCACCTTTACCCGCGTCTCGAACAGGTCCGAGAGGCGGTCGGCGAGATGGCGGAGGGCAGGAGCGCTTGGTGGCCTGGCCATGGTGCGCGCAGGACGGCGCGGCGGCGAGTCGTCGGTGCCGACCGCGACAATCTCCTCGACCGCACGGACCGACAGGCCCTCGGCCACGATCCGGCCTGCCAGGCGCTCTTGCGCTTCAGGATTCTCCACGCCGAGCAGGGCCCGGGCGTGGCCCGCGCTGAGCACACCCGCCGCCACGCGTTTCTGGACGGCCGGCGGCAGGTTCAGCAGGCGCAGGGTATTGCTGATGTGCGGGCGAGACCGCCCTATCTTGCGCGCGAGTTCCTCGTGGGTAGCGCCGAAATCGTCGAGGAGTTGCTGATAGGCCGCGGCCTCTTCCAGCGGGTCGAGTTGCTGGCGGTGCAGGTTCTCGATCAGGGCGTCTCTGAGCAGGTCGTCATCTTGCGTCTGCTTGACGATGGCGCCGATCTCGGTCAGCCCGGCCCGCTGAGCGGCACGCCACCTCCGTTCACCCATGATGAGCTCGTACCGGCCGGGTCCGGCGGCGCGAACCACGACGGGCTGGAGGAGGCCGACCTGCCGGATGGATTCCGCGAGCTCGTCGAGTGCCTCCTCGTCGAACGCCCGCCTCGGCTGCCGGGGGTTCGGCGCGACCGCGGAGACCGCGATCTCCTTGTAGTGAGCTCCGAAGACCTCGACGGGGTCACCCGGAGAACCCTGCGGTGCCTGGTTGGCCGCCGACTGGCGGACCGGGTCCCTACCGCGCGCCGCATCGTCGTCAGCGAGCCGCGAAGATTCCGGGATAAGGGCACCGAGTCCTCGTCCTAGGCCTCGTCTTTGCTGAGCCACTGCCCCTCCCGATTCACCGCGTCCCCATTCACCGCGTCACGAGTAGTCGCCGACTGCATGGCCAGTTCGCGCGCCGCCTCCGTATACGCGATGGCGCCACTCGACGCAGGATCATAACTGATCACCGACTGCCCCCGGCTCGGTGCCTCCGACACCCGGACGCTTCTCGGGATGATGGTGCTCAGCACCGAGGTGCCGAAGTGCGCGCGTACGTCGTCGGCCACATCCGAGGCGAGGCGGGTGCGGCCGTCGTACATTGTCAGCAGCACGGTAGAGACGTACAGTCCTGGATTGAAGTTGACCCGGACCAGCTCCGCGGTGTTCAACAGCTGCTGGACGCCTTCGAGCGCGTAATACTCGCACTGGATCGGGAGCAGGACCTCCTCGGCAGCCACCAGCGCGTTCAGCGTCAGCAGCCCCAGCGAGGGAGGACAGTCGACGAGCACGTAGTCCAGGTTCGACGTGTCGAAAGCGCGCAGCGCGCGAGCTAGCCGCAGCTCCCTCGCCACCACTGAGACCAGTTCGATCTCCGCCCCGGCGAGGTCGATCGTGGCCGGCACGCAATACAACCCGGGCATGCCCCCGGCCGGCCCGACCACCTCGGCCAGCGGACGTTCATCGATCAGCACGTCGTAGACGGAGGGAACCCCTGAATGGTGCGGCACATCCAGCGCCGTCGACGCGTTCCCCTGCGGGTCCAGGTCCACCACCAGGACGCGCGAGCCGTGCTGGGCCAAGCTGGCAGCCAGGTTCACCGCCGTGGTCGTCTTGCCGACACCGCCCTTCTGGTTCGCGATCGTCATGATCCGGCAGCGCGGCGGCTGCGGCCACGCCTCACCGTTGTCCTTGCCCCGCGCGCCGAGCGCGATGCCGGTAGCCCGCGCTATCGGGGTCTCCGTCAGGTCCGGTGGAATCTCCGGGATGACCACCGGCCTGGCTTCACCTGTCAGCACCGGGTCCGGGCTGTGGCCCACAGAAGGTTCGTCCCCCGGGGCCACACGGGCCCCGGGAATCTCGATGCCGTCGGTTGCCGACCTGCCCTCGTCCACCTGAACGCCTCTCGATTCTCGGCTCGAACCATCCGGCCAGCCCAGACCTCCGGCCCTGGTCACCGAGCCGGCCTGCGTGATGTCAGGCGGCCGGTTCAGTAGCGGTCCTTCCGGCCAGCCCAGACCCCTCGCGCTCGACCCTGCCGGGCTGGAGAATTCTGCGCCCTGCCTGTTATAGCTGCGCCTTACCATGCCTGCCTCATCTAGCGAAGAACCGCACGACGGTAGTCGCAGGAATGACCTTACCTTGCCCAGCCCGGACAACCTCGGCACTGCGGATACCGAGTCGCTTCAGCACCGGCCGCGCCTTCTTCAGCTCATCCGCAGCCGTTTGCCCCTTGATCGCGAGGACCATTCCTCCGGGCCGCACCAGGCCAACCGCTAGCTCGGCGAGCCGGTCCAAGGGAGCCACGGCGCGAGCCGTGGCGACATCCGCTCGCAGCGCGGCGTCCTGCGCCCGGGCTCGCAGCACGCTCGCGTTGTCCAGGCCAAGCTCCGCCACGCATTCGGTCAGGAACCGGCAGCGTCGTTCCATCGGCTCAAGCAGGATGACGCACAGCTCCGGGCGCAGCATCGCCAGCACGATGCCAGGCAGTCCGGCGCCGGAGCCGATGTCAACCAGCGTGGCCGGCTTGGAGTCGATGAGCTCAGCCACCACCGCACAGTTCAGCAGGTGCCTGTCCCACAATCGCGGCACCTCATGCGGCCCGATCAGCCCGTGCTCGACGCCGCGCGTCGCCAGCATGCCCGCGAACATCTGGGCACCCTCCAGCGCGGACCCGAACACCTCAGCCGCGCCCTCCGGGGGGGAGGAGAGGGTCGCCGCACCCTCCGGGGGCAGGATGACCGCGCCCTCCCGGGGCAGGGCGGTCGCGCCCTCCGGGGGCAGGGTCACTGCGACGGGTAGACCACCACACGCCGGTTGGGCTCTTCGCCCTCCGACTCGCTGCGCTGGCCCGCCGCCGCGACCGCATCGTGCACGACCTTGCGCTCGAACGGCGACATCGCGGCCAGGGTCTTCGGTTCCCCGGTGCGCGCGACCTCCTCAGCTACCATTCGACCATAGTCGGCCAGTTCCGAGCGTCGTCGCGCGCGATAGCCGCCGATGTCGAGCATGAGCCGCGCGCGTGCGCCGGTCTGCCGGTGCACCGCGAGCCGGGTCAGCTCCTGCAGGGCCTCCAGGACGGCGCCGTCGTCGCCGACCAGCTCGTCCAGCGTCGCGCCGACCACAGAAACGATCGCGCGCTCGCCCTCGACGTCCATGTCGATGTCGCCGTCCAGGTCCGCGATGTCCAGCAGGCCCTCGACGTAATCCGCGGCGATGTCGCCCTCAAGCTCAAGGTCGCTCAGCTCGGCGTCGGCGTCCTCGCTCAGCTCGGCGTCCTCGAGGTCTTCCGCGGCCTCGAGATCGTCCGCGTCGCCGAGATCTTCGGCGTCCTCGAGCGCGTCGGTCGCGTCGTTAACCTCGACGTCCTGCTGGCTCAAGACCGGACCTCCCACTGTGCTCTGCGCTGCCGTCACCGCTTGTTGCCCGATCGTTTGCTCTTGGCCTGGCGGACCGGCTGCTGTCGCACCACCCTAGTGGTGGGTACCTCCGGCTCGGGTGCAGGCTCCGGTTTCTGCCTGCCCAGCCGGAGCAGCCCGCGCTTCTCGCCGCCATTCTGGCTGGATGCCTGAACCGGTGGCTGAACCGGTGTCGTCGTGACCGTGGCCGGGCGGCGGTCAGCTCCCGTCCGTGCGCCGCCGGATCCGTTAGCCGCACCGCCGGATCCGTTGCCCGCGGACCCGTTGCCCGCACCGCCGGATCCGTTACCTGTGGCAGCAGATCGTGACGACGTGGACGCGTTCCGTGATGAAGAGGTTCCAGCCCGCGCGCCGCCGGACTGGGACTTCGCGCCGGCCGTGCCGGACCGCTTGCCGTCGGCCGCCGTCTTCGCGGTACCCGAGCCTGCCCGCAGCGAGCTCTGCGTGGTCCGGACCGGGGTGCCCGTGGTCGCGGCCGCAGTCGCCCCCGCGGCGCCCGCGGGTTCGACCGTCCAGTTCCTGAACATGATGTACTGCTGGCCCAGCGTCCACACGTTCGTCGTCACCCAGTAAAGGACCAGGCCGTACTGCCAGTACAGACCGGTCAGCGAGAAGAACGGGACGATGTACATCATGTACTTCTGCGACTGGGCCATCGGGTTGTCCGGGTCCACGTTGGTCTGCATGAGACCGCGCTTGGAGCTCTGCCGGACGGTCATGAAGGTCGTGGTCGCGCTTACCGCGACCGTCAGAAAGATGACGATCGCCACGTGCAAAGGCACGTGCTGGTGCGAGAACAGCAGGCTGTCGCTGAGGTGGACACCGAGGATCGTTGCCTTCTGCGCGCTCTCGACCGTTGCGATGTTCAGGCCGTACTTCAGCGGGGTGCCCGGCTTCCAGTCGGCGATGGCACGCAGCACGCTGAACAGCGCGTAGAACACGATCATCTGCGGGATCATCGGCAGGCAGCCGGCCAACGGGTTGACGCCGTTTTCCTTGTAGAACTTCATCGTCTCTTCGTTGAGACGCTGCTTGTCGCCCTTGTACTTCTTGCGCAGTTCCTGCAGGTGGGGCGCGTGCTGGGCCATCTTCCGCTGGGCGTGCACCTGCTTGACGAACAGCGGAATGAGGCATATCCGGATCAAGATGACCAGGAGCGCGATGGACAGGAACCAGGCCAGCCCGGTATCAGGACCGAAGAGATGACCGAGGGCGGTATGGAGCCGCATGATGACCCATGCCACCACGCCGTTCAGCGGGTCAAGCGCACTCACCAGCTAGCTCCTCGCGACCTTGGCGGGATTCCTGGTCGGCACCGGGTCGTAACCGCCGGGATGAAACGGATGGCACCGGGCGATGCGCGCCACCGCGAGCCAGAGCCCGCGGGCCGCGCCGTGCTCGGCAAGCGCGGTGTACGCGTACTCACTGCACGAGGGCGCGAACCGGCAGCGAGGCCCGAGCAGCGGGCTCACGAACCGCCGGTAGCCCGCAATGGGTAGCATCAGCACCCGGGCCGGCACCGTTGCGGTGCGGACCGGATCGTTAGCGTTACCTCTATCTGGCATTACCGACACGCGTCCCAACCTGCCGCCGCAGCAACCTGCTGATCACCGAATCCAGATCCGCGGCGAGATCCGGCTGGCTTGCGTGCGCGGCCGCAGCGTTAGCACGCACCACAAGAAGGCTACCGCCAGGAAGGCAGTGAAGGTACCCGCGCATCAGCTCACGCAGGCGCCGTTTCACTCTGTTCCTGGTCACCGCCGGTCCGACCGCCCGGCTGACCACGAATCCTACCCTGGCTGGCTCGGCCTCATGGAGTCCGTCGGCCCGCACCAGCAAGTGGCCCACGACGGCCGGCCGGCCGGCCCGGGTCCCGGTGCGCACGGTCAGCGCGAACTCGGCGCCGTGCCGCATCCGGGACTTGGACGGCAGGATCAGGCACTCAGCCGGTCGCGGCCCTTGCGCCTGCGGGCCGCCAGGACCGCCCGCCCGGCCCGGGTGCGCATGCGCAGCCGGAAGCCATGCGTCTTCGCCCGGCGCCGGTTGTTCGGCTGGAACGTGCGCTTACTCACTGGAACTCCAGGTAAAGGGATCTTGCCTACGCGCACGCAGGACGGCGTGCGGTCTGGGATTCCCCACAGGCTACCATCTGGAACACCGCCGTTTGCCAGGCGTGTCGCGCTGCCGCGGCTTAGGCTGTGGAAAGCTATCCTCCCCGAGCTGACACCGCACGGTGCGCCGTGGGGAACCACGTGCACAACGTGTGGATAGATCTGTGGATCGTGAGCCCCCGGCTCGCGGCGGCGGGGACTCGAGGGGAGCACGCAGGTGGCGAATTCAGACCTGACAGATGTCTGGGCACGATCCCTCGACGGGCTGGCGGACCTCCAGATCCAGCCGCACCAGCGAGCGTGGCTGAAGCTCACCCGCCCGCTCGGGCTGGTAGAGAACACCGCCCTGATCGCCACCCCTAACGAGTTCGTCAAGGAGCAGCTGGAGACCCGGCTGCGGGCCCTGGTCACCCAGGCCCTCTCCCAGGAGCTCGGCCGCGACATCCAGCTCGCCGTTACCGTTGACCCGGCGCCGCAGGCCTCGATGTCCGCGGTGGCGGACGCCGCCGAGCTCGCGCCCGAGCCGTCCGGACCGCGCGGGCCGGGACTTGCCCAGCCGCCGGACGCCGACACCGGTCACGGGCCGCGGCTGGCCCCGCCGCCGTCCTCACGTCATGACGTCACCGCCGGCGAGCACCAGGACCTAGACCGCCACGGCGCGATCCCGGCGGCCAATCCGGGTTCCAGCGGTCCCCGGGTCGCCGGCACCCGGCTGAACTCCAAGTACACCTTCGAGACGTTCGTCATCGGGTCGAGCAACAGGTTCGCGCACGCGGCGGCCGTCGCGGTCGCTGAGGCACCCGCCAAGGCCTACAACCCGCTGTTCATCTACGGCGACTCGGGCCTGGGCAAGACACACCTGCTGCACGCGATCGGGCACTACGCCCAGACCCTCTACTCCGGCCTGAAGGTCAGGTACGTGAGCTCGGAGGAATTCACCAACGATTTCATCAACATGATCAGGGACGGCAAGCAAGACGGCTTTCGCCGCCGGTACCGCGACGTCGACGTGCTCCTGGTCGACGACATCCAGTTCCTGGAGAATAAGGAAGGCACGCAGGAAGAGTTTTTCCACACCTTTAACACCCTGCACAACGCCAGCAAGCAGATCGTCATCTCCAGTGACCGCGCTCCCAAGCGCCTGGTCACGCTGGAAGACAGGCTCCGCAGCCGGTTCGAGTGGGGTCTGCTGACCGACGTCCAGCCGCCCGAGCTCGAGACCCGCATCGCCATCCTGCGCCGCAAGGCGATCCAGGAAGGCCTGAACGCGCCGCCCGAGGTCCTCGAGTACATCGCCAGCCGGATCTCCACCAACATCAGGGAACTCGAGGGCGCGCTGATCCGGGTGACGGCATTCGCCAGCCTGAACCGCCAGTCGGTCGATCTCCAGCTGGCCGAGATCGTGCTCAAGGACCTCATCCCCGAGGCCCAGGGCCCGCAGATCACGATCGCGACCATCATGGGCCAGACGGCGTCCTACTTCGGCCTATCCATCGACGACCTGTGCGGGACGTCCAGGTCACGGGTGCTCGTCACGGCCCGGCACATCGCCATGTACCTCTGCCGCGAGCTCACCGACCTGTCCCTGCCGAAGATCGGCCAGCAGTTCGGCGGTCGCGACCACACCACCGTCATCAACGCGGACCGGAAAATCCGGTCCCTGATGGCCGAACGCAGGTCGATCTACACCCAGGTCACAGAACTCACCAACCGCATCAAGCAGCAGGCCAGGACGGGCTGATCCGCCTCTGCATCGCTATGCGCACAGTTTGTGGACAACACTGTGGATGACATTCGGATAACCGGGGGACAACCAATGGCAAGCCAGAGCCGCACCGGCCGCCGACCACAGGCCGGACCGCGCCGTCCCCTGGTCACCGGTATCCTCTGTGCATGGGAAAATGGCGGCTGAACTGCGGAAACGAGAGTTCTCCCCAGTATCCACCGCAGCTATGACTATGACGGTTATCCAAATAAGAAAAGAACAAACACCAAGTAGGCCTGTGCGTGCGGGCCACACACCAGCGTTCGTACCCGCACCAAGGACATTGACACTCCGTCTTCCCCCGAACCAACCAAGTCTTATCCTCCGAACCAACCCAACTTTTCCCCCCAATCCCACCCAGTCTTTTCCCCAATCCCACCCAAGGAGGCAGTTCCGGTGAAGCTCCAGGTTGAGCGTGATCATCTGGCGGAAGCCGTCGCCTGGACCGCGCGTGCCCTGCCGGCCCGCCCGACCGCCCCCGTGCTGGCCGGAATGCGCCTGCATGCCGGGGCGGAACTCACGCTCTCGACGTTCGACTACGAGGTCTCGGCTCAGGCCACCGTCCCCGTGATCACCGACGAAGAGGGCGCGGTGCTCGTCTCGGGCCGCCTCCTGGCCGAGATCGTCAGGTCCCTGCCCGCCCGCCCGGTGAACCTGGTCACCGACGGCACCCGCGCCACGCTCAAGTGCGGGAGCGCCACGTTCACCCTGGTCCTGCTGCCCGAAGAGGAATACCCGACGCTGCCCGAGATGCCGCCGTTCGCCGGATCTGTGGGCAGTGACGCGATGGCTTCGGCCATCGGCCAGGTGGCGATCGCGGCCGGCCGCGATGACACCCTTCCCGCGCTGACCGGCATCAGGATCGAGATCACCGGCGACACGCTGACCCTGGTCGCCACCGACAGGTACCGGCTCGCAGTCCGCGAGCTGCGCTGGAACCCGGCGCAGCCGGATCTGAACACGGCCCTGCTCGTTCCCGCGCGTGTACTCGGCGACACGGCACGGGCGCTGACCTCGGGCGCCGAGGTGTCGATATCGCTCGGCGGCGACAGCCTCATCGGCTTCGCCGGCGCCGGCCGGCAGACCACCACCAGGCTGCTCAGCGGCGAGTACCCCAAGTACTCGGCGCTGCTGCCCAGTGAGTTCAGCGCGGCCGCGGAACTCCCGGCCGGCCCGTTCTCCGAGGCCGTGAAGCGGGTCGCCCTTGTCGCCGAGCGCAACACCCCGGTGCGCCTGGCCTTCAGCGCGGGCCAGCTCGTACTCGAAGCCGGGGCATCGGAAGAGGCGCAGGCCACCGAGGTCCTGGAGGCCGCGTTCGACGGCGAGGACCTGCAGATCGCCTTCAATCCGCAGTACCTGCTCGACGGCATCGGGGCGATCGATTCGGACACGGCCAGGATCTCGTTCACCTCGCCGACCAAGCCCGCGGTCATCACGGGCAAGAGCGAGCGTGAGCCCGACTACCGGTATGTGCTCATGCCCATCCGGTCGGCTGGCTAGAGGCCAGCATTCCGGCCTGGCCCAGTCCCGCGTGGCTCAAGTCCCGCGCGGCCTTAGTCTCGGATCGTGCACCTTACCCGCCTGGCGCTGACCGACTTCAGGTCCTACCCGGAGCTCAGCATCGAGCTCGGGGCAGGCGTGACCACCTTCAGCGGCCCGAACGGGGAAGGCAAAACCAACCTGGTCGAGGCGATCGGTTACCTGGCCACGCTAGGCAGCCACCGGGTCGCCACTGACGGGCCGCTGGTCAGGCACGGGGCGCAGCGTGCCGTGCTCAGGGCCGCGGTGACCGGAGCCCAGGGCAGCTCGCTGGTGGAAATCGAGCTCAACCCGGGTCGCGCCAACCGGGTCAGGCTGAACCGGGCGCCGCTGAGCAGGCCCCGGGATATCCTCGGCGCGCTCCGGACGGTGCTGTTCGCGCCCGAGGACCTGGCCCTGGTCAAGGGTGATCCCGGTGAGCGGCGCAGGTTCCTCGACGAGCTGCTCGTGGCCACCGCGCCGCGGTACGCCGGCGTACGCGCCGACTACGAACGGGTCCTGCGGCAGCGCACGGCGCTGCTCAAGTCGGCCGGCGCCAAGGGGTACCTGCGCGGTCCAGCGCGGGATGCGATGACGGCGACGCTCGACACCTGGGACGGGCAGCTGGCGCGGACGGGCGCGTCACTGCTGGCCGGCCGGATACGTTTGGTGGCCGCGCTGCGCCCGCATGTGGCGGCGGCGTACGAGGCGGTGTCCGGCGGCCCGGCCGTCCAGTCGTCGGCGATGTCCTACCGCTCCTCGATCGCGGATGAGCCAGGACCTGACTCACCTGAGCCCGGCCAGCCTCAGCCGGGCCAGCCCGAGCCCGGCCTGGCTGACGACGTCGGCCTGGAGGCGATCATGCTCAAGGCGCTGGCCAGGGTCCGGGCCAGCGAGCTGGACCGGGGCGTCTGCCTGGTCGGCCCGCACCGCGATGAGCTCGCGCTCTCCATCGGCGGGCTGCCCGCCCGCGGTTACGCCAGCCACGGCGAGTCCTGGTCGCTCGCGCTCGCGCTGCGCCTGGCCAGCTTCGCGCTGCTCAGGGAGGGCCGCGAGGACCCGGTGCTGCTCCTGGACGACGTGTTCGCGGAGCTAGACACCGGGCGCAGGGATCGGCTGGCCGGCCTGGTCGCCGACGGCGAGCAGGTGCTGATCACGGCCGCGGTACCGGCCGACGTCCCCGCCGTGCTGACCGGCCCGCGGTTCAACGTCAGCTCCGGCGTGATCTCCCGTGCCGGCTGACCGGCACACGCCGGCTGACCGGCAGGTGTCGGCTGACCGGCGCGCCGCCGGCCAGGCGGGTTCGGCGGCCGAGGCGGCTGCGGAGCGGGCACGGCTGGCGGCCGAGGCGCTGGCCCAGGCCAAGGCGGACGCCAGGGGCCGGGGTGATCTGCCGTCCGGCTTCGGCCGCCAGCCAGGTCCGGTTAACATCCATGATTCCGAACGGGCCGGCCTATCCGCCCCGGGCCAGGATGACGTGCCCGGCCCGGGATCGCGCTCCCCGGCGGGCGCCGCCGTGCCTGCTGCTCGCGGGCGTCCCCGCCGAGAGGACCCTCAGCCGCTGCTGAGCGCGATCGACGGGCTCCTGGACACGCGCGGCTGGCAGCAGCAGGCGGCCATGGGCTCGGTGTTCGGCCGCTGGGCGGACATCGTCGGCCAGGACCTGGCCGCGCACACCCGCCCGGACAGCTTCGCCGACGGCGAGCTCGCCGTGACGGCCGACTCGACCGCCTGGGCGACCCAGGTGCGCCTGCTCGCCCCGGTCCTGCTGCGCCGCCTCAACGACGAACTCGGCGCTGGATCGGTCCGCCGGGTCAAGGTGCGCGGCCCCGCCCCGCCTCGCCAGCGCGGTGCCTGGCGCGTCCCCGGCAGCAAGGGCCCCGGCGACACCTACGGCTAGCGCACCTCCGGTGTCGGCCTGGTGGGGGCTTGCGGCCCACAGCCAGGTCCACCAAAGTCTGTCGTGAGACGGAATACTACCTGGGAAAACTTGTTATATAGAATATATAAGCTAGTGGATGCTGGTGAGGTTGGTGGAACCGCTAGCCGGCGCGCGGCGGCCAACCGCGCGGGCACTACGCGGAGCCGGGTCGACCCCAGCGGGACGCGGAGCGCACCGCGGGTTCCTGGGGTCAGCCCCTAGGCCACGCCATGCCACGACACGCGGCAACACGGCCATGGCAATAGGTATTCGCAGCTAAAATAGATGTGCGCAGGCATGGCCAGAACGCGGAGAGCTGACTGCGCGCTTCTCATGCAGGATGGAGTTTGGTTTGTCCTACGATGCACGCTCGATCAGGGTACTTGAGGGGCTTGAGGCTGTCCGCAAGCGCCCAGGTATGTACATCGGCTCGACCGGCGAGCGCGGACTGCATCATCTCGTCTACGAGGTCGTGGACAACGCCGTAGACGAGGCGCTGGCTGGCTACTGCGACACGATCGACGTGACGCTGCTCGCCGACGGCGGGGTGCGGGTACGGGACGACGGCCGCGGCATTCCCGTGGACGAGCACCCGGTGGAACACCGCCCGGCGGTCGAGGTCGTGATGACGACCCTGCACGCGGGCGGCAAGTTCGACGGCGAGTCCTACGCCGTGTCCGGCGGCCTGCACGGCGTCGGCGTGTCGGTGGTGAACGCGCTGTCGGCCAGGCTCGACGTGGAGATCCGCCGGGACGGATACGTCTGGACTCAGTCCTACGAGCGCGGCGATCCGGCGAGCCCGCTGGTCCGCGGCGCAGCCAGCGACGAGACCGGCACCACGATCACCTTCTGGCCCGACCACCAGATCTTCGAGAGCACCGAGTGGGACTTCGAGACGCTGTCCCGGCGGATGCAGGAGATGGCCTTCCTCAACAGGAACCTGGCCATCACCATCACCGACCAGCGCCAGGACGAGCTCCGAGCCGCGGAGTACATGTACGAGGGCGGGATCGCCGACTTCGTTCGGTACATCAATGCCTCGAAGGAGCCGGTGCACGGTACCGTCATCGACTTCGGGGAAGACGGCGTCGGTATCTCGGTCGAGATCGCGATGCAGTGGAGCGCCGCTTACACCGAGTCGGTGCACACCTTCGCGAACACCATCAACACCGCCGAGGGCGGGACTCACGAGGAAGGGTTCCGCGCCGCGCTGACCGCGATCGTCAACCGGTACGCGCGCGAGCAGAAGCTGCTCCGCGAGAAGGACGACAACCTGACCGGAGAGGATGTCCGCGAGGGCCTGACCGCGATCGTCTCCATCAAGCTCGCCGAGCCTCAGTTCGAGGGCCAGACCAAGACCAAGCTCGGCAACACCGAGGCGAAGTCGTTTGTGCAGAAGGCCTGCAATGACCACCTGCGGGACTGGTTCGACCGCAACCCGGGCGAGGCCAAGGAGATCATCAACAAGGCCAGCCAGGCGGCCCGGGCCCGGATCGCCGCGCGCCAGGCCCGCGACCTGACCCGCCGCAAGTCCCTGCTCGACTCGACGGCGCTGCCGGGCAAGCTGGCGGACTGTCAGTCCACCGACCCGGCCAAGTCTGAGATCTACGTGGTCGAGGGCGACTCGGCCGGCGGCTCGGCCAAGGGCGGCCGGGACCCCCAGTTCCAGGCCATCCTGCCGATCCGCGGCAAGATCATCAACGTCGAGAAGTCACGGATCGACCGGGTCCTGAAGAACAACGAGGTCCAGGCGATGATCACGGCGCTGGGCGCCGGCATCTACGACGAGTTCGACATCACCAAGCTGAGGTACCACAAGATCATCCTGATGGCGGACGCCGACGTCGACGGTCAGCACATCCGGACACTGCTGCTCACGCTGCTGTTCCGGTTCATGAAGCCGCTGGTCGAGGCCGGGTACGTGTACCTGGCGCAGCCGCCGCTCTACAAGATCAAGTGGGAGGGGCGGGGTAACGACCCGGACTACGTCTTCACCGACGCCGAGCGGGACCGGGTGGTCGAGGCAGGCATCGCGGCCGGGAAGAAGGACCCGCGGCCGCGGGACGGCGTGCAGCGGTTCAAGGGCCTGGGCGAGATGAACCCGAACGAGCTGTGGGAGACCACGATGGACCCGGCGCACCGGGTGCTGCTCCAGGTCACCCTCGACGACGCGGCCCAGGCCGACGAGCTGTTCAGCGTGCTGATGGGCGAGGACGTCGAGGCCCGCCGCTCGTTCATCACCCGCAACGCCAAGGACGTCAGGTTCCTGGACATCTGATCAGGCCGGCCTCGAGGGGGCCGACTGTTCCGAACGTTTGAGTAGGGATTGCGAAAGTGACCGAAGTTACCGATCTGCCGCAGGAAGGGCACGACCGTACCGAGCCGGTCGACATCCAGTTCGAGATGCAGCGCAGCTACATCGACTACGCGATGTCGGTCATCGTCGGCCGTGCCCTGCCGGACGTGCGGGACGGGCTCAAGCCGGTGCACACCCGGATCCTGTACGCGATGTACGACGGCGGGTTCCGGCCCGACCGGGGCTTCTTCAAGTGCTCCCGGGTCATCGGCGAGGTGATGGGGAACTACCACCCGCACGGCGACGGCGCGATCTACGACGCGCTGGTCCGGATGGCGCAGCCCTGGTCGATGCGGATGCCGCTGATCGACAGCCAGGGCAACTTCGGTTCGCCGGGCAACGACCCGCCCGCGGCCATGCGGTACACCGAGTGCCGCCTGCACCCGCTGGCGATGGAGATGCTGCGGGACATCAACGAGGACACCGTCGACTTCCGGGAGAATTACGACGGCCGCTCGTCCGAGCCCGTGGTCCTGCCGAGCCGGTTCCCCAACCTGCTCATCAACGGCTCCGAGGGCATCGCGGTCGGCATGGCCACCAAGATCCCGCCGCACAACCTGCGCGAGGTAGCGGCCGGGGTCGCCTGGTACCTCGACCACTTCGACGCCTCGGACGAAGAACTCCTGGACGCCCTGATGGAGCGGATCAAGGGCCCGGACTTCCCCACCCGCGGCCTGATCGTGGGCCGCCGCGGCATCCGGGACGCCTACACCACCGGGCGGGGCTCGATCATCATGCGGGCCGTCGTCGAGGTGGAGGAGGACGCCCGCGGCCGTACCTGCCTGGTCGTCAAGGAGCTGCCCTACCAGGTCAACCCGGACAACCTGGCGCAGAAGATCGCCGAGCTGGTCAAGGACGGCCGGGTCAGCGGCATCGCCACCATGCAGGACGAAAGCAGCGGCCGCACCGGGCAGCGGCTGGTGATCGTGCTGAAGCGGGACGCCATCGCCAAGGTCGTCCTGAACAACCTGTACAAGCACACCCAGCTGCAGGACACGTTCGGAGCCAACATGCTGGCCCTGGTCGACGGCGTGCCGCGCACCCTGCGGCTGGACCAGATGATCAGGTACTGGGTCACGCACCAGATCGAGGTCATCGTCCGGCGCACCAGGTACCGGTTGCGCAAGGCTCAGGAGCGGATGCACATCGTCTCCGCCCTGCTCAAGGCGATCGACCGGATCGACGAGGTCATCGCGCTGATCCGGGCCAGCGCGTCGGCGGCCGACGCCCAGCAGTCCCTGATGGGACTGCTGGAGATCGACGAGATCCAGGCCCGCGCGATCCTGGATATGCAGCTGCGCAAGCTGGCTGCCTTGGAACGGCAGGAGCTCATCAACGAGCACGACGAGCTCGCGGCCAAGATCGCCGACTACGAGGGCATCCTGGCCTCGCCGGAGCGGCAGCGGCAGATCGTCGGGTCCGAGCTGGCCGAGATCGTCGCCAAATTCGGAGACGAGCGGCGGACCGAGATCATCGCCTACGACGGCGAGGTGGCCGACGAGGACCTGATCGCCGAAGAGGACGTCGCGGTCACGATCACCTACGGCGGCTACGCCAAGCGCACCAAAACCGATCTTTACCGCGCCCAGCGGCGGGGCGGCAAGGGGGTCCGCGGCGCCCAGTTGCGCACCGACGACATCGTGGACCACTTCTTCGTGACCACGACCCATCACTGGATCTTGTTCTTCACCAACAAGGGGCGGGTCTACCGGGCCAAGGCCTACGAGCTGCCCGACGCCGGCCGCGACGCCCGCGGCCAGCACGTGGCGAACCTGCTCGCGTTCCAGCCGGATGAGCGGATCGCCGAGGTGCTCGCGCTGCGCGACTACCAGGTGGCGCCTTACCTGGTGCTGGCCACCAGATCCGGCCTGGTGAAGAAGTCCCGGCTGACCGACTTCGACTCGCCGCGGTCCGGCGGCATCATCGCGATCAACCTGCGCGAGGACGACGAGGTGATCGGGGCGAGCCTGGTCTCGCCGGAGGAGGACCTGCTGCTGGTCAGCAAGGGCGCACAGGCCATCAGGTTCCGCGCCAGCGACGAATCGCTGCGGCCGATGGGACGCGCCACCTCCGGTGTGATCGGGATGCGATTCAACGACGGCGACGAGCTTCTGGGCATGTACGTGGTCAGGGAAGACGAGGACGTGCTGGTGGCCACCGGCGGCGGCTACGCCAAGCGCACGCCGGCCGACGCGTACCCGGTGCAGGGCCGCGGCGGCCGCGGTGTCGTCACCGCGAAGATCGTGGAAGCCCGCGGCGAGCTGGTGGGCGCGCTGATGGTGCACGCCGACGATGAGATCTTCGCCATAACGTCGGCGGGCGGTTTGATCAGGACCAGGGCCGGGGAGGTTAAGCAGTCGGGTCGGCAGACCATGGGGGTCCGGCTGATGAACCTGGCCACTGGAGATAGCGTGGTAGCCCTGGCCCGCAACGCAGAGTCGCTGGTCGAGGACGATACCGAAGAACTGGCGGGCGACGACGATGAGCAGGGCATTTCACAAGATGCCGTCGACTCGGCCGACCCGGCGGATGGGGGTGACGCCGACGACACCGAGGACGAAGCCGGTGGAGATGGAGAATAATACGGGCGACGGGGAAATGGCCGGGACATCCGGCTTACGTGGTCAACGCAACGATCTCGGGGGCAGAAGCGTCCCATAGGGTAGGCGGAGTCCCGGCGAAAGGCCGCCTTCTTCGCACAGGTGGTCATATGGGCGTCTCGTCCGGAGATAACCTCGTGAGGGTCCGATCAGAGGGAGGACGGCTTGGACAGGCGCACTAACGGGCCCGAGGGCTCAGGCGGAGCCTCGCCTACCATCGTGACCTCGTGGGCGGGCGACGACGTGGACAACGACGAGAAAACCTCGGCATCAGGCATCAGGCCGGCCTCGCCGAGGCGGACACCGCGTAAGCCGGCCGCTGGAGCCGCCCCCGTCACGACGGCGCCAGCCAACGGCGACGTAGCCGAGCGTAACGCCAACGGCGGCGTCGCGGCGACCGACGCGTCGGCCAGCGACACCGCCACCGGCCAGGTGACGGGCACCCCGTCCGCAGTTCGCCCGGCGGAGGCCTCTGGCCAGCGCGGAGCCCGCGGCGCGGGAGCAGACGTCACTCTTACGGACATGCCCGCCCTGGCCACTGACCAGATCGGACCGGCACGCGGTACCCGGCCGTCGGCGACGTTCTCGCCTGCCACGGATATTCCGGCCTCGGGTGACGCCGCGGCGTCCTCGGCCAAGCCGGCCGCCGAAGATCCGTCGCCCGCGCTGCCCCCGAGTTCGTCGCCGCTGCGCCCCACGTCCGCAGGCACGGCGCTCTCGGGCTCCTCGCCGCCCGGCAACCAGACGCCGACGGTTTCACCGGCTGCGTTCGCCTGGGAGATGCCCGATCCGCCGCCGAACTCGCCGTCAGCTCCGACCGAGAGCTTCCTGGCGGCGGACCCGGACGCGAAAAGCGCGATCGCGTCCCGGACACCAGAGGCAACCGGCCCGGGCGTGGGAAAGACCGCGGCCGCCGAGGCCCTGTCGCGGAGCGGGCCCAAGAAGAAGTCGTCCAAGCGCACCGCGCGGCAGGCGCACCTGACCGTGGCCCGGGTCGAGCCCTGGTCGGTGATGAAGTTCAGCTTCGTGGTATCCCTGGTCGCTTTCGTCGTCTTGTTCGTGGCCGTGAGCCTGCTCTACGGCGCACTGGACGGGCTCGGCGTGTTCGACTCACTCCAGCGTCTTGTGACGAGCCTCACGTCAAGCCAAAGCTCGGTCGGCGTGAACGCGTCGAAATGGTTCTCGGCGTCCCGGGTGCTCGGTTATACGGCCCTTCTGGGCTCGCTCAACATCGTGCTCATCACCGCGATGTCGACCATTGGCGCGGTTGTCTACAATCTGACTTCGCGGCTGGTCGGCGGGGTGGAAGTGACGCTCCGCGAGACCGACGAGTAATACGGCGCTCAGGAGGTCCAAAGCCATGGCCCAACCGCCGTGCCGGTACGGTAGGATAAATGTCTCTTATGTTTCCGCAGGTCAGCATGGGGTTATAGCTCAGTCGGTTAGAGCGCGTCCCTGATAAGGACGAGGCCCGTGGTTCAAGTCCACGTAACCCCACAAATCACTTCGTAACCAGCAGTAACGAATCGTTGAGATCATCGCCGGGCGTGGCCGGGCTGTCCGGGAACGTCGGCCGCACCGGAACGCTTTGCTAAGCTGCCCTACACCTGCGGTCGGCGGAATCTGTTTCCACTGCCCGTTCTGATCTTGTCGAGTTGGAGGATTCCTCGCTGTGAAGAAGCTAATCGTGCTCGCCGCGCTCGGGCTTGGCGCATTCGCCGTGTGGCGTAAGGTCCAGTCTGATCGCGCCGAACTCGACCTGTGGACCGAGGCTACAGCGGCCGACGAGGACTGACCCGCGGCCGGGGGGCCGGGCTCAGAAAGCCAGAGCCCGGGAAATCGGGGGAAAAACCGATCCGGCACGAGGGAGGCGAGCCGGTGAGCGACACCTTGGCCGTATCGCTGGTCTGCTGTGACGTGCTTGGGGCGGCCGCTGTCGACGGCAACGTGCTGGAGCGGGCGTTCGCGGAAGCGATCGCCACCCAGGGCGTGGTCACTGGCACCGCGGCTTACACCAGGTCGATGGTTCAGTTCGACCGGACCCGCGGCTGGGCGCCCGCCGACGTCATGCGAAGACTGTTCCCGGAGGATGAAATCCGGGCCCAGGCCGCGAACCTTGCCTTCGAGCGGTCATTTCAGGCGGCCGTGGACCGGTTCGGCGCACTGCCGCTGCCCGGGGCGAACGAGGCCCTGGCCAAGCTCACCGCGGCCGGGCTCAAGGTGTGCCTGCTGTCTTCACTGTCCCGGCCCGCGCTCAGCGTCATCGTGGAACGCCTCGACTGGTGGCAGCGTACCGACCTGATCCTATGCGCGGACGACGTGACCAGGGCCTTCCCCTGGCCGGACCTCATTCTCACCGCGCTGCTCCGGCTGGGCGCCGGCGATGTGCGGGACGTCGCCGTGGTCACCGCCAGCGAAGGCGGCGTGCTGGCCGCCCGGCGGGCTGGGGCCGGGCTTGTCGTCGGCGTGCTCAGCGACGTCGACGACGCGAGCAGGCTCGGCCGGGCCGGGGCGACGCACCTGCTCGCGGACATCGGCGAACTGCCCGATCTGCTGTCACAGGCCGGGATCGCGTCCCTCGGTCTGCACCACGGCGAGTGAGGAAACCTCGCGAAGCACATGGCAGACTTGAAGCATGCCCGAGCTGCCGGAAGTGGAGTCGCTGGCCGCCTTCCTGCGCGGTCACGCGGTCGGTCATGCCGTCGCGCGGGCTGATGCGGCCTCGTTCTCGGTGCTGAAGACTTTCGACCCGCCGCTGGCCGGCCTGAGCGGCCAGGTGATCACCGATGTCGGCAGGCACGGCAAGTTTCTCGACCTCTCCTCCGACCAGGGCTTGCACCTGATCATGCACCTGGCCCGGGCGGGCTGGCTGCGCTGGCGGGACGATCAGCCGACCGCGCCGCCGAAGCCCGGCAAGAGCCCGCTGGCCTTTCGGCTGACGCTCGATGACGGTTCCGGGTTCGACCTCACCGAGGCAGGCACGCGCAAGCGCCTCGCGGTTTACCTGGTCCGTGATCCGGCCGAGGTGCCCGGAGTCGCCTCGCTGGGGCCCGACCCGATGACCGCGGAATTCACCGCGGACACGCTAGCGGGTCTGCTGGCCGGGCGCCGGACACAGGTCAAGGGCGTGCTCCGCGATCAGCGGATCATCGCCGGTATCGGCAACGCTTACTCCGACGAGGTGCTGCACGCGGCCAAGATGTCACCATTCAAGATCGCGGCCAGCATGACGCCACAGGAGGTAGCCATCCTGTACGGCGCGATCGAGACGACGCTGGCCGAAGCCGTAGAACGTTCGGCGGGCCTAGCCGCCGCGGACCTTAAGGGCGAGAAGAAGAGCGGGCTGCGGGTGCACGGCAAGACGGGCGAGGCCTGCCCGGCCTGCGGCGACACCATCAGGGAGGTCTCGTTCGCCGACTCTGCGCTGCAGTACTGCCCGACCTGCCAGACCGGCGGCAAGCCTCTCGCCGACCGTCGCCTGTCCCGCCTGCTCAAATAGCTGCCCTATCCAGAACGGGCCGTGGTGCCTGCTCTCATCCCTCATCGCGGTGCGGGTTCGCAACGGGTACCCTTGGCGGGAGACATCTCGGGGCTATAGCTCAGCTGGAAGAGCACTTGCTTTGCAAGCAAGGGGTCAGGGGTTCGAGCCCCCTTAGCTCCACAGGTTAGAGGCCTAAAGTAGTTCCGGAGCGTGTCACCGGGAGCCAATCCGGGAGCCAAAATGCTACGCTGAGGGCATGGGTAGACGCGGTTTTGGCGATGATGCCATCTACTTTGACCACTCCGGCGACTGCCGCGATGCGCGGCTTCACAAGGGGTGCCCCGGGCGGTGGCGCGGCGCGGTGTCGCTTGGCTACGGCCCCGACGGCAAGCGGATCCGCCGCAAGGTGTCCGGCCACACCAAGCAGGACGTCAAGGACAAGCTCGGGAAGCTGCACAGCGACCTCGATGCCGGCATCCGGACGCCCGTCGCCCGGTACACCGTGGCCCAGGCCGTCGAGGACTGGCTGCGCGAGGGCCTGGACGGTCGCTCGGAGAAGACGGTCGTGCTTTACCGGCAAGTCCTGCAGCCCGTCGTCGATTGCATCGGCCGGGTTGCCCTGCGGGAGCTGACCGCCCAGGATGCCCGCCAGGCGCTGGCGGAGGTGGCGAGGACGCGCTCCAGCCGGACGGTGCTGATGGCGCACAACTCGCTGGAGCGGGCGATCCGGCATGCGGAGACCAACGACTACGTCCGGCGCAATGTCGCGGCGCTGGTGAAGCCGCCGACCGGACAGACGGGTCGGCCATCCCGGTCGCTCACCCTTGAGCAGGCCGCTTCGCTGCTAGCTGCAGCGGATGAGTCGCCGCTGGGTTCCTACGTGGTGCTGTGCCTGCTGACCGGGGTCCGGACGGAAGAAGCCAGGGCACTCACCTGGGATCACGTCGACCTTGACGGAAATGTCGTGGCAGACCCGCCGATCCCGCCTCACGTCGCGGTCTGGCGGTCCGTGCGCGCCCATGGGGACACCAAAACCCAGTTGTCCCGGCGTACCCTGCAGCTCTCAGAGCGTGTGGTCAGGGCGCTGCGGGAGCAACAGGTCCGGCAGGCCGAGCAACGCCTGATGGCAGGTGAGCTGTGGCAAGACCGCGGGCTCGTGTTCTGTACTTCGGTCGGATCGCCGCTCGACGCGGCGAACGTGCGCCGGGCGTTCAGGAAGATCACCAAAGCGGCCCGGCTCGGCGACCAATGGGCTCCCCGGGAGCTGAGGACTTCGTTCGTCAGCCTCATGTCCAGCTCCGGCGTCCCCGTGGAGGAGATCGCCCGCCTGGCCGGCCACTCCAGCTCCCGCACCACAGAGGTCGTGTACCGCCGCGAGCTGCGGCCTGTAATCTCCACCGGTGCCGAGGTCATGGACAAGATCCTCTCGGCCAGCTGATTCCTGCGCCTATTTGAGTATCAGGCGAACCCGCTGGGTAGCTGAGTGGTGACGAACGTGGCTATGGCGACCTAACGAGGGCGGTGATGGTCCAGTCCTCATCTAGGTACTGGGCGAGAGATTGCCCTTGCCTGGATTGCCGACGGCCGCGGCCAGTGGCGGTGCTGGCCGCGGAGGTTCATCCGTCATAAGCTCAGCGTCTGTACCGGTGCTCTTTACGTCCGCCGCCCGAGCCGCCCAGAGGACATCTTATGGCACACCATTTCGAAGTGCTGACATTAGACGACCTGATGCACGAGGCCGTCGACGTGCTCACGTCGGAGGGAATTCATATCACGCCGACGAAAGGCGGATGCAGGGAGGTAGCAGCGGCGACGTTTGAGCTGGCGAATCCGCGCGCCCGGGTTAGCCGCAGCGCGACCCGGGGCCGACTGTTCAGTGCACTGGGCGAGCTGTGCTGGTACCTGGCCGGGTCAAACCGGACTGAGGACATCGCCTATTACGTGAGCTATTACCGGAGACTGGACGAGGACGGCGTGATATTCGGCGGCTACGGGCCCCGCCTTTTCTCGTTCGACGGCGTGAATCAGGTCGACTATGTGATCCAGACCTTGCGGGACGCCCCGTCCTCGCGGAAGGCAGTGATCCAGCTATTCGATCACCAGGACGTCACCAGCGATCACGCTGATGTCCCGTGCACCTGCACCTTGCAGTACCTGGTCCGTGACGGCTGCCTGTCAGCGATCACCTATATGAGATCGAACGACGTCTTCAAGGGTCTGCCGCACGATATCTTCTGCTTCACGATGCTGCAGGAATACATTGCGCGCTCGGTTGGGGTCGAGCTGGGCCCGTACCACCATATGGTGGGGAGCCTGCACATGTACGACGCCGACGCCGGGGATCTCGGCACGTTCGTCGCTGAGGGGTGGCAGGCCACCACGCGCGTCATGCCGCCGATGCCGCCCGGCGATCCGCAGGCGGGCCTAGCCCAGCTGCTCGGCGTGGAACAGCAGCTCAGGACCGGGACGTCCCCTGGGAGTGTCGACTTCGGACCCGGGCCGTACTGGGCTGATCTTGGCCGGATGCTCGGCGTCTACGCCGTCCGCAACAGCCCGCGGGAGACCATCGAGCGCCTCCGGTCGCAGATGGACAGCGATTATTACGACATCTACATCGCTGACCGTGCTGACGCTCTTGACCAGCGACGCCAGGGATAACGGGAGCTCGGGGATGTACGGGGCGATGACGGGGCTGCTGCAGATGCTGGACACCCACCAGGCCGCTGGCCTGGAGGTGATCGGCTGGGGATGCCCGGTTCCCTTTTTCGGGCATCTGGAGTCGGCGCGGCTGGCGACGGTCGGCATCAACCCGAGCAACCGTGAGTTCGTCGGCACCGATGGCAGCGAGCTGGCGGGAGGGGACCGGCGGCTGCCGACGCTGGGCTCGCTGGGCCTGGCGTCCTGGTTGCAGGCCGACGTGGCCGCGTTGCGGTCCATCTTGCTGGCGTGCCGGGAGTATTTCGAGCGGAACCCATACGACGGCTGGTTCGGGTCTCTGCAGCGGATCATCGAGCCGACGGGGCACTCGTACTACGCCCCCCGCTCGGACGCCTGCCACCTGGATGTTGTCCCCTGGGCGACGGCCAGCAAGTGGGGCACGCTGCCGGTGGCGTCCCGCCGTCAGCTTGCCCGGCTGGCCGCGCAGGCCCTGGCCGATATGATCGCGTCCTCGCCGCTGACGATGTTGGTCCTCAACGGCAAGGAGGTGGTCAGTCACTTCGAGGCTCTCGCCGGGCTTCGGCTGCCTGCCCAGCGGGTGCCAGGCTGGGATCTGCCACGCCGGTCGGGCCGCCCGGTCCCGGGCCTGGCCTACCGCGACCGGATCTCCTCGATCGCTGGTATTCCCCTCGACCGTGACCTGCTCGTGGCCGGGTACAACCACAACCTGCAAAGCAGCTTCGGTGTCACAACCGCGGTGCGGGCCGGCATCAGCGAGTGGATCACCGCCCAGTACCGAGCCAGCACGTGGTAACCGGGCGGGCGCGGCAGCTCACCGGCCGGCTGGCCGCCGGCCTTGACGCCTATGAGGCCGCGGAGGGGCCCCTGCCGGGACTGACCGGAGCCCGCCGGGCGACCCTGATCGGGCAGCTGGCCGACAGCTCCCGCGTGAGCCTTTACGTGGAGCACCTGCGGACGTCGAGCCTGAGTGGGCAGGCGGCCGACCCGTCCGACGTCGGGTGGTTCAACCCGATCAAGGCGGCGATTATCCGGCACCGCGAGGGGGAGACAGACGAGGCGTTCTGGCTAATTTTCCTGCTCACCCATTTCGGCCGGCACCGCCGGGCCAGGTGGCGTTACGTACGCGAGGTCTATGGCGCGTGCGGCGCGGGGGAACCGTGGACCTGGGAACGGGTGTCGGCTGACGTCACCGGGTTCCGGGACTGGCTGGATGCCCACCAGTCGGACCTGGCGGACCCGTCGCGGCCTGGCGGTTTCGGCAACCACCGCAAGTACGAGAGCCTGTCCGGCTGGACAGCCGCCGGGACTGGCAGCGTCGTCGCCTCCTACGTCGCCTGGGTCGGCGACCCGCCGGAGCACCACACCCGTTTCGGTGCTGCCCTCGCGGCCGCAAGCAGCGACCCGGGCGCGGCCTTTGACCTGCTGTACCGGTCTATGGCAGCGGTGCACCGGTTCGGCCGTCTCGCGCGTTTCGACTATCTCACCATGACCGGCAGGATCGGCCTGGCCGGCATCCAGGCCCGCCAGGCCTACCTGGCGGGTTCCACGGGCCCGCTGCGGGGGGCCCGTCTGCTGTTCCAGCCGACTGGCGGGGCCAACCTGCCGGTGTCCGCGCTCGAGGCACGGGCAGCGGTGCTGTGCGCGCATCTCGATACAGGCTTCGGCGTCCTGGAGGACGCGCTGTGCAACTGGCAGAAGAGCCCGACCGAGTTCAGGCGGTACCGAGGTTAGGGCCGTTCCACGTATAGCGCCGCTTCAGACTGTTCAGCTGGTCATAGCCAACCCGGCCGGTGAACTGGAGCTGCCCGACGACGATGCCCGGCGAGACGCCGGCGGCCTGGGCCAGGGAGATCACGTCCCGGGCTGTCAGCGCCCAGGCGGGCACTTGCGCGCGAATGCCCGCGGGCAGCAGCGTCTCGGCCGCGAACTGGTTCGCTTCCTGTTCCTCAGGGGCATCAGCCCCGCCTGGAGACGACGGGTCGTCCAGGATCGCGTGATCGAGCTGGTGGAGCAGCAGGTGGCCGATCTCGTGGGCGACCGTGAACCAGAACTGGTCGTCGGCCAGGAACCGCCCGCTCACGGCGATCATCGCGCGGTCTGGTGACAGGAACAGCGCGGCGCCGCTGGCGGGACATCCGGGGAGTGCCCGCAGGACAACGAGCGCTACACCAGACGAGGCGAGCAGGCTCTGCAGCCTGGGTAGGAAAATGCCTGGGTGTTTGACCCGGGTCAACGCTTTCACCGCGTCCAGGCTGTTCTGCAGCGCAGTCGCATCCCAAGGCGCGGTGGCGATGGTGTCGGCGTCCTGGGTGGCCTTCCGCAGCCAGGCTGCGACGGCGGGCCGCCGACTCGGCATTATTGTGCTGGTCCTCATCCGGGTTGCTGCCAGTACCGGCTCGTAGGCCGATCGCCACTGCGCCAGGTCCCCGACGCCGAAAAAAGACAGGCATGCATCGGCGCGTGAGGCCCCGTCGGGTTGCGGAGGGATCCAACCGAACTTCGTCATCTCGCGGACCGGCAACTCCTCCAGCCACTGGCTGGTCTCGACGCGGACCAGGTCGTCGCGGTACTGGCAGTCTCTGGCCACCCAGAATTCGGCTGAGGCCCCGAGGAGGCCAGAGAGCCGCCGGGCGAGGTCGATGGTGATGGTCTCCTGGCCGTCTAGGAGCCCAAGGGCGACCGGGACCGGCGTGCCAAGCCGTTCGGCGAACTCGGGAACGCCCAGGCCGATTTCGTCCAGTCGCGTACGAATCGTCCGCCCCGGCGGCGAGGCCCACAGGGGGGTAAACGGGGGGATATTACCCATCATGGGGTTCTTGCCCGATCCTGAGGACTTTCACGCGACGGACCCGGCTGAAGTCCACGAGGCCGCCGTCCGTGACGGGCGGCCGGGGATGGTTAGCGGTGCACACTAGCTCGTACCCTCCCTCGAGACCGAACCGGATCTGTCCCGGCGGCAGGCCGTCCATGGACGGGCTGCCCGCGACCAGATCGGCCGCCGACGTGGCCGCGCGCAGGTCAGCCAGGCGGTCCTGCAGCGCCTCAGCCATACTCTGGGGAAAGTGCTTGCGCGCCTCGGTGTCGGACTCGCAGACACGTCTGAGCCCCGGCGTCTCAAATGCGAGTTCCATGACCCTTTCGGCCTTTTGCGGTGCGGACCGGGCTGGTGCTGCGGCGGCTGGGCTGGGACAGCATCTGCGTGGCGGTCAGTGACGGATCTTATTCCCATACCACCTTCTCACGATCACACCCAACGATCAGGGAAATTCAGCCCAGCGCAGGCCGGGCAGGGGAGGCCTCGGCGGGGGGGCCATGCCGCCGCAGCTCTGGTGAGCCACCGAGCCGCGGCGCCTAGCGGCCACGCGAAGGCGCCGGTGGGAGGCCTGCGCTGCCGGGCCATCACCTGCCGGAGATCAGCGGCACCGGCCTCACCGCGAGGGACACGCCGGAGGCGGGACGGCGGCGTCTTTCACCAGCACCCCGTTCGGCAGTCGCCTATACACCCTGGCCTCGTTCACGGCAAGCTTGGCCTCCACCGCCTCCTGCAGGTCAGCACCGACCATTTCAGCCAGGCCGAACAAGAAGATCGCGATGTCAGCCAGCTCCTCCGCAACATCGGGCCGGTCCCGGCGCCAGGCGTCGAAAGCCTCCGCTACCTCGCTGTTCAGCAGACAGAACTCCAGCGGCACGTCGGTCGTGTTGAAGCCTTTGGCCAGCTTGTTCTGCCAGGCGTGCTTCTGCGCCAGCCTAATGTCCACCGCGCTCCTCCCCTTCCGGTGGCACCGCACCTGTGCCGGGTAGCCCTGCTCTTGGACGGCCCGACGCGGGCGGCCCGGGCAGGCACTGCACGGTACTCGCGGCGTCTTGTGGACCGCTACGTGCATAACCCGGCTCATGCTGTGGGCAACGGCGCTGCCCGGTGCATCTCTCATGTGTATAACTGGCCGGGTGTGCCAGCCAGCCCGACGGCATCGCCTGTGGACAGGCCAGATGCCTGTGGACAGTACCCGGCCCCTAATCCCCGCGGAATCCGCCGACCGGAACCGTGCGGTACGCGCCCGCGATGACCGCCAGTCGGCTTGCCCGTCGGGCCGACCGCGCGCATGCGGGCAGCCCGGCCGCCGTGCTCCTCGCCGGGCAGAACACCCGCCAGCCCATATCACCGTCTCCCGCAGGCCGGGTGACCGGACGCCTTCACAGGCCGGTCGCGCAGCCGCCCAGATACCTGCCATCATGATGACAGGTATCTCATATGTATTGAGAACATATTTCTATCCTACGAGCCAGAGGGGGAGGATCCCGTGACCGGCACACCGCTTGCAGCCGATCAGCTGGTTCGCGACTGCCCGCAGAAGCAGGCCGCCGTGGCCTGGCCACTGCCAGTGGACGCACGGCTGGACGAGCTGCTGGCTCAGGCCGCCGCAGCCGGGGAGAACACCAGCCGCAAGGAACTAGCCGCTGCCATCATCGCCAGCACGCGAGTCTCCGACAGGCGGCTCGGCCAGCTCCTGCGCTGGTACCGCACGGCCAAAGTACGGGACCTGATCGCTCCCCCACAGGGGGAGAATGTGGTTCCGTTCGCCAGGCACAAGCCGGGCCCGCGCCGGCCTAGCACGCAGCAGCAGTAAGGCACCAGCCCTGTGTTACCTGGCCGGGTCCTCGCGCCCGAGCCGGGTCAGGCCGAGAGAGCCAGCATGACGCGATAGCCCGGGCCGGACGCCACCACAGCTCAGCCGGCAGCCAGTCCGGCTGCGCCATCGCCAGGTACTCAAACGCACGATGGCCGCGGATCACCTTCGGGGTGACCATGGCAGCCTCCTGACGCGGCGCTCAGAACGGCCGTGGCGCCGCGGTCGGTCGTGGCGGCGTTCTGCACGTCATCGTGCCTGGTCCCAGCCGGGATTCCCAGGGCCAGGATACGGGCACCTGGTCGAGGTGGATGAGCCTGGCGAAGTCTTGGGCTGATGAGAGCTGGACGGCTGCGGCACGGTCGGTGTAGCCTCACACCCGGTCGTGCTGTGGGCCTTGGAATTCCTGGCCCCGTAGCGGCACTCATTGCAGGTCAGTGGCACGCCCGCGATCCCTGCCTGACAGGCGCGCCTATCCCGCTGTCATCCGGCATGAGCGGACCAGCACCCTCGGGTACGCCGCTGACCTGCCTAGCGGTGATCTCGCCCGCAGCTCTCGACGCGCACACGGCCCGGTGCGGCCCTGATCTGGCCGGGGGAGGAGGCGCTGTGGCCGTGTGCAGGTGACCATGGTCCGCCGTGGGGGAAACCAGTGCCGACCGAGATGACGGCCGTCCCGCTCACAGCCAGCTGGGGTGCTGGCCACCTGATCCGGGTCTGAACCTCCCGTCGGGTAACTCCAGACTGCCTTCTCCGATATGTGACGATCTTGATACGCACGGTATCGTGGGATGGCGGGGCAGCATCAGCCGAAGGTGGTAAGCGGACGTGGTCGAGGCGCCGGACATCTTTGTTGATCTTCTGGATGCCACGATGCGTTCGGCGCGAAACTACCACCGCCTCGACCACTGCTCCTTGGTGGCGGGAACGCTTCCTGCGACCGGTTTCCGGTTCAAGGAGGAAACCATTACCGATCTGCTCGTGGGAGAGCTCGCCGGCCGGCAGTATGACGTCACGGCCGCTTGCCCGATATGCGGGCCAGGTACCTGCGCCGACTGGGACGGCGACCCCAGCTGCGCTGTCAGTGGATTCCAGGTCCGTGCCTTGACTAGGCACGAGGAAGACGGGACCGGGCGCGGCCGGGCCAGGCGCCCACGCGGACTTTATCCTCACGATCAGCCGCCAGGACCCCGGCAGCGGCGGGCACCGGGCAGGCGGCCCGGAACTGCGGATCCTGGTCCAGGCTAAGCGTGCCGACCCCCGCCGAACCGTCTTCCGGCCCAACCGGGCCCAGTACAGCAAGCTCGTGGAGATCGCGCCTGCCTACGGTGCCGCCGCCCCTACTACGCCCTGTACGTCCAGCAGCCTGGCCCGCATGACAGCGCGCCCACGGCGTGCCCGCGGGCCCTGTCCGCTGCGGACCGGTCGGTCGTCCTCGCTGCCGCCCGCGCTCCCGTCGGGTCGGCGGCGCTGCCCGGCCGCCCGCTGGCTGCCATCTTGCGTGAGGCACGCCCGCTACGGTGCCTGGCCGACTGCACTTGCGCTGATCCGGGCGGCGGCACCGACAGGGCACCGGATCCCGGTAGCGTGTGGAATACGGCCCTGTCGTTTATCACTTGGGACTTCCCCGGCTATCAGCCGGTCAGCTCCGGGCGGGAGCTGCCCCCGGGTGTGCCCGCGGTGCGCACAAATCTGTCCCAGTACAAGCCCCCGGGCACCGGCCCCAACTCCCAGCGCCGGCCGGGCTCCGTCGGTGCCAGCACCCGGCATCTGGGGGACGGGGAGGCGCTGCTGATCCGCCTGGGCGCGCAGCGGGCATCACCGACGCCTGACCGGCGGTTTATCGGGTACGCCCCGGGCATGTCCGCCGGGGAGCTACGCGATTCCGCCCGGATGTACTGGCGGCTCGGGGACGAGCGGGCGCGGCAGGTCCGCTACCTGGTCATCTCGGCCGGCCGGCACGTACTGGATGCCTGTGAGGTCATCCCCGATGGCCTGACTTTCGTTGAGGGCGCCGACGGGCAGCGCCGCGTCGCCTTCACCGTCGCAGCTATCACCAGCAGCGGCCTCCAACACCGTCTCATGACGCTGGCTGAGCGCCGACTCAGCCAGCTGCTCCCAGGCGCCCGCAACCCCTGCGTCTACCTTCCCGGCGACTCCGCGGGCTGATGCGGACGGGACCTGCGGGCCGGATGAGAATGGCGGTCAACGCAACTGCCTGGACCTTGTGTTCCGGGAATGACGCCCATAAATGCAACACGCGCGATTGCGAGCTCTTTCCTGGCCTTTGATCACCCGCTTCGTTTCTGATCTTGGTCTGCTGTTTTGTCACCCTTGAGTTCATGACGGTCACTCGCCACCCCACACTCATGCATCATCTTGATGATCATGGGAAGTTCTGCCACCCCGGCCCGCGGAGGCGCGGGGCTTAGTGGCGGTAGTAGCGACCCTGAGCAAGGGGTATGACCTTGAGTACATCTGGAAGCAGGTCGACCGCGGCCCGGTCAAGGACGCGGCCAGCTATTACATCCAGGCCAGCGAAACCGGGGGAGAACCGCCCGGCCGCTGGTGGGGCCCGGGCGCCAAAGCGCTCGGATTCGAGTAAGGCCAGAGGGTCGAACTCGAGCCCTATAAGCTGCTCTTCGGCGAGCGCAAAGCCCCGGACGGCACCAGGCTGGGCCGGGCCCCGGACGGTGGCCGCAAAGCCGCCGACGTGTACGCCGCGCTGCTGGCTGCCGAGCCGCACGCTACCGCCGAGCGCCGCCGTGAACTGCGGACCGAAGCCACCAAGCAGGCCCGGCAGAGCCCGCTGTTCTTCGACCTGACGATTTCGCTGTCTAAGTCGACCTCGATCTTCCACGCCTCCCTCGGGCGAGAACGCCCGGCTGGCCCGCCAGGCCGGCGACACCGAAGGGGACCGGTACTGGTCGGCCCTGGTCACCGAGGTGGACGACATGATCTGGCAGGCCGTGCACGCCGGGTTCGGCTACTTCCAGCGGGAGGCGGGCTACACCCGGACCGGCTCGCACAACACCCGGGTGCACGGCCGGGAGACCGGCCAGTGGCGCGAAGCGGACCTGGCGGTGGCGCACTGGCTGCAGCACACCTCCCGGGACGGCGACATGCAGCTGCACGTCCACTCCCAGATCGCCCACATCGCCAAAACGGCCACCGACGGGAAATGGCGGGCCCCGGACTCCCTGGGCTACAACGAGCACATCGGCGCCGTCGCCGCGATCGTGTCCCAGCATCTGGAAGAAGCGCTCACCGGCCGGTTCGGCGTGGAATGGGTCGCGCGCGATGACGGCCACGGTTTCGAGATCAAGGGCATCAGCGGGGAGATGATGCGCGTGTTCTCCTCCCGCCGCGAGTCGATCACCGCGGATCTGCGCACGCGCGCCGCGCGGTTCGAGCAGCGGTACGGCCGCGCGCCGTCCCAGCGTGAGCTCGCGCAGCTCGCGCAGGCGTCGAACTTCAAAACGCGCGCGGCGAAGGAGGGCGCGCTTGACTTCACGCAGTTGCACGCAAGCTGGGCTGACAAGCTCGCGCGCACCCTCGGCGTGCCGCTCGCATCCGTCGCGCCGTCGGTGTGGCACAACACACGCGGCCGCGCAGCCGCGCACGCGCGACTCAGACAGCGCCGTCCTCACCGAGCTGGAGCTGGCCCGCGCGACGCAGAAAGCGGTCGCGCTGGCGCAGCAGGACAAGAGCACCTGGACCCGCGCCGATGTGATCAAGTACCTAGGCCGGGTCCTGCCGCGGTCCGGCCGGGACCCGGCGGCGGCCGCCGCGCTGCTCGAGGACCTCGCCGACCGCGCCCTGCGCAGCGAGTTCGAGCCAGTCACCTGCCTGGAAGCACCCGAAGCAGTCGAGGTCCCGCGCAGCTTGCTGCGCGCCGACGGACGCAGCATCTACCAACGGCACGGCGGCGTCCGCTACGCCACCGGCGCGCAGCTGGTCATGGAAGAACCCATGCTCACGCAAGCACGCGCCGACGGCGCGCCGCACCTGACCCGCGCGCAAGCCGCGCACGCGCTCGGCGCGGATCCCGCGCAGCTGGAAGACGCGCTGACCGGACGCGCGCGCGACACGCAACGACGCAGCGCACGCAGTCCGGGTTGCGCGAGGACCAGGCCGCCGCGGCGCTGGCGGTCCTGACCGACGGCCAGCAGGTGTCGGTGATCAATGCCCCTCCTGGATCCGGCAAGACCCGTGTCCTGGCCGAGGCCGCCCGCGCCTGGGCCGCCGCCGGGCTGGGCCCGGTGATCGGCATCACCCCGTCCCAGTCCGCCCGCAACACCCTGGCCGCCTGGGTCCCGGTGTCCTACAACACCGCCCAGTTCCTGGGACACCTGCCCGGCCGCCGCGGCGCCCGGGGGCCGGTCCCCATCGGCCCGGGCACGCTGCTGGTCATCGATGAGGCCTCGATGATCTCCGGCCCGGACCTGGCCGACCTGATCGCCTACGCCGCCGCCCGCGGCGCCAAGATCATTCTGGCCGGAGACACCAGCCAGCTCCAGGCGGTCGAAAACGGCGGCGGCATGTCCCTGCTCGCGGTCGCCCTCGGCTACGCCCGGCTCACCGAACCCGTCCGGTTCCGCGCCGCCTGGGAACGAGAAGCCAGCCTGCGCTTGCGCGACGGCGACACCGCCGTCCTGGCCGACTACGACCGCCACGGCCGGATCTACGGCGGGGAACCGGAGCAGATGATCGACGCCGCTGCGGCCGCCTACGTCGCCCTGTCCGCGGACGGCACCGACACGCTGCTGATGACCGCGGACCACGCGCTGCGCCGCGAACTGTCCCGCCGCATCCGCGACGACCTGATCAGTCTCGGCATCGTCCAGGACGGCCCCGCGGTCCGCATCGCCGACGGCACGAAAGCCAGCCCCGGTGACCTGATCATCTGCACCGAGAACGACCATGCCGTCGAGGCAGGGGAGCCCGGCCGGATGCTGGCCAACGGCGACCTGCTCCGCATCGAGGCCGTCACCCCAGACGGCCTGATCGTGCGGCGGGCCCGGGACGCCGACCCGGCCACCGGTCAGCGGCGCTGGACCGACCGACACTTCCTGTTCGCCAGCTACAAAAATTCCGAACTCGGCTACGCGGTCACCGACCACACCGCCCAGAGCCGCACCGTGCACACCGGCCTGACCGTGATCACCGGCACCGAGAACCGCCCGCACGCCCTCGTCGCCCTGACCCGCGGCACCGACGTCAACCTCGCCTACGTGTTCACCCGGTCGCCCAAGATCGCCGACCCGGTCCCCGGCCCGCGCCCGGCCCCCGAACTCGCCCGCTACGACCGCCGCACCGCCAGACCGGGCGACCAGCCCGCCGCAGCGGCCCCCGCCGGGGAGGGCCTAACCGTGCTGGCCGGCGTGCTGGAACGCGACGGCCAGCAGCTATCGGCCACCCAGACCCGCCACCAGGCCCTGACCGACGCCGACCACCTCGCCGTCCTGCACGCCATCTGGGCCGCCGAGACCACCCCCGCCCGCCACCAGCACTACACCGACCTGCTCCTGGCCACCCTGCCGCCCGGATACCGCACCGAACCCAGCCACCAGGCCAGATGGCTCTGGCGGACCCTTCGTGCCGCCGAACTCGCCGGCCTCGACGCCGCACAGATCCTGGCCGCCGCGATCGCCGAACGGGACCTGGCCGGAGCCCGCGACATCCCCGCCGTCCTCGACACCCGCCTCCGCAACAGAGTCGGTCCCCTGGTCCCGCTCCCGCCCGGCCCGTGGTCCGCGCAGCTCCCCGTCGGCATCACCGACCCCGAACGCCGCGCCTACGCCGCCGCGATCGCCGCGCTGATGGACGCGCGGAAGGACCGGATTGGCGAGCACGCCGCCGACCACGCCCCGGCCTGGGCCGTCACTGCCCTCGGCCCGGTGCCCGAGCATCCGCTGGACCGGCTGGACTGGCAGCGCCGGGCCGCCTCGATCGGCGCCTGGCGCGAACTGTCCGGCCACAGCCACCCCACCGACCTGATCGGCCCCGAGCCCGTCGCGGCCGCCCCGGACCTGCGGGCCGCCTGGCACGAGGCCTTCGCCGCTCTCGGCCCGGTGGACGGCCCGGATGTGCGCGGCATGCCGGACGGGACGCTGCTGCACCTGCGCGACACCTACCCGATCGAAACCGCCTGGGCACCCCAGTGGGTCGGTGATGAGCTCCGCCAGGTCCGCGTCGGCGCCTGGCGCGCCCGCCTGTCCGGCCTGCGCGCCACCGCCGAAGCCCGGGCCGCCCGCCGTCGCGGCCACCACGACCACGCCGAACAACAGAGCACGCTGGCCGGCAGCTACCAGGCCCTGCACGACGCCTACCGGCAGCGCGAAACCGTCTTCGCCGTCGTCATGGCCGACCGGACCGACTGGGAGGAGGCTACCCGTCAGCAACGCCACCTCGGCGGTTGCCGCCGACGCCGAACTACGCCGCCGCCACCCCGATCAGCAGTTTCCCCCGCTGCGGTCCGCCGAACCCGAGCCCCTCAGCCCGGTACAGCGCGCCGAGCTCACCTTGTCCGCGGAGCAGCCGACCGCCGAGATGGGCGAGTGGATCAAGGACCTGGCCGCCGGGCACCGCACCTTCGCCGGCCGGCTCGCGGACCGGCAGAGCGTCAGGATCCCGTCCCAGGACCCCGATTACGGTGATCTCGGCCCGGCGTTTCCCGCCTGGACCGGCCTCGGCAAAGACGCGATCTTGCAGCCCCCCAAGCCCGAGATCCCGCCGTCCCCCGTCGTCCTGCAGCGCGCCACCGACCGTGACGCCGACCGGGAGGCCGCAGATTGACGTGTCTACGGATCTGAAGCGGTGGACCGAGCAGCGCGCCGAGAACCCAAAGTGGTCCGCGACCAGGCTGACGCCATCGGGAACGACACCACGAAGATCACCCGTTGCGGATATTCCAGTCATCCGGATGCTCTACCAAGAAAAAGTTCTCGTATGCATGGAAGGTTACGACGAACTTGTTAAGAAATCCCTCCGCGCCAAGAATTCCCTGGAATGGCATCTGGAAGGTCCTATCGGTCACGAAGGCGACGCGAGCTTCCCATGAATTCCCTGGATAACTGGGAAGGCTCAACTCAACGTATTCGAACTGAACTGTTCGTGTTTGGCCGAGAAGCGCGATCGTGCCCCTCTCAGCGCCGAAGCCTCCGATATTGATGCTGAGCGCCTCCGCCACACCACGATCGAAGACAGTCAGAGGGGAACCTGAGTCGATCAAGGCCCTAGTGGTCCACTCCCCGTTAGGCGGGCAAGCCAAGCGCACATCTACGGTCGGACGAAGGATGGGCGGATTGCCTTCTTCCCGGTAGGGAAACTTCACCACCGAAGCCCCCTGCGGAGACGATTAGCCGATTCCGATCATGATCCGATCAGTCGGCTCTGGGACGAACTGGGCAACGGCTCCCTTCCCAGCGCCAATTGGACGCAGCTTATGGAGCGCGTCGACAAGCTCAAGCGACGTGGGGGCAGCCGCGATCACCTTACCGTCTTTCACGGCCACCCAGAGTCCCACCCAGTTGTCCAGCTCGGGCAAACGCCGTTCAGGTTCCATGGGTTCGTGTCGCCTGCCTCTCCCTGTACCACAACGATACGCATACCGTCGAGCGACATGCCAGGGGGCACGAAGCATCTCGCAGCCTCCTAACTACCATCCACCATGCTGAGCGACCAGTGACCGCTTAGCGGTAAACCCTTATCATTCACGCTACGCAGGACATGGATTCCGACCTCGAGACACGCCGCGTCTCCGCAAGCATCTTCCGCGAGGCCCGGCGAGTTGTGCCTTCGGGAGCGCCGGGCGGTGTTAGGTCCGGGCCCGGAAGGTGCCCCAGTTGGGCACGATCTCTATCAGGCCGTCATCGGCGAGGCGGCGCAGCGCCTTCATGACCGTATTGCGGGCCACCCCGTAGTGCTGGGCCAGGTCGGCAACGGCGGGCAGCCGCTCGCCTGGCGCCCATTCCTCGGCCTGGCAGCGGCGCCGCAGGTCCACCTCAACCCGATGGGAGGGCAGTTCTGGTTCCCGTGGCGGCATGCCGTCCATGATCGCAAGCCGGTCCTGACCTGCGCATACCGTCTACACTGATTGTAGTAACTCATACTGTCTATACCGTCTACACTGGAGTTCCGAGGCCTGGGCACACGGCCGGCCCGCCCGCCCCTCGCGCGGCATGCCCCCGTGCCGTGCCCCACCGAGCCAGGCAGGATCACATGATCAACCTCCCCACCCCCGACGCCGCCGGGCGGATCACCGCCTTCCTCTCCGAGCACGTGTGCTGGTCCGCCTTCTGGGACAAGCGCGAGGGCGTGTGGCGCGTCTTGGAAGACGACCCCGACTCCGACCTGTACGCCGCGAGCCGGGACGCCGACACGGTCATTGCCTACATGGCCGCCCATTCCTAAGATCAGTTGCCGCCGATAACCCCGGATCAGCCGCACCCGCCACCTTGGCGTCCACGGCGGCCGGGGGATAGAGCGGGTCCAGTTCGCATGTGATCTGGCGACCGGACACCGTCGCCCTAGCGCGAGCATTGCCCAGCATGTACCGCCGGGCCTGGCGAACCAGTCCGGAGCGCGGCCGCGGCTACAAGAATTTAGCGGAGCTAACCGCGTTTTCGGGAGCCAAGTTGGGAGCCAATGACGCCAGGCACTGGGCGACAGCTAGCCACATCCAGCCGATATAATAGCAGGTAAACGGCACTCTGGGCGACTTCTAGCCACGTTCAGGCATCGCCGGGGTTTGCTTTGCAAGCAAGGGGTCAGGGGTTCGAGCCCCCTTAGCTCCACCAGGCAAAACGTTAAGAATCAAGATCATCCCTTTGGCCGCGTGCCACTTCCGTGCCAGATGCTTTTCCTGGCTTCCTCGGCTTTGCGGAGTGCTGCGCGTGCAGTCTTGCCGACTGCCTCGGCCAGCGTGCGCTGCCGTTCGCCGGACGAGTGCAGGTCCAGGTGTGCAGGATGAGGACGGTGGTGTCATCGAGGGGTCGGCCCCAGGGGTCGCGTTCGCCGTCCGGGTGGCGTTGGGTGCGGCGGTGGTCGGCGCGGGCGGTGCGGAGCTTGCCGAAGGTGACGGAGTAGCGGCGGGATTTGGTGAGGAAGTGGCCGCCGTAGCCGAGCATGTGGGCCCAGGCGCGGAGCCGGTGGTCGTGGGTGCGGGCCGGGCTGGCGAGGTCCCAGCAGGTGGTGATGATCCGCCGGTAGTGCGCGGAGCAGCGGAGCTGGCCGATGTCGAACATGGTCCGGAGCCTGGAGTCGGGCAGGCCGGGGACGGTCAGGCTCTTGGTGGCGTATTTGGCGATGTAGTTGGCGACCGCCGCGCCGTCCAGCGCTTGGCCGGTGACGGCCAGGGGGTGGCCCTCGCGGATGATGCGCCGGTCGGCCTGGTCCCCGAAGCCGAGGCGGATGGCCGGACCCTGTGGTCCGGTGGTGGTGGTGACGGTGGCGGCGGCCTGGCCGATGGCGTCGCACAGCGGGTCGGCGGTGATGCCGGGGGGCGGGGGCTGGTAGTCGTCGCCGGTGGCGTCGAGGCGGATGACGGCGTGGAAGTGGACGACGCCGCGTGCCTGGTATTCGGCGACTTTGACGTACCGGATGCGGACCAGCTCGCGGAGCAGTTTCTGGGTGATGCCGAGCTGGCGGGCGAGGTGGCGGGGCAGGTAGGTGGTGAACCGGCGCCACAGGTCCCCCGCGTGCAGGTTGAACAGCACGGCGGATTCGTAGTCGTAGCAGTCCGGGCACATCGGCTGGCCGAGCCGCGGATCGGCCTCGACATGGCGGGTGGGACAGGAGATGTCCCGGCCGTGCGGGCAGCGGCGCGCGGCGGTATCGCGGCGGGGGCGGCAGGGCAGGATGGTCTTGCCGCGCATCCGCCGGGCGTGGACCGGCCCGAACGACGGCGCGGTGAGGGTGGCGAACACGCACGGGTGCGCGGTGATGGTCTCGGGGATACCCTTGCCACCGGCCAGGCCCGATAGGCACGCGGCGAACCTCCGAAACCATTGGCATCCCAGGCTGGCCGTTCGTAGCGCAAGGGCGTAGCGTCAAGGTGAGGCAAGGCGATCTTGCCCGTTGATAGAGGGGGCACCCATGATCGGCGTTACCGTCACTTTCTCCTATACCGGTGACTTCGATCGCTCGCGGATAACCAAGGTGGCCGAGAACGCCCGGGGTATGTTCGAGGGGATGCCAGGCTTGCGGTTTAAGTTCTTTACCTTCGATGAGAAGCGGCAGCGGGCGGTCAACTTCTACGTGTGGGATTCGGAAGAGGCGGCGGAGCGGTTCTTCTCCGAGGAGTTGCGTGAGCGAGTGACCGGCCTGTACGGCGTCGCGCCAGCCATTGAGTTCGTGGAGATCGCGGAGATCGTCGACAATTCGGCTTCTTAGCGGCGCCATGACGAGGGGAAAACTGCGGTCATGAGCAGTCACTCAAAGGCGCTGCAAACGGCCTTTGAGCTGGGTACATCGAGGTCAGCGCTGACCGTGAAGTGTTCTCCTAAGCCACAAATATCCTCTGGTTGGATGTCCGTTCCGGGCGGAAACTCACCAATTTTCGGATTAGCAGTAAGTCCGTGTCAACTACGTCTTGACGGTAGATCGGCGCTCCGGCGGTCTCGGTTGCTAGGCGACGCTAGCCGCATTTAGGCGAACACCTCGACTCCGAATCACTGCGCGGGTCTGTGCAGGACGTGAACTTTGATCCACTGCCGGTTCCGCTTTATACCCTGCCTGCGCGCCTCAACGACACGCGTCCTATGCTGCCTGCGCGCCTCAACGACACGCGTCCAGAAGGTCTGGCTTGGTCCCGTCATGACGGTCACCTCTCTCCTACCATGCGACCTGCGGTGCCCGACCTTTGCGGCGGATTACCCGGGTCTGTGAATCACGTTACGCCGGTTACAAAAAACTAGCAATATATTTCCGGAATTGATCACCCGAGGTCACGCCTGCCCGCGAGCCCTGACCGCAGGTCGGCTCGCGCCGATCGGATCTCGCGAGCCGACTGCCGTCCCCGTACAGCCAGACGTCAGGACGATCAGCGGGCACTCCAAAAGAACTGACGTCAACTATGTCTTGACAGCCGATCGGTCGCCAACCTCGGGTCGCTGGTCTGGCATGGCTGGCCTCATTTTGGCCTCACAACGCCGCTTAACGCCGCTGGTCACTGCGCATCGTTGACGAGCATTTCAGCAGGTCTGGCGACAGATGAGCAGGTGGCGGGTATGGCTGTAGATCACTACGGATCAGATGCTGATCAACGGAGGCGTGCCACATCCGTGCCAGAACGGGCGGGAAACTACGGTCATCAGCGGTCCCCCATGGGCAACCCGGACGGCCTCCGACCTGGCAACGCGCTCGGCGGGCTGAGCGGCGTCGCCGCCGCGACCAGCAGGCTGGGACGCGCATGATCGTCCTCAACCTCGTTCTCATCGGCCTGGTGAGCGCGCCCGAACCGCTTCCGCTGACCGCGTTCATCCTCTTTCTCGCGTCCAAGGGCGGCGTGCGGAAGGGCGCCGCGTTCACCTTCGGCTGGCTGCTGTCACTCGCGGCCGTGATCGCATTCACGGTGCTCGTCACCGGCAACAACCCTCCCAAGCCCAGCACGGCTCCCTCGCTGGGCCGCACTCGCCGCCAAGCTCGCCATCGGCGTCGGCCTGACCGTGATCGCGATCCGCAGTACAAGAAGATGGGCAAGCCGAAACCGCCGAAAAAGCCCCCAGATGGCAGACGGGCATCGACAACATGACGCCCTGGTACGCCATCGGGCTCGGCCCGCTCACCCAGCCGTGGGCACAAACCGCCGCGGGCGTGTCGGTCATCGTCGAGGCCAAGCTCTCGTCCTGGCAGAGTTACCTCGCTCTCGTCCTGGCAGAGTTACCTCGCGCTCGCGCTGTTCTGCCTCATCGCCACATCCTCGCCGACCCCGGTGCGCTCCCACCTCGCGGGTTCACCCAAACCGCAACCCAATCAGCGCAAGCCGTCACAAACCAGGACCATCTGGCCCGCCCTACCAGCCCATCGCCTCTTTCGCGCTTACTGGTCTCCTCCCGTGGAAGGGTGCGGCTCGGGTCGTATGCCACTGGGGCGGTTCCCGCGCCCGCCCGGCCTCGCCCGGTGGCCGTACCCGATGTTCGCGCTGAGGTCAGCTGGTGGCCGCGCCGTAACGGCGTCGCCGTCGCGCGTACTCGGTGACGGCGTCCCACAGGTCGCGGCGGTCGACGTCTGGCCAGAGGCTGGCGGTGAAGAACAGTTCGGCGTAGCTGGAGTGCCAGGGCAGGAAGTTGGACGTGCGCTGCTCGGCGCCGGTCCGCCACAGCAGGTCCACGTCGGGCAGGTCGGGCAGCGGGAGGCGGCGCGCGAACTCGCCCTCGGTGATCTGTCCGGGGTCGAGGTCGCCCGCCAGGACGCTGCGCGCGACCGCGGCGGCCCCGTGCAGGATCTCGGCGCGGCCGCCATAGTTCACGCACAGGGTGAGGGTCAGGGCGCGTTCGTCCCGGCTGGCGGTTTCGTTACGCCGCAAGGTCTGCACCAGCTCCCACGGCAGCCGGCCGGGATACCCGAGCCAGCGGAGCCGGACGCCGTGGTCGAGGTAGGGGGCCGAGCGCAGTTCCTCGTCGAGCATCGCGAACAGCCGGGTGACCTCGCCGGCGTCCCGCTTCCAGTTCTCGGTCGAGAACGCGTACAAGGTGAGGTGGGACAGCCCGATCTCCAGGGCGCCGTGGACGACGTCGTGCACGGCCTCGATACCGGCGCGGTGTCCCTCGGGACGGGGCAGGCCGCGCTGCTCGGCCCAGCGGCCGTTGCCGTCCATGATGATCGCGACGTGCCGCGGCATCCGGCCGGCGGCGATCTGGGGAGCCCGGACGCCGTCCGCGCGCAGCCGCGGGGGCAGGACCTGGCCACCCGGCGGGCCGCCGGGTCCGGGCGGGGCCGGCAGCGGCCGGGCCGCCGGCGGCCCGCTGAGCGTCGTCAGCTTCCAGGCCAGCGCGATCTTGATCCGGGCCGGCGCGAGGAGCCGCCACCGGGTGATCCGCCCAGGCCCGGGCGGGGCGTACAGCAGGCCGGGCCCGGCTGCGGTGATCGCGTCGAGCCGGGCCAGGAACACCCGGCTCGCGGTCGCGAGCAGGATGGCCGGCCCCGGGTGCCACCCGGCGCCGAGGCCGGGCTGGTCCACCCAGCGCCGGGCCATGCTGACCAGGTAGGCCAGCACGCCTTGCACGGGCACCGTCCACCGTCGCCGGGCCAGGTCCTCGGCGGCGCCGGGAAACCGGTCGAGGACCTCGGCCGGGATCGTGAGCGGCCGCCCGCCGAGATCCCCGGGCAGGTCGGCCAGATCGTCGGTCAACTGGACGCCGTCGAGGAACCGTGAGATCGCCTCGCCGTGCCGCAGCGCGACCGACATGTCCACCCCGGCCCGGTCCAGCAGGACCAGGATCTGCCTGGCCCACGCGCTGTCCGTCCCTCGCGACCTGGCCCGCCAGTCGTCCCAGGTGAGCAGGGGGGCGGGATGCACGTCGCCGGCCAGAACCCCGAACGAGGCCCGCAGGTCAGCCACGTCCAGTCCCCACCGCACGATGGTGTCGGCCAGGGCACGGCGGACCATGTCAGTGCTGGTCCCTGCCGCCAGCTCGGCATCGAGGGCACTCACCCACGCCTGCACCCCGGCGGCGCGCTCCGCCGGGCGCCTCGTACCGGAGTCCACGATATCGTCCACCGCCGCCAGCGCCGCCCACAGCGCCCAGCAACCAGGCCGCAGCATCCGCGGCATCAGAGCCGTCAATGCGTAGATCGCCGGGTCACGTTCACGTACCGTGCGCCGGCACCAGCGGTACGCATCCCCCAGTCCCGGCCGGCCCGCGCCGTCTCTCCGGCCATCATCCCCGGGCAGGGGCGGCGCCGCCCAAGACGGCAACCGACGTCCGGCGATCATCATGCTCTAGTCTCCTGGCAGTTAGACCGAACGTGTGAAGGACTGCCGCGCCAGCGGGACCAGTATCACAATCGTCCCCAGCCCGAGAGTATCGGCAGCCATGTGCCGTTTCCCGGCCTTTGAGGGTCCTGGTGGTTAATTCGCTACGCCGGTCAGCGTGCTCGGCCGGGGCAGTGGCGCGGCCATCCGGACGAAGGCGCTGAGCCCGCGGTCAGGAGGTTGCAGGTATGCCGGCATAATCGTGGAAGTGGATCGCGGGGGGCAAGCCCGGGCACATCCACGGCACATGGCCACGAAGATGCTCGGGAACGGTGGCTGCCGGAGACCTGTTCGTGGTCGAGACACCGGGTGGCGGCGGAGATGGCGCCCCGCCCGGTAGCGGCGCGCCAGGCGGCGGCCCGGTATCACTGGCGGTTGCTGTGATGCATCCGATCACCGCGGTGCAATATGGTCGGCGTAGACGAGAGGGGGCTCATGAGCGATCTGCCCCGTCATGCTGTCACCCGGTCGGCCAGGCTGGCGAGGTTGCCGGTCGGGTTCGCGGGCCGGACCGCGCTGGGAACCGGCAAGCGCCTGGGCGGCCGGTCGGCTGAGCTGGTGACCCAGGAAATCCAGCAGCGGACAGCAGATCAGGTCTTCAGGGTTCTGGGCGAGCTCAAGGGCGGCGCGATGAAGCTCGGGCAGGCGCTGTCGGTCTTCGAGGCCGCGCTGCCCCCGGAGATCGCCGGACCGTACCGGGCTACCCTGGCCAGGCTGCAGGAGTCCGCGCCGCCGCTGCCGGCCGGGACTATTCACGCGGTGCTCGCGGGCGACATGGGCGAGCAGTGGCGGGACAGCTTCGCCGGGTTCGACGACGAGCCGGCGGCTGCGGCCTCCATCGGCCAGGTGCACCGGGCCGTCTGGCACGACGGGCGCCAGGTTGCCGTCAAGGTCCAGTACCCGGGTGCGGGCCGGGCGCTGATCAGCGATTTCAACCAGCTGAGCCGCTTCGCCCGGCTTTTCAGCGCGCTCATGCCTGGCCTGGACGTCAAGCCGCTGCTGGCCGAGCTGCGGGGCAGGGTGGCCGAGGAACTCGATTACCGGCTGGAAGCTGCCGCCCAGCGGGCTTTCGCCGCTGTCTACGCCGGCGATCCGGACGTCTGCGTCCCGGGTGTGGTCTGCGTCAGCGACCACGTGCTGGTCAGCGAATGGCTTGACGGCATCCCGCTCGCCGCGATCATCGCCGGCGGCACGGCCGCTCAGCGGAACCGGGCCGGCATCATGATCATCCGTTTCCTGTTCTCGGGTCCCGCGCGGGTCGGGCTCCTGCACGCCGATCCGCACCCGGGGAACTTCCGGCTGCTGGCCGGCGGGCGGCTCGGCGTGCTCGACTTCGGCGCTGTCGCCCGGCTGCCGGACGGCTTCCCGCCCGTCTTCGGCCGGGTGCTACGGCTCATCCACGAAGACGGCGACCCCGCGAAGCTCGTGGACGAATTCCGGTTGCACGGCTATCTCCGGGACGGCGTCAGCATTGACCCGGCAGCGCTGCGCGCCTTCCTGGCACCGCTGGCCGAGCCGTCCAAGGCGGAGTCGTTCAGGTTCAGCCGCGAATGGCTGCGTACCGAGACAGCACAAGCATCGGCTTTGCGCTCGACCAGCGTGCTGCGGCGGCTCAACCTGCCGCCCTCTTACGTACTCATCCACCGGGTGCTGGGAGCTGGTCTGGGCGTGCTCTGCCAGCTCGAATGCGAAGCGCCGTTCCGCGCTGAAGTGCTCAGGTGGATGCCCGGATACGCGGACCCGGCTGAGCCGGCACCGCAACCCCAGCCGGCCTGTGCCAGGCCAGCTCCCCCAGCCGGATCCGCGCCGCCAGCCACCGCCAACGGGCACTCCCGATCAGCACCGCCAGCCCGGCCGGCGGAGCAGGCAAGGTCCGGGCAGCCAGCCAGAGCGGAGCCGCGGGAAGAAACGGCACAGCCAGCTCAGTCTGCGCGCCCGGCTAGGCCAGAACAGATAACGTCAGAGCAGCTAACATGGTCGTACGTGCAGTGGAGGGACATCATGGCTAAGTTGTCGCGCCCTCAGGCGCCCGCGAGGTTCCGCGCCATGTTCCCGGACCTGGCCGACTGGCTGGAGTCTCCGTGGACAGGACCGCCGCCGTTCCTGGCGGGCCAGGTGTTCCGGCTCGAGGAAACGATCCGGGACGACCGTTACGTGATCCGGGCCGAACTGCCCGGCCTGGACCCGGAGAACGACATCGAGGTCACCGTCGACGGCCGGGTCCTGACTATCCGCGCCGAGCGCCGCCAGCAGGACGGCGGGCCCTATCGCTCGGAGTTCCGCTACGGATCGCTGGCCCGCACGGTCAGGCTTCCCGCCAGGGTCGATCCCGCGGACATCGCCGCCCGGTACGACAAGGGAGTCCTGGAGGTCAGCGTCCCGGTCCGCGAGGTCAAGCCAGAAGGCACCCGGATCCCCGTCCAGGACGCCGACGCGGTGCCCGGGCAGCCGCCTGACCAGGCCGGATAAAGAACCGGCACGGGCAGGACGCGGCTGCGTGATCAGCTCCTGGACAGGAACCGCAGCCGCGCCGCCCGCGCGTCCCAGGAGTAGATGACCGCCGTCCCGGCGATGACGTCATGCAGCGCCCGGCGCCGGTCACCCAGCAGGATGCCGGCGAACCCGAGTCCCAGGAACAGGAAGCTCAGCGGGAGCGCCAGCGTGCGCACGACCGCCCGGCGCCCGCTGGCGTCGGTGCCGTCGTCTCGCACGACCCGCACGCCGAACAGCGCCATGCCGGCGGTCCTGCCGCTCGCGGCCCAGCAGTAAGCGAAGTAGGCGAACGCCCAGACCGCATAGGCGATGATCACCCAGATGTCGCCCTTGTGCCAGGTGATGTCCTTGCCGGTCAGCACCTGTGCCGCCCACGAGATGGCGGCCAGGGCGAGCATGTACACGCCGAGACTGACCCCCACGTCGACGGCGAAGGCGGTAAAACGTGACGCGAAACCCGAGTACCTACCTTGCAGGCTCTCCCGGATGATGACCGGGGTCCCGGAGGGCGAGGGCATCGCCCGCGCGCGCAGTCATTGCCCTGCCCCGGACCGCAGCCGGCCGGGCGGCCCGGGCGGGCCGGTGTAGGGGCGGCGGCGAAGGCGCCCTATCCAGCGGGCGATGAACTCGTCGAGCCCGACGGCCTGGCTGCGGACCACGTCGAGCACATCGCCCGCGACCCCGCTAGAGGATGCCGCGATGACGGAGCCGATGTCGGTCTGCTCGACCAGTGCGTTGAGGTCGATGTGCTTGACAAGCTCATTCAGGTCCATCCGCGCGAGCAGGCGGTCCAGGTCGATCCGGTCCAGCAGCTGGTCGATGTCGACCTGGTCCAGCACCGCGTTCAGATCCACCAGGTCCAGCAGCGCATTGACATCCAGCGCGGAAACCACAAGGTCGATCGCACGCTCGGTGGCGGCCTGGGCCCACGCCTCTGAGCGCGGGACCGGCCGGACCTCCGAGAAGCGCCGTCGCCCGGATGAGTCCACCAGGTAAGTATCGCTGCTCTACGCGGGTCGGGACCAGTCGCCTAGAACGGACAGCCCAGCCGCTTCCTCCCGACGTCATGAGGACCATCCCCGGCCGGTAGACCCTCATCGCCCTGACCGACGCCGACCACCTGGCCGTCCTGCACGCCATCTGGGCGGCCGAGACCCCCCGCCCGCCACCAGCACTACCAGGACCAGCTCCTGGGCACCCTGCCGCCCGGATACCGCACCGAACCCAGCCACCAGGCCAGATGGCTATGGCGGACCCTGCGCGTCGCCGAACTCGCTTGTCTTGGCGCGGCTACGTTTGCGGCCATCTCCAGGACGGTCGTGTCGGCACTCATGGATCCTCCGGAGATGGGCGGAATCTGCGGGCCGGCGGCCCGCAGTGACACCGACGTTGAGTGCTGCCCTTGGCCTAGGGCATCACCCTGAAGGGGGTGAAAACGGCCAGTCCGCCCGAGTGCCCTGCCTTGGCCATCGCGATCGTCTCGCGGAACGCTGGCCGATCAGAATGGTCGGCGCCAGGCCGTTCATATAGCCGATCATCGTCGGCTTGGAGATCAGGTCGGCGATGAAGCCGAGCTTGGCCACGGCCCCCAGGATCATGATCGCCGCGACCATGATCGCGAGCAGCGAGGCCAGCGCGATCGCTCGTTTGGGGTCGCCGTCGGCACCGGCCAGCGGCAGTATCGTTGCGGCGATCATCGGCCCGAGCGAGGAGTCCGGACCCAGCACCAGCATCCGGGACGGGCCGTGTACCGCGTAGCCGAGCAGGCACATGATCGAGGTGTACAGGCCGGTGATCGGCGGCAGGCCTGCTAGTTCGGCGTAGGCCATGCCCTGCGGGACCAGCAGCGTGGTGAGCACAACCCCCGCGACGACGTCCTTGGCGAGCCACTCACGCCGGTAGGACCTGACTGCCTGCAGGCCGGGCAGCCAGCTGAACGCCGGCGCCGCGCCCCGGCTGTGGTCGGTCACTGCAGGGCGAGCAGGTGGAACTGCCACGGTCCCAGGTCGACGAACAGCCCGGGGCTAACCAGTTCGCCGCCGTCTCGCTTGAACGCGCTATGCCCGAGGATGTCGGTGAGCCGCCAGCTGCGGCCGGGCAGGCCCGGCCAGTCCAGCGGGATGCGCGCCTGGGCCGGCTCCCCGGACAGGTTGACCACGACCAGGTGCCGGTCGCCGCCGCCGTCTCCGGCCCAGGACCAGGCGGCCAGGTTGGCGCAGGACTGGTTGTCGGGCCAGCCGCTGGCCTGCAGCAGCCGCCACGCGCCGGCCCGGACCTGGTGACCGTCGACCGCGGCCAGCAGGCGGCGGTACCAGCCGGCGAGTTCCACGTCCGGGGCCTCGTCTGGGCGGCGGGAGAGGAATACCGGTGGCCGCACGCGCCGGCCCTCGAATTGTCCTTCGTGCCACAAGGTCGCGCCGGGCAGCGTGGCGATGGCCACCGCCGCGGCCCGTTCGGCATCGGCCGGAACGCAGCTGGCGATGCGCGGCTCGTCATGGTTCTCCAGGAAGCGGACCAGCCGGGACTGGTAGCTCAGGTCCGCGCGCAGGTGGCCGCGGATAGCGGACGCGTCCTGCCCGATGATCCGGTCATAGAGCCGCTTGTCGTAGCAGAAGTTGAAGCCCTGCTGCTGCAGCACCCACTCCATGTCCCAGTAGGCCTCGGCGATCATGACCGTCTCCGGGTGCCGGGCCCGCAGCTTGCCGAGCACGGTAGGCCAGAACTCCGCATCCGGCGCGGGCCCGGTCCGGCCGCCCCAGGTCCTGGCGAAGACACCGTTGGTCATCAGCATGGCCATGTCGCAGCGGATCCCGTCGCACTGCCCGGCGATATCGCCCAGCACATCCGCCGTCGCGGCGCGCAGGGCCGGGGCGAACGCGTCCAGCTGCACCACGTCGGGCCAGGGCGGAAAGTACGGGTCGCGGCCATGGGCCAGTACCTGCCCGGACGCGGCCATCCAGCCCCCGGGGTCGGACTTGATGTCGTCCGCGTCGCCGCGGACGAACAGCTCTGGGCGGCTGGCCACCCACGGGTGATCCGGCGCGACGTGGTTGGGCACGTAATCCAGGATCAGCCGCGCGCCGCGCGCCGCCAGGGCAGCTCGCGCCGCGGCCAGCGCATCGGGGCCGCCGAAGCCCGCGTCGGCGACGTAGCGGCGCACGCAGTACGGCGACCCGATGACATCGGCGCGCCGCAGGTCCGGCAGCGCGTCGGCGAACGAGGCATGCAGGTCGGCATTGGCATTCGCCAGCGCCAGCCCGGCCGGGCTTCGCCCCCACACCCCCATCAGCCAGACCGCGTCCACCCCGGCCGGGACGGCCGCGTCCCAGTCTGCGGCGGCCACGCCGCCCAAGGTCACTGGCCGCCCGGCGGCCCGGGACAGCTCATCCAGCCACACCGCGGTGTTGATCTCGTAGATCACCGGCTGGCCCGGCCACCCGGTCATCGCACCGCCCCCGCCCGTCGGCCCGCTGACCATGTGTCGTCGACGCCACCGTAATCCTCGCGGACCGTGACCCACTGCCGCTCACTGAGATACGGGCCCCAGCGCCGCCAGGGAACACCGCCCGTGTCCGCCTCTTCCCGCGGCAGCCGATCCGCGCTAACCATGGTGCTCCGCCCTTCCGCTTCCGGATCGACGGCGCCCTTTTATGACACCGCTGTCCGGAGATCACTCGCCCCGGGCTGCTAGCCTCCTTCCTCTGGCGCCTGCGGCTCATCACCCTGGCTGGGGTGAACTATGCGGCACCCGCGTCAATATTCCGCGGGTTTGCCCTTCATCGCGGGGTGATCGCGATCGCGAACACCCCGTCGGAGAACGCCTCAAGGCGGCCGATGGGCAGAAGGCGGCCGCGAGTCCCTCCGCCTTCCGGGGACGCGGCGATGCCGGGGTCTGCGCTACCCGGCTTACGTCGTATTGACAGCCCATCATGCCCTCTGTCACCAACTGCCCACGCAGGCCAGTAGGTCCGTCTGGCCGGCCATCGCGGATGGCCCATGGCCTGTCGCCATGACGGCCGTGGCCAGCATCACGGTACCGGCTGCGGGGCCGCGGGCGTCGTCCCCGGATTTGCCGGTTCGGTGACCTCGATGGGCCTGCGGGGGATAAGGACGGCCAGGACCAGACCGATAAGGGCGATCACCAGCATCATCGCGAGGGCGACCGCGAAGGGTCTTCCCTCGGGGAGTTTGACGGCGACCAGGACCGAGCCGACCAGGGCGGTGCCGAGTGATGATCCCAGGTTGGAGACGCTGCCGAGCCCTTCGGGATCACCACCGTGCCGCCGATGGTGAAGTCCTGCCGCGACTTGAAAAAGCCATAGGTCCGCGACTGAAGCAGCCCGAGTACAACGAAGAACAGGCCCGCCGCGGACAGGACCGCCCCGGTCAGGTCGAACCGCGGCTTGGGCCCGGATCGAGCCGGGTCAGTAATCTTGCGGGCCAGCAAGATGATCCAGGCCACCACCAGGACCTGCAACGCGAACGAGGCACGCCAGCTGATCGCACTGGTCACCAGCCCGCCGATGAGCGGCCCGGCGGCGGCGCCCAGGCCGCCCGCGCCGCTGACCACGCCGAAGTACCGGGCCCGTGACTTGACGTCGGGGAAGGTCACCGTGACCAGGATGTAGATGGGCGGGATCATCAGCGCTGAGCCCACGCCCTCCAGCAGCGAGTACCCGACGATCAGCTGCGGGAGTCCCTGCGACAGCGCGGCCAGCAGGCCACCGACGGCGTAGACGGCCAGGCCGATTACGAAGCACCGTTTGCGGCCCCAGATGTCGGTTAGCTTGCTGCCCGGGATCATCAGCGCCGCCATCGTCAGGGTGAACAGCGTGATCGCGGTCTGCACCCCGGCCACGGTCGTGCCCAGGTCCGTGGCGATCGCGCTGATCGCCACGTTCATGTTCGTGGCCGCGTAACTGGCGATGAACTGCGCCAGGGCCAGCGGCAAGATCATCGCGCGGGCCGCGGCGCCCGCCCTGGACGTGCTCACGTCAGTCATCGCGCTCCCCCCTGCCCAGCCCGGGCTGGTTAGGCGTCTGCACGGCTGCCTCCTCTTGCAGCGATCTGCGTCTCCACGGCGTGATCGGCGTTTCCTGCCTATCGTGAGACCCGAAGCCGGGTGGGCCAGATGGGCAGGAGGCGGCCGCGGTACGGGCTCATCCGACTACTGCGAGGCGGCTTGGCCGTGCAGGGCGTCCTGGAGTTCCCTCTCGTCTTCATTGGACAGGGAGGTCTTCAAGACGGTGCCGCCGTACTTGCTCATTGCGTCGACGGCCTTGTCGGGAGTTACCTTCTCCAGCATCAAGAAGAGCGCCGACGTACCGGGCTGGAGCATGTCGCCGCCGCCGCCGCGGCGCTCCTCCTCGACACCTCCTGGAGCGGCCAGGCCAGCGTCCCCGTGACCGGCCCCGACAACCTGACCCCCGACGACATGGCCGAGGTCATCTCCGACACCCTGGGCCGCACGATCCGCTACCGCCAGGTCCCGGTCGCGGACCGCCAGGAGGCGATGCTGCAACGCGGCGCCAGCCAGGCAATGGCGCAGGACATGGCAGACATGATCCAGGCGCAGAACAACGGAATCTACGACGCCGAACCCCGCGACCCGGACTCCGCCACCCCCACCAGCTTCCGCCAGTGGTGCCACGACACCCTCAAGCCAGCCGTCCAGGCCTGACATGCCATCCCTGGTCCTTCGGCGCCAAGGCCATGCGCTCCATCAGTTCGCGCAGGTTCGCGGCCCCCGTCGGCGGTCAGCGCGTTTCGGTATGCGGTAGATCCTGGATCGAGGGTAATCTCGCAGAGTCAGTCCGGTCCCGTAGCTGGCCGGATAACGCAGACCAGAGAAGGCCGCGCTAGGTGAACAGCGTTCATGGCTTGTACGAGCGGTTCCGGCTTCTGATCCACGAAGGTGCCAGGTTCGGTGTCGTCGGCGGGATCGGGTTCATCATTACCGATGGTGGTACGAACCTGCTCGAATCCTCGTTCCACATGGGCTGGCTGAAGGCGAACGCGATCGCCACCGTGGTCGCCATGATAGTCACCTACCTAGGCAGCCGGTACTGGACCTTCCGGCATCGCGAGCGGGGCGGCATGCGCCGTGAGACCGTCCTGTTCTTCGTGCTCAACGGGATCGGCCTGGGCATCCAGCTGGCCTGCCTGGGGATCGCAAAGTATGCGCTCGGGATGACCGACAAGTTCTCCTTGAACGTCGCTTTGTTGCTGGGCATCTGCCTCGGTACGCTGTTCAGGTTCTGGTCCTACCGCAAGTGGGTGTGGATGGCGCCGACGTCCGGTCCGGCGCTCGACCCGGCCGAGTTCGCCGCAGAGCAGCTTTTACGCTTGCCGTCCGGTGCCGCCGGCCGTCATAACCACCTGGCTGGGCGGCCAAGCGCGGTAGCGGGAGAGTTGACCGGGCACAGCCACCCGTTGCCGTTCTGGGTGATAAAGAATCTTTCGAAACGGGCAGTGGTGCTTTTCCCCGGTCTTGTTGACCGCGGCGCCAGATCTGGACGGCTGGGCGATCCTTGAGCGGCCGCTGGCGGCCCTGTCCTCGCGGGAGGACCGACTCCGGATCAGTGATCGACGACCTGGACGAGCTGTCCAGACCGCTGCACCGGGGGGACCGGGAGCTTCCGTTCCGTCAGGGCGGCCTCAATGGCCCCGACCACCGACTCGGCCACCTTTACCCTGGCCCACCGCTTGTCCTCGGCCTCAACCAGCACCCAAGGTGCGGCTGCGTGATCAGTCCGGTCCAGCATCTCCTCCACAGCCGCCTCATACTGCCGGCGCTTCTCGCGGTTCCGCCAATCTTCCGCAGTCAGCTTCCAGGTCTTCAGCGGGTCGCGCTGCCGCGCCTTGAACCGCCTGAGCTGTTCGGCGGACGACAGATGCAGCCAGAACTTGACCATGATCATGCCTTCGTCGGCCAGCGTCCGCTCGAACCCGACGATCTCCCGGTAGGCGCGCCGCCACTGCTCCTCGGTGGCGAATCCTTCGACTCGTTCGACCAGGACGCGGCCGTACCAGGACCGGTCAAGCACCGCCATGCCTCCCCAGCCGGGCAGTACCGGCCAGAACCGCCAGAGGAAGTGGTGGCGTTTCTCGTCATAGGTGGGCGCGCCGAACTGGGCGACCCGGACGTGCCGCGGGTCCAGCGGAGCGACGAGCCGTTTGATCGCACCGCCCTTGCCGGAGGCGTCCCACCCCTCGAAGACCACGCAGACCGGCGGCCCGAGCTGCGGATTGTCCCCGATCTGGCCGCCCAGTTCCAGCCGCAGCCGCAGCAACCGGTCCTGGGCAGCAGCAAGGCGGGTCGCTTCGGCGTTCGCGGTGAGCTTCAGGCTGAGATCCAGTCCGGCGAGTACGCCGCCCTTGCCAGCCATGCACCACGCCTCTCTGCCGACCCAGGTTGAATCTTCCAACCGATTTACCCGCGTTCGACTTCCTTGTAAACAGCAAAAGCAAAGAAGTGCTGAGCTCCCACCGTCCTCACTCTGCCGGGCACGCGCGGCCCGTCCAGGCTCCTAGCGCACGACAGGGATCACAGGTTCCGCGGGCCGGGGTCAGCGGCTGATGCTACATGAGTACTCCACCGCATAGCCGCTAATGTCCAGCGAAATACTTGGCATAGGCGTTCCGTTGTACCAGTGATCTGACCGGAAGGATGCCCCCATCCGAAACGGAGTTCATGGTGCCCACCCCGACCCCCTTGCATCTGGCCGTCGCCCTGGACGGGGCCGGCTGGCATCCCGCCGCGTGGCGCGAGCCCGACGCCCAACCGCAGCGGTTGTTCAACGCTGGCTACTGGATCGAGCTGGCTCAGCAGGCCGAGCGCGGATTCCTGGACTTCCTCACCATCGAGGACGGGCTGAGCCTGCAGTCCGACGACCATTTCCAGCCCGACTCCCGCACGGACCGGGTCCCGGGTCAGCTGGACGCGGTTCTGATCGCGGCCCGGACCGCACCGCTCACCCAGCACATCGGGTTCGTGCCGACTGCGATCACCGCCCACACGGAGCCGTTCCATCTGTCCAGGGCCATCGCCACGCTGGACTATGTGAGCACCGGGCGAGCCGGGATCCGGGTGCAGATCGGGGCCCGTGCGGACGCCGCGGCCCATTTCGGCCGCCGGGACGTCACGCCGGTGCGGGCAGACCAGCTCGGTGATCCGGCTGTGCAGCGGCTGATCGCCGAGCGCTTCGACGAGGCGGCCGACTACGTGGAGGTGCTGCGCCGGCTCTGGGACAGCTGGCAGGACGACGCGGAGATCCGCGACGTGGCCACCGGCCGCTTCATTGACCGGGACAAGCTGCACTACATCGACTTCGAGGGCCGCTGGTTCTCGGTGAAGGGGCCGTCGATCACCCCGCGGCCGCCGCAGGGCCAGCCTGTCGTCGCCGCGCTCGGCCACGGCAGCGTGCCCTACCAGCTGATCGCACGCTCGGCCGACGTGGGGTTCGTCACCCCGCGCGACGCGACCCACGCCGCCGGGATCGTGGCCGAGATCCGGGCCGGGCAGGCCGGCGTCGGCCGCGAGGCGCAGACCCTGCACATCTTCGGTGACCTGGTCGTCCTCCTCGACGAGACCGAGGCCGCCGCCACCGCGCGTCAGCATCGTCTGGACGAACGCGCCGGGACCGAATACCGCAGCGACGCCCGTGTCTATACCGGCACCGCCGCCGGGCTGGCCGACCTGCTGCAGGACTGGCAGGCCGCGGGGCTGTCCGGGTTCCGGCTGCGGCCGGCCGCACTGCCGCACGACCTGACGCAGATCACCGAGCGGCTGGTCCCCGAGCTGCAGCGCCGTGGCCTGTTCCGCGCCGCCTACGAGGGGGACACGCTCCGGGGGCTGCTCGGCCTGGCCCGCCCCGCCAACCGCTACGCCGCCGCCTGAAGACGCCGAGGACACAAAACCATGACCAAGCAGATTCACCTGGCCGCGCACTTTCCCGGCGTGAACAACACGACCGTGTGGAGCGACCCCGCGGCCGGCAGCCATATCGAGTTCGACTCGTTCCGCCAGTTCGCCCAGACCGCCGAGCGAGGCAAGTTCGACTTCCTGTTCCTCGCCGAAGGACTGCGGCTGCGCGAGCAGAACGGGCTGATCTACGACCTCGACGTGGTTGGCCGGCCCGACACCTTCACGATCCTGGCCGCGCTGGCCGCGGTGACCGAGCACGTCGGGCTGACCGGCACGATCAACTCCACGTTCAACGAGCCTTACGAGGTAGCCCGCCAGTTCGCCAGCCTCGACCACCTCTCCGGCGGACGGGCGGCGTGGAACGTGGTCACCTCCTGGGACGCCTTCACCGGGGAGAACTTCCGCCGCGGAGGCTACCTGGCCCAAGGCGACCGCTACGAGCGGGCAAGAACGTTCCTGGCCACCGCGAACGAGCTGTGGGACTCCTGGCAGGGAGACGAGATCCTGGCCGACGCCGGCACCGGGCAGTTCCTGAGCACAGCGGAGCCGGGGACCTTCCGCCACAAGGACGCGTTCTTCGACATCGCCGGGCAGTTCAACGTGCCGCGCTCGCCGCAGGGCCGCCCGGTGATCTTCCAGGCGGGCGACTCCGACGAGGGCCGCGACTTCGCCGCCGCGTCGGCGGACGCGATCTTCTCCCGCCATTCCACGCTGAAGGACGGCCAGGCCTTCTACGCCGACGTGAAGGGCCGTCTGCCCAAGTTCGGCCGCAGTCGCGGCGAACTGCTGATCCTGCCCGCGGCCACGTTCGTGCTCGGCGACACCGACGCCCAGGCGACCGAGACCGCCCGCGAGGTACGGCGGCTCCAGGTCTCGCCGCAGACCGCCCTGAAGTTCATCGAACAGCTGTGGAACACCGAGCTGCCCGACTTCGATGTCGACGGGCCGCTGCCCGCCTTCGACCCGGTGGTCAGCGACAACCTGATCTCCAAGGGCCGGGCCAGCGTCCGGCAGTTCGCCAAGGATCCGGTCGCGCTGGCTAACGAGTGGCGGGCCCGGGCCGAAGCCGGGAAGCTGTCCGCCCGGGAGGTCGTCATCGAGGTGACCGGCCGGCAGTCGTTCATCGGCTCGCCGGAGACGCTCGCGACGACGCTCAACGAGCTGGTCCAGGCCGACGCCGCCGACGGCTACATCCTGGTCCCGCACATCACTCCCGGCGGCCTGGTGCCGTTCGTCGACAAGGTCGTCCCGCTGCTGCAGGAGCGGGGCGTCTTCCGCGCCGACTACACCGGCACCACGCTGCGCGACCACCTTGGCCTGGCTCCGCTGCGCCGCCCCCGGGTACCCGCTCCGCCCGTCGGCATCACCGGCTGAAGAGGAAGACCATATGACCGCCACCCCGTTGACCGCGCTGGACCTCGTCCCGATCTCGTCCGGGTCGAATGCCGCTCAGGCGCTACGTAACAGTATCGACCTGGCCCAGCAGACCGAACGGCTCGGCTACACCCGCTACTGGTTCGCCGAGCACCATCTCAACCCCGGTGTGGCCGGCACCTCCCCGGCCGTGGTGCTGGCGCTGACCGCCGCCGCGACATCCACCATCCGGCTCGGCTCCGGGGCGGTGCAGATGGGGCACCGCACCGCCCTGTCCACCGTCGAGGAGTTCGGCCTGCTTGACGCGCTGCACCCGGGACGCTTCGACCTGGGCCTGGGCCGTTCGGGTGGCCGGCCACGCGAACCGAAGGCACCAGCGCTGACCGGCGGCGGAGCCGCGGCCACCGGCCGGACCCCGAACGGGCTGCTCATCCCGCCGCGGTTCTCCTTCCAGCACCTGCTCGGTTCGCCCCGGTTCGCGATGCAGAAGACGCTGCTGCAGCTTCCGCACGCGGAGCCGCAGAATTACACCGAGCAGGTCAACGACGTCCTCGCCTTGATCGCCGGGACCTACCGCTCCCCGGAGGGGGCGGAGGCCCACGTGGTGCCCGGCGAGGGCGCGGCGCTGCAGATCTGGATCCTCGGCAGCAGCGGCGGTGAAAGCGCCGAGGTGGCCGGGGATAAGGGTCTGCGCTTCGCAGCGAACTACCACGTCAGCCCGGCCACCGTGCTCGAGGCGGTGGACGGTTACCGGGCCGCGTTCCGGCCTTCCGCGGTCCTCGACCAGCCCTACGTCAGCGTGTCAGCCAACGTCGTCGTGGCCGGCACCGAGACCGCGGCCCGTGAGCTGGCCACCGGCTACGGCGTGTGGGTCCGCAGTATCCGCACCGCTGAGGGCGCCATCCAGTTCCCCACCCCCGAGCAGGCTCGCCGCCACGTCTGGAGCGACACCGACCGCGAGCTGGTCGCCGACCGGATCGACACCCAGTTCGTCGGCACACCAGGCCAGGTCGCGGACCAGCTGGAACGTCTGCGCGACGCCACCGAAGCCGACGAACTGATCATCACGACCATCACCCACGACCACGCCGATCGCGTCCGTTCCTACCAGCTGCTGGCCGAGGAATGGGACCGGCGCTGACCCGTGCGCTAGGCGGCGGTGTCTCGATCCCGCGGTTCGTGGCGCTGCTAGGTGACAGCTCCGACGATGGCATAGAAATTGCTACCTGCCTGGTACGAGTCGTCTTGAATAGTGAAACCCGCCGCGCGAATAGTATCGGTCAGGTCGTCATGACGGAAAGGAACAAAGTCGATTACATGGCGACGATAACTAGTCCGCCCCTCAGCGCCTTCGAAGAGGAGTACGATCTCGGCAGTGCATGGCGATTCGAAATCTTCAGGAATCGTCCAAATGTAAAGGGAGCTGCAGCGCAGTCCCTTTCGCTCAATCACCTGCCTTGCCGGGACGATCCGTGGCCGGGATTCATACAAAAACTCCCAGTTCCTGGAGTCTACGACCAGCTTACCTCGCGGGGAAAGCACCTTCCTCATGCCCGCGAGAGCTGCGACCCTATTAGTTCTGGTTTCCGTGTGTACGATGGAATTGCCAAGGCAGAGTACTAGTTCGAAAGGACCTGGGACCCGATTCGGCAGGTCTTGCCACTTCGACCGGGATACCGTCATCGCAATGCCGTACTGCTCTGATCGCCGGCGGGTTTCGGCGACCATATCTTGGCTTCCATCAGAGGCAGTGACCAACAAGCCGCTACGGGCAAGCGCCATCGCGTCTGCGCCGATCCCACAGGCGCAATCGAGCACTGGACTTCCCGGGCCGAGGGTCTTGACCACTGCCTCAAGGAGGGCTTGACTCCCCGGCGAAGTAGCGCCGAACCGGCCTGCTCTGCCGACAGTTTCATCTGGGAAGAGCCACTCATAGTCATGCGCTAGGTCACCATAGAAGTCGTCCATGCCGGTAGCTTGGCACAGCACGCTGTTCAGCCTCGACGTCTGCAGTACCTTGACGGCGCCGGTGCGCCGTCGACATCCTCGAGGCGGACGGCAGCGAAACGGGAGACGAAGGCCCGCGGGTCGAGGTGTCCGCCGATGGCCGAGGCTGCCTCGCGGGCCAGGTTGTGCCGGAAGACCAGCGCCTTCACGTCTACCCTCCGCGCACCTGGGAGCCTAAAATTCACATTGTCCGATATACTGCAACACGGCTATCTTCTGACTTTCGGGGTGGTAATGGGGCTCGCCGGGGGACTTCAGCCGGAGGATCCACGCGAGATCGGGCCCTACCGGCTCCTGGGGAAGCTGGGCTCGGGTGGCATGGGGCACGTGTTCCTGGGCATGTCCGCGGGCGGCCGGCCGATCGCGGTCAAGGTAATCCGCGAGGAACTCGCTGACGATCCTCAATTCCGGACCCGGTTCCGGGGAGAGGTCGCCGCCGCCCGGAAGGTGAGCGGCCTGTTCACCGCTTACGTGGTCGACGCCGACCTGGACGGTCCGGTCCCGTGGCTCGCCACGGCCTACGTCGCCGGGCCTTCGCTGACCGATGCCGTGCGTCAGCACGGGCCGTTGCCGACACATACCTTGCTGGCGCTCGCGGCGGGTCTGGCGGAGGGCCTGAACGCCATTCACGCCGCGGGGGTTGTGCACCGTGACTTGAAGCCGTCGAACGTGCTGCTGGCCGAAGACGGGCCCCGGGTCATCGACTTCGGGATTTCCGAGGCCGCGGAGGCGAGCGCGCTCACCGGTGCGAACGTGGTGATCGGCTCACCGGGCTTCATGTCCCCCGAGCAGATTCTCGGGCAGGACGTCGGACCGCCGAGCGACATGTTCAGCCTGGGTGCGGTCCTCACCTTCGCCGGCACGGGCCAGGGCCCGTTCGGTTCGGGGCCGAACGACGCGCTGCTTTACCGGCTCGTCAACAGCCCGGCTAGCCTCGGTCTGCTGTCGGAGGAGATCCGGCCGCTGGTCGGCAGCTGCCTGGCCAAGCGTCCGGGCGACCGGCCCACCGCACTGGAGCTGCTGGCCGACGTGGGTGCCATTCAGCCCGCAAGGGGCTGGCTATCCGAATCGATCATCTACGGGTCCGCTGCCGAGCTGTCGGCCGATCAGCTCGATTCGCCGACAGGGCAACTCTTCCGGTTCGCCCGCCCTGTCGCCGGCCCTGTCGCCGCGCTGCCTGCCGCGGCAGACAGCGCGGGTGGGCATGTCCGCCGTCGTCTCTCCCGGCCGCTGGCATCGGCGTGTATCACCGGCGGGCTCGTCGCGGCCTGCGTCGCGGCCGTCTTCGCCCTGACCGGCGCCGGCCCCAAGCCGCTGGCTCCGCAGGCTCAGCCGCAGGCCAGATCGGTGCAGAGCACGTCGTCGTCGTCGGCATCGCACGTATCGGTGACCCCGAGGGCGCTGCCATCAACGACCTCGACCGCACCAGCCCCCAATGCCTACCTGACCCCTTCGCTGTCGGAGTTCGTCACGGCGCCCCCGGCTGGGACCGTGCTGCCGACCAAGTCTCCTGCGCCAGCCAAGTCTGCTGCGCCGAGCAAGTCTCCTGCGCCGAGCAAGACCCCCGGCGCGTCGGCATCCCCGTCCCCGTCAGGCTCTTCATCCGCGTCGGCATCGCCGTCCTCCTCCGCGAGTCCGTCGCCGAGCACCTCGCCGTCGCCGTCGCCGTCGCCGAGTGCCACGCCGACGCCGACGCCGACCCCGACGCCGACCCCGACCGCGACCGCGACCCCGACCGCGCCGCCGCCGTCGTCCCCGAGCGTGGCGCCGTCCCCCTCAGACTCCGGGAGCGCGTCCCCGTCTGCGTCGGCGACCCCGAGCGCGTCGGCGTCCTGACGGCCGGATCACGGCGAACGCGTCAAGCCGTGGATGAGCTCATCTTTCCGTCAGGTTCGCTCCGCGCGGACCAGCGTGTCGATGGCGGTCGCCGGGCCGCCGTCAGGTTCGATGGCGCGCCGCACCCGGCCGGCCCGCACGATACGTAGTCCGCGTAGTTCGGCCGCGATCCCCTCCGGGGTGTACAGCACCTCCGGGTACCGCGGGCCGCCGACGCCCTCGGTGAGGTTGGTCAGGTCGTGGCCGACGACCAGGAGCGTGCCGCCGGGGGCCAGCGCGGCGACCGCCCCGGCCAGCACCTTGGCCCGCAGCACCACGCCTACCTGGAAGTACGCCATCAGCACGAGATCGAAAGCCTCGCGGGCCGGGCGGTAATCGTCCAAGTCGGCGACCACCCAGTCCACTTGGCCGTCATCGACGCCGTGGGCGGAGCTCAGCTTCCGCGCCTTGTCCAGGCCGACCCGGGAAAAATCAACGGCGGTCACCTGCCAGCCGTGCTCGGCGAGCCAGACCGTGTGCCGGCCATGACCCGCCGCCAGGTCCAGGGCCCGGCCGGGCCGCAGCCCGGTCAGCTCCTTCGCCACGAACTGGCTGGGTGGCAGCGTGGGCTGGAATTCGATGCCCGCGTACTTCTCATCCCACCGCCGACAGTCCACCCGGTCACTCTTCCTGACCGCCCGCGCCGTTGGCAACCCCAAGGTCAGGAAACAGGCCCGCGTGGCCAGTTTGAAAAATAGATATCACTATGATAAGAATGTGTTATCAAGGTCAGTAACTGAAGGAGAGACCGTGAAAACACAGGCGGCCGTGGAGATATCGCACCTCAGCAAGGCTTACGGAAATGTCGTCGCAGTGGACGACGTGTCACTCTCGGTCGACGAGGGCGAGATCTTCGGCATCCTAGGGCCGAACGGCGCGGGTAAGACGACCACGGTTGAGTGCGTGCTGGGACTCCGGACACCGGATGCGGGATCGATCGGTGTCCTGGGTCTGGATCCGGTCCGGGATGCCGGCCAGCTGCATCCGATCGTGGGTGCGCAGCTCCAGGAGAGCGCGCTGCCGGCCAAGCTCAGGGTCGGGGAGATCCTGGCGGAGTACCGGTCCTTCTACCGGGAACCGGCCGACGTCGGCGAGCTAATCGACGGCCTGGGTCTGGCGGGCAAGGTCAAGGACTATTACCGGTCCCTGTCCGGCGGCCAGCGCCAGCGGCTGTCGATCGCGCTGGCCCTTATCGGGCGGCCCAAGGTCGCCGTGCTCGACGAGATGACGTCGGGGCTCGACCCGCAGGCCCGGCGGGACACCTGGGACCTCATCGAGAGCGTGCGGGACCGCGGGGTGACGATCCTCCTGGTGACGCACTTCATGGAGGAAGCCGAGCGGCTGTGCGACCGGGTGGCCCTGATCGACTCCGGCCACGTCGTCGCGCTCGACAGCCCGGCCGGCCTGGCCGCACGGGCCAGCGGCGGGAAGAGCATGCGGTTCGTGCCCTCGGCCCCCTTCGACAACCGCCTCCTGACCGAGCTTCCCGAGGTGGGCACGGTCACCCGCAGCGGCTCGCACGTCGTCGTCACCGGAACCGGCGAGCTGGTCAACACGGTGATTCTTACTCTCGCGACGGCGGGCGTGACCGCCCGTGACGTGCAGCTCGATAGTTCGTCGCTGGAAGACGCATTCGTGAAGCTCACCGGTCGGCATCTGCACGAGGAAGGAATCCCGGCATGAACACGCACACGCTGCCGAGGCCGAAGGCCCCGCACTCCAAGACGCAGCGCCCGAAGGCTCAGCTCCCGAAGAGTCAGCTCCCGAAGAGTCAGCTCCCGAAGAGTCAGCTCCCGAAGAGTCAGCTCCCGAAGGCCCGGCTCACCAAGGCCCGGCTCACCAAGACGCTGCTGCCGGAGACGGCACCGCGCGCCGCGTTCGGCCAGATCGTCCGCAACGAGGCCAGGCTCGCCTGGCGGCTGCCGACGGGCCTGATCTTCGGCGTCGGGCTTCCGATGCTGCTCCTGATCATCTTCGACGAGATACCTAGCTTCCATCAGGTTCAGGCCAGCCTCGGGGGGCTGACCCCGTTCGACGTGTACGTCCCGATCCTCATTGCCATGGTGATCGCGATAATCGCGCTCATCAGCCTGCCGGGTCCACTAGTCACCTACCGCGACCAGGGGATCCTGCGCCGGCTCGCGACCACGCCGGTGCCGCCGTCCCGGGTGCTGGCCGCACAGCTCGTCGTCACCTTCTGCATCACCATCACCTCGCTGCTTATTCTCATCGTGGTGAGCATTACGGCCTTCGGGTTCGCCGTCCCGAAAAACCCCGGCGCACTGGTGCTGGCGATCGGGCTATCCATCGCCGCGCTGTTCGCCATCGGGCTGTGCATCGCGGCGGTGGCCCGGAGCGGGATCGCCGCCCGCGCCATCGGTGCCGCGGCGTTCTACCCCATGCTGTTCTTCTCCGGCATGTGGTTTCCGCGGGAGCTCATGTCGGGCGTGCTCCAGGACGTCAGCAACGTCACCCCGCTCGGGGCGGCGGTGGAAGCAATCCAGGACTCGATGCAGGGCCAGTTCCCGCCCGCGGAGCCATTGCTGGTGCTGGCCGGCTACGCGCTGGTCTTTGCCCTGATCGCGGGGCGGTTCTTCCGGTGGGAATGAGAAGATCAGATCTGCTAACGCAGGAGGGATCGATGAATACGCAGGTGTCAGCGGCTATAGTCCCGAAGTTCCCGGCCCAGCCGGTCAGCGAGTACCAGGCGAGGTCCGCGCCCGGCCTGCCGGCCCTGATGCTGGGTATCGTAGGCGTGATCCTGGGCGTCGTGCTGGTGGTCTTGCACGGCCATGGCACCCTCGAGATCGTCCTGATCGTGGTGGCTATCCTGGTCTTCATCGCGGCGGCACTCACCTTCTCCGGCCTGACGCCGGTCATGACCGGCGAGGCCCGCGTGATCCAGCTGTTCGGCCGTTACCGGGGCACCATCCGCTCGCCGGGGCTGCAATGGGTGAACCCGTTCACCCGCCGCCGCCAGGTGTCGATCCGGATCCGGAACCTCGAGACCGCGACGGTCAAGGTGAACGACGCCGACGGCAACCCGATAGAGATCGCCGCGGTGGTGGTCTGGCTGGTCCAGGACACGGGCAAGGCCATCTACGCGGTCGACGCCTTCGAGAAGTTCGTCGCCATCCAGGCCGAGACCGCCGTCCGGCACATTGCCTCCAGCTACGCTTACGAGGTCGGGGACGGCGACCGGCTGTCGCTGCGGGCCAACGCGGACGAGATCACGGCGCGCTTGTCAGCCGAGATCGCGGCCCGGGTGGCGTCGGCTGGCGTGCAGGTCGTCGAGTCGCGGCTCACCCGGCTGTCCTACGCGTCCGAGATCGCGCAGGCGATGCTCCGGCGGCAGGCGGCGTCGGCCGTGGTCGGGGCCAGGCAGGTGATCGTCCAGGGGGCGGTCGGCATGGTCAAGCTGGCCCTGACCCAGCTCGAGCAGCAGGGGGTCGTCGAGCTCGACGAGGAGCGCAAGGCGGCGATGGTGTCCAACCTGCTCGTCGTGCTGTGCAGCGAGCAGGCCACCCAGCAGGTCGTCAACACCGGCTCGCTCTACCAGTGACGGCCGGCCCGGAGGTCCGGAATGGCTGAGCGTAAGGGTGTCCTGCTGCGGCTCGATCCCGCGGTCCACGACGCCCTCGCCCGGTGGGCCGCTGACGAGCTGCGCAGCACGAACGCCCAGATCGAGTTCCTGCTCCGCCGGGCGCTCGGGGAGGCCGGTCGGCTGCCAGGCAACGCGGCCAAGATGCGCGGACGCGGGCGGCCGCCGGCCAACGAGGGCCAAGGGGTCCAGGCCGACCAGGATGTAACTGGCTGACCAGCCGGAAAGCGTTACCTGGCGACGGCTCCGGTCCCGATGATGACTCCGCTGTCCCCGGAGCTGCGTAGCCGCTGTTCGGCCAGGTCCGCGAACCCCTGATCGATTTCCGCGGCGAAGGCCCGCCGCCCCAGCGCGACGGCCGCTACTGACGCGGAACACAGCCCGCCGAACGGCTCCCACACCACGTCACCGGGCTCGGTCACCGCCGCGATCAGGCGGGCCATGAACTCCAGCGGCTTCTGGTTCAGGTGCGCCGAACTGGCGGCCGTCGGGTTGTGCACCCGCGGCGCGGCCCGCCGCAGGGTCCCCTTGAGCCGCTCCTCGTCCTGCAGTGGCCGCCGCGACCAGACGTTGCTCACTCCGTGGGCGTGCCGCCACCGGTACCGCAGCGCGTCCCATTCCTTGGCGGTGACGGGCCGTTCGCCGTCGAGTGAGTAATACGGCCAGCCAGACGGTCGGCCGTGGGCGTTGGCGTAAGCGGCCAGGCGTTCGGTCATCTCCCCCGGCGGCCAGTACCAGAGCCAGTCCCTGGTGAGGTACTTGCGGGTCGCGGCGTTCTTCACCCCGCAGGCCTCGTTGGCCCGCTGCAGCGTCAGCCCGGACCTGGCCCATTCGTGCCGGATCCACTGCTTCACCGGCATCGGGCCGTCCGGCCCGGTCACGGTGAACGTCCGCTGGTAGAACGCGCACACCTCGGTCACGACCGGGAACTGCCTGATGGTCCGGCTGTTCACGTTGCCCGCGATGTGACCCAGGCCCTTATCCCAGACGATCAGCTGAACGTAATCCCAGCCGTGTTCGGCGAGCACCGGATGCACGCTGGCCCAGCCGATCTCGGTGTTCCAGAACCACAGCGTGCTGGCCGGCCCCGCCGCCGCCGACCAGGACTCGATATGCGGGCGGTACCAGTGCGGGAGAACGACCGACCCGACGGTGTCGCCGTGGAATCCGCGCACGCCGTAGGCTCCGTCGCTGATGATCGTGGCGGGCGCGGGCCAGTTCCGGTAGGCGTCGAGCACATCCCCTCGGAATAGCTCAAACCCTCCCATGAGCTAGCACTCTATGACCTTGAGGGTAAGGCCGCCACGTCTCGTAACATATCGAGTCGGTCGCCCACCGGGCTTGCTCTTACGGGTACGGGGGCCACCGACCCATATCACGGAGCGGAGGCCAGCCGGAGGTTCGGAGCGGATGCTCGGAGCAGAAGCTGGGAGCGGATGCTCGGCGTCGGGTGGCCCGGCAGACGGAGCTGGTGGGTGCCGAGCGGCACCGGATCGCGCGGGACCCGCATGACGGGCGGCGCAGTGCACGGTCGGGATCGGGATGCACCTGGAGTGGTGTCACCACTTGCGAACATAAGCGTCAGGAAGCATCAAATGCCTCCTACTGTCTCCGCTTACCGTGGAAGGTTTGGCTCTACGGAAAGTTTTGTGGACCCGGTGCCGCATGTCAACTGTGAACAAATCCGGCCCGGGCGGCGGCTCGCGATCGAGGTAACCGCCAGGCTCTGATGTTCGGTCGGCCATCCTCGCCGGTCCGGGCCGGGCATGATCCGAAAACCATCAAACAGTACTTAATGCCATAAAAAGGGGCACACCTGGGAGCTTCTGGTGCCAGATTTTGCCGGCATGACGGTACATCGTGTCGGCGAGAGCCGGCACAACCGTCCATCGTGTCGGCTGGAAATCCCCACTGAAAAATCGGTATTTAGAGTCCGTGTCCTAGCTGTTACGGGTGGGGGACTCCGAGCGCCGCCATCCTGGGCACCCGCAGCGCCCGACCGGGGGCACTGTGCGGATGCGGTGGTCCCCAGTACCGCATGCCAATTGCGAAAACATCCGGGGCTTGGGCCGACTGACGATCGAGGCCACGATCAGCCTGTGATCGCTCGTGCCAACGGCGGTCCCGGTTCAGCCGGTCCCGGTCGCGTTGGCTGATCCGCAGCGAAACGCGGGCGGGTCCCAGGACCTGTTGCACGGCACTGGCCAGGTCAGCACGGACAGCGTCGAGGCTGGCCGCGCCGTCAGCGGACCCGCCAGCAGACCGGTCATCACCGTGCACGCCTAGATGTGGCAGGCGCTGACTCGAAAAAAACTGCACCTATGGAACATTGGGCCGGTTATATGCGGCCTAATGTTCCATAGGGTCGGCTGCTGCGCATCACACTGGCCGCACTGGCCGCAGCGGCCCCTTCAGGCCTTTAGTTCGCGGCGGGCGGATGCCGCGAACCATCAGGAAAGACGGGCCTGGGACATCTGGAACCTGGCCATATTTTTACGGGGCCGGGGCGGGGGTTCCGGGCCTCCCCGTGCTACATACCAAGTGCGGACACATCCGACCCGCGCGGCGGCTGACCATCGAAGCCACGATCGACCTCTGATCATCGTGCGTACGACCGCTACGGGCACCTCCTGCGGGTCTGTGGACAAGCGGCGGCGACCAAATCGGCGCTGCTCCACCTGATCGGCGGGCTCGATCGTCTGAGCGCCGGTCAGCTGTCGGTCGCGGGGCAACGCGTCGACGAGCTCTCCGAACGCGCCCTCGCGTACTTGCGCCGCGACGAGATCGGATTCGTGTTCCAGGGGTTCCAGCTGATGGATGAGCTCACCGGGCAAGAGAATGTCGAGCTGCCGGCGCTCCTGGCGGGTCATTCGCCGAACGAGGCTCGCGCGCGCCACCGCGCTCCTCGAACAGGTCGGCCTCGCCGATCGCGCCCGGCACCTTCCCTCGATGCTGTCCGGGGGTCAGCGCCAGCGCGTCGCGATCGCGCGAGCACTCGTGAACGATCCGGGAATCGTGCTGGCGGACGAAAACTTGCCGCTGAGCATAGGAGTTTGTGACGCCCGGGGTGGGGTTTACCCCTGGGATACGCGGGACCTCAAGCAGCAGGCGAACGGCGCCGGCCGCGGTCAAGCACCGCGCTCAAGTAGGGCGAACGGCGCCGGCCGCGGCATCGCGCTGACGAATACCCGTGCCCGTGAGCACGTTCAGCGTGTGAACCGCGAGCTTGACCGGATATGAGACCGGCCTTACGATCACATCGTAGAACTTGGTCCCACAAAGTGGGATCTCAGCATACGGAAACGGAACGGGACACAAAACCTGGGGATGAGTAAGCGCGGATGAGCAACCAGAACGGCACCCAGGCTGTGGACCGGGCTGCCCGGCTGCTCGCGGAGGTCGTGCACTCCGCCGACCCGATGACGTTTACCGGCCTGAGCGCGACTACCGGCCTGGCCAAATCCACCACCTCCCGGCTGCTGCTCGCGCTTGAGCGCAACGGGCTGGTCCGCCGCGACGACCACGGCCGGTTCCTGCCCGGCGAGATGTTCGTCAGCTTCGCCTGGCGGGGCGGCGCCGGAGCCGGCCTGGTCGCGGTGGCCCACCCTTTCCTCGAGCGGCTCGGCAAGGCGACCGGAGAGACGGTCAACCTCGGCGTGTCGCGTAACGGGATGGTCGAGCAGATCGCCCAGGTCGACAGCAAGTACCTGATCGGCGGCACCAACTGGGTCGGCATGTCCGTGCCGCTGCACTGCTCCGCGCTGGGCAAGGTGCTGCTGGCCTTCGGGACGGCCCAGCTGCCGCCGTCCCAGCCGGACCAGCCGGAGCCGGGCAGGCCCGACCGGCCGGACCGGCTGGAACGGCTGGAACGGCGCACCGCCAAGACGATCACGACCGAGGCGGCGCTGCGGGCTGACCTGGCCGGCGTGCGCGTCCGCGGCTACGCGGTGACCGACGAGGAACTCGAACCGGGCCTGGTCGCGGTGGCGGCGCCCATCTACGGCTACGACGGCAGCGTGGTCGCGGCGCTGTCGGTGTCGGCCCCGGCCAGCAGGATGACCAGGGACGGCCTGGCGGCGACGGCCGGCCAGTGCATGGAAGAGGCCGCGGGCCTGTCCGCGATCCTCGGCTACCGGCAGCGTGCCGCCAGGCAGAACCGGAAGGCAGGCTGACCCTGACGACCGGGGAACTGCTCGGTCCTGGAGCGCGCCGGATAGGGAAAACGACTAATGGCAGGTTGAGCATGACTGAAATTCCAGGCCCGGCCAGCGCTGTCATCATCGGCGCGGGCATCGTCGGCAACAGCCTCGCGCACCATCTAGCGCAGCTCGGCTGGCGGGACCTCGTCCTGGTGGACAAGGGACCGATGCCGAACCCGGGCGGCTCCACCGGCCACGCCTCCAACTTCATCTTCCCGATCGAGTACTCCAAGATGATGTTCGAGCTGACGGCGGACAGCGCCGCGCAGTACAAAGACCTCGGGGTGTTCACCGAGAGCGGCGGGATCGAGGTGGCCCGCACCCCGACCCGGATGATCGAGCTGCGCAGGCGGTGCACCCAGGCCAAGGCGTGGGGCATCCCGGCCGAGCTGATCACGCCCGGCGAGGTGAACAAGCTGGTGCCCTACCTGGACGAATCGGTCATCCTCGGCGGAGCGCACTTCCCCACCGTGGGTGTGGTCGACTCGCTCCGGGCCGGCACGCTGATGCGGGAGCGGGCCCAGCAGTCCGGCGCGCTCACCGTGCTGGCCGGCACCGAGGTCTACGGCATCACCGTGTCCCAGGGGCGAGTGCGTGCGGTGACGACCAGCGCGGGCGAGATCGAGACGCGCAGCGTCGTGATCTGCTGCGGGGTCTGGTCGCCGCGGATCGCCCGGATGGCCGGAGCCCGGCTGGCGCTCACCCCGACCGTGCACCAGATGATCAGCGTGGGCCCGATCGCGCTGTTCGCCGACACGCCGGGGGAGATCTCCTACCCGATCGTCCGTGACGTGGACACCAACATGTACGAGCGCCAGCATGGCGGTGACATGGAGGTCGGCTCGTACGCGCATCGCCCGATCATCGTCTCGCCGGACGAGATCCCCTCCATCGAGGAGTCGGTACTCTCGCCGACCGAGATGCCGTTCACCTCCGGCGACTTCGACCCCCAGCTGGAGCAGGCGCTTGAGCTGATGCCCGAGCTGCTCGGCGACGAACGGGCCGGCATCAGGTACGCGATCAACGGCCTGATCTCGATGACGCCCGACGGGCACCCGATCCTCGGCGAGATGCCGGAGGCCAGGGGGCTGTGGTCGGCGGCGGCGAGCTGGATCAAGGAAGGCCCGGGTTGCGGGCGCGCGGTCGCCGAGCTCATGTCCGGCCAGGTGCCCACGGTCGACGTGCACGAGGCGGACGCGGCCCGGTTTTACCCGCACCAGCAAACCGTCGCGCACGTCCGGGGCCGGGCCCGGGAGAGCTTCAATAAGATGTACGGCATCGTGCACCCGGCCGAGCAGTGGGAGTCCGGGCGGCTGGTCCGGGTCAGCCCGGTGTACGAGCGGGAACGCAGCCTCGGCGCCGTGTTCTACGAGACGGCGGGCTGGGAGCGGCCGTTCTGGTACGGCGTGAACTCACGTCTGCTTGACCGGTACGCGGGGCGGCTGATGGAGCGGTCGGCGGAATGGGAGTCGCGCTGGTGGTCGCCGGTCATCAACGCCGAGCACCTGGCCATGCGGGACACCTGCGCCCTGGTCGACCTGTCCGCCTTCGCCGTCTTCGAGGTGTCCGGGCCCGCGGCGCTTGACGCGGTGCAGGCGCTGTCCGTCGCGCAGCTGGACGTGGCCGTCGGCCGCGTCGTGTACACCTCCTGGCTCGACGAGGCTGGCGGGTTCCGCGCTGACCTGACCGTCATGCGGCTGGCCGCGGACCGGTTCCGGGTGGTGACCGGCGGCGCGACCGGGAACTCTGACGCCAAGTGGATCAGCGACCACCTGCCGTCCGGTGCTTACCTGGCCGATATCACCTCGGCCTGGACGACGATCGGGCTGTGGGGCCCGCGGGCCAGGGACGTGCTGGCCGGGGTCACGGCCGACGACGTGTCGCACGCCGGGTTCGGGTTCGGCAGCTGCCGGGAGATCGAGGTCGGCGGGATCGTGGTGCTCGCGTCGCGCATCTCCTACGTGGGTGAGCTCGGCTGGGAACTGCACGTGCCGTTCGAGCAGGGTGCCCGGCTGTGGGACACCTTGTGGGAGGCGGGCCAGCCGCTCGGGCTTGGGCCGGCCGGCATCGGGGTGTACGGCACGACCGGGCGGCTGGAAAAGGGGTACCGTGCGTTCGGCGCCGAGCTCACGCCCGACTACACCGTGGTCGAAGCGGGCATGACCAGGCCCAAGGTCAAGTCCCAGCCGTTCATCGGCAAGGACGCGTACCTGCGGCAGCGGGCCGAGCCACCGTGCGCGGTGCTGTGCACGCTCACCGTGGACTCGCACGTGTCGGCGGACGGGTCTTTGCGGTACATGCTGGGCGGCGAGCCGATCCTCTCGCCGTCAGGCGAGCGCTTGGTCGACGCCAAGGGACGGCCGTCGTACGTGACTAGCGCAGGCTCGGGCCCGTCGGTGGGCAAGCACCTGCTGATGGCGTACCTGCCCGCAGAGGTCGCCGTCGAGGGCAACTCGATGCTGGTGGAGTACCTGGGCGAGCCGTACCCGGTCACCGTGGCGGTGGCCGGAGCCACTCCATTGTTCGACCCGGCCAACGAGCGCATCCGGGGCTGAGCCAGTCATGGAGATTCTGGTCTGCGTCAAGCGCGTTCCCACCGTGGGCGGCAAGATCACGGTGACCCCTGACGGGCAGGAGGTCGATACCCGGATGTCCGGGTTCACCATCAGCCCGCACGAGGAGTGCGCGGTGGAGGAAGCCGTCCAGATCACCGAGCGCCTCGGCGGCTTGGTGACTGTGGTGACCCTGGGACCCGAGGAGGCGATCGAGCAACTCCGCGGCGCCCTGGCGCTCGGTGCCGGTCGGGCGGTGCTGCTCGAGACTAGGGGCCGCGAGTTCGGTCCGATCGCTACCTCGGCGGCTATCGCCGCCGAGGTCCGGGCTCACTCCTACAACCTGGTGCTGCTCGGCAACGAAGCGGCCGATACCGGCGACTACCAGGTCGGCATCCGCCTCGCCCACGAGCTCGGCTGGCCGGTCGCCACCGGGATAAAGAGCCTGGAGGTGGCCGGCGAGGCCGTGATCGCCCGGCGTGAGTACCGGGGGGTCGAAGAGGCATACGAGCTGCCGCTGCCCGCGGTGATTACGGTCAAGGAGGGCATCAACCTCCCCCGGTACCCGTCGCTACCCGGGCGCCTGCGGGCCAGGCGCGCGGCAGTCGAGCGCTCCTCGCCCGCCTGGACCCCATTCGAGCCCGCGGGGCTGCGCAAGGAAGAGCTCCGGGTGCCCGCCTCGAGCCAGCACCAGGCCACCGTGCTCGGCCATGGGACCGACGCGGTACCCGAGCTGGTCCGGATGCTAGCCGAACTGGGGATCCTGCCATGACGATCCTGTGCCTGGTGGAACTGGACGGCGCAGATCCCGCCGACGTCTCGCTCCGTGCTTTGACGCTGGCCCGCACGCTGGGAGATTCGTCCATCGGGGCCGTCGTGTTCGCCGATTCGGCGAGCACGCCGGTCTCGGCGCTGGCCGATTACGGCGTCACCGACGCGTACGTGATCGAGCCGGGCACGCTCGAGGGGTACGCACCGCAGGCCTGGGGCCGGGTCCTGGCCGGCCTGGCGGCGGAAACCGGCGCGACCGCAGTGCTAGCGGCCGGCACCGACCGGGGCAACGAGGTGCTGGCGCACCTAGGCGCGATCACGGGCCTGCCGATGGCGGCGAACTGCACGGTAGTCACGCCCGACGGCGGGCGTACGCACCGGATCGTCAGGCACCGCTGGGCCGGACTGCTGCTCGAGCACGCCGTCATGGAGGCACCGGTCGCGCTGTTCACCGTGGCCACCGACGCGGTGGCCCCGGTGCCCGTCGTCGCGGCCACCCTCCAGGTGCACGTGCACAAGCCGGAGCTGGCCGAGGCGGACCTAATCGTGCGGGCCGCCGAGTCGGCCGGTCGGCCCGGCGGCGTGTCGCTGGCCACCGCGCGGGTCGTGGTCGGCGGCGGCCGGGGCGTCGGCGGCGCCGACGGCTTCGCACCGCTTGAGGAGCTGGCCGAGCTGCTCGGCGGGGTGGTCGGGGTCTCCCGCGTGGTCACCTCCGAGGGCTGGCGCCCGCACCGGCAGCAGGTCGGCCAGACCGGTACCAAGATCGCCCCGGAGCTCTACCTGGCCTGCGGCATCAGCGGCGCCATCCAGCACATCGCGGGCTGCGCGGGCGCTAAGCACATCATCGCGATCAACACCGACCCGAACGCAGCCATCCTGGCCCACGCCGATTACGCCATCATCGGCGACCTGCACCAGGTCATCCCGGCCCTCGTCGCCGCCCTGCGCGCCCGCTGACGGGTCGGCTCGGGCGGGGTCGGGGCTGCCCGTCGCCGAGTCCCCGGTGACCTGGCCTTTATCTTCCGTGGAGCGATGGCCGAGTACCCGCCCCATATGCTGGGCGGGTATTTGAGGGTATTTGGTTCCTGCCCCTGCGGCCGGAGCATGTGACCGTGGCGCATGGTCGTCGCGGGGATGGGAAAGAGTGATGGTCGGAACACACGTTCAGTGGGAGGGGAGGGAGACCTTTGGCGGCAACTGCCGTATGGCCGGGTGACAGTTATCCACTGGGCGCCACCTATGACGGGGCCGGGACCAACTTCGGCCTATTCTCTGAGGTGGCGGAGCGGGTCGAGCTGTGCCTGTTTGACGAGGACGGCACGGAAACCAAGGTCGACCTGCACGAGGTGGACGGGTTTGTCTGGCATGGTTACCTGCCCGGGGTCAGCCCCGGGCAGCGCTACGGATACCGGGTGCACGGACCCTACAACCCGGCCGCCGGCCAGCGCTGCAACCCGGCCAAGCTGCTGCTCGACCCGTACGCGAAGGCGATCGAGGGCCGCGTCGACTGGGGCCAGGCGGTGTTCTCCTATTCGTTCGGGCACCCGGACCGGCGCAACAATACCGACTCCGCACCGCATGTCCCGCGCTCGGTCGTGGTGAACCCGTACTTCGACTGGAACCTGGACCGGCCGCCGCGAACCTCTTACCACGAGACGGTCATCTACGAGGCGCACGTCCGCGGCCTGACCAAGGAGCACCCGGTGATCCCGGACGAGCAGCGCGGTACCTATCTAGGCCTGGCGCACCCCGCGGTCATCTCGCACCTGCAGGACCTCGGCGTCACCGCGGTCGAGTTGCTGCCCGTGCACCAGTTCATCGACGACAGCCACCTGAAGGAGAAGGGGCTCGGCAACTACTGGGGCTACAACACCATCGGCTTCTTCGCTCCGCACAACGCCTACGCCGCCGGCGGCAGCCGCGGCGGGCAGGTCCAGGAGTTCAAGACCATGGTCCGCGCGCTGCACGCGGCCGGGATCGAGGTCATCCTCAACGTGGTCTACAACCACACCGCCGAGGGCAACCACATGGGGCCGACGCTCTCCTTCCGCGGCATCGACAACTCCGCCTACTACCGGCTCGTGGACGACGACCGGCGCTACTACATGGACACCACGGGCACCGGGAACAGCCTGCTGATGAGGCACCCGCACGTGCTTCAGATGATCATGGACTCGCTGCGGTACTGGGTGCTCGACATGCACGTGGACGGTTTCCGGTTCGATCTCGCCGCCACCTTGGCCCGCCAGTTCTACGAGGTGGACCGACTGTCCGCGTTCTTCAACCTAGTCCAGCAGGATCCGGTGGTCTCCCAGGTCAAGCTGATCGCCGAGCCGTGGGATGTGGGTGACGGCGGCTATCAGGTCGGCAACTTCCCGCCGCTGTGGAGCGAATGGAACGGGAAGTACCGGGACACGATCCGCGACTTCTGGCGCGGCCAGCCCTCGACCGTTCCCGAGTTCGCCTCCCGGCTGACCGGGTCCAGCGACCTCTACCAGCAGGACAGCAGGCGGCCGGTCGCCTCGGTCAACTTCGTGACCTGCCACGACGGCTTCACCTCGCAGGACCTGGTCTCCTACAACCACAAGCACAACGAGGCCAACGGCGAGGACAACAGGGACGGCAGCGATGACAACCGGTCCTGGAACTGCGGCGCGGAGGGGCCGACGCAGGACAAGGCCGTGCTCGCACTGCGCGCGCGTCAGAAACGCAACTTCCTCACCACGCTGCTCCTGTCGCAGGGCGTCCCGATGCTGCTTGCGGGCGACGAGATGGGACGCACCCAGCGGGGCAACAACAACGCCTACTGCCAGGACAACGAGATCTCCTGGATGGACTGGGCCGTCCGCGCGGAAGATGACCAGGCGCTGCTGGACTACGTGCGCAAGCTCATCCGGCTGCGGTCCGACCACGCGGTGTTCCGGCGCCGCCGGTTCTTCCGCGGTCAGGCGCTGCGCGGCGGCCGGAACCGGCTCGGCGACATCGCCTGGTTCACGCTGGCCGGGGAGGAGATGACCGACGAGGACTGGGACGCGGGGTTCGCCAAGTCGCTCACCGTGTTCCTGAACGGCCGGGCGATCAGCGAGCCAGACCGGCGGGGCGAGAAGGTCACCGATGACTCCTTCCTGCTCCTGTTCAACGCCGGCGATAAGGATCTCGAGTTCGTCATCCCGCCGCGGCGCTACGGCCCGCGGTGGTCCAAGGTCCTGGACACGGCGTTTCCGGCGACCGAGTTTGAAAATGAGAGTGCGGTCAAGCCGGGAGACGTGATTAACGTGGTCAACTACTCCGTGCAGCTGCTGCGTCGTGGCTGAGCACGTCGGCGGCCCGCGCTCGGCCCGGGTGCCGGTCTCCACCTACCGGCTGCAGCTGCGGGACAGCTTCGGCTTCGAGCAGGCGGCTGAGCAGGCCGATTACCTCGCCGCGCTGGGCGTGACGCACGCCTACCTGTCGCCGATCCTGCAGGCCAACCCGGGCTCGCCGCACGGGTACGACGTGGTGGATCACTCGCTCGTTTCCACCGACCTCGGCGGCGAGGACGCGTTCCGCGCGATGGTGGAAACGTTTCACCGCAACCACCTCGGCGTGGTGGTCGACGTGGTGCCCAATCACATGGCCCGGCCGACGCCGGAGTCACTCAACAAGCAGCTTTGGTCGGTGCTGTACCAGGGCATGCGATCGCCGTACGCGCACTGGTTCGACGTCGACTGGGACGCGCAGGACGGCAAGCTGCTGATGCCGATCCTGGACGGCCCGCTGGAGACGTGCCTGGATGACCTCATCATCGACACGGCCCTGCGGGCCCCCGAGCACCACGGTCGCTCCGCGCACCCCGGGCACCCCGGGGCGGTGCTGCGCTATTTCGACCACGTGCTGCCACTGCGGGACGGCGTGGCCGACCTGCCGCTTGGCGTGCTGCTGGCCCAGCAGCACTACCGGCTCACCGACTGGCATGATGCGGCGACCCAGCTCAACTGGCGGCGGTTCTTCGACATCGACACGCTCATCGCGATCAGGGTCGAGGATCCCGACGTGTTCACCGCCACCCACGAGGTGCTGTTCCGCCTGGTGAATGAGGGCTTGATCGACGGCCTGCGGGTGGACCATCCGGACGGGCTGGCGGACCCGGCCGGCTACCTGGACCGGCTGGCGGCGGCGACAGGTAACGCCTGGGTCGTGGTGGAGAAGATCCTGGCGCACGACGAGGGACTGCCGGACTGGCGCTGCGCGGGCACCACCGGCTACGACACCCTGGCCCTGGTCGGCGGGCTGTTCGTAGACCCCGCCGGAGAAGAGCCGCTGACCGAGGAATACGTCAGCTTCACTGGCGGCAGCCAGGATTTCGCCGAGGTGGAGCGGGACGCCAAGCGGTACATCGCCGACGGTACCTTCACCGCCGAGTTGTCCCGGCTCACCCGGGTATTCGCCCGTGGCTACCCGGCCCTGGACTTCCATGCCGCCGACCTGCACGATGTCCTGGTTGCCGTGCTGGCTGAGTTCGGTGTGTACCGGGCCTACGTGACCCCCGGCCAGCCGCCGCCTGACGCCTCGGCGGCCATGGTCCGGGCGGCCGCCGACCGCGCTCGCGACCACCTGGATGAGCGCCTGCACCCGGCCCTGGATGCCTTGTGCGCGGCCGTGCTCGGCCTGGGCGGCGCGGCGGCCGAGAAGTCCCAGCAGGCCGCTCGCGACGAGCTGGTCGTGCGGTTCGGCCAGACCACGGGCCCGGTGCTGGCCAAGGGGGTCGAGGACACCGCGTTCTACCGCTGGTCCCGGCTGGCCGCACTGAACGAGGTGGGCGGCAACCCGGATGTTCTCGGCGTCAGCCCGGCTCGGTTCCACGCCGAGGCCAGCCGCCTGGCCGCCCGGTGGCCGGCCACCTTGACCACGTTGTCCACGCACGACACCAAACGGCAGGAGGACGTGCGGGCCCGGCTGGCCGTGCTCGCCGAATGGCCGCAGGAGTGGGCGCACCAGGTCGGCGAGTGGCACGGCCTGGCCAGGTGGCTGACCGACGGCGCCGCCGCGCAGGCCACCGAGCGGGCCCCTGAGCCCGACCTCGAGTACCTGATGTGGCAGACCCTGGTCGGCGCCTGGCTCATCGGCGGCGAGCGGCTGAGCGAGTACCTCGGGAAGGCGATGCAGGAGGCCAAGACCCGCACGTCCTGGACCGTGCCCCGGGCCGGATACGAGTCGGCGGTGCTGGGCCTGGCCGACGCGGTGATCGGCGACCCGGAACTGACCGCGGCGATCGCCGGCTTCGTGGCCCGGACCGCGCCGGACGCCCGGGTGAACACCCTCGGCGCCAAGCTGGTGCAGCTCACCATGCCGGGAGTGGCCGACGTCTACCAGGGCTGCGAGCTCACCGGCCTGTCCCTGGTGGATCCGGACAACCGCAGGCCCGTGGACTACCAGCGACGCAGGCGGCTGCTGGCCGCGCTGGCGGACGACCCGGACGCCGCCGTCGGCATGGACGCGGAGAAACTGCTGGTGACGTCGCGCGCACTGCGGCTGCGCCGTGATCACCCGGACTGGTTCGCCGCCGGTTACACCCCGCTGAGCTGCGAAGGGCCGGCCGCGGAGCACGCGGTCGCCTTCGTCCGCGGTGATCACGCGATCACCGTGGTCACCCGGCTGCCGGCCGGGCTGCGGCGGCGCGGCGGCTGGGCCGATACCGTCTTGCCGCTGCCCGACGTGCACTGGCGGGACGTGCTGACCGGGGTCAGGCACGCTGGCACCAGGCCGCCGCTGGCCGAGCTGACCCGGCGGCTGCCGGTGGCCCTGCTCGTCCCGGACCAGATCTACGCACAGGAGCAGGACCGGCGCTCGGGCCAGAGCGCCCGGTGACCACGTTCAGCGTCTGGGCGCCCGCCGTGGGTCAGGTCGAGGTCGAGGTCGCGGGACAGCGCTACCCGATGAGCCGGGAAAACGCCGGGACCAGCCCCGGCTGGTGGAGCGCGGACGTGCCCGACGTGGCGGCCGGCATCGACTATGGGTTCCGGCTGGACGGCGGCGAGACGCTGCCCGACCCGCGCTCGCTGCGCCAGCCGTTCGGCACCGCGGGCCTGAGCCGCCGCTATGATCACTCGGCCTTCCGCTGGACGGACGAGAGGTGGCGCGGCGGCGCGCTGCACGGCTCGGTGATCTACGAGCTGCACGTCGGCACGTTCACGCTGAAAGGCACCTTCGACGCGGCTGTCGGGCGACTCGATCACCTGCGCGACCTCGGTGTACACGCGGTCGAGCTGATGCCGGTGGCGACGTTCCCCGGGCGGCACGGCTGGGGCTACGACGGGATCAACCTGTGGGCGGTGTATGAGCCGTACGGCGGTCCCGACGGGCTGAAGCGGTTCGTCGACGCCTGTCATGAGCGCGGCCTGGCCGTCCTGCTCGACGTGGTGTACAACCACGTCGGCATCGGCAACCGGCTAGGCGACTTCGGACCGTACTTCACCGCGGCGCACGTGACGCCGTGGGGTCCCGCGGTGAACCTGGACCAGCCCGGGTCCGACGAGGTACGCGCGTTCCTGATCGGCAACGCGCTGATGTGGCTGCGCGACTACCACCTGGACGGGCTGCGACTGGACGCCGTACACGCGCTTGAAGACCACCGGGCGCTGCACTTCCTGGAGGAACTCGCGACCGAGGTGCTTGCGCTCGCGGCCCGGCTGAACCGCGAGCTGATACTGATCGCCGAATCCGACACCAACGACCCCCGGCTGGTTACCTCACGGGAGGCGGGGGGCTACGGGCTGGCCGCGCAGTGGAGCGACGACTTCCACCACGCGGTGCACGCGGCGATCACCGGCGAACGGCAGGGCTACTACTGCGACTTCGGGTCGCTGGGCGCGCTGGCCAAGACCTACACCAAGGTGTTCTTCCACGACGGCATCTGGTCCGCCTTCCGCGGCCGGACGCACGGGCGGCAGGTCGACGTGTTCCGCGTCCCCGCCCACTGTTTCCTCGGCTACCTGCAGAATCACGACCAGGTCGGCAACCGTGCCATCGGCGACCGGATCGCCGCCACGATCTCCCCTGAACTGGTCAAGGTCGGCGCCGGCCTGGTGCTGACCTCGCCGTATACCCCGATGCTGTTCATGGGCGAGGAATGGGGTGCGGACACCCCGTGGCAGTACTTCACCGATCACATCGAACCCTGGCTAGCTAAGGCCGTCGCCGACGGGCGCAAGGCCGAGTTCGCCACGCACGGCTGGGACGCGGCCGACGTGCCTGACCCCCAGGACGAGGCGACCTTTCTCCGCTCCAAGCTCGACTGGGAGCAGCGCCATCACGAGCCGCACCTCGGCCTGCACGCGTGGTACCGGGAGCTGATCGCGCTGCGCCGGGCCCGCCCCGAGCTCACCGACCCGAGGCTCGACCGGGTGCACGCCGACTTCGACGAAGAGGCGCGGTGGATCATGGTCTGCCGGGGAACCCTGCGGATCGCGGCGAACCTCGGCCCGGAGGCCGTCTGGCTGCCGCTCGGGCAGCCCGGCATCGGGGTCCTCGCCGCGTCCAGCCCGGGGGTTGCGATCAAGCAGGACACGGTGACGATCCCCACCGTCTCCTTCGCCGTGCTCGAGACCAGAGCACTTCGGCCGGCGTCGGAGTGACGCCGGCTAGCTGTGGCAGCTTTGCTCGGCCGCGGTGATGACATCGGAGAACGTCCAGGGGTTCTGCGGGCCGCCATCTCCCTGCAGGGATTTCGGCAGGCCGTTCGGGAACCTGAAGGACGCCCGGGACCAGAACCAGCGGGTGCCGGCGGCGGAACAGACCTTGACCGGCTGGCTGAACGTGACCACCGTCGCCACGTCGAAGACCACGCCGGCCGCGCAATTGGGATTACAGTCGTCGAGTTTGTACGTGCCCGTTCCCACCGCCTCGGTCCCGGACCAGGCAGACCATTTCATCTTGTCGAGGAACGCGGTGGAATCACCGGATAGCGGGCAACCGAAATTGGAAGTGCAAGCGGGCTCCTGCAGCGGCGTGGCGTTAATGTCCTGGCTCGGCGCCAGGAAGGTACTGGTTCCGGACGGCGAAGCGGTCACGCTCGGTGCCGCGGCCGACGAGGCTGGAGCGCTGGGCGATCCCGCGGGGGTCGGCGATCCCGCTGACGTGGGCGATCCCGCGGACGTGCTGGCGCCCGCCGCCGTTGAAGTAGTCGATGAGCTGCAGGCGGTCACCAGCAAGGCGGCACCAGCGAGCCCGGCCCAAAAGAGCATCGCCCCGGCCGCGACCTGCCGGTATCTTCGCGTCTTCGTGATCAACATCAATTCCTGCCCCTTCCAACTTCCCCACCGCGGCTCGGTAAGCCATGTCACCTCTTGGACGTTCGCCGTAACGCTGTGGTTGGAAACCAGCTGGGCAACGAGGTTAAACCACCGCCCGTTTCGGATAAATATCACGGCCGGGACCGGCTACGGCGGTTAGCGGACAGAACGGACCCGGGTAATTGTCACTCCGGCCGCGATCGACGCCAGCCCGGCCAGCGCGAAAAGCGACGGATAACTGTGCATGAGGCCAAGAACCGCCCCGGCGATGATCGGCGCCACGACCAGCGGCAGGGAATACGCCACATTGATCACGCCGAGGTCCTTGGCGCGATCGGCGGCCGCGGGCAGCACCGCGGTCAAGACGGCGGGAGCGGCCGCCCAGTACGTACCGAAGCCGGCGCCAAGCAGCGGCGCCGCCACCAGCGCCGCCGGCCAGGTGGGCGAGATGGCCAAGATGACCGCGGCCGCGCCACAGGCGATCGCGGCTGCCACGATGAACGGCTTGCGGCGCCCTGTCCGGTCCGAGGCCGAGCCGCACACCCCGCCCGCGATGGCCAGCGCCACCGCGTACAGTGCCATCAGCGTCAGCAGCCCGATCTGCGGGTCGTGATAGTGCGCCGCGTCGGCCAGGAAGTACAGCAGGTACAAGGTGCCGAGGTCGTTGCCCAGGTTGACCAGGAAATGCGTCAGCCAAGCCCAGCCGAAGTCCGGGTACCGCCGCGGCGAGACCCACAGCCTACGCAGCACCTGGGCGACCGGCATCCGCGGCTTGAATTCGGCGGGCAGCGGCTCATCCGCGGTCCGGAGCGTGAACGCCAGCGCGCCCGCGATCACGATCAGGCCGCAGGTCAGATAGCCGGGAGAGATCCTGGTCACGAGGACCGTGACGATCAGGGCGCCGAGGACCGTGCCCAGCATCTGGCTGATGCCGATCAGGCCGCCCAGCGTGCCGCGCTGCCGGGCGGGCACCCGGTCGGGCAGCGCGGACGTCAGCGTGGCCAGCATGCCGCCCAGTCCGGCCTGGGCGATGCACCAGCCGAGGACCATCACCGGGATATCGGGCGCCGCCGCCAGGATCACCAGTCCGCCCGCCCCGACCACGGCCCCCGCGACCGTCCACGGATGGCGGCGGCCGCGGCGAGACGTGGTCCGGTCGGACAGCGCGCCGACGACCGGGTTGGCCAGCAGCGAGGCGATCGCGCCCGCGCCGATGACGACAGACAGCAGCACGGCCTTGTCGGCGGGGTGCAGCGACTGGACCTGCTCGGGCAGCACCACCTGGATCGGAGCGTAAATCGCCAGCCACAGGCCGACGTTCGCGAGGAACAGCAGCGTAATCCAGCGGGCCCGGACCGGCTCGGCCGGCTCGGCCAGCGCCGCCGGGAGTGTCTCGCTGGCCGGGAGTGTCTCGCTGGCCGGGAGTGTTTCCTGGTTGTCTACCTCCTGGCTATCCATCCCGGCCGTCCACGCGGGTGGCTTTGGCGCGGCGGGCCGGGTGGCTCAGCCGAAGCACTGGCCCTCGCCCCGGTAGGTCGGCACCGGGGTGACCCGGCCGTCGTCGTGGACTATGTGGTACTCCCGGAACCGCTCGGCGAGCTCGCCGGCCTTGGCGTGCCGCAGCCAGAACCCGGTCCCCGGGTTGCAGGTCTGCGGCCGCGGCCCCGCGGACCGGTGTCTGCACCTCACCGGCGCCCTCCACGCCGGTCAGGCTGAGCCCGGCGGGCAGGTACGGCCGCGGCAGCCGGTCCGTCGTTCCGGTGCCCGAGGCGACGTAGCCGCCGGCGAACAAGGTGGCGATGGCCGGGCCGGGGCGCCGCACCACGGGCAGCGCGAACAGCAGGGCCGGAGCTGGGGTGAACTTCGTGTACGCGTCGAACAGCGTCGGCCCGACCAGGCCAGAACCCGCCGTGAGTTCGGTCACCGAGGTGTCCCCGGCGGTCGACTCCAAACTGCCCGTGCCGCCGCCGTTCACGAACTCCAGGCTGGTCACCGTCTCGACCAGGCGGATCGCCTCGGCCCGGCGCGCTTTGAGCTCGCGGACCGAACGAGCCTGGATGAACCTGATCAGCTGGGCCCGGACCGGGTGCCCGGGAGGAGCGTCGCCCAGGCCCGCGATCTGGCCCTCGTAGCCCATCACGCCGACCAGGCGGAAGCCTGGCCTGCGGGTGATGACGGCGGCGAGTTCGGCCGCCTGCCGCGGTTCATGCACGGGAGAGCGCCAGGTGCCGATGTGCACCAGCGGCTTGCCGGCCAGCGGGCGCCAGGAGACGTCGAGCTCCAGGCAGACCCGGATCTCCGGATGGTCCTCGCCGAGGGCCCGGTCCACCGCGTCCAGCTGCGCGGTGGAGTCCACCATGATCGTAATGTGCCGTCGGGCCCGGGCGTCTGCGGCCAGGGCCCGCAGGGCCCGGCGGTCCACGGTGGGGTAGGCGACCAGCAGATCGTCGCAGGTGCCCATGGCGTGCAGCCACCGGGCTTCGGGCAGCGAGTAGCACATCACGCCCTGGTAGCCGGGGCGGGCCAGCGCGCGCTCGATCAGGAAACGGCACCGCAGCGACTTGGTGGCGACCCGGATCGGGCGGTTTGCGGCCCGGTGGGTCAGGTCGGCGGCGTTGCGATCGAACGCGTCCTCATCCACGATGGCCAGCGGCGGGTCGAGCGCCGCGGTGGCCTGGTCGTACCGGGCTCGCAAGTCCGCCGCAGCCTTTGCTGTCTCGGCCTTCGCCGTGGCCTTTGCTGTTTCGGCTGTTGCCGTGGCATGCGCGGCGGTGGGCGGGGCCGGCGCGGCGGCCCCGTCGGCGGTGAGCTGGCCGCCGTGGTCGACTGGCATGCTCGCACAGTAGACCAGCGCTGCGGAAATATGAATACTTGCGGGTAATGAAGCGCTCTGCGGCAATGGCCGCATCTGCTCCCCGCACCTGGCGGAACTGGGCCGGGACCGCGATGGCGGTGCCGGCGCGGTGGTGCCAGCCGCGGACCGAGGCCGAGATCTCGGCGGTGGTCAAGGACGCGGCGGCGGACGGGCTTCCGGTGCGCGCGCTCGGCAGCGGGCACTCCTTCACGTCGGCCGCGGCCACCGTCGGCGTGGCCCTCGACCTGTCCCGGTGGAGCGGGATCACCGCCGCCGATACGCAGACCGGTCTGGTCACAGTGCGCGCGGGGACCACGCTCCGGACGCTCAATGCCGAACTGGGCAGGCTGGGGCTGGCCATGGCCAACCTCGGCGACATCGACGCGCAGACGCTCGCAGGCGCCCTGTCTACCGGGACGCACGGCACCGGCGCCCGGCTGGGCGGCCTCGCCACCCAGGTCGAGGCGCTGGACCTGGTTCTGGCCGACGGTTCGCTGGTGATGTGCTCGGCTGCGTCCCGGCCGGAGCTTTTCGCGGCCGCGCGGATCGGCCTCGGCGCGCTCGGCGTGATCACCAGGGTGACACTGCGGTGCGTACCGTCGTTCACGCTGGCGGCGGACGAGCGGCCGGTGCCCGTGGACGAGGTCCTAGAGCAGTTCGACTCGCTGGCCGCCGCCAACGACCACTTCGAGTTCTACTGGTTCCACTACGGCCGCCAGGCCCTGGTCAAGCGGAACAACCGACTTTCCCCTGGTGACCGGGACCCAAAGGCCCCAGGGAGCCCGGCGGGCTCGGCCGTAGCCGCGATGCCAGGGTGGCGGCGGTTCTGGGAGTTCGAGGTGATGGAGAACGCGGCCTTCGGGACGCTGTGCCGGCTCGGCCGGGCGCGACCCCCGTTGATCCCCGCGCTGAACCGGTTCTCCTCGGCCGCCCTGTCCTCCCGGTCCTACGCCGACGTATCTCACCGCGTATTCGTGACGCCCCGCCGGGTGCGTTTCGTCGAGTCCGAGTACGCCGTTCCACGTGAATCACTGCTCCATGTGCTCGGCGAACTGCGCCGCGAGGTGCCTCGCCTGGCCGACCCGGTGATGTTCCCGGTCGAGGTGCGGGTGGCCGCCGCCGACGACATCTGGCTGTCCACGGCCTACGGCCGGGACACCGCCTACGTCGCGATCCACCAGTACACGGGCCTGCCCTACCGGTCTTACTTCGATCTGTTCGAGTCCATCGTGGCGGATGTGGAGGGCCGTCCGCACTGGGGCAAGATGCACACCCTCGGGACTGGGCGCCTGCGTTCGCTCTACCCGCGCTACGACGAATTCCGCCGGGTCCGCGTCGAGGTCGATCCAGAAGCCAGGTTCGGCAATGCCTATCTGACCCAGGTTCTGGGCGATCCCCGCCTCCCTGCCGATTCTCCTAACTGAATCGGCTCCTTTGGCGCGGCGCGCCAGAACCTGGTACCGCAGTTACCACTGGTTCACGTGAGGGTGGTCGCAGATGATCGATCCACGATGACGTTTGTCCCGGCCGCGCTGCCCGAATTGCCGGGTTTGGCGCGCGGCGGCGATGCGAGATCGCACCCGCAGCCAGGACACCAGCACGAAATGCGCCTAATGTCGGCTTCAAGCGGGCCGATGAGGTTACCGTGTGCAGTTACCCCCCGCCGGACGGGGGTAACGGCACACAATAAGCGAGCGACCGGCCCGCGGAGGCGAAATGCACCATTTGTCCGCGCGGCGGGTCTACGGGCGGGATGAGCGAGACCCGGGACCGGTTGGCGCCGGGCGGGGCGGACTGCTGAGCGCGAAAATCGGCAAGTTCTTACCGGCGTATTACCGGGAACCCTGAGGCTGAACGCACTGAGTGGTCTCGACCGTACTCCGGGTAAGTGGCCAGTGCACGCGGCCGCCAGGAAAGATCACGACCGGCCGGTCAGGCATCCGGATGACCGCCGGCTCGTGGTTACCGCCTTCATTTCACTGGCGGTCGCGGCACCGGTCACGCACAGGATCATTCTGGGTGGTGATGGTGAGCATGCACAGACGATGCGTTTGGGTAGCGACGGCCGCCGCGGCGCCGACGTCGGGCGGTAACGAGTGGCTGGGCCGGCTCGTGCTGATCGCTGTCGCCGCGGCCGCCGTGGGTGCCTTCACGGCGCTACAGCTGAGGGCCTGGTCACGTCGGCGGCGCTCACCTTCCGGTCGGTTGCGCGACATCTACGACTGGCGGACGCTGCCGCCGCCTCCGCAGGAAGATGACGACCCAAGACCCGGCAAGACGCCGTTCGGTCAGCAGGAGAGCTATGGGCCGTTGTGGCGCTACGGAGCTCCGCGGGGTTACCGCCGGGACTACGAGCCCGGCTGCGAACCGGCTCGCGGTCCGGGTTTCGGCCGTGATTCCGATACCGGTGATGGTCCAGGCGACGGTCCCGCTTCCGGCGGCAGTCCTGGTTACGGTCCTGGGATGCGGCGGCCGTGGAGCGTTCCGGGCGATGTACCACGCGACTGGAGACCGTGATGAAAGATCGTCGGGTTGCCTCGGCGGCCTTCCTAAGCGCCACCTAGCGTGTCTAAGGTATTCGTATCGGTAACTAGCAAAATGTCGATTGGCAACAGGTCGGTGAGCTCGCGGCGGACATGGCGTGCCGGATGACGGCTGATGACCCTCGTGACGACGAGGCTGTCGGCCGTGCCGACGATCTTTCAGCAGAGCAGTATCCCGTTACCTGCCATGGAACACGGACAAGCGAACTCCCTGATCCGGCCGCGGAAGCGCCCGCCGAGACTCGTGACCGTGAGGAGAGTTACCGCGACTTGCGCGCCTACCGCCGGGCTCCTGGATGCACACCAGACGTAACGAGTCTCGGCGATGCGGACCGCAGCGCCGATGGCCGGTGGACATGGAAAGGACTGGAACTCGACCGGCATGCCAACCTCATCGCGGACGAACAGCTGGCTCTCCGCCGTGCGGCAGAAGGCCGCGACGAGGCAGGCGGCTACGGCGAAGGGGGCATCACTCCGGCGATGCGGCGCATCGAAGCCGAACTCAAGCACGGCTGCCTCGTCCCCGACACCGAGAACTTCGCCCTCAAATCCCCGGATCGCTTCAAGGAAAAGCTAGCCAAGATGATCGATCGTTATCCAGATCAAGCTGGTGACAAGCTTGCCTCGGCGATCCACGATGGCATCAGGTACACGTTTGTTTTCCCGACCGAGGAATACTCATCCGGGGTAGCCGATGCGGTGCAAAAGCTAAAAGATGTCGGCTACGATCTCCAGCTGAGAAAGCCGTCCTGGGACGCCGATGACTACCGGGGAGTTAACAGCCGCTGGTGTGACCCCGAACTCAAGGTACTTTTCGAGGTTCAATTCCATACACCGGAAAGCTGGGAGGCTAAGCAGCGAACGCACGATTTCTACGAAAAACTGTGCGATACGAGAATCACCGCGGCCGAACGTAAGCAACTGGAGGAGGAGCAGCGACGGATCGTTGCGGCAGTTCCTGTCCCTCCCTCGGCTGGCAGCATTACCTACTATCTGAAAGGCCAGTCTGACGACCGTGACTGAGAGAGTTACTTATTATGCGGTTTCCTTGACGGCCGGCGATGGGGAAGGCCCGGCCGGGCTGGCACGTCGCCGCTGGCTGGTCGAGGGTGGCATCGAAGACGAAATGCTTCGCCGTGATCTCACCTGGAAGCGGGATTCGGTCATCGCCGAATGGAAGCGCGGCGACGCCACCGAGGAGCTAGTAGAGATCAGCGAGGATGAGGCTGGTGTGCTTATGGAGCGGTTCCGGAAGAGGTGGGAAGGAACGCCGTGACGTTAGCTTGGGACCGGCTGCTCGAACTGGACGCGTACCGGGTTACGGAGATTCCGCGGCGACCGGACGCCGGGACATCGGAGGCGCCCCAGGAGCGGCCGAGCGACACCGGCCGAACCCAGCGGTTCGCGGCCCTGGTCGCGGCGTATCACGCTGGGGCCGAAACCAAGAACGGCAGCATGGGCGCGCTGGCCATCGGCTGGATAAGGCACAGCGCCGGCGGCCCGATCCAGTTTGTGGTGGCCGGAGCGGGCCTGGTCGGCAGCGGCGCGAACGGGGAAGTCTTCCTGACCCTTCCCGGCGGCGCGAGGGCCCAGCCGTTGCCCCGCCGTTCGCTGGCGACGCTCGTGGCGCAGCTGCCATCATGGCGGGCGATTGGCGGGATAAGCGACGGCCTGCTGCCGGACCACGAGCGTCGTACCGGCGATCGTCCGCCACCCTCGATGGAAGAATGCCTGCTGGCGGTGTGGCCGGGCCCGTTTGGCATGTTGCTCTTGGCCGAACCCCTGGGCGCGGCTCAGATTCGGGAGCTCGCCGATGAGCTGGCTGAACGCGAGCGGGAAGCGACGGGTATCTCCGACCGGTTTCCCGACCGGGCCGTGACGGCTCGTCGGCTTCACCTGCGCCACGCCGAGGTGCGCAAGGGCGCCTCGACGGGACTGTGGCGGGTGCGGCTGCTGGCCGGCGGCAGTGATCCGGACGTGGCCTCGCGAGTGGCCGGGCTGGTCTGTGCCTCCGCTGATCTGGCCGAGCTTCCGTACGCGATAGCCCCCGCCAGCCAGGCCCCAGCCAGCCTGCCGGAACTCCTGGCCGACCAGGGTCCGGCCTCGCCCGGGGTTGACGCCGCGTTTGACACCTCGTTTCATGCCAGCACCGAGCTGGTCGCCGCGCTGTCCCGGCCGCCTGAGCGCGAGGTGCCCGGGGTGCGGCTGGCGTTGCGGCCCGATTTCGACGTCACTCCAGAGCAGACCGCCGGGAGCGCGGCCATCACGGTCGGCGAGGTGCTGGACTCTGGCCAGCGGCCAGCCGGCCCGTTCGTCCTGCCGCTCGACTCGCTGAACCGGCATGTGTTCGTCTGCGGCGCCACCGGCTCGGGGAAATCGCAGACGGTGCGGACGCTGCTCGAAGCCGCTACCGGAGCCGGGATCCCATGGCTGGTGGTGGAGCCGGCCAAGGCCGAATACCGGCTGATGGCCGCGCGCTTGGCCGGCATCGCTGGGCCAGGTGCCGAGGCCGTCGAGGTCGTGCGGATCCGGCCGGGCGAATCAGACGCGGTCGCGGCCGGGCTCAACCCGCTGGAACCGGCACCGGACATACAGGGCCGCCGGTTTCCGCTGCAGACCCACGCGGATCTCGTCAAGGCGCTGTTCACCGCGTCCTTCCGTTCGGATGAGCCGTTTCCGCAAGTGCTCAGCGCGGCTCTGACCAGGGTGTACGAGGACGCGGGGTGGGATTTGGCCCTGGGTGAGACGGTTACGCCCGACGCGAACCCCAGCTACCCGAACCTCACCGATCTCCAGCGGGCCGCGATAAGGATCGTGCAGGAGGTCGGCTACAGCCAGCGGGTCACCGACGATGTGCTCGGCTTCATCAAGGTCCGCCTGTCCGGCCTGCGGCTGGGCACGACCGGCCGTTTCCTGGTGGGCGGCCACCAGCTCGACTTCGGCCGGCTGCTGCGCACCAATGCCGTGCTGGAGATCGAGGATGTGGGCGACGACAGCGACAAGGCGTTCTTGATGGGAACCGTGCTGATCAGGCTGGCCGAGCATCTGCGGATGGCGAACCGAGCGGACCGGGAGGACCGGGTCGGGCTGGCCGGCCAGGCCGGGCTCCGCCACCTCACCGTCATCGAGGAGGCACACCGGCTGCTGCGTCGCCAGGAGGGTCCCGGCGGTGCTGGCTCGGGCGGCGCGGCGGGACACGCGGTGGAGATGTTCGCCGGGCTGCTCGCCGAGATCCGTGCCTACGGCGAGGGGCTCATTGTCGCCGAGCAGATCCCGGATCGCCTTATCCAGGACGTCATCAAGAACACGGCGGTGAAGATAACTCACCGCCTCCCGGCGGCCGACGACCGCGACGCCGTGGGCGCGACGATGAACATGACCAGGGCTCAGAACCGGTTTCTGGTCACGCTCAAGCCCGGTGAGGCGGCAGTGTTCGCCGACGGCATGGACTATCCGCTCCTGGCCAGGATGCCCGATGGTACCGGCCGGGAAGCGGCGGAGGCCACCACCGCGACCCCGGCAGGCGTGGTCCGGCCGCGCAGCATTACCTGCGGCGCCAACTGCGTCGGACGGCCATGCACCTTGCGGGACATGCGGATTGCTCAGCGCGCGCTTGAGGAGTATCCGGCGATCAGGTTGTGGGCCGAGCTGTCGGTCCTCGCGCACCTGACCGGCTGGCCGATGCCGGTGCCGGGGACCGCGCTGCTTTCGCTGCTGCAGATGATGCCGTCCCGGCTGCGGGACTGCGCGATCTCGCATGGCGTGGACGCGGCCCTCGACGCGCGCGCGCCGGTCATCGTCGGCCGGGTCAGCCCGGTCGGCCTCGCCTCCCACGTCAGTACCGCGATCAGGTCCCGGGTGGCGCGGGGAAGCTGGCTGTGCCAGCGGGAAGAACCCAGGTGGCTCGCCCCCTCCTACAAGTGGACACTCGTCCTCGACGCGCTCAGAACGGCCGACCGGAAGAGTCCCGGCGCTGAGCCGCACCCGCGCAGCTCGGCGTGGGAACGGACGTACGGGCAGGTGATCCCCGGTGATACGTGTGCGCGGCAGGTCGGCAACGTGCAGCGCTGGCACGACGCGGCGCAACGGGACGGCTGGGAGGTCAGAGCGGTCGCATTCGGCGTGGATAGCCCGTCCAGCATCGAAAGGGCAGCCGGTGCCATCGCCGAAGACGACGACTTCGACGAGCGCCTGACCGGATACCTGGACCAGTTCATCGACTGCCGCTGGCCGCGGTTGTACCTGACCGCCGACCCCCTCGGGGACCCCCCGGAACCGAGGTAATCCGGGAGCTTGCCGGCGAGCTGGACTTCCGTCGGAGAAACCCGTCGCGCGGCGCACAGCGTTGTCCACAGCGCAATCCACAGAAGTGTGCATTGACTTGCCAACGGCACGATGCATGCTGGTCAATAGCGTTAAGAGTTATCCACAGTGCGTGGTGGCGGAGAACCCCACTGAGGGCAGGATTCAGGTCACCGGCAGCAAGTGATGACTCCCGGGATGGGATCCGTGCGGGAATACCCGCGCCGACACGCCGACACCCGCGGTCGCGGCCGCACTGCCACTGGAGGCGGCTCGGTACGGCCCGCGATGCCGCGAGTGCCTAATCTGTCTGTCGTCTTCTGCCTGGCTAGCCCGGTGAACTTGGACCTTCTTACTCGCGCTTGCCCGAGGTGGTGACCTGGCCGTTTACGTCCGAATGCTGGGCCGCGTCGGTTGTCTCGACCGGGTGCCCGTCCTCGGACGCTTCCGTGGCGTCCTTGGCCTCCGCAGTGGCACTGGCATAACGGCGCTTCATCGTAACGGCGGCCGTCGCTCCGGCCGCGGCTAGCACCGCACCGACGCCGAGTAGCCAGCGCCAGTCCACCAGTCTCCGGGCCCGGGTCTTACCTGACTTCTCCGGCCTGACCTGGCGCGCGGTGGAAAGCAGGGCGGAAGAGACCTTGGGCGCGACCGATGTGGTGACGGCGTCGGCGGCGTCTTCGAGCCGCGGCGCCGCCCATTCGCGGGCACCTAGGACAGCGTCTTCGAGCCGCGGCGCCGCCCATTCGCGGGCGCTCTGGACGCCCTGGCGGACGCCCTGAACCGCGGTCGTTCCCGCTGCGGTGACCACATCCGTGGCGTCTTCGAGCCGCGGCGCCGCCCATTCGCGGGCGCTCTGGACGCCCTGCCGGGCTCCCTGAGCCGCTGTCGTTCCCGCGCGCTTCCCTCTCGGGACGGCCTGCGTGGCAGCGCTCTTTGCGCGTTCGCCTATCACGGCCACCCCGCCAGTTGTGTGTTTGGTCTTCATAAAGGACACAGTAAACCTCCCGAGCGTGATCCCGTCCTGGAAGGCTTCCCGGCTTTGCTGGGTTCAATCATCGCGCGCTACCGGTACGGTGAGGACAGGAGGAAGTTTACAACGGCGAAATGTCCGGCCTGTTCGACGGCTGGACGGGGAGTTAAACGTATGACAGAGACGCTGACCGCGACGCTGCGCACGAACCAGGGGCCGGTTGTTATCCGCCTTTTCCCTGATCACGCACCGAAGACCGTGCGCAACTTCGTGGAACTAGCCGAGGGCGGCAAGCAGTGGACCGACCCGCGCACGGGGCGGGCTACCACCGACAAGCTCTACGACGGGAGCGTGTTCCATCGGGTTATCCCTGACTTCATGATCCAGGGCGGGGACCCGCTCGGTTCTGGCCGGGGCGGGCCTGGCTACAAGTTCGGCGACGAGATCCACCCGGACCTCGCGTTCGACCGGCCGTACCTGCTGGCGATGGCGAACGCCGGGCCGGGGACCAACGGTTCTCAGTTCTTCATCACCGTCGCGCCCACGCCCTGGCTCAATGGCAAGCACACCATCTTCGGTGAGGTCATCGAGGGTGCTGACGTGGTTGACCTGATCAGCCGCGTGAAGACGGGCAGCCAGGACAGGCCCGTGGAAGACGTGGTGATCGAGTCGGTCACAGTGGACCGCGGCTCAGCCAGCTGAGCGGTCTGCCGACTGATTGGACGACGCCGTGAGCACCCCCAGCGATTCCGGACCGGGCGAATCGGTCCGGCCTGACGGAGTCGTGCCGGGAACCCCGGAGGTTCCTACCTGTTACCGCCACCCCAACCGGGAAACGTACGTCTCCTGCGTCCGGTGCGGTCGCCACGCATGCCCCGACTGCATGCGCTCGGCCTCGGTGGGACAGCAGTGCATGGAGTGCGTGGGTGCGGGCGCGCGGAGCACCCGCCAGGCCAGGACGACGTTCGGCGGCCGTCCGGCCTCCGGTGCCGTTGTCACCTGGACGCTGGTCGCGATCAACGTCGCGGTGTTCCTGGTGACGTGGGTACGCCCGAGCATCGTCAACAACCTGGAACTGCTCGGGCGCGCCTCCTACACCTACGGCGGTCCCGTCCACGGCGTGGCCGCGGGCGAGTGGTACCGGCTGTTCACGTCCGCGTTCCTGGCCCCGGCGACCGGCCTGAGCGGCCTGGGGTTCATCGACATCCTGTTCAACATGTGGGCGCTGATCTTCGTGGGACCCTCGCTTGAGGGCCTGCTCGGCCGGGCGCGTTTCCTCGCCGTGTACCTGGTCAGTGCCCTCGGCGGCGCGGTGATGTACTACTTCCTCGCGCCGCCGAACTACCCGGCGGTGGGCGCCTCTGGCGCTATCTTCGGACTGTTCGGGGCGTGGTTCGTGATGTCGAGGCGGCTGCGCCTGGACACCCGCGGCATCGTGGTGCTGATCGCCATCAACTTGGCCCTCAGCTTCTTCTTCCACAACATTATCGCCTGGCAGGACCACATCGGCGGCCTGGTCACCGGCGCGCTGCTCACCGCCGCGTACGCCTACGCGCCTCGCAAGAACCGCGCCCTGCTCCAGGTGCTCGCCACCGTGGCCGTCGTGGCCCTGCTCGTGGTCGCGGTCGTGATCAGGAACGGTCAGCTCAGCGCCGGAGGACTGTAAGCTCCTCAGCGCCACCGGGTGGACAAGGTGACGCCCGCGATGATGAACGCGAAACCGACCACGAGGTTCCATGAGCCCAGTGCGGTCATGCCCGGGACGGAGCCCTGCGTCACGTAGTACACCGCGATCCAGGCGAGGCCGATGACCAGGCAGGCCACGATGGCCGGACCGACCCACGGCGCACTGACCTTCCGCCGCGTCGTCTTCGGCGGCGGCGGGGTGTATACGGTCTTCTTCCGGACCCGCGACTTGGGCACAACGGCCTCCTGCGTAGCAAACCCTGCCTAGCAAATCTGCTCAGCAAATCTGCGATAACCCTGCGGTGCGCACCTAAGCGTAGCCGCTCTGTGCGGTAGTAGTCCCCAGCTCAGAAGCCGCCCGGGCCGCCGCTACCGGTCGGGCTCGGCGTCGACGTCGGCGTCGGCGTCGGCGTCGGCGTGGGAGTTGCCGCAGGCTGAACGAGAATATTCACATTGGTGCCCGGAGCCGCCGTGGCGTTAGCGGCGGGATTCTGCTGCCAGACGCTGCCCGGAGTGGTCCCCGCCGGGCCGGTCACGGTTTGCACGTTCACCTTGAATCCTGCGCTCTGTAGTGACGTTTGGGCACTTTGCTCGCTCAGGCCGACCACATTGGGGACGCTCGCCGCGCCGGAGACGTAGATCGTGACCCTTGACCCGGGCGCGACCTGGCTGTCGCCCGCCGGGTTCTGGCTGACCACGGTCCCCGCAGGCTCCGTGGATGTGGTGTCTTGCTGCACGTTGACGGTGAAGCCGGCATTCTGCAAGGTGGTCTCCGCAACGACCTCCTGTTTACCTTGCACGTTGGGCACCGTGACGTTGCCCGGTCCGGACGAGACGTACAGCGTCACCAGTGTGTTCGCAGGCACGTTGTTACCTTGCGGCGGATTGGAGTTTATGACGTAATTTTTTCTCACCGTGGCATTGGCCTGGTCGACCACGGTGGAACGGAGGTGCCCGGCCTTGATCTGAGCCTGCGCCGACGTGACGGACTCGCCGTTCACCAGCGGTACGGGGTACGTCTTTCCGCCGCCGGCCAGCAGGTAGTAGGCCACCCCGCCGACCACCCCCAGCACGACCACCAGGCCGAGGACCCACGGGATCCATCGGCCGCCGCCGCCGCGCCCGCCGCGGTCGTATTGACCGTCGGCGTAGTCGTAGTCCTCGACCGCGGGGATCTGCGTCGTCCCCGCCATCATCGCGCCGGTCCCCATCCGCTGGGTCCGCGGATAGTTGTCGAGCCTGGTCGGCGGCGCCGACACGGGCAGGCCCGAGGCGGCACGCTGCAGGTCGGCGCGCATGTCGGCGGCCGTCTGATAGCGGTCGGCGGGTGACTTGGCCATGGCCTTGAGCACGATCGCGTCGGCCCACGCCGGGACGTCCGCGTCCACCCGCGACGGCGGCACAGGGTTCTCCCTGACGTGCTGGTAGGCGATCGCTACCGGCGAGTCGCCGGTGAACGGGGGCCTGCCGGTCAGCAACTCGTACAGCAGGCAGCCGGCCGAATACAGGTCACTACGCGCATCGACCCGCTCACCGCGGGCCTGTTCGGGCGACAGGTACTGGGCTGTTCCTATCACCTGGGCGGTCTGGGTCATGGTGGCCTGGGCGTCGCTCATCGCCCGGGCAATGCCGAAGTCCATGACCTTGATGTCGCCGTTACGGGTCACCATCACGTTGCCGGGCTTGATGTCCCGGTGCACGATGCCGGCCTGGTGGCTGTAATCAAGCGCGCGCAGCACGCCGTCGATGATCTCCAGCGATCGCTCCGGGAGCAGTCGGTGGCCTTCTTGCAGCAGGTCCCGGACGGTGCGGCCGTCTACGTACTCCATCACGATGTACGGCACGGGGACACCGGTGACCGTGTCCTCGCCGGTGTCGTAGACCGCCACGATGGACGGATGGTTGAGCGAGGCCGCTGACTGGGCCTCGCGCCGGAACCTGGCCTGGAAAATCTGATCCCTGGCCAGGTCGGCGCGAAGCGTCTTGATCGCGACGATCCGGTCAAGCCGGATGTCGCGCGCCCGGTAGACCTCGGCCATGCCACCGCGGCCCACTACGCCGTCAAGCTCGTAGCGGCCGCCGAGAAGACGGGGCTGTGTCATATCTCGCACTGTGCCAAACCACCCTGGGTCATTTCTAGTTCTCTACGGCGTCGTCGGTGAACTCGTCGCCGTCGGCGAGGTGCTGCTGCTCGCCGAGGCTGACGCGCTCGCCGTCGGCGAGGTACTGCTCGCCGAGGCTGACGCGCTCGCCGTCGGCGACGTCTTGTGGGTCGGTGTCGGTGTCGGTGTCGGGGTCGCGGACTTCACTGGCGACGGGCTGACAACGGGACTGTACGACTGCGCCGGCTGCTCTGTTACCAGAGTAGGCTGCGGCGACGGCTTGAGGCTGGGGCTGGCGCTAGGAGAAAGCGTAGGACTCGCCGGGTTGAGGTGCTGCGCCGTATTTCCCGTCGACCCGTTGCCCTGGCCCTGGCCCGCGATGTGGCCGGACAGGTACAGGCCGACCGCGACGGCCACCGCACACAAGACCGCGGTCGCGCCCGCGGGTACGAGCCAGCGGCGGCGACTGTCGGTGCCGCTGGCTCGCCCCCGTCCCGGCCCGCCAGCCTTAGCGTCGGCCGCCGCGTAAGCGAGCAGCGCGCCGGTGGCCGCGGCGGGCATGTCGCCCCTGGTCACGCCCGAATTGTCGGCTGCATAGCCACCCGCCTGCCTGGCGTCGCGCACGGCCAGGGCGTCTCGCAGCGCTTCAGCGCGGTCGGCGACCACCCGGACGCTGGCGGGACGCTCTTCCGGGGTCTTGCCCAGCATGTGGTACACCAGATCGCTGACCGGCTGCGGCACGTCAGGCGGCAGGGCGGGCACCGGCTCGTGCTTGTGCGCGAACGCGATGGCCAGCGGTTCGCGGGCCGTGAACGGCGGGTGCCCGGCCAGGCATTCGTAAGCGACCACGCCCAGCGAGTAGATGTCCGAGGCGTCGGTCACCGGCGCGCCGGTGGCCTGTTCGGGCGACACGTACATGGCCGTGCCCATCACCATGCCGGTCTCAGTCAGGTGCGAGGCTTGGGCGGCCTGGACCGCGGTCGCGATACCGAAGTCGGTGATCTTGGTGGTGCCGCTGGAGGCGACGATCAGGTTGCCCGGCTTGATGTCGCGGTGCACGATGCCGGCCTGGTGCGCGGCGTCGAGCGCGCGAGCCGCCTGGCTGACGATGTCCAGGGTGGCGTCGGGCGAGAGGCCCGCCCGGGCCAAGATCGCGGACAGCGGCTCGCCGTCCACCAGTTCCATGACCAGGTAGGCGCCGCCGAACTCCGACGACTCACCGTAGTCGTAGACTCGCGCGATGCCCGGATGGGACAGGCTGGCCGCGTACCGTGCCTCGGCCCGGAACCTGGCCAGGAACGTCTCGTCGCCGGCCCGTCCGGTGGGCAGCAGCTTGACCGCGACGGCCCGGTTGAGCAGCTCATCCCGGCCGCGCCAGACCTCGCCCATGCCGCCGGCCGCGATGCGGTCGGTCAGCCGGTACCGGCCGGCCAGCAGATAATCGCTCACTGATTCCCCGTGGCTTTGAGATATGCCTGGATGACCTTCACCGCGATGGGTGCGGCCGCGGTGGCGCCGTAACCGCCACCCTGAATTATGACGCCGACGGCAATCTTCGGGTTGGCGTACGGAGCGAAGCAGGTGAAGGCCGCGTCGTCGAGCCCGGAGTTGTTCACGCCGTTCTGGGCGGTTCCGGTCTTGCCCGCGATCTCGACGCCTACGACATTCTGGTTGAAGTCGTACGCGGTGCCGTCGGGATCCTGGACGACGGCGAGCATCATCTTGCCCACATCAGATGCAACGGACGCGGAGACCGGTTGGCTCAGCACGGAAGGCGTCGTCGAGGTCACCGTACTCAGGTCGCTGGCGGTCACCTGCTGCACCAGGTAGGGCTTCATCAGCGTGCCGCCGTTGGCGATGGCCGCAGAGAACATGGCTTCCTGCAGCGGGGTGACGGTATCGTCGAACTGGCCGATGGCCGAGTAGGCGGTCAGGGCCAGGCTCGGCGGGATCGTGTAGTTGCTCTGGGCCACGCTGAGCGGGACGGTCAGGTTCGGGTTGTTCATGCCGAATTTGGTGGCCATGGCGTTGAGCGCCGAAGCGCCGAGGTCCTCGCCGATCTTGCCGAAGGTGGTGTCGCAGGACTGGGCGAACGCCGTGATCAGTGGGGCCTGGCCGCTCCCGTTGCCGCACGCTTCCCCGTCGTTGTTGGTGAGCACCTTGGTGGTCTGCGGGAGCGTGAGCTGGGTCGGTGAATCGACGTTCGTGTTGATCGTGGTGCCCGGGTTCTGGGTGAGCAGCGCGGAGCTCGTGACGATCTTGAACGTCGAGCCGGGCGGATACGTCCCCTCCAGGGCCCGGTTGAGCAGTGGCTGCGACTTGTCGGCAAGCAGCTGGTTGTCCACCTTGATGAGTTGCGTGCCGTCGTGGGTGGCGAGAACGTCCGGGTTGTAGCTCGGGTAGGAGGCCATGGCCAGGATCTTCCCCGTGCTCGGGTCGATCGCCACCACCGCGCCCGCCTTGGCGCCGGCCGCGAGAGCGTTGTAGGCCGCGGTCTGCGCCGCGGAGTTGATCGTGACCTCGACCGTGGCGCCCTTGGTCGACTTGCCGCTGATCAGGTCGATGAACTTCCTGACGTCAAGCGCGGAGTCGTTACCCGACAGCAGTGAGTTTTCTGCCGCCTCGATCCCGGTCTGGCTGTACAGGGTGTCGTACCCGGTCACCGGACCGTACGCCGCGCCTCCCGGGTAGTACCGCTGGTATTTGATCGAGTCATTGGAGTCGGTGCTCGGCTTGGAGGCCGCGATCGTCACGCCGTCAGAGGTGATGATGCTGCCCCGTTCGTACTGGTTCTGCGCCGCGTAGAAGGCGCGGGAGTTGCCCGGCTCGGTGGCCAGGCTGGCGGTCTCGAAGCCCTGCAGGTAGTTGACGTTGATGAGCAGCAGCAGGAACATCACCAGCACGGCGATCGATATCCGACGGAGCGCCCGGTTCACTTTAGCGTCACCACCTGCGTCAGCCCCTCTTCCTGTATCGACCGTGGCGGCGGGCGCCGGGCGGTGTCACTGAGCCGGGCCAGCAGGGCGATCAGGATCCAGCTTCCCACCAGGGAGGATCCGCCCTGGGACAGGAACGGGGTGGTGATGCCGGTCAGCGGGATGAGCCGGGTGACGCCGCCGACGATGACGAACACCTGCAGTGCCAGCATGAACGAAAGGCCGCCGGCCAGGAGCTTGGAGAATGGGTCCTTGACCAGCATCGCGGTCCGCAGCCCGCGCTGCACGATCAGCCCGTAGATCAGCAGGATGGCCATCAGCCCGGCCAGCCCGAGTTCCTCTCCGAACGCGCTGACCACCAGGTCGCTCTGGACTAGCGGGGTGATGTACGGCTGGCCGCCGCCTAGGCCCTTGCCGAGTAGGCCGCCGCTGGCCATCCCGTACAGGCCCTGGACTAGCTGGAAGGCGTTGTTCTCCGGGTTGCTGCCGACGAACGGGTGCAGCCAGATGTCGAACCGCTCGCCGACGTGGCTGACGAGCTTGCTGGCGGCGTACGCGCCGATCACGAACATGGTGAAGCCAAGCAGCAGCCAGGAGGTCCGGGAGGTCGCGATGTACAGCATCGCGACGAACAGGCCCATGAACACCGCGCTGGTGCCGATGTCGCTCTCGAAGACCAGCAGCAGCAGGCTGATGACCCAGACCATGAGGATCGGGCCAAGATCGCGGGCCCGGGGCAGGTCGATGCCGAGCACCCGCCGCCCCGCCAGGGCCAGCACATCGCGCTTGGCGACCAGGTAGCCAGCGAACGAGATGGCCAGCGCCAGCTTGGCGAACTCCTCGGGCTGGATCGTAATCAGCGAGCCGAACCGGATCTGGATCTTGGCGCCGTTCACCTCGCTGATTGACCCGGGCAGCAGGGCGGGCAGCGCCAGCAGCAAGATCCCGATAGCGCCGAGCGTGTAGGTGTAGCGCTGCAGCACCCGCGGCTCGCGGATCAAGACGAGCACCGCGACGAAGCAGCCGATGCCGATGGCCGAGAACAGGATCTGGATTCCCGTCGCCGACGCGGAAATTTCAGGGCGTCCGGTGGCCGGATTCACCTGGGCCCCGAGCCGGTACATCATCACGATGCCGAGGCCGTTGAGCAGCGCCGCCAGCGGAAGCAGCAGTGGGTCCGCCCACGGGGCGAGTCTCCGCATGGCCAGGTGGGCGATGAGGATGATCACTATATAGGCGGCCATGTATTCCGCCGTCCTCGAGGGCAGCTTGCCCTCGAGGCTGAAACCCACGTTCGCGAAGGCGAACGCGACAAGCGCGAAGGCGAAAACGAGCATGATCAGCTCGGTGTGCCGCCTGCTCCGGCCCCCGGCCACCGGCGGGTTGCCGGGATCAACCGCAGGCGACGGAGCGGTGATGCTGCTCACGAGCTTCCCGTGGGGGGCGTGGCAGGCGTGGCGATGGCACTGGCCGGGATGCCGAACGCCTGCGATGGCGGGCACATGGGCCCGGCCTTGGCCGGCTGCTGGCCTGGCATGGGGATCTTGTTCGTCGGTTTCTTGTCCTTGTGGGCCAGGGTCACTTGCGCCTGATACGCGTTCTCCCGCGCCACCCAGGACTGCAGCGCCATGTACTGCTCCTTGCAAGAGTTGACGGCGTTGCTGACGGTTCCGACGATGTTCCTGGCGTCAGTCAAGCTGCTCGCGGCGTCCGTGGCCTTCAGCGTCTGCTGATAGTTCACCGGTACCTGGGAGAGAAGGATCCCGGTCTGCTGATAAGGCTTGGACAAGCTGAACCCGGCGATGCGCTGGTTGACACCCCGGTAGATGACAACCTCGCCTTTGCTGTCGGCCCCCACGTAGTACTGGTCCTGGATCACCCGCCAGCCTACGTAGCCGCCGCCGAGGATGACGGCGAGCAGCACGACCAGCGAGGTGGTCACGATCGGCCAGCGGCGGCGGCCGGTCCGGGCGCGTTTCGGCTGGGCCCGGTGGCCGCCCCGGGCGCGCACGGCATTGGGGCCGGTACCGTTCTGGGTGGCCACCGCGAGCGGCGACCCCGAGTCCACGCCGTCCACGCTCAGGCCCGGCTGCGCAATGGTGAGTGACCGTTGCCCGTCGTCACCGAAGGAATTCTCGACGTCATCGTCGAGGACCTCGAACGGTCCGGTGCCGCCAACGGCCAGCACGGGGTCGTCGGCACTGGCTGCGGCCCCGGCCAGCACCGGGGCCATGGTCGGCGGCACCCGCGTAGTGCCGGAGTCCGTGACGTCGGCCACGATGCAGGTAATGTTGTCCGGTCCGCCGCCGAGCAGGGCGAGTTCGATAAGCTGACGGGTGACGGCCTCGGGATCGGCGATCGTGGCCAGGGTCTCGCGCAGCGTCTCGTCGCTGACCACCCCCGATAGCCCGTCCGAACAGAGCAGGTAGCGGTCACCCGGCTGGCCGTCATGCACCGACAGGTCGGGCTCGGCGATCGACCGGCCGTCCAGGGCCCGCAGCAGCAGCGAGCGCTGCGGGTGGGTGGAGACGTCGTCGGCGCTGATCCTGCCCTCGTCCACCAGTGACTGCACCAGGGTGTGATCGTGGGTGATCTGGTAGAGCTCGTTCTCGCGCAGCAGGTAGCCGCGCGAGTCGCCGATATGGCACACGGCCGCATGCCCGTCCGACCAGAACAGCGCGGTCAGCGTGGTGCCCATGCCCTCGACCGCCGGGTTGGCGATAATCATTTCCTGGAGCCGCATGTTGGCCTCGGCGACCGCCGCGGCGAGCTCGGCCAGCATGTCGTCGTCGGGCGGCTCGGAGTCGAGTTCAGCCATCGAGGCAATGGTGATGGAGCTGGCCACCTCGCCCGCCGCGTGGCCGCCCATGCCGTCCGCCACCGCGAGCAGATGCGGCCCCGCATACGCCGAGTCCTCGTTTCCTTCACGGAGGAGGCCGACGTCGGAACGCACCGCGTAGCGGAGTACAAGTGTCATCTGCGTAGTTCCAGAACGGTCTTACCGATGCGGATCGGCACCCCCACTGGCACTGGCATCGGCCTCGTCACCTTCTGCCTGTCCAGGTAAGTGCCGTTGGTCGAGCCAAGATCCTCGACGATCCACTGGCCGTCCTGCGGGAAAATCCGGGCATGTCGGCTTGAAGCGTAGTCGTCGTTGAGCACTAGCGTGGCATCATTCGCCCGGCCCAGCGTGATCTGCTGCTGATCGAGATCCAGGCTCGTGCCCTTGAGAGCGCCCGCCGTCACGACCAGGATGCGCGCCGAGCCGCGGCCGGCCCGGGGCGGCTTGGCGGGCCGGGCCGGCCGCGGAGCCTGGGCCTGACGCATCTTGCCGCGCCTGCCGTCGCTGGCCGGGCCGCCGAGCAGGTCAGTGCGGACCACTCCGATGGCTGCGATGACGAATAGCCAGAGCACGGCCAGGAACGCCACCCTGATGATGGTGAGGGACAGCTCGTTCATTTGTGGCCACGCCCTTGGACGCTAGTAGCTGCCTGAGTAACCACTGCCCCGGCCATCCTGGCGGTCCTGGTGGAAGACCAGCGTGGTCCGGCCCAGCGAGACGTTGGTGCCGTCGCTGAGCGCGACCCGCCTGACCGGCTGGCCATTGACGAAAGTGCCGTTCGTGGAGCTAAGGTCCACGAGGACCACCTGGTCGTTTTCCACTCGCAGTTCCGCATGATGCCTGGACACCCCCGGGTCGACCAGCCGTAGGTCGCAGTCCGTCCCGCGGCCGAGCAGGGTCACCGGCGTCACCAGCTCGTAGGTGTGCTGATCGCCGCCCGCGGACCCGCCGGGCGCGCCCGGTCCCGAGACGAGCAGCCGGGGGTGGCCGGGGAATCCTCGTCCTTGCGGTCGCGGCAGGTCGCTGGCCGGCAGCCTGATCTCGCCGCCCTCGATGGTCGAGCCGCGGATAACGCCGGAGCGGATCCGGAAGGTGCCTGTGGTCATCTCCGGTACCCCTTCGAACCGCATCCGCACCGGACCCACAAACGAGTACCCCTGCTCCTTGGCGTAGTCCCTGGCCAGGTTGGCCAGCTCAACACCCAGGCTCTCGGCGTACACGTCGAGCCGCTCGTGATCGCTGTCGGCCAGCTCGACCACGAAGTCGTTCGGCACCAGGGTGCGGCCCTTGGCCACGATGGCGGCCCGGTCGTCCATCTCGCGCTGTACCGCGCTGGCCACTTCGACCGGCTGCAGTTCGGACCGGAAAGCGCGCGCGAAGGCACCTTCAACCATGCCTTCAAGCCGACGCTCGAATCGCTGCAGAACTCCCAACGTGCCACCTCCCTTCGCGTTCTGCCCTCGATCGTATCCGGGGCGCGGGTGCGCTCGCGGTCGTGCTAACCTACTCGTTGCCCGGGGCGGGTGGCGGAACGGCAGACGCGCACGGTTCAGGTCCGTGTGTCCGAAAGGACGTGAGGGTTCAAATCCCTCCTCGCCCACTTATCCACCTGTCGTGCGGGAATTTACTCTCAGTGCTCTACTCGCGGCACCCGGCCACGTTCTAAGGCACGACGATGACCGGGCACCGGGCGTGACGCGCCAGCCACCCGGACACCGAGCCCGCCACCCGGTGCCAGAAGTGCCTGGGCGCTCCGATCACGAGCGCGTCGGCGCTGAATTCTTCCGCGGCCGCGGCCAGTTCCCTGGCCGGGTTGCCGCGGCGGGTGCGGACGTGCACGTCCACCTCCGCCTGCCCGGTCACCTGGTCGAGTTCGGTGAGCAGCCATCGCTCCAGGGCCTCGGTGTCCCGCAGTGCCCCCACCACCTGCCCGGTCAGCGGCTCGCAGTAGACCCCGGAGGAACATACGTACACGACGAGCAGCGGCCTGCCGAGCCGCCTGGATACCCCGGCCGCGTACGCCAGGGCGTTACGGCTTGACGCCGAACCGTCGTAACCGGCGATGACCGGGTGCTGGAGCCGGAGCGCGGCGGCCGCGAGCTCAGCCGCGGGAACGGTCTCAGGGACGATCTCGGGAACCTGGGGAGCCGCTTCCGCGCCGGGCTCCGCGCCAGTGTGGGCGCCACTGTGAGCGCCAGTCTGGGGGGGAGCACCAGAAGACGGCTTCGGAGCTGACCGCCCCGGCCGCTCCGGCTGGCCCCGTCCCGGTTGACTCGGTGATGGGCTTGACTCTGCCTGGTCCATGCTCCGCGTCCTAGCGGAAGACCGTTTCCTGGACAGCCATACGGTATGAATGCCCCGGATGAACGGCCTTACTCGTATTTGAAAAGTACTATAGATCAGCGCGGCGCCCTTTGGTGAGTCATCATGGATGCGCGCGCCTGCGGGCCTACCGGGAACGGCACACGGAGTCGATCAGCGCGAGGGTATCCCGCACAAGCTCGACGTGGCGCTCCTGCACCTGACCAGATCGGCCGCGGAGATCGCGACGATTCGTGCGGTAAACCCGCATTCGACCCGGATGACCTGGTCAACCCGGGCGTGCTCTTTGCACCCTGAAGCGTGTGACATGACACGATGTTCACGTGACCGCAGAGAAGGCGGGGACGATCGGCAACCGGACGGACGCGACGGCGCGCACCGTGATCGAGTGCGCGGCTGATGCGATCGTGGCGTTCAGCACCGACCAGACGGTAATGCTGTGGAACCCGGCCGCCGAGCGGATGTTCGGCTGGACCGCCGCGGAGGTCGTCGGCCTGGAGCCGCCGATCATCCCCGAGGAGCTGAAGGCCGAGCACAACGCGGTACTCGAGCGGGTCAGGGGCGGCGGCCAGATTTCCTTCGCGACCCGCCGGATCCGCAAGGACCGCTCGGTCATCGACCTGCGCATCGACACCAGCGCGCTGATCGACGGGGTCGGCGAGGTGATCGGCTGGGTCAACGTCTGCCATCAGACCGGCGAAGACGACGTCGCCCGGCACTACATGGCCGAGCGCGCCCGGGTGGTCCGCAGGCTCGGCGACGTGGTCGCCGAGATGAACGCCCAGCGTGACCTGGAATCAGTACTCGACCGCATCGCGGCCAGCCTGCGCGAGCTGACCAGCGCCGACGCCGGCGGCTTCGTGATCATCGAGGACGACACACTCCGGCTGGTCAGCACGGCCGGGCTGCCGGACGGGCTGCGCGGCCGGACCGCGACCCTGTCCACGAGCCTGGTCGGCGAGCTGATGGGTTCGGGCAAGACGGTCATGATGGCCACTGGCGAATCGGGTGGCTTCGATGACCTGATCTGGTCGGCGCTGCCCGGCCTGCACACGATCGCGCTCAGCTTGTCGCACGTGGCGGGCAAGCCCTACGGCGCCCTGTACGCCCTCTACAGCGGGCGCAAGCTGAGCCACGTCGAACTCGAGCTGCTCGAGCTGCTCGCCGGGCATGCGGGCGTAGCGCTCACCAACGCGATGGCGTTCGAGGAAGTCGTCAGGCAACGGGCCCATGAGCGGGCGGTCATCGACGGCAGCGCGGACGGCATCGCGGTCCTCGACGAGGCCGGCCTGGTGCGGCAGTGGAATCCGGCCGCGCACCGGATCACCGGGATAGCCGCGCTGGACGCGATCGGCAAACCGCCGTCTTTCCCGCTCCCTGAGCCGGGCGCGACGCTCACCCACAAGCTGCCAAACGGCCGCTGGCTCGACGTCCTGTGCACCGCGCTCGCCGACGGCGGCGAGCTGGTCATCGACTTCCGTGACGTCACCGCGGCCAAGGAGCTCGAGGAGGCCAAGGACCTGTTCCTGGCCACCACGAGTCACGAGCTGCGCACGCCGATCACGGTGGTGCAGGGCTTCGCCAGCACCCTGGCCAGCCGGTGGGACCAGTTTGCGGACACCGAGCGGCGGGCCGCGGTCCGGACCATCGCCGAGCGGGCCGGCTCGCTCGGCCGGCTGGTGGAACAGCTGCTGCTCGGGTCCCGGGCCGGCGCCGACCAGCTTCCGGTGAGCAACGGCCCGTTCGACCTGGAGGCAGTCCTTCGCGGCGCTGTCACCGCCTTCCAGCCGCTGTCCGATAAGCACGTCGTGGTGGCCGACATCGCCGCGGACCTGCCGACCGCCAGCGGCGACACCATGGCCACCGACATCATCATCGGCCAGCTGCTCGAGAACGCCATCAAGTACTCGCCCGAAGGCGGCACCGTCACCGTCCGGGCCCGGGTGTCAGGGCCAGGGGGGTACGGGGGGGCGGGCAGCCCCTCCCCAGGGGGGTACGGGGGGGCGGGCAGCCCCCCCGTAAGCAGGGGGGGTCTGGGGGGGATCGTCCCCCCGAGGGAACAGAGCCAACACTGGATCGAGGTGACCGTGGAAGACGAGGGCATCGGCATCGCCGACGGCGATCACGAGCGCATCTTCGACCGGTTCTTTCAGGGCGAGGCCGGTGACCGCCGCCGGTTCGGCGGCGTCGGCATCGGCCTGTTCATCGTCCGGCGCCTGGCCCAAGCTCAGAACGGCGAGGTCACCGCGAGCTCGCGGGCCTCCGGCGGCACGGCCATGCGGCTGCGCCTGCGGCCTGCTGCTGATGATGCTCGGCTGCGGCCTGCTGACGGTAGCGGCTCGGCCTGAGACCCGGGGCGCGGTCGGGGTCGGGGCGCGAGGAGGGAGTTACGTGACGGCGTTGACGTCCACGGGCTTGTCGCGCTTGCGCGGCTCGCCGCCGGTGGCTTCCAGGTACGCGTCCACGATCGCCGGGACGTCGTAGCCCTGCTTCATGATTTTGCCTTTTTCCAGCCAGATCACCCGGTTGCAGCTCGCCTCGATCTCGGCCAGGTTGTGCGCGACCAGAAAGACGGTCCCCGCCTCGCCGCGCAGAGACATGATCTTCTCGTGGCTCTTGGCCCGGAAGTTCGCGTCGCCGGTGGCCAGCGCCTCGTCAATCATCAAGATCTCGTGGCTCTTCGCCGAGGCGATGGAGAACCGCAGCCGCTGGGCCATGCCGGTGGAGTAGGTGCGCATCGGGTAGTCGACGAAGTTTCCCACCCCGGAGAAGTCCACGATGGACTGGTAGGCGTCCTTGGTCTCCTGCGGGCTCATGCCCATGGCCAGGCAGCCGAGCACCACGTTGCGCTCCCCGGTCAGGTCGTCAAGCAGCGCGGCGTTGACCCCGAGCAGGGCCGCCTGCCCGCTGGTGTAGACGCAACCCTGCTCGGGCGGCAGCAGGCCGGCGATCGCCTGCAGCAGCGTCGACTTGCCCGATCCATTCCGGCCGATGATCCCGACCGCGTCGCCGTGGTTGATCACGAAAGAGACGCCCCTGATCGCCTCCACCTCGCGAACCGAGGGGCGGCGCTGGCGCTTGAACACCCGCATCAGCGCGGTCGCCGCGGTGCCCTTGTCGCCACCCGCCCCGTACACCCGGTAGACGACGTGCAGGTCATCGACGATCACGGTGGGCTCAGCCACGGCCGTACCTCGTTTCCGCCTGCCAGAAGAACACAAACCCGACCACGAGTGCCAGGACCGCCCAGCCGATACCCCACAGCCACAGCTGATTCATCGTCACCGTCCCGTGGCAGTACGCGCTGAACTCGAGGAACGGGGTCCTGTCGGTGTGGTACAGGGCGCATTTCGTCACGTTGTAGGGCTTACTGCCCGGCCAGGACTCACGCTGGGACAGCAGGATCGCGTTGCGCACCAGGCTGATGAACACCGCGGCCGGGTTGATCTGCAGGATGAAGCTGATCGTCGGATGATCGCGCAGCGTGCTGATCGTCTGGATGCTGAACATGACGCCTGAGGAGTACATCCAGGTCCGGACCAGGAACGGCATCAGCTGGCCGAAGTCGTCCGCGCCGGCGCCGAGGCGGGCCAGGAACAGGGCCATGCCCATGTTGAACACGGTCTGCAGCGCCAGCGCCGGGAGGGCCAGCAGCCAATACCAGGTCAGCGGCTCGCCGGTGGCCAGCACGATGACGGTGAGCACGATCATGGACATGATCAGCTGCTGGAGCTCGATCAGCACGTAACCGATCGGCAGGCAGGCCCGCGGGAACGGCAGCGCCCTGATCAGCGGCAAGCTGTCGACGATGACCCGGGACGAGGTGATGAACGCCCGCTGGGTGAAGTTGAAGATGAAGATCCCGGTGATGAGGAAGGGCAGGAACTTCGGCACCCCCCTGCTGGTGTCCAGGATGATGCCGAAGATCAGGTAGTAGACCGCGGCGTTCAGCAGCGGGGTGAGCACCTGCCATAGCTGACCGAGCCTGGCCTCGGTGTACATCGCGACGTTGCGCGCGGTGGCGAAGCCCATGATGAAGTGGCGCCTGGCCCAGAGCTGCCCGGCGTAGGCGAACACGCTAGGGCGCGCAGAACTCGGACTGAGCTTGTACTCGGCGGCCAACTCGGCCAGCGACTCACCCGGCGGCGGCCCCTCGAATGCGTCGGGAGTCGCCAGTTCATCGGTCAGCGTGCCCGGGCCGCCGTGGTCACGTGCTCGCTCCTTCATGGACGCGAGCCTATGGCGTACCGGCCTGGTCCAGTGCCTTGGAGTGCGGAGCCGGGAAGCGGGCTGACAACCTTCACGGACAGACGTTACCGTGCCCGCGGCAGGTGCCGTGGCCAGCGGGGGTTTCTGCTGAGACGCCGTTACCGTCCAGATATCTCAGGGGCTGCCGTGTTTCCGGAGGGCTTCGACGGGGCATTTCCGCTCGTACCGGGTTCGCTCAAGTTTCGGACAGACGGGCTGGGGCTGGCATGGAGGTGACTAAGGCGAGCGTCCTAATGCTCCCGTTCGCTGCTTCAAGCGTTGGCGAGGCCCGTCGGCGCCTGGTGTCGGACCTGGCCGCGGCCGGTATCTGCGATTCGGCCGTCTGTGACGCCGCGCTCGTCTTCAGTGAACTGCTCAGCAACGCCATGCGGCACGCGGACCCGCTGCCCGGCGCCAACATCGAAGTGTCCTGGCGCCTAGACGCGGACTGCGTCCAGGTCTCGGTTCGCGACGGCGGTGGCGAAACCCGGCCTGAGCTGGCCGAACCGACGCCGGGCGCGACCGGAGGTCGCGGCCTGCGGATCGTAGCGAAGCTTTCCAGGGGCTGGGGAACCAGCCACGGCGACGTGGGCAGCACCGTGTGGGCGCGGGTGCCGATCAGCCGGGCGCCGCCGCAGCTGGCGTCGGCCGGTATCCCCGTGGTGGTTGCCGAGAGCGGGTAGGCGAACGACAGGGACTACGCACCACCAGAGGGGGAATGGTGTCGCGGTTTCACGGGGTGGACAGTGAGGTAGGGACCCTTCGGACGGTAATCGTGCACCGGCCGGGAGCCGAGCTGAAGCGGGTGCTTCCGCGCGATGCCGGCCAGTTGCTCTTCGCGCAGCTGCCGTGGGCGGTCCGAGCGCAGCAGGAGCACGACATGTTCACGCAGGTCCTGCGCGATCATGGGGTGCAGGTCCTCTACCTGACTGAGCTGCTCCAGGACGTGCTTGAGTACTCTCCGGCTCGGCGGCAGGCGATCGACGCCGCGCTCGGCGCGGTCATGCTCGGCGAGGAGCTCACCGGTCAGGTCCGCCGCCATCTGGAGGGCCTCGATCCCGAGGCACTCACCGAAGTGCTGATCGCGGGGCTTACCGCCGGCGAGTTCGGCGGCGGCCGCGGGGTCGTGTACCAGCTCGTGCCCGGCTCGGACTTCATCATCGAGCCGCTGCCGAACCTGGTGTTCTTCCGGGATTGCGGCGTGTGGATCGGCGACCGCGTCGCGGTGGCCAGCCCGGTCGCGCCTGACCGGCGGATCCACGCGCAGCTGACGGACGTCATCTACGCGCACCATCCGCTGTTCGCCGGGACCAAGTCGCTGTACCAGCCCGACCTGGAACCGATGGAGGGCGGCGACGTACTGCTGGTGGCCCCCGGCGTCATCGCGGCCGGATCATCGCCAGCGGGAGTCGCCCGGCTGGCCGGGCGGGTCTTCGACGCCGGGCTGGCCCATACGGTGCTCGTGGTTCCGCTCGGGCATCCGGACCGGCGCCTGGACACCGCGTGCACGATGGTGAGCGCGGACACGGTCCTGATGCGGCCGGCCACGGCATACTCCCTGACCACCCGGGTGCTGACACCAGGCGGCGACAGCCTGCGGGCGTCGCATCCGCAGGCCTTCCTGGTCTCGGCGGCCCAGGCCGCGGGCCTGGACCGGCTGCGGGTGATCGAGACCGGCCTCGGCCCGGCGGCCGTGGGCCGCGAGCAGTGGGACGACGCGGGCAACCTGCTCGTGCTCGGCCCCGGACTGGTGGTGTCGCATGAACGCAACGTGGCCACCAACGCCAGGCTGGAACGATGCGGTGTCGAGGTGATCACCGTGCCGGGCAGTGAATTGTGCGGCATCCGCGGAGGTCCGCGCAGCTTGTGCTGCCCAGTCAGCCGAGATCCGGCGCTGCTGCCCGGCGACTTATCTGGCAAGCTCTTCCGATGTGCTCAGCGCAGTTACCTGGCATCTAGACGCTCGGCGCGATAAGGTTCGGCACGTGGAGCTAAATGTCTCAAGTCGATTTCACGATGATCACACAATCGTGACCATTTGCGGTGAGATCGATCTCTATACCGCTCCGCGGCTGCACAGTGAGCTTGCCGCCGTACTGGTCGACGGCATGCCCGCCCGGGTTGTGATTGACATGTCCGGCGTGGATTTCTGCGACTCGACCGGAATGAACGTCCTGCTCTCCTGCCTGCGCCGGGTGCGCGAACGGGGCGGCGAGCTTGAGATCGCCTCCCCGAAGCCCGCGGTCCGCAAAATACTTCAGGTCACCGGCCTTGACTCGGTGTTCACCCTGGTGGACGACGCGAACATGAGTCGGCAGAAGCCAGCGGTCCCGCAGTGAAGTCCTCCGCGCTGAAGGTGATGGGGACGCGGGCGGGGGCCCGTTGACCTAAGATCGGCGCCATGTCAGCACCGTCCTTCCCCGATGACGTCGCGGTGGTTATCGCGGCGCGGAACGAGGCGGACCGGATCGCCGCGACCGTGGCCGCCGCCGCCGGGCTAGCCGACGTCGGGCTCGTCGTCGTGGTCGACGACGGTTCCAGCGACGCCACGGCGGCCGTGGCCCAGCGCGCCGGCGCTGCCGTCATGCGGCACCCGGGGAACCGGGGCAAGGGCACCGCGATGGAGACGGGCGCGGAGGCGGTCCGGCTGGTTGACCAGCGGGAGCATCGTGACCATCCGCGGCACCTGCTGTTCCTCGACGCGGACCTGGGAGATACCGCCGGACAGGCCGGGCCGCTGATGGACCCGGTGACCGCGGGCACCGCGGACATGACCATCGCCGTCTTCGCCGCCACCGTCAAGCTCGGCGGCCACGGCCTGGTGGTCGGGCTTTCCGGGGCCGGCATCCGACGGGCTACCGGCTGGCAGCCGAGGCAGCCGCTGAACGGGCAGCGCTGCCTGACCCGCGCGGCGTTCGAGGCCGCGCGGCCGCTGGCGCACGGCTGGGGCGTCGAGACCGCCCTCACCATTGACCTGCTGCGCCAGGGACTGCGGATCACCGAGGTTGAAGTGGAGCTCGCGCACCGCGCCACCGGGACCGGTCTGAGAGCTCAGCTGCACCGCGCTCACCAGCTCACCGATGTGGCCAGGGCACTCCTCGCACGCCCATGACCAGATGGCCGGGACGTGCGGGTCCGGCGGGGCCGGTGGGGCGCGCGCGGTCTAAGGGAATGAATGCGGGCCGAACTGGCCTCATCGCCATCGCCGTCAGTATCTTGTGCACGTTCGCCGTCGCGGTGGCCGGCCCCTCGGTGATGGAACCGGTGCTGCCCGGCCGGCCCGGTCAGCCGCCGTGGTCGCTCGGCCTGCACCCCTCGGCCTACCTCGTGGTCCCGCTGACGGCGGCCGGGCTCGCGGTCGGCACGCTCGGCCTGGTGCTCGCGCTGCGGGCCATCCGCGGCGGCTGGTCGGTTCCGGCGCGGGCCATCCTGATCGCCGGGCTGCTGGCGGCGGCCGCGCTGACCCTGGTGCCGCCGTTCGGGTCCTCGGATCATCTCAGCTACGCCGCCTACGGGCGGATGCTCGTCACCGGCCACAACCCATACACGACGACACCCGCCCAGCTGGCCGCGCTCGGCGATCCGGTCGCCCGGGCGGTCCAGGACTGGTCCGGGTCGCCGTCGGTATACGGGCCGCTTGCGACCGCGATCCAGGCGCTGGCCTCGCTGGCCGGCGGTACCTCCGTGCGGCTCACCGTGTTCGTGCTCGGCCTGGCCAACCTGATCGCGTTCGGCGTCACCGCGCTGCTGCTACACCGCATGACGCGGGACTCACCGGTCCGCCAGCTGCGTGCTGCCTTGCTGTGGGCGGCCAACCCGCTGCTGCTCCAGGTGCTCGTCGCGGGCGGCCACGTGGACAGCCAGGCAGTGGTGTTCGGCGTGGGCGCTATCGCTTGTGTTGTCCCGGGGGGGCGACCCCCCGGACCCCCCGGGCCCCCCCTTCCCGCCCCAGGGGGGAACGGGGGGGCTGCCCGCCCCCCCGTGCCCCCCGGGGGGGCCCTTTGGGCCCCTTGGCCACGCTGGGCGGCGGCGGGGGTGCTGGTGGGGCTTGGGTTCGGGGTTAAGGTCACGGTGGGGCTGGTGGGGCTCGGTTTGGCTATCGGGCTTGTGCTGCTGGTGGGGGGGCAGTGGCGGCGGGTTGCCGGGCCGCTGGTGGCGCTTGGAGCGGGGTTCGCGGTGACGGCGGGAGCGGCGGTGGCCCTCGGCGGGTCCGCCATGCTCCAGCAGTCCTCGCGGGCCAGCGACATGGTGTCGATTGGATCGCCCTGGCGGGTGATCCGGACCATCATCCAGCTGGTGGTCAAGGGGACGGCCGCGACGGACCTCGTGAAATTCGGGGCCATCGCGCTGGCCGCTGTGCTCGCGGTGCTGATCATCCGCGGGTTGCCCGGGATAGTGCCCGGACGCGATCCGGATGAAGGTGCTCTGGACGGGCCCGGCTACACGGTCGCGGGCGTCGCGTTCGCGTTGGTGCTCGCGTGGCTCTTCGCCTGGCCCTACGTGCTGCCGTGGTACGACGCGCTAGGGTGGGCGCTGCTGCCCCTCATCCCCATGGTGTCCGCTCCGGTCGTCGAGGGGATCTGCTGGCTGCTGCTCGCGCGCACGGTGGCCCTCGGCTTCGGTTACCTGCCCGCCCGGGCGACGGACGTGACGATGCCGCCGGGACTGACCTGGCTGCAGCCCGTGATCAGGCACGGGGTGACGCCCGCAGTCCTAGCCGCGGCGACGGCCTGGCTGGTGGTCCTGATGGTGCGTTCGGGTCGTCAACGGGAGAACCCGAACGACCCGCGGGCTGCCGGTAACACCACTGACCCCAGAGCCGTCGCGACGAAGGCCAGGGAAGGAGGATGAGCACCGCTACTGGAGTCCCGGCCGAGGCGCGGGCTGGCCACCGGGGTCCCGCGAGCTGGCCCGGGCGGGTGGCCGTCTGGCCGTCCTGGGCGGTCAGCGCGCTTGGGGTGCTCGCCTGGGCCGCGGCGCTCGCCGCCGTCGCACCGCTCGTGCGCGGATACCTGACGAACGCACCTGACCAGCGGATGGTGGACCTGGCCGTCTACCGCACCGGCGGCCTGAGCGTGCTGCAGGGCCAGCCGCTTTACACCATGCTGACCCAGCCGCCGCAGCTGCTGCCCTTCACCTATCCGCCGGTCGCGGCGCTTTTCGCGGCACCGCTGGCGCTGATGCCCTGGTCGGCCGCCCAGCTGGTCTGGGTGCCGTTCATCTACGGGCCGCTCGCCGTGGTGATCTGGTTCGCGTTCGCGCCACTGCTGCGCCGGGCTGCTGAGTACCGGATGCGAGCCGTGGTGTTCGCGGCCGTGTTCGCGGCCTGCGCCTACCTGTTCCCGCTGCGGGACGAAATGCGGTTCGGCCAGGTCGACATGGTGCTGCTGGCGATGTCCGTGGCGGATTGCGCGGCGATCGCGCCGCGCTGGCCGCGTGGTGCGCTGGTCGGGCTGGCCACTGCGATCAAGCTGGTACCCGGGGTGTTCATCGTGTACCTGTGGCTATCCGGGCGGCGCCGGGCGGCGGTGACCGCGGCGGTCGCGGCGCTGGCCTGGACCGCCGGAGCCTGGCTGGTGCTGCCGCGCGACTCCGTGACCTACTGGACCAGCGTGATCTTCCAGTCTGGCCGGCTCGGGTCCAACTCGGGCACCTCCAACCAGTCGCTGCGCGGGATGCTGCTCCGGGAGTTCCTGCCTGGCCAGGCGCCCGGCGCGGTATGGGCCGCCCTGGCCCTGGCCGTGGCGGTGGCGGGCTTTGCCGTGGCCAGACGGCTGGCTCGCCAGTCCAGGGAGATGGAGGGGATCGCGGTCACCGCGCTGCTCGGCGTGCTGCTTTCGCCGGTCTCCTGGATCCATCACTTCCTGGTCGTCGTGGTGGTCATCGGTGCCATCCTGGCCGATGGGCGGTCTGGTCGCCGGGTGGCCATCGCGGCGGGAACCGCAGTCTTCTTCGCCCTGACCATCCCCTGGTGGGGCCAGTCCCTGCTGGGCGCCCGCGACGTGCCGGCACTGGTCGCGAGGATCGGCGAAGACGCGTTCGGGATCGCCGCGCTGGCGCTTCTCGTCATCCTCGCCAGGCTTCGCGACACTCGCCCGCGCACTCCATCCAATTAACCCTCCGCAATCGCAACATCGCACACGGTTCGATGTGCTGACCGCGCGGTCCGCCCACTCCCGCGATGCTGGCATCATGTGGGCTATGCCTTACGCCTACCTTGGCCCGGAGGGCACCTTCTCTGAGGCGGCGCTGCGCGCCGCCGACCCCGCGGCCGAACCACTGTCCTGCCCGACCATCCAGGCTGCCCTCGGCTGCGTGCGCGACGGCACGGCGGAGCGGGCCGTGGTCCCGATCGAGAGTTCGGTCGAGGGAGTAGTCACCGCCACCCTGGATGACCTGGCCACCGGGAACGACCTGGTGATCGTGGCCGAGCTGCAGATTCCCATCGCGTTCGCGCTGCTGGCCAGGCCGGGTACCGCGCTCGGCGACATCAAGAGGGTCGGCGGCCACCCGCAGGCCATGCCGCAGTGCCGGGGCTGGCTGGCCGCCCACCTGCCTGACTGCGAGTGGGTGCCGCTGGCATCCAACGCCGAGGCGGCTCGCCAGGCCGCGGACGGCCAGGTGGACGCCGCGCTGGCGGGCGCCTTCGCCGCAGACCGGTACGGCCTGGCGGTCATCGTCCCGGACGTGCACGACCGGGCTAACGCCGTGACGCGGTTCGTGGTCGTCTCACCGCCTCGCCCGCTGCCCGCGCGCACCGGGGCGGACCGCACGTCGCTGGCCGCGTTCCTCACCGAGGATCACCCGGGCGCCCTGCTCGAGATCCTCACCGAGTTCGCCGTCCGCGGCATCAACCTGACCACGATCCAGTCCCGGCCCACCGGTGACCGGCTCGGCCAGTACTACTTCTTCATCGACTGCGAAGGCCACGTAGACGACGCCCGGGTCGGAGAGGCGCTGATGGGGTTGCGCCGGGTCTGCCAGGACGTCCGCTTCCTGGGCAGCTACGCCCGGTGCGACGGAGCCGCGACCGCGATCCGGCCGGGCACCTCAGACCCTGAGTTCGCCGAGGCCGCCGCCTGGCTGGGACGGCTGCGCTTCGGCCGGCCCTGAGGATCAGCCGGCCCGGGGATCAGCCGGCCCGGGGATCGCCGGGCGTGGCGCCTCCCCGGGACGGTCGAGCGTGCCCGGCGGGACGCACCCGCGACCGTTTGGAAAAAATGGTCTTAAAGGTACGGACCCGATGTAGGACGCTGCTGTGACTCCTGATCAGGGGGTACCATCCCGGGCGGCAGAGCGCGGCGCATCTGCTCGAGCTGGGAGCGAGCCGCCATCTGCTGGGCGAACAGCGTGGTCTGGATGCCGTGGAACAGGCCCTCCAGCCAGCCCACCAGCTGGGCCTGGGCGATCCGCAGCTCGCTCTCGCTGGGCACCCCGCCCTGCTCGAACGGCAGCGACAGCCGCTCAAGCTCCTCGACAAGCTCGGGCGCGAGGCCGTCCTCGAGCTCCTTGATGGAGCTCTCGTGGATCTCTTTCAGCCGGGCCCGGCTCTTCTCGTCCAGCGGCGCCGCCCGAACCTCCTCGAGCAGCTGCCTGATCATGTTGCCGATCCGCATGACCTTGGCCGGCTGCTCGACCATCTCGGTGACCGGACGCTCATGGCTGGCGTTCTCATCCGGCTCGCTGCCCGCTGTCCTTATGCCCTCGGGGCCCACCACGAGGACCTGCGGGTGCTCTGGTGATTGAGGGTTCATCCCGTGGCTCATTCCCCTAGTCTGTCCGATCACACCTGCTGCCAAGGCCCAGGGGGCCATTCGGGCACCAGCAGGATCTCGCCGATTTGATCACTGGCTGTCCCGGTTCGCCACTCAGTGCCACCGAACCGGCGCACTCGGTGTCGAAATCGCGAGTGCTTTGGCTTACGCTCTGATAGATGCACGAATCCCGCCCGCATGCGCCCCACCCATGAGGACCAAGGGGGACCCGTGACCACTAACCAACCTACGCCGAAGATCTCCGGCCCGGCGACCCAGGGTGCCGACGCCTTCTCCGATGACGACGTCCCCGGGGACCGGCCCGACGGTGCCGTCGGCCGGTCCGGTGCGCAGCTACCCGAGGAGGGCACCTCCGCCGCCGGCCGGGTCGGCCGTGACGCCGGCTCCCATCCGCCGCCCGGCCCAGCCCGGATCTCCCCGGCCTATCCGCAGCTTGCGTTCTATCCGCATGACCTGGAGTATTCGCAGGGACTTAGCTACCTGCCTGCCTCCACCGACCAGGCTGGCCCGAGGAACGGTCAGCCGGCCCCGGGCAGCCGGCCCCGGGGCAGCCCGCGCCGGGGCAGCCGGGCTATCCGCCCGGGCCCGGGTACGCGCCGGACCCTGGCTACGAGCTCGATGCCGGGTACACGCGGCAACTGGGGTACCCGCAGGACCCCGGGTACGGGCCAGACTCCGGCTACAGGCGGCAGGACGGCCAGGCCGAGGACCTCGGTTACCTGCCGGGCCACGGCTTCACCGATGACGTGGCTGCCGGGCCGCAGATGGAGCCACTCCCCGACCTCGAGGCCCCGGAGCCACCCGGACCCGCCGTACCGCAGGATACGACCCCGCGGTGGGATCTCAGTCCGGGGCAGGCCGGCGCCCGCGCCGGACTCTGGGAGGACATGCCCGCCCCGCCGGCTCCGGTGCCGCCGCCGGCTTCGGGGCCAGCCGGCGTGCGCGAGACCTCAGCTGCCCTGACCACCGAGTCGCTGCTGCACGGCAAGCGGACGGCGCCCGGACCGGGCTGGCGTCGTAGCGTCTACCGGGCCACCGGCGGGCTGATCAGGTTCGGCGAATCGCCGGCCGAGATGCGCCGTCGCGATCTCATCAGCCGGGTACGAACTCCGGTCGCGGGCGGCCACCACCGGGTCGCGGTGCTGAGCCTTAAGGGCGGCGTCGGCAAGACGACCACGGCGGTGGGGCTCGGCGCGACGCTCGCCACGCTCCGCGGCGACCGGGTGATAGCGGTCGACGCCAACCCCGACCGCGGCACGCTCTCGGACAAGGTCCGGCTGGAGACGGCCGCCACGATCAGAGACCTGCTGAACGAACGGGACCAGGTCCGCCGCTACGCCGACATACGGGCTTTCACCTCCCAGGCGCCGAGCAGGCTCGAGGTGCTCGCCTCCGATCGTGATCCCGGGGTCTCCGTCGCCTTCAGCGCCGATGACTACTGTGACGCGGCCCGGATGCTCGAGCACTTCTACTCGATCTGCATCACCGACTGCGGGACCGGCCTGTTGCATTCGGCCATGTCCGGAGTGCTCCGGCTGGCCGATCAGATCGTCCTGGTCAGCTCGCCGTCGGTGGACGGCGCGCGCAGCGCGAGCGCGACCCTGGACTGGCTGGAAGCCCACCATTGCGGCGACCTGGTCCAGAACGGCGTCGTCGTACTTTCGGCGATCCGGCCGAAGAGCAAGAGCACCGTTGACCTTGACCGGCTCGAGCATCACTTCGCCGCCCGGTGCCGTGCGGTGGCGCGGATTCCCTACGATCCGCACCTGGAGGAGGGCGCGGAGGTCGAACTCGAGTTCCTCGGCAGCGACACGGCCGATGCGTTCCTGTCTCTGGCCGCGATCGTGGGTGACGGGCTGGCCCGGCCGCGCCGGCTGATTTCCCGCTCGGCGTTACCGTAGGCTGTTACCCATAGGAGGGCTCGCCTAGTGGCCGATGGCGATGGTCTTGAAAACCATTGTGGCGGCAACGTCACCGTGGGTTCGAATCCCACGCCCTCCGCTCTGAACAGCAAGAACGTGTCCGGCCGCGCCCGCTGCACATGCCGGGAACGGTCAGGTAGGACGACCCGGGCCTACTGGCCGACAATCTGCCCGGCGACACTCTCGAGACCCGACTGGTCGGGTACCGATCCGTGCGGGGTGAGCTTATCGACGAAGGCGGGAAGTTCTTTGGCCAGATGATCAGCAACCTCGTTCGGGCTCAGTCCCACCGAGTGGGCCACCTGGTTCAGCTTGTCGTTGCCAAGCCAGCTGGCCACCTGCTGGCTGCTGATCACCTGATTGGCGCCGGTGCTGACCCACGACTTCACCTGATCGCCCAGTCCGTCGCTGGTAAGGGACGAGAGCAAGTTGTTGAAGCCTGCGTGGTCTTGACCGCCCACCATGCCCATGACCGTTGACAGTGTGCCGTGGGCGCCTTGCGCCCCGCCGGTTACCTTCTTCACCAGTGCATTGACATCCATGTGATCCCCCGATTCCCGAGTAGGAACGTTCTCCTAGGTTGCTTTTGTGCAGGTGCCCCCGGCAACCTCCTCATCATGGAGGCGACCTCTACGAGCATAGAACTCCGAGTGCCTGGGACGGTAGGACGTCGGCGCTCCCGTTTCGCGGCAACGTCACCGTGGGTTCGAATCCCACGCCCTCCGCTCAACCTCGTGAAGCCATCACTGAACTCATCGGCTGGCCCGCGGCACGTTCCGTAAAGAGCGCAGAAGCGTACGATGGAGGACACGCGGAGTGAGTTCAGGGTGCAGGAGGCTGCGATGAGGCTGCGACCACATCGGCGGACCCTGGTGGTTTGGAGCACCTACGGCGGCCCAGGCAGGCACGGTCTCCCGTGGTTCACGCAGGTCCCGCGCACGAGAAGGATCCGCAGGTGCATCCGGACTGGCGCCCTGCTCACGGTCATCGGCCTGATGCGGTTGGCCCGCGCCGTGCTGGCCGACTGGCGGCTCATGGCCGGGGGCGTGCTTACGGTGGTTGGCGTCATGCTGCGTAGCGGTACGGCCGGGGTGGTGATGATCCCGGGACTCCTGTTGCTCGTGGTCGCCCTACTCGTCCCGGCCAGTCCTAAGCCGGCCCGCGCTCGCCGCGCCGAGCTAGAGCGCGAGCTGGGCGCATACTCAACCCCGGCCGAGCGGCGCGATCTTGAAGCAATTCTTGACCTGTACCCAGACCGCGCCACGTACGAGCTACGCGACATCCTCGCCAGGCAGGTCGCGGGCCGCCGGTAACAGCGGCCGAGGTTCGCTGGGGCTGACGGCGGGCTAGTAGTCTCGGCGGCATGGGAAGCCAGCAACTGCCACCCTTCGGCCTGGTTCAGGTCGTCACCCGATGGCAGTTCGCGCCGGTGGTCACGGGCTTCGTGGTGGTGGCGGCGGGCTTGTACCTGTGGGGCGTGCTGCGGGTACGGCGGCGTCATCCGGCGCGGCCGTGGCCGCTGTGGCGGACCGGGTTGTTCCTCGGCGGCCTGGCCATGGTCGTGATCGCGACGCAGAGCGGCATCGGCAGCTACGACGACGTGCTCTTCACCGATCACATGATCCAGCACCTGCTGCTGATCATGGTCGCGCCGCCGCTGCTCGTCGTCGGCCAGCCGGCCACGCTGCTGTTGCACGCGAGCCGCAATCCCCTGCACACCTGGGCCAAGAAGGCGCTGCGCTCGCGGGTGATGACGGCTGTAACCTGGCCTCCGTTCGGCGCCGTGCTCTACCTCTCCGTTATTGTCGGTACGCACCTCACCGGTTTCATGAACCTGGTCCTGACCAACGGGGCGGTCCACGACGGCGAGCATGCCCTCTACCTGGTGGCCGGTTACCTGTACTTCCTGCCGCTGATCGGGCGGGAGCCGATCAGGTGGCGGGTTTCCTACCCGTCCCGGATCTTCCTGCTCTTCATCGCCATGCCGGTCGACGCGTTCACCGGTCTCATCCTGGGCTCCGAGAGCAGCAACCCGTTCCCCGCTCTGGCGCGGCTGCGACCGGGCTGGGCGCCCAGCCCGATCAACGACGTGCACACCGGCGGTGCGGTGATGTGGGTGGGCGGAGCGGGAATCATGTTCGTGCTGGTGCTGGCGGTATTCTTCGCCTGGAGCCGGGAAACGCGCAGTGACGGGGGCCTCGGCTGGCTGGAGGTTGCGCGCCGGGCGAACTTCGCCACACTGGTCAGCTCGCACCGGGATGCCAGCACAACCGGCAGCACAACCGGCAGTGCAGCCGGCAGTGCAGCCAGTGGGCCGCCACAGCGGCGCGTCTCGGCCAGCAGACCGGAAAGCGTCGACGACGATGACGAGCAGCTGGCCGCCTACAACGACTTTCTGGCCCGCATCAACAAACCCCGGCAACCCTGAGACGTTCCGGCCCGCGACACGCCGATAGGCCTTTCTAAGCAAATCTAGGGTTGAGGCTAGATCAGGCCATAGAGTCCGATGCCATGGATCCGGTGCGCAATCCGTACGCCCCCGGCGCGGGGCAGCGACCGCCAGAACTCACCGGGCGCGACCGGGAGATCAGGCAGTTCGAAGTGGTGCTCGAGCGGATAGCCCGGGGGCGCCCGGAGCGGAGCATGGTGCTCACCGGACTCCGGGGTGTCGGCAAGACGGTGCTGCTGAACACCTTCAGGTCGATGGCCCTGCAGCGGCTATGGGGTACCGGAAAGATCGAGGCCCGGCCGGACCAGTCGATCAGGCGGCCGGTCGCGGCCGCACTGCACATGGCGGTGCGCGAACTCGCGCCCCGGCATCGCGCCCCGGACCGGGTCGAGTACTTCCTCGGTGTCCTCAAGGCGTTCGCCCTGCGCGATCCTAAGGCGCCGAAGGGATCCTCCGTCACTCTCGCGCTCGGCATCGACGTGCCGGCTCAGCGTGGCCGGGCCGACTCAGGTGACCTCGAAGTCGATCTCACCGAACTGTTCGCCGAGGCCGCGTCGGTCGCGGCCGACCTCGGCGTCGGAATCGCCCTGTTCGTCGACGAGATGCAGGACGTGCCCTCGGCCGACGTGTCCGCGCTGTGCGCCGCCTGCCACGAGCTTTCCCAGACGGGCGGTCCGCTCATCGTCGTCGGCGCAGGCCTGCCGCACCTGCCGTCGGTCCTATCGGCGAGCAAAAGCTACTCGGAACGGCTGTTCAGGTACACCCGCATCGATCGCCTCGAACGGGAGGCCGCGGACCTGGCGCTGCTCGCCCCGGCGGAGCGCGAGGACGTGACCTTCACGGCCGGCGCGCTCGACGCGCTTTATGCCGCCGCCGATGGTTACCCGTACTTCGTCCAGGCCTACGGCAAGGTCACCTGGGACGTGGCCGCGTCAAGCCCGGTGACGGCGGCGGACGTGAACGTGGCCGCGCCCGAGGCCGAGAGCGAGCTGGCCGTGGGTTTCTTCGGCAGCAGGTACGAGCGGGCTACCCCCGCCGAACGCGAGTACATGCGCGCGATGGCCGCGACCGGGGATGATCCGGTGCCCACCTCGATCGTGGCCGACGAACTCGGCCGCAAGCCGTCGAGCTTGTCGCCCGCGCGTGACGGCCTGATCAAGAAGGGGCTGATCTACAGCTCGGAGCGCGGTCTGATCGCGTTCACGGTCCCGCACTTCGGCAAGTTCCTCCGGTCTCAGCCGATCTAGCCGAGGGCGCCGATCTAGCCGAGGGCGCCCGGGCAGGCCTTGCCTAGACGACTATCGGATCCTCTAGCAAATTCCCTAGAGTCACCTAGAGAACGGCAGACTCGCGTACCCCGGTGAGACCCAGGATCTCGTCGGTGGCGGCGTCGAGAACCGCCACGCGGATAGCAGGCCTGCGGGCCTGCAGGTAGACCGCGAAAACGATGTCCACCGGCCGGCCGCTCACCACTCCCGGGTACACCACGAATCGCCAGCACCCTTCCCGCCAGACATCGGCCGGGGTTGCGGTGCAGACCTGGCTCGCGTACCGCCGCCACGGGGAACTAGCGCGCAGGGCCGACATGGTCCGCCCGACGGGAAGCCTGCGCAGCTCACACGGCTCGGAATACCCGAGCCGGACCAGGACATCGCCGACTTCCGGCGACAAAAAGGCGATCAGGGCCAGTTCGAAAGCCAGGACCGCGAGCGACATCTGGGCCTCGGTCGACGAGGACGGCATCCGGAGCGGGGGCAGGCCGATGGTGGCGACGGCTGAGGCGCACAGCACACCGGAACGCGCGATGGTGCGCAGGCCGATCGGGGTCTCGCTGAGTTCGCCAAAGCAGCCGCAGCCCGCATCCGGGCGCCGCTGCCTCAGTTCGTTCAGCGCAGCCACGGCGATGAGAAAGAACAGCGCGGTCGCCGTCCGCACGATGGTGGCAGGCAGGTGCGGAGCGGCATCGCCAAGCAGGCCGGCCGTGCCGATCAGCCCGAGGCCCAAGAGCGCCTCGGCCATGCACAGCATGACCACCACGGGACGCCGAAAATGGAGCGGGACCAGCCAGGTGGCCTCCATTCCCGCTGCGACGGAACGCGACCGCACCGCCAGCCACGCCTTGACCGCGCAACCGCCGAGCAGCATGACGGCGAGCAGCGGGATCTGGACCTCTCGCAGGGCGGTAAACATTACCTATCCGCCGATCGTCATCGTCGCGTTGAAGCAGCCCACCTCTAGAGCGCCGCCGAGTTCCACGAAGGCGGCCATGGTGAGGTCAGCGAGCCGGCCCCGGGGCGAGGTCCCGCAGGTGACACAGCGATCGCAGAACAACCTGGCCGTCGCTCCGCAGCTGGTAACCGGGAGGAGCCTGGTGCGTTCGGTACAGTCGTTGTGCAGCCGGAGCAGGCTTCCCACCGACAGGTAGGGGAGGCGTATGCAGCCGGGCCCCGTAGTGTGCGGGTCCACGGCGTACACGTCACCGGAAAACAAAGGCGGGCCGAACGTGCCATGCTCGCAGCTCGTCTCGGGATCCAGCGCAGGGTAGGCGAGCCCGAGCAGGTTGTCCGGCTCTTCACCCGGCTCATGCCAGACCGCGGTCCCGCTGACCGGATCGGGTATGTGGCCGCTGACCATCGGCGCGGCGGGTTGGTGGTCGGCCCGGTAGGGGGGCTGGGCGGTGGCGGGTATCAGGGCCTGCAGGAAGCCGTCACGCTTCAGGCCGATCACGTCGATCAGGTAGCCCGGCTCGAGCCGGGGGAAGCGGACCTGAATCCGCCCGCTGGCCGTCGGGGGAATCATCACGATCCGGCGTCCTTTGGCCGGGCCTTCGTCGACGAACAGGCTGGCCGGACCTTCCCGTTCGATGATCGTTCCGGTCACCCGGCCGACTTCGGCCCAGATGCAATCCACCACAGGTCCGCCGGGGCGGCTGCGCCGCAGAATTGCGTGGTCGCCTGGCCGGAGCGCCGCCGGGGAAACCAGCCCGCCTCGCCAGGCCGTCGCGGAGGCCGCCAACGCAAAACGCTGCTCGCCCCGGTCGGTGAGCAGCACGAGGATATGCGGGCTGACGTCCAGGACCCGCCCGGTCACCGTGTACAGCAACGATCTTTCCGCGGCCCCGATGTCGTCATCCGCCGTCGCTATGGCCGGAAAACGCGTTGCGTCCGTGCGTCCGAGAACCGCTGCGCGCAGCAGTGATCGTCGCGCGAATCGTGCCGGACGGGCGGAATCCATGACATCTTCGCACCAACGGGGAATGTCCGCCAAATACTGCACTTGCCCTCCGTGGGATTGCATGGACCACAAGACCGACCATGCTTTGGCGCGGACAGTTACGTCAAGTCATTCGGACACCTTTGGCCGCGAGGACACAGAGATACATCCCTGGCGGATAGCTACGACGGGCTGCCGACCACGCCGTGTTAACACACAACGTAATTGGCGAACTACTTTAAGTAAAGTAGTCGGCATGAGCTGCGTCGGCAACCACGGGGATTCGCGAGCTAGCGACCGCGACGCAGCTTTCCGTGAATACGTCCAGACCCGCGGGGCGGCGCTGCTGAGAATGGCGATCGTGCTCACCGGCAACCGGGCTGACGCTGAAGACCTGGTCCAAGCCGCGCTAGCCAAGACCTATCTAGCCTGGGAAAAAATCAACGAGCGCGCGGCTCTTGACGCTTACGTGCGGCGCGCGATGGTCAACACGCACATATCGTGGTGGCGGCGCCGCCGGGTCGAGGAATTCCCGACCGATGAACTGCCTGAGCAGGTGGTGGCGGACCATGCCCGGGAGAGCGACATGGCCGAGGTGGTGCGGCGGGCTCTCGACCGACTCCCGCAGCGCATGCGCGCCGCCGTCATGCTCAGGTATTTCGAGGACATGACCGAGCCGGAAATTGCCGCGACCCTCGGCATCAGCCTCGGGACAGTGAAGAGCACGGTGTCACGAGCGGTAGCCAGGCTGCGGATCGACGCGGAACTCGGCGCGAATTCGGACCCCTGATACCAAATGCCGCCGGAAGCTGACATGTCGGTCTTTATGGTAATAACGTCCGATTGTTGGCGCGGCCCCGGGCTTCTGCCGGCCGCCTGACTCGTGGCACCATCAGTTTGGCAGGTCAGGCATTGGTGAGGAGGTGGTTCTGTGCGCAGCACGATGATGGACGTCCCGCTGACGATCGCGTCAATCATGCGCTACGGGACGTCAGCATTTGGTGACCGCGAGGTTGTGACCTGGACCGGTGACGGAACCAGACGACGTACCTACGCCGAAGCGGGCCGCCGCGCCGCGCGGCTCGCGAACGCGCTGCGCCGCCTGGGCGTGGACGCCGACCAGCGCGTCGGCACGTTCATGTGGAACAACGCCGAGCACCTCGAGGCCTACCTGGCGGTGCCGTCCATGGGCGCGGTGCTGCACACGCTGAACATCCGGCTCGCGACGGCCGAGGTCGCGTACATCGCCACCCATGCCGAAGACCACACCGTCATCGTGGACGCATCGCTGCTGCCCAGGTTCGCCGAGATCTTGCCGCAGGCGCCGGCCATCCGGAACGTCATCGTGAGCGGCGCGCCGCTCACCGAGACGCCAGGGGCGGGCGAACTCACCGGCGCGAGCGTGTACGACTACGAGGAACTGATCGCCGCCGAGGCTGACTCACATCCGTGGCCCGCGCTCGATGAGCGCTCGGCCGCTGCGATGTGCTACACCAGCGGGACCACCGGACACCCCAAGGGTATCGTGTACAGCCACCGGTCCAGCTACCTGCATTCGATGGGTGCCTGCCTGCCGAACGCCTTCGCCATTTCGGAACGGGACCGGGTGCTGCCGGTCGTGCCCATGTTCCACGCCAACGCGTGGGGCCTGGCCTACGCGAGCCTGCTGTCCGGCGCGGACCTGATCCTGCCGGACCAGTACCTGCAGCCGGCCACGCTCGTGCGGCTGATCGGTGCAGAGCGGGTCACCGTGGCGGGGGGAGTGCCGACGATCTGGGCGGGCGTGCTCGCGCATATGCGGGCCGAGGGCGGTGACCTGTCCTCGCTCCGCCTGGTGGCCTGCGGCGGCTCCGCGGTGCCGCATGCCCTGCAGGCCAGCTACGAATCGGAGCTCGACGTGCGCATCCTGCAGGCCTGGGGCATGACGGAGACCTCACCGCTGGCCACCGTGGCGAACCCGCCGCCCGGCGTCAGCGAGGAGGAGGCGTGGTCGTACCGGGACAGCGCGGGCCGGCTGTTCTGTACGGTGGAGGCCCGGCTGGCCGCGGATGGCGGGGACATACTGCCGGACGACGGCGAGGCGGTCGGGGAAGTCGAGGTCCGCGGGCCCTGGGTGACAGGCTCGTACTACAAGGACGACGACGCGGCCAAGTTCCATGACGGCTGGCTGAGGACCGGGGATGTCGGGACGCTGGACGAGCGTGGCTTCATCCGGCTGACCGACCGGGCCAAGGACGTCATCAAGTCCGGCGGCGAGTGGATCTCCTCGATGGAACTCGAGAACACCCTGATGGCTCACCCTGACGTGGCCGAGGCCGCGGTCATCGGGATCGCCGACGAGAAGTGGGGCGAACGGCCGCTCGCCGCGGTGGTGCTGCGATCCGGCGCCGACGTGTCCGCGGAGAAGCTGCGGGCCTTCATGGCCGAGCAGATCCCGCGCTGGCAGCTGCCGGAGCGCTGGTGCTTCGTCGCCGAGGTGCCCAAGACCAGCGTGGGCAAGTTCTCCAAGCGGCAGATGCGCGAGGCATACCAGCGCGGCGACTACGAGATCATCGAGGTGTACTGACCGGGGCGGCGGGACGCTTTGCCGGGGCCGGTCCGGGCCGGTACGCTATGGCCCACCGCACCGCTCGTGCGGATGGAGGATTCGCCTAGTCCGGTCTATGGCGCCGCACTGCTAATGCGGTTAGGGTTAGCGCCCTTCCGGGGTTCAAATCCCCGATCCTCCGCATCGGCAGCAGCAGTCCTGCCCGGATTGCAGTACCCGGGCCAGACTGCTGCTTTGTCTACCAGTGCGGCGGCGGCATCGGCCCTGGTAATCAAAGCAGCGACGGAGAGGGAGGCCCGACCATGACAGGGCCCGAGCACTACCACGAGGCGCAGCAGCTTCTAGCCGATCCCAACTACGGCGAGCCGAAGGGAATTGGCCGCGGTGAGACCATCGCCGCCGCCCAGGTCCACGCCACGCTCGCGCTCGCCGCGGCCACCGCGCTCAGCGGAGACAGCCCTGATGACGTGCAAGCGTGGCGGGATGCCGCCGCGACCAAGCCGGCCGGCACGCACAGGTCGTGACGGCCGCGCCGGCGGCGATATTGCTCCGTGCTAGGTCATTTCCATAGACTGAGCCAGGCTTGGCGGCCGGACGAGGAGGACGCATGCCAGTCGACTGGATTGTCGTTGGCCTCGACAACGGCGGAACCATGAACAACGGAACGATCCTTGATTCCAGCGGCCGGTTCCTTCTTGACCAGATGGTGGAGGCCCCGAGCCACGTCAGGGAGGGTCCGGACAAGGCCATCAAGTCGCTGGTCGACTCGGTGCAGCAGGTGCTCGAACTTACCGGCGTGCCCATCACGTCGGTCCGGGCGGTGGGTCTGGACTCGCCGGGCCCCGCCAGCGGGGCCGGGGTCATCTCGTCCAAGGGCGCGACGAACTTCGGCCACGCAGGCTGGCGCGGTTTCGACATCCGGGGAGCGCTGGCCGACCGCCTCGGGCTCCCGGTGATCTACAACAACGACGGGAACGCGGCGGCACTGTACGCCCACCATGTACGGTTCGGCGTGGAGTCGGGCCAGCGCGGTTCGGTGGCCGCGATCGTGGGGACCGGGCTCGGGGGCGGGATCGTCGAGGGCGGGCAGGTGATCAAGGGCGCGGCCGGCATGGCCGGGGAACTGGGCCATGTCCCGATCCCGCTGGACGGCCTGCTCGAGGAGGGCCAGCCGATGCCGGCCTGTAACTGCGGTCAGTCGGGCGACGTGGAGAGCGTGGCCTCACTGACCGGCATCCAGAACAACCTGCTGCCCTACTGGCTTACCAGGTACGAAGGGCACGATCTCGGCGGCCTGCCGATCGGCAAGGCGGCCAAGCTGGTCCGCAGGTACGCCGAAGACGGCGACGAGATGGCGCTGGCGATCTTCCGGCAGCAGGCGATCGCGATCGGGCGACTGTTCCACATCGCCGCGAACTTCCTCGATCCCGACGCTTACTTTCTCGGCGGCGGCGTGGTCGAGGCCGCGCCGCACTTCCGCGACTGGTTCTTCGCCGAGGTGCGCGCCAGCACATTGCTGCGTGCGGAACAGGCCAGCGCGGCCGAGATCAGTCTGGTGCCCGACCTGGACATGGCAGGCGCCCGCGGCTCGGCCGTGGCCGCGCGCGACTGGTACATCAGCGAGGGGCAACGGGTCCTGCCCAGCGGCTTGTTATCTCCCAGCTGATCGCCTATCCGCCGCCTTCCGGCGGTTTGCCGCCCATGAATATCAGTCCGCACACCTCGAGATAGAGCTGCTCTGGGTAGGGGATGAACTTGATGTGGGCCATCCTGCCGTCCATCCCGGGCGCGAGGATTTCGAACTCGCCGAAGCCGAGGAACCGGCCTGTCGTGGACCGCCGGAACTCTATGTCCGTCACCTTGGGGAGCGGAATCATGTTCACCCGTTTGTTGACCAGGCCGGTCGAAAGCATCAGCCGCTGCGACGTGACGGCGAAGTAGTGGACCGACCACTCGGCCAGCTTGCCCACCAGCCACAGCAAGAGCACCCCCCACGCGATCCAGATGGCCAGGATCACGTCGCTATTGCCATGCGCGGCCCAGTTGCTCAGCCAGCCCGCGATGGCCAGCCCGAGAAGAACATAGAAGATGGGCAGAATCAGCACCGCGGGGTGCTCGCGAACCGATATGACATGGCGCTCGTTGGGCAGGAGGTACCTAGCGAGCGAGGCAGGCACCGTATCCTCGGTGTTCGGAACCAGCCTCATCCCAGGCAACTCAGCCTTAAATGGACGAGAAGAAGTGGGACAGCCCGCTTGCCACGTTGGTCAGGAAGGTGCCGATGTTGTGCACGATGTGGGCTGCTGCGTCGGGCTGCTCAATCACGAACCAGACGACGAAGGCAACAGCCAGCCACCCAAGGATGGTTTTTAGACTCACGTCGCCTCCCAAGGGCGCACAGACTTGCTCTGCTTGCCAGAGAACCTATGTTAGCCCTTAGCGATTTGGTCGCCAAGGCTAACGGGGTGAAGCTACCGTGTCGGCAGAAGTATGCCCCGGTGTCTCCTCCAGTATGCCCCATCAGCGGCAGCAATGCGTAACCGGACGTGTCGCATCCGCCGGCACCGGTCGCAGAATCCTTGGCTGGCGGCCCTGATCGCCGATTTAGCCGCCGCGGCCGGTGCCCATCTGACAGCATTCCACCGTGCAGAGCATGCTGGGGAAATGACGGTGCCAGACGTGGGTGAGACTGATTTCGCGATCATCGTCTACCGGGAAGAAGAGCAGTGGGAGGCCGACGTGCTGCCCACCGCGGTTACGGCCGATATGCAGGGCCTCTTGCGGGCCCTGCGGCGGCAGCCGAGCAGCGGCGGGACCATCGGCTTCGCGGGCGTAGGCGACGATTTCTTCGTGGCGGTCCGGATCCTCGGCGAAGACGTGTCCCTGTTCCTCTCCGACCTCACCGCGGCCGTGGATTACCCGCTGGCCCGCCAGGTGCTCGACGCCCTGGACATCCCGGTGCCGTCAGATGACGAGCTCGATCAGGTGCTCCCTGCCGGTGACCTTTCCATCTTCGCGGACCTCGGCCTGGACGAGATGGAACTCGGTGCCATCTCAGCCGACCTTGACCTCTACCCGGAAGACGCCGTGATCGGCATCGCCGAACGGCTGCGTTTCGGAGACGCCGTGGAGCGGGCACTCGATATCGCGCTCGGCCCGTGACCGGATATTCTGCACGCTTCGAGCCCGCGATGCGGCTCGCCGTGGCGCAGGCGGTCGGGCCAGCCGACCCGGATGAGGTTCCGGTGGGCGCGGTCATCCTCGACGAGGCGGGCACGGTGATCGCGCCAGGCCGCAACCGCAGGGAACGGGACCACGATCCCACCGCCCACGCGGAAATCGTCGCGATCAGGCAGGCGGCACGATCCCTCGGCAGCTGGCGGCTGACCGGCCTGACGCTGGTCGTGACGTTGGAGCCGTGCACGATGTGCGCGGGAGCGATCACGGCGGCCCGCCTCAGCAGGTGCGTCTACGGGGCGGCGGACCCCCGGGCGGGTGCGGTGGGATCGCTCTGGGACGTACTCAGGGACACTCGGCTGAACCATCGCCCGGAAGTCATCGGCGGGGTCCTCGCCGAGGAGTGCGGTGCCCTGCTGCGTGACTTCTTCGCCGGCCGCAGACGGCATAGCGGGTAATTCGTGCCGCAGGCTAGGCGCCGATTCGGGTAAGCTCGCCAGCGGTGGAGTCGCCTAGTGGCCGAGGGCGCACGCCTCGAAAGCGTGTGAGGGGGCAACCCCTCCGTGGGTTCAAATCCCACCTCCACCGCTGAGAGCGGGGCCGCGTACACGCTGGCTCTGGCCAGCGGGGGAACTGAAGCTGACGTCCCGGACGTTTCGCACATGTGATCAGGTGGTAAAGCGGGGACCCGGCCTGCCGCCGGCCAGGCCAGCCGCCTGCGACCGGGCTCCGGCAAGGAGAACGAGTTTGGGCAAGGAGAACGAGTTTGTTTGGACCCCAGGGAACCGGGTTCTTCCTGCTCCTTATCGCGCTATTCGCGGCATTGCTCGTCTGGGTGGCCCTGACTAAGTATGTCGTTTTCCGCGTGCTGGCCGCGTGTCTGGCGTTCCTGCCCGCCATGGCCTTCGGGATCGCTGCCGTCAATAAGTTCTACGACTATTACCAGACCTGGGGCGGGATGATCAACGATCTCACCGGCCAGGGCGCGAGCAGCATTCCCAAGTACGCCGCCGCCGGCCTGGGATCGAACAAGAATTTCGACAAGAATATCGGCAGGGTCACCAGCCAGGCCGAAGATGCCCAAGTCGGATATCTCTTCCAGACCTCGGTTACCGGCGCGCGCAGCCACATTACTCGTGATGTGTACGTCTATCTCCCGCCGCAGTACTTCCAGAAGCCCTACCAGCGCACCAAGTTCCCGGTCATCGAGCTGCTGCACGGCTCGCCCGGCAACCCCGCGGCCTGGGTCGACGTCATGGGTGTGATCCCCACTTTCCTCAGCTTGCTGGAGGTCCACCCCAGCGACGCCGCCGTGCTGGTGATGCCCGACACCGATGGCGGCATGCAGTACGGGTTGCAATGCCTCAACAATCCGGGCGGCATCCAGGACATGACCTTTGTCGCGCTCGACGTGCCCGGTGCCATCGCGCGAATCGCTCGCGTGCAGCCACCGGGCCCGGCCTGGGGCCTGGCCGGTTACTCGGAAGGCGGCTACTGCACCGCCAACATCGCCCTGCAGTACCCCTCGCGCTGGGGAGCCGCGGGCGTCATGTCGGGGTACTTCAGCCCCATCGATAGCCAGGTACCCGAGGGCAACAAGCCCGGGGCGAAGCCGGAGCAGGTCGACGTGTTCCGCGGGCACCCCGCGCTGCGGCTGCTTAATTCGCCGCAGGATTACATCACCAGCGTGCCGATCAACGACGTGCTTCCGGCGTTCTGGCTCGCGGCCGGAGCGAAGGACAAGTCCGATGTCCGCGCCGCGGAGGACTTCCAGCAACTCCTGGAGACCCGGGTGGCGGACGTGCCGTTCGTGATCATCCCGGGGGGCGGCCACCAGGGCAGTGTCTGGCGCGCGGCGCTTGGACCGATGCTGGCCTGGATGACACCGCAACTGGCCGAGAACGCCGAGAAGGCCGATCTCGCCGCGGCCAGAGCGGCTGCGGCGGCAAAGGCCGCGGCCGAGCGCAGGGCGCACGGCGCACATCGCCAAGCCCCCTCCCACCAGCCAAGCCAGCCCAGTGAAACAGTGACGCGCGCCCCCTAGCCCAGGGGTTATTTTATTACGCTGACGCGCGGGTAATAGTTGATCGACAGCTGCCCGGGTCTCCTCCAAGTCGGCCTTATCAGGCACGCGTGCGCGGACGGGCGCGGCAGCGCCACTGATGGACGCACGGAGAAAACAGATGAGCCTGCCCGCCCGCCAGCAAGCGGTCCTTGACCAGATCGAGCGGATTCTGGCGGCGGCGGATCCTCAGCTGAAATCGATGTTCGCGGCCTTCGCCCGGGTGGCGTCTCGAGAGGACATGCCGGCTACCGAGGCGATCTCCGAACGGTCGCCGCGGCGGTGGACCTTGCTGATCTGCGTCATGGTGATCAGCCTGCTGAGCATGGTCACGGTCTTCGTCGTCGCCACCAGCCGGGCCTGCCAGGGCCTCCCGTCGGATCAGGTCGTGGCTACCGCGACGGTGCGCTACGCCGCCTGCAGCAAGGAGACGGATGCCTGGAGCAAGGGCGGCCGCTGAGCGCGCCTTATTCCCGTCATCTCAGGACGTTTGCGTAACCGGCCTGATACGCTCAGTTTCTGTCACGTGGAAGACGCCAGTTCACACACCGCATGAATGCATCCGCAGGGGACAAAATGGCGCAAGTCCAGGTATATAACTTCTCGCACGGCTTACTGAATCCGGGCCTCGGCTACTTCATGTCCTGTCTGGGCTCCTTCCTCGGCCTCCGGTGCCTCACCCGGGCCCGCGCCTACACTGGCTGGTCGCGTGCCAGCTGGCTGCTGCTCGCGTCCGTGGCCGTCGGGGCCACTGGCATCTGGGTCATGCACTTCGTCGCCATGCTCGGTTTCTCCATCCCCGGGCAGCAGATCCTGTACAACGTGCCGATCACCCTGTTCAGCCTGCTGGTCGCGGTCATCGTGGTCGCGGTCGGCCTGTTCATCGTCGGCTACGGCGGTGCCGGACTGGTGCCGGTGCTGGCCGGTGGCATGATCATCGGCGTCGGCGTCGCGGCCATGCACTACGTCGGGATGTCCGCGATGAGCATGCCCGACACCGTCCGGTACAACGTGGGCCTGGTCGCGGTATCGGTGCTTATCGCGATCGTGGCGGGAACGGCGGCGCTGCTGGCCGGGCTGCACGTCGGCGGGGTCTGGTCCAGTGCCGCGGTATCGCTGGTCATGGGTGTCGCGGTCAGCGGCATGCACTACACCGGGATGGCCGCGATGCGCGTCTATCCGGGAGGAGTTGGGATGGCCACGACCGGGGCCTCCCCGGACAGCTTCCTGTTCCCGCTGCTACTCGGCGCGAGCGTCCTCACCTTCATGCTGGCGCTGATCATCGCCTTGTCGCCCAACGAGGAAGAGATCCGCGCCGACGCCCGCCTGAGCCGGCGCGTCTACGCCGACGTCTGACGCCTCGCGCGGGGCCCGTTCTCCGCGCGTCCCGCCTTTAAACAGGCTCGTAGGCGAGGTTAGGCCGCAGCCAGCGTTCAGCTTCGGTGAGCGGGATACCTCGCCTGCGGGCGTAGTCCGCGGCTTGGTCCTGGCCGATGCGCCCAACGGTGAAATACCGCGAAGCGGGATGGGCGAACAATAGTCCGCTCACGCTGGACGCCGGGGTCATCGCCCAGGATTCGGTCAGGGTCATGCCGAGCTGCCCGGCATCGAGCAGGTCGAACAGCGCTCGTTTCAGGCTGTGGTCCGGGCTCGCGGGATAGCCGAACGCGGGCCGGATGCCGCGGAACCGCTCGGCGTGCAGCTCCTCGATCGGCTGGTCGGCGTCTGGTTCGTACCAGTCGCGGCGGGCCTGGAGGTGGATGTGCTCGGCGAAGGCCTCGGCGAGCCGGTCGGCCAGAGCCTTGACCATGATCGATTGGTAGTCGTCGCCACGGTCGGCGTACCGTCCGGAAAGCTCCTCCGCACCGTGGATGGCCACGGCGAATCCGCCGAGGTGGTCCCCGGCCGGAGCGACGAAATCAGCGAGGCACCGGTTGGGCCGGCCCGGCGGCTTGGCGGTCTGCTGGCGCAGCATCGGCAACCGGATGTCGCCCCCACCGGGGTTGACGAAGATGTCGTCTTCCTCGGAACGCGCGGGCCAGAAACCGTAGGCACCCCGGGCCTGGAGGTGGCGGTCATCGATGATCTGGTCGAGCAGGGTGTTGGCGTCGTCGAAGAGCTCGCGCGCGGCCGGCTGGCCGAGTATCGCCGGGTATTTGCCCTTCAGCTCCCAGGCCAGGAAGAAGAACTGCCAGTCGATCATCTCGCGCAGTGCCTTCAGCTCCGGCCGCACGGTGCGCAGCCCGGTAAATGCCGGCCCGGGCAGGTCGCCGAACGGGACCCGGTCCCGGTTGGCCCGGGCCGCCGCCAGCGTCAGCAGGGGAAGCCGCTGCGACTTCTCGTGCTGCTCGCGCAGTCGTTCCTGATCGGCCCGGTTAGTGTCGGCCAGGACTCGAACCCGGTCCTCGCTGAGCAGGTCCGAGACCACGCCAGCGACCCTCGAAGCGTCGAGCACATGAACGGTGGTGCCGTCATAGGCCGGGGCGATCCGAACCGCGGTGTGCTGGCGCGAGGTGGTGGCGCCGCCGACGAGCAGCGGCAGTTTCAGCCCGCGGCGCTGCATCTCCGTGGCGACGTTGACCATCTCGTCCAGTGACGGGGTGATCAGTCCCGACAGCCCGACCACATCGGCGCCTTCGGCGACCGCCGTGTCGAGGATGACCGCGGCGGGCACCATCACGCCGAGGTCGATGACCTCGTAGTTGTTGCAGCCGAGCACGACGCCCACGATGTTCTTGCCGATGTCGTGCACGTCGCCCTTGACCGTCGCGAGCACGACCTTGCCCTGACCGCGATCGGCGTGGCTGCGCCCCTCCAGCCGCGCTTGCTCCTTCTCCGCCTCCATGTAGGGCTCGAGGTAGGCCACCGCGCGCTTCATCACCCGCGCGCTCTTGACCACCTGCGGCAGGAACATCTTCCCGGCGCCGAACAGGTCGCCCACGATCTTCATGCCGTCCATCAGCGGTCCCTCGATCACGTCCAGGGGCCGCGTGGCCTGCCGCCGCGCCTCCTCCGTGTCGGCTTCGACGAAGTCGGTGATGCCGTGCACGAGCGCGTGCCCGAGGCGCTGCTCCACCGGCGCCTCGCGCCAGGAAAGGTCCACGGTGCGAGTGGTTCCCGGTCCGCTCACCGTCTCGGCGAACGCGACGAGCCGGTCGGTGGCGTCGGGCCGCCGGTCGAAGATCACGTCCTCGGCCAGCTCGAGCAGGTCGGCCGGGATGTCCTGGTAGACCGCGAGCTGGCCGGCGTTGACGATGCCCATGTCCAGCCCGGCGCGGATGGCGTGGAACAGGAAGGCCGAATGCATCGCTTCGCGGACCACATCGTTGCCCCGGAAGGAGAAGGACAGGTTGGAGATGCCGCCGCTGGTCCTGGCCCCGGGGCAGCGCTGCCTGATCAGCGGCAGGGCGTCGATGAACGCCTTCGCGTAGCCGTTGTGCTCGGAGATGCCGGTGGCCACGGCGAGCACGTTGGGGTCGAAGATGATGTCTTCGGCCGCGAAGCCGGCCTGCTGGGTGAGCAGGTCATAGGCGCGGCCGCAGATCGCCACCTTCCGCTCGACCGTGTCGGCTTGCCCCTGCTCGTCGAAGGCCATCACGACCACCCCGGCGCCGTGGGCCCTGACGTACCGGGCCTGGTCGAGAAACGCGTCCTCGCCTTCCTTGAGGCTGATCGAGTTGACCACGCCTTTTCCCTGGATGCACGCGAGCCCGGCGCGCAGCACGCTCCACCGTGAACTGTCGATCATGACCGGGATCCGGGCGACCTCGGGTTCGGTCGCGATCAGGTTCAGGAAGGTGGTCATGGCGTGCTCGCTGTCGAGCAGGCCGGCGTCCATGTTGACGTCGAGCAGGTTGGCCCCGCCACGTACCTGCTCCAGCGCGACGGCCACGGCGCCCTGGTAGTCACCCGATTCGATCAGGCGCCTGAACCGCTTCGAGCCGGTGACGTTGGTGCGTTCCCCGATCATCACGAACCCGGTATCGGCGCCGATCGCGAAAGGCTCAAGCCCGCTGAACCGGGTCCGCGCCGCCCGCGCGGGAACCGGGCGGGGCGGCCGGCCCGACACGGCGGCGGCGATCCGCGCGATGTGCGCTGGCGTCGTCCCGCAACACCCGCCGACCACGTTGAGCAGGCCGGCCGCGGCGAACTCGCCGAGCAGCCGGGCGGTCTCCTCCGGTGTCTGGTCGTAGCCGCCGAACGGATTCGGCAAGCCGGCATTCGGATGGCATGCCGTGTACGTGCCGGCCAGCCGGGACAACTCCGCGACGTGCGGGCGCATCTCCTCGGCGCCGAGCGAGCAATTCAGCCCGGCCACGAGCGGATCGGCGTGCTCGACCGATGCCAAGAACGCCTCCAGCGTCTGCCCCAACAGCGTCCGCCCGCTCAGGTCGACGATCGTCGCCGAGATCCACAGCGGCAGGGCCGGAGCGACGTCACGCGCGGCCGCGATCGCCGCCTTCACGTTCAGCGTGTCGAAGATCGTCTCGATCAGCAGCAGGTCTACGCCCCCGTCGGCCAGTGCCTGCACCTGCTCGGCGTACGCCGCGTAGACCTCATCAAACGACACCGCCCGGTAGGCAGGATCCTCCACCCGCGGCGACAGCGACAGCGTGACGTTCAGCGGGCCGACCGACCCGGCGACGAACCGGCCGCCCGCCTCGTCCGCCGCCTGCCGGGCCAGCTGAGCACCTCGTAGGTTCATCTCGCGCACCAGCGATTGCAGGCCATAATCGGCCTGGCCGATGCTCGTTGCGGTGAACGTGTTGGTCGTGGTGATGTCCGCGCCTGCCGCGAGGTACTGCCGGTGAATGTCGTGAACGACGTCAGGCCGGGTCAGGTTCAGCAGGTCCGGGTCGCCGGTCACATCCCGCGGGTGGTCACGCAGCCGCTCATCCCGGTAGTCGGCCGGGACCAGACCCATCCCCTGGAGCGCCGTGCCCCAAGCCCCGTCGAGCACCGCGATGCGCGTGTCAAGAAGCTCCCGCAGCCGCTCCCGGGCGCCTGCCGATGGTGAACTCACTGCCATGGGGAACCTCCTACTAGTAGGAGGCGCCCTTAACCGCACTAAAGAAGGCCGAGCGTGGCGGGTCCAAGCCCGTTGCAGCGCCTCTCGGCTTGGTGCCTATCCTACCGGGACTGCGCGGACCGCGCTCGAATAGGCGGGCCCCGGCCTGCCTCCGTGGCCGGGCGGTGCGGAGAATGGTCGGAGAAGTGGGGCCGCGAGGAAGCAGGACGACCCGCTGTCAGGCCTTGAAAGCTTCTTGCAGCTCGCTGGTGATCTGGTCGATCGTCGCCTCGATCTCGCGCTTGACGACCTTAGCGGTACCGGTAAGCGCCTGGTCGAGTTCTGGTTCGAGAGCCGCCGAGCCGACCACGATGAGCCCTGCCTGGTCGGCCAGGAGTTCCTGGGCCGCGTCATCCAGTTCCTTGCGGGTCAGAGTCCCTCCGCCGAACCACTCGGGGATGATGCGGCTGTGCGGGTGGTCCAGCCGCTTGACCACGTGCGGCTTGCCGTTCTCCTTGTCGATCACGGCCGCGTCGTAATCGGCGCCCACCACGTGGTGCCCAATGGTCTCCAGCACTGCCTGCGCAGCCGCGACAGTCGGGTACGCCGCGGCGTAGACGACCACATATTCCAGCTCGGCCATGGCATCTCCTTGGGTTAACCCGGTGGATGAGTTCGGCGTTGGATTAGGCGATAAGAGAAGCTTAGGCCGTATTACCAGGCATTGCACCGTGGCTGCGGCGTGGAATTGGCGCCGTCGGCCATCAGTGCATCGGCCCGCCGTATCTGTAGGGCATCCGATCGACCCGTCCCGCCCCGATGTCGCGCTGCGCGAGGTGCCGGCCACGCCGGCCAGATCCCGCTACCTCCAAAAAGCAGAACTCGTTCGTGATGCGTATCAGCAGGGGTGCACGAGCCTCTGTCCATTCGAAGCGATCCGGGGTTACGGACCAGGGATAGCGCAAATGGCGCTGCTGGTGGCTAGGGCGCAGGCATCTGCTCCGCGGCCCAGGTGATCGGGCTGCTCAGATCCCGCGGCCCGGCCGCCGGGTCACCTGCTTCCCATATCACCACGAGCACTAAGGAGAGTGTCACACATGGCTCTGACAGAGCAGGAGATCCTGGTCGGCCTCGGCGAGATCCTCGACGAGGTCGCCGGCGTACCCGCCAACCAGGTCACGCCGGAGAAGACATTCGTCAACGACCTGGACATCGATTCGCTGTCGATGGTCGAGATCGCCGTCGCCGCGCAGGACAAGTTCGGGGTGGAGATCCCTGATGACCGCCTCAAGGACCTCACGACCGTCCAGGGCGTGATCGATTACGTGCGGGGGGCCACCGTAGCCGCCTGACCGGCGCACCCGGGGACGCGACCCGCGTCATCTGAAGTCGAGCGTTATCTGAAGTTGAGGAGCACGGATAAAGTGAGTACAGACCAGACGCGCGTCGTCGTCACCGGGCTTGGCACAATCTCGCCGGTCGGCGTCGACGTCGCCACTACCTGGAAGTCGCTACTGACGGGGCGCAGCGGCGTGGTCCAGCTGACCGATTCCTGGGCCGGGGAGCTCCCAGCGCGCATCGCCGCCCGGGCAGCCGTTGACCCGGCGACGCTGCTGGACCGGATCCAGGTCAGGCGGATGGACCGCTGTGAGCAGCTCGGGCTCGTTGCTGCCCGCGAGGCCTGGGCGGATGCGGGAGCTCCCGAAGTTGATCCTGGACGGCTCGGAGTCGTGGTCTCCAGCGGCATGGGCGGCGCCGCATCCATCCTGTCAGCCTACGACACGCTGCGGGAGAAGGGCTGGCAGCGGCTCTCGCCGTTCACGATCCCGATGATGATGCCGAACGGGCCCGCAGGCTGGATCAGCCTTGAACTCGGCGCGTGCGCCGGGGTCCACACCACGGTGAGCGCGTGTGCGTCCGGCGCCGAGGCCATCGGCTATGGCATTGACATGATCAGGCTGGGCCGCGCCGACGTGGTGCTGGCCGGCGGCACCGACGCCGCGATCATCCCGCTCAACATCGCCGCGTTCGCCGCGATGCGGGCTCTATCCACGCGCAACGACGAACCACAGCGGGCGTCCCGCCCGTTTGACAAGAGCCGGGACGGCTTCGTGCTCGGCGAGGGTGCCGGGATGGTCGTGCTGGAGTCCGCCGAGTACGCCGCCCGCCGCGGCGCGACCGTGCACGCGGTCGCCGCCGGGGTCGGCTACTCGGCCGACGCCCATCACATCGCGCAGCCAGACCCGGCCGGCGTCGGCATCGTGCGCGCCATCAGCCGGGCACTCGCTGACGGCGCCATCGAGCCCGATCAGGTTGTGCATGTCAACGCGCATGCCACTTCGACCCCGGCAGGCGATGTGGTAGAGGGCCAGGCAATCGCCACCGCGCTCGGCACCGCGACCCGTGGCGTGGTCGTCTCGGCCACCAAGTCGATGACGGGACACCTGATGGGCGGGGCGGGCGCGGTGGAGTCCGTCGCGGCAGTCCTTGCCCTGCGAGACCGGGTCGCGCCACCCACAATCAACCTCGAAGACCCCGACGATCAGGCCGGAATCGACGTAGCGACAGAGCCGAGGGAACTGCGCGCCCGCGGGAACGCGCCGATGGCCGTGCTGAACAACTCGTTCGGATTCGGCGGGCACAATGTCGCGCTTGCCTTCATCGCTGCCTGAGCGGGCAGGCCCGCTGGGTATTGGCTGAATCTGGAGACATCATGCCGGTTATCGACGATACCGTCGTTATTGCCTGTCCTGCCGAGGATGATTTCGATTTCCCGGCACGTGCCGGGAATCTACCGCACTGCGATTCGTCGATGCTTGAATGCGTTTGCATTGCCGACTACGGATCGTTTCGAACCGTCACTGTTATGAGGGGTATCAATGCGGGCCTGGTGTCCTCTGGGTGGGGTAGACCGAGCCGCTCAGCCGACGAGGAACCGGCCCGCTCGAGCAGCGGGCTGTCTGAGTACCACTCACCGAAACGGGGGATCACATGCCTGTCCAGATTACAAAGCCGCGCAGCCTCGGCAAGGTGCCGGGCACCGCACGGCGCACCGTTCTGCTGACCGGTGCGTCAGGTGTTGTCGGACGTCCTTTGCTGCAGCGGCTGGGTGACCTCGACGTAGTGTGCCTGGTGCATCGGTCGCCGGTCTCCGGGCCGAATGTGACCACTGTGCAAGGTGACGTTACCGAACCGATGTTCGGGCTCACCGAGCGGGCCTACCTGGCGCTGGCGGCCAAGGTCGACGCGGTCATCCACTGTGCGGCGGTCACGGACTTCCATCGTACCGACGGCAGCCTTGAGGCAACGAACATTGCGGGCACCGGATACGTGGCCGCCTTCGCCGCTGCGGCGAACGCGGTGCTGTATCATGTCAGCACCGCATTCGTGCACGCCACGGCGGACGGCGACCGCGGCCGCACCGCCATCGGCTATGCCTCGTCGAAGTCGGCAGCCGAAGATGTTGTACGGTCCAGCGGCGTACCGCACGTCATACTCCGGCCGTCGGTCGTCATAGGCGACTCGGTCACCGGCGAGATAGCCGCCTTCCAGGGCATTGCCCAGATCGCAGCAGGCATGTTCGCCGGCATCATGCCGATGATCCCGTTCGACCCTAGCTGGCCGCTCGACTTCGTCCCGGCCGACGCGGTCGCCGACGCGATCGCCTGCGTTGTCGAGAACCGGGTGAGCGGGGGCGAGTTCTGGATCACTGCTGGCGATAAGGCGCTGCGCCTGGACGAGCTCGCCGCGTTCGTCGTCGAGTTCGCGCGCGGCCTGGGCGTGATGATCGACATGCCGCGGTTCGTACCCCCGGACATGTTCGACCGGCTGATCGGCCCGGTCTTCCTCGAGGCGCTGCCGGTAAGGATCCGCAGGAACGTGGTGCGGATGCTGGAGTTCTTCACGACCTATCTCCAGTCCGGCGAGACCAAGCCAAGCAGCCTGGACCAGCTCGCCGCGCTCGGCGCGAGGCCCTTGCCCGACCAGCGCGAATCGCTGCGGAACAGCCTGCGGTACTGGGCTGCGCAGAAGGGCTACGCCCAGGCCGAGACCGAGAAGGTGGCCTGAGGTGACCGCGTCGACCGGCCGGGATCAAGTGCTCGATCGCTACACGAAGCACGTGAATAGGTCGCTCGCCAGCCTGGCGCAGTTCGTCGCGGCGCCCGCCGAGGTGGCCGCCGCCGGGTCGAAGGTGCAGGGCAGCGACGGACACGCCTACCTCGACTGCGGCGGCTTCGGGGTCTTCCTGCTCGGCCACTGCCACCCGGTCGTCGTCGCGGCGGTCCGCGAGCAGCTGGAGCGTAACCCCCTTGCCACCAGGCTGTTCCTCAGCCCGGAGCTGGCTCAGGCGGCCGCGGACCTGGCCGGCATCACGCCGGCCGGCCTCGACTACGTCTTCCTGACGAACTCGGGAGCCGAGGCGACTGAGCTCGGGCTGAAGCTGGCGCGGCTGGCCGGCAAGCGTCACGTGATCGCCATGCACGGCGGATTCCACGGCAAGACGCTTGGCGCGCTGTCGGTGACCGGGCGGGCGCAGTACCGCGACCCGTTCGGCCCGCTGCTGCCGATGGTCGACTTCGTCCCGTTCGGCGATCCCGCCGCGCTTCGGGCCGCGCTGACAGCCGGCTCGGTGGTGCTGCTGGAGCCGATCCAGGCCGAGGGCGGGGTCCGGCTGCCGCCCGACGGGTACCTGCGGCAGGTCCGGCAGGCGTGCACCGACGCCGGCGCCGTGATGATCCTGGATGAGATCCAGTCCGGCATGGGCAGGCTCGGCGCCTGGTGGGGCGCTGACCTGGCAGGCGTCACGCCGGACGTGCTGCTAACGGGCAAGATCCTCGGCGGCGGCGTGATGCCCGTCGGCGGCGTGGTCACGTCGGCGCAGCTGTTCGAGCCGCTCAACGCCGATCCGCTGCTGCACTCGTCGACGTTCGCCGGCAGCCCGCTCGCGGCCGCGGCGGTCACCGCGACCATCGGCGCCATCAGGTCCGAGGGCCTGATCGAGCGGACACGCGAACTCGGCCCGCAGGTCCGCGACCTCGCCGCCAACGCGGTCATGACCCACTGCCCGCACCTGGTCACCGAGGTGCGCGGCGAGGGCCTGCTGATCGGCGTCGACTTCGTCTCGGCCGACGTCGCGACCGAGTTCCTGACCGGGCTGCTGGAGGAGCATGTCATCCCGTCCTATTCGCTCAACTGCAGCAACGTGCTACGCCTGACACCGCCAGCGATACTCGACGCGGCAGACCTCGACTGGCTCGCGGACGCCCTTGCTTCGGCCGCCAAATATGTCTCCCGCATCATGCCCGTCACCGCCGCCTGACTCCCGTTCCTGCACAGCTACCAACCTTAAGGAAACCGAATGCGCATCGTCTGCCTCCGGCTATACGTGCCGGGTAAGTCAGCCAGCGACGTGTATGCAACACTCGCCGACTTCGAGCAGTATCCCGTACTCAGCGACGCCGTCCAGAGCGTCGCCGTCACCAAGGTGTCCGAGAACCGCTCGGTGTCGCGGTGGGAGGTCACCTTCCGAAAGGGGCTGCTGCGCTGGACCGAGGAGGAAACGTTCGATCCCGGCGCCCTGATGATCACGTTCCGTCAGCTCGAGGGCGACCTCGCCTTCTTCGACGGCTCATGGAAGTGCGTCAGTGCCTCGCAGGGCACCGAGATCGTGTTCTCGGTGCGGCTCGACATGGGCATCCCAAGCCTCGCCGACGCGCTCGAGCCGATCGCGGTACGAACGCTGATCGACAACACCGTTTCGATCGTGCGGGGACTGATGGGAGGCGCTGAGCTCGTCGCATCCGACGTGGCGGTCCCAGTGGGGGAGCATGGCATGAAATCGCCCGACCCGGAACCAAGGAGCGTTGCTGTTATTGGGAGCACGCGTCATGGCCGGGATTAGTACCACCGCATCCGCGATGCACCGGGAAAGCGGAGTTCGGGTGCTGCACATACCGCCGCGAGCTGAAGAAGCTGGTTCGTCGCTTCGACAAGCGTCCAGAGAAGCGGTTTGCGAAGCTCGCATTGCTGAAGGCCATCGAAAAGGAGTGCAGATGAGTGCCGTCGTCGAGGAGACTCTGCAATTGCCGCCGCAGGGGCCGCCGTCTCCTCCCCACATGCGGGAGCGGGTCGCCGAACTACGGCACCTGCGCAACGGGGTACGCAGCGGCCCGGACGACCGGGCCACCCAGGCGCAGCAGGCCAGGGGCAAGCTAACCGTCCACGAGCGACTTGATCTCTTGTTCGATGAAGGTACGTTCACAGAGGTCGAGCCGTTCCGCAAGCACCGCGCGACCGGGTTCGGGCTGGAGCAGCGCAGACCGCACACCGACGGCGTAGTGACCGGCTGGGGTCTGGTGCACGGGCGGACCGTCTTCGTCTACGCGCACGACTTCCGGATCTTCGGAGGAGCGCTCGGTGAGGCCCATGCTGAAAAAATCCACAAAATTATGGACCTTGCGGAGACCGCGGGAGCGCCAATCGTCGGGCTGTGCGACGGCGCCGGCGCGCGAATTCAGGAGGGTGTCACCGCGCTCGCCGGATACGGCGGCATCTTCCAGCGCAACGTCCGCAGTTCAGGTGTGATCCCGCAGATCAGCGTCATGCTCGGCCCGTGCGCGGGAGGGGCCTCGTACTCGCCCGCGCTGACCGATTTCGTTTTCATGGTGCGCGACATCTCGCAGATGTTCGTCACCGGGCCGGACGTGGTCCGGGCGGTCACCGGCGAGGTCATTAGCCACGAGGAGCTGGGCGGCGCGGCCGTACACGCCGGTGTCTCCGGGGTCGCGGCTTTCGCCTATGACGACGAGGAGAGCTGCTTGACCGAGGTCCGGTACCTGCTCACGCTGCTGCCCGCCAACAACCGGGAACTCCCCCCGCCCGCGCCAGCGGAGGACCCTGTGGACCGGCGCACCGAGGCGCTGCTTGCTCTGGTACCCGCAGAGACCAACAGGGCCTATGACATGCGCGACGTGATCAGGGAGATTGTTGACGATGGCGACGTCTTCGAAGTGCACGAGCACTGGGCGCCGAACGTCATCTGCGCGCTGGTACGGCTCGGAGGCCAGGTAACTGGGGTCGTGGCCAACCAGCCGACCCACCTGGCCGGGGTGCTGGATATCCGGGCCTCGGAGAAAGCGGCCCGGTTCGTGCAGACCTGCGATGCCTTCAACATCGCGCTGGTGACCCTGGTGGACGTGCCCGGCTTCCTGCCCGGCGTGGACCAGGAGCACGACGGCATCATCCGGCATGGCGCCAAACTGCTCTACGCCTACTGCAACGCCACGGTCCCCCGCATACAACTGATCCTGCGCAAGGCATACGGGGGGGCCTACATCGTCATGGACTCCCGGTCCATCGGTGCGGACCTGTCACTGGCCTGGCCCACCAATGAGATCGCGGTGATGGGCGCCGAGGGTGCCGCGAACGTCATCTTCCGCCGGGAGATCAACGCTGCGGCAGACCCCGAGGCGGTCCGCGCACTGCGCATCGCCGAGTACCGAGATGAGCTCGTGCATCCTTACTACGCCGCCGAGCGCGGTCTTGTGGACGATGTCATCGACCCAGCTGAGACCCGCTCCATGCTGATCAAGTCGCTGGCCATGCTACGCGCCAAGCACCGGCCACTGCCGTCACGCAAGCACGGGAATCAGCCGCAGTGACCGGTCTCATCAGAATCGTCCGCGGCACTCCCGATGACATCGAGCTAGCCGCGCTGATCGCGGTACTCCGGGCAGCGCGATCGCCCGGCCGATCCGGTGCGCCCGGCGATGCGCTGCCGGCCGACCGACCCGCGAGGGCGGGCTGGTGCCATGGCGAGGCCGGATACAGGTCACCTCGCTCGTGGAGTTCGCGATGACCCCTGCTGGCTGTCGAGCACGTCTGCAGCCCGCCTGGTGCAGGTAGGCGGCGGCCGGGTGCACGATCCCGACCCGGTCCGGGCAGGAGAGGGTGAGGACGAACTCGGTCGTCAGGCCCCCACCGCGTGCACGCCGCCGTCGACATGCACGATCTCGCCGGTGGTGGCGGGGAACCAGTCGGACAGCAGCGCCACGCAGGCCCGCGCGGTCGGCTCCGGGTCCGAGATGCTCCAGCCGAGCGGCGCCCGGGCGTCCCACACCTCCTCGAACCGGTCGAAGCCGGGAATGGACTTCGCGGCCATGGTGCGCAGGGGCCCGGCCGCCACCAGGTTGACCCGCACCCCCTGCTCCCCCAGATCGCGGGCAAGGTACCGGGCACAGGACTCGAGCCCGGCCTTGGCCACGCCCATCCAGTCGTAGCCTGGCCAGGCCACGCTCGCGTCGAAGTCCAGGCCCACGACCGATCCGCCGCCGCCCATCAGCGGCAGCGCCGCCATCGTGATCGCCTTCAGCGAGTACGCCGAGACCTGCAGCGCGGTCGCGACGTCCGGCCACCGGGTGTGCAGGAACTTCCCGCCCAGCGCCTCTTCGGGGTTCGCGTACGCCATCGCGTGCAGCACGCCATCCAGGCCGTCCACATGCTCCCATACCCGGCTGGCCAGCGAGGCGAGGTGGTCTTCGCTGGTCACGTCGAGTTCGAGGACCGGCGGCGGCGAAGGCAGCCGCCTGGCGATCCGTTCCACCAGGCTCAGCCGCCCGAAGCCGGTGAGTACCACGGTTGCGCCCTCCTGCTGGGCCACCCGCGCGACGTGAAACGCGATCGAGGCGTCCGTGATGACCCCGGTGACCAGGATGCGCTTACCCGCCATGATTCCCATTACATCCTCACTCCCTGGTCGGCGACCTAGCGCCGCCGGAACCCGTACCGTTAGCCCCTCCTGCGTTAGCCTCTGCTCCGTCAGCCCTTGCGGCGGCGCGGGCCCATGCGGCACAGCTGGATCCAGGTGAGCACGCTGAAGACCGCCGCAAGCCCGATCATCAGGCCCATGTCGCGCAGCCAGTTCGAGGATGACTGCGTCCACAGCGGGTCAATGATCCCGCCATCCTTGGCGGGAGGGCTGATCGTGTCGAAGTTGACGGTCGTTGCCACCGCGGCGTAGCCCCAGCGGGACGGCGCGATGGCCGCGACGTCCGAGAGCGCGCCCGTCAGCAGCAGCAAGCCGCCGGACAGGATGACCTGGGCCATGGTGAGCAGCACCAGGAAGGGCATCGCCTTCTCCGACGTGCTCACGATGGCGGACACGAGCAGGCCGAGGCACATCGAGGCGGCGGCCAGCACGGCGATGCCGAGCATGATCTCAATGAGCGGGGCGTGGGTCAGGAAGGCGCCGTGGGCTGGCATCGGGTGCCGCCCGGCCACCCCAAGCAGCACGAGCACGAACGACTGCACGATGCTGATGACGCCGAGCACCAGCAGCTTGGAGAACAGGTAGGCACCGGACGAAAGCCCGGCCGCTCGTTCCCTGATATAGATCGGGCGTTCCTTGACCACTTCCCTGATCGAGCTTGCGGCCCCGGACAGGGAGACGCAGATGACCAGGATCAGCAGCAGTTCCGATATTTCGAAATTGGTGCCGGGCGGACCCGCCAGACCTTCGCTGGTCGGTAGCAGGCGGATCAGCGCGCCCAAGATGATGGGCAGCAGGACCATGAACGTCAGGTAGCCGCGGTCGGACGCGATCACCCGCACATACCGCCGGGTCAGCGTGGCCATCTGGCGGAAGGCACCACGCGGCTGCTGCGGCGGCAGCGCCGCGATCTCCCGTTCCCCGGGCGCCTGCGCCGGCCGCGGCCGGCCGAGCACATACTGCGTGTGGGCGGGCGAACCGGCGAACTCGCTGGCCCAGTCGCGGTCCGGGTAGGCCTCGAAGGCCTGGAACACCTCGGCCCAGCCAGGCTGCCCGAAGTAGCTCAGGCCCTCGTCGGGCGGCCCGTAGAAGGCCACCTTCCCGCCGGGTACCAGAACCAGCAGCCGGTCGCAGGTGTCCAGGTTGGCGACGCTGTGCGTGACCACGATGACCGTCCGGCCGTCGTGGGCCAGGTCGCGCATCTGTTCCATGACCGATTTGTCCAGGCCCGGATCAAGGCCCGAGGTCGGCTCGTCCAGGAACAGCAGCGACGGCTTGGTCAGCAGCTCCTGCGCGACGTTGACCCGCTTGAGCTGCCCGCCGGACAGCCGGTCCGCGCGGGTGTTCGCGTGCTTGGTCAGGCCGAGCTCGCCCATCACCTCATCGACCCGGACGTCCCGCTCGGCGGGCTTGGTGTCGGCGGGGAAGCGGAGCTCGGCCGAGTACTGCAGCGCACGGCGGGCGGTCAGCTGAGTGTGCAGCACGTTTTCCTGCGGGACCAGGCCGATGCGGTAGCGGAGCTCGTTGTAGTTCTGGTACAGGTCCCGGTTGTCGTAGAGCACGGTGCCGGTGTCCGCCGGGCGCATCCCGGTCAGCGCGCCGAGCAGCGTCGACTTGCCCGCGCCGCTCGGGCCGATGACCCCGAGCAGGCACTTCTCCGGGATCGGGAACGTCACATGGTCGAGCAGCACCTTGCCGCCCGCCACCTTCACCACCAGGTCCTGGGCGGTGAAGGTAATTTCGCCCTGGTCGACCCACTGCCTGAGCTCGCCGTCCTTGAGCCGGAACGTGGAGTTCCCGATGCTGACGATGTCCTGCTCTGACAGCATTCGCGCGGTAACCCGCTGACCGTTGACAAATGTTCCGTTATGGCTGCCGAGGTCCACGATCTGGTAGCTACCGGCGGGTGATTTGCGCAATTCCGCGTGGTGCCGCGAAACGTTGAGATCGGAAAGGACCAGGTCATTATCTGGTACGCGGCCGATGCGCATGGCCTTGGCCGGCAGCGGCATCCGCGCCGTAGGCCTGCGGTCTACGCTCGGCAGATGGTCTGGTCGGCCCGCCGGCCCCGCCGGGGGGACCGGGGACGCTGGGGCGGGCTGATGGCTCTCGACCGGCTGACGCCACCACCTGCCGCCGTTCGGGCCGGGGTCGGGCGGCGGAGCAGGCTCGCGCGGCGCAGCGGGCGGCCGGAACGCGACGCCGTTGGGAGGTGACACGGGCCCGGCCGCAGGCAGCCACCAGGATTCGTCATCGCGCCGCGCCGCGCCATCGCGGCGCAGGTCGACTTCCGGGGCCGGCGGGGCGGGCTGGGCCGCCAGAGCGGTGCCGGGACGGCCGACCGCAGGCACGGCGACGGCCTGACCTGCCGCGACCGCGGGCTCCTGGGGCATGCAGCGCAGGACCGGCCCGTCATCCGGGTTGCCCAGCCGCACCACGCAATCGGCGCTGATCTCGATCCGGTCGAGCCGCTCCGGCCCGACGAACGTCCCGTTAGTGCTGCCGAGATCCTCCAGGATCCAGGCATCCCCGTCGATCCTCAGCACCCCGTGCCGCCATGAGACACGTGAGTCGGTCATGACGATATCGGACGTCGGATCCCTGCCGATGCGGTAGACGGTCTCGCCCTGCAGCTGGTGATCCGAGTGCCTGGTCCGCACCACGAGACCGGGCGGGGCGTGGCGGTTGGTCATGGCTCAAACTCCGTCAACGAGATGGCGTATTCCGGGCAGTTGGCCACCGCCCGCCGGGCCTGGGCCACCACTTGGGCTGGACCTGTGGCAATATCGCCGCTCACACGCGTCCTTCTCTTGTGTACGCAGCTCATGTATGTTCAGAGGCCGCCCGGGCGACCCAGATACATAGGCGAGGTAACGGACGGGTCCAGATCTCCGGCAACAGGACATCTGCGAGGTCTGTGACGTGCTGTTTCGCCCGGTCTGTAACACAACTCGGCCGCCACCTGTTTCACGCAGGCCTGTGCTGGCCAGGATGGCCGGCTGATTCAGGCCGCGCGGTGAGCGCCGGTCCGGGTGGCGCGTAGCCCGGAGCCCAGGGCGGGCTGCCAACTGCGGAGCCTCGCGGGCCGCGGCGCGGCCGGGACAGCTAGCTGGCCGATAAGCTGCCGGATCCATCGCATCCGGCTGGCGGCTTCCTCAGGATGGTCGCCGAACTCCTGGGCCATCCGGCTGACGCAGCCCGCGACGCCGAACTGCCGCACCGTGCGGCTGATCACTTCGGCCAGCATCTCGGGAGTGGGAGCATCTGATCGCTGCAGCCCTGACGCGAACAGTGCCTCACACCGCGCGTCGTTCACGTTCAACCTAGACACATGTACTCCTGCGATGACAAAGGGTGAGCTGGATAGTCCTCACGAGAAACCAGAAAGCTAGGACGGGTCGTCCTCGATCCCGCTGCGCGTATATAGGTGCCCGCCAAGGTCTCCGCCCCATTTCTGCCTGCTCGTCCTTGATAACAGTGTCAGGGGGAGGCATCCCGTCGTCATGAGGTACAGGTCATGGCGGATCGGGAAATAATCGCGATGCTGGCCGGGAGAATAGTGATGCTTCGCAGGCAAATGTCCCTCAGACCCGGGACTGGTGTCCCAGGCCCGCGTCCCGTGCCTGCACGACGGGCGACCGGTGACCCGGAATCAGGCGGTGCTGTCGTCGGTCCTGTCCAGCTGGGCCAGTAGGGATGTGATCGTCTCAGCCAGATCGGTGCCACCGGCAGCCTGGGTCAGCAGGCTGGTGAACGGCCCGGCGCCAAGCTCGCGGCGGTACGCGGCCAGGCGGCGCAGATTGTTGCCAGCCTGCGGGACGCCGAGGCGGAGCCGGATCACCAGCGCCCTAACGTGCCATGTGACTGCTGCGGCCTGTGAACCGCCGCGTTGCTCTTCCAGGCTGCCAAGCTGGCTATAGCTGATGGCGATGCCGGCCTGGTTGCCGAGCCGTTCTTCGATGTCGAGGGAGCGCTGGTACTGGCGGGCGGCTTCGTTGTAGTCCCCGCGACTTTCGGCGAGCCTGCCGAGCTGAAAGTAGCTGGTGGCCATGCCGGCCTGGTCGCCGAGCCGTTCTTCGATGTCGAGGGAGCGCCGGTACTGGCGGGCGGCTTCGTCGTAATCCCCCCGGCGCTGGGCGAAGACGCCGAGATTGTGATAGCTGGTGGCCATGCCGGCCTGGTCGCCGAGCCGTTCTTCGATGTCGAGGGAGCGCCGGTACTGGCGGGCGGCTTCATCGTAGTCCCCGCGGGCCTGGGCAAGGATGCCGAGCTGGTGGATCCAGGCGGCCCGGCGCGGAGAATCCGCGGGTAGCCAGGCGAGAGTATCGTTGATCACCGCGGCTTCCTGATCCCAGGCACCCCAGGTGTCCAACTGGTCGCAGGCCCGCTCGGTGACCTGGCCAGCGGCCTCGGTGTCTCCGGCTTGCAGCAGGTGGTAACGGGCCTCCAGCAGGTCATGCACATCAGCTGCCTGATCCTGCGGCCACACCCGGACCCGCCACCGCCAGTACCCGGCCGCCCGCCGGTGCACCTCCGCGAGCCGCTGGCCGGGCTCGCGGGCGGCCCGCTCGGCCAGCTCGGTGGCGGTCCACCGGTGCACGAAAAACCACCGTTGCTGGCCTGCTTCACTGATGGTCAGGAGACTGGCGGCCTGACAGGCGGCGATCTGCCCCGGCAGGCCGGGACCGGGCCGGAACGGCGGCGCCGGCCGCCGGTTCAGCTCGGCGATGTGCGGGCCGAGCTGTGCCCGGACATCCCCGGGGACGGCCGCCAGATCAAAAGACTCGCCGACTGTGATCCCGGCGGCGTTCAGGATGCCGGTGATCTGCCGGGAGGCGGCTTCCCGATTAGGGATGGTCTCGGCGTCCGGGTCGGGCTGCCCGGCCTGGAACAGCACCGCGTTGCGGTCGGCTGGTTCCCGGTACACCGAGACTCCCAGCAGCAGGTCCGCCGCCCCGGGAACCCGGTCCAGGCGGCCCAGCAGCTCACCGAGCAGCACATCGCCGGCGGCCAGCACCACGGTCTCGGCCAGCGCGGCCGCCAGGCCGGTGCGGGCGGCCAGCCACTGGCTGCGGTCGGCGCCGCTGAGCCGGCGGGTGACCGCCGCGTCGAGCCGGGCGGTGACGTCCGGGTAGCGGGCTTGCCCGTCGGCCAGCAGCGCGTCGAGGTATTCCAGCGACCGGGGATGCCCGCCGGCCAGCCGCCACACCTGCTCCAGGGCGCTTCCATCCAGCCGGTCCAGGGCCGGCAGCGACCAGGCCAGCTTCATCGTCTCCGCCCGCGACAGCGCCCCCAGCTGCCGGAACGACAGGAATCGCTCCGCCCCGGCGGGCAGCGCAAACCGATACCGGCAGGTGACCAGCAACCGGCTCCTGCCCGGATCAGCCACCCAGGCGGCCAGCAACTCAGCTAGCACCTCATCACCGACCGCATAGCCAGCATCGCCGTCAGGACGCAGGTTATCTTCGAAGTTATCCAGCAGCAGCAGCACCGGCACGTGGTCCAGGACATGACCGCGCAGGACCGCTAGCCGGTCCTGCCAGCCCAGATCCGTCCGGGCCGCGACATCGAGTGCCCGGATCACCTCAGCGGTGTCCTGGCCTTGGCCCCTGATCAGCAGCTCGCGGATGGTGGTGATCACCGCGCCGAGCAGGGTTTCCAGGGTGAGCGGGCCGGTGAGGCTGACCAGAATCCGGCCGGGTTCCCGGTCCTGGATGCGGGTGGTGATCTCGGCGGCCAGGGTGGTCTTGCCGGTCCCGCCGATCCCGCAGATCACGATTCCCGCCAGGCTGGTGCCGGTAAGGTCGGCGGGCCAGCGGCGCTGCTCGGGCCGTCGCCCGACGAAATACCAGTCCTGCTGCCGGGCCAGCCCGGCGACCTGTGGCCGGGACGGCTGACCTGATGCGGGCACGAGGCGGCCCGGGTCGAGCACCGGGACAGTCCCGGTGGCGGCCAGGATGGTCACGGCGGCCCATTCACCGAGTCCGGCGAGCTCGGTGTCCCGCCGGTCCTGGGAGGTCTCCAGTTCGGCCTGGACCAGGCGGCGTGCCTCTGCCAGTGCGGCGACCACGTCCGGGTCGCGGGCCTGGGCCAAGGTGCCGTACAGGCGGGCCAGCAGCCGGGTGGCGTAGGTGTCGGTGATGGAGGTCTCGGTGGCTATTACCGCGGCGGCGCCGCGCTGGCACAGCCGGGCCGCGAACGAGATGCTGTCCTGGCTAGCGGCCGCGTCGGTATAGCACGCCGACAAGGTAATCACCGCAGGCATCTTTCCGGGCGGGATCACCTGGTCAGTGAGCTCATCGGCGGTGACCGGCCGGGCCGAGCCGTCCTCGTTCTCGAGGTTGAGGGTGCCGGGGGAACCGTGCCCGGAGATGTGCAGCACGTGGGCCGGGCCTCGGTCCAGTTCCTCCCGGATCGCCGCCGCGGTGGCGAACGGGACCACGCGGACGTCGGCGGCGTCCTGGCGGGCGGCGCGGACCGCGGCGAGCACGTTGCGCAGTTCCCGCTCGTAATCCAGCACTGGCCCGCCGGTGTCGGGGGCGGCGATCGCGACCACGATCCGCAGCGGCCCCGGCAGCACCCGGCCCGCTGCCGCGTCGGTCTTGCGGTACAGGCTGACCAGCGGGTGCAGGGCCAGCGGCCCGCGGCCATCCGGACTCGGCAGCGCCTCCCACGGCAGCCCGGCCAGCCCTGCTGGCACGGCCAGCCCGAACCGCACCGGCTGATGCGCCCGCTCGGCCGCCGCCAGCACCCTCTGCAGCTCGCTGTGAACCGGCTCGGGCAGGAACGACTCTTCTAGCAGCCGGGCGGCCCGGCGCAGCGACAGCTCACCGGCGGCCACCTGGGCCTCTGCTGGGCCGCGGACCGGCAGGCTGACCTGGGCCCGGGACCGGCGCGTCTCATTGACCGCCTCGGCCAGGCCCGAGCGCACCCCGCCGTGGGCGGCGGCCACATCCAAACTGGGCCCGGTCAGCCGCAGCCGGTCGCTGGTCACCTCCAGCAGCAGGTGCACCGGACCTGCCAGCGACGGCTGCCGTATCGTAACTTCGGCGAACCCGTCCAGCAGGACGGCCAGGTCTTCGGTCCGGGCCACCCACACGGTGCCTGCGATCCATCCGTCGGTGCTGTTATACCGGCCCGACACCACCCCGGCCACCGCTCCGTCATCGTCGCGGACCACCGGCGCGCCGCTCATCCCCGGCACCACCGCGGCCGAGGTCATCCGGCCCAGCGGCACCGCGTCATCACGGGTCGTCCACCCCGCCCACTCACCGGTCGCGTGCAAGAACCGATACCGGTGACCCGGATCATCCGGAACGGCATGCCCGGTCACCGTCACCCCAGCACGCAACGCCATCCGGTCCGTCGCGGTCAGCGGCCCGGCCGTCCCGGGCAACCCAGCATCCGATACCAGCACGGCCAGGTCATGCACCGGATCCGCCCGCGCAACAGTCACCTCGAACGAGTCCCCGCCGGCCAGCGGATCCACCCGGACGGGACTGTTGTCCGAGGCCGCGCCGATGTCCGCCAGCACATGGCAGGCGGTCACCAGCACACCCGGCGCCACCTGGAAACACGTCCCCACCGGATCCCCGGCGCCATCCAGCACCCGGCCCAGGTACCCCGGCACCGCCCTCCAGGGAACACCAGCGCCCGTCACGACGACCCGGCTTCGGGCTCGGTCCCGCCCACCCGGACCGCCTCGACCCCGATCTGGATATCCCCGACCCGGACCGGGATTAACTGACTCGCCACCACGCCCACCCCCCACGCCCCCGAGGGGAAACAGCATTCACCCGGCAGGCCGTCTTTGGTCCTTCAGTCACGACCATAACCCCGCCGGGCCCGCCGCGTCACCGCGCGGCGGTAACCGCCGCGCCTGAGTGCGGGGTTCTGCAGGCCTGCCTGGTCCGGCCGGGCATGGTGCCGTCGCGGTCGTACAGTGCTGTGGGTTTGTGCTGGTCCTGTGGGTTTGTGCTGGTCAGCGCCGGTAAATGGGCTCGAATGTGGCCGGAAACTGAGACGGGCGTGCGGCAGCGGGACCGGGGGCGGACCGGAACTCCGCCCGTTTCCCCTGGCCACAGGAGCGGAGGATAAGAGATTCGAACTCTTGAGGGGTTGCCCCCAACACGCTTTCCAAGCGTGCGCCCTAGGCCACTAGGCGAATCCTCCGCCGCAGAGCTTACCCGAATCCGCAGCCGCGCCGGTGGCCCAACTCACCTGATGGGGCGCCGGAGCCGGCCAGGGCCCGGAGCGCGGCGGACAGTGCGCGGTACGGGGTAACGCAACATCAGGTCCCGCGGCTGACTACACTGGCCCCTGACCCCCCGCACGGCGTTATCCCGCCAACCCCCCCAGGGCCGGAAGGCAGCAAGGGTACGCGGGCCCTGATGGGTGTGCGGGGGGTCCCCCCATTACCGGTGAGGATGAGCTGATGGCAGCAGCCGCGTCCGAAGGCGAGGGAACGGCCCCGGCCAGAGCGGCCCAGTCTGGACTTGCGCTGTACCGCAAGTACCGCCCGGCCACGTTCGCTGAGGTCAAGGGGCAGGATCACGTCACCGGCCCGCTCCGGCAAGCGCTGCGCACCGGGCGCATCAATCACGCATACCTGTTCAGCGGCCCGCGCGGGTGCGGCAAGACCTCCAGCGCGCGGATCCTCGCCCGTTCACTGAACTGTGTCAAAGGTCCGACCCCCGAACCGTGCGGCGTCTGCGATTCCTGCGTCGCGCTCGCGCCGTCCGGGCCGGGCAGCATCGACGTGATCGAGATCGACGCGGCCTCGCACGGCGGCGTGGATGACGCCAGGGAACTGCGCGAGCGGGCCTTCTACACGCCGGTGTCCGGGCGCTTCAAGATCTACATCATCGACGAGGCGCACATGGTCACCCAGCAGGGCTTCAACGCGCTGCTGAAACTGGTCGAAGAGCCGCCGCCGCACCTGAAGTTCATCTTCGCCACCACCGAGCCGGAGAAGGTCATCCCGACCATTCGCTCGCGCACGCACCACTATCCGTTCCGCCTGGTTCCTCCGTCGGTACTGCGCGAGCTCATGCAGGACATCCTGCGCTCCGAAGGCGTCGCGGCGGAGGAAGCCGTGCTGCCGCTGGTGGTCCGGGCCGGGGCGGGTTCGGTCAGGGACTCGCTGTCCATCTTGGATCAGCTGCTGGCCGGCAGCGACGAATCCGGGCTCAGCTACGAGCGCGCGGTGGCCCTGCTCGGCTTTACCGACGCCGGCCTGCTCGACGAGATCGCGGACGGGTTCGCCGCCGGCGACGGCGCGGCGGTGTTCGGGGTGGTGAACCGGGTCATCGAGGGCGGGCATGAGCCACGCCGGTTCGCGGCCGACATGCTGGACCGGTTCCGTGACCTGATCGTGCTGGCCGCGGTGCCCGACGCGGCGCAGATCGGGCTGCTGGACCTGGCGCCGGACCGGGCGGAGCGGATGGCCGCGCAGGCGGAGAAGTTCGGCCAGGCCGGGTTGACTCGGGCGGCCGAGATCATCAGCACCGGCCTGGACCAGATGCGCGGCGCCACCTCGCCCCGGCTGCTGCTGGAGCTGATGTGCGCCCAGGTCCTGCTGCCGGCCGCCGCCACCGACGAGAAATCGCTGCTCGCCCGCCTGGAGCGGCTCGAGTCCGCGGCCCCGGGAACGTCGGCGCCCAGGCCGCAGTCATCCCCGCGCGCGCCGCACTCCGGCCGTGACGATATAGATGCCAAACGATCCGGGGTTGCTCCGTCCGGCCAGCAGCGTGCTCCCCACCCTGCCTCTCGCCCCCAGCCCGAGCCTTTCGCCGGGTCCGAGCCTGCGCCCGGGTCCGAGCCCGCGCCCGGGTCGGAGCCCGCGCCCAGGTCCGAGCCCGCGCCCGGGTCCGAGCCCGCGCCCGGGTCCGAGCCCGCGGCGCCGGCGCCTGCTGCGTCGGCCGGGACGCGGGGATCGGCTGCCCCTTTGCCCGCGGACCCGACCGCGGCGGGCCTATCCCCGGTGGATTCGCTGCGGCAGAACTGGGCCGCGGTCCTCGAGGCGGTCAAGCGAGAGCGCCGGGTAGCGTCGATGCTGCTCGCCGACGCGACCGTGCTGTCCCTGGAGGACGGGACGCTGACCCTGCAGTTCGCCCGCGCCGGAAACCTTAAAGGGTTCACCACGGGCAGCTACGACGCTGACCTTAAGCGGGTGCTGAGTTCCGGATTCGGCCTGAATGTAATGGTCAAGGGCGTGGTCGGCGGGAACCCTGATCTCGGCGGGACCGGTTCGGGTCCGGCGGGTCCCGGTCCGGCGGGTCCGGGTTCGGTCGGTCCGGGCCGGAGCCTTCAGCCTCAGGCAGGCCCGCCGCCGACCGGGCGCTACGACGAGCCGCCGGATGAGATGCCGCCCGATGAGGACGACATGGCGCCGGACGAGCCATCCTCGCACCGTGCGTCCCCGCCGGCGACCGAACTCACCGGGATGGACCTGATCCAGCGCGAGCTCGGCGGCCAGGTGATCGGCGAAATCGACGGCTGAGCCGGCGGCTTGATCGGGCTGGACGGGCGCATCCGGAGTTCGTTGAGCCTGCCTGCGGCTAATCGGGGCCAGGCGGGTCGTAGGCTCTTTTCATAGGAGGGCGATGTGGAACCCCAGATGGACATGCAGCAGCTGTTCGCGGCAGCGCAGCAGATGCAGGAACAACTCATGAACGCCCAGCAGGCGCTGGCCGACACCGAGGTAACCGGCACGGCGGGCGGCGGCCTGGTCAAGGCCACCGTGAACGGCCAGGGCGAGCTGATGGACCTCAGCATTGAGGCGGCCGCGGTGGATACGGACGACGCGGAGGAGACGGCGCGGACCATCGCCGATCTCGTCCTCGCGGCCGTCCGCGACGCCTACCGGTCCGCCGAGGATCTCCAGCAGCAGCAGATGGGACCGTTCGCCGCGGCCATGCAAGGTGGCGGGTTGCCCGGCATGCCCGGCATGCCCGGCATGCCGGGCGGGCTTGACCTGCCCGGTGGGCTCGACCTGTCCAGCCTCGGTATCGGCGGCCCGCCCGTGCCGGATGATGACGAGGACGAGGACAGCTAGGATCTGACGTGTACGAAGGGGTCATCCAGAACCTCATCGACGAACTCGGGCGGCTGCCCGGGGTCGGTCCGAAGGGCGCCCAGCGGATCGCCTTTTATTTGCTGGCCGTCGACCAGGCTGAGGTAAAGCGGCTGGCGGACGCGCTGATCGAGGTCACGGAGAAGGTGCGGTTCTGCCGTACCTGCGGGAACGTTGCGGAAGCCGACGAATGCCGGATCTGCCTCGACCCGCGGCGCGACCCGGCGGTGATCTGCGTTGTAGAAGAGCCGAAGGACGTCGCGGCCGTGGAGAAGATCCGCGAATTCCGCGGTCGTTATCACGTGCTCGGCGGGGCGATTAGCCCCATCGACGGAGTCGGCCCGGACGAGCTGCGGATCAAGGAGCTGGTGACGCGGCTAGCTGACGGGACGGTGACAGAACTGATACTCGCCACCGATCCCAACCTCGAAGGCGAGGCGACGGCCACCTTTCTCGCTAGGCTGGTCAAACCGATGGGCTTGCGGGTGACCAGGCCCGCTAGCGGCTTGCCAGTCGGGGGCGACCTAGAGTACGCCGATGAGGTGACGCTGGGTCGCGCATTCGAGGGACGGAGACTGCTTGATGTCTAAACCGCCAGCTCAGGGGGGTGAATGGCGGCCGATAGCGGACCAGATCGCGGTGAACGTCAAGAACTTCATCGACGGGGTTGACGCGCTCGCGCGCGGCGGCGGCGACGAGACGGTGCCGATGCTGCTCCTCGAGGTGTCGCAGATCCTGCTCGCCGGAGCGCAGCTCGGCGCCAGCCGTGACGTGATCCTGCCGGGGAACTGGGAGCCGGAAGTCGGCGACGACCCCGACCTTGACGCGCTGCGCACCGGCCTGTCCGTGCGGCTGGCCGCGGTCGACGAGTATGCCGAGGTGTTCGACCCGTACGCGGACACCTCCTGCCTGCCGTTCCGGATTTCCGACGACATCGCGGCGCTGGCTGCGGACCTCATCCACGGGCTCAAGCACTACCAGGCCGGCCGGTCGCTCGAGGCGCTGTGGTGGTGGCAGTACTCCTACTTCAATCATTGGGGCACCCACGGCGGAGCCGCCCTGCGCGCGCTGCACGCCGTGATCGCCCACGCCAGCCTGGACTGTTTATCTCTTTACCCTCGGGGGGCTGTTTGCCCTCGGGGGGTTCCACCCCCCCAGACCCCCCCGGGTACGGGGGGTTCCACCCCCCGTGCCCCCTGGGGACCCCCGGTGGGGGTCCGGAGGTCCGTGCCGGGCGGGGGGAAGAAGAGGTCCGTGCCGGGCGGGGGGAAGAAGAGGTCCGTGCCGGGCGTGGGGAAGAAATGGGGTCCGGGTGCGGAGGCTGGGGGCGGGGGAGGAAATTCGGCGGGGGTAACAGGCGCGGATAGACTCAAGCGGTCATCCACGTCCGGGGAGGTGCGGCGCATCCGTGGCGCTCGTGGTGCAGAAATACGGTGGCTCGTCGGTCGCTGACGCGGATGGGATCAAGCGGGTCGCGCAGCGGATCGTGGCCACCCGCAAGGCCGGCGACCGGGTGGTGGTGGTCGTGTCGGCGATGGGTGATTCCACCGACGAGCTGATGGACCTGGCCCGCCAGGTAAGCCCGCTGCCGCCCGGGCGTGAGCTCGACATGCTGCTGACCGCGGGTGAGCGGATCTCGATGGCGCTGCTGGCGATGGCGATCGGCACCCTCGGCCTGGAGGCGCGATCGTTTACCGGGTCGCAGGCGGGCGTGATCACCGACGCCGCGCACGGCCGGGCCCGGATCATCGATATCAGGCCCGGACGGATCGCCGACGCGCTGGCCGACGGGGCCATTCCCATCGTGGCCGGCTTCCAGGGCGTGTCGCAGACTACCAAGGACGTCACCACGATGGGCCGAGGCGCGTCGGACACCACCGCGGTGGCCCTGGCCGCGGCCCTGGCCGCCGACGCGTGCGAGATCTACACCGACGTGGACGGCGTCTTCACCGCCGACCCGCGCATCGTCCGGACCGCGAAGCAGATCCCGCGGATCAGTTACGAGGAAATGCTCGAGATGGCCGCCTGCGGGGCGAAGGTGCTGATGCCGCGCTGCGTCGAATACGCGCGGCGCTACGGGGTGCCCATCCACGTGCGGTCGTCCTTCACCAACCGGAACGGAACGTGGGTCATGGGGCACGCGAACGACAGGTCGGAGGAAGCCGGCATGGAGCAGGCCATCATCTCCGGAGTCGCGCACGACCGGGGCGAGGCGAAGATCACCGTGGTGGGCGTGCCCGACCGGGTAGGGGAGGCGGCGAAGATCTTCCAGGCCGTCGCCGAGGCCGGCATCAACATCGACATGATCGTGCAGAACGTCTCCGCGGTGGCAACCGGGCGGACCGACATCTCCTTCACCCTGCCCCGGGACGACGGCCAGAGCGCGATGAGCACGCTGCAGCGGCGGCAGGAGTCCGTGGGTTTCGAGTCGCTGCTCTACCACGACCGGATCGGCAAGGTGTCGCTGATCGGGGCCGGGATGCGCTCGCACCCGGGCGTTACCGCCAAGTTCTTCGGCGCGCTGGCGGACGCCGGGGTGAACATCGAGATGATCTCGACGTCGGAGATCAGGATCTCTGTCGTGGTCGACCAGGACGATGTGGACCAGGCCGTGACCGCGACTCACCAGGCCTTCGAGCTCGACTCCGATCAGGTCGAGGCGGTCGTCTACGGCGGGACCGGCCGGTGAGCGGGACCGGGAGGACCTGGGCAACCGGGGGCGGCCCCGCGCTGGCCGTCGTCGGCGCCACCGGCGCGGTCGGCACGGTGATGCTTGACTTGCTGTCTACCCGGGCGAACGTCTGGGGCGAGATCAGGCTGATCGCCTCGCCGCGGTCGGTTGGACGGCGGCTGACGGTCAGAGGCCGCCAGACCGAGGTGGTGGCGCTCTCGCAGGACGCGTTCGACGGCATCGACGTGGCCATGTTCGACGTGCCCGATGAGATCTCGGCGGTGTGGGCGCCCGCCGCGGCCAGCCGCGGCGTAGTCGCCGTCGACAACTCAGGCGCGTTCCGGATGGATCCCGAGGTCCCGCTCGTGGTGCCGGAGATCAACCCGGAACAGCTCGCGAACCGGCCCAAGGGAATCATCGCGAACGCGAACTGCACCACGCTGTCGATGATCGTGGCCGTGGGCGCGCTGCACCGGGCGTTCGGCCTAGAGGAAATGGTCGTCGCCTCGTACCAGGCCGCCTCCGGTGCGGGCCAGGCGGGCATCGACGCGTTGTACGGCCAGCTCGACAAGGTGGCGGGTACCCGCACGCTCGGGCAGCGCGCAGGTGATGTGCGGGCCGCGATCGGCGATCTCGGGCCCTTCCCCGCTCCGCTGGCCTTGAACGTGGTGCCCTGGGCAGGCTCGCTGAAGGAGGACGGCTGGTCCTCAGAAGAACTGAAGATACGCAACGAGTCACGCAAGATCCTGGGCCTGCCCTCGCTGCGCGTTTCGGCGACCTGCGTCCGAGTGCCCGTCGTCACCACCCACTCGGTCGCGGTGCACGCCACGTTCTCGCAGCCGGTCGGGCGCGAGGACGCGTGGCGGGTGCTGCGCGCCGCGCCGGGCGTCGTGGTGGCCGACGACCCGGCCGCGGGCGAGTTCCCCACCCCGGTCGATGTGGTCGGCACCGATCCGTCCTGGGTCGGCCGGGTCCGCCAGTCGCTGGATGACCCCCGCACGATTGAGCTGTTCGTCTGCGGTGACAACCTGCGCAAGGGCGCGGCGCTGAATACCGCGCAGATCGCGGAACTGGTGGCGGCCGAGTTCGGGCCGCAGCTGTAACCGGCGGCCGTACGGTACCTGCGAAGGGCGGTGGCACGTGCAGCGGACATCGCCGAGTTCGGTGTTTTTCACCACGTACAACGTGCTTAACCTGTTCGCGGACGACTCCCCGGCAGCCCGGGAGCACTACCGGGCGATCGTCGAGGTGATCCGGTCCCTCGACACCGACGTGCTCGCCATCCAGGAAATCCTCGCCGCCGACGAGCCGACGGCCGCGCGGCGCCTGCGGCAGCTCGCGGACGATGCCGGCCTGCGCTGCGAGGTATCCGGGCCCGGCGCGGGCCGCGAACCCGCCCTCGCGGTCGGCGGCCACGGCTACCACGTGGGACTGATGTGGCGGGACGGCATCGAGCCGCTCCCTGGCTCGCTGCGCTGCCGTGGCGGCAGCTTCTTCTGGCACGGCCTGGCCGTGGTCACCCTGGACGTGGGCGGCATCGCGATCCGGCACGGCGCTTTCCACGCGACCCCCTTCGGCCGCGCGCTCCGGGCCGACCAGAACGAGCGCCTCGTCGCGGCGATCACCCGGCCTGACGGCGAGCCGCCCGCCCTGGTCGGCGCCGACTGGAACACCGAATGTGCGGACCGGACCTGGTCCGGGGGGAGCTGGGACCTCTACGAGCCCGCCGACCCGTACGCGGGGGTCGACTGGTTCGCTGACCTCATCTACCAGTGCCAGTGGGATTACGACGAGCGCGGGCGGCGTAAGCACTGGGCGGACCGGCGGCCAGGGGACGTGCTGTGGGCCGGCGGGCTGCACGATGCCGCTGCCCTGATCGGTGCCGACTGGCACCCGACCACCGGTCATCACCCGGATGACGTCTACGGCGTGCACGGCGTGCGACGGCGCATCGACGGCGTTCGCGTGACCGGGCCGCTCGCCGAAGCGATGTGCGCGCACGACGTGCTGGACACCGAGCAGACCAGGGCGGCGTCCGATCACCTGCCGGTCACGGTCGAGTACCTGCCGTTCGCGGCCGGCGCCTAGCTGTCTGCGCTGGCCCCCTCTGCTTTCTCAGCGTGGTCTTCAGCCGCACCGTTCAGCGGCGTGGTTACTACCCGTTTAGCCTTTAATGACCAGTTTCTGGAGGGATATTATGGCAGGCGGGAATGGTCGTTTACCGGCGATCAGGACGATACGGAGGGAAGAGTTCCGTAAGCAGGGACCTTGCCGATTTTGCAGATCTGCCTCGGTTGAGGCCTGTATAACAGGTGATGGAGCGGGGTAACGCGAAGGAGGCAAGTGCAGGGATATCGCAGTACTCCTGCTCATCCGCGGTTGCTTCTGTACCGCAAGGCCGGCCAGGCGGAGGTCATGGGCGACTCCAGTCTGCGACCGCTTCTGCTCCATAGTGACGAAGAACGCCGGGCACGCCACGGCGACCGCGGGGCCCGCGGGGCGGCAGGCGCCTGCGGTCAGGCAAACCTTCACCGGCTCAGTCGGCCCGGTACTCGTCTCGCCAGGCTGAAGTCATTCATATACCATTTCGATGCCTAAACGTTATCGGCGCTGCTATAGTCGCTAGTCCACGAGCTACCGGCTAGAGATAACAGTCAGCGTGCTGGGCGTCGCAATTTGGTCTTCTCGCGTCAATCACGATCCTGAGGAGGTTAAGCGTGCCAACGACCCACGGCCGTTCACGCGGTCGTCAGGGTGTGCATTCGGGAGCGCGGGGAGCGACTGGGGACCACACCAGGGTGATCATGGCAACCATGGTCGCCACGGCCGTCATTGTTATATTCGTGCTGATCATGACCACGGCCGGCCGTACCATTGATGCTGCCACTCAGCATTTCATGCTGTTTTACGCCGGAGTATTCGCGCTGATCGGCCTGACCGGTTCGGTGCTGGTCGGCCTCATAGCCACTGACCGGATCGTCATGACCCCAGGACACCGGGTGATGGCTCAAGCCGTGCACCGGGCGATGTCCTTCGGCGCGCTGACTTTTCTCGTCATCCACATCGTGACGGAGATTTTGGCCCAGCGGGTACACGTCATCGACGCGTTTATTCCCTTCCTATCGCCATTCCGGACTTTCTACATCGGTCTCGGCACCATCGCGTCTGATCTCATCATCCTGATCGTGGTAACGAGCATCCTCCGTAAACGGTTCACTGCGCACGGTAGGGCCTGGCGCTGGCGGGCCATTCACTATTCCTCGTACGCGGCGTTCGTGCTGGGGGTCCTGCACGGCCTGCTCGGCGGGCGGGCAGCCAAGCCGTACGTGGACTGGAGCTACGGGGTCGCCATCGCGCTGACGGCCCTCGGCCTTGCGGTCAGGTTCCTGGCCATCTCGCTGCGGCCGAAAGAGAAGGCGGGCGCGGCACCCGGTGCCGATCGCGCCGGATCCACGAGCTCAGCGTCGCTTCAAGCCGCGGCGCTCAGCCTGGCCCAGGCTCAGCTCGGCGGGCCTGTTCAGGTCCTGCCCGCCGGGATGGGCGTGGGGAGCGGGACCACCGGCATGCCAAATTCGGACTCATGGCCCGCGCTTTCCGTCGCGTCCGGGTGGTCATCCTCCTCCTCCGGGTGGTCATCCTCCTCTGGCCCGATTCCGGCCCTGAGGGCCGGCCCGGCCTACGCCGCCGCGGACACCTCAACCGGGGCTGACCTGTCCTATCCCGCCGCTCCCTCCACTGATCCTTACCGGTCGCCCGATTCCTACCTTGAGCTCGGGTTCGCCCCGCTCGGTGCTCCTCCGTACGGCGACGACGGGGCGGCGACCCTCCGCGGCCGTCCGTACGTGGCGATAAATTCGCCGATGCAGGCGCAGGCCGGCCCGTCCGGCGCAACCGGTCCGGGGAGCGTGGCCCGGCAACCGCTTTACGAGCCCGAGTACGACGGGCCACCCCGGTTCGCGGGAGCGCCCAGGGGACATGTGCCGCAGGATGAGCTGTCGTCGTACCCGTATGGCGTGTCCGGTAACCGGCCATCGGGAGCCGGGTACCCGGATCGCGAGGGACCAGCCGGACGCAGCCGCCCGCGCCATCAGCGGACGATCGAGCCCCCCGGTCCAGGACCGGCAAACCCCGGTCAGACCGGCCAGGGCCAAGGCGATCGGAACAACACCGGCCCGACCCCGCGGGCAGGCACCGGTCCGCTGCCCCGCCCTGATACCGGCCCGATTCCGCGTATCGGTCCGGGCCAGCTCCCACGCGGCGGTACCGGTCCGATGCCCGGGGCTGGTTCCGGTCCTATGCCGCGAGCTGATTCGGGCCCGATGCCGCGCGGGGGTACGGGTCCGATGCCCGGGGCTGGTTCCGGTCCTATGCCGCGAGCTGATTCGGGCCCGATGCCGCGCGGGGGTACGGGTCCGATGCCCGGGGCTGGTTCCGGTCCAATGCCGCGAGCTGATTCGGGCCCGATGCCGCGCGCGGGTACGGGTCCGATGCCCCGGGCTGGGACGGGTCCGATGCCCCGCCAAGATACGGGCCGGGCTCCGCGTATCGGCAACGGCCAGCTTCCGCGCGCCGACTCTGGTCCGATGCCGCAGGTTGGGATGGGAGCGATGCCCCGTCCAGAGACCAGTCCGGCACCTCGCTCTGCCACTGGATCCATACCGCGTGCCGGCGGCGGTCAGCGGTCGCGGGCGGGCGCAGGTCCGGTGCCGCATGCCGAAAGAGGTCAGGGACCGCGCGCTGGGACGGGTCCCATGCCAACCGCCGGGACGGGTTCGATGCCCCGTCCCGATACTGGTCCGATGCCCCGTCCCGATACCAGTCCGATGCCCCGTCCCGATACTGGTCCGATCCCGCGTATCGGCCCCGGTCCTGCGGCTCGTATGGGCCCGGGCCAGGCGGCACGGTCTGACACCGGCCCGACGCAGCCAGCCGGGACGGGTGCCATGCCCTGGGCGGCCGCGCCGACGCCCCCTGCCGACCCGGCTCCTGCACCGCGCGGCGGCCCAGCGGCTGGCCGCCGGTCACGCCGAACAGATTCTGCTGACCCTGGGTATCGCGAGGTATCCCGGCCTACTGGGAGTGACGAGTGGCGATAAGGTCGACCAAAGGTCTTGAGGCGCCCGCGATCATGAGGATCGGTGCGGCCAGGCTGACGGCCGGCCTCGACCGGATGCCGCGACTTGACCTCGACGCGCACCGTGAAATTTTCGGCCCGCTGCCCCGGCTCTCCGTCGACGAGCTGATTTCGATGGCCGAGCAGGTTGACCTTCGGGGTCAGGGCGGGGCGGCGTTCCCCTTTGCGCGCAAGCTCAGCGCGGTGATGCAGACCGCTGAGACGAATGACTGCCCGACAATCGTGGTCGTCAACGCCACCGAAGGCGAACCGGGCAGCAGCAAAGACAAGATGCTCATGATCCGCTCGCCGTACCTCATCCTCAGCGGAGCCGCGCTGGTCGCGGAAGCTATCGGCGCCGAGGAGATCGTGGTCGGCGTCGCGGGCAACGAGCTGGCCAACAGGTCTCTGGAGGCGGCTATCGCCGCCGAACCCGGCCTGCGCAAGATGGCTCGCGTGGTCCAGCTACCGGACCGGTTCATCTCCGGCGAGTCGGGCGCGCTTGTCCGGGGCATCAACGGCAAACGGCCCGTTCCCCCCGGCCGCAAGATCCTGGCCAGCGACTTCGGTGTGGATGACCTGCCGACACTGCTGTCGAACGCATCCACGTTTGCTCAGCTGGCTGTGCTCGCCTTGCTCGGGCCGGAGCGCTTCGCCGCGGTTGGTACGCCTGAGGAGCCGGGCACCGTCCTGCTGAGCGTCGGCGGATCCGCGACACATCCAGCCGTGCTCGAGGCACCCACGGGTGTTCCGCTGGCCGCGGTGCTGGACATCTGCGAGGCCCCGGCCGGCGACGGCGTCCTGGTCGGCGGCTATCACGGCATGTGGCTGCCCGCCGCCACCGCGTACGCCGTGCCGGTCTCCCGCGAGGGCCTCGCCGCCGTGGGCGGGACTCTCGGTTCAGGTATCGTGCTGCCTCTCGGCGACGGAACCTGCCCGTTGGGCGAGGTCTCGCGAGTCGCGAGCTACCTGGCCGGCGAGTCGGCGGGACAATGCGGTCCCTGCAAGCTCGGCCTGCCCTCCACCGCGCGGGCCCTGGCCGCACTCATCGACGGCTCCGGCGGTATCGAGGCGCTCGATTTGGCCAGGCGCTCCGCGGCGGCCGTAGCCGGCCGGGGCGCCTGTTCCCACCCCGACGGCGTGACCAGGTTCGTGCTCTCCGCGCTCGACGTCTTCACCGAGGACCTGGCGGCGCACGTCTTCCACTCGTCCTGCGGCCGTCCGGTCCGCGGAGTGCTGCCGCTGCCGACCGGGCCCGAGCAAGAAGAGCAGCAGCGGCTCGTGGTGGACTGGACACGTTGTCGCGGGCACGGGCTCTGCGCGCACCTCATCCCGGAACTGATTCACGTCGACGGCCACGGCTATCCGGTCATCCTCAACATCCCGGTACCCAGCTGGCTGGAGAAGGACGCCGAGCAGGCTGTGCACATGTGCCCCGAACTGGCCTTGCGGCTGACCGATACCGCCGCTCCCGCCCCGACCCGCACCGCTCCGGTGTCCCTTCCCGCACCCCAGCGGCGTACCGGCCTAGTCGGCGGCGCCAGCAGCAGCCGCAAGCAGATCACCGCCGGATAACCACACCTGGTGCCGTTAGCCCCGGCCCTGGCCCAAAAAGACATATTGTGAAGAATCAGTACCTAATTCTCTAGCCGTGTACTGCCTTTATTTGTATGGATGTGGCAGCCTGCACAAAAGGACGTGCCGGAGAATGAGTTGGCGGTCCGGGGGCGGCGGGCGTGGCCGTGTGGTAGTTGTTCGCGGGTAGAGAGCAGCTTGTCGCGGCTGGCGGGTCAGGACCCGGGCATGGCAGCTGGCCCTATCCGGGCCGCAGTCGGACCTTCCCCGCCAGAACAGGAAATCGATTTTCCGTGATCGCGAAGGCTTTACCGTCCGGGCAGACTGTCAAGTCTTCGCGGTAACGGGAATCTGCGCCCTGGCGGGCACTGCGGCGTTGCGGGTGGGGTTGCGGGTGCGGAAGAGGAGCGGGAAGTGGGTACTCGGGCAGCCGCCGGAAACCGCAGCCGCCGGGCACCCAGCCGCCAGGCATCCGGGCACCCGGCCGCCGGGCACCCGGCCGCCGGGCACCCAGGCTCAGAACGCGCACCTTATTGGCTGACGCGCCCAAAGAATGTTTAGGCTGCCACACCCATACACATTAAGGTGAGCGGGGAAGACGCGGCACTGGCTGCGGCCAGGCCTTTGCGGCTACAGCGCCGAGTCGTTGAGAACGGATGAGCCGTGCGGTGTGCCCCATCCCTGCCTGGTTGGGCGAGTTATTCTGCCGGGCTATAACTGTCCAGGACTTTCTGCATATCGTCGATGTATACGGCCCGATAGCGGCCCGTTGACCGCAAAGCGGCGAAGATCTTGCCGGCAATCTCCTGCTGGTGCTGGAGATTACCGCCAGTGTCGCGGATCTCTATCATGGCCGGGTACTCGCTTTGCAGCGGGATGTCCGAGCCCTGCGGCCAGGCGATGTCATCATCGTTAAACTCGTGGCCGCCGACGTAAACCGCGACAGTGCCGACTCGGATGTAGGGATCGCTACCCTCCGCGCGGGTGAACTGCCCGCCGAGTGCCTGCTGAATGAGATGCATCAAATCGGCGTCCAGGGCCAGAGCGCTGACGAATATGAATGTTTGCCGTGACATGGCTAGCCGGTTCGCCTCCAATCGATATTGTAGTTATCTCCGATGACCAACACGGCATCTAGCCGGTCGCCATGCGGCGTTCCGCTGAATCGTTGGATGCCGCGATTGGCTACGTCCTCGGCCAGCCCGGAGCCTCGGGCGTCGATTACGGCATGACGCGCTTGTCCCTTGGCACTGTTCAGAGCCGCTTTGACGGTACGGTCGCTCGCTCCTGGATCAAGGCTCTTGAACTCGACCGGTATGTCGTTGACGCGCATCGGGGGTGCGCCCGTAGACGCCATATCCTTCAGACACTGAAACTACCGCTGGCCCGTGTCCAGCGAGGTATTCGGCGATGCGGCGCTCTGCAGGCGAGAACCTCTTCCCGCGTTCGTCGATCACGCCACGTCCGCAGCGATCGACCTCACCTTGAGTCGGCAGGTCCTGCCATTCGCAACGCTCCACCGCGGCTCGTGCCGTCATCAATGACCCGAAATTCGCCGTTTCATGAGGGCGGGCTGAAACAAGTTCGTCGTAATACTGATGCCGAGGTCGCGTTTCGGTTAGATCCTGCGACGATACGTAAGGTCGGCCGGCCTGGCGGAATGACGGCGTTCTGGCCGTCGATCCGGAGGGTCGTCACCAGTGTCCGCATGACCGGAGGGGCCGTCGATAACCATGACGCATATTCCTGCCGTCGGCACCTCGTTCGCGCTCGTATGCTAATCCGTGCCATCGGGCGACATAACGGCGCTGCCGGAACGTCTCGACGGCATGCTTATCGTAATGCGCGCGCACGAACGACACGGCCGAGGCACGGGGCACGCCATCAAGGATGGCCAGGCAGGCCAGGGCGGTGCCGGTGCGCCCGCGGCCGCCCGTGCAGGCGATTTCAACGCGCTCGCCGGCGGCGCGCTGCCAGGCTTCGGTCAGGATAGGCAGCACCTCGGCCCCGTCGGCGGGCAGGCGGAAGTCGGGCCATCGGAGCCATCGCGATTCCCACGGGACGGCAGGTGGCGACTGGCCGAGCAGATAGACCGCGAAGGTTGGGCTGGGTCCGGCTGGGAGCGGGCGCGCGAGGCCGCGGCCTCGAACCAGCCGACCCGAGGGGAGCTGCATAATGCCTGGCGCTGAGGGGTCCCACCGTTCGCCCACAGCCGGATCGTACGCGCGGTGCCAGCCTAGCTACTCCAATACCGGCCGTGAGCAACGTGGCCTGTGGCAGACCGCCCGTTCGACCGACGCGCCCGGCCCGCGTGCCATCGGCGGGCAGGGCGACTAGGGTTTGGAGCTATGCCAGACGATGAAGTCCATCTCAGTTCTCCCAGCGGTTCTGCTTCGCCCGGCCCCGGAGTGAGTGACCGGCGCGTGCTGGAGCCCTTGAGTGAGGTCGAATGCATGCGGCTGCTCGCCAGTGGCGGTCTGGGGCGTCTGGTCTACAACAGCCGGTATGGGCCCATGGCGATACCGATCGTGTACCGGATCGAGGGCGAATCGGTTGTCTTGGGCACGTGGGACCCCGCCCTCTTTGACGAGGACCTGCGTACTGGTATCGCGCACGCCGAGTACCAAGTCGCCGTGGAGGCCGACCAGCTCGATCTGGAGACGCGCGAGGGGTGGATCGTGCTGGTACGGGGAGCGGCGCATCATCTGGATACGGAGGCGGAGCGCGCGTCGGTCATCGGCGCCGGGCTTGAGCCGTGGATCGAGGGGGTGCCTGCGCACTTCATCCGGGTGACCCCCACCAGCACGTGGGGCAACCGCGTCATCCGGGGATGATGCCAGTGGCAGGCGGCTTTCAATCAGGCACCGCCTAGGGTTGCATCCCGACCTAATTGCCGAGTTCATCCTCGGTGCCCCCGTCTGGTTCCCAGAATCGGACATCGGGGAGGTGAAATGCGAACCGCAGGTCACTGGATACCATGTGACCTGCGGTTTTGTTGGTCGGGGTGGCCGGATTTGAACCGGCGGCCTCTTCGTCCCGAAGCCAACGCGCGATACGATCTACCACCGCTCTTTCCCTGGCTCACCTGCGCGGCACTGTCCGTGGACGTCTCCCGGCGTCCGCTGGTGTCAGTGGCCGTTGTTACTCACTTAGTTACTCACCCGTCAAGACCTCAACGGCAGGATGCCACCTGGTATGGCACGCTCGGCCGACTGTCACCCAGCAGCGGGCTTGCGCAGTGCCAGGTCGAGGTAGAACGATGATGTTACCCACTCATACCCGCCGCCCTTCGCGCCCCGGAGGTCTTGCACCAGGCCATCGATCCTCTCGGCCCCGATGCCCAATTGGATGCCGCGTTCTCTCACCGCATCGAGGGTGGCCGCATATATCTCGAATATCAGCTCCGGGTCCTCGACCAGGAACAAGCCTCTCATCGCGGTGACCTCAAAGCCCGCCTGGCGCGCGGACCGCGGCAGGTCCTCGACGGCTCCAGCCGGTACTCCAGCCCGGTGCAGCACCTCATGAACCAGATCCCAATGGTCGGCGACGGCCTCCAGGTGCGGGTGCGATCGCGGCGGCGGGCTTTCCAGCGCCTCGTGCACGACAAGCCAGCCGCCAGGGCGAAGGAGATCGGCAATACGGCGAAGGGTCCGTACCGGGTCGGCCTGGTGCATCATGAAGGCCCGCGAAAAGGCCAGATCGAACGGCCCGCCCAGCGCCGCGGCATCCAGGTCGTGCAGGTCGCCTGCGACCACTTCCACGATACCCAGCTCCAGGGCGGTCACGACCGCTCGCGCCCGCTGGACCGCCGCCGGGCTGATATCGACACCGACGACCCGTCCGGCGGGGCCGACCATCTCCGCCAGGACCGCCAGCCCGCCGATGGGGCCGCAGCCGCAGTCGATCACGTTCCACCCTGGCTGGACACCGACCCTGCGGAACGCCGTGCGGGCGTTCTCCGCGCCTAGCTCGGCGCCGCTCAAGAGCCGCCGGAGGTCTGGATCTGAGCCGTCGAGGATGTACCGGCCGACCCGCTCTGTGACCTCTTCGGCCATGCCCGCCTCCCGGCGCTAGCGTCCTGACCAGAGCCTATCCAGCCCGGCACCGGGCTGGACCCGCACGAGTGGACGCCGCGGGAGCTGCGGCACAGTTTCGTCTCGCTGCTGTCTGATGCAGAGGTCTCGATCGAGCAGATCTCGCGCCTGGTCGGCCACAGCAGCACAACCACGAGAGATACCATCTACCGCAAGCAGATCCGGCCGGTGATCGTGCACGGTGCTGACGTCATGGACCGGATCTTCCCAGGCGGGTCGATTCCTGATGCTTAGTTACTCAGTACCGGCTGAGAGTCGGGCTCATGTGGATCACTTGCCTTCTGAGCTGGTCGGGGTGGCCGGATTTGAACCGGCGGCCTCTTCGTCCCGAACGAAGCGCGCTGCCAAGCTGCGCCACACCCCGCCCGCACGGACCTCAATCGGTACCGCGCGAGACGTGGCTAGTCTAGCGGAAACGTGGACCCGCTCGGGCCCGGCTGCGTACAGCGCCAGCGAGGCGCGGGTAAGGCCGCGCCGGTAAGTCCGCGCCGGTAAGTCCGGATCGCGCGGTACCAGGGTGAGCAGGCTGGCCTCGGGGCGGCACGCGAACCTGGCCGGGGCCCACGGCGAGGTGCCGAGCCCGGCGGAAACGTGCAGCCAGGCCTGGCCGTCGACGGGATGCCGGTGCAGCCCGCGGGCCCGCTCGCGGTCCAGCCCGCAGTTGGTCACCAGCGTTCCGTAGACCGGCAGGCACAGCTGGCCGCCGTGGGTGTGCCCGGCCAGCAGAAGCTCATAGCCGTCAGCCGTGAACCGGTCGAGTAGCCGCGGCTCGGGTGAGTGCATGACCGCGACGCGGAGGGCGGCGGCCGGATCGGCACGCCCTGCTACCCGCTCGTAGCGGTCCCGGTAGATGTGCGGGTCATCCACGCCGGCGAACGCGATGTCGAGGCCGCCGACTGTCAGCTGGCCGCGCTCGTTGTTCAGGTCCAGCCAGCCGGCCGCGAGCATGCCGTCGCGGAGCTTTTCCCAGGGCAGGTTGATGGTTCTCCCGCCTCGCCCCCGAGTGCCACCCGGCTGCAGGTAACGAAGTGGGTTCCCCGGCTTGGGTCCGTACAGGTCATTGGAGCCGAAAACGAAGACGCCAGGCCGGTCGAGCAGCGGTCCGAGCGAATCGAGGAAACACCGGACGGCTTCCGGGTGCGCGATGCAGTCTCCGGTGTTGACGACCAGATGCGGGTCCAGGTCGTCGAGCGCCCCGATCCATGACATCAGCCGCTTGCGGCCGGGAGTCAGATGCGTGTCGGAGATATGCAGGACGCGCAACGGCTCCGAGCCTGGCGGCAGGACCGGAAGCTCAAATCGGCGCAGAGCGAACCAGTTCCGCTCAATCACCGTCGCGTAGCCGATAGCCGCGGCACCAACGGCAGCGGTGACTGGGATCAGGGTTCGCAATCTCACCGATCCATGGTGCCACGACCGCGGGGGTGCCGCCGACCACACGCAATCCTTGCCCGCTTCCTAGGATGGGCATGTGGCTGAACTCAAAGAGCGGCTGCGCGCGGACCTGAACGCCGCCATGCGGGCGCGTGACCAGATACGGATGCGCACCCTGCGGATGGCACTTAGCTCCATCACGAACGAGGAGGTGGCCGGTGCCTCGGCCCGCCAGCTCAGCGACGACGAGGTCATGAAGGTCCTCACCCGCGAGGCTAGGAAACGCAGGGAAGCCGCCGAGGCGTTCGGCGCCGCAGGCCGGGATGACCAGGCCGCCGCCGAGCGAGCCGAGGGAGAAGTCCTGGCCGGCTATCTTCCGGCGCAGCTCAGCGACGACGAGCTGTCCGCGCTGGTCGCTACGGCAATCGCCGAGACCGGTGCCAGCGGCATGCCAGGCATGGGTCAGGTGATGAAGACGCTGACTCCCAGGATCGCGGGCCGGGCCGACGGGGCGCGTGTCGCCGCCGAGGTCCGCCGCCGTTTGTCCGCCCGCTGAAAGCGGCTTGTCTGGCTAATTGAAACCCGCTTGTCCGCGAGCCGAGAAGCCCAGCTGATTAATCTTGCCGGTGCGGATTAGCTTATCGAGGTGCGGATTCGTCAGGCCGCTCTAGGTAACGGACTTCGGTCCGGGGGAGGAGGCGGGGACCGGCCCGCCGCCTTTGCCTCCGCCTCCGCCTCCGCCGCCTCCGCCGCCTCCGCCTCCGCCGCCTCCGCCGCCTCCGCCGCCTCCGCCGCCCCGGCCACCGCCGCCTCCGCCGTGGCCTCCGCCGGTCCCAGTGCCGCCGCCATTGGGCTTGGTCGGCGCCTTGGGCTGGACGACGACCTGGCCGTTACCCTGGCTGTCGAACGGGCTGTCGGCCGGGACTGGCACGAAGTAGGTGACCGGGCCGAGATCGGCGTTATCGAACGACATGTGCCACGTCGACCCGGGGGCGTCCGCCCCGAACATCTCACCCGGACAGCTCTGGATGCCGCTTTCCAGCCGGTAGCAACTGCTCTGGCCGCCCATGGTGTCTACGGTCGGGGACACCGGGTTGAACACTGAGACGTAACCCACGAGGTTCGGCGTGTAGCCCGCGAAGGCAGCGTACGGGGTGCCGTCGTTGTTGGCCACGTTGGAGGTACCGGTCTTGGCCGCCGCCTCGCGGCCGACCAGGCCGCCGAGTTGCCCCGCGGTGCCGGTGGTCAGGACGCCCTGCAGGATGTAGTTCACGGCGTCGGCGACATCGGACGATATCGCTCGGTGGCAGTTCGCCGACGGCACCGCCACCGTGCCGCCGCTAGCGGTGACGATCTTGTTGATCGCGACTGGCGAGCAGTACATCCCCCGGGCCGCGACGGTCGCGTAGGCGGCTGCCATCGAAAGGGGAGCGACGTTGACCGAGCCCAGGGTGAAGGACGGGTAGTTGTCCGCGGCGGCCTGCCCGCCGTCCGCGCTGAGCAGCGACGTGCCGTCGGCCCTGGTCATGCCCAGATCCACCGCGGTGTGGACGACGTTGCACAGACCGACCTTTTTCTCGAGCTCGGCATAGAACACGTTGATCGAGTTAGTGGTTCCGGTGTAGAGCGAATCGGTTGATTTGCCCGGTCCCTCCGCGTTGCTCACGTTGTAGGCGCCGGGGATGCCGTTGTAGTAGCCGGCCGGGGCTCCTTGGCAGTCGGTGTAGCCGGTGAGGGTGGTGCTGCCAGGAACGGTCTGGGTATAGCCGAACGGGATGCCCTGGTTCAGTGCGGTGATGAGCGTGAAAAGCTTCGACGATGAGCCGGTCTGGACCCCGGAGCTGCCCCCGTATTCGGTGTTAACCGCATAGTCGATCTCGGTCTGGCCCCAGTTCGTCCCGTACGGCCTGTCCTCGGCGATCGCCTCGATCTGACCGGTGCCGGGCTTCACCATGGCCTCGGCGTCCGCGTTGTCACCCGGGTTGTAGAAACTGCTGCGGGCCGGCACGATGTAGTTCACCGCGTTGGTGGCGGCCTGCTGGTCCCGCTGGTTCAGCGTGGTATAGATCTGCAGGCCCCCGGTGGAGAGCAGCTTGGCCCGGTCCATCGGCGTCTTGCCGTAGGCCGGGTCGTGCAGGAAGACCTCCTCCACGTACTGGCAGAAGAAGCCGGCCGTGCCTACCGAGCTGGCCTCGCAGCCGCTCTGCGGCTCCGACCCGTTCAGTCCGAGCGGCTTGGCCTCGTCGACCGCGGCCTGCGCGGCGGTGAGGCCGTTGTCGGTACCCGCCATCCGGGCCAGCACGGTGTTGCGCCGCTCGAGGGACACCCCGGGATGCAGGATCGGGTCGTACTCCGTCGGGTTCTCCACGATGCCGGCCAGCGTGGCGGCCTGGGTCACGGTCAGCTTCGCCGCGGTCGTGCCGAAGTAGGTCTCGGCGGCGATCTCGATCCCGTAGGCGTTGTAGCCGTAGTAGGCGTCGTTCAGGTATCCGGCCAGGATCTCTTGCTTGGACTCCTGGTGCTCAGCGGCCACCGCCATCCGCAGCTCATTCAGCTTGCGGTTCAGCGTGTCGGCGTCCGCCGACTGCTCTTGCTGGGCGTTGTCGGCCACCTCGGCCCGGAGCAGGAGGACGTTCTTGACGTACTGCTGCGCGATGGTGGAACCGCCCTGGACCGGCTTGTGCTGCAGGTCGTTCACCGCGGCCCGGATGGTGCCACGCAGGTCGATCGCGCCGTGCTCCCAGTATCTGGAGTCCTCGATGGCGACGAGCGCGTTTACCATGTTCGGCGAGATCTGATCGTAGGTCACCGGCTGCCGGTCCCAGCCGAAGTACTGGACTACGCCCCCCTTGACGCCGCTGTAGGGCACGTCGACGCCGTACACGTACGCGAGCAGGTGGCCGCTGGCGTCCAGGATCTCTGACCGCTGGGGGAGTCCCTGGTTGGTCAGCGACAAGGTGGTGAACTTGTCCGCCTCGTTCCTGACCAGGACCCCGCTCGCGGCCACGATCGGGAGCACCAAGGCCGCGGCCAGGACCCCGCCGATCGCCGCGAAGGTGACGAGGCGTCCGAGTACGCTCGTCCGGGTAAAGATCTCACCGCGTTGCACGCGACTCAGGGTACGCCGCGATTGGCACTAGCTCGCGCTTGTACCGGACAGACAGGTTCTAGACCTACCCAGATCTGCTTAGGTACGGCCAATTATGGGTAAAAGGGATTTCAGGTCCGAAGTCATTACCGCATGTCACCGGAGCCTCAAAAGTCACGGCTGGAACATGGCCGCATCCGGAGAGTCACTATTTACGGGGTTTCATATAGCCCGTGAGAACTATTTAGTAAATGACCATGCCGGGGTCTTGGCATTGCGTCCGGACTTCCGTAAGTTGGCGGATCACGAACAGATAACCGTGGTAGTGCGGCCGCACGCACTGAACCCCGGGATCGCAACCCCATCGAGACGACCGTCTGAGTGTTCGTGCTGGACGATCAAGAGGAGTGGGCACATGTGGATCACTGACTGGACCACACGCGCCGCATGCAAGGGAACCGACCCTGACGAGCTGTTTGTTCAGGGCGCAGCGCAGAATCGCGCCAAGCTGATCTGCCGGGGCTGCCCGGTGCGCACCGAGTGCCTTGCGGATGCGCTCGACAACGGGATCGAGTTCGGTGTCTGGGGCGGGATGACCGAGCGGGAGCGTCGCGCGCTGCTGCGTCGGCGGCCCGACGTGACCTCGTGGCGAGAGCTGCTCGAGCGCGCCCGTGACGAGTACGAGCGGCAGTCCATCGACGAGCTCGTGGCGAGCTGAGCACCGTAGCTCAGCTAGGCCGCCAAACGAGCGACGCAGCCCGGGCGAGCGGAAGCAACGCGGCTAAGCCGCAGGTCAGCGAGCGTAACTGATCAAAGACGATCTTCTACGTGTCCCGGCAGGGCTTACGAGCCCTGCCGGGACAGTATTGTCCCGACCATGCGCAAACCGTCGAGGTCGTGAACGTCTTCGGGCTGTGCGTCCACTTCAGCGATGGGAATCGCGGGGTGCGCCGAGGTGAAATGCTCGGCTAGCCGCCGTTCCCGCTTGCTGAGCTGCATTCGCTCCGCGTGCATCCGCAACGCTGCCGCGGCGATCGAGTAGCGCGGACCAGTTGCATCCTGCCCGTTCCGTTCCTCTTGTGTTTCCAGGGTCTCGGCGGCGGCCAGGCTCCGTGCGGCGCTCAGTCGGCTGGCCGGAGAGGTATGCACCCGGTTGAGGATGAGCCCGGCGAGCGGCATGCGCTCAGCGTCGAGGCGCTCGACGAAGTAGGACGCCTCCCGTAGCGCGTCAGGTTCCGGCGCGGCCACCACGAGGAAGGCAGTGCCCGGAGTCTGCAGCAGGCGGTACGTTGCCTCGGCGCGCTCGCGGAAGCCGCCGAACATGGTGTCAAGCGCGGTGACGAACGTCTGCGCGTCCTTGAGCACCTGCGCGCCGAGGATCTTGGTCAGCGCGCCCATCATCATGCCGAACCCGGCGTTCAGCAGCTTCATGTAGGACATGCTGGCCTTAGCCGGGACGGTCAGCAGCCGGATCAGCCTGCCGTCGAGGAACCGGCCGAGCCGCTGCGGCGCATCGAGGAAATCGAGAGCGGAACGGCTCGGCGGGGTGTCGACCACGATCAGGTCCCATTCGTCGGCGTGCCTGAGCTGGCCGAGCTTTTCCATCGCCATGTACTCCTGCGTCCCGGCGAAGCTGGAGGATAGCGACTGGTAGAAGGGGTTCGCCAGGATCTGCGCAGCCCGGTCCGGGTCGGCGTGCGCCTCCACGATCTCGTCGAACGTCCGCTTCATGTCGAGCATCATCGCGTGCAGGCTGCCGCCGTTGACCGCCTCCACCCCGTCTACCCGGCGCGGCGTGTTGTCCAGCGAGGTCAGGCCCATCGACTGAGCCAACCGCCTGGCCGGGTCGACGGTGAGCACGCACGCGTGCCTGCCGCGTTCGGCGGCGCGCAGGCCGATCGCGGCGGCGGCCGTGGTCTTGCCGACGCCGCCGGAACCGCAGCACACGATGATCCTCGTCCGCCGGTCGTCGATGAGCCGGTCCATGTCCAGCTGTACGGCTTTCATGGTCAGGCCGCCCCCTGCTCCCTGAGCGCGGCGGCCAGCTGGTACAGGCTGGCCAGGTCGATGCCCTCGGGGATCATCGGCAGCTCGTACCGCGGGCGCCCCGATGCCTGCAGTTCATCGCGCTCCCGGTCCTGCAGCGCCACCTGCAACGCGTGCTCCCTCAGCTCCGTGGCCAGGTCGGCCGCCAGCCCGTGATTGTCGCCGATCCCGGCCGCCTTCAGGCCGAGGGCGAGCTCGGGGACGTCGAGGGACCCGCTGGCCGCCGCGGCCAGGTCGGCGCGGTCGAGCATGGCCGGACGGGCCATGTTGATAAAGACACCGCCCGGCCGGATGGCGTCGCCGGTCAGCTCGCGCAGCTCCGCGATCCCGTCCAGGGTCTCCTGTACCGGCATTTCCTCGAGCGTCGTGACGAAGTGCACCGCTGTCTGCGGCGACCGGATGACCCGGCCCACCGTGTCCGCGTGCGTTTTTACCGGGCCCATCTTGGCCAGCCCGGAGACCTCCGTGCTGACGTTCAGGAAGCGGCTGATCCGGCCCGTGGGCGGAGCGTCCATCACGACCGCGTGGTAGACGTGACTGTCGTCGTGCCGGTCCACCCGCCGCCGGGCCGCCTCGGTGGCCTTGCCGGTAACCAGCACGTCGGACAGGCCCGGGGCGATGGTGGTGGCGAAGTCCACCACGCCGAGCCGGGTCAGCGCCTTTCCGGTGCGGCGCAGGTTGTAGAACATCTCCAGGTAGTCCAGCAGCGCGCCTTCCGGGTCGACGGCGAGCGCGTACACGTCGCCACCCTGCCCGGCGCCCTGGGCGTTTTGCGGGGCCAGCCCGATCGCGACCTTCCGCTCCTGGTAAGGAAGCGGAGGACAGTCGAAGAGCCTGGCGAGGCCCTGCCTGCCCTCGACTTCGATCAGCAGGACCTTGCGCCCGGCCGAGGCCAGGGCCAGGGCCATGGCCGCGGCCACCGTGGTCTTGCCGGTGCCGCCCTTGCCGGTGACCACGTGCAACCGCACGCCGTCCCAGTCGGTATCCCTCGTGGTCATGCCGTCGCTGCCTCCGGTTCGCTCCCCTGCGAGGCTATCTCCGCTCGAATACCTCATGGTTCGCCTGGCTCAGGTAGCGTGCGATCCTTTTGTCATTACGCTGGGGTCTAGGAAAGAGAGGTGGTCCCGGTGGGCGCAGTTGTTGCCGTCATCGTGATCCTGGTCATACTCGGGATAATCGCGGCCACGCGCACGTTCAAGGTGGTGCAGCAGTACGAGAAGGGCATCATTTACCGGTTCGGCCGGGTCCTGCCGGAGATACGGGGCCCCGGGCTGACTATCATCCGGCCGATCGGTGACCGGATGGCGAAGGTCAACATGCAGATCGTGGCCATGGCGGTGCCCGCCCAGGAGGGCATTACCAGGGACAACGTGAGCGTCCGGGTGGACGCGGTGGTGTATTTCCGGGTGGTCGACCCGATCAAGGCCACCGTGAACGTACAGAATTACATGTTCGCCATCTCTCAGCAGGCGCAGACCTCGCTGCGGTCGATCATCGGCCAGTCCGAGATGGACCAGTTGCTGGCCGAGCGGGAGACGGTAAACCGGGAGCTGCGCCGGATTATCGACGAGCCGACGGAAGGCCCGTGGGGCATCCGGGTGGAGCGGGTGGAGATCAAGGACGTCTCGCTGCCGGAGGGCATGAAGCGCTCCATGTCGCGGCAGGCCGAGGCCGAGCGTGAGCGGCGCGCCAGGATCATCACCGCCGACGGCGAGTACCAGGCGTCCAAGCGCCTGGCCGCCGCGGCGAACGTGATGTCCCGGGACCCGGCCGCGCTGCAGCTGCGGCTGCTGCAGACCGTGGTCGAGGTGGCGGGCGAGCGAAACAGCACGCTGGTCATGCCGATTCCGGTCGAGCTGCTCAGGTTCTTCGAGAAGATGGCACCCGGTCCGGCCGCCCCCGAGCCCGAACCGATCAGCGAGCTCGATGACCTCGGCGACGCGGAGGTAGCGGCGGCCGAGGCGGCCATCTCGAACGTGAAGGTGCCCGAGCTCGAGGAGTCGTCCATCCCGCCGGTGCCCGAGGTGCCCGAGGTGCCCGAGGTGCCCGAGGTTGCGAACGCCGTTACCCCCGGGGTGCGCGAGGTCACCGTCCCCGATGTGGTCCAGGAGGACAAGGCGTAAGGTCGGTCCATGCCAAAGTGGGAGTACGCGACCGTGCCGTTGCTCGTGCACGCGACCAAGCAGATCCTCGACAACTGGGGTGACGACGGGTGGGAGCTCGTCGCGGTGATACCAGGTCCCAACTCCGAGCAGCTGGTCGCCTACCTGAAGCGAGAAAAACCGTGACCGGCCCGGCCGAGCGGCTGGCCGCGCTCGGGCTGACGCTGCCGCCGGTCGCGGCCCCGGTCGCCGCCTATGTGCCCGCGGTAGTGGCCGGCGGGTTCGTGTACACCTCCGGGCAGCTGCCGACGGTAGACGGGGAGCTGCCTGCCGCCGGGAAGGTGGGTGGCGAGGTCAGCGGGCCGGACGCGGCCGGGCTGGCCCGCACCTGCGCGCTGAACGCGATCGCGGCGGCCGCGGCCGCCGCGGGCGGCCTCGACGCGATCCGCCGGATCGTGAAGGTCACCGGCTTCGTGGCGAGCGCGCCCGGCTTTAGCGGCCAGCCGCAGGTGGTGAACGGGGCCAGCGAGCTGCTGATCGAGGTGTTCGGCGAGGACGGCAGGCACGCTCGCAGCGCCGTCGGGGTGGCCGAGCTGCCGCTGAACGCGCCGGTGGAAGTCGAGCTGATCGCTCAGATCCGCAGCTGAGCTGCCGTCCGGAACGAGCCGCTAGGAGCGAGTGCCCCGTGAACGAGCCCCGGATGGCCGGCACCCGGGTCACGGTACCCGCGCCGCTAGCCCAACGCGCCCGTGAGCTGGCGGCCGGACGCCTCACGCCCGCGGTACCCACCGACGCCGCGACCGTCATCCTGCTGCGCCAGCGTTCCGGTGTCGAGGCCTACCTGCTGCGGCGGATCAGGGCCCTGGATTTCGCGCCGGGCGCCTGCGTGTTCCCCGGCGGTTCCGTCGACGCCGAGGATGCCGATCCGGGCATCGGGTGGGCCGGCCCTTCGCCGGCCGACGTCGCCGACCGGCTGGGCACGTCCCCGGAACGGGCCAGGGCCCTGGTCTGCGCCGCGGTCAGGGAAACGTTCGAGGAATCGGGCGTGCTGCTGGCCGGCCCCTACCCGCCGGCCCCGCCGGCCCCGGTGGGCGACAGCGCCGCGCTGGCCCGGGACCGGCACGCGCTGCTGACCGGAACGACGTCCTTCGGTGAGCTGCTCGGCCGCCGGGGCTTGATGCTGCGGGCCGACCTGCTCGTCCCGTGGACCCGCTGGCTCACCCCGGAGGCGTCGCACCGCCGCTTCGACACCTGGTTTTTCGCCGCCGCGCTGCCGCCGGGGCAGACCGCCGGGCTGGAGGCACCCGCGGAGCGCCAGGACCAGGGCACGCCTCACCACGGGGAGCCCGGCCACGGGGAGTCGGACCAGGGCACCTGGCTGCGGCCGGCCGCGGCGCTCGAGTCGGCCCGGACCGGTGAGATTACCCTGCTGCCGCCGACCGCCGTGACCCTCGGCGAGCTCGCCCGCTACGGCAGCGTGACGGCCGTCCTGGCTCAGCACCGGACGATGACCATGCGGATGCCCACGGTGATGCTCGACGAGGACCGGGCGTGGCTGGCCATGCCCCCGCCGGAGGCGCCCCCGGGCCCGCCGCAGGAGAGCCCGCCGCAGGAGCGCCAGCCGCAGGAGCGCCAGCCGTGAGCATCGACGGATTCGGGACCCCGCGGGCGACCTGCCTGCTCGCACCCAATCCCTCGCCGATGACGCTGGACGGAACGAATACCTGGCTGATCGCCGAGCCGGGCTCGCCTTCTGTCGTCGTCATCGACCCCGGGCCTGCCGATGAGGGCCACCTCGGCCGCGTGCTCGCCGCGACGACCGCGAGCCACCGTCGGGTGCGGCGGATCGTGCTCACGCACGGGCATTCGGATCATTCCGCCGGGGCGGCCCGGCTCGCCGAGCTGACCGGAGCACCGGTGCAGGCGGCCGACCCGGCGCGCCGCCTTGGACCGGAGGGGCTCGCGGACGGCGACGTGATCACGGCGGCCGGCTGTGAGCTGCGGGTGGTCGCGTCCCCCGGCCACTCCGCGGACTCGGTGTGCCTGCTGCTGCCCGCCGATAACGCCATGTTCACCGGCGATACCGTGCTCGGCCGAGGGACCACGGTCATCGCCACCGACGGGAACCTCGGTGACTACCTGCGGACGTTGGGGCAGCTGCGCGACCTGGCCGAAGCCACGCAGGTCGGCCTGCTGCTACCCGGGCACGGCCCGACGCTTGCGGATCCCCTCGGGACCCTGGACTATTACCTCTCGCACCGGGCGGAACGGCTCGATCAGGTCAGGTCGGCCCTGGCGGCCGGGGCGAAAACACCCGCCGAGATCGTGGCCATGATCTATACCGATGTCGACCCGTCCGTCTGGCCGGCCGCCGAATGGTCGGTCCGGGCTCAGCTGGATTATCTGGCTCCTACCCCTCGGGGGGACGACCCCCCCAGACCCCCCCGATAACGGGGGGGCTGCCCGCCCCCCCGTGCCCCCCTGGCCCCCCGCTTCTGGGGGGATTCCATCCCCCCAAGACTCCCCTGGGGGCCGGCCAGGCCGGCCCGGGGGGGCGGGTGCCTAGCGGGCGCGTTTGCGCAGGCGCTCGGTGTCCAGGATGAGCACGGAGCGCGCCGAGATCTGCAGCCAGCCGCGCGCCGCGAAATCGGCCAGGGCCTTGTTGACCGTCTCCCGGGAAGCCCCGACCAGCTGGGCCAGTTCCTCCTGGGTCAGATCGTGATGGACGTGCAGGCCGTCGCGTTCCTGCTCGCCGAACCTCTCGGCCAGGTCGAGCAGGTTCTTCGCCACCCGCCCGGGGACGTCGGTGAAGACCAGATCGGCCACCACGTCGTTGGCCCGCCGCAACCGCTGGGCCAGCGCCTGCAGCATGTGCATGGAGACCTCCGGCCGCTCCAGCAGCCAGGGGCGCAGCGCGTCGTGGGCGAGCGCCGCCAGCGTCGCGTCGGTCACGGCGCTCGCGGTCGACGTCCGCGGCCGCGGGTCGAACAGCGAAAGCTCACCGAACATCTCACCGGGCCCCAGGACGCTCCACAGGTTCTCCCGGCCGTCGATCGCCGCCCGGGTGAGCTTGATCTTGCCGTCGAGCACGACGTACAGGCGATCCCCGTCCTGCCCTTCAAGAAAGAGGTGCTCGCCGCGCGACAGCTTGACCTCTGACGTCTGCCGGCGGAGCGTTCGTACGCTGTCGTCGTCGAGCCCATTGAAAAGCGGTGCCCGCCTCAGCACTACTTCGGCGTCCTCCACCAGTCCTCCTTGCTGGCTCCGGCCCCCAGTCACTCGGCAGGCATGCTGGCCAGCGATAGTTTCCAACCGTCCCTATAAGTGTGGATCATCCCAGGGGATGAGATGTGCCGGGGATCACATTACGAGTGTGCAGGCGCCAATATCGACGAGACTAACATCACATCAAGGGATGCTCTAACTACATTCCGTAGTTAAGGGCGGCGGGAGACATGAGGTACGAGGTTTCGGGGGGCTAGTGGCTTGGGTTTTCCAGGGGGCCTTGGGGGTCTGGCCGGTCGGAGGGTCTTCAGGTACACGGCGCCCGGCCGGCTCTCCGATCCCGGCCGCCCGGTCGGCCGGCACCTTAGCCTGCGGGTGCTGCTCGGGTGCGGTCTGCTCGCGGCGGTCAGCCTGTCCGCCGGGCCGCCGCGTTGGCAGCTCGACGGCAACCCGAGCGGGCCGAGCCAGGCGCAGATCGATGCGGCCGAGAACCAGGTCAGGCAGCAGCAGGCGGCGCTCGGCGCGGAGCAGGGGAAACTCTCGGCCGCCGACACGATGCTTGGCAGGCTGCAGACCCAGGCCGAGGTGCTGACCGAACGCTATGACCAGGTTCAGGTCAACGAGCAGCGGGCCGCGTCGGCCTACCGGGTGACCGAGGCCAGGCTCAGCCAGGCACGGTGGCAAGAGGACGCCAGCCAGAGCGCGCTGGCCGGCCTGGCGGCTGAGGAGTTCGAGTCCGGCGGTGGCTTCGACCCGCTGACGGCGATGCTCGGCGACGCCAGCGGCCCCCAGGCCTACCTGAACCAGGTCGCGCTGGGCCAGGTCCTGACCCAGTCGGGAACGGACACGCTGGCGGCGAACCAGGCCGACGACGCGGTGGCCGAGGTGTTCCAGACTCAGGCCCGCGAGCTGCTGACCGCCCAGCGGGCCGACCTGCGAGCCGCGAACGACCTCAAGCTGGCCGTCGAGGCCGCCGTGGCCAGGCAGACCGCCTTCGTCGCGTCGACCGAGGACAGCCGGAATTCCCTCGCCGGGGAGCTCGCCAGCGCCCAGGCGCACGAGTCGGCCCTGCAGGCCGCCCGGCAGGCCGCCCTGGCCGCCGTGGCCGCGCAGGCCGCGGCGGCCGCTACGGCCGTGGACGGCCAGGGTTTGACTCAGGTGCCGTCCTGGGCCCGGGGATCTGGCGCGACAGCCACCCAGGGCGATATCGCCGCCAACTGGGCTCTCACCCAGCTGGGCAAGCCCTACCAGTGGGGTGGGGCCGGGCCTTACTCCTACGACTGCTCGGGCCTGACCATGGACGCGTGGGCGCAGGCGGGCGTTCAGCTCTTGCATTACACCGGGTACCAGTGGGAAGAGGGTCCGCGCGTGCCGCTCAACGAGCTGCAGCGCGGTGACCTGCTGTTCTACGCCACCAATGCCTCCTACGCCAGCACGATTCACCACGTCGGGATTTACATCGGCGACGGCATGATGGTCGACGCCCCGTACACCGGCGCCTTCGTCCGGATCGACAGCATGTACGCACCCGGCGGCCTCATCGGCGCCGTCCGTCCGGTCGGCTGAGGTTGGAGGGGGATGAAGGGGGCCGGGGTGCCTGGTCATATACCCAGGCGGACCGGACGTGGGCGGAATGGATCGCCCGGATCTTGGAGGAAAACGGCCACTGGGCGCTGGTGCAGGCGTCGGATTTCGTGCCGGGGATCAACTGGATCCAGGGCATGGAGGCCGGGCTCCGGACGCGGCCCGTACCATCGCGGTGCTGAGCTGGATGGTGGACAGACAACTCCACGGGTCGATCCGAGGCGATCACAAGTTCACCGGGGCTTCGATGGTCAGCCGCCGCGCAGGTCGGACATTTTCGGACCTGGCATGTAGCACCGGGGTCCATCACATCCGCACACAGTGCCCGCGGTCGGGCGCTGCGTGGGCAGGATGGCAGGGGCTCTGGCGCATATCTCGGGATGGTGACGACCGTCGCCCCGTCCGAGCCGGGAAACCGTCAAGGCAACCTTAATATCCTAAAACCGGCGCAGCCGGGTGCTGCCGCCCGTGATCGGGCCGACCCGATGGAACATTGGGCCGGTCCCATCCGGCCCAATGTTCCATCGGTGCGGTGGCGGCGCGGCCCGTGGGTGGTGGACGAGGCGGTCGGCCTGGGAATCACGGGCCTGGTCCTGCAGGGGAGTCCCGTGATCATCCTGAGATCTGCGCCAGAGCCTGGCAGGATCCCCCAACCCGCACCTGCACGCACATGAATTCCAGATACTAGCTGCTAACAGGGCTTTCAAGCCAGCACGACGGACGGCTGTACCGACGGGGCCCGCGCAACGCGTCCGCATGCGCCCTTCGTCTTCCCATCCGCCCCATCCGCCACCCGGCGGGCCCGCCGCCAGTGCATGGTTGTGACACCCTACACAACGGGGTGTGTGTTGAGTCTGGGGTGTGCAGGTTGCCACAACCATGCAAACCGGACCGGGGCGTCTGGGGTCAGTGTCTATTGCTGGTGTGAGCGGGGTGAGCCGGGGCGGAGGCCGGCCACGATTCAGGGGTTCACCGGGCCGGCCAGATCTGCCGGCGGCGGCTCCCGGATGCGACGTTTCCCGGCCTGCTAAGGATGGCTTGATGGTTCCCCGGATGGGTGCCCGGCCCGGACCGGCGGGGCGGCTGACCGGGCCTCAGAGCCTGACCGTCGCCTCGATGGTTAGCCGGCGCGCAGAGCCGTATGTGTTCACACCTGGCACGTGGCACTGGAGCGCTCAGGAGCCGCCGGGCGTCTCGAGCTGGCCGAGTACCTGGCCGAAGGCGAGCGAGATGAGCTTGATCACGTTGGCGTGCGCGCCAAGCGGCGCGCAGCCCTTGGCGCCGACCGCGGCCGCGGCGTCGGCGATGGCCACCGGATCGGCTTCGGGGCCGACCACGCAGGGCGCGAGGGCAATCCGGTTCACGCCCATGGCGTCGAGGTGAGCCGCCGCTTCCTCGACCGTGGGCTTGGCGTCCAGGGACGCGGCCAGGACCGGCAGCGCGAGCCGGGCCGCGAGCAGGAAGGCGGTGACGCTGGCGGTGCCGACGGCCTCCTCGCCGCCCACGGTCACCAGGATGATGCCGTCGGCTGAGGTGGTGATGCTGAACATCCGGACCCGGTCGGCCCGGGCCAGCCCGGCGTCGGCGAGCCGGTGGTGCAGCGCTTCGGCCAGCAGGGCGTTGGTGTTGAAGACCTCGCCGATGCTCGCGTTGGCTCCGCTGGCCGCGATGGCCTCGCGCAGCGCGCGGACGGTGGCGGGGTGCGGCGCCATCAGCTGGGGCACCACGACGGCCGAGGGTGCGCCCGCGGGGCGCCTGGCCGCCGCGTCGGCCAGGACCGCCCGGATCCCGGTCGGATCGCCGCGGCCACCGTAGCCGATCCGCGCCGTGCGCACGTCCAGGGCCGGATTGTCGATGCGGAGCACCGTCGCGATTTCCGCGGTGGGACCGGACAGGCTGTCGTCACTGACGCCCGGGACCGCCAGCACGAGCGCGGGCGCTCCCTCCGGCAAGCTGGCTGGCATCGGACGCCGGTGCCGGCCACCCGGCGCGACCAGGCGGGCTTGCGGCTGGCGGGTCGGCGGACCGCCCGGCAGCCGGGCGAAGGGCCCGGTTCCAGGCTGCCGTCGCGCGAGCTGCTCAGCATCCGGCGGGCCGAAACTACCGAACTCTGCTTCCGGCCGGAACTGCGGCCGGGCTTCTTCGGGGTTTCCGGGATTCTGGGGGTTTCCTGGGTTAGGCCCCTGCCGCCGTCCGGGTCCCCGTGCCGCTGAAACGCTCGCGTCTTGCCGTCGCGCCGGAAGGCCCGTGGAGGAATCGCGAACGTCTGTCACACAAGCGAAGCGTAGTCGCCCGTGATCAACAATATGTGAAAACCCATAAAAATTCGGACATCCGGCGAGCGGTGGTCCGCAGGCCAAGTGTAACGGGCACCGGCACGCCCGGTTCGCCGTGCTTGTTACTTGCGGGTAGCATGAACTTGTTACTAGCGGGTAGCATCGGTCTCAGTACGACTAACGGCGATCTGCGGAGCAGTGGATGAGTCACTACAAGAGCAACCTGCGCGACATCGAGTTCAATCTCTTCGAGGTGCTGCGACGCCAGGACCTGCTGGGCCGGCCTCCCTATCCCGAACTCGACGAAGAGACGGTCCGCGGGATACTCGCCGAGCTCGAGCGGATGGCGACCGGGCCGCTGGCCGAGTCCTTCGCCGACGCTGACCGGAACCCCCCGGTGTTCGACGCGGCCACGAACTCGGTGCGGGTTCCCGAGTCGCTGCGCAAGTCGTTCCGGACCTTCATGGACGCCGAGTGGTACCAGCTGTCGCTGCCCGCCGAGCTCGGCGGGACCCAGGCGCCCCGGTCGCTGAACTGGGCCCTGGCCGAGCTGATCCTCGGCTCGAACCCGGCGATCTGGATGTACTCAAGCGGGCACACGATGGCCCGGGTGCTGTGGGAGCTCGGCACGCCCGAGCAGAAGCGGTTCGCCGAGCAGGCGATCAAGGCCGAGTGGGGCGCCACGATGGTGCTGACCGAGCCGGACGCCGGCTCCGACGTCGGCGCCGGGCGCACCCGGGCGATCGAGCAGCCGGACGGCACCTGGCACCTCGAAGGCGTCAAGCGCTTCATCACCAGCGCCGAGCATGACCTGGCCGACAACATCTTCCACCTGGTCCTGGCCCGGCCCGAAGGAGCCGGCCCGGGCACCAAGGGCCTGTCCATGTTCTGCGTGCCCAAGTACCTCGTCGCCGCGGACGGGACGCTGGGCGAGCGCAACGGCGTCTTCGTCACCACCGTCGAGCACAAGATGGGCCTGAAGGCCTCGACCACCTGCGAGCTCACGTTCGGTGCAGTGCAACCAGGGGGCCGGCCCGCGGTTGGCACCCTGGTCGGCGGCGTGCACGACGGCATCAGGCAGATGTTCAAGGTCATCGAGGACGCCCGGATGATGGTCGGCACCAAGGCCATCGCCACCTTGTCCACCGGCTACCTGAACGCGCTCGACTTCGCCAGGAACCGGGTGCAGGGAGCCGACCTGACCGCGATGACGGACAAGACGGCGCCGCGCGTGACGATCATCCATCACCCCGATGTCCGGCGGATGCTGATGCTGCAGAAGGCCTACACCGAGGGCATGCGCGCGCTTATCCTCTACACGGCCGCTATCCAGGACACGCTCCAGATCGCGGCGGCAGCCGGAGAAACGGACGAAACCGCGGCCGGACTCAACGACCTGCTCCTTCCGGTCGTCAAGGGCCTCGGCTCCGAGCGGTCCTACGAGATGCTCACCTTGTCGCTGCAGACCCTCGGCGGATCTGGGTTCCTCCAGGACTACCCGATCGAGCAGTACATCAGGGACGCCAAGATCGACAGCCTGTACGAGGGCACCACCGCCATCCAGAGCCTGGACCTGTTCTTCCGTAAGATCGTCAGGGACAACGGCCGGGCGTTCGGCGCCCTGCTCGGCAAGATCAGGGACTTCGCCGCCGCGGACGGCGGAAACGGCAGGCTCAAGGCCGAGCGTGCGGCCCTGGCCGACGGCGCCGCGCACGTCGAGGCGATGGCGGGGACCATGGCCGGCTTCCTGATGGCATCGGCGGAACAGCCTGCCGAGATCTACAAGGTGGGGCTGAACACCACCAGGCTGCTGATGGCCCTCGGCGACCTGGTGGTCGGATGGCTGCTGCTGACCCACGCGGAAATCGCGTTGCGCCGGCTTGACGAGATTCCCGCCGACGCCGCGGATCGTGACTTCTACGCCGGCAAGCTGGGCGCGGCCAGGTTCTTCGCCGCCACCGTGCTGCCCCGGCTGGCCGCCGAGCGCCAGTCCGCCGAGGACACCACCCTGGACCTGATGGAGCTGCCCGAGGGCGCCTTCTAGCCCGGGGCCCGGGGCCGCCGGCTCAGAGCTGGTACTGGACTCAGAGCTGGTACTGGACTCAGAACTCGTACTGCACTCAGAACTCGTACTGCACAGCGGCGCGCTCGGCGGCTATCGGCTGGATGAACTCCGCGATGATGGCCCGGTGCTCCGGGTGGTCCCGGTAGGTCCGGAGCCCCTCGAGGTCGTCGAAGTCGGCCACCGCCGCGAATTCGAAGTTGCCCTCGGCTAGGCCAAGGTCAGCTCCGACGTGGTAAGCCCGCAGCACCGGCAGCAGGGCGGGCAGCCGGCGCAATTCGGTCACGACGCGCTCCTTGGCCTCCGGCGTCGCTTCCGGGCTCCAGCGGAACATCACCATGTGCCTGATCATGAGCCGACGCTATCAATCCCGCCGTCCTGGCCCGCAACAGCCATCCGGCGAGGACCCCCCCGACCAGGCCGCCGAGGTGATCGAGCCAGCTCACGCCCGGTGTCCCCGGGATGGCCACCAGCAGGATGTAGCTGTACACGACTCCGGCTACCGCCCCGACCGCGATGTCGACCCAGTTCCGGTCGAACAGCCCGCGGGCCAGGACATAACCGAAGTACCCGAACACCAGCCCGCTCGCCCCCACCGTCAGCGTGCCGCCGCTCTGGAACAGCCACACGGCCAGCCCGCTGGTCACGGTCACGATGAGCGTGACGGCCAGGAACCTGGCGACGCCCCGGTAAGCGGCCAGCAGGCCGAGCACGAACAGCGGCACCGTGTTGCCCTCGAGGTGCTGCCAGGACAGATGCAGGAAGGGCGCGGTGAAGATGTCCGCCAGGTGGCTGAGATGACGCGGCAGGATCCCGAAGCTCACGTCGAGCCCGTAGCCGTCGGCCCAGTTGGCCGTCTGGATCACCCAGAGCAGCAGCAGGAACGTCATCATCACGATCAGGGCGTCCCGCAGCCTGCGGAACGACACCGGGCCAAGCGAAACTGGGCCGAAGGAAAGCGGGCCGGACGACACGGGGCCCTCCTCTTAGGTCCAGGCGAGGATCCGGATCGGGTCCTCGAGCATGGAACCGACGTCGCGCAGGACGGCGGAGCCGAGTGCTCCGTCGACGATGCGGTGGTCGAAGGACAGCGACAAGGTGCAGGCCTGCCGCACCGCGAGCTGCCCGTCTACTACCCATGGTGTGTCCTTGACCTGTCCGAACGCAAGGATGGCGGTCTCACCGGGAGTGAGGATCGGCGTTCCGGCGTCCACCCCGAACACGCCGACGTTGGTGATCGTGATCGTGCCGCCCGCCAGGTCGGCCGGGGTGGCCTTGCCCGCCCGTCCCGTCTCGGTCAGCGTCTGCAGGCTGCGGGCCAGCCCGGGCAGCGTCAGGACGTCGGCGTTCTTGATGTTCGGCACGATGAGCCCGCGCTCGGCGGCGACCGCGATGCCGAGGTTCACGTAATGCTTGACCACGATCTCCTCCGCGTCGCCGTCCCACGATGAGTTGATGAGCGGGTGCCTGGCCACCGCGGCGAGCAGCGCCCGGGCCGCGAAAAGCAGCGGCGACACCCGGACCCCGGCATATTCGGGCAGGTCGCGCACGCGCCGCAGCGCGGCCATCGTCTCGGTCACGTCGACCTGCAGGAACTCGGTGACGTGCGGGGCGGTGAACGCGCTCGACACCATGGCCGCGGCCATGTGCCTGCGCAGCCCCCGGACCGGAATGCGCTCTTGGCGGCCGGTCCCGGCCCCGTTCTCAACCACGGCAGATACGGAACGAGCAGTGGGATCACCGGCCGCCCGCTGCACGTCGTCTCGGGTGACCGAGCCGCCGGGCCCGGTCCCGGCCAGTTCGGCCAGGCTGATGCCGAGGTCCTTGGCCAGCCTGCGTACCGGCGGCTTGGCCAGCGCCCGGACGGCGGGCGCCACCGCGGCGATCGCCGGTCCGGTCTTGCGCGCGCGGCGGGTGGTGGACGATGCCTTGACGCCGTAACCCACCAGGACCGCCTGACGCTGGGGTTTGTCGGGCTGGGGTTTGTCGGGCTGGGGTTTGTCCGGCTGGGGCGGGCCGGGAGTTTCCCCGGCGGCCGGGGCGGATTCGGTGGCGGGGGCGGGAAGCGCCGGTCGTTCCGAAAAATCTGGCGAGCCCGTCACGTCGATCGCGATGATCGGCACGCCGACGTCGACGGTCTGGCCCTCGTCGGCCAGCAGTCGCGCCACCGTCCCGTCCCAGGGCGATGGCAGTTCGACGACCGCCTTGGCGGTCTCGATCTCCACGATGACCTGGTTGACCTCGACCTGGTCGCCCGGCTGCACGTGCCAGGCCACGATGTCCGCCTCGGTCAGTCCCTCGCCTACATCAGGAAGCTTGAACTCCTTGAGCTCGGTCATGATCGCCTGCCTCCCTCAGTAACCGAACGTGCGGTCAACGGCGTCCAGGATCCGGTCCAGGTCAGGCAGGTAGTGATCCTCCAGCCGGGACGGCGGATAGGGGGTGGCGAAGCCGCCGACGCGCAGCACCGGCGCCTCGAGGTGATAGAAGCACTGTTCGGTCACCCGGGCGGCGATCTCGGCTCCAAGCCCCGCGTAGACCGGCGCCTCGTGCGCGACGACACAGCGTCCGGTCTTGCGCACCGAGGCGCAGATCGTGTCCTCATCGAGCGGGGACAGCGACCGCAGGTCGAGCACTTCGATGCTGCGGCCGTCCTGGCGGGCCGCCAGGGCGGACTCCAGGCCGGTGCGCACCGTCGGGCCGTACGTGAGCAAGGTCGCATCGGTGCCGTCGAGGACCGTTTTGGCCTGGTCGAACGGCAGCGCGCTGGTCACGCCCGCGACCGTGTCGACCTCGCCCTTGTCCCAGTACCGCCGCTTCGGCTCGAAGAAGATCACCGGATCATCGGAGCTGATCGACTGCTGGATCATGGTGAACGCGTCAGCCGCGTCCGCGCAGGCGACCACGCGCAGGCCGGCGGTATGAGCGAAGATCACCTCCGGGGACTCGCTGTGATGCTCAACCGCGCCGATGCCGCCGCCGCACGGGATGCGGATCACGATCGGCAGGCTGACGTGCCCCCGGGACCGGTACCGCATCTTGGCCAGCTGGCTGATGATCTGGTCGGCCGCCGGGTAGACGAAGCCGTCAAACTGGATCTCGCAGACCGGCCGGTATCCGCGCAGTGCCAGGCCGATCGCGGTGCCGACGATGCCCGACTCGGCCAGCGGCGTGTCGATCACCCGGGCCTCGCCGAAGTCCTTCTGCAGCCCGTCGGTCACCCGGAAGACACCGCCGAGCTTGCCGACGTCCTCGCCCATGATCAGGACCTTGGGATCGTTCTCGAGCGCCTTGCGCAAGCCGGCGTTGAGCGCCTTGGACAGGGTCAGGGTGGTCATCGTGACGACGCCTCGTCTTCCTCGCTTGCGAAGGAATCAAGGTAGGCCTCGTACTGCTCCCGCTCGGCCCGCAGGATCGAGGTCGGTTCGGCGTAGACGTGGTCGAAGATGGCCAGCGGCGGCGGGTCGGGCATGGTCCGGCACGCCTCGCGCACCCGGGCGCCGATCTGCTTGGCCTCCGCGTCGACGTCCGCGAAGAAGTCCGGCCCGGCCAGCCCGGTGCGGACCAGGTATGCCCGGACCCGCTCGATGGGATCCCGCAGCTTCCACATCTCCAGCTCGCTGGCCAGCCGGTACCTGGTCGGGTCGTCCGTGGTGGTATGCGCGCCCATCCGGTAGGTGTAGGCCTCGATCAGGGTCGGGCCCTGTCCCTCCCGGGCCGCCTGCATGGCCTTCTTCGTCACCGCGTAGCAAGCCAGCACGTCATTGCCGTCGACGCGCACACCGGGGAAACCGAAGCCGCGGGCCCGCTGGTAGAGCGGGACGCGGCTCTGCTTCTCCAGCGGCGCGGAGATCGCCCACTGGTTGTTCTGGCAGAAGAACACGATCGGCGCGTTGAACACCGAGGCGAATACGAACGCCTCGTTCACGTCGCCCTGGCTGGTGGCGCCGTCGCCGAAGTAGGCGATGACCGCTTCGCCGGGCCGCCCGGAGGCCTTCGGGTTGTCCGGGTCTGGCGGGTCCCCGCCGACGGCGCCGTCCCGCTGGATGCCCATCGCGTAGCCGGTGGCGTGCAGGGTCTGGCTGCCGATCACGATCGTGTAGAGGTGGAACTTGTGCTCTTCGGGGTCCCAGCCGCCGTGGCTGACGCCGCGATAGAGCTCGAGCAGCCGCATCGGGTCGATGCCGCGGCACCAGGCCACACCGTGTTCGCGGTAGGTGGGGAACACCATGTCGGCTGGCCCGAGGGAGCGGGCTGAGCCGATCTGGGCGGCCTCCTGGCCGAGCAGCGAGGCCCAGATGCCGAGCTCGCCCTGGCGCTGCAGGGCGATCGCCTCGGTGTCGATCCTGCGGACCAGGACCAGATCCCGGTACATGGCCCTGATGTCCGCGGCGGAGAGCTCGAGCGGGTAGTCAGGATGATCGATCCGCTCGCCCTCCGGGGTGAGCAGCTGGATGAATTCGCCCGCCTGGTCGGGCATTTCCGGTGCGGGCTGTGCGGCTGTGGTGGCGGCGCCGGATTTGACGGTCACGTGCCACTCCTTTCGCGGCCGGAGCTGGGATCACCAGTACCGGCCAGACGGTCTTTGGGTTCCCGGGCGAATCAGGTGCGGGACGGTCGCGTACGCTGCGTGCCCGGTGGGGCGCACACGTCCGCGGTCCCGGTGGGACGCCCTGCACCAGACGATATAGCCCTGCTGACTGTAGGAGGATACGTGGCGCGAATGATCGTGGAAGTAATGCTCAAGCCGGAGATCCATGACCCGCAGGGGAACGCCATTGCCAGTACGTGTCACCGTCTGGGGTTCGGCCAGGTGCTCGGAGTCAGGCAGGGAAAGAGGTTCGAGATCGAACTTGAGGGCCCCGCGGATGAAGCGGCTGTGACGGCCATCACAAGTCTGGCGCGGGATCTGCTGTCAAACCCGGTCATAGAGGAATTTACGCTGCACGCGGGGTAAGCCTGGCGGGCCAAATTTAGGTTATCGGACGCGCCTGGCGGGTTTCAGCGGCGTTAACGGGGAATCCTCGAATTGTGAGTACGGGCCGCAAGATACGCGTGAAGTCAGTCCCTGATGTGAAGTTCTGCCTGGTGTTCCAGTGCGAGACGCTCAGTGTGCCGGTGATGCGCCGGGTCCTCGGCGATACCCTGCGCGGCCTCGGCGTCGACGAGGAATCCGTCTATGACATCCTGCTCGCGGCCACCGAAGCCTGCACCAACGTCCTCACCCACGGCGGCCAGCAGGTCAGGGGGTACGAGGTCGTTACCAGCCTGGGCGCGGTCGGCTGCCAGATCGAGGTGGCGGATGAGGGCATCGGCCTGCCGCACAAGTCGCACGCGGTGGCACGGGCGGGCCGGACCCGGGAGCCCCGGGGAACCCGAGAACCGGCGCCGGTGGCCGGGCATGAGCACGAGACCCCGATCGCCCAGCTGCCCGAGTCGGGCCGGGGCCTGGCGGTCATGCGGGCCTGCGTGGACCAGGTCACGCTGGACAGCCAGCCTGGGCGCGGCACGGTCGTGACCATGCGCAAGCACATCAGGTGGTCCCAGGACTCCCCGCTGCGGCGGCACCAAAAAGTTTCTTTATCCCCCGCTCGCCTCCGGGCCCCCCACCCACCTCCCCATTCCCCCTTCATTGCGTCGCCTTCCTTCGTCGCTCGTTCTCTTATCCTCCCTCGCTCGCCTCCGGGCCCGCTTTTAGGCGTCGCCTTCCCTCGTCGCTCGTTCCTCGCTCCTCAGTCCAGGCCACGCCGCGGGCCCTTTGGCTCGCGAGGGAGGGGCCGCTTTGGCCCGGGGGGGAAATAAGCTGGCTGCGTGCGGATAGGGGTTATCACGTTTCCGGGGTCGCTGGATGACCGGGACGCAGCGCGGGCCGTGCGGCTCGCCGGAGGGGAGCCGGTCTCGCTGTGGCATGGGGATCGAGACTTGTCCGGGGTGGACGCGGCCATTCTCCCTGGCGGGTTCTCCTATGGCGATTATCTGCGGTGCGGTGCGATCGCCAGGTTCTCGCCGGTGATGAGCGAGCTGGTGCCTGCCGCCCGGGCGGGCCTGCCCGTGCTTGGCATCTGCAACGGCTTCCAGATCCTGTGCGAGGCGCACCTGCTGCCCGGGGCGCTCACCCGCAACGTCGGCCTGAAGTTTGTCACCAGGGACCTGCGGCTGCGAGTGGAGAACGCGCAGACCGCTTGGACGCGGGCCTACCGGGCCGGCCAGCAGATCGTCGTCCCGCTGAAGAGCGGGGAGGGAGCCTACGCGGCCGACCCGGGTATGCTCGCGGACCTCGAGGGATCCGGCCAGATTGTCATCAGGTACGCCAGCGGCAACCCGAATGGCTCCGCCGCCAGCATCGCCGGGGTATGCAACGCCGCGGGGAACGTGGTCGGCTTGATGCCCCATCCCGAGCACGCGGTCGACGGGCTCACCGGCCCGTCCGCCGACGGCCTCGGCTTCTTCGCCTCAGTCGTCGCGGGGGTCCTGGCGTGAGCACGCCGGACACCGTATCGCGGGCGCAGGACACCCCGGACCGGCCTCAGCCCTTTGCCGAGCTCGGCCTGACCGAGGCCGAGTACGCCACGATCACCCGTACCCTGGGGCGCCGCCCGACGAGCGCCGAGCTGGCGCTGTACTCCGTCATGTGGAGTGAGCACTGCTCCTACAAATCGTCCAAAGTGCACCTGAAGCAGTTCGCGGACAAGGCCCCGCCGTCGAGCGCGCTGCTCGCGGGCATCGGGCACAACGCCGGCGTGGTCGACGTCGGCCAGGGCTACGCGGTCACCTTCAAGATCGAGTCGCACAACCATCCGTCCTACGTGGAGCCGCACCAGGGCGCGGCCACCGGGATCGGCGGCATCGTCCGGGACATCCTGGCTATGGGGGCCCGTCCGGTCGCGGTGATGGACGCGCTGCGGTTCGGGCCCGCCTCGGCGCCCGACACCGGCCGGGTGCTGCCCGGAGTGGTCAGCGGCATCTCCTTCTACGGCAACTGCCTGGGCCTGCCTAACATCGGCGGCGAGCTGGACTTCGATCCTTGCTACGCAGGGAACCCGCTGGTCAACGCGCTCTGCGTGGGGGTCATGCGGCACGACGAGCTGCAGGTCGCGGCGGGCCGCGGGCCGGGGAACAAGGTGATCCTGTTCGGTTCTACTACCGGCCCCGACGGCGTCGGCGGGGCTTCGGTGCTGGCCAGCGCGGCGTTCGGGGCGGCTGACGGGGAGAACGCGAAGCGGCCCAGCGTTCAGGTAGGGGATCCCTTCACCGAGAAGCTGCTGATCGAGTGCTGCCTCGAGCTGTACTCCGGCGGCCTGGTCGTCGGCATCCAGGATCTCGGCGCCGCCGGCGTGGCGTGCGCGACCACGGAGCTCGCGGCGGCGGGCACCGGGGGGATGCTGGTCCGGCTGGACGCCGTGCCGCTGCGCGACGCGTCCCTGGGACCGCCCGAGATCTTGATGAGCGAGTCGCAGGAACGCATGATGGCGGTCGTCGAGCCGGACCGGGCGGATGAGTTCCTCGGCGTCTGCGCCAAGTGGGACGTCCGGGCCGCGGTCATCGGCGAGGTGACCGACAGCGGCAGGCTGGTGATGACCTGGCACGGCGAGACCGTGGTGGACATTCCGCCGTCCTCCGCGGCCGACGGTCCCGTCTATCGCCGCCCGGCGCAGCGAGGGGCGGCCCAGGACGCGCTGGCCGCCGACGACCCGGACACGCTGCCGCGCCCGGCCGATGGCGCGGCGATGCGCGCGGCCCTGCTGGCCCTGATCGGCTCGGCTGGCCTGGCCGACAAGAGCTGGGTCACCGATCAGTACGACCGTTACGTCCGCGGCGACACCGTGCTGGCTATGCCAGAAGACGGCGGCCTGGTCCGGGTGGACGAGGCGACCGGGCTCGGCATCGCGCTCGCCACCGACGGCAACGGCCGCTACTGCCGGCTCGACCCCTATCTGGGCACTCAGCTCGCGCTGGGCGAGGCCTACCGGAACGTGGCGGTCACCGGCGCCCGCCCGCTGGCCGTGACGAACTGCCTGAACTTCGGCTCGCCTGAGGACCCCGCGGTGATGTGGCAGTTCGCCGAGGCCGTGCGCGGGCTCGCGGACGGCTGTGCCGCCCTCGGCGTACCCGTCACCGGCGGGAACGTGAGCTTCTACAACCAGACAGGGACGACGCCCATTCACCCCACCCCGGTGATCGGGGTCCTCGGCGTCCACGATGACGTCCGCCATCGGCTCGCGATCGGATTCGGCCGCGAGCCGGACGGTGACCCCGGCGGGCCCGGCGCGGCTCGCGCCCCCGGTGGCCCCGGCGCGGCTCGCGCCCCCGGCAGTACTGCCGCGGCCACGATCGTGCTGCTCGGCCGGACCCGGGCCGAGTTCGGCGGGTCCGCCTGGGCGCACGTGCTCCACGGTCACCTCGGCGGCCGTCCGCCGGAGCCCGACCTCGACGCCGAACGGCGGCTGGCCGGTCTGCTGGCCGCGGCGGCCGAGGCCGGGGTGCTGTCCGCCGCGCACGACCTGTCCGACGGCGGACTGGCGGTGGCGCTCGCCGAATCCTGCCTGCGCGGTGCGACCGGCTGCGTCGTGACGGTACCCGGTGACCCGTTCACCTCGCTGTTCAGCGAATCGGCCGGGCGCGCGATCGTGACCGTCCGCCCGGGGGCGGAAACCGCCTTCGATCAGCTCCGCTCTGCTCACGACGTGCCGGGGATGAGGCTCGGCGCCGTCGGCGGCGACAGCCTGGTTTTCGCGGGCCTGTTCACCATCGGCCTGGACGAGCTCGCCGCCGTGCACACGCGGACCTTGCCCGAACTGTTCGGCTGACCCCGGCCCATGCCTGCCCGACGTCCCGACCCGCGCGGCCCGGAAATCGTCATGACGGTGCTGCGGGCCCTTGACGCGGGTACGGCACCGGCTGCGACCGATGAGCGCAGCGCGGCACGGTACCTGCTGTACCTGCTCGCCGCCCGGCATCCGGGCCGGGTCCTCGAGGTGCGGGTCCCGCCGGTGGCCGCGGTGCAGTGCCTGCCAGGGCCCGTGCATACCAGGGGCACGCCGCCGAATGTGGTGGAGACCGACCCCCGCACCTGGATCCGGCTGGCCGCCGGCCGGCTTGACTGGGCCGACGCGGTCGGATCAGGAGCCGTGCATGCGAGCGGTCCGCGTGCTGATCTGGACTCCTACCTGCCCCTGTGCGACTAAACTGATGTCGTGAGACCCCCCGACGGTCGCCTGACGGATGAGCTTGTAGCCGAGGACCGACCGCCACGAGATGCCTGTGGCGTGTTCGGCGTGTGGGCACCGAACGAGGATGTGGCCAAGCTCGCCTACTACGGGCTGTATGCGTTGCAGCACCGAGGGCAGGAATCCGCTGGTATCGCGGTCAGCGATGGCCACCGCATCGTGGTGCACAAGGAGATGGGCCTGGTCGCCCAGGTCTTCGACGAGCCTGCCCTGTCGACGCTTCGCGGGCACATCGCGGTCGGGCACTGCCGGTATTCGACCACCGGCGCCTCGGTGTGGGCCAACGCGCAGCCGACGTTCCGCTCCACGGATAAGACGAGCCTGGCGCTTGGCCACAACGGGAACCTGATCAACACCCGCGAGCTGGCCGGCCTGCTGGCCGGCACCGGCCTGGGCGGTACCGGGATCGCGGCGACCTCGGACACCGATGTGCTCACCGCGTTGTTCGTCAGCGATCTTTACCAGATCCGTGGGATCAGCGCGGGCACCGGACCCGGTGCCGCGGCCGACCGGGGCGCGAGCCAGGTTGAGCGCGCCGCGGCGGCGGTACTGCCGCTGGCCAAGGGGGCGTATTCGCTGGTCTTCATGGACGAGCAGACGCTGTACGCGGCGCGGGACCCGCACGGCTTCCGGCCGCTGGTGCTCGGCCGGCTGGATAGCGGCTGGGTGGTCGCGAGCGAGACGGCCGCGCTGGACATCGTCGGAGCGAGCTTCGTGCGGGAGGTCGCGCCCGGCGAGCTCGTCAGCATTGACGGGCGCGGAGTCCGGTCCCGGACGTTCGCGGCGCCGCAGCCGAGCGGCTGCCTCTTCGAGTACGTCTACCTGGCCCGGCCCGACACCACGATCTCCGGCCGGGGCGTCCACGCCACCAGGGTCGAGGTCGGCAGGCAGCTCGCGGCCGAGTATCCAGCGGACGCTGACCTGGTCATTCCGGTACCGGAATCAGGGACGCCAGCCGCGATCGGCTTTGCCGAGGCCAGCGGCATTCCCTTCGGCCAGGGGCTGGTGAAGAACTCCTACGTGGGAAGAACCTTCATCCAGCCCAGTCAGACCATCAGGGAACGCGGCATCAAGCTGAAGCTGAATCCGCTCAGGGACGCCATCGCCGGCCGCAGGATCGTCGTCGTCGACGATTCCATCGTCCGCGGGAACACCCAGCGCGCGCTCGTCGCGATGCTCCGTGAGGCGGGCGCCGCCGAGGTGCACGTGCGGGTCGCCTCACCGCCGGTGAGCTGGCCGTGCTTTTACGGCATCGACTTCGCGACCCGTGCCGAACTCATCGCGGGCCACCTCTCGCCGGAGGAGATCTGCACGTCGATAGGCGCCGATTCGCTGGGCTACGTGTCGCTGGCAGGACTGATCGAGGCGACCACGATCCCGGCCAGCCGGCTGTGCCGCGCTTGCTTCGACGGCCAGTACCCCGTCCCGGTCGCTGAGGACGACCGCGGCAAGCATCTGCTCGACGGCCTGGGAGTCGGCTCCTGATCGCTGCTCAACCAGCACACCCGGCGGGCGCCCGGCTACCCAGGCTTACGCGCCGCGGCTAGTGGCGCCGCGATCCGCTGTCCGCCGGCTTACCGCGGCCAGGCGTCCTTCCAGGCATCCTCGGATCCTGCAGACTCGTCGTCGTCGTCGTCCTCGTCGTCGTCGAATTCCCCGGTGGCGGAATTGCCATCACCGGAGTCCGCGCCGACGGCCAGTTCGGCACGCAGCCGGTCAAGGTCTGTGTCGTCGCTCTTGTACTTGAGCTGACGCGCGACCTTCACCTGCTTGGCCTTGGCTCGGCCGCGCCCCATTGGCTCGACCCCCTTGAACGTCCGGAGCCGGTCAGGCTCCATGATCTCCGCCTCGCTGGTTTCCGTGCGCCGTACGACAGCGCCGCCACCCCGCAACGGGAAGCGCGACGTTCACCAGCATCCGTACAGCTACAACCGTACCCGGTTTGCGCCCCTGATGCCTACGCCGATCCCATCGTGCCCAGGTAGATTCCGCGCAGGCGGCCGACATCGGACATCCGCCGCTCGGCTAGCCGGTCCGCGGCCACCGATGGCGGCACCCCGTCGGCAGGCTGGGCCCGCGGAAGTCCGATGCGTTCCGTACCGGTCGGTGACTGGTAGTAGAGGTAATCTCATTACCTCGACCCCCGCCTTCGAGCCCTCTGGTATGTCACGATACGACAGTGATGACTTACGCCGCGTATCTCCGCGTCTACGAGCCAGTCTCGGCGTTTCACGAACCTGACCGCTCCCGGTGGGCAGCCTACGCGGCCTCGTCGGCCTGCCCAAGACGGCGTGAGTCGCTGATGGCCGAGCACGCCGAGGCCCTGCGGCGAGCCCTCGCGGCACCGCAGGTCGTGGTCCCGAACGCCGAAAGCGACCATGCCTATGTCCGGCACGCGGATGGCATTACCTATATCTGCCCGTGGCAGACCAGGCTGCGTTCCCTGCTGGCGTACGGCCGGATGCTCTCGGCTCCCGGCGCGCTGCTGCCCGGCACGGTCCCGGCCAGCGACGACCACCAGACGATGGCCGCGCTGGCCGAACTGGAGGACGGCGGGACGACGGCTCGCCTGCATATCCTGGCCAGCGTATGGGGCATGCCGCTGACCTGGTTCGTGCCGTTCTCCGCGGCGGAACGGTGGCTGGCTCTCGGATCGGACCGTGACCGGCCGTCCGCCGCCGCGACCGCGTCGGTGACACGGTCGCTCGTCTACACCACTGCGATGTCCCGGGCGCGCAGGCGGGTGGCACGGGGCCTGGCCGCGTTGCGGAGCGCGCCAGCGGGCTACGAAGATCCCGCCTGGAAACCGCTGCGTGCGGAAGCCGAGCTGGCTCAAGTCGGACGCTGGCTCGAGGAATTCCATCCGTACTCGCTGGTGGAGCTTGATTACGGCGGACTGGTGTACCTGCTCAGCGACGACGCCCTTTGCGGTGATCAGTCGGTGGCCGAGATCAGTGCGGCCATCGAAGGAGTGGCCAAAGGCGAGTGCGAACTAGCCGTGGCGATGTACCAGCGCGCACACAGCCGGTGGCGCGCGTTCGCCGAATTCGAGCTGGCGAACTGACGGATCTCCGGCGACGCGCCGAATTGTTGCGGGGCAGTATTCCCGATTCTGGCGCGATGCGACTATAAGTATCGCTAGAATCACCGTGAGTGACAGTGATCGGCGGAGCAACTGGGCATCCCAGACAGAAACTTTGCGCGTGGTGGTCGACGCGTCACCGCTGGTGATGGCAATATGGTCTCTGTCGGCCATATGGGACATCCCCGACAGGCTCCCCACGGAGCATCAGGCACTAACAGGAATCGCAGGATCGCAGGACTGGTCCAGGAGGAGAGGCCAACACATGTCCGCACGTACGCCAGAGGCTGAGCCGCTGTTGACGCCGGCGGAGGTCGCCACGATGTTTCGTGTCGACCCCAAGACCGTCACACGATGGGCGAAGGCAGGCAAGCTAACGTCGATTCGCACGCTGGGGGGACACCGGCGCTACCGGGAGACTGAGGTTCGTGCACTGCTCGCGGGTATTCCGCAGCAGCGCTCCGAGTGACTTCTGCCGTCTTCACAGGGCGTGCGCTCAGCGAGCGCCGTTCCCAGTGAACACGGCAGCACTCGTGCAACGAAATGGGGGGTCGGCCCCGGTGGCGGAGTGTCACATCCAGGGTGCTGTCCGGCAAGATCTGTCCGCCGGAACATCTGCGAAGGCACGTTGCCGGGGCCGGTCCGCTCTCCCGGGGAGGGTCGCACGATGCGTGATCCAGAGCTGGTCGCACGTGCTCAGCGTGCCGCCAAGCGCTTGGAAACAGCCTGGGAACAATGGCGCGCGCTGCACGGACTTGCCGCCGCGCCAGGGCAGCCGGTAGTAAGTTACGTCGGCTACTCACTCAACGAGCCATGGGGGGAAGCCAGGGTCGTGATCGGGATCGACGCCGACGAGGCCGGATACCTCGCGGATTTCCTCGATCGTGATAAGTGCGCGCAGCCAGGCCCGGTACCGCTTCAGCCCTGCTGAGCCGAGGGCTCCGGATCAGCCGCCCGCCACCGCATAACGTCGCCGCTGCGGCGTGACGAGCTCAGGTACCGCCAGTTGATAAGCAGGTTCACAGCTCCGTCATAGCCTGCCTTAAGAATCAAGCGGCATGATCATCAGTGAGAGGGACGAGATATCGCCCTCCCCGTCTGGGCTCGGGGTGGCCAGGCCCCGCTCCGAGCCCAGACCACGATATCGCTGGCATGGGCACGGCAGCGGCAGATCGAGAACGCCCGTAGCAGCGGGGCTAACCTCGCCGCTGATCTCCCAGGCTCACCGGTCATCCGCGCGCTGCTGAAGCGGCCGCACCTCGATCGTGCCGATCCGGGCGACCGGGTGCCGGGACGCTACCGCGATCGCCTGGTCGAGGTCCGCGCACTCGATTACGTCGTAGCCGCCCCGAATGGACGAAGACCCGCTACGAGACCACCGAGGCGATCTCACTCGCGTTCATCACCGCCTTGCAACTACTCCCGCCGCGGCTGCGTGCCGTACTTGTGCTGCGCGACGTGCTCGGCTACCGCGCCGGAGAGGTAGCCAGGATGCTCGATGCCACCCAGGAATCGGTTCGGACTGCCTCGGACGCTTCGCGGGCACTACCGGCTGGGCGGCAGCGAGGAGGACTCGTAGATGCAGACCGCGGCGCCGACGTTGCCGATCGCGTCGATAATCATCTTGATGATGACCGGGACGTCCTCGAGGCTGGCGTTCAGCCAGTAGGTGCCGAGCGGGGCGAACATGAACGACAGGTTGCCCAGCGCGGTGCCGGCCAGGTCAACCCAGTACGTGTCGCCCGTCTCGACCTGCCAGCCGATGCCGAACGCGGTGTTGGCCGCCCCGGAGAACGCCTGCACGAACGGGGACACGTAGTCGTTGAGCCCGTTCAGGATCGAGTTGTCCGCGCCGGCCGCCTTCAGCGTCTGGGTCGCCTTGTCCCAGGAGAACAGCCCGAGCAGGCCGAACACCGACGGTGCCAGCGCGGACAGCACGACCCACGGGAGCAGCCAGTCGATGTTCCCGTTGTCCGCGTCGTAGGGGTACAGGAAGAACGTCTCGAACAGCGGGCACCAGATGTCGAACATGTCGGTGACGCCGGATTGGCTGCCGCGCTTGCCGTCCTCGCCCTGGAAGGTCTGCAGGTCGCCGATGATGTCGGCGAAGCCCCAGATCGCCTGGGTGGTGCCGCCGAGGATGCCCAGCCAGAGCTTGACCGTCGGGTCCATGTCGGTCAGCGCCAGGGTCCCGGCGCCGTCGCCGGTGGGCAGCGTGGGCAGGGTCGGGAGCGTGTCGCCCTTGCCGAGGACCTTGGCGACCAGGGTGGCCGGGAAGCCGATGACCATGCCGACGACCTCGGCGACGGTCAGCGTGGGGAGGTCGATCTGCAGCACGTCGTCCAGGAGCAGGCCTAGCAGCGATGTCTCCGACACGAGCTTGAACGGGGTGGTGATCACCGCGGTCAGGTCCTCCAGCACCATGATCACGATGTCGAGGAGGGTCTGGGCGACGTCGTTGCAGAATTTCAGGAGCTTGACCGCGACGCTGTCGGAGTCGTTGAGGAACTTGTAGCTGGTGAAGCTGGCGTACAGGTCGGACAGCGTCCCTTGCTTGGCCGAGGTGCTGCTGGCGCCGAAGATGGACGAGATGATGTCCGTGGAGTACTTCTGCAGGGCTTCGATCAGGGCGATCCCGTCGGCCCAGTCTGTCGCCAGCTGGTCGTTGACGATGGTGTCGTACTTGGACTGGGTGACGTTGGGCATGCCGAGGGAGACGATCGGCGGGACGTCCTGCTGGAACTTGTGGTACAGCCACATGCCGGGGGTGTCGTTGATAACCCGGGTGAACATGCCGAAGTCCTTGGCCAGGCCGGACTGGGCGCTGCTGCTGCCGGTGTCGCCGCTGGCGGGCGGGGTCTGGTTGGGTGCGCTGCCCAGCGTCTTGCCGTTGACCGCGGGTGCCAGCTTGTTGTTGATCCAGTCGGTGACCTCGGACTCCGCGTTCGTGAAGAAGTTATCCACCGTGAAGTTGAGCTTCTGGACCTGGGTGGCGAGCCCGGCCGGGGCGGCACCGATGGCGCTGGCCACCGTCTTGCCGTTGGCCCAGGCGGCCTTGAGCAAGTCGATGACGTTGTGCAGGAGCCACCCCACCCCGTTTTCGATGTCGGCCCCGAGCGCCTGGAAGAAGCCGCCGATGGCGTGGAAGGCGTCCTTGATGTCGCTGATCACCAGGTTGGTGAAGTTCTGCAGGGCGCCGCCGATCTCGGCCCCGATGTTGATGAGCCAGCCGGTGGCCTCGTCCACGAAGTGGGCGGTGAGGCTGGCCAGCTTGGCCGCGCCGTGCCGCAGGGCATGCCCGATCGTGTCGAACACGTGCTGAAGTGAGAACGTCAGGTCGTCGGTTGGCGCGGGGCCGAAGGCGAACGCCTCGGTCGAGGACTGCACGGTGGGGACCTTGCCGGTCATCTGCAACAGGAGCGACTTGGTACCGTCGGCGGGCGTGGTCTTAGAGCCGGCCGCGATGAACGTGCTCAGCGCTTGGGCCGAAAGAGTGCATGCCTGCTGCTTGGCGTCGCCGGACAGGCCGGTCAGCCCCGGGAATAGGTCGCCCCCGCTGCTGTTCTTGGCCGCCAGCAGCGCGTTCCCCCCGTTGATCGGGCCGATGTCGGTGAGCGACCCGGTTCCGTTGAGGAAGCCGCGCACGTCGGTGTCGGGGATGACGGTGAGCGGGCTGCCGGCCGGGTGGCCGGCCGGGCCGAGAGGCTGGACGGTCAGCACGGCGCAGTCCAGTTCCTCGGCGGGCACGCTGAACGTCACCCGGCCGGTGTAGTCGGCGGTCAGGTTAGCCAGTGCGTCCGGGGTCGCGTACGTGCTGCCGTCCGGCTGCCAGATCCCTACCGGGCGGTCGGGCAGCACCGACACCCCGGCGCCGGGCACCGGCACGTTGTTAGCGTCGAGCACGGCGATCTGCACCCGGTAGGAATCGATTTCCACGTCCTGGATGCCCTCCTGGCGAACCAGCGTCTGGGTCCAGCCCGAGGCGTCGAGGGTGAGCACGCTCAGGCTCTTGTCCAGGCCGACCGCGAACAGGGTGGACTGGGTGGGGTCGGTTGGCACGCCGAAGATGGCGGCCAGGCCGGGCACGGCGACGCCGTCCTGATCGATTGATTTGCCCGGGACGACGGGGATGGCGGGCTGCCAGGAGCCCGGCGCGATCTCCAGCACCGTGTTCAGCGTCCCGTCGTGGTCCAGCGCGTTGACCACGTCGAGGGCACCGGTCCACACCGCCACCGAGTTGCTGGTCGCGGCCGGGTTGTCGGTGAGCGACACGGGGTCGGTCCCGTCCTCGGGAACGAACCAGGTGGCGGTAGCCGTCTGCACGGCGTAGCCGGGCACGCCCGAGTTGCTGCCGGGCGTGGCCCAGGCCCACAGCAGCGCGGTCGCGTTGGCGGTGCCTGCGTCGGTGAGCGGGGACTGGCCGAACTGGGCCGTGGTGTAACCCGACCACTGCTGCTGAGCGTAGACGTTGAGGTCGGTCTTCGATGAAACGGCCTGGTTCGCCAGGACCAGCGAGTACCCCACCGGGGCGGACGAGGTTTGGTCGCTGCTGTACAGCAGCATGCAGTCCTGCACCGCCATCGCGGTGGCGTCGAAGGTCTGGAACAGCTGGTAGCCCACGGCGCCGTTCGCGAAGTCCGGCCCGGCGAGCCAGCCGACCAGGTTGATCGTCTGGTTGCTGGTGTCGGTGACCACGGTGTAGAAGTAGGCGTCGTCCTGCGGGCTGATGCCGCCCCGGAAGATCGGGAAGGTGGCCTCCGTGTCCACGTTGAACTGGTCCAGGCCGAGGTCGTAGAAGTCGGCGTTGTAGCCGACGTTCCAGGCGCTCGCCGAGTCGAGCTTGGTCAGCCAGGACGGGGCGCCGGACATGTTATCCGGGTAGCCGAAGACCATCATGTACACGTCGGTGCTGTCGGCGGCTACCGCGACGTTGGTCAGGTTGGTCAGGTTGCCGGTCATGGGGACCCCCACCGGGGTCCAGCCGGTGGCGGACGACGCGTCGCGCAGCAGGTGGTAGATCGCGCCGCCGTTGGCTGTGGTGAAGACGATGGCCTCGACCAGGTTGTTGTTGTGCGGGTTGACGAACGGGATGACCTTGTCGTCGGTGCCGATCATCAGGTCGGTGGTCAGGAAGTAGTCGTGCGCCAGCTCGCAGCTGGCCTGGAGCGTGTACGGCTGGGGCTGGGCGGGGGCGGTCATGGCTTACTGTCCGTTCTCGGCGTTGGCGAAGGTGAGCTTCTCGGCAGAACTAAGCGAGTGGCTCATCCGGGCAGGCCCGGCCTCGGGCCGAAGCCGAGGGTGACGATGTAGTGGTTGGCTCCGCCGGAGATGGCCAGGGCGCGGGGGCCGCCGGGCAGGGTAACCCGCCGCGGGCGGGTCTGGGGGGCGGTGACGCGGCCCCGGCCGCCCTCCCCGAAGCGGGTTTCGCCCCAGCTGTAGATCTCGCCGCCGAAGGTGACGGCGGCGGCGGAGTGGTCGCCGGCCCAGAAGCTGGTCACCGGTCCGGCCGTGCGGGGGAAGGCGATGACCGCCGGGGCGTCCCGGTTGACCTGGTCGCCCAGGCCGAGCTGGCCGGCCTTGTTCGCGCCCCAGGCCAGCAGCAGGCCGCGGCTGGTCAGCGCGAGGGTGAAGCTGCTTCCGGCGCGGATGGCGCGGACCCGGCCCCAGGCCTGGTCCAGCGGGACCCGGAGCGGCAGCGGTCGCCCCTGGGCCGGCCCCGAACGCCAGCAGCTCGCCCGTCGTGGTCAGCACCACCGTGTGCTGGTACCCGACGTCAACCGCGGCCGCCTTGACCCCGCCCGGAAGCAGGCTCGCCGTCGGGGTGGTGACGTCGCTGGTGGCGCCCAGACCGGTCTGCCCGGAGCCGTTGCGGCCCCAGGTCAGCAGCCGCCCGTCGGTGGTGACGGCGGCCGAGGTGCCGCGCCCGGCCGCAAGCAAGGCCGCGCCGCTTTCGATGACCCGGACCGGGGTGAGCTGATGCTCAGCCGGTCCGCTGCCGACCTGGCCGCGGTGGTTCCGGCCCCAGGCGTAGACCTCACCGTGGGCGGTCAGCGCCAGCACATGGTCGATCCCCGCCTGCACGTCGGCGACGAACGTGCCCGCCAGTAGCCGGACCGGCTCCCAGGTCAGCCGGGCCTGCGTGCCGCCGTCGCCCAGCTGGCCGTAGCGGTTGCCGCCGCAGGCGTAGAGCTCCCCGGCCGACGTGCGGGCCACGGTGAACTCCCCGCCGCCCTGGACCGCGGTGACGCCAGCGGGAAGGGCGGCCTGGGCCGGCCGGTATACCCGGGCGACGTGCCCCAGCCCCAGGCCACCGGAGTTGTTGTACCCCCACACCAGCATCGGCGAATGCGGCACGCGAACCAGCGTCTCGGTCATCGGTGATTTCCCTTTCGCGTGTCGTTACCCGCGTCGGCGGCAGCGAGGTGGACTCGTCCGTGCCGGTGGTCCTGCCTGCTGCTCTCTCCTGCGCCACTTCAGTGTGCCGGTTTTAACTTAAGCAACTGCATACCCTGGTTGTCCCTGGGACACCCTAAGGGTTAAATACGTCCATTTAAACTTAACCAGACTGAACTCGTAGAGATCAGGTCGTGACGGCGGCTGGTCCTGCGGGGCAGCAGCGGTTCAGGCTGCGGTGGCTTGGAGGCGTGACCGCAGGGTCGGCACCCCTGGGCCGTCAAGCTCGGCCAGGTACGAGACGCGGCCAGCCATGCTCATCACGAGCGCGAGGGTTGATCCGGTGACCAGGGGACCGGCGTCCGTGGCAAACGGCCCGTCGTCTGCTCGCAGCTGCAGACCGGCTGCATGGGTACGGCTGGCCACGGTGAAGTTGCGTCGGGCGAAGAAGTCGGCCACTGGCGTCAGCGCGTTGACGCTCGGTGTCCGTACGAGCCCCAGCGGCTGGCGGATGTCCTGGGTATGTACAACGACCTCGCCGAGGTAGGCCGGGGTATGCGATGAGGGTGCGGTACTGCTGGTGATGACGGCGCGAAACCGGTCAAGCGTCTCGGCGGGGGTGCTACCGCAGTGCTCGGCGAGCCGTCGCTGGTTGTACACGTCAGCGCGGAAACGCGCGCCGAGCATGCTCCGTAGCCACCGCATCTGGTTGAGGCTTGCCGCAGCGGTGAGGTGGGCGACCACCTGCTCGACGTTCCATTTCCCGCACAGGGTGTCATGCCGCCACTGCTCTGCGCCGAGGCCCGCGAGATCTTCCGCCAGCGCGGCGCGTTCGGCGTGCGCCAGCGCCCACAGGTGGCCGTCCTGCGTTCGCGCCATATCGCTCGATCCCTCCGCCAGACCCGCCGCCAGGTTCAGTTTGTCGTCCCGTCGGGGAACCCGCGGTAAGTGCTGCGAAATAAGCTGCCGCTCGGTCCACGAGGGCCACGAGGGCCACGATCAAGATGGTTCTTTACCTGGTGGGGCGCCAGAGGTCGAAGTTGTCCGGCGCAAGCCGTGATCGCTCTACCTGCACAGATAGCACAGGTCAATAACGTCAAAACGCCCATTGCGCCCATATTCGCGGCCTGCTCGGTCCACGAACCGGTCGAGGAATTCGGGCATCCGCGAGGCCACTGCAACTACGTAGCGTCATCATCAGCCGTTAGCGTTGCGACGTCGGTTTGCTCGCTACTCGTCGTACTATGACCCCATGGTCGCCCAGCCCGTTGAGCATCACGAGGACCCGTTGGACCCGCAGCGGATCCTCCGGGAGCTTCCCGGCCAGGAGCGCGCGAACTTTCTTGCTGCATACCGCGAAGCCCTGGACGGTGCACAAGATCCTGCCGGGTGGGGAAACCTGCGGCGTGTCTCGCGGCTCTGGAGCGGAATGGCGATCGCCGCGAACCGCCCCGGCTTCTACGAAGCGCAGGAGGCCGCGTTGACCGGGACTGGCGGCGGGATGCTCCTGGAGGACTACATCCAGATGCGCCGCAGCCAGGCGTGAGCTTCGACGGAGCCTGAGCCGCTGGCATCCAAGCTGGGAACTCCGGAGTCGGCGGCTACCGAACCCGTCGCCGCCGATGACGGGCGGGCTGCCCGGTTGGATGGGCTGCAGGCCCGCGCGCAGGAGGCCGCGCGTCGCATCGACTCCCGACGGGCAGAACTCAAGGCCAGCAGTCAGCACACTGCACGGATCGAGCGGGACACCCAGGCCGAACCGCAGGCTGACCCGCAGCCGGAAACGTCCTACGAGATGGAGTGCTGAGACCGGCATCCTCGTCCGCCGAGCGGCCGGGTCAGATCGTCAGCGTCCTCGAGTCCCGACGGGGCGCATTTCAGCCTGGCCAGGCCATGTTCACGAAGCCCGGATGGTGCGGGGTCCCCACGGCCGGTGAGGGTAGGCGGGTGGTGCCAGGCGAGAGGTTTGGGACGGTTCGCTCGCCTGGCCTGGTGCGGCGGCCTGGCGTTTGGCGGTTACGGAGCTGATCCGGCCGGTAAGTTCTGCGGGGATGAGCCAGTCGCCGGGGTTGCCGGTGCTGCTGGCCTGGTGGGCGAGGGTGGCGTTGATGACGGCGGGGGCGTCGTCGCTGGTGATGCCGGTGAAGCGGACGCGGGTCATGCCGGGGCCGTCGACAGCGATGACGCTGTCGTCGGGACAGCCGCCGAGGCACTGGACGTTGCGGATGGGGATGTCGCGGCCGTCGGCGCGGATGGCGTCGGTCAGGTCGCGGGCGAACTGGCCGGTGGCGCGGCGGTCGTAGCGGGGGCAGGTGCGGCAGATCAGCAGTGTCATGGCGGTCCGTGGCCTGGTCCGGTGCGCGGCCCGCGCCGCGCCGGGAAGCTGTGGCTGGCCCGGCGCGGCGGCTGATGGCGTCAGGGGCGCTGCTGGACGGCGGCGTGGGTGCTGCTGGTGAGCAGCTCGTCCTGGTCTGGTGGCGGGGCGTCCTGGTCGCCGGGTTCCTTGTGGAAGCGGCCGTCCTTCATGATGTAGTGCAGCTTGTCGTGGTCTTGCAGGATGGCGATGTCGTCCAGCGGGTTGCCGTCGATGAGGATCATGTCGGCGAGGTAGCCGGGCTGGACCTTGCCGAGCTCGTCGGGCCGCAGCATGATCTCCCCGCCCTAGGCGGTGGCGGAGATGATGGCTTCCATCGGGGTGAAGCCGAGTCGCTCGACGAAGTGCTCCAGGTCGCGGGCGTAGGTGCCGTGCGGGGTCCAGGCGAAGCCGTAGTCACCGCCGGGCAGGACCCTGATGCCGCGGCGGTGCATCTCGCGCAGCCCGGCCTCGGCCATTTCCAGTTCCTTCTTGTAGCCGACGGCTTCGGCGGCTTCCTGCGGGAACCCGAAGGCCTCGGCCTCGTACAGGGTGGCGATGAGCCAGTTGATGCCGGGGGCGACGAACACCCAGTCCTTGTTGGCCTCGAGCATGTCCATGCCCTCGGCGTCGGTGAAGCTGGCGTGGTAGATGACGTCGACGTGGTTGCGGACGCACATCTTGACGCTTTCGGCGCTGCGGGCGTGGGCGCAGACCCGCTTGCCGCGGCGGTGGGCCTCGGTGACGGCGGCGGCGCATTCCTCGTCGGAGAAGTAGGTGTCCTCGGCCCGCTGGGTGCCGGTGATCTCCTCGCCGGTCATGGACAGCTTGATCTGGTCCACGCCGATCTCGACCAGTTCGCGGACGGCCTTGCGCATGCCCTCGGGCCCGTCGGCGAACTTGGTGATCGACTTGATCAGGGCGCCGCCGGTCACGGCGATCTCGGGGCCGTTGGCCAGGTAGCGCGGGCCGGGGAAGCGGCCCGCGTTGATGGCGTCGCGGCACACCACGTCCAGGCGTTCCTTGGCCGAGGCGGCGCCCAGGCACATGGTGTAGCCGGAGTCGATGTAGGTGCGGGCCGATTCCAGGCAGAACAGCAGGTGTTCCTCGACCGGCATCGTGCCGAGCCCGTCCAGGTCGGCGCTGTTGTTCCAGCTGAAGTGGGTGTGGGCGTCGCACAGCCCGGACATCAGGGTGCGGCCGCGGCCCTCGATGACCCGCGCGCCGGCGGCGGCGTGCGGGTCGACGGTGCCGACCGCGGCGATCCGGTCGTTCTCGACCAGGACGTCGCCGGGATAGGGGTCGGTGCCGGTGGAGTCGAGGATGGAGACGTTTCTGAAGAGGATCTTGTCGGGCTGGACGGGCATTTCGGTGGCTCCTGTTACATCAGACTGGACTCTTAGCTAGGTGGCGGGCCTGCTTGGTCAGAGGAACTTGAGCAGGTGGTCGGTGACGTCGCGGGCGGCTTCCAGGGCGGTCCAGTGCCCGATGCCGTCGATGACCGTGACGGTGGCCGAGCCGTGGGCGCTGGCGATGGCTCGGCTGACCTCGGGCGGGCCGGTCTTGTCGTCGCCGCCGGTGATCAGCAGCAGCGGAGTGCCGGGATCGACGGGGCCGGGGTCGGTCGCCGCGGCCAGGGCCTCGCAGTTGCGGGCGTAGCCCTCGGGGTCCTGCCGCATGATCAGCTCGCGGACGAACGCGGCGACTTCGGGCTTGTCCCGCCGGGTGGTCCCGGACAGGGCGTTGGCGACCACACCCGGGGCGACCGCAGCGGTGCCGTCCTTGCGCAAGGTGGCGGCGCGGTCCCGCTGGGCCTGCCGGGCGGCGTCGGCGGGCTCGGCTACCGCGCCGAGCAGGACCAGGCGCGACACCAGGGCGGGGTGGCGCGCGGCCAGGGTGCGGACCACCAGCGTGCCCATCGAGTGGCCGACGACGGTGGCGCCGCTGACACCGAGCTGGTCGAGCAGGGCGGCCAGGTCTTCGGCGTGCGACTCGATACTGATGCCGTCCGCGAGCGCGGAGCGGCCGGCGCCGGCGGAGTCGACCCGGATAACCCGGAACCGGTCCGCGAGGGCCTGGGCCTGGACCTGGTAGAAGTTCGAGGTGCCGCCCAGGCCGTGGACCATCAGGACTGCCGGGCCGTCACCCTCGATTTCGACGGCGAGTTCCCGGGGGGTGCTGCCGTTGATGCGCATGATTTCCTTTCCCGGCCGGACCTTGCGGTGCTGTAGGCGGCGCAGCCGTTTAGGCAGTAGTGACCCGGCTGGTCAGGCGATGCGGTTGCGCTGGGTGCCGAGCCCGGTGATGGAGATCTCGATGGTGTCCCCGCTGGTCATAAACCTCGGCGGGTCGAAGCCGATGCCGACCCCGGCCGGGGTGCCGGTGGCGATGATGTCGCCGGGCAGCAGCGTGATGCCGGCTGAGATCGTCTCGATGAGCGTGGGGATATCGAAGATCAGGTCCGCGACCGGCGCTGACTGGCGCAGCTCGCCGTTGACCCGGCTTTCCACCACCAGCGCGGTCACGTCGGTGATCTCGTCGGCGGAGACGGCATAGGGGCCCATCGGGCAGTGGGTGTCCAACGACTTGCCGAGCAGCCACTGCTTGTGCAGGCGCTGCAGGTCCCGCGCGGTGAAATCATCGATGACGGTGTAGCCCCACACATGCTCGAACGCGTGCTCCCGAGTGATCCCACGGCCGCCGCGGCCGATGATGACGCCCAGCTCGGCCTCGTAGTCCAGTTCCTTGGTGACGCCGTGGTGCGGGTCGATGTCGTCGAACGGGCCGGTGACCGAGGTGGTGGCCTTGGAGAAGATGACCGGTGCCTCGGGCATGGCCTCGGAGCGTTCGGGGGTGTCATAGCCGCTGCGGCCGAACTCCCGGACGTGGTCGCTGTAATTCTTGCCGACGCAGAAGATGTTGCGGACCGGGCGCAGCGGGGCATGCAGCTGCACCGAGTCCAGCGGGACAGCGGGACGCGACGCCAGCTCGCCCTCAAGGGCGGGGCGGATAGTGTCCCAGCCGCCCAGGACGGCGGCCAGGTCCGTACCCCCGAGCGCGCCGGTGACGTCGCGGATGACGCCCTGGTCAGGGTCAGCGACCCCAGCCCGGAGATCTGCCCCGGTGCTAAATACCGCTAGCTTCATCTCAAACCAATCTGAACCATTCGAGCCATTGTGTTACGGCTAGGTCTCGATCGTAAACAGGTGCCCACCTGAAGTCGAGAGATAGACGGAATCTAAAATGAGAAAATACGGCTACGGGATATTGGTCTTGATTGGTTCCAGAGGTAAGATTATCTGCGTGACTACCGTCGAGCAGACCCTCCGGGCGCTGCTGCAGGAACAGACCGCCAGCGGCATCTTGGGCCCCGGCGGGAAACTGCCCGCCGAACGCGACCTGGCCGGGCAGCTCACCGCCCCCCGCAGCGAGATCCGCCGGGCCCTGGCCGCCCTGGAACGCGACCGGCTCATCACCCGCCACGTCGGCCGCGGCACCTTCCTCACCGAGACCGCCACCCACCATTTCAACGGGGCGCCTCCGGACACCAGCCCCGCCGAGATCATGCAGGTCCGGCTCACCATCGAGCCGCCGATCGCCGCGCTCGCCGCCCGCACCGCCAACCAGGCCGACCTCGACCGCATCACCGGGCACCTGGACGCCGGCGGGAACAGCGACAGCTACGAAGCCTTCGAGACCCACGACACCCACCTGCACCGCGCCATCGCCCAGGCCGTCCACAACGGCCTGCTCATGAACCTGTTCGACGTCATGAGCACCGCCCGGTCCCTGCCGGTATGGGGAAGCCTCAAACGCCGCACCTCCACCCCCGAACGCCGCAAGGACTACCACGAGCAGCACACCGCCATCGTCGCCGCCCTCACCGAACGCGACCCCGAACGTGCCCACGCCCTCATGCGCGACCACCTCCGCCAGGTCTCCGACGATATGCTCGGACGCCACTAGGAGGCGGCCGTGGGCCTGTCCCGAACGCTGGCCTGCCTGGCCGGTCCCATCGGGTTCTTCGGCATCCTGGCCACGATGCTGTGGGTCCTGGTGGCCGGGATCTGGATGGTCAAGCAAGGCCCGCCGGTTCCTGAACGCGTGACACTGCTGGCCGACCAGCACGTGACGGTCTGAGCTAAGCGGGCGCTTCGTCAGCAAATCCGATACCAGACGTCAGAGACCCTTTCCATGTTCGGAAAGGGTCTCTGACCTTGGTTGCGGGGGTAGTGTCCCCCATTCGGACAGGTCGATAAGTTTGCGTACTGCAACGGCGGGTTCTGGTCACCGCGCTCGGTTACAGCCATGGGTCCGTTTCTCGCCTCCCGCGTGGACCGGTTCGTGGACCGGTCGCCGGATAATCCCAGCGTCACGAGTGCCGTCGGTGCAATAGCCCAAGTCATCGCTGCAGCTAGCGCATCCGGAGCATCAGGCCGGGCTTCTTGTAAACGGCAGGTCCATCGTGCCTGCACATGACAAGGCGTCACTCGCGTACGGCCCGCGTCGGCTCTGGGCGATCCAGGCCAGCCTGCCTGCTAAGGCGTCGGCGAGGCAGGGCGTCCGGTCGTGACGTGAGGTTGAGACGACTTCAACGCCGATGCCCTTCGGACGCAAGTACGGGAGTTACGGCGCAGGTTCAGGCAGTCGCTCCATCGGCGGCTCCGGCCGTTAGCGATGCTAGGTAGGCAGCAGCTCGGCGATCGACCTCCGATACCGGGTCGGCATAATGCCGCAGCGTGGTAGCACCGCCGCTGCCATGGCCGAGGCGAGCGGCGGTGTTGCGCAAGTCGAAGCGGGCCGCGAGCAACTGACTCGCCGTGTAATGCCGCAGACCCTTGATGCTGAGCTTAACCCCAGCCGCGGTCGCCAGGTCGCTGGCTTTGTGGGTAGCCCAGTCAGGATTCCACGGGCTGGCCCCCATAGGGTCGTTGGAGAAGACGTAGGCGTCCCTGGACAGTTCGAGGCTCAGGCCCCGGAGCTCGGAGCGGATCGCGTCTAGATGCTCCCGGATCATCGCGCAAGTCACCGGATCGATGGCCAGGTACCGGTCCTGATGGGTCTTAGTGTCCTTCCGGACCCGACGGCCGCCAACAACCACGTAGCTGAAGGCGATGTGGATGATGCCCTTCTCGAGGTCAATGTCGCCGACCTGCAGGGCGCACAGCTCGCCACGACGGGCGCCGGTGATGGCGACCAGCCACAGGTACAGAGCCATGACCGGGCTCGTCTCGCGGCCCTCGGCAATTACCTTGGCGACGTCCTCGGGAGGGGTGGCGGGCACCGGCCTGCGTGTGTCGGCGGGAGGCTTGGCAGACTCGGCGGGGTTCCAGGCGATCCATTCCCAGCGTTTAGCCGTGGCGAAGGCGCCGGACAAGAGGCTGTGAATGTTCCGGATTGTTTTCGCCGTCATCGGCTTGCACACGTGCGGCTGGCACCCAGCGCGCTTGCAGTCATGATCGCGGGCACGGGGGGTCCGAGGGGATCGGCGGTTGGGTGTGGCCTCCCCGGCCACGACCGCCGTCCGGCCCTGGCGGAGAACGATGAGGCCCTCGCCGGCCAGGACCGTCAGGGCGTGCTGCAAGGTCGCCACCGGCACGCCCTGCAAAGCGCTCATCTCCCGGACAGAGGGGAGTGGATCCCCGGGGACGAGCGATCCAGAGCTGATGGACTCTGTGAGCGTGTCCGCTATCTGTTTCCAGGCGGGTCGGCGGCTGGCTGGAGTGACAGCGAGAACAGGCACGTGCCGGTGCTCGGTGGACCGCTTTCCGGTGCACCCGGGATTGCTGCAGCGCCGCAGTTGCGCGTAGAGCATGTCGAGCAGGGGCCCGCGGATCTTGCGGACATGCAGGTGGCCGAGGGCGGGCTTGATTACCCGCCGGATGTAGGCCTCGTTCGCCTTCCGGGTGGACAGGTCCCACTCGGCGAGTTCGGCGTACCGATCCATGAGCTGCGCCACGGTGATGTCCGTCTCGGGCTGACGCCCCTCGTCGGCCTGCTCAAGCAGCTTGCCGAGCTCGATCTGCGCGGCGCGCTCGGTCTTGCAGGTTTTCCGCAGCCGGATCTCGCGACCTGTCAGCGGATCAGTTCCGGCGTAAACCTTGACCCGCCACGACCCGCTCGGCAGTTGCTCTATGTACCCGGATGGGGACTTTGCCATGACATGCACGGTACACGCGGACCGCTGACGATTCGGTCCACGAACCGGTCCACGGGCCGAGGATTGTAAACCACGTTTTGCCTGGTGGGGCGCCAGGGGGTCGAACCCTGAACCAATGGGTTAAAAGCCCACTGCTCTGCCATTGAGCTAACGCCCCGCCGCACCGAAACGGACCGGTGCCCAGACAGGAAGCGTACCGAACTTCCCGGCCCGATCGGCTGCTTCATGGCTAGCGGTACGCGGAGATGCCGGTCAGCGCCTGGCCTATGGCCAGCGCGTGGATCTCCTCGGTGCCCTCATACGTGAGCACGGCCTCGAGGTTGTTGGCGTGCCTGATCGGGGGGTATTCGAGCGTTACGCCGCTGGCCCCGAGGATCGTCCGGGCTTGCCTGGCGATGTCGATGGCCGACCTGACGTTCGTCATCTTGGCGATGCTGACCTGCACCGGGCTGACCGAGCCGGCCTCCTTGAGCCTGCCCAGGTGCAGCGCCAGCAGCTGGGACCGGTACAGGTCAGCGGCCATCCAGCTGAGTTTGGACTGGGTCAGCTGGAAGGACGCGATCGGCTTGCCGAACTGCTCGCGGGTACACGCGTACTCGATCGCGCTCTCCAGGCAGGCCCGGGCCGCGCCCGTCACGCCCCAGGCAATGCCGAACCGGGCTTCGGTCAGGCACGACAGCGGTCCTTTCAGCCCGGATACGTCCGGCAGGACGGCGTCGGCGGGCAGCCGGACCTCATCGAGGTGCAGCTCGGAGGTGATGGACGCGCGCAGTGACAGCTTCTTGTGGATGTCATGCGCGGTGAAGCCCGGCGTTCCGCGGGGAACGAGGAATCCGCGGATGTCGTCGGAGGTGCTGGCCCACACCACAGCGATATCGGCGATGCTGCCGTTGGTGATCCACATCTTGGTGCCGGAGAGCACCCAGTCAGACCCATCCCGTCGGGCGGATGTCCGCATGCCGCCCGGATCGGAACCATGGTCGGGCTCGGTGAGACCGAAGCAGCCGACCGCCTCCCCGGCCGCCATCCGGGGCAGCCACTCGTTCTTCTGCTCCTCGGACCCGTACCGCCAGATGGGGTACATGGCCAACGAGCCCTGGACCGAGGTCGCGCTGCGCAGGCCAGAGTCGCATGCTTCGAGCTCGCGGCAGGCGACGCCGTAGGCAATGGCCCCGGCCCCGGCGCAGCCGTAACCCGTCAGGTGCATGCCCAGGACCCCGAGCTTGCCAAGTTCCGGCATGATCTCACGCGGCAGCATGCCCGCCTCGAACCAGTCGGTAATGTGCGGAAGCACCCGGTCCGCGGTGAACGCCCGGACGGTGTCGCGGATGAGCCGCTCCTCCTCAGTCAGCTCGTCATCGATCTGCAGCAGGTCCGTATGCGGGGTGCTTGTGGACATGACCGTTCCTCTCTTGTCGCTCTAGGCCAGAGTATTGACCGGCCTACCCGGTAAGTCTGCCCGCCCTACCTGGGCCGCAATTAGCTGGAGCCGAAGGCGGGTCCAGCTTATGGCGAGCATGGTGGCCGCGATCAGGCCCACCAGGCCCGCCAGGCCTACGGCGAGCGGGGCGCCGATCGCCTGCGCTATCGCGCCGCCGGCCAGGATGCCGAGCCCCTGAACCGCGTACAGGCCGGACTGAGCTATGCCGAACGCGCTGGCCCTGGTGGAAGGATTGAGAGCCCGGACGAATGCGGCGGCGGCGGCCAGTTGATAGGCGCCGCCCGTGCCCGCGACTATCCACAACAGCAACACGGCCCACAGCGGCGGGTTCCACGCGCTGCCGATGAGCGGGGCGCAGGACAACACGGCGAGCCAGCCCATCATCCTGATCCTGGCCGACGGCGCGGCGACCCGGCTGAGCAGGAAGGCTCCCACCACCATGCCCACGGGCATGGCCGCCATGAGCAGGCCCACGGTCAGCGGGCCGCCATGCAGCGCACGCGCGTACGGCGCGGCCAGTCCCTCCGGGACGATGTAAAAACCTGCTAGCCAGCCGAAAAGCAGCAGCGTCAGCAGTATGCGGCTGCCGAAGACGATCCGGATCCCGTCCGCTGACACCGACCAAAGCGAGGGCCGCGCCGCGCCTTCCCGCCGTGGGGACGGCCGGGCTTTCACCCAGAAAAGGACAATAAAAGCCGAGATGCCGAACGACACGGCGTCGATGCCCAGGGTCTTGCTGGGGTGCAGCACGCCGACTATCGCCGCGCCTGCGACGAACCCCAGAATCTGACTCGCCTGGTAGGTGATATTGCCGACCGCGGAACCGAGCACGAACTTATCGCCGGGCAGTATGTCAGGCAGCAGAGCAGTGCGCGCCGAGGAAAACGGCGCGCTGGTCAGCACGGTGCAGAACAGCAGCGTGCACAGCACGGCGAACGGCATGCGCGGTATCGCCATCAGCCCGACCGTCCCGACCCGGAGCAGGTCGCAGGTGATCATGACACGACGGCGGGGGAACAGGTCCGCGAGGCCGGAGAGCAACGGGCCGCCCGCGATCGGGGGCAAGTAGGTAAGCGCATAGGCGAGCGCGGTGAGGAACGGCGAATGAGTCCGACCGTAGACCAGGATGGCGATGGAGACCTGGGCGAACTGGTCGCCCGCGTAGGAGAGCACCTGCGCGCTCCAGATCGCGCGGAACTCGCCGACAGCAAAGATCTCGCGGTAGGACGCCCGCTCCTCAGGGGCCCGCCGGTGACGGCCCGACCGAACTGTCTGGCGCGCCTGGCCTGCCTGGCCCGCTGGTTCTTCTGCCCGGAGCCAGGCCTGGTCGGGCTCAGATTGAAGCCCGGTCCGCGATTCAGTCCGCGGCTCAGTTGTCACAGCGTTGTTCAACCTCGGGCAACGGCCAGGGTCTCGCGTGGTATCTGACCATTTTCGCCGTCAGACATGGCAATTTGCCTCCTACTCAGGTAGTGCAGTCGCTGAGATCGCCACCGGGTTACACATCACTGTGTGATCTGTCTATCGCTTACCGTGTCTGATACCAGCGCGCTTGGCAAGAGGATCGAGCTGATCCCCATCTACTTGACCGATATGAGGCCTACGCTTTGGTGGTTCCGGCATCTGTCCCCTATGCTGGGGCAGTCCCCGACGGCGGACTGGTACGGTTATGACGGCCGAGGCCGTCTGCGCCCCCATCGTCTAGCGGCCTAGGACACCGCCCTTTCAAGGCGGCGGCACGGGTTCGAATCCCGTTGGGGGCACGTGTCGGCTACGGTTGGCAGAATGAGGTCCTGTAGAGCAGCTCGGAGTGCTCGCCACCCTGTCAAGGTGGAGGTCGCGGGTTCAAATCCCGTCAGGACCGCCGGGATCCCTGGTGAGGCTTCACTGGGGTCCCAGCCAGGTCAGGTAGCTCAGTCGGTATGAGCGTCCGCCTGAAAAGCGGAAGGTCGACAGTTCGATCCTGTCCCTGACCACCAGTGTCTCTGGCCTGCGGAAACGCCGCCTCGTGGAACCGGGTGCGCCGTCCGCTCGATGCGCACAGCGCTTATCGAGCTTCCGCTTACGGAGGCTGCATGTGCGGGGAATCTCCAAAAAAATCGGCCGGGGCTGCGAGCGCAACCTCGATCCGGCCAGTTCCAGCCCATGATCGACAGCTGGGACCTCCACCTTCGGGCCGAGAAGAAATCGGCCAAGACCGTCCGTACCTACCTTGAGGCAGCGCAGTGGTTCGCTGCTGACTACCTGATCCCGGCCGGGTTCACAACTGGGACGGGTCCGGGCCAAGCAGGTCCAGGAGTGGACGGTCACCCTCCTTTATCTGCTCCGCCAAGGGGCGTACCTCCAGATTGTCATGAAGCGCCTCAATGTATGGTCTCAGATTCTTAGGCGTATCGATCTCTAGCTCATGAATAAAGCTGTATAGCTCATCTACTCTTCCGAGCCCGGATTCGCTGATCGGTTCACCCGTTAGTTTCTCTCCAGCGCTGAGCAAGAGCGTGGCCAGTTCCCAGTGACTTGCTATCCGCCTGTCGTCGGCGGTCACCCTGGCGTCCCCAGCTCTTTGTAGTTGCTCCAGGGCTATCTCTCCAGATGCCACGAGACCATTCAGCATGTCGAGAATGGCGTACTCGTCGTGAGACAGTTCACCCTCAAGTGGCTTGTAGATAAGATCATGTTCGACTTCCGACCAAGCGTGCATGAGCACAGATGCCACCTGGACTTCGACCCGTGCTTCAGTGTATCTTTTATCTGACTCTCCAGAGTTACATCATCTTTGAGTCTAACGTGATAGTGGTTCGCCTTGTAGCCGGGGAATCGCTTCTGGCGACCGACTTTCCCGAGACTCGGATCGGCGGAGTCGTTGGAGGCAGTATCGGAGGGCGGGAAAGTTTTCTCGACAGTTACTCTAAACAGTGACCTTACGATGCTATCAACCTGGTCGAATTGCCCTGGAAAATACAACGCGACACGAACTCCCGCCAAATCGACGATATCTTCGTAAATACGATCAACCGACTCGTACGAGCCATTTTTGGCGGCTCGCTTATAGCATTTTTCGCTGAGGTGCTCTACTGATTTGGCGCGAGCCGTAACGATTGATCGAACTCCGGCAGATTGCAAGCTGTCTTCGAGCTTCTGCTGAACGAGTCTCGCAGCTTGAAGATAATAATCATATTCCTTCGAGTAGCGCATCAGGAATTCTTCGATCCGGTCATCTTTTCTATCGTTCATTCGAATCCTTCGGCGAGTTTCATCTATGATCATCTGTACTGCGACGGTCTGCGCCACTTTCATAACGTCTTGCGTTTGACAACCCTGGAACTAGATAATGGGCGAGCGGAGGTGCCGCGTGGATCGGTGCACACATGCTAGTCGATCTGCAAGCCTGGAGAAGGCACTTCATCCGTGCTTAGAAAGCTTAGTCTTCCAGCGTGCATGGTGTGGCGATTTCCTGATTTGGGCAAATGTGCAGACAGGTAGCCAGAATATCGCTAGCTTCGCCGCGATGCCCTGATCGGGAGACCGTTGCAACAGCAGCGCCGGCGTCGGCGGCGGTTGGCCGCTTCGCATGAGCCGGCGCGATGCCCGCGTTCTATGGATTGAGCAGGTCGCAGAGCGGATGCTTAGAAGCCCGGATCGAAGCCTAGCTTCATCTTCACGAGCCTCTGTATGCCGTCCTTAACGTCGCTGATCTTGCCTTTGCCCACATACGTCATCCCGGGTCCGCCCCTCGCGATCTGCCGTTCCTCCAGGGTGTTCACCAGGTCGTGGCAGCGGTGGTAGGCGACTTCGTAGCGGTCAAGCAGCGGCTCAAGGGATGTATACGTCATGCCTTCGAGGAAGAAGCGGTGGATGACCGCGTTCCGCTGGTTGTAGAGGTCGATGATCTCGTCCCGCAGGTCATCATCGATCAGGTTCCCGCTGACGGGCTTCCGTGTAGATCATCTTCTCGGTGAACTTGGGACCGCCTGTCACCTGTTGGATGTAGTCGTCTATATCCCCCATAGGATCGCCCGCTAGCTGCTTGTCGAGCACGATGGAGATCCGCAGGAGACCGTCGATCATCGAGACGTAGAGGACGATGCCTTCGATGAGGCTGCCCCGCTCCTGTGCCCGTTCCAGCAGCTTCCGGGCTGCCCCGAAGGCATACAAGAAGTTCGCGAAGGGATGCGAAAGGTCTGGTGGACTCATTCCATGTCCTCTGGGGGACTAGCGGGTCTCAGACAGCCGCTTGAGGAACTTCTTCAGGGAGGAATCGAGTTCCCTCGGGTCGGACAGTGCCTCTACGGGGATGCGGTCCACGAAGGCAACCCCGGCGTCTAGCCAGAGGCTGTCACGGGTCATGTCCATCGCCCGGCGTGCGTTGTGGTGGGGACCGTCGATTTCCAGGACGCCCGCCCTCTTGCGGTACGTCACGAGGACATCGGGTTCCCAAGTCCTGCCTGGGAGCCTGCCGCCAGCGAGCGGGAAGATTCCTAGCGTGTCGTCGTTGGGGTATATCGCCTGAATTTTCTTGAGAGCCTTATATACCTTCAGCTCGCCGTCGTTCGTGAAGCTCAGCCCGTCATCGACCCAGCGGGGAGGCTCGTTCTGGATGCGCCGGGCATGGTTCGTCGGCTTGCCGCCTAGGAGCTGCCGAAGGTTGTCCTGCCAGTCGGGACCGACTTCGGGCAAGATCTCACGGGCGCCTGCGAACCAGACGCTGTAGCCCTTGCGCTTCTCAACCTCGTCGCAGGCGTCCCTGATCTTCTCCACGACATCCTTGGTGAAGCCCGTCATGTGCTCCGGGGCGACTTCGAGCCAGAGTTCATCGTCGTCGTATTGTCCCTGACTCGGATCGACCTCGATCCGGTCTACGTCCAGAAGCAGCCTGACGATGCTCTCGTGACCCCGACCGAGCAGCAGGTGGACAGCGAGACTGATGGTCGCCTCTCCCCGAAGCTTCGCCCTTACGCCGTAGTCAAGATTGTCGTCCGCAAGCAGCTCGTCATATGTCTGAGCCCTAGTCTTCCCGCTGCCGCCGCCGGATGTCTGAGTCTGCCCGCCGAATGCCACGTCCCCACCGTCCCGTCCGAATCCCTGGGATGAAAGTACCAAGGCGGACCGACATACTGACGGGATTAATGTCCGTCCGGCCGCAACGGCCCGGTTGAGCGTGGTGAACAGGGTGGGCGGCGAACTCCAGCAGGTCGTAGAGGCCGGAGGCCTGCGGCCAGTCGGTGTCGTCCATCGTCTCGGCCTCGTCGTGCACGGCGATCGCCGCTTGCAGCTGATGCGGGCCGACGCTGCCGTGGGCGCGGGCAGCGGCGATCAGCGCGGCGCCCTCGTCGATCTTAGCCCGGTCCCAGCGGGAGCGGTCCTGCTCGGAGAGTGGGACAGGCTGACACTGTCCGCGCGGTGCGTGCGGGCTCGCGCGCATCGGTGAGCAGCATAAGTGCGACCAGGCCACCTCTGGCTCGTTCGGCAGCAGGCGGCGCAGCCAGCCGGGTGAGGCGGATGGCCTCGCGGACAGCGCGGGCAGGGGTGACCGCGTCATCATCGGACGGGATGTAGCCCTCGCTGTATTTCGTGGTGGACCGGGCATATCGAACCCTGTTAGCGTGGACGTTGCACCTTCCGCCTAGCGCGGTTCCGCTTGTCAGTGACGTCCGTTTTCGCTGGTCTGCACAGCGCTTTGCGCGGTTGACCTGAAAAGCGGAAGGTCGACAGTTCGATCCTGTCCCTGACCACCACCTTGAGGACGATCAGTCAGCCCTCTTACCTGCGCAGACAGCAGGAAGAGGGGGATTTTAGAAAGTGTTGGCGCCCGGTTCTCACTCAGGTTCTCCTATGCCAAAAAGCCGCGATTCGGGCGGCCTTGAAGGGCGGGATCCGGGGGATGAGAGTAAAACTATGGCCGTGCCGTCGCGGCGCCTGCTGCGGCCGGGGAAGCTGGATGCGAGCGTGTTCGGGGCAGACGTGGCCTCGTTCCGGTTGCACCTGGCCGCCGAGAACAAGGCGGAACGGACCATCAGGGCCTATACCGAGGCGGTGCGCTGGTTCGCCGCCGCTCACCTGCTCTGCCAGACCAGTAAGACCAGGTGGGAGCAGGTGGACACACAGGATGTCCAGCGGTGGATGGTGCACCTGCTGGGCCGCTACAGCGAGGCTTACGCATATCAGCAGTACCGCGCGTTGCAGCAGTTCTTCCGGTGGCTGGCCGCCGAAGAGGAGCTTCCCGACCCGATGGCCAGGCTCCGTCCGCCGAAGGTAACGCAGAAACCGGTCCCGTTCTTCACCAGCGTAGAACTTTCGAAGCTGGAGAAGGCGTGCCGGGGCAACACGTTCGCACAGCGCCGCGACGCGGCGATCCTGGCGGTGTTCCGGGCGACGGGCGTCCGGCTGGCCGAGCTGGCCGGGATCCGTTACGACCCGGACGGCCCTGGCCGGAGCGACCTGGACATGGAGCGCCGGGAGATCAAGGTGCGGGGGAAGGGCGGCAAGGACCGGACCGTCAGGATCGACTATGAGGCCGCCCGGCGGGTTGACCGGTATCTCCGCGTCCGCGCGAGGCACGAGCAGGCGTACCGCCTGGGGCTGTGGCTCGGGACCGGCGGCCGTGGGCCGCTCACCGGCAACGGGATCTACCAGATGGTCAAGCGGCGCGGCGACCAGGCAGGCGTGCGCGTGTACCCGCACCGGTTCCGGCACCACTTCAGCCACACCTGGCTCGACCGGGGCGGGGCTGAGGGCGACCTGATGGAGCTGAACGGCTGGTCCTCCCCGCAGATGCTGGAGCGGTACGGCGGCAGCGTGCGCGGCGCGCGGGCGCGTCGGCACTACGACCTCATCATGAGGGACTGACCCCAGCCGCGAACCTTCCCATGGGTCTGGGCGTCATTTGAAGATCGCTGCGTGCCTGGTGTTGACCTGCTGTGGGTGGCGCGCAGCGCGAGAAGAGGAAGACGATGCCCGCACCACAGTCCCGGCCCCGGCAGCCCAAGCAGCTGGACGCTGGGGGATTCCAGCCAGAGATCAGCTCGTTCCGCCTGCACCTGGCCGCCGAGGGGAAGGCCTGCAAGACGGTACGGACCTATACCGAGGCGGTGCAGTGGTTCGCCGCCGCCCGCCTGCGCCGGGAGACCGGCCTCGCCAGCTGGGAAGAGGTCGGCAAGCAGGACATCCAGCGGTGGATTGTCTGGCTGCTGGACCGGTATAGCAGCGCGTACGCCAGCAACCAGTTCCGCGCCCTCCAGCAGTTCTTCAAGTGGCTCGCCGCCGAGGACGAGATCCCCGACCCCATGGCCGGGCTGAAGCCGCCCCGCGTCCCCGACAAGCCCGTGCCGGTCTTCGCCGCCGGGGACCTGCCGCGGCTGGAGCGCGCCTGCGCGGGCCGCGCGTTCGCGGAGCGCCGCGACGCCGCCCTGATCGCCGTGTTCCAGGCGACCGGAATGCGCCTGTCGGAGCTTGCGGGCATCCGCTACGACCCCGACGACCCGCGGCGCAGCGACATCGACCTGTGGCACCGGGAGATCACCGTCCACGGCAAAGGCCGCAAGACCAGGACCGTCAAGATCAGCTACGACGCCGCCCGCAGCCTCGACCGGTACCTCCGCGTCCGCGCCCGGCACGCCCAGGCATACCGGCCGCAGCTGTGGCTTGGCATCAGCAACCGGGGTCCGATGACCGCCAGCGGGATCTACCAGGTCATCGCCCGCCGCGGCCGCCAGTGCGGCATCGACGTGTACCCGCACCGGTTCCGGCACCACTTCAGCCACACCTGGCTCGACCGGGGCGGGGCTGAGGGCGACCTCATGGAGCTCAACGGCTGGACCTCCCCGCAGATGCTCCGCCGCTACGGCGCGAGCGCCCGCAGCGCCAGGGCCCGCCGCAGCTACGACCGCGTCATGGAGGACGCGCCCTAACCTGAGCCCGGCAGGGCTGTCGCTTCGGGGATGCCTGCTACGCCAATGCATCCCACCCGGGCGAAATATCCGCCCAAGGACGTCGTTCAGGACGTCCTGGCGGGCGGCCAAGATGGGTCGTCCAAGTCGCGGGAACGGATGTTCTGTCACGTCGCGCCGATCCGCATGCCCTGCTCAAGATCGCTGCCCTGCTGCCCCGTTGTCCCGTGCCAGATAAGTCGGCCTGGAGTGGTGGCCAGTACCTGCGCGGGCCTGATTGAGTGGCAAACGATCAAGCCGCCTGCTGTCGTCCGAGACGGGCTGTGATCGGTTTCGAGCGCGCTCCTCGCCAGTTAATCTGGCCCGATCACCGCTGACCCGCAGCGGGGCCTCAACCGCGTGTTCGTGCTGGAGCAGAGTGCAGAGGGTCGTGGCGCGGTCGCGCCTGCCGAGGAGGCTTGGGACTGGATCGTTGACAAGGACGCGCGAACAGGCCGGATTGATTGGCAACTGGCCGACTTATCTGGCACAGCACACTCGTCGACCTCATCTGCCGAATAGCGGACGTTGGGTGCTCGTATACTTATGCGCTGGCCTGTATGTCGCTAACAGTGGCGGCACTCATCAATTCATCCCTGTAATTCAAATCGTGGGCGCGCTGAACGCCGACTCGGTGCTCAAGGTATGTCGAGGTACAACTGTCATTCATGGCGCCCATATCAGCCATTCCGGCGCGAAATCCATCCCGACTCTGAAGGGTGTCGACTCCGCCGTTGCAGCATGGCCGCGATTGACTCCTCATTACCCTGGCTGACACGAAACATTAATCGCACGACGATCTTCCGCGGGCTTCGTCCGGGCCAGCTATGGTCGGTCATCGAGGCTCCTGGCGTGGCTGTAGGAAGTCGGCGTGCCGGTGCACGATCCGCCATCGTCCGTCCTCCCGGCGGAACAGGTGCGTCACCCGCAGCGGCGCCTCACGGACCTCCGGGGCGTTATCGAATCGCCCTCCGCTGCGTTCGATGTCGACCGAGTACGCGATGTCCTGGTCGACACCTTCCAGCAGGTTCTCGCGGTCAAGCCAGCCCTCGGAGTACCGGGTGGCGGCCCAGTCAAGGCGCGGCGCGACCTCGGCCCAGCCGTGCTCCCAGGCGCCCCAGCCGCCGAAGATTGTCACGTCGTCCCGGTGCGACCACAGGCTCTTGTAAGGCTCGGCGTCGCCTTGGACGAATCGCCGCAGGGCGTCCAGGAGCTGCCCGGTGAATTCGTCCCAGTCAGACATCCCGGTCTCCTTATGTTGTTGCCCGGCCGAGGACCGCGTGGAGAGCGCGGACCAGCTCAGCGTGCGGTTCAGTGCCAGCTGCTGCCGACCGCCACGCGACGTGCCCATCGGGCCGGACCAGGACCGCGCCATCGGGATCGATCCCGTACAGCTGCGCCCAGGTGCCGTCCTCATCCCGCAGGCCTCCGTGCCCGACGGTGCAGGCCGCTAGCGGCACGCCCAGGTCCCGCGAGGCCGTCGCTGCCGCGTGCCGCCATCGCTGGCCGGACGCGCCTGCCAGGAGGGTGAAGGCGGTATCGAATAGGTCGATGGTGGAGATGCGCTGGCCGTTGCGCTGTAGCCAGGCGTGGGGGGCGCGGCTGCCGGGCCGGGCTGACGGGATGTAATCGGTGACCGGATTGGCGACCTGCGGTGCGGGCGCGCCGTCTGGCACTACTGCCGCCGAGTCGTAGGAGACCCCGAGTGCCAGGCCCAGTGTCGCGTACTGCTCGGGACGGCCCGGCTGGCGCATGTTGAGCAGCGCCTGCTCGGTCACGAACCGGGCCACCGGCTGGCGCTCAGCCTCGTACGTGTCCAGCAGGGACGGCCCGGCCCACCCGGCCAGCACGCCCGCCAGCTTCCAGGCCAGATTGTGCGCGTCCTGGATGCCGGTATTCATGCCATAGCCGCCCACCGGCGGGATGCGATGCGCGGCGTCGCCAGCAAGGAACACGCGGCCGACCCGGAACCGCTCCGCGGTCTGCGCCGCCATGGCCCAGGGCAGCACGGCCAGGACGCGGACCGCCAGGTCGGCAGCCCTGCGGCCAGGCGCACCAGCTCGACGCACCGTCCGGCCGGGAGCCCGCCTGCCGCCTGGTCCCAGTCCGGCGGCCGCGCGGTGTAGAAGACCCACCGGTCGGCGAGGTCGACCGCGGCGAACAGGCCGCTGACCGCGGCGTTCTCGATGAAGTACAGGACCGCCGGCCTGTCCGCGACGAGGCGACCAAGCGGCGCCTCGAAGTAGATCCCGATCTGCCGGCTGAGGATGCCCGGGCCAAGGGCCGCGACCTGGAGAGCCTGGCGCACGCCGCTGTCGGCTCCATCGGCGGCCACCAGATAGGCAGCCCGGACAGTCATCTCCTGCCCGGTGCTGTTCTTGCGGATCGTCGCGGTCACCTCAGCAGCGCCCGACTCGAAGCTGGTCAGCTCGTGGTCGAAGGCGACGTCGCCGACGCCGTAGCCCTGGGCGCTGGCCGACAGGACCGGCTCCAGCTCGTCCTGGGCACAGGCGCAGCCGGTCGTCGGGCTCACCGGCCGCATGTCCTCGCGGCGGCCACCGGCCGTCACCCGCCGCAGTTCCCGGCCAGCCAGGCTCTCGGCCCATACCACCTCGGTGGCGTTCTCCAATGCCCGCCCCGCCTCGCGCGCCTTGTTCTCAAGGCCCCAGGTCCGCAGCAGCTCCATGGTGCGCACGTTCAGGCCCCGGGCGCGGGGATGAACCGAGGTCGCGGGATGCCGCTCGACGAGCAGCGACGGCACACCGAAGCGCGAGAGCAGCAGCGAGGCGCACAGCCCCACCGGTCCCCCGCCCACAATGAGCACCGGGACGTCGATATCTGCCATCGTCCTTCCCCCGGCAGCACGGATGTGGCGGCTGCCCGGGACGCTACCTGTCCAGCGCCGGTTACCGCAAGGTGGCACCAGGCCAATACGGTGTTCTCGCAGTCGCCAATATCATCGGGAATTCCGGCTCTTGGCCGCCGTCCGCCGCGCGTTGTCTCTCGGTTGAGGGGAAGACGCCAGCCCGGCATATCGCGCTGTTGCCGGACATCCGCAGGTCCGTCGCTCGCGTGGCGTCTGGCGCGGTCTCAGCCGAACCGGGCGCGTAACTCTCGCGCGGCAGGTCTTCGCGGCGGCCGGTGATCCGCGGATCCCAAGATGGCCGTCCCTGCATGTTGTCGCTGCCAGGCCATGGCGCGCCCGGCGGGCTTGGGCCGGGCGCGCCATGGGTGCCGCCGTGGGCGCGGTATGGGCCGATGCGGCTGGCCTGGCGCGGTGGCGCTTAGGTGGTCGCGGGCGCGGGCTGCTGCGCGGCGGCCAGGTCGCCGGCCACGTAGCTGGTGACCTCGAAGGTCGTGGTGGTGAGGTTCTCCGGCGGGATTCCCTCGGCCTGGAGCGCGGGGCGGAGCAGTTCGTCGCGGAACCGCGCGAATGAGGCCAGCGAGTCCCAGACCGTGATCACCTGGTAGCCGGGGTCGGCGGGGGCGGCGACCTGGAAGACCAGGCCGGCCGGTGGGAGGTGACCGCTGTCGCGCAGGTGCCGGTGCACGTTCTGGTAGGCCTGGATCGTCTCGGTCCGGTTGACGATGATCGCGAGGATTGACATTGCGCCTCCATCTGGTTGCAGGACTGGCGCTGACGCTACGGCGGCCGGCCGACGCCACATGGGGGAAACCACTCAACCGCTACTCAGCCGGCGGCTGGCCCGCTAGCCGGGCCGCCAGTTCGGTCCGGTTGCGCGCGCCGAGCTTGGCCAGCGCATGCGCGACATGGTTCTCCACGGTGCGGTGCGACAGGTGCAGCTGGTGCGCGACCTGCGCGTTGGTCAGGCCGACGGTCACCAGGCTGGCGACCTGGAGTTCACGCTCGGTCAGCCCGCCCGGGGCCGCCGTCTTGCGGCCCGGGGAGCGTCCGAGCGCAAGCGCTGCCGCCTCGGCGAACAGCAGCCGGCTGCCTTCGGTCCACGCGGCCGCGGCCGGGTCTGCCCCGAGCGCGGCCGCGGCCGCCGCGCGCACCGCCTCAATGTCGGCTTGGGCGCGGGCGGCGTAGCGGCCCCCGGCGCCGTCCCGCCCGGCGGCAGCGGCGGCGAGCACCAGCGCCCGGCGCGGTGCGCGGGTGACCTCCACCGCGGCCAGCGCCGCGATCGCGATGCCCAGGATCGCCACGTCACGCAGCGGCGTGAGCAGCCGCAGCCCCTCGAGCAGGTGCCGCTCGGCTCCCCGCATGCCGGGGGTTCCTTCGCCGTCAGCCCCAGGTACGTGTGGCAGAGCCCCTCACCCCACCGATCGCCCGCCGCGGTCAGCAGCGCGAGGGCCTGCTCCAGGATGGCGGTGGCGCGCGGCCAGTCACCGCCGAAGAACGCCACGACGCCCAGCGTGGCCGTCGAGCGGCCGATCCCGCACCGGTCACCCGCGGCCGAGTACAGTTCCAGCGCGCGGCTCAACGACTCTTGCGCCTGTTCCAGCCGACCGGACAGGAACAGCGAAACGCCCAGCAGGAAACAGGCCAGCGGCTCGATCCCGTCGTCGCCGCTGCCGCCTGCCATCGGCAGGGCCTCAGCCAGCAGCCGCCGGGCCAGCTGCTGATCCATCACCGTGGTTGCCAGCCGTCCGGCTGTGATCAGCGCGTACGCCCGCTCCGGGCCCGGCTGCGGGCATAGTTCCAGGAACCGCAGCGAGCGCTCCAGCCCTTCCGGCTGCGCGGTCCGGTACCACAGCTCCCGGGTGCTTCCCATCACAGCCAGCCCCGCGACGGGATTCTGCGTGGCGGCAAAGCGCAGCGCGGCGCGAAGATCATCGATGTCCTCGCACAGTTCCTCAAACCCCTGTGCCGAGGCAGGCACCGTGCCGTGGCCGCAGGCCGCCTCCGCGCGTGCGACCCACCAATCCAGGTGGCGCTCCCGGAGGCCCGCCTCCTCCCCGGCCTCGCGGAGCCGCTCCAGCCCGAATGCCCGCAGCGTGTCCAGCATCCGGTACCGCGTCCGGACCGGGCCCGGGACCACGTAGATCACCGACTTGGCTGCCAGCGCGGCCAGCATCGGCACGTCCGCCCGGGCCACTTCACCGGCCCCGTCTCGTCCGAACGCTCCGGTCAAGACCGCCAGCCGGGCGAACGCGGCGCGCTCGCCGAGGCGAGCAGCTCATAGCTCCACTGGATCGATGCACGCAGCGTCTGCTGCCGGCAGGCGCCAGCCGTCCCGCCGACCACCCGCCCGCCAGGCGATCCTCCAGCAACGGCACGATCTCCGCCGGCGACAGCACCGCCACCTGCGCCGCGGCCAGCTCCAGGGCCAGCGGGATCCCGTCCAGACGCCGGCAGATCGCCAGCACCGCCTCGTCCTGCTCCCCGCCAGGCGCGGCAGCCGGGCGCGCCTCACCGGCGCGCGCGATGAACAGCCGACGGGACTCCGCCAGGCTCAGCGGAGTCACCATCCACACGACCTCACCCGGCACCCCGAGGGACTCCCGGCTCGTGGCCAGGATCCGCAGCCCCGGGCAGCGCCCCAGCAACCCGGCCGCCAGCTCCGCGCAGGCCCCCACCACGTGCTCGCAATTGTCCAGTACGACCAGCAACGACTGGTCCGCCAGCCAGTCCGCCAGCGCCGCCTCCGCCCTCCCCGGGCTTGCCGCCGCCAAGCCGATCGCCTCCGCGACCGCGGCGGCGACCGCGCGCTCACCGACGAACCAAGATCAGCAAACGCCACCGCCGCGACAGAACGAGCACGGCGGCGGCGCGCCACCTCAATCGCCAGCCGGGTCTTACCCACCCCTCCCGGGCCCGTCAACGTCGCCAGCCGCGCCCGCTGCAACAGCTCCCGCACATCGGCGACCGCCCGCTCCCTGCCCACGAAGCTCGTCAACGGCACCGGCAGCCAATCCCGCCGATCCGGCTCATCCCGCACGCCAGGCAGCGGCCCCCGGCCAGTCC
>CAVWXG010000007.1:0-194310 GCA_963758795.1 uncultured Actinomycetes bacterium
CAATGGTGTGCAGCAGCAGCAATGAGGACGGCTGCGCAAAGCAGTGCAGGTCCTTGCTTGAAGAAGTCCGGCGTGAACGGGCTGGTCTGCTGGCGGAGCGGACCGGGAACTGGACCCACCGCGGGTAGCCGGCAATTACGGCGGCGACAGCGCCGGCGACCCCGAGACCGGCGGCCACCTCGCGCAGCCGGACGGCGATCAGGCGCGGGCGGGAGGCGGCAACCACCGCCGTCATGATCACGATGGCGACGCCAGTTTCGAAGAGCAGTTCCTCGGCGATGAACACCTGGGCCGCCCGCCAGCAGCCCGAGCGGGGCCCCGCACCGGGCCGCGGCCCGCGAGCGCGGCCGCGGGCTGGCCGGTGAGCAGGGACAGCGCGGCGTGGGCTATCAGCGGCGGGAGCACCGCGAATTGCAGGTCGTAGTGCCCCAGGCTCAACTGGATAAGGACCGGAGGAAGCCGTACACCCCGCCGCCGAGCGCGGCGGACGGCGTGCTGGCGCCCCAGCGGCGCAGGACCGCCATCAAGGCGAAAGCGGACCCGGCGAACCCGGCCGTCATGAGGACGGTGGGGCAGGGCCTGCCGGCAGGCCAGCATCGTCACCGGGCGAGCAGCATGCCGGGCAGCAGCATGAAGGTGTTCCACATGACGCTGACACCCTGCCGTGCGTTCATCCCTCGTTGATCAGGGCGGGCAGCCGGAAATGAGCGACCGCCGCGGCGTCGTACCTGAAAGCCAGGCGAACTGGTCGGTGTCGTTCGGGTTGCCCGCGACGAGGCGCGACGCTGGGTCCCGCCACAGCCACGTCGTCACGGCGACCGCGCCGATCAGGAAGTACAGGGCGGCCAGCGCGGCGCTTCGTGGCGCTCATTCCGCGGGCGGAGCGAATCCTAGTGCTTGATGGCGCCGCCGATAAAGCGAAAGCGGGATGCCGGAAGTTCTGTAATCTCTACGAAAGAATTGTTCAGGCGAAGGTGCGCCTGTTCGCAGCCGGCAGGCGGCTGGCTCGCGCCGCTCCGTGCCGATCTCGCTGGTATACCGGCGAAATAACGGCTGTTATCAGCGACGTTATGGATAGGTAAGAATTTCCCAGGGTACTTCGAGCTACTCTAAGCGGAATGAGCACTGACTGGCGGCTGGAATGGTCTTTGATTTCTCGCTACCTGCGTGCCGACTTGCTCTAACGTATCCCACGGGGAGCAAGGATTCTGCCTGGAGGTGAATTTCATGCCCATAGGACGTCAGTGGTGGCGTCGCCGGGGAGGCCAATCCCGGGCCGCGCGCATTGCGGTTCCGCTCGCCATCCCGGTGGCTCTGGGCCTTACCCTTGGGATCGTTCATAACGGTCTCAGGGGGCGATGATTCGACGGTGAGCCCAGCGGCGGCCGAGGCGTCGGCGAGTCCGTCGGCGAGTCCGTCGGCCACCCCGACGCCTTCGGCCACGAGCAGCGACGCGCCGCGGGCCGCGACGGCGAACGTCAACTGCGACATCATCGCCCGGCCCACCCGCTCACGGCGAAGGGCCTGGCGACGGCGTAGAGCTCACCGGCCCGGACGGGATGACCCCGGCGGCGTCAGGCTGCACCATGACCAACGCGGCTAACCTCGGCGCGTTCGTCCAGGCGACCATCCTGGATCCGCGCACGGGCAAGCTGTACGTCTACGACCCGCTGGTCATCACGCAGGGCCGACGCCCGCCATCGCGCCCGTGGTGCCGAAGCTGCCGAGGAACGCGATCGTCACGATCGACTTCGGGTTCAACGGCACGGGCCTGACTCAGGTGGGCGCGACGCCGAACACGCTCAGGAACGCCAACTGCGTCAACGGCGAACCGGAATCTGAGTTCGGGCAGGTGTCGTTCTGCAACGGCATCAACTTCTTCACCGCGGCCCACCTGCTCGAGGCCGAGGGCAGGCTCGGTGCCCTCCGAGGGCACCTCCACCAAGATCGTCGCGACCGCGGCGCGCTCGGCACCGGCCAGGCCTGCCCGACCACGCACAACTTCGACATGGTCGACCAGGACCCGTCCGACAACGTGACGACCGAGTACCTGCTCTACCCGGCGACCGGGCAGACCGCGCAGGACACCGCGTCCAACGCCGGCAACATCGCCGGTTCCATGCTGCTGCTCAACGGCAGTGACAACACGCTGCTCGACCTGTTCATGGACCCGATCCTCGGCTGCATCCCGTTCCAGGTCCCCGACCTGGCCAACAACGACCAGCCGACCAGTTCCCAGGCACTCGACGAGCTGCTCGCGGAGAAGGCAGGGAACCTGCCGAAGCTCCCGCCCTTGTCCCGAGAACGACGAGATGACGCTGAACGGCGATGGGCAGTTCGACGTGGCCAAGACCGACCTGTACCGGGAAGAGGTCGGCCAGACGCCGGTCAACGGGCAGAACAACCAGACAAGCAGCCCGGCGATGTACTGCCAGACATGGTCAACATCCAGACGCCGTTCCTCGCGGCCAACCAGACGCTGCTAGCCACCGGCCAGGCGCCGGTGACCGGCGTGGGCGACAACCTGTTCACCTTCCTGGCGAACCGTCTCAGCATGTCCTTCACCAACCTGGCCTGCCAGAACTTCGGCCTACCGACCCGGTCACCGTCACGCTGAACGAAGCCGGCGCGGCGGTCGCGGCCACCTTCAACACCACGCCGCAGACGGCGACCAACACGGGCACCACGACGACGCCGACCCAGCGTAATCACAAGGGCCGTAATCACCACAGGTACATGAACCCGTCGGGCATGTAGCCCCACGGCGGAATGCTCCCCAGGCAAGATGCTGGCGGCGGTCGGCCCAGAGATGACCTCCGGGCCGACCGCCGGAACCAGGAAATATCCCAAGAAAGAAGCAATAATTCGAGAATCGGCATCGGCTGGGTGCGGCGGCCGGCGATGAGTCAGAAAGCCAGTAATGGGGGCTGCCTTTCCTCAATGCTGGCTAGTGGCCATCCCAGCGCGGGATGACCGTAGCACTACGTTCCCGCCGGATCCAGGAGGTCGAGATGGGGGCGCGTTCAACCGGTGTGCACAAGGAACTCGGCGAGCTTTTCGGAGGGTTTCATATATCCGAGAGTTTTGCGAGGCCGGTTGTTGAGGCTGCGGGCGATGCCGGCTAGCTGCTTGGCTGTATGGACCGATAGGTCGGTGCCTTGGGGCAGGTACTGGCGGAGCAGGCCGTTGGAATTCTCGTTCGAGCCGCGTCGCCAGGGCTTGTGCGGGTCGCAGAAATAGACCGGGATGTCGGTGGCGACAGTGAACCGGGCGTGATACGCCATCTCCCTGCCCTGATCGCAGGTGATGGTGCGGAGCAGGTCGCCGCAAGGTGGCCATCGCCTGCCGCATGGCCACCTCGACGCGCGGCGCTGCGGCCTGCGGGCAGGTGCAGCAGCAGCACGTAGCGGGTGGCCCGGTCCACGAGCGTGCCAACCGCTGACTTGCAGTCCTTGCCGATAATCAGGTCGCCCGGGCACCGCCCGGTCCGCGGCCTCTGCGGGCCGTCCGCTGATCATCACCATGTCCTTGATCCGGCCGTTTCCGGCCGGTGCCGGGAGCGGCGTTTCGCCCGGCCGGTGGTCAGGCAGCGGGCCAGACTCTCGCGCAGCTCACCGCGTCCCTGGACGAACAGGGCCTGGTAAAGGGTTTCGCGGCTCACCTACATCATGGGATCGCCTGCGAACTCGATCCGCAACCGGGCCAGATCTCCTGGGGCGACCACCAGGCTTGCAGCCACTCGGTGACCTGGGCAGCCAGCCGGGGACTCGCCAGCTTGGGCGCCTTCGGGCGGCGGGCCTGCTCGCGAGCGTGCTTATGGGCCTGCCACGCCGGCACCCAAGGCGGCCGCCGTCTCCCGCTACCTCCCTCGACACCGTGGACGTTGCCTGCCCAGCCGGGCCGCGATCACGGTGAGCGCCTCACCGGCGTGCAGGCCGAGGCTGATCTCCTGCAGACGGTGCCTGCAACGTCAGGGCGCCATGGGTCAAGCCTTTGTCGCGGTGACAGGTGAAACCACCATCCGTCCGGTGGAAAGGCTTTCAATCCTGAACGGATGGTGGTTTCACCTCGAAGCGCTAGCTTTCACCCGAGGCTTCGGGAGCCGGTCAGCCGACACCAGGAGGACGCCGGCCGCGGCGATAGGGCACCTGCGGCGATTTCGTTGTTTAAGGGCAGATCCGCAAAGCAGTACGACTGAGCCGTCGATGCAGCACGGGTGTTACGCCAGTCTGCAGGCGCGGACTGGGGCTCGCGCACGATCGGTTTACCAGCCGGTGTAGGCAAGAACAGCCGCCGTGGCGATCACGCCGACGCCCACGACCCCGAAGGTGCGGTACATCCGAGTGCGCAGCGCCGGAATCAGGACCGCGAGGCCGATTCCGACCGCGAGGCCGGCTAGGCCCAATCCGGCGCTCGCCAGTGCCTGCAGGCCCGCCGAGGCCCAGACCGAGGCGTTAGCAGGCACGCCTATAACCGCACCGTAGGTCAGGTTGTCGATGCTCAGGGCCACCGGCAGAACCCAGATGCCCCGCCAGGACCATTGTTGCAGCCGCTCCGATGCCTGCACGTTCCTCGCGACGAAGTAGATCCCGATCCAGTAGAGGCCCAGCGCGACAAGCAGCGTCGTCTCGACCACTTCACTGAGCGAATCTGACACGGAGAAGTGGAACAGAGTGCCGAGCAGGTACCCGAGTCCATCTCCGGCTCCGTACGAAAGCCCGTACGGCACTGCCAGGGCTGACAGTGACAGACCCCCGATCGCCCACCACTTCCTGCGTGATGGGTGCTTGTGCTCGTCCGGCGACCTGAGTTCACTGTTCTCGTGACGCCGCGATTTGATGAATATCGGTCCCGTGACGATGCAAGCGATCAGCGAATCGACGCCCAGGAGGAAGAAAGCCGCGTAATTAAAACCACCCATGCTGCTTTGGCCTTTCGGTTGGAGCATACCCCTGCCTGCTGGCGAGGGACGGTGTTTGCGAGGTGGGAGGAGCGTAAAATGCCACTATGACGAGTGTCAAGATTCCTGCGCTTTCCGTAATATGTTGTTATGAAAGAAGGCCCTGACCTGCGAGTTGTAATAGGTGTTTCCTTGAACCTCGGCGTCACTTGAATTGAAACACGTGTTGCTTAAAATGGCTCCGGAGAAGGCAGTGCGGGCCTCGGGGCCAGAATGCCAGCGGCGCCGGGCGCGGGGTCGGCGTAGAAGCGCAGGAGCCGGCTGCCAGGATCAGTAACCTTACCTGCCACACGTAAGCCACTTGTAATATTTCTTCTGTTCGGCGGTGCGCTACGCGCGGGAAACAGGTGTTGCATGTCAATGGACACGGACGGCTGCCCATCAAGCTGGCTTCTTCTCCTGACCCAGCTCCCGAGGTCGCCGTCCAGCCACCGGGTTGCGCTGTGGCGCCGACTGCGAGCCGCCGGCGCTACCACGATGGTCACCAGCGTCTGGGTGCTGCCAGCGACGGCTCCGCACGCGGAGTTGCTGGAGCAGTTGCGGGACGGGCTTCTCCAGCAGGGCGGAATCGGGTTCGTGCTGAGCATCCCGGCTTCGGCTTCGGCACCGGACGTGAACGAGGCCATTGTCGCGAGCTTCCGGTCCGACCGAGGCCGGGAGTACGACGAGTTCGCCGAGCGCTGCAGTGCTCTCCTGGAAGAGATCGGCAGGGAGGGCAAGGCCGGGAAGTACACCTTCGCTGAAATGGAGGAGAGCGAGCAGGATCTGGAGAAGCTGGTGCGCTGGCTGGCGAAGATCCAGGCGCGTGACTTCTTCCCCGATGAGCGGGGGCAGGAGGCGGCCGCCATGCTGGCGCGGTGCCAGGCCACGGTAGCGGCCTTCTCGCAGGCGGTTTACGCGGCCGAGAATGTAACCGCTTCCGGTGCCAGCGGGCCTCAGGCGCCCGGTGAGGCGGACCCTGGCCCATTGGACTCGACCCAGCCCGTGTGAACGGAGAACGGCCGGGCGGGATCTGGCGGCGCGAATGCCTCGTGCGCGACGAGGGTGCGGTCCAGCGGCAGACTGGTCGCCAGCCCGGTCACCTGACCTCGATCTCCCCCAGTTGGCGATCAGGACTTTGCGCATACCGCCCTAGCCTGTCCCTCGGTTGCTGTAGTCGATCCCACCCAGGCCTCCGGCGTCTTATCCGCCGGCTTCCGGCAGGTTGGTGGTAACCGCCGTGGGCGCCGGCGCGGGTTTGACCTTGTGGGGAAAGAAGGAGTGGACGAAGTGGGGGTAGGCGTGGGTGGCGAGCGGGGGGCCGACCAGGAGGACGGCTGACAGCGCCACAAGGATGCCGCCCGCTACCAGCTTGGTGCTGGCGGAGACGCGTTCCACGCTGATCCGGATCTTTCCATCGCGCATCTTGCGGCCGAAGTACAGGCCGGCCATGAGGGCCAGGAACGACTGGACGACGATGGCGATGATGGCCTCGGACGCGGTGAAGTACTGGCTGTAGCCGATGGTGAAGCCCACGACCAGTTCATCTATGCTGATGCTGATGCCGAGCCCGATGATGGCGCGGCCGCGCGCTGCCACCAGCGCCCTCGCTTTTCCCGCCTCGTCGTCGTCATCGTCGTCGTTGAAGGCCTCATCTAGCATCAGAATGCCAAGGACGCCGACGATGACCGGCACGACGAGCGGGGCGATATACCGGCCGACGAAGGTCAGGTCGATCTCGTCGGCTAGGTGGGAGCGGTAGGCCAGCTGAAGTTCCTTGAGCTCGGTAGGGCTGCCGAGTTGGTAAGGGTCGATGGTGATATGGGTGGGGCCGGCGATCAGGTGAATCAGCGGCGTCCCCACTGCCAGCCCGATCAGCGGCATTATGGCTTCGAATGCGATGAACACCACTGTGACGCGCAGCAACTGCGCGCGCGTCAGCCGAATTTCCCCTAGGACGGCGAATGCGATAGCAAAGTTGTCCAGGCACAAAGGCAGGGTGAAAGCCAGCAGTCTCAGCATCTCCCCAACCTTTCGATACCCGGAGTGACCACCGCGTCCACGGCGGGTTAACCTCGCATCACGAGGAGCCAATCTCATTTAACGGCGGATCGGCCGGGCTGGTCCGGTGTTCCGGGAAAAGACCGGCTACCACGACTTCGCCCGCATGCGGACGAGGGCCTGACAAACGTCGGCCGATAGCATACCACCAGGCAAAGGCGGGCGCCGGCTTGTAATAGATCCGTAAGTAATAATCGCGTTAGGTTACCGGCGGATGAGTCCCGGACGTTTGTTGGGTGTATCTCAGGACCATCACCCCACTATCACCTTGCGATCACGCGCTCCATCTGAGGCGCTGGAGGTAGAAGTACCGAATTTCCCGCGTCATGCCGCCTTGCTGGGCTAACGTATGGCCCCGAGAGCTGCGCGGTGCACGTGGAGGTGGATTGCATGCGTGACGAGCGTTGGTCCGCATGGCGGCGCCGAATGCAGCACACCGGCATGTCGCGTGTTGCGGGGCAGCTTGCCGTTGCCGCGGTGCTGGGGCTGGTGATCGGAGTAGTGCTCGCGTTCCAGTCGGGCACGAGCAACTCAGGTCTTATCCAGATCCCTCTCGGCACTTATGTGAGCCCGACTGCCTCCGATACCGCTGCGGCGTTGGCCCCGGCTGCTCCAGCGGCGAGCATGAAGTCCAATGCCACCTGCGGCATCATCGTTCCGGCTTACCCGCTGAGCGCGCAGGGGCTGGCTACTCCCTATCAGCTCACCGGCCCCGACGGGATGACGCCGGCGCAGTCGGGGTGCGAGATGAGCAACGGGGCGAAGCTGGGGGCCTTCGTCCAGGCCACGATCCTGGACCCGGCCACCGGGGCGCTGTCGGTCTATGAGCCGCTCGTGATCACGCAGGGCACCAGGCCGGACACGCCGGACATGAAGGTCAGTCCGCCCGTGATCCCGGCGGACGCGGTCGTGACGATCGACTTCGGGTTCAACGGCACGGATCTGGTCCAGATAGGGGCGACCCCGACCACGCTCGCGGATGCCCACTGCGTCAGCGGCCAGGCGGGGTCGGCCTTCGGGCAGACGGCGTTCTGCAACGGGGTCAACTTCTTCCACGCGGTGCGGCAGGCCGAGCGGAAGCGACTGCTCAAGGTGCCGTCCCCGGGTACCTCGAACGCGATCGTCCCGTCGTCCGGCGACCAGGGCACGGGCCGGGCGTGCCCGGTCATGAGCAACTTCGAGGTGGCCGGCCTGGACCCGGGCCAAAGCGTGACCACCAGCTACCTGCTCAACCCGCTCACCGGCCAGACGGCGCAGGACAACGAGACGAACCAGAGCTACATCGCAGGGGCGACGCTGGTGCACGGCAACAGCGCCAACGCCTTGCTTGACCAGTACATCGACCCGATCCTCGGGTGCACCCCGTTCGAGGCGCCCGACCTGTCCCACGCCAACGAGCCGGCCTTTTCCGAGGCGCTGGACGAGATAGCGGCGGGCGCGTATCAGCCGAAGACCGCGGCGCTGGTGCCAGAGAACGACAAGACGGTAATGGACGGCGGCAAGTCCGACCCGGCGAAGACCGACCTGTACCGGGAGGAACTCGGCCAGGCCCCCGTCAGCGCGGCGACCAGCAAGTCCAGCAGCCCGGCGATGTACTGCCAGAACCTCGTCGACATCCAGACGCCGTTCCTGGCGGCCAACCAGAAATTGCTCGCCGCCGGCCAGTCGCCGGTGACGGCGACCGCTGACAACCTGCTCACCTTCCTGGCGAACGACCTGATCGCGTCCTTTACTAGCCTCGGCTGCCAGCAGTTCCACCTGACGAATCCCGTCACGCTCAAGCGGAACAGCGCTGGTGTGGCGATCGCGGCGACCTTCGACACCGCCGTGCAGACGGCACTGTGACAACGGAGTCAGACAATGGATGTTAAGGAAGTAGGCGAAAGCGGCCAGCACACGCGCTCGGCCGACGACGACGATGACCGGGTCGTCCCGGAAGCCTGGCGGAGCAAGCCCTTCAGGCTCACCGTGATGGCAGCGATAGTCATCCTCATGGCGGGGATCGGCTTCGGCGCCGGCAAGCTGACCGGGATCGGCGACAACGTGGTTCGCTCGGACATTCCCAAGCCGGAGACGACCGCCGAACCGTTCATCGAGGGCTCCGGCTCCATCGCCGACAACAGCCACGAGAACATCCTGTCGACGACGGCGCCTGGCATGGTCCACATCCTGTCGGGCGGGAAATCGGCCGGGATCGGCCTGGTGCTCACGCCGTCGGGGAGGGTGCTGACCACGTACCAGCCCGCCAAGGGCGCGCAGAACCTGTCAGCGGAGTACGTCCTGTCCGGTGCGACCTTCAAGGCCACGGTGATCGGCACGGCCCCGGCGGCGGGCCTAGCACTGCTTCAGATGGCGGGCCGTCCGGGGTGGCCGTTCGAGACCGTCGAGGTCGGGAACTCAGACAGGCTCGTTCAAAACGCGGAAATCTCCGACTTTACCTCCTACCATCTGCCGGGCACGGTCTACGACACCGCGGTCGGCACCACGGGCACGACGACCAAGGTGACCATCGATGCGGGCACCCTGACCGCCATGAACGTGACCGTCGACGTCGCCAACGCCAGCAAAACCCGGAGCGGGCTGATGGCGTCGACGCTGCAGTCTGACATGCTGTCGGTGCTCGGCGGCCCGCTGGTGGACCTGAACGGTAAGGTGATCGGCATCACCATCGGGGGTTCGGGGAGCGGTCTCAGCATCACCGGGTACGCGATCCCGATCAACACGGCGCTCGCAGTCGCCACACAGATAGCTGACGGCAACACCTAGCGGTGAGAACGCGCAACCGCCGAGCACCAGTCGAGTACCGCTCGGGCCTGTGGTGTCTGCCCAGCAGGAAGAACTGAGGAGATCACGTGCCAGGCATGCTGGCTGCCACGATCGTGTTCGGGATGGTCGTGGTTTCCGAGCTGCCGGACTGGTGCTGCGCGGGGACTCCGGCGACGAGGACGAGGCCCGGCTGAAGGCCGCCGCGGCCGGGTTCTGGGCCGTGGCGGCGACCTCCTTCGGGGTGATCCTGCTGGCTGAGCTGGGTGACCGCAGTCGCGGCTAGCACGCCCGCGCCGGTCAACCGGGCGGCGCGCCCCAGTTCTCCGGCAAGACCGTGGCCGATGAGCAGCCCAGCAGCCGGCATCACGACGTCCCACAAGCCGAAGACCGCGGCTACTCTCAATCCGGTCAGCCGGTCCACGCCGCTGACCCCGATGGCGATTGCCGCCCCGAAGTTGTTCAGCCCGAGCGCGAGGGCCACGACCAGCAGCGCCACCAAAAATGAAAGAGCATCTCCCGGTCGGATCGTGGTTCCTGCCCCGGGCCCGACATCCTCATACTTAGAAAAGTCCCGATGAACGAGTGCATCGACAATAGCCTCAGGAGCACTTCCTCCGGATACTCCCATTCGTCGGTCCGGAAAATGCAGCTGACCACCGGATCGCCTCCCCCACCACCACAGGTATGGACCCGTCCACCGCGCGGTTCTCACTGAACCGCTCCCGTCGGCATCATCTAGGACGAGATCGACGGGCTCAACTTCTAGAACGAGTACGGGATACCGCGCGACCTGCTGGCCGACCCGACTCTTGCTTCCGGCACGCGGTACGCGCAGGTGCTGCGCGGTTACCTGAGAGCGGCCCGCTGCCGTTCCGCCGCCCACCCCGAGACAGCCGACGCAGTGTTTCGGAAGATCCTGCGCGAGCCGGACTTCGTTCCGGCTTTGGTCTCGGTGCGGGCTTCCCTCTCCGTAGGCCGGTCTGCGTGACTGAGCTGACCATGGCTGAGCTTGACGCGATGACCGAAGAAGGCACCGTCGACTGCTACGACGAGGAAGAGCAGCTTGCCGGGCTCGCGATGATGGTCGAGGACAACCTGGAGGTTCCGTTCGAGACCCACGGTCCTCGGGGTCAGGGTGACCGTGACGGGCGTGGCCCATGCGTCTCACGGCCTGGTGGCCGACTGTGCCATGTGTGGGCCTTCCTGCGTGACGCACGTGACCAAGCGCTCATCCAGCCCGGTGCCATCGTCGTCGCCGGTGACGAGGATGCTCCACCCGTCGCCGAAGTGGTCGACATTGTCGACAAGCCGGCCAATACGGCGAAAGCTCCCATCCGCAGCGTAGGATGAGAGCTTTTCGTAGGAGCGTCTGACCTGGACTTACACTAGTGGGCGATACTGGGATCGAACCAGTGACCTCCTCGGTGTGAACGAGGCGCTCTCCCGCTGAGCCAATCGCCCGTCGCCGGTCCCTGACTGCTTCCGGGGCCGACAGCCTCCGCGGCAGTCTCGTCGCAGCGCTTCCATAGGGTAGCGCATCCTCGCGGCCCGTGGCACGCTCGAGGCGTCACAGCGCCGCCCGAGAGGCTACGGAGACTCCTCGCCGCCTGCCAGAGGTCTCCTCCGCGGCGGTGACAGTCCGTAATGACTAAATCCTGCAAACGTGCGCATCGGAACTAATTCAATTACGCTCAGTATTATCATTGAAACAATTTGTAGATAAACGCATGAGATGAAGGTCACAGGCTATGCAATAGGCCACGTCGGAACACTAAACTGCATCCACATCGCCGCATCGAGCTGAACGGCATTTGTCCAGGTCAGGACGGCGGCGAGAGCTCTTCTTCTGACCGGGAACGAAAGGCGTAAATCGGAATGGGCAGGACATCGGTTAGCTCCACCCTCCGTACACGTCATAGTCTCGGGCCGGTCACGTCACATCGGCAGAGCCCGGTCGTCCGGGAGTCGGCTAGGCAGGGGTGGTTAAGCGATGAGCAGAAGCGGCAGCACCACGATCTCGGCCGAACTCGGCCTTAGGCTTGTCGTCCCCCAGCAAACGATTGTTCCGCTCGTGGCCAGTATGTACTACTGCGGCAGCGACCCCTACGCGGTGCGTATGGCCTTCCACGTCGGCGCCGACGAGCCGGTCGAGTGGATCTTCGCGCGCGACCTGCTCGCCGCCGGGATCGAGTCACGGCAGGGCGAGGGAGACGTCCAGGTGTGGCCCTCGGCGCGGTCCTGCGCGGAGAGCGAAAACCTGGATATGTCAGAGGCTGCGGACATCAATGACGACATCAATAGCAAGGTATTGAATATCGAGCTATCGTCGCCATTCGGCCAGGCTCATTTTGAAGCCCCGGCGCAGGAAATGGCGGCATTTCTTAAGCGTACATATCACATTGTTCCCGCAGGCAAGGAAAGTGACTTCATCGACATCGAGACGGAGCTGAACGAACTTCTTCGCAGCGCCTGACGAACTTTTTCGCAGCGCCTGACGAAGCTCCTCGCCGAGACGCCCGGTCCGCTCCCGGCCGACCGGGCATTATTATATCACGCAAGGCACTGACACGAGCACTCAGCGTAGTTGACCGGTGGCCTGGGGCGAAGGGGGCGCGGCACCTGGCGCCGGCTACCGGAAGGAAGCGCAGGCTTCGGCGGCCACGCGGCAGATATCCGGCAGCAGCGCTTCCACGGCCGCGAGCTGAGGAGCCACTTCGCGGTCGATATCCATCCGCGGCACCGACGAGCGCACCAGCGCGTGCACGGCCCGCAGCGGCACGCTGGGCAGGGCCACCGACGCGCGCAGGTCAATCCCCTGCGTGGCGCAGCAAATCTCGACCGCCAGGCAGCCGCGGACATTACCGACGACCTCGCGCAGCTTGCGTACCGCGTGCCAGCCCATCGACACGTGATCTTCCTGCTTGCCTGAGGTCGGGATGGTGTCCACGCTGGCTGGGTGGGCCAGCACCTTGTTCTCGCTGACCAGCGAGGCCGCGGTGTACTGAGCCAGCATGAAGCCGGAATTGGTCCCGGCAGCGGGGGCGAGGAACGGCGGCAGGCCGCGGGAAAACGCGGGGTCGAGCATCCGGTCGACCCGGCGCTCGCTGATCGACGCGAGTTCGGAGATGGCCATCGCGAGCATGTCGGCGGCGAAAGCGAGCGGTTCGCCGTGGAAGTTCCCGGTGGTCATCACCTCGCCGTCGGGCACGATGACCGGGTTGTCCACCACCGAACCGAGTTCGGTGGTGATCACCTGCCGGGCGAAGCCGAGCACGTCCCTGACCGCCCCGTGCACCTGGGGTGCGCAGCGCAGACAGTACGCGTCCTGCACGGCGTGCCTGCTATGCCGGTGGCTGGCCAGCAGCGGCGAACCGGAAAGCAGCGCGCGCAGGTTAGCCGCGCTGACCAGCTGGCCGGGATGCGGCCTGATCACCTGGACCCGCTCGTCGTAGGGCCGGTCGGTGCCGAGCAGCGCTTCGATCGACAGCGCGCAGGCCACGTCCGCCGCCTGCACCAGCATCTCCGCGTCGTGCACGGAGAACGCCAGCAGCGCCTGCATCGGCTCGGTGCCGTTGACCAGTGACAGCCCTTCCTTCGGGGCCAGCGTGAGCGGCTCGATCCCGTGCTCGCGCAGCACCTCCGCGGCCGGGCGCCCGGACGGCGGGTCGCCGGCGATACGCAGCCGCCCTTCCCCGATCAACGGCAGGGCGAGGTGCGCGAGCTGCGCCAGGTCACCCGATGCACCCACCGAGCCCTTGCCGGGGATCACCGGCAGCAGGCCCAGGGAGAGCAGCTCAAGAAGCCGGGCGGGCAGCTGCGCGCGCACCCCCGAGTACCCTGCGGCGAGCGTCCTGGCCCGCAGCAAGAGCAGCGCGCGCACCACCTCATCCTCGAGAGGTACGCCGATCGCGGCCGCGTGCGAACGCACGATCGCGCCCTGAAGCGTGGTCAGGTCGGCCTCCCCCACCGGCGTGTCGGCCAGCGCGCCGAACCCGGTGTTCACCCCATACACCGGCGCACCGCCGCTGAGTGCCTCGACGACGACCGAGCGGCTCGTTTCCATCCGCCGGGGTACGTCCGGGCCCAGGCTGGCCCGCGCCTGTCCGTGCGCCACGGCCACGACATCCTCGACCGTCAGCGCGCTTCCGTCTACCACGATCTCCTGCATGATCGACAGCCTGCCATGCCTGGGCACCGACGATGATCCGGACCCGCCTCAGCCGGGGTCCGAGCCGGCGGGTTCGCGCGTTGCCGGGGGTCCGGCGGGACGAAGCGCGGGGCTTCGAGTTTGCACGAGCGGCAGGATCGGCTACAGTTCTCATCGCACCTAGGTGCGTGCGGACGTGGCTCAGTTGGTAGAGCATCACCTTGCCAAGGTGAGGGTCGCGGGTTCGAATCCCGTCGTCCGCTCTCGAGGGTCCATATGCCCTTGCGGCGGAGTGGCCGAGTGGCTTAGGCAAGGGCCTGCAAAGCCCTGTACACGGGTTCGATTCCCGTCTCCGCCTCGCTTGCGTCGTCAGGGCTCCGAGGTCCGCTGGCTGCGAAACAGCTGCGTAACGCCTCGTCGACCCTATTTGGCAAGCTGGATGCTCCGGGTCGCTGATCTCGATCCTCAGGTAGGCCCCCGCGACGCGGTTAACGCTGACGCTATGGGTAGATAGAGGACATGGTCAGGATTACGCGCTGGGTTACTGGCAAGCGCAAGAAGGTCGTCTGGTCCGAGCCGAAGCTGCCTCCCTTCGTCAAGATCAACCCGGACAGCCCGCCCGGTATGGGGCAAGAGCTCCAGCCAGGGGATCTGTCGATGGGAATGGCCGCGGAAGAGTTCCTCAACATGGACGAGGGCGAGGAGGAGCCGGTCTGAGGCGGCACCTGCCAGGCTTCCTAGCCCGGCGGCTCAGCTGAGCTGTGCCCTGATGGCCTCGAGCGCGACCAGCCCGGCATCGCGAAAATCTTGGACCGGCCGTCAAGCAGGATGGTCCGTTCCGCCATACCGTCGACGTCCGGCACGCTGGCATGGGTGTGGCCGTACCTGGTAGCCCAGCAGACCTCGTCGGACAGCACGATCAGGTCATGACTCCGCGCGATGCCCGGACGGGTTGGCGGTGAGTTCAGGATGAGCAGCCTGGACACCGGTCGGTGATCAGATGTTCCGGTTCGCCGGTGTCAATCCGGAAGCCGTTGCGCTCGCGCAGCGTCGCCTTTCTCAGGATCCGGCCGCAGGTGAATCGATGATTCAGCGGGCGGTTGCGAGCCGGATCAGTTCGCGCCTTGAGCCGTTGAACATGTCCTGGTCGCCGGGGAACGCGCCGGCTGTCGCGTACTGCCAGAAGGTACAGAAGGCCCAGCCGGCCGGCAGCGTGCCTGGGCTGCCGCCGTAACTGGCGATCCACAGCGGGTCCTCGCCCGCGAATCCGCCGTAGTTACCGGTGCATTCTGCCCACCATTGGGTGGTGGTGTAGATGACCGGCCAGACTGAGGTGAGGGCTTCGTAGGTGTCGTCGAAACTGGCGATCCAGGCCACCATCTCGCTCTTGCTGAGCGTGTAGCACTCGGCACCGTAGGGATTGTATTCGATGTCCAGGGCTCCGGGCAGCGTCCGGCCGTCTGCGCTCCAGCCGCCGCCGTTGGCGACGAAATAGCTGGCCTGCGCCCCGCCGCTGGAGTCGTTGGGCAGCGCGAAGTGGTAGGCGCCACGGACAAGCCCGGCCTGATACGCCCCGTCGTACTGGGAGGCGAAGTCGGGATTGACGTACCAGGGACCCTCGGTCGCCTTGATATAGGCAAACTGCGCCCCGTCGGATGCGACCGGGCTCCAGTCGACGCTGTGCTGATGACCGCTGACATCCAGGCCAACCACCGCGGGTTGCGCCGCGGCGGGACTGGCGCCGAGCAGGCCCGCGGCCAGGGCGGTAAGGCCGCAGCCTACGACGACCGCAACTGCTCTTCGCGCGTGCAGGGTCACTGAACGAAATCGCATGAGCACTGACCGGATCAACGGTTTCCCCCGATATAGATCGCATTTTGTCGATCAAAAATGGCGAAACTCCTCGCGGATGACCGATTTAAGTCGACATGTGTTTGCTATTCACGGTCGGCTAGACGGCATATTCGCCACCGTTGGCACTGTGTAGGTACTTTCCGCAGGGGGGAAGGATTGCAGAACGGGCACGGATATGCCCGCTGATGGGAGTGCGTGTAAATCCCTTTACCCATTTAGCGCCTAGCTTCCCGGCATGTCAACACTCGGCGAACCTTATTATTAATCGCTGTCCTCATAAGGACATGGAAAACCCGAAAGCATGAAAACATGCGCAAACGCGGACGCCTCGGGTAAAGGGCAGCGCCATTAACCAGGTGAGGAGCTCAGTCGCGAGCCAGATGCGGCTCAGTGCGTGAGCAGCCGCTCCATCCGGGCCAGGGTCTCCCTGAGGTTGGGCTCGGAGGTGGCCTCGCGCGCCGCGGCCAGCGACAGCCAGCGGAGCGGAGCGTTCGCGTTTTCGGCGCGCGCCAGGTCTGGGGTCTGGGTAGTCATAAAAAACCTGACGTCCGCGTGCTCATGGGCAGGCTCTCCCTTTCCCGCCGGGACGCTGACGACGACCACATGCCGGATCGCACCATCGGGCCACGGCGTCAGGTCCACCAGCCCGGTCTCCTCATATGCCTCACGGGTGGCGATGGCGAGCGGGTCGCTCTCCGCCGGATCGCCGTGCCCTCCCACCTGTAGCCAGGCCTGCTGGCGCTGGTGCCAGCGCAGCAGCACCCGGGCCGTGGGCGGGTGCGCGATCAGCGCGGACGCGGTCACATGCAACGGCATATCGCGTCGCCACGGGTCATCCGTAGCCTCGATCAGCGCCCGGACCCGCCGCACGTCAGCCGCCTCGGCCTCGCCCTCGGGCCGGTAACGGTCCAGGAGCATGGCGAGCATCGGCGGTACGGAGTGAGGTTCCACAGGACGCGATGGTAACTGGTCTGCCGCTCCGCAGGCAGGTCAGGACCACGACCAGGGGCCAGAGGGCCTGGATCCCGGCCAGGGCCCGCTCGGCCAGGCCGACCTGGTGTCCGGCCAGGATCAACTCCGCGCCAAACCACAGGAGCAGGCCGAGCATGACTGCGGTGGCACTGACCGCAACCGCGGGCCGCAGCCCGTACGGCACCCGGGGACCGCGGACCCGGCCCGCGGCCGGCCAGGCGGCCATGACGATGAAACCGATCGCAGCCAAGAACACATGTGGCAGCGAGCCGCCGTGTCCGGCATGCTCAGGGTTCGCCGCGACGCCGATGGTGGCGACGCCGACGGCCATCAGGATCAGGCGCCCGGCCAATGCCGCCGGCCTGAGCGCCAGTCCGGTCATGACATAGCAGGCTCCTATCCCCGCCAGGGCCCATGTCATCAACGACCGGTCCACGGCGCCCACCGCCGCCAGGGAACTAAGGGTGTCGGCCACCGGATTGTAAGAGCGCGGCTGCAGCGCGGCCGCTGCCGTCGACCCCGCCACCAGCAGGGCCGGAGATCCAGCCGACGAAATCACGCCCCACCATGCCACGCGCCGCACGACACTACCGTACGTCTCCGGCCTGGCGCCCCCGGAGTAGGGCGACCCAGAGGCCGCCTGCCGCGTCCTGGGTCGGGCCGTCGGGCACGCCGCCGACCGGGACGAAGCGCCGCCGATGGCTCAGCGTGCCGGTATCGGGGTCAGTGTCGAACAAGTCCACTCCCCCTAATCGTGGTTCGGGTTCCCCCTGACGCTGCCAGGAGATAGTGGAGTCAGGGATCGCTCGGTAAAATCTGGCGGTCAGGAACGGTAGCGGATCGTGCGGCTCTGAGGCGCCCGGAGAATCTGGTAGGCTCTCGTCGTCCCGGGCCGTTGGCGCAGCGGGAGCGCGTCTCCCTGACACGGAGAAGGTCACTGGTTCAAATCCAGTACGGCCCACCAGATCAAACGGAATAATCGAACACCCCGAACAGCCTCCGGGGGCCGCCGCCCCGGGCAGGAGGCACCAGGCCAGCGGCCACGAGAGGGCTTATCGGCATCAGCCGGCCTACACGGGCGCGCCGATAGGATGGGGCGCGGGAGGTGCAGAGGTTGTCTGGGCCGGCTGATCGCCGACGACTGCCGCTACTGGAGGATGCGGATCTGACCGGTGAGGCGGTCATCGAGCCGAGTCGGCTGATCCGTCCGGTCGACGCGCCGACGGTCGCCGTGGCGTGCTTCTTCCGTGACGTCGTCGAGGAACTCTCCGACCGTCAAGACGCGAGGCCAGTGTGCCGCCTGCACAGCGAGATGGGTCCGGCATCGTTGTGGGAGATCGAGCACCGGGGTGTACGGCTGGGCGTGTTCCATCCCGGAGTCGGGGCGCCGCTGGCCGGTGCCATGCTCGAGCAGGTCATTGCCCGCGGAGTTCGCGGAGTCATCGCCTGCGGTGGGGCAGGGGCGCTGGTACCGGAACTGGTGATGGGGCACGCGGTGATCTTGACCGGCGCTGTGCGCGACGAGGGCACGTCCTTCCACTACCTGCCGGCCGGCCGGGTCGTCTCGGCTGACCCGGGTCCGGCTGAGAGCCTGGCCGACGCGCTTAGCACCGCCGGCGTGGAGACGACGCACGGCCTGAGCTGGTCGATGGACGCGATCTACCGCGAGACCCGGGCCCGGGTCTCGCGCCGGGTGGAGGAAGGGTGTCTAGTCGTCGAGATGGAAGCGTCCGCGCTGATGGCGATCGCCCGCTACCGCTCCATCCCGTTCGGCGAGGTGGTGATGGCCGGAGACTCGCTGGCCGGCCGGGAGTGGCAGCACCGTGGGTGGATGACGGCCAAATCGGCGCGCCGGCAGTTGTTCGCCTCGGCCGCGGACGCCGCCGTCGCGTTGACGAGGTGACCGGGTTCCAGATGCAACGGTGCCGCCCCTCACCCGGCACTCTGGTCGCTCCTTCCTGCCTTGTGCTTTCACTGGCTGCCCGGTGGCTGACCGCGGCCTTTTAGGACCCTGCCGAAGCCGCCCCGGCCGACGATCACGTAGAGCAGGCCGCCCCAGGGGCACGAGAGCAGGCAGATGACCGCCCATGTCCCCTTGCCCAGGCAACGGACCGTTCCCGGATCAGCGCGGATGAGATCCCGCAGGCAGAAGCCGTCCCAGGCCACGACCAGCACGACGCCGAGGGCGATGACGGTGATCAGTGCCGGGTTCACCGGGCCTGCCCAGGTAGGGCTAGCATGCCGCTGCCCTGCCAGCGTGATGGTGACACCCCAGTAGTGCTGGCCGGGCTGAGCCCGAGGTGCTTGCCCGGGCTGGTCCGCAACTCAGCGCAGGCGGTCAGCAGGCGGCCCGGGCAGGAGATCCGGAACCAGATTCCCAAGGCGGCAAGGAGCAGGACGGCAATGCCCCCGGCCACCACGACCAGCGCCGCCAGCAGTCCGGTCATCTCCGGCCCTCCGCGACCTTGAGCTACCGATCACACTTCTGTGAATAATAGCATCATTGAAAACGACGGCTAGGCTTCCCGGTATGGCAAGTGCGGACCTGCTGCTGCACCCGGTGCGGCTGCGCATCATCAAGGCGTTCCTCGGCGACCGGGCGCTGACCACCACTCAGCTCGCCGCCGAACTCGACGATGTTCCCGCCGGGAGCCTGTACCGTCACGTCGCCCTTCTGGCCAGGGCCGGGCTGCTCCACGTCGTCGCCGAGCACCGGATCAGGGGCGCCGTCGAGCGCACCTACGCGCTCCGGCTGGCCGCGGCACGCGTCCAGCCGGGCGAAGCGGCCGCGATGACCCCCGAGGAGCACTCCAGGGCCTTCATGGCCTACGTCGCCGGGCTGCTAGCCGACTTCGACCGCTACCTCGCCGCAGGCACACCGGACCTGGGCCGCGACGGCGCCGGCTACACCGTGGCCGGCTTGTACCTGACCGACGCCGAACTCACCGGGTTCCTCCGCGACTTCGCCGCCATCGTCCAGCCCCTGCTTGCCAACGCACCCGGCAAAGGACGGCGGCGCCGCATGCTCTACTCCATCTTCCTGCCCGAGCCAGACAGCACAAGTGCGGCCAGAGTCGCAGCTTCGCCAAGCGCCGCGACGCCGCGATCATCGCGGTGCTCACCGCAACCGGGATCCGGGCCGGGAAGCTAGCCGGGATCCGCTATGGTTCCGGCAACGCAGGCACCCCCGCCGCATCGATCCCCAGCCCGGCGGCGATGGCTCCCTCATCGGCCCCGGCCGCCCGCAACCGCAGCGCCACCGCGTGCGCTACCGGCAGCTCAGCCAGCGCCCGGTCACGGTCCATACCGCCGCGACCTGCATGCCACCCTGCAGGATGCGAAAACGAAGATACACAATCTGAGCAACGCCAAATCTGTGGGCGAGTTCGTTGAGAGCGGGCTGTCCGTCCTGCTCGATGCCGTGGAACTGCTCCTGGAGGGCGTCCTGGCCGTGGCCAACGCCTTCATCGACGGGCTGCTCGCAGTCTTCGCCGACCTGCTGACGTTCCTGTTCGACCCCGACAGCGGACTGCTGACGAGGACGATCAACATTCCCGTCCTGTCCTGGCTGTACAAGAAGCTCTTTGGCGAAGACCTGACGACGTCGCGGATCTATCTGTTACGGCCTTGATCGTCCAGGAGTGGGAGCTCGACGCCATCACCGCCGTTGCCATCTGCGCCGCCATATTCGCTCAAGGCACCGCCGAGCCGCAGGTGACCGCCAAGAACCCAAGAGCGACGGATTGGACAATCTGGGGGGTCGCGTTCGCGCCCGTCGGCCTCCAAGTATTGTCATACACGCTCGGCGTGGACTACCCAGAAGCGGCTGGAGTGCTGGACAAGGTGCAATCGGTGGTCCTAGCCCTGTGCTCGATCGCGATCGCTGTAGTCGCGTTCATAGCCGCCGCCAGCAAGAGCTTGACCCCCGATGCCGCCGACCTACTCGCGTACTTCGCAGTCTTCCTCGCGAACCTGCCGGGAATGGTGAATCCCCTCAAGTACGTCGAGATCATTGGTCTCCTCGTGTCGATACTGGACATCTTCGGCGCTTGGGGATCGGCCGCATGCGGGTTGATCGCCGCGGGGTTGAACTGGGACGATCCAGTGGGGGTGGCCCTGACTTAGATGGTCGCCAATCCCGCTGACGACCACAGCGGGCGCTTCCGCTTCCCCGCCGCGCATCTGATTGAGGACATGCGTTGCGGCATCCGCGTCCGCCGTCCCTGTCTCGTGCCTGCCAGGAGGGGAAATGACCGTTGTCGTCAGCGCGCGGGAGGATTTCACGCTTGAGGCGTTCCGGCGGGTCACCGTAGACGGTGAGGGTGTGATCATCGGCCCGGCCGCTCTGCGGGTCATGGGCGAGGCCCGCGCGGGGTTCGAGCGCCTGCTGCGCTCTGACCCGCGCGGCTTCATCTACGGGGTGACCACCCGGCCGGGTGTGGAAGTCGGCACGGCGATCCCGCCGGAGGACCTGCGCGAGTATGCGCGCCGCTTCCGCGGGGTGGGCCGGGGCTTCGGCCGGGATTGCCTTGATGAGCGCGTCGTCAGAGGCATCGTCTTCGCCCGGCTGGCCGACTTCATCGGCGGGCACGCCAAGGTGCGGCCTGAACTCGCCCAGCGTGTGGCCGCCCTGCTGGACAGCCCTCTACCGCGGGTTCCCCTCGACGGGCAGGGCGGCGCCGGGGAGATCCTTCCCCTCATGCACGTGATGGCTGCCGTGGACGCCGGCGACCTGGTTGAAGGCGAGGGCATGGCCCTGATCAACGGCTCTCCGTGCGCCACCGCGCTGGCCGCCGATGTCACCCTGCACGCCGGGCACCGCCTGCAGCTGGCCGAGGCAATCTTCGCGCTGTCGATCGAGGCGCTCGCCGCTCCCCTGGACGCCTACGATGAGGCCCTTGACGACCTGGGCTGCGATGAGGCAGAACGCGCAGTCCTGCATCACTTGCGCGGTCACCTGCGCGGCGCCGTCACATCAAGCCGACTAGCCCACCAGGCACCGGTCAGCTACCGCATCCTGCCCCAAGTCCTGGGCCAGGCCCAGCGCGCCGTGCGGGCGGTGGCTCACGCCGCCACCACAGCCCTCGGCTCGGTCACCGAGAACCCGGTGTACCTGCCCGCCAGCGAGGGCCATCCCTTCGGCCGCGTCCTGTCGACCGGCGGCTTCCATAACGGCGCGGCCGCCCCCGCCACCAACTGGCTGACCGCCTCCTGGGCCGACCTGGCCCTGGTGGCGCAGCGCCAGGTCACCGCCATGCACAGCGCCACCTCAGGGCTCCCGCACCTGCTCGTCCCGCCCGGTTTCATCCCCGGGGCCTCCGGCGGTGCCACCAACCTGTTCGGCTGGGTAGCGACCGGGCTGGTCGAAGAGGCCCGGGCGCTGGCCGCGCCCACCCTGCTGCCCGCCACCATCAACGACACCCAAAACGACATCGCCACGCCCGTCTTCGGCGCCTACCGCAGCCAGCACCGGGCCGCCGAATGCCTGGACAGCGTCCTCGCCATCTTGGCCCTGGTCTCCAGCCAGGCACTGGCCGTCACCAGCCGCCACCCGGCACCACCCCTGGCCGGGCTGCTGAACGGCATCCGGTCAGTATTCCCGCCCATCGAGACCGAACGGGAAGGCCAGGGAACCCAGGCAGCACAACTCGCCGCCATCTTCAGCAGGGCCGCCCTGACCGGCCAGCCCGACTTCCCCGGCCAGCGGGCCCAGGCCAGCCCGCGACCATCCCCCTGACCAGACCTCTAACCAGCCATCCCCACACCGGGGCTGAGTTGCGCACCAGATCTGCGTGTTGCCACTGCCTGCGATCTGCGAACCGTCCGATTTTAGGGTTATCCGGCAGTCCGGAGCGCGAGGGAGAATGAGATCATGGCTTCGGATTCCCTACGGCCAGTGACCCTTGCCGAATTGGTGGCGACGCTGTCGCTTGTGGCGGACCTCGGGATGGGTCGGCCTATGGAACGGGTGCTGCGCCAGACCGTGGTCGCCATGCGGCTGGGGGCGGCGGCCGGGATGGATCGGGCGGCATGCTCCTCTGCGTACTACGCCTCGCTGCTGACCTGGGTGGGCTGCGCCGTGGACACCGCCGAGGTGGCAGCGCTGTTCGGTGATGAGATGGAGTTGTATGCGGAAACCCATGAGGAGGATCTCGGCGGTGTCAGCTTGGCGGTCTTCGTCGCACGTCATCTCGGCCGCGGCCAGTCGGGGTTCCACCGGATCGGGATGGTCGGGACTTTTGTAGCGACCGCAGGCCGGTCAGCGCGGCGGCTTATGGAGGAGCATTGCCAGGAGGCAAGCGATCTTGCCGGCTGGCTGGAGCTCGGCCCGGCGGTGTGTGAGCCGCTGCTGCAGGCCTTCGAACGGTGGGACGGGAGGGGTGTGCCGGGGTTGACCGGCGCCGATGGTCTGGCTCCCGCCATCCGCCTGGTCCACCTGGCCGACAGCATCGAGGCGTTCCACCATGCCGGCGGTGCCGAGGCCGCGCTGCGTGTGGCCCGTGAGCGGCGCGGCACGCAGTTCGATCCGGGCCTGGTCGACTGCTTCTGCGCCCGGCACGCCGAGATTCTCGACGGGCTGGGCGGCATCTCGGCGTGGGAGGAGGTGATCGCGCTCGACCCGCGGCTGGGTGCGGCGTTGAGCGACGATCAGCTCGACCGGGCCCTCAGCGCCTTCGCCGACTTCAGTGACCTCAAGTCGCCGCTGCGCCTTGGCCATTCCCGGGGCGTGGCCGAACTGTCCGTGCAGGCTGGCGCTACAGTCGGGCTTCCCGTAGCCGACATGGTCATGCTGCGCCGCGCGGCGCTGGTGCACGACATCGGCATGATCGGCATTCCCAGCGGTGTCTGGGACGAGCCGGGCGGATGGAGCGTCTCCCAGCGTGAGCGGGCCCGGACCCACCCGTACCTGACCGAACGGATGCTGGCCCGCACGCCGCTGCTGGCCCAGGCCGGGCACTGCGCGTCGCTGCACCACGAGCGGCTGGACGGCTCCGGCTACCCGCACGGGCTGCGGGGCGATGCCATCTCGCTGCCGGCGCGGATCCTCGGCGCCGCCGACGTCTACAACGCCCTGCGCCAGCCCCGTCCCCACCGCCCGGCGCTCGAGGCCGGCGAAGCCGAGCGGACGGTGCGCGACGAGGTGCGCGCCGGGCGGCTCGACGGCGACGCGGCCCAGGCGGTGCTGGAGGCCGCCGGCCACCGGGTGCGGCGCCGGGCCGACCTGCCGGCCGGGCTGACGGCCCGCGAGGCCGAGGTGCTGGTGCGGCTCGGCCAGGGACGTTCCAACCCCGAGATCGCCGCCGAGCTGCACGTCAGCCGCAAGACGGTCTCCTCCCACCTGGAGCACATCTTTGCCAAGCTCGGGGTGAAGACCCGTACCGAGGCCGCGCTGTTCGCCATGCGCCAAGGCCTGATCGGGATGGCAGGTGAATCAAGGACCTGACCGAAAGATCGGGTAGTTACCCGATTCGCTTCCGTCGGCAGACCCGTACAACGGATCTATGACGACCACATCCCATAGCCACGGCGCGGCTACTGCGGTACCGCAGTTCGCCCTGGCCGGCTCGTTCCTTGAGAGCTTGGCCGCTCAGGACTTCGCCCAGCTCGGCGGCGCGCTCGCCGCTGGCGCCCGGCTCCGCGCACTGCTGCCCCCGGGCCTGCGGGAATGGACCGGGGCCGAGGTGATCGCTGGCCAGTTCGCGTGCTGGTTCGGCGACACCGACGACTTCGAGCTCGTCGAGGCCACCGTCGGCGAGGTTGGTGGCCGCCTGCACTTGCACTGGCGGCTCCGGCTGCGGGCGGACCGACTCGGCGCCGGCTGGTTCACCGTCGAACAGCAGGTCTACGCCGACGTCGCCGACGGGGGGCGCATCGTCCGGCTCGATCTGCTCTGCACCGGCTACCGGCCCGAGGGCGACCATGACTGACACCCTGGCCACCTGGGGCGGATGGGAGCCGACGATCCGTGACAACCCGTTTGGCCACTTCGCCGAGGCCCGAGTCCGGTGCCCGGTGCAGCAGGCCCGCCTCGCCGATGGTCACCCGGCCTGGGTCGTGCTCGGCTACGACGCCGCCCGGCGAGCCCTCAATGACCCCCGCATCTCCAAGGACATGCTCGCCGCCTTGGCCGACAACGGCGATGTCGTCGCCGAGGGCCTGCCCGGACCGGCGTTCTCACGGCACATGCTCAACGTCGACCCGCCTGACCACACCCGGCTGCGGCGGCTGGTGTCCCGGGCCTTCGCGCCTGCCAGGATCGCCGCGCTGGAGCCGGCCATCCGGGCGATCGCCAGCGGCCTCCTGGACGAGCTGGACGCCGTCGGCCCTGGCACCACTGTCGACCTCATCGAGGGATATGCCTATCCCCTGCCGTTCGGGGTGATCGGCGAGCTGCTGGGCATCCCCGCAGCCGACCGCCCGCGCCTGCACGCCTGGTTCGGTGTGCTGCTGACCGGGTGGGCCGGTAACCCGCCGCCGGAGGCCGTCGAGGCATCGGACGGCATCGTGGCCTATCTGCGCGAGCTGGTCGACGACAAGCGCCAGAGCCCAGCCGACGACCTGGTCAGCGTTCTAGTTGCCGCCGGAGACGACGCACTCACCACACAGGAGCTGCTGTCGAGCCTGTTCCAGCTCGTGGTCGCCGGCCACGACACCACGGCCAGCCTGATCGGCAACGGGGTGGTGGCCCTGCTTGACCACCCTGGTCAGCTGGAGGCGCTGCTGGCCGATCCCGGGCAGCTTCCCGCCGCGATCGACGAGCTCATCCGCTTCACCGCCCCGGTCCCGCACGCCACGTTCCGGGTAACAGCCGAGCCGGTGACGCTCGACGGCGTCCAGATCCCGGCGCACGAACAGGTGCTGGTATGCCTCGGCTCGGCCAACCGCGATCCGGACCGGTTCCCGTCACCCGACGTCCTGGACATCGGCCGCGACGACGGACCGAACCTCGGGTTCGGCCACGGCATCCATTACTGCCTCGGCGCGCCCCTGGCCCGGCTCGAAGCCAGAGTCGCTTTCGAAGAGCTACTCGGCCGCCACCCGGCCTTGCGGCTCGCCGTTGACCGCGGCGAGCTCGCCTGGGCTCACGGCGACGGTCTCGTCCTGCGCGGCCTTACCTCTCTTCCCCTCGTTCTCGGTCCCAGCAGGCGGCAGGGATGAACATGTCCGATCCCATCGAAACCAAGGAGACACCGATGACCATCACCGACAGTCCCGTCGACAATGGCGTGAACGTCCAGGCCTTGCTCGGGGCGCGCGAGGCACTGTCCGCCGCACCGGAAGCGGCCCAGTTCACCTGGCGGGCCAGCTGCACCTGGCGCACCGGCACCCACAGCCACTCCACCGTGGCCGGGTTCGCCGGGCTCGGCGCCGAGCACCAGCACCGCACCACCTATGAGTTCGACGTCGACCACCCCGAGTGCTTCGCGTCCGAGGACAACGGCGCCGCGCCGGTGGAGTTCGTGCTGGTCGGCCTGGTCGGGTGCCTGACCGCCGGCGTCGCCGCGGTCGCCCAGCACCGGGGCATCCAGCTCCGGTCGGTCACCGCCACGATCGAAGGCCAGATGAACGTCCTGGGCATCCTCGGCGCCGACCCTGAGGTCCGCAACGGCTTCGAGGCCGTCGCGGTCCGGTTCGCCATCGACGCCGACGCCTCCCGCGACGACCTCGAGGCGCTGGTGGCCCAGTCGCAGAAGCGCTCGGCGGTCTTCGACATCGTGACCAACCCGACCAAGGTGCTCGTCGACCTGGCCTGACACCCGCGTTCGCCGACATGATGCAGCACTACGCCGGCGACGACCCCGACGGCTTCATGCCCGCCGCCGACGTCGTGGCCACCCTCACCCGCTATGCCCGCCTCATCAGCGCGCCGGCGTGCACCGCCACGACGGTGCACGCCGTGCGCGCCGTGTCGCAGGGCTCAGGCCACCGCGCCGCTTCACAGCAACGCGCGTCGACCCCTGCTCGCCCCTGGAGCTGGATCTGTCGAGCGGGGAGATCACCACGGTGCTGTGGGCGACGGGATTCCGGCCCGACCTACCCGCCAGCCGATCAGCCCGTCCGCCGCCGCGCCGGACACCGAAGTGCGCGGGCCGGCATCCGCCGTGGTCATGGCCGGGCAATGAGCGCCACGTTGCGGAACGGCGTCATGCGATAGAAAGAACTCCAGGACCCATGTCGAATTTGGTCCGTGCCGCTCGACGCACTGGTGAGCCGGAACGTCCGGCCGGGGAACAAAGGAGATCCAGATGCGTGTAATGGTGCTGGTCAAGGCCACCGAAGACAGCGAGAAGGGCGAGTACGCCGGGCACGAGGAAGAGTTCGCGGCGATGGGCAGGTACAACGAGGAACTGCTCAAGGCCGGGATCATGCTGGCCGGCGAGGGCCTTGCGCCGTCGTCGCAGGGCAGGCGCCTGGAGTTCGGCGATGACGGCGGCAGCCGGGTCATCGACGGGCCGTTCGCGGAGACGAAGGAACTCGTCGGCGGCTTCTGGATCTGGCAGGTCTCGTCAATAGATGAGGCCGTCGAGTGGCTGAAGCGCGCGCCGTTCAAGGGCACGACCGTGGAACTGCGGCGCATCGCGGAGGCGGCCGACTTCGAGGGGCAGATACCGCAGGAGATCATCGACGCCGAGAGCCGGCTGCGCGAGCAGTCCGCACAGCACCGGACCCAGTAGGCGTCGTTGGGAAGCGAGGCGGCGCAGCGGACCGTCGAGGCGGTCTGGCGGATCGAGTCGGCACGGCTCATCGCTGGGCTCGCCCGCACGGTCCGCGACGTCGGCCTGGCCGAGGACCTCGCGCAAGACGCCCTCGTCGCCGCGCTGGTGCAGTGGCCGTCGACGGGGGTGCCCGACAACCCGGGTGCCTGGCTGACCGCCGTCGCGCGCCGTCGCTACATCGATAGCGTGCGGCGGCAGGCCAGCTTCGAGCGCAAGGTCGCTGAGATCAGCCGGGAGCTCGCCGAAGCGGAAAACCCCATGGACGAAATCGAGTTCGACGACCACGTCGAGGACGACGTACTGCGGCTGATCTTCACCGCCTGCCATCCCTCGCTGTCACGTGACGCGCGCGTGGCTCTCACGCTGAAGCTGGTCGGCGGCCTGTCGACCGAACAGATCGCGCGCGCGTTCCTCGTCCCGGCACCGACGATGGCCGCGCGCATCACCCGCGCGAAGAAGGCCCTGGCGGACGCCAAAGTGCCGTTCGAGGTGCCGGTCGGCACGGAACTCGCGGTGCGGCTCGCGTCCGTTCTCGAGGTCGTGTACCTGATCTTCAACGAAGGCTACGCGGCGACCTCGGGCGATTCCTGGACGCGGGCGGAGATGTGCGAGGAGGCGATGCGCCTCAGCCGCATGCTCGCCGCGCTTGCGCCCAACGAGCCCGAAGTGCACGGGCTGGTCGCGCTGACGGAGATCCAGGCGTCGCGGATCCCGGCCAGGGCCGGGCGCGACGGCGAGCTAATCACGCTCCTGGACCAGGATCGCAGCCGCTGGAACCGGTTGCTCATCACGCATGGCCTCGCGGCGCTGGCCACGGCGGTGTCCCTCAGTGGCAGCGAGTTCAGCGGGCCGTATGTCATCCAGGCGGCCCTGGCCGCGTGCCACGCACGGGCACTCGCCGCCGCGGACACCGACTGGATTCGCATCGCTACCCTCTACAGCGTCCTTGCGTCGCTCGCGCCGTCGCCGGTGATCGAGCTCAACCGCGCCGTCGCCGTATCGATGGCCGACGGGCCAGCCGCCGGGCTGGCGATCGTGGACACGCTGATCGGCGAACCCGCGTTGCGCGGCTATCACCTGCTGCCGAGCGTGCGCGGGGATCTGCTCGAGCGGCTCGGCAGGCGCGATGAGGCGCGCGCCGAATTCCAGCGCGCGGCGGCGATGGCTGCCAACACGAGCGAGCGCGCCCACCTGCTGGCCCGCGCCGCTGCTTGCGGCTGACACGAGGCGGGCCCTGATATGGTCCGCGCGACATGTGCGGCAACCAACCGGCGAGGCACGGCTGGCCGCCCGCTGGTGGTCCTGACCTGTGTCCCTGCGCCGCGCGGCCTATGACCTAAGGTCTCGCGCCCGTACCCGTGCCGTTCGACCGGCCCTAAATAGGCGAATCACCCGGTTCTGGGGCCGGGCCCTGGCCGATGCCGGTTGGGGCGTTGGCGCCATTAGCCCGAATACATTGGCCGATGGTGCCAGCGGCCGCTAGCCCGCGACGAATACGAGCAGCTGGGCTGGCTTGAAAACCGCTGCGGGGCAAGCTCGCCTACGTGCCTCGTCTGGGCGTCGTATCCACGTCCGTGCCCGACCTCATGCTCATATACCGCGTCCGGGTAGGCGCCCCGGGGCCGTCATCCCGAGGCGGCGCGGCACCTTGCGCTTCTCGCCAGGTGCCGCCTTCGCGGGACTCGCGGACCACGATCTCCCGAAGGAGGTGATCGGTCAGCTTCGCCGCCGGCACCGCGCCCGCCACCGGCCGGGCGAAGACCTGCATGATCACCTCGCCAGTTCCTCGGCCCGCTCAGGATTAGGCTAAAGATTCGTCCTCTTCGATCTTCTTGGTACGTCGCGATTCCCGGATGCTGTATGCCATGGTCGCTAGCACGGTCAGGCCGCCGATAGCAACGCCCAGGCCGGTTCCCACGCCGGAGAATGGCAGGAAGTCCGCGCAGATCAGCACAGCGCCGAGGCCGAGGGCGCCGATGCCGAAGAGGACCGTGCAGGTCGTGGCGACGCGGCTGGCTGCCGCCTTGAGGGCCGCCGAGCGGGCGCGTACCTGCACCGCCACGAGATAACGTCTGGCCCATCGGTACTCGATGGCGAAGACGGACAGCGCGAGCGCTATGACTAGCAGGCCAGGCCCAGGCGCTACCAGCAGCACCGCCCCGACAGCCAAGATCAGTATGCCCGCGATGGTGACAGCGATCCGGCGGAGCAGCCTTACCAGGTCCTTCACCTCTCCAAGCATGCCAGCATGCGGGCGCCCGTTCGGGACTGCCTGCCAGGATGCTCGTCGGCGTCACCGCCACCACGGCTTACGGCTTCGCCGCGTCGACCAGGCACAGCGAGCCCACGGCGCTTGTCTTCCAGGTCCCGCGAGCAGGCCTGAGCGTCAAGGTCCACCAGCGGGTGAATGTGCGCGTGCTGGAGCTGATCCACGACGATAGCGGCTCACGTATCGAGCTCGAGGGCAACCGGCTGCCGGTGACACACTCCAAGGATGTGATCGACACCCTCGTCAGTTAAGAGCCCGTCGCGAGCCGCCCGGCTCGCCTGCTCCGAGGGCCAGCTCGGGTGCATAATGGGTGATCTGCGGCCACGCTCCGGGTAGTGGTTTAATGCCGGGCGTAAGCTGTTTTGGCGAGCGGTCTCGGTGTCTGCCCGCGGCAGGTCGCGGGCCAGAGCCGGGCTGGTGGGCATGCCAGAATACGTCCTTGATCATCACCAAGAAGGCGAGCGCGAGCGGCTCGCATTGATGTCGCGGTTGCTCGATCCGATGCACCGCGGCCACATTGCGCGGCTGGGCATCGGGCCTGGGGCGCGTACGCTCGAAGTTGGCTGTGGTAACGGGTCTTTGTCGGCCTGGCTGGCTGGGCGGGTCGCGCCCGCGGGGCGGGCGGTGGCGGTGGATCTGGACCTGTCCTTGGTCGACGCGGATGTACCCGGGCTTGAGCTTCGTCGGGAAGACTCCTGGCGGGGCGGGTCGAGCCAGGAGACTTCGATCTGGTGACGGCGCGCGCCGTGCTGCATCATGTCGGCGATGCTGAGGCTGCTGTGGTGAATCTGGTGGCTAGTGCGCGGCCGGGTGGGGCGGTGCTGCTGATCGAACCGGATTTCCTGCCGGTCGGTGTGGCTGAGCCGCGGCGTGGTGGACGCAGACCATAGCCTTCACAGCCGCCGCCGGGCACGTGCGGGGTGAGTGAGAAGTTGATTTTCCCTCAGGCAGCCGCGGGACGGCCCTCGCCAGCACGCACGTTCACGGCCTGCGGCAACCCCGGTTTCACGGGCCGGCCTCGCGCCCCGGCGCAGGTTCGCCGCTGAGCCATTGGATCCACCCGCCGGACGGGTGAGCGCGGGCCAGCAGATACCCGCGGTCGCCGGTCCCATCGAAGATGCGGGCTCCCAGCACGGCGAAGACGCCGCCGTGCTGGTAGTCACGGATCAGGCCGGGGGGAACGGGCAGCCCCTGCACGCTGTCACGGCCCGACGGTCCTAGCGGGACGAGCGGATCAAGGGACAGCCATGTCACCGGACGGCCCCGACCGGCCTGGGCGAGAATGCCTGCCAGCTGAGCCCGCCGGTCCTCCGGGAGGAACACAGCCATATAGGCGTCAACTACGATGATGCGCTGTTGCCGGGGGATGCTGCCCAGAACGCCGGGGAGCGCGTCAATGACGTCACCCGCGATGACCGGCTCCGGATGCCGCCGCGCGATGTTGATGGCCGCCGCCAGCCGGGACAGGGCCGATGCCTCAGGTGGCGTGCAGGCCTGCAGCCACGCCCGGGCCGCCGGGTCTTCCAGGCCCACCGGATCAAGATCCACCCCCACCCTCGCGGCGATGCGCGGCAACTTGGCCGGCGGCGGGAGGATCGGGCCGCGCACGTCACAGGCAAGACTCAACCCGGCCGCCGCGGGGCCGTACGTGCTGGCCCCCACCCGGTACCGGTAACGGTCCAGCTGCAGCCCGAGCCCGGCCCCGGTACCCAGATCCACCAGGGCCACCGGGTCGGCGGATCCGCCGCTGGCCGCCGCGATGCCCAGGACGATCTGGGTGCACCTTGCCACCTCGTTCATCTGGTACCGGCGGCTGCGGCAGACCTCGACGATGTCCTCCAGGCGGGCAGCACAAAACGCCCGGAACGCCGGGAAGAACCCATCGTCGAACCGCGGCTGGGATCCGCCAGGTTCGGGGAAGTAGCCGGCCAGCGTGACCGGCCGGTCACGCCGCACCAAAAAGGCAACGGCCGCGCTGGCCAGCAGCGCGGGCAGCCGGCCAGGCGGGAGCACGGCCAGCCGCTCCAGAAGCTCGTCATCAGCCGCGATCGCCTCGAACAGCGCGGCGGTCAGGCGCCATGAACTGGGCGCGCCGGGTGGTGACCATCCACCGGCCACTTCCAGCGCCTGGGCGCGTACCTCATCCGCCCCGGACAAGATGGCACCGGCCGGATCGGCGCACCCGCATCATCCGCCCAGGATATACGGACCTTGCCTGGTGGTCCAGGAGAAGCTCCGCAGGATACCGGGCTGACCGAAGACCCCGCCCGGGGCAATGTCCGGCGTAGACGTGAACTGGGGTACGGGGCTTGGCCGGTTCAGGTGATGGTGCCGGGCGAACAAGCACGCAGCCGTTCTCGCTTCGGGTCAGCCGTCACGACGGACATCAGCCTGCATGGTCGCTGGTGCGGTCTGCGTCAGAAGGACGACCCCGGCACACATCATGGTGAAGCCGGCCGCCGCCACGGCCAGCATCACGGCGTTAGGTATGAAGCGCTCGCCGAACAGCCACACGCTCAGCGCGATACTGACGATCGGATCGATGATCACCATAAGCGGCTGGGAGACCCGCAGCGGCCCGGTGTGCAGCGCCGATTGCTCGAGAAAGATGCCAGCCACGCCGCCGACGGCCAGAGCGTATACCGGCCAGTGCAGGAACATTCCGCCGACACCGAACTGGGTAAGGGTGTCCGTCGCGGATTTAATGAACGCCGCCACGAGCGCCCACATGATGGCGGCCGCCGACGCGAAAAGAGCACTGCGCCGACCCGGCGATCCTCGCTGGGCCAGCGCCGTCAGGATGCCGGCCGCGGCGAGGCAGGTCACGATGGCCGCGATCCAGTGCTGACTCCCCGGCGTCGGCTGGCCGCCCCGGGGCTCCCCCTCCACGATGAACAGGGCCAGCCCCAGGCAGGCCAAAGCCGCGCCGCCCCACGTGACAAGGAGAACCGACTGGTGGATCCAGAACCGGCGAAGCACCAGCGCAAACACGAGTTCCATAGCCAGCAGCGGCTGCACGACCGAAACCTCGCCGTTGTGCAGGGCAAGTGCCTGGAACACGAAAGCCGCCGCCTGAGCCGCCGCGCCGAACAGCCACAGCGGATGGCGGAGCAAGGAGAGAACCAGCCGCCAGCCTGATGCCCGCCCCGCATCAGCGGTACTGGCAATGTGCTGCGTGGTAACGCTGACCGCGTTGGAAAGAGCCGTGAGCAGGGCGAAAACGATTACCACGGATGCAACGATACGAGCCACCCCGGGCGTGGGTGACGGCAGCAGCCGGGGATCGTTACTTCCGCACCAGATATATCGCCTGGCCTGGGATTCGCAGAATCCGGATCTGGCGCGGCGGCCTGGTGAAGCCCGCCTTCCGCAGCCAGATCCGCAGCTCCGCCGGGGTATGCACCTGGGCGCCGGAGCTGAGATAGACGAACATCGCAAGGAAATTCGCCGCCGCCGACCCCCTGCGGGCGGGTTCGGCGAACGCGTCCATCACGGCCAGGGTCCCGCCTGGCGAGAGCGACTCCCTGATCCGCCCGAAGAGCGGCACGATGTGGTCGGCGTTCAGATGGTGCACCAGGTTGAAGCACAGCACCGCGTCGTAGCCGCTGCCAAGGTCGTCCAGGGTCGCATCGCCGTCCCGGTGCCGGACCCGGTCGGACATTCCGGCCGCGGCAATGATCTCCCGGCCGATCGCCGCGCTGCCGGGCAGGTCGAGCACGGTGGCGGTGAGCCTTGGATGACGCTGGCAGATCGCCGCCGAGTACCAGCCGTGCCCGCCGCCGACGTCGAGCAGCGACGTTGCGCTCGCAGGCAGCCGGATCTTCCGTGCGACCTCGCGAGCGCTGAGACGGGCCAGGTCGAGCTGACCGTAGATGTACCGCCGCCAGTAGGGGTCGTCGGCCGCCGCGTCGTGGCTTCCGCTAACCTTCCCGGTCCGGGTGACCTCGTCCAGCCCGGACCACCACTCCCAGTAGTCCGCGGCACTGGCGACGTACCGGCTGACCGACAGGCCCGACCGGGGGTCCAGCCAGCGCCGAGACGAACGGCTGAGCCTGTACATCCCGCCGGAGCAGCTGACGTGCCCGAAGGATCGCAGGCAGTGCAGCATCAGCTGGGTTGGCACCGGATCGAGGCCCAGCTCGCCGGCGAGCTCGGCGACAGTGGCCGGCCCCTCGGCGAGTCGCTCGGTCACGCCGGTCCGGACGGCCGCGACCACGATCCCGGACAAGCCCATCCCGGCCCACGCCTCCGCCGCGGCGGTCGGCACCAGGCCCAGCCGGAGCGCGAGCCACTCGGCCGGGTTGGCGCCGCGCAGGGCAAGCCTCATTCCAGTAGTGTGCCAGCATAACGTCGGCCCGATAAGCCAGGTAAGCGTCGTCTCGATAGGAACGCCAGAACCTCCGATGCCCGCGAAGAGCGCGCTACCCGCCGGCTTGCTGCTGCCCCGCGCGCGGGTGCTGGTCATCGCGAGTCATCCGGGCCCGTGCCTGGTGATCACAGCCATGGTCACTGCGCTCACTGCGGAGGCCGCGCCGTACGGCATCGGCCCCGTGCTGGTCGCCCCGGCGATCCTGGCCGGCCAGCTCTCGGTCGGCTGGTCCAACGACGCGTGCGACGCAGCGCGGGACACCACGGCCGGACGCACGGACAAGCCGATCGCCCGCGGTGACATCAGCGTCCGCGCCGTCTGGATCGCCGCCTTCAGCGCCCTGACGGTCGCCGCGATCCTGTCGCTGCTGATCGGGCCGTGGCCGCTGCTGATCAACGCCGTCATGGTCGGTGCCGCGTGGGCGTACAACCTCGGCCTCAAGTCGACCTGGGCATCAGGCCTGATGTATGTCCTGGGATTCGCCCCGATCCCGGCGTTCGCGACAAGCACGCTGCCGGGTCATCCCTGGCCAACGTGGTCGGTCACGGCGGCTGCCGGCTGCCTTGGCCTCGGCGCGCACTTCGCGAACGTGCTGCCGGACCTTGCGGCCAACCGGGTCACGGGGGTCGTGGGACTGCCGCAGATCGTGGCCGCCCGATGGGGTGGCCGGGCGGCCCGGGCGGCCGCGATCGCGCTGCTGCTGGCGGCGTCGGTACTCCTGCTGCTGGCGGCTATCCCGTCCCGCCGGTGGATCTCCGTGATCGGCCTGGCAATCGCCTCGATCCTCGCCCTGGCCGGTTTTCGCGGGTCGGGAAAGGTACCATTCTTCGCAGCTCTCGGTATCGCCGCCGTCGACGTCGCGCTGTTCCTCGCCGGTGGCGTGGCGCTAACCTGACTTGAGAAACCAGTCATGCGCCCAGCGACGGAGGTATTCCCGCGTGCCAGTTACCCGGCCATGACGCAGATCGCGGCCGTCCGGTCCGCCTTCCCGCCGCACCGCTACGCGCAGGCCGACATTACCGGCATGGTGGCGGATCTCGGTGGCCTTGCCGGTGCCCAGCGCTCACTCATGGATCGTCTGCACGGCACTTCCGGAGTGAAGTTCCGGCATCTCGTATTCCCGATCGAGGAATATCGTGATGTGTATGGAGTCAGGGTGTCTAATGAACGATATGTCGGCGCGGCGACCGAACTCGGGGAGCAGGCTCTCCGCAGCGCCCTGAGCGCCGCGGGTGTTCTCGCGAGCGATCTGGATCTGCTGATCGTCACGTCGGTCACTGGCGTGATCGTCCCGTCGATCGACGCCCTGCTCATCCCGAGGATGGGGTTGCGGCCGGACATCAAGCGGCTGCCGGTATTCGGCCTCGGCTGCGTGGCGGGCGCTGTCGCGCTCGCGCGGCTGCACGACTACCTGCTGGCCTGGCCGGGGCACACCGCCGCCCTGGTCTCGGTGGAGGTGTGCTCGCTGTGGTGGCCGCGGACCGAGATCACGACCGCGGATCTGGTCGTCAGCGGACTGTTCGGCGACGGCTCCGCGGCGGTGGTCGCCCAGGGCGGACAGGCGGCCAGGGAGCATGCCCGGAGCTCGCGGCCTGGCGGCACCACGGGAGCGACCGGCGGTCCGCGGATCATCGCCACGCACGGCGAGGTCTGCCCGGACAGCAACGACGCGCTCGGCTGGCGGCTCGGTTCGGATGGCTTCCGCATCGTGCTGACCACCGACCTGTCCGACGTCATCGAGCGTGAGCTCGCCGCCGTCGTCACCTCGTTCCTGGCCAGGCAGGGGCTGACCGTCGACGACATCGGCACCTGGATGGGGCATCCCGGCGGGCCGAAGGTGATCGATGCCGTCCAGCACAGCCTCAAGCTGCCCGACAGCGCGGTGGCCGTGAGCCGCCGCTCGCTCGCCGAGGTCGGGAACCTTTCCTCGGCGTCGGTGCTGCACGTCATGGAGATGACGCAGGCGCAGTGCCCGCATCCCCCCGGGTCGTATGGGATGATGATCGGGCTCGGTCCCGGGGTCAGCGTCGAGCTGATTCTCCTGCATTGGTGACCGGCCGGTTCCCGTGAAGGTGCGCTGATGCAGATCTACTACGCGCTGCTCGGCGTGATCATCGTTGAGCGGATCCTCGAGCTCGTGGTGTCCCAGCGACACGCCAGGGCCAGCCTGGCCGAGGGCGGCATCGAGTACGGCCAGGGCCATTTTCCCGTGATGGTCGCCTTGCACGTCGGCCTGATCCTCGGCTGCTTCATCGAGCCGATCGTGACGCACGCCCCGTTCATTCCGGCACTCGCGTACCCGATGATCGTCGTCGTGATCGCGGCGAACGCCCTGCGCTGGTGGTGCATCGCGACGCTCGGCCCCCGGTGGAGCGCGCGGGTGATCGTGATCCCTGGCAAGCCGCTGGTGCACGACGGGCCGTATAAGTGGCTCGCGCACCCGAACTACGTCGCGGTCGTGGTCGAAGGCGCGGCGCTGCCGCTGATCGGCTCGGCCTGGATCACGGCGCTGACGTTCACGGCTCTGAACGCCTGGCTGCTGACGGTCCGGCTGCGGTGCGAGACCAGAGCCCTGGCGACCGCGGCGCCATGATCGACGTCCTGGTCGTCGGCGGCGGCCCGGCCGGGCTGGCCACAGCGATCGCGTGCGCGCAGCGTGGGCTGTCGGTCACCGTGGCGGAGCCGCGCGATGGGCCAATCGACAAGGCGTGCGGCGAGGGACTGATGCCCTCGGCCGTGCGCCGGCTCGCCGGGCTTGGCGTGCACCCGAAGGGTCAGGTCGTCACCGGAATCCGCTACCTCGATTCCCACGGCCAAGTCGAGGCGCTGTTCCGGCGCGGGCCGGCACTCGGCGTCCGGCGCACGACGCTGCACTCCGCGCTAGCCGATCGCGCCAGCGAACTCGAGATCCCGGTACTCCCGGTGCGGGTCACGGAGTTCAGCCAGCGTGGCCAGGACGAGTTCACCGCGGGCGAGCCCGGTCCCGGAGTGACCGCCGCCGGGATCCATGCCCGCTACCTCGTCGCGGCGGACGGTCTGCACTCGGCAATCCGCCGGGCCTGCGGTCTTGATCCGCGCCCGGCACGGCACGTGCGGTACGGGCTCCGCCAGCACTACCGGGTCGCTCCCTGGACCAGTCTGGTCGAGGTCTACTGGGCGCAGGATTCCGAGGCCTACGTCACCCCGGTAGCCGAGGACGTCGTCGGGGTCGCGGTGCTCGGCGACGGCCAGGCGAGCTTTGAGTCGCGGCTGGCCGCGTTCCCGGCCCTGCGTGAGTGCCTCGCCGGAGCCGAGCCGGTCAGCAGCGTCCGCGGCGCCGGGCCGCTCCGACAGGATGTCGCGCACCGCGCCAAGGGACGCGTCCTGCTCGTGGGAGACGCCTCTGGGTACCTGGACGCGCTGACCGGCGAGGGCATCGGCGCGGCACTCAGCGGGGCGACTGCCCTGGCGGACTGCCTCGCCGCCGGCCGGGCGGGCGACTATGAGCGGGCATGGCTGCAGGTGACCCGCACGTCCCGGGCGCTCACCGCCGGGCTGCTCTGGTCCCGGAACGCCCCGGCGATCAGGCCGCGGATCGTGCCGACCGCCCGGCGGCTCCCGTGGCTGTTCACCGCGATCGTGAACCGGGTGGGGGAAGCCTAGCCCGGCGTGCCCAAGTTCACTGGTGCCTACTCGCTCGGCAAGGCCCGGTCGCCGTGAACGGCGCGCGCGACTCGCCTAGGCGCGAATGATTCGCCCGATTCCGATTTCAGGCACACGACCCTAAACTTCCCAGCATGGCTCCAGAGCGTTCTGACGCATCCGAGGTGTCCCCCAAGCAGAGCGCTCCCGTGGCCGCGGCCGTGAGCGACGCAGACCTGTCACCGGCCATCCCGGCCCGGGCCGGCCGGGCGGGCGCCTCGCCTGACCTCATGGTGCGGGCCCTGAATCAGAACCACCAGCTGCAGGGCGGGAGGACCTACCGGGTCGGCCGTGATCCGGAGTCCGACATCGCGATCAATGACCCCCGGGTTTCCTGGGCGCACGGGGTGCTCCGGGTGGAGGGTGCGCGCTGGGTGCTGGAGGACCTCGGCACTACGAACGGCACCTTCCTCGGACCCGACCGCACGCGGCGGGTCGAGATCGCGGGCGCGTGTGAGGTGCGCCTGGGGCACCGGGACAACGGGCCAGTCGTGCGGTTCCAGCCGCTGCTGCCGACGATGGCCGGGCCAAGGGCACCGGAATCTGGCGTGACGGGCGGCGCGCAGGCCGGGAATTCAGCGCCCGCGGCGGCGCCGCGCGAACGCGCGATGCCAGGGTCGGCGAGCCGGATGATGCCGAGCGTCGTTGACCGGCCCACGTCGATGACGCGCCTCGGGTCGCTGGCGACCACGTCCCTGAAGATAGGCCGCTCCCCGGACAACGACCTGGTGCTGGCGGATCTGCAGGTCTCCCGGCACCACGCGGAACTGCGCCGCCGGCCGGACGGCACCTACGAGATTGCCGACGTCGGCAGCAACAACGGCACCTACGTCAACGGCAGGCGGATCACCTCCCGAGTGCTGACCGAATCCGACATCATCGGCATCGGGCACTCCACGTTCCGGCTCAAGGGCAGCGAACTGAGCCAGTTCGTCGACCAGGGTGCGATCACGTTCACCGGCCAGGACCTAGTCGTCACGGTCAACGGCGGCAAGAAGACGCTGATGGACCACCTGTCGCTTTCCATCCCGGAGAAGTGCCTGGTCGGAGTGCTGGGTCCGAGCGGTGCAGGCAAGTCGACGCTGCTCGGTGCGCTGACCGGGATGCGGCCCGCGGACACCGGCACCGTGCTGTACGACGGCCGCGATCTGTACGCGAACTACGACGAGCTCCGGTACCGGATCGGACTGGTCCCGCAGGAGAACATCCTGCACACCCAGCTGACCGCACGGCGCGCTCTGCAATACGCCGCCGAGCTGCGGTTCTCCACCGACACGACCGCGCAGGAGCGTGATGCCCGGATCGACGAGGTGATGGCGGAACTCGGCCTCTCCCAGCACGCCGGCACCCGCGCCGACCGGCTGTCCGGGGGGCAGCTCAAGCGGGTTAATGTCGCGCAGGAACTCCTGACCAAGCCATCGCTGCTGTTCCTCGACGAGCCTACCTCCGGCCTGGACCCGGGCCTGGACAAGTCCGTGATGCACCAGATGCGTGACCTCGCGCACGACGGCCGGACGATCATCGTGGTCACGCACAGCGTGGCCAACATCTCGGTCTGCGACCGGCTGCTCTTCCTCGTGCCGGGCGGGAAGGTCGGGTACTTCGGCCCGCCGGGCGAGGGGCTGCAGTACTTCGACGTGCCGGACTGGGCGGACGTGTTCCAGGCCGTTGAGGCGCATCCGGAACGGGACTGGGCGGCGGAGTTCCAGGCCTCGCCGTACTACGCGCAGTACGTGGCGCCCGATGACGTCCGGGCGCCCGAGGCAGAGCAGGCAGCGCCAGCCGCCCCACGACGCCGTGGCTGGCTCGGCCAGGTCATGACCCTGACCCGGCGGTTCGCCCAGGTGATCGCCGCCGACCGCGGCTACCTCATCACGATGGCGGTGCTGCCGATCGTGCTCGGACTGCTGATCCACTTCGTGCCCGCCGCACACGGCCTGAGCGGCTATCCCGGGACCCGGCTGACCGCGCAGGAACTGCTGCAGCTGCTGATCACCAGCGTGTGCCTGGTCGGCACCGCGGCATCGTTCCGGGAGATCGTGAAGGAACGGCCGATCTACATCAGGGAGCGAGCCGCCGGACTGTCCGCGTTCGGCTACCTGCTCTCCAAGCTGCTGATCGTCGGTGCCATCACCCTTGTGCAGTCGGTCGTGATCGTGCTAATCGGCCTGGCCGGACGGGCGCTGCCGCCGACCGGTTCGTTGCTGCATCACCTACCGCTGGTAGAGATCCTGATCGCGCTCGGGCTGCTCGCGCTGTCCTCAATGTGCCTCGGCCTGATGGTGTCGGCGCTGGTGGACACGTCCGAGAAGGCCGTGCCGTTCCTGGTCATGCTGGTCGTCGGCCAGATCGTGCTGTCCGGAGGCGTGGTGCCGCTGGCGGGGATCGCGGGGCTGTCCCAGCTCTCCTGGATCGCCCCCGCGCGGTGGGGCCTCGGTGCCGCCGCCTCCACGGTCAACGTGAACGCACTGACCCCGGTCACGGCGGCAGCCGATCCGCTGTGGAACCACGCGTCCGGCACCTGGCTGCGCGACATCGGACTCACGGTCGGCCTCGCGGTGGTCTTCCTGATCGTTACCTGGCTCCAGCTCCGGCGGCTCGGACCGCGCCGGCGCAAGGCCAGGGCCTGACCGTGCCCTGGTATGGCGGCGCGCCCTGACCGCGCCTGGGCGATCGCGGGCAGGACGAACAGGACGCCCACCATGGCGGCGATGGCGGCGGCCGGGTGCCGGAGCAAGGCCCCCGCGGCGACGCTGAGCACCGCCAGGGCGATCAGGTACAGCCCCCCTCCCGCCACCGCCCGGGCTACCCCGGGATCGCCGAGCGCCGCGTGGGGGGCATGGCCGTTGATGAGGGCCTGGCCCACGAAGAACGCCGCGAAGCAGGTGACCTCGCCCACGACGAACGTCACCACGGCGAAGACCAGCGACTTGGCGGCCAGTACCCGGCCTCGCTTCGGGACGGCGATCAGGCTGGTGCGGATCATCCCGGAGGCGTACTCGGAGCTGACGCAGAGCACCCCGAGCACGGCGATGGCCACCTGGGCGATGAGCATCCCCGACTGGCTGACCCCGGTCGGGTCCCAGCTCAGCTTGTCGGGGACGCTGAACTTGGCGTAGCCGTGGGCGGCGACCGCGCTGATGAGGGCCCCCAGGCCGACGCCGAGCACGACGGTCGCGGTCAGCGCCCAGAAAGTCGACCGGACCGAACGGAGCTTGGTCCACTCCGAGCGCAGCACATCGCCGAAGGTGGCTGCGCGCAAGGCCGCCCGGTGGTCCGGGCCGGCGCGGGCGATCGTGACGTCGGTCATCGGGTCGCCCCGGCCGCCTGGTACTCAACCGAGCCCTGCGTCGGCGCGTCCAGGCCCAGGATCATCCGCATGGTGGTGGTCTTCCCGTCTAGTGATTTGGGGCATTCATATCGCCTATCATGGACGATAGAAGGACGCAGCGGACGAGAAGGGACAGGCCAGTGCCGATCGACGCAGAATATGTCAGGATCTCGCGGGACAAGCGCGGCGCGGCCGAGGGTGTGGAGACCCAGCAGGCCGAGAACGCCGACGCCGCCGGCGAACTCGGCCTGATCATCGGGGCCAGCTATGTGGACAACGACCTGTCGGCCTTCAGCGGGGTGGAGCGGCCGGAGTATGAGCGGCTGCTGGCCGATATCGCGGCGGGCAAGATCGGCACGCTGATCATCTGGCACGCTAACCGGCTGCACCGCTCGACCGAGGAGGTCAACGCGTTCATCAAGCTGGCCCGCGCCCACGGGCTGCGGCTGTACTCCACGACCAAGGGCGCGTTCTACAACCTGGACAAGGCGTCTGGCCGCAAGGAACTGCGCGATGACACCAGCGAGGCCGAGTATGAGTCCGAGCACCGGGGCGAGCGGGTCGCGATAGCCCGCAAACGGCAGGCCCGGCACGGTGTCTACGGGGGCGGGGTGCGCCCGTTCGGGTGGGGCACAGACACCGGGCGGGTCCGGTCGGTGTGCGTCAACCCGAAGGCCCCCGCGATGGAGCGGGTCTATGAGGACCGGCCGGTGCTGGACATGACCCGCCACAACCAGGCCGAGGCGGAGGAGATCCGCCGCTGGGCCGATGACCTGCTGTCCGGGGTGTCGATGAACCAGGTGCTGCGTGATCTGGCCGCGCGGGGCGTGGCCACGGTCGCGATGACCGATGACCGGTCGGTGCGCCGCAACGGGAAGGCTGCCGAGCACGGCGGGTGGAACTCGCGGACGGTACGGCAGATCCTGACCCACCCGCGCACCTCGGGGCATGCGGTGTACCGGGGGGAGATCGTCACCCGTAACGCCTATGCGCCGATCTTGCCCGAGGATGTGCGGCAGGCGCTGATCACGCTGTTCGGCGACCCGGCGCGGAGGACCTCGCCGGGGAACACGCCCAGGTGGCTGGGGTCGCTGATCTACCGGTGCGGCAAGTGTGATGACGGCACCACGATGACGGTGCGGCGCAACAAGTCCGGCACCCCGGTCTACCGGTGCCGCAAGACCGGGCACTGCTGCTGGCCGGCCGAGCGGACCGATAAGTACGTGGAGAACGTGATCGTGGCCCGCCTGTCGCGCGATGACGTGGTCGGGCTGATCCCGCATGAGGCGGAGGTGGACGTGGCCGCGCTGCGTGATGAGCTGGTGGTGTGCGATGCCCGCAAGAACGGCGCGGCGCAGGTGTACGCGCGGGGCGGGATCGATGAGGCGCAGCTGGAGACGATCACCGCCGAGCTGGACCACCGGATGGCCGAGATCCGCGCCGACCTGAACGCGGCCACCTCGCACAGCCCGCTGTCGGCGTTCGCGGTGACCGATGACGCCCGCCGCACCTGGGATGAACTGCCGCTCGGCCGCAAGCGGGAAATCGTCCGCATCCTGCTGACCGTCACCCTCCCGCCGCTGGGACGCGGGCACACCTTCAACCGGGACCTGATCCAGATCTCCGGCACCACCCCGGCCGCGCGGGCCGCCTGACCCGAGGCGCACGCGGGCAGATGCCCCCGCCGGCCACTGGCCGGCGGGGGCATCGTGTGGTGTCAGGCTGCCCGCTGGCGGGGCGGGCGCAGCAGCCGGGCCAGGCGGTCGCGCTGCCGGTCGGTCAGCGGGGGCAGGGCATCGGCCACCTCCTTCACCCACTGGTCCATGTCGTCGTCATCGTCGCGCGGCGCGTCGTCACGGCCGGGTGACTGGTCATCGGGCGGCTGGGGTCGGGCTGTCCGGCGCGTGAGGCGTTCACCTCCTCTCCGTACTCGGCGCGGTGGCGGGGGGCCTGCCTGCGGGGGGTCATGGTTTTCATCAATGAGCCGGGTCCGCCCCGCCGAGATCAATTTCGCCGCTGACCTGCGGGTACCTGCTGCTCGCTCACCAGGTCCCCGCCTCCCGTGGCAGCCCACGCCGTGTCGTCGTCATCGTCGTCGGAGCGGCGGAGGGCCTGCTCGCGTTCGGCGGCCTCGCGGCGCTCGCGTGCCCGCTGCTGGCGATAGTCCTGCCACGGGTCAGGCAGCGCCTGCTCCAGGTCGATCAGCCGCACCGCGCCGCCGGTCCAGTGCAGGGGCAGCCAGACCGGCCCGGCCGGGCTGGTCGTGCGCGGGTCGAGCGCCGCCGTGGCGATCCGCAGCCCGCCCGCCTCGCGGGTGGCGGCCAGGGCGCGGCGGGCAGCCTGCTCCCGGCGCGGGGAGACGAAGCAGAACAGCAGGACCGGGCAGGGCTGCTCGTGCCAGGCCAGCCCGCCCGCCAGCACCTGGTAGCCGTCCAGCTTGGCCGCCAGGACGGGCAGGTGCTCTGTGCCCGTGTCATATTCCAGCAGGAACGACATGGCCCCGCCGTCCTCAGCCCACGTGCCCGCACCGTCCGGCCGGGGCAGCCGCACCCGGTCATCGGCCCGGACCGCCGCCTGCTCGCATCTGGCGGCCGTGTCGGCCTCGTTCAGCCACTGGGCCAGCTGGCCGCCGTGCTCGCGGGCGTGCCGGGCCAGCGCGGCGAAGAACCAGTTCCGCCCGGTCATGTGCCCCAGGCGCGGAGAGCGTTCCAGGCCGAGCTGCCGGTCAGCGCGGGCCTGCGGCGCCCACCGGTGCTCGTCGCGGTCCTCGACGCCGAGCATGGCCGCGCCGACCGGACCGAGCACGTAGTGCCACGGTGCCGAGCCTTCGGGCGGGTGCGGCCGGAACCGGCGCAGCAGCCCGATCCGCACCAGCACGGCCAGCCGGTGCCGCGCGGTGGTGATGTTGCCGAACCCGAGCGCGGCGAGCTGATCGGTGGTCAGCACCCGGTGGACGCCGACCAGCCGGACCAGCAGCCGGTCCCGGCCGGTCAGGTGCGCGGGCGCGGCCAGCAGCGCGGCCTCGTCCCTGCTGCGCGCCCCCGTGCCCGCCCCGCGCGCATGAGATTGTGATGCTGTTGTCATCAGCCTGGGCACCTCCCGTCAGGTATATTTCGTCGCTGACCTGCGCCTGCGGCCCGTCCGGGGCCGGCAGGTGCCCCGGCAGGTCTAGGCTGCCGGCCCGCCTGCCGCCCAATCGGCCGGCCAGCCTGCCGGGCCAAACACCGCCCGGCTCCCGGCCGGCCGGGTCCGGGGCGGTGGCCGTCGGCGCGAACCTGCCACGTGCCTCAGCGTGGCCGGATGACGAGCCGGCAGGCAGGTCGCGCTGGCCTGCCGCCCGGGACCAGCAGCATCCACGCTCGGCTCGCCCCCAGCCGTCAAGTCCGGCCGCACTCTCCGAGAAGGCCACGCCCGGCCCGCCGCCCGCGACCGGGCCAGCAGGACACGACACACCACCTCATCAGCACAGAACCTCCCTTCGGCCGGGGTGCCCCGGCCCTCGTGCCACGCCGGCGGGACCTGACCGGACCCCGGCCGGCGCGCGATCACGGCCTGGTCTGTGTCCGGCTGGTGACCGGCGTGCCGGGCGGCGTGACCCCCGGAGGGGACGCGGCCCCCGCACTACAGAAATCGGGAAAACAGCCCTCAGATTCACCGCAGCGCCCCGATCGTTACCTGCCAGCGACCGGCCTGACGTGTACCTGGCATCGACCTGGCGTGTACCTCTCGCGGACCCCGCCAGGTCAACAACCGCCCTGAACAGCAACAACGCTCCCCTGTGGAGGCACACCCCGGCGGTCTGGTCATCATCGCGGCTTCCTTCGGTCGCGAACCCCCGCCTACCCCTATAAATCCGGTTTCGAGGCCCTTTCTTGGCACCCACCCGAACCGTCTGTCAATCCCCGTCATCGCCACCGATCTGCGGTGTAGGGATCCAGTGAAGATGTCACTGGGGCCGACTAGTTGTCATCTCGGATGTCATTTGCGCGCTACTACTTGTCATCCGCCGCGCGGCGTTGCCGTGTTCGCCCTCGACGTGGACGACCCTGGTGGTCAGCCAGGACCAGACGTGGCCGGCTCGTCCTGCGTGTTGATCGCCTTGATCATGCAGTAGCCGACGTGCGCTCCGGAGACCAGGTCCTGGACCTGGGCCCGCACGACCGGGCTCGGCTCGTCGAGATCCACGAACAACTGGGGCACGCCGCCGAATGACTCCCGGTGCAGGGTCATCTCCTTCAGGGGCCCGGCGGCCAGTGCTTCCACCTCGGCGTCAAAGCGGCCCGGGTCGTAGGCCCACTGCAGGAGCAGCATCGTCTGGTAGCCGTGCCGGATATAGAAACCGGCTTCGGCGTCGGCGCCCAGGGAGATGCGTGTCGCGCCCAAGCGGAGAGCACTGGCTTCGAAAGCCCGCAGGAGGGTGCGCCCGATGCCCTGCCGGCGTCGGCTGGCGGCAACGGCCAGGATCCTCAGGGTCACCTCCGGCCCTGTGGACACGAAGCCCATGGCGACACCCACGACCGAGCTGGCCTCCTCCGCAACCAGCAGCAGTTCACGCTCACCGGGGTAGGCGGCCTCGAGGTCGGCGAAACGCCGGTCGGTGTGATCGACGGCCGGGTCGAACTGGGCGCCTGCGACGTCGAAGGCGGTGACTAGCTCAGTTGGCGAATCGACGGGACGAATGATGACTGCCATGGCGGGCTCCTTCGGTATCGAGGCCCCGAAGCCGAGCGCGGACGCGAGTGCGTCCAGGGCACGCCGGCGGGCTCCGGTTTCGGCAGCGAGATCCGCGAGCCACCGCTCGATCACGACCCCAGTCGGTGCCGGCAGGAATCGTGCGATGTCGGCCAGGCCGATGCCGGCCCTGCGCAGGAGCGCGATGCGGCCCGCGGTGGCGATCTGGTCTTCGGTGTAACGGCGGTATCCGGTGGCCCGGTCGACTCGCGCGGGCACCAGAAGGCCGCGCTCGTCGTAGAGGCGCAGTGCCTTGACCGAGAGCCCGGTAGCCGCGGAGAACTCGGCGGGTCCCAGTTCCTTCATGACGCGATCATGAAGCGTGCCCCTGGGGCGAGGTCAAGACGCCCGGGCTGCGCAGCTGACCAGATGAGGGAGATGACAACTTCTCCGCACCGCAGGGCGGGAATCCGGGTTCTCCAGATGACAACAAGGCTGCGCAGAGATGACATCTTCGCCGAATTCCTACATGCGGTCTGGCAGGCTGCGCGGTTACGGCAACAGCCGTAACCGCCGCCCCGCCGCCGTAACAGGTACATTCGTTACATGTCTTCCCGCCGCCCGCTGAAGTACGATCCGGTCAGGCGCATGACCGAGCTGGTGCTCTCCCAGGGCTTCCCCGCCGGGTCCTGGCCGGACTCCGAACTCGCCAAGCTCGCGGGCAACGACAACCTCGGCTGGTGGATCGGGCACCTGCGCGAGGCCGAGGCATCCATCCGCCGGCACCGCAAACGGCTAGAGGCGTTGCGGGACGGCATCGCGCCCCGGACGTGCCCCGGCTGCGGCGGGCCGGTCGCCGGCCGCGCCGATGCCGTCTACTGCGGTCCCGCCTGCCGGGTCCGCGCTCACCGGGCACGTGCTCAGAACCACGGGCCGGTGAGAGGCTAGGCAGCGGTGCCCTGCCCGCGTGCCGTCAGCGGCGCTTGCGCAGGAGCAGGCCGAGGATGTCGCGTTGCTTGTTGGTGAGGGGGCCGAGGCTGGCCGCGGTGCGCTCGACCCACTCCCGGTCGTCGGCGCACAGGTCATACTTGCCGTTGCCGCCGCGCCCGGCTGCGGGCTGGCCGCTCGCGGCGTCGGCCGCCAGTTCATCCTCGCCAGGGCCGGCGTCATGAATTGCCCGGAGCCCGTCACCCATGATTTCAAGGTAACGGCCTTTCTGTCAGCGCTGGCAAATTACCGAGCGTCAGCATATGGCTCCACCGGCCGGACTGCGCAATACTGGCCATCACTCAGACGGACTCAGCAACACCGGCCATCACCGGCTAACGCCGACCAACGCCGAAAAGGGCGGCAAGAATTTTTTTGCTTGAACACGTAAACCCGCGATACGTCACCGCGTACGTGTTCCGGCATTCACCGGAACACCAGCCTGGTGATGACAGGCTGGTCGCGCCGGCCTGGTCCCGGTGCGTCACGCCTGCCGCACCGGGCACTGGAGAGACACAGGCTGGCCTGGGGTTCAGTGTGGCCGGCAACCCTGGCAGCGACGTGAAGCTCGTGCTGCCAACAAGAGCTTCAGTCGCTTCCGGCGCGCTCGGGTGACCGTCAGATCGGCGCCGATGAGAAGGAATGCACGGGCATTAGCCAGCATCTATTACCTTGGATGAAGGTGGCCGTCAGGGCCGCGAAGCAAGATGCGCATAGCGTTCACATCCGTTTGGCCCGAGCGCGGGCCACAAGGCATACTGAAAGAGCCAGGCCCGGGTCAGACCGGGGAAATTCACGGCGCATTCGCGCCGGGCCTGGCAGCGAAAAAGGGGAACCCCCATGGCGGACGTTCAGCACGACGACGACGAGGATCGCGGCGACGGCCAGCGGGCTGGTGCCCGGCCGCGCCGCCGCACTCGGAACCAGGGCAGGCGCAGCCGGACAGTGCGGTTCGCGCTCACCGACGCCGAGTACGCCGAGCTGTCGGACGCCGCCCGCCGGGCCGGGCTGGCACGCGGCGCGTTCGCCGCCGAAGCGGCCCTGTCGGTGGCGCGGGGCGTGGTCGTGACACCGGACGCGCCGCTGCGCGATGCCTTCTGTGCCCTGGACCGCGCCGCGCTGCTGGTCCGCAAGATCGGCGTCAACCTCAACCAGGCCGTCGCGAAACTGAACGCGACCGGGCAGTGGTCTGGTGACCTTCTCCCGTACGCCCAGGAGAGCGACCGCCGAGCGGCCCGGCTGGAGGCGGCCGGGGAAGACCTGCGGAAGCGATTCCTCCGGGCCATCCGCGCACCCGGTCCACGGGGACCGCGATCCCCGGATCGCTCGGCCGTCCCGGGATGACCGGACGGCACCCCGCTCCGGCGCGGATGGCATTCCGCGCTGTAGTCCGCGTGGCCCGGCACGGCCGGAATGGAACCGGTGGCGTTCCCCGTGTCCGGGACCGGAAGGGACGGCGTTCCCCGTGGCCCCGGGACGCGAGGATGGCGTTCCGCCGTCCGGGTGGGAAAAGTGCCGGTCTCACTTTTCCCACGTCGCTGGCCGGGGACGGTGAGCGGTGATCGGGAAGGTGTGCCCGCGCGGCCAGGACGTGGCCGGGCTGATCCGCTACCTGTACGGACCCGGACGCCGGGAGGAACACACCGACCCGCACATCATCGCCGGCTACCGCGACCCCGCTGACCTGGAACCCCCGCTGCGCGCCAGCGGAAGCAGGGACTTCCGCCGCCTGACCGGGCTGCTCCGCCTGCCGCATGACGCGCTCGGCAAATGGGGGTACGCCAAGCCAGTCTGGCACTGCTCGATGCGCGCCGCCCCCGAGGACCGCCTGCTCTCCGACTCCGAATGGGCGCAGATAGCCCAGGATGTGATGCACCGCACCAGGCTGTGCCCGCGCGGGGACGAAGACGACGCGGTGAGGTGGATCGCGATCCGGCACGGCTCCGACCACATCCATCTCGTGGCGATGCTGGCCCGCCAGGACCGGACCCGGCCCCGCGTGCACAACGAGCGGTACCGGGTCCGGGACGGCTGCCTGGCCGCCGAGCAGCGGTACGGGCTGCGGTCCACCGCCCCGGCCGACCGCACCGCGGCCCGCCGCCCCACCCGCGCCGAGACCGGCAAAGCCGAACGCCAGCACCGGGACGAGCCTGCCCGGCTGACTCTGCGCCGTCACGTGTCCACCGCCGCCGCCTCCGCCGCCAGCACCACCGAGTTCTTCACCAAGCTGGACCAGGCCGGGATACTGGTCCGCCTCCGCTACAGCACCACGAACCCCGGCCAGGTCACCGGCTACGCCGTCGCGCTGCCCGGAGACACCGCCACGACGGGGCAACCGGTCTGGTACGGGGGCGGCAAGCTCGCCGCCGACCTGTCCTGGCCCCGGCTCGCCCAGCGGTGGACCCGCCCGGCACGCCCGGATACGCCCCTGAGCGCCGCCGAGGCCGACGCGATGTGGGAGTACGCCGCCCGCACCGCCGCTGATGCCACCACCCGGATCAGGTACTGCACCGCGACGGGCAACCCGGCCGCCGCCTCCGACGCGGCCAGCGCCGCCTCCGACGCGCTGCACGTGGCCGCCGCCGCCCTCGGCAGCCGCGACCTGCGCCAGGCCGCCGACAATCTCGACCGCGCCACCCGCCAGCCCTGGGGGCAGATAACCGCACCCACCCCGACCGGGAACCAGCTCCGCCACGCCGCCCGGATCATCGCCGCCTACGCCTACCTGACCGGAGACCGCGCCCTCACCCCCATCGTGCTGCTCGTCCGCCTCGCCGCGCTCGCCGAAGCCATCGCCGAACTGCGCGAGTCCCAGCAGCGCGCCGCCCAGGCCGCCGCCGCGCTCCGCGCCGCCCGGCACCTGCGCACCGCCGGCAGGCCCGCGCCGCCTACCCGGCCGCAAGGCAGGGCCGCCCCGGCCAGCGCGCCACGCGCGCCCAGACCGGCCCGGCCCCGCCCAGCCACCGCTGCCGGGCTGGCCCAGCTCAGCTTCCCCGCCCCGCCCGGTAGCCGCCCGCCCGCACCAGGCCGGCCCGGACCCAGCCAGCCGCCGCCGGCACGTCGGCCACCGCCGCCACAGCCACGCGGTCCCACTCGCTGACCGCGCCGGGAGCGCCGGGCCTCCTCACGATCGAAGTACACCGGCCCGGCTGACCGGACGATGTTCCCACTCTTGCGTTTAAGCGTTTCCGGGCGCATGATGGCGGTTACCGGGGCAAACGGTACTTTTACTGTGCGTAGTGGAGGCCCCGGATGCCCCATGATCTTCTCGCCGCACCGTTTCTCGGCCGCTACCTGCTGCTGCGGCCGGGCAGCACCGAAGGGGTGCAGCTCCCGCGCGGCTACTTCGACCAGCTCGCCCAGGCCGCCGCTGCGTGCGGCTCCTACCCGCCGTGGCTGGCCGGGCTGGCCCGCCAGCGCTGGGGGGTGAACCTTCCGGCTGCCGGGCCGATGCGCGGGCGGGTGCTGGTCCGCGAGGAATCCGCGTACGGGTACGGGCGGGCGAGCTGGGAGATCAATCTCGGCTGCAACTACGCCTGCTCGCACTGCTACCTGGGCCTGAAGGAGTTCGCCGGGCTCCCCTGGGACCATAAGGCCCGGCTGCTGCACATGATGCGGGACGCGGGCGTGGTCTGGCTACAGATCACCGGAGGCGAGCCGACCATCGACAAGCACTTCCCCGACGCCTACCGGCTCGCGTCCGAGCTGGGCATGATGCTCACGATCTCCACCAACGGCTCCCGCCTGTGGCGACCGGACCTGCTGGACCTGTTCACTACGCTGCCGCCGTACCGGCTGGTCATCAGCCTGTACGGGGCCACCGAGGCGGCCTATGACGGGCTCACCCAGCGCCGGGGCTCCTACAAGGCGTTCCGCCGGGGCATCGCCGCCGCGACCGAGGCCGGGCTGCCGGTGCTGCTGAACATCGTGGTCACCGACGTCTCGGCGGACGAGACGACGGCGATGGTGGCGCTCGCCGAGGGCTGGGGCGTGCCGCACAACATCTACACGAACATGACGCCGACGATCTACGGCGGCAGCGAGTCGCTGCTGGCCCAGTCGGCTGAGCACCTGCGCACCCGCCAGGCGTTCACCGGCTGCAACGCTGGTCACACGTTCTTCCACGCCGACCCGCACGGCCTGATCTCGATCTGCAAGGTGGGCCGCGATGACCAGATCGACCTGATGCGCGAAGGCCTGGAGGGCCTGCGCCGCCTCGGCGGTATCGCGGACAGCCTCATGCTTCGCACCGGGGGCTGCTCGGGCTGCCAGCTCGCCGGCACTTGCCGGGTATGCCGGCCGCTGGCCAAGCAGTACCAGGAGGCGAAGGCCCCGCTCACCTACTACTGCCAGCACGGAGACAACACCAGGAGGTCCGCATGACCGCAGTACCCGTCACGCTCTACGCGACGCGCCCAGCCGAGGAGCCCGTACCGGAGGTCACCGTCCCGGTGATGGTTGAACTGGAACAGCTCATGGACTCATCGAAGTGCTCGTGCAGCGCGAGCGACGACAACCCCCACTGACCGCCCCGCGCGGCCAGTCCTGACCGCCCCGCGCGGCCAATCCGGAGCGGGTCCTGGCGTGTCTTAAGCTAGGACCCGCTTTCCCGCGCGCTGCACGAGTAGCGTGCCGCCATGGGACTCCGGTGGGACTGGCTGCAACCCCTGATCACCGCCCCGTACGTGCCCACCCTCGGCTCCGCCCACCCCGAGGCCATCGCCCCCGGGCTGTTCGCCGACGTGATCGGGATCGCGGGGACCGTCCGGTTCCTGCCCCACGACAAGGATCGCCGCTGGGCCGGCCGCAAGGACGAGCAGGTACTTGTCAGGGCCATCACGCAAGAACCCGGCCTCGTACTAGTCCCGGCACTGAACAGCCTCCGGCACACACTCAAGATCCACATCTACAGCCAGCACCCGCGCGGCGCGCTAAGCCAGGCCGCCGAGCTGGGCAGACGGCTATGCGACGAGCACGCGGCCGGGAAAGGACGGCTCGTCTGGTTCCTGCCGCCGGGCAGCGACCCTGACCCCGTGGCGGCATGCACCCGCATCCAGATGCGGACCTTCGGCCCCGGCCACCCCGCCCCGGAGCCCGAGCCCGGTCTTGTCCCGCTGGACGAGGTACCCGGCCCCGTGCGCGCGACGTTCAGCGAGTTCGCGCAGAAGCTGGCCGCCGAGGGCTTCGCCTTCCTCGATGCCCGCATCCGCGAGCACGGCGGCGTCGGCCCGGTGCTCACCTGCGTGAGGGACACGAGGATTGTCGGGGCGATCGGCCCGATGGAGATCATGCCGGACAGCGGCGGGGCCGCCCGGCTGCTGCCGCAGTATTTCGGCGTCCTGCCCGAGTACCGCGGGCTCGGCCTCGGCCGTTCCCTGTGGCGGGCCGCCATGTGGTGGGGGCAGCAGAACCGGGCCGCCTACCAGCTCCTGCAAACCGAGGCCGGAGGCGCCTCGGACCGGCTGTGCTGGTCCGAAGGGCTGGCCGATCTCGGCCTGGTATGCACGAGCACGCTCTGAACGGCGGCTAGCGCCGGGCGGGGGTGCCGCTCACCAGCCGGCCCGTGCCCGAGCACGGGGCGGATCGGGTATCTCTGCCTTGGGCAGACGCGGCACCCCCGCGACGAGGCCCGCGCAGCCACACCGGGGCAAGGGGCTGACTGCGCGGGAGCTTGCGAGGCGCGTATCGTGCGCCATCGGATGGGACCGGACCCGGTAGGGGCGCATAGCAGGTCGGTCCCAGGCCGGCGGGAAGTGCATTGAACGTGCATGACCGGCGTGCCGATCGTGACCTGACAGGGATCTGACACCGCGCGGCCGGCGGTCTCGCCCTGGCGGGTATATTTTGCCGTCTACCTGCGGGTACTTGGTTCGGTGAGGGTGTCGGCCGTGTCGCACAGCGCCCAGACCACCTTTCCGCCGCTGTGGTGCCCGAAGTGATCCCATCGCGTGCTGAGGGTGTCCACCAGCAGCAGGCCCCGGCCGTTCTCGGCCTCGCCGTCAGGGCTGACGCGCACCGGGGGCAGCGGGCTGGCGTCCCATACGAGCATCAGGAGCCGTGCCCGGTCGGCCAGCAGCCACAGCCGCACCGGGGCGGTGCGTGCGTCGGCCTGCGTGATCTGCACCGCGTTCGTCACGAGTTCGGACACCAGCAATTCGGCCGTGCCGGATAGGACCGTGAGCTGCCACTCCCAGAGCAGTTGCCGGGTATGCAGCCGGGCACAGGGGACCGCGCTGGGCAGCGACCCCAGCTCAAGGAAGCTCCGCAGCGGCCATCGGCCGGTCACGTCGTTGCCCTGCGGGTCGGCGAGCGGCGGAATCCGCGCCGCGCTAGCGGGCCGGCGGGCGGTGCCATTAACCGGTGCTGCTCTGTCTGCCGCTGCGGTATGGCGAGCGTGCCCGCCCGCGCTGGCCTGCCTGGCGGTACCGATGGTGCCGCACATGATGATCTCCCCTATCGCATTCAGCCAGCCCGCCCCCGCCCGGTGCTGTCGGCGGATATCACGCGCGCCCAGCTCCTCCCGGATGGGCGCACACTCAGGCCGGGTACGACGTGCTCTGCGGTGGTGAGCTGATCCAGCAGCAGCCAGGGGTTCACGCCCGGGTCGCGTGCCATGCGGCGCAGCCACGCTCCCGCCGCGTAGCTGTCCCCGCTGATCACATGGCCGATGAACCGTCCGGCTAGCTCCCGGTGCCGGGCCATGGTGAGGTCATCGCGGGCCGGCGGGAACGCGCACGCCGGCGGGGACGCTGGTGCCCACTCATCAGATCCGGTGATCGTGCTCGGTGCTATCTCGGCCGGCGGCACCTTCAGCGCAGCGGCCAGCGCGTTGACATGATCGCGCCGGCGCAGTGGCCGCTGGCCGCGTTCGATCATCGAGATGTAGGAGGATGCCAGGCCCGCCAGCCCGGCCAGCTCGACCTGGGTCATGCCACGGCGCAACCGGGCCTGCCGCAGCGGGTGCCCGGCACTGGTCACTGGTACCGGCCGGGCCGGCCTGGTCATGCCCGCCCGCCGTACTGCCTGGGCGGGTCCTGTGCGGTGACCAGCGACAGCCCGGCTCCAGGCTCTGGTTCTACGTCTTCGTTATCCAGGCCGGAGATCTCGATCACGAGCCGGCCGGACACGTACCCGACTGACACCGATAGCCCGCGAGCAGTGACCGTTGCTATCGGGGAGAGCGCGTCAGTCCTGGGTGCCGTGGTGCCGAACTCGGTCACTGGAATCTCGAAGATCTTGCAGTAGTACAGCTTGTACCGTTCCGTGGGCTCGTTGACGCCCCGTTCCCAGCGGTGGATGTTGTGGTACACGCCGTCAACGCTGGGCATGGCGGTGTCCCCGGCGTCCCGGCCGGCCCGGATCAGCTGGCGGGCCTGCTCCCACCTGCTCCAGCCCCGGGTCTCGCGCTGCTGGCGCAGCCATACGCTCAGCGGCATCTCGCCATCGACGGCCTGCACCGTCATGCGCCGGTCACCTCCGTCCCGCCGTCACCGACGCCCGTGCGCGGGACCAGCGCGAGCCGCCCGCCGGCCACCATGGGGTCATCGCCGCCGCCCGCGAGCTGAGCGGTACCCTCAGCCGGGCCGGATATCTCGATCACCAGGCGCCCGGGGACGTAGGGCAGCGACAGCGACATGCCATCAGCCATCGCGACCCGCGTGCCGGGAGCCTGGCCGGGAGGATTCCCTCGCGCAGCAGGCTCGTCGTCGCCGGCCACGATCTCGGCTGTCTCCGCGAGCGTGACCAGTTCCCCGCCGGTTTCTAGCAGGTCATCCAGCCGGGCCGCGACCCGCCGCGACGGCCGTTTGCGGCCGTGAATCACGTTGCACAGGTAGCCCGCGCTGCACCCAGCACGCCGCGCGGTACCCGCCGCCGACAGCCCGCGCGCCTCCATCAGCGCGACCAGCCTTTCCCCGAACGGGGTAGCGGCGCGCGGCTTGCGCAGCAGCACCAGCCGGTCCTGCTGGGGCAAGCTCTCATGATCAGCCAGGTCCAGCAGGCACAGCACATCGGTCTGGTAGATCTCGGCCAGCATGAACAGCACGTACACCGAGGGCTTGCGGCTGCTGCGCGGCCAGTGCTCAAACTCCGACAGGCGGGAAGCGGCCAAGCTCGCGCAAGCATCAGGATCGGCATCCTGACGGGCGGCACGCTCGTTGAACCGGGCCGCTGCCTGTTCCAGGCTCCAGCCCCACGCCAGCCGGTACGCCTGACGCGGGCGCACCCGGTACCGGCGGCCGATCTCGGCCGCGATCTCGTCACAGCTGAACCCCAGGGCGCGCATCCGGTCCCGCAGCCCGTCCAGCTCGGCCTTGAACCCCTTGCCCCCGGCCGCCACCTGCGCATCCGGCATAACCGCCGTACCCGCCGGGCCGGTCATGACCGGACTCCCGCGATGGCCAGCTGGGGTGCTGCCGTCACCGAGTCCGCCAGCAGATCACCCAGGCTGCACGGCTGGCCGAGGATCACCGGCAGCAGCGCCTCACGCGGCATCTGCACCGCGTCAGCGAAGTGCAGCAACTGCCGGATGTCATAAATCCCCTGCCGCCTGCCAGACTCCCAGTACCAGATCACGCTGTGCGAAACCCCTGTCAAGTCGGCCAGTTCCCGCCGCGACAGCCGCGCCGCCGACCGATAAATCACCAAGACAGCGGGGAAATCCAGCCGGGCCAGCGCCCGGCGCATCGGCTCGGTATCCCACACCCACCCGGCCAGGCCAGGAGAGCCGTCCGGGTCGCTCAGCTCCCGGGCCGCGAACAGCGCCCGCTCGCACGGGGCGCACACGGTGCCCGGGTTGTACCCGGACAGCCGGGTCGTGTTACAGGCACCGCAGACCCGCGTCGCCGGCTTTACCCGAGCCATCCCGTCCGTCTGCACGACCGACTGCCCGGTCATCTGTGGCGTTCTCCCTGCGTGACGTACCGACATGAATACCGGCAGTCAACCGCGTCGGCGGCATAACCTGAAGGCGTTGCGTGTATGGCGGACAACGACATACACACAACGGCGGCACACCCCTTACGCGCGATCGGGCACACGCGGGATGAGTGAGTTCGGCAGGGAGCTAGCGCGCCTGATGCAGGCGCGCGGCATCGGCGTGCGCGAGCTGGCTCGCACGGCCTACTGCAACCCTGGCCATATCTCTAACCTGCGCAGCGGTAAAGCCCGCCCGTCACCGCAGCTAGCCGGAACGCTGGACCGGCACCTCGGAGGTGGGGGAACCCTGGCCGCAATCGCCGCCCGCAGCACATCCGGCAGGCAACCGGGACGCGCCACCAGGTCCAGCCTGCCGTCACGGGCCGTCGAAGCGCTCCAGGTCGCGATGAACGGCAACGGCGACGGGCTCGATATCGCTGAAGACGGGCTGGCCGAACTGGTCCGCCACTATGCGCACGCTGTCGCGGTCGCGCCGTCTGCTGATGTCTACGACGAGCTGGTCAGCGCCCGGTCGTTCGCCGGGACGCTGCTTGACCGAGGCGGCCGGGCACGGCGGCCCGAGCTGGCTGTCACGACGGGGTGGCTGTCGAGCCTGCTGGCGATCTCCGCGACGGACCTGGGCGACCACGCTGCCGCCGTGGTCTGGTGCGCGGACACCGAGCGCCGCGGCCTGGACGCCGGGTATCCCGAGCTGCTCGGGTGGGCTGCGCTTACCCGGTCGCTGATCGCCTGGTACCAGGGTGACCCGGTGCGCTCGGCGGCTGCCGCGCGCCGGGGCCAGGCCGAGGCACCTGCGGGAACGGTCGCACGCGCCAAGCTCGCCGCGCAGGAAATGCGCTGCCTGGCCATGGCCGGCGACACGGTCGGCACGTCGGCCGCGCGCCGTCAGGCATCTGCGGCGATGAGCCGACTCGGCCCGTCCGCGCCCGTATCCGGCATCTACTCGGTGCCGCGCGCCGACGACCCGCCCTACACCGCTACCTCATTGCTGCTGGCGGGCAGGCACGGCGAGGCGGCAGCGATGACGCGGCGGATCATCGCGACCGCCTACAGCCCGCAGACCCGCGCGCCCGCCGACCAGCCGACCAACTACGCGCGGACGCTGCTGATCCTCGCGCTCGCCGCTGCCGGGCTGGGCGAGATCGACGAGGCGGCAGCGGCCGGGGCGGCGGCGCTGGAATCGGGGCCGGTCGTGTGGCCGACCATGGTGCTGGCGGGGAAGCTGGACCAGTCGCTGACAGCGGAATCTCCCGGTTCCGCGCACGCGGCGGATTTCCGCGCCCGGTACGTCGACGCGGGCACGCGGCTGGCGCTTCCCGCCGGCAGCGGCGAAGGGAACACCAATGAGTGACGGTGAGCTGACCGCCGCGCAGATAGGCGCGCTGACCGCCAGCGTGGACATCGACGCCCCACCGCCGGACACCGGGCCGTCCGCGCTGGTGCTGTTCGGCACCAACCAGGCCGCGCCCGCGCGCATCGCCGCCGGCCGGTTTCATCGCGGTCTCGCGCCGCTGATCATCGCGACCGGCGGTATCAACCGGCACGACGGCATCGTGGAAGGACGCGGGTTCGCGCGCCAGCTCGACGCGGCGGGCGTACCCGCCAGCGCGGTCAGGGTCGAAGACCAGTCCAAGGACACCTGGCAGAACGTGGAGCTTTCCCTGCCCTTCCTGCGCGAAGCGCTCGCGCTGGGACTGCCGCTCGTCGCGGTGTCCAAGTGGTATCACCTGCGCGCGGTGTACTGCCTGCGGACCCAGCTCCCCCAGGCCGTGCCGCTGTACGCGATCGGATGGGAACCGGTCTACGCCGGAACCTTGGTCACCCGGGACAACTGGCCATCGAGCCCTGACGGCCGCCGCCGGGTCATCCGCGAGTCCCAGGAAGTGTCACGGCGCATCACCGAAGGAAGCTACCTCCCGGCCGTGAAGAAAGACGGTGCCTGGTCGTGACGCACGCCCTTCCGGCTCACGGCCGGTGACCCCGGAAGCGCCGGCCGATCACCCGGTTCCAGCCCGGCCGCACCGCCGCCTTCGGATGGTGGCGATGGTACGGGCTTCTCGGGACTTCTCGCGGGCCGCTGCCTGCGGCTCTGGCCTGCGATGACGGGACACCGGTCCGAGTGCGCGCCGAAGACAGCGGCCGAGCCGGCTCAGCAGAGGCTTCCGGGCCAGGGCTGGCCGACCAGGACATAGCGGAGCACGTTGTCCTGGCGCGGCTGGCCGTCTGGCTTGCGGTCGGCTTCGAGCACGTCGGGCAGCACCTTGCGGACAGCGTCCGGCCCGGTGAGGTCGATCACTTTCTGCAGATGTTCCTTCCCGGCTTCCCTGCCCGGCTGGCGCGGCGACCGCATCAATGCTCCTATCGGCCGCCGCGACAGCCGGCGCGTGGACAGCGCTGCGCTGAACCACGGTGGCCTAGGGGCGCGCTTCGTATACCAGGTTGAACGGGGTCTCGGCCGCGCGCCGGAACCGGGTGAACCCGGCGTCGGTGACCACCTGCCGGATGGTGGCCTCCCCGGCCTGCGTGCCGAGTGCGTAGCCGCCGGGCTGAGACAGCGCGTTCGATATGCACGTCAGCACGGAAGCGTTGTAGAAGATCCGCCCGACCGGGTTGAGATTGCCCGCCACCTCGTCAGCGGCGTACGGCTCGACGATCATCCAGGTGCCGTCGGGCTTGAGCGCCTGCAGGACGTGCCGCGCCGTGGCAACCGGGTCGCCCATGTCGTGCAGGCAGTCGAAGGTGGCGCCCAGATCATAGCCGCTGCCCGAGAACGACGACGCCGCGGCGACCTCGAACTGCACCCGGTCGGCCACGCCCGCGTCGCTGGCCCGCTTGCGGGCCAGCTCGATCGACCGGTCGTGGTAGTCCGAGCCGGTGAACCGGGAGTTCGGGTATTCGCTGGCGAGCAGGATGGTGGAGGCGCCCAGGCCGCAGCCGATGTCGGCCACGCTGGCGCCCGCCCGCAGCTTGTCCTGCACGCCGTCCAGTGCCGGAATCCAGGACGGGATGAGGTTGGCGATGTAGCCGGGGCGGAAGAACAGCTCACAGCCGGTGAACACGTCCTCGTCGTGCTCGTGCCAGCCCATGCCACCGCCGGTGCGGAAGGCGTCGGTGATCCGCGGTACGGCCTTCAGCGTGCCCAGGGCCAGCACGAACGCGCCGGGCACGTAGACGCCGCCGTCCGGGTTGGTCAGCGCGAATGCCTGCTCCGGCGTCATCGAGTAGGTGTCGGTGGCCGCGTCGTACTCGACGTAGCCGCCGGCGGCCTGGCCGCGCAGCCATTCGGTGATGTAACGCGGGCTGGTGCCGGTGCGCGCCGCCAGTTCCCCGGCGCTGGCCGGCTCGGGTGCCAGCGCCTTGTACAGGCCGAGGTTGTGGCCGATGACCACGTTCCCGGCCGCCGCCGTCGCGCCCAGGTCGGCGACGAATTTGCCGAGGAACTCGTGCAGTTTGTCCATGTCGATCGCCATGACGAACCTCCCTTGTGGTGGTGTGCTGCTCAGAGCATGGGCGCGGCACGGCCCGGCGGGCATCCGTGGCAGCCCCGGATTCGCTACTGATTACGGCGGTAGTGGGGCAGACTTGACGGGTGAGCAGCGCACCGGCCCTGGCCAGCGCGGGGGTATCGGACCGCGAGGCCGAGGTGCTGGCCTTGCTGGGCGAGCACCTCAGCCACGCCGAGATCGCCGCCAGGCTGTTCATCTCGGTGCGTACGGTGGAAAGTCACGTCGCCTCGCTGCGGCGCAAGCTGGGCGTCGCCGGCCACCGTGAGCTGATCCAGCTGGCGATCGGCTGGCGGGCGGCCGAGACCGGCCGCGCGCCGGCGCTCGCGGCGCGGCTGCCCACGCCGCTGACCTCCTTCGTCGGCCGGGACACCGAACGGGTGGCGCTGGCCGAAGCGCTGGGACAGTCCCGGCTGGTGTCGCTGGTAGGCCCGGGCGGGATCGGCAAGACCCGGCTGGCGCTGGCGGTCGCCGCGGACGTGGCCGGCCGGTTTCCCGGCGGGACCTGGTACGCGGATCTGGTCCTGGCCGCCGAGGAGGCGATGCTGCCGGCGGTGGTAATGACGGCGATCGGCCTGAGCGAGTCCTCGAGCCAGCCGGCCGAGGACGTGCTGGCCGCCGGCGTGCGCGGCCGGCGGGCGCTGCTCGTGCTGGACAACTGCGAGCACCTGGCCAACGCCGTCGCAGCGCTGACCGAACGGCTGCTGACGGCCGGCCAGGAACTCGTCGTTCTGGTGACCAGCCGGATCCGGCTGGTGGTGCCGCACGAGCGGGTGTACATGGTCCCGGGTCTTTCGGTGCCGCCGGATGAGCCGGGCGACGGGGACGCGGTGGCGCTGTTCACCGTGCGGGCGGCCGCCGCTGGCGCCGCCCCCGGCGCCGGCAGAGACCGGCGCCGGGTGGCGGGCATCTGCCGGACGCTCGGCGGCATGCCGCTGGCGATCGAGCTGGCCGCCGCCCGGCTGCCCTCGCTGGGGCTTGACGGGCTGGAGGCCGGGCTGGCCGATCAGCTCGGCCTGCTGGCCGGCGGGTCCCGCCAGCCAGCCAGGCACCAGTCCTTGTCCGACACGCTGGAATGGAGCTACCGGCTGCTGGACGTGCGCGAGCAGGCGATGCTCCGCCGGGTAGCGGTATTCGCCGCGCCGTTCAGCCTCGCCGCCGCGGTCGCGGTCGCGGGATACGATCCAGCCCGGCCCGCGCAGGTGGCCGACGCGCTGGCCCGGCTGGCCGAGCACAGCCTGCTGACGCCCGTCACCGGGGCCAGCGGCACGCGCTACCACGCGCTGGAACCGGTACGCCAGTTCGGCGCCGCACGGCTCGGCCCGGAGGACGGGCAGCAAACTCGCGTCCGGCACCTGACCTGGTGCCTGGCCACGGCCACCGGGCTCGACCAGGGTGACACGGCCACGCCGTCGTGGTGCGGCGCGTTCGACGCGACCGCCGATGACCTGCGCGCGGCGCTGGCCTGGTCAGCCGGCCAGCCCGGCACCCAAGGCGAGGCGTACCAGCTGGCGCTCCTGCTGGCCCGGCTGCTGTTCACCAGGGGCCGGCTCCGCGAGGCGCAGCGCCGGTACGAGCAGGCCGCGTCCCTGGCCGTCGGCCCGGCCGATGCCGCGGTGGCGCTGGAATGCGCGGCGGCGACCGCCAAGTGCCGGATTCTCGGCCCTGAGGCGCTGCGGCTGGACCGGGCAGCGGCGCAGATGTGGCTGCGCGCCGGTGGCCGCGCGGCGGCCTCGGTCGCATTCGCCCGCAGCGCCGAGCACATCAACCGCTTCGTCGGCATGTACGCCAGCCCGCCCGCCCAGGACACGGTCCAGACCCTGCTCGCCGACGCACGGGCACACGCGGGCGGCGACGGGCGCGCGATGGCCGCGATCAGCATCGCCGAGGAATTCCGGCGCGTGCAGGGGGCCTTCCAGTCCGAAGGCGTCCCGCACGACGCGGAGTCCCCCGGCGATGCGCTCGCCCTGGCGCGGGACGCCGGGGACCCGCTGCTGGTCAGCGCGGCTCTCGACGCAGTGACGCTCGCGCAGGCCATGCGCGGCGACGTCGTCCAGGCCGCCGAGACCGCCGCGGAGCGGATCGATCCGCTGACCCCGCTGGCCCGCGATCCGCGCGCCGCCTTCGATCTGCAAGACGCCCTGCACACCGTGACATTCGTCGGTGTCGCCGCCGGGCAGACCGCCCGCTGCCTGCGCCAGGCAGAGCAGGGTCACGATCTGGAGTTCCTCCGTGAGGAACGCGACCTGGCCGACTCGGTCCTGCTCGCGCCCGCCGCGCTAGCCGGCCAGTGGGATCGTGCCCTCGCCCTCGGGGACCAGTTCCGGCGTGGTTGGGACCAGGCCGGCCAGCCCGCGGCGCCCGGCCGCGCGCTGGCCCCGGCCGCGGTCGCCATGGTGCACGGGCTGCGCGGCGACGAAAGTGGCCATGCGCGCTGGCTGGCGATCCTGGCGGCCATCCGCGGCGTCGACCGGGAGCAGGCAAGTCACGGCTGCGGCTACGGGGAAGCGTTCGGAGCCATCGTGCTGCTCCACCGCGGGCAGCCGGATGCGGCCCTGGACCTGCTCGGCGCCGCTGAGGGCGGCGGCCGTTTCTGGCACGTGCTGCTGTGGCACCAGTGGATCGCCGCACTGCGCGCCGAAGCCGCCGTCCTCGCGCACGACCCCGGCGCGGCCCGCCACCTCGCGCAAGCGAAGGCGTCCGCCGGCCGCAACCCGATCGCAGCCGCCCTCACCCAGCGTGCCGAGGCTCTCCTGCGAGCCGACCGCGGCGCGCTGCTTGCCGTCGCGGCCGCCTTCGAGCGTGCCAGCTACCCCTACCAGCAGGCACGCACTCTCATCCTCGCCGGCGGCAGCCAGCGCCCAACCGGCGAGAGCGAACTCGCCCGCATGGGCGCCACCCCCATGACGGCGGCTCCGTGAGCAGACCACCACCCAGGCCTGCGGAGCTGCCCGCAATACCAGCTTGAGCCGGCGCGTGGCCGCAGGGTGCGAAGAATTGGCCGACGGCCGATGACGCAAGCCCTCCGGACAGGCATGCTAGGCAGTCTCCGGGGAGCGGCACGCCGCAACGCTGGCCGAGGCCAATCTCATGCCGCTCCAGCGACCGGCCCCGGCGGCAATGAAAGTCACAATCCCGTTACGGGCTTGCCCACACCGGTGCGCATCCTGTGCCGCCTGACCAGGTAAAATACCACCGGTGCCACCTGTAGGCGCCGGGTGGTTACTGCCCCTGGCCGGATATACCGGATATAGGAGGGCAGCCAGGCCATGGGGGTGCGCGCCCGGCATTCGGGGCTGGCAGACGCGACGGCCGCTGACGATCGCCGGGGTGGCCGCCGCGATCGCTGGCCTGGCGATGATGGCCGACTCGGGCTGACCTGGAGCCCGGCCGAGCGGGTGTCCTTCGAACGGCGGATCGAGAGCCTGAAAATCTCCTAGCGCGTGTCCGGTTCCGGCGCCCGCCATTCGTCGTCCTGCTGAAAGATCACCCGATCAGGGCAGGAGAGACAGAAAATGAACGATCTACTCGACACCGCCGTCGCCGCGCACGGCGGCCTGGACCGGTGGAATCAGGTCAGTTCGATCAACGTCGGCGCCTCTATTACCGGGGCCCTGTGGGCCCTCAAGGGCAAGGGGGACGCGCTCAACGACGTTCACTTCGAGGTGGACACCACCCGGGAGCGGCTGACGATGGACTTCGCCGGCCAGGACAAACGGACGGTCTTCGAGCCTCGCCGCGTCCTTATCCAGCGCCGTGACGGCACGCTCACCGACGCACGCGAGGACCCGGAGCAGTCATTTGACGGTCATCAGCCCCAGACCCCGTGGGACGACATCCATCTCGCCTATTTCACCGGGGAGGCGCTGTGGACTTACCTGAATATGCCGTTCCTGTATACCTGGCCCGGGTTCGTCACCGAAGAGATCGCCCCGATCCAGGTCGGCGGCGAAACGTGGCGGCGGCTGGAAGCGACCTTCCCCGATCACGTCAAAACCCACACCCATCGGCAGATCTCGTGCTTCGGCCCGGACGGGCTGCTACGCCGCCATGACTTCACGATCGACATCCTCGGCGGGGCGCCCAGCCTGCTCTACGCCACCGACTACCGTGACGTCGGCGGCATTATCATCCCCGCCACGCGACGGGGCTACGCATACCAGGGCGACTACCAACTGGTTCCGGAGCCGCTGCTGGTCGCCATCGACATGGGCGAGATCACCATTCGCTGACCTCGCGTCCCCGGCCGCCAAGAACTGGGTGGTCCTCACCTTTCCCGGCGGCGGGCTTCGTCACCGGGTTGATAACCACCCGCCGGACGCTGTTCGGGCACCTCGTCCGAAGCGGGGCCGGTGATCACGAGATCAGCCATCTGAGAAGGAGAACCACAATGCGCAGACTGATCGAATCGATCCTCGTCTCGCTCGACGGCGTCATCGTCGCACCCCAACGGTGGGCCACCTTCGGCGCCGAGGCCAAGCTCAAGGAGGGTGTGGTGATCGCTCCGCCCTGGGCAGGACCGGTGCCCGGTAGCGGGGGCCGGTGCGGCCCGGCAGCGAATACCGTGGGGTCATGATGCCGGAGTCTGGAAGCGAGGAACTCGCCCTGCGGCGCAAGTTCATGTTGATCTTCCGCGGGGGCGCCGTCACCCGGCATGATCTGTCGCCGTCGGAGCTTCAGGCTCACGTCGAGCAGTGGTACCGGTGGTCCGATGGGCTGACGCGGCAGGGCCGGGCCAGCGACGCGGGAACCGCGCTTGACAACCCGGGGGCCACGATCCGGGGCGTTGAGCGCGTGGTCACCGACGGCCCCTACGCCGAGTCGAAAGACCTGGTGACCGGCAGCCTTGTCATCAAGGCCGCCTCGCTGGAGGACGCCATCGACGTGGCGCGTACGTGCCCGGCATATGAGTTCGGCGGTTCCGTCGAGGTGCGGCCGGTCCAGGACTGAGGCTGATGAACGAAGGGGTCCCTGCGGCGTCATCGGCGGAGCTGGTCGAAGACCTGTTCCGCAAGGAGTACGCGCACCTGGTCAGCGCGCTGACCCGGGTCCTTGGCCCGTCGAACATCCCGCTCGCTGAGGATGTCGTCGAAGACGCGCTGGTGAGCGCGATGAACGCGTGGCGCTTCGGGTTGCCGCAGGACCCGAAGGCGTGGATCATCCGGGTCGCCCGCAACCGGGCGATCGACATCATCCGCCGCGAACAGCGCCAGCGCTCGTTCCTGCCCGAGGTGGCGACGACGACAGCGCTGACTGGCACAATCGAGGCGGCGCTGGCCCCGGCCGCCGAGGGCGCCAGCCAGCTGGCAATGATGTTCGCGGTCTGCGACCCTAGCCTGAACCCCGAGACGCACGTCACCGGGATCTTGCGGTGGCTATGCGGCCTGTCACCCAAGGAAATCGGCCACGCGTTCCTGGCCGACACGCAGACCATCGACCGGCGACTGCACCGGGGGCGCGGTCGGCTGCGCCAACTGGGCCGGCTGCCCGACGTGGAGAACCTGCCTGACCTTGCCACCCGGCGGGACTCCGTCCTGCGAGCGCTCTACCTGCTATTCAACGAGGGCTATCACGGCAGCAACCCGCTGGAACCAGTGCGCCCGTTCCTGTGCGAGGACGCGCTGCGCCTGACCGAACTGCTGCTGGATGCCAGGACCACGGCGCACCCGGACGTCCGCGCCATGGCCGCCTTGTTCTGCTTCGACGCCGCCCGCCTGCCGGCCCGCCTCGACGAGCACGGCGTGTTCGTCCCCCTCCAAGACCAGGACCGGAACCGGTGGGACCGGGCGCGCATCGAGCGCGGCCTGATGCACCTGGCCCGCTCGGCCACCGGGGGTCACATGTCCCGCTGGCATCTGGAGGCCGGCATCGCCTGCGAGCACGCGGTAGCCCCGTCGATCCAGCAGACCGACTGGGGCCGGATCGTCGGCTTCTACCAGATCCTCGCCCAGCAGTCCTGGAGCCCGGTCGTGGCGCTGAACCTCGCGCTGGCCCTGGCCGAACGCGACGGCATCGAGGAGGGCCGCCGCGAACTGACCGCGCTGGCCGGGGAACCGAAGCTGTCCCGGTACCCCTTCTACTGGGCGGCCCGTGCTGACCTGGAACGACGAGCCGGTCGCCACACCGCGGCCCGGGAGTACTACCAGCAGGCCATCGGGCTGGCCCGCAGCCCGGCCGAACGTGTGTCCTTTGAGCGGCGGATCGAAAGCCTGGAAAACCCGTAGCGCGTGTCCGGTTCCGGCGCCCGCCATTCGTCGTCTTAGCGAATCACCCGATCAGACCAGGGAGACCGCCATGCGCAAGGTCATCAATTCCGCCTTCATCTCACTCGACGGCATCACCGCAGACCCAAGCTCCTGGGCGGTCTTCGACCCGGACGCAGGCGAGGAAGCCGTTCAGGCGCTGCATGCACTCGGCGGCATGCTGATGGGACGAGGCACCTACGAGTACTTCGCCGATGTCATGCCCAAGCAGACCGGGCCTTACCCGGACGCGATCAACGCGATCCGCAAGTACGTGTTCTCCTCGACACTGGAGAACGCGGATTGGAACAACTCCATGCTTATCCGCGACAACGTCGTCACTGCCGTGACCGAGCTCAAGCAAACCGATGGCGGTGATCTCATGATGTACGGACACGGCCGACTCAGCAAGACCCTGCTCGCCCACCACCTGGTCGACGAAATCCGGTTCTCGATCCACCCGGTGCTAGTCGAGGGCAAGACGCTCCCGCTGAAGCTTCTGAATGCGACCCCAGCGCCGAGCGGCGTCGTCGCACTCACCTACCAGCCCGCCTTCAGTTGAGCGGCCAGGCCCGGCGCGGCTACAAGCCCGCCGGGCCTCAACCACATCCGCGCACGGGTAGCCGCGCAAAGAAGTGTCACAATTCTGTATTGGGCTTGCCGCCCCGTTGCGCATCCTGTGCCGCTTGACCTGCGGTAAGTGTCATCACACAGCGCGCTGGGAGGAGCGTTGGCAACGGGCGCGGGGACCGCCGTTCCGGGCTGCCGGGAGGATTGCGCGGGAGCGCGGCTGCGCCGCTGCCAGATGTCGGTGGGGGCCGGTACGGTGCGGGCATGCCAGATGAGCCTGATGCTGGTGACAGCCCGCCGCTCCCGGACCAGCCCCTGCCGGGCCGGAGGCGGGGCGGCGGGCCCACCCCGCACGACTCGGTGTTCCGCCGGGTCTTCGGCGTGCCCGCCAACGCCGCTTCCCAGCTGCGCGCGGTCCTGCCGCCGGACCTGGCCGGCCGCCTGGACCTGGGCCGGCTGGCCCCGGTGCCGGGCAGCTTCGTCGACGAGGCGCTGAAGTGGCGGCACTCCGACGTGCTGTTCACCGCGCCGCTCGACGGACGGGGCGCCTTCGTCTACGTCCTGGTCGAGCACCAAAGCAGCGACGACCCGCTCATGGCGTTCCGGGTGCTGCGGTACGTCACCCGGATCTGGGACCAGTACGAGCGCGAGCACCCCAGGGCCCGGCGGCTGCCGGCGGTCATCCCGCTGGTCGTCTACCAGGGTCCCGGCCGGTGGGCCAGCCCCGTGCAGCTGCTGGACGTGATCGACCTCGGCCCCGGCGGCAGGCAGGCGGTGCAGGCATGGCTGCCCCGGTTCGAGTTCCTGCTCGACGACCTCACCCGTGCCGGGGAGGACCAGCTGCTGGCCCGGAAGCTGACCCCGGCCGCGCTGGTCACCCTGCTTCTTCTGAAGACCGCCCGCGGCAACCCGCAGGTCACCGCAGACCTGCGGCGGTGGACCCGGCACCTGCGGGCGGTCCTGGACGAGCCCGGCGGGAGCGAGGCGTTCATCGTGCTGCTGACGTACATTGAGCTTGTGAGCGATGCACCGGTCGGCGAGCTGCGCGACCTGGCTGCCTTGCTGGGACCGGACGCAGAGGAGGCGTACGTGACCACCGCAGAGATGCTCCGCGCCGAAGGCGAGGCCCGCGGCGAGGCCCGCGGCAAGGCCGAAGGCATCCTCATGGTCTTCGAGCAGCGCGGCATCGACGTCGGCGAGAGGTCGCGTGAGCTGATCGAGTCGTGCACGGACCTGGACACCCTGAACGGCTGGTTCCGCCGCGCGTTCAAGGTGGACAAGGCCAGCGACCTCTTCGCGGAGTAGCGTCGGACAGCCAGGTCAAGGCCGGGACGGCCCGCGCTGTGACGGCCGTGGTGGAGCCGTAGCGCTTGACCAGGCCGTGGGCTTCGATCATCGCTCTACGGCGAACGGGACGGCGACGTCGCAGTCGGGGACCGTGACCGGTCCGGTCGCGAGATAGGTGATGCGCAGGCCGAGGTCTTCGGGCGTGAGGGCAAGACGCTCATCCTCGTGCTCCTGCTCCTGCTCCTGCTCTTGCACCCAGGCCTGCAGTGACTCCATAGCGAGCTGCCAGTGCACCGCTGAATCCGGCCCGGACCAGTCTGGCAGCGCGACGAACGCCTCCCGGTGCGCCGGCTCGGTTCGCAACGTCAGCTCGGGATAGTGCTCGGCGAGGGCATGCGCCTCCGCTGGCGGAACCGGCTTGCACCATTCGACCGGGCCGTCGCTGTCAGCGCTCACCCAGCCCCACTGGATGGAGAAGGCCGCGCCTTCTCGTCCTTCGATCCTCGGCAGCGGGCGCTCGCGCAGGATCGCGATGAACTCCTTGCCGAACGCCCATTGCCCCTGCTCGTCGACGTTGCGCTTCAGGCAGAGCAGGCTCCGCTCGGGCATCTCCCGCGTGGCGACTTCGTACATGACCGGCCTCTTTCCGCTCAATCGGCTGACGAGGTAGTCGGCCAGCTCGCGCCGCGCGTCGTGGGCCGCTTCGGCGTCGCGCCAGTGCTCAGCGATGCGCGTCGCCGCGTCGGCCGGATCGCACGCGAGCAGCTCCTTGATCGCCGCGAGCGGCAACTGCAACTGGCGCAGCATCACGACCAGGCGTGCCTCCTCCAGCTGGGCTGTGTCGTAGTAGCGATAGCCAGACGTATGGTCGACGCGCGAAGGCACCAGCACCCCGCGTTCGTCGTACAGGCGCAGTGCCTTCAGTGACAGGCGGGACCGCCGGGCGAACTCTCCGATGCTGATCTCTTTCACGCTGACTCCCTCGTCGCCGGGCCGATCCGGCCCGGCAAGATGAGTGTGCGGGCTCCCCCAAGGTGAGAGTCAAGGCGGCCGGCCGCCAGCCATCTCCCAGTAGCGGATGGGGGCCCTGCGACGGCGGGAACGCCGCACGCCCAGCGACGTTCCGGGAGGCTCAACTCGCGCTCAGCGGTGGCGAGGCCAACCCAGCGTTACGTATTCTTTACTCTACGGTAACGCTCTTGGCCAGGTTGCGTGGCTTGTCGATATCCCGTCCCAGCTTGATCGCGAGGTGGTAGGCGAAAAGCTGCAGCGGGATCGTCAGCAGGATCGGGTCGAGCTCTGGCTCGTTGCGGGGCACCCGGATCACGGCGTCGGCGAGATCGTCGGGCAGATCCGCGTTCGTGACCGCGATAACCGGGCCGCCGCGGGCCTTCACCTCCTTGATCGTGCCGATGTGCTTGGCCAGCAGCTCATCGGCGGGCACGACAGCCACCGTCGGCATGCTGGGGTCGATCAGCGCCAGCGGTCCGTGCTTCAGCTCAGAGGACTGGTACGCCTCGGCGTGCACATAGGAGATCTCCTTCAGCTTCTGCGCGCCCTCCCGCGCCACCGGCCAGCCACGCACCCGGCCGACGAAGAACATGTGCTGCGCGTCCGCGTACCTGCTCGCCACCTCGGCTATCGCCTCTTCCTCGGCGAGCACCTGCGAGATCTGTTCCGGCAGGAGACGCAGGCCGGCCAGGATCCGCCGCCCGTTGGCTTCGGATAGATCGCGCACCCGGCCGAACAGCAGCCCGAGCATCGCGAATGCGACGGCCATGTTGGTGAACGCCTTGGTCGAGGCGACCGCTACCTCCGGCCCGGCGTGCAGGAAGATGCCATGGCCGCACTCGCGCCCGATCGCACTGCCGACGACGTTCACCGTGCCGAGCGCCGTGCCGCCCCTGCGCCTTATCTCCTGGACCGCGGCGAGCGTGTCAAGCGTCTCGCCCGACTGGCTGACTGCGATGAACAGCGTGCTCGGGTCCATCGCGGGATTGCGGTAGCGGAACTCCGAGGCCGGCTCGGCGTCGGCAGGGATCCGGGCGAGGTCCTCCATGATGGCGGCGCCCATCTGACCGGCGTAATAGGCAGATCCGCAGCCGAGGAAGGTCACCCGCCGGATCGTGTGGACGTCACGCGCGCTGATCTCGATGCCGCCGAGGCGTGCGGTGGCGAACCGGTCGTCCAGCCGGCCGAGCAGCGCCCGCCGGACAGCCTCGGGCTGCTCGTGGATCTCCTTGCCCATGTAATCGAGGAACCCGCCGAGATCATAATCATCGTCCGTCAGGTCGACCGTGGTAGGGATCTTGTCCGTGGGATGCGCCTCGAGGGTACTCGTCTGGAATTCATGCGCCCGCACCGTGGCGAGCTCCCCGTCGTCGAGGTAGACGACACGCTGCGTGTGGCGCACCAGCGCGGCCACGTCGGAGGCGACGAACATCTCGCCCGCGCCGATACCGAGCACGAGCGGACTGCCGTTACGCGCCGCCACCAGCTCGCCCGGCCTGCGCGCGTCGAGGACCAGAAGGCCGTAAGTGCCTTCAACCTGGCGCAGCACCGCTCGCACCGCATCCTCAAGCGACTCGGCACCATCGGCGAGAGCGGCCGCGATCAGGTGCGGAAGGACCTCGGTGTCGGTGTCCGAGGCCAGTCTCACGCCGCTGGCGATGAGCTCGCCGCGCAGCCGTTCGGCATTCTCGATGATCCCGTTGTGCACCACCGCGATCCGGCCCGTCGCGTCGGTATGCGGGTGGGCATTCAGGTCGCTCGGCTCACCATGCGTCGCCCATCGGGTGTGGCCGATGCCGACTGCCGCGTCGGCGGGCAGCCCGGCCAGGTCACGCAAGCCCGCCACCCGCACCGCCGCTTTGGTCACCCGCAGCTGGCCCTGGTCCACCGCAGCGATACCGGCCGAGTCGTAGCCCCGGTACTCCAGCCGGTGCAGGCCCTCGAGCAGAATCGGGGTTGCCTTCCGGTAACCGATATAGCCCACAATGCCGCACATCGCGGGTACTCCCTTCTGTCTGTCGCCTTGCACGTCGCGCCTGCGCGGCAGCGACGGCCGCCATGACCAGGACCAGCGCCACCGGCTCTGGCAAGGTCCGGACTATGGCAGGCAGCTTTCGCTGCGGATTCCCCGATGCGCTGAAAGCGGACGATCACCCCTTGAAGGGCACTCGAAGCTACAGAGCGGCAATACGGATCACAAATACATCTCGGTACATCTCGGACAGACCCTGGGCGCCCCTTGCCCCCCCTTGCCCTGCACCGGCCCAGGCTACGGATGGCGCGGATGTATCAAGTACCGCGCCGGCCGCTCTGCCGTTAGTAACCACGCGCGCTCGGGCCCACGATCCGCTAGCGGCAGGAGAGCTTATGGACTTCAATGGCAAAGTCCTCCGGCGGCACGGCGCGATGTTGGCCGTGGCGCTGCTGGTAAGCGCGTGCGGCGGGGTGCCAGTTACGGATGCGTCGGGTCACGACGCAGCGAGCGGCGGGTGGACACAGGTCTGGCGCGACGACTTCACCGGACCGGCTGGAAGTCCAGTGTCCTCGGCCCTCTGGCGCTACGACACGGGGACGCACTACCCTGGCGGGTCGCCCGGCTGGGGAAACGACGAGCTGGAGACCTACACCACAAGTACTCAGAATGTCTACCTTGATGGCCGGGGCGACCTCGCGATCAGGCCGATCAGGAACGGTCGCGGCATATGGACCTCAGGTCGGCTCGAGACCCAGCGCAGCGACTTCCAGCCGTCCGAGGGTACGAGCCTGGCGTTCTCGGCGCGTATCAAGCTTCCCGCTGGCGGTCAGGGCTACTGGCCGGCATTCTGGATGCTCGGGGAACCGTTTCGCTCCGACATCACCGACTGGCCGGCGGCGGGCGAGCTCGACGCGATGGAGAACATCGATAACCAGCCTACGGTGAGCGGCACGCTGCACTGCGGCACGGTCTATGTGGGCGGGCCATGCCACGAAACCACCGGCCTGACGTCCGCGTACAACCTCGGGCAAGCGGCCGCGACCGCCGGATTCCACACCTACACAGTGGTGTGGAATACCAATCCCGAGCGGATCAGGTGGTACGTCGATGGCAAGCCCTACCTGACCATCACCGCGGGCATGATCGGCTCCAGCACGTGGCGCTTGACCTTCGGCCACGGCTTCTTCATCCTGCTCGACGTCGCGATCGGCGGCCGCTGGCCGGGGAACCCCGACACCGCAACCCTCTCCGGGCAACCGATGCTCGTCGACAACGTCATTGTCGCGAAGAACTCCAGCGGAAGCGCCGGGCCCCCACCGAACTTAGACTTCCGAACCTCGCCGGAACCTGGCAGAGAACCGATCCGAATCTAGGGATCAAATGCTGGCGCCTGCCTTGCGCTGAAATGCGCGACTGCAGGTTCAGGGCGAATGCGCTGTATCTACGCATACCTGGCGTCCTCTGGGAATAGTGAGCTGCTCAGTCGGCGGGCCCGGGTCAAGGGGGTCCGGGCGAACCTCGGCAAGCGCGCCAGCCTGCCCGGGCAGCGCGCCGCCTGAGCACCACTGACCGAAACGGGGGGACCACGTGCCTGTTCAGATTGCCGGGCCGCACCGCATCGGCGGGGCACCGCCCACCGTTCTGGTACCGGGTCGGCGCGGCCCGGGCTCTGGCGACTGACTAAGGAAGCACAACCATGATGACCGCTTACGCGCGCCCTGCGGCCGCTGTCCTGCCTAACCTGGTCGTGCGGACCAGGCGCTCGGACCACCAACTGAAGGCGGGGACCACCTACCGCATCGGCCGGGACCCGAAATCCGACATCATCATGACCGACTCGCGCGTCTCGTGGCGACACGCCGAGCTGCGGATCGACGAAGACGGCTGGATCGTCGAGGACCTCGGCAGCACCAACGGGACGTTCCTCGGGCAAGCGCGGCTCGGCCGGATTCAGATCAGGGCCGACTGCGTCGTCCGGCTGGGGAACCCCGACGACGGCCCGGTGCTGCGCTGCATGCCCCAGGCGCCCGCGGCTCCGCCCGTCCCGGCCGCCCCGCCGCCTGACCACCCGGGCACCGCACTGGCGGTCTCTCCCAACCCACCCGAGCCCGCGCGCCCGCGCCCGGGCGCGGCCGGGCAGTCGCCTGACAAGGCGGCCGCCGAGGCCCCCACCCGGTTCATCATGCGCCCGGCCCGCCAGCGGCCCGTGGTGGCCGCGCTGGTCCCGGCATGGAACGAGGGGGAATTCATCGCCGCCACCATCGACGGGCTGCGCAGCCAGACCCGGCCGCCGGACCTGATCGTCGTCATCGCGAACAACTGCACCGACAACACCGCCGAGGCCGCCCGGGCAGCCGGCGCCGAGGTGATCGAGATGCCGCGCAACCCGCACCGCAAGGCCGGCGCGCTCAACTACGGCATCGAGACGCTGCTGGCATCCCTGGCCGACAAGGACCGGATCTTCGTGATGGACGCTGACACCGTCATCGTTCCGCGCTGGTTCGAACTGGCTAACGCGGTCATGGATGCCAATCCCCGGGCCGTGGTGTCCGGCCGGTACGCCTGCCGGAACGCGAACGGCCTGATCGGCCTGCTCCAGCGGAACGAGTTCGCCCGCGAGTGCCGGATGACCGACCGCCGCGGCGACCGCACCCACATCCTGGTCGGCACGTCCACGCTGCTGCCGGTGGCGATGCTGCGCGAGGTGATCGCGGCCCGCGCCAGCGGCACGCTGCCGCCGGGCTACGTGTACCTGTACGGATCGCTGACCGAGGATTTCGAGCTGACCCTGGCGGCTAAGACGCTGGGCTGGCAGACGATCAGCCCGTTCGGCTGCGACGCGGCCACCGACACCATGCCGACCTGGCGCAAGCTCTGGTACCAGCGCATCCGGTGGATGCAGGGCGGCGTGGAAGACCTGCGCCGGTACGGCTGGACGAGAGTCACCGTGCCGTTCCACGTGCGCCGGGCCTGGATCTTGTTCGGCCTGGCGGCCATGTGGCTGTTCTACGCCACCGTGCTCGCGACCTGGGCCTCGGCCGGGACGGTGGTGACGTCGCCGCCGTGGGCGCTGCTCACCCTGGTGTTCATCGCCGACCGGGTGGGCGGGGTCCGCGCGCAGGGCACCCGGTCCATGCTGCTCGCCGCGCTGCTCGTGCCCGAGATCATCTACAACATGTTCGCCCAGGTCGTTTACGTCACCGCGCTATACAAGGCATTCCGCGGCGGCCCGTCGACCTGGCACGAGACCTGAGAAACAGGGGTATTTCGACATGTCCGCACTGCAATGGTGCTGGGTCGCGGTGACTATCACCTCGATCATCTTCCTTATCGTCGCGGCGATATCGGCGCTGCCGAAGATGAAAGCCGGCTATACCGCGTGCATCGCGCTGATCTTCCTTGCCGCCAGCGGCATCACCGCGTTCGGGAGCTTCACCTCGGTCTTGCCGGCCGCAGCGGGATCTGTGCCGGCTGCGCTGGCGCTGGCGCCGGCGCCGGGCGTGCCGCTGCACAATGACGCCAGCGCAGGCCGGGTGGTGCTCACCTTCGATGACGGCCCGGACTTCTATACCGCCGAGGTGATGGCCGAGCTGGACGAGCTGCACCTGCACGGGGTGTTCTTCGACATTGGCTGGAAGGCAGCCGCGCACCCGGAGCTGGTCCGCGCCGAGATCGATAACGGCGAGGTCGTCGGGAACCTCACCTGGGATAACAAATCGTTCACCGGCAAGGGCGTCGGTGCCACAAATAAGCCGCTGACCCAGGCCCAGGTTCGCGCGGAGCTGTCCAGAGCCGACGCCGCGATCGTGAGCGCCGGGGCGCCGAAGCCCGCGCTGTGGAGCCCGCCGTACGGCGCGGTCAGCGCGGCCGACGAGCGGACCGCGGCTTCGCTCGGCCTGCGCATCGTGCTGGACTCCGGGACGAACATCATTGACAGCAACGACTGGACCGGGCTAACCGCGGCGCAGATCGCCGCCCGGGTCGATCCCCGGCTCCGGGACGGCACGATCATCGCGTTCCACGACGGGTTGCGCACCGCGCCGCAGATGATCGCGGCGCTGCCGCTGATCGTCGCGTACATGAACGCCCATCACCTGGGCGTCACCACGACGGTAGGGCCGGAGGCGACTGGCGGGGTCGTACCGGATGCCAACACAGGCACGGGCGGGGCCGCGTGAGCGCCCCCGATCCGGCTGATCCGCGGCGCGGTCAGGCGGCGGTACCGTGGAAGACAATAGCCACCCAGACCAGAGCATCTGGGGAGAATCGAGTCTCCACCAAACCCCGGGGCGCTCCGGGGGGCAGCCACACGTACCAGCCAGACTGGCTGCACAACCTGTTCCGTCGGCAGCACGCCGACCCGGTGCCAAGGGAGCGGGATTAATGCGACGGCGCGATTTCATCACCAGGGTTCTGGCCGCCAGCGCGGTGCCGATCGTAGCGGGCTGCGCGTCATCGGCCACCTCGATCCAGAAGGTTCGCTACATCCCGGTGCTGGCCTGGCATCAGGTCGTCGGCGGGGTTGCGACGACGCGCGCGCAGGACGTGCTCTGGGACTACAACAAGGACTGCGAGCCAACGGCCGCGGTGTGTGATGCGCCGCTGAACGATGAGACGGTCAGCTTGGCTCAGCTGAACGCCCAGCTGTCATGGCTCAAGGCGCAGGGCTACGCGTCCATCACCGCCGATCAGTATCACGGCTGGGTGCGCGGTGCGTCGGTGCCGCTGCCCGCCAAGCCGGTCTTGCTGACCATCGACGACGGGACACTGAACTCCTACGTGGGTGTCACCGCGCTGCTGGCCAAGTACGGCTTCAACATGGTGACGTTCATCGTCACCCAGTTCGCCGACGGTGCGACCGCTAACCTCGAACCGTACGTCGGGTGGAACGCGAGCTGGGATCAGCTGCTGGCGTTGCCGTCCGCGCAATGGTCATTCGCGTTTCACGCCGGGGCGCGTGGTCACAACATCACGTTCCCCAACAACGCGGCCTGCCAGTATTACTACCCGTGCCAGTTGCCGACCGAGACGGTATCGGATTACCGAAGCCGGGTCGCTGAGGAGATCACCACCGGCCGTCAAACGGCCGCGAACATGCTCGGCACCAGGATGAACGACACGATGTGGGCAGTGCCTTGGGGTGACTTGGGTATCCAAGCAAATCTGCCAGCCGAAGGGGATGCTAAGACTTGGCTGGCACCGTGGGCGGCCACCCAGTTTCCGGTCATCTTCATTCAGGACCCCCAGCATAACGGGTATCTTCACGAACGTTACCGCCTGGTGGTTCAGGGCACCTGGTCGCAGGCGCTGTTTGAAAAGTACGTCGAGGGCAACATCGGAAACGGCTTCTTTAACCTCTAGCCAGCGATCCCTGGATGCTTACGCAAAACCCCGAGGACCGGCCAGCGCCCCATCATGCGTGAGCAGCTCATTCGTATGTGCACTCAGTTATCCGGGAGGCTGCTGCCAGCGGCATCACAGATATATGTGCGTAGCCCCAGCTATACCTGCGTAACCACAGGAAACCTGCAGACCCGCCAGCAGATGGGCACAGAAACCCATCAGTACCTGTGAGCAGATTGAACGCAGAAGCCGCGGGCGTCGCGGCGTCGGCGTGATCAAAGGAGTACGCATGCGAAAATCAACGAAGATCAAGAACGCGCTCATCGGGGTCGTGGGCGCCACGGCGCTTACCGGAGGCGCCCTGGCTGTCGCGGCCGCACCAGCATCGGCCGCGACAGCATCCACCGCGACGCCCTGGCACGGGTGCTATGGGTATAGCTGCATTGGCAAGTACCCCGGGCCCGAGGGCTGCAGAAGCGACGTTTCCACGGTCTACGCGCTGTCGATCTACGATGGCCTCCGCAAGACACGCGTAACCCTGCGGCTGCGGTACAGCTCTAACTGCCAGTCGGAGTGGGCGACGGTCACCGACTCCGGCCGCCCCGACGGCGCCGTCTTCTGGATCTACGACCGGGGCACCCGTGCGCTCGAGGTGGCCTCGACCGAGCGCGCGACGTTCACCAACCAAGGGGAGACGACCAAGATGGTCGGCGTCGCCAAGACCAAGGCGCAGGCATGCATCGAGGTGCACGATTCGCACGGGATGAGCGAGCCGCTCTGCACGCCGTTTATCGGTCATTAGAACGGGATCCCCACGTCCGTTCTGAAGAAGTAAAGCACGAGGTCCGGCGCGGCGAAAAATGTCGCGCCGGACTCTGAACTTTGCCCACGGTGCGCCCAGCGGGCAGGTTGTGGTCAGCTATGCCAACGGCAGGGAGATCGTGATCATCTTCGGCCAGGAGGAGGCCCCGGCCCTGGCGTTACGTTCGGGCCTCGGGGCTTTATGGTGGCCTGGTGGAAGGTGTGCAGGGCGGCCCCTCTGGGCCGATGGTGGGGCGTGACCGCGAGCTGGCTCGGGTCATGCTGCTGCTAGATGATGCCCTGGCGGGTGGCGGCCGCCTAGTGCTGTGCACGGGTGAGGCGGGGATCGGGAAGACCCGGCTGGCGGAGGAGGCAGCCGCGTGCGCCGCGGCGAGGGGCGTGCCGGTGGCGTGGGCCCGGGCGGCCGACGCCGATAGCCTGCCGCCGTACGGCCTGTGGCAGCTGGTGCTGGATGAGCCCGCCGTCCGATCCTGGACGCCGGCGCCGGCGATGCGCAGGGCGGCCTGGGCGCACGGGCTGCCGGTCGCCATCGGCCTCGGCCGGGCGGAGGACATCGAGTTCCTGGCGGCGCGGTTCGAGCCGTTTCGCGGCCAGCACGTCGCGAACGGCGCCGGGTCCGGGGTTTACATGGGCCGGTCGAGCTGCCGCTCGGACAGGCGGCCGCCGCGCTGGGTCGTCTCGACCCGGCGGTTGAAGACCTGCGGACGGCGGCCTCGATCTGCGACGCCAACGGCGCCCGCGGCTGCGCGGTGCAAGCCCGCGTCGAACTCGCCGCCGCGCTCACCCGCCGGCAGGCGCCCGGCGACCGGGACGAGGCGCTGGCCGCGCTGGCCGCCGCCGCGCGCGAGGCCGAACAGCTCGGGATGGTCCCGTTCACCGAGGCCGGTGGTGAATGAGTACTCCAGTGAGTGATTCCCCGGATGGCCGGATCCGGGCTTTCGGCCTGCTCGCCTGGGCGGCCGGCACGGACTCCAGCGGGCTGCACGTGGTGACCGTGTGGCAGTCCAAGGCGCACCAGGACCGGTGGGCTGCCGAGCAGCTCCTCCCCGCGTTCCAGTCACTCGGCCTGACCGACGTGGCGTCGAACACGGAGTTCGTCGAGTACGACGCGGACGAACTGTACATCCGCTGAGCAGCGGATCCAGTTGGCGCGTAGCGCCCGCCATCGAGCAGCGAGGATTCCCGGCCGCCGGCGCATCCGACGGCCGGGAATCGCGGCCTGGGTTCGCGGGGTCACGCCTGACGTGGATGGTCTTCGTGACCGTACAGTTGCGGGCTAGCCTGGGAAGTGATGGCGGAGACGGATGTGATCTTGACGCCCGGCCAGCGGGTGCGGGTGTTCATTTCGTCGACCCTGGAGGAGCTGGCCGCCGAGCGGGCGGCCGCCCGGCGCGCCATCCGGCGGCTGCATCTGGTCCCGGTGTGTTATGAGTCCGGCGTCCGCCCGCACCCGCCGCGCAGCATGTACCGGGCCGGCCTGGCCCAGAGCCAGGTGTTCGTGGGCATCTACTGGCAGCGCTGCGGCTGGGTCGCCCCGGCGACGGACATCTCGATCCTGGAGGATGAGTACCGGCTCGCGGCCGGCAAGCCCATGCTGCTGTACGTCAAGCGTCCGGCCCGGGACCGGGAGCCGCGGCTGACGGCGATGCTCGACGGCATCCGCGCGGCCGGCACCGTGTCGTACCGGACCTTTACCACCCCCAGGGAGCTGGAAGGACTGCTGGCCGGCGACCTTGCTGTCCTGCTGAGCGAGAGCTTCGCGGGCGCCAGGGCAGGCACCGGGGCGCCGCGCATGTCGCCGACCGGGCCGGGCGAGCCCGGCCCGGTCGAGCTGCCGGCCGGGACGGTCACGTTCTTGCTGACCGACATCGAGGGATCGACGCGACTGTGGGAAACCGTGCCGGATGCGATGGAGGCGGCTCTGGAGCGGCACGATCGCCTTCTCACTGAGGCTATCGAGACGAATGGCGGAGTGGTGGTCCGCTCGCGCGGGGAGGGTGACAGTTTCTTCGCGGTGTTTCCCAGCGCGGTTGCCGCGGTCGAGGCGGCCGGGGCCTGCCAGCTCCGGCTGGCGCATGAGACGTGGCCGGCGGGTGTCGCGCTGCAGGTGCGGATGGGGCTGCATACCGGGGAAGCGCGGGTGCACGGCAGCGGCCGTATCGACCACGCGCCGGTCAACCGTTGTGCCAGGGTGAAAGCTGCTGCGCACGGCGGGCAGGTGCTTCTCACCCAGACCACGTGCGAGCTGATCGGCGACCGGCTGGGTGGCGGTCTCGGGCTGAAGAAGCTCGGGGCGTTCCGGCTCCGCGATCTGGCTCTGCCAGAGCTCATCTACCAGCTGATCCATGCCGACCTCCGCGCGGACTTCCCGCCGATCGTCACGCTGGCGGAGAGCACCAGCAATCTGCCGTTGCCGGTGAGCTCGTTCGTCGGCCGGGCCCGGGAGCTTGAGCAGACGGCGGCGGCGCTGGGTCAGGCGCGGGTGGTGACCCTGACCGGGCCGGGCGGGGTGGGCAAGACCCGGCTGGCGTTGCAGGCCGCCGCACAAGGGGCGGGGCGGTTTGCCGATGGGGCGTGGCTGTGTGAGCTGGCACCGATCCGCGACCCCGCAGGGGTGGATGATGCGGTCGCGGCGCTGTTCTCGGCGATCGCCCGGCTCGGCCAGGGCACCCGCGAGACGCTGGTGGAGTTCTTGCGCAACAAGGAACTGCTGCTGGTGCTCGACAACTGCGAGCACCTGCTCGAGGGGGCAGCGGCCCTGGTCGGGGTCCTGCAGCGGTCATGCCTCCGGCTGGTGATCCTGGCGACGAGCCGCGAGGCCCTGGGGATCGACGGAGAGCGGCTGGTCCCGGTGCCGCCGCTGGGGGTGCCCGGCGGTAGCGCCGATCTGGCAGCGATCACGGATGCGGAGGCGGTGCGGCTATTCGCCGACCGCGCGGCCGCGGTCAAACCCGGTTTCCAGGTGACGGCTGAGAACGCGGTGGCGGTCGCCACGGTGGTCCGGCGGCTGGACGGTATCGCGCTGGCGATCGAGCTGGCGGCCGCGCGGGTGCCCGCGATGACGGCGGCCGAGCTGGCCCGGCGGCTGGAGCGGAGTTTCACGGTGCTGGCGGCTGGCCGACGTGGAGCAGTAGCACGTCATCAGACGCTGCGCGCCACCATCGACTGGTCCTTCGACCTGCTCACCGAGCCCGAACAGGCCCTGCTCGGCCGGCTGGCGGTATTCGCGGGCGGCTGCACCCTGGAGGCCGTGGAGGCGGTTTGTGGCGGGGATGGCATCGATCCTGGAGCGGTGTTCGAGCTGCTGGCCAGCCTGGTGACGCGCTCACTGGTGGTCGCCGAGGACAAGAGGTTCGAGACCCGCTACCGGCTGCTGGAGACGATCCGCCAGTACGGCGGGCAACACCTCGACCAAGCCGGCCAGGCCGATCGGTGGCGTGCTCGCCACGCCGACTACTACGCGGACCTTCTCGGACGGGTTCGGGAACATGCCCGCGACCCTAACCAGGAGATGTTCTGGACGGCCCGGCTCAGTGCCGAACAGGACAACCTGCTTGCGGCCTGGTCGTGGGCGATCGGGACCGGCAACGTCGGCACCGCGTTCCAGATCCTGGCTGGCTTCGCGCCGGTTGAGGTCTGGAGCACTTACCCGCTGCTGCTGGCCGAGGAAACGGCCCTCGAGCTGCCTGCCGCGGCCGATCACCCGGGCTATCCGCTCGCCCTGGCGGTAAGCGCGGTATTCGCGTCCAACCGCGCAGACGTGACCGGGGCCCAGGAGCTGTGCCGCCTGGCGGCCGAAGCCAACGCGCGCCAAGCCAGCCCGGACTGGCGGGTCGAGGAAACCATCTGCGCCGCCCGCTCTAGCATCGCGATCACGGCCGGCGCGTTCGCCGACGCCGCCCGCCTGGCCGAACAGGCGGCCCGGCTCGCGCGGGCGGGCGGCGACCTCGGCGACGCCTCCGTCCACCTCACCATGGCGGTGGCCGATCACCTGCTCGTCGGTGACGCACCCACGGCAACCCCGCTGGCGAACGAGGCAGTCATGCTCGCCCGCCAGGCCGGCGCCCCGGCCCTCATCACGAGCAGCCTGCTCGCCGTCGGCGCGACCGTCGCCGGCACCGACCCCAGCCAGGCCCGCGCCTGCCTGAACGAGAGCCGCGAGCTCGGAACCGCGCTCGGCTATCACAGCGGCCGCGACCTCGTTTGGGCCACCGCGATCGCGTTTCTCCTCAACGACAGGGCCGGCACGCTCGAGCTCGGCAGCCATGCCATCACCAGCCTCCAGTGGGGCGGTGACCGCATCCGGGTCGGCTTCGCCCTCTACATGATCGCGGGCGCACTCGCCGCCACCCGGCCTGATGCTGCCGCGACAATCCAGGGCACCGCCGCAACCTGCATACCCGAGTCGCCGATGTTCGCCCAGCTGGTCAGCTCGGCCGTGACCGAAGCTCTGGGCGACGAGCGCGCCCGGGAACTTGGCGCCCGCGGCGCGGACATGCACTGGGATCAGGCCCTCGCCTACACCCTCACCCAGGCCACCCAGGCCCTCAGCGAAGCCGGATCCGCGATCCAGCCATGAAGCGAGCGGCTCGAGGAGCGCATCGAGCATCCCCAAGCACGGGGCAGAACAGATCGACCTGGGGCTTCGAGGTGCGGCTGGGTCCGCCGTCTAAGCGGTCGGGTTCGGGACCGGCAGCGGGTGGCAGGTGATATCCCACTCGGCGTGGGGCTTGCGCGGCGGCAGCTTGCCGGTCTCCAGGTAGCTGGCGATCGCGCCGTCAACGCAGAGGTTGCCGCTCAGTGAGTCGGCGTGTGTGGTGCCGCCCGGCTCGGCCAGCAGCACCGAGTGCGGGAACAGCTTGCGGACCTCAAGGCTGCCCGGGAACGGCGTCGCCGCGTCCAGCGTCTCGTCGATCAGCAGGGCGCTGCGGATCGCGTTGCCGCTGCCGTCCGAGCCGATCTGCACCGGACGCTGGGCCGGGGCCGGCCAGTACAGGCAGGGCCCGTTGAACCATGCGTTGGCCCAGGTCTCGAACGGCGCGCTCTTGTTGATCGCAGTGTTATCCCGGTCCCAGACCGCCCAGCTCGTCGGCCACTGTACGTCGGTGCACTCAACCGCGTCGTACACCGCGAACTCGTTGTCGTTGCCCGGCGTGTCGGTCTGCTGGTAGATAGTCACCAGCGCCTTGCCCGCGGCCGCGCTGTGGGTGTTCTCCCAGTTGGCGAAGACACTACCGAGCTGCAGCCAGGTCTGCTGGTAGTAGCCGGCCTCGAGGAATACGTCGGTCCACTCGTCCGGGCCCACCACGCCGTCGATCGGGTGCTTGGCGAGGGTGACTCGCTCTGCGTACCAGCGCTTGCTCACCGCCGCCTCGGTGGCGCCGAGGTGATAGTAGCTGTTGTACTTCGCCAGCCAGCCGAACCAGATGTTGATGTTCCGGTTGAACGCGATGTCCTGGTCCAGGTTGGCCTTGTACCAGACCGCCCGCGGGTCCACGTTGCTGTCCAGGATCAGCTGGTTCAGCGTGTGCGGGTAGAGCGTCGCGTAGACCTGGCCGAGGTAGGTGCCGTAGGAGAAGCCGTAATAGCTCATCTTTCCCCGCGGGCCGGCCAGCGCCGCCCTGATGCTGTTCATGTCCCTGGCGGAGTCGATCGTGGTCATGTTGTCGAGCAGGGCGCTTTGCGCGGCGCTCTTGGTCCTGCACGCCTGGTCGTATGCTTCGGTGCGGTCCAGCCAGTAGCTCAGGATCGACTGGGACGTCGGGTCATAGCTTTCCCTGTCCCCGGAGAAGTAGTCCGGCTCACAGGAGAGCGCCGGAAGGCTGCTGCCGACGCCGCGCGGGTCGAAGCCGATCCAGTCGTAGTCGGCCGCCGCGGCGCTCAGATGGTCCGCCTTAAGCTGCGCGATCAGGTACATGTTGAGGTCAAGGCCCGAGCCGCCTGGTCCGCCGGGGTTGGTGAGGATGATGCCCCGGTAGTCCTTGGCTGTTGAGGTGTGCCGGATCCTCGACACTGCGATCTTGATCATCGCGCCCCGCGGGTCGCTGTAGTTCAGCGGCACCGACAGGTACCCGCACTTGGCGCCCGCCCGGGCCAGGGCCTTTTCGGCGCAGGTGCCCCAGGTAATTGAGTTCGTCCCGTCACCCTGGCCAGGCGAGGCGACGGTGCGCACCTGGGCCGTCGCTGCGGACGCCACGGCTGGGGCGGTAAACCCGAGCCCGGCTATCATCACAGCCGCCGCCATCACTGCGGTGATTCTCCGCATAAGTGATCCCCTGACTCTTCCCGATATTTTTCTATAACCGGAACAACTCTGGATGCCCGGTAAAACCGGAAATCCCGCCTCAAACCTGCCGCATCGGCCCCACAAAGATCAACAGGTGGAGCGCAAGTTGCCAACTTGTTACGCTGTTTAACAACATCCCCTCAGCCGGGCGTGAAAGGGCGTAAGAACCGATTCTCAGCTAATCTTGCCGTCCTCCGGTGGGAGGCCAGCTCCGACGTCCATGACGCGGTCCTTTCGGCGCGGGCTTCTGGCGATCTTAGCGCGGGTCAGCTGAGTAGTGAATTCGGCCAGCGCCCGGCCGGTACCGGCAGCCCAATCGGTGAACTCGTCAGGAGTGATGGAATATCTCCCCGTGTTACTGATCCCGCCTGAGGCGAGGCGCACAGACCGCCCCCGGCGGCCGAGGCGGCCCCATGATGCGCCGGCCGGCGCGGGGACGAGGGCTTGCCCGAAGATCTTGGCGGCCGTGCCGGCGCCTACTGTGCTGACGGCCGGGGTCAGGCCGGTAAGGACACAACCAACACGGTAGGCATAGTCCGGATCGGTCTTCGCCCGTGATGCTATGGTCCGCAGAGCGCGCAGCCAGACATGGTTCAGGTTGCGGTTACGGAAGAGCTGGACGACGAGCCGCGAAAACGCCATGTCAGCACGCAGGCTTTGATGCACGCGCTGCTGGTAGCCCCGCAGGGAGGCCGCGTCCAACCGGTCTGACGCAAGGCGATCAGCCGCGATGTCAGCGGCCCACCGGGCACTGTGCAGCGCGTACTGGATTCCCTCGCCGTTCAGCGGGTTGATCAGCCCGGCCGCGTCGCCGAGCAGGATCACGCGGTCGCCGACCAGCGGCAGCCGCGGATTGTAGGTCGTCAGCGGGTGCCCGAGGACCTTTCCGTGCATCCGAGCACCCCGGAGCCGGTACCGCAACGAAGCGTCCTCGGCGATCAGCCGCAGCAGCATCTCGCGCAGATTACGGCCGGACTGCGGGTAGGTGGACACGAGCATGCCGACGCCCAGGTTGGCCGACCCGCCGTCAGCCGGGAACAGCCAGTAATAGCCGGGGAAGCTGTCGCTGCGAAAGCAGACGTCGCCCTGGCCGGCCGGGCCGTCGACACCATCGAAGTAAGCTCGCACGGCCACGATCCGGTCGTGGTGGGCCGGTACGCCTCCGCGCAGCGTCCGGGCGACCAGCGAGTTGCTGCCGTCGGCTCCCAGCAGCAGCCGGGTGCGCAGCTGCCAGGGTCCTGCCGCGCTCTGGCCCCGGACGGTGATCGCATCGGGCGCCTGCTGCACCGCGGTCACCTTGCGTCCGTCCAGGACGGTTGCTCCGGCGTACCGGGCCGCGTCGAGGATCCAGGCGTCCAGCTGCAGCCGGGGAATGACCCGGCCGTAGCTAGGAAGCCCGTCGACCTGCGGGATACCCATCACGGTGAGCTGGTCTCCATCGACGTGCAAAGCCAGATCAGCCATCTTGCTGGTCGCGCGGAACGCCTGTGTCTGGGCCACGCCGAGGTCGGCCAGTTCGGCTAGCGCCGTCGGTCCGACGAAGTCGCCGCATACCTTGTCGCGCGGGAAGCTGGCCCGGTCGATGAGCACGGTCCGAAACCCTCGCGCGGCCAGCCGCGCGGCAGCAGCCGCACCGGCCGGGCCGCCGCCGACGACGATGGCATCTGCATCGTGCCCCGGTGCGCCGGCGCGCATTGGCTGGGCAAGCCGGCCAGCGGCGGGCTGTCTGTCGGATGGCATGGTGATCCCTTCACGCCGGGTGCCGCCGGGGATCCGGAGGAGGCTTACGAAGGTGCTGGTACCAGCGCCCGTTCTGGTCAATGGTTGTCATGGGTTCGGGCGGGAGAGGAGGTCGATCAGCGCGTGCGTCGCCTTGAGATTTGGCGCCGGCGCGCCGACGAGCCGCGCCAATTCCACAGGTGCCGCCAGGAGCACGTCTGTCTCGAGGGGTTTGCCCGCCTCGTAGTCCATCAGCATGGAGGTCTTGTGATCGCCGACCTTGGCAGCACCCTCGAACCGGCGCTCGACGGAGATCTTCGGCGGGCTCCCGAGGCGGGTGGCGATCTCGGCGGTCTCGCGCATTATGGCCAGGACCAAATGGCGCGTGCCGGGATGGGCAGCGATCTGGCCCATGGTCGCTCCGGTGAGGACACTGATCGGGTTGAACGCCACGTTGCCCATGAGCTTGAGCCAGATGTCGCTGCGAAGGTCGGTCTCGACCGGGCACTTGAGGCCCCCAGCGACCATCGCGGCGCTGAACGCGACGCAGCGCTGCGAGACGGCGCCGTCGGGCTCGCCGATCGAGTACCTCGTGCCCTCAATGTGCCGGATCACCCCGGGCGAGGAGATCTCGGTCGAGCAGTACACGACGCAGCCGATCGCGTGCGCCGGGGGGATCACCGCCGAGACCGCGCCGCCGGGGTCTGCCGCCTCCACGCGCCTTCCCTCATAGGGACCGGCGAGCCCGTAGAAGTACCACCACGGGATCCCGTTCTGCGCGGCCACCACGCCAGTGTGGCGCGCGAGCAGCGGAGCGATAAGCGGGCCGGCATCGGCGTAGCTGTACGCCTTGAGCCCGAGGAACACGATGTCGACCGGGCCGATCGCGGCGGGGTCGTCGGTGGCGTTCGGGTGGGCGTGGAAATCCCCGCGAGGACTCAGAACCGTGACGCCTTTACGCCGCATGACCTCCAGGTGCTCGCCGCGCGCAATGAGATGCACGTCAGCGCCGCCTCGGTGGAGCGCGGCCCCGACGTACGCGCCGATGGCGCCGGCGCCGACGACCGCGATCTTCATCCGTCCACCAGCGCATCGAGGTTGCGGCGCTGCACCTTGCCGGTCGGCCCCGTCGGGATCTCGGGCAGGATCGTCAGCCGGGCGGGCCGCTTGAACGCGGCCAGCCGCTGCTGGCAGTGCGCCGCGAGCTCAGCCGGCGTGGCCTCACCCCTGAGCACCACGACCACGCCCACCTGCTCGCCGTACTCGTCGTCAGGCACCGGGTACGCGGCCGCTTCGGCGACCGCGGGATGGGACAGCAGCACGTCTTCGATCTCATAAGGGGATATTTTCTCCCCGGCCCGGTTGATGAGCTCCTTGACCCGGCCGACCAAGGTCAGGTAGCCGTCCGCGCTGAGCGTGCCGATATCGCCGGTGCGGAACCAGCCGTCGCGGAATGAGGCTGCGGTCGCGTCCGGGTTGTCCAGGTAGTGATCGACGACTGACGGGCCGCGCACCGATACCTCACCTTGCGCTCCCGGCGGGACCGGGCGCCAGTTCTCGTCTAGGGCGGCTAGCTCGACTCCGGTGGCCCGCCCGACCGTACCTGGCCGGCGCTCTCCCGGCGGCAGCGGGTTCGATGCCATCTGGTGAGCCGCCTCGGTCATGCCGTAGGCCTCCACCAGCGGCACTTTGATGGCGTCCTCGTAGCGCTGCCACAGCACCGCGTGCAGCGGCGCCGAGCAGGAGCGGACGAAGCGGAACCGGTGCACATCGGGTGCCGGGCGCTCGAGGGCCCGGGTGAGCAGGCGGGAGTGGATGGTCGGGACCGCGGTGTACCAGGTTGCGCCGTGCCGGGCTGCGTCGTCCCAGAACGTGGACGGCCGGAACCCCGGCATAACCACGGTGCCGCCGGTGGACAGCGTGGCCAGTACCGTGGCAACGAGCCCGTGCACGTGGAACAGCGGCATCACGCACATGGTCACATCGTCCGCGTTGAGTCCGTAGGTCGCCGCGACCGCAGAGGTCGAGGCGACCAGGTTGCGCTGCCGGATCGGGACCGTCTTCGGTTTGCTCGTGGTGCCGCTGGTGTGCAGCAAGAGACCGAGCGCGTCGGGGTCGCCGGCGGCGTCGAGCGGATCGCCAGCTTGGCCGTCGATCTGCAGGAGCGTGCCGGCGAAGCCGAGCACACTCGCCGGGACGCCGGCTGACGCCGCGGCCGTGACGGCCTTGACCGCTCCGTCGTGGAGGAGGCGGGATACTCGCAGGTCATCGAGTTCGGCTGTCAGCTCGGCGGCTCCGAGCGCTGGATTCAGGGGGGCGGCCGCGGCGCCGAGAGCGCCGACGGCGAGGAAAGCCGTGATCAGGGCCGGACCGCTGGCGGCGACGAGGGCCACCCGGTCGCCCTGGGCTACGCCGAGTGCGGCTAGCCGGCCCGCCGCGCGGTCGAGCGACCGTTGCAGCGCGGCGTAGGACAGTGATGTTCCCGACTCGGGCACCACCAGCGCGGGGTGGTCGTCGGAGCGCCCGACGAGCGCGCGCAAGGTGGTCGGCTCGATGACGGTCATGCTCAATCCCTTCCCCGGATCACCAAGGGCCAGTCGCCAATCCTGGCGGGCGGTGAGCTATTCACGAACGAGCCCGGCTATTCGGTCACAAGCCTCTCCGGCGTGTCGCCCGGCCGAGAAGGTGACTCCAGGGTAAAACAGGTTAATACGCGGTTCAAGCCATCGCAGGATCGCTGAACGATAGGAAATCCGGTCATCGTGCCAATTAGTACACCCGAAGTTCGCTAAGATGATAGGGGCAGGGTTCGTGCGTTCTCGAAGGCGGGAAAAAGCAGTCAGGTCTTTGGGTTCCTGGGGGCCGGGCAGCGACGGCTTCGGGCTTAACCGTCGCGAGGTACTGGCGGGCGGCATTGGCGCGAGCGCGCTCGTGGCGTTGCCGGATCTTGGCCTAGGCGGCCTTTCGGGCGCCCGGCCCGGCAAATCCGGCCAGGGCGCTTCGCGGTATGTATTTCTTTACGGCACGCCGAGGTCGGCCTCCAGTGGGTCTTTGGTTGCTACCAGGTTCCCGGTATCACGGGCGGCATCGCCGCCGGTGACGGTCCCGGTCGCTATTAACCTTGCGGCGGCGCCGGTCTTGTCACCTGACCAGGCGGTGACGGCCCTGACCACCGTGGACATGGTGCCCGACGGGGCCAAGATAACACTGACCCTCCTCGACGCGACCTCGGCTGCCGTCGCCCGGCAGGGGTCGGTGACGGTGCCTGACGTCCCGCACGATGCGAACGTTCTCGTGACGCCGGTTTTCGCTCCTGGCTCCGCGATTGTTTCCTTGGTCCTGGCCATCACGGTGCCCACGGCCAGACGCCTGGCGCGCAAGGCGGACCCGAGCACGGGCAGGCGGGCGACCCAGTGGGCGACGACGTGGGTGTCGCATCATGCGCTGGCTTATTTCGATCAGCGCAGCGGGGCTATCACGGGGCCGTTCCACCTTTCCGGTGAGCCGTCCCTGGCGTTGACCTCCGCAGCGGCTAATGGCTCGGATCTGCTGATGTGGACAACTAGGGAGCCGCAGGCAGGTGATCCGGCCGAGATCCGGGCGCAGGCATCGCTGTCCCGGCTGACCGTGTTTCCGCTCGGCTCGGGGACGGCCAGATTGTCGGTGCCGGCTCCCCCGCCGTGGCCGAGCGGAGAGCCTCTCATAACGCTGCCGACCGGCGACGTGGCGCGCCTGGTCAGGGGCCGCGACGTGCAGGTATGCTCGGCCCGGACCGGAGAGGTGACCGAGCTGGGGATCCCGGCGTTCGGCCAGGCGCGCGCGAAGCCGAGCGCCGTCACCATGCAGGCACGCTCGGACGGCACCGTGTTCATGACCAAGCCCGGGGCCGGGGTGGCCGTGATAGCCGATCCGGCGAAGGAGTTCCGGATCACGACCCACATTCAGTTTCCGCTGCCCGCGTCGCCGCTCGGCGCTCCGTGGAGCAAGGCGGTGCTGTCACCAGCAGGCGATACCTGCTATGTCCTGGGCCCGGCGGCCACCGGCGGCATTTGCGCCTACGATGTGGGATCCTGCAAGATGGTCGGCTCCCATAGTGAGGGCCGCCAGTATGCCGGGCTTTACCAGCTGCCCAGCGGCGCCTTGCTCGCGGTACGGCCTGAAAACCCGCGGCTCGCGTTTTTCTCGTCTGGCCTCAGCCCACTTGGAACGGCGGACACGAACGTTGACGTGGCGGCCGTCTTTTAGCGCAGCTGTCTTTTAAGTGCAGTATGCAGGAACCCGACCCCTGGTGGAGGAACGACAGTTATGACGGGATACGATACCGCAGGCCTGATACAAAATACCTATGCATCAGCGCATCATGAATTCGGCGTGGAGCCGAGCTTCTGGATTCGCTATTTCACTCCGTCGCCGGCTGCTGACTTGTTCAATGACGACCCCGTGGCGGAAAGCCAGGGCGCCTGGGACAGCGGAGGCCACTACGTGGGCTGCATTTCCGCGCCCAGGCAGTCCCGGCTGAGCGGATCCGCGGCCGAGGGCCAGGCTGACGCGCAGGCCTTCGCGGCAGCGATGCTCGCCGCCTACCACGCGGTCCGCCCGCTCCAGCTGCCGTCGGGCGGCCGGCTCTACTGCTGGCTCGACCAGGAGTATTCGACGTCGCTCAGCTCAAATTACTGGAATGCGTGGGCGAATTACATAGCGAATTATGATTTTGCGGGCCTGGGCATCTACCCACTGTACCCGTGCCTTTACTGCAACCCTTATGCGCCCTATCCAAATTGCTCGACCATCGCCAAGGCGCACGGCGTCACTGCGCCCAGCGCCATCTGGTCGAGCGAGCCCGAGCCGTGCGGAAGCCCGCCTGGGCCGTCTAGATGGGACCCGCAGGAATGCGTGACGGTGCCCACCAAGCTCTGGCAATACGGGGAGCAGGACGCGTGCAGCTACTCGTCTAATGTCGACCTCAATGTGAGCGGCCCGGGATCTGCGACAGCAAACTATTGCTTCCACGTCCAATCGAGGCCTTAGCAGGGCAGCTGGGTGATCGATATTAATCAGGCCGCTGAGTCGGTCATTTCGGGATGTGCCGTCAGCTGCGGCGCGTTTCTCGTCGTAGCCGGGGCGAGCAAGCTGTACCGAAGCATACGGACCCGTGAGGATATGACCGCCATCAGGCGGGCGCTGCGGATGCCGCGGCGAAGGTGGAGACTGTTCTGGCTGGCCGCCGGGGGCGTGGAGTGCGTGACGGGCCTACTCGTGTGCAGCGGAGCCTACCCGGTGTTCGGCGGGGCCGGCCTGGCCGGCCTCGGCGCCGTGTTCTGCGTTCTGCTCGGATACGTGCTCGTCAAGCAGATTCCTGGTGGCTGCGGCTGTGTCAGATGGCGCACCGCACCCGAAGCGGCCGAAGCGGTGACCTGGCGGGCGATGGCCCGCGGCGGAGCGCTACTCGGCGCAGGCATCGCGTATATGCTGGCCGGTGCGAACGCGCCTCGGGGGCCCTGGTTCGGCGGCGGGGTTGTCGCCAGCGGAACCGTCCTGGTGCTGCTGAGCATGCGCATGCCGGTACGCACTCCCGTCTGCCGCAGGCCGCTGTGGCACCGGACCCGCACCACGCTGCGCGCACTGACCAGCCATCAGATGTTCGCGGCGATGGCTGCCTCAGCCGGACCTTTCGAGCCCGTGGCCCAGTATCGCCGGACCGGATGCACGGACGAATTCTGGTTTACGGCGGTAACTGGTTCCGAGGCAGTCGTGTTCCAGGTCCATCAGCCGGCGCCCGGCGCCCGGCTGGCCGTACACACGTCACTGCGGGACACCCGGACACCGGGAACGAACTGGCCGACCCGGGCCATCGCCGTGGCTGATGTCCTGACTGGGAATGTCGCGCGGAACCCGGGCGGTGCGCCGTCATCGCGGGCCGGCAAGCCCCCGGGACAACTGAGGGAGACACAATGAGGTTTCAGGTAGTCAGTGATCCGAGGGCACGATCGGCGGCCTACCGTGGGCTCACCCGAGCGGCGGCTCGCGGCCGCATGGCCACGATGAGCGCTCTGGCCGCAGCGGCATGCGGACTGGTTATGACCGCGTGCGGCAGCCAGAGCTCGCCGAGTGCGGCATCGTCCGCGGCATCGTCCGCTCCTGCGGCCACATCGCCGGGTTCGCCGTCACCGGCCAGCATCGATGCCTGTGTCACCTCTCAGCTGAAGATCAGCATCATCGACACCGGCGCTCTGGCCGGCCAGGCCGGCGGCTACCTCAGATTCACCAACGACAGCGGCACCCTGTGCCGCATGAGCGACTGGCCTGCTGTGACCGGGCTGACGGCCACGGGAAAGGCCACTCGCTTGCGGAACCTGCAATCGACCATGTTCGGCGCCTGGCACTACACCGCCCCTCCACCCGTAGTAATGCTCCAGCCAGGAGATTCCGCCTACGCGGTGGTCGCGGCCGACGATCACCCAGCCGGAGGCAGCACACATTGCCCCGCGCCGTACGTGCTCCTCCGAGTGAGCCCGCCAGGCGATTCTGGAAGTGTGACCATCTCGGCCCGGCTGCCCGGCGCGGACTCTTACCTGCCGTCCTGCACATCAGCCGACGGCTCGCCGACGGCTGGGACGTCGGCGATAACAACGCTTTCCAGCCTTCCGCATTAGGTTCAGGAGCCGGGGGCGCCGGTAACTCCCCGGCGGAACGCCGCCACCGCATCCGGGTAGTCGGCCAGCAGGAAGGGTTTGTTCCCTGGCTCGGGCGGGCCGTTATAGGCGGGCACGGTCAGCGGCACCATCGGGACGTCGAGGATGAGCTGGTAGCCGGAGTGCTGCCAGGGGGCCAGCGTCGGCTGCGCAGACGAGTCGGAGACTGGCTGGTGCTCAGGCAGGTCTGTCTCGGCATACTGCAGGTGGCCGCCAACCAGCAGCCCTAGGTCGTTCACCCCGGCTGGGGTCTCCGCGTCCGCGCCCAGGCCCGCCAGCAGCGGGCCGGGAGGGACAGCCGGATCGGAGACCACGTGCGAGCGCGCCCAGTAGACGCCGATCGCGTGGTGGGCGTGCAGCCACGCGAGCATGCGGGTGATGAACGCCGGGTCGTCCTGGCCGCCGAAGCTGTGGAAATCCAGGCCCCACTCGGGGATGGCGACCGGCTTGCCGGTGAGCTGGGACAGCCGGGCGAGCCAGTCGAGGCCGCCGTACTGGGTGAGGATCTGCTGCCACTTCGCGTTGTGGTCCAGCTGGCCGGACTTGGTGTGCGGGTACGTGTAATCAGGGCCGCCGTACCAGTCGTAGATATCCGTGCCCACCAGGTCCACGTAGGCGGCACCGGGCCACGCGTAGATGGCCGCGGCGGTGCCGGGGTAGACGGTCCACAGGAAGCGGAAGTGCTGCCCGGGCACCGACCGCATGGTGTCCACGATGTGCCGCCAGGCGAGCACGAAGCAGCTCGGCTCGGCGCGCGGGCAGCTCCGCTCGTCCCAGTTGTACCAGCCGCCGGTCATCTCCCGGCCGAGGTTGAGGATGGCGTCGGCGAAGCCGTCCTTGACGAGCAGCACGCCGAGCGCGCGGAACCGGGCGTCATCCACGCCGGCGGCGGTCGCCTTCAGGTTGGCGTTGGGCTTCTCCCAGTAGCCGGGCGCGGTGTCCGGGGTTCCCTGCCGCAGCAGCGCGGCCAGCGCGGCGGCGGGTGAAGATGACAGCCTGGCGTGCGGCCGCGAGCCGGGCACGAACAGTATGATCCCGGCCGCCAGTACGATTCCGGCCGCCGCGATCAGGGCGACAGCCGCCACGACTCCAGGCCGGGCCCGGAGCCGCTGCGGGGCATGCTCGCGGACCTGCTCGTGCGTTTTCCCGTGGGCGGAGTGCCTGGCCACGCCTACACCGTACGTCTCAAATAGGGCATTCCTGCCCGTCGCTGGCCGGCCGGACGGGCAGGAAGAGCGGGATGGACAGCACGCAGACTCCGGTCTGGATCCGGACCCGCCTGGTGGCGGCCGCGATGGCTCCGAGCAGCACCGTCATCCCGGACGAGAGGAACGGGCCCGCGTCGAGCAGTTGGAATCGCATAATGCCTACCTATCCTAAGCTCGTCCCATGGCCAGGTACTTCGACATCCATGCGGCCAACCCGCAGCGCCGCGCGATCGTCCAGATCGCCGATATCGTGCGCGCAGGCGGCGTGATCGCCTACCCGACGGACTCCTGCTACGCGCTCGGGTGCCAGCTCGGCAGCAGGGACGGCATCGCCAGGATAAGGTCGATCCGCCACCTCGACGACCGGCACGACCTCACGCTGGTGTGCCAGGACTTCGCCCAGCTCGGCCAGTTCGTGTACGTGGCCAACCCGGTGTTCCGGGCTATCAAGGCGGCGACCCCGGGCAGTTACACCTTCATCCTGCCCGCGACCAAGGAGGTGCCGCGTATCTTGCAGCACCCGAGGAAGAAGACGGTCGGGGTGCGGATCCCGCGCCACGTGGTGACCCAGGCGCTGCTCACCGAACTCGGCGAGCCGCTCGTCTCCAGCACCTTGCTGCTGCCCGGCCAGGACGAGCCCATGACCCAGGGATGGGAGATTGCCGAGCAGCTTGAGCACGTTGTGGACGCGGTGATCGACTCGGGCGACTGCGGCACCGAACCGACCACGGTGATCGACTTCTCCCAGCCCGAACCCGAGATCGTGCGCCGCGGGGCAGGTGACACGTCCGGTTTCGAATGAACCACGGCCCGTCGCCGGCCGCAAGACCGGCTCTCGCGCCCTATCCGACCCGGGTGATCCGGCCGGGCCCAGTATGGTGCCCGGAGCAGTCCAGGTATGGTCAGAGGCACAGATCAGAAACGCTCTTGGCGGTGAGGGCTGTGCCTGACATCCTGAGCCAGGGCGGGGGCCGTGAGTCCGGCCCGTGGCCGCGCCGCGTGGCGGTAGCCGCCGCGCTCGTGCTGGTGGCTGTGACCGTTGTGCATTACCTGCCGCGGTCACGACACGGGACGGCGGGGACGGCGGTTACCGCGACTCCCCTGCCGGTGGCGGTTTCTGGTGACGCGGGGGTGGCGGCGGGACCCGACGGGATCACGGGTCCGACCTCATCCTGGCCGGGCGGTCTTCGGCTGCCGATGGCCGGACAGCGACCGGTCTGGTTCTGGCCGGCTACGGGCCGAGTGGCGCCGATCGGCGGTCTGCCGCGCCAACCCTCTGGCTACCAGTTCGTCCGCGTGACGGGCGGTTGGGCGGTGCAGGCCGGCCCGGCCGACTGCGGCAGTTGCGCTGGACCGCGACGTGCCGTCTACTTCCTGGCCGATCATGCGCAGGCGGTAACCCAGGTGGGGCTGGCGGACGCGGTTGCGCCAGGCGCCGGTGGCACGCTGTGGCTGACCAGCTACCCCCCTGCTGCCGAGCCGCGTGCCGCCGCGGGTACGGCGCAGGAAATCAGCATCACTGGCCGGCCGCTCGGTCGGCAGCTCAGGCTGCCGGCCGGGTACCTGATCGAGCAGGGAACGGACCGCGGTCTGCTGCTGGCCCCAGTGGCCCAGGATTCGGGAACGATGCCCGACACGTTGTGGGATCCGGCCCCTCAGCCCAGCCGCGCCTTTGCCGGGGTGATCGCGGCGAGCGCAACCGAGATCGCCTGGGCCCCGCCGTGTATCGCACGCTGTCGCGTGCAGGTGCTTGATCTGGCCACCGGCCGGAAGGTATCAATCGAGCTGCCCGCGGCGAGTTCGGTGGCCAATGCCGCCTTCAGCCCCGACGGCAGCTTTCTGGTCATCCAGGTGAGCTTCAGCGACGATTCAGACGACGGCGAGCTGGCCGTGCAGCTGGAGCTGGTGTCCGTGGCCAGCGGCCGCCTGACGGCCGTGCCAGACACCTGGGTCAGCAGCGATGCCCTGGTCGGCTTCGGCTGGCCCGCCAGCAGCGACAGCCTGGTCGCCGAGCTCAGCTTCACGACCAAGATGCAGCTGGCGGCATGGCGTCCCGGTGCCAGCCGGCCGAGTATCGCAATGCTCACGCCACAGCACAACCCCGCCTCCCTGATCATCGGACAGTACGGTCCCTAACGTCAGCAAGGCCGCTGCGTGCGTATCAAGAATCCCAGTGCGGCGGCCGGTCACGGTACAGGCGCTCGTCGTCGTCCGGCTCAGGCTGCTCGCCCCAGCTGACGTCGGTGTCCGCGGGGCCCCGCACCGGCAGTACCGGCGTGTCGTCCGGGTCTGTGGGCCTGGCGCTGGCCGGCTGGTCCGATGCTGGGTGCGGTGTCGGGTCCGGCGGCATAGTCAGCATCTCTCCAGAAGGTCACCGGCGGCGGGTGCCGTGGCTGCCGACGTATCACGTATCGTACAGGCGGGCCCTTCCGGAAGTGGTGAGGGCAGTTGCGGCAGCGATCCATACCCGAGTAGCCCCTGGAGAGAGATGCCCAAACGGGTTCGTCCTTACGGCTCCGCGGCCGACGCCGAGTCTGCCGGGCTCGCCCGCGGCCGACCGGGAGCCGGCGGTGAGCTCGTCAGCGAGCTGGCCAGCACGATGATGATGCGCGACATCGCGGGCCAGGCGGCTGAGGCTACCCGGGCGCTGCGCGACCTGACGTCTGACGGCACCGGCTCCGGGAGTCTGGGAGATGTCCGCGACGTCATCGCGAGCCTGGAACGGATCGGGCAGGACCTGCCGTACCTGTGCGAGCAGCTCGCACGGATCCTGGTGGTGCAGCGTGAGGAAGGCCAGATCGCGCCAGGCCCTGGCCAGGATCCCGACTTCTGGGTCGTCGAGGTGGTCGAGGCCTTGGCGGCTGCGGGCCAGGCCGCGGACATGATGACCGCCGCCCTGAACCAGGCAGGCAAGACGTCGGCCGAACTCAAGCCGACGCGCTAGAGACGCGCTAGAGACGCGCTAGAGAACGGCGCGTTGAGGTGACGGACTTGGGCGAGAATCCGTGCCGGGCGTGCCCGCTCAGATGCGCTGCTCGGTGGCGGGATCCGGCCGTCCGCCGAAGTACTGATCGAGCACCTGGCGGAATACTGGCTCGTCCGGGGCGGCCCGCAGGAACAGGGTCATGGACGAACGAAGCTTCAGCGCGTCGATGCCGCCGAAGATCTGTTCCGCAGTTCGGCCGGACAGGCCGCCCACGATGGCGGCGGATTCGACCAGCCGCGGTCCGAGCACCGGATGGGCCAGATAGGCCTTGGCCTCGGCCAAGCCGGAGATCGCGTACAGCCGGGACACCGGGCTCTGTCCCAGTCCGGTGATCTGCGGAAACACGAACCACATCCAGTGGCTGGTCTTACGGCCACGGCGCAGCTCCGCGGTGGCTTGGTCATAGCTGCGGCCGTCGTCCTGAGCCGCCACGAAGCGCTGCAGATCGTATGAGTCGTCCATTTTCGTTCCCGGTCAGCCTAGCCGTACCCCTCGACGCCTGGCCACCCACGCTCGCCGGGATAAACTCCAGGCGATTCCCTGCTCCCACGCAAGCCTGAGTTGCGTCTGTTACAGAAGGAGGTCGAGTATGGACAGAGTCGAGCGCCGGGAGTTCGTACGCAAGCACCGGACCTGCATTTTCGGGTACAACCGGAAGAACGACGGGCCCGCGATGACCGTCGTCTACTACGTTCTCGACGGCGACGACCTGCTGATCAGCACGATGGCGGACCGGGCCAAGGCCCTCGCGGTACAACGGAACCCGAAGGTCAGCCTGTGCGTGCTTGACGAACAGTGGCCCGTCACCTACCTGCAGGTCTACGGCGATGCCACCGTGGAAGAGGACTTCGACCAGGCCGTCGACGTCATGCGCCGGGTCATCGACTTGATGGCCGGCCAGGAGATGCCGGCCTCCAAGCTCCCCGAGATTCAGCGCATGTGCCGGGAAGAGGGCCGGGTGGTAATCCGGTTCAAGCCGTACGCCAGCTTTGCCACCCCGCCCCGGCACGTCTACAAGGCCGAGGACATCGACACGCTGACCCACTTCACCAGCAGCAGCATGCCCTGGTAGCCGACGGCTTAGGGGCGCGAGGGGCGCCTCAGGGACCCACTGGAGGCCGCCTGCGGCCGAGGCGATGCCACCAGCGCGGGTGCGAAGGTTCTCGCTGGCCGGTGCGGGGGCGGGCGGGCGGCGTCGCCGGTGTCGCCGGTGTCGCTGGCGCGGGAGTTTGCCCCTGCTGCCACCGGCTGACCATCGACTCTTCCCGCACGAGCGCCAGGAAGATGGACGGCCCCGTCGGGATCCGGCGCCATTCCATGATCCGCCGGTTGAGGTCCCGGACGACGTCGCGCACCTCCTGCTCGGTGCGCAGCCCCGACACCGTCTCGGCCAGCCGTTCGCGCTCTTTGCGCAGCTTCAGCGGGGTGGGCAGGAGTTCCTCCGCGGCCACGCCCTCCCGGGCCAGGTAGTTCCGCAGCCACGCGTCACCGCCCGTTTCACCCCGGGGAAGCGGCTTGCCCGCGCCGGGCAGGTTGTCGAAGGCACCCCGCTCCGCCGCCTCGTTGATCTGCTGGTCAATCCACGAGGCGAAGCCGATCTCTGGTGGTTTGCGCTCTGTCATGGACATATCTCCCGCTCTCAGGCTACCGTTCGCGCCCGGATACAGTCTGATCAGGCTTTCGGTGGATAGCGCGATCGGCGGTGACGGGTCACGGACGAACAACTGGACACCTTGTCGTTCGGGCCGCGACGGGACCGCGGCGCCCGGTGGCCCGGCACCCGCGGCCGCTGGATCGCGATCATCATGATCGCGATCCTGCTCGCCGGAACGGGCACGGCCGCCTACCTGGCGCTGCTGGTGGCGCGCCAGGATCACACGATCGACGGCATGCGCGCGGATCTGCGCAACGCCGCCCGCCGCCCGGCGGCCGCGGCGGTTTCGGGGCTCTCTGGGGGCTTGGGGTCCGGGCCGGTCCTGCCGGTCGATGCCGGCAGCGCCATGTTCGCCTTGCCCGAGGCCGGCGGCCCGCTCTCTGTGGTCGCGGCGGCCGTCCGTCCCAGGCCAGGCTCGGCCGCGCTGACCTGGCTTTTCGTCGACGACCTGCACGCCGATCCGGGCGCGCGCTACGGCCTGCTCGAGGGCACCTGCGGAGGCCAGTACGTCACCGCGTCCGACCTCGCGGACGGCACCGCGGACCGGCAGGGTGACCTGACGATCGTCGCGCCGAATCTCGCAATCAGCTCCCAGGCTCCCGACGTCTGGATTCTGGTGTACCGGTGGGCCGACGGCATGACGATCGGCGGCATCCAGGGCCCGCTGGTCGGCGGCGGGGCCAAGACCTTCCGCACCACACCGCCATGCTGAGCGCGCAGGCGAGCGCGGCTGGTCACCCGAGGGAGCCTGGCCCCGGATGGGATGTCGCCGTCATCGGGGCCGGGCCCGCCGGGCTGTCCGCCGCAACCGCCTGCGTCGCCGCGGGAGCCCGGACCATCGTCCTGGAGCGGGCACGGCATCCGCGGTACAAGACATGCGGCGGCGGCCTGATCGGAGCATCGCTGAGAGCCGCGGAAGGTCATGGTCCGTTTCCAGAACGAGACCGGATTCACGCCGCCACCTTCACCCTGGACGGCAAGCACGAGTTCACCCGCAGGCACGATCAGCCCATCCTGACCATGGTGCTCCGGGAGGAATTCGACGATGCTCTCCGGCAGCAGGCGGTGGATCAGGGCGCGGTGGTCTGGCAGCGGTCCCCGGTTCGGGCGATAACCCAGCAGGAGGATCGCGCGCAGGTGCGGCTGGCCGACGGCACCACCGTGACGGCCAGGATCGTCGTGGGTGCCGACGGCTCATCAGGCGTCAGCGCACGACACGTCGGAGTCGAATTCTCACAGGTAGATGTCGGCCTGGAGGCCGAGATCAAGGTCGCGGGACCGGTCCAGCAGCGATGGCAGGGCCGGCTGCTGCTCGACTGGGGACAGATTCCCGGCTCCTACGGCTGGGTCTTCCCCAAGGATGACCGGCTCACGGTCGGGGTCATCGCCGCGCGCGGACAGGGTGACCAAACGCGGGATTACCTGCGCGACTTTATTGCCCGGCTGCGACTGGGCCCGGCCGAGGTACTGCGTGATTCGGGTCATCTCACCAGATGCCGCACCGACCGCGCCAGGCTCAGGAACCGGCGTGTCCTGGTGGCCGGGGACGCGGCGGGCCTGCTGGAGCCGTGGACCCGCGAAGGCATCAGTTTCGCGCTCCGCTCGGGGGCGCTGGCCGGTGCGGCTGCCGCGAAGGCAGCTTGCCAGGAGAGCCTGGAAGAGGTCGAGGCTGCGCTGGAGGAATACGTGTCGTCGCTGCACCGCGAGCTGATCCCGGACATGCGGGCCGGCCGGCTGCTGCTGGCCGCGTTTGCCCGGCATCCCGGAACCTTTCATGCCGGTCTGGCCACGCCCAAGGGCTGGCGCGCCTTCGTCAGGCTCTGCCGGAGTGAAATATCCCTCTCATCCATCGCCGGCCGGCGGTCGGTCCGCGCCGCCCTGTCGCTGCTGGGCGGCTGACACACCGTGCCGGCGGGCCGGTCAGCCGGCCCTGGCCAGGGTCAGGACCGCCTGGTTGCCAGGAGCCTGGCCAGCTGCGGGGTCCCAGTCCTGGTGGCGGCGGCTCATCAGCGGCGAGGAGATCATGAAATCCGCGGTGGCCCGGTTGCACGCCACCGGGATATTGCAGACGACCGCGACCCGGAGCAGGGCCTTGACGTCGGGGTCATGCGGATGAGGCTCAAGCGGATCCCACATAAACACCAGCAGGTCGATCTCGCCCTCGGCGATGCGCGCACCGATCTGCTGGTCCCCGCCGTACGGGCCGCTCCGGAAGCAGGTGACCGGCAGCCCGAGCCGCTGCTGCAGGAGATGCCCGGTGGTCGCGGTCGCGAAAAGTTCGTGACCAGCCAGCAGATCCAGGTTGTATTCGGCCCACTCGAGCATGTCCTGCTTCTTGTTGTCGTGCGCGATCAGGGCAATCCGTCGTCCGGCGGACGACGGCGCGTGGTCAGGCATAAGCCTCCTCTAGGACGGGGGCCCGGCTGAGACCGGGCCTTCGGGTCCATCGCCATCCAGTCTCGCCGCCTGAAAACCATGCGTCCAATGACTTAGTCTCGGTCAAACCATGACGCAAAATCATGAATTAAGGTCCTCGGGATCCTCGGGTCCTCGGGGTCCTCGGGGTCCTCGGTCCTCGGGGTCCTCCGGGTCCTCGGGGTCTTGGGTTCGACCCGCTTCAGCCGCCTTCTTGATCGCGGCCAGGGTGACGGGAATGCCCCGATGCGCCGCTTCGATGCGGTCGGCGATCTGGGCCGCGGCGTCGTCGCCGTATCTGTGGTGGAAGCGGGTGATGCCGTCGGGCAGGAACTCCCATGATTCGGTCACCTGCGTCCCGCCGTCCGCCGGGACGAAGGTGTAACCCCAGCGCACCCACGAGCCGCCCACCACGAAGGCGAACTCCCGGCCGCGGTCGGCCGCCACCACCTGGGATCGAGTTTCCCAGGTCCGCTCGGGCAGCTCGTTGCGCCCGGTGAACCAGGCGCCGGGCCGGGGGCCGTCGCCGTCGTCCCACCAGCAGGCCGTGCAGACCGGGCTCCACTCCCCCATCCGGCTCACGTCGGAGATCATGTCGTACAGGGTCTCCGGAGACCGGGCCACGAAGATTGACTCGGCGTATCGCAGATTGCTCATCGGGATCGGACCGTGTACTCGCGTGTCCTAGTACCGCCTGCCGCCCTCGCCCCACCAGGAAGCGGTGTTGTGGGACCACCGCGCCGCCCGTGAACCATGAACCTCAACTGCTGCTCCCATCGGCGTAGTGGCTGGAATCCCCTCACCTTCAGTTCACGCGGAGGAGGATGTCAAGCAGTTCACGCGGAGGAGGATGTCAAGTTCCGACGCTGCGGCCGAGGCCCGTTCCGGCTGCCTGTCCGGATCCGACGGCGCCCGGCGGGCCTTCACCTGCCGCTTCCAGCGGGTCGGGCGCCCCGGGCACCCAGGGCCGGACAAATCACCTTTAATAGCCCCGAAGCGGACACACCAGGGCTCCACAACCCCGTGCTCGGGCCGTACCGATGGAGCATCGGGCCGGTTCTATGCGGCCCAATGCTCCATCGGTACGGTGACGGCCAGCGGTGGCCGGGCCGCGGATGGGGGCTGTGGCGGTTCCTGGGGGGCTGTGGCGTTCCTGGGGGGCTGTGGCGTTCCTGGGGGGCTGTGGCGTTCCTGGGGGGCTGTGGCGTTCCTGGCGGGGCTGTGGCGGTTCCTGGGGGGCTTTGGCGGTTCTTGGCGGGGGCTACCGGGGTTGGAGGAGCTAGCGGGGCGGAGGGAAAATCTGGGCCGGAGGATGCGCTAGCCCCCGGGCCTTGGCCGCGGGCAGGTGAGGATTACTGGACTGGCACGCTAGACGTTGGACCTGAGAGCGCCCCCGTCGACCTGGTAGACGGCGCCGGTGATGTACGAGGCCTGCTGTGAGGCCAGGAACGCGACGAGGTTACCGAGCTCGATCGGCTCACCGAAGCGGCCCAGGGGAATCGTCGCGGCGAGGGGGGCCAGCCGCGCCTGGAGCTCCTGGTCCTGCTCCGGGCTGCGCCCCGCATCAGGGCTGAGGCGGGGGGTAAGGAACGAGCCGGGGAGCACGAGGTTGATCGTGATGCCGTCTTGGGCCAGGCCGGGCATGATCGCCTTCATCAGCCCGGCGATGCCCGGGCGGATCCCGTTCGACAGGTCGATGCCCGCAACGGGCTCCTTCACCGAACTCGACTGGATCCCGACGATGCGCCCCCATCGCCCGTGGCGCATGTACGGGACGACCTCGCGGACGAACCGGACGAAGTTCAGCGTGACGACCTCGAACGCCTGCCGCCAGTCGTCGTCGGTGAGGTCCGCGAACCTGCCATGCGCCGGGCCGCCGGAGTTATTGACCAGCACATCGATGCCGCCGAACCGTTCGGCTGTCGCGGCCACGACGCTCTTGATGCCCGCCGCGCTGGTGAGATCGGCCGGAACGGCGAGTACCTCGGCGCCCGTCTCACCCCGGATCTCCTGCGCGGCCGCGTGCAGGTCCGCCTCGGTCCGCGCGCAGATCGTGACCCGCGCGCCCTCGCGCGCCAGCGCGAGGGCCGACGCCTTGCCCAGGCCCTTGCTCGCCGCGCCGACGAGCGCGACCTTGCCCTTCAGTCCGAGATCCACGTGTCCGTCCCGCTTCCTTCCTAGCTGTGTGCTGGCGCCCCGGGCGCCTGAAAACGCGTCGGCGGAATCCAGGGCGCGGACGAGGTCGATGGCCCGGCCGAGATTATCCAGGCGGGCGGTGAGCGTGTCTCCGGACGGGTACAGGCGGACGGTGTCGACGCCGGTGTCGCGCCAGGTCCGCAGGCGGGCGCGCACCATGTCCTCGGTGCCGATCAGCGTGGTCGCCAGGACCATCTCATCGGTGACCAGGGCGGCGGCGCCGTCGTGGTCGCCGGACTGCCAGCGCGCGCGGACCTGGGCGGCGACACCGGCCCAGCCCTGGCGGCTGTAGGCGTCGTTGTAGAAGTTGCTCGTGCCCGAGCCCATGCCGCCTAGGGAGAACGCCAGTTCCTTCTTGCGGCTGGCCAGGACGTCCGGCAGGTGAGCTTCATCGACCACGTTGACCTCGGCGCCCTGGCAGATGTCCAGGTCCGCCCTGGTCCGGCCCACCCGGGTCAGCCCGGCGTCCAGATGGGTGAAGTAGGCGTCGGCGCCCTCGGGGACGAAGCTGGTGCCAAGCCAGCCGTCGGCGATCTCACCGGTCAGCTCCAGCATCTTCGGTGCCAGCGCGGCCAGGTAGACCGGCACGGACACCGGCGGCAGGCTGACCCGCATGGGACGGCCGTCACCGCCGGGCAGCGGGATGCGGTACTGGCTACCGGTGAAGCGGACCTTTTCCCCGGTGAACACGCTCCGCACGATCTGGACGGTCTCGCGCATCCGGGCCAGCGGATGGGCGAACGGCACGCCGTGCAGCCCTTCGAGAACCTGGGGTCCCGAGACCCCCAGGCCGAGCAGGAACCGGCCGCCGGACAAGTGGGCCAGCGTCATCGCGGTCTGCGCGATCACCACCGGCGAACGGGTGCCGACCTGGATGACGGCCGAGCCCAGCAGCATCGTCTCGGTCCGGGCCGCCAGGTATCCCAGCGGCGAGGGAGCGTCACTCCCCCACGCCTCCGCGACCCAGCAGATGTCCAGGCCCAGTTTCTCGGCCTCGCACGCGAACGCGGTGATCTCGGCCCAGTTCCCGCTCGAGCCCTCGACGGTCGTCGCGGTCCGCATCCCGGGGCCCTTCTTCACCGAACCCTCTCCGCCAGCTCCTTGATCGCCGCCAGATTGCCCTTCAGGCTGGCTTCGAAATCCCGCAGCCGCACGAACACGATCTTGCGTTCCTTGTCCGGCATCGCGTCGATAGCCAGGTTGAGACCGGAGCGAGCCGGCCCCATCTGCGCCCACTGCTCGAGCACCGTACCCGGCCCATCCGGGCGCAAGGTGAACCGCCAGGTCGCGCCGGGATGATTAGTATCCCCCACGGCCCACGCGAAACGGCGAGGCTCGTCACACTCCACGATCGTGCTGACCGTCTCCCACTCTCCCAGCGCCGGATTGGCATTGCGGCCCGCGAAACGATGCCCGAGCGCCGGGCTGGTGGCCCCGCCGAGCCATTCCACCTGCCGCAGCTCGGTACTCAGCCTCGCCATCAGGAAAATGTCGCTCACCAGAGGCCACACCCGCTCCGGCGGCGCCTCGACGTAAATCTCCGCCGCCACGGTCGGGGCGTCCGCGTAGACCTGTCCCGTCCATTCCATGCCATCTAGCTTCTCGCACTTGGGACGCGACCGGGAGGGCAGGAGGGATTCAGCACCTGGCAGAGTAGAAGAGTAGAACAGTCGGAGATCGTCCCGTCTTTCCTGTCCTGAGCCACAAGGAGCCTGTCTTGACCGAACCACGGGCCGCGCTGTCCGAGCAGGATCCGCCCGGCCGCGGCCAGCGCGGCCAGGACAGCGGCCAGCGCGGGAACAAGTGGTGGACGCTGGTGGCGGTGTCCCTGGGCACGTTCATGCTGCTGCTGGATATCACGATCGTGAACGTGGCCCTGCCGGATATCCAGCGGGCGCTGAACTCCAGCTTCTCCGATCTGCAGTGGATCGTGGACGCGTACGCGCTGACCCTGGCCGCGTTCTTGCTGACCGCCGGCAGCCTGGCGGATATGTATGGCCGGAGGCTGTTGTACCTGATCGGCCTGGCCGTGTTCACCTGCGCATCGGCACTGTGCGGATTTGCCGTCAGCACGCTGATGCTCCAGCTCTCCCGGGCCCTGCAAGGCGCCGGCGGGGCGATCATGTTCGCGGTGTCGCTGGCGCTGCTGGCCGACGCCTTCCGCGGCAAGGACCGCGGCGTCGCGTTCGGGGTGTGGGGCGCGGTGACCGGGCTGGCGGTGGCCATCGGCCCGCTGCTCGGCGGCGTGCTGACCACCGGCCTGTCCTGGCGGTGGATCTTCTTCGTCAACGCGCCGATCGGCATCGTTGCCGTCGTCATCAGCGTGTTCAAGGTGGCGGAATCGCGCGCGCCGCACGCGAGCCGCCCCGACTGGGCCGGCTTCTCGCTGTTCACGTTGGCGCTGTCGAGCCTGGTCTACGGGCTGATCGAGTCGAACCAGCGCTCCTTTACCGACGGCCTGGTGCTCGGCTGCTTCGCGGCGGCAGCCGTGCTGCTCGTGGCCTTCGTCGTCGTCGAGCTGCGGAGCGCGTCGCCGATGTTCGACCTGAGCCTGTTCCGGCTGCCGACCTTCAGCGGCGGGTCGGTGGCGGCGTTCGGGCTCAGCGCCTCGATCTTCGCGATGCTGCTCTACCTGGTGCTGTACATCCAGGACATCCTGGGTTACTCGGCGCTGGCCACCGGCGTCCGGCTGATGTTCATCTCCGGCGGCATCCTGCTCACCTCCACCGTGGCCGGGAGACTGACCTCACACGTGCCGATCCGGCTGCTTATCGGGCCCGGCCTGATCATCGTCGGGATCGGGCTGCTGCTGATGCGCGGCCTGGACGCGGGCTCGTCGTGGACCCATCTGATCCCCGGCATGATCGTGGGCGGCATCGGCGTCGGCCTGGTCAACCCGCCGCTGGCCTCCACCGCCGTGGGCGTGGTGCCACCGCAGCGGGCCGGCATGGCCTCGGGCATCAACTCCACCTTCCGCCAGGTCGGGATCGCCACCGGCATCGCGCTGCTCGGAGCGCTGTTCGCCAACCAGGTGAGAAACGACGTGCTGGCCCGGGTGAGCGCCGTGCCCGGGCTGGCCCGCAGCGGTCCGCGGATCGCCGCCGCCGTGCAGTCCGGGGAAATCGGACCGGTGATCGCCAAGCTGCCCGGGCCCGCCCGGCAGGCCGTGGGCACGATCACCCGGACCGCCTTCACCACCGGCCTGAACCGCATCCTCCTGGTCGCGGCCATCATCGCGCTGGTGTCCGGCGTGGTGTCCCTGGCCGCGATCCGAGGCAAGGACTTCGCGCACCGGCGCGAGCCCGGCGCCACGGCATGACCCGCCCGCAGATCAGGTGCGGGACACATGCATGGAGGTGCCGGATTCCCTTTGCGCGTGACCCGAGGCTAGTCTTGTTAGGTCGGTTTGGGAAGCCGTCACGCTCGGCTGAGCGTACGGACATTACTACAGACATCGGGCAGGGACCATGGCTGACACCGCAACGAACAATCAGACCTCCGGGGCCTGGCCGCAGCTCGAATCCGGGCCGCTGCTCGTCGGCGGAATCTTGGTCGGGATCGGCGCCGTGGTCGCGCTGGCCGGCCTGACCGTGGCCGGCTCGCATGTCGTCGTCGCGACCCGGGCCTGGGTCAAGGAGCTGGAAACTCCACCGAGCGAGATCGCGAGGCTCAAGTGGGAGCAGGCCAAGACGGCGGCGGTCTCGGGCGCGAACACGTGGCGGCAGCACCCGAACGCCAAGGTGCGCCTGGTCCGTCGTGGGGGCAACGGCGGATCCTAATACCGGCGTGGTTGTCATTTCGCCGGACGGGCGATTTGGCGTGGCGTAGCGCAAGCACCACGACCGTTCGGCAGAAAGATTTTCACCGATTCTGATCGCGTCCTGGCACGGCGGCTGAGCAGCCCTTAAGCCAGGTTCGGACCGACGCGCGGCCAGGTCGGGGATACGGTTCCGGGGCCCCGCTCGATTAGCCAGGGCTCGGCCGGGTAGTCGGTGCGAACACGTCGGCGCCGCCGGCCCGAGCCAGGAGAGGCAACCCCCATGTATATCGGCATCGGAACCATTGTCGTCATCGTCATTATCGTGCTTATCGTCTTGATGCTGCGCCGGTTATAGATCCGTCGGCGTAAAAGTTCATGCAGGAATTGCTGCCGGGCCGGCGGGCGTGGGCCCGGCGTGGGCCAGCTGCGCACCGCGCCCGGTCGCGCTAACGCCAGGCCGGGAATGCGACAACGGGGCGGGCTAGCCGATAGCTAGCCCGCCCCGTCGCTGCGTTTTGGATGATCAGATCGGCTGGACGCTGTCAGCCTGCGGGCCCTTGGTGCCCTGGCTGGCCGTGAACTCCACCCGCTGATTGTCCTGGAGGCTACGGTAACCGTCAGCCTGAATTACGGAGTGGTGAACGAAGACATCGCTCGTGCCGTCGTCGGGGGCGATGAAACCATAGCCCTTGTCGGCGTTGAACCACTTGACTGTACCCTGAGGCATTTGTGCTTTCTCCTACTAAACGACTTCCGGGACCCGCGTACGCGGATCCCCGCTGCTACGGCCGCCTGTATTCAAAAGCCGGACTCTGGAGATCCGCGGCGCCCGCTGTCAGAAACTTCGCAGGCGCTGTGACACGAACACGAATTTCCACTACGACCAGATGGAAGCAACACTACCACGATAGTTCCGCGGCGCGCACGGTACTGGCGGATGCGGGGGGCTCTTACCCACCCGAGCGAGTGCCGCCGCTGTGCGATAATGCAGGTAGGCCCGGGGCATTTCGAACGTCGGCAGTCACGTCGGTGCCGTCCGCGGGCCAGGTGAGCCCGGTGCACCATGCGCCAGGGATGGGACGGCCGAGATGTTCGGCTTCAAGGTTATTAATCAGTACGAGCAGGGCATCGTATTCCGCTTCGGCAAAATGCTGCCCGACCTACGCGGACCGGGCCTGACCTGGGTTAACCCGATCTCTGACCGGCTACGCAAGGTCAATATGCAAATCATCACCGCGGCCGTGCCCGGCCAGGAGGGCATCACCAGGGACAATGTCACCGTGCGGGTGGACGCGGTCGTCTACTACCGGGTCATCGACCCGGTCAAGGCGCTCGTCAACGTGCAGAACTACACCTTCGCGGTCTCCCAGGTCGCCCAGACCTCACTGCGGTCGGTGATCGGCCACAGCGACCTGGACCAGTTGCTCTCCGAGCGCGACAAGGTCAACGCCAAGCTCAAGGAGGTCATCGACGCCCCCACCGAGGAACCGTGGGGCATCCGGGTGGAGCGGGTCGAGGTCAAGGACATCTCGCTGCCCGACTCGATGAAACGGTCGATGTCCCGCCAGGCCGAAGCCGAACGCGAGCGCCGCGCGCGGATCATCTCCGCCGACGGCGAATACCAGGCGTCCAAGAAGCTCGCCCAGGCCGCCACGGTCATGTCCGCCGACCCGGCCGCGCTGCAGCTGCGACTGCTGCAGACCGTCGTCGAGGTCGCCGCCGAGAAGAACAGCACCCTGGTCATGCCCGTCCCGGTGGAGCTGCTGCGCTTCTTCGACCGCGCCGCCCGCCCTGGCGCCGAGGCCCGGCCAGCCGTCGAAGAAGCCCAAGAGGATCGCAGCCTGCCGCCCGCGGTGCCGGTGCCCGCGATTCCCGTGCCAGCGATTCCCGTGCTCTCCGTTCCGGCTGGGCTGCCCGCGGGGAACGGGGTGACGGCCCCGCTCAACACGGCGCTAGTAAACGATGCGCCGAAAGCCCCTGTTACCCGCTGAGCTGGCGGAGAATCCGGGCCAGGTGGGCGCGGTCGGCCTGGCTCAGCCGGCCGAAGACCCGCCCCGCCTCGGTGCCGCGGATTGCTTCAAGGACGCCGAGGCCATGTTCGGTCAGCTCGACCAAGGTGGCCCGCCGGTCGTCGGGGTCGGGGCTCCGCCGGACCAGACCCCGGGATTCGAGGGCGTCCACCACCTCCGTGGCCGAGCGCGGCGCGATGTGCAGATGCTCCGACAGCTTGGATAGGCGCATCGTCCCGTGACGCGTGAGCACGCGCAGGGCCCGCAGTTGAGAAGGGTTGATGTCCCAGGGGGCCAGCGTCTTGGCGGAGGTTTCACGCAGCTGGCGGGCGACGGACCACAGCGCCTCGGCCAGGGTCTCGTCGCCGGCTGAGTCGCGCCCGCCGACCGGGTCGCGATCCTGGGTCACGGGAATAGGGTACCACCATCTAGCGTTGTAACCTCACATTGAGGTAACCTCAACAATATCGTACATGCGGAGCCTGCGCGTCCAAGCGCAGGGCCCGAACCCGTCAGAACCTGAAACTGCGACAGAATCGAGACACCCTTGGCGTCACCACCCACGAAGCAAGACACCACGAACCCGGGCCGCGCTCGCGGCTCCCGGACCGTTACCGCCGCGGAAAAGGCACAAGCCCGCGAGGTATCGCTGCGCCGTATCGGCCAGCTCTTCATCCCCTACCGCTGGCCGCTGGCCATCGTCACCGCCATCATCGTCGCGTCCTCCATCGTCGGGCTGGCCTCCCCGTTCCTGCTCCGCGCGGTCATCGACAACGCGCTGCCGGCCAGGAACCTCGGGCTGCTGACCTGGCTGGTCGTCGGCATGGTCGCGGTGGCCGCGATCACCTCGGCCCTGGGCGTGATCCAGACCTGGATCAGCACCAAGGTCGGCCAGCAGGTCATGCACGGACTACGCACAGCCGTGTTCGGCCACCTGCAGCGGCAGTCGATCGCGTTCTTCACCCGCACCCGCACCGGCGAGGTCCAGTCCCGCATCCAGAACGACATCGGCGGGATGGAAGCGGTCGTGACCTCGACCGCGACCTCCATCGCCGCCAACCTCACCACCGCGATCGCGACCGCGGTGGCCATGGTCGCACTGTCTCCGAAGCTCTCCCTCATCTCGCTGGTCGTCATGCCGCCCGCCATCTACCTGACCCGCAAGGTCGCCCGGATGCGGCGGGCCATCACCACCCAGCAGCAGCGGGAACTGGCCGACCTCAACGTCACCATCGAGGAAGGCCTGTCGGTCAACGGCGTTCAGCTGGCCAAGACCATGGGCACCGGCCCGGCCCTGATCGAGCGGTTCACCGCCTCCTCGGCGCGGCTGATCGACCTGGAGCTGCGCTCGCAGCTGGCCGGCCGCTGGCGGATGGCCTCGCTGAGCATCATCTTCGCCGCGATCCCGGCCGTCATCTACGAGGCCGCCGGCCTGCCGAAGACCGCGGGCATCATCAGCATCGGCACCCTGATCGCCTTCACCACCTTGCAGAACAGCCTGTTCCGGCCGATCACCGGGCTGCTGTCGACGGGTGTCTCGGTGATCAGCTCGCTAGCCCTGTTCGCGCGGATCTTTGAGTATCTGGACCTGCCGGTCGAGGTCGACGACCCCGTTGACCCGGTCGAGGTTGACCCGGCGCAGGTCACCGGGCACGTTCGGATTTCCGATGTCAGTTTCGCCTACCCCGGCGCTGACCGGGCCGCCCTGGCCGGGGTCAACCTGGACATTCCGGCCGGCAGCACGCTGGCCCTGGTCGGCGAGACCGGATCGGGCAAGACGACCCTCGCCTCGCTGGTCGCCCGGCTGTATGACCCAAGCAGCGGCAGCATCCGCATCGACGGTATCGACATCCGCGACATCAGGCTCCGCGACCTCGCCGCCATCGTGGGCGTGGTCAGCCAGGAGACCTACCTGCTGCACACCACGGTGCGGGAGAACCTGCGCTACGCCAGGCCGGAGGCCACCGACGAACAGATCGAGGACGCTACCCGGGCCGCCCAGATCCACGACCTGATCGCCGGGCTCCCGGACGGCTACGACACCATGGTCGGGTCCCGCGGGTACCGCTTCTCCGGCGGAGAGAAGCAGCGCATCGCCATCGCCCGGACCCTGCTGCGCGACCCGAGCGTGCTCGTGCTCGACGAGGCCACCAGCGCCCTGGACACCGAAACCGAGCGCGCCGTCCAGAAGGCCTTCGACGCCCTCGCCCGCGGCCGCACCACCATCACCATCGCCCACCGGCTCTCCACCGTACGCAACGCCGACCAGATCGTCGTGCTGGATCACGGCCACGTCGTCGAAGCCGGCGACCACGCCAGCCTCATCGCGGCCCACGGCCGCTACGCCAGCCTCGCGGGAGGCGCTGAAGTCGCGGGCCTCGCTGCCATCCCCGACTTCGCTGAGGCGGGCGACTTCGCTGAGGCGGGCGACTTCGCTGAGGCGGGCGACTTCGCTGAGGCGGGCGAGGTGGAGGTGGCCGCTTAGGTCAAGGCCGGCCGGCTCCAGCTCCATGACCCGCAGGGCAGGCCGTCCCTCGGCGTTCCACTCCCGGACGGCGTTGATGAACCGCATCGACGGCTCGCCCCGGTTCACGACCGCGACGCGCTTGAAGGCAAAGGCAGAAGATGGCTGGCTCACCGCTCACCCTCCGAACGCGGCGCTGATGTCGTCGCTCGTGCCCCCGGCCGACCGCGCCGCGGATCTCCCTGCATCCTCCCTGATGTCCAGCACGACTTCGTCGGCGACGATCGCGGGATCGATGCGCATCACCGCGTAACCGCCGACCGCCCCGGCCCCGAAGCCCGGCGCGAAGATCCGGACCGGGCGGGCTATCACACCGTCGCGCACCGCGTCGTAGACGGCGATGGGGATGCTCGCCGCGGACACGTTGCCCATCTTCTCGACGTTGAAGTACAGCTGGCCGGCCGGCAGCCCGGCCTTGCCGGCCAGGTTAAGGATCATCGTCTTGTTGGCCTGGTGCGGCACGATCAGCTCGATGCTCTCAAGCAACGTCCGGCCGGGGTCGTCCGGATCTGGCTGGCCGCCGAGCTCGTCGATCATCTGGACCAGGTAGCGCTGGACCAGCGACTTGACCTCGGGCCCGTACACGGTGATGTCACCGTCGAATTCGGAGTTCGGCCAGATGATCGAGTTGACCTCGCTGTACGGCCCGCTCGCGTAGGTCTGCACCACCGCCACGTCCCCCGCCTGCCCGGCGGGGGCCGGGCCGATGACCATCGCCGCGGCGCCGTCCCCGAAGATCATCCGGGAGGTCCGGACGTTACCGATCTTGTCGGAGAACTTCTCCACGCAGACCAGCAAGACTGGCCGGGCGACCTCCTGGAGCTGCCGGATGGCCTCGGCCATCCCGTAGGGCAGGCCCGCGCACGCCGCCACCAGATCGACCGAGGCGTGCGTCTGCAGCAGGCCAAGCTCCCCGGACAGCCAGCACGCCGTCGACGGGATCTGCCGGTTGCTCGTGCAGGTGCTGACCAGGATCGCGCCGATGTCCGCCGGAGAGCGCCCGGACTTGGCCAGCGCCGCCCTGGCCGCGTGCAGGGCCAGCTGCTCAGGCTCCCGGCTGGTGTAACGACGCTGCTCAATGCCGGTCTTCGCGGTGATCTCAGCCGCGCTCATCGGCGACCATGCCGGGCTCGCGTTCCTGATCACGTCATCGTTGCCGCAGACGTGCTCGCCGCGCACGATGGCCAGCGCCTCGAACCTCGGCTGGATCGCGAACACCTCGGCGACCCGCACCGGCGGGTAGGGTGTCGCGGGCGCGACCGCCTCGACCGGCTCGCGCCTGGCCGGAATGTCCTGGCCCGCGCCAGCGCGGCCGGAGCGCCTGACCCGGTCGATGAAGGCCATCACGTCGCGGTTGCGCGGGTGGAAGGCGACCACGAAGTCATCCTCGCCGATTGCGCCGGCTCCGCGCAGCTCGGTCTGGGAACGGTCCCAGGGGTACTGGTTGTGCAGCACCATGGCCCAGCGCATCAGCGCTTCCAGCTCCGGGACGCTCTCGTGAGCGTCGATGATGTCCTCGGTCCGGAACACCGGATAGTCCGGGTCGCAGGAGGGCATCACGAACGTCAGCGCGCCGGGCTGAGCCAGGAACTCGGCCACGGTCGGCTTGATCGCCGGCAGCTCGGTGGCGTGGTGCAGCTTCGTGCGGAACAAGTCGAACAGCAGGTCAAACACCCGGTTCTCGGTATCGGCGTCCCACGTCGCCGGCAGCGCCCGGAAGGCGCGTTCGACGGCGGCCACCTTGCGCTCGCTGTCCTCCCACGGGGTCAGCACCGGCAAGAACACCTCGCCACGACCCCTGGCGAGGTCACGCCATCGCGTCGGCCGCTTGTCGAACATGGTGATCGCGTACCGATTGACCCAGTACAGGTTCTGCCCCAGGTCCCGGAGCAGCTCGAAGCGGCCAGGGTAAGCCCCGGACTCGACCCGGGCCAGGATGTCGGTGCCGGTCGGCGCCTTCGCCTCGAAATCCCGCCCGATCACCGCGGCGAACTGCTCGAGCGACTCCAGCACCGAGAAATCCAGGTCGCCGAGGAAATTGGCCGGGAACACCAGGCGGCCGTACCGGTTGATCACGAACGGTTTCATGGGTCACCACCTCCAGGAACAACCTGCCCCATGCCGCCACTGTCTTATCCGGTCGCGGCACGGCCCCGGCATGCGATCTAGGCCACATCTGTCCCGCTAACCCGTAGCGCATCCGGTAGCCGTCGTACAAGACCTAGTAAGGATCTCGGGCCCCCAAACGGTGCTCGTCGCACCATCGGCCGCAGCGGGTGATCTGGCCTGCCGCGCTGGCTGCGGGGCGGCTCCGGGGGAACGCCGGCCGGGTTTACCCGCTGGGATGCGCCTTGAGCCAGGCGGCGGCTCTTGTGGGCGAGGCTTGAGCGAGCCAGGCGTCCTGGATTACCTCGGTCAGCTCCGGCAAGGCGAGCTCGCCGATCCGGCTGGCCCGCACCAGTACCGACGGGTGGCCATCAAAATGCGGGGTGGTGAAAAACGGCGACGTCTGGTCGTGAACCAGCGCTTGCTTGTCAGCCTCCGACGGCACCCAGAACACGATCACGTCCGGGTAGCGCTCGCCCGTGCCGGGATCGGCGGCGTCCGGACGAGGGTTACGGAAGAAGACGAAGGATTTGCTCCCGACCTGGTAGACCGGATTGCCGTGCGGTCCGTACCCGACCGTGACATGAGGCATGCGCATGGCCAGTTCGTGCACGTCCTCGATCCGCGCGCGGCGCGGTCTAGCCGCCATGACAGCAGCGTAGCCCGATGGCCTTGAGCTGACTGGCCGCGCGCCGGGGGTTGCCAGATCTGCGTGCACTAGCGCGGCGGGGTCTCTTGGTGCCGCGGCCCTGGAAGAGCACCGCCGGCCAACCGGTAGCCGGTGGTCCTGGCGTCATGCTCCGATCCTGCCATCACGGATCTTGCCATCGCGTAGGTTGGCGCCATGGGCGGGGAGAGACAGATCGAGGCGGCCGGCGTCCGGCGCACCAGCCCGGCCCTCGCGTTGCTTCGTGCTTCCCACCCGGAGCCGACGGTCATGGTCACCGCCCTTGCGGTGGCGCTCGCCGTGAGCACCGGGCGCGCCGCGCCGGGCGTCGTGGCCGTGGCCGCCGCGGTGCTGGCCGGGCAGCTCTCCGTCGGCTGGCACAATGACTGGCTGGATGCTGGCCGCGATACGGCCTCCGGCCGGCCGGACAAGCCCGTCGCGGCCGGGGACATCTCCCGGCGTACCGTCGCCCGGTGCGCGCTGGCGGCCCTGACCGCCACCGTGCCGCTCTCGTTCGCGTCCGGGTGGCGGGCGGGCCTGGTCCACCTGACGGCGGTGCTCCTGGCCTGGACCTACAACGCGCGGCTGAAGGCGACCGTCGTGTCTTTCGTCCCGTACGCCGTGGCGTTCCCGCTGCTGGTCGCCTTCGTGACGCTGGGCGGTCCGGCAGCCTCGTGGCCGCCGTGGTGGGCGCTGGCCGCGGCGTCCCTGCTCGGCTGCGGCGCGCACCTGGTCAACGCGGCCCCTGATCTGGCCGACGACCTGGCCACGGGCGTGCGGGGCCTGCCGCACATGCTCGGCCGGTCCCGCTGCGTGGCGGCCACGGTGATCCTGCTGCTGGTCGCCACCGTGATCGAGTCCTTCGGCCCCGGTCGTCCCGGCTGGGGAGGGGCGGGGGCGATAATCGGCGTGGCAGCGGTCATCACGGCCGGGATCTTCCTGGCCCGGCGGCCCGGATCACGCTGGCTGTTCCGCGCCGTCCTGCTGGCCGCGGCCATCGACGTCGCCGAACTCGTTGCCCGCGGCAGCCGCCTGTGACCACGCTTCCGCCGTCCGCTCAGGGTTCTCACCTGGCCTGCTGACGATGACCGAGATGGTCGACAAGGCCGGCCGCGGCGATCGATGTTTCAGCGGCCGGTCAGCCAGACGAAGCTCCACGGCGGCAGCTCGATCCGTCCGGCGCTGATCGTCAGCTTGCCCGTGGTGGAGTGCACATGCGCGGGCTCGCGCAGGCCCGCTCGGGCGACGATCCCGGCGTCGGGCCAGGAGGTGACGTCGCTGAAGTTGGTGAGCGCCAGGAACGGGGCGCTACGCGGGTGCACTCGCCGGTAGGGGCCCCGGCCCAGTCCATCCGGGGCCGGTGCATCCACCGGTTGTCGTGCTCGTGTGAGGCGTCCCGTGCCCACCGGGCGTCGTTACACACGGCCAGCTCGTCACCCATGTAGATCAGCGGAATGCCGCCGAAGGAAAAGGTGACGGCATACATCGACTCAAGCCGCCGGATGGCGGCCGTGAGCGCGGCGGAGTCCCCGGCTTCGAGGGCGGCCTCGACGCCGCACAGCGACGCGGCACTGCCGGAGATACGGACGTCACCGGTCACCGGGTTGTCCTGGAAGCGCGCGCCCCGGGCGAACGAGCCCGGAAAGACACCGGAATAGTAGTCGGAAAGGAAGCGCCGGTGGGAGGCCGGCGGCGCGACAGCGCGCGCTCGGCCAGCCGGACATCTCGGGTGGCCAGAGAAGACCAGAGCATCACCATGAGCTGGTTGTCATACGCCAGGTCGCATTCCGGGCGGAACTGGTCGTGACGGCCGAGGTACTGCACGAGCATCTCCGGGCTGACGATCGCCTCCGCCTTCAGGGCCAGGCCAGGGGCGGCGAGCCGGCTCAGCGCCCGGAACGCCTGAACGAGCAGGTGGGCCTCGGGCTGGTTCTGGCAGTCAGTGCCCATCCGCTTCCACAGGAACGGCGCCGCGTCCAGCCGCAGGACGTCAACGCCCCGGTTCGCCAGAGCGAGCATGGTGCCGAGCATGGCCCGGAACACCGCCGGGTTGGCGTAGTTCAGATCCCACTGATACTCGTGGAAGCTCGTCCACACCCAGCCCAGATCCGGTACCTCGGTGAAGCTGCCCGGCGCCAGGTCGGGAAACACCCGGGCGCGGCCGGAGCAGCGGCATCAGGTGCAACTAGGTGACGCCGAGCTCCGCCAGGTAGTCAAGATGCTGTCTGACCCCCGGCAGCGAGCCAGCGAACCGGTCGGCGTAGCAGACGTAGCCGATCATGCGGGACCGCTGGAACCAGGCCGGATCGATCTCACGGCGGCGATCGAGCCGCCGCAGCGGCACCGGGCGGTCGGCCGCCGCTCGCAGCGCGTCAAGCACGAGGGCGGTGGCGAACGCGCCGATATCGGTGACGCCGCCGTACACCTGGCTGAGCGGCCCGAGTGTGTCGAAGGACAGCTGCTCGAGGCGCCCCAGGAACGCCTCAGCCTCCTCCAGGCCCAGCCGCGACCTCGCCTCGCGCTCGACCGCGGGACCCAGCTCGGGCACACACGACTCCTTACCGGGGCAGAGGGTCTTTAGCCCGGGACTCTACCGGGCGCTCTTGCCGGGGACTTTGCCGGCCATCATCCGGCGCAGCCGCAAGATCTCCGTGTCCCGCGCGTCGAGCACCGGCTCTATGACGTTCATGGCGGCATGGACGGCGGCCTCGAGATCGGAGGCGATGCCATAGCGCAGGAAACTGCGGCCCAGCGCCCGCCGGAGCCGCTCGGCCGTGACGGTCAGCAAATCCGCGGGGTCTTTATGCGGCCCGGAATCCGCGGCGGGAAGGAGCGGGCTCGCGCGCCGGGCCCGGGCGGCCGGGCGAGCCCGCCGCCCGGCGGCCGGGGTGACGTCAGGCTCAGTGCCGCCGGGCACGGCGAACAGCGGGGTCATTACCCCCGGCTGCGGCCGGGCCTTGGCGGTGGCCGGTTTTCCTGCGGTCGGCTCAGGGAGCATTGGCACAGCCTTGGAGTCCCAGGATTGTCTTCACAACGCTAATGCTCCCTCTTTGCCGCCTTCATATCGTAGATGTCCAGGTCATACGGCGTGTCATGAATACCCGCGGGACGAATTTTCCGGGTCATATAAACCCGCGCGGGAGTGGCCTCGCGCTGTTCGGATAGGTTCTACGCCGTTCTTTCTCCGGCCTCATATATATTCTTTCTCCGAGCCTATATATCGTCGGTGCGCGGTATCGTCGATTCGCTGCTGGCAGAGCGTCCCCCGGCCTTATCAGCGTCAGCGCCGCGCGGCGCGCGACATCCCTCTCAGGAGAAGTACAGCGTGCGCAAGATGACGATGACGGCCACCACCGCGAGGACCACAAGAGCCTTCACGGCCAGCCCTCTTTCGTAACGGACCGCGTCGCGGATCTCCTGCCGGAAAGCCACGGGCCGCGGCGGTACCGTTTCGATCCTCACGTCGGGATCTTCACCTTCCCCGTTTTCTCTGTCTTGTCCCATTTCATTTCCGCCCCCCGGAGCTCCTGGACGTAGGACGCGAACGTGCAGGCGCACAGCAGCGTCCCGTACCCCACGACGTAGACGACAAGCGGGCTGACGAACCGGCCACACCGGCGCGGCTCAGCCACCTTGGCGAGGTAAGCCACGGCCATCGACGCGGCAGGCCAGGCGTAGATAAACAGGATGAGCCCGGCCTGGAGACCGTGGGAAGGAGAAGTATGACTCACGGCGAAGACCTCGTGGGCGAGATCACGAAACAACCGGGGGAAGCAGGTGTAGATAACGATGGACAGGTTCACCGCGCCAGGGAACATGATGCCCTGGCGCCAGGTATGTCGCGCGGTGTGCGGGTCGATCAGCAGCGCGAAGCCGGTGATGAATATATAGGTGACGGCATTGATGATCCACAAGATGTGAAAGGCCAGCCACGCCCCGCCGTAACTGGCGAAGTACAAGGTGACCAGCGAGAACGACGACATGATCATGAAGATCGGCTGGAGGAAGAGGCAGAACCAGAAGACTCCGAAGGTGACGCTGCCGAGGCGGTGCCCCCGGTGCGGCCGGAACCACAATTTGCGGTACCGCTTGGTGACTTGCACATTGCCGCGGGCCCAGCGGAGTCGCTGCTTCCACAGGCCGATGATGGAGCCGGGTTCCTCGGCCCAGACCGTGGCGTGCGGCTCGAATACCACCCGGCGCCCGTTCAGCTGGGTCTGGAACGTGGTGAAGGTGTCCTCGGCCAGGGAGGTGGTATCGATCCGGCCGCCCAGGGCGACCAGGTTCGCCCTGGTGTGTAGCTGGGCACCCCCGGCCAGGCAAGCCATGACGCCGAGCACATTCTGTCCCCGCCGGGCGGCGGCCTGGGCCGTGATGTACTCATAACCGATGAAGCGCGTCATGTAGTTGCCCGGGCGGCTGCCCTCCTTGATGTACGCGGTAACGGCCCCTACTTGCGGGTCGGCAAGGTGGCGGGCCATGTTGCGCAGCGAATCGGGCTCGAAGATTACGTCGGCGTCCGTGATCAGGAGCGCCTCCATCCAGTCGTCGTCGAGGATGATGGCCAGGCCGTGATTGAGCGTGTGGGCCTTCCCCTGGCCGCCCTTCTCCCGGCGCAGGTGAAATACCATGCCGGGATACTGAGCGGCCTTGGCCTGCGCCACCTGGGGAGTCTCGTCCGTACTCGCGTCGTCGATCAGATAAACCCGCAAGGCGTCCCGCGGATACTCAAGCGCCATGAGCCGGTCTATCGAGGCCCCGATGACCGCCGCCTCGTTCCAGGCCGGGATCAAGATCGCGGTCCGCGGGAACACGGGCCCGCAGCCGTCGTAGTCGTTACGCCAGAAATGACCGGCGACCAGCAGGAACTGCCAGCTCGCGGCCAGCTCCGGGACGGCGCCGAGCATGACGAGCAGGATGAGGACCCAGTCGCCGCCGCGGAGAAGGTCATGGCCCACCGTAGTCAGACCCTGGCGGCGCTCACGGTCTGCCGGACCGAATCGTAGACGCCGATGTCACGGCAATGATGGCTGTCACTGCCGGCTACCAGCGACACGCCCGCGTCCGCCATGGCGGTGATGGTGCGGACCGACGGGCATGACCACTTCTCGTTTACCTCAATCATCGTGCCCGCGTGAGCCACCCGCTTGGCCAGGTGCGTCAGGAGCGGATCCGGGACCATGGCCTCGTTCATCCCGATCTTGGGCAAGACACTGAACAGGTGCGCCAGCAGCGACCGGAAACCGGTACCTAGCGAGTTCGCCGTTGCCTCGCACAGCCGCTCGATCACCTCGGCCGCGGTCATGCCTCCGTTCTCGATCACCGCTCGCACCTCGGCTGGGTGCACCGGGCCATTATCGGAGGGGAACTGGTGGTCGGCGATCAGCACCAGGTCGATGCCACTCAGGTCCGGCGGCGTGTCGATCCGGCCGGAGGTGTCGAGGATCTTGGCCTCCACGCCGGCCAGGACCCGCAGCCCCGGCTGGCGGCGGTGCTGGTCGACGGCGGCAATGAAGTCAGGTACCCAGACCGTGTCCCGCCGCACGTGATCGACAAGGCACAGCGTGCGGAGCTCGCGATCCCGGGCCGCCTCGACGTTTTCCGCGAGAGTGCTGGCCCCGTCGGAGAACGTCGAGTGAACGTGGAAGTCCTCATCGAGGGCGACGCTGTGCTTATTGACGACGCTGTGCTTATTGACGACGCGGAGGTTATTGACGACGCGGTGGTTCCCGACGGTGTTCATGCCCGGCTTGCCTCCAGGTTCAGCCCGACGCTTGAGATGTCGGCGGGATCGAGAAAGAGCTCGTCGAGGAAGCGGACCACGGCCCGCTCGCGGAACTCGATCCTCGCCGGAAGCGGCCGCCCGAGCAGGGCGGCGAGTGCGAGCCTGGGCATGTCGACACCACTGGCGATGGTGAGCCCTAGCGTGCCCGGCATCCTGGGGTTCACCTCGAGCAGCGCGGGTGAGCCGTAGTGGTCACGTTTGCACTGCACGTTAGCGACGAAGGTGATTCCGGTCGCCTGGGCCACGGACCGCCCGAACTGCTCGACCTCGGGGTCGTGAACGGTCAGGCCACCCACCGACACGCCAGAATCCACCCGGGCCCGAAGGCGCGGGACGGACGCGATCACCTGCCCTGCCGCGTCGGCGAGCACATCGACGGAATACTCCTCGCCGGGCAAGAACTCCTGGACGATCAGGCTCGGTGAGCGGTCAACCACGGCCAGTTCCGCGGCGGAGGCCACCGTCATGATGCCGCGGGATCCGCTCCCCTGCCGCGGTTTGACGATGACGGGATAGGTCCAGCTGGCCGGATCAACGGAAGACCCGAACAGCTCGGTGCGAGGGACCTGAACGACCCCGGCGCAGTGCTCGGCCAGCGCGAGCTTGTCGAGGATGACGTCAAGCGCGGCGGCGGGCGCCAGGAGCAAGCCGATGCCGGCGGCCGTGAACGCCTCCCGCGCGTGGGCTAGCGGCCGCAGCTCGCTGTCGACGGTCGGCAGGACCACGTCCACGTCCAGCGCGAGGCACCGGGTCAGCAGGGCATCGGCGAAACCCGGAGCCGCGCCCGCCGGGACGAGGGTCCGTGCCCCGGGCGGAACCAGGTACAGCCCGGCCGCCCAGGGATCCATGTCCGCTGCGAGGAGCTCCACCGAGTCATCGGCGCGCAGCGACTTCATCGCGGCGATCGCGGCGGGACCGCCCGCGCCCGTGACCAGGACACGCAGTACTCGTCCCGGACGGTCAAGCCCCAACCGGTCAGGCCATGAGCCGTCGGACGCCGTCACGGCGTCACCTGCGAATGGCCGCTGGCGGAGCGGGCCGGGACGCTGCCCGCGCGGGCGCGGATGACCTCGAACGGCTCGGCGTGACTTCCGCCGCAGTACCGGGACCAGTAGCGGGCCGTCGAGGTGATCAGCTCCGGTTCGAGGTAATCACGCACGCCGACCTGGGAACCGAACGTGCCGATGGCCTTGAGCTTGCCGCCGATGTGATCATCGATGGTCACGAAGTGGTTCGGCCGGTAGTCGACGGTGGCCGACGGAGACTGGAAGCAGTAGACACGGCCCACCCGCCGGGCAGCGACCATGACCGCACGATGGGTGTTGCGATGGTCCTGGTGGACGTCGTGAATGGAGTGCGTGTAGACGATCGTCGGCCCGACTTCCGCGATGACCCGCTCGATGATGGCGATGGTGGGGTTGCCCTCCGGGATTTGGGTGTCCTGCAGGTCATCAAGGAACAGCCGGGCGCCGATGACATCGGCGGCCTCTTGCGACTCGCGGGCCCGCTGCACCTGGTCTCCGCCGTGTGCGCCGCGCGAAAGGGTCAAGATCGCCACCGCGTGGCCCGCCGCCTTATGCGCCAGCAGCGTGCCGGCCGCGCCGATCTCGACGTCATCGGGATGGGCCCCGACGGCCAGTACCGTCTCCCGGCCGACGGCTCGCGCGGCCCGGCCGGCCTCGATGAGCACGGTCGCCTTGGCGACAAGTTCCTGCGCCCCGATGGGCTTCTGCAGGAATTCGGCGGCCGCGCTGCGCAGCGCCGAGACCGCGTAATCAACCGTCGGATTCCCGGTGAGTACGGCGACCGGCAGGTCGGGCTCCAACTGGCGGACCCGCTCCAGGAGTTCGAGCCCCGTCATGCCCGGCATCTGGATGTCGGTGATGAGCAGATCCCACTGCTCGGTCTCGATGCGGCGCAACGCGCTGACCGAATCGAGCTGGTGAGTGACGTCGAAACCGCCGCGCGTACGCAGCACCCGCGTCAGATACGCGCCGAGGGCGGGATCGTCGTCGATCAGCAGTATGCGTCCGGGCTGGTGGTCACGCTCGCTATCATCCATGAGGCCCCCGTCCACCGCCCCTGAACCCTCGTTGACCACTCTCCTTTTGGTGATCAACAATAAGTAGTGAGACGATTCCTATCTGTTATTGACCAAGATAGCAGCCTTGCCGGGGCTTAGCCGATCTGTCCCCGGCGCCAGACGAGCGACTCCCAGGGCCGCAGTTCCAGGTCGGGCAGCGGGCGGAGCGGGGCATCGGGGAGGTTGGCCAGGACGACCGGGGCGGTTGCCCAGTCGCTGTCCACGGGCAGCGGCACCTTGACCAGGTCCGAGGAGAAGTTCGCGGCGACAAGCAGCTGGGCCCCGGCGCCGCGGCGGACGAAGGCCCAGATCGCGGGGTGGTCCGGGAGCAAGAGCTCGAAGTCGCCTCCGGTGACGACGGGGTCGGCGTGGCGCAGGGCGATGAGCCGGCGGTAGTGCTCGAACACCGAGGCGGGGTCGCCGACCTCCGCGGCCGCGTTCACCTCGGTGTAGTCGGGGTTGATGGCGATCCAGGGGGTGCCGGCGGTGAAGCCGGCCTTGGCCGAGGCGTCCCACTGCACCGGGGTACGGCCCTGGTCACGGCTCATCCTGGCCATCGCAAGCAGGAGCGCGGGCAGGTCGGCGCCGGCCCGGGCGGCCGCTTCGGCATAGAAGTTGAGCGCCTGGATGTCCCGGTAGTCGGCGATGGTAGCGAACGGCGCGTTGGCCATCCCGAGCTCGTCACCCTGGTACACGTACGGCGTGCCCTGGTGCAGGTGCAGGACGGTAGCCAGGGTCTTGGCCGAGGCCACCCGGTGCGCCGGGCTGTCATCGCCGAACCGCGACAGCGAGCGCGGCTGATCGTGGTTGCCGAAGTACAGCGAGTTCCAGCCGCGCCCGGCGAGGCCCGTTTGCCAGGCGGCCATCGACGCCTTCAGGGCGGGGAGCTTCAGCGGGCGCAGGTCGTATTTGTTAGCCCCTTGATCCAGCCGTACGTGCTCGAACTGGAACACCATGTCGAGCTCGTGTCGTTCCGGGGCGGTGAACAGCACTGCCTCGGGGACGGTCACGCCTGGCATCTCGCCGACGGTGAGCACGTGGCCCGGGCGGCCGCCGAAGACCTCGCGGTACATCTCGTGCACGAACTCGTGATTGCGCGGGCCGAACGTGAAGTAGGGCTCACCCGGCCCGTAGAGCGAGCCGGGCCGGGGCGTGGTGTCCGGCAGCGAGGTGTCCTTGCTGATCATGTTGATGACGTCCATCCGGAACCCGTCGACGCCGCGGTCAAGCCACCACCGCATCATGGCGAAGACCGCCTGCCGGACCTCGGGATTCTCCCAGTTCAGGTCGGGCTGCTTAGGCGAGAAGATATGCAGGTAGTACTGGCCGGTCGTCTCGTCCCAGGCCCAGGCCGGACCGGAGAAATGCGACTCCCAGTTGGTCGGCTCCGCCCCGGGCGTCCCCGGGTCGGTGCCCGGGCGCGGGTCGCGCCACCAGTACCAGTCCCGCTTGGGGTTATCCCGGCTGGAGCGGGACTCGATGAACCACGGATGTTCGTCTGAGGTGTGGTTCACCACCAGGTCCATGACCAGCCGCATGCCGCGGGCGTGCAGTTCGGCGACGAGCTCGTCCAGGTCAGCCAGCGTCCCGAACAGCGGGTCGATGTCGGTGTAGTCGCTGATGTCATAGCCGTTGTCGTCCATCGGCGACCGGTAGACCGGGCTCATCCAGATCACGTCGACACCCAGGCGCTGGAGGTAATCCAGGCGGGCCAGCACCCCCGGCAGGTCACCGATGCCGTCCCCGTCGGAGTCGGCGAAGCTTCTCGGGTACACCTGGTAGACGACCCATCGCCGCCACTCGTCGTCGCGCTCTTGGCTCATGCGTGTCAGTATGACGGCATGGTAAATCCGCGTGCGGGACAGCCCGCTGCTGTTGAAGACCTGGTGGACGTCGCGAAGCTAGTGACCGCTTACTACGCGGTGCATCCCGATCCTGGTGATGCCGCGCAGCGAGTGTCGTTCGGCACGTCCGGCCACCGCGGATCGGCCTTCACCGCGACGTTCAATGAGGATCACATCCTGGCCACCACGCAGGCCATCTGCGAGTACCGGGCCGGCCAGGGCATCGACGGACCGCTGTACCTGGGCGCGGACACGCACGCGCTGTCCGAGCCCGCCCAGGTCAGCGCGCTCGAAGTGCTCGCCGCCAACGGGGTGCGGGTCATGGTCGACGCCCGCGGCGGGTATACGCCCACCCCAGCGGTGTCCCGCGCGATCCTGGTGCACAACGCGTCAGGTTCGGGACCCCGCGCCGACGGGATCGTGGTCACCCCGTCGCACAACCCCCCGCCGGACGGCGGTTTCAAGTACAACCCGCCCGACGGCGGCCCGGCCGGCACCGACATCACCACGCAAATCCAGGACCGCGCGAACGAGCTGCTGGCCACCGGGCTGAAGGAGGTCAGGCGGATACCGTACGCACGGGCGGTGGCGGCCGATACCACCGGCGAGTTCGACTTCCTCGACAGGTACGTGTCGGCGCTGGGCCAGGTGGTGGACCTGGCCGCGATCAAGGCGGCCGGGGTGCGCATCGGCGCGGACCCGCTCGGTGGGGCCAGCGTGGCCTACTGGGGCGAGATCGGCGAGCGTTACGGCCTGGACCTGACCGTGGTCAACCCCGGCGTGGACGCCACGTTCCGGTTCATGACGCTGGACTGGGACGGCAAGATCCGGATGGACTGCTCGTCGCCGTTCGCCATGGCCAGCCTGATCGCCCGCTCCCGCGAGTTCGCGATCGCGACGGGGAACGACACCGACGCCGACCGGCACGGCATCGTCACCCCCGACGGGGGCCTGATGAACCCCAACCACTACCTCGCGGTCGCCATCGACTACCTCTACCGGCACCGGGACGGCTGGCCGGGCGGGGCGGCGGTGGGCAAGACGCTGGTCAGCTCTTCGATGATCGACCGGGTGGCCGAGGGCCTGGACCGGGCCCTGCTCGAGGTCCCGGTCGGCTTCAAGTGGTTCGTGCCCGGGCTGCTTGACGGTTCGGTGGCCTTCGGCGGTGAGGAGAGCGCCGGGGCGTCGTTCCTGCAGCGCGACGGCTCGGTCTGGACCACCGATAAGGACGGGCTCATCCTCGCCCTGCTCGCCTCCGAGATCACCGCCGTGACCGGGCACTCACCCTCGCAGCTCTACCTTGGCCTGACCGATCGCTACGGGGCGCCCGTCTACGCGCGCATCGACACCGCGGCGACCAGGGAGCAGAAGGCGGCGCTGGCCAAGCTCTCCCCCGCCCAGGTCTCCGCGAGTGAGCTCGCGGGCGAGAAGATCATCGCAGCGCTGACCACCGCGCCGGGCAACGGCGCCCCGATCGGCGGGCTGAAGGTGGTCGCCGCCTCCGGCTGGTTCGCGGCCCGGCCGTCGGGCACCGAAGACGTCTACAAGCTGTACGCCGAGTCCTTCCGCGGCCCGGAGCATCTCGCCGCGATCCAGGAGCAGGCACGGGAGATCGTCGCCGCGGCCATCGGCTGAAGGTCGCGGGTCAGACCGTGAGGCTGACGCCCTGCCCTTCGAGTGCGGGCAGCGTTTCGTCGTCAAACCACACCCCGCCCTCGGCGAGGTAGCGGAAATGCAGGGTGGTGCCGGCCTGGACGGTCACCGCGGCGCTCCGGGTCCGGTTGGCGCGCCGCCGCAGCGGGTGCGCGAACGGATTCCAGTCGTTGAAGCTGCCCACCACGGACACGGCACCGGCGGGCTCATCGGCCGGCAGCGCGAACGTGACCCGGACACTGCCGTCACGCCCGGCCCTGGTTGCCTTGATCATCTGATCTCTCCATCCAGAGGTCAATAATCAGTCAGAGCTCATTATCTCCAAACTGCAGGCGCGTTCGCTGTTATCTCCCAGATCCCGCCGGCGTGTCTTGGTGTGGTGGGTTATCAGCGCAGTCTGCGCAGGAACGGGTCCCGCGGCTGGAAGGGCGCCAGCTTGATCCGGGCGTCCGCGACGACGGCCCGGTCTGGCCGGGCGATGACCGGATCGAGGTCGAGGCCGACCACCTCGGGCAGGTCGTCGGCGAGCCGGGAGACCCGCAGCAGCAGGTCGCGCAGAGCCCCGAGGCCGGCCGCCGGACGGCCGTCGCCGCCGGACAGCAGCGGCACGGAACGGACCGATCGGATCAGCTTGTCCGCGTCGATGTCGGTCAGCGGCGTGAGCCGGGCCGAGGAGTCCGCGAACACCCCAAAGGCTGCGGAACTTCCGGGTTCCACCCCGCCGAGCCCGAACACCACCAGCGGGCCGAAGATAGAGTCGGCGGCTATCCGGATGATCACCTCGATGCCGCCCGCTCGCGCCGCGGTCTCGCCTTCGTCGCCTTCGATCGGTATCCCGTAGCAGCGCAGCAGGTCGGGCGTCTGATGGGGGGCCAGCCAGCCGCCCTCCGGGGCCAGGCGGAGAAACTCCCGCGTGAGCGCGCGGGCGTGCCCCGTCTTGATGTCGGCGAAGTCGTGGACCCGGCCGCGCGGCTCGGCCCGCCAGGCCCCGTAAGTAGCGGCGCGGGCCAACGCGGCCACCGCGGCCTCCGGGTAACCGTAGGCGGGCACCTGCCCGCCGGCGGGCCGCGGCAGCAGCCGGACGGATTCTGGCTGGTTGAGCACCACGGCAGCCAGCGGGATGGGCACGTCAGCCTCCTGGACGGCCTGGACCAGGTCGCCGGTAGCGCCGGTCGGCAGGACGAGCGCGATAATCGCGTCCACCTCGCCCTCGGCCCCGAGCAACTCCAGGCACTGGCGGAAATCCTCGCCGCGCACGGTGGCCGTCATGGCGATAGGGCGGCGGTAGACGGTCAGGTCCCGGTCGGTGCAGGCGTCGGCGGCCAGCTGCCCCGCGCTGCCCACGTTGGACACGATCGCGACCGTGCGCCCGGCCGGCACCGGCTGGGTGGCCAGCAGCGCCGTGGCCTCGACCAGCTCGCCGAACCTGGATGTGGTGATGACCCCGGCCTGCTCGAACAGTGCTTCGCGGCTGAGGCGGGGCAGAGCCGAATCGATGCCCGGTTGCTGGCCGGCCGCCGAACGGCCGGCCAGCACGGTGAGAACGGGCATGGCCGCACCAACCCGGCGGGCCGTGCGGGCGAACTTACGCGGGTTACCGAACGACTCGATGTACAGCACGGCGACCTTGGTCACCCCGTCGTGCTCCCACCACTGCAGCAGGTCGTTGCTTGACACGTCGAGCTTCGGACCGACCGAGGCGAACACCGAGATCCCGACGCCGAGCTGGGACAACCGATCCACCAGGGCAAACCCCAGGCCACCGGACTGCACCACCAGCCCGGCCACCCCGGGCCGCGGCGGGCTGGCGGCGAACGTCGCGTTGAGCCCGATGCCGGGCACCGCCACGCCGAAGCCGTCGGGGCCGACCAGTCGCATGCCATGGCGGCGGCACACCGCGAGCAGGGCGGCACAGGCGGCGGCGTCCAGCCCGGAGGTGATCACCACCAGGGACCGCACCCCGCGCTGGCCGCACTGCTCCGCCACCTCGAGCACCGCCCCGGCGGGCACGGCGATAACCGCCAGGTCGGCCGGCTCGGGCAGGTCGAGGACCGAGGCCAACCGGTGCCCGGCACCGATCTCGCCAACATGAGGGTTCACCGCGTACAGTCGGCCGGCGTACCCGCCGGCCGCGATGTTGTCCAGGATCGCCCGGCCCGCGGTTCCCTGGCGCCGGCTCGCGCCGACCAGCACCACCGACTCCGGCGCGAACACGTGCCGCAGGCTGGCGGCCTCGGCCCCGCGCTCCCGTTCGGCCACGACGGTCAGGTAGTCGTCCAGAGCGGTCCAGGAGTCATCGCCGGGCAGCGGAAAGGTCAGGTTGTAGACGCCGTCCGCGTAACGACGGTCCACCGGCAGGCCAGCGTCGGCGAAGACGTTCAGCATGGCCCGGTTCTCGGTCAGGGTCTGCGCGGTGAACGCCGTGATCTGCTGGCCCCGGGCCCAGGAGACCAGGTGCTCGAGCAGCAAGGTGGCGATGCCGCGATGGTGCATGTGGTCGGCCACCGAGAACGCGACCTCCGCGGTGCCGGACCCGGGACCCGGGACCGCGTAGCTGGCGCAGCCGACCACCTCGCCGGCGCAGGTCGCCAGCAGGGCCACGGTGCCCGGCGTGGGGTCACGGCAGATCCGCCGGGCCTCCACCTCGGCCGCCAGCCGGCTGATATTGAAGAAGCGCATATAGGTGTTATTAGCGGACATCGCCTCGTGCATGGCCTTGACCGCGCCGAAGTCCTCCGGGGTGGCCGGGCGGATCTCGACTGTCGTCCCGTCGGCCAGCAGCGCGTACACCCGCTTCACCGTATTCACTTTGCCAGTCTGCCCGGTGCCTTTCGCAACAGGAAATCCCAGCCGCAGGACACCGAGCTGGGATCTTACCCGCGTAGGCGAGGCGACGATCTTTACCCGGGTGTGCGAGGAGACGATCTTTACGCGGGTGTGCGAGGCGACGTACCTTCAGAAGGATTCCTTTGCAGCATCCCAGTTCCGGGTAATCTAGGAGATCATGAAGTGACCGATCAGGAGACGGCGCGGCAGGCCGCCGAAGCGGCGGCGGCGGTGCTCGGTCCCGAAGCCGGAGTTATCGCCTCGGCGGACGCGGCCGGGCTCGGCGAATCCACCCTCGCGGTGCTGCAGCGGGCCGCGCGGAACCCCGGCGCCACCGCGGCCGCGACGCTTCGCTTCTGGACCAGTATCGCGATGGCCGGGCCGGTGGCCACGGCCCGCTGGCTGGGCATCGACACGCCGCCGCCGGTCCCCGTCCCGGAGGGCGACAAGCGGTTCGCCGACCGGACCTGGACAGACAACCCGGCGTTCTTCGCGGTCCGCCAGGGCCACCTGGCCGCGTCGCGGCTCGTGGATGACGTGCTCGCGGCCGGAGCGGGGAACGCCACCGACGACGCCAAGGCCGCGCTCGCCACCGGTTTCCTGCTCGACGCGCTGGCGCCGACGAACTTCCTGTTCACCAACCCGGCCGCGCTCAAGCGGGCGCTGGAAACCGCCGGTGCCAGCCTGGCCGCCGGGGCTGGCCACTTCGCCGACGACCTGCTCAACAACGGCGGCCGGCCGCGCCAGGTTGACACCCGGCCGTTCAAGATCGGTGCGAATCTCGCCGCCACGCCAGGCAAGGTCGTGTTCAAGAACGACCTGATGGAGCTGATCCAGTACGCGCCGCAGACGCCGAAGGTCCGGGCGATCCCGGTCCTGGCCAGCCCGCCGTGGATCAACAAGTACTACGTCATGGACCTCGCGCCCGGCCGCAGCTTCATCGAGTGGGCGGTGCAGCACCAGCGGACCGTCTTCGCGATCTCCTACCGCAACCCGGACCCCTCGATGCGCGGCGTCACCCTGGACGACTACCTCATCCACGGACCGCGGGAAGCGCTCGACGTCATCGGGGACATCACCCGGGCACCCAAGATCGACATCACCGGGCTGTGCCTGGGCGGAGCGCTGACCGCGATGCTGGCCGCCTACCTCGCCGAGAAGGGCGACGACAGGATCGGCTCGGTCACGCTGCTCAACACCCTGCTCGACTACAGCGAGCCGGGAGTGCTCGGCACCTTCACCGACGAGAAGACCGTGGCCCGGCTGGAAAAGAAGATGGCCGCCGGGGGCGTCCTGGAGGGCGGCCAGATGGCCGGCACCTTCGACATCCTGCGGGCCAACGACCTGATCTTCAACTACGTGGTCTCGAACTGGCTGATGGGCCAGGACCCGCCCGCCTTCGACATCCTGGCCTGGAACGGCGACAACACCCGCATGCCCGCCGCCATGCACTCGTTCTACCTGCGCTCCCTGTACATGCGCAACGAACTGGCCCGGGGCGAGCTCGAACTGGCCGGCCAGAAGCTCTCGCTGTCCGCGGTGACGAACGACACCTACGTCGTGGGCGCGATCAACGATCACATCGTGCCGTGGCACTCGTCCTACAAGACCGGCGGGCTCTTGGGCGGCACGGTACGCTACGTGCTGTCGAGCGGCGGGCACATCGCCGGGATCGTCAACCCGCCGGGCCCCAAGGCCTGGTACGAGGCGGCCGAGTACACCGGCGCCGACGCCGAAACGTGGCGTGGTGAGAACAGTAAGCACAAGGGCTCGTGGTGGGAGGACTGGACCGCGTGGTCCGATGCGCGGGCGGGCGCGCTGGTCAAGCCGCCCCCGATGGGCAGCAAGCAGAACCGTGCCATCGCCGACGCCCCCGGTGACTACGTGTTCGGCTGACTTCGGCCCGTCGATGACGCGCCAGGGAACTGTCCATGTAAGACGTCTGGAGCTGCCGAAGTGTCACCGATCAACCGCCAGGTACGGCTGGCGGCCCGCCCGTCCGGGTTGCCTGAGCCCGGTAACTGGGAGTTCACCAGCGAAACCGTGCCTGAGCCAGGCCCCGGACAGTTCGTGGTGGAGATCTCGCACCTGTCCATCGACCCGGCGATGCGCGGATGGATGAACGCCGGCGCCTCCTATATCCCGCCGGTCGAGGTCGGCGCGGTCATGCGGGCCGGGGCGGTCGGCCTGGTCACCGCGTCCGGGCATCCGGGCTTCGCCGTGGGCGACTACGTCTACGGCGCCTTCGGGGTCCAGGAGTACGCCCGGTCGGACGGGCGGGGCGTCATCAAGATCGACATCTCGCTGGCGGAGCCGGCCACGTACCTGGGCGCGCTGGGAATGACCGGGCTGACCGCCTACTTCGGCCTGCTGGACGTCGGCCGGATCAAGGCGGGCGAGACCGTGGTCATCTCCGGCGCCGGCGGCGCGGTGGGCAGCGTGGCCGGCCAGATCGCCAGGATCAGGGGCTGCCGGGTCATCGGGATCGCGGGCGGGCCGGAAAAATGCCGGACGGTGACCGGCGAGTTCGGCTTCGACGCGGCAATCGACTACCGGACCGAGGATGTGCGGAAGGCGCTGCGCGAGCACGCGCCGGGCGGCGTCGACGTCTACTTCGACAACGTCGGCGGCCAGATCCTGGACGCCGTCCTGACCCGGCTGGCGCGCGGTGCCAGGATCATCATCTGCGGCGCGGTCTCGCAGTACAACGAAACCCATGTCAAGGGCCCGGCCAACTACCTGATGCTGCTGGTGGCGCGGGCCACCATGGCGGGCATGGTGGTCTTCGACTACCAGGACAGGTATCCGGAGGCCATGGCCGAGCTGGCCGGCTGGCTCCAGGCCGGGCAGCTCGTCTCGCGCGAGCACGTGGTCCGCGGCACCGTCGGCGACTTCCACGATGCGCTGCTCATGCTCTTCGACGGGGCGAACACCGGAAAGCTGGTCCTTGCCCTGGAGAGGAGCTGAGGTCAAGCCCGCGGAGCAGGGCCTCGATCAGGGTGATCGCGCGGTCGATGTCGGGAGCGCGGTCCATGTCGGGAGCACGGGCGGCGATCACGTCGGCGTACAGGAACCCCTCGCTGAGGCGCACGATCGCGTAGGCCAGCGCCGGGGTATCTATGCTCGCGTCGAAGGAGCGGCGGTGACGTTCGAGATCGATCAGGTTCTCCAGCGCGCCGACCGTACCCGCGTGCACCGCGCTGCCGGTACCGGTCAGGAGGCGCAGCGCGGTTTCCGGATCGGACTCCAGGAACGCCCGTAGCGGACGGTCGGTGCTGATGCCGTGCAGCACTCCCCCGATCACCGCGATGAGCCGCCCCGCCCCGGCCAGTTCGATGCTGGCCCGCACCTGGTCATCGAGCAGCCGGCGGGCCCGCCACCAGAGCATCTCGTCGAGCAGCCGTTCCCGGTTGCCGGCTCGCCGGTACAACGTCGCGCGGGCCACGCCGAGGCGCCTGGCCAGCGAGCGCATGTCGAGCCGCTGTCCCGACACGAAGGCATCGACCGCGGCCGCGAAGATCTCGGCCGGGACCTGGCCCGGCACCGCGGTTCCCTCGGGGAGGACCGCGCGGGCGTCTCCGTCATCGTTCCGGAAGGCCTTCGGAGAGGCCTGCGGGACCGAGCTCATCAGCCGGTAGCGCTTGCGTCCGGAGCGCGGGTAGCATCGGTGCGTTTCTCGGCGGCCTGGACCAGTGACCCGAGCTCGTCGACCAGGTAGCCGGCCAGGACATCGATGTCGGGGACGAGCTCGCGACAGCTGACCAGCCCGAAGTGCAGCTGTCCCAGGTAGCCCACCAGGGTGATGTTCAGGCCCTGGCCGTCGGTCACCACCGACACCGGGTAGTGGGCGATGAGCCTGGCTCCGGCGAGATAGACCGGCACGTTCGGGCCGGGGACATTGGAGATCGTGATGTTGAACGGCGGTAGCCGGTGCAGCAGGCCGGTGGCGAAGACCACCCGGGCGGCCCGGGCGGTCAGGGCCGGCGGGGCGAAGTCGCTGATCTGATCCACCAGGCCCTGCGGGATCGCCGCCTGCTGGGCTTTCGCGGCTTGCGTCGCGGCGTGCACGATCTCCAGCCGGAGGCCGGGATCGGTGACGGTCGTGGGCAGCGTGGCCAGCATCGCCGACACCTTGTTGCCCAGCGCTCCGGCGGCAGCCGGGTCACGCACCGACACCGGGATCATCGCGACAAGCGGCTGGGCCGGCAGCGCGTCGTGATCGGCGAGCCATCGCCGCAGGGCGCCCGCGCACATCGCCATCACGACATCGTTGACCGAGACACCGAAGGCGTTCTTCACCGCCTTGACCGTGTCCAGGTCGACGCTGCGGAACGCGATCCGGCGATGCGGCGTGATCGGCTTGTTGAACGGGGTCGCCGGGGCGCGTCCCGGCCTGGTGGCGATGACCCCGCCGTCGCCGCGGTTCAGCCCGAGCATGGTGCCGACCAGCGAGTTCACCGCCGGAGCCAGGGTCGGCAGGACCCGGGCCAGTTCGCTGGTGATGCGCACTGTCTGGACCGGGCGCCAGGCCAGCTTCGCGGCCGCGACCGCCGCCAGCGCCGGCAGGCCCGGCGGCTTGGCGGGCGCGAACGGCTCGACGGCGGGCAGGTCACGGCCCGTCGGGGCGAGATCAAGCAGAACGGTCAGTAGCTCAGCCCCGGACGCACCGTCGATCGCGGCGTGATGGATCTTGGTGTAGACGGCGGCGCGCCGCCTGGCCAGCCCGGTGATCAGGTAGATCTCCCACAGCGGGCGGCTGCGGTCCAGCGGCCGGGCGTGCAGCCTGCTGACCTGTTCGGTCAGCTGCGCGTCCGATCCCGGCCGCGGCAGCGCGACCTCGCGGACGTGGTATTCGATGTCGAAGTCGGCATCGTCGATCCAGTAGGGCTGATCCAGGCCCAGCGGTACCTGCAGCAGCTTGCGCCGCAGCACGGGCACGAGCGGGATCCGCTCGGCCAGCACCCCGGTCAGCCGGGCCAGGGTCAGCGGCCTGGGCGCGCCGCCGCGATCCAGCACGCACACCCCCCCGACATGACCGGTGGTGGTGGCCGTCTCAAGGGCGAGGAACGAGGCATCCAGTCCAGTGAGTTGCTGCATCCCGAGATGCTCCAGTCGGTGCGTGCCGGTGTGGTTCAGCCGTTCAGGGTGAAATGTCTGTCTAGCCAGTCGGTGAGCAGCACCGGGACCCGCACCGCGGCCATCGTCGCGAAGTAGCGGCGCGGCCGGCCGACCACCCGCATCAGGGACCGGGCTGCCGCCAGGAGCGATTCGTCGCGGTGCGGGGCCGCCTGGCGCTCGGCGGCCAGCGCGATCGCCGCCGTGATCATCGCGGGATCAGCCCGGGACGGGTCGGCGAAGCACAGGTCGATGATGCGCTGGACGGCCAGCTGCGGCGTCAGCCGCGACTGGACCATCTTGAGGTAAAGCCCGCCGAGGCCGGGGATGGAGTACAGCAGGAACTGGCTGGCCACCTGCCGGTCGGGCGCCTGCCGGGGCAGCGGCAGCGCGGGATCGATCAGCACCAGACCGGCGACGGTTCGGAGCGGGCTTGGGCCGAACTCCATCCAGTGCACCGGGCCATCGAGCGGGGTGACGTACCCGCGTGCGCCCCACGGGGCCGCGAACTCCCAGGGTGCGCGGGTCGTCCCGGGCGGGCGCTGCGGGTCCGAGCCGGTCGTGGGCACCCGGGGTCCGGTCACGGGCATCCGGGGTAGAGCGGCCGTAGCAGCAACGGCGGGCGGAACGGGGCACGCTGACCGGGCCGGGCCGCCAGCCGGTTGGCGACCAGCCACAGCGTGGCCGGATCGACGCCGAAGCCGATATGGCTGCAGCGCACCTCGACGTTCTGGTGCAGCGCTGTCTCGGGCTCGATGCACGCACGCCAGGACACGATGCCGTCCCAGCGCGAGTACACCGACGTGGACGGCGCGCCGATGGGCCTGGCGATCTGCTCTCTGGCCCGCCGGGCGGCGGGCGCGTGCAGATGGCTGAGGCGCTGGTAGGGATACTCGGCGTGGCTCTGCCGCGGGTCGGTCTGGGCGAAGGGGCTGCCGAGCGTAATGACCTGCCGGACCAGCTCGGGATGGTCGCGCGCAAGCTCCCTGGCGTAGATGCCACCCAGGCTCCAGCCCACGAGCGACACGGGCCCGCCGGTCCGCTCGGCGTGCGCTACGAGCACTCGCGGAAGCCCGGCAAGGACCGCATCGGTCGGTCCGTGATTGCGGCCGAGCTCCCAGCCGCGCGCCTGATAGCCCAGCAGGCGCAGGAACTGGCGCAGCGCGGCCGTGCTGGTGTCGGACGCCAGCAGCCCCGGCCACACCAGCACCCCGTGACCGTCGCCCCGCGGAGCGGTAGCCAGCCAGGGTGCCGCCAGCGTGAGAGCCGCCAGGTCAACCAGCCCGCGGATGGGTTCGGTCAGCAGCAAGCCAGCGCTTGGTCCGGCCGGCTGGCTCGCGGCATCCCCGGCGCCGGCCCCATAGCCGGCGTCGGCGGCCGGTTCCCGGATGAGGTACACGCATCGTCCCCTCGGAGCGATACACACTTAAAATATGTCTCACTAACCAATATCTCCCCACAAGCAGCGTGGCAAACGGGACGGGATGATAGGTGTGATCGATAGCCGTGATAAGCCTGGCCCTGATTGCCTCTATCCGCTCGGCCTCAGATGGGGTTCGCTTGGTGCGAGGATCAGCTGACAAATCGGTGGCCAACTCACAGGCTACGCCGAAGCGACCTGACCGCACATGGCTCGGGCAACGCCGTCCAGGCAAGCTCGCCCCGCCTACGCGATCGGAGACCCGATGACCGCCGCACACGCAGCGAAGGTGCTTAAGCCGCAGGCTGCGGCATGATCAGGGCCGCGACTGGGCGGCGGATGACGGGAACCGGCACGTGCATCGCGCTCATCGCGACCGGGGTAATCCTGCGTTTTGCCGTGGGGACAGGCTCGGCTCATGGCCTGGGCGTGCACGCGATAGGCGTCATCGTGATCGGAGCCGGCGAGCTGGGCTTGCTGCCGCTGCTGGTATGGGGACCACTGAACCCGGCCCGGCGGCACCGCGACGGCACGAGCGGAAAGCCGCCCGCGTGAGCGCCGGGTGCCGATGGCAGCGGCGCCTAGGCTGAGGGCGTGAGCGAAAAGCTGCCCGGCGCAGCCCGGGCCCGGATGGCGGCGATCCGGGCCAGCGGCACGTGGGGGTCCGCGCTGACCGCGGACGAGTTCGCCGCCATCCGCAGCGTGGGCTTCGAACCCGTCGGCCAGGTGTTCGGTGCGGCCGTCTACAGCGTCGGGTACACCGGGTACAGCTGCCCGGGGACCTGGAGACCCGACCGTGACCAGATGCCGCCCGGGCCGGCCACCGAGGTGTCCGGGGAGAACGGTCCGGGATCTTTCGGCCCGCTCGTGCAGGCCAGGTACCAGGCCCGGCACGCGGCCATCGACCGGATGACCGCCGAGTGCACGGAGCTTGGCGGGCACGGAGTGGTGGGCGTCCGGTTGTCCCGGGGGCCTTTCCCGCTCGGCGGGGCGCGGTTCCAGGCCATCGGCACCGCGGTCCGCGCGCCGGGCACCGCGCCCGGGCCAGGGACGCCCTTCACCAGCGATCTGTCCGGGCAGGATTTCGCCAAACTGATCATGAAGGGCTGGGTCCCGGCCGGGCTCGTGCTCGGCATCTCGATCGGGTCGCGCCACGACGACCGGAATACCGCCCGTCAGACCCGGGTCTGGTCGGGCAACGCCGAGGTGGCCGGCTGGACCGAGCTCGTCGGCGAGTCGCGGCGCGACGCCCGCCGTGAGCTGGAAAAAGACGTCAGGCGGTTCGGCGCCGAGGGCGTGGTGATCGCGACCATGCAGATGCGAGTGCGCGAACGGGACTGCCCGGTTCACGTGGGCCGGCGCGACCACATCGTGGAGTCAACCGTGATCGGCACCGCCATCGCCCGGTTCTCCCCTGGCGAACAGCGTCACGCCCGGCCCGCCCTGGCCGTCATGTCGCTCGATCCGCAACGACGCCAGGCCGCCAGAATCCGGATATTAGGCCGAACCGCGTTTGAAACGCTTCATTTCCGCCAGGTTGCGATGCGGCCTTCTAGGCTGCCGTTATGGGAGAGATCAAGGTGGGCACGGCGGGATGGACCGACCCGACGCTGATCGCCTCCGGTTGGTACCCGCCCGAGGCGAGCACGCCGGAGAAACGGCTGCGGTTCTACGCCCGCCAGTTCCCGCTGGTGGAGGTCGACGCCACCTACTACGCGCTGCCCGCCGAGCAGACCGCCAGGGCCTGGGCGGAACGGACGCCGGACGGGTTCACGTTCAACATCAAGGCGTTCAGCCTGTTCACCCAGCACCCCACCCCGGTCAAAGCGCTGCCCGCCGACCTGCGCGAGGCCGCGAGCCAAGCCGGGAAGGACCGGGTGTACCTCAAAGACGTCGACCCGGCGGTCACCGATCAGGCCTGGGATCGGTTCCTGGCCGCCCTGGAGCCGCTGCGCCGCGCCGGGAAGCTCGGCGCGATCTTGCTGCAGTTCCCGCCATGGTTCCCGATCTCCCGCGCCAACAAGGACTACATCCTGGCGTGCGCGAACACGGCCGCGCCCAGGCGGGTGTGCGTGGAGTTCCGCAACCGTACCTGGATGACCGAGGACAACCAGGAAGAGACCCTGCGCTTCCTGGCTAGCCATCAGCTGCCATACGTGTGCGTGGACATGCCGCAGGGCTACCCCAGCTCCATCCCGCCGGTGCTGGCGGCCACCAGCGACCTGGCCGTGGTCCGCATGCACGGCCACTCCGATAAGTGGGCGAGCAAGGATATCCACGAACGGTTCGGTTACCGCTACAGCCCCGGTGAGCTGGAGGAATGGGCGCACAGGATCAGGCCCCTTGCGGCCGGCGCCGAGGTCACCGACGTCCTGTTCAACAACTGCTATAGCGATTACGCCCACGTCAACGCCCAGCAGCTTTCCGCTCTGATCAGCGCCTGATCAGCGACTTAACGCCAGGCATCTACATAAGCATATGATATAAATCTCTTATGGAAATCTCCACGGGCTCGGGCGCACGCACTCCTGGCGATGCCTTCGATACCCGGTCCGAGCGCACGCTCGCCGCGGCCGTCGCGGCCAGGATCGAGCGCCTCATCGGGCTATTCCGGTCACTGAGCCCGCCGAGCGGACTATCGCTCACGGCGGCCGCGACGCTCGCCACCCTGGAGCGGTCCGGTCCCAGCCGGCTGACCTCGCTGGCCGTCAAGGAGGGCGTCACCCAGCCGGCGATGACGCAGCTGATTGCCCGCCTGCAGGAGTCCGGTCTCGTCAGCCGGACCGCTGACCCCGCCGACGGACGGGTGGTCCAGGTCCGGCTGACCGACGAGGGCCGGGCGATACTGGCCCGCCGCCGGGCGGTGCGGGCCGAACGGCTCGCGGAGATCCTGGCCAGGTTGAACCCGGCGGAGCAGGCCGCGCTCGGCGCGGCGCTGCCGGCCATAGACGCGCTGGCCAACGCCCAGCAGGCCGCATTTTCGACGAAAGAGAGCATCCGTTGAGCGGGACCCATACGGGTTCGGTCGCGAGCCCGTTCAAGCAGCCAAAAGCCGTCTTCGCCGTCGCGCTGGCGTGCGTCGTGTCGTTCATGGGCATCGGTCTGGTTGACCCGATCCTGCCGGCCATCTCCCACCAGCTGCACGCCTCGCCGAGCGAGGTGACGCTGCTGTTCACCAGTTACCTGGTGGTCACCGCGGTGGCGATGCTGATCACGAACTGGGTCTCCAGCCGGCTGGGTGCCAAGAAGACGCTGATCGCGGGCCTGATCCTGATCGTCGTGTTCAGTGCGCTGGCCGGGGCGTCCCCCGGTATCAACGGCATCATCGGGTTCCGGGCCGGATGGGGCGTCGGCAACGCGCTCTTCATCGCCACCTCCCTGGCGGTCATCGTCGCCTCAGCCAGCGGCGGCTTCGCCGGCGCCATCGTGCTCTACGAGACGGCGCTCGGCGTCGGCATCGCCATCGGTCCGCTGGTGGGCGGTACCTTGGGCGAGATCAGCTGGCGGGGCCCGTTCTTCGGGGTATCCGCCCTGATGACCATCGCGCTGATCGCCACCGTCGTTCTGGTCGAGCCCACGCCGAAACCCGCGCACAAGACTCACCTGTCCGCGCCGCTGCGCGCGCTTCGCCACCGCGGCCTGCTGACCATGTCGCTGACCGCGCTGTGCTACAACTGGGGATTCTTCACCGTCCTGGGATACGCGCCGTTCCCGATGAACCTCAGCCCGATCAAGCTCGGGCTGGTCTTCACCGGCTGGGGTATCCTCGTCGCCCTGTTCGCCGTCTTCGGCGCGCCCCGGCTACAGGCCACCTTCGGCATCGCCAAGACCATGTACGCCAACCTCGCGGCTTTCGCCGTCGTGGTACTGGTCATCGCCACCTGGCCGACTGACCGGGCGGTGCTGATCCCGGCCGTGATCGTGTCCGGGATCTTCATCGGGGTCAACAACACCATCACCACCCAGGCCGTGATGACGGTCTCCCCGGTGGAGAAGCCGGTGGCCTCGGCGGGCTATGGTTTCGTCCGGTTCATCGGCGGCGGCCTGGCACCTTACGTGGCCGGCTGGCTGGTCCTGGCCACCAACATCCACGTCCCGTTCTATCTCGCCGCGGGCGCCATCGCCCTCGGGATCGTGATCCTTTCTACCGCCCATGGCCTGCTCACCGAGGCCGAGCGAGTCCAGGCCGAGCAGGTCAGCGCCACAGCGCCAGCCCACGGAACCGCGCCAGCCCACGGAACCGGGCCTGGCGCGCTGGTGCCGGTGGCGGGCGACGCGGTGAGCCGGGCGGCCGACGCGAGGGTCATCCTCGCCGCGATCGACAGCACGCCTGTCGCCACCGTGGTCACGCAGGCCGCGGGCAGGCTGGCGGCGCGCGGCGCCGGCGTGGTCCACCTCGTGCACACCCAGGAGGACGTCACCGCCGGCGACGCGGGTACCGACGGCGAGGGCCTGGGGGCGGCCCGGGCCGTGGTCAGGGACCAGCTTGACCAACTGGCGGCACGTCACGTCCCCGCCGAGGGCCAGATCCTCCTGCACGCCCCCGACCACGGCGCCGCGGGCCGGATGATCGCCGAATACGCCAACGCCATCGGGGCCAGCACGGTCGTCATCGGCGCATCCACCCATGCCGGCCTACCCGCCCTGATGGACAACAGCGCGAGCCATGAGCTGTGGCGGCACACCCGCACCAACCTCCTAATCGTCCCCCCAACCGCGCCCTCACATATCCCCCCCACCCCCCAACCCGCCCTGAACCCATGAGCACGCGGACTCGGTGTCCCCCCGGGTACCGTCTTCGGTACCCGGGGGGACACCGACCCCCAAAGCCGAGGGCACCGGAGGGGTCAGGGGTGGTGTGGTTCCGCGGCGGCGACCTGATCGCGGTCGCGCTGCACCGTCGCGCGCAGTTCCACGGCCAGATTCTCGAAGGCGGGCAGCGCCGCGACCAGAGCGGCCTCCTGGTCGGCGGGCAGGCCCGCCACGCATTCGGAAATGACCGCGCTCCTTTGCGCGGAGATCCTTTCGTGCCTGCGCTTGCCTTCAGGTGTCGCCTCGACCCAGGCGGCGCGGAAATCGTCGGGGTCGCGCAGCCGCTTTATCAGGCCGAAGGAATCGAGCTTGCCGATCACCCGGGAAAGCATCGTCGGATTGATGCCCTCGAGTTCGGTGAGTTCGGCCAGGCTCAGCGGCCCGCGGCCGACCGTCATGCCGAGCACGGACGCCTGGGTCGGCGTCAGCCCCTCCTGCCGGGAAGCGGCGTTAAGCTGCCGGGCCAGACCGAGGACAACGCGCCTCAGGCGGATGACCGTGTCATTATCCATACGCGCGCCGCGCCCTTCATGCTGATCCGAACCCGGCCCCCAATTGCCCGGCGGCCTGCAGTATACGTGCGGCGGCTTTGATATCACTGCGAGACGCCTCACGGGCGAGCGAGGTGGCCGTCCGGCATGCGGACGGCCCGCTGCACGTTTCCTGCCGCGGATCCTCCTGTGGCGCTCGGGTGGGTTAGTCGTTGGTGGCCAGGATCAAGTCCGATGCCTTGATGATGATCGTGACCTCCTTGCCTTCGGCCAGGCCGAGCTGCTTGACGGCCTCCACCGTGATCGAGGACACCAGGCGAGAACCGCAGGCGTCCAGTTCGACATTGGCGATGGCTTCTCCGAAGTTGATGCCCGTGATCCGGGCCGGGATCTGGTTCCGTGCGCTCAGCTGCATGGCTAACGCTCCTCATCGTGGTCGGTACTGCTCTGTCTACCTAGCCCATTCAACCAGTGCGCGGGACTGCTCCCGGGACTGATGTTGCCGGACCGGCGAGAGGTGGAGCGGACGGGCAGTTAGGACATTCCTCATATTATCGTATCAATTTGCGCATTTTTCCCTTTCGCATTACCGGGCGTGCGCGATGGGCTACCATAAGTCACGACTGCTCGAATTAAAGCAGAATACCAGGAGACCGGGATGATGTTCGATTACCGGAAGCCCAGGGCCTCGCGCGGGCTTGGCAATATTTTAAGAGCTCTTAATGAAATGACCCGGGGAATCGGCGTGCTGGCAAGGGCACCAGATTTCCCAGTAAGTCCGTGGGCGAGTGCCGTCCCGGCCGCAGCAGTCTCCACCGGGGCACCGGCCGCAGCAGTCTCCACCGGGGCGCCGGCCGCAGCAGTCTCCACCGGGGCAGGGGTGAGTGCTGGCCTGGGCGAGGGCGATCGCGTGAAGCTCGCCAGGCCTTTCTGGGGTGTGCCTGACCCGGACACCGGAGTCCTGGTGCCGGACCCGGACGCTCGGGATGCAGGGCAGCGGCCGACCTACCGAGCGGGAAGTAACGGAACGATCATTTATCCGTATCCCGCGCCTGAGTATTTCGTTGAAGAAATGAGGGCCAAAAGCAACTACATCGTGAGCATGGACGATGGGCGGATTCTGTACGCCGGTAATCCATCCGCCGCGCCGTGGCTAAATACCGACCTTGAGCGCATCCCTGGGCAGTACCAGGTGACGCATCACCAGGGAAAGACCTACGTGCGGCCAAAGTTTAACAGCCTCGACCGCGTGCGGATCCGGGAATCATTTACCTGCCGGAATAACGGGAAACGTTATGAGGCGGGGTGGAAGGGCAGGATATTCCCGCTCACGATGACCTTGGCCGACTGCTGGGCTTCGGGCCTGTACGAGGTCTCGCTCGACGACGACTCGTTCGGCCGGGAACGCGGCATGGTTACCGTCTACGCCGAGGCCCTGATCGGCGTCCCGGAGCGTTAGAAGGCGTTACGAACTGGCCAGATCGAGCGCGGCGCGGATGATGCTGTCGGTGTCGATGCCGTTGTCGCGGTAGAGATCCTCGATCGAACCGGACTGGCCGAACCGCGCGACGCCCAGGGCCGCGTGCGGCACGCGGTTGATCGTGGCCAGGAAGGCCAGCGTGTGCGGGTGGCCGTCCAGCACGGTGACCAGCGGCGTGGCCCGGGTCGCGGGAAACGCCTGGTCCAGGATCCAGGGCTCGCCCGCCGGCCCGCCGTGGCCAGCCAGACCCTGCCGGGCCCGCAGCGCCCGGAAGAGCAGTCCCGGGCTGGTCACGCAGACGACGTCGGCGGGCACTCCGGTCGCCGCCAGGCGCTCGGCAGCGGCCAGCGCCTCGGGCACCAGCGGACCCATCGCGGCGATCGTGACCTTCGGTTGCTCGGGGCGCCGCAGCGGGTAGGCGCCGGCCACGACCTGCCTGCGCCTGCGCTCCCTGGCCGCAGGATCGGCAGGCACGCCGGCCAGTGCCTGGCTGACCGGGCGGGTGGACAGCCGCAGGTAGGCCGAACACCCGCCGGGCCGGCCCAGCCGGGCCAAGCTGGCCAGCAGGCACCATTCGGTGTCGATAGCGAACGCGGGTTCGTAGCTGACGCAGCCCGGCTGCTCGATCCCGATCGACGGCGTGGTGATGGACTGGTGCGCGCCGCCTTCTGGCGCCAGGCTCACTCCCGACGGCGTACCCACCAGGATCGATTGGCCGCCCGCGTAAATACCGAACGACCATGGCTCGAGCGCGCGCTCCACGAACGGGTCGTAGAGCACCCCGATCGGGAACAGCGGCCGGCCCCACCGGCTCCAGGTCGCGCCCAGCTCGCCGAGGAGCCCGACCAGGTTGGTTTCGGCGATGCCAAGCTCGATGTGCTGCCCGGTCGGCTTTTCCCGCCAGTGCAAGATGGTCTCGGCGTCGTCGGCGAACCAGTCCAGCCGCTCGTGGGCCGACCACACGCCCACCTTGTTCACCCAGCCGCCGAGGTTCGTGCTCGAGCTCACGTCCGGGCTCACCGTGACCACACGCCGGGCCGCCTCGGGTGCCTCCCTGGTCAGGTCGAGCAGCGCCCGGCCCAGGGCCGCCTGGGTCGTCGCCACCCCGGCCGGCGTGCGGCCGAAGTCGGCGGGGAGCTCGAGCGGAGGATGGGACGGCACCGCCGGGCGGCGCAGCCGCCGGGCCGTCTGCGCGCAGAGAGCCCCCGCCGCGCTGTCCGGCGCCGGGCGATGCCACGGCTGGCCGGCGTCGGTGCCGAGCTGCGCCGCGAGCTCTGCGATCTGCTCGTCGGTCAGCAGCGCCGAATGGTTCTGCGGGTGCCCCTCGAGGGCCAGGCCGTGGCCCTTGATGGTGTAGGCCAGGATGATCGTGGGCCGGTCGTCGGCCACGGCCCAGAAGGCCGCGTCAAGCGCGGCCAGGTCGTGCCCGCCGAGATTGCGGATGGCCTGGGTCAGGGCCGTGTCGTCCAGCCCGTCGATCAGGCCCGCGAGCGCGGCGTCGCCGGCCGGGAGCCTGCGGCGCAGTTCGGTCGGGTCGCAGCGCAGCAGCCGCTGGTACTCGGGGTTGGGCATGGCGTCGATCCGCTGCCGCAGCATGTCCCCGCCGTCCCGGGCGAACAGCTCGTCCAGCAGGCGCCCGTACTTCAGCGTGATGACCTGCCAGCCTGCCGCCTCGAACATGCCCCGCAGCCGGTCGGCGGCGATGCCGGGAACCACCCGGTCCAGCGACTGCCGGTTTACGTCCACCACCCAGACGATCTCGCCCATCTCGGCGACGCCTGGGTCGACGATGGCCTCCCAGACGGCCCCCTCGTCGAGTTCGGCGTCACCGAGCAGCGAGTACTGGCGGCCCGCGCTCCGCGAACCGCTGCTGTCGCCGGCGAAGCGGTCGTTCAGGTACCGGCGTGCCACTGCGCCCCAGATCGGCGCGGTCGCGCCGATGCCGACGGACCCGGTCGAGTAGTCGACCGGATCAGGGTCCTTGACGCGGCTGGGATAGCTCTGCAGCCCCTTGAACGCCCGCAGCGTGGGCAGGTAGGACTCGTCTAGCTCGCCGAGCAGGTAGTTGATCGCATGCAGCACCGGCGAGGCGTGCGGCTTGACCGAGACCCGGTCGGCCGCGCGCAGGTGCCGGAACCACAGCGAGGTCATGATCGAGACCATCGAGGCTGAGGACGCCTGATGGCCGCCGACCTTCAGCCCGCCGGGGTTGGGCCGGACCCGGTTCGCGTGGTGGACGATCGCGGTGGACAGCCAGAGCACCTGGCGCTCGATCTCGCCCAGGGTCTGAAGGTCGCTGGCTTCTTGCCGCAGTTCGGTCATGGCTGCATGACAGCACGACGGCACGTCATGGCACAACCGGCGGCCGGCCAAATTCCTCCCGCGGGAGCCAGTAGCAGCGCTCCTCGCCGTAGTCGGTGAAACCGGCCCGGCGCAAGATCGGCCCCGAGGTCTCGGCGCGGCCCTGGACCAGGGCCAGCTCCGCGCCGTGGTCGCGGGCCAGCCGGAGCCGTTCGGCCAGGACGGCGCGGTAGCTGCCGCGGCGCCGGAAGGCCGGCAACGTAACCGCACCCCACAGCTTGGCGACCTCGTCGTTCAGCGTGGCCCCGCCGGTGCAGGCGGGCACGCCGCCTACGGAGGCCAGCACGCGGAAGTTGGTCCAGGTCGCGAGATCGCTGAGCGCCTTGGCGAAGTCCGTGGCCAGGCTGGCCTCGTCCGGCTCCTTGCGGCCCCAGCCTCGCACGGTGACCTGCGAGGCCGCCCGGAACGTACGCTCGTCGTCGACCAGCTCGACGCTCACGTCGGCGGGAACACCGAGGTCGGGCGAGCTCTCGGTTAGTCCGGTTAGTTCGCGGGCCAGGATCTGCACGGTGTCGATGCGCTTCCCGCCCCGGACGCGGAGCTGTTCCTCGGTATCTTCTGGCCGGCTCGCGGCCGACACCCACCAGGCCACGCCGAGCAGGCCCCAGCTGCGGACGTACGTGAGGATCTCGTCCAGGAGGTCGCCGACGGACCGGTCGCTCCGCGACCGGGTGAGCTGGGCGGCCGGAAAGGTCGGGTCGAGCGCCCAGTCCGGGTAGCGGATCAGCCGGTAGTCATCCGTCCGCACTTCGATGGCCCCGACGGGCTGCCACTCCATCGCGGTCGCCGCGTCCAGCACGCGCTGCGGTGTCCAGGGGCTCAACGCCTGACCTCCTTCTTCTGGTCCGTGTTCGGTCTTATCTTTCTATCCGAACGGGCCGTGGTGATCCCGCCAGGGCCGTGCGTGCGGATGACGGCGGTCGCCGCGGCGCTGACCGCGGCCGCGGCGGCCAGCGCGGCGGCCAGCCCGAGGGCGAGCAAGGGCTGGCCGGACGCGTACCCAGCCGAGGCCGCCCCGGCCGCGGCGCCGCCGTTCATGATCGAGTTGAGCCAGGCTTGGGTCTCGGTGCCACCGTCGCGGGGCGCGGCGCTGGCCGCCCCGCCGAACAAGGTGGCCAGCGTCGGACCCAGGCACAGGCCGGCCAGCGGCGCGGCGACGGCCAGCAGCGGAGGGTACAGTCCGGCCGTGGTAAGCACGGCGAGCCCGCCGGTGTAACCGGCCAGCAGCCACGGCAGCCGCCGGTAGGAGTAATCGGCGCTCGGATCCGCGTTTCCCCGGGCGCCGAGCAGCAGGCTGCCGAGGATGCTGCCGATCGAGACTTCGGCCAGCAGCGGGCCTGACGCCCACAGGGCATGGTGGTGCCGGACGTACGCGGTGAGCGCCACTTCCGTCGCGCTGAGGGCGGCGTTGGTCAGCGCGGCGGTCACCAGCAGTTCGCGGAGCGCAGCGGACCGGAGCGGGCCGAGCCGGGATCGCCGCGGTTGATACGGCCGGCCGCGCTGTTCCGGCTTTTCGGGGCGGCCGGCCTTCCGGGCGGCCGGCCTTTCCGGGCGGCCGGCCTTTTCCGGGCGGCTGGCCTTTTCCGGGCGGCTGGGCCCTTGCGCGCGGCCGGCCTGCCTGCCGATGATGACGACGGCGGCGCCGGTCAGCGCCAGCATCAGGCCCAGGGCCGCGGCCGGGGCGATGCCGGCCGCCAGCGCGCTGGCTACGACCGGGCCGGTGATGTAGGCCAGGTCGAAGACGGCGGCGTCCAGCGCGAAGGCGGTCTGCTTGAGCCGGGCCCCTGTGTGCGCTGCCCACAGGCTGCGCAGGCCCGGGCTGAGCGGCGGGCTGAGCAGGCCGGCCAGCGCCGCGGTGCCGACAAGCATCCCGGCCGGGCCGCGGGACAGTGCGCTGGCGAGCGAGCCCAGCAGCGCCAGCGCGTAGCCGATCCCGCAGACGGTGGCGACCGGAATGAGCCCGTGCCGGTCGGCCAGCCTGCCGCGCAGCGGGGCCGTCAACGCCTGCCCGAGGGTGTAGCCGGCCACCACCAGGCCGGCCACCGTAGTCGACGCGTGCTGGGCCGCCACCAGCAGCAAGGTGATGCTGGTCATGCCCTGGGGCAGCCGCGCGCAGACATCCGCAAGCGCCAGCCGGCGCAGCGGCGGCTCGGCGAACAACGCGCCGTACCGAGAGCGCACGTTAAGCGAATCTAGCACCGCGGCACCGGGCCCCCTGGTTCCAGGCCTGTGCCTTCCGCTAAACTGCATACAGTTTGAGGTGAGCGCGAGCTGAGTAACAGGGAGAACTGATGGGCAGGGCAACGGCCGCGATCGTCGGCCCCGGCAACATCGGCACGGATCTGCTGGCCAAGCTGCAGCGCAGCGGGCACGTCGAGGTGCGGTACATGGTCGGCGTGGACCCTTTGTCGGACGGGCTGCGGCGGGCCAGGGAGCGCGGCGTCGAGGCCTCGGCGGGCGGCGTGGACTGGCTGCTGGACCGCGACGAGCTGCCTGACCTGGTGTTCGAGGCCACATCCGCGCGGGCGCACCTGGCCCACGCGCCCCGGTACGCCGAGGCGGGAATCCGGGCCGTGGACTTGACCCCGGCGGCGTTCGGTCCGTTGGTATGCCCGCCGGTGAACCTGCGCGAGCACCTGAGCGCACCGAACGTCAACATGATCACCTGTGGCGGGCAGGCCACGATCCCGATCGTGTCCGCGGTGTCTTCGGTCACGCCGGTCCCGTACGCGGAGATCGTCGCCTCGATCGCCTCGAAGTCCGCCGGGCCGGGCACGCGGGCGAACATCGACGAGTTCACCACCACGACCGCGCGGGCGATCGAGCGGGTGGGCGGCGCGCAGCGCGGCAAAGCGGTCATCATCCTGAACCCGGTTGAGCCCCCGATGATCATGCGTGACACCGTGTTCTGCGCCATCTCCCCCGACGCTTCCCACGACGCGATCACGTCTTCGGTGCACGCGATGGTCGCGGAAGTGGCCCGGTACGTACCCGGCTACCGGCTGCGGGCCGACCCCCAGTTCGACCCTCCGGCGGACGACTGGTCCGGCTGGGCCCGGGTCGCGCTGTTTCTCGAAGTCCGGGGCAACGGCGACTACCTGCCAGAATGGGCGGGCAACCTGGACATCATGACCGCCGCGGCGGCCCGGGTCGGCGAACTGCTCGCGGTCGCATCGCTGCCCGCGGGGGTGAGGGCATGAACGCCCGGGCACGGGACCTGCGTATCACCGACTCGACGCTGCGGGACGGGTCACACGCGATCGGTCACCGGTTCACCGAGGACCAGGTGCGGGCGGTGGTCCACGCGTTGGACGGCGCCGGGGTGGAGGTCATCGAGGTGTCGCACGGGGATGGGCTCGGCGGCTCCTCCTTCAACTACGGCTTTTCCGCGGTGGACGAGATCGCGCTAATCCGCGCGGCCGTCGACGAAGCCGCCACGGCGAAGATCGCGGTACTGCTGCTGCCCGGCGTCGGCACGGTCGACGATCTGCGCGACGCGCACGCGGCGGGTGCGTCGGTGGCCAGGATCGCGACCCACTGCACCGAGGCCGACGTCTCGGTGCAGCACTTCGGCGCGGCGCGGGACCTCGGCATGGAGACGGTCGGCTTCCTGATGCTCTCGCACCGGCTGGACCCGGCCGGGCTGGCCAAGCAGGCCAGGATCATGGTCGACGCGGGCGCCGAATGCGTCTACGTGGTGGACTCGGCCGGCGCGCTGGTGCTGTCCGGCGCCCAGGCCCGGGTGCAGGCGCTTGTTAGCGAGATCGGATCACAGGCCCAGGTCGGTTTCCACGGGCACCAGAACCTGTCGCTGGGCGTGGCGAACTCGGTCCTGGCCTACCAGGCCGGCGCCACCCAGATCGACGGGGCGCTGTGCGCGCTCGGCGCCGGCGCGGGCAACTCGCCGACCGAGGTGCTGGCGGCCACGTTCTCCCGGCTGGGCATCTCGACCGGGGTCGATATCGACAGCGTGCTCGCCGCGGCCGAGGAGGTGGTGCGGCCGATCATCCCGCGGCTGCCCTGGATGGACAGGTCCTCGGTGGTGCAGGGGTACGCCGGGGTCTACTCCTCGTTCCTGCTGCACGCGCAGCGCGCGGCCGAACGCTACGGCGTGCCCGCGCACGAGATCTTGCAGCGGGTCGGTGAGGCCGGCTATGTCGGCGGGCAGGAGGACATGATCATCGACATCGCGCTGCAGCTGCAAGCCGAGAACCTGGCCCCGGCGGGAACTTGAGTGCGGGTTAAGGTAACTGGGTGACCGACACAGACGCCGTGGTCGAGCGGATATTGACGCACTACGACACCATTACGGTGGTCGGCGCGAGTAGGGCGGCGGCCAAGGCCGCGCACTCGGTGCCTGCGCACATGCAGCGGCGCGGCTGGCGCATCATCCCGGTCAACCCGCACGCCGCGAAGATCCTGGGCGAGCAGGTCTACCGGACGATCGGCGACGTCCCGGAGCAGGTGGGCCTAGTCGACGTGTTCCGCCCGCCGTGGCAGGCGCCGGACATCGCGCGGCAAGCGGTCGCGGCGGGCGCCACCGCCTTGTGGCTGCAGCTGGGCATCGCGTCCGCGGAGGCGCGGGCCATCGCCGAGGCGGCGGGGCTGCTCTACGTGGAAGACCGTTGCCTGATCATCGAGCAGCGCCGCCTCGGGCTGGAAGCGCCGCGGGCCTAGCTGGCCCTGGGCTAGCTGCCGCTGGGGCGGCCGACCCAGACGGCCTTGATGTTGCAGAATTCGCGGATGCCCTGGACCGAGAGCTCCCGGCCATAACCGGAGGTCTTGACGCCGCCGAAGGGCAGTTGCGGATACGAGGTCACGTTGCCGTTGATGAAAACCATCCCGGCCACGAAATCCCGGATGAACCGGCTCCGTTCCTGCTCGTCGTTGGTCCAGGCATTGGCACCGAGCCCGAACTCGGTGCCGTTGGCGAGCTCTAGCGCCGCGTCGATGTCCGGGACCCGGTAGAGGGTGGCCACCGGGCCGAAGACCTCCTCGGTGTGCACGCGCATTTCGTCAGTGATGCCAGCCAGCACGGTCGGCGGGTAGTAGAAGCCAGGGCCCTCGGGGACCGCGCCTCCGCACAGCACCTTCGCTCCGTTGGCCACCGCGTCGGCCACGAGCTTTTCGACGTCATCGCGCTGCTGCTCGGACGCCAGCGGGCCTACGTCGGTGCCTTCCAGCATCGGATCCCCGACCACCTTGCCCGCCATCTGCTCGGTGAACAGGCGCTCGAACTCGGAGTAGACCGCCTCGTGGACGATGAAGCGCTTGGCCGCGATGCAGGACTGACCGTTGTTCAGTACACGAGCGACGGCGGCCACCTGGGCCGCGGCGCGCAGATCGGCGGAGGGCATGACGACGAAGGGGTCGCTGCCCCCTAGTTCGAGGACGACCTTCTTGATCTCACTGCCGGCGATGGCCGCCACCGACTGCCCGGCCGGCCCGGATCCGGTGAGCGTCGCCGCCGTCACCCGGCGGTCACGCAGGATCGCCTCGACGCGCGCGGAGCCGACGAGCAGGGTCTGGAAGGTGCCGTGGGGAAATCCGGCCCGGGCGAACAGGTCCTGCATGAACAGCGCCGTCTGCGGCACATTCGAGGCGTGCTTGAGCAGCCCGACGTTGCCCGCCATCAGGGCGGGGACGGCGAACCGCATGGCCTGCCAGAGCGGGAAATTCCACGGCATGATGGCCAGCACCGGGCCGAGCGGCTGGTAGGTGACGAAAGCGTCTTGCGCCCCGACGGAGCTGGCGTCGGCGGGCTCGTCGGCCAGGAACCGGGCGGCATGGTCGGCGTAATACCGGCAGGCGGTTGCGCACTTGGCGACCTCCTGCCGGGCCGCGACCAGCGTCTTACCCATCTCGGTCGTCATCATCGCCGCGATCTGGTCCTGCTCGGAATCAAGGATCCCGGCCGCCCGCCGCATCCACTCGGCCCGGTCATTGAAACTAGTCAGGCGATAGCTGGCGGCCGCGGCGGCGGCGGCCGCCAGGGCGCGCTCCAGATCCGCCTCGCTCATCTCGTCATAGGTCTTCACGGTCTCCCCGTTGGCGGGGTTGACGGTCGCGATCGCCATGGTCTCCTCCTTTACGCCGCGGCATCATCACCGCGGCGGCTCTACGTCGCCTTGCCCGGATCGTGCTGGTCTACACCTGACGCCGCGGCCCTGGGGGTGGCGCGCTCGATCGCGGGCCAGCCGACGTCGGCGTCGTATTCGGCTTGCTCGGCCTTGCCGCCGCCGCGCAGCCCAAACAGGCGCTTGGCGAACAGCAGGTAGGCAACGACGGCCACGTTGAGCACCAGGGCCACTACCTTCAGCCATGACACGCCCTTGGTCAGCTCGTACACCTCATAAGGCACGAAAACGATCGTCGCCAGGAACGTCAGGTACTCGGCCCATCGTTTGCCCAGCCAGAGCCCGACCGACTCGACGCCCTCCAGCGCCGCGTAGGCCGCGATCGCCACGCCGACCAGGTACAAGCTGGTGATGTTGATGGCGAACAACCGCCGCAAATCCTGCACGATACCCTGGTTGCTGTTGACGACCGATCCGCCCAGGCCGCCCTGCAGATCCTCGAGAACGCGGGTGAATTCCGCGTTCAGCGCGGCCCGGTTGTTGGCGAACAAAAGCACGGCGGCGGCCAGCGAGCCAAAGACCACGAAGTGCACCACACGTTCCAGGGCAATCAGCCGCAGGATGTAACGGTCGCGCAGCGGCCTGCCCCGCAGCGGCAGCCTCACCTCGTCCCGGGGCGGAAGGTACTTCCTGGTGGGATAGGCCGGCGGGTTCAGCGCCACCCACGAGTCACAGCGCAGGCACCGGTACCAGCGCAGACCGCCCTGGTCACGCGCGACCAATTCGTCTTCGGGCCGCAGCTCCGCCGCGTCCATGCCGAGCAGCTCATGACCGTGCAGCCCGCAGCCGATCAGCTCATAGCGCAGCCTCGGCCGGAAGCGGCGCGGCTGCTCTGTTCCCGGCGGTGACGCGTGGGACGGCGGAGTGCTCGCGTTCATCGACACTCGCTACCCGTCATCCTGGGAGCCTAACAGCCGGGAACGACCAGTCCCGATTGGGCCGACGCGATGTGACAGCGGTTACTACCGCCCCAATGCCCCCTTCCACCCCATCCCCACCCCGTTCCCAGTGACCCTATGGAACATAGGGCCGGTTATAACCGGCCCTATGTTCCATAGGTGCGATTTTTTTCGATGGCTTGTCATGCGGCGAATGTGAGGCTCGCAGCATTCGTGTGACGTGGCGCCATGCCGGGGGTAACCGGGGCGGGCCGGGGCGGGCCGGGGTAGGGACTGGGGGGTCGGGGCTCGGGGTGGGGTCAGGGGGCTGGGGTGGGGACTGGGGGGATGTTGTAGTTGATGCGGAAGAGGTTATCGGGGTCGTACTGGGCCTTGAGGCGGCCTAGCTTGGCGTACTTCTCGGCGCCGCCGAAGGCTTCTGCGACCCGGTCGAGTTCGTCGAAGTTGAGCATGTTGACGTAGACGCCCTTACCGACCCAGGGTGCGAGGTCCTTGACCACGGTGCGGGTGCGGCTGATGTAGTCGGCGTCGTTAGCCGGGTCGTCCCAGCGCATGGCGAAGTTCAGCCAGAGCAGGTAGCCGCGGTTGGAGAACGCCGTATCGGGTTCGGGGACATCGCCGATCGCGCCGCCCAGGCCGATGATCTCGACCTCGCCTTCCATCGGCATGTCTTTCCAGAAGTCGTACAGCCGGTCGATCGCGCCGTCGGCCAGGTCCGCGACATGGGCTTCCTTGGTGTAATAGCGATGGCCGTCCTCAAACTCCTTGTCGATCAGGTGCTGCACGCCCGCGCCGAACGGCAGCACGGTCGTGGCCTTGATGCAGGGCCGGCCGACGTTGCTCAGCTGGTCGATGAGCTCGATACCCGCGGGGTCCTCGGCGTCGTCCAGCCACATCGAGATCAGCATCAGCAGGCGCTTGCCCACGTACTCGGGCGGGACGAACGGCAGCACGGGCATGTCGTGCTTGAGCGCGGCGTGCCAGCCGACGCTGCGCGGCAGGGTCGGGACCAGCGCCGCATAGGCGCGCAGCGCCTCGACGGCGTCGTCGGGCTCGTAGACCGAGACGCCGATGCGCATCAGCGGGCCGAAGTCATAGGCGGCGAAGGTGAAGCGGGTGACGATGCCGAAGTTGCCGCCGCCGCCCCGCAACGCCCAGAACAGGTCGGGGTGGGAGTCGGCGGAGACCTCGATGACCTCGCCGCTGGCCAGGACGAGCTCCAGAGAGACGAAGTTGTCGCAGGTCAGACCGTACTTTCGGGAGAACCAGCCGATGCCGCCGCCCAGCGCCAGGCCGGCCACACCGGTCTCTGACATGATGCCGGCCGGAACGATCAGGCCGTGAGCGCCGGTGGCCGCGTCGACGGTGCCGAGCAGGCAGCCGCCGCCGGCGTGCACCAGCTTGCGCTCGACATCGACGGTCACCTCGCGCAGCCCGCTCAGGTCGATGGTCAGGCCGCCTTCGGACATCGCCTTGCCGGCCACGTTGTGACCGCCGCAGCGGACGGACGGCGAGAGCCCGTGCGCGCGGGCCACGTTGACCGCGGCCACCACGTCCTGGGTGCTGGTGCAGCGCAGGACGAGGCCGGGGTGCCGGTCGATCATGGCGTTCCACACCTGCCGTGACTGCTCGTACTCGGCATGATCCGGGCCGATGATCTCGCCCTGAAAAGTTCCGGCCAGTTGCTCGGTGATGCGCAGTCGCAACTGCTCGTCAACTCTCGACGAGAGATCGGCATCAGACGTCGTCACGGACATGGGGGTTTTCCTTTCAGATGCTTACGCCGACACGGCGTTCTTGTCTTCGGCCAGGCGGCGCATGGCGTTCAGGGTGGCCGCGACGGCCTTGAGGTAATCGCCGGTCATCGAGTCGGCGTACTCCTGCTCTTGCTCCGATCCGCCCTCGACGCCCGTCACCACGAGCGCGAAGCTGAACCGCAGCTTCAGGTCGTCGTCGGCACCCTCAATCTCGTTGGCGATCGTGCCCAGCACCGGACCCGCGATCCGGGTGAACGTGACCCGGTGCGGCGCCTCCAAGGTGATCCGCTCCGTCATGCGATCGCCGCGGAAATCGATGTCGCGGTCGAAGATGGCGTCGCCGTACCGCTGGGTGACCTCGCAGAAGGTCATGCTGGGCACGAACGGCAGCGCGTTGTTGGCCTTGAGTACCAGGCCGTCCCAGACGGCGGCCCGGTCCAGCTTCGGCTCCCCCGGCACGTTGACAGGCAGCTGGTGGGTTACGAAGATCATGATGCTTCCTCCGCTGAATCGATCACGGTGTTCTCCAGAGCGCCGAGGCCGTCGATGGTGACGCGTACGACATCGCCGCCGCGCAGGTACAGGCCCCGGCCCGCGCCCACCCCGGACGGGGTGCCGGTGGCAATGACATCGCCCGGCTCGAGCGTGACGACCTCGCTGGCCGCCGAGATCAGCTCGGCGACCGTGCAGACCATGTCCGCGGTGGACTCGTCCTGCTGCAGCTCGCCGTTCACCCACAGCCGCAGCCGCAGGTCCTGCGGATCGGGGACACTGAACGCCGGGGTGATGCCCGGCCCGAGGGGCAGCGAGCCTTCTGCGGACTTGGCCGCGAACCAGTCGTAGCTGAAGGCCTCGGCCGGGACGATGTCGCGCTTGTGGTAGCCGCGGGCGGTCACGTCGTTGGACACGCAGTAGCCGGCCACGTGAGCCAGCGCCCGTTCCGCCGAAATGTCTTTTCCCTTGATCCCGATGACGACGGCCAATTCGGCTTCCCAGTCGTACCTGGCGCGGGCCGGGTCTCGGATCAGGATCGGGTCCCGGGGACCGATCACCGAGGTGGTGGGCGCCTTGAGGAAGAAGAACGGGCGCCAGCCAGCGGCCGGGATCTCGCCGCCCATCTCCCGCATGTGCTTGCGGTAGTTGACGCCGGCGCAGATCACCTTGCGTGGCCATCGCACCGGCGGCAGCAGCGTGTCGTAGTCGACGGCGGGGGCGGCGTCGAGGTCCTCGGCGGTCAGGTCGCGCAGGACGGCTTCGGCCGTGCCCCAGTCCTCCAGGAGCTCCAGCGGGCTGGCCCAGCGCTTGAGATCGGCCGGAACAACGAGCGCCCCTTCCTCGCGCAGCACCCCGAAACCGGCGGTCCCATCAGCGGTGTAGCTGGCCAGGGACCAGGTCATTGCGGCTCCTCCAGGCTGGAAACGCCGGATATCTGGTCGTGGACGGACGCGATGTCGAGGTCGCCCCACCCGTCGGCGAGCGCCTTGTCGAAGACTTCCTTGGCGGCGGCGAACACCGGCGCGGACAAGCCGGCCTGGGCGGCGTGAGCCTCGATCTGCTCCAGGATCGGAAGCAGGGTGCTGATCGGGCCGGGGGCGGGAGACCACGTGCGCCCGGCCATGACCGGGCCGCGTTGTGTCCAGATCGCGGAGCTGGCGATGGAGTTGTCCAGTGTCTTCTGGACCAGTTCCAGGTCCAGGCCGCTGCGCCGGGCCAGCACCATCGCCTCGGCGGCCGCGACGGTGTGCACGGCCAGGAGCAGGTTCGCGATGTACTTCATCTGGGCGCCGGTGCCGAACGCGCCGGTGTAGATCCAGGGTCCGGACACGGCGTCGAGCACCGCGCTGACGGTGCTGACACTGACCTGGTCCCCGGAGGCGAACGTGGTGGCCAGCCGGGGCGCGACCATACTCGGGCTGCCGCTGATCGGGCAGTCGAGCAGGTCACCGCCCTTGGCTGCGACCTGATCGCGGAGACGGGCCTTGCGGTCCACGCCGATGGTGCTCATCTCGATGTGGATGGTGCCTGCTCGCAGCGCGGACAGGGTGCCGGACGGGCCGCCGATGATCTCCTCGACATCTTCGGCCCCGGGGAGGATCGACAGGAGCACGTCGGCAGAGGCCGCGACCTCGGCCGGGCTGCTGGCGACGATGCCCCCGGCTTCGGCGAGCTCGGGTGAGCCGCTGCGGCGGTACCCGGTGACGGTGAACCCGCGCTCGATCAGGTTCTGGGCAATCGGCAGGCCCATCTTGCCGAGGCCGATCACGCCGACTCTGATCACGCCGATTTGGGCCATCGCTGCCTCCTTGCGCGCTCCGCTGCCGCGGTAGCTAAACTGTATGCAGTTTTGGGGCTGGGTTCAAGACCCTTCGGCGGGAAAAACTGTATGCAGTTTAGGCGGTGGGATAGCCGACGCGTCAGGACTTCGGCTCGAGCAGGAGGTAGACCGTCTCGCCGCCGATCGTGGTCGACTTGTAGTGCGCCTCGACCCAGGCCGTGATCTGGCTGAACGAGCCCCCGCGCCCGGGACCCCCACCAGTACCGCCGCCGGCGATGTAGTAGGTGATGTCGCCTGCCTTGGCCCAGTTCTCGAACTCGGCCAGGGTCGGCGCGGGGTCGCTACCGGTGAACCCGCCCATCGCCATCACCGCCTTGCCGCCGCTCGCGAGTTCCAAACTCGCCGCGCTCTGCGACCCCTCGACGGTTGCGGCCCAGCGGGTGGTGGTCTTCTCCAGCGCCTTGACCAGCGCGGACGAGGAGCTCATGCCGCCGCCGATGCCCGGCTCCGCCCGCGGCGCCGGCTCCGCCCGCGGTGCCGGAGGGCCGGGTGCCGCTGAAGCCGACCGCGCCGCGCTCGCCAGGCGGCCCGCCGGGGAATGTCCCGGCGGTCTCTCCGCCCGGTACCGTCCCGGTGCCGCCAGTCCTGCCGCCAGTCCTGCCGCCGGGGGCGCCGCCGGGGGCGCCGCCGGGTACCGTGCCGCCGAAGCCGCCGGAGGCGGAGCCGAAGCCGGCGCTCGCGCTCCCCGAGACCGCGGTCGGGATCGACCCGGAGTGCGGGGTAGCCGCCGTCGCGACGCCCCAGGCGGCCGCCGGCACGGCCACCGCCACCGCGGTGAGCACGGCGGTGGCCGCGAGCAGCCGCCGCCCGGTCCGCGACCGCACCGCCGCCACGACCAGCAGGACCACCGCCGCGACGGCCGCAGCGACCGCGAGGTACGTGACCCACGGGTGGAACGAGGAATCGGTGCGCAGCAACTCGAACCCCCACCCGCAGGTGACCGCTACGGTCAGCGCGAGCAGCCCGTAGGCGACCGGACCCGCGACCACCCGGTGCCGCCACAGCAGCACCGACCCGATGCCCACCAACGCCCCGATGGCCGGCCCGAGCGCCACCGTGTAGTACGGGTGGATCGTGCCCTTCATGTACGCGAACGTCATCCCGGTGGACACCAGCCAGCCGCCGAAGATGATCAGCGAGGCCCGGACCGGGTCCGTCCGCGGGGACCGCCAGGTGACCCAGACGGCGCCGGCGAGCAGGACGATGGCCGCGGGCAGCAGCCATGAGATCTCCAGGCCGAACTCCCCGCTGAACAGGCGCTGCACGCCCGGGGTTCCGCCGAAGCTGCTGCCGGCCGCCCCTAGGCCGCCCCCGTTGCCCGCGCCGCCGAGCAGGCGGTCCAACCCGTTGTACCCGAAGGCCAGCTGCAGCGGGTTGTTGTCGGTGGATCCGCCGATGTACGGGCGGTCCGCCGCGGGCGTCAGCAGCACCGCCGCGATCCACCACCCGGCCGAGACCACGATCGCGAGGGCGGCCGCGAGCAGCTGCCAGACCCGCCGCCGCAGCGGCACCGGCGCGGCGATCAGGTACGCCAGCGCGAACGCCGGCACGTTAAGCAGGGCCTCGCCGCTCTTGGTCAGGAAACCGAACCCGAACGCCACGCCCGCGCCCACCAGCCACCAGGTCCGCCCGTGCTCCAGGGCCCGGACGACACAGTACGCCGCGACCACGACGAGCAGCACCATGAAGGCGTCCGGGTTGTCGAACCTGAAGACGAGCACGGCGGCCGGCGTCAGCGCCATGACCGCGCCCGCGATCAGCCCGGCCGCGGCCGCGGCCTTACCTCCCGCGACCCGGCGGACGGCCCGGCGCACGGTGGCGCACAGCAGCCCGGCCGCCGCGACCCCTTCGAGCGCCTGCGGCACCAGCAGCGACCAGCTGTTAAAGCCGAAGATCCGCCCGGACAGCCCCATGATCCACAGCGACGCCGGCGGCTTGTCGACCGTGATGAAGCTCGAGGAGTCCAGCGAGCCGAAGAACCACGCCTTCCAGCTCTCGGTCCCCGCCTGCACCGCCGCCGCGTAGAACGTGTTCGCGTACCCCGAGGCGCTCAGGTCCCACAGGTACAGCACCGCCACCGCGGCCAGCAGGATGATGAACGCCGGCCGGTACCAGCGCGGGGTGGTCTCGTCCCGGTCGCCGGCGATGGCGGGCGCCGGGGCCCGCCGGGGCCCGCCGCTCCGGGTCGCGGTATCGGGGTCGCTGGCGCGCGTCTGCCACGGTCGTTCCAGGTATGCCATTCCGCCAAGGATGCCGGGCCTCCCTGTGCGGCAGATATCGCGTGTCTCTGCATCGCCTATGAATCTGTCTACGGCTGAATCTGTCCACGGCTGAATCTGTCACGGCCCGGAAGCGATCGGGCTCTCAGAGGTGCCGTGCAGGCGCCCCCATCAGATACGAGTAAACTGTATGCAGTTAAGCCCGGGCTGCTCGCTGCCGTCAGATCAGGGAGAATGGTGGTCATGCCACGAGTTGTGCAGGTCCCCGACATCCGGAAAGTCGACCTGCCCGAAGCCCGGCAGGCTATCCCGTACGTGCACGCCTACCTGCGGGAATGCATCCTTGACGGGACCCTGCGCCCCGGTACCAAGCTGTCCCAGGTGAGCCTGGCCGCCCAGCTCGGCATCAGCCGCACCCCGCTGCGGGAGGTGCTGCGGATGCTGCAGGAAGAGGGCCTGGTCGAGATCGAGCCGAACCAGCGGACGCGGGTCGCGGGCCTGGATCCGGCCGAGCTCGACGATGTCTACGCCAGCCGGATCCTGCTGGAGACGCTGGCCCTGTCGATGACCATCGGGCGCTTCGGGACCCAGGCCCGCGCCGAGGCCAAGCGGCTGCTGACCGCGATGCGCCGAGCGGCCAAGACCGGGGACTTCGACGCGTGGTTCACCGCGCACACCGACTACCACCGAGTCTGCACCGCGGCGGCGGGCGAGGCGATGCAGCGCCAGCTGCGGGCCTTCGCCGACCGGACCACCCGGTATATCCGCATCTACCAGCTGTCCGAGCCGAACAGCTGGCAGGCGGCCGGCGACGCCGAGCACGCCTCGATCCTCGAGGCGCTGATCGCGGGCGACGAGCAGGGCGCGCTCACCGAGATGGCGCACCACCTGGAGCGCACGGCGCTGCGGGTGCTGACCGACTGCGCGCCCGAGTACGAGCCGGTGGCCGTGCCGCACGCGGTGGCGCTCATCGACCGCCATGCGCCCGCGGCGCTGCGCCTGACCGGGGCGAGCTAGGCCTCACCGGGGCTACCCCCACGTACCCGCACGCACGGGCGAAGCCGGCTTCGGCCGCGGCCTATAGTCGATCCTGGAAGATGATGAGGGGTCCCGTCCGGGTCGCGTTCGCCGTCGCCGTTGCCGTGGCGGCGGCGGTAACCGCGTGCTCTGGGGCGCCCACGTCCGCCGGCTCTCACGCCCCACCGGTCCCGGCCAGTTACTACCTGTCCCTAGGCGACTCGCTCGCCCAGGGAGTCCAGCCCAACGCGACAGGCATCAGCGTCGAGACCCAGCAGGGCTATCCCGATCAGCTCTATGCGGCCCTGCGCCCTCGTCACCCCGGGCTGCAGCTGGTCAAGCTCGGATGCCCGGGCGAGACGACCAGCACGATGATCGACGGCGGAATCTGCCACTACCCGGGCGGTTCCCAGTTGGCCGCCGCCGTCGCCTTCCTGCGCGCCCACCGCGGCCACGTGCTCCTGATCACCATCGATATCGGTGCCAACGATCTCGAGGACTGCGGCAGCCAGTCAAATGCCATCGAAGTCCTCTCATGTTTCGTCATCGACGTGCCGGGAGCCGTCAGCCGCCTGGCCACGATCATGGCGCGCCTTCGGACGGCCGCCGGTCCGAACGTCCGCATGGTCGGGATGAGCTACTACCTGCCCGCCCTGGCGCAATGGCGTAACGGCTCGTCTGGTCAGACCATCGCCAAGCTCACCGAGCGGCTGGAGGCCGGCTATAACGAATTGCTTGAGCACGTCTACGCCGACCACCGGGCCAAGGTCGCTAACGTGTTCGACGTCTTTGATACCGGGAACTTCGGAGATCAGGTGACGTTGCCGGGAATCGGCAGGGTCCCGCGAAATGTCGCCCTGCTCTGCCGGTGGACCTGGGAGTGCACGGCCCCGCCCCGCGGGCCGAACCAGCACGCCAACACGGCCGGGTACGGGGTCATCGCCCGTGCGTTCGGTCAGGCTGCCGGTCTCAGCTGACGGTCACGAGGCGGCGACCTCCGCGGGCCGTACCTGGGGCTGGGTGATGGGACGGGTGGTGGGGCCGAGCCACATGTCGATCGAACCTGGCTCGGCCGGGTCGAACGTCCGGGGTACCCAGGCCGCGTCATCGGTGATCTGGCGCACGCCGAAGGAGTACTCGTAGGTGAATCCCTCCGGGCCGAGGAAATACAGGAAGATCGCGCCCGACTGCGGATGCCGGCCCGGGCCCATCTCGATCTCGACGTCGTGGGAGACCAGGAAGTGCCAGTTCCTGAACACGTCGTCGATGGTCGCCACCTGGAAGTTCATGTGGCACAGGCCCGGCTCGTCGCCGCGGAAGACGGCGAGCTTGTGGTGCACAGGATCGATTCGCATCAGGCAGGCAGCATCCCCCAGCCAGTCCGACACCCGGGCGTTAAAGCGCGTGCTCCAGAACCGGTAGGCCTCGTGCACGTCAGGCGCGTCCAGGCACAGGTGACCGAACTCGGTAATCCCGGCGCCGCGGCTGAGGTTCACCGGCCCGCCGATGGTCTCCTGCTGGTTCACCAGCTCCAGCCGGTTGCCGAACGGGTCGTCGAAGGCGATGAACTCACGCACCCGGCGGGACCTGGCTTCGGCGGCCGAGCCGCGCCGCACGGTGAGGCCGGAGCGCTCGAGCTCGGTCTCGGCGGCGGCGAGGGCATCGGCATCGGCCACCGTGAAGCCCGAGGCGATCACCCCGGACGGCCCCTCGACCAGGGCCAGGCAGTGGTGCCGGCGGTCGGCGCGCAGATGTGAGACGCCCACTTCGGTGGGCGCCGCCAGCTCAAGGCCGACGATGCCGGTGGCGAAGCGGGTGGCGGCGTCCAGGTCCGCGACGCCGGACCTGACGTAGGCGATATCGGTAAGGGTGATCATTCGCGGTGGTCTCCAGGCTCCCGGCTCAGGCGTAGACGGGGGTGACGTCGATGTAGATCTGCCAGTCGCGCACCAGGTCGCCGTCGAAGACCAGGATGTCGGCGTTGGGCACGGTGACGGACTTGCCGTCCTGGCGGCGGTATTCCACGTCGATCTGCGCGATCACGACGTCGCCGACCTCGTACACGTTCCGGATGTGGTGGGTGAGGCCGGCGATGCTGGAGAAAAAGCCCGCCACGGCCTCTTTCACGGCGGCGCGCCCAGTGACCGGGTCGGCGTTCGCGAAGCGGAACGTCGCATCCGGCGTGAGGTGAGCGACGAACTTGTCTGGGTCAAACGCGTCGATGTCGGCGAAGATCGCGGCGACGTCCCGGCTCATGATGCACTCCTTCGTTGGGGTGGTTGCACTGGTCCTGTTTAGCTCTGGGTCCGGGGTTTAGCTCTGGGGTTCGCGGTTGGCGAGGAAGGTCTCGGGCGGCGGCGCGCCCCACAGGTGCGGCGGGACGTCCCAGTCGTTGGCCACCCAGCAGTCGTCGATCTGGTCGATGTCGGAGAACCACTCGATCCAGGAGCCCCAGGGGTCCGGGTTGTAGTGGAAGAAGTTCGACCCGATGGTATGGCGGCCGATGCCCCAGCCCGCGTCGCGTCCCCTGGCGCGCATCCGGTCGGCGCCGACCGCGATCGCGTCGATGGACGGCACCTCGAAGCTGGCGTGATGGAAGCCCCGGTGGGTACTGGCGATGAAGCCGAAGACGTGGTGATCGCCGGCTCCGGCATTGAGGAACGTGACCAGGCCGTGGATCGTGTCGCTGACCCGGAGCCCGAGCACCTGGGTGTAGAAGTCGGTCATCTCCCGCGGCTGGGCCGTGAAAAGCAGCGAGTGCCCGAGCCGCCGCGGCGCTGCGTCCTTCGCGGCTTCCGGCCACGCCGCGACACCGATCCGCTGTCGGCTGCCGCCCATGTTGACCAGGACTTCCGCGGCTGGCCTGGCCGGAGCCTGGAGCTCGTCGAGCAACTGGACGGGGGTGCCGTCCGGGTCGCGGATCCACAGCCCGTCTTCGGTCCCGCCGGCCGGGGGCTCGATGACCGGCGTTCCGGCCCGCTCCAGCGCGGCGGCGACCGAGTCCATGCAGCCCGGCTGCAGGGTGAAGGTGACGTGATGCAGCCGCTTGGCCGGCGCCCGGACGAGCCGCACCTGCTCCTGGTCACGGCCGGGGCACGTGGCGACCAGCGACCCGTCCTTTTCCGCGGTCTCCAGGCCGAAGTCCTGCAGGAAGCCCTCGGCCACCTCGAGGTCCGGTACTTGCAGCGCGTAATGGTGCAGCCCTGAGATCACGGCTCTTCCCCTTCCGGCGGTGGCGGTGGTCTAAACTGCATACAGTTTAGACACGGACCTGGCCATCTGGGAAGGGGAACATAACGGTGATTCCGGGAGAGCTGCGACGCCAGCGGGTTGAGGTCGCCGAGGCCGCCAACGTGCTTTCCCGGCTGGGGCTGGTCACCGCCTACGGGCACGTGTCCGCCCGCTCGGGCACGTCAATGCTGATCACGCCCGCCGCTGACCTGGCCCTGGTGACCGAGTCGAGCGTGCTCGAGGTGCCGCTATCGGCGTCCTCCTCCTCCTCGGCCCTGCCCGCGGGCGTCCCCGCGGAGGGTTGGGCGCACCTGGCCCTGTACCGCGCCCGGCCTGACGCCGGCGCGATCGCCCGCGCTCAGCCGGCCAGCGCGTTCGCGGCGGCGGCGACCGCTACTTCGCTCGCGCCGCTGCACGGCCAGGCCGCGTGGCTCGGCGCATCGGTACCCGTGCACGATGACGCCAGGCTGCTCAGGTCGCTCGAGCTCGCCGAAAGCGCGGCCCGCAGCCTGCCGGCCGGCGAGGCGCTGCTGCTGCGCGGGAACGGCGCCCTCACCCTCGGGGTCACGCCGGGTATCGCGGTGGCCCGGATGTGGCTGCTCTCGGCCGCCTGCGACGTCTACCTCGCGGCTACGGCCGCAGGCGGCCGGGTCACCCCGCTTTCGGCCGGGGAGGTGACCTCATGGCGCGCCGTCCGGGACGAACTGCTCCCCCGGCTCTGGCAGCACCTGCGCCGCGGCAGCCACCTGGGGGCTCCCGCTGTTCCCGCGCTTTCCGGTCAGGCCGTGCGCGAGGAAGAGGGTTAGGGCCAGCCCGGCAACCATCGGCGTCCACCAACTCCACGGGTTGTGCCAGCGGATCTGGGAGAAGAACGTGAGCCAGACGACGGCGCATCCGGTCGGGACGAGGCGCGACCAGTGCCTCGAGGCCGCGATGAGCGCCACCGCCAGCGGGGGCCACAGGTAGTAGGCCACCATCACCGGCTCGAAGGCCGAGCGCAGCGCCAGCGCCACCGCGGTCCACCACAGCAGCTCGGCCAGGGTCTCCTGGCTCCACTCCCCGCCCGTGCCCGGCGGGCCCGGCGGGCCCAGCCGGGCCGCCCGCCAGCGGCGCCCGGCGGCGAGCGCGCATCCGCAGGCCGCCAGGATAGCCAGGATCCGGCCAGGTCCGGCGGCCACCTGACCGCCGGCCAGGTGCGGGGCGAGGTAGATCCACGGGGTCGGGTGATCGATGCTGGGCGAATTGGGCTGGCTGGTGACCGCGTGGATGGTCGCGGTCCAGTTGGCCGCGGCCGCCGCGGCCAGCAGCAGCACGCCGGGAGCGGCCGCCCTGGCGAGGAAGCCGGGCCACCGCCGCAGCCCGGCGGCGACGACCAGGACGGGCAGCGCGAGCAGGACGAGCGGCTGGACCGCCACCGCCGCCCCGGCGAGCCAGGCGGACCGGCTGGTTCTCGAATCGGCCAGGGCCAGGATCGCGTACAGCAGCAGGCCGGTCGCCACGGCGTCTTCCGGATGGCCCCAGCGGATGGTGACGCTCCACAGGGCGGTCGCGGCCGCGGCCGCGAGCAGGAAGCGTTTGGGCCGGCTCGCCCCGAGGCGCTCGGCGAGGGCGTCGGCGGCGAACAGCGCCACCGCCGAGACGGCGGTCTCGTAGGGACCGGCCAGCAGCCACAGGCCGGGATGGGCGCCGTGCGCCTGGGGCAGTCCCAGGTGCAGCCCGGCCAGGTCGATGATCGCGACGACCGGGATCAGGATGATGGCGGCGCCGGGAAGAGAGACCAGCTGAGTGGGCGGGGTGTACAGGCCGCTTAGGTCCAGGTGAATCAGCCGCTGGGCCGCGATCATCGTCCCCCAGAGGTCATCGGGCAACGCCCAGGCCGTCTTCCCGTAGAAGCGGGGTCCCCAGATTGTGCCCGCCATCCCGGCGATGATCATGACGACGGTGGCGAGCAGCGGAAACAGCCTCCTGAGCAGCCACGGCGGTCTCCCGCTGGCGGCCGGGGCGTTCACGCCGGGGGTTGCGTTCACGCGTCGCGCAGCCGGAGTACCAGGCCGCCGGCTAGCAGCGCGGCCGCGGCCCAGGCGGCGAGCACGCCGAGTCCGCCCCACGGGGTGATCGGCAGGCCGCGCAGGCCGGTGGTGTCCTGGACGGTCAGCCCGGCGCTCATCGGCGCGTACCGCTCGAGCCGGTGGGACCAGACCGGGTCGGACACGACACCGAGGATTATCGGGGAAAGGTAGAGCAGCCCGAGGACGACGCCGATGGCGGCGGCGGAGTCCCGGATGAGCGTGGCGATGCCCAGGCTGAGCAGGGCGATCAGGACCAGGTAGAGGACCGACCCGGCGGCTGCGCGCAGCGTCGGCCCGTCGGCTAGGGACTCCGGCGGGAAGCCGCGCGCGGCGGTGAAGCCGTGGCCGGGCAGCAGGATGCGCCCGGTCAGCACCGAGCCGCCCACGGCGATGGCCCCGGCGGCCAGTACGAGGGTGGCCAGGAGGACCGCCTTGGCGGCCAGGACGGCGGAACGGCGCGGCATCGCCGCCAACGTGATCCGGATCATGCCGGTGCTGTACTCACCGCTGATCGCCAGCACGGCCAGGATAGCGACGACCGCCTGGCCGGCTTGGATCCCGGTGAGGCTGAGCTTGGTGGTGTCAACTGGGCAGGCGGTGCCAGACGGGCACCGGGCCGCGGCCGTCGCGGCGGCGCTGACCGCCACGGTCGCCGCGACGGTGCCGGCCAGCAGCCAGGCCGGCCCGGCCACGGTGCGCAGCTTGGTCCATTCCGCATGCAGTGTGTCCTTCACGACCGCCATCTCCACGTGCCGGACGACGGGCAGGCCTCGCTGTCCGGCAGGCAGGGCCTGGGTCATGCATCCCTCCGACGGAGCAGAACGACGGCCAGGCCCAGGGCGAGCGCGGCGTACCCGCACAGTACGGCGAACCCGGCCCACGGCGCCAGCGGGAAGAAACCGGTATTGGGCGAGTAGATGGCGGTCACCTGCTGGTACTGCGGCGTGGCCTGCTGGACGGCGAAGGCGGCGGCGGGGGTGATCCGAAGCAGCCAGTCCGCGGTGCCGACCGGCAGGACGGAGGCTGCTCCCAGGATGTACGGCAGCACGATCACCACGATGACCAGGGTGACCGCGGCGGCGCTGCGGCGCAGCACGGTCCCGAGGGCGACGGCGAGGACGGCGGTCACGGCGATCAGCGCCGCGGTGCCGACGACCATGCGCAGCTCGGTCGGCCACGGTACCGGGTACACGTACGAGCCCCGGGCATGCGCGAGCGCGGCACCGAAGATCACCGCGGCGGCCGCGGCGGCCAGCCCGGCCACGAAGGCGACCGCGCCGATCACGACGGCTTTCGCGGCCAGCACCCGGCCCCGGCGCGGGCTCGCGGTCAGCGTGACACGGATCAGGCCGCGCCGGTACTCCGCGGTGATGAACATCGTCGCGACCACGATCACCGCGATCAGCCCGGCGAACGTGCCGATGAGATGCTGCGTGACCGTGGTGCCGGAATCCCCGGGCTGACCGGGCACGAGCGGCGCGATGTCACCGGATCCGGTTACTGTGAACCGGCCGCTGGCCTGGTGATATCCGCCGATCCCCGACCCGCCGTCGGCGTCGACAAGGTCGCCGGTCCACCCGCAGGCCGGCCAGGTGCCGGACCGGCTGAGTTGATCGAAAACGGCGGTGTCCTCGCTGGGGGCGATCATCCCGTTTTCCCCGCCGCCGAAGTTCTGCGAGATCGACTGCCACGCGGGGGACGCGGCGAACATCCCGGCCTGGATGGTCGGCGGCAGCCCGGCCAGGTGAACGGTGCCGACCTGGGTCGCCGTCCAGGCCGAGACGGCCCGGCTGGCCACCCCCGGGATGCCGGCGGCCGGCGCTACCCGGCTGCTGGAGATCGGTAATACCGCGCGGGCCGGCTTGACCGAGATGCGGCGGCTGCTCGGCGTGCTGCGCGAGGACGCTCGTGCCGCCAGCCCCGGCCAGCTCGGCGCGGACTGGCTCGGCTCGGACCGGCATCCCCAGCCTGGGCTGAAGGAACTCAACGAGCTGATCGACGAAGCCAGGGAGGCCTCGGGTACGGGCACCAGGTTCATCGTCTCGGGGCCGCCGGTCACCCTTGATCCCGGCGTCGAGCTGGCCGCCTACCGCATCGTGCAGGAGGCCCTGACCAACACCCGGCGGCACGCACCAGGTGCCGCCGTCGACGTGGAGCTGCGTTTCACCGACGACTCGCTCTGGCTGCGCATCCGGGACAACGGGCCCGGTCCGCCGCGTAGCGGGTCCGCGGGTCTGGCCGCGCCGGAGGCCGCGGGCGGTCACGGGCTCCCCGGCATGCATGAGCGGGCCGCCGCGGCCGGCGGCGAGCTGCGCACCGGCGCCGCGCCTGGCGGCGGCTTCCTGATCGAGGCCACGCTGCCCGCCAAGGCAGAGGTGGGCTAGTGAGTGCTCCAGCCAGGGCCGTTCGGATTATTGTCGCCGATGACCATCATGTGGTGCGTACCGGTTTCGCCGCGCTGCTCGACACCCAGCCCGACTTTACGGTCGTCGGCACGGCCTGCGACGGGACCGAGGCGGTGCGGGTCTGCCACGAGTTCTCCCCCGACGTCGCCCTGATGGACGTGCGGATGCCCGTCATGGACGGTATCGAAGCCACCAGGCAGCTGGCCGGGCCCGGCGGGCCGCGGATCCTCATCCTGACCACCTTCGACCTCGACCACTACGTCTACGACGCGCTGTGCGCGGGCGCCAGCGGCTTCTTGCTCAAAGATGTCACCGCCGAGCGGCTGTTCGACGCCGTCCGGGTCATCGCCGCGGGCGAGGCGCTGCTCGCGCCCGCCGTCACCCGCCGTCTGATCAGCGAGTTCACCCGGCTACGCCCGAAGCCCGAAGGTGCTCCGCCCACGGCCGCCCTCGCGACCCTCACCCCGCGGGAGACGCAGGTCCTGCGCCTGGTCGCCGAGGGCTTGTCTAACACGGAGATCGCCGACCGCCTGGTGGTCACGGATGAGACTGTGAAGACCCATGTCAGCCGGATGCTGAGCAAGCTTGGGTTGCGCGACCGGACGCAGGCGGTAGTCATGGCGTACGAGACCGGACTTGTGGTGCCCCGTTCCCAGGAGCCGGGTTAGCGGCGCATCTCGTGGCCGGGCTTGTCACCACTGGTAAGGCAGGAACTTCCCGTCCAGCGTCACGACCACCCGGTCGCCAGCCGGGTCGGGCACGCGGCTGACATCGAGCCGGAAGTTGATGGCGCTCATGATGCCGTCGCCGAACTGCTCGTGGATGAGCTCCTTGATCGTCGGGCCGTAGACCTGGAGCACCTCATAAAACCGGTAGATGGTCGGGTCGACAGGCACGGCGGTGTCCAGGGCCCCGCGTGTCGGCTGCAACTGCAGCGCTTGCCGGACGTCGTCGTCGAGCTCCAGCAGAGCCACCGCCGCGCGAGCTTCGCCTTCGGGCATCGGCTGCTGCCCGAGCAGGGCGGACGTCGTCCAGGCGACCGGGCGTCCGACCGCCGCGGCCAGCTGCGTCCAGGTCAGGCCCAGACGCGCTTTCGCCGCGAGCACCGCCTCGGCGGCTTCTTTCTTGGTCATCGTTCCCTCCGCATAGGCCCTCCTGTGGCCGCTCCAAAGCCTGGCACTATTTCCGCGATGCCCCACAACCCGCTCGGCTCCCACTGCATTTCGCCTTCACGTGCCGGTTGCTCGCTTATCGTGTGCAGTTACCCCCGTTGGGCGGGGGGTAAGTGCACACGATAAGCATCTCGACCAGCTTAAAGCTGACAAAAGGTGTATTTCGCCTCGCCATGTCAGCTGCGACTGAGGTCGTGTGCCGCGCTGCTGTGAATGCCTCGACCTGGACAGGCCCGAGGCTCTGCGTATCCGCCCGTCCTTTACCTGACGGGCGGCGGGGTTCCGTCGGCGCTCGCGGCCAGGGTCATGTCCCAGGCGCAGGCCGCGCAGGCCTGGCGGAACGCGGAGCGGGCGAAGTCCAGGGCCGCCGCGTGCGGATCCGGGGCGGAACGGAAGTCGTCCCACTCCAGGATGTACTCGCCCAGGGCCGCGTCCCAGTGCGCGGCCGGGGGTGACAGGGCCAGCTGGGCGAATCCCTCGGGCGCGGGATGGGCGTAGGCGTAGAAGGCCGCCTGGTCGTGGCGCGGGTCGCCGGGCCACCAGCCGACGGCGACCTCCTGGGCGTCCATCGCGTTGCGCATGATGAAGTCGTCCGACGGAGGATCGGCCGACGCCCCGGAGAACAGGCTCACCGCGAGGTCGAACGAACCCCACCACGCGTTGACCGGCGTGGAGCGGCCGCGGTAGGGGGCGCGGTACGCCGCCAGGACCAGCGCGGCCTGGGTGGCCGCCGCGAAGTAGGTACTGACCTGATCCCGGTCGTAAGAAGCGTGCTGCTCATCCGCGTCCAGCGGCATGTCCCACGGGACCTCCTGCGGCGTGGGGTCGATCTCCACCGGGCCGGCCACCCGGCGGACCGCGGCCAGCACGTCACGGGTCACCGAGCCGACGGCGCGGTCGGGAGTGAGCGGGATGCGTTCGGTACGCCCGGAGCTGTGCTCGACAAGCGCCTCGTGTACCCGCAGGTCGAGCACGACGACCAGCGATCCGGAGCCGTCGGGGGCGGGCAGCGGCGCCGTCTCCCAGCCCCGGGCCGTCAGGCGCAGCGCCGCGTGCTGCAACTCCGGCTCGGGCGGGGCCAGCCCCGTCGCGAGCTTGCCGAGGACCTGGGTGTGCGCGTGCAGCGTGTCACACGTCGCGCGCCACTGCCCGTAGGAGAGCGCTGGCCATATCGCAGACATGTGCCGCAGGCTATCTCACGAGGAGAAACGCGTGACAGGGTCAAGAGTAGAAACGCGTGACAGGGTCACGAGGAGAAATGCGTGACGGGGCGGTCGAGCCGCTGCCCGTCGACGCTGACGTCGACTTTCTCGTTGTAGAAGGCGATCAGGCCCGTGATAGGCAGGAGCTGGCGGGTGGGGAAGTCGTAGGCCCAGGCGAGGTCCGGATGGACGGTCTCCCCCGCGCGGACGGACCAGTAGTCGCTGGTCTTGCCCTTGTAGGGGCAGGCGGTGACGGTCGCCGTCGGCACTAGGTGCTCGAAGTTGACCTCGGTGCGGTTGAGGTAGTAGCGGGTCGGCAAGCCGGTCTCGAAGACCATCACCGGTGAGGACGAGGAGGCCAGCAGGACCCCGTCGAGTTCGACCCGCACCGTCCGGGTGGAGCGCAGCGCGTCGACGCGGGTATAGGGGCTGCGGGGATGAACGAAGACTTCCTCGTCCTCCTCGAACCAGGCATCGAGCGCGTCCCAGTTGAAACGCACGGTGCCGGACAGCCCGGCCGCGGCGTCGTCGGTGTACAGCCGAGCGGAACCCGGCCGGGAGATTTCACCGATCCGGAGCCCGTGCCGCCGGGCCGTGCCGAGGCGCAGCGTCTGGTCGTGCCGCTCATCGACCAGCGCGCCCGGCCGCACATCGGTGACCGGGATGTAGTACTGCGGGTAGTTCGGCCATTCCCACACGTACAGGGCTCCGGTGGTGTCCAGTACGACCTCGCCGCCGAGCATGGCGCGGATCCGGCGCGGCACCGGCTCGACGTGACCGGCCGGTGTGATCGTTTTCGGGTAGCTGCTCACCGGACCAGTCAACCAGGCTCGCGGCGGGACTTGTAACGCGGCCGGACCCAGGTCGGTCGGATCGGTCCGGCGCTGGTGCGACACTGAAGGTACCGGCCAACCCGGAAGAAGGACCATGACTCGTAACCGCGGGTACTTCCTGCTGATGGGCGCGTGCCTGACGCTGTTCATCCTGTCCTGGGCGGTCATCCGGCTCTACTCAGTGGTGGCCGCGGTGGTGATAGCCGTCGTGGCCATGATGATTCCGCTGATCGCGGTCATGGTGGCGAACGCCGGGGACGAATCCAGCCGCCGCCAGAAGTAGCAGCCGGCCGGACATGTCTGCTAGATCACACGGGCGTCTGCTCGCCGAGGACGAGCAGGACGTCGTCGGCGAGCCCGTCGCCCGCGTGATCGAGTAGCAGCTTGACCACGCCCCGGAGCGCGCAGTCCAGGTCGGGGGTGGCCAGCGCCGTCGCCACGTGAGCGTCGAGAGCGAAGAAGCGGCCCGCCCGGTTCCGGGTCTCCACCAGGCCGTCGGTGTAGAACAGCAGCCGGTCGTGCGGGCCCAGCGCGATGTCCTGCGGGGCCGGATGGGGGTGCAGGCCCAAGAACCGCGGCACACCTGCCCACCGCGTCGATCCCTTTGCCCTTGACATCACCGAGGATGAAGCGCGGCCCGCACCCGGCCTCCGCACCACGCGCAGGCCAGCAGGGGTCCGGCCGCCAGCAACTCAGCCAGGTTAAGGCTGTGCCCTATTGATATCGCGATGACGGCGATGAGCGCGTCCAGCCCGAGAGCCAGCGCAAGCCAAATCGAGGCCCGACTCGTAGCCTTGATCGCACGTCGCGGCAGCACGCCCATGCGTCCTCATCCCAAATCACCCGTGAAGTAAAGGACCAACTTACTCGAAGATTACATATTTTTCCTCATTTATCCGGTGCTTAGTCTGCCGGCTGGACGAACGGCGGGCCGTTCGGGATAAAAGTTGCATTTTCCCTAACGGGCACTGGTGCTCGTGCAATTGCACGATTCCGCCCGGCCCGGGAATTGGCTAGACGGGACGGGCGCCGAAGCGGGTCACGACGACGGCGGCGATCCGCACGGCAAACTCCGCCGCGGCGGCGAGGTCGCGTCCGGACAGCCAGCTGCTCAGGAACGCGCCGCAGAAGGCATCGCCCGCGCCGGTGGTGTCGGTGGCCCGCGCCGGATGCGCCGGGACGCGCACCGGGGCCTGGCCGGGCACCGCCAGCACGCAGCCTTCGCCGCCGAGCTTGAGGATTACGGTGCCGTAGTGCCGGGTGAGGCGGGCCGCCATCGTGATCGGATCCCGCTCGCCGGTGAGCACGGCGGCCTCGTCACGGTTGGGGAAGCACACCGCGGCGCCTTCGGTCCAGCGCAGGAACTCCCCGGCCGGCATCCGGGCCAGGAAGGCGGCGGAACCGGGGTCGATGGTGACAGCGAGGTCACGAGAACGAGCCTCGGCCAGCAGCCCGAGCGCCAGTTCGAGCAGCGGCGGCTCGCAGAACGTATACCCGGTCAGGTGCAGCACCGCCGCGTCCGCCAGCAGGCCGTCCGGCAGGTCGCGGCGCCGCAGCCGCAGGTTCGCGCCGCGATCGGTGAACATCGTCCGGGCCCCGTCCCGCGCCAGCATGATCACGATCGAACCGGTGCCGGTGTCCGGGTCGGCGGCCAGATGCGCGCGGACGCCGGCCCGGGCCAGTTCCCGCCGGTGGTAGTCCGCGTCGCGGGCGCCGACCCGCCCGGCGAACACGGTCTCCGTACCGAGGTGAGCCATCCACGCGGCCTGGTTGGCCGCCGAGCCGCCCGGGCGGGCCCGGATCACCGCCGCGGTGTCGCTGTCGGGCGTGATCGCCTCGGTTGGCTTGACCAGCACGTCGTTGATCACGTCACCGATGACCACAATCCGCCGGTGCCCGGACGGGCTTGGGGTCAACAGGGGCCAGCGGTTCGCATCGCCCAGGAGCTGGAGATCTTCGCGGCGAGCTCGATGTTGCCGCGCGCGATATGCAGGTTCACCCCGACGCTCATCCCGCTCGTGACCTGCTGGATCCGGTCGAGCAGGAACGGGCTGACGGCCTTGCCGCGGACACCTTGGTCGGCCGCGACGGCCAGGGCGTCCTCGAGCGCGCCGTCCAGGACTCCCGGATCGAGCTGCAGGGCAGCCGGCAGCGGGTTGGCGACCAGCAGGGCGGACTGCTCGCCGAAGGCCGCCCGGGCCGCCATGATGTCGGCGATCTCCTCCGGGGTGTCGGCACGCCAGTCCACGTCATAGCCGGAATCGGACAGCCAGAAGGCCGGGAACCGTGAGGTCTGGTACCCGATCACCGCGACGCTCAGCGTCTCCAGCCTTTCCAGGGTGGCCGGGATGTCCAGGATGGACTTCACCCCGGCCGAGACGACGGTGATCGGCGTCCGGGACAGCACGGTCAGGTCCGCCGACTCGTCGAAGCTCTCGGCCGCGCCGCGATGCACGCCGCCGAGGCCGCCGGTGGCGAACACGCCAATGCCGGCCCGGGCGGCCAGCACGGACGTGGCGGCCACCGTCGTGCCACCGGTTACCTTCCGCGCCATCGCGATCCCGATGTCACGGCTGCTGACCTTGACCACGGACTCGTCCGACGCGATGCGTTCCAGGTCGGCCGGCGTCAGGCCGATCTTGGCCACGCCGTCGATCAGCGCGATGGTGGCCGCGGTCACGCCCGCGTCGGCCAGGATCGATTCGAACTGCCGGGCGGCGTCCAGGTTGCCCGGCCGCGGCAGGCCGTGCGAGATGATCGTCGACTCAAGGGCGACCACGGGAGCGCCTGCCGCCAGGGCCGCGCTGACCTCCGGGGACACCTCTAGCAGGGAAGACACAAGAACATTCTCACCCTAGTAGCCCTGGTCACCGACGACGTTGAGCAGCGGCTCGGCTGCGGCGTACCGGGCCAGCTGATCTTTGACGAGTGCCATGACGCGCGGCATGGCCGTCGTCATCGCGCCGGCCACGTGGGGGGTGAGCAGCAAGCCAGGCGCGGACCAGAGCGGATGGCCGTCGGGGAGCGGCTCGGGGTCGGTGACGTCGAGCGCGGCGCGCAGCCGTCCGGACTGAAGCTCCGCGAGCAGCGCGGTGGTGTCGACGATCGAGCCGCGGGCCGCGTTGACCAGCAGGGCACCGTCATGCATCCGGGCGAGGAACTTCGCGTCCGCCAGCCCGGCGGTGGCCGGGGTGACCGGGACCAGCAGGATCACGATGTCGGCCCTGGGCAGCGCCTCGGGTAGGCCGTCCATGCTCATCACGCGGGGGCGGGCCCGCCGGGCGATGCGTTCGATGGTCACGTCGAAGGGCGCCAGCATCCGCTCGACGTGCTCACCGATCGACCCGTAGCCCACGATCAACACGGTCTGGCCGGCCAGCGACTCGCTTCGGCTCGGGTCCCAGGTTCCCGCCCGCTGTGCGGCCAAGAACCTAGGCAGCTGCCGTACCTGGGCCAGGATCACGGCCGTGATCCATTCGGCGACCGCGGGGTCGTGCACACCGCGCGCATTACACAGGGTGACGCCGGGCGGGACGAACGGAATAATGTTTTCCGCACCGGCCGACATCAGCTGGATCAGCCTCAGCCGTGGCAGCTTGGCCAGCACCTGCATCCGCGACGGCGGGACCCAGAACGGTGGCACGACCACCTCGACCTCATCGGCCGAGTCCGGCAGTTTCTTAGCGCCGGTCCACACGTCGGCGACCATCCCGTCGGGCAGGTCGCCCATCAGCGAGACCGCATCTTGCTCCGGAAGCCACACCCTGATCGTCGAGGAACCCATGACGGCGAGGTTACCTCGCGGCGCCTGAGCCCTCCAGGTCGCGCTGCCACGAGGGCGGCAGGTCATTCGCCGGGTGCTCCGCGGCCTGCCGGGCCAGCGGGACCTCCGCCGGCGGCGGATCGGTGGGGCCGGAGCCGATGATGACCACCGGGCAGACGGAACCCCGCAGGCAGGCCCGGGTGACGGGGCCCGCGGCGCGGGACGGATCCGGGCCGTAGGGCGTCCGGCCGAGCACCAGCATGTCGGCGTCGGAGGCGTGGTCAAGTAGCACGCGCGCCGCCAGCCCTTCGGCTATATCGGTGCCCACGCTGACGCCGGGGAACTGCCTGACGGCCTCACCGACCGCCCGGCGCAGCACCTCACGGACCCCACCCCAGCTTCCCCTGGGATGCCTGGGGACGGGCACGGCGTAGCTGGCGATCTGGTGACACGCAGACTCCAGAGCGAGCACCGCGAGAACCTCAGCGGCACCAAGGCTGGCCTCGCGGCACGCCCACCTGAGCGCGGCCACGGACTCCGCTGAGCCATCGACGCCGACGACAATGCGTCGCACACCGGTCTCTGTTGTCATTAGTTCCTACCCGCTCGCCAACTCTGACGTACCGGTCCATCCCGCCACAGACGTCCCGTCAGGGTAACCAGTAGTTACTGATAGTTTCCGATCCTAGACCGCGAGAAGGCTCCTGACGAGAGGCATAGGCCGCTTTTATCGGTAGCGGCAGACGGCTCGGGCGAAATGTCGCAAGCAGGTGCGCTCCGCATGGCGCGTCGCGGCGGCCGGCCGCGTCCGGCGAGGCCGAGGGCAAGGACCACGGCCCGTTCCGAATAAAGAAGTCTCTAGCCGGGCTGGGTCCGGACGGACAGGTGGCTGCCGGCCTGGCCTTTGTGCACGCGGATCTGGGCCGGGATGCGCTGCCTCAGCTCGGCGACGTGGCTGACGATGCCGACCATCCGGCCACCTTCGCGCAGGCCGTCGAGCACGGTCATCACCTCTTCCAGGGTGTCCTCATCCAGGCTGCCGAACCCCTCGTCGACGAACAGCGCCTCGATCCGGGTCCCGCCCGCCTCGGCGGTGACCACGTCCGCGAGGCCAAGCGCGAGCGCCAGGCTGGCCAGGAACGTCTCGCCGCCGGACAGTGTGCTGGTGTCCCGGTCCACCCCGGTCCAGGTGTCGCAGGCGAGCAGGCCGAGCCCGGAACGGCCGGTGCCGCGGCGTGCGTCGGTGTGCACGAGCGAGTACCGGCCTGAGGTCATCTTCAGCAGCCGCTCGCTGGCCGCGGCCGCGACCTCTTCCAGCCGCGCGGCCAGCACGAAGGAGGACAGCGTCATCCGCAGCGTGTTCGCGCCGCCCCCGGCGGCCAGGTCGGCGAGGCTGCGGGCCTGCGCCGCCCGGTCGGCCAGCGGCCTGAGCTCTTCCAGGCACGCCCTCAGCTGGGGAGCGAGACCGGCCAGCTGCTCGGCCTTGTGCTGAGCGCGGTCGCAGGCGGCCACGGCGTCGTCGTGGAGCTTGCGCGCGGCTTCGGTCGCGGTGACCGCTCCGGCCACGTCGGCGGCCGGGTCGAGCGGGACCTCGAGGTCCGGATCGGCCAGCAGCTCGGCGACGGCCTTGGCCCTGGCCTCGTACTCGCGGATGGCCTGATCGGCGGCGTCCCTGACGGAGACCTCGCGCCGGGCCTGGCGGACCGCGGCCAGGTCAGCGAACCCGGCCTCGGCGGCGGCCTGAGCCGCCAGGTTCGCGGCGCGCGCGGCGTCCCGGGCGGCGCGGACGGTGGCGCCGGCCGCTTCCGCCGCGGCGTCGAGCGCGCCGGCGGCCGAAGTCGCGGCGGCCAGCGCCGAGTCCAGGTCCGGCAGGCCGCCGAGCTGGGCCGCCAGCGCCTCGCGGTGCCGGGCGGAACGCTCGCCGGCCTCGGCGGCCTGGCGTCGATGCGACTCACGCTGCTCGGACAGCTCGGCAAGGCGCTTCTCGCCCGCGGCGATGTCCTGGTCGAGCGCGTCGAGCTCGCCCTGCAGGTCGCTCAGCCGCCTCGCGGCGGCGGCCAGCCCGGCGGCTTGGGCCTGCAGGTTCCCGGACGTCGTTTCCAGCCTGGTCAGCTCGGCTTGGAGCGAGGCCGGGTCCGCGGCGGCCACGAACCCGGCGTCGGCGAGCCGAGCGGACAGGGTGGCGACGCGCTCGTCGGCGGCGCCCAGTCTCGCCCCGATCGTCTCGGCCCGTGCCGTGGCGTCCGCCACTTCGGCGTCTGCGGCCTCCTCCTGCTCGCGGGTCACCTGCTCACCGCGGACCTCACACAGCTCCGGATGGTCGAGCGAGCCGCAGACCGGGCACGGCGCGCCGTCCACCAGGGTGGCCGCGAGCTCGGCGCGCATTCCGTCGATGCGGGCCATCCGCAGCCGGGACGCTTCCTCGAGCAGCTCGACGGTTTCTATCTTCGCGGCCAGGTACGCCCCGGCCTGGCGGGCGGCCTCGGCTCGCGCTTCGACCAGGGCGTTCGCGTCGTGCGCGGCCCGGCGGTAGCGGTCGGCGCCGGACGTCGCAGCCGGCAGTTCCGCTCCGGCCTCGCGGGCCGCATCGCGCTCGCGGCTGAGCCCGGGGCGCTGCTGCCGCCGGGTGCTGAGCTCTGCCTCGGCGGCCTCGATCTGGGTGGTGAGCCCGGTCACGGCGGCCTGCGCGGCGGCGGCGGCCTGGTCCTCATCGGCCGCTTGCCGGTCCACCGACCGCAGCCCCTCCAGCCGGCCGGCCTTCGCGACGTGCTCCTGGGCCGCCTCGCGCAGGCGGGCGGCGGGGGCGGCGGGCTCGGCGGGGTCGGCGGCGCTGGCGGCGGGGTCGCGCCTGGCCTCCTTCTCGGCGGCGCGGGCCTGGGCCAGGACGGCGGCGACGCCGCGCCGGGCCTCCTCTTCGGCGGCGCGGGCCTGGGCCAGGGCGGCGGCGGTCCGCTCGGACTCGGCGAGGGCGGGGGCGACCTCCGCGGCCCGGACGGCCGCGCCGAGTTCCCGGCGCAGGTCCTCGACGCCGGGCCCGGCGGCGGTCAGCTCACCGCGGGTGCGCAGGGCGTCGCGGCGCCGCCGTTGCCGGTCCCGCAGCCGCTCCGCGTCGCGCTGGCAGTCCAGCGCCGTGTCCAGGCCGGCCCGCAGGCCGGCGACTCCGGCGGCGCTTGCGGCGGCTCCGGCGGCGGCCGCCGCGGCGAGCTGCGCAGCCCAGGCGGCCGCCTCGGCAACCGGCGGCGGGTCAGGCTCGGCGGCCTCGTCGTGCGCCGCCTGCCGTCCGGCGGCCACCTGGGCGACCCGGGCGATCAGGTCCCTGATCCCGAGCTCGGCTTCCTCCACCTCGCGCGCCGTGCTCCGGCGCCGGTCCGCCAGCCACTCCTCCACCGCGCGGAACCTGTCGGTGCCGAACAGCCGCTGCAGCAGCCTGGTCCGGTCGGCGGCCTCGGCGTGCAGGAATTGCGCGAACTGCCCCTGCGGCAGCAGCACGACCTGGAAGAACTGGTCGGCGGACATCCCCATCAGGTCGTTGATTTCCGCATCTGCCTCCCCGGCCCGGGTGGAGACGGCCTGCCAGGAGGCGCCGGTGAATTCCTCGAGCAGGATCTTCGCCTGCTCGGTCGTGGTGCCGCGGCCCCGGCGCTTCGGGCGCTCCTGCTCGGGCTTGCGGGTGATCCGCATCCGACGGCCCCCGATGGTCGCCTCGAGCCGCACTTCGGTCGGCGTGCCCGCCGCCGCGTGATCCGAACGCAGCCGCCTGGTCTTGCCGCGCTCACCCGGCACCCGGCCGTACAGGGCGAACCCGATCGCGTCGAGCAGCGTGGTCTTGCCTGCGCCGGTCTCGCCGTGCAGCAGGAACAGGCCGGAGGAGGCCAGGTCGTCGAAGCAGACCTCCACGGTGCCGCCGAACGCGCCGAATGCGGTCACCCGGAGCCGATGCGGGCGCATCAGGCGGCTTCTTCGGCTTCTTCGGCGCGGACGGCCTCGAACGCGCCGGCCAGAAGCTGCCGCTCGGAAGCGGAGGCGGGCTCGTTCCTGACGTGCTTGACGAACTCGGCGGCGACCGAGAGGTCATCACGCCCGGCGATCCTGGCCCGGTAGCCGCGCTCGTCGGGCCGCACGCCTTCCGGTTCGAACGCGAGCACCAGGACGTAAGGGAACCGGGCCCGCAAGGCGTCCATCGCGGCCTCGGGACGGCTCGGGTCGGTGAGCGTGACCGACACGAAATCGTCCTCGTACTGGGCGAAGGCGGCCGAGCTGACCAGGTCTTGCAGCGGTCCGCGCAGCACGCTCAGCCGCCGGTGGACGGGCGCGGGCACCCGCTGCGCCCGGATCGTTCCGGCGCCGTCCAGCTCGACCAGCCAGCTGCCCTTGTGGTGCGTTGCCTCAGAGAACGAGTACGGCAGCGGCGAGCCGCTGTAGCGCAGGTGCCCGGCGATCGTTTGCTGGCCGTGCAGGTGGCCGAGGGCCACGTAGCTGAAATCGTCGAACAGGGCCGCCGGCACCTGGCCGACTCCGCCGACCGTGATGTCGCGCTCGGACTCGCTGGCCGCTCCCCCGGCGACCCAGCCGTGCGCCAGCACGACGCGGCGCCGGACCCGACGGGAGTCGGCATCGGCCCGGATGCACCGGGCCGCGTGCCCGAGCACCCCGGCATGCCCGCGCGGTATCTCCCCGGTTACCTCGGCTGACGGCCGGGTTCCCTCGGCTGGGGGAAGGTCGTCCCGGACGGCATCCGGCTCGAGGTACGGCACCCCGTACACGGCCACCGGCCCGTGCGCGTCCTCGAGCAGGACCGGGCGGGCGAGCGCGCTTGGCCGGGTACGCACATGCACGCCCGCCACCTCCAGGAGCGGACTGCCGAACCCGAGCCGCCGCGCGGAATCGTGGTTGCCGCTGATCAGCACGACGCTCGCGCCGGCGTCGTGCAGCCGGTTCAGGGCGTCCGCGCACAGCTCGACGGCGTCCACCGGCGGCACCGCCCGGTCGTAGACGTCCCCGGCGACCAGGACCGCGTCCACCTTCTCCGCGCGCACGGTATCCACCAGGTGATCGAGGAAGACCGACTGCGCCGCCCGGAGATCGGCGCGATGCAGTGACCGCCCGAGGTGCCAGTCAGAGGTGTGCAGCAATCGCATGGGCCGGACCCTAGCGGAGGGCACCGACATTACGCGGCAGAACGCACTGGCCCGATCTGGAAGCGCGGTCGCAACCAGATGGGAATCACCAGTCAGCGCCTCCCATGCGAGCCACGGCGCTGCTGAGCAGGCCGTCTGGACCGTCGTGCACAACCAGACATGTGCTATCTGAGCAGGCTCATCTTGGAGATGAGCCTGGCTACCGTCGTGCACCCCGGAGTGCCGGGACCGGCTACCCGACCCGCCCTGATGTCCGTTTCAGGTGGTCGTGTATTCACGGCGGAGGCGGGGTATCCGGTCGTGCGGCTTGGAGCTGTCGTGGATCCGGGGTCAGACGGAGACGGGCTGGGTGACGCGGTGCAAGCCGCGGGGGTGCTCGTCGAAGTACTGCCGGATCCGGTTGTGCCAGTCTTCGGGCTGGTAGACCGTGACCCGGTCCTGGACTTCGGGTTCGCTGCCTGGCGGCCGGGGCCGGGGTTCCTGCCCGGTGCGGGCGTTGGCGAAGCACGCATGGATGGCGTAGTCCAGGTCCAGCCGCTCGCCGTACCAGGCCGGGATGATCGTCTCCGGGGTGATGCCGGCGTCGTGGCAGTCCCCGATGGTCCCGCCGGCCTGCGGCAGCGGCGGGCTGGCCGGGATCACCGTGCCGTCCGGCCGGCCGAAGGCGAACGTGCCGTCGCGGGCGGCGGTGATCAGGTAGCCGCGGTCGTGGACCAGCATGTGATGGAATTTGCACAAACTGAGAAGGTTGCCCAGCTGGGTGCGGCCGCCGTTGGACCAGTACTGGATGTGGTGCAGGTCGACCCGGCGGGACTCACAGCCCGGGAACCGGCACCGGCCGTTGTCCCGGTCGCGGGCCGCGCGGCGCAGCGCCGCGGTCGGCCGCCGCCGGAGCCGGCCCAGGTCCAGGAGTTTCCCGGCGCTGTCGTGCAGCATCCAGCTCCACCGGGCCGAGCACCCGGTCATCTGCGCGGTGCTCACGCTGACCGCCGGGCCGTCCTCGACATGACACCGCGCCGGATCAGCCGGATCCGCCGGATCAGCCGGAGCGGCCGGATCAGCCGGAGCGGCCGGGCCGGCCGGATCAGCCGGGGCGGCCGGATCAGCCGGATCAGCCGGGGCGGCCGGGGCGGCCGGGGAGGTAGCGGGAACGTCCGCGGCTTCGGGTACCGGGCTCTGCGGGCTGATAGCGCCGGTGCCGACGTGCACGACGACCTGGTAGACCTCCGCGTCATCCGCGCCGGCCACCTTCCCGGCCAGGAACGCCTCGGCGACCACCACCAGCGCGTCGGCCAGGCTCGACGACGCCGGCGCCTGCGGCTGGCGGACAGCCGGCGTCTCCGCGGAAACGCCGCCGTCCTGCCCGCCGTGCCCGTCCTGCCCGCCGTGCCCGTCCTGCCCGTCCTGCCCGTCCTGCCCGCCGGGCGGGTGCCCGGGGTCCCCGGCCTGCTGCCCGCCGGGCGGGTGTTCCGGGTCCGCGGCCGCGGCGCGAAGCGCCTTGAGCAGCACCGCCCCGGCCAGCGGCGGCAGCCGGAACGTGCCCGCCAGCGACCCGTCCTCCTCGAACCGCCACGCCAGCCGGCGCCGGACCCGCGCCGCGCCGTCCTCGGCCGGGCTGACCTGGCGGTGCGCCCGGGCGAACCGCTCCAGCTGGTTCCCGGTCATCGGCCCGGCGATCTCCGCCAGCCCCGCCTCGGTACCCGGCGCGGCGATCCGGGTCAGCGCCCGCACCTTCGCATACGACAGCCGCCCCGCGCCGAACTCCCCGCGGATCACCGGCAGGTCCCGCAGCGCCCGCGCGACCCGGACATGCTCGCGGGCGGTCCCCGAGGACATCTGGCATTTCCACGACAGCCACTGCGCGCAGCTGTTCATGTCCCAGCCGGCCCAGCCGCGGCGGGCATCGAAATCCGCGAGCAGGACCAGGAACCGGCAGGTGGCCGCGGCCAGGTGCCCGGCCAGCTCGCAGATCTGCGCCTCCAGCCGCTCCAGCGGCACCGGGGCCAGACCCGGGCCCGGGCCGGGGCCGGGGCCGGTTTCGGAGATGGCGGCGTCCGGGCCGGAGCCCGGCTGTAGTGTGTCGAACATGAATTTGACGATAACACCCGGCTATGACATTTCTAGCGTACGAAGGCCGTTAGAGGTGCACGTCAGATTTGCGATGGTAGCCAAGATCATCTTCAAGATAAGCCTGCTCAGATAGCATGTGTCTGGTCGTGCACGACGGTCCAGACGGCCTGCTCAGGAGCGCTGCGGCTCGCATCGGAGGCGCTGACTGGCGAATTCCCATCTGGTTGCGACCGCGCTCCCAGATCGGGCCAGATACCAGCAGGAACCCGTCAGCCCCGCAATACATAAATGTCGCGCACCCCACTGCTCCGGGTACGCGACAGATTGCAAGCAACGAAGATCATCTTCGCGACCAGGCAGCTCAGATGATGCCTGTCTGGTTGTGATCGTGCGCGCCCAGGCCCGTCGCCTAGTCGGTAGTTGTTTGTAATACAATCATCAGGTGGGCGATGAGCGGTTCGATCTGGACCTGCTGGATGAGGAAGACCCTTTTGAGATCGACACCCAGGCCGCGCACCTGTTCAAGCATCCGCACCTCGGAATCGATGACATTGATGACGTGTGGGCCAGCGACCCGCTGTTCTACCCGGCCAAGCCTCCCGCGCACTGGCTCATGTGCGCCGAGGCCGGAGGCCGGGTGCTTGTGGTCCCACTGGCTCCCGCGCGCAGCGGGGACCCACACAGATGCCGTCCGATCGGCTGCTACGAGGCAGCGGATAGGCTTGCCGCCCAGTACCGGAGAGACCGATGACGAAAACACCCATGACACCTGACCAGGAATTCGATTTCTACGCGGAGCCGGAAAACCAGGAGCCGCAGGGACCGGCCCGCCGACGCCATGCCCCCCGGCTGGGCACACCGGTGCCCGTCCGGTTCCCCCCGGAACTGCTGGAGCAGGCCCGCCGCGCGGCCGATGCCGACGACCGGTCGCTATCGGCGTGGATCCGCCGGGCAGTCGAGCACGAACTGCGCCGGACCGCCTGACCCTGTAGCCCCCAAGCGCAGCGTTCAGCCAGGTCAACGCCCGGAACGGCGGTCAACGGATGAAACGAGACCCGCACACTCCCGCCGCCGCGGCGCGGGTCAGGTAGGCGCTGGCCAGGTCATAGAAGTCCTGCTCGATCTTCAGCACGCGCAGGTTCGCGTAGTGGACGTCGAGAAAGGACTGCAGGCTGTCGAATTGGTGCTGCGCGCGCAACTCGTCGACGTCCAAGGTGGGCATCCAGGTGCCATTGCGCACCGCGAGATCGACGAGCAGTTCGGGCTCGAGTGTGCCCTCGATGTGAATGTGCAGCTCGGCAACCGGCAGCATGCGTATCCCCCTCACCAGGGCCCCGCCTGCCCAAGGACAGGCGGCCACGTTCGTTCAGATTCTGGCGAGATTGCGCCTCATCAGGGTGTTATACGTCTTTCTTACCCAGAACGAACGGTGCTGTTTGCCCATCGACAAGCTGAACCCGCACGTGGTGCCAGGCTCGTGGTTCTTCTGCTGAAATCCCGCACGCTTTCCCGGATCTTCTCCGGACGGGGTTTCAGTCGTCGGACCGGATGTCGGTGTCGTCGTCTTCGACCACGTGGAGCGCGGCCTCTTCGGCGCTGGCCGCTCCGCCGTCGATACCGACGTCGCGGGCGACAAGATCGGCCTCTTCGTCTGGATGAGCTCCCTCGTCCTCGGCGACCAGCCGGCCCGCCCGGGGATCGGGGCCGTCGTCGAGCAGGAGCCCGTCGAGGTACTCCTCGTCCTCGTCCTCGTCTTCGGCGTCTTCGGGCAGGTCGTCGTCGTCGAGGTCCAGGGCATCATCCGGCTCCTCTTCGGCGAGCAGCTGGTCCAGGGATTCACCCGCCTCCTGCTCATCGGCCGTCGAGCCGAACCTCATGGCCGCCGACCAGCGTTCCGGCGGGGCCACCCCCCGGTCCAGGGGGTCGCCTTCCGGCTCGGCCAGCAGGGAGTCGGCCGGATCTTGCACCGAGTAGTCCTCCAGATCAGCGGACTCGTGGCGGGTCTCGTCAGGCATATCGGCTCCTCTCCTCGGACCCGCTGCGCTACCCGGCAGACACGCACCAATCCTGCCCAGCGGCGAACGTGGTCAGTCATTCCGGGCGGGAACGGGCAATCAAGCGCCTCCGACCGAGCGTTTCCTTGGATCCTACGTTCTGCCGGCCGGGCGCACGCGGCATTCCGCCCGGCCGTCACCAGCTATCTGACCCACCGCTCAGCTATCTCGAACGCGACACGATCTACCCGGCCGGGCCCCCGAGAGCGGCGGCCAGCCCAGCATAACTGCGGGCACGGAATAAAGTCCGTTATCCCAGATTCTTATCCGATAACGGACTTATCCGGGAAATACTTGCCGAAATGAATGCAAGTCATAAACCATTCAATTGGACAAAGAAAAATTTGGACAATAAGCCATAGTGGGTGTTAGAGTCGGTCACGTCAGCACGAATCCTGCTGAGCCCCATGCTGCCGGCCTGTTTAAAGCAGCAAAGGAGCAGACCGCAACGCCGTGGAAGGAGAGGAAGATTCCCGCAGACAAAACGTCCGAAACGACTTGGACGGGATATTCCATTCGGCGAGAGAATTAGACTTTCGCCAAGTTTCACGGGGGAAAATTACCATGCATAAGCCACTATTCCTAGTCACCGCAGGCAGCGTAGCCGCAGCCGGCGGACTCATCTTCGCGTCGGCCCTGCCCGCCGCGGCAGCAACAGCCGGCCGGGCCCAGGATCCGCCGGTGACCTGTACTGTTCCTAACGGGAGTACGGGGGCCTGTTCACCAGACGACGACACCCCGGTGACGTTCACGATCACGTCAACCGGAACGCTCAACATAACCGCGCCGTCCGGCACCCCCACCCCGATCAACCTCGGTGCGGAGGCAGCGCCAGGGATTGTGTCGACCTCGATCATCGGCTCCCCCGGCGACTTCGGCCCTGTCACGGTTACCGACACCCGCGCCACCGACCCTTCTCCCTGGACCGCGACGGTCTCCTCCACCGACTTCCTGAACACATCGACAGGCTTGGGAATAGACACCATCCCCGCCATCGATGCCACCTACGCCACGGGCACCCTGTCGCGGACACCGGACTACGTCGTGTCGGGACTGCCTTTTGACACCGCGCTCACGGCGACGCCGACCGTCGGCGTTGACCGGCTCAGCGCAGCCCATCGTGACGGAAACCGGCTTCGACGGTGACAACGCCGCGACATGGAGCCCGGAGATCACCGTAGCCATCCCGGCCAACGCGGTCGTTGGCGTCTACGACGCCACTGTCACGCATTCCGTTAGCTGACGTCCTAGGAGGATTGTGCGCAGGCTTACCGGCGCACTCATGGTGGTGGCCGCGGTGCAGACCGCGGCCACCGCTGCGCCGTCCGGCCGGGAAGCATACGCAGTCAGCCCAGGGACGCGAAAACTGGTCAGCGAGTCATCGTCCTCGCCAGGAGGATTATCGTGTATCGGTGAACTATTCCCGGCCCGAGCGGGCCGCGCGCTACTGCGCGTCTTGACGTCCCGCGGAGGGCTCGTGCGCCGGTTGCTCGGCGCGTTCATGCTGGCGGCCGCGGTGCTCACGGTGGCCGCCGCCACGCTCACCACAGCGCTCGCCGGATCCGCCCAGGCGGTGAGCAAGCCGCCCGCGCCGGGGGTATTCGGTATCAGGCTCGTCGACGTCCCGGTTGATGCAGCCGACAACCCACGGGCCTACCGGTACATTATCGACCATCTGAACCCGGGCATCACGATTCACCGGCGGGTCCAGATCGCCAACTACACTCCCTCGGCCGCTCGCATAACGCTCTACCCGGACGCCGCGATCATCCGCGATGGGTGCTTTCGTCGGCGACGTCGGCCAGACCCCCAGTTACCTGACCACCTGGATCACCCTGAGCCGGCACAGCGTGGTCCTGGCCCCGCACACTAGGGCCATGGTCACCGTGACCATCCAGGTGCCGCGGACCGCCTCATCAGGGAACCTTTACGGCGTGATCTGGGCGCAGGAAACCAACCTCGGGAAAACCAGCACCGGCCTCAACCTGATTGAGACAAACCGCGTCGGCATCCGGATCTACCTGAACGTCGGCCCCGGCGGCCCGCCGCCGGTGAACTTCGGCATCACCTCGATTAGAGGGACCCGGTCCGCCCACGGCCAGTTCCTGGTCGTGGCGCAGGTCAACAACACCGGCGGGCAGGCCATCGACGCCACCGGCACCCTGAAGCTCACCAACGGCCCTGGCGACCTCAGCGCCGGACCGTACAAGGAGCCAGCCGTGACTCTCGCCCCTGGTCAGTCTCAGCCGATCACGGTATTCCTCAACAAGGAGATGCCACAAGGTTCGTGGCTGGCCACGATCGACGAGACCAGCGGGATCACCCAGCGAAGCGCCCAGGCTACGATCGACTTCTACCCTGCCCCGCCCAATCGTCACCTTTATCCTGATCCTGGCGGTCGTGCTCATCGTCCTCCTTCTCCTCGCCGGGCTGTTCGTCTGGCTTATCCGCCGGAACCGCCGTCATGGGGGTAATGGGGGATCACCAAAACCCTCCGGGCCGCCTCTTGATAGCCCCACGGGTGTTGGTACATGGAGATGATCACCCGGGTATTACTCGGGACCAGCTAGCGCAGAGCAGCCGGCCGCACGCAGGTGGCGGAGGGCTGGCACCACGGTCCGTTTCGGCGTAAATCTTTAGCTTTCTTGATCCGGCGAAAAGTGAGCTTGTTCCGTCATGCCAGTTGGGTGGCGGGATCGCGGCGGGGGGCTTTTATCGTTCGCCGGGGTCGCCGCGTTGCCGGTAGGTTCGTGGCGACGGGGAAGCTAGCGGGCTGTTCGGAGGAAGGCATGTCACAGGTCAACGGGGTCGAGCAACCAGCGATCCTGGTGGAAGGGTTGACCAAATCGTTCGGCGAGGTTCACGCGCTGCGGGGTATCGACCTGTCGGTGCCGCGCGGGACGGTGCTTGGCGTGCTCGGGCCCAACGGCGCGGGCAAGACCACCGCGGTGCGCATCCTGACGACCTTGCTGCTCCCGGACGGGGGGCGGGCGGAGGTCGAGGGTTATGACGTGGTACGGGACGCGGCCGCGGTGCGCCGCACGATCGGGCTGGCCGGGCAGTCGGCCGCCATCCAGGAGGAGCTGACCGGCCGGGAGAACCTCGAAATCATCGGGCGGCTCTACCACCTGAGCTGGCCGCGGGCCCGCAGCCGCGCCACGGAACTGCTTGAAGAGTTCGGCTTGAGCGATGCCGCCGACCGGACGGCGAAGAATTACTCGGGCGGCATGCAGCGGCGCCTGGATCTGGCCGCCAGCCTGGTCGGGCAGCCGCGGGTGCTGTTCCTCGACGAGCCGACGACCGGCCTGGATCCCCGATCGCGGCTGGGGATGTGGGACATCATCCGGTCGCTGGCGGCCGGCGGGACCACTTTGCTGCTCACGACCCAGTACCTGGACGAGGCCGACGAACTGGCCGATGAGATCGTAGTGATCGATCACGGCCTGGTCATCGCGGCCGGCACGGCCGAGGAGCTGAAGGGCAGGGTCGGCGGAGACGTGGTCGAGTTCACGGTGCCCGACCGCCGCCGGATGGCCGATGCGGTCGCGGCCGTAGCCAAGACCGGCGAGGGGGAGCCGCACTGCCGACCAGGAAACCGGCCTGATCTACGTCGGGGTCGGGGGCCGCGGTTCTGACGCGCTGATCGAGGCGGTGCGGAGCCTGGATGCCGCGGGGATCGAGACCCGCGATCTCAGGCTGCGCCGCCCGTCCCTCGATGATGTGTTCCTGGCCTTGACCGGGCACGCCGCCGAGGAGGAAGAAGACCAGCCGAGCGGACGCAGGCGAGGGTCCAGAAACCGGCGCCGGGGCCAGCGCCAAGAAGATGCGCGGGTGACGTCATGACCGCGGTCGCGGAGTCGGCGGCCGGTCCCGCCGCGGCTGAACCTGGGCTGCGCACCCGGGCTGGCTGGGCGATAACAGACACGCTCACCATCACCCGGCGCAACCTGCTGGTCTGGATGCGAGTGCCTGCCTACCTCGTGTTCACCGTGATCCAGCCGGTGATGTTCGTGCTGCTGTTTGTTTACGTCTTCGGCGGCGCAATCCATGTGGACAACGAGAACTACGTCGACTTCCTGATGCCCGGGATCATCGCCCAGTCCGCGGCGTTCGCCACGTTCGGTACGGCCATCGCGCTGGCGCAGGAGCTGAAGAAGGGCGTGATCGACCGGCTGCGGTCGATGCCGATGGCACGCTCGGCGGTGCTGGCCGGGCGGCTTGTCGCGGATACCGGGCGGATGCTCGTGACCATCCTGATCATCATCGGGGTGGGCTACGCGGTCGGTTTCCGGTTCAGCAACGGCGTCGTTCCCGCCATCGGCATGGTCCTGCTGGCCACCGTGTTCGGCGTGGCGATCTGCTGCATTTCGGCCTATACGGGCCTTGCCATCGGCGACGAGGAGTCGGTGCAGGCGTTCGGGCTGATCTGGCTGTTCCCGCTCACGTTCTTGTCCTCGGCGTTCGTGCCGATCGCGACCATGCCGGGCTGGCTGCAGGCCTTTGCGTACCACAACCCGGTCACCTACGTCGTCAATGCCATGCGGGCGCTGGCCCTCGGCGGCGGGCTTGAACCGGCCCTGTGGCAGAGCCTGGTCTGGATAGCCGGGATCTTCGTCGTGTTCCTGCCGCTCGCGGTCCGCGCTTACCGGCGGGCCGGCTGACCTTTTTTATCAGGATTAGGGCCTGGCGAGGCCGTTTCATCACGGACCCTCCCGGGCAAGGCCCTTACCGGACCGGCAGCAAAGCAGCTGTGCGTGCCGGGCATGCCGAAGAGACGACGCCGAGGCAACGGAATGAGCCTGGGCGGTTTGGTCTGCAGGTAAAGGCGATCCGAGGAGGCTTCCCATGAACGATCATGATGCGTCACGGCACGTGGAAGTCAGGATTGGCGATCAAACCGTCGCGGCGGCCGAGGTGACCACGGCCGAGGGAGCCGGGGGGACCGCCCGGACATCGCTGCACGCCCCGTCCGGGCACATCGCCCCGGGCAGCCGGGCGAGCCTGGTCGACGCGGTCATGGACCTGCCCGAGGTCCAGGCGAGCACCCGCCTGGAGGCCACCGTCCCGCTCGGCGACGGCGAGGCCCTCGAGCGCCTGCGGCAGCGGACCAAGGACGCCGTCACCCGCCCGGCCGGCTCGACCGCGCTCCTCGACGCGAACATACCGTCGCCTAGCCGGCCGGATGCCGGCCAGCCGCCTGACGGCGGCGTAACCGGCTCCTGATCAGCTGCCGAGCGCGTATCCGGTCATCCCGCTGATCGGCGGATTGCTCCGCGCCGAACCGGAGGCAGGGGCGCCGGGAGCGGGGATGCCGGGGATCAGCGTGCCCGAGGCCGGCGCGCTGGGAGCCGGAGCAACCACGTTCAGTAACCGGCCAGACCGGCGGCTTCACCGATCACCACCGTTCGCAGGGCGCCGATCCGCCGCGCCGCGACGGCGGCCAGCAGCGTGGAAATGCCTGCTCAGAGCCGAGAGCAGTCCCTAGCCAATGCGTTCGCGCTGCCGGGACCCGAGCGAACGCGGCCCACACCAGACCCGCCGCAGCGATCATGGCTATGCTGCACCTTATGTCACGCCCAGTGGCGAGCACCGCCGATGGGCCTGGTCCGGCCGCCGATGGCGTGCAGCGCATCCAGGCCGTCGACCGCGCCATCGTGCTGCTGAAGGCGGTCGCCGCCAGTACCACGCCGCCGACCGTGCTCGAACTCGCCCGCCGCTGCGGCATCAACCGGGCCACCGCGTGGCGACTGCTCCGGACACTGGAGCACCACGGGCTCGTCGATCGGGACGTGATCACCCAGCGGTACACCGTCGGTTACGGCGCCACAATGGTCGCATCGGCGGTGACCGACGATGCGCTGATCCGCCGGGTCAGGCCGCTGCTGACCGATCTGTGCCTCCGGACCGGAGAGGCGGTCACGCTTGCCGTCGCCAGGCGGTTCAACCTCGTGTATGTCGACCAGGTGGAACCGCCGAACATGGTGGCGCCCAACTGGCTCGACAAGCCACTGCCGCTGCACGCCACCTCGGGCGGCAAGGCCTTCCTGGCCTGGCTCGGCCGGGATGAGCGGGATGCGATCTTGCCGGCCGACCTGCCGCGCTACACCGAGCGCACCGTTACCGACAGGGGAAGGCTGGAGCTTGAACTGGCCGAGGTCCGCCGGGCCGAGTTCGCCCTTTGCGACCGGGAGTACGAGCAGTTCTCCTCCGGGGCATCCGCGGCCGTACTCAACTCCAGGCGTTCACCGATCGCGGTCGTCAACGTCTGGGGTCCCGCGCCGCGGAACTCGGCCCGGCGGTTGCGCGAGATCGGCCGCGAAGCCGTGAAGACGGCGGACGAGATCCGCGACCTGCTCGACTGAGTTGTCACGGATCCGGCTGCCACCGAAGCCGAGCGCGCAGCGACGGGCGTATTGACCGGTGTCAAGCAGGACGGATACGCTCCACATTACTAACAAAGCGTCCGTATCGTGAACACCAGGAGGTGCCACGATGGCGGGTAAGGTGGCGACGTCGGCCGAGGCGTGCGAGATGCTGGGCCTCAAGGGCCTGGACAATGTGGGGTACTGACGGGCAGCCAGAACACGGGCGTCCCGAACACGAGGGCATTACCGGCGTCACCTTCGACAGTGACGGGCACCGCCTGGTCGGTACCCTCTACCTGGCCCGCGGCGAGGAGCCAAAACCCACCGCCCTGCTGCTGCACGGCTGCCCCGGCCTGGAGAAGAACCTGGACCTCGCCGCGGCGCTGCGGGACCGCGGCTGGAACTCGCTGCTGTTTCACTATCGGGGCTGCTGGGGCAGCCCGGGCCGGTACGACCTGCGCACCATCCCGCTCGACGTAACCGCGGCGGTCGGCTACCTGGCGAGCTGCCCGCGGGTGGATCCCGGCCGGATCGCGGTGGTGGGGCACAGCATGGGCGGCTGGGCGGCCATCGTGACCGCGGCCGCCGAACCGAGGCTGGGCGCGGTCGCGGTGTACGGGGCGGGGGCGCGCCTGGGCGACGCGCTGAGCACGGAGGCGATCGAGAACGAATTCACCCGGTTCCTGACCATCACGCCTAGCGAATTCGCCGCCCAGCGGGACGAGGTGGCGGGACGGATGAGCGCGCTGGAGGCCGTAGCGGCCATCTCACCCCGACCGCTGCTGGTGGTGCACGGTACCGAGGATCTCTGGGTGCCGGTCGAGCAGGCCCGCGAACTGCGGGCCCGGGCCGGGCCGACCTGCCGCTACGTCGAGGTGGACGGCGCGAACCACGCCTTCTCCTGGCACCGCGCGCTGTTGCTGAACCTGATCGCCGACTGGCTGGACAAGACCGAAAAAGGGGCTGGCCGAGCGTTATGGGGTCACGTCGCGAGCCAGACCCGCCGGAGAATGCGCGCCCACCGGGACCCCGATCCGCTGATGTGATCCTTGACACAAGGCGCGGGCCCTAACATCAGCCTACAATCACGTAGTGCACATTATGTTCGTATCGTGAACGAACGGGACCATTAGGGATCTCGATAAGAACACCGCGGCATCCGGATTCATAGGCGGGCAACGCTTTGCGACAGCCGGGAGCAAACATGCCGGGAAATGAAATGACAGTCAGCCGCAGGGATTTCCTCAAGACCGGCCTGACCATAGGAACCGCCGGAGCGGGCGGGCTGCTCACCGGCGGACTGCTCAGCGGGTGCGGGACCGGCAACGTGACACGAGCGAACACCGTGCTCACCGCGGGCAAGCCGAGGAGGGGCGGCACACTGCGGGCCGGCCTCACCGGCGGGTCGAGCGCCGACACGCTGGACCCGCTGAACACCATCACCAATGTCGACTTCGCCAGGATCGACAACCTGTACGAGCCCCTGATCGGACTGGCCCCGGACGCGCAGCCGATGTACGTGCTCGCCGAGGAGCTCACGGCCAACGCCAAGGCCACCGAGTGGACGATCCGAATCGCCCGCGGCATCACTTTCCACAACGGCAAGGACCTGACCGCCAACGACGTCATCTACACGTTCCAGCAGATCCTCAACCCGAAGGCCCCGGCGTCCGCCGCAGCCGGCCTGGCGTCGCTAGACGCCAAGGGCATGACCAAGCTCGACAACTATACGGTGCGGATCCCGTGCACCACGCCGTTCGCCACCTTGCACCAGGCGCTGGCCATCCCCGGGTACTCCAACATCATCCCGGTCGGCTACGACCCGGCGGCCCCGGTCGGCACCGGCCCGTTCCGCCTGAAGAGCTTCAGCCCGGGCACGCAGTCCACCTTCGTCCGGTACGACGGCTACTGGCAGTCCGGGCTGCCGTACCTGGACGAGATCGTGATCACCGACTACAGCGACGAGACCAGCCAGGTGAACGCGCTGCTGGCCGGGCAGGTGGACGTGGTCAACCTGCTGAGCGAGGACGTGATCTCCGAGGTCCAGGGCGAGGGCAAGAAAGTCCTCGTCTCGGACGGCGGCGGTTGGAACCCGTTCACCATGCGGGTGGACACGGGGACGTTCAGCGACGTGCGCGTCCGGCAGGCCATGCGGCTGGTGGTGGACCGGCAGCAGATGCTCGATCTGGTCTTCGGCGGCTACGGCACCCTGGGCAACGACCTGTTCGGGATCTGGGCCCCGGAATACGACCACGGCCTGCCCCAGCGCGAGCAGGACATCGACCAGGCCAAGTCGCTGCTCAAGGCGGCGGGCGCCGAGGGCCTGCATGTCCAGCTCGTCACCTCTGACATCGCGCAGGGCACCGTGCTGACGGCGCAGGTGCTGGCCCAGCAAGCCGCCGCGGCCGGCATCAGCGTCAGCGTGGACGACGTCACGGTGAACGACTTCTACGGCACGAACTACCTGAAATGGCAGTTCGCCCAGGACTACTGGTTCTACAACTTCTACTTGCCGCAGGCATCGCTGTGCACGCTGCCGACCTCCTCGTTCAACGAGACGCACTGGGACAACTCCCGCTACAACTCGCTGTACAGCCAGGCCATCGCCGCCGTCGACGACTCGCTGCGCAGCGAGCTCGCGCACGAGATGCAGCAGATCGAGTACAACGAGGGCGGCTACATCATCCCGTTCTTCCCGCCGGTGATCGACGGCTACGGCAGCAACGTCGGTGGCTTGGTCCCGTCCAAGATCGGCTTGTCGCTGAACGCCTACGATTTCAAGAATGTATGGATATCGTGACCGCTGCGACTGAGGTAAGGCAAAGCGCTAACGAACCTGGGGCGCCGAGGGCCACCCGGCCGCACCCGATCAGAGCCATGCTGATCAAGCGCAGCGGGATCGGCGTGCTCACCCTCCTGCTGGTGTCGATCCTGGTGTTCGCCGCGACCCAGATCCTGCCGGGCAACGCGGCCAGCGCGGTACTGCTGAACACGGCGACCCCGGCTCGCCTGCACGCGCTCGAGGTGCAGCTGCACCTGAACCGGCCGGCGGTCGAGCAGTACTGGACCTGGCTCACCGGCATCCTGCACGATAACTTCGGTACCTCGCTGGCCAACGGAGCGCCGGTGAGCACGCTGGTCGGCGGGCGGATCCTGAACTCCGCGGTCCTCGTGGCCGCGGCCGGCGCGATCGGCACGGTGCTCGGCGTCGGCCTCGGCGTGCTCGCCGCGGCGCGCCGGGACAGCCTGCTCGACCATCTGCTCTCCGTGGGGGCGCTGGCCATCACCGCGCTGCCGGAGTTCGTGGTGGCGGTGATCCTGGTCATCTTCTTCGCCGTGGTGGTCTGGCACCTGTTCCCGGCGGTTTCGATGTTCGTGCCGGGTACTGCGCCGTGGTCGAACCCGGCCGAGCTCGTGCTCCCGGTGGCGACCCTGGTCATCGTCATCGTGCCGTATGTGCTCCGGATGATGCGGGCCTCGATGATCGACTCGCTGGAAAGCGACTACGTGCAGATGGCACAGCTGAAGGGCGTGCCGAGGTGGCGGGTGCTGTTCGGGCACGCGCTGCCGAACGCCATCGCGCCGACCATCCAGGTGATCGGGCTGACCTTCCTGTACCTGGCCGGCGGGGTGGTGGTGGTGGAGTACATGTTCAACTACCCCGGGCTTGGCCAGGCCCTGGTGGCCGCGGTATCGGACCGGGACATCCCGGTGATCCAGTGCATCGTGCTGGTCCTCGCGGCCTTTTATGTCGCCGTCAATATTCTGACCGACGTTATATCGCTCGCCGTGAGTCCGCGGCGGCGGCTGCCCGGATCCTGACGGAGGTGCCCATGGCGCGCAGACCTGAGGCATTCACGGTCCTGGGCCGCGCGGTCCGCACGCCGCGCGGCGCCATCGGGCTGGCCATCGCCGGCTGCGTGGTCCTGGTGGCAGCGATCGGCCCGGCCGTCGCCCCGTACTCAAGCACGGCGTTCGTGACGAAGCCGTTCGCCCGGACCTCGGCCATCGCGTGGCTCGGCGGTGACACGCTCGGCCGGGACGTGCTGAGCCGCGTGCTGGACGGCGGCTGGGAGCTGCTCCTGATGGCCGCCTGCGCGACCGCGCTCGGCGTGGCCGCCGGGGCCACCTGCGGCGTCGTCGCCGCCTACTGCGGCGGCTGGGCGGACAGCGTGATCATGCGCGCGGTCGATGTGATCCTGGCCTTCCCGCAGCTAGTGTTCGCGCTGCTGCTGGTCAGCATCCTCGGCCCGAAGATCTGGCTGATCGTGCTGGCCGTCGCCATCTCGCATGCCCCGCAGGTGGCCCGGGTCACCCGCGCGGCAGCGCTCGACATCAGCGAGCGCGACTTCGTCAAGGCCATGCAGATCCTCGGCATCCCGGGCCGCCGGATCATCCGCCGGGATGTGCTGCCCAACCTGACCTCGGTGCTGATGGTGGAGATCGGGCTGCGGCTCACCTACTCCATGCTGGTCATCGCCGGACTGAGCTTCCTCGGCTTCGGCCTGCAGCCGCCGGCGGCGAGCTGGGGCCTGATGATCAACGAGAACCGGGTCAGCCTGATCGCCAATCCGTGGGGCGTCTTGGCGCCGGCCATCCTCATCGCGCTGTTCACCATCGGCACGAACACGTTCACCAACGCGGTCGCGCGTGCCTCACTCGGTGTCGGCCGCCGCTCCACCGAGCCGGATCCGCTGCTCGAGCTGGCCGTCGAGGGGGCCACGCCATGACCGCACCATTAGGGGACATCCCCGTGACCACGACCGGCTCCGCGGCGAAGGGTACCTCCCCGACCGCGGGCACGCCGCGGCTCGCGGTGGAGAACCTGCGGATCCTGATAACGCCGCGCCGCGGGCGGCCGGATGCCGACGTCGTCGACGAGATCTCGTTCACCGTCCAGCCCGGGCAGGTGCTCGGCTTGGTAGGCGAGTCGGGCTCGGGCAAGACGACGGTCGGGCTGGCCTTGCTCGGGCTGGTCAAGCGCGGGCTGAAACTCGGCGGCGGCATGGTACTCGTCGACGGCCGGGATATCCTCGCGCTGCCAGAACATGAGCTGCGAAAGCTGCGCGGCCGGACGGTCGCCTACGTCCCGCAGGACCCGGCCAGCGCGCTGAACCCGGTGCTGAAGGTCGGTACCCAGCTGCGCGAGGTCTTCACCGTCCACGGCGGCGACGCCGGCCGACTCACCGAGGTGCTCGCCGAGGCCGGCCTGGAGGACCCCGCCCCGATTCTGGCCGCCTACCCGCACCAGCTCTCCGGAGGCCAGCAACAACGGGTGGCCCTGACCATGGCGTTCGCCTGCCGGCCGCGGCTGATCGTGCTCGACGAGCCGACGACGGACCTGGACGTCACCACCCAGCGCCGCGTCCTGGACACCGTGCGCGGGCTGTGCCGGTCCTACCAGGTCGCCGCCGTCTACATTACCCACGACCTCGCCGTGGTGGCCGAGATCGCCAACCACGTCGCGGTGCTTTACGCCGGACGGCTGATTGAGCGGGGGCAGGCGCGGGAGCTGTTCGCCAGCCCGGCCCATCCGTACTCCCGCGGGCTGCTGCGGGCCGTGCCCGCGCTGGAAGGTACCTGCGAGCTGCACGGCCTAGCGGGCAGCCCGCCGCGGCCAGGTAGCCGCCCGGCCGGCTGCTTCTTCCAGCCGCGCTGCGAGTTCGCGGTCGCGGAGTGCGAGCGGCGCCAGCCGGACATGGTCACCGTGTCCGCGACCGGCCACGCCGCCCGGTGCGTGCGCGCGGTGGAGATCAGGGCGCTTTCCGGCACCGCCACCCTATCCAGCGACCGCCCGGCGCCCTCGACCGAGGAGCCGGTGCTCACGATCAGCGGCATGTCGGTCTCCTACCCCGACAAGCCGGTGCTGCGCGGCGTCGACCTCGTGGTAGGGGCCCGGCAGTCGGTCGCGATCGTCGGCACCTCGGGGTCGGGCAAGACCACGCTGGCCCGGTGCGTGGTGGGCCTGCATAAGGACTGGACAGGCACGATCACGTTCGCGGGCGCCGAACTCCCGGCTGGCGTCCGCCACCGGACCCGGGACCAGCTACGCCGGATCCAGTTCGTCTCGCAGAATCCCCACTCCTCGCTCAACCCCCGGCAAACCGTGGGCCAGATCGTCGGCCGGCCGCTCGCGCACTTCTTCAAGCTGTCCGGCGCGGAGCACAAGAAGCGGATCGGGGACGCGCTGACCTCCGTCGCGCTGCGGGAGTCCTTCGCCGCCCGTTACCCGGACGAGCTATCTGGCGGCGAGCGCCAGCGGGTCGCGCTGGCCCGGGCCCTGGTCCTGGATCCCGACCTGCTGGTCTGCGACGAGGTCACCTCGTCGCTCGACGTGTCGGTGCAGGCGGCTATCGTCGAGCTGCTGCTGCGGCTGCAGGTCGAGCGCGGGCTCGCGCTGCTGTTCATCACCCACAACCTGGCGCTGGTACGGAGCATCGCGGACCACGTGACGGTGATCAGCGCCGGACAGATCTGCGAGCACGGCCCGGTCGCGCGGGTGCTCACGGCGCCGAGCCACGCCTGCACCCGCCAGCTGCTGGCCGACGTCCCCGCGATGGGGACTGGGTGAACCTGCTGGACACCTCGGCCTGGGCGCCGCCTACCAGGCCCGGACCGGCAACGGGAGCTACACGGCAGAACCTGCGAGCTGATGTTCCCGCCCGGATCAGGCCCGCCGCCACATCGCTAGGCCGGCCCGATAGCCGTGGTGAGCGTGCGGCCTGCCCCAGGCATGGAACCGGCGGAAAGGCCGGCCTCTATAGTCGCGGAACGTCCACGCATGCCGACGCCGCGGATAGCCGAGAGCGGGCGGCGGCGGAGCCGCCTGGGCGGCCGTCACCGGCCTGACCGAGGAAGTCGGCACATGGTGCGGCGAGGTGGTGGGTGACGCCTGCGTGACCGGCGTGGACGACGGGGTAACCGACGGCGAAGCGGTCGCCGACGCTGGCGGGGCGGAGCGTGCGGGCGCACTCGGGGCAGCCGCGCTGATCGCGGCGTTACCATGTCCGGTCAGGACGACCGACAGCGCGATCGCGGTCCCGGTAACGGCGAGCGCTCCCGCGCCGACGACCGCGCCCGCCCGGAAGCTCGTGTCC
>CAVWXG010000008.1:0-60792 GCA_963758795.1 uncultured Actinomycetes bacterium
CTTGGCGAAGGCCACGACGGAGGGCGTCGTCCGTGAGCCCTCGGCGTTGGCGATGACCGTGGGCTCGCCGCCCTCCAGGATGGCGACGACTGAGTTGGTCGTCCCTAGGTCAATCCCTACCGCACGTGCCATGAGCAGTCCTTGTGTGTGTGAAGTTGAGTAGTCTGAGCTCAAGCTTGCCAGCGAGAACTTTCGCTGTCAAATGACTTGAGTCACTTAGGCTCAACTTAAGCAAGCGCCCAGGCATTCCCGCCGGGCCCCGGAAACCCGGAAAACTTTGCCCGCCGCCCGTCGCCGCCGATCGTGGATCGGCGCCTCCCCAGGGGGTAGCAACGATCCACGGTCATGAGATGCCCGCGGGTCGCCGCTCAGTAAGTAAGTCGCCGCGGCTGATCCGAAAAGCGGTTGGGCGGGCGGGACGTGGGAACATTGCGGATACTCAGTCATGGGATACGCGGCCTCGCACCGCTACGCTTGAGCTCCGATACTGAGGAGGTTCGCGTGGTTTTGCGGATTACCGTTGGCCTGGTCCTGACCGTGGTCGCGCTGGCGATCGCGGGGCGCCGGGTGTGGTGGCTGAAGCGGCTGGCGTTCAGCGGGCAGCCTGCCCCCGAGCGGGTCGCGACGGTGCGGGAGCATCCCGGGCGGGACATCGAGTCGCAGGCGACCGAGGTAATCGGGCAGCGCAAGCTGCTGAAGTGGACGGTGCCCGGCGCCGCCCACGCGCTGACGTTCTGGGGTTTCATCGTCTTGATCCTGACGATCATCGAGTCGTACGGGGACCTGTTCTCCCGCACGTTCGCGATCCCCGGCATCGGGCACTGGGCCTTCATCGGGTTCATCGAGGACCTGTTCGCCGTCGGCGTGCTGGCTGGCATCGTCACGTTCACCGTGATCCGGCTGACCAACGACCCGCACCGGGAGGGCCGTGAATCCCGGTTCTTCGGCTCGCACACCCGCGCCGCGTGGGTCGTCCTGGGCATGATTTTCCTGGTCATCGCCACCTTGCTGCTGTACCGGGGCGCGCAGATCAACACCGGTGTCTTTCCCTATAGCCACGGGGCGTTCGCGTCCCAGGAGGTCGGCCACTGGCTGGCGCCGCTGGGGTACGGGGTGAACAGCGTGCTGGAGGTGGTGTTCCTGCTGGGCCAGATCGCCGTGGTGATGGCCTTCGCGGTGATCGTGGTGTATTCCAAGCACCTGCACATCATGCTGGCTCCCCTCAACGTCCTGTTCGGCCGCAAGCCCGACGCGCTCGGCGCTCTGCCGCCGATGCGCAGCAACGGTAAGGTGCTGGATTTCGAGGAGGCCGACCCGGACACCGATGTGTTCGGGCTGGGCAAGATCGAGGACTTCAGCTGGAAGGGCCTGCTGGACATGGGGACCTGCACCGAGTGCGGCCGGTGCCAGTCCCAGTGCCCGGCCTGGGCCACCGGCAAGCCGCTGTCCCCCAAGCAGGTCATCCTGGACCTGCGCGACCACGCCTTCGCCAAGGCCCCGTATCTCCTGGCGTCCTCCGATGAGGAACGGGAAGCTCTCCCCGACGCCGTGAAGAAAGAGGCCGAGCGCCCCCTGGTCGGCAGCAAAGAGGACAACGGGGTGATCGACCCCGATGTGCTGTGGTCGTGCACGAACTGCGGGGCGTGCGTGGAGGAGTGCCCGGTCGACATCGAGCACATCGACCACATCGACGGGATGCGCCGGCATCAGGTACTGATCGAGTCGGCGTTCCCGGTCGAGGCCGCGGGGATGCTGAAGAACCTGGAGAACAAGGGCGACCCGTGGGGCATGGGCGCGAACCGGCGCGGCGACTGGATCGGCGAGCTCGACTTCGAGATCGCCGTCGCCGACGGCAAGATCGACGCCGGCATCGAGTACCTGTTCTGGGTCGGCTGCGCCGGCGCGCTGGAGGACCGCGCCAAGAAGACCACCAAGGCGATCGCCACCCTGCTGCACACCGCGGGCGTGAAGTTCGCGGTGCTGGGGCCGGCCGAGACGTGCACCGGCGACCCGGCCCGCCGGATCGGCAACGAGTTCGTCTTCTCCATGCTCGCCCAGCAGAACATCGAGACCCTCAACGAGGCCGCACCCAAGACGATCGTGGCGTCGTGCCCGCATTGCTTCAACACGATCGCGAAGGAGTACCCGCAGCTGGGCGGGAACTATGAGGTGATCCACCACACCCAGCTGCTGGCCCGGCTGGTGGACCAGGGCAAGCTGACCCCGGACGGAACGGCGGCGCCGGAGAAGGTCACCTACCACGACCCGTGCTTCCTGGGCCGCCACAACAAGATCTACACGGCGCCGCGGCAGATCATGGAGCACGTGCCCGGGGTCGAGGCGGTCGAGATGCACCGGTGCAAGGAACGCGGCTTCTGCTGCGGCGCGGGCGGGGCCCGGATGTGGATGGAGGAACGGATCGGCAAGCGGATCAACACCGAGCGGATCGACGAGGCGCTGGCCCTGTCCCCGGACACCATCTCCACCGCCTGCCCCTACTGCCTGGTCATGCTCGGCGACGCCGTCGCCGCCAAGAAAGCCTCAGGCGACGCCAAAGACACCCTCGAAGTCATCGACGTCGCCCAGCTCCTGGTCCGATCGGTAGCCCCGGTCGGCGCGGCGGTCGCGAGCGCCGCGGGCAGCGCGCCGGCCGGCGATGCCGCCGCCGGTGCCGCGACGGCCGGTACCGATGCGAATCCCGGCCCGCCGGCCGAGGGGACCGGCGGCCCGGCGGCATAGGGATGCGAGCGGGCCGGGGTCGCCCGGCGGCCGGATATCCGACCGCCGTCGCCCCCGTCGTTTCCCCCGCCGTCGCGTCTTGCGGGCCGACCGCGCGCGGCCCGGTCCGTTCCGTATCTTTATTTATCTGAACGGGCCGTGGTTTCCCCGGCCGGCCGACAAGGCAGGCTCCTCGGAGTCGGCGCCATCAGGTTCGGCGTGGTCGGTGAGGTAGGGCCAGGCCGGCCTCACCGGGTCGCCCTCGGCTGGCGGTCCGGCCTGCCGCTGGCGGATCACCTCAAGCACCACAATGTGGCTGCGACGATCGTTCACCACCACCCGGACGTCGCTGGCCCAGCAGGCGGCGCGCAGGATGTCCCTGGCCCCTTCGAAGTCCCCCGCGGTGATCCCGGCCCGGCACCACAGCATCACCCGCTCGCCGAACTCCGTGGGTACGGTGTACAGGACGGTCGGCAGCCTGCCGCCCCTGGTCTGGACCCAGGCGTGTACGCAGCCGGTCCTGACCCGGTGCGGCGTGACGACACACCAGGCCCTGGCGATCAGCCACCGGCGGGTCGGCCGCCACGCCAGGAAGGCGGCCATGAGCGCGAGCGCCGTCGCCGCCATGGCGATGAGCCAGCCCAGGCCGAGCGTGCAGCCGATGGCGAACGCGGCCAGCGGCAGCCCGGCCATCAGCGCCAGTTCGTACCGCCAGTGCCACAGCCGGCCGAGAAGGCCCGGCCGAGACACCGTGCTGACGGCGGCCTCCACGCTGGCCATGATGCTCGGGTCGTTGGGCCGCCGCGGCCGTCCCGACGCCATGGCTAGCGCACCTCTTCGATACTGACGCGGCCTGTGCCGAGGCACGGGGCGCACGGTGTGTCCGCGCGTCCGTCCTTAATACTGGCACCTCCGCCCTGGCATCGCGGGCACGCGGCCAAGGTGTCGAAGCGCAGGTCCCGGTAGCGCCGCCCGAGACCGCCGTGCACCTTGGTGATCTGCCAGCCGCGCCAGTACGCCTCGGTGTCGTTCCCGGTGAATACGCGGTCACCCAGCCGCCGGGGGATCCAGGCCAGCCAGCTGAGCAGCACCGCGGCCGCGAGACCGACGGTGCTCTCGATCCGGCCGGCGGTGCTCTCGATCCGGCCGGCGGTGCTCCCGATCCGGCGCGGTGCTCCCGATCCGGCCGCGGCGCGCCGCGCGGGTTCGGTCGGCCTCCCGGCTGGGCCTGCTGGTGGCCACGGGGGGTTGTCATGGCAGGTGATGTTGGTAGTGTTGATCACAGCACTAGCCCTTCTTGCTCGCTCCTGAGCCTGGGTGGTGTCTTGCTGGGTCGGTGTTGCAGCACCGGCCCAGCGGTGTGTCCGGGGTATCACGCAGTGGATAGCCGGCGGGATCCCGGATCGTTGCGGATTACGCCGCGGAGGTTGAGCCACGGCCCGTACGCTTCGACACAAGGGAAGCGGATGCGGTCTTTGCGGGCTGATGAAAATGGCAGTGCCCCCTCCCACTCACGCGCGGCCAGGTCCGTCACGGGGCGACTTGCGTCGCTCCGCGCGGGCCTTCGCTGGCTCGCGATCTGCCGTCGGTAACCCTCCGGGTCACCGCTCGACCCCGTTGTCGGCGGGTCGCTTTGAGGATGCCTACTGCTTCTGGTTTCATGGTGCATCTAGCAATGCAAGTTGGCAAGTGCAAAAATCAAATGCAGCACGCATGTATCATCGGTACAATCCCGAGGGTTGGGATCTCCGGTTCCGGCCCGTGAGCGATAGCGCTGAAACCTGAGGAAAGAGGGCCTTCGTGCCAGAAGTGCGCAGCCCCACTGTTCGCCGCCGCGAACTCGGCGCCCTGCTGCGCGCGCTCCGCAATCAGAACGGCCTGACGGTCGAGCAGGCCGCCGATCAGTTGCTGTGCTCACCGAGCAAGGTGAGCCGGATGGAGACCGGCCACGGCGCCGCCACCCCCCGGGACATCCGAGACCTGTGCAACCTCTACGGCGTAACGGAGCAGGCCGAGCGTGACCGGTTGATGACCCTAGCCCGTGAAGGCAAGGGGCAGGGCTGGTGGCAGTCCTATGACCTGAACTACGCGACCTATGTCGGTCTGGAAGCAGAAGCGGTGGCGATCAGTGATTTCCAGTCGTCGGTCGTGCCGGGTCTTCTGCAGACCGCCGACTACGCGCGCGCCGGACATGAGGCCACTATGCCCAGGCTCAGCAACGAACAGATTGAGATGCAGATTCAGGCGAAGCTCACTCGGCAGAGTCTGCTTACCCAGGCGAACCCGTTGACCTTCAGAGCGGTCCTGGACGAGGCTGTGCTGCGTCGGGTGGTTGGCGGTCCGCGGGTGATGGGGAAGCAACTTGATCGGCTCATCGAAGTCGCACGCCTGCCTAATGTAACTCTCCAGATCATTCCCTTCACGGTCGGATCTCATCCGGGCTTGGAGAGTAACTTCAACGTCCTTGAGCTGCCGAAGCCCGCTCCGAGTATCGTATTCGTCGAGGGACTGGTAGGGTCTATGTACCTTGAGCGGGCCGAGGACTTGAAACGATACCAAGAAGTTTTTGAACGTCTCCAAACGGTAGCACTTAGTCCAAAAGACACAATTGGCGCAATTGCCAAGATCTGGACTCAGTCCGGAGAGTAAATAGCCGTACCTGGCGATCTACCCGATCCGTACGGGCGGTAAACACACGAGAACCAATCGTCCCCCGAACTTATTTTTATGATACATCACATAGAAAGTCTAAATTATGTCAAATATCGATTCCGGGGACCATGAGATCTCCTGGCGCAAGGCAAGCCGCAGTGTGGGGAACGGAGAGTGCGTTGAAGTATCGTCGCACCTTGGCCGTGTTTCTATCCGTGATTCCAAGGACCCTCAAGGCCCGGTCCTCAGCTGCTCCCTCGACGCTTTCCAGGTCTTCCTCGTCGCAGCAAAGCGGGCCATCTCAGCACGCTGAGAATGCTGCGACTGCGATAGGCTGTAGCTGCCCGCTACACGAGCAGCATCCAAAGCCGGACCAAGCAGCGGATCCTCTCCCAGGCGGCTGGCTAGTAGCTCTAGTCGCGGCCCTTCTTTTGATCGGAATGGTTCCGCAGCCCGCATCCGTGGTACCCGTGTGGGCAACGGTGATCACGGCCCTTGGCGCGGCGATAACAATATCTCTTGTTAATGGTCAATTATTGCGGAGCCGTGAGGTTCGCGAACCGAGATGGTGGCTCCCAGTTGCGGCTGGGAGCCACGATCATACGACTTAACTTTATTCTCCGTCACCTTCTCACCTTCTCACGTTCGCGCGTGACGACCTTCAGGGAATTCATCAATTCATCGGAACGGATGATCCGAAGAGTGTTCGCGCAAGAGACGAGACTTGGCGGAGAATCTGCAGAAGTTACGCGGCTTCTCAGCTGACAATCGCGGCAATTGAAAGCAGCTTGTCTCGGCGGCTGCGTAATATAGGCGGAGAAGATTTCTGGACCCGGCTTCGCCGGGTCTCGGATGAGCGAGAGGCCCAGGCCGCCGCTTCCATTGCCGCGCAGCTGACGGAGAAACGCACAAATTAGGGCCCGCTTGCTGGGCGCGGGCGGATCTCCGGTGGTTCGTGTTCCTGTCCGCCCGTCGCGGCAGGCAACCATTCCGGTACGGGGTCCGCGCGCGAGGGCAGGCGCGCCGCGGCCACTGCGCCGACGGACCACAGGGATGCGCAAGACCCTCTTACCGTCCATCGTGCCGACCGGATGGGACGGCGACAGCCGATTCGATCAGTGAAAATCGGTGTCAGACCTTCGTGCGGTAGAAATTCAGGTACGACCGCGATGGTGTCGGGCCGCGCTGGTCTTGATATCGGGACCCGTAGACCGGCGAGCCATACGGATGCTCAGCGGGGGAACTGGTGCGGAACAAGCACAACTGGCCAATCTTCATTCCTGGCCACAGCTTGATGGGCAGCGTCGCCACGTTAGACAGTTCGAGTGTCACGTGCCCGGAGAACCCCGGATCGATCCAGCCTGCCGTCGAGTGCGTGAGCAGGCCAAGCCTGCCCAGAGAACTCTTGCCTTCGAGCCGGCCCGCCAGATCGCCGGGAAGCGAGACCACCTCGTAGGTCGACGCCAGCACGAATTCGCTGGGGTGCAGGACGAAAGGATCCTCGCCGTCCGTCTCCACTAGCCTGGTCAGGTCCGGCTGTTCAACTGCGGGGTCGATGTGGGGGTAGCGGTGATTCTCGAAAACCCGGAAGTACCGGTCTAGCCTGACGTCGATGCTGGACGGCTGGATCAGCTCGGGTGCGTACGGATCGAGCTTGACCCGGCCAGACTCGATCTCAGCCTTGATGTCGCGATCAGAGAGGAGCACCCTGGCAACCTACCGGGTCCGGTACGATGTCTGAGCGAACACAGCACAAGCCGGGGATCGCGGTGGTCACGCGAGGCAGGTGCCGGGCCGCGCGGGTGTAGTTCAATGGTAGAACATCAGCTTCCCAAGCTGACAGTGCGGGTTCGATTCCCGTCACCCGCTCCACGACAAAAGCCCAGTTCAGTGGGCTTATTTGCAACTTTGTCCCGTCTTCGGAATGCGTGATCGCGGGCCGCGTGCCCGCTACGTGCCCGATCGGGGATCAGCACGCTTCGCGTCGGACGCCTTCAGCGCGCGCCGGGTGACGCGGGCGGATTCTGGCGCCCCAGGACGCGCCGCAAGATGAGCCGTACCCGGGTCAGCATCTTGGCCTCGGCGCACTCGTCGCGCTGCATCGCGCGCTTTAGGTCTTCGGCGTGGAACTTGGCGACATCCACGCCCTGATCAGGTGCGACTGGAAACATGCCCGATCACCTCGGCTCGTTCACCGACGATACCATCACGCCGGTAAATATGACGGTTGGCCAGCACGTCAGGGGTGCAAGGCGTCGTGTGGCAGCCGGGGAGCCACCGATCTTGCCGGTGGTCTCGAGTGGTACGCGCGTGCCATTCAGGAGGCGAAGCTCGGGCTCGGGCTGATCTTCATGGGGTAATAAGGTCGCCCGCAGTGAGGACCAAGCCCCTGCCCAGGCCATGCCTCCGTGGCGGTATGCATAGGGGTGGAGGTGGGACTGTGATCACCGTACTTACATCGTCCGGACGCTACTCAGCGGATCGCCCGAGGCGGCGAGGAACATGGCCGGGTTGGGGTACGGCTGGGGAGATCCGTCCTGGCTGCTGAGCTCGTGGCACGTGGTGGGGTTCCTCACGGTCGTTCGCGGACAGCTCGCCGCGCAGGTCAGGCCACCCTGTGCGGCCAGGCGGTTGCCTCGTCGCAGAGGGTGCGGGGACCACGGCGCCGAGTACCGGCCTGGCTGTCCCTGCCGTGGCAGCGCGCTACTCGCCGGGCCGGTCAGTGCCCGCGTCCTGTAGCCGCTGTTCTCGGCTACGCCCCACCGCACCGACGATGACCCTGAGCCCGACTCCGATAACCAGGAGATCGGCGAGCATCTGCACGGTGACCACGAGCCGTGCCGTTTCTGTCTTGGCCGTGATATCGCCGAACCCGACTGTTGAGAACACGGTGACGGTGAAGTACAGCGCGTCCGTGTGCGTCAGCGGCCCGCCGAAGTTGCTGCGGGAAATCGCGGCCATCACGACGTAGACGCTGGCGAACAGCAGCAGGTACAGCGGAACGCTGGTCGCGAGGGCTTCGATAGCCCGCAGGCCCGGGAACTGCGACCGGATGATAGAGCGGACCTGGAAGACGATCAGGCCGATGAATACCACCAGCCCGATCAGCAGTGTCGTGACGGCGACCGGGGTTGACGAGTGGTCCAGGGGCAGCAGGTAGTAGATAACCACCAGCGCCGCCGTAGATCCCGTTGCCCGCAGCAAAGACCGCAAGGTCCTGCGATATGAGGGCCTGGCATCAAGATCCGGACCCGTGCTAGCAGCCATGAGGAAAGGCTAGCGGGCGGGCGCTGTCGCAGGTCGACAGTGCTGGCCGGTCACGCCACTATCCCACACCCATTCAACGCATAACCGCCGCGCGCCGGTTACCTGACTGCGCCCCCTCAGAGTCCGAACGCCACCATCACCTGCTCATCCAGATCATCTTCGGTCATCGTGGTGTCGATCTCGATGGCGCGGCGCGCGATGACCGACTTGCCCGCACCGCTCCCGCCACCGATCCAGTAGACGTGCCGAAGCCGTGTCCGCAGCGCCGCGGCGTCGGCGGAACCCGGGCCAGACGTGCTCAGGATGCCCAGGGCCCCACGCCGGCGATGCGGTCCACGGCGATGTGCGTGATGTAGCCGGCCGGCGGGTTATCCATCGGCGGAAACTTCACGTCCGGCCCGAGGTAGGTGTGTGCCAGCCGCTGCAGTACCTCGGCCGCGCCGCCCTCGGTGACCCGGGCCGTCCCGTAGATGACCAGGTACTCGGTCAGGCCTATCGGGTTGCGTTGCAGCGTCTCCAGCGACAGCGCGACCCGCGCATCGTTGCGGATATTGCGGATCTTGCGGTGCTCGGGCAGGTGCGCGGCGACGATCTCGTCGCCGTCCAGGCCGACCCACACCACCGTGACCTGGGGACTCCCGTCCGGGTTCAGGGTCACCAGATGGGCGAGGGCCGCAGATTCCAGGACGGTGCGGGCACTATCCGGAAGAGATGCCATACCGGCGATGCTAGCAGCGCAACCGCCCGGCCCCCGGGCGCTTTCCCGCCGATGCGGATTATTGAGGTTGCCGACCCTAGTGAACCCGGTCGGCGGAACTAGGTGAACCGGGTCGGGTTACGGCACTGGGTTTACCGGGTCGGGTTATGGGACTGGCACCGTGGCGGTGCTGGCGGACAGCGACACCGGAACGGTCTGCAGGACCGGACCCTGTCCGCCTGAGCTCGGCGGCAGCGCCGTGACGTCGGCCACGATGATCTCGGCGGTCGTGGCGTTCAGACCAGTGAACTTGCCGTTCATCTGGAACGTATACGGCTTGGTGCCCGGAACGCACGACTGGAACGTTCCGGTCGCCGTCCAGGGCACAGTGACCTGCCCGTAATTCACCCTCTGCTGAAAGCTGTACTTCTTGTTAACCGGCACGGTGACCGCCGTCTGGATGTCGTGCTCCCAGGTCTGGGTGTTCGTCGTGCCGCTCGACCAGCCGACGGTCGTGCTCTGGTTTTCTTCGAACGTCGCCGTCGCGGTCACCTGGACCGGGTCGAAGGTGGCCTCGACCGAGAAGGACTGCGTGTACACGGTCCCTTCGGTGTCCGACTCGGACGCCTGGAGCTGCGTGCTCTGCTGAACCGTGCCGGTGAGGGTGATCGTCTGGGTGAGAAGCGTGTTGCCTTGGGTGTTGTCGACCACGACGGCGAGGGAGTCCACCGGCGGCTGGGCGAGATTCGTGGCGTTCGTTAGCTGGTACTGGACGTTCGACACGGTGACCTCACCGGTCTCCGGCATCGCCTTGAACTCGGACAGCTGGCCTCCGTTCCAGCCCGCGAGGATCAGCCCGGTGCCTTGCTGCGGCGCCGTGACCTGCAGCCACCAGTTATTCGATGGGGGCAGGCACTGGATCCGCAGCCAGCCGTCGGAAGGGTAGTCATCGAGCACCCAGCATGCACCGGGCACCGACAGGTCGAGCGGCCCGGCTCCGACCCAGGTGGGATCCGCCGGCTGGGCATAGAGCGCCATCTTGGAGAGGAGGTTGGTCAGCCGGGCGCCGCCGCGTTCGTCTGCCGTCGCGACCCAGAGCTGGTCGGCGGTGCCGGTCAACGGCTCCAGGACGGCTTGGTTGTCGCTGTTCACGGCGACCACCAAGTCGGAAAAATTCACCTGACTCATGATGTAGAAGGGCACGTTCGGCCAATTGACGGCAGCCATGGGCTGCTCCTTCCTCCCGTAGGCGCCCAGCGGGCGCTGTCGTCGGCGGAGCACTGTCTCGCCACCCGCCTTGGTCATTCGCGGGTGGGTCACGTGCTCGCCGTGCCCTATCAGGTTGAGGCTGCCACCGGCCCCAGAACCTCCGTAGTGATTACGGATTTTTGGTGGCGTGGCGATGACGGGCCGCCGCGGTCATCTCGCGGCGCGCGGCGAAGCCCAGCTTGACCATGGCGTGGGACACATGGGTCTCCACCGTCCGCCGCGAAACGAAGAGCCGCTCGGCGATCTCCTGATTGGAGAGGCGTTCGGCCACTAGCTGGACGACCTGGAACTCCGCGCCGGTCAGGGCTTCCCACCCGCTCGCCGGTCGTCCCCGCTTCCCGGTAGATCCGGCCTGGACACCGAGGGCCCGCAACCTGGCCCTGGCCGAGGCGGAGCGCTGCCTGGCCAGCAGTCCTTCGTAGCCGGCCAGCGCCTGGGTAAGCAGTTCCCGGGCTCCGCCGAGTCGGCCGTCCCGGGCCATGGCGGCGGCCGCGTCTTCCCGCACCATCGCCAGATCGAGCGGTCGCGGCGACTGCTGCTGCGCCTGAGCGGCCTGCACCAGGATCCCGGCGTCTGCCTCGGTCGTTCCCGTCGCCCACAGGGCGGCGGCGTTTAGCCGGGCCACCGTGGGGTTGGTCGCGGCGAGGGCGCCGAGCGCCGAGCACACCCGGCGAGCTGTGGCCAGATCGCCGGTCTCGACGGCCAGCCGGGCCAGGTGAGGACCGATCGCGGGCTTGGCCATGGCCAGAGCGGCCTCGGCGATCTCCCAGGCGACGGTGAGTACCTCGGCGGCCTGGGCTACCTGGCCCTGGGCTTGGAGCAGAAACGCGCGGGCGAGCACCGGCTGGTCGAGCACCAGGCAGGGACCGCCCGCGGCGAGAGCGGCGTCGAACCGGCTCAGATCATCCCGGGCGCCGTCGAGCTGACCGCGGTGGACCGCGATCAGCGCGCGCAGGGCCAGGGGCTCGGGCCAGATGTCCGTGCCGGTGTCGTAGGCGGTCAGGGCCGAGTCGAGGTCCACCAGGGCGTCGTCCCACCGCCCGGCGGCGAAGTGCGCCCGGGCCCGCCAGCGTTCGATCTGGGCCATGGTCGGCGCCTCGGACCGCGCGCCGGCCGCCCGTCGCAGTCTTTCCGCCGTCTCCAGGGCCTCACCCAGGCGGTCTTGTTCTTCCAGGATCCACGCGTACATGACGTGGCTGTTGCCCATGAAGGCTTGGGGGGTCCGAACGGATTCAGCCTCCCGCACCGCGGCCGCCCCGTATCCGGTGGCCGCGTTCAGGAAGCCCTCGTTGGCCTCGGCGAGCGCCAGGCCCTGCAGGCAACTTGACCGCACCGCGGCGTCGCCGAGCACGGCCGCCGCGGTCAGCAGCTGCCGCATCCGGTCCACGGCACCGGAGCGCTCCCCGAGCGCGACGGCCGCGATCTCCTTCACTATGCGGAGCAGGATGTTCACCCGATCCGATCCGACGCCCGCCGCCAGCGCCTGGCGGCACAACTCACGTGACTCGTGCGGTCGCCCCCGGAGCAGCAGGGAAGACGCTAGCCACGAAGCAGCCCGGCCGCGAACATCGACATCGAGGGTGCCGGCCACCACGGCGGCCGCTAGCCGCTCGCCGTCGCCGGGCCGCCCGGCCCACGCGAGGGCGACGGACAGGTCCGTCCGGATGACGTCGCGCGTCGCCGCCTCGGCTGGCGCCAGCTCGGCCGCCCGCTCCAGCATCGTCACGGCCGCCGCGGGATCGCGCGGCGCCACCTCCAGCCCGGCCCGGTGTAGCCAGGCCACTGCGTTGACGTCGCCCGCCTCGGCACCGAACGACAGATGGTGGGCGATCCGCCAAGCCGGGGCACCGGCCGCGGCCAGCCGGTCGGCCAAGTCCCGGTGCAGGGCACGCCGGACCGGCACCGGCCAGTCCTGGTACAGCGCATCGTGGATCAGCTCGTGGCGGAACGACAGCTTGTCCCCGCTGGTCTCGACGATCCCGGCCCGGCCCGCCCGCCGGAGGGACTCGGCTAGGGCGAGGGTGTCCTGGCCGGTCAGCATCGACAATTCGGCGACGTCCACCGTGCGGCCGCAGATGGCGGCGGCCCTGAGCAACTCGATCGAGTCGGCCGGGAGCAGGCTGAGCCGGTACAGGATACTGACGGCCAGGCCCGCCTGCGCTCCCATGCCCTCCACTTCGGCCTGACCGGCGGGGGTGACGGAGACCTGGCCTTGCTGGAGCAACGTGGTGAGCAGCTCAACGGCGAACAACGGGTTGCCGGACGCCTGCGCCATCCGATCCGCCAGGCGTGGACCCGGCGGGCCGCCAGCGATCTGCCCGGCGAGCCGGAGTACTGACTCGGTGTCGAGCGGACCCAGCTCGAGCAGGGCACCCGGACCACCACGGACGGCGTCGGCCAGCGCCCCGACCGCCTGCTTGTCCGTCGGCCTCGTGGTGACCAGGATCAGAGCCGGGTACTGCCGGCACAGCCGGGTGAGCCGCCGCAAGAGGGCCAGGCTCGAGCTGTCCGCCCAGTGGAGATTGTCGACGACCAGTAGCACCGGGGCCGTGCTGCACAACGACTCGAACACCCCGGTCAGCGCCTCGACCAGGTGATGGACCTCCACCGGGATGTCCTCGAGGTGACCGGACCAGCCTCGCTGTCCCTCGATCCGCCGGGCCAGTTCGGCCAGGGCCGGGTCGGCGGATCGCGGCGAGACCCCCAGTGCGTCCGAAATCGCACCGAACGGCCGGGTCTGATCGAACTCGTTCGCTTCCGCCGCTCTCACGACCATGCCCCGAGCCCGGGCCGCGCTGGCGATCTCATCTACCAGGCGGGTCTTGCCGATGCCCGCATCGCCCCGCAGCAGCACCAAAGCGCCATGGTCAGCCTCCGCGGCCGACAGCCATTCAAGGACCCGGGCGAGCTCCCCGTTTCTTCCCACCAGACTCGGCGGCGCCAAGTCCAGGCTGGCCTTTCCCGCCCCTTTTAGCTGCACGCACCACAACCTGTCCGGCTGCGTCAGGCCATTTGCCGGGCGCTGCCGCCCATTCGCCTGCAGACGCTTCCCGATTGTAACGCAGCAGGATGCGGTCGGATAGCTACGAAAAGTTACCCAGAGCCGTTACCGAGATAGGAACAGTCGCGAGGGTAAAGAGTAATCACCAGCGGCCCCGGTCGGTGTCCTGCACTTCACCGGAAATTCTGCCGAACCAAATGCGTTCGGAGCATCGGTGACGTCTCGGGCAGGCAGTTACTTAACGCTGATCCGGGTGCCGAGTTCGGCGCCCTGGCAGATCTGGCGCATGACGCCCGCGGCGGCGACGTCGAACACGTGCATGGTCAGGGCCTGCTCGTTGGCCAGCACAAACGCACTGGTGTCCATGATCCGGACCCCGGCCGCCAGCGCCTCGTCGTAGGTCAGCCTGGTGTAGCGCACCGCATCCGGATTCAGGTGCGGGTCGCTGTCGTAGACCCCATCCACCCCGCGCTTGGCCACCAGCAGCGTATCGGCGTCCAGTTCCAGGGCCCGCTGCACCGCCGGGTAGTCCGTGGTGACGTACGGCTGGCCAATGCCGCCCGCGAGCAGCACGATCAGGCCGCGTTCCAGGTGGTGCAGGGCCCGGAGCCGGATGAACGGCTCCGCGACGCTGTGAATCGGCACCGCGGTCATGACCCGGATGTCGGTGTCGGTCCTGGCCGTGAGCGCGCCCCTGAGCATCAGCGCGTTCATGATGGTGCCGAGCATCCCGATGTTGTCCGCCTCGGCCCGGCTGATGCCCCAGCCCTCGGCCATCCGGCCGCGGAAGTAGTTCCCGCCGCCGACGACGACCGCGACCTGCACGCCGAGATCGTGCACGGAGAGAACTTCCTCGGCGACGCGGGACAGGCTGGCCGGATCGACCCCGGAGCTGCCCGCCCCCGCGAGCGCCTCGCCGCTTAGCTTGACGACCACCCTGCGATAGCGAGGCACAGTCACACAGACCCCCGTCCCGGCCGCCCGACGCGGCGGTTCCGCTCACGGTACCGTATCCGCGCCCCGGTCCGATGGTCGGCTGCCGCCGCGCCGCCGCGCCGCGGCCCCGGTCAGCAGAGAATATTTTGACCAAAACGGGCACCCCTGCGTCCTCCCGGCACCGGCCTTCCTCCGCCGGAGGGAACGCCCGGCCAGGGAACTCCCCCCGGAACCGGCTAAGTCCGGGCCTCCCTGGCTCGGTCCCGGCCTCCCGGCTAAGTCCGTGGCTTCCCCGGCGTCGTGGTGCAGGGTTTCCGCCTCCCGCTTGCGGCAGGCTTCGATCTCGGCCTCGGCGGCGGCGCGGTCCGCCCAGGCTTCGGCCCGTACCATCTTGCCGGGTTCGAGGGCCTTGTAGACCTCGAAGAAGTGCTGGATCTCGAGCCGGTCGAACTCGGGCACATGGTGGATGTCCCGTAGGTGCTCCATCCGGGGGTCCTTCGCCGGGACGGCGAGCACCTTGTTGTCGGCGCCGTTCTCGTCGTGCATCTGGAACATGCCGATGACCCGGCAGGTGATGAGGCACCCCGGGAAGGTCGGCTCGTCGAGGAGGACGAGGGCGTCCAGCGGGTCGCCGTCGTCGGCCAGGGTGTCCTCGATGAAGCCGTAGTCGGCTGGGTACCTGGTCGAGGTGAACAGCATCCGGTCCAGCCGGATCCGTCCGCTTTCGTGATCCATCTCGTACTTGTTGCGCTGTCCCTTGGGAATTTCGATGACAACTTCAACGTCCACGGTTTCGCTCCAGACTGGCCTGGGTGATTAACTCCATTGTCCCCGCAATCCGCGGCGAACACGCCGCTGACTCTTCCGGGCGAGGGAGGCGAGGGGTGGGTCATGGTCGCCGTACCCGCAGAGCGGCACTGCTGGCGTTGGCCATGATCAACGTGTTCACCCTAGCAGCGGGCATCGTCGTGTCCCAGATGCTTCCGCCCCGGCTTGCGGCCTTGCGGGTGCCGTCGGTCGCGGCCAGTCCGGTCGTCGGCCCGGGGACCGTGCTGGCCGCTGGGACCGAGCGCGGGCCGCTGCCGACCGCGAGCGGGCTGCGCTCGGCGCTGGCAGGCCCGCTGTCCGCGGCCGCGCTCGGTCCTGACGTGTCGGCGCTGGTTGCCGACCCCGCCACCGGTCGGGTGCTGCTGTCCGAGCAAGGCAGTCGGCCGGCCACACCCGCCTCGACCACGAAGCTGGCCACCTCGGCCGCCGCGCTGGCCGTGCTTGGTGCCAACGCCAGGTTCCGCACCCGGGTGGTGCGCGGCGCCACCGCGGACAGCATCGTCCTGGTCGGCGGCGGTGACCCGACGCTCGCGGTAAACGCGTACCCAGCGCAGGACTATCCGGCCCCGGCCACCCTGGCCAACCTGGCCGCCGCGACCGCGCGAGCGCTGAAAGCCCAGCGCCGGACGAGGGTCAGCGTCGGCTATGACACCTCGCTGTTCACCGGCCCGCCGCTCGCGCCCGGCTGGCCGGAGAGCTATGTCAGCTCCGGGGACGTCACCCCGATCGTCTCCCTCGAGGTGGACCAGGGCCGGCTGACCGCCGCAGGCACGCCGGAAGACTCCGACGACCCGTACAACCTGCGCCCGCGCGCGACCGACCCGGCGGCCATGGCGGCCGCCTCGTTCGGGGCCCTGCTCGCCGCGGATGGCATCGGTGTCACCGGCACCCCGGCGGCGCGGACGGCTCCCGCGCACGCCGCCGCCCTGGCCAGCGTGTCATCCCCGCCGCTGTCGGCCATCGTGCAGCAGATGCTCACCGAGAGCAACAACGTGATCGCGGAGGACCTGGCCCGCCAGGTAGCGATCGCGACCGGCGAGCCCGCCTCGTTCGGCGGGGCGGCCGGGGCGGTGACCGCTGAACTTCGGCGCCTCGGGGTCAGCACCGCCATCCGGCTGGTGGACGGCAGCGGGCTGTCCGGCCAGGACGCGATCGCGCCGGCCACGCTGGTCAAGGTGCTTGAGCTCGCGATCGCCGCTCCCCGGCTGCGGTCCCTGCTGGCTGGCCTGCCGGTCGCCGGTTTTTCCGGCACGCTGTCCGCCGGGCAGAGCGTGTTCAGCGGGATCGGCGGGGCGGCGCTGGGTTCGGTACGGGCCAAGACGGGCAATCTCGGCACTGTCGCCGCCCTGGCCGGGGTGGTGTCCGACCAGAACGGCACGGTGCTGGTCTTCGCCTTCATGGCCGACCAGATTCCGGCGGAGGGGATGCTGGACGCGGCCGCGAGCGCCATCGACAAGGCCGCGGTCGCGCTGGCCCGCTGCGGGTGCCGGTGACGGATGCTGTCGGCACCACGTACGGTGGGACTGTGAGCAGCGCGCAGATGATTGACTGGGACATCGCCATTTCCACCGGGACCCGATGGGCCCGGCCCGGGCCGCAGGTAAGCCTGGCCGAGGCGCGGCGTACGGTCTCTGAGCTACGTGACATGGCCAGTGCCGTACAGCAGCCGGTTTACGAGGTCACCGGGATGTCGGCCGGGCCCGGCGGCTCGCTGGGGCTAGTCGCGGTGGTAGACCGGCCCGGCTGGATACGAGCGAACGTGGATGGCTTCCGCGTCGTCCTCGAGCCCCTGGTCGAGCAGCTGAGGGAACGTTCTTCCGGCTCGGACTCCTCGTCCGGATCCCGGTCGCCCGGATCGGTGATGACCGCGGTGGGATCGCGGGTCACCGGCATCCAGGCCGGGCTGATCCTGGCCTACCTCTCCTCCCGGGTGCTGGGCCAGTACGAGCTCTTCCTGCCGCCTGAGGCCTCCCCGGCAGACGGTGAGCACCCGGGCAGGCTCACCCTGGTCGCGCCGAACATTGTCATGGTCGAACGCGAGCTCGGCGTCGACACCCACGATTTCCGCCGCTGGGTGTGCCTGCACGAGGAGACGCACCGGCTCCAGTTCACCGCGGTCCCGTGGCTGCGGGACTACGTGCAGAGCCAGATGACCAAGTTCCTGCTCGCCTCCGAGCTTGACCCGGCGGCGATCTTGCAGCGGCTCAGGTCGGCGGCCGACGCGATGGCGGGCGCAGTACGCGGCGGAGACGGCGGAAGCCTGATCGATGCCGTGGCGACCCCGGCGCAGCGCGAGATCATGGACCGGCTGACCGCGGTGATGACGCTGGTAGAAGGACATGGCGACTACGTCATGGACGCGGTCGGGCCGCAGGTGGTGCCCTCGGTGGCGCAGATCAGGGAACGGTTCAGCGCCCGGCGCGGGTCACAGGGCCGGATCGAGCAGACGATCCGCCGCATCCTAGGCATCGACCTGAAGATGAAGCAGTACGCGGAGGGCTCCCGGTTTGTCAGCATGGTCGTGGAGGAGGTCGGCATGCCCGCCTTCAACCAGGTCTGGACGTCGCCGGACACCCTGCCGACCAAGGCGGAATTCGCCCACCCGCACGAGTGGGTGGAGCGAGTCGTATCCGGCTCCTAGCCGCATGGGTCCTGGCGCAGCGGTCGCCGAGCTCCGCACCGCGGTCCGGCTCTGCCTGGCCGACCTGTCCGCGGGTGACCCGTCCGTCCGCGGGTGACCTGTCCGCGGGCGGCGCGCTTGTCCTCGTCGCGTGCTCCGGCGGCGCTGACTCGCTCGCGCTGGCCGCTGCCGCGGCGTTCGCGGCGCCGCGCCTCGGCCTGCGGGTCGGCGGCGTTACCGTGGACCACGGGCTGCAGCCTGGCTCTGCCGAACGCGCCGCCGGTGTGGCGGCGCTGCTCGGCCAGCTGGGTCTGGATCCGGTCCTTAGCGTCGCGGTGACGGTGCCGTCGGCCGGATCGGCCGGCCGGGGCTCGGGTCCTGAGGCCGCCGCGCGGGCGGCCAGGTACCAGGCGCTTGACGCGGCGGCCAGGGATTACCGTGCCGCTGTGGTGCTGCTCGGCCACACCCTCGACGACCAGGCGGAAACCGTCTTGCTCGGCCTGGCGCGCGGGTCCGGCGGCCGGTCGCTGGCGGGCATGCCCGCACGGCGCGGCCGCTACCGCAGGCCGCTGCTTGCGGTACGCCGGGCCGCCACCAGGGCTGCGTGCACCGAGCTTGGGCTCGAGCCGTGGCAGGACCCGCACAACAGCGACTTCCGCTACGCCCGGGCACGGGTTCGCCACCAGGCGCTGCCCGCCCTGGAGACCGCGCTGGGCCCGGGGGTGGCCGAGGCGCTCGCCCGTACCGCGAGGCAGCTGCGCGCCGACGCGGAGTGCCTCGACGAGCTCGCGTTCGCCGAAAGCGGACAGCTGCGCGGTAATTGCTCCGACCCGGCCGGGCTCGAGGCAGGCTGGCTGCGGGCGCTGCCTGCCGCGATCAGGACGCGAGTGCTGCGCGATGCGGCGATCATGGCGGGCTGCCCGCACGGCACGCTCAGCGCCGGCCACGTTGGGGCGATCGACGCCCTGGTCACCGGCTGGCACGGGCAGCGGTGGGTGGACCTTCCCGGCGGGGTGCGAGCGCGGCGCCGTGATGGCAAGGTGTGGTTCACCAGCACCGCTGATTAAGGGAAGCGAGTCCGTTGGACGAAAGTGACATGGGGCCTGAGCTGAAGCAGGTACTCATCACCACCGAGCAGCTGCAGGCGCGCATCGGCGAGCTCGCGGCGCAGATCGACGCCGATTACGCCGGCCGCGACCTGCTGCTCATCGGCGTGCTGAAGGGCGCGGTCATGGTGATGGCCGACCTGGCCCGGGCCATGCACCTCGCGGTGCAGATGGACTGGATGGCGATCTCGTCCTACGGCTCGGGAACCAAGTCCTCGGGGGTGGTCCGCATCCTCAAAGATCTCGATACCGACATCACCGGCCGGCATGTGCTGATCGTCGAGGACATTGTCGATTCGGGCCTGACGCTGTCCTGGCTGGCGGGCAACCTACGCTCGCGCTCGCCGGCGTCACTGGCCGTCTGCGCCATGCTGCGCAAGCCGGGATCGGCCCAGATGCAGGTGAACGTGGCCTATACGGGCTTTGACATCGGTGACGAATTCGTCGTCGGCTACGGCCTTGACTACGCTCAGCGTTACCGGAACCTGCCGTTCATCGGTACGCTCGCTCCGGACGTGTACGGGGGCGGTTAGGTCTCCCAGGCAGGGGAACACAATCCGCCACTTATAGCGTTGACTTTCCAGGCGTTGCACCAAGCGGTGTACCGTCGTAGTTTGCGCCTCGCGGCCACACGCTGGCTGCGGGTTTTGGGAATGATGGCCATCCCGCCGGAGGTCGACGGGAGTGTGAGGCTGGTCAGGAGGGAACGGTCCCGGGCCGACGGGACCGCTCATCGATGGAGCTAAGGCGCTTTTTCCGCGCACCGCTGCTGCTCGTAGCCGTAGCGGTGCTTTTGCTGCTTTTCGTGCTCGATTACGCGAATTCCGGGAGTTCATACCAGCAGGTCGACACCTCCCAGATCGTCAAGCTCATCGATCAGGGCCAGGTCAAGAGCGCGCTGATCACCGATAAGAATCAGACGATCCAGGTCACGACCAAGGCAGGCAAGAACCTGGAGGCGGACTGGGTCTCGGGTCAGGGCCTGCAGCTGCAGAATGAGCTGCAGGTGCAGTACGACAAGGGCAACCTGCCGCAGGGATACAACATCAGCATCCCGAAGAGCAACGCGCTGCTTGACCTGATCCCGACCGCTCTCATCTACCTGGTGATCTTCCTCGTCTTCTTTTTTATGCTGTCCCAGATGCAGGGCGGCGGCTCTCGCGTGATGAACTTCGGCAAGTCGCGGGCCAAGCTGCTCACCAAGGACACGCCGAAGACGACGTTCGCCGACGTGGCCGGCGTGGACGAGGCCATCGAGGAACTGCAGGAGATCAAGGAGTTCCTCCAGCAGCCGGCAAAATTCCAGGCGATCGGGGCCAAGATTCCCAAGGGCGTGCTGCTCTACGGCCCGCCGGGCACGGGCAAGACCCTGCTCGCCCGGGCGGTGGCCGGCGAGGCCGGCGTCCCGTTCTACTCGATTTCGGGTTCGGACTTCGTCGAGATGTTCGTCGGCGTCGGCGCGTCCCGGGTCCGCGACCTGTTCGAGCAGGCCAAGGCGAACGCCCCGGCGATCGTGTTCGTGGACGAGATCGACGCCGTGGGCCGGCACCGCGGCGCGGGCCTCGGCGGCGGCCACGACGAGCGCGAGCAGACGCTGAATCAGATGCTGGTCGAGCTGGACGGCTTCGACACCAAGGGCGGCGTCATCGTCATCGCGGCCACCAACCGCCCCGACATCCTCGACCCGGCGCTGCTGCGGCCCGGCCGGTTCGACCGGCAGATCGTGGTGGCCCAGCCGGACCTGGCCGGCCGCAAGGGGATCCTGCGGGTACACGCCCGTGGCAAGCCGATCGCGCCCGATGCCGACCTGGACATCATCGCCCGGCGTACGCCCGGGTTCACCGGTGCCGACCTGGCCAACGTGATCAACGAGGGCGCGCTGCTGACCGCGCGGCACAACGGCAAGCAGATCACGATGGAGTCGCTGGAAGAGGCCATCGACCGGGTCATGGCGGGCCCGGAGCGCAAGAGCGTCTTGCTCTCGGAGAGCGAGCGGAAGGTCATCGCCTATCACGAGGGCGGCCACGCGCTGGTCGGCCACGCGATGCCGCACGCCGATCCCGTGCACAAGGTGACGATCATCCCGCGCGGCCGTGCGCTCGGGTACACCAGCGCGCTGCCGACCGAGGACAAGTTCCTGGTCACCCGGGCCGAGATGCTGGATCAGCTGGCCATGCTGCTGGGCGGCCGGACCGCCGAGGAGCTCATCTTCCACGAGCCCACCACGGGCGCCGCCAACGACATCGAGAAGGCGACCCAGATCGCCCGCGGCATGATCACCGAGTACGGCATGAGCGAGCGCCTGGGCGCGCGCAAGTTCGGCAACGGTGACGCCGAGCCCTTCCTGGGCCGGGACATGTCGCACAGCCGCGACTACTCTGAGGAGATCGCGTCCACGATCGACGAGGAGATCCGCCGCCTCATCGAGTCGGCCCACGACGAGGCCTGGGAAGTCCTCGTGCAATACCGTGACGTGCTCGACTCGCTGGTGCTGCGCCTGCTCGACAAGGAGACCGTGGGCAGGAAAGAGGTCCTCGAGATCTTCGCGACCGTGCAGAAGCGGCCGGTCCGCGGCTCGTACACGGGCTACGGCAAGCGCCTGCCTTCTGACCGCCCGCCGGTGCTCTCACCCAAGGAACTCGCCTTGGCGGCCGCTGACGGCGGTACCGGGAACGGCGGCGTGGCGCTGCCCGCCAACGGCCAGCCGTTTGGCTTCAACCCCCAGAACGCAGGATCGCCGGGCGGCGGTGGTCACGGCGATGAGCCAGGTCACGGCGAGACTAGCGATAACGGATGACCGACGGCGCTAGCGGCGGGGACTTCGACCTGCCGCGGATCGAGCGCGCGGTCAGGGAGATCCTGGTCGCGATCGGCGAGGACCCAGAACGGGACGGCCTGCGTGATACGCCGGCCAGGGTCGCGCGGGCCTACGCGGAGCAGTTCGCCGGGCTGCGGCAGCGCCCGGCGGATGTGCTCACGACCGTGTTTGACGCGGGCCATGACGAGATGGTCATCGTCAAGGACATCGAGGTGTACTCGACCTGCGAGCATCACCTGGTCCCGTTCGTCGGCGTCGCGCACATCGGCTATATCCCGAACGTCAAAGGCCAGATCACCGGGCTCTCCAAACTGGCCCGGCTGGTCGATGTCTACGCCCGGCGTCCGCAGATCCAGGAACGGATGACCAGCCAGATCGCCGATGCCCTGGTGGACAACCTGGAGCCGCGCGGCGTGGTCGTGGTCATCGAGGCGGAGCACCTGTGCATGACGATGCGGGGGGTGCGCAAGCCGGGCGCCAAGACGGTAACCTCGGCGGTACGCGGCTCCTTCCGCGACAACGACGTGACCCGCGCCGAGGCGATGAGCCTTATTTTCGGCCGCCACTGAGATTTTATCGTCGACACTGAACGAAACCGCTTCTCGCTGCGTCCACTAGGTAGGTGGGTGGGTAGGGTCGGCGCCAGATTCGTCGGGGGAAGCGGAGTTAATTCCGGGACATCCGGTAAGTGGTTACTGACTTCGTCCCCGTCAAGCCGGACCTTTGCCTAGGCTTGGAGGTAGCGTGAAAGCGATACGCGAGGTGGGGGCGATGAGCACGCTCATCGATCGTGATCTAGGGCCTGATAAGGAAGCTGCCGAGATGAGCGACAGCGGCGAAGCTGGACACGCTAACGCGGTGAACCTGCCGACCGTCGAGGCGGCTGGCTCGCCGGCCCCCGCCGAGCCAGAACACTTTGCCGACCGCAGGCGTCAGCACGCCTGGGTACCTGGCATCGCGGCGTTGCTCACCATGCTCATCGGCCTGTCGGACATCATCGCTATCTTCAAGCCGGGCTGGCCGCACCGGCTGCACAAGCTCAGCCATTACGTGCCCGGGACGCTTACCAACGTCACCCGCAGCGCCGACGTCATCATCGGCCTGATGCTGCTGCTGCTGGCGCACGCCCTGCACCGCCGCAAGCGGCGTGCCTGGCAGGCGGTCGTGGTGCTGCTCGCGTCCGACATCGGCATCCATTTCTACCATAAGCAGCATGTCCCGACCGCGGTGGTCGCGATCTTGCTGCTCATCGCGCTGCTCTACTTCCGGGACGAGTTCTACGCCGAAGGCGACCAGCGCAACCGGTGGCGGGCGCTGTGGGCCATTGTCGCCCTGGTGGTCGCGGACGTCGTGATCGGGCTAACCTACATCCTGCTGGGCCGCGGACTGGCGACCGACTACTCGTTTGGCCAGCGGGTCTGGGAGGTCATCACCGGGCTGGTCGGGGCGTCCGGACCGGTGCAGTGGGTGCCGGAGGCGCGCGGCGACCTATTTGGCATCCTCACCGGCGCGCTCGGCCTGTTTACCCTCGTCGTCGCCGCCTACCTGTTCCTGCGCCCCGCTGAGCCCAGGGCGAGGCTGGCCAAGGCGGACGCGGCCCGGGTCAGGGAACTGCTCACCAAACACGGAGACCGGGACTCGCTTGGCTATTTCGCGCTGCGGAACGACAAGAGCGTGATCTGGTCCCCGACCGGCAAGGCCTGCATCTGCTACCGCGTCGTCTCCGGGGTCATGCTAGCCAGCGGCGACCCCATCGGGGACCCCGAAGCCTGGCCAGGTGCGATCACCCCCTTCATGGACGAGGCGGCGCGGCACGCCTGGGCGCCCGCCGTGATGGGCTGCAGTGAGCTCGGCGCGGAGGTGTGGTGCCGCGAGGGTCAGCTGACCGCGCTCGAGCTTGGCGACGAGGCGATCGTGAACGTGGCTGATTTCAGCCTGTCCGGCCGGTCCATGCGGAACGTCAGGCAGATGGTCAACCGGGTGGCTAAGCACGGCTACTCGGCCGAGGTCCGCCGGATCGGCGACATCCCACGCACCGAACTCGACAAGATCGTCGAAGTGGCCGATTCGTGGCGGGGCAGCCACACCGAGCGCGGCTTCTCGATGGCCCTCGGCCGGATCGGTGACGATGAGTGCGTGCTGGTCACCGCGACCGAGGGCGGCGTGGTCCGCGCGGTGCTGCAGCTTGTCCCGTGGGGTGCCGACGGCCTGTCGCTCGACCTCATGCGACGGGACAAGGGCGCCCAGCCCGGGCTGAACGACTTCCTCATCGTGGAGACCATCAAGGCGGCTCCCGGCCTCGGTGTGAAGCGCATATCGCTGAACTTCGCCGTCTTCCGGGCCGCGCTGGAGCGTGGCGAGCGGATCGGGGCGGGCCCGGTGCTCCGGGCCTGGCGGTCCGTGCTTATCTTCATGTCGAAGTGGTTCCAGATAGAGTCGCTGTACAAGTTCAATGCCAAGTTCTCCCCCGTGTGGCAGCCGCGGTTCTTCGTCTTCCCGAGCACGAAGGATGCGCCGAGGATCGCGCTGGCCGCCCTCCAGGCCGAGGCGTTCCTGGTCCTCCCGAAGCTTGAGCTGCACCGGATTGCCCGCAGGACCGCCCGCAAGCTGGGCCTGGGCCGCCTCCGTCGGCACCTGCGCCAGCTGAGCCGGGACCCGGGCCGGGACCCGGGCCAGGGGGGTACGGGGGGGCGGGCAGCCCCCCCGTGATCGGGGGGGGTCTAGGGGGGGTCGTCCCCCCCAAGGCAACACAGCCAACACTGCTCCCCGGCTTGCCGAGGGCGGACCGGTGCCTGGTCATGGGCGTGGTGAACGTCACGCCTGACTCTTTCTCTGACGGCGGTCAGTGGTACGAGGCGGACGCCGCCATCGCGCACGGCCTGGAACTGGTCGCCCAGGGTGCCGACATCGTGGACATCGGCGGTGAGTCCACCCGGCCTGGGGCCCAGCGCATCTCCGCCGGCGAGGAGCTCCGGCGGGTCAGCCCGGTCGTGACCGAGCTCGTCGGCGCCGGCGTGCCGGTGTCCATCGACACCATGCGGGCGCCGGTCGCGGAGTTCGCGCTCAACGCCGGCGTGCAGCTAGTCAACGACGTGAGCGGCGGCCTGGCCGATCCCGGCATGCCTCGCCTGGTCGCGGAGGCCGGGGTTTCCTACGTGGTGGTGCACTGGCGCGGCCACAGCCGCGACATGTACACCCGCGCGGTCTACGCCGACGTGGTGGGCGAGGTCCGCGACGAGCTGTCCCGGCGGGTGGACGCGGTGATCGGCGCGGGGGTCGATCCTGGCAACATCGTGCTCGACCCCGGCCTCGGCTTCGGCAAGCGTCCTGAGCACAACTGGCCGCTGCTCGCCCGTCTCGCCGACGTGGCCCAGCTCGCCGGGGGCACCTTTCCCGTTCTCGTTGGGGCCTCAAGGAAACGCTTCCTCGGAAACCTGCTGGCCGGACCGGACGGTGGGCCGCGGCCGTTCGAGGAGTGTGACGGGGCCACGGTCGCGGTCACCGCGCTGGCCGCCGCCACGGGCGCCTGGTGCGTGCGCGTACACGAGGTCCCGCTGAACGCGGACGCCGTCCGGGTCGCCGCCACATGGCGCCGCGCCGCCGCCCCAGATGCCACTGCCGTCCCAGATGCTGCTGTCATCCCGGCTGCTGCTCCCGCCCCAGATGCCGCCGGGCCAGATGCCGCCGGGCCAGATGCCGCCGGGCCGCCGCTGCCGGTCACCGGCCGGCCATGACCGTGCGGCGGCGCGTGGTGCTGGCCGTCGGAGCGAACCTCGGCGACCGGCTAGGTACCCTTTTGGGATGCGTGGAAGCTATCGGCAGGCTCCCGGATACTGACGTGCTGGCCATCTCACCCGTCTACGAGACCGCTCCGGTGGGCGGTCCGGTTCAGCCCGACTACCTGAACGCGGTGCTCATCGCGGCGACCGGCCTCGGCCCGCGTGACCTGCTCGAGGCGGCCCACTGCATCGAGGCGGAGTTCGGCCGGGTCCGGGCGGAACGGTTTGGGCCGCGCACGCTCGACATCGACATCGTCAGCTTCGCGGCGCAGGTCAGCGGCGATCCTACGATAACCCTGCCGCACCCCCGCGCCCACGAGCGCGCGTTCGTCCTCGCGCCTTGGCACGATATCGAACCCGACGCCACCATCCCCGGACGAGGACCGGTCCGGGACCTGCTCGCGGGTCTGGACACCGGCGGCATCCGGCGCCGGCCCGACATGATTCTCCGGCTGCCCGAGGTCCTCCGGCTGCCCGAGGTCCTCCGGCTGCCCGAGGTCCTCCGGCTGCCCGAGGTTCCCCCACAGCCCGAGGTTCCCCCGCTGCCCGAGGTTCCCCCGCAGCCCGAGGCTGGCTCTTCGGCCGAGGTGATATGAAACCGACCCGCCCGTCGACGCTAGCCACGGTCGCTGTCATTTTCGCGCTCGCGGCCTGGCTGCTGCTGCACCTGATCTACCAGCGGCTTCCGCCGTTGCCGTGGACAGGAGCCCCGGCGCTGCTGCTGGCCGCCGCGTTGGAGGCATGGACGGGCCACGACCTGCGGGCCCGGATCACCAGCCGGCGCGGGGTCAGCGGAACCAAGCCCCCCGACCCGCTTTTCGTGTCGCGGATGGTCGCGCTGGCCAAGGCCAGCTCGCTGGTGGCCGCGGCGGTCGCCGGGCTCGCGGCCGGTGTCGACATCTACCTGAGCGGATCCCTGAACGCCTCCGTGCCGCGTCAGGATGAAGTCACCGCGGCCGTGACACTTGCCGCCGCCGTCCTGCTCGCCTGTGCCGCGCTCTACCTTGAGTACTGCTGCCGCGTTCCGGATCCCCCCGGCCGCACCCAGGAAGACGAAACACCATCCCTACGCTAACCCGACCACTCTCCGCGGGCGCGGCACCATGATCTTGGTCTGTCAAGACGGGCTTGCAGGACCGGCGTGCGAGCGGCGGTCCGAGGCGTCGGCAGCGCTCGCGACCTGCGGCCCGCACGCCAGTGCCGCCTGGTTTCCGCAAATCCCGGCATCAGAAGCAAATCCTCCTCGAAGCCCCTTTCCCTCACGATGAGCAGAGACCACTCTGAGTGTTTTGTCCCTTATCTCCAAATATCATCGGTTTGTCCGATCGCAGAATGCCCGCACATGTCGCCTCCCCGGTCCCAACAGTCATTCGCCTACACCAGAAAGCTTTTCCGAATTTATTGTGTGTCGCTGCTACCCCTATGGAGGTAGCAACGACACACAATAATGCTGTCCCGACCACGCTGCCGAATTGCCGGGTTTGGCGGGCGGCGACGCGCGATCGCGCCCGCAGCCGACATTCTCAGCGCGAAATGCACCTAATATCGGACTTGAAGCGGGCCGATGAGGTGATCGTGTGCAGTTACCCCCCGTCCGGCGGGGTAACTGCACACGATCAGCGAGAGCCCGGCGCGCGAAGGCGAAATGCACCCTAATGTCCGCGCGGCGGATCGGCCGCGGAAGCATCGCGGACGGCGCGGGCACGCGAAGGCCGACATCGCGGGCAGGCAGCAGGGTCGGGCTCGGGCGGGAGGGTCGGGCTCGGGCGGGAGGCTCGGGCTCGGGCGGGAGGGCGCGGTGGCGCCAGACGCTGCGATCGGTACCGTCTTGTTGCCGCTCTGGCTCGTCCTGTCTCCCCGCGTTCCAACTGCGATCTAGCCATCGACACCTGCCAGTCACATGAACCCGGGGTCTAGACTGACGCCAAGCCCGTCCCGGGCCCGGCTGGGCATGTGCGCCCGGGTCTCCTCTCGCTGTCGCCCGCCGCGGGCGCGGGCCGCGGGATAAGACGCACGAGCCGGAAGCAAGCGCTAATGTCCGTTCGTTATGTATCTTGTTCAGGTATTACCCTATGGCGTCAGGTCGGCGAATTCCTGCTGGCCGGCTATTTGCCGCCGGGCTTTCCGACGGCGAATTGTGGCGTGAGTTAACTGCGTGTCATTACGGTTCCACTTTGCGTAATCGCCTTCCGCTACTGTACGCGGGTGAACGCTTGCTAGTGGCTCTTTACCGGCATGGCGGCTAAGGCCGATTTCCTGGACAATCTCCTTGCTGGTTAGGCTACGGCCGATGCGGGCTAGATCCTCCCTGTCTCCGCGGGGAAGAGCAAGAACGTGCAGGTGAAGGCCCATGCTGTGGGCGGTCTTGTGGCTTCGTCGGCTGCGGTCGCTCTGCTGGGTGGGGCGCCTTGGAGTTCACGCGCTGGGACCGTATGTTCGCCGGATCACCGCAATTAATTCGCCCAACACCCTCCATTTTTGGGCAGAAAACAAGATGGACCTGCCGATTTCCGCTTCGATCAGAATTTTCGATGTCTCGATCGTGATCCTCGGTTTCGGGGATGCCGCTTGCCGGGGCCGTGCCACCGTTTCTGGAGGCTTCGGCTTCTTACCCGTCGTAGCCGCTTCACCAGGGCGCTGGGGGCGCCGGATACCCGCTTGGTATCCGGCGCACTTTCTCCTGGCTATCCTGGTCACCGCAGCACCCCGCCGTCCGGTACCCGCAGGACTGGAACGAAATGAAGCCTGATCATCAACCGCATTCTGAGCGAGGTCCGGCCGCGCCGCATCCGGCCCGGCTGGCCGTCGGCGTTGTCGGCGCGGGACGGGCGGGCACCGCGCTGGGGGCTGCGCTTGCCCGCGCCGGGCACGCGGTGGTCGCCGCGTCCGCGGTATCCGAGGCCTCCGTGGCCAGGGCGCGGGCGACGTTCCCCGATGCGGTGATCACCGAACCTGCCCAGGTTCTCCGTCACGCCAACCTGGTCTTGCTCACCGTGCCCGACGACGCGCTGCCCGGCCTGGTGGCCGGGCTGGCGGCCACGGGAGCGCCGGTCCAGGGCCGGATGCTCGCGCACGCGAGCGGGCGCCACGGCCTGGCGGTGCTCGAGCCGGCCACCCGCCTGGGCGGACTGCCGCTGGCTCTGCACCCGGTGATGACATTCACCGGGCGCGGCGACGACGTGGATAGGCTGGCCGGAACGTGCTTCGGGGTGACCGCGCCCGACCCGCTCCGGCCCGCCGCCGAGGCCCTGGTGATCGAGATGGGCGGCGAACCTGTCTTTATCTCCGAACAGAACCGGAATCTGTATCACGCGGCGCTGGCCGGCGCGGCCAACCACCTGATCACGCTGGTGACTCAGGCCGCGGATCTGCTCCGGACGGCCGGGGTGGCCGAGCCTGCGCGCCTGCTCGGGCCGTTGCTGTTCGCCTCCCTCGACAACGCGCTGCGGTTCGGCGACGCAGGCCTGACCGGTCCGGTCGCCCGCGGCGATGCGGAGACCGTGGCCGCGCACGTGATCGCCCTGGAGGCCGCGCCGTCGGCGTCGGCGGCTGCGGTCGCCGGTTACATCGCCATGGCCAGGCTGACCGCGGATCGCGCGCTGGCGGCCGGCCTGCTCAATCCGGCCGACGCGGAACGCCTGCTCGATGTGCTGGGCGGCCGCCCGTGAGCGGCCGCGCCATGAGCGGGGCGGCCGCGGGCGGGGCGGCCGCGGGCGGGGCGGCCGCGGGCGGGGCGGCCGCGTCGCCGCTGGTGCTCGCGCGGACCAGGGCCGAACTCGCCGACGCGCGAACCGGCCTGGACCCAAGGCCCGGGCCCGTCGTCCTGGTGCCGACCATGGGCGCGTTGCACGCCGGGCACGGCGCCCTGCTGCGCGCGGCCCGGGCACTGGCCGGACCGGACGGCAGCGTCGTCGTGTCGATCTTCGTCAACCCACTCCAGTTCGGGCCGGGTGAAGACCTCGACCGCTATCCCCGGACCCTGGACGATGACCTGGCCATGTGTGCCGACGCGGGGGTAAGCCTGGTCTTCGCGCCGTCGGCCGCCGAGATGTACCCGACCGGCAAGCCGGAGGTGACCGTCGATCCAGGTTCGGTCGGGAAGGTTTTCGAGGGCCAGTTCCGGCCGGGCTTCTTCGATGGCGTGCTGACCGTGGTGCTGAAGCTGCTTCACCTGACCCGCCCGGCCATTGTGGTCTTCGGTGAGAAGGACGCGCAGCAGCTCGCGCTCGTGCGCCGCATGGTCAGCGATACGGACGCCGGCATCGACGTCGAGTCGGTGCCGACCGCCCGGGACGCCGACGGGCTCGCCACCTCGAGCCGGAACCGCTATCTTTCCGCGGCTGAGCGTACAGTAGCGCTCGCCCTGCCGCGCGCGCTAAGCGCGGGCCAGGCCCGCGCCGCTGACGGTGCCGCGGCCGTGCTCGGCGCCGCCCAGGAGATCCTGCGGGCGGAGCCCGCGCTGGCCGTCGACTACGTCGCGGTGGTCGACCCGCGCACGTTCACCGCGGTCATGCCAGGTCACGGCGGGCCCGCCTTGCTGGTGGCGGCGGCCAGGGCGGGCGGTACCCGGCTGATCGACAACGTGCCCGTGGTGCTGCCGGCCGGACCCGGCGGCGGAAGACTCAGCGACGCCGCGGCGGAAGGGCGGGCCCGTGATGCTGCTGACGATTGACATCGGGAATACCAACACGGTTCTCGGCGTATTCGACGCGGACCGGGTGATCGAGCACTGGCGGATTGCGACGGTCCCTGAGCGGACCGCGGATGAGCTTGCCGTTGTGTTGCACGGCCTGCTCACAGCGAGCAACGCGTTCACCGAAAGGGATATTGGCGGTATATCGCTGTGCTCGACCGTACCTTCGGTGCTGCACGAGATGAGAGAGATGTGCGAGCGCTATTACGGTGACCTGGAAACGGTCATCGTCGAGCCCGGGGTAAAGACGGGCGTGCCGGTGCGGACCGACAACCCTAAGGAAGTGGGCAGTGACCGGATCATGAACTCGCTCGCGGCCGTGCACCTTTACGGCGGTCCGGCGATAGTAGTGGATTTCGGGACCTCCACAAACTTCGACGCGGTGAGCGGGCGGGGCGAGTTCGTCGGCGGCGCACTCGCACCAGGAATCGAGATATCCGTGGACGCACTGTCACGCCGGGCCGCGCAGTTGCTAAAAGTCGAGCTGACCAGGCCGCCCCGCGTCATCGGCAAAAACACCGTGGAGTCATTGCAATCCGGCATCGTCTACGGGTTCGCGGCCCAGGTCGAGGGAATTGTCCGGCGGATGGCGCTCGAGCTATCGCCGGCCGACCCGGACGCGGTGACCGTCATCGCCACGGGCGGCCTCGCGCCACTGGTCATTGACGAAGTAAGCGTCATTGACGCTTACGAACCTTGGCTCACCCTCATCGGCTTGCGGCTCGTCTACGAAAGGAACTCGGGCCAGGCCGACGCCCGGGCGCAGTAACTGGCTGGTAGGTTCTCAGCCGATCCTGACGGCTCCGACGTAGGCGTTCCAGTAGATTGGCTGGACCTGCACCGCCTGGCCGAAGTCGGGAGCATCGATCATCATCCCGTCGCCGATGTAAATTCCGACGTGACTGATGTCGGCGAAGAAGAAGACGAGATCACCCGGCTCCAGATCGGCCCGCGCTATGTGTACCCCTGAGTTCCACAGGCTGCCCGTATAGTGCGGGAGCGCGATGCCCTCCCGGGCGTAGGCCCACACGACCAGCCCGGAGCAATCAAATGCGGTCGGGCCGGCCGCTGCCCAGACATAGGGGTCGCCTTCCCTGCTAACCGCCGCCTGCAGGGCCTGGTCTCCGACGGTGTTCGCGGTCGGGATGCTGATGTCGGGGTACTGCCCGGTCTGGGTGAAGACCGCCATCGCCTGCTTCATCGCCGCGCTGTTGACGACGTCGATCTTGGCGTCGATGGCGTTCTTCTTGGCATTCATCTGAGCTTCAAGCGCGTCGACCGAGGCGACTTGCTGGTCGGCTACCTGTTTGTCGCGCAGCGCCTGGCTGACCTCGTTGCTCAGGATATTTACCTTGTCGCCGCTTGACTGGTCGAGCTCGGTCATGGTGGAAGCCTGGCTCAGGAACTGCTGCGGATTCCCGGTGGTAAGCGCCTGGAACGTCGGATCGAGTCCGGAGTTCATGTAGTTCTCGGCCGCCAGCTGGGCCACCGCCTGCTCGCCGGCGCTTAGCGCGGACGCGCCTCTGGCCGCGGCTTTGTCGGCGATCTGCGCGTCAGCCTGATCGCGGGCGAGCTGCAAGCGCAGGCCGTCGTACTGCTCGCTCAGCGCGTTGATCTGGAACTCAAGCTGCTTCGCCTCCGCCACCAGGGTGGTCAGGCTCGGCTTTGCCGCTGTCGTTTGCGCCGCGCTGCTTCCACCTGGCAGCACGAGGGCCAGCGCGGCCGTCGCCGCAGCGAGACCGGCAGCTCCGCTGAGTTTGCGCACAGCGATGCACGATATTGGAATCAAAGGCCGGTTGCACCCGACTCGATCGAACTTTTGCCTTCGGCTACCTTCTCCTCGCCCGCCGCGGCCGGACCGGCTCGTCCGCGCAGCGGCTATCGTGGACGGCGCTATGTCTTACACGATCAGGTCCGCGCGTACTCGGGACGTGCCGGTGATCCGGAAGCTGATCGACTCGAATGTCGAGTCTGGACGTTTGCTGAGTAAGGCTACCGTCACGCTCTATGAGGACATCCAGGAGTTCTGCGTAGCGGAACTCTCGCCATCCGATGCGCTGGCGGGCTGTGGCGCATTGCATGTGATGTGGGAGGATCTGGCCGAGATCAGGACGGTCGCGGTACGGGAGGACTGCCGGGGCCTGGGTATCGGTCACGGGATCGTCGATACCCTGCTCAAGCGCGCGTCGGCACTGGGCGTGGACCGGGTGTTCGTCTTGACTTTCGCGGTGGACTTCTTCGGCAGGCACGGATTCGCCGAGATCAACGGCACTCCCGTGGCCGCTGAGGTGTACCAGGAACTTTTGCGCTCCTATGACGAGGGCGTAGCGGAGTTTCTCGACCTGGGATGGGTAAAGCCCAACACGCTCGGCAACACTCGCATGCTGTTGCGTCTCTTACCAGAACGGAAATGATCGCCGGCGTCGCGCGGCAGGCGATACAAGTCAGGCGGGAGCATCGTCCGCCGCGGGTGGCAGAGAGGAACGGCTTATGTGGTCCGATCTCGCGGCGCTGACTCCGCCGCTGGTAGTTTGCGTCGCCTTCCTCATCGGCCTCGTGATGTTCCTTCGGCGGGAGATGTCCCCGAAGCGCCGGGCGGAGAGGGACGCCAAGCGCCGTCCGCCCGGACCCCGGTCTTGAAATATCAGGTAACGACGGGTTTATCCGAACTGACAGAACTGCTCAACTGGCTAAACGGCTTGGCCCTGTAGTTCCAGTATCAGCCTCGCACCTGATCTATGTCTCGCACTTGATGCTAACGGTGCCACCAATACCTGATTACACTGCGTGACCGCGCTCAGGATGTCACGGATGACCCAACCCAGTGGAAAACAACCATCACTTGTTGCGGAATTGTCAAGGCCATAAGATTGGTATACATTTAGCATCTGAAATAGGTTGCTCCGTCAGAAGGGCTGTTTCCATGGCACAGAAGGTACAGGTGCTTCTCGTCGACGATCTCGACGGTAGCGAGGCTACCGAGACCGTCGCGTTTGGACTCGATGGTGCCTCGTATGAGATCGATCTGAGTACCGGCAACGCAGGCAAGCTCCGTAAAGAGCTTGCCCACTATGTGGAGCATGCGCGCAAAGCGAACGCTCCGGCTAGGCGCCGTAGGGCGCGCACTGGTCCTGGGCGCGAGCGCAGTGCCCAAATCAGGCAGTGGGCGAAGCAGCGCGGATACAAAGTCAATGAGCGCGGCCGTATTCCCGCGAACATCGTTGCGGAGTACGAAGCCGCGCACTAGTACGTACGCATACCTACGCAGCTCCAGTTCGCGAGTTCTTAAGCGTGCGTCGCGTGTGTCGCCCTGCGGCGAGCGACTCCTAGCATCGGTGTCTACAGGATTGGTCCCGGTCCGCGCGATCGGCTCGCGGCGGGACCGGCCACATCGCACCGTTGGCCCGGCCGGGCGGCCGTCACCACCCGGGGGCCAACGGTGCGTTTGCGTCTTAAGGGGCAGGGGCAGGTCTGGCTGGCGAGGCGTGCCGGGAGATAGAGGGGTGCCGGGAGATAGTTGAGGGGAGAGGCTGCCTCCAGGCGGGGCTGCCGTCGTCGGGCGGGTTCTGCGCCCCGCCCGACGGACACACTGCCAACCGGACGGGGTGGCCCGGGCTAGGGGACGGGCGTTCGCTTGCGGCGTACCTTGCGGCGTACCGGGAACAGGGGCCTGATCCGGGGGGTTGGATGAGGGTGAACGGCCTGTGTCCAGGGCATGTCTTGACCAGACGTGACGCATACTCGGATTAAGAGCGCAACCGTGGGCACTCGGCTACAACCGTGGGCACGCGACTACTATGCGGAGTAGGCAAGGTAAGGGCCGCCCCCGTGCTGTGAGGAGAGCGACGAGATGTTCGAGAGGTTTACCGACAGAGCGCGGCGGGTTGTTGTCCTGGCGCAAGAAGAAGCCAGGATGCTCAATCACAACTACATCGGCACCGAGCACATCTTGCTCGGCCTCATCCACGAGGGCGAGGGTGTCGCGGCCAAGGCGCTTGAATCGCTGGGGATCAGCCTCGACGCCGTGCGGCAGCAGGTCGAGGAGATCATCGGCCAGGGCCAGCAGGCGCCGTCCGGGCATATCCCGTTCACGCCGCGGGCCAAGAAGGTGCTCGAGCTTTCGCTGCGTGAGGCACTGCAACTCGGCCACAACTACATCGGCACCGAGCACATCCTGCTCGGCCTCATCCGTGAGGGCGATGGCGTGGCCGCCCAGGTGCTGGTGAAGCTGGGTGCCGACTTGAACCGGGTGCGCCAGCAGGTGATCCAGCTGCTGCACGGGTACCAGGGCAAGGAGCCCGCTTCGGCCGGAACGGCCGCGGAATCGGCGCCGTCGACCTCCCTGGTGCTTGACCAGTTCGGCCGGAACCTCACCCAGGGCGCGCGCGAGGGCAAGCTCGACCCGGTGATCGGCCGGGAGAAAGAGATCGAGCGCGTCATGCAGGTGCTGTCCCGCCGGACCAAGAACAACCCGGTCCTAGTGGGCGCCCCCGGCGTCGGCAAGACGGCGGTCGTCGAAGGTCTGGCACAGAAGATCGTCAAGGGCGAGGTGCCCGAGACCATCAAGGACAAGCAGCTGTACACGCTGGACCTCGGGGCCCTGGTGGCCGGGTCCCGCTACCGCGGCGACTTCGAGGAGCGGCTCAAGAAGGTGCTCAAGGAGATCCGCACCCGCGGCGACATCATCCTGTTCATCGACGAGATCCATACCCTCGTCGGGGCCGGGGCCGCCGAGGGCGCGATCGACGCTGCCTCCATCCTCAAGCCGATGCTGGCCCGCGGCGAGCTGCAGACCATCGGCGCCACCACGCTCGACGAGTACCGCAAGTACCTGGAGAAGGACGCCGCACTCGAGCGCAGGTTCCAGCCCATCCAGGTGGCCGAGCCGACGATCTCGCACACGATCGAGATCCTCAAGGGCCTGCGGGACCGGTACGAGGCGCACCACCGCGTGTCCATCACGGACGGCGCGCTGGTCGCCGCGGCCCAGCTGGCCGACCGCTACATCAGCGACCGCTTCCTGCCGGACAAGGCCATCGACCTGATCGACGAGGCCGGTTCGCGGATGCGGATCCGCCGCATGACCGCGCCGCCGGACCTGCGCGAGTACGACGAGAAGATCGCCCAGGTGCGCCGGGAGAAGGAATCGGCCATCGACTCGCAGGACTTCGAAAAAGCAGCAGCGTTGCGCGACACCGAGAAGCAGCTCCTGGCCAAGAAGGCAGCTCGGGAAAAGGAATGGAAGGCCGGCGACATGGATGTCGTCGCCGAGGTGAACGAAGAGCTCATCGCCGAGGTCCTCGCCACCGCCACTGGCATTCCCGTGTTCAAGCTCACCGAAGAGGAATCGCAGCGCCTGCTCCGGATGGAGGATGAGCTGCACCGCCGGGTGATCGGCCAGAACGACGCGATCAAGGCGCTGTCTCAGGCGATCAGGCGGACCCGGGCCGGCCTGAAGGACCCGAAGCGTCCCGGTGGGTCGTTCATCTTCGCGGGCCCCTCGGGCGTCGGCAAGACGGAGCTGTCCAAGACGCTGGCCGAGTTCCTGTTCGGCGACGAAGATTCGCTCATCCAGCTCGACATGAGCGAGTACATGGAGAAGCACACGGTGTCGCGGCTGTTCGGGTCCCCGCCCGGCTATGTCGGTTACGAGGAAGGCGGCCAGCTCACCGAGAAGGTCCGCAGGCGCCCGTTCTCCGTGGTCCTGTTCGACGAGATCGAGAAGGCCCACCCGGACATCTTCAACTCGCTGCTGCAGATCCTGGAAGACGGCCGGCTGACCGACGCCCAGGGCCGGGTGGTCGACTTCAAGAACACGGTCATCATCATGACGACCAACCTGGGTACCCGCGACATCTCTAAGGGCGTGTCCGTGGGCTTCGCCCGGCCTGGTGACTCTACGGGTTCCTACGACCGGATGAAGTCCCGGGTGGGCGAGGAGCTGAAGCAGCACTTCCGGCCGGAGTTCCTGAACCGCGTGGACGACATCATCGTCTTCCACCAGCTCCTGCGTGAGGAGATCTTCAGCATCGTCGACCTGATGATCGCCAAGGTGGACCAGCGGCTCAAGGACCGCGACATGGCCATGGAACTGCGGCCGGACGCCAAGGAACTGCTGTCTAAGCGCGGATACGACCCGGTCCTCGGGGCCAGGCCGCTGCGCCGGACGATCCAGCGGGAAATCGAGGACAGCCTGTCGGAGAAGATCCTGTTCGGCGAGCTGAGGCCGGGCCAGCTCGTCGTCGTGGACGTCGAGGGCAGTGGCGAGACCGCCAAGTTCACGTTCATCGGCGAGCCGAAGCCCGACGTGCTGCCCGACGTGCCCACGGCGGAGCTGGTCAGCGAGCCGGTCGCCACTAAGAGCGGCGCGGTCGGCACTCCGGCCGGCAACTCGGGCAGCCAGGACGGCGGCGGGACCGCCTCCGCGCTCGGCTAACCGGGACGTCGGCGAGCCGGGCCCGGGCTCCTTGGGTCCAGCCCGGCCGGCCGCTAAGGCGAAGGAACCCGGGGCTCACGGTGCTGCGGCACCGTGAGCCCCGGGTTTCATACCGTCTGGCCGTGGATCGCTGTCTGGGCGTGGACGGCGAAGCCGGGCAGCGCGTAGCGCCCGTCCGGCAGCGGATCAGCCAGGCCGTCGGCGACTAGCCCGTCCAGGGCGCGGGCCAGTTGCGCCGGGCCGGCCCAGGCCGCGTCGAAATCGGACCGGCTCACCGGCGTGCCTGAGTCACGCAATACCGCCAGCAGGCGGCCCCGGCATTGCCGGTCCGTGCCGTCGTAGCGCTGGATCCGGCGCCTGGTCACCTCTGGCGGCCGTCCCGCGGCCAGCCAGGCGCACTCGCGGGCCACCGGGCAGGCGCCGCATTGCGGGCTGGCGGCCGTACAGACCAGCGCACCGAGTTCCATCATCGCCACCGACCAGCGCGCCGCGATCGCGGGTTCGGCCGGCAGCAGCGACTCGGCTAGCCGCTTCTCCGCGACAGACAGCGCGGCGGGCGGCTGGACCACGCCGGTGACGAGCCTGGCCAGCACCCGCCGGACGTTGGTGTCGAGGACAGCGTGCCGCTGTCCGAAGGCGAAGCTGGCCACGGCCGCGGCGGTGTAACTCCCGATCCCCGGCAGCCGGAGCAGGGCTTCGGCGTCGGCCGGCACGATTCCGCCGTGCTGCTCGGTCAAGATGGCCGCCGTCTCGTGCAGCCGCAGCGCCCGCCTGGGGTAGCCAAGCCTGCCCCACTGCCTGATCGCTTCGCCCGGCGCCTCGGCCGCGAGCGCGGTCGGCGCGGGCCACCTGGCGAGCCACGCTTGGTGGGCCGGGATCACCCGGCTGACCGGCGTCTGCTGCAGCATGATCTCGCTGACCAGCACCGACCAGGGCGTCGTGCCGGGAGCGCGCCACGGGAGGTCCCGGGCGTGACGCCCGTACCAGGCCAGCACCGGTTCGGAGTAGGACGTCGACATGGTGCTGCCTATCGTGGCATGAACCCGGCCGGAAACGGGCCGTTCTGGCGCCGGCGGGTCTTCGCCGCTGCGGGCACTAACGCTTGCATACTCTCCGTATGGAGCGGAATGCTTATCGTGAGGAAAATGACACGGACCAGCCCGATTCCTACTGGCGCCGGAGGGTGATCATGCTGATCGCGGGCCTGAGCCTGCTCGGCATTTTCGCCTGGATCTTCTCCAGCGGCGGCGGCGAGAAGCCTGCGGGCCCGGCGCCGAAGAGTACGCAGGCATCTGGCATCTTGCCGGCCGCGGCCTACAGCGGCGCGCCGACGCCCACGGTAACCGGGTCCGGCGGGTCGGGGTCCGCCACGGCCAGCCCGTCGCCCTCGGGCTCCGCCGGTTCGGCGGCAGGCAAATCGGCCCCGGGCAAGTCCCCGACCCCCGGATCCGCCTCCGCCTCCGCCGCCTCTTCCGGGCCGGCGATGGCATCGGCGCGGGGACCTGGCGGCGGCTGCCTTCCCAGCGCGGTGGTGCTCAGCCTGTTCAGCAGCAGGTCCGAGTACTACGCCGGTCAGGACCCCGTGTTCGACCTTTACGCCGTCTCCACCGGCTCCGGAACTTGTTTCTTCGACACCAGCCCGGCCAAGCTCCATGTGGTGGTGATGTCAGAGGGCCGCGTCATCTGGGACTCGGCCGACTGCGCCCCCCGCGACGCCAACCAGGTCGCCGACCTCAACCGCGGCGTCCCGGCGCATGAGTCGGTCACCTGGAACCGGTCCATCAGCCTGCCAGGCTGCGTCACGCTGGCGTCGGCGCCGCGCCTGGGCACGTATCAGGTCCAGGCCAGGTCCGGCACCGTGGCCAGCCCGTTGCTGACCTTCAAGCTCGCGCGGTTACTGCCCGCTGACGTCTAGGGACGGGGGCTGACCTCTTACAGGTCGGTCCCCAGGACGGCCGACAGCGCCTGGCGGATGTCCTGCACCTCCACCACTTGCATAAGCGGCGAAGGGCCGTCAGCAGGCTCCAGGGGGCCGCCGGAGGCCGCTGGCACGATGGCGCGCCGGAAACCCATCCGCTCGGCCTCGGCCAGTCGTCGCGGCAACGCCGCGACGCGGCGGACCTCGCCGGCCAGGCCGACTTCGCCGATCGCCACCACGCCGCGCGGCACGCTCAGGTTCGCGGCCGAACTGGCCAGGGCGACCGCCACGGCCAGGTCCACTGAGGGCTCGGTCAGGCGGACACCGCCGACCGTGGCCGCGTACACGTCCTGCCGGCCGAGCTTGAGCCCGGCCCGGCGCTGCAGGACGGCGAGCACCATGCCGACCCGGGCGGCATCAAGCCCGGAGGTGGCGCGGCGCGGCACCTCGAGCGCGGAGGGACCCACCAGCGCCTGCACCTCCGCGGGCAGCGGCCTGCGGCCCTCGAGCGTGACCGTGACGCAGGTGCCCGGGACCGGCTCGCGGTGCTGGGACAGGAACAGCCCACTCGGGTCGGGCAGCCCGATGAGGCCGTACTCGCCCAGGTCGAAGCAGCCGACCTCGTCGGTCGGCCCGTACCTGTTCTTCACCGCCCGGACCATCCGCAGTTGTGAGTGCCGGTCGCCGTCGAAGTGCAGCACGACGTCGACGAGGTGCTCCAGCGTCCGCGGGCCCGCCACCGAGCCGTCCTTGGTGACGTGCCCCACCAAGATGGTCGCCAGCGAGCGTTCCTTGGCCACCGCGGTCAGCGCGCTCGCCACCTCCCGGACCTGTGTCACCCCGCCGGGCACCCCTTCCACCCCGGCGGCGGCGATGGTCTGGACCGAGTCGATGATCAGCAGCCGGGGCTGGACATGATCGACGTGGCCGAGCACGGCGTCGAGGTCCGTTTCCGCGGCCAGGAACAGCTGCTCGCTGACGGCTCCGATCCGGTCGGCGCGCATCCGCACCTGGGCGGCGGACTCCTCCCCGGTGACGTAGAGCACCGGCCCCGACTCCGCGACCAGCGCGCCCGCCTCGAGCAGCAGCGTGGACTTGCCCACTCCCGGCTCGCCCGCGAGCAGCACCACGGCCCCTGGCACCAGGCCCCCGCCGAGAACCCGGTCCAGCTCATCCAGCCCAGTGGCCCGCGCGGCGGCGTCGGTGGCGTCGACCTCGCCGATCGGCACCGCGGGCGTGCTGACCGGCCCGGCACTGCGGTAGGAGACCGCCCGGATACCTGCACCGGAAGCCCGTCCCGCCCGGGCCAGCCGGGGAACTGCCGCTTCCTCCACGGTGCCCCAGGCCTGGCATTCGCCGCACCGCCCGCTCCACTTGGCCGACTGCCAGCCGCACTCGGTGCACCGGTAGCCGGCCGACCCCGCCGTTGCCTTCGCCATGGCCCGCACCCTAACGGCCCCCACTGACAATCTCAGTAAGCTGAAGGGGAACCTACGGAGGGAGTCCAGCGGTGAGTGGCGAGGCCAAGGCAACCAGTCCGCCCGTCGCCCTGTCTACCTCGTCCGTCTACCCCGAACGCACACCGGATGCCTTCGAGATGGCCGCGCGGCTCGGGTACGACGGGGTCGAGGTCATGGTCTATACGGATCTGGTGAGCCAGGACGCTGACGCGCTGCAGGGGCTGCGTGACTACCACCAGCTCCCGATCCTGTCCGTGCACGCGCCGGGCCTGCTGCTCACCCAGCGGGTCTGGGGCCGGGATCCCTGGGAAAAGCTCAGGCGCGCTAAGGACCTCGCCGAGCGCGTCGGCGCCGGGGTCGTGGTGGTGCACCCGCCGTTCCGCTGGCAGCGCGAGTACGTCCGCGGATTCGAAAAGGGCCTGGCCGCGATGGCCGACGAAACCGACGTCATCTTCGCGGTGGAGAACATGTACCCGCTGCGGGCCGGCGGCAGCGAGATGGTGCCGTACGCCCCGCACTGGGACCCGACCGCGTTGGACGTCACGCACGTCACGCTGGACCTGTCGCACACCGCCGCTTCCGGCTCCGATGCCCTGGCCATGGCCGCCGAGCTCGGCGGCCGCCTGGCCCACGTGCACCTGGCCGACGGCACCGGCATGCCGTCCGGGCCGGTCCCCGACGAGCACCTGGTGCCCGGTCGTGGCAGCCAGCCCTGCGCCGAACTGCTTGGCCGCCTGCTCGCGACCGGATACCAGGGCGCGGTGGTGGTCGAGGTGAAGACCACCCGAGCGCCGACCAAGGAGGTCAGGATCGCCGACCTGGCGGAGTCGCTCGCGTTCGCCCGGCGGCACCTGGCCCTGCCGGCCAGCCAGTCCAGCCGAGGGTAAATTCCTGGCCTGGGGCCACCGCCTGGTCCACGACTGGGATCGGCCGGACCATACTGCCGGTGATGTTCGGCCGCCGCCATCCCGGAGAACGGCCCGTGCACCCCGTAAGTCCCAGCTCTCACTTCTCTGTGTAACCGTCACGAGTTTGCGTGGATGTTTTTGGCTTCGCGGAAAGCTTTGGGGACTCCAGTACCCAAAATTTTCCGCGAAGCCTGAATCTTCCAAGATCTTTTTCGAAATGAGGTTCGCTGTGATTAGTGTGCGTTACATAGGTCCCAGTGTTATCGCCGGGACCGGTAGCGGACCGCCCGCGCGCTCAGCCAGCTGCTTCCCGCCTGCCGGGCCAGCTGCTTCCCGGCCGCCAGGGCCAGCTGCTTCCCGCCTGCCGGACCAGCTGCTTCCGCGGCCGCTCAGGGCCAGCTGCTTCCCGCCTGCCGGGCCAGCTGCTTGCCGGCCGCCAGGGCCAGCTGCCTCCGCACCAGCCCAGGCCTGCCCGCTTGCTGGGCGTTTGCAATTGCAAGCGGCCGGTGGCAAACTGAGGGCATGCGTAACGTGAATGTTAACTCGATCGGTGATTACATCCGGGAGCAGCGGGAGCAGGCGAAGATCTCGATGCGTCAGCTGGCCCAGTCGGCCGGGGTTTCCAACCCGTACCTGAGCCAGATCGAGCGCGGCCTGCGCAAGCCGAGCGCGGACATCCTGCAGCAGATCGCCAAGGGGCTGCGCATCTCGGCCGAAGCGCTTTACGTCCAGGCCGGCATCCTGGAAGACCGGCCCGCTGACTCCGGTGTTCGTTCCGCCCTGCTGACCGACCCCGAACTTTCGGAACGGCAGAAGCAGGTGCTGATCGAGATCTATGAGTCCTTCCGCAGGGAAAATCTGGCCGCCAACGAGAGCGCCCAGGCCGATGCCGTCGCGGCGGAACTGGTCCCCGGCGAATCAGACCTTGGCGAATCAGACCTTGGCGAATCAGACCTTGGCGAATCAGACCTTGGCGACGGGGCGCCCGGCGCTGAAGAGGCGTTGCTCGCGGAAGTAGCCGAGGCCGCCGTGGCTGACGCGAAAGCGGCCGAGGCGGAAGCGCCGATCGCACCAAACAGTGCCTCCGATTAGGTAGCGTGGTTTCGTGTTCGCGTCTGGTTCCGCCTATACCCCGCTGACGTATTTCTTCCTGGCTTTGGGCTTCGTGGCCCTCGGCGTCGAGGCCTTTGCCCTCATCGACGCGATCAGAAGGCCTAGCCAGGCCTTCCCCGCGACAGGCAAGCGGACCAAGGGGTTGTGGCTCACCATCCTCGGCGTGGCCGTGGTGGTCGGGCTGGCGGGGGTGGTGTACCGGGTGGGCCCGACGTCGATCCTGCCGGTCGCGGCGTTCGTCGCCGCCGCCGTCTACCTGGCCGACGTCCGGCCCAAGGTGAAGGAATTCCGCAGCGGTGGCGGCACAAGCTCGGGTCCGTACGGACCCTGGTAAGGCTCAGCCGAACAGCTCAGCCGAACAGCACCGTGACGGGCACGGTGACCAGTAGCGCGGCGGCCAGGCAGATCGCGACGACGACGACGGCGGGCAGCGGCCGTACCGGCTGCAGCAGGCGAGTGACCCTCGCGGCGACGTCGCCTTGCCCGACGGCTAGGGCGCCCGCGGGCGCCGGGCAGGGAGCCGCGATGCCGAAGCGCGCCAGGGCGGACACGAGTTCGCGCGCCGGACGGGCCCGCAACGCGCGGTCATCGGCCAGCATCTCGACCAGCAGCGCCACCGCGCCATAGGCGTGTGTGCAGGTGTCAGACTTAGGAAAGGCGCGCCGCAGCGCGGTGAAGGGGAGCAGCACGAGGTCGTGCCGTTCCCGTAGGTGGGCCCGCTCGTGCGCCAGCACGGCGGCCAGCTCGCCCCGGCCGAGCAGTTCCAGGGCGCCGACGCTGACGACGATCTGCGAACGCAGTCCCGGCAGGCAGTATGCGGCCGCGGTGGGGCAGTCGATCACGAGGGCGCCGGGAACCTTAGGGTCGCCGTGGGCCAGCAGCGTGAGCAGGACCCGCTGCCGCCGCCTGGCGGCCAGGGCAGCCGCGGACGCGGCGACCAGCACCCAGCACAGCGACGCGAGCAGGATCAGTCCGGCGCCCAGGCAGGCCAGCCGCACGCCGACCACGATCATCGGCATGGCGCCCACCGCGCCGAAGCCGCCGCGCACCCGGAACAGACCCCCGGTCCGGAGTACGGTGCCGATGTGCAGCACCGAGCGGACCAGGCCGATGGTGCTGTCCGGCAGGGCCAGGCCGAGCAGGGTGCCCACGGCGGCGAGACCCGAGGCCAGGCCGAGGGCCTGCCAGAGCAAGATGGCCGCGGCCGGCGACCGGCGCGGCCAGCTGGCTTGCGCTAGTGCAGAAGCTCCGAACGCACTTCCGATGGCGACTACGGCGAGGAGCGCCGCGTCATCAAGTCCCGTCATCTTTCTCGCCGCTACCTTCGATAACTTCCAGGGCGTCGCGCAATACGTCGGCCTCGACGCCAGATACGGACTGTGCGAACCGGGTCAATGCCGCCGTGCGGTCTCCGGTCTGCTCGAGCGCGGTCAGCATGAGTTCGGTGACATAGGTCTCGCGAGTAGCGGCGGGGCGATAACGCCAGGCACGCCCATCGCGTTCCCGTCTGGCGAAGCCCTTTTTCGCGAGCCTGTCGAGCACCGTCATGACGGTGGTGTGAGCTAGATTACGCGGGGTCAGCCTAGCACTGACCTCGCGGACGGTGAGAGAAGTATTCGTTTCCCAGAGCACTTCCATGATGGCCCGTTCTAGCTCACCCAACCGATTCACGGACGTCAATGTACCCGTATCGCGGGCAATCCAATAGGAGGGACAGCTGTGACCTTCGCGATCAGCGCCCAGCGCGGGTAACGGACTAGCCGGGTCTGGGCGGTCGGGGTCGGCGAAACGGGCGAAGGCGCGCAGGTTGGCCAGGGACTCGCCGCGCTTGGCGCGCCAGGCCCATTCCCGCCGGATGGCGGAGGCGAAGCCGAGTTCCAGGGCGGTGTCGAAGTTGTCGTCCGAGTAGCTGAGCACGCAGCCGAGCAGCCGGTCGATGTCGGCCACGGCGACCGCGCCGAGCGGAAGCCGTCCGGTCAGGTAGACGTCGCCCACCGGGTCGAGGGTGAAGTGGACGCCGTACATGCGCCCGTTGCGCTCGAGCAGGAAGCGGTAGAAGGCCTCGTGGTTCTCATCGGGCTGACGGCAGAAGAACGACTCCACGCCGAGGCTGTGCTCGCCGACCACCAGCCAGGTCATGGTGGCCAGCTTGTGCTGGCCTTCGAGCCGGACCAGGTACGCCCCCGGCCGGGGATTCTCGTAGGACAGCCCCAGCTCGATCAGGGCCGCCTCGATAGCAGCCGCGACAGCAGCAGCCCCGGGTGAATCGCTCATGCCCGCACGGCCGCAGCGCCAAAAGCGCCCATCGAGTTCATGGCACCGGTATACACGCCGATCAGCTCGTCTGCCGTGGCGGGCCAGCCGAACCCGGACGCGTGCTCGATGGCACCGCGGGAAAGGGAGGCCAGCCGGCCCGGCGAACCGATCAGCTTCTCCAGCTCGCGCGCCCAGACGCAGGGATCGTGCCCGTCCACCAGCACTCCTGAGGAGCCGTCCCGGACCGCGGTGCGGAGCCCGCCCACGGCGGCCGCCACCACCGGGGTGCCGCAGGCCTGAGCCTCGAGCGCGACGAGCCCGAACGATTCGGAGTGTGACGGCACCAGCACGATGGTCGCGGCGCGGTACCAGTCGACCAGCTCGCGCTGCGGGCACGGTGGCTCCTGCCGGACGCAGCCGGAGATGCCCAGCGTGGCCGCGAGGCCGTCGAGCCTGCCGGGGGCGCCGACCTCGGAGCCGCTCGGTCCGCCGACGAAGACCACCACCAGCCGGTCCGCCAGCGCGGGGGAGGATCGCAGCAGCTCGGCCGCGGCGTGCAGCACGACGTCGGGGCCCTTCAGCGGCTGGATCCGGCCCGCGAAGACCAGCACCACCGCATCAAGAGGCAAACCCAGCCGGGCTCGCGCCGCCGAAACCGAACCAGGCGAGAACAGGGACAGGTCCACGCCCGGGCTGACCGTCTTGACCCGCTGCGGGTCGGCGCCGTACAGCTCGACCAGCTGGCGCGCCTCGGTGACGGTGTTGGCCACCAGCCGGTCCGCGGCCGCGATAACCTCGGTCTCGCCCCGGATCCGGGCCTCCGGCTCGGCACAGTCGCCGTTGGCCAGGGCCAGGTTCTTGACCTTGCCCAGGGTGTGCATGGACTGGATGAGCGGGACCCCCCAGCGCTCGGCCGCGACGGCGGCGACCTGGCCGGACAGCCAGTAGTGGGCGTGCAGCAGGTCATAGCGGCCCGGCTCGAAGGCGGCCTCGGTCCGCAGCACCCCGAACGTGAACGGGCAGATCTGGCCGGGCAGGGAATTCTTGTCGAGTTCCTCGAACGGCCCGGCCACCACGTTGCGGACCAGAACGCCGGGTGCCAGTTCGACGACGGGCGGCGTGTCTGGGCAGACCGCGCGGGTGAAGATCTCGACCTCGATGCCGCGCCCGGCCAGTTGCCTGGCCACCTCGACCACGTAGACGTTAAGGCCGCCCGCGTCGCCGGTGCCCGGCTGGTCCAGCGGCGATGTGTGCAAACTGATAGTCGCGATACGCCTGGGACTTCGATGTCCTACGCGGGGACGATACACTTCGGGCACGTTTGTAACCAACCCCGGCAGGCCGCCGCCTGTTCCCAGGCTGGGTACAGGCTAGGCTTTGCCGCTATGAGGACGTTGGTGCTGCTTCGCCACGGCGAAAGCGAATGGAATTCCAAGGGCCTGTTCACCGGGTGGGTGGACGTCGGGCTGTCCGGAACGGGCGCGCAGGAGGCCACCAGCGGCGGTCGGCTGCTGGCTCAGGCGGGCCTGCGCCCCGACGTGGTGCACACCTCGGTGCTGACCCGCGCCATCCAGACCGCCAACATCGCGCTGGAGGAGGCGGGCCTGCTCTGGCTGCCGGTGCGCCGGTCCTGGCGGCTCAACGAGCGGCACTACGGCGCGCTGCAGGGCAAGGACAAGGCCCAGACCCGGCAGGAGTTCGGCGACGAGCAGTTCATGCTGTGGCGCCGCTCCTACGACGTGCCGCCGCCGCCGATCGCCGACGACGATCCCCTTTCCCAGGTCGATGACGCCAGGTACGCGGTCCTGCCGCCGGAGGCCCGGCCGCGGACCGAGTGCCTCAAGGACGTGCTTGAGCGCATGCTGCCGTACTGGTACGACGCCGTGGTGCCCGACTTGGGCCACGACCGGACGGTGCTGATCGTGGCGCACGGCAACTCGCTGCGCGCGCTGGTCAAGCACCTCGACGGGATCAGCGACGCCGCCATCGCCGAGCTGAACATCCCGACCGGCATCCCGCTCGTCTATCAGCTTGACGACGACTTCCGGCCAGCCCAGGCCGGCGGGGAGTACCTGGACCCGGCCGCCGCCGCGGCAGCGGCCGAGGCGGTCAAGAACCAGGGCCGCTGACTGGCAACCCCGGGCTGGGGCTGATTTCGGGTAAATCCGGCATGGAGGGAAGTTGTCGGTTAAGTGAACAACCTCCGAATATCCCCTGACGTCCGGCATCGCGCCATTTTGTCTGTGGTAGGACCGCATACCATGAGGCATGTGAGTCTTCACCGCCTTGGCCTGCGCGTATGACGGAGATCGCGTGGCGATAAGAACCAGAGCGCCAGGAGCCAGCGCCGCGGCGCGGGCCCGGGCTTCCGGCGCCGCCGTGCGCTCCAGCGGGTCCCCCGCCGTCAAGCGGGCTCGCGGCGCCCGGCTCCGGGCCGCTCAGCAGCCCACCCGGCTGCCGCCGGGCATCGCCTCGGTCCTGTCCGTGCTTTCTTCTTCCGCCGTGGTCGTCGACAGCAACGACCGGGTGCTGCGGGCGAGCGCCGCGGCCCGGGCGTTCGGACTGGTCAAGGGCGATCGCCTGATGGTCAGCGAACTGGCCGCGCTGGCCCGCCAGGTGCGCAGGGACGGCGAGATCCGGGAGGGCGAGTTCGAGGTCCCGGTGCCGCGGTTCGGCGGCCGGACGACGAGCTTCGCGGTCCGGGTGGCGCCGCTCAGCGGGGCGGTCGGCGGCGGCGGGCTGGTGCTCGTGCTGGCCGAGGACCAGACCGAGAGCCGCCGGGTGGACGAGGTCAAGCGCGACTTCGTGGCCAACACTAGCCACGAGCTCAAGACCCCGGTGGGCGCCCTGGCCCTGCTGGCCGAGACGATCGAGGACGCCGCCGACGACGCCGAGGCGGTGCGCCGGTTCGCGGCCAAGATGCGCCAGGAGGCGCAGCGGCTGACCAACCTGGTGCAGGACCTGATCACGCTGTCCCGGATCCAGGCGGTCGAACCCGTTCCCGATCCGCGCCCCGTCCGGCTCGACATGGTTGTCGCCGAGGCGGTGGACCGCTGCCGGATGAAGGCCAACGCCCGCGGCATCGCGCTGACCTCGTTCGGCAGCCCCGGCCTGTCCGTCCTCGGGGACGAGGACCTGCTGGTCACCGCGCTGCGCAACCTGCTGGAGAACGCGGTGGCTTACAGTCCGGAGCGAACCCGGGTGGTCATCACCACCAAGCGGGCCAGCGACGGCCACGCCGAACTAAGCGTGGCTGATCAGGGCATCGGCATCCCCGAGCGCGATCTCGAGCGGATCTTCGAACGTTTCTACCGGGTCGATCCGGCGCGCTCGCGCGCGACCGGCGGCACCGGCCTCGGGCTGGCCATCGTCAAGCACGTGATGGCCGCGCACAACGGCAGGGTCACGGTGCGCAGTGTCGAGGGGGCCGGCTCCACCTTCACCCTGTTCGTCCCGCTGCGGAGCGAGCAGGTCGGCACTGGCGCCGCGTTAATCCCCCAGACCGCAGAACAGCACCGGTAACGCCCAGGAGGCACCCAAAGTGACACGCGTGCTGGTCGTCGAGGACGAAGACTCGTTCAGTGACGCCATCTCATACCTGCTGCGCAAGGAGGGGTTCGAGGTCGCCGTCTGCGCCACCGGCCCCGATGCGCTTGACACGTTCGACCGGACCGGCGCCGACCTGATCCTGCTCGACCTGATGCTGCCGGGCCTGCCGGGCAGCGAAGTGTGCCGGTCGCTGCGGGAGAAGTCGAACGTGCCGGTGATCATGCTGACCGCCAAGGACAGCGAGATCGACAAGGTGGTGGGGCTCGAGCTCGGCGCCGACGACTACGTGACCAAGCCGTTCTCCTCCCGCGAGCTCGTCGCCCGGATGCGCGCGGTGCTCCGCCGCCGGGGCGAGCCCGAGGACGTCGCCGAGGCGGCGCTGGAGTCCGGCCCGGTGCGGATGGACGTCGACCGGCACGTGGTCACCGTCCGCGGCGGGAACGTCCAGCTGCCGCTGAAGGAGTTCGAGCTGCTCCAGGTGCTGCTGCGCAACGCGGACCGGGTGCTGACCAGGATGCAGCTCATCGACCGGGTCTGGGGCGCCGATTACGTGGGCGACACCAAGACCCTGGACGTGCACATCAAGCGGCTGCGGGCGAAAATCGAAGCCGACCCGGCCCATCCGCAGCACATCGTGACGGTCCGGGGGCTGGGCTACAAATTCGAGTCGGCGGCCTGAGTAGCCACGGTCCGTTCTGAAATAATTATCTGAACGGACCCTGGTATCTGCCCCCGGGCCAGCCTACGGCGTGGCCGACGGGCTGGCCGTCGCGGTGCCTGACGCGCTCGCCGACGCCCCGGGCGTGGCCGACGCGTGCGCCTTCGCCTTCGCCTTCGCCTTGGTGCTAGGCGTGGGGATGGGCGGCGGTGAGTAGGTCGCGTAGGTGTATGCCTGCGGCTCGACCGGCACCTGGAGCGTGATCACGCCCGCGGTGGCGAAGACGAAGTCCAGCTGGATCGTCTCGCCGCCGGTGAGCGGCCTGGTCAGCCCGGACAGCACGATCTGCGGCGTGGGGCCTTGCAGGTCCACCAGGGACTGAGATGGCAGGTCGACCGGCGCGCCGGTGATCTCCACCGAGCTCGCGGTGCCCGGCGCGCTGACCGACACCAGCCGGTCGCCGTTCTCCGCCTGCAGGGCGACGAACATCCCGGCGCGCCCCCCCACGGGCAGGGTGGAGTTCGGCTGGGGCCCGAGCACGAACGCGTTGTCGATGTTGATGCCGTTCTCGATGACGCTGACCCCGTTGGAAGCCTGGTGGAATTCCAGCGTGGGCGCGTTAAGGCCGGCCTCGCAGCCAGCCAGCGCCGGGACCAGCAGGGCTATGGCGCCGAAAAGCAGGCGGCGGTTCCAGCGCGTCACCTTAGCGGCCTCCTCGGTTTACTCCCGTCGGGACGGAAGAAATCGTAGCGGTCACCCGGTGACGGGTTGACGCGGGGTCTTTCGATCCGGCCGGAGGCCGTCAGGATTCGATCCGGCCGGAGGCCGTCAGCGTCAGGGTGCGCCGGACGGGTTTCGCTCGGACCGGGAGGCGGACGGGCTCGCGGAGCGGCTGGCCCGGCCGGCGCCCGACGCCCGCGCCGTGGCCGGCCGGCTCGCCGAGGTGCTCGGCTTGGCGGCCGGACTCGACGGGACCGAACTGGTCCGGGACGGATGCGGCGGCGAGCTTGAGGCCGCCGGGACCGGCGCGGGGGTCCGCACGCCAGGGGCCGTCGCCGGGCTGAACGTGGCCACCGACAGCATCGCGCCCGCCACCAGGCAGACGGCGAGGATGCTCGCCAGCAACGGCATGATCGCCCCGTGCCCGGCCAGGGGTCCCCCTAGCTGCCGGAGCCGATTGCGGCGGCGCTTGGCGCGCTGCTCGCGGTGATAGGCGAGGACGTCACGGTCGAGCTCGCGCGCGTCATCCGGGATCTGGATGTCGAGCGGAGACTCGTCCCATCCAGCTCCGCCGCCAGGATTCACCGTCACCTCCGGCGCGACTTCGGGCCCTGATGTATCCAGTATGAGCCCCCGGGGGAGTCGGTGGGGATGGGGTCCCCCCGAACGCGGGGGTTACGGGGGCATTACGGATTCGTCCCCCCTTGGTCTAGCGCTGCGTCCCCCGGAGCCTGGCGCGGAGCGCCAATCGGCGACGTGGCCGGGCTTCCCCGGTCCCTCAGGTAGACTGGAAGCACGTCGTAACCCCGCGAGGGGCGGTGCTGGCCGTGGCACGGTCAGCCGAGCGGTATGGGTACTGGCCGGTAACTACCGTACTGACCTGCATATTTACCGTGATGGGCATTTTATCGATACCACTCGGCGTGGTAAGATGGCCTTCAGCGGAAGGGGTACTTGCCACATGTCTTTCAAGGTCGGCGATACCGTCGTCTATCCCCATCACGGGGCTGCTCGCATCGAAGCGGTCGAGACTCGCACCATCAAGGGCGAGGATAAGACCTATCTCGTCCTCAAGGTCGATAAAGGTGACCTGACCGTACGCGTTCCCGCGGACAATGCCGAGTTGGTAGGCGTTCGTGATGTCGTAGGCGCCGAAGGGCTTGAGCGGGTTTTCGAGGTGCTCCGGGCGCCGCACACCGAGGAGCCGACCAACTGGTCCAGGCGCTACAAGGCCAACCTGGAAAAGCTGGCCTCCGGTGACGTCAACAAGGTCGCCGAAGTGGTCAGGGACCTGTGGCGGCGGGACAAGGAGCGCGGCCTGTCCGCGGGCGAGAAGCGCATGCTCGCCAAGGCGCGGCAGATCCTGGTGAGCGAGCTGGCGCTGGCCGAGAAGACCAACGAGGACAAGGCCGAGGCGCTGCTCGACGAGGTCCTGGCGACCTGACCGGATCACTTGTTCCCCGGGTCGGAGTCGGGGTTGACGTACATCCGCTGACCAGCGGGCGTGAGCTGCACCTCGCGGGGCTGCTGTGGCCGGGAGAAGCTGGTCTGGACGGTCATTCTGACGGCGACGTGGCGGCTCATGCCGCCTGCACGGCTTTGCTATCCGCGGCCGGACTCGGTGATCTCGGTGAGAACTTCGGTACGTCCCGGCCCGAGTGGGCAGGTGCGTCCGGAATCTCCTTGCTGCGCGAGACGTTCCGGCTGATCACGCAGGCGGGATTCGTCGTCGGCAATGTGGCGGTCCAGGTCATCGGCAACCGGCCGCGGGTGGCGCCGCGCCGGGCCGAGGCCGAGAAGGTGATGGCCGAGGCGCTGTCCGGCGCCACGGTCACCGTGGCGGCCACTACGACCGACGGGCTCGGCCTGACCGGCCGCGGCGAGGGCATCGCCGCGATCGCCACCGCGCTGCTGATGCCGGCCGGATGACGCTCGCGCCATATCTGGCTGGGCCCGCCCAGTACTGTCCGTAATCCCGTATTCTTGTGCAGTGAGATTGCACCTTCATGACACCGCGGCGCGGGCGGTGCGCGAGTTCACGCCGATCGCGCCGGGCCGGGCGTCGGTGTACCTGTGCGGCGCGACGGTGCAGGCGCCGCCGCACATCGGCCACCTGAGGTCGGCGGTGTGTTTCGACATCTTGATCCGCTGGCTGCGGGCCAGCGGATACCAGGTGACCTACTGCCGGAACGTCACCGACGTGGAGGACAAGATCCTGCGCACCGCGGAGCGGGAGGGAGTCCCGCCGTGGATCGTCGCCGAGCGCAATCAGCGCGCGTTCACCTGGGCCTACGACGCGGTCGGGTGCCTGCCGCCGGATATCGAGCCGCGGGCCACCGGGCACATCCCGGAGATGGTCGCGCTGATCCGCCGGCTGATCGAGCGCGGAAACGCCTATCCGGGCGCCGGCGACGTGTATTTCGACGTGCGCTCCTTCGCCGCGTACGGCGCGCTTTCCGGTCAGCGGCTTGATCAGATGCGGCCCGCCGAGGACTCCGCCGACGACGCCAAGCGCGACTCGCGTGACTTCGCGCTGTGGAAGGCCGTCAAACCAGGCGAGCCCTACTGGGAGACTCCCTGGGGCCGCGGACGGCCCGGCTGGCACCTGGAATGCTCGGCGATGTCGACCAAGTACCTCGGCCCGTCCTTCGACATCCACTGCGGCGGGATGGACCTGATTTTCCCGCACCACGAAAACGAGATCGCGCAGTCGGTCGCGGCCGGCGACGGGTTCGCACGTTACTGGCTGCACAACGGCCTGCTCGAGCTGGGCGGGGAGAAGATGAGCAAGTCCGGCGGCAACTCGCTGCTCGTGACCGACGTGCTGACCCGGGTCCGGCCCGCTGAGCTGCGCTACTACCTGGCCCAGGCGCACTACCGGTCGTTTCTTGAGTTCTCCGAGGACGCGCTGGAGGAGGCGGTTGCCGCGTACCAGCGGATCGAGCGTTTCGTGGTGCGGGCCAGCGAGGCGTTCGGCCGCCTCGGGATCGACTACGATCTGGGGGAGCCGCCGGCCGCCCGGACGGTGAGCAGACCGGGCTGCCGGTATCCTTCCGTTCGGCCATGGACGACGACCTGAGCGTGCCGATGGCCCTGGCGGCGGTGCATGCGTGCGTCCGGGACGGCAACCAGGCACTGGCCGCCTCGGACAAGGTCGGCGCCCATGCCATCTTGATCAGGCTCAGGGCGATGCTGGACGTGCTCGGCCTCGATCCGCTCGCCTCGCCGTGGGCCGGAGCCGAGGGCGGCTCCGGGGACCGGCTGCGGACCGTGCTCGGGGCGCTGGTCAAACTGACCCTGCAGCAGCGGGATGCGGCACGGGCTCGCCGGGACTACGCGACCGCGGACGCGATAAGGGATGGCCTTGAGGAGATCGGCGTCGTCGTCGAGGACACTCCTGAGGGCCCACGATGGGAGCTGAAGCGTTGAGCGGAGCAGGTGGCGCCCGGCCGCGCCGTAGCGGAGCCGGCCGGGCCGGGAGTACTCGCGCCGGAACCGGGCGCGGGGGAACCGGGGCCGGCGGTAGCGCCGACCGTACCGGAGCCGGTAGCGCCGGCCGTACCGGAGCCGGAGCCGGAGCTGGCCGGGCCGGCGGCGCGGGTTCGGGCCGCGCGGGCGCTGGTCTGACCAAGTCAGGCAAGCCGCGTCCGGGTACCGGTGGGTATGGCAAGCGCAAGCTCGAGGGCAAGGGGCCGACTCCGCCCGCGGCGATGCGGCCCGGGCATCCCGCCCAGCGGCGCGCCTCGGCTGCTGGCGATGAGTCCCGGGACCGCCGTCAAGGTGATGACCGCGGCTCCTCGTTCTCGCCGGCCGGGCCCTACATGTCCTCGGCGTCCTTCCGGTCATCAGGTTCCTCGCCCGCGGGATCGTCCGGGTCTTCGGGTTCTACGGGGTCTTCGGGTTCTTCGGGGCGGGCGCTGCGGGGGGCCGGGGACTCAGCGGAGTTCGTCGCCGGGCGCAATTCGGTCGTCGAGTCGCTCCGGGCCGGGGTCCCGGCGGCGGTCCTGTACGTCGGGACGCGGGTGCAGCACGACGACCGGATAAGCGAGGCCATCAAGCTGGCCGCCGACCGCGGGATAGCCGTCCTGGAGGCGGGCGCGGCCGAACTGGACCGGCACACCGGCGGCGCGCTGCACCAGGGCCTGGCCCTCCGGGTCCGCCCCTATGACTACGCGCATCCCGACGACCTGCTGGCCCGGGCCGCGGATGCCGGGCAACTGCCGTTGATCGCGGCCCTGGACGGCGTCACCGACCCGCGCAACCTGGGTGCCGTCGTGCGTTCGGCGGCGGCGTTCGGCGCGCACGGGGTGGTCGTTCCCGGCCGCCGCGGCGCCGGCGTCACGGCGGGAGCGTGGAAGGCGTCGGCCGGCGCGCTGGCCCGAGTGCCGGTGGCGCGCGCGGTCAACCTGGCGCGCGCTCTGCAGGCCTACCGCGAGGCGGGGGTCTTCCTGGCCGGCCTGGACGCCGCCGGGGACACTGGGATCCGGGACCTGGAGCTGGCCACCGCCCCGCTGGCGGTGGTGATCGGGTCGGAGGGCCGCGGCCTGTCCCGGATCGTCGCCCAGAGCTGCGACGTGCTGGTCCGGATCCCGATCGCGGCCCGCACCGAGTCGCTGAACGCGGGAGTGGCCGCGGGCATCGCGCTGTACGAGGTGGCCGCGGTCCGATCCCGGCTCGGCTGACGCCCCGGCTGTCCCGGCACGACGGCGCTGGACGGCTTTCGCCGGCCGGCGAAAGCCGTCGATGCCGGCCTGCGAAAGCCGTCGATGCCGCCGGCGAAAGCCGTCGATGCCGGCCGGCATCTTCCCGCGATGGCCGGGCCCTCCTAGGACGTGCGGGGATAAGGTTCCCTTCTTGAACTGTGGTCAGCGGATCCGCTGTTGGTTATGATTCGATGGTTCGGGGGGAGCGGGATCCTGTCCCGGCAGAACGAGGTGCAACCCAGTGCACGGCAGCGATGAGTGGAGAACTGCCTTTCGCCCCGACATCCCGAGTTCGGCCCGGATCTATGACTTCCTGCTCGGCGGCAAGGATAACTACCCGGCCGACAGGAGTGCCGCCGAGGTTATCGTCGGCTGGCTGCCGAACGCGCCGCAGGCGGTTCAGTGGAACCGCGGGTTCCTGCGACGGGCGGTCAGGTACCTGGTCGGCGAGGCGGGCATCCGGCAGATCATCGATATCGGTGCGGGATTGCCGACGGTCGGCAACACCCACGAGTTCGCGTGGGAGGCCTGCCCGGATACCCGGGTCGTCTACGTCGACCACGACCCGGTGGTGCTCGCGCACGCACGGGACATGCTGCACGCCGTCCCCGCCACGGCCGCCATCGACCAGGACCTGCACGCGCCGGAGGCCATCCTCGCCGATCCGGAACTGAGATCCCTCATCGACTTCGGCGAGCCGGTGGCCTTCCTGCTCCTGTCCGTCCTGCACTTCATCGGCGAGGAGGCCGATCCGGTCGGCCTCATCGCGCGGCTGCACGGCCCGTTCCCCTCGGGCAGCCATGTCGCGATATCACACGCCACGCCGGACGCGATCGCCGAGGTGACCGACGCCGCGAAGGTTTTCGACCGGGCGACGGAGCAAGCGCACGTGCGTACCCGTACGGAAATCGCGAAGCTCGCCGTCGGCCTGGACATCATCGAACCTGGCCTGGTCTGGACGCCGCAGTGGCGGCCGGAGCCCTGCCTCACGGTGCCGCCGAATACCCGGGAGTCGTATAACTGCGCGCTGGTCGCCCGCAAGCCGTAACCCGGTGGCGGGATCGGCTAAAAGAGATGTGCAGTTCATGGCCGGGGTGAGCTACGATGCAGCGAGTCTCCCGCCGGTGTAGCTCAGTTGGCAGAGCAGCCGTCTTGTAAACGGCAGGTCAGCGGTTCGAATCCGCTCACCGGCTCCCAGAAGGTCTTCACGTTTGACCTGCGCTTATCTTCACGTTTGGGTCTGACATTTTCGTGCGCGCCGGGCGTGTTCCCGGCTGGAGCCGGGTTCAGGGCTGGTTGCCTGGCCGCCGTGGCTGTTCCGGGCAGCAGGTTGTGTTCTCCGTGCCGTGGTCTGGGTGATCTGGGGCGTGCCGGTGACGGCCGCGGGTTGGGTGGCGCCAGGGGTTATGGCGGTGCTGCGGCGGCGAGGCTGGCGAGGGTCTTGCGGCGGCGGCGCCGGGTTTTCGGGGGCAGGCCGGCCGCGGCGCGGCGGGCGTCGTCGGCCTGGCGGGCGTCCCAGGCGGTCAGGATGCGCTGGTTGCGGACGGCGAGCAGGCAGGTGAGCCAGAGCGTGATCGGGGTCAGGCCCATGAGCCGGGTCCAGCCGCGGGCGATGTTGTTGGTGGCGGGGTCCTTGGCGGTGGAGAAGGTCCGCTCGGCGCCGGTGCGGCGGGCGTAGGACTTGCGGTGCGCGGCCGATGGGTAGTCGTGTTTTTGCGCGGTTTTGGCGCAGGTCCGGGCGGCACGGTGATGGTCTGCTGGGTGCAGCAGGCCGGCGGGTGCTCGGGCGGGGTGAGGATCTCGGGCCGGCCGCGGTCCAGGGTCATCGAGGCGGGGCGGAGCGGGCAGCGGATCTTGCCCATGACGGCGGGGCACATGACCCGGTGGTAGCCGTCGGCGTCGTCGGTGGTGATGCGGCCGAGTTTGTACCGGGCGGTCTCGGCGGTCTGCTGGTCGTGGGCGGCGGCCTGGTCCGGGGTGGCGTCGCGGGCGAGGGGGCCGAGTTCGAGCAGCGTGCGGGGGGTGGCCGGGCAGTAGAGGTTGCCGTTGGCGATGATGGCGCCGTGGTGGGTGCCGTTGGGGCCGCGGTCGGAGGGGTGCAGGTCCTGGACCAGCTCGCGCGCCGGACTGCCGCGCAGCGGGAGGGCCCAGGCGCCGGCGTCGCGGTGGGCGTAGCCGGAGTCGGACAGGATGTCGCCGAGGCGGGATGCCGTCGGCGGGCATCGCGGTGAGCACCGGGACCAGGGCGCGGGCCGGGTCGTGGCGGCAGGAGCAGACGGTCATCCGCCGGGCCAGCTCGGGGACGGCCGGGCCGTGCTCGTCGCGCATCATGGTGGCGGCGGAGGCGTAGTAGCCGAAGAACAGCTCGCTGTCCTGGCCGGGGCCGCCGCCGGAGCGGTGGCCCCAGGAGGCTTCGGGGTCGGCGCAGTCGCTGGTGCCGCGGGACGGCGGGCCGGGAGAAGGTTTCCACGTCGGTCCAGTCGACGGCCAGCGACGTGCTGGCGTCCTTGAACTCGCTCCGGGATGGATGCCTCGAGCAGGTCGTCGCAGAGGCGCTGCAGCCGGGCGGAGGGCAGCCCGTCGGGGATGTCCTTGGCCAGCGCGCCGGCGACGAGGCCGAAGGTCCGCTCGGTCTGCCGGTAGGTCAGCCGGTGCGGGCCGTGCTTCCAGTCCGCGATCACGCCGAGCCGCCGCTGGTCGTCCTCGGGCAGCGTGGCCAGTGCCTGGTGGACGCGGGTCAGGTGGGCGGGCCGGTGGTCGGCCAGCACGATCAGCATGCCGAGCAGCAGGGTGCGGACCAGCAGCTGCCGGGCGCGGACCCCGATGGGCAGCAGCAGCTCGATCCGCGGCGCGATGCCGGAGCGGTCGGTGATCTCCTCCAGGACCGGCAGCGGGATCATGGCGGCCGGGCCGCGCCGAGCAGCCGGACCGCGTCGGCCTCGGCGGCGGGTTCCAGGCCGGCGAGCAGGTCGCCGAGCCGCTGGGAGCAGGTGATCCCGGCGGCGTGCATGAACGTGGCCAGCCCGAGCAGGTCGGCGACGTCGGCCAGCCAGGTGGCGCGCAGCCGGGAGGTGTCCAGCCGGGGCAGCCCGGCCCCGCCGGCCAGCGACCGGATCAGCGGGGTGGTGATGTTCCGGCGGCCGGGATCGGTCCCGCCGCAGATCAGCCCGGTCCCGGCGGACGCCGCCGCGGCCAGCAGCCGGCCGTGGTAGCGGGCCAGCACCGGCACCGCCCGCGGCCGGGCGCCGCCGCGGACGGTGACGATCACCCCGCCGGACCGGCAGGTCACGTCGGTGCCGTGCACGTCGCGCAGGTCGGCGCGGATCAGCCCGGCGCCGGCGCCCAGGCAGACCAGCCCGGCGCGCGCGCATCCGCCGCGCGGGGTGGGCTGGGCGTCCGCCAGGGCGAGATACCCGGCGATCTCCGCCGGGCTGTAGGGGGCCTTGGCCCGCTCCCGGGGCAGCGGCATGTCCGCCGGATACAGCTGCGGCACCACCCGGCGGCCGATGAACCGCAGGTTCGTGCGCAGCGTCCGCCGCGCCACGCCGGACAGGCCCGGCGCGCACCGGGTGAACCGCTCGATCACCGACGGGTGCAGCAGCACCTCCGGCGCCGGGTCCAGGCCCAGCGCGGATCGCGTAATCGGCGAGCTTGCCCGCCGCCCACAGCAGGTTCTTCGCCCGCTCCTGCCCCTCCGGCGCCACGCTGCCGGCGATCACGTCCCGGGCGAACGCCGCGGCCTGCGGCGACACCGACGACGGCCGCCACCGCGCGATGTAGCCGGCGGCCAGGTCAGCGCCGTCATCTCCGGGCGGCACGGCACGGCCAGCTGTCACACTGTAGATATACAGTAGGACATGACCGGGACCAAGGATCTATGCCACCCTGAGACCGTGCGTGTCGCCGCCAGCCCACCAGGCCGAGGCCAGCAAGATCGCCGCCGAGCTCGCCGCCATCGCCGCCACCGGCATGGTGCTGCCCGGCTCGATCACCCAGCGGCGCACCCGCTGCGGCCGCCGCAACTGCGGCTGCCACGCCGACCCGCCCCGCCTGCACGGCCCCTACCGGCAGTGGACCCGCAAAATCGCCGCGAAAACGATCGGCCGCTGGCTCAGCCCCGACCAGCACCACGACTACCAGCCCTGGATCGACAACGACCGCCGCCTGCACGAACTGCTCACCCGGCTCGAAGCCCTCGGCGCCGCCGCCTTCGAAGCCGACCCCCGCTGGGAACGCTAGCCAGCCAAGACAAACGTGGGCACGCAGCGCTTAACCTGTGGGCAGCCCCCCAGCCACAGCCCATCGAACCAGGTCAGCCCCAAACGTGAAGACCACTCCAGGTCAGAGAGGGTAAGGGCCCTCTCAGGCCACCTTCCGTGGGACGAGTCGTCGCATCCTGTCCGGCGCGTTCCGCGGCCGCGCAGCGGTGGGAGTGGAGCGAACGGAACCCCGCTGCGTCAGCCAAACCGCCCACCACCACCCGCAAGTCCATCGCGGCCACCTCACCGGAAGACGTGGCCAAGGTAATCGCCCAGGCCCGCGCGCACAGCGCCGCCCTGGGCCGGTCGCCTGGGCCGGTCGTCATCACCGGCGTGCGTCGTCGGGGCCGATATGCGGCACACGAGTAGCCGCCGACCCGAGCGGTCTTCACCCTGCTGATTTCTTCAGACAGCGGCGGACCGTATATCCGCCCAAGTAGGTTCTTGCGGTGCTCACCGGGTGGGACGGCACCAGCTTGACCACGATGGAAGCGGAGCGCGTGCTCACGCGAGTAGGCTTTCTGCGTCGGCGTGCGGGTCTGGATGACGAAGGCCGTCGCGGTTGGATAGCTTATCAGTCGACTGATGGCGATGCCCAATCTACGGTTGCCCCCGGGGCGCCGTTAGATGCCAGGCTGGCGCAAGTGGAAGCGGCGTTGGCCGTGGCGCAGGAGGCGATCGCTTCGCTAGCCAGCCGCGTCAAGAGACTTGAAGTGTCAGCCCGCCGATTTCACATCACAGCTAGGCGCAGGACAGAAAGAGGGGGAGCGGCCCAGTGGACGGCTCCCCATCTTAAGCGTTTGGGCGCGGGTTGCGCCTAGTTCACTCTACAACAAGGTAGGAGTAATGAACAATCCCGGTTCAGTGAGTGCTGCCCCGGCGACCGGTCACGGCTTTGGCGGGCATTTCGCTGCCCGGCTACTGGACTTTACAGCCAACACCACGCCATTAACAGCGGCGACTGTGGAACGTGGGAACCGTATTGGCGTTGAGAGAAGTCTGCGAGGCCGGGCAGTGGATCGACGCGCAAGTACTGAGTCCGGCAGCCCTCCATTGGCTCTGCCGGGACCTTGAGCGCCAAGCTGGGGATGACAGCGGAGTCGGTGAACCAGAGGTGCGGAGGCAACTGCAAGGCGCACTACGCGCAGACCTGTCGGAGCACAGATCGGCACCGGCGTCGGCTCCATGAGCTGATTAACCTCATCGACGAGTCGTACATATCCCGATGGGTTGTGGCCGCGGACGCACCGACTGGAGCGTCTCCAGAACGACTCTCCAGGGCGGTCGCCGCGCATCTGCTCGACCGGGGCTACAGTATGGGATTTTTGCACCAAACCGTGCGCCAGCTGATGGCGGCGGGTGCGACGACTGGCGATCTGCTCGATGAGGCTGCTCAGCTGGCCAGCGCATCGTCTCGACAGTTCGATGTATTGGTGCCGTTCCTCGCCGTACCACAGCAACAGCTACTGGCAGAGGGCCTACCGGAGTGGCGCAACGGGTCCCAAGTCCGGGCGTGGCTGGCCATGAACGCACCGGCTCATTCCGCCAGGCAGAACGGCGCGTTCCTCTATTCAATACAGGCGATGGACCCGTATGCGGCGGGACGGAGGGCCGGTGAGCTCTTGGACCGACTGCTTGCCCGCAGCAGCTATACGCGACGCAACCGCTCCGGGCTAAAGCCCAGCGGCTGGTTGCGAGTTAAGGGCCTCGACGAGTCACTAGCACTTGAACCCCCTGCACGCGGAGTGGACGTGCTATCGCTCGAGAAGGAGCGGACCCTATACCGGATCCTTGAGCAGGATCTGCTTGATAATGCCCTTGAGCTTGCCGCCCCATTGAACAGAGGATCCCGTGGCCCGGCAGTCGCGGGTGGCTGGGCTGCTCTGGAGTCCGTGCTGTATAACCCAGGTGATCAAGCGGACCGCAAGGATGGCCGCGCCATCGCGGCCATCCGGATGGCGGCGATGGTCACTTGCTCATGGCCTCGCGCGGAACTGACAGCCCTTTCCTACGAGCATCAGCCAGGAATCCCCGACCTGCTCACGCAGGAGTTGGCAAATGCTACGACAAATCGGGAAAGAGCAATCGCGGTCGCTGCCGCCATCCAGGCTGGCCGGTCGCTCGTGACTCGACAAGCGTCGGACGCCGCTGCGGTGTCCAGGATGGCCACACTCGTCGCTTCGCCCCGGCGCTCACTCCAGGGCGCCCGTATGGTCGTCGAGGGGACCCTGCGTCGGCTTTACAGGCAGCGCAATATTGTGCTGCATGGCGGTTCGACCCAGGCAGTAGGGCTGGACGCGACGTTGCGCACAGCCGCTCCCTTGGTCGGCGCGGGACTGGATCGTATCGCTCATGCCTACCTGGTCGACCGTATCCTCCCGCTTACGCTGGCAGCCAAGGCAGAGTTGAGGCTCAGTCTAGTGGGAGC
>CAVWXG010000009.1:0-321835 GCA_963758795.1 uncultured Actinomycetes bacterium
TCACCGGGCTGAGCAGGTCCAGCGATCCCGCCGAAACCGCGTCCTGAGCGCCGGCGGCATGCGCGGCCTCGATGGCGGCCGCCAGCGCCGCCCGGTCGGCCAGCAGCCCGGCCGTGGTGGTAGCGGGCAGGCCGAGCCGGACCAGCCCGGCCGGCGTCACGGCCCACCAGCCGTCCGCGGTGCGGGCCAGGCGCGCGCTCATGAGCTCATCGCCTTGATCAGGCCGCGCAGTGCGCGCAGGTCGATCTCGTTGCCCTTGTCCCGCAGGGCGTTGATCGCCGCGACGGCGACGCGCGGATCGTTGGTGCCGGTGAACTCCGCCGTCGCCTTCGGGCCCCACTGGGCCAGGCCGCTGGCCGACAGCGGGGCCCAGCCGGGTTCCATCGCGGCGTCGAACATGTCGCCGTCGGTGTAGTGCTCGAACATCAACCGGTCCGGGTCGCGCCAGTAGTCGAAGATCTGGCTGCCCTGGATGTGCCGGCCCAGGCCCCACGCGTGCCGGTAGCCGCGCTCGCGCAGGTAAGCTCCGCTGGCGGCGACCTCGTCCAGGTCGGTGAGCTGATAGGCCGAGTGCACGTACCCGGTGCGCGGCTGCAAGATCATGGCCAGGGTGTGGTGGTCGGCCGGGACGCTGCCCAGGTCGCAGCGGATGAACGCCATCGCCGGGCCGCGGCCGCGCTGCCCGTCCAGGTACAGGAAGTCGGACACGATCAGCCCGAGGGTGTCCAGGTACCAGTCCAGGGCCGCGCCGAACCGGGTGGTGCCCAGCACCACGTGTCCCAGCCGCTGGATCTCCGCCGCCCGCCGGGCCGGCCGCTGGGCAGCGTTGACGCGAGCCGGGCCCGAGCCGAAGTTCAGCGGCAGCGGGGCGCGTCCGGGCAGCGCGGGCAGGTCCGGGACACCGTGCACCACGCGCACCGGGAACCCGCTCGGGTCACGCAGCAGGACGGCGTGACCGCCCCGGTGCGCGGTGACCGTGCCGTCGGCGCCGCGGGCCAGCCGGTCCAGATCCTCCCTGGCCGCGGCCTGGAACGTGACCCCGGCGAACCGGGCGCGCGGGCCGCGGTGGATCACCAGGCAGGCGGCGGCGGCCTGCCGGCCGCGCAGCAGCAGCGTGTCCGGCGTGCGGTCGGCCACGGTGAAGCCGAAGTCCGTGCCGAACCGCCCGGCGCGGTCCAGGTCCGGCTTCTCGAACTCCAGCCAGGCCAGCCCGGTCACTTTGACCAGCGGATTGCCCGACCGGCCGGGATGCTCCCCGGGCCGTGGCCCGGTCTGGCTGTGCAGCCAGCGGTGTGGGTCTTCCCCGGGTCCCTCGGGCCGCGGGGACCCGCCGGTCTGGGCGGGGTCCAGATGTGTCGTCATGGTGGGCTCCTCACTCGCAAGACTGATCCTTTTATCAATCTTGTCATAAATCATCAGTCATGATTATGATGCTGTCAAGAGCTAGCCCTGGCTGCGGCCAACGGGACCGCGGGCACCCAGGTCAGCGAAGAGAAAGGAACTGTCATGCTCAAGTCACTCAGCACGTCCCTGATCGTCCGCGGCATCCTCGCCCTCGCCGTCGGGATCATGGCGCTGGCCTGGCCTGGGGTCACGGTCCTCGCGCTGGTCATCCTGTTCGCGGTCTACGCGTTCATCGCCGGCGGCCTGGAGGCCATGCGCGCGTTCGGCAGTGCCCAGGCCGGCCCGGTCGCCGGGCATCTGCTGATCGGGCTGGCCGACCTGGCCGCCGGGGTGATCGCCCTGACCTGGCCGGGCCCCACCGCGCTGGTCCTGGTCCTGATCGTGGCCAGCTGGGCGGCCGTCGCCGGGCTAGTGGAGATCGGCGTCGCGTTCCGGGCCGGCCAGTCGGCCGGGACCCGGGCGCTGTTCATCCTCGGCGGGCTGGCCTCGCTCGCATTCGGCATGGCGCTGTTCGCCCACCCCGGCATCGGCGCGATCACCCTCGCCCTGCTGTTCGGCCTGTACAACCTGATCTACGGGACCTCGGCGCTCGCGCAGGGCATCGAGCTGCGCCAGACCCGCGAGACCCGGCACTCCGTGCTGCCGGAAAAGTCCGCGGCGTGCGCCGGCCTGCGGCGATGAGGAAATGCACGGCGGCGGCTGCGCGCCGCCGCCGTGCTCCATGGCCGCTAATGTGCTAGGTGGAACGGCAGGAGGAGCAGTGATGGCAGAAGCGGCACCAGCAGCCGGCCCGCCCAAGGTGTCGCGGCTGGACCGGCGAAAGGCCCGGACCCGGCAGGCCCTCATCGACGCCGCGGTGCGGCTGATCGCCGAGGGCCGCGGGGACCGGGCCAGCATCGCCGAGATCACCGAGGAAGCCGACATCGGCTTCGGATCGTTCTACAACCACTTCGACAGCAAGGAACAGCTGTTCCAGACCGCGTCGGAGGATGTGCTGGAACGCTGGGGGCAGATGATCGACCGCGGCAGCGCCGGCCTCACCGACCCGGCCGAGCTGTTCGCCGTCGGCATGCGGATCTCCGGGCGGCTCGGCTGGACCCACCCCGACATCGCCGGATTCCTCACCGGCGCCGGCCTGGACGCCCTCGACATCCCCACCGGCCTGGCCCCGCGCGCCCTGCGCGACATCCAGGCCGGCCAGGCCGCGGGCCGGTTCACCGTGCCCGACGCCGACATCGCGCTCAGCGCCGCGGCCGGCGGCCTGCTCGGGCTACTGCGGATATGCCAGCGGCACCCCGAACGCGTCACAGAGACCACCGTTGACCAGCTCGCCGAGGCTATCCTGCGCCTGCTCGGCGTCCCCGCCCCCGAAGCCGCCCGCCTCGCCGCCCTCCCCCTCCCTCCCACCGGCACCTGGTAACGGGCAGGTGGCACCCCTCGATCCGAACGAGATCCCCGTATGGCTCATCGCGGGTGCTGGTAACAGCGTGTCACCAGATGCAAACGAGCGTAGTTGTGCTGGTCAGACGAGAAGCTGCGGATAACGTCGGGGTGGCGCTGCCGGGGCCGTCATCGGCCTTTTTGCGGGTGACCGCGGCTCAAAGCCGGTGAAGCGGAAGGTCCGGGAGAAACCGCCGCGGCGGGGCTCCCCTGAGGGGAGCCCCGCCATCTGTCAGAGGTTCAGCTCGATGGTGTCTTGTCCTGGGCTCCTTCCGGTCTGCCTGATGCTGGCTGCTGTCATGCGGGCCGCCGCTATTAGGCACCTGGCGGGCAGCGGCCCGGCGGGCGGCTAAGGGATGCACCGGGGGCGAACGCTGCCGGCCATGTCCTGGCCCGGCGGCGGCCGGGGAAGCGACTGCAGCCAGGCCGGGTGCGGGCCGCCGGGAGGGCGGCGGCGGGGTGCCGGGGCGCGGCGGGACCCGGGGCGGAGCGGGCGGCGGCACGGGCGGCTCGCTGAAGGAGGCCGAGATCAGCGCGTCGAACTCCGCGTCCAGCCACTGCGGGTCGGCGCAGATCAGGTCGGCGAACGCCGCATCTGCCTCGCGGGTAGCAAGGGCCATGCAGATCACACTCCCGGGAACCTGCGATAGCGTCACCAGGTCAATGACCGATACACTTTTCATATAGCACTGGCTGCAGAAAAATGTCAAGTCCTCTTGTAAGTTCATCCCGGATCGGAGGTACCCCGGCGATGACCGGACGCCTCGATGCCCTGGACGATCCGGATTACGGACCGCGGGAGGGCGCCGTCGCTACACCCGGCGCCAGCTGGCCCTCGCCGCCAGGATCAGGGAGCTATTCGACCAGGGCCACACCCTGGCCGCCGCGCAGCGGATCCTGGAGCTTGAAGATGACCTGGCCGCCGAGCGAGCCCTGACCGCCCGACTGCACGAACAGCTCGGTGAGCGTAACGGGCAGGACAACTGACCCGGGGCGGTCCGGGCGGCACCAGGGCGACCTAGGCTACCCGCCGCTGTCGGTGCGCGGGCGCGGTGGCCGGGCCTGCCGCACGGAAGGCTGCTCGCCGGCGAGTTCCCTGAGCCGGTTCAGCTCAGCCTGCAGCTGGCGGGTCTCCTCCTGCAGCTGCAGGACCCGCCGTATGCCGGCCAGGTTCAGCCCGTCGGCGGTCAGCGCGCAGATCTCCTGGAGCCGGTCGATGTCCCGGCGCGAGTACCGGCGGGTGCCGCCCGCGCTGCGCGCCGGGTCTACCAGCCCTTCCCGCTCGTAGATCCGCAGTGTCTGCGGGTGCAGGCCGGCCAGCTCGGCGGCCACCGAGATGCTGAACAGGCCCCGGTCCAGGTCCGCCCATCCCGAGTTCAGCACTGGCCGCCCCGTTCCCGGGCCAGGTACCGCAGCGTCAGCACGGCCAGCCTGATATCCTCCTCATCCCAGCCGACCGCCTGCGATGCCGGACGGGGGCCTTCCACCCGGACCGGGCCCGCCCGCAGCGGCGGCCCCGGCACCCGCACCAGCGGGGTCACCCGGCCCGGGTCGACAGCCCGCCGCACCGTGGCCCCGGCTGCGGGCTGCTCGCGGGCGAGGGCACGGTCATAGGCGGCGCGGCGGCCCGGGTCGCCGAGCACCTGCCAGGCCTCGGCCAGGGCGCGGAACCGGCCCGGCGCGTCAGCGTCGGCGGGCCGGGCGTCGGGGTGCTCGTCCCGGGCCCGGCGCCGCCAGGCCTGCGCGATCTCCTCCCGGCAGGCCTCCCGGGGCACCCCGAGCAGCTGGTATAGATCCGGGCCCGGCCCGCCATGATCCGCCGTGGCCATGACCGTCACCTACCCTTCGCCGACACACCAGCGACATCTTGCCTCCAGTATGACCCAGGAGAAAATCTCAGTCGAGTCTTGTCAGGTAAACCTGAGGCGTGCTATATAGATCCGTGAGCGTGACATGACCATCTCAGACAGCTAAGGAGGCACCCGATCATGCTCATGCGCACCGACCCGTTCCGCGAGCTGGACCGGCTCACCCAGCAGGTACTCGGCACCGCCGCCCGGCCGGCCGCGATGCCCATGGACGCCTACCGGCAGGGCGACAGCTTCTACATCTGCCTGGACCTGGCCGGCGTCAACCCCGGCTCCATCGACCTGACCGTCGAGCAGAACGTCCTGACCGTCCGTGCCGAACGCGCCCCGATCCAGGCCGACGGCGCCCAGATGATCGTCGCCGAACGGCCCTACGGAAGCTTCACTCGCCAGGTCTTCCTCGGCGAGACCCTGGACGCCGACCACATCGCCGCCGACTACGCCGCCGGCGTGCTGACCCTGACCATCCCGGTCCACGAGGCCGCCAAGCCCCGCAGCATCCAGGTCACCAGCAGCGACATCAAGCAGGCCGTCACCGCCTAGCACCGCCGTCTCGGCATCACCGGCATGGGCCGCCCCGCAGCGGACGGCCCATGCCGCACCCCGCAGGGGAAGCTACTAATGAGCTGGCTGATCGGGTGCGTCTGCTGTGCGTAATGGTCCGGCGTGCGCCGCCGGGTCTACACGGCAGAGCCGGCGCTGACGATTCTGGTGGCTCGTGAGCGGCCGTCGGGGAATGTGATCGGCCGCTCGGCCGGCCCCGTACTTGGCCGGTCATTGCGTATGTCCGGGATCATCATTCCTCGTCCGGTGACCCGGACTAGTCGTGTGACACGGCTATCGCCGGTGTTAGGTCCGGCTCATCGGCGCTGTGCCAGTGCACGTCGTGGATCCCGGGGTCCAGTGACAGGCGCGCGACTGGTGCTTCCAGGAGCGTGGCCGCGTTCCCGCCGACCGGCAGGGCACCACAAGGTGGCGGCGGTGTTCAGGCCCCGCGCATTGAACCCGTCGCGCAAGATCACCCGGCCCGCCTCTCCTCTCCTGCCGTGACATCAGCGAACGGGCTCGCCGGCGCCACCGTCGTGTTCGTGACCCTGCCGCGGCTCCCCGGGCTCGCCGTCCGCCGGACCCACCGGTACCGGGATCCAGCGCTGGCCGCGGGCTTCGAGCAGGCGGTCACCACCGCGCGGCATCATGGCGCCGCCTGGGTCGTCGTCTTGTCCACCGCCTTCCGCTACGACGCCCACCGTGGGCTGTCCCTGCACCCCGGCTCACCGACGCTCGGGCGGCCGAGACCGCACCCGCGGCCGCTGCCGAACGAGCGGCGGCCCTGTTCACCAGCCTCGGCGGAAACTCGGTCGTGCTGCGCTCGGCTGGACCTGCAGCCCCGAGGAAGCTATCACCCGCCGGGTGCTATCCGCCGCCCGGCGCGGCTGGCGGCGGCTGACACCACGCGCGACGTGTCCGGGGAACGGGGCAAGGTCAAGATGCGTTATCCCACTGCGGATTCGGGCGCCTCAACCCGTCCCTGGCACCTGCATCCTCTGCGCCCGCCTGCCCCAAGCCAGATGCCCGGCAATTGGCGAAGCTTGTTACGTCGAACCACGAGGATATGCACGCTGGCGAGCTTGAGACTTCCATTCTTCTTCACGTACATCCGGAACTAGTCCGGGAGGGCTACCAGGCGGCGGACTGGGTAGCAGATGACCGACGCCATCTCCTGACCACCGGGATGGGAGAATATACGCAAAGCGGAGTGATAGGTCGCCCCTCTCAGGCTTCCGCAGAGAAAGGAAAGGCATTGCTTGCCTCACTGGTCGAAAGCTTCGCATCCGTGCTGGAGATCCTGCGACGGGCATAACACGGGAGCGACGCGAACCCGCGCTCGGAAGTCAGATGACCTGATGGGGCTTGGATTCGACGTGACGTGCGTGCCCGCTCTTGGCTAGTGCTTCGAGCGCGCGAAGGGCCGTCGCCCTTGACACGCTGTGTACTGTTGCCAGCCGCGCCGACGAGGGCAGCAGCGAGCCGCGCGGGTAGGTGCCGTCTTCGATCCATCCCCGCAGCAGCTTCGCAAGCCAGATATAGCGCGGGGTGTAGTCAGCGTCTAGATCGTTTCTCGGCGCGGCCTGAATGAGGTTCTCCCTTCGTCAGTTCCAGCGTCCGGCAGGTAAGGGGGCGTGCGACCGCTCCCCGCTTCACGACAGCGAGCCGTGCCGCACTTACAGTTCGGCTACCTTCACGACCCCCGGCAGGACCGGGGAACGAGTGCTTTTCGGCACTGACGGCCCTGCCGGGGAATCTCAACTATACACCGCTACATGCCGCTCCATACAGCTCTATGCCGCGTCCTGTGTATCCTTGCAGGTCAGGAGCGCTCTATGTTGCATTGTGTGGCAGCTATACCACAGTGGGACCCGGACGCGGGCGGCCCTGCTTACGTCTACATGCGCGTGGCCGACCACATCGCGGCACGGATCGCAGCGGGAGACCTACCTGCGGAGGCTAGGCTGCCAGCCGAGCGAGACCTGGCCGCCGAGTACGTCGTAGCGATCGGTACCGCCCGACGCGCGGTGCTGGAACTGCGCGACCGCGGCCTCGTGGTGACGCTGCCCGGCAAGGGCACATATGTCGTCAGCCCGCCAAGGGCATGAGTCACCGTCCACGTCCTATATCTACGGGCACCTGCGTGGCCTAGCCTCCGGCGCAGATGCCAATCACCCGAAGATCTGATCCATGACCTCGGCGCCCTTGACCAGGACCGGGCGGAGTTCCTTCCGGTAGATGACTTCCGTTGTCCGCGAGCTTGAGTGGCCGGCCAGCCGGGCGATCTCCTCTACCGGCACACCCGAGGCCGACAGCAGGCTGACGAAGCTGGTCCGCAGCTCGCGGGGAGTCCAGTCGTCCTCGATGGCGGCGGCCTTGCAGATGGACTTGAAGGACCGCCGCACGTTGGCCGCATCCAGCTCGGTGCCGACCGCAGTCGCGAAGACCAGGTTGTGCTCTGTCCAGAGTTCCCCGGCGGCCACCTTCTCCTCGTCTTGCCGCACGCGATGCTCCCGCAGCGCTTCCACGACCGCCTGAGGCAGCCCGAGGGTCCGGCGGGACTTGGAAGTCTTGGTATCACCGCCGAGACGGACGGACCGCCACACCGCGATGCTCCCGGCGCCCAGGTCCACGTGATCCCAGCGCAGCGCCCGGGCTTCCTCGGTCCGGATACCGGTCATCAGGCACAAGACCACGTAGGCACCGAGCCTGAAATCCTCGGCGGCTTTGAGGACGGCGGCGGCCTGCTCAGCGGTCAGCGCCTTGCTCGGCCTGCCGGGCTGACCCTTCGGGGTGTCGACCAGCGCGGCCACGTTGTGCGTGACATGCCGGTTAGCCTCCGCGTGGCGGAGGGCCCGGGTCAGCGCGTTGTGCGCGAGCGTCACTGTCCGGCTGGAATTGCCTGCCGCCACATGGACCAGGGCCCGGCGCACGTCGTGCGCCGTCAGCAGCCGCAGCTCGATGCCGCCGATGACCGTGGTGACCAGCTTGAGGACGTCATGGTTGAGCCTGACCGTCCTGGCCGACCGGCCGTCCAGACCCTCGGCGAGCCAGTCGTCCACGGCCCGCTGGACTGTGTAGGCACGGTCGGGCTGTACGCCGGTGTCCTGCTCGGCCTGGAGTTGCTTGAGCTTCTCGGCGACCTCGGCCCTGGTGCGGCCGGAGACCTTGTGCCGCCGCCACGTCTTCCCATCAGGGCCGTAGCCAAGAGAGACCGCCCCATACCAGCGGCCCTTGACCTCGTCCTTGTAAATCGATCCTTCGTTGCGCCCGCGACGCCGGACGCTAGGAGCACTACCACCCATGACTACAAGGATAACGAGCCGCTTGCTCCCCTACTTGCTCCCGGATGATCTTGATGGGGGCTCAGCAAGCCATCTGACCTGGTGGAGCTAAGGGGATTCGAACCCCTGACCTTCTGCATGCCATGCAGACGCGCTACCAGCTGCGCCATAGCCCCTCATGCACGCCGCTGGAGAAGTCTCATGAAGAAACCGGACCAGCGCCGCAGAGCGATAGCTTAGCACCTGCGCCGAAGTGTACGGGCCGACGTTCTTGGTCGGCAGCAGGCACACGGGCGAGGATCAGCTGCAGGCCGGGCTGGCCCGGCGGGAACTTGACGGGGCGGATGGGCGGGGCTGAGAGTTGCTACAACTAAGAAAGCTAGGAGCCGCTGTGGCCGAGCTAAGAGCCGCTGTGGCCGAGGCTGGGAGCTGTCGTGGCTGACGCCGTCGTACTCGAAACGCTCCGCACCACCCGGACGAAGGCGTCGCCCCGCGGCACGGTGGCGATGGGCCGCGCGTTCGGGGCCACCGTGGCGATCCTGCTCGGCTGCGTGGTCGACGAGCCCGAGCGGCGCGGCGGCCGATACGGGGTGGCGGCGGTCAGCGGGGCGGCGGCGGTCAGCGGGGCGGCGGCGGTCAGCGGGAGGCGGCGGGGCTCGGGGTGGCGGGGCTCGGGGCGGCGCTGCTGGTCGAGCGCGTCGCGGCATGACAGCGGCGATGCAAGACGGGGCGCTGGCAGGACGGGTGGCGGTCGTGTCAGGTGGGGGGCGAGGGCTGGGACGTTCCTTCTGCCTGGCGCTGGCGCGGCAGGGGGCGCGGGTCGTGGTGAACAACCGCAACCGGGTGGTCGACGGCGACGGGCTGGGCCCGGCGGATCATGTCGCGGCGGAGATCATCGCGGGGGGCGGGGAGGCGGTGGCCGACTACTCCGACGCGGCGGCTGCCGATAGCGGCGAAGCGATGGTGACGGCGGCTCTCGGGCGCTGGGGGCGGCTCGACATCTGCGTAGCCAACGCGGCGATCGGCGTGGCGGGATGTTCCACCGGCAGTCCGCGGAGCAGTTCGGCGAGGTCCTCGAGATCAACCTGAACGGCAGCATCCGGCTCGCCCGCGCCGCGATGACAGTGATGCGCCAGGCGAACTACGGCCGGATCATCCTGGTGTCCTCCACCGGCGGGCTGCACGGCGACATCGGCTTGTCCGCCTACGCCGCCAGCAAGGGCGGCCTGCTGGCCTTCGGCCGGTCGCTGGCCGCTGAGGGCGCGGGCCGGGAGGTGCTGACCAACATGCTGCTGCCGTACGCGCTGACCCAGATGACCGAGGACGGCATGCCGTCGCAGGTCAAGGCGCAGCTGGACCCGGCCGCGGTGGCGCCGGTGCTGACCGCGCTGGCCAGCGGGCGCTGTCGGCTGAACGGAGAGTACATCGTCACCGGCGGCGGCCGGCTGCGGCGGGCGTCGGTGGTGGAGTGGGGCACGGTCGAGCTGCCAGGCGATCCGGATCTAAGTCCGGAGGAACTGGCCGGACTGCTGGTACGGAGCCGCCAGGGTGAACCGCGGGAGTTCAGGGTCTCGGTCGACGCGTTCGCCGAGCTGATGGCCGACGCCCACCCGAGTCCGCGGGACGGCGGGCGGCCCCGGTGAGCTGGGGGCCGCTGCTGGTCAACCTGGCGGTTTGCGCGGGGGTGGTCGCCGCCGCGATGCTGGCGACCTTCCTGTACGCCATGCACACCAAGGTGCACGCGACCATGGACACGGTCTGGCCGCTTGGGTTCGTGCTTATCGCGACGGTCTCGTTCGGCCTGTCGGCGGGGCATGGGGCCTCGGGCCGACGGGTGCTGGTGCTGGCGGCGACCGCGATCTGGGGGCTGCGGCTCGGCGGGCACATCTTCGCCCGCAACTTCGGCCAGGGCGAGGACAAGCGGTACGCCTCGCTGCTGCGCCGCAACCGCGGCAGCCTGGCCGCCTTCGTGCTGCGCCACATCTACTGGGCGCAAGGGCGGGTCATGTGGTTCGTGTCGCTCCCGCTGCAGGTGGCCATGTACATCCGTGCGCCGCTGTCGACGGTGGACTGGCTTGGCGTGGCGGTGTGGGCGCTGGGGTTCGGCTTCGAGAGCGTCGGTGACCTGCAGCTCCGGCGGTTCCGGGCCGATCCGGCCAACGCCGGCCTGGTGCTGGACCGCGGGCTGTGGCGCTACACCCGGCACCCGAACTACTTCGGTGACTCCGTCGTGTGGTTCGGACTGTGGCTGCTGGCCTGCTCGTACTGGCTCGGGGTGCTGACCGTCGTGGCGCCCATCTACATGACGAACATGCTGGTCCGGCACACCGGCAAGAAGCTGCTGGAAAAGCATATGGCCCGCTCGAAGGGCGCCGCGTACGCCGACTACGTGAGCCGCACCAGCGGCTTCATCCCCCGCCCCCCGCGCGCCCCCGCAGCCCGGGCTTAGCGCACCTACGGTGGTGGCTTTTCTTGATCGGCGGCCGCGGTTATCGTCGTTCCCGTAGCCGTCATGACGAGGACCGGGAGAACAATGGCCCGCAGCGGGAGTCTGTCTGAGTTCGAGCTCCGCCTGGCCGCGCAGCGCCGGGAAGACGACCGGCTGGACCGGGAGCAGCGCAAGCAGGACAGGGAACAGGAAAAAGCTCGCCAGCAGGCGCACCTGGAGTCCCGGCAGCGCGAAGCGGAAACCAAGACCGCCGCCGTGCAGGAGCAGGTCACGATCCTGGCGGAGGTGCTGACCAGCGTCCTGCCGCGGCCCGCGCTGACCTTCGAACGGCTCATGGCCGCGCCGGAGGAGGCGCCATTCGATCCGGGCGAACTCGGCCGGATGATAACCGCGCCGGACTGGCGCGAGTTCGCGCCGGTCCCGCCGCGGGGGCTCACCCGCTTCCTGCGCGCGCGTTATGACCGACAGCAGGCCCAGGCGCGAGGTCGGTTCCAGGCGGCCGAGGCCGAACATCGGCAGCGAGAATCGCAACGGCGGCAGGCGCTAGCCGTCGCGAAGGCCACCTACGACAAGAAGGTCACGCAGGAGCGTGCGCGAGCGGCGCGGCGGAACGTCTACGTCGCGGATCGCCAGTCGGCGTTCGCGGCCGGCGACCCCGGCGCCGTGGAGTGGTTCGCGAGTTGCGTGCTCAAGGCGTCCCGGTACCCGGACGGCTTTCCCCGCGAACACCAGGTCGCGTACCAGCCGGAGAGCCGGAGCCTCACGGTGGATGCCGAGCTCCCGCCGGTCAGCGTCGTGCCGGCCGTCCGCGCGTACCGCTACGTCCGGGCGCGCGATGTCATCGAGCCGGTGCCGCGCCAGGAAACCGAGATCAGCCAGCGTTACGACCGGCTCGTATCCTGTGTCGCGCTTCGCACGCTGCACGAGATCTTCACCGTCACCCCGCCGGAGGTGGTCGCGGCGGTGACCTTCCGCGGCCGTGTCACCACCATCGACCCGGCGACAGGCCAACCGTCCCGTGCTCAGCTGGTCAGCGTGTCGGCCGGGCGAGGCGTGTTCGACGATCTGGTCCTGGCCGCGGTCGATCCGGTGGCCTGCGTGGCCCGCCTGAACGCGCTGGTGGCGGCCGGCTGATACCTGGGTGTTACTACTCGGTGTCGCGCACGGCGGCGTCGAGCAGGTCCATCATCGCGCGGAGGGCCTCCAGGTACAGGCGGGATTCGTCGCGTAGCGGCAGCCAGTGGTGGGTGCCGAACTGCCGCGCGATGTCATCTTGCCAGAACGACCCGGCCTTTTCCCAGGCGTCATTGAGCAGCCAGAGCTGCTGATCGCCGTCGCGATCCGGCCGCGCAGGCCCCGGCGCCACGGGATAGACGGAGGACACGGATCAGGAGCCGGGCGGCTGGACGCGGCGGGCGGCGCGCAGGCTCGCGATGATGGCGGCCAGCTGCTCTTCGGCGCGGGGCAGGTCGATCTCGAGCAGGTTCTTGAACCGGCTGGTGGCACCGGCGAACTCGATGACCTGCTGGTCGATCTGCTGCTGCCAGTGCCGGATGTGCTCAAGCCGCTCGTCGGCCTCGCTGACGGCCCGGGCGTAGCCTGAGCAGTCCACCTGGTCGTCGTCCGCGGTCGCCGCCCGGTCCTGGCAGGCCGCCAGTTCGGCCCGGCCCTGCTCCAGCCGGGCTCGCCAGCGGCTGGCCTTGGCCTCCAAACTGGCGCGGGTCGCCTCGATCGCGTCGCCGCCGCGATCGGCCACCTCCCGCTGGGCGTAGCGAAACCGGGTCAGCGCCGCCCGCAGCTCCGTCAAGGCCTCGATGTCAGCGTGGATCGCGGTCACGTCGGCTCACCTGGTGGCCCGCGCCCGACCCGGAGCCGCCCAGGCCCGTCTCCAGGTAGCCGCGAAGCTGTTCGATCAGGGCGGCCAGGTGCGCCTCGTGGGCCTGCGTCGAGGACAGGTAATGCGTGATTCCCGGTGTGACCTCCTCGAGCGCCTCGCCGAAACGCCCGTACATGTCGTCCCGCCAGACCTCGCCGAGCTCACGCCAATGACCCCGGATGGTCGCGAAGTTTTCTGCCAGGTCATGATTGAATTGCTTAAGGTGAGCCCTGAACTCAGCCAGCGCCTCAATATCGTTGACTACCCCAGCCATGCCCGTTCTCCTAGCATAGTCCTTCGAATTCGGCCGCGATTTCATCGAGGCTGATCGTTACGATATCCGGGTACTTCGCTACTCCGCCGGCCGCGATGTGCTCGACCCGGCTGGTATAGGGTATTTCGATATCCCGCTGCCGCATAATGGCGTGTATCGAGGCGGCCAGGGGAACGAGCAGGCGATTGACCTCCCGGTTCAAGTCCTTCGGTACTTCAAGCAGCACCGCCCGCAGGACCTTGATAGATTTCTCGATTTCCTCCGGCGGCATTTTATTGCTGATGCCCTTGAGCTGTTCTTGATGCGCTGCCAGCACCACCTTTCCGAGCTCGGCTCGCAGGTCGGCGGCCGCGCTTTCTTCCCCGGCGTCGGCCAGGAACCCGGCCAGCCGGCGCGCGTCTTCAGTGGCCCCCGCCGTAAGCAGCGCCCGGCCCAGGGCCATGGAGCCGCCGACGACCTTGGCCCACGCCATCCCCGCGTCGGCGTAAGCGTCGAGGAACCGCGCGTGCCGGTCAGCGCCGTGCTCATCGGCCCCGGGCTCAGGCCCGGCCTCAGGCGCGAGCTCACGCCCGGCCTCAGGCGCGGAATCAGGCCCGGCCTCGCGCCCGGGCTCAGGCGTGGCCTCGCGCCCGGGCTCAGGCGTGGCCTCAGGCGCGAGGATCCGCGCCCGCCCGGCGGCCTTCAGCAATTCGCGGGTGAGCAGGAGCAGCTCTTCGCACTCGGCGGCCAGCTTTCCGGCCCGTTCGGCGTCCCCGGCCAGCAGCTGGTGGGCGAAGATGGCGGGCCGGACCGCCTGGCGCAGGGCGAGGTACGGCGAGGTGGCGGGCTTGGTCAAGCTGGACTCCGGAAGGCCTGGGCGAAAGCGTGCAGGGAATCGATCGAGTACGGCTTGAACTTCTCGACCTGTTCGGCCGGCCACTCGGTGTCCCGGTACAGGGCACGGTTGTCGTCCAGGCCGGCCGCCGCCGAGACGCCGAGCAGCGCGTCGCTTTCGGCGGGCGACAGCATGCGCGCGGCCGCGCGCAGGCCGAAGTGGGCCAGGCCCGCGCGGCGCAGCGCGCGCTCGGCGGTGGCGTAGCTATCGGCCCAGGCCACCACATGGATGCCAACGTCCGGTCCCGCCTCGGCCAGGCGGACCAGGCAGCCGGAGGTCTCGCTGGGCCGGCCGTAGTCGCCTTCGGTCACCAGCTCATACCAGCGGTGCATCCCGGCAATGAGGAAGAACACCTCCGGCTGCGGTGATCCATCGGGCCCGTCGGGTTCGTCCAGCCGGGTGTCCAGTTCCGCCAGCAGGTCGTCAAGCGCCGCCCCGGCGGTCTTGCGGTCGGCGATCCGCACCTCGTGGGGCAGCTGCTCCGCCGGGGCGAAGAAGCCGTGGAACGACGACGACGGCCGGGTGAACTCGGCGATGGTGAACCGGACATCGGCCGGGGAGCGCTGGACCGCGGCGCTGAGCAAGGTGGCGAGCAGCAGCCCGTGGCCGTGTTCCTCGCCGCCGACGACGAGCAGGTTGGACCGGACGTAGCGTTCGAACGTCGCGGCGGTGGCGGGCTTGATCTCGATCGCCTCGCCCAGCCAGGCCTGCACCGTGCTGGCCTGCACCGTGCTGGCCTGCACCGTGCTGGCCTGCACCGTGCTGGCCTGCACCGTGCTGGCCTGCACCGTGCTGGCCTGCACCGTGCGGCCGGAAGCGGCCGTCGGGGCCGTCGGGGCCATGGGGCTCTTTGGGGTCTTCGGGCTCCTTGGGGTCTTCGGGTCGAACTCCGCGGGGGCGTCGGGGTCGAAGCTGGCGGGCGGCGGGTAATCGCGGCCGGGCGCCAGCGAGCGGATCGCCGCGATCAGCTCCAGCCGTTCCCTGGTAGGGAGCCCGGCGATCCGCATCACCGGATTGGCACCCTCGCCGCGGCGGTCGTTGTAGATCGCGTCCCCAGCCCGGACCAGCCTGGTGGCGGCGTCGTTGCCCTCGCCCAGGATGGCCTGGGACACGCTCGGCTGGGTACAGCCCAGGGCGATCCGCAACGCCATCTGCTCGTAGACCGGCCGCAGGTACGCGGTGAGCGGGCCGCCTGGGGACTGGGTGGCGAGCAGCAGATGCAGTCCGAACGCCGCACCACGCTTGGCAATGTCGGCCAGCAGCCGTCCTGCCTCCCGGGCGAGCCGGTCCTCCTCCCTGAACAGCACCTGGAACTCGTCCATGATCACCAGGGCCCGCGGCAGCACCTGCCCGGTTTCGCCGCGGTAGTCGGGCAGGTCGGTGACCTTCGCCTCGCGGCATAGCCGGGCTCGGCGGTCGATCTCGTCGTGAAAGCGGCGCAGCATGCTCAGGCCGAACTCGCGGTCGGTCCGTGAGGTGATCGCACGGGCGTGCGGCAGCCGTTCGGTCAGGTAGGCATCGAACTCGACCTCCTTGAAGTCGAGCAGGTAGAGCTCCAGTTCCTCGGGCGGGTAGGCGAGGGCCAGCTGGCTGATCAGCACGTGCAGCAGGTTGGTCTTCCCCATCCGGACATCGCCGCCGACCATGCCGTGGTGCACCCCGCGGACGCCCATCACGAAGTGCTGCGGCTCGCCCTTGCTGTCCACCCCGATCTGCACGTCCAGGCCGTCGGTGCTGACACCGGCCCAGCGCCGCGGCGGCGGGATCGCGATCCGGGCGAAGGGAAGATCGCGCGACGCCGAGCTGGCGGCGGCGCCCACCGCGTCGAGCCAGGGATTAGCCCGGGCGGCCGGCGGCATCTGGTCTGGCTCGATCACGCCCGGCCCGAACTCCGGGTCATCCCAGCTGAGATCGCCGCGGGAATCCAGGCCCACGGTCGTACCCAGCGCGGCCAGGGCCGCCAGGTCGAAACCCCGGGGCGGCGGGAGCCCCGGATCGACCGTGGCGAGAAGGTAGAGGCCGGCCCGGGGCCCGTTACGGGCGAGCCGGTCAAGCAGTTCCGCGGCCCGGTCGCTGACGCCGGCCGGCAAGCCGGCCAGGACCAGGACATGGTACGGAATCATCGCCCCCGTGGTGGCCGCGTTGTAGGCCTCCACCGAGTCATGCACGTTGGTCAGCCGGGTCTGGGTGACCTCCACGACGTAGCCGGTCAGCGTGGCCAGCAGGTCCTCGATCTCCTCCGGGCTGACTGCGACCCCGACCCCGTTACTGCCCATCCGCATCGGCGCCGGCAGTCGCAGGAATGCACTTAGGTGCTGCCCCTGCCCGACCGGATCGGCGAGCGCGAACCGCACCGTGCCCGGCCCGGTGGCGGTCGCCAGCCGGAGAGCGAGCGCCTGCAGCAGCGACCGGGCCCCGTGGCCGAACCCGCTCTCGGTGATCAGCAGGTGACCGTGCCGGGCAAACCGGGCCACGGCGGGCAGCGGTGGACCCGAAGCCCCGGCGCGGCCCGCCAGGCGCAGAACTCCGACGCGCAGGCCCTCCGGGGCCGGGGCGTCCGGATCAGGCTGGTAGCCGTCCCAGGCCGCCTCGCCGAAGCCGGCCAGCGCCCACGGATGCGCGGCGGTCAGCGCCGTCACGATACGGAACGGATCCTGGCCCGGCCGCGGGGCGGCGGGGTCTTCGGGTCCGTGCAGGTAATGCTCGCGGGCATAGCGCACCGTCGCGGCCGCGGCGGACAGCGACGCGCAGGCCACCTGAATCTCGCGCTCGATCGACTCGACCGGCATTTCACCCCTAGGGTCAGCCTGTCCGCTTTTCCTTTATGGTCAGCCCATCGCCGGGGATGGGCAAGCCCGGCGAATCCGGCGAACCCGGCACGCCGTGATCATGCCAGCATCAGGTCAGCCGCCGTTCGGCGGGTGCCGAGGTGACCCGGGGCGGGTCGCCGCCGACCTGAATCTGCGAACCGTGCAGCTCGCGGCGGCAGACGCAGCAGCGCAGGATGGGGCGGAACGGGCCACGGCAGGCGGTGTGGGTCAGCAGCATGGCGGGGCCCTCGGGTGTCCGGAACCACCGGTCACCCCAGTCGAGCATCACCATGATGTGCGGGAAGAAAGCGCGCCCCTTATCCGTCAGCCGGTACTCGACCCGGCCCGAGCCGGGTTTGGCCACGGTCTTCAGCACGCCCACCTGGCGCAGCGTGCGCAGCCGGTCCGAGACAATGGTCGGCGGGGCGCCCATCATCACCAGCATGTCGGTGAACCGCCGGGCGCCGAGGAACGCGGCTGCCAGGGCCAAGGCCGACCAGCGGTTGCCGATCAGCTCGATCGTCTGCGGCACCAGGCCAGGACCGGGCGACCCGCCCGCGGACCGCCGCCTGGTGGTGGCCTGCGGCACCGACCGGGGAAAGCCGCCGCTCGGACCGAACGTGCCGCGCACGTCGCGGAGGCCGGCCGCTGTCCGCAGGCCAGGCAGCACATCACCGGGGAGAACTCCTGACCGCACGCGACGTGGTACATCGGCGGCAGCGGCTCGACGCGCTCGGTCACCCACACGGCTTCCCACGACCAGATGGTCAGCAGCACCCTCCACAGCTCGCGACCGCGGTCGGTGAGGACGTACTCGTACCGGCGCGGCCGCTGCGAGTACAGCACCGTGGTGAACACGCCCGCCTCGGTCAGCCGGCGCAGCCGCACCGCCAGCACCGAGTTCGCGATGCCCAGCCGGTCGTGGAAGTCCTTATACCGGCGCACGTCGTCCATGATGGCCAGCTTGACGATGGCCAGGTTCCACTCGTCGCCGAGCAGCCCGAGGACGATGGCGATGGAGTTTTCGCGGCCAAGCCGGGTCTTCACCACCCTGCGATGCACTCCCCCGGCGCCCAGCAGCTGTGCGTGCCACTGGCGATCCGCTCGGGAAGCTGAGCCCGCGCGATCGGGCCGCGTCCCACGTCGTTGGCCCGGAACACGACGCACTCGGACAGATCACGGTTCATGTCGACCGTGAGCGTGACGAGATACGCGTCGTCCTCCTGCGTCCCGCCGACCCGCGGGGCAAGGCCGGCCTGACTGCAGAACACGCCAGGAGAGAACCGGTACCGCTCCTCGCATCCGGTCAGGGTGTCGTGCTTGACCAGCCCGTTGAACAAGAACCAGCCTGGTTCGTTGGTGGCCGCGTAAGCGTACCGGTAGGGCCGGCCGCCGAACCCGCTGTTGATCGTGCCGAACTCGGTGCAGGCCTCCGACAGGTCCTCTTCGCGGGCCTGCCCGGTGACCAGGTCCATCCGCCACCGGTGCAGCCGGGTCTGCATGGTGTCCTGAGCCAGGAACCGGAACATCTTGTCCTTCGGGCCGCCCCGCCCGGCGCTGGCCGGCTCCGGGCAGCCCTGGAAGAAGCCGTCGACGACGATCTCATCGCCAGACTCGTACGCGTTGGTCCAGTGCAGCACGTAGGTGGGGTCGAACTCGAACCAGCGGATGTCGCCCGAGGCGCCGCGGCGCGGGATGACCCCGAGCCGGGACGGGAGGTCCGGGTGGAACCGCGACGCGTACCGGCCGCGGGCCAGCAGCTCGGGCTCCCAGAACAGCGGCATGTCGTTGAGGATCGCGTAGTGCTCGGTGTACGCCATATCGTGCGGCAGCCGCGGTCCTGGCAGGTCGACCGGCACGTAGTGCACCAGCCGGTTGCTCGCGTCCACGATGCCGTAGTGCAGGTAGGGAGCGGACGTTCCGTAATTGAAGAAAAGAAGCTCGCCGGTGCGGTCGTCGACCTTGGTGTGGGCCGACACGCCCAGATCGGAGGGGAAGGACCCACCCCAGCTGCACTTGCCCAGGTCATCGAGGGTCAGCGGGTCGAGTCGGTACAGGTCGCCGCACTGCCAGAAGCTGGCCACCGCGATCCCGGCGTGCACCACGACGTCGGTCGAGGCGGCGTCCTTCATCCGGCCGCGGGCGCCCCAGCCGTCCGGCCGGACGGCCACCTGCGGGTTCTCGGCCGCCCCGGCCCACAGCGACCGGCCGGCCTGCTGCTCGGCCAGCAGCCCGTCGGTCCGGACGAACCGGTTCCGGTAGGACACCTTCCCGTCCCGGAACGAGACCTTGTGGATCATCGCGTCCCCGTCGAAGGGGTGGTACCTGACGATGGCCGGGTGCAGCGGGTTCTCGGTGTTGCGCAGGTACACGCCGTACAGGTCGTCGGGCAGCTCGCCGGTCACGTCCAGGTCGGTCGCGTCGTACTCGATGCTCTGCGGCCGCCACGGACCGGACCGGTACGGATGGTCGTCGTCCTCCGGCAGCGTGCTCAGCATCTTGCCGTACACCTCGACGTCGACCATGATCAGTCCTCCCGGGTGACGACGAAGCTGACGGCGGTGGTGAGGCGCGCCGGGAGGCCGGCCGCCTTGAGCGTGCCCCCGACCGCCTCGCCGACCATGTCGGAGATTTCCAGGCCCTCGCGAGCGTAATTCCGGGCATAATCGCTCTGGTAGCTGCCGGCGATCCACACGCTCGAATTGCCCATGTCTGACTCCGACCCGTTGAGCCTGCGCCTGCGGCACATACTACAACAGATGGAGTTACCCATCTAGGAGAGAACTCCAGGGGCTCCTGGGGCGGGACCGGTGGGCGGGGGCACGAGGACGGCTCCGTTCGGCATAAGTCTTTTACTGACCGAACGGGTGCTGGGGAGGTAGCCGTGAACACAGAGGCTGGCCGCGGGCGCGGGCCTGCGCTTCCCGTGCTTTCCGTGTCGCTCGGGCTATGGCAGGACCGGCCGGCCGCCGAGGTGGTGCGCACGGCGCAGGTGGCGGATGCGCTGGGCTACGGCGAGATCTGGATCGGCGAGATGGCCACCTTCGACGCCTTCGCGCTCGGCGCGGTGGTGGCGGAGCGGACTACCCGCGCCGCGCTGACCATCGGGCCGCTGGCGGTGGCGGTGCGGGACCCGGCCATGATCGCGATGGGCGCGGGCTCGCTGGCCGAACTGACCGGGCGGACGGTGAACGTGGCGCTCGGCTCCTCCAGCCCGGTACTGGTCCAGCAGTGGCACGGCCGCCGCCAGGAGCGCACCGCGCTCGCGCTAGCCGAGTCGGCCACCGCCGTCCGGACCCTGCTGGACGGCGGCAAGGCCGACGTGGCGGGCGAGGTCATCAGAACCCGCGGCTTCCGGCTCCGGACCAAGGCGCCTTCCTCGCCGCTGACGATCGCGGCGTTCGGCCGCGGCGCGGTCAAGGTGGCGGCGCGGCACGCAGACCGGATGGTGATCAACCTGGTAACGCCGAAGTCGGCGGCCCGGCTGGTGGACATGCTGCACGACGAATGCCGGGCGGCCGGGCGGCCGGTGCCGCCGGTGGCGGCCTGGGTCGCGGCGGTCGTCGGCCCTTTGGTCACCGATGTTGAGCAGCTGCGGCGGGGGCTGGTCGCCTACCTGTCCGCGCCTGGCTACGGCGAGATGTTCGCCGAGGCGGGCTTCGCCGACGTGGTGCGCTTCGCCCGGACCGGGCCGCATCCGGGTGAGCTGCTGGCGGCGATCCCGCCGGAGATCGTCGGGCACGTGTCACTGGTCGGCGACGAGCCGGGCGTGCGGGCCCGGATAGCCGAATACGCCGACGCCGGCGTGGACGAGATCGCGCTCGTGCCGGGATCGAGCGAGGCGGATCCGGCCGGAGTGGGTACGCTCACCGCGCTGGCGCCGACGTCCTAGGGAGGAACGGTGGGGCTTCATCCGGCCGAGCGAGTCCGGGAGTACCGGGCGGCGGGTCACTGGAACGACGATATGATCGACGCGCTGCTGCGCGAGCGTGTCGCGGTGCACGGCGACATCCCGGCGATCGTCGACCCGCTGAACCGGGACGCGCTGTTGGACGGGCCGGTGCGCGCGCTGACCTGGCCGGAGCTGGACGAGCAGGTGTCGCGCCTCGCGCAGGTGCTGCTGGACGAGGGAATCACGGCCGGAGACGTCGTCGGCATCCAGCTGCCTAACACGGTCGAGATCGCCGTCGCCTTCCTAGCCATCGTCCGGGTCGGCGCGATCGTGGCCCCGTTCCCGGTCCAGTACCGCGCCCACGAGCTCACACATCTGTCCCGCGTCGCGCAGGTGAAGCTGTTCATCACGGCCGGGCGCATCGGGCGGCGGCAGGCGGCGGCCGAGATCACCGGGTTGCGAAAGCAGATCCCGTCGCTGCGCACTGTGGCGGCGTTCGGGCTTTCCGGTGCTTCCGGTGCTTCCGGTGCTTCCGGTGCTTCCGGTGCTTCCGGTGCTTCCGGGACGGAGGGTGTCGTCGGGCTCGACGAGCGCATCGTGGCGGCCGGCGACCTTCGCGGGCTGGATCGCTACCATGCCTCGTGGTCGCCGGAGCCGAACGACTGCGTGACGATCTGCTGGACCTCGGGCACGGAAAGCACACCCAAGGGCGTGCAGCGGACCCACTACGACTGGATGGCGATGTGCACGTCGACGGTCGAGGGTCCGGACCTGACCGCTGATGACGTCCTGCTCAACCCGTTCCCGATGGTGAACATGGCCGGCATCAACGGCATGTTCCTGCCCTGGCTCAAGGTCGGCGGGCTGCTGGTCCAGCACCATCCGTTCGACCTGGCCACGTTCTTGCGGCAGATCTCGCAGTACCGGGCGACCTACACCGTGGCGCCGCCGGCCCTGCTCACCACGCTGCTGCACAACGAGGCGCTGCTGGCGTCCGCGGACATCTCCTCGCTGCGGATACTCGGCTCCGGCTCGACCCCGCTCGCGCCGGGCCTGCTACAGGGCTGGCACGACAAGTACGGTATCGAGATCCTCAACTTCTACGGCTCCAACGAGGGCATCGCGCTGCTTGGCACCCCCGAGGACATCCCCGATCCCGCCGTACGGGCTCTGTACTTCCCTCGCTACGGCGCCCGGAGCTGGTCCTTCTCGATGGCGCGCACGACGTTGGCGCGGATCGTGGACCCGCAGACGGAAAAGGAGATCACGGCGGCGGGTGTACCGGGCGAGCTACGGATCAAGGGCCCCGGTGTGTTCCCCGGGTACCTGCCCGCCAGCGGAGTGCCCGACCCATTCGACGACGACGGCTACCTCATGACCGGGGACCTGCTGGAGATCGCCGGGGACGAGCTGCAGTACCTGCGCTACGTCGACCGGTCCAAGGACATGATCGTCCGCGGCGGCATGAAGATCTCGGCAGCCGAACTGGAGACCTTCGTCTCCGGTCACCCCAAGGTCGCCGACGTCGCCGTGGTGGCCTACCCGGACGAGCTACTGGGTGAGCGCGCGTGCGCGGTGGTCGTTCCGCGGCCGGGAGAACCGGTGAGCCTGACCGAGGTCGTCGAGTTCCTGCGCGGGCTGGGTATCGCGACCTTCAAGCTGCCTGAGCGGCTTGAACTGCGGGACGAACTGCCCCGCAACCCGCTCGGCAAAATACTTAAGCGTGAGCTACGCGAAGAATTGCGGCGTGCCGGCCAAAGCGTTTCTTCTGTGATAAGTACTCCGACTGTGATTGTCTCGCCCGCTGATAGGGAAAGCCAAGCATGAGCTGAGGCAACAGTCCCGGGGGCGGAACGTAATTAAGAATTCCGGTTTTAACACCATTATCTCGTGCGCTCGACTGTTTGAGCTTAGCAACGCGTAATGAGCAAAAAGGAGCGCATATGCGACATACTAAGTGGCCCATTCTCGCGGCAGCCATCCCCCTCATGTTCGGCTGGGCCCTGGTAGCGGCCCGCCCGGCCGTCGCCGCCTCCGGCGTCGCGGCCGCTACGGGCGCTATGGGCGTACTTGGCGGTTCCGGGGTTTCCGGGACGGGCGGCTGGATGGGGCCTGGAGGCCTGGTCAGGCAGCTAGGTCGCACGTCCGCGGACGGAAGACCGCAGACCGCAGGCGGCAGCACGCAGGCCGAGGTGTCCAGCAGCAACTGGGCCGGCTACGCCGATACCGGCTCCAACGACGGATACACCGACGTCGCGGCCAGCTGGGTGCAGCCGGCCAGGCAATTGCAGCTCGGGCGACCAGTACTCTGCATTCTGGGTCGGGCTCGACGGCTACACCAGCCCCACGGTGGAGCAGACCGGCACCGAAGTCGACTGCGTCGGCCAAACCGCCGAGTACTACGCCTGGTACGAGATCTACCCGAGCGCGGAAGTGACCTTCAGCAACACGGTCAAGGCGGGCGACCAATTCTCCGCCTCGGTCAGCTACCAGGGCACCAACAAGTTCCTGCTCACGATCACCGACAGTACCCGGCACTGGAAGCGCTCGGCCATCCGGAGGCTGGCCATGGCGGCGCGATCCTCGGCCGAGGTCATCGCCGAGGCGCCCTGCTGCACGTCCAGCGGCGTTATCTTGCCGCTGACCAACTTCGGCACGGTCGGCTTCAGCGGAGCGACGGTGAACAACGCGGCCCTGTGCACGCTCAACCCGGTGGAGATCACGATGCCGGACACGTCCGTCTCGTCGCTGTCGGACTGTCAGAACTTCGCCGCCAGCTACACCGGGTCAGGCGGCGGCCTCCCCTTCCGGGTCAGCGGCGGTGGCTTCTGACCGTTCCCATTGGTATGGATGTGGCAGCCTGCACCAAAGAGAATGTGCAGGGTGCCACCGCCATGCGCTGGCCGGGCGGTTAGCTGGGGTGGCAGCGGGGGGCCGGGGGGACGTCAAGGTGGGGTTGCGGTCGAAGAAGCCGGTCGGCTTGAGCACGAAGCCGCAGTGGGCGACGGGCATGGTCACCGCCGGGATGGGCCGAGGTGAAGAGCACCCCGGTCAGCCCGGTGCCGGGCTCGGACGCCGGCACCGGGCCGGAGGGTTATTCGTCGGCGACGATCGAGCCGACTCGGTCCGCCAGGCCGGGATCGCGCCTGACCAGCCAGATCGAGTAGAGGACGAACACCACGATGAGGCCCACGGCAACCCACGGGAACCAGTCGTACGGCTGAGGCTGTGGCGGCTTGAACAGGTAGTAGATCGGAACGGCGATCGCGACCATGCCCAGGAACGGCAGCACGGCGTGCTTGATCACGTTGAACTCGTTGGGCCGGTACTTGCGGTAGTAGAACGGCAGCGCCACGTTGGCCGCGAAGTACACGAACAGGACCAGGATCGTGCCCATCGTGCTGGCCTCGAAGAAGAAGTTCAGCGCGTCCAGGCTGTTGCTGTTGCCGCCTATCCAGTGGCCGAGCGCCCAGCCGAGGGTGATGACGCCGGCGATGCCGACGAAGGCGATGATGGCGTTGACCGGCGTCCGGTGGACCGGGTGCACCCGGCCGATCCAGCGCGGCAGCAGGCCCTCGCGGCCGGCGTTGAAGATCAGCCGGCACTGGGAGTTCACCGCGGCGATGAGCACGCTCAGGGTGGAGGTCAGCCCGGCCAGGTACGCGATGAAGGCCAGCCAGGCCGCCACGCTGTGGGCGACGGCGATGAACGGGATAAGGGGAGCCGTGAGCGCCGTGGCGTTGTAGTGGAAGCCGGTGACCGTGGCATAGGACAGCAGCAGATACGTGAACGCCATGAGGACGATCGACAGGAACACGGCCCGGGGCACATTGCGCCGGGGGTTGGTGGTCTCCTCGGCCAGCGCCGCCGAGTTCTCCCAGCCGATGAACAGGTAGATGGCCAGCGGGAAGGCGAGGGCCAAGCCGCTGAAGTGGTTGGTGAGGTGGCTGGGCTGGAACGGCACGCTGCTGAGGTGGCCGCCGTTCTTGATCAACACGGCGATGGCCACGACGAGCAGCACGGTCAGCTCGAAGGCGAAGAAGAAGCCAGCCAGCCTAGTCGATACGGCCACGCCGCGGAACATCATGAACATGGCGCCGGCGGTGAAGACGGCGGAGAAGATGATCCAGGGGATACTCACGCTGAAGTAGTACTGCAGCATGATCGATAGGAACCCGCCGGAGATGACGATGACACCCGCGATCGCGATGATGTAGCCGGCGCCGCACATCAGCGCCGTGGTCACCGCGCTGGTGCCGCCGAAGGTCTTGCCCACGAAGGTGATGAAGCCGCCGGTCGACGGGTGCGCCCGGGAGAACTGCGACAGCGTGTTGCCGAGCAGGATGATGGCGACGAAGGCGACGAGCACGACCAGTGGCGAGGCGAGGCCGGCCGCGATCACGATCCCGGCGAAGCCGAAGTAGAAGCTGTAGGCCGGACCGATGTTCGCCATCGTCGAGGCGGAGATGTCGACCAGGCCAAGGGCCCCGCGGTGCAGGCGCTCGGCGGATTCGGGCGCCTTTGTTTCGGTGAACGGGACGTGTGCCGCATCGCTCAATATGCTCACTCCCTCAAGGGGCTGACTGGGCCGATAGTTTGTAATGATTTAGTAGGGATAATGCGCGGGCCCGGGTTTCACGGTCAACCAGCGGCGCCCGGTAAATTCCTCCATGTTGGAATCACCGCCTGACCTGCCGCCCAAACCAGACTGGCCGATCCCGCCGAACGGGGCCGGCGCCTCGTCCTCCGGAACTCCCCGTCGACGAACACTGCGTCCTGCCACTGCGCTGATCCCACGCCGCACTCCGCTTCCTGGGTCGCTCTCCCGGGCTTCTTTTTCGTGGACCGCTCTTCCTGGGCCGCTCTGGCGGCCGCATCCATTGGGGCCGCATTCATGGGACGCAGTCATTGGGCGGCGCTGGCCGACTACGGTCCGGGGCGGGGCTACGGTCGGGCCGCCAATGGGCAAGCGCTTTCCAATTGCTGCGAAACGTACCTGATGTGCGCCTGGGTACGCAAGGGGCGGCGGTGCGGTGGCCGCGGCTCCTGACCGGCGGGATGACGCCGGGTCAGCCGAGCGGTGGCCGCGGGACGGTGCTGTCCCGCAGGATGACCTCGCCCGGGACCGGGATGACCCGCGGCTGTTCCCGGCCGGCGTCTGCGGCCTGGGAGAGGACCAGGCCCGCGGCCATCTCCCCCATCCGCTTGAGCGGCAGCCGCACCGTCGTCAGCGGCGGGTAGACGTCGCGGAGGGTGGCGATGTCGTCGAATCCCGCGAGCGCGATGTCGGCGGGCGCATGCAGGCCGCTGGCCCGCAGCCGGGCCAGCGCGCCAAGGGCCATGAGATCGGTAACGGCGAATACGCAGTCGGGCCGCGGCTCGGCCGCGGCCAGGATCGCGCTCATCGCCTCGTAGCCGCCGTCCCAGCTGAACGGGCCGTGGATGACCCGGGCCGCCTCAAGCGGCACCGACCAGGCGGCGAGCCCGGCCAGGAAGCCGGCCAGCCGGTCCCGGGCGGTGAGCAGGCCGCGCGGTCCTGCCAGTACGGCGAAGCGGCGGTGGCCGAGCGCGACCATGGCGTTGGCCAGGGCCTGCGCGCCGGCGGCGTTCTCCGGCAGGATCGTGTCCACGCCCAGCAGGTCCTGGCCGACGCAGACGGCCCGGCCGCCTGAGCGGGTGAAGGCGGCGATCTCCGCGCGGAGCGCGTCCGTGCCCGCCACGTCATCGGACCGGCTGCCGATCAGGATCACCCCCCGGGCTCGCTGGGCGCGCATCAGCGCGACGTACGTGCGCTCGGCCGCCTCGGTGCCCGACGCGGGAGACATGCAGACCAGCAGCTGCCGAGCGTCGGCGACCTCGATGAGGCCGGCCGCGATCGAGGAGAAATAGGGGTCGGCGATGTCGTGCACGACGATGCCCACCATCGTGCTCTGCCCGGTGGCAACGGCCCGGGCTTGCAGGTTGGCCGTGTAGCCGAGTTCGGCGACCGCCTTGCTGACCCGGTCGGCCAGCCGGGGTCCGACCCGGCGCGCGCCTTCGTTCACCACCCGGGAGGCGGTAGTCAGCGAGACGCCGGCCCGGTCGGCCACGTCCTGCAGCGTCACTCTCGACCGCTGGCTGGCCGGGTGGGGGCTGGCCGACTGCGGATAGGCCTGGTTCACGGGCCCCTCCTAACCGTCCCTGGTGTCGCGCTTGACCCCGTAATCTGAGGCCAGCTTAATCTGGAAAGCACTTTCCCGTAACAGCAGGTTAACATCGCACTCGTCGCCGATCGAAGGCTGAATATGGCGCACAAGGTCATTCACGTTGCCCTGAACGGTGTCACCGGCCGGATGGGATACCGGCAGCACCTGGTGCGGTCGCTGCTCAGCATGCGCGAGCAGGGCGGCGTGCGGCTCGAGGACGGGACCACCCCGCACCCCTAGCCGCCGACCGCATAACCGACCTGCTATCCCGCCTAGCCGGTCCCGAGCGCGTGTGACCGGCGTCGGCGAAATGGGTCGGTGGCCCCCCGGGTACCGCGGGCGGTACCCGGGGGGCCACCGACTTCGTTGGCGGGGAGCGCGGGCACCGCGGATCAGACGGCGGCCACGGTGCGGGAGCGGTTCGCCGCCGTGCTGTCTGGATGGGGGAGGTCATGGGCCGCACGCGCCAGCTCGTTGTCACCGTCAGGCCGGGAACGCTGCTGGTCCGGGTGCCTGCGACAAATCCGGACGGGATTTCAGGTTGAATCGAGGCATGGACGATGCACTGATGCCGGAGGAGGATGCGGACATCCCGGCGTTCTGGCAGGCGCTCGGGCTGCCTGGGCTGGCCGATATCCACACGCATTTCCTGCCGCCGCGGATGCTGCGCCGGGTCTGGGAGTACTTCGACGCGGCCGGACCGCTGCTCGCGGTCAGCTGGCCGATCCGGTACAAATGGAGCGACGAGGAGCGGGTGGCGCACCTGGGGGCCATGGGCGTGCGGATGTTCAGCGCGCTGGCCTATGCCCACCGGCCGGACATGGCCGCCGACCTGAACGACTGGACGCTGGCGTTCGGGCACGCCACGCCGGGGTGCCTGCCGTCGGCGACGTTTTACCCGGAGCCGGGGGTCGCGGCGTACGTGCGCCGGGCGCTGGACGCCGGGGCGCGCATCTTCAAGATTCATCTCCAGGTCGGCGGCTTCCCGCCGGACGACCCTGTGCTTGATCCGGTGTGGGGACTGCTGGCCGACGCGGGGGTGCCGGTGGTGGTGCACGCCGGGCACGCGCCGGTGGGGACCGAGCACACCGGACCCGGGCCGTTCGGCGCAGTGCTGGCGCGCCACCGGGGGCTGGCCGCCATCATCGCGCACATGGGCGCACCGGATTACGAGGCGTTCCTGCGGCTGGCCGCGGACTACGAGCGGGTGGCCCTGGACACCACGATGATCTTCACCGAGTTCTTCGACAAGCTGGCCCCGTTCCCGGCGGGGGGGCGGCCGCTGGCGCGTGAGCTGGGGTTGGCCGGCAAGATCCTGCTGGGCAGCGATTTCCCGAACATCCCGTACCCCTACGCCCGTCAGATCGCGGGGCTGACCCGGCTGGGGTTCGGCGACGCTTGGCTGCGGGCGGTGTGCTGGGAAAATCCCGTCGCGCTGTTCGGCGCCCCGGAGGGTGCGGCCTAGCGGGCCGCGATGGTGCCGCCCAGCGACGAGGCCCCGGCTCAAGGCGGATCGCCTCCCGGCAGGCGGCCTCGGCTTCCCGGTGCCGCTTTGCCTGGCCGATGGCGGACCCGGCTACTCGCCGGTATTTAGGGCAGGGCCAGGGTGATGGGCCTGGCGCGCGGGGGGACCAGGACGGTGGCGGCGGCGGACTCGTGGACGAGGGCGGTGAAGTGGCCGGGGTCGCCGGTGTTGCTGGCGATCGCCTCGTAGTGCATGGGGATGACGTAGCTGGGGGCGACCTTGGAGCACAGCCAGGCCGCCTCGGTCTCGTTCATGTTCCCGACGATGCCGTTGGCTTCGCGCATGTGGTCACGGCCGTTGATGGGGATCATCAGCACGTCGGGCGCCAGCGCGGATACGGTGCCGGGAAGCTCGGGGTACACCAGGCCGTCCCCGGCGTGGAAGAAGCGGACGCCGCCCACGTCGACCGCGTAGCCGAGGAACCGGACCGGGCCCGACCCCCCCTCTTCCGGCGAGAACTCGTAGACGACGGGCTTGTCACCGCCCAGGCCGTGCAGGGCCGGGACCGGGTTGACCGTCACGTCTCCGTCGGTAAGTTCCTGTCCCGGAGCCGCGCCTACCAGCCGGTCGCGGTCAAGACCGCCATCGACGGCGATCTCGATGACCGGCGCGGGCACGATGATCCGGGCGCGGGCATTAACCGCGCAGAATTCCCGCAGGAACGGCAGGTCAAGGTGGTCCACGTGTTCGTGCGTGCAGAGCACGAGCGTGATGTCGGCGAAATCGGCCGCGGTGGCGGGCGGCTTGTACCGGCGGTCGGCGCGATCGGTCAGGAAGGGATCGATCAGCACGTGTTCCTTCCCCGCGGCCAGGCGGAAACCCGCCTGGCCGTACCAGGTGACGGACACGTGATGGCCCGATCGTTCAGGAAAATTGTTCATGATTTAGCGGTCGTCACTGAGAATGGGCTCGGGCAGGGTGCCGGCGTTGTGCTCAAGCAGCCGCCAGCGATCGCGCCGCTGGCCGACCACGGACCAGGAGCAATTGGACAGCGGGCCGAGCGCGCCAAACACCTCCTCGGGCAGGCCAAGCAGCCGTGAGGCGCCGAGCCGCAGCGCAGCGCCGTGGCTGACCACCACGGCCAGCCCGGTGCCGTCCGTCCGCGTGTCGTTGCTGACCGCGGTGGCGATGCGGCGTAGTGCGCCCGCCACCCGGTCGGCGACCACGAGGGTCGGCTCGCCGTCGGGCGGGGTCCAGGTGGCGTGCTCGGCCGGGTAACGCGCGCGGATCTCGGTGTCGGTCAGCCCTTCCCACCGGCCGCCGTGCCGCTCGCGCAGGTCCTTGTCGAGGATCACGTCGAGCCCGGTCAGCCGGGCCAGCGGGGCGGCGGTGCTCGCCGCGCGGCTCAGGTCCGAGGAGACGATCATGTCGGGGCGCAGGCCGGCCAGTAGCCGGGCCGCCCGCTGTGCCTGCGCCTGCCCGGTCGCATCGAGCGGGATGTCACTTTGCCCCTGGAACCGTCGCTCGGCGTTCCACGTCGTCTGGCCGTGCCGCCACAGCACCAGCCGGACCGGGTCGCTCAGCGCGTCCTCCCCGGATTCACGACCAGCTCGGGCAGCGGGATCAGCGGGCAGTCCTTCCAGATCCGCTCGAGCGAGTAGTACGTACGTTCCTCTGAGTGCTGTACGTGGACCACCACGTCCAGGTAATCGAGCAGCACCCACCGGCCCTCCCGCTCACCTTCCCGCCGGACCAGCCCCGCGCCTGCCTGGCGCATCCGCAGCTCGATCTCGTCGACGATGGACCTGACCTGCCGGTCGTTGGACGCCGAGCACAGCACGAACGCGTCAGTGATGACGAGCTGATCGCTCACGTCATAGGCAATGATGCCGTCGGCCAGCTTGTCCGCCGCGGCCAGCGCGGCGGTCTCTACCAGCTCGACGGCCCTCGGTGTGGCAGTCACGAGTGCTTACCGGCCTCCTTCAGTAGGCTCACTCTCTTCTTCCTACCCTCTCACGGGCGGCGTCCCCGATCCTATGTTCCGCCGCTGTCGGCAGCTACCCCTCAACGTGGGCATCAGTTGCCTTCGCGTACAGGTTGCGCTTGGCGATGTACTGGACAACCCCGTCCGGCACCAGGTACCAGATCGGCTCGTCGGCCTCGACCCTGGCCCGGCATTCGGAGGAGGAGATGGCCAGCGCCGGGATCTCCACCAGGCTCACCTTGCCGTCGGGCAGGCCCGCCTCCGACAGCCAGTGGCCCGGCCTCGTGCAGCCGACGAAATGCGCCAAGGTGAACAGTTCGTCCACATCGTGCCAGGTCAGCATCCTAGACAGCGCGTCGGCGCCGGTGATGAAGAACAGGCTGTCCTGCGGCCCGGCGGCGGCGCGCAGGTCGCGCAGCGTGTCGATGGTGTAGGTCGGCCCGGGCCGGTCGATGTCCACCCGGCTGACGCTGAACCTGGGGTTGGACGCGGTGGCGATCACCGTCATCAGGTACCGGTCCTCGGCGGGCGAGACCTCGCGGTGATCCTTCTGGTACGGCTGGCCGGTCGGCACGAAGATGACCTCGTCCAACGCGAAATTGTGCGCGACCTCGCTGGCGGCGACCAGGTGACCGTGATGAACGGGGTCGAAGGTACCGCCCATGACACCGACTCGTCGCATCTGCTCATGCCCCCTTCGTGCCCTCGTATGGTACCGGCCCAACTGGCCGGCGCTCGGGTTACGATACGAGATATGACTTCAGTGCCAGATCGCGCCCGAGTCCGGCTCACCGGCATCTCGTCCCGCGCCTACGAGCATCCCGCCGACCGTTCGGCGCTGGTGGCGCTGCGTAAGCTCACCGGCTTCGACACCTTGCTTAAGCTGCTGAACGGCATGTTCAACGAACGGGCCATGCGGCTTAATTTCCTCGCCAGCGGAGTGAAGGTCTCCGAGCGGCAATTCCCGCATATCTACGAGATGCTGCGCGACGGCGCCTATGTCCTGGACATGGACAAGGTACCTGAGCTGTTCGTCACGCAGACTCCCCTGGTGAACGCGATGGCGCTCGGCACCAACACGCCGTTCATCGTGCTCAACACCGGGCTGGTCGACCTGCTCGACGCCGAGGAGCTCAGGGCGGTGATCGGGCACGAGCTCGGACATGTTCTGTCCGGGCACGCGGTCTACCGGACCATGCTGTACAACCTGATCATCCTGGCCACGCGGATCGCCTGGATGCCGATCGGCTACCTCGGACTCAGGGCCATCATCTGGGGCCTGGAAGAGTGGTACCGCAAGTCCGAGCTGTCCTGCGACCGGGCCGGGCTGCTGGCCGGGCAGGACGTGGACGCGTCGCGGCGGGTCCTGATGAAGCTGGCGGGCGGTTCCCGGCTCGCGGAAATGAACCCGGACGCCTTCCACGACCAGGCGCGCGAGTACGACGCAGCGCCGGACCTGCGGGACAGCATCTTGAAGGTGCTCCAACTGCAGGGCAACACGCACCCGTTCGCGGTGGTCAGGTTCGCCGCGCTCGACCACTGGGTCGCCAGCGGGGAGTACGACCGCATCCTGGGCGGCGATTACCCGCGCCGGGACACCGACCGCAACGCGTCGCTGGGCGAAGAGGTTCGCGGTGCCGCGAAGGCCTACCAGGATTCCTGGAACCGGTCGGAAGACCCGCTCATCGGCATGGTCCGCGGCGCGGCCGGGAACATGGCCACCGTCGCCGGGGGGCTGTTCGACCGGTTCAACCAACGCGGCGGCGGCAGCAGCGGCAGCGGCACCGGCAGCGGTAACAGCGACGACAACTAGAGGATGACGAGGTCGTCACGGTGAACGACCTCGCGCTCGTACTCCGGGCCTAGCTTGCTCGCCAGCCACCTGGTGGACCGGCCCATCAGGCCCGGAATCTCGGCCGCGTCGTAGTTGACCAGGCCGCGGGCGACGGTGGTGTTGTGTTCATCGCGCAGGTTCACCGGGTCACCGGCGTCGAAGGTTCCCTCGACGCCGGTGATGCCGGCCGGAAGCAGGCTGGCGTGGCGTTTGACCACGGCCTCGACCGCGCCCGCGTCGAGTTTGAGGCTGCCGCGGGCCACGGCGGCATGCTTGAGCCAGAGAAGCCTGGTCGCGGGCCTGCGGCCATGGGCCGCGAAGTAGGTGCCGGCCGCCGCGCCCGCCAGGGCCGCGGCCGCGCTGGCCGTGTCGGTGACCACGGTCGGGATGCCGGCCGCGGAGGCGATCATCGCGGCTTCCACCTTGGTCGCCATGCCGCCGATGCCCGGTGCCTGACCGTTCTGGGTCCCCTGGCCGGCCTTGGCGCCCCGGCCCAGCCTGATGCCGTCCAGGTCCGAGGGGTCGCGCACCTCGGCAATCCGCTGCGCCGCCCCGCGGCGCGGATCCCCGTCGTAGAGGCCGTCGACGTCAGAGAGCAGGACGAGGGCGGACGCCCGGGTGACGTGCGCGACCAGGGCGGCCAGGCGGTCGTTGTCACCGAACCTGATCTCATCGGTAGCAACCGTGTCGTTCTCGTTGACCACCGGCAGCACGCCGAGTTCGAGCAGGCGGTCCAGGGTGCGCTGCGCGTTGCGGTAGTGAGTCCGGCGCATCAGGTCATCGGCAGACAGCAGCACCTGGCCGGTCCGGATGCCGTGCCGGGCGAAGGCGGCGGTATACCTGGCGATGAGCAGGCCCTGGCCGACGCTGGCCGCGGCCTGCTGAGTGGCCAGGTCGCTGGGTCGCCGGGACAGCCCGAGCGGGGCCAGGCCGGACGCGATCGCTCCCGACGACACCAGCACGAGCTGCGTGCCGGCCTGGACCCGGACGGCCAGGGCGGCGGCCAGGGCGGCGATCGCCTCGTCGGCGACCTCGCCGTCGGCCGTGGTCAGCGACGAGGAGCCGACCTTGACCACGACCCGGCGCGCGGTGGCGATGTCCGGCCGCGGCGGCGCGGTCGTGCCCTGAGAACGCGGTCGTGCCCTGAGGCGCGGTCGTCACGGGGATAGCCGGGAGTCGGTCCCGCGCGGGCCCAGGTGCCGTTTGCCGCCCTTGGCGCTGTGTCGGGGGGCTCCGCTGGTCATGGGAGCGGCTGGGTCCCAGTCGAAGACCACGGCGTCGTCCAGTTCGCCGATCATGACCTCGGCGCCTGGCTCGGCGCCCGCCTCGGCGAGCGCCTCCTCCACGCCGAGGCGAGCCAGCCGGTCTGCCAGGTAGCCAACCGCCTCGTCGTTGCTGAAATCGGTCTGCCTGACCCACCGCAACGGCTTCTCGCCTCGGATGAGGAAGCTCTCACCGATCCGCACCAGCTCGAAGCCCGGCTCGTCGGCGGCCTTCACGTGGACTCTGACCCGTTCGACGGGCTGCTCGGCCGGACGGGCGGCCCGGTCCGCGGCGACCAGCGCCGCCATCGCGAAGCCGAGCTGACGCAGGCCCTCCCCGGTCGCGGCGGAAATCTCGAAGACCTGGTAGCCGCGGGCCTCGAACTCGGGTTTTACCTGATCCGCGCGCTCCCTTGCGGCCGGGACGTCGATCTTGTTCAACGCGACCAGCCGCGGCCTGCCGACGAGCTCGGCGCCGGTCGCATCGCCGTAAGCCGCCAGCTCTTCCTCGATCGCCGCCAGGTCGGCGACCGGGTCGCGGCCGGGCAGTTCGGCGGCTTCGGCAGCGCAGTCGAGCACGTGGACCAGGGTGGAGCAGCGCTCCACATGCCGGAGGAAGTCGTGGCCCAGGCCCTTGCCCTGGCTTGCTCCCGGGATCAGGCCGGGCACGTCGGCCACGACGAACTGGACCTCGCCGGCTTCGACCACGCCCAGGTTCGGGATCAAGGTGGTGAACGGGTAATTGGCGATCTTCGGCCTGGCCGCGGACATCGCCGCGATGATGGAGGACTTCCCGGCGTTGGGGAAGCCGACCAGGCCGACGTCGGCGACCGTCTTGAGCTCCAAGATGAGGTCACGCTGCTCACCCGGCTCGCCCTTGAGGGCGAACCCGGGCGCCTTGCGCCGCGGTGAGGCCAGCGCCGCGTTGCCGAGACCGCCCCGGCCGCCCGCAGCGGCCACGAACCTGGTGCCGACCCCGACCAGGTCGGCGAGTACCTCGCCGTCCACGGTCTTGACCTCGGTCCCGTTCGGCACTGCGATGATCAGATCGGTGCCGTTGCCGCCGCTGCGGTTCGAGCCCTCGCCCTGCTTTCCGTTGCCGGCCCGGCGGACCGGGCGGCGGTGAAAGTCGAGCAGGGTCGCCGAGCTCGCGTCCACCTCGAGGATCACCCCACCGCCGCGCCCGCCGTTGCCGCCGTCCGGGCCGCCGAGCGGCTTGAACTTCTCACGGTGAATCGAGGCGCAGCCGTTTCCCCCATGGCCGGCCTGCACCTGCAGCGTGACCCGGTCGGCGAACTCCGCCACGATTTCCATCCCCTGTCTGGCACGAAAAAGGCGGGCCGGGTTGCCCGGGCCCGCCTTCTGGTCGCCCTGCTTAATACCTCGCACGGCTTGTACTTCGTACTTCTTGTACTTTGCACTGCCTATACGTCTTGGCCGGTACCCTCGGCCTTAGCCACCCTCGGCCTCGGCCCCGGCGGAGCTACGCCGGAGGCTCGCCAGGGACGATGCTCACGGCCCGGCGGCCGCGGCGCATGCCGAACTGAACCTTGCCTTCGACCAGCGCGAACAGCGTGTCGTCACCGCCCCGGCCCACGCCCTCGCCCGGGTGGAAGTGCGTGCCGCGCTGGCGGACGATGATCTCACCCGCGTTTACCTGCTGGCCGCCGAAACGCTTGACGCCGAGGCGCTGGGCGTTTGAGTCGCGGCCGTTGCGGCTCGATGACGCACCCTTCTTATGTGCCATCTCAGTCCTCCTGCGCCTGAGCCGACGCCTGGGCCTTCGGCTTGGCCGCTGCGTTGCCCTTGGTTCCTGAGCCCTTGGTATCGGAGCCTTCGGTGCCTATACCGGTGATCCGCACCTGGGTGTACCGCTGCCGGTGGCCTAGACGCCGCCGGTAGCCGGTCTTATTCCGGTAGTGGATCATGTTGATCTTGGGGCCTGCCGCGTCACCGACGATGTCCGCCGTGACTAGGTAGCGGCCGACCTCGGCGGGGTCGCTGATGACCCGCTCGCCGTCCACCACCAGCAGGGCCGGCAGCGTAACGCTTGAGCCGGTCTCGCCAGGAAGCTTGTCGACAGTGACGACTTCATCTAGCGCGACCTTTTCTTGCCTGCCGCCGCAGCGCACAATCGCGTACACCCGAGGTCTCTCTCTTTCCTTGCGCTTTCCTTGCGTGCCCCGACGCGCCGGTTTCACCACGGCGGGCTCGCTTGGACTCGCTTGAGCTTGCACACGGGGTCCCGCGCAGCGGGCGACTCCCGACCGCTAAGGCTACCAGACCTCAGCGTGTTCACGAACCCGGGTCGTTTCGGCTCCTCCCCGGGTCCGGTTCGTGGCCCGAGCCGGGGCGGCGGCACCGCAGCCCTCGCAGCCGCCTCGGCCGGTGGGCGCCTCGGCCGGTGGGCGCCTCGGCCGGTGGGCGCCTCGGCCGGTGGGCGCCTCGGCCGGTGGACGCCTCGGCCGGTGGACGCCTCGGCCGGTGGACGCCTCGACCCTATGGAACATAGGGCCGGTTGTATGCGGCCCTATGTTCCATGGGGCCGGCCAAATGTGCGGCAGTCCGTCGTGGTTCTGGGTCAGGCGGCGCCGTCCTGGGCCTGAGGGGGTTCCGGGACGGACGCGGCGGAAGCTACGGGAGCGGGCGACGCGGCGGAGCCCACGGAAGCGGCGGCTGATGCGGCGGACGCGGCGGACGCGGCGGGTCTGCGTCGGCGACGGCGACCGCTGCCGGAACGCCCCGGCTCACCTGACCCGTTGGGTGCCTGCCCATTGCCGGGCTGCCCATTGCCGGGCTGCCCATTGCCGGGCTGCCCATTGCCGGGCTGGGCGCTGCCGGGCTGGGCGCTCGTCGGCTGGCCGTTGTCGGGCTGAGCCGCGGCGACCTCATCGTCCGCTGAGGGCCAGTCCGCGGCCTGGCGCGCGCCGTCTGGCTGGCGGGCGTCTGGCTGGGGGGCGTCGGGCTGGCGGGCGCTGTCGGGCTGGGGGGCGTCGGGCTGGCGGGCGTCGGGCTGGCGGGCGTCTGGCTGGCGGGTGCGAGCGGCCACCGAGGCCGGGCTCGCAGCTTGGACGGCTGTCCTGGCTCCGTTGCCGCCGTTGCCGCCGCCGTTTCCGCCGTTGTTGCCGCGGGCGTGCAAGTGGTGCGGCGCGGGGGTGTCGGTGTCAGGATCGAAGGTGAGGATCACGCCGCGGCTGTTGCAGCACTCGCAGGGCGTTGAGAAGGCCTCGAGCAGTCCCGCGCCGACCCTCTTCCTGGTCATCTGCACCAGGCCAAGGGAGGTCACCTCGGCGACCTGGTGCTTGGTCCGGTCTCTGGCCAGGCATTCGAGCAGCCTGCGGAGCACGAGTTCCCTGTTGCTCTCGAGGACCATGTCGATGAAGTCGATGACGACGATGCCGCCTACGTCGCGCAGCCTGAGCTGACGGACGATCTCCTCGGCAGCCTCAAGGTTGTTGCGAGTGACGGTCTCTTCGAGGTTGCCGCCCTGCCCGGTGAACTTACCCGTGTTCACGTCGACGACCGTCATCGCCTCGGTCTTGTCGATAACGAGCGATCCGCCGCTCGGCAGCCAGACCTTGCGCTCCAGGGCCTTAGACAGCTGCTCGTCGATGCGGTACTCGGCGAACAAGTCGCGGGTGCCCTGCCAGCGGGTGATCCGGTCAGCCAGATGCGGCGCGACGTACTTGACGTATTCATCGACCACGTCCCAGGCCTCGTCACCGGACACGATGAGCTTGCTGAAGTCTTCGTTGAACACGTCCCTGATGACCCGGATGGTGAGGTCCGGCTCGCTGTAGAGCAGCGCGGGAGCGGTGGCCGTCTTCGCCTTCTTCTCGATTGCCTCCCACTGGGCGGCGAGCCTGGTCACGTCGCGGTCCAGCTCTTCCTCCGCTGCTCCCTCCGCCGCGGTCCGGACGATGACGCCGGCGTTCTCCGGCATGACCTTCTTCAGGATCTGCTTGAGCCGGTTCCGCTCGATGTCGGGCAGCTTGCGGCTGATGCCGGTCATAGACGCACCAGGCACGTAGACCAGGTACCGGCCAGGCAGGCTGACCTGGCTAGTCAGCCGGGCACCCTTGTGCCCGACCGGGTCCTTGGTGACCTGCACGATCACCGACTGGCCCGACTTCAGGGCCGACTCGATCCGCTTCGAGGCGCCTTCGAGCCCGCTCACGTCGAAGTTGACCTCGCCAGCGTAAAGCACCGCGTTGCGGCCCTTGCCGACGTCGACGAAGGCGGCCTCCATCGACGGCAGTACGTTCTGGACCTTGCCCAGATAGACGTTGCCGACGTAGGACTGCTGGCTGGACCGGTTCACGTAGTGCTCGACCAGCACGCCGTCTTCGAGCACGGCGATCTGGGTGCGGTCCTGGCGCTGGCGGACCACCATCGTCCGCTCGACCGACTCGCGGCGGGCGAGGAACTCCGACTCGGTGACGATCGGCGGGCGGCGACGACCGGTTTCCCTGCCCTCCCGGCGCCGCTGCTTCTTGGCCTCGAGCCTGGTGGAACCCTTCACCGACCGCACATCGTCGTTGCCGTTCGCCTCACGGACGTGCACCACGGTGTCCGGCGGGTCGTCCGGCGCCAGCGAGTCCGAACCCGCCGCGCCCTCGGCCGAACCGCGGCGGCGCTTGCGCCTGCGCCTGCGCGCGCTGGCCGAACCTGACTCGTCGTCCTCCCCCTCGGCTGTCCCGCCGTCATCGGACCCGCCGCTGGCCCCGGCGGGTTCGGCGCTGGCAGACGGGTCCGCGGTGTCCTTAGCCCCGCCCCCTCGCCGACTGCGGGTGCGAGAGGCTGGCCTGCGGCCCTCCGGCTGACCAGCGCCGTTCCCTGGGCCGTTTCCTGGCTCGTCCGGAGAACCCTGGGCCGCCTCGGCGGCCTGGTTCTCCGGCTGGTCGCCAACGGCTTCCGCCGTCGCGTCCTGGTCACCGTTCCTGGACCGGCCGCGGCTCGGCCTGCGCCTGCGGCGACGGCCTGAAGCCGAGCCATCGTCGTCGTCGCCGGAAACCCCAGGGCTCCCGGAAACCCCAGGACCTCCAGAACCCCCGGCCGCCTCGGCGTCCCCTTGCGTCCCGGTCCCGGTTCCTGACGGACCTGACGAAGCCGAGGATCCGGACGCCGGATCCGCCTGTGCGGGTTCGGATCTGGCCGCAGCCGGCTGAAACACCGCCGGCGGCGGCTGGAACACCGCCGCAGGCACACTCGGGGTCAGCTCGCTGGCACCACGCCCGCCCGCCGCGTCATCATTCGAATCACTGTCGTGTAGCTCGCTCTCGAGCATTCGGGCAATCTCCAGTCAGGCTCCCGGGCGCGCGGTATCGCGGCGTTCCGCTCGATGACGGCGTACCGCGACTCGTCCGCTCACCGCGCGGGAGCACGTTGTAAACGAAGACCCAGGCGGAGCCGCGTGGGCGGCCCTGAACTCGCGCGGTTTCCGCGCTAGCCCGACAACACCGAGCCTCGTAACTTATCTCTGTCTTTACGGGCACGGCTCCCCGGCACATCCGTGTCACCGTCATGACCTAGTCTCCCCAGTCAGCAGGGCTCGTGAACCCTGTGCTAGCCGGGTGGTCAAGGGCGGCGACGACGGAACGATGCCGTTCCCGTCGCGCAGCGCGGTCAGAATGTCCTCGGGCCGCACGGCAGGCGCCGTATGTAGAACAACCATTCGAAGCATAGTGCAATCTTCATGACCTGTCATGGCGGCGCGCTGGCCGCCATCAGGATCGGCCGCGATCTCATCGGCGTCGATGACGTTCATCTCGACCACGGCCGCTCGAGCATCCAGGCACCGGACGCCCTTGTCCGTAAGGCGCTCCACCGGCGCCTCACCGAGGGTGAGAAACCTGGCGACCGCCTGCTCGGCGGCCGCTGGCCTCACGCCCGGTATAACCACACACCACTCAGAAGCCTCCAGGCTCCCCTTGGGGGCCTCCGAAGTCTCCTCGGTGACGTCGATCACATCAATCCCATCAGGCATTACCGCGTCCAGCCGCTGGCACACCTGCGTCTCAGCCTGCCGAGCCGTCAACGCGAGGCTCAGGTATTCAGCCTCGCTCGCCACACCGGTCGGAGCCCCGCCCGCGTAGGAAATCTTCGGATGAGGTGAAAACCCGGCAGAATAAGCAATCGGTAGCCCTGCCCTGCGCACTCCCCGCTCAAAGGCGCGAGCCACATCTCTGTGGCTGGCAAAACGCATCTTTCCGCGCTTAGCATACCGGACCGTCAGATGCTGCACGGCGGGCAACTGAGCCTGCCGGGGATTAGGCAGTCTCGGGTCCGGCTTCGGCACGCTACCTCCCGACCACTACGGGAAGCAGTCGCCTCCCGTCGAGGCGCACTCCGGTCGGGCCCACCTGGATCTCGGTCCCCATAGCGGAACAAACCCCGCATTCATAACACGGAGTCCAACGGCAATCTTCCACCTCAGCCGCGCCCTCTGGAGCGATAGAATCCTGCCAGTCCTGCCAAAGCCAGTCGCGGTCGAGGCCTGCGTCCAGGTGGTCCCAGGGGAGCACCTCGCTGTAATCACGTTCGCGCGTAGTGTACCATGCCAGGTCCACCGGCTCGCCGACCAGGGCAGACTCAGCCGAACGCAGCCATCGCTCGTAGGAGAAGTGCTCGCTCCACCCGTCGAAACGCGCGCCATCCCGCCACGCCGCCAGGATCACGCCGCCGACCCGCCGGTCACCGCGGGAGAGCAGTCCCTCGATCTGGCCCGGCCGCCCGTCGTGATAGCGGTAACCGATCGCCTTGCCGTAGGCGCGGTCGGCGCGGAGCGCGCCGCCGAGCGCGCGGAGCCGGGCGTCCACCACCTCGGGCTCGCACTGCGCCGCCCACTGGAACGGCGTGTGCGGCTTGGGCACGAAGCCCCCGATCGACACCGTGCACCTGATGTCGCGCCGCCCGGCCGCGGCCCGGCCCGCTGCGATAACCCGCCGGGCCAGCTGCGCGATTGCGAGCACGTCCGCGTCGGTCTCGGTGGGCAGCCCGCACATGAAGTACAGCTTTACCTGCCGCCAGCCGCTAGCGTAGGCCGTGGTTACGGTGCGGATCAGGTCTTCTTCTGTGACCATCTTGTTGATCACCTTGCGCAGCCGCTCCGACCCGCCCTCCGGGGCGAACGTCAACCCGGACCTGCGGCCGTTACGGCTGAGCTCGTCGGCGAGGGTGACGTTAAAGGCATCCACCCGAGTGGAGGGCAGCGACAATCCGACGTTGGTGCCCTCGTAGCAGTCGGCCAGGTCCACCGCGATCTCGTTGATCTCGCTGTGGTCCGCGCTGGACAGCGACAGCAGCCCGACCTCGTCGAATCCGCTGGCCGCCACGCCGGCCGCGACCATCGAGCCGATCGTGGTGATGGACCGCTCCCGCACCGGCCTGGTGATCATTCCGGCCTGGCAGAACCGGCAGCCGCGGGTGCAGCCACGGAAGATCTCCACGCTGTACCGCTCGTGCACGGTCTCCGCGACGGGGACGATGGGAGCACGCGGGTAGGGCCAGGCGTCCAGGTCCATCACGGTGTATTTCGAAACTGTCGCCGAAACGCCAGGACGATTCGGAATTATTTTTGAAATTCTTCCGTCCGAGTGATAAGATACATCGTAGAATCGCGGTACGTAAGCCACCGTCGCGAGCCTGAGCAGCAGCCCGTCCCGTCCGCCAGGCTGACCGGCCCGTTTCCAGTCGCGAATGAGGTCCGTGATCGCGAGCACGGCCTGTTCGCCATCGCCGAGGACCACGACATCGAGGAAGTCCGCGATCGGCTCCGGGTTGAACGCCGCGTGACCGCCGGCGATGACCAGAGGGTGTGCCACGGATCGTTCGGAAGAGAAGAGGGGAATGCCGGCCAGATCGAGCACGGTCAGGAGGTTGGTGTAGGCCATCTCGGAAGCGAAACTCACGCCGAGCACGTCGAAGGCGCTGACCGGCCGGTGCGCGTCCACGGTGAACTGGGGCACGCCCGTCTCGCGCATCAGCCCCTCGAGGTCGGGCCAGACGTTATAGGTCCGTTCCGCGAGCACGCCGTCGCGCTCATTCAGCACCTCATAGAGAATCTGGATGCCCTGGTTGGGCAGGCCGACCTCGTAGGCGTCCGGGTAACACAGCGCCCACCGGACGTCAGCGGCGTCCCAGTCCTTGACGACGGAGCCAACCTCGCCGCCGACGTACTGGATCGGCTTGCGCACGCGAGGCAGGAGCGGCTCAAGTCTCGAAAACACCGATTCGACAGGCATCAGACCAGAGTATCCGAACGGGCAGTGGCGGCACCGCCACGAGAAGGACCAGCGGCGCTGGGTTACCCGAAGACCCGGGTTAATCGAGACGCGGGCCAATCGAAGACGCGGGCTAATCGAAGACCCGGGTTAGTCGAAGACGCGGGTTAATCGAAGACGCTGTGGCGGCGGTGGACGGACTGGAGCAGGCCGATGGCGATCATGTCGGCGAAGATGGCCGAGCCGCCGTAGGAGACGAACGGCAGCGGGATGCCGGTGATGGGCATGATGCCGATGGTCATGCCGATGTTGACGAACGACTGGAACGCGAACCACATCGCGATGCCGGACGCGACCAGCAGGCCGAACAGGTCATCTGCCCGCGTGGCGATCCGCAGCGCGCGGATGATCACCACGCCGAGCAGGAAGACGATCACGCTGGTGCCGACGAAGCCGAGTTCCTCGCCGGCCACGGTGAAGATGAAGTCCGTCTGCTGGGAGGGGACGAAGTTGCCTGCGACCAGCTGACCGTGGAACAGACCCTGGCCGAACATGCCGCCTGAGCCGACCGCGATCTTGGCCTGGGCCGCGTTGTAGCCGGCCCCGGACAGGTCAGCGGACGGATGCAGGAAGGAGGTGAACCGGGTCAGCTGGTAGGACTTCAGCAGGTGCAGGCCGCCGGCCGCGGCGATAACCGCCGCCACGACGCCCGCCAGCCCCGCGATCAGGCGCAGCCGCACCCCGGACAGCAGGATCATGGTCGCGGTCACGACGATGAGCACCAGGGCCACGCCCAGGGCAGGCTCGGTCACCACCAAGCCGATCAGCGGTGCCGCGGCGACCAGGGCCAGCAGCACCGCGCGCAGTCCGGGTGAACCGGCCGAGCCCGAGGACCGCGACCGCCTGCTGCGGACCCCGCTGAAGATCATCGCGGTCATCACGATGAGCGCGACCTTAGCGAACTCCGAAGGCTCGACCTGGAACCCGCCGGGCAGCGAGATCCACGCCTTCGCGCCGTTGACGTCGGAGCCGAGCGGGGTGAGCACGGCCAGCAGGGCGAGCAGGGTGGCACCGTAGAAGAACGGTGTCCACGCCTTCAGCTGCCTGCCGTCGGCCAGGCTGACCACGAACATCAGGACGACCCCGATGACCACCCAGAGCAGCTGCTTCTTCAGGTAGGTGTGCGGATCCTGTCCGGCTGCGATGAGGCTGGGCTGGGTCGCCGACCAGACGAGCAGGATCCCCAGGGCGCTGAGCGCGGCCACGACCAGGACCAGGAGCCAGTCCATGTGCCGCAGCACGGAGTTCCTGGCGAACGCACGGGCCAGCAGGGACCGGGACCGGCCGGACAGCGCCCCGGGCCGGGGCGTGGACAGACCGCGCGCGGTGTAACTCGTCGATCGCCCCGCCATCACTTCCCCTTGCTGCTTTTGCCGTAGCCAGGCGGCGCCGTGATCGCTCCGATCGAGCTTATCCGCGGCGGCGCGGACGGCACCTGGCCGTTCGGGACCGCCGCCTTGTGTCCCTCCAGGCCGTAGATGTCATCCCATATCGTGCGCACCGCGGGTGCTGCCACGTCGGCACCGTAACCCGCGTCCGGGACCATGACGATGACCACGTACTTCGGATTGTTACACGGCGCGAACGAGGCGAACACCGAGGTCGCGTTGGCGCCGAAGTTCTGGGCGGTACCGGTCTTGCCCGCGACGCAGACCTCGTTCAGCGGGAAGCCGCCGAAGGCGCCGGCCGCGGTGCCCTGCGTCACCACGCCGGCCAGCGCGCTGCGGATGTAGGACAGCGTGTACGAGGACACCGGCAGGTGCCTGATGACGGGCGGGTTGATCTGCTGCACCACCTGACCGGATGACGAAATCAGCGCCTCGCCGATCCGCGGGCTGTACAGGGTGCCGCCGTTGGCCAGCGCCACGTAGGCGTTGGCGAGCTGGAGCGGGGTCACGGTCACGTAGCCCTGCCCGATCGCGGCGATGGCCGCCTGGCCGGGCTCCCACACCCACCCGTCCTGGCAGTCCTGCCACTCGATCCGCTGCACGTAGCTGCCGTACTGGCTGCCGTACTTGCACCAGTCCTGGCCCGTGTGCGCGTTGTCCTTCCACAAGGAGTACAGCCACTGCCGGGTCGGGATCGTGCCGGTCGACTCGGCAGGCAGGTCGATGCCGCTGTCCTGCCCGAAACCCCAGTCCAGCTCCATCTTCTGCATCGCCTGCACGGGGGCGTTTGCCGACTTCGCGCTGTTGGCCTGGGGATCGTCGGACTGGTACATGCCGTAGCCGAGGTCGTAGTAGACGGTGTCGCACGACTGGATGAGCGCCTCGGCAAAGGTCATGTCGCCAAGGCTCGGCTCGCCGTCGTTCTTGAACGTCTGACCGGCGATGGTGACCGAGGCGGGGCAGTTGTACAGGCCGTCGAGCGGGTAGCCGTCGGCCACCGCGGCCGCCGTCGAGGTGATCTTGAAGGTGGAGCCAGGAGCGTACTGGCCCTGGGTGGCCCAGTTGATGATCGGCTCGCCGTCGCTCGTGCCGAACAGGTCGTTGAACTCCTGCTCCGAGATGCCCTTGGTCCACACGCTCGGGTTGTAATCCGGGTAGCTAGCCATCGCCACCACCCGGCCGGTGGTCGTCATCACGATCGCCGCGCCCTGGTCGGAGTCGTTTCCCTCGGCCCGCGACTTCGCGATCGCACCGGTGAGCACGTTCTGGACATCGGCCTGCAGCGGAGCGTTGAGGCTGGTGACCAGGTCATCGCCGTTGACCGGCGCCTTTTCGCTGACGGTGCCTGTGACGTCCCCGGCGGCGTTGACCGACACCACCTGGGTGCCCACCTGGCCGCGGAGCTGGCTGTCGTACTGGGCCTCCAGACCGGCCTGGCCGACCAGGTCCTCGCCGGAAAAGCCGGTCTGGGGCAGGTGCTCGCTCGTGACCTCCTGCTGGGTAGCCGGCTGGAGGTAGCCGAGCACCTGGGCCGGGTCGGCCCCGTCCGGCTCCGGATAGTCGACGACCGGCTGCACCTGCGCGGTCACATCGGGAAATTCCTTCTGCTCCTCCATGACCTGAAGCGCCAGCTGGTCCGAGACGTCCTGGTCGACCGGGATGGGCTGGTAGGGCGAGCCGTTCCAGCAGGGCTGCGATACGGTCCTGGTACACAGCCGGGTCTTTTCTGTCAGCTGCTGGTCCGACATGCCGAGCAGGGTAGCCAGCCGGCGCAGCACCGGCGCGGCCCCGCCCGGCTGCTGGGACAGGTCCATCATGTCCACCGATACGACCATGGCCGTTTGGTTAGTGACCAGGCGGTTGCCCAAGTCGTCGAGGATCTGGCCGCGGACCGCGGGCACGATCACGTCCCTGGTCTGGTTCGCGGCGGCGAGCTTGGTGAAAGCGGTGTTGTTCATCACTTGCAGATACCAGAGCCTGCCGCCCAGCGAGATCAGCATCGCGGCGGCGACCACGTAGAGCACAAGCAGCCGGCGGCGGGACGCCGTGTTCATCGGTAACCCCCTGTCCGCCATCTCCGTCTTGCCTTCGGCTTCCCGGGTCGGGGCATGCGCAGCCGGACCGGACGCCGTGATCCCTTAAACCCCCGCGAGGCTGACCGCAGCCTCGGCGTGCTGGCACCCGTCCAACCGCGCCCGAGTGACGTACGGCGACCCGAGGTGTGACGCAGCCAGCCCTTGCCTGGCGACCTCGGCTGGGCTGGCCGGTGCGCGGAGCCGAAGAGCCGACGGAGTCCGCGGCCGCGGGAAATGCGGGCCAAGCGGGCAGCTCTTCTGGGCCGCACGCCCGGCGCCCGCATCATGTCGCCCCGGTGCCGGAACGCCGAGGACTTGCCGAACGCCGAGGACTTGCCGAACGCCGAGGACTTGCCGAACGCCGAGGACTTGCCGAACGCCGAGGACCGGATGGACGTCGAGTTTCGCGGGGTGCTGAGTGAAGGCGACGAGCGGCTGAACACCGAACCGCCGAGCAGCGACCGGCCGGTGCTGAAGCTGCTGAACCTGGAGATCCGCAGCGCTGAGCTCCCGGTTGTGGCCGCGCCGAGCAGGGAGCCGCCGAGGACTCCCTCGCGACGCCGTGACCCGAGCCTGACCCGGGATGAGCCGCCGGGTCCAACCCGAGAGCCCCCGAAACCCCGAGAGCTCCGCAAACCGGTCGAGAAGGCCGGGCCGAGTCCGACCCGAACACCCCGGAGGCCCGTCAGCGAACTCGCCCGGCCCAGCTTGAGGCGCGGCTCACGGCCGAGGGCCACGCTGCGGCTCGCCCCGGCCGCACCCGATCCGGCCATCGAACCGTGGCCCCTTCCGGCCTCCGACAGCCGCAGCCGCGGGACGCCCGGTGCTAGCCCGGGGGGGCGACCCCCCGGAACCCCCCGCGTATGGGGGGACCCGTCCCCCCATACCCCCCTGGAGGCCCCCCTTGTGACCCCCCTCGCCCCAGTGGGCGCCAGGCGCAAGGCCGCCGCGGTGGCGTACAGCACGAACGGGCACAGCAGGACGTCGTAGACCACGGCGGCCGGAAGCACGTTGGTGATCGCGGACCAGGAAACCCGGGGGTCGCTCAGCATGACGCCGAGCAGGGCTAGCATGACCTCACCGCAGATCGCGCCCGCCGCCGTCACCATGATCTCGAACAGCGCGCTATGCCCGCCTTCTGTCATCCCGTCACCGGAGGAGGTGTCCGCCAGCAGCCCGCACGCGTAGCCGACCAGGCAGAACACCAGCGCGTCCTGGCCGGTGAAATGGCTGCCTGGCGGCGCGACGTCCAGCGCCAGACCGCCCCAGAACCCGGTCATCGCACCCGCCAGCGGCCCGCTGGCCAGGGCCAGCGCCGCCACTTCGACCAGCACCAGGTTCGGTCCTGAGCCGCCGGGGAACGCGATTCGGTCGACGACTGTCAGCTGGAAGACAACCGTGGCCGTGACGAGCACGAACGAGATAAGCCAGCGCATGTCAGCCCCCCGCCGAACGCGAGGCCCGGGCCGCCGGTGACCCCGAGGTTGCCGCGGACGGGCCAGCCGAGTAAGAGTACGGGGCCGGTGTGCTGGACGTCGCCGGGCGCGGGGTGGTCGTGACGGTAACCGTCGGCACCGGCCGCGGCAGGACCGATACCTGCGGGTTGTGCGCGGGCACCGCCACCACGACGCCGACGACACCGAGCGCGCCGAGATCGGTGAAGTTGACGACCGGCCGGACCAGCGCGGTCTGGGTGAGCGACCCGGCGCTGGCGGTCACTGAGGTGATCGTGCCGACGGGCACGCCGGGAACCTCAGGCTGGTCGCCCACCGAGGCGTAGGTGATGACCTGCTGGCCGGGTTTCAGCACCGCGTTCGCGGCGAACAGGTCCAGCCGCAGCAGGCCGGCGCCGGACATGGACTTGCCCGTTCCGGTGACATCGCCGATCTGTCCGCTCCCGGCCATCTGCACGCCGACCACGGACGACGCGTCGCTGGCCAGCAGGACGGTCGAGGTGTCCGCGCTCACTCCGGTGACGGTGCCGACGAAGCCGGAACCGTTGAGCACCGTCTCGTTTGGCTTAATTCCTTCATTGCTGCCCGCGTCCAGCGTGACCGTGTCGGAGTAATCGCCCCCGGCCGCGATGACGCTCGCGGCGACGATCCGGTAGCCGCCGGCATCGAGCTGCAGCAACTGCGACAGCTGCTTGCTGTCGGCCTTGTTCAGCTGAGCCTGGCTGAGTTCGGCCCGCAGTTCTGCGGTCTCCCGCTGCAGGCTGGCGATCGTGCCCTGCGCCGACGGGCCGCCCGTGATCGAGTCGAACAGGCTCGACACCGGGTCGGTCACGTCGTGCGTGACCGACTCGATCGGCCCGAAGATGTCCGCGCCCACATTCCGGGCCGGCGATGCGCCGCCGTCCCGGAAGTCCAGCGTGATCAGGATGATCGCGACGACCACGAGCACACTAAGAACCAGCCGGGTACGCCGGTTGTCGTGCACGGTAACTCCTGATCCACCCGCGGCCGGTACGGCGGGCCGGTTAGGGTCTTGCGGTACGAGGCCGGTATCAGCGCCTGGTGTCAGGCACCAGGACCTGACGCAGGGTGTCGAAATCCTCGACACACTTGCCCGTGCCGAGCACCACGGAGTCCAGCGGATTGTCCGCGACCTCCACCGGCATTCCGGTCTCCTCCCGGATTCGTGACTCTAGTCCGCGCAGCAGGGCGCCACCGCCCGTCAGCGCGATACCCCGGTCCATGACGTCACCCGCCAGCTCCGGCGGGCACTTGTCCAGCGTGTTCTTGACCGCGTCGATGATCAGGTTGACCGGCTCCTCAATCGCGCGGCGCACCTCGGCGGCCGAGATTACGACGGTCTTCGGCAGGCCGCTGACCAGGTCCCGGCCCCGGATCTCCGCGTGCGGCTCGTCGGCGGCGGGGAACGCGGAGCCGATGGCCATCTTGATCTCTTCGGCGGTCCGCTCGCCGAGCATCAGCGAGTATTCCTTCTTGGCGAACGTGATGATCGCCTGGTCGAGTTCGTCGCCGCCGATCCTGATGGACTGCGAGGTGACGATGCCGCCCAGCGAAATGACCGCGACCTCGGTGGTGCCGCCGCCGATGTCGACCACCATGTTGCCGGTCGGCTCGTGGACCGGGAGCCCGGCACCGATTGCCGCCGCCATCGGCTCCTCGATGATGTAGACCCGGCGCGCGCCGGCCTGATGGCCGGCCTCCTTCACCGCGCTCTGCTCCACCCCCGTGATGCCGCTCGGTACCGCCACCACGAGCCTCGGTTTGGCCAGGTACGTGCGCCGGTGCACCTTCTGGATAAAGTAGCGCAGCATCCGCTCGGTCACGTCGAAGTCGGCGATGACACCGTCCTTCAGCGGCCGCACCGCCACGATGTTGCCGGGGGTGCGGCCGATCATGCGTTTAGCTTCGACGCCCACCGCGACGATATGGCCGTTGTTGGTATTAAGCGCTACCACCGACGGCTCGTTCAGCACGATGCCGCGGCCACGCACGTACACCAGCGTGTTCGCAGTGCCGAGATCGACCGCCATGTCACGGCCGAGAAACGTCAGGGCGTTGCTCATCAGGAACGGGGCCTTCCGGTCCGGGCTTTGATCTGGGAACTATCAGTGATCTTCTGGACTCAGCGTGTGAGTTGGACGCGCTTGAGGGCCGCGGGGTTCCTTCGGTCCTTACTAAGACAACGGTGACGTCGGGACGGCGAGTTCCGCGAACGGCACCTCGATCCCGCCCCGAATCTGTCTTTCTCGTAACATCGGCGCGTCGAGTCTGATGAGGGCGAAATAGTGTTCCGACAACGACGCTCCTTCACCGGGGCACGGACAGGTAGGTACAGGAAGCTCACCGAGGGTCGCAGCCTGCTACAGGTCGATGACGCAATTCGCTATTTCCGCCAGCTTACCCATGATCGGGCGCATCGCCACCGCTCGCGGGCGGCGCGCCGCCCGCGAGTTCGTCGAGTTCGCCGGCAGTGCCCAGCGTCCGGTCACCGTCACTAGCGCGCCGCGCGAGGCCTGCGGGGCCCACGCGGTGGCCAGAGCGCGCAACTGGACGGCGCCGGCCGCCAGATAGCCGACCACCGCGCCGGCCAGCAGGATCGCCACACCCGCCATCGCCCCGGCCGCTCCGGTCGCGCGCAGCGCGGAGGTCAGGGCAGCAGTCAGGCCGGCTGCCACCGATACGGACAGCACAGTGAGCAGGCGACCCGGCTTCCTCGCGGCCGCCGAAGCGCTCCCCGCAGCCAGGACCGCGTACAGGGCGGCCAACCCGAGTCCGGCGCCGGTGAGCCGCGGATACGGCGGCGTTGGGGATCTGCAGGACCGCGAGCGGGACCACGGCGGCCACGATAGCCACCGCGCACAGTGCCACGGCCGACGACCGCACCGCGGCGATTCGCGTTCCGGAGAACTCGCTCGGCGCCTGATCCAAGTCCGTCGTCACCCGCAGCTCGAACGCTGTTACTTAAAGCCACCGGGCTAGGGTAACCCGCCTGGCCATGATCATGTACCTGGATAATTCCCGAAGGCCTGAGAATCAAGGAGTCGGCGCGGTGGGGGCGCCGGAGCTTCCCGGGTGCTGGACGGCGGTCCTGGGAGCCTCGTGCCGGCGGGCCAGCCAGATGCCGGTGACCCAGAGCGCGGCGAAGATCACGCCGAGGACGTACATGGCCGGCACGACGATTCCGGCGGCGATGACCGCCACCTGAAGCGCGGTACCGGCCTTCAGCGCCCAGCCCATCCGTGGCCGCCCCACCACCCCGCTGAGCAGCAGGGCACAGACGGCCAGGCTACCGCCGATGCCGCCGGCCAGCGGGCGATCGGCGTGCTCGAGGACGATCGCGGGCGCGATGGCGAGCCCGAGGATGATCGCCTCCATGATCAGCACCGTGCCGCACAACTGCCTCATCCGCTCGCCTCCTGCGACGCTGGGCCCCTCACGAGAGTTCCGCAGCCGTGAACGAATGCCGCGAGGGCTGGCTGACCGGCGGCTCGGGCGGAAGCTCGCCACCGTTCGGTCCGAGCAGCTTACGGGCGTCACCCGCGGTGATCACCGATCCGGTGACGAGCACGCCGCCGCCGCCCGGCAGGCCCGCCGCCACGGCCTCGTCGGCCAGCGTCACCGCGGCCTCTATGGCCTCGTCGAGCCGGTCCGCGGAGGTGACCCGGTCGTCGCCGAAGATCTCGGCCGCCAGCTCCGCGACCTCTGCGGTCTCCATCGACCGGTCGGAGGAATTACGAGTCACCACGATCTCATCAAGCAGCGGTTCAAGTTCGGCGAGCATGCCGGCTACGTCCTTGTCCCCGCTGGCCGCGAAGACGCCGTACAGGTGGGTGAAGGTGAACGTCTCCTGCACGGCGGCGACGGTCGCCGCCACGCCAGCGGGGTTGTGCGAGGCATCGATGATGATGGTGGGGCTGCGCCTGATGATCTCGAGCCGCCCAGGCGAGCTGACCTTGGCGAACGCCTCGCGCACCAGGTCGCCGTCGAGCGCCTCGCCTGCCTCGCCGGACACGCCGGCGAACGCCTCCACGGCCGCGAGCGCGCAGGCCGCGTTGCCCGCCTGGTAAGCGCCGAACAGCGGGAGGAAGATGTCCTCGTAGGTGCCGCGCAGGCCGCGCAGCGCGAGTTGCTGACCGCCCACGGCTTGCTCGTGGCTCAGCACGCCGAACTCCACGCCTTCCCTGGCCACCGTCGCGCCTACCTCGGCGGCGCGCCTGAGCAGTACCTCGGCCGCGGGCAGGGACTGCTGCGCGAGCACCGCGACCGCCCCAGGCTTGATGATGCCGGCCTTCTCCCCCGCGATCTCCTCGATCGTGTTGCCGAGCAGCCTAGTGTGGTCGATCGCGACCGGCGTGATCACCGCCACCGAACCATCGGCGACGTTGGTGCAGTCGAGCCTGCCGCCTACGCCGACCTCGAGGACCATCACGTCCACCGGCGTATCGGCAAAGATCGCGAAGGCCATCCCGGTCAGTACCTCGAAGAAGGACATCGTCACCGGATGCCTGTCATCCACCAGCGCGACGAACGGGAGGATCTCCTCGTAGGCTTCGACGAAGCGCTCCGGCGTCACCGCCGCGCCGTCCACGCAGATCCGCTCCCTGATCGAGACCAGGTGCGGGCTGGTGAACCGGCCGGTACGCAGACCGCGGCTGCGCAGCAGCGCGTCGATCATCCGGGCGGTCGACGTCTTGCCGTTAGTCCCCGTGATGTGGATGACCGGGCAAGCGCGCTGCGGATCACCGAGCAGCCTGACCAGGTCGGCCATCCGGTCCAGGGCAAGATCAACGGAGTGTTCGGGCCGGCGGGAGAAGATCTCCTGCTCGACCTCGCGCATCCGAACCTCGATATCCACAGATCCAGCCTACTGGGCGCTTGAGTCAGATCACGGCTAGGCGCTGCTCGATGCGGGTGATGTCAGCGTTGGCCGCGTCGAGGCGCTGACGGGTCTTCTCCACCACGGCGGCGGGAGCCTTCGCGGTGAAGTCGGCGTTGGCCAGCTTTCTGGCCGCCTGGTCGGCCTCGGTTCTGGCCGCCGCGAGGTCCTTCTCCATCCGGCGGCGTTCGGCCGCCACGTCGACAGCTCCGGATACGTCGAGCTCGACCGTGGCGCCCTCCACCTCCAGGGCCGCGGACACGGTGAAGCCGTCCGCAGGCGGGTTGAGCCGCAGCAGCGAGCGGATCCGCTCCTCGTGCCAGGCCAGCGGCGTGCCCTCGATGCCCGTCAGCCTGGCCGCCACGCGCTGTCCCGGGCGCAAGCCCTGATCCGAGCGGAACCGCCGGACCTCGGTCACCAGCCGCATCACCGACGAGATCTCCGCCTCGGCGCCCTGGTCCTGATAGGAGAAGACCGGCCACGCGGACACCATGACCGACTCCTCGCCGGTCAACGCCGTCCACAGCTCCTCGGTGACGAACGGCGTGACCGGGTGCAGCAGCCGGAGCAGCTGATCGAGCACGAAGCCCAGAACCTGCCTGGTCGTATCGGCCGCATCGGCGTCACCGGAGGCCAGCGGTACCTTGGCCAGCTCCAGGTACCAGTCGCAGACCTCGTCCCAGGCGAAGTGGTACAACACGTCGCAGACCTTGCCGAACTCGAAGGCCTCGAACAGCCGGTCCACGTCGGCGATCACGGCCGACAGCCGGGACAGGATCCACCGGTCGGGGACGGCGTACGAGCTAGGCTCGGGCGGGACCGCCGGGACGCGGGCGCCGTTGAGCAGAGCGAAGCGGACGGCGTTCCACAGCTTGTTGCAGAAGTTACGGGAGCCCGCCGCCCACTCCTCGCTAATGGCGATGTCACCGCCGGGGTTGGCCCCGCGGGCCAGGGTGAACCTGGTCGCGTCGGCCCCGAACCGGTCCACCCAGTCCAGCGGGTCCACCGTGTTCCCGCGCGACTTGGACATCTTCTTGCCGAACTGGTCGCGGACCAGGCCGTGCAGGGCCACGACCCGGAACGGCACTGCCTCGTCCGGCTCGGCATCGCGCATCGCGTACAGGCCGAACATCATCATCCGGGCCACCCAGAAGAACAAGATGTCGTACCCGGTGACCAGCACGCTGGTCGGGTAGAAGGTGCGCAGGTCCGGCGTCTCGTCGGGCCAGCCGAGGGTGGAGAACGGCCACAGGGCCGAGGAGAACCAGGTGTCGAGCACGTCGGAGTCCTGCGTCCAGCCCGCCGGGGCTTGCTCGTCCGGGCCGACGCAGCGCACCTGGCCGTTCGGTCCGTAAAAAACTGGAATACGGTGGCCCCACCACAGCTGACGGCTGATGCACCAGTCGTGCATGTCGTCCACCCAGCCGAAGTAACGTGCGTTCATCTCCGGCGGGTGCAACCCGACCCGGCCGTCGCGGACCGCTTGGCCGGCCGCCTGGGCCAGCGGGGCGACGCGCACGAACCACTGCAGCGACTGGCGCGGCTCGACCGTCGTGCCGCAGCGACTGCAGTGGCCGACCGAGTGCAGGTACGGCCGGATCTCGGCGAGGATCCGGCCGTCCTCGCGCAGCGCGGCCACCACGGCGGGCCTGGCCTCGAACCGGTCCAGGCCCTGGAACGGGCCGTGCACGGTGACCACGCCGTGCTCATCGAGCATGGTGATGCCGGGCAGGTGGTGACGCCGGCCGATCTCGAAGTCGTTCGGGTCGTGGGCCGGAGTCACCTTCACCGCGCCGGTGCCGAAGGCCGGGTCGACATGGTCATCGGCGACCACCGGGATGCGCCGGCCGGTCAGCGGCAGCTCCACGGTATGGCCGACCAGATGGGTGTAACGCTCGTCGTCGGGGTGCACCGCGACGGCGGTATCGCCGAGCATCGTCTCGGCCCGGGTGGTGGCGACCACGATGGACTCGTTACCGTCGCCGTAGCGGATCGAGACGAGTTCTCCCTCGTCGTCGCTGTGCTCGACCTCGATGTCGGACAGCGCGGTCAGGCAGCGCGGGCACCAGTTGATGATGCGTTCGGCCCGGTAGATCAGGCCGTCGTCGAAGAGCCGCTTGAAGATCGTCTGGACCGCGCGGGACAGGCCCTCGTCCATGGTGAACCGCTCGCGCGACCAGTCCACGCTGTCGCCGAGGCGGCGCATCTGCCCACCGATCTTGCCGCCAGATTCCGCCTTCCACTGCCAGACGCGCTCGACAAAGGCCTCGCGCCCAAGGTCGTGGCGGCTCAGGCCCTCCTTGGCCAGCTCGCGCTCCACCACATTCTGGGTGGCGATCCCGGCGTGGTCCATGCCCGGCAGCCACAGGGTGTTGTAGCCCTGCATGCGGCGGCGCCTGACCAGCGCGTCCATCAGCGTGTGGTCTAGTGCATGGCCGATGTGCAGGGAGCCTGTCACGTTCGGCGGCGGGATGACGATGGAGTACGCGGGCGCTTGCGCCTGCGCGTCCGCGGCGAAATAACCTGCCTTCTCCCAGCGTTCGTAGCGCGCGCCTTCCACCTCGGCGGGCGCGTACTGGGAGGGCAGCTCGACGGGCTCGGGTCTGCTCACGACAGGTGAGTCTACGGCCCGGAATCACCCGGCGTGGACCTCCACGGCGTTCCTGACCTGAAGAGAGAGCGTGGCGATGCCCGGGTATTTCACCGGGTACGCCGCCTGGAGGTACTGAACTTCGCCGAGGGTGCTCGGGGTGACCCACACGCACTCGCTGGCGTCGGAGCCGCCCGAGGTGTTGTAGCCGCACACCATGTCCCCGCCGTGCGGGCCCGCGCTCACCACGCTTGAGGACGCGAGCTCGGACTGCGCGACCTTGATCACGGCCGGCGGGTCGAACGTGCCGTTGAAGCCGACGAACAGGATGCCCCTGAAATCGCTGGACGACACCGACGTGACCGGCCCGATGGTGTAGATACCGGCCACAGAGGTACCCGGCAGGCCCGCGCCCTTGGCCCTGAGCTGCGCGGTCGATGGGACTGCCTTGGTCACTGCGATTGTGCTGAACTCCTTGGTCGCGGCCGTGTTCAGCGGGTACGTGCCGACCTCGGCCGCCTGGGTGAGGACATAGCGGGAGCCGGCCCCGCCCGCCGTGCCCGTGCTGCTAGCGGTGGGCGTCGATGAGCCGGCCGCCGGGCTGGCCCCGCCGCTCTTCGTCAGGTGAAGGACGAGCAACACGATCAGGATCACGCCGATGACGGACGCCACTAGATACAGGATCATCCGGGTATTGCCGGGCCGATGCGGTGAACCCTGGTCCGGGCCCCGCCGCTCCGGCCCGGACAGGCCCGACCGTGGCGGACGACCGCGCGAGGCGAAATCATCGTCGCCGTAAGCCTGCCCGCCGGGCGGCTCGAAGCCCGGCGGGACGTAGGAATCCTGACCGTAGCCGCCCTGACCGTAGTCCTCCTGCGGATAGCCAGCCTGGCCGTACCCGTCCTGGTCGTAACCGGCCGGGGCGTAACCATCTTGGGCGTAGGCGCCCTGGCTGTAGCTGTCCTGGGCCGGGAAGTCTTGGCCGACATCGTGGCTGGCGCCGTTGGGGGCAAAACCGCTCTGGCCGTAACCAGCCTGGCCGAAGCCGTTCGGGCCGAAGCCGTTCGGGCCGAAGCCGTTCGGGCCGAAGCCGTTCGGGCCGACGGCGGACGGCTCGGAGTCCGGCAGCTTGTACGCCTCCGCCTGGTAATCCGAGGCCGGATAAGACTGCTCGGCCGCCGCAGTGCCACCTGGCAGGAAACCGCGCGGCCCGGAGGCCTGCTGGCCATAGCTGTCCCAGGCTCCAGGCCCCGGGCTGTCTTGGAGCGGGCTAGGCGGTTCCGCCCCTGGCCGTGTGGCGTCCGCGGCATCCTGGCCGGACTCGTCCGGCCAGGAGCCCTGCTGCCCGAAACCGCCCTGAGGAAAGCCGGACTGGGAGGAACCGGACTGGGGGTAGTCAGACTGAGAGGAACCGGACTGGGGGTGGCCGGGCCACTCGAAACCCGGCGGCGGGTATACCTGCGTCCGGTAGTCCTGATCCGACCCCGGCTGATCCGGGTGGCCGACACCGGCGGGCAGGAAACCGCCCTGGGCCGGCGCCTGCTGGCCGTAACCGGGTTCGCCGCCGGACCCTTCCGGGCCGTAACCTGACCGCGCAGCACGCTGAGTCTGGTAGTCCTGATCGGCGCCATAGTCGCGGTCGGCACCGTAGCCCGGCTGGCTGCCGAAACCCTGCTGGGCGGGGTAGCTCTGCTGAGCGAGGTAACTCTGCTGGGCGGGGTAGCTCTGCGGGCTGGGGTAACCCTGCTGATCGCTGGTATCTGACCAGCTTGGGGGGTTCCCCTCGGTGGAGCCGTAGTCAGGGAACGGGCCGGTTCGGGACTCGTCGTAGCCCACGGCGGCCGAAGGACCCGGGCCGAGGGCAGCCTGCGGGCGCTGCGGGCCCGGGACGATCGCACGCCGCGGACCCGAACTCGGAGTGTTCGCAGGAATGCCGGGAGCCTGGGGGCCAGAGCCGAAGCTCGGCCGCTGTCCGCTGCCCGTGGCCGGCTCGTAGCCGGGCTGCTGGCCGTAACCTGGTCCCGCCCCGTAGCCGGCGCTGCCGTAGCCGGACCCGCTGCCGTAGCCGGACCCGCTGGCGTAGCCGGACCCGCTGCCGTAGCCGGACCCGCTGTCGTAGCCTGCAGCCTGGTCGTAGGCCTCCGCCTGGTCGTAACCGGGCAGGCCTCGTCGTCCGGCGCGAGGCGGACCCTCGCTGCCGCGCGGGGCCCGGTGACCAGCCGTCGACTGATCTTGCTGGTAGCCGTGCTCGCCCGGCCCGTTAGAGTGCTCGGGCTCCTCGTGTACGTCCCAGCTCCCCGTGGGGGTATCCCAACCAGTCATCTGTGCTCAATTCCCCGTCGCTATAGAAGACGGCTGCCTTGTAGCGTCCGAGATCCTGGCGTGAGCGGGAACCCCGCCAGAGGTAACGGCAATACGCAGGAGGCTACACATCGATCGCGAAGATCGAGGGCAATACCGTCAAAGTCGACATCAGGCAGGCGCCACCCTCGCCGAGAGAAAACCCTGGCCAGCCCACGTTCATCGAATACTTGCCCATAAGGACAACTCAGGCCGGAATGATGACCTTCCAGGCTTCCCGCGCCGGGCGAAGAACCGCCGAACAGACCGGTTCAGGCTGATTTCTCGCGCGGGGTACGCCGCGTGACGTCCCTCGGAACGATCGTCGGGTTGACATTCTCCAGCACAGCTTCGCGCGTGATCACGACGCGCTCGACGTCCTTGCGGCTCGGCACCTCGTACATGACCGACTGCAGGACCTCTTCCAGAATCGCGCGCAGGCCACGGGCCCCGGTGCCACGAAGGTTCGCCTGGTCGGCGATGGCCTCGAGCGAGTCTGGCGTGAATTCCAGATCCACGCCGTCAAGTTCGAAAAGCCGCCGGTACTGCTTCACCAGCGCGTTACGCGGCTCAGTCAGGATCTGGATGAGCGCGTCCCGGTCCAGGTTGTGCACACTGGTGATCACCGGCAGCCGGCCGACGAACTCGGGGATCATACCGAACTTCAGCAGGTCTTCCGGCATGACCTCGCCGAATTGATCGTTGTTAACGTTCCTGACCCGGAGCTTGGCGTTGAAGCCCATCCCGTTGTGGCCAGAACGCTGCTCGATGATCTTCTCAAGTCCGGCGAACGCTCCGCCGCAGATGAACAGCACGTTGGTGGTGTCGATCTGGATGAACTCCTGGTGCGGGTGCTTGCGGCCGCCCTGCGGCGGCACCGAGGCCGTGGTGCCCTCGAGGATCTTCAGCAGCGCCTGCTGGACGCCCTCACCTGAAACGTCCCGGGTGATCGACGGGTTCTCGCTCTTGCGCGCGATTTTGTCAATCTCATCAATGTAGATGATGCCGGTCTCGGCCTTCTTGACGTCGTAATCCGCCGCCTGGATCAGCTTGAGCAGGATGTTTTCGACGTCTTCGCCGACGTAGCCGGCCTCGGTCAGGGCGGTCGCGTCGGCGATGGCGAACGGCACGTTGAGCAGCCGGGCCAGCGTCTGGGCCAGCAGCGTCTTGCCCGAGCCGGTCGGGCCGAGCAGCAAGATGTTGGACTTGGCCAGTTCAACGCCCTCATCACCGGGCCGGTCGTCCCCCGACTGGACGCGCTTGTAGTGGTTGTACACGGCCACGGACAGGGCCTTCTTGGCCTTGTCCTGCCCGATCACGTACGCGTCGAGGAACTCGTAGATCTCCCGCGGCTTGGGCAGGCTGTCCCATTTGAACTCGGTGGGCTCAGCGAGCTCTTCCTCGATGATCTCGTTGCAGAGGTCAATGCACTCGTCGCATATGTACACGCCCGGACCGGCGATGAGCTTCTTAACCTGCTTTTGGCTCTTACCGCAGAACGAGCACTTCAGCAGGTCCCCACCGTCACCGATGCGTGCCACCCAGATACTCCTTTACATGGTGCCGCCGCGACGGCCGTACCGGCCGCCTCCAGCGGACATGTCCCGCGAGGCCGTCAAAGCGCTTGTATATCGACGGTACCGCCTCCTGGGTTCCGATGGACACCATCAAACCCCTTCAACGGCCCATGAGGGAAGAGCTGAATCCTCCCGGTTACGACGACACTACCTCGACCGCGCGCTCGCTGCCTCTCTTGATCATGGTCAGAACGTCATCGATGAGGCCGTATTCCTTGGCTTCCCCGGCGGTGAGGAACTTGTCCCGCTCGATGTCGCGGCGGACCTTCTCCTCGTCCTGGCCGGTGTGCCGGGCCAGGATGACCTCCATTGCGGCCCGCATCCGCAAGATCTCCCGCGCCTGGATCTCCATGTCACTGGACTGGCCGTAGCCGCCCTCGGTGGCCGGCTGGTGGATGAGGATCCTGGCGTTGGGCAGCGCCATCCGCTTGCCCTTCGTCCCTGCGGCGAGTATCACCGCGGCCGCTGAAGCCGCCTGCCCGATGCAGCAGATCTGGATATCGGGCTGAATGAACTGCATGGTGTCGTAGATCGCCATCATCGACGTCATCGACCCGCCGGGCGAGTTGATGTAGATGGTGATGTCGCGATCGGGGTCGATGGCCTCAAGGGTCAGCAGCTGGGCCATGACATCGTTCGCGGAGGCATCGTCGATCTGGACGCCGAGGAAGATAATCCGCTCCTCGAAGAGCTTGTTGTACGGGTTCATCTCCTTGACCCCGTACGAGGTCCGCTCCACGAAGGACGGCAGCACGTACCGGGACTGCGGGGTCAGCAGCGCTGACTGAGGGCTCCGCAAGCTGGCTTCGCTCACGTTCGGCTCCTTTGGGTTGATCATGACAGGACACCCGCGGTGGGCACCTCGACAGCGCTGCGGATCACCTGGTCGACGAAGCCGTACTCCTTGGCTTCCTCCGCGGTGAACCAGCGATCGCGGTCCGCGTCCCTCTCGATCTCCTCGATCGGCCGCCCGGTGTGGAAGGCGGTGCGCTCGAATAGCGTCCGCTTGATATACAACATCTGCTCGGCCTGAATCCTGATGTCGGACGCGGTACCGCCGATACCTCCCGACGGCTGGTGCATCAGCACCTGGGCGTGCGGCAGGGCGTACCGCTTGCCGGGCGCGCCCGCCGTCAACAGGAACTGTCCCATCGAAGCGGCCATTCCCATCGCGTAGGTAGCGATGTCGTTGGGCACGTACTGCATGATGTCGTAAATGGCCATCCCGGCGTAGACCGAGCCGCCCGGGGAGTTGATGTAAATGCTGATGTCGCGCTTGGCGTCCTCGGAGGCGAGCAGCACGATCTCGGCGCAGATGCGGTTGGCGAGGTCGTCGTCGACTTGCTGACCGAGGAAAATGATGCGGTGCCGGAGTAGTCGCTGGAACAACTGCTCCCCGAACGGCAGGACCGGGGGCTCCGAGGCCGCCACGATCGACGGCGGTGATGGGCTCCACAAGGGCTGAGTCACACTAATTCACCTGCTCCAGTCACGTCTAGTGTCCTTGATGCGACCATAACGCGGGCGCGGAGCCCGATCGTCCCGCACAGCCCCCTGTTCGCTACTGGCGCACCGAGTTGCAGGGGGTCACGATCGGCCCTCAGGCCACGCGGCAGCACGAACCCCCGCCAGGGCCGACGGGGGTTACGGTGCTTCGTTACGCCTCGGCGTCATCGGAATCGCCGCCTTCGGCGGCGTCGGCGTCATCGGAATCGCCGCCTTCGGCGGCGTCGTCGTCGTCAACTCTTGCGTCCGGATCGGTCGCGGCCATCACTTCCGCGTCATCCCCGGCGGCGACCGCGTCACCGGCAGCCGCAGCGTCTGGCACGGGCGCGCCGAGGGCGGCCTTGATATCGACCTCCTGACCCGACTCGTCGGTCACCTTGACCCGCTCGGCGATCAGGTTCATCGCCTTGGCGCGAAGGACCTCAGCGGCCGCGTGGGACAGCTGGCCGCTCTCCGCGAGCTGCTGAACCAGCCGGTCAGGGGCCACGCCCATCTGCTCGGCCTGCCGGGTGACGTAGGCAGAAAGCTCGGCCTGGTCGACACCGAGTTCTTCGGTGCGAGCCACCTGGTCCAGGATCAGGCTGACCTTGACCGAACGCCGGGCCCGCTGCTCGATGTCCGCCTCGAACTGCTCCTGCGTCTGGTTCGACATCTCCAGGTAGCCGGCCAGGTCGGCGCCTGCCCGGTCGAGCTGCTGCAGCACCGATTCCCGGCTCTGCCTGGCCTCATCGGCCACCACGCTTTCCGGCAGCGGAAGGTCGATCTTGTCGAGCAGGGCGTCAAGGGCGCGGTCGCGCGCCTGGACCACCTGCTGCACGCTCTTCATCCGCTCCAGCTGGGCCCGGGTGTCGGCGCGCAGTTCCCCCAGCGTGTCGAACTCACTGGCCAGCTGGGCGAACTCGTCATCCAGGCCGGGTACTTCCTTGACCTTGACGCTGTGCACGGTGACCCTCACGTCGGCTTCGCGGCCGGCGAACTCGCCCCCCGCCAGCTCGGTGCGGAACGTCGCAGACTCCCCGGCCGCCATGCCGGTCAGCGCCGGGTCCAGCCCGTCCAGCAACGACTCGCTGCCGACCTGGTAGGACAGGCCGCTGGCCTGGGCGTCCTCGACCGGCTTGCCGTCCACGGTGGCGGATAGGTCAATGGACACGTAATCGTCGGGCTGGACTGCCCGTTGCACCCCCTTGAGCGAGGCGAACCGCTCCTGCAGCGAGCCGAGATACTCGGCCACCTCGTCCGGGGTGACGACGGTGTTATCCACGGTGACCGACAAGGTGGAGAAATCAGGAAGCTCGAACTTCGGCCGGATGTCGACCTCGACGGTGAAGGTGAGCTCCTTGCCGTCGTCGATGCTGGTGATCTCCACCTCGGGCTGGCCGAGGGCGTAGATATCGCCGTCGGCGACCGCCTTCGCGTACAGATCGGGTATCGCTTCGCTGACCGCCTGGTTCAGCACGACATCCCGGCCGACCCGGCGGTCGATCACCGGCGGCGGTACGCGGCCCGGCCGGAAGCCCGGGATGCGGACCTGCCGTCCGACCTCACGGTAGGCCTTGTCGAGGCTGGGCTTCAGCTCATCGAACGGCACCTCGACGCTGAGCCGCACACGGGTCGGGCTCAGCTCTTCGACGTCAGTCTTCACGTCCGCGTCACTCCGGGATTAGAGATGGTAACTCAGCGCTGGATCGCTGAGAGGTCTAAGCCGTCAGTCTAGGGGCTAGCGAACTCTGACCACGCGCACCGGCGGCGGCTCATCGTTCCTGGGACGGTTATCTCCGATCAGGAGATGCAGCAGCCAGCTCACCAGGCCCACGATGATGGCGCCCCAGAAGGCCGGCCAGAACCCGGTCACGTGGAACGGCAACCTCAGATCGCCCGCGATGACGCTGGTCAGCCAGAGCAGCAGGCCGTTGACGACCAGCGCGGCCAGGCCGAGCGTGAGCACGTAGAACGCGCAGCCGACGACCTTGATCAGCGGCTTGAGCGTGGCGTTGATGATGCCGAAGATGAGGGCCACGACGAGCAGGGTGCCGAGCCTCGACCAGCCGCTACCGGCGAGCAGCTCAATCCCGGGGACCGCCGCGGTCGCGACGCCCAGGGCGGCGGCGGAGACCACCACCCGGAGAAGGAACTTCATAGTCCAGATATTACTCGACTTGTGGAGCGGGTTCCCAGTGCCCATCACCGCGGAAAGTGTCGCCGGTAAGCGTTGGGGGTCCTACCGCGCCAGGCGCGGGAGTGGTGACGCAGTGCGGTCGCGTTGCCGAAGCCGGCTCGATCCGCAAAGGGCGCGCAGCATTTCTTGGTCGGGCTGGCCGGATTCGAACCGGCGGCCTCCGCGACCCAAACGCGGCGCGCTAGCCAAGCTGCGCTACAGCCCGTATGTGAGCTGAGTCTAGCGGTACGGCCGGACCGGCTGGTGCTCCTGCACGCGGTGGGCAACACCGAGCTCGGCCCCGTCTGGCCCGCCGGGACGGATAGGTGGGCGCAGGCGGGAATAACGGCCCGTTCAGATTAAAGGGGTTAACGGGCTTCTTCTGAGCGGTCCTGGGCCCACAGAGTGTGGAAGGTGCCGTCGCGGTCCGCGCGGCGGTAGGTGTGGGCGCCGAAGTAGTCGCGCAGGCCCTGGATGAGGGCGGCGGGCAGGCGCTCGGCGCGCAGCGCGTCGTAGTAGGCCAGGGCGGCGGAGAAGCCGGGGACGGGGATGCCGAGCCGGACCGCGGTCGCGACCACGTTGCGCCAGGCGTCCTGGGCGGCGGCGATCTCCTTGCCGAACTCGTCGTCGACCAGCAGCATCGGCAACTCTGCGTTGTTGGCGTACGCGGCCCGGATCCGGTCCAGGAAGGCGGCCCTGATGATGCAGCCGCCGCGCCAGATCACCGCGATCTGGCCGAGGTCGATGCCCCAGTCGTACTCGCGACTGCCGACGTCCATCATGTTCCAGCCCTGCGCGTAGGACACCAGCTTGGAGGCGTAGAGCGCCTGCTCGATCTGGTCGGCGAACTCGGCGGGCTGGCGCTGGCCCTCGGTGCGCGCCGGTCCGGGCAGGTGACGGGCGGCCTGACGCAGGCCCGCGTGGCCGGACAGCGACCGGGCGAAGACCGCCTCGGCGATGCCGCTGACCGGGACGCCCAGGTCAAGGGCATCCTGCACGGTCCAGCGACCGGTGCCCTTCTGTTCGGCCTGGTCCTGCACGATGTCAACGAAGGGCTTGCCGGTGACCGCGTCCTTGTGGGCCAGCACCTCGGCGGTGATCTCGATCAGGTAAGAGTCGAGCCGACCGGTGTTCCATCGCTTGAAGACCTCGGCGATCTGCGCCGGCTCGAAGCCGATGCCGTGCCTGAGCAGGTCGTACGCCTCGGCGATGAGCTGCATGTCGGCGTACTCGATGCCGTTGTGGACCATCTTGACGAAGTGGCCGGCACCGTCCGGTCCGATGTGCGTGCAGCACGGGGTTCCGTCGACGTGCGCGCTGATGTTCTCCAGCATCGGGCCGAGGGACTGGTAAGACTCTTTCGAGCCGCCGGGCATGATGGACGGCCCGTTGAGCGCACCCTCCTCGCCGCCCGAGACGCCCATCCCGACGAAGTGCAGGTTTATCTGGCGGAGGGCGGCCTCGCGGCGGCGGGTGTCCTTGAAGTGCGCATTGCCGCCATCGATGATCATGTCGCCGGCTTCGAGCAGCGACGCGAACTCGTCGATCACGGCGTCGGTGGCCGCGCCGGCGTTGACCATGATGAGCAGGCGGCGCGGGCGCTCGAGGGCCTGCACGAACTCTTCGGCGGTCTGGGTGGGGACGAACTCACCCTCGTGGCCGAATTGCCTGACCATGTCGGTGACACGGGAGGCAGTTCGGTTATGCAGGGCGACGGCGTAACCGTGGCGGGCGAAGTTGCGGGCCAGGTTGCGGCCCATAACGCCGAGCCCGGTGACCCCTATCTGTGCGGTTGCTTGCCCGGTGGCGGCCATCTGCTGCGCCTCTCCTCTCGTTGGTCGATACCGGTCACTATGCCACTTTCGGCGCAGGCCCGGCGTAGACCACGCTGGCGAAGGTGTATGCATCCCGGCTTCTGATGCGCTGGATGAGACAGCCGGGGCGCCGAGCGGGGGCAGGAGATCGTTGACCTCGAGACGGGCCGGAGACGGTACGCTATCGGAGTCGGTCGCGTCTTAATGGCGGCCGCTGCGGGCGTAGCTCAATGGTAGAGCTCCAGCCTTCCAAGCTGGTCATGCGGGTTCGATTCCCGTCGCCCGCTCCTACAGGCCGTCACCTCATTGAGGCTTCCGGCTAGGGGCGGCTAGTGAGAGACATCGGCTGGGGTGAGGGTCTGGCTCATCGTTCCTCCGTGCTATCCGACAGGCGGAGGTCAGCTGTTGTGCTGGGTGCACAGTGTACGTACAATGACGGTATGAGTTCCAAGGCTGAGCGACTGCACCTGCGCGTGGACCCTGAGCAGAAGGCACTGCTAGAAGCAGCCAGCCGCGCCGCCGGGGATACGGTTTCCGGTTTCGTGCTACGCGCAGCCACCGAGGCAGCCGCCGATGTTGTTGCAGACCGGCGCGTATTCGTCTTGGACGAGCAGGCCTGGCAGGTGTTCGACCAGGCCCTGTCCCGGCCCGCCGCCGAGGTGCCGGGCCTGCGCGAGCTGCTGTCTACACCTACGGCGCTCGACCGTGACGCAACTGAGCCTCCTGCTGCCCAGGCCGGACGGTGACGGACCGGTTCAGCGCGGTTGCCCCGCTGGCCCGGACGCACGTAGTGGCCGCCTTTGACTGCGGATCGGCCGCCCAGTCCGAATGGCTGGTCCGGCACGCGCTGCAGGCGCATCAGTCTGGCACTTCTCGTGTCTATGTGGTGAGCGAAGAGGCGGACGAGGGACAGAAGGTGGTGGGCTATTACGCGGTGGCCGCCGGGTCGGTTGCCCCCGCGACCGCTACGCAGCGGCTGGCACCGGGTGCGGACCGTTATCACCAGCCGGTAGTGATCCTTACTCGCCTGGGCGTGGACCTTTCCTGCCAAGGTCTGGGCCTGGGCAAGGCACTGGTCGTCGATGCACTGCGCCGGGTGGCCGCGGCATCCGAAGTGATCGGAGTGCGTGCACTGCTCATCCACTGCGAGAACGACACCGCACGGGACTTCTACTTGCGCCTTGTCAAGTTCGATGCAAGCCCGACCGATCCGTTGCACCTGTTCCTGCTCATAAAGGATCTCCGCAGCGCTCTGGAGACCACGTGACCCGATACCCGCCAAAGCAGCGGTTCCGGTACGACGTGCCGTTCAGGTTCTCGCTGTCACAGCACATCCTTGAGTGTTGTCTCGGCTAGGTCCTCAGAGCTGGGCCTTCAGCTCGTCGATCTTGCCGATGTGCTCGCGGAGCTGGGTATAGGCGGGGCGCTCGCGGATGCGGGTCAGTGCCCAGCGGACGCCTTCGGCGCGGTTGGAGACGATGCCAGCGGTGATCAGGGCGTCGAGGACCTCAACGTCCCTGGGGTCGAGCCGTGCCATCACCGGGGTGAGGTTGCGGCCCGCGGCCGCGCGGTCTGGCGGGCCGATAGACATCGAGATGACGGGATGCCCGCGCTCCCCGGGCTGCGCGGGCAGGGTGAATAGCACGCGCCCGATGAAGGGCATCTTCCGGGCAACCTTCTTGCGCAGGTCCTCGATTGCCGCGCGATGCGCCTTTTCAAACGCGTGAAGCGTCTCATCCGGATCTTCGCCCGTCGGGGTGAGGATCACCCGGACCATCACCTGGCCGGGCTCGATCACGGGCTCGTCGCCGTACTGCAGCACCTCGACCTTCTGCACGGTCCCGTCGCCGAACTGCCTGTTCAGCTCTTCTTCGGCCCCGCGCTCAAGGCGCTCCTTCTCTTCCTGGTCCACGATCAGCTCCTTGATTGCTGGAGCAATCAGCGTAACTCCATTTACTCGTGCACTCAACGAGTTTTGTGACCAGGCATGACAGCACAGCCTGCCTCCCCCCGCCTGGCTCCGCCGAGCGGAGGTGCTCCGGGCCAGATGGAAGAGACAACGACAGACCCGCAGGGGTAGCTGGTCACGCGGGTTCGATTCCCGCGGGCCGGAGGGATAATGGCAGCAGGAGATGAGTAATGCGGGTGCTGATGATCGCGCCCCCGGGCGCCGGCAAGGGGACTCAGGGCGCGCTGATCGCCGCGCATTTCGAGATCCCGCACATTGCGACTGGCGAGCTGCTGCGCGATCACGTCGCGCGGCGGACCGCACTCGGCCAGGCCGTCCAGGCATATCTGGATCGCGGCGAGCTGGTGCCCGACCAGGTCGTCCTCGACATGGTGCGGGAGGCGATGGTCGCCGCGAAGGCGGCCGGAGGCGGGTATGTCCTGGACGGGATCCCGCGAAACATGCAACAGGCCCGGGCGGCCTACCTGATCGGCCGCGAGCTCGGGATGACCGCGGATGTGGCGCTGCACCTGCAGGCCGGCGATGCCGAGCTCATGCGCCGGCTGCTCGCGCGAGCCGCGCTCGAGCATCGCTCGGACGACACGCCAGACATCATTGCCCAGCGCCTGGCCCTCTACTATGAAGTGACATCCCCCATCCTCTCGTGGTACCGCGACCGCGGAATCCTGGTCTCGGTGGATGCGATGCGTTCCGCGCAGCAGGTCGGGCGCGAAATCCTGGCCGCCCTCGAAGCGATGCGCCCGTTCCTGGACCAGGTGCCCGCGCTGGTACGGCGCTCTGTTGACCTCACCGGCCTGGGGGACGCGTTCGGCGTGACCGACCCTGCCGGTCTATGCCCTTAACCCGCCACCGGTCATCTGCCGGAAACGGCGGATCATCTGCCGGAAACGGCGGATCATCTGCCGGAAACGGCGGATTGAAGTATCCAGCCTTGGGGTATCGATAACTGCACACGATCAGCCGGGTACCAGTGCCTGGGAGGGCCGATGCGTATCAGCGACGTACTTCGCGTCAAGGGCACCCAGGTCATCACCGTCATCCCGGACACCAAGGTGCGGCACCTTCTGGCGGTCCTGGCCGAGCACCGGATCGGCGCTGTCGTCGTCTCGCACGACGGCACTACGGTCGACGGAATCGCCAGCGAGCGGGACATCGTCCAGGCGCTGGCCCGGCGAGGCGCTGCGGTGCTGTCTGAGCCGGTCACGACCATCTACACAGCCGAGGTGCACACGGTCACGCCGCAGACCCCGGTCGAGGAGGTCATGCGCATGATGACCGAGCGCAAGGTGCGGCATGTGCCAGTGGTGGCTGATGGCAGCTTGCTAGGGATCGTGAGCATCGGCGACGTGGTGAAGATCCGTCTCGGCGAACTCGAAACCGAGCGAAGCGCATTGACGGACTACATCACCGGTACTCGCTAACGCGCCTTGATGCTGGTTTAACCTCGAGCATGAAGTGGCGGAGCTAGCGGGAGCCCGATCCGATTGCGGCGTACCGTCCGGTCCCCACGTTCCTGCTCTCGACGGCGCCACGCCTCGATTCTTGGACCTTCAGGTTCCTGCTGCTACGACGAGGGCATAGACCGCGAAGACCGCGGTCAGCGTGGCCGCCGAGAACCGGAACTGAGCCTGGTAGACACCATAGAGCGGCGCCGGAGCGCTGGCCGCGACCAAAGACAGGAACAAAACCCCGGCCACCAGCCAGAACGCCGCCGCCCGCGGCGACGCCGCCGGCTGCGATTGCTCCCGGGCAGCCCCGGTTACAGGCCGGCGGTATCGTCCTGCAGCGTGGCTTGCCCGGTCGCGGCCGGTCTTAGGGGCGGAGATGGTCATCTCATGCCACCACCGCGCTCCTCAGTTTCTCGTGTCAGTAGCCTGTGCCGCTGCCAACCAGGCAGGTCCTGGCATTCACGATCGCGCTCGGCCTGTCCGATCGCATCCGTGGAACTCCCCGGGCCGGCGATCTGCAGCTTGCCCGGGTACTGGTCGGCCAGGCGGAGAAGACGAGAATGGCCGTCGGCCGGGGCGCGGGCCATGACGAGAGCACCACGCACAGGTGCGACCCGTGCAGCACCGCGAGCCCACCCGCGCCACGACATCCGTCTGGCCGGCCTGGATCAGCTCTACGAGGATCAGCGTCCCGGACACATGGTCAGGCTGTCGTGATGAAATGGGCGCGATGCTGGAGCCACCGAAGACAGCCGAGGATATCGTCCGGGCAAGCACCCGGCTCCGTTTGGTGGCTCTGGTGCCTGAGATCCCGCTGCACCTGGCGAGCGAACCGATCAGGGTCTGGCAGCGCACCGAGCAGGCGACGGGGCGGACCGGGCTTGACCCGCCCTACTGGGCCTTCGCCTGGGCGGGCGGCCAGGCGCTGGCTCGCTACCTGCTGGACCACCCGGAATCGGTCAAAGACCGGCAGGTGATCGACATCGCCTCCGGCTCCGGCCTGGTGGCCATCGCAGCGGCCAAGGCGGGAGCGGCGGCCGTGACCGGCTACGACATCGATCCGCTCGCGATCGCCGCTATCACGCTGAACGCCGAAGCCAACGGGGTGGCGGTGCGCGCGGTCCGGGCTGACATCCTGGACACCGACGGCGCTGACGCCGACGTTATGCTGGTGGCCGACGCATTCTACCAACGCGAGCTGGCCGGCCGGGTGACGCGGTTCCTTCAGCGGGGTCATGCTCGCGGCGCCGACGTCCTGGTGGGTGACTTCGGGCGGGCCTACCTGCCCCGGGACCGGCTTGCGCCGCTGGCCGCCTATGACGTATCCGGTCTGAGCGCGCTGGAAGACAGCGACGTCAAGCGCACCACCATCTGGGCGCCGCTCGCGGCGGGCTGACCGTGCAAGGATGACGGGACTCGCCGAGCACATAGAAGCCGAGTACATAGAAGAGGATCGCTGAGCATGAGTCGTGTGGTGGTCATCGGAGCGACCGGGCACATCGGCAGTTACCTGGTGCCGCGGCTGGTTCGCGGTGGGCATGAGGTGATCGCGATGAGCCGTGGCGGTCGCGATCCTTACCACCCGAGCCCGGAGTGGGGCTCGGTCACCCAGGTCACGGCCGACCGTGAAGCGGAGGATGCGGCGGGGACGTTCGGGACCCGGATCGCGGCGCTGCGGCCGGATGTCGTGATCGACTTGATCTGCTTCACCGCCGCCTCGGCCCGGCAGCTCGTCGACGCGCTGCGGCCGTCCCGCCCGCTGCTGGTGCACTGCGGAACGATCTGGGTGCACGGTCCCGCGCTGCGGGTGCCCGTCACCGAGGACGAGCCGCGGACCGCCTATGGCGAGTACGGCACCGGCAAAGCCGAGATCGAGGCCCTGCTGCACCGCGAGACGCTGGCGGGCGGAGTCCCCGCCGTGATCCTGCACCCGGGGCACATCAGCGGGCCAGGCTGGCCGGTCATCACGCCGGCCGGCAACACCGATCCCGGTGTCTGGACGTCTCTGGCGGCCGGCCGGGCGCTCGCGCTGCCCGACCAGGGCCTGGGCGTCCTGCACCACGTGCACGCCGATGACGTGGCGCAGGCCTTCGAGCTGGCGCTGTCCCGGCCGGCCGCGATCGGGGCCAGCTTCCACGTGGTGGCCGAGCAGGCGATGACGTTGCGAGGTCTGGCCACCGGGGTCGCGGGATGGTTCGGCCGGGTACCGGTGCTGGACTTCGTGGACTGGCCCGAGTTCGAGCGGCGGGTCGGCGCCGAGCATGCCGAGACCACCCGCCAGCACACCGGCCGGAGCATCGCCGCGAGCATCGCGCGGGCGCGGGAGGTCCTGGGCTACGCGCCACGGTACAGCTCGCTCGACGCCTTGCACGAGGCGCTGACCTGGCTTGTTGACCACGGCGAGGTTGACGTCGGCGGCGCGGCCGGGGTTGTCGGGCGGACGGGCTAGGCTCTGCGGCTGGTTCGTCGAAGCTGGCTGCGGCCTGTCGTCACATCGAACACATTAGCCCCTTTATTCGCTGATCTTTACAGTCTAGGTGTTCACGTTGCTAGAGCGGAGCTTATTCGCTATTATGTTTGATAGAAGGTATCGACCAGTATCGTAGATCATCTCTCTGAACGGACGATGGTGCGTGACCTTGGAATCAGCTGCTCCGGATCCCGGAGGGGACGAGAACCCCGCGCGGAGCTCCAGCGAACCGGACAAGCCCATGCCCAGCGGGGCTGGGGGGAGCGTGCCGGGTACGCCGGATGAGTTCTCCGGCGATGGCTGGCGGGAGCTGCCTCCGTCCCGTGAGGACTGGCTGACCGAGGAGCAGTGGGTGGCGTGGCTGTCCTCGATCGAGCCCGGGGAACCGCCCGACGAGGAGGACGCGCCTAGCCCGGATGAGCCTGCGCGGCCGGGCAGCGCTAGGTCGCGTGCCGACGGCGCGAAGGGAGCCCGTGCCGGTAAGGGTGCCCGGGCCGGTAAGGGTGCCCGGGTGGTGAAGGGGACTCGCCGGGGTCCGGGACAGCCCGGTTCGGCGCGCCGGCTGCCGGGTGAATCGCCCGGTCCGGTCGGGGCGTTCGGCACCGGTCAGCTGCTCGATACCGCGCCGGGCGGGCCGGTGGTGTTCGGTCAGGCTGAGCACGCGGCCGGGGACGGCGGCCGGTTCGCCGGGGCCACCGATGATGAGCTGACCGGGATCATCTGCGGGCTGGACCGGACCGAGGCCGCCGCGTGCGCGCTCAAGCACGCCGCGGTGGCCGAGCTGATCCGGCGCCGGCCGGACCCGGGCTGCGAGCCGGTGCTGGCGGAGCCGGGGAGCTGGGAGGAGTTCACCGAGACCGAGCTGGCCGCGGCGCTGGCCGAGACCCGCTGCGCCGCCGACGGGATGCTCCAGCTGGCCCGGGACCTGGAGACCAGGCTGCCCGGGACCAGGGCGGCGTTCCGGGCCGGGGTGCTGCGGCACTCCAAGGTGGAGATCATCGCCCGGGCCACCGCTCACCTGGACCCGGCCGAGGCGCGGGCGGCTGAGGCGCTGGTGCTGGACCGGGCCGGGCGGCTGACCCCGGGCGGGCTGGCGTCGGCGATCAAGCGCGCGGCGATCCAGGTCGCGCCGGGCAAGGCGGCGGAGCGGCGGGAGAAGGAACGGCGCAACGCCCGGGTGCAGCGGTGGCTGGAAGATTCCGGCAACGCCGCGCTGATGGGCCGCGAGCTGCCCCCCGCCGATGTCCTGGCCGCTGACCAGAGGATCACCTGGTGGGCGAAAAGGCTCAAGGCAGCGGGCCTGGACGGGGACATGGACCAGCTCCGTGCTCTGGCGTACATGGACATCATGCTCGGCCGGGACTCCCGGCCGGCCGTGCCCGCCGGGCCCGGCGGGCCGGACGCAGGCCAGCACAGCACAGGCCCCGAGCCCGCTGGGGGCGGCGCGGACAGCGGCCCCGGCGGCCCGGACGGCGGCGGCCCGCACGGGCCGGACGGCGGGCTAGACGGCGGAGGCCCGCACGGGCCGGGAGATGGCGGGTCAGGCCCGGCTGCCCCGGACCGGCCGGGTCTGCCGCCAACGGCGGGCGTGCTCCCGGCCGGGTTCGCCGGCCGGCTGCACCTGACCGTCCCCCTGGTCACCCTGCTGAAGCTGGCCGAACGGCCCGGCGAGATCGCCGGCCTGGGCCCCATCGACCCGGCCCTGGCCCGCGACCTCGCCGACGCCGCCGCCGCCAACCCCCAGACCTCGTACTGCGTCACGGTCACCGACCAGGACGGCCACGCCATCGGCCACGGCTGCGCCCGGCCCGAACCCAAAAACCACACCCGCACCACCCGACACGGCCCGCCCGGGGACCACGACCCGCCCGGCAGCCACGATCCGCCCGGGGACCACGGTCCGCCCGGCGGAATCCGGCACCGGTCCGCGGCCGCGGTTCGCCTTCACCGCGGCCGGCGGGGACGGGCCGCCCGGCGGGTACGGGGCCTGGCGGCTGTCCACCGGGGTGCCGGGGCGGCCGGACCTGCTGATCGCGTTCGACCCGATCGCCATCGACACCTGTGATCACCGGTTCGAGGGCCGCGGTCACGACCCGGGGGTCAAGCTCCGGCACCTGGCCCAGATCCGGCACGCGACCTGCACCGGCCCGACGTGCCGGCGCCCTGCCGGGCAGTGTGATTTCGAGCATAATGTCCCGTACGAAGCGGGCGGCCGGACGTGTCTGTGTAACGGCGGGCCGAAGTGCCGTCATGAGCACCGGCTTAAGCAGGACCCGCGGTGGAAAGTGGAGCAGATTACCCCGGCGACGTTCCGGTGGACCGCCCCATCAGGACGGCAGTACACCACAGAACCAACCCGCTACCCCATATGAGGAGAGCATAGGGTGCGAGTGGCCCCTAGCCATCGCATCGGAAGGGCCTGGACTTGTTGCTGAGGTCGCGTCCGGTACGGCCATTGCTGGTGACGTGCCATCGGATGGTGGGCTGGTTCCAGCGATAGCTCATGGGGTCTGTCACCATGCTGCCATGATCGGACGACTGCATCACGTGATCATGGACTGCCCGGATCCGATGGCGCTCGCGACCTTCTACTGCGAACTGCTGGGACTGCCGGTCACCTACCAAAGCGACGACTTCGTCGTGGTCGCGGCCAACGACACGTCATCCGGCCTGGCCTTCCAGCTTGCCCCTGATCACCAGGCGCCGACCTGGCCTGATCCGGCTGTGCCGCAGCAGGTGCACTTCGACGTCATGGTGGAGGACGTGGCCGCCTCACGCCCGCGCGTCCTGGCCCTCGGCGCGACGAGTCTGGCCGGCGAAGGCGTCTACGCGGACCCGGCCGGTCATCCGTTCTGCCTCATCCGGCGGCCGAGGTGGGCTCCGCCGATCCCAGGCTTACCGGCATTCGGGGCGGCATGCAAGCAGCTAGGGGTGCCCGGCTGCAACCCGGCCGTGGTCACTTCGGCATACTTCCCTCATGCTAATTGGCGTAGGACTTGATGCCCGGCTCGGCCTGCCGTTCGGCCAGTTGCGCACGGCGGCGCGCGACGCCGGGCAGTTGGGATTCGAGAGCCTGTGGACCCCGGCCGGGGGGGTGCCGGACTCGTTTCACATCTGCGCGGCGTGGATGCGGGACAACCCGCTGCGGACGGGGATCTCCGTCGTGCCGGCGGTGCGGATGTGGACCCCGCTCGGCCTCGCGGCGCAGGCGGCCACGCTGGCTCAGCTGTCCTCCGGGCGATTCGTCCTCGGCGTGGGCACGGGGGGCTACGGGCCGGAATTCTGGGCCTCGGTCGGTCTGGCGAACCGGCCGATCGCGGTGATGCGCGAGTACGTCGCCGGTATCCGCGCGCTGCTGGCCGGCGATAAGGTCACGGCCGGCCCGGACGCCATCGGAGCGGGCTCGCCCGGCTGGCCCCGGTCAGCCTCACTCGGAGTAACGGACCTGCCACCTGCCCCGGTGTACCTGGCCGCGCTCGGCCCGCAGATGCTCAGGCTCGCGGGCGAGGTCGCCGACGGTGTGCTGCTCAACTGGGCGACGCCCGCGCGCATTGAGGTCAGCCGGGCGCGGGTCGACGAGGGCATCGCGCGGGCCGGCCGCGAGCCGGGCTCGGTCCCGATGACCATGTACATCCGGGTCTGCATCGACGACGACGTGGCCGCGGCGCGGCAGGCCCTGGGAGCGCAGGTGCTCGGCTACGCCTTGGGGCCGCCTGGCAGCCCGCAGAACGCCGGCTACCGGGGCCTGTTCGCTCAGATGGGGTTCGACGAGGAGCTAACGGAGCTGGAGGAGCGGCGGGACAAGGGCGCGGACCTGCCTGAGCTCGTAGCCGCCGCCCCGGACGACATGTTGCAGGCGGTGGGCTATTACGGCCCCGCCGCGGCGGCGCCGACTGCCTTCGCCCGGCTGAGCGCCGGCCTGGACGAGACCGTCGTCCGGATCATCACGGCCCGCCCCGGTCTTGAGCCCGTGCGCGAGGCGATGGCCGCGCTGAAGCCGTCCCTCATCCGGGCGGCCTCGACACCACCCGGGCCCGTCGCCGGTTAAGCGGATGGGCGGCTGCTCATCAGCTGGCGCAGCAGGGCCAGCTGCGTCCCGGCGTCCCACATGCGGCCCGAGTCGATCAGCTCGGGCACCGACTCCAGCGGCACCCACTCCAGCCGGGTGGACTCGTTGACCTCGGCGGGATCGCCGATGCGTTCTGGCTGACGACCGACGAAGACGAAATGCTGCGACTCGACCGTCCCGGACCTGGGCTGAAACGCGATCAGGGGCTGCACCACCAAGGCCCGGTAGCCGGTCTCCTCGGCCAGTTCCCTGATCGCGGCCTGTACCGGCTCCTCACCCTCATCCACTAGGCCGCCGGGTAGCTCCCAGCCCCACCGATCCTGGATGAACCGGTGACGCCACAGCAGCAAGGCCCGGTTCGCCTCGTCCACCAGGACCATCATCACCACCGGGGGAAGCCGGACCACGTGATGCCAGTACCGGCCGCCGTCCGGCAGACGGACGTCAACCTGCCCCAGCCAGACCCAGGGGCTGGCGTAGATCTCCCGCTCGCCGAACGTCTGCCACCGGCCCGGCTCCTCGCTCCTCGCTTCGGTCACGGCCACGACGTTAGCCCCTGTCCCCCCGCGGCGGACTAGGGTCTTAGTTGACGAGGTAGTAAATGCTGTTCCCGACCAGCCAGAAGCCGAGTACCAGGGACACGATGATGATGACCTGGTCGGTGTGGGTGTCGATCCAGTGCCGCAGCCGGGCCAGGAACGCCTGGGCTGGCTCGGGGCGGAAGCCGGCGTAGATCTCCATGGCCAGGAACGCGGATGTGGCGATGACGCAGAACAGGGCGAGCGCAAGGTAACTCTCCCACGACGAGACCTTGGCCTCGACGATGACCGTGACGCCAGCCGCGACCAGAGCCCAGGGCTGGGTGAGCGGGCCGAGCCCGACGGCGTACCACGGCGTCATGTTGTCGATGCCCGTCTGCCACTTGGGGGGCTTTTTCGGTGGTTTGGGCTTGCCCAGCTTCCGGTACTGCCGGAGGGCGATCACGGTCAGCCCGACGCCGATGGCGAGCTTGGCCGCGAGGGCGGCCAGCGAGGGGGCCGTGCTGGGTTTCGGGGGGTTGTTGCCGGTGACGAACACCGTGAACGCGATCACGATCGCGAGGGACAGCAGCCAGCCGAAGATGAACGCGGCTCCTTTCCGCACGCCGCCCTTGGACGCGAGAACAAGGATGAACGCGGTGAGCGGAATGGGTTCGAGGGTGATCACCAGGCCGATGAGGACGAGGTTCAGGACGATCATGTGCATTCCGATCTGCTGGCTGTGGCGGGGCCGCCGAGCGCCTTGACCGTGGGCATGAGCGCGGGCGGGCAACGGGTCACTAGCTCGGCTGGCAACCTTCTGCCCACGTCTATGCCGGGCTCGCAGCCGGCTGCGGGGGCACTGCTCATCGAGCGCCCCGGCCCGTACAGGGGTGGCTGGGTCTCATCTTCTTGCTCCTTACTGAGCCAGGTCTGGAGTTGTCTGTCCCCGTCAGCACCGGCACCCCAGGGTGCCTGGTGCGGCGGCACCGGACGTGGATGTGTTGGGCGCAAGTTACATGACATCAGATCAGCTCAAGCTGGCGGGCCCGGCGGGCCGCCTCGCCGCGGCGAGTGGCCGCGAGCTTGCGGTAGATGTGACTGAGGTGCGTCTTGAGCGTGTTGACGGTGATGTGCAGCTCGCTGGCGGCCTCAGCGATGCTGAGCACGCTTGAGACTCCCCTGGCCTGAGTGGCTTTTCAGTCTCCTGTAGTCGCAGTGGCCTCGTCGGCCTGGATCGAGGCGATGATGGCCTGGACGGGTATCCGCCCGTCGGCGATCAGCTGGCCACCCGAATGCCGCAGCGCTGACGCGAAAGGCGCCGCCCACAGGTTCTCCCAGATGAGCACCCCGGCCGTGCTTCCCGGATCCATCGCCGCCGCGAGGTGCTCGACATCGTCCGCGGCCAGCAGTACCCCCAGCTCGGCCTCGATCGCCGGCAGCTCGCCGAGGTCGGAGAGCTCTGTCGCCTCGACGGTACCGCCCGGGTCCTTGGTGAGGATCAGCACATTGATCATGCGGATGGCGCCGGACCCGACCAGCGCTCGCAGTTCGGCTGCCATCTCACCGGTGAAGCTGCTTGCTCCCGCCGGGAACTCGACGATGAGGTAGCCGACGGGACCTAGCTCAGCTAGGGACGCCCCAGCCGCCACTGTGTTCGCTGGCGTGAATTGAGCCGGAAGGTACTTGGAAGTCTGCTGGCCGATGTTAGCCGACGGCGCCACGGCGGTTACGTCGATGAGTTCGAGGCCGAAGCTGGCGATCCGCTGTATTAGTCCGTGCAGGGCCCCCTGATCTGCGAGCTCAAGGTGAAGCGTGGTTGTGCCGGGGCCCACGCTGACCTCACAGTCGTCGAATTCTGCCCGGAGGACAGTACCCGCCTGGCCGGCGAAAGTGACCTCGTATGTTCGTGATGCCACTAGCTCGACACCTCGCAGCCTGCTGTTGGTCACGCGTCGTCCGAGTATGTAGGGTGAGCGGTGTGGTGTCCTACTCTTTCGAGGGTGATCCGCTGTCTGTAGCCAGCAAAGCGCCGTCGCCGGGTTTCGCGAGCACACGCCGCGGCGGAACAGGAGCCCGTCTCACCTGACCTGCGCTCGTGCCGACGTCTACGATGATCTAGTAAACGGACATTTAGGTCTCCACGCCTGCGCTGGGTGGGGAGCTGCCGGGGGTGCTGTGGAACAGCAGGGGACGACGCGGCTGGGCACCGCGCGCACCTTGCATTTCGCGCTCGCGAAGTTCCGCCCGACGACGCTGCCTACCACGCTCCTCACCAGGGCCGCCCTCGTGCGGCGACTGGAGGAGGGGGCTGGCAAGCGGCTGACGGTTGTGGTGGGATCGGCGGGGGCTGGCAAGAGCGTGCTGCTGTCAAGCTGGGTCGCGAAGCGACAGGCGGGCGTGACGTCCTGGCTCTCCTGCGATGAGGCCGACGCGGACCCGGTCCGTTTCTGGACGGGGTTCATCGAGGCTCCCCGGGCTGTCGCGCCGGGGTTCGGTGCCGATGCGGCTGAGCTGCTCGCGATGGACGGCGTCATGTCCGCCGACGTGACCGCCTCGATCGCGAACGACGCCGCGAGGCTGCCGGCCGGTTCGGTGATCGTTGTCGACGACTTCCACGCGGCGGCTGCGGCCGGCCGGAGCATGACCGACCTGGTGGAGCGCTGGCCGGCCAGGACGGCGCAGCTGGTGCTGGCCGGCCGCGTCGACCCGCCCGTCCGGCTGCACCGGCTCCGGCTGTCCGGTGAGCTGTGCGAGCTTCGCGACAGCGACCTGAAGCTGTCGCTGTCCGAGACCGGCGCCCTGCTCGAGAACTTCGGTGTGCGGGTCGCCCCCGGTGAGCTCGCGCTCTTGCACGGACGAAGCGAGGGGTGGGTCGCGGCGCTGCAGATGGCCGCGCTGACACTGCGGACCACCAAGGAGCCGGCCCGGATTGCGCACGCGCTGGATGTCCGCAGCCATGCGATCGCCGATTACTTCATCGGTGAAGTCCTCGAGCAGCAGTCACCTGAGGTGGCGGGCTTCATGCTGGAGACTTCTGTCCTGGACGAGCTGACCGCCGAAGCCTGCGCAGCGGTGACCGGCAGGCAGGACGCGGCGGCGCTGCTGCGCAGCATCGAGGCGGCCAACCTGTTCATCGTGGCGCTCGATGATGACCGGACGAGTTACCGGTATCACCACCTGGTACGCGAGGTGCTGCGCGCGCAGCTGCGTACCACAGATCGCAGGCGGGAGCTCACGCTGCAGCTCCGGGCAGCCGAGTGGCTGGAGTCCGTTGGCGAGACGCGGGGAGCGACCCGCTATTTCCTCGCGGCCGGGCAGGCCGACCGGGCGCTGGGTCTGCTGCACGAGCGGGTGGCAGCCGACCTGCTGAATGATCCGGCAGCGCCGGCGGCGCTGGACCTCAGCAGGGTCGACCCGTCGCTGCTGACGGGCGTTCCCGAGCAACTGCTGGGCCTGGCGGCCGACCTGCTGCTGTGGGGCGACTGGGTTCGCGGCGGTGAGTACCTGGATCTGCTGGAACGTTCCCACCCGCCGATCCCGCCGGACTCGCGGCTGGCGTCCCGGCTGGCAGTGTTGCGATCGTTGCGCTGCACCCTCCGCGGTGAGGCGACCGAGGCGGTGCGCTACGCCCTGGCGGCGCGGGGCATCGAAGAGCGGACCCTGCTCGGGGATGAGTGGGGTTTCGGCGTGCCGCTGCTACTGCTGCACGCCTACACCTGGCTGGAGGACTACCGGGCGGTGGACCGCGAGGCGGCCGCGGCGCAGGCGATGCCCTCGGTCGCCGAACCGGCCAGGCAGGTGGATGTCCGGGGCGCGCAGGCGCTCGCGTGGTTCGAGGCCGGCCGCCTGGCCGAGGCCGCCGAGGCCGCGAGCGCCGCCGAGGCCGACGCGAGGCGGCTGGGATTCCAGCAGCATCCCTGGGCCGTAAATTACCTGCGCGTTCTGGCGGGCGCCGCGCTTGAGCAGCGGGATTTCGACACAGCGGAGCATCTCACCGAGCGTGCGCTGTCGATATCTGAACGCTTCCGGCCCGTCTTTGAGTTCCTCGGCCTGCTCGACCGGGCCCGGATCTGGGCTGCCCGCGGGCAGATCCACGATGCGCTGGCAACAGTTGACGTTGCGCGCCTCGTCCTGGCCGGGACGAAATCCGTGCTGTTGGCGCGAGCCGACGAGCTCGAGGCACTGCTGCGCTTGTCGCTCGGCGACCTGCGCTCGCCCGCCGAACTGGCGGCCGGCGTTCCCGCCACCCGGCGCGGCCTGCTGCTGGCCAGGGTCGCGCTCGCCGCCAACGATCATCACGCCGCCGTGGCACACCTGGACATGTCGTCGCTGGGGGATTTGACGCCGCGAGCCGCGCTGGTACGCCAGCTACTCCTGGCCGCCGCCGCCATCGAACGCGGCGACCCCGGGGCGGCTGGCATCGTTGGCGGTGTGCTGCAGGCAGCACGTCACGAAGGCTTCCTCAATACCGTCGTGACGACCGTGCCTCAGGTGACGCGCTACCTGGTCGAGCATTCCGCCTACGCGCTGCCCGACCCGTTCCTGGAGCGGATCGTCGGCGCGGCTCTGGAGGTCCGCGCCACGCAGCCCGAACGGTCCGGTCGCATTCTCACCGCACCGCTCACCGATGCGGAGGTGCGGGTCCTGAAACTGCTACCCACCACCAGTTACGCGCAGATAGGCGCGACCCTTTATATCTCCCTCAACACGGTGAAGACCCACCTGCGCTCGATCTACCAGAAGCTGGGAGTGTCGTCGCGCGCGCAGGCGGTTGAGCGAGCTGTGGATCTCCACCTGCTCTAAGACCGCCGGTTTGCGGGATCACCCCGGGAGGGTGATGCCGGCAGCCTCTGCTCGGCGCAGATTGGGTGGCAGGGATAACGCAGCAACGGCCGCGGTACCGGAGGGAAGTGTCATGACTGCGACGGCTGATCGGGTAGCGGCCAGGAAATCACGTGCGCCAGGTACGGGGGCTTCAGCTCGCAAGCCGGCCCGGGTCGCGGCGGCGGAACCTCTGAGCCGCGCGGACCGGGCGGCACAGGGCAAGGAGGCCAGGGTGGCGGCCCCGCTAGACTCCCATGCCGAGTTCTCGCCGGCCCGGGGGCGGGATCCGGTCGGGCTGCTGCTGGGCCAGGCGGCGTCGCGGGTGCAGGAACTGGTGCCGGTCCGGCACGGGCGGATGCTGGTGTCCCCGTTCACCTTCTACCGGGGCGCGGCGCTGCCGATGGCGGCGGACCTGGCCGGCACGCCCGCCTCGGGGCTGCGGGTGCAGCTGTGCGGGGACGCGCACCTGTCGAATTTCGGCGCGTTCGCCTCGCCGGAGCGGCGGCTGGTCTTCGACGTCAACGACTTCGACGAGACCCTGCCCGGGCCGTTCGAGTGGGACGTCAAGCGGCTGGCCGCGAGCCTGGCCGTGGCCGGGCGGGACAACGGCTTCCCCGCTAAGGCCCGCCGCAAGATCGCTCTCGCGGCGACAGAGGGCTACCGCACCGCGATGCGCGAGTTCGCCGGGCAGCCCTTCCTGGACGTGTGGTATGCGCATCTGGACATCGAGCCGGCTATCCGCGAGTTCCGGTCCCAGGTCAACGCGAAAAGGCTCAAGGAGTTCGAGAAGCTGCTGGCCAAGGCCCACACCGCCGACAGCACGAAGGCGCTGGGCAAGCTCACCGCCGTGGTCGACGGCAAGCGGCAGATCATCAGCGACCCGCCGACGATCGTGCCGGTCGAAGAGGTCTTCAGCGATGCGCAGGCCGACGCGATCTACCAGCAGATCCGCGCCGTGCTGAGTAAGTACCGGCGCACCCTGCAGTCCGACCGGCGGCACCTGCTCGAGCAGTTCACCCTGGTCCAGGTGGCCCGCAAGGTCGTCGGGGTCGGCAGCGTCGGCACCCGCGCCTGGATCGCGCTGATGGACGCCGGCGACGGGGTCGAACCACTGTTCCTGCAGGCCAAGGAAGCCCAGGTCTCCGTCCTGGCGGACTACGCCGGGCGGAGCCAGTACAACAACCAGGGCGAGCGTGTCGTGGCCGGGCAGCACCTGCAGCAGGCCCAGAGCGACATCTTCCTCGGCTGGACCCGCGTCACCGGCCCGGACGGGGTCGACCGCGACTACTACGTCCGCCAGCTTAAGGACTGGAAGTTCTCGGTGCCGATCGAGCTGATGCTCCCGCCAGGCATGACGGCCTACGCCCGGCTGTGCGGGTGGACCCTGGCCCGGGCGCACGCCCGCTCCGGAGACCGTATCGCCCTGGCCGCCTACCTCGGCGCGTCGGACAAGTTCGACCAGGCCATCGCCGACTTCGCCGAAACCTACGCCGACCAGAACGAGCTCGACTACGCCTCGCTCCAGGCCGCCGTCAAAGACGGCAAAGCCGAAGCCACCGCCAACATCTGACGGCACCCGGCCCGCTCACCCGCTTGCCGGGTGAGCGGGGAATCAGAACGAGCAGTAGTGCCGGGCATTACCCACGGCAACGGTCTGGGAAGATCAAGATGCTGGCGCGCCCGGCCACGGTGCTGTCCGGGAATCCGGCGCCGCAGCCGATGACGAATTGTGAGAGGTTGACGTGAGCGACCAGGTTGACCGGACCGTGCTGCCGATCCGCCGCCCGCCGTTCAGCGGCGTCGCGGGCAAGACGCTGGGTGGCTCGCAGCCGGATTGGGGGCTGATCGGCCATGTGCAGCCTCCGGCGGGGGCTCCGAACGTACTGCTGGTGCTCATCGACGATGCGGGCTTCGGTAATCCGAGCACGTTCGGCGGGCCTATCGACACCCCGAACTATGACCGGATGGCGGCGCAGGGGCTGCGCTACAACCGCTTCCACGTGACGGCGATGTGCTCCCCCACCCGGGCTGCGCTGCTGACCGGACGCAACCACCATGCGGTCGGGATGGGCGGCATCCCGGAGTTCTCGGGCGCCTTTCCGGGGTATTCGGCCATGTTGCCGAGGGACGCGGCACCGTTCCCGAAGGTCTTGAAGGAGAACGGCTACTCCACGGCGGGGATCGGCAAGTGGCACCTGACCCCGGAGAAGGAGCAGGGACCGGCCGGGCCGTTCAACCACTGGCCCAACGCCTGGGGCTTTGACTACTACTGGGGTTTCCTGGCCCCCGAGGCCGGCCAGTACGACACGATGATCGCGGAGAACCAGAAGTTCATCGGGGTGGTGGAGGGCACGGACGGGAAGCCGTTCTATTTCCCGGAGGCGATGACCGATCAGGCGATCGACTGGCTGCATGGCGTCCGGGGCCACGATCCGGGCAAGCCGTGGTTCATGTACTACTCGACCGGCTGCAGCCACGCGCCCCATCACGTCGCCAAGGAGTGGTCGGCGAAGTACAAGGGCCGGTTCGACCAGGGCTGGGACCGGCTCCGCGAGGAAACCTTCGAGCGCCAGAAGAGGCTCGGCGTGGTCCCGGCGGATGCGGAACTGACGCCGCGGGATGAGGAGGTGCCCGCCTGGGACTCGCTGTCGGAGAACAGCAAGCGGCTGTTCGCGCACCAGATGGAGGTCTACGCCGGCTACTCGGAGAACGCCGACCACCACGTCGGCCGGCTGCTGGCCGCGATCGAGGAGATGGGCGAGCTCGATAACACGGTCATTATCTGGATCTGGGGAGATAACGGCGCCAGCCTGGAAGGCACCCCGACCGGCACCTTCAACGAGGGGACGATGGTCAACGGCCTCCCGCTGACCGACGAGGAGCAGATGCAGCTCGCGCTGAAATGGGGCGGGCTGGAGGCCTGGGGCACCGAGATGATGTACCCGCACTACTCCACCGCGTGGGCGTGGGCGGGGAACACGCCGTTCCGGTGGGGCAAGCAGGTCGCCTCGCATCTGGGCGGCACCCGGAACCCGCTGGTCATCCGCTGGCCGGAGCGCATCACCGAGGGCGGCGGCCTGCGGTCGCAGTTCACCCACGTGACCGACATCGGACCGACGATCCTGGACATCGCCGGGATCCCCCAGCCCACCCACGTGGACGGCGTCGAGCAGCAGCCCATGACGGGCGTGAGTTTCACCGGCTCGCTGGCCGACCCGGCCGCTGCCGAGCGGCACACCCAGCAGTACTTCGAGAACTTCGGTAACCGGGCGATGTACAAGGACGGCTGGTGGCTGTCGATGCGGATGCCCCGGACCCCGTGGCGGCTGGATCCCGAGCTGCTGAAACGGTTCGCGCCAGGCGTCTGGGACCCCGACGAGGATCCGGTCGAGCTGTATTACCTGCCCGATGACTTCTCCCAGGCACACGACCTGGCCGCCAGCAACCCGGGCAAGGTGAAGGAACTGCAGGACCTGTTCTGGGAAGAGGCGGAGAAGTACCACATCAAGCCGCTGCTCGCCGGGTTCTCCCCCTTCTTCGGCATCGTGCCGCCGCTCGGTACCCAGACGACCACCACCTACCACGGGGATGTGCAGAACGTGGCCCCCGGGTGCGTCCCGCGGATCTACAACCACTCCTACACGATCAGCGCGGACCTGCACATCCCGGACGGCGGCGCCGAGGGAGTGATCGTCGCCGACGCCAACCACCTCGGAGGTTTCTCCCTGTTCGTCGCCGACGGGAAGCTGAAGCACACCTACGCGTTCCTCGGGGTGTTCGAGTACCACCAGGAATCCGACGGTGAGCTGCCCACCGGTGACGTGAACGTAGAGATGAGGTTCGTCGCCGATGAGGCCAAGCCCGCCACCCCCGGGCAGGTGACGCTCTACGTCAACGGCAAGCCGGCCGGCGGCGGCCGGCTGGATCACACGGTGCCGTTCGGCTTCAGCGGCTACTCGGGCCTGGACGTGGGCCGGGACAACGGCCTGGTCGTCGACCGCAGCTACGCCAGCAAGGCGCCGTTCGCGTTCACCGGCACGGTCAAGAAGGTGGTCTTCGACGTGGCCCCGCACCCCGACGGCCAAGACGAGCTTGCCCTCCACACGAACGCCCAGCAGGCACACACTGCCCGCGGCATTAATGCCTAGAACGAACATCGAGCCGTAGCCAAGGAGAGCAATGAGCGCCACCGAGTTCGACGTGGTCATCGCGGCCTACCTGATCCCCGACCTGGCCCAGCAGGACTTCGACGCCCTCGTCAAGCTCGTCGGGGACAAGCAGCTCACGGTGGAGGGCGTGGCGCTGGTCAGCAACGACGCCGACGGCAACGTCACCATCTCCGAGACCGGCGACCACCTCGGACGCAAGGGCCTGGCGATCGGCGGCGGGGTCGGCCTGGTCGTGGGCCTGTTCGCGCCGCCGCTGCTGGCATCGGTGGTCATCGGCGGCGCCGCCGGCGCCCTGGTCGGCAAGTTCGCCAGGCACCGGGTCGAAAGCGGACTGGAGGAGAAGATGGGCGCCGCGCTGCCACCGGGATCGGCCGGCATCGTCGCCATCTACGACCGCGGCAAAGCCGGCACCGTCGATGCCACCCTCGCCAGCGCGGTGCGCAAATCGGTCGCCCAGGTCGACGGCGGCGGCGCCAAGAAGCTCAAGGCCGCGCTCGCGGACGCGCAAGCCGGCCTGAGCGGCTGAGCGAGATGAGCCAGCCACCGGACTCCGCAGCCAAGCCCTCGGTCCTGTTCGTCTATTACAGCTATACCAAGCAGACGCTGAAGGTGGTCGAGACGATGGCCGGCGTGCTCCGCGGCCGCGGCTGTGACGTGCAGCTGGCCGCGATCGGGTTCACCGATCCTCGCTACGCCGGCAGGTTCGCAGAGTTCCCTATGCCGCACCCGTTCCGCGAGCTGATAGGGATGATCCCGGCGGAGTCACCCCGCCGCCGCCCCGCGAAGATCGCCATCCCCGACGTCGTGACCGAACGTGACTACGACCTGGTCTGCATCGGGTCTCCCACCTGGTGGCTGTCCACCGACGTTCCGGTCCGGTCCTTCCTGCAGTCCGATACCGCGAGCCGGGTGCTGGCCGGGAAGCCGTTCGCCGTCGCCGTCTGCTGCCGCCGGTACTGGAAACACAACCTCAAGACGGTCCGCAGGCTCGGCACCGCGCGCGGCGGCGGCTTCGCCGACGGCATTGGATTCCGCTACCAGGGAGGCCAGGTGCGCTCGCTGCTGTCGCTGCTGAGCTACCTCGGGTCCGGTGAGTACCGGGAGCGCTACCTCGGGGTCAAGATCCCGCCGACCAACCTGCAGGAGCACCACCTGGAGGAGGCGCGGAAATTCGCGGACGGGCTGGCCAGCCGCCTGCCGGCCAGCGCCGGCGCCTGGCGAGCCCAGGTAACCGGAATGGTAACGCCAACGGCAGCCGAAGCGCGGCCAGGGGCTCTTGGGCACCAGCGAAGCCAGGCCCCAGCGGCGCCAGGCCCTAGCGTGGCAGGAAGTCCAGCAACAGCGCGGTCACCTGGTCCGGTGCGTCCAGCTGCATCCAGTGGCCAGGGCCGTCCAAGCGCTCGTACCGCCACGGGCCCGCCACGTTCTCGGCAGAGTCGGTCATCTGGATCTCGGTGAGGGCGATGTCTCCCGTGCTCCACACGCCCATCGTCGGCGCCTGCACGGGCGGCAGCTTGACCGGCGGCTCCACCCAGGATTCGGGTGGAACGTTGGCCCGGTACCAGTTCAGGCCCGGTGTGAGCGAACCGCTCGCCTCCAGCTCAGCGATTACCTGGTCGGCGTCGGGGTGCGCGGCCCAGTTCCGGAAGTTGGCCCAGTCGTCCTGGCTCAGCCAGCGCTCGGCGATCCCGGGGAACTGGAACAGCAGCATGTACCACGATTTCTCGCGCTGCTGCGCCGTGCGGCGGAAGGTGGCCGGGTGCCCGACCGACAGAACGGCCAGGTGGTCGACGTGGCCGGGCACGAGGGAAGCGATCCCCCAGGCCAGGGCGGCGCCCCAGTCGTGGCCGACCACGTGAGCCGTAGCGATCTTCTCCTGGACCAGGATGGCCATCACATCGCCGGCCAGTTGCGAGAGCGCGTACGCCTCGATGGCCTCAGGCTTGCCCGAGCGCCCGTAGCCGCGCAGGTCCGGGACGACGACCTGGAATCCCGCGTCGGCCAGCGCCGGAACCTGGTACCGCCAGAGCCGGCCAGAGTCCGGGAAACCGTGCAGCAGCACGACCGGACGTCCGGCCCCGGTGACCTCGTATTCGATACTAACCCCGTCGACGTCTACCCGGCTCAACCTGGTCACCTTCCGCTGTCGTCCGATGGGACAGCTGTACCACCGCCCGTTCAGTAAATTGAAACAGGGCCGCCGGGCACGGGGTGGATGCCGGGGCACCCGCCCCGTGCCGGAGCCGAACCCTGTCAGCCCTTAGTGCAGCAGGGGCTTGCCGAGCGGGAGCGACTTGCCGCCGGTGCCGGCTGAGGCCGCGTCGAAGAACAGGTACACGCCGAGGGCGGCGAACACCAGCACGACGTAGCCGGCGGTCTTGATCAGGCCGGACGAGGGCACGCCCAACGGCGACGCGTTCTCGTAGCCGAGCAGCAGGAGCAGCAGCGCGAGGTCGACGAGCACGAACAGCACGCTGAAGGTGGACGGCAGCCGCAGCGTGGCCAGGGTCAGCATCACGATGGCGACCAGCCAGGCGATCAGGAACAGCCTGACGGTGGCGAGTATCGCGGTGACGGTGATGGCGAACCAGTTGTGGTCAAGGCCGAGCACGAGGACCGCGTAGCTCAGCCAGAAGGTGCCGAAGATCCCGAATATGGCTGCCACCGCGCTCTGGCCGACGGCCGCGGCCCAGACCGCGGACAGGAGCAGGCCCAGGGCCGTGGCCGCCAGGATGATGGCCAGGGGGGCACCGAGAACTCCGGCCGGTACTACCCCGACGAGCGCCAGGCCGAGGGCTACCGAACCGACGATGAAGCTTCCCAGGCCTAGCATGGCCGGGTCGCCCGCCATCGGTCCGACCACGGGCGCCGCGGCGGCCTCGGCGGCGACGGCACTTGACCGGCCGGATTCGCCGGCGGTCGCATCGACAGTGGTCATTCTTTGGCTCCTTCGCTGAGAGCGCCCCGCGAATGCGGGCTCACTGCATCTGTACGTCCGGCGTCGGAGACATGTGTTCTCACTTTGAACCAGGCCCCCCTTCCGGGGGGTTTGAGCGGCTCAGCTGATCGCGGTCACGATCCCGTATTCATGGATCTTGCGGTAGATCGTCGCGCGCGACATGCCAAGCGCCTCGGCCGCCCGGACCTTGTTGCCGTCGTGGTCCTGCAGGCTCTGCACGATCGCATCCCGCTCGATCGACTCCAGCGGCGAAAGCAGCCTGCGGCTCACCGTCCAGCACTCGGGCGGCAGGTCCTTCGGCATGATCACGCCCGCCCGGCGGCGCTGCACGACCTGCTTGAGGACTTGCCACAGCTGCTCGGCGTTGCCCGGCCAGTTGTGCCGCAGCAGCAGCTGCATCGCCTCTGGTGAGCAGGTCAGGCGGCCCTGCTGAGAAAGCCGGGCCAAGAAGAACGGCACCAGCTCGTGCAGGTCCTCGATGTGATGGCGCAGCGGCGGGAGCTCCACCGTGCCCTGGAAAAACCGCAGCAGCCTGGTCAGGTCGGCGGCCGCAGCCTTGCGGTTCAGCATGATGGCCACGCGCAGCTCTCCGGCGCCTTCTTTGCTCCCCGGGCCTCCTTTGCTCTCCTGGCCCTGGATGCGCTGGCCGTTCCGCGCCTCCTGCAGCGCGCTGGCCAGCGAATGCATCTGCCGGGCAGTGAGCACGTCGACGTGCCGGATCACCAGCATGCCCGAGCCGTCGAGCAGTTCGCGGCGGGCCTTGGCCAGCCAGTCCTGGGAGGCCGAATCCGCGTCGAGCACGTGGAACGGCGCGGCCGGGTTCCGCCGCTGGTGCACGGCGCGGGCCAGGGCCAGCTTGCCGACCCCGGTCTCGCCCTCCAGCGTCATCCAGTCGGAGGAATCGTAGAGGGCCTCCGCCTCACGGCACGCGCGCAGCCACAGCACGCCGCTGCCGACCAGGCCGGGCAGGTGCATGGCCGATCTCGGGACTGGCATCTCGGGCACCGCGACGGCGGCCGCGGCGAGCTTGACGTGCACCACGCCGTCGGCGAACCGGCTGTCACTCGAGATGCGCCGGCAGAACATCCGCGCGATGGCACCGCTGGGCAGGTCGACCGAGACCGCGCCCGGCTGGTTCCTGACCAGCGCCTCGGTGGCGTGGCCGATCAGGGCGGACTGGTCGCCCGGGTCGAGCACCCGGCGGGCGTGGTCGTTCAGCATGACGACGTCGTTGCCGAGTGCCAGGACGATGCCGCCGGTCCGCCGGCAGGCCCGCACGTACTCCTGGAGCAGGTGCAGGTCCCGGCTGCTGCCCGCGGCCAGCAGGGCCTGGGTGATCTGGTCGGCGGTGGACTTGACCAGGGATATCAGCAGCGGATCGGCGTTCTTGCGCCAGCAGGTCAGGTCGATGACGCCGACGGTCTTGCCCGAGACCGGATCGCGAATGGGGACGCCGGCGCAGGCCAGGCTTTCCAGGTGCTCGGCGTAGTGCTCGTGGCCGAAGACGTGGGCGGGGCCGCCGGATTCCAGCGCGGTGCCGATGCCGTTGGTGCCGACCCGCTCCTCGGCGTAGCTGAAGCCGGGCATGAGCTTGACGCCGTCTAGGTGGCGTTCGAGGTCGTGGTCCGCGGTCAGCCTGGTCAGGACCAGGCCGGCGGCATCGGTCAAGATGATGCTGATGGGCTGGCCGTCCAGCTGCTCGTGCAGATTCCGCAGCACCGGATCGGCGGTCCGGGCCAGCGTGGTCTCCAGGTCGGGGTCATGCAGGTAATTCAGCTCGATATGGTCCGCGGCGACGTTCCACTGCCGGGACCGCCACCACGACGCGAGGATCGGTTTGCGCACCACACTCGCGTCAATTGGCTCGGCCGAGAGAAACCTGTCTCTAGCGTCGGCCAGCCGGTCTCTTGCTGCGTGCAACGACGATGATGCACTTGCCATACGGCCTCCCCAACACCTGCTTCCGGCCGGAGGCAAAGCCAGACGGCGGATCGGATTCGGGTTTACCCGCCCATTACAAAGTAAACCTCACGTTGCCGGCCACTGTCTCAAGTTGAGACCGCCCTTTTGTCCGCGCGGGCGTTTCCTCGGGCGCATGGATGCCCACGACGAGAGCATGGACGAAGAGACTTTTAACCCCTGGAGCATCGTCAATCTCGTGTTCCACCACTTGGCGGGCGAGGGCCTCCATCCGGTTCTCGGCGAAGCGGGTGACCCGGGCGCGCCCGCGGCAGATTTGCTGCGCGCGCTCGGCATCAGGCCGGCCGCCGAAGGTAACCGGCAAGCTTCAGAAAAAGTTAAGCAGCAGCTCGCCGAGCTGCGCGCTGCCTTCGACGTGTCTCATGTTGAGAGCTCATGACCCTGCTAACCGAGGTGTGATGCAGGGCACAAGGACTTTCGGGGCCCGTCGGCAGCCCGAGCCGCCACCAGGCCACGGTAGCCCGCGGGGCTGATCTCTACGCCCCCCGGGGGGAACTGACCCCGGACCCCGGAGACCCGTCCAGAAAGGGGTGACGATGAGTCGCCAGAGTGTCGCCAAGGCTCACCAGAAAATCCAGGAACTGTCCTGGGAGCCGCAGTACCACGAGCCTGTGTCGCAGTACGGAACCGACTACACGTTCCAGAAGGCACAGAAGAAGGACCCGCTGAAGCAGGTCCTGCGGTCCTACTTCCCGATGCAGGAAGAGAAGGACAACCGCGTGTACGGCGCACAGGACGGCGCCATCCGCGGCAACATGTTCCGCCAGGTAGAGGAGCGCTGGCTGGAATGGCAGAAGCTGTTCCTGTCCATCATCCCGTTGCCGGAGATTTCGGCGGCGCGCGCCATGCCGCTGCTGTTCCGCACGGTTCCCAATCCCGAGCTGCACAACGGCCAGGCGATCCAGATGATCGACGAGGTACGCCACTCGACGATCCAGCAGAACCTCAAGCGCCTGTACATGAACAACTACATCGACCCGGCCGGCTTCAACAACAGCCTCCGCAACTTCCAGAACGACTACTGCGGGACCATCGGCCGGCAGTTCGCCGAGGGCTTCATCACCGGTGACGCCATCACCGCGGCTTCGATCTACCTCACGATCGTCGCGGAGACGGCGTTCACGAACACCCTGTTCGTGGCCATGCCGGCCGAGGCCGCGGCGAACGGCGACTTCCTGCTGCCGACCGTGTTCCACTCGGTCCAGTCGGACGAGTCGCGGCACATCTCCAACGGCTACGCCACGCTGCTGATGGCGCTGTCGGACGAGAGCAACCACCAGCTGCTCGAGCGCGACCTGCGCTACGCGTGGTGGAACAACCACCGGGTGGTGGACGCGGCCATCGGCACGTTCATCGAGTACGGCACCAAGGACCGCCGCAAGGACCGTGAGTCCTACGCGGAGATGTGGCGCCGGTGGATCTACGACGACTACTACCGCAGCTACCTCGTGCCGCTGGAGAAGTACGGCCTGGTCATTCCGCACGACCTCATCGAGGAAGCGTGGAACCAGATCTGGAACAAGGGCTACGTGCACGAAGTCGCCCAGTTCTTCGCCACCGGCTGGCTCGCCAACTACTGGCGGATCGACCCGATGACGGACGCCGACTTCGAGTGGTTCGAGTACAAGTACCCGGGCTGGTATGACAAGTACGGCAAGTGGTGGGAGAACTACAACCGCCTGTCCACGCCGAACGGTCACCACCCGATCGTGGCCGAGAACGTCGACTACGTGTACCCGCACCGGTGCTGGACCTGCATGGTCCCGTGCCTGGTCCGCGAGGACATGGTGATGGCCGAGGTCGACGGCCAGTGGCGGACCTACTGCCACGAGGAGTGCCGGTGGACGGACGCCGAGGCGTTCCGGCCGACCTACCAGGGCCGTGAGACCCCGAACATGGGCCAGCTCATCGGCAAGCGCGAATGGGAGACGCTGTACCACGGCTGGAACTGGGCCGACGCCGTTTCCGACATGGGCTACGTGCGTGACGACGGCAAGACGATGGTCGCGCAGCCGCACCTGAACCTGGATCCCAAGAAGATGTGGACCCTGGATCACCTGCGCCGGATGCCCGAGATCCTCAGCCCGAACGTCCTGCTCAACGAGATGAGCGCCGAGCAGCGCGCCGCCTTCCACGCTGACTACATCAAGCAGGGCCCGGCGGGCCGCCCGGCTCCGGCGGACAGCTAGCAGCAGGCAGCGGAGGAGGCCTTACAGGGTTTGGTGGGGCCTCCTCCGTCCGCCCGCGCCTGGGCAGTACTAACCCGGTCGAGCAGCACAGGATCCCGCGAGGGGGGGTTATGGGCGAAAAGCACGTCGTTCGGTTCGAGCCGGTGGGCATCGAGATCGAGGTTGACGAGGATCAGAACATCCTGCGGGCGGCCGCCGAGCAGGGCATCATGCTCATGCACGGCTGCAAGGAAGGGCAGTGCGCCTCCTGCAAGTCATTCATCCTCGACGGCGACGAGGTCGAGCACGACCGGTACTCCACGTTCGCGCTACCCGATTATGAGCTTGAGGAAGGCTACACGCTGCTGTGCCGGGCGCACGCCTACGAAGACCTCACGATCGAGCTGCTCAACTACGACGAAGAGATGATCCACTCCGGCCTGCCGATCCAGCAGGGCGTCGCGGAGGTGGTGTCCAAGGACGCCGTCACCCACGACATGCGGCACCTGGTGCTGCGGATGATCGAGCCGGGCGAGATCAAGTTCTTCCCCGGCCAGTACATGGACATCGCGATCCCGGGCACCGACGCGGTGCGTTCCTTCTCGATGGCCAACACCTCCAGCCGGGAGAGCGGGCTGCTGGAGTTCGTCATCAAGGTCTACCCGGACGGGAAGTTCTCTGAGTTCCTCGCGGAGACGCTGGCCAAGGGCGACCGGCTGGACATCACCGGGCCGTTCGGCGTCTTCACCCTCCGCGAGGGCGACAACGACCTGGTGTTCGTCGGCGGCGGCGCGGGCATGGCGCCCATCTTGGCGCTGCTGCGGACCGTGTCCGAACGCGGCCTGGCGCGCAAGGCCACCTTTTTCTACGGCGCGCGGACCAAAAAAGACCTGTGTTTCGAGGCCGAACTGCATGAACTGGAGGAAAAGCTCGCGGACTTCCACTACATCCCGGCCCTGTCCGAACCGGGAAGCGACGAGGAATGGGACGGCGAGACCGGCCTGATCACCGATGTGGTCAAGCGGCACGCCAGCGACCTGCGCGGGGCGCATGCCTACGTGTGCGGGCCGCCGCCCATGGTGGAGGCGGCGGTCCCGCTGCTCGCCACGCTGGGCGTGGAGGAAAAGCGCATCTACTTCGACAAGTTCACCACCACCGGTAACCCGCAGGAGTGAGACCATGACAGAGACGCATGAGATTCCCGAGCGCAGTGTCCCGAAGCCGCACTTCACCGACGCGGAGGCAGGCGCCAAAGTTTTCCCGGACTCCACCAAGCGGGACTTCAACTACTACACGCCGGCCAAGCGCAAGCAGACCCGGTATGAGGACGTCACCGTTGAGGTCCAGCCCGACCCCCGGCACTACCTGGCCCAAGGCTGGCTGTACGGGTTCTCCGACGGACGCGGCGGCTACCCGCTGGACTGGACGGCCCTGAAGGCCTGGGGCAGCGACCGGCCCGAGCCCGAGCGTTACCCCGGCTCCGGCGGCAAGGGCTACGACTGGCCCGCGACCGGCTGGCACGAGTTCCGCGACCCCAACGAGGAGTGGGAGCTCACCTTCTACCGGTACAACTCCAACGTCGTCCGCCAGCTCAACCAGAACGTCGACGTGGCCAGGCAGTCCAAGGCCTTCGACCAGTGGAACCGGAACTGGGTGCGGTTCGTGGAGTCGAACGTCGGCGCGTGGATGCACGTGGACCACGGGCTCGGCCTCTACCTGTACGCCAACGCCAACCGGCGCGCGCCCACCAACATGCACAACAACGCGATCTCGGTGAACAGCATGCACCGGATCCGGTCGGCCCAGGACTTGGCGCTGTACAACCTGACCCTGACCGAGGAGATCGAGGGCTTCGACGGCGCCGCGCACCTGGAGGCCTGGAACAACGAGCCGGCCTGGCAGGGCGTCCGCGAGGTCGCCGAGCAGCTGACCGGGATCGACGACTGGGCCGAGGCCATCTTCGCGGCCAACGTCGTGTTCGAGCCGCTGGTCGGCGAGCTGTTCCGGAGCCAGCTGGTGATGCACGCGGCGCCGCGCAACGGCAACTTCGTCACCCCCACGATCATCGGCGCGGAAGAGTACGACTTCGCCGAGCGGGACCTGCGCTACACGATCCCGATGTTCCACCTGCTCACCAACGACCGGGAGTTCGCCGACCACAACAAGGCACTGCTGAACGAGTGGCTGTCGACATGGACCGAGCGCTCGATCGCCGCCGCCCGCAAGCTGCAGCCGCTGTGGTCGCAGCCCGAGTTCAAGCCGCCGCGCTTCGAGGACGGGCTGGACGCGGCCAAGAGCCGGTTCGCCGGCATCGTCTCCGACCTGAACCTGGACACCCCGAAGGAGCTAGGCCTGTGACCACCTACCAGCACCCGGAGAGCCCGTACAAGTCCGACCACACGGCCTCGCACATGGCCGGATACACGCTGATGAACAACCAGATCGGGGCGGTCGTCGCCCAGGTCCTGGCCAAGAAGCCCAATGTGAAGGTCACGTTCCTGCCCTCGATGATCCGCATCGACGGCCAGGGCCGGTTCGACTTGGACTACGACGAGGTCTCCGAGGCGCTCGGCGAGGAGCCCGGCTACTTCGACGCCGCCCAGTTCGAGGAGAACATGTCCACCCACTACGGCCGGATGATCCACACCGACACCGAGACGATCATGTTCGCCGACCCCGAGGACGCGGCCGAGTACCTCGGCTTCGACCTGACTGCCCGGTCCTAGCCCGCAAACCCCCGCGCGGCGCGGGCGGCACCAGCTCCGCGCCGCGCGGGAAAAGCACAGATGTTTCGTAATTGCTTGAGGCATGTTGTGGCCCTGAAGCGGATATAACCGCCTCGGTGCTACAACGAGGTCACTGAAGGAGGCGCTTTGTACGAGAGCAATGGCGAGAAGTACTTCATCGTCGACTCGCATATGCATTACTGGAACGCTGCCCCGGACAACTGGGTCCCCGGCCACGAGCAGTACGCCAAGGGCTGGATCGAGTGCTTCCACGCTTACCAGGGCCTCGGGCCGCCGGACACGCACTGGTCAATCGAGCACTTCCAGAAGTACTCAGAAGACGACCTGATGAAGGACGTCTTCGAGGACGGGCACGTGGACCTGGCCATCTTCCAGCCCACGTACCTGAAGGAGTGGTACAAGGAGGGCTTCAACACCACCGAGCAAAACGCGAAGCTGGCCGAGAAGCACCCCGGCAAGTTCATCGTCAACACCCGGTTCGACCCCCGCGACAGCGACGCGGGCCTGGAGGAACTCAGGCGCAACGTCGAGCGGTATGGCTCCAAGGGCCTCAAGCTCTACACGGCCGAGTGGAACAACGGCTCGCGCGGGTACAAGCTGAGCGACCCCGCCACGTACCGCTTCCTGGAAGCCGCGCAGAACCTCGGCATCAAGAACGTCCACGTACACAAGGGCCCGACGATCTGGCCGCTGGACAAGGACGCCTTCGATGTCTCCGACGTGGACCACGCGGCGACCGACTTCCAGGACCTCAACTTCATCGTGGAGCACGTGGGCCTGCCGCGGATCGAGGACTTCTGCTTCATGGCCACGCAGGAGCCGAACGTCTACGCGGGCCTGTCCGTGGTGATCGGCGGCCTGATGCACGCGCTGCCGAACTTCTTCGCCAAGGTCATGGGCGAGCTGCTGTTCTGGGTCGGCGAGGACAAGATGACCTTCGGCAGCGACTACGGCATCTGGGAGCCGAAGTGGCAGGTCGAGGGCTTCGTGAACTGGGAGATGCCGGACCGTGAGGCGTTCTCGGACTACCCGAGGCTCGGCGTCGCGGGCAAGAAGAAGATCCTCGGCCTGAACGCGGCCAAGCTCTACGACATCGAGGTGCCCAAGGAGTTCCAGCTGCTGGACGACAACTCCGCGGCCGAACAGGACGACGCGCAGCTGGTCGACGACCGCTCGCAGCCGGTCGCGGGGGCATGACGGCGCCGGTAACCGCCGGATCGGCTCGCGGCACTGCCCCGGGGGGTTCTGGGTTCATCCCCGAGACCCCCGGGGCGCCGCGGGAAGACCTGCTCCAGGCGCTGGAGACGGTGCGCGATCCCGAGCTCGACGAGCCGATCACCTCACTCGGCTTCGTCGCGTCGTGCACCGTCTCCAGTGACGGGCAAGCGCAGGTCCGGCTGCGGCTGCCCACGTATTTCTGCGCGCCGAATTTCGCCTACCTAATGGTCGCCGACGCCTACGACGCGGTGTCGGCGCTGCCGGGCGTGCGCCGCGCCGAGGTGGTGCTCGAGGACCACTTCGCCTCGGACGCGATCAACGGCGGCGTGGCCGCCCAGGCCGGCTTCGCCCGGTCTTTCGACGGCGAGGCGGTCGGCGAACTGCACCAGCTGCGTGCTGACTTCCTGCGCAAGGCGGTGATGGCGGGCACTGATCAGGTGTGCAGGCCGCTGCTCGCGGCGGGCACGGAACCGGCGGCACTGCTCGCGATGACACTCGGCGAGCTGCCGCCTTCTCGCGCTCTGGAACGGCTCCGCCAGCGCCGGGCCGACCTGGGCCTGCCGGCCGGCGACGACGCCCGGCTGGTGATCGATCCCGTGACCGGCACGCCGGTCCGCGCGGAGGCGCTGCCGCTGCACCTGCGCAAGGCCCAGATCACCCGGGTCAGCATCGAGGCGAATTCCGGAATCTGCCGTGGCATGCTGCGGCACAGGTACGACAACACCGAAGGACAGGGAGAGACCGTCCTGTCCGCGGACTGAAGAACCCTGGAACTTCAAGGCAGGTCGAGGAGGACCCATGAAGGCCGTCCGGTTGCACAAATTTCATACCCAGCCGGTGATCGACGACGTACCTGAGCCCAAGATCAGCGGACCGCTCGACGTCATCGTGAAAATCGGCGGCGCCGGCGTCTGCCGCACCGACCTGCACATCATCGAGGGCCAGTGGGACGCGGCCATGGGCACGCCCCTGCCCTACATCCTGGGCCACGAGAACGCGGGCTGGGTGCACGAGATCGGCTCGGCGGTCACCAACGTGGCCGTCGGCGACACGGTCATCCTGCACCCCACCCCGACCTGCGGGCTGTGCCACGCCTGCCGGGCCGGCGACGACATGCACTGCATCAACAGCACGTTCCCTGGTCTTTCCACCGACGGCGGGATGGCCGAGTACCTGCTCACCTCGGCGCGGGCCTGCATCAAGCTCAACCCCGAGACCCGGCCGCAGGACGTGGCCGCGCTGGCCGACGCGGGCATCACGGCTTACCACGCGGTGCGCAAGGCCATCCCGCTGCTCTATCCCGGCACCACCTGCGTGGTGATCGGCGCGGGCGGCCTGGGCCACATCGGCGTCCAGTGCCTGGCCACCCTCACCGCGACCACGATCGTCGTGGTGGACCGGAACCCGGACGCGCTGAAGCTGGCGACGGACCTGGGCGCCCACCACACCGTGGTGGCCGACGGCTCGCAGGTCGACGGGGTGAAGGACCTGACCGGCGGCACCGGGGCGCACGTGGTGCTCGACTTCGTGGCCGAGCAGGGCGCCGAGATGGACGGCTGGAACATGACCGCCCCGGCCGGGTCGTACTTCGTCATCGGCTACGGCGGCACCCTGCACATCCCGACCCTGGACATCATCTCCACCGAGCGCAATATCATCGGCAACATCGTCGGCACCTACAACGAGCTGGCCGAGCTGATGGCCCTGGCCCAGGCGGGCAAGGTCACGCTGCACACCAAGGCCTACCCGCTTGACGCCGCGCCCGAAGCGCTGGCTGACCTCGACGCGGGCCGGGTCCGCGGCCGCGCGATCCTCGTACCCTGACTCGCATTTACTCGTTAGAAGGAGCAACGATGGCTAAGGAACTGCGCTACGGCGCGGACGCTCGCGCGCTCCTGCTGGCTGGCGTGGACCAGCTGGCCGAGGCCGTGAAATCGACTCTCGGCCCCAAGGGGCGCAACGTCATCCTGGAGAAGATCACCGGCTCGCCCGTGGTCACCAACGACGGCGTCACGATCGCGCGCGAAATCCACCTGAAGAACCAGTTCGAGAACATGGGCGCGCAGCTGGTCAAGGAAGCCGCCATCAAGACCAACAACATTGTCGGCGACGGCACCACCACCGCCACGGTGATCGCCCAGGCGATCATCAAGGAAGGCATGGAGGCCATCGGCAAGGGCGGCAACCCGGTGCTGGTCAAGCGGGGCGTCGACCTGGCCGTCGGGCGCCTGGTCGACTATCTGCGCGGTGTCGCGCACCCGGTCAAGACCGAAGAGGACTACGCCCGGGTCGCGGCGATCTCCGCCAACGACGACGACACGGTGGGTGCCGTGATCGCCAAGGCGCTGTTCACCGTGGGCGACACCGGCACCGTCACCGTGCAGGACTCGCCGGTATCGGGGATGAGGGTCGACTTCGTCGAGGGCTTCGAGTTCGACAACGGGTACCTGTCGCCGTACATGGTGACCAACCCGGCCGCGCTCGAATCCATCGTCGACGACCCCTACATCCTGCTGTGCAGCGTGAAGATCACCAAGGTCCAGGAGCTGATGCCGCTGCTCGACAAGATCATGCGCGCGCCCCGGCCGCTGATCATCATCGCGGAGAACGTCGAGGGCACCGCGCTGAGCATGCTCGTGCACAACCACGTGAACGGGATCTTCCAGTGCGTGGCGGTGCGGGCGCCCGGGTTCGGTGACCGTCGGCTGCACAAGCTGGAGGACATCGCCGCGCTGACCGGCGGCGCCGTCTACAGCAAGCACTCGGGGTTCAACCTGGAAACGATGACCACCGAGCAGCTCGGCCGGGCCTCCCAGGTGCGTGTCACCGCCGACAACACCACGATCATCGGCGGCGCGGGCGGCAAGGACGCGGTGGAGTTCCGGTTGGCCCAGATGCGATCGGAGCGGGATCGGGCCACCTTCGGGATCGATGAGGACGTGCTGAACGAACGGATCGGCGCGCTGTCGGGCAAGGTGGCCGTGATCAGCGTGGGCGCCCCGACCAGTGCCGAGCTCAAGGAACTGCAGCACCGGGTCGAGGACGCGCTGTCCGCCACCCGGGCCGCCATGGCCGAGGGCATCGTCGCGGGCGGCGGCGCCGCGCTGCTGCACGCCGAGAGCGTGCTCGACGGCCTGGATGTCAACGACGATTACGCCATCGGCGTCGACATCGTGCGCCAGGCGCTCAGCGAGCCCGCCTACCTCATCGCGGCCAACGCCGGCTACCAGGCCACCGAGGTCGTGGCCAAGACCAGGGAGCTGGGTCCGGACGAGGGCTTCGACGCCTTGCAGGGCCGGCACGGGAACATGATCGAGATGGGCATCATCGACCCGCTCCGGGTCGTCCGCTCGGCACTGCAAAACGGCGCGTCGGTGGCGGGCCTGCTGCTGACGACCAACACGCTGGTCGCCGAGGAGCAAACGCCCTGGGGCGGCAGCGCGGCCCTGATGACGGAGTTCGGCTCCCTCGACGAGGGCCTGCACCAGCCATCTCCCGACGCGAGCACACCCCAGTCGCTGGGACTCGGGCCGTCCGTCGGCTGATCCTGCGCCGGCTTATCCTGGGCCGGCTGATCCCGGGCCCTGCTGAGCGCGGCCGGATAATTCAGGATGGGGTCTGCTTATTCAGCAGACCCCATCCCTGTAACCCCACCCTTACCGTAACCGTTACCGGCGGTTCCCCCCTCCGGCAAGCCGACATTATCCGGGTGAGAGCGGAGAACCTAGCCCCGGATTCGGGGATGCCTCGCGGGTTGCTGGTGAGCGGAGCACCGTCCCGCGGACGGGTCAGGCCTTGGCCTGCATGCTCGAACGGGCCGGGTTCGCCTGCCCGGCGGCCTTGGGGTCCTTCTCATCCTGCTTGGCGCGGACGTCGGCCTCGATCTTGTCGCCGAGGTTCTTGTCCACGTTGCGCCAGTACTGGAAGGCGCGCTGCAGGACCGGCTCGGAGACGGCGTTGAGCAGGTGCCCGACGACGTTGCTGACCAGCCGCTCGCGGGCCGCGTCATCGAGGACCTCGCGGACCATGGTGCCGGCCTGGCCCCAGTCGTCATCCTGGGAGTGCAGGCGGTAAGCCGAGCGGACCATGTCGCCGTCGGCGTGCCAGCCGACCGGCTGGTAGTGCTCGGTGTCGGCCTGCGGGCCGCCCTTGGAGTTGGGCGCGTACACCGGGTCGGTCACGTTGACGACCCGCATGGCGCCGTCCTTGCTGTAGCTGTGCACCGGCACCTTCGGGGAGTTGACCGGGATCTGCTTGTAGTTCACCCCGAGCCGGGCGCGGTGCGCGTCGGCGTAGGAGAAGCCCCGGGCAAGCAGCATCTTGTCCGGGCTCAGCGTGATGCCGGGCACCAGGTTGTTCGGCTCGAACGCGGCCTGCTCGATCTCGGTGTGGTAGTCGGCCGGGTTCCGGTCCAGCGTCAGCCGGCCCACCTCGATCAGCGGGTAGTCACGGTGCGGCCACACCTTGGTCAGGTCGAACGGGTTGAACCGGTAGCTGCGGGCGTCCTCGAACGGCATGATCTGCATCCTCAGCGTCCAGCTCGGGAACTCCCCGCGCTCGATCGCGTAGTACAGGTCGCGCTGGTGATAGTCGGTGTCGGCCGCGGCCATCTGGTCGGCCTCGTCCTGGGTGAAGAATTCGATGCCCTGGTCGGTCTTGAAGTGGTACTTGACCCAGAACCTCGCACCGGCGGCGTTGACCCACAGGTAGGTGTGCGAGCTGTATCCGTTCATGTGCCGCCAGGTCCGCGGGATACCGCGGTCCCCCATCAGCCAGGTCACCTGGTGCGCCGACTCCGGGAACAGGGTCCAGAAATCCCACTGCATGTCGTGGTCGCGCAGGTTGTTGTCGGCCCGGCGCTTCTGGGAGCGGATGAAGTGCTGGAACTTCAGCGGGTCGCGGATGAAGAACACCGGGGTGTTGTTCCCGACCATGTCGTAGTTGCCCTGCGAGGTGTAGAACTTCAGCGAGAAGCCGCGCGGGTCACGCCAGGTGTCGGGGCTGCCCCGCTCCCCCGCCACGGTGGAAAACCGGATCAGCGTGTCGGTCTTTGTCCCAGGTGAGAACACCGCGGCCTTGGTGTAGGCGCTGACGTCCTGGGTCACCTCGAAGTGCCCGAACGCGCCGCCGCCCTTGGCGTGCGGCTGCCGCTCCGGGATCCGCTCGCGGTTGAAGTTGGCCATCTGCTCGATCAGGTAGTGATCCTGGAGCAGGATCGGGCCGTCCGGGCCGATGGTGAGCGAATGCTCATCACTTTCAACCGGCGCCCCGGCATCGGTCGTCGTCGGCTTGACGGATGAGTCTGTCACTGCCATTCCTCCTCGTGATAATGCGTTCCGGCCAGCGAGCCCGCTGCCACCTCGGCAGACACCCGCACCACGCCGTAGCTGGCCTGGAGGGACAGCGCGCCGAACGTCCCCCGGACATAGCTGTGCCTGCCTGCCCGGCGGACAGTCCGGTAAACCTAGCGCTGGGACCGAGCACATGATGACCGTGCTGAACTGATTCGCCCGGACCCAGGTGGCACGATGGACGGCATGGAACAAGGCAGTCAGAGCAGTCATGACCTGAACAGGAAGCTGAGCCGACAGGAGGCCTCGCACGCGGTGACCCATCTGGGCTGGCGGCTGGTGCTCGGCGATTTCCGGACCGAGGTGCTGACCGGTTCGCTGCCGCTGGCGGCCGACGTGGCCGCGCGGGCGGCGGCCCTGCCGCACGCCGAAGGGCACCTGCGGATGGATATCCGCGAGGACCGGGTCCTGCTGACGCTGCAGACCGCGGCGGCGGACTGGGTCACGCCGCGCGACGTGGAGCTGGCCCGGCAGATCACGGCCCTGGCGGAGGAGTTCCGGCTGACCACGCGGCCCACCTGGGGCGCTCGGGGTGAGGCCGACGAGGCTGGAACCGGGCGGGCTGGGCGATCGGTGCAGGCGCTCGAGATCGCTATCGACGTGCTCGATGCGGCCAAGGTGCGGCCGTTCTGGCGGGCGGTGCTCGGCTACGCCGACGAGCCCGGACAGACCGGACCGCTGGCCGGGCTGATCGACCCGCTGGGCCAGGGGCCCGCGTTCTGGTTCCAGCAGATGGACGAGCCGCGCCCGCAGCGCAACCGGATCCACTTCGACGTCTCGGTCCCGCACGACCAGGCGCATCAGCGCATCCAGGACACGGTCGCGGCCGGAGGCACGCTGCTCAGCGACGCCGAAGCCCCCGCGTTCTGGATACTGGCCGACCCTGAGGGCAACGAGGTGTGCATCTGCACCTGGCAGGGCCGGGACAATAGGTGACTCCCTGATCGTGTGTCGAAAATACCCCTTATAAGGGGGCTGGTGACACACGATGACCGACGCCCTTTGCGCGCGGGGCGCGGCGGGGTAGAGGGGGGAAGGGGGGAAGGGGGGAAGGGGGAAAGGGGCAGGGGGTGGGTGGCGGGGTTATTCCTGGGGGGAGCGGATTTCGGACCAGAGGGCACGGAAGGCGCGGGCGGCCTGGCTGCGGGGGGCGAAGGCGGTGACTGGGGCACGCTCCACGGACATTCGCTCGATGAGAGACAAGGCCGGAATGGCGGCCGCTGTTACCCCGGCTCGTTCCGCCAAAAGATTCTGGGTTATCTCCTGGTGAAGTTTTTTGCGCCGGTCCACCATGGAGAAAAACGCCCGCACCTCGGGCCGGTCGCCATCGAAGCCTGCCACGAAATCGGTGAGCTGGTCCAGCGTGCGCACCGAAAGCGTGGTCGGGATCAGCGGAACCAGCAGGACGTCGGCGGCGTGCATGACGTTTTCCGAGACCAGCGAGATACTCGGCGGGCAATCGAGGAAAACATTGTCGTATTCACCGGCCAGCGGCCGGAGCAGCTGCGCGAGCTTGCGGTTTTGCTTCCGCTGCGAGGCGCCCAGGAGAAGGTCCATATTGCGGTAGGTGAAATCGGCCGGGAGCAGGTCCAGATTATCGAAGTCGGTGCCTTTAATCGCGCCTTCCAGGGTTTTGGTGCCGTGGATTAGCGCCTTTCCGCCGCCCTTGACCCGGGGCTTGATCCGGAACAAGAAGCTGGCCGCGCCCTGCGGGTCCAGATCCCACAGCAGGGTGCGCTGGCCGTCGGCGGCGGACAGGTAGGCCAGGTTGACCGCGACGGTCGTCTTGCCGACACCGCCCTTGATGTTGTATGTGGCGTAGATCTTCATGGGGTCTTCGGGTCAGCGCCGTCGGTCTGTCCTGGCTCGGCGGTCTGTCCTGACTCGGCGGTCTGTCCTGGGCTCGGCGGTCTGTCCTAGCTCGGCAGGGTGTCCGGGCTCGGCGAGCAGGGTGCTGATCCGATGCCGGGCCGCCGGGCCCGCGAACCGGGCAAACCGGCGGGCGAAGTCGGCGCGGGCTTCGGCCTGGCTGCCCGCGAGCCGGGCAGCGACTTCCCCCATGGCCAGCAGGGTAGCCGCGGTTGCCGTCCCATGCCCGGCCAGTGCCTCGGCCAGCATCGCGTCGGCCAGCGCGCCGATCTCCTCGCGCTGGACCTGGCTGTCCTGGAACTCCCCCAGGCAGTCCTGCAACTGCTTCAGGTCTCCGACGACCTTGCGGTAGGCGACCGGATCGTGCAGCGGTGCGAAGAACTCCAGCAGGTAGCGCAGCTCTTTAGAGCGTTTACGCAGGTTGTGGAGGGACTCCGGGGGCGAGTCCGGGGTGATCGCGCCGCCTTGCGAGGCGATCCGCTGGAATGCGCGGCCGGTGGTGCGGGCCGCCAGTTCGGCCGCGGTGGGCCGCCGGCGCTTCTTGGGCGCGCTCGCATCGCGAACCGCGAGCAGCGCCTTGCGCCAGTCATCGGTGATGGCCCCGAACCGCGGCGAGCGCAGGGCCGCGGCCAGCCGCCGGAACTCGCGCGCGCGGCGCCTGACCAAGAAGGCGCGGAACGGCTCCAGATCGGCCGGGGCCGCGGCCAGCAGGTGCTCGGTCGTCGCGCCGAAACCGAGCAGGTGGACGTCGAGGTCCCTGGTCGGCGTGGTCAGGTCACCGAGCCACTTGAATTCTTTGGCGTAGCGGTTGGCGTCGTCGGCGGGCAGGACCTCGCCGAGGAGCTTGATCGCGGACCGGGTCCGGCGGACCGCGACGCGGAAGTCGTGCAGGAACTCGGTGTCGATGTCGCGGAGCACGCCGTCGACGTTGAGCTCCAGGGTGTCGAGCAGCCGCAGCAGCAGCCTGGCCACCGCGACGGACCCGGGCAGTTCGGGGGTGACCTGCACGTTCACGCTGTTGGTGTAGTCCGCCGGGTGACGGCCGAGCGCGGTCAGCGCGGCGCTGAACACGCTCTGGCTGGCGGGGGCCGCACCGGGGACGACGGCCAGCAGCGCGGCTGCCTTGCGGGCCTGGGCGGGATAGCCGCGGACTTCCGCGACGGACAGGCGCAGCGGCAGTTCGGCGGTGATGCCCGCCGCGGTCACGGTGGCGCGTTCGGCGGTCAGCCGGGCGACGGTCTTGCCGTCCGCGTTGAGCAGCCGGGTGACGCTGACCTCGCTGACCGCACTGACCATCGGCAGCAGCGCTCGCGGGCTGATCAGCACGATGATTTGGTCCCGGACCGGCCCGGCGGGCAGATCTTGAGCCGGACGGCGCGGCGGCCAGCCGGTCACCGGCTGCTCTGCCTGCGGCGTGCCGTCCGCCTGGCTCAGCAGGAGCCGGCCGCCCCGCCTGGCCTGCTCCAACTCGAGCACCAGTCCGGCCCGGTACAGCCGCCAGTCGAAGGTGTCCAGCCAGGTAAGCCGGCGGGTGCCGCGGCCGGGTGCGCCGCGCTCGGCGACCATCGTGAATGTTGGCGTCAGCGCGGCGGGCAGGAGATCGGCGGCCGGGTGCTTGCTAGCGCCCTCGTGGTCGCCGGCGGGCGGCTCTAGGACGTAACCCCGCAGGCCGGGCGTCATCACTTCGTTCACTCCTAGTGCAGAGCTAAGCCCCGGCCCTGTTTACCTAATGTTCATCTAATGTTCCCCGCCCGTCTAACCCTTTGAATCTATCTGATTTGGGCGAGTTGTCCGGCCAGATGCGGGCTGGGCTTGGCCGCTATTTTACGCCAGAGGCCAGGTCAGGCCGGTGACCGCCCGGACGTCTGCGGGGCGCGGCATTCCGGCCTGGGCACCCGGGCGGGTGGCGGCGGTGGCCCCCGCGGCGGCGGCCGCGCGCACCGCCTCGGCGGCCGGGATGCCGGCCGCGAGGGTGACCGCGAGCGCGCCGACGAAGGCATCGCCGGCTCCGACCGTATCGACTGCCTCGACGTCGAACGCCTCGATGGTCCGCGGGTCGCCGTCGGGGCCCGCCAGGGCGGCGCCGTGCGCACCGGCGGTGACCACGGCGTAGCGCGCGCCCGCAGTGGCCAGGTCGGCGGCCGCCTGAGCCGCGTCCTTCAGGCCCTCGACCGGCCGGCCGAGGACGGCGCCTGCTTCCGACTCGTTCACCACCAGCCACTCGACCCCGTCGGCCACGATCGCGGCGGCTTGCTCCGGGATTTGCGGGGCAGGCGCCAGGTTGAGCACGCACAGGGTGCCGTGCGCCCGGGCCAGCGCGGCCCTGATCGCCCGGACCGGGACCTCGGCGCTGATCACCAGGGCGTCATGAGGGGCGCCGACCGCCGCCGCGGCATCGGCCACGCCGACCTCGTGGTTGGCGCCCGGAGCCACCGTGATGAGGTTCTCTCCGGCGCGGTCGACCGAGATCATGGCCAGTCCGGTCGGGGCGTCGCCGGTGACGCGCACGCCTTCGGCATTCACTTCCGCCTCGCGCAGGGCGGCCAGCAGTCGCCGGCCGAAGTCGTCGCCGCCGACGCAGCCCGACATCCGCACGTCGGCGCCCAGCCTGGCCGCCGCCACCGCCTGGTTGGCGCCTTTCCCGCCGGGGGTGAAGACAGCCGCCGAGCCGAGCACGGTGGCGCCGGGCGCTGGCAGCCGGGACACGGTCACCGAGATGTCCATGTTCAGGCTGCCCAGGACCGTGAGCCGAGGTCGTTTCGCCATGTCCGCACGGTAGCGCGTGGCACCGGCGACCCGAAACTCGTCAGCGGCCTGGGCAGGCAGTCACGTCAGGGGCGAAATGGTTTTTTCAAACCAGTGGTGAGCGTAGGGTTCCTCGTTGAAGGCGGCGACCTCCCGGTAGCCGGATGTCCGGTACAGGCTGATCGCCTCGGCCAGGGCGCGGTTGGTTTCCAGCCGCAGGGTGCGGACGCCGTGAGCCGCGGCGTGGGCCTCCAGTTCAGTCAGGAGGCGACGGCCCAAGCCCAGGCCGCGCGCCGCGGCGGCGACCCACATCCGCTTGATCTCGGCGGGAGCTTCGTGATGGAATTTCAGCGCGCCGCACCCGACTGGCTCAGCGTGCAGGGTCGCGACCAGGAACAGGCCCGCGGGCGTCGTCAGTTCGCGGTCGTCGGCGGAGATGCTCCGGGCTGGGTCGAAACCGGCGTCGAAGCGGTGCGACAACTCGCCGAGGTAGCACCGCAGGCAATGCCGGGCGTCGGGATGCCTGGGGTCGCACACCGCGACCTGGACCTGATCGATCATGCCCGGCCGCCGGGAGTTAGCTGTCCTGGACGACGCGCAGCGCGATCTTGCGGTTTCCGCCGCGGGCCTGCACGAGGGCGAACCACACGCGGGTAAGCGCGTCAACCGTGCCGGCCGCGCCCACGTCGCCGAGGAAGGCCGGCTCGAGTCCGACGGCGGCGATAAGTTCTTCGACCACCGAACGGGCGGTGGGATCCGCGGCGAAGAACAAGTTCGCGCCGGGCACTGGATCGGCGAAGTTCTCCCAGCCCAGCGAGTTGAACGCGCGTACATACCGGGCGTCGGGCACCGCGTCGGCGATCAGGGCCCGGCTGTTGAGCTCAGGCTGGCCCATCCGGTTCACCGCGTCGATCACGATCTTCCCGGCCAGCGCCGCACTCTGCGCGCCGACCACGTCCGCCACGGCCTGGCCCGGTACGGCCAGCACCACCACCTCGGCGCCTTCCAGCGCGTCGCTGACGGCCAGCACCGGCACGCCGCCAGGACCCTCACCTGAGGCCTTCCTCGAGCCGTACACCACGTCGTATCCGGCCGTCACCCACTTGGACCCGAGTGAACCGCCGATGTTGCCCGTCCCGATCACCGCGATCTTCATGCGCCCCACAACCGGTTCGCCGGCCGTCTCATTCCCGTTTCGCGGCGCCGGGCCGGCGGCGGGCGCGATCGGTGCCGCGTTCGGTGCCGCGTGGAGCCAGCGGCAGCCGGGACGGCGGCTTGACCTCGGCCAGCCGCAGGTAGGTCACCAGCCGCTGGCCGCCGCGGGCGGCCAGGCTGGCGAGGACCTCTTGCAGCTCAGCCACGTCGCGGGCGACCACGGAGAGCAGGTAGTCGGTCTCGCCCGCTACGTTGTCGGCCGCGATGACCTGCGGCAGGGCCCGGATCAGGTCGTCGAAGACGCGACTGGAACGCGGGTCGTGCCGGGCCAGGGTGGCCGTCACGTAGACCTGCAGCGGGAAGCCCGCCGCCGCCGGGTCAAGCTGGGCGCTGATGACGCGGATGACGCCCGACTCCTTCAGCCGCCGCACCCGGTGCAGGGTAGCCGCAGGTGAGAGCCCAGCCAGGCGGGCAAGTTCGACGTTGGTGCGGTCCGCGTCTTCCTGCAGCGCAGTGAGCAGAATTATGTCAACATCATCAAGTGATACGGTCATAATGCTAAATATTATCTCGTCATAGTGCCTCAGCGACGAATTCTGTACGTCTATCGGTGAGCATGGCGATATGAACATCAGCCGTCGTAATGCCGTCGCAGCCCTCGTCACGGCCGGGCTGCTGTGGGGGACCACCGTGCCGCTGTCCAAGCTGGCCCTGGAGTGGCTGGCACCGGGCTGGCTTACGGCCGGTCGTTTCGGCCTGGCCGCGGCGGTCCTGCTGGCCGTGGGCCGTCCGGGGCTGCGGGCCGCGTTCACCCCCAAGATCCTGGTCTCGGGCGCGCTCGGGTACGGCGGGTCGGTCATCGTGCAGAACGCGGGCATCGGCCGGACCAGCGTGACCCACGCGGCGCTGCTGATCGGGGCCGTGCCCGTGCTGGTCGCGGTCATCGCCGCGCTGTGGCACCACACCGTGGCCCGGCCGGTGGCCTGGGCCGGCTTCGTGGTGTCGCTCGGCGGCGTCGGCCTGATCACCGGTGGCGGCGGGGGCGGCGCGACGCTGACCGGCGATGGGCTGGTGCTGATCTCCCTGCTCATCTCGGCCACCTTCACCGTGGCGCAGGTCCGGCTGCTGCCCGGCCGCGACCCGGTCGCGGTCACCGCCGTCCAGTTCCTGGGCGCCGCGGTGGCCGCCCTGGCCTTCTCCCTGGTCACGGAGGGCGCACCGGCTGTCCCGGCCGGCCCAGGACCGGTCCTGGCCGTCGGCGCGCTGGCGGCGTTCGGCACGCTGGTGCCCTTCACCCTCTTCGCCTTCGGCCAGAGCCGGGTGTCCGCGGAAGTCGCCGGGGCGTTCCTCAACCTCGAGCCGCTGGTCGGCGCCATCGCGGGCGTCGCCCTCTTCGGTAACCCGCTCGGCCCCGTGCAGGTCGGCGGCGGCGCGGCCATCGTGGCGGGCATCGGGCTGAGCAGCCTTCCGCTGCTGGCGGGCGGCCGCGCACCCCGGGACAAGGGCCACGATGACCGCGGAGGTGACGGCCGGCCGACCCCGGAACTACGTGACGGCCAGCGGGGGAAACAGGGCCAGCTCGCGGGAAATTGGCTCGGTCGCGGGGAAGCGGGCGCTTACACTCGGGCCCGTGACACACCAGTTCCGTCAGGTAGATGTATTCACCGAGAACCCGTACTTCGGTAACCCCGTCGCGGTCGTGCTGGGCGCCGACGGCATCAGCGATGAGCGGATGCAGCTGATCGCCCGCTGGACGAACCTGTCGGAAACGACGTTCGTGCTGGCCCCGCGGGCGCGCGAGGCGGACTACTTGGTGCGGATCTTCACGCCCGCCCGGGAGCTGCCGTTCGCCGGGCATCCCACCCTGGGCACCTGCCACGCCTGGCTCGAAGCCGGCGGGCGCCCGGCCCGTACCGGCCAGGCGGTGCAGGAGTGCGCCGCCGGGCTGGTCACCGTCCGGCAGACCGAGGCGGGCCTGGCGTTCGCGGCCCCGCCGCTGGTGCGCGGCGGCCCGGTCGAAGACGCGGTGACGCAGCACGTGGCGCGGGCGCTGAACATCGCGCGGGCCGACATCGTGGACATCCAGTGGGCCGACAACGGCCCCGGCTGGGTGGCCGTCCTGCTGGCCAGCGCGGACGCGGTCCTTGCCGTGCGGCCGGGCACCGTCGACATGGAGATCGGCGTCGCCGGACCCTACCCGGACGGCTCGCCGGAGGCGCTCGAGGTCCGCGCGTTCAGCCCGCAGCTCGGCGCGCCGGGCGAGGACCCGGTCACGGGCAGCTTGAACGCCTCGCTGGCGCAGTGGCTACTGGCCACGGGACGGGTCAAGGCCCCCTACGTGGCCAGCCAGGGCACCGCGCTGGGCCGTCGCGGACGGGTGCATATCTCCCGCGACGACGACGGCCAGGTCTGGGTCGGCGGCGGCACGGTCACCTGCATCAGCGGCACCGTCGAGCTCGGCTAAGGGTACGGTCCCCCGGGGTTCCGCGTCAGCGGCCAGCTGACTGGGGTCTGCAGCGTGCTGACCCCGCGGGCGTTACGGCTGCGGTTGTTTTTCCCGCCGGACGGGGAGATGGCGGGCCAGGAATTCCTCGGTGCGCCGCCAGGCGCGGGCCGCGGGCTCAGGATTATGGAACATGGGCGCCTTCCTGTTGTGAAAGGCGTGCCCGGCGTCTTCCTCGACGTGGATTTCCGCGTTCTGGCTGTCTCGTACGGCCGCTTCCACCCGCGCCACTTGATCACGCGGGATGTACGGGTCAGTCCCGCCGAAGTGAAACTGGATCGGAGCGCCGATCTGCGCCAGCAGGTCGGTGTGGCCGGGCACCTCAGAACCGTAGAACGAGACCACGGCATCGAGCTGGGTCCGGGCGGCGAGGAAATAGGCGATCGAACCGCCGAGGCAGAACCCGATGACTCCGAGCCCGCCGCGCACCTCAGGCAGCGCCGCGAGGTACTCCAGCGCCGCCGCGGCGTCGTCTACGCCCTGGTCAACGTCGAATCGCGACGACAGCTCCAGCGAGGAGGCCACGCCTTCGGCGTCGTGCACGGCCTGGTGTCCTGGCTTCAGCCGCCAGAACAAGTCCGGTGCCGCGACGACATAACCGAGCGCGGCGAGATCCTCGGCGACGGCGCGAATGTAATCCCCGACGCCGAAGATTTCCTGGATCAGGAGAATGCCGGGGCCGTGCCCGGCCTCGGGGAGCCACACGGTCAGGTCGAACGATCCGTCGGGCGCAGCGACCCTCTCAGTGGATGAGGCCACGGTCACTCCTAGGTTGTGCTGTTTCTGGCGCGCAACAGATGCTAGCGTGCTTCCCGCTCGCCATCACGGGGCGGCCGGCCGGGTCTGCAGGCCGCCGGATCGATAGCATCGGAGTGCAGCCAGAGGGAGGCGATTGGGTGAGCACAAAACCGGTGACCGCGTTCGTGACCGGAGCGAGCAACGGGTTCGGGGCCGCCATCGTGCGGCGGTTCGCGGCGGAGGGGATGCGCGTCGTCGCCCTGGCGCGGCGGCAGGACCGCCTGGCCGGGCTGGCCGCGGAACTCGGCGGCAGCGTGCTCCCGGTCAGGCTCGATGTCCGGGACCGGGCGGCGGTTCGGGACGTGGTCGCGGACCTGCCGGCCGAGTTCGCCGAGATCGACGTGCTGGTCAACAACGCCGGGCTGGCCAAGGGGCTGAAGCCGGCCCAGGAGGCTGACCTGGACGACTGGGAGGAGATGATCGACACCAACTGCAAGGGCCTGGTGTACTGCACGCGGGCGATCCTGCCCGGCATGGTCGACCGGGGCCGCGGTCACGTGGTCAACCTCGGCTCGGTGGCGGGCAGCTATCCCTATCCCGGCGGCAACGTCTACGGCGCGACCAAGGCCTTCGTCCACCAGTTCACCCTGAACCTGCGCTCTGACCTGCACGGCACGGGCGTCAAGGCCACGTCGGTCGAACCGGGGCTGAGCGGGGAGACCGAGTTCTCCACCGTGCGGTTCAGCGGCGACCAGGGTCAGGCGGACGCGGTCTACGCGGGCATGCAGCCGCTGGTGCCCGCCGACATCGCGGAGGCCGTGTACTGGGTCGTGTCACAGCCCGCGCACGTCAACATCAACACGATCGAGATGATGCCGGTCGCGCAGAGCTTCGCGCCGTTCCAAGTGCACCGCGGCTGACCAGTTCCGCGGCATCAGTCCAGGTGCGGGGCCAGGAGGGTCAGGTCGGCGGGCGAGAGGCGGTCGCGGGCGGTCCTAGCCTGGTGCCAGTAGGGGTAGATCAGCGGCGGGGCGCTGATCTGGTCGAGCTGGGCTCGTTCGTCGGCGCGCAGTGTCAGGGACGCGCCGGCCAGGTTGTCGGCCAGCTGCTCGTCGGTGCGGGCGCCGATGACCACGGAGGTCACGGCGGGCCGGCCGAGGAGGTAGGCCAGGGCCACCTGGGCGGCTGACACTCCGTGCTGTTCAGCGATCTTGACCAGCACCTCCACGATGTCGTACAGGCCTTCTTGGTCGTAGACGGGCGGCTCGCCCCAGTCGGTGAGCTGCCGCGAACCGGCCGGGGCCTCGTGGTTCCTGCGGTACTTGCCGGACAGCAGGCCGCCAGCCAGCGGGCTCCAGACCAGCACGCCCAGGCCCTGGTCGACGGCGAGCGGGATTAGCTCGTACTCGGCCTCGCGGGCCTGCAGGGAGTAGTAGATCTGCTGGCTGACGAACGGCGGCAGGCCCAGCCGCTCCGCCGTGCCCAGCGCCTTCATCAGCTGCCAGCCGGCATAGTTCGAAGCGCCGACGTAGCGGACCTTGCCCGATTGGACGAGCAGGTCCAGTGCGCGCAGCGTCTCCTCGAGCGGGGTCTGGCCGTCCCACTCGTGCACCTGGTACAGGTCGATGTGATCAGTGCCCAGGCGGCGCAGGCTGGCCTCGCAGCCGGAGATGATGTGGTGGCGGGACAGCCCGGCGTCGTTCGGGCCGGAGCCCATGGGCATCCGGACCTTGGTGGCGAGCAGGAGCTTGTCCCGGCGGCCGCTCAGGACTTCGCCCACGATCTCCTCGGCCTGGCCGCCGGAGTAGACGTCGGCGGTGTCGATGAGGTTGACCCCGGCGTCCAGGCACATGTCCACCTGCCGACGGGCCTGCTGCACGTCGGTCGACCCGACGTTCTTGAAATTCCCGCTGCCGCCGAACGTCATCGTGCCCATCGTGAGCACGGAGACCCGCAGACCTGACCGACCTAGTGCGCGATATTCCATGTAGCCAGTCCTACCCATCGTCGTCAGGAAAAACGTGGCTGCGGGGCGGAACCGCGCGGGCGCGTGCTATACATGTGGATAGTTTCTTATATTGCTGTGTAGCTGAGCGGGCAGGAGGCGGCCGCCATGGCGGCTACGGCTATCCGCACGGAGCGGCTGACGAAGCGTTACGGCGACGTCACCGCCCTGGATCACCTGGACCTTGAGGTCGCACCGGGCGAGGTGGTCGGCTACCTCGGCCCCAATGGGGCGGGTAAGACCACGACGATCCGCCTGCTGCTCGGGCTCATCAGCCCGACCGAGGGGCGCGGCGAAATCTTCGGCCTCGACTGCCAGCGCCAGCCCGTCGAGGCGCACCGCCGGCTGGCTTTCGTGGCCGGCGAGGCGAACCTGTGGCCGTCCCTGACCGGCGCCGAGACCCTTCAGCTTCTCGGGCGCGTCCAGGGCCGGGTCGACGAAGCCTACCGGGACGAGCTGGTGGCCAGGTTCGACCTCGATCCTGCCAAGAAGGTCCGGGCCTACTCCAAGGGGAACCGGCAGAAGGTCATCCTCATCGCCGCCCTGATGACCCGCGCCGACCTGCTCGTCCTCGACGAGCCGACGAGCGGTCTTGACCCGCTGATGGAACAGGCGTTCCGGGGCAGCGTCCGCGAGGCGCGCGACCGTGGCCAGACCGTCTTCCTCTCCTCGCACATCATGAGCGAGGTCGAGGCGCTCTGCGACCGGGTGGGCATCTTGCGCCAGGGCAAGCTGGTGGAGCTGGGCACGCTGGCCGAGATGAGGCACCTGTCCGCGCTCACGGTGGAGGCGACCTTCGACGGTCCGGTCCCCGATCTTTCCGGCGTACCCGGGGTGAGTTCGGTGCAGGCAGAAGGACGGGTGGTCCGCTGCCAGGTGCGCGGCCCGGTCGCGCCGCTGCTGAAAGTGCTGGCGACCGCGGACGTCACGGAGCTGCTGAGCCGCGAGCCGTCGCTCGAGGAGCTGTTCCTCGCTCAGTACGGGGACAACGGGCCAGGGCAGGACGAGCAGGGTCGGCCGGGGCAGGGCGAAGCACATGCTGCACGCTGAGAACATAGCCTGGTCGCCCGGTCGGACCAGGAGACCGCCGGGGAGCGTTATCACTGCGCTGACCGCTCGCAAGGCGGTCCGTTCCGGAGTTATCTGGGGCTACATCTTCGGCGTGAGCATCGCCTCATCGGCCATCAGCTACACCAGGTTCTACAAGACCACGGCCCAGCGAGATGCCCTGGCGGCCGCCTACGGGACGGACAAGGCGACGAGTGCCCTGTTCGGTCCGGCGCCACAGCTGCAGACGGTGGCCGGCTTCACCGTTTTCAAGATCTCCATGACGCTGATGCTCATCGGGGCCGTGTGGGGGCTACTGACAAGCACCAGGCTGCTGCGCGGCGAGGAGGACAACGGACGCTGGGAGTTGCTGCTGGCCGGCCAGACGACCCGCAGGGGCGCCGCCATCCAGGCCCTGGGCGGACTAGGCGCCGGCGTCGTCACGTTGTGGATCCTCACCGGCCTCATCACCATCGTGGCCGGCCTGGACTCACATGTCGGCATCGCGGCCGGGCCGGCCCTCTACTTCGCCCTGGCCATGGTGGCGACCGCGGTCATGTTCCTGGCGGTCGGCGCGCTGACCAGCCAGCTGGCCGCTAGCCGCCGGCAGGCTGCCGCGTATGCCGCCTGGTTCCTCGGGGTGAGCTACGCCGTGCGGCTGGTCGCCGACGCGGGCCTGGGCGTGCACGGGCTGATCTGGGCGTCGCCGCTCGGCTGGGTGGAGGAGCTGCGGCCCCTGACCGCGCCCCAGCCGCTGGCCCTGGTCCCGATCGCCGCCTTGACCGCGGTCCTGCTGGCCGTCGCCGTACACCTGGCCGGCGTCCGCGATGTAGGAGTGGGCATTCTGCCGGACCAGGCGAGCAGCCGACCGCACCTGCGGCTGCTCGGCGGGCCGGGCGGCCTGGCGGTCCGGCTCGGCCGACCCGCGGTCACGAGCTGGTGGGTGGCGATCGCCGTCTCCGGGCTGATCTTCGGGCTCATCGCCCGGTCGGCCGGCGGCACGCTTTCTGGAACGTCGGCGCAGCAGGTGCTCTCGAAGTTCGGCGCGCGGGGCACAGGCACCGAGGCGGTGCTCGGCGTGTGTTTCCTCCTCCTGGCGGTCCTGGTCGCCTTCGTGGGAGCCGGCCAGATCACCGCGGCCCGGGCGGAAGAGTCAGCCGGACGGCTCGACCACCTGCTGACCCGTCCGGTGTCCCGGTCGCGGTGGCTTGGCGGGAGGCTGCTGATAACGGTCGTCGTACTGCTGGCCAGCGGCGTGCTGGCCGGTTTCTTCGCCTGGGCGGGCGCGGCCAGCCAGCACGCCGGGGTGAGTTTGCCCACGCTGGCGGAGACGGGAGTGAACCTGGTCCCGCCCGCCATCACCATCGCGGGCGTGGGCACGCTGGCGCTCGGGGTGTGGCCGCGGAGCACCTCGATCGTCCTGTACGCCCTGCTGGCCTGGTCGCTGCTCGTCGTCATCATCGGCGGCATCGGCGCCACCAGCCACTGGGTCCTCGACACCTCGGTTTTCCATCAGATGGCGTCCGCGCCTGCCGTGCCGCCACACTGGGAGGCCGATGGCGTCATGGTCGCCATCGGCGTGGTGAGCGCGCTGATCGGAGGCATCGCGTTCAAGCGACGGGACCTGCAGGGCGCATGACCGCCAGCCAGCCGGATCCGCCCGCGCCGACGATAAGCCCGCTCGACGAGGGATCCGTCGCGTTCTCCGATCTCACCGCCCGGGCCCGGATCCGCGAAGCGGCTCTGCGGCACTTCGCCGAACAGGGTTACGAGCGGGCCACCATCCGGGGTATCGCCCGGACCGCCGGGGTATCGCCCGGGCTGCTGCGCCACCATTTCGGGTCCAAGGAGGACCTGCGCAGGGAGTGCGATGAGTACGTGTCCGGGCAGCTGCGCCGCATCAACGCGCAGATGCTCGACGACATAGGCGATACGGCGCGCGCTCAGCGCGCCGCGAAGCCGTTCCAGCGGTATATCGCGCGGGCCCTGGCCGACGGCTCCGCCACGGCCGGGCCGATCTTCGACGAGATGGTGACCGCGACCGAGCTATGGCTCGCCCGGGCCGACCAGGCTCGGCCCAATCCGCCCGCCGTCGACCGCAGGACCAGAGCCGCCCTCGTCACGGCGATGGCGGCCGGCATCCCGCTGCTGCACGAGCAGGTGTCCCGGGCCATCGGCACCGACATGTTCGGACCCGAAGGGGACCGGCTGCTCACCCTCGGGCTGCTCGACATCTACTCCCACACGATCATCGACGCCGAAACCGCCGCCGCCGCGAAAGCCGGGCTCGACCTGCCCTCGGGCTAGGCGCGGCCGGCCTGCGCGTCGGCTAAGGCCAGACACGTACGGCGCCCTCGCGGGAATCCTCACCGCAGATCCGGGCCAGGAAGGCAGACCACGACGCGGAAGGAAGTCTGAGAGCCGCGCCCTCAGGATTGCCGGAATCGCGAATCAGCACCGATCCGCTGACGACCGCGACCTCCACGCAGCCGGTGGTGTTGGATGCGGTGCCTTACGCCACGCGATGCCCGGTTCGTCCAAGTTGGCCACTCGCCCCCCTCCCCGCACGACGGCGGGACCTCCGTTCCATCAGGGTGCAGTGTAGGCCAAACAGCTAGATCCGGCTAGTACAGGGTCAAACGGCAAGTCCCTACCCTTACGGGCACACAGCGGACGATTTACCCGTTATGACATTTCCCGGGCGGCCCGGTCCAGAAGGTCTATTGACGCCGACCGGTCCAGCGACAGCGCCATGATGCGGTCGAATGAATCGAGGTAATCTCGGACTTCTTCCGCATCATCAATAATGACATCGCCGCTCGGCGCCTCGATGAACACGATGTTCTCGTCGGGCGTGTCCTCGAACTGCACGACCTCAAAGGGGTACGTCATCCCCGAATGCAGGCCGACCGTGAACGGTACGATCTGTATTTTCACGTTGGGCAGCTTCGCCACGGTGATCAGATGCCTGAACTGCCGGCTCGTAATAGCCGGGCTCCCGACTTGGCGGTGGATCACTGACTCGTCTAGGACGAAAGAGAACTCGGGCGCATTCTCGCTGCTCAGCAGGTCTCTGCGCTTGGTCCGGAGCTCGACCAGGGCGGCCACGCGCTCAGCCGTGGGCTTCTCATCGTAGAAAGCCTGCAGGATAGCCGACGCGTAATCCTCGACCTGAAGGATTCCAGGGACGAACATCGTCTCGAACTGGCTCACCGCGGATGCCGCGGATTCGTAGTCGATCAGCTCAAGGAGTCCCGATGGGGCGACTTCGCTGTACTGGCTCCACCAGCCGGGCTGCCGGGACGCCCGGGCCAGGGCCAGCAATTCCTCGGTCTGTTCCTGATCCGTGATGCCGTATTCTGGCAGGAGTACCTTGAGGTCATTAGCGCTAATGCCGGTCTTCGCTTTCTCAATCCGGTTCATCTTCGACAATGACCATTCCATAGCCTTTGCCACCTGATCCTGGGTAAGGCCCTTTTTCAGGCGTGCCGCCCGAAGTTCTGCTCGAAGACGCCGACGTAGCACCAACGGGCTCGCGCCCTCTCCCGCCATCAGTCCCCCCCTCGCTGCAGACCGCTTCGACATAGCTGCAAGTTAGACAAGCTGACACCGAGCGGACTGACAGCTGGCACAAACATTGGAGCAGCCTACTGCCACCAGGGACCCGTGGCCTACTGCCACGAGGGACCCACAGGTAACAATTTCCTTGCAAGTTCTCATGGCTACCTGCCGGCAACTTCCGCTTCTCCAGTCACGACCGGGCTTCCCGAGGGTCTTCCCGTTCGTCAAGGCCCCTACGCTGCGTAGCCAACGGCGCACGAAAGATCTTTACGCTACCTCTCAGAGTGGCAATGCGTCAAATGACACGTATCACTATGACTCTTGCAGATCGCCTTGATCAGCATGCATACTGTCATAAGGACTAGTATCGCTGGAGAGTGATGGCCATGCTGATCTTCGTGCTGGGGACGCTGATCGGCCTTCTTGCCGGCGGATTGCTGTGCGGCTACTATCTGCGCTCTACGATCACGGGCGACATCGGGCCACAGCTCAGGCGGATGCATGCTGACTTCGATCCGCAGCTCAGGCGGATGCAGAACCAGCTCGACCTCATCGAGTCCGCGGTTAACGTCGCGATGGCCACGTGGTACGCCGAAATGAGCACCTTCCCGCCGCGGTCCCACGCGATCCCGGCGCCCCGGCCGAACGACGAGGGCCAGCGCTAGATATTGCTGGCGCCAAGTCTGTCTGTCATGCGGGGCTTCTCACGTCGGCGGTGCGAAGGATCGCGAGTCGCGCCGGAGCGGGTGATCGGCGGGGATCTCGACCATCACGATCCGGACACCGTCCGGATCCTCGATCCACATCTCGGTCAGGCCCCAGGACTCGGTCTGGGGTCCGCGCAGAACCCGAGCGCTGGCCGCCGTTAGCCGCTCGTGCTCGGCGCGCACGTCCCGCACCTGGAGCCAGATCATCACCGAAGCTCCTGCAGAGCCCGCGGCGTGGCCGGACACCTCCAGAAATCCCGAGCCGAGAAAGAACACCATCCCGCGCTCAGCCGGAGATCCGAACTCCCGGTAGACCGCCAGACCCAGCACGTCCCGGTAGAAATGCTGGCTTCGGTCCAGGTCGGCGGGTCGCAGCAAGATGCGGCTGCTCAATACGTCCACGCTAGGCGCGCACCGTGCCCTGGCGGTCGAAGGTCATGGCGCGCTGCAGCGCCGCGGCGCGAAGGTCGGCCGGGATCTCGACCGGGCCGCCAAGAGCGGCCGCGTTGAGGCCGGCCTGCGCGGCCTCCTCCACGACACCGCCGACCAGAATGGCCAGCTCGGGAGTGCGGTGAAACACCAGCACGCCGTGGTTCGCCAGCAGCACCGCGGGCACCCCTGGGGTGATCGCGGCGCGGATGCCGGCCACCGCCTGGTCCGAGCCGCGCGGGCCGTACTCGGACACCGGCACCCCGGCGGCCAGGCCGAACATCGCGAGGGCCTCCACCCAGCACCCGATCGGACAGGCCGGCCACCGCGTAGGCGGTGGCGTAGGGCGAGTGCGTGTGCAGGACGCAGCCGACATCGCCATGGTCGGCGTACATGGCCGTGTGCATGGCCACCACGGCGCCCTGGATGGGCGGCAGCTCGCCCTCCAGCAGGGTTCCGTCTAGGCCGATGCGTACCACGGCGGAGACCGGGTGATTCCGCAGCGACGGGCCCGCGGTGAAATACATCTCCTCCGCCCCCGGCACGCGCACGCTCACGTTGCCGTGCCCGTTCGCCGAGATCGCCCCGCTGGCGACCACACGCTGGGCGATATCGACAACCTGGTCGGCCAGATCCTTGTCCACGGCGGAAACCCCCCTATGCTTCGGCGAACGTGCGCTCGATGATGGTACTAGGAGGCGCTGTGGTCAACGTAGTGATTACCGGGGGTGCTGGTTTCCTGGGCTCGCGGCTGGCCCGGGAACTGCTGGCGGCGGGCTCGCTGGACGTGGCGGGCGCGGGGCCGCGCCGGCTGTCCGGGGTGACCCTCATCGACCGGGTGCCGGTGCCGCCTGATCTGGCCGCCGACGCACGGGTAACCGTGATCGGGGGCGACCTGGGCGAGCTGCTGGATCCCGCGGCTCCGCCCGGTCCGCTCGCCGGAGCCGACGTGATCTTCCACCTGGCCGCGGCGGTCAGCGGGGAATGCGAGGCGGACTTCGACCTGGGCATGCGGGCCAACCTGCGCGCGACCGAGTCGCTGCTCGCGTCCTGCCGCGCGCTCGGCACCGACCCGGTGGTGGTGTTCTCCAGCTCGCTGGCCGTCTTCGGGGTTTCCGGCGAGCACCCGCTGCCCCCGGTCATCGACGATCACACCCTGCCCAACCCGCAGACGAGTTACGGCATCCAGAAGGTCATCGGCGAGCAGCTGCTGGCCGACTACACGCGCAAGGGATTCCTGAACGGCCGGGCCGTCCGGCTGATGACCGTCAGCGTCCGCCCCGGACGGCCCAACGCCGCGGCGTCGGGCTTCTTCTCGGGCATCATCAGGGAACCGCTCGCGGGCCAGCGGGCCACCTGTCCGGTCGACCCGGGTACCGAGGTCGCGCTCGCCTCGCCGGCCAAGGCCGTCGCCGCCCTCCTGTGCGCCGCCACCGCCTCCGACCCGGCCTGGGGCGGCCGCACCGCGGTCACCATGCCCGCGCTCAGCATTACCGTCGCGGACATGGCCGCGGCCCTGGCCGAGGTAGCCGGGCCTCAGGTTAGCGCGCTGATCGACTGGGTCCCCGACCCGGCGGTGGCGCAGATCGTGGCGAGCTGGCCGGCCCGGGTCCGCGCCGAACGGGCGACCCGGCTCGGCCTGACCCCGGACCCGGACTTCGGCTCCGTGATCAGGATGCATATCGCGGAGTCCCGCCGCACCGCCGGCTAGTCGTAGCGGGTGGTTAGGCCGACGGCCGGCGGGGTTTACCCGGCGCGGGCGGGCGGGCTGTGGCTGCGCAGTACCTTGGTCCGGTCCCGGTTCCACGCGGTGGTGGTGCCGTCGGGGTTGCGGACCAGGGTCCAGCCCATCCGGTGGATCATCAGCTGATGGTGATGGAAACACAGCAGAATACAATTGTCCAGGCTGGTCTCGCCGCCGTGGCCCTTGTGCCGCAGGTGGTGCACCTCACACGCCGACGCGGGCTGATCACACCCGTCCGCCCACCGGCAATGCTGGTCCCGGGCCCTGACCGCGGTGCGGATCCCGGCCGGCACGTCGTCGCTATAGCCCACGTCCAGCGGCTGGCTCGGCCCGCCGAGCCGGGCACCGAGCTCACGGCGGCGCAAGAACGAGGCGAGCCCGCCGGGACCCGACAGCAACTCCACGGCTTTCCCGATGATCTGCTGCTCGAGCGACTCCCGGCTCAGCCCGGGCGGCAGCGGCCGGGGACCCGGCACCGGCTCACCCGGACCGGCCGGATCCGGGCCGCCGTGATCCGGGGCGCTGTGATCCGAGGCGGTGTGGTCCCGGTCGGTGTGGTCCCGGTCGGTGTGGTCCCGGTCGGTGTGGTCCCGGTCGGTGCGGGTGGGGGTGCAGCGGCCGGGGCCGTGCCCGGCCAGGTCCAGGCAGAACCGGACCAGGTCCTCGATCACGCCGGGGTTGACGGTGCCGAACACCACCGGTACCACCGACGCGTCGCACGCGAACCCCTCCGCGGCCTCTCCCTCCAGCCACGCGGCGCCGTCGCTGCCGCCGAGCGAGGCGGCGGCGCGGGCGGCGGCCCACTCGCCGCGGACCCGCTCGGTCCACTCCTGCTGCAGCCTGGAATCGAGGTCGAGGTCGATCAGGTCGGCCAGGTGGATGTGCCCCGTCACCTTGACCGGCTGCCCGGCCCGCTCCGGCAGCAGGCCCGCCGCCACCAGCCGCCGGCATGCCTCCTCCAGCCCATCGTGATACCGCTGGCCGTGACTGCGGTCATCTTCGGCGCCCCGCGGCGCGGACAGGGCATCCAGCACCGCGGTCACCACGGCCGCGCACTCCGGGGTCAGATCGCCGGTCATCACCCCGGCACCGCCGAACGTGGTCTCCACCTTGACCGCCCGGTCCTCAAACCGCGGCCCGTCCTCGTCCGGAGCATCGGGCCGGGCCCGGGCCTGGATCTCGGCCGCCAGCGCGGCCAGGTCCGCCAGGCCCATCCCCATCTCGGCGGCGCCGACCAGGATCTCATCGGCGTTGTCGCGGCAGTCTTCGGGGAGCCGGCCGGTCCAGCCGCAGATGGCGCGGGCATAGGACTTGGAGATGTCCCCGGCGGCCAGCGCGGCCAGCACCCGGGGGTGGGTCTGGGTCCGGCGGGACCAGCCGGCGTGATCGCCCGCCGCCGCCCTGGTCACCCGGGTCTGGTGGATCAGCCAGGAGCCGGAACTGCAGTCCCCGTCGTCGCGGTACCCCCGGCCGGCGGTGAAGGCGGCCAGGATGGCGGCGCGGGCGGCGGTGGTCAGGGCGTCGGCGCGTTCCAGGGTGGTCAGGGCCTGGGCCTGGATGACGGTGGGCATCTGGGTCGGGTCGGCGGCGGTCAGGTAGGACAGCGCCGTTTCCAGCATGTGCAGTGCGTCGGTTTCGCTGGTGAATGCCGGGGCGGTGCTCACCTGGTGCTCACCTCCTGCCCGGGTGCCGGGGGAAGCGTCCGTTCAGATTGATGATCTTTTTCAGTTTCTTGTTCGATGATATCAAGGGGTGCCGACATTTCCGTGGACATCGGACCGGACACGCCGAACCGGGCAGGCAAATTGGCAGCCGGATTCTGCCGGGGGACGTCCAATCACACGCTGCTCGTGGATCAGCTCCGCGGTATCTGAGTCAGCCGACGGGGCGGACGCCTGCCGCGTGGCGGCGGGCCAGGTCGCGGTAGATGGCGGGATTGGTGTCCACCCACACCTTGGCCTGTCCGCTGACCTCTCCGAGGACCCGTGCCGGGACGCCCACGACGAGCATGCCATCGGCGATGACCATCCCCGGCGGTACGGTGCAGCCCCCGGCGACCAGGGCGCGGCGGCCCACGATCGCGCCGTCGAGGATCGTGGCGCCGTTGCCGATCAGCGCCTCGGCGTGGAGGACGCAGCCGTGTACCACGCACAGGTGACCGACGGTCGCGCCCTCGCCGACCTCGGTGACCGGGTCGTCGCCGCCGTGCAGCACCGACCCGTCCTGGATGTTCGCGCCCCGGCGGACGATGATCGGCCCGAAGTCGGCCCGCAGCACGGCGCCGTACCAGACCGAGGCCTGCGCCTCCACCCGCACGTCGCCGACCAGGGTGGCCGTGGGCGCGATCCATGCATCCGGGCTGACCTGGGGCTCGCGGCCTTCAAAGCTGAAGAGTGGCACCTGGCCATCATGCACCCAGGGCACCTTGCGCCCCGGCCGGGGCCTTAGTTGGCGGGCGGGCTGAGACCTTAGCTGGCGGCGCGGGCCGGGATCAGGTGGGCGGCGCGCCAGGCCACGGCGGTAGCGGCCAGGGCCGCCACCGCGGCGGTGAGCATCGCGGCGCGGTCGCCGGAAACCCCGCCGCTGACGGCCTGGGCCACGGCCGGGAGCAGGGCGGCGCCGACCGCGGCACCGATCTGGCGGCTGGTGTTGATCATGCCTCCGACTAGGCCCTGATCGGCGTCGGCCATGCCACGGCTGGCGAGCACGGTGGAGCCCATCGCGGTGCCCGCCGTGCCGAAGCCGATCAGCGTCACGACGAACAGGACCGGGCTGTAACCCGCCGCGGGCAGGTGGGTCAGGACGAGGAAGCCGACGGCGGACGCGGCGGCGGTCACCACGAGCAGCCGCCTGATCCCGATCCGGCCGGCCAGTCGCGGGCCGAGCATGCCCATCATGAACCCGACCACGCCCTGCGGGGCGATGACCAGGCCGGTGAACAGCGGCGATTCGTGCAGGACCTGCTGCAGGTACAGGGACAGGACGAGCATCTCACCGCCGTTCCACAGGCCGAGCAGGAACGTCAGCGTGGTCCCCTCGCGCAGGCCCTTGCGGCGCAGCAGGGACAAGCGGATGAGCGGGTCGGGGTGCCTGGTCTCGGCCTTGGCGAAGATGGCCGCGGCCACGACCGCGATCACGGCGGCCCCGATGACCAGCGGTGAGGTCCAGCCGAGCACGACCCCCTGGGACACGGCGAAGACGACGAGCGTGACCGCGACAGTAATCAGCAGCGCGCCGCGCAGGTCGAGCCGGCGCAGCCGGGTCCGAGCCGTGCTGACCTTAGCGGCCGTGCCGGCGGCGGTCTTGGCGGCGGTCTTGGCGGCGGTCTTGGCGGCGGTGCTGACGGCGGTCTTGGCGGCGGTGCTGGCGGCGGTCTTGGCCGGGCCCAGGATGGACGGGGACAGGGCCGCGGCGATCAGGCCGACCGGGACGTTGACCAGGAAGACCGCACGCCAGCTGGTGAACTGCACCAGCACGCCGCCGAGAACCTGACCGGAGACGAAGCCGACCGAGGCCACCGAGCCGTAAAGTCCGATGGCACGAGTACGTTCGGGGCCTTCGGGGAAGCCGGTGGTGATGAGAGACAACGCGGCCGGGGCGACGATGGCGGCGCCCGCGCCCTGCACCACCCGGGCGGCGATCAGCAGCATCGGGTCCCTCGCTAGGCCGCCCGCGAGGCTGGCCAGCGAGAACGCGATCAAGCCCGCGACGAACATGCGCCGCCGGCCGAGCAGGTCAGCCGCCCGGCCGCCGAGAATGAGCAGGCCGCCGAACGAGATCGCGTACCCCGTCACGATCCACTGCACTGCGTCGGGCGCCATGTGGAGTTCGCGCTCGATCGACGGCAGCGCGACGTTCACGATGCTGAAATCAAGGACGACCATGAAGGCGGCGACCAGGATCAGGGCAAGCTGGAGGGGCCGGCGGCTGGCAGGCGCGGTGGCCGGCTGGGAGCGGCCGGGACTGGTCGGGTGGCGGTAGCTGGCCGGGATTCACGACGGATGAGAGGCGTGGTGGCGGGCATGATACCAATCAAATACGTTACGGATCGTTTCGGAATTCTAGGGGGTAGAACCGGGCGATGAGCCGGGATATTCCAGGGGCGCGGGAACTCTCGGGCGCTGAGCCTGCCGAGGGCGGCGTGGACGCGGGCTCGGGCGCGGGGGGCGGCGGGACGCAGCGGGGGCGGCCGCGCAGCCAGGAGGCGGACCGCGCGATCTTGACGGCGACCGCGGAACTGCTCGCCGACCGAGGTCTATCGGCCATGTCGATCGAGGAGGTGGCCGCGCGCGCCGGGGTCGGCAAGACCACCATCTACCGGCGCTGGCCATCCAAGGGCCTGCTGGCGCTGGATGCCTTCGTCACCTCGTTCCGCGAAGCACAACCGCCCAACGACACCGGGACGTTGCGCGGCGACCTGCTCGCCGCGCTGCACGCGTGGGTCCGTGCGGTGACGCAGACCCCGATGGGATCGATGCTGACCAGCCTGATCGCCGAGGCCCAGCACGACCCCGAACTGCGCGGGGCGTGGCGGGACCGGGTGCTCGAGCCACTGCGCGTTCAGCATCGGATCATGCTGGACCGGGCCGTCGAGCGCGGTGAGATACCGCCGTCGGTCGACCGGGACGTGGTCCTTGACCTGTTCTTCGGCGCGGCCGAGCACCGCCTGCTGCTCGGCCACCTGCCGATGACCGACGACTTCATCGCCAAGGTCGTGGACGTGATCCTGGACGGCATCCAGCCCGCCGGATCTCCGCCCTGATGAGCCAGGGCTCTTTGGGGTTTGGCCGGACTGGTGTTTGCGTTATATCTTGTTACCGGGCGTGGGCTAACGAGCGCGCATCGCCCGGAACGCGAAGGAGAATCCGCGGTGGCCGAGTTCGAGCAGCAAGTTAAGGGCTGGTGGTCCAGGGTGACCGCCTGGCTGCGGGGCGGGCAGCGCACCGACGCGGCCCGCAAGGCCAAGGCCACCCTGCAGGACGTGCGCACCAGCGAGACCGCCCGCAAGGCCGAGGCGGCGATGAAGGACCTGCGCGAGGGCGAGACCGGCCGCAAGGCCAAGGCCGCGATCAAGGACCTGCGCGACAGCGACGTCGTGGGCAAGGCGCGCGACACGGCGCGCGAGGCGATCCGCGACCTGCGCGACAGCGACGCCGGGCGTAAGGCGAAGGCCGCGCTCCGCGATCTGCGGGATAGTGCTGGGACAGGCGACAAGTCCTGAGGCGCTCCTGGGCGGGCGGAGTTTCGCGATGATAGGCACCGCCCGTTATTCTGGCAGGAGTGTTAGCGCTAACGTCGGCCCCAACTGACCGCATGGCTACGCAGCGCGCGGCGGAGGGAGGCAGGACGTGACGTCGTCGCCGGGGGGACAAGCCGAGGGACAGGTGCGCACCTCAGTCGCCCGCGGGCTGGGCAGCCTGTCCAGGCCGCCGGTCATGGCGGACGTGGCCCGGCTGGCCGGCGTTTCGCACCAGACGGTCTCACGGGTACTGAACGAGCACCCGAACGTTCGCCCGCTGACCCGGGAGAAGGTGCTGGCCGCGATCCGCGAGCTCGCCTACCGGCCGAACGCCGCGGCCAGAACGCTGGTCACCCGGCGTACCCACACCGTCGGCGTGATCAGCTTCGACAACATGCTGTACGGCCCGGCCTCCATGCTGTACGGCTTCGAGCGAGCGGCGCACGACGCCTACTTCGTGTCCATCGCCAGCCTGCCCGCGCTTGACCGCGGGTCGATGCTGGACGCGGTGGAGCGGTTCGTCGGCCAGGGGATCGAGGGCATCATCGTCATCGCGACGCAGGACACGGCCGTGGCCGCGCTGGCGCACGTGCCGCCCGAGGTGCCGCTGGTCGCGGTGGGCTGCGGCACCCGCGCGGCGGTGACGTCGGTGGCGATCGACAACGCCGCCGGCGCGGGCGCAGCGACGGAGTACCTGCTGAGCCTGGGGCACCGGACCGTGTACCACGTGGCCGGCCCGTCTTCCTGCCTCGACGCGGCCGAACGCGTCGACGGCTGGCGGAAGGCGCTGCGCGAGGCCGGGGCGCCCGAGCCGCCGGTGCTCGCGGGCGACTGGTCATCGGCCTCCGGTTACGAGCTTGGCTGCCAGCTGGCCAGCGATCCTGAGCTCACCGCCATCTTCTGCGGCAACGACCCGATGGCGCTCGGCGTGATGCGGGCGCTGACCGAACGCGGGTTCCGGGTTCCGGGCGACATCAGCGTCGTCGGCTTCGATGACGTCCCCGAGGCGGGGTACTACTTGCCACCGCTTACCACGGTGCGGCAGGATTTCGGCGAGGTCGGCCGGCAAGCACTGCGCGCGCTCGTCGACCGGATGTCCGGCGTGATCCCGCCCGGGCCACGGATCCGGGTGGCTCCCGAGCTGATCGTGCGGGCGAGCGCCGCGAGCCCGCGGAATCGCTGACGCCGGCGGTTCAGCCGCCGACGCGGCGATTAGTCGCCGACGGGAAGGCAAGAATGCGGATAGGAACCTGACGATTAGGCGGACAAATGGATGTGAGCGCTAACAAAGACGTCAGCGGTGATCAGTTCGTGATGGGCGTGGATTTCGGGACGTTGTCGGCGCGCGCCCTGGTGGTCCGGGTCAGCGATGGCGCCGAGGTCGGCACCGCGGTCAGCGAGTACGCCCACGGCGTGATCGACCGCGAGCTGCCCGGGTACGGCGAGCTGCCGCCGGACTGGGCGCTGCAGGACCCGGGCGACTACACCGACGCGCTGGGCGCCGCCGTGCGGGCCGCGATCGCCGACGCCGATGTGGCCCCTGAACAGGTGATCGGCATCGCCACCGACTTCACCGCGTCTACCTGCCTGCCGGCGCTCGCCGACGGAACCCCGCTGTGCCAGCTGCCGGGCCTGGCCGCCCGCCCGCACGCCTACCCCAAGCTGTGGAAGCACCACGCCGCGCAGCCGCACGCGGACCGGATCAACGCCGCCGCCCATGAGCGCGGCGAGAAGTGGATCAACCGTTACGGCGGGAAGATCTCCTCGGAGTGGCAGTTTGCCAAGGCGCTCCAGCTGCTTGACGAGGACTTCGAGCTGTACCAGCGCGCCGACCGGTGGATCGAGGCCGCCGACTGGATCATCTGGCAGCTGTGCGGGACCGAGACCAGGAACGCGTGCACGGCCGGGTACAAGGGCATCTTCCAGGACGGGCAGTACCCGTCGCGTGACTTCCTGGCCGCCCTCGACCCGCGCTTCGCCGGCTTCGCCGCCGGCAAGCTGGCCCATCCCATTTCCCCGCTCGGCGCCCTGGCCGGCCTGCTGCGGCCCGCCGCGGCCGCCCTGACCGGCCTGCCCGCGGGGATTGCGGTCGCGGTCGGCAACGTGGACGCGCACGTCACCGTGCCCGCGGCCGGCCCGGTGGCGGCCGGCAAGATGGTGCTGATCATGGGCACCTCCACCTGCCACGTGATGAACGGCGCCGAGCTCGCCGAGGTCCCCGGGATGTGCGGCGTGGTGGACGGCGGTATCGTCGCCGGGCTGTGGGGATATGAGCTGGGCCAGAGCGGGGTCGGTGACATCTTCGCCTGGTTCACCCGCAACGGGGTCCCCGGCGAGTTCGCCGCCGACGCACGGCGGCGCGGCGTGCCGCTGCCGGCCCTGCTGGACGAGATTGCCTGCGAACCGCCGCCCGGCGCGAGCGGGCTGGTCGCGCTGGACTGGGAGGGCGGCAATCGCTCGGTCCTGGTGGACGCCGGCCTGTCCGGCCTCATCGTGGGGCTGACGCTGGCGACCACGGCGCCGGAGATCTACCGGGCGCTGCTCGAGTCCACCGCGTTCGGCACCCGGATCATCGTCGAGGATCTCGGCGCCTCGGGCGTGCCGGTGACCGAGTTCGTGGTGGCCGGCGGCCTGACCAAGAGCGCCCCGCTGATGCAGATCTACGCCGACGTCCTGCGGCGCCCGCTTAGCGTGATCGGCTCGGAGCAGGCGGGCGCGCTGGGCTCGGCCATCCACGCGGCCGTGGCCGCGGGCGCCTACCCGGACGTGCCGGCCGCGGCCGACGTCATGGGCCGTCTGTCCCGGGACGTCTACCGGCCTGACTCGGCACGCGCGGACGTGTACGACGAGCTGTACGCCGAATACGTTCAGCTGCACGACTATTTCGGGCGCGGGGGAAACTCGGTCATGCACCGGTTGCGGGCGATCCGCGACCGCGCTTATTTCAGCCGAACGGGCAGTGGTGCGTGATCCACGACAACGTTGGAGGTGGGGAGGGGTGGGACAGATGAGCCCTGAGATCACCGCGCTGGCCGAAACGGTCTGCGCGCTGCACGCCGAGCTCGTGCGCAACGGCCTGGTCGCCTGGACGTCGGGCAACGTGTCCGCGCGGGTTCCCGAGTCGGACCTGATGGTGATCAAGCCGAGCGGGGTCTCCTATGACGACCTGACGCCGGAGTCGATGGTGGTCTGCGATCTGGATGGCAAGCCGGTGGCGGCGGGCGGGCTCAGCCCGTCCAGCGATACCGCCACGCACGCCTACATTTACCGGCACATGTCCGGGGTCGGCGGGGTCGTGCACACGCACTCGACCTACGCGACCGCGTGGGCGGCGCGCGGTGAGGCCATCCCGTGCGTGATCACGGCGATGGCGGATGAGTTCGGCGGTGACATCCCGGTCGGCCCGTTCGCGTTGATCGGGAGCGACGAGATCGGCCGGGGCGTGGTCGCCACGCTGACCGGCCACCGCTCCCCCGCCGTGCTGATGCGCAGCCACGGCGTCTTCACCATCGGCGGTTCGGCCTCAGATGCGGTGAAGGCGGCCGTGATGTGCGAGGACGTGGCGCGGACGGTCCACCTCGCCCGGGCCTACGGCGAGCTGGTACCGCTGCCCGCCGACCAGGTAGACGCCCTGCACGCTCGCTACAAGAACCAGTATGGCCAGCGCTGACCTTGAAGGAGAACGATCTCCCATGACCGCTTGGAACGACCGTAAGCCGCGCATCGGCATTCTCGGGATCATGCAGGACCTGTACGACGAGATGATCCCCGGGATCGCGCAGCGGCAAGAAGGGTACGCCGCCGAACTCGCCGCGCACCTGTCGGACGTGGGCGAGTTCATCCCGAGCAAGGCCATCAAGTACCGCGAGGACGCCGAGCGCGCCATGCGCGAGTTCGAGAACGCGGACGTGGACGGCGTGCTCGTGGTCATGCTCACCTACGGCCCGGCCATGCGGGTGGCCCGGCTGCTCGCCGAGACCCGGCTACCGGTCTGCCTGGCCAACATCCAGCCGGAACCCAGCGTGACGCCCGCCTGGGACATGGCGGACATGACCTACAACCAGGGCGTGCACGGCGCCCAGGACACGGCCAATGCCATGGTCCGGGCGGGCAAGCGGTTCACCGTGCTGACCGATGACTGGAAGAGTGCCTCGTTCCGCGCCGACGTCGGCCGCTGGGCCCGCGCCGCGGCCGCGGCCACCGCGTGGAAGCAGCTCAAGGTGGCGATCTTCGGCTACCCGATGAACGAGATGGGCGACATCCGCGTCGACGAGAGTGCGCTGGTCAGGACCCTCGGCCCGGCGATCATCTCGGTCGCGCAGGGCGACTTGTGGCGTGAGATGCAGGAGGTGAGCCCGGCCGCGGTCGATGATGTCATCTCGTTCGAGGACTCTCATTTCGAGATCGACCCGCGGCTGTCTGAACCGGAGCGCACGGATCACGCCCGGATGCAGGTCGCGATCGAGCAGATCCTGGCCCGCCGGGGTTTCGGCGCCTACACCGCGCACTTCGACGCGATCGGCGAGGACGGCCGGTTCGCCCGGCTGCCGCTGGCCGCGGCCTCGTCCCTGCTGGCTAAGGGCTACGGGTACGCCGCCGAGGGCGATGTGCTGACCGCGTGCCTGGTCTTCGCCGGGCACGTGCTGATCGGCACCGCGCACTTCACCGAGATGTACGCGATGGACTTCCCCTCGGACTCGGTCCTGCAGAGCCACATGGGCGAGGGCAACTGGCAGATCGCCCGGTCCGACCGGCCGGTGAAGCTGATCAAGCGACCGCTCGGCATCGGCCGCCTGGCCGACCCGCCGACGTTCGTGTTCCAGCTGCAGCCCGGTCCGGCCACCCTGGCCGCCCTGGTCTCGCTGGAGGGAGAGCGGTTCCGGCTGGTGGTCGCCGAGGGCGAGAACCTGGACAGCCAGGAACTGCCGGCCCTGGAGATGCCATACGGGCAGTTCCGGCCGGCCTCCGGCCTGCGCAGGTGCCTGAACGGGTGGCTCTCGAACGGCGGACCGCACCACGAGGTGATGAACCTGGGTCACCACGCCGCCGACTGGAAGGCCTTCTGTCAGGTCACCGGCATCGAGTTCGTCCAGGTGTAGGCGCGGGCGGGCCCGAGCGGCATGCACCGCTGGTCACAGCCGCCCCGCCGACCACTAAGTTAACGCCCGCGTGTTGGCTTTCCCGGGATCCAGCCGACCCTATGGAACATAGGGCCGGTTATAACCGGCCCTATGTTCCATAGGGTCGATTAAGTATTTGAGGGCTGCAGGCGAGGTCCGGGCGGACGGGGCTGGAGTTGTTCGCGGAACACTTGTGAGTCCTGGGTACAGGGTAACGAGCGGCAGCCGACGTCGCCGATGCCGACTGCCGCCTCGCAATGCGGCGGCGCACCCTATGCCCGCCGCGGATCGTTCGGGTCGAAGAAGGGGCACGGTCCGGCGGGCGGGCGGGCAGCTTCGGTGGAGGATTACTGGCCGGTGACCTGTTGCCAGTTGGGGACCGAGGGCTGGATGTGGGCGGCGGGACCCTGGCCGAACAGCTTGAGGATGTTGCCGGTAATGCGCTGGACCATGGTGGCCTCGCAGATGCCGCCGGGGTAGCAGCCACTGCGGTCGTCAAGGGCCGGGATCCAGTTGTTGGTGCCGGTGTCGAGCACGCCGGCGCCGGTGGAGGAGTCCGTGTAGTACGTCATGTCGGAGTAGAACGCGCCGATGCTGGTCTGGCCCAGGTTGGCCGGGATCGGCGAGTGGCCGAGGATCTGGTCGTTGGCCGGCTGGCCGTAGGCCAGGTCGAACTTGTCCACGTCCGAGGCGATGAGGCTGGGGATGACCTCGCCGTTGTGCAGGCCGGTGCCGTCGAAGACCCAGGCCGAGGCGTCCGCGACCCGGAAACCCACGTGCAGGCCGGGCTCGAGGAATCCGGCGTAGGTGTCGCCGACGAAGTCGTACTCCGGCCAGCTGGACGGCGGGTTGGACCATTCGTTGCCGGTGACCTGGAGCGGGTTGCCGTTGCCGTCGAGCGGATCGGCGGCCGAGTCCCGGTAGTCGACGAGCTCACGGTCCGGGCCGAGCGGGGACGCCTGGGTCCGCACGTGCCGTAGGACCGGGCTGGCGGCGAAGAAGACGATGTTAACGCCCTGGTTATAGGCGGCGACGGTGGCCTGACGCTCGCCGGCCGACCAGCACTCGTCGTGGCCGAGGGAGAGCAGCACCTTGTGCTTGAGCAGGTAGCCGGGATGCTCCTGGACGGTCAGGTCGGTGGCGTAGGTGACGTCGAGGCCGTGCTGCTCGGCCCACTCGACCAGCGGGTATTCCAGGCCGAGGAAGTTGCCAGAGCCGTTCTCCGCGGCGTAGGGCCGGTCGTAGGACACGACCCGGGCCCGGTTGCAGATCGGGTACACGTCCGGCGGGCAGCTGCCCAGGCCCTGGTAGTAGTCGTAGCCGCCGTAATAGTTCCAGGCCTGCCAGGTGAACACGTCGTTTTTGATCACGTAGGTGGCGGTGCTGGCGGGGTCCCAGATCGTCAGCGGGACGTAGCTCTGCCGGTTGCCCGGACCGGTCAGCTTGATCAGGTAGTCACCCTGGACGAACGCCTGGGTGACGGTGAACGTCAGCGACGGGGACCAGTTGTCGCAGGTCACCATGTTGGTGCCGCCGGTGACCGGGCAGGCGGGCTGGTCCTTGCCGGTTTGCTGGCCCGACGCCCAGATCAGTCGCGCGCCCTTGCCCTGGTAATAGCCCGTCCGGAAGGCCTCGGCGCGGAAGGACGGGCCGGTGGTGCTGACGTACAGGGTGACCTTCTGGCCCTGCTCCGCGTAGACCTGGTTGGCGAAACCGCTGATCCCGCCGTGCGCGCCGTGTATCTCCCATGCGGTGGTGCCCGGCTTGTCGTTCTCCTGGATCACCCAGCGGGCCTCGACGCCGTCCGGGCCGGAGAAGGTGGCCGGGCCGGAGGCCGCCACCCTGCCGACAGCGGTTGCCGAGGTCCCGGAAGCGGTGCCAGTTCTCGACGGCGACGTCGCGGCCTGCGACGGCTTGTGTACCAGCAGCGCGACCACCGCGATGGCGGCCGCCGCCACAATGACGACCGCCACAATGACGACGACGGCCACCGTGCTGACGACCCGCCTGTCGGGCAACCCGTCACCTCCTCGCCGTCACGCAGCTATCTAGGGCCGACCGGGAGGCGGACTCGCGGCCACCCTCGGGATTATGTGGACAAAACATATTAGATACACCCTGCGGACCACTCCCGGTGGTATATCCGCGGGACGGCATGGTCCTGGGTAGACAGATGTAACTGCTACCGGGTGCTGTTCCGACGGGGCGGAAGGCCCGTCAAGCCTCCCGTGGCTTGCGTATCCATCCGATCATGCTGCGCTTGGTGATGGCCATGGGGGTATTGAGACGCATTGTAACTGCTGAGGTATGTGGTGCGGGCAGTCCCTAAGCATCTTGCTCGGTAGCGCCCCCAACGGCACGGGCCGGCTAGATCCTACGCGTCGCGGTCCAGCCCGGCGGACGGATCACCTTCTTCCTGGACCCGGCGCGTCTGTACCTCTTCGACCCTGACACCGGCCAGGCGATTACCCGGTAACCCGGGTCTATATCTCCCACAGGGCGCCGACCGGCACCGCACGCATCCGCGGTCCGAAGGGAAGCGTCTGAGTGCCGGTATAGAGGACGACTCCGGCAACGAAATCGTCGCCGATCCTGTCGGCTAGATGCCTCAAGCCGCGGAAATCTCCCGCGCTGACAGTAGAGGAAGCCTTGACCTCGATTCCGACGACGCTCCCTTGCCGGTTCTCAAGGACCGCGTCGACTTCGACCTTGTCCTTGGTGCGGTAATGGAATAGCTCGACGCGCTGCCGTGCCCACGTGAGCTGGCGCGCGAGCTCCATCAGGACGAATCCTTCAAGCAGCGGGCCGAATTGCCCGCCGGGGCGAAGCAGGCTCCGTACGTCTGTGCCGAGTAGGTTAGCCGCGATCCCTGAATCGACGAAGGCCAGCTTGGGTGTTCCGATCGCGCGCGCACTCACGTTCCGTGACCACGCTGGAATCCTCTTGATCAGGAAAACTTCCTCCAGGAGGCCCAGATAGCGATAGACGGTACTGGCGGGGAGCCTGGCGTCACTGCCGACAGCGGCCACTACCAGGAGCTGACCAGAGCGGGACGCCAAGAGCCGGATCAGGGCACGCATCTCGGGCGTGCGTTCAATTTCAGACAACTGGCTGACATCACGGGCGACGAGATCGGCGAGGTAAGAGTCAAAGAACCGCTCGCGCCGGCGAGGGTTCACCCGAGCCAAGGCCTCAGGAAAGCCGCCCCGGACGATGCGTTCGGCGTATTCCTGCCGAGTAATCGTTGAGTCATGAGTCAGCGCTTCGCCCTGCTCGAAGACGGCGTCCACGAACCGATCCGGAGTACCGTCAATCTCTCCCTGGGAAAACGGCCACAGCTCAATCGTCTCGATTCGTCCAGGCAACGTGTCCGGCAAACTGCGCAAGGCCAGCACGCGCGCTGATCCGGTAAGGAGATACCGGCCAGGCCTTTGATCGGTATCGACCTGCTCTTTTATGGCGAGCAGGAGTTCAGGTACTCGCTGGATCTCATCGATCACCATGAGCTCGGGATAGTCCACGAATCCAGCCGGGTCGGTGCGGGCCGCCTGCCGGTTCGCCGGCCTATCCAGGTTGCGCCACTCCGCTTCCCTGCCCTTCGCGACCAGACCGAGCAGCGTGCTCTTCCCGCACTGGCGTGCCCCGGTAATGAGAACGACCCGAGTGTCCGTTAGCGCCTCGGTAACCGATGCCTCAGAATGTCGGGCAAACAGCTTGCCCAGCGGGGTTGGGTTGACACGTACCACCTGATCAGAGTGGCACAAATGTTCCCTGGGCGCTATCTTATCCACTAGTTACGTGGTGGTCTGGTCGCTTGGTTGATGGTGGTCTGGTCGCTGGGGTGGTGGCGGTTTGGTCGCTAGGTTGATGGCGGTCTGGTCGCTGGGGTGGTGGCGGTTTGGTCGCTAGGTTGATGGCGGGTCGAAAGCGACGTTGCCACGCGAGCCGCACCGAAATTGGGTTGCGCGGGGCGGGGACCACATGGCAACCTGCTGCAGGTTCGTGCCGGTAGTGGCCGGCTGAGTGGAGGGAGGCGCTACATGTCTACGCCCGTCGCGGGCGCGTTGCCGCCTGCCCTATTCGCCGCTCAGCCGAGGAGCATCACCCGTGCACGACTTTCCCTCCTACGGAGAATCCCGTTACCGCCGCGGTAAGCAGCGTTTCGACGACGACGAGCCGACCACGGCCAAACGCGTCAGGTGGCGCCGGGCTCTGCCGTCCATCGAGCGCTTCGACGCGACCGACGGCCTGCCCGAAGGCGACCGCTGGACCACCTGGGACCAGTCGGTCCCGACCGAACGCGGCCCGAAGCCGTACCCGGAATGGCTGGTCACCGAGTTGGCCGCCGTCGACACCGAACTCGGCATCGTCAAGACGGGCAAGGAAGCCGACGTTTTCCTGCTCCGGCGGGGCGTCCCGCAGACCGACCGGTCCTGCCTACTGGCCGCCAAGCGGTACCGGTCCGCCGAGCACCGGATGTTCCATCGCGACAGCGGCTACCTGGAGGGGCGCCGGGCCAGGGAGTCCAGGGTCAACCGGGCCGTGGCGAGCCGGAGCACCTTCGGGCGGCAGGCTATCGCGGGGCAGTGGGCGGCCGCCGAGTTCAGCGCGCTGGCTCGGCTTTATGCTGCCGGAGTGCCCGTTCCGTATCCGGCGCAGATCCTCGGCACCGAGCTGCTGCTCGAGTTCATCGGCTCGCCGGACGGGATGGCCGCGCCGCGGCTGGCCGAGACCAGGCCCGGTCCCACCGAGCTCGCCGGGCTGTGGGACCAGCTGGTACAGGCGCTCGTCGCGCTGGCCAGAGACGGCCTGGCGCACGGCGACCTGTCGGCGTACAACCTGCTGGTCCACGAGGAGCGGCTGGTCATGATCGACCTACCGCAGGTGGTCGACGTGATCTCGAACCCACGGGGCGCCTTCTTTCTCACCCGTGACGCGGAGAACGTCGGTCGCTGGTTCGCCGCGCACGGCCTGGCCGACGTCCGCCCGGAGCCCGGGGATCTCGCCGCCCTGCTCCGCCGGGAGGCCCTGATCGACCCCTTAAGGCCACCAATCGATTTGTGGTGGTTGTGGCATCCTGCACACCCCTTTGTGCAGGATGCCGCAACCATGCACTTTTGGGCGAGGCTAGTGGGGCGGTTGGGGCTAGTGGGGTGGATGGGACTAGGCCGCCGCCAACCGGGACGGAGCGGCCAGCGGCGGCCTAGTCGGCGGTGGGGACGGTGTGCGGATCGAGGTCTGGGGACGAGAGATCGGATACTTGCAGCTCGGCAGGCTGGGAACGGGCGGGCTGGGAACGGGCGGGCTGGGAACGGGCAGACTGGGGACGGGCGGGCTGGGAACGGGCGGGCTGCTTGAAGTTGAGACGGCCGTTCTTCATCACGCCGATCCGCTGGCCGCGGCGGGCGACGGTACTGTCGTGGGTAACGAACACCATGGTCAGGCCGCGCTCCTGCCACATCGTGTCGAGCAGGTCGATGATCTCGTCCCTGGTGTCCTCGTCGAGGTTCCCGGTCGGCTCGTCGGCCAGCAGGACCTTCGGCTCCTTGACCAGGGCGCGCGCGATCGCGACCCGCTGCTGCTGGCCGCCGGACAGCTCGCCCGGCACGTGGCGCAACCGGTCGGCGAGACCGACCGCCTCGAGGGCGACGACGGCCCGCTGCCGGCGGGCCGTCCCCGACACGTGCAGCGGCACCAGCGCAGTTTCCACGTTCTCCTGCGCAGACAGGGTGGGGATCAGGTTGAAGGTCTGGAACACGAAACCCATCGACTCGGCCCGCACCTTGGTTACCTCGGCCTCGCGCAACTGCGCGAGGTCGCGCCCGTCGAAGTCGACGACACCGCTGGACGGCCGGTCCAGGCCGCCGAGAATCTGCAGCAGAGTCGACTTGCCGTGCCCGGTCGGCCCCTGAATGGAGAGCCATTCGCCATCTTCCACTACTAGGTCGACCCCGCGCAGGGCAGCGACGGTGTCGCGACCCTTGTGGTAATTCTTGGTCACTCCGGAGAGCTTGTACATCTGGCTTTCCTCTCGCCGAACCCAGGTCGGTCAGTTAGCGTCAGGCCACTTTGGACAGGGCGTCCGCCGGGCGGAGCCGCGCGGCTCGCCAGCCGCCGAACATGCCGGCGAGGAGGCCGCCGGCCACGCCCAGAAGGACCGCGAGCAGGATGACGTTGGTGCTCACCGAGGCGGACAGGTGAACGGCCACGGTGTGGCTGGCGGGGGTCGCGGCGCGGAAACCGCCCCCGCCTCCGCCGAAGCCACCGCCGCCGAAGCCGCCGCCTCCGCCGGTGCCGCCGGTGCCAGTACCGCCCGCACCGCCGAAGCCGAACTGCCTGGCTCCTCCGGGCGTGGCCGAGCCGGTCGTCTGGCCGACGACGGCGGTCAGCTTGTGCGACAGTTTGGACACTAGCTCCGCGCCGGCGATACCGAGCCCGATACCGATCACGCCGCCGATGATGCCGATGGTGACCGACTCGCCCATTACCTGGCCGATGATGCGGCGGCTCTTCCAGCCGAGCGCCTTCAGCGTGCCGAACTCACGGACCCGGCGCGAGACGGCCGCCATCGTCAGCAGGATGGCCAGGCCGAACGCCGCGATCAGCACCGCGATGGCGAGCCACTTGCCGAGGTTGTTGGCCAGGCTGGAGGCGCTGGACAGCGAACCGGTGACCTCGCTGGCCAGGTCACTCGAGGTGGTCACGGTGTCCGAGGGCAAAGCTGTCTTGATCTCGGACGAGACGGTGTTGATGGCCGAGGCGCTGCTGGCCGCGACGTAGACCGTGTTCACGTCGTTCTTCATGTCGGCCAGGCTCTGCGCGACGCCGATCGGGATGTAGACGTCCGAGGGGTTGTCGCCCGCGGGCTCGCTGACGATCCCGACGACCTTGAAGTTGGTCGTGGTGCCCTTGCTGTTGCCGATGGCGATGGTGGATCCGACCGATAGCTTGTTCTGGGCGGCGTAGGAGGAGTCCACGAGCGCGACATCGGAACTGGCGTCCTCGGTCGTGAACGTGCGCCCGGAGCTGATCGTGCCCGAGCTGAGCGGACCGAGTTCACCGCTGCCGATGTCCACGCCGTCGACGCCGAAGGTGTTCGTGGTGAAGTCGGCCCGGAAGCTTCCGCCGGCGCCTCCCGACCCGCCGCCGCCGCCGAAGCCGCCGGAGCCTCCGCCGGAAGTGTTGATGGCCGGGATGGTGCCGCTGATGGTCCGGTCGTTCAGGGTCAGGCCACCGGCCGCCGCCGACACGTCATGCAGGTCAGCGACCGTGGTGACCGAGGAAGAGCTGATCGAGCCGAGCGTGCCGCCCGCCGCCAGCGTGCTGGTGTCGATCTTGGTGCCGGCCGCGGGCCGCTTGGTGGTCCCGGTGCGGAATCCGAAGCCGAACGAGCCCGGAGTGAACGATCCGGCGGTCGGCGTCTTGGTCACCGTGACGTCCGTACCCACGCCGTACAGCGCGTGCAGCACGGTGCCCTGGGCGTTCTTGACGCCCGAGGCGGCCGCCGTCACCGTGATCACCAGGCCAATCCCGAGCGCGATGCCCAGCGAGATGAACACGGCCTGGCGCATGCGGCGGCGCAGTTCACGCCGCAGATAGGTAAAGAACATTCCGCACTCCTCGCGGGCCGCGCCAGCTGAGGATGGCGCGACGTGTTCCGAATGGGATTTTGTCTTCGCAATGCTTGGGAGCAAGATTTGAGGGGGGCAATATTTGGGGGGGAATATTTGGGGGGGCAATATTTGGGGGGCAATACTTGGACCGGGCATATGTGGCAGGGAACAGCTGGCGGCGCGGTGGCCGCCCCGGGAGCGAACGCCGCGCCAACTGAGAGCATGGACGTGTTTCCTGAGCGAACGCTGAACGTAGGCTACGGAGTTCCCGCAACCTGGAGAGCGACGCGACCATGACAAACGTGGGCCCCGGACGGCTTTCGCCGTCCGGGGCCCACGTCGTGAGCTCTAGCCGCCGCCAGGCCAGCTAGAGCCGGCCTAGCCGCGGGCCGCCCTGATCGTCTCGCGCAGCGAGCCCATGGTGGCCAGCACGGCCGACGGCTCGTACCCGCAGTGCGCCATGCAGTTAGCGCACCTGGGGTCCTTGCCTCGCCCGTAAGAGTCCCAGTCCGTGGTCTCGATGAGCTCGGAGTAGGTCTTCACGTAGCCGTCGCTCATCAGGTAGCAGGGCTTCTGCCAGCCGAGCAGCGAATAGGAGGGAATCCCCCACGCGGTGCAGCCGAAGTCTGTCTTGCCCTCAAGGAAGTCAAGGAACAGCGGCGTATGGTTCAGCCGCCACTTCTTGCGCCGCCCGTCCGCGAACGCCTTGCGGAACAGCTCCCGCGTTTCGGTCACGCCGAGGAAATGCTCCTGGTCCGGCGCCTTCTCATACGCGTACGCGGGGGAAATCTGCATTTCGTCGATGCCGAGGTCATCGTTCAGGTAGGTCAGCACGTCGATGATCGTCTGCGGGGTGTCGGTGTTGAAGAACGTGGTGTTCGTGTTCACCTTGAACCCGCGCGACTTGGCCAGCTTGATCGCGGCCACCGCGTCGTCGAACACGCCTTCCTTGCAGACCGACTCGTCGTGCCGCTCGCGCAGCCCGTCGATGTGGACCACCCAGGAGAAGTACGGGGACGGCTTGAACTTGTCCAGCTTCTTCGGCAGCAGCAGCGCGTTCGTGCACAGGAACACGAACTTCTTGCGCTTGATGAGCTCGGCGACGATCACGTCGATCTGCGGGTGCATCAGCGGCTCGCCGCCGGCGATGGACACCATCGGCGCGCCGCATTCCTCGATCGCGCCGAGCGCCTGCTCCACCGGCATCCGCTGCTTGAGGATCTCGTGCGGCTGCTGGATCTTGCCGCAGCCAGCGCACTTGAGGTTGCAGGCGAACAGCGGTTCCAGCTCAACGAGCAGTGGAAACTTCTTATTTCCAGCCAGCTTCTGGCGCATCAGGTAGGACCCGACACGCAGGGACTGACGTAGTGGCATGGGCATTATTGCCGTACCTCCTTGGGCAGGCCGAACCGGATTGATTCCGTGGTCGTGACGCGCTCGGAAACCGACAGGGGGCCAAGCCCGGCCAGCCCCGAAATGATCTCCTCCACCACGGCGGGCGGGGCCGAGGCGCCGGCGGTCAGGCCGATCGTCGAAACCCCGGTGAGCCAGCCGAGCTCGATGTCCGCCGCGCTGTCGATCAGGTGGGCCGGCGTGCCGTTGCGCTCGCAGGCCTCGACCAGCCGGACCGAGTTGGACGAGTTCGCCGACCCCGCCACCAGCACCAGATCCGATTCGGCGGCGACCGCCCGGACCGCGACCTGGCGGTTGGTGGTCGCGTAGCAGATGTCGTCGCTGCCGGGCGCGCGGACCGCGGGGAACCGCTCCCGCAGCGCGCCCGACACCTGCGCCGCCTCGTCCAGGGACAGCGTGGTCTGCATCAGGTAGGCGACGCGCTCGCCGTCGCGCGGCCGCAGCGCGGCCACGTCTTCCGGGGTCTGCACCAGCACGGTCGAGGACGGCGCCTCACCGAGCGTGCCCTCCACCTCCTCGTGGCCGGCGTGGCCGATCAGCGCGACCGTGTACCCGTCCGCGGCGAACCGCCGGGCCTCGGCGTGCACCTTGGACACCAGCGGGCAGGTCGCGTCGATGACGGCCAGCCCGCGCCGGGACGCGTCCTGCCGCACCGCGGGCGACACGCCGTGCGCGGAGAACACGACGGTGGCGCCGTCGGGCACCTGGTCGAGCTCGTCGACGAAGACGGCGCCGCGACTTTCCAGGTCACCCACCACCCGGGTGTTGTGCACGATCTGCTTGCGCACGTAGACCGGCTCGCCCTGGCGCTCAAGCGCCCGCTCGACGATCTCGATCGCCCGCTCCACGCCGGCGCAGAACGACCGCGGGCCGGCCAGCAGCACCTGGCGCGGTCCGCAGGCGGCGCCCCACCGCTGCACCACCGGCGCGGCGGCGCGCAGCGACCGCAGCGCGGCCAGCCCGCCGGAGACGATGCCCGCCAGCGGCCGGTCCGGGGTATCCGAGACGGCCCGGACCACGGCCACCGGACGTTCACCCGCCGCCGCGGCCAGCGGCCCCGACTCCATGTCGGCCAGCAGGTAACCGGCGGCGGCCAGGGACGCCCGTTCGTGCCGCCGGACCAGGTGGTCCACCGTGGTGATCGGGCCGGCCCGCGCGGGCAGCCCGGCCCGGCGCAGCTCGGCGGCCAGCAGCGGCGCCGAATCGCAGCTCGCCGCGCCGACGTCGGTCCCGACAACCAGGTCACCGGGCCTGAGGTCATCGGTCAGGCCAGCCCCGACACCCATGATGACGACCGGGCCGAACGGACGGTGGCTCATGTTCTTGGCCGCCTGCGCCGCCCGGGTGGTGCCCCACCCGGTGCGCAGCACTTCAGGTACCCCGCTGCCCGGCACCCCAGGTACCCCGGTGCCCGGCACCCCAGGTACCCCGGTGCCCGGCACCCCAGGTACCCCGGTGCCCGGCACCCCAGGTATAGAGCCGGTGTCCAGGATCTCAGCAGAACTGGCGCTTGACCGCAGGCCACGGCGGATCGCGCGGGCCTCGATCCGCATCGGCGCGCAGATGAGCAGCGGGTCTGTCATGCGCTACCTCCGGTTGATGTGGCCTTCACATAACGGCCGAGCGCGCTCAGGGGAAAGGCCAGCCGGTACAGGTGATAGTTGATGTAGAAGTCGCCAGGGAACCCGGTGCCGGTGTACTGCGGCTCGTCCCAGGACCCGTCGGCCCGCTGCGTCCGCGCTAGCCATCCGATGCCCCGCTCGGTCGCGGCGCTGTCCTGCTCACCCGCCGCGAGCAGGGCCAGCAGCGCCCAGGCGGTCTGCGACGCGGTCGAGGTACCGCGTCCGGCCAGCGCCGGGTCGTCGTAGGAACGCAGGTCCTCGCCCCAGCCGCCGTCCGGGTTCTGGCAGGACTCCAGCCAGGCAACGGCGCGGCGGATCGCGGGCTTGGACGGCTGCACCCCGGCCGCGATCAGCGCGGGCACCACCGCGCCGGTGCCGTATATGTAGTTGGCGCCCCACCGGCCGAACCAGGACCCGTCGCTTTCCTGCGCGCGCAGCAGCCAGAGGGCGCCCCGGCGGACCGCGGGGGAATCGGTCTGCCCCTCGGCGGCGAACGCCTCGACGATGTGCGCGGTCACGTCCGCCGACGGCGGGTCGATGACCGCGCCGAAATCGCAGAACGGCAGCTTGTTCACCAGCTCGCGGGTGTTGTCGGCGTCAAACGCGCCCCAGCCGCCGTCCTTGGACTGCATCCCGGCCAGCCAGCGCAGCCCGCGGTCGATCGCGGCCTGGTCGGTCGGCTGCACCCGGCGCAGGGCCAGCACAACCTCGGCGGTGTCGTCGGTGTCGGGATAGACGTCGTTGTCGAACTCGAACGCCCATCCGCCCGGAGCCAGGTCCGGCCGGCGCACCTGCCAGTCGCCCGGTCCGCGGATCTCCTCGCCGAGCACCCAGCGCGCGGCGCTGCTCAGGGCCGGGTGATCCGGCGGCAGGCCCGCGTCGGCCAGCGCGATCATGACCAGCACGGTGTCCCAGACCGGCGACTGACACGCCTCCAGGCGGCGTACCGGGCCTTCGGGTGAGTCCTCGGTGATCGTGAACCGGTCAAGGCCGGCCAGCGCGCGGGCCAGGACCGGATGGTCCAGGTCGTAGCCGAGCAGGTTCAGCGCCATGATCGAGTACACCCACGGCGGCTGGATACCGCCCCAGCAGCCATCGCGCTCCTGCCGGGCGATGATCCAGTCGCCGCAGCGCCGCCGCGCCGCGCGGCGCACCGCGCCGCGTGCGCCGACCCGCCCGGTGCGACCCGGGCGCAAGCCCGCGTCGTAACGGTGTAGCACCTTGTCGAGCGCGGTAAAGGCGCGCGCCCACGGATCCGCCGCAGCCTGGTCAGGGGTGATACCGGTACGGAGCTCGTCGACGGTGAAGGGGAGGGGGCGGGAGGGGCGGAACGACTGGACCACCGCGAGCGCGACGATGGTCTGCCGGGCCCAGCAGCCCCAGTCATAGATGTTGAGCGGGAACCAGGACGGCAGGTAGATCAGCTCCGGCGGGATGACCGGCAGCTCGTCCCAGGACCACTGGCCGGACAGCGCCAGCCAGATCCGGGTGAACACGCGGGTCGCCTCGACGCCGCCGTGAGCCAGGATCCAGCCGCGGGCGGTGCGCATGTGCGGCGCGTCGGGCGCATCCCCGGCCAGCCGCAGCGCCAGGTAGGCCTCGACGGTGGTGGACAGATCGCCGGGGCCGCCGAAGAAGTTGGCCCAGGTACCGTCGGCTCGCTGCTGGGAGCGTATCCAGCGGGCCGCCGAGTCGATCTGTTTCTCGTCGTGCAGGCCGAGGAACTCACGCAGCAGCAGGTCCTCGGCGTCCATGGTCACATTGGTCTCGAGCTCGCCCTGCCACCAGCCCTGGGCATGCTGCAGCCCGAGTACGTGATCACGGGCTCGTTGCAGTGCTGGCAGTGCTAGCCCGGGGGGGCGCCCCCCCGGAACCCCCCGATTTACGGGGGGCTGCCCGCCCCCCGTACCCCCTGGCCCCCCTGAAGGGGGGATCCGGGCCCCCCTGGAAGGTGGGATTCAGGGGTGACTGCTGATTCCGGTTCTACCACTGGCGGGCCGTGATGAATTCGGCGATCGCGGTCAGCTCGGCCCGGACGTCGGCGGGGAGATCGATGTCGGCCAGGCTGGCGTTCGCCGCGGCGAGCTGGGTGTCGGCCTCGTTCTCGGCCCAGTCCTTGCCGCCCGCCGCGACCACCAGGGCAGCCGCGCGGACCAGGTCGTCCTCGGTCAGCGGCCGCGGGTCGGTGAGCAGGGTGCGCAGCTCGGCCGCCTCAGGCGTGCCGCTGCTGAGCGCGGCGACGACGGGCAGCGACTTCTTGCGGGCGCGCAGGTCGGCGCGGACGGGCTTGCCGGTGATCTCGGGCGCGCCCCAGATGCCGAGCAGGTCGTCGGTGAGCTGGAACGCCAGCCCGACGTGCGCGCCGAACCCGGCCAGCGCCATGGCCATGGTAGGCGGCGCGCCGAGGTGCACCGCGCCGATGCTGCAGGCGCACGCCATCAGCGCGGCGGTCTTGTCACCGGCCATGTCCAGGCATTCGGCCAGGGTCACGTCATCGCGCTTTTCGAAGGCGAGGTCCGCGCCCTGCCCGCCGATCAGCCGCTGGACCGCGGCGGACAGGCACCGGGCGGCCCATGCACCCTGGGGAGTGCCGTCTTCAAGCAGCAGGTCCTGGGCGAGGGCGAGCAGAGCGTCGCCGGCCAGGATCGCCGCGCCGATACCGAACACGGTCCAGGCTGTCGGCCGGTGCCTGCGTTCGGTGTCGTTGTCCATGATGTCGTCGTGCAGCAGGGAAAAGTTATGGACGAGCTCAACCGCCACCGCAGCGGGAACGCCGCGCTCGGGGGGCGCTCCCGCGGCGCGGGCCGACAACAGGGCAAGCGCGGGCCGCAGCGCCTTGCCACTGCCGTTTCTCGTCGGGTTCCCCGCGGCATCCGCAAAACCGAGGTGATAGGCCGCGACGGCCCGGACGTCCGGCGTCAGCCGGGCGATCGCGGATTCCATCGCGGGTCCTACCAGGTCACGCGCCAAGGTCACACCCTCAGGCATCACAGCAGTCACTGACGTACCCCTATCGTTGAGGCAGAAGCGTTCGGTTCGAAAGGGCCGGCTGGTTCGGCCGTTCCCTGGGCTGGCTCAGCGCTGGGCCCGGAGCCAAGCACGGCGGGCCCGGAGCCAAGCACGGCGGACCCGGAAGAAAGCACGGCGGACCCGGAAGAAAGCACGGTCCGCCGCAGTTCGATGGCCGCGGACAGGCCGCTGCGCACCGCGCCTTCCATCGTGTCCGGCCAGCCGGTGTCGGTCCACGCACCCGCGAGCACCAGGCCAGGCAGCCGGGTCCCGGCCTTGGGCCGCAGCGCCCCGCTGCCGCTCCCCTGACGGAACGTGGCCTGCCGCTCGCGCGTGACGAAGAACTCGGTGACCCGGGCGCCGCGCGCGGCGGGAAACAGCTCGGCCAGCGCGGGCACGAACTGCTCCCGCAGCCGGGCCGCGGGCACCTCCGCGTAGGCGTCCGCGGCCGACAGCGAGATGGCCAGGTACTGCGGCCCGCCGCTGCGCCCGTCGCCGAGGCCGGAGATGCTCGTGCGGTCGAAGACCCACTGGACCGGGGAGTCGATGGCCGCAGCGAACTTCAGGCTGGTGACCGGGCGATCGTAGATCACGTGCACGTTGACAATGGGCGAGGCGCCCAGGCCGGACCAGGCCGCGACCGTGCCGGACGGCAGCGCGTCGGGCGGGACCAGCGGGGCGGCCTTGAAGTGCGGGACGGCCAGCACAACGGCGTCGACGGCGATCTCGGTGCCGAGGCCGGCGTCGGCCGCAGGGCGAGCGAGCCGGACCCGGAAGCGGGCGCCCTCGTCTTGACCGGTCTCGATGGCTGCGACCTTGGTGCTCACCGCGACCCGGGCGCCCAGCCGGGCCAGCAGGGCGGCGGCCGCGTCGCCGTGCAGTTCGCCTAGCGGCAGGGCGGGGATGCCGATATCGGCCGCGTTGTTCTTGCCGAGCAGGCCGGTCTTCACGACGGTCGCGGCCAGCGCGAGCGACGCGTCATCGCCGGCGATGTTCAGGGCGGAGACCGTGAACAGGTCCCATAGGGCACGACGGGCCCGCTCGCTCTGCCCCCGCGCGGCCAGCCAGTCACCGAAGCGCTGGGCGTCAACCCCCGGAGCTGCCGGGTCCACGCGGCGCATCGCTAGGGCGGGAAGTGAAACGCGGGCCCGTTCTGCCTTGGAAAGAAAGGGATACCGGCCCAGCGCCGGCAGCATATGCAGGGGGCCGGGGAGGGCGGTCCTGCGGAGCCTGGCCTGGCGCGGCTGGCCGGCCGGGCCCGGGGCGAGCACCGTGACGTCGAACCGGTCCTGCAGCGGGGCGTGGGCGGTCATGCCGAGCTTGCCGAGCAGGCCGCGGTAGGCACTGCAGCAACCGAGGAAGATGTGCTGGCCGGTGTCGACGGTCAGCCCGTCGCGGGTGAACGAGCAGGTCGCGCCGCCGAGCCTGGGCCTGGCTTCGAGCAGGGTGACCTGGGCGCCCGATTCGGCGAGCGCGATCGCGGCGGTGATCCCGGCCAGCCCGCCGCCGATCACCACGACCTGAGGATCTTCGGGTCTCATCCGAGCCTCCCGGCCAGTGCCTTCACCGCGACCACGGCCTTCTCGCCGGTCGAAAGCGACATCCGGCCGCGGAGCACCGCGGCGGGCTGCGCCGCGATACGTTCGAGCAGCCGGCGGTAAATGCCCGCCATCGCGCCGGTGCAGGCCGCGCTGCGCCAGTCGAGCATCGGCAGTAGGCCCATCCCGGTGGCATACCAGTCCCTGGCCCGGTCAACCTCGAACTCAATCAGCCGGGCGAACTCCGGGCTTGTCCCCCCGAAGGGCCCAGGGGGCATGGGGGGCTGGGCAGGCCCCCCATAAGCGGGGGGGGTCTGGGGGGGTCGTCCCCCCCGAGGCCAACACCAAATTTAACCAGATCTTCCGATGGCAGGTAGACGCGCCCGTTCTGGTAGTCCTCGCGGATGTCGCGCAGGATGTTCGTCAGCTGCAGCGCGACGCCGAGTGAGTCCGCCAGCTCGGCGGCCTGCTCGGGGTCCCGGCTGGTGCCGTAGATGCCCAGGGACAGCCGGCCGATCGAGCCGGCCACGCAGCGGCAGTAGTGCAGGAGATCCTCGAACGTCTGGTAGCTCGTCCCGCGCACGTCGGCGATGCAGCCGTCGATGAGTTCGCCGAAGGCCGCGATCGGAACGGGAAACTTCCGTGCCACGTCCGCAAGCGCGAGCAGGACCGGGTCGTCGGCGCCGACCGCGATCAGGTCACCGAGGGCCAGGCGCGCGTCTTCCAAGGCGGCGATCTTATCCTCGGGCGGCAGCGTGCCGTCGCCGACGTCGTCGATCCGGCGGGCGAACGCGTAGATGACGGCCAGGCCGCGCCGCTTATGAGCGGGCAGCAGCCTGATGCCGTACGCAAAGTTCCTCGCCTGTGTCCAGGTGATCCGCTCGCATTCGCGGTAGGCCTCGTCGAGGTCCACTAGTGGTTGCTCACCTCCCTCTCACATACGCCTTGACCAGCTCGCCTGCCAGCCGCGGCTTGCGCGGCCGCGGGGTTCCGCTCAGCACGTCATACCGCTGCGCCCGGATCGCGGCCAGCGCCGCCCGGCCGCCCGCCAGGTAACCCGCGACTGCCAGCCGGGCCGCGCCGCGCAGCGTGCCCACCAGCGGCGCACCCTCGTCCAGCAGGCCCGCGGCCCGGTTGACCTCGAACGCCATAAGCTGCCTTACCGCTGCGCCTGCCGTGGGTGCGGCCAGGTCCGCCTCCGTGCAGCGGTACCGCTCCAGGTCCTCGGCCGGCAGGTAAATCCGCCCGTGGGCTAGGTCCTCGGCCACGTCCTGCCAGTGCTCGGCCAGCTGCAGGGCGGTGCAGATGTTACCGGAGAGCATGACACGTTTCGGCGTGGCGACGCCGAATATGCAGAGCACGATCTGGCCAACGGGATTAGCGGACAGCTCGCAGTACCGCTCGAGGTCGGCGAACGTACGGTAGCGCGTGACCAGTTGGTCCTGCCGGTTCGCCTGGATCAGGTCGAGCAGCGGCTGGGCGGGGACGTCACACTCTTTGACCGTGTCTGCCATCGCGCGCATGACCGGCGAGGACGGCGTGCCGCCTGCGTAGATACGGCCGACGTCGGCGGCCAGTTCATCGAGCAGGCCGAGCCGCAGCTCGCCGACGGAGGTCCCCGGATCATCGCCGGCGGCGGAGCGCGCTTCGTCGCCGAGGTCATCGGTCAGCCGGGCGAAAACGTACAAGTTGGTCAGGTGCCGCCGGAACTTGGCCGGCAGCATGCGCAGCGCGACGGGAAAGTTCTCTCCCGAGGCGCTGGCCACCACTTCTTCGGCGCGTGTCACCGACGGGCGGACATGCTCCCGCACATCAGTCCGTTCGGTACCGCTACGTCCCCCAGCCACAGAGTCATTTTCCAGGTAATGCACAAACAATTGCAAACAATGACGCGCGCGTCACATGACGGCCACGTCGGTTAACCTCCGCAGGGGAACCGCTGAGCTGCGCGCTGACTACCGTTCGCGCAAGTAACATCGCGGTTAGCGCAGGTTACACGGCCGAAAAATAGTTTGTACCAGCGAACAACGTTATGCCAGCTAATGAACCTGACGCGTTTGTCAGTTACTTGTCGGTTAGCCATCGATTATGTTCGCGCGGCACTGTCACGTCCGCCAGATGAGCACCAGGGCGCAGTCGTCGGAGCCGCCGATCTCCCGCTGCATGGCGGCGACCAGTGCCGGGGCGCCAGCGGAGAACCCGCTCGACAGCATGCGCTCGGCCTCGCCGAGCAGGCGGTCGGTGCCCGCGTCGATATCGCGACCGGGCGATTCGACCAGCCCGTCGGTGTACAGCATCAGCGCGTCGCCACGTTGCAGCACGCCGTGCTCGGTCTCGGTCGCGGCGCCGTGCAGGTCCGGCACGACGCCGAGCACGATCCCGTGGGCACGGGTCAGACGCCAGCGGCCTGCCGACGCGTCGTAGTGCACGGCAGGCGGGTGCCCGGCCGAGGAGATCATGTACTCGCCGGAGGTCAGGTCGAGCGAGGCGTGCACGGCGGTGACAAAGCCCTCTGCCGTCGGACCGCGGCGCATATACGCGTTGCAGGCGGGCAGGAAGTCATCCCGCGGCACGGAGCCGAGCAGCCCGCCGAACGCGCCGGACAGCAGCAGCGCCCTGGTTCCGGCGTCGATGCCCTTACCTGACACATCGACGAGCGCTACCTCCAGCATCTTGCCGTCGCAGAACGACACCACGAAGTCGCCGCCGAACGACGAGCCGCCGGCCGGCTTGAGCACGAGCGAGGATCCCCACCCCTCGCCCAGCTCGGGAAGCTTGCCCTGAGCCCGGATGCGGTCCCGCAGCTCCAACAGCATCCGGTCCCCGCGCAGGCCCTGCACGCCGAGCTTCTCCCTGGTCCGCGCGGCCGCGTCGGCGAAGATCGCGGTCAGCACGATGGTGGCGACGATCCCGGCCCCGGCCTTTCTGTCCATCACGACGTAGATGAGGGCCGCCGCAGCGAAGACGAAATAGATGCGCAGCGCCCGGGGCCACAGCAGCAGACCGCCCGCCAGAATCGGCAAGATGATCACGCCGGGCGAGAACCACCACTCGGAGACGTGCACGGCGGCCACCGCGATAGCGATCGTGACCAGTGAGAGCACGAAGGCCAGCCGCCGGTTCCTGGTGATGAACTGCTTCGTCAGCTGGCTTCGCACGGACCGCAGGGCGCGCAGCGCACGCCGCCGGAGGGCGCGCAGCGCACGCCGCCGGCCTGCGTCGGGCCGCTCCGGCGCGCGGCGGCCGGGAACCCGGGGTTCGCGAGTCCCCTTCGGCGTAGTCGGCTGCGGCGCGGAAACCATGATGCGGGCACTGTATTCGATATAGGTCGAGCAGAGAAAAAACCAGTCGCGCCGGTGCGGTGACCGGGGTACGAAGGCAGGTATGACAGACCCTACCGCCGACGTCCGCTATCCGATCCGGCCGATCGGCCCGGAAGAGTTCGACAGTTTTCAGCTGGTCGACCAGCACGGCTTCAACGAGGGGCCGATGGCGGAGGGTGACCGGCGGCTCGTTCTGTCGCGTTTCGAGTTCGACCGCAGCCTGGCGGCGTTCGACGGCGGCACGCCGATCGGCATCGCGGGCGCCTACAGTTTCCGGCTGAGCGTGCCAGGGTCGGAACTGCTCCCCACGGCGGGAGTGACCTGGGTATCGGTGCTGCCGACCTACCGGCGGCGCGGCGTGCTGAGCCGCATCATGCGGCGCCAGCTCGGGGACATCCGCGACCGCGGCGAGCCGCTCGCGGTGCTCTGGGCCTCGGAGGCGACCATCTACTCCAGGTTCGGCTACGGCCGCGCCAGCTGGCAACTCCGCTTTACCTTCAGGCGCGGCGAAGGCGCACTGGCCGCGACCGTGGTGGCCGACCGGGGCCTGGCACTGCACCTGGCGGATCCGCCGGCCGCTCTCGCCGAGCTGGCCAAGGTCTACGACTCCGTGCTGCCGGGCCGCCCCGGGCTCTTCGTACGTAACGAGGCGTGGTGGCAGCGAATAATCGACGATCCGCCCGAGGCCCGGCGGGGCGCCAGCCCGCTGCGCTGCCTGCTCGCCGAGGACGAGAGCGGTCCGCGCGGCTACGCGCTGTACTCCGCGGCCGGGTTGCCGGACACCGAGCCGTTCCTGCCGGCCGCCGCTCTCACCGTGCGCGAGCTGATGGCCGTAGACCCGGCCGCCAGCGCCGCGCTGTGGACCGACCTGCTCAGCCGGGACCTGACGAGCGAGTTCCGGGCGCGGCTGCGCCCGGTCGACGACCCGCTGCTCTACCAGCTCGCCGACGGCAGGCGGGCGCGACCGCAGTTGGCGGACGGGTTGTGGGTGCGGATCACCGACATTCCCGGGGCGCTGGCCGGACGCAGGTATTCCTGCCCGGTGGATGTGGTCATCGAGGTGCGTGACGACATCCTGCGGGCGAACGCCGGGCGCTGGCGGCTGACCACCGCCTCCGGCGCGGCCTCCTCCGGCGCAGCCTCCTCCGGCGCAGCCGGAGCCGCCGACGCCGCCGGCGCGGGCGGAGCCAGCGGCGCGGGCGACGCGGGGCGCGGCCTGGCGGCGTCATGTGTCCGGGTGACCTCGGCGGCTGACCTAGCGCTTGACGTCACCCAGCTCGGGGCCGCCTACCTCGGCGGTACCAGGCTCGGCGCGCTTGCCGAGGCCGGGCTCGTGACCGAGCTGCGCCCCGGTGCGGTCCGGCAGCTCTCCGCCGCCATGTCCTGGGACCCCGCCCCCTGGTGCCCGACCATCTTCTGAGGTGTCGCGCTTCTGGGGTGTCGCGCTTCTGGGGTGTCGCGCTTCTGGGGTGTCACGCATGCCGCGCTGGTCTGCGTGAGGACGGTCGCGCATGATCGGTATTACCCGCCATGGCGGCTGTCGCACCGCCGTGCGCCTAGCGGTCAGTACAGCTGCCCACCGCCCCGCCACATGCGGACATAACCGACAAACGCCATGGAGTGCCTCCGTTTATCGCGGAAGATTTGCGCTTTGTGGAAAGTTTTGTGGATCCCAGTACCCACAATCATCCATCAAACCGAAATCATCCACGAAAAACTTTGGATGAGCAGCAAGACATGTGACGCAGAGGATAGGAGTGACCCTTGTGACACGCGGGAGCCGAAAGAAGCAGACGAAACGCTATTCCCTCGTGCGCCGCTGCGGAAATCGCGAACACGACCACTGCCCGGGCCGTCGCTAACACTCACACGAATCAGCTCGACCGGTGCGCGGTGGGGGCGTTTTGGGTGACACTGGCGGGAGGAGGATGAGCTTGTGCCAGCGATGAAGGTGACGCTAAGCGCGGCGATGCGCGCCAGGGATGTATCCCGGCCACGGGACCAGCAGCTCGCCGAGGCCGAGGCGGCCGAGGCCGGCCTGCCGAGCAGTACGCCGGCGAACGCCAGTCCTGCGGGCGCCGCGAGGGGCAGCGACGCCGGGGATGACGCGCGCGAAGATACCGGGCCGGAAAGCGCTGGGCGGGGGGTTGCTGGGCGCGAAGGCGCTCGGCGGGGTGCGCGCCAGGGCGCTAGGACTGCTGGGCAGGAAGGCACTGGGCGGGGTGCTGGACGAGAAGACGCTGGGCGGGGTGCGCGCGAAGGCGCTGGGAATGCTGGGCGGGATGAGGGGGGTTCTGACGGGGCGGGAGGACGGACGGGTCGAGGGGACGGCGGGCGCAGGCGCAGGGTGCCGAGGGGTGCGCCGAGGCGAGGGCGACCTTCCCGGTGAGCCGGATCAGCACGACACGCCGACGCTGCCCCTAGACACCCCGACCCGGCGACGCGGGTCGGCGCGGGAAGCCGGCGCGGGGGGAGACAGGCGGGTTAGTCGAAGATCGGGTCTCGGGTGCGGGAGCGCTTCAGCTCGAAGAAGCCGTCGGTGCCGGCGAGCAGGAGGACGCCGTCCCAGAGGCGAGCCGCGGCCTCTCCGCGCGGGATGGGCGACACTACCGGTCCGAAGACGGACATGCCGTTCACCGAGATGACCGGAGTGCCGACGTCATAGCCGACCCGGTCGATGCCCTCGGCGTGCGAGGCGCGGACGGCCGCGTCGTAGGAGGTCGAGTCCATCGCGTCCGCCAGGTCAGCGGGCAGGCCCACCTCGGCCAGGGCGGCCGCGATCGTCTCGCGGTCCCTGGGCGCCTTCTCGTGGTGGAAGCGCGTGCCGAGCGCGGTGTACAGCGGCCCGAGCACTTCGGGTCCGTAGGCTTGCTGGGCCGCGATCAGCACCCGCACCGGGTACCAGCCGGTCCGCAGCAGCTCGGCGTACTGCTCCGGCAGGTCATCTTTGCCCTCATTCAGCACCGACAGGCTCATCACGTGCCAGGCCACCCGGACCGGGCGGACCTTCTCAACCTCAAGAATCCAGCGCGAAGTGATCCACGCCCACGGGCAGATAGGGTCAAACCAGAAGTCGACAACCGTCGGCTCGTGCTGCGTAGGCTCTTGCTGGGGCATTCGCACTCCTTAACATGAGTAACTCTGGCGTGTGCCGACGACAACACGGCTTCGGCAGCGACAACCCCGCGGCAGGACGGTGAATTCCGCCCGGACCACCACCATGGCCCGCCACCTAGGGCCCGGCGCACAGAAGGGACCACCTGGTGACATCGAACCTGACCCGCGACGAAGCCATGGCACGCTCGGCGCTCATCCAGGTCACCTCGTACGAGGTAGAGCTCGACCTGGTGGACGGCGATTCCACGTTCGGCTCGGCCAGCGTGATCAGGTTCGGCTGCGGGGCGCCCGGCTCGTCCACCTTCGTCGACCTGACCGCACCCGCGGTCCGCGAGATCACCCTGAACGACGAACCTGTCAGCCTCGAGGCGTTCGACGGCGACCGGATCACGCTGGAGGACCTGGCGCCCGAGAACATCCTCCGGGTCGTGGCCGAGTGCGCCTACTCGCGCAGCGGGGAAGGACTGCACAGGTTCACCGATCCCGCCGACGGGCGGATTTACCTGTACTCGGACCTGGAGACCTTCGACGCGCACCGGGTCTACGCCTGCTTCGACCAGCCGGACATGAAGGCCAGCTACGAACTGACCGTCACCGCTCAGAAAGACTGGCTGGTGGTCTCGAACATGGCGCCCGAGTCGACAATTGCGGCGGCTGGCGCGCTGCGCTGGCATTTCCCGCCCACGCCGATCATGCCGACCTACATCACGGCGGTCGCGGCCGGCCCGTACCACGTCGTCAGGGACATTCACGACGGCATTCCCCTCGGGCTTTTCTGCCGTCAGTCGCTGGCTCAGTACCTCGACGCCGGCGAAATCCTGGAAGTGACGCGCCAGGGCTTCGACTTCTACCACGGCTCGTTCGGCATAAGGTATCCGTTCGGGAAGTATGACCAGCTGTTCGTGCCGGAGTTCAAAGAAGGCGCGATGGAAAACGCCGGCTGCGTCACGTTCCTTGAGGCCTATATTTTCCGGTCCCGGGTCACGGATTTCGCCCACGAGGCGCGCGCCGAGACGATCCTGCACGAAATGGCGCACATGTGGTTCGGCGACCTGGTCACGATGCGCTGGTGGGACGATCTGTGGCTGAACGAGTCCTTCGCCACCTGGGCCGGCACGCTCGCGCAATCCGAGGCCACCCGGTGGACGGCGGCGTGGACCACGTTCGCCCAGCTGTACAAGGCCTGGGCGTACCGGCAGGACCAGCTGCCTTCCACCCATCCGATCGCGGCCGACATTCCCGACATCCACGCGGTCGAGGTGAACTTCGACGGGATCACCTACGCCAAGGGCGCCGCCGTGCTCAAGCAGCTGGTCGCCTACGTCGGGCGGGACAACTTCCTGGATGGCGTGCGGAAGTATTTCGCCGGGCACGCGTTCGGGAACGCGACGCTGGCCGACTTGCTGGCCGCGCTCGAGGAAACCTCGGGTCGCGACTTGACCTCGTGGTCCGCCGAATGGCTGCAGACCGCCGGGGTGAACACGCTGCGGCCGTCCTATTCCGTCGATGCGGACGGCCTATTCACCGAATTCGCGGTGGAACAGGAAGCAGCCGCCAGCCACCCCGTGCTCCGTTCGCACCGCATCGCCATCGGCCTTTACGACCAGACGGAAGCCGGCATCACCCGCAGGCACCGCATCGAGACCGACGTCGCCGGCCCGCGCACGGTCCTACCTGAACTCGTCGGCCAGCCGCGCCCGGACCTCGTCCTGGTCAACGACGACGATCTCACCTACGCCAAGATCCGGCTCGACGAGCATTCACTGCGCACCCTGGTCGGCTCGGACGGCCACGGGCACGCGGGCGGGGGCATCGGGGCTTTCACCGGCTCCCTTCCCGCGGCGCTGTGCTGGTCGGCCGCCTGGGACATGTGCCGCGACGGCGAGATGGCGGCACGTGATTACGTCCGGCTGGTCCTGTCCGGTGTCTCGTCGGTGGCCGACATCAGCGTGGTCCAGACGCTGCTGCGGCAGGCGAGCCAGGCGGTGCGCCGGTTCGCCGACCCCAGCTGGCGGGAAGCCGGGCTGATCCTGATGGCCGGCAAGCTGCGCGAGCTCCTGGACGGGGCGCCGACCGGATCAGACCTCCAGCTCGCCTACGTCCGGGCCTTCGCGGGCGTGGCCACGTCCGGCCATGACCTGGCCCTGCTGGCCGGGTTGCTCGACGGCTCAGTCGTGATCGACGGCCTCAGCGTCGACACCGACCTGCGCTGGGCCCTGCTCGGGCGCCTGATCAGCCGCAGCACCGGCGCGGACGAGGCAGGCTTCGGGATCTTCGGCACCAAGGAAATCGACACGGAGCTGGCGCGAGACGCCACCGATGCGGGCGAACGTCACGCCGCGGCCTGCCTCGCCGCCATTGCGACGCCCGAGGCCAAGCGCCAGACCTGGGAGCTGCTGACCGCAGGCGAGCAGACCATCGCGATGTTCCGCGCCACGCTGGGCGGCTTCACCGATCCGGACCAGCCCGAGCTGATGGAACCCTACCTGGGGAAGTACTTCGAGGTCATCGGCGCAGTATGGGGTGACTGGTCATCGGCGATGGCGCAGGACTTCGTCAGCGAGGTCTACACGGTGGGCGCGATCTCGCCGGAGACGGTCGAAGCGACCGACGCCTACATCGCCGGCGAGCAGCCGCCGGCCGCGCTGCGGCGACTGCTCATCGAGGGCCGCGACGACGTACTCCGGGCGCTGCGCTGCCAGGCCCGCGACCGCCAGGAGGGGTAGGCACCCCGCGAGCCAACGGGCGCCGGCGCCGCCTGGACTGAGGAGCGAGGAGCCTGCGACGAGCGACGAGGGAAGGCGGGACCTATTAAGGCGCCTGGAGGCGAGCGGGGATGGCAGAGCCCAGCGCTTCGCGGACTTGCGCGGGCACCTCGTCCAGGGGGACCTGGACCGTGGCGCCGGTGGCGCGGTCGGTCAGCTCCGCGGACGCCGACGCCAGGCCGCGCTTGCCCACCGTGACCCGGAACGGGATGCCGACCAGCTCGGCGTCGCTGAACTTGACGCCGGCCCGGACCGGCCGGTCGTCCACGATGACCTCGACGCCCGCGCCGAGCAACGATTGGTACACCTTCTCCCCCGCCGCGGCCACGGCCACCTCGTCCTGCTGGGCGATCACCACCACGACCTCGAACGGGGCGATCGCGACCGGCCAGGTGATGCCCTTGGCGTCGTGGTGGACCTCGACGACCGAGGCCATCGCCCGCTCGACGCCGATGCCGTAGCAGCCCATGATCGGACGCACCGGCTTGCCGTCAGGACCTGAGACGCTGATCCCGATCGTGTCGCTGAACTTGTAGCCGAGCTTGAAGATGTGGCCGACCTCGATGCCGCGCTCCGCCTCCAGCGGGTGACCGCAGCTGACGCACAGCTCACCCGCGGAGACCTGGCGCAGGTCGGCCCATACCCCGACGGCGATGTCCCGCTCGACGTCGACGCCGCGCAGGTGGGTGTCGTCGACGTTGGCACCGGTGTACATGCCCCGCCGGCCGCGCAGCGCCTCATCGGCGATCACCGGGTGGTCGCCAGCACTGGCAGACACTGTGCCGACCGCGCCCAGGCTGCCGGGCAGCGCGCCGAGCGCGTCCCGGATCTCGTCGGGCTGAGCCGGGCGGACCGAGACCGCCCCGGTGGCGTCGACCAGCTTCTGCTCGTGCAGCGCGTGGTCGCCTCGCATCAGGACCAGGGTGAGCGTGTCGTCCAGGAAGTACACCAGGGTCTTGATCTGGCGCTGCGCCGGGGCCTGGTAGCCGGTGGCGAGATCTTCGATGGTGCGCACCCCCGGGGTGGCGAAGGGTTCGGGGGCGGCGGGCAGCGAGGTCCGTTCCGAATCATCGAGCCGAACCAGGCGGGACGTGGCCTTTTCTACGTTGGCCGCGTACCCGCAGCCGGGGCAGTGAATGATGAGATCCTCGCCGGTCGGTGCGGGACAGACGAACTCGATGGAGTCCGACCCGCCCATCGTGCCGTTGGACGCCTGGGCCTGGATGGCCGGGATGCCGAGCCGCTCGAAGGTGCGCGCGTAGGCGCCGCGATGGGCCTCGAAGGACAGGTCGAGTTCGGCCGGGCCCAGGTCGAAGGTGTAGGAGTCCTTCATGGTGAACTCGCGGGTGCGCATCAGGCCGGCCTTGGGCCGCGGCTCGTCCCGCAGCTTGGTCTGGAACTGGTACCACATCTGCGGCAGCTGGCGGTAGGACTCGAGCTCGGTGGCCAGGGTGGTGACGATCTCCTCGTGGGTCATGCCCAGGGCCAGGTCGGCGCCCTTGCGGTCCTTGAGCCGGAACATCTCCTCGCCCATCAGCTCCCAGCGGCCGCTCTTGACCCAGAGCTCGGCGGGATGCATGACCGGCATCAGGATCTCCTGCGCGCCGATCCCGTTCATCTCCTCGCGGATGATCTCGATGACCTTCAGCCGGACCCGCTGGCCGAGCGGCAGCAGCGAGTAGTGCCCGGCCATCAGCTGGCGGATGTACGCCGGCCCGGAGCAGCAGGCGGTGGCTCGGCGCGCCGGCGTCCGCCGGATCGTCACGCAGCGTCGGGATGTGCATCTTGGACCAGCGCATGATCTGCGACTCTCACTTTCAGGCCGTGCTCAACCGAGCCCGTAGTTTATCGCTGCCGAACCGGCTCGCTAACCGAGGACGAGCAGCGGCAGGTCAGCCAGGCTGCGGATGTGCGGGTGCCCAGCCGGCTCCGGGCAGAACCCGTAAGGGTCCAGGTGGACCGGCTGCAGACCCGCCGCCAGGGCGCCGGCCACGTCGTAGCGCAGGCTGTCCCCGACGTGCAGGACGCTTCCTCCCGGCGGAACGTGCAGGGCTTTCAGCGCGATGTAGAAGATAGCCGGATCGGGCTTGGCCACGCCGACCACGGCGGAGTCGATGACGACGCCGACCGGGACCCCGGTGAGTTTGGCCGCCGGGACCTGCGGGCCGTCCGGGCCATCCGGGCCGTCCGGCGCGTCCGGCGCGTCCGGCGCGTCCGGGGCTTCGGGCGCGTAGCAGACGTCCAGGCGACGCAGGTCGGACTCGACCGTGCCGTCGGAGTTGGAGACCACGCCCATCGGCAGGCCGAGCGCGGCCACGGCCCGCAGGCCGTCTAGCGCCCCGATGCCGACGTGCGCCCAGCTGTAGCCCCTGACCCCGTGGTCGACCTCGATGGCGAGCGCCTCGCACTGCTCCTCGGGCACCCCGCACGAGGAGATATAGGTGAGCAGATAATCCCGCCACCAGGTGTCAGGAGCGGGCGGCAGGGCAGCCGCGTCCTGGATCGCCATCGCCCGGTAGTGAGCCCGCTCGAGCGTGGCGAGATCGGGGGTGAAGCCCGCCGCCCGCAGCGGCGGCAGTACCCGGGCCGGTTCCGGGAAGACCAGCACCCCGCCCGCGTCGAGCAAGATCGCGCTGACCACGTTGTCCCCTGACACGGTTGTAGCCACATCCTCACTATATGCGTCAGTCCATCCGGTCCAGGATCTCCCGTACCAGGTCCAGCGGGGTGTGCGGGTGCAGGAAAGCGAACCTGGCCACGGTCTCGCCTTCCCAAGCCGACGGCGGGATGAACGCTACCTGGTCGGCCAGCAGCTGGTCCGCCCACCGGGTGTACTGCGCCGAGGTCCAGCCGCGGCGGCGGAAGAGGACCACGCCGAGCTCCGGCTCGCGAATCAGTTCCAGGTGGTCCCGGGTCTTGATCTGGTCCGCGGTCTGGCGGGCCAGCGCGATCGCCGTCTCGATGGCCTCGGAGTACGCGGTCACCCCGTAGACCGCCAGTGAGAACCACAGCGGCAGGCCGCGGGCCCGCCTGGTCAGGTGGTAGGCGTAGTCGGTCGGGTTCCACTCCCCCGGCGTGTCGTGGATGACGTCGAGATACGAGGCGTCCTGCTTGTGCACCGACTTGGCGATCGACGGGTCCCGGTACAGCAGGGCCGCGCAGTCGAACGGCGCGAACAGCCATTTGTGCGGGTCCACGATGAACGAGTCGGCGTGCTCGATGCCGTCGTAGCAGGCTCGGATGCTCGGCGCGAACAGGCCGGCCCCGCCGTAGGCGCCGTCTACGTGGAACCACAGCCGGTACTCGCGCGCGACCGCGGCGGCGCCGGCCAGGTCATCGATGATGCCGGCGTTGGTGGTGCCCGAGGTGGCCACGACCGCGGCGATCGACTCGGGGTGGCCGTCCGCGCCGATCGCGGCCCGCAGGCCGACGCCGGTCAGCCGGTGATCCGGGGCGGGTACGAGCAGCGGATCCATCTCGCAGATCCGCAGCGCGTTGACGATGGAGGAGTGCGCGTCCTCGCTGACCGCCACCCGCCAGCGGCGGCCGAGGCCTGCGGATCCGGCCTTGCGCTTGGCCACCTCGCGGGCCACCACCAGCGCGGACAGGTTGCCGGCCGAGCCGCCGGAGACGAAGCAACCGCCCGCCGCGGCCGGCATCCCGGCCGCATCGGCGATCAGCCGCAGCACCTGGTTCTCGGCGCTGATCGCTCCGGCCGCCTCCAGCCAGGAGATGCCCTGGATCGAGGCGCAGGAGACCAGCATGTCGAACAGCAGCGCGGCCTTGGTCGGCGCGGCCGGGATGAAGCCGAGGAAACGCGGGCTGTCCGCCGAGATCACCGCGGGCGCCAGGACCGAGGCGTACACGCCGAGCACCTGGTCGGGGTGGTGCGGTCCGGGACCGAGCAGCCCGCGCAGCGCCGCGTCCAGCTCGGCCGGGTCCTTGGGGCCCTGGTCGAGCGGGACCGGGTCCAGCCGCAGCCGGTTCTCCGCGTAGGCGAGCACCGACCTGATCATCGACTCCGTCGTCGGATCCACACTGTGCATGGCCGCAACGTAGAGCCTGGGACCGCGGCACCGCAAGGCGGTGCTCTAGGCCGACGCTATTCCGACGCGCTGGGCGGGAGTGTGGCCGTGGCGAGGGTCATCGGCCAGGATGGGCTTAACGGGAATGGAGGGACGATCGTGACCCACTCAGCTCAGCCGTCCGGGATCGTGTCGCAGGCCCCGGAGCATCCGCTTGATCCGCTGACGGCTCGGGAGATCCGGCAGGCGGCGGCGCTCCTGCGACGGGACCGGAGGCTCGGCGAGAGCTGGCGGATCGCCTCGATCGAGCTCAGGGAGCCGGCCAAGGACGCGCTGGCCGCGGGCCCGGTGGCCGGCCGCGAGGCGATCGTGGTGGGCTGGAACCGAGCGGACGGGCAGGCCTACCGGGCGGTGGTGTCGCTGACCGGGGACGCGGTCACGAGCTGGCAGCACCTGCCGGGCCAGCAGCCGAACATGACGGTGGACGAGTGGCACGAGTGCGACCAGATGCTGCGCGGCCAGCCGACCCTGGTCGAGGCGCTGGCGCGGCGCGGGATCACCGACATGTCCCTGGTGCTGACCGATATGTGGGCCTACGGGGCCGCGCTGGTGCCCGAACGCTACCGCGGCTTGCGGCTGGGCTGGTCGGACGTGTGGTACCGGGGCAGCGAGGACGGCAACCCGTACGCCCATCACGTCACCGGGCTGCACCCGGTCGTCGACCTGAACCGGATGACGCTGCTGGAACTGGAGGACAGCGGCGAGGTCCCCGCCGCTGTCGACGTACGGGGGGAGTACCTGCCCAAGCTCACCGGCATGCCGCTGCGCGAGGTGGCTCCGCTGGAAATCAGCCAGCCCGCCGGGGCCGGCTTTCACCTGGAGGGCCACCTGCTGCGCTGGCAGGACTGGGAGCTGCGGCTGGGATTCAACCACCGGGAGGGCCTGGTGCTGCACCAGGTGGGGTTCCGCGATGCGGGTCGGCTGCGGCCGGTGGCGCACCGGCTCTCGTTCGCCGAGATGATCGTGCCGTACCGCGACGCCAGCCCGGATCACTACCGCCGGACCGCGTTCGACATCGGCGAGTGGGGCCTGGGCTTCATGACCACCTCGCTGGCCCTGGGCTGCGACTGCCTGGGCGAGATCACCTACCTGGATGCGGTGGTGCACGACTCGCGCGGCGAGCCGCGCACGATTTCCAACGCGATCTGCGTGCACGAAGAGGACAGCGGCGTGCTGTGGAAGCACGTCGACGAGCGGGCCGGGACAGAGGTCCGGCGGGCCAGGCGGCTGGTTATCTCCTTCCACGTCACCGTGGCCAACTACGAGTACCTCATCTACTGGCGCTTCTACCAGGACGGGAACATCGAGTGTGAGGTCCGCGCCACCGGCATCCTGGTCACCTCGCACACCGGCGTCACCTCGCACACCGGCGTCACCTCGCACACCGGCGTCACCTCGCACACCGGCGCTTCTGGCTCCGCGCCTAGCTCGGGGACGCTGGTCGACCAGAGCACCTATGCGCCGTTCCACCAGCACTTCATCGTGGCACGGCTCGACCTCGACGTGGACGGGCCCGGCAACACGGTCTACGCGGTCGACTCGGTGCCGGCCGGGCCGGCGGCAACGATCCCTATGGGCTTGGCCTGGCGCTCGCTAGCACTCCGCTGCGCACCGAGGCGGACGGCCAGCAGGACTACGACTGGAGTACCCAGCGAGGCTGGAAGATCGTGAACGACAACATACGGAACGGCCTGGGTACCCCGGTCGGGTACAAGCTGGTGCCGTCGGGGATGTTCCCGCCGCTGCTCGATCAGTCCTCGCCGGCCTTCCGGCGGGCCGAGGTGATCGGGCACACGCTGTGGGTGACGCCCTATCACCCGGACGAGCGCTGGCCGTGCGGCGACTTCCCGACCCAGAGCGAGCAGGACGCGGGCCTGCCGGTGTGGACCGCGCGCAACCGGTCCATCGAGAACACCGACATCGTGCTCTGGTACGTGTTCGGCCTGCATCACATCCCCCGCCCGGAGGACTGGCCGGTGATGCCCGTCGACATCGTGTCCTTCTGGCTCAAGCCGTTCGGCTTCTTCGACCGCAACCCCACCCTGGACCTGCCCCCCAGCCACTAGCTTGCGGGTGGTGGGGTGCTATCGGAGTCGGTGGCCCTCCGTACACGTAAGTGCGTGTACGGGGGGCCACCGACTCAATTCGGGGGGCGGGAGCGGGGGGAGGGAGCGGGGGGTGGGGGGATCAGGTTAGGGGATCACCAGAGCGGCGGGTGGCGGCGGGCCCAGGGGCGGGCCTGCTCGAGCTGGGCGGACAGGGAGATCAGGGTCCCTTCCTCCCCCATCCGGCCGGCCAGCATGACGCCGATCGGCAGGCCCTGGGCGTTCCAGTGCAGCGGGACGTTGACGGCCGGCTGGCCGGACACGTTGTAGACCGCGGTAAATGGGGTGAAGCACTTCTGCCGCTCGAAGTTCTCGGCCGGTCCCACCTCATCGAAGTAGCCGACGGGCACCGGGGGCATGGCCAGCGTCGGGGATAGGACGGCGTCGTAGCTGTTCAGCATGGTGAGCGCCAGGCGGGTCACGGCCTGCAGGTAGGCCTGGGCGAAGATGAGCTCGCTGGCGCTGACGGCCTGACCGCGACCGCGCAGGTAGCGGGTCAGCGGCAGCAGCACGTCTTCGCTTTGCGGGGGCACCGGCGCCAGCGTGGCGTGGGTGTACCACAGGACCTCGAAGAACGGCACCGCGTCCGGGCCGAGCGGTGGCGTGATGTCCTCGACATCATGGCCCAGCCTGGCCAGCAGGGTGCTGGCCTCGTCGTAGGCCAGCTGGCAATCGGGGTGCACGTCGGCGCCCGCGACCGGGTTCGCCGCAGTCCGGCCGATCCGCAGCCGGCCCGGCGGACGGCGGGTGTAGCCCAGGAAGGACTCGCCGGCCGGCAGCGGCGGCTGGGTGTACATGTCGCCGGGGAAGTTCCCGGCCATCACGTCAAGCAGCAGCGCGGCGTCGGCGACGGTGCGGGCGATGGGGCCGTTCACGCCCAGGCCGGACAGGTCGGGCACGATCGGGCCGCCGGAAACCCGGCCGCGGGTCGGCTTGATCCCGAACAGACCGCACACGCTGGAGGGGATGCGGATCGACCCGCCGCCGTCGCTGCCCTGGGCGGCAGGCGCCAGCCCCGCGGCCACCGCGGCGGCCGCGCCGCCGCTGGATCCGCCCGCGGACCGCGACAGGTCCCACGGCGTCCGGGCCGGCGGGCCGATCTTGGTCTCGGTGTAGCAGGGCAGCCCGAACTCCGGCGTCGCCGTCTTGCCGGTGATGACCGCGCCGGCCTTCCTGATCGCGGCCACCACATAGTCGTCGGCGTCGGGCACGTTGTCGGCGTAGGCGAGCGAGCCGAGGGTCTGGCGGACGCCCGCCACCATGTTCAGGTCCTTGATCGGAATGGGGACGCCGATGAGCGGCGGCAGCTGTCCCGGGTCGTCGGCCGCCGCGACGGTCTTCTCGGCGGCCAGGGCTTGGTCGGCGGCGAGTTCGGCGGTGACGGTGTAGAAGGCTCCGAGGCGATCGTTGAGCTCGTCCGTGCGGCGCAGGTAGTGATCGGTAACGGCGACAGGCGAGAGCTCGCGGCTCCGGATCGCCGTGGCCAGCTCGATCATGGTGAGCTCGTGAATCTGGGTCATGCTACCTCATAGTAGCCAGGAAAGGTCTAGACTTTTGGCGGCTTATCCGGCTGTTCATGGGGCATGTCTTGCTATAAACGGAGCGTTGTAGGGCACAATCTTGGATGATGACGGCGCTATGCGCTGGGCCATAGGGCAGTTACGCTGAGGTGGTGGGTGAGTACCGAATGGCGTGGCCGAAGCTGAGAAGTCGCAAGTCGCCAGGTCGGCTGGTGACAACGAGCAGTCACAGCGGGGCAGCACCGGACGGAGCAGCACCGGACGGAGCGCCGCCGCATGGCGCGGCGCCGAGCAGTGCTGGCGGCGCGGGCTCCCCGGCCGCTAGTATCCCGTCCTCCGGTACCCCAGCGGCGTGGCCGGGTGACGGGGCCGCGACGGGGCAGAGCCTTCCTGCTGCTGCACCTGAGGCATCGGCCGAGGCGGATGAGCCGGATGAGGGGCCTTCGTTCCTGGACTGGGCGCCGCCTGAACCTGAGGACCCGGCCGACCTCGACGACCCCGAGGACGCGAGGGATGACGTCGTGGTCCCCTTCGGGCCGGCCGCAACGGCCGCGGACCCGCCTAAGCCCACGTGGAAGCTGATGGTCGCGCCGGCCGAACCGGCCGACGACCGGCCGCGGCAGCCCGGCATCGGCGAGCGCCTGGGCAACCTGGCCCATCTTTCCGCCAACCCGAGGATCCGGGCGTGGCAGCGGCGCGCCGTCATCGCGATCGTCGTCGGGGTGGTGTTCACGGTCGTGGTCTCCTGGCGGCTCGGGCTGACCCTCGCCGTCATCGCGGCCATCGCCGACACCATCTACCAGTCCAGGAGGGGGGTGCCCGCCAAGCGCGTCAAGGTGACCAGGGCGCAGCGCCATACCCGTAGGCAGCTGGCCAAGCTCGCGCGAGCAGGCTACCGCGCCATGAACGGCAACCCCATCCCGAACAGCGAGGAGCGGATCGACCACCTGGTGGTCGGGCCCGCCGGGGTGTTCGCGATCGACTCAGAAGCGTGGAACAAGCACCTGATCGTGCGGACGAAGAATGGCCTGCAGCTGTGGCACGGCCCGTTCAGCATGAAGGACCGGCTCGAACATGCCCGGTGGGAGTCGGAGCAGGCCGCCGAGATGCTATCCGGCGCGCTCGGCAGCCCGGTCACCGTCCGCCCGGCGATGGCTGTCTACGGCCCGAAGATCCCCTGGGACGTGGCCACCATCAGGGAGGTTGACGTCTTCAGCGGGCCGCGGCTGGGCAAGTACCTGCGGCGCCGGGCGCGGCCAGGCGGCCAGCTCCCGCTGAGCGAGGCCGAAATCGACCGGATATACCAGGCCGCGCACCAGGCCTTCCCGCACCTGACCGCCCGCGCCCCCGCAAGCTGACTTTCCGGGCTGACCTGGGCCGCTGCCCGGTAGGCTGGTGGTCCTCTAAACAAGCGAGGGGAGTTCGGTATGCCGCCGCTTCGGTCCCGGACGGTGACGCACGGCAGGAACATGGCGGGCGCGCGCGCCCTGCTGCGGGCCACCGGGGTAGCCAGGGAAGACATCGGCAAGCCGATCATCGCGGTGTCCAACAGCTTCACCGAGTTCGTCCCCGGGCACGTGCACCTGCGCGAGGTCGGCCAGGTAGTGGCCGACGCCATCCGCGCGGCCGGCGCGATCCCGCGCGAGTTCAACACGATCGCGGTGGACGACGGCATCGCCATGGGGCACGGCGGCATGCTGTACTCGCTGCCGAGCCGGGAACTGATCGCCAACTCCGTCGAGTACATGGTGAACGCGCACTGCGCCGACGCCATGATCTGCATTTCGAACTGCGACAAGATCACGCCGGGCATGCTGATCGCCGCCATGCGGCTGAACATCCCGACCGTGTTCGTCTCCGGCGGCCCGATGGAAGCCGGCGCTGTCGGAGTAGGCACAGGCGCCGGGCTGGCAGCCGGGTCTGGACGCAAGCTGGACCTGATCGACTCGATGGTCGCCTCCGCGGACCCTTCGGTGTCCGACGAGGCGCTGCTCGCCATGGAGGAAGCTGCCTGCCCGACGTGCGGCTCCTGCTCGGGCATGTTCACCGCCAACTCGATGAACTGCCTGACCGAGGCGATCGGGCTGGCCCTGCCGGGCAACGGGAGCACGCTGGCCACGCACTCGGCCCGGCGCGGCCTGTCCGAGCGGGCAGGCCGGGCGATCGTGGAGATCACCCGTCAGTACTACGCGAACGGCGACGAGTCCGTGCTGCCCCGGTCGATCGCCAGCCGCGACGCGTTCGAGAACGCGATGACGCTCGACGTGGCCATGGGCGGGTCGACGAACACGATCCTGCACCTGCTCGCCGCCGCCCACGAGGGCAGCGTCGACTTCGGGCTCAAGGAGATCGACGAGCTCTCCCGCCGGGTGCCGTGCTTGTGCAAGGTCGCGCCCAGCAGCGCGTATCACCTGGAGGACGTGCACCGGGCCGGCGGCATCCCGTCGATCCTCGGCGAGCTCGACCGGGCCGGGCTGCTCAACCGCGAGGTGCGCACGGTGCACGGTTCTTCTTTGCGGGAGTTCCTTGACGCCTGGGACCTGGGGTCTGCGTCGGTCAGCGACGAGGCGGTCGAGCTGTACCACGGCGCTCCCGGCGGGGTCCGCACCACCCGCCCGTTCTCGCAGTCGGCGCGCTGGGACACCCTGGACACCGACCGGGCCGGCGGCTGCATCAGGGACGCGGCTCACGCTTACACGACCGACGGCGGGCTGGCCGTGCTGTACGGCAACCTCGGACCCGACGGCGCCATCGTCAAGACCGCCGGGGTGCCGGAAGAGCTGTGGCGGTTTTTCGGGCCCGCGGTGGTGTTCGAGAGCCAGGAGGACGCGGTCGCGGGCATCCTGGGCGGCGCGGTGAAAGCGGGCGACGTGGTCATCATCCGCTACGAGGGCCCGCGGGGAGGGCCCGGTATGCAGGAGATGCTGTACCCGACCAGCTTCCTGGCGGGCAAGGGCCTGGGCCGGGACTGCGCGCTGATCACCGACGGGCGGTTCTCCGGCGGGACGTCCGGCCTGTCGATCTGTCACGTCGCGCCGGAAGCGGCGGCGGGCGGCGTGATCGCCCTGGCGCAGACCGGCGACACGGTCGTGATCGACATCCCGCGCCGCGAACTGCGGCTCGAGGTGACCGACGCCGACCTCGCTGCTCGCCGGGATCGCCTGCTGGCCGGGCTCGGGTCGTACCGGCCCGCGGCCAGGGAGCGGTCGGTCAGCGTGGCCCTGCAGGTCTACGCCGCGATGGCCACATCGGCCTCGACCGGCGCGGCCCGCGACATCAGCCTGATCGCCGACTCCGGCAAGTGAGCCCCGCGCTGAGCCACGCTTCGCCAGGGTCCGCGGGTTTCGTCCGCCCGGCGCGGGCAGGAGACGCCGAGACCCTGGCCCGAGTCCAGGTCGCGAGCTGGCGCCGCGTTTTCGCCGGGATCGTGCCTGACACCCTGCTCGCGGAGCTGACCAGCGACGAGGCGGTGAGCAGGTGGCGGGACCGGTGGGCCGAAGCGATCACGAACCCGCCGACGAGCAGGCACCACGTGCTGGCGGCGGTCTCCGAACCGCCGTCCCGGACCGTGGTCGGGTTCGTCTCCGCCGGGCCGGCCACGGACCCGGACCGCTGGCCCGGCACCGACGGCGAGGTCTACGAACTGCGCGTCGAACCGGAACGGACCGGGCTCGGGCACGGAAGCAGGCTCCTGCACGCGGTGGCGGACACGCTCGCCGGAGACGGTTTCCACACCGTGTCGGTGTGGGCGCTGGAAGCCGACAGCGCGCTGCGCGGCTTCCTTTCCTCTTCTGGCTGGGCCGCCGACGGCGCCCGGGGCGAGCTCGACGTGGGCGCGAGCGTGCCGGTGCTTCGGCTGCACACGACGATCAGCGAGTAACCGGCCCGGCTTTGAAGTGCGGGTCAGCGGGCTTGGTGCGCTTGAGGGCGCTTGAGTGCGCCTAGGATCTGGGGATGGCTGATGCTCGCGAATGGCTGTCAGGAACGCGGCCAAGGACGCTCCCTGCGGCTGTCGTCCCGGTGCTCATCGGCTCGGGAGTCGCCGCCGGATTCCGCGAGTTCGTCTGGTGGCGGGCGGCACTCGCCCTCGTCGTCGCGCTGGCGCTGCAGGTGGGCGTCAACTTCGCCAACGACTACAGCGACGGCGTGCGCGGCTCCGATGAGCGGCGGGTCGGACCGGTCCGGCTCGTCGCCGCCGGGTTGGCGCCGCCGCGGCAGGTGCTGACCGCCGCGCTGTGCGCCTTCACGATGGCCGGGGCGGCCGGGCTGGCGCTGGCCGCCGTCACCTCCTGGTGGCTGCTGGCCGTGGGTGCCGTGTGCATCGCCGCGGCCTGGTTCTATACCGGCGGCCCCAAGCCCTACGGGTACAGCGGGCTCGGCGAGGTCTTCGTGTTCGCGTGCTTCGGCGTGGTCGCGGTCACGGGCACCGCGTACGTGCAGATGTCGGCGTTCTGCTGGCTGGCGCTGGCCGCCTCGGTGCCGGCCGGGCTGCTGGCCTGCGCGCTGCTGATGGTCAACAACCTGCGCGACATCCGCACCGACACGGTGGCAGGCAAGCGCACGCTCGCGGTGCTGCTCGGCGACGCGCGCAGCCGTACCGTGTATGTGCTGACGTTGATACTGCCGTTTTGCTTTGCTGCGCTGCTCGGCTTTTTCCGGCCGCTGACGCTGATCACTCTCCTCGCGCTGCCGCTGGCGCGGATGCCCATTTCCTCGGTGCGCGCGGGCGCCACCGGCCCGGCGCTGATCAAGACGCTCGGCCAGACCGGACGGTTGCAGCTGGCATTCGGGATCGCGTTCACCATCGGCCTGGCCATCCGCCTCTGAGGCCGCTCCCCGGCCTAGCGTGGTGTCGGCCCAGCCGCCGAAATCGTGGCTCCGCATTGCCAGTCCTCGCCCCCTGGTACCTTCGACCGCGCTAGATTCGAAGTCAGGTCTCGCGCTGCTCTAACGAGGTAGATGCCGCAGGACCAGGCCCGTATGCTCCAATTCTGACCGGTTCCGGGCTCGGCGAGAGACACTTGACATGAAATGCGCGGTATCAGCGGCAGCGCGGTTCCCGGCGCGATACTCTGCCCCGTAATCCCAGGTGATGAGGCGCGGGCGCGGGGTGTGCCTAAGCCCATACCATCCATCGGGAAGGGTGCCCAGTTGCAAATCCGGGGAATGTGGTCGGCCGGACCAGGCGACGATCAGGCACGTTTCATGGCCGACCTGCGCTCGCTGCGCGACGCCGCCGCGATCGGGTACGACGAGCTCGCGGCCCGGGCGCATTTCCCGAGCGACATCCTGAAGGAAGCCGAGAACGGGCCCGTGCTGCCCGGGCTGCCAATCCTCACCGCATACGTCCGCGCATGCGAAGGGGACGTCACCGAATGGGAAGAACGCTGGCGCCGCCTCGCCTCCGAGGTACCCGAGGATCCCGGCCTTCCGGTCAGGCCCGCTGGGGCCAGTCCGGCCGCCGTAGCCGGGGCCCGCGCAGGGGTTGGCATCGCACCACCTGACGTGTACGACCCAGAGCGGATCAGGGCGGCGCTGCGGGCCGGCCACGAAAGTTCGGATCAGGACACCCGGAGAACCAACCGCTCGGGCTGGGACACGCGCGCGGACCAGACCATCAAGACGGCCAACGGTATTCACGCCGTGGACAGCTGGAGTGCCAAGCCAGCCGACGCCGCGGACAGCTGGAGCGCCAAGCCAGCCGACGCCGCGGACAGCTGGAGCGCCAAGCCAGCCGACGCCGCAGACAGCTGGAGCGCCAAGCCAGCCGACGCCGCAGACAGGCCGGACCGCGCAAAGAGCGCGGAGCATACCGATCAGTTCCAGTGGTTGCCGGACAACGGATCGGCCTCACGGCCCGCTGACAAGGGGCAGGCCGACACCGGGCAGGTCGATACCGTCGATGTCGCGCCAGCCGAGCCGACCGCGGGTGAATGGACACCATGGCACCACGACCGCGTGCTGCAGCCGCCAGAACAGACAGATATCTGGACGACTCAGAAAATCGCGGCGTCAGCCGACCTGCGTCTGCCCGCCACTGCCTCGCGCCGGGTCGAAGAGCAGGACTTGACGCAGCCCACCTGGTCGACGCCGACCGAGACCACGCCGACCGAGACCACGCCGACCGAGACCACGCCGACCGAGACCACGCCGACCGAGACCACGGCGGCCTCATCGGCGAGGTCTGGGGCGGGGAAGACCACCGCTACTAAAGGTGCTGACCATCAGAAGGACCGGTTCTCGCCCGTGGTGAGGTTGCTGGTGATCCTGGTCATCGCCGCGCTCATCGGCAGCGCTCTCGTGCTGCTGCTCAAGTAACGCGGTCTCGCTCTAAGCTCCGGCTTCGGTGCCGTTGACCGCAGGGTCAGCTTCCGGGGTGACGGCCGGCACATCCGTTTCGGCGCCCGCGAGATCAGCTGGACTCAGCGGATCGACGAAGTTCGCCCCGGGAATCGCGGCGGCGAGCACGGCGCTCACCGTATCGGCCATGTCGGGGATCTCCGGCGTGGTACTGGCGACCAGGGCCGGGTCTATCTCGGGAGTACGGCCTGCGGTCTGCGCGGAGGGCTCGCGGCGGGCTCGACCTCCGGAGCCCGGCTCGGCAGCCAGGACGGGAGCGGTTTCCGCGCCTCCGCCGAATGCACTTGCGACCGACCTGAGCGCCGAGGTTACCTCGCTCGGGATGACCCAGAACGTATTGCCCGCGCCCTGTGCGAGTTGCGGCAGCGTCTGCAGGTACTGGTAGGCCAGCAGCTTGGGGTCCGGGTCGTTGTCGTGCACGGCCTGGAAGACCACGCCGATGGCCTGCGCCTCGCCTTCCGCGGTAAGGATCTTGGCCTGCCTGACACCCTCTGCCGTCAGGATGGCGCTTTGCTTCTCGCCTTCCGCGGTAAGAATTTTGGATTGCCTGACACCCTCGGCTGTCAGGACCGCGGCCCGCTTCTCCCGCTCGGCACGCATCTGCTTCTCCATCGCGTCCTTGACCGACTTCGGCGGATCGATGGCCTTGAGCTCCACCCGGGTGACCCGGATGCCCCACTTCCCCGACGCGTCATCGAGCACGCCGCGCAGCAGGGCGTTGATCTTGTCCCGCGACGTCAGCGTCTGCTCCAGGTCCATTGACCCGATCACGCTGCGCAGCATGGTCGCGGTGATCTGCTCGATCGCCTGGATGTAGTTGACGATCTCGTAGTCCGCCGCCCGCGGGTCGGTGACCTGGAAGAACAGCACGGTATCGATGAGCACGACCAGATTGTCTTCGGTAATCACTGGCGCGCCCACGAACGAGACCACCTGCTCGCGCAGGTCGATCATCGGCTTTACCCGGTCGATCATGGGAATAACGAAATTCATCCCCGGTTCCAGCGTCTTACGGTAGCGGCCGAGCCGCTCGACATTGCGCGCGCGTGCCTGCGGCACGATCCGTACCGAACGCATCACTGTGATGATAACTAGAAACGCGACCAGGGCCGCGATGACGAGCTCCGCCACCAACATGGCTACTCCCGAGGGTAAACGAGTGCGGTAGCGCCTGCGATCTGCATGACGTCGACCTTGGCGCCGACCGGGATCACCAGCGATTCGTCGTATGGCCGCGAGGACCATTCCTCGCCGCCGATTCGGATCCGGCCGGTGTGCTCGGTGACTTCTTCGAGGACGATCGCGGTACGTCCGACGAGCGCAGCGGTTCCGGTACGCAGCAGCGGCGGCTGCTTGATATGCCGGAGCGCGATCGGCCGGACGAAGCCGAGTCCGGCGCCGGCCGCGACGGCGAACGCGGCGAGTTGCAGCGGCAGATCAAGATGGAACGCCCCGACCACGGCCGCGACCAGTGCCGCGACCGCGATGAGGCCAAAGGCCAGCGTCGTGGTGAGGAGTTCGGCAACACCGAGCACACCTGCCACGATCAGCCATACGATCCAAGACATCATGACCGCTCCGCGGATTACTTTCTAGTGTGACTGTAGCCGGGCTGTGGAGCATCCGCACCATGGCTCCAACGGCGAGTCGGCGGTGGCGCTAATACGCGGAGTTATCCGTCCAATACCCCCCGATTGCGTGCAATTAGCGACAATTTGCCGTCTCGGCCCTACGGAGGATTTCCACCGACCTACACTCATGAGACAAGGGCAACCGTCCCGCGGCACGGCTGGGCACTTAGGGTCCAGGAGGTATCTGGTGGAACGTGGCGACACCGGCCTCGGCCGTGACGCGTACGGCCTGCCAAGGCGCCATGCCTACGAACTCGATGACGGCTATCAGCCGTCCTTGCATTCCTACGAGGAAGAGGACGAAACGGCAGGAGCAGGCGAACCCGTAGCGGTCGAGGACGACGACTACGGTCAGTTGCTGCACCACCCCGGTGAGATGCCGTCCCATCAACCTCACCAGGAGCGGGCCCGTGAGCCCGGGAACCCGACTGCGCGCCCGCCGGGCCAATTCACCCCGAACCTCAGTCCAAGCCTGGCCTACGGCACCCCGAATGGGGATATGCCGAATGGCGATTCCGCGCCGGGATGGCAGTCCCCGCTGCCGAACGGCCGCCGGGTCCCGGCTGGCCCCCACCGCCCTTACCGGCCGGGGCCATCGGGCCCGTCAAGCGGAGCAACGGGCCGGCCCAGCCAGACCCCGGCACCACCACATCCCGTCCCCCCAGACCAGGACCCGCTCGGCGGCAGCCGGGGGCGGTCGCCCTCGGCTCCCGCTACCCCATCCGGTGCGCCCGCGGCGGGCGGCTCGGGGTCAGCCGGACCAGTTCCTGTCGGTGCCGGTTCTGGCCGGGCTCAGGAAGGTCTGCAGAGATCTGCGGCTGCGCCGGGATCCGCAGGGTTTTCTGGGGCCACCGGGTTCCCGCCGCCACGCGAGCACCCGGGCGCGCCGGGGCGCCGCTTCGATACCCCTGACGGCCGCGAGCGCATAGGACCGAGTGGGGCGCCGGGACTATACGGGACCCAGGGGCCGCAGGGAGCCCCCGGACCGCAGGGAGCCCCCGGACCGCAGGGAGCCCCCGGACCGCAGGGAGCCCCCGGACCGCACGGACCGCGCGGAGCACCACCCGGACCGCACGGACCGCGCGGAGCACCCGGACCGCGCGGAGCCCCGGGAGGACCTGGACCGCGCGGAGCCCCGGGAGGACCTGGAACACCCGGACCGCACGCAGCACCCGGACCGCGCGGAGCCCCGGGAGGACCTGGACCGCGCGGAGCCCCGGGAGGACTCGGAGCACCCGGACCGCGCGGAGCCCCAGGGGGACTCGGAACGCCCGGAGGGCTTGGAACCCCGGGACCGCAGGGAGGCCACACCTCGCAGCCGCCACCGGAACCGGGCGGGCCCGTGATCAGGCAGCGGGAGACGGCGGTTCCCGACGAGCGGGCGGACTCCTCGGCGCTGCCGGTGGCGAGCATCGCGCCCGACGGGCTCGAGGATTTCGCCAGGGACCTGCGCACGCTGCGGGCCAAGGCCGAGCTCGACTACCCCGAGATGGCCGAAACCTCACACTTCAGCATGAAGACACTGGCGGCGGCGGCAGGCGGCCTCCGGCTGCCCACCCTCCCCGCTGCCGTCGCTTACGTGCGGGCCTGCGGCGGGAACGTCGCCGAGTGGGAAGATCGCTGGCAGAAGCTGGCCGCGAAGATCACAGAAGCGGCGAAGAAACGCAGAAGTGACGGCGGCGAGCAGGCCGAGCCACCAGAACCCGCGGAGTCAGCGACCGCGCTGGAACCCCCGGCGCTCGGGCCGGCCAGTGCGCGGACCCCGGATCCCGATCCGGGCGAGGTATACGTCATCACCTCCGCGAAGCCACGCCAGCCCGGCCGGTAACCGGTGCCCGCGCCCGGCGTGCGGACCTGGGCGCATGGCACAATGGGCAGCGTGCTGCCGCCCGATAACCATGTTCATACCGAATGGTCCTGGGACGCTCCCGGCGACGCGTCCATGGCGCGCAGCTGTGAGCAGGCCCTGGCGGCCGGCCTGCCCGCCGTGGCCTTCACCGACCACCTGGACTTCACCGACTGGACCGTCGGCGACCTTATAGGCGGATCCAATCTCGATCCGCACCGTTACGACCGGATGCACCTGCTCGATGTCACTGGGTACCTGGCGGCCGTCGACGACTGCCGCCAGCGCTATCCGGACCTGCGGATACTCTCTGGGGTCGAGATCGGCGAGGCGCACCTGTGGGCTGCAAGCGCGGGGGGGCTGGTCGCCAGGTCCGGCTTCGAGCGGATCCTCGGCTCGCTGCACGCGATCCCTTCCGACGGACGGCTGACGGCCGCCGACGAGCTGTTCCGGCAGGTGCCCGCCGACGAGGTGATGCGCCGGTATCTCGGCGAGTTGCTCCGGCTGGTCGAGGGCAGCGACCTGTTTCAGGTCTTGGCGCACCTGGACTTTCCCCGGCGGATGTGGCCGTGGACGGCTGGGCCCTATGACGAGCGGACCTTCGAAACCGAATACCGGGCCGTCCTCGGTGCCCTGGCCGCCAGCGACCGGGTGCTGGAGGTGAACACGAAGAGCCCGATGGTGTCGGCCGAGTTGGTGCGCTGGTGGCGCGAGGCGGGCGGAAGGGCGGTGTCGTTCGGCAGCGACGCGCATCAACCCTGGCGGGTCGGCGATAAGTTCAAGCTGGCGGTCGACGTGGTCGAGGGGGCAGGTTTCCGGGCCGGACGCGACCGCTTTGACTTCTGGCGGATCTAGGTCCAGGTGTCGCCGAAGCGCGCGACCATCTCGTCCCAGCTCTCGCCCGTAACCCCGCTGGTGGGGTCGGCTGACTCACCGGACCGGGTGTTCCCGCGGTCAGCGCGAGTCCAGGTGTCCGCCCCCGGGTCGGTTCGCGGAGCGGGGATCGCATCCGCAGACCGGCTCTGGCAGTGAACGGCGAAGCGTAGCTCTGCGTAGTAGGTCTCGCGATCGCGCAGTTCGGCGCGCGCCTCGGTGTACGCCGGATGATCCGAACCGCCCGCCCGGAACGGGAGCTTAGGGCGGCTCTCCCCGTCATCACTTGCTGATCGGCCTTCTTCTGGGTAACTGCTGGCCACGACGGACACCTCGAATACGAATCTGACCTACGGCGAAGCCTGGTCAACGGAAACGACCCGCTCGCAGACAGCGCCCCTAAAGAACCTTTGGAACACGGTACGAAGTTATTTCGCTACCATTTGTAATGTAACTATACGTACTGTACCAGATGCAACGGGTAACATGGTAATAGTTAGCTATCCTCTGGGTAAGGTTCAGCGAACAGTCGCCACGCTGACCTTAAAGAGGAGCCTGGGGTGCCAGACACCCGTGTGAACGCAGAGGGTTTATCGTGCGCCGTTACCCTCCCACCGCCCCCCGCCGTACCTGAACAAGCGGAGTCGGTGGCCCCCCGGGTACCGTCTTAGGTACCCGGGGGGCCACCGAGCACGAAGCGGGACCGTTTTCGAAAAATTTGGCTGAGGGGGGGTTACTGGCCGCGCATGATGTTGCCGATAATGCCACCGATCGCGCCGGACTCGGCCGGCTGAGGATCATTTTGGCGGGCCAGGTACGGCTCGAGTCCGTGTGCCAGCACCGGCAGCGGCATCGACTGCAGCCAGAGCTGGCCCGGGCCGGTCAGCGCGACCAGGAAGAAGCCGTCGGCGCCGAAGGCCATGTTGGCGATGCCCGGCACCCGGGTGATGTTGAACTGCACGGTGCCCTCGAACATGCCCACGTGCCCCGGGTGCACCATCAGCGTCTGGCCCGGGGCCAGGGTGTAGTGCACGAGCTCGCCGGAGAGTTCGATCCAGGCGCGTCCCTGGCCCTCGAGTTTCTGCAGGATGAACCCTTCCCCGCCCCACATGCCGCCGCGGAAGGTCTGCTGCAGGCCGATGCTCGGCGTGATCCCGGGCGTGCCGCACAGCCAGCCGTGGCGGTGCACGAAGAAGGCCTGGCCACCCGCGATGTCGGTGGGCACGATATGGCCGGGCAGCTTCGCCGCGAACGTGATCATGCCGGCGCCCTGGGTGGCCTCGTAGTGGGTCAGGAACAGGCCGCCGCCGCCCATGACGCGCTTCAGGCCCTGCATCAAGCCGCCGCCCTGCCCCCGTCCGCCGCCCCCGCCGGTACCCATGTGCTGAGACATCTGGACGTTCGGGGTCATCCAGGAGAGCTCACCGTGGGTGGAGATGACCTGCTCGCCCTGCTGCAGGGTAACCTCGAGCACCGGCATGGTGGTGCCCTTGATTTCGGCTTGCATGATCACTCCTAATCCGCCCCGTCCGCACTCTTATGCGCAGGAGCCTACCGGTTACATAACGACGTGTCCGCCGGGGGTGCCTGTCCGATTTCCGCCAGTGTCAGCCGGCGCGAGCTGGCATCGTAGAAGACGTGACGAAGAACGTAGCCGGGGTAGCGGCCCTCGACGACGAACAGCGCTATCAGGCGGCGGTCAGCAAGGATCACCGCTTCGACGGCGTGTTTTTCATCGCCGTGACCTCGACCGGCGTCTACTGCCGCCCGTCCTGCCCGGCGATCACGCCGAAACGGCAGAACATGCGGTTCTACCGCAGCGCCGCCGCGGCCCAGGACAGCGGTTTCCGTGCCTGCAAGCGGTGCCGCCCAGACGCCTCCCCCGGCTCGCCGGAATGGAACATCCGGGCCGACATGGTGGGGCGCGCCATGCGGCTCATCGCCGACGGCGTCGTCGACCGGCATGGCGTCGAGGGGCTGGCCGATCGCCTCGGCTACGAGCAGCGGCAGGTGCGCCGCCTGGTCACCGCCGAACTCGGCGCCAGCCCGCTCGCCATCGCCCGGGCGCAGCGGGCCCAGACGGCCCGCATTCTCACCGAGACGACCGCGCTGCCGCTGTCGGAGATCGCCTTCGCGGCCGGCTTCGCCAGCATCAGGCAATTCAACGCGACCATGCACGAGGTCTTCGCGATGACACCGACGCAGCTGCGGGGTGCTGGCCCGGGGGGACGAACCCAAAAGCCCCCTGGCACCCTCCGCTTCCGGAGGGACCGATCCCCCCGGCCCGCCCTAGTGCTGCGGCTGGCGTACCGGGCTCCGATCGATCTGGACCGGATGTTCGGGTTTCTCGCCGCCCGGGCCATTCCGGGGGTGGAATCGGCGGAAGGAGGCCGTTACCTTCGGACCATCCAACTCCCGAACGGCACGGGTATCGCCTCGCTCGGTCCCTTCCTGCGACCACGTGATCCGGGCTACCTCGACTGCGAGCTCCAGCTCGAGGATCTGCGCGACCTGACCGCCGCGGTCCAGCGCTGCCGCCGCCTGCTCGACCTGGACGCGGATCCCGAGGCGGTGACCGGCAACCTGGCCGCCGATCCGGTGCTCGGGCCGCTGGCCCGGGCCAACCCGGGGCGGCGTTCGCCCGGCCAGGTAGACGGCAACGAGCTCGCGCTGCGGGCGGTGCTCGGGCAGCAGGTATCGGTGGCCGCGGCCCGGCGGCTGGGGGCCCGGCTGGTGGCGGCCTACGGCAAGCCGCTTTCCCGCCCGGACGGCCCGCTGACCCACTGCTTCCCTAGCGCGGAGACGCTCGCCGCGGCCGACCCAGCCGCGCTGCCGATGCCGCGGGCGCGCGGCCGTGCGCTGACCGGGCTCGCCACCGCGCTCGCGTCCGGCGAGCTTTCGCTGGACCCTGGGGCCGAACGAGACCGGGCCGAGTCGGTGCTGCTCGCGCAGCCCGGCATCGGGCCGTGGACCGCTTCTTACATCCGGATGCGGGCCCTGTCCGATCCCGACGCGTTCCTGCCTGGCGACGTGGGGGTGCTCGCCGCGCTCCGGCGCCTCGGCGCGGTCCCCGTCTCTGGGGGGTCTAGGGGGTTCAGGGGGGCCAGGGGGGCGGCGGCGCTGGCCGAGGGCTGGCGGCCGTGGCGCTCCTACGCCGTGCATCACCTATGGGCCAGCCTTGAACCTGCCGTTGTTACCGACCTCCCAGAGAAGGGTCAGCCATGACCAACCCGTTCGTCGCGCCGGACCCGACCGCGCCGGCGCTTTCCCATATCGTCAACACCCCCATCGGCAGGCTGCTGCTGACCGGCGACGGCCACGCCCTGACCGGGCTCTACATGATTGACGCCGACAGGTACGCGGGCCGGCACCAGACCGGGTTCGTGCCGAGCCCGTCCGCCTTCGCCGAGGCCGCGGCGCAGCTCGAGGCGTACTTCGGCGGTGACCTCAAGGAGTTCACGCTGCCGCTGGCGCCGACCGGCTCGGTGTTCCAGCTCGCCGTGTGGACAGAACTGACCAAGATCCCGTACGGCAGCACCGTCAGCTACGGCGATATCGCCCGCGCGCTCGGCAAGAGGCTCGTCGCGTCGCGAGCGGTAGGCCTGGCCAACGGCGCTAACCCGATCTCGGTCATCGTGCCCTGTCACCGGGTGATCGGCAGCGATGGCAGCCTGACCGGGTACGGCGGCGGCCTCAAACGCAAGGAACTGCTGCTTCGTCTCGAGGGCGCAGGTCCAACGACCCTGTGGTAATGCCGCGAGCTGGGTAGCGTTGGTGCCATGCTCGCCTTGCTGCTGCTCGCCGCCGCGGTCGGCCTGTCCAACTTCGCGGCCTCGATCGGGATAGGGGTCGGCGGGGTCAACCGCAGCATCAGGATCCGGCTTGCGGTGGTGTTCGGCTTGTTCGAGGCGAGCATGCCGGTAGCCGGACTCGTCCTGGGCCGTGCCATGGCGGCCGACCTCGGCCAGGCCGCACGATGGCTGGGCGCCGGGGTGCTGATCGCGGTCGGCGTGGTCGGCCTGGCGCAAACCTGGCGCAGCCGTGACGCCGGCGCCTCCAGCCGCCCGAAGCCGTCGTGGCGGACGGGCCGCGTCCTGATCGCCGGGCTGGCGTTGAGCAGCGACAACCTCGCGGCCGGCTTCGTCCTGGGCGAGTACCACACGGGCCTGCCGCTCGCCGTGGTGGTGTTCGGCGTGGTCAGCGTAGCCATGTCCCTGGCCGGCCTGGAACTGGGCGCGCGGGTCGGAATCGCGATCGGGGACCGGAGTGAACTGATAGCGTCCGCGATGCTTATCGCGGTCGGTACCGCCATGGCGGCCGGCGCGTTCTTAAGACACGGCGGAGACGCGATGGAACGGATGACGCGCGGGGTGCGTCAAAGCGACATGATGTCCTCACGCCAAGTTCGCGGAGTGGTGGTAGCAGGCCTGCTGTGCGCGGGGATAGCCGGGTGCGGTTCCACGGTCGCGACGACTCCTGCCCCGGTCCAGGCCGCGCAGGCAGCCCCCGCGGTCGGCTGCGCCAGCGTCGACCAGGCGACGACGGTCACCATCCACCGGGCCCTGAACTCCGTCGAGCCGACCCGGCCGGGCGCGGTCGCCACGACGCAGCGCAAGACCGCGCTGGTGCGCGCCCTCTTCAGCGACCTCTGCCAGGTCGTCGCTCACCCGTACACGGTGAAGGGACCGATCCACTGCCCGGCCGCTTTCGGGCTTGCGTACACGGGCACGTTCTACGACGGCAACCGGGAACTCGCCACGTTTACCTACGGCGCCAGCGGGTGTCAGAACGTGCGCGTCAACGCGGCCGGCCAGAGCAAGTACTCGCTGGTGACAGGCTCGGCAGCCAGCGTCGCGCCGGACCTGGAAACCGATATGGCCGCGGTCCTTGGACTACCGAAGTCCACGGTGTTCATCCCGCTGCAGCAGGTCAACCCGGGCGGCCCGAACAAGCCGGCCAAGGAGTTACGGTAGGTTGCCCGACTCGTCGAGGTCGAACTCGCCGTCCTTGACCCCGAGGACGAACGCCTCCCACTCCGCCTCGGTGAAGTAGAGCTTGTCACCGTCGGGATTGGCCGCGTCGTACATGACATAGAGCTTGGCCTCATCGGCCTTATGCGGCGCGGCCGAGGTGTCGGTGGTGACATACACCTCCACCCGGCTTTCGTCAGTATCAACCGCAGAAGCGTCGTCACCCGGTGTGTGCATACGCCAAGGCTACCGGCACCGTCACGCCGCGTCGCGCCGGCCCGTATGTCGCGCCGGCCCGTAGTCGCGCCGGCCCCGTATAAGGTCATGTCCGTGCCCGACAGCCCCGACCCCGCCAGCCTGGCTTCCGAACCGGTGACTCGCAGCGCCCCGGCCCGGATCCGCTACTCGCGCGCCGAAGAGGTCGCCTGGTACGCCACGCTGGCCACGATGTTCGGCGCCGCGGCCGCGCTGTTCACCAACCCGGCCGGGCGAATCCTGCTGGTCAAGCCGAACTACCGGGATCACTGGTCGCTGCCGGGCGGACTGCTCGAGCACGGCGAGCCACCGCAGGCCGGCTGCCGCCGCGAAGTCGCGGAGGAACTCGGCCTGCAGATCACCCCGGGACCGCTGCTCACCATCGACTGGGTTCCGCCGGACCGGGTCCGGCCCCGGCCGATCGTGCACTTCATCTTCGACGGCGGCGAACTCGACGACGACGTGCCCATCGAGTTGCAGCACGAAGAACTCGACGAGTACCGCTTCGTCGAGCCCGGGGACCTGGCCAGTTACCTGCCGCCGGTCATCGCCGCGCGGGTAACCGCGGCGCTGCGCAGTCGCGCGGCCCACGGAGCCGCCTACCTCCCGCAGGCCCCGGGACAGTCCCCGGGACTGCGCTTACTGGCGCTGAGGCGTCCTGACCTCGAGGTGGTCGAGCAGCGTCGCGGTGGCGGCGGCAACCGCGTCAACCGCGAGGCCGAACGCCTCGGCGTTATGCCCGGCAGGCGCGCGGAAGCCGCTGATCTTGCGGACATACTGCAGCGCGGCGGCGCGGATATCGTCATCGGTAACCCGCTCGGCGTAGGGCGGGCGAAGGGTCTTAATGCTCCGGCACATACCTCCGACGGTACCCTCCGGGCTAGAACAGCAGCACTTCCAGGCCCACGGTGAGGCCGGGCGGCAGGAAGCCGATCCGCCGGATGGCGAGCAGCACGCCCGGCATGAACGACACCCGGTCCAGCGAGTCGTGCCTGATCGTCAGCGTTTCCCCGTTCCCGCCGAACAGCACTTCCTGGTGCGCCACGAGCCCCGCGACCCGTACCGAGTGCACATGCACGTCATCGACGGTGGCACCGCGCGCACCGGGCCGGGACGACACGGTGGCGTCCGGCGGCGCGCCCAGGCCGGCCGCCGTCCGGGCCGCGCCGATCAAGGACGCGGTTCGCAGCGCCGTTCCCGACGGGGCGTCCGCTTTGCCGGCGTGGTGCAATTCGATGACCTCAGCGGATTCGAAGAACCGTGCGGCCTGCTCGGCGAAGCGCATCATCAAGATGGCACCAATGGAGAAGTTCGGCACGACGAGCACGCGCACGTCCGGGTGATCGGCCAGCCACCCCCGGACCTCGTCCAGCCGGTCCTCGGCGAACCCCGAGGTCCCGACCACCACGTCCAGGTCGTGCTCTATGCACCAGCGCAGGTTCTCCATGACCACGCCGGGATGGGTGAAGTCGACGACCACGTCGCCCCCGGTCAGCGCGTCTAGGTCGTCACCCTGGTCGACCTCGGCGGCAACGTCTAGGTCCGCGGCCTCCCCGACCACCCGCACGACCTCACGCCCCATCCGCCCCCGCGCCCCGAGCACCCCGACCTTCGCCATCGCTGTCCTCCGCCGAGCTCGCTTTTTCGTGTGCAGTTACCCCCCGTATGGCGGGGGGTAACTGCACACGATACTGCTGAACCCTAGAGTCCGAACGCGCTGGCGTCGTCGAAGGGGCCGACGACGGCCAGGGCCTTGGGGCGGGTGAGAATGTCGGCGGCGACCGCGCGGATGTCGTCGTGGGTGACGGCGTCGATCGAGGCGAGTACCTCCTCGACCGGCTCGAGCCTCGGGTACACCAGCTCGGACTTGCCCAGGCGGCTCATCCGCGAGGACGGGTCCTCCAGGCCAAGCACGATCGAGCCGCGCAGCTGGCCCTTGCCGCGGGCGAGCTCGGCGTCGGTCAGGCCGCCTTCGACCACCCGGCTGATCTCCTCGGCGCAGATGGCGAGCACCTCATCGGCCTTGGACGGCAGGCAGCCCACGTAGATGCCCCACATGCCGGTGTCGGCGTGCTGCCCGGCGAAGCTGTACACCGAGTAGGCCAGGCCGCGCTTTTCCCGCACCTCCTGGAACAGCCGGGACGACATGCCACCGCCGAACGCGGCGTTCAGCACGCCGAGCGCGAACCTGCGGTCGTCGGTCCTGGCCAGCGCCTCGCAGCCGAGTACAAGGTTGGCTTGCTCGATGCCGCGGGAGATCAGCGTAGTGCCCGCGCCGGCCTGCGATCCGCGCTGGTCCCCGGCCAGCCGGGGCGGGGCGGGCGCAGCCGTGGCGGCTCGCGGTGCCAAGGCATTGCCGAAGGCCCGGGCCACCAGGTCGGTCACCGTGTCGTGGTCCAGGTTGCCCGCCGCGGCCACGACCAGGTGCTCCGGGGTGTACCGGGCCTGGTAGTGCTCGAAGATATGATCTCTGGTGATCTTGTTGATCGAGTCCGTGCTGCCCAGGATCGGCCGGCCGAGCGGGGTGTCGCCGAACAGCTTCGCGGTGAAAGCCTCGTGCACGGTGTCCGAGGGGTCGTCGTCGTTCATCGCGATCTCTTCGAGCACCACGTTGCGTTCGGCGTCCACGTCCTTCGGCGTGATCAGCGAACTGGTCACCATGTCGGACAAGATGTCAACCGCCAGCGGCAAGTCCGCATCGAGCACCCGCGCGTAGTAGCACGTGTACTCCTTCGCGGTGAACGCGTTCATCTCGCCGCCGACCGCGTCCATCTCCGACGAGAGCTCCAGCGCGGTCCGTCTCCTGGTGCCCTTGAACAGCAGGTGCTCCAGGTAGTGCGTCGCGCCCGCGTGCGTCTCGTCCTCGTCACGGGACCCGACGCCTACCCAGATGCCGAGCGCGACCGAGCGCACCGCGGGCAGGAACTCGGTAACTACTCGCAGCCCGCCGGGAAGGACGGTACGGCTGACACCCCGAGATTGTTCGGTGGCCATCTACTCGTGATGCCCCCGAGTGCGGTGCCGGGTCCGGCGATGCCCGTCCGGTCCGTCACGATCGCCGCCCCGGTCGCCCGCGTGGTCACTGGGACCGCGGTCCCGGGAACCGCCGGAACGCTCGCCGCGGGGTTCGCCGCCAGACAGGTCCTCGCCGGCCGCTTCGCGCTCCACCACCTCGACGGGGACGAGCGACAGCTTGCCGCGGTCATCGATCTCGCGGATCTCGACCTGGATCTTGTCGCCGATGTGCACCACGTCGTCGATGTTCTCGATCCGCCTGCCGCCGTGCAGCTTGCGGATCTGGGTGATGTGCAGCAAGCCGTCCTTACCGGGCAGCAGCGACACGAACGCGCCGAACGTGGTGGTCTTCACCACCGTACCGAGGAACCGCTCGCCGACCTCGGGCATGTGCGGGTTGGCGATCGCGTTGATGATGGTCCGGGCCGCCTCGGCCGACGTCCCGTCGGTGGCCCCGATGTAGATCGTGCCGTCGTCCTCGATCGTGATCTCGGCGCCGGTGTCGTCCTGGATCGAGTTGATCATCTTGCCCTTCGGGCCGATGACCTCGCCGATCTTGTCCACCGGCACCTTGATGGTGATGATCCGGGGGGCGAAGACCGACATCTCGCCCGGCTCGGTGATGGCACCGCGCATTACCTCAAGGATGGTCATCCGGGCGCCTCGGGCCTGCTTCAGCGCGGCCGCGAGCACCGAGGCGGGAATGCCGTCGAGCTTGGTGTCGAGCTGCAGCGCGGTGATGACCTGCTCGGTGCCCGCGACCTTGAAGTCCATGTCGCCGAAGGCATCCTCGGCGCCCAGGATGTCGGTGAGCGTCACGTACTGCCCGCCCTCGTGGATCAGGCCCATGGCGACGCCGGACACCATGTCCTTCAGCGGCACGCCCGCGTCAAGCAGCGCCATCGTCGAGGCGCAGACCGAGCCCATCGAGGTCGACCCGTTGGAGCCGAGTGCCTCGGACACCTGCCGGATCGCGTAGGGAAACTCTTCCCGCGTCGGCAGCACCGGGAGCAGGGCCCGCTCGGCGAGCGCGCCGTGGCCGATCTCACGGCGCTTGGGCGAGCCCACCCGGCCGGTCTCACCGGTCGAGTACGGCGGGAAGTTGTAGTTGTGCATGTACCGCTTGGTGCGATCGGGGTTGAGGGTGTCGATCATCTGCTCCATCCGGAGCATGTTCAGCGTGGTCACGCCCAGGATCTGGGTCTCGCCGCGCTCGAACAGGGCCGACCCGTGCACCCGGGGCAGCACGTGCGTCTGGGCGGACAGCGGCCGGATGTCGGTCAGGCCGCGGCCGTCGATACGGAGCCCGTCGGCGATGATCCGCTCCCGGACCAGCTTCTTGGTCAGCGAGCGGAACGCGGCGCTGATCTCCTTCTCCCGACCCTCAAACTGCTCGGCGAGCTTCTCCTTGGCCAGCGCCTTGACCCGGTCGGTCTCGGCCTCGCGCTCGTGCTTGCCGGGGATCGTGAGCGCGTGGGCGAGCTCGCCGGAGACTTCCCGCGCGACCGCCTGGTACACGTCCTCGCCGTAGTCGATGAACACCGGGTACTCGGCCGATGCCACGGCGCCTACCTGATCGGCCAGGCGCTGCTGCGCCTCGATCAGCACGCGGAGGAACGGCTTGGCCGCCTCGAGGCCCTCGGCCACCGTGTCCTCGGTCGGCGCCACGGCGCCGCTGTCGGTGTCGGCGATCAGCTTGAGCGTCTCCGGGGTGGACTCGGCCTCGACCATCATGATGGCCACTTCGCCGTCCTCAAGCAGGCGACCCGCGACCACCATGTCGAAGGTGGCCTGACCCAGCTGCTCGTGCGTCGGGAACCCCACCCACTGGCCCTTGATCAGCGCGACCCGCACCCCGCCGATGGGGCCGGAGAACGGCAGGCCGGCCAGCTGGGTGGACATCGACGCGGCGTTGATCGCCACCACGTCGTACAGGTGCTGCGGGTCGAGCGCGAGAATGGTCTCGACGATCTGGATCTCGTTGCGCAGGCCCTTGACGAACGACGGGCGCAGCGGCCGGTCGATCAGGCGGCAGGTAAGGATCGCGTCCTCGGAAGGACGGCCCTCGCGACGGAAAAACGAGCCGGGGATCCGGCCCACCGCGTACATCCGCTCTTCCACGTCCACCGTGAGCGGGAAGAAGTCCAGGTTGTCCTTCGGCTGCTTAGATGCCGTGGTCGCGGAGAGCACCACGGTCTCGCCGTCGAGAGTTACCAGGGCCGAACCGGCGGCCTGGCGGGCCAGCCGGCCCGTCTCGAACCTGATTGTATGTACGCCAAATTCGCCGTTATCAATGACGGCTTCGGCACTTTGGGCACCCTCCACGGGTGAGACCTCCTTGCGGTAGATCCCGCACCCACCCGCCGCCGTGCCGCATGTGGCCTGGCTCGCCTGCGGTGCTTACCTAAGCAGGGCAGCCGGCCGGTCTTCGATCGAAGTCCTCGGGTTATCTGCGTACCTAGGGTTTTCACTAGGTACCCAGACCCGGGGACCACTACCGAGGACCGGCCCGGGCGTTCGGGGCCGGGGGCTACGGGATGTCAGTGTTTCGTATTCAGTTATTCCGGGGTACTGGGGGTCCAGCGAGCTAGCGGCGGATGCCGAGCCGCGCGATGACCTCGCGGTATCGATTGATGTCTTTCTTAGCCAGGTACTTCAGCAGCCTGCGGCGACGGCCGACCAGCAGCAGCAGCCCGCGGCGGCTGTGGTGATCGTGCTTGTGCACCTTCAGGTGCTCGGTCAGGTGGTTGATACGCCTGGTCAGCAGCGCGACCTGGACCTCCGGCGAACCGGTGTCACCCTCACTGGTCGCATACTCCGCCAGGATCTCCTTCTTGACGGCGGTGTCGAGCGGCACGTGACTCCTTAGGATTTAGCACGAAGCGGGCTCCACGAGCTGATCCCGTTCGATGGCACTGAGTTTCGATGGCACTGAGGGATGCTGAGGCCGCCGCATGAGGGTGCAGCAGACCCCGGCCTGTCCCAGCTAGTCGCCGGGCAGCGTCCCACATTACCACGAGGCGCCGCGCGGTTGCGCCGCGTCCGCTGCGGGGTGTCTGGGGCAGGGCGCGTGCCGTTCCTTAGACTGGGCAAATGCCCGACCTGAGCAGTGTGCTACGCCGCCCGTCGGGCCGCCACCCGACCGCCGCTTCGCCGCAGTCCGCGCCGCAGGCCGGCCACGGGTCCAGGCCCGCCTGGATGCCCGTGTGGTCCCGGGCCGCCGCGATGCGGACGGTGCGCGTCGTCCTGGTGATTCCTCCGCTGTTCGCGCTGACCTACGAGGGCTTCGGCAACCTGCAGATGGCCCTGTTCGCCGCGTTCGGCGGCTTCGCCAATCTGATCTTCGCCACGTTCGGCGGTACCAAGCGGGACAAGCTCGTCGCGCACCTCGGGCTGGCCGTGACCGGGAGCATCGGGCTGATCATCGGGACCGCGGTCAGCCCGGTCAAGTGGCTGGCGGTCCTCGTCACGATCCCGGTGACGTTCGGCATCTTTTTCGCCGGAGTCGCAGGGCCCAACGCAGCCTCCGGTGTGACCGGCGCGCTGCTCGGCTACGTGCTGCCAGTGGCCACGCCCGGCACGATCAGCGTGATCCCGGACCGGCTGGCGGGCTGGTGGCTGGCCAGCGTGCTCTCGACGGCGGCCGTGCTGCTGTTCTCGCCGCCCTCGCCCGGCGACCGGCTGCGGGCGGCGGCGGCCGCCTCGGCGCACGCGCTCGCCGCTCACCTCGAGGCGGCCGTAAAGGGCACCGCCACACCGGCCGATCAGGCGAAATGCCAGGCGGCCAAGCAGGAGCTCATGAACGCGTTTGCCACCACGCCCTACCGGCCGACCGGACTGGCCACGGCCGATCAGGGGCTGGCCAGCGTGGTCCAGCTGCTCGAGTGGTGCACCGGGTTGATCACCGACGCCCTCGACGGGCACCCGAACCTGGACGGGGCCGACCTGTGCGACCGCGACCTGCTCGCCCAGGCCGCCTCGGTGCTCAGCCGGGCCGGCGACCTGCTGGCCGGCCAGGCCACCGATGACCCGGGCACCCTGCTCGACGCGAGCGAGATGGACCGGCAGCGCGATGCGTGCGCCGCTCACCACCGGTCGGCGCCCCCGAACCGGGACTACGACTCGGTCGAGATCATCGCCAGGCACACCTTCGACGCCCAGGCGATCTCGCTCGCCGTCCGGGCCCTCGTCGCGGACACCCTGATCGCCACCAGGCACGCGGACCCGGAGACGATCGCCGCGCGACGGCGCGGCTGGTACGGAGCCCAGCCCGAGGGGACGATGGCCGAACGGCGGGTGGCCGCCCTGTCGGGCGCGATCGGTATCCTGACCAGTCACGCCAGCGTCCGTTCCGTCTGGTTCCTGAACAGCCTGCGCGGATCCCTGGCCCTGGCCGCCGCGGTCCTGGTGGCCGATGTGTCCGGGGTCCAGCACGGGTTCTGGGTGGTGCTCGGGACCTTGTCGGTGCTGCGCACCAACGCGGCCTCCACCGAGTCCACCGCGCTGCGCGCGCTCGGCGGCACCGTGATCGGCTTCGCCGTCGGCGCCCTGCTGCTGCTCGGCATCGGCACCAGCACCCCGGCCCTGTGGACGGCCTTTCCCATCGCGCTGGCCGTAGCCGCCTACGCGCCGGGAACACTCCCCTTCGCCTTCGGGCAGGCGGCGTTCACCGTGGTCGTGGTGGTGCTGTTCAACCTGCTGGTGCCGGTCGGCTGGAGGGTCGGCCTGCTGCGCATCCAGGACGTGGCCCTGGGCTGCCTGGTGAGCCTGGTGGTCGGCGTGCTGTTCTGGCCGCGCGGGACCAGCTCCATCGTCGGCGACGACCTGGCCGATGCGTTCCGGCGCGGTGCGGCGTACCTGACCCAGGCGGTGGACTGGGCGCTGGGCTCGCGGCCCGCCCCGCCGGACGCGGGCGCCGCGGCGGTGACCGCCGGGATCCGGCTGGACGAGGCGCTGCGCGGTTTCCTGGCCGAGCAGGGCGCCAAGCGGCTGTCGAAAGAGGACCTGTGGATGCTGGTGATGGCCACCATGCGGCTCAGGCTTACCGCCTATTCGCTGGCCGGCCTGGAGGCGCCGGATGCCGTCCGGCACGGCTCGCACCACGGGACGGCCTATGTGCGCACCGCGTTGTCCGAGGAGACGGCCCATCTGACGGGCTTTTACGAACGGGTCGCATCGCTGGTGGGACGGCCCGTCGCTCATCAGGTGCTGCTGCCGGTCACCGTTCCGGCGTTCGTCAGCCTGGACGAGAACGCCAGCACGATCGTCCTCGGCGAGACTGGCGGGATAGGCGAGGCTGGCGGGTCTGACGGCGCTGACGGCGCTGACGGCGCTGACGGGACGGGTGACGAGCCGGGGGCGAATCTGGTCCGCCTGATTGCGGCTCCGCGTCATCCGCACCTGCTGTGGGTGCACGAGCACCTGCAGCATCTCAGTTCGCACGCGCAGGCGATCGTCGATCCGGCCTCGCACGTGGCCGAGCAGCGGCGCCTGCCCTGGTGGCGCTAGAGCCCGGCCGGGGCTAGAGCCCGGCCGGGGCGGTGTTGCGGACGGGGCGGTGTTGCGACGGCAGGCAGGGCCGTCGCGGCTGGGACCGCGGCCACCGAGATCGCGGCCGGCACCAGGCCGCACGCGCGGGAAAGGGGCGACGGGGCTCCCTTAGTAACGGGCGCCGACGACCTGGCTGCCGAGCGGGTCCAGGACGGCCAGCTCGTCGGCGGTGAGCGTGAGGTCCAGGGCGGCGACGTTCTGCTCGAGCCACTTGATCCGCTTGGTGCCTGGGATCGGTGCCAGCGGGACACCGAGCCGGTCGGCCTGGGCGTACACCCAGGCCAGCGCGACCTGGGCGGGCGCCACGCCCTTCGCGTCGGCCACCGAGCGGACCGCGTCGATGATCGCGGCATTGGCCGTGGCGGCGTCGCCCTTAAACCGCGGGTTGCGGCCGCGAAAGTCCTTGGCGTCCAGCGTGGTCAGGTCAACGGTGGCGGTGAGGAAGCCACGGCCCAGCGGCGAGTAGGGAACGAAGCCGGTACCGAGCTCGCGCATTACGCCGATCGCATCACTCTCGATGTCGCGGGTCCACAGTGAGTACTCGGTCTGCACCGCGGTGATCGGGTGCACCGCGTGCGCGCGACGCAGCAGTTCGCCGCTGACCTCGGACAGGCCCAGGTAGCGGACCTTGCCCTCGGCGACGAGCTCGGCCATCGCGCCGACGGTCTCCTCGATCTCGGCCGTCTGTGGCGGGCGGTGCAGGTAGTACAGGTCAATAGTGTCGACGCCGAGCCTGGTGAGCGACGCCTCGCAGGACCGCTTCACGTAGGCGGCCTCGCCGCGGATCACGCGGTGCGCGTCGCCGGCTGACCGGTCGATGCCGAACTTGGTGGCCAGCTGCACCTCATCGCGTCGGTGCGCGACGCCGCGGCCGACCAGGACCTCGTTGTGGCCGGCCCCGTAAATGTCCGCGGTGTCGATGAACGTGACGCCGAGGTCGAGCGCGCGGTGGATGGTCGCGATCGATTCGTCCCAGTCGGTGGCGCCGTACCACTCGCTCATTCCCATGCAGCCCAGGCCCTGGGCCGACACGGTGAGCTCGCCAAGTTTGGTGGTGCGCATATATCTGCCTAACTCCTTTGAGGTTCGCTGGTTTCCAGCGCCGACAGGAAGCTTCCGTAGTAGCTGATCTTGGTGTCGAGCAGCTTGAGGCACTCCCGCTGAGCGGCCAAGGTCCGCCGCACCTCCTCGCGGTGCTTTTTCAGCAGCTCGATGCGCTCGGCCTGGCCGGCGCCCGACCTGACCAGCTCGGCGTACCGTTGCATGTCCCGCACCGGCATCCCGGTGGCGCGCAGCTTGGTCAGCAGGGACAGCCAGTCCAGGTCGGCGTCGCTGAACCGCCGTCGGCCATCGCCGCCTCGCTCGATGGCCGCGAGCAGGCCGATCCGCTCGTACCAGCGCAGGGTGTGCGGGGACAGCCCGCACTTTTCTGCCGCTTCGCCGATGCTCCAGGTCGTCACAGATTCGAGCCTATGAGTTAGAGCGCGCTCTAACGCAAACGAGTCTCTCTCAGCGAAGTCTCTCTCAGCTGAGCTGGCCTGCTAGCTCGCGGGCGCGCTGCCGAACGTGACGGTGACGTGCTGAAAGCCAAGTGAAGTCAGCATGCCGTCGAGCATCGCCTCAGTATTTTTCTGCGCTTCGGTCAGCAGCTGGCTCTGCTGGGCCGCGGTCTGGATCTTCTGCTGCGCCAGCTCGTAGACCTGCTGCTGGCTGTTCGGGTTGCCGGAGAAGAAGTCGCCGATCCGGTTGAACAGGCCCTGCTGCTCGGCGTACACGTACGACTGGGACACGTTGAGCACGGCCGGTTCCAGCTGAGCCTTCGGCAGCGCCACGCTCACCGTCGTCCGGTTCGCCGACGTCTTGATCGCCTGGCTTTTGAGCTGGGAGAAGTCGATGTAGGCGATGTCGGTGCCCGCCCCGATGAACAGCGTCTCGCTGCCCGCGATGAACGACGGCAACAGGGAGGTGCGCTTGGTCAGGTCGACCACGACCTCGAATGAACCGCTGGCCGCCTCGTAGCGGCTGAGCTCGGTGATCGACTTCAGGATGACCGGCTCGCTGCGCACCGTCGTGGTCTGCGCGAACGGGTTCCTCAGCTGCGGCAGCAGGTGTACCGCGGACAACGCCACGACCAGCACGATCACCGCGACGATCGCGGCCACCAGGCCGCCCACCCGTCCCGTCCCCGGCACCCGGGGCATTGTTATCCGCAGCTCACGCGGCTGGCCCTTTTCCCGCGTTTCACGAGTCGTTTCAGAGAACTTTTCCATTGCGCCGTTCCATGTCGTAGGCCGGTGCTTCATTCTCGACCCGGGGACTACCCGGGACCGGCCAGATAATTCGGATCACCCGGCATATCGCGGCGTGCCTGGGCATACATACGGCATGAGGTCCAGATCCAGACGGCGCGAAGATTACCGGGAGTGGCCCAGGAACCCACGTCGGCGGTGGCGTCCGCGATCCAGGGCCGGCGGCTGCCTGATGTTCGTGGTGCTGCTGATCTTGATCCTGATCGTGCTTTCTGTGATGTTCGGCGGTTTTCAGAAAGGCACCAAGATGGGCACCCTCAACCACTCCCCCACCCCCATAACTTCCGCATCCGCGGTGATCGTGTGACTCGACTGCGCCTTATAGGGGCTGTCGCATTATTGATGATCGGGGGCCGGTCAATAGGAGCTTCTCGGCCGGGGTGTTAGCAGCGACCCGTCGCGCAGGTGATTTTCGCGATGTCCGCGCGGATCTCGCGGCGGCCCGGGCCGTATGACACCCGCCGTGGAGCGGGTCCGGCCGACCGTCCGCAGGCTCGCTGACGAGACGCCATTCCCCGAGGCGATGCGGGTGGACGGCCTGAGCACGCTGCCTGCCGCTCACCTGAACGCGCTCGCGGCGGCAGGCCGCTACGGCGCGCCGGTGCCCCCGGAAGCGGGCGGCTTCGGCCTGGACCTGCGGGGCGTCTGCACGGTAGCCGAAGAACTGGCCAGCGGATGTCTGGCCACGGCGTTCGTCTGGATACAGAACTGGGGTCTGGTCACGACGCTGGCCACCGAAGGCGCCCCTGCCGCGCTTCGCGACCAGTGGCTCGGGTCACTGTGCCATGGCAAGGTGCGGGCGGCATCACCACCGCCGGGCTGATCCCCGGGCCGCCACTGCTGCGCGCGCAGCCCGTCGACGGCGGCTGGCGGCTCGCGGGCGAGGCTCCGTGGGTGACCGGGTGGGGCCTGGTTGACCTGCTGCTCCTGGTAGCCAGGGGGCCTGGAGACACGGCGGTGACGCTGATCGTGGACGCGGTGCCCCAACCCGGGCTGACGGCATCCCGGCAGCGGCTCTCCGCCGTCAACGCGAGCGCCACCGTCCGACTCCGCTTCGACGACGTCGCGGTGACCGGGGAGCGGTTCGTCAGCCAGGTGCCTTTCGATCCGGCGGCCAGCCTGCGGCCCGACCGGCTGCGTGTCGACGGGTCGTTGGCCTTGGGGTGGCCGGCCGCTGCGGCCGACTGCTCGGTCCCGGGCCGCTCGATGATGAGCTGGCCGCGTGCCGGCAGCGGCTGGATGACGCCCTAACCGCCGATGTCGCGGCCATGGCGCAGGCCCGCGCGGCAGCCTCGGAACTGACCGTCCGGGCCGCGGCGGCGCTCGCCGTACAGACCCGCAGCACGGCGGTCGCGGTGGACGCCCACGCGCAGCTGCTCGCCCGCGAGGCGCTGTTCCTGCTGGTTTTCGGGTCGCGTCCGGCGATCAAAGGTGCTCTGCTACGCCAGTTCGGCGCGGTCCGCGGCTAGCGGACCGCCGGCGAGCGGACCGTCAGCCCGAGCCGCCTAATCGGCGGGCAATCTCGTCCCCGCGGTCGGCGATGCATCCGCCGGTGCCTGGGCCGCCGGGTGGCGGCCCTCGGAGCGCCGTTCGCTGGCCTCGCAGGGGGAGAAACCGGCGGATATTCGTCCCGCAGGGCGGAACCACGCGCTGTACTTGAGACGTACTATCCGGCTATCGTCTTCACAAGGTGGTGGGACGCATGACCGGACCTGTGTCCAGCGGGATCGACGAAATCGGCTTGCAGCCGGGTAGTCATGTATGCGCGTTCTACCGCGGGGACAGCGACCGGGACCGGCTCCTGACCGGCTACCTCCGTGCGGGCCTGGCCGCCGGGGACAAGTGCGTCTGCATCGTGGACTCGGCTGACGCTGCGGAGCGGCTCGGGACGCTGCCCGGAGCCTGCGGTGAGCCCGGCCCGTTCGGCGGCCAGCTGGATATTCACCTGCCCGAGTCGACCTACCTGGCCGGCGGTGAATTCACCTCCGCGGACATGCTCACGTTCTGGACCGAAGTCATGGTGAAGGCGGAAATCGCGGGCTATTCCTTCTGCCGCCTGGTGGGCGAGATGACATGGGCGCTGCGGGACGCGCCGGGGGTGGAGCACCTCATCGGCTACGAGTCCGAGCTGAACCGCGTCACGGCCAGCTTGCCGGTGGTTGTCCTGTGCCTGTACGACCTGGACCGGTTCGGCGGTGAGGTCGTGGTCAACATCGTCAAGACCCATCCGCAGGTACTTATTCAGCGCATTCTCGTGGAGAACCCGTACTACGTCGGACCGGACGAGTTCTTCCGGTCGGTCTCCGCCTGACCGGCCGTCCCGATGACCGCCGAGCAGACAATAACGCGCCCGGCCCCGGACCAGCAGGCTGCCGGCGCTCACCAGGCCGTGGACGCGAACCTGCGCGAGCGGCTATCCGAATTCCGCGCGCTCCTGGTGATCTTGCTGCTGATGACCGAATCGGTGAGTGAGGACCAGATCCTGGAACTGGCTGCCTCCTCGGCGCCCGGGCTCGGGTCGGCCCGGATCGAGGGCTACGGCTTCAGCGACGGCCAGTGGCGCGCCGCCGGACCCGCCGCCGACGGCGTCAGCACCAGCGACATCGCCAGGCAGCTGACCGCGCTGGGCCAGGGCGGCGGCCAGGTGGACCTGCCCGGCCGCCGCTGGGCCTGGGCTTACCCGCTGTGCAGCGGCAGCGGCCTGATCGGGCACCTGGTCGCGTCGAGCCAGCTGGAGCCGTCCGCCGAGCAGCGTTTCCTCATTCAAGTCATCGCCCAGCAGACCGGCGTCGCCGTGTCGAACGCCCGCCTGCACGCCCGCGAGCGCGCCACCGCGGCCGAACTGGCCGCCACGAACGCCGCACTCGCCCAGACGGTCACCAGCCTGCGGCGCAGCATGGACATACATGACCGGCTCACCCAGGTGGCGGTCTCGGGTGAGGGCCAGCCGGGCATCGCCAAGGCACTGCACGAGCTCACCGGCATGCCGGTGGCGATCGAGGACCGGTACGGCAACCTGGCCGCCTGGGCGGGCCCGGGCCGACCCGACCCGTACCCGAAGGAGTCTTTCGCCAAGCGCGAGCACCTGCTGCGCCGGCTGATGCGCGCCAGGAAGCCGATCCAGGACGGCGAGCGGCTCGTCCTGCTCGCGTCGCCGCGGCCCGAGCTGCTGGGGATCGTGGCCCTCATCGACCCGGACCGCGCCGCGGACACCGCCGACCTGGTGGCCCTGGAACACGGCGCGACCGTCCTGTCCATGGAGCTGGCCCGGCTCCGCGGCATCGCCGACACCGAACTGCGGCTGTGCCGCGACCTGGTGCACGACCTGCTGTCCGGGACCGACGACGAGAGCGCGCTGGCGCGGGCCGAGGCCCTCAACTACGACCTGCGCCGCCCGCACCGGGTGGTGGTCGTCGAGGGTAAGGGGCGGGCTCGGGCCCATGACGCGCTGCTGAGCGCCGTCCGCCGGGCGCTGCGCACGGCGCGGCAGGACGGCCTGTGCGAGATCTGGTCAGGCCACGTCGCCATCGTCACCGCAGGCCAGGCCAACTGGGAACAGCTGCGCCGGGCGATGGTGTCCGACCTGGGCAGCCAGTGCCGTATCGGAGTGGGCAGCCTGAGCGTCCGGCCGTCGGAGCTGCCCCGGTCACTGCGGGAGGCCGGGCTGGCGCTGCGGTTGCAGAAGACGCTCCTGCCCGGGAGCAGCGCATGCGAGTATCCCAAGCTCGGGATCTTCCGGATGCTTGCGTCAATCGCGGATCTCACCGATGTCGAAGCCTTCGTCCGGGAGTGGCTCGGCACCCTGGTCGACTACGACACCCGCCGTAAGGCCGAGCTGGTGCACACGCTGACCCAGTACCTCGAGCATGGCGGCAACTACGACGCCACCGCGGCCGAGCTGTCCGTGCACAAGAGCACGCTGAAGTACCGGCTACAGCGGATCCGCGACCTGACCGGCCTGGAGCTGAACGATCCCGACGTGCACTTCAACCTGCAGCTGGCGACCCGGGCCTGGGGCACGCTGCAGGCGTTGCGCGACGAATCCTGACCACCGCGGCCGGCCTCACCGGGCGGCTCACCTGGCCACTGATCTGGCGGGGTGATGCCCGGGCGGTTCTTCGTCCTGACGTGACCTGCCCCGGTCGCGGGTCGCTGGCGATCCTGAACAGGCAAGCAACACCCGGCGACGCGGAGGTCCGGCGATGATCGAGGTACGAAATCCGGACGACGGGTTCGCGGCCCTGCGCGCCCGCATCAGCGGCTTGGGATCCCTGACCGAACGCGACCGGGGGACCGACGGCGCTCCGCTGACTGTGGGCGAGTGGGCGCTGCTGATCGACGACATCGTCGATCACCCGCAGGACAACACCGAGGGCCTGTGGAACGTCGCCACGCCGGAGGAGGACGACCGGGAGTACGACGCCATCTTCGTCGGCGGGGGCGCCAGCGGCCGGTTCGGCTCGGCGTTCCTGCGCGCGCGGGGCGGCCGCCAGCTCACCATCGACGCCTGGCCCTTCCTCGGCGGCTCCTGCCCGCACCAGGCCTGCGTCCCGCACCACCTGTTCTCCGAGTGCGCCCGCGAGCTCGACCTGGCCCGGCACATGCAGGGACGGCTGTGGTACCCGCCGTTCGAAGAGAAGCGGGCCAGCATCGCCGAAATCGTCGAGCTGTTCAAGGCGGGCCGCATGTACCCGCACGCGATCATGAACTGGCAGTCCAAAGAGCAGCTCGGCATGGAGTACATCGTCAACGCGCCCGCCACGATCATCGACGAGCACACCGTCGAGGTGGAGGGACGGCGGTTCCAGGCCAGGAACCTCGTGCTGTGCACCGGCGCCCGCACCGTCTACCCCGACGTTCCCGGCATCGGCGCCAAGGGCGTGTTCGATTTCGCCACCCTGATCGAGGACCTGGACTACGAGCCCAACCGCTGCGTCATCGTCGGCGGGTCCAAGGTGGCCCTGGAGTACGGGTCGTTCTTCCAGGCCACCGGATGCCAGACCACGATCTTGACCCGCAGCCCGCTGATGGAGACGGCCAGCCTGCATCACGTGGACGCCGGGATGCGCGATTACGTGGTCTCGATGATGGCCGACCGGGGCATCGACATCGTGCCGGGCGCGGAACTGCTCGAGGTGCTCGGCAACGGCCGGGTCACCGGTGTCCGCTACCGGCTGCCCAGCGGCGAGGTCCGGCAGATCGACACCGACTTCGTGTTCGTCGGCACCGGCGAGCGTCCCGACCTGAGCATGTACGCGCCGCTCGGGCTGGCCACCGACGAGCGCGGCTTCGTGATCGCGGACACGCACATGCGCACCTCGGTGCCTGGCGTGTACGCGGCCGGCGACCTGCTCGGCCCGCCGATGGAGATGTTCAAGGCGCGCAAGTGCGGGGTCGGCGCCGCCCGCAACATCATGGGCGAGGACTACGAGTTCGACTTCACCGAGTATCCCGACTTCCTGCACACCACCTACGAGGTGACCTGGTGCGGCTTGTCCGAGGCCGAGGCCAGGGCGAAGCACCGCAACATCATCAAGATCCAGATGCCGCCCGACGACGCCGACCCGGAGACGTTTGCCCTCCCGGCCGCCGAGGGATCGATGCTCTACGCCTTCACCCGGCCGGTGCTGTCTGGCTGGCTCAAGCTCGTCATTGACGCGGACACCCGCAAGGTCCTCGGCGCGCATCACGTGGGGTACGGCGCCAAGGACGCCTTCCAGTACATCGACTACCTGATCCGCCGTCCCGGCGGCTTCACCATGGACGAGATGGCCGAGCTGAACGAGCTATTCCTCAACCCGGAGCATTTCATCCAGCTCTGCCGGCTGCGGGCGGGCCAGCTGAACCCGGTCAACTTGTGATGGCCCGGCGATGACGGCAGAACCTGGCGTGGTGGTGGTGACCGGCGGCTGCTCCGGCATCGGGCTGGCCACCAGCACCCGGCTGGCCGCGGATGGCTTCACCGTCGCCGTCCTGGACATCCAGGCCCCGGATAGCGAGCCGGGTGCCGCGCTTACCCTGCGCTGTGACGTCACCGACGAGAAAGACGTCGAGGCCGCGATGGCGGCGGTGCTCGAGCGGTTCGGCGGGATCGACGTGCTGGTGAATAACGCGGGCATCACCGGATCCCAGCAGGCCACCCGCTGCCACGAGACCCCGGTCGAGCAGTGGGACAAGGTGCACGCCGTCAACGTGCGCGGTCCCTTCCTGTGCAGCCGCGCGGTGCTGCCGTCGATGCTGGCCCGGGGATCCGGGCACATCATCACGATCGCGTCGATCGCCGGGCTCATCGCGTTTCCGGGCCGCTGCGCCTACACCGCGTCCAAGGGCGCGGCGCTGATGCTCACCCGGTCGATCGCGGTCGACTACGCGGCAGCCGGCATCCGAGCCAACGCGGTGTGCCCCGGCATGGTCTACACGCCGATGACGAGCTGGCGGCTCGACCAGCCGGAGCTGCGGGCCGCGGTCGAGGACCGGATTCCGGTCGGCCGGGTCGCGACGCCGGAGGAAATCGCGGACGCGGTCGCGGTGCTGGCGTCCGGGCGGCTCGGCTACATGACCGGGCATCCGCTCGTCGTCGACGGCGGCATGTCCGCGCTGTGATCCCCGCATCCAGACAACCCTGAAGGAGATCCCGATGGCAGGCAAGCTCAACGGCCGGGTCGCCGTGGTGACCGGGGCCGGCTCCGGGATCGGCCGGGCCGCCGCGGCCCTGTTCGCCCGCGAGGGCGCTACCGTCGCGGTCGTCGACCTGGTCGCCGACGCCGCCATGGAAACCGCCGAGCTGATCGCCGAGGCGCGCGGCCGCGCCCTGGCCGTCAAGGCCGACGTCTCGGATATGACCCAGGTCGGCGCGGCCTTCCAGAAGGTCGTCGACGAATATGGCCGGGTCGATGTGCTGTACAACAACGCCGGGGTGAACAGCAGCGGGTCGGTGATCGACGCTTCTGAGGACGACTGGGACCGGTGCTTCGCGGTCAACGCCAGGGGCACCTTCGTGTGCTCCCAGGTGGCCGCCCGCTCGATGGTCGCGGCCGGCCGCGGGTCGATCATCAACCAGGGCTCGGTCGCGGCCGTGGTCGGCATCGCCAACTTCGCCTCGTATTGCGCGTCCAAGGGCGCCGTGGTGGCCCTGACCCGGTCCATGTCGGTGGACCTCGCGCCGCGCGGCGTCCGGGTCAACGTCATCTGCCCGGGCACCGTGTACACCCCGCTGATGGAACCGATGCTAACGGCGCGCGGCGGCGGCGACATGGCGGCCGGGCTGGCGCTGACCGTAGCCAAGTACCCGATCGGACGGCTCGGCACGCCGGAGGAGATCGCTGCGGTGGCGCTGTTCCTCGCCTGCGACGATTCCTCGTTCCTGACCGGCTCCGTGATCACCGCCGACGGCGGCATGACCGCACAGTAACCGCGCGACTCCCGACTGATACGCGAGGCTTCACGGCTGGCATCTGGTGGCGGGGCACGGGCCGCGGTTGGCCCCGTCAGGACGAGGCTTGCCGGAGCGAGTCGCCGTAGCGTCCTGCCCATGGACGTCCAACACGGGCTGGACCTGTACACGCGGATGTGCTTCCTGCGCCAGTTCGAGGAGCGCGTCGACGTGCTGTACCGGCGAGGACTGATCCACGGCCCGGTGCATCTGGGTCTGGGCCAGGAGGCGATCGCGGTCGGTGTCGCATCCGTACTCCGTCCGGGTGACAACTCGCTGGGTACCTACCGGGGCCACGCGCATGCCCTGGCCCGCGGCGCGCCGCCGGACGCGGTCCTGGCCGAACTGCTCGGCCGCGCGGGTGGGATCTGCGACGGCAAGGGCGGCTCGATGCACATCACCAGCGTCCCGCATGGGTACTACGGCTCGTACGCCATCGTCGGCGCGCATCTGCCCGTCGCCTGCGGCCTTGCCTGGGCGGCCAAGATCCGCCGTACCGAGCTGGTCACGGTGTGCTTCTTCGGCGACGGGACCACGAACATCGGCGCGTTCCACGAGGCGCTGAACCTGGCCGCCGTGTGGCGGCTGCCGGTCGTCTTCGTCTGCGAGAACAACTGGTACATGGAGTACACGCCGATCGCCGACGTCATCCCGGTCGAACTGCCCGCCGCTGACCGGGCCGCGGCCTACGGCCTGGACCGGATCGTGGTCGACGGTAACGACGTCACCGCCGTCCGCGACGTGGCCGGCGCCGCGGTCGCCGCCGCGCGCGAGGGCCGGGGGCCGAGCCTGGTCGAAGCCCAGACGTACCGGCTGAAGGGTCACTCCGCCGCAGACGCCGCCGCCTACCGTCCGGCCACCGAAGTCGCCCGGTGGCGCGAGCGGGACCCACTGCTGCTCACCAGGACAGCGCTGGTCAAAGCCGGCACCGCGGAATCGGTGCTTGAGGAGATCGACGCGCGGGCCAAGTCAGACCTGGCCGAGCTGGCCCGGCACGTGCTGGACCGGCCGGTGCCCGACCCGGCCGGCGCCTGGACTGACGTGTGGAGCGACGGGAGCGGGCAATGGCGGAACTGACCTACCGGCAGGCGGTCAACGCCGCGCTGGCCCAGGAGATGGCCCACGACGACCGGGTCGTGCTGCTCGGCGAGGACGTGGCCTCGGGCGGGGTGTTCAAGACGACCGGCGGCCTGCGCGAACGGTTCGGCCCGGACCGGGTCTGGAACACCCCTATCTCCGAGCAGGCCATCGCGGGTGCCGCCATGGGTGCCGCCATGGGCGGGCTGCGGCCAATCGCCGAGATCATGTTCGCCGACTTCTACGCGACCTGCTGGGACCAGGTGGCCAACGAGATCGCCAAGGTCAGGTACATGACCGGCGGCCAGGTCCGGATGCCGCTCGTGCTGCGCGGCGCGAACGGCTCAGGCGGCCTCGGGTTCGGCAGCCAGCACGGCCAGTCGGTGGAGAACTGGGCCATGTGCGTGCCCGGACTCAAGATCGTCTCGCCGGCCAGCCCGGCCGAGGCCTTCGGCCTGCTAGCCGGCGCGATCCGCGACGATGACCCCGTCCTGGTCTTCGAGCACAAGGCGCTGTACGCCGGCCAGGAGGCCGTGCCGGAGGGCGAGTACACGCTGCCGCTCGGCCAGGCCCGTACCGTCCGGGCGGGTCACGACCTCACCCTGGTGGGGCTGTCGATCACCGTCGGCACCTGCCTGGCCGCCGCCGACGAGCTCGCCGGCCAGGGCATCTCGGCCGAGGTCATCGACTTGCGGACGCTGGTGCCGCTGGACGCCGCCGCCGTGCTCGGCTCAGTGGCCCGCACCGGGCGGCTGGTGGTCGTGGAGGAGAACCCCGGCCAGCTCGGCTGGGGCGCCTCGGTGGCGGCCATCGCGGCGCAGGAGGCGTTCGATTCGCTCACTGCCCCCGTTACCAGGGTCAGCGGCGGCAACGTGCCGCTGCCGGTGGCCGCGTCCCTCGAAGCCGAGGTCGACGTGTCCGCCGCACGCGTCGTGGCGGCCGCCCAGGCCGTGCTCGGTCACGGCCGCGAGCGCAGTGGCATCTCCTAGCGGCAAACCCATCGTCAACCAGCCCGTCAGCACGAAAGGTGGAAATCAATGGAGATTCGCGGCGAAGAAGTCCTGCTTCCCGTCTCGGCGGTGTCGGCCTTTCCCCGGCCGCACTGGCTGCAGGGACGCGTCCTCGGCTCACTGGCCGAGCCGGTCTACCGCAGCCAGAACCTGCGGGTGGCATACGAGGACGCGTGCAAGATCTGCGCGCGGGAGCAGGAGAACGCGGGCCTGGACATACTCTGCGACGGCGCGCAGTACTACGAGTGGGAGGCGCCCGGCTTCCAGCTGGAGCCGATCTTCCATTTCATCCCGGAGAACCTGGGCGGCTTCGCCCCGTACGGCCCGCCCGGTGACGGACCGAAGTACCGGCCGTTCTACCAGGCCGTGGTCAAGGGGAAGATCACGTGGGACCGGCCGATCTTCGAGAGCGTGGTGATGACCATGCAGAACGCCACCGACAAGCCGTTCAAGGTGGCGTTCCTCGGCCCCGCCCAGCAGAGCATCATCGTCAAGGACGAGCACTACGGCGACCAGGTCGCGGTGGCCAGGGACCTGGCGATCGCACTGAACTCCGAGCTCAAGTACCTGGTCGGCATGGGCCTGGAAGCGGTCCAGCTGATCGACGTGCTGCCGCCGTACACCACCGACATGTGGCAGATCGAAATGCAGAACATCCTGTTCGACGGCGTGGACGCGATCAAGTTCTGGCACGTCTGCTACGGCAGCGTAGACGGCCAGCGCGATGTCTTCGACAACCACGCCGCCTCGATGATGCCGCTGTTCAAGGAGTCGCCTGCCGACGTGGTCCACCTGGAGTTCACCAACAAGGGCTTCGACGAACTGGAGGCGTTCCGCGACTTCCCCACCGACAAGGTGCTCGGCGTCGGCGTCGTCGACGCGAAGAACCTCCAGGTGGAAACCGCGGAGCAGATCGAGGCCAGGATCCGGCGCGCGCTCGAGGTCGTGCCGGCCGACCGGCTGCTCGTCGCCCCCGACTGCGGGCTCGGCTACTTCAGCCGGACCGCGGCCTACGCGAAGCTGCGCAACATGGGCCAGGCGGCCGCAGCAATACGCGCCACCCTGTAGGCCCCGGGGATTGTAGCCCCGGGGATTGAAGGCACCGGGGATTGAAGGCACCGGGGATTGAAGGCACCGTGGCCGCTAGCCGCGTGCGGCTAGCGGCCATACGCCTGCCAGTGGGCGGCGAAGAGGGTTTCCTCGCTGACCACCTTAGGTTTGATCGGGCGCGACACCCAGGTGAGGTTGACGAAATGCCGGGCGTTGACGTTCTCGGTGGTGATGTTGCCGCCCCAGGTGCCGCAGCTGAGACTCAGCGTGAACGGCAGGCCATTGCGGGGGCTGCCCGCGCCCTCGTTCATATTCTGGTTGACCAGCACCCGCGCCGTTCTGGTCGCCAGGGCCAGCCGCTCGACGTTGGCGTCCGAGCTGGTGTGCAAGCCGCAGGTGTGGCCTAGGCCCTGGTAGGCGGTTATCGCGTTGACCAGCTCCGCGGCGGCCGAGATATCGCCGGTGTAGCGGTAGAGCGCGAGCACGACGCTCAGCTTCTCGCCGCTGAACGGATGATCCGGGCCGGTGCCGGTCTCCTCGACCAGGAGCATCGGGCAGCCCGCGTCGACGCTGAAGCCGGCCAGGCCGGCGATGTGCGCGGCGGATTTCGCCACCACGGCGATCGCGGGCACCGGGCCGCCGTCCGGCCACATCACCGCGCGCAGCGCCTCCTTCTGCGGCTCATCGCACCGGTGCGCGCCCGCCCCGGTCAGCCGTCCTACCAGGTCGTCGTAGATATCGGCGTGCGCGATCACGGCGTTGTCGGCCAGGCAACTGGTGGCATAGTCGAACGTTTTCGCGGTCATGATCGCGGCCGCCGCGTCGGCCAGGTCAGCGGTCTCGTCGACCACGTGCACCGCGTTGCCGACGCCCACCCCGTAGGCAGGGGTGCCGGAGCTGTACGCGGCGCGCACCATGCCAGCCCCGCCGGTGGCAACCACCAGGTCGGCCTGCCGCATCAGTTCCTGTGTCTTCGGCAGCGAAGGCGCGGGCAGTGACTGCACCAAGTCGGCGGGCGCGCCCACCTGCTCGCAGGCCGCGCGCATGAACCCGACCACCGCCTCGGTAGCCTGCCGGGTCCGCGGGTGCGGGGCACAGATGATCGCGTTGCGGCCCTTCAGCGCGAACAGGGTCTTGACCGGCGGGGTAGCGTCCGGTCCGGTGGTCGGGATCAGCGCGGCCACCACGCCGACCGGCTTGGCGATCTTCACCAGCCCGGCCGACGGCTGCTCCTCCACCACCCCCACGGTGGCCATCCCGGACATGTCGGCCAGCACGCCGGTCACCCGCTTGTTGATCTTCGCGACCTTGTCGGCGTAGTTGCCGAACCCGCCTTCGTCCACCGCCAGCCTGGCCAGCGTTTCCGCGTGGTCCTTGCGGACCACCGCCCAGGCCACCGCGGTGACCAGCGCGTCCACCTGCTCCTGGGTGTAGTGCTCGATCGCCCGTGCCGCGTCGCGGGCCCGGCCTACCACCGCCGCGATCTCGTCCCGGACCGGGTCGCCGCTGTTCGCCTGCTCGCTGCGCTCGCTCATGCCAGCAGCGTGACTCGCGCGGCGGCCAAATCCACTGATCTGGCGGGTCGAGCCTGCGCCGTCACTTCGTCCCGGGGAGACCTGACCAGCACCGGCAAGGGGCCCGCATGCTCGTTGTTGGTGACCGGCGAAAGGCGAGGGCAGCAAGTGGCGCGGCTCGTGGTGATCGGCGGAGGCGCCGCGGGGATGTCGGCCGCCTCGGCCGCCCGCCGGGTCGCCGCCAAGCTCGACGTGGCGGTCTTCGAGGCGGGCGGTTTCGCGGCCTACGGGATGTGCGGCATCCCCTATCTCCTCGCCGGGATCGTACCGCGGGCGGAGGACCTGCTGGCCTACCCGCCCAGTGAGTTCCGCGACCACCGCGGCATCGACTTGCGGCTGGGCCGCCGGGTCAGCGCGATCGACGCAAGCGCGCACCAGGTGCACGTGGCGGGCAGCGGCCCGGTTGGCTACGACGCGCTGGTCGTCGCCGCCGGAGCCAGCCCGGTGCGGCCGCCGGTACCCGGGCTCGACCGGCCGGGGGTCTTCACGATCCGGTCCCTGGACGAGGCCATCCGGCTGCGCCGCCTCCTGGACGGCGGCACGGCCCGCCGCGCCGTCGTGGTCGGCTCCGGCTATGTCGGCCTGGAGACCGCGGAGGCCCTGGTCTGCGCCGGAATCGAGGTCGAGGTCATCGAGGCGCTGCCGCGCGTGCTGGGCAACGTGGATGAGCCGATCGCCGAGCTGGCCAGAGCCGAGCTGGAACGGCACGCCCGGCTGCGGCTCGGCACCAGGCTGGATGCCGTGCGCGCGGGCAGGTCCGGGAGCAGCCTGACCGCGGTGGCGGACGGTGCCGACATCAGCACCGACCTGGTGGTCATCGCGACGGGCGTGCGCCCGGCCACGGACCTGCTGATCCAGGCCGGCGCGGCGCACCTGGCGGACCGATCGGTGCTGGTCGACCCGGCCATGCGCACCTCCCTGCCGGACGTGTTCGCGGCCGGCGACTGCGTGGCGCTGCGGCACCTGGTGCTGGACGCCCCCGCCTGGGTGCCGCTCGGACCCGCGGCCAACAAGACGGGCCGGGTGGCCGGCACGGTCGCGGCAGGCGGCACCGCGGCGTTCCCCGGTATCGTCGGCACGGCGGTGGTAAAGGTATTCGACTTGGATGTGGCGCGCACCGGGCTGACCCTGGCGGAGGCCCGGGCGGCGGGCCTGGCGGCGACCGCCACCGACGTGGTCTCCCGGTCCCGGGCCAAGTACTACCCGGGCGGCTCGCCGCTGCACGTCCGGCTGGTGCACGCACCCGACGGCCGGCTGCTCGGCGGCGATCAAGGCCGACCACACGACTCACACCACTCCCGCCGCTCCCACCGCTCCCGCCACTCCCGTTACGACCGGGCGGGCCGCTCCCGGAGGATCCGCATGAGCCTGCAACCGCCCCGCGACAAGCGGGCTAGCCTTGCCGACGCGATGTCCGGCGTCAGCGACGGTGCGATGGTCGCGCTCGGCGGCGGCCTGTGCGCCCGGCTGCCGATGGCGATGGTCCGCGAACTCCTCCGGCAGGGCAGGCGCGGCCTGCACCTGATCGGGTCGGCGCACAGCATCGACGTGGACCTGCTCGTGGCCACCGGCGCGGTCCGGCGCTGCGAGGAAAGCTACGTCGGCTTCGAGCAGGATCTGGGCCTGGCGCCCGGATACCGCCGTGCGGCCGAAGCGGGCACGATCGAAGTGGCGGAGAGCTGCTGCGCCACCATCTTGGCCCAGCTGCGAGCCGCGGAGATGGGACTGCCCTTCCTGCCGGTCCGCGGCGTGCGCGGCTCGGACATCGGCCGCCTGCACCCCGAGTACCGCGAGATCACCTGCCCGTTCACCGGCGAGACCCTGGTCGCGGTGCCGGCGCTGCGTCCGGACGTCGCGCTGCTGCACGCGCCTTCCGGCGACCGGTACGGCAACCTGCACCTAGAGCAGCCCTATGTGCTCGACGAGCGGTTCGCCTCGGCGTCCCGGCTGGTGATCGCGACCGTCGATGAGCTGGTCTCCACCGAGGAGGTGGCGCGGTCCGGCATCATCATCCCGGCGCACCTGGTGGCCGCGGTGGCGGAGGTGCCGTACGGCGCGCACCCATCCTCCTGCTACCCGCGGTACGCCTACGATCGCGCCCACCTGCACGACTACGTGTCCGCCGCCGAGTCGGGGCGCGACGGCCTGGAGAAGTACCTCGCCGCCTACGTCGGGGGCAGCGAGGAAGACTACCGGGAGGCGGTCGGCGCCGGCCGGCTCGCCACGCTGGCCGGCTGGTCGCAGTCCGTCACCGGATGGCAGGAGCTGTTCCGGTGAGCTGGACGATCGACGAGTGGTTCGTGATCGCGCTGGCCCGGACCATCCGGCCGCGGGAAACCGTGTTCCACGGCTTCGGCAGCCCCTGCGCCCAGGTCGCGATGCACGTGGCCCGGCGCACCCATGCGCCGGACATTCTGCTGGTCGAGGGCGCGATGTACGCAATCAACCCCGACCCGCCGTTCATCCCGCCGACCGGCAACGATGAGAGCCTCCGCCAGGGCGCGGTCTACAGCATGCGGTTCGAGGAGTTCTTCGACGCCGCGATCCGCGGCGACGTGGACCGGATGTTCCTGTCCGGCGGCCAGATCGATGGCTCGGGGAACACCAACGTCACCGCGATCGGCCCGGCCGGTAAGCCGAAGGTGAAACTCGGCGGCGGGGGCGGCGGCTGCAACCTGTCGGCCACGATCGGCCATCTCACTGAGTGGACCACCCGGCATCGGTCCGGCCGGACCCTGGTCGAGGCGTGCGACTTCATCACCGACATCGGGCACCGCACCGCGCTGGGCCGCCGGGCCGACCTCGGCTTCACCGGCGGCGGCCCGCAGTGGCTGGTCACCGAGCTGGGCGTATTCGATTTCCGCGACGGCCAGGCGCGGCTCGTGCAGGTCTTCCCCGACGTCAGCGTGGCCGAGATCCGGGCCGTCACCGGCTTCGGGCTGCAGGCGGCGGGAGACCTCCGCACGGTACCGCCGCCGTCAGTGTCCGAACTGGCCGCGGTCCGCTCGGTGGACCCGCTCGGCGTGCGCAGGTCCGAGTTCTCCGCCCGTGAGCTCACCCGGGTGTTCACCCGCGGAGATGGCCAGGACTGCGCATGCTGACGCGGGCCGGGCTGGCCGCCGTATTCGCGCCGCGGCGCGTCGCACTGGTCGGCGCCTCCGACCGGCCAGGCTCGGTCGGCCGTCTGCTTTGGGACAACCTGGCTGATTTTCCCGGTGAGGTGCTGCCGGTCAGCCAGGCCGCCACGGTCGGCGGCCGGCCCGCGTACCCCGACCTGCGGCAGGTCCCCGGCCCGGTGGACCTCGCGATCGTCGTGACGCCGGCCGCCACCGTGCCCGACATCATCCGCTCCGCCGCCCGCAAGGTCGGCGCGGTCGTGGTGCTCAGCGCGGGATTCGCCGAGACCGGCCCGGCCGGGGCGAGACTCCAGGACGAAGCGGTGCACGCGGCCCGCGCGGGCGGCGTCCGCCTGATCGGTCCCAACTGCTTCGGCGTGCAGAACGCCGATCTCCCGCTGAACGCCTCCATCGCGGCCGGCCCGCCGCGCGGCGGCGGCGGGGTCAGCATCGTCACCCAGTCCGGGGCGTACGGCATGGCCGTGCACGCCCTCGGCCAGGACGAGGGGCTGCGCGTGGCCAAGGTGTTCGCGGCCGGCAACAAGGCGGACGTCACCGACGCGGAAGTACTCGGCTACCTGCGGCAGGACCCCGAGACGAGAGTGATCTGCCTGCTGCTTGAATCGATCACCGACGCCCGCGGGTTCTTCACCGAGGCCTGCCGCACCACTGCGGTCAAACCGGTCATCGCGGTCGTCGGCGGCCGCACCGGTGCCGGGCAGCGGGCGGCCGTCTCGCACACGGCCGCGCTGGCCGCCGACGACGCCGTCCGCGACGCGGCGCTGCGACAGGCCGGGGTAGTCCGGGTGCGCACCGGCCTGCAGGTCCTGGATGCGGCCCGGGCGCTGTCCGGCCAGCCGATGCCGCTCGGGCGGCGGGTCGCCGTGGTCACCAATTCCGGCGGCACCGGAGTGGAGCTGGCCGACCTGCTGGCCGACGAGGGCCTGGCGGTCCCCGAACTGGGCCCGGCCCTGCAGGAGGAACTGCGCGCACTGCTGCCTGGCTACGCCAGCGCGGTTAACCCGGTGGACATGACGCCCGCGTGGAACCTGTTCGCCGCCGTATACCCGGCCGCGATCGAGCTCCTGGCCCGGTCGGGCGAGGTCGACGTGGTGGTGCCCGTGCTGCTGCAGCGTTCCGCGTCGCCGGAGGTGGCGACGGCGGTCCGGGACGCGGTGGCCCGGCTCCGGGCGGACGGCATCACCGTGCCGGTTTACGTCTGCTGGGTGGCGCCGCGTTCCGCCGACGCCCACACCGGCCTGCTGCAGGAGGCCGGCATACCGTGCTTCGCCTGGCCGCAGCGGACCGCGCAAGCCGTCGGGGCGGCGGTGCGGTGCGGGATCCTGGTGAGCGAATCGGGGGATGTCCCGGCGCCGATGCGCCGCCGGACGCCGCCGCGGGCTTGTCCCGGCCACGCACTCACCGCCCCGGACGGACTGCTGGCCGCCGGAGCGGCACGATCGCTGCTCACGGCGGCCGGGGTCCCGGTGATCGAGACGGTCCGGTGCACCAGCCCGGCGGAAGCGCAGGCCGCGGCGGATCGGCTCGGGTACCCGGCCGTGGCGAAGGTCGATCATCCGGAGCTGACGCATAAGAGCGATGCGGGCGGCGTCCGGCTCGGCCTGACCAGCGCGGACGCCGTCCGAGCGGCCGCGGCGGAGCTGCTTGCCCTGGCCGACGGCGCGGCCGTGCTGGTCCAGCCCCAGCACCAGGGCATCGAGCTTCTCATCGGGGGAGTCCGCGATCCGGAGTTCGGGGCGATGGTGGCGGCCGGCTTCGGCGGTGTGCTGGTCGAGACTCAGCGTGACGTGCAGCTGGCGGTCGCGCCGGTGGACACCGGGCAGGCCACCGCGATGCTGCGGGCGCTGCGCGGGGCGACCGTCTTCGGCGGGCTGCGCGGCAGCCCGCCGGTCGACCTCGGGCCCGTCGCGGACCTGATCGCGGCGGTCAGCGAGCTGATGGCGGATAACCCGCAGATCGCCGAGCTTGACCTCAACCCCGTGCTGGCCGGCCCGGACGGGTGCACGGCGGTGGACTGGCGGCTCCGGGTCGGCTGAGGAAGCCAGCGGCCGCCACGCCCGGCTGTTTTTGGCCCCGTCGTGTGCACGCGAGGGAAAAGAACGGTCCCCTGGGAGGGAAGAATCCCGCTCCGCGGCCTGCGTACGCTCCTGGCACACAACCGCGATCTCGCGATCGGAAGGAGCGACGATGCTCATCGGCGGTCAGGACATCTTGTTGCCCACCACCATGGTCGGCAACTACCCCAATCCCCGGTGGTACGACGGGCACGGGTTCGCCACCCTGCCCAAGGGCGAGTTCATCCACGACTCCATCAGCAAGGAGGCGTTCGAGGACGCCGTCGGCTCAATTGTGCACGACCAGGAGGCAGCGGGCCTGGACGTGATCAGCGACGGCAAGGTATACGGGGGCGATTCCCCGTACGGCACGATCCTGTACTACTACCTTGAGCGAGTGTCCGGCTACCGGCTCTCCGGCCCGCCGATCGGCCTGCCGATCTACTCCACCCTCTACTCCCCCACCTGTATCGGCGAGGTCCGCAGGGAAGTCCCGTTCCACCTGGTCAACCTGCGAGCGGTGCGCAAGGCCACCAAGAAGCCGGTCAAGGTGTCCTACACCGGCCTGGGCGTGATCGCGGCAGCTACCACGAACCTGCACTACAAGGACACCAGGGAAGTGGCCATGGCACTGGCCAAGGCGTTCAACGAGGACTTCAAGGAACTCGCCGACAACGGCTGCGACATCATCCAGCTGGATGAGTTCGTGTGGCCGTACGGCATGGGCGACTGGGAGATCGATGCGCTCAACGCCGCGGTCGAGGGCGTGAACTGCCAGTTCTGGGTGCACACCTGCTGGGGTAACTACTCCGGCACGCCTGCCTACTTCCCAGACGAGACGAAGACCGAGTTCGGCGCGTTCGTGCTGGACAAGCGGGCCGCCGACGCCCCGGCTCCGGAGCGGGCGCACGCCATCTTCCCGCACGTGCTGAACGCCAACATCGACGCGCTGAACTACGAGGTGGGCCGGACCGGGCCGGACGACCTGAAGCCGCTGACCGACAACAACTGGACCAAACCGTTCGTGGCGGGCGTCATCGACGTGAAGTCCACCGTCACCGAGAGCGCGGACGAGGTCGCCGACCGGATCAGGCAGGTGCTTGAGTATGTCCCGGCGGACCGGCTCGCGCTGTCCACCGACTGTGGCCTGATCAACCTGCCCCGCATGATCGCCGCCAGCAAGCTCCGTGCCCTCAACGACGGAGCGGGTCTCGTCCGGGCGGAAATATCGGGCTAGCCGGTCGTCCCGGATAAGCCGCGACGTTCATCCGGCAGGCTCCGCGCCCAAAGCGCGGGGCCTGCCGGGCCGACACCCACGTGCGTCAAGGTCAATAGATCCCCCGAACCTCACCCTGCCAGGACAGCGAAACTCAGTGACCCGCGTGCCTATGGTGCGATCACACCATAGAGCGGGAGGCGCACCGTGCCCGAGTGTCCCACCTTCCTCGAACTCCCCGCACGGGCGGTCAAGCCGCGATCGCGCGGGATCACCCACGTCCTGGACAGCGGGCTCACTACCGAGGCGACGCGCGCCTTCCTCAGCCAGACGGGGCACCTGGTCGACATTGTGAAGGTCGGCTGGGGCATCGGGTATGTCGACCCGGCGCTGAGCACCCGGGTTGGCATCTGCAGCGACCACGGCTGCCCGGTATCCCTCGGCGGGACGCTGTTCGAAGTGGCCGCGTTGCAGGACCGGATCGGCGAACTGAGGGACTGGGCGCTCAGCGTCGGGATGACACATATCGAGGTGTCGAATGGCCTGCGCGCCCTGTCGGCCAGCCGAAAGCAGGCTCTGGTCCGCGAACTCGCTGCCGACTTCGTTGTTCTCGCGGAAACCGGCGCCAAGGAAGGCAACTACCCGCCGACCCCGGCGGAGTGGGGCGAGGAGATGGCCCGCGACCTCGACGCAGGCGCCAGCTGGGTAATAGCCGAGGGCCGGGAAAGCGGCACGGTCGGCCTCTACCACCCCGACCAAGGAATACGCGAGGATCTGGTCTCGGCCATCCTGGCCTGGATCCCGGCGGACAAGGTGATCTTCGAGGCACCGGGCAAGAGCCAGCAGGCCTGGTTCGTCCGGCAGCTCGGTGCCGATGTCAACATCGGCAACGTCGCCCCGGCCAGCGTCCTGGCGCTGGAGACGCTACGGCTCGGGTTGCGTGCGGACACCGCCGTCTCGGCCGGCGCGCTGGCATGAGCGGCTGCTGACGTGCTCACCGACCCGGAACCGAACACGATCACCCGTCCCTACCGGGGGCTGTCGGTGGCCGAAGCCGGAGTCCCGCTCACCGCGGCCGAGATCTGGCGGCTGCTGCGCGGCCGGGAGATCTACCGGCGGACCGCGTTCCTGGTGCTCCGCAACGGCGGGCAGACGGCCCTGGTCGCGGTCCGGCCGGAAGACCCCGGTCCGTTGTTCTCGCCGGTCGCGGAGATGCGGCTGCTGTCCGGCCCGGAGAGCACCGCCTGGATCGATGAGCCGGACGCGGACGTGGGCAACGCCACCTCGCTCGCCGCGGTGGCTCTCGGGTCGGCGGCCGCGGCCCGCGGCGGGGTGCTCGCCTACGTGGTACAGGGCCGGTTCGAGCACGTGAACTTCATCTGGCGCCCGGAACCGGTTCCGGTCCTGGTCACCGAGGTGATCCCGCCGTATCCGCCGAAGCTCCTGGCCATGGCCGAGCAAGTGGTCAGTTACGACGAGGATCTGCCGCCCATCGACCTGATCCTGGACGCGGTGGACGTCAATGACCTGGTGGCGGCCCACCCGGCTCCGCATTACCTGCTGCCGTGCCGCGGCAGCGGCATGCCCGCCGGCCGGGAGGTCAGCTTCCTGGACACCCATCCGCCCTACCACCCGGACTGGCTGCTGGTCGGCTGCGAGCGATCCCGCCAGTTCCACCAGCACTTCTACGGAACCCAGCCCGAACGGGCCGAGCTGTGCCCGAAGGCCAGGGCCGCCGGGCCGCCTGGCGTGCGCGTGCTCACCAAGTGCTGCCTGCTGGAACGGGGCATCGAGGTGCGCAGCAATACCGCGGTGGTGCCCTGGGGGGCCAACCTGGACGAGGTACGGGCCGCGCTGCGGGCGCTCTGCGGCCTCCCGGCGGCAACCCCGGTGAGCCCAGGACCGCCCGTCAGCCCCGGGGCGCCGGTGAGCCTCGGAGCGACCGTGAGCCCGATGCGTTGACATCCTCCCTCGCCTGAAGGCGAGGGATTCCACCTACTATCCCGATTGGAGCAGCAGTTGAGGTTCGCGGTTCGCGGGCCGGGTAACCCCGTCGCCTCCGCGCGCAGTCACGGCGTGCCCCGCCGCGATGTTGACGGCCGCGTTCACATCCGCGTTACCGGCGAAACCGCAGGCAGTGCACCGGAACACGGCTTGGTTCTCACGCGAGCCCCGGTCCACCCGCCCGCACGCCGAGCACCGCTGGCTCGTGTACTGCGGCTTGATCTTCTCCACCCGGCCCGGGGCCTTGTCCACCAGCCGGCGCACCAGCAAACCCCACCCGGACCGCAGTATTTCCCGGTTCAGCCCGGCTTTGGCCCGGACGTTGCGGCCCGGGTTCTCCCGGGTGCCTTTCGCGGACCGGGTCATGTTCGTGATCTTCAGGTCCTCGACCCGGATCACGTCGAACCGCCGCGCGATGCCGGTGCTGGTCTTCTCGGCCCAGTCCTTACGCCGGTCTGTCTCCCGGGCCTTGAGCCGGGCGATCGCGTGCTTGACCCGGCCGCGGCGGTTCGATCCCCGCGTGGCGCGAGCGAGTTTGCGCTGCAGGCGCTGCAGCCGGGTCCGCTCCCGCGCGGTCAGGGCGGGGCAGTGCAGCAGCTGGCCGGTGGACAGGGCCGCGGAGACCGCCACCCCCCGGTCGATGCCCGCCACCTGGCCGTTACCGGGGGCGGGCACCGGCGCGGGGATCACGGCGAAGGCGACATGCCAGCGGCCCGCCCGGTCCTGGGTCACCCGGTAGGACTTCGCGCCCGGCGGTACCGTCCGGGACCAGCGGAACCGCACCCACCCGGCCTTGGGCACCCAGATCTCGCCGACGTGGCGGGACACGCGGCGCACGTCCCACTGCCGCCCGCGGCCGACGATCCGGAATCCCTCATCCCGTCCGGCCTTGCGCCACGACGGCCGCCCGGCCGGGTTCGCCGGGTTGAAGAACGCGGCCATCGCCCGGGTGAAGTCGCGCAGTGCCTGCTGCTGGACCGTCTGGGAGCCGGCCGCCAGCCACGGGTGCCCGGCCCGGGCGGCGGTGAGCTGCCGGCACTGTTCCAGGTAGCCCGGCGCGCTCGTGCGGCCGGGGTGCCAGTGGGAGTGCTGTTCGACGGCCAGGTTCCAGGTGTACCGGGCGTGGCCGCAGTGGTCCCGCAGCACCGCTTCTTGGGCGGGGGCGGGGTTGAGCCGGTACCGGGACATGCGAACATACTAGCGAATACCGCTGACATTTCCGGGGAGGTGAAGCGGCGTTTCCTCCCTGGCCTGAAGGCCGGGGTCTCCACGCCGCGATTCCGATGAGCGGCGCGCACCCGGCCGACTCGGCCATCTTCGGCCATCTGTGGAGCACGCCGGAGGCCTCCGCCCTGTTCTGTGACGAGGGCCGGACTCAGGCGTGGCTGGCGATCCTGGCCGCGCTGGCGCGGGCGCAGGCGCAGGCCGGCCTGATACCGGCGGCGGCCGCGGAGGTGATCACGGCTCACGCGGACGTGTCCCGGCTCGACCTGGACCTGGTGGCCGAGCAGACCCGGCTGACCGGCCATTCGACGATGGGCCTGATCCAGGCGCTGCGCGAGGTCCTGCCGGTCCAGGCGCGGGAGTGGGTGTACTACGGCGCGACCGTGCAGGACCTTTCCGACACCTGGTTCGCGCTGACCTTCCGGGCGGTCGGTGACATCGCCGAACGGGATGTGACGCGGATGCGGGACCGCGCGCTCGCCCTCGCCGCGCAGTACCGCGACACCCCGATGTGCGGCCGGACCCACGGGCAGCCGGGACTGCCGATCACCTTCGGCTTCAAGGCGGCGGTCTGGGCCGCCGAACTTGACCGGCACCTGAGGCGGCTGCGGCAGGGCCGGGCCCGCTGGGAGGTGGTCCAGCTCGGCGGGGCGCTCGGCACGATGGAATTCTGGGGTGAGCGTGCGCTCGACGTGCTGGACGGGTTCGCCGCCCAGCTGGGTCTGGGCGTCCCGGACATTCCCTGGCTCACCACCCGGGACGGGGTCGCCGAGTTCATCTGGCTGCTGGCGGCGATCTCCGCGACGGCGGGCAAGATCGGTAACGAGGTGTACGAGCTGCAGCGGCCGGAAATCGGAGAGCTGCGGGAGTCCTTCATCCCCGGCACGGTCGGCTCGATCACGATGCCGCATAAGCGGAACCCGGAGATCTCCGAACACCTGGTCACCTTGTCCAAGGTGATCCGGGCGCAGGCCGGGCTGGCCCTGGAAGGGATGGTCGCCGAGCACGAGCGAGATGGCCGGGCCTGGAAGACCGAGTGGCTGGTGGTGCCGGAGACCGCGATGACGTTCGCGGCCTGCGCGGCCGCGGCGGCCAGGATGCTGGACGGCCTGCAGGCGGACCCCGGCCGGATGCGCCGCAACATCGACAGCCATCGTGGTTACCTGCTCTCCGAGCCGGTGCTGCGTGCGCTGGCCGACCGGCTCGGCAAGCACTCCGCCCATGACGCGGTGTACGCGGCCGCGATGACGGGGCTCGACCACGGCCAGGACTTCCGCGCGGCGTTGCGCGGGGATCCCCGGCTCGACCCGATTCCCGACGACGAACTTGACGGGCTGCTTGAGGTGCAAGCGTCGCTCGGCTCGTGCGCCGCCTTCGTCGACCGGGTCCAGCTGGCCTGCGCCAGCAAGCCGGGCCGCCCGGCGGAAGAAGCGCGCCGGTGACCGCGCCGGCCCCGGCGAGCCACGCCGGTGGCCTGGCCGACCTGGCCCGCCGCCCGCGGGTGAATCTCGTGGTCGGGCCGACTCCGCTGCATCCGGCGCCGCGGCTGTCGCGGGAACTAGGTGTACCGCTGCTGTTCAAAAGGGATGACCTGACCGGCCGGGGCCTTGGCGGCAACAAGCTGCGCGGGCTTGAGTACATCCTCGCCGACGCACTGGGGCAGGGCTGTGATTGCCTGGTGACCGGCGCGGGCCCCCAGTCGAACTGGACGATGCTTGCCGCTGTGTCATGTCTGCGCAGCCAGATCGAGCCGCACATCGTCTGCTACGGCACCGACGCGGCCAGCGAGGGTAACATGCGGCTGCACCGCTGGCTCGGCGTCGACGTGCGGTTTACTGGCTCACCGGAAAGGTCCTCGGTGGACGCGGGAATCGAAGCGGCGGGGGCCGAACTGCGGGCCGCCGGGCGGCACCCTTACCTGGTGCCGCGGGGCGGGGCCACACCGCTCGGCGCGCTCGGCTACCTCCGCGCGAGCACCGAACTGGCCGTCCAGCTGGCCGCGCTGGGCGAGCAACCCGCCGGGCTGTGGCTGGCCACCGGTTCATGCGGAACCCAGGCGGGCCTGCAGGCCGGCGGGGCGTTGACCGGTGCGCCATACCGGGTCCGGGGCGTCACCGTCAGCCGGCCCGTACCGGAGTGCCTGGTCCGGGTCCGGGCGCTGGCGGCCGGCGCGGCTGCGCTGGCCGCCGGGGAAGAGGCCGCCGGGGAGGGAGCCACCGGGGAACGGGCGGTCGAGGAAGGGGCCGCCGGGGAGGGAGCCTCGTTCAGCGAGCCAGAGGTGCTCGGCGGGTGGATCGGTCCCGGGTACGGCGTCCCGTCCGCCGAAGGCCAGGCCGCCGCGCGGCTGGTCGCGCAGGCCGAGGGCGTGTTCCTCGACCCGGCTTTCGGCGCGAAGGCGATGGCCGCGCTGATCGCGGAATGCCGGGCGGAACGGGTCCGAGGTCCCCAGATCTTCCTGGTCAGCGGGGGCGCCCCGACCCTGTTCGCAGGGGCCGGACTGTGACCGCGGCGCCGCCAGAGGGCTACCTGGGCACCGCGGGCCGGATCACCAGCGGGCCCGCGGCCGAATTGGTCGAGGCCGGGTACGCGCTGGAGACCGGCGACGCGCCGTTGCTGCACCGCGGGCTGACCCTCGCCGACCTGGCTCATTTGGTCGAGCTGACCGACTGCGGGGTGCTCCGCCAGGACGAGGCGGCGCCGTTGTGCGCCGCGTTGCTTGGCCTGCTCGACACACCGGCCGCCGAGTTCCCCTACGATCCGGTGTACGGCGACGCGTACAACAGCCGGGAGCGGGAGCTGGAACGCGCCCTCGGCCCGGCGGCCGGCCGACTGCACCTGGGCCGCACCCGCCGGGAGGCGGGCCGGATCGCCTTCCGGCTCGCGCTGAGGGACAAGCTGCTCGGCCTGCACGCCGATGTCGCCGCGTTCGCGGCCGCCGCGGCGGACCAGGCCACCAGACACGCCGCCACACTCTGGGCCGACACCACCTATCTGCAGCCCGCGCAGCCGTCCACCTTCGGGCATTACCTCGGCGGCTTCGCCGAGCAGGCGATCCGCCACCTGGACCGGATCGAAACCGCCTACAGCCGGGCGGACGCCTCGCCCGCAGGGGCGGGTGGAGCAGGCGGCACCCGGCTGCCGATGGACCGGGACCGGTTGGCCCGGCGGCTGGGTTTCGGCTCGGTGGGCCCGCACACCCGTGATGCGATGTGGTCCGCCGATGCGCTGGCCGACGCGGTCACCGCGGCGGCTCAGGCGGTCGCGACCCTCAGCCAGCTGGCCAGCGACCTGGAGATCTTCGCCAGCCCCGCGTTCGGGTACCTGACCTTGGACGCGTCCATGTGCCGGGCCAGCGTGCTCATGCCGCAGAAACGCAACCCCTACGCGCTGCCGGTGCTGCGCGGCGGAGCGGGCACGCTGATCGGCCGGCTCACCGGGCTGCTCGCTACCGGCCTCACCCCGTCGGCGCGGACCGACAACTGGCTGTACGCCTACGGCGAGGTGGCCGGGGCGATCGACCTAGCCGGTCGGCTGGTCCGCCTCGGCACCGCCGTGGTGGCCGGGCTGACCGTGCACACCGATGTCCTCACTGAGCAGGCCGCCCGGCATTTCACCGCGGCCGCCGACCTCGCGGAGGAGCTAGCGCAGCGGTTCCGGCTCGATTACCGCACCGCTTACCGGGTGGTCGGGCGGGCCGTCGCCGCCACGCTGGCCGATGCCGGCACCGAACTCACGGTCCCAGCGGTCCAGGCCGCCGCCGAGGACATCACCGGGACCGCCCTTCCCATCACCGCGGACCTGCTGGCGGCGGCCACCGAACCGGTCTCGGCGATAGCGGCGCGCGACGTTCCTGGCGGCGCGAGTCCGAGGCGGGTCCAAGAGCACGCCCAGCGGGTGCAGCGGCGCGCGGCCGCCGCCCGGCGCTGGAATGCCGCCCGCCGGGCGCACATCGCCGGGGCCGAAGCACGGCTGACCGCCGCGGCCAAGGAGATCGCGTGCACAGGCTGAGCGGTCCCTGGTCCGGCCCGGTCACGAGGGAGGGACGGTAAGCATGCGTATTGCGATCGGGATCGGCAGCGAGGCGACGGGCACCCCGATGTCACCGCCGGACATCGTGGACGAGGTGGTACGCGCCGAAGCCGACGGGTTCAGCGCGGCCTGGAGCGTGCATTTCTCGCGCGGCGTCGACGCGCTCGACATCCTGGCTGTGGCAGGCACGCGGACCAGCCGCATCGACCTTGGCGTGGGGATCGTGCCGACGTACCCGCGGCATCCGCTGGCCCTCGCGCAGCAGGTGGCCACCACCCAGGCATTCAGCGACGGCAGGCTGACGCTCGGCGTGGGCGTGTCGCACCGGCCGGTGATCGAGGACCTGCATGGACTCAAGTACACGCGGCCCGCCGCGCACATGCGCGACTACCTCTCGGTCCTCGTGCCGCTGCTCCGCGAGGGCAGCGTCCGTTACCGCGGCGAGTTCTACCAGGTCGACGGGGGATTCGTGGTGCCCGGCACCAGCCCGGTGCCGGTGCTGGTCGGTGCGCTCTCGCCCGCCACCGCCACCGCCACCCGACCGTAAACGGGTCCCGATTACCTGCGCCACCTGGTCTTCGTCCACTCCCGCCAGGCCCTCCTGGAGGCCTTCGCCGCCGCATCGGCCGCCTAGGCCGGTCCGCGGTGCATGCTAGGACGCGCCGGAAATTACTGCCGGAGTGGCCATGGCGGCAATAACGAAGGACGCTGTCCGGGCCGCGGGCCTCCAGCTGGACGTTCGTCGCGTCGACCATGGTGAGGCGGCCGCCAGCCAGCCGCGGAACTCCGCGCGGGTCTTGGCTGATGCTGGTCTGATGGCATGCCGAGAACTTCCTCAAGAGGCTGGTCCACTGTGATGGGTGGTCTTCAGTGACCGGCGTGGCCACGCCGGTGCCTCGGCGGCGTCATCGCCGTCCAGCTGGACCAGCTCACCATGCACCACAGCCGAGCGGTAGTTGGCGCGGGAGTCGAAAAGCGTGTGCACGTAGACCCAGCCGTCGATATGGGTGACGCACGACGCCGAACCATGCAACAAGATCCGGTGATCGCGTGACTTTATCGCCCTTCTAGGGGCAGCGACGACACACAATGATTAAGGAAAAGGGTCATAGGCGGGGGTCGACAGGCTCGGACTCCAGAGCCAGGACGGCGAAGACACATTCGTGGACGCGCCAGAGCGGCTCACCGCGCGCGACGCGGTCCAGGGCTTCCAGGCCGAGGGCGTACTCGCGAAGCGCGAGCGAGCGCTTGTGGCCAACCGCGCGCTGGCGCAGCCGGGCTAGGTTGGCGGGCTCGGTGTAGTCGGGGCCGTAGATGATGCGCAGGTACTCGCGGCCGCGCACCTTCAGGCCGGGCTGGACCAGGCCGGACCGGCCCGAGCCGGGCTGGCCGGGGGCGGGCTGGCCGGGGGCGGGCTGGCCGGGGGCGGGCTGGCCGGGGGCGTCGCCGCGGGTCAGGTTCGCGGCGGGCTTGACCACCATGCCCTCGCCGCCGGCGTCGGTCAGTTCCTGCCACCACTGGGTGGCCGCGGCGGTCGAGGCGGGGTCGTCGGTCTGGACGGCGACGCGGCGGGTGGTGGCGATCAGCTCCGGGCAGGCGGCGGCCAGCCGGTCGGCGACGTCGAGGTGCCACAGGTGCGGGCGTTCGTGGTAGACCGCGCCCTCGGAGGCGAGGAGCTGGAACGGGGCGACGCGCACCCCGGCCAGTTCGGCGGTGGGCCAGCAATAGCGCAGGTAGGCGGCGGTAAACGCGGCCGCGTTCGCGGACCTGGCCTGGGTGCGGCCGAGCAGCGCCGCCACCCGCGCGGCGTCATCGGGCCGTCCCGGAAGCGCGCGGGCGCTGGCCTGCTCGAGCACCGCGGCGGCGGCCGGAAGCGAGGCTGCGGCGGCCGCGGCGACCGTGGCGTACTGGTCCCGGACGAGCGGGCCGGCCTTGAGGTTCCACGGCAGCAGTTCGGCGTCGAACAGCAGCCAGGACGTGCCGAGCTCGGCGAACAACCCGGTCTTTTCCGCCGCCGCGCGGATCCGGTCGATCAGCGACGAAGTCAGCGCGGGCGAGAAGAACGGCCGCCCGGTCCGGGTCCAGATCGCCCCGCAAGCAGGGCCGTCCGGCGCCCCATCGGCGGCGGGGGCGTGGGCGGGGGCGGGGGGGACGTTGGGGGAGCGGGATACCAGCAGGACGGCACGCGAGCCCATGTGCTTCTCTTCGCACAGCACGGAGGTCACGCCGTCGGCGCGGTAGGCGGCGAAGGCCTGCTCCGGGTGCTCGAGCGTGCCGGGCCGCTGCGAGGTGCTGACCGGGCTCATCGTCGGCGGCAGGTAGAGCAGCCAGCGCGGGTCGATCGCGAACCGGCTCATCACCTCGAGTGCGGCCGCGGCGTGGGCCTCGCGCACCCCCACCCGTGGCAGGTACCCGGTCTCGATGACGCGCGAGCCGCTGACGTCGCCGATGTCGAGCACGTCCGGCTCCCGGCCGGACGCCGAAGCCGCCGGGAAGGGCTTCGCCGGGGTGTAGTAGACACGTGCGGCCGGAACATGAACCAGGGTCCGTTCTGGATAATTCAGGGCGGTCAGACGGCCGCCGAAGACACAGCCGGTATCCAGGCACAGGGTGTTGTTCAGCCATTCTGCCTGCGGTACCGGGGTGTGGCCGTAGACCACCATGGCGCGGCCGCGGTACTCCTGCGCCCATGGGTAGCGGACCGGCAGGCCGAATTCGTCGGTCTCCCCTGTCGTCTGCCCGTACAGGCAGAACTCCCGGACCCGGCCCGACGCGCGGCCCTGGTAGCGCTCGATCAGGCCGGCGTGCGCGACCACCAAGCGGCCGCCGTCCAGGACGTAGTGGCTGATCAGGCCGTCGACGAACCGCGCCACCTCGGCCCGGAACGCCTCGGGTTCGCTGGCCAGCTGCTCCATCGTCTCGGGCAGGCCGTGGTTGAGCCGGACGTTCCGGCCGCCTAGGACCTTAGCCAGCTTGGCCTCGTGGTTACCCGACACGCAGAACGCGGTGCCGGCTTTCACCATGCCCATGACCAGACGCAGTACGCCCGGGGTATCGGGCCCCCGGTCCACCAGGTCGCCGACGAAGATCGCGCGCCGGTCCGGGTGCCGGGCGCCGACCGCGCGGCCGGCGAGGTCGCGCTCGAGCTCGTAGCCCATGGTGGTGAGCAGCTGCTCGAGTTCGGCGCGGCAGCCGTGCACGTCGCCGATGAGGTCGAACGGGCCGGTTTCGTGGCGCAGGTCGTTGAACAGCCGAGTCCGGGTGACGGTCGCGGCGGCGACCTCATCCGGGCTGCCCAGCACGTGCACGGCGCGGAAGCCCTCGCGGCGCAGGCCCTTGAGGCCACGGCGCAGCTGGTCGCGCTGGCGGCGGAGCACGTGCGGGCCGAAATCGCGGTCTTTGCGCCCGGCGTTGCGCTCGGCGCACAGCTTCTCCGGCAGGTCCAGGACGATCGCCACCGGGAGCACGTCGTGCTCGCGGGCCAGCGCCACCAGCTCGCGGCGGGCTTCCGGCTGCACGTTCGTCGCGTCCACTACGGTGAGCCGGGCGCCGGCCAGGCGCTTACCCACGATGTAGTGCAGCAGCTCGAACGCGGCCGGGGTGGCGGACTGGTCATTCTCGTCGTCGGCGACCAGACCCCGGCAGAAGTCCGAGGAGATTACCTCGGTCGGCTTGAAGTGCGTGCGGGCGAACGTCGACTTGCCTGAGCCGGTGACGCCGACCAGGATGACCAGGCTTAGTTCGGGGATGGTAAGCCGGGTGCTGGCCGCGGGGTCGCCGGTCATAGGAGCGCCGGTCATGGGAGCGCCGGTCATGGGGTCGTCGGCCGGGTGAAGACGGCCAGCTGGGTCGGCGGGCCGTGGGTGGGGTGTTCGGGGCCGACGGGCGCGAAGCGAACCTGGTAGCCGAAGTCGCCGGCCACGCGGGTGGCCCAGCCGCCGAACTCGGCCCTGGTCCACTCGAACCGGTGATCGCGGTGCCGCATCGCCCCGGCGTCCAGCGCGGGAAAGTGCTCGTTGTACTCGGCGTTGGGCGTCGTCACGAGCACGGCGGCGGGCGCGGCGAAGCCGAAGACGGCCCGCTCGAGCGCGCCCAGCCGACCCGGATCGACGTGCTCGATGACCTCCATCAGCACGGCGGCGTCCAGGCCGGCCAGCCGCTCGTCCCGGTAGAGGAGGGAGGACTGGAAGATCTTCAGCCGGTCGCGCTGCGGGCCGGGCATCCGGTCCAGGGCCAGGGTGCGCGCGGCCAGCTGCAGAGCCCGCACGGACACGTCGACGGCGAGCACGAGCTCGACACGGGAGTCCGCGAGCAGGTCCCTGACCAGCGTGCCCTCGCCGCAGCCGAAGTCACCGATCCGGCGCGCGCCTTCGGTTCGCAGGACGCCCAGGACGGCCTCGCGGCGCATCGTCGCCAGGGATTTGGCCTGGGGAGGCTGCTTCTGCGGGGCCGCCGGGTTGGGGACGGCGTTGTCGAGCTCGTCGGGGTCGGTGTCGTCGGCTTCGGCCAGTCGGGCCAGGGCGGACTGGGTGAGCTTGCGCTGGTGCGACAGGTAGCGCCGGGTGATGAGCTCGTTCTCCGGATGGCTGGCCAGCCAGTCGCCGCCCGCCCGGACCAGCTTGTCCACCTCCTCGGTGGACACCCAGTAGTGCTTGGCGTCATCGAGCACCTGCAGCAGCACGTACAGGTGGTTGAGCGCGTCGGCGAGCCGCAGGTGGCCGGTCAGGCGCAGGTCGACGTAGGGCGAGTCACCCCACTCGGGCGGTTCGAACGGCTGCGGGACCGCCTCGACGTTCCAGCCGAGCGGACCGAATACGCGGTGCGCCAGCCCGGGACCACCGCGGCAGCGCAGCGCCGGTACTCTGATGGCCAGCGGGATGGGAGCGGCGGCCAGCTCGGGCCGCGCCTCGCAGCGACCGGTGAGCGCGGTCCTGAAGGCCTCCTTGATCGCCACCGCGAGCATGCTGGAGGCGGCGTACGGCCGGTCGTTGACGTACCGGGCGAGTTCGGCGTCCGCGCTACTCCGGCCGGCGGCGTTCCCGCGGACGAGCGCCACCGGATCGATCTCGAGCAGCAGCGCGGCCGTGCACCGCTCCGGCGTCGCCTCCGGGTAAAAGACGTGCGCCTCACCAGCCGAAACAGCGAACGACTGGAACCGGTCTGGATGCTTGTGCAACAGATAGCCCAGATCGGTCGCGGGCGTGCGCGTGGTGGTGATGGTCAACAGCACGTGTCATTGTTTCGGAGCCGTCACGCCAGGTCAAAGTCAATTATCTCCAAACGGGCGGTGGTGCTTGCGCGGCCACCGCTGATCGGCACCTAGCGAGGCGTGCTCGGTGGCCCACCGGGTACCCAAGACGGTATCCGGGGGGCCACCGAGTCCGTTGGCGCGGGCGGGCGGGGATCATGGGAGGGGTGGGAGGGGTGGGAGGGGTGGTGACTCGGTGGGTGTTGCATGTGGACCTTGACCAGTTCATTGCGGCGGTGGAGGTGCTGCGGCATCCTGAGCTGCGGGGGCGGGCCGTGGTGGTGGGCGGGGACGGGGACCCGACCAAGCGCGGCGTGGTGAGCACGGCGTCGTATGAGGCGCGGGAGCACGGGGTGCACTCCGGGCTGCCGCTGCGGACGGCGGCGCGGCGGCTGCCGGACGCGGTGTTCCTGCCGGTGGACCGGGCTGCCTACGAGGAGGTTTCCGAATCGGTCATGGCGGTGCTGCGGGACTCAGGCGCGGTGGTGGAGGTGCTGGGCTGGGACGAGGCGTTCCTGGGCGTCGACACCGAGGACCCGGAGGGCTTCGCCCGGTCGGTGGCGGCCCGCGTCCGGGAAGCGACGCGGCTGGACTGCACGGTGGGGATCGGCGAGAACAAGCTGCAGGCCAAGATCGCCACCGGGTTCGGCAAGCCGGCCGGGGTGTTCCGGCTGACGTCCGCGAACTGGTTCGAGGTTCTCGGCGGCCGGCCGACCGACGCACTGTGGGGCATCGGCGCCAAGACGGCCAAGAAGCTCGCCGGGCTCGGCATCGGGACCGTCAGCGACTTGGCGGCGGCCGACCCGGACGCGCTGGCCGCCGAGTTCGGCCCGATGACCGGGCCGTGGCTGGTCCTGCTCGGCCGCGGCCGGGGCGACGCCGACGTGGACGACACGCCGTACGTGGCCCGCGGCCACGGGCGGGAGGAAACCTTCCAGCAGAACATCGCGGACTGGGCCCAGGTGCAGGCCGAGGTGGCGCGGATCGCCGGGCTCCTGGCCGTGGACCTGGCCGCCGAAATGCGGCCCGCGGTACGGGTGATCGTGAAGGTGCGGTACGCGCCTTTCATCACCGAGACGCACGGCGTGCCGCTCGGCTCGCCCAGCTCGGACGCCGCGGTGATCGAGCAGGCCGCGCGCGACGCGCTCTCGCGCTTTACCCGGCGGCGGCCGGTGCGGCTGCTGGGAGTACGGGCGGAGTTCGGATCATAGCGGGCGGGCCATGGCGAGCTCGCCGAGGGCGGGGTTGGAGGGCAGCGGCTGGCGTTCGCCGGTCGGCAAGAAGCCGCAGCGTTCGTAGAGCCTGCGGGCGGGCTTGTTAACCTCGGTCACCCACAGGTGCACCGAACGGGCGTGCCTGGCTTGGGCCCAGTCGAGCACGGCGGCGATCAGCGCCTCGCCGACACCGTGGCCGCGCGCCTGCGGCCGCACCCACATCGAGATCAGGCCGACGCTGCCTGGTTCGGTTTCATAACCGCCGACCAGCCCGACCGGCTCGGAAGCGCTGATTTCCTGGACGTAGGCCAGAAAGCTGCCGCCGCGGGCGATCCGGGCTCGCCAAGCCGATTCGTCGAGGGTCTCCTCCTTCGCATGCGTCGAGGCGAAGGCGTCCGGCGCATCCTGTAGCGCCGCCAGCCGGATCTCCCGCAGGGCAGGCCAGTCGTCCATCGCGGTCTCGCGTACCGAAGCCATGCCACATGTTCCCGTCGGCACCAGCCATTGGACAAGTCAATTTCCGGCTACACTCTCGCTAGCCTTATCGCGGCAGGAAAACCTGGGGATGGCCGGAATCATGGGCTCGACTGATGATTTTCTGCGCGGTAAAGCGTTCGCGTACCACAAGGACTCCTATCGCATCTCTCACGCACTCGAGGACCTGCCGACCGACGCCCGGGCTCAGGCCATTGACATCGCTAGCCTGCCGTCCGGCACCTCGCTCCGGCGGAAGATCTTCGACGAGCTCGAGAACGCGGGCCTCGACTCCTACGGGCAGCTTGAGCGGGTGCCGCGCTCCATTTCCTTGCGGACTACCCGGTCGTTCCCTACACCAGGACGCACTCACCGAGGCCAAGAACTTCGGCTGTTCGGTGCCCATGCAGCAGGCCTTCATCCAGGACTTCGGCTTGCTTCTGCAACAGCAGGACCCGGCGGGGGCGGGGGCGGGGGCGGGGGCTACCGCCAACCTCGGCCGGTATCCGCTCAGACCGCTCGGTTCGGCTAAGCCCAGCACCGAGGAGCTGACCGCGACCGTCGCTCGGTGTGCCCAACGAGAAAAGGGCCGGGCCTGAGCCGGGGCACCGCGCTCGGCCAGACGTCGCGATCAGTCGAAACGGCGGGCGCTCGGGTAGCGCTGGCCGCCGTCCACCACGATGTTCGCGCCGGTGATCCATGAGGCCCTCGGGGACAGCAGGAAGGTGACCACGTCGGCCACCTCCGGCAGGGTGCCAAGACGCCCGAACGGGAACTGGCCGTACAGGAAGGCCGCGAAGTCCTCGGGGTGCTGCTGCTGGAAGACGTCCCAGCCGCCGCTGGGGAACATGATCGATCCGGGACTGACCGCGTTCACCCGGATGCCGTCGGACGCCAGTTCCTGCGCCGCCGTCGCGGCGAGGTGGATCTCGGCCGCTTTGGCGGCGGCGTAGGCGGTGCGCGGGGCCGGGCGCAGGCCGGTGATCGAGGAGACGATCACCACCGCGCCGCCGCCCGCGGCTCGCAGCCAGGGCAGCCCGACCCGGATCAGTTCGGCGGCGTGACCGGCGTTGAGGGCGAAGGTGGCGGTGAACTCATCTGGGCCAGCGCTGGTGAGGTTGCCGCGGCCGACCGTGCCGCCGGCGTTGGCCACCAGGTGGTCCAGGCCGCCCAGCGCAGTGGCGCCACGTCGCCCGGTAGGGGCCACCTGCGCCTCTGCCGACACACCGGATGTGCAACGGGCCAGAGTGATAGGAGGGAAGGTCGCAAGGTCAGCCATTACCGGCCCAATGTTCCACCGGTCCGGCAATAACCGGCCCAATGTTCCACCGGTCCGGTCGCGCCGGAGGGTTCGCGGCTGGGCGGGGGTAACAGTTGGGGCGAGGTAACAGTAGGGGCGGCAACGGTGAGGGTGGGGCTAGGGGATGCTGGCGGCGGGGCGGAGGGCTGACGGAGGCCGGTGGCCAGGACCGCCGACAAGCACGGGCTCGGCTTTGTCCCGGGCCGGCTTTGTCCCGGGCCGGCTTTGTCCCGGGCCTTTGTCCCGGGCCGGCTTTGTCCCGGGCCGGCTTTGTCCCGGGCCGGCTTTATCCCGGGCCGGCTTTATCCCGGGGCCGGCTTTATCCCGGGGCCGGCTTTATCCGAGGGCGGGGCGTTCATCTAGGGCAGGGAGCTGGCCGCGTTCGGCCTGCTTGGCCAGGTGGCGGGCTTGCTTCAGCGACTGGCCTCGGGCCTGCGGCGGGAGCCGGTAGATGGTCGCGCCGCTCATCAGGTTGTACACCCGGATCCGGATCAGCGGGGCGCCTGGGCGGGGGCTGAGCTCCCGGCCGACTTCGTCGTGGCCGCCCATCAACGAGAAGCCGCCCACCGCCAGGTCGACGGAGTCGGGCACGTAGATGTTCGCGCCGCCCATGAGCGCGAACAGGTTAAGCGTGAGCTCGCCGCCCTCGATTTCGGCGTCGCGCAGGTCGATCTCGTCGCCGCCCATGATCGCGACGGCGTTGATGCTGCCGACGGCGCGGAACCGACCGCGCCGGTGCGATCCGCTCATGATCGAGACCATCCAGCGCACCGGCCGCTTTGGCCCGGTCCCCCGGGCGCCTTGGGGTCCATGGGCTCCCCGGGGCGACGCCGCGACGGACCCACTCGCCTGCGCTCCCCCGGCGGGCAGGTCGCTGGTCAGCGCCGCGAGTTCACCCCTCGTCTTGGCCGCCAGGGCCTGGCCGGATCGCTCCTCGAGCTCGTCCAGGGTGAGCCGCCCGACGGCGGCGTGATCACCGAGCGTGCGCAGCGTGACGTCACGCTCGGCGTCGGATACGCGGAGGGATTCGTCGGATTCGCTCACCACAGGCCCCTTGCAGAGTTGGCGTTCCGATGAATAAGAGTACGCCGCAGGGGTGCGGCGGCAGAAGGCACGACGGGCGTACTCACCGGCCCGCGTGGGTGTTGAGCCAGGAAGTGAGAGGCAGGCTCGTTCTGAAAAAAGAAACGATACGGTCCTTCGCCGACCCGGTCTCCAGCCAGGGTTCCACCGGCCATTGCTGCCACGCCGTCAGGCCCTTGTTCCTGAGCAGTCCGATCCGGGGGTGATCGGCCGGGTGGCCGCGGGGCGCGGACTTGAGCACGCCGTGACCGTGAACGGTGATCCCGGCCTTCTTTATCCCGGCGATGATCTCCTCTAGCTCGCGACCGAGCCGGTCGCCGGCCACCGCGGCCCGGTAGCGGGCGAGCTGCTCCGGGCTCATCTGCCATATGCCGGCGCCCGCGGCGAGGCCCTCGGCGGACAGCTGGACGTAGCCGGTTCCACCGACTACTGCCCCGATGTGCGTCTTATACGGGGTTTTGTCCGGGCTGAACCTGACGTCCCGGTACGGCCGGAAGATCTTCGGCTCGCCGAACTCCGCAGCCAGTTCCTCGGTCAGCTCGGTCATCGGGCCCAGGACCTTGTCGGTATAGAACGCCTTGTGCTCGGTCCAGTACGTTTTGGTGTTGTCGGCCGTCAGGCCCTCGTAGAAATCCAGCGCTTCCTCGGGCCACCCGCTGAACGCCATCGCCATGGCTCCCTTCCTCGTCGGGCCTACAGTAGCGCCATGACCGAAGGTGTCACGCTGACGCATCTCGACGAGCCGCTGTTCGACGGGGCGGCTGCCACCAAGCGAGATCTGGTGGACTACCTGGAGGCCGTCTCGGCCTTGATCCTGCCCGAACTGCGGGACCGGCCGCTGTCGGTCATCCGGGTCCGGGCCGGTCAGCGGCCGTTCATGCAGAAGAACCTGCCGGACTACTCGCCGCCGTGGATCCGCGCCGTGACGCTGTGGGCGCCCTCGTCGCATCGCGAGGTGCGGTACGCGCTGTGCGACGACTGGCGCACGCTGCTCTGGCTCGCCAACCAGCGGGCGGTGGAGTACCACCCGACACTGGTCCGAGCCGGGGCGATGGACCGGCCGACTTACCTGATCCTGGATATCGATCCGCCGGAAGGAGGGCCGTTCGGCCGGGCGGTGGCCGCCGCCATTGCGGTGCGGCAGGCACTCGTGGACGCGGGCCTGAGCGGGGCGGTCAAGACCAGCGGGTCGAAGGGGGTGCACGTGTACGTGCCGGTCGAGGGAGCGACCTCGGAAGAGGCGGCCGCGGCGACGCGCGCGCTGGCCGCGCGGGCGGAACGGCTCGACCCGGCGCTGACCACCACGGCGTTCATCCGGTCGGACCGGGAGGGGAAGGTCTTCCTGGACTCGACCCGGGCCGGGGGCGCGACGGTGGCGGCGGCATACAGCCCGCGGGTCCGGCCGGGGGTGCCGGTGTCGTTTCCGGTGCGCTGGGAGGATCTCGACGAGGTGACGCCCGGGGACTTCACCGTGCACACGGTGCCGGGGCTGCTCGGCGGGCCCGGGGCTTGGGTGGGGCAACTGCCTGGGCCGCAGCGGCTGAGCGAGGCGCTGGTGGAGGAGGGGCGGGCGATACCGGTGGCGCGGGTGCAGGCCATGCACGAGGGCAAGCGTCGGGCACGGGCGGCCCGGCGGGATTCCTTAGCTTGACGGCGACATCGTTCTTGATCACAGCATCGGCCTTCCCATCACAGGTTCCCATGTCGATGACGCAGATCCGTCCCCTGGTGTTGAGTAGGGTCCTGGTATGAATGCGGGCGAGCGGTCTGCGGGTGGATCGGAGCTAGTGGACGGGCGGACCGTGCCTGCGCCGAAGGAAAACCCGGCCACGCGTCCGGCGGCGCGCCGGTGGCAGGCCGCGGCGGCGTGGGCAGCCGGCGGCCTGGTGCTATTCGCGTTCTTCCTGCGGATCTCGTTCGGCGAGCGAGTGGATTCTGACGGCGCCAACAGCGCGCTGCAGGCGTGGGACCTAGTGCACGGTCACCTCATGATGCACGGCTGGATCTTTGGCGACGCGACCTTCTACGCCTTCGAACTGCCGCTGAACGGGCTCCTCGAGTTGCTGTTCGGGGTGGGCAACCTTGCCGTCCATGTCGGCTCCGCGCTGACCTACCTGATCGTGACGGCCTGCGCCGTGGCCCTGGCCACCACCAGCAGCCGCGGCCCGGCCAGGGTGGTTCGCGCTGCGGTCGTCGTCGCGGTGCTGGCCGTGCCGCTGCTGGCCGTACCGACCGTATGGGTGCTGCTAGAGGAACCCGACCACATCGGGACCTCGATGTTCCTGCTGGTGTGCGCGCTGCTCATCGACCGCGTGCCGGACCGGCGGTTCACGGCGCCGCTGGTCGGCCTGATCCTGTGCGCCGGGCAGTTCAGCGACGCCACCGTCCGCTATGTCGCGGTACCGGCTGTCGTCGCTGTCTGCGGCTATCGCGTGCTGGCCGGGCGTAAGCTCCGCTCCGGCGACGCGGCGCTCGTGGTCGCCGCGATCGCGTCGGTGCCGCTAGAGTCGGCGCTCCGGGCGGCGATGGTGCACTTTGGCGCGTTCGCGATGGTCCCGCCCAAGGCCCAGCTTGCCTCGCCGAGGCTATGGCCCCAGCATGCGTCGGTGGTGTGGCTGGACGTCCGCATCCTGTTCGGGTCGGCCAACGAGCCGGGCCACAAGCTGGCCGTCGCCAGTGCCGCTTTCGGGCTGATCTGCCTGCTGGCCGCGATATTCGGCCTGGCCAGGGTGATATGGACCTGGCGCGGCGCGAGCCGGGCCGAGCAGTTGCTGTTCGCCGCGGTCGTCTTCAACGTCGCCACGTACCTGGTCTCGGTGATGCCATTGCCCAACGTCTCCCGCGAACTAGCCGCGGTGTTGCCGTGCGGGGCGGTGCTCGCCGCGCGGGCCCTGGTGCCCGCCCGGATCAGCGGGACGCCGCGGGCCTTCGCCGCGGTCGCCGCGACGGGGCTCATCGCGCTGCTGCCGCTCGCCGCCGCGGCGACCCGACCGCCTATGCGCCCGGCCACCGCGCCGCTGGCCGCGTGGCTTGAGGAGCACGGGCTCACGTACGGCATCGCCGGGTACTGGGATGCCTCGATCGTCACGCTGCAGTCGGGCAACCGGGTCCAGATCCGCGCGGTTAACCTGTGGGCGAAGCTCGAAGCGGCTGACTGGGAGACGAACGCGCTGTGGTTCAATCCATCCCGGTACGACGCCACGTTCGCGGTCGCCGAACACAGCGGCCCGTACTCGGCGGCCCTATTCGAGCGCTTCCTCGGCAAGCCAGCGGCGACCTACCGGGTGGCAAGCTGGCTGGTCCTGGTATACCGGACCAATCTGCTCTGGCAAATCTCGCCGGCGCCGGCTCCTTCCTGAGCAAACCGCAGGAGGAAGCAAGGCCCGCTGGTGCTGAGCCCGTCTACCCGGACCGCGCCGCCCCGGGCATGACCGCGAGTGCTACCCGGTCTGCCAGTACACGGTGTAGTACTCGTGGGCGGCGCGGGCCACCGGGTGCAGCCGGATCGGCTTGCCCTTGGCCGGCCCGGCGGCCTCGAAGGCCATCGGCTGCGCGGCCGTGCGGCGGACCGAGGCGGTATCGAGGGCCGGAGTCAGTTTACCGGGGTCCGTGGCATAGACGCCGCTCAGCACGACCGGACCGTAGATCGCCGCCTGCACGGACGGATAGTCGGGGGTGGGCTCGAAGACCAGCTGCATCGGCAGCGTGACTTCTAGCAGGTCACCCGGCTGCCACCAGCGGCGGAGCGCGATCCAACCGGTGGCCGCGCTTGGGATCACGGTGCCGTTGAGCGCGGTGTCGTTGAGCACGGTGCCGTTGAGCCGGACCACGGGCGGGGCGGCGACCCAGTTGGGCACGCGGACCCGCAGCGTCAGCGCGGCCGCGCCGGAGACCACGGACAGGCTCGTCACCGGCTCGTCGGGAAAGCCGGTGGCCTGCCGCAGCACCAGCCCGTGGGTCCGCACCTCCGACGGGATGAACAAGTTGACGTAGATACCGTCCGCGTCGCGCGCGTAGATCGTGTCGGCGAACTTGGCCTGGGTTTCCAGCCCGCTGGCGGTGTCGCAGGTAAAGGTGTCCCAGTCGGTGGCGTAGATGTCCGGGTTGCCTCCGGGGAAGTAGTTGAGCGGCTGGCGCTTGAACGCGCCCGCCGACAGGCCGGTGTAGTAGCAGTTGAAGCCGTGCGGCGAGGCCGGGTCCTGCTCCCCCAGCATCTGGTTGAACAGCGTCCGCTCGTAGTAGTCGATAAGGTCCACCCGCGACAGCTGATGGAAATGCAGCAGCCTGGTCAGCTTGAGCATGTTGTAGCTGGCGCAGTTCTCGCAGGTGAAGTTGGACAGCTGGGCGGCGACCACGTCAGGCTGCTGGAAATGCTCGTAGTTGCCCACGCCGCCGATGACATACACATGATGACCGGTGACGATGTCCCAGAAGTTCTGCGCGATGTCGTGATACTTGGCACTGCCTGTCTCCTCCCACATCCGGACGCAGGCGACGATCTTCGGGGTGGTCACGTTCGCTTGCAGTCCGGGCAGCACGTCCTGGCCGTCGGCCAGCGGATCGAGGACCTGCGCGTGGTAGAAACGCTGCGCTGTGGCCAGGTACCGTTCGGCGCCGGTGATCGTGTAGAGGTTGGCCAGGGCTTCGGGCATCCCGCCGAATTCGGTACCGAGGACCATCTGCATGTGCGCGTAGGTCAGCCGCGACGTGCGCCACTGCACCCAGTCGGCCAGCTTCATGGCCACATCGAGCGCCTGGTCATCACCCGCCAGCTGGTACTGGTCGATCAGGCCGGCCAGGTACTTGTGGATCATGTAGTACGGCGACCACACCGGCTTGCCCTGCTCCAGCCAGTCGAAGTAGACCTCGGGGAACGCCGACAGGTAGCCGGGGTGGAAGCCCGCATCTGTGGCCCGGGCCTGCAGCGCCGCGAGCTGGCTGACCAGGTACCGGCCGCGGGTTCGCGCCGCGTCGTCGCTGGTATTGGCGTAGGTCAGCGCGAGGCCGGACATCAGGTGCCCGGTGGTGTGGCCGCGGATCTGCGAGGCGGGCCGCTCCCAGCCGCCGATCGGCTGAGCTGCCGACGGCTGCCCGTAGTTCAGGCGGAAGGAACGCAGCATGCGTTCGGGATCAAGGAAGAGCAGGTAGCTGGTGTTCCTGGCCTGATTGTCCTGGAACGGGCTGTTCAGGAGTTCCACGTGGTTGAGCGGCAGCGCGGCGAGGCGGCCCGCCGTGCCATTGGGTGCGTAGCCGCCGGGCACCGCAGTGGCGCCGACTTTAGCTGGCGGGGCGCTGGCCTGCGCGGTGACTCCCGCGGGAATGCCGTCGGCGACCAGGGCCTGCTCGGCGACCAGGGCGCCGACGCCGACGCCGAGCGCGGTCAGCGCCTGCCGCCTGCTCAGACCGCCGCGCTCGTTCACATCTGTGATCCTTTGCCGGTTCTCATCCCGGCAAAATCGTACCCAGTGGGGGCGGCGGGGAAGCGATCGCGCGGCGAGGCGTAAGCGTCTCCGGAGGTAGGTCGTGGCCCGGAGATAGGGTCTTACGAACTCATTACGCCGGGTCCGGCCGCCGAGCCCCAGCCGACGGCGGCCCGTAGTCCTGGGTAGTGGTCAGTGCACGCGGCGGCCAGATCATGAGCATCGTTCCCGAACGCTCCCCAAGGCTCATGGTCGATCGTCTCCCCTATCCGTGCGGGCGGTCGGGTGCACTGGCCACTGCCGCTGTCCCGCGGCCCGCCGGCTCTGTCCCGGTTCAGCCGCGCAGGACCAGGGCGCTGAGAGCGGCCAGGACGAAGGTCAGCGTGGCGCCCGCGCCGTGCAGCGCGACGAGGCGGCCACGGAAAGACGGCGCGGGCTCCTCGGGGTCGCGGTTCTCGGGGTTCTCGGGGTTCTCGGGGTCGTGGCGCTTGGCGGCGCGGACGTTGCTCGCGAACCAGGTTAGCCCGGCGCAGGCCGTCGCGGCCGCGAGCCCGAACCCGATCCAGCCGAACACCCGGTTGTGCACCAGCGAGAACCCCAGCCAGAACGCCAGGCCGATGATGCCGAGCGCGGGGTGAGCGAACTCAAGCAGCGCTCGCGCTCCCGGCACCACCGGCGCGTTCCTGGCCGCGACGAGGGAAGGCGGAGCGAACCGATCCTTTACTGGTGCGGCGGGCACGGGTGCGGCGGTCCGGGTCTCGGCCGTCCGGGCTTCGGCCGTCCGGGCTTCGGCCGTCCGGGCTTCGGCAGGGACTAGCTGCGCCGCCGAGACGGCGCGGCCGCGCTTGAGGTTGCTGGTAATCAGCACGGAGAATCCGGCTCCCGCGGTGAAGCACCACAGCACCAGTACCACGATGGCCATCGTCCGCTCCTCTGCGCAGCCTCGAATCCGCAGCCTCGAATCCGCAGGGCCCGAATTTACCCGAGCAACCTGAAAGGCCCGCGCGCGGAGCAGAGGCTACGGCGCCGTCCGGGGGCGGTTACGGCTTCGCGGTACGGCGCTCGAGGACGTCGAGCCGGTCGGCACCGTGTTGGTCACGTGCCGCTCCCGAGGCGGTAGTCACGGATCCGTTTCGGACAGTTACATTATTTCGGTTACGGCGCACGAACTCGGTCCCGGAAGTGCTAGAAGAGTCCTACAGGAATGGGATGATCGTCCGCTACGGTAAATTATGCCGGAACCAAACCGCTATACGAGAAAATAACTTGCGCAAATTGCCACTAAAGCTGCCGAACGCAGCCGTCAGCACAACCTGAAACACTTCGCAGCCTTGTTATCGTGATAAATCCGATGATGACTCCGCCCGCGCGGGCATATCGCCAGTATCGCGAGCTTTTCAGCGGACCGGAGATGTTACCTCGGCGAGGATAATGATCACCACGACGAGAAGGACGACCGTGACCACCACGTACTGCCGGACCTGGCGCAGGCTGATCCTTACCTGCCGCTCGGCGTCGGTGGCCACGCCTGCCGAGGCCATGGCCGACTCCGCCGCGTGTACCGCGGCCTCGGCCGCGGCTCCGGCCCCCGCCTGCAGGTCAGCGTACGCCCGGAGAGCGACAGCGATGTCTGCTTCCACCTTGGCCGCCGCTGCCTCGATCCGGTCCAGCGTGGCGGTGCCGATGGCCGCTGCGCCCCAGCCCGCCGACCCGGTGGCGACTCCGCTGGCGGAGACCGCATCCCGGGGCATCGCCCCCGTCGCCTGCGCGGGGATCCCGAAGGCCGTGCTCGCGCCAGCGTCCGCCGTAACGGCGGTCTCAGCACCGGCCGGGGCAGAGCCCACCCGCACAGCTTCCCTGTCCGCCGTGGCCTGGGACGCGTCGTGCAGGAAGCTGATGACAGCCTCCCTCGCCAGCACGGCCACATCGGCAGGGCTCTGCTGGGGTTTTGCTGGCTTGGGCATGCTATCTCCTTGAACGAGTCCGCCTATGGAACTCCTTGATAACTATACGTGATTATCCTGCTACCCAAAGGAGTCAAGCGGCTCCTGCTCTCGGAGCAATTCGACCCTGGTCATCTGACCCGACGGGGCCGCGGCCGCGAGGCTGACACCCACGCGACCGGCATGCGGTGAGCCTTCAGTCATCGTGGTCCCGAGCCTGCCGGGCGACGAAGGCAGCAGCCTCCGTGCGGCGATGCATGCCAAGCTTGGCGAGCAGCGAGGACACATCGTTCTTCGCGGTCTTTTCCGCGAGGAACATGTGCCCGTTCGGCGGCCAGCATGATCTGCCCGAGGTCACGGCGGGCTGACTCCAGGCGCTTGGGCCACTCGGGCCGGGATGGGACGGCGAGTTCCGCCGAGACAAAGGATGGGTAGCTGAGGATCACGGCGAGGAGGTTGTTGAAGTCATGCGCGATCCCGTCCGCTAGCTTGCCGAGGCTTCCCAGGCGCTGGGCCTGCTGCAACTGGGCCTGCTGTCGGTCGGCCGGGGATTCCTGGTTTTCGCCGCGCCCGGTGCCCGGATCGACCATATGAAGTCATCCCCAGTTGCTGATCAGAAGGCGCTGCGTTGCGGCGGGCCGCCACGCGAGCGTGCCCTTAATTACTAAGGGTAACGATATCACGCGTTTAGGTTACGATCTAGTCGCGCTCGGCGGACGCGTCCAGTAAAAGAGGATGCGTAGCCGGGGTTCTCGCCGCCCACACGCAGGTTGTCGGCGGCCGCGATCCGGGCGGTCCAGCGGGTGGCGGACCAGGCAGGTTCCAGACGGCGCCGAGGCCGGTGGTGGCGTCGTTGGACCGGTTGGCCTGCTCGGTCTGGGTCAGGCACGCCCGAAGGATTCTCTGCCTGTTCCGCGGAATATCCGGTTAAGGGTGCCAGCATTCCAAAATAAGGTGATTTCGCGGCGTGTCGGGACCGCCGAATGTGGTTTGATGCCCCACGCCTGGTGTTGCGCCGCGCTCCACGGGCGGGTTCGAACATGATCGCGAAGCCTTCCCAGTCTCGCCGGACTGTCAAGGCTTCGTGATCATGGGCAGGGCGCCAGCGCGGGACCGGAAGCACGCCGGGCTGTGGCATGGCCGGGGATTAATCAGGGCAAACCACGCAAATGGCGCGAGGCTGTCCGCCGGGCGCGACACGCCGAAAACTCACGTTATTTTATTACGCTCACGTCATGGCTCTTTCTTTTCTTTCTTTTCGCGTTTACTTCGTATTCGCGTTCACTTCGTATTCATTCCGTGAACCAATCACCACTCTCCGCGTTTTTCCGGACCCGCACCAGAGGGCATTACCTGAGCTATCCCGGGCCATTGCCCTGTCCTTTTACACCGGCCATTCGGCCCCGGCCATTCAGCCCTGGACCCTTCGGCCCGGGCATTCGGCGCTTGACCCCTTTCGGCTCGGGCCATTCGTCCTGGCCGCGTTCCGGCGCGGTCGGCCGGAGCGGATCACGCCGGAGGACGTCGGGCGGCCCGGCGGTTACCGGCGGCGGGCCGCGGGGCTGAGGGGGCTGAGGGGGGCTGACGCGGGCTGACGCGGGCTGACGGGGGCTGACGGGGGCTGACGGGGGCTGACGGGGGCGGAGGGGGGCTGACGGGGGCGGAGGGGGCTGACGGGGGCTGACGGGGGCGGAGGGGGGCTGACGGGGGCGGAGGGGGACTGACGGGGGCGGAGGGGGCTGACGGGGCTGCGGCGCGAGGAGGTCGCGCGCCTGGCCGGGGTGCGCGTGACCTGGCACACCTGGCTGGAGCAGGGCCGCCCGATCCGGACGAACGTCGGCGCGGGAGAGGCGGTGGCCCGGGCGACTGGTGGCCCCGGCCCGATCTGGGCTGCCACCAGGCCCGATGTACACAAAAAACGGCAGCACGGCCTGAGCGGGCCAAACCACCGCCCGTTACCGTTTTGGTCGTTCAGCCCTCGGGGAGACCGACCGCCGTTATACAATCGATCATCAAGTCATCACATGTTGTGACTTGAATTATATTCCGGAACACCGAATGAAACACTGATAACCTGACTCCCAGGGCCGTCGCCGGTCACCGTCGTCGGCCACGTGGTCCTAGAACACACACGGTGACGGCACCACGGCTCGTTTCGAATGATCGAGTGTTCCTTGGGTAGCGGGGGCTATCGGAAGAGCGGTCAAAAGGGGAACTATGACGCCGGTTATTGGCATAACCACATATGAGGATCAGGCCTCCTGGCGTAATTGGTCAGCCCGGGCGGCCCTGCTCCCCTGGGTCTACGTGGATGCGGTACGGCGCGGTGGCGGACGGCCGGTCCTGTTGCCGCCGGGCGGAGACAACGACGAAGCCACCGCCACCGTCGCGGGCCTGGACGGCCTGGTCGTCTCGGGCGGCCCGGACATCGACCCGGTGCGGTACGGCGGGTCCCGGCACGCGGAGACCCAGGCCCCCGTGACGTTGCGGGACGCGTGGGAGCTCGCCGTCACCGGCCAGGCGTTGCGTCTCAGCGTGCCGCTCCTCGCCATCTGCCGCGGCATGCAGATCCTGAACGTCTGCCGGGGCGGCACCTTGAACCAGCACATCCCGGACCTGGTCGGGAACGGCCGGCACAGCGGACCGCCGAACGGATTCGGGCTGCACAAGGTCCGGGTCAGCCCGGACAGCAGGCTGGCTCAGATCTTGCCCGAGGACGGCTACTTCGACGTGCCCACCCGCCACCATCAGGCCGTTGACCTGCTGGGTGAAGGACTGAAGGCGGTGGCCTGGGAGCAAGACGGCACGATCGAGGCGGTCGAGGCCGGCCCGTCTGAGCTGGGCGGCCTTTCCGGTTTCGTGCTGGGGGTTCAGTGGCATCCTGAGCAGGGCAGCGACCCGCGTTTGTTCACCGCGCTGGCTAGCGCCGCGTCCGAGCGGGCCGCCGCGCGGACGACGGCACTTGCGCGGATGGCCTAGTCTTCTGCGAAGGTGCTGCGCTGAAGCAGCGTCGGCGATCAGGAGACACGACCGTGCCCGTAGGCTCGCCCGCCATCACCGCCGCGGTATTCCGCGCGGTTCGGACGGGAAACGCCTTCGAGGAGACCGTCGAGCGCCTGCTCGAGGGGGTCAAGCTGGGCGTCTACGCTCCGGGCGACCGGCTCCCGCCGGAGCGGGAGCTCACCCGCAGGCTCGGGATCAGCCGTATCACCTTGCGCGAGGCCCTGCGCGAGCTGGCCTCCGCCGGGTACGTGGAGACCAAGCGGGGCCGGTTCGGCGGCACGTTCATCATATGTTCGCCCGAGCCACTGGTGCACGACGAGCTCACGGCGGCCGCGCGGGACATGGGCGGCCAGCTCGACGACGCGCTGACGTTCCGCCGGGTGGTGGAGACCGGCGCGGCTGAGATGGCGGCCCGGGCCAGCCTGAGCATGCAGCAGCGGGAACACCTGGCCGAATCCCTGGCCGCGACCCGGGCCGGCGGCATCGGCGGCTACCGGCAGGCCGACACCCGGCTGCACCTGGCCATCGCGGACGCGGCCGGCTCGCCGCTACTGACCGCGAGCGTCGTCGAGGCCCGGGTGCGCCTGGTCGACCTGCTCAACGCCATCCCCATGCTCGAGACTAACCTCGAGCACGCGAACCTCCAGCACGCGCGCATCGTGCGGGCGATCCTGGCCGGCGACCCCGAGCGGGCCCGGCACGCCATGGAAGAGCACGTGGCCGGGACCGCGGCGCTGCTTCGCGGCTTCCTCGGTGAATCCTGAGTAACGAGCTGGTAGCGGAGCCGTAACGGCCCGGCGGCACTCGCGGCGGCGGCTCATCCGCCCCTCTTGACACACTCCCCGGCGCAGTGGGTCAATACCTTCATTCAATGGATCACTTCCAGCCAATTGTGTTGCTTCTTCTCCCTGGGAGATCGCATGGCCGACGATATCGCCGCTGTCCAGGCGGCCGGGACGGACGAGAGCCGCCTGCACGAGCTTGGCTACGCGCAGGAGCTCCGCAGGCGGATGTCGGGGTTCTCGAACTTCGCCGTGTCGTTCACGATCATCTCGATCCTGTCCGGCTGCCTGACCCTGTACGGGTACGGCATGAACACCGGCGGCCCCGCCATTATCGTCTGGGGCTGGCCGATCGTCGGGATCATGACGCTGATGGTCGGGCTGTCGATGGCGGAGGTCTGCTCCGGCTTCCCCACCGCGGGCGGCCTGTACTACTGGTCGGCCAAGCTGGCCAGCACGAACGGGGCGGCCTGGTCCTGGTTCACCGGCTGGTTCAACTTCCTCGGCCAGGTCGCGATCACCGCGGGCATCGACTTCGGATGCGCGTTCTTCATCAACGCGCTGCTGAACCTGCAGTGGGGGGTCAGCACGGCGCACTGGGTGACGATCCTGATCTTCGCGGGCATCCTGCTGCTGCACGGCCTGATGAACCAGTTCGGCATCCGGCTGGTCGCGCTGCTGAACAACGTGAGCGTCTGGTGGCATATCACCGGCGTGCTACTCATCGTGGCCGTGCTCGTCTTCGTGCCCTCGCATCACGCGTCGGCCAGCTACGTGTTCACTTCCACGTTCAACGGCACCGGCTGGCGCAGCACGTTCTACGTGCTGCTGCTCGGCCTGCTGCTGGCCCAGTACACGTTCACCGGGTACGACGCGTCGGCGCACATGACCGAGGAGACTCACAACGCCGCGCGCAGCGGCCCACGCGGCATCGTGATGTCGATCCTGGTATCGCTGGCGGCCGGCTGGGTGCTGCTGATCGGGATTACCTTCGCGATCCAGAAGGCCCACTACTCCACCTACCTCGGCGCGCTGGTGCCGCCGGCCCAGGTCTTCGCCACCGCGATCGGGAACACCGGCGCCAAGCTGCTGCTGCTGGTCATCATCGGCGCCCAGCTGTTCTGCGGGATGTCCTCGGTCACCGCCAACTCGCGGATGATCTACGCGTTCTCCCGGGACGGGGCGCTGCCCGGGTCGAACCTCTGGCACCGGGTGAACCATCGGACCAGGACGCCCACCAACGCGATCTGGCTGGCCGCCGTCGGCGCGTTGATCCTGGGCCTGCCGTACCTGTGGAACAGCGCGGCTTACGCCGCGGTCACCTCCATCGCGACCATCGGCCTGTACATCGCGTACGTCACGCCGACCTTCCTGCGGCTGCGGCAAGGCGCGAGCTACGAGCGCGGGCCCTGGCACCTGGGCCGGTGGAGCTATCTGGTCGGCACCATCGCGGTCGTCTGGGTGGTCTTCATTACCATCTTGTTCATGCTGCCGACAGCGAGTCCCATCACGGTGGGCAACTTCAACTACACCGTCGTCGCGGTGGTCGCGGTGATCGGGTTCGCGGGGATCTACTGGCTGGTCTCGGCGAAGAACTGGTTCACCGGGCCCAAGGTCCAGGGCTCGGCGGAGGAACTGGCCGCGATCGAGCAAGAGCTGTCGGCCTGATGACGGCTCACGGCGGGGGCACCCCGAGACGCGGCATGCTGACCCTGGAGCGGCTCCGGGTCGAGGTCAGCGAGAGCCATGTTGACACCGTGGTGCTTGCCTTCACCGACATGCAGGGACGGCTGCAGGGCAAGCGCCTGTCGGCGGAGTTCTTCCTGGAGGAAGTGTCCGAGCACTTCTCCGAGGGCTGCAACTACCTGCTCGCGGTCGACGTGGACATGAACACGGTAGACGGGTACGCGATGTCGTCCTGGGACCGCGGTTACGGCGACTTCGTGCTCGTGCCGGACATGGCCACGCTGCGCCGCCTGCCGTGGCAGCCCGGTTCGGTCCTGGTCATCGCGGACCTGACCTGGCTGGACGGCGCGCCGGTGGTGGCCTCGCCGCGGCAGATACTGGCGGCGCAGACCGCGCGGCTGGCCGAGCGCGGCCTGGCGGCGCTGGCCGGGACCGAGCTCGAGTTCGTCGTCTACCGGGACTCCTACGAGCAGGCGGCGGCGCGCGGGTACCGGGATCTGACTCCGGCCAACCAGTACAACGTGGATTACTCGATTCTCGGCACCGCCCGGATCGAGCCGCTGCTGCGCCGGATCCGCAACGAGATGGCCGGAGCCGGGCTGTACGTCGAGTCGGCCAAGGGCGAGTGCAACCTCGGCCAGCACGAGATCGCGTTCCGCTACGCTGAGGCCGTCGCCACCTGCGACAACCACTCGATCTACAAGACCGGCGCTAAGGAGATCGCGGACCAAGAAGGCATGAGCATCACCTTCATGGCCAAGCCGAACGCCCGCGAGGGCAACTCCTGCCACATCCACCTGTCGGTACGCGGCGCCTCCGATGGCGCCCCGGTCATGGCCGGGGACGGTCCGTACGGCCTGTCGCCACTAGGCGAGCACTTCCTGGCGGGCCAGCTGGCCGCGCTGCGCGAGCTGACCCTGTGGTACGCGCCGAACATCAACTCCTACAAGCGCTACGTGCCGGGCAGCTTCGCGCCGACCTCGGTGCGCTGGGGCCCGGACAACCGCACCTGCGCGCTGCGGCTGGTCGGGCACGGTCCCTCGCTGCGGGTGGAGAACCGTACGCCCGGCGGCGACGTGAATCCCTACCTGGCGGTGGCGGCGATGATCGCCGCCGGGCTTGACGGCATCGACCGCGAGCTGCCGCTCGAACCGCCGGTAACCGGCAACGCCTACGCTGACACCTCGGTCACGGTCCCGCCGACCTTGCGTGACGCGCTGGAGCTGTGGGAGAAGAGCGAGCTGGCCCGCAGGTCGTTCGGCGCGGAGGTGATCGAGCACTACGCTAACTACGCCCGGGTCGAGCTGGCTGCTTACGATGCCGCGGTGACCGACTGGGAGCTACGGCGCTGCTTCGAGCGCCTCTAGGGGGTCGCGCCGCGCATGGCTGTCTTCACCGTCCTCAATCCCGCCACCGAGGAGCCGGTCACCACGGTGACCCAGGTCTCGGTGCAGCAGGTCGACGAGGCGATCGTGCGGGCCGCCGCGGCCCAGGCAGCCTGGCGCGACGTCGCGCCCGGGGACCGGGCCCGGCTGCTCCGTTCCTTTGCCGCAGTCGTGGAGCACCACATCGATGAGCTGACCGACCTGGAGGTGGCGGGTTCCGGCCATCCCGTCGGGCAGGCGCGCTGGGAGGCCGGTCACGTCCGCGACGTGCTGCTGTACTACTCGGCGGCGCCGGAAAGGCTGACCGGTCAGCAGATCCCGGTGCCCGGCGGGCTGAACGTCACCTTCCGCGAGCCGGTGGGCGTGGTCGGCCTGATCGTGCCGTGGAACTTCCCGATGCCGATCCTGTCCTGGGGGATGGCGCCTGCGCTGGCCGCCGGCTGCGCCGTCGTGGCCAAGCCCGCGGAGGCCACCCCGCTGACCGCGATGCGGATCGGCGAGCTCGCGTTGGAGGCGGGCCTGCCGGAGGGGGTGTTCCAGGTGCTGCCGGGCAAGGGCAGCGTGGTCGGGCAGCGACTGGTCGACCACCCTGCCGTGCGCAAGATCGTGTTCACCGGGTCGACCGAGGTGGGCCAGCAGATCATGGCCGGCTGCGCGCGCCAGATCAAGCGGCTCACCCTGGAGCTTGGCGGCAAGAGCGCCAACATCGTGTTCGCCGACGCCGACCTCGAGCGGGCCGCGGCCACCGCACCGTACGCGGTGTTCGACAACGCCGGGCAGGACTGCTGCGCCCGGTCCCGGATCCTGGTGCAGTCTTCGGTGCTCGACAAGTTCATGGAGCTGCTCGAGCCCGCGGTCAAGGGGGTCGCGGTCGGTGACCCCGCCTCGGCACAGACCGAGATGGGGCCGCTGATCTCGGCAGCCCACCGGGCGCACGTCGCGTCCTACGTGCCTTCCGGGGCGCCGGTGGCGTTCCGCGGCCACGCGCCGTCCGGGCCTGGGTTCTGGTATCCGCCGACCGTGCTGGCCCCGGTGCGGCCCGACGACCCGGCCTACGTCGAGGAGGTGTTCGGCCCGGTGGTGACCGTGACGCCGTTTACCGACGAAGCCAGCGCTGTCGCCATCGCCAACGACACGCCCTACGGCCTGTCCGGCTCGATCTGGACCCGCGACGTGGGCCGCGCGGTGCGGGTGGCCCGCGCGGTGGACAGCGGCAACCTGTCGGTGAACTCGCACTCCTCGGTGCGCTACTGGACCCCGTTCGGCGGGTTCAAGCAGTCCGGCTTGGGCCGCGAGCTCGGCCCGGACGCCCCGGACGCGTTCACCGAGACCAAGAACGTCTTCATCTCCACGGAAGAGTGAACATATGAGGTTCGACGGCAGGACGGTCGTCATCACGGGCGCGGGCAGCGGGATCGGGCTGGCGGCAGCACGGCGGTTCGCGGCCGATGGCGCGCACGTGGTAGCCGTGGACATCGACGCCGCCGCCGGGGAAAAGGTCGCGGCCGAGACGAGCGGGCTATTCGTGCACGCGGACGTGACCGTTCCGGATGATGTAGCGACGGTATTCGCCGCGGCGCACGATACCTACGGCTCGGTCGACGTCGCGTTCAACAACGCCGGCATCTCACCGCCCGAGGACGACTCGATCCTTTCCACGCCTCTGGAGGCCTGGCGGCGGGTCCAGGAGGTCAACCTGACCTCGGTGTACCTGTGCTGCAAGGAAGCGATCGGCTACATGCGGCGGCAGGGCCGGGGCGCCATCGTGAACACCGCCTCGTTCGTCGCGGTGATGGGCTCGGCCACCTCGCAGATCTCCTACACCGCGTCCAAGGGCGGCGTGCTCGCGCTGTCCCGCGAGCTCGGCGTGCAGTTCGCGCGCGAGGGGATCCGGGTCAACGCGCTGTGCCCGGGCCCGGTGAACACGCCGCTGCTGCGCGAGCTGTTCGCGGCCGACCCGCAGCGAGCCCAGCGCAGGCTGGTACACGTGCCGATGGGGCGGTTCGCCGAGGCAGACGAGATCGCGGCGGCGGTTGCCTTCCTGGCCAGCGACGACGCCTCGTTCATCACCGCCTCGACGTTCCTGGTCGACGGCGGCATCAGCGGTGCGTACGTGACGCCACTGTAGAGCCGCGCGCTTAGAGCAGTGTGGTGAGATCGATGGTGATAGCCACTGGTTCGGTGACGGTCATTTCCCCGGTGTGGACTCCGGCTGACGCATAGGTGCCTGTGGTGGGGTCGAGTCGGTAGCGGAAGACGGACAGGATTTTTCCGGCAAGGTCGTGCTCGATGCGCCAGTAGTGCGGAATGCGGGACGCGGCGTATTCGGCTGGCTTGTCGGTCTGGTCGGCGGTTACCGAGCCCGGCGACATGACTTCTACCACAAGCGTGCAGTGGTGCGGGCGGAGCACCTCGTCATCTCCGAGAGAGGCATCATAGATCACGGCGTCGGGGCGGCGGTTAAGCAGCGGGATGTCGCGCAGGCGCAGGTCCACATCGGTGGACACGGCGAAGGCGCTGCCGCATGCTGCCTCCAGGGCGTTGGCTAGCCGACGGCAGATGTCCTGGTGCAGGCGGCGCGGGGCAGCGTTCACGATGATGGCTCCGTCGACGATTTCGATCCGGCGGCATATGTCCTCCGGGAGCATCTCGTATTCCGCGGCGCTCAGGCCGTCAGGCAGGTCCATCCAGCCAGGCAACACAGTCGCTGGGTCCTGGGGCAGGGCAGTCACCCGGCTCTCCCTTCTCCACTTGCGCTGTCAGGGTAACGGTAACCGGAGACGGCGGGTAGGCGCACCCACGGCGCATGACGCCGCTGTAGTGGTGCCGCTCGGGGGCGTCAGGGTGAGCGCAGGGTCCGCAGGCTGATGGTGACGGGCATCGCGCGGAGCTCGGCCAGCACGTCCTCGCTGTACTCCGAGCCGATGTCGGTCAGCACGTAGCCGACTTCGTCCTTGGTCCGCAGCAGCTGGCCTTCGACGTTGACGCCGTGATCGGCGAGCACCCGGTTGATCGAGGCCAGCACGCCCGGCACGTTCTGGTGCAGGTGCACCAGCCGGTGCGTGCCGCTCATCACGGGCAGCGTGACCCCCGGCAGGTTCACGCTGAGCGAGGTGGCCCCGGAGGCCATGTAGTCGGCGAGCTTGGCCGCGACGAATTCGCCGATGTCCTGCTGCGCCTCCTCGGTCGAGCCGCCGATGTGCGGGGTGAGGATGACGTTCGGGAGCCCGCGCAGCTCCGAGACGAACTCGTCACCGCGGCCCTTGGGCTCGGACGGGAAGACGTCGATGGCCGCCCCGGCGACGTGCCCGGAGCAGATGTGGCGGCGCAGCGCCGCGTGGTCCACCACGAAGCCGCGGGAGAGGTTGAGGAACAGCGAACGCGGCCGCATCGCGGCGAACTCGGCCTCGCCGAAGAAGCCGCGGTTGCCGGCCCGCCCGTCCACGTGCAGGGTTACGGCCTCCACCGACTCGAGCAGCTCTGGCAGCGTGGAGCAGCGCCGCGCGTTGCCGATGGCCAGCTTGTCCGCCACGTCGTAGAAGTACACGGACATGCCCAGGTTCTCGGCCAGCACGGACAGCTGAGTGCCGATGTTGCCGTAGCCGACGATGCCGAGCCTGCGGCCGCGCACCTCATGGCTCCCGGTCGCCGACTTGTCCCACGCCCCCGCGTGCATCTGCGCGTTCTTCTCCGGCAGCCGCCGCGCCATCGCGATGATCTCGGCCAGCGCGAGCTCGACGACGCTGCGGGTGTTGGAGAACGGCGCGTTGAACACCGCGACACCGCGCCTGCTCGCGGCGGCCAGGTCGATCTGGTTGACCCCGATGCAGAACGCGCCGACCGCGGCCAGCCGCGGCGCGGCCGCCAGGACGCGCTCGGTGACCTGCGTCCCCGACCTGATGCCCAGCAGGCTCACGCCCTCGATGGCCTCGATGAGCTTCTCCTCGCCGAGCGCGCGTGGCAGGGTCTCGACCTGGTAGCCCTCCTTGGCCAGCCGCAGCGACGCGTCGGGATGGATGTTCTCGAGCAGCAGCGCCCTCGTGGTCACCAGTATCTGCACCTTTCGTGATTCACGGGCATCAGCCCCGGGAGGCAGTGACGGGATCCCGGTAGCTCGCTTCCTTTATACCTAACGAACCGTGGTGGCAGCCCCACTCAGGCGGTCGAGGTCGTGGAGGCGGACCCGTACCTCGTCCGCGCGCGGGTGCGGCAGGCGGTCGAGGATCGCCACGGCCTCGCGCCAGGCCGTACCCGCGGCGCTGGGGGCACCCTCGGCGAGAAGAGCATCGCCGAGCCCGGTCAGCGAGTTCCCCACGCCGAGGGGCGAGCCGATCTCGCGGTAGGCCTCAATGGCCTTGGCGTAGTGGGCCTTGGCCTGAGCGAAATCGCCTAGGTGCAGGTAGATGTAGCCGAGGCTGTCCAAGGTGTCGGCGGTGCCGCCACGGTGACCGGAGTCCCGGTGCAGGCTCAGGGCCTGCTGGCAGTGGGTCAGCGCCCGGTCGTACTGACCGAGGTGGGCGTAGAGCCAGCCGACCCCGTTCTCCAGGTTGGCCTGCGTCCACCAGTGTCCGGCTGCCTTGAGCATCCGCAGCGCGTCCAGGGCCACGGCCAGCGCCTCCGGGTAACGCTCCTGCTTCTCCAGCATGGCGGCCAGGCCGTTCAGCACCATGCCCTCATTAGCCCGGTCGCCGAGTTCCCGGAATATGTCCAGCGCCTGCCGGACGTTCGAGCTGGCCACCTCGTAATCACCCAGGTGGGATTGCGCGTTACCGAGCAGGTAATGCGTATGCGCCAGGGCCAGGCCATCATCGAGTCGCTGCGCCGCCGCCAGCGCCGTCCGCTGGGTCGCCGCGTAATCCCGCCACCGGCTGCGGCGGATGAAGAACGGGCCGAGGGTCCAGGGGATCTGCCACGCGTGGCTGTCAAAGCCGTTGGCATCGGCATAGCCGGTCAGCGTGAGCAGCACCGGGACCTCGGCGTCGAACCAGGCGATCGCCTGCTCCTTATCTGCCGCATCGGCAGGGACCACGCCCGGCTGGGCCGGGGCCAGTCGCAGCGGCGGCCGGTGCGGGCTGAACCGCTGGGCGGTCGCCATCGCCGTGTGCAGGTAGTGGTCGAGAACCCGGTGCACGGCGGCCCGCCGCTCCTGCTCGGAGTCGTGCCGTTCCGCCTGGTCGGCCGCGTAGGCGCGGAGCAGGTCATGGAAGGTGAACCTGGCGGGCAGGTACTCGGCAGCCAGATGAGCCCTGGTCAGCTCGCGGAGCGCGGCGCCCGCCTGCGCCCGGGTCATCCCAGCCAGGCTCGCCGCCGCCGACAGCGAGATGTCGGGGCCCGGATGCAGGCCGAGCAGGCGGAACATCCTCGCCGCAGGCTCGCTGAGCTGGTCGTAGGACCAGGAGAAGACGGCCCGCACGTTAGTGGCGGCGTCGGCCTCGAGGACGTCGAGCCTGCCCCTGGCATCTCGGAGTTCGGCGGCCAGCTCAGCCAGCGAGCGCTTGGGCCGGGCCGCGGCGCGCCCGACGGCGATGCCGAGCGCCAGCGGAAGCCGGGCGCACGAAGAGATGATCTCGTCCGCCGCCTCGGGCTCGGCCGCAGTCCGACCCTGGCCGAGCCTGCGGGCCAGCATCTCCCGCGCTTCATCCTCGCTGAGCACGTCAAGGGTGACTGGCACCGCCCCCTCGACGGCCACCAGCCCAGTCATCTCGTCACGGCTGGTCACCACGACCAGGGAACCGGGCGCGCCGGGCAGCAGCGGACGCACCTGGGCGACATCGCGCGCGTTGTCGAGCACGATCAACATCCGCTTGCCGTCGAGCAGACTGCGGAAAAGCGCCGCGCGTCCTTCGGTACCTGCCGGGATCCGGTGCGGCGGCACGCCGAGGGCGTCAAGGAAGAATCGCAGCGCCTCGGCTGGTTCCATCGGCGTCGTCGCCGGGCCCAGGCCGCGCAGGTTGACGTACAGCTGCCCGTCGCCGAAGCGCTTCGCCACCTGGCGGCCGAAGCGAACGGCCAGCGCGGTCTTCCCGATACCGGGCATTCCCGAGATGATGACGATCGGCACCGTTTCATCTGGCCCGCCCGATCGGGCGGCCAGCGTGTCCTGCAGGATGCCGAGGTCGTCGCGGCGCCCGGAGAAGCCCTGTGCGTCCAGCGGTAGCTGAGCCGGTACTCCAATGCCCGCGACCTCATGGCGCGGGCGCCGGTGGCCGTCATCCGACGGCGCGGCGGTAACCAGCCGATCGGCGGCTCCGTCTGGTGTCGCCGCGGCGTTAAGCGCGGGATCGGCAGTCAGCACCTGCTGGTGAATGCGGGACAGGTCAGCGCCTGGATCGATGCCGAGTTCCTCGGCCAGCACGCGCCTGCCTTGCTGGAATACCCGCAGTGCCTCGGCGGGCCTGCCGCTGCGGTACAGCGCGATCATCAGCAGCCCGCGCATCCGCTCCCGCAGCGGATGATCCGCCACCATCGCCGTCAGGTCAGGTACGACTTCCTCATGCCGGCCTAGCGAAAGCAGTACGCCGGCTCGCTCTTCGGCGGCGGTGGACCGCAGCTCGCCCAGCCGCACCCGCTCGGTCTCCGCGAAAGGCCCCGGTACTCCGGCGAACGCAACGCCCCGCCATAGCCCGAGCGCGGAGTTGAGTTCGGTCACCGCGCCGACCGCGTCGCCGCCCTTACGCAGCTGGCGGGCCCGGCCCAGATGCTGCTCGAAGGAAACCGCGTCCGGCTGACCCGGCACCAGATGAAGGACGTAGCCGGCCCCGGAGGAGACCAGAACCCGGCCTGGCCCGCGCAGTGACCGGTTAGGTTCGATGATGCGGCGAAGGCCAGCTACATAGGTGTAGATCCCGCCCTCGGCGCTGGCGGGCGGATCGTGGCCCCAGACCGCATCGACCAGTTCGCCGCGGGAAATCACCCGGTTGGCCCGCATCGCCAGAATGCCTAGGACGGCTTGCTGCCTGGGCTGCCCCACGGGCAGCTCCTGGTCGTCATACCAAGCTGTCACCGGACCAAGTACGCCGACGCGCAACACTAGGGCATCGCCGACCTTCCGCTCACTGGACCAACCTCAAAGTTGCGCCCACCCCCCCAGGCGGTGCGTCCTTTCCAAGGCTACAGTGATTTGTCCTGCTCATCCAGAAAAAATCTAGATCGTTTAGAGAGCGCCGCTCCATAGTGAATCGGGCTGCCGGGGGGTCAGCAGGCGTGATCCGCCGTTTTCCGCTCGCCATGCTACCCGGCCACCCCGCCCGCTTACCGGCCGTTCGTACCTCCGCGTTACCGGCGGTGGCCAGGCATCGCCGACCGAAACCTCCGGGCCCCGCATGCCCCGGAGCCGCCGGCCCTCATGGCACCCCCCCTCGCTTCCTGCCGTGGGGGCCGGCACCTCGGCGTTCCCGCGCCGCGGAGACCGGACCGTGCAGGCGGGCGCGACGGTATGGTTGAACGCCTAACATAGAGCGCGGTACCGGGACGACGATTACCCCTGTGCGCCGGCGCAGGACTGGAACCAGCGACGTGCGGCCTGACCACGGGCTGGCTGAGGCAAGGGTTGGACGAGGCGAGCATGGGCAAGGCAAGCAGAACCAAGGTTGAGGTCAACCGCAGGGAGAAGATAGCCGCGCAGCGCGCCGCGGCCCGCCGGTCCGAGCAGCGCCGTCGCATTCTCATCGCGGGCGGCAGCATCCTCGCCGTGATCGTGGTCGTCGTGGCCTTCATCGTGATCAAGGCGAACTCGAGCCCCCCGAAGCCCGTCACCACCTCGTCCGCGAACGGCCCCACCGGCTCGGAGCTGGCCAGCGTGGTCGGCAAGGTCACCAGCGTGCCCGCGAGCACCCTGGACTCGGTGGGAGACGGCGGCGGCGCGGTCACCGCTAAGCCCGCGACGATCAGCGGGAGCGCGCTGACCAGTGGCGGCAAGCCCGAGATGCTCTACATAGGAGCGGAGTACTGCCCGTACTGCGGGGCCGAGCGCTGGGCGATGATCGTGGCGTTGAGCCGGTTCGGCACGTTCTCCGGGCTCGCCACCGTCCACTCCTCGAGCACCGACGTCGACCCCAACACGCCCACCTGGACGTTCGCCAACGCCACGTACACCAGCAAGTACCTGACGTTCACGCCGGTCGAGCTGACGACGAACGTGCCGGACTCCAGTGCCCCGATGGGCTACGTGCCCCTGCAGACCCCGAACGCCGCGGAAGCTGCGCTGGAAAGCAAATACGACAGCGCTTCGGGGGGGGCGATACCCTTCATCGACTTCGGCAACAAGTACATGATCTCCGGGGCAAGCTACGACGCGGGGCTGCTCGCCGGCCTTAGCTGGGCCACGATCGCGACGGACCTGCACAACCCGAACAGCCCGGTCGCCAAGGGCGTCCTCGGGACGGCGAATTACATTACCGCCGCGATCTGCAAGATGACGGGCAACCAGCCGGCCAGCGCGTGCACCCCGGTCGTTCAGTCCCTGGAGAGCCAGATCTGACCTTTCAGCTAGCCGGCAGCTAACGCTCAGGCTGATAGCCGTGACTGTAAGGTACAATCTGGCGTCAGGTGCCGGTCGCGTTGAAGACCCAGGGATCGCCTACGTCGGGCGTGAAACCACCGGAGGCGAAGCTCGGATGACCGCTTCGAAGACAAGCCGCGCCAAGAACGCGCGAAGCGGCGGCACGGCCAGAAGCGGCGCCCAGGCCAGAAGCGGCGGCACGGCCAAGACGGCCGGCGGACCGCGGGGGCGCGCGGCGGCCGGGGACGGCCTGGATACCAGGACATCCGGGACCGGGCCCGCGGTGTGGGTGCAGCTCGCCACGTTTGCGCTCGCGCTGGCCGGCCTGGGCGTGTCGATCTACCTGACGATCGCGCACTTCACCGAGTCGACCCTGGCCGGGTGCTCGGAGACCAAGGGCCTGGTGAACTGCACCAAGGTGACGACCAGCGCGCAGTCGTACGCGTTCGGGATCCCGGTGGCCGTGCTCGGGCTGGCTTTCTTCCTGTTCGCGGTCGCGATTATGAGCCCGTGGGCGTGGCGGGCGGCCAGGCGCGAGATCCACCTGATCCGGATAGCGTCGGTCGTGGTCGGCATCGGCTTCGTGCTTTACCTGCTCTACGCGGAGCTTTTCATCATCGGAAGCATCTGCCTGTATTGCACCAGCGTGCACGTCATCACGTTCTTGCTGTTCGCGCTGACCATGTTCGTCGCCGCGGTCTGGGGCCTGCAGCCCGGCGCGGCCTGGCCGCAGCGGCTGACGCCGCGGAGCCGCGCCGGGCAGCGACTGGCGCGGCCATCTACGAGCTGAAAGCCAGGCGTTCGCCCGCTCCTTGAGGTCTCGCGTATCCCAGGGGTCATGCCTGCCCCGGAGATAGTCCGTGGCATTTGATGCTCCTTGTCGCTTATGTCACCATATTGCGGGCGGGTCGCCCGTTGCAGGTTGCCTCGACCATCGGTTCAGCGGAGCGTCCGCGGCGAGACGTAAGGGTGTGCGGTGCGTGGTTACCGAAGCAGGGACGGCTGATTACCCCGGGTGCCGGGTGCTAGCGCTCATCGGCTCCGGCGAGACCAGCCCGACGATGGTCACGGTGCACAGGGACCTTCTGACGCGGCTCGGCCGGCGCCGTCCGGAGGCGCTGCTGCTCGCCACTCCCTACGCGTTCCAGGAAAACGCCGACAGCGTGTCGACGCGGGCGCGACGGTACTTCGCGGACAGCGTCGGCCTGGAAGTCCGCATCGCGTCGGGTACCAGCCTTGATGTGGGTGCCGAAGTGGCTCCGTCCATGGTCGGGGAGACGGCATACCGGGCCGGGTCATCAGGCCGGGGCCTGGGACATGACGGCGAACAGCGCCGGGAAGCGGCCGATATCAGGTCCGCGGACTGGGTGTTCGCCGGGCCGGGGAGCCCGTCGTACGCGCTCGCGCACTGGCGGACCGGGCCGGTCGGCGCGGCGCTGCGGGATCGGCTCCTGGCCGGGGCCGGGCTGACCGTGCTGGCCTCGGCGGCCGCCGCCACGGCGGGCCAGTTCGCCCTGCCGGTGTACGAGATCTACAAGGCGGGCGGCGCGCCGCGCTGGCTGACCGGGCTTGACCTGCTGGGCACGCTCGGCCTCAGGGTCGCGGTCATCCCGCATTACGACAACGCCGAGGGCGGCCACTACGACACCAGGTACTGCTACCTCGGGGAGCGGAGGCTGGCGGTCGTGGAGCGGCAGCTTCCGGCCGACGCCGCCGTGCTGGGCGTGGACGAGCACACCGCCATGCTGATCGACCTGGGAACCGATGGCATCGAGATTCGCGGCCGCGGTGGCGTCACCGTACGCCGGGCCGGTGACAGCACGATCCTGCCCGCGGGCACGTCACTGTCCGTGGCGGACCTGCGAGGACTTGTCCTGGGCGCGAAGCTGGCGGATCACGGCGGGGGGACGCCGTCCGGGCCAGTGCCGTCGGGGCCAGCGCCTCCGCGGCCAGTGCCTCCGCGGCCAGTGCTTCGGGGGCCAGTGCTTCTGGGGCCACTGCCTGAGGTCATGGCGGAGGCGGAACGGGGGTTCGAGATGGCGGCCAGTGCCCGGGACGCCGGCGCGATGGTCGCCGTAATCCTGGCCCTGGAGACCGCGATCAAGCAGTGGGAGGCCGACACAGACGAGGACCAGGGCACCGAGCAGGCGCGCGCGCTCCTGCGCAGCCTTATCGGCCGGCTCGGACGGACGGCGCAAGATGGGCGCACCGACCCCAGGGACCGGCTGCGGCCTGCGGTCGAGCCACTCATCGCGCTGCGGAACGCACTGCGGGCGCAGGGCAATTTCGCCGCGGCCGACGTCATCAGGCAGGCCCTGACGGCGGCCGGCCTTGATCTCAGCGACACGCCGGGCGGCACCCGGTGGGAGACCGCGGAGACATTTCGACCCGGCGGCGATCCGCCCCGGCCATTACATATTCATCATGTTGCCGCCCGGCTGGGTCCCGCCATGCTGTGAGCCACTACCCTGGGCTCACGAAGCCTGGCCGCACGCGAACCCGACGCGCCCGGAACGAGAGGAGCGGATTCCGTGCCCGGCATGAATTCGGGTCTGAGCCCCGATGACCCGACCCTGGTCGCCGCCTTCAGGTCAGCGCTGCTTCACCAGGGCACGATCGCCTTTATCGCCATCGTATTCCTCTGGCTCGTCTGGGCGACGGCACGCACCTGGCGGCTCACCACGCCAACCGCGACACCAAGCACCCGCGGTGCTGGTGCGGCGAGCGATGCCGAAGTGACGGCTGAGGCTGCCGAAGCTGAGGCTGGCAAAAGTGAGCGGGGCGGACCGGGAGAAGCCCGGGGGCGGTGGCTGCTCCGCATCGGATTCGGGGTCCTCTGGATCCTCGACGGGATCTTGCAGGCGCAGCCGAAGATGGCGGCCGGCCTGCCGTCGCTGGTTATCGAGCCGACCGCGGCTAACTCACCCGCCTGGGTACAGCACCTGGTCAACTGGGGCGGCACTATCTGGTCCTACCACCCCATCCAGGCCGGAGCCGCGAGCGTCTGGATCCAGGTCGGGATCGGCGCCTGGCTCATCGTCGGGGGACGCGGGCCGTGGTCCAGGCTCGCCGGGGTCGCCAGTGTGGGCTGGGGACTGATCGTCTGGGTATTCGGGGAGTCTTTCGGCGGGATATTCGCGCCCGGCTTGAGCTGGCTGACCGGTGCCCCCGGGGGCGTGTTGTTTTACGTGGCCGCGGGCGCGCTTATCGCGCTGCCTGAAGGTGCCTGGCGCAGCCCTAGGCTCGGCCGCCTGGTGCTGGCCGGTTCCGGGATCTTCTTCATCGGCATGGCTGTCCTGCAGGCCTGGCCCGGCCGCGGTTTCTGGCAGGGTACGGTGCACGGCCGGCCGGGCTCCCTCACCGGCATGGTGCAGTCGATGGTCTCGACCTCCCAGCCGCGCTTTCTGTCCGCCTTGCTCGCCAGGTTCAGCTCGTTCGTCGCTGGCCACGGCTTCGCGGTCAACCTGGTCGTCGTGATCGTGCTCGCCGTGCTTGGCGTGATTTTCCTGACCGCCCGGCCCCGTCTGGTCAGGTACGCGGTGTGGTTCGGGATCGTGTTCTGCCTTGCCGACTGGGTGCTGGTCCAGGACCTCGGTTTCCTCGGCGGGGTCGGGACCGATCCCAACAGCATGATTCCCATGGCGCTGCTGTTCTCGGCCGGATACCTAGCCCTTACCCCGCTGCCGCAGGAGCAGGCTGGGGATACTGCTGGGGCCAGCTGGGGTCAGCGACTGCGTGCCTTCAGGCCTCGGATGCTCGGCGGTACGGTCGCGAGCGCGAGCGCTCGCTCGGTCGCCGCGGTCGCCGCAGTGGCGGTCATCGTGCTCGGGGCGGCGCCGATGGCCTCGGCGACGGCGAACCGCAGCGCGGATCCGATCCTGGCCCTGGCCATCGAGGGTGGCAGCACCAGCCTCGACCTTCCCGCCCCCGGCTTCTCGCTCACCAATCAGGACGGCCGGCCGGTCACCCTGGCGAGCCTGCACGGCAAGGTGGTCCTGATGACCTTCCTCGACCCGGTGTGCACGACCGACTGCCCGATCATCGCCCAGGAGTTCAAGCAAACTGGGGAACTGCTTGGCGCGAAGGACAAGGACGTCGACCTGGTCGCCATCGTGGCCAACCCGACCTACCGGTCCGCCACGTTCACCCAGGCGTTCGACCGGCAGGAGGGGCTCGCCGGGGTGCCCAACTGGCAGTACCTGACCGGCTCGGTCAGCCAGCTGGGCGCGGTCTGGCGGGGCTACGGCGTCAGTGTGACGGACCTGCCGGCCGGGGCGATGGCCGCGCATAACGACCTGGCCATCGTCATCGACGGGGCGGGTAACATCCGCGAGGAGGTCGGCGCTGATCCGGGGCCCGCCACCACGAGCACCCAGTCCTCGTTCTCCGTGCTGCTCAGCCAGTACGCCCGCCAGGCCCTGGGCCGCTCATGATGAGGGCATGGGCCAGGATGGGCCTGGCCCTAGCGTGTGCGGGTCTAGCGGCTGGCTGCGGGTCCAAGTCACAGACGGCCGGCGGGTCCGGGGCAGACAGCGGGACGGTCACCCCGGGCGGGCCGGCGGTGACCGTGCCGCTCAGCACCTCGCTGGTCACCTCGCAGGGTACCTGGGCAATCGTGGTCATGGGCGGATCGGCGGCGTCGGAGAACAACTTCTGGCAGCTCTTCGTGCGGCCCACGGGCGCTGCCCAGTGGTCGGAGGTCACTCCGCCGGGCGTGGCCGATAACGGCGGCCTGGTCGCCGCGGGCACTCCGGCGTCCCTGGTCATCGGCTTCCGGCCCAGCCAGGACCTGGCCTTCTCGCCGCTGGCGACGAGCACCGATACGGGCAAGAACTGGACGCCCGGCCTGCTCGACGCCGACCTGGGCAATGACCCCGGCGCCCTCGCCGTCGACCCGTCGGGACAGGTCCTCGCGCTGCTGCAAGACGGCACCATCCAGACGGCGCCCACGGCGGGCGCCGCTGCGGCCGGGCAGTGGTCGGAGCTAACGACGCGGCAGGCCCTGGCGGCGTCCGCCCCGGGTCGCACTTGCGGGCTGCAGGCGCTGGACGCGGTGTCGTTCGGCCTCAATAAAACTCCGATGGTGGCGGGAAGCTGTGAGCGGCCGGGTGTGGCCGGGGTTTTCACCGATACCAGCGGTACCTGGCAATCGGCCGGGCTGGCACTGCCCGCGGCGGATCGCGGCGATCAGGCGCAGGTGCTTGGGCTGACCGCTACTTCCGGCGGCAACGTGGCGCTGCTGCTCGCCGGGGACAGCCTGCTCGCCGCGTGGTCGAACGGGACGCACTGGACCGTGTCCGCCCCGGTTGCGGTCGGCGCCGTGCGCGCGTCTGGCTTCGGGACCGGCGGGAGCACGTGGCTGCTGCTCAGCGGCGGTCGCGCGGAGACCATCAGCGGAACGGGCGGCTCATGGCAGGCGCTGCCCGCCGTGCCGGCCGGGACCGCGACGCTCGCTCCGGGGCCGGGCGGCTCGTACGACGCGCTGGCCGTGGCCGGGTCCAAACTCACCGTCTGGCGGCTGGCCAAGGGAGCCTGGGCGCAGGTCCAGCGGATCAACGTGCCGATCGAGTACGGTTCCTCGAGCTAAGACGGCGTATGAACTACCTCACCGGCCACTGGTCCTTCGATCCCTTCCTCGTGCTGGCCGCTGTCGTGGCCGGATGGTATGAGATTGGGCTGTGGCGGATGGCCCGCCGGTCCGGGCCGCAGCGCACCCGGGAACGGCGGCTGAGATCGCTGTGGTTCTACGCCGGGCTGGTGGTGCTCCTGCTTGCGGTCGAGTCGCCGATCGATTACTGGGCTTACGACTACTTCTTCGTGCACATGATCCAGCACCTGCTGCTGATGTTCGCCGCGCCGTCGCTGATCGTCGCGGGCGCGCCGTGGCAGCCGTTGGCCGAGGCACTTCCCGGCCGACTCGGGCGTGGGGTGCTGGCCGGGACCTGGTCCCGGCCGCTGCGGGCGCTGGGTGCCCTAGTGCTGCGGCCGTGGGTGTCGGTCGGGATCTTCAACGCGGTGATGATCTTCTGGCATCTGCCCGGGCCCTACGACCTGGCCGAACGCAACCAGACCATACACATCTGGCTGATGCTCGGCAGTTTCCTTGTCGCCGGGGTGCTGTTCTGGCTGCAGTTCATTCCGTCGCCGCCCTTCCGCCGCCAGATGCCGCTACTCAGCCGGGCCGGCGCGCTGCTGGTCACCAACGTCATCATGATCGGGCTGGCGATGGCGCTGAGCATCTTCGCCTCGGGCTCGGTGTACTCGGTCTACGCGCACATTCCCGGAGTCACCCTGCCGCCGTTCGCCGACCAGCAGATCGGCGCGGCCATCTTGTGGGTGTGCGGGGATTTCTGGGCCGTGCCCACCATGATCGCGATCATCAGGCAGATGATGGCGGCCGACGGGAGTATGAGCGGGGCGCTTGAGGCGATGCTGCACCGGGGAAACGCGCTGGCCGGGTGGGGAGGGTCCCCGGTCACGCGACCGGGCCCGCTGGCCGACGTGCAGGCCCGGCCCCCTTCCTCGCCGGACGCGGAGCCGTGAACCCGGTGCCGCTAACCGCGGCCGGCCCGCCTGGCGCGAGACAGCTCTAGGTCGCCTTGTGCGGGCGAGCCGGGTCCTTGCGCGGTCGGGTCAGGTCCTGGCGGGGGCCGACCGGTTTCTGGCGGGGGCCGACCGGGTTCTGGCGGGGGCCGACCGGGTTCTGGCGGGGGCCGACCGAGTCCTGGCGCGGGAAGGCGGTGTCTTGCGGACGGTCGGCTGGGCCGCCGGAATCCGGCTTGATGGTTTCGGTGATCTTGCGTAGGCCGCTGAAGGCCGAGGAGCGCGCCACCATGACCACACCGACGATCAGCGCGGCGATCCCGCCGGCCTCGATGGCCAGCGGCCCAGAGGAAATCTGGATCCGGTCGCCGAAGACTACGATGCCGAGCACGATGCCCGCGACCGGCTCGCCCGCCGCGATGGTCGGCAGCGAGGAGTGCAGCGGGCCCGAGCTGAACGCGTTCTGCATCAGCCACAGGCCTACGATCCCGGTCGCGACCAGGCAGTAAGGCGGCCAGACGACGAACAGATGGGTCCACGGATGGGTTTGCAAGATCTCCAGCGTCTGCCTGGTCAGCGCGTCCTGGATGCCGAAGACCAGGCCCGCCCCCAGCCCGGTCAGGGTGGCCCGGGCAGGTCCTTGTTTGCGATGACCGATCTGCACGGCGGCGAACGCGACGCCGGCGATGATCGCGGCCACGTACCAGTGCGAAAAAGAGCCGAACGACATACCGATGGGCTTGGTGGAACGGGAAACCGACAGCAGGGTCACCCCCGCGCACAAGATGAGCGCACCGCCCACCTCGGTCCACCGGACCGACTGCTTGGACATCGGGACCGCAAGCACCAGCGCGAACACCAGGTAGGTGGTCAGCAGGGGCTCCACCAGCGTCAGCTCCAGATGGCCGATCGACCATGCCGACAGCAGGTAGCCGCCTATCATGCACCCGATGCCGAACAGCCACCTCGGCTTGCGCAGCAAGTCGGTGAGGATGCGCAAGCTCAGGAAACGCGATTCAGGTTCCTGCTCGGCGGCGTACTGCTGCAGAACGAAACCAATTCCGAGCAGCACGGCAGCCGCGAGGGTCGTCGCGTAAGCCACATCCAGGTTCACGGTGCCCTGTCTTCGTCAGGTGCAGGTGGTGCGGGTATCAAGAACAACGTGCACTGCCGACGGCTAGTTTCTGGCGCAGCGCGTGACGCACGGGTGCTGGGTACGCAGGTCAATCCTACGGCAGTTGCTCGCCTCACTACTGCCGTCGCAGCAGGCGGCTGAACCTCCTGGCGGTGCGATTGGGGTGATTGGTGCCGAACTGTTATATGCCGTGCTTACCCGTACAAACGCTCACCATGCTGGCAGCAGCCTGCCGTATTATCATGAATTCGTCGGCAGGCTTGATTGCCATGGGAGAGGGTGCTGACGTGGGGGTCGGGAAAATGACGGTCAGGAAACGGGCCGTAGGGACGCGAGAGCATATCGTCACGTATCTCGCGGGGGTGCATGAGCTCTTCGACGCCCACGGGATGGCCAGCACGCAGCTGGCGGCCGCGGTCGGCTACCCGGGCTCGAGCGTGGCGTTCGCCCAGCTTCTGTCCGGTATGGAGCGATCGGGACTCATTCAGCGGGACGTGCGCGGTAAGCGAACGTACCGGATCAGCCTGGGAGACGCTGGCCTGGGAGACGCTGACCTGGGAGACGCTGAGATTGCGGGGACCGGGACGGCTGGGCTGGCCGGGACCGAGGCGATCAACGGGACGGCCGGGACGGCTGGCTTCGACTACGACGAGCTGGCCCGCCGCCTACTGGTCCAGCTGGTTCGGCGGCTGGCCGCGGCCGAACCGGACGCCACGACCCAGCCCGAAGCCTCCGAACCGGAGCCTTCAGTGCTGCGAGCCACGATCACCGGCCTGGAATACGAACTGGCCAGCGCGTGGACCAAGCAGGGCGAGCTGGCCGAGGAGAACGTCAGGCTGCGGGCGGAGCTCAAGGCCGCGCAACGTTCGCTGGCGCTGGCTGCCGAGCGCCTGGGCAGAATGCCCATCACCACTGACCTCGACAGCAACGAGGTCGTGATGCTGCAGCGACTGCTGGGCTGAAGCTAGAGCGGGGTTAACCGGCGGCGAGGTAGACCCGGGCCGCGTGCCCGGACAGGACGCCGGCCAGGACGTCATCGGGCAGACCGAGCGCGGCCACCGCACGTGCGTTCCGCGCCACGCCTGGGACCCCTGGCCAGTCGGTCCCGAAGATCCATTTGGCGGCCAGCTCGGTCAGGTCGAACCCGGCGTAGTACTCGGGCAGCCGTTTGGGCGGCAGCCCGGCCAGGTCAAGCCAGACGTTGGCGCGGTCAAGCGCCATCCGGGCGGCGTCGGAGTACCACTCCCCCCGTCCGCCGTGAGCCAGCACGAACTGGACGCCGGGGAAGTCGGCCACGGCCTGGCTCATCAGAGCGGGGTCTCCCGCTTCGGGACGCGAGCCGGGAAAGATGCTCCCGCCGGTATGCACGATCACCGGCACGCCGCGCTCGGCGCACAGCTCGTAGACCGCGTACATGTCGGCGGTGTCGGGACGGAAGCCGCCGTGCACCGGATGAACCTTGACCGCCACCGCGCCCAGGTCAAGCTGGCGTTCGGCTTCGGTGGCCGGGGACGGGTGCAGCTCCGGGTTGACGTTGGCGACCAGGCGGTACCGGCCCGGGTTGTACGCGATGATCGGCAGCAGGTCCTCGACCGGCTGAATCCCGGTCGCCCGCGGACTGTACTCGGCGAACAACAAGGCCACATCGACGCCCTCGGCCGCCAGCAGTGCGTCCAGCCGGGCCGGGACCGGGTCCCCGTCGGCTCCGAACACCTCTCGCCACGGGGAATCCATGCCGAAGTCGGCGGCCCACTGCAGCCACGCGGGCGTCACCGTGCTCAGCCTGGGCACATGCATGTGGGCGTCGACCACAGTCCTGCCGTCGATCATCGGCGCACGCTACCGGTCCGGCCGGCCCTCCGAATCAAGGCCGGCCCAGGGGTTCGAGACGGCGGAGCGCGGTCCGGTAGGCGCGACCGGACTCGATATAGGTCTTCACCGCGCCCTCGACCCAGTCGGCGGTCAGCCCGGTCTTCTTGATTTTCCCTGGAACGCCTGCCACCAGGGCGCCGGGGGGCACCTCGAAGCCCTCCGGCACCAGGCAGGAAGCCGCCACGACCGCGCCGGTCCCCACGTTGACCCCGTTGAGGGTGACCGAACCCGAGCCGATAAGGCACCTGTCCGCCACCGCGCAGCCTTCCAGGTGCGCGTTATGGCCGACCACGCAGTCGGCTCCGATCAGCGTCGGCCAGTCGTGGGTGCAATGGACCACGGTTCCGTCCTGCACCGAGGTCCGTGCCCCGACCTCGATCCGGCCGTGGTCACCGCGCAGCACGGCGCAGGGCCACACGGACGCCTCCGGGCCGATCCGCACGCGGCCGATGACGACCGCATCGGGATGGACGAAGGCGGTCTCGTGAATCTCAGGCTCATAATCGCCAAGCGCGTATATCGGCACGATCGGGCCCTTTCTGCGGGTCGGTGTCGGGGTCGAGGTCGGTGTCGGGGTCGAGGTCGGTGTCGGCATCGAGGTCGGTGTCGGGGTCGAGGTCGAGGTCAGCGGTCAGGTCGAGGACGCCGAAGCGGTGCTGGTCCCAGAGGTGCAGGGACGTCCTTTCCGGGTATGGCGCCACATCCGGCGGGTCGGCGAAGATACGGGTCATCCGGTGCCCCGGGGAGTATTGCGGCCAGCCGGGGTCCCCGTCCGCGGCGAACGCCGCCCACTGCGAGCGCATCAGGTTCCCGAGCCGGACCGCGCTGGTCGAGGGTTCCGGGCCGAAGAACATCTGCCCGATCCCGGTGTAGTCACCGAACACCAGCGGGACGTCGATCGCGTGGCAGGCCCCAAGCTCCGCGACCGAGGCCGGGTAGCTGAGCTCGTAGAGGAACGTCCGCCCGCCCGCCGCGGCGTGCGCCTGGGCGAGGTGCAGGCTCGGCATCCGGAACAGCCAGTCGGAGTTGACCAGCTCGAACAGCGTCTCGGCGCCCGCGTCCGGGTAGGCGTGCTGGTAGGCGTCTTCGCTGTCCTCGGCTGGCCCGAGTTCTCGCAGCGCGTGACTGGCGGCGTCGGCGGTGACCTGCCCACGCATCGATGACAGCTCCGTGAACAGCCGGAACTCGTCGCGGTTATGCCCGGTGATCAGGTCGATGCCACGGCCGGCGCCCATGGCCACCGCCCGCCACGGTGCGGCGGGCAGCACCTCGCCGTCGACCACCGGCGAGAAGGGCGTGCCGGTGTGGGCGACCCGGCCCCATCGGCCGGCGTGGTCGGCGGGCCGCACCGCGTCCGACGCGGTCGCAAGCCGGGCCGGGTCGGCGGTCGCGAAGGCCTCGGCGGTGGCAGGCAGTCCGGCCGTCGCGGCGATCGCGGCGGTGGCGTCGGCGGCCAGGGCGGGAGAAAAGAAGGTACCCGGAACGCTCTGGGCGATTGCGCGGCGGAACAGGCCCGCCGCAACGGGCATGACGAGCAGGGCCGCGATCGCGCCCGCCCCGGCCGATTCGCCGAACACGGTCACCCGGTCCGGGTCACCGCCGAACGCGGCGATGTTCTCCTGCACCCAGCGCAGCGCCGCGACCTGATCCAGCAGGGCTCGGTTGGCCGGAACGCCGGGCAGGTAGGCGTACCCCTCGACGCCAACCCGGTGGTTGAAGGTGACCGCGACCACGTTCTGCCTGGCGAGCAGCGTTCCGTCGTAGCCAGGGTTGCTGGCGGCGCCGGAGCGGTAGGCGCCGCCGTAGATCCAGACCATGACCGGGAGTCCGGCCGCGCCGAGGTCCGGCGAGAACACGTTGACGGTCAGCCAGTCATCGGGATCGCCGCCGGACGCGGACGGCGCCGGCAGCGGCAGCGGCAGCATAGACCCGGACTGCGGTGGCGCCGGTCCGAACGCGGCCGCCTCCCGGACGCCGTCCCAGGGCTCGGCCGGGTGGGGCGCCGCGAAGCGCAGACTGCCCACCGGGGGCCGGGCGAACGGAATGCCGCGGAAGATGGCGACGTCACCTTCCGTCCGTCCGCGGACATGGCCGCCGGCCGTGCGGACCACGGGTTCGGTTTCATCCATGCGCGCACCCCTTGCCGACGGGCCTTGATGGCCGGGCCGCGTGAGCTCGAGCGTTGCCGCTCAAAGCCGCACGGCGGATATATCCGGATGCTGACCGGTTGGCCGCCAGCAGTGAGGCTACGCTACGGGATCGAGCAGGACGACGGGAATCTGGCGCGGTGCGGCGTTCGTCTCGTATTCGGCGAAGCCCGGGGCAAGTTTCTTCTGCTTCTCCCAGATCGGGCCCCGCTCGCCCGGGTTCGCCACCCGCGCCCTGACCTTGACCGTACCGGTGCCCAGCTCGATCGTCGTGTCCGGGTGCGCGGCCAGGTTGTAATACCAGTCCGGGTTGGTCGGTGCGCCTGCCTTGGAGGCGAATATCGCGAACGAGTCGCCCACCGGCTGGTACATGAGCGGGTTCACTCGCTGCGTGCCGGTCTTGGCCCCGGCGTGGTGCAGCAGCAGGACCGGGGCCCCCTCGAACATCCCGCCTACTTTTCCGCCGTTTTCGCGGAATTCCTTGATGACGTTGTCGTTGAAGTTGTCCATGTCGGCCACTGCCGACTCCCTTCTTCGGTGCCTGCCGCTCCCGGCCGGTCCGGGAGCCGGTGGCTCCGGCTTGTCCGAGAGCCGCCAGGTACAGTCAACCGCATGCCTGGCCAACGCATGCCTGGGGATCCGGATGACACGCTCTCCCCGTACCAGGGTGACCTGGAACCGGACGAGGAATACGACCGGCTGCTCTTCGCCGGCGTCTCGTACGATGAGAGCGCCGCCGGGAACTGCCACTTCCTGGACTGCGCGTTTGTGAATGTATCGTTCGGCGACGCCCGGCTTCGAAAATCCAGGTTCACCGACACCACGTTGCGAGACACCCGGTTCGTATCCAGCGACCTGGCGGAAACCGGCTGGCTAGACGTGACCCTGACCGGCTGCGCGCTGGCCGGGGTGCAGGTCTTTTCTGCCTCACTGCGCCGGGTGAGATTCCGGGACTCCAAGCTTGACTCGGTGAACTTCCGCAGCGGCACGCTCACCGACGTGACGTTCGAGAACTGCCTGCTGCGGGACGTGGAGTTCGGCGGCGCCCGGCTGCTGCGGGTCAGCTTTCCCGGCAGCACCCTGACCCGGGCGGACTTCGCCAAGGTGACCTGCACCGACGTGGATCTGCGCGGCGCCGGGCTCGGCATCACCGCCGGGTACGAGTCGCTGCGCGGCGCCACCATCGACAGCGTCCAGCTAGTCGCGCTCGCCCCACTGCTCGCGGGTCATCTCGGCATCACCGTCGCCGACTAATAGGGACCGCGAAGTCATAGCTGACGCCGGTGAGCAGTTCGGACTCCTGCCACAGACGCTGCTGTAGGCCTCGATCAAGTGCCCACGCGCTGGGCTTGAGCACGACGGGATATCCGGTGAACTCGTGCCATCCGCCTGGTCCGACGTACGCTCCGCCGGTTACGCCGGGATCGACAGCGGCTCGGACCAGCGACAAGGCGCCTACGTCGGCCGGGTGGGTGATGGGACGGGCCAGCCCCCAGGACGCACCCCGGAACATCCACGGCATGTGCCGGTTCAGTTCGGTCCGCGCGCCGCCCGGATGCGCCGCGACGGCGATGGTCGGGACATGCGCCTGGGTGAGTTTCGCCTGGAGCAGCTGCGCGAAAAGCAGGTTCGCCAGCTTGGACCGGCTGTACGCCGCGTTCGGCCGGTATCGCTCCCGATAGCCCAGATCGCCGAAGTCAATGGCGCCCGCGCGGTGCGCTGGGCTGGACAGAACCACGACGCGTGACCCGGCCACCGGCAGCAGCAGGTCGAGGATGAGCCCGGTGAGCGCGAAATGACCGAGGTGATTCGTGCCGAAGTGCGTTTCGAATCCGTCGGCCGTCTGACCCCTGGGGGCCCACATCACGCCGGCGTTGTTGACCAGCACGTCCACGCTCGGGTAACGGGACCGGAGCTTGGCGGCGGCCGAACGCACCGACGCCAGTGACGCAAGGTCGAGAGTGACACAGTCAAGGCGGGCGCCCGGCACCTCGGACTCGATGCGTTTCTTGGCCTGATCGACTCGCTCCTGGGCACGACAAGCCAGTACCACCTCCGCGCCGCGACCGGCCAAGATCCTCGCGGTTTCGAAACCCACACCGGTATTCGCGCCGGTGATGACAATGGTCCGGCCATCCTGGGCCGGCACGTCGGCCGCAGTCCAGCGGCTAGCTTGCCCGCGCACGTCGGTCTTCCTCTCCTGGCGTGGCACCGTCGTCCGGACCCGCGCCTGCCACTATGGGGGGTATATCGGAGCTAGAATCGGGATGGCCATCCCGGTTATGAGTATCCGGGATGGCCATCCCGCTTGTCAAGGAGAGCAGAAGAGAGCGCCCGACAGATGCCCAAGCACCCTCCGCGAGCCCATGTCCAGGCCGCGCTGGATCGCGCTGACGCCCCGGCCGGGCCGGATCGCACGGAGGTCCAGGCCGCACCAGCTCGCGCGGACGGCCGGCGTCGTCCCCTGCGCGCTGACGCCCTGCGCAACAGGGAGCGAGTGCTCGAGGTCGCCTTCGCCGCTTTCGCCGCCGAAGGACTGTCGGTGCCGGTCCACGAGATCGCCCGGCAGGCCGGCGTCGGGACGGGGACCGTGAGCCGCCACTTTCCGACGAAGGAAGCCCTCTTCGAAGCGGTCTTCGTCAGCCGCGTCGAGCGACTGGTGGCCATGGCACGCCAGCTCAGCGAGGCGGACGACGCCGGGGCGGCGTTCTTTGGCTTCTTCGCGTCGCTTGTCTCAGAAGGGGCCGCTAACCGCGGGCTGGCCGACGCGCTCACCGGCGCCGGCTTCGATATCAAGACCGCCGCCTCCGGGCCAGAACATGACGTCATGGGCGCGCTGAGCGGCCTGCTTGCCCGTGCCCAGCAGGCTGGATCGGTGAGGCCCGACATCGACACCGCTGACGTGATAGCCCTCGTGACCGGATGCCTGGCCAGAGAGTCCGACCCGCAGGTCCGCGCCGCGCGTGACCGCATGATCTCCGTCATCCGGGAAGGACTCCGTCCGAGCCGGTGACCTGCGCCAGTCGCAGCGACCGAAGGTCAGGGACTGGGGCTGATGCCGGTCTGCGTCCTGGTCAGATCGGGTACCGGGTGGGTTCGCTGTCGTAGTGGCGGCCGGACGGGGCGGTCCGGCGGAAGGTTCCCGGGGTGATCTGCTCGACTTTCCACTTCGGGTGCTGCTTGAGCCGGTGGTCGTGACGGCAGGTAGGCGCGCCATTGCAAAGGCACGATCGGCCGCCTGCCTCGTACGGGATGTTGTGTTCGAATTCGCAGTTGCTGGCTGGTCTTCGGCAGGTCGGGCCGACGCAGGTGGCATGCCGGATCTGGGCCAGGTGCCGCAGCTTGACCCCCGGGTCATGACCGCGGGCCTCGAACCGGTGGTCGCACGTCTGCACGGCGATCGGGTCCAGGGTGATCAGCAGGTCCCGCTGGCCGGGCAGGCCGGTGGACAGCTGCCAGGCGCCGTACCCGCCGGGCGGCCCGGGCTCGCCGGAGCCGGTGAAGGTGAATCGTGGCGGCGGGCCGCTGGCGGGTCCGCCGGGCGGGTCACGGTCGCCGGGCGGGGCGGGTTTGTCCCGCTGGGCGCGGTATTGGCGGTTTTTGGGTGCTGGTCTCGCGCAGCCGTGGCCGATGGCGTGGCCGTGCTCGTCGGTGACGCTGAGACAGTAGGTCGTCGCGGGGTTGGCGGCGGCGGCTCGGGCCAGCTCCCGGGCCAGGGCCGGGTCGACGGGGCCCAGCCCGGCGATCTCGCCGGGCCGCTCGGCCAGGTCCAGCAGGGTGGCCAGCGGGATGGTCAGGTGCAGCCGCCCGGCGAACCCGGCCGGGAGCACGCTCGCCGTCGGCGGGATCCCCGGCTCGCCGGGGCCCGGTGCCGGTGACCCGCCGCCGCCGGGCCCCTCAGGCCCGCCGCCGCGCGGACCGTCCGGCCCGCCGTTCCCGGTGTCCCTGCCGGGCTGGCCGCTGCCGGGCTCGCCGCTGCCGGGCTGGCCGCTGCCGGGCTCGCCGCTGCCGGGCTGGCCGCTGCCGGGCGCGCGGTTCTGGCTGCCGGTGCCGTCCCGGCCGTCCCGGCCCGCGCCGGGGGGGACGGCGGGGCGGGAGTCCCGGCCGAGCATGATGTCCATGTACGCCAGAGCCCGGAGCTGGTCCATATCCCCGTCCAGGCCCGCTTTCTTCAATTGTTTCGCCCACCACGTGATCCGCTGGTCCGCGGCCAGCACGTCGGCGGGGGGCAGCTCGCGGCCCATCAGCGCGGCGTTGCCGGAATCTTCCAGCCACCGCTGGACCCGGGCGTTACGGCGGGCTTCCTCGCGCCGCTTGACCGCCTTGCCGGGCGCGACCTGGATGACCGCCCGGGCGATCGCGGCGCGCAGCCCGCCCGGGGTCAGCCGCCCGGCCCGGTCCAGCACCAGCGCCTCGGCGGCGCGGGCCTCGGCCGGGTCCAGGTCCGCGGTCGCCCGGGCGATGATCTCGGCCTTGGAATGGCGCAGCACCCCGGCCCGGAACGCGGCCCGGGTGCCGGGCAGCTTGACCTCCAGGTCATGGGCCAGGCTCAGGATCGCGGCGGCGCCGCAGCGGGTCTCGGCGAGGGCGTCGGTCAGCTCGGCCTCGGTGAACTCATCGTAGGTGCCGGGCATCTGCGCCGGGCCCTCGGGCGGGCAGCCCGGCTCGGGACGCCGCCGGATCAGCTCGGCGACCGCGGCGTGCTTGAGCGAGCACGCGGAAGCCTCGGCCCGGTCCAGCGCGCAGATCACCCCGGTCAGCTCATCATCGGACGCGCCGGCGAACCGGTCCCCCGGCCCGGCCGCGTGCTCGGCCAGGCCGTGCAGCGCGCCGCCGCCGGGCGCCACGTCGAGCAGCTGCCCGGCCGCGAACGCCCCGGCCGGACCGGGGGAGTCCCCCGGGACCCGGCGCGCCGAACCGCGCTCCCCCGGACCCCGCCGCGCCGGCGGCACCGCCCGCGGGACCCCGGCCGGGGCCCGTGATCCCTGCCCCGGCCGGGGAGACCGTGGCTTGCGGGCGGGCGGGGGCGGGTCCTCGGGGCCGGGTTCCTCGCCGGGCGCCAGCCCGGGATCCTCATCCCGCATCGACGCCAGCCACGCCACCCACTCCTCCTCGGTCAGCCAGTCCTGCGCCGAGGGCCGCAGCTCCCGCCAGCCCGCGCCAAGGGGGTCATCCGGAACGGGCCGCGAACCGCCGCCGGGCCCGCCGGGCGGGGACGCGCCGGGCTCGCCAGCACGCCGGGCGGGGCCATCGTCCCGCCCGGGGTCTTGGGAGACGGGTCCTTGGGTCACGCGGCACCGCCCGTTCAGGAAAATGGGTGTAAGCCTTGTCTTTTGACTCTCACCAAACATATTAGCGAATCTGGTTGACGGCCGCAACCTTATTGGCCTCATCTGCGACAAAATTCGAATTAAATGACTAGCGTGATTGGTGTGACGACAGGGGGATCGGCGGACCGTTTCCCGAGAGCTAGGCGACTACGAAATCGCGCGCATGGCGCGGGCGAAGGCTTCGCCGCGATCGCGGTAGTCGCGGAACTGGCCGAAGCTGGGCGCGGCCGGCGACAGCAGGACCACGCCATCCGGCTTGGCCCACCGGTACGCCGCCGCCACCGCAGACTCCAGGTCCGGGCGGTCGGTTACACCCGCGAAGAGCGGGGCCTGATCTGACGCTCGGTGCCTTGGCGGCCTGGTCGAGGGCGGCCTGGTCGAGGGCGGCCTGGTCGAGGGCGGCCTGGTCGAGGGCGGCCTGGTCGAGGGCGGCCTGGTCGAGGGCGGCCTGGTCGAGGGCGGCCTGGTCGATCTCGGCGCGGATGCGGGGGCCGCTGTCGGGAAGGGTCACCACGTAGGTCGGCGCCGGGCGGGCCACGATGCCGGCGGCGAGAGGAGCGTAGTCGATACCGCGGTCGTGACCGCCGACGATCAGCGCGATCCGGCGGCCGGGGAAAGAGTCGAGCGCGGCCAGGGTGGGCAGCACGTTCGTGGACAGGCTGTCGTCGACGAAGGTGACGCCGCTGACCGTGCCGATCGACGCGAGCCGACTCGGCAGGGGCTGGTAACCGGCGGCGGCGGCGCGCAGCCGGGCATCATCGGCGGCACCGGGCACGCCCATGGCGATCAGGCAGCGGCGGGCGATGAGCGCGTTGCGGCGGTTGTGCCGCCCGGGCAGCCCGAGCGGCTCCATCCAGTCCGACCCGGAGACGCCGGGATCGTCGTCCGCGGACACCCACTCCACCCGCGGGCCGAGCAGCGCTACCCGCTCGGTAAGCAGGTCGCTGTCGGCGTTGGCCACGGTTAGTTCGGCACCGGGCTGCGAGCACGCGGACAGCTTGTCCCGGTAGTACTGCTCCACCCCGCCGTGCCAGTCGAGGTGATCCGGGTGCAGCGAGGTGACCGCGACCACGGGGGGAGAGTACGGCAGGTCGGTGGCCTGGTAGCTGGACACCTCGATGACCCAGTAGTCCAAGTCGCCCGACCCGGAGTCCTCGGCGGGGTCGTACGGCAACGCACCGATGTTCCCGCCGACCATGCACCGGTAGCCCAGACGAGTCAGCAGGTGCCCGGTGACCGACGACGTGGTGCTCTTGCCTTTCGTTCCCGTCACACACAGGACCCGGCGCAGGTCAGCTTCGGCGAGCCAGAGGCCCAGGCCGCCGACCACCGGGATGCCCAGACCGGACAGCCGGGCCACCTCGGGCCGGTACCGGCTCAGGCCCGGCGTCTTCACCACCACGTCGCACCGTTCCAGGGCGGCCAGCCCGCCCTCGCCGGTGGCGAGCACCGGGCGGCCGTCAGGGTTGGCCGGAGGATGGTCATCAACCAGGATCGGCTCGACGCCCAGCGAGCCTAGCTTGCGCAGGTTCGCGTGGCCCTCGCGGCCCAGGCCCCAGATGCCGACCGTGGCTCCGGCCAGGTCAGACCAGGAGAGTTTGGGCCTGGTCATCGGTAGCCGGCCGGGATGAAGTTCTCGCCCACCGGCGCCAGCATGGCGACGGCGTCCGCAGCGGACGGCGCGTCCGGCCAGGCGGCCACCTCGAGCGCAAGTTCGGCGAGCAGCGCGTGGCCGGCTCGGTCGTCCCGGCGCGCGGCCAGCAGGACCGCGGCCCGGCACTCGCTGACCTCGCCGACGCACTCGAACGGCTTGGCGCCCGCGCCGAGCAGTGCCCGGAACTTCCCGGCCAGCCCCGGATTATCGAGTGGTTCCCCGGTCACCGCGAAGATCCGCCGCAGCGCACCGGCCGGCAGGAACGGCGCGAGTATCAGGTCGATGAAACAGCACTTGTCGCACTGACCGCACCAGTGATCAAGCCGGCGGGCCTTGTCACCGTAAAAGGCCTTATTACAACTACGGAACGAACCGTGGTACTGCTCAAGGCCTGCGAATTCCTGCCCGACCCAGAGCTCGGTCCGGTTTCTCAGCCAGGAAAAGTACTCAGGTAGCCGGGGCGGGGCGGGGTCGGCGGTGGTGCGGGCAAGGACGTTGCGGAAGGCGGCCTCGAAGATGTCGCTCTTGGAGAACTGGTGGTTCACCGGCCGCCCGTCGTACTCCAGCGTGGGGACCGACGCCGACCACTCGTTGGACATCACCACCGCGTCCCGGTCTTCGAGCACCGCCGCCAGGACCGCGATCGCGGACAAGATGCCGGTCACCGGTACGTGCCCGTTCAGGAAGCCAAGCTCGGCGGAGCGCAGCAGCTGCGGATCGATCTCCCGGTCCGCGCGGACGATGGGCAGTCCGGTCACCGCGGCTGGCGCCTCGATGGCCGCGAACCGATCGGCGGGCCGGTTGACCACGAACAGCGCCACATCCGCGAGCCGCCGGACCCGCTCCACCACCACGATCGAATCGATCCCGCCGCCGAACGGCACCAGGGCCCGGCGCTCGCCCAGCGCTTCCGCGTGGGCTTCGGGCCGAACCGCAGCCTCAGCCCCAGCCCCAGCCTCAGCCCCAGCCCCAGCCCCATCCGGGACCCGGCGAGCTTCGATGCGCAGAGAGGTCAGGTCCAGGTTGTTGCGGTAGCCGAACTCGCCCAGGCCTTGCACGTAGAACTCACGGAGGAAGGCCAGCTCGGCTTCGGTCAGCACGGTCTCGCCGAGGTCGATGACCGGGGGCGCGGCGGTCTTGTAGTAGGACACGCCCGCCAGCAGGAACACCAGCCGCGCGGCCGCGCGGGCGGCTTCGCTGTGCCAGCGCGGCCCGGGCGGCAGCGTGAAGCGCTCCGCGAACTCGCGCCCGTCCAGCTCATAGCGGCAGGTCAGCGTGCCGTCGTTGGCGTCCGCGGCATAGGACAGGTACCGGAACACCCGCCCGCGATGTGCTGGTTGTGGCAACGTGCACATTCTTTTGTGCACACTTTTGTGCAAGTTGCCGCAACCATCCCCGGCCGGGTCCCCGGGGTTCACCGGTCACCTCCGGTTCGCAGGCGGGCGATCAGGGCGAGGCGTCCGCACGGGCGGGCCGAGCGGTCACTGAAGAAGTATCCGGGGCCCGTGGGGTCTATGGGACCGGTGGGAATATCTGTGGTGTGGATGCGGGGGCCGGGGACGCCGGCCTCGGTGAGGACGAAGCGGTTTGCTGACCACAGGTCCAATCGCCAGCGGTCCGGTACGGCGTCGGGCCGGATGAAGGACGCGGGGCCGAAGGCCTGGGTGACGGCCTGGTAGACGTCGGGGCCGACCTGGTAGCGGGCCGCGGGGATGGCGGGGCCGATTCCGGCGATCACGTCGGCGGGGCGGGACCCCAGGGTCTGCATAGCGGCGACGGCCGCGGCGCACACCCGGGCGACGGTGCCGCGCCAGCCGGCGTGCACGCAGGCGAGCACGCCGGCTACCGGGTCGTGCAGCACGATGGGCACGCAGTCCGCGGTCAAGATGGCCAGCACCACGCCGGGGGACCTGGTCACCAGCGCGTCTGTGGCCGGGATCACGTCGTCCAGCGAGAGCGCGCCGCTCCCCCGGTCGGCCTCGCCGACGACCCGGACGCCAGCTCCGTGCACCTGACCCGCGAACACGAAGTCAGCCGGGCGGGCGCCGAACCCGGCGGCCAGCCGCCGCCGGTTCTCCAGCACGCCGGCCGGATCGTCGCCGACGCTCAGGCTCAGGTTCAGCGACGCGTAAACCCCGGCCGACACGCCGCCGGGCCGGGCCGTGACCGCGGCGTCCGCGCCGGAGGCGTCCAGCGCGGGCCAGGTCAGCAGCCGCAGCGGGCCAGCCTCGCGCCACTCGGTGGGACCAGCGGATATCGTGCTCGCCGGGAGCGGCTGAGTGTGGGAGGTCATCGGGTCAGAGCTTAGCGGGGCGCCGGGCCAGCTAGGTCCGATAGCTAGAGCTGGGTCACGTTACCTGCCGAGGTCAAGCACCTGCTTGCCGCGACCTTGTCCGTTGCGTACCGCCTCAAGCGCGACGCGAGCGTCCGCGAGGGGCGTGACCGCCGCGACCCGCGACGTCAGCGAGCCCGAGGCGCAGCGCTGCGCCAGGGCTGCCAGTGACTCCGGGTCCGGCTGGACCCCGATGGCGACGGTCGTGATGTCGCGCACCGAGTCGGGCAGCCCCATAGGTGATGTGGTAACGAACCGTCCGCCGTCCGCGGTTGCCGCCATGGCCGCATCCCAGACGGCGGGACCGACGAGGTCGATGGTGGCCTGGACGCCATCCGGCGCGAGCTGCCTCACCTGGGCCGCAACGTCGCCAGCCCGATCGACGCAATCGCTGGCACCCAAATGCCGGACCGCGTCGAAGTCGCCGGCGCTGACCGAGGCGATCATGTGCGCGCCGAGGTCACGACCTAGCTCCAGCACGCAGCCGCCCACAGCGCCAGCGGCCCCGATGACCAGCGCCGCAGTGCCCGCGCCGACCGCCGCGGTCTGCACCGCCAGCTTGGCGGTGAGCGCCGTGACCGGCAGTGCCGCCCCGGCGACAAAGTCCAATCCGGGCGGCAGCGCCGACAGCAAGGACGGCGGCATCGCAACGCTGTCCGCTACCACGCCAATGCCTGACCACGGTTGCGGACTGAAGCCGAGCACCCGGTCCCCCGGCGCCCATTCCGGCACGGCGGACCCGACGGCCGTGATGATGCCGGCGAAGTCCCAGCCAAGCGTCTGCGGAAACGTCGCCAGCCCGCCGGCGGCGACGAACAACCCCTCGGTCGTCGCGATGTCCCACGGCCCCAGTGCCGACGCGTGCACGCGCACCACCACCGCGTCGTCGGAAACCTCGGGTTCCGGCACCTCGGCGAGCACCACGCCGTCCAAGCCGGCGAAACTGGTCAACGTCAACGCCCTCACCTAGGCACCTCTGCTCTTCATGGGGACCGGCAGTTGCCCGGCGCCGGTCAGGCGGACTGCTACGAGGGAAGTGTAGACCTGCTGGGCGCGAACCGGGGGTCAGCGTCAGCTCGGGGACCACCCGACGTACCAGCCGCGTCTGCCAGGCGAGCAGTCACGTGGCAGCTGTCACCGCATGTGACTCCGCCGCGCGCATCGCACGCAGGAGGTTGCCGCCGGCCAGGGCGGCACAGTCGGCTTCGGTCCAGCCGCGCGCCAGCAGCTCGGCGAACAGGGCCGGGTAGGCAGAGACGTCTTGCAGGCCGACGGTCACGTCAGGGGTCCCGTCGAAGTCGCCGCCCAGGCCCACGTGCTCGACGCCGGCCACCTTGCGGATGTGCTCGACGTGGTCCGCGACCTGGGCCAGGGTGGCCTGCGGCACCGGGTGGACGAGTTCCCACTCGGGCTTGAGGCTGAACAACTGGCCGAGATCCCTCGGGTCCACGCCGCGGCGCGCGGCCTCGGCCTTCAGGCCTGCCAGCCAGTCGGCGCACTCGGCGGAGACGAAGGCGGGCACGAACGTCACCATGCAGACGCCACCGTTGCCGGGCAGCCGGGCCAGCACGTCGTCGGGCACGTTGCGGGGGGTGTCGCAGAGTGCGCGGGCGGAGGAGTGCGAGAAGATCACCGGTGCGGCGGCTACGTCGAGGGTGTCGTGCATCGTATCCGGGGACACGTGTGACAGGTCGACAAGCATGCCCATCCGCTGCATCTCGCGGACCACGTCCCGGCCGAAGTCGGTCAGCCCGCCGGCGGCCGGCTCGTCGGTGGCCGAATCGGCCCAGCCCACGTTGGCGTTGTGGGTCAGTGTCAGGTACCTGACGCCGAGCGCGTACAGCATGCGCAGCACGCCCAGCGATCCCGCGATCGCGTGACCGCCCTCGGCACCGAGCAGCGACGCCACCCGGCCCGCCGCGAAGATCCGCTCCACGTCAGCGGCGGTCAGCGCGAGCTCGAGCGCGTGGGGGTAACGCGAGATCATCAGGCGGGCCAGGTCGATCTGCTCGAGCACGGCAGTGACCGCGCCATCGCCAGCCAGCGCGGTCCCGGCAAGCGAGGCCGGAACGTAGACCGACCAGAACTGGGCGCCCACTCCCCCGGCCGCCAGGCGGGGCAGGTCGGTGTGCAGGCCCGAAACCTGGGCGGCCAGGTTGACCTCGGCGGGATCGCCTGGGACCTCGCCGGGACCACCGGATACCTCGCCAGGCGGGGCGAGGCGGACCTTGCTCGCGTCGCCGCCGGCCCGCTCGCGCAGCGCCCACGGCAGGTCGTTGTGACCGTCGATCAACGGGAACCGGCCCAGCAGGTCCCGCGCCTGCTGGTTGAGTTCGCTCATCGGGCCAGCCTATGCGTTTGTTGGCATTCCTGCTGGTTAAACACCGTGCCGGGGTTACGCTTGTGGGCAGCTGGGGGGACGTTAGGCGGTACGGATGAGCCGGGTCCGATGACACCAGAACGACCGCCGTCACGTCACGTGCCGCTCGAGGGCGCGGTGAACGTGCGGGACATCGGCGGCTACCGGAGCGCCTACGGGCGCGAGGTCATTCGCGGGCGGCTGTTCCGCGGCGACTCGCTCAGCCGGCTGATCCGTAACGACACCGAACGGCTTGAGCAGCTCGGATTGCGCACCGTCATCGACTTCAGGACGCCGGGCGAGATCCTGTTCAGCGGGCCCGACCGGCTGCCCTACGGCGTCGAACTCGCAGAGCTGCCGGTGAGCGGCGGCGACCTCGACTCGCTCTACGGGCTCATCGCCAGCGGCGACCACGACCAGCAGCGCCGGAAGCTGGGCGACGGGCGCGCCGCCTCGTTCATGGTCGAGATGAACCGCGGGTTCGTGACCGACGGGCGCCAGCGTGAGGCGTTCGGTGCCGCGCTGCGGCTGATGTGCGGGGCCGAAAAGCTGCCCCTGCTCTACCACTGCACGGGCGGGAAGGACAGGACCGGCTGGATGACCGCGATCGTACTCACCGCCCTGGGCGTGCCGCGCGAGCTGGTACTGCGCGACTACCTGCTGTCCAACGACTTCCACCGCACCGGTTACACCAAGCTCCGCCTGGACCTGGTCAAGACCGGGATCGTGCGGGATCCGGAGCTGCTGCGGCCCATCCTCGAGCAAAGCGCCACCTATCTGGGCGCGGCGTTCGAGGAGGCGGACCGCAGATACTCCTCGTTCGAGAACTTCCTGACCCGCGGGCTGGGGGCCAGCGACGCTTTGCTCGCTGAGCTGCGGCGTGCCCTGCTCGGCGACCTGGTGCCGCCGGAGCCGGTCCCGTTAGCCCTAGCGGCGGTCAGCCCTTGCGGCGACGCGGCCCCAGGCGCCGCATCTGGAGCCAGGCGAGCAGGGCGAAGACCACCCCGAGCGCGATCAGCATGCCCATGTCGTGCAGCCAGTTGCTGGCCGTCGGCGCCCACAGCGGGTCCGTGCTGCCGGGCGCCACGACGCCGATGAGGTTGAGGTTCACCGTAGAGGCCACCGCACCGAAACCCCAGCGGGACGGGGCGATGTAGGCCAGCTGCTGCAGTCCTGGCTTGCCGACCAGCGACACCACGCCGCCGGACAGGATGACCTGGGCCATGGTCAGCAGTACGAGGAAGGGCATCGCCTTCTCCGACGTGCTCACCAGGGCCGACACGAGCAGGCCCAGGCACATCGAGGCCAGCGAGAGCCCCGCGATGGCGATCAGGATCTCCACCAGCGGCGGCACACCAGGGAGCGCGCCCTTGGGCGGCATCTTCTGGCCGAACAAGCCGATCAGCACGAGCAGCACGGACTGCACGATGCTGATGCCGCCGAGCACGATGAGCTTGGAGAACAGGTAGGCGCCGGACGAGAGCCCGGCCGCCCGTTCCCTGATGTAGATCGGACGTTCCTTGACCAGTTCCCTGACCGAGCTCGCGGTCCCGGACAGGCAGGCGCAGATGATCAGTGTCAGCAGCAGTTCTTCTGCGTTCTGGTTGGTGTGCGGCGGGCCGGTCAGGCCCTGGCTTGACCCCACGAAGTTGATCAGCACGCCGAGGATGATAGGCAGCAGCCCCATCGAGAGCAGATAGCCGCGATCCGCCGCGATCACCCGCATGTACCGGCGGGTCAGCGTGGCCATCTGGCGCAGCGCACCACGACGCTGTGGCGGCGGGGCGGCGGGCACGTCCTGCTCGTTGGGCTTCGGGGCGGGCCGCGGCCGGCCCAGCACGTACTGGGCGTGGACGGGCGACGCAGCGAACTCGGCGGCCCAGTCGCGATCAGGGAAGGCCTCGAACGCCTGGAACACCTCGGCCCAGCCGGGCAGGCGGAAGTACTTGAGCCCTTCGTCGGGAGGCCCGTAGAAGGCGATCCTCCCGCCGGGCACCAGAACCAGGAGCCGGTCGCAGGTGTCCAGGTTGGCCACGCTGTGCGTGACCACGATGACCGTCCGGCCGTCATGGGCCAGGTCCCGCATCTGCTCCATGACCGACTTGTCTAGGCCCGGGTCCAGACCCGAGGTCGGCTCGTCCAGGAACAGCAGGGACGGCTTGGTCAGCAGTTCCTGCGCGACGTTGACCCGCTTGAGCTGCCCGCCGGACAGCCGGTCCGCTCGGGTGTTCGCGTGCTTGGTCAGGCCGAGCTCGCCCATCACCTCATCGACCCGGACGTCCCGCTCGGCGGGCTTGGTGTCCGCGGGGAAGCGGAGCTCGGCCGAGTACTGCAGCGCACGGCGGGCGGTCAGCTGCGTGTGGAGCACGCTTTCCTGCGGGACCAGGCCGATGCGGTACCGGAGCTCGGCGTAGTCCTGGTAGAGATCCCGGTTGTCGTACAGGACGGTGCCGGTGTCGGCGGGGCGCATCCCGGTGAGCGCGCCGAGCAGCGTCGACTTGCCCGCGCCGCTGGGGCCGATGACCCCGAGCAGGCACTTCTCCGGGATCGGGAACGTCACGTGGTCGAGTAGCACCTTGCCGCCGGATACCTTCACGACCAGATCCTGGGCGGTAAAGGTGACCTGCCCGTCGTCGACGAACTGGACGAGCTCGCCCGCCTGGAGGCGGAACGTCGAGTGGCCGATGCTGACGAGATCCTGTTCTGTCAGCAGCTTGGAAGTAACCCGCTGGCCGTTGACGAAGGTGCCGTTGTGGCTGCCCAGATCGACGATCTCGTAGCTTCCGGCGGGCGATTTCCGCAATTCCGCGTGGTGCCGGGAAACGTCGAGGTCGGACAGCACCAGGTCATTGTCCGGGATGCGGCCGATGCGCATGGCCTTGACGGGCAGCGGCATCCGCGCCGTGGGACGGCGGTCCACGCTCGGCAACATGGCCCGCTTGCCTGGAGTCTGTGCCAGGGGCGCCAGGGCGGCGTCGCGCTTCTCGACGGTCTCGGCCCATGAGGGGGCGGCCGGCGAAGGCCGTCCCAGGTAGGCAGGGGGCTCAGCCGGCGGTGTGGGCTCACGCGGCGTGGGCTCAGGTGCCGGAACGGGCCGGGGCGACGGGGCGGGCGGACGGGCCGAGCTCTCCTCCGGAGGCGACACCGGCTCGCGGGCCGGAGGCGGCTGCCACCAAGCCTCGGGGTCGCGGCGCTGGCCAGCATCTGGCGCTGAAGGGGCGGCAGGAACTGAAGGGGGCGGGGAGGAGCTGGCTTGGCGCTCGGGGGCCTGGGCGGCCGCGGAGACCTGGGCGGTCGCCGGGGCTTGGGGGGGCGCGGGGGCCTGGGGGGGCGCGGGAGCCTGAGGGGTCGCGGGGGCCTGGGGGGTACAGCGCAGGATCGGCCCGTCGTCTGGGTTGCCTAGTCGTACGACGCACTCGCGGCTGATGTCAACCCGGTCAACTCGCCGCGGGCCCAGGAAGGTCCCGTTGGTACTGCCGAGATCCTCCAGGACCCAGGCGTTCCCGTCCAGTCGCAGCACCCCGTGACGCCACGAAATGCGAGTGTCGGTCATCTCGATGTCCGACTTCGGGTCCCGGCCGATACGGTAAGTGGTCCCGCCCTGGAACTGATGAACCGAGCGCCGCGTCCGCACCACGAGATCAGGTATGACCGCCGGATCAGGGCCGGGTGACCCGGCCGGTGGTGGCGCGGCATGGCGCGGCGCAGCGTGGCGCGGCGCGGCCTCGGCGAGCCCGGCTGGCGCCAGCCCGCCTTGGGCCGGGCTGGCCTGTGGTGCCTGCCGGTCGGACCAGTCAAAATGCTCGGGTGGCATGCTTACAAAGTGTAGGGCCGTTGCCCCTAAACGGGAATCCGGAGAACCATTCACGTTGATCGTGCGTTTTGACATATTAAGTAGCGGACACCCTGATACTGGAGCGTCCGGACTTCGCTAGAATACCGAGCCGCACCTGCGCTTAGAGCTGCTTGTGACTCACAGCTATCCCCCGTAACAAAAGTGAGAACCTCAGGGGTGGGAATGATTATCGATAATCCTAATTGTGGGGATACGTTCGCCAAGGCCTGGACGCCCGCAGACAGGTCGGGGGCGGGCACCTCATGAGCTCCGATTCGACCCAGCCCACCCCTGAGTGGTGGCAGCAGCCGAAACCCCAGGGGGATCAAGGCTACTCCGCACCCCAGGGGGATCAGGGGTACTCCGCACCCCAGGGGGATCAGGGGTACCCCGCACCCCAGGGGGATCAGGGGCACCCCGCGCCTCAAGGGCATCAGGGGTACTCCGCGACCCAGGGATACCCAGCAACACCTGGACACCAGGGATATCAAGGGAACCAAGGGCCGCAGGGGAACCAGCAGTTCGGGGGTAACCAGGGGTACCCGGCCGCCCAGGGTTACCAAGGGCCGCCGCCGCCGCCCGTGTCCGCAGGCGCCGCCGGAAGTGGCCGCTGATCACTTTGATCGTGATCGTCTTGGTTCTGGTCGTCGGCGACCGGGTGGCCAACGCGTACGCCGAGAACAAGATGGCCAGCCAGTTCCAATCGTCGTTGGACCTGTCCGGCAAGCCAAAGGTGACCATCCAGGGGTTCCCGTTCCTGACCCAGTTGGCCGCCCGCGATCTTCGCACCGTAGACATCACCGCGAGCAACGAGACCGCCGGGCCCGGCGGAGAACTCGAGATCGCCAGCCTGAACGCCACGCTGCATGGGCTGCACATCAACGGGACGAACAGCGCGACGATCGATCAGTTCAACGCCTCGGCGCTGGTCACGTTCACCGCACTGGGAAAGGTGGGGGGCATCCCGCAGGGCATCACGCTGTCCGCCGATGGCCCGAATCAGGTGAAGGCGAACATTAGCATCGGCGGCCTCCTCAACGAGACGGCCGTCGCTCAGGTGACTCAATCGGGACCGAGTCAGATCAACGTCAAGATCATCGACGCGGGCGGTATACCGATTTCACTCCTAGGCCCGCTGGCAAATTTCAGCTTCAGCATTCCAAAACTCCCGGCGGGAGTCTCGATTCAGAGCGTCAGCGTTACGCAGCAGGGGGTACTGATCACCGCCGAGGGCCATAACACCACCCTTAGCCAGTAACCGGGGAAGATGTTTCCAATGTTCTAGGTGCTATGACCTGTGCCATGGGTGAACTATTGTCAGCTTAGGGTTACATTGTAGATACTGACAGTAGCGATGCATGATGCGGAGGCCGATATGCGCGGTGCGCCCTTGACTGCCGCCAAGCAGCAGGGTCAGCAAGACGCGGCCCGTACGGCGCCCGCAGGAGCCGCAGCGCCCGCAGGAGCCGCAGCGCCCGCAGGAGCCGCAGCGCCCGCAGGAGCCGCAGCGCCCGCAGGAGCCGCAGCGCCCGCGGTCGCCACGCGGACCTTCGCCCGGTGCGTCGATGAGGTACCTGTAGCCCGCAGGTTCATCAGGGACACCCTGGCCGATCACCCGGCCTCGCTGGATGCTGAGCTGCTGGCCTGTGAACTCGTGACGAACGCGGTCCAGCACGCGACCGATGCCGCCAGGGTGACCGTCGCGGTGACCCACCGCGGTCCGGTCGTGCACGTGGACGTCATCGATGACGGGCAGACCGGGCTGCCGCACTGGCGGGAGTCTGACGGGCATGACGAGGACGGACGCGGGTTCCAGCTCGTCAACGAGATCGCGCAGCGCTGGGGGTTCTTGCGCGAGCCGGCCGGCACCTGCGTGTGGTTCGAGCTCGTGCCTTAGTAAGCGCAGGTCCGGGGCGGTAGGCTCACGGCTTCGCATCACGCCCCGTGGCGGAGGCAGTACCAGGTCCGGGCGGGCTCGGTAACATCATCTTGTAGCGATGAGTTGGCGTTGAGTCATAAAATCTTACCCTGGAAGCGATCAAGGCCTGGGTGATCGTTATTCCGACAGGAGCCCGTCGTCACTGCAGCCTCAGTAATATACTATAATTATGCCATTAACGGACAAAGGCCATTATTACGGATAAAGGTGACTCATCGGAACTCCTGTCTGAACGCACCGTCCGTAGCCCATAATTAACGTGAGCGCAGTATGCGTTGCCATCAGGAGACAGCACGTGACATCCGGCATATCGGCGAAGGGCAGCGCTCTCGGGGCCAGTGCGCCCGAGAGCGGTGTTCTAGAGAACCGCGCCCCGGCGCCTCGGCCACCAAGGACCGCGGCCAACGGGACTAGGCGAAGCCGTGGATACAAGGCCGCCGCAACCTCCCAGGAGACCGGGATCGCAGAAACCCAGGAGACCTCCGCCGGGGGCATCACTGCCGAGAGCCCTCATCCGGCCCTGACCACGTCCGTTCGGACCATCATTCTCGGGATCGACCACGACGGGCGCATCGTACAGCATGACAGGAACGCGCCGCAGATCCTGGCCCGGGAGCCAGAGGAGCTCCTCGGCGCCCAGCTGCGCGACCTGACGGCCGCCGACGGCGTCGCCGCGGTCAGCGGGCTACTCGAAGCGATCCGGTCCGATCGCGAGGGCAGCGCGATGCTCACCATCGATACCCGCGACGGGTACCGGGCCGATGCCGTGGTGACCGTCCACCCGATGCGCGCGGGCGGGACCAGCCTGGCCGCGCTCGCCCTGCTCCGCATCCCCGCGCCGAGGGCCGAGCGGTTCGTCGATCCCGCGCTGATGCGCAAGCAGATGCTCGATGACACCTTCACCAGGATCGGCGACACCCTGGACATCGATCACCTGGCGCGGGAGCTGATCGACGCGCTCGTTCCGCATTTCTGTAACGCGGGTGACCTGCTCTTGCTCGAGAGCCTGATCGGCGAGGACGAACTCCCGTCCCATGGCACCGACGGGTCAGTCCCGCTGCGCCGGATCGCGCTTTTGCACGACCGCAAGGATCCCGCCTGGGAAGCGGCGTTCCCCACCGGGGAGATCCTGCGCTATCCCGCCCACACGCCGTACTTCCGGTGCATGGACACCGGCGCGCCGGTGCTCGAGGCGACGATCAGCGACGCCCAGGCGAGCAAGATCGCCAAGGCCTGGCGGCGCAAGCCCGTCGCCAAGCTGCTGTCCGGCGCCTCCATGCTGATGCTGCCGCTCATCGCGCGGGGCACCGTGCTTGGCTTCTTCGCCTGCACCAGGCAGGAAGGGTTCCGGCGATTCGACGCGTACGACATCGAGATCGGCATGGACTTCGCGGCCCGCGCCGCCGTCTTCATCGACAACGCCCGCCGCTTCAGCCGGGAGCACGCGACCGCGCTGACCCTGCAGCGGAGCATGCTGCCGACCGGGCTCTCCTACCCGAGCTCGGTCGAGGTCAAGCACCGCTACCTGCCCGGCAGCAAGCTCATCGAGGTCGGCGGCGACTGGTATGAGTCCATCGCGCTGCCCGGCGGCCGGGTCGCGCTCGTCGTCGGCGACGTGGCCGGGCACGGCGTGCGCGCCGCCGTCACCATGGGCCGGCTGCGGACCGCCATTCAGACCCTGGCCATGCTCGAGCTGGCGCCGGCCGAGTCCCTGCAGCAGCTTGACGAGCTCATGCACACCCTCGGCGAGCGCGAGCCGCACTTCGCGACCTGCGCGTACGCGGTCTACGACGCGGTCAGCGGCGAGTGCGAGATCGCCGTGGCCGGTCACCTGCCGCCGTTGCTCGTGCACCCGGACGGGAGCAACGAGCTGCTCGACGTCCCGCCCGCACCGCCGCTGGGCATCGGGGACGGCGAGGTGGAAAGCCGTCAGTTCAAGATCGAGGACGGCAGCCTGTTCGTCCTGTACACCGACGGCCTGGTGGAGAACAAGGGCCAGGACATCAGCGACGGCCTCGCCCGGCTCCGCGGCATCTTCGGTCCCGGCTCGCCGACACGGCCACTCGAGGACCTGTGCAAGGCCACCCTGGACGGGGTCTACTCCGACCATCAGCGCGATGACATCGCGGTGCTCATCGCCCGGCTGCGGCGGCTGCCCGAGGACTGCTACGCCTCGTGGACGTTCGCGCCCAAGCTGACCTCGGTGCGGTCGGCGCGTTCGGTGCTGGCCGAGCCGCTGAAGCGCTGGGAGCTGGAAGATCTCATCCCGACGACCGAGCTGCTCGTCTCGGAGCTGGTGACCAACGCGGTCAGGTACTCGCGCGGCGACGTCACGCTGCGGCTCGTCAACGAGCGAGCGCTGGTCTGCGAGGTGCTGGACAACTCGGCCGCGCTGCCGAGGCTCCGCCAGGCCAGCGGGGACGACGAGAACGGCCGCGGCCTTCAGGTAGTCCGCCAGCTTTCGCATCGCTGGGGCGCGCGCCGGACCGCGACCGGCAAGGTCGTGTGGTGCGAACAGCAGCTGCCGGGCGCTGGCCTCATGGATGACATACCGCCGCTGCACTGACCGGCGCTGCACTGACCGGCGCTGCACTGACCGGCGCTGCACTGACCGGCGCTGCACTGACCGGCTATCAGCGCGGAGAGGAATCTGACGTATCTATGATCGCTGATACCTGCCGGGCCATTGGGACAATCTGAGTAAGCAACATGTTAGCGGGAGCGACGTGAGTCTTGTTACGGCCAGTTTGCTTGGCGTAATAAAGGGCGGCGTCGGCGGCAGCGAGCAGATCGGTTACTTCGCTCCCGGCCGCGCCTAGGGCCGCGACACCGACCGAGACGGTCAGGCTGATAAGGGTTCCCGGCCTGGTGGGATCATCGGCGGGGACAGACATCCCGGCGACGTGCGCGCGCAGCCGCTCCGCGATGCTGAACGCATCGGCCTCGTCCGTCTGGGGCAGCAAGACGACGAACTCCTCACCGCCGAATCTCCCGGCCAGGTCATAATCGCGCAGCTGCTCGCGGAACGCATCGCTCAGCGCGCGCAGGACCTTGTCCCCGGCCAGGTGACCGTAGGTATCGTTGACGGCCTTGAAATGATCGATGTCAATCAGGGCGACCGACAGCGGACTGCGGGTCCGCATCGCCCGGGAGATCTCCGCCGCCGCCTCGCTCTCCCAGGTCGCCGCGTTGAGCAGCCCGGTCTTGGTGTCGATTCTCGAGCTGGCCAGAAGCTGGGCGTGCATCATGAAGCGCCTGGCCAGCAGCACAGTGGGGACGGCGAAAACCGCCAGCGCCGGGTCGACGGCCACCACCACGGTGATCAGGATGCCCAGGTCGATCTCGGCCAAGTCAGCCTGCAGCGCTTCGCGGTTCAGCAGCAGGTCCCGGATCCGAGCCGTGGGCTCGGAGAGCTTTATCGCCGTGGCCAGCAGCACGTTGTGAACGATCTCGCCCATGATCTCGCAGCTGGCGACCGCCGCGGTCCAGGTGAGCGCGTGCACCCCGGTGCCGAGCGGACCACCGGCGAACGACGCGGGATAGGCACGGAACGCCAGGGAGGCCGCGCCGTAGGTCAGCCCGATCGCCGACGCGGTGAACACGCGGCGGTAGACGGCGCCCCGGTGCACGCGCCACTGGGTCAAGATCAGCAGCGGAACGGGCGTCACCATGGCGTAGAAGGGCGGGAGCAAGATGGCGACCGGCAGCACCCATACCGTCAGGAAGTCCCGGACGATGGCACCTTGCCCGTAGGCGATCCTGGGGGTCGCCACCACCGAGATCATGCCGCAGCCGAGAAGCAGCAGGAACTTCACCAGGTCGTCGACCCGCCATGAGGTCTGCGACGCCGCCACGCCGATCGCCGCGAGTGCGGTCGCCGGGACGATTCCGACGTAGGTCCGCAGCAGCGGGGGCAGCTGCCACCAGGCCCAGTCGCGAACGACTGCGCACGCCAGCAGCCGCCGTGTGACGGAGGGGGCTCGCATGTTCCACCGTTCCGGATGAGACGTAACGAGTCTGGCAATCAGTCGGAAGCTGACCGTAAAGGACTAGTTCCGCATAGCTACCTTAACTCATCTATGCCCATTTCGTTAGCTATTAGGGAAGATTCGCCCACATTCCGGCGCGCTATAGGAGCTAAATAGTGACTGACTTGCCACGACTACACGGCGTGCTTAGCCTGAAAGGCTGCCGCTGGGCAGAACGTCAGGTACGAGAGGAGTGTGAGGGGGTGGCGGACATGCTAAACACCTGGGGCTGAGCTCTAAGAATTCCGCCAGCAGACCAAGCAGGGAACTTGCCGAGCGGGAACTTCGCGCTGCGGCGGAATACGTAATCGCAGCGAAATACTGACCCGAATAACAGCGCTGTTCGCTGCTCGGCGTAATGGCGGTCATCCACACGACGCCCCAGGGCCGTCCCCCGACGATAACGGGTGAGAAAGGGCGGAGCCGGCCGAGGGGCGTCGCATGGTTTACAGGCTTCTTATAGCGAGTTTGATAGCGCTTCGCCCGGACCGGGGCTGCGGGTCCGGGCTGGCCTACTCCACGGTGACGCTCTTGGCCAGGTTGCGGGGCTTGTCGATGTCCCGGCCCAGCTTGGCCGCGGTGTGATAGGCCAGCAGCTGCAACGGGACGTTCAGCAGCATGGGTTCCAGTTCAGGTTCGCCGTGGGGAACGCGGATGACCGCGTCGGCCAGGCTGGCGGGCAGGTCAGCGCTCGTGACCGCGATGACAGGGCCGCCACGCGCCTTGATCTGCTCGATCGTGGAAATGTTCTTCGACACTAGATCGTCGGCGGGAACGATGACCACGCTCGGCATCGAATGGTTGATCAGCGCGAGCGGGCCGTGCTTGAGCTCCGCCGCCTGGTAGGCCTCGGCGTGGACGTAGGAGACCTCCTTCAGCTTCTGGGCGCCTTCGCGCGCCACCGGCCAGCCACGGACCCGGCCGACGAAGAACATGTGCTCGGCGGCGGCGAAGCGGCGGGCGGTGTCGGCGATCTCCTCCTCGCTGGCCAGGATCTGTTCGATCTGCCCGGGCAGCGCGCGCAGGCCGGCCACGATCCGCTGGCCGGATGCCGAGGACAGGTCGCGGACCCGGCCGAGCAGCAGGGCGAGCATGGCGAACGAAGCCGCCATGTTGGTCAGCGCCTTGGTGGACGCGACCGCGATCTCCGGTCCGGCGTGCAGGAAGACCCCGCTGCCGCACTCGCGCCCGATCGCGCTGCCCACCACGTTGACCGCTCCGATTACCTGGCCGCCCTTGCGGAGCAGTTCCTGAACCGCCATCAGCGTGTCCAGCGTCTCGCCGGACTGGCTGACCGCCACGTAGAGCGTGTCAGGGTCGACGACTGGGTTGCGGTACCTGAACTCCGAGGCAGGCTCGGCATCGGACGGGATCCGGGCCAGTTCCTCGGTCAGCACCGCGCCCATCTGGCCGGCGTAGTAGGCCGAGCCGCAGCCGAGGAATTTCACCTGCCTGATCGACCTGAGCTGGCGCGGATCCAGGTTGATTCCGCCCAGCCTGGCCGTTGAGAACCGCTCGTCGAGCCGGCCGCGAAGCGCCCGGCGCAGCGCCTCCGGCTGCTCATGGATCTCCTTGCGCATGAAATCCTCGTAAGAGCCGAGCTCGTAGTCACCGGCTTCGGCCTCCACAGTGGTGGGCGTCTTGCCGCCGCCCGGGCCACGCCGGTCCCGTTCGTCGAGCGCCGAGGTGCGGTAGCCGTCGGCATGGACCGTCACGATCTCCGCGTCGTCCAGGTACACCACCTGCTTGGTGTAGCGGACGAGCGCGGCGACATCGGAGGCGACGAACATCTCGGCCTCACCGATGCCCAGCACGATGGGGCTGCCGTTGCGGGCCACCACGAGCTCATTCGGGTGCTTGATGTCGAGCACGACCAGGCCGTAGGTGCCTTCCACGTGGCGCAGCACCCGGCCGACTGCGTCCTCCAGGCTCACCTCGCCGGCCGCCTCGGCGGCGATCATATGAGCCAGCGCCTCGGTGTCGGTGTCGCTGACCAGCTTGACACCCCGGGCCACCAGAGCGGCCCTGAGCAGCTCGGCGTTCTCGATGATGCCGTTGTGCACCACCGCGATGCGGCCCTCGGTGTCGGTATGCGGATGGGCGTTGACTTCGTTGGGCTCACCGTGCGTGGCCCATCTGGTGTGGCCGATGCCGATCGTCGCCTTGGTCCGCTCGCTGACCTTCTCCCTGAGGTCCTGAACCCGACCCGCGGTCTTGGTGACCTGCAGCTTGTTCCTGTAGATCACCGCGAGGCCGGCCGAGTCGTAGCCTCGGTACTCTAGGCTCCTCAGCCCTTCGAGCAGGACCGGGACGGCATCCCGACGGCCGATGTATCCCACGATTCCGCACACGTAAGATCTCCTGTCGGTTGGCGTTGACCTGCGCTACCCGTAGACGATGCGCCGGAGCTGGCGCTCCGACAGCCCGGGCGCCGCGAACCTGCGCTGGCCGAGCTCGGCCGCGATCATCGGCCAGATCTCATCGTTCTTGCGCTGGCGTTGCTGCAGTTCCGCGTGGCGCCTGCGAACGAAGTCCTCAATGGTTTCGTTGAAGTATGTTGCTATATCGGCGATGACCCGGACCGCGGTAGGCTGCGGCAGCCCCGTGGAAGCAGCCAGGTAGCGCGCGAGGTCCTGCGGGAAAGGGTCAGGCACGCCTACTTTTTACCCCCTAGCCCGTAGTTTAGGCAAGAATCCTGCCCGATACCGGGCAGGATTTGCCGCAAAAAGCGGCTTTTAGCCCAACATAGCGCTATTGCGGTGTTTGCGGAGCGGGCTAGGGGCTGGACACCGGCGCGGTCGCGATCATCATGTGCGTCTTGTTACGGCCGGTTACCTTGGCGTGGTACAGGGCCGCGTCGGCGGTGGCGAGCATGTCAGTGAGCTCGCGGTTGTTGCCGTCCAGGGCGGCGACGCCGACCGAGATGGTGAGCTTAACCTGCGTCCCGGACTCGTCCGCGTCGTTGACGGGGATGGACAGCGCGGCGATGTGCGTGCGGAGCCGCTCGGCGACGCTCAGCGCGTCCCCCTCGCGGGCGTGCGGCAGCAGGACGACGAATTCCTCGCCGCCGAACCGCCCGGCCAGGTCGTAGTTGCGCAGCTGGCTGCGCAGCCCATCAGTGACCGCCCGCAGCGCCTTGTCCCCGACCAGGTGACCGAAGGTGTCGTTGACCACCTTGAAATGATCGATGTCAATCAGGGCCAGCGCGAGCGGTGCGCCAGTCCTGATGGCGCGGGCGATCTCGCCCTTCGCCTCCCGCTCCCAGGTGGACGCGTTGAGCAGCCCCGTCTTGGTGTCGATCCGGGACTGGGCGACCAGCTGCGCATGCATCATGAACCGCCGCGCCAGCAACACGGTGGGCACGCCGAATATCGCCAGCGCCGGGTTGACCGCGACGACCAGAGTGATCAGGACCCCGAGGTCGAATTCGGCGACGTCGCCCTGCAGCGCTTCCCGGCTCAGTTCCTGGTCGGCTAGCCGGACGGTGGGATCGGTCAGCTTGATCGCGCCCAGGATCAGGAAACGGTGCCCCCGGCCGCCGACTATTTCGCAGACGGCGACGGCTACGGCCCAGGTCAGGGCGTGCATGCCGGTACCGATCGTCCCGCCGGCGAAGGATGCCGGGAACGCGTGGAACAATACGGACGCCGCGCCGTAGGCCAGCCCGATGGCGGCCGCGGTAAACACCCGGCGGTAGACGACACCCCGGTGTACCCGCCACTGGGTAAGCACGTACAGCGGGATCGGCAGAACCATGGCGTACACGGGCGGCAGCAGGATCGCGACCGGCAGCACCCAGACCGTGACGAAATCCCGCACCAGGGCGCCCTGAGAGTAGGCGATCCGGGGGGTAGCCGCCACCGAGACCAGGGCACAGGCGAACAGCAGGAGGTACTTCACCAGGTCGGCCGAACGCCAGTACGTCTGCGACGCCGCGTAGCCGGTCAGCACGAGCGCGGCCAGCGGCACGCTCGCCACATAGACACGGAGCAGAACGGGAAGCTGCCACCAGGCCCAGTCCCGCACATTCGCCCGCGCCGCAATGCGACGGGTGACGGACGAGGCTTCCATGTTCCACCGTTCCAGATGGGACTCGACAGACTCCTGTCTAGTCGGCAGCTCACCGTAAAGGACTAGCTCCGTATAGCTACCTTAGCCCATGGGTGGCCATCTTGGACACTATTGCGCCCGATTCGCCTACATCGGCCGATAAAGAGGAGCTAAATGGTGATTGACGAGCCGCGATTACCCGGAGTGCTTATGCCGGAGGCTTACAAAATGCTGACCGCATCCCAGGGAGGAGGGCCGGACAATGCGCGCCGCTTGGGGCTGAGGCCCGATCGATACAGCCACCCACAACCGAGAGGAAACTCGCAATGCGCGACACCTGGACTTGAGCTTAGCTCGACCGCAGCCGCTGCTATCCAGATCTCCGTAGCGGTCCAGATTCCCGCAGAGTCACTGACTTGCTAGACGCGGCGTGACCGGGACGCCGTCCCGCCGCATGACGCCCGCCGGGTGGTGACACGTGGCGCCACCTGAGCGTCAGCATCAAGGCAATGACCGCACCGATACCGCCACCTACAGCGATGACCGTCGCCGGACTGAACACCAGCGCCGCAGCGCTGGCGGCCACGAAGGCGGCGCCCTGGCCGACAATTACCCCCATGTTGGCCAAGCCGAAGGCCTGAGCCCGTCGTTCGTTCGGCACCCTCACGACGAAGGCGGTGTTGGCCGCGAGCTGGTAAACGCCGAACGCGGCCGAGACGGAAAAGATCACCAGGGAGACGGCGAGACCGGGGTGGAGGGCCGTGAGAATCAGAGTCGCGCAGGTAAGCACGGCGAGCGGCCCCATCCACTCGACCCGCCGACGGGGCCGGACGAACTTGGTGAACAGCGGCGTGGCGATCGTGGTGCTGAACGCGGTGGACGCCAGCACCAGGACGATCGCGATGGACCCGCCGCCGAGTTTGGTCGCGTAGGGCGCGGCGACGCCCTCGGGAATCGTGTAGAACGCCACCAGCCAGCCGAACAGCAACAGGGTGCGTCGCGCCTCGTCGCCGAAGACCAGCCGGAATCCGTCCCGCAGCTGCGCCAGCGGGGACGGCCGGGCTGAGTCGGCCCGGGCGGCGGGCCGGGATCGGATCCCCAGCCCGATTAACAAGCCGGACAGCGCGAACGTAGCGGCGTCGATAGCCAGCGAGCGCCGCACCCCGATGAGAGTCACCGCCACTCCCGCGCCGACCGCGCCGACCACCTGGCAGGCCAGGAACGTCGTCTGGATCACCGCCGTACCCAGCGCGTAGCGCTCGCCCTGCAGGATGTCGGGGGTGATGGAGGCGCGGGCCGATTCGAATGGCGCCGCGAACATCGTGGTCGCGAACAACAGCCCGACCAGGGCCTGCCACGGCATGCGGGGAATCAGCATGGCCGCCACCAGGACCATCCGAACCGCGTCGCAGACGACCATGACCGAACGGCGCGGCCGCCGGTCCGACAGGTCGGCCAAAAACAAGCCGCCGATCACCCAGGGCACGTACCCGGCCGCGTAGGTCACGCCGGTGTAGAGCGGATTCCGGGTCTCGTCGAAGACCAGCAGGGTAAGGGCGACCAGGGCCAGCCGGTCGCCAGCCACGGACAGCACTTCGGATAGCCACAGGGCCCGGAATTCGCGTACCGCGAACACGTCACGGAATGTGGCCCGCGGCGGCACAGCACCTTCCACTGTGACCTTTCTGTCCCGACCCCGTAGTCCGCCGTCCGTTATGCTCACTCTCTTTCATCATGACCCAGCGAAGGTGCATACCGCAACAAGTAGTGCGGAATCGGTCACCCTTGGTGCGCATGCTGAGCGGCTGGCATCCCCAGGGCGCCGCGCTCGGCGAGCTGCCGCTGTCCGAGCTGACGGAGCCATCCGAGGTGACGGGGAAGGCATTGCCCGCGGCATCGATCGCCCGCGTCCACCCCTGGGTCGCGTCGCGCAGCGTCAGCGTCCCGGTTACACATGAGAGAGATGACATGAGATCTCAATAGAAAAGGTATAAATGATGGCAATTTAGAAGCTCTTGCCATGCCATAACGAAGAGGGTTTAACCTGACCCGGCACGCGTTCCGGCGCCAGTACGGCCGTTCGCGGAGCTGACGTACGGTGGGGAGACACGGGTGAGCAATCCGCTACCGCCGCTGGTGACGGAGCGGCTCCGCGAGTTGCGCGAGCGGCCCATCGAGCCGGTCGAGAAAGGCTTCGGCCCGCGCGTCGCCGCGGGACTGGACACCGCGGGGCTGGACAACGGCGGTCTGTCCGCCGCCAGCGTGGCCGCCGCCCGGCCGCTGCTGCACCGGGCGGGGTTCACCTACCCGCTGCTCATCCTGCGCGAGACGGCGCTCGCGGGCAACCTCGAGGCGATGGCCGCCTACTGCGCCCGGGCGGGCGTGGCGCTGGCCCCGCACGGCAAGACCGCGATGTCTCCTGAACTCGCCGCCCGCCAGCTCTCCCACGGTGCCTGGGGCATCACCGTGGCCACCATCGGGCAACTGCGGACCTACCGGGTCTTTGGCTTCCCCCGGCTGCTGCTGGCCAACGAGCTCGTGGACGAGGCGGGCATCACCTGGCTGGCGGCCGAACTTGCCGCCGATCCCGGCTTCGAGGCCTACTGTTACGTCGACAGCCCCGAGGGCGTGGCCATCCTGGACCAGGTGCTGACCCGGTGTCCGGCCGGGCGCAGGCTGCCCGTCCTGGTGGAGATCGGCCGGGCCGGCGGGCGCACCGGCTGCCGGACCGATGCCCAGGCGCTGGCCGTGGCGCGGGCGGCGACCGCGACCGGGACGCTCAGACTGGCCGGCGTGGCCGGCTACGAGGGCAGCATCGGAGCCGGTTCGCAAGCAGAGATGCTGGCGGAGGTCACGTCGTTCTGCCGCCGGCTGCGGGCCCTGGCGGGCCAGCTAAGGGGCTTGGGGCCGGGCCAGCTAAGGGGCTTGGGGCCGGGCCAGCTGGCGGACGGGGGCGAGGAGTTCATCGTGACGGCGGGCGGCAGCGCGTTCTTCGACGTGGTTATCCGCGAACTGACGGCGGGCGGCGCCATCCCCGAGATCCCCACTGCGGGCGCTAACGGGATCACGGCGATGTTGCGCAGCGGCGCCTACCTGGCCCACGATCACGGGTACTACGAAACCGCCTCCCCCGTCTCGCGCGGATCGGCGGACGCACCCGTGCTCCGGCCCGCCCTCGAACTGTGGACCCAGGTGCTGTCCCGCCCCGAGGCCGACCTGGCGCTGCTGGGTGCGGGCCGCCGCGACGCCGGATTCGACCAGGGCCTGCCGGTGCCGCTGCGCGGGTTGCGGCGCGGCGGGAGCGGTGCCGACCTCTCGGGGAGCCGGCTGACCGAGCTCAACGACCAGCATGCTTACCTGCGGCTGAAGCCAGGCACCGAGCTCGCGCCGGGTGACCTGGTGTGCCTGGGCATCTCGCACCCCTGCACCACGTTCGACAAGTGGCGGGTGATCCCGGTGGTAAGTGACGACGACTGCGTGACCGATATCGTGCATGCCTTTTTCTAGCCCGGCCCGCTACACGCAGGACCCCATTTCGTACATTTACGACAAAATACGCCAAGGCCCAGGTGCCGGTAATCCGGGATCGGCCATCCCCGCCCGTTTAGATAAATAGTGTATTTCTGAACGGCCGTTGTCCTCCGTATGAGCGAGGCAGAATTGCCCCCGGGGGGCTGATTACCTGCCCCCCGACGCATCTACTTGAGTGGGAGCACACAATGTCTGACGAATCGTCGGTCCTGCTGGCTGGCAGCGAGCGAGCGCCACTGGCCAACGCCACGCCGGCCGGGGAGCTTGACCTTTCCCAGCGAGCCGAGCTGACCCTGGTGCTGCGGCGCCGGGCCGAGCTTCCCGCCGATGTGATCGCCGGGCCTACGGTCCTGACCAGCGACGAGCTGGCGGAGCGGTACGGCGCCGACCCCGCCGACGTCGACCTGGTGAGCCGGACGCTGACCGGCCGCGGGCTGGAGATAACCGCCGCTGCGCCGGCCTCCCGCCGGGTCAAGGTGGCGGGTACCCTGGGCGAGCTGGCCGGTACGTTCGGCGTCACGCTGCAGCAAGTCTCCAGTCCGGACCCCGGCGGCCGGCTGGTCACCCACAGGTACCGCGAGGGCCCGCTGTACATCCCGGCCGCCCTGGACGGGATCGTGCTGGCCGTGCTCGGCCTGGACACCAGGCCGCAGGCGCGGGCGCACTTCCGGTCTGCCGCCGCGGCGGCGCAGGGCATCTCGTACGCGCCGAACCAGGTGGCCGACATCTACCAGTTCCCGGCCGGCACCACCGGCGCCGGCCAGACGGTCGCGGTCATCGAGCTGGGCGGCGGCTTCTCGACCGGCGACCTTGACACCTACTTCGGCGACCTGGGCATCGCGGTGCCTTCGGTCACCGCGGTGAGCGTGGACGGGGCGTCCAACGCGCCGGGGTCGGACCCCAACGGGGCCGACGTCGAGGTCAACCTGGACATCGACGTCATCGGCGCCGTCGCACCCGGCGCGGCGCAGGTGGTGTACTTCGCGCCGAACAACGGCGACCAGGGCTTCGTCGACGCGATCTCCGACGCCGCGACCGCGAGCCCGGCGCCCATCGCCATCTCGATCAGCTGGGGCCAGTCCGAAGACTCGTGGACCGCGCAGGGCCTGACGTCGATGAACGCGGCCATCTCCGACGCGGCGGCGCTCGGCATCACCGTGTGCGTGGCGGCAGGCGACAATGGCAGCAGCGACGGCGAGACCCGCGGCCAACCGCACGTCGACTTCCCCGCGTCCAGCCCGTACGCGCTGGGCTGCGGCGGGACCAAGCTCGTGGCGGATGTGTCAACCGGCACGATCAGCTCAGAGGTCGTCTGGAACGAGACGGCCGCGGGCGAGGGCGCGGGCGGCGGCGGGGTCAGTGACAAGTTCGCCCTGCCGTCGTGGCAGGCGACCGCCGGGGTACCGGCCCGGGCCGGCGGGGCGAAGGCCCACAGTTCTGGCGGCCGCGGCGTGCCCGACGTGGCGGGCAACGCCGACCCGACCACCGGGTACCAGGTCTACGCCGACGGTCATGCTCAGGTGGTGGGCGGGACCAGCGCGGTCGCTCCGTTGTGGGCGGCGCTGATCAGCCGGATCGCGCAGGCTACCGGCCAGCGGTTCGGCCTGATCCAGCCGGCTCTGTACGCGGGCATCACACCCGGCACCGACGTGCCCGGCTTCCACGACATCACCAGCGGGAACAACGGTGCCTACTCGGCCGGGCCGGGCTGGGACGCCTGCACGGGCCTGGGCAGCCCGGAGGGCACGGACCTGCTGAAGAGGCTGCAGTCCTGATCTCGGGGTCCGGGCTGATCTGAAGGTCGGGTGAAACCGGGGTTCCAGGGGCTTGCGCCCTGGCCGAGCCCCGGTTTCATCATGTCCGGGGCCAGCCCACGTGGATTGCAATTGACACTACCAACTGAAGGGCGCATACTTTTGGCAGTCACCTTCATTTAGATGCGACTGCCGATGGGATGTGAGTATCATGGCAGACAACTCGGCTCGCAAGTGGTGGGCGCTGGTCGCGATCGCGGCGAGCGTGCTCGTCGTCGGGCTCGACCTGACGGTGCTGAACCTGGCGCTGCCCACCATCTCCGGCGACCTGCACGCCTCGACCAGCGACCTGCAGTGGGTCTCGGACGCCTACAGCCTGGTGCTGGCAGCCGCGATGCTGCCCGCGGGCCTGCTCGGCGACCGGTTCGGCCGCAAGAAGGTGCTGCTGATCGCGCTGGTGGTGTTCGGGGCCAGCTCGGCGATGTGCGCCTACGCCGGCGGCATCGGTGAGCTGATCGCCGCCCGGGCGGTGCTCGGCATTGGCGCGGCCGCGATCTTCCCGTTGTCGTTCGCGGTGATCCCGGTGCTGTTCGCGCCCGAGGAGCGGCAGAAGGCGATCGCGCTGATGGCGTCGGCCACCTTCATCAGCTTCCCGATCGGCCCGATCGTCGGCGGGTACCTGCTTGACAACTTCTGGTGGGGCTCAGTCTTCCTGATCAACGTGCCGGTGGTCGTGCTGGCGCTGATCGCGGTGGCGTTCCTGCTGCCGGAGTCGCGCAGCGAGCGCCGGCCCAGCGTGGACGTGCTCGGCGTCGTCTTGTCCAGCGCGGGGCTGGCCGGGCTGACCTACGGCTTCATCCGGGCCGGGCAGGACGGCTGGACCGATACGGGCGCGCTGGCCACGATCGCCGCCGGGGCCGTGGTGCTCGCGATCCTGGTGGCCTGGGAACGCTGGCTCACCCGGCGCTACGCCGACGACGACGGAACCCCGCGCGGGGGCGGGTTCCGCGGGATCCGGCCGCTGATCGAGCTCAGGCTGTTCCGGTCGGCCGGGTTCACCTGGGGCACCACGCTGGCCACGCTGGTCTCGTTCGCGATGTTCGGCATCTTCTTCGCGATGCCGCTGTACTTCCAGGAGGTGCGCGGGGTGAACGCCATGGGCAGCGGGCTGCGGCTGCTGCCCATGATCGGCGGCATGGTCATCGGCATGATCGGCGGTACCCGGCTGGCCTCGCCGCGTAAGGGCACCGAAGGCCGGCCCCCGCGGGGCCCGGTGTCGAATGCCAAGGTGCTGGTCACGGTGGGATTCACGCTGATGGCCGTCACGCTCGCGGTGGGCGCAAGCACTAAGGTAAGCAGCGGCACCGGGTTCGCGGCGACCTGGTTCGCGGTGTTCGGCCTCGGGCTTGGGCTGGCCATGCCGCAGACGATGAACGCGGCGCTTTCCGCCCTGTCGGCCGAGCGCAGCGGCTCGGGGTCGGCCCTGATCTCGGCGCTGCGCCAGGTCGGCGCCACCATCGGCGTCGCGGTGCTGGGCACCGTGCTCGACTCGGTGTACCGCAGTCACCTGGCGGTGACGCACCTGCCCGCCGCGGTCGCGGCGACCGCCAAGGGCAGCGTGGTCGAGGGGGTGGGCATCGCCCACCGGCTGGGTTCGGCGGCGCTGCTCGACTCGGCACGCAGCGCGTTCGTGGCCGGGCTGGACGCGATGCTCTGGGTCTGCGCCGGGATCGCGCTGATGAGCGCCATCCTCGCGGTGATCTTCCTGCCGCGCCGGGCCGACGGGATGGGCGAGGTGGTCCCGGCCGGCGACACGAGGCCCGCCGCGGTCGGTGAAACCGGCGCGGAGCGGGCAGAATTGGAAGTGTGACAGACATGCTCGGCTGCGGCCCGGACTCACCCGGCCTGCGTGAGCGGAAGAAGGCCAGGACGCGTGCTTCGCTGCGGGAGCACGCGCTCCGGCTGTTCGGCGAGCAGGGCTACCACGCCACCACCGTGGAGCAGATCGCGGCCGCGGCCGAGGTGTCACCGAGCACGTTCTTCCGGTACTTCCCGACCAAGGAAGATCTCGTCCTGCAGGATGACATGGACACCCGGATGATCGAGGCGCTCGAGCGGCAGCCGGCCGGGCTCAGCCCGGTCACCGCCGTCCGCGCGGCCGCCCGGGAGGTGTTCGCCTCCTACACCGCGGCCGACCTCGACCTGATCAGCGAGAACGCCGCCCTCACCGTGACCGTGCCGGAGATACGCGCCCGGGCCATGGACGAATTCGCCCGGACCATCGCGGTCATCAGCGAGGCACTGGCCAAGCGGGCCGGGCGCCCGGCCGACGACCTGACCGTCCGCACCACCGCCGGGGCGATCGTCGGCGTCATCATGTCGATCACGCTGCCGTGGGACGGCTGGTCCGACCCGCAGAACATGGGGGAGACGTTCGGCCGCATCGATACGGCGCTCGGCCTGCTCGAGGCCGGCCTGCCGCTGTAGAAGCGGGCGCGGCTCACGTGCGGCCTGGGGCGCCGCCCGGCATAATGGGCGTGGAGATACGGTTAGCCGGGAAGTCTGGTCGGCACAATAGAGCTCGGGGGCCGGCCATGCACCGCGGCATCTTCACCTCAGCGCTAGCCTCGCACTGGCGCCGGGAGGTGCTGCGCACCAGCCTGTGGTTCGTGCCTGCCGTCGAGGTCGCGGCCGCGATCTTGCTGTTCGTCGGCACGCTGCTCGCGGACCGGGCCAACTACCGCGGCGACTTCGCCATCCCGGGCTGGGTGATCAGCGGCAGCGCCGACGCGGCCCGGGAGATCCTGACCGCGATCGCGGCCGCCATCATCACCGTGGTCGGCGTGGTCTTCTCGATCATCCTGGTCACGCTGACGCTGGCCTCGACCCAGTTCGGGCCGCGGATGCTGCGGAACTTCATCCGCGACCGGGGCACCCAGGTGACCCTGGGCACGTTCGTCGCGACGTTCGTCTACTCGGTGCTGGTGCTCGCCTCGATCGGCACCGGATCGCACGGGGACTTCGTGCCGCACATCAGCGTCACCGTGACGCTCGGGCTGATGGTCGCCGACCTGGGCGTGCTGATCTATTTCATCCACCACACGGCCATCTCGATCCAGCTCCCCCAGGTGATCGCCGGCATCGCCGGGGACCTGACCGAGGCGATCCAGACCCAGGGCAGCCCGGCGCGGGGAGGACCGGAGAGCGGCACCTCCCCGGTCCAGTTGCTGGCCCTCGCGGAGTCAGCCGGCGGGGTCCTGCTCGCCCCGGCCAGCGGGTACCTGCAGTTCATCAAGCACCAGAACCTGGTCAAGCTGGCCACGAAGGCCAACGCCGTGATCAGCCTGGAACAACGGCCGGGCCACTTCATCGTGCAGGGTCACAGGTACGCGACGGTCTGGCCGCCGGAGGCGGCGCCGCTGGTGCGGCAGGCGCTGGGACGCGCGCACGTCGTCGGTCCCTACCGGACCCTGACCCAGGACATGTCGTTCGGCATCGACCAGCTCGTCGAGATCGCGCTGCGCGCGCTCTCCGCGGCGGTTAACGACACGTTCACCGCTCTGACCTGCATTGACTGGCTCGGGGAGAATCTCTGCAAGATTGCCACCGGGTGGCATCCGGCCCGTGTGCACCGTGATGCCAAGGGATTCGTCCGGGTCATCTCGGCCGAACCGACCTACGACCGGCTGGTGCAGCGGTCGTTCGAGAAGATCAGGCAGTCCAGCCTCGGCATGCCGGCGGTCATGATCCGCATGCTGGAGGCGCTGGCCCGGATCATGGCCGAGACGACCAGCAACGGGCAGCGCCGGGTGCTGCTCGATCAGGCGGCGATGATCGACCGGGCCTGCGAGCGGTCGGTGCCGGAGGCCACCGACCGGGCCGATGTCCGGCGGCGCTATGAGGCCATCTTGACCCTGGAGTCGAAGCTGACCGCCAGCGGGCAGAACGCGTGACCCGGAGCGCCCGGCCGGCCGGGCGCTCCGGCAAAACTGTGGCGGGGTTGTCGGAAACGGGGGCGCGCCGTTCGTGAAACAGTTGACGGGGCGCCACCGGGGGCCCCGCTGATTGGGAGGCGACCGTGAAGTACGTCATTCTGCTGATGAACACCGAGGCGGTCAGGAACCTGACCGAGGCCGAAGGCCAGGCGTGGTACGCCGAGGTCGGGGCCTGGTACGAGAAGGCCGGGGGCGGGTCGGGCAAGCTGGTCGAGAGCGGATACCAGCTGCAGCCGCCGGCCACGGCCAAGACGATACGGGCCGGCGGCGTCACCGACGGCCCGTTCATAGAGACCAAAGAGGCTCTCGGCGGGTACTCGGTGCTCGAGACCGACACCATCGAGGAGGCCGTGGACATCGCGAAGACCTGGCCCGGCGTGGACCGCGGCTGGATGACGATCGAGGTCCGGCCGACGGTCGAGATGTGACGGGGTAGGCCCGTCACAAAGACAGGTCGCGGGCGAGCAGCTCGCGCTCGGCCGGGTTGCCGGCCAGCGCGAGCGCCCGCTCGCGGGCGGCGCGGGCGTCGTCGTCACGTCCGAGCCCGGCCAGCAGGCCGGCCCGGAGGGCATGGAAGAGCCGGTATCCGTCCAGCTCGGAGGCGAGCGGCATGATCTCGGCCAGCGCGGCGTCCGGCCCGACGACGTAGCGGGTGGCGACGGCCCGGTTGAGCAGCACCACCGGCGACGGGGTCAGGGCCTGCAGCCGGTCATAGAGCAGGCGGATCTGCGCCCAGTCGGTTTGCTCGTAGCCGGGCGCCTCCGCGTGCAGCGCGGCGATGGCCGCCTGGACCTGGTAGGGCCCGGGCGCGCGCAGCGCCAGCGCCCGGTCAAGTAGCCGGGTGGCCTCGGTGATCAGCGCCCGGTCCCACCGGGTCCGGTCCTGGTCGGCCAGCCTGACCAGCCGACCCCAGCCGTCGAACCGGGTGGCCGCCCGGGACTCGTGCAGGCCGAGCAGCGCGAGCAGCCCGAGGACCTCGGGCTCGCGCGGCATCAGCCGGTGCAGCAGCCGGGTCAGCATCACCGCCTGGGCCGCCAGGTCACGCCGGGCCGGCTGCCGCCCGGCGCTGACCAGGTAGCCCTCGTTGAAGACGAGATAGATGACGGCCAGCACCTCGGCGAGCCGGCCCGCCAGGTCATCGGGATCGGGCACCCGCAGGTCCGCATGCGCGGCGCGCAGGGCCTTGCGGGCCCGCAGCAGCCGCTGCGTCATCGCGGGCTCGGTGGCCAGGAACGCCGCGGCGATCTCGGCGGTGGTCAGGCCGCAGACGGCCCGGAGCGTGAGCGCGATCTGCGACTCGCGGGGCAACGCGGGATGACAGCAGGCGAAGATCATGCCGAGCAGCTCGTCATCGGCCGTGTCGGCGCTTGCCTCGCTGTCGTCCCCGCCGCCGCCCCCGCTCGTCATGGTCGCCGCGAGCAGGGCCAGCTTCTGCTCCCCGGCCCGGACCCGGCGGAGCCGGTCGATGGCCTTGCGGCGGGCGGTGGTGGCCAGCCAGCCACCGTAGTTGGGCGGCACCTCGCCATCGCGCCAGTGCTCGATGGCCTCGATGAACGCGTCCTGCACCGCGTCGGCGGCGAGCCCCACGTCCCCGATTCGCGCGGCGAGGGCGGCGGTAATCCGCGCCGCCTCCTGCCGGTAGACCTGCTCGAGCGGGGACACGTCCACGATCTCAGCCGGTCCGGTGCGTTCTGCGGTTAATGTGCGGGTTCTTCCGGGCGCTGGGTTTCTGGGGGCACTGGGTTTCAGCCGCCGGTGAAGCGGGGCGGGCGCTTGGCGGCAAACGCCGCGAGTCCCTCGGCGAAGTCTCCTGAGGCGGCCATCTCGCGCTGGATCCCGGCCTCGAACTCAAGCTGGGCGTCCATCTGATCGTACAGCCAGCGATTCAGCTGCCGCTTGGTCCCCGCGTAGGACCTGGTGGCACCGGCGGCGAGCCGGTCAAGCAGCGCGTCGGCGCCGGCGGCGAATTCGGAGTCCGGGAAGACCCGGTTGATCAGGCCCCAGTCGACGGCCTTGCGGGCGTCGAGCCGCTCCCCCAGCATGGCCAGCTCGGCCGCCCGGGTGAAACCGACCCGGGAGGGCACCAGCAGCGACGAGCCGCCGTCCGGGACCAGCCCGATGTTGACGAAGGCGAGGGAGAAGTAGGCCGACTCGGCCGCGACCACCAGGTCGCAGGCCAGCGCGAGGGAAAGGCCGATCCCGGCCGCCGGGCCGTTCACCGCGGCGACGACCGGCTTGGGCATCTGCCGGATGCCAGTGATCAGCGGGTGGTACCGCTCGGTCAGCATCTGGTAGACCTCAACCGTGCCGCCGGCCGCGAGCTCGGTCGCCTCCTTCAGGTCGGCGCCGCTGGAGAAGGCCCGCCCGGCGCCGGTGACGACGACCGCCCGGACCTCCGGGTTGTCGGTGACCTCACGGATCGCCGCGAGCAGGTCGAGGGAGAACTGGGCGTTCCACGCGTTCATCCGGTCGGGGCGGTTGAGCTCGATCTTCGCACCCGGTCCGCGGCGGTAGAGGTTGACTGTCTCATACTGGCGGTAAATCTCATCGTCACTCACGCCGGCCATATTATCGCGGGAGGTTCCGGGGGTTACCGGTTCGTCCGCCCCGGCCCGGCCGAGCGGGAGCTGGTCAAAGGGAGAACAGTCGATGTCAGCCAGGAACTCCGATCACGGCAAGAAGCCGGCCCGGCCGCGTGAGGCGACGACGAAGTCGGCCGCGCCGGGCAGGCTGCCCCGGCGGCTGTATGAGACCGAGCTGTACCGGTTGCAGGGCGAGCTGGTGAAAATGCAGGAGTGGATGCGAGCCGAGGGCGCCAGGATGGTGGTGATCTTCGAGGGCCGCGACGCGGCCGGCAAGGGCAGCACGATCAAGCGGGTGGCCGAGTACCTCAACCCCCGCGTCGCCCAGATCGTGGCGCTGCCCGCGCCGACCGAGCGGGAAAAGGGTCAGTGGTATTTCCAGCGCTACACCGACCACCTGCCCGCCGCGGGCGAGCTGGCCCTGTTCGACCGGAGCTGGTACAACCGGGCCGGGGTGGAACACGTCATGGGATTCTGCACGAAGGAGGAGTACAGCCGGTTCATGCACCAGTGCCCGATCTTCGAGCGGCTGCTGGTCGAGGACGGCATCCTGCTGCGCAAGTACTGGTTCTCGGTCAGCGATGAGGAGCAGCAGCGCCGGTTCGGCTCCCGGCTGCACGACCCGATGCGCAGCTGGAAGCTCTCACCGATGGACCTGGAGTCGATCACCAGGTGGGAGGACTACTCCCGGGCCAAGGACGAGATGTTCGTCCATACCGACATTCCCGAGGCCCCGTGGCACGTGGTGGAGAGTGACGATAAACGGCGGGCCCGGATCAACATGATCGCCCATCTGCTCAGCACCATCCCTTACCGCGACGTGCAACCTCCGGCGCTGAAGCTGCCGCCGCGCCCGCCCGCGCAGGGATATATCCGCGTGCCGAGGGACATGCAGGCCTTCGTCCCCGATCACGCCGCCGAGCTGCTAGCCCAGGCGCCGGTAGATCGTTGACCAGACCGACGCAGCACTGCCGTTCCGTTTAAAGATCTTGATTTTGGCCGACTGGGGCGGAATTCAGGCATTGTTATCGCTGGGCCGGAGGCGGCCGGGCCGCCTGGCATGAAACTATTCCGTGGGGAAGTACAATGCGAGGAGGCAGCACATGGCGGTCCCAGCACTGCCTGAGCGCACGGCGTGGCAGGCGCTCAAGCGGCATTACGACGAGATAGCCGGCCAGAGCTTGCGTGAGCTGTTCGCTGCCGATCCCGGGCGGGGCGAGCGGCTGACCGCGGAGGCGGCCGGGCTCTACCTGGACTACTCGAAGAATCGCGTCACCGACGAGACCATGCGGCTGCTGGTGGCGCTGGCCGAAGAATGCGGCATGCCGGAGCACCGGGATGCGATGTTCCGCGGCGAGCACATCAACGTCTCCGAGGACCGCGCCGTGCTGCACGTGGCGCTGCGCATGCCGGCCGGTGAGCACCTGGTCGTGGACGGCACCGACGTGGTGGCGCAGGTGCACGAGGTGCTCGGCCGGATGGCCGACTTCGCCAACCGGGTCAGGTCAGGGGACTGGAAGGGCTACACCGGCAAGCCGATCAGGAACGTCGTCAACGTCGGGATCGGCGGGTCCGACCTCGGGCCGGTGATGGCGTACGAGGCGCTGCGGCACTACACCACGCGGGACATCACGTTCCGGTTCGTGTCCAACGTGGACTCCACCGACTTCGTCGAGGCGACCCGCGACCTGGACGCGACCGAGACGCTGTTCATCATCTCCTCCAAGACGTTCGGCACGCTGGAGACGCTGACCAACGCCACCTCGGCCCGGGACTGGATCGTCGGGGAGCTCGGCAGCGAAGACGCCGTGGCCAAGCACTTCGTCGCGGTCTCTACCAACGCCGAGCGGGTTTCGAAGTTCGGCATCGACACGGCGAACATGTTCGAGTTCTGGGACTGGGTCGGCGGCCGGTACTCGATGGACTCAGCCATCGGCCTGTCCACCATGGTGGCGCTCGGGCCCGACGGGTTCGGCGAGATGCTGGCCGGGTTCCACGAGATGGACGAGCACTTCCGGACCGCCCCGCTGGCGCAGAACCTGCCCGTGCTGATGGGGCTGCTCGCGTTCTGGTACCGCGACTTCTTCGGCTGCCAGACCTACGGCGTCATGCCGTACGAGCAGTATCTGAAGCGGTTCCCGGCCTACTTGCAGCAGCTGACCATGGAGTCCAACGGCAAGCACGTCACGCTGACCGGGCAGCATGTCAGCTACGACACCGGCGCGGTGTTCTGGGGCGAGCCTGGCACCAACGGCCAGCACAGCTTCTACCAGCTCATCCACCAGGGCACCACGGTGATCCCGGTCGACCTGATCGGCTTCGGCAAGACGCTGAACCCGCTGCGTGACCACCACGACATCCTTTCTTCCAACGTGTTCGCGCAGGCGCAGGCGTTGGCCTTCGGCAAGACCACCGAAGAGGTCAGGGCCGAGGGCACGCCAGAAAACGTGGTGCCGCACCGGGTGATGGAGGGCAACCGGCCCTCCAACGTGCTGCTCGCCGAGATCCTCACCCCCCGGATCCTCGGGGCGCTGGTCGCCCTGTACGAGCACAGCGTGTTTACCCAGGGAGCGATCTGGGACATTGACTCGTTCGACCAGTGGGGCGTGGAGCTCGGCAAGGTGCTCGCGGTCAAGATCATCCCCGAGCTGACCAGCGCGGCCGAGCCGGCGCTCGATCATGACTCCTCGACCAACGCGCTCATCCGTAGGTACCGCGCGCTCAAGGCCCGCTGACAACAACAGGTAAGGACGAACCAGCCATGCCAACTGATACGCCGATGCAGCTCGGGATGATCGGACTCGGCCGGATGGGCGCCAACCTCGTCCGCCGGCTCATGCGCGACGGCCACCGCTGCGTGGTCTACGACGTCAACGCCGACGCGATCAAGGCACTGGAAGCCGACGGCGCGCAGGGCGCGGAGAGCCTGGCCGACTTCGTCGCCAAGCTGGAAAAGCCGCGGGCCCTGTGGATCATGGTCCCGGCCGGCATCGTCCAGCAGACCCTGGAGCAGCTGCGGCCGCTGCTCGAGGCCGACGACATCGTGATCGACGGCGGGAACTCCTACTACCGGGATGACATCACCCGGGCCAAGGACCTCAAGCGCGACGGCCTGCACTACATCGACTGCGGTACCAGCGGCGGCGTCTGGGGGCTTGACCGCGGCTACTGCCTGATGATCGGCGGCGAGGACGAGCCGGTGCGGCGGCTGAACCCGATCTTCCTGACCATCGCCCCGGGCAAGGGCACCGCGGAGCCGACCCCAGGGCTGGCCCCGGGAGGCACCGCCGAGCAGGGTTACTTGCACTGCGGGCCTAACGGCGCCGGGCACTTCGTCAAGATGGTGCATAACGGCATCGAGTACGGCATGATGGCCGCGATCGCCGAGGGCCTGGCGATCATCAAGCAAGCCGACGTGGGCCTGCACCAGGACGAGATCGACGCGGAGACCACGCCGCTGCGCGACCCGTGGGCGTACCAGTACAACATCGACGTCGGCGAGGTCGCCGAGGTGTGGCGCCGCGGCTCGGTGATCAGCTCCTGGCTGATCGACCTGACCGCGGCCGCGTTCGCTAAGTCGCCGGACCTGGACGACTTCAGCGGCCGGGTGTCGGACTCCGGCGAGGGCCGGTGGACGGTGCTGGCCGCGGTGGACGAGGCCGTGCCCGCCTCGGTCATCGCCGCCTCGCTGTACGAACGCTTCGAGTCCCGGGACAACGGCGCGTTCACCGGCAAGATCTTGTCGGCGATGCGCTCGGAGTTCGGCGGTCACGCGGAGAAGAAGGCCTGATTCATGCCGAAGAACGGATCCCCGCGGCCGGAGAACCACATCATCGTGCTGTTCGGCGCCACCGGCGACCTGGCCAAGCGCAAGCTGCTGCCGGGACTGTTCCACCTGCACGCGGCCGGCCTGCTGCCGGAGGACTACCGCATCATCGGGTCTTCGCCGGCCTCGTTCGCGGTGACCGACGAGCAGTTCAAGGAGCACGCCGAGGACGCGTGCGCCGACTTCTGCATCACCAAGCCCACCGATCCGTCCTGGCCGTCGTTCGCCGAGCGGCTGTCGTTCGCCGCCGCGGACCCCGACGACCCCGCACCCCTGGTGGCCGCGGTCAGCAAGGCGGAAAAGGAGATCGGCGGCTCGCCGCGGCGGCTGTTCCATCTGGCCGTGCCACCCGCCGCGTTCACCTCGGTGGTCGGCATGCTCGGCGCCTCGGGCCTGGCCACCGACCGCACCCGAGTGATCATCGAGAAGCCGTTCGGCACCGACCTGGACTCGGCCCGCAAGCTGAACCAGGCGGTGCTCGCGGTCTTCGACGAGTCGCAGGTGTTCCGCATCGACCACTTCCTGGGCAAGGAATCGGTCGACAACATCCTGGCGTTCCGTTTCGCGAACGGGCTCAATGAGCCGGTCTGGAATCGCGCTCACCTGCGCTACGTGGAGATCGACGTACCGGAAACGCTGTCGATCGAGGGGCGGGCCGCGTTCTACGACGCGACCGGCGCCTACCGGGACATGGTCGTCACCCACCTGTTCCAGGTCCTGGCGTTCGTGGCCATGGAGGCGCCGGTGTCGCTGTCGGCCAAGCACATGCGGGCCGAGAAGCTCAAGGTCTACGAGGCGCTGAAGCCGATCGACGTGCGGCACGTGGTGCGCGGCCAGTACGAGGGGTACCGGTCCGAGCCCGGCGTGGCGGCCGACTCGCAGACCGAGACGATGGTCGCGGTGCGGGTCGAGGTGGACAACTGGCGCTGGCACGGAGTGCCGTTCTTCCTGCGTTCGGGCAAGGCCATGGGCGCCTCGCGCCAGATCATCACGCTCGGTTTCCAGCCGCCGCCGCTGCGGATGTTCCCCGCGCATCACAAGGACACTCCGTACGGCCGGCAGAACGAGATCGTCATCGATTTCGCCGACCCCGGTGCCATCAAGGTCAACTTCCTGGCCAAGGTCCCCGGGGCGGAGCTGAGCCTGGGCAACGCCGAGATGGCGTTCTACTACAAGGACTCGTTCGTCGCGTCGCACGCGCTCGAGGGCTACGAGCGGCTGATCCTGCTGGCCATGGTCGGCGACCAGTCGCTGTTCACCAGTTCCGACGGAATCGAGCGGGTGTGGGAGATCTCCGAACCGCTGCTGGAGGACCCGCCGCCGGTCGAGCCGTACGCCGTCGGGTCGTATGGCCCGGAGTCAGTCAAGCAACTGATCGCGCCCTACCACTGGCACCTGCCCCACGTTTAGGCTCGCATGGGGCATCCACCAGGGCCGCGGTGAGCGTAGCCGGGGGGACGCACCGGGGCCGTTCCGGAAAATAGGTCTGACCGGGTTCGGCGGGGTTCGTTGTCCTCAGGACTGATCTGTGCGCAGGAGGTCGAGTACGACGCCGCGGACAACGTCGTCGGTTGCGGCGGCCCGGATCATGGCCCTGATCCCCCGGGCCAGGGTCATCCTGTTGAGCGGCTGATCGAGCTCCACGGCGGCCTTGGCCAGCCAGCGGTTCAGCACCTCAAAGTCGGCCGGGCCCATGTCGACCGTAATCCGGACGGACTTCGTGCGGGACTTGCGGTCGGGCTTAGCTCTGGGCTCCGACGAGGGAGATGGACCGTACGGCATAGACCTGGTTTACTGCATGAACTGTGCTTACCGCAATCGGGCGGCTAGGAGGTCTGGGCGTCCGCGGTTTCGATAGCGGCGGTTTGGATGGCGGCGGTTTGGATGGCGGCGGTTTGGATGGCGGCGGCGCGGAGCCGATCGGCGTTCTGCTCGTCGAGGGCGGAGTACGCGCGGATCTCGGCGGGATAGAGTTCGCGTTCTCCCCCGGTCGGCAGGCCCCGGGCCAGCACGGCCGGATCGACGGTGGCGCGGTAGACGAACGTCGCGTTGCCCTCAAGGACCGGGTACCACTGCCCCAGGCGGACCCGCAGCGACGCCGTGGCCATCCCGCCGGCGTTGCGGATCAGGACGCTGCACTCGGGATCGATCTGGCCGGGGCGCGAGTACACCGCCCGGGACGCGGCCATGCCTGAGCCGCACGAGGCCGTGAGCCCGGCGCCGCGCTCGTACGTGCGCACGAAGATCTCGGTAGGGGCGAGCGGAAGCAGGACCGACAGGTTCGCCCCGGCCGGGAACACGTCCTGGCGGACGGCCACCCGCTCCCCCATCGCGATCAGGTCAGACTCGACGTAGGTGTCGATGAGCGCGACCAGGTGAGGGTTCGGGATCGATACGGCGGTGAACTCAAGCGTCGGGTCAAGTTCGGGCAGGCGGGCCTGATAGAGCCGGCGGCGCCCGGCCACGACGGGCGTGTCCGGGGTGAAGTCGACGGCCGGATGCTCCAGGCTGATCTGGCGCACGCCCTCGGCCGTGGTCGATCCGCGGCGCACCGTGTACTCACGCGGGCCGCTGCGGATGACAGCCTCGTCCGCGCCGCGTAGCTCCAGGATGACCCGGCCCAGGCAACGCATGCCGTTCCCGCAGAACTCGGCAAAGGAGCCATCCGGGTTGAAGAACCACGCCTCGGGTACCCGCGGCCCGGCGTCGTAGAAGTAGACGCCGTCGCCGCCGAACGCGCCGTCCCGGTCGCACAGGCGCCGGACGAAGGCCTGCAGGTCGGCCTCGGACGCGAAGTCGCGCGGCGGCATCGCGGCCACGAAGATGTCGTTCTTCGAGCCGTGCGCGTTCAGGATCTCGGTCATCGCGGCTAGCCTATCCGGATCCAGGCTTTACCTGGGCTTACCGGGATTCAGGCACTGAAGGCGCGCTGCCGGGGTGCCGAGGCCGCGCCGGGCAGTGCGGACTCACCCAGCCCGGCCGCGCCGAACGCGGGATAGGTGGAGAACCGCATCCCCTCGGCGTAGTTCCGCAGCGCCACCCGGGACCGGTCGAGCATGTTGGTAGGCAGCTGGTCCAGATCGAACCAGAACACGTCCGGCGAGATGTACTCGCCCTCCCAGCCCGACACGGTCAGGAAGAACGCGATGCGCCCGCTGCCTGAGACATCCTGCATGACGTGCGCTAGCGACACGTTCCCCGCGCTGATCACGACCCCGGCCTCGGCCGAGGCGACCCGGACCGCCGTCTCGACGATCGTCTCCCGGTCGGCCAGCTGGCCGGTGGGGGGTTCGTACGCGCCATCGCCGTAACCGGTGTTGGCCCGCTCCCGCAACAGGATCCGCCCATTCCTCACCAGCAAAAGGATGACGTCCACGACGACCCTGCGACGTTGAGATGCGTCGACAGCGAACGCGACCTCGCCCGCTCTGCTCATAGTGACCGCCTCGCCGCGCCCCCAATCCTGGGTCCCTGCCCGGCGCATATCGATGTCATACGCACTACCCAGGAGTGAGCACCGTACCGCTGGCCGGCTGTGGATCGCCATGTGCACAAAGCCCGCCATCCTGTGGAGGACGAGAGCGAAACGGCCGGCGAGCTGTGGACACAATCGCGCCAGAGCCTTGACCGGCAGGCATCCCAGGTTGTGGAGAACAGAACGCACATGTGGACGAGCCGGGCCGAGAATAGTTGAAAAAAACACTGACGGTAACTTAGTCGCCTGTTACTTAGAGTAACGACAGAAGGTCGGGCAGATTATCTACGGGCCGCGCGAACTGTGACGGGAGAGGGCGAAGTTCCCCTCAGGGGTCAAGCTGGTGCCTGGCTGGCTTGCGCCTGGCTGGATTGCGGGTCGGTTCCGGCCGTGGCGGAGAGGTCATCGGGAGGCCTAGTGGGCGCTGGCAGCTGCCTCACGAGCCCCATTCGAGACTGTGGCGCCGCCGTGCGCGCGCTTAGCGGTGAGAGGGTCGGGCCACATGCCCCGAATATGTGGATATAAGCGACAAACATCGCAGGTTGCTTCCCTTTATCGTGGAAGATTTGCGCTTAATGGAAAGTTTTGTGGACCCCGGTACCCAAAATCTTCCGCTAAGCCAAAAACATCCGCGAAAACCTACCGCTGAGCACCAGGATGTGCGACGCCCATGACAAAAAGGACCCGTGGGACACGCGGGACCCGCAAGGAGCAGGCGAACAAGCGAGAACAAGCGGGCCGACGCGAGAACAAGCGGGCCGACGCGAGAACAAGCGGGCCGACGCGAGAACAAGCGGGTTGAACAGCTCGCTTAGTCCTGGGGGCGGTGACGGCGGCGCAGTGACCAGAGTTGGGCGCCGCGCTCGACCTCGAGCGCCGCGGCCCACGGCAGCCGGGGCGGACCGAGCTCGAGGCGCAGGCTGGCCGTGGCCTTCCTGGCCAGCTCCGGGTCCTGCGCGGTCCGAAGAGCCAGCTCGGCGGCCCGCACCTCGACCTGCTCCGACGGCAGGGCCTGCCAGGCCAGGCCGAGCTGCATGGCTCGCAGACCCGATATTTCCTCGCCGAACAGGCCGGCCGCGGCAGCGGCCTCGGCGCCCGCACGCTCCGCGAGCAGCCCGAAGTGCCCTCCGCCCGGGTGCAGGCCGATCCGGAGGAATCCGCTGATCAACCGGGCGTCTTCGGCGACGATCCGCAGGTCGGTGGCGAGCATCAGGTTGATTCCGGCGCCGACCGCGGCGCCGCGGACGGCGGCGATGGTCGGCACCTGCAGCTGGCCGACCCGGGTGAAGGCCCGGTAGATGCCGCCGAGGGACGCGTACCGGCGCTCCTCCGCCGGGTCACGGCTGACTTCCTCCAGGTGCCCCCGCTCGGCCCCCGAACAGAACGTGCCGCCGGCGCCCTGGATGACCGCGGCCCCGACGGCGGGGTCGCGGTCCACCACATCGCACGCCACGACGAACTGCTCCGCGATCTCGTTGTTGAGGGCGTTCCTGGTCGCTGGCGCGTTCAGCGTGATGAACGCGACGCCGTCACTGATCTCCAGGTCAATCATGGGCTTAGTATCTCGCTGTCGCCTGGAGAAGGTGGGCAGACCGCGCCTGACAGCGGTCGCGGAACTTGGGCGGCTCGAGCGGCGTGATTTGGCCGCTCCTGCACATCGACCGGGAGATGCTGCACCACGGCGCCGGGACGGCGCTGCTGCGCGACCTCTACCTTTGGCACTACGACGGCTGACGCTATGCCGGCGGGGCCACACCTCGATGACCGGCGAGCCGGCCGATCTCACCCGTTTCTAGGAGGTTTACCGTGTACAGCAAGATCCAGGTCACCTTCGACGCCGCCGAGCCGGAGAAGCTGGCCGAATTCTGGGGGCTGGCGCTGGGCTACGTCACCGAGCTCCCGCCCGAGGGGTTCGCCAGCTGGGAAGAATTCGCCCGGGACGCCGGGATTCCTGAGGAGGACTTCGGTAAGGTGGCCTCCCGGATCGACCCGGCCGGGGAAGGTCCCCGGCTGTACTTTCAGCGCGTGCCGGAAGGCAAGACGGGCAAGAACCGCGTTCACCTCGACATCAGCGTCGCCGACCGACACGTCCGCGGTGAGGCACGCAAGCGGCTGGTCAGCGAGCACGTGGAGCGGCTCTTCGAGGCCGGCGCCAGTCTGGCCTGGCGGACCGACGACGTCCGGGGCAGCTCCGTCACGCTGTACGACCCGGAGGGAAACGAGTTCTGCGTGCACTGACGGCCGTGGGTCGGGCGGCGGGTCAGGCGGCGGGCAGGGCCGCGGGTCAGGCGGCGGGCAGGGCCGCGGGTCGGGCGGCGGGCAGGGCCGCGGGTCAGGCGGCGGGCTGGGCCGCTTCCTGCCGGACCCGGCGCCCGGCCAGCGCCCAGTAGACGCCGGCGCCGACTACGATCCCCAGCGCCCAGCTGAAGTCCCCGCCGTGCAGGCCAGGGAAGTGGTTGGAGATCGGGCCGGTGTAGGGCGGGAAGTCGAAGGCCGCGTTGATCCACATCAGGGCGGCGACCATGCCGGCCACCTGGGCGATGACAGCGGGCCAGTGGATGCCGCCGTTGCGCCAGTACAGGCCGCCGCGGGCGGACTGCAGGGACGCCGAGTGGTACTGGCCGCGGCGCAGCAGGTAATCGGTGATAAAGATGCCGAACCAGGGCGCCAGCCACACCACGATATAGAGCAGGAACCCGGAAAAATCGGCGTAGAAGTTACCGTGGAACAAGATGATGCCGGTGACCACAGCGCACACCACCGTGTCCAGGATGACCGCCCCCCAGCGCTTGATGGGCAGGCCGAGAGCCTGCAGCGTGACGCCGGAGGAGTACATGTCGATCGTGTTGATCGCGAGCAGCTGGAAGATGGCGAAGATCAGGAACGGGGTCACGAACCAGCTGGGGAAGGACTGCGGCACGCCGATCTGGGCGATGCCCACCGATTTCGTCGTGATCGTGAAGGCGAACACGCCGAGGATCTCCAGGATGATCGACGGGACAGCGCTCCCCAGGGTCGCCGACCAGAACGTCCGGGACGGCGCGGTGTCGCGGGGCAGGTAGCGCGAGTAGTCGTTGCCGTTCTCCGTCCAGCCGAGGCCGCCGACCGAGATGAGCAGCACCAGCACCGTGGTCCAGACCGCGAACGAGACGGGCTTGGCATGGAACGCGGACAGGTGCAGCCGGTTGAAGGTAAAACCGGCCAGCACCGCGAAGAACACGATGAAGACATAGGCCAGGTAGCGCAGGATCCTGGTGATCGTCGGGTGGCCGAGCAGCGGCATGATCATCTGGATGAGCGCGGCGACGATGATCACCACGATCTTGGCGGGCCCGCTGAGCTTGCTCCCGTGCAAGGAGAACAGCAGGATCACGGTGGCGACGACGAAGTAGCTGCCCTCGATCTCGAATCCGACCTGGGTCACCCAGTTGAACAGCGCCACCAGGCGGTTACCGTTCTGGCCGAACGGCGCCCGGCTCACCATGAACGCGGTGGTACCCGTCTTCGGGCCCTGGAGGCTGGCGAAACCGAGCAGCGCGTAGAACAAGTTGGCCACGATGATGGCGAGGATCGCCTGGGTGACGGTCAGGCCGAAGGTCATGATCAGCGTGCCGTAGAACAGGTACTCCACATTGAACACCGCGCCTGACCACAGCCAGAACAATCCAGATGGCCGCATCTTGCGCTCGGAGTCGGGAATCAGGTCGATCCCGCGCTGTTCGATCTTGAACGCGGCGTACTCCTGGGACGATTCCGGTTGCGGCTGACCGCGGCCAGGGCCGCCCGCGACCGCGTTGCCACTCATCTGTCCCCTCCAGAGTCCGGGGGTCAGGACGTCTGGGCCACGATTTTGCACGTCTTTGGTAAACATGCGGTTTCGCTCAGGTAATGAACGGCAACGTCCACGTCACGATGCTCGTGGTCTTGCCAAGAGCCCTCAGCGACTGCGAGAAATATCTCGGAGCGCAGACACCGCGGAGGCACCATGGCATCCCATCCCTATGACTTCGTCATCATCGGCGGCGGAATCCGCCGGCAGCGCCTTGGCCAACCGGCTCTCCGCCGACCCGGGCCAACGGGTCCTCGTGCTCGAAGCGGGACGTCCCGACTACCTCTGGGATCCCTATATCCACATGCCCGCCGCGCTCACGTTCCCCATCGGGAACCGTTTCTATGACTGGAAATACGAAAGCGAGCCGGAACCGCACCTGAACGGGCGGCGCATCTACCACGCCCGGGGCAAGGTCCTCGGCGGGTCGAGCAGCATCAACGGGATGATCTTCCAGCGCGGCAACCCGCTGGACTACGAGCGCTGGGCCTCCGGCGACGGCATGAGCGCCTGGGACTACGCGCACTGCCTGCCGTACTTCAAGCGGATGGAGAACTGCCTGGCGGCCCGCGCCGACGACCCGTTCCGCGGCCAGGACGGGCCGCTGGTGCTCGAGCGCGGCCCCGCCGACGGCCCGCTATTCGGTGCGTTCTTCGCCGCGGTGCGCCAGGCCGGCTACCACCTCACCGACGACGTGAACGGCTACCGGCAGGAGGGCTTCGCCGCCTTCGACCGGAACATCCACCGAGGACGGCGGCTGTCGGCGGCGCGCGCCTACCTGTACCCGGTGCTGAGCCGCCCCAACCTCACCGTGGCCACCCGTGCCTTCGTCACCAAGATCATCTTCAGCTCCAACCGCGCGGTCGGCGTCGAGTTCCGGCACGAGGGCAAGACCAAGCGGGTCCGATCCGGCGAGCTCATCGCGTGCGGCGGGGCGATCAACTCTCCGCAGCTGCTCCAGCTGTCCGGCATCGGCAACGCCACCGAGCTTTCCGGACTCGGCATCGACGTGGTCGCCGACCTGCCCGGCGTGGGCGAGAACCTGCAGGACCACCTGGAGGTGTACGTCCAGTACGGCTCGAAGCTGCCGGTCTCCGTCGCGCCCGCGCTGAAGTGGCGGAACCGTCCCATGGTCGGCGCGAGGTGGCTGCTGCGGCGGACCGGGCCTGGCGCCACCAACCACTTCGAAGGCGGCGGCTTCGCGCGCAGCAACGACGGCGAGGTCTACCCGAACCTGATGTTCCACTTCCTGCCGATCGCGATCCGCTACGACGGTTCGTCTCCGGCGGGCGGCCACGGTTACCAGGTGCACATCGGCCCGATGTACTCAGACTCGCGCGGCACCGTCAAGATCACCTCAAGCGACCCGAAGGTGCCTCCCGCACTCCGGTTCAACTACCTGTCCACCGGCACCGACCAGCGGGAATGGGTGGAGGCAATCCAGCTCGCCAGGAAGATCCTGACCCAGCCCGCCTTCGACGACTACAACGCGGGCGAGCTGTCGCCCGGGCCTTCGGTGCAGACGGATGAAGAGATCCTGGCCTGGGTGGCCCGGGACGCCGAGACGGCGCTGCACCCGTCGTGCACGGCCAAGATGGGCACGGATGCGATGGCGGTGACCGACCCGGATTCGCTGCGGGTGCACGACATCAACGGCTTGCGGATCGTCGACGCCTCGGTCATGCCCTACGTGACCAACGGCAACATCTACGCGCCGGTGATGATGACCGCGGAGAAGGCCGCCGACCTGATCCTGGGCAATACGCCGCTGCCGCCCGAGCCAGTGGAGTTCTACCGCCGTGACCGAGCCGGTGAAAGCCGTGCCCGTTCCGAAGGTTAAAAAGATTTTCTTGACCGAACGGCACGGATGTCACGCACTAGCCCCACAACATGGGATTTTCCCTGGAAATATGGACAAATCGGCGGGTATCTCACGATGATCGAACTGTACCGAGGAGCGGGAGGCATGACCATACCAGACGGGTGGGTCGCAGGCCTGTCGCAAGACGCCGCGCATGACCCGCTGCCGGAGGCGCTTGCCCTGGTGCGCGGCGCGGCGGAGGCGGGTCACCGGCTGAAGATCCTCGGCGGCCTCGGGGTCCGGGTGCTGTGCCCTGACTTCCCGCCCCGGCTTCGCCCGGACCAGGACATCGACCTGGCCTGCCTGAGCAAGACCCGTCGCCAGATCGCCGATCACCTCGAAGGCGCGGGGTGCCAGCCGGACCGCCGGTTCAACAACGCCAACGGGGACCGGCAGATGTACTTCACCGCCCCGTCCGGACGCCCCGTCGACGTCCTGGTGGACCGGCTGTCGATGTGTCACACGCTGGGTTTCCGGTCTTCGTTCGGCTCCGTGGCGCAGACCCTTGACCCGGCGGACCTGCTGTTGTCCAAGCTGCAGATCGTCGAGCTCAACGCCAAGGACGCGCACGACATCTTCCACCTGCTGTCCGGGCTGCGGGTCGGCCGGGACGCCGCCCGCCCGGCCATCGACCCCGACCGGTTCGGCGCCGTACTCGCCGCGGACTGGGGCTGGTGGCGGACCGCGACCGGCAACCTGGCCAAGCTCGGTGACCTGCTGGCCTCCCAGCCGCACCTGGCTCCCCCCTACCCGCGGTTCGACGTCCTGACCCAGGCCAAGCAGCTGCAGGAAGTGGCCGACACGGTACCCAAAGGGCTCAAGTGGAAGCTGAGAGCAGGTATCGGCGACCGGGTCCGCTGGTACCAGCTACCCGCCGAAACCGGCCGGCCCGGCGCGTTTTCGTGATCGCCGGTCGGACCTTCCTGGTGACCGGGGGGAACACCGGGATCGGGCGGGCGACGGCGACCGAGCTCGCCCGTCGCGGTGGGCGCGTCTGGGTTGCGTCTCGCTCCGCGGCCAGGGGCGAGGCGGCGGTGGCCGGGGTCAAGGCCGCGACCGGGAACGAGTCGGTGTTCTTCCTGCCGCTCGACCTGGGCGACCTGGATTCGGTGCGGACGTGCGCCGCTGCCTTCCTGGCCGCAGGCGAGCCGCTGCACGTGCTGGTGAACAACGCCGGGGTGGCGGGGCAGCGCGGCCTGACCCGGCAGGGCTTTGAGCTGATGTTCGGGGTCAACCACCTGGGTCACTTCGCGCTGACCAGCGCCCTGCTCGGCTGCCTGGCCGCCAGCGCGCCGTCCCGGGTGGTGACCGTGTCCAGCGACGCCCACTACTCGGCCCCCGGCATCGACTTCTCGTCGCTGCGACGACCCGCGCGCGGTGTCACCGGGATGCGCGAGTACGCGGTCTCGAAACTGGGCAACGTGCTGTTCTCGGCCGAACTCGGCCGCCGGGCGGCCGGCACCGGGGTGAGGTCGTATGCGCTGCACCCGGGCGTGGTGGCCTCCGACATCTGGCGGCGGGTGCCGTGGCCGGTCCGGCCGCTCGTCACCCGGCGCATGCTCTCGGTGACCGAAGGAGCGCAGACCTCGCTGTACTGCGCCACCTCGGCCGCGCCGGAGGTGGCGCAGGCCAGCGGTCAGTTCTACGATCGGTGCGCGCCGCGCGCCGCCAGCGCGGTCGCGACCCCGGAACTCGCGCGGGAGCTGTGGGAACGTAGCGAGGCGTGGACCGCGGCTTAAGCCGGGCAGGCGCGGGTCGCGGCTTAAGCTGGGCGCATGGATCTTCCTGTCAACCCGCCGGTGGCGCCGATGCTGGCCAAGCCGACCGACGCGATCCCGACCGGGGATTACGTCTTCGAGCCGAAATGGGACGGCTTCCGGTCGATCGTGTTCCGCGACGGCGACGAGATCGAGATCGGCAGCCGGAACGAGCGGCCGATGACACGTTACTTTCCCGAACTGGCCGCCGCTCTCGCGGCTCAGCTGCCGGAGCGTGTCGTGATCGACGGGGAGATCGTGATCCCGGACGGCTCGGGTAAGCGGCTCGATTTCGAGGCGTTGCTGCAGCGGATCCATCCGGCGGCCAGCCGGGTCGAGATGCTGGCCGCGACGACTCCGGCTCACTTCATCGCGTTCGACCTGCTCGCGCTGGGCGATTGCGATCTCACCGGGCAGCCGTTCACCGAGCGGCGGGCCGCGCTCGAGCGCGTGCTCGCAACGGCGGGCCCGCCGCTGCACCTGACTCCGGCCACCACCGACGCTGACGTTGCGGCCGGCTGGTTCCGCCAGTTCGAGGGGGCGGGTCTGGACGGGCTGATCGCCAAGCCCGCCGCGGGGACCTACGAGCCGGACAAGCGGGTGATGCTGAAGGTCAAGCACGAACGCACCGCGGACTGCGTGGTGGCCGGCTACCGGATGCACAAGAGCGGCGCGGGCGCCATCGGGTCGCTGCTGCTCGGCCTGTACACCCACGACGGGAAACTGGCCAGCGTGGGCGTCGTCGGCGCCTTCCCGATGGAGCGGCGCCGGGAGCTGTTCGGCGAGCTGCAGCCGCTGGTCACGACGTTCGACGGGCATCCGTGGAACTGGGCCGAGCACCATGCGGGTGAGCGTACCCCGCGCAAGGCCGAGGGCAGCCGGTGGAACGCGGCCAAGGACCTGTCGTTCATCCCGCTGCGGCCCGAGCGCGTGCTTGAGGTCCGCTACGACCACATGGAAGGCCGGCGGTTCCGGCACACCACCCAGTTCGTCCGCTGGCGCCCGGACCGCGAGCCGCGCTCGTGCACCTACGCCCAGCTGGAGGAGCCGGTCAGCTACGACCTGGCCGAGATCCTCGGATCTTCCGGCGGGCGTCATGGCGGGCGTCATGGCTGAACCGAAGAAGATGGTCTTGGCGCTCGCGGGCCGCGAGGTCGCGATCAGCAATCCGGGCAAGGTGTTCTTCCCGCGGACCGGGCACACCAAGCTGGACATGGTCAACTACTACCTGGCCGTCGCGCCGGGGGCGCTGGCTGGTGTCGGCGGGCGGCCGATGGCGCTGAAGCGGTTCGTGAACGGGGCGGAGGGCGAGGCGTTCTTCCAGAAGCGGGCGCCAGAGAAGCGCCCGGACTGGATCGAGACCGTCGAACTCCGCTTTCCTTCCGGCCGGACCGCCGACGAGGTCGTGATCAGCGACGAGGCCGCGCTCGCCTGGGTGATCAACCTGGGCTGCATCGACCTCAACCCGCATCCGGTGCGGGCGGCGGACGTGGACCACCCGGACGAGCTCCGGGTCGACTTGGACCCGGTGCCCGGCGTGGAGTGGCCGCAGATCAGGGACGTGGCCATGGTGGCCGCCGGCGTGCTGGCCGACTTCGGGCTGACCGGATGGCCGAAGACGTCGGGGTCGCGCGGGCTGCACGTATACGCCCGGATCGTGCCACGCTGGTCGTTCGGTGACGTGCGCCGCGCGGCGGTGGCGGTGGCGCGGGAGATCGAGCGGCGGGTGCCCGAGCTGGCCACCTCCAAGTGGTGGAAGGAAGAACGCCACGGCGTCTTCGTCGACTATAACCAGAACGCCAAGGACCGCACGGTCGCGTCCGCGTACTCCATCCGGCCGGTATCGGACGCGCGGGTGTCTACCCCGCTGACCTGGGCCGAGGTGCCATCCTGCGATCCCGCCGACTACACCATCGATACCGTCCCGGCGCGCTTCGCCGCCCTCGGCGATCCCTGGGCCCTGATGGACGAGGCGGCAGGCTCGCTGGACGGGCTGCTCGAGCTGGCGAGCCGGGACGAGGCGGCGGGCCTGCCGGACGCGCCGTGGCCGCCGCACTACGAGAAGCAGACCGGCGAGGCGCCCCGGGTGCAGCCGTCGAAACGCCGTAGCTCACAGTCGCCTGCTGCCGCGTCCCCGGCTGCCGCGTCCCCGGCTGCCGCGTCCCCGGCTGCCGCGTCCCCGGCTCCTCCCGCGCCGGGGAAGACCAGCGGGCCTACAGGCCGGCGGCGCAGCACCATGCCGCTGATCGAGATCGCCCGGGCGGCCAGCAAGGACGAGGCGATGGCAGGACTGGAACGCTGGAAGGCGCGGCATGCCGCGGTATGGGCGTGGCTTGAGCCGGCCGACGTGCTGGTCGACGGGATGCGCGGGCGCAGCTCGGTCTGGTACCGGATCCGGCTCAACTTGCGGCACGTCCCCGAGGCCGAGCGCCCGGCGCAGGAACCGCTCGAAGTGGACTACGACCCCTGGCAGAACCTCTCCCGCTAGCCGGCCGCCGCTGGCCGTCATCGTGGATCGCCACCGTCTTGTCGAGACGGTGGCGATCCACGATCATGCCGCCCTCGTTCCCACTGCCCGAATTGCCGGGTTTGGTGCCCGGGCTGCGCGCGATCGCACCCGCAGCCGGCATCCCCAGCACGAAATGAACCTCTTCCCCGGCTCGAAGCGGGCTTAATTGGTCATCGTGTGTCACCAGCACCCTTATGGACCCGTCGGTTTTTAAGTTGGGTGAATCGCCGCGGGCTCGATGCGCTGGTGTCGTGAGTACTTTGGCGCTTTTGGCCCGCGTTCAGGGAGGGTGAGGGTGATTCCGGCTGTGGCGGCGTAGTCGCGCAGGTCATCGGGGGTGCGCGGGCGGGTGCCGGGCGGCGGGGCCGCGGCCGGGAGCGGGATGCCGCTGGCGGCTAGGAGCTGGCGGGTGAGGCTGGTGGCATGGCTGATGGTGGTGCGGTCGACACCGAGCAGGGCGCCGGCGAGGTCCGTGGTCAGGTGCAGGTGCTCGCGCAGGCGCCAGGCCAGCACGTGGTCGGTGATATCGATCCTGGAGCGGCCGCCGTGCCGGTGCCCGGTGTTGGTGCCTGCGCCGCGCCGGGTAGCACGGCGCAGGTAGCTGTCGTGCTCGCGGCAGGCGGCGAAGCGGATCTCCAGGGCGGCAGCCAGCGCCTGGAGGTCTGCGGGGTCCATGCCGGTCAGTGCGGGGTGGTTCAAGCTGGCCTGGGGGCAGCGGCCGGCCCGGCCTGGTTCTGGTTCTGGTTCCGGGGCGGGCCGGGCCACGGGCAGGAACGCGTAGTTCCACTCCCCGTGGAAGGAGCCGCGTTCCAGGATGCGGTCTTCGAGGTATTTCATCCGCTGATCGCTGATTTTCACCTTGTCCGGGTATTCCGCGTCGTCGAGGACAGCGGTGCACTTCAGGCCCTGGACGGTGACTGTGGCGGCGATCCCGGCCACGGCGTCCTCCCTCGTCATCAGGGGCCGGGCGTGCCAGGTGCGGGTGATATGGCAGAACAGCCGGTGCTCGATCTTGTTCCACTTGGACGTGCCGGGCGGGAAGTGCATCACCGTGATCTGCGAGGCCCGTCTGTTCCGAGAGAAGGGCCAGCTCATGCTTCCACAGCCGGCACCGCCAGCCGTTGGACCCGCCGGCGTCGCAGATGATCAGCAGCCTGCCCGCGCCCGGGTAGCGGTAGCTGCCCTCGCCCTGCCACCGCAGCCGGATCGCGTTCACCGCGAACGCGCCGGTGTCGTGGCTGGCCCCGACCGCCGCGAACCCCCGGTTCGCGGCAATGTCATACACCCCGTACGGCGTGATCTTCCCCAGCTTCTCATCGGGGAAGTCGTGGTCGCGGACCCGCACCGGGTCCCCTGCGGGCCGCCACGACCGGCCCGGCCGGCCGACCGGGCCGATCAGCTCCTTCTTCTTCGTGTCCACGCTGACCGCGGGCAGGCCCGCCGCCAGGTACTCCGCGATCACCGCGTTGATGTGCCGGAACTGGGCGTCCCGGTCCGGGTGCTGCTTGCCTTCCAGGACCCGCGACATCCCCTGCAGGCTGTAGCCGTCCTCGCGCATCATCCGCGCGATCGCGTCCTTCCCGCACCGGAAGCCCCGCAGCGCCATCTGGCGCTCCATCTCCCGCAGCGACAGCGAGCACCAGGTGATCTCCGCCATCGGGTCGCCACGCGTGGCCGCCTCCGCCACCCCCCGCAGCGCCGGCCTTAATCCCGGGTCCTTCACCTCTGCCTTCTTGCGGCCCGCGCCCGGCCGCCGCGACCGCCCCGGCGGCAGCCCCGGCTCACCCTCCTCGATCTCCGACACGCCCGCGGCCACCGTGGACTCCGAGCACCCCGCCGCCCGCGCCACCGCCGCGATCCCGCCGTGCCCCAGCGCCCGCGCCTCCGACCCCAGGTACACCCGCCACTGACGCTCACTCAGCAGCGGCCGCATCACCGCGAACTTCGCTGACAGCACCGCCCCAGCACCCTCAGGAACCGCCACATATCACATCCTGGCATGAAGCTAGAAACCACAACTAAATATCCGACGGGTCCATAAGGGTATTTGTGACACACGATCAGGGATCCGCCAGCAAAGCGGTGACAAACTGCACGTTTGTTCGAGCGGTGGGGGCATCGTGGCAGCGCGGGCGCGGGCGTGCGGAGGCGGCGTCGCGGACGGCACCGCCCCTCCCCCGCGCGCCGAGTCTCCTCGATCCGGACATCATGCGGTAAACCACTATTAACCGGTATGTCGGTGTTTGCGAGTAGGTTGACGATGTACATACTCTTGACTGGGGGGCGGAAGAGGCAATGACGGGAAGTTTCGTGACGACGGGGCCCATGACGAGAAGGCACGGCCAGATGGGGGAATGGTGATGGCGAGTAACGGCGTACTCGACGCCCGTGACCGTGACGCAATGCTCGGCCGGCTGGCCGCCGAGCGGTTCGACGTGCTGGTCATCGGCGGCGGCATCACCGGTGCGGGAGCCGCGCTCGACGCCGCGTCCCGCGGCCTGCGGGTCGCCCTGGTGGAGGCGCGCGACCTGGCCTCCGGCACCTCCAGCCGGTCGAGCAAGCTCATTCACGGCGGCCTGCGATACCTGGAGCAGTTCGACTTCAAGCTGGTGTGGGAAGCCCTGCACGAGCGCGACCTGCTGGTGTCCAAGCTCGCTCCGCACCTGGTCAAGCCGGTTTCTTTCCTGTACCCGCTGTACAAGAAGGTAGTGGAGCGACCGTACGTCGGGGCGGGACTGGTCCTCTACGACGCGATGGAGGGACCGCACAGGCCCGTGCCGCACCACCGGCACCTGTCCGCCCGCAGCGCGCTCAAGCGCGCGCCCGCCCTGTCCCCGGACCGGCTGGCCGGCGCCATGCTCTACTACGACGCCCAGGTCGACGACGCGAGGCACACGGTCACCGTGGCCCGCACCGCGGCCGCGCACCGCGCCGTGATCGCGACTCGGGTCAGCGCGGTCGGCCTGCTTCGCGGACCCGACGGGATCCGCGTGACCGGCGCCCGGGTCCGCGACGAGGAGTCCGGGCGCGAGATCAGGGTGGCCGCCGAGGCCGTGGTGGTCTGCGCGGGGGTGTGGACCGACCTGGTGCACGAACTGGCCGGCGTCCAGGCCGGTTACCGGGTCCGGATGTCCAAGGGCGTGCACATCGTGGTACCCCGCGAGGCGGTCCAGGCCGACACCGGGATGATCCTGCGGACCGAAAAGAGCGTGCTTTTCTTCATCCCGTGGGGCGAGCGCTGGATCGTCGGCACGACCGACACCGACTGGTCAGGGGACCGGGCCGAGCCCGCCCCGACCGAGGAGGACGTCGAGTACATCCTGTCCGCCGCGAACCGGGTGCTGGCCCGCCCGCTGACCCGCGCCGACGTCATCGCCGTGTATGCGGGCCTGCGGCCGCTGGTGGCCCCGAGCGAGGGGAACGGGTCCAAGCCCACCACCAAGCTGTCCCGGGAACACGTGGTCGACGTCCCGGTGCCCGGCCTGGCGAGCATCGCAGGCGGCAAGTTCACCACCTACCGGCTGATGGCCCGCGACGTCGTGGACGCCGCCGTGGCGGACTTCGACCGTGAGGTGCCGGCCTCGGTCACCCACCAGGTGCCGCTGCTCGGCGCGGACGGGCTGGCCGCGGCTGCGCCCGCGGCGGGACGGCTGGCCGAGGACTACGGTGTGACCCGCGGCTGCGTGGAGCATCTGCTCGGCCGGTACGGGACACTGGCCGAAGAGGTGCTCAACTTGACCCGCGCCGACCCCGGGCTGGCCCGGCCGCTGGCCGAAGGCCACCCATACCTGCGGGCGGAGGTCGCCTACGCGGTCACCCACGAACACGCCCTGCACGTCGAAGACGTGCTGATGCGGCGGACTCGCCTGTTCATCGAGTCGGCCGACTCGGGCACCGGCGCGGCGGCCGACGTGAGCTCGATCATGGGCCGGCTACTCGGCTGGAACCGGCGCAAACGCGCCGCCGAGACGCGCCGCTACCTGGAGCTTGTCGCGGCCGAGCAGACCGTGCCCGCCGTGGCCGTCAACCCGAAGTCACCGGAGCCTGAGTTGGCACTCGCCGCGAGCGCCTCCGCGGGATGAGCAGGCAGGCCCCGGGGATCACCAAGGGCTCCCGGGCAGCGCAGGGCACCCGGCGGCTGTTGACCTTCCGGCTCGACCAGGAGCAACGGCAGCGGCTCAAGGCCCGGCTGGCCCGCGAGGGCCGGACGATGTCCGAGGTGGTGACGCAGGGCCTGCGTCAGTACGTGCAGCACGCCCGGTCGGCCGGGAGCGCCAAGAGCGCGGTACCGGGGGCGAAGAACACTGAGAAGCTGGTGCTGCCCGACCGCATCGCCGCCCGCCTGCGCGAGCTTCGGGCCACCGGACACAGCGATCTGCTCTCGGCGACGCTGGCGGCGCTCAACGAAGCCGGCTGGCCGCTGCGCCCGCTCGCGGACGCCCTGGGTATCAGCCGGCAGGCGGTGCAGGCCCGGGTCCGCCGCCGGGCCGCCGCGGCGCTGCGCGAGCACGTGACGAACTGCGAGCCCCCGCCGCCGTTTCCGCACCGGCGGATGGCCAGCGCGGCCGGCTTCCGTCCGCACCTGACGGTCAAGATCGACCATTCGCTGCGAGCCTCGGCGCACCGGGCCGCGGCCGACGAGGGCAGCTCGCTCACCCAGGTGGTCGAGGCCATCCTGGACCGCTACCTCAGGCACGGCATCGCGGGCGCGGATCAGCCGCCCGCACCAGCGCCCGACCGCGTCTCCGGCCGTCTCTCCGGCCGTGTCTCCCGCCCGGCGAGACGCTCGCGGTAGGCAGCCACGTGCTGCCGGTTGCCGCAGTTGCCCGTGTCGCAGTAACGGCGGGACCGGTTCTTCGACAGGTCGACCAGTACGGCGTCGCAGTCCGGCCCCTAGCACCGGCGCAGTCGCCCTGTCTCGCGCCTCCGGACCGGGCAGGACGGACGGGCAGGCCGGCTACTCGCGGCGGAGCACGAGGATTATGCGCCACGCTTCGGCCGCTTCGACGGGCAAGTCGGCGTCGAAGTCCCCGTAGCTCGCCACGACGGTGAAACCGCCGGCCAGCCGGATCGCGGCGGCCATCTCGGTCGCCGTCCAAAACCGGTTTGGCACCACGTCGGTGACCGTTCGCACCGGCCCGTGCCGCTTGTGATAGGTGACGCTGACGTGTTCCCTGGTGATCTGTGTGACCGGGTCGATCTGGTCCTGCGCGCCCCAGCGCACGCTGACTATGCCGTCGCTGACTTCCGTGCTCCACTCGCTGCTGGTCCGGTGCTCAGCCGCGAAGAAGTCCGCCGGGTGCGCGAGCTCGATGATGTACAGCCCATTCCGGCTGAGGTACCGAGCGACCGAGGCCAGATGCCGCAGCATATCGTCGAGCGACAGCAGGTGGCACAGCGAGTTGAGCATCGTGATGGCGAGATCGCCATCGCCGGGGAGGTCGAAGTCCCGCATGTCCGCCTCGACGACGGTCAGGCTCAGCTCATCCGCCTTGGCCAGCTCCCGCGCCCGCGCGCACATCGCCGCGCTGAGATCGAGTGCGGTGGCCTCGAGCCCGCGACGCGCTAGTTCACGGGCATGCTCCGCGGGGCCGGCGGCGAGCTCGAGGACCGAGCGCGGCAGCGCGGCCTCCGGCCCCCGGTACCTGCCGGACCACCGCAGCAGCGCGTCCACCTCGGTGGGCACGTCGCGGTACGCACATGCGGCCTGGTAGAACTCGGGCTCGTCATATATTCCTGACACCCGACCATGATGCCCGATGCCAGGGCCGTCCTTGTGCAAAGTTACGTGCACTAGCCTCGCGCATCGCCCTGCGGCAGACTGTCCGCATGATGACAGAGAGCCAGGCGCTGGAGACCCTGACGCGCGAGGACCCAGAGGCGGGCGAGGACGCGAAGGCTGCCCTGGCCTGGCTTACCGGCGACGAGGGCCTGGAGACGATCTCGCTGCTGCGCCTGCAGGAGTTCCTCTGGTACGCGCTTCCCGTCAAGTGGCCGATGTCTACGCCGGGCCGGGTCGGGGTGGCGAAGGCGCTCGGCCGCCTGTTCATGCTGGCTGGCCTGGAGCGTTACGCCGGAGTGTGTTCCTCGGCGGCCACCGAGAAGATCATTACTGCTTACGCGTCCGGGCACGAGGAGGGAATCGCCGCCTACACCGAGGCCATCGAGGAATCGCATGCGGCGCCGCCCGACACCGAACTGCTGGCCTGGGGTTCGGTCATGGGAGCGCAGGAGCGGGCCGCCTACGACGCCTGCGCGGCCGCACTCGAACTGGCCTTTGCCTCCGGCGAGCTGAGCGCGGGCGCGCGCGGCTGGCGCACCAAGCGCGCAGACATCGTCGATCGCTGGCTGACCGGGCGTCCCGAGTTCACGTTGGCTCGGCCGACCGACAACGGCGAGGAAACCGGACAGGTACCCGACGGCACGCCGGGCACCGACACCTGGCTGGGCCGCATCAGCGCCGAACGCATCGACGCCTGGGCGCATGGCCGCCCAGGTGAACGGTCACGGCTGGCGCGCGGGGTGATTCCGCGCCTGCTCGAACCGCCCGCCCTTCCCGATGACCCGCTGCCCACGCTGCACTGGCTGCTCAGTCACGCCGACGAGGGCCTGCGGCTCACCGCCCGCCACTACATCGCGCCTGCCATCGTCACCGAGGCGGTCGACACGTTCGGCTGGCGAGATCAGCTGGTCGGCACCTTGCGCCAGGAACTGGACGTGTTCCCGCTGCACACACTGCGCGGCATGGCGCAAAGCGAGATGGGGGCCATCCGCCGCAGCCGCACCAGCCTGGTGCTCACCAAGACGGGCAAGCTCATGACGGCGGACCCCGCCGCCAGGTGGCACATCGGCACGGCCGCGCTGATCGGCCCCGACGACGGCCCGCAGCCGGACTTCTCCGTCGCGGTCCGCGAGGCTGCGCTGCTGATCATCTTGACCAGCGGGCCGACCGGTTACGACGAGCTGACCAGGCTGCTGACCGACATCCATGGTGTGGAGGGCTGGGCGGCAGGGGGCCATCATGGCCTGGCCAGCGCCGTGCGAACCGAGCTCTACACGCTCAGGCACCGGTTGTGGGCGCTTCACCTGCTGGGCGGCGAACGCAGTTTCAGCGCGCCGCTATCGCTCACCGACACCGGAGTCGCCGCGGCACTGTCCGCGCTGCTCGCCAGAGCCCTGCGGCCCCGGCACCACCTGGGCCTCGGATAACCAGCTCAGCGGAAGGTAACCGGTGTAGTTCTCGGCCAGCGTGGTCGCGGCCGCGCGGGAAGAGATGACGTAGCGCAGCTGGGAAAGCTGCAGGTTTGCCCCGAACCGGTCCGCCTCCGGATCCACGTGCAGCATCGAGGTCATCCACCAGGAGAAGTGCGTAGCTCGCCAGACCCGGCCCAGGCAGGTGTCCGAGTAAGCATCCGCCAGGTCGGCCTGTCCGTCTCGGAGCAGCCGGGTCAGTGCCCGGGCCAGGACGGTCACGTCGGCCATGGCCAGGTTGAGGCCCTTGGCCCCGGTAGGCGGCACGATGTGCGCGGCGTCACCGGCCAGGAACAGCCGCCGGTAGCGCATGGGCGAGGCGACGAAGCTGCGCATCGGCGAGATGGCCTTCTCGGTGATCGGGCCTTCCTTCAGGTCCCATCCGGGCACGCCCAGCCGGTGCTGCAGCTCGCTCCAGATCTTGGCGTCGGGCCACCGCTCGATGTCCTCATCGGCGGCAACCTGTAGGTAGAGCCGGCTGACGCACGGCGTGCGCATGGTGTGCAGGGCGAATCCGTCCTCGTGACGAGCGTAGATGAGCTCATCGGTGGACGGCGGCACCGTCGCCAGGATACCGAGCCAGGAGTACGGGTACCCGCGTTCGGTGACCGTCACCAGGCCGCCTGGCATGGAATCACGGCAGATGCCGTGGAAGCCGTCGCAGCCCGCGATGGCGTCACAGCGGACCTCGTGCCGTACCCCGGTGGAGTCGGTGAAGCGGAGCACGGGCAGGTCTGCGTCGAGTTCCGCCAGCTCGGTATCGGAGACCTCGAACTCGATCATGCCTCCGGCCTCGAGCCTGGCCTTGATTATGTCCTTGACGATCTCGGTCTGGGCGTAAATCGTCACCCAGCGGCCATCGGTCAGATCGCGGAAATCCAGATGGTGCCGCTCGCCTTCGAACTGCAGGTAGATCCCGCCGTGTTCGAGGCCTTCGGCGTCCATCCTGGCCCCGAGGCCGACGGCACGGAGCAACTCGGTGGTGCTGGCCTCGAGCAGCCCGGCCCGTTGCCGGGCCTCGCAGTAGGCCCGGCTCCGGTTCTCGATCACGATCGAGTCGATGCCGCGCATGGCCAGCAGGTGCGAAAGCAGCAGCCCCGCGGGGCAGGCCCCGACGATGCCAACCTGGGTACGCGAGCTAACTGTCATCTGGACCGCCGTACCTGACCTAGAACGGATAGGGGGCAATGTCGCCACGGATGGTCACCCAGCGGGTATCCGTAAACGCCTCCAGATTAGCCGTACCGCCGAATCGGGCACCGGTGCCGGAGGCCCCGAGGCCGCCGAACGGGATGTTCGGCTCGTCGTCGACGGTCTGCTCGTTGATATGCACGATGCCGGTCGGTATCTGCCTGGCCAGCTCGAGGCCGCGCATGACATCGGAGGTCAGAATGCCAAGGGACAAGCCGTATTCACTCTGGGCCGCCAGTTTGGCCGCGTCCTGCGCCGTGGCGAAACGCAGCACCGGGGCCACCGGGCCGAATACCTCGTTGGCGTACGCCGGCGTCTGCGGGGAGACCTCGGCCAGCACGGTCGGCGAGTAGAACAGGCCTTCGTAGCTGCCACCCGCGGCGAGCCTGGCGCCCGTCGCGACGCTCTCGGTCACCAGGCCGTGAACCTTGTCGCGCTGCCGCCGGTCGATGATCGGGCCGAGCGCCACCTGCTGCGTCGCCGGGTTCCCGACCGGAAGATGGGCGGCCTTGTCCGCGAGCCGCGCGACGTATTCGTCGTAGATCGCCTCGTGCACGAGGTGGCGGCCGGTGGTCATGCAGATCTGCCCCTGGTGCAGGAACGAACCCCAGGCGCCGGCCGAGACGGCACGGTCCAGGTCCACGTCATCGAGCACGATGAGGGCCGAGTTACCGCCCAGCTCGAGGTGAACGCGCTTGAGGTGCCGGGCGGCCAGCTCGCCGACCCGGCGGCCCGCGGTGGTCGATCCGGTGAAGGAGACGAGCCGGACCAGCGGCTCGGTGACGACCGCCTCGCCGGTGTCGACGCCGCCGGGAAGCACGTGCAGCAGGCCATCGGGCAACCCGGCCTCTTCGAACGCCCGGGCGAGGGCGACGCCGCCGCACACCGCCGTGCGCGGATCGGGCTTGAGTATCACCGCGTTACCGAGGGCCAGCGCCGGCGCGACCGAGCGGATGGCCAGGATCTGCGGGAAGTTGAACGGCGCGATGACGCCGGTTACGCCTACCGGAACTCGTTCGGCGAAGCTGAGCCTGGGCTGCTCACTCGGCAGCAGCTCGCCGTAAGCACGCGACGGAAGCGTGGCCGCCTCGTAGATCTCCTGGGTCGCGACGTGCGTCTCGAACTGCATCGCCGGGGGGATCTTGCCGCTCTCCCTGATCCCCCACCATTCGATGTCAGCCGCGTTCGCCAGCCAGATGTCGGCGGCGCGGCGAAGAATGGCCGAACGCTCGGTATGCGGTGTCCCGGCCCAGGCTGGCTGCGCCGCGGCCGCGACCTGGGCCGCATGAGCCACGTCTTGCGGGGCAGCGATCCCGGTGCGGCCGATTTCCTGACCCGTGGCGGGCTCGATGACGGCGGCGTCACCGCCCGCTCCGCCGACCCAGCCGCCCGAGTAGATCTTGCCGCGCCAGACGGCCTCGTCCATGAGTGCCATGATCGCTCCTTGAGATCAATACGTACGTAAAACGAACGATAGTTCAGAAAGCGAACACAAGGTGTGCGGTCTATGATGTCTTCGACCGAGCCAGGAGGCCCGCAATGACTGACAGCCAGCAACAGGGTCATGACGGGGACTTCGTCCAGTCTCTTGACCGTGGTCTGTCGGTGATCCGTGCCTTCGACTCCGACCATCCCAAGCTGACCCTGAGCGAGGTGGCCGCGAGTACCGGGCTGAGCCGGGCCGCCGCCCGCCGGTTTCTTCGCACACTGGTGCAGCTCGGCTACATGCGCACCGACGGGAGCAGGTTCGCGCTCCGGCCCAAGATCCTGGAACTCGGCTACGCGTACCTGTCCAGCCTGACCCTGCCCGAGGTGGCGATGCCGCACCTGGAGCAGCTGGTCGAGCAGGTGCACGAGTCGTCCTCGGTCTCCGAACTGGACGGGGACGACGTGATCTACATCGCCCGCGTCCCGACCAAGCGGATCATGACGGTGACGATCAGCGTCGGGACGAGGTTCCCGGCCTACGCGACCTCGATGGGCCGGGTCATGCTGGCCGCGCAGTC
>CAVWXG010000010.1:0-497340 GCA_963758795.1 uncultured Actinomycetes bacterium
GTGCGCGAGGCGATCGGGCCCGACCATGCGCTGGGCGTGCGGATCTGCGGCGACGAGCTGATCGAGGGCGGGAGCACGCTGGCCGAGGCGGTCGAGGTGGCCAAGATGGTGGAGGCCACCGGCCAGGTGGACTACATCAACACCTCGATCGGCGTGGCCACCGCGACGCTGTTCATGATCGAGGCGTCGATGACCATCCCGCCCGGCTACGCCCTGTTCATCTCCAACGCCATGCGCCGCGCGGTCCGCCTGCCGGTCATCGGGGTGGGCCGGATCAAGGACCCGGTCCAGGCCGAGCGCGCGCTGGCGGAGGGGCACTGCGACCTGGTGGGCATCGTGCGCGGCCAGATCGCCGACGCCGACTTCGCGGCCAAGGCCCGGTCGGGACATGCCACCGAGATCCGCACCTGCCTGTCCTGCAACCAGGAATGCGTCGGCCGGATGGGCCTGAACCGGTGGCTGGGCTGCATCGAGAATCCCCGCACCGGCCGGGAGTCGGTCTCCCTCTCGCCGCCGCGCGTGCGGGGCCGGCGGGTGATCGTGGTCGGCGGCGGGCCGGCCTGCAGGCGGCCGCCACGGCGGCCCAGCGCGGCCATCGTGTCACGCTGGTCGAGCGGCAGCCACGCACCGGCGGGCAGGTCGCCGTGGCCGCGTCCGTGCCATCTCGCGCCGAATTCCTCGACGTGGTGCGCAACCTGGCGGCCGAGTGTCAGCGCGGCGGGGCGGAGATAAGAACCGGCGTGGCCGCTACCGCGCAGTGGCTGCTCGGTGAGGCACCCGACGCCGTGGTGCTGGCTACCGGAGCGCGGCCGCAGCCGCCGTACTGGGCTGGCGGGCTACCGCGGGTGGTGGACGTCCGCGACGTGCTCGAAGGCCGCGCCGAGCCCGCCGGGCAGGTGGTCGTGGTCGATGACCTCGGCTTCCACCAGGCCACCAGCGTCGCCGAGCTGCTGGCTGACCGCGGCTGCCAGGTGGAGATCATCACCGCCGGCATGGTCGTGGGCCAGGATCTCGGGATCACCCTGGATATGGAGACCTTCAACATGCGAGCGCACGCCAAGGGAATCCGCCAAGCCACCGACCTGGTGGTGATGGGCGCGGCCGACGATGACGGGCTGGACGGCCGCTCCGGCGGGGTGAGGCTCTCCCTGCTGCATCATCCGACCAGCGAGGCCGCCGAGCGGCACTGCGACTGGGTGGTGTGTGCGGTCCATCAGGCGCCCGAGGACGAGCTGTGGCGGGAGCTGCAGGACGCGCCGTTCGAGGTGCATCGCGTCGGTGACTGCGTGACACCGCGCCGGGCGCATGCGGCCGTCATCGAAGGACACCGAGCGGCGGTGGCGCTATGACCATTCCAGCCGACGTGACGGTCCTGGCCGTCGTGGTGGTCCGCGACGGTCAGCTGCCAGCTGGCGCCCAGGAGACGGTGGCCGAGGCAGGCGGCGCGGCGCTGGTCGTCGGATCCGGGACCGGCAAGGCGGCTGACGCACTGGAGGTGGCCAGCCGGGTGTGGCTTTCCGAGGTGCCCACGGTCGCCCCGGCCGCGCTGGCCGCCGCGTTGGCGCAGGCGCTGGCGGGCGTGAAGATGATCCTGCTGCCTGCGTCGCCGGACGGCCGCGATCTCGCGCCGAGGCTGGCCGTGATACTGGGCCGGATGCTGCTGGCAGGCGCCGTCCGGTGCACGCCCGACGAGGTCGAGCTGACCAGGCTCGACGACCGGCTGTCGGTGCGGGTCGGGGTGGACGGGCCGATGCTGGTGACGCTGCGGCCTGGCCGCCGCGGCACGCTTGAGCCGGCGAAGTCAACGCAGGTGGCCACGCTGTCCCTGGTGGTCTCCGAGACCAGCTGGGACGCCGAGAGCGTCGAGGTGCTGCAGCCCGAGCCTGGGGTGGTGGACCTGGCCGAGGCGCGCCGGATCGTGGGTGGCGGCGCCGGCCTGGTCCCGGCCGGCGCGGACGGTGCGGCCGAGATGCGGCTACTGGCCGATGTCGGAGCCGCGCTCGGGGCGAGCGCGGGCGCCACCCGGGTGGTGACCGACGCTGGCTGGATGGGCTACGACCGGCAGATCGGCACCACCGGGGTGTCCGTCACCCCGGAGTTGTACATCGCGTTCGGCATCTCCGGCGCCGCGCAGCACGTCGGCGGGCTGGGCGCGCCGGAGCATGTGGTGAGCGTGAATACCGACCCGTCCTGCCCGATGACGGCCATGTCCGACCTGGGAATCGTGGCCGACGCCCCGGCGGTGCTCAGCGAGCTGGCCAAACGGCTCGGCGTGACCGGGCCTTCTGACCGGCCCGACGCAGGCGCCCCGCCCGAGGGGGCGGCCCCGCCTACGGGAACGGCCCGGCCGCAGGAAGGGGCCCACCAGCGGGAGGGAGCAGGCCATGCCGGCTGAACTGGTCACCGCCGACGCGGTGGTCGTGGGCGCCGGGCCCGCCGGGTCGGCCGCGGCACTGGAACTGGCCAGGGCGGGCCGCGATGTGGTCCTCGTCGAGCGCGGGGCCTTCCCCGGCGCGAAGAACGTCTACGGCGGCGTCGTCTACGGACGGATTCTCGACGATGTCGTGCCGCAGTGGTGGACCGAAGTGCCGGCGCAGCGATGGGTGACCCGGCGCTCGACCATGTTTATGACGCCGACCCAGGCGCTGACCGTAGATTACCGGACCAGTGCCTGGGACCGCCCGCCCTACAACGGCATGACCACCTACCGCGCCGACTTCGACTCCTGGCTGGCCGGCAAAGCCGTAGCGGCGGGCGCCCGGCTGGTCACCTCCACGGTGGCCACCGGCCTGCTGCGGGACGCGAACGGTCGGATCGCCGGGGTGCGCACCGACCGGCCCGGGGGCGACATCCGCGCCCGGATCGTGATCGCCTGCGATGGCGTGAACTCGTTCCTGGCCAAGGAGGCCGGGCTGCTGCCGCGGACCAGCCCGGCGCATACCGCCCTGGGCGTCAAGGAGACCCTCGCGCTGCCGCGCGAAGTGATCGAGGAGCGGTTCGGCCTGGTCGGCGACCAGGGCCTGGACATCGAGATGGTCGGCTGCACCAGCGGGATCCCCGGCGGCGGCTTCCTCTACACCAACCTGGACACGGTCAGCGTGGGCGTTGTGGTCAGCCTTGAGGGCCTGGCCGAGGCCAAGATCCGCCCCGAGGAGATTGTCGCCCGCCTCAAGGCGCACCCGTCGATCGCTCCGTACCTGCGGGGTGCGGAGCTGAAGGAGTACTCAGCGCACCTGGTGCCTGAGGGCGGGTACCGGGCCATGCCGCGGCTGGCCATTGACGGCATGCTGGTGGCCGGGGACGCCGCGTCCATGCTGCTGGCGGCCGCGCTCTGGCTAGAGGGCGTCAACTTCGCGATCGGCGCCGGGCTGGCAGCCGGCCAGACCGCGGCCGAGGCGATCGCGGCCGGCGACACCACGGCGCGCGGGCTGGCCGGCTACCGGCGGCGGCTGGAGTCGTGTTTCGTGCTCGCCGACCTCAAGCGGCTGCGCCATGCCGCCGACATCGTGCTGGCCGACCGCATGCAACGGGACTACCCCCGACTGGCCTGCGATTTCGCGGAGCAGGTGTTCACCGTCACCAACCCGCATCCCAAGCCCGGCATGGCCAGGGAGTTCTTCCGGGCGGTGCGTCGCAACGACGTCCAGCTGCGGCACCTGGCCCAAGATGGCTGGCAGGCACTGCGGGCATTCCGCTGAGGAGCAAAGCAGATGAATGTGAGTTACGCCGAGGTGTCCTTCGACGAGCGGATGGCGACCGTCGAGTTCCGCGTCGGGGAGCGGGCGCACATCACCGTCGATGCCGAGATATGCCGCTCCTGCACGACCAAGGACTGCGTGCACGCCTGCCCGGCCGACCTGTTCGTGCCCACCACTGATGGCGGCATCCTGTTCAACTACGAGCAGTGCTTCGAATGCGGAACCTGCTATCAGGTGTGCAACTCCGACGGCGCCATCACCTGGACGTACCCCACCGGCGGCAACGGTGTCGTGTTCCGGAGGGGATGAGGGACCATGCCGGTGATCGTGGCGGCTCTCAGCTGGTCCTGGCGCGAGACCGAGGTCGATCCGCTCAGCGGGGCGGTGCGCGCCAACCTCCGCGACCGCGGGCCGAATGCGTCGGAGTTGGCGGCCCTGGAGCACGCGCTGCGGCTGGCCGAGCGGTGGGATGCCTACGTGGTCGCGGCTTGCGTTGCCCCGGCCGGGGCGGATGAGATGCTGCGGGAGGCGCTGGCGGTCGGCGCCTCGCAGGCGCTGCGAGTGGAGCCGGCCAGATGGATGGCGCGTCCGCGCCCGGTAGGCCTGGTCGGCGGCGAGCGGGGATCGGCAGCCGCGCTCGCCGAGGCAGTCCGTGGCCGCTACGGGGTGCCGGACCTGGTGCTGTGCGGCGACGCGGCGGACGACCGGGCCACCGGGTCGTTTCCCGCGTACCTGGCGGCCTCGCTGGGCGCGGCGCAGGCCCTGGGATGCGTACGGCTCGAGCCAGTGGATGGGTATGCCCTGCGGGCGCACCGGCGCCTCGACGGCGGCCGACGCGAGGTGCTGATGGTCCGGCCGCCCGCCGTGGTGTCCATCGAGGCGGTCGGCGTGCGCGTGCGGCGGGCCGGGCTGCCCGCCACCCTGGCCAAGCAGGACGCTGCGATCACGGCGGCTGCCACGCCGGCCGCCGCGGCGGCGCGGCGGATCAGGCTGCTCGGCGTTCACCCGTACCGGCCGCGGCCGCGCGAGCTTCCCGGTCCGACCGGCACCGCGTTGCACCGGACGCTGGAGCTGACCGGCGCGCTCGTAGAGCGCACGCCGCCCACCGTTGTCGGCCCGCTGTCCGCGGGGCAGGGCGCCGACGAACTGCTCAGGTACCTGCGCCGCCACGGCTATCTCGGCGCAGATGGCGCTGACGATGAGGGCCGTGTATCACCGCCCGCGCTGGGGGTACGGCCACCGCAAGGGAGCCCCTAGATGAAATCAGAAGGCGGTGTCATGTCTACTGCCGCACCCAGGTCGCAGGATGGGTCCCGCGCCGCCGGGGCGCCCCCGGCCGCCGCGGCGGGGACGCACAGTGAGGATCGCCGCTGGCGGCAGGTGGAGGTCCGCATCCGCCAGCTCGGGGCTCGGCCGGACGGCCTCATCGAGGTGCTGCACACCGTCCAGGAGCTCTTCGGTTACCTGGACGATGACGCGCTGGCGTATGTCGGCGACGCCCTGGGGGTGCCGCCGAGCCAGGTTATGGGAGTGGCCACTTTTTACTCCCATTTCATGCTGAAGCCGCAGGGCGCGCACACCTGCGTCGTGTGCCTGGGAACAGCCTGCTACATCAACGGGGCCAACGCGCTGCTGCAGCGCATCAGCGACGAGTTCGGCGTCGGCCCGGGAGCCACCACGGCCGACGGGAACCTCTCGGTCCTGCGGGCCCGCTGCCTGGGTGCTTGCGCCATGGCACCGGCGGCGGTGGTGGACGGCGAGGTCTACGGCAAGATCACCCCGGCGGATCTCATCCGCATCTTGGAGCAGCCGTGACTGACCACACCGGCACTGGCCACACCGGCACCGGCCACACCGGCACTGACCGCGCCAGCAAGGCGACGGTGCGCCAGCGTCGCCGGGAGCCGCTTTTGCCAGCGGGGCCGGTGCGGGCCTCGGCCAACGTGTGCCTGGGATCAGGCTGCCTCTCGATGCAGTCCGACCTCGTCTTTGACGCACTAAGAGAACGGGTGCTGGCCGCCGGCCTGCCCGACGTGGCGGTCCGACGGGTGGGCTGCCCCGGGCTCTGCGCGGCAGGACCGCTGGTCGATATTCCCGAGAGCGGACGGCTCTTCGAGCATGTCCGGGTCGACGACGAGCGTTCCCTGGCAGCGGTCATGGGCGTACTCGGCGGCGGCGGCGAAGGCGGTAAGTCCACCGCATCGGACCCCTTTTTTTCTCAGCAGGTCAAGGTGGTGCTCGAGCACTGCGGCCGCCTCGACCCGGAGCGCGTCGAGGACTATGTCGCCGTGGGCGGCTTCGAGGCGCTCAGGAAGGCGGTGACCACCATGAGTCCGGCCGAGGTGGTGGCCGAGGTGGTGGGCAGCGGGCTACGCGGCAGGGGCGGGGCCGGCTACCCGACCGGGCTCAAGTGGACGACGGTAGCCAAGGCCGAGTCCGGCGAGGGCAAGTTCGTCGTGTGCAACGCCGACGAGGGTGACCCAGGGGCGTTCATGGACCGCAGCGTCCTGGAGAGCTGTCCCCAGCAAGTACTCGAAGGCATGGCGATCGCCGGGTATGCCGTCGGTGCCTCGCGCGGTTACGCCTACGTGCGCGCCGAGTACCCGCTGGCGGTCAAGCGGCTCACGGCGGCCATCCGTCAGGCCCAGCGAGCCGGCCTGCTCGGTTCGAGCATCGCTGACAGCAGGTTCGACTTCCATGTCGAGGTCCGCATCGGCGCCGGGGCCTTCGTCTGCGGGGAGGAAACCGCTCTCATCGCGTCGATCGAAGGCAGGCGCGGTACGCCGCGACCCCGGCCGCCCTATCCTGCTGCGTCAGGACTGTGGGGGCGGCCGACCCTGATCAACAACGTCGAGACGCTGGCAAGCATCCCGGCCATCATCTCCAGGGGGCGGGACTGGTACAGCTCGATCGGCACCGAGCGGAGCAGGGGCACGAAGGTGTTCGCCCTCGCGGGCAGCGTGGTGAACACCGGGCTGATCGAAGTCCCGATGGGGCTGACGCTGCGCCAGATCGTCTTCGACATCGGCGGCGGCCTGCCCGACGGCGGCAGGTTCAAGGCCGTGCAGACCGGTGGCCCCTCGGGCGGGTGCATCCCCGAAGACCTGCTCGACATGCCCGTCGACTACGAGTCGCTCTCGGCGGCCGGCTCGATCATGGGCTCGGGCGGGATGATCGTCATGGACCAGGGGAGCTGCATGGTAGACGTGGCCAAGTTCTTCATGGACTTCTGCCGCGACGAGTCCTGTGGCAAGTGCCTGCCGTGCCGTGCGGGCACGGTGCAGATGTACGGCTTGCTTGACCGGATTACCAGGGGCGTCGCCACTCGCGATGACCTGGCCCGCCTCGAACGCCTGGCCAACCTGGTCCGCAACACCAGCCTCTGCGGGCTCGGCCAGGGTGCCCCCAACCCGGTGTCGGCCACGTTGCGGTACTTCCGCGGCGAGTACCTGGCTCACATCGACGACCACGTCTGCCCGGCAGGTGCCTGCCGGATGGAACCGGCCCTTACCGGGGCCCGGCCGGGATCGGAGGCCCGATGAGCGTCCTCACGCTAGTCATCGACGGGCAGGACGTGGCTGGCCCGTCCGGCCAGAGCATTTTGCAGGTGGCGGCGGAAAACGGCATCGCCATCCCCACGCTCTGTCATCTCGACGGATTGTCCGAGGTCGGCGCGTGCAGGCTGTGCGTGGTCGAGGTGGCAGGCCGGGCTAAGCCGGCGCCAGCCTGCGTGACCGCCGTCGAGGAGGGCATGAGCGTTGTGACCAGCTCCGAGACGCTCCTGGCCTACCGGCAGCAGATCATTGAGCTTATCTTCATGGAGCGCAATCACGTCTGCGCGGTCTGCGTCGCCGACAAGCACTGCGAGCTGCAGGACTTCGCCAGGGAACTCGGCCTCACCCACTTCGAGCTGCCGTCACTCCACCCGGTGGCGAACGTCGACGCGACCCATGAGCGGTTCGTGATGGACCATAACCGCTGCATTCTTTGCACCCGCTGCGTCCGGGTGTGCGCCGAGATCGAGGGGGCCCACACCTGGGACATCATGGGCAGGGGCACCGAGGCCCGGCTGATTACCGACCAGGGTGTCCCCTGGGGCGAGTCCACCACGTGCACCGGCTGCGGCAAGTGCGTCCAGGTCTGCCCGACCGGAGCCCTATTCGAGAAAGGCAGATCGGTGGCTGAAGCCAAGCGCCGCCTGCCTTACCTTCCTTACCTGGTCACCCGGCAAGGACACCAGCGGTGAGCAGGCCCCGCCTGGCGACCATCTGGCTGGACGGCTGCTCGGGTTGCCATATGTCGTTCCTGGACATGGACGAACGGCTGCTCGAGGTCGCCGAGCGGGCTGACATCGTCTTCGGCCCGCTGGTGGACGTCAAGGAGTTTCCCGCCGACGTCGACGTCACGCTGGTCGAGGGAGCGGTGAGTTCCGAGGACGACCTGCGCCGGATCCTAGAGGTGCGGCGCAATACCCGGATCCTGGTTTCCCTGGGGGACTGTGCCGTCACCTCGAATGTCCCTGGGATGCGCAACCCGTACGGGCCGCAGCCCATCCTGGACCGTGCCTACCTGGAGAACGCCACGCTCAACCAGCAGATCCCGACGCTCGGGCTGCCGGCGCTGCTCGCGGAGAGCCGGCCCGTCCATGCGGTCGTCAAGGTCGACGTGTTCATGCCGGGCTGCCCGCCGTCGGCTGACCGGATCTTCGCCGCGATCGACAAGCTGCTCTCCGGTGAGGCACCGGACGCCGCCGGGTCCACTTCGTTCGGATGAGGAATACACGCCATGCCTGAGATTGTCATCGAGCCGGTCACCAGGATCGAGGGGCACGCCAAGATCACCATCCAGCTCGACGAATCCGGCGACGTCACCGACGCTCGCTTCCAAGTGACCCAGTTCCGCGGCTTCGAGCGCATCTGCCAGGGCCGGCCGCTCTACGAGATGCCCTCGCTGATGGCCAGGATCTGCGGGATCTGCCCGGTCAGCCACCTGATCTCATCGGCCAAGGCCTGCGACGAGATCCTCGGGGTGACCGTGCCCCCGGTCGCTTCGCTGCTGCGCCGAGTGATGAACCTGGCCCAGATCGTCCAGTCCCACGCCCTCAACTTCTTCTACCTGTCGGCCCCCGACCTGCTGTTCGGCTTCGACTCCGACCCTGCCCGGCGCAACCTGGTGGGCATGGCCCAGGCCGCTCCCGAGCTGGCCCGTGACGGGATCGCGCTGCGCCGCTTCGGCCAGCAGATCATCGAGCGTCTCGGCGGGAAGCGCATCCATCCGGCCTGGATCGTGCCGGGCGGCGTCAGCCGGCCGCTGGAAGCCTCTCAGCGCGATGCCATCCTGGCCGATGTGCCGGCCGCCCGGGCGTGCGCGGTGCGCACGCTCGGCTGGTACAAGGCCAACCTAGCCAGCTGGGCTGACGAAGCGGCGCACTTCGCCAACTTCCCGACGGCCTATATGGGGCTAGTGCACCATACCGGCAACGCCGCGTACTCAGACGGGCTGCTGCGGGTCGTGGACAGCAAAGGCTGGATGCTCGCCAACGAGGTGGACCCCCGCCCGTACTGGGAATACCTCGGTGAGGCGGTCGAGCCCTGGTCGTACCTGAAGTCGCCATACTTCAAGCCGCTCGGCTACCCTGAGGGGCTCTACCGGGTGGGACCGCTGGCCCGGCTCAACGTGGTCGAGCGGCTCGGAACGTCGGCTGCCGACGCCGAGCTCACCGAGTACCGCCAGCGGCTGGGCCGCTATCCGTCCAGCTCGTTCCATTTCCACCAGGCCAGGCTGATCGAGATACTGCACTGCATCGACATGATCGAGCAGATCCTCTACCGCCCCGACATTCTGGATCAGCACGTACGGGCCCGGGCGCAGATCAACCGCAACGAGGGGGTCGGGGTCTCAGAGGCGCCCAGGGGGATGCTGATCCACCATTACCGGGTCGACGACGACGGCCTGATGCAATGGGCGAACCTCGTCATTGCGACCGGTCACAACAACCTGGCGATGAACCATGGCCTGGCGCAGGTAGCCCGCCACTACGTGCACGGCGACCAGGTCGAACCGGGCATGCTCAACCGGGTCGAAGCGGTGATCCGGTGCTTTGACCCGTGCCTGAGCTGCTCCACGCACGCCATCGGCCAGATGCCGATGCAGGTCGAGATCCGGGCGGCTGACGGCTCGCTCGTCCGTAAGGTGCAGCGCTGACCAGCCGGGCGCAGACCGCCGGGCCGGGCGCCGCCGGTCACGACCGGCGGCGCGATGGCGTGCTTGTCGTCGGGTACGGCAACCCGCTGCGCGGCGACGACGGCGTCGGCCAGGAGCTGGCGCTGATGCTGCGGACGGAACTGGCTGACACCGGAGCCAACACGGTGCTGGCTCATCAGTTGCTGCCCGAGCTGGCTCTGGACGCGAGCCGCTCGCGACTGGTTGTCTTCATCGACGCGGCCGCGGGCGAGCCGGCCGGCTCGCTGTCCGTGCGGCCCCTTTTCGCCGGCGGCTGGCCTCCGGCCGATCCGCCGGCCGATCCGCCGGCCAGCGCAGCGCAGGCCGGCAGCGCCGCTGGCGCGTTCTCCCATCAGCTCGGCGCTGCCGATGTGCTTGCCCTGGCTCGCTGCCTTTACGGCGGCTGCCCCGTTGCGCTCCTGGTCAGCGTCGGGGCCGCAAGCCTCGAGCCGGGCGTGGGACTGTCCGCGGCCGTCCGGTGCGCCCTCCCGCATGCCGCCCGCGCAGTGCTGGCCGCGATCGATGCGGCGCCACTGATGAGCTGCGTGGGCGGTCAGTGCGACGGCTGTGCCAGTTCCTGGCCTAGCAGCCAGCGGCACCATTCGCCGGTGCCGGCGCCGGTGCGGGCGCTGACCTGAATAACTGTCGCTGCCGGGTTTACCGCCCGGAGGTTAGCCAGGAAGCGATCCAGATCGAAGTCCAGGTACGGCAGCAGGTCGATCTTGTTGACCACCACGGCATCGACGGCCCGGAACATCACCGGGTACTTGAGGGGCTTCTCCTCGCCTTCGGTAATGGCGTAGACCATCGCCCTCGCGTGGGCGCCGACGTCGAACTCGGCCGGGCACACGAGGTTCCCGACGTTCTCGATAATGAGCAGGTCGAGCCGGTCCAGAGGCAGCCGGCCCAGGCCGGAGCGGACCATGACCGCATCCAGATGGCACTCGCCGCCGAAACCGGCGCTGGTGTTGACCAGCGACACCGCGGCCGCCCCCGACCCCGCCAGCTCGTCGGCGTCGATGCTCGTGGCGATGTCGCCTTCCAGGATGCCTACCCGCCGGGTTCCGCCGATCTCGGCCAGCGTGCGCTTTAGCAGGGTGGTCTTCCCCGCGCCGGGGGACGACATGAGATTGACGCTGATCACGCCGGCGCCGGTGAAGTCTCGCCGGTTGGCCGCGGCCACGCGGTCGTTCTCGGACAGGATGCGCTCCAGCACCTCCATTCGTGCCGTGCCGGTGGCGGTGTAGCCGCTGTGGTCTCCGACATCGCGAGGTCCGCCGTCATCCTCGGGACCGTGGCCATGGTCGTGATCTTCTGCGTGGATGGTCCCGTCGGCGTGGACGTGGACCCGGCCCATCTCAGGCCACCGCCACGTCGAACGACGCCAGATCGAACTCATCACCTGTGACCAACGTGACGTCGGCGCCGTCGCAGGAGCCGCACATCAAGACCGGAAACTCAAGGGTGGTCCGCGCGCCGCAGGCTGCGCAGGCCACGACGGCCGGGATGTAGTCGACGTCCAGGATGCAGCCCTCCAAGTCGGTGCCGGCGGTCACCATCTCCCAGCTGAACACCAGGGAATCCGGTACCACCTGGCGCAGATAGCCGACCCGGACCCGGACCCGCGCAGGAGCACGGCCCGCTGCCCGCTGGCGGACGGTGCCAGCGATCGCCTCGCATACTGCAATCTCGTGCATCTCCATACCTCCCGGCAACCAAATTACTCCGGATCGTGGCCATCTATGGCTCCGGCCCCTGCTGTCTTGAAGTGAGGCCAAGGTCCTACCCACCCGGGTTGAACGGCCGTAGCCGCACGGGGCGCCATGTCAGAGAATGCGAGAAACGGGCGGCTCAGAATTTCGGAACGGGAAGGCCATGAGCTTCAACCTTGCTGTCATTACCGGATGCCGCAGCCGCTCGTCCAGACCGTGACCACCAACGTCCCTGGCCCGCGCATCCCGTTGTATGTCCTCGGCCGGCGCATGACGGCCCTGCACCCGTACGTGCCGATCGGCAACGCGGTCCGGATCTCGATCGCGATCCTTTCCTACCTCGACGCCGTCTCCTTCGGCGTCACCGGCGACTACGACTCCATGCCTGACGTGGACGTCCTGGTCCAGGGAATTCAGCACGGCCTGGCCGAGCTCGCACCCTAGCCCGCGGAGTTTCGGAGTTTATCGCCGCCGTCATTACTGCTTGCCGCGCATGATGACCACCGGGCACGGCGCGTGATGCACGCAGAACTGCCCGACCGATCCCAGCAGCGCCTCGGCCAGCCCGCCGTGCCCCCGGCTGCCGAGCACAAGCAGCTCGGCCCCTTCGGCCTCCTCTACCAGCACCTGCGCGGCTCGTCCGACCAGTACCCGCGGGCAGACCTCGACCTCGGTGTCAGTCGTGCACATCTCGGCGATCGCCTCGCCCAGCACGCTCTGCGCGTCCTCGCGGTAATCGGGCATATCAGCGATCGGGACCACGCCGGTGCCGGCCGGGACGTGCCAGGCCGTCACCGCCTCCACCACCGCCCCGGTCAGCTTCGCCTGGTGTATCGCCCATCGCAGGGCGGCTTTGGACGACTCGAAGCCGTCCACCCCGACCACGATGCGTGGGCGGTCCTGGTCTGGTCCGCTGTTCATGTGGGCCTCCTGCTCCCGTTCCGGGCCGGCCGGGCGGCCGGCTGGGTCTCCCGGCCCTGGTTGTTGATGGCCTCGATGGCGGCGCGCGCCGCGTCCGGGTCGAGGTACTGACCGCCCAGGGCGTCCGGGTGCAGGTCCGGCCCGAGCTCGTAGACCCGCGGGATGCCGGTCGGGATATCCACCTGCGCGATCGCCTCGTCCGGGATCGAGTCCAGGTGCTTGATCAGGGCTCGCAAGGTGTTGCCGTGCGAGACGACCAGCACGCAGCCGCCCGTCCGCAGGTCCGGCACGATCGCGTCGTACCAGTAGGGCAGCAGCCGGGCCGTGACGTCGGCCAGGGATTCGGCGCGCGGGCGGATCTCGGGCGGCAGGGCCGCGTACCGGGGGTCGCGGTACAGCGCCTGCGCGTCCGCCTCGCCCATCGGTGGCGGCGCAACCTCATACGAGCGCCGCCAGGCCGTGAACTGCTGCTCGCCGTACTCCCGCCGCACATCGGCCTTGGTCCGGCCCTGCAGCGCCCCGTAGTGCCGCCCGTTGAGCCGCCACGACCGGCGGACGCCGATCCAGTCCAGGTCTGCGGCCGCCAAGGCCAGCTCGGCGGTCCGGATCGTGCGCCGCTGCAGCGAGGTGTGCACGAAAGCGGGCAGCACGCCGTTCTCGGCCAGCAGCGTTCCGGCGCGGGCCGCTTCGTCCTCGCCGCGAGCGGTCAGGTGAGCGTTGGCCCAGCCGGTGAACACTCCGGCCGCGTTCCACTCGCTCTGCGCATGCCGCAGCACGATCAAGCGGTAGGTCATGGTCCGATCACTGCTCTTCCAGCGCGGCTAGCCCGGGCAGCGTCTTGCCCTCGATGAATTCCAGGCTCGCGCCACCGCCGGTGGACACGTAGCCGAACCGCTCGTCGGGGAAGCCGAGCGCGCGGATGGCCGCATCGGTGTCACCGCCGCCGATAACGGTGAACCCGGCGCTGTCGGCCAGCGCCCGGGCGACCGCCTTGGTCCCGCCGGCGTAGGGGGTCAGCTCGAACATGCCCATCGGCCCGTTCCAGAACACCGTTCCGGCCGAGCCGATCCGGGCGGCGAACTCGGCAGCCGTCTCCGGGCCGATGTCCAGGCCGGCCTCGTTCTCCGGGATCGCGTCGTAGGCCACGATGTGGTGGGGCGCGTCCGCGGTGGGCTCGGCGGAGGCGATGACATCGGACGGGAGCACGATCTCGGTACCCGCCTGCTTCGCCTGCGCCAGGTACGTGGCGGCCACGTCGACCTGGTTCTCGTCCAACAGCGAGGTGCCGATCTTGTAGCCCCGGGCGGCCAGGAACGGGAAGGCCATCGCCCCGCCGACGAGGATCTGGTCCGCCGCGTTGATCAGGCTGGCGATCGCGCTGAACTTGTCCGTGACCTTGGCTCCGCCCAGCACCACGACGTACGGCCTGCGGATGTCCCTGGTGAGCCGGATTAGCGCAGCGACCTCGGCCTGGACCAGGTAGCCGGCCGCGCCGGGCGTGCGCCGCGGCACGTCGTACACGCTGGCGTGCTTGCGGTGCAGGACGCCGAAGCCGTCCGACACGTACAGGTCGGCCGGCCCGGCGAGCCGGTCTGCGAACAAGCCCCGGTCCATGTCGTCGGTGCTGGTCTCACCCGCGTTGAACCTCAGGTTCTCCAGCATGATCACGTCGCCGGGGCGCAGCGCCTCGATCAGGGCGTGCGCCGACGGCCCGACGGTGTCGGCGGCGATCTCCACCCGGCAGCCGAGCAGCTGGCCGAGGCGGACCGCGACCGGCGCCAGCGAGTACCTCAGGTCCGGCTTGCCCTTGGGGCGGCCGAGGTGCGCGCAGACGATCACCTTGGCGCCGCGGCTCGTCAGTGCCTTCAGTGTGGGCAGGCTAGCCAGGATGCGGCCATCGTCTGTCACGTGGCCGTCCTTGAGCGGCACGTTGAGGTCGGCGCGCACCAGGACGCGCTTACCCGCGACGGCCAGGTCATCAATCGTCTTCATGACAGGTCTCCTTGAGCTGGCGGGACGCCCGGATCAGGTGTCAATGAGCTGCTAAGACCAAGCTGATCTTGGCGCCTGTACGCCGGCCAGGGCCGTTTGCCGTCCAGGCGGGGGACCTTCGTCCATCGGACTCCGCCGGCCGCGTCAGCTCGGGACCGCCGGCCGTAACGGGCTTGGCCGCAGCGGAGAGCTCCAGGCGAGCTGGGTCCCGCCGGCTACCGGCTCGATTTCGATCTCGAGGCCGACCCGTCCGGCCCGGTCGACCAGCGGGGAGAAATCCAGGCGCACGCCGTTGGCGCCCGCAGGCCGTGGCTCCGGGCTGGTTCCGATCACGACGACTCTCAGGTCCTGGTCGGCCTCGACCCGCAGGAATGTCTCCGTGGCCTGCGGTGCGATCAAGCCGAGGGCGCTGCGCAGCAGGTCGGCCAGTTGCTCCTCGGCCGCCGGGAGCAGGGCCTCATCCACTGGCCCGGCGAAGGTGATCTCGGGTACCGGTGACACGTCGGCGCACAGCCCCAGCACCTGTTGCCGCAGGCTGAGGCGATCCAGCCGGTGCTCGAGGCCGAAGATCGCATGCCGGAGCAGGCGGATGGCGTCATCGAGATCGGTCACCGATGATTCCACCCGCCGCCGCACTTCCGGCTGCGTCGTCTGGGACAGCACCCCCTGGAGCTTCAGGCCGGCCGCGAAAATCCGCTTCACGACGCTGCCCTGCAGATCGGCGGCGAGGCGGTCCCTGTCCTCGACGACCATGAGCTCGCCGAGGCGTTCCTGCAGCCGCACGTTCGCGTCCTGCGACTGCTGGATCCGGTCTCGCAGGCCGTGGGTGGCCACCGCGAGCAACACGCCGAGCGCGGCCCACAGCAGCACACGACGGACGATCACGGCGTCGGACGCCGACTGGACCACCGAGACGACGATTTCCGCGGCCACGATCGCGACCACGACGCACGCAGATTCCCAACGGCGATGGAACAGGGCGGTCCAGATGAGCGGGATCAGCACCACGATGCCCACCCCGGAGATGGTGCCCGCGGCCAGGGTCAGGGCCAGCGCCGATCCGGTGTAGACCAGTGGCACCAGCACCGGCATCCAGCCGGGCAGCCGGTCCCAGGGCAGCAGGAAGGCCAGCAGCACCGCGGCCAGGAGGAGCAGGCTGACGGTGAGCTCAGTCCACGCATGCGTGCCGGGCGGGAGCGCCAGGCTCGCTGCGGCTGCGACCGCGACGAGTGCGAACGGGCCCGCCCGGACGATGAGCCCCGGCCTGCGGAACGGCGAACCACCCGAATCTGGCCGCGGCTCATTCAGGCTCGGTGACCCAGGGTCAGGCTCCATCTCTGATACCTCGATGGCACCGCCGCGACAGTACCGGGCGGGCTTTCCTCCGGAGAGTAAGGGCGGCGGGGTGCCCGTCGCCTGTAATCCTCCTGCCGTTCGGTCGCTATGTCCACTCGAGCCGCGCGTTCGCAGGCTGAATTAACCGCCAATTTGCCCGGCGTCAGGGCTCTTTCTAGCGTCCGAATCCGCGGCCGGGCGTCGGTCCCGTGCGGGCACGATGGCCACGGGACCGTGCGCGTGATTGAGCACCGCGTGCAGAGTCGAGCCGATGCCGGGGCCAGCACTGCCGGCGCCGGCCGGCCTGGCTGGACCGTGCCTGCCGAGCACGACCAGGTTGGCGCGAGCGGAGTAGCTGGTCAGGACCCGGCCCGGATGACCGCGGATAACGTCCGGCCGGACCCGCACCTTGGGGTACTTGTCCTGCCACTCGTCCAGGGTCGCGGTCAGGTTACGCGTGACCTCGGCTGAGATCCACAGCGCGGAGGGCAACGAGAACCAGGCGTGCACGGCGACGAGGTCGGCACCACGCGCCGCCGCTTCCTCGAACGCGAACGCCAGCGCCTCGGTGGCGTCCTGCGGGTCACGGATGCCGACGGCGATCTCCCGGTGGACGGCCATCGTCTCCCGCCGGACCACCACCACCGGACACAGCGCGCGGGTGGCGGCATATCTGCTCACCGAGCCGAGGAACATGGCCGCGAATCCGCCTGTCCCGCGGGCCCCCACGACCAGCATGGCGGCGTCCGAGCCGCTTTCCGCGACCGCCACGGCCGGCGGTCCGGACAGCAGGCCGGTCGTGACGCGCAGGCAGGGAGCCACTTCTTCGGACCGGGCTACGGCCGCCTTCAGCGCCCGCGCGGATATCCCGCGCAGCGCGGCGGCCGCCGTCTCCTCGGCGGCGTTATAGGCGCGGATCCGCGGCACCACGGTCGGCGCTGACACGATCCGCAGCGGCGAAGAATGCCGCCTCGCTTCCATGGCCGCCCACTCCGCGGCCTGCATGGACTCTTCCGAGCCGTCCACGCCCACGACGATCGGCCTCATTACCATTCGGAGCCTCCTCACCTAATCGGAGTTGGCGCACGTCCGCCGACTGGGCGGACACGGAGATCAGCCTGATCCTGGTGGCCTGCCGGTGCCGGGACGGGAACCTCACGTCGCGGGCGGCCTGGGCGAGCACAGCGAGCTGGTCACCGGACATGCCGTGCAGGAAAGGATGAACGGCAGGTGCGGCCGCCGTCGCTTCGGTCATGGCCACCACCACCTAAGTCAGCCTCAGCCTGGCGCCGCCGCGGCCGTGCGCCCAGTGCTGAAGGTCACCCCTCGGTGGGACCATCGCCCGTGACCGGAATTCAGCAGCAACAGCTTCCCCGTCGGCAACAGCTTCCCCGGCGGAAACAGCAGCCCGGCGGCGGACGAACGTCCCGGACGGACGTGCCCAAGGCCACTCGCCACCAGCCTCCGGCCTGCCCAGGCTGGTCGATGTGGGGGGCTCTCAGCCTCGCACACGACCGTCGAGAGAGCCGAGGAGGTGGAGCGGTGCTGGCGGCCAGGCTCCGGCCGGGCCCGCGACGCCGTGACCCTGATGACCGTTAAGTACATTTCCGGGCCGGGAACCATGAGCCCGGAAACGAGCGCGGGAAAGGGCCCGCACAAGGACGCCGAACCCTCCTGGCCATCGCCGCCTGACCCAGGTGACCTGAGCAAGAGGTTGGCGCGGCGCCGGGCGGAGCTGCGGCTCTCCGCCGCGCAGGTGGCCGCCCGCGCCGGGATGAGCCTGCGTTACCTGGAGTACCTGGAGCGGTATCCGGCCCGGCCGACCGCGACCGCGCTGCGCCGGCTCGCCGCCGCGCTGCGGACCACGCCGGCCGCGCTGCTCGGCGCGGGCGGGGAGGAGCCGCCCGGGCGCGGGCGCCCGGCCGGGAAGCCGCTGCTGGAGAAGCTCACGCCGGCCGAATGCCGTCGGCTGATCGCACCGGGCGGTATCGGCCGGATCGCCTTCAGCACGGCCGCGGGTCCGGTGGCGTATCCGGTCAACTTCGCCGTGCTGGCGGACACCATCGTGATCAGGACCAGCGAGGGCACCGTGATCGAGGGACACGCCGACGAGCAGGTGGCGCTGGAGGTCGATCACCTCGACGAGGCGCTCTGCCAGGGCTGGAGCGTGCTAGTGCGCGGGTCGGCGCACCGGGTTACCCATCCCGCCGAGCTGTGGCGGATGCGCGAGGAGGCCGTGGTCTGGCCGTGGGCCGGGGGTACCCGCGAGGTCTACATCCGCATCGTTCCGGCCAAGGTCACCGGCCGCCGCATCGAGACCCGCTGATAAGCGAACCCGCAACGAGCGGGCCGCCCCGGGAAGGGGCGGCCCGCTCGTGACATCCGCTAGACCGACGAACAGCACTTACAGCTGGCCGCCGACGAGCGCGGCCAGGTCGGCGAGCCGGCACGTGTAACCCCATTCGTTGTCGTACCAGCCGAACACCTTCACCAGCGTCCCGGACGCCTGGGTCAGCTGCGAGTCGAACACGCAGGACGCGGGATCGCCGATGATGTCCCGGGAGACGAGTGGATCGGTGCTGTACCGCAGGAACCCGGCCAGCGGGCCAGCCGCGGCCGCGGCGAACGCCTCGTTCACCTCGGCGGCGGTGACTTTCCGGCTGAGCACCGCCGCGAGGTCGGTGAGCGAGCCATCCTCGACCGGAACCCGGAGCGAAACTCCGTCCAGCTTGCCGGCCAGCGCCGGGATGACTTCGCCGGTCGCGCTGGCCGCGCCGGTCGTGGTCGGCACGATGCTGCACGCCGCGGACCGGGCCCGGCGCAGGTCCTTGTGCGGTCCGTCGAGCAGCATCTGATCACCGGTGTAGGCGTGAATCGTGGTCATGTACCCCTGCACCAAGCCGAACGCGTCGTTCAGCACCTTGGCCATCGGGGCCACGCAGTTGGTCGTGCAGGACGCGTTCGAGATCACGTCGTGCCGCTGCGGGTCGTAGGCCTCGCTGTTGACTCCCAGCACGACGGTGAGGTCGGCGCCCTTGCCCGGGGCCGAGATCAGCACCTTGCGCGCGCCGCCCTTCAGGTGCAGGGCCGCGCCGTCCCGGCTGCGGAACTTCCCGGTCGACTCGATCACCACGTCGGCGCCGAACTTGCTCCAGTCGATCTTCGCGGGATCCCGCTCGGCCAGCACCGCGATCGGGGTGCCGTCGATGATCAGCGAATCCTCGGTATGCTCTACCGTGCGGCCGAGTCGGCCGAAGGTGGAGTCGAAGGCCAGCAGGTGTGCCAGCGTCCCGGCGTCGGTGATGTCGTTGACCGCCACCACCTGCAAGTCGGTGCGTTCCACCGCCATCCGGGTGAACGCGCGCCCGATCCGGCCGAAGCCGTTGATTCCTACCCTGGTCGTCATTTGCTTCCTCCTCATGGCGGGTGCTTTGCTTCAGTAGCCTCGTCGGCCGGCCGCCGTGCGGATAGCGCCGATGGACACCGCGTCGCGGGACCAACGTCCCAATGGCCCGAGGGATCGAGGCCGTGCTGCCGGTCCCGAAAACGTCTCAGGCGCCCCGGAAGATCGGCGGGCGTTTCTCGGTGAAGGCGTCGAGACCCTCGAGATAGTCGCTGCTGTCGTAAGCCTCCCGGCGCAGCCCCTGGATGCGTTCGTACACCTGCGCCGCGATGGGCTGGTAGTCCGTAAGGACACGAAGTTGCTCCTTTATGACCGCGATCGCCATGGGCGACTTCGCCGCCATTATCGCGGCCAGCTCCAGGGTGAACGCCTCGAGTTCGGCCGACCCCACCAAGTAGTTGACAAGCAGGCATTCCCTGGCCTTCTTGGCGTCGAGGGGCGCGGCGGTGAAGAACATCTCCTTGATGAGATTTATGGGCAGTCGCCCGAGGAAGTGGAGCAGCCCGGTGGTGTTGTAAGGCAGCCCCAGATTTGCCGCGGTGATGGCGAACGACGCCGTCTCGTCGGCGGTGATCAGGTCACAGCTGAGCACCAGGTCCAGCGCTCCGCCCCACACCGTGCCGTGCACCATGGCGACAACTGGCATCGGGAAGGTGCGGACGGCGCGGAGCATTCCCTCGAGAGAGTCGTTGTAGCCTAGTGGGTCGCGTCGGCCCCGGGGAAGTTCGTTGATGTTATGGCCGGCGGACCACACGTCCATTCCCGCCGCGGCGCGGAGCACCACAACCCGCACGTGCTGGCCTCGCAGGCTCTCGAGCGCGGCGACCACGCCGTTGGCCAGCTGGGCACCGATAGCGTTGCGGTGACGCTGATCGTCCAGGGTGATGACGCCAACTCGCCCGTGCACCCCCGTCCGGACGGGGGCGCCCGCGAGGCCATCCGTCCCGGCTAGCATACCGCCGCTGCCTGCTTTACCATCTCCCCCCGGCGGCGCGGGCTGCTCACCCAGCCGATTGCCTTCCCGGCTGACCAGGGCCACGTAGGTGCGGGCCAGTGCGTCCTTTCCCGCCCCGACAATGGCGTTCACGAGCCCGAGCGCCTCGATCTGCTGGTCGCCGGCGAGGGCGCCGGCCAGCTGGCGCCAGAGCGCCTCCTGCAGGACGTTGAATGCTCCCTGGACCTCGGCAATGTCGACGCCGGCGACGAAGCGGTCCGCCGCGATCTGCTCAGACGGCGCGATGATCGGCTCGATGCGGCCCTCGTTCACGCACCGCAGGACGAGCCCGAACAGCTGCCGCAGGTCGCTACGGCGCTGTTCAGGGCCGGATGCATGGTGGCGCGCCTGATGATCGCGTCGGTCGAGCGCGGCAACCGCTTCTTCGACCACCCGGTCCTCGGCGCTGGCCAGTAGTGCTGATGTCTCCATGGACCGCTACGTCCCCTTCCCTGGCCGTGTCCTCCCGAGATATGTTCACGTGAGGCGCACGACCTTCAGCGTCCCCCCCGAACAGGCAGTCGGGCCGCGCCCTCTGAGCGTGCACCACCCCGCCCGCTCAAGGGCACAGTCTTTGGTCCCGGCCGGGATAGGACCGAAGACCCTCGCCTTGCGCGCACCGCGTCGTGTGTGCTGACGGCAAGTTTTCGACCGGACCGCGACAGCCCACGTATCTGCGAGAGGAAAAGGCCCGACAACATGACCAGTAACGTGATCCAGCCAGCCGATATCCGCGAGGTCGCAGTGATCGGGCTCGGCCTCATGGGCTCGGGCATCGCCGAGCTAGTCGCCCGCAGCGGCCGCCGGGTCGTCGCGATCGAGATCAACCAGACTTTCCTGGATCAGGGCATGGCCAAGCTGCACGCCTCCCTGGACAGGGCGGTCACCCGGGGCAAGCTCACCGATTCCGCCCGTGCGGAGATACTCGCCCGGATCCGGCCCACGGACGACATCGCGGCCGGAGTGGCCGGCGCCGACCTGGTGATCGAGGCCATACCAGAACGGATGGAACTCAAGCGGACCCTATTCGACCAGCTGGACGAAGCATGCCGGGCCGATGCGATCCTGGGCACCAATACCTCCTCGCTGTCGATCACGGAAATCGCGGGCGGCACGAGGTATCCCGCCCGGGTAGCGGGGCTGCATTTCTTCAATCCCGCTCCGGTCATGAAGCTGGTCGAAGTGATTTCCACCGTGCTCACCTCGCCTGAGACCGCCGAGACGCTGACCCTGCTGTCCCGTGACCTGGGCAAGAGTCCCGTCCAGGTCAGCGACCGGGCCGGGTTCATCGTCAATGCGCTGCTGGTGCCCTATCTCAATCACGCGGTGCGGCTGCTGGAAACCGCGCAGGCCACCCGCGAGGATATCGATAAGGCGGCCACCGTCGGGCTCGGCCTGCCGATGGGGCCGCTGACCCTGCTCGACCTGGTCGGTCTGGACACGTCCCTGGCGGTCCTTGGGGTACTTCAGGACGCGTTCGGCGGCACCCGTTACGCGCCCGCGTCGTTGCTCCGCAAGCTCTGCGAGGCCAAGCTATTCGGCCGTAAGAGCGGACGCGGGTTCTATGACTACCGGCACAGCACCCCCGCGGCTACCGCCGAGGATGACAATCTGGCGTCTGCGCCTGTTCCCGGCGAGGTTGCGCTGATCAGGGACTCCGGCGGACTGCTGGACGAGCTGGCCAGCCAGATCGCTGCGGCCGGCATCAGCGTCGTACCGACGCCATCAGCCGAGACCGGCCTGGTCATCGTGCCGGGCGACCCGAAACACCGGGTCCTGGACGCGGCCCTGGCCGTCGGCCACCCGGCCGATGTGGTCGGCATTCACTTCACCGGCACAGGTGACGGCAAGCCGGGGCTCACCGAACTGGTGCTGCCGGACGTGACCGCGCCGGGCACGGCGGCTAAGGCGCGCGCCCTGGCGGCCAGGCTCGGCCTGAGCGCGGTCATTTCGCGGGACCGGCCCGGATTCCTCACCGAGGCACTCGCCTACACGCAGTACAACGACGCGGTCCGGATGTTCCAGGACGGTTATGCCAGTCCAGCCGACATCGACACGGCGATGATGCTCGGCTGCGGTTACCCCCGCGGGCCCCTTCAGATGCTCGACGACGCCGGCCCGGCGCGCGTCGTCACCGTCCTGGAGGCGATGCACGCCGCGACCGGCGACCCGGCGTTCACCCCGGTGCCCCTGCTGGCCGAGTACGCCACGGCCGGGACGCGGTTCCGCGGCTGAACGCGGCGCGGCGCGCGAAACACCAGCCCGGCTAGTGCGCCGGATGTTCAGGGCTCGATTTAATGCGAAGGTGGCTTCATGCGGAAATACGTCGTCATGGGTATTCAGGGCAGCGGCAAGGGAACTCACGCGAAACGGCTCGCCAGGGACTTCGACCTCGAGCACATCGCGGTGGGCGACATCTTCCGGTGGAACGTGCAGCACCACACCAAGATCGGCGCGCAGGTCAGGCGCACGATGGCGGCGGGGTTGCTGGTCGGTGATGACCTCGTCGAGAACGTGGTCAAACAACGGCTCGGCGAGCACGACTGGAACTACGGCTTCATCATCGACGGCTTCCCGCGCAACGAGCGCCAGGCGGAGTTCTTCCTGGAGAGCTACGACCTGGACGGGGTGATCCACCTCGACCTGCCCGACAGCGAGGTGGCCCGCCGGGTGCTCGCCCGGCGGCTGTGCGCGGGCTGCGGGATGGACTACAGCCTGATCGACAACAGCCCGTCCAGCGAAGGAAGGTGCGACGCCTGCGGCGGCGAACTGGTCAGGCGCGAGGATGACACCGAGGAGGCGCTCGCCGTCCGGCTCCGCGAGTACCACCAGAAGACCAATCCCGTGCTCGACATCTTCCGCCGCAAGGAGTACGTCATCACGGTGGACACCCGGCCCAGCCAGGACCAGGTCCAGGAGGCCATCAGGGACAAGCTCGGGCTGCCGACCGCCCGCCGGGCGGCGACCAGAACCGAGGTTGATGCGCGGTAGCGAGCCGTCTCGTAGACCGGGCCAAGCGGATGTATTTAGGCCGCCTAACGGCGTAGATTCGGCTCATGACCATGAGACCCGAACCGCAGGCCCGGTGGACCCGGTGGGTAGGTAACACGCTGTCCGAGTTCGAGCGGGACCTCGCTGACAACCTGTGTTACCAGCGGGGCACGACGGCGGAGTCGGCGAGTGCCCAGGACGCCTACTGGACGCTGGCCGTCACCGTCCGGGACCGGCTGGCTGACCGGCGGGCGATGACGGCCCGGGCGAACCATGATGCCAACCCGAAGTTCGTGTATTACCTGTCGGCCGAGTACATGCTGGGCCGCCAGCTGCGCCAGAACGCGCTGTATACCGGCACCGCCGACGTCGCCCGCCGGGCCGTGGCCGCATATGGGTACTCTGCCGGGGAACTGGAGGATCTCGACGCTGAGCCCGGGCTGGGGAACGGGGGCCTGGGCCGGCTGGCTGCCTGCCTGCTTGACTCCCTGGCCACCTTGGACATGCCGGCGGTGGGCTATGGCATCCGGTATGAGTTCGGGATCTTCAAGCAGGCCTTCGCCGATGGCCAGCAGGTCGAGCTTCCTGATGACTGGGCCTTCTACGGCAATCCATGGGAGTTCCCCGCTCCCGACGACCTGCAGGTGATCGGGTTCTACGGCCACACCGAGGCGGTGGAGGATGATCAGGGCGGCCTGCGGGCCCGCTGGGTGCCGGGGGAGGTGGTGCGCGGTGAGCCCAGCCACGTGCTGGTCCCGGGCTACGGCACCGAGACGGTCAACATCTTGCGCCTGTGGCGCGCCCGGGCCGGCTCGGAGTCGTTTGACCTGGGCCTGTTCAACGCCGGCCGCTACGCGGAGGCCGTGGCGGCGCAGATGCGCTCGGAGAACCTGACCAAGGTGCTGTACCCCAGCGACAGCACCGAGGCTGGCCGGGAGCTGCGGCTCAAGCAGCAGTATTTCCTGGTCTCCTGCTCGCTGCGGGACATCATCCGCCGGTTCCGGTTCCGCAACAGCGACTGGGAGGCGTTCCCGGACAAGGTCGTCATCCAGCTCAACGACACCCATCCGGTGCTGGCGATACCCGAGCTGATGCGGCTGCTTGTCGACGAGAACGGGATCGGCTGGGACCAGGCCTGGTCCATCACCCGACGCACCTTCGCCTACACCTGCCACACCCTGTTGCCCGAGGCCCTGGAGACCTGGCCGGTGCCGATGTTCGGGCGGCTGCTGCCCCGCCACCTGGAGATCATCCACGCCCTCAATCGCTTCTTCCTCAAGGACGTGCGCGCCCGGTATCCGGGCGACGACGAGCGCGTCGCCCGGATGTCGCTGATCCAAGAGGGCCCCGAGCAGCGGGTGCGGATGGCCAACCTGGCCGTGGTCGGAAGCTTCGCGGTCAACGGCGTGGCCGGGCTGCAGTCACGGCTGCTGGCCGCCACGACGTTGCGGGACTTCGCGGAGCTGTGGCCGGAGAAATTCCTGAATGTGACGAACGGTGTCAGCCCGCGCCGGTTCCTCCGGCTGGCCAACCCGCGGCTGTCCGCCCTGATCACGGCCCGGCTGGGAGACGACCGGTGGCTGACCGACCTGGAGCGGCTGCGGGAGCTCGAGGCCTTTGCCGATGATGCGGAGTTCCGGGCGAAATGGCACGAGGCGAAGCGGCAGAACAAGATCGACCTGGCCTCTCATGTCCTCGCCGCTACCGGCGTTATCATCGATCCCGCCTCGCTGTTCGACGTCATGGTAAAGCGGCTGCACGAGTACAAGCGCCAGTTCCTCAAGCTGCTCCACGTCATCACCGTGTACAACCGGATCAAGGCCGACCCGGCCGCCGCAGTGACGCCCTGCACGGTCATCTTCGGTGCCAAGGCCGCGCCGGGCTACTGGCAGGCCAAGCGCATCATCAAGCTGATCAACTCGGTCGCGGCCGTGGTCAATGCCGACCCCGAGGTGGCCGGCCGGATCAAGGTCGTGTTCATTCCCGACTACAACGTCTCGGTCGCCGAGGTCGTGGTGGCCGCCGGCAATGTCTCTGAGCAGATCTCGCTGGCCGGCAAGGAGGCCTCCGGCACCGGCAACATGAAACTGGCCCTGAACGGAGCTCTCACCGTCGGCACCCTCGACGGCGCCAACATCGAGATCCGCGACCGGGTCGGGGCCGACAACTTCTTCCTGTTCGGGGTCACCGCCGACCAGGCCGTCGCGATCAGGCAAGACGGTTACTCCCCCCGCGCCGTCTGCGCAGGCGACCCCGAACTCACCGCCGCCATCGACGCCCTCACCTCAGGCGTCTTCTCCGGCGCAGACCGCGACGCCGTCGAGGCGGTCCTCTCCTCGATCCTCGACTGGGACGAGTACCTGATCCTGGCCGACTACCGGTCCTACATCGACTGCCACGACCGGGCCGTCGGGCCCGCCTGGACCGATGACGACCGGTGGACCCGGATGTCGATCCTGAACACGGCGCGCTCGGGTTACTTCTCTTCTGACCGGACAGTCCGTGACTACTGCCGCGACATCTGGCACGCCGAGCCCGTCGCCGTACCTTCACGTTCGGCCGCCAGCCCCCGAGTTCCCCCGCAGAGTTCCTGACCAGGGACGCTGTGTACCCGATCCAGACAGGTACACAGCGTCCCTGGTCACGGCGGCGGGAGCTTGATCTCGACCGGGTTATCCGGGCTGAGCAGGTGTGACTCGCCCCGGACGAGCACGCTCAGCGGCTCACCTTCCTCGACGAGGTAGCGCTCCTCGTTGTGGGTGAGCTTGACCCGGATCTGCCGTCCGCGGAATCGCAGCGCGAAGGCGAGTTCGTTCCAGGCGCGCGGCAGCCTGGGCTCGAAGGTCAGCTGGCCGCCGTAATCGCGGACGCCGCCGAACCCGAAGACGAGTGAGGACCAGACGCCGGCGGCGGAGGCGATGTGGACTCCGTCCGAGGCGTTGCCGGCCACGTTGCCCAGGTCCATCAGCAGCGCGTACTGGAAGTACTCCAGGGCCTCACGCTCGTGGCCGATCTCGGCGGCGATGATGCTCTGCACGCACGCCGACAAGGATGAGTCGCCGGTGGTGAGCGGGTCGTAGTAGTCGAAGTTGCGGCGCTTCTGCTCCAGCGAGAACTCGTTGCCGAGCAGGAACATGGCCAGCACGATGTCGGCCTGCTTGAGCACCTGCTGCCGGTAGATCACCAGCGGGTGGTAGTGCAGCAGCAACGGGAACTTCTCCCGCGGCGTGCTGTTCAGATCCCACACCTCGCGGCTCAGGAACGTCTCGTCTTGCGGGTGGATACGGCGCTCATCGTCGAACGGGACGTACATCGCGGCCGCCGCGCGCTCCCAGGACTCGACCTCGTTGGGCTGGAGCCTGACCGTACGGACGAGCGCGGTGTAGTCCCTTGGCCGCTCCTCGCGAAGCCGGCGGACGGTAGCGACGGCGAAATTGAGGTTCAGCCGCGCCATCAGGTTGGTGTAGGTGTTGTCGTTGACCACGGTGGTGTATTCGTCGGGCCCGGTCACGCCGTGGATGTGGAATCTGCTGTCGGCGCCGTAGAAGCCGAGGTCCCGCCACAGCCGGGCGGTCTCGACGAGGATTTCCGCGCCGATCTCGCCGAGCATGCGTCCGCTGCCCTCCACGTTGGCGTAGCGCATGACCGCGTAAGCGATATCGGCGTTGATGTGATACTGGGCGGTGCCCTGCTGGAAATTGGACGAGGCCTCCTCGCCGTTGATGGTCCGCCACGGGTACAGCGCCCCTCGCTGGCTCATCTGGGCCGCCCGCTCCCGCGCGCGGCCCAGCATGCTATGCCGGAACTGCAGCAGGTTCCGGGCGATCCTGGGCTGGGTGTAGGACAGGAACGGCAGGACATAGACCTCGGTATCCCAGAAGTAGTGGCCCTCATAGGCCTGCCCGGTCAGCCCCTTCGCCGGGACTCCAGCCCCTTCGGCGCGCCAGGATGCCTGCCCGATCTGGTAGAGGTTCCACCGGACCGCCTGCTGCTGCCGCACCGGATTGAGCCGGGTCCGCAGCCCCACGTCGGCGCGATCCCAGAACCGGTCGAGGTTCGCGCGCTGAGCCGCGGCGAGCACGTCGGGCCCGTCCCGGACCGCGCGGTCCAAGGTCAGGCGGCACCGGTCGACGAGTTCGGGGACCGGGACGCTGCGCGAGGTGTGGTAGGTCGCGTACTTGGTGATCCGGATCGGGACGCCCGGCACCGCATCGGCCGTCAGGAGCACCTCGCCCGTCTCATCGTCGAGAGACCCCACCGCCTGGGACTCCTGCGCCGCGTCGATCACGTGGTCGACACCGACGCCGAGCGTCATCCCGCTGCTGGTTGTCTGGTAGCCAAGCAGGATGCGGTGCCCGGCCAGCTCGGCCGCCCGCACGTTGAGCACCCGGTTCGGCAGCACGGTCGCCAGCCGGGGATCTCCCGGCCGGTACTCGGGCAGGTCGCCGGCCGGGCGGGCGTCCTGGCGGTTGAGCACCAGCGAGGAAACCGCGATAGGCGCCGGCTCGTCGAGCATCGTGACCTCGTAGGTCATCGCGACCAGGTGGCGGTGCTCGAACGAGACCAGCCGGCGGGAACGGATCTGGACGTGCTTGCCGGCGGCAGTGACCCATACCAGCTCACGGGTCAGCGTCCCGGCCCGCATGTCCAGGATCCGCCGGTAATCCTGAAGGCGCGCGGTTGGCAGGTAGAACGGCTCGTCGTCCACGTAGAGCTTGATGATCGTCGTATCGGGCACGTTCACGATCGTCTGGCCGGTCTTGGCGAGCGCGGGCGCGTCTTCCGCGTGCACAATCGGCCAGGTCTCGTGGAACCCGTTGACGAAGGTCCCTGGGACCAGCGCGGGGCGGCCCTCCTCGAAGCTGCCCCGGACGCCGACGAAGCCGTTACCCAGCGAGAAGACGGTCTCGGTCAGGCCGACGAACTCGTCTGAGTACCCCGCCTCCACGATGCGCCACTCATCCGCCGGGTAAAGGTGCTCCGGTGGCAGCGTGATCCTACGTTTGAGCATGAGTGATCCTACGCTTGAGCATGACTAGCCTTCGCGGAACTGGACGCCGAAGCCGCCCCGGGGGTAGTGCCACTTTAGGGTGCCGGGAGCGGCGATGGCCAGGCAGGTGCCGCACTCCAGGCAGGCGGCGTACTCGACCGAGATGGTCCCGTCGCGCTCCTCGGCGTAGACGTGGGCCGGGCAGCAGGCGACCAGGGCCCTGCCGGTTCCGGTGGCCTTGGCGATCTCCTGGTTGACCTCGATGTGGCCCTGTTCCTCGTCGAGGTTGAAGCGGTTCTTGGTCAGCCGTTCTGGGACGGACAGTGGCTTCATAGTGCCCGCGCTCCCGTGCTGCCGTGGCGTGGTCCGGATGCGAAGTCCGCCGACCTGATAGGTCCGGGTAAGACACGGGCTTCGAGTTCTTTTCTGACGTTAAAGCCAACTCTAGGACGATTGGCAATGGCCGCGAAGGGCCAAAGGTCCCCGGACTGTACGGTACTTCGCCCGTCGGCTCGACGGGCCTTGGTGCGTGTTCTGCGCCATCTTCGCCATCCCAGCCTTGAGCCGGAGGCAGAAGGGGGTCAAAGGTCCCGGCCAGGCCGGGAGTTCGGCCCCTGGCTGCCTCCGGCGCCAGCACGGGACCATGAACAACGCAGACCGTGCTGATCCGACGAGGAGAAATCGATGAACCCGCGGCCCCGCCGACGCCGCCCCGGCCAGCCCCATCCCGGCCAGCCCCGCCCCGGCCAGCCCCATCCCGGCCAGCCCCATCCCGGCCAGCCCCGCCAGAAGCGGCCAAGGAGCTACCTGCTGGCGCGGCTGGCGCGCCGGTGGCGGCTCGATCGCAACCCGTTGCGGCGGAGGTCGGACCGGGCCGAGACCGTCGTGTTCGGCGTGCTGCTTGCGGTGTTCCTGGTCGGTGCCCCGTTCGCCGCGCACGCCGCCGGTCATTGGACGTACGCCTCGTCGGCCCGGGAAGCTCAGACTCAGCAGTCCACCCTCCACCACGTCCCGGCCACAATGCTGCAGGCCGTGTCCAGCGAATCTCCGTCCGCGTACCTGGACGGGGGAACCCTCCCGGACGGGACCGCCCGGTGGCGGGCGCCGGACGGAAAGGTGCGGACCGGCCTGGTGTACGTGCCGGGCGGCGCGGCGGCGCGCAGCACGGTGCTTGTGTGGGTTAAGCAGTCCGGTCAGCAGGCCGATCCTCCGCTGCAGCGCGCCCAGATCACCGGCCGGACCCAGCTAGCCGAAGACCTCGCCGTGGGCGGCCTGGCCGTCATGCTCGTCACCGTCGGCGGGCTGACCCGGCGGGCGCTTAACGCCCGCAGGCTGGCCGGGTGGGACGCGGACTGGCTGGCCACCGGCCCGCGCTGGAGCCCCCGCCGGTAGCACCCCGGCTCGGTGATGACGGAGGTCCCGCAGAGCGGGGACCTCTGACCGTAACGGTGCTTGGGCGGACGGCGAAGGCTTAGCGGTAGAAGCTATCCAAGGAAGTGAGCACGATGGCTCGCACTGACACCAATCTCGACGCCATGCTCCGCCACCTCGGTGCCGCGTACTACGAGTCTCTCCATGGCCGGGCCGCCCGGTCTGATGTCACGCGGGCCCTGGACACGGTCGAAGAACACCTGAGCGAACCGGCCGCGGGTCCCGCCGCCGGGGCGTCGGCCCGGTTGCGCCCGGTCCACCCCGCTCATCCCGCTCATCCCGCTCACCCGGGCAGCCAGCAGCATCGCCGCTGGGCCCGCCGGGTCAGGGACGTGATGACGACCCAGGTCATGACCGTGGACCGGATCACCCCGTACCAGGACATCGACCGCCTGCTGACCCAGCACCGGATCAGCGGGGTGCCGGTGCTGATGATGGGCCGGAAGGTAGCCGGCGTCGTCTCCGAAGTCGATCTGCTCGCCGTGGAGGACAAGCCGGCCCGGCAGGCCCGGATGGCGGCGGAGTCCCGGCGGCGCTGGCGGACCCGCAAGCCCCAGCACACCGCCCTGAACGCGGGCGCGCTGATGACCGCCCCCGCGATCGTCATCTCACCGGACGCGTCCATCCCGGCCGCGGCCCGGATGATGAACACCCACGGTATCCGGCGGCTGCCCGTGGTGGACCCGGACGGCAAGCTGATCGGCATCGTGAGCCCCCGCGACCTGCTGAGCGTCTTCCTGCGCCCCGACGCTGACATCAGCAGCGACGCCAGGCAGATCATCGACGAGATCCCGTTCGCCGATCCCGCCAAGATCATCGTGATGGTCCATCACGGGATCGTGACCCTCACCGGCACGGCCGAACCGCCGGCGGCCCGGCACCAGGACCTCGTCGCGCTGGCGATCCAGCTGATGTGGGACGTGGACGGCGTGGTCGACGTCCGGAACCGGGTCAATGAGGTCAAGCCCGCGACGGTCTAGCGGCGCTGAAGGTCGTTCGAGCGGTCGGCTTGGGACCTTGGTCCATAGGCCGGTGCGGGCGAGCTGCCTAGTTTGAATGTGATATGGTGCCTGCCCGGCGCGCCCGGGCCGTCCACGCGAGGATCGGGAGTCATCGTGACGAGTCCAGTCAGTGGTCCTGGGTTCAGCGGTCCGGCCAGCACGCCGATCGCGGTGTTCGTGCTTGATGATCACGAAGTGGTCCGCCGGGGGGTCCGTGACCTGCTGGAGGCCGAGCCGGATATCGAGGTGGTCGGCGAGGCGGGGACGGCGTCCTCCGCGCTGGCCCGGATCCCGGCGCTGCGGCCGGACGTGGCGGTGCTTGACGTCCGGCTGCCTGATGGTGACGGGGTGTCGGTGTGCCGGAAGATCCGGTCGAAGATGCCCGAGGTGGCGTGCTTGATGCTGACCTCGTTCGGGGATGACGAGGCGCTGTTCGACGCGATCATGGCGGGCGCGGCGGGGTACGTGCTGAAGCAGATCCGGGGGGCCGACCTGATCGGCGCGGTGCGGACGGTGGCGTCGGGCCAGTCGATGCTGGATCCGCGGGTGGCGAGCCAGCTGATGGCGCGGCTGCGGGATCAGTCGGTGAAGCGGGATCCTCCGGCCGGGCTGTCCCGGCAGGAGCGGCGGATCCTGGAGCTGATCGGTGCGGGGCTGACGAACCGGCAGATCGGCGAGCGGATGTTCCTGGCCGAGAAGACGGTGAAAAACTACGTCTCCGCGCTGTTCGCCAAGCTGGGGATGGAGCGCCGCACCCAGGCCGCCGCCTACGCCGCCCGCCTGTTCTCCGAGCGCCACGACACCGGCAAACCGGTCGGCGTGTGACCGCCCGATTCCCGTAACCCCATACCTTCTGACCGCGGGGGGACCGATATGAGCGTGGCGCAGCAAGCTGACAGCGTGTACGCCCTGCTGGCCGATGGGACCACGGTCGAGATCCGCCCGACCGTTCCGGCCGACTTCGACGGGGTCAAGGCCATGTACGAGGCGATGTCCCCCGACAACATCTACCTGCGGTTCTTTGGCCTCAGCCGGCGAGCCGCGGAGGATGAGGCGCAGCGGACCTGCCGCGATGCCGGTCCCGGGCGCGGCGCGCTGCTCGCGCTGGTCGACGGCGTGATCCTCGGCTGCGCCAGCTATTACGTGCTCGGCCCACCAGCCCAGCCGGGCACGGCGGAGATTGCCCTCGCGGTGGCCGACCACATGCACTACAGGGGCATCGCGACGCTGCTGCTCGAGCATCTGGTCTCCTTCGCCGTCAGCCACCAGATACGGGCGTTCAGCGCGGAGGTCCTGGCCGAGAACACGGCGATGCTGCAAGTGGTCACCGACGCCGGCCTGCCGGTCCGCCGCCACTACGCCCGCGGGGTCATCGAGCTGACGTTCCCGCTGCCCCGCGAGGACGCCGGCACCGCCCTGGACACCTACCTCGACGCGGTGGCCGCCCGGGAACGCTCGTCCGACGCGGCGAGCTTGCGGCACGTGTTCGCGCCCGGATCGGTCGCGGTGATCGGCGCGAGCCGGCGGCCGGGGACGGTAGGACGGGCGATCGTGGACAACATCGCGACCGGCGGGTACCGCGGCCGCATCTACGCCGTCAACCCGCACGCCGCTGTGATCGGCGACATCCCGTGCTCGCGGGCCGTGGCCGACCTGCCCGAGCCACCGGATCTCGCGGTGATCGCCGTACCCGCGGCGGCCGTCCTGGGCACGGTGGAACAGTGCGGCCAGCGCGGCGTACGGTCCGTCGTGGTGATCACCTCCGGACTGGACGCAGCCGCCTGCGCCGACCTGCTCAGCGCCTGCCGCAGGCACGGGATGCGGCTGCTCGGCCCGAACTGCTTCGGCGTGGCCGTGCCCGGCATCGGCCTGGACGCGACGTTCGCCGCCAGCCACCCGCGCCCTGGCCCCATCGGCTTGGTGACACAGTCCGGCGGCCTCGGCTTCGCGCTGGTGGATCAGCTGTCCCGGCTTGGCCTCGGCGTCTCCTCGTTCGCGTCGGTGGGCAACAAGCTCGACGTCTCGAGCACCGACCTGCTGCTGTGGTGGGAGCAGGACGAGGTGACCAAGCTCGCCGTGCTGTACAGCGAGTCGTTCGGCAACCCGCGCAAGTTCGCCCGGACCGCCCGCCGGGTCGGCGCCACCATGCCCGTGCTCACCGTGCACGCCGGGCGTTCGGCGGCTGGCCAGCGCGCCGCCGCCTCGCACACCGCCGCGGTGGCGACGCCGCTGGTCAGCCGCGAGGCGCTGTTTGAGCAGGCCGGCATCGTCGCCACCCCCGGACTCGGCGAGCTGCTCGATGTCACGGCGCTGCTGGCTACCCAGCCCGTTCCGGCCGGGCGCACGGTCGCGATCGTGTCCAACGTCGGCGGTGCCGGGGTCCTGGCGGCTGACGCCTGTGCCGATCTCGGGCTCACCGTTCACCACCCGCGGGAACTGACCAGCCGCCAGCTCGGTGCGCTGCTACCCGGCGGCGCGGTCAGCGGCCCCGTCGACACCACCGCGGCCGTCACCGAGGCGGACTTCCGGCAGTGCCTTGAACTGGTAGCGGCCGATCCGGACGTCGACGCGATGATCACGCTGGTCCTGCCGACCGCCGCGACCGGCGACCTAGAGGCAGCCATCGCCGAAGCAGACATCAGCGTCCCGGTCGCCGCCGTCGTCCTCAACCAGCCAGAGTCGGTCCGGCTGATCGACCGGCCCGACGGGGGCCAGGTGCCCGTCTTCGGATTCCCCGAAGCGGCCGTCGCCGCGCTCGCGCGGGCCGCCCAGTACGGGACCTGGCGGACCGGACCGCGCGGGCACGTGCCCGACTTTCCCGGCATCCAGGCCGCGCAGGCCCGCGCCCTAGTGCAGGAATTCCTCGACGGCAGGCCCGGCGGCTGGCTGCCGCCCGAGCGAAGCGCCGCGCTGCTGCACTGCTACGGAATACCGCTGACCGAACTCACCCCGGTCGGCAGCGAAGACGCGGCCGCCGCCGCGGCGGCGGGCGGCCCGGTCGTGCTCAAAGCCGACGTGGACGGCGTGGTGCACAAGACCGACGCCGGCGCGGTCCAGCTCGACCTGCGCACCGAAGCCGACGTCCGTGCCGCCTACCGCTCGCTGGTGAGCCGCTTCGGTGACCGGCTGCGCCGGATCGGTGTCCAGCCGATGATCACCGGCGGCACCGAGGTCATCATCGGGGTCGCCGACGACCACATGTTCGGGTCGCTAGTGGTGTTCGGGCTCGGCGGCGTGGCCACCGAGGTGCTCGCCGATCACGCGGCCCGGCTCACGCCGCTGACCGACACCGACGCGGACGAGCTGATCCACTCCATCCGGTCGGCACCGTTGCTGCTAGGCTACCGCGGCGCCGCCGCGGCGGACCTCGACGCGCTGCGCGACCTGCTGCTGCGCGTCTCGCGGCTCGCCGATGACCTGCCCGAGATCACCGACCTTGACCTCAACCCGGTCATCGCCCGCCCGGACGGGGTCTTCGCCGTGGACGCACGGGTCAAGGTGGCACCCTACCAGCCACAGGACCCGTTCCTGCGGATGCTCAGATAGCAAACCGGAGGCTGGGGGCTACTAGAAGTTAACCGGCGTAGGCTATTTAGTACGCGGCCGACAGCGTAAGGTCGAAAATAGGATCAGCTAAGCTAGACGTAAACAACCTGCGCGGGTTAGATAAGAGGCGCAGGGGTCACGCTGCCCCGGATCCGGCGGCGGCGCGGCCCCATCGTGACCGGATCGGGAAGCAGCGTTCTGCTATGTCCCAGCTATCGGTGGCGTCAGCGCAGGGATGCCCGCAATGAACCGCTGGAGATGCCCGGGCGATGGCGGTGCCTGAGACCACCTTCCCGGTGCGGTGGACCGGGCGGCAGGCTCAGGTGGTGCTCCCTGAGCATATCGATGTGTCCAACGCCGGGCAGATCCGCGAGGAGCTGCTGGCGGTCATCAACCAGGGCGCCGAGGCGCTGATCGCGGACATGAGCGCGACGGTCTCCTGCGATCACGCGGGCGCCGATGCGGTGGCCCGGGCGTACCAGCGGGCCGTGGTCAGCCACACCGAGCTGCGGCTGGTCGTCACCAGCGAGGTCGTGCTGCGGATGCTGGGCATGACCGGCGTCGGTCGCCTGGTGCCTGCCTATCCCTCGGTCGAGGCAGCCTTGGCCGCGCGGTCACCCACCGCGCTCAGCTCGGCGGCTGCGAACAAGACCGACGGTATCCGGCGCGCGCGCCTGGCCGGCGTACCCCGTGACCGAAGCGCCCCGGCAGGGGAGCGGACCGGTTTCGGGGCCGACGTCGGCGTGCAGGTCGCACTGCTGGACCGCGACGGCGTGATCGCCTGGGTCAATCAGGCGTGGCGGGCTTTCGCGACCGCCAACGGGGGCGATCCGGCCCGCACCGGCGCCGGCGTGTCCTACCTGCGGGCCTGTGCCGCCGTCGGGGACGATCCGGTGGCGGCCGAAGTCGCGGCCGCCATCCGCACCGCGCTGGCGGGAGATCTGCCGGACCCGCTGACGATCGAGGTACCCTGTCACAGCCCAGCCGCCGAACGCTGGTTCGACGTGCTGATCTCCTCTCGCTTTGCCGACGACGGCCGGCGCCTGGGGGCGACGGTCACGCTGTCGCTGGTCAGATCACGACCCCAGCTCCGGGCGGCCAACTCGGCCCGCGGGACGAGGCGGGCCAGCGGGCAGGGTCCGGCCATCGGGGCGGCCGCCGTGACCCAGGGCCTGCTGTGGAAGATGATCGACGCCTTCGACGACGGGGTCGCGCTGGCCGATGCTGAGGGCACGCTCGTGCTCGCCAACCGGCGCCTTGAGGAACTGTTCGGCTACCCCTACACCGAACTGGTCGGCTACCCGGTCGAGCGCCTGATCCCTGCTCACCTGCAGCTGGCCCATCGCGGCCACCTGGCGGCTTACGCAATGGCCCCGAGGATCCGGCCGATGGGCGCCGGGGCCCCGCTGACCGGGCTGCGTAAAGACGGGACCACCTTCCCGGCCGAGATCAGCTTGCGCCCGGTGCCTACCGCCACCGGCCGTTTCACTCTCGCCGTGGTCCGGGACATCACCGCGGACCACCGCCTCGCCGGCCAGCGGGCGCAGACCAGCTCCGAGCTCCTCGACCGGATCGTCACCGCCCTCCACCAGGTCGGCGTCGGCCTGCAGGCCGCCGTCGAGCTGCCCCGCGACACGGCTACGCAGCGCATCGAAGAAGCCCTCGGCACCCTCAACGACCTCATCGGCGAGATCCGCGACGCCGCCCTCGCGGATCTGGACCAGTAGCTGCCGGCCGCTGCTCGGGTCGACGGGACCAACGTCCCTAATTTTATCGCCCGCTGTGCCGGAAAGTATGTGGCGAAGGGTGCTGGTAGCCGCAGATCCCGAACTGTCGCGGCGGCCAGGAAAGAGGTGGGCGATGACAGACACGCAGCTCCACAGCCGGATCGTGGTGGGAGTATACGGATCGGCAGGCTCAGCCGCCGCGATGCGCTGGGCGCTGCACGAGGCGCGGCTACGGCACGCGCGCATCCACCTCGTCTGCGCCTGCTACCGCGACGCCAGGTTGCGCGCATCCTACGCCCCGTCGTCCTGGATGACGCGCCAGGACGATCCCTATGCCGCCGTCCGGGCGCTGTTCAGCGCCGCGGCGGACCTCGCGCGCCGCCACCTTCCGCCCGGACGGCTGACGACCGAACTCGTCGACGAAAGCCCCGCCCGGGCGCTGCTGGACCGGTGCGCTGACGCCGAGATGCTTGTCCTGGGCGCAGGACGGCCGGCCCTGCGGCCCGGCCAGCCACTCCCGGCCATGGGGCCGGTCGCGCGCGCCTGCCTGCGCCTGGCGCCGTGCCCTGTCGTTGTCGTCGGGCCCGGGCATCAGCTCGCCGCACCCGGTACCGACCCCCGGGACAGGCTGCCCGCCGATGTCCCTAGCATGGCCGCACCTGCCCCAAGCTGACCGAGATCCTGGAGCTCGCGGCGGGTCAAATCGCATCACTTTAATTCTGGATTGTCAACGGCGGCAGTCCTGACAAGTCGGCCGGGGGATGCCGGGAGTGACCTGTCCGGCGGAAGCCGGTGAGCACGAAGGTGCCTTTGGGCCCGCGCGTTGAGGAACAACTTCCCTGCCGGACGGCCCGCCGGTCGGCCAGCATCGCGGATATGGCCAGAGGGAAACTCCGCATTTACCTCGGAGCCGCTCCCGGCGTCGGCAAGACCTGGGCGATGCTCGCCGAGGCCCAGCGGCGCCGGGCGCGCGGCACGGACGTGGTCGGCGGCCTGATCGAGGCGCACGGCCGGCAGCTGACCACGGCGATGGCGCAGGGACTTGAGATCGTGCCCCGGCGCACGATGAGCTACCGGGGTGCGACCTTCACCGAGATGGACCTCGACGCGGTGCTCGCCCGCCATCCGCAGGTGGCCCTGGTGGACGAGCTCGCGCACACCGACGTGCCCGGCTGCCGGAACAGCAAGAGATGGCAGGACGTCGACGAGCTGCTCGACGCCGGCATCGATGTCATCACCACACTGAACATTCAGCACCTCGAGTCGCTCAGTTCGGTTGCGCACCAGGTCTCTGGCGTGGAGCAGCACGAGACCGTGCCCGATGAGATCGCCCGCCGGGCCGACCAGATCGAGCTGGTCGACATGACCCCCGAGGCGCTGCGGCGCCGGATGGTGCACGGGAACATCTACCCGCCGAACCGGATCGAGGCCGCGCTCACCCACTACTTCCGGCCCGGGAACCTCACCGCGCTGCGGGAACTGGCCCTGCTGTGGCTCGCCGACCGGGTGGAGGAGGGACTGCAGCGCTACCGGACCGAGCACGGCATCGCGACGCCCTGGGAGACCAGGGAGCGGATCGTGGTGGGCATCGCGGGGGAGAAAGGCGATGAGGCCGTCATCAGGCGGGCGGCCAGGATCGCCGTCCGGACTCCCGGCAGCGACCTGCTCGCGGTGCACGTGAGCAAGGACGACGGACTGACGGCCGTCCCGGACGGGACGCTGGAGACGCAGCGGGCCCTGATCATGTCGGTCGGCGGGAGCTTCCGGCAGATACCGGGTGAGGATGTGCCCGAGACGCTGCTGCGGTTCGCCCGAGCCGAGAATGCCACCCAGATGGTGCTCGGCGCGAGCCGCCGTGGCCGGTTTCTCACCCTGCTCACCGGCAAGAGTACCCCGACGAGGGTGGCCCGCCGGGCTGAGCACATCGATGTCCACCTGGTCAGCCGCGAGGACAGGGACCGCGAGGAAAAGGGCCACGGCCGTCCGGCCCGGGCCAGGCTTGGCTCTCGCCGGGGAAGGGCCGCCTGGGCGAGCGCGGAGGCGGCCGCCCTGACCAGACTCGCGGCCTGCGTGCTGCGCGGGCACGGCGACCCGCCCGCCCTGCTCGAGGAGGTCCGCCAGATGTTCGGCCTGGCCGCGGTGAGCCTGCTCGAACCGCAGCCGAACGGGGCGGGCTGCTTCATCGTGGCCAGCGCGGGCGAACAGCCGCCGGAAGGACCGGGAGCCGACCTGGAGCTGCCGGTCAGCCAGACGATGACGCTGGCCTGCCGCGGGCGGGTGCCCACCCGCACGGATGTGCGGGTGCTGCGTTCCTGTGTGGTCCAGATCGTGGCCGGTCTCGACGGCTGGTCCCGGGATGAGCAAGAAGCCGAGGTGACCACGCATGCCGCCGACCTTCGCTCCCGGATGATGCTGCTCGCCGCCACCGGCGAAACCGCACACGAGCACCTGGAGCAGGCCCAGGCCGCGTTGACCGTCCTGGCGGATCGCGGCCTGGCCGTCACCTCGCAGGACCGGGCCGCGCTCGCCGACGCAGGCCGCGCGGTGGACTACGTGAGCAGGCTCATCGACGATCTCAGGGATCTCAGCCGGCTGCACGCCGGAGCGGTCGAGACCTATCTCCGGCCTGTCGATCTTGACGAGGTAGTCGCCGATGCCCTCGATGACCTGGGTCCCGGCCGCCAGCACGTCACACTCAGCACGGCCGACGACCTGCCCGATGGGATCGCCGATGCCGCGCTGCTCACCAGGATCCTGACCAGCCTGCTGGCCGACGCCTGGCAGCGCTGTCCCGCAGGCCCGATGCCCGCCCTGGCGGCTGTCGCCCTGGACGGCCAGGTCGAGATCCGCATCTGCGACCAGGGCCCTGATCAGGACGACGCCACGGCCAGTCTGGCGCTGCGGCTCGCCCGTGATCTGACCGAGGCGATGGGCGACACGCTCCGCTTCGAGCGCACCCCAGGCGGCGGCCGCACCGTGATCCTCACCCTGCCCGCTGCCGCCCGGCGCTGCGCGGCGTTAAGCTGAACCTGTCGGTGCTCGCAAGACAGGCGCCAAGCGCGGGGACGGTCAGCCCGGGGACCACTCCGTGGCGGGCTCGAGAGCGGCCTGGGGGACGTTGTCGGCGGCGCGCATCATGCGGACATAGCCCGCGCGCTCGTATCCAGCCCGGTCGGGACCGGCGGGCACGGCGAGCAGCCCGCGCACGTCGTCCACGCAGCTGTATCCCTTGCGGCGCATCCAGTGAGCCAGCCCGTCGAGCAGCACCGCCGCATGCTCGGGTCCGTGCCGGATCAGCGCGGATGCGGTCATCACGACATCGGCGCCTGCCAGCAGGTACGTGACCACCTCGGTCGGCCCGTCGACGCCGGTGGTCGCCGCGAGCGATGCCTGGACCTGACTGTGCAAGATGGCGATCCAGGTACGCGGCAGCCGGGCCTCGGCCGGGCTGGACAGGTCGAGCCCGGGCACCACGGTCAGGGTCTCCGGGTCGATGTCGGGCTGCAGGAACCGGTTGAAGAGCACCAGGCCGTCCGCGCCGGCCCTGTCGAGCTGCAGCGCCATCTCGCCGGTCGAGCTGAAGTGCGGGCCCAGCTTGACCGCCACGGGCACGCTCACCGCTGCTTTGACCCGGCGCAGGATGTCAATGTGCCGCTGCTCGACCTCCCGGCCGGTGATGTGCGGGTCGCCCGGTAGGTAGTAGATGTTCAGCTCGATCGCCGCTGCGCCCGCGTCCTGCATGTCGCGCGCGTAGCTGGTCCAGCCGCCGGGCGTGACGCCGTTGAGGCTGCCGATCACCGGGATGTCCACCGCCGCGGCGGCGCGCTCGAGCAGGCTGAGGTAACGGCGCGGGCCAGGATCGGCGTCCGCGTCCGCCGGGAAATAGGACAGGGATTCGGCGAAGCTGTCCGTGCCCGCGTCGGCCAGCCGCGCGTTCCGCTCCGCCTCCTGGCGCACCTGCTCCTCGAACAGGGAGTAGAGCACGACCGCGCCGACTCCGGCGTCGGCGAGCCGCCGGACGCCGTCCAGGGTGTTCGAGAGCGGTGACGCCGAGGCGACGAGGGGGTTCCGCAGCGCCAGGCCCAGGTAGTTGGTCGAAAGGTCCATCAGTGATCCTTCCCGTGGTCCTTCCGCGCGTCGGCGGGGAACCCGTGCGCGCCGCGGCTCGCCATCTCCTCGTAGGTGTCCCAGCGCAGGTCGACCGCCTGCTGGGCCAGGGCTCCCAGCCGCTCAGCCTCGGCTGGGTGGGTGTTGGTGAGCGAGCGGTACCGCAGCTCCCGCTGGGTGTAGTCGGTCAGCGGGATGCGCGGCCGCGGCGAGTCGAGCAGGAACGGGTTGCCGCCCTCGCTGCGCAGCAGCGGGTCGTAGCGGACCAGCGGCCAGTAGCCGCTGGCCACGGCGCGGTACTGCTGGCCGAGCCCGTCGCGCATCTCGATGCCGTGGGCGATGCAGTGGCTGTACGCGATGACCAGCGACGGCCCCTCGTACGCCTCCGCCTCGCGGAAGGCACGCAGGGTCTGCTGCGGGTCGGCACCCATCGCCACCCGGGCCACGTAGACGTTACCGTAAGCGATGGCCTGCAGCGCAATGTCCTTTTTCGGCACGGTCTTGCCGGCCGACGCGAACTTGGCCACGGCACCGAGCGGTGTCGACTTGGATGACTGCCCGCCGGTGTTGGAGTAGACCTCGGTGTCGAGCACCAGCACGTTCACGTTGCGCCCGGTGGCCAGGACGTGATCGAGGCCGGAGGATCCGATGTCGTAGGCCCAGCCGTCCCCGCCTACGATCCAGACGCTGCGCCGGACCAGGTGATCGGCCACGCTGCGCAGGTCGGCGACGTGGCCGTGATCGGGGTCCAGGGCATCGAGGCGCCGCTTGAGCTCGGCCACCCGGTCCTGCTGGGCACCCAGTTCGGACTCGGTGAGCTGGGGCGCGCCAAGGATCTCGTCCGCTAGGTCGGCGCCGACCCTCTCCCGGAGCTCGGCCAGGCGGCTTCTGGCCAGCTCGACGTGCCGGTCGGCGGCCAACCGGAATCCGAGGCCGAACTCGGCGTTGTCCTCGAACAAGGAGTTCGACCAGGCCGGCCCGCGACCGTCGGCGTTGGAAGTCCACGGCGTGGTGGGTAGGTTCCCGCCGTAGATCGAGGAGCAACCGGTGGCGTTGGCGACCATCAGGCGGTCGCCGAACAGCTGCGACAGGAGCTTGACGTACGGCGTCTCGCCGCAGCCCGAACAGGCGCCGGAGAACTCGAACAGCGGCTGCAGGAACTGCGTGCCGCGCACAGTGCCGAAGTCCACCCGGGACCGGTCGGCCACCGGCAGTGTCTCGAAGAACGCGATATTGTCGCGCTCGGCCGCCACCAGCGGCTCCCTAGCCGCGAGGTTGATCGCCTTGCGCTCGGGCTCCCCCGGCGCTACCACGGGCGCCGTGACCGGGCAGGCCTGGACGCACAGCTCGCATCCGGTGCAGTCCTCTACGTAGACCTGCAGCGTGAAGCGGGTGTCGGGGAGCCCGCGGGCGTCTAGCGGCGCGGAAAGGAAATCCGGTGGTGCCTCTTTCAGCAGCGACTCGTCGTAGTAGGTGGACCTGATCACGCTGTGCGGGCAGACGAAGCTGCAGTTGCCGCACTGGATGCACAGGTCCGGATCCCACTGCGCGACCAGTTCAGAGATATTGCGCTTCTCATACGCCGTGGTGCCGCTCGGGTAGGTGCCGTCCACAGGAAGCATGCTGACCGGCAGGTCGTCGCCGAGGCCGGCCATCATCGCCGCGGTGACGGTGCGGACGAACTCCGGCGCGCTAGCCGGCACCATCGGCGGCAGTTCCCTGGCCGATGTCACCCGGCCGGGCACCTCGATCTGGTGCAGCCCCTCCAGCGTGGCATCGACGGCGGCGTGGTTCCGCTGGACCACCTCGACGCCACGGCGGCCGTAGGTCTTGGCGATCGCCGACTTGATCTTCGCGATCGCCTCTTCCCTGGGCAGCACGCCCGAGATGGCGAAGAAACAGGTCTGCAGCACGGTGTTGGTCCGCCCGGCCAGGCCGGCCCCGCGGGCGATCCGGCCGGCGTCGATCGCGTACACGACGATCCGCTTGGCGATGATCTTCTCCTGGACCGGGCGAGGCAGCGCATCCCAGACCTCATCCGCTGGCAGCGTGCAGTCAAGCAGCAACGTCGCACCGGGCGCCGCCAGGCCGAGCACGTCGACCCGGTCCAGTAGCCCGAAGTGATGACAGCCGACGAAGCTGGCCTGCTGCACCAGGTAAGGCGCGCGGATTGGCTGCGGCCCGAACCGCAGGTGCGACACGGTCTGCGAGCCTGACTTTTTGGAGTCGTAGACGAAGTAGCCCTGCGCGTTCAGGTTCTCCTCGGCGCCGAGGATCTTGATCGTGTTCTTGTTCGCGCCGACCGTGCCGTCCGAGCCGAGACCGAAGAAGACCGCCCGGATCGTGCCGGCCGGCTCGATGTCCAGGGACCGGTCATAAGGCAGGCTCAGGCCGGACACGTCGTCGTGGATGCCGATCGTGAACCGGGGCCGCGGCTGCTCGCGGGCGAGTTCGGCGAACACCCCGGCCACCATGCCCGGGGTGAGCTCCTTCGATGACAGGCCGTAGCGCCCGCCGGTCACCAGCGGCAGCACCGCGCGCTCGCCGCGGGTGTGCGCCTCGGCCAGCGCGGCGACCACGTCGAGGAACAGCGGCTCGCCGTTCGAACCCGGCTCCTTGGTCCGGTCGAGCACGGCGATCCTGCTGGCGCTCGCAGGCAGTGCGTCGAGCAGTGCCTGGGCTGGGAACGGCCGGTACAGCCGGACCTGCAGCACGCCGACCCGCTCGCCCTGGCCGCGCAGGTACGCCACCGTCTCGCCAATGGTCTCAGCGGCCGAGCCCATGACGACGATGACCCGGTCGGCTTCCGGGTGACCGGTGTAGTCCATGATGCGATACTGGCGGCCGGTCCTGGCGGCGAGGGCGTCCATCGCGTCCTGGACCGCATCCGGTACGGCGGCGTAGAACGGGTTCACGGTTTCCCGTGCCTGGAAGTAGACGTCCGGGTTCTGCGCGGTGCCGCGGATGAACGGCCGCTCCGGTGACAGCGCCCGCCCGCGGTGCGCCCGGATCAGCGCCTCGGGCACCAGCGCGCGCAGGTCGTCGTCGGTCAGCAACTCGATCGTGTTCAGCTCATGCGAGGTGCGGAAGCCGTCGAAAAAGTGCACGAACGGCACCCGGGTCGCCAGCGTGGCGGCCTGCGCCACCAGCGCGAGGTCGTGGGCCTCCTGGACCGACGCGGAGGCGAGCAGCGCGAAACCGGTCTGCCGCACCGCCATCACGTCCGAGTGATCACCGAAGATGGACAGCCCCTGCGCGGCCAGCGACCGGGCCGCCACATGGATCACGGCCGGAGTCAGCTCACCGGCGATCTTGTACATGTTCGGGATCATCAGCAGCAGGCCTTGCGACGCCGTGAAGGTGGTGGCCAGCGCACCGCTCTGCAGCGCACCGTGCAACGCGCCCGCGGCACCGCCCTCGTGCTGCATCTCCACCACGGAAGGCACACTGCCCAGCAGGTTGGGCCGTTTCTGGCCGGACCACTCATCCGCGAGTTCGGCCATCGGCGACGACGGCGTGATCGGGTAGATGCAGCAGACCTCGTTCAGCCGATAGGCGACCGAGACCGCGGCCTCGTTGCCGTCGACCGTGGTGCGCGTCATCCGTCCTCCGGGGTCATTTCGATCGAGTGGACCGGGCATTGTTCGTAACACTCGGCGCAGCCGGTGCAGCGGTCATAGTCGAACTCGTACCGGTTCCCAGGACCCAGCTTGATCACCGCGTCCTCGGGGCACGCGCCCAGACAGCCGTCGCACTCACAGCAGTTCCCGCACGACAGGCAGCGGCCTGCCTCATGCGTCGCCTCCCGCTCGGACAGGCCGCCGAGCACCTCACCGAAATCCGCGATCCGTTCCTGCGGGGCTGTCTCCGGCTGCTGCGCCCGGGCGACATCGCCGAAGTACCACAAGTTCAGGTCACCGAACTCGACCATCTCATGCTTGGGCCGCTGCGTTGACGCGATGCCGCGCAGCCAGGCATCGATGTTGCGGGCCGCCTTCTTGCCGTGGCCCACCCCGACCGTCACGGTGCGCTCGGCCGGCACCATGTCCCCGCCGGCGAACACGCCGGCGCATCCGGTCATCATCGACGTCGACACCTGCACGGTGCCGTCCCGGCTGAATTCCACCCCGGGCACCTGACGCAGGAACGCGGTGTCGCTGTCCTGGCCGAGGGCGAGGATCACGGTGTCCGCGGCCAGCGTCTCGAACCGCCCGGTCGGCTGCGGGAATCCGGTCTCATCAAGCTCCATCGCCTCGATGGTCAGCTCCGGGCCGTCGAACGCGGTGATCGTGCGCAGCCAGTTGATCTGCACCCCTTCCTGCTCGGCCTCTTGCGCTTCCTCTTCATGAGCCGGCATCTGCGCGCGGGTGCGGCGGTACACAATGGTCGCGTCGTTCGCGCCCAGGCGGCGGGCCACCCGGGCGGCGTCCATCGCGGTGTTGCCGCCGCCGTAAACGGCGACGCGCCGCCCGATCACCGGCCGCTCGCCCGAGGCGACGCTGCGCAGGAACGACACCGCGTCCACGATCCGCCCCGCGTCCTTGGCCGGGATGTCGACCTTCTTGGACAGGTGCGCGCCCACCGCCACGAAGACGGCGTCGAACCCGCCCTCGCGCCGCTCGGCGTCCAGGTCCTCCACCCGGTGGCCAAGGGTCATCCGCACGCCCATCGCCGCGATCCGGTCCACCTCGCCGTCCAGGACGTCGCGGGGCATCCGGTAGGCCGGGATACCGTACCGCATCATCCCGCCCGGCTGGGCGCCCGCATCCCTGATCTCAACCTGGTGGCCGAGCCGGGCCAGGTGGTAGGCGGCGGAAAGCCCGCTCGGCCCGGAGCCGACGACCAGTGCCCGTTTGCCGCTGCGCACCGCGGGCGGGTCGAACGCCCACCCCCGCTCGAGCGCGAGATCGCCGAGGAACCGCTCGACCGAGTGAATCGAGACGGCGCTGTCCAGGCTGGCCCGATTGCAGACGCTCTCGCACGGGTGGTAGCAGACCCGGCCCATGATGGCCGGCATCGGATTGTCGGCGGTCAGCTGCCGCCACGCGCCCTCGTGGTCGCCGGTCTCGGCGTGCGCCAGCCAGGCCTGGATGTTCTCTCCGGCTGGGCAGCCGGCGTTGCAAGGTGGCAGCAAGTCGACGTAGACCGGGCGCTGCTGGCGGACCGGGCCGGCCACAGACCGCCCGTGCAGCAAATCCGGCAACTGCGTGACGTCGCTTCGTCCTGATCCGATGGCCATGACCGTCAGGCTACGCCCAGACTCCTGTCCCGTATCAGGGACCTAGGTCCCGGGCCCAGTTACTCGACGCGGTATTCGGCTCGGCCGGTACCTACCGCGTCCACGCCATGCCTCCCGATCAGGCCGTTACGCAGGACTTTCGCCTCTGACTGGGCCGTGGCGGCGGCGCGACCCTGGTTTTAGGCAAGCTGGAAAAGGAGAGTCGCATTGAAAGCCGGCGTCATCCCGCCCCCACGGCCCGCCCCCGACGGAGCCGGCCCGCGATGATCGAGGTGGAGGCGCTCACCAAGCGCTTCGGCGCCACCCGGGCTCTGGACGAGGTTTCCCTCGTCGTCGGCGCGGGTCAGGTGCTGGCGCTGCTCGGGCCCAACGGAGCGGGCAAGACCACCCTGGTCCGGGTGCTCACCACGCTGCTCAAGCCGGACAGCGGGCGGGCCCGGGTCGCCGGACTTGACGTCTGGGCGAACGCGAAGACGATCAGGTCGATGATCGGGCTGGCCGGCCAGTACGCCTCGGTTGACGAGCTGCTGACCGGCCGGGAGAACCTGGAGCTAGCCGGGCTCCTGTATCACCTGGCCAAGCCGGTATACCGGCGCCGGGCCGCCGACGCCCTGGAGCGGATGTCCTTGGTGGCGGCGGCGGACAAGCCCGTCAAGACCTACTCAGGCGGCATGCGCCGGCGTCTGGACCTGGCCGCCAGCCTCATCGGCCGCCCGCCGGTCCTGTTCCTGGATGAGCCGACCACCGGCCTGGACCCCAGGACGCGCAACGAACTCTGGCAGCTCATCGGGGAGCTGGTCACCGACGGCACCACCGTGCTGCTCACCACCCAGTACATGGAAGAAGCCGAGCACCTGGCGAACAGCATCGTCGTTCTGGATTCCGGGCGGGTGGTGGCCGACGGGACAGCGGATGAGCTCAAGGACCACCTGGGCGGCAACGTGCTGGAGGTCAGGGTGAGCCACCGGGCCGACCTCGAGCGGGCCGCCCGGCTGGTCGCGGAGCTCGGCCGCGGCGCGCCGCGCCTGGATCCGGAGCTGAACAAGATCAGCCTGCCGGTCCCGGGCGGGCCCCGTGCGCTGATCGCGGCCGGACGGGCCCTGGACAACGCCGGCCTGGCGCTCGACGACCTGGGCATCCGGCGACCCTCGCTCGACGACGTCTTCCTGGCGCTGACCGGTCACGCGGCCGGTCCCGATCACGACGGAACCCCCGATCACGACGGAAGCCCCGATCACGACGCAAGCACGGGCAGGACCGCGGCCAGGGCCGGTACCCCCGATGGCTGAGATCACGATCCCGCGGGCGCAGGCTCACTCCGCGCCGGTCACCTTCCGGCTGGCCCTGCGCGACATCGGGGGCATGACCAAGCGCAACCTGCTGCGGATCAGCCGCACCCCGCAGCTGCTCTTCGTGTCGGTCCTGCAGCCCGCGATCATCCTGCTGCTCTTCCGCTACGTGCTCGGCGGCGCCATCCACGTTCCCGGCGTCAACTATGTCGACTTCGTGGTGCCGGGTATTTTCCTGGAGGCGGTGCTGATCGGGGGCATGACCACGGCGCTGGCGCTGGCGCAGGATCTGCAGGCCGGGATGATCGACCGCTTTCGCAGCCTTCCGATGGCCCGGCCCGCCTTCCTGGCCGGCCGCACCCTGGCCGATCTGGCCCGAAGCGTGCTGGCGCTGGCGTTCATGATCGGCCTCGGGCTCCTCGTCGGCTTCCGGTTTCACAACAGCGCCCCGGCCTGCCTGGCGGGCGTTGCCCTCATCATCGCCTTCGGCTACGCGCTGACCTGGGTTTACGCCGCGGTGGGGCTGGCCGTGAAGGATCCGCAGACCGCCCAGATGGCGGCCATCTTGCCGATGTTCATCCTGTTCTTCGCCAGCTCCGCGCTGGTCCCCGTGTCCACCATGCCCGGTTGGCTGCAGCCCTTCGCCCGCAACCAGCCGGCCACCGTCACCATCAACTCGGTGCGCGCGCTGTTCGAAGGCGGCCCGGTGTGCCACAACCTGTGGCAGTCAGTCCTGTGGTGTCTCGGGATCTTCGTCGTCTTCCTGGTCGTGTCCCTGAACCTCTACCGCAAGGCGGCGGGCTAGCTGCGCTTCTACCCGGCCGCTACGGGGCCGGTTGAGTTGACGGGATGACCAGGACCGGGCATACCGCGTGGTGCGCGACCTGGCTGCTCACCGAACCCATCAGGAGTCTGCCGAACCCGCCGCTGCCGCGGCGGCCCAGCACGAGCATGTCGGCGTCACGCGAGGCGTTGACGAGTTCTTCCGCCGGATTTCCCGCGGCCACGCTCACCGTGATCTCGGGAATCGTCCCGCCGATTTCGCTCCCGGCCTTTTCCGTCAGCTCCTGCAGCGCCGTCCGCACTTGATCCTCGTTAGTACTGTCCGGGGTGTAGGAGCGTATACCCCAGTAAATCTCCGTGGCCGGGCGAACCTGGGCCGGGATAACGGTCATGACGGTCAGCGGAAGCTGACGTAGCACCGCCTCCTGCATTGCCCAGCGGAGGGCGTTAGTCGAATGGACCGACTCGTCCACGCCGACGATAATTCCAGGCATTGTCCTCTCCTTAGCCTTACCGAGCTTGTTAATCTGTCGCCGCATCATGGCTAAAGATCACTTCCGATTCGGACCGTAATCGGCACGGCCGGGCCGGCCTATTGCCGATAGTCCCGGGTCGGAGGACCAATGGCCCGATCATCTGGGTACTGCGCCCTCTAGCCCCGCCGCGCGAGCCGAGGTCAGCGGGTAACACGCGTCAGCCACGACCCATCCGGTCTGACGGAGGAGACGGTAATGATCGCGCGTGTTTGCCTGGGGGCCCGGTCCAGGCTCCTGCTCTTGTGCAAGATCGCGAGCTGAGTTCATGGTCACCTCGGTGGGAGCCTCAGCCGAGCAGGCGGCCACGGCGCGACACGGCGGCCGGCCGCTGGCGCTGGGCGTGCTCGTGGCCGTGCTGTTCCTGACGTTCCTGGACAATACGATCGTGAGCGTCGCGCTCGGCAGCGTGCAGGGTGAGCTGCACGCCGGGGTGACGGCGCTGCAGTGGGTGGTCAGCGCCTACGCGCTGACCTTCGCCGCCGCGATGCTGGGCTTCGGCATGGTCGGCGACCAGTTCGGCCGCAAGCGGGTCATGCTGGCCGGGGTCGGCATCTTCTGCGCCGGTTCGGTCCTGTCCGCGCTGGCCCCGAACGTCGGCGTGCTGATCGCCGGCCGCGGGGTCATGGGCCTTGGAGCGGCGGCGAGCGAACCCGGCACGCTGTCCATGCTGCGGCACATGTACACCTCCGAGCGCACCCGGACCCGGGCCGTGGGGGTCTGGGCCGGCGTGTCCGGCCTGGCGCTGGCGGCCGGCCCGGTCGTCGGCGGCGCCCTGATCGGGGTCTGGGACTGGCGCGCCATCTTCTGGTTCAACGTGGCGTTCGGCCTGGCCGCCGGCGTGGCGGGGATCGTCGTGCTGCCGGAGAACTCCGATCCGGACGCGCACCCGGGTGGATATCGTCGGCACGGTGCTGGCCGCGCTCGCCCTGACCGCCTTCGTCTTCGCGGTCATCGGCGGCGAGGACGCCGGATTCGTTCTACTCCGGGCTGCACGCCGCCCTGCTGCTGTCCGCGTTCATGGTGCTCGCCGCGGGCCTGTTCGCCTTCGTGGACCTCGGCCGCCAGCGCCAATCTGAGGGAGGTCCCGATGACGCGCCACCGCCGGTGAATTGATGACCTCGCCGGCTGTCGCTATTCACCGGACGCGCTCGCGATCCGGCTGACCTGGGATGTCGACGGAGTAGTCGACGTCGTTCTGACCCGGCCCTAAGACATGCCACATAAGGACGGAGGTCCCGCTGAACTGGTGACATCTGGCCGTGACGGAAGTGAGGGTAGCGGCGCGAAACTACAGATATCAGTTCAACACGCGGGCCGGCGACCACCGGATCGCAGCTAACAAGGAGGCATTACGATGCGCCGCAATTCTCGCCTCACCGTCATCGTAGGATTCGCCGTCGCGGCAATCCTGCTGGTGGCTGGAGGGCTGCTGACGTGGGGCTCGGCTTACGTGCACAACACGGTGCAGGGCCAGCTGTCCTCGCAGCAGATCTTCTTCCCGCCCAAGGCCGCGTTCGCGCACCCGGTGGCCGGGACCGAGATCACCCCGAGCATGATCCCGTCGGTGTCGCAGTACGCCGGGGAGCAGATGCTGACCGGGCAGCAGGCCGAGGCCTATGCTGACCACTTCATCGCCGTCCACCTGTCTGAGATCGGCGGCGGCAAGACCTATTCCCAGCTGTCGACCGAGGCGATCGCGCAGCCCAAGAACGTGGCACTGGCCGCCCAGGTGGCGACCGTGTTCAAGGGCACCACGCTGCGCAGCATGCTGCTGAACGCTTACGGCTGGTGGAAGGTCTCGCAGGTCATGTACGTCGCCGCGCTGGTCGCGTTCGGCCTGGGCGGGCTGGCCCTGATCGGCTCGGTGTTCGCCCTGGCTCTGGGCCGCCGGCCCGAGATCACCCACGAGGCCATCCCGGCCGCCGGCCCTAGCCCGGCCAAGACCGCCTGACCCCAGCCATCGCAACCAGGCACAACCGCACACGCACAGCACAACCAGGTCCTCCGGCCCGCGCCCATCCAAGCGCAGGCCGGAGGACCTGAAGCGTTCGTGGCCAGTTTTCGTTTCATGCGGCCCTAGGACACGGCGGTCAGGTGACCGAAGTCCCGCTGAGCTGGTGACATCTGGCCGTGACTGAGGTAAGGGTAGCGGCGCGAAACTACGGATATCAGTTCAACACGCGGGCCGGCGACCACCGGATCGCAGCTAACAAGGAGGCATTACGATGCGCCGCAATTCTCGCCTCACCGTCATCGTAGGATTCGCCGTCGCGGCAATCCTGCTGGTGGCTGGAGGGCTGCTGACGTGGGGCTCGGCTTACGTGCACAACACGGTGCAGGGCCAGCTGTCCTCGCAGCAGATCTTCTTCCCGCCCAAGGCCGCGTTCGCGCACCCGGTGGCCGGGACCGAGATCACCCCGAGCATGATCCCGTCGGTGTCGCAGTACGCCGGGGAGCAGATGCTGACCGGGCAGCAGGCCGAGGCCTATGCTGACCACTTCATCGCCGTCCACCTGTCTGAGATCGGCGGCGGCAAGACCTATTCCCAGCTGTCGACCGAGGCGATCGCGCAGCCCAAGAACGTGGCACTGGCCGCCCAGGTGGCGACCGTGTTCAAGGGCACCACGCTGCGCAGCATGCTGCTGAACGCTTACGGCTGGTGGAAGGTCTCGCAGGTCATGTACGTCGCCGCGCTGGTCGCGTTCGGCCTGGGCGGGCTGGCCCTGATCGGCTCGGTGTTCGCCCTGGCTCTGGGCCGCCGGCCCGAGATCACCCACGAGGCCATCCCGGCCGCCGGCCCTAGCCCGGCCAAGACCGCCTGACCCCAGCCATCGCAACCAAACACAACTCCAGCACCACCGGCACTCCTCCGGCCCCGGCGCCTGTACCGGCGGCGGCCGGAGGACTCAGCCTAGACACAGGAAAGGCACGGACGATGTTCCAGGTGCGATTCCATGGCCGCGACGGCCAGGGCGTGGTCACCGCCGCCGAGCTGCTCGCCACGGCCGCGGTCAGTGAGGGTCGCTACGTCCAGGCGTTCCCGAGCTTCGGCTCGGAACGGATGGGCGCGCCGGTGATGTCGTTCTGCCGGATCGACGACAACCCGATTCGCACCCACGAGCCGGTCAGCGAGCCGGACGCGCTGATCATCCAGGACCCGACCCTGCTGCACCAGGCGGACCTGTTCGCCGGGCTCGGCCACGAGGGCTACATGCTCATCGACTCCACCCATGGCATCGACGAGCTCGGCCTGGACGAGTTCGTCCAGCCGTTCCACCGGGACCGGCTGCTGGTGGTGCCGGCCTCGTCACTGGCCCGGACCCACCTCGGCCGCCCGCTACCGGGCGCCGCGCTCCTCGGCGGATTCGTCGCGCTGACCTGGGTGGTCAGCCTGGACTCGGTGCTGGCCGCGATCAACGACAGGTTCAGCGGCGTGGTCGCGGAAGGCAGCGAAAAGGCCGCCCGCGCCGCGTTCAACTTCGTCAGGGACGAACGGGAGGCGCTCACCCATGCTTAAGCAAATCGAGGGTTCCCGCGCGGTCGCCGAAGCCGTGGTCAGCTCCAACCCGATCCGCCACCAGGTTCCCGGTCACGGACTACCTGCGCCTGCAGGCCCGCAACACGCGCCTGTTCCGAGACCGCCTGCCACCGGGCCCGGCTGGACTCGGCCGTGGACGTCAACTCCGTAGAGCGTTTCCCCGGCGATGAGGCGCTCCGGCAAGGCTGGCAAGTTCCCGTCGACGCGGCGCCGACGGGTAAGCGGGTGCAGGTGGTAGACGCGGGGCCGTCCGGCCTGTCGGCCGCCTACCACCTCACCCGTACGGGGCACTCGGTGACGATCAAGGAAGCGGGCGTCGAGCCCCATGCGGGCCAGCTCCGATCCACAGGAACCCGCAGTCCGGCTCGCGCGTCCAAGGCGCACCTGGGCGAGCGAGGAGCACATGATGAAGCGACTGCAGGCCATCCTCGCTGTTTCGGCCGTGCTGCTGACGGCCGCATGCGCGGCCGCCGATCCGCCCGCATCCCCCGGCGGCTATGTCACCGGCAAGCTCCTCATCGAAGGCGGCCCGATCAGCCTAGGGGGGCAGCAGCCCGGCGAACGGCCGATACCGGGAACGGTCCAGTTCACCACCAGCGGCCGACGCCCGGTTACCGCACGGGCGGGCAGTTCAGGTACCTTTTCGGTCACGCTCCCGGCCGGGACCTACGACGTTTCAGGCAGCTCGCCCCGCATCATCGAGGTCAGCAACGGCAGCAGCCGCCAGGTCCCATGCTCCCAGCCGCTCTCCGTTACCGTCACCTCACGGCACACCACCACGATTACCCTCACCTGTATCGTCCCTTAGCCCGTCACCCTCACGTCAAATCCCGCCTTCACGGCACACATCGGGGTGATCGGCGGCATGAAGCGCGCGTCTTCGTCTTGCTCCGCGGGCGGAGTTCTCCGTGATCCGGAAGACTTGACAGTCTCGCCGGACTGTGAAGGCTTCGCGATCACGGGGCAGGGCGCCGGCGCGGGGCCGGAAGCACGCTGGGCCGCGGCATGGCCGGGGATTAATCATGGCAAACCACGCAAATGACGCGAGACTGTCCGCCGGTCGCGACACGCCGAAAACGCACTTACGCTGGCCAGCACCCGCTGGCCAGCACCCGCTGGCCAGCACCCGATAGCGGACCACAACCGCGGTCCGTCGCCGGGGAACCCGGGCCTACGGGACGCCAAGCACCTCGAACGCCGGGTGTCTGGGCGCGATGGCGTGGATCTGGTCGTCGCTGGAGTCTGGCCCGGTGCCCTCGAAAAACACCCCGACCTCTGCCTTCCACCTCTTGAGGTAGGCGCGCAGGACCGGTACTTTCTCGTCGTCTGTGAGCTCTCGGCCGCGGAAGCTCTCGGTACCCCTGCCCAGCCGCAGTTCGCCGGTGCCTGCCGCCCGCAGATTGCGCACCCACTGGGTTTCGCCGCGGGCCGCGACGAGGTAACGGCGGCCATCGTGGCTGAGCAGGTTCACCGGCGTGGTACGCCACTCGCCACTCGTCCGGCCCTTCACCGCAAGCACCCGCGAGCCGAGAACGCTGATGCCCTGCCTGGTCAGGAAAGCCACCAGCCGGTTGAAGACGTTGCGCGTGAACCAGCCGGGCGCGCGGTAGTGATCGGCCATGCTGACCAGCCTAACTCCAGGCGCGCTACCTGTCCGGCTTCGGCGTGGCGATGTACTGCGGGTTCGGCCGCCAGCCGGGGGCGGACGGGACGCAGACCATGCGGGAGCACGCGCGGGTGGTCCGCACGGTCAGAAAACGCCCTAGACGGGCGTGATCTGGCGACCGGTGACCCGGGACGGGGTAATCCGAACGAACAGTTCCCTCTCGCCGCTTGGCCAGGGCTCGACGCCCGCCTCCAGGGCGGACTCGCGCTCGGCTTCGGACACGTGGTGCGCCGGCCCCTGGATCAGCACGCTCCAGCCCTGCCGTCCGGCCACGTCGATGTCGTCGATCTCGAACGCGACCTGGTAGTCCCCGCCGACGATCCCGGTCTGCAGGTCCTCGTCGAGCGCGCTGTGCCGGACGGTGCGGAACACGACCGCCCCGTCGTGCCACTTGTAGTTCACCGGCAGCACTACCGGGCCGAACCGGCTGCGGTAAGCGATCCGGCCGATTCCGCCCCGCGCTATCAGCCGGAGGCATTCGGCCTCGTCAAGTTCCGTGATCGTGCGGTCAGACATGTCTGGTCCTTCCCCAGTGCGGGCCTGTCGCCTAGTCATGACCGTAGCGCCGGGCGGCCCCACCGCGAAACTCGCGTCCGGCCGGAATCGCGGTGACGTTCAACCCGGTCGGCTATGGACCTTCGGCCCTGCCTTCAGCTGGCCCGGAGCGCGAGGCTAGAAACAGCGAAATATGCACAACTGGAGGCAGTCATGCGAGCCCTCGTGTACCACGGTCCCGGGCACAAGGCCTGGGAAGAAGTCCCGGAGCCCGAGATCACCGATGATGGCGACGTTATCGTACGAGTGGACGCGACCACGATCTGCGGCACCGACCTGCACATCCTGGCGGGTGACGTGCCCGAGGTGCGCCCGGGCCGGATCCTGGGACACGAGGCCGTCGGCACCATCGAGGAAGCCGGGGACGGAGTGCAAACCCTCGCCGTCGGCGACCGCGTGCTGGTCTCCTGCATCAGCGCCTGCGGGACCTGCCGGTTCTGCCGCGAAGGCCGCTACGGGCAGTGCCTGTGCGGCGGCGGCTGGGTCCTCGGTCACAAGATCGACGGCACCCAGGCCGAGTACGTCCGGGTTCCGTTCGCCGACACCTCCACGTTCCGGATCCCGGCCGGCCTGACCGACGAGGAAGCCCTGATGCTGGCCGACATCCTGCCGACCGGCTACGAGGTCGGCGTCCTGGCCGGCGGCGTGCGCCCCGGCGACGTCGTCGCCATCGTCGGGGCCGGGCCGGTCGGCCTGTCCGCGATCACCTGCGCCCAGCTGTTCAGCCCCAGCCACATCGTGGCCATCGACCTGTCCGATGCCCGGTTGGACGCGGCCAAGCGGTTCGGTGCCGATGTCACCGTGAACAACTCCCGCGAGGACCCGCTGGCCGTCATCAAGGATCTGACCGGGCGACTGGGCGCGGATGTGTCCATCGAGGCCGTCGGCACGCCCGGCACGTTCGAGCTGGCCGTCAAGCTGATCCGGCCGGGCGGCCGGATCGCGAACATCGGCGTGCACGGCCAGGCCGCCACGCTGCACCTGGAAGACGCGTGGATCAAGGACATCACGATCACCACGGGCCTGGTGGACACCTCCTCCACCCCGACCCTGATGCACCTTGTCACCACCGGTCAGCTCGACGCCAAGCGGTTCGTCACCCACCACTTCGGCCTGGATGAGTTCGACGAGGCATACGACGTGTTCGCCCGCGCCGCCGAGACCGGCGCCCTCAAGGTCGTCCTCCGTTGAGCAACGGCAAGAGGAAATGAGGAGCGGGAGCATGAAAACCGCCGTCAAGGACGTCATGACCAGCCGGGTGATCTGGGTCACGAAGGACGCGCCGTACAAGGAGATGGCCGTACGGCTGCGCGAGAACCGGGTCGGCGCGTTCCCTGTCCTGGACGACGAAGGGAAAGTGATCGGCGTCGTCTCCGAAGACGACCTGCTGACCAAGGAAGCCCTGGCCGGCGGCTACGACGGCATGCCGGGCATGATCACCGGCGTGCTGAGCCGTAAGGAGCAGGGGAAGGCACGCGGAATAACCGCGGCCGACCTGATGACACACCCGGCGGTGACCATTTCCCCCGACGCCGCCGTCGAGGACGCCGCCCGGCTCATGTACAAGAGCCAGGTCGACAGGCTCCCTGTCGTCGATTCCGATGGTCATCTGACCGGGATCATCAGCCGGGCCGACGTGCTGTCCGTGTTCTACCGTTCCGCCCCGAAGGGATGACAGAGATGAAAACGACAGGGATGAAGACCAGCGTCAAGGAGATCATGACCACCCAGGTCGTGGCGGTCAAGCTCGGTGCCTCGTTCAAGGAAATGGCCGCCGCCTTGCGCCAGAACCGGGTCAGCGCGTTTCCCGTCGTCGACGACGACGGGAAGGTAATCGGGGTCGTCTCCGAGGCCGACATGCTGGCCAAGGAAGTCCTGAACACCGACCACACCGGGACGATCACCGCCATGCTGCACCGCCGGGAGCAGGACAAGGCCGACGGCCTCACCGCGCGGGACCTGATGACGGCCCCGGCGGTCACCGTGACCCCGGACGATTCGGTCGAGCAGGCCGCCCGGCTGATGTACACCCTTCAGGTCAAACGACTTCCCGTCATCGACCGCAGCGGCGGCCTGGTCGGGATCATCAGCCGAACCGACGTGCTCGCGGTCTACGACCGGCCCGATTCCGGAATCCGGCAGGAAATCATCGACAACGTGATCGTGGACGGATTTCTCCTGGACCCGGATCAGTTCACGGTCGACGTCCAGGCGGGCGTGGTGACCCTGGAGGGAAGCCCGGACAGCGTCGCGCTCGGCCACGACCTGGTCGGCAAGATCCGGCACGTCCAGGGCGTCGTCGCCGTCCGCGACCGCCTCAGCTACCCCGAGGTGTTTCCCGCCGCGGCTGGCCCCATTCTCTGACCCGGAGTCTTACCACTCAGGAAGGGACACCGCCCATGAGCATGGCCGCGCTGGACCTGCCCTCCGTGCCCGAACGGGCAGGCCGGGCCGAGAACGCCAGCCTGCGGCACGTGCTCGCGCCGGAGTCGGTGGTGGTGATCGGCGCGAGCCGGCGCCAGGGAACCGCGGGCCGGGCGATCCTGGACAACATCGCGGCCGGCGGCTACTCCGGCCGCGTCTACGTCGTCAACCGGCGCGCCCGGCAGATCCGCGGCGAGCGCTGCCTGGCCACGGTCCTCGACCTGCCCGAGCCGGCCGACCTGGCGGTCATCGCGGTGCCCGCCAAGGCGGTCCTTGACGTGGCGGGGCAGTGCGGCCAGCGCGGGGTGCGGTCGCTGGTGGTGATTACCTCCGGGCTGGACGTCGCCGCCTGCGCGGACCTGCTCGCGGTGTGCCGCCGCCACGGCATGCGACTGGTCGGCCCGAACTGCTTCGGCGTGGCCGTGCCCGGCATCGGCCTGGACGCCACGTTCGCCGCCAGCCGCCTCCGGCCGGGGCAGCCGGCCTGGTGATGCAGTCCAGCGGCCTGGGCTTCGCCCTGATGGACCAGCTCTCCCGGCTCGGCGTCGGGATCTCCTCGTTCGCGTCGGTCGGCGCCAAGCTGGACGTGTCAGGCAACGACCTGCTGGCCTGGTGGGAGCACGACGGGGTGACGAAGGTCGCCGTCCTGTACATCGAATCGTTCGGTAACCCACGCAAGTTCGCCCGCACCGCCCGCCGGGTCGGCGCCGCCATGCCCGTGCTGACCACCTGCGCCAGGCGGGCCGACCGAGAGGCCCTATTCGAGCAGGCCGGCGTCATCACCACATCCGGGTTCGGCGAGCTGCTTGAGGCCACCGCGCTGCTGGCCACCCAGCCGGTGCCGGCCGGGCGCACGGTCGCGATCGTGTCCAACGCGGGCAGCGCGGGACGGCTGGCCGCCGATGATTGCACCGACCGGGGCCTGACCGTCTACCGCCCGCGCGGCCTGACCAGGCGGCGGCTGCACGCGCTGACTCGCGGCCCCAACCCCGACTGCTCAGGTCCTGTCGACACCGGGACCACGGCGTCCGAGCAGGATTACCGCCAGTGCCTGGAGTTGCTCGCGGCCGACGATGAGGTGGACGCGATCATCGCGGTGGTCCTGCCCACCGCGGCGACCGGTAATCTGGTGTCCGCCATCGTCCACGCGGATGTCCGCGTCCCGCTGGCCGCCGTCGTGCTCGACCAGCCAGAATCGGTCCGGCTGCTGCCTGGCCGCCGGAGCCGGATACCCGCGTACAGCTGCCCGGAAGCCGCCGCGGGCGCGCTGGCCCGCGCGGCCCGCTACGGGGCCTGGCGGACGCAATCGCGCGGGCAGCCGCCCGACCTGCCGGATATCAACTCCGAACAAGCCCGGACGCTAGTGCGCGAGTTCCTCCGCCGGGCGCCAGCGGGGGGACGGCTCCCGGCCGCCGCCGCCGCCGACCTCTTGTGCTGCTACGGCATAACCCTCGGTGATCCTGCCGACGGCACCAAGGTGGTCGTCCGGGTTACCGCCGACCAGGTCTTCGGCCCGCTGGTGGTGCTCGGGATCGGCGGGGCCTGCTGCGCCCGGCTCACGCCGCTGACCGACGCCGACGCGGACGAGCTGATCCGCTCGGTCCGCCCGGCGGCGCCGCGACCCGATGACCGCCCGGCGGCCGGGCTGCGCGACCTGCTGCTGCGTGTCTCCCGGCTAGCCGACGACCTGCCCGAGGTCACCGACCTCGATCTCGACCTCGCCGACCCGGATGGCACCGCGGTGACCAACGCGCAAATTAAGCTGGAACACTACGAGCCGCAGGACCCGTTCCTGCGCAAGCCGCGCTAATCCGGCCGCAGAGTTGATACGCGCGGCAGAGTTGATACGCGCGGCAGAGTTGACACGCCGGGAAAGCCGATTCGCAAGCGTAGATACTGGTTGCCGTGGGCAAGCACCACGGCCCGTTCTGATGATAAAAGGGGTTTTACACGTGACTGAGACTGAACCGGGGCCGCTGACCAGCAGCGAGCTCGACGCGCTGGACGCGTGGTGGCGGGCCGCGAACTACCTGTCGGTGGGGCAGATCTACCTGATGGCCAACCCGCTGCTGACCGAGCGGCTGCGCCCGGAGCACGTCAAGCCCCGGCTGCTCGGTCACTGGGGCACCACGCCGGGACAGAACATGATCTACGCGCACCTGAACCGGGTGATCAAGAACTCGGACCTGGACATGATCTACATCTCCGGGCCGGGGCACGGCGGGCCGGGCGTGGTGGCCAGCACCTACCTGGAGGGCACCTACACCGAGCTGTACCCGCGCATCACCCAGGACGCCGCGGGCATGGGCCGGCTGTTCAGGCAGTTCTCCTTCCCCGGCGGCATCCCCTCGCACGTGGCGCCGGAGACGCCAGGCTCGATCCATGAGGGCGGTGAGCTCGGCTACTCGCTGGTGCACGCGTACGGGGCGGCCTTCGACAACCCGGACCTGATCGTGGCCTGCGTGATCGGCGACGGCGAGGCGGAGACCGGGCCGCTGGCCGCCAGCTGGCACTCCAACAAGTTCCTGGATCCGGCCCAGGATGGCGCGGTGCTGCCGATCCTGCACCTGAACGGGTACAAGATCGCCAACCCGACGGTGCTGGCCCGGATCCCGCACCGCGAGCTCGAGTCATTGCTGAACGGTTACGGCTATCAGGTGCACCTGGTCGAGGGCGATGACCCGAAGCTGGTGCACCAGCAGCTCGCCGCCACCATGGATGCGGTGATTGCCGAGATCCACGCGATCCAGCGGCGGGCCAGGGAAGACGGCGACCTGAACCCGAAAACCCGGCCGCTGTGGCCGGCCATCGTGCTGAAGACCCCCAAGGGCTGGACCGGACCCAAGGTGGTAGACGGGCTGCCGGTGGAGGGAACGTGGCGGGCGCACCAGGTGCCGATCGACGCAGCCCGCACCAACCCCGAGCACCTGGCCCTGCTGGAGTCGTGGCTGCGCTCGTACCGGGCCGAGGAGCTGTTCGATGCCGGGGGCACGCTGATACCCGAGCTGGCCGCGCTGGCGCCGCACGGCGAGCGGCGGATGAGCGCGAACCCGGTCGCGAACGGCGGCGTCCTGCTGCGCGACCTCGATCTGCCCGACTTCAAGGATTACGCCGTGACGGTAGCCAAGCCCGGCGACCGGATGTCGGAAGCCACCCGCGTGCTAGGCGACTGGCTGCGCGACGTGATCAGGGCCAACCCGTCGAACTTCCGGCTGTTCGGCCCGGACGAGACTGCCTCGAACCGGCTGGGTGACGTGTTCGAGGTGACCAACCGGGCCTTCGACGCGGAGATCATCGACGGCGACGATCATCTCGCGCCCGACGGCCGGGTGATGGAGGTGCTGAGCGAGCACATGTGCCAGGGCTGGCTGGAGGGCTACCTGCTGACCGGCCGGCACGGGATGTTCAACTGCTACGAGGCGTTCATCCACATCATCGACTCGATGTTCAACCAGCACGCCAAGTGGCTGAAGGTCACCAGGGAAATCCCCTGGCGGCGCCCGATCGCCTCGCTGAACTACCTGCTCTCCTCGCTGGTGTGGCGGCAGGACCACAACGGGTTCAGCCACCAGGATCCCGGCTTCGTCGACCACGTGGTGAACAAGAAGGCGTCGGTCGTCCGGGCTTACCTGCCGCCGGACACGAACACGCTGCTCTCGGTGGCGGATCACTGCCTGCGCTCGCGGCACTACGTCAACGTCGTGGTGGCCGGCAAGCAGCCCCAGTGGAACTGGCTGACCATGGACGAGGCCATCATCCACTGCACCCGGGGCGCCGGGATCTGGGAGTGGGCCTCGAACGACGCGCCGGACGCACCCGATGTGGTGATGGCGTGCTGCGGCGACATTCCCACCCTGGAGGTCATGGCCGCGGTCTCACTGCTGCGCGAGCACCTGCCGCAGCTCAAGGTGCGGGTGGTCAACGTGGTGGACCTGATGCGGCTGCAGCCCGAGACCGAGCACCCGCACGGCATGTCCGACGCCGAATTCGACGCGCTGTTCCCCGTCGGCCGGCCGGTGATCTTCGCCTACCACGGCTACCCGTGGCTGATCCACCGGCTGACCTACCGGCGGCACGGGCACGACAACCTGCACGTCCGCGGCTACAAGGAAGAAGGGACCACCACCACGCCGTTCGACATGGTGATGCTGAACGACCTGGACCGGTTCCACCTGGTCATGGACGTGATCGACCGGGTCCCCGGGCTGGCGTCCTCGGCCGGGCACGTCCGGCAGCTGATGGAGAACAAGCGGGTCACCTGCCGCGCCTACACCCGTGAGTACGGCGAGGACGCCCCCGAGATCAACGACTGGAAGTGGCCGTACTGACTCAGATCCTGGTCGTCAACGCCGGATCAAGCAGCCTCAAGCTGCGCGTCCTGGGCGACGCCGACGAGGTCACGGGCTCGGCCGACCTGCCGCCGCCGCGGGACGGGGACGACGGGGCGGCCATCAAGGCGGCGATCGAGCCGTTCGGCCAGGTGCATGCGGTCGGCCACCGGATCGTGCACGGCGGCAACGAGTTCAGCGGCCCGGTGCTGATCGAGGGCACCGTCCGGCAGCGGCTCGGGGCGCTCACCGACCTGGCTCCGCTGCACCAGCCCAAGTCGCTCGCCGCCCTGGATGCGGTGACTGCGGTGCTGCCCGACGTGCCCGCCGTCGGCTGTTTCGACACCGCGTTCCACGCCACCATCCCGGCCGCCGCCGCCACCTTCGCGCTGCCGGCCCAGTGGCGGGAGCGCTGGTCACTGCGCCGGTTCGGGTTCCACGGCCTGTCCCACGCCTACGTATCTCGCCGGGCCGCGGACCTGCTCGGTGTTGGCTCATTTGGCCCCGGCCTGCGGCTGGTCAGCTGCCACCTCGGGGCGGGTGCGTCGCTGGCGGCGGTGCGGGACGGGCGCAGCGTGGACACCACGATGGGCTTCACCCCGCTGGACGGCCTGGTCATGGCCACCCGCTCCGGTTCGGTCGACCCCGGGCTCGTGCTGTGGCTGCAGACGCACGCGGGGATACCCGCGGACGAACTCGGTGACGCGCTGGAGAACCGGTCCGGGCTGGCCGGCCTGGCCGGGACGGCCGACATGCGCGAGATCCTGGCCCGGGCCGCCGGGTACGACGCCCAGGCCGAGCTGGCCCGGGAGGTGTACCTGCACCGGCTGGGCACCAGCGTGGCCGCGATGACCGCCGCCCTGGGCGGCCTGGACGCGCTGGTGTTCACCGGCGGCGTCGGGGAGAATTCGGCCGAGATCCGGTTCCGGGTCACGGCCAGGCTCGGCTTCCTCGGGGTTCATGCCAATTACGAGCGGAACGGCACTGGCTCAGGCGACCGGGACATCAGCCCGCCAGGCGCCCCGGTCCGCGTCCTGGTGATCAGCGCCCGCGAAGACATCGAGATCGCCCGCCAGGTGCGCGAGGTCATCCCCCGGTAACCGGCCCGTGCGAAACTGGGACTCCAGCCAGCAGGCTTTTCAGGCCGCAGATCGGAGCCCAGGTCATGCCTTCGTCAGTTCCCGTCATCGACCTCGCGCCCTGGCTGCGCGGCGAGGCGGCAGGCCGCGCCGCCGTCGCCGCGCAGGTCGACGCCGCGCTCCGCAGCGTGGGCTTCTTCCTGATCAGCGGGCATGGCGTGCCGGACGAGCTGCCGGCCCAGGTCCGCGCCCAGGCCCGGGCGTTCTTCGCGCTGCCGCCGCAGGTCAAGCAGCGTTACGCGGTCACCGTCGGCGGCCGGGGCTGGCTGCCGCCCGGCGTCGAGGCTAACGGCTACGCTGAGGGCACCGCGACGCCGCCGGACCTGAAGGAGTCGTTCGCGGTCGGCGCCGACACCCCGACCGGCGACCCCGACGTCGACGGGTACTGGTACCAGCCCAACGTCTATCCGGCCGAGATCCCGGCGCTGCAGGCCGCGGTCGTCGCCTACCTGGCTCGGATGCGCGCGCTCGCGGACGAGCTGCTGGTGCTGTGCGCGGTCGCGGTCGGCCTGGAACCCGACTTCTTCACCCGGCACACCGGACACGCCACACACACCATGAACATCAACTGGTACCCGCCGATGGCGGTGGCCGGAGCGCCGGAACCAGGCCAGTTCCGGATCGGCCCGCACACGGACTTCGGCACGGTCACGATCTTGGACCGCGAACCCGGCCGCGGCGGCCTGCAGGTATGGACCGAACAGGACGGCTGGGAAGACGCGCCTTATGTACCGGGCGCTCTCACCATCAACACCGGCGACCTGCTCGCCCGGTGGAGCGGCGGCAGGTGGAAGTCCAACCGGCACCGCGTGCTGCCGCCGCAGGCCGAGGCGCCGGAGGAGGATCTCGTCTCGCTCGTCTACTTCTACGAGGCCGACCACGACGCGGTGATCGAGTCACTGCAGCCCCCGGTCGGCCTGCCCAACGAGTTCGACCCCGTCATCTCGGCCCAGTTCCTCAAGCAGCGCCTGGACGCGATCACGGTTGGCTAGCGCCCCAGCCCACCGGAGCTGGGTAGCATCCAGGATGATGACCACCCAGCAGGCGGGACCCGCCGCACCGCCCGTCGCGTTGCCCGGTGAGCTGTCCCGTGAGCTGGCCGCGGCGTTGCGCGCCGCCGGGCTGAGCGGCGTGGACGATTCGGTCCGCCGACGGGCCGAGTATTCCTCCGACGCGTCCAACTACCGGGTCGTGCCGAGCGTGGTCGCCTTCCCCCGGCACGTGGACGAGGCGGCGGTCGCGCTGGCCGTGGCCCGGCAGCTCGGCGTGCCGGTCACCTGCCGGGGCGGCGGTACCTCCATCGCCGGCAATGCCGTCGGCACCGGCCTGGTGCTGGACTTCTCCCGGCACCTGAACCGGGTGCTCGCGGTCGATCCGGAGGCGCGGACCGCGGTCGTCGAGCCCGGCGCGATCCTGGACGACATTACCGCGGCCGCGGCCGTGCACGGGCTGCGGTTCGGCCCCGATCCGTCCACCCACGCGCGAGCCAGCATCGGCGGTTCGATCGGGAACAACGCCTGCGGCTCGCGGGCGCTGCGGTACGGCCGTACCGCCGACAACGTGGTGAGCCTGGATGTGCTGACCGCCTCGGGGGAGCGGCTGGCGGCGCGGCGTTTCGGCCGTGACGGCCTGGCCGCCGCCGGGCCGGCCGGGGTGGCACTCGACGCGCTGGTCGCGGCCCACCTGAGCCTGATCCGCACCGAGTTCGGCCGGTTCACCCGGCAGGTGTCCGGCTACTCCCTGGAACACCTGCTGCCGGAAAACGGCGCGGACCTGGCCAAGTTCCTCGTCGGTACCGAGGGCACGCTCGGCCTTGTGGCCGGGGCGACGGTGCGGCTTGTGGCGTCGCCGAAGGCGGTGGCGCTGGCCGTGCTCGGCTATCCGGGCATGCCGGAGGCCGCGGACGCGGTGCCCGGCCTGCTGCCGCACCGCCCGGTGGCGCTGGAGGGCATGGACGCGCGGCTGGTGGAGGTCTTTCGCGCCCGGCGGGGCGCGGCCGCCGTGCCCGGTCTGCCCCGCGGGCAGGCCTGGCTGTTCGTCGAGACCGAGGGCGAGACCGAGGCAGCGGCGCGGGCGGCGGCCGAGCGGCTGATCGCCGACGGCGGCGCCCTCGACGCGGCCGTGGTCACCGGCGGGCCGGCCCGCGCCCTGTGGCGGATCCGCGAGGACGGCGCCGGCCTGGGCGGCCGCACCCCGGCGGACGCGCCGGCCTGGCCCGGCTGGGAAGACGCCGCGGTCCCGCCCCGGCACCTGGGCGCGTACCTGCGTGACTTCGGCGCGCTGATGGCCTCCCACGGCCTGGACGGCTTGACCTACGGGCACTTCGGTGACGGCTGCGTGCACGTCCGCATCGACTTCCCGTTCTCGGCCGAGCCGGGCCGTTACCGGCCGTTCGTGGTCGCCGCCGCGCAGCTGGTGGGCAGGTACGGCGGCTCGATGTCCGGCGAGCACGGCGACGGCCGGGCCCGCGGCGAGCTGCTGCCGTACATGTACTCACCCGAGGCCATCGACACCCTGGCCGCGGTGAAGGCGGTGTTCGACCCGGGCAACCTGTTCAATCCGGGCGTGCTCGTCGACCCGAGGCCGATCGACGCGGACCTGCGGGTCCCGCAGGCCCGCCCGCTGCGCACCGGGCTCGGCTTCGCCTATCCCCACGACGACGGTGACCTGTCGGTGGCGGTGCACCGCTGTACCGGCGTCGGCAAGTGCCGCGCCGACACCACCGGCACCGGGGGAGTGATGTGCCCGTCCTTCCTGGCCACCAGGGACGAAAAGGATTCCACCCGCGGCCGCGCCCGGGTGCTGCAGGAGCTCGCAAACGGCACGCTGGTCAAGGGCTTCGGTTCGGCGGAGCTGGCCTCCTCGCTTGACCTGTGCCTGTCGTGCAAGGGCTGTTCGTCGGACTGCCCGGCCGGCGTGGACATGGCCACCTACAAGGCCGAGGTGCTGTACCAGCGGTACCGACGCCGGCCGCGGCCGGCCGCCCACTACGCGCTGGGCTGGCTGCCGCGCTGGGCCGCGCTGGCCGCACGGGCCCCGAGGCTGGCGAATACGCTGCTGCGCAACGGGGCGCTGTCGGCGGTGGCCAAGCGGCTAGGCGGCATCGACGCCCGCCGGCCATTGCCGGCCTTCGCCGCCTCTGGTTTCCGCGACTGGTTCGCCGCCCGGCCCGCCCGGCCCGCCCGGCCCGCCCGGCCCGCCCGGCCCGGGAACCCAGGAGCCCCAGAAACCCCACGAGCTCCGGAAACCCCAGGAACCCCGGTCCTGCTGTGGGTGGATACCTTCACCGAATACTTCGCGCCCGAGGTCGGCCAGGCCGCCGTGCGGGTGCTCGAGGCGGCCGGCTATGCGGTGCAGCTCACCGGCCAGCCGGTGTGCTGCGGGCTGACCTGGATCTCCACCGGCCAGCTGGACGGCGCGCGCAAGCAGCTGCGACGCAGCCTGGCGGCCCTGGACGCCGCGGTCCGGGCCGGCCTGCCGATCGTGGGGCTGGAACCTTCCTGCACCGCGGTGCTGCGAGGTGAGATCACCGAGCTGCTGCCAGGCGACCCGCGCGCGGCGCAGGTCCGTGCGGCCACCCGCACCCTGGCCGAGCTGCTGGCGGCCACGCCCGGCTGGGCGCCGCCCGACCTGGACGGCGTGGCCGCGGTGGCCCAGCCGCACTGCCACCACCACGCCGTCATGGGCTGGCAGCCGGACGCCGCGCTGCTGGCCCGGGCCGGCGCGAAGGTGGACGCGGTCGGCGGCTGCTGCGGGCTGGCCGGCAACTTCGGGGTCGAACGCGGCCACTACGAGGTCTCGGCGGCCGTGGCCGAGACCGCCCTGCTGCCCGCGGTGCGCCACGCCCCGCCGGGCGCCGTGGTACTGGCCGACGGCTTCTCCTGCCGCACCCAGCTCGACCAGCTCGCTAACGTCAGCGGCATCCACCTGGCCCAGCTCCTGGCCAGCCGCCTGCCGGACCAGCGCTAAGGCGCTAAGGCGCTGGTTTCCGGTTTGCGATCACCCGCGCCTTCCAAGACCCTGTTCCGCTGTCAGCAGCACCCGCGGACCCGTGAGCAGGCCCGGCTGGTAGCGTGGCTCCGCCGCCTGGGCATGCCGCTGGCCGGCATTCGCGCGGTGAGCACGCTGCCGCGGGTAAAAGCCGCGGCCGAGCTGGCGGTGTACTGGGATCGGATCGAGGCCGAGACCGCGGCCAGGCGCGAGCTTGCGACGTTCCTCATCGGCTACCTGTCTGGAAGGGACACTGCCATGCGCGATGCTCAGGAGACGCTCGCCGTCCGGTACGGGATGCAGTCCGATATCGGCCTGCATCGCCAGGACAACGAGGACTCCGCGTACGCCGGGGCCCGGCTGCTCGCGGTCGCTGACGGGATGGGCGGCCACGCCGGCGGCGAGGTAGCCAGCGCGGCCGTGATCGAGGCGCTGCGCCCGCTGGACACCGAGGTGCCGGCCGGCGAGCTGCTCAACGCGCTTGATCACGCGGTCCGCCGGGCCAGCAGCGCGCTACGCGACATCGTCCTTCAGGACCCGTCGCTACTCGGCATGGGGACGACGCTGACGGCGCTGCTGTGGTCGGGTTCGCAGCTGGGGCTGGTCCACATCGGCGACTCCCGGGCCTACCTGGTCCGCGACGGTGAGGTGTTCCAGATCACCCATGATCACACGCTGGTTCAGTCGCTGCTCGACGAGGGCAAGATCACGGCCGGCGAAGTCGCCTCGCACCCGCAGCGGTCGCTGCTGTTGCGGGCGCTGGGCGCTGGCCACTTCGAGCCCGACCTCCAGCTGCACGAGGCCCGCCTCGGTGATCGCTACCTGCTCTGCTCCGACGGCCTGCACCAGGTCGCGGACGCCGAGTCCATGGCCCGGGTGCTGCTCACCATCGGCGATCCGGACCAGGCCGCCAAAGACCTCATCGCCCTGGCCATCGACGGCGGCGGCCCAGACAACGTCACCTGCATCGTGGCCGACGTGGTAGCACCAGAAGCCCCGGCACCAGAAGCCCCGGCCCCAGATCCCGCCTAGCCCGGCAGCGGCCCGTCTGAGCCGCGTATCGGCGGCATCCAGCGACCGGGTCGCCGCGTCCAGCCGGAACAACTCGTAGGTCGTCCAGCCGACGTGTACTCAGGTTGGCGCCGTGCCGTTCCGGTCCGGCCGCACGGCCAGGGCCCCGGCGGCACCGGCTACGGCGGCCCCGCCGGCGGATGCGACGACGAGCCACCGGCCTGTCCGCGGGAGCTCACGCCACGATGACACGCTGGCCACCACATCGAGGGCATCGGAGAGAGCGCCCGCGGCCACCCATGCGCTGGCCGAGCCGGCCCCGCTGGCCGACCCCTGCAGGGCCGCCAGCGCCCCCAGCCCCAGCGCGAGGTCACGTGCTCCCAGCGCCCGTCCGAACACCCGTGCGCCCAGTTCATCCGCCGCCCCGCCCACCCACGGCCGGGCCGGGACCGAAGGCCAGACCAGGGCCGTCAGGCCGAGCGCCACCCGTCCGGCCGCCACCGCCCTGGCCCCGTGCCGCAGCAGCCCCGGCATACCAATCGATGTCACCTGCACTCTTCCCTTCAGCCCTTCAGCCCGGATGGTTAGGTAGCCTCGCCTGCCCCGCCAGCCTCACCCACCCCGTGCCCAGCGGCACCTTGATGAACGTGCAAAGTGTACACTTTTAAGTCATGGACGAGTCCTACAGCCTGACGTCAGCCCGGAATCACCTGGGTGAACTAGTCTCCCAGGCCCGGTATTCGCATCGTCCGGTGGCGATCACCGAGCACGGCAAGCCCTCGGTTGCCATCATCAACATCGACGACCTCGCCGACCTGGAAGACCAGGCCGCTCTGGCCGCTCATTACGCGGCCCGGCTGGCGGGACGCGGTGGCGTCCCGCTGGCTGACCTGGATGCCGCCCTGGACCAGCTGGATTCTGACAGTGCTCGATGAGCCTCACCGTCGTCGTGCGCGAGACCGCGCTGCGACCGCTGGCCCGGATCCGCGCCGAGGACAAGGAGGCCTTTGCCTCGATCAGGCGGGCGCTGGCGGTGCTAGCGGATCAGCCGCATCCTGACCCGGCGATGGCGTGGGGAGGCAGCGGGATCTACCGCCTGCGCTTGCCCGGCATCCGGATCCTGTACGAGGTGGATGAGGACGCGGCGACCATCTACGTCATCAACGTCGCCGTCACGATGTGACGAGCAACTGCACGACCTCGGCGCATCCGGTTCCCTCGACCGGAGATGGGATAGGGGACGCGCGACGCGCCGGCGGTGAGCGTATCCGCGCAGCGCCTGGCGGGGGTTCAGGGTAGCCAGTCCCCGGGGTTGACTTAGCTGGGCGCTTCCCCACGGTAGAGAGCGGGACATCCGGGTGGTGCGCAAGGATGGGTCTCGTGACCGTGATTGCTGAACCGCCGGTCGACGTGCCGGACGCGGTGAGCCGTGTAGCCGCGTTCCCGAGACTGCGCTATATGGGCTCGAAGTACCGGCTCGTCCCGCACCTGGCACAGGTTTTCGCCGAGGTCGGTGGCCGGACTGCGCTGGACGCGTTCTCGGGCAGCGGGGTCGTGTCCTACCTGCTCAAGACCCTCGGTTACCAGGTCACGTCCAACGACTTCCTCGCCTTCCCGGCCGCTATCGCAGCCGCAACCGTCGTCAACCAGAACGAGCTCCTGACCGAAGAAGACATAGACATCATCTGCGGGCCGGCCGCCGATGGCCGCGACTTTATCCGGCGAACGTTCCAGGACCTGTACTTCACAGCAGAAGACCGGGGATTTCTCGACTCGGCCTGGTCCCACGTCGACCAGATGAGCGGCCACAAGCAAGCCCTCGCCATCTCCGCTCTCGTCCTCGCAGCAGCCCGGAAACAACCGCGCGGTGTCTTCACTTTCACCAACCTGCGTTACGACGACGGCCGCCGCGACCTTCACCTGGCGATACGAGAGCACTTCCGGGAACGAGCAGCCGACTACAACCAGGTCGTGTTCAACAGCGGCCAGCCCTGCGCCGCGCTCTCCGGGGACATTTTCGACCTCGATCCGCACCACTACGACCTGGTCTACCTCGACCCCCCATATGCCCCGCCAAGGGATGACAACTGCTACATCAAGCGTTACCACTTCCTCGAAGGGCTGTCGGTCTACTGGCGCGGCCAGACGATCATGGAGAACACCGCCACCAAGAAGCTCGTCAAGCGATACACGCCGTTTTCCTACAAGCACACCGTCACCGAGGCGCTACGGCGGATCCTGGAGCAGTTCAAAGACTCCACCATCGTCCTGTCATACTCCTCCAACGCCGTCCCGGACGCCGGCACGATCGAAAGGCTCTTGCGCGCCGTAAAAGCCGATGTCGAGGTGCGCCCGATCGATCACACCTACTCGTTCGGCACCCATTCCGCCGCGCAGCGCCGCGTCGTTTCCGAGTATCTATTCATCGGACGCTGACGCGGTGCCCACATCCCTACTAGCGGCTGATTATGCGACGATCCGGTGATGGAGATGACGCTGCGGGTCGAGATCTTTCCGTCCGATCTTGATGAGGTCGTCGATTTTTACACCCGGGTGCTGCGCTTCGGCGTGACCAAGGATCAGCGTCACGACCCGAACGCGTACGTGTCGATGCGGCGCGGTGCGGTCCAGGTCGGAGCCGCACGCAGGGCCGGTTCGGATGCCCGTACGGCCCGGCTGCCTCCGGCCGGGACGGAACTGGTGCTGGAGGTAGACGACGTCGCCGGGGAACGCGATCGGGTCGTGGCGGCCGGGTGGCCACTGGAACAGGACCTTCAGGATCGGCCGTGGGGGCTGACGGACTTCCGGATCATCGATCCCGCTGGTTACTATCTCCGGGTCACCAGCCGGTGACCCGGAGAGACTTCACGCTCGACGGTCCGAAATGATCCGCGGGCGGCATAGCCTGGCCTCTGGCGTTTAAGGGCCTTACTCGCGGTGAAGCAAACGGCTTCCCGCGGGACCGGCGCGGTCCGCCCGGCGCGGACCAGCGCGCGTCGCCCACCTAATGAAAGCTAATGAAAGCAAGCGAAAGAGGAAAGAGGCAGGTATGAGCATCGGCAGGCCCGAGATCGACTTTCCCGGCGGCGAGCCGCCGGCCGAGCTGGAGATCACCGATATCTGGGAGGGTGACGGCGCCGAGGCGAACCCGGGCGATCTGGTCCGGGTGCACTATGTCGGGGTCGCGTACTCAACCGGCGAGGAATTCGACGCGAGCTGGAACCGAGGCGACCCGCTGCAGTTCGAGCTCGGCGCCGGGCGCGTCATCGCCGGCTGGGACCAGGGCGTGCAGGGCATGAAGGTCGGCGGCCGCCGTCAGCTGGTCATCCCCCCGGAATTGGCCTACGGGGACCAGGGCGCCGGCACCGCCATCGCACCGGGTGAGACCCTCATCTTCGTCTGCGACCTGGTGTCGACCTGACGAACGCCACTTCCCGCTCCGCACGCGGACCCGATAACGGCGCGCCGGGTGAGAGGATGCCGTTATGGGCGAGATCCGGATCGGCGGCAGGAACAACGTCCTGCTCACTGGCCGTGCGGATAAGCCCGTGATGATGCTCGCCAATGGGTTCGGCTGCGATCAGAACATGTGGCGGCTGGTCGCGCCGGCCCTGGCCGCGGACTTCCGGATCGTGCTTTTCGATCATGTGGGCTCGGGCCGGGCCGAGCCGTCGGCCTGGCAGCCGGAGCGGTACGCCACGCTGGACGGCTACACCGACGACATCCTGCGGATCTGCCACGAACTCAAGCTGAACGACGTGGTGTTCGTCGGGCATTCGGTCAGCGCCATGATGGGCGTGCTGGTGGCCATCGCCGAGCCGGAGCGGTTCAGCAAGCTGATCCTCATCGGGCCCTCTCCGCGCTACATCGACGACGCCGGTTACCGGGGCGGCTTCAGCGCTTCCGATATCGATGAACTGCTTGAATCGCTGGAAAGCAACTATCTCGGCTGGTCCGCGGCGATGGCCCCGGTGATCATGGGCAATCCGGACCGCCCGGAGCTCGGTCAGGAGCTGGCCAATAGTTTCTGCCGCACCGACCCGCAGGCGGCGCGGGTCTTCGCCCGGACGACGTTCCTGTCCGACAACCGGGCCGATCTGGGCCGGGTCACGGTGCCCACGCTGATCCTGCAATGCTCCAGCGACGTGATCGCGCCCCTTGAGGTCGGAGCGTATGTGCACGCCCACATCCCGGCCAGTACCCTGGTCACGCTGCCGGCGACCGGCCACTGCCCGCATTTGAGTGCCCCGGCCGCGACCGTCGCGGCGATCAGGTCTTTCGCGGTCGACGATGGGCCGTGACCACCGGGACGAACCCGTGGCCCCGGTGCCCGGCGCCGAGACGGACTTTGCGGTCTTCTCCTCGCTGCTCGAGGACAATGCCGAGGACCTGTACGACAACGCGCCCTGCGGGTACCTGTCCACGCTGCTGGACGGGCGGATCGCCAAGGTCAACAAGACGCTGCTGAACTGGCTCGGTTATAGCCGGGACGAACTCGTCGGCCGCCGTTCCTTCTCCGATCTGCTCAACGTCGGCGGCAAGCTGTATTACGAGACCCACCTCGCTCCGCTGCTCAGCATGCAGGGCGAGGTCGGAGGCGTGGCCCTGGAAATGCGGGCCGCCGGCAACACCCGCCTGCCTGTGCTGGTCACCTCGGCGGTCAAGACCGATGATGCCGGAGAACCCATCCTCATCCGCACCACGATCTTCGACGCCACGGACCGCCGGGCCTATGAGCGTGAGCTGCTGCGGGCCCGCGAGGAGGGCGACCGCGAGCGCGCGCGCCTGCAGGACCTGGTGGCGACCCTGCAGCGGAGCCTGCTGCCACCGGTCTTGCCGGCCGTGCCGGGCCTGGACGCGGCCGCCTACTACTACTCCGCGTCGCCGGACGAGCTCGGCGGGGATTTCTACGACCTGTTCCCGCTCAGCGGGCTCAGCTGGGGCCTGTTCCTCGGCGACGTGTGCGGCAAGGGCGCCCGCGCGGCGGCGCTGACCTCCCTGATCCGCTACACCCTGCGCACCGCCGCGGTTTACGACGGCGACCCCGCCACCGTGCTCCGCACCCTGAATACGGCCCTGCACGAGCAGTACCTGCACGACGACCGGAGCTTCTGCACCGTGATCTTCGGCGTGCTCAGGTCCGACGGCGACGGCTTCACCGTGACCCTTGCCCGCGGCGGGCACGCGGCTCCGCTGCTCATGCGCGCCGACGGTACCGCCGACTACCTGCCCATGCCGCTCGGCCCGCTGATCGGGGCCTGGGCCGACGTCGTGTTCACCAGCACCACGATCCGGCTGAACCCGGCCGACACCTTGCTCCTTTTCACCGACGGGTTGACCGAGGCCCGTGCTCCCACCACGGACCCGTCCGGGCGTTACGGCGACGAAGCTCTCCGCGCCTTCGCCAGGGATCTGGCCCCGAACACCGCCGCTGCTGCCGTCACCGCGATCATCGCTCTGCTGGAGAGCCTCGGTGACGGCCGCCAGGACGACACGGCCGTCCTGGCCCTCGGAGTCCCGGCGTAACCCGATGCCGTCAGCCTGAACCGGGCGAGCCGGGCTGGTCCGGGTGGGACTCGTGGTGGGACGGCCCGAACATCCGCTCCGCCCGGCTCACCATCTCCTCGGCCCGCTCCTGGAGCTGGCCGAACCGCCGCAGAACCAGGCCGACCCGGTCTGCGAGCCAATCGCTCGGGTCGGGCCCCGCCCCCGGGTGTCCAGGGTGCCATGGCGGCTCCGGCGGCTCCGGCGGCTCCGGGGGTTCGGGCGGCTCCGGATGGTCCCAGCTCCACTGATCCCGCCGTCCACCGGTCCAGTGCACCCGGCGCGCCCGCCGGACATGCTCGTGCGGACCGCCGCCGAACTCTCCGGCCCTCTCCTCGGCCTCACTAGCGAATCCTTCGGCCTCTTCGGCCGCTTCCTCGGCTTCACCGGCCACCTCCTCGGCCCGGTCGGCGGCCTGCTCGGCCGCCTCAGCCCGCTGCTGCGCCTCGTGCGCCGCGGCCCGCGCTTGCAGCACGCGCCGCTGCGCCTGTTCCTGCTCGTCCGGGTCGGCCCAGTCGCGGATCATCGCGGCCGCCTCGGAGGCTAGGTCGGCGGCCTCGTGCGCCATGATGGCCGCCTCTTCCGCCTGCTCAGACCGTTCCCTGGCCCGCTCCGCAAGCTCTTCCGCCTGCTCGGCCCGTTCCCTGGCCTCCGCCGCCTGCTCCCTGGCCTGCGCCGCGATCTCCTGGGCCCTGACCTCGGCCACGCTGAGGCCGGACTCTTCGGCCATCCGGGCGTACCAGTCTTCCTCCCGCGGCTCTTCCTCCCGCGGCTCTTCCTCCCGCGGCTCTTCCTCCCGCGGCTCTTCCTCCCGCGGCTCTTCCTCCCGCGGCGTCCCCGCCTCGGCCGCGCGCCTGGCCTCGCAGTAGGGCTCACCGGTTTCGGCCATGCGCTGACGGGTGGCAGTCTTCCGCGCCTTGTCCTGAGTCATGATCATTTTCTTCCCGGCGGGTCGGCCCGCGTCTGCCCGCCACGGTGAATGGCATGACCTTCAAGATGCACCCGAGTCGTCGACCCTTGTCCTCGCGGCCATCACCGGCGCGGGCCGGTCGCTGGCTCGGAAGCGGGCAGGTGGTGCGCTGCCTCTACCGGCAGGCTACCCCGGCGCCCGCCGTCCGGCAATGCGGAAAACTCCACCGTCGGCCCGGGGGTTAGCACCCCCTCCACGGCGCGCGAGTGGTGACTGAGGCCGGAAACCAGGGTCGTTCAGAGAATTTTTGACGATCTTTTTTCTGATACCGGCGGTGAGGACGCTCGCCGCAGCGGACCCTGCGTTTGTCCCGGTGGCCCCGTTCGCTTTCCCGGGTGCCTGCGCCCCGCGCCGCCGGTTGTGGAATCCTAGACCGGTGCATCGTTACCTGGCCGGCCAGTAACCGCGGCCCCCCATGACGGACCTGGCGTTGGTCAACGCCAACGTGCTGACCATGGATCCCGGTCGGCCGCGGGCCACCGCGGTGGCGATCACCGGTGGCCGGATCGAGGCGGTAGCCGCGAGCCCCGCCGAGGTCGGCGCCGTGCGGGAACACGCGGCGCACGTGGTCGACCTGCGCGGGGCCACCGTGGCGCCCGGCTTCAACGACGTGCACAACCACATGACCGGGTTCGGCATGTCACTGGCCGAAGTCGACCTGCGCTCGCCCCCGATCGGCAGCCTCGACGAGCTGTACGCGGCCATCGCCCGCCGGGCGGAGACGACCGCCGCCGGAGACTGGGTGATCGGGTCCGGCTACGACCAGAACAAGCTCGGCGCCCATCCGCACCGGGACGCCCTGGACCGGGCCGCGCCCGGGCGGCGGGTCTGGCTGCGGCACACCTCCGGACACATGTGCGTGGTGAACAGCCTGGTCCTGGCGGACCTGGGCCTGGACGCCGCGGCCCCAGACGTGCCCGGCGGCCGGGTCGCCACCGACACCGACGGGCGGCCCAGCGGGCTGCTCGAGGAGCGGGCCCAGGCGCTCGCCGGGACGCTGGTCTACCCGTACCCGCTGGCCCAGCTCACCGACGCCATCGGCCGGGCCGGCGCGGTCTACCTCGCCGAAGGCGTCACCAGCTGCACCGAGGCCGGGATCGGCGGTGGCTGGATCAGCCATAGCCCGGTCGAGCTGGCCGCCTTCACCGCCGCCAGGAACCAGGGCACACTCCGGATCCGGGTCGAGCTCATGGTGGCCAGCGAGGTGCTGCATCAGCTGGGAGCGCACCCCGACGACGGGCTGGACCTGGGACTGGACCTCGGTATCCGGTCCGGGTTCGGCGATGACTGGCTCCGCCTCGGCGCCATGAAGATCTTCACTGACGGATCGCTGGTCGGGCGGACCGCGGCCCTGCATGCCACCTATGCGGGGCACGACGCACATGCGGAGCACGACACATATCCGGGTGACTACGCCGACGGGGCCGGACGCGGCTACCTGCAGGCCGACGCCGCGCAGTTGCAGGCCACGATCATCGCCGCGCACCGCTCCGGCTGGCAGGTCGCCGCCCACGCGATCGGGGACCGGGCCGTCGACGTGGTGCTCGACGCGTACGCCCAGGCCTTGGCCGCTTTCCCGCGGCCTGACCCGCGGCACCGGATCGAGCACTTCGGCGTGACCCAGGCCCGGCAGGTCACCCGGGCCGCCGAGCTCGGCGTGATTGCCGTGCCGCAGGGCCGGTTCACCTTCGAGCTCGGCGACGGCATGCTGGCCGCCGTCGGCCCGGGACGGTACGACTGGCTCTACCGGCAGCGCTCCCTGCTTGAGGCGGGCATGGTCCTGCCCGGCAGCTCGGACCGGCCGGTGGTGGCGGGGGCGCCGCTGCTCGGCATCGCCGACATGGTCGGCCGGCGCACCGCCTCGGGCGCGCCGTTCAACCCCGGGGAGGCGATCACCGTGCCGCAGGCCCTGTACGCCTACACCGCCGGATCGGCCTACGCCAGCCGCCAGGAGCACGTCAAGGGCTCGATCATCCCAGGCCAGCTCGCCGACCTGGTGGTGCTCTCAGAAGACCCGACGGCCGTCAGTCCGGACCGCATCGCCGGGCTGGCCGTCCTCGCCACCCTGGTCGACGGCCAGTGCCGCTACGACAGCGGCGCGATCGACGGCTGGCGCTAGCGGTCCCGCTCCGCGCATGTCTTCTCCTCGATGGGTTCCGCAGTTCAGACGACGGGACCCCGCCAGGATCATCGGCGAACACTCATGTGCTCCCGCACGATGGTGCCCATGCGCTCTCCGATGCACAAGCGCCCGAAGTGCATCAACCGGAAAAAAGATCTTGGAAGAAATTGGCTTCGTGGAATATTTGGTGCACTATAGGCCCCCAAATCTTCCCCTAAACCCGAATCTTCCACGATAAACCTCACCTGTATCGAACTTGCTAGCTAACGGCGTGCGGTCCGGCGTTTACTGGGGCTCTTGAGGCACCTGGGACACGGGCCACCGAGAACACGGGCCACCGAGAACACGGGCCACCGAGGACACGACGCAGCGGTGAGGCGGTGGGCTACCCGGGGCGGCTTACCAGGGGCTCTAGGGCGAGCAGCTTGTCGACCACCTCGGTCAGGTTTTCGCCGACGACGTCGGGCGGTGCGAAGAGCGCGCCGAAGCCGCCGGACTTGCGGCTCACCCAGCCGGTGGTCAGGCCAGCGCGCTTGGCGCCGTGGCAGTCCCAGTCGTGCGCGGCGACCAGCGCCATGCGCTCGGCCGGCACACCCATGACTTCCGCGGCATACAGGTACACCAGGGCGGCCGGCTTCCACCGGTACACCTCGCCGACCGAGATGACCCGGTCCACAAGCGCCCCGAGCCCGGAGCGGTTGACGAATGATGAGGCAAGGAACGAGGATCCGTTCGTCAGGCAGGCCACCCGCACGCCTGCCTGGGTAAGGCTGGTGACCGCGGACACCGTGTCGGGGAAGGCCGGCAGCTCGCTGAACCCGGCCATGATCTGGGCCACCTGCTCATCACTAATCGAATAGCTGGTGAGCCCGCGCAGCGAGGATTCGGCCACGTCGGTGAACGTCGCGTAGTCTCCGGTCGCGGACAGCGCCATACCGTCCCGCAGCGTGCGGGTGTACCAGGCCTCGAGCAGGTAGGCTGGCTGGCCCGCCTCGGTGAGCCGCTCGCGCAACGGCTCGAGCGACATCAGCGTCTCGATCATGTCGAAGGCGACCACGGCCGGGCGGTGCGTCACGACGACCCGAGATTCGTCCGTCATGACGCCCCGAGATTCGCCAGCGCGACATCGATGGTCCGGCATCCGTAATACGGGTATTCGCCACCGACAAGACCGGATTCGACGGCGGTGACGTGCGGTCCGGCTTCGGCCAGCGGGCCGACCGCATACTCGCCGCCCGGCCCCATGCCGATCACGACCACCTCTGTAGGCTCTGGTTGGTCCATGCCGTGCTCCTGCCCTGTGCGGCTTCCCATCATGCAGCCCCGGCCCGGCCGGGAACGGCTTTTCGCTGGAATTCCCGGATTGGCGGCAAACGATTGCCTGCAAGGCGCGGGCGCGGCAATCCCGGCGGGCTATTTCCATGGTCACGGCTCTTTAGCGCCTTTTAGGGCTCATTTATATCGAGGAGCCCCGCCCGAGCCCCGCCCGATCACGGAGCCCGATCACGGAGCCCGATCACGGAGCCCGATCACGGAGCCCGATCACGGAGCCCGATCACGGAGCGGGCGGATCTCGCCATGGAGTGGTGTTCGCCGTCAGGTGGTGCCGCCGTCGCCCTCTAGGTCCGAAATATCCAGTTCGGGCTGGCCTTGCACGAACTCGTCGGGATTCTCCAGGTCATCGGCCACGGGCAGCAGGTCCGGGTGCGCCCACAGCGCGTCCCGCCCCTCGATGCCCCTGGCTTCGGTCAGGCCCTGCCAGATCGTGGTCGCTTCCCGCAGCCGGCGCGGGCGCAACTCGAGCCCGACGAGCGTGGCGAACGTGCGCTCGGCGGGACCTCCGGTGGCCCGGCGGCGCCTGATCGCCTCGGCCAGCGCGTCGGCGTGCGTCAGCCGTTCTCGCGCCGCCGCTGCGACCACCGTCGCCACCCAGCCTTCGACCAGCGCCAGCGCGGTCTCGAGCCGGGACAGCGCGGCCTTCTGCGCGGGTGTGTCCTCCGGCCGGAACAGCCCTTCGCCGGACAGCGCGTCGCGCAGCGCCTCGGGGTTGGTGATGTCGACCTCAGGCATTGCCTCCTGCAGCCGCGCCAAGTCGACGGTGATGCCGCTGGCGTACTGCTCGACCGCGCCAAGCAGGTACGTGCGCAGCCACGGGACGTGCGCGAACAGCCGCTGATGGGCGGCTTCCCGCAGGGCGAGGAAGAGACGGACCTCGCCCGCGTCGACCGAAAGCCCCTGGCCGAACTCCGCCACCCCCGCGGGCAGCAGCGCGGCGGTGCCCTCCGCGCCGAGCGGCAGTCCGATGTCGGAGGAACCGACCACCTCGCGGGCGAGTTCGCCCACCGCCGTCCCCGTCTGGCTGCCGATCATGGCTCCGCCGATCTGGCGCATCATGGCGGCCAGCCCGCCAAGGCCGCCGAGCCCGCCCGCACCGCCGCCGAGGGCCCCGAGCGCCTGCCGCAGTTCCTCCGGGACATCCTCGCCGAGCTGCGCGGAGTCCGCGTTGAACATGCCGCTCATGGCCTCGACGCCCTTGGCCGCGATCGGATCGCAGAACTTCGCCCACACCGGGAAGGTGGCCTCGAGCCACTCGGACCGGCTCCAGGCCTCGATCTTGCGGACGCCGGACGGGAACGCGGCGGTTTCGTCCAGCCACAGGTCGGCCAGCCTGACCGCCTCGGTGATCTCGCGGCGCTGCGCATCCAGGACGCTCGGGTCTCCGGCCGCCACGATCGCATGCCGGGCCACGTTCTTGGCCAGATCCCAGTTGACCGGGCCGCCGCGCCAGGACAGCATGTCGGCGAACTGCCGGAGCGCGTCGGCGAACTGCTGGGGATCGCCCATCGCCCCGAAGGGCCCCGGCGGTCCGTCCGCGGGGCCGCCGGCACCTGGCTGTCCGGGGCCGCCGGGTCCGGAGGGCCCCTGGCCGCCCTGGTCTTCTGGCTTGTCGGGCAGACCGAAGCCGAACGGCCGGTCAGCCATCATTGGCTCTGGGGCAGGATGGAAGGGTCATGACCGTCACGTTATCTCGGAGGAAGCACACTGTGACAAACGCCCGCCGGCCGGTTCGCCAGGAGCGCAGTGACACGCATCACCAGCCTATGCCCGTGGTGGCGGTCACGGGAGCGGCTGGCGGCATCGGGCACGCCCTGACCATCCGGCTCGCTTCCTCGCCGCGGGTCAAGAAGGTGATCGCGATCGACAGCCGAAGGGGCGACATCGCGGGCGTGACGTGGCGGGTCGCCGACGTGCGCGACCCGGCGCTGGCCGGCCGCCTGAACGGCGTGGATGTCGTCGTGCACGCCGATTTCGACCTGACCCCCGACTCCGATGCCCGGCAGCGCCGGGCCTTCAACGTCCGGGGCGCGCAGACCGTTCTCACCGCGGCCGCGGCGGGCCGGATCGGGCGGGTGGTGCTGGTGACCAGCGCCATGGTCTACGGGGCCCGCCCGGACAACCAGGTCCCGCTGTCCGAGCAGGCCCCGCTGGCCGCGGACGCGGATAGCAGCGTGGCCGGGGACCTGCTCGAGGTCGAGCAGCTGGCCCGCCGCTCGCCGCGGGCCAACCCGGGCATGGCGGTGACGGTGGTGCGGCCCGCCGCCCTGGTCGGCGCCGGCCCAGAACCCGTGGACACGCTGGTGACCAGGCACTTCGAGGCACCCCGGCTGCTGACCGTGAAGGGCTGCGCGCCCAGATGGCAGTTCTGCCATGTCGACGATCTCAGCTCCGCGCTCGAGTTCGCGGTGGGCGGCATGATCGACGGCGGCTTCGCGGTCGGCGGTGACGGCTGGCTCGAGCAGGAGGACGTCGAGCGGATCAGCGGGCTGAAGAGCATCGAGCTGCCCGGCCGGCTGACGCTCGGGACCGTCCAGCGACTGCACCAGGTCGGCCTGACTCCGGCGCCGGCCATGGACTTGCGCTACGTGCTGTACCCGTGGGTGGTGGACTGCGCCGCGCTGCGCGCGGCCGGCTGGCGCCCCGCGTTCGGCAACGCCGACACGCTGCGCGTCCTGCTCGCCCAGCGCAAGGGCAGGCACGCCGTGGCCGGCCGCCGGATCGCGCGCAAGGAGGCGACGATCACCGCCGCGGGCGCGGCGGGCGCCACGGTCGCCGTCATCGGCACCGCCGCCATCGTCCGCCGCGCCCGCCGCCGACACCGCGGCTGAGGCGCCGCACCCACAGGTACCGGACCGATAGGCAAGGCAAGCTCGTTTCGCTAAGCCAGTCATTCTTGGGGCGCGCCGGCGCGCCAAGGTATTGTTATCCGATGAGCGTTGTGCGCTTGGTGGCGCTGCGTGAGTCCGAACTGTCGGTGGACGAGGTCAGGGCCGCCGTCGCAGATCCTGCCGCGGGTGGCATCGCGTTCTTCGCGGGGGCGGTCAGGAACGAAGATCACGACCGCGAGGTCACCGGCCTGTCCTACTCCGCGCACCCGTCCGCCGAAGATGAGCTGCGGCGCGTCGCCAACCAGATCGCCGAGAAGTTCCGCCTGCACGCCGTCGCCGCGGTACACCGCGTCGGTGACCTGGCCATCGGTGATCTGGCCGTCGTCGTGGCCGTGGCGGCCTCGCACCGGGCGGAGGCGTTCGACGCGTGCCGCGCCCTGATCGACGAGCTGAAGGCCACGGTGCCGATCTGGAAGCACCAGCGGTTCGCCGACGGCGAAAGCGAGTGGGTCGGCAGTCCGTAGGCGATCAGAGGGTAGAGTCTTCGCACCATGTCCCGACGCTCTCTGACGCTGCTGGTTGCCTCGGTCGGCACGGCCGCCGCGATCGCGGTCAGCGTGCTGGTGCAGGTGCCTTACGTCATCCTCGGACCGGGTCCCACGCTGAACACGCTGGGCAGCTCGTCAGGCAAGCCGCTGATCGCCATCTCCGGGCACCCCACCTATCCCACCAGCGGGCACCTCAACATGGTGACGGTGAGCTACCAGGGTTGCTCAGGCGACGAATTCAACATCTTCACCGCCCTGGCCGCCTGGCTGAACCCGCACGAGGCGGTGGTGCCGCAAGGCGAGATATGCCCCTCCGGGCAGACCCAGCAGCAGACCCAGCAGCAGGACACGGAGGAGATGACCGGCTCGCAGCAGACCGCGACCGCCGCGGCGCTGACCGAGTTGCACATCCCCTACGCGACCGAAGTGGTCGTCGTGCAGACGGTGCCCGGCTATCCGGCCGACGGCGTGCTCAGGGCCGGCGACGTGATCACCGCGGTAGACGGCAAGCCGGTGACCGGGCCGTCGAGCCTGACCGGGCTGATCTACGCCCATCCAGCGGGCAGCACACTGACCGTGACCATCGACAGGAACGGCACGACCCAGCAGGTCCGGATCGGCACCAAGGAGTCCAGCGGCCATCCCGTGATGGGGGTGGAGATCCAGGAGCAGTACAAGTTCCCGTTCAGCGTGACGTTCAGCGTGGGTGATATCGGCGGTCCCAGCGCGGGCATGATGTTCGCCCTCGGCATCATCGACAAGCTGACCAAGCTCAACCTGACCGGCGGCAAGTTCATCGCCGGCACCGGGGAGATCACCGCCAGCGGGCAGGTGCAGGCGATCGGCGGCATCCAGCAGAAGATGGTGGCCGCACGCGACGCGGGCGCGACCTACTTCCTGACCCCGGCGTCGAACTGCTCGGATACCACCGGCGCCGTGCCCGCGGGCCTGCGCCTGGTCAAGGTGAGCACCCTGACCCAGGCCGTTGATTACCTGGAGGACATCAGAGCCGGCCAGTCCGTTCCGTCATGCTGACCCGCCTCACCCAGGCCCTGCCTCACCCCGGCCCGGTCCCACCGGAGGCGAGCAGAAAGACGTAGAACACACACCACGGTCCGTTTGGCAATAGATTTTGTCTTATGAAGGTTGCTGACGCGGTTGCCTTTGCCGGGCATGAAGTGCACGTGTGCCGCCATCGTGAGGCTCACACGCTGCTGCGCTGGCTCGGGCCGGATCTGCGCGGCCTGCGGGTGCTCGACGTGGCGGGCGGCGACGGATACTGGGCGGCCCAGGCGCGCCGCCGGGGAGCCTGGGCGGTCGCGCTCGACATCGCCGAGGACAAGCTGCGGTGGGGTCATCAGCTCGCCGGGCCGGCCGCGCTGGTCCGCGGGGACGCGCTCGAGCTGCCGTTCGCCGACGCGAGCTTCGACCGGGTGATGTCCATCTGCGCGATCGAGCACTTCGACGACGGCGCCCGGTCACTGGACGAGATGGCCCGGGTGCTCGCCCCAGGCGGTGAGCTGGTCATGTCGGCGGACGCGCTGACGCTGGCGCAGCGGTGGCCGCGGCTGTACCGCGCGCACTGCGAGCGGTACCACGTCAAGCGCACCTACTCCCACGACGACCTGGCCGGGCTGCTCGCCGCGCGCGGCTTCGACGTGATCGCGCATCAATACCAGTTCAGGACCGGGTGGGCGCAGCAGCTGTACCTGGGCCTTTCCGCTTACGGCGGCAAGGTCGGGTTCAACGCGGCGGCGCCGGTAATGCCGCTGGTCGCCGCGTCGGACCGCGGGGCGCGCGGCGACGGCGGCGCCATCGTGCTGATCCGCGCCCGGCGCCGACCCAACCCCGCTCAGCCCCCCGGGCCTGCGGATGGGCCGGGGCGAACTGATCATCGGCCGCTCGGCGCAGGGCGTAGGCTTCAGAGTTGACGGGACATCCACGAAGGCGTGCCGGGGCCGTGCGGGTCGACGCGTGCTCTGCATTGTCAGCCTGCCCGGGTGGCCCAGGAGAGGAGCAAGTGCGGTCGTGGCACCTCGCGTACTAATTGATGCGACCGACGTGCCAGCCGACCGGGGCGCGCTCGGCCGGTACGTTGACGGGCTGATCGGCGCGCTCGATGCGGCGGGCGCGGATATGGCGGTGGTCTGCCAGCGCGCTGACGAGGAGCGCTACGGGCGGCTGGCTCCCGGGGCGCGCGTGGTCACCGGCCCGACGGCGCTCTCGCACCGGTCCGCCCGGCTGGCCTGGGAGCAGAGCGGGCTGCCGGTGGTGGCCCAGCAGGTGAACGCCGACGTCATCCACGTGCCGTACTACTCGATGCCGCTGCGTCCGGGTCGGCCGACCGTGGTGACCGTGCACGACGTCACCTTCTTCACCGAGCCCGAGCTGTACAGCTCGGTCGGCGCCATGTTCTTCAAGTCGGCGATCCGGACGGCTGCGCGCCGCGCGGCCCGGCTCATCGTCCCGTCCAAGGCGACCCGGGATGAGCTCGAGCGCGTGCTTAACGCCGATCCGACCAAGATCGACGTCGCCTACCACGGCGTGGATCACCGGCTGTTCCACCGCCCCGACCCCCAGCAGGTCACCCAGGTGTCGAACCGGCTGGGCCTGCACGGCAAGCCGTACGTGGCGTTCCTGGGCATGCTCGAGCCGCGCAAGAACATCGCCTCGCTGATCACCGGCTGGGCCGCGGCCGTCGCGGACATCGAGGACCCGCCCGCGCTGGTCCTGGGCGGCGGCGGAGGCTGGAGCGAGGAGGTCGACGTGGCGGTAGCCTCGGTGCCGCCGCACCTGCGCCTGATCCGCCCCGGCTACCTGCGTTTCTCCGACTTGCCGGGGTTCCTGGGCGGGGCGCTCGTGGTGGCGTTCCCGAGCCGCGGCGAGGGCTTCGGGCTGCCGGTGCTTGAGGCGATGGCGTGCGGAGCGCCGGTGCTGACGACTCATTGCACCTCGCTGCCGGAGGTGGGTGGCGAGGCGGTGGCTTACACCGAGCCTGACGCCGAGGCCATCCGCGACGCGCTGCGCTCGCTGCTTGAGGACGCCCCCCGGCGGGAACGGCTCGCCAACGCCGGGTACGACCGGTCGCAGGAGTTTACCTGGGCCGCGTCGGCCGAGGCGCACATGGCTTCGTACCGGCGCGCGGCCGAACAGACCGCCGCCGACGCCAGCGCCGTGTAACCTCTCATCTCATGCCGCGCGAACCACTAGAGGCGATTGTTCTTGTCGGGGGCCAGGGAACACGGCTGCGGCCTTTGACCCTGTCTGCGCCGAAACCTTTGCTGCCGACGGCGGGCGTCCCGTTCCTGGCGCACCTGCTGGCCCAGGCGGCGGCGGGCGGCGTCACCCACGTGGTCCTCGCGACCTGCTATAAGGCGGACATGTTCGCCTCGCACTTCGGTGACGGAGCGGCGTTCGGGCTGTCCATCGACTACGTCCAGGAGGACGTGCCGCTCGATACCGGCGGCGGTATCCGCAACGCGGCGAGTTCGCTGCGCGGCGGCGGGGTCGCCGATCCGGTGGTGGTGCTCAACTCCGACATCCTGTCCGGGCACGATCTGGACGCGCAGGTCGACCTGCACGTCAAGACCGACGCCGCGGTGACGCTGCACCTGGTCGAGGTGGCCGACCCGTCCCGGTTCGGTGTCGTGCCGACCGATGCGTCCGGGCGGGTGACCGCGTTCCTGGAGAAGACACCGGACCCGGTGACCAACCGGATCAACGCCGGCTGCTACGTGTTCCGGCGCGAGGTCATCGACCAGATCCCGGCCGGCCGCCGGGTGTCGGTCGAGCGGGAGACGTTCCCCGGGCTGATCGAAGCCGGGGAGCTCGTCATGGGTTATCACGAGCCGGCGTACTGGCTCGACGTCGGGACCCCGCAGACATTCGTACGCGGCTCGTGTGACCTCGTCCTCGGGCGGCTGCCCGCCCCGGCGGTGCCGGGCCCGCCTGGTCCTTCGCTCCTGCTCGCGGGTGCTTCGGTGGCCGCGGACGCGCGGGTGTCCGGCGGGACCGTGGTGGGCGCGGGTGCCTCCGTGGGCGCGGGCGCGACCGTTGACGGCAGCGTGCTGTTCGACGGCGCGGCCGTCGGCGCGGGCGCCGTGGTGCGCGATTCGATCCTCGGCCGCGGGGCCATCGTGGCCCCCGGCGTGGTACTCCACGAGGCGATGGTCGGGGACGGCGCTTTCATCGGGGTCGGCAACGAACTGGCCCGCGGCATCCGGGTCTGGCCGAACGTCCGGCTCGAGCCGACCTCGGTTCGCTTCTCCTCAGACATCTAACCGCTCAGGCGCATGACGGCGGCCCCAGAGATCCCCCCGGCGGTCCCGCCCGCGGTGGTCCGGTCAGGAGCCGCCGCTCCCGGAGCCGCCGCTCCCGGAGCCGCCGCTCCCGGAGCCGCCGCTCCCGGAGTCGGCGCTCCCGGAGCCGCCGCTGGAGGCCTGCCCGGGGCTGTTGCGCTGACCCGCGAGTGGCAGCTGCCGTTCCCGCTCGACGCCCGTCTGTCGCTGTCCGTGCACCGTCGCGGCGGCGGTGACCCCGCGTACGCCGTTGACGCGGCCGGGGCGGTGTGGCGCACCTCACTTACCCCCGACGGCCCCGCCACCCTGCGCGTCCGGTCCCGCCCCGCCCTCGCCCCCGCGGTCACCCTCGGCGGTGCCTCCGGTGCCTCCGGTGCCTCCGCTGGCACCCTGGTGACCGCGCAGGCCTGGGGTCCTGGCGCCGCCTGGCTGCTTGACCACCTGCCCGCTCAACTCGGCTGCCAGGACGACAGGTCCGGCTTCACCGCCCGCGATCCGGTCGTTGGCGAGCTGATGCGCCGTCACGAGGACCTGCGGGTCGGGCGGAGCGAGCGGGTCTTCGAGGCGCTGGCGCCCGCAGTGCTCGAGCAGAAGGTGGTCGGCCGCGAGGCCCACCGCGCCTGGCGGTTCCTGCTGGTCAAGTTCGGGGAGCCGGCGCCGGGCCCGGCGCCGGCGGGGATGCGGGTGTGCCCGTCGCCCCGGGTGTGGGCGCGTATCCCGTCGTGGGACTGGCACCGGGCCGGCGTCGAGGGCGTCCGGTCCCGGACCATCATCGCCGCCGCCGAAGTCGCGGGCCGGCTCGAGGAGATCCGCGACATGAGCGCGGCCGACGCGGACCGCCGCCTGCGGTCTGTCCCCGGCATCGGCCCGTGGACCTCCGCCGAGATCAGGCAGCGCGCGGCCGGCGACCCGGACGCGGTCTCGGTGGGCGACTACAACCTGCCCAAGGCGGTCGGCTGGACGCTGGCCGGGCGGATCACCGACGACGCCGGCATGCTCGAACTGCTCGCGCCCTACGTCGGCCATCGCTACCGGGTGACCAGGCTCATCGAGCTCGGCGGCGCCCGCCCCCCGCGCCACGGCCCGCGCATGTCCGTCCGCGACCACCGCGCCTTCTAGCCCGCTCGGGATTGTGTGACGCTAATCCCCTTTTGGGGGTAATAAAGTCACACGATCACGGCCGCGCGTCCCGAGCGAAGCCCCATGCGTCCCGCTAGCCTCTCGCGCACCCCTAATAAGCAGGTGTGTCGCACCCGGTCGGCATCGTTGACGATCGTGTGTATTAACCACCCGCCTGATGGGGGTAAATACACCCGGTCCTGGCCTGACCCAACGCATACGCCAGTGTGCGAGCGCCGGTCCCGCCAGGGGCTGCGCAGGCGGGGCGGCTATGCCGCGTAAAGTTCGAGGATGAGTGTTTTCCGCGGCAACTCTGATAACGGCGAGGTCAAAGCAACACAGGAGCGCAGCGAAACCAGAGAAGCCACTGAAACCAGAGAAGCCAGCCCCACCGCCAGCAGCCCCACCGCCAGCAGCCCCACCGCCAGCAGCCCCACCGCCAGCAGCCCCACCGCTTCGGCCATGCGCCGGACGCTGGCCCGGGCCAGGGACGGCAAATCGCTCGACCGGGACGAGGCCACGATCCTTTTGCAGGCCCGCGGCGAGGATCTCACCAGGCTGCTGAGCTACGCCAGCCGCACCCGCGACGCCGGCCTGGCCGCCGCGAACCGGCCAAACGTCATCACCTACTCCCGCAAGGTCTTCATCCCGCTGACCCGGCTGTGCCGGGACCGCTGCGGCTACTGCACGTTCGCGACCGTTCCGCACCGGCTGCACAGCCTGTACCTGGAGCCGGACGAGGTGCTCGCGATCGCCCGCGAAGGCGCCGAGCTGGGCTGCAAGGAGGCCCTGTTCACCCTGGGCGACAGGCCGGAAGACCGCTGGCACCAGGCCCGGGAGTGGCTGGACGCGCACGGCTACGACGACACGTTGTCTTACGTCCGGGCGATGGCGATCCGCGTGCTCGAGGAGACCGGCCTGCTGCCCCACCTGAACCCCGGCGTGCTGTCCTGGCAGGACTTCCAGCGCCTCAAGCCGGTGGCCCCCTCGATGGGCATGATGCTCGAGACGACCGCGACCAGGCTGTTCAGCGAGAAGGGCGGCCCGCACTTCGGCAGCCCGGACAAGGATCCCGCCGTCCGGCTGCGTGTCCTGGAAGACGCGGGCCGGTGCAACGTCCCGTTTACCACCGGCATCCTTATCGGCATCGGCGAAACTCTGGCCGAACGCGCCGAGTCGATCTTCGCGATCAGGAAGGTCGCCCGCGAGTACGGCGGCATCCAGGAAGTCATCGTGCAGAACTTCCGGGCCAAGCCGGACACCAAGATGCGCGACGTGCCCGACGCCGAGCTCGACGACCTGGCCGCGACGATCGCGGTGACCAGGATCGTGCTCGGCGCGAAGGCCCGGATCCAGGCGCCGCCGAACCTGGTCGGGGCCCAGTATGACCTGATCCTGCGGGCCGGCATCGACGACTGGGGCGGCGTCTCGCCGCTCACCCCGGACCACGTCAACCCAGAACGGCCCTGGCCCGACATCGACGAACTGGCGGCTCGCACCGCGACCGCTGGCTTCACCCTGCGCCAGCGCCTGACCATCTACCCGCCCTACATCCGCGAGCCCTGGCTGGACCCGCGGCTAGCCCGGCACGTGGCCGCGCTCGCCGATCCCGCCACCGGCCTGGCCGCCGACAGCGCCATGCCGCGCGGCCTGTCCTGGCAGGAACCCGACGGCGGCTGGGGTCAATGGGCTGAAGCCGGCCGCACCGACCTGCACGTGACCATCGATACCACCGGCCGCACCCATGACCGCCGGGATGATTTCGCTGAGGTCTACGGCGATTGGAATGAGATCGCAGAACGGGCCGTGCTGCGTCCCCCCGCCCAGGCTCCCCGCTCCGCCGTCCAGCCCGGTTCCGCCGTCCAGCCCGCGCCCGCCGTCCTGGCTGTCGGGGAGGTAGGCTCTGCCCTCCGCCAGGCCGAACGCGACCCGCTTGCCCTCACGGATGCCCAGGCCCTCGCCCTGTTGTCCGCGGACGGCCCCGACCTGGAGGCTCTGGCCGGAATCGCCGACGCACTCCGGCGCGAAACCATGGGCGACGACGTTACTTATGTCGTCACTCGCAACATCAACTTCACCAACGTCTGCTATACCGGCTGCCGGTTCTGCGCGTTCGCCCAGCGCCGTACCGACGCCGACGCGTACACGCTGTCGCTGCAGCAGATCGGTGACCGGGCCGCGGAGGCGTGGGACGCGGGGGCCACCGAGGTGTGCATGCAGGGCGGGATCCATCCCGATCTGCCAGGAACAGCTTACTTCGAAATCGCTTCCGAAGTCAAGCGGAGAAGGCCAGATCTTCACGTACACGCGTTCTCTCCTATGGAGGTGGTGAACGGCGCCTCCCGTACCGGCCTGCCGATCAGGGAATGGCTGATCCGGGCCAAGGAGGCGGGCGTCGGCTCGCTGCCGGGGACGGCGGCGGAGATCCTGGATGACGACGTGCGCTGGGTGCTGACCAAGGGCAAGCTGCCCGCCTCGGTTTGGATCGAGGTGATCAGCACGGCTCACGAGCTGGGCCTGCGGACCTCGTCGACGATGATGTACGGGCACGTCGACACCCCGGCCCACTGGGTTGGCCACCTGCGCGTGATCCGGTCGATCCAGGAGCGGACCGGCGGCTTCACCGAGTTTGTGCTGCTTCCGTTCATCCATGAGAACGCGCCCATCTACCTGGCGGGTCTGGCCCGGCCCGGGCCGACCCGGCGGGAGAACCGGGCCGTGCACGCGGTGTCCCGGCTGCTGCTGCACGGAGCGATCGACTCGATCCAGTGTTCCTGGGTCAAGCTGGGCGACGAGGGGTGCCGTGACGTGCTGCGCGGCGGCGTCAACGACCTCGGCGGGACGCTGATGGAGGAGACGATCAGCCGGATGGCCGGCGCGGACCACGGCTCCTACAAGACGATCAGCCAGCTGCGCGCGATCGCCGAACCCCTCGGCCGTCCGATGCGCCAGCGCACCACCACCTACGGCGAGGTGCCCGAGGAGCGACGGACCGCCGCAGCCGCCAGCGACGGCGTCTGCGCCTCCGTCAGATCCCCGCTGCCGGTGCTGTCCCCGTAAGCGGCCACCTCAGCGGGTCAGCTCACCGAGTCGGCTCAGCGGGTCAGCTCAACGAGTCGGCTCAACGAGTCGGCTCAACGAGTCAGCATGAAGTCGTCCGGGTCCTGCGGGGGGCGGGGCCTGGCCTGCTCGGCGGGACGGCCGACCGCAATGGCCCCCATCGGCCGCCAGCCGGGCGGCAGGTCCATCGCCCGGGCGGCGACGTCGGCGCAGAACAGCGTGCTGGAGATCCACGCGGAGCCAAGCCCGTCGACGGCCAGCGCGATAAGTAGGTTCTGCACCGCCGCGCCCATCGAGACGATGAACATGGCCTGCTCCGCGGCCCCGCGCCGCTCGTCGGGATACTCGTGCGCCGCGTCGGTGACCAGGCACGGCACGACGATCAGCGGCGCGGCCCGCAGCGGTTCTCCGCGCCGGATCCGCCGGGTGATCTGCTCGTCGGTGAACCGGTCCCGCCGCAGGTCGGCGATCCAGGCTTCGCGCATCGCGTCGAGCAGCGCGGTCCGGGCCGCCGCCGAGGACAAGATCACGAAACGCCACGGCTGGCTGTGGTGCGGCGCGGGCGCGGTCAGCGCGGTGGCGATGGCCCGGCGGACCGCCGCGGCGTCGACCGGTTCGGGCGTGAACGCCCTGATGGTCCGGCGGGCCAGCGGCACGTCCGCCGACCCGAGCCGGAACATGTCGTCCTCGGCCGGCCTGATCAGCGCTCGCGCGCCCGGGCCGTCGGAGTCGGTGATGAGTTCGGCCAGCCCGCGCACGACCGCGACCGGGACCTGCCGTGACTTTCCCTTCACCAGGTCGGCGGCGGCGGCGATCTCGTCGGCTACGGCGGCCACGGTGACCTCCAGGATGTTGCCGAACGTGTCGGTCTCACCGCGGTAGTCACGTACCGGCAGCACTCCGGCGGCGCCGATCGCATTGTCCGTCTGCCCGGCCCGCCACGGTCGGCCCATCGTGTCGGTGACGATGACGCCGACCCGCACACCGGTGCGGCCCTGCAGTGCCTTGCGCAGCCGCCGGGCCGACTCGTCGGGATCCTCGGGCAGCAGCACGACGGTTCCCAGGCTGGTGTTGGACTCGTCCACCCCGGCCGCGGCCAGGACCAGGCCGTGCCGGGTCTGCGCGATCGTGGTGGCGCCGCGCCTGGCCACGACTCGCACCGTTTCCGCCTCGATCGCCTGATCCCGGGAGGCGGTCACTACCCGGCCTTCGGCCTTGCTCACGATCTTGGAGGTGACGACCAGGATGTCGCCGTCGCGCAGGTCTAGATCCGGGCGAACGGCGTCGGCGATGAGCGCGGCCAGGTCGTCGCCCGCGACCACCTCGGGCAGCCCGGTCACCGGGGTGACGGTGAACGCGGACATCACGCTCGTCCAGGCGCGAGCTCGGTGGCCAGGTCCAGGACCGCGCGGGCGATCGCGGTCGTGGCGGGCAGGTCGCGCATATACAGCGGGAGCGCGCGGACCTCGATGCCGGCCAGGGCCGGATCGTCGGCGGCGGCCTTGTCCTGGTCGTCGACGAGCCAGCCGTCGATCAGCCCGGACCCGTAATGCGCGCCGACCGCGGCGGCCGAGGTGGCGACCCCGATCGCGGTCAGGCAAGCGTCGGCCATCCCGCGCACCGGCGCGCCGCCGATGATGGGGGAGACACCGACCACGGTCTTGGCCGCGACGGCCGCCCTGATGCCGGGCACGGCCAGGATGGTGCCGATGCTCACCACGGGATTGGACGGCGGGAACAGGACCACGTCCGCCGCACCGATGGCGTCGAGCACGCCCGGCGCAGGCTCGGCGTCAGCCGCGCCGGAGGCGATGATCTCCGCCGCCGGCGTCTCGGCGTGCAACCGCACCCACCATTCCTGGAAATGAACCACGGTCTGCTCACCTGAGTCGGCTAGCACCGGGCCGGCCAGCACGACATGGGTTTCGACCGGGTCGTCGGACATGGGCAGCAGCCGCACCCCGGGCCGCCATCGCTGGCAGAGCACCTCAGTGACCGCGGACAGCGGCTGCCCGGCCGCGAGCAGCTGGCTGCGCCGGATGTGGGTGGCGAAATCCCGGTCCCCGAGCGTGAACCAGTCCGGGCTGGCGCCGTAGGCGGCCAGCTCGGCCCGGATGCTGAAGGTCTCGCCGGCCCGCCCCCAGCCCTGCTCCTCGTCGATGCCACCGCCCAGCGTGTACATGACGGTGTCCAGGTCCGGGCAGACCCGCAGCCCGAACAGGGTGATGTCGTCACCGGTGTTGCCGATGACGGTGATCTCGGCGTCCGGGGCGGCCCGTTTCAGGCCGCGGAGAAAGCGGGCGGCGCCGACGCCGCCCGCGAGCACGGTGATGCGCATACCCAGCAGTCTGTCAGGTCCGGCCGGTGCTGACTGCGGCGCGGGCGCCGACTCACTCTCCGGCGCCCCCGCCCGGGCCCGCGTTGGCCCCCGCCCGGGCCCGCGTTGGCCCCCGCCCGGGCCCGCGTCGGCCCCCGCGTCAGCCCGCGCCCCGCACCGCTCTTGGGCGTCGCCCAGCCGCCCCTGGCGGCTGTAACCCCTTGAGCCGAGAGTGACCGCTGATTTCTGTGCGTGTCCAGTGGCACTCACGGATTGCGCCGCTCCAGATTCTTTTGGTGATTTATTTCGCATCTCGGGCAACAAGGCGACCATTATCACCTTCTCCGCTTGACACCATGCAAGACACGCAGGTGTAATTTCATTGATGTGATTCTCACCGCCGCGGGGAGTGGTGGGACCGGGGGAGCGAAGTTGGGCAGGGAGGATGCGCTATGACTGAGGTCATCGTCCCGCTGGCACAGGTCATCGTCAGTCCAGATGATGTCGACGAGTTGGGCTGGCAGGATCAGGCATTGTGCGCGCAGACGGATCCGGAGGCATTCTTCCCTGAGAAGGGAGGATCGACCCGGGAGGCGAAGCGCGTCTGCCGCAGCTGCGAAGTCCGGGCCGAGTGCCTGGAGTATGCGCTCGAGAACGACGAGCGGTTCGGTATCTGGGGCGGCATGTCCGAACGGGAGCGCCGTCGCCTCAAGCGCGAGGCCGTCTTAAGCCCGGGGCGCCGCAGCAGCCAGGCCGCCTGAACGGCTCCGCCTGAGCGGCTCCGCCTGGGACGCGTACCGCGCTGGCGGCTGGACATCACGCGTTCACCCCGCTGAGCACCTTGGGGCTGTGTATCTTTGGTGCTGCGTGAGCGCTGGGATTGTCGCTCACGTAGTCCACGCGCTCTTGCCGGACGGGGTAGCCGTGCGGGGCGCCGCTACCCACGCACCAGACAGGTCCTTTGTCACAGAGCGCATCGCATCTCCGTCACGTCGTGACCGCTGTGGTGGTAGCACACGACGGTGCCCGGCTACTGCCGAACCTGATGCAGACGGTGCGCGAGCAGACACATTCCGTGCACCGCACGGTCGGGGTTGACACTGGCAGCCTGGACCGCAGCGGGGCGGCGCTGACCGAACTGCTCGGTCCGGACGCGGTGTTCGGCATGGAGGCGGAGACCGGCTACGGCGCGGCCGTCGCCCGCGCGCTGCAGCACCCGGCGGCCCGCAAGGCGGTCCCGGAATCAGAACCTGACCAGGAACCGCCGGTGGAGTGGATCTGGCTGCTGCACGATGACTGCGAGCCGGCCCGCGACGCGCTTGAGCAGCTGCTGCGGGCGGCCAGCCGCAGCCGGTCGATCGCGGTGCTCGGCCCGAAGCTCAAGGACTCCTCCAACCGGCGGGTGCTGCGTGAGGCCGGTGTCACCACCGACCGGGCGGGCCGGCGCTTCACCGGGATCGAGCCGGGTGAGATCGACCAGGGTCAGCAGGACGGGAACCGCGCGGTGCTGGCCGTCAGCTCGGCGGGCATGCTGATCCGCCGGGACGTCTGGGACCAGGTGGGCGGCTTCGACGCGAACCTGCCCCTGTTCCGTGATGACATCGACTTCTGCTGGCGGGTGCACGCGGCTGGCTATGAAGTTCGGGTGATCACGGACGCGGTGGTGTACCACCGTGAGCTGTCCGCCCGGCAGATCCGCAAGACGCCCGCCACCGGCGGCCATCCGCGTCTGCTCGACCGGCGCAGCGCGCTCTACGTTTTCGCGGTCAACCTGCCGCTGGCGCCCATGCTCGCCGTCATGGGCGGCTGCGTCGCCGGGTCGCTGGTGCGGGCGGTCTATTTCCTCGTGACCAAGCAGCAACGTAAGGCGGCGGCTCACCTCGGGGCGGTGGCCTGGCTGCTACGTCATCCGGTCCTGCTGTGGCGAGCCCGCCGCCGCCGTGCCGCCCACCGTAAGCACGCCTACGCCGTTCTGCATGCCGAGCTGCCCCGGGCCAGAACACTGACCCTGGCTGCCGAACGGCTCTCCGGCCTGCTGTCCCGCGGGTCAGGCTACGAGAGCAGCGGGCTCCATCACGCCGTCGTGGACGAGCCCGACGACGAGATGCCGCTGCCGGCCAGCGATTCGGTCATCCGGCGCGTGCTGACGAGCCCGGGTGTCCTTCTCTTTGCCGGCCTGGCCGTCATCGCGCTGGTAGCGGAGCGGTCCTGGGCCGGCTCGGTGCTTTCCGGTTCCGGCACGCTGGCCGGCGGCGCGCTCGTGCCGGCCTGGGGCGGAGCCAGCGATCTGTGGCACGAGTACCTGGCCGGCTACCACGATGCCGGCATCGGCTCGACCGTGAGCACGCCGCCCTATGTGGCTGTAATGGCCGCCTTGGCTACCCTGTTCGGGGGCAAGCCGTGGCTGGCGGTCGACGTGGTGCTGTTCGGATGCATTCCCGCGGCCGGGATGACGGCGTTCCTGGCCACCCGCCGCGTCACGCCCGTCCTGGCGGCGAGGGTGTGGATCGCGGCCACGTACGCGCTGCTGCCGGTGGCGATGGGCGCGGTCGCGGGCGGCCGTCTGGGCACCGCCGTCGCCTTCGTGCTGCTTCCGCTGGCCGGCATCATGATCGGCCGGATGCTCGCCCAGCCGCCGCGGGCGGCACGCCGGGCGGCCTGGGCCGCGGGCCTGATCATCGCGATCGCGGCCGCCTTCGTGCCGTTGCTCTGGCCGATCGCCGTGCTCGCCGCGATCGGCGCGGCCGTGGCCTGGCCTTGGCTTGGCCCGCGGACGGTCGTCAATGCCCTGATCGCCGCCGCGGTACCCACGGCCATCCTGGGGCCATGGGCCTTCCACCTGGTGATGAGCCCGTCCGGTTTCTTCTCGGAAGCGGGATTGTCGCGGCCTGGGCTTGCCGTCGCGGGCCTGCGGCCCGGATCTCTGCTCTTGCTCAGCCCGGGCGGCCCGGGCCTCCCGCCCGTCTGGGTGACCGCGGGGCTGGTGCTGCCAGCGTTCGGCGCACTGCTGGCTCGCCGCCGGATGGCCCTGGTATACGCGGGGTGGAGCGTCGCGCTGGCCGGACTGGTCTTGGCCCTGGTGGTGAGCCGGGTGCGGGTGACGCCGCCGCAAGGCGGGCCCGCCGTCAGCGCCTGGCCCGGCATCGCGATCGGGATCGCGGCCACCGGACTGCTGCTCGCGGCCGCGCCCCTGGTCGAGGCGGCCGGCCGTCCCCTGCATCAGGCCGCGGACCTGATCGTCGGCCGGGTGTCCAGGACCGACTGGCGGGTCCTGGCGACGCTGGCCGGTTTCGCGGTGGCCGTCTCGGCGCCGGTGCTGGCGGCGGGCTACTGGCTGACCGCAGGTGTCGGCGGAACCGTGACCGCGGCCAGCCCGCAGATCCTGCCCGCGTTCGTGGCGGCCGCTTCGGCTGGTCCGAACCGGAACAGGACGCTGGTCCTCCGGCAGGTGGACGGGACACTGTCCTATGCCGTCTTGCGGGACACTGACCCCGTGCTCGGCGAGCCGGAACTGGCCGAGCCCTCGTCCTCGACGCATGCGCTCGCGGGCGTCGTCGCCTCGCTGGTCACCGCAGGGGGCGGTGACGCCGGGAACACCGGACAAGCGCTCAGCCAGTTCGACATCGGCTATGTGTTGCTCCCGGCCCCGGTTGACCAGCCACTCGCGCAGCAGCTCGACGCGGCGGCCGGGCTGGAGCCGCTGACGCAGTCGGCCGGGTACGACCTGTGGCAGATTTCCGGGACGGTCGCCCGCGTCCGTGTCGTGGCCTCGGACGGCACCGTGGTGCCGGTGGCCTCGGGATCAATCGGCGTGGACGCGGTCCTCGCAGCAGGAACCTCGGGCACGCTGGTACTGGCAGAGGCCGCGGGCGGCTGGTCCGCGACCCTGAACGGCAAGCCGCTGACACCGCTGTCCACGCCCGTGGCCGGGTGGGCGCAGGGCTTCGTGCTGCCCGGGGGCGGCGGCCGCCTGGTCGTCACTCGCGATGAGACGGCACGGGACGTCAGCCTGGGCGTCGAGGCGGTCGCGCTGTTCGTCGCCTTCATGCTCGCGCTGCCCGGTACCAGGTCCTCGGCCCCCGCGGCCGCCGAGGCCAGGGCGGAATCCGAGGCCATCCCCGCCCAGGGCCGACGGGAGCGGGCCGAAAGCGGGAGGGCCGCCCGCCGCAGGCGCCGGCTCGCCCCAGCTGCGCCCCAGCCGACACCCCAGCGGGCGTCCCAGCAGGCGTCCAGGTTGGTGCCAGCACTGGTGCCGCGACCCAGGCCCGCGGTGCCGATGACATGGCCGCCGGACGCGCCTCATTTGCTACCTCCGGATCTGCTCCGGCGCAAGCCTCGTTCAGCCTCACTGCTCCCGTCGGTTCGGCGCAAGCCTCGTTCAGCCTCGCTGCTCCCGTCGGGTCCGCTGCCCCCGCCGCCTTGAGCCCTGACGCCGACCCTATGTTCGGCTCGGCGGCGACCGCCGCGTCCGGCTCGGGCGATGACGCCGACTACGCTCGCGCCGGGACCGGTTCGGGGCACCAGGCTGCGGTCGGCGCCGCGGATGCCGCCGGATACGGCTCAGGTCCGGCGTCGAGCTCCGCACCAGCCCGGCGCGGGCACGGCCAGCACACGGCCCGGCACGGCAAAGGCAAACCAGCGCGGCGATGGCGCGGCAGCAACCCCGCCAAGTCAGCGGCCCAGACTCCGACGGCCCAGACTCCGACGGCCCAGACTCCGACGGCCCAGACTCCGACGGCCCAGACTCCGACGGCCCAGACTCCGGCCTCAGACACCGGGTCGGTGGTCGAAGCGGCTCGAGGTGGCCGAGGTGGCCGAGGTGGCCGAGGTGGCCGAGACGGCCGAGACCTCCGCCGCGGCCGAGACGGCCGAGACCTCCGCCGCCGATTCGAGCGCGCCCTGGGAGCGTGGTGACGCCTGATGAGGGCCATCCACCTGGTGCCCGCCGGGGTGGTGCTGCTGGCGCTCGGTGCCATCGGCGCCGTCGCCTCACTGGATCGCCCGACGGCCAGCCCGAACCCGGCCGCCGTGACCCGGCAGGCCACGGTCACCGCCGCGGCCCGCGCCTGCCCGCCGACCCTGGGCGGTGGCTCGGGCACGGTCGTGCTGATCGCGGGACCGGCTAGATCCGGCGGGCCCGGCGGGTCCGGCGGTTCCGGCCAGGCGGAGCTGGCGTCGCTGCCGCCCGCAGGCGTCCAGTTGCAGCCTGCCCGCCCGATCACCGCGAAGGGTCCCGGGGTGCTCTCCCTGCTGACCGTCCCGGCCGCCTCGGACGCGGCCAGCAATGGCAGCAATGGCAGCAACGCCACCAACGCCACGTCGGAACCGACCGGCTGGTCCGTCACCGCGAGCGGCACGATGGCGCAGGCCATGGAGGCCGAGGTGGCGCAGAGTTCCGGCCTGGCCAGCCTGCGCTGCGGTGAGCCCGGTTCGGACATCTGGTTCGTCGGGCCCGGCCAGGCCAGCGGCGCGGCGCAAATCCAGCTTAAGCTGATGAACATCGATTCCCTGGCCGCGACCGCGGACGTCAGCATGATCACCGATGCCGGCCCAGTGCAGGCGGGTAACGACACCGGGATCACGGTTCCGCCGCACCAGACCGTGACCGAATCTTTGTCGTCGTCGGCCGGCAACTCCAGCGTGGTCGCGATCGAGGTTCACACCAGCAGCGGCCGGGTGGCCGCCGCCGTCTCCGAGGGGGGCTCCGCCCGCGGCAGCACGACGAACTGGCTGCCGAGTGCGGCCGAGCCCTCGACTCAGCTGGTGATCCCGGGCGTGCCTCCGTCCGGCCACGCCGCCGAGCTTTTCCTGACGGTCCCCGGTACCGCGGACGCCAAGGTGACCGTGCTCGCGATCACCCCGCAGGGGAAGTATCGCCCGTTCGGCTCGCAGCCGGTTGACCTGCCGGGGCAATCGGCCTCCTCGATGACCCTCACGCCGCTCGGCGGCACGGCGGCCGCCGTCGCGATCACGGCGAACGTGCCGGTCACCGCCGCCGTGCTGGTGCCAGGCACCGGCGTGGGCGCCTTCACCACCGCGACGGCGCCCATCAGCGAGCAGGCAGTAATCGCGGGCAACATCAGCGGGTCAGGCTTCGCCCCGTCGGTCGTGCTTTCCGCGCCCGCCGGGGCCGCCCGCGTCCGCCTGACCGAGATCTCCGCGAGCACCGGTTCGGCCGGAAGCCGGGTCATCTCGGTGCTGGCCGGGCATACGCTCATGGTCCCGGTAACAGCGCCGTCCGGGGCCAAACGCGGCGTGCCGTTCGCCGTCGTCATCACGCCGCTGGCCGGGTCGGGTCCGCTGTACGCGGCCCGGGTGGAAACACAGGATCAGAGCACCGTCGTCTCCATCATCCCGGCCGCCAGCGCGCTGACCACGATCGGCCTGCCCCCGGTAAGCGACTCCTATGACGCGATAAACCCTTAGCCCGAAACCCTTAGCCGAGCTCGCCGTAGCCGGGATCGATGATCTCCGGCTCGACGCCGAGGATCTCGGCGAACTCCTCGACCACCACGTCGAAGACGAGCTCGCTCAGTTCGTCCTCGTCTTCGGCCCGGGCCAGCAGCGGCTGCCGGAACAGCACGATGCGAGGTCCGGTGGCCGGGTTTACCGGGTCACTGATATCCGGCGAGCCTCGGACGATACGGGCCAGCGGCACGCCGTCCTCATCGGAGTTATCACAATCCGGCACTTCCTGGACCGCGAATTCCACGTCGGACAGCTCGGCCTCCCAGCGCGGCTCGAGCCGCGCCACTGCCTCGAGCACCAGGTCGTCGAACTGCTGGGCCCGGCTCCGGTACAGCGGAACTCCCGGCGGTACCAGCCGGCCGCGCAACCCGCGCCCGTGCCGGTCCCGTCGCCGCGCTCCCGCGCCAGGAACCGGCACGCCGGGGCCTGCGCCGTCTTCGCCGGTCTGCACAGTCACCGAGCGTATCGGATCGCCCCGGTGCCGGGATACCCGCGCCGACCGGGGACAAGGCGCGCAAAGCACGACACGACGCAGGCGCGGGGCGCGGGTGGTGGCGTTCGGCGCCGCGGACAGATACCGTCACGGTTGTATCCGACACTGTCCCGGTTCCGGGATGGGGTCTCAAGTGATGTGAGCGAGGTGGGCTGGTGGGTTTGCGTTGCTGCTCGCGCACCGCGTGCAAGCATCCTCCTGTCTACACGCTGACCTATGTCTACCGCGATTCCACCGCCGTACTCGGCCCGCTGGCGGCCTACGTGGAGCCGCACTGTTACGACCTGTGCGAAAAGCACGCGGGCCGGCTGGTCGCGCCGCGCGGCTGGGACGTGGTCCGGCTGCCGGTCGATCCGGCTCGGGAGCGCGCCGATGACCTGGAGGCGCTGGCCAACGCGGTGATGGAGGCCCGGCCGGCGGTGCGGCCGGAGGCGGAGCCGGTCGGCCAGGGCGTCGAGGTCGGCCGCCGTGGCCACCTGCGGGTGTTGCGTTCGGGGCCGCCGCAAGACCGATAGGCTCGGGCCATGGGTGATCTCTCGAGCATCGTGAAGGCGTACGACATCAGGGGAGTCGTTCCTGACCAGCTGGACGAGGGCGTGGCCGAGGCGGTCGGGGCGGCGTTCGGGAAGCTGACCGGTGCCGCGACGATCGTGATCCTGCACGACATGCGAGCCTCCTCAGGCCCGCTGGCCGACGCGTTCAGCCGCGGCGTGACCTCGGCGGGAGCCGACGTGCTGGCCGCGGGCCTGGGCTCCACGGACATGCTCTACTACGCCAGCGGCGATCTCGGCATCCCGGGCGCGATGATCACGGCCAGCCACAACCCGGCCCGGTACAACGGCATCAAACTGTGCCGGGCGGGCGCCAAGCCAGTCGGCATCGAGACGGGCCTGAAAGAAATTAAAGATATGGCGGAACGGTCCTTCGTTCCAGCCCCAAGCACCGGTACTGTTACCCGGCTTGACCTGCTGCCCGGGTATGCGGAGCACCTGAGGAAGCTGGTCGACATCTCCGGGATCAGGCCGCTGACGGTGGCAGTGGACGCCGGCAACGGGATGGCAGGCCACACGGTGCCGAAGGTCTTTGAGGGACTGCCGATCACGCTGCTCCCGCTCTACTTCGAGCTGGACGGCACGTTCCCCAACCACGAGGCGAACCCCATCGAGCCGGAGAACCTGCGGGACCTGCAGCGCGCGGTGATCGAGCGCCACGCCGACATCGGCCTGGCCTTCGACGGCGACGCCGACCGGTGCTTCGTGGTGGACGAGCGCGGCGAGATCGTCTCGCCCTCGGTGATCACCGCGCTGATCGCGGCCCGCGAGCTGGCGCATGAGCCCGGCGCGGCCGTCATCCACAACCTGATCACGTCCCGGGCGGTGCCGGAGATCATCACTTCGCATGGCGGCGTCCCGGTCCGCACCCGGGTCGGCCACTCGTTCATCAAGGCCAAGATGGCTTCTTGCGACGCGGTGTTCGGCGGTGAGCACTCCGGGCACTTCTACTTCAGGGACTTCTGGTTCGCCGACTCCGGCATGCTCGCCGCCCTGCACGTGCTGGCCGCCCTGGGCGGCAGCCTCAAACCCCTCTCGCAGCTGCTGGCCGAGTACTCCAGGTACGCCGCCAGCGGCGAGATCAACTCCGTGGTGACCGACCAGGCCGCCGCTACCGCGCAGGTCAAGGCGGCCTTTGCGGGCCTGCCCGGGGTCAGCACCGACGAGCTCGACGGGCTCACGGTCAGCGCCGCCACCTGGTGGTTCAACCTGCGCCCGTCCAATACCGAGCCGCTGCTCCGGCTCAATGCCGAAGCGGACACCGGCGCCGCCATGGCCGCCATCAGGGACGAGGTACTTGGCCTGGTCCGGGGCACCACGGATCGTTCCGGCAATTAATGACGATCCCGGAGGGACATGTTATGCAGATCGACGGCTGGCTCCTGGACATCCTGGCCTGCCCGGAGTGCCACGCGCCGCTGCGGGTCGACGAGGAGGCCAGCGAGCTCGTCTGCACCAGCGCCACCTGCGGCCTGGCCTACCCAGTTCGTGACGACATCCCGGTGCTGCTGGTGGAAGAGGCCAGACGGCCGGGCGAACCCACGTGAGCGGGGAGCTGGACGGCTGGGGCGGGGCGGAGTTCGTTCTGGCGGCGGACCGGCTCGATACCCCCGATGTGCTCGAGACGGCGGATCCCGGCGACATGCTGCGCCAGGTGGCATCCTCGGCGGCCCAGGTACGGACGGCGCTGCGGTCCTGCCAGGAGACGGACCTGTCGGCTTTCGCCCCGGACATCAGGCCGCGCGCGATCGTGGTGGCGGGGATGGGCAGCTCTGGTCTGCCGGGCGAGATGCTCAACGCCATCACCGGCCCGGGCAGCCCGGTCCAGATCGTGGTCACCCAGGCGGATCGGCTGCCGGGCTGGGTGGGGGCGGCCGACGCGGTGATCGCGGTGTCCTGCTCGGGCACCACCGCGGAGACGCTGGCCATCGCGACCGAGGCGGCCCGGCGCGGCTGCCGCCTGGCGGGCGTCGGAGCGCCCGGGTCACCGCTGCACCGGATCGCGGAACAGGCGCGGGCTCCGTTCGTCCCTGTGGTCCCGGCGGGATGGCCGCGGTCGATGCTGTGGGGAGTGTCCATCCCGCTGCTGGTGATCGCGGAGCAGCTCGGCATCGTCCGGATCGGCGCGGACGTCTACGAGCTGGCCGCCAGTCGGCTCGAGGAGGTGTCCCACCAGTGCCGGCCGGCCAGCGAGTCGTTCGTCAACCCGGGCAAATCGCTGGCCCTGGACCTGGTCGGCGCGCTGCCGATGGTCTGGGGCACGTCCGTGCTGAGCGGAGTCGCCGCGCGCCGGTTCGCCAGCCAGCTCTACGAGAACGCCAAATATCCGGCGATCTATGGCGTGCTGTCCGAGGCGGCGCACAACCAGGTCGCGGCGTTCGACGGGCCGTTCGCCCCGCGCTCGTCCCGGCTGCCCGCGCCGGGCGCGGACGAGCCGATCCTGCCCCCGGTCAGCGACGCCGATCTCCCCGATCTGGACGCCTGGTCCCTGGACTACGAGGAGACCGACGACAGCGAGTCGAGCGGGTTCACCGTGCTGCGGCTGGTGCTGATCGTCGACCCCGATCAGGACCAGCGGGCGGCGGCCCAGCGGGCCGCGGTCACCGACCTGGTGGCGCAGCGCGGGGTGGGGATGTCCGAGCTGGCCATGGACGGGGAGCATCCGCTGGTGCGGCTGGCCGGCGTCATCCAGCTGGTCGACTACGCCAGCGTCTACCTGGCCATCGCCTCCGGAATCGACCCGGGCCAGGCCGTGGCGATCGACGATCTCCAGTCGCGGATCGAGTAGGCCTCGCAGTTGATCGATGACGCTGTTGACCGTTCGCCGGCCAGGGCGGCCTGGGCGATCTCGTGGCTTCTTGCAGTTCGCCGGCGACCGGCGCGGGTACGTTGCCGGGCATGAAGGCGGTGTTCGCGGCGCTCGCCGCCAACGTCGGCATCGCGGTGGCGAAGTTCGTGGCGTTCCTGCTCACCGGCTCCGCGTCGATGCTGGCCGAAGCGGTGCATTCGGTCGCCGACACCGGTAACGAACTGCTGCTGATCATCGGCCGCGGCCGGTCCAACCGGCCCCGGTCCGAGGAACACCCGTTCGGTTTCGGGCGTGAGCGCTACTTCTACAGCTTCGTGGTCTCGGTCATGCTGTTCACCGTCGGCGCGACCTTCTCGGTGTACGACGGCGTGCGCAAGATCCTGAACCCGGAGCCGGTGCACTCACCCTGGGTGGCTTACGGCGTGCTCGCGCTGTCCGCGGTGCTCGAGGGGTTCTCGCTGCGGACCGGGGTGCACGAGGCGAACCTACTGCGCGGCGACCGTGGCTGGGGCAGCTTCATCAGGCACGCCAAGGCGCCCGAACTTCCCGTGGTCCTGCTCGAGGACACGGCGGCCCTGCTCGGCCTGGTGTTCGCGTTCGCCGGCGTGGCGCTCTCGGCCATTACCGGTAACGGCCGGTGGGACGGCGTGGGCTCGCTCGGCATCGGCGCGCTGCTCGCGACGGCCGCGGCGATCCTGGCCGTAGAAACGAAGAGCTTGCTGATCGGTGAGTCGGCCAGCGCCGAGATGCAGCAGATGATCCTGGCCGCGCTGGAGGAAGGCCCCGGGATCATGCGGGTCATCCACCTGCGGACGGTGCACGTGGGTCCGGATTCCCTCCTGGTCGCGGGCAAGATCGCGGTCCGCGAAACCGACTCCGCCGGGCAGGTCGCGGCCGACATCAACGCGGCCGAGAAACGCGTCCGCGCGGCCGTCCCCATCGCCACCACGATCTATCTGGAGCCGGACATCTACCGCCCGGCCCTGGCCGATCAGACCGACCCCTCCATCCGTACCGTCCTCCGCAGCCGTTCCCCCCATCCCCCCGCTCCCCCCGTTTCCCCCGTTTCCCCCATCTCCCGCGCCGCGACCGCCCCACGGACCCCCGAAGCCCCGCAGGCCCCACAGGCCCCACAAGCCGCGACAAGCCCAGCGCCCCCGACCCCCGGAACTTCCGCTCCCGGCGAGCCCAGCGCCCCCGGCAAGCCCAGCGCCGCCGAGAAGCCCAGCGCCGCCGACGAGCCCGACGAGCCCAGCGCCGCCGAGAAGCCCAGCGCCGCCGACGAGCCCAGCGCCGCCGAGAAGCCCAGCGCCGCCGAGAACCCCAAGGAACGCCCGCCTCCCGCGTGACCGCTAGGCGTTACCGCGAGCCTCGCGCCGCCCCAGGGCGTCCCGACCTTGCCGGTCCTCGAACCACAGGACCCTTTAGCCGCATAGATCACCCGTTGCGCACCAAGAACAAAGATCTTGGAAGATATTGGCTTCACGGAAAGGTTTGTGCATCCCAGCACCCAAAATCTTCCGCGAAGCCAAAATCCTCCACGCAAATTCAACTCTCACGTTGCGCCCTGTGGCTGATGCGCCGTAGGAGAGCAGTGGGGAGATGCGGTGGCCGCCGCTCCACGGAAAAGACGCCACCGCGCCGGGGAGCAGCTGCGACGAAACCCGCCGGGCTTAGCCGCGGGAGAGCAGGCGGAGGGCGCGTTCCTTCTCGAAGTCGAGCGCCCGGCCCGGGGTCGCCGGGACGCGGCCAAGCCTGCGGCCCAGGTCCGCGACCGCCGCACGGACCGGCGGCTCGGCCAGCACTCGCAACCCGAACGCCAGCGAGGCCGGGCTGATGTCGTAGCGTCGCTCAAGCTCGAGCGCCGCCGCGACAGCCTCCAGATCCGCCTCGCTGAACTGCCGGTGCGACGCCCCGTGTGACCCGGCCTCGGCCGTGCTCCCGGCTCCGGCCGTGCCCCCGCGACCGGCCGTGCTCCCGGCCCCAACCAACCTCCGCGCATCGCCCAGCCGGTCGCGGACCTGGGGCAGCAACCCGAGCTCCTCGCGGTAGCGGAGCATGCGAGCGGATGTGCCGAGCCGCCGGGCGGCCTCCGAGATGCGCATAAACACCGATTCTAACAATTTCACGTCAAGAAAGCCCGCCTGAACGTGCGACAACCGTCCGCACTCCCGTAACGTGTGAGCGACACGAGTCACCAGGACTGAAATAACAGGGAGAACGTATGACCGCGGATCAGCTTCCGTATCTAGTTGCCGACCTCTCGCTCGCTTCCTTCGGGCGCAAGGAAATCCAGCTGGCCGAGCACGAGATGCCGGGGCTGATGGCAGTGCGCGATGAGTACGCGCCCAGCCAGCCGCTGCGCGGAGCGCGGATCACCGGGTCGCTGCACATGACCATCCAGACGGCGGTGCTGATCGAGACGCTGGCCGCGCTGGGCGCGCAGGTCCGGTGGGCCAGCTGCAATATCTTCTCCACTCAGGATCACGCCGCCGCCGCGGTCGCGGTCGGGCCTGATGGCACCCCCGATGAACCGAGGGGCATCCCGGTCTTCGCCTGGAAAGGCGAGTCGCTCGAGGAGTACTGGCGTTGCGCCGAGCTGGCGCTGACCTGGCCCGGCCAGGACGGCCCGAACATGATCCTGGACGACGGCGGGGACGCCACCCTGCTGGTGCACAAGGGCGCCGAGTACGAAAAGGCCGGCGGTGTCCCCTCGCCGGCCGCCGACGACCCGGAGGAGTGGCGGATCATTCTGGACCTGCTCCGCAACTCACTGGCCGATCACCCCGGCAAGTGGACAAAAGCCGCGGAAAACATCAAGGGCGTGACCGAGGAGACCACCACCGGCGTGCACCGGCTGTACGAGATGGCGCGGGCGGGCAGCCTGCTGTTCCCGGCCATCAACGTCAACGATTCGGTGACGAAGTCCAAGTTCGACAACAAGTACGGCTGCCGGCACTCGCTCATCGACGGCATCAAGCGCGGCACCGACGTGCTTATCGGCGGCAAGGTCTCGGTGGTGTGCGGGTACGGCGACGTGGGCAAGGGCTGCGCCGAGTCGCTACGCGGCCAGGGTTCGCGGGTCATCGTCACCGAGATCGACCCGATCTGCGCGCTGCAGGCGGCGATGGACGGCTATCAGGTGGCGACCCTGGAGGACGTGGTCGAGACCGCGGACATCTTCGTGACCGCGACCGGGAACCGCGACGTGATCACCGCCGAGCACATGAGCCGGATGAAGCACCAGGCGATCGTGGGCAACATCGGCCACTTCGACAACGAGATCGACATGGTCGGCCTGATTAAATGGCAGGGCGTCCGGCACGTCAACATCAAGCCGCAGGTGGACGAGTGGATCTTCGAGGACGGGCACGGCGTCATCGTGCTATCCGAGGGGCGCCTGCTGAACCTCGGCAACGCCACCGGGCATCCCAGCTTCGTCATGTCCAACAGCTTCACCAACCAGGTCATCGCACAGGTCGAGCTGTTCACCAAGACCGACCAATACGCACTCGGCGTGCACGTGCTGCCCAAGCACCTGGACGAGAAGGTGGCCAGGCTGCACCTGGACGCGCTCGGGGTCAGGCTGAGCCAGCTGACCAAGGAGCAGGCGGACTACATCGGCGTTCCCGTCGACGGCCCGTACAAGCCGGAGCAGTACCGTTACTAAAACCCGAGGAAGGAACCCGAGGAACCCGAGGTAACCAGGATGTCCCCCCGCCGCCGCTAAAACCCGGCCAGCCGCCCGGCCGGGCTAGCGGCATCGGCGGCCAGCCGCCCCGCTGGCATAGCGGTGAACAGCCGCCCGACCAGCCGCCCGGCCAGGCCAGCGGCATCGGCGACCAGCCGCGGGGGGATGTCGCTGACCTCGGTCTGGCCGCCGATGGCGAAGCCCGCATCCAGTACGCCGAACGGGCCATGCCCCTGCTCACCGGCCTCATGCATCGTTTCGCCCGGGAGCAGCCGTTCGCCGGGCTGGCTGTCGCGGCGTGCCTGAACGTCACGGCCGAGACCGCGATGCTGGTCCGGCTGCTGCAGGTGGGCGGGGCGACCGTCTCGCTCGCGGCGTCCAATCCGCTGTCCACCCAGGACGATATCGCGGCCGCGCTTGCGGTCCGCTACGGGATCGCGGTCTTCGCCCGGGCCGGGGTGGACCGGCCCGGCTACTACCGGCACATCGAGCTGGCCCTGGCCGAGAACGAAAAAGGCCCGGACCTGATCATCGACGACGGCGGCGACCTGGTCAACACGCTTCATACTCAGGTCCCGGCGCTGCTGGCCAACGTCAGGGGAGGCTGCGAGTCGACCACCACGGGCGTGATCCGACTGCGCCGGATGGCCGCCGAGGGCGCGCTCGCGTTCCCGGTGATCGCGGCCAACGACACCGCGACCAAGCGGATGGTCGAGGGCACCTGTGGCACCGGCCAGTCGGTAATCGACGGCATCATGCGGGCCACGAACACCCTGCTGGCGGGCAAGACCGTGGTGGTGGCCGGGTTCGGGGCGAGCGGCCGGGGCGTGGCCGAGCGCGCCCGCGGGTTCGGCGCGCAGGTCATCGTGACCGAGATCGATCCGGTCCGGGCCCTGGACGCGACGTTGCGAGGCTTCCGGGTACTGCCGATGGCACAAGCCGCGCCGGTCGGCGAGGTGTTCGTGACCGCGACCGGATCGGTCGACGTGATCGGCGAGGAACACATCGCGGTCATACGCGATAGCGCCATTCTCGCCAACGCCGGGCACTTCGACGTGGAGATTGACGTCCGGGCGCTGGCCGGCTTCGCCACCGCGGTCCATCGTGACGTGCGACCGCACGTGGACGCTTATGACCTCGGCGACGGCCGGACCGTGCTGCTGCTGGCCGAGGGCCGGGTGGTGAACCTGGTCGCGGCCGAGGGGCATCCGCCTGAGGTGATGGACCTGGCCTTCGGCATCGAGGCGCTCGCACTGGCCTGGCTGGCGCTCGTCACGCGGCCGTCAAACCCGGCCGGCTTGCTCGCGGCCGGCGTGCACGGGGTCCCCGAGGACATCGACGCCGAGGCCGCCCGCCTGGTACTCGCCACCATGGGCACGTCGATCGACACGCTCACCCCCGCGCAGGTTTCCTACCGGGAGTCCTGGCGCATGGGCTCCTAAAGCTCCGTCAAGACCGCAAAGACCGTAAAGACCTACCGCGCGGTGGCGGACACGCTCGACTTCCCGGCTTGAGCAGGCACCCCGAGCGAGCCGATACCGTCCCGGTCCGCGTCGGCGCTGGATGGCTGCCGGGTCAGCACCAGCCACCCGAGCAGCCCGATCGGGTATACGAAGTATCCCCACCGGGTGGCGGGCGCCAGCGTGAACATGACGGCGAGCCCTAGCGCGAGGCGCCACGCGACGGCGGGCGCGTTGGTAGGCGGGCGGACGATGAGCGAGATCGCGAAGCCCAGGCCGGCCGCGAGCAGCAGCCCGACCGCGGCCCAGTGGCCGGCCATCCCGGTGATGGCGAGCAGGTGCCCGGGCAGCGGGCTGGCCGCGGGCGTCTTGTGCTTGGTCAAGCCGAGCGGGAACAGCACGATGTTCTGCAGAAACGCGTACGGGTTGGTCAGGGCCGCGGGTGCGAGCGCGGCGGATAGGACGACGGCAACGACGAGCGTGATCCCGAGGAATCGCCAGGCCGCTTTGGCCGCGTCCCGTGCGGCCAGCATCGCGGTGAACACGGGGACCGCGGGCCACGCGGTGGCCTTCATGGCGCACGCCACCCCGAGGGCCACGGCCGCGTGGCGCAAGTTCGACGGCCGGGCGATCAGCGCCAGGGTGACGAACATCAAGGCAATCACCGGTGGGTCAGTGATGCCGACCGCCAGCGGAAACGCGATCACCGGGGAGGCTGCGATGAAGACGGTGGACAGCACGACATTGCGCCGGCACGAGTCGCAGTGCCGGTGCGGCGCCGCGATGGCGAACGCCGCCCAGATCAGCGCGACGGACACCACCGTCAGCCCTAGCCGGGGGTCGCCGAACAGGCCGGACGCGCCCAGCGCCTTGGGCAGCCCGAACACCGCCATGACCGGCAGGTAGGGGTTGTAGGACAGCCAGGTGTCCAGCTGCCCGGCGGGCAGGTACGGAGTGCCGTGCTGGAGCAGCAGCACCGCCGAGCGGGAGATGACCTGGACTTCGGGCGTCGGCGCCACCCGGGTCACCAGCCAGGTCACCGGCGCCGCCAAGGCGCCGGCCAGCGAAACCAGCAGCGGTATCAGCACCGGCAGGTTCCTGCGCCGGGTGAGCACCAGGATCGCCGTGGTCACCCCGTAGCCTACCGCGGCCCAGATCGCCCAGGTCCGGTCCGCGTGACCGGTGTCGACGGCCAGCGCGGTCGCGTAGATCGTGAAGGCCGCGGTCGCGGCGATGAGCCGGTTCCGGCTCAGCCAGTGCTGGTGACCCGGCTGAGCCGGGTGATAGGCGAGGTTCCGGCTCAGCCAGTGCTGGTGGCCTGGCTGAGCCGGGTGATAGGCGATGAGCCGGTTCCGGCTCAGCCAGTGCTGGTGGCCCGGCTGAGCCGGGTGATAATGGTCTCGCTGCGTGTGTCCCACCGCCGAGTGGTCGTCTTCCTGCGTGTGTTCCACTGTGCCGGTACCCACCCGTCCACGCGATATTCCCCTGTGTTCTGATTTCCGCGGGAGTTATAGATAACCCGTGGAACTGCCCCCGAAAGCAGTAAAATCAGCTTATCAGCAGGTGTTACCGAGCCACTTTTCGGGATGTTCTAAGGTGGTGAGCCTACGGCAGCTTCCAGTCCACCGGCTCGGCGCCTCGCTGGACAAGCAGCTGATTGGCCCGGCTGAACGGGCGGGAGCCGAAGAAGCCGCTGGCGGCCGAGTACGGGCTTGGGTGTGTCGACTCCACGGTACCCACGCCGTCGAGCAGCGGGACGAGCGTCCGCGCGTCTCGTCCCCACAAGATCGCGACCAGCGGCGCCTCGCGCGCGGCCAGGGCCCGGATGGCCTGCTCGGTCACCTCCTCCCACCCTTTGCCCCGGTGCGATCCCGGCTTACCAGGCGTCACGGTCAGCACCCGGTTCAGCAGCAGCACCCCTCGTTCGCTCCATGGCGTGAGGTCCCCGCTCGACGGCGCCGGGTAGCCCAGGTCGTCGGAGTATTCCCGGAAGATGTTGACCAGGCTCCCCGGGAGCCGTTTCACTTCGGGTGCGACCGAGAAGCTCAGGCCCACGGGATGCCCGGGGGTGGGGTAGGGGTCCTGGCCGACGATCAGCACCCGAACGTCGGCGAACGGCTGCTTGAACGCCCGCAGCACGTTCTCCCCGGCGGGCAGGTACCGGCGCCCGGCGGCGACCTCGGCGCGCAGGAACGCTCCCATCGTCGCGATCCGGCCGGCCACCGGCTCGAGCGCCTGGGCCCAGCCCGCATCGATGATGTTTTGCAACGGCTCCGCCATGGCCAGTAACCCTATCCGGCCCGCAGCCGTATCGAAGGTCAAAATCGGTACCACCAAACGGTCCTGGGTATCACCCCCCCGGCACCCCTGATCGCCCGCCGCGGTTGGGTGCCCCGTGACCTGGGTCGAGTCCGAATTGGGTTTGATTTGGGCGTTTGCGGAAAAGCTATCCCCGAACTGGTGTCGTGTGGCTGGTAAATGGGGGTAACCTGCGTCCACGCAGTCTCAATCTCAATGGAACGATGGGGCCCATGAAGGGAAGAGTGCTCGTCGTCGATGACGACGCCGCTCTCGCCGAGATGCTCGGGATCGTGCTTCGCGGTGAGGGGTTCGAACCGACTTTTGTCGCCGACGGCGACAAGGCGGTCGAAGTTTTCCGGGATTCCCGGCCCGACTTGGTGCTTCTTGACCTGATGCTGCCCGGCTCGGATGGAATTGACGTGTGCCGTCAGATCCGGGCCGAGTCCGGCGTGCCCATTGTCATGCTGACGGCGAAGACCGACACCGTGGATGTGGTGCTTGGCCTGGAGTCCGGCGCGGACGACTACATCATGAAGCCGTTCAAGTCCAAGGAGCTGGTCGCCCGGGTCCGGGCCCGGCTGCGCCGGACCGACGAGCCTGCGCCGGAGATGCTCCAGATCGGCGACATCGCTATCGACGTGGCCGGCCATTCGGTCAAGCGCGGTGCGGAGACACTCAACCTGACGCCGCTTGAGTTCGACCTGCTGGTCGCGCTGGCCCGCAAGCCGCGGCAGGTTTTCACCCGGGAGGTCCTGCTCGAGCAGGTCTGGGGGTACCGGCACGCCGCGGACACCAGGCTGGTCAACGTGCATGTGCAGCGGCTGCGTGCGAAGATCGAGAAGGATCCCGAGCACCCCGAGATTGTCGTGACCGTCCGCGGTGTCGGCTACAAGGCGGGCACTGGCTGAGCCAAGGTCGACGAAGTGGCAGCGGTCAGCAAGTTGCGGCAGCGTTACTGGATAACCGCGTTCCGACGGTCGTCCTTCGGACGTGCGGTCATCCGGCGGCTGCCGGGCCGGGTGAAGCGGGGGCTGCGGGCCGGGCGCCGGTGGCAGCGGCGTGCCGTCGTGCAGCTAGGGACCCGCTGGCATCGCTCGCTGCAGTTCCGGGTGGTCTCCACGACCCTCGTCCTGTGCGTTCTGGTCATCGCCGTGCTCGGCTTCTTCCTGGTGCAGACGATCATGGTCGGGCTGGTCGCCAGCGCGGAGAAGTCGGCGACCGCCCAGGCCGCCGCGGGCCGCTCGACCGTCCTGGGGCTGTCCAGCGTGCTCGTGCTGCAACCGCCAGAAGCGGATTCCCCGACCGCTAATGCCCCCTACGTGGCCCAGGTCGCTGCCCGGACGGCGCTTGAGCAGGGCGGGGATGCTGGTAACTACCTGGTCGCCGTGCACCTGACCGACAGCGGCGCCACGTCTTCCACCGCCGTGCCGTGGGTCGCTGAGAACACCTTCAGCCCGTCGGCGACCGTCCCGTCCGACCTGCTCAACGAGGTGGGCGCCGAACAGCTAGCGGAAAAGTACGACAACCAGAACCCCGCGGTTCCGCAGTACGAGCCGACCACGCTGGTCGGCAACAACGGACAGTCGCTGGGGCCTGCCCTGGCCGTCGGCGTCCCCCTCGGGCCGTATTACCAGCTGTACTACGTGTACCCGTTTACCTCGGAGCAGGCGTTCCTGCTGCTGGTGCAGCGCGTCCTGGTCGGTGCCGGACTCGCGCTCGCGGTGCTGCTGGCCGCGATCGCGTCGCTGGTCACCCGGTGGGTTGTGCTGCCCGTGCGGCATGCGGCTCAGGCGGCCCAGCGGCTGTCGGCCGGTCACCTGGAGGAACGCATGCGGGTGCTCGGCGTGGACGATCTCGCCGCGCTGGCGACCTCGTTTAACGAGATGGCGTCCAGCCTGCAGGGCAAGCTCCGGGAGCTGGAGGAACTGTCCAAGGTCCAGCGGCAATTCGTCTCGGACGTGTCGCACGAGCTTCGCACCCCGCTGGCGACCATCAAGATGGCCGCCGACCTGCTGTTCGAGTCCCGAGCCGACCTCGATCCGGGCCCGGCCCGCTCGGCGGAGCTGCTGCAGAGCCAGCTTGACCGATTCGAGACCTTGCTCGTCGACCTGCTCGAGATCAGCAGGTACGACGCCGGGGCGGCCACCCTGGACGCCGACCTCATCGACGTGTGCGACCTGGTCCGCGGTTCGGCCGATGACGCGCAGCAGCTGGCCGAGCGCCGGGGCGGCCGGATCGAGTTCCGGCTGCCCGCGACCGGCTGCTTCGCCGAGGTCGACCGGCGCCGCGTCGAGCGCATCCTGCGCAACATCTTGGTGAACGCGGTCGAGCACGGTGAGGGCAAGGACGTGGTGGTCACCACGGCCATGGACAACGACGCGGTCGCCGTCTCGGTCCGGGACTACGGGGTGGGGCTGCGGCCGGGCGACGAGCAGCAGGTCTTCGAGCGGTTCTGGCGGGCCGACGTGTCGCGGGCCCGCACCACCGGCGGCACCGGCCTGGGCCTGGCCATTTCGCTGGAGGACGCCCGCCTGCACGGCGGCTGGCTGCAGGCGTGGGGGGAACGCGGCAAGGGCTCGGTGTTCCGGCTGACCCTGCCCAAGGTCGCCGGGCAGGAACTCGCCGGTTCGCCCCTGCCGCTCGGCCCGGACGACGCCGAGCTCACCGGCGGCTCCAATGGCACCGTACCGTACCCCACGGTCAAGATCACCGGGGCGATCTCACGTGGCTAACGCCGCTCCGCGCCCCGCCCGCCGGAGGCTGTCTTTCGCCCGGAGCCTGCCCTTCGCCCGGGGGTGGCCCTTCGCCTGGAGCCTGCCCTTCGCCCGGCGGCTTTGCCTACTGACGGCCGCAGCCATCTCGGTAGCGGGCTGCGTGAGCATGCCGAGCAGCGGTGCGGTCGGCGCGATCAGTGCCACTCCGCAGAGCACCTCAGCGGCTGGGGACGTCATCGAGCCGCTGCCCGCGGGACCGCAACCGAACCAAGGTCCGGCGGCGATCGTGGCGGGGTTCCTCACCGCCAGCGCCAGTTACCCCGTCAACGCCTCGATCGCCAGGCAATACCTGCTCAGCTCGGCCAGCCGGGGATGGGATCCCGGCTGGTCGGTCACGGTGTTCAGCAAGTTCAACCCGTACCAGCAGAGTCTGTCGCCGCGGACTAGGCGGGGCAGCCAGGTGGCGACGGTCGACGTCTCAGGCAACGTGCAATCCACGTTCAACGCCTCGGGTCAGATTGTCTCGGCCGGAAGTCAGGGCGGTACGACGGGCTCGTACCAGTTCAGCCTGATGAAAGCCGGCGGCCAGTGGCGCATCTCCAAACCGCCTCCTGCTCGCCGCCTGCTCAACGTGCAGCAGTTCGGTGAGTTCTACCGGCCGCAGGATCTGTACTTCACCAACCCGTCCGTGCTCCCCAGCGCCCTGGACCAGCCTCTCGTCCCCGACTCGGTCTTCGTGCCGGTGGGAACCCCGACCACCGAGCTGGTCACCAATCTGGTGAAAGCGCTCCTGCCGTCCGCGGACGGTGAACCGAACAGCACCTTGCTGCAGAAAGCAGCCGGGACTTTTCCCGCCGGGACCACGCTCGACGGTGTCGCGCAGACCGGATCGACCGCCATTGTGGATCTCGGCGGCCTCACCGCAGCGAGTACGACGGTGAAGGAACAGGTGTCCGCCCAGCTGGCCTGGACGCTGGCCACCCCCAGGGCCAGCCCGCCCTCGGTGGCCGTCCAGTCGATCGAGCTCGAGCTCAACGACAAGCCGTGGATACCGCCCAAGTTGATCTGCGGTATCAGGCAGGCCCGCAGTCCGGTGCAGAACCAGGCCACCTATGCGTGCTACAACCCATATCCGTCGCAACCCGTGAACTTCTCTTTCGTGAGCCGCGGTCAGGTGTGGTCGCGATGCGGCTCCGAAGCCAGCGTCCAGCACGGCCTCATCGGCCCCGTCGTCTCAGTGCTACATCCGGCCAGCGCCGCTAGCCTGGCGTGCGGTGGCAGTGCGCCGGTGCCCACCAAGTCCGTCACCACGCCAGCTTCCGTTCAGGTGCCCCAAATCGGTACGCCCTCCCTGGCGGCGGTCTCGCCGGACGGCCAGTACGTGGCGGTCTACTCACCGGGCAACCCGGACAACAAGGAGCTGTCCATCGGGAGCAAGACGAACCTCAACTACGTGCCGGGCATCGGATCAGGCGTCACCGCGCTCAGCTGGGATCGTAACGATGATCTGTGGGTCGCCGAGAACGGCAACGTCTTCATGGTGCCTGCCAACGGACAGGCCATCCCGGTAAGTCCGGTTCCCGCGGACGTCACCGATCTGAGCGTCGCGCCGGACGGCGTCCGGATCGCCTTTATCGTGCAGGACGGGTCAAGCAGCGTGGTTGACGTCGGGGCGATCATCCGTAGCGGTCAGTCGTCGCAGGGGCAGCGAGGACTGCCCTCTGAGGCCTTTCCCATCAGCCTGACCGTACAAGTCGGGCCTGGCCTCGCCCAGGCGCGCTCGCTGGCCTGGTACGACGCCGACGACCTGATCGTGCTCGCGGGGACGTCGGCTCCGACGCTGTGGGTGGTACCCGTGGACGGGCAGGCGTCCTCCATATCGCAGCCCGCTCCGATCGGCGCGGATTCGATCACCGCGGGTGGCGACATGAACGCGCTGGTCGCCGGGATATCCAGCGGGGGCCGGACGCTCGCCGTCTCGACCGGCATTGAAGGTCCCTGGCAACCCCTCGGCGTCCCCGGCCAGAATCCTGCCTACCCGGGATAACCAGTTCTGCCTATTTGCCTCGGGGGGACGATCCCCCCCAGACCCCCCCTGATCACGGGGGGGCTGCCCCCCCGTACCCCCCGGGCCCCCCTACGGGGGGATGCCGGTCAGTCCCGCTGGCCCGGGTCTCCTGCTCAGTCGCGCTGGCCCGGGTCTCCTGCTCAATCCCGCACCCCGGGCCGTCCCGTCTAACCGGCTGGTTAAATCCACTTACCCGGAGTAAGTTTTTTGGCTTTCCCGGCCCCTGGTCAACGTTATGCAGTCGTAATGTTACTTTTTGCGATTGATCGAATACATGTCCCTCCTGACATTCACGCTCCGGCGAGCTAGCGTTCAGACATGGCACTCGCCCGGGCCCGTGGTTGCGCCGGGCGTGGTTCCCCACTGGGGCACCACGTCAGGCAAGCCGATGCCAGCCGCAGGCGAAACGGCCCACGTAAGGCGACTTCTTGTCGACTGATCACGGTGCGGCTTAGAAGTAAGTCCTGCCTCGCCGGGAGATACCGAGTCTCCCGGGTAGGGAGAAGGGCAGTAGTGGCCAAAGAGGCCGCGAACCTCTCAGCAGGCGAATGTGGGGTCGAAGACCAGGTCGGCCGGGCGAGTGCCGCCTCGCTCGATGAGAGGGCGAAAATCGACTGAAATGGGGATCCAGATGGAAATCATCGTCAGGGGACGCCACGTCACCGTCCCACCACGTTTCCGTCAGCACGCCATCGCCAAACTGGCCAAGCTCGAGAAACTGGACGCCAAGGCGGTGAGGATCGACGTGGAGGTCTCCGAGGAGCGCAACCCAAGGCAGTCTGATCACCGCGAGCGCGTCGAACTGACGATCAGGTCCCGTGGTCCCGCGATCAGGGCCGAGGCGGCGGCGGATGACCGGTACACCGCGCTTGACCTGGCGCTCGCGAAAATCGAATCCAGGCTCCGCCGAGCCGCCGACCGGCGCAAGGTGAAGCACGGGGACAACGTCACGGTGCGCTCGCCGGAGGTGCTGGCGGGCGTGATGCCGGCGGTCTCGACCGCTCCCGGAGAGCTGGCCGTGGCGCCTCGGAAGGCGCGGTCCAACGGCCACGGCGTGGCCCGGCCGCGGCCCGGCGGCATGGACGATCAGCCCGACCCGGCCGACTCCGGCCGGGCCGACTTCGACGATGCGGAGCCGGCGAGCCAGTTCGTGCCGATCAAGATGGAGGGCGACGGCCCGCTTGTGCTGCGCGAGAAGGTGCACGCGGCCACGCCGATGACGATCGACCAGGCCCTGCTGGAGATGGAACTCGTGGGTCACGACTTCTATCTCTTCCATGATCGTGACTGCGACCGCTTCAGCGTCGTCTACCGGCGCCGTGGCTACGACTACGGGGTGATCCGGCTGGTCGAGGAATAGTTCACGGTCGACTCGGGGGCATAATTCCCTGGATGCAAGCCGGGCGCTTTGGCGCCCGGTTTGCATCATGGCCCTGGGTCGGCGAGAGTCAGATCACGCGACGTTCGTGCCGATCAAGGTCAGCCTGGCTGCCTGTGAGGCTGATGTGGGCGAAGTTCCCCGAGGGAGGCAACGAAGTGAGCGCCATGGGCGACGGGGCAGCAGTTGCTGCTCAGCGGCCGGGCTCCGGCCGTGGTCCGGAGCCGATCCGGGTCCTGATCGCTGATGATCATGCGTTGTTCAGGCGCGGCTTGGAGATGGTCCTCGAGGAGGAGGACGACATCGATCTCGTCGGGCAGGCGAGCGACGGCACCGAGGCGATCGCCGTGGCCGGCGAGGCGCTGCCCGATGTCGTGCTGATGGACATCCGGATGCCCAAGATCACCGGTATCGAGGCCTGCCGGGCCACCAAGGAGGTCGCACCGAGCGCGAAGATCGTGATGCTGACGATCAGCGACGAGGAAGAGGACCTGTTCGAGGCGATCAGGGCTGGCGCCAGCGGCTACCTGCTGAAGGACATTCCGCTGGATGAGGTGGCCGAGGCGGTCCGCGCGGTGCATGGCGGCCAGTCGCTGATCAACCCGTCGATGGCGGGCAAGCTCCTGTCCGAGTTCGCCACCCTCGCCAAGCGCGATGATGAGGAAGAAGAACGAGTCCAGCACGTGGCCGCGCCCAAGCTCACCGATCGGGAGATGGAGGTGCTCAAGCTCGTCGCCCGCGGCATGAACAACCGCGACATCGCCAAGGAGCTGTTTATCTCCGAGAACACGGTGAAGAACCACGTCCGGAACATCCTGGAGAAGCTGCAGATCCACTCCCGGATGGAAGCGGTGATGATCGCCGTCCGGCAGAAGCTCATCGAATTCTCTTAACTCCTCGCGCTCTGCTGTCCCTCGCCTCCGGGGCCCCACCCACCTCCCCATCCCCCTTCACTGTGCCGCCTTCCCTCGTCGCTCCTTCGTCGCTCCTCAGTCCAGGCGGCACCGCGCCCCTTTGGCTCGTTCGGGCGGCCCTTCAGCTCGTTCTGGCCAGGGCGGCAGCTAGACGCGAGGCGTGCCGGGCGGGCTCGATCTGCTCGAGGCGGACGTCGTCACAGCCCACCCAGCTGGCCGCCTCTCGCAGGGCCTGGGCCATCGGCTCGGCCGCCGACGCACGTTCCAGCGAGACCTTGCGCGCGATGAGCGTCTTCCCTTCCCGGGCCGGATCGACCCGGCCCGCTAGCTGGCCGCCCGCGAGCAGCGGCATAGTGAAGTAGCCGTGCACCCGCTTGTGCTTGGGTACGTACGCCTCGAGGCTGTGCTCGAAGCCGAACATCTGCCGGGTCCGCTTGCGGTCCCAGATCAGCGAGTCGAACGGCGAGAGCAGCGTGACGCGGTTCCGGCCGCGGAGCGCGACGCCATCCTCCGCGAGCGCCGCCGGGTCGGCCCAGCCTGAAGAGCCCCGCGAGCCCGAAGAGCCCCGCGAGCCCGAAGAGCCCCGCGAGCCCGAAGAGCCCCGCGAGCCCGAAGAGCCCCGCGAGCCCGAAGAGCCCCGCGAGCCCGAAGAGCCCCGCGGGCCCGCCGGATCCGGCCCCGCGATCGTGACCGGGATCAGGCCCGCCTTCTGCGCGGCCTCGGCGACCAGCCGCGTGTGCTGGGATTTCTCGCTGATGAGGTAGTTCAGCCGGTGATATTCGACCAGGTCGGCCTGCGTGACTACGCCCAGGGCCCGGGCGGTCACCCCGGCCAGGTAGGCAAGGCACTCGAGGTCGGACGGCTCTACCTTGAGCAGCTCGCTGGGCAGCACCCGGTCGGGCAGGTCGTAGACCCGCCGCCAGCCGGTCCGCCTGGCGCAGATGACGTCACCGGTGTCCAGCAGCCACTCCACCGCGATCTTGACGTCTGACCAGTCCCACCACGGGCCGCCCGCCTTGGCCCCGCCCAGCTGGGTCGCGGTCAGCGGGCCCTCGGCGCGCAGCCTGGCCAGGACCTTCTCACAGGTTTCCTGGTGGCTCTGATGCCACCGGATCCCCCTGGCCCGCAGCGCACGGCGACGGAAGGCGAAGTACGGCCACTGCTCGATCGGCAACACGCACGCCGCGTGGGCCCAGTACTCGAAGGCAACGGGCTTGGCGGCGTGCCAGTAGGCCTGCTCGATATGCTGCCGGGAAACGGCGCCAAGCCGCGCATAGGCGACGAGCTCGTGCGAGCGAGCCAGCACACTGATCGTATCGAGCTGGACGGCGCCGACCCGGCGGAGCATGGCGGGCACGCCCCCGCGCCGGGACGTCGCGCCGAGGAAACCCTGCGCGCGCAGGGTCATCCGGCGGACGTCGGCGGGGGTGACCGTCGCCTCAGCCGCGGGACCATCCATGTCCCACAGCGTAACCGGCGGCTACGACATTTTTCCTGGCCGGTCTTCTTCGGTTAGCCGGACAGTGAAACCACCGATCGTTCGGGAAATGTCTTAGTACCAGTCGCTGAAAATGTTCGTCGCGGTGGCAATGATGCCGCCGATGACCACGATCCCAGTGCCGACCCAGAAAAGCCACCAGCGCGGGTGGGGGACCATCGCGACGCCGCCGACGATGAACCCGACGATGATGACCGAGACGGCTATCCAGGAGGAGCGCCGGCCATGGTGCGCCTCGGGCGCATGCGCCGGGCCGAGCTGGACACCGATCTCCGCGTCAAGCCCGTGCTCCCCGGTGTCTCCCGTGCCCGCCACGGTCCCTGATGACGCCTGCTCGGCCACTCCTGGCTCCTCTCCTCGCTAACACTCCTATTATTCTCCCGGAGGTGCGAGACTGATCAGCACCCGGCCCCCGAAAGGCTCCGGCCCGCAGGCGCTGCAGGCCTTGCCGGTTCGGTTGCGAATCGGTTTGCTGCCCCTTCTCGCCTACCATGACATGTTGGGGCGGTGAACGGGAGCCGGTTCCGGTCACCGGCCAGGATGAGGTTAGACGATCCGCGAGGAGCGCGACGAGAAGTGCCACCCATCATCGATAGTGTCCTTCGCGCCGGCGAAGGACGGCTCCTCCGCAAGCTCAAGCGGATCAGCGAGCAGATTAACTCCATCGAAGACGACTTCGTCAAGATGAGCGACGCCGAGTTGCGCGGCATGACCGATGAGTTCCGGCAGCGGTACGCGGACGGGGAGACCCTCGACGACCTGCTCCCCGAGGCGTTCGCAACGGCGCGGGAGGCGGCCAAGCGCACCCTGGGGCAGCGGGCCTTCGACGTCCAGCTGATGGGCAGCGCCGCGCTGCACATGGGCAACATCGCCGAGATGAGGACCGGTGAGGGCAAGACGCTGACCGGGGTCTTCCCCGCCTACCTGAACGCGATCGCGGGCGACGGCGTGCATGTGGTCACGGTCAACGACTACCTGGCCAAGCGCGACTCCGAGTGGATGGGCCGGGTGCACCACTTCCTCGGGCTCCAGGTCGGCGTGATCCTCGGGGACATGGAGCCGGCCGAGCGCCGCAAGCAGTACGCCGCCGACATCACCTATGGCACCAACAACGAGTTCGGGTTCGACTACCTGCGCGACAACATGGCCTGGTCGCTCGAAGACTGCGTGCAGCGCGGCCACCACTACGCGATCGTCGACGAGGTGGACTCGATCCTCATCGACGAGGCCAGGACGCCGCTGATCATCAGCGGCCCGGCCGAGCAGAGCCCGCGCTGGTACACCGAGTTCGCCAAGATCGCGCCCCGGCTGCGCCGCGGTGAGGACGGCGACGGCGACTACGAGGTCGACGAGAAGAAGAAGACCATTGGCATCATGGAGTCGGGTGTCGAGAAGGTCGAGGACTGGCTCGGCATCGATAACCTCTACGACCCGGTCAACACGCCCCTGGTCAGCTTCCTGAACAACTCCATCAAGGCCAAGGAGCTGTACAAGAAGGACAAGGACTACGTCGTGATGAACGGCGAGATCCTGATCGTGGACGAGTTCACCGGCCGGATCCTGCACGGCCGGCGCTACAACGAGGGCATGCACCAGGCCATCGAGGCCAAGGAGAACGTGGCGATCAAGGACGAGAACCAGACGCTCGCCACGATCACCCTGCAGAACTACTTCCGGCTCTACGACAAGCTGGCCGGCATGACCGGCACGGCCACCACCGAGGCCAACGAGTTCCATCAGATCTACAAGCTCGGCGTGGTCCCGATCCCGACCAACATGCCGATGATCCGGGCTGACCAGGCTGACGTCATCTACCAGACGGCGCAGGCCAAGTACGAGGCGGTGGTCGAGGACATCGCCGAACGGGTCCAGGCCGGGCAGCCGGTCCTGGTCGGCACCACGAGCGTGGAGAAGTCCGAGATCGTGTCCCGGCTGCTCAAGCGCCGCGGGGTTCCTCATGAGGTGCTGAACGCCAAGTACCACGAGCGCGAGGCCACGATCGTCGCCCAGGCCGGGCGGCGCAGTGCCGTCACGGTAGCCACCAACATGGCCGGCCGCGGCACCGACATCATGCTCGGCGGCAACCCCGAGTTCATCGCCGACGCCGAGCTGCACGAGCGTGGCCTGTCCCCGGTCGAGACGCCGGAGGACTACGAGGCGGCCTGGCCGGAGGCGGTGGCCAAGGCCAAGCGCGCCGTGGCCGCCGAGCACGAGGAAGTCGTGGCGGCGGGCGGCCTGTACGTGCTCGGCACCGAGCGGCACGAGTCGCGCCGCATCGACAACCAGTTGCGCGGCCGGTCCGGCCGGCAGGGCGACCCAGGCGAGAGCCGGTTCTACCTGTCGCTGGAAGACGACCTGATGCGGATGTTCAACTCCGAGCGGGTCGGCGCGATCATGGAACGGCTGAGCATCCCGCCGGACGTGCCGGTGGAGTCCAAGGTCGTCACCCGCGCCATCAGGTCGGCGCAGACCCAGGTAGAGCAGCAGAACTTCGAGATCCGCAAAGACGTGCTCAAGTACGACGACGTCCTCAACCGGCAGCGCCAGGTCATCTACGGCGAGCGCCGCCAGGTGCTCGAGGGGGCTGACCTGCACGAGCAGATCCGCGAGATGGTGGACGAGGTGGCGGCCGGGTACGTCACGGGGGAGACCAGCGACGGCTACCCGGAAGAGTGGGATCTGGACAAACTGTGGCGCGCCTTCCGGCAGCTCTACCCGATCAGCATCACCGTCGATGATGTCATTGACGAGGCGGGCGGCGAGCGGGCCGGGCTGACCGCGGAGTTCATCACCGAGTCGATCATCACCGACGCGCAAGCCGCGTACGAGCGGCGCGAGGAGGAGTTCGGTTCGGAGGTCATGCGCGAGGTCGAGCGCCGGGTAGTGCTCTCCGTGCTCGACCGGAAGTGGCGCGAGCACCTGTACGAGATGGACTACCTGCGCGAGGGCATCGGCCTGCGCGGATACGGCCAGCGCGACCCGTTGATCGAGTATCAGCGGGAAGGCTACGACATGTTCAGCGCCATGATGGACGGGATCAAGGAAGAGTCGGTCGGCAACCTGTTCAACCTGGTGGTCCAGGTCCAGGAGAACCCGATCGTCGAAGAGGACGGCGCCGCGCTGGCTCCGGTCCCTCCGGTCGGAGCGCCCGAGGGTGCAGGCCCGACCGGGCGGCGCGGAGTCCCTGCGAAGGGAACCGGCCAGCCTCAGGCGTCCGGTGCTGCTCAGGCGTCCGGTGCTGCTCAGGCGTCCGGTGCTGCTCAGGCGTCCGGTGCTGCGGCGGCAGCGCGTTCGGGTCAGGGCGGGGCCGCGGCGAAGCGGGACGGCCGGGTCAGCGGTGCGCAGAGCGGTGCGGCGGCGAAGCGAGACGGCCGGGTCAGCGGTGCGCAGAGCGGTGCGGCGGCGAAGCGAGACGGCCGGGTCAGCGGTGCGCAGAGCGGTGCGGCGGCAAAGCGAGACGGCCGGGCCGGCGGCGCGCACGCCAGGCCAGCCGAGGCCCCGGCCGCGCCCTCCGCGGCCGCGCCCGTACCGGCGGGGCTCGCCCCGCGCCGGCCTCAGCGACTGCAGTACACGGCGCCGTCCGTGGACGGCGGAACGCACGTGGAAACCAGCCAGGGGCCGGGCCCCGACGACGATTTCGCCCGCGTCGGGCGGAACGACCCGTGTCCGTGCGGTTCGGGCCGTAAGTTCAAGCGCTGCCATGGCGACCCCCGGATGCGCCCCGACGCCTAGCCGGATAGCCGCCTGACCGGATCTAGCCGCCTGCCGGGGATTCGGCCGGTCAGCCGGTAGCGTTCCTCGTAGCAGCCCCCACGTACAGGAGCACATTTTTGATGCTCGTATTGCAGCAGTCTGCCCTCACGGCGGGTGTCCGGGCCCCGGCGATGGCGTCCGGCGACGCCGCCGGTGCCTTCGCCGGGTCATCCTCGCGGCGGTCGTCCGTGGCGAGATACTGAGCCATGGCGGTCACTGCCGCCGGATCCGTTAGCGGCCGGAAGCCAGAACTGAGGCACCGGCCCGAAGACTGGCACCGGCCCGGAAGCTGGGACACCCGATGAGCCTGCTGATCACCATAGGGCTGCTCGGCCTGCTGGCCAGCGTGTCCCCGAGCACGATCGTCGTGTTCATCTTGTTGCTCGCCACGGTCAAGGCACGCCTCAACGCGGCCGCCTTCTTGATCGGGTGGAGCGTCTCGCTGATCATCGTGTTCGCCGTGAGCTACGCCCTCGGGGGAGCTCGCGCCACACAGCATGGGAGCGGCAGCACCGTGGTGGAGGTCATCGAGATCCTCCTCGGTCTCGCCCTCGCCGTCTTTGCCGCGCGGCAATGGAGACGCCGGGACCAGCCCAGAACCAGCTCAGGGGTCACCAAGAAGTTCACCGGCCGCCTGGCGCAGCTCAACCCGTGGGAGGCAGCCGCCGTCGGGATCCTCGAGCAGCCGTGGACCCTGACCGCTGCCGCCGCCGTGGTTCTCGTGCGTCACCATTCTGCGCTCCCCATCGTCGTATTCGCCTTCGTGGCCTTCGCGGTCCTCTCGACGGCCACCGTCGGCCTGATCTTCTTGTATTTCGCCCGGCGTCCCGGGGAGGCCGAAGCACACCTGTCCGACCTGAGGGATCGCGTGGTGCGGGCCGGCCCGGCGATCTTTGCGATCGTTGCCGTTGCGGTTGGCGTCTTCCTCATCGTCGACGGCATTATCGGCATCGTGCGAAGCTAGGACGCCTGACAGCGGCACCGGTTATCGAGTGTCACGGGTCTGAGGCAGTCTCACGTTCCCAGTACGGACCAGCCGTAACCGCAGCAAATGCGAATCTCTCCCGTCCTCATCCCTGCCGGGTGATGTCCGGAGGGCGGGACCGGCCAAGACTGTTTGGTGGTCGGACGGGCACTCGATGGGCGCTCTAGGCTCGCCGTGACCTTGGCGCGGGGCATCGGCGAGGGTAATAGCGGCCGGAAGGGCGATATTCATGACTGAAACAGTGCTTGAAAGCTGGAATGACGGTCCGGCTAAGCAGGCCGTCATTGACTTCGTCGCATTGGCTACGGCGCCGGGCCCGGGTTTCGTCGCGGTGGCGGATCGCATTGCCGCGTTCGACAATGACGGCACGTTGTGGGTCGAGCAGCCACTGCCCCCGCAGTTCGACTTCGTGTTCCGTAAGTGGGGCGAGGAGATCAAGCAGGACCCGTCACTGGCAAGCCAGCAGCCGTACAAGGCGATCATCGAGAAGGACATGACGTTCTTCGAGCGGCTGGCGGTCCAGGACCCGGAGGTGGTGGGGACGCTGCTGAAGGCTTTCACCCGTTCGTGGGCCGGCACCACGCCCGGTGAGTTCGAAGCGCAAGTGCGCGAGTGGCTGCAGACCGTCAAGCAGCCGAAGCTGGGCGTGCCTTACATCGAGCTTGTGTACAAGCCAATGCTTGAGCTGCTTGAGTTGCTCAAGGCACACGAGTTCCGGGTGTTTGTCTGCTCCGGCGGCGGCCGCGATTTCATGCGAGTGTTCGCCGAGGAGACGTGGGGCATTTACAAGGAGAACGTAATCGGCACCGCCGCCGAGTACACGTACGCCGACGGCAAGATCGTCCGTGCCGAGCGGGCTCTCGGCAGTCTCGACATCGGCCCCGGCAAGCCGGAGCACATTTTCGCTCAGACCGGGCGGCTTCCCGTCTTCGCGGGCGGGAACGCTGACGTGGACATCGAGATGCTGGAAGCCGCCAGATTCGCCTTGCTCGTCAACCATGACGATGAGGAGCGCGAGTTCGGCTACACCAACGGCGCGGAAAAGTCGCTGGCCAAGGCGAAAGAGCTGGGCTGGACGGTCGTCAGCATGAAGAACGACTGGAAAACCGTATTCACGCCAGGAGTAGTCGCGTGAGCAATCTGACGGCCGTCGTTGTGCTGATAGACCCTGACGAGGCCACGATGGAACGTGCCCGCGCGGTCAACGCGCGAATGCTCCAGAGCTTGATCCCTCCACCAGTGGGGCGCAAGGGGTGACGGAGGCGGTCAGCGAGGCGTTTCGTGGAGCGGCGAGCGGGCGACGGCGCGGCGCGCGGGTGCTTAGCCGACTATCAGCTCAGTGCAGAGCCATCGGGCCGGGCGAGGCGGCAGACCCGGCGCGGCCGGACGCGCCGACAGGTGTTCGCAGCGTACGGCCAGCGCGCGCGATCGCGGCCCGAAGCTGACGACGACGGTCATCTCCACGGCGTGGGCCGTGGGGCGCGACGTGAGGATCCGCTGAATCCTGGGTCGCTGGTCCGAGGCCAGCAGCGGCATGAGCTCTCCGATATGCGCCCGCACGCGGTCCGTCGTGCAGGGGACGATCTGCCGCGGCGAGCGTGCCCCCGCTAGGATCTCGACGACCACCCGGGCGAACTGCAGCGGCCAGGCGGGGCTCTGGCGGTCCGGGTCGAGCGCGGCCGCGGGTGAAGCTGACCCCGCGGGTGAAGCTGACCCCGCGGGTGAAGCTGACCCCGCGGGTGAAGCTGAGCCCACGGGTCGCGCCGGCTCCGGAGGCTGGCCGGTACCGAGGGGGTCCGTCCCGGCCGTGTCGCGCCCCGCCGTGTCGCGCCCCGCCGGGCACGCGGCGCCGTGGGCTTCGCAGTCGTAGGGTGGCGCGGTGTCGGGGACGGTGACGAGCCGCAAGGGCGTCGAGGGCATGTTCCTGGCTCCCGGATCCGGAGAATGCAAAGTGACCGCGAACGCCCTTGGCGGCCGTGTTCGCATCAGGCTCCGGCTGGACATCGTTGTACCGCACGCGAGTGACATTCTGCTGGGCAGCTCGTATCCTGCCTGGTCACTTAGCTTTCATGCGCCGGACGAGCACTGTTTTCTCTTACCGTAAATATTCAACTAAAATTGTTATCGTGATTAACGGTACGGAATTCCGGGGTGTCATCACGGACTGGGGCGGGGTGCTCACCACCCCGATCCTGACCACGGTGCGGGCCTGGATCCAGGCCGAGGATATCGACTGGGCCAGCTACCGGTCCGTGATGCGGAGCTGGGTTTTTGAGGCGTACGGCCAGGATGGCCGTCGCAATCCGATCCACGCGCTGGAACGCGGCGAGTGCACGGGTGCCGAATTCGAGCGGATGCTCGCCGCCGAGCTCGTGCGCGGCGACGGCGAGGCCGTGGTGGCCGAGGGTCTGCTCCGCCGGATGTTCGCGGCCAGCCTGCCGATCCCCGCTATGTACGACGCGATCCGCGCGCTGCGCGGCGCTGGCTTCGGCACCGCGTTGCTGTCCAACTCCTGGGGCTGCGACGAGTACCCCCGCTCAGACTTTCCCGCGCTGTTCGACGTGGTGGTGATCTCCTCTGAGGTCGGCATGCGCAAGCCGGAGGAAGGGATCTTCCGGCACGCGGCGCAAGCACTGGGGCTGCAGACGCAGGAATGCGTCTTCATCGATGACATGCAGGCGAACATCGACGCGGCCGTCGGGTGCGGCATGACCGGGGTGCTGCACACCGAGGCGGCGGCGACGGCCGCGGCGCTGCAAGATCTTCTTGGCGTGCCGCTCAGCTGGAGCAGCCCGGCCAACCTGGTGCGGTAACGACCATCCCGGTCAGGGTCGCGCCGCTCCGGCCGATGAGTCAGGTCCAACCACCTCGGACGCGCAACTCGATGCGGTAGCCGGCCGGACCGGGCTAGCCTATGGCCGTGGCGGACTATCCGCATCCGTCCAGCGAGGGTCGGTCGGCCAATATGCGCGCGAACCGGCGGACGGACACCAAGCCCGAGTTGGCGCTGCGCCACGCTCTGCACCGACTGGGCTACCGGTACCGCAAGGATTTCCGGCTCGACCTGGCCACTGGCAGGCGGGTCCGTCCGGATATCGTGTTCACCGCGCGCAAGGTGGCGGTCTTTGTCGACGGCTGCTTCTGGCACGCCTGCCCGGAGCACGGGTCCAAGCCGAAGGCGAACGAGTGGTACTGGAGCCCGAAGCTGGTCAAGAACGTCGAGCGTGACCGGATGAACGATGCGGCGCTGATCCTGGCCGGCTGGACCGTGGTGCGGCTCTGGGAGCACGTACCCGTGGATGAGGCGATCGCGACCGTGGTGATGGCGCTGGCCGCCAGCCGCGAGGCCGGCCCGCCTTCCGAGCCCGAGGCCCGCCTTCCGAGCCCGAGGCCCGCCTTCCGAGCCCGAGGCCGGCCCGCCTTCCGAGCCCGAGGCCGGCCAGGCTTCCGAGCCCGAGGCCGGCCAGCCTCCTCCAGACGCCTTGCTAACCTGACCTCCGGTGACTGTGGCAGACTCTGGGGCACCATGCGCGTGTTCTTGCCCTCGACGCTGCCCGCTCTGGCCCGGGCCTTGCAAACTGGCCAGCTCAGTGGAGCCGGCCAGCTCAGTGGAGCCGGCCAGGTCAGCGATGGGTCGGTGCCCGGGTTCGCGGTCACGCCCGCGCTGCGCGAGGCGTACGCCAGCGGCGATGAGGAGGAACTCGAGTACGCCGCGCTGACCGAGGCGGCCCGCGCGTCGCTGCGGCTGCTCGCGGCCGATCCGGGCGCGCCGCCCCGGCGGGTCGTGCTGGCGGCCGAGCTGGCCGCGGATCAGGTGCGCTGGGATCCGCACGACGGTGAGCCGGCCCGGGTCACCATCGGCGCGGTCCCGCTGGCGAGCCTGGCTTCTGCGCACATAGACAACCTCGAGGCGGCCGCCGATGTGCGCGCCGCGATCGAGGCGCTGCCGGCCGCCGATGCGGGCGATGAGGACGCCAAGTTCACCGTGGACGGGGCCGAAGGCCACGAGCTCGGCTGGTACGCCACCCAGGAACTGTCCTACCTCGCGGATTGACTTCTCCGCGGCCTGAAGTCAAAGGCGGGGATTCCGGCGGTCGCCCGCCGGGGTTCCTGATTTCACCGCAGGCCGGCCGCCCGGGAAGACTCCCGGGCCGGTCTTACGCCCGCTCCGCAGGCAAGCATCCGCCAGCCCGGCGGCTCTGATGTTGATCGCGGCGTTGAGATCCCGGTCATGCCGGATACCGCAGCTCACGCGGGTCCTCGATCACGACCGCTTGGTTGTCGTGGGCGAGCCGGGTCGTGAGCTTGTGCAGGAAATCTTTCCGACGGTCATTGATCCGGGCAAGTGCCCGCCCACCAGTTTCTCTATATCGAACACATTAGCGGTAATCTGTGTAGGAATACCGCGCGACCTCAACGACCCAGCCGGCCGGATCGTGCGACGATACAGGTATCCACACACCCGAGGAACGCCAGGAGCGATCGTGATGGACGCCGTCTCCAGGACTCCCGTGCCGGCGAACGAGCCGGTCAGGCAGTACCAGCCGGGCAGTCATGAGCGAGCCGTGCTGGAAAGCAAGATCAAGGAACTTGCCGGCCAGCGAGCCGAACTCACCATGACCATCGGCGGTACCCAGCAGATGGCGCAGGGCCGGCTGATCGACGTAGTGCAGCCGCACAACAAAGCCCACCCGCTCGGCCAGCTCGGCAACGCGACGAACGTGGACGTGGCGTCCGCGATTTACGCGGCCAAGCAGGCGGCCCCCGCCTGGCGGGCGCTTAGTTTCGACGACCGGGCCGCGATCTTCCTCAAGGCGGCCGAACTCCTCGCCGGGCCCTGGCGCGCCACCCTCAATGCCTCGACCATGCTCGGTCAGTCCAAGTCCCCGTTCCAGGCGGAGATCGACGCGGCCTGTGAGCTGATCGACTTCTGGCGTTATAACGTGCACTTCGCCCGGCGGATGCTCAGCGAGCAGCCGGAGTCGGCGCCGGGCGCGTGGAACCGGATGGAGTACCGCCCGCTCGAGGGATTCGTTCTGGCCATCACGCCGTTCAACTTCACCTCGATCGCGGGCAACCTGCCCACGGCCCCGGCACTGCTCGGCGACGTCGTGGTGTGGAAGCCGTCGCCGACCCAGCAGCTTTCTGCGCACTACATCATGCGCCTGCTCGAGGCGGCCGGGCTGCCGCCCGGCGTGATCAACCTGGTGACCGGGGACGGGGAGGCCGTCTCCCAGGTCGCACTGACCCATCCTGACCTGGCGGGCATTCACTTCACCGGCTCGACGGCCACGTTCCAGCACCTGTGGCGGACGGTGGGCGAGAGCATCGCCAGGTACCGCAATTACCCCCGGCTGGTGGGGGAGACCGGTGGCAAGGACTTCGTGATCGCGCACCCGTCAGCTGACCCGCAAACCCTGACGCCCACACTGATCCGCGGCGCGTTTGAGTACCAGGGCCAAAAGTGCTCCGCCGCCTCCCGCGCTTACCTGCCCCGGTCGATCTGGACCCGGACCCGCGACGACTTCATCGCCCAGGTCGAATCGCTGACGATGGGCGACGTGACGGCCGACCTGTCGCTGTTCATGGGGGCCGTCATCGACGCCCGGGCGTTCGCCAAGCACGCCGCCGCGCTGGAGCGGGCCGCCAATACCGTCTCCATACAAGTCCTGGCCGGTGGCACCGCCGATGACACCGAAGGGTTCTTCGTGCGCCCCACGGTGCTCCAGGGCGAGGACCCCGCCGACGAGATCTTCACCACCGAGTACTTCGGTCCGATCCTCGCCGTGCACGTCTACCCGGATGACGCCTACGCGCAGATGCTCACCCAGGCTGCGGACGCCACGCCCTACGCGCTCACCGGAGCGATCCTGGCCACCGACCGCCAGGCCATCGCGCAGGCCACGGACCTGCTCAGGTACTCGGCGGGCAACTTCTACATCAACGACAAGCCCACCGGCGCGGTCGTCGGCCAGCAGCCGTTCGGCGGGGCGCGGGCGAGCGGCACCGACGACAAGGCCGGCTCGATCTTCAACCTGACCAGGTGGGTGTCCACCCGCGCGATCAAGGAGCTTTTCGTGCCCCCGTCCGACTACCGTTACCCCCACATGGGCTAGAACGGCGATTCAGGCTCGTCCATATCCGTACAGAATCGCCTGGTCAGACGGTACCAACAAGCTAAATCAGGCTAGACCGGTCGACGGAAATTCAGGGCCGTTGGCTCCCCTTAGTGGCTCCCCGGCTGCGGCGGTCATTTGCTTTGGTACGAGGGCCAGCGAACTGTTATCACGACCGAGTCTTGCTCTGCCTGCCATGAGTGGTCGATGCCAGGACCCCAGACCACGTAATCGCCCTGCCGCTCCAGCGTGGTGGTTCCGATTGTCAGGTCAAGGCGGAACCGGCCCGACACCAGCAGCAGCATGGTGGTCCGCTGATCGTCAGCCGTCCACTCCGGGCGAGCCTCACCGGCTGGGTGAATACCCCACTTGACCTCAAGCGCTTCGGTGGAGCGCGGCCCGGCTTGGCCGGCGTCGATGAAGTGGCCGAGCAGCCACCCGCGGTGCTGGCCCGCGTCGTCGTTGGCGTTGCCTGCATACCAGTTGTCAGTCAAAGCTAGATCCCCACGTCGATGATCGGCAGGTGGCCCGATGCCCTCCGCGGGCGGTCAGGGATTCAGCACTGAGGAGGTGATGTTCGCGGCGGGGTTAGCGATCATGCATGCTACGGTGCGCTGACCGCCGAGCCAAGAGTCCGCCAAGGGGAACAGGAAGCGGATCGTCATCGAGTTTGTGATCTTCGATTTATCGAGGCTGCCGATGCGGGCGTTGCAGCCGCTGGTAGCGAGGCGGGTGAGGGCCGGGGTTCCGGGATAGCTGAGGATAGACCCGGAGAGGTTGAACTTCGCGTAGATCTGCGCGTTGTGCGCTTGGCTGCAGGGGATCGCGGTCACCGAGGTCAGGCTCGTCGCGCCGGGCGGGTTGTTGAAGCAGTCTCCGACCGCAAGCGAGAACACGCTCAGGCTTCCGCTATGAGTGATCTTGCTGGTGGTTGGCGAACGGGTCGCGCTGCCCGTGTTGCCGAACGCGACGGCGATGACGATGAGCACGATCCAGGCCCCGGACAAGGCAAGGCCGGCGATCGCGAGGCCCCGGCCCCGCTGGCCGAGTCGCTTGATACGCCGGAGCGCGACGACGCCGAAGATCGGGCTGAGCACGACGCCGCCCACCAAGCCGAGGACGAACGAGGCGACGGCCCAGCCACTGGTCTTGCCACTGGCCGGCGGCTGGCCAGTGGTGGCGTACGGCATGCCCGGGCTGCCGGGATGACCGTACGCGCCGGCCGGGCGGTATGGGCTCCTGGCCGTGCCGTAGCCCGGCTGCGGCGGTCCGGCTGGCTGCCACGGGCCAGGCGGCGTTCCCGGCTGCGCTGCCCGCGGCACCTCAGCCTGGGCCGGGATCTGCTGGTCGTCGACCCAAAGGCGCCAGCCCGGCGGCGGCGGGGGCCACGAGGGATCGGGCTGCCAGCCCGGCTGAGGGACGAAGTGCTCCGGAGCGGGTGGCCAGCCCGGTGGGGGATTGAAGCGCAGGCCCGAGGAGGGAACTGAATTTGTAGCGAGACCACTGGACTTACGCATGCGTGGACGTCGCTTGTCCTCGGATGTGCCGTTGTCCTGCGCCCGTGGCTGGGCGTCTGGGGGCATTTCGCTCATGGCGTAGACCTTCACTTCTTCCGCGGTCCGGCTTACTAAAGCAGAGGGCGAACTCATGATCGTGATACACAGGCCGCTGGCGCGACGTGGCACCGTACGGCGGGAGTCATGCGCCGGAAGCCCTTGCCCGGGCAGGCTCGGCTCATCCCAGTCGGTGATCTCGGCGACCCGGGGACTGCACACCTTCTTCATCGTGGTCACCTCGCGGCCCAGCCGCTCCCGGCGAGGCGGCGGGCCCGGGACGCCAGTCCCGCACCTAAGGGACATCCGCGCCAGAACATCACCGTTTTCCCGGCCACCATCGCGGCTATTTTCCCGGCGAGTCATGACCTGTACCTCATGACAGCGGGACACCTCCCCCTTGACGCTGTGAGCAAGGCACGAGAAGCCAGAAGCAGGGGGAGAACCCGATGATGACCGCTGAGCCAGTGAGCGATACACCTTTGGCCGTCGACTTGGTGGCCCGCGCCAGAAAGGGCGACCAGCAGGCCTGGGACGCACTCGTCGAGCGGTACGCCCCGCTGATCTGGTCAATCTGCCGCAGGCACCAGCTGGCCGGCGCCGACGCCGACGACGTCAGCCAGAGCGTCTGGTTGACCCTGGTGGACCAGCTGCATAAGGTCCGTGAGCCGGCCGCGCTTCCTGGCTGGCTGGCCACCACGACCCGGCGGGAATGCCTGCGGGTGCTACGCGCGGCCCAGGGACCGCTGCGCGGGCAGGTGCCGGACGTCGAGATCCTCCCGGACGAGCAGGCCGGGACCGCGGAACAGGACCTGCTGGCGGCCGAGCGCCACGCGGCGCTGCGCGAGGCGTTCCCGACCCTGCCGGCATCTGGCCAGCAGCTGATCGCCCTGCTGATCGCGGACCCGCCCGTGCCCTACGCCGAGATCAGCGCCAGGCTGGGCATCCCGGTCGGCAGCATCGGGCCCAATCGCAGCCGCTGCCTGAACAAGCTACGCCGTTACCCGGCTATCGCCGCGCTGATCAACGCCGACGCCGAGCTGGCGGCGTGAGATCCACCCGGTCCGGGAACGGGCCGCTTGAGCTGACTTCAACCGAACGGCCGTGGGTGCTTGTCCTGGGCCAGGAACCGAGGGATACCCGGCGGCGCGCAGCAGGCGCTGAACGCCCGACCGTGGGGCTGACCTCGCCGGGCCTGGCCGGAATGATCCCGGCGGGCCGGGACATCCGCCCCATGACAGCGGGACCAAAAGGGCCCATCGTTGGGACTGTGAGTCTGACTCTTCAGGAACGGCCGGTAGATGCCAGCCCGGCCCGGTGGCTGCCGCCGGCCGGGCTGTCCTGGGCGGCGGCAGCGGCGGCGGCGATCCTGACCCTGGTAACCGCGGTGCTGGCGGCCGTGGGCCGCGATGTGTCCGCATTCATGGTGCCGATACCTCTCGTTTATGCGTGCATGGGCTGCGTGCTCCTGACCCGGCGGCCTGGTCATCCGATGGGCCCGCTGCTGTGCCTGATCGGCCTCACGAATGCGATTTGCTTCGTTGTCTTCGCGTACGCCCGGTACACCCTGGTGCACTCGCCTGGTTCGCTGCCGTTCGGGACCGCGATGCTGTGGGCGAACACGTGGGCTTACGCGCCGGCCATCAGCTTGACCGGCTTTGTCCTGCCACTGGTCTTCCCTGACGGGAGGCTGCTGTCGCCGCGGTGGCGGCCCGCGCTGTGGACGGCACTGGCCTTCATCCCGCTCTACTTCGTCGGCAATGCGTTCATTCAGCAAGGTATGACCAGCTATTTCCCCCATCTTGGGGATCCCTACGCCGATCGTCAATTCGAATCTCTGTTCTCAGTATTGCAGGCCCTGTCCGTGGCGTGCGGGGTGGCCGCAGGCGCCGCCGCGGCGGCGGCCCTGACGCTGCGGTGGCGCCGAGCCGACCGGGTCGGACGCCAGCAGCTCAAGTGGTTTCTCGCCGTCCTGCCGCTGACCGCCGTGTCCCTTATCCTCTATCCCATCTCCGCTTTGGGCCCGCTGTGCTTTGGGCTGGGAGTGGTGGCCGGCTTGCTGATGCCGCTGGCGATCGGCATTGCGGTGTTGCGGTACCGGCTGTATGAGATCGACGTTTTGCTGAACCGGGCGTTGCTCTACGGTTTGCTGACCGTCGGGGTGGCCGGGGTGTACCTGGCGATCGTGGCGGTGGCCCGGTTGGTGTTCGGAGTGCAGGGCCGCGGCATCGTTGTCCAGGTCATCGCCACCGCGGTCGGTGCCGCCGCGTTGTTTCCGTTGCGGGACCGGGTGCAGCGGCGGGTGGACCGGCTGTTCTACGGCGACCGGGGCGCGCCGTACGAGGCCCTGGCCAGGCTCGGCCGCCGGGTGGAGGAGGCAGCCGGCACCGAAACGGCGCTGAATTCTGTGGTCAGGACCATCGCGGACAGCCTGCGGCTGCCCTATGCGGCCCTGGAGCTGCGGCTCGGCGATGGGTGGCGGCCAGCGGCCGCGTATGGCGTGGTCCCGGCCGAGGTGGTGGCGTTCCCGCTGACCTCCCAGCGCGAAACCGTGGGGCGGCTGCTGGTGGGTACCCGGGCCCGGGGCGAGCGGCTCGGCCACGATGATGAGCGGCTGCTGGCCGACCTGGCCCGGCAGGCGGGACCGGCCACCCACGCGGTGGCGCTGCGCCGGGCGCTGGAAGAATCCCGGGCGGGCCTGGTCACCGCGCGGGAAGAGGAGCGGCGGCGGCTGCGCCGCGACCTGCATGACGGGCTGGGGCCGACGCTGGCCGGCCTGACGCTGGGCCTTGACACCGCCCGGGCACGGTCAGCCGGGCTGTCCGAGCTCCAGGAACTGCTGGGCAGGCTCAAGGCGGAGACGCAGCGGGCCGTGACCGACGTGCGCCGCATCGTCTACGGGCTGCGGCCACCGGCGCTGGATGAGCTCGGCCTGGCCGGGTCCCTGCGGGAGGAGGTCGGGCGGCTGCGGCTGGAGGCACCCGCGCTGGCGGTCACCCTGGATGCTCCCGGCGATGGCCTGGCCGACCTGCCCGCCGCGGTCGAGGTGGCCTGCTACCGGATCGTGACCGAAGCCCTGACCAACATCGCCAGGCACGCGCACGCCACCCGCTGCTGGGTGCGGATACAGCTCGATCAGCTAGCTCACGGCCTGGAGGTGAACGTGCGCGATGACGGGGTGGGATTGCCGGAAGGATGGCGGGCCGGCGTTGGTATCGCGTCGATGCGCGAGCGCGTCACCGAACTCGGCGGGGACCTGGTGATCGAGCCCTGCCTTCCGCACGGCACCACGATCACCGCCCGCCTGCCCACCCAGGAGCAACCATGACCGAACCGATCCGGCTGAGTCCCCGTCATGATCGCCCTCGCCGGGCCTGGCCGGAATGATCCCGGCGGACCAGGACATCCGCCCCGTGACAGCGGGACCAAAAGAGGCCATCGTTGGGGTTGTGAGCCTGACTCTTCAGGAACGGCCGGTACACGCCCGGCCGGCCCGGTGGCTGCCGCCGGCCGGGCTGTCCTGGGCGGCGGCTGCGGTGACAACGATCCTGGCCTTCGGGACGGCGGTGCTGGCGGCTCTCGGCCGTGATGCGTTGTCCGCATCTCTGGTGCCGTCAGCTCTCGGATTCGCGTGGATGGGCTGCGTGCTCCTGGCCCGGCGGCCTGGTCATCCGATGGGCCCGCTGCTATGCCTGATCGGGCTGGCCGACGCGATCAGCCGCGTGCCCTTCGCGTACGCGCGGTACACCCTGGTGGACTCGCCTGGTTCGCTGCCGTTCGCGAGGCCGATGCTATGGGCGAACACGTGGGCGTACGTGCCGGCCATCAGCTTGGGCGGCTTGGTCCTGCCGCTGGTCTTCCCTGAGGGGAGGCTGCTGTCGCCGCGGTGGCGGCCCGCGCTGTGGGCAGCGCTCGCTTTCATCCCGCTCTGGGTGGCCGGCTACGCCTTCGCCCCGCAGAGCATGAGCGGCTATCTCCGCAACCTGCCAAATCCGTATACCTATGCCTCGTTCACCCGGTTGTTCGACGTGCTGCAGATCCTGGCCGCGGTGTGCGGGCTGGCCGCCGCCAGCGCGGCGGCGGCGAGCGTGACGCTGCGGTGGCGCGGGGCGGATCGTACCGGGCGCCAGCAGCTCAAGTGGTTCCTCGCCGTCCTGCCGGTCGTGGCTATGTCCCTGATCGCCGATGCCATCGACTCGGTCAGCCCGCTGTGCTTTGGGCTGGGAGTGGTGGCTGGCTTGCTGATGCCGCTGGCGATCGGCATTGCGGTGTTGCGGTACCGGCTGTATGAGATCGACGTTTTGCTGAACCGGGCGTTGCTCTACGGTTTGCTGACCGTCGGGGTGGCCGGGGTGTACCTGGCGATCGTGGCGGTGGCCCGGTTGGTGTTCGGAGTGCAGGGCCGCGGCATCGTTGTCCAGGTCATCGCCACCGCGGTCGGTGCCGCCGCGTTGTTTCCGTTGCGGGACCGGGTGCAGCGGCGGGTGGACCGGCTGTTCTACGGCGACCGGGGCGCGCCGTACGAGGCCCTGGCCAGGCTCGGCCGCCGGGTGGAGGAGGCAGCCGGCACCGAAACGGCGCTGAATTCTGTGGTCAGGACCATCGCGGACAGCCTGCGGCTGCCCTATGCGGCCCTGGAGCTGCGGCTCGGCGATGGGTGGCGGCCAGCGGCCGCGTATGGCGTGGTCCCGGCCGAGGTGGTGGCGTTCCCGCTGACCTCCCAGCGCGAAACCGTGGGGCGGCTGCTGGTGGGTACCCGGGCCCGGGGCGAGCGGCTCGGCCACGATGATGAGCGGCTGCTGGCCGACCTGGCCCGGCAGGCGGGACCGGCCACCCACGCGGTGGCGCTGCGCCGGGCGCTGGAAGAATCCCGGGCGGGCCTGGTCACCGCGCGGGAAGAGGAGCGGCGGCGGCTGCGCCGCGACCTGCATGACGGGCTGGGGCCGACGCTGGCCGGCCTGACGCTGGGCCTTGACACCGCCCGGGCACGGTCAGCCGGGCTGTCCGAGCTCCAGGAACTGCTGGGCAGGCTCAAGGCGGAGACGCAGCGGGCCGTGACCGACGTGCGCCGCATCGTCTACGGGCTGCGGCCACCGGCGCTGGATGAGCTCGGCCTGGCCGGGTCCCTGCGGGAGGAGGTCGGGCGGCTGCGGCTGGAGGCACCCGCGCTGGCGGTCACCCTGGATGCTCCCGGCGATGGCCTGGCCGACCTGCCCGCCGCGGTCGAGGTGGCCTGCTACCGGATCGTGACCGAAGCCCTGACCAACATCGCCAGGCACGCGCACGCCACCCGCTGCTGGGTGCGGATACAGCTCGATCAGCTAGCTCACGGCCTGGAGGTGAACGTGCGCGATGACGGGGTGGGATTGCCGGAAGGATGGCGGGCCGGCGTTGGTATCGCGTCGATGCGCGAGCGCGTCACCGAACTCGGCGGGGACCTGGTGATCGAGCCCTGCCTTCCGCACGGCACCACGATCACCGCCCGCCTGCCCACCCAGGAGCAACCATGACCGAACCGATCCGGGTCCTGATCGCCGATGACCATCCGCTGTTCCGCGACGGCCTGACCGTCCTGCTGACCGACGGACCCGACACCGAACTGGCGGGTGCGGCGACCAGCGGCACCGAAGCCGTCGAACTGGCCAGGGAAACCCAGCCCGACGTGGTGGTCATGGACCTGCACATGCCCGGGCTGGACGGCATCGAGGCCACCCGCCGCATCGTGGCCGACAGCCCGCACATCGTGGTCCTGGTACTGACCATGTTCGATGATGACGACTCGATCTTCTCCGCGCTGCGGGCCGGTGCCCGCGGGTATCTGCTCAAGGGCGCCGACCAGGAGCAGATCCGCCGCGCCATCCAGGCCGCCGCCAGCGGCGAGATCATTTTCGGGACGCACCTGGCCGCCCGCATGCTCACCTACTTCACCGCCCCCTCCGCCCCCTCCGCCCCGCCGCCGGTCTTCCCGCAATTGACCGAGCGGGAACACGAGGTGCTGGACCTGGTCGCCCAGGGCCGGCCTAACACCGCGATCGCGGCCCGGCTGTGCCTGAGCGAGAAAACGATACGCAACCACGTATCCAACATCTTGACCAAATTGCAGGTGGCCGACCGAGCGCAAGCCATCGTGCAGGCACGGGACGCGGGCCTGGGACAGCAGTCCCGGGTCTTAGTAAGAGCGGTACGGGGAGAGGAGAAGTTACCGTCCGGAGCCTGGCGGGAGCCGGACCGGCGTTGCACAATGAGCAGAGGGGCAAGGTCGCCACCGCTCCCGAATCGGAGGCCCGCCGTGTCTGAGCCGATCCTCGCCCCGCACACCGATCCGCGACCCCGAGGCGAGGGACGGCGGGCACTGCCGCCCATGGTGTCCGGGGCCCAGCCGCTCGTGGGACACGGTCCGCAGTTTCTGCGAGATGAGCTGCGGCTGCTGGAACGCGGCTACCGGGAGCACGGCGAGGTCTTCCGCCTGCGCCTGCGCCCGGGCCGAAGGCCCGCCATCGTCCTGCTGGGTCCCGAGCGGGCACGATGGGTCTTCAAGCTGACCGACGACCACAGCCTGGCCATCGGCCCGAGCCTGGCCTTCACGCGCCGCCTGTTCGGCCCCGACTTCTACTACCTCGCCGAGCCCGCCGAGTATCAGCACCAGCGCGAGACCTTGCTCCCGCTCTTCCGCGCCCGGATGATCGCCGCCCACCTGGCGATCATGGAACGCCACTGCGCCGAATTCGTGGCCCGGCTCGGGGACAGCGGCACCTTCGACCTGCCACGCGAGATGAACGAGCTGGTCCTGGGAATCATCATGGAGGCGTTCCTGGGTGCCGACTTCGCCCGGCATATGCCGCCCACCGTGGCGCGGGACTTCCGCGACCTCATTCGCGGCCTCGATCCCATCACCCCGGGCTGGGTTCCCGCCCCGCACCTGGTACGCGCCCGCCGCGCCCGCAACAGGCTGCACAACGCGGTGGGCAACCTGGTCCGCGCCCGGCGCAGTGAACCGGTCGATCCTCCGGACTTCCTGCAGGTGCTCATAAGTTCCCGCGCGCTCGACGGCACGCCGGTCACGGATCAGTGGGTCGTCCAGATGGCGATGGGCGTGACCTTCGCCGGGCACGACAGCACGACCGGTCATGTGTCCTGGGCCCTGATCGATCTGCTGCAGCACCCTACCGAACTCCGGAAAGTCCTCGCCGAGCAGGACCGAATCCTGCCGGAGGGGACGGAGGGGGCACTACTGGACTCCTCGACCGTGCACCGCATGACCTGCCTCGATCGGGCCCTGCGTGAGACTTCACGGCTACGCCCGGTGGCCCCCGTGCTGCTCCGCCGGGCCCTTCGGCCGATCGACCTCGACGGCTGCAGGATCCCCGCAGGCGCCGACGTCTTTGTCGCTCCTGTCCTCAGCCATCGCCTCCCCGACCTTTTCGACGCCGCCACGCGCTACGACCCGGATCGCTACCTGGCCCACCCCGAGCAGGCCGGCTACCTGCACGGCTTCAGCGGCGGGACCCACCGATGCCTGGGCGAAGCCTTCGCCCGCATGCTGACGCACGTGGCCATCACCCGTCTCCTCCAGCACCACGACCTCACCCTGGTGGACCCTTTCCCCGCAGCCGTGCGAACTCCCGGATTCAAAGGCCCGCGATCCCCCTGCAGGATCCACTACCAGCGAAAAAGCCCGGCCGCCCGGTCCACCCCGAAGTCAGCAGTGTCCGGTCACAGGGTACCCAGCCAGGAGCAGCCATGACCGAACCGATCCGGGTCCTGTTCGCCGATGATCACCCGCTGTTCCACGACGGCCTGACCGCGTTCCCCGCGTCTTGTGGCGTGACCTAGGTCCAAGGGAGAAGTGCATGACCGAGATACTTCCGGCAAAGGATAGGACAGTCGCGACCGGACCGGCGAGTGACCGGGATCACTTGCCCGATCACCATTCCGGACCCATTGCTGACCTTCGGCGCACCGGGATCAACCCGAATTTCTGGTACCCGGTCGCCCTATCCAGGAGCGTACGGGGGAACAAGACGTTCGCTGCCACGTTCGCGGGCGAACGGATCGCGTTGTATCGCGGCGAGAGCGGCACCGTCTACGCATTGGAGGACCGGTGTGCCCACCGTCAGGTACCGCTGAGCATGGGCGTCGTGGAAGGCGACACGCTCCGCTGTTGCTATCACGCCTGGGCCTATCGCGGGAATGGCCGCATCTCGCAGATACCGTATCTGCCCAAGGGGGTCGGCCGGCCGCCGCGCGGTGTCCGCGCCTATCCGGTCCGCGAAGCTTATGGCCTAGTGTTCGTCTTCCCAGGCGACCCGGAGAAGGCAGTCACGACACCGCTGCCCGAGCTGCCCGAGTTCGATTCCGGTAAGCACAAGACCATGACGTTCTCCCGCACCGTCCACTGCCACTACTCGTTCATGCACGAGAATCTCCTGGACATGAACCACCAGTTCCTGCACCGGGGCATCCTCGGCAAGATCCAGCCCGAGCTCCTCGGCTACGATACCGGCCCACGATCTGTGGAGGCCCGGTACGTATTCGCGTATGCCGGCGGGAAGAAGGACCGCGGCGCTCGTCTGCTCGGCCGCGAGGGCATCCGTGGCCGCAACGCGCCGCAAGCCATCACCATCCGCACCGCTTACCCCTACCAGACCCTCCACATGGTCCCCGAGAAGGCCGAACTCCCTGCTTTTTCCCTCTGGGTGGTCTACGTACCGGAGGATGCCGAGCAGCTCTCCAATCACGTCTACGGTCTGCTCATGATTGAGAAGCCGCGGATCCCGGGGGCCCTTCATCTCGCCTGGCCGTTCATCCGGCGCTTCACCGAGCGCGTGTTCGCCGAGGACCGGATGGCGGTCGAGGCCGAGCAACGGGCTTGGGATGAGCAAGGCGAGGACTGGAACAACGAGGTCTTCCCCCTGATCATCGATGTCCGCGACGTGTTGCGCGCCAACGGCGTCCCCATCCGCCCCGAATCCGCCCTGTGCGGCGCCGCGGCGTTCTGGGGCAACTCACAGCTGGCCAGCGCGACACCACAGGCCGAAACGAACCAGCCCGGCTGAACCGCCGCCATAGGTGGGGCGGGCCAGGTGACCGGCGGCTACGGCCGTGACTTCCAGGACAGCCGCGTCCAGGTACGGACGCGGGGCGGATCATCCCGGCCGGTCCACCCGCTCAGCGCCCGCCGGCCCAGCCGGATCAGCTCATCGGCAGAGACCGGCAGTCCCGCCGGGCGTTGCCACTGTCCCAGCACCGACTCGGAGATCGCGAACTCGGCCACTTCCTCGCCGTCGCAATACACCCCGAAGTCGCCCCACCGGCTGCCGGGACCAATGCCGAAGTAATCGACCTCGTAGCTGCTGCCGTCGTGCTCGAAGGCGGCGACGGTCCGGCCGGAGCCGGGGTCGTCTTCTGCTGCCCGCAGGGCGAGACATTCCTCGCACTCGCACATGCAGGTCTGCAGGGTGGTGGTCATCGTTCAGTCCTCCCGTCCCGACCGCGGCCGCCTGCCATAGCTCCGGACTAGTTGACCATCATCCGCCGCGACGGCCACCACGCTGTCGGCTTTACGAGTAAGAGGGACAGACGCCCGTCCTGATACCGTCCGCCGGTCACGGAATGACGGCACCGAGTCTGCCCGAGAGCGACCCGCTAGCTCTCATCGGGGCGTTCTACCGCACCTGGAGCTCGCGGAAGAAGTCGCGGATGTCCGCGGCCAGCAGGTCGGGGACCTCCAGTCCGGCGAAGTGTCCGCCGCGGTCGAACTCGGTCCAGTGCACGATGTCGTAGTCCTGTTCGGCCAGGGACCGGACGGACTGGAGGATGTCGTATGGCAGGACGACCACCCCCATCGGCACCGGGCAGGGCACCATCCCGCGCGGGGATTCGTTGGCGAGGCGGGCCGAGGAGCCGGCGGTGGCGGTGAACCAGTAGATCGAGATGTCAGCCAGGATCTGGTCGAGGGTGATGGCGGAGCGGGGATCGGCCCACTCGGTGAACTTCTCGGCGATCCAGGCGAGCAGTCCCGTCGGCGAATCGGTCAGGGCGTAGGAAATCGTCTGCGGCCTGGTGGCGTGCAACGCCTGGTACGCGGGCTGGCGCGCCTGAAGCTGCTTGATCTTGGCGAGGCGGGCCGCCTCGCCGGGAGACAGCGGGGGTTCGCCGCCGCTGGGCGGCGGGGTGACCAGATAGGTGAGGTGCACCCCGACGACGTGCGCGGGTGCGACGGCTCCCAGGGCGCGGGAGATGCCGGAGCCCCAGTCGCCGCCGTGTGCTCCGTAGCGCTGGTAACCGAGTTCCTCCATCAGAACGGCCCAGGCGCGGGCGATCCGGTAAATGTCCCAGCCTTTCGACTGGGTGGGGCCGGAGAAGCCGAAGCCGGGAATGGACGGGATGACCAGGTGGAAGTCGGCCGACAGCGGTTCGATCACGTCGAGGAACTCCAGGACCGAACCGGGCCAGCCGTGGGTGAGGACCAGTGGCAGCGCGCCGCGGTTGGCCGACCTGACGTGCAGGAAGTGGACGTTCTGGCCGTCGATCTCGGTGATGTACTGCGGGCAGGAGTTGAGCGCGGCCTCTTGACCGCGCCAGTCGAACTTCTCGCGCCAGTAGGTGGCAAGCTCGCGGGTCCGCTCCAGCGGGATACCGAGGTCCCAGCCGACGCCGGGCAACTCGTCGGGCCAGCGGACGCGGTCCAGCCGGTCGTGCAGGTCGTCCACGTCGGCCTGCGGGATCTCGACGCGGAAGGGCGTGATTGCGGACATGTGATACCTCCCTGATCATGACGTTAGAAGCTCTAACGTTTGTCGCACTAACGAAATTAGACCGTTAGTGCGACTAACGCAAGAGGTAAGATCGGGCACATGGAAAGCGGGCACAGCGCTGACGAGACGAATGCACCCGAGCGGCTGCGGTCACTGCCCAGTCGTCTGCTCAACCTGGCCGCCGGCTACGCGCAGCGGCAGGTGACAGAAAGGCTGGCCACCGTGGGCTCGCGCAAGTGGCATTACGCCACTCTCGCGGCGCTGGACGAGTTCGGCCCGGACAGTCAGTCCGGACTCAGCGACCGGACCGGCATCTACCGCAGCGACCTGGTGGCGACGATCAACGGGCTCACCGCGCGGGGGCTCGTCGTACGAGCCCCCGACCCGGCCGACCGCCGCCGCAACGCCATCACCCTCACCGACGAGGGCCGCCGCCACCTGAAACAACTCGACGTACTGATAGCGGACGGGGAGACAGAGTTTCTCGCCCCCCTGTCAGAGGCTGACCGGGCGGAACTCACCCGCATCCTCAAACTCCTCGTCGGGTATCACTCAAGGCTCTGAAAGCCGGCCGGGACTGCCTCCCGTGCGGCCACAACAATCTGGTTACGAGCCTGCGTCGATTTAGTACTCTCTGTCCACCCTTGGTGGCTTAAGTGCGTCTCCTGAGCGGGAGAACGCGGCTGTCTGTCGGCGCCGCTGGGGAGGGCATTATGAAGGCCGATCACCACAGGCTCGCTGCGGAAGGTAGCGGGGGAGGCGGGCATCTGGCCGAGTTGATGCGCGCCGAGGCGGAGCTGCTGTCATCGCACGCCACTCACGAGGCGATCGCCGGCCGCCTCGGAATTTCGCCCGGTCTCGTCCGGAGCTACTGTAATCACCTGGTGCAACGCTCCAGATTGGAGCGCTGCACGCACGTGCAGCAGGCCAGCCAGGACAGCGACCAGTCGCCGCTATGGGACTGGTTCGGCCCGGAGGACCCGCGTCCGGGTCAGGGGCAGTCTGAGTATCCGCCAACGCAGCAGTCCTACCGCCACGAGTCGCACGAGCTTTCCTTCGCGCCGAGCCCGCAGTATGTGCCGCCCCCCGGCCAGCGGCAGCTGAGGAGGAACCGGCACCTCGGGCGGAACGTGCTGATCGGCGCGGGCGGTTTCATCGCGGTCGTGGCCGCGACAGTTGTCGTCAAGGCGGCCGTGAACGGCGATCACACGGTGACCGCCGGGCAGGCGGCCGCTACTTCTTCCGCTACCTCCTCCATCAGCGGAACGGCACGGGTCGGCGCGACGATCACCCTGTCTGGCAACGGCGCCGGCGAGCAGATGGCTGTCACCGTCACCAAGGTCTTCGGCGATCCGCAGGCGGCCTCCGAGTCCGATCCTCCGCAGCAGGGTGACCGGCTCTACGCGGTGCAGTTCCGTCTTGACGTCACCGGCAGCGTCGCCTACTCGGACTCGCCCTCGAGCGGCGCCCTGGTGGTCGACTCGACCGGCCAGTCCTACCAGTCGGCCATCGGTAGCGTCGCCGACTGCGACTCGTTCCCCGGCATCGAGAACATCGCGGTGGGCAGCTCCGGCCTGGGATGCATCGTGTTCGAGGTGCCCACGAAGGCAAGGATCACGCTGGTCCAGTTCACGCTGGACTCGGGGCTGGGACCACAGACCGGGCACTGGGACGTCCGCAGCTGATGCCGCGGCGGCGGGCGGCCGCGGCCGATCAGGGGCTACCGCACCGCCTCGACTAGCCTAAAGCACGAGACTGCCCGCAGACGGATTGACCCATCGCAGCGGAGGACGCCATTCACCGGCTGGTTCTGTGGAACATCGACCTGACCCTGGTCGATGTCATCAAGGTGACCCGGGCGGCCTACGCCGAGGCGTTCCCGGCCATAACCGGGCGGCCGCTCGTCAAGCTGCCGCAGATGGCGGGCCGGTCGGAGTCGGAGATCTTCTTTGACGCGCTCGCGCTGAACGACGCCGACGTGAGCGCGGACGGTACGGCGGAAAGCCTGCTCGAGCCGTTCAGCGCCGAACTCGCCGCCGCCCTGCGGGCCCGGCGCGACGACCTGGCCCGCGACGGGCAGCTGCTGCCGGGCGCGGCGCAGGCGCTGGCCGCGGTGGCCGGGCTCGACGGCGTGGTGCAGACCGTGCTGACCGGCAACAGCAGGCCGGGCGCCGAGCTGAAGCTGCGCGCCTTCGACCTCGATCGCTTCGTCGATTTCGACATCGGCGGCTACGGCTCCGAGGCTTATCCCAAGGGCACGCTGCTGCGGGTCGCCCGACAGCGGGCCGCGGACTCTCGCGGCGTGAGCTTCGGTGAGAACGCCACCGTCTACGTGGCGGACTCGCCCCGGGACGTGGACGCGGCCAAGATCGGCGGCGCCCGGTCGCTCGCGGTGGCCAGCGGCCGGGCCAGCGCGGCCGAGCTGCGCGAGGCGGGCGCCGACGCGGTGCTGCCCGACCTCACCGATACCGCCAGACTCGTCGCCCTCATCACCCGCCTGACCGGGCCGCCCGAGTAGGCGGAATCCCGAGGGCCCACGGCCACGGCGCTGCGCCCCCGCGGTTGCCAGCCGGGCCGGGATACAGCGATGCTGAGAACATGAATGCGAGCGAGGACAACCCGACCAGCCGCGGCTACGGTGCCGTGCTCTGGGAACCTGATGACAAGACCGTCCGTGACGCTCGGATCACCCGCTTCATGACCTGGCTGGCGGACGGCCGCGGGCCGCGGTTCGGCGGTTACGACGAGCTGTGGCAGTGGTCGGTGACGCACCCGGCCTCGTTCTGGGCGGCGGTCTGGGACTACTTCGAGGTCCTCGGCGAATGGGACCACGACGTCACGTCGGTGCTGGCCGGCGACACGATGCCGGACGTGCACTGGTTCCCAGGAGCCACGCTGAATTACGCCCGTAACGCCCTGAAGACCGCCTGGATCGATCCGGACCGCACCGCCATTATTTTTGACTCAGAACGGTCCCGGGCCGGAGCCCTCACCTACGGTCAACTCGCGGCCGAGGTGGCGCGGGTGGCCAAAGGTCTTCGCGCGCTCGGCGTCGGTAAGGGCGACCGGGTGGCGGCGCTGCTGCCGAACGTGCCCGAGGCGATCATCGGCCTGCTCGCCACCGCGAGCCTGGGCGCGATCTGGTCCTCCTGCTCGCCCGATTTCGGCGCCCGCAGCGTGACCGACCGGTTCGCCCAGATCGAGCCGAAAGTACTCATCGCCTGCGACGGCTACGGATACGGAGGCAAGGAGTTCTCCCGCGCCGCCATGCTGGCCGAGGTGGTCGCGGCCCTGCCCGGCCTGTCCGGCGTGATCCTAGTAGATCTGCTCGACGAGCCCGCCGGGCCGCCGCCGGATCTGCCGCACCTGACCGCCTGGGCCGACCTCGGTTCATCCGCGGCAGGGGGCCCGCACGAGCCGGAGTTCGAGGAGGTCCCGTTCGAGCATCCGCTGTGGGTGGTGTACTCCTCCGGTACCACCGGGCTGCCCAAGCCGATCATGCACGGTCACGGCGGCGTCGTGCTCGAGCACCTCAAGGCGCTTGCGTTTCACCAGGACCTGCGGCCGGGCGACGTCTTCACCTGGTACACCACAACCGGCTGGATGATGTGGAACTACCTGGCCGGGGCGCTGCTGGGCGGCGTCACGATCGTGCTGTACGACGGCAGTGCCACCTACCCGGACACCGGTCGGCTGTGGCAGCTGGCGGCCTCCTACGGCGTCACCTACCTGGGCGTGGGCGCGCCCTACCTGGTCGCATGCATGAAGGCGGGCCTGCAACCAGGAGCCGATGTCGACCTGTCCCGGCTGCGCGGGATCGGCTCGACCGGGTCGCCGCTGCCGCCGGAGGGGTTCGACTGGGTGTATCAGCGGGTCAAGCCGGACCTGCTGCTCGGCTCCTTTTCTGGCGGCACCGACGTGTGCACGGGTTTCGTCGGGCCGAACCCGCTGCTGCCGGTGCGCGCCGGCGTGATCTCCGGTCGGTGCCTGGGCGCCAAGGTGGAGGCCTACGACGATGACGGCAAGCCGGTGATCGGCCAGGTCGGCGAGCTGGTCATCACCGTTCCGATGCCGTCGATGCCGGTCGGCTTCTGGAACGATCCAGCTCGCGCCAGATACCGGGAAAGCTATTTCGACACCTATCCTGGCGTCTGGCGGCACGGCGACTGGATCGAGATACGGCCCGACGGCAGCTGCGTCATCTACGGCCGTTCGGACGCCACCCTCAACCGCGGCGGCGTCCGGATGGGCACCAGCGAGTTCTACCGCGTGGTCGAGGCGTGGCCGGAAGTCGCGGATAGCCTCGTGGTGGACACCGGCAGGCTCGGTTCCGACGATGGCCGGCTGATCCTGTTCGTGGTACCCGCCGCGGGATGCGAACTCGACGACGACCTGAAGGGCAAGCTGCGGGCCGCGCTCCGGGCGCAGCTCTCGCCCCGGCACGTGCCGGACGAGATCCACCAGGTTCCCGGGATCCCGCGCACCCTTTCCGGGAAGAAACTGGAGATCCCGGTGCGGAAGATCCTGCTCGGCACCGAGCCGGAGCGAGCCGCGGACCCGAACGCGCTGGCCAACCCGGAGGTGCTCGGTTCCTTCGGCAGGTTCCGGGCGGGCGCTTCTTCGTTACTTAAAGAAACGCTCGTTGTTACTTAAAGAAATCGCACGGTCACAATGAGGTGGCAGGGTGCTCGGGCCGGAGAAATTCGGGACGAACCGCGGTTGTTGAGGTAAGGCGGCGGACCAGGTGAGTGGACACGAAGGAGTGGACGCGATGCCGGATAGCAATGTGGACGAGGCCAGGGAAGCCCTGCTGGCCCAGGCGGACCAGGCGTGGCCGGACGACCCGGCCCTAGACCCCGACGTGCTGGGCCGCGGCGGCGACAATGTCTCCGGCTACCTGCAGGCTTACTACCAGCGCATCGCGACAGAGGACCTGGCCTCGCCGGCCCGGATGGCGGCGGTCGCCCAGGCGCACGCCGAGCTGGGCCTGCACCGGCCGCAGGGCCGGGCGCTGGTTCAGGTCCGCGAGCCGGGGGAGGAGGACCGGATCGGACCGGCCAGCATCGTGGTGGACATCGTCATCGACGACATGCCCTACCTGGTCGACTCGGTCACCACCGAGCTGAACCGGCACGAGGCCGAGATCCGCCTGCTCGTCCACCCCGTCCTGCGGGTCCGCCGCGACGTAGCCGGCATCCTGCGCGAGATTCTTGGTGTCTGCGGGGACGATCCTATTCCGTGCGTAACCGTCGACGGCGCGGAAGAGCTCAACGAATCTTGGATCCACGTCGAGCTCGGACCGCCCGCGGACCGGGTCGGCCGGGACCAGCTCGCGGCGGACCTGCGCCGCGTGCTGGACGACGTCCGGGTCGCGGTGGAGGATCAGCGCCGGATGGGCGAGGCGGCCCGCAGCCTGGCCGACGACCTGGCCGGGGCGCCCGGCAATGATCTGACTGGTCTTGAGGGGGTTGAGGGGTCCGAGTCCGGCGCGCTGCTGCGCTGGCTGGCGGATGGCAACTTCACCTTCCTCGGCTACCGCGAGTACGACCTGGTGCCCGCCGCCGGCAGCGTCGGCCTGCGCCAGGTACCGGGGACCGGGCTCGGCATCTTGCGCCACGACCGGCCCGGCGGCGACGAGGTGACGCCGCTGTCGCCGCAGATCGTGGCCAGGGCACAGGACCCCGCCGAGCGGCTGGTGCTGGCCAAGGCCAATTCCAGGTCCACCGTCTACCGCGCCAACTACCTGGACTACGTCTCGGTCAAGAAGCTCAGCCCGGCCGGGGAGATCACCGGGGAGTTCCGGTTCCTCGGCCTGTACACGGCCGCGGCGCACAACGCGCCCATCGCCGGCGTCCCCGTGCTCAGGCGCAAGCTCGCCCAGGTCCTCGCCGCGGCCGGGCTGTCCCAGGACAGCCACGACGGGAAGGACCTGGCCGAGATACTCCAGGACTATCCGCGCGAGGAGCTCTTCGAGATCTCGGCCACCGAGCTCACCCCGATCGCGCTCGGCGTGCTGCGGCTGAGCGAGCGCAAGCAGACCCGGCTCTTCCTGCGCCGGGACCGGTACGGCCGGTACATGTCCTGCCTGCTGTACCTGCCCAGGGACCGGTACACCACCGAGGTCAGGCTGCGCGCCCAGGACGTCTTGATGCAGGCGCTGCACGGGGTGTCCGCGGACTACAGCGCCACGGTCGGCGATTCGGCCCTGGCCCGGCTGTACGTGGTGGTCCGGGGGCAACGGGGACGGCCGGTGCCGCAGGTGGACGCGGCGGCCCTGGAGCGCAGGCTGGCCGCGTCGGTCAGGTCGTGGGATGAGGACTTGGCCGCCGACGCGACCCGGGCGCTCGGCGAAGAACGGGCCAGGACGCTGCTCGACCTGTGCTCGGCGGGCATCCCCGAGACCTACCAGGCCGACGTCAGCCCGCAGGACGCGGTCGACGACCTGACCACGATGCTCGGCCTGCGTGAGTCGCGGGCGGAATTCGCGGTGCGGCTGGTGCAGAAGCCGGAGCGGTGGACGCTGGTCGTGTACCGGGCGGGGACGCCGATCACCCTGTCGGACGTGCTGCCGCAGCTGCAGCACATGGGTCTCGAGGTCGTCGACGAGCACCCGTATCGGTTCACCGGACCGTCCGGCCACGGTTCGTTCTGGATATATGAATTTGGTCTCCGCGCTCCGGCCACCGCGGCCGCGGTCGTCGGGGCCCGGCCGATATTCGAGGACGCGCTGACCGCGCTGTGGCACGGCCGGATCGAAGACGACGGGTTCAACGCACTGGTCCTGTCGGCGGGCCTGAGCTGGCGCGAGGTCAACCTGCTGCGCGCCTACGCGAAGTACCTGCGCCAGGCCGGGACCAGGTTCAGCGAGGACTACCTGCAGCGGGTGCTGCGGTCCAACGGGGCGATCACCCGGCTGCTGGTCCGGCTGTTCGAGTCCCGGTTCGACCCGGCCAGGCAGAACGGCGTGTCCGAGCGCTGCGAAGCGATCACCGAGGAGATCCGCGGCCAACTCGACGAGGTGGTCAGCCTCGACCACGACCGGATCCTGCGGTCCTACCTGGCCCTGATCGACGCGACCCTGCGGACCAACTACTACCAGCAGGAGCGCCCGGGCGGGCCCGGGCCAGGGGGGCACGGGGGGGCGGGCAGCCCCCCCGTAAGCAGGGGGGGTCTGGGGGGGATCGTCCCCCCTGGCCATACCTCCCCCCCGGGATATTTGGTGCTCAAGCTCGATCCGGGCAACGTGCCCGGGCTGATCTCGCCGCGGCCCAAGTTCGAGATCTTCGTCTACTCGCCCCGGCTGGAGGCGGTGCACCTGCGCTTCGGCCGGGTGGCGCGCGGCGGGCTGCGCTGGTCGGACCGGCTCGAGGACTTCCGCACCGAAGTCCTCGGCCTGGTCAAGGCGCAGGAGGTCAAGAACGCGGTCATAGTGCCGTCCGGGGCCAAGGGCGGCTTCGTGTGCAAGCGGCTGCCCGATCCCGCCGATCGCGAGGCGTACCAGTCCGAGGTGCTCGCCTGCTACCAGACCTTCATCGCGGCGATGCTCGACGTGACCGACAACATCGAGGGCGACAAGGTGGTGCCGCCGCCGGACGTGGTCCGGCGGGACGCCGACGACCCGTACCTGGTGGTGGCGGCGGACAAGGGCACCGCGACGTTCTCCGACACCGCCAACGAGGTGGCGGCCCGGTACGGATTCTGGCTCGGAGACGCGTTCGCCTCCGGCGGCTCGGAGGGCTACGACCACAAGAAGATGGCCATCACCGCCCGCGGCGCCTGGGAGTCGGTGAAGTGGCACTTCGCGGCGCTGGGGCTGAACCCGGATACCGACGACTTCACCGTGGTCGGCGTGGGCGACATGTCCGGCGACGTGTTCGGCAACGGCATGCTGCTTTCCGAGCACATCAAGCTGGTCGCGGCGTTCGACCACCGGCACGTGTTCGTCGACCCGGTTCCCGATCCGGCGGCGAGCTTCGCCGAGCGCGCGCGGATGTTCGCGCTGCCCCGGTCCTCGTGGGCGGATTATGACCAGGCGCTGATCTCGCCGGGCGGCGGGGTCTGGCCGCGCGCGGTGAAGTCGGTCCCGCTGTCACCGCAGGCCCGCACCGCCCTCGGCATCGACGCCGATGTCATCGCGCTCTCTCCGGACGACCTGATCTCCGCCATCCTGGCCGCCCCCGTCGACCTGCTCTGGAACGGCGGGGTCGGCACGTACGTGAAGGCCAGCTCCGAATCGCACGCCGAGGTGGGGGACAGATCCAACAACGCAGTCCGGATCGACGCCACCGAGCTGCGGGCCCGCGTGGTCGGTGAGGGCGGCAACCTGGGCTTCACCCAGGCGGCCAGGATCGAGTACTCGCTCCGCGGCGGGCTGATGAACACCGACTTCATCGACAACTCGGCCGGAGTCGACACCTCCGACCACGAGGTCAACATCAAGATCCTGCTCGCCGACGCGATCAGGGACGGCGTGATACCCGCCTCGGCCCGGCACAATCTGCTGAACGAGATGACCGACGAGGTGGCCGCCCTGGTGCTGCGGCACAACTACCGGCAGAACATGGCGCTGGCGGTGGCCAGGGCCCAGGCGCCGTCCCTGCTCCACGTGCACGTCCGGTACCTGCGCAAGCTGATCAGGGACAAGCGCCTGAACCGGGAGCAGGACGTGCTGCCCGACGAGCGGGAGATCGCCGAACGCCGGTCCTCCGGAGCCGGCCTGACCAGCCCCGAGCTTGCCCTGCTGCTCGCGCACACCAAGATCTCGGCGGGCGAGGACGTGCTGGCGTCCCGGCTGCCCGACGACCCGTACCTGCGCCGGGTGCTCGACGCGTATTTCCCGGCGCCGTTGCGGGCCCGGTTCGCGGACCGGCTGGAATCACATCCGCTGCGCCGGGAGATCATCACCACCGTCGCCGTCAACGAGATGATCGACACCTCGGGCACCACGTTCTTGTTCCGGCTGATCGAGGAGACCGGCGCGTCGGTGCCCGATCTCACCCGGGCCTGGCTGGTCGCCCGCGAGGTGTTCGACCTGCCGGCGTTCTGGCGTCAGGTCGAGGAACTTGAGGGATCCCGGGTCGGCATCGCGGCGCAGATCACGCTGCTGCTCGAAGGGCGCAAGCTGACCGAGCGGGCGGTCAGGTGGCTGCTGCAGAACCGCCGCCCGCCGTTCGACATCCAGGACACCGTGGCCTTCTTCGCGGCTGGGGTCCGGACGGTGCGTTCGCACCTGCCCAAGCTGCTCACCGGCCGGGACCTGGCCGGGTTCGAGGATCGCCGGGACTCCTATCTGGACCTCGGCGTGCCGGCCGACCTGGCCGAGCGGGTCGCGGCGATGGTGCCGACGTATTCGGCCTTCGGCATCGTCCAGGCGGCCGCCTCGGCCGGACGCGGCATCGAGGAGACTGCCGAGGTCTACTTCGATCTGGCCGACCGGCTGCAGATCACCCGGCTGCGTGACCGCATCACCGCGCTGCCCCGTGATGACCGCTGGTCGACGATGGCCCGGTCCGCGCTGCGGGACGACCTGTACGCCGCGCACGCCTCGCTCACGCAGGACGTGCTCGGGGTCAGCGGTCCCGAGGAGGCCAAGAACCCCGAGGAGCGGCTCGCCGCCTGGGCCTCGCGCAACGAGGCCGCGGCGGCGATGGCCACCCAGACCCTAGGCGAGATCTGGGAGAGCGAGCGGTTCACCTTCACCACCCTGTCGGTGGCCCTGCGCGCCATCCGCACCCTAGTAGCCGCCAGCTCCCTGCCTCTCTAGCCTCGGGGGGACGACCCCCCCAGACCCCCCCGTTACGGGGGGCTGCCCGCCCCCCGTGCCCCCGGGGGACCCCCTTCGGGGGCCCAACCCCGTGCCCCCGGGGGACCCCCTTCGGGGGCCCAACCCCGTGCCCCCGGGGGACCCCCTTCGGGGGCCCAACCCCGCCGGACCCCCCTTCGACCCCCTGAGGCTAATAGGCGTGGCCGTAGCTGGGGGCGTTGGTCTCGGCGATGACGTCGACCTTGGCGCTGTGTGCGGTGGTGGGCGGGTCGATCGCCGCGAACTGGTAGGCCCAGTTGGCGTACACCGCGTGGTACCCGACCTCGGTGGGCGCGGCGAGCAGCGGGGTGACCGCGGCGGGCACCGGGATCGGTGACCCGGACACGAGGTTGGGGTGCTCGGTGGTCGTTTCCAGGCTCATCCCGTAGAGCACCAGGGCCCCGCCGTCGGCCAGCCGCAGCTGGAACTGCGGGAACGAGGTGCCCTCGAGCAGCCACTGGTATTGCAGGCCCTGGGCCGCCTCCGCGCGGCCCCGCGCGGCTTGCGCCGTGTAGATCCCGGTGGTCTGCGGCCCACTGCCGATCAGCGGGGCGATGGGGTGGCTCGGGCCCTGGTCCACCACGGCCGCCTGGGCCGGTCCCACCACGGCGGGGATCAGCAGCACGCTCGGGTCCGTGGTGGACAGGTCGACGGCGTAGCCGTCCGGGTCCTTCGCGATCGCGGGCATCGGTTGACCGTGATTCAGCGCGGCGGAGCCGTTCAGGGTCCAGACCCGGTCCGCTTCGGCGCGCTCGAACACCAGCAGCGTGGTGACCGCCGGGCCCAGGTGGCCGTCGGTGTCGAGGCTGCGCTGGGCCGACACCAGGAACCACTGCGGGTAGCGGGTCAGCGCCGGCACATAGAACTGCGGCGCCCTGTACTGGTACCTCGGCACCGGGGTTCCCGCCGTCGCCAGCGCCGTGTACTGGCCCTTCACCTGGTACCACTGGGTGTCCGCGACGTGCGCGAGCCCGGCCGCCGCATCGCCTTGCGCCGCGGCCGCGTCGCTGTCCGTCATGTACGTGGCGTAAACGGCCTTCGCCGCGGCAATGCTCAGGACAGGCTGGACGCTGGAGGCCGCGGCCGCGGGGGCTGGCGGGGCGCAGCCCGGGACGGCCAGCACGGCCAAGGCGGCAAGCGCCGCCGACCCGATCGTGGTCCGGGCCCAGGTCATGCGCTTTCGGTGCGTCACGCTAAGGCAGAATACCGGGTTCGTACACCCGTTTTCGCGCACCCGACCGGGATGCGATCAAGGCCTGCGCCACTCGCGTAGGCTAGCCGGCATGGCAGGTACCGATCCCGCCGATGAGATCGCGGCACTGACGTCGAAGCTCGCCAGCATAGCGGCGGTGCTCGACCCCGGGGCTATGCAGACCGAGGCGGACGGCTTGCGTGAGCAGGCCGCCGACCCCGGGCTTTGGGCTGACCAGGCCCGGGCGCAGAAGGTGACCCGCCGCCTGTCCTACCTGGAGGCGGAGCTGGCCCGGCTGACCGCCCTGCATCAGCGGCTCGGCGACACCCAGGTGCTGTTCGGTCTGGCCGAGAGCGAGAACGACGAGCCCACCCGCCTTGAGGCGGCCCGCGAGCTCACCGCCCTGCGCACCGAGATCGACCAGCTTGAGGTGCGCACACTGCTAGCCGGCGAGTACGACGCCCGGGAGGCCCTGATCTCGATCAACGCCCAGGCCGGCGGCGCGGACGCCGCGGACTTCGCGGAGAACCTGATGCGGATGTACCTGCGCTGGGCCGAGCGGCACAAGTTCCCGACCGAGGTGTACGACACCTCGTACGCGGAAGAGGCCGGGATCAAGTCGACCACGTTCGCGGTGAACGCGCCCTACGCCTACGGGACGCTGCGCGGCGAGCATGGCACGCACCGGATGGTCCGGATCTCCAAGTACGACAACCAGGGACGCAGGCAGACCTCGTTCGCCGGCGTGGACGTGACGCCGGTGGTGGAGCAGACCGATCACATCGACATCAGTGATGACGACATCAGGGTGGACGTGTTCCGCTCGAGCGGCCCAGGCGGCCAGGGTGTGAACACGACCGACTCGGCGGTCCGGATCACCCACCTGCCCACCGGGATCGTGGTCTCGTGCCAGAACGAGCGCAGCCAGATCCAGAACCGGGCGTCGGCGATGGCCGTGCTGCAGTCCAAGCTGCTTGAGCGGCGGCGGCAGGAGGAGGCCGAGGAGATGGCCGCCCTGCGCGGTGACGGCGGCCGGGCCTGGGGTACCCAGATCCGTAACTATGTCCTGTACCCGTATCAGAACGTGAAGGACGTGCGGACGGGAATGGAAACCGGGAATGCGGTCGCGGTGCTGGACGGGGAGATTGACGAGTTCATCGACGCGGAAATCCGCTGGATGCGTCGCAGCGGCCGGTAGTTCGAGCGCGTGCTACCGGGCTCCGCGGTTACCCGGCGAGATGCATGGCCAGCAGGAGCAGCAGGCTCAGCACGAGGACGGCCCCGATGATCAGCTGCGGGCTGGCCGAATGCTCATGGTGAACGTGCTGTCGCGATGCGCGGCACGCCGGGCACCGACCTTCAACTACTGGCCCAGCGCATTGCGCGCAGATCAGGTGCTCGCAGCTCATGGAACCCCTTCCGCCCGGGCCCGCGACACGGCACTTGCCGTGATGTAAGGCCTTAGCTGCCAGTTTCCCTCTAGACTGTGTTCCCTGGCCAGTCCAGATTACCCGCATGTCGCCGCAGGTTGGCGGCGACAGCCGGGTCCTGCCCACCTACATCGATGTGATGGTCCCGTGATCAACTTCGATAACGTCACAAAGGTTTACCCGAATCAGAGCCGTCCCGCGCTGGAGAGCGTGAACATCGAGGTCACTAAAGGAGAGTTCGTTTTTCTCGTCGGCCCCTCTGGGTCCGGCAAGTCGACCTTCCTCCGCCTGGTCCTGAAGGAGGAGCGGCCTTCTGACGGCAGAATCCACGTGGCCGGCCGGGATCTCGCGCGACTTACGAATTGGAAGGTGCCTTACCTGCGACGTCGCATCGGCTGCGTGTTCCAGGACTTCCGGCTGCTGCCGAACAAGAACGTCTACCAGAATGTGGCGTTCGCCTTGGAAGTCATCGGTAAGAACCGGCGCTTCATCCGCAAGGTCGTCCCCGAGGTGATCGACCTCGTGGGCTTGGAGGGCAAGCATGACCGCATGCCTGACGAACTGTCCGGCGGCGAGCAGCAGCGGGTCGCGATGGCGCGCGCGTTCGTCAACCGGCCCATGATCCTGCTCGCCGACGAGCCGACGGGGAACATCGACCCGGCGACCTCGATCGGCATCATGAAGGTGCTTGACCGCATCAACAGGACAGGGACGACCGTCGTGATGGCGACTCATGACGCGGCCATCGTCGACTCGATGCGCAAGCGGGTCGTCGAGCTTGAATATGGCAAGGTTGTCCGAGATCAGTCGCGCGGGGTGTACGGCCAGGCATACTGACCCATGGTTATCGTGATGCCGACCCGTAGAACCCAGCCCAACCTAGGACTACCGAGGGATCAGCCAGGATGCGTTCACAGTTCGTCTTCTCCGAGATCTGGGTCGGGCTGCGCCGGAATCTGACCATGACGATGGCGCTCATCGTGGTCGTGGCTATCAGCCTTTCCCTGCTCGGCACCGGCCTGCTCTTCGTCAAGCAGGTGGACAGGACGCGGACCTACTGGCAGGGGAAGGTCGAGTTGTCGATCTACCTGTGCATCAAGACGAGCCCGCAGCCGCAGTGCCAGCAGAACGGCCCCTCCACCGCGGCCCAGCGGGCCCAGTTGCACGCCCAGCTCGTGGCCATGCCGCAGGTCGAGAACGTCTACTACGTGAGCCAGCAGCAGGCCTACGACGAGTTCAGGCAGTATTTTTCCAACGAGCCGGCCCTGGTCCAGGACACCCAGGAAGGCGACATCCCCGATTCGTTCGAGGTGAAGCTGAAGAATCCCGAGGCCGACTACAACATCGTGTCCAGCGCGGTGACCGGCGCGCCTGGGGTGGAGACCGTGGTCGACGAGATGACCATCCTGGACAAGTTCTACCGGCTGCTTGACGGCGCGAGGAACGCGGTGGTCATCATCGCGCTGATCCTGATCGTGGCCGCGATCTTGCTGGTGGCCAACACGATCAGGCTGTCCGCGTTCAACCGCCGCCGGGAGACCGCCATCATGCGCCTGGTCGGCGCGTCGAACTTCTATATCCAGCTGCCGTTCCTGCTTGAGGGAACGATCGCCGGCCTGATCGGCTGGGCGATCGCGGCCGGGCTCCTGGTGGCGGTCAAGTCGCTGATGCTAGATAGCCTGGAGCAGTACTTCTCATTCAACGTGGGCTTGTCCGTCGGCGACCTGATCGAAGTTATCTTGTTCTCGATGGTCGTCGCGGTCGTGTTGTGCGGTGCGACGTCGTTCCTGACCTTGCGCCGTTACCTGCGCGTCTGAGTTGTCAGTGGCTGGCGTGGCGATAGGGGGACGTGGTGGCTCGGGAGCAGGGGCAGAAGGTGATCGCCAGGAACCGCCGCGCCTATCACGACTACCACATCGAGGACACCTACGAGGCGGGCCTGGTTCTGACCGGCACCGAGGTGAAATCGCTGCGCGCCGGGCGCGCCTCCCTCGCGGAGGGGTTCGCGCAGATCTCCGACGACGAAGTGTGGCTGCACAACGTGAATATTCCTGAGTACGGTCAGGGCACCTGGACCAATCACACCCCGCGCCGGATCAGGAAGCTGCTGCTGCACCGCAAGGAGATCGACCGCCTGGCCAGCAAGACCGCTGAGCAAGGCTTGACCCTGGTCCCGCTTTCGCTGTACTTCAGGGATGGGAACGTCAAGGTGGAGCTGGGCCTCGGCCGCGGCAAGCGGACCTACGACAAGCGTCAGGACCTGGCCAAGCGGGATGCGGCCAGGGAAATGGACCGGGCGCTGAAACGGCGAAGGTGACGGGCAGGCGGATCGTGTCCCCTCCTGCGAGCGAGCACGGCGGCCACGCCAGGCCCCGGCGTCCCTTGGCGCCCGGGCAAGGCGATCCTGCCCCGCCTCCCGGTTCCCGTGTCGTCGGACCACCGCGCCCGCGCGACGCCGCGCCCGCGCAGGGCCCGTCGACGTCGCCGCCGCCAGCGCGAGCGCGGCGAGCCGCGGGCCGGCCGACCCGGCACGTGGCCACCGGATCGTCAGCCAAGCCCGGACGCAAGTCTTCGCCGGCGCGCCGGCGGTCTAAGCGGTGGCGCCTCGCCGCGCTGGCCATCGTCGTCGTCGGCGTGATAGTCACCGGACTAGCCGTCGGTTTCGGTTCGGAGCCGTCCGCCGAGCCCGCCGCCCAGGCCTTCCTGCTCGACTGGCAGCAGCAGCAATACGACGCCGCGGGGACGCTGACCACGGCTGCGCCGGACACCGTGGCCGCCGACCTGAAGGGTGCCTTCGCGCAGGTCGATGCCACCCAGCTGTTCCTGTCGATGAACTCAGTGGTCCAGCACGGCGGCACCGCCGAGGCGGCCTTCAACGCGTCGGTCAGCCTGGCCGGAGAGGAACACCTCTGGACCTATCGCGGCCAGTTCGGTCTGCGGCGGATCGACGGGACCTGGAAGGTCGACTGGGCCCCCAGCGTCATCAACCCGAACCTGGGCCAGGGGGCGCGGCTGGCCATGGTGACCGAGTTCCCGGCCCGGGCCGCCGTGCTCGACGCCGAGGGCGATCCGCTGGTGCTGTCGACTCCGGCGTACGAGGTGGGCGTGTGGCCTGCCCGGCTGGCCAGCCAGGCGGCAACGGCCCGGGCCTTCGCCGCGCTCACCGGGCTCCAGGCGGGCCAGGTGCTCGGCCAGGTCGCGGCGGCCCCGCCTGAGGCGTTCTTCCGGCTGGCCACCCTAGACCCCACCACCTACGCCCGCCTGCGTGCCGGGCTCCGCAAGGTGCCGGGCCTGGTGGTTCAGAAGGTGTCGGAGCGGCTGTTCCAAGCCGAAGCTACCGGCTTGGTCGGTACGGTAGGCAGTGAGGTCAACCCAGTGCTGCGGGCCGACGGCGCGTTCTACCTGCCGGGAACCACGGTCGGGCTGTCCGGGCTCGAGCAGGCCTATCAGCGTCAGCTCCTCGGCACGCCCACGACCGAGGTGGTCGCGGTGAACCCGGCCGGGACGAAGACGGACGTCCTGGCCCGCTGGGCCGGCGTTCCTGGCACGTCAGTGCGCACCACGATCAGCTCGCGGGTCCAGAACGCCGCTCTGAACACGCTCAACACCAGCTCGAACTCGGGCGAGATCGTGGCCGTCCAGGCCTCGACGGGTCAGGTCCTGGCGGTGGCACAGCGCCAAGCCTCCGGCGCACTCCCCGCGGGGGGCCCGCTGGCCGCGAAGCTGATGCCAGGCACGGCGTTCACCATCGTGTCGGCCGGCGCGCTGCTCAGTGACGGGCTGACGGCGTCTACCCAGATCTCGTGTGAGAACTCCTTCACCGTCGGCGGCCAGACGTTCACCAGCGATGGCACCGGCGAGGAGAAGCCGTTCAGTGCCGATTTCGCCGACGGCTGCGGTACCGCATTCGCGGGCGTGTCCGAACGGCTCTCCCCGAGCCAGTTCGACCAGGTGGCTACGGCCTTCGGGATCGGCGCGAACTGGTCGCCGGCCCCCGTGCCCCTCTTCTCCGGTTCGGCTCCCTTGGCGGCCGGAGAAGCTGCCCTCGCGGCCGAAACGATCGGCCAGGGCAACGTCCGGGTCAGCCCGCTGTCCATGGCCATGGTCGCCGCGGAGGTCGATTCAGGCAGCTGGCGCGCGCCGCAGGTCATTGAGGGCGCGGCCAATCCTCCGGGCAAGCCGGGGGCGGCGCTTGATCCCAGTGCCATGTCCGCGTTGCGCAGCCTGATGCGCAGCGCGGTCAGTTCGGGCGCGGCGCAGGCGGCCAACATCCCTGGCGCGCCGGTTTACGGACAGGTCGGCCTGGTCCACTCGGGGTCAGGCTGGATGAGCTGGTTCGTCGGTTTCCGCGGCGACGTCGCGTTCACCGTGGTCGAGTCGGGCCGAACGGCGAACCTATCCGCCGCCGCCCTCGCCGGCGCCTTCCTCGAGGCGCTCGGCAGCGTCGCGGCCGTCGGCAGCTGACCGTCGCCCGTTTAATCTGGTCGCTCTAAGCAACCATACGGATACTTAAAGGCGTCCTTATCTGTGACTGAGGTTTCGCTTGGGGGGTTGCGACCCAGTCAACGTGAGGGTCCGGGTCTCATCTCGGGGGAGACCCGGCCACCAGACCGGCTCCGACCCTGCCGGTCGGCCCCTGCGGGCGCGTTTCGGCCACCGCCAGCGCCTGCGGGGGCCACTTCTTGCCGCCCGGCCACGTTCGCCGTGCGGGAATCTAAGTTGGCTATCGCCTGTTGTGAGTGTACGGTCGGGTACGGCGGTATGGCCTAGTAGTAGCCGTATCGGCCAGACAACTCAATAGCGGGGGTGATCGGTTTCGACTTCGGTGGTCGAGCCAGGGGAAGCGGGCCGAGGGTTGCGGTTGTGACCTCGTTAATCCTGTGACCGCAAACCAATAACTGCCAACACATCAGTGCGCAGCGAACTCGCTCTCGCCGCTTAAGGCGAGTTAAAGAGTTCTGTCAGCCCGGGGATGCCTTCGACCCGGTGCCTGGCATCAGCTAGAAGGATTTACCGTCTGACCCGGCCGCGGGGCCAGACGGGACATCAAACAGTGGCTGAGCCCGTCGGCGTCTCGCTTGCGTGATCGCCGGGGCTGAGAAAAGCAGAGCAAGCTGCGCCCGGAGAAGCCCTGGTGAAGTACTGAAGGACGCGGGTTCGATTCCCGCCACCTCCAAGAGTGCTCAAGGCCTAGCTTGAGCATTGTTGGAGGTGCCCGGTGCTCCCGTGTATCGCTCCCGTCTCGGCTCAGACGTGGTGGACTCAGACGTGGTGGACGGAGACGACTTCGGCGAGGACCGGGGCTGGTGTCCCGATCTGGCCGAGCTCGCTGAAGTATGCGATTACGTCGGGGTTGCGGAGGGACGCGGTGAACGCATCGGCGCTCTCCCACTGGGCGTAGTTGATGACTTTGGTCCCGTCCAGGGATCGGTGGATGTTGGCCGAGATGAACCCGGGCAGGTGCCGCATCAGGTCGTCGGTCCCGCGCTGCCATGCCTCGACCAGGCGTGCCTGGTCTTCAGGGGCGACGCTGAACACGTTGATGAGTGCCACGGAGTCGGTGCCGGCTTGAATGGTCGTGGTCGGCGGGGTGGTCATGATATGTTCTCTCCTACCTGTTGAGTCTTACACGTATAATTCAACCTTGTCGGATTTGACGTGTCAATATCAATAGGTAGAATTTTTCCTATGAGCTTGCGCCACGGACTGCTCGACCTGCTCGCTGGCGAGCCGATGAGCGGCTATGACCTGTCCCGCTACTACGCCGTCTCGATGACCAACGTGTGGCCCGCCCAGCACAGCCAGATCTATCCCGAACTGGCCAAGATGGTCGCCGACGGGGTGATCGCCCAAACCGGTAAAGGCCCCCGAGGGCGCAAGGCATACCGGACCACCCCCGCCGGCCTCGACGAGCTGCGGACCTGGCTCACGGACAGTGTGCCCGACTACACTTCCCGCAACGAACCGCTCCTGAGAGTATTCGCCATGTGGGTGCTGCCGGCCGAAGAGGCCCTCGCCTTGCTGGCCCGCGACCGAGTCGAATACGTCCGGCACCTCGGCTACATCGACGAGATCATCGCCCGGAAAGACTGGGCCGCCAGCCCTGTCCAGCGGGCCAGTCGCATCGCCATCGAATACGGTCGGCGCTTCTACACCACCCAGATCGACTGGATCGACTGGGCGGCCGAACAGATCGCCGCCGGAACCCTCCAACCCGGAGGTCCGCTCCCCTGATGCCGGCTGGGTAGGGTCGTGTCTGGGCCCGCAAGCCGGGTCAGGCGGTGCCGATTCGCGCCGCGGTGACCACCACCGTGGTGTAGCCGACCGTGAGGCTTCCCCCCATCGCGTCGATAGCGGCTCCGACGTCCGCCAGCACCTCCGCCAGCTTGTCCGGCGCGAGCTGGGTGAGGGTACCGATGGTGGGCATCTGGTCCAGCCACTCATCCCGGGTATAGGACCGCTTCCAGTCGAACCGCCACTGCTCCGGGTCGCTGAACCCGCCCACCTCCCGGATCCCGTCGGCGATCTTGGCAAACATCCTCTGGTACGCCTCCAGCGGCGACCTCGTCAACTGGCTGCTGAGGTTGAGCGGCGAGTCCGGTGCCACCCGCCGGTAGGCCTGGGCGAAGGCTTCCATCACGCCGGGCGGGGCCTGGAACACGTGGTGGAAAGGCGCCAGCCGGCCGCCCGGCCGCAGCACCTGGGCCGCCTTGGCCGCGCCCGCGACCGGGTCCACCCAGTGCCAGGCCGTCCCGGCGACGACCGCGTCGAATTCCCGGCCAGCGGCGTCCCAGGTTTCGAACGTCGCCACCTCGACCTCGACCCCGGTGCGCCGCGCGAGGTCGGCCATCCGCGCGTCGGGCTCGACGCCGAGCACCTTGCCGCCGGCCGCCTGGAACTGCCGGGCTTCTATGCCGGTGCCGCAGCCGACGTCGAGAAAGTCGGGCCCGGGGCTGGCCGCGACGATCCGCTCCACCAGGGCGTCGGGATACCGGGGCCGGGTCCGGTCGTAGCGTTCGGCGTCCACGCCGAACGACTCTGCCATCTGCCGATACTGATGCGGTTCTCGTTCCGGAGAAGGCGCTTCCTCCGGCGGTATAGTGGGCACCCGCCCACCATAGCCAAGGGCGTCCCGATGACCCCGCCCGGGCTGCTGGCGAGCCTGTGGTGCTTCGACCTGGGTTTACAAGCCTTCGTCCAGCGCTTCCCAGGTGAGTTTGAGCGGGAATGGGCTGATGGTGTCGATGGCGTGGAAGTCACGGCCACGGATCGCGAGCCCTTCCCTGGTGTACTCGCCGTCCGAGGTAAGCAGGAGCCGTTCCACGGAGATGGCGGGGCCGTCGTTGTCGGTCATCCGGACGATCCAGTAGTGCGGGATGCCGGCGGCGGCGTACTCCGCGCGCTTGTCCCGGATGTCGGTGGTGATGGAGTCGGCCAATACGATCTCCACTGCGATCAGGCAATCGGCGGCGATCGGCTTGCGTCCCGATCGCCCCCGGTCGTCGTCGATGCGCCGGTAGACGACCACGTCGGGACGGCGGAAGTGCAGTTTCGGACTGTCGGCGATCGGGACGTCCATGTCGCCGAGCACTCGGTGGCAGCTCTGCTTGGCCCGGTCCCGGAGCCAGGCAGCTTCCCGGATCGCGATGAGGAGGTTCAACTGGATCGCCTGATGGCTTGGCTCGGCAGACTCACACCGGACGATCCAGCCATCGACGACCTCAATCAGCTTGCTGGCGTCTTCCGGGAATGCCAGGTACATGTCAAGGGTCATCTGCGGCGCGTTACGCCGCCGCCTTGTGATCGCTGAAGTCGAACGCTGAGGCCACGAACACAAGGCTACGTGTCGGCGTTGCCCGATCGGAGCCGCCACGTCCCGCCTTTCCGCTCGCGCCGGCCCGGGCGGGAATCCGGGCAACCGGACGTATCACCACCGTACGTTGTGATGAAGTGAGCAATATCCTCGGCTAAAGACCCCGGCGGCGACGACAGCACCGAGGACGACAAGGGACGGGAACAACAGCGGCAGCGGCGGCATCGGTTGACGGCCCCGGCCCGGGTGCTAATATGCTTTTATGCGCACCACTGTTGACATGCCTCCCACTCTGATGCGGGCGGCCAAGGCCAGGGCCGCCGAGCACGGCGAGAGCCTGAAGGACCTGATCAACCGGGCGGTAGCGCACGAGCTCGGCCTTCCATCGGCACCAAAGGCGAAGGCGGGGCGCGTGACACTCCCATTGATCGGCCGCGGCGGCGCACCTGAGGTCCTCATCACGAACGAGGACATAGCCGGCGCCCTCGACGCGGACGACATCGACCGGTACGGACCGCAATGATCCTCCTGGACGTCGGTGTCTGGCTCGCCGCGGTCTGGGGACGCCACGCGCACCATCCGGCGACGGCGGACTGGTTCGGCAGGCAGACCGGTGACCTGGTCTTCTGCCGGGTCACTCAGATGAGCCTGCTCCGGCTGCTGTCCAACCCCGTCATCATGGGCGACGACGCGGTCGACCGCAGCCAGGCCTGGCGGACCTTCGACCAGCTCTGGGCGGACGAGCGTGTCCTTTGGGCGGACGAACCGGACGAACTGGACGCCGTGTGGCGCGCGATCTCCGCACGCGACGACAAGAGTCACAAACTGTGGACCGACGACTACCTCGCTGCCTTCGCCCAGGCCAGCGACGCGACGCTGGCAACCCTGGACACAAAATTCCCCACCCGCTACCCGTCGGTACGCGTCGAATCCCTGCTTCCCTGACCGATCCCGAATGGCACGCCAAGCGCGTATAACGTCGTATACGAGCGGCCTCGACAGCCACCAGAGCCCGCCCGGGAGCCACCCGTGACCTCGACGCCACCCGATGCCCCCCGTCGGCGTAAGGTCACTCCGCGTCAAGCCGCCCAGATTCTGGCCGAACGAGACCCGGTGCTAGCCCGTCTCCTCGCCGAAGCGGGCCCGCCGAGCTTCCCCAAACCCACCGGCACCCCCTTCGCCACCCTCGTCCGCTCGATCACCTACCAGCAGCTCGCGGGGGCCGCCGCCCGGGCGATACACGATCGGCTCGTCCTCGCCCTGGGCGGCGACGTCACCCCCGAGCGCGTCCTCGCCACCCCGACCGGGCTGCTCCGCGAGGCCGGCCTGTCGGCCGCCAAAGCCGCCTCCCTCCAGGACCTGGCCGCCAAGGTCCTCGACGGCACGGTCGTGCTCGACTCCCGTCGGCTGGCCCGGGAAAGCGACGAGGAGATCGTGGCCCGCCTGTCGAGCGTTCGTGGTATCGGGAAGTGGTCTGCGGAGATCTTCCTCATGTTTCAGCTTCGCCGCATGGACGTCTGGCCCACCGGAGACCTCGTGGTACGCCGGGGGTTCGGCCTGGCGTGGAATATCGCCACGCCCACGCCGAAGCAACTCGACCTTCTCGGCGAGCCGTACCGGCCCTACCGCAGCATCGTCGCCTGGTACTGCTGGCGGGCGGCCCAGCTCTACGCCGGCGCGGCCCGGACACCCGTGACCAGCTAGGTAGCTAGCGGCCCGGACCAGCTAGCGGCCCGGACCAGCTAGCGGCCCGGACCAGCTAGGGGAGCGGCTCGGTCCGGGGAGACTCCGCCGGGCCGTGGTGCGCGGGCTCCATCCGCTGGCGGCGGAAGCCGGGGAGCAGGCGGGCCAGGACCAGCGCGCCGGCGATGCACGCCAGGCCGCCGGAGACGACGGAGACGGTGTCGCCGAAGGCGGTCGCGACCAGGCCTGCCTCCAGGTCTCCGAGCCGGGGGCCACCGGTGACCACGGCGATCTGCAGGCCCGCCAGCCGGCCCCGCAGCGCGTCGGGCGCGGAGAGCTGGATGATCGTGCTGCGGAACACGGCCGAGATCACATCGGCGCAGCCCGCGGCGGCGAGCAGCGCCAGTGCGGCGGGAAGCCAGTGCACCAGCCCGAAGGCGGTGATGGCGGCGCCCCACGCGATGACGGCAAAGATGACCGCCAGGCCCTGGCGCTTGATGTGGCTGACCCAGCCGGTGGTGAGCGCGCCGATCAGGGCGCCCGCGCCGGGCGCGGCGTAGAGCAAGCCGAGCGTCGTGGCTCCGCCGCCGAACAAGGTGGTGGCCAGGGCCGGGAACAGGGCTCGCGGCATGCCGAACACCATCGCGTTGATGTCGATCATGTAGGCGCCCTGGATGGCCTGCTTTCCGCGCACGAAGCGGAGGCCCTCGATGATCGAGCGCAGGCCCGCACGTTGGACCGTCGCGCCGCGCGGGGGCTGCGGTGACATCATGAACGCCCCGAACAGGGCCGCCCCGAAGCTGGCCGCGTCCAGCCAGTAGACGAAACGGATACCCGCCCCGGCCAGCAGCAGTCCGGCGATGGCCGGCCCCACCACCAGGCCGAACTGGAACAGGGACTGGAACATGGCATTGGCGGTCGACAGCTCTGACCGGCGCACCAGGCGCGGGACGATGGCGCTGCGCGCGGCGTTGTCGAGCGGGCTGAACCCGGCGGAGACCGCGGGCAGCACGAACAACGGCCACAGCGAGGTGCCCAGGTCGGTGTTGACCGCTAGGCCGGCGCTGCACAGGGCCGGCAGCACCTGCGCCATCATCAGCAGGCGGCGCCGGTCCATGGAGTCGACCACCGACCCGGCCAGCAGCGATCCGGCGATCAGCGGGAACAGCTGGAACAGCGACACCAGCCCGACGTCGAGGGAAGAGTGGGTGAGCCGGTAGACCTGGTAGGGCACCGCGACCGTGGTCAGCTGGGTGCCGAGGACCGACACCAGCTCGCCGGCGATAAGCCAGCGAAAATCACGGGACCGCCGCAGCGGCGTCAGGTCGATGAACAGGCGGCGTGCGCGCCGGGGCGGCTGCTCTGCACGCTCGCCCACCGGTTTCCTCCCTGTACTGGCCACAACCACCGGTTCGCCGAACGCATCCGGATGGCAACCGATATCCCGGCAAGCTGGGCGATCTATCGTGACGCCTGCGTCCAGGCTAGCCCCGAGTGCCCGCTGCGAGTGCCCGCCGCGAGCAGCCTGCCCGCCCGCCGCGAGCAGCCTGCCCGCCCGCCGCGAACGGTCGGCCCGCCACCCGCGCGGCCCGGGGTTACCGGCGGCTGATGAAGGGCGACGCGCCGGTGAAATCGCCGAACGGCCGCAAAAATAAGCCGTTGCGCGCGTTTTCGCGGTGCCAAGGATCGTCGATCATTACCATTCTGGTTCCGAACACGGGATAATAGGGCGACAGATAGAAACGGTTGTGGCTTACCGGTTTCACCGCAGGCACCCGGGTAGCGGCGTGCGCAGGACCCGGGAAGGCAGTGCACCTGAGAAGGCAGTGCCGCAAAGGTCGGTGCGATGGAGTCCGGAAGGAAGGGGATGGGATAATGGCGGCGATGAAGCCGCGGACGGGAGACGGTCCGCTTGAGGTCACCAAAGAGGGCCGCGGCATCGTGATGCGTGTCCCGCTAGAAGGCGGCGGCCGTCTCGTTGTTGAGCTCACCGCTGACGAAGCAGCCAGGCTTGGTGACGCCTTGAAATCGGTGGTTGGGTGATCCGATCCGCTCGCGTTCTCTAGTCGCCCCTCTTGACCGCGGCGAGCAGGCCATCTCCGAGTGGCAGCAGCACCGGCACGAGCCGGTCGCTCGACCGCACCTGGCTGGCGAGGTCGAGCGAGGAATCGCCGTTGCCCTCATCATCTCCATCGTCACCGGAAGGATCCGCCGGGCCCGCCAGCAGGGCATTGTTGAAAGCTACGACGCCGCCGGGCCGCAGCAGGCGCAGCGCGGCGGTCAGGTAATCGGGATAGTCCCGCGCATCCGCGTCGCAGAACACCAGGTCGTAGGTTCCGTCGGACAGCCGCGGGAGCACGTCGAGCGCGCGCCCGAGGATGAGGCGGGCCTGGTTCTGCGCGAAGCCCGCCTGGCTGAACGCCTTGCGGGCCACGCGCTGGTATTCAGGCTCGGTGTCCACGCTGGTGAGCGTGGAACCCGCGCGCATCCCGCGCAGCAGCCAGATGCCGGAGCTGCCGCAGCCGGTGCCGATCTCGACCGCGGTCCTAGCCCCGACCGCGCAGGCCAGGAAGCGCAGCGCGGCGCCCACCGCCGGAAGCACCGGCTCGGTCCCTCCGAGGTCGGCTGCACTGGCCCGGGCGGCGAGTAGCGGCTCGTCCTCGGGTACATATTCCGCGACATCAGAAAGTGGCCCCATTCGTAGCAGCCTAGCGCCAGATCCGCAGGTCCGGGAACTCTCCGGGCTTCTAGCCCGTTACTTAGACGGTACTGGCCGGCCCGCGGGGCCCGCCGCGAGCTGCTATATGGCATCCGAATGTAGGGCATCCGTACACAACTGGCGCAACGGAAGAATCCAGGGCACGATGGTGACAGTAACGGCACTGTGTGACCCGGAGGGCGGATTGTTGGATGAGGCCGACCGACGCCTAACCCCGGCGGGTCAGCCTATCCCGGCCGACTGGGACCTCCCGACATGGGAGGACATCGTCCGCGTGCACTCCGCCCGGGTCTACCGTCTAGCCTACCGCCTGACCGGCAATCCGCACGATGCGGAGGACCTGACCCAGGAAGTATTCGTCCGGGTGTTCAGGTCGCTGTCCAGCTATACCCCGGGCACGTTCGAGGGCTGGTTGCACCGCATAACCACGAACCTGTTCCTCGACTCGGCGCGGCGCAAGCAGCGGATCCACTTCGAGGGACTGGCCGACGAGATGGCGCACCGGCTGCCGGGCTCTGAGCCCACCCCGGCCCAGGCCTTCGACGACAGCCATCTTGACGACGACGTCCAGGCGGCGCTGAAGGCGCTTCCCCCCGAATACCGGGCGGCGGTCGTGCTGTGCGACATCGAGGGCTTCTCCTATGAGGAGATCGCCGCTACCCTCGGCGTCAAGCTGGGCACGGTACGCAGCCGGATTCACCGCGGCCGGGCTCAGCTGCGCTCCGCCCTGGAGCACCGCCGGCCCGCGCAGGCCGGCCTGGATCCGGCCACCACGAAGGACTCACAGCTAAGGGACTCACAGTTATGAGCCACCTTGGTGACCGGCTGTCAGCCCTCGTCGACGGCGAGCTCGACGGAGCCGAACGTGACCGCGCGTACGCTCACCTGGCCAGCTGCGAGCAGTGCCGGACCGAAGCCGCCGAGCTGCGAGTCCTGAAGCAGAAGCTGAGCACGCTCATGGCCGGCGCGCCGGCCGAGGCCGCGATGACCAAGCGCCTGATCGCCATGACCGGGCCGGGCGGGCCGATGCCACCGCGGCGCGGCCTGCTCCGGGTCGCGCCGGGCCCGCGACGCGAGGCCACCCGGGCATCGAGGCGGCCGGGCACCCGCGGCTCGCGGTCGGCGCGGCGCAGGCGCTACCTGATGCTCGGCGCCGTCTCCCTGGTCGTCGGTCTGGGTACGGCCGCGTTCTCGGCGGGCGGTGGAGGCGAGGCGGTGCCGGGGCCACGGATCACCCCGGCGGTGGAGATGTACAGCGTGGAGCACGCCATCACGACCGGCCAGGTCCCGTTTGATCCTCCGCTGACCAGTTCCGCCGCATCGCTTCCGTGAGGTCCGTGTGCTGCGCCTCAGCTCTGTCGTGAGCCGTCGCCGTGGCGAGGGCCGGTCGCCCCTGCTGCTGGCGGCCGCGCTGGTGATGGCGCTGCCCGGGTTCCTGGTGGCGGCGTGCAGCGGTCAGGCGGGTACCGGGTCGGCCCCGAACGAGGCGGCGGCGACGGCTGGCGGTTCCGTCGCGGCCGCGGGCCAGGCCCCCGCGACGGGACGCCGGATGAGCAGCGCGCGGGCCCTGCGCCTGCTGAGCCAGGCGGCTCAGGCGGCGATCCTGATGTCGTACCAGGGCCAGGAGGTCGTCAGCCGCTGGAGTGACGGCAGCGGGAGCGTGCTTGTCTCCAATATCTGGCACGTCAGCGGAGGCCAGACGGTCACCCAGACCCTGGCCGCGGGGAACTCGCTCAGCAGCCAGCCCTACCTCTCCTGGGACGACGACAGCCAGGCGCCGGAGGGCGTTCTCGGCGTCACCATACCCCTCATCCGGCTGCTTGAGACGCACTACACCGTGGTGTACGCGGGAGCGGGCTCGGCGGACAGCCGGGCAGCGCAGGTGGTGGAGGCCAGGCGCGCTGACGGCAGCCTGGCCGCCAGGTTCTGGCTGGACGACGCGACCAAGCTGCCGCTCGAGCGTGAGGTCTTCGATTCTGCCTCGCACGTGATCAGCCAGGATGTGTTCATCCGGGTCCGCTTCGCGGGTCAGGCCCAGGCGGCGATGCCGGTCAGCGGGCCGTCCGATCCGCCTGGGCCGTGGACCGACCCGCTGTCGACCGCCCAGCTTCTCGCGCTGCACACCCGGGGCTGGCTAGTCCCGGCTGGGTTGCCCGGCGGGCTCTCGCTGTTCACCGGGGCCAGGACCACGACGAGCACCGGCACCGTGCTCGATCTCGGCTATTCCGATGGCTTGTCCGTGGTCTCGGTGTTCGAGCAGCGAGGCGACTTGGCGGCCGAGCTGGCCGGCTGGCAGCGAACCACCGTGGACGGCCATGTCATTTACGTCGCGGAACCGGATCAGCGCTCCTTCACCTGGTCCAGCGACGGTATGGTGTACACGGTGATGGCGGACGCGCCGGTCCAGACCGTCGACGCCGTGGTCGGCGCGCTGCCGCACGACACGCCACCCGGATTCTGGAAGCGCATGTCCCGGGGTTTCGTCCGGCTCGCCTCCTGGGTCAACCCGTTCCACTGACGATGAGAACCAATCCGGCCGCGCCTGGGCCCCGAAAGACTCGCGTACGGGTTTAAAGTAGATGACCAGAGCGTGTTGACCTGCCAGACGGAGAGCTGAAGCGAGTGTTTGACCTGTCACCTGCCAAGCTTCTTGTCCTCGCGGTGCTCGCGCTCGTCATCTTCGGCCCGAAGGAGCTGCCGAAGATGGCCTCTCAGGCGGGCAAGGCCCTCCGCGACCTGCGCAGGATCGCCGAGGGCGCCAAGAATGACCTGCGGGAAGGGCTAGGCCCCGAGTTCGCCGATTTCGAGCTCGAGGACCTGCACCCGAAGCGGTTCGTGCAGAAGCATTTCCTCGACGATCTCAACGGGGATTCCGCCAAGGCCGCCGCGGAGCCTACCCGGTCGGCCCGGACCAACGGGACCCTGCTCGCCCCGGGCGAACGCCCCCCCTTCGACCCCGACGCGACCTGAACCTCAAGAGCCCCAAGAACCCGAAACCACCGATAACTCCCGCAGGACCCTCAAAACCCCTCAGCGCGGCGAAATGCCGAGGTGACGCCCGGCCAGCCCCCGGCTGCGGGTGCCGAGTTCGTCCGCGATCTTCCGCAACGCGAGCGCGGCCGGGGAAGCGGGATCGCTCAGCACCAGCGGAACCCCGGCGTCTCCCCCCTCGCGCAGCCGGACGTCGATCGGCACCTGCCCGAGCAGCGGAACCTGAGCGCCGCTGAGCCGGCTGAGCGCGGCGGCCACCGTGGCGCCGCCGCCCGAGCCCAACAGCTCGGTCTGCTCCCCGCAGTGCGGGCAGATCAGGTAGGACATGTTCTCGATGACCCCGGCGACCCGCTGATGGGTCTGCGAGGCGATCGCGCCCGCCCGCTCGGCGACCTCGGCCGCGGCCAGCTGCGGGGTGGTCACCACGAGCAGCTCGGCGGACGGCAGCAGCTGGCCTACGGAGATGGCGATGTCGCCCGTGCCCGGGGGCAGGTCGAGCAGCAGCACGTCCAGGTCGCCCCAGTACACGTCGGCGAGAAACTGCTGCAGCGCCCGGTGCAGCATCGGCCCGCGCCAGACCACGGGCGTGTTGCCCTTGGTGAACATGCCGATCGAGATGACCTTCACGCCGTGCGCCGACGGCGGCATGATCATGTTCTCGACCGGGGTGGGCCGGCCGGTGACGCCCAGCATCCGGGGCACCGAGTGCCCGTAGATGTCGGCGTCCACCACGCCCGTCGCCAGGCCAGAGGCGGCCAGCGCGGCGGCCAGGTTCACCGTAACCGAGGACTTGCCCACGCCGCCCTTGCCGCTGGCCACCGCGTAGACGCGGGTCAGCGACGACGGCTGGGCGAACGGGATCACCGGCTCGGCCTTACCGCCGCGGAGCTGGCTTTGCAGGGCCCGCCGCTGCTCCTCGCTCATCACGTCCAGGTCGACGCGCACCGAGGAGACGCCGGGAACCTTGGTGACCGCCGCGGTGACCTCACGGATGATGGTTTCCCGCAGCGGGCATCCCAACACGGTCAGCCAGACCTCGACGAGCACCGCCCCGTCCGCCGCGATGTCGATGTTCTTGACCATGCCGAGCTCGGTGATGGGCCGGTGAATCTCGGGATCTTGCACCCCATCAAGCGCCTGGGTCACTTGGGCGGGGCTGGGCGGGGCCATCGGCGGGGAGCTCATGGCTTCATGCTAGTACCCCGCCCAACAAGCCAATGATTCGAAACGGACACCGCCGCGTGCCTCCAACCAGTGCACCTTCCACCGTGGCCGCGCCCCCGGAAAAGCAACATCCCACCACAGCAGCGGCTGCGACCGTCTCCACGGTCGCAGCCGCCAGCCAGGTGTCGCCGTTAGCCGCTGACGACCTCGCCCGTGGTCGGGTTGAGGATGACCGGCTTAAAGTGCGGACTGGTGTGGAAGTCGAGCACACCGCCTGGTCCGTCGAGGCTGCCCGAGATGGCGTCGTAGGAGTTGTTGCCGATCCGCTGGCCGCCGAGCCAGTTGTCCTCGACGAACTTGATGATCGAGGCGGTATCGGTCAGGTTGTCGCTGACGTAGTTGGACTTGGTGTAGGGCGAGATCACCACCAGCGGCAGCCGCGGGCCGAAGCCGCAGCGGTACTGGTAGCTGCCCAGCGTGGTCGGGACCGTGCTGCAGACCGCCCCGTCCGCCGCGGTGTGGGAGCCGTTCACGACCGGCGAGACCTGGTGGTCATACCAGCCGTCGGAGTCGTCGTAGGTGATGATGATCGCCGTCGAGTCCCAGTACTTGGACTGCTCGATCTGGTTGATCGTGTTCACCTCGTAGCTCTGCTCGTCGATCGGGTCAGAGTTGCCCGGGTGAGCGTTCTCGTAGGCCGGCGCCTTGAGGAAGCTGACCGCCGGCATGTTGCCGTCCTTGAGCGTCTCGTAGAAGTCGGAGATGTCGTACTGGTGGTTGGCCTGGTCGCTGTGGCCGATGGCCGCCTCCGACGTCGCCGGCAGGTGCTTGGGGTTGGACGTGGACTTGTAGAACTGGAACGGGTCGTGGTGCGGCACGAAGTCCTGGACCTCGTTGCCGCCGATGTTCTCGTGGTCGGAGCCGCAGACCGCGTAACCGGCGCTGTTGGTGCTGGTCGGGTTGAAGCCGCCCTGGAACCAGCCCCAGCTCACGTTGGCCGAGTTGAGCAGGTTGCCGATGTTGTTGCCGGTCAAGACGCCCACCGGGCTGGTCGAGGTATGGCTGCTGTCGGAGCAGTCATCGAAGGCCGGGTCGAGGTCGCCGTAGATTGTGCCGAGGCCCTGACTGTTCAGCGGGCTCACGCTGCCTGGGTCCGCCTCGACGGCGCCGGTGGTCGGGCTGACCGCGTAGCCGCGGCTGTCGTTGCCCGAGATCAGGTTGATCGCGCCGGGCGAGGACGGCCCGAAGGTGGTGTCGTAGTTGTTTTCGCTCATCGCGTAGTTCTGCGCGTAGTTCCACAGCCCCGTGACGGTGTTGCCGTCGTAGTAGTCCATGACCAGGCCGGGCTGGTAGAACAGGTTCGTGCCCGCGTTGCAGGTCGAGGCGGCCTGGGTGTACTGGACAAACTCGTTCATCTTCCCGCCGTTGAACGCCTCCTGCTCAGGTGTGTAGTCGTGGTTATTGTCGCAGGTCAGGGCCTCAGCTGGGGTGAGTCGCTCGGGGTTGTAGCTGTTCGGGTTGGCGGTGAGCAGCGGGCCGACCGGGCCGCTGGGGGTGATCTTGGTGTAGAGGCCATTCACGGTCGGGGTGCCTGGCTTGGGGTGGAAGGTGCTGCCGTCGGTGTTGGCCGCGTACGGGTAGGTGCCGAAGTAGTGGTCGAACGACTCGTTCTCCTCGAAGATCACCACCAGGTGCTTGATCGGCGTCGCGGTTCCTGGCGTGTAATACCAGCTGCTCGCCGGGCTCGTCGCCGGGACGGGCACCGCGTTCACCGTGTTGGGCGCCGCGCTCGCGCCGGTCACCGTGGTGCCGACCGCGATGCCGGTACCGATAACGACCGCCGCGCCGATGGCCGCGTAGTACCTGATCCGTGTCTTAGAACGCCGCTTGCCACGAACCGCTGCTGGGCCTTCGCCCATCTCGCCTCCTGAGTCTGCTGACGTTGGTGGGTCCGCGAACCCCGTACCCAGGAGCAAAAACTGGCACGACAGGATGACACAGATGGGCACTGAATCTGACTAGAAAGGAAACGCGCGATCAAGAATCGGTCACGCCGCTGCGGCCACCCCGGTTAGGCCACCCCGGGTTAGGCCAGCCCCGGTTAGGCCAGCCCCGGTTAGGCCAGCCCCGGTTAGGCCAGCAGCGCGCGGCCGAGATAGTCGGTGCGGTCGGTCACGCCGGGCAGGGCCAGGAAGTAACCGCCGCCGAACGGGCTGATGTAATCGACCAGGGGCTCGCCGATCAGCCGCGTCTGCACCGCCTCGAACTGCCGTTTCACGTCCTGCTGAAAACACGTGAAGACCAGCCCGATGTCCAGGTCGCCGGCCTGGTCGATACCGCGGTCGTAGTTGTACGCGCGCCGCAGGATCCGGCTGTCCGCGGTTTGCGGCGTCCGCGGGTTGGCCAGCCGCATGTGCGCGGTGAGCGGGATCACGTCGCCGGTAGGGTCGAGCGCATAGTCCGGCGTGGCGTCGATGCTGTCCGCGTCGAGCGGGCAGCCAGTGTCGCGGCGGCGGCCGATCATGTTCTCCTGCTCGGTGATGTCCACCCGGTCCCAGAACTCCACCAGCATCCTGATCAGGCGCACCACGAAGTAGCTGCCGCCCGCGGTCCAGGCGGGCTCGCCCGCGGTATTAGGCTCAATCCAGACCAGGCTGTCCATCTGGGCCGCGTCGCTGGTGTCGGGGTTGGAGATGCCGTCCATGAACCCGAGCATGTTGCGCGGCACAGTCCCGCTCGGCCGGGGCGGGCTGGCGAAGCCGTCGATGCGCCAGGATGCCTGCATGCCGCCCCTGGTGTGCCTGGCGATGTCGCGCAGCGCGTGCATGACCGTGTCCGCGTTGCCCGCGCTGAGCTGAATCAGGAGGTCGCCGCCGCACTGGGCCGGGTCGAGGTCGTCGTTGGGGAACGGCAGCATCGGCGTCAGCTTGGCGGGCAGCTGGGCCGCCAGCCCGTAGCGGTCGTCGAAGAGGGTAGCTCCGACCCCGACCGTCACAGTGAGCCCGTCCGGCACCACGGTCGGCCCGAGCACGCCGGAATCCGAGGGCGGCCCCCCGATGCCGACCGGCGGCGGGGTACCGCCCGCGGTCAGGAACCTGGCCCGCGCGGTGATCGCCTGGAAAAGGTCGACCAGTTCCCCGCGCCCGTCGGCGGTGGCGTTGAACGAGATCACCGCGGTCTGGCGCTGCGGCGGCGGCACGATGCCGGCCTGGTACTTGCCGTGGAACGGCACCGGCGGCAACAGCCCGGCCTCGGCGTTTTCCAGCGTCGTCTGGCTCGCGGGCGCCGGCCGGGTGGCGCGGTAGGCGTAGCCGCCGGCGGCGCCCGCCACCACGCCGGTCACGCCCGCGCTCAGCGCGCCGCGCAGGAAGGCCCGCCGCCGCGGCTCTGCGTCTTCTTCCTGCGCTGGATCGGTGGGCATCAGGTCAGCCGCGGTTCGGTGATGGCCGCGATCGGAGCCAGTTCTTGCAGGGCCTGGCTGCAGGCCGAGTCGATCTCCTGGCGGCTGGACTGGCTGAGCCGCCAGACGGCGAGCCACTGCCCGTTTGGCCTCTTGTTTTGGTTGAGCAGTGACTGGAGGCGGTCCAGCCAGGTGTAGACGGCGGGCAGCCCGCTGTAGCGTTCGGCCAGCAGCGGGTGCAGGATGGTCAGCAGCTCGAAGGTGCCCTGCACGTTGGCCTCGGTGGTGGCCAGCGTGCTGCCGCTGCCGTAGTCGTCATGGCCGGTGAGCTGGAATTCCAGGGCGTTCTCCAGGATCTCGTGGGTGCGCAGCCCGATGTCGAGCAGGTTGATCTCGGTGCCGGGCCACGACGTCCGCAGGGCGCGGATGTCGTGGCCGAGCGTGTCCGCGACGCTGGTCAGCTCGTGCGCGCTCTGGCCGTGCCACAAGCCGTATTCCAGCCGGTAGAAGCCGGTCCACTGCGGGGAGTTGACGCCGCCGACCAGCCCGTCCGGCCTGCCGTCGATCTCGTCGTCGAAGGTGCCGAACGAGTCGTACGCCGCCCCGAGCCGCTCGTAGGTCAGGTGCGCGGTCAGCCACGCGCTTTTCGCGCCGGACAGGTTGCCGCCCCGGACGTCCGCGGCCAGCGCGTCGGCCTGGCTGACCAGCGTGTTCAGGCCCGTGGCGACGTACGCGTGATAATCGCTGGCCGGGGCGATCAGGTCGTTGCTGGTGATCGGGAGGATCGCCGGGGTGCCACGGGTGTGCCCGGCGACGACCACCGTCGGCCCGGTCATCGGGTCGTAGTCGTCGAACAGGCAGCGGAACGCATACGAACCGGAGCCCACGTCCAGGCTCATCGGGCTGGTGATGCCCGGGCCGAGCCCGTTCACCTCGGCGTAGATGGCGCCGTTGGCCGGGTCGATCAGGTCGACCTCGCCCCCTTCCGCCGCCCCGTTGTAGATCTGGAACGTGTACCAGCCGGGCCCGGCCAGGTGCCAGCCGACACCGCAGCCGCCGTTGGAGACCGAGACCAGGTTCGCGGGCGGTGTGCTGCCGGCGCAGGCAGTGAGGACCCCCGCGGACACCGCCAGGGCGGCGGTCAGCGCGGCACGTCGCACGTTTGGCCCCCATCAGGGGAGAATCGGAGGTAAGCCGGGCAACGCCCAGGATAGACATGACCGGGCGCCGCTAAAATCGCTCGGTCCCCATGCTCACCCAACGTTCACCTGCTGATAATCCTCAGTTCGCTACGCTCCGGTGGGATGGAGGCGGTGCCCGGCGGAGCGACCGTGCGGAAATGGTCAGCGACTCAGAACTCCCCACTCGGTGAGGGCTTCCACCAATCCTTCCGTGACCGCGAGAACGCCCAGATCCTCGGCATCGACCCAGCGCGCATCGGCGGCGTCATCGCCTGGGCGCAGCGTCCCCCCGATGACGGTCGCCGCATAGTCCTTGATGTCGATGACGTCGCCCGCCAGGCCGGGCCGCTGCACCTGGCCGATCAGGCGTCCCGGCTCCACGGTGAGCCCGGTTTCCTCTCTCATCTCCCGCACCAGCGCCTCGGCGTCAGTCTCACCTGGCTCAATGCGCCCGCCGGGTAGCGACCAGAGCCCCGCGCCCGGCTCGTGCCCGCGCTTGATCAGCAGCAGCCGCCCGCGTGCGTCCGTGACGACCGCGCCGACGCAAGGTACCAAGGAGCCAGACACGCCGTTAAGTATCCGGTCTTTCCTTCCATAACGGCAAGAGCGTGGTAGGTTCCTCGTCAGCCCCAGTCGTCACAGGGGTCAGCATGACATCAAAAGTTGCGGGCGGTCACGCCAGCTGGGCGGCCCAGCCCGGTGACCGCAACTCACCGGGCAGGACCTTGACCCCCGGCCTGCACAGGCGGACGAGGATCCGTATCCTATGCTAACCGCCGTGTTATCCGGCGCGGGCCGCATGTTCCGCCCGTAAACGGGGTAGGACCGCTCACACTCATCCACGACCGCAGCTCATTCCGTTTCAATGAGGTTCAGACATGGGCCGGGACAGTCGCCGTCACCCCGCCGCTGGCTGTCCGCGCTGCGGCCGGGCTGTTCACGAGCCGACCGCGTGGTCCAGCGCCTGGCGTTGTGATCTGCACGGCGAGGTCCATCCTCTGTTCCCTGCCTTCAGGCCGTCCCGGGAAGGCCTGGACGGGCTGCTCCGTACCGCGGGCGTTCCGGTCTGGCTGCCGTGGCCGCTTCCGGCCGCCTGGCTGGTCGCGGGTTTCGCCGGCGCGGGCGACGAGCGAACCGGCGTCCGCGCCTGCGTGGTGGCGCTGTCGGGCCCGAACCCGCTCGGCGGTCCCGCTGACATGCTGGTCGTCGCCGAGGAACCGGGTGTCGGCCTCGGTGCGGCGCTGGCCGGCTTGGCCAGCGTGGATCCGGGCGCGGGGTTCGCTACCACGCCGTCGATAGCGGTGGCCTCGTTCGGCAACAATAATTTTCCGCTCTGGCAGGTGGATTCGCCGGATCGCGCCGTCTTCGCCGGTGAGATCAAGGGTTACTGGCTGTGGTTCGTGCTGTGGCCGGATACCGCGGGTGCGCTGCTCATCGAGCCGATCGGCCTGCGTGACCTGCGTGACCCAGGCCAGGACCTAGACCTGCCTTTCGGGGCGGCCTCGCCGCGCCTGCCCGCCGGCTGACTTGACCCTCAAGCCCATGCGCGCTGACCTGCATGTGCACAGCAATGCGTCCGACGGGACCGACGCCCCGGCCGAGGTCATCCGCCGGGCTGCGCGGGCCGGCCTGGACGCGGTGGCGCTGACCGACCACGACACGGTGGCCGGCCATGAGCAGGCCCGGCGGGCGCTGCCGGACTCGCTGACCCTGCTGCCCGGGATGGAGCTATCCTGCCAGCTGGCCGGCCATAGCGTGCACCTGCTGGCCTACCTGTTCGGCCCGGGTCACCCGGAACTCGCCGCCGAGCTCGCCCGGATCCGGGACGACCGCGTCCTGCGCGCCCGGGCCATGGTGCGCCGTCTGGCCGAACTCGGCGTCGACGTCAGCTGGGACCAGGTGGCCGCCATCGCGGGCCCGGCCGTGGTCGGCAGGCCGCATATCGCTCGCGCGATGGCGGCCAGCGGTGCCATCGCCGAGCCCCGGGAGGCGTTCACCCGCGAGTGGATCGCCGACGGCGGACGGGCCTACGTCGACCGGTACGCGCTCGAGCCCGTCCGAGCGATCCGGCTGGTCCAGGCCGCGGGCGGGGCCGCGGTGCTGGCCCACCCGCGAGCGGGCCGGGAAGGACACGTCTCGGACGAGCAGATCGCCAGGCTGGCCGCCGTAGGCCTGGCGGGGGTGGAGGTCTTCCACCCCGACCAGCCAGATTCGGAACGGGCCAGCCTGCTTGCCCTTACCCACGATCTCGGTCTGCTCGCCAGTGGCGGCAGCGACGACCACGGCCGGCTGACCGGCCACCGGATCGGTTCCGAGGTCGCGGCCGCCGATGTTTACCAGAAACTGGTATCCATGACGACCGGCGCTCAGCCCTTGCGCGGTAACTAGGCTTATCGGTAATACCTGGCGAGATATCGCTTTCCTGACCGAATGGGCCGCTACCGGCTTTAACTAACTTACTGCGTGGTTCCGGGCAACCAAGGCGGTGTGCTCCGCGTCCTGCTAGCTGTGACTTATTATTTCAATTAAGTAACTATCTACAATGAGCCGCGTGCGGCAGCCGCGCGCAGGCGTGGCTGACGCCGTCCTCCGCCAGGGAAAAGGTCGGCGCCACCGTCATGTCATGGCGCCTCTATGTCGTCGCGCTGCGACATGGGACGAGCACGTGAGTATTGTGCGACCATGGCCAACACATCATCGCTCCCCAGGGATGTCCACCGCGCCTTTCGCGAGGACCTTGACCCCAGGCAGCGATCCGCGCTGCTCAGCTGGCTTGCCTTCACGGCCACCTTCGGCGCGATCCGGGGCATTACCTACAGCATCAAGGACGGCAAGGGCCCGTTCGGCAACCTCAGCGTCGGAGGTGAGCACCTGCACCACTACATGTGGGGCATCGGCCTGGTCTGCGGGGTCGGCGGCATCGCCGTCCACGGCGAGGACGCCCACCGCAAGCACCCGCTGGTCGCTCTGACCTACGGTGCCGGGCTCGCGCTCATCGTCGATGAGTTCGCGCTGCTGCTGGACCTGAAGGACGTCTACTGGGCCAAGCAGGGCCGGATATCGGTCGACCTGGGTGTCGGCGGCAGTTGCCTCGCCGGGACCTACTTCGCCGCGCTGCCCCTGCTCCGTGCCCTGCGCCGGCCGAAACAGTAACCGCGCTGGCCGAAGGAAGGGCGGCGAGTCAGGCGAAACGAGAAAGGAATTGCCCGGATGAGCGCACGGATTGATCAGGTGGCGTCGCCCGCGGCGGCGGACGGCGGTTCCGGCGCGGCGGAGAGCAACGTCTGGATCATCGGCGACGACGACAAGGTCATCGTCATCGATCCGGGTAGCGACACGGCGGTCGTGCTCGGTGCGGTGGGCGACCGTGAGGTGCTCGCGGTCATCTGCACGCACGGCCACGCCGCCCACGTCGCCGCGGCCATCGACGTGGCCGAGCGGGACGAGGCCGAGGTGGCGCTGCACCGCAAGGACCGGTTGCTGTGGCGCGAAGCCCACCCGGAGGATGACCCCGATATCGACATGGAGGCCGGCGGCACCTTCGAGGTCGCCGGCGCCACGCTCGAGGTGATCCACACGCCCGGTCATACGGACGGCTCGGTCTGCCTGTACTCCCCGGAACTCGGCGTGGTGTTCACCGGGGACGTCCTGCGGGCGCAGGGCCCGGTCCCGCATGAGGGGGAGTTTCCCGACTTCCCCGGGCAGCTGACCGCGATCGGCGAGCACCTGCTGGAGCTGCCGGGGGACACCCGGGTCCTGCCTGGCCACGGGCAGGAAACCACGATCGCGGCGGCCGAGAAGAAGTTCGACTCCTGGGTCTCTTCCGGCTCCGACCCGTCCTACCTGGCCGGCCTGGCCGAGTAGGCGTCCGGTGGAGCAGCTGGGGTTTTCCGGGATGCCGCGGCGGCTGTATCCGTGCACGCCGACGCGCCTTTCCGCCTGGCTCGACTGTCCGCGCCGGTACCGGATGAGCTACCTGGACCGGCCCACTCCGCCCAAGGGGCCGCCCTGGGCGCACAATAGCCTCGGCGCCGCCGTCCACAACGCGCTGGCCGGATGGTGGCGGCTGCCGCTGGCCCGGCGGACCGTCGCGGCCGCGGGCACGCTGGTCGACCGCGGCTGGATTGACCAGGGCTTCGCGGACGAAACCCAGTCGGTACGGCAGCGCGAACGCGCGATCGCGATGGTGGAGGCTTACGTCGCCCGGCTTGACCCGGCCGACGAGCCGCTGGGAGTCGAACGGACGGTGGCGACCCGCACCGACAAGATCGCGGTCTCCGGGCGGATCGACCGGCTCGATTCCCGGCCCGCCGACGGGGGCACCGAACTCGTGGTCGTCGACTACAAGACCGGCCGGCACCTGCTCACCGCGGACGACGCACGCAGCTCGATGGCGCTGGCACTTTACGCGCTCGCCGCCGGGCGGGTGCTCAGGCAGCCGTGCCACCGGGTGGAGCTGCACCATCTGCCGACCGGCGAGATCATCACCTGGCCGCACACCGCCGACACGCTGGCCAGGCACCTGAGCCGGGCCGAGGACATCGCGCGGGAGTGCGCGGCCGCGGATGAGCGGGTGCGCGACGGCCTAGCCGCCGACGCCCGCGACGAGGTGTTCCCGCCCCGCCCCAGCCCGTCCTGCGGCTGGTGCGACTACCTAAGGCACTGCCCAGAAGGCGCCGCCGCCGCAGCCCCCCGCCGCCCCTGGGACGGCCTCCCCACCACCTGAACCGGTAACGCCGTCCCGCCGTCCCGCCCCCCGCCGTCCCGCCGCCCTGCCCCGAGCCCGGCCGCCCCGAGCCCCGCCCCGAGCCCGGCCGCCCCGAGCCCCGCCGCCCCGAGCCCGGCCGCCCCGAGCCCGGCCGCCCCGAGCCCGGCCGCCCCGAGCCCCGCCCCGAGCTCTGTGGCCCCGTGCGTCGCTCCTCGCGACGTCGCTGCACCTCGGCTGCCTCACGGGTCCCGCTAGCTCCATCCCGCTCCCGGGCATCAGAGGGAGCGGATTTTGCGTGGATGATTTTGGTTCCGCGGACGATTGTGGGTACTGGGGTCCACACAACTTTCCGCAGAGCCAAAATCTTCCAAGATCTTCCCGCGCCAGGGCGTACCACGGGTACGTTTCCGCCTCACGGCGCGCGAAGGTAACCCGAACCCAAAGCCCCCGACCGCGGGATAACCGCATTCCGGTGGTGTTGGCGGCGTGCTTTGCGGCGATCGTCTCGGCTTCGTCCCAGAAGTGTGTCAGGGCGCTGGCCGTCGTGGTCGGGGCTTCGACGGCGGGCGAGTGCACGGCCCCGGGGATGCACACCCGGCGGGCGCCCAGCCGTCTGGCCATAGCCTCTTGCGCGGCCGGCGACCAGGAATTGTCGTTCTCGCCGTAGATCACCAGCATCGGGAGCTGGCGGAGCCGGGCCAGTTCGGCCGTCCGGTCCGGTGCGGCGAGCATGTGCTGGGCCATCAGGACAAGCCCGCACGGGTCGTTGCCCAGCATCCGGTCGGTCAGGAACGCCACGATCGGGGCGGGGACTCCGGCCGTGACCGCCTGCGGTTCCAGGTGTGCTTGCCAGAGCTTGGCGATCCCGGCCGCGAGGGCGGCCCGGTCCGGGATGGTGCCGTCCCGCACACCGAGGGCGGTCAGCATCGCGCGCACTTGCTTCGCCCGCGCGCCCGTGAGCGCGCCCGGGCCCGAACTCATCAGCGTGAAAGAGACTGCTCGGACGCCGGCCAGGACGGTCTCGCGGGCCGCCAGCCCGCCGTAAGAGTGCCCGAGCAGGTGCTTCGCGCCCGTCGCGTGGATGACGGCGGCGACGTCGGCCCCCAGGGCGGACGCGAGGTAGCCGTCGCTTTCCCGCGCGCCCGGCGTCTCGAACTGCCCGCGCATGTCGATCGCGACCACGCGGCGGCTACCATCCGCCAGCAGGTCGAGGATGGCGAGGAAGTCCTCTTTGCTGCCGGTGTAGCCGGGGACGAGCAGAGCGGTATCCCTGTCACACACCCCGGACGCTGGCACCGCCTCAAGCGCTGCGAAGGCTCCGCGGCTGGTGTGAATGGTGGTACGCCGAACCCCGTCAGGCAGATCGAGCGAGTTTGGTGTGCTCACAGTGGCGAACCTTACCCGGCTACGTTGAACAAAACCTCGACGCTACCTCTACGAACGGGTTAAGCGAGCAGAGAATGCGCTGTTCACGAGGCCTTACGCTGGGTCTCCTCAGGCTGATTTTCCCGGGTGCTGAGGTCGCGGCCTGCCCGGGTCCGGCGACGCCGCCTGGACCTGGTCGCCCCGCCGACCGGCTGACCGGCGCCGTCGCCCGTGTCACGGGCCGCCGCGTCCGGGACCCTCCGTGGCTTGTCGAGGCCGCCGCCTGCCTGTCCACCGGCACCGCCCCCCTGAGCCCGCTCGCCGCGCCCGCTCCGCCCAGAACTCCGTCCCGAACCGCTCCCGGAACTGCGTCCGGAACCCCGTCCCGAACTGCTCTCGGAGCCGCTCCGGGAGGCCGGACCTCCGCCGCGCCGAGATGCGGCGGAGCGGATCTTGCCGGTCTCGCCGATGTCCTCCAGGACCTCCGCCTCCAGGCCGACCCGCGCTCGCTTGGCACGCGGAAGTGTTCCGGTCGCCTCGCGCGGAATGTCTAGCTGAGTGTAGAGGTGCTCGGAAGTGGAGTACGTCTCTTCCGGCTCGGGCTTGCCGAGCTTCAGGGCGTCGTTGATGGTCTTCCAGCGGTGCATGTCGCGCCAGTCGACGAACGTGACCGCGACACCAGCCTTCCCGGCTCGCCCGGTCCGGCCGATGCGGTGCACGTACGTCATGTCGTCATCGGGGCATTCGTAGTTCACCACGTGGGTGACGTCGTCTACGTCCAGCCCGCGGGCCGCGACCTCGGTCGCGGTGAGCACATCCACCTTGCCGCTGCGGAACGCCCGCAACGCCCGCTCCCGCTGGCCCTGGCCCAGGTCGCCGTGTACGGTCGCTACCGCGAAACCCCGGGTCTCCAGCGCGCTGGCGACCTGATCCGCGGCTCGTTTGGTCTGGCAGAAGACCATGGTCAGGCCCCGGTCCCTGGCTTGCAGCACCCGGGCCAGGACCTCGATCTTGTCCATCTGGTGCGTCCGGAATACATGCTGCCGCGTGTTCGGGGGCGGCGCGGGCGCGTCGTGCCCTTCGGCCCGGATGTTGGTCGGGCGCCGCATGTGACGGCGCGCGAGAGTGACGACGTCGCCGGGCATGGTCGCGGAGAACAGCATCGTCTGCCGGCTCGCCGGAGTGCGCCTGACGATCCGCTCGACGTCCGGCAGGAAGCCGAGGTCGAGCATCTTGTCGGCCTCGTCGAGCACCAGGGCCTGGACCGAGCCCAGGTCAAGGTGTCGGCGCTCGACCAGGTCGAGCAGCCGGCCGGGGGTACCGACGACGATGTCCACGCCGGCCGTCAGCGCGTCGATCTGCGGCTCGTAGGCCCGGCCGCCGTAGACGGTGAGGATGCGGACGGGCAGGTTGACCGCGGCGAGCCGCAGGTCATCGGCGACCTGAATCGCCAGTTCCCTGGTGGGTACCACGACCAGGGCCTTCGGTGCGCCCGAGGGAGCATCACCGATCATCTGCAGCAGCGGGATGCCGAACGCGAGCGTCTTGCCGGTACCGGTCCTGGCCTGCCCGATGATGTCCTGCCCGCGCAGCGCAAGCGGCAGCGTCAGAGCCTGAATGGGGAAGGTCGTGAAGATACCCGCCGCCTCGAGGCCCCGGCAGATCTCGTCGCTGATCGGAAAATCCCGAAACGGGACCGTGGGGGTGTCGCCAGCGATGACGGACTCGACGGTGCCGGACTCGGCCGCCGCGGACTGCGGCTCTTGCGTCTTATCCCCGCTAAAAGTTTGAGTTGTCAGGGTTCCATCCTCTATCGTGGCCGTTCCCACCGCATGCGGGTCCGGCCCGGTCGTGCCTGCAAGCTGCCCGCAGTGGCCCGCTCGATGCGAGCTGCTACCTGGCCGCGCGGCGTCTAAAACCCCACCCGCCGCGCGCTGCCTGGGAGCCCGCCATCACCGCCGGAACACCACCGTTTTTCTGGGTTCGCCTCGCGGACGCCCCCGGACGTTAGGCACTAGGGCCCAGCATAAACAGCAGCTGACTATGTAACACGACCATCGGTTACGTCATTCCATTTGCTAGTCGTTATTTAGTCTACACCGAAGAGATCAGTGTGATCAGGCGGCCTCAGTTAGAACAAGCCGACCTGGCGTCACTCAGCACGACACCAAACGGGCCTGGGCTGCAGCACACGGGCAGGCCAGAGCGCCCCGGCTCAACCGATATTGCCGAAACCCACCCGGCGCGCCTCGGGCGCGCCGAATTCGACGTAGGCGATTTTGTCGGCCGGCACCAGGATCTTGCCGCCCTTGGCCATCGAGAGCGTGAAGACCGCGGGTGCCCCGATTCCCAGCGCCTCGGACAGGCTGCGCTCCAGCTCATCCGCCGGGGTGTCAGTCTCCACCACCAGTTCACGCGGAACGGATTGAATGCCGATCTTGACTTCCACGGTGCTCCTCAGTGCGTGCTCAGTACGTGCTCAGTGCTCGCTGCGTGCTCAGTGCTCGCTGCGCGGCCAGCCGCTGATGCCGCGCCAGGCGAGCCTGGCCACGAGCTGCTCGGCCGCTTCCCGCGGGATGCGATCGCGCGAGGTGAGCCAGTACCGCGCGGTGACCTGGGCCATGCCGACCATCCCCACGCTCAGCAGGTGCGCCTCGTCGTCCGGGATCCCGGCGTCTTCCCGAACCACCTGGCTGACCATCGCGGCGGACTCGCGCTGGCCCCGGTCCAGCCGGGCGCGGACGGCCGGCTCGTTGCCCAGGTCCGACTCGAACACCAGCCGGTACGCCTGGCCCTGCTCGCCTACGTACTCGAAGTAGGCGCCAAAGGTGGCGGTGACCCGCTGCTTGTTATCCGGGTTGGACCGGAGCGCGTGACGGACCGTTTCCACCAGCGTGTCTACGCTTTCGTCGAGCAAGGCCAGATACAGCTCGAGCTTGCCGGGGAAATGCTGGTAGAGCACGGGCTTGCTGACGCCTGCGCGCTCGGCGATCTCGTCCATGGCGGCGGCGTGATATCCGCGGGCCACGAACACCTCAAGGGCCGCGTCGAGAAGCTGCCGCCGCCGTTCATGCCGTGGCAGCCGGTTACCGCGTGGCCTCGTGTCAGACGTTGCCGTCAAGTTCGGTCTCCGAGTGGTTGCGCGGCTATTTTCCCTCGCTCACCCTCATACTAGGTCGCCGTCAGCGGTAATCGTCATCGTCAAAGCCGACGGCAACCTCCTGTTCGGCCGCATCAGCCTCATTGACCTCGAACGGCACCTCGCGACGTGTGCCGGCCTCGTTCTCGTCAGCGACGACTTCCTGGTGCTGCTCGATGGCGTCGTCCTCGGGCGTCTCCATGTCCAACTCGCTCACCTGTCCAGACCCCTTTTCCTCCTGATTGGCCGCCACCGGGATGTCCCTGGTCCCCGCCAGCTCTCGGAGTGCTGTTTCCAGTGCCTCCCCGTAAGTGGGAAAGGCATGCACCACATCGGCGAGGACCGTCGCCGGAACCTTGGCCCTGATGGCGAGGGTAACCTCGCCCATCCAGGTGGACGCGTCCGGCCCCACCGCGACCGCGCCGACCAGCACTCCGTCCTCGGCGTAGAGTTCCACCGCGCCGACGTCATCGGCGTTCAGGTAGGCCCGAACCGTGTCGCCCACGTCGGCTCGTACCGTCGTCAGCCCGTCGTGAGCCTGGGGCACGATCCCGACCGCGAAGACCGACGGCGTGGTGAAGACGCAGCGCGGGATGGCGCTGTAATCGGCTTCGCGGTGCTGGCCCATGATATTGGCGGCGACCACCCGGGCCTGATAATGGCTGGCGTGGGTGTGCGTGATGCCGGTGACGTCTCCGGCCGCCCACACCCGGCCGGATCCGTCTGGTAGGTCGCTGGTGCCGGTCACCCGGCAGGTGGTAGTGGTGGGCAGGGCCATGCCCGGGGTGAGGTTGATGCCGAGCGCGTCCAGGCCGAGGCCGCTGAGCCTGGGACGCCGGCCCGAGGCGAGCAGCAGCCGGTCCGCGTCAATCCGCGTGCCGTCGGCCAAGGCGAGGGTCAGGCCGTCATTGGTGCGTTCGGCCTTGGTGGCCGCAGCGCCGAGGCAGATCTCGGCGCCGGCCCGCCGCAGGGCCGCGGCCAGGATCTCCCCGGCGAAGGCAGGTTCGGATGGCAGCAGCGCGGGCTCGGCTTCCACCAGCGTGACCTGGGAACCGAAGGCGGCGTAGATCTGGGTGAGTTCGCATCCGGCGGCCCCGCCGCCGAGCACGATGAGGCGGCGCGGCAGGTCGGGCGAGCACAGGCTCTCCGCAGTGGTCCAGGCCGGGATATCGGCTAGGCCCTCGATCGGCGGCGCGACCGGCTCGCATCCCGTCGCGATGACCAGGTCCGCGTAGGTCAGCGTCACGGAGCCCTCACCCCGGCCGCCCTTGCCGCCCTGTCCCCGGCCGCCGTGGCCGCCCCGTCCCCGACCGCCCTTGCCGCCCTGTCCCCGGCCGCCGTGGCCGCCGGGGCCCTGACCGTCCTGGCCGCCCGGGTCCTGGCCGGCCGGGTCCTGGCCTTGGTCACCCGGAGCGTGGCCAGGAGCCAGCGTGACCTCCACCGTCCCCGGCCTGGCGATCCGGCCGGTCCCGCGGATCACCGTCACGCCTGTGTCGGCTAGCCGCCGCGCCGGGGCGGAATCGTCCAGGCCGCTGGTCACCTGGTTGCGACGGGCGACCGCGTCTTCCCATGTCTGTCCCCGGGCGGCCGAAAGCAGCAGTGAGTTGGACGGAAGGCACGCCAGGTAGGGGGACTCGCCCCCGATCAGCCCTGCCTCCACGATCGCCACGGACTTGCCGCCGTCGGCGGCTTCGGTGGCGACGTGCACGCCCGCGGTGCCAGCGCCGAGCACCACCACATCGAAAGCGCCCATCTGAAGCCCCCTCGAACTTCGACCCGTTGCCCGGCCTTAACCAGGTGTGACCGGCGGCCTCCGGGCACCCTCCATCATCTCAGCCGCGGCTAAGCTCGCTAGTAGAGTTGGGCTAAATTGACCTATGGTAGTCCCACGCCTGATCGAATATATTGTCGATTACGAGAATAAGGGCAGCGCTGAATTTGGGCGGGACTGCAGGTATCAGTGTCATGCCAACCGGGGTAGGTGAAGACCATGCGCAGCATATGGACCGGTGCGATCTCGTTCGGGCTGGTCGTGATCCCGGTCAAGCTCTACGCGGCGACAGAGCAGCGTGACATCACGTTCCGGCAGGTGCACCGCCAAGACGGGGCCAGGATCCAGTTCCGCCGGGTGTGCACGCTGGACGGGGAGGAAGTCCCGTACTCCGACATCGCCAAGGGCTACGAGCTGCCTACCGGCGACATGGTGGTGCTGACTGACGAGGATCTCGCCGAGCTCCCGCTGGTGACCGCCCACCGGATCGAGGTGCTGCACTTCGCGCCGAGTGCCCAGGTAGAGCCGATTCTCGCGGCCAAGAGCTACTACACAGAACCCGAGCCGGCCGGTGCCCGGGCCTACGTGCTGTTCCGCGACGCGCTGGAGAAGTCGGGCAAGGTGGCCGTGGCCAAGGTCGCGCTGCGTCAGCGCGAGACGCTGGCCGCGCTGCGGGTCAGGGAGGGGGTCATCACCCTGGAGACCCTGCTGTGGCCCGATGAGGTGCGCAAGCCTGACTTCGCGTTCCTCGACGAGGACATCGAGGTCCGGTCGCAGGAGCTGAAGATGGCCGCGTCGCTGATCGAGACGATGACGGAAGACTTCGACCCCGAGCAGTACCACGACACCTACCGCGAGGCGCTCGAAGCCGTCGTCCAGGCCAAGGTCGAGGGCAACGACGTGGTCCGCCCCGCGGGGATCGAAGCCCCGGAGCCCAGGAAGCAGCCTGCCGACCTGACCGAGATCCTGCGCGCCAGCGTTGCCGCCCTGAAGGACCAGCGCGGCCAGCCCGCCATCGAGGCCAAGCCTGCGACCCGCGCCAAGCCCGCCACCAAGACGGCCAAGGCCGCCGCCAAGGACACCGACGACGACACCAAAGCTCCCAAGACCCGCACCCGTGCCAAAACCGGGCCGCGCAAGGCCAGCGCATGACCAAGCCCGCGAGCGAGCCAAGGGGGCGCCCGTGAAGGGGATGGGGAGGTGAGCGGGGGCCCGGAGGCGAGCGGTGCAATACAGCCAGAGCCCATCCCGCACTGGCCGGGGAAGCTAGTCTCGCTCGGCGACTACCAGGTCTACGTCCGCAGCGTGCCCGACCAGGCCCCCGAGGTCGAGCCGGCCCTCCGCGAGCCGGCCCTCCGCGAGCCGGCCCTCCGCGAGCCGGCCCTCCGCGAGCCGGCCCTGTGTGTGCACGGGCTGGAGGGCTCGTCGCGAAACTGGACCGACCTGATGGACCTGCTCCGCCCCCGGCTGGCCGCCGATGCGCTTGACCTGTCTGGCTTCGGTGAGTCCCCGCCCCGCCCGGACGGCCGCTACTCGATCGCCGCCCTGGCCCAGACGGTCATCGCGCTGATCGAACGGAACGGCCGTGGTCCGGTCCACCTGCTCGGCAACTCGCTCGGCGGTGCGGTGTGCGTGAAGGTCACGGCGACCCGTCCGGACCTGATCCGCACGCTGACCCTGATCTCCCCGGCCCTGCCCGATGCCCGGCTCCGCCTTGACCTGCTCCGCTTCCCGCTGATGAGCATGCCAGGCGTCGGCGCCCGGCTGCTCCGCCAGGTCCAGCGCCTCCCGCCAGAACGTCGCGTCGCGGACGTCATCGCCAACTGTTACAGCGACCCCCGGCGATTTTCCCCGGCCAGGCTCGCCGCCGAAGTCACCGAGCTGCACCGCCGTGACGCCCTGGATTACCCCGCCGCCGCACTGGTCGGCAGCATCCGGACCCTCACCACCGAGACGCTCCGCGGTGGCGGTCGGCCGGCCTGGCGGGACGCGGCCCTGATAACCGCGCCGACCCTGGTCATCTACGGCCACGACGACCGGCTGGTCGACGCGCGGATGGCGGGCCGGGCCGCGCACGCCTTCCAAAACGCCCGGATCGTGGTGATGCCGAACACCGGTCACGTCGCGCACATGGAGCACCCGCACCTGGTGGCGGCCGAAATCGGCGTACTGCTCGCCGCCGCGAACCCGTCCGGCCAGACCGGGCAGACCGGGCAGGCTCAGGCCCCTGAAGCGGGCCGGGCGCGGGAATTCCCGCTCGCTCCCGCCGGTTGACCGTGGCACGTGCCGGGAATGGCAAAAACCCGGATCGTTCGGAAAATAAAGATCTTTGGAGTGGACTGTGTCGCTGCCCCCGTTGGTCGAACCCGCTGACGAGCTGACCGTCGATGAGGTCAGGCGCTACTCGCGTCACCTGATCATCCCGGACGTCGGGATGACCGGGCAGAAGAGGCTGAAGAACGCCAGGGTGCTGTGCGTCGGGGCCGGCGGGCTCGGCTCGCCCGCGCTGCTCTACCTGGCCGCGGCCGGCGTCGGCACGCTCGGCATCGTCGACTTCGACGTGGTGGACGAATCGAACCTGCAGCGCCAGATCATCCACGGGCAGTCCGACGTGGGGCGCCCGAAGGCCGAGTCGGCGCGGGACAGCATCAGGGAGATCAACCCGCTCGTCAACGTGGTGGTGCACGACGTCCACCTCGACTCAGACAACGCCATGGAGATCTTCGCCGGCTACGACCTGATCGTGGACGGCACCGACAACTTCGCCACCCGCTACCTGGTCAACGACGCGTGCGTGCTGCTGGGCAAGCCGTACGTGTGGGGTTCGATCTACCGGTTCGACGGGCAGGCCAGCGTGTTCTGGGCCGAGTACGGGCCGTGCTACCGCTGCTTGTACCCCGAGCCGCCGCCGCCAGGGATGGTGCCGTCCTGCGCCGAGGGCGGCGTGCTCGGCGTGCTCTGCGCCTCGATCGGGTCGATCCAGGTGAACGAGGCGATCAAGGTCATCGCCGGGATCGGCGAGCCGCTGGCCGGCCGGCTGATGATCTACGACGCGCTGGAGATGAACTACCACACGGTCCGGGTGCGCAAGGACCCGGAGTGCCCGGTCTGCGGCAAGAACCCGACGATCACCGAGCTGATCGACTACGAGGCGTTCTGCGGCGCGGTCTCCGAAGAAGCCGCCGAGGCGGCCCAGGGCTCGACGATCAGCGCCAAGGACCTCGCGGCCATGCTCGACGCGGGCGACAACATCTTCCTCGTCGACGTGCGCGAGCCGAACGAGTACGAGATCGTCTCCATCCCCGGCGCTACGCTGATCCCGAAGGGCGAGTTCCTGAACGGCAACGCGCTGGAGAAGCTGCCGCAGGACAAGAGGATCGTGCTGCACTGCAAGAGCGGCGCGCGCAGCGCCGAGGCGCTGGCGGTGGTCAAGAACGCGGGCTTCTCCGACGCCGTGCACGTCGGCGGGGGCGTGCTGGCCTGGGTGAGCCAGGTCGACCCGTCGCTGCCGTCCTACTGAGGCGGCCTGCGCCGTGAAGGGGGACCGGGTCGAGATTGTGATCGACTCCGGCGACGGGACCCGGGCATATGAGGTGACCGCGACCAAGGCCGGGCGGCGGGTCGAGATCACCAACCGCCGCGGCGTGGTCGAGGTCAGCGAGGTGACCCGGACCGGGACCCCGGTCCGGACCGCACGGTTCATGGCCACCCGGGTCGTGGCCATGGTCGAGTACCCGGCCGACTAGCATGCCCGGATGGATGTTCTTCGGCCGGTGGTGCGACCGTACGCGTGGGGTTCGGTAGACGCGATCGCGGAACTGACGGGCCGCCCCGTCCCGGCGCCGGGCCCGGAGGCCGAGCTGTGGATGGGCGCTCATCCGGCCGCGCCCTCCGGCGTCGACCGGGACGGCATCGACCGGGACGGCATCGACGCCGGAGGGCGGCGGACGACGTTGGACGACGTCATCGCGGCCGACCCGGATCGTGAGCTCGGATGCGGCTGCGTGGCGCGGTTCGGTCCCCGGCTGCCGTTCCTGCTGAAGGTGCTGTCCGCCGCCCACGCCCTGTCGATTCAGGTGCACCCGTCCCGGACCCAGGCCGAAGCGGGCTTCCGCGCCGAGAACGAGCGCGGCCTGGCCCCGGATGACCCGGCCAGGACCTACACCGACGACTGGCCCAAGCCTGAGCTGCTCTACGCGCTAACCCCGTTCGAAGTGCTGGCCGGCCTGCGCTCCCCGGCCGACGCGGCGCAGTTCCTGCGCACCCTGGAAGTCGGCCAGCTCGCCCCGCTGACAGTCCAGCTGGAAGTGGCCGCGTCCCCGCGGGTCCTGGCCGACGTGCTCGGAACGATCCTGACCTGGCCGCACTCCGCCGCGCCGCTCGTCGGCGACGTGGTGGCCGCCTGCGCGCGGCTGGCGGCGAGCGGCGGCCCGTACTCCGGCGCGGCCGCTGCGGCCGTGCGCATCGCCGCGGATCATCCCGGCGATCTCGGGGTGGTCGCTTCGCTGCTGCTGCGGCACGCCGTGCTCGAACCGGGCCAGGCCATGTTCATGGCGGCCGGTGGCTTGCACGCCTACCTGAAGGGCACCGGGATCGAGCTGCTCGCCAACTCCGACAACGTGGTCCGGGCCGGCCTGACCGGCAAGCACCTGAACGTGCCGGAGCTGCTGACGCTGCTCGACCCGTCCGTCGAGGTGCCGATCCTGGCCCCCCACCCGCTGGCGGACGGGATCGCCTGGTTCGACACTCCAGCCCCGGAGTTCCGCCTGTACCTGGTTGATCTCGTCGGCAACACCATGCCCCTGCCCGGCGATGGCCCCCGAATCGTGCTGTGCACGGAGAATTCCGCGGTGCTGCGGAGCGAGTCGGGCCAGCGGGCCGAGATCGGCCGGGGCGGCTCGTGCTTCGTCTCCGCCGCCGACGGCGCGGTCAGCTGTACCGGCCAGGCGCACCTGTTCCTCGCCACCGTCGGCCCGACCCCGCCGACCCCGCCGACCCCCCGACCCCGCCGACTGTAGCCCGCCGACTGTCGCCCGCTGACCCCAGCCACCAGTCGGCGACCGCAGCCGCTCCGCGCAGCGCGGAAATTAGCTTTCCCTGGGCTTGAGCGGAGCTACTATGCAGACGTTACAGCTGTCGTCGTCGGGAGAGTGGCGTTGAAGTTCTGAGGTCAGCGATACCGCGCTTAGGTCTGTTCGCTGTGCGCACGACCTTGGGCTCAGCTCTCGCGGCGTGGTGTCGCCCCACGTAACGGAAGTTCCTTCCTACGTGCTGGAGCCGCCCCATGAGCGCAGACATAGTCTGTAAAGATCTCAGTTTCAGCTGGCCAGACGGCAACTGTGTGCTGTCCGGCTGACCCTTACATCGGCGCCGGCCGGACCGGGCTGATCGGGGTCAACGGCTCGGGTAAGTCGACCTGCTCAAGCTGATCGCCGGTGACCTGAGCTCTGCCTCGGGCTCCGTACGCACGAACACCGACGTCGGATACCTGCCGCAGGCCATCAACCTTGGCCTTCGCCGCACCGTGTCGGACCTGCTCGGCATCACCGCTGCGCGAGACGCGCTGCACGCCATCGAGACGGAGGGGGGGACGCGTTGGCGGGCGAGACCGTGGTGAACGCGTTCGCGGCGGTCGGGGATGACTGGGACGTCGAGGAACGAGCCCGCGCCTGGCTGGACCGGCTGGGCCTGGCCGGCCTCGGCCTGGAGACCGGGTCGAGCGGCTGTCCGGCGGGGAGACTATCGGTGTCGCGCTGGCCGCGCTGTTCCTGCGGCGGCCCGGCACCCTGCTGCTGGACGAGCCGACCAACAACCTCGATCTGGACGCGCGCCGGCGGTTGTACGAAGCGGTCGCGGGCTGGACCGGGGTGATGATGATCGTCAGCCACGACCGCGAACTGCTCGGACTGGTCGATCAGATCGCCGACCTGTCCGGCGGCAAAGTCCGGATGTACGGTGGCAACCTGGCGGCCTACGAGCTCATGGCGGTCGAGCGAGAGTCGGCGCAGCGCGCGGCCGCCTCGGCAGGCGCCGAGGTCCGCGGCAACGGCGGGACCTCATCGACGCTCAGGTCAAGCAGGCTACCCGAGACCGACAGGGCCGGAAGGTCGCCGCCTCACGCAGCCTGCCCAGGGCCGTCGCCGATGCTCGCAGAAGCGTGCGAGGAGTCCGCGGGCCGGTCGCGCGAACTGCGCACCGAGCGCCTGGCGGCAGCCCGTAGCCGTCTGGAGGAGGCCAGGCAAGCCGCCCGGGACGACGCGGAGATCCGGGTCGAGCTGCCTCCACGGCCGTTCCGTCGGGCGGACGTGCTGACGTGAGCGGCTGGCCGGCGCTCGCTGGCACCCCGCGGCACCTCCCAAGACCGCGGCACCTCCCCAGGTCCCGGTGCCCGGCGTCCGCGGAGCCATAGTCCGCGGCCCGGAGCGGATCGCCCTCACCGGCCCGAACGGCGCGGGTAAGCACCCTGCTCCAGGCCATCGCGGACGCGACGAGTGCCGGCCAATATCCGGCGAGGAGCGGTCGTGGCTACCTGCGCAGAGGCTCGACACCCTCAATGACTCACTGAACGTGTAGACAACGTGCGGGCAGCAACGAAACGGGTCGTAGAGGACTGGGCGAGAGCCCGGTTCCTGTTTCGCGGTGAGCGACCCGATCGGCGGACCGGAACGCTGTCAGGCGGCGAGCGGTTCCGGGCCGTCCTCGCGGCCCTGCTCCTCACGCAGCCCGCGCCCCAGCTGCTCCTGCTCGACGAGCCGACCAACAACCTGGACCTAGCGTCCGTCCGTCAGCTTTCCCAGGCGCTCGACAACTACCTCGGCGCGATCCTGGTCGCCAGCCACGACGTGCCGTTCCTGCGCTCGGCCGGGATCACCCGCTGGCTCCGTCTCGACCGCGAAGGCGGCCTGACCGTCATCGACCCGCTATGACCGCGCCCCGCTGCCCTCGCGTTTGCTACGTCGCCGCGGCTTTGACGGTTTCGTATTGGCTGACGCGCCTGGCGTCCGCTAGACTGCGTGGGCGCGCCCGGCCACCGGGTCCGAATGCCATTGGGGTATGGGGTAATTGGCAGCCCGACAGGTTCTGGCCCTGTTAGTCTAGGTTCGAGTCCTGGTACCCCAGCAGTTAAGTTGACAGCGCGGACGTGACCCACGTTCGCGCTTGTTCATGTCAGAGGTTCGGATGCTGATCAAGGCCTGCCTGAACGGCGGTACGAGCCGCTCGGAGCATGCCTCGGTGCCGCGGACTCCCGATGAGCTCTGCGGATCTTAGCCCCGCCCCCGGGCCGCCTCCCGCCGAGCGCCCCCCTCCCCCCCCCCCCCCCTCCCCCACGCGGCCCGGCCCCTGCCCCTCCCCCGGCCCCCCCCCGGCCCCCTTCCCCCCCCCCCGCCGGCCGCGGTCAACCTGGTCGCCGCGCTGGGCCCCCGGGCGTGACCGCCGGTTCGCCACAAGGGTTGCGAGGCGGTAGTCTGTACGCCGCTGGCCATGCCAGAATCTCGGCCCAACGGGACAGTTCGTTCCTGTCGGGAATGCACGGCCCCGTCGTCTAGAGGCCTAGGACGCCGCCCTCTCAAGGCGGTAACGCCGGTTCGAATCCGGTCGGGGCTACCACGAAAATGCCAGGTCGCTGACCTGGCATTTTCCATTTCCGGCCCCACGCGGAGCCCGGGGGAGGTGGTGGGGTTGTGTACGTTTAAAAGAGAGATGAAAGGTTTAAAATGGGGGTGATGGAAACTGATGATGCAAGCGCTTCTAGTGCTAGCGCTGTCTCACACTAGGGTGGATCGTTATTCGTTAATGTAGAGTATCAGTCCCGTTCCTCTGTGCGTAGCATTGTTAACCGTCAACGAGAACGTGACACTGTTGACACTGTTACCTCTAAGAAGTAAGCTGCCACTTAGAAAGTCATCCTGAACCTACTAAGTTATCCGATATGCGCCTACCAATTAGTGCAGATCTGACCCACTAGCTACAAGGCGCAGCGTAAAAAAGAAAAAAAAAAAAAAAAAAATAAAGAAAAAAAAGAAAAAGAAAAAAAGAAAAAAAAAAAAAAAAAAAAAAAAAAAAAAAAAAAAAAAAAAAAAAAAAAAAAAAAAAAAAAAAAAAAAAAAAAAAAAAAAAGAAAAAAAGAAAGAAAAAAAAGGGAGGAAGGAGCGGACTCAGGTATCGATGTTCGGGTTGCCGGCTGGGAGCGGCACCAGGTGCGCCGGCGGCTGCGTGATCACGATCTGGGACTGGACGCTGAGATCGGGCCGAAGGTGCACCAGCTCACCCTCCGCGAGCATGCGCCAGCCGCTCTCCCCATCCAGCCGCTCGGACGCGACGACCACGGAGGCGACGTCATCTAGCGCGGGCGCGTGCACCGAGGAAATCGAGCTGCGCACGTGCATGCCCTCGGCAGCAGCCCCTGCGGAACGCCCGGCCGGGCGCTCCAGGATATGCAGGGCGTGGGCGCCCGGATAACGCAGCGCCCACAGCTCGCCCGGCGCCGCCACGATGGTGTTCAGCGAGGAGACCGGCAGGTGCGCGGCGATCCAGCTGGCCGCCTCCGCAATTCCGGCCCCGACGTCGCCGCCGTGCGCGTCGGTCTGCTGCGTGATCAGCGCGAAGTACCGTTCGGAATCGGTGTCACCGAGGACGAGGTCGCGATAGGAGCCGAGCTTCGCATCGAGCTGCGCCAGCTCACCGAACCCGCCGTTGTGCGCCATGATCCGGCCGGCCATCGAAAACGGGTGGGTGTTCTGCACCGTCCGCCCGCCCGCCGTCGCGAACCGGACATGCGCCACAAAGGCCGAGGAGGTGGCCTGCCGGGCCTCGTGCGTGAATTCCTCGTCACCGAACGCCGCTTCCGGCTGCTTATCCAGCACCGGTTCGCCTGCCGGGTCGAAGAAGCCGATCCCCGCGCCATCGGTGTTGCGGTGGCTCTGCACCTGCAGCGAATCAGGAGCGTCAAGGAGCCAGAACGTCGCCCGGACCCGGACGGCACCCGCCGTCAACCCGAACAATCGGCACATAGCCCCTACTCCCGACATCGCCTCAGGTCAAGGCCACATAGGCCTCGCCCGAACCTACCGCACGCCCCGTGTTCCGAGCGGGCATGACCAGGGCCGACCTGGGTAGAGATTCATTTTCCCAGCTAGATAGCGATAACACCGGGAGGGAAAAGCGAAAATGCTTGAGCCAGATACCGAGGCCATCAGTCAGACACTAGACGAACCGGAAAGCAGCAGTCCGACGCTGCAGGAAGCGGCGCGCGAACTTCGGGCCGCCGAGCACGACGCTCAGGTCGCCTTCGACTGCATCGCCCTGGGGCAACCTGACCGGGCCCACACCCATGCGCTGACCGCCCGGGTGGCCATCGACGCGGCCGTCACCGCGCTGGCCGCGGCCCTCACCCCCATCAGGATTTACACCCATCAGGACTTACACCCATTAGGACCAGGCCTAAGGTCGAGGAGTTCCTCGAAGAAGCCGCCGAAGTGGCGACCAGAGTCGGTCAGGTGGACCTCGAGGATCCAGTGGCAGACCTGGCCGTTGCGGTCGTGCCTGCGCATCGGCTGGTCGCTGCCGGGAGCGATGTAGGACTCGATCTCGGCGCCGTCGATCTTCGCGTGCGGGAACTCGCCCACCAGGTGCCCCGCGATCGACCCGCCGAACTCCCACCCGGCTTCGGATGCCAGTCCCACCATGTGGGCGTACAGTTGCTCGCCGGTGACGTCCGGACGCGAATCGAAAAACCGCCGCCCGGCGTCGAAGATGACCGGCAGGTCGTCGCGCAGCCGGAGCTTGACCGGGTCGTGGCCGAGGACGAAGGTCCGGCCGAAATCGGCCTCCCACTGCTCGAAGATCGGGCCGAAGTCGCAGAAGACGATGTCGTCGTCGGCGATCACCCGGTCCGGCGGGTTCTCTCGGTACGGCTGCAGGGTGTTCGGCCCGGCTCGGACGATCCGCTTATGCCAGTGCCTGTCCACGCCGAACATCCCGGCCGCCAGGTCCCTGATCTCGTTGCTCGCCTCGACCTCGCGGACGCCCGGCGTGATGATCCCGCGCGTCTCGATGGCGGCGAACAACTCCGCGGCCTTGGCCTGCGCGTCCAGTAGCCTGGCCGCGCGAAGGTGCTCGTTCGTGCAGCGTGCTCGTTCAACCCCCGGCCTAGTTCTCGAGAGCGCTCAGCAGCGCCTTCATCCAGGGACCGAGGTCGGCCGGAGTCCGGGCGGAGATGAGGTTGCCGTCCACCACGGTGGCCTCGTCCACCCAGTCGGTCCCCGCATTGACCATGTCGTCGCGGATCGCGCCCACGCTGGTGGCGCGGCGGCCCTTGAGGATCTTGGCCGAGATCGGCACCCAGCCCGCGTGGCAGATGAACGCGATCGGCTTGTTCGTCTCGTCGAACGTCCGGACCAGGTCCAGGACGGTTTCCGAACGCCGCAGCTTGTCGGGCGCGTAACCGCCCGGAATGACCAGCGCGTCGAATTCATCCGCGCTGACGTGATCGACGGTGGTGTCGACCGGCAACGGCCCGTAGCCCTTCTTGCCCTTCACCGGGTGGTCGTCCAGGCCGGCTACGGTCACCGCGACGTCTTCCTCGATGAGCCGGTGCAGCGGGTACAGCAGCTCCATGTCCTCGAAGTCGTCGGCGGCCAGCAGGAGCACCTTGCGTGATGAGAGTGCCATAAAGCCGACCTTACCCGCGCCGCGGATGACCCGCACGTCGCTGATGCGCTGGCCGCGGATGGCTCGCGCGGTGCTGGCTCGCGCGGTGCTGGCTCGCGCGGTGCCCGCTCGCGCGGTGCCGGGGCCGGGCCGGGCGCGGCCGGTGACGGCCCGCAACCGCCGCGGCCGCCGTGTACCTGGCCGCGATGGCCAGCACGTCCCGGACGTACCACCACGCGTGGTTGTAGGCGAAGATCGCGCCCTTGAGCCCTCGGGCTGAGCCGCCGCCGTCGGAGCACAGCATCCGGGCCGCGGAGAAGATGGCGTCCTGCGGGTCGTACGGGCTGAGCCCGCGTGACCGGTCGGCCTGCACGGCGTACTCGGCGAACGTGGCCGGCTCGAATTGCATGGGGCCTTCGGCGCCTTTGGGGTTCTTGCTGTAGTGGACGCCGCGTGCCTTGGACCTTCCGTTGCCCGATTCCATCGTGCCGATCCCGGCGAGTACCTCCCAGGAAAGCCCGTGACAAGTCCGCGCCGCCTCGGCGTACCAGGTCAGGTACGGTGCCGGGATCGCCGCGAGCCCGGAGAGGCCAGGGCGGGACGTCGCTGCGGCCGCGGTCCCCGCCGGGATCAGTGCGGCCACCGCGACCGCCACCACGGTCAGCGTCACCACGCCTCTCCTGCGCACGTTTTCCCAGCTAGCCGAGCTGTTATCCATCTTCTGTTTATGCGCACAATAACAAAAAGTAATCCTCAAATTACTTTGAGCGAATGTCGTCCCGCATCTGGACCAGTCCTAGCAGCACGAAACGCGGACACCTAACTCACCGATAGCCCCACCGCTCCCAGGCAAAGATCAAGATCTTTTAGGCGGAACGGCCCTGGTTCCTGCCCCCGCTACCCTCCAAGCCCGCCAGCCCCAAGCCCGCCAGCCCCAAGCCCGCCAGCCCCAAGCCCGCCAGCCCCAAGCCGACCTGAGGCCGCGGGCGGGGTCCGGCGGGCGGCGTGCTGGCGTCCCGACACGACAACCGGTGCGTCGTCGCCTACCTGGGCGGATAGCACGAGCAACCGACTCGGCCGAGGTCTGTGGTCGTTGACCGTGACATACCTCATGTATAACCTCTCCGTGGCCGGGCAGTAGGGGTGGGCTTACTCCAAGCCATTTATACGGGGGTTGTCATATGAGCACGGAACAGCCGATACCGACACCGACACCGACGTCCGCCCCCTTGCCGCGCCCCGCGATAGGCGATGACGCGCCCCGGCCCACCGGCGAGATGCCAGACGCCGGCGTCCCAGACGCCGGCGTCCCAGACGCCGGGGTTCCGGGCGCGCGGGTGGAGCCGCCAGCACCGGTCACCGCCCCGCCCGCTGAGGCCGCTGAGGCCGCTGAGGCCGCCCCGCCCGTCCCTGCGCAGGCCGCTCCCTCGGACGCCGCGGCCCCCTCGCTCAAGATCAAGCACACCCGGACCAGCGGGCTCTGGGTCGCTGTGGGCTTCTTCGCCGTCCTCCTGCTGCTCCTGCTGATCTTCATCTTGCAGAACAGCAGGACGGTCGATGTGTCGTACATGGGCGCGCACGGTCATCTCCCGCTCGGCGTGGCACTGCTGCTGGCGGCTGTCGGCGGAGTGCTCCTGGTCGTGCTGGCCGGGGCGGCGCGCATCAGCCAGCTGCGAACGGTGGCCCGGCGCCATCGCCGCGCCCACGCCAAGCAGGCCAAGGCGGCGAACAAGGCGGCGAGCTAGGTCTGGGCAGCCGCGAGGACGAGCGCGATGCGCCGGGCGGCCTCTCGCAGCTGGTCGGGCGTGTGCGCGGCGTAGCCGAGCACGAACCCTGGCGGCCCTGGCCGCTGCCGGTGCCAGGACAACGGGTGCACGAGCACCCCGGCGCAGGAAACCCGCTCGGCGAGTTCGGTGTCGTCGGCTGCCCCGGTCCGCTCGGGGAGCGTGATGAGCAGGTGAAGCCCGGCGGCGATACCCTGCACGCGCGCCTCCGGCAGATGCTCGCGCAGGGCCCGGAGCAGGGCGTCACGCCGGCTCCGCTGCCGTTTGCGGACTCCCCGGATGTGCCGCTCGAGTTCGCCGCTCGCGATCAGGTGCGCGAGCACTAGCTGAGGCAGTGCGGGGCTGCCCAGGTCGCTGGCGTGCTTGGCCTCGACCAGGTCGGCCCGCAGCCGGGCCGGCGGTATCAGCCAGCCCAGCCGCATGCCGGGCGCCAGCGTCTTTGAGGTGCTGCCCGCGTAGGCGACCTGGCCGGGCGCCGAGGCCTGCAGCGCAGGCACCGGCGTCCGGTCGTAGCGGTACTCCGCGTCGTAGTCGTCCTCGATGACCAGGGCCTTCGCTGCGGCTGACCAGTCAAGCAGGTCCCGGCGGCGCCCGGGGACCAGCACGACTCCGGTCGGAAACTGGTGAGCCGGGGTGAGCAGCACCGCCCGCACGTCAGTGCCCGCCAGCTGGTCCACGATCAGCCCGCGGGAGTCCACCGGGATCGGCACCGGGCGTAGACCCCAGTAGGCGAGCTCGTCGCGGGACCCGCGGGAGCCCGGGTCTTCGACCGCGATCCCAGCGTTCGCCCCGCCGTTGCGTCGCAGCCCCTGGGCGAGCAGGGCGAGGGCCTGGGCCACCCCGGTGACGATGATGATGTCGTCGGGCTCCGCCCGCAGGCCGCGGGTGCGCGCCAGCCAGTCGGCCAGCTCCGCCCGGAGCCACTCGCTGCCCCTCGGATCGCCGTAGCCAAGGTCGGCCACGCTCGCTCGTTCGAGGACCGCCCGTTCGGCGCGCAGCCAGGCCGCGCGGGGAAACCCGGAAAGGTCAGGCACGCCGGGGGAGAGGTCGATCTCCGCGCGCCCCCGCCAGCGCATCGGAAGCCGCCCCGGATCCGTCCGTCCCCCAGGCCCGTCTCCCGAGGCCTCCGCCGCCGGTCCCCCAGGCCCGTCCCCAAAGGCCTCCGCCGCCCGTCCCCGGGATCCGTCCGCACCCGTCCGCCCCGGGTTCGCCGGCCGTAGGCCAAGGACCCGCGTCCCGGCCCGACGCCGCGCGTTGACCAGCCCCTCGTCGGCGAGCCGCTGATAGGCCTCGACGATCACGCCCCGCGAGATCCCCAGGTCATCGGCCAGGACGCGGGTGGGGGGCAAGGGCGCTCCCGCCTGCAGCCGCCCGTCGATGATGGCGGCCCGGACGGCGTCGGCCAGCCAGCGCGTCAGCCCCCGTACGGGCGCCGACGCCGGACTCAGCTGCAGGAAATCCGCGCCGCCGATCCTAGCGTCCACGATCCTGGCCGCCCGTCCCGATCATTGGTCCACTATAAAGCCGCTCTCTTGGCCCTGTTAATCGGACCATGAGGCCCGTAGTTTAGCGTCGTGCCAGCTCCTCACGCTCCCGCCGTCACCGCCGACGCTCCCGGACCCGCCCCGGGTCCCGCACGTAACGCTCCCGTCGCTCCCGCTTCCGGACCGCTCACCGAAGTGACCGTTCCGCCTGCCTCGCGGCGGGGGAGGGTGACCGGGGTAGCGGCGGGAGCCTCGGCCATGGTCTGCGTGGGCGGTAGCGTCGCGGTTTCCTCGGTCCTCGTGCGGGCGCCAGTCTTCACCGCCGAGGCAGTGCGTTATGCCCTGGCGTGCGTGATTCTCGTCCTACTCGCGCGCGTAACAGGCCGGCGGCTGAGCCTGCCGCGCGACGCCGAGTGGCTCTGGCTCTCCGGTATCGCGGCGACCGGCCTGGTCGTGTTCAACATCGCGCTGGTGAAGGGGTCCACCCGCGCCGAACCCGCCGTGCTCGGCGTGGCGGTGGCCAGCGTTCCCTCGCTGCTGGCCGTGATCGGACCGCTGCTCGAAGGCTCCCGTCCGAGCCCGTACCTGGTGGCCGCCGCCCTGGTGGTCACCGGCGGCGCCGCCCTGGTCCAGGGGGTGGGCCGCACCGATGCCCTCGGCATCGTCTGGGCCGTCGTGGTTTTCGGTTGCGAGGCCGGATTCACCCTGCTCGCCATACCGGTCCTGACCCGGCATGGCCCGTGGGGGGTCTCGGTGCACGCCACCTGGATCGCCGCGGTCATCTTCGCCGTCCTCGGGCTGACGCGGGAAGGGCCAGCCGCGGCCGCCCAGCTGACCCGGGCCGACTGGATCGCCGTCGGCTACCTTTGCCTCGCGGTCACGGCGGCGGCCTTCGTCCTGTGGTATTCCAGCGTCAGGCGGCTCGGCGCCAGCAAAGCCGGGCTGCTCACGGGTGTGGCGCCGGTGGCCGCGGCGCTAACCGGGCTCCTGCTCGGCGGCCCGGCGCCCAGTCCGCTGGTCTGGGCGGGTATCGCCGTGGTTGCGGTCGGCCTGGCCCTGGGCCTGCGGGGTGCGGCGGTGAGGGGAGACTTATGCTCTTTCAGCATTCCGGTGACATCTGGCGCGACTTTCCCGCGCTGGTTCCCGGGGTCCTGTACGCCGAGGGGATCACCAGCGACGTCTCGACGGTTCCTGCTGCCGACCGGTTCGCCGCGATCGCCGCGGCCCGGCTGGCGGCCGGACCAGAGGGCGAACTGCCGGAGATACAGGCGTGGCGGCGTGCGTTCGCGAGGATGGGGCTGAAGCCGACCCAGTACCGCTGCGCCGCGGAATCACTGCTGCGGCGCTTCCGCAAGGAAGGCAGCCTGCCGCGGCTGCACCCCCTGGTCGACCTGTGCAACGCGGTCTCGCTGGCCTTCGCGATCCCGGTCGCCGTCCTCGACGTCGCCGCCGTCACCTGGCCGCTCCAGGTAAGGTACGCGGTCGGCGACGAGGACTACCTGACGTTTGGCGGGGAGACCGAGCATCCGGCCGCCGGTGAGGTGATCTTCGCCGACCAGGCTGGACGAGCCCACGCGCGGCGCTGGACGAACCGGCAGAGCGGCCTGTCCGCGGTCCAGAACACGACCACCTCGGTCCTGATCGTGGCCGAAGCGCTGCACGACTCGGCCGCCCAGGACGTGCCCGAGCTGATGACCGCCGTCGCCGCCGAGGTCGCCGCAACCTGGTCCGTCCCGGCTCCGGCCGCGGTGCTAACCCCAGCCGCCCCCCGCTTCACCTTCGGCGCCTAACCGTCAGGGATCGTCCATCCAGCCAGCCCGGTGCGGCCCGGTCAGGCCAGGGCGGGGCCCGGTCAGGCCAGGGCGGCAATTTCCAGCGAGCCGGCCCGCGCCAGCTGCGCGTACTCCGCTTCCTGGGTGCCCTTCGGCTGCGCCGGCCCGGCCGCGATAACGCTCCGGCGTGATCGTGCCGCGGGCGTACGCGCTGATCGCCGCGGTCGCCTCGGCCACGCCAACCGGCCCGTAGTAGACGCCGTGCGGCAAGATCACCAGGTTGGCGGCGAACCGGTGCCCGCCGACATGTGTTGTCTCCCACACCTGCCCGGGATGCCGCATGGCCAGCGCCTGGGCGAGCGGGGCGCCGAGGCGCGCGCAGCAGGCGTTGCGCCGCGCGTGCGCGCAGACCAGGAAAACCGGCTCCCCGGTCGGCCGGCCGAACGTCGGCGCTATCCCGGTCGACAGTTCTTTCAGCTCCAGCTCGGTGAGCGCGGCCGATCCGGCGGCTAGCCCACCGCACCTGAGCCAGGGCTCGGTCCCCGCGGTCCAGCCGACGAAGACACGGCGCACATCGTTCGCCGTTCGCCGTCCGGGGCTGCGGATCATCTGAACCCGGATGCCCAGAGTGTCGGCCGTCCTGACCATGGCGTCAAGCGGCGCGGGCAGCGCGGTCTCCGTCGGTTCGTGCGGCCACGGTCCCGGATGCTCGATCAGCAGCCACGCCCTCGAAGCCTCGGGTGCCGACGCCATGGAAGGCTCCGTCCCGTCATGGCACTCCGCGCCGTGTTCACATCCAGCGGCCACGCTGGTCAGCCTCCGATCCCTCCGACCCGGGTTTTGCTCCTTCCCATGCTAGTTGTCACAACTGGCGACCATGCCCCGCGATTCCGCGAGGAAGGAGTGCTCCAAGATGCCCATGTGATGGCATTCCGGTGTTAGCGGTGACCCGGGCGCGCCGTAACGTTCGCGGGAGCGCACGCGTGTGCCGTTCGCCTGCTTCTTGCGGGTCCCGCATGTCCCAGGGGTCATACCTGTCACATATGTCACACATTCTCTGGTCAGCGCAAGGTTTTCGTGGATGGGTTTGGCTTCGCGGATGATTTTGGGTATTGGAGTCCACAAAGCTTTCCACTAAGCGCAAATCTTCCACTATAAGCGGAGACAACCTCCCATTCGCTTATACCCGCATATGACGGGTCGGGTGGTCGGCTGCGCCCACCGTCAAGCAGGCTGCGCGACAGTCGTCGACCTCGCCGGGACCTCGAGGTCTGAGATCAGCTCGTCGCGATGGCCTGGCCCAGCCCGTGCCGGGCGGCGCTGACATCTGCTTGCCCCAGGCCGGCCTCGACCAGCTGATTCCACCGCTGGTCGATGGCCGCGGCCACCGGCAGGATGCCCTCTCCCACTTCGGCGAGGGCTAGGTCGATATCCTTCGTCGCCCAGCGCAACGAGAAGTCCGGGGATTCGTCCCCGGCATCGATCTTGGCCAGCTTGATCAAGGCGACAGGCGCCCCCAGCGGGCCGCCCTCCAGCGCGTCGCGGAGCGCCTGGTGGTCCACGCCGAGCGTGTCGGCCAGGGCCGCCGATTCCGCGATGCCCTCGATGAGGAAAGCCAGCCAGGTGTTCAGCACCAGCTTCAGCCGGCTGCCCGCGCCGGCCGCGCCCAACCACATGGTCTTGCTGCCGATGGCACCGAACACGGGCACTAGCGTCGCCCGGGCCTGCTCGGGGCCCGACGCGAGGATGAGCAGCTGGCCGGCTTCGGCCGGCCCGCGGGTCCCGGAGACCGGAGCGTCCACGAACCGCACGTCGGGGCGCACGCCCGCGGCGGTGGCCGCCAGCTGCTGCGTGGCCTGCACGCCGATCGTGCCCATCTGGGCCCAGATCGCCTCCGGCGCCAGTGCCTGGAGCATGCCCTGGCCGACGGCCACCGAGGTCGCCGCGGCGGCGTCCGACAGCATCGTGATCACGACGTCGGCGTGCGCGACCGCCTGGCCGGGTTGGCGGTGGATGGTGACGCCCGCCTGCGCCAGCGGCGCGGCGACTTCCGGCGTGCGGTCCCACGCATCGACTCGCAGCCCGGCCCGCAGCAGGTTACGGGCCATCGCGCCGCCCATCGTCCCGGTGCCGAGCACCGCTACCCGCGGGCCCGCCGGGGTCGGGTCCGAAGCTCGTTCCGATCCTGTGGCCGTCATGTGGTCTCCCCTCAGGGTCAGCCCGGCGAGCGGCGTCCCACCCCCGCCGGGATGTTCTCGATTGTGCCAGGCCGCCAGCCAGACCGGACCGCCGCACACGCAAGCACACGCAAGCACACGCAGGCACACGCACACGGCGCAGGCGACCCTGCAGGCACCGTGCAGGCGACGATCCGCCAGCCGCGCGGGGCGGCGGCCAGCTCGCGCTGGACGGCTGCCCGTTCGGCCACACTGTTTCGACCACGGTGACGCCCGCCGGCAGGCGGCTGGCTGGCCGGATCGAAGAACTGAAGCTCCGTCCACGAGATCGTAGAACTGCCTGCGGTATCCGGAGCTGCCAGGAGACGTCGGAGGAGATAGCGATCTGCTCGCCCGGCTTCAGCCCGGCCGCGTTCACCAGCTCGGTCGTGATACGACGCCTGGGCTGAAGACCGCGGGCTGAGAGATGTGGCTGGTCATCTGAGCCACGGCCACCAGGCTCACCGCCGCCACGCCCAGCGCCGAGGACCCCGAGGCCGCACGCCAGCATGACGGCCGCGCCAGCGGCGGACGACGAGCGCGAGAACGATCCAGCAGGCAGAGCAGGCCGAGCGCCACCGGGTCGCCACCAGGACGCTGGCCTGGGTCCAGTCCTGGGTCAGCACGGCGGGCTCGGCGAAGTTGAACCCGCTCCCGAACCCGGTCGAGGACAGGGACGTGCCCGCGTAAACCGCGACCGTGACGGCGGCCACGACGGTGAGCGCGATAACGACGGCCGCGTAGCGGAGGATCCGCGAGGCGCTGGCCCGCAGCAGGACACCGCGCAGACCAGGAAGACGTGACGATCAGGCCGTCCAGGTAACGCCCGGACGCCCAGGTCTGAGGACTGGTCGGACGGCAGCGCGGCAGGCGCGATGCAGGCGATGAGCACGGTGACCGCCACCGAAAGCGCCGCCATGATCCTCAGGTCGGTGCGCAGGCCGCGCCGCGCTCGATCGGCGGCCACGGCGGCGATCAGGCCGATCCCGGCGAGGCCCCAGCTGTCGAGCGGTGATGACGCCAACCCTGGCCGACGGCCATCTCAGCCACGTGGAGCGCGCCGTAATGGCTAGTCAGACGTGCTCAGCAGCTGACCGGTCAGGCTCCGGATGCCCTCCGGGTAGAGCACTCGCGATGACATAAGGTTCAGCACCCACCCCGCGCCGACGGCGAGCAGACGCGGTCAGGGCCGCGGCCACCACGGTGCCCCGGGCCGCGGGGCGGCGCCAGCCGATCAGGACGCCCACGGCCGCCGAAGCCGAGCAGCATGCACCAGGCCCCGTGGAGTGGACCGCGTAGGCGAACCCGGTCAGCAGGGCGGAGCCGGATGGCCGCCGCGTAGCCGGGCTCGCGGCGACCTGGCGGTCAGCCAGCTGTGCACGGCCAGCAGCCAGGCCAGCGTGATCACCGGGAAGATAGCGTCGGTCATCGCGTACTCGCTGTAGAAGAACCCGGCGGGCAGCAGGGCCGCGATCATGGCCACGCCGTAGGCGGCCGGGCGGTCAAGCCCGAGCCTGCGGCAGGCCAGGTAACCGAGCGGCAGCACCAGGGCGCTGATCACCGCGTTGATCGCCAGAACGGCGTGGTACACACTGACGGGATTCTGGTGAACCAGTAAACCGGCGTGATCAGCAGCGGGTAGCCGCCCTGGTACAGCGTCGAGCCGGAGAAGTCGACGCCTGGCCCGCCCGCCAGGACCCGCGCGGCGATCAGGTACGCGGACTCGTCGGGATTGGCCAGCGGCATGACCTGCCCGCGGCTGAACCACACCCGCAGCCAGGCCTGAACCAGCCAGACCGAACCCGAGCAGCAGGCCCCACCGCCACGCCGCTCGCCGCGCAGTGCCGGCCGCCGCGGCGGGGCCCTGAGAGGTGCTGGCCACCGCCGCGGTTCCGGTCAGGAGGCTGGTGACGTCAGCCGGACCAGCGACGGCGGGCGTGATCAACGGGCGCCCCAAGGCTGCCGACTCCTATGCTGTCGAAGAATGGCCTCGGCCTTGGGCCCCGAGCGTGACTTCGGATGTCGCCCATGTCGCTACTGCCGCGCATCGCTGCTGGTGCGCGTGTGATTAGCGTGGTCGTTCAGTCTGAGAACTAGTTTGGTGGATTGTGTGTGCAGGCCAAGAACTCCCTGGCGTGCGCCCGCATGACAGCGTGCCTTCATCCGCTCAGCTCAGCGGCGGTTTGCGGCGGCGATAGCGGCCTTATGTCGCTATCTCGTCGCCGAGGCCGCCGGGCGCTCTCGCGACGGCCAGGGCCATGTCCTGCTAGCTCAGCAGGAACGGTGTAGCATCATTCGCGTGTCGCGGTGGTATCGGCGATTTACCCTGGCTCCCGGTGTTCGGGTCGACAGCCAGGCAGTTCGCCTGCGCTTAATCACCGCCTGGAGCCAGTAAGACTACAGACACTCATCTGTCGTTAATGGGTGTGCTGGCTCCCGGGTCCGGGCAGCGGTGCGCCCGGGAGGAGACCGGCCTGATGTCCAGCACGGGGAAGACCAGCACCTCCGATACCCGCATCGTCGGCTACGAGCCGCTGCTTTCGCCCGCCGCCCTGCTCGATGAGCTGCCACTGACCGACGCGGCCATGGCGACAGTAGAACAGACCCGCGCCGAGGTCCGGGCCGTGCTCGACGGGTCCGACGACCGCCTGCTGGTGATCACCGGCCCCTGCTCGGTGCACGATCCGGTGGCGGCGCTCGACTACGCGCGCCGCCTGCGGGCGGTGCGTAAGCAGAGCCGCTCTGACCTGCTCATCGTGATGCGGGTGTACTTCGAGAAGCCGCGGACGGTGACCGGCTGGAAGGGCCTGATCAACGACCCGGGCATGGACGGCCGCCACGATGTTCACCGCGGTCTGCGGACCGCGCGGCGGCTGCTGCGTGACGTCGTCGCCCTCGGCTTGCCGGTGGGCTGCGAGTGGCTCGACCCGATCACGCCGCAGTACATCGCGGACACGGTGACCTGGGGCGCGATCGGCGCCCGGACCACCGAGAGCCAGGTCCACCGCCAGCTCGCCTCCGGCCTGTCGATGCCGGTCGGGTTCAAGAACGGCACCGACGGAGACGTCCAGGTGGCGGTGGACGCCTGCCGGGCCTCGGCCGCCGGCCACACGTTCTTCGGCGTCACCCACAACGGCGCCGCCGCGGTCGTGACGACGGCGGGAAACCCCGACACCCACGTGATCCTGCGCGGCGGCCGCGGCGGCCCGAACTACGAGGCCAGCCACGTCGCCAAGGCCCTGGACCTGATCAGCGGGGCGGGGCTGCCGCGCCGTTTGATGGTGGACGCGAGCCACGGCAACAGCGGCAAGGACCACCGTCGCCAGCCGCTGGTCGCGACCGCCATTGCGGAGCAGGTGGGCGCCGGCGAGCACGGCCTGACCGGCGTGATGCTCGAGAGCTTCCTGCGGCCGGGCAAGCAGGAGCCAGGCCCGCCGCTCACGCTAGCCTACGGGCAGAGCGTCACCGACGCGTGCATGGACTTCGAGACCACCGCCGCCGTCCTGGACAGCCTGGCCGCCGCCGTCCGTTCCCGGCGCGGTTTTTTATAACCAAAACGGGCCCTGGCTAACCCGCTCAGCCAACGACCGGCAGCCGGGTGAGGGCGTCGTCGATGCGCTCCTGCGACAGCTCGAAGTCGGTCATCTCCCCGGACAGGTAGCGCTCGTAAGCGGCCATGTCGAAGTGCCCGTGCCCGCACAGCGCGGTCAGGAGCACCTTCGGCTCGCCGGATTCGGTGCAGCGCTTGGCTTCCTCGATGACAGCCGCGATCGCGTGCGAGGGTTCCGGCGCCGGGATGATCCCCTCGGCCCGGGCGAAGGTCACCGCGGCGGCGAAGCACTCCCGCTGCGGCTTGTTCACGGCCTCGAACAGGCCGAGGTGGTACATATGCGAGAGCAGCGGCGACATGCCGTGGTAGCGCAGCCCGCCGGCGTGCACCGGGTCCGGGATGAAGTCGTGGCCGAGGGTGTGCATCTTCAGCAGCGGCGTGAACCCGGCCGTGTCGCCGAAGTCGTAGGCGTACCGTCCCCGGGTGAACGACGGGCTGGCCGACGGCTCGACCGCGCGGAAGGTCGGGTTGGCCCGCCCGGCCAGCTTCTCCCGCAGGAACGGCAGCACCAGCCCGGCGAAGTTGGAGCCGCCGCCGGTGCAGCCCACGATCAGGTCCGGCATCGACTCGCCGAACGCGGCGAACTGCTTGATCGCCTCCTCACCGATCACCGTCTGGTGCAGCAGCACATGGTTGAGCACGCTGCCCAGCGCGTACCTGGTCTCGGCGCTCCCTCCGGCCGCCTCGACGGCCTCGCTGATCGCGATGCCGAGGCTGCCCGGCGAGTCGGGGTCCGCGGCGAGGAACTCCGCACCCGCCTTGGTGGCACGGGACGGGCTCGGGTGCACGGTGGCGCCCCAGGTCTCCATCATCGTGCGCCGGTACGGCTTCTGGTCGTAGGAGGCGCGGACCATCCAGATCTCGCAGTCGATGCCGTACTGGGCGCAGGCGAAGGCCAGCGCGCTACCCCACTGGCCGGCGCCGGTCTCGGTGGTGAGCCGCTTGGTGCCTTCCGCGGCGTTGTAGAACGCCTGCGGGACCGCGGTGTTCGGCTTGTGCGACCCGGCCGGGGACACCCCTTCGTACTTGTAGTAGATGTGCGCCGGGGTGTTCAGCGCCTTTTCCAGCCGGTGCGCGCGGTACAGCGGGGTGGGCCGCCACAGCCGGTACACGTCAAGCACGTCGGCCGGGATGTCGATGTAGGAGTCGGTGGACACTTCCTGGCGGATCAGCTCCATCGGGAACAACGGCGCCAGGTCCTCCGGTCCGACCGGCTGCAGCGTCCCCGGGTGCAGCGGTGGGGGCGGCGGAGCAGGCAGGTCAGGGATCACGTTGTACCACTGCCGGGGGATCTCGGACTCATCCAGTGTGATCTTGGTGCGTTCGGTCATTTCCGAACCTTAACAGTGCTGGTCCGGGGGGACGACCCCCCGGAACCCCCCGCTCCGGGGGGGATTTCATCCCCCGCCGGACCCCCCAATGGGGGGATTCCATCCCCCCATACCCCCCTGGCCCCCCAATGGGGGGATTCCATGCCTCCCTGGCCCCGCATGCCTCCCTGGCCCCGCGCCCCTCTGGCCCCGCATGCCCCCCCTGGGGATTCCATTTCCCCCATGGCCCCCTGGCCCCCAATGGGGATTCCATCCCCCATGCCCCCGGACCCCCTACGGGGGATGGGGGATGCGGGGGATGGGGGCGGCTTGGGGGGGTGGGACGGCTAGGCGACTAGGGTCTTGACGGCGGAGCTGAGCTCGGACATGGCCTTCTTGGCGTCGGCGAAGTACATGCTGGTCTTGGGATCGAAGTACAGCTCGTTTTCCAGGCCGGCATAGCCGTGCCCCATCGAGCGCTTGATCACGATGATGGACTTGGCCTGGTCCACGTCCAGGATCGGCATGCCGGAGATCTCGTTTCCCGGACGGCGGGCCGCCGGGTTAGTCACGTCGTTCGCGCCGATGACCAGGGCCACGTCGGTGCGGGCGAACTCCGGGTTGATGTCGTCCATCTCCACGAGCTGCGGGTACGGCACGTTTGCCTCAGCCAGCAGGACGTTCATATGGCCGGGCATCCGGCCTGCGACCGGGTGGATCGCGTAGCTGACCTCGATGCCGCGATCCTCCAGAATCTTGCCCAGCTCGGCCACGCCGTGCTGGGCCTGGGCGGCGGCCAGGCCGTAGCCGGGCACGATGATCACCTTGGACGCGTAGGCGAGCTGGATCGCGGCGTCGTCGGCCGCGATCGAGCGGACCTGGGCATCTACCGGTCCGCCAATGGCGACGGCACTGTCCCCGGTGCCGAACCCGCCCACGATGATGTTGACAAGCGACCGGTTCATCGCGTCGGCCATCAGCTTGGTCAAGATGCCACCGGACGCGCCCACCAGGGCGCCGGCGATGATCAGGGCCCAGTTCCCGATGACGAAGCCCGCCATTGCCACCGCGGTGCCGGTGAACGCGTTCAGCAGCGAGATCACGACCGGCATGTCCGCGCCGCCGATCGGCAGCACCATCATCACGCCGAACCCCAGCGACGCCAGCACCACGATCAGCAGCGCCGGCAGGCTGGCGGTGGTGAGCATATACGCGGCCGTACCGATCGCGACGACGGCGAGGAGCAGGTTGAGCAGGCGGCTGCCCTTGAAGATGATCGGCTGACCGCCAATCAGGCCCTGCAACTTGCCCGCCGCGATGATCGACCCGGAGAACGTCACCGAGCCGATGATCACGTCGAGCACCGTGAACACCGTGGTGGAGCCGAGCACACCGCCGGTGTGCTCGGCCTGGTAGTAGCCGTAGATCGCCACCAGCGCGGCGGCGCCGCCGCCGACCGAGTTGAACATCGATACCAGCTGCGGTATCGCGGTCATCTGGATCGTCCGCGCGGCGTACAGGCCCACGGCCGAGCCGATCAGCGCCCCGGCGATCAGCACGATCCAGCCGGTCGCGGTGACCGTGCCGTAGTGGATCATCAGGACCAGCGTGGCCACGCCGGCGATCACCATGCCCGCGATCGACACCTGGTTGCCGCGGCGCGCGGTGGCCGGGCTGTTCATCAAGTGCAGGCCGATCACGAAGCAGGCCGCCGCCAGCACGTAGATGAGCTGGACGTTGGTGGTGAACCCGGTCATGACTGGGCCCTGCCTATGCCGACCTTGCCCGCCAGGCCCCTAAGGCCCTTGTGGCCGTTGAGTGACTCCAGGCCTTCCTGGCTCACCTGCCCCTGGCTGACTGGCGCTGGCGTCTTCTTGCGGAACATCTTCAGCATTCTCCCAGTCACCACGTAGCCGCCGACCACGTTGGCGGCGGCGAAGACCGAGGCGATGAACGCGAGGACGTAGCCGACCGGGTTGTGCGCCGTCACCCCGATCAGCAGGGCGCCCGCGAGGACGATGCCGTGGATCGAGTTGGTCGCCGACATCAGCGGCGTGTGCAGCGTGGCGGGCACCTTCCCGATGACCTCGATCCCCACGAGCAGCGCGAGTACGAAAATGGTCAGGTCAGTTACTAGTGCCGTCGACATTGGCGTCTCCCTTGGTTTGCGGGCTGAGCAGGCTGGCGACGCCCTCGTGCACGACCTTGCCGTCATGCGCGATCACCACTCCGGCCTGGATTTCGTCGGCGGTATCGATGGCCAGCGCGCCGTCCTTCGTCATGTGCAAGAGCAGCGCAGAGATATTCCGCGAGTAGGCGTTCGAGGCTGCCGTCGGCACCGTGGCGGGCAGGTTGTCCGCGCCCACGATCGTGACCCCGTTTTCGGTGACGACCGTTTCGCCGGGCCTAGAGCCGGTCACATTACCGCCGAGCGCGCTGGCGCCCATGTCCACGATGACGGACCCGGGGGACATCGCCTTGAGCGCGTCCTCGGTCACCAGCAGCGGCGGCCGGCGGCCGGGTACCTGCGCGGTCGTGATCACCACGTCGTGCCTGGCGATATGGCCGGTCAGCTCTTCCTGCTGGGCCTGGCGCTCTTCGGCGGTCAGCTCGCGAGCGTAACCGCCCTCGCCGGCCCCCGCTTCGACGGAGGTCAGCACGAGGAACGTGGCCCCGAGCGACTCCACCTCACCTTTCGAGGCGGGCCTGACGTCGTAGCCGCTTACCACCGCCCCCAGCCGCCTCGCGGTGCCAATCGCCTGCAAGCCGGCCACGCCAGCGCCGAGCACCAGCACCTTGGCGGGCCGGGCGGTCCCCGCCGCCGTGATCAGCATCGGGAAGAACCTGCCGAAGGCGGCCGCGGCGACCAGGGCGGCCTTGTAGCCGGCCACGTTCGACTGGGAGCTGAGCGCGTCCATCGGCTGCGCCCGGGACAGCGTGCGCGGCAGCCCGTCCAAGCTGATCGCGGTCACCCCCTGGGCGGCCAGCGCGGCGGCCAGCCCAGGATCAGTGAGCGGGCCAAGCATGCCGATGATCGCCTGGCCTTTCCTTAGCTTGCTTATTGTCGCGGCTGGCGGCTTGGTGACGGTGAGGATCACGTCGGCGGTCTCGTAAAGCTCCGCGTCGCTGACAATGGCCGCGCCCGCGCCGGCGTAGGCCGCGTCGCCCAGCCAGGCGCCATCGCCCGCACCGCGCTCTATCATCACCTCAACCCCGGCGGGACGCAGCTTTGCTATCGCGTCCGGCACCAGGGCCACCCGGCGCTCGCCCGGCGCGGTCTCTTTGACGACTGCTGCCTTCATGCGCGGGACCTCATATCCATTTCCGGTTCTCCGGTTCTGCGGGTGCTACCGGGATCTGACGATATCCGTCATGACCCTGTCCAGTTAAGGGCCTTGCGCGCCGACCCGGGAGGGCCTTAAGTCACTACCACTGCTCGGCAAGTCAATTATCATTGCTCGGCGCCAGCTTTGGTCACCCCATCGAGCCCTCTAGCCACTCATGGCTACGCTTCCGCGCGTAGCAGCTTGCTGATCTTCTCTCCGGCCCCGACGACGGCCGCCGCGTGCATCCGCCCCGGCGACCTGGTCAGGCGTTCGATCGGGCCGGAGACCGAGACCGCAGCTAGGACCCGGCCGCCCGGACCGCGCACCGGCGCGGACACCGACGCCACTCCGGGCTCCCGCTCGGCCGCGGTGGCGGCCCAGCCGCGCCTGCGCACCTGAGCCAGTATCGTCGCGGTGAACTTGGCGCCGCGCAGCCCCCGGTGCATGCGCCCTCCTTCTTCCCAAGCGAGCAGGATCTGGGCGGCCGAGCCCGCGGTCATCGGCAGGGCGGCGCCGACCGGGACGGTATCCCGCAGCCCGCTCGCTCGCTCGGCCGCGGCCACGCAGATGCGCGTGTCGGCGTGCGCCCGGTAGAGCTGGGCGCTCTCGCCAGTGGCGTCCCTGAGCTGGATCAGGACCGGCTGCGCGATCGCCAGCAGCCGGTCCTCGCCGGCCGCCGCGGCCAGCTCGCCGATCCGCGGACCGAGCACGAACCGGCCCTGCGCGTCGCGGGCCAGCAGGCGGTGGCTCTCGAGCGCGACCGCGATCCGGTGCGCGGTTGGCCGCGCCAGCCCTGTCACCTTGACCAGCTGGGCCAGGGAGGCCGGGCCGTCCTCGAGCGCGGACAGCACAGAAATCGTCTTGTCGAGGACGCCGACTCCGCTAGAGTTGTTCATGTAATGAATACTGCCGTCTCGACATGCGAGACGCAAAACGGAAGGAGTGAGCGTGATGGGCCGTACGCTCGCCGAGAAGATCTGGGACGCCCACGTGGTGCGTAGCGCGGAAGGCGAGCCCGACCTGCTCTATATCGACCTCCATCTCGTGCACGAGGTCACCAGCCCGCAGGCCTTCGACGGGCTGCGCGCGGCTAACCGCAAGGTCCGGCGCCCGGACCTGACCATCGCTACCGAGGACCACAACGTGCCCACCACCGGGATTACCGGTCCCGGCATGCCCCCGCCAACCTCCCCAACCCCCCTCTATGGCCCCGGCAGCCCGTTCACCGACCCGGTGTCCCGGACGCAGGTCGAGGCGCTGCGCAAGAACTGCGCCGAGTTCGGCCTCCGGAACTACCCGATGGGTGACGGCGACCAGGGCATCGTGCATGTGATCGGACCGCAGCTGGGGCTGACCCAGCCGGGCCTGACCATCGTGTGCGGTGACTCGCATACCTCCACCCACGGCGCACTCGGCGCGCTGGCTTTCGGCATCGGGACGAGCGAGGTCGAGCACGTGCTCGCCACCCAGACCCTGCCCCAGCAGCGCCCCAAGACGATGGCTGTCACGGTGAACGGCACGCTGCCGGACGGGGTGCTGCCGAAGGACCTGATCCTGGCCATCATCGCCAAGATCGGCACCGGCGGTGGCCAGGGCTACGTTATCGAGTACCGCGGCCCGGCGATCCGCGCGATGTCGATGGAGGGTCGGCTGACGGTCTGCAACATGTCAATCGAGGCCGGCGCCCGGGCGGGCCTGGTCGCGCCGGACGAGGTGACGTTCGCCTACCTGAAGGGCCGGCAGCACGCACCAGGCGGCCCGGAGTGGGAGGCCGCCCTTGACTACTGGCGCTCGCTGCCCAGCGACGACGACGCGACGTTCGACCACGAGGTCACCATCGACGCGGACACGCTGACGCCGTACGTGACCTGGGGCACCAACCCCGGGCAGGCGCTGCCGCTCGGCGCGTCCGTGCCTGATCCCGCCTCGTTCGCTGACCCCGGCGCGCGGGCTGCGGCCGAGCGCGCGCTGACGTACATGGACCTGACCCCGGGCACCCCGCTGCGCGACATCGCGGTGGACACGGTGTTCATCGGTTCCTGCACCAACGGCCGGATGGAAGACCTGCGGGCCGCCGCCGCGGTGCTGCGCGGCCGGAAGGTCGCCCCCTCGGTGCGGATGCTGGTAGTTCCCGGCTCCATGGAAGTTCGGGCCCAGGCCGAGCGTGAGGGCCTGAGCGAGATCTTCACCGCGGCCGGTGCCGAGTGGCGTTCGGCCGGCTGCTCGATGTGCCTGGGCATGAACCCGGACACGCTCAGCCCGGGCGAGCGCAGCGCGTCTACCTCTAACCGCAACTTCGAGGGCCGCCAGGGCAAGGGCGGCCGCACTCACCTGGTGTCGCCCGAGGTTGCCGTGGCCACCGCCGTGACCGGCCATCTCGCCGCCCCCGCCGACCTGTAACCGACTACTCCGAAGAGGAGACTTCCGGTGGAACCCTTCACCATCCACACCGGCCGCGCGGTTCCGCTGCGGCGCAGCAATGTGGACACCGACCAGATCATCCCGGCCTCGTACCTGAAGCGGGTGAGTCGCGCCGGCTTCGGCGAAGGCCTGTTCGCCGCATGGCGTGAGGATCCGTCCTTCGTCCTCAACCAGCCGCAGTACGACGGCGCGACGATCCTGGTCGCGGGCACGGACTTCGGTACCGGGTCGTCGCGTGAGCATGCGGTCTGGGCCCTGACCGACTACGGCTTCCGGGTCGTGATCGCGCCACGGTTCGGCGACATCTTCCGCACGAACTCGACCAAGGCTGGCCTGCTCCCGGTCGCGCTGCCCGAGGCTACGGTGGGGGCGCTGCAGGACGCCATCGAAGCAGACCCGGCGACCGAGGTCGTCGTGGACCTCGATAACCGAGTCGTGCTGGCCGAGGCGGCCGGGATAAATGCTCCGTTCGAGATCGACGACTACACCCGCTGGCGCCTGATGGAAGGCCTAGACGACATCGGCCTGACCTTGCGCCACGTCGACGACATCACCGCCTTCGAGCACTCCCGCCCCTCCTGGCTCCCCGTCACCGCCTAACCCAGAACGGTGCCGGGTGACCGAATATTTGGTCGACCCGATGGAACATAGGGCCGTATATAACCGGCCCTATGTTCCATTGGTGCGTTTTTCGAGGCCGGGTAATACGTCCGGGACACAGCGCTCGGCCGGGCACCCCTATTCAGACCGCGGTTGACCTTCGTCGTGAATCACACGCACCAGTGGTAGCTACAGCGTCTGGCCTTGGCGGCAAGTCCAAGGCCACTACGACGTGCTCGCACTAGTAGCCGGGCGCAAGGAGCGCTGCGGAAGCCGGGAAGCCGGGGAAGCGCAAGAGGCGTAGGGAGCGCTGGGAGCGCTGGGAGCGCTGGGGGCTCTGGGGAGCTGGGTTTTTGGGCGCCTTTGGGGCTCCGGACAAGCGTGCAGGGCGCGAAACAGTAGATAGCCGTCATTTGCGCACTTTGCGTATACCGGATGGATGCTCGGGCGTGTGATATTGGCCGACACGCCGGCCAATGTGGCCGTGGTTATTGTGCAACGGCGCTGCATCGCCTACTTTCGGGCAGGTCAGAGGTCGCGATCCCAGTAGCGGAGCCCACGCGACCTGTGGGGGAAGCGCAGGAGTGAACATGAACAAGCGTGATCTGATCGACGCGATCTCGGGACGGTTGGGAGATAAGAAATCCGCGACCGAAGCCGTGAACGCGGTGCTTGAGGCCATCCAGTCGGCCGTCGCAAGCGGTGACAAGGTGGCGATCACCGGGTTCGGTGTCTTCGAGAAGAGCGAGCGTCCGGCTCGCACGGCTCGCAACCCGGCCACGGGTGCGACCATCCAGGTGCCGAAGTCCTCGGTGCCCAGGTTCCGGGCCGGCGCCGACTTCAAGGCTCTCGTCAACGGCGAGAAGGCTGCTGGCAAGTTAGGAGCCCTGAGCCAGGCTGACGGCCGCGGGCGGCATCCGGACTACCCCGGGCGCCGCCCGCGGCCGTCTCCAGCATCCGGGCTCACCCCCGGACCGGGCTCACCCCCGGACCGGGCTCACCCCCGGACCGGGCTCACCCCCGGACCGGGCTAACGCAGGCCGGACCGCTTGCGCAGCGCGGTCTGGATGATCCGGTCGATGAGCTGCGACAGCGGCAGGCCGGTGGCGGCCCACATCATCGGGAACCCGGAGGCCGGGGTCATCCCCGGCATCGTGTTGATCTCGTTGACCAGGATGGCGCCAGCCGGGGTGTAGAAGAAGTCGACCCGGGCCAGGCCTTCGCACGAGATCGCGTCGAAGGCCACGCAGGCCAGCCGCCTGATCTCCGCCGCGGCCTCGGCGGGCACCGGCGCCGGAATCGCCATGGTCGCCGCCGACGCCAGGTATTTGGCCTCGAAGTCGTAGAAGTCCGAATGCGCGTCAACCAGGACCTGGCCGGGCACGCTGGCCTCGGGCGGCCCGCCGTCGATGCCCTCGAGCACCGCGCACTCGACCTCCATCCCGTCCACCCCGGCCTCGACGAGCACCTTGGGGTCGTGCGCGCGGGCAGCCTCGATCGCGTCTTCGAGGGCGCCGGGATCGGTGACCCGGGAGATCCCGATGCTGGAGCCGCCGCGGGCAGGCTTGACGAATACCGGAAAGCCGAGCTCGGCGATGTCGTCCAGCACCCGCTTGCGCTCATCCAAGCCGGCGGCACCGCGCCACTCACGGTCACGGACCACCACGTACCGGCCAACCGGCAGGCCGCGCGCGGTCATGATCAGCTTCATGTACTCCTTGTCCATGCCGGCCGCGCTGGCGAACACGCCCGCGCCCGCGTACCTCGTGCCGGTCATCTCAAGCAGTCCCTGCAGGGTGCCGTCCTCGCCGTAGGCGCCATGCAGCAGCGGCAGCACCAGGTCCACCTCGCCCAGGTCGCGTGGCACCTCGCCGGGGGTGCACACCTGCAGCGCAGCGCCGCCCGGCCCAGTCCGCGGCGTGATCTCCGCCCCGGTCACCGCCACCGATTCGACCGAGGGCAGGGTGCCGCTGGACAGCGCTAGCCGGGCCGGGTCGCCCGAGGTGAGCACCCACCGTCCGTCGGTGGCGATACCGATCGGCAGTACGTCGTACCGAGAAGGATCAATGGCGGACAAGACCAGGCCCGCGCTCGCGCAGGAAACGGCATGTTCGGTGCTCCGGCCGCCGAACACCACCGCGACCCGGATCTTCCGCTGCCCGGAACCGGAACCGGAACCGGAACCGGAACCGACCTCCCCCGACGCGACCTCCCCCAACGCGACCTCCCCAGGCGCGACCTCGCCCAACGCGACCTCGCCCAACGTGACCTTCCCCAACGAGACCTCCCGGAGCCGATCCGGTTGAGAAGCAAGCTCCTAGGCTACGGCCTGCCCAGCGACTCCAGGGCCACATACGCGTCAGAGATGAGATCTTCCGCATCCTCGAGCCCGATGGAGAAACGCACCGCCCCCGGGTCGATGCCGCCGGCCGCCAGCGCCCGGTCATCCAGTTGGCGATGGGTGGTGGAGGCGACATGGCTCACCACCGTGTGCGTTCCGCCCAGGGACGTCGCGTTCTGAGCGAGCCGCAGCTTGTCCGCGAACGCCATGCCTGCCTCGCGGCCGCCGTGCGGGGTCACGGTGACGATCGCGCCGAACCGGACGCCCTCGGGGCCCGTGTCGAACATCCGCCGCGCCACCTGGTGCCCGGAATGCTCGGGCAGCCCTGGGTAGTCGATCCGCAGCACGGCCGGGTGCCGGGACAGCGCCGCGGCGAACACCGACGCCGTGGAGCAGGCCCGCCGCACCCGCAACGGCAGCGTCTCCAGGCCGCGGCGGAGCAGGAACGCCTCGTCCGGAGCCAGGCAGCCGCCGGTGTCGACACGGACGCCGCGGATGCTGCTGATCAACTCGATGCGGCCGGTGACGACGCCACCGGTGGTGTCGGAGTGGCCGCCGATGTACTTGGTCGCCGAATGCAGAACGAGATCGGCACCGTGCTCAAGCGGCCGGCAGATCACCGGCGGGGCCAGGGTCGAATCCACGACCAGCAGCGCCCCGGCCTCGTGCGCGATCTCGGCCAGCTTGCGCAGGTCGGCGACCGCGGTGGTCGGGTTCGCGATCGTCTCCGCGTACACGATCCTGGTCGTCGGGCGGATGGCCGCCTGGACCTGGTCCAGGTTGGTGATGTCGACGAAGTCGGTCTCGACCCCGAACCGGGAGGCGACGTTGCGCAGGAAGCCGTAGGTGCCGCCGTAGACGGCGGCGGACGCGACCACGTGGGCTCCGGTGCGCGCGAAGGTCCAGAACACCCCGCTGATCGCGGCCATCCCGGAGGCGAAAGCCTGCGCGGCGGGCCAGCGCGGCAGGTTCACCCCCTCGAGCGCCGCGACCGCACGGGCGAACGCGTCGACGGTGGGGTTGTCGATCCGGCTGTAGGTGTACCCGGGCATCTCGTCGTTCAGGACGGCCCGGTACTCCTCGGCCGAGCCGAACGCGAACGCCGCGGTGCGGTACACCGGCGTGCCGAGCGGTTGCTGCGAAGGCGTCGGCGGGGCCGGCAGATGCACCGCACGCGTGTTCTCGCCGGCTTGCTTACGCACTATGTCCACGATGTCATTCCCGGGGATCTGGGCATCAGGGTTTACCAATCACGGCCGCACCAACGAGGGCCGGTCCAAATGAGCTGCGGGTTAAGGGCCGTACCACTCAGGTTTGGCTGAGCGTGACGCTAGCATCGACGCGGCCTGCGTGACGGGCAGCCCGTCCCGCATGACCGCCTCGACCACCTCGGTGATCGGCATCTCCACGCCGCGGGCCCGGGCCAGCTCGAGCACTGGCCCGCACGATGCTACGCCCTCGGCCGTCTGTCTCAGCGCCGCGGCGGCCTGCGCTACCGACATGCCACGCCCCAGGTTCTCACCGAACGTCCGGTTGCGCGACAGCGGCGAACTGCAGGTGGCCACGAGATCGCCCAGGCCGGCCAGGCCGGCGAACGTCTGCGGCTCCGCCCCGAGCGCCGAGCCGAGCCGCGCGATCTCGGCCAGCCCGCGGGTGATCAGCGTGGCCTTGGTGTTGTCCCCGAGGCCCATCGCCACTGCGATGCCGACCGCGATCGCGATGACGTTCTTCACGGCGCCGCCGAGTTCGCAGCCGGTCACGTCGGTGTTGGTGTACGGCCGGAAGTACGGGGTGTGGCACGCCCCCTGCAGCGCCAGGGCCCCGGAAGGCGAGGCGCACGCCACCACGGCCGCGGTGAACTGGCGCCTGATGATCTCGCCGGACAGGTTCGGCCCGCCGACCACGGCGACCCGGTCGGTGCCGCAGTCGAGTACCTCGTTGATGACCTCGCTCATCCGCGCACACGTGCCAAGCTCGATCCCCTTGAGCAGGCTGACCAGCAACGCGCCGGCCGGGATCAGCGGCGCCCAGGCGATCAGGTTGGCCCGCAGCGACTGCGCGGGCACCGCGAACACCACGAGATCGGCGTTCGCGAGCGCGTCGGCGGGGTCCGCGGTCGCCTCGAGCGCCTGCGCCAGCGCGATCCCGGGCAGGTAGTCCGTGTTCTCGTGCCGTTCGGTGAGCGCGGCCGCCAACTGCGGCCTGCGGCTGCACAGCGTGGTGCGGGTCCCGGCGTCGCAGAGCACCTGAGCGAACGTGGTGCCCCAGGACCCGGCCCCAAGCACTGCTGCCTTCATGCAACGCCAGGGTCAGTGGGCGAGGACGGCGAGGACGGCGAGGACGGCGAGGACGGTGCGGATGGGGAGGACCCACCGCCCGTTTGGCCGCCAGGAAGCTGAGCCGGGGCGGCGGGGTCGTAGGGGACGGCGGGCGGCGTCTCCTGCCTGAGCCCGGCCAGCAGAGCGGTGATGTCGGCCATGATGTCGGCGGTGGCCGCGCGCAGCGTGCTCGCGCCCAGCCGCTGGCCCTGGTAAGCGGACAGGTCCACCGGCGGCCCGGCTGCCATCCGCACCGTCTTGCGCGGGAAGAGGTGCGGCTTCGAGGTGCCGTAGGGGAGGATGTGCTGTGCGCCCCATTGCGCGATCGGGATCACCGGCGCGCCGGTGGTAAGCGCCAGCCGCGCGGCGCCCGTCTTGCCCACCATCGGCCACAGGCCCGGGTCGCGGGTCGCGGTCCCCTCCGGGTAGACGATCACCGCCGCGCCGTCCTGCAGCGCCTGCTCGGCCTGCTTCAGCACCAGCCCAGCGTCGCCGCGGCCCCGGTACACGGGCAGCTGCCCGAACTTGTACATGAGCGGGCCGATCACCTTGACCTCAAATATCGGCGACTTGATCATGAACACCGGATACCGGTGCGCGTACCCGTCACTGAAGATTGCGATCGTGGCCCAGTCGACGTAGGACATGTGGTTCGGGGCCAGGATGATGCCGCCGGTCTTCGGGATGTTTTCCTGGCCCTGCCACCGGCACTTGATCAGCAGCCGCAGCCCGGGGTGCAAGACGAGCCGTGAGAACTGCCGCCAGGCGCGCGAGTAGCTGTAGTCGCGCGACGTAGGCTGGCCGGTGCCGTTTCCCGTGCTCATGGAGCCAGTCTCCTGGTTCAGGTGCTCTGGTGTCGAGGCAGGATCAACTACATGACCGATAATGCCCTGACCACCTGGTCAGTGCTGATGCCCGTCAAGGTACTCGCGCAGGCCAAGTCCCGGCTGGCCGTGCTGGCCGGGTCCCGCCGGGGCGAGCTCGCGCTCGCGCTGGCCTGCGACACGGTGGCCGCGGTGCTGGGTTGCGACCAGACCGGCCGTGTGATTGTCATCACAGATGACCAGGTCGCGGGCCCCGCGCTGGCGAAACTCGGGGCCCTGGTGGTGCCCGACGAGCCGCGCGACGGCCTCAACGCGGCGCTGCGGTACGGCGCCGCGCATGCCACCGCGCGCTGGCCGGGCGAGGGCACCGCCGCGCTGTCCGCCGACCTGCCCGCGCTGCGCCCGGACGAGGTCGGCCGGGCGCTGCGGGCGGCCGCGGGCTGGCCGTGGGCCTTCGTGGCCGACGCGGCCGGTGACGGCACGACGCTGTACGCCGCGGCACCGGGAGAGCCGTTCCGGCCGGCGTTCGGGCTCGCGTCCCGGTCCCGGCACGCGGCGGGCGGCGCCGTCGAACTCGACCTAGACGGCATTCCGGGGCTGCGCCGGGACGTGGACACGCCCGACGACCTCCGCGGTGCAGTCGCGCTCGGCCTGGGCCCGCGCAGCGCCCCGCTCGCGGCCGAGCTGCTCAGATGTGCACCACGGGGCAGGTAAGTGTCCTGGTGATCCCGGGCACCGACTGGATGTGCGCAGCCACCAGCCGGCCAAGCTCGTCGACGTTGTCCGCCTGGGCGCGCACGATGACGTCGTAGGGACCCGTCACGTCTTCCGCCTGGGTGACGCCGGTAATTTTGCCGATGTGCGAGGCCACATCGGCGGCCTTGCCTACTTCGGTCTGGACGAGGATGTAAGCCTCCACCATGAGGTCTCCTCCCGGGGACATGACTGGACGGGCGCCCCCTACCGCTCACGCTACCGTAGAGGTCCAGACCTGTAACACATATGTCCGGTTGTGGTGGCTGGCCAGATGAGGCAGGCCACCGGTGTTCGGAGGTGCACGATCACAGGCGAGGACCAGCGGACGCTGGCAGGCGTCGGCGAGTTCGGCTTGATCGCGGAGCTGCCGGGCTGGCTGCCGCGCAGCCCGCGGACGCTGGTCGGGATCGGCGACGACGCGGCCGTGCTGGCGACGCCGGACGGCCGGGTGGTCGCGACCACCGATTTCCTGCTTGAGGGCCAGCATTTCCGCCGGGACACCTCGAGCGCGCGCGATGTCGGGCACAAGGCCGCGGCCCGGAGCCTGGCCGACGTGGCGGCCATGGGCGCCGTGCCGTCCGCCCTGCTGGTCGCGCTGGCCGCGCCCGCCGACCTGCCGGTCAGCTGGGTCCGCGAACTGGCCGCCGGGCTGGCCGCCGAATGCGCGCGGGTTCCGGGAGCCAGCGTTATCGGCGGGGACACCGCCCGGGCGGCATCCGTGCTGCTGGCCGTGACCGGCCTCGGCGACCTGGCCGGGCGCGCCCCGGTGCTGCGCTCAGGCGCGGCGCCTGGCGACGTGGTCGCGGTGGCGGGACCGCTGGGGCACGCCGCGGCCGGCCTGGCCCTGTTGTCCGCGGGGATTACCGAGGGTCCCCTGGTGACCGCCCAGCGGCGTCCGGCGCCGCCGTACGACGCGGGTCCGCAAGCGGCCGACCTCGGCGCCACGGCCATGATCGACATCAGCGATGGCCTGCTCGCCGACCTGGGCCACATCGCGGACTCCAGCGGCGTGCTCATCGACGTATCTGGCGCCGCGCTCAGCCCCGGTGACCCCCTGATCGCCGCGGCCCGCGCCGTAGCCGCTCCCCGCCGTCACGTTTCCTCAGTCCAAACGGGGCCTGGTTCCACTCCAGCGCCCAACCTCACGCCGGACGGGGCTGCGCTGGACCCGGCTGCGCTGGACCCGGCTGCGCTGGACTGGGTGCTCACCGGCGGCGAGGATCACTCCCTGGCCGCCACGTTCCCCCTGGACGTGCCGCTGCCGCCCCGGTGGAAGGTGATAGGCGCGGTACGACCGGGCCGGGGCGTCGTCGTCGACTCCCAGCCTTGGGCGCACGCTCCCGGCTGGGATCACTTCGCCTAGGCCGGGTTCATCCGGCCCCGGCTAGCCTGCGCTAGCGGGTGACCTTACCTGCCTTGATGCAGGAGGTGCAGACCTTGAGCCGCTTGGGCGTGCCGCTCACGATGGCGTGCACGGTCTGGATGTTCGGGTTCCAGCGGCGGCGGGTGCGGCGATGTGAGTGCGAGACGTTATTGCCGAAGCCCGGCCCCTTGCCGCATATGTCGCAGACGGAAGCCACGGTTCGCTCCATTGATAGGGTGACGGGTCTTGTGGGTGACGCCACGTCCGCTCCAGAGCGGATCAGGCAACCGCCGTAGCCTACCCGAAGCCCCGCCGCAAGCGCGAACTCAAGCGCCAGCCGCACCCGGACCCGAGCGCGCACAGCCGGACCCGAACCGGGCCCGTTGCCCTGGCGACCCCGTGCCGCCTTGTCGCCCTGGCCACCCCTTGCCGCCCAGCGCAATGTCGGTCGGTGCTTCTATGCTGCCAGGTGTGACCACGCTTGGCGAGCCGCTCACCAGAGTGCTTGGACCAAAGAGCGGCAAGGCGCTCGAGGAGATCTTCGGCCTGTGCACCGTTGGCGACCTGCTCAGGCACTATCCGCGGCGCTTTTATACCCGCGGCGAGCTGACCGACCTGTCCTCGCTGCGCGAAGGCGATCACGTCACCGTGCTGGCCAGGATCGTGTCGGTGATGGAGCACCCGCTGCCCGCACTGCCGGGCAAGGGACGCCGCAGCCGGCTTGAGGTGATCGTCACCGATGACCGCGCCAAGCTGATCCTGACGTTCTTCTCCGGCCTCCACCGGTACCGCAAGGTGCTGCATCCGGACGTGGTGGGCATGTTCGCGGGCACGGTCTCCAGCTTCCGCGGCCGCCGCCAGCTGGTGCACCCGGAGTACGAGATGCTTCCCGGGGCGGCCCCGAACGCCGACCTGACTCCCGAGCTTGCGGCCGAGTTTGCCACCGAGATGATCCCGATCTACCCGGCCAGCGCCAAGTTTCCTTCCTGGAAGATCGCCAAGTCGGTCAAGACCGTACTGGACACGCTGGACGTCAGGGAGGATCCGCTGCCGGCCGACCTGCGGAAGCGGTACGAGCTGGTCGGGCGGGCCGAGGCGATCCGCGCCATCCACCGGCCGCTTGACCGGGCCGACAGGAACCGGGCCAAGGACCGGCTTAAGTGGGATGAGGCTTTCCTGCTCCAGGCCGCGCTGGCCCGGCGGCGACTGGCGGCCGCCGCCATGCCCGCCATGCCGAGGCCGCACATCGACGGCGGCATCGCCGACGAGTTCGACGCCCGGCTGCCGTTCACGCTCACGGCCGGGCAGGTCTCGGTAGGACAGAGCCTCGCCGTCGACCTGGCCTGCGCCTACCCGATGCACCGGTTGCTGCAGGGCGAGGTCGGCTCGGGCAAGACGGTGATCGCGGTCAGGGCCATGCTCCAGGTGGTGGACGCGGGCGGCCAGGCGGCGCTGCTGGCGCCGACCGAGGTGCTGGCCCAGCAGCACTACCGGTCGATTACCGACATGCTCGGCCCGCTGGCCCAGCGCGGCCAGCTCGGCGGCGCCGAGCACGCCACCGGGGTCGCCCTGCTCACCGGGTCGGCGGGCGCGGCGGCGCGGCGCTCGGCCCTGTCCGACGTGTTCACTGGCGACGCCGGGATCGTGATCGGCACCCACGCCCTGCTCGAGGACCAGGTCCAGTTCGCCGACCTCGGCCTGGTCGTCATCGACGAGCAGCACCGGTTCGGCGTGGAGCAGCGGGACGCGCTGCGCGCCAAGGCGGCCGACAACCGCCCGCACGTCCTGGTCATGACGGCGACGCCGATCCCGCGGACGGTGGCCATGACCGTCTACGGCGACCTGGAGACCTCCACGCTGACCGAGCTGCCCGCCGGGCGTTCGCCCATCGCCTCGTTCGTTGTGCCCGCGGCCAACAAGCCGAGGTACCTGGAGCGGGCCTGGGAACGCGTGCGGGAGGAGGTCGTCCGGGGCCGGCAGGCGTACGTGGTGTGCCCGCGCATCGGCGACGGCCCGGATTCTGACGGCCCGGATTCTGACGGCCCGGATTCTGACGGCCCGGATTCTGACGGCCCGGATGACCTCGGCGAGGACGACTTCGGCGGCGTGGACATGACGGGCGGCATCCCGCGCGGGGTGGTTCTTGGCCGCCGGCAGCCGCTGGCGGTGCTCGACGTGGCCGCCACGCTGGCTGCGGGCCCGCTCGCCGGGCTGCGGCTCGGCATCTTGCACGGCCGGTTGCACCCGGACGAGAAGGACCAGGTCATGCGGGCGTTTTCGGCGGGTGAGATCGACGTCCTGGTCGCTACAACGGTCATCGAGGTCGGCGTCGACGTGCCGAACGCGACGGTCATGGTGGTCATGGACGCCGAGCGGTTCGGCGTGTCCCAGCTGCACCAGCTCCGCGGCCGGGTCGGCCGCGGCGCGGCGGCGGGACTGTGCCTGCTGGTGAGCGAGGCGCCGCCGGCCAGCCCGGCCGCCGACCGGCTTGAGGCCGTCGCCGCCACCCTCGACGGGTTCAAGCTGTCCCGGCTCGACCTGGAGCAGCGCCGGGAAGGCGACGTGCTCGGCGCCGCGCAGGCCGGCCGCCGGTCCAGCCTGCGGCTGCTCCAGCTGCTCGCCGACGAGGATCTGATCGGGCGGGCCAGGGAAGAAGCCAGCGCCGTGGTCTGCGCCGACCCGCAGCTGGCCGCGCACCCTGCCCTCCGCGACGCGATCGACGACCTGCTAGGCCCTCAAGCCGAATACCTCGACAAGACCTAGCCCGTTGCCTCCGGGGGAGAGTTTCCCATAATCACGAAACTGGCTTTGATCCATACTGCGTGATGGTTACGCCACCACCGGCTGGTCCGGGCTCGGCGGCCACCACCGGCTGGTCCGGGCTCGGCGGCCACCACCGGGTCAGGAGCCGGCCACATCCGCCGGCATCTCCCTAGCTGTTTCGCGGCCCGCCGGCCCCGGATGCCCATCCGGGAAACGGTCAAATGGGCCTCGCACGAACAAAAGCGGCGGACCCGCGTCTTGCCGCCTCGCGGTTGGGTCGCACCGATGGAACATCGGGCCGGTCTGGTGCGGCCCGATGTTCCATCGGTGCGGTGGCAGTGCGGCCCATGATGGGGCGAGTGGGGCGGGTGGGATGGATGAGAGGCTGCGCGGTTCCTGGCGGGGCGGCCGGGCTAGCTCGGCTAGCAGCGGTGCTAGTCGGCGAGTTCCTTCGCCGGGGCGGTCACGATATCGCCGCGCAGTGGCGCCAGCGTGCCGCCGAGGCGGGTAGAAGTCGTCGACTGCGGCGCGGACGGCCGGACCGCCGCCGATGGAGTCGTAGATGCTCACGAGTAGGCTTACTCTCGGTCGGGGACTCATCTCTCTGGGTAGTAAACCCCTTCGCTGGTGAGCAAGAACACAACATCAGGTCTGGCGGGACCGCGTTCGGCGTGCACACTTAAGGGGTGGCACGCGTTATTGCCGGTGAGGCAGGAGGGCGTCGGCTGGCCGTCCCGGACGGGCGGCAGACCCGTCCGACGAGCGACCGCGCCAGGGAGGGCCTGTTCGCCACCGTCGCCTCGATCGTGGGACCGCTGACCGGGACCCGGGTGCTCGACTTGTACGCCGGGTCGGGCGCGGTGGGCCTGGAGGCCCTGTCCCGCGGCGCGGAGCACGTGCTGCTGGTCGAGTCCGGAGCCCGTGCGAGCGCCGTCATCAGGCAGAACATCGAGGCCCTCGGCTTGCCCGGCGCCACCTTGATCGCCGACCGGGTGGAACGAGTACTCGCCCACGAATGGCCCGGAGACAAGCGGTACGACGTCGCGTTCGCTGACCCTCCGTACGCGATGGCCGACGCCGAGATATCCCGGGTGCTTTCGCTGCTCGCGGACGAGGGCTGGCTGGCGCACGACGCGCTGGTCATAGTGGAACGCGCCACCCGATCCGGGCCGGTGCGATGGCCTGACGGCTTCGTGCCCGACCGGGCGCGCAAGTACGGGGAAGCAACCTTCTGGTACGGACTCGCTCCCAAAAGCCCCGGGACCCAAGCGTGGTGACCGGCCTTTACCCATTCAGGTACTCTCTGCAGAGCAGAAGGGTGGGACCGCGTGCAACGCGTAGTCTGTCCGGGTTCTTTCGATCCTGTCACTAACGGTCACCTCGACATCATCGCTCGCGCCGCTGGGCTTTACGACGAGGTGATCGTCGCGGTACTGATCAACGTGACCAAGCACAGCCTGTTCACGGTCGACGAGCGCGTCGAGATCCTCGGCCAGGTCACCAGCCACTACGACAACGTCAAGATCGATCGCTTCCACGGCCTGCTGGTGGACTTCTGCGCCACCAACGGGATCACCGCCGTGATCAAGGGGTTGCGTGCCGTCAGCGACTTCGAGTACGAGATGCAGATGGCGCAGATGAACTACCGGATGGCGAAGGTCGAGACGCTGTTCATGACCACCAATCCGCTGTACTCGTTCTTGCGGTCGAGCCTGGTGAAGGAGATCGCCAGGTACGGTGGAGACGTCAGCGGGCTGGTTCCTGAGATCGTCCTTTCCCGGCTGCGCCAGCGCCTGGCCGAAGAGTAACGCCGAGCAGTAACGCCGAGCAGTAACGCCGACGAGAAGCACCCGCGCGGGGCCGGCCGGAATATCAGCGGCGACCGCCAAGTTGGGATTAGCGCGCTGCGCCGGTAGGCTGAGCGCTCGGTTCCGCTAAGTCATAAACGAGCAAACTGTCATGCCCAACACACGCACGAACGCACCCCGAGGCGCGCTTGTCTTTGACATGCGCCAACTCGGTCGTCAGGCGGGTTCCGCGCTGTCCCGGTCGCGGACCGTGCCGGCTCCCGCCGACCTGCGCCTTGAGCTGGTCAGCGTGCCCGTCGGCGCCGAGGTATCCCTTGACGTCAGGTTCGAGGCGGTCACCGAGGGCGTTCTGGCCACCGGGACCGCGACCGCGCCGCTGGCCGGCGAGTGCGCCCGCTGCCTGGACCCGCTGACCTCGACCGTGACGGTGAGCTTCCAGGAGCTTTACCTGTACTCCGACGGCCGGCCGCGCGGATTTCGTGAGGGCTCCGACTTCCGCGACAAACGGGAAAAGTACGACAAGCGAGACAAGTACGACCGGCATGACGAGGACGAGGAGCGCGACGATGAGGAGCGCTACCTCGACGGTGACCTGCTCGACCTGGAGCCGGCCTTCCGTGACGCGGTGGTGCTCGCGCTGCCGATGTCACCGCTGTGCCGGGACGACTGTCCCGGGCTGTGCGCCGAGTGCGGCGCGCGGCTGGCCGACGCGGGTCCGGACCACGGGCACGATGACGCCACCGACCCGAGATGGGCTGGCCTGAAGCGGTTCGACGACCAGGCAACCAAGCAAGACCAGGCAACCAAACGACAGGACCGGCGCGCCCGCGCCATCGACCTACAGGAGGGCTGACGTGGCGGTTCCCAAGCGGAGAATGTCCCGCAGCAACACCCGATCACGACGTTCGCAATGGAAGACCACCGCGCCCACGCTGGTGAGCTGCCCGCAGTGCCACGAGCCCAAGCTGCCGCACGTGGCCTGCCCGACGTGCGGTACCTACCGGCGGCGCCAGGTCCTGAACCCATCCTGAGGAAGCTGACTGACTGGCCGGGCGGCATGCGAAGGGTTAAACACAGCACTGGCGGCCGGGCATGATCAGCGAATGCTAGGAGGAGGACGTGGTGGGCGTCGTGAGCCAGTCATGGGACGGCGGTGTGAACGCCGGGAAAGATCCCGCTGAGTTCAGGCACGTCCTCGGCGTGCCGATCATGCCCGCGTCGCTTGAGCGTGCGCTGACGCACCGCTCGTACGCCTACGAGAACGCCAACCCGCCGACCAACGAGCGGCTAGAGTTCCTCGGCGACTCGGTGCTCGGCCTGGTCGTGACCGACACGTTGTTCCGCGGCTACCCGAACCTCCCCGAGGGGCAGCTCGCCAAGCTCCGTGCCGCAGTGGTCCAGATGGGCGCGCTCGCCGAGGTAGCGCGGGAGCTCGACCTGGGATCCTACGTCAAGCTCGGCCGGGGCGAGCAGGTGACCGGCGGCCGGAACAAGTCCTCGATCCTCGCCGACACTCTCGAGGCGGTCATCGGCGCGGTGTACATCGACTGCGGCCTCGCCGACGCCAGCGGGCTGGTGCACCGCCTCTTTGATCCGGTCATCGCCAGGGCGGCCCGGCTGGGCGCCGGGCTTGACTGGAAGACGTCGTTGCAGGAACTCACGGCAGGCCACGTGCTCGGGGTGCCCGAGTATGTGGTCGAAGAGAGCGGGCCCGACCACCAGAAGTCCTTCCACGCCGTGGTCAAGGTCGGCGGCCGGGTCCTCGGCTCCGGCCGCGGGCGCTCGAAGAAGGCGGCCGAACAGCAGGCGGCCGAGGCGGCCTGGAATGCGATCACCGCCGAGGCGGCCGACGTGCCCATGGCCGCGGAGGCCGACCGGACGGCCGGGAACGGCGACCTGCGGCCGGAGCCGCCGGAGTCCGCGGTGCCGCCGGAGAGCTAAAGCCGTGCCCGAATTGCCCGAGGTGGAGACCGTTCGCCGCGGCCTTGAGCTCCACGTCGTAGGCCGTCCCATCGCCGACGTCCGCGTCCTGCATCCGCGTGCGGTCCGCAGGCAGCCGGCAGGCCCGGGAGAATTCGAGACCGCCCTGGCCGGGCGCACCATGGACAGCGCCAGGCGCCGGGGCAAATACCTGTGGCTATCGGTGGGCGAGGACGCGCTGCTGGCTCACCTCGGCATGAGCGGGCAACTGCTCGTGGGCGAACCTGACCGGCCGGTCGCACCCCACGTCAGGATCTGGTTCACCTTCAAGGACTCCGGTCCTGACCTGCGGTTCACCGATCAGCGGACGTTCGGGCACATGTGCGTGGTGCGAGATGGCGCCGAACTCCCAGCGCCGATCGCACATATCGCACCCGATCCGTTCGAGTCGGCCTTCGACCCGGCTGCGCTGGCCCGGCGGCTGCGGTCGCGCCGCACCGGGATCAAGCGCGCGCTGCTCGATCAGTCGCTGGTCAGCGGCATCGGCAACATCTACGCCGACGAGGCGCTGTGGCGGGCCCGGCTGCACTGGGCCAGGCCGACCGAGACCCTGAACGGCCCGGAGGTCAGTCGGCTGCTGGCTGCGGTCCGCGAGGTGCTCGCCGAGGCTCTGGCCGCCGGGGGGACCTCGTTCGACGACTTGTACGTCAACGTCAACGGTCAGAGCGGGTACTTCGAGCGCTCGCTCGCGGTCTACGGGCGGGAAGGCTTCGGCTGCCCGCGGTGCGGCACGCCCGTCCGGCGCGAGAAGTTTATGAACCGATCCGCGTACACCTGCCCGCGCTGCCAGCCCCGGCCCCGCCGGGCCCGGTGGTAGCCCCGCCCAGCCGGGTCGGCTCGGCTCCACGCCCTGAAACGGGTTTTTCGGGCAGGTAACGAGCAGGTAAGATGGACGACAGGCGTCCGAGGCCCCAGAAGGCCCAGGAGGGGTCGAGATGGACATAGATAGACCTATGAGAGCACTCAACTTGACCAGCAAACGCCGAGGTGAGAAACTAAGTACCGTTGGTTGCGCGCGCGTCATCTCGCGCGTGTTAAGTAAAGTGCCCACTCTGGTCACTCAGCGTGGAGGACCTTTTACAATGGCGAAGGCTCTATTTGGCCACGTCGGCGGTCCCGATCCCCGCATCGTTTCCGAGATGCGCCGCCTCCAGCAGCGAGTACGCGACCTGGAAGCCGAGCTTGTACGGCTTCAGGAAGAGAATAACTCGCTTTCGGTTGAGGCTGCTCACGAGGACATGCTGGTTCAGGAACGCGAGCCCGCGCTCGTCTAACGAGCGCTGGCGGCGAGGCAAACGACAAAGAACGAATCAGGGGCGCCATGGTGGCGCCCCTCTTCGTTGTATATCCGCCCGTTATATGTCAATCGTCACACGGGCATCAATATGACGTATTTACGCCGAGTGTCCTATTCGGGCCTGCGGCGCCTTTGGCGTGCCCGCCCGGCCCGCTGGCAGCCGGCCGACGGGCACGCGATCCAGCCGACGGCGCGCGATCCGGCCGCAGTTCCCCATGCCGAGCGCCGCGGGACGGTAAGGTGCCTGGAGCGCGTGTTTGCCAGCCCCGTGTGTGGAGCAGGGAGGAGGGGGCGCACGTGTACCTGAAGAGCCTCACCCTGCGCGGCTTCAAGTCGTTCGCCTCCGCGACCTCGCTCCGTCTCGAGCCCGGCATCACCTGCGTCGTGGGGCCGAACGGCTCAGGCAAGTCCAACATCGTCGATGCCCTGTCCTGGGTGATGGGCGAGCAGGGGGCCAAGTCGCTGCGCGGCGGCAAAATGGAAGATGTCGTCTTCGCGGGCACCACCTCGCGCCCGCCGCTGGGCCGCGCCGAGGTAACGCTCACCATCGACAACAGCGACGGTGCCCTGCCCATCGAGTACGCCGAGGTCACCATCAGCCGGCTGATGTTCAGGTCCGGGCAGAGCGAGTACGCCATCAACGGCGATCATTGCCGCCTGCTCGACGTGCAGGAGTTGCTCTCCGACTCGGGCCTGGGCCGGGAGATGCACGTGATCGTCGGGCAGGGGCAGCTCGACGACATCTTGCACGCGGGGCCCGAGGCCAGGCGCGCCCTGATCGAGGAAGCGGCCGGCGTGCTCAAGCACCGCAAGCGCAAGGAAAAGGCGCTGCGCAAGCTCGAGGCGATGCAGGCCAACCTGACCCGGCTGGTCGACCTCACCGCCGAGCTCGGCCGCAGGCTCAAGCCGCTGGGCCGGCAGGCCGAAGTAGCCAGGAAGGCCGCCGTCATCCAGGCCGAGCTGCGGGACGCCCGCCTCAGGCTGCTCGCTGACGACTACGTGACGCTGGCCGCCGACCTGGCCAGGGACGAGGCGGACGAGGCGGCCGCGGGCGCCAGGCGGGCCGCCCTGGAGCAGGAGCTGGCCCAGGCCCAGGCGGCCGAAGCCGAGTGCGACCACGCCGCCCAGCAGGCCTCGGCCACCCTGGCCCGGGCGCAAGAGACCTGGTTCGCGCTGTCCTCGCTGGCCGAACGGCTGCGCAGCACGCAGAACCTGGCCGCGCAGCGGCATAGCCTGCTGACCGAGGTGACTATTGGGGGCGAACCGGATCGCCCCGGCCGCGATCCCGACGAGCTGGATCGTCAGGCCGACGAGCTGCGCGAGGAATCCGAAACGCTGACCGCGCGGCTGGAGGCGGGCCGCCAGCTGCTGGCGGCCGCGGTTGCCCACCGCACCGCCGCCGAGGCGGAGCTCGCCGCCACCGAACGCGCGCTGGCCGAGGAGGCCAGGACCGCCGCCGCCCGCGCCCAGCGGGTGGCCCGGCTGCGTGAGCAGGTCGGCGCGGCGCGCAGCCGCAGCGCGGCCGCGCAGGAGGAGATGGACCGCCTGGCCGCCTCCGCCGAGCAGGCCAGGGAGCGCGCGGCCCAGGCCCAGGAGGAGCACGAGCAGGTCCAGGACGCCTCCGGCGGGCGGGACGAAGACCGTAGCGAGCTGGCCGCCGAGCACACCGAAGCCACCGAGATCCTCTCCGGATATACCGAACGGACCGTGGCTCTCCGGTCCGCCGAACGGGAGTCAGCTCGCGAGCTGGCGGCGCTGCGGGCCCGGGCCGACGCCCTGGCCGAGGCGGTCCGCCGCGGCGCCGACGCTTCCGCCGCGCTGCTTGCCGACCCGGCCCTCTTCACCGGCGTGCTCGGCTCGTTTGCCGCCCGGCTGCAGGTCACCGAGGGCTACGAGGTCGCGGTCGCCGCCGCCCTGGGCGCCGCCGCCGACGCGGTCGCGGTGACCAGCCTCGAGGCGGCCGCCGAGATCTTGTCCACCCTGCGCCGCGACGACGCCGGCAGCGCCGGCCTGGTCATCGCCGCCCCCCTTCCCGTTTCGGACGCCCCGTCTGCCCCGGAAGGCGCCGTCTGGGCCGCCGCGCTGGTACGCGGGCCGGACGGGCTGGGCGAGGCCGCGGCGGCGCTGCTCCGCGACGTGGTGGTCGCCGATGACCTGGCGCAAGCACGCCGGATCGTTCGGGAAAATCCTGCTGTCAAGGCTGTGACCCGCGCCGGTGACGTGCTCGGCTCGCACTGGGCCCACGGCGGTGGCGCGCGGCCGCAGAGCCTGCTCGAGCTGCGGGCGGCGGCCGAGGAGGCGGCGGCCGGGCTGGCCGAAGCCGAGCGGCGGTGCGAGCAGGCCGCGGCCGGGCTGGCCGCGGCGATGCAGGCCGAAGAGGCCGCCCGCCAGTCGGTGGCGGAAAAACTGGCGCGCAGGCACGAGGCCGACGCGGCCGCGGCGGAGATCTCCGGTCGGCTCGGTCGGCTGGCGGGCGCGGCCCGGGCCGCCCGGGAGGAGGCCTGGCTGGACGCCGCCCTGGCCAAGGCCCGGCTCGCGGCCGAGAAGGACCTCACCCGGCTGGAGCAGCTGACGACGGAGCTCACCGAGGCCGCGGCGGTCGAGCCGGTCAATCCCGCCGAGGAGGCCGAGGACGCCGAGGAGGCCGGCTGGCTCCGGGAGGAGCTCGCCGAGCGCTGCGCCGCGGCGCGCAACGCCGAGATGGAGGCCAGGCTCGAGGTCAGGACCGCGGAGGAAAGGCTGCGCTCGATCGCCGGCCGGGCCGACTCGCTGGCCGCCACGGCGGCCGCGGAGCGCGCGACCCGCCTGCAGGCGGCGCAGCGGCGCAGGCAGCGGGCTACCCAGGCCGCGGTGGCCCGTGCGGTCGCGCTGGGCGCCGGGTACGCGGTCGGGGCGGCCGAGCAGTCGGTGAGCCAGGCCCTGGCTCGGCGCGCCGAAGCCGAGGCCACCAGCGCAGGCGGCGCCACCGAGCTGAAGGCGGTCCGGGTCCGGGTCCGTGAACTCGCTGCCGATCTCGACACGGTGGTGAACACCGCGCACGGCACCGAGATCGCCCGGGCCGAGCACCGCCTCCGGCTCGCCCAGCTCGCGACCCACGCGCTGGATGAGTTCGGGATCGAGGCGGACGCCCTGGTGGCCGAGTACGGGCCTGAGGTGCCCGTGCCGGTGATCGGGGACGAGGCCGCCCTGCCGTCGCGCTATGACCGGACCGTCGCGCAGCGCCGGGCCGCCGATGCGCAGCGCCAGCTTGACCGGCTCGGCAAGGTCAACCCGCTGGCCCTGGAGGAGTACGAGGCCCTGACCGAACGGCACACCTTCCTGGCCACCCAGCTGGATGACCTGCGCAAGACCCGGCGGGACCTGCTCACCGTGGTCAAGGAGGTCGATGACCGGGTGCAGGAGGTGTTCGCGTCCGCGTACGCCGACACCGCGCGGGAGTTCGAGCAGCTGTTCGGCCGTCTGTTCCCGGGCGGGCAGGGCAATCTGGTGCTGACCGAGCCGGACGACATGCTGGCGACCGGCATCGAGATCGAGGCGCGCCCGCCGGGCAAGAAGGTCAAGCGGCTGTCGCTGCTATCCGGCGGCGAGCGGTCGCTGACGGCCATCGCGTACCTGTTCGCGATCTTCAAGGCCAGGCCATCGCCGTTCTACGTGCTCGACGAGGTGGAAGCGGCGCTGGACGACACGAACCTGCAGCGGCTGCTGCTGGTCTTCGAGGAACTGCGGGAAAGCTCGCAGCTGATCGTGATCACCCACCAGCGTCGCACGATGGAAGCCGCCGACGCCCTCTACGGCATCACCATGCGCGGCGACGGCGTCTCTGCCGTGATCAGCCAGCCCCTAGCCACCCGCCAGCCCGCCTAGCCACCCGCCAGCCCGCCCAGCCGCCCCGCCAGCCCGCCCAGCGTCCCGCCAGCCCGCCCCGCGACCCGGAGCAAACTCACTCGACCCCGCAATTCGCAGCAACCGGCGGGGTCTGGGAGACTGAGAGCCTGATGGAATTCGTAATCCTGATCATTGTCATTGCCGTTCTAGCTGTCGTCGCCGGCGGATTGCTGTTCCTGCGTCCGCGCCGGGGGCGCAAGACCTCCGCGCCGCCCGGCCAGCCTCAGGCAGGCCCGCCCGCGCCCGCGCCTGGCGGCGGAGGAGAAGCCGAGAACGCCGAAGCCGACGCCAAAGCGCCCGCGCCCGCGACTACAGCCGCGGTGCTGGACCTCGAGCGGCCGCCGCCGTCGGCGGGGCGGATGGTGCGGCTTCGGGCCCGCCTGGCCCGCTCGCAGAGTTCGGTAGGGTCGGCGCTGCTTGGCCTGCTGTCCAGGGATCGGCTCGACGACGAGACCTGGGATGAGATCGAAGAGGTGCTCATCACCGCCGATGTGGGCGTGGCGCCCGCCCGGCTGATGGTCGATGACCTGAAGACCAAGGTGAAGGTCCTCGGAGCCCGCGGGCCTGCCGAGGTGCGCGAGCTGCTCAGGACAGAACTGCTTGGCCAGCTCGGCGAGGACATCGACCGGTCGCTGCACACGTCACCGCATGGCGGTATGCCGGCGGTCGTGCTCATGGTGGGCGTGAACGGCACGGGTAAGACCACGACCTGCGGGAAGCTCGCCCGGGCACTTATCGGGGACGGGCAGACCGTCCTGCTCGGGGCCGCCGACACCTTTCGTGCGGCGGCGGCCGACCAGTTGCAGACCTGGGGCGAGCGGGTCGGGGCGCAGACGGTACGGGCCGACCGGGAGGGCGCCGACCCGGCGAGCGTGGCGTTCGAGGCGGTGAGCGAGGGCATCGAGAAAGGCGTCGACGTGGTGGTGGTGGACACCGCCGGCCGGCTGCACACCAAGGTCGGGCTGATGGACGAGCTCGGCAAGGTGAAGCGCGTGGTGGAGAAGCGCACCACGGTGGATGAGGTGCTGCTCGTGCTGGACGCGACCACCGGGCAGAACGGGCTCCGGCAGGCCCGGGTTTTCGCCGAGGTGGTCGACGTCACGGGCATCGTCCTCACCAAGCTCGACGGCACCGCCAAGGGCGGGATCGTCATCGCGGTGCAACGCGAGCTCGGCGTTCCGGTCAAACTGGTCGGCCTCGGCGAGGGGCCAGATGACCTGGCGCCGTTCGACCCGGCCGCGTTCGTGGACGCCATCCTCGGCTGACATCCGGGTCACCGCCGGGCCGACGCCCGGCTCGCGACACATGGTGCCCGTCTTTGGAAATATGTTTGTAACAGATACCCCCGCTGTTTCACTTCGCCGACACATGCCGACAGATCCGGGGAAACGTCAGCAGCGGATGGTCAGTAGAGGACTCCGAAGGGATACACCAGATGAAGCTGATTACTGCTGTCATAAAGCCGTTCAAGCTGGATGATGTAAAGGCTGCCTTGCAGGCGTTTGGCGTCCACGGCCTGACGGTCACGGAAGCGAGCGGGTACGGCAGGCAGCGCGGGCACACGGAGGTGTACCGCGGAGCTGAATACCAGGTCGACCTGGTGCCCAAGGTCCGCGTTGAGGTCCTGTGCGAGGACGAGGACACTGACGACCTGATCGGAGTCGTGGTCAAGGCGGCGCAGACCGGACGGATCGGCGACGGGAAAGTCTGGTCGGTTCCAGTCGAGACGATCGTCCGGGTGCGGACCGGCGAACGCGGGCCGGACGCGATCTGACCGGCATCTTATGAGCGGCCCGGGGGACTCGTGCTAGCCATGACTTCGTTTGCTGCGGATCGTGCCCGCAGGACTACGCAGGTCGACAGGTGGCTGGCAGAACTCCTCGGCGCCGAGGCCGGCGTGGCCCTGGTGGCAGTTGGCGGGTACGGGCGCAAGGAACTGCTTCCCCGCAGTGACCTGGACGTACTGCTGCTGCACAGTGGCCGCGACGACATCGCGGGCATCGCGGACCGGATCTGGTACCCCGTTTGGGATTCCGGTGCGGAACTCGACCATGCGGTGCGCACCGTGCCTCAGGCCCGGAGGATGGCGCGGGCCGACCTGAAGGTCGCGCTCGGCCTGCTGTCCGCCCGGCACGTGGCCGGCGACCCGGATCTGACCGAACGGCTCCGGGCCGGCGCCCTCGAGGACTGGCGGTCAGCCGCGCCCGCGCGGCTGGCCGAACTGCACGCCGCCCACGACGAGCGTGCCAGGACCAGCGGTGAGCTCGCCTTCTTGCTCGAGCCCGACCTGAAGGAGGCCAGGGGCGGGTTGCGGGACGTGCACGCCATCCAGGCGGTGGCGGCCGCATGGGTGGCGCCCGCGCCAGGACCTAAGGTCCGCACGGCTTATGAGCAGATCCTTGACGCCCGGCACGCGTTGCACGAGGTCACCGGGCGTCGCCTGGACCGGCTCGTCCTCGAGGAGCAGGACGAAGTGGCCCGCGCGCTCGGGCTGCTCGACGGGGACGTGCTGCTGCGGATGCTGGCGGGCGCCGCGCGTACCGTCGTGTACGCGGTCGATCACGCTTTCCGCCAGGCGGACCGGCTCCGCGGACAACGACGGCTGCGTCGCCGCCGCGCCGAGCGCCGCCCGCTGGCGGACGGAGTGGTGGAACAGGACGGCGAGGTGGTGCTGGCCCGGGTGGCAGATCCGGCCCGCGATCCGACGCTCGTGCTACGCGCGGCCGCCGCGGCCGCGCAGGCCGGGCTGCCGCTGGCGCCGCGGACGCTGGACCGGCTGACCGAATGCCCGCCGCTGCCCGTCCCCTGGCCGACCGCGGCCCGTGACTCCCTGCTCTCGCTGCTCGGCGCCGGCCAGGCCGCGGTCAGCGTGTGGGAGGCCCTGGACACCGAAGGCCTGGTGACCGCGCTGATCCCGGACTGGGAGCGGGTCAGGAACCGGCCGCAGCGCAACCCGCTGCACACCTTCACCGTGGACCGGCACCTAGCCGAGGCGGCCGCGCACGCCGCCGCCCTGACCCGTGAGGTCGCGCGGCCTGACCTGCTGCTGCTCGCGGCGCTGCTGCACGATATCGGCAAGGGCTGGCCGGGTGATCACAGCGTCACCGGCGAGGTGGTGGCCCGGGACGTCGGCCGGCGGATGGGCCTGCCCGCCGCGGACGTGGACTTGGTCGCCTCGGCCGTCCGGCTGCATCTGCTGCTGCCGATGGTCGCCACCCGGCGCGACCTGAACGACCCGGTCACGGTGAAGCAGGTGGCGACGGCCGTGCGCAGCCGCGCCCTGCTCGAACTGCTGCATGCCCTGGCCACCGCCGACGGGCTGGCCACCGGGCCTGCCGCGTGGAATGACTGGAAGGCCACCCTCGTCGCCGACCTGGTGCGGCGGGTGGCGTCGGCGCTAGACGGCGACCCGATGCCCGGGCCCGCGCCGCTGCGCGAAGACCAGCTGGCGCTGGCCGCGGCCGGCGACCCGGCGGCGACCGTGCGCGGATCCGAGGTGACCGTGGTCGCCCCGGACCGGCCGGGCCTGCTCTGGCGCGCCGCGGGGGTGCTGGCCTCGCACCGGCTGGCGGTCCGCAGCGCGAACGCGACCTCGATCGGGAACATCGCCGTCACCGTGTTCGATGTGGAACCTGAATTCGGCGACCCGCCTGACGCCGCGCTGGTGGTCGCGGACCTGCGCCGGATGCTGATGGGGCGGCTGGACGTGGAAGACCGCTTGGATCGCCGTGCGCGTGCCGTCCGGCCCCGCGGTGCCACCGTCCCCGCGCCCAGGGTAACCCTGGTCGACGACGCGTCGGACACCGCGACGGTGGTGGAGGTGCGCGCGCACGACGCGCCGGGCCTGCTGTGGCGGGTCGGGCGGGCCCTGGGCGAATGCGGCCTGGACGTGCGCGCGGCCCGGGTGGAGACGCTCGGGGCCGAGGTCGTCGACGTGTTCTACGTGACCGACGGCGACGGCAAGCCGCTGGCCGGAGAAGAGCTGCGCCGCGCGACCACGCACTCGGTCCTGGCCGCGCTCGAAGATTTAACGCCAAACCGGTGGTCAGGGCAGAATAGCTGGGCCGCTCGGAGCCGACCGGACCCGGGTACCACGGACCGTTCGGTAGCCTGGTGCTGTGTTTGACACCCTATCTGACCGGCTGACGCAGGTTTTTTCCTCACTGCGCGGCCGGGGACGCCTGTCTCCTGCTGACATTGACGCGACGGCCAGGGAAATCCGGATCGCGCTGCTCGAAGCGGACGTCGCGCTGCCGGTCGTCAGGCAGTTCATCGCCCGGGTCAAGGAGCGAGCGAACGGGGAGGAAGTCTCCGCCGCGCTGAACCCGGCCCAGCAGGTCATCAAGATCGTCCACGAGGAACTCGTCGGCATCCTGGGCGGCGAGACGCGGCGGCTGCGGTTCGCCAAGGTGCCACCGACCGTGATCATGCTGGCCGGCCTTCAGGGCTCGGGTAAGACCTCGCTGGCGGCCAAGCTCGCGTTGTGGCTCAAGGGGCAGGGCAACACCCCGATGCTCGTCGCCGCCGACCTGCAGCGCCCCAACGCGGTGCAGCAGCTTCAGGTGATGGGTGAGCGTGCGGGCGTGCCGGTCTACGCGCCGCAGCCCGGCAACGGCGTCGGCGACCCGGTGGCCGTGGCGCGGGAGTCACTTGAGGAGGCGAGGCGCCGCCAGCAGAACATGGTCATCATCGACACCGCGGGCCGGACGGGCGTTGATGAAGAGATGATGGCGCAGGCCGTCGCGATCAGGGACGCTACCCAGCCGGACGAGATCTTGTTCGTGGTCGACGCGATGATCGGCCAGGACGCGGTGGCGACCGCGCAGGCGTTCCTGGACGGGGTCGGCTACGACGGCGTCGTGCTGACCAAGCTCGACGGCGACGCGCGCGGCGGGGCCGCGCTGTCCATCGTGGAGCTGACCGGCCGTCCGATCATGTTCGCGTCCTCGGGGGAGAAGCTCGAGGACTTCGACGTGTTCCATCCGGACCGGATGGCGTCGCGGATCCTGGACATGGGTGACATCCTCACCCTGATCGAGCAGGCCGAGAAGACCTTCGACGCCGATCAGACCGCGTCGCTGGCGGGACGGCTCGCCTCCGGCGAGGGCTTCACGCTCGAGGATTTCGTCGAGCAGCTGTCGATGGTGCGCAAGCTGGGCCCGATCGGGAACCTGCTCGGCATGCTGCCGGGCGCCGCGAAGAACAGGGAACTGCTCGCCCAGGTCAACGACCGCGACCTAGACCGGGCGGAGGCGATCGTCCGGTCCATGACGCCGGAGGAGCGTCGCAATCCGAAGATCATCAACGGCTCCCGGCGGGCGCGCATCGCCAACGGGTCCGGCGTCGCCGTCGGCGAGGTCTCGCAGCTCGTCACGAACTTCTTCGAGGGCCAGAAGCAGATGAGGGCGATGTTCGGCGGGGGCATGCCGGGCATGCCCCCGATGCCCGGTATGGGCGCGGCCCGGCGGGCGGCAACCAAGTCGGCCCGCAAGAAGGGCGGCAAGAAGAAGGCCGCTCCGCGCAGCGGCGACCCGCGGCGTGCCGCCGAGATCGCGCGCGCCGCAGCCGCCGAGCCGACCGCTTCGGCGGTCCCCGGCCTGGGCGCGGGAGGCCTGGGTGATCGGGACGGTCTCCCCGGCGGCCTGCCTGAGGGTTTCCCCGCGAACCTGGCCGACGGGCTCGCCAACCTGCCGCCCGGCCTGAACTTCCCGTCCCCGTCGCAGGGCAACGTCCCAGCCGCGTTCCGCGGCGGCAAGCGCCGCGACAAGAGGAAGTTACCCCGGGTTGAACCCGCGCACGGTCTCGACGGTGTCGGCCTCGGCGGCGGTCTTGTCCTCGCGGTAGCGGAGCACGCGGGCGAAGCGCAATGCGAGGCCGCCCGGATACCGGGGGCTGCGCTGGACGCCGTCGAAGGCGATCTCCACGACTAGCTCCGGCCGCACGTACACGGTGTAGGAATCCCGGTGGTCTTCCAGCGCGAGCAGCCGTTCGGTCTGCCAGGTCAGCAGCTCATCGGTCAGGCCCTTGAACGTCTTGCCCAGCATGACGAAGCCGCCCGTGTCGGGGTCGCGGGCGCCCAGGTGCAGGTTGGACAGCCAGCCGCGGCGCCGCCCGTGGCCCCACTCGACGGCCAGCACGACCAGGTCCAGCGTGTGCCGGGGCTTGACCTTGATCCACCCGGAACCACGGCGGCCGGCCGCGTACGGGGCATCTAGCGACTTGACCACGACGCCTTCGTGCCCGTGCGCGAGCGCATCGCGGAAGAATTCGCTCGCTTCGGCGACCGATCCGGTGACCAGGCGGGGCATGAGCAGCTCGGGTGGCACGGTCCGGGCCAGTTCGGTGTGTCGCCGCCAGTCGGGCAGGTCGATCAGGTCCGCCCCTTCCAGATGCAGCACGTCGAACAGGAACACAGAAAGCTGGACGGCGGGGGTTTTCGGGTCCGCGTCTTGGCTGGCGGTGCGGGCCGCGGTGTCCTGGAAGGGCAGCGGCCTGCCATCCGCCCGCAGCGCGATCAGCTCGCCGTCGAAGACCGCCGTGCGCACGGGCAGCTTGGCCAGCGCTGCGACGACCTCGGGCAGCCGGCCGGTGATCTCATCCAAGGTCCTGGTGAACAGGCGCACCGCGCCTTCGGCCAGATGGACCTGGATCCTGATGCCGTCGAGCTTCCACTCCACCGCCGCCTCGGCCGCGCTCTCCGGCGTGCCCCCGGCCGGGGCCCCTGCGTCGATCTTGGCCAGGGCGTCGGCGATGTTCGAAGCGCTGGCGGCGAGCATCGGCCGGACCGGCCGACCGACCTCCAGTCCGAAGGCGTGCAGGGCGTCACGGCCGCCCGCCATCGCGGCGGCGGCCACCGCGCCGAGCGAGCCGCGCATCATCGTCGCCCGGCGCACCTCGGTCACGGGTACCGAAGCCGCGCGAGCGACGGCCTCGGTCATCACGCCTTCCAGCGCGCCCTGGCGCAGCTCACCGGAGAGCAGGCCGTAAAGAAACTGCTGCTCGGTCTCGGTGGCCCGGCCGAACAACTCGCTGACCAGCGCCTTCCGCGCGGCCGCCGACCCCTTGCCGGAGATCGCGCCGATCGCGGAGAACCCGGCGTCCACCTCGCTCAGCGTCAGCGTGGCGGCGGCCGCCGGGGCGAACCCGCCCCGCAGCGTAGCCCATCCCACGCCGATCTGCCGTTGCGGTAGTTCTCCGGACAGGTACGCGACGGCGATCGGCACCTCGAGCGGCCCGGCCTGGCGCAGCGCGGCCGCAAGCGCCTCGATCTTGGCGAGCCGGGCGCTCGTCGTGGCCACGGCCCGCGACACCCCGGCAATCTCAGCTAGGAGCACGCGACCATTCTCGCTCAGCCGAAGATCAGCCGAAGATCATAAAGTCGCGGAGCTCGTCCACCCGGTCCGGCGTCAGCGAGGTATAGGCGCATAGCTCGTCGGCGCTGGCGAACGTGCCAAGCTTGTCGCGCGCGGCAAGCACGTCGCTCACCTCGGCGGCGGACAGGCCCAGCGCCGCCAGGGCAGCAGCAGGCACGTGGTTGACGTCGACCAGGCCGCCGTCGTCGTATTCCCTGGGCAGGTCGGGCCGGCCGATCCGCAGGTCCCTGGCCAGGCTGGGGTTGGTCGTGACCAGGTGCCGGGCGTCCTTCCTGCGTTTGATCCGGCCCTTAGCCTGCGCCACGGCCTCCTGGTTGCGCTGCCGCGGGCTCAGCGGCATGGACGTGCCCAGCGGCGGCAAGCCCCGCGACGGGCGGAACACGATGGCGGCGTGCACCGCGGCACAGCCGGCCAGCACAACGATGAAGCCGCCGACCGCCGCGCTGCTGCTGCTGCCGGTCTTGACCGAGGCGAGCGCGACGATCATCGCCACGGTTGCCGCCAGGTAAGCCGCGAACACCGCCCAGTCCGTGGCCCGTCGACGGATCACCGCGTAGGCCAGGAAGGGGACGAAGGACAGGAAACCGATCGACCAGATCGGCACCGAAGCCCACAAGATCGGCCGCAGCACACTGCCGCCCGCCCGGGTCCCCGCCCCCTGCAAACCCGCTCCCTGCAAACCCGCCCCCTGCAAACCCGCTCCCGGCAAACCCGCCCTGCGCAAACCCGCCCTGCGCGAAGCTGCACTGCGCGAAGCTGCCCTCCGGGAAGCTGCCCCTCGCGGAGGCGGCGGCTGCGGACCTTCCGAGCCGGCTGTTGTCATCGGATCCTCCCTAAGTTCACTCCCCCTGGAGGCCTGCCCGGGCTCAGCTGTGCCGCCCGCCCCGCCGCCGGCCCAGCCCCCCGAGCCCTCCGAGGCCCCCCGACCCGCGCCGGCCACCGCTACCAGGGGCCCAAAGCCAGTATCCAACCGGGAACAGCCGGACGTGCAGGCGATCGTCGATGAGTCCCCACAGCCCGCGGCGCGCGAAGATCGCGATGACCATCGCGACCAGCCCCAAAATGATCAGGTACCAGGCGTTGTAGGACTGCAGTGTCTGCTGCAGGACCATGTACACGATGGTGCCGAGGATCGGCCCCTCGATCGTGCCGAGCCCGCCGATGATCACCGCGAACGCCATCTCGGCCGTGAACTGCACGCTGAACACCGCGCTCGGCTGCACGATGAGCTGGCTGACGGCCAGCAGCGCGCCGGCCGCGCCGCACCCGGCACCGGCCACCACGAAGACCAGCATCCGGGCCAGGCCCACTCGCGCGCCCGAGCTGCGGGCGGCCACCTCGTCGTCGCGGACGGCGGTGAGTACCAGCCCCAGCCTGCTGCGCAGCACAAGGTACACGGTGAGCAGCGCGAGCACCGTGACGGCCAGTCCGATCCAGTACGTGTACGCCTCCAGCACCGCCGAACTAAGGCTCGGCGTGTGCGGCAGCGACATGCCGGTCCCGCCGCCGATCGAGGGGAATTTCTCGATGATCAGCAGGATGGTCGTGGCCAGTACCCACGTCGCGATCGCGAAGTACCCGCTGCGCAGCCGGGAGACCAGCCACCACATCGGCAGGGCGGCCACGCCGCAGCCGATGGCCGCGATCGGGAGCGCGGTAAACATCGAGAGGTTGTGGATGTTCAGGATCAGCACGAAGTACGCACCGAGCCCTACGAACGCCTGCTGTCCCACCGATACCAGGCCCGCGTACCCGGCCAGCAGGTTCCACATGCTGGCCAGGGTCAAGATGATGAACGCCTGCACCAGGATGGTTTCGGTGCCGGCGCCCACGATGTAGGGGAACAACGCGAGCACCACCACGACCACCAGGGCGCCGAGCCCGGTCCAGGCCACGTTCCTGCGTGACCGGGTCACCCGGTATTTTTCGGCCGAACGGGCAGTGGTTTCAGCGACCGCGGTCACGCTCTGCTCCCCCGTTCGCCTGCAAACCAAGGCTCACTCATGCCTGCCTCCTCGCGATGAGGCCCTGCGGGCGCAGGACCAGCACGGCCAGGAAGACGATGTACCCGGCGAGGAACTCGTCGGACCCGCTGATCTGGGCGCCGATCGCCTGGGCCACGCCGAGCACCACGCCGCCGAGCAGCGTGCCCCACAGCGAGCCGAGTCCGCCGATGACCACCGCGGCGAACGCGAACAGCAGGATCGTGTCCGTTCCCGTGGTCGGCGAGAACTGGGAGTACATGCCGTACGCGATGCCGGCCAGCGCCACGGTGGCGAACGCGATGGCCGCCGCGATGCCGAACACGTGCCGGTAGTCGATCCCGGACAACTGGGCCGCCTCCCGGTCGTCGGCCACGGCCCGGATCATCCGCCCGTACCTCGACCGGGACAGGAAGTACTGCAGGCCGGTCAGGACCACCACGGCCACGACGAAGATCAGCAGCAGCAGGTAGGCAATCGAGATCTGCGAGCCGATCGAGAACGAACTGGTGATGATCGCGTCGTTGACCCCGAGCGAGTGGCTGTTGGCGTTGACGAACTCCAACAGCGCGTTCTCGATCACCACCGACAGTCCGAACGTGACCAGCAGCGTGGTCAGGATGCTGCGATCGAGCGCGGCCTGGATCACGCTCCGCTGCAGCACGTAGCCCAGCACCGCCATCAGCGGCACCACGATCACGAAGGACCACAGCACCGGGATGTGGGTGACCGCGATGACGCCGACCGCGATGTAGCCGCCGATGATCGCCAGGTCGCCGTGCGCCAGGTTGATCACCTTCATGACCCCGAACATCAGCGACAGCCCGCAGGCGAACAGCGCGTACAGCCCGCCGACCAAGATCCCCTGGATGACGTCGTTGACCCAGACCATTACTGCTCCGTTTCCTCGGGGGGGACGACCCCCCCAGACCCCCCCCGATTACGGGGGGGCTGCCCGCCCCCCGTACCCCCCGGGCCCCCCGTACCCCACGGGCTCCGCGCCCCCCCTGGCCAGACCGAAGTAGGCGACCTCCACCTGTTCCGGCGTGACCTCCGACGGCTTGCCTTCCAGCGTGGTCCGCCCCTCGAGCAGGCATTGCAGGTGTGAGGCCACCCGCAGCGCCTGGCTCACGTCCTGCTCCACCAGCAGCACGGTCAGCCCGGTGGCGAGGATCTCTGGCAGCATGCCGTAGATCCGCTGCACGACCACCGGCGCGAGGCCCAGGGACAGCTCGTCGAGCAGCAGCACCCTCGGATTGGCCACCAGCGCCCGGCCGATGGCCACCGACTGCTGCTCACCGCCCGACAGCTGCTCGGTGCGCTGGGCCCGGCGGTCCTTCATCCAGGAGAACAGCTCGTAGACCCGCTCGATCGTCCACGGCCCCTTCCGCGCGTAGGTCGCGCCGACCTGTAGGTTCTCCTCGACCGTGAGCGATCCGAACAGCCGCCGGCCCTCTGGCACCATGACGATCCCGCTGATGGCCCGGCGTTCGGGCCGGATCCTGGTCACGTCCTGGCCGTCGTACCAGATCGAGCCCTCGGTGGGCTGGTGCAGGCCAGCGATCGTGCGCAGGAGCGTCGACTTGCCCGCCCCGTTGGCGCCGATGATCGCGTACACCTCGCCTGGGGACACCCGCAGCGAGACGTGATCCAGGGCCCGCAGCTGCCCATGGTGTACGGTCAGCTCCCGGACCTCCAATAGCGGCGCTGTATCTTCCCGATCTTCCCGCTCGCCTCCGGGCGCTCTGTCTTCCCGCTCGCCTCCGGGCGCTCTTGACGCGCCGTCTTCCCTCCTCGCTCCTTCGTCGCTCGTCAGTCCAGACGGCGCCGGGCCCTTTGGCTCGCGGGGGGGTGGCTCGCTCGGCCCCTGCTCGCTCACGGAGGGTCTCCCAGGCTGATGTCCTCGCTCAGGGTGCCGCTGCCGAGGGAGGCGGTGACCTCAGTGCCGAGGAAGACCTCGCGCACCGCCGGGTCGGCCAGCACCTCGGCCGGATCCCCGTCGCCGACGAACTTCCCGCCGGCCAGGCAGATCAGCCTGGTCACCACCGGTACCAGCGCCCGCACCACGTGCTCGATCCAGATCACCGTGATGCCCTCGGCGTTCACCCCGCGGACGATCTCCACCAGCTGTGCGACTTCCGGGTCGGTCAGGCCGCCGGCCACCTCGTCGAGCAGCAGCAGCTTCGGCCGCGACGCGAGCGCACGGGCGAGTTCCAGCCGCTTGCGCTGGAGCAGGCCGAGCCGCGCCGCAGGCAGGTTCGCCTCGCCAATCATGCCGGTCCGCTCGAGCGCCTCGCCGGCGGCCGCATAGCTGGCCCGGCGCCTCAGTCCGGCGCCCTGCTGGGCGGCGACCAGCACGTTCTCGAACACGGTCATGTCCGTGAAGGGCCGCGGTACCTGGTAGGTGCGGCCGACGCCCAGCCTGCACCGGGCCGCCGCGTCCAGCTTGGTGACCGGGCGCCCGGCGAAGGAGACGGTCCCGGCGCTCGGGGACAGGTCGCCGGAGATGAGGCCGAACAGGCTGGTCTTGCCGGCTCCGTTCGGCCCCACGATCCCGACCGTGTCTCCGGATCCGACCGCGAACGACAGGTCCTCGGCGATGACGACCCGGCCGAACCGTTTCGTCAGGTGGTCGAGTTCGAGCAGTGGGTCGGTCATCCGGCGGTCATTTGTTTGTTGGCTCAAGCGTCGAGGTGAGGGCTACCTCTGGCATCAGAGTATTGTCGACGACCTCCATTGACCAGCCGTACTTCGAATTCGGCTTCCACTGCACGCCGACGCAGGGTGTGTCGACGACTCCTGGCGCGGGGTTCTTGCTCGAGGTCCAGTTGAGCTGCCCGGCGACGCCCTCGATGTTCACCTTGAACAGGGCCGCTGCGACCTCGGCCTTGTCGTGCGGGTTGTTTACCGAGGTCATGGCCGCGTACGCGACCTCGAACAGGCTGTAGTTGGACAGCGACTGCACCCACTGCGATCCGGTGGCGTCGGTGTACGCGGCGGCGATCTCCGAGCAGGTCTGCCCGGTAAGTGAGGACTTCCACGTCATGTTCGGCGTCCACCACGCGTCCGTGGCGACGTTGTTGACCAGCGAGCCGAGCGCGGCCACGTCGCCCGGGAACAGCAGCACCTTGGCCACCGTGGCCAACTTCGGCTTGTAGCCCTGCTGCGCGGCCTGCTTCCAGAACACGTTGAAGTCGGGCGGCAGCTGTACGTTGGTGAAGAACTCGCAGTTCTTGGACTTGAACAGGCTGATGAACGAGGAGTAGTTGGTCTGCCCGTCGGTGTAGGCGGGCGGGTCGACCAGCGTGTAGCCGGCCGGGCAGGCGAACAGCGGCCACGCGGCGCGGAAGGCGTTGCCGTCCGAGTCGTTGGGGAACATGCAGGCCACGACCTTGTCCGTGCTCAGCTGGGTGTGGATCCTGTTCCACATCGGGATGAAGGCGTTGCACAGGTCGTTGACGCCCAGGAAGTACATCGTCACCCAGCTGGGCTTGAACGTCGACTTGCCCGGGGTCGGGTTGCCGCCCAGGTTGGCGTACCAGGCCTGCCACGGGACGTTACCGCAGACCGTCGGGCAGCCCAGCTTCTCGGCCACGGTCGCAACCGGGTTGACCGTCTCCGGTGTGGACGAGGTGACGATCAGGTCCACTTTGTCGGTGAGGATTGCCTGGCTAGCCAGCTGGCCCGCTTTGGTGGGGTCGGACTGAGTGTCGTAGGACTTGATCGTGACCGGGTAGGTCTTGCCGCCGACCTTGAACCCGTTCTTGTACTGCGACGTGGCCTGGATCGTGCTCACGATCCAGTTGTCCGAGGTGCCGAAGTCGGCCAGGTCACCGGTGAGCGGGTGGATGAAGCCGATCACAATGTCCGAAGTGGTGCTGCTGCCTGTGCTAGAGGTAGAGGTAGAGGTAGAGCTAGAGCTAGCGCCCTTGATGCTGGAGCTACATGCTTCGAGCAGTCCGCCGCCCCCCACGACGGCCGCGCCGACGCCGGCCGCGCGCAGCAGGCCGCGTCGGCTGACCTCTGCTAGCCGGGGGGACGAACCCGGAATCCCCCCAAGCCCCCCCCGCTTCTGGGGGACCCCATCCCCCCAGGATCCGCTGGCCGTGCTGTCGGGTTGCGCAGTCTGGTCACTCATGTGCAATCGATCTCCTTTAGGGTCGCGCCGAGGCGCGGGACCGCGTCTGAGGTGACACCGTGTTGATCCCTATGGGACCGGGGAGGAGATGCTGTGGGCGTCATGAGGCTAACATCACCTAATCCCCAATGCGGGAACGCTATAGGTCAAAGCAGCGAGTATTCGGCCTCATTGGTGCAGGGACCTCATGCGGACTGCCTAATATGCGGGCTCCTATCACTAAATGAGAGGTGTACCCGGCTGCGGCGCGCACGACTTGTGCGCTTTGCGAACGAACGTACACATATAGAACAGTATGGCAACGCTAGGATGCCCGTTCGCGGATAGTCAACGTACGTTATGGAACTGTTTCATAGGGTGAGACTGCCGAGGTCGCGCCCTCGCCGAGCCCGCTACCTGGTCGTCAGTCATGATCACCAGCCCTTCTGTCTGCCGCGCGGTGCTTCCGGGCCGATGGTGATCGATGAGGGCTCTCATGACGCTGCGGAGATGGCGGCGCATGGCTTGCTCGGCCTCGTCGGGCTGTCGTCCGGTGACAGCGGTGATGATCGTCGTGTGTTCGCCCAGCGAGGCCTGCGGGTGGCCGGGGCGCAGCAACAGCTGGAACTGGCGCCGGACCAACTGCCCGTTCAGCCGCTCGATCAGCAGGCTGCCGCGCTTTGGCCGGAGATTTCCCTGACCAGTCGGTGTCAACTCATGGTTCAGCGCGGAGTACTTCAGCGGCTCCTCATCGGCGACGCTGCGTTGCATCTGCTGGCCTAGCTGACCCAGCCGCGCCGCCTGCGATCTGGTCCCGCGCTCGGCCGCCTTGGCCGCGCACAGTCCTCCCAGTACCATCCGGCACTCGGTGATGGCCACCGCCTCGTCCAGGGTGCCAGTCCGCACCCGCGCGCCGCGGTTCGGTATCCGCTCGGCCAGCCCCTCGGCCGTGAGGTCGAAAGGGCCGGCCGTGCGCTGACTCGCCCGGGTTACACCGATCATCTCCGCCAGCTCCGCCTCGATGAGGCGCTGGCCGTGGGACATCTCCCCGGCCAGGATGGCCTGCCGCAGCCGCTCGCCCGCTAGCTGCCGCCGCGCCGCTCCGGCCAGCGGTGTCCCGGCCAGCGGTGTCCCGGCCAGCGGTGTCCCGGCCAGCGGTGTCCCGGCCAGCGGTGTCCCGGAGGCCCTGCCAACCTGGGCCCGTGCCGTGTCTTCACGCCCTCGCACGGGGACGATCCTAGAAATACCTGACAAAATTGTCAACAATCTAGCCGGACGAACGCGGGACCCCACGCCGACCAGAAGACGCTAGGCGGAATCCCGGCCACCGGGACCACCAGATGCCGACCGCCGGGCACCAGATCCGGACCGCCGGGCACCAGATCCGGACCGCCGGGCACCAGATCCGGACCGCCGGGCACCAGATCCGGACCGCCGGGCACCAGATCCGGACCGCCGGGCACCAGATCCGGACCGCCGGGCACCAGATGCCGACCGCCGGGCACCAGATGCCGACCGCCGGGCACCAGATGCCGACCGGCACCGAAACGCGCCAGCAGTACGGCCATGGATAGCCTCCCATTGCCACCGCCGGTGGCTTCGTGCCCATCCAACCCCACCCGCCCCAGGACGGATTGGCGTGATTGCGGCAGCCCGCACATTAGGGCGCATCAGCCAATAGGTGCGCGTTCTGACCCTGGGTGCCCGGCGGCTGCGGTTTCCGGCGGCTGCCCGAGGACCCGCTTCCCGCTCCTCTTCCGCACCGGCAACCCCACCCGCAACGCCGCAGTGCCGCCAGGGCGCAGACTCCCGTTACCGCGAAGACTTGACAGTCTGCCCGGACGGTAAAGCCTTCGTGATCATCGAAAATCGATTTCCTGTTCTGGCGGGGAAGGTCCGGCTGCGGCCCGGATAGGGCCAGCTGCCATGCCCGGGCCCTGACCCGCCAGCCGCGACAAGCTGCTCTCTACCCGCGAACAACTACCACACGGCCACGCCCACCGGCCCCGGACTGCCAACTCATTCTCCGGCACGTCCAAAGAATGTGCAGGCTGCCACAACCACCACATGCCGATCCGCTCCAGTGGACGCCGGCCCCCAGACATCGGCCATCCGAGGCAGTCCTGTCTGGGTAGTCGTCCAGGGTGAGAGGCCGGGATCGCGGACGCCGGTCGGACCGCGTTGAGCAGCTTGCGAGTTCGGGACTCTGGTTGAGAATCTGGGCCCGTGCCGTAGTGAGCTCGGCTGGCTGCGCGGAGGGTTCACTGGGGCCGGCGCCTTAAGAGTGGCGGGACTTTGGGGTTCCGTGCGCTCCGGAGCCCGGCGTCTGGGTCGGGGGATTGGGTGACGATTACTACTCGGGGTCGGTTCTCTGGCACAATGTGATGCTGACCGCTAGGCCATGCGGCGCCCTCTCCTCGTTCGCGCGGCCTGGCTCATCTGTGTGGGCCTGTCGGCTGTTCCCCGGTCGGCGCGGGTTCGCCGTTTCACATCTATCGCTGGGAGAAGACCACAGTCGTGGCTGTCAAAATCAAGCTGAAGCGCCTGGGCAAAATCCGGGAGCCTTATTACCGGATCGTCGTCGCGGACGCGCGCACTAAGCGCGATGGGCGCGCCATCGAGGAGATCGGCAAGTACCACCCGAAGGCCGAGCCCTCGTTCATCGAAGTGAACTCCGAGCGGGTGCAGCACTGGCTCTCGGTGGGCGCACAGCCCACGGACCCGGTTCGCGTCCTGCTCAAGGTCACCGGGGACTGGCAGAAGTTCAAGGGTGAGCCGGGGAGCGAAGGCACCCTCAGGACGGCGGAGCCGCGCGCGGACAAGAAGGAGCGCTTCGAGACCGCCGCCAGGGAGAGCCAGGCCACCAAGGAAGCTAAGGAAGACAAGGGCAGCAGGGCCGGGACCGGGACCCAGTCCAGGGTCACCAGGCCAAGGACGCCCCGGCCAAGGACGCCCCGGCCAAGGACGCCACCGCCAAGGAAAGCACCGCCAAGGAAAGCACCGCCAAGAAGGAAGTTCCCGCCAAGGAAGGCAAGAACTCCGCCAGCCCGACGGCAGCTGACGGGGGCAGAGGACAGGCCAAGGCCGCAGACGCCCCGTCCGACGCGGAGGCGACCCCGGCGGACGCGGCCACCCCGGCGGACGTGGCGGCTCCGGCGGACGTGGCGGACGTGGCGGCTCCGGCGGCTCCGGCGGACGTGGCGGCCCCGGCGGACGTGGCGGCCCCGGCGGACGTGACGGCTCCGGCGGACGTGACGGCTCCGGCGGACGTGACGGCTCCGGCGGACGTGACGGCTCCGGCGGAGTGACGGCTCCGGCGGATGTGGCGGCTCCGGCCGACGCGGCGACCCCGGCGGACGCGGGAGCAAGCGAGGCTCACGCGGAGACTGCGAGCGAGGCTGCCGCTGACGCGAAGGCCGAGACCGGGAGCGGAGCCTGACGTGCTTGAGGAAGCCCTCGAGCACCTGGTCCGGGGCATCGTCCAGTACCCCGATGACGTCCAGGTGGCTAGCAGGACGCTGCGCCGGGGTAACGTCCTTGAGGTGCGGGTGCACCCCGATGATCTTGGCAAGGTCATCGGCCGGGGCGGGCGTACCGCCAGGGCGCTGCGTACCGTGATCAACGCGCTCGCGTCCGGCCGGTACGTTCGCATCGACCTGCTGGACGCCAACGAGGTCCGCTGACCCCGATGCGGCTGATCGTGGGCCGTATCGGCCGCCCGCACGGGATCCGCGGCGAGGTGATCGTCGGGGTCAGGACCGACGAGCCTGACCTCCGTTTCGCTGCGGGCGCGGTGCTTGACGTCGAGCGCGCCCTCCCCGGTCCCGGCCGGACCGGGGAGGGAGCCGGGGTTGCCGTCGGCGACGGTCAACTGACGGTCGCTTCGGCGCGCTGGCATTCGGGACAGCTCCTGGTCGCGTTCGCCGGGATCACGGACCGGACCGCGGCCGGAGAGCTCACCGGCAGCTGGCTGAGCGTGGATTCAAGCCAGCTGCCCGAATCCTGCGACCCGGACGAGTTCCGTGACCACGAGCTGATCGGCCTGTCGGTGCGGACATCGGCGGGCGACGCGGTGGGGGTGGTCGCTGACGTGCTGCACTACGGCCAGGACCTGCTCGTCGTGCGCCAAGACGGGGATCAGGACGGTGGTAACGTCGGCGAGTACCTGGTGCCGTTCGTCAAGGCCATCGTGCCCGAGATCGATGTCAGTGCCGGCGTTCTCGTCATCGACCCGCCGCCCGGTCTGCTCAACCCGGCGCAGGCGGAATAGTGGCCTGAGCGGTGGGACCACGCCCCGTTCTGGATAAAAAGGAGCGGGCGTGGGGCTTCGCATCGATATCGTGACGATCTTTCCTGAGTATTTTGAGAGCCCGCTCCGGGTCTCGCTGATCGGGAAGGCGGTGGCGCGGGGCGACATCGAGTTCCGCGTGCACGACCTGCGGCGCTGGGCGACGGACGTCCACCGGACCGTGGATGACGTACCGTTCGGCGGCGGTCCGGGGATGGTGATGAAGCCGGACGTCTGGGGCGACGCCCTGGACGAGATTGCCGGTCAGGACGGTGCGCAGCCAGGTGGTGAGCTGGTCGGCAGGCTCGTCGTGCCGACGCCGAGCGGAATGCCGTTTAGCCAGGACATGGCGGCCGGGTACGCGACCGAACCGCGGCTCATCTTCGCCTGTGGCCGGTACGAGGGCATCGACAGCCGGGTGGTCGACGAGATGCGGACGCGCATGCCGGTCGATGAGGTGAGCATCGGCGATTACGTGCTGGCCGGCGGTGAGGTGGCCGCGCTCGTCTTGGTGGAGGCCGTGGGACGGCTGCTGCCCGGCGTCCTGGGTAACGCGTACTCGGCCGGCGATGACTCCTTCGGCGGCGACGCGGGACCGGCCGGCAGCATGCGCGGGCTGCTCGAGGGGCCCGTGTACACAAGGCCGCGAACCTGGCGTGAGCGGGAGGTGCCTGAGGTGCTGCTGTCGGGCAACCATGCCGCGATCGCGCGGTGGCGGCGCGATATGGCCCTGCGCCGGACCGCCGCTCACCGGGCGGATCTGGTCGCGAGGTTGCGGGACCTGGACCGGCATGACCGGCGGGTGCTCGCCGAGTCCGGGTACAGTATGGAGGCAGCAACGAGCCTGGAAGGGGCTCTGGGGAGCCGAAGGGCCGGTCCGGCAGCTTCCGGGGGTAACTTTCCGGCCAGCGAAGGCGGCCCTTCTGCGGCTGGCTTTCCGGTTAGCGGCCAAGATATGGCAGACTGAAGTTCGCTGTCTCTATAGGCATGCGACCTGGGGCACCCAGGACGCCCCCTGGCACGAGCCGGCTGCTGCCCGGCGCCCGCACCCGACCACCACCGAGGAACTCTCTCATGCATACCGCGATTGCCGAAATCGAGCAGGCCCAGACCCGGTCTGACATCCCGGACTTTAGGCCCGGGGATACGCTGAAGGTCCACGTCCGGGTCACTGAGGGGAACCGCTCGCGGATCCAGGTGTTCCAGGGCGTGGTCATCCGGCGTCAGGGCAGCGGGGCGCGCGAGACCTTCACCGTCCGCAAGGTCAGCTACGGCGTGGGCGTCGAACGCACCTTCCCCGTGCACAGCCCGTCGCTGGACAAGATCGAGCCGGTCACCCGGGGTAAGGTCCGCAGGGCCAAGCTGTACTACCTGAGGGACCTGCGCGGCAAGGCGGCACGTATCAAGGAGCGCCGCGACCAGACCGGCAGCTAACGGTGCCTGGCGGGCCGGCGATGGACGATCAGGACGATCCTGGCACGCTCGCGTCGGCTCACACCTCGAAGTCTGGGTCAGCCAAGGCAGCGGGAGATAAGAGCCCTCCGCGCGGCAGCACGAGCGCTTCGGCGGCTAAGAAGAGCTTCTGGCGCGAGCTGCTCACCATCGTGGTGGCCGCAGCCGTCCTCACCCTGGTGGTGAAGGCGTTTGTCGTTCAGGTGTACCGGATCCCGTCGGCGTCGATGGAGAACACGCTCCAGATCGGCGACCGGGTCCTGGTGAACAAGCTCATCTATCATTTCCGCGGCATCGCCCGCGGCGACATCGTGGTGTTCAGCGGGCAGGACTCATGGGGACCCGATGCCTCGCCGCCGTCAGGCGATCCGGTGGTGCGGGTCCTCGATGACGTGCTCTCGGACATCGGGCTGCACAGCAGCCAGACCTATTACATCAAACGGGTGATCGGCCTTCCGGGCGACCACGTGGCGTGCTGCACCGACGGGAAAATCACGGTCAACGGGGTTCAGCTGAGCGAAAGCTCCTACATCTACCCGGGCAACGCCCCGTCGGCCTTCGCCTTCTCCACGATCGTGCCCGCCGGCTACGTCTGGGTGATGGGAGACCATCGCGGAGACTCGGAGGATTCCCGCTACCACACGGGTGAGCCAGGCGGCGGCGCGGTACCTGAAAACGAGGTGGTCGGCCGGGCGTTCCTGATCATCTGGCCGCCCTCGCAGTTCGGCGACCTGCCCATTCCGTCCACCTTCGCCCAGGCCGCGCTGCACGCGGGCGCCGCGGGCGCCGCGGGCGCCGCGGGCGCCCCGGGCGCCCCGGTGCTGCAGGTCGGCGGGGCGGCGGTCACGGCCGGCTCAGCTGCGCTGAGCGCGGTGGTGGCTGTCCCGGCAGCAGGAATCGCGGGCGCCGCCGGGGTAATCAGCGCCCCCTTGCTCATCCTGCGTCGTCGCAGGCGCCGCCGGGACGGCCACCTGTCCGATCCGGAGGGCTGAGGGCCGGCGAAAGGGCAGACGGCGACTGGACCGGGACGCCGCGCTAGGCCGGCTCGTGCGGCCGCTGGCCTGCGATGGGTTATCCGGGGTTTTATCTGCGCCGGGATTTGTCTCGGCCCGAGTTAATGGTCGTGGCTTCCGGTACGGTTCAGTTGCCGGTTAATCGTTTGCTGACCGATCGGGATTCCTGCCGTTATCAGGCGAAATAAGATTTCCCGACGGCAATTGCGGGGCTATCTGATGGGCGGGGTTGGGCGGGTTGCCGCTCGGGTGGCGCGGCAATGGCGCTAAACTCAGGACGATGACGGCGACGCTGCGGGTTCGCGTGGGCCGTCCAGGTCCGCATACGTGCGACGTCCGGCCGGCCGGTCGGAGGCGTGGTGGTCCTGATACGCAATGAGGGGAAGCGGAAGGGGCGCGGATGAGGGGCGTGACGCCCGGTGCCGGGCCGGACGCGGGCTCGGACAACGACGCCGAGTTTCCGTCACGGGACCCGGACCAGGCGGCAAGCTCAGTCGCGGGTCCCACGACCACGGGTGCTGAGACGGCCGGGCGGGCCAAAGACGGCGTGCCTCCAGAAGCGGGGCCGACGGCCAGTCCCGACGACGCCAAGGGGCCGACGGGCGACGAAGCGGCCTCCGGTTCAGCCGGATCGGCTGGTTCGGGGACCGCCCGGCGCAAGCCCGCGGCCCGGCGCAACCGCGGCGCCCGGTTCCTGCGCGAGCTGGTGATCCTGATCGTGATCGCGCTGGTGATCGCGGTTGTGATCAAGACCTATGCGATCCAGGCGTTCTTTATACCCTCCGGTTCGATGGAAAATACTCTCGAGATCAACGACCGGGTCCTGGTTAACAAGATTGTTTATGACACCCGCAGCATTCACCGCGGCGATATCGTGGTCTTCAACGGCGATGGCTCGTGGGACCCGGGAGCACCGCTGCCGGCGAACTCGAATTTCGTCCAGAAGTTCTCTAGCGGCTTTGCCAGCATGTTCGGTTTCGGGCATCCGGGCGACATCCTCATCAAACGCGTCATCGGGCTGCCCGGCGATACGGTGGCCTGCTGCGACGCCCAAGGCCGGGTTACGGTCAACGGGATTCCGCTCAACGAGCAGTCTTACCTTTACCCCGGCGATGCCCCGTCGGAGGAAAGGTTCAACATCGTTGTGCCGCCAGGCCGACTGTGGGTGATGGGAGACCACCGGAGCATCTCCGATGACTCCAGGGACCACGAAGGCGATCCGGGCGGCGGCACGATTCCGGAGAACGCGGTGATCGGCCGGGCCTTCGTCATCATCTGGCCGCCGAGCCGGTGGCGGATCCTGCCCATCCCGGCCACCTTCGAGCAGCCAAACCTCAACTCCTCGAGTGCGGCGGCACCGGCCGGCATCACGGCCGGCAGCGCGGCCACGGCCGCCCTGCTCTCGGCACGGCTCGAGCCGTCGAGCCCGGCCCTCCCGCTGTCCCTTGGCTTTGCCGTGGCCATCCCGGTCACCTGGCTGCAGCGCAGGGTCCGGCGACGGGCCGCCCGGCATCGCGCGGCCAAGCGCGACACACGAACTTAGCGCGCCTGCGCTTGCCGTTGTCTTCACCCGGCCGCGGACCCGAGGCCTCGGGTCCGCGGCCTCGGGGTCCGGACCGGCCGGGTTATCTGGCGGCCGGCGGTCCCAGAGCGGTCGGCCGCCCCTCATGGCGGTCCTGTACGCAGTCGACGACGGCCGGCCGCCGCCCGCCCGCCGTTCTCCGCGCCCCCCGCCCCGGCGCCTACGGTCTTGCCGACCGGCCGCCTTAGCCGCGCCACGGCGCGAACTGGCGTACCCTGCGGAGTGTCATGACCCGCGATTGTGATGCGCCGGCCGCCCACGGCCCGGCCCCTTCAGCCCCCCTGGCCTGCGGCCAGCCTTATCCGAGGTACCCGGGTTACACGCCCAGGCGGGACGGGGGCCTGGCGGCGTACGAAACCGTGCTCGCCCGGGCCGGGTTCACTCCCGTGGCCGGCATCGATGAGGCGGGCCGGGGGGCGTGCGCCGGGCCGCTGGTGGTCGCGGCCGTGGTCCTCGAACCCGCCAGCATCCGGCGAATGCCCGGCCTAGCCGACTCCAAGCTGCTGTCCCCCCAGGCGAGGGAGGATGCGTACGCCGAGGTGCTACGCCGGGCCGTCGACTGGCACGTGGTCGTCATCGGTTCGGACCAGATCGACGCGACGGGATTGCACGTCTGCAACGTCTCGGGCATGCGCCGGGCATTCGCGGGCCTGCGCACCAAGCCGGGTTACGTGCTCACCGACGGCTTTGAAGTCCGCGGCCTGGGCGCCCCGGCGCTAGCGGTCTGGAAGGGCGACCGGGTCACCGCATCGGTGGCCGCGGCCTCGGTCCTGGCCAAGGTCAGCCGGGATCGGATGATGCGGGACCTGCACGAACGCTATCCCCAGTATGGCTTCGAACGGCACAAGGGATATGTGACCGACGAACATGTGCGCGCCCTGGAGCAGCACGGGCCCTGCCCGGTGCACCGGTACTCATTCGTGAACGTGGTCGCGGCGGCGGGCCCGTCAGACCGCGCGGCGGTGAGCATGGTCACGGACCTGGCGGACCCGGACCCGCCGTGCCCGGACCCGCCGTGCCCGGAGGTGGCGGACCCGGAGGTGGCGGACCCGGCGGACCCGCCGGTCGCCGTCGGCTCCGTCGAGGCTCTTGAGGCGCTGGTGGCCTCGGGGCTGAGCCCGGCGGGCGCGTCGGGGCAGAACGAGAGGAGAATGGACTCATGAGTGCGGAGGACCTTGAAAAATACGAGGCGGAGATGGAGCTTCAGCTCTATCGCGAGTACCGCAACGTCGTCGGGTTGTTCACGCACGTGGTCGAGACCGAGCGCCGGTTCTACCTCACAAACGACGTTGAGCTGAACGTCAGGTCAAGTGACAACGGTGAGGTCTTCTTCGAGGTTACGATGCGGGATGCGTGGGTGTGGGACATGTACCGGCCCGCCAGGTTCGTGAAGAAAGTTCGGGTCGTCACCTTTAAAGATGTCAACATCGAGGAACTGGCCAAGCCTGACCTGGAAGTTCCAGAAGACAAGCCGGACTTCCCGGCATAGACAAGCCGGCTTCCCCGGCATAGACAAGCCGGCTTCCCGGCGTAGCTTCCGCGGAGGGTGAATGTTGGGGCTTCCTGACCGGGTAGCGGCCTGCCTGTTCGACATGGACGGCGTGGTGACCCAGACCGCGGTGGTGCACGCGGCGGCGTGGAAGGAAATGTTCGATGAGTTCCTTCGCGCCCGCGCCCAGAAGACCGGAACCGAATTCGTCCCGTTTGATCCGCACGCCGACTACGACACCTACGTCGACGGCAAGCCGAGACTGGACGGAACCCGGTCCTTCCTGGAGTCCCGGGGCATCGACCTGCCCGAGGGCACGCCGAACGACCCGCCAGGCACGCCCACCGTGTACGGCCTGAGCAACCGCAAGAACGATCTGGTCCTGGCCAAGCTGGCGCAGGGCGGCGTGCAGGTGTACCAGGGCACGATCACCTACATCCACGCGGTACGGGACAAGGGAATAGCCACCGCGATCGTGTCGTCGAGCGCGAACACCCAGCAGGTACTGGATTCCGCGGGCATCGCGGGCCTGTTCGACGTGCGAGTCGACGGGGAGTTTGCGACGATGCGCAAGCTGCGTGGAAAGCCGGCCCCCGACACGTACCTCGCCGCGGCAGCCGAGCTCAAGATCCCGGCCGATCGCGCGGCAGTGTTCGAGGATGCGCTGGCGGGCGTCGAGGCCAGCCGGGCCGGCGGCTTCGCGCTCGTGGTCGGCGTGGACCGAGTGGGCCAAGCGGAGCAGCTACGTACCCATGGCGCGGACATCGTGGTCAAAGACGTCGCCGAGCTCCTCGATAAAGATAAAGACGGCGACTCGGACAAGGACGCCCGATGATCAAGCAGTCCGCGTACGGCACCGAGCCCTGGCGGCTCGTCGAGCAGCGACTCGACCTGGGGCTCCTGGCCCAGAGCGAATCGATCTTCGCCCTGTCGAACGGGCATATCGGCCTGCGCGGCAACCTCGACGAAGGCGACCCGCACGGGCTGCCGGGCAGCTACCTGAACTCGGTCTACGAGGTGCGCCCGCTGCCGTACGCCGAGGCCGGCTACGGCTTTCCGGACGACGGGCAGACCGTCATCAACGTCACCAACGGCAAGATCATCCGCCTGCTGGTCGACGACGAGCCGTTCGACATCAGGTACGGCACGCTGCACTCACACGAACGCATCCTGGACTTGCGGGCCGGCACGCTGACGCGCCAGGTCGACTGGTCCTCCCCGGCGGGGGCCAGGGTCAAGGTGACGTCGGTACGGATGGTGTCGCTGACCCAGCGCGCGATCGCCGCGATCAGCTACACCGTGGAACCGGTCGGGGGGAAGCTGCGGCTCGTGCTGCAGTCCGAGCTCGTCGCCAATGAGGAGCTTCCGCCGGTCGGCAAGGATCCTCGCCTGTCGGCCATCCTGCAGTCTCCGCTGGTCAGCGAGGCACACGAATCGTACGACGGGAATCCGTCCCGGGCGCTGCTCGTGCACAAGACGCGCGTCAGCGGGCTGCGGATCGCGGCCGGGATGTCGCATGAGATAAGCGGGCCGGCCAAGATGGCCAACCGCAACGAGTCCTACCCCGACCTGGGTCGGGCCACAATCGCGGCCGAGGTGGCTCCCGGTGAGCAGGTGCACATCGTGAAGTACATCGGCTATGGCTGGTCCAGCGGGCGGTCTCGGCCCGCCCTCATCGATCAGGTCGTCGGCGCGCTCGCCGCCGCCCACCTGACCGGCTGGGATGGTCTGCTGACCGAGCAGCAGCAGTACCTGGACGACTTCTGGGAAGGCGCCGACGTCGAGGTGGACGGCGACGCCGAGATCCAGCAGGCGGTTCGCTTCGGGCTGTTCCACATCCTGCAGGCCGGGGCGCGGGCCGAGTTCCGGCCGATCGCGGCCAAAGGCCTGACCGGAACCGGCTACGACGGGCACACGTTCTGGGACACCGAGAGCTTCGTGCTGCCCGTGCTCACGTACACCCATCCGTCCGCCGCGGCCGACGCGCTGCGCTGGCGGCACTCGGTGCTGGACGACGCCAGGCAGCACGCCACCGACCTCAACTTGTCCGGGTCGGCATTCCCGTGGCGGACTATCCGCGGCCAGGAATGCTCGGGCTACTGGCCCGCCGGGACGGCCGCGTTCCACATTAACGCCGACATCGCCAACGCCGTCATCCGCTACCTGGACGCCACAGAAGACACCGCGTTCGAGACCGAAGTCGGCCTGGAGTTGCTGGTCGAGACCGCGCGGCTGTGGCGCTCGCTCGGCCAGCACGACGCCGTGGGCCGGTTCAGGATCGAGGGCGTGACCGGGCCGGATGAGTACAGCGCGGTCAAGGACAACAACATTTACACCAACCTCATGGCGCAGCGGAACCTGGCCTGCGCCGCGGATCTGGCCGTACGGATGCCCGCCGACGCGGACAGGCTCGGCGTGACGACGGAGGAGGCCGCGGCCTGGCGTGACGCGGCGGCCGCGATGTACATCCCGTTCGACGAGCGGCTCGGCGTTCACCCGCAGCATGAGGGGTTCACCGACTACGCCCGGTGGGACTTCAAGGGCACGCCCGAGGACCACTATCCGCTGCTGCTGCACTACCCGTACTTCCAGCTTTACCGCAAGCAGGTCGTCAAGCAGGCGGACTTGGTGCTGGCCATGTACATGCGATCAGAGGCCTTCACCGCCGAGCAGAAGGCCAGGAACTTTGCCTACTACGAGCCGCTCACGGTACGGGATTCCTCGCTGTCGGCCTGCACCCAGTCCGTGGTCGCCGCCGAGGTCGGCCAGCTTGACCTGGCGCATGACTACCTAGCCGAGGCCGCGCTCATGGACCTGCGGGACGTCGAGCACAACACCTCGGACGGCGTGCACATGGCCTCTCTGGCCGGGGCGTGGATGGCGCTGGTCGCCGGCTTCGGCGGGATGCGCGCGGGAGCCGGCACCCTCAGCTTCAACCCCCACCTCCCGAGCGGGCTGTCGGAGCTGAGGTTCCGGCTGCGTTACCGAGGCCGGAAGCTGAAGGTCACGATCGGCGCAGATCGAGCCAAGTACGAGCTGATCGACGGTGAGCCGCTGGCGCTGATCCACCACGGTAAGGAGTTCAAGCTCGGCAAGAAGCCGGTCTCGCATGACATCCCGTCCGTGAAGGCCGGGCCGCGCCCCGAGCAGCCCCCCGGCCGTAACCCGTACAGCCGGGGCAGCTACTGACCGTCCCTGACGGCTGATCGCCCTCTTACCGCAGAACGGAGCGTGGTGATCCCCCCGCGCCGCTAGTTCGTCCGTTCCGTGGCTGCGCCCCACTTCGTTTCCTGCTGCGCCGGAGTGCCCCGCGCCCCAGCTCGTTTCCTGCTGCGCCGGAGTGCCCCGTGCCCGAGTGCCGCCGGCCGAGGCGCCCCCTGGAGAATTGAACCATCGGGCACCGACATTCCCGGTCCGGTTCCCACCGGACGTCACGTCCGGTCCAGCCTCTCGACAGCACCAGCCCCGGCCCGGCGGACTGCCCCCCGGTTCGGCGATCGTCGAAGCCGGAGGTGATGGCGATGCGCGCCAAGGACATTCTGGGAAGGTCAGGCGAGCAGGCGGCCGCGGATTACCTGGAGGCAAGCGGCCTGCGGATCCTGGATCGCAACTGGCGGTGTGCCGACGGCGAGATCGACATCGTGGCGGTGGAGCGTCACGCGCTGGTGGTCTGCGAGGTGAAGTCCAGGTCCGGGATGCGTTACGGCAGTCCGCTTGAGGCCGTGAGCCGGGCCAAGCGGGCCCGGTTGCGTCGGCTCGCGGTCCAGTGGCTGAACGCTCACGGGGTCCGGTTCGATCAGGTCAGGATCGACGTGGTTGGCCTGGTGTACGAGGGCACCGGCGGGTTCACCATCGAGCACATCCGCGGGGTGGGATAGCCGTGGCGCTGGCCCGCACCTATTCGGTGGCCCTGATCGGGATCACCGGTCATGTGGTCGAGGTCGAGGCCGATATCGCGAACGGCCTGCCCGCGATGATCATGGTCGGGCTGCCCGATACCGCGCTGCGCGAGGCACGCGACCGGATCCGCGCCGCGATCGTCAACAGCGGCGAGAAGTGGCCACCGCACAAGATCACCGTCGGCCTCTCACCGGCCAGCTTGCCCAAGCGCGGGAGTTGGTTCGATTTGTCTATTGCCGTCGGCGTCCTCGCGGCGGCGGGCCAGGTGCCGCGGGTAGCCCTGGACGGTGTCATGTTCTTCGGCGAACTCGGCCTTGACGGACGCCTGCGGCCGGTCCGCGGCGTGCTGCCGGCCGTGGCCGCCGCGGCGGAGCGCGGCTTCCGACGGGTCATGGTGGCGGAGGCCAATGCGGCCGAGGCCGCCCTGGTCCCCGACGTGCAGGTGGTCGCCGCGTCCACCCTGGCCGCCGCCCTGGACTGGCTGTGCGGCACGCCCGGCCTGCGGGGCGGCCGCCCCGCGGCTGAATGCAAAGGCAGCCAGGACCTCCTCGGTGGAATTCTGCCGAACGGGCCGGATACCAGCGGCCTGGTTCACTCGGTGCCGGCCAGGTCCGGCTGCGGCCTGCCCGCGACGGCCCCCACAGTCACCGCCACGGCCCCTGACCTCGCCGAGCTGCTCGGGCAGTCGCTGGCCAGGCGCGGCGCCGAGGTATGCGCGGCCGGCGGCCATCACCTGTCCCTGCTCGGACCGCCCGGCGCGGGCAAGACGATGCTGGCCGAGCGCATTCCCACCATCTTGCCCAGGCTCGACACCGCGGCGGCGCTGGAAGTCACCTCCATTTATTCCGTAGCAGGAACGCTGCCTGAGCAGGTCCCCCTGCTGACCGATCCGCCGTTTCTCGCACCGCACCACACTGCGACCAAGGCGGCCATCGTCGGCGGCGGCAGCGGCATCATCCGGCCGGGGTCCGCGTCGCTGGCGCACCGGGGCGTGCTCTTCCTCGACGAAGCCCCGGAATTTGCCCGGGACGTGCTGGACGCGCTGCGGCAGCCGCTCGAAGCGGGTGAGGTCGTGGTGGCCAGATCGGGGGTCACGGCCAGGTTCCCGGCTAGGTTCACGCTGGTCCTGGCCGCGAACCCGTGTCCATGTGCGCGGGCCGCCGGTCCCGCCGAAGGCTGTGGCTGCAGTCCCACCACGCGTCGCCGTTACCTCGGGCGGATCTCCGGTCCGCTGCTCGACCGCGTCGACGTGAAGATCGAGCTCGAGCCGGTGGGCCGCACGGAACTGCTGAACGACAGGAGCTTCGCGGAGTCGAGCCAGACCGTGGCGCTGCGGGTGCTCCAGGCCAGGGAGCGCGCCGCTCACCGCCTGCGCGGCAGCCCGTGGCGCCTCAATGCCGAGGTCCCGGGATCAGAGCTGCGCCGGACCTGGCCGCCGACGCCAGGTTCGCTACGCGTGGTGGAACGCTCCCTTGAACGGGGCCAGATCAGCGCGCGCGGCGTCGTCAAGGTCATCCGGGTCGCCTGGACCATCGCCGACCTGGCCGGACGGCCGCGTCCGACCCGGGATGACTGTGACATGGCCCTCGGCCTGTGGCTCGGGGTACGGCGATGAGCCCGGCTTCGCCCGCCGCCGAGCTCAGCGAACGCACGCTGGCCCGGGCCGGGCTCACCTACCTGGCCGAGCCTGGCGATCCCGCGCTTGGCGCCCTGCTCGGGATCTGCGAGCCGGAGGAGATCCTGGCCGCGATCAAGGCGGACATGCTGCCCGGTACCGGGCCCGGCTGCGGTGACAGCCCGGCGAGCCGGGCTGCGCTGGAACGCGCGCTCGGCCGCTGGCGGATCCGCCTGCCCAAGCTGCCCAGCGACGCGGACATCGCCAGCGCCTGCCGGGCCGGCATCAGGCTGGTCTGCCCAGAGCACCCCGACTGGCCCGGCGACCTGGACCAGCTCGGCCAGGCCCGCCCGTACGCGCTATGGCTGCGGGGAAACGCGGACCTGCGCCACAGCTGCCAGCGTTCGGTGTCGGTGGTGGGATCACGAGCGGCGACCGGGTACGGCGCGCACATGGCCGGCGAGATCGCTGCCGACCTCGCCGAGCGCGGCTGGACGATCGTCTCGGGAGGGGCTTACGGCATCGACGCCGCCGCCCACCGCGGTGCGCTGGCCACCCAAGGAATCACGGTCGCGGTGCTGGCCTGCGGGGTCGACTTCCCCTATCCCGCAGGCCACGCGGAACTGTTCGCGGATATCGCGGCTCACGGCCAGGTGATCAGCGAGTGGCCGCCGGGCCGTCAGCCCGCGCGGATGCGGTTCCTGGTCCGCAACCGGGTCATCGCCGCGCTGAGCTGCGGCACCGTGATCGTGGAGGCGGGTGAGCGCAGCGGCGCGCTGAACACCGCGCGGCATGCCGCCGAGCTAGGCAAGCCGCTGATGGCCGTGCCCGGACCGGTGACCTCGGCCCAGTCGGCGGGATGCCACCGGATCATCAGGGAATGGGGCGCCAGCTGCGTCACCCGCGCCGCCGACGTCATCGACCTGCTCTCACCGCTGAGCGCCACCGATGCACAAGCACCCGCGGGCGCAGGGTCCGCGGGCGCAGGGTCCGCGGGCGCAGGGTCCGCGGGCGCAGGGTCCGCGGGCGGTCTGGGCCCGGCGACTTCGTCGGGCCCAGGGCCGACCTCGCCCGCCTGGGACCCTGCCCTCCCGTATGACGACCTTGACGCCGACACGGCCAGGGTCCTAGACGCGTTTCCCGCCCGCGGTGGGGCGGGGACCTCGACGATCGCGGTCGACGCCGGGGTGGATCTCGATACGGTGCTCCGGTGTATCGGCGTGCTAGCCTGCTACGGCTTCATCGAGCGCGGCGACGATGGCTGGCGCTTGCGCAGACCCGGCTAGCGGATCAAGGCACCCGCCTGAGCCCTCGGCGATAGCGCCGGCCTGCTAACGTTCGTGGCCAGGAATCTGCCCCACGGAAGTACCTGTGATGCGAGGCTATGACCCGGCTGCCTGGGAGCCGTTCTTCACCGCCCTCATCGCTGCCGCTGCGGCCCTGACCGGCCTGCTGTTCGTCGCGGTCTCCATCAACCTCAACCGGATACTCGAGCACGCTAAGTTCCTCCCGGCCCGGTCCGCTGAGACCATGGCCACGCTGCTTCTCATCGTGGTCAGCTCCGGGCTCGCGCTCGTACCGCAAAGCACCAGGCTGCTCGGCGTGGAGATCGTGATCGTGGTGGTGCCGATGCTGGTCATCACGGTCTGGCGCCAGGTCAGTTACCGACGCCAGAACCACGACGATCCGCTGCTGTGGACCATCTCCCGGATGATAAGCACCGCAACGGCGACAATTCCTGGCGCCCTGGCCGGGCTTTCGCTGGCTGCGCACTGGGGTGGCGGGTTCTACTGGCTGGCAGCGGCCGCGTTGCTAGGGATCCTGGGAGCCTCTTACAACGCCTGGGTTCTTCTCGTCGAGATCACGCGCTGACGGGCCCCAACGCCGAGGAACCTGAGCTACCCGACCTCGGCCCCGACTCCCGCCTCGGCTTCGGTCTGAGCGTCGGCCTCAATCCCAGCGCCGGCTTCGGTCTGAACCTCGTCATCGAGGCCGAACTCGAGCTCCATGGTGTGCTCCCTGGCCAGTTGATCCAGGCCGTAGCGCTCGATGTGATCCGGATCGGTGAGGCTGATCGTCCGGAACCCCTGCCGGGCCAGCCGCTCGTTGACCTCGGCGAGGTGATCACGGACAAGCTGCTTCTCGGTGTCGGTCGTCTTGCCCTTGTGCGGCTTGCCGGCGTGATCCAGGGTCGCGTAGTCGAGGCGATCGCCGCGGGCGGTGCCGTTGGCCGGCGCCCGTGAGCTGCGCCGGGCGGGCCGGGCGGCGATCAGGAGCTCGCTCATCGGGTTTTCTGTGGCCAGCTTGTCGAAGACGTCAGCCTCCAGGACGAGACGGCGCGGCTCGAGGTCATCGCGGAGATACAGGTCCACGACCGCTACCCGGAGCGCCGCCTCTTCGATGGCTTCGGCTTCGTCGGTGAGAGCCTCGATCTCCACCGGGCCGTCGCCGAGTTCGGGGTGCTCGTGCACCACAATGCGTGCCAGTGCGTCGTCGTGCATGATGAGCTGGCCACTCAGGTCGCTGAACCGGACAGTCTTCTGACCCATTACTCGATACCTCTCTAGACGCTGGTGCGAGCGCGTTCGGCGGCTCCGGCGCGACGCCGGAAACCCTCGTGGGTGAACGCATGATCACCCTGTCGCATCGATTCCGTCATGTCAAACCTCAGTTCGATCGGCGTGTCGCTATACGAAATCACTCACGATTGCAGTAAAAAGCGGCCTGTCTCGCGTTCATCTGCGGGTCCGAGGTGCACACTGGCCAAATGACGGATGGTGGCAAGCGCGCCGGTGCCGGTAACCGCGCCGCCGCCGGAATGCCCGCCAGCGCTGGTAAGCGCGCCGCTGCCGGGAAGCCCCCCGGGGCGCCCGCGGGCGCCGAAGATCCGCTGCCGCCCCGATTGGCGGCGGCGCTGGCCGGCTTCGAGCGCTATCTGCAGGCCGAGCGCTCGCTGTCGCCGCACACGGTCCGCGCCTACACCGGCGACATCAGGTCGCTGCTCGAGCACGCCTGCCGCGACGGGGTACAGACCCCGGACGGCCTGGGCCTGGCGCAGTTGCGCAGCTGGCTGGCGGTTCAGCATGGTTCAGGCGCGGCGCGCGCCACGCTGGCCAGGCGGGGCGCGGCGGCCAGGACATTCACCGCCTTCGCGCACCGCCGCGGCTGGCTGGCTACCGACCCGGGACCGCAGCTGGGAACGCTGAAGACCCGCCGTACCCTCCCGCACGTCCTGCGCCAGGACGAAATGGAGGCCGTCCTGGCCGACCTGGATGCGGCCGGACGGCGGGCTGAGCAGGTCACCGGCGTCGGCCCCGCTAGCGGCTCTGAGGCCTCCGGTGCGCAAACAGGCGCGCAAGCCGAAGAGCGGACCGCGGCCGCGGTGGCCCTGCGTGACGCCGCGGTCCTTGAGCTGTTCTACGCGACCGGCATCAGGGTCAGCGAGCTGTGCGGCCTGGATGCGGGCCGCCTCGACCAGGGCCGCCGCACCGTCCGGGTCAGGGGCAAGGGCGATAAGGAACGCACCGTGCCGGTCGGCGTGCCCGCACTCCGCGCGGTAGCCCGCTGGCTGGATGCGGGCCGCCCCGAACTGGCCACCGGGGCCAGCGGTCAGGCCCTGTTCCTCGGCGTCCGCGGCGGCCGCCTGGACCCGCGCACGGCCCGCCGGATCGTGCACCAACGCCTGCGCGAAACCGGGACGGTAAGGGATACCGGTCCGCATGGCCTGCGCCACACCGCGGCCACCCACCTGCTCGAAGGCGGCGCCGACCTGCGCAGCGTCCAAGAGATCCTGGGCCACTCCTCGCCCGCGACCACCCAGATCTACACGCACGTATCAATCGAACGCCTCAAGTCCAGCTACCGTCAGGCCCATCCCCGAGCGTAAAAACCGCTCCCGCCCAGCAATCCCGCCCTCCAGCAACCGGCCCAATGTTCCACCGGTCCGGCGGCAACCGGCCCAATGTTCCACCGGTTCGCTCGCCAGCGCCTCAGCTATGTGCTCTCGAGCAACACCCGCACCGCCCGCCTCGCTGGCACCGCACCCGAACGTGAGCCGTGCCGCTATGCCGCCGCTGAGGCACTGAACCTGTGAAAACTGCTCCCCGCGGGGCGAACGCCAGCCGCCATGGCCACCGCCGTCCGAATTTCGGGCTTAACGAAAAACCAGGCCCAACCGGCCCGAGAGACCAGCTGGCCGCCGCGAAACGTCCGGGTGACGGGCGGCGTCCAGTATCCTTGATGAGGTCTGCCGTAGTCGCACCGAGCTGGTGTGCACTCGGCGGGCTAAATCGCGTGCCCGCTTGCTGTCCGGGATGACAAGCTTCCCGGCGGGACGCGCCGCTCGGTCCGTCGGCCGTAAGGTCGGCCGCAGGCGCGTCATGTCGCGGGCACCAGGAACCAACCGAGCAGCGCCGGGAGAACGAAACGCGGCGCACGAAGGAAAGGGGCCGGGCCAATGGCTCAGGTCGTCAGCATGAAGCAGCTCCTGGAGAGCGGCGTCCACTTCGGTCACCAGACCAGGCGCTGGAATCCGAAGATGAAGCGCTACATCTTCACCGAGCGCAACGGCATCTACATTATCGACCTACAGCAGTCGCTCGCCTACATCGACCGCGCGTACGAGTTCATCAAGGAGACTGTCGCTCACGGCGGCACCATCTTGTACGTCGGTACGAAAAAGCAGGCCCAGGAGGCCATCGCCGAGCAGGCGCGCCGGGTCGGGATGCCGTTCGTGAACCAGCGCTGGCTGGGCGGCATGCTCACCAACTTCGCCACCGTCTACAAGCGGCTGCAGCGGCTCAAGGAGCTGGAGGAGATCGACTTCGACGACGTGGCCGCCTCCGGCATGACCAAGAAGGAGCTCCTGCACCTGCGGCGCGAGCACGACAAGCTCGACAAGACGCTGGGCGGGATCAGGGACATGTCCCGGGTGCCGAGCGCGATCTGGGTAGTGGACACCAAGAAAGAGCACATCGCCATCAACGAGGCCCGCAAGCTGGGCATCCCGGTGGTCGCGATCCTCGATACCAACTGCGACCCGGACGAGGTCAACTTCCCGATCCCCGGGAACGATGACGCGATCCGCAGTGTTGCACTACTTACCAGGGTCGTGGCCAACGCGGTCGCGGAAGGCCTGATCGCCCGGGCCGGCGCCGCCGGCGGCGACGAGAAGCCCGCGGGCGGCGTGCCCGGCGCCGAGGAGCCGCTGGCCGAGTGGGAGCGCGAGCTGCTTGTGGGCTCCGGGAACCCGACCGCCACTGCCGCCACCCTCGAGGCCGCCGATGAGGTGGCAGCTTCCGAGGAAGCACCCGCCCACGCGGCGGACGCGGAGGTCCCGGCCGACTCGCAGACCGTGAACGCCGCCGCGGCCGAAGGTGCCGTCGACGCCGAGATCGGTGCTGAGTCCGCAATCACCAGCGAGGGCGCCGCCGCCGCCGACGAGGCCGACGACCTGGCGGGCGTCGCTGACGAGCAGGCCGCGGGCAGCGACGAAGCAACCGCGGGCACCGACGAATAACCGCGGGCACTGACGAAGTATCTGAGTGAGAGACGAGGACATGGCGAATTCCACTGCCGCTGACGTGAAGCGGCTTCGTGAGCAGACCGGCGCCGGCATGATGGACTGCAAGAACGCACTCGAGGAGGCCGGTGGCGACCTCGAGGCCGCGGTCGAGCTGCTCCGCCTCAAGGGCGCCAAGGACGTGAACAAGCGGGCCACCCGCACGGCGGCGAACGGCCTGGTGACGGCCGAACGCGACGGCACCACGGCAGGCGTGCTGGTCGAGCTGAACTGCGAGACCGACTTCGTCGCCAAGACGGACGTATTCCAGCAGGCGGCCACCGACATCGCCAAGACCGCGGCGCGGGCTAAGGTCGGCGACCGGCTGACGCTGCTGACCACGGAGGTCAGGCCGGGCACCACGGTCGAGAGCCTGATCGAGGAGGCCGGCGCCAGCCTGAAGGAGAAGCTGGAGCTCGGCCGGGTCGCCCGTTTCGAGGGCGGTTACGTCGATCGCTACCTGCACCGCAGCGACGCGGCCCTGCCGCCGACCCTCGGCGTTCTGGTCCAGATCGACAAGGACAACCCGGAAGTCGCCAAGGATCTCGCCCAGCAGGTCGCGGCGATGCGCCCGCTGTACGTCCGCCGAGACGACGTGCCCGCGGACGTCGTGGAGAAGGAGCGCCGGATCGCGGAGCAGATCACCCGCGACGAGGGCAAGCCCGAGCAGGCCATCGGCAAGATCGTGGAGGGCAGGCTGAACTCCTACTTCAAGGACGTCGTGCTCACCGAGCAGGCGTTCGTGAAGGACCCAAAGACCACGATCAACCAGGTCCTGGGCCGCAGCGGTGTCAGCGTGACCGCCTTCGCCAGGTTCCAGGTCGGCCAGGCCTAATGCCGGCCTCCGGGACGCCGGAGCCGGAATCCGGGACGCCGGGCTCCGGGATGCGGGGCTCCGGGATGCGGGGCTCCGGGATGCGGGGCTCCGGGATGCGGGGCTCCGGGATGCGGGGCTCCGGGATGCGGGGCTCCGGGACGCGGGGCTCCGGGACACTGCCGCCCGGCTCTGTGGGAGTGCTTCATCCGAGCTGGCATCGGGTAGTGCTGAAGTTGTCCGGCGGGCTGTTCGCGGGCTCTGAGCCCCTGGGCATCTCGCCGGACGTGGTGGCCCACCTGGCGGCGGAGATCATCGCCGCGGTGAAGGACGGAGTGCAGGTCGCCGCGGTGGTGGGCGGCGGCAACATGTTCCGCGGCGCGGCCCTGGCCGAACGGGGGATTGACCGGGCCCGCGCCGACTACATGGGCATGCTCAGCACGGTCATCAACTGCCTGGCCCTGCAGGATGTGCTGGAGAAGCTTGGCGTCGACACCCGGGTGCAGACGGCCATCACGATGGGGCAGGTCGCGGAGCCCTATATCCCGCGCCGGGCGATCAGGCACCTGGAAAAGGGCCGCGTGGTCATCTTCGGGGCCGGGCTCGGTGCACCGTTCTTCTCTACCGACACCGCCGCCGCCCAGCGGGCCCTGGAGATCGGCGCCGACGCGGTCCTCAAGGGCACCAAGGTGGACGGCGTGTACGACGCGGACCCGCACACCACGCCGGACGCGGTGCGCTTCGAGCGGCTGGACTATGGCGAGTTCCTTGCCCGCGAGCTGAAGGTGATGGACACCACGGCGGTCAGCCTATGCATGGACAACGGGCTGCCGATTGTAGTGTTCGCGCTGATGGGCGAGGGGAACGTGGTCCGGGCCATCCGCGGTGAAAAGGTCGGAACGCTGATCTGCCGCCGAGATCCGTAGCCAGCGGTAAACAGCAAGGACCCCGGGACAGCTAAGCTCGCATAGGCATGGCGAGCACAACGGAGCCGAACATGATCGATGACACCCTCCTCGAAGCCGAGGAGAAGATGGACAAGGCGGTCTCGGTCGCCAAGGAAGACTTCAGCATCATCCGCACCGGCCGCGCGCACCCGGGCATGTTCAGCAAGGTCACGGTCGACTACTACGGTAGTCCCACCCCGGTGAACCAGCTGGCCTCCTTCCATGTCCCTGAGCCGAGGATGGTCGTCATCCAGCCGTTCGACAAGAACTCGCTCGGGGCTATCGAGCGGGCTATCAGGAACAGTGACCTGGGCGTGAACCCGTCGAACGAAGGTACCGTGATCAGGATCGTGCTGCCGGAGCTGACCGAGGACCGCAGGCGCGAGTACATCAAGACCGCGCGGCACAAGGCCGAGGACGGCCGGGTCGCGATCAGGAACATCAGGCGCCACGCCAAGGAAACCTTGAACAAGATGATCAAGGCGGGAGACGCGCCCGAGGACGACGTACACCGGGCCGAGCGTGAGCTCGACGAGCTCACCCACACCTATGAGGCGCAGGTAGACGAGCTGCTCAAGCACAAGGAAGCCGAGCTCCTCGAGGTCTAGTTGGACACCGACCCGGCCAGACCTCAGCCAGCGCCCCAGCCCGGCCCGGCAAAACCAGCGCCCCAGCCCGGCCCGGCAAAACCAGCGGCAAATCCGCCGGCAAAACCAGCGGGCCGGGTAAGCGCCGGCCGCAACCTCCCCGTCGCGATCGGCGTCGGCGCGGCCCTCGGCGGCCTCGTCATCCTCACGCTGCTGACCGTCAAGGCGACGTTCCTGCTCTACGTGGGGGCGGCTCTCGCCATCGCCCTGTCCGAGCTGGCCGGCGCGCTGGCCAAACGCGACATCAGGGTGCCGGTGATCCCGGTGGCGGCCGGCGGAGCGGCCATCTTGACCTGCCTGTACTGGCTGGGCGTGCAGGACGCGCTGGCGGCGCTCGCGCTGACCGTGCTCGTCATCTTCGCCTGGCGGCTGCCCGGCGGCGCGTCCGGCTACGTCAAGGACGTGATGGCCGGCGTCTTCGCCGTGATCTACCTGCCGTTCCTCGCCTCGTTCGTGGTCGCCATGCTGATCCCGGCCGACGGCCCGCGGCGGGTCCTGACCTTCGTGATCCTCACCGTCTGCAGTGACATCGGCGGGTACTTCGCCGGGATCACGCTCGGCCGCGGCGGCCGTCACCTGATGGCGCCCGCGATCAGCCCGAAGAAGACGTGGGAAGGCTTCGCGGGCTCAGTCGTCGCCTGCCTGATCGGCGGGGCGCTCTGCCTGCCGCTGCTGCTGCACGGCCATGCCTGGCAGGGAGTGCTCACCGGGGCGGCGGCGGTGCTCGCGGCGATCCTCGGTGACCTGGTCGAATCCATGATCAAGCGGGACCTGGACATCAAGGACATGGGCACGCTGCTGCCCGGTCACGGCGGCGTCCTCGAGCGGCTTGACTCACTGCTGGCCGCCGCCCCCGTGGTCTGGCTTCTGCTGTTCGTATTCGTCCCCGTTCATTAGTTTTATCCGCACTTCTCCGGGGAGTTGACTGGCCGGGTCTTAGATCGGTTTGGAGAGGAGCCGAGAAAGACATGACGGTCAGGTTCAGGAATCTTTGTCACCCTTATCTACGTGATCATCGGCATCGTGGTTGCGTGGAGTCGCGGCTATATCGGCTTTAGCTGGCTGAGGGCGACAGCGAGCGTTCTGCTCGCTTTCTTCCTTTGGTTCCTGGTCCTGCTGGGCGTCAACGTCCACGTGCATTAAATAAAGCCCGCCGGGCCGTGACTGTTCCCCCACTCCCCCCAGATCACGGCCCGGCGACCCGTTAGGACGCCCTGGTCACCCAACTCCGCTGCTGCGCAGCGAGCCGGGTGACCAGGGCGGCGGAGCCGCTTTCCTTGGCCAGCTGCCGGTCCCGTTCCGATATCGGGACGATCCAGAGCCAGCGGACGGGATCCCCGCCGAAGCTGAAACCCGACAGGTCTGGCGGCTGCGGCCCGGGCAGAACTCCGGGGGAGTCGAGCAGCAGGACAGACCCGTAAAGCTCCCCGGCGCCGAGCGGGAACGTCGCGGGCTCGTCATACCAGCGGACGGTGTGGCCTGGCCCGAACCAGGTGACGGCGCGCCAGGGGTAGGTCGCCAGCCACAGGAAGACCCGGGCCGCCTGCGCGGGCGGCAGGGTGGTGGCGAGCCCGAGCTCGATCCTGGCGTACCCGCTCGGGTCGTCCAGGACCTGCTCCACCACGGGCATCCGCTGGCAGCTCATGCCGACAGTGGACAGCACCGTAAAGGGACGGCGGGAGTTTGACGGCCGTTCGGTCACGCCGACGAGCGGCTGGTTGCCCGCCGAGGCGTCCCAGTAGTGGCCGCCCGGGCCGAGCCGGGGCAGCAAGTGGCCGAGCAGCGCCTGCTGGAACTGCGCCCAGCCGGCGGCCGTGCCTCGCCAGCGCCAGTAGGACCGGGACCGCTCCAGCCGGGCCACGAGCCCTTCCATGGCGTCGTCGAGTGACCAGCCGAACGGCGTCTGGCCGATCACGTCGCAGCTGTAGCCGGGCATCCCGCGGTCCATGTCGGACCAGCCCGCGATGACCGCGATCGGCCGCCCGTGCTCGAAGATCGCCACCCCGTCGCCTTCTTCGAACCACAGGGCTTCCAGGGCGGCGGCCTCCAACGGCGCGCGGCCGCCCGGATGCTTGGTCCGCCCGGCGGGCATCAGCGGCGCCCGGCCGGCGTCGAGCCGCCCCTGGTCGGTGGCCTGCGGCGCGGGCCGGTGGTTGGCGATCCAGGTGGCAGATATCGCGGACGTGTCGTCGTGCAGGTAAGCGGCCGTGGTCAGGCCGTCGTATTCGACGGTCACCTTGCGGCTCCGGTAGGGGCTGACACTCTCGAGCAGCGTGACCGGTTGCCGCGGGTGGGTTGGCCCGCTAGCTTCCGGATGCGACAAAGCCATGGAAGGAAATGTACTGACTCAAATACGGGAGCCAAAACTCCTCCCCGCCGGTGCAGGGTCGGCATCCGTCCGGCCCCCTATCCTGGTGGGGCAAGAGAAAATCTTTTTTTCGAAACGGAGCCGTGTGCCACCTCCTCGTCCCCCTGTCCCTGGTCCCGTGGTCTCAGCCAGCCCGCGGGTCCCGGTCGAGCTCGCCCTGACAGCGGGACGGCGGCCGGCGAGCCGGCGGCCGCCGCGTCACCTGGCTGACCTGCCGCTGGCGCAGCGCCGCGCCGCCGTGACCGAACTCGGCGAGCCGCCGTTCCGGGCCAGCCAGCTGTCCCGGCACTACTTCGGCCGCTACACCGACCGGGCCGACGAGATGAGCGACCTGCCGCGGGCGTCCCGTGACGCGCTGGCGCAGGCCCTGCTGCCCCGGCTGCTAACGGCAGAACGCGAGCTTGCCTGCGACGACGGGACTACCCGCAAGACCCTGTGGCGGACCTTCGACGGGGCCCTGGTGGAGTCGGTGCTGATGCGTTACCCGGACCGGGCCACGATGTGCGTGTCGTCGCAGGCGGGCTGCGGGATGGCGTGCCCGTTCTGCGCGACGGGCCAGGCGGGCCTGACCCGCAACCTGTCCACGGCCGAAATCGTGGGCCAGGTGGTCGCGGGCGCGCGTGTGCTCGCGACGGGACGGGTGCCAGGCGGCCCGGGCCGGATTTCCAACGTGGTGTTCATGGGCATGGGGGAGCCGCTGGCTAACTACGCGAGCGTGCTGGCGGCCATCCGCAGGCTGACAGATCCGGTGCCAGAAGGCATGGGCATCTCCCAGCGCTCGATCACGGTCTCCACGGTGGGCCTGGTGCCGGCGATCACCCGGCTCGCCGCCGAGGGGCTCTCGGTGCGGCTCGCGGTGTCTCTGCACGCCCCGGATGATGAGCTGCGGGACACGCTGGTGCCGGTGAACCGGCGGTGGCAGGTCGCCGAGGTGCTGGCCGCCGCGCGAGATTACACCGCCGCCACCGGCCGCCGCTTCTCGGTCGAGTACGCCCTGATCAAAGACATCAACGACCAAGCCTGGCGGGCTGAGGAGCTGGGTTCGCTGCTGGCCGCCGATCTCGCGCACGTCAACCTGATCCCGCTCAATCCGACGCCCGGGTCGAAGTGGACGGCGTCGCGGCCCGCCGACCAACGCGAGTTCGTCCGCCGCCTGGAGGCCCACGGCGTGCCAGTCACGGTCCGGGACACCCGCGGCCGCGAGATCGACGGTGCCTGCGGCCAGCTCGCCGCCTCGGCCGCCCCGTGACTCCGCCGGTGAGTTGGCTCCGGCTGCTCCGGTGGCGGGCGGTGCACTGGGGGTGGGGTGCGGCGCAGCGGGCCGGCGCGGTGACCGCGGATACCCCGGCCGGGCGGCGATTCGCCGCGTTCGGCGGGGGGTCGATGGTGGCCTTCCCGCCCGGGGCAGTGTTCGGCGAGCGCTCGATCGCGATCGGGGAAGATACCCTGATCAGCCCGTTCGTCAGCCTGTCGGCCGGGATGGTTCCCGGTCAGGAGCTCGGCCCGGTGCCGGTGCTCCAGATCGGGGACCGCTGCGTGATCGGCCGGGGTAGCCACATCGTGGCGCATCATTCGCTGGTGATCGAAGACGACGTGTTCACCGGCCCGTATGTCTACGTCACCGATCAGAACCACGGGTACGCCGACCCGGATGTGCCGATCGGACGCCAACTGCCGCGCAACGCCGCGGTCCGCATCGGTTCGGGAAGCTGGCTCGGAGCCGGCGCGGTCGTGCTTCCTGGCGCATGCATCGGCCGCAACGTGGTGATTGCGGCCGGCTCGGTGGTCCGCGGTACCGTTCCTGACCGGTGCGTGGCGGCAGGTGTCCCGGCCCGGGTCGTCCGGCGCTATCAGCCGGGCGACGGCTGGTCGCCTTCGGCCCGCCTATCGGGGTCAGGCGTCGCCGTCGCCGAACTCGCCGAGGGCGTCGCGCACGGCCCCGACCTGCCGCGCTAGCCGAGCGGTCGCCTGCTCCGCGTCGACGTCTTCGGTTACCGCGGGAAGTCGGCGCAGCACGGCTACCGTCTCCTCGACCTCTTCCAGCCGTCCGGACACCTGGGCGAGCTGCGGGCGCTCGCCCCGGGATCCGGCCGGACCCAGCTGCTTGAGGTACAGGTCTACGAAGATCGACACCTTCGACATGAGCACCCAGGGATCGAACGGTTTGGCCAGGTAATCGACGGCGCCGGCGGCGTAGCCGCGGAACGCCTGCTCAGGCTGTCCGATTTCGGCGGTCAGGAAGATGATCGGCACGTCGCGCGTCTTGGCATGCCGCTTGATCTGCGCCGCGGTCTCGAACCCGTCCATGCCCGGCATGACGATATCGAGCAGAACGACTGCGAAGTCGTCCTTGAGCAGCGCCTGCAGCGCCTGCTCGCCGGACCGGACGGACACCAGGATCTGGTTCAGCGGAGCCAAGATCGCCTCCAGCGCGACCAGGTTCTCCATCCGATCGTCAACCAGAAGGATTCGGGCCTGCCGTGACACTGGCTCACTTCTCTCTCGCTGCCCGCAGATCTAGCAGCCCGCCCCCAGTCGGCTTGACCCTATCGTCTCACGTCCTGACCTGGCCGTCTTCCCCCGCCGACGATAGTTCCTGCCCGACTGTCTTCCCCCGCCGACGATAGTTCCGGCCCAGCCGTTCAGGCGCTACCGCCGCCCCGGTGTCCGCCAGCGGGTCGCGGCGCGGTCGGCCGGCTCGCCAGCGTCGGCGTGAAGTCCTCGCCGCGCAGCGCGCGTTCGACCAGGCCGACCGCGCGAGCGGTGGCGGCCAGCCGTACGCCTTCCTTGCGGTAGGCGGCCAGAACGGTATCGATGGCGTGCGGCGGCAGCGTGTCGGCCAGCTCGGTCCTGGCCGTGCGGTATCCCTCGCGCGCGCCCTCGACGCATGCCTTGGCGTGGTACCTGGCCATGGCTGCCAGCGCGACCGGATAGCGGCGCAAGACCCCGTGCAGCCGGTAATCGGGCGGCACGACGTCGAGCAGCCACCCGATCGCCGTGGACTCGAAGTCCTCACTCCCGGGAGGGTGCACTCCAGTTGGCCACCCCGGGGGTATGTAGCTGGCCATATCGACACCATACCCGATTATCGAACCTTTATTCTACCCCGGTCGCCACGGATTATCGCCGAGCATGCTGACAGGGGGTTGCGCCGACGCGTTCCACCCGGCCAGCAAGCCGGAGCCGGCCAAGGCCGCCGGACATCCTGCGGTCCCACTGTGCCGAATCCGTCTTCGCGGATCCATATAACACGTATTACGCTTCTTACAGTAGCCTCGTCAGTATGACGCGCAGCTTGGGAGAATAACATGGAGAGCACGCAGGTGAGCCGCATCGAGGAGCAGGTGAGATCGGCCTTCCCCGAGGGCGCCGTCGAGCGGGTTCAGGTGCTGGCCTATGGCGACGATCCGGCCGTCGAGCCGGGAGAGACGGCGATCCGGGTCTTCATCAGCCGGGCGGGCCGCCCGGAGGGCGAGGAGGCCGACAAGGAGATCATCAAGGCGTTCGAGCAAGCCAGCCACGCGGCCCTTAGGCGGCTGAGCGACGAGCTGTCCTTCATCGGGTGGATCGACTTCCGCCCGGCCACCCAGGACGAGTCGGCGAGGACCGGCGGCCCGTTCGGAACCGGGCCCTTCTTCAGGTTCAAAGGCCGGCGCGAACCGTGCCCGCCGCCAGATGAACTGTCCGAGCAACTGACCCCCGTGATGACGCGGCTCGGGGCCGCCGATCTGGCGACAGTGGATACGCTGATCGCCGCGGGCATCGCGAGCAGCCGCGCCGAAGTCCTGCGCTGGGCGGTGGGCCGCATCCGCGAGCACCCGGCATACGCCCAGCTCCAGGAACGGGTGCATGAGATCAGCGAACTCAAGGCCCAGTTCTGACAGACTTGATCGCATCCGTGAGTACCGGCCAGACCTGGACAACCCGCTCAGCGCTGGCCAGCCTGGTCCCGCCCCGCGGCATCGGCCGCGGGCCGGACCAGTCCGCTGGAGTAGCTGACCGTGAGCACAGCGGCCGCAAGCTGCTCGGGCGGCAGGTCCTTGAGGAGGAACCCGTTGGCGCCTGCCTTGAGCGCCTCCCTCTTCCCGTCCGCCCCATCCGCCACCCCGCGGGCCCGCCGCCAGTGCATGGAAGTGGCATCCTGCACAAAGGGGTGTGCAGGTTGCCACAACCATACAAACCGGACCGAGGCTTATGGGGTCAGTGTGCATTGCTGGTGCGAGCGGGGTGAGCCGGGCGGGGTCGGCCGACGATTCAGGGGTTCGTCTTGCCGGCCAGATCTGCCGGCGGCGGCTCCCGGATGCGACGTTTTCCGGCCTGACCAAGAAAGGCTTGATGGTTCCCCGGATGGGTGCCCGGTCCAGACCGGCGGGACGGCAGTTCTCGAGCTTTACCTGGGATTTTGTACGGCCCTGCTGGGGGTGCGGGGACTGGGCCTGTTTCATGGCGGGATTCTGCGGGTGTCTGCTGGCCTTGCGAACCGCGCGGAATTAGGGCTGGGCTGGTTTCTTGGCACCGCCGCACGCGGTCATCCGGCGGCGCGTGCCCAGGCCTTTTTGAGGGCGAGGATCTCGGCGGTACTGTTCTCCCGGGCGATATACGGGATGTCCAGCGCGTAGCGCATCCGCTCGCGCGGAATCCGTCGATGCACCCCGGTGACGTCTTCGAGGATCGCGCGGTACAGCGACGCCCCATCCATGCAGAAGACGTCAATCAGCACAAGCCGCCCGTCGCTGGCCCTGAAAATGTGTTCATCGTCCAAGTCGCACCTGCCCCACCAGGGCGTCGATTCCCGGTACTCCGCATCGATCATCTGCGCCGCCTGGCGCACCTCCTCGAACTCTGCATCGCCCGCCCTGGTCCGCCACTGCTCGGCGAACTGCCCGGCGACCGGATGGTCCACGGGAGCGGCGAACTCCAGGAAGACGACCGAACCGCCGCCTTCGAGGCCAGCCGCCAGCTCGATCCTCGGCAGCCATCGATTGCCGGCGCACTCGCGGCACAGGTCCACGAATGCCCAATATGCCGGGTCAAACGGGCATACCCTCGCGACGACGGTTCCCTCCGGGGACCGCAGCGCCACCGCCCAGTCGCCCACCCCGCATGGCACCCACCCCCGTCCGGCCAGCTCGGCCAGAACCTGGCGATGAGACAGCGACTCCCAGGGCAGACCGGGAATGCCAGCAAGACCGGCACTCAGTTCGGGCACAGCGGCACGCTACCGGCGCGCGAATGCGCGATGCAACGGATTAATGCGGCTGCCATCCGCCATCGACCCGGCCGACCCCGGCTATGGAAAGCTGATGAGGACGGATACTAGCCAGCCGCACCCGCCGACCTGGTCCCGCCAGGCGCGCACCGAACACGCCGGTGTCGATGATCACCGGCCCTCGTAAGCTGGGCCTCACGAGTAGAGGATTATGGCCAGGAACCGGCGGAGTCGAACAGGCGCAGGGTGTGGGCCTTCGCGGCGGCTTCGCCGCGGCTGGCGGCCCCCAGCTTGGCGAGGATGTTGGACACGTGGACGCTGGCCGTCTTCGGCGAGATGAACAGCTCGGCGGCAATTTCCCTGTTGCTGCGCCCGGCCGCGACTAGGCGCAGCACCTCGAGCTCGCGGCCGGTAAGCCCAAAGCCGCCGTTCGTACCGCCCGGCGCGGCGAGCCCCTGGCTCGCCGACACCCCGTCACCGTCCTGGCCGGCCAGCCGGATCCCGGCCAGCCGGATCCCGGCCCGCCGCGCAAGAACGGCGATCTCGTCACTGAGCGGGTGCGCGTCCAGCCCGGCGGCGAGCGGACCCGCGCGCCGCAGCCTTTCCGTCGCGCCGTCGCGGTCGCCGCCGGCCAGCGCGGCCTGCGCCCCGGCCAGCAACGCCCCGGCCAGCGGATAAGGCTCGCTCAGGGCGGCCCACGCGGCGGCGGCTTCGTCCCAGGCCGCGAGCAGCGCGGCGGACCCGCTCGCCTCCTCCCGCAGGAGCGGGTCGACGGCGGCAAGCGGGCCGACGGCGGCAAGCGGGTCGACGGCGGCAAGCGGGCCGACGGCGGCAAGCAGGTCGGCGGCGCTGGCGTCGGCCGCGGCGAATGTCAGCTGGTGAGCTTGCTGGACCCGGCCGTACGCTTCGAGCTTCTCGGTCACGGTCCGCAGCCGGGCTGCGACGGCGGCGGCCTCGTCGCGGAGCCGCTGGTCGTGCGGGCCGCGGTCGGTCCCGGTCGGGCGTGCGGCGGCCAGGACCGCGCTCGCCCCGGCGGTGATCACCGGCCAGACGTACCTCGGGCTGCCGCCGGACTCCTCGAAGCGGTCCAGGGCCTGCCCCGTGGCCGCCAGCGCGGCGGCCGGGCCGTCGGCGCCGAGCGCGACCAGGATTTCCAGCCGGGCCAGCGGGAGCTGATGCTGATCCTCATACCGGGCCGAACGCAGCGCGTCGCGTGCCGCAAGCACCATGCGAGTCGCCGCGGGCAGATCGCCCCGGGCCGTCGTGATGCAGCCCGCGATGACCTGCAGCATGGCCCGGTGCACCGGCCCGGAGGCGAGATAAAGGTCGGTCGCCTGGTTGACGACCGTGAGCGCTTCGTCCCAGCGGCCGAGCGCGGACAGCGGCTCCGCCTGGTTGATCGCGAGCAGGCTGCCGGAGATGCGGAAAAGTCCCTGCGCGTCCACGCTGGCGGTGGCGCGGCGGGCCGCCTCGGCGGCGAGTTCGTGCTCACCCGCGCCCTCGAGCAGGTGGGACTCGTTGACCGCCGCCGTGAGCAGTACGTCGTCGGCTCCCCTCCGCATCGCGGTGGTACGGGCCTGCGCGATCAGCTCAAGGGAACGGCTGTCCGAGAGCGCTTGCTGGCCAGGGTCGGCGTCGAACATCGCCATGGTCAGCAGCGCCTTCGCCTCGTTCACCTCGTCGCCGGTCTGGCGGGCGAGGGCGAGAGCCTCCTCGGCGTGGGACCGCTCTTTGGTCTCCAGGTGAGAGGCGCAGCGCGCGAGCGCGATGAGGATGTCCACCCGGGTGGCCGGGGCGACGTCAGCGGGCACGTAAGCCAGCGCGTCTTCCAGATCCCGGCCGAAGTCCTTGCGTCCTAGCTTGATCCGGAAATCGCTGCGGCTCCGGAGCAACTCCGCGACGCGTACCGGCTCGGTCGCGGGGTCGAGTTCCTTCAGCGCCGAGGACGCCAGCGCGATCCCGCGTTCGAAGTCGCCGACGTCTCGCGCCGCGGAGACCGCCTCTTCCAGGACGCGGGCGTGATCGGCGCCGATCCGCTCGGCCGCGTCCGGCACCTGGTCCCACAGTTCAAGGACGCGGGACAGCAGCGACAGCCGCTCGGCGGCCCCCACCGCCCGGTCCGCCTGCGCCGCGGCCTGCCAGGCGGCGATCAGCGCCCAGACGGAGTCGTGCGCCGAATGCCAGTGGTGGGCCATCTCGACGGCCGCCCGGCCGGGCGGGACGAGGCCGGGATCGGCGTCGATAGCTTCGGCGAAGCGGCTGTGCAGCCGGCCGTGCTCACCCGGCAGCAGGTCGTCGTGCACGGCCTCGCGGATCAGCTCGTGCCGGAATGCGTAGCCGTCGCCCTCCGCGTGCAGCACGTTAGCGGTCACCGCCGGGCGCAGCGCCCGGATCAGCGCGCCGTCCTCCAGGCCGGTCACGGCGGCCAGTAGCGCGTGCCCGGTCACCGCGCCGCCCGCGCTGGCGACGCGCAGCACTTCCTGGGTGTCCTCAGGCAGCCTGCGCACGCTGTCGAGCAGCAGGTCCCGCAGGGATTCCGGCAGCTCTGGGCTCAGCTCGCCGTCACAACAGAGCAAGGTTTCCACGAAGAGCGGGTTGCCCTCGGACCGGCGATACAGCGCCTCGGTCAGGCCGGCGGCCGGCTCGCGGCCCAGGATCCGCAGCGCCAGCTCCGCGGTGTCATGCTGGTCGAGCCGGGGCAGCTCGACTCGCTCCACCCAGTCGATCCGGTCCAGCGCCGCGAGCAGCGGGCGCAGCGGATGAGTACGGTGCAGCTCGTCCGAACGGAACGTAACGATGATGAGCAGTCCGCTGATCGATCGCTGGTTGCCGATGAGGAACGTCAGCAGGTCCCGGCTGGACCGGTCAGCCCAGTGCGCGTCCTCGATCACGAGTACCACCGGCGCGGACCTGGCCAGATGATCGAGCGCGGCCAGCACCTCCTCGAACAAACGCGCCCGCGCCTCGCCGGCGTCGCGGCCCGCGTCCACCTCGGCCCGGCTCGCCTCGGCCACTCCCGGTTCGCCCAGTTCGGGAAGCAGTCGGGCCAGCCCCCGCGTGGTCCGGCCGGGAAGCATCGCGGCGACCGCGTCCGCGCCCATCTCATGCACCAGGTCGCGCAGCACGGCGGTGAACGGCGCGTAGGGCAGTCCGTCGGTCCCCAGTTGCAGGCAGCCACCGGTCAGCACCCGGGCGCCCGCCGAGGCCGCCGCCGTGCCGAAGTCGCCTACCAGCCGGGACTTGCCGGCGCCGGCTTCCCCGCCGAGTAGCACAGCCGACGGTCCGCCCTGGCGCACGCTGCCGAAAGCGGCCTCCAGGGCGGCCATCTGCTCGTCCCGCCCGACCAGCACGGGACTGACTGCTCGCCCGCTCATCTCTGAGTCCAGCATGTCACGCGGGTCTGACATTCTGGAAAGCTCACCGCGCTGCGTACCGCCACCGGGCACCGGCGGGTCGTGCTCGGTGACCGTGGTCATGGTCGCCTGCCTCAGACCGCTCGCCCGGTGGTCGGCACCTGGGCCGCTTCGCCATCGGCCGGCTGTGCCCGAAATGAGCCGTCCACGTAGTCCGGAACGGCGGGAATAATGAACTCGCCCGCCTCGCCCGTCTCGTCCGGCCCGGCCGGCCCGGCCAGCCCGCGCCGCCGGGCCCGCCGCGCCATCCGGACGAGCCCGGCCCGGTGCGCCTGGTCCCGCATCTCACGGCCGCGCTGCGAGGTTAGTTCACGGAGAATCTCGGGATGCATGGGTTTCCTCCTCGGGCCCCCGGGGAACCTCGCCTGGTTCCCACATCTTCAAGATTCGCCGTAAGGCCCCGCCCCCAGCATCGGGCGAATGCCTTATCTTCCCGAGCTGGAACGACTTAGCTCCGCCCAGCCCGCGCCGCCCGCACCTAAGCCGTCTAAGCCCAGGTCAGAGGGATAGCGATCCCGGTGGCGCCCGCCTCGCGGCGTCTCGAAGCTCAGGCGGTGAGCCAGGCGCGCCATGCCACGACGAGCCGGGTGTCTCAGCATGGAACAGGGGTGCGGGGCTGGACGGGCTACGCTCCGTGCAACGGTGCCGCCCGTTAACATCCGACGCAACGGGCACAGCGGGTCGGCGCCGTTGGAGGATCTGCCCGGATCGAGCACGCGCTGATGTCACCGCGGAGGAGTTCATGTCAGCAGGCACCGGCCAGGCCGACGGCTCAGCGCCAGCTCCCGGGCCCGCCCATCCTGCCGGGTCGCCAGCCCCCGAGCCGCCCGCGGAGAGCTGGCATCATGACGTGGTCGCCCGCATCGACCGCTGGACCTGGATCCGCACCCTGAACGACCAGCTGACCGCCGTGCTCGGGCCGTGGCGCGAAAGGCATCAAGACAACCCGGTCCTCGAGCTGATGCACGGCGGCCGGTGGCTCGGTCACCCGCTGCATCCGGCCCTGTCCGATCTGCCGATCGGGCTGTGGGCCGGCGCCCTGATCTTGGACGTCACCGACCGCGACCCGGCTCCCGGGCGCGGGCTCGACCCGGCGGGCATGTTCAGCGCGGCCGGCATCGCGGCCGCGGTCGCGACCGCGGCCACCGGTGTGGTCGACTGGACGGTCAGCGACGACGAGGATCGCCGGCTCGGCCTGTTCCACGGGGTACTCAACACGGCGGCCCTCGGGCTGCAAGGCATGTCGCTGGCGGCCCGGTTTGGCGGTCACCGGCGCACGGCCCGCGGTCTGGGCGCGGCCAGCCTGGCGGTCACCGGCGCCGCCGCCTACCTGGGTGGCCACCTGGTGTTCGCCAAGGCGGTGATGGTCAGCCGGGTGGCTGGGGCTGACGGGCCGCGGCGCTGGGTCCGGGTGATCGAGGAGACCGAGATGCCGGATGATGTGCCCACCGGCGTGCAGGCCGACGGACGGCAGATCCTGCTGTACTCCCGCGACGGAACCCTTTACGCGCTCGACAACCTGTGCAGCCACGCCGCTGGCCTGCTCAGCCGCGGCGCTGTCGACGGCTTGATCGTGACCTGCCCGCTGCACGGATCGCAGTACTGCCTGGCCGACGGCTCGGTCCGCCGCGGCCCGTCACATCAGCCGCAACCCGTGATTCGGACCCGGGTCCGCAACGGCTGGATCGAAGTGCGTGGTAATCAACCCGCCCCCCGCCGGCCCGTCAACGGAAGGAAGTAGTCATGGCCTTTGTCATCGTCGCCAACCTCGATGACCTGGAGGAGGGCGAAACCCTGTTCGTCGAGGGGCTCCGCGAGCCGATCTGCCTGGTCCGCCTGGACGGCGAAGACGTCCGCGCCGTGCACAACACCTGCACCCACCAGCAGCAGCCGCTGCACGAAGGCACCGTGCAAGACGATGACACCCTGGTCTGCGCGTCGCACAACTCCCGGTTCGATCTGACCACCGGCGAGTCGGTCGGCATTCCCGAGGTGCCCACGCTGCCCGTCTACGCCTGCAAGGTCGAGGGCGACGCGATTCTCGTCGACATCGACCAGCAGCTCAACGACGCCCCCATCCCGCGGCACCTGTATCACTGACGAAGGCCACCGGCGAACGCGACCGGCGCTGGCGTTACTGGCTGGCGTGCAGGTCAGTGCTGAGGCCGTCCCACCGCCCCGGCCGGGTGAGGGCCTCGACGGATCCGGTGACGCTGTTGCGGCGGAACAGCAGCCCCGGCTGCCCGCTCAGGTCGCGTGCCTTGGCCTGCTGGCCGCCGGGAAGCGAGAGGATCGTGCCGGCTGTCAGGTACAGGCCGGCTTCGATGATGCAGTCATCGCCCAGGGAGATCCCCAGCCCCGAGTTGGCACCCAGCAGGCACCGCTGGCCTACCGAGATGACCTGGGTGCCGCCGCCGGACAAGGTGCCCATGATGGACGCCCCGCCGCCGATGTCGGTTCCGGCGCCGACGACCACGCCCTGGCTGATGCGGCCTTCCACCATCGAGGGTCCGAGTGTGCCGGCGTTGAAGTTGACGAAGCCCTCGTGCATGACGGTGGTCCCCTCGGCCAGGTGGGCGCCCAGGCGGACTCGGGCGGCGTCCGCCACTCGCACGCCGCTGGGCACCACGTAGTCCAGCATCGGCGGGAACTTATCAACGGAGCGGACATCGAGATGGATGCCGCGGGCGAGCGCCCGCTGCCGGGCGGCGCCGATCTCGCTGACGGCGACCGGCCCCAGGGACGTCCAGCACACGTTGGGCAGGACTCCGAAGATCCCGTCCAGGTTCATGGAGTTGGGACGCACCAGTCGGTGGGAAAGCAGGTGCAGCCGCAAATACGCATCGGCGCTATCAGCCGGCGGCAGGTCCAGGTCAGCCGTCACGCGGAGCTGGCGGCGGATCCGTACCGCGCGAACCGGATCTTCCTGCTCATCCGGGAGAGGCAGAGCATGTTCCGCGCCGTCGGCGGCGCCGGGCATTCCCAGTTGCGGCGCGGGAAACCAGAAGCTGAGTGGAACCTCGTCCCACCCAACCGTGGCGACCGCGTATCCCCATGCCGACTTACCCACGCTGCGAAGCTACCGCAGGTCCGTCACAGGCCGGCTAGCGGGTCGCCGACCGCGACCCGTCTGGTGGTGCCAACGTATACCAGGCCGGCCCGGCCCGGTACGGAATGCCCGTTCGGGAAACTACGTTCTTGCATTAACTAGACTGGAGGGGACCACCCAGTCGGGTGGTAGATCCCCGGACACCGAACGAACGAGAAAATCACGCATGCCCGTACAGCATCAGATCGCCAGCCCCCAGGACGTCATCGCGACCAGGGATGACCTGCGCAACGTCGCCATCGTCGCGCACGTCGACCACGGCAAGACCACGCTGGTGGACGCGATGCTCTGGCAGTCGGGCGCGTTCCGCGCCAACGCGCACGTGAACGAGCGGGTGATGGACTCCGGCGACCTGGAGCGGGAAAAGGGCATCACGATCCTGGCCAAGAACACCGCGGTGAGCCACGGCGGCCAGACCATCAACATCGTGGACACGCCGGGCCACGCCGATTTCGGCGGTGAGGTGGAGCGCGGCCTGTCCATGGTCGACGGCGTGCTGCTGCTCGTCGACGCGAGCGAGGGACCGCTGCCGCAGACCAGGTTCGTGCTGCGTAAGACGCTGGAAGCCGGGCTGCCGGTGATCCTCGTGGTCAACAAGGTGGACCGGCCGGACGCGCGGATTGCCGAGGTGGTGGACGCCTGCTACGAGCTGTTCATCGACCTGGACGCGAGCGAGGAGCAGATCGAGTTCCCGATCGTGTACGCCTCGGCGCGGGCCGGGCGGGCCTCGCTGATCCGGCCCGCCGACGGCGAGATGCCCGATTCGCCGGACCTGGAGCCATTGTTCGACACCATCAAGGCCACCGTTCCGGCCCCGGCGTTCGAGGTCGGCGCGCCGCTGCAGGCCCACGTGACCAACCTGGACGCCTCGTCCTATCTGGGCCGCATCGCGCTGTGCCGGATCCGTAACGGCACTATCTCACGCGGCCAGCAGGTCGCCTGGTGCCGCCGGGACGGATCGATACAGAAGGTCAAGATCTCGGAGCTGTACCTGACCGAGGCGCTCGAGCGGGTCCAGGCCGACTCGGCGGGGCCCGGCGATATCGTGGCGATCGCCGGCATCCCGGAAATCATGATCGGGGAAACGCTGGCAGACCTGGACGACCCGCAGCCACTGCCGCTGATCACCGTCGACGAACCGGCCATCTCGATGACGATCGGCGTGAACACCGCGCCGCTGGCCGGCCGGGCGCAAGGCTCCAAGGTCACCGCTCGGCTGGTGCGCGACCGGCTGAACCGCGAACTTGTCGGCAACGTGTCGCTCGACGTGCTGCCCACCGACCGCCCGGACACCTGGGAGGTGCGCGGCCGTGGTGAGCTCGCGCTGGCCATCCTGGTGGAGACGATGCGGCGGGAGCACTATGAGCTGACCGTGGGACGGCCCTCCGCCGTCATCCGTGAGATCGACGGCAAGATCTTCGAGCCGGTCGAGCGGCTGAGCGTGGACGTGCCCGAGGAGTACCTGGGCACCGTCACCTCGCTGATCTCGGTGCGCCGTGGCCGGATGGAATCGATGACCAACCACGGCACCGGCTGGGTCCGGCTCGAGTTCATCGTGCCCGCCCGCGGCCTGATCGGCTTCCGTACCCAGTTCCTCACCGAGACCCGCGGCACCGGGATCGCGCACCACGTCTTCGAGGAGTACGAGCCGTGGGCCGGAGCCATGCGCGGCCGGGCCAACGGTTCTCTGGTCGCGGACCGGTCCGGGAGCGCGGCCGCGTACGCGATGTTCAACCTGCAGGAACGCGGGTCGCTGTTCGTCACCCCCGGCACCGAGGTGTACGAGGGCATGATCGTCGGGGAGAACTCGCGGAGCGACGACATGGACGTCAACATCTGCCGCGAACGCAAGGTCACCAACGTGCGCCAGTCCACCGCCGACGAACTGGAGCGGCTGGTGCCGCCGCGGCTACTCAGCCTGGAGCAGGCGCTGGAGTTCTGTGCCGACGACGAGTGCGTCGAGGTTACGGCATCCGCGGTCCGGCTGCGCAAGACGATCCTGGACGCCAAGGAACGCGGTCGCGCCCGCGGCCGCGCCTCCCGATCCGCCACCTGATAAGCCTCCGGAGCCACCACCCGATAACCCGCGCCCGCGCGCAGCGTTTACTGTTCCCGGTCGCGGCGTAGCCGGTCGAGCACGTCCTCGGGGTTCTCGGCGGTGACCCGGATCATCGCCCGCACCGCATCGGCCAGCGAGACACGCGGCACGCCGAGCGATTGCGCGGCCGAGTCCGCCCACATGGTCAGCTGCCGGTAGAGCTCGGGGCTGAGGTCGAGGGTGATCCGGACCGGCTTGGACCGGATCGCGGTCCGTCCGGCCGGCGCCGCGCCCGGCTCGGTGCGCCGCGCCGCGGCCGCCGCCATCTGGGCCTTACGCTGCTCCCGCGAGTTCACGACCGCACCGGGGTCAGCGGGGCGCAGCGCTCGATGAGGTCGCGGGCCACCAGTCGCCACACCTCGCGGCCCGTCTGCTTGATCGGCATGCCGAAACTCTGGGCGTATACCTCGCGGCGCGGCACCAGCGTCCCCAGCACGTCGTAGCCGAGTCCCTCCAGTGCCTCCCGGGCGTCGGTCGTGGAGTGCGCGCGGGCGATGCACCGGTTCAGCAGCACCGCTGAGCGGACGGGCGCGTCACGGATCGCCTGCACCTCGGCGATCTCGTCCCGTACCGGGGAGGTGCGGTTGATCTCGATCGGGCTCGGTGCGCACGGGATCAGGACCTCGTCCGCATATCGCAGCGCCGACCGGGCGATGGCGGCGTGATCCTCGATCTGCGGCGTGTCGATGATCACCACGTCGTCGTCCCTGGCGATGTCGGGCAGCCGCCGGTGCAGTTCGCGGGACGGCAGGGCCACGATCCGGAACGGGAAGGCCGCCTGCGGCGACGCCAGCCGCGGGTCCATGGCGGCCAGGTCAGACCACTCCAGGGCGCTGCCGGAAGGGTCCGCGTCCACTAGGAGCACCCTGTTCCCTGCCTGCGCGAACACATGCGCCAGCCAGACCGCGGAGGTGGTCTTACCGGTGCCCGGCTTCAGGTTGGCCAGGGCAAGGCTCAGCCCTGTCATCCAGGCATTATCGCAGCGTCTGTGGCGTTTCGGTAGCTGGTCCGCGACATGACGGTCAGTCAGGGCGCGGTGACCAGGGTGGGAGCCCGCCGCTGACCTACCGAAAACCATGCCGTAATGCAGTAAACACTGCATTACGGCGATCAGTACGACGCTAAGACGCGGGCCGGGCGAGGCGCTCGCTGACGGCGCGGGCGTGCCGGGGGGAGCGTCCGCGCTTGCGGGCCGGAGGCTGCTTGCGCGCCAGTTCCTCGGGCAGCGTCAGCAGCGGGTTGGACGCGCTGTCCACCACGGTCTCCGCGATCTCGATGACGCGTCGGCCACCGGACCTGGCCACCTTCCTGAGCAGGTCGAAGGCCTGCCGGGGCCGCAGCCCGTGCCGTTCGGCGAGCACCCCGATGGCCTGCTCGACGCGAACCCGGGCGGTCAGGGCGTGCTCAAGCTGGGCGACCGTGACGGCGAGCCGCGCCGCCTCGCCTTCCTCGGTCGACCGCGGCGGGCTCGCGGGCGGAGGCGCCGGCGACCCGAGCTCGGCGGCCAGCAGGTCCGCGAGCACCATGGCACTGGTCAGGTCGGCGGCCTGCTCGTCTCCGACCTGCCAGCCCTGCTCGCTACGGCGGACCACCAGTCCGCTAGCCTCGGTCGGCGTCTCTCCGATCACAGTCTCACCTGTTCTTGTCACTTGCACCACGGACCGTTTTGCTCAATATTTTCCGAAACGGCCCTGGTATCAGTCCTGGGCGAGAAGTCTCACCCAGCGCTGGCTGCGAGCTGCGCCTTGACCTGCGCCGCGGACGGATTGCAGAGCGCGGTGCCGTCCGGGAACACCACTGTGGGCACGGTCTGGTTTCCGCCGTTGACCGACATCACGAACTCTGCCGCAGCCGGGTCACGTTCGATGTCGATTTCGGCGATCTCGATGCCCGCCCTGGCCAGCTGGTTCTTCAGGTTCCGGCAGAAACCGCACCAAGTAGTGGTGTACATCGTCAGCTGACCGGACACCCGCCGCCTCCTGAAAAGTGTGGTGAAAATACCGATTGTTCTAACACCGACGGAGACCCCCAGCTTCCCGGCTGCGTTCCCGCGGGCCCGAGCGGGTCCGGGCGGTCGGCGGCCGACCCCGCCCGCGAGGCCCGGATACGGGCCGGATCGGGCCCGGATAAGGCCGTATCCGGGCCCGGATGTGACCGGGCCCGGGCCCCGATACGGCAAGATGAGCAGGTGGCGGACGCGGTGCTTGGAACCTCCGACGCGCTGCTGGCCGGGCTTGACCCCGAGCAGCGCGAGGTGGCTCTGGCGACCCGCGGGGCGGTGTGCGTGCTGGCGGGCGCGGGTACCGGCAAGACGCGGGCGATCACCTACCGGATCGCGTACGCCGTGTCGGCTGGCCTGGTGAACCCGGCGCACGTGCTGGCGCTGACCTTCACCGTCCGGGCGGCCGGCGAGCTGCGCGGCCGGCTGCGGCAGCTCGGGGCGGGCCTGCGCCCCGAAGGCCAGCAGAGCTTCGGCGAGCTTGGCCTGGGCCTGGTGCGGGCGTCCACGTTTCACGCGGCCGCGCTGCGCCAGCTGAACTACTTCTGGCCCCGGGTGATCGGCGGACGGCCGCCGCAGCTGGTCGACTCCAAGGCCACCCTGGTGCGCGAGGCGGCGAAGCTGGCGCAGGTCCGGCTGGAGGGCCCTGCTGGGAAGGGCGCTGCGGGGAAGGGTAACAGGGGTGCGGGCCTGTCCGACGCGGCCGCCGAGATCGAGTGGGCCAAGGTCACCCAGGTCCGCCCGGACGGTTATCCGCGGGCCGCGGCGGCGGCCGGACGGTCGCCCGCGGCGGGGATCGCCCCGATGGCCTCGGTCTACGCCGCCTACGAGCAGCTGAGGCGAGAACGGCAGCTGATCGACTTCGAGTCCGTGCTCGAGCTGACCGCGGCCATCCTGGGCGAGAACCAGGCGGCGGCGGACCAGGTCCGCCAGACGTTCAGGTATTTCGTGGTGGACGAGTACCAGGACGTGAACCCGCTCCAGAAACTGCTGCTCGACGCCTGGCTCGGCGACCGCGACGAGCTGTGCGTGGTCGGCGACCCGAACCAGGTGATCTACTCCTTCACCGGGGCCACGCCGTCGTACCTGACCGGTTTCACCGCGGAGTTCCCGGCGGCGACCCTCGTCCGGCTGGTGCGGGATTACCGGTCGACGCCGCAGGTGGTGGCGGTGGCCAACCAGCTTGTCCGGTCCGGGGAGGCGCTGATCGCGCAGCGGCCGCCGGGACCGCGGCCGGTGCTGACCTCCTACCCCGACGACGGCGCCGAGGCCGCCGGGCTGGCGATCCAGATCCAGGCCCTGCTGGCCATGGGCACTGCGCCCAGGGAAATCGCGGTGCTGGTCCGGATCAACGCCGACACCGAGCGCTTCGAGCTGGCGCTCGCGCAGGCCGGGGTGCCGTACGCGGTGCGGGGCGCCGAGCGGTTCTACGAGCGGCCCGTGGTGCGCCAGGCGCTGGTGCTGCTGCGCGGCGCGGCGCGCGGCGACGCGGCCGGGGTCGGCCGGGCCGCTGGTGCGGTGGCTTTCGGCGGCGACCCGCTGCCGTCCTCGGTCCGGCATGTGCTGACCGGCATGGGCCTGACGGCCGGACCGCCCGGCGGCGGCACGGCGGCACGCGAACGCTGGGAGTCGCTGGCGGCGATCGCCCAGCTCGCGGACGACATGCACGCCCGGCGCCCGGACGCGACGCTGACCGACTTCTCCGCGGAGCTGGCCCAGCGCGCCGAGCTGGGGCATGCGCCGGCCGTCGACGGCGTGACGCTCGCCTCGATGCACGCGGCCAAGGGCCTGGAGTGGGACGCAGTACTCCTGCCGGGCCTGGTCGAAGGGCTCATGCCGATCGTGCACGCCCGGACGCCGGACGCGATCGAGGAGGAAAGGCGGCTCCTGTACGTGGCGGTGACCAGGGCGCGTGAGCACCTGTACCTGTCCTGGTCCCCGGCCCGCGCCCCGGCCCAGGGCGGCGGCCGCGGCGCCGGACGGCCGCGATCGCGCTTCCTGGATGAGGTCCGGCTGCGGTGATGCGAGATACTGCGTCCGTGACAGATACCGCGAAGCCGCGCTCCGGGACGGGGTGAGGGCAGATGTCTGCCGAGCTCGACCGGCTCCTCGATCTCCTCGACCTGGAACAGATCGAGCTGGACATCTTCCGCGGCCGCAGCCCCAAGGAGCGGGTGCAGCGGGTGTTCGGCGGCCAGGTGGCCGGGCAAGCGCTGGTCGCGGCCGGGCGGACCGTGCCGTCCGGCCGTCCGGTGCACTCCCTGCACGCCTATTTCATCAGGCCGGGCGACCCGCTGGTGCCGATCGTGTACACCGTCGACCGGGTACGGGACGGGCGGTCCTTCACCACCCGCCGGGTGTCCGCGATCCAGCACGGCAAGACGATCTTCACCCTGTCGGCGTCCTTCCAACACCCCGAACCGGGGCCGGTGCATGCCGACCCGATGCCCGATGCGCCGCCACCCGAGGCGGTCGAGCTGACTTCGCAGCGGATGCGCCGGATGGTCGGCGGGGCCCAGACCCAGCTGTTCGAGCACCCCATCGAGCTACGCTCGGTCGGCCCGCTGTCCGCCGAGGCAGCGCTTGACCCCGCGCTTCGGACCACTTCGAACCTGATCTGGCTGCGGGTGGACGGCGAGCTTCCCGACGATCCGCTGCTGCACGTGTGCCTGATGACCTACGCCTCGGACCTGACGCTGCTCGACTCGGTGCTGACCGGACACGGCCTGTCCTGGGCCGACGGCCGCACCTCCGGCGCCAGCCTGGACCATGCCATGTGGTTCCACCGGCCGTTCCGGGCCGACCGCTGGCTGCTCTACGCGCAGGACTCGCCGGTGTCCTACGGCGCCCGGGGCCTAGCCCACGGCGAGGTGTTCACCCAGGCCGGCGAACTCGTGGTGTCGGTCATGCAAGAGGGCCTGATCCGGTCCGGGCCGCCGGCGCCCTTACCTGGCGGGCTCCTTGATCACAAAATCCCAGGTCAAAAAAGTGTTGCCCCTTTCAGGGGCAACACTTAGGCTTCTGGCATGTCCGTGGGCTAGTTGTCGACCACTCCGGAGGGAGGTGCCCGACGTGGCAAACATCAACGCATCCGCATCGTCCGAACTGACGTGGCCGTCGCGCCTGGGTGCTTCCAGCCCGCGGGCGGTCAGCTTCCCGGGGATCAGTGCGCCCGCTGCCACTCGTGGCACTGGGCCGTGCGCTGCCGTGTTCAATTCTGCGGGCGCGGCTCTGTTCAATTCTGCGGACGCGCATGGCGTTCCGCGTCTCCGGGGCAAGGCCGGCTTCGCTGCCCTGCCACAGGCGGGCGTCGTCGCGACCCTGCTCGGTCAGACGAATATCCACAACTACATGACTCGCGCCTACGCCGTTGGTGAGGGCGCATCGGGTCCGCCGCCAGAGCCTCCAGACTCTAAACCGGTCTAAGCAAAGACCGGCCAAGTTCCCCTTGAGGCCGCGGACCCGCACACAGGGTCCGCGGTCTTAGCCATTTAAAGGCCTAGGTCCCTCGCACAGGCGAGCAATCGCGTGACGACAACTAGGACCGGCAAGCGAGAGGGGATGGCACCGATGCAGTGGCGCGATGCCACCGTCGGCGGGACGGATGCAACGGGGTTCGAGGCGTCCAGACCTGCGTCGGCGCGGCAGGAGCCAGACGTCAGGCAGGTATTCGACCAAGTCGGCGCGGCCGAGGCGGTCGGTGTGGCGAGTCAGTTCGTGGTGGCCGGTTCGGCTACCCCGCTCCCGGCGGGCCTGGATCTTCCGTGTACGGAGGACCCGGAGCTTTTCTTCGCCGAGTCTCCCGCGGACGTGGAGACGGCGAAGGAGATGTGCCACGGGTGCAAGGCCAGGCTGGCCTGCCTGACCGGTGCGCTCGAGCGCAGGGAGCCCTGGGGTGTCTGGGGCGGCGAGTTGCTGATGCGCGGCGCGATCGTGCCGCGTAAGCGCCCACGGGGGCGTCCTCGCAAGACCGAAGTGGCCGCGTAGGCGGTCACCTGAAGGGCCGCGCAGGCGGTCACCCGAGTATGGCCGCACGGCGAACCTGAGCCGCGCGGCCGGCGAAGCACACAATGCGCACAATGGAGTGTTCACCGATGCATGTCATGGAACAGCTCGCGAGTAAACAGCTCGCGAGTGAGCGAACTCGCGACAGCATAGAACTGGCGCAGCAACTGCGACATTCACGCAGGATGAGGACGCTCCGCCGGGCCAGGCGAATGGAGCATAAGGCGGAACGCCGCATGATCCGGGCGTGGCGTCGGGCCGCCGAGATCCGCAGCGAAATCGACTACTGATTTTATCATCGTGTGTCACTGTTTCCATGAGGGAAGCGGTGACACACGATCACGTTCGGGCCTAAGCGCGGCCGTAGACGGGGATGGCGGCGCCGGAGATCAGGGCGGCGTCGTCGGAAACCAGGAACGCCAGGACCGCGGCTAGCTCGGCTGGCTTGGGCCACTGGTCGTAGTTCGCGCCAGGAATGGCCGCGCGGTTGGCGGGCGTGTCGATAATGCTCGGCATGATGCAGTTGACCCGCACCCCCTGCTCGCGGCCCTCGGCGGCGGCCGCCTCCACCAGGCGCACCACGCCGAGCTTGCTCACGCTGTAGGCGAAGCCGTTCTCGCCGTTCTGAACGGCCACCCGGCTCGAGACGTGGACAAGGGCCCCGCCCGCCTGCCCGGCCAGGACCGGCATGGCGTACTTGGTGACGATCGTCGCGGTCACCAGGTTCACTTCGAGTTGCTGCCGGAGCACGGATATATCGAGTCCGGAGAGGGGCTGCGGCGGGGTGTAGCCGCCGATGAGGTTGACTACGGCCGCCGCAGGCGGCGACTTCGCCAGCGCCGCGGCGACGCTGGCCTCGTCCAGCGCGTCCACGGTGAGGTAGTCGACGTCAGCCTGGCGGTCTGCGTCGGCCGGCAGCCTGGCGTCGGCGACCAGGACCGACGCGCCGTCCGCCCGGAACCGTTCGGTCACCGACTGTCCCAGGCCACCGGTCGCGCCCAGCACGATGATCCTTCGACCAGACAATGCCCGTTCCGTCATCTCCACCAACACCTCTCCCCTGTAGCCAGTACACCGCTGACCGATCATCCCATTAGAACGCCCAGTCGTGGTGGTGGTGGTACCGACCACGGTCCCCGCCGCCGCCCCCCCGCCCCCGCCGCTCCCTCCGGCACCGGGTGCCGTGGTGACAGCGCCGTCGCTGTCCGAGGTGATAGAGAAAGCGTTGCCTCCCGTCAGAGCCGATGGGGTGGCCAGGGCTGCGCCTGAAGAGGACTCGATCGTGAGCTCGCTCAGGTTCGCGCTGTCGCCAATCGGGGCATTATCGACGGCGGAACTGTTGAAGTTCACCGTGCCGAAGTCGGCCAGCGGGAGCACCGTGCCGTTGCTCGGCGCCTCGGCGACGATCTCCGCCATGGCATCGCCCGGTTGCACGGGGTTGGAGAAGAAGACCGGGGCGTTCGGGAAAATCTCGTACCAGCCCTGGTAGGACGCGGCTCCGTCAGCACAGTCGGCTTCCGTGCCGGTCTGCTCGACCGTCGGGGTGCCGTCCCCGTCGAGCCCCACCCAGAACGAGGAGAAGGTATCGGTCGCGCCGCAGCTGACGCCCGGCTCCGCCCACGACGACGAGACGCTGGTCAAAGAACCCGCCGCGCCGGTGGCGGCGTAACCGGCCCAGTTCTCGCTGGCCACGTCCGTCACATTCGCGATGCCCCCGTCCGGTGCGTTGGCCGTCTCCCCGTTCGAGCCAGGCCCGTTCGGGCCAGGCCCGTTCGAGCCGGCCCCGGACGCCGTGCCCGTCACCATGGGATAGCCGCCCCTGCCCCAGCCTCCGGCACTCGGTACGCCGGCGTTGAACCGGTAAGCGCCTGTATACAGCATGCCGGGTGTCTATTTCCAGCGAAAGAACCCCCGCTGTATGGCCGGGAGGAAAGAACCCCCACTGTATGGCGCTGAGGCGGGTTATTTCAGGCGGCCGGCGTTATCAGTAGCGCTCCGCCGCCGCTGCTGACCGTGATCGACCGGTGGGCCTGCGGGTCGGTCGCGATTCCGACCGACGGTTGCGGGCCGCCGCCGCTGTCAGCGGCCAGCGCGTAGGGGCCGCCGGGCACAGCCAGCTGCGCGTCGCCGCCGTCGGTGCTCACCGACACCGTGTCCGGGATCGCGGCGAAGGCCAGCCGCGCGTTCCCGCCGCCCGTGCTGACCGTGGCGGTCGCGGAGGTGACGTCCTGGGCGGTCAGGGGCCCGCCGCCTGTGTCGGCGCTCAGCGGACCGGCCACGCCGTCCAGCTGCAGCGACCCGCCGTCGGTATCGGCGGTGAGCGGCCCGCCGATCTCCGTGGCGCGCACCGGCCCGCCCCCGGAGTCCAGGTTCGCCCCGGCGATCCCGGACACGCCTACCGAACCACCGTCGGTGCTCACGGTGGCGCTGACGTCCGAGGGCACGGTCACCGCGAAGCTGACGCTGCAGTCCGAGTTGGCACACGCTGGGTCGCCCACGCTGAGGCGGCCGCCGGACACCGACTGCAGCACCGCAGGCGCACCGCTAAGGGGGCCGCCGGGCACCAAGGGCACGGCGGGCACTGCGGGCACCGAGGGCACCGCGGGCACCGAGGCGGACACGGCGGGCACGGAGGCGGGCACGGCGCTGAGCGGGCCGGTCGGCACCGCGTGCACCACCGCCGGCGCCCCGCCGGCCTGCGCGTCGTACATGATCGTTTCCGTGATCTGGACGCGGCGGACAGGTCCCGCCGTGATCTGGACCGGGGCACCGTAGCTTTGCACGGTCAGGCTGGTGACCGGCTGCGGCACCGTTACCGTCCGGGTCACGGTGGCTTGCGGCTGTGCGTACTCGGGCTGCCCGGCTCTGGTGATGAGGTGGGCACCGACGAGGACGAGGACCGCCGCGGTGATCAGGCCGGACAGGCGCCAGATCCACCGGCCGGGGGCGGCTACCGCCTGCATGGCAGGTCCACCGTGAGCAGGGTCGGCCCGCCGGGCGGGCTGGCGATCTCGAAGGTTCCGTCGACCGACGCGGCGCGCTTGGCCAGACCGGCCAGGCCGGTGCCGCGGGCCGGGTTGGCGCCGCCAACACCGTCGTCGCTGACGATGATGTGCAGCCGGTCGCTGGCGCGCTGCACGAACACCTCCGCCTGGCTCGCCTGGGCGTGCTTGGCGATGTTGGTGAGGCCTTCTGAGACGACGAAGTAGGCGACTGCCTCTACCGTCGGCGACGGCCGGCGGGTCACGTCCACGGTCAGCCGGACCGGGATCGGCAGCCGCGCCGCCACTCCGGACAGCGCCGCGTCCAGGCCGCGGTCCTCGAGCACGGCCGGGTGCAAGCCGCGGACCAGCTGGCGGAGCTCGAGCAGGGCGGCCTTGGCCTCTTCGTGGGCCGCGGCGATGACCTGGTTCGCCTGCGCCGCGTCGGGGTGTTCGGCGCGGGCCATGCCTAGCCGCATCGCGAGCGAGACCAGCCGCTGCTGGGTGCCGTCGTGCAGGTCCCGCTCCAGTCGCCGCCGCTCGGCGTCGGCGGCGTCGACCACCCCGGCCCGGGTCTCGGCCAAGCGTTCCACCCGGTGTTCCAGCTCCTCGGCGCGGCTCGGGCCCAGCAGCGCCCGGGCGGCCCTGGCGTCCAGCGTCCCGACCGCGACGGTGAGCCACGGCGCGGCCGCCAGCAGCGCGATTCCGCCGACGGTCGGGAAGACGTCGATTGGGAGGTGAGAGATGGGCGTGAGGTGTCTGGCTAGCGACGCCGACTGGTCGCGCCGAAGCAGGTTCCCTGCGGGCAGCGTCCAGGCGTAGGCATACACAAACGTGTACAGGATGCCCGCCAGCCACACGCCGAAGACGGTGAGGGCGGCCGCGGCCAGGGCCGGGCCGGCCAGCAGGTGGTAGCCGAGCTGGCGCCAGGTGGCCTGCGAGCGGGCCGTGGCCACCATCCCCCGCGGGCTCAGCCGGTCCGGTATGACCGGCTGCGCCGGTATCAGCACCCCGGCCGTGGCACGCAGACGATGGCGGTGGATCCCGGTGAGCAGCGGCACCGCGAGAAACACGATCACCAGGAGGAAGAGGAGGACGAGCAGCGCCTGCGGCCGCGGCTTCCCCCCGTGCCGGTACCACGCCGACCACCAGGGGACCAACACGACGAGCAGTGCGAAGAGCTGCGCCGGGACGCCCCCGGCCAGGTACAGGGTCTGGCTCCAGGCCTGCGGCGACCACGGGACGCGGCGGTACTGCCGAACAGGCCCGTCACGATGCGGGACGGAGGTGGCCATGACCTTCACGGTACGCGGGCGGGTCGGGCCCGCCCATACAGCTGGGTTCACGATCGGGGGTGGTGCTAGCTGCACCTCCGATTCGGGATCTTGAGCCACTGCGCGCGGCCATCCGACCGTGCCACCGTAGCCCCATGGGACAGCAGAGCGTGCCCGCCGCCGGCGGCGACGTGATCCGGCTCGATGGCGTGACCAAGACCTACCAGGCCGGCCCGCCGCCCGCGCCCGGCCCGCCACCGCGCTGCGCGCCGAGTGAGGAGCCGGCGGTGCACCAAGCACCCAACCCGCCCCCCGGTGCCATAGCGTGGCACCCGTGACAGGCGAGCCGGCCCCGGGCCGCCCCCGGGTGGTCATCGCCGAGGACTCGGTGCTGCTCCTGGCCGGCCTGACCAAGCTGCTTGAGAGCGCCGGGTTCGAGGTCGCGGCCACCGCGGGCGAAGCCTCCGGGCTACTCGCCGCGGTGGAGCGTGAACAGCCCGATGTGGTGATCGCCGACGTCCGGATGCCGCCCAGCCACACTGACGAAGGCATCCGCGCCGCGCTGGTCATCCGCAGCCAGTGGCCGGACATCGCGATCCTGGTGCTGTCGCAATACGTTGAGGAACGGTACGCCGCCGACCTGCTGTCAGCGAACACTCGTGGCGTCGGCTACCTGTTGAAGGACCGGGTGGCCGACGTGGCCGAGTTCCTCGAAGCGCTGCGCCGGGTGGCGGCGGGCGGAACCGCGCTGGACCCGGAGGTGGTGGCCCAGCTGCTGGTGCGGCAGGGCGGCGACCCCCTGGACGACCTGACGCAGCGCGAACGTGCCGTGCTGGCCATGATGGCGGAAGGCCGTTCCAACGCGGAGATCGGCTCGGCCCTGGTGGTCACCGATAGCGCGGTGAGCAAGCACATCAACTCGATCTTCGCCAAGCTGGGCCTGCACCCGGGCGACGTCGGCCACCGGCGGGTGCTCGCGGTGCTGCGCTACCTCGGCGCGGGCCCGACCGGACCCATCACCTGACCCGCGCTATCCCTCTAGGCCACCGCCAGCCCGCCAGCTGAAACGCGCCCACGCGGAGTCCCTCAGTAAGCCCCGGGTAAGGACACCGAGTAGGTGATGGTCGCGGTGTAGGACCCGGCGATCGCGCTGGCTGGCACCGTAACTTCGACGATCGGATCCCAGGTGGCAGCGGTGTTTCCGGCCGTGTCGGCGGCGGCGGCAACGGCTTGCGGGGTCTCGGTGAGGTCGGTCACGGGTACATAGGTGAAGGCAGCCGTACCCGTGGTCTGGCTGAGAGCGGTGATGTCGTAGAAGGCATCGCTGGCGGGGATGGTCTCGGCCGAGGTGGCGGTGCCGGTGGTGAAATTGGTGGCGGAGACCGTTGCGGTCCAGCCGGCGCCGAAGCCGCGGTCGTCGGTGACCTGGACGGTGCCCAAGCTGGCGCTGAGGATGCCGCCGGGTGCCGCAGAACCTAGAGAGGCCCCGGGTGCCACGGCGATCGTCAGCGCTCCGCTGGCGACGGCGATGGTAGCGGTGCAGGCGGGGTTGCTGGTGCCGACTGGGCAAGTGCTGCCGACGGTGGCGGAGGTGACGGTGTTGGTGAGCTGCTTGTCGCCGGTGTCGGGGTCGTTCACGGTGACGGTGTAGGTGATGGTGGCGGTGCCGCCAGGGTTCAGGTCCCCGGTCCAGGTCAGGTCGGGACTGGCGTAGCTGACGCTGCCGGTGGTGGCGACCGCGTCGTTGTCGTAGGAGGCGTCATCCAGGACTCCGGACAGCGCGTCTGTGATGGCGGCATCGGTGTAGGGGCTCTGGCCGGTGTCGGCGACGGTGATGGTGTAGCCGACGGCGGAGCCGGGCGTGGGCGTGGTCGCGGTCGCGGTCTTGGTGATGGTCAGGGCGGGGATCAGGACCTGGGTGACGGGGGTGCAGCGGGGATCGGTGCCGCCGGGCGGGCAGTTGTTTCCCGGTGCGGTGGACACGGCGGTGGCGGTCAGCACGTCGCTGGTCACGGGGTTGTCGACAGTTGGGTCAGGGTCAGGCCAGAGAGCACTCCGGACGTGGTCACCGCGACCGGTACGTTGCTCTGGGTGACCGAGTTGTTGCCGAGCTGGCCGCCGACGTTGTTTCCCCAGCAGTACACGGCGCCCGTGCTAGCCAGCGCGCACGCGAAGGCGTTGCCGACCGTGACCTGTATCAGGGTCTGGCCGCCCAGTGCGCCCGACGTGGTTACCGCGACCGGCACGTTGCTCTGGGCGGTCGAGTTGTTCCCCAGCTCACCGAAGGTGTCGTCACCCCAGCATCGGGCCGCGCCGGTGCGGATCGTGCATGCGTGGGTCGTCCCTCCCGAGATCGTGCCCTGAGGCGGTTGAACCGCCACGGGCACCTTGAAGTTGAGGCCTGTGTCGGGGTTGCCGAGCTGGCCGCTGAGGTTGATGCCCCAGCAGTAGACGGTGCCCGTGCTGTCCAGCGCGCAGACGTCGTTGACGTTGGCGCCCGCGCTGATCTGGGTCAGGACCTTGCCAGCGAGCACCCCGGCCGTATTCACCGCCACCGGCACATCGACCTGGAGCAACGAGTTGTTCCCGAGCTGTCCGCTGAGGCCGCCACCCCAGCAGTAGGCGGCGCCGTTGCCGGCCAGCGCGCAGGTGAAGTTGCTCCCGGGGCTGATCTGGATCAGGGCATTACCTGACCACGTGGACACCGCCACCGGGACGTTGCTCTGGGCGGTCGAATTGTTCCCCAGCTCGCCGTTAGCGTTACCGCCCCAGCAGTAGGCCGCGCCAGAACTGGCCAGCGCGCAGGTGAAACCGTTGCCGGCGCTGATCTGGGTCAGCGTCACGCCCGACAGCACTCCGCCCGTATACACGGCGACCGGTGCCGGGCTGCTGATGGTCGAACTGTTCCCCAGCTGGCCATTGGCGTTGCTGCCCCAGCAATAGGCACTGCCGTTTCGGAGAGAGCAGGAGTGGCTGGTCCCGGCCGTGATCGTGGCCGCCAGCGGCGACGCTGCCGAGGCCGGCGACGCGGACAACGCTGTCGCGGTCGTGAGCAGGCCGGCCGACAACACCGATACCAGCGCGCATGACACAATCCGCCGGATCGGCCGGAGGAGAGCCGTTCTCACCTCATGCCGTGATCCGCATGCGTGACGCAGCCGAATGCACAGCCGCGCGCAGCCTGAAGCCGGAAACAGGCGTTGCCCCCCTTTCGTCCGCGACTGCCGCCATAGCACCGTCCCGATCTAGTATCCAATAAATGTAGCGACATTATCACACTCCGTAGTCAAAACGGAGACCGGGTCATGATCCAGGCGCAGCCCAACAGCCGGCTGAGCACGGCCTGGAGCTGAGGTGCTGCCAAAGTATTGGTCCCGCCTCAAAGTAGACGAAACGTTGCGTCTATTTAGGCGGCCGGTATCCTGATGGACATGACGGGTGGCGATCGGAATACGCGCGCCGGCGAACTCGCGTCGGCCACGGGCCGCGGGGGTGACGCGGGTCAGGCACGTCACCACGGCAACAGGCACGGGCGAAGCGAGGAAGCCCGGATGGCCGTCCTGGAGGCGGCTGATGACCTGCTGGTCGAGCGCGGGTTCGCCAGCGTCACGATCGAGGGCATAGCCGCCCGGGCCGGAGTGGCCAAACAGACCATCTACCGTTGGTGGCCTTCCAAGACCGACATCCTGTTCGACGCCCTCACCGCCGACACGGCGGAGTACTTCACTATGGCCGACCACGGAGACCTCGGTGCCGACCTGCGTGATCAGCTGAGCCAGCTCGCCGCGTTCTTGAGCAAGACAGACGAAGGCGCCGTCTTCCGTGCCCTGGCCGGCCAGGCGCAGCACGACACGGCCGTCGCGGCCCGTTTCGAGTCCGAGTTCGTCGCCCCGCAGCGCGAGCGCGACCGTGCCGCTTTCCTCCGGGCCCGCGAGCGCGGCCAGTTGGCTGCGGATACGGACATCGATCTCGCGATCGACCAGCTCGTCGGCCCCGTTTACTACCGGGTTCTCGTCACCAGGCAGATCGTGCCGCCCCAGTTCACCGACGCCCTCGTGGAAAGCTGCCTAGCCCGGGCCGCAGAGCCGCCAGGCCAGGACCGACAACGTGCCTGAGAGCCGGGAGGATGTTCGGTGCCATACGGTGCCGCAGGGGAGGCGGGGGCTGTGAGCGACGCAAGGGCCCAGAAGATCGACCGGGCGGAAATGGGGCCGGCCTTCCCGCGTACCCACCACGTGCTCTGGCTTGAGTTCGGGAACCGTCAGGACTTCGACGACCCGCGCCAGGAATGGCGGCGGCTGTTCTCGGAGTTGCTCGGCACCTTCGCGCTGGTACTGGTCGCCGCGGGCGGAGGGCTTCTGCACGCGAAGGGGGAGATCAGCCTCGCTGCGGCGGTCGTCGCCCCGGGCCTCATGGTGACGGCGATCATCTTGTTCATGGGCGCGGTCTCCGGCGCGCACCTGAACCCGGCCGTGTCGCTGGCCTTCGCGCTGCGGCGGGACTTCCCGTGGAAGCGGGTCCCGGGTTACATCGTCATCCAGCTCATCGGCGCGACGCTGGCCTGCCTGTTCCTGCGCCTGGTGTTCGGGAACATCGAGCACTTGGGGGCGACGCTACCGGGCCCCGGGTACAAGGACTGGCAGGCCCTGCTCATGGAGATCGTGCTCACCGCGCTGCTGGTCAGCGTGATCCTGGGCACCGCATCGGCCGCGCAGAACGTCGGCGCGATCGCCGCGCTCGGCGTCGGCGGCTACATCGCGCTGGCCGGCCTGTGGGCAGCTCCGGTCAGCGGCGTCTCCATGAACCCCGCCCGCTCCTTTGGGCCCGCCCTGGTCAGCGGTGACTGGACCAGCTACTGGGTGTATGTCGCGGGCCCGATCGCCGGTGCGCTCATCGCCGTCGGCTGTGCTCGCGCGCTGCGCGGCCGCGGCGGCGATGTCATCTCGCGGGCGGCGGGCTCCGGCGTGCTGGACGAGGGGGCTCAGGCCGCCAAAGCGAAACTGTCGGAGGAGATCGAGCAAGGCAAGATCGTGCCCCCGGGGATTGCCGCCCCCGACGCGTCACAGTTAGGAACGTACGCGAGCTCGTCCCCGGTCGGCGGGCGGCGGTGAGCCGCCCGGCAGGACAGGCTCGCGTCGGCGCTTCAGCCAATGCTGCGTCATCTTGATCAGCGCGAGGCCCGCGAGGACGCCGACCGCATCCAGGAACAGGCCGACGATGATCGCGACGATCGCGTTCGCGGTGTCGCCGGTCAGCGACACCGTACCGCTCCAGCCGTCCCACACCGGGGCCCGCACGGTCATCGGCAGGCCGAGCGAGGCCGTCCCCGGCCAGCTGGCGGGGATGCCGCGGCCGCCGGCGACCAGCGTGCCGTTGGTGATCGTGTAGCAGCCGCTGCGACCGCAGTCCTGGCCGTACGACGTGGGGAAGAACGTGGCCGTCGGGCCCGCGTCTACCAGGTAGGCCACCCCGTTGACCTGGTCCGGAAGGTAGCAGATGGCCAGGACCAGGCAGCCAAGCAGCAGCAGCCGGCTAAACCAGGCGCTGACGTGGTGCCGCGGTGGGTACCGGTAGGCGTGCGCGATCAGCGAATGGTGGGAGGTCCCCCTCCAGGCCTGATCCCGGACCGCGCCGTGGCGCCGGTGCAGCCGGACGGTGTCCACCACCGCCATGACCAGGCCGACCACCGTCAGCGCCAGTAGCACCAGGACCACCAGCCCGCTGATCACGCCCACTGCCCCGTTGGCGTTGGCCCACAGGTGCGAGCCGATGATCGAGAACACCACCAGGGTCAGCAGGCTGCCCCCGCCCGTCCAGCCCCAGCCGCGGCGCCGGTGCAGCAGCCGCACGGCCGCGTCGACCTCGGGATGCGTGCCCATGTCCCCTGGGCCGGCGCTGTCGCTGGAACCACCAGACCCCGTCCAAGACATAGGCGATATTGTCACCCATGTGCCCCGCTCGGTGCAGCCCGAAGGACGAGCATTCTTAATGCCGAACGGGCACTACCGCGTGCCCCCGGCCCCCTCACCCCCCGTATTGGTCCGGCATTCGGTGGGGATGCGCCCGTCGACCTGTTTCATGTGCCTGGCGGTGCAAGATGGCACCGGCGGGCCAGCGGCTTTATCCTGAAGCCCTACCTAGGATGAGTGATCTGGCATGCGGATCGCGGTGCTCGGGGCCGGGTCGTGGGGAACCACGGTGGCGTCCCTGCTGGCTAGCCGGCACGATTGCACCATCTGGTCCCGGGATCCGGAACTGGCCAGGGAAATCTACGAGCGCGATGCCAACTCGCGCTACCTGCCCGGCTTCGGCCTGCCGCCGGGGCTGAAGGCCACCGCGGACCTGGAGAAGGCTGTGCATGACGCCGATCTGCTGGTGGTCGGCGTGCCGACGCACGGATTCCGGGCCATCCTGGTCGACGCCGGCCCGTACCTACGGCCCTGGATCCCGGTCGTCAGCCTCGCCAAGGGCTTCGAGCGCGGTTCGCTGCTGCGCATGACGCAGCTCATCGCCGAGGAACTGCCCGGCCACCCCGCCGCCGCCCTGACCGGGCCCAACCTGGCTAAGGAGATCATGGCCGGGCAGGCGGCGGCGAGCGTGATCGCGACCGAGGACCTCGCCGTGGCCCGGGCGCTGCAGGCCACCATGAAGCGGGGTATGTTCCGGATCTACACCAACCACGACGTGATCGGCTGCGAGCTCGGCGGGGCGCTGAAGAACGTGGTGGCGATCGCGACCGGCATCGCGCAGGGGCTCGGCGTCGGTGACAACACCAGGGCAGCGGTAGTCTGCCGCGGCCTGGCCGAGGTCACCCGGCTCGGCGTGGCCATGGGCGGCGAGGCCGCGACGTTCGCCGGCCTGGCCGGCCTGGGCGACCTCATGGCCACCTGCATGAGCCCGCTGAGCCGTAACCGGACGCTCGGTGAGCAGCTTGGCGCCGGCCGGTCGCTTGACGAGCTGCTCGGTGCGACCAGGACCGTGGCGGAGGGTGTCGGTACCGCTTTCACCGTGCGTGAGCTGGCCGAGCGCTACGGTGTGGAGATGCCCGTCTGTCATGAGGTGTACCGGGTCCTGGCCGACCAGATCCCCGCGTCGGAGGCCTACCGCGGCCTGAGTAGGCAACGGCAGGCCGGTCATGAGCGGGAGCCTGGCTGATGGCGGGGGAGCAGTGGTGGCCCTTCGACCGTTCCTGGGCCAATGAATGGAAGCGGAACTGGTCCGAGGTCCTCAACATGACCTCGGCCGCGAGCGCGTCCATGGGCCTGCCGCTACCGAAGATGCCCGGTGATCCGTTCGCCGCGATCGTGGAGGCCGCCCGGGCCTGGCTTATCGGGAAGAAGCGAACGTTCCCGTTCGCCGGGCACGACCTGACCCTGGTGGTGGAGGACATTGTCATCCAGGGAGTGGACCTGGCCCGGGTGGTGGGCCAGTACGGCCTGGTCCGCATCACCGCGCGGGACGTCCAGTGGAGCGCCTTTGAGCTCGAGCGAGTGGAGGTACAGGCCAGGAACGTTCATCTGCGGCCCGGCGCCCGGCCGACGCTGGTCGCCGCGCCGGTGCTGGTCGAGGCGTTCGTCTCGGCCTCGGCCGCGGCCCGGCGGCTGGCCGCTACCTCCCCGCTGCTCGAGCTGGTCCTGACGGACGGCATGCCGCAGATCGGCCTGGCGGGCGTGCCGTGGGTGCGGCTTGAGGTGCAGCCGGGGGCCGAAGGGCAGTCCCTCGTGGTCCGGCCGCGCGCCCTGCACCTGGGCGAGTGGCGGCTGCCGCTGCCGTCCCTGGCCTTTCACCTGGTCGTTCCCAATTTGCCCGGCGACCTGCTGCTCACCTCATTCGAACCGGCTCCGGGCGGCTTCCTCCTGCGCGGCACGATCGGCGAGTGGCGGCGGTCCCTGTCCCGCGATGACATCGAGCGTCTCCTGGCCGGGATGCGGGCCGGCTCGGACCGGCTGGACCTGTAGAAAACGATGACCGTAAAGGCAGGGCTTTGAGCGCGCCGGCGTCAGCTGGGGAACGAACTCGCCGTGGGCCGCTGGCCGGTGTGCGGGTGCTCGAGCTCGCGGGCATCGGACCCGGGCCGTTCTGCGCCATGATGCTCGCCGACCAAGGCGCGACCGTGCTGCGCATCGACCGGCCCGGACTGGTGGCGGCCCGGCCGGAACGCGATCTGATGAACCGCGGTCGCCGCTCGGCCGTACTCGACCTGAAGCACCCGCGCGCGGTCGATGCGCTGCTCCGGCTGGCCGACACCGCCGACGTCCTGCTCGAGGGCTTCCGGCCGGGAGTGACCGAACGCATCGGGGTGGGAGCGGAGGTCTGCCTGCGCCGCAATCCGCGGCTGATCTACGCCCGGATGACCGGGTGGGGGCAGACCGGGCCGCTGGCCCCGACGGTGGGGCACGACATCTGCTACCTCGCCCGGACCGGGGCCCTGCACGCCCTGGGCCGGGCCGGCGGACCGCCCCAGTTCCCCGCGAACCTGCTCGGCGACTTCGGCGGCGGCGGGATGCTCATGGCTTACGGCATCTGCGCCGCCCTGGTCGAGCGGGCCACCTCGGGGCAGGGCCAGGTCGTCGACGCGGCCATCGTCGACGGGGTGGCGTCCCTGCTCGCGATGCCGTGGATGTTCATGGCCCAGGGCAGCTGGCGCGACGAGCGCGGGGTGAACCTGCTCGACGGCGGCGTGCCCTGGTACGACGTGTATGAGACGGCGGACTCCAAGTGGCTGGCCGTCGGCGCCCTGGAGCCGCGGTTCTACGCCGCGCTGCTGGCTGGGCTCGGCCTCACCGACGTGCCCGCCCGCGAGGACCCGCAAAACTGGCCGGAGCTGCGCGCACTGTTCTCGGCCCGGTTCAAGGACCGGACCAGAGACGAATGGGCGGCGATCTTCGCCGGCAGCGAGGCGTGCGTGGAAGCCGTGCTGTCGCTGCACGAAGCCGCGGCCGACCCGCACCTGACCGCGCGGCAGACCTACGTCGCCCCCGACGGCCTGACCCAGCCCGCCCCGTCCCCCCGTTTCTCCCGCACCCCCGGCCAGCTGTCCGACCCGGCGCCCGCGCCCGGCCAGCACACCACCGAGGCGCTCACCGACTGGGGACTAGCCGACGCCGCCGACCTGGTCGCCTGCGGCGCCGCCCTCCAGGCCTGACCGCTCTCCAGGCCTGACCGCCCTCCAGGCCTGACCGCCCTCCAGGCCTGACCGCCCTCCAGGCCTGACCGCCCTCGTGGGATGGGGAAAACCCCAGGACGCGACGGGGGCAAACCGCATTCCGCTTGCCTGCCTGAGGTCCGTACCGTTGGTGCAGGGTACGAATGTCCGGAGGCACGATGAGCACAGATAGCCAGGCCGAGATCGCCGCCTCGGTGGCCGCCCTGCACGACCTTGGCCCGGGCTATGACCAGGTCCTAGCCGAGGGCCTGGTGGAGCGCATCGGCGCGGACATCGACAAGCGGATCGCGGCCGCGATCGACAACCGGCTCACGGCCGAGGTGGACAGCCGCATCCTGACCCAGTTGGACCGGTACGCGGGGTGCAGGCACCAGCGCCGCCGGGCCAGAAGCATAATCCGGGCCGAACGGCGCGCCGTCCGGGCGGAGCGGGCCGACCGCTTCGCCTGGCCGCCCCTCGCGGTGGCCCTCGGGTCCATGCTGGTCGCCCTGCCGGTGACCGCGATCGTGCTCAGGGGGTCCCCGGGAATCGCCGCCATCATGCTCATCGCCCTGATCTGGGTCATCATCGGCATCATCAACGTGGCCTACGTCATGCGCAAGCAGCCGCCGCAGGCCGGCAGTCGAGAGTAACCGTCAGGCTGCCCTGGCGTTCGCCCGCTCCTTGGTGTCCCGCATATCCCAGGGGTCATGCCCGTCCCGGGCGTCACACATCCTGTTGCTCAGCGGCGATTTTCCGTGGATGGTTTTAGCTCACTGGATGATTTTGGGTACTGGAGTGCACACAACTTTCCGCGAAGCGAAAATCATCCACGATAAGCGGAGATGGTCTCCGGTAGTTGTCGCTTATGACCGCATATGACCGCATATGACCGCAGGCGGTCGGCTGTGCTGACCGGCAAGCGCACCTCTACCCGGACCAGCCTCTTGCCTATTCGACCGGGTCTTCCCGGATGGCGTCGCGGATGTAGCGGCTGATGGCGAGGTTTTCGATCCGGTCCAGCCGTTTCAGCAGATCACGAAGCTCGGCCAGAAAAACGCCGCGCCGTTCCGCCACATCGGAACCGGCCTCGAGCAGCCCCCGGTTCCTCATCAGCGCCAGCGCCGTCTGGAACAGCAGCACGGAGACCGACTCCGAGCTGCGCAGCCGCTGCTGGGCCACGTACTGGTGCCCGAGCCCGAGCGCCCGCCGGATCACCTCGGCGTCATCGGCGGCAGCGTCATCGGCGGCAGCGTCATCGGCGGCAGCGTCATCGGCGGGGGCGTCATCGGCGGGGGCGTCATCGGCGGGGGCGTCATCGGCGGGGGCACGGTCGGCCTGAGCACTGGCGGCCGGCCCGTCCTCGTGCACCAGCACGTCGGCGACCAGCCGGTACGCCTCGACGAACGGCCGTACCAGCAGATGGGAAACCAGCGGCCGCATCCGCGCCAGCAGCGCGTCCGCCCCCGCCGGGCCCGACCTGAGCCGGTCTTCCCAATCCGGGTCGTGCCGGTCCATCTCCTCGCGCACCTGGCGCCGGTGCTCGTCCCGGTCCCTGAAGTAGAACTCGTACTTCAGCAGGTCCCGGAGCCAGCCGATCTCGGTCCAGAAGGCCTCGATCGGGTCAATCCCCACGCCGACCGCCCGGGACGCGGCAAGCACCGCCAGTTCGCACAGCGCCGAGTCGAGCAGGAAATGGATCAGCGAGTTCCGGTAGAAGGTGGCGGCCAGCTGGCGGTCGGGCCCGATCAGCCAGACCGGCTCCCGGCCGTCCGCGACGTAGGTGACCAGCCCGCCCGCCGCCAGCGCGTCCAGCGTCGCGCGCACCGGCTCCGCCGCGGCCAGCGCCGGGACGCTCGCCGCCTGCGGGATGGCCCGGCTCGACAGGTAGTCGAGCGCATCGGCCAGGGCCAGCCTGATCTGGTCAAAGGTGAGGGCGGCCCCGTGCATGGCCAGCAGGATGGTGGTGATCAGCGCGGTCGCCGTGACCGGCATGCCCTGGTTGATCCGCCAGGCGACCTCGAAGGCGACCTTAGCCAGGGCCAGCCGCCGGGCCGCGGGATCGGTGGCGACCGGTCCGCCCGGGGGGCCGAGGAAGGTGCTCAGCGGGACCGGTTCGTCGAACCGCACGTAGATCTTGCCGTAGTGACCGGCGCCCTGCGCCTTGACGAAGTTGTAGAGCCAGCCAAAGCCTTCCGGCTTCTTCTGCGCGCCGCGGGCGTACTCGGCGTACTCGGAGATCTCGTGCAGCTGGTCGAAGGTCACCGATACCGGCACCAGCAGCAGGTCGTCCACCCGTCCGGACAGGTAGGCGTCGGCGGCGTAGGACAGCAGGCCGAGCCGCGGCGGCAGCATCTTGCCGGTGCGCGAGCGGGTGCCCTCGATCGACCAGGACAGGTTGAACCGCTTCTCGAGCACGTAGCCGACGTATTCCCGCAGCACGTACTTGTACACCGGGTCATCGGCGGTCGAGCGCCGGATGAAGATGACCCCGGCCCGCCGCATGATCGCGCCCAGCGGCCCGAACGCCATGTTGATCCCGGCGAACAGGTGTGCCGGAGGCAGCCCCTGCTCCTGCAGGGCGGCCGCGAGCACCAGGGTGTCCAGGTTCGACCGGTGCGACCAGAGCAGGATGCCCGGCTGGCGCTGCGTCGCCGCGCGCAGCCGTTCGACCTGCGTGTCGTCGTAGTCGATCTGCGGGTCGAAGCCCCGCTGGAAGATCAGCCGGCCGATGACCGGCATGACGTCGATGAGCCGGCGGCTCCAGCCCGCGGCGAGCTCGTCCAGAATGTGGCCGGCCTCGGCCAGCGACGGCGGTGTCTCACCGGCCCCGCGCCGCACCCCCTGCAGTCCGGTCCGGAACCGGCGTGAGGCCAGGATCTCGTCTTTCACCAGGCTCGGCGTCTTGTACCTGGGGCCGTGGAGCTGGTATTCGGCGCGGTCGAGCGCGAGCGTGGCCCGGCGGGCCACGTAGGCGGCGAAGTCGGCATCCTCCCCGCCGCCGGTGGTCTCGACCCAGCGCTCCCGCAGCTCGCCGACCGTCGCGGGCTCGCCGGGCAGCACGATGGCCCGGCCCGGGTGGCGGGCCAGGATCCGCCGCTGCTGGCGTTCGCTCGGGTGATACGGGTCACGACCCGGCATGAGGTCAGTCAGCTGCGCGGTCCGCCGGCCCGCGTGTTCGTCCGGCAGCCAGGCGACCCTGACCGGGACCAGCCGGACGTCCGGCTCTTCTAGCAGCGACTCAGGGATCCGCGAGTGACCGAGGCTAACCGGCGGCCGGGACGTTCCTCCGGCCGCCGTGATCCGGTCGCGGATAAGGCGCGCCTCGGTCGGGGTGGCGGCCTGGGTGAGCAGGACGGTTTCTGGGTGCGCCGCCAGCAGACCGGCCAGGTCCGGTTCGGTGCTCACGACGATTTTTCGGAACGGTCGCTGCTTGCCGCCGTCGGCCAGTCGGCCAGCAGCTCCAGGTAACGCCCCCTGATCTGCTCGATATGCATACTCAGATCCTCCAGCGTCCAGTCGGCCACGCTGACCGGCGGAAGCACCGCGATGTCGACGGTGCCCGGATTGAGCGTGGTGGCGTTGCGGCCCGCGACCGAGTCCGAGTTCCTGATCACGACCGGGACGATCGGCAGGCCGGTCGCCATCGCGATCCGGAACGCGCCCTTCTTGAACGGTCCGACCCCCTGCGTGTCCATCCGGGTCCCCTCGGGGGCGACCAGGATCGACAGTCCCCTGCGCGCGGCGTCCTCGACCGGCCCCAGGGCCGCGAGGGCCGCCGCGGTATCGGCCCGGTCGATGAACGCGGCGTCGAGCAGCTTGCCGATCGTGCCGAAGATCGGGTTGGCCTCGAGTTCTTTCTTGGCGACGCCAGTCCAGTTGTCTTTGACCAGCGCGGCCACCATGAACACGTCGAAGTTGTTGCGGTGGTTGAACAAGAACACCGCGGGCCGGTCCGCGGTGAGGTTCTGCGCGCCGGTCACGTTCAGCTTCACGCCGTTCAGCGCGAGAACGGTCTCCGGCCAGAACCTGGTCAGGAAGTTGATGCCGGTGCGCTTGTTCCGCGTCAGCAGGCCGATGCCCAGCGCGCCCGCGGCCAGCGGGGCCAGCGAGCTCGCTCCGGCCAGGGCGCGGACGCGGGCCAGCGGGGTCCCGGCGTCCCGGCTGCCGAACCGCCGCACCGGCCAGCCGCGGCGGGCGGCCACCCGGGCCAGCGCCGGCCCGGGATTGACCGGCCGCGGATTGCCGACCAGGTGCATGAGGGCGAGATCCTCGTCGCCGTCGGCGTAGAAGTAGCTCGAACCCAGGTCGATCTGATGCTCGGCGGCGAACCGCTGGACGCTGGTGGCCTTGGTGATGCCCCACACGACCGGGCGCTCGATGTCGCCGGTCAGGATCCCCAGTTCGTCCACCACGAACCGGTTGCAGATCAGGTAGTCGATGCCGAGATGGTGCGCGACCGGCGCCGCCTGCATGGTCAGGGCCGACGAGCTCAGCACCACCGTGTGACCGCGCTGCTGGTGGGCCCGGACCAGCTCGCGCATCTCCGGGTAGATCAGGTCCGCGATGGACTGCTGGAAGACCCGCTCGCCCAGCTCCTCGACGTCCTCGGCCAGCCGTCCCTGGGCCGAGCGGACCGCCCCTTCGATGATGTTCTCGAATTGCTGCCGCCCGAGCCGGTACTCCAGCGCGAGCTGCATCATCCGGACGAACTCCGCCGCCCCGACCTCCCCGTGGCGCAGCCGGTCCCTGGTGACGGCCGCGACCGTGAACCCGGCGACCAGCGTCCCGTCCAGGTCGAAGAAGGCGCCGATGCGCGGGCCTTCCGGGCTGGCCTCGACCTCGGCCACCGACCCCGGCAGCCGCATTGGCTGGGCCGCACCGGGCGGCTCAGCGCCGTTCTGCGACGCACCAGTCACGAGGTTCGCCGCCCCTGCGCTCGCCCCTGCGCCCGCCCCGGGGCCCGCCGTGTGCCCCCGGCCGCCCGCCGCGCTGCCGGACGCGGCTTCGGCCGGCCCAGCTCGAGCACCTCGTCGAACCCCAACTGCAGGCCCTTCTCCAGCTCGTCGGCGGCCGGGAACGAGGCCGTGTCGTAGCGGACGGTCACGGTGCAGATGCCTGCCCGGGACACGAGTATCGCCATCATGGCCACCCGCGGCAGCGGCCCCATCGCGTACTGCCGCTCCACCTTCGCCCCGGCCAGGAAGGTCTCCGCGCCGTAGCCGGGCACGTTGCTGGCCTGGATGTCGGGGACGTTGATCCGCTCGCTGACCATCTGCAGCGCACCGTCGGAGAGCAGGGTGAGGACCGGCGCGATCTGCCCGATCACGTCGATCGCCGGTTCGCTGCGGCGCGCGATGACCTGCTCGCGGACCAGCCGGATCCGCACGGCGGGGTCGGGTTCGCCGATCGGCGCGGCGATGGTGGCGCCGGCGAACCGGTTGCCCGAGGCCGGGTCGTCGCCGGTGCGCAGGCTGACCGGCAGGGTCAGCGGCAGGGCGTCGATCGGTACCCCCAGCGCCTGGTGGTACCGGCCCAGGCCGCCGGAAAGCGCCGCGAGGTAGGCGTCGTTCACCGAGCCGCCCACCGCCTTGGCCGCGGCGCGCAGGTCGTCGAGCGGCACCTCGAGCACGACGGTCCGGCTCGCCAGGCTCCGCCGGCGCAACAGGGGAGACGGCGGCACCGGCGGCGGGCCGAGCACCCGGCGGGCGGAATCGGCGAATCCGATCGCGTCGACCACGGTGGTTCCCGGCCGACTGATCAGGCGGCCGGCCGTGGCGGCCGCACGGCCCAGCGCCTGGCGGCCGGCCGATACGGCCGTCTCCGGCAGGTGCTTGAGGCTGTCGCGGAGCAGATCCTCGCCGTTCACGTCGCGAGGGATCGGGATGGGGGGCATCGGGCGCGGGAGGGCGTCCCGTTCGGTGTCGTAGATCTGCTCGAACAGGGCGACCGCGCCCAGACCGTCGGTGATCGCGTGGCTGAGCTTGGTCAGCAGCGCCGCGCGGACCCCATTTCCCCCTTCCAGGCCCTCCACGTAGATCGCCTCCCATAGCGCGCGGGAGGTGTCGAGCGGCGACTGCAGCGTCAGCTCGGCCAGGTCCAGGAGCTGGCGCAGCGTGCCCGGGGCAGGCAGGGCGGCCCGGCGCAGGTGGTAGTCCAGGTCGAAGTCGGGGTCGACGACCCACCGCGGCGGCGTGGTCGGCACCGGCGGGACGACCACCTTCTGCCGCATCCTGATGACCACCCGGCTGGCCCGGTCGATCGCCTCGTGCAGCCGGCCCAGTCGGCCGGCCGGTCCAGGATCTCCACGGTCAGGAACGCCGATCGCGTGGCCGGCTGGGCCTCGCCCCGGTGCATCAGGTAGTCGACCGGGCTGAGCTCGTCGGGCGGCCGGGCCGGCGGCGGTGACGGCGGTTCGGACATGATGTCCCCAGATGACACAGAGAATGACGAAGAGAATAAAGAGCTTATTCACTAACCGTATATGGGAACGTGATTGTCATCAGGATCGCGGTGCGGATAATCCGGCCTGCAGGCCGCGGAGGAAACGCCGCTTCACCTCCCCGGAAATGTCGGTGGTATACGATAGTGTGTTCGTATGGCACGGTTTCGCCTGCTGTCCGCGGCCGCCCAGGAGACGGGACTGCTGGACCACTGCGGCGGGGCACCCCACCCTCCTCCCCATCCCCTTCACTCCCCGGGAGGCGACGGGGTCCCTGGCCGGTGAACCGCGAACCTCATCTGCTGCTCCAATCGGCGTAGCAGCTGGAATCCCCCGCTTGCAACGGGGGAGGATGTCGATATGCCTGAACAGCGCCGCGGCCGGTCGATCGCGATGAATGCGGACGAATTGGATTCGTTCCTCGGGGAGCAGCGGAGCTGCCGGCTGGCCACGCTCGGACCGGGCGGCCCGCATGTCTCCCCGGTCTGGTTCAGCTGGGACGGAACCGCCTTGTGGATCTACTCGCTGACCCGCAGCCAGCGCTGGGCGGACATCACCCGCGACCCCCGGGTGGCGGCGGTGATCGACACGGGCCACGAGTACGCCGAGCTCCGCGGCGTCGAGATCGAAGGCGAGGCCGAAGTCGTCGGTCCCGTCCCGCGCACCGGCCGCGAGGATCCGCCGCCCCCCGAGCTGATCGTCCCCGAGCGCCTGCTGGCCGCCAAGTACCGCCACGGCGGCGAGCTGGCCCACGACGGCCGGCACGCCTGGCTGCGCATCACCGCGGGGAAAATCACGAGCTGGGACTTCCGTAAACTCACCACCCGGCCTGGCTGGGATTAGCCGCGCCGCATTCTCGGGCAAGATAATGACAGAGGCCCAGCCTGTCGAAGCCCAGGAGATGAAGTGAGCGACGAGGTACTAGTCGAGCGCCGTGGCGCGGTCCAGGTCATCGTCATCAACCGGCAGGAGGCGCGCAACGCCCTGAACTTGGCCGTCGCGACCGGGATCCGGGACGCGGTCGACGAGCTCGACGCGGATGGCGAGCTGCGCGCCGGGGTGCTGACCGGGGCCGGCGGCACCTTCTCCGCCGGGATGGACCTCAAGGCGTTCCTGCGGGGGGAGCGGCCTTCGTTCCCCGGCCGCGGGCTGTGCGGCATCACCCAGACCCCGCCGCGCAAGCCGCTGATCGCCGCGGTCGAGGGCTGGGCCCTGGCCGGCGGCTTCGAGCTGGTGCTGGCCTGCGACCTCGTCGTTGCGAGCACCTCGGCCCGGTTCGGCGTCCCCGAGGTCAAGCGCTCGCTGGTGGCCGCCGCCGGCGGGGCGCTGCTGCTGGCGCAGCGGATACCCCGGGCCATCGCCCTGGAGATGCTGCTGACCGGCGACCCGATCGACGCCGAGCGCGCCGCCGAGGTCGGCCTGATCAACCGGCTCGTGGACGACGGCCAGGCCACCGATATCGCGGTCGAACTGGCGACGCGCATCGCGGCGAACGGCCCGCTGGCCCTGATCGCCACCAAGGCGATCGCGGCCGGCGGCGCCGACTGGGAAGGCGCAGAAAAGTGGGAGAAGGCGACCGCGCTGATGGCGCCGGTCTTCGGCTCCCAGGACGCGCAAGAGGGCGCCCGGGCGTTCGCCGAGAAACGTCCTCCGGTGTGGAAAGGACAGTAGCGTGAACAGGGACTTCTACCAGCCGGACCACGAGGCGTTCCGCGAGATCGTGCAGGCGTTCATCAAGCGTGAGGTCGCGCCGAACGAGCAGCGGTGGGAGGAAGAGCGCACCGTTGACCGGCAGGCGTGGCTCGCGGCCGGCAAGCAGTCCCTGATCGGGATGCTGGTGCCGGAAGAGTACGGCGGCGTGGGCACCGGCGACTACCGCTACCGCTGCGTGCTGATGGAGGAATTCGCCCGGGTCTGCGCGACCTCGATCAGCTCGGGTTTCGGCCTGCAGGACGATATCGCCATCCCCTACATCGTCGACCTGGCCACCGACGAGCAGAAGGCCCGCTGGCTGCCGCCGATGGCGGCGGGGGAGTGCATCGGCGCCATCGCGATGACCGAGCCCGCGGCGGGCAGCGACCTGCAGGGCATCCGCACCACGGCCGTCCGCGCCGATGATCACTGGATCCTGAACGGCGCCAAGACGTTCATCACCAACGGCATCAACGCCGACCTGGTCATCGTGGTCGCGCGCACCGACCCGGACGCGGGCGCCCGGGGAATCAGCCTGCTGGTGGTGGAGCGCGACATGCCCGGCTTCACCCGCGGCCGCAAGCTGGACAAGATCGGCATGCACGCCCAGGACACCGCCGAGCTGTTCTTCGACGACGTGGCGGTGCCGGCGGCCAACCTGCTGGGCAGGCTGGGCGGCGGCTTCGTGCACCTGATGGAACGGCTGCCCAGAGAGCGGCTGTCGATCGCCGTCATGGCGCTGGCCTCGGCCCGGGCCGCGATCGGCTGGACCGTCGAGTACACCACCCACCGCACCGCGTTCGGCCAGCCCATCGCCGCGTTCCAGAACACCCAGTTCGAGCTGGCCACGATGGTGACCGAGGTCGACGTGCTCGAGGCGTACCTGGATAAGGCGGTCCTGGCGCTGAACTCCGGCACGCTGACCTCGGTCGACGCGGCCAAGGCCAAGCTGTGGGCCACCGAGGTGCAGCACCGCGTCCTGGACCGGTGCCTGCAGCTGTTCGGCGGCTACGGCTACATGTCCGAGTACCCGATCGGCCGGGCCTACGCCGACTCCCGGGTGCAGACCATCTACGGCGGCACCTCGGAGATCATGAAGACCATCATCGCCCGCGAGGTCACCGGCCTGCGCACCTAGACCTCTACGGATCGCGTGCACCGAGATTCTAATGGGATGTTAGCCGGAATGTTAGAACTGAGAGCCTCGGGCGAATCCGTGTCGGGTCGTGGAGGCTCTTGGAGCCTGCTCTCCGGTCTGAGCTGTAGCCGGCCATCATGGGCTCTGGCTCGATGATCATGATCTAGGTCACGACCGGCGATCAGCCCAGACAAGTATGAGACCCACCGGCGTGGATTGGCGGGATCGACGGATGCGGTACCCGGATCACTTGGGAGCTGCCTTGGGGCCGGGGGGCTTCTTCTGCAGGCGGCGGGCGGCATGTGGCACCGCGCCGCAGTGCCGCTGGTTTTCGCGGTAGTATTCGATGTTATCCGCCAGCGGCGACTGCGGGTAATTCGGAGGCGTAGGGACGTGTTTACAAGTCGGTGACATTACCGGAACCCGCAGGTAAACAAGTTGTGTAACGTCTGATTCGGGGAAAATAGAACTCGCGAAAGGGCGCTATCCTGATTGCGCGAGCTGTTGCGCTTACTAAAATAATTGGGGGAAGTAAGATCGTGAGCAAACAGGCCAGCCCCGAGGCTGCGGTCGGGCAAATTTGGATGCCAGGCGCTGACCGCAGGTATAGGGAGACGCTGGCGCGTCCGGCCCCTGGCCAGGTGCTGCCCGGGGAGTTCTTCCTGCGGGACGGCACCCCTGCGATGATCTGGCCGCTGCTGCCCACCGATGCCGATACGCTACGCGAGGGTTTCCGCCGGCTGTCGCCGGATTCGCGCCAGCGCCGGTTCCTGGCGGCGCTCGACGAGCTCGATGACCCGATGATCCGGCTGCTTGTCGACAGCGTTGACGGGGTGCATCACATTGCGCTCTTGCTTATCGTGCTGCCGCCAGAGGGCGAGGAGGAGCTCATCGGGGTCGCCCACCTCGTGCGGTACCCCGCCGATCCGGGCACCGCCGACATCGCCGTCACCGTCCTCGACGACTGGCAAGGGCGCGGCGCCGGCACCGTACTCGTCTCGGCGCTGATGCAGCGGCGCCCGGAGGCCGTCACCCGGCTGCGCACTTTCGTCGCAGCCGACAACCGCGCGTCGCTGGCGCTGCTCGCCGGGGCAGGGCGCGTGTCGTCGGGCCTGCCTGAGCGAGGCGTGCTCGATGTCGCGGTGGAGCTCCCTGCGGCGATCCGGGCGCGTAGCGCGGTGGGGAACGTCGCTGACCTCTGGACGCAGGGCACGCGGAAGTTCCTCGACCAGACTTACTTGTTTTCTCAGCTGCCTCAGGCCAGCCTGATCTCGGCAGCTGAACGCTACTTCGAGTTCGTGCAGCGGATGGTCAAGATTAACCGCGATCTCACCGTCAAGTGGGTGGAGGCCGCTAGCGCGCTGTCTGGCGGGGTCGGTGAGCAGGTCCCGGTCGAGTCGGCCGTTGACGTCGTGCGTGAGCGGGCCCCCATGGCCGGGCGGTAGAAGCCCGCCCCGACTCGGAGCAGCTGAAGCACTGATACCGAAACAGTGGCCCCTGGAAATTAATCCACCGGCGCGAGGTCGGCACGTAACCGATGACAGCGATCCCGCTGTTGATCAGGTGACCAGAATCGAGTTCCAGCCTCGGTCGTCATTCGGCCATCGTCGGGCCGGCGCACGAGCAGGGCCGGACCAGCGGTCATCGGCAGCCATGTGCGTCTACTGGCCATCCCGGCAGCGGCAAGAGCACAGAACTTGAAGATCTGGCACAACGTCCAAAGGACCTCGATCGGCGTAGGCAGTCTGAAATATTCGGCGGGGAGACCGGCTCCGGCGGCGGAGTGTCGTCGCCCACGACTATGTGTTCAGTTCTCGCCTCAGCGCGGTGCGCGTACCACCTAGGCCCTCGTAGTCGAAAGCCACTTCGTGTGCCGTCGCATGCCGGGAACGTGATGGATCTCAGGCCTCCGTTCTGCCGACGCTGGGAAAGCACAGCGTGGCTGCCCCAGAGCCGCCATCCCCGGCCGTTGGGACCTGCGGTCGGCGCCCGCCCGCCAACAGAAATTGGCAGCCGCACACTTTAGCTCTGGCCTGTAACGGCAGCTAGGTCTATAATCCGGGTAATTCCGTTGAGCGCGGCGGGGCGATATACGCCAGCCTGAGGGGTGGCATGGGGCCCTGGGGAGGCAATTATGCGGTGCCAGGAATGTAATGGTGACAACGAGCCCGGATCTCGGTTTTGCGGCTTCTGCGGGCAGCCTCTCCCGGCTTCCTTAACAGCCGAACCAGCGACTGCGGTGCGGGACGGCTGGACATGGGAAAACCAGCAGTCGCGGTCGCCGAAGCAACCGCTTTCCACGGCCGAGCCGACGCCCCCGTCAGGGCGCAAGCCGCCCACCGACGCCACCGGGCTCGCGACCACCCGCTGGCTGTGCGCCGCTGTCACGCTCGATCCCGAACTGGAACGCAGGGTCCTCGACGAGGTCCTGGAAGAGCAACAGCGCGCCGTGGTCACCACGCCTGGCGTGGATCTTGTCACGGTACTCAAATACGCTCTGGCGGCTCATCGCCGACGCGTGACCCGTGACATTATCCTGGTCGTGGATCTCCTCGCCTTGATCCTGACTATCATTTTCTTCCGCTCATTCCCGCTGTTCGTGGTGCTGCTCTTGGCCGCCTGGGTGACCGTCTTCACCCATCGTTATATCGGTCAGTACGGCTCGGTGATGAGCGGCTTGCGGCCAGGCCGTTTCGACCCGCGGAAGGTAAATTCGCCGCCGCCTGATTCTTTCGCCGGCCGTCAGCTCCAGCGCATCGCGGCAGCCGGGACCACCGGGAACGTCACGCTCTACAGCGGGTTCGCTCCATTCCGCGGATACGGCACGGCGCGGTCGAACTGGTCTTTCGCTGTCGATATCACGCGGGCGCCGGCCAGCATAACCCGGCCGGGGCAACGCGGCCAGCCCAGGGCGTTCTCCGCGCTGGATGTCTATGACTCTGTCAAGGCCGGGCTGCTCGGGCTCGATCTGCCGGGCGTAGAGCTGACCGACCGGCTCTTCGTCAATGGCCGCGATATCCACGACGACCGGCGCTTCCTCCCCGAGCCCGGCGGTGCTCCCGTTACCTCGATTGGGCCGGAACTGATGCGGCAGCTGCTGGCCGCACCGGAGGAATGGGCGCGGCCCTATCTGACCATCAGCATGACCACCTGGCAAGGCGATCTCGTGGTGACCACTTTCATCCGCTTCCTGGTGTCAGGAACTGACCTGTTCGTCGAGGCTGCGCACAGTGTCGTGCCGCCGCTGCGGGCCGAGTTCAAGGTCGTCGACGAGCGGGAGCCAGGGGCGGACGCCAGCGAGTTCTTCTCGCTGGCGGCCAAAACTCTGATCAGCACGCTGCCCCGGCTATTCGGCAGCGTGCCAGGAATCATCCACGAGTTGGGAGCGGATAGCAGACGGGAAAAGAAGCGGCGCCGGGTCGAGGAGACTAGAGATTACGGCGCGCTTGTCAGTGTCCGCGAGCTCGCCGCGGACACCAAGTGGCAACGATACTTCCAGATCTTCGACGACGAACGCTTCGTCAAAGTGATCGAGCAGCGGATCTTCCGTTCCCTGATCGAGTTCCTGAAAGAACATAATGTCGACACCAGCAGCCTCGAATCGCGTGCGGAGATGCTGATCAACAACGGTGTTATTTTCGGGGACAACGCAGATATCAAGGAGAGTCAGGTGGGCGGAGCCGGATCGCGGCTCGCCGGACTCGTACCGCGCGCACGCGGTGGAGAAAGCGCCAGGAGCGCGGAAGGGGCAAGCTGATGTCATCCAGTGGTGACAACTACGGAGTCCAGTTCGGGGACTCGGCGAACGTGTCCGGAGGGGTGATCGCGGGAGCGGGCTCCCGGGTCGAGAGCAATCAGTACCAGGGCGGTTCGGATCTCGCCGAACTGCAAGACCTGCGCGCCGCGCTCAGTTCGCTCGTCGATCAGCTACGTGCGTCCCCTTCCGGTGTCGACGATCCCGGCGCGCTCGCCGGGATAGCGGTGTCGGCAGAGCAAGAGGCGCGCAAGGACCAGCCGAACAAGCATATTCTGGGCGGCCTGCTGAATGCCCTGATGGCCGGGGTGCAAAATTCGGCCACGCTTGCGACTGCGGTGCTGGCCATCCAGCACGCCGTCACCGTACTGCTGTAATTCGGGCCCTCACTAACAGGCCTGGTAGGAAGCCTGGTAACTGGACGGAGGCGGCCCGATCAGGTATCCGTCGCCGTTCGGGACCAGGAAAAGGGTGATCGACCACTGGTCGCAGGAGCTCTTGTCCGGGCTATCCGCGGGATTCTGCTGGCTCGTGAACGTCACCGACGCCGCGAGGCCGCCCGAGCCTGTATCGGAGATGCTGGTGAGCGTCTCCGCCGAGTCAGCGGTCGTGGCGTAGCCAGAATCAAATGACGACTCGGGATTCTGCTGCTGCATCTGCTGGTCGAACAGGCTGGCGTAGGTCGAGTAGTCGTGCTGGTCGATAGCCGTGAAGTAGCTGTTCACCAGCGCGGTGACCTGCGGCGCAGCCGGGTTGCTTGCCGCACCTGGTGCCACCGCCACCGTGGTTCCACTGCTCGCCGTCGGCGAGGCGGGCGCACTAGTGGGCGGTGCCGCCGATGCCGACGTCGCCTGACTGGCGGCGATGCTCCCCGTGGTGGCCCGCCGACCCGCTGCCTTCTCGTGACCATGGCTCGTCACCAGGGCGTACGCGCCGCCCGCCGCTCCGAGTACGACGATCGCCACCGCGGCCATGACGATGATCTGGTTCCGTCGGCCCGGCGGCCGGCCAATGGGTCCGGGATAGTGATCGCCGGGCCGTCCAGGAGACGGCTCGTCGTACGCAAGTCCCGGATAGGTCGGTTCGGCATAAAGCGGCTCGGCCGGGGGCGGCTCCGCATAGGCGGGCATCCCCTCCCGGAATGCGTCGGGCTTCATGAAGGTGCCGTCAGGCGCAGGCGCAGCATCAGCCGTGATGGGCGTTTCGGGTTGCGCCAGATCCCGGAACTCGGTGCCGCACGCGGTGCAAAAGGGGTTGGCCCCGGCCCGCTGACGGCCGCAGGCCGTGCAGAAAGTCATGCTGTCATGGCTCCATCCCCACTGGGTATGGCAGCAATGAAGCCGCTCTCCGCGCTTCGCGATCGGCCAGGCAAAGCGACTAAAAGCGGCACCTGATCAGGGCATGCGTTCGTGACGCGGACTCCTCCCCAGAACAGCCGATCGCCGCGGCTGTCCCATGTGCCGAGCATACGTCGGCCCAAGGTGCCGTCATAGGGTCAGATCGGCCTGGTGCGTCACAGTTTGGTGACGGTGCGCGTGCGCCGGCGCGGGGACGTACCCCGCCCGAGGCTGCCGTTACGCTGGACTGATTATAAACGCAGCACCCGCGAAGAGATAATCTGTGCGTGGGAGACGCGGTAAACCCTTAGCAGGCGTACCGGAGTGTGCCGTTTCGTCCGTGGGATTCCTGTGGGGATCAGGCGCCGTGTCGCCGACTTGTGGGGGTTCTGTGGGGCTCCCGGAAGCCCCTGACTTTCCTGGCCGACCAGACACAGGCACCACGTACCGCAACTTGCGGAGGCTGATGATCGCTTTCCGAGCAACCCAGCGTCGCCGCTGCGTCCTGCCCGCCTGAGGTAATTCCACATCCTCCCTGCCGATTCTTTGCGCCTGGCGTGACGCCTTGAGTGCCGGGTTGTCGCACCCAGATCTCTGAGTTCTGGGCGGTGCAGTGGCCGTGCTTCCAAGGCTGGCTGACGTTAAAACGCCTCTTGCCAGAACGACATGGCAGTCGGGTCGCCGATCGCGACACGCTCAGGGGCGGCGCTGGCCGGCTGGTAGCGTCAGCGGGTGGAGATAAGGGCGAGCAGGATATGGGCGAACGGCCTGGAATTCGGGCTGCTGGAAGCCGGCGCCGGCCCGCTGGCGCTGTGCCTGCACGGCTTCCCCGACACCGCCCGCACCTGGCGGTACCTCCTGCCCGAACTGGCCGCCGCCGGGTTCCGCGCCGTCGCTCCCTTCATGCGCGGATACGCTCCAACCGCAGTCCCGGATGACGGCCGCTACAGCATAGGCACGCTGGCAGACGACGCCATAGCCCTCCACGAGGTTCTCGGCGGAGACGGGCACGCGGTCCTCCTCGGCCACGACTGGGGCGCTGAAGCTGCCTACACGGCGGCAGTGGCTGCGCCGGACCGCTGGCGGCGGCTTGTGACCCTGGCGGTGCCGCCCGCCGCGCTGGACCCGGTGCTCTTCAGCGACTACGAGCAGCTCAAGCGCTTCTTCTACATCTTCCTGTTCCGGGATACCCCTGGCCTGGCCGAGAAGATCGTGGCCGCTGACGGCATGGCATTCATCAGGCGGCTGCGGCAAGACTGGTCACCGGGTTTCGACGCGGCGGACTGCCTGGAGTATGTCAGGCAATCCCTGGCTGACCCGGCCAGCCTGGCGGCGGCGATCAGCTATTACCGCGCCCCGCAGGCCCTGGACTCCCCTGGCAGCGCAGGGCTGCATGAGGCGGCAACGCCGCCGGCTGCACGGTGCGCTCCGCAGCCGACGCTTTACCTGCACGGCGCCGCCGATGGCTGTATCAGCGTCGATCTCGTCCGCGACGCCGGACGCCACCTCGCCCCTGATTCCAGGATGAAGGTGATCCAGGGCGCCGGCCACTTCCTCCAGGTGGAACAGCCCGAAGAAGTCAACCGGCACATCCTCGCCTGGGTCAGCGGCTAGCTGGCCATCCTCCGCACCAGGCCGCGTAGCGGTCCCGACCGGGCGGTTACTGGCTGCCGTCGTCGCGGTATCGTGGCGATGCGGTCTCCGCATCGGCGGCCAGCGGGATGAAGGCCAGGCCGTGGGCGCGGGCTGCTGGCTCGCTGGCGACTCCTGCATCGGCAGACCCGTCCGCCTGCCGAGGTTGGGTCGGCCTTGAGGGTGCCGCCAGCTCCGGCGGCTCGGTCCCGCATGCTCGCTATGCCGAAGCCTTCGGTCCATCCGCTAGCGGCGGGAGTGCCGTTGTCGAGTATCTCGATGTGCAGCGACCGGTCGATATACACCCGGAGGACCGCGGCGGTCGCATCGGAGTGCCGGGCGATGTTGGTCAGCGCCTCCGCCGCGATCTGAAGTGCCCCGTCCTCCACCTCCGCGCTCAGCGGCGGCACGGTCTAAGGGAATTCCGTGGTCACAACCAGTGCCCCGCCGTTCAGGCGGCTTCCGAAGCGGCCGACTTCCCGGGCGAGCGCGTCCAGCAGGCCGAGCCGTTCCAGGCCGCGCGGACGTAGGTCGTTGGAGATCCGGCGGACCTCATCGATCGCCTGACGGGCTTGGTCCAGTCTGCCACTTCGCTGATGAGCGTGTGAGCTTTGGCCTGGTCCGTCCGGGACACGTTGCCCGCCGCGTCGGCGCGCAGGGCGATGGCGGTCAGTACCGGCCCGAGACCGTCGTGGAGATCGCGGTGCAGGCAGCGGCGCTCCTTGCGGACCCGGTATGTTCGCGCCGTACGGCGATGCCCGGGAGCTGGCCCCGGCATCAGCGACAGCTACGAGGACTTCGCCGCCTTGTGGGCCGACGCCATGGCCGCTGAGCCTGAGCGCGTCATCTGCCTCGGCTGCCGCGCATACCCGCAGCCAGCGCTGCGGGCGGCACGGGCGGAGCGGGATATTAGTGCGCGCGCATTCAGATGTTTCCCGATGCTCCCTGGCTGAGACCGCAGCTACCATATTTCGGCTGGTAAACGGCCTTTTCTTGTCCGTCCATGTATCCGCATGTCCCCCGTCTCCTAGGAGTTCAAGTCCCCCCGGACACATAAATAAACCGGTGCAATTTCCCCAAAAAAGACACCGCTTGAATACGCGCTGGGCGGTCGACCTTCACGGCCGCCCCGGCCTCCGGCCACCGCTTCAGTGTGAGCAGGCTACTTGCTGGCTGGTACCAACCCAGCTTATGATCACAGGATCGCTATTTCATGGCACCGTGGGTGGGGATCTAAGATGCCTGGGGGGAAGGAAAATCATTCTGGAAGTCGGGCAGTCCTATGCTCGAACCCGTCGATCCGTCCACTGACATACGACCACATAGTCGAATTGCTTAGTGCCGTTATCGCGCTAGATACTACTGCGCACACTGTCGTATGGAACACCGTCGAGTCGAGCGGAAGGCTCTCACATGACCGATTACCACCCTGCAACTGACGAAGGTTCAAGGGAAGTTCACGGTGACGCAGCGGCAGGCGCCGACCCGCCAGAGGCGTGGGACAGTACCCCGCTCCCCGACCCGGTGCCGTCCACGGTTGCAGCAGGTCAAGGCCGCGCGGCCTTTTCCGCTGTTCCAACCCCTGTCGTCATGGACGCACCGTACGTTCCCGTCGCCCAAAATCAGCCGCAGCCCAGGCTTTACGCCCACAAGAACGAGATTCTGTATGCCTTCGGCGGCGTCTTCTTTCCGGGGCTCGTCCTGCTCCTCATGGGCAGGAGAAAGCAGGGGATCATCATGCTCTGCTGCTTCCTGGGATCCGCACTCCTGTGCATCGTGCTCATCGGAGTCCCGCTCCTGATAGGCGTATACATTTGGTCGGTGGTCGCGTGCTTCCGCGAGGCGAGGAGACAGAACGAGGCGCACGGCTTCGTCTCCTGAAACGAAGAATCAGGGCGGCCCCAGCAATACGCACGCAAGAGCGAGCTAAACGCGAGGCGGATTCTGTTAACCTGTATGGGCGCTGCTGAGCCGCTTTTACTGAGTGGCGGCTTCTTTCTCCTCGGGCGGATTTATCCAGGATGCGCCTTGCAGCTCTGGGAGGTGACCGGGCGAAGGATGCCGGGCTGCCCGCGCTCCGCGCGGTGCTGCGCCGGGATGCCGCAAGCTTGCTGGCAGCAAGTTCGGCACGAGCAAGCGGCGCAAGCCCGGCCGCCCGCTGACGGCCCCGGACGTAGGCCGCCTGGTCGTTCGCCTGGCAAGGGAGAATCCGCTTTAGGTGGAGCTGAGGATTATGTGAACGGGCGCGATGGCGCTCCTTGTCATGGTGTCTGTGAGTCGGCGTCAGCGGGGGTCAGCGGGATCGCGGACTGCGCCGAGTTCAACATAACTTTCGGTGGTTCAGAGGTCTTCGAGCCATTGGATGATGTCTTCGCTGGCGTGCCAGCGGCTTTCACCTTCCGGGCTGGGAGCGGGAGGTGCGCAGCGTTCGATCGCTTTGCGTTTCATGGCCATAACGATGTACTCGCTTGTGGTAGTGATGCTGACGTGCCCGAGCCAGGACTTGATCACGCTGAGCTCGACACCGGACTGGAAACTGGTAGAGCAATGTTCCGACCATGCTGAATACCTCAGCCGGAACAGGCGTCTGGAGGCTACTCCCGTGTTGGCGATTACGGGTGTGAGTCTGCCCTGCGGACATCCATCGCTGCAGCCTTCACATCCACAATTCCCGAATACCTGCAGGCGTGGACCCGACAATTATCGTAACTGTCATATTATTACATATTAAAACTCCATGCCCTACACGCCAAGATTTCATTTCAGATACACCGCATTGCGGTGAGCTCTCGATACGCCCGCTGTCGATGAGTGCCTTATATAATGCGTACCACAGGCTGAGGTGTCCCCGCTTCGCGGGGTGATCTCGCGAGCTGGAACTTGGCCAAATTCTGGGGGGGCCATTCAATGAAGGTTCCGTTGTGAGGCCGCGCGCAGCATGGGTGCCGCTGCTGGCCTTGTCTGCCGCTTCGCTCGCGGTCGGGGTGGGACTCTCAATCATCGGACATGTGAACGCCGTAGTCCAGATTATCCCCTTTGCTCTCGGCTTCCCCGGGCTGTGCGTGGGCTGGCTGACCTACCGGACCGGCAGTTCGGCCGAATTCGCCGATATGGTGAACGACCTTGCTGGCACGGTATTTGATCAATGGGAGAAAGAATCCCGGGTGCGCCAGGTAGGTGACTCGGACCTCTTGTCGGTGTCCTGGGAACCAGCAGCCGACGATCTGGTCGGGAACTGGCCTCATCTGCTAAGGACGACACCGGCTTCGCCGGGGGTTGTGCGGAGCGTGCGTAGCCTGATAGGCCGACCGAGCCATATGAGCGGCTCAGATGGCAGCCTGGTTAACGTGCTGAAGGGGGTACCGACTGGCCGGCTGGTCGTGCTCGGCGAGCCGGGAAGCGGCAAGACGGTCCTGCTCATCCGCCTCTTGCTGGACCTTCTTCGCGAGCGCGAGCCCGGCGCGGCTGTTCCGGTAATCATGCCGCTGGCCTCCTGGGATCCAAGCAAACAAGGTCTAAGAGAGTGGCTGAAATCACGCCTGGTACTTGACTATCCGAGCCTGAAGAATCCGTGGAAATCCAGCACCGAAAGCTGCACGCTAGCCGAGGCGCTCCTGAAGAGACACCTTCTGCTGATTATCCTAGACGGGCTTGATGAAATTCCGAAGGATGTCCGGACCACCGCTATCTCGAAGATCAACGATTTCCTTACTACGGGAACGGGAATAGTTCTCTCATCTCGCATCGACGAGTACCGGGAGGCGCTGGCAGCATCGGGCGTTCCCGGCCGGCCCATGAAGGTGCGCGATGCGGCCGGGATTTCTTTGTGCTCGCTCAGCAATAACTCCATTAGAGAGTATATTCTGGGTGATGCAGATAAGGGCTCGGCGGCGGCGAAGCGATGGGAGCCAGTATTTCGTACGCTTGCCATGCCGACACCTACGCCCGTAGGGGAGGCGTTGCGGACCCCGCTTAACGTAACGCTAGCTCGTGCGGTCTATGACCCTCCGTGGCTGAACGAGCGTAACTTGGCACGGGTACAGCCAGGCCCCGAGGAGATCTGCGATTCCGATCGGTTTCCTGATCGCGCGGCGATTGAGTCGCATCTTTTCAGAGCATTCATTCATATCGCCTACGAGCCAAGGGAAGACGTTAAGAAGGATCGATGGGAAGCAGCGAAGGCCGAGAGGTGGCTGCGCTTCCTGGCGCAACATCTTCAAGCCAGGGAACAGGATTATAATATCCTCGCCTGGTGGGAGCTTCAGGATTCTGTGTCGGCCTGGCTCGTCCCGGCGGTCGTCGGGATAATCTGCGGGCTGGCCAGCGGGCTGGCGGCCGGCTCCGGCGCTCATGTCGGTTTCGGCATAGGGATTGGACTCGGAGCAGGCGCTCTCGTCGCCCTCTCAGCCGGCACCCTCATCAGGCTGGCCAGCGATCATAAAGGTAAACCCTCAACTGGGATCGCCGGTGCCCTGATCGGTGCAATCCCCGGCGCGCTTCTCGGCGCGCTTGCCGGCAAGCTGGGTATCGGTCATGCCGTGTGGCCTTTCGGCGGCTTCGCCGTAGCCCTGGCCGTGGCGATCGGCGCCGGGTCGTCCACGAACTTCCCCGGCGGGCTCGCGAGCGGCCTTGTTGGCGGGTTCCTCGCGACCGTCTTGGAAGGTTTCGGCAAGGGCCTTCCCGCCGGCCTGATGAACGGGGCAGGCATGGGACTGGCCGCGGCACTGGCCGCGAAATATGTCGGCCGGAAAGAGCCCGCGTACCGTCTGAGGTGGTCACCTCTGGGCGCTGTCTGCGGCGTGGCGATCGGAACTGCCGTGGGCCTGATTACGGGGAGGGTGGAGGGTCCACATGCCGGCCTGGTCACTGGCGTTATCATCGGGCTGCTCAGTTCATTGCCATGCGGCCTCACATATCGTATCCGGCGCCCAGCAGACAAGTCGGCGGTGCTGAGTCCGGGCCCAGGCATTGCGGCATGATTACTGGATCTTCTGGATGACTGCGCCCCCCGCGCGGATCGCGGCCGGAGTCGCCGGGGTCCTCGGCGGCGGTCTCGTTTCTATTTCCGCGGTTAAGGCCCATGCCGACCTTAGCAACGTGATCTCGGACGGACTGAGGATAGGACTGGCGGCGGGGATAATTATCGGCCTTGGCTTCGGGATGCACCATGCGGCCTCGGTGTTTTTCGTGATCACGCGCTATTGGTTCGCCATCCGGAGAAGGCTCCCCTGGCGGCTCATGAGATTCCTGGCCGATGCGCATGAGGAACGTGGGGTTCTCCGTCAGTCGGGCAGCGTCTATCAGTTCCGGCATCTCGGGTTGATGCACTGGCTTGCGGCGTCAGATTCTGACCCTCCGGCGGCTTCCCGCAGCCCGGTCGAGGCTTTTCCCCGCTACCTGGCAGGTAATCCCGGGAGCGGGCCGGGCTAAACCGGCTGCCATCCCGCTGCCGTAGGATGAGGTCATGCCTGACGTCGGCGCCGGGAACTGATTCCTTGTCCTATCCGAAGAAATGATGAATATGAGCAAAACTCACCCCGTTGTCCAGGTACTTACTTCAAGACGGTCAGACGGAAGCGTTCATGGACAGCGGAGCGACGATTTCCGCGTCGGGCTCGCAGTCGAAGGCGGAGGAATGCGCGGTGTTCTTTCCGGCGCGATGCTCTCGGCGCTCAGTGATTGCGGACTCAAGGATTCTTTCGATGCTGTCTATGCGTATTCTTCGGGTGCGATCAATAGTGCCTACTTTATTTCCGGCGGCGGCTGGCACTCCCTTTCGGTATACTACGATGATCTCGTCGGCGGAGAGTTTCTAGACTTCCGGAGGTTGCTCAAGGGCAGACCTCCCGTTTCGCTGGATTTTGTTTTCGACACAGTAATGGAGAAAAGGAATCCGCTGGATTACGGTAAAATAATTTCAAGCCCGGTTGAGCTCAACCTCATCGCCAGCTCCCTGGACAAGGTCAAATCCCACACTTTCAAGGGACTTTCCACCAAAGCTGATATAAAGTCCGCATTGAAAGCTTCCGCGTGCATACCGCTGATCGCCGGCCCTCCGGTCATCTATCGCGGCGAAAGGTTCGTTGACGGCGCAGTACTCCTTTCCCACCCGTTTCTGGCTGCGAAAGCAGACGGGTGCACCCATGTCCTGGTCATCCGCACGCGCTCTGATAAGTCGTCAGCGGGAAGGCTAACTGCAGGAAAGAGACTGATGGCGCGGCGGCTCGAGCACCTGCAGCCGGGAATGAAGGACGCGGTACTCTCGACTATTAATGAGTACACTCATGTATCCGGGCAGATAAGGCAGCAGTGTCTAGACGGGACCGGAACACCTTACGTGCTGGACGTAGGATGCCCAGATAGTTCGCATCAGGTTGGCAGATTCACCCAGGACCGGGCCCTCATCCTTCAAGGTATGCGTGAGGCTTATGGAACAATGATAAGCGCGCTGACTGGCCGCCGCGAGCAGATCCTTTTGCGCCCGACCGCTGACCACAGCGCGGCAACGGAAAAGTTACCAGTTTCCCCGAGACCCTGGCTCTAGCCGAGTCAGGGAGGAAGCAGGTGCTGAACGTGGAGGACTGGGCTGAGATCCGCCGGCTGAGGCGGACGGAGCAGATGCCGATCGCGCAGATCGCGCGGGTGATGGGACGTTGTTCCGCTGGGTGAGGCCCAGGTGAGGCCCGGAGACAGGGTCCACGCCGTCGATGGCGAGATCGGGCGGGTGCAGGGCTTCCTCGTCAACCCGGGCGAGGACCAGGTAACCCACGTGCTCCTGGAGGAAGGGCATCTATGGGGGCGAAAGGAAGTCGCCATCCCGGTCACCGCCGTGACCAGGGTCGACCAAGGAATCCGGCTCAACCTCACCAAGGAACAGGTGGAGGACCTGCCACCAGCCGACTGAGCGGCGCAGGCCTCCCGCCATTGACCGCAAACCGCCGCTTGTCTACACCCAACAACGTCTGTCATGGAATACATCTTGGGTCCATGTCTGATCCGTGGTCGCCGGTAGTTGACGAACTGCCCCACCTGTTGAGGCAACCAGGCGTTTCGCGCGGGGAAGGGCCGCTGACGTCGGGACTTGGTTCTCGATCTTCCTCGTTTTTATCCGGCACGCTGCGACCGCATCTGCCCTCGATGTGCCCTGCCGAGCCCGGTCGAACTGCGGTCCAACGTTGACAGCATTCAGGTCCGGGACATGTATCGACCGGCCCTGCCAGCGGTTGGCTCCGATACCGGTTCAGGGCGGCCGATCACTCGCCAAAGATCAGCAGTCGCGAGCTGGACGACCGTTTGCGGATTTCAAGCGCTGGGCGGTACTCCTCGGAGTGATACCAGGCCAGTGCATCCTTCACCGCGGGAAATGAGATCAAGACGGTGACACCATCGGGTTGCCAGTCCCCCTCCATGACGTGGACATCCTGGCTGCGGGTTGTCACCACCCCGCCGTAAGCTTCAAGGCCTGGACCGAGAAGATTCATATACGCCTTGCGTGCGTCTTCGTCTGCCCAGCTCACATCGGCGAGCACGTAGCCGCTCATGATGCCTCCCCTTGACATGGCCTCGCGCTCATGCCAGGTGCCGTTTGCGCTGATCGTAGTGGGGTTGACAGTTGCTCGTCCAGGGCACGCCGCTGCACGTTGCGTCGAAAGTCCTCCTTCATGCCAGCCAGCGATCACCAAGGACGTGTTAAGTGTCAGGCGGCAAGCCTCACTGCTCCGGAGGGCATTGATCACCATGCGTTCGACCTGGCCAGACTTATCACGTCATCAGATGCTGGGTGCGTGTGGGGTGCGCCCGCCCTCGACGTCCTTTCGGCGGGGTCCGGTGATGTCCGTCGGACGCCACCTGGTCCACCCTGCTCGCCGACCCTCGGCGGACACCAGCGGACGTGAGCGAATGACACCGAAACTCAGACCATGCGGTCCGCTCCTGACCGTTGTAGACCCCTGGTTGTCGGGGTCTAATGGCCCGGCAATGGCCTGGTGCTCTGGCTCTCAAGAGCACCGGGTGACCTACTGCTGAGAAGGACGTAGGCGGTCAGCCTGTCATCTGCCCCAGTGCAGGTTAACGCCTGTGCGGCAACATCCGACGGAGACCGTGAGTGCCCTCAGTCTGATCGCCTCATCGGGCACGCAACGGGCACGCCTCGAGCAGACTAGACGTCTCCGAGGTCGACGCCCTGGTCCTGGCGTCATCGCCAAGTCTCTACCTCCCGCGGCTCCCAGGTCAACGAAAAGCCCCCTGCCGGACTGCGCCGCCCGTGCCGCGCTGACCGCGTCCAGCGGGTCGATTTGCCCTGGCGGCAGCGGTCCTGGCGGTCGGAGCGGTCCACCTCGACGACCCGCACGCCGGCCGCTGACAGGTGGCGGGCCAGGCCGGCGCCGTAGCTGCCGGTGCCCTCGATCCCGGCCAGGCACACGGTCCCGAACCCGCCCAGCCACCCCAGCAGGCCGGCGTAACCGGCCCCGCTGACAGGGAACTCCCGGACGCCGAGCAGCCCGCCGACCGGATCAAGCGCAGCGGCGACGTGCATGTCAGCGTGCGTATCCACGCCGCCGGTAATGGCGCGAGTCTCTACAACGGCCACGCCATCTCTTTATCTCTGGTTGAAGAGGTGGCACGCACCCGCTGGCCGTCGGACCCTGTGAATCCCCGGCCTCTTCCCAGGCCAGGCAGATCAGACCGGCACGCCGGCAGTTGCCTCAAAATCCGGGATCCCAGCCGGCAAATCGATCGAAGGACAGCCCGGAACGGCGTCAGCCGAATAGGAGGTCAGACCGGGACCCAGGATCCCGACCTTACGCCCGAACCACCCCAAAACCGGGGAAGCCGGGCCGGGAACACCTATCCACATCCTCCCTGCCGACTCTGCGCGCAAGATGAACGGTTATTTGTAGCGGTACACACGCGTACAGATCGTCCAGTTCGGCGTATCGGGTACCCCTCAGGGCGCCTCGGCGCGGCCTGGTCAATCTGTAAACGGCAACCGAAATCTTGGCCCTGGCACACTTCCGTGTTCTGGTACGGTCCAGGGGGCTGGCGTGCCGGGAGTCGGCGGCGAAGTCGCAGAAGGCGTCGCGGAGCTGATGGTTGACCGCCCACCGGAACGTGCGGGCGGTGCGGCTGCCGGACCGGCGGGCGACCGGCGCGGTCCCGGCGAGCGCGGCCGGCGACCGGGGGCCGGGGAACCGGGACCGGCAGTCGCCGATCTCGGCAGCTGCCGGGTGGCGCGCAGCGTGCCGGCGCGGGGCAGGCTGGACGCCGTAGCGGTGCTTACGGGTCCATTGTTACCGGCACCCCGTACCCCTGGTCGTGAAAGCTCGCGGACCTGGGCCAGGATCGGGGTCCAGTACTCAGCCTGCGACTGGCGGTCGATGAACAGGCCAATGTGCCCGCCCGGTGCGAGGTGCCAGCGGACCACCGAAGAGCCAACCGCGTGCCGCATGTTGTGGACCTGCTGCCACGGCGTGATGTCGTCCTCTTCGCCGCCGAGCAGGAACACCGGGCAGGTAATACTGCGCAGGTTCACCGTCTGTCCATCGACCTCCAGTTCACCCGTGAACAGCTCGTTCTTGACGAACAGGTACTCCACGGCCCACAGGAAGAGCTTGCCCGGCAGGTTGACCGGGTGGAGGTACCAGTCGTAGAAGTCACTGAAGTGGTCGAGGTAATCGCGGTCCTGCACGTGCGCGTAGACCTTGAGGTGCTCGGCTACGTGGGCGGCCGGGTGCATCGCGATGGACCCCATGACGTTGTTGATGCCGGGCACGATGCCGCCGCAGGCCTTGACCATGGCCTTGTACAGCGCCATGTTGCCGCGCGGGATCAAGATGGGCATCAGCTTCTTGGCCGGGCCATTCCCGGCGCTGGTGTCGATCGGCGCGCCGGCCACGGTGAGCGTGTTGACGCGGTCGGGGTGCAGGGCCGTCCACAGTGCGGCTTCCCAGCCACCCTGGCAGTCGCCGACGATGTTGACCTTGCCCTCGGGCCCGGCGATGAGGTCCACCGCGCGGGTGATGAAGTCGAGGCGGTCAGCCTCGGTGGTGTGCCTGGTGGCGGTGGTGGCGCTCAGCCAGTCGAATGAGTAGAGCTTGGTCAGGCCCGTCGTGATGCAGACCTGGATCTGGCTCTGGCCCTTCTTGTCGATGATGCACGAGGCGTGCCCGGCCAGCGGCGGGAACACCAGCGTGGGAACGACGTCGTCGTCGCCGACGCTGAAGTCACGCAGCAGCGCGAACGGCGAGGCGAGCACGACCTCATTGCGGCTGTTCCACTGCGGAGGCTTACGGTTGGTGGTGTGGTGGGCCCACAGCGCCGTGTCCACCGGCACCGCTACGGCCTTGGCCATGACACGCGCACTCAGCGTGGCCGCGCCGGACATTGCCTGGGTCAACTGACTGAACATCTACTTCATCTCCGGATCGCTGGTAATCCCACTTGCCGCCGGTGCAGACGTCCATGTCCGCGACCTGGCCAGGAACGCGCGGCGTCGCGGCTGGTGATCACCGCGACGTCGCCCGGGGACCAGCGGTCAGGACAGAGCACCGCGACGCTGAGCGTGTTCCCGTCGGCCGCGACACGGCCGGCGGTCAGGCTGCTCGCGATGTCGTGAGTTAACGTGTCGGTGATGCCGTGGACGTACGGCTGTGACATCACGGCTCCTTTGCGCAACCCTTTGCGGTTTGCTGAGTGAACGCAGCTGGCTGGCTGTGCCGAGAGAAATTTCCGGCGGCGCCGCTAATTTCCGCTGCGGAAATTAGCTGGTCGCATATGCGCCCTGCCTGCTGATGCGGGATTCCTTCTGGCCTCTGGGCGATGATATTTCCATCTTTTTCAGGCCCGCTGCTCCAAGCCTACGCAAAGGACGGCAAAAGAAAAGGCCCGGGGTTGCCCAGGGCATCCTGGGGCCTCCTGCTGTCGCTCAGATCGAGTTCTGACCTGCGGAAACGCAAATCGGAAATTATTTGATTCTTTTCGTTGTCTATCCGGTCGAGCGTGTAGAAAAAGGCATCGCTGGGGTGCTGCTGCTCTGGCCTGGTAAGTAGTCGGAGATCTTGTGGTTGGAATTGACGAGGCGTGGTGTCGGCGGGGCCGCGACACGCGGACGGGGGAGCGCCCGACCAGGCGGCGGTTGTGCGCGGACAGGGCGGCCTCAACCAGTTCGGTGTTCACCTGCCCGAGCCGGTCCCGGTGCCCGGACACCACGACGGTCACCGCCGGGTCCGCCAGCAGCCGGCGCACCTTCGCCCGTGACCCGTTCACCCCGGAGCCGGCTTCGGCCTCCACCCGCACCGCCTGCAGTCCGGCGTCCGCAGCCCACGCGGACAGCCGTGCTACCTGCCCGTCCAGGCCGGACTTCTGGCCGTGCCAGGACGCCCCGCGCACGCGCCCACTCGGTCAGATTCACACGTCAAGCCCACCAACTAGAACATACGTACGCTAGCTAATGCGCGCTTCAACTTGAGCAGTCTGCAACCCTTGTCAGCGAAGCGGGTGGGGAAGTCCGCCCCCTCTGTGGCCGAGTCACAGCCGCCGGCGGCGGCGCTCGTGCGTTGCGGGGAGAACAGGCTGCGTTGTGGTCTTACGCGTAAGGATGCAGGACGAGGTAGCCGTCAATGCGCCGCACGTGGTCGGACTCAGGGTCGGCAGGCAGTGCGTGGCCGAGGTGGTCGGCACGGACTTCGCTGATCCACTGGTCGTGCTGGTACTCGTGATTGATAAGCGCGGTCATCAAGCAGGTCGCGACCATGGTCAGCTGCGTGGGGGCGCTGACTTTACCGGCGGCGATGTTGCCGATGCGGGCATGGACGCGCTCGGCGACGGTTTCGCGGAAGGCGGAGAGCCGTGGCACCGTGGGCAGGGCGCCGCGGAACTGTTCGGGCAGCGCGGAGTCCATCAGGCCGTCCAGAGCCGGGTCGGGGCTGGGTTCGGCCGCGGTGAGGTTGCGGATCATGAAGTGAGCGACATGGGCCTGGTGGCCGAGATGCCAGCCGATAGCGCTGAAGTTCTCGTGCGGGCGCCAGGTCACCTCGCCAGCACTGAGGTCCTTCCACAGTTCGTCGGTGTAGGCGCGAGCACGGTCGTACTCGCGCAGCAGTGCTTTTACATCGTGCATGACTACTCCACCTGTCCTTACTTGGTGAGCGCCCGTTTGGCGTACACGCGTGCGGCCGTGGACCTGAGGCATCGGAAGACAGCCGCCAGGTCTGCCGCCAGCGGTCAGGTACGCGGCCTGTCCGGCAGTTGCGCAGTTTGGTCAAGCAGCCCCATGATCGGATGTCTGCGTCGCCGCCGTTGACGGTACCTCGCCAGTGCCTCGTGGTACGCACCGGTCCCACCGCGAACTCTGCCTGGCCAGCTCACACTGGCCAGGCAGAACCTTCAGGAACGGCCGGCGGCGCCGACCTAGCACATAACCGAGCGCGACCGGCAGATACGATCAGGAACCCGCCCTTCGGCACGTCTTGGCGCACTATGGCCGTGACCTTCTGCGCCGTGCCGGACAGGGTGATCTATCGAGCGGCTCGCCGCGCTGCACCGCATCGGCGAGCCCATCGAAGTGGCCGGCGTCGCGGTATTCCTCGCCTCCCCGGCCGCCTCACTGATCACCGGCCAGACCGTCCTGGCCGAAGGCGGCTGGACCGCCCGCTAGGCGCCGCAGCCTTCGACCTCAACCGCACCAGCCCGGCCATATCGCGTAACGCCCAGCGCTGAGGGCCGGGATGGGGACTGGTCAGCCTGAGGCTGTCGCCCACTGCGGCAACGGAATCGGCGGGACTCGGTCAAGACCGGATTCGCAGCCGCATCACCCACCGCCACTTCGCTATCTTCCGGTCCCGCTCGAAGCCGAGTTCCTCGAACAGGTCGGCCGGGCCGGTATGGAAATAGGCACCGCGCTGCGGGGCGCGCCCCTCGACTTGCTCGGGGTAGGCCTCGACGAGCCCGCCTCCGGCATCGTCGATGGCGGCCAGCGCGGCGCCGAGAGCCGCCCGCGCAACCCCGCTGCGCCGGTGCCCGCTTCCAGTGAAGATGCAACCGATCCGCCAGTCGGGCAGCTCGCCCAGGGCCTTGGCATAGGCTTTCGGGTTGTTGATGTTCGGTAGCTCGGTCGGCGGCCCGTACTGGCACCAGCCGACGCATTCATCGCCGTCGTAAACGAGAACCTGGTGCACCGTTCCGCTGCGAACGTGGGCTTGCTTTGCCAGCCGGTTCCCGGAAACGGTATGGCCCTTGCCGACGCCCTCTGGGTGGAAACCCATGCACCAGCAGCCGCCCCAGACCCCGTTGTTAGCCTCCACCAGACGGGCAAAGTCGTCCCAGGTGTCGGGACTGAGCGGCCGCGTCATATAAGAGCTGACCGGTGCCATCCATCCATTATGTCCAGCTGCAGCCTCGCAATGGCGACCGGCTCGGTTGTGCGGGCGCACATGCGACCGAGGCTGACGTCGGAGTAAAGCCGCTATATCACCTGATCTGCTTCGCTGTCCCCCCGGCGCGAGGGGTGACGCCCAGCGCACGCCGACTCGGCGGTCTGGAGCATTTTCAGGTGAGCTGCCGTGCTCTGGCACTCACTGGTAGGCGGCATAGCATGACGCGGGCGGACGGCTTACGTAGGTTTCTGTTAAGCGTCGACACCAGCGGAGGAGCGATGCCAGAGGAGCGCCAGTTTCCCCGGGGAAGCCGGGTGGACGACCTCGATCTGTCGGGGGGTACACAACTGCACGGCACCAACCTCGAAGGTGCCAGGCTGACCGAGACCTATCTCATGGACGCGGACATCTCTGGAGATATCGGGGGACTGAGGCTGAATGGAGTCGAGATTGAGCCTCTCGTCCGGGCTGAGCTCGACCGCCTGTACCCGGATCGGGTGAAGCTCCGCGCAAGCGATGTCGGCGGGCTGCGCGAGGTGTGGTCGATGGTCGGGCGGCTCTGGGCCGCGACGACCGAGCGGGCGCTGCGTCTGCCCCAGGCCGTCCAGCGCGAGCGGGTCGGTGGCGAGTGGAGCATCGTCGAGACGCTGCGGCACCTCGTCTTCGCGACCGACTGCTGGCTGTTCCGGGCTATCAGGCTCGAACCGGGTCCGTGCCACCCATGGGGCCTGCCCTGGTCGGGTGCCGGCCCGGAGTTCACCCGTGCGGTTGGCGTGGACACATCGGCCTCGCCGAGCCTTGCGGAGGTCATGCCGGTACGGCGCCACCACCAGCAGGCTGTGCGTGAGACGCTCGAGAATCTCACGGATGCTGGACTCGCCGAGGTCCGCGCGGCCCCTGACTCTGCCGGCCACCCTACGGGCGAGCACTCTGTTCTCCAGTGCCTCCACGTCCTGCTAAACGAGGAGTGGGAGCACTATCGCTACACCGTGCGCGACCTCGACGTCCTCGACCCGGCCGAGGCCTCGGGTTCCTGACGGCCCTCACGGCTACGCCGGGACGATCGGGTGTCGTTCGTTTCCGGCCCTTTGATGTTCCGAGGGAGCGCGGAAGCGGTCATTTTTCGCACCTGTCCTGGCCGCCGAGGTCTGCGATCCTCGTCCCGGTACAGGTGCCTCGTGGCGCCGGATGTCCGGCCGGACGCCGGAGCTTGCTATAGCTCGTTCAACGATATATAACGTCGGTATGAGCGTACGTGCGATGCAGGAAGCGACCTTCCTGATCCTTACCGCGCTGGCCAACGGCAGCCAGCACGGGTACGGCATCATCACCGACGTCCAGGAGATCTCCGGCGACCGGATCCGGCTGCGCCCGGGGACCCTGTACACCGCCCTGGACCGGCTCCGCGCGGACGAGCTGATCGGGGTGGACCGGGAAGAGATCGTGGACGGGCGGCTTCGCCGGTACTACCGGCTCACGCCCGCGGGCACCAGGCGGCTCGGCGCCGAGGCGGCCCGGCTGCAGGCTCATGCCTCCGCCGCGCTGACGCGGCTGAACCTGGCCGGGGGGACGGCGACATGACTGAACGGGCGAGCCTGGAGCGAGGGTACCGGCGATTGCTGGCGTGGTATCCACCGGCGTTCCGGCGGGAGAACGGGCAGGAGATCCTCGCGGTGCTGATGGCCTGCGCCCCGGACGGCCGACGCCGGCCCGGCCTGGCCGAGTCCGCGGACCTGATCGGGAGCGGCCTGCGGATGCGGCTGCGCCCAGGCGTGCCGCGGTCGGCGCCCACGGTGCGGGCGGCCGTCCGGCTCATGTACGCGGGCGCCGTCGTCAGCACCGCCAACCTGATCATCTTGCTGGCCTTCATCGGCTACATCAAGACCTACCACGCAGTGCTCGGGCACCAGCTCACCGCGGCCCAGGTCAGCCAGCTGAACACGCCCTTCGTCGCGCTGTCGGTAGTATCCTGCCTGGTCCCGATCGCCCTGTGGCTGTGGATGGCGCGGGCGAACGGCCAGGGCCGGAACTGGGCGCGCAGCCTGTCCACGGTGCTGTTCGGCCTGGCGACGCTGGATCTGACCGGCGCCTTCAGGACGCCGGTGATCCAGATCACGGTCGTGCCGGAACTGTTCGGCCCGGCCGTCCCCGTGCTGACCTGGCTGGCCGGCCTGGCCGCGGTGTGGCTGCTCTGGCGCCCGGCCTCCACCGCGTTCTTCAAGCCGCAGGGTCTTGCGCGGGTGCCACCAGCAAGGCCACGGTTGCCAGGGCAGCCCCCCAGGTCCCTGTGACCATGGGTGGCAAGCTGTTCACCCAGCAGGCCACCCAGGCTCCTGGGGCCAGGCCGGGGGGGCGAACACGACGCTGCCGACATGCTGGATGCACTCGTTGAGTGCGTCGGCGGCGGCTTCGGAGCATTATGGTGGCTGGAGGGATAGCCATGCGGACGTTGTGGCGGGACGAGGACGGCGCGTGGCGCACCACGCTACGCGGCCGGGGCGTGATTGCCGAGCCGCGGATCAACAAGGGAACGGCGTTCGACGACGGCGAACGCCGCGACCTCGGCCTGACCGGGCTGATCCCGCCGGCCCACTTTACCCTGGAGGACCAGGTCGCGCGCGTGTACGAGCAGTACCGGCACCAGCCCGATGACCTCGCCCGTAATGTCACCCTGAACGCCCTGCACGACCGCAACGAGGTGCTGTTCTACCGGCTGCTGACCGAGCACCTGGGTGAGATGCTGCCGATCGTGTACACGCCGACGGTGGGGCAGGCGATCCAGCGCTACAGCCATGAGTACCGGCGGCCCCGGGGGATCTACCTGTCGGTGGATCACCCGGAGCTGATCGAGGCCTCGCTGCTGGCCACCGATCTGGGGCCCGACGGCGTCGACTTGATCGTGGCCACCGACGCGGGCGCCATCTTGGGCATCGGGGACTGGGGAGTCGGCGGCATCGACATCGCGGTAGGCAAGCTCGCCGTCTACACCGCGGCGGGCGGGATCGATCCGGCCCGCACCATCCCGGTCATGCTGGACGTGGGCACCGACCGGCAGAGCCTGCTGGAGGACCCGCTCTATATCGGTAACCGTCATCCCCGGGTGGCCCCGGCCGAGTACGACGCCTTCGTCGACGAGTTCGTCCGTGCCGTCGGCAAGCTGTTCCCGCTGGCCCTGCTGCACTGGGAGGATCTCGGGGTGGCGAACGCCAGACGGCTGCTTGAGCGGTACCGGGATGAGCGGCTGACGTTCAACGACGACATCCAGGGCACCGGGGCGGTCAACCTGGCCGCCGTCCTCGCCGCGACCAGAGCGTCCGGGGTGCCGCTGGCCGGTCACCGGATCGTGATCTTCGGAATGGGGACGGCCGGGGCAGGCATCGCCGGCCAGCTGACCGCGGCCATGGTGGCCGATGGAGTGCCGGAGGCGGACGCCAGACGACGGTTCTGGGCCGTCGACCGTCAGGGCCTGCTGACGCAGGACATGACCGGGCTCAGCGACATCCAACGCCGGTACGCCCGCGACCCGGCGGAGATAGCGGACTGGCGCCACCACCCGGCGGTGAGCGGCGGCATCGGCCTGGCCGAGGTGGTCGCCCGGACGCATCCCACGGTGCTGATCGGGACCTCGGCCCGGCCTGGGGCCTTCACCGAGGCGATCGTCCGCGACATGGCGGATTATGCCGAACGAGCTGTGATCTTGCCGATGTCCAACCCGACCGCCCTGGCCGAGGCGACGCCGGCCGACCTCATCGAGTGGACCAACGGCCGTGCGCTGGTCGCCACCGGGAGCCCGTTCGGTGCCGTGGACCACGGCGGCGTCCGTTATGAGATCGGCCAGGCCAACAACGCCCTTATCTTCCCGGGCCTGGGCCTTGGGGTGATCGCCGCCCGAGCACGCCGGGTAACCGACGGGATGCTGCTCGCGGCCGCCCGCGCGGTCGCGGACCTCGTCGACATTTCGGCGCCCGGCACTCCGCTGCTGCCTCGGGTGGCCGACCTGCGGGAAACGTCAGTCGTGGTGGCCGCCGCAGTCGCCAGGGCCGCCAAAGCCGACGGCATGGCGTCCGCCACGCTGGACACCGACCCTGCGGGCCAGGTGCGGGCGCTCATGTGGCAGCCACGCTACCGCCCAGTCAGCCCAGGCTAATCGTGGGTAGCGGGATCGCGCGGCTTCGACGGCGCCGAGCGTACCGCGACAGGGCTATGACCAGAACTCCTCTGCCGCGAACGGGTCAGCCGCATACGTCCAGACCTCGGTCGCCTTGCCGTCGTGGACCTGCATGACATGGACAAGCTTGTCCTGATACTGCTTGCCCGCCCGCTCGGCAGTGATCGTGGCGAGCGAGATCATGTGATTGCCGTTGGCGAGAACGTCGTGCAGCGTGAAACGTGCCGTGCCCCCGGAAAGCTCGGAGATCTTGCCGAACAACGCGATCACCTCTGCGATGCCCTGGTAGTCGCCCGCCAGCGGGCCGCGGCCGGGAACGTGCCACACGACGTCCTCAGCGAGGAACTGACTCTGCAGCGCGCCGAGGTCTCCGCTCCCGAAGGCCGCGTTGGCCTGCCGCACCCGGTCCTCGCCGGACTGCGTCATCTGATCCTCCCTTCAGGCGGCATGCCGTGATCATCGTCTTGACCGCCGGGGAGGCCGTTAAAAGTCCGGCATCCATCAGAACGGGCCACACCGTCACTCCCAAGCTACGACACGGGGGCAATCACCGGTCCATGACCCGGCATTCAATCGCGACGGCCGCTTTGAGCGTATATGTCATGAATTCGGCGGCCCGCGTCCAGGAGTTCAGGCGCACGCAGCCTCACTGGAAGTAGCGATTCGGCAGGGAGCGCTTCTTGGTCGGGTTGGCAGGGTGCTGCCGCTTACGCTTCGTGTCATGGTGCGGTCCATTGACAATGGGGTGTACGACCGGCTGGGCGGGTCGTGGTGGGATGAGACGAGCCTGCTTAACATGCTGCACGGCAGCATCACGCCGGGCCGGCTCGACTATTTCCGTGGTGTGCTCGCCCGCGAGTTCGGTGCCGGGATTGCCGGGCTGCGGGTGCTGGACATCGGCTGCGGCGGCGGGTTCCTGGCCGAGGAGTTCGCGGCCCTGGGCTGCCGGGTGACCGGGGTCGACCCGTCGCCGGTGTCGATTGACGCGGCCCGCGCCCACGCGGCGGGGCGGGGCCTGCGCATCGACTACCGGGTCGGGGCCGGCGAGGAGCTGCCAGTGCCGGACACTGCCTTTGGCGTAGCCTGCTGCTGTGACGTGCTCGAGCACGTATCTGACGTGGACCGCGTGATCAGTGAGACGGCCCGGGTGCTCGAGCCCGGCGGCCTGTACCTGTTCGACACGATCAACCGCACCCGCACGAGCAAGCTGCTCGCGATCAAGGCAGTACAGCAGTGGCGGCTGACTCGGCTCACCGACGTGGCGTTCCACGACTGGGACATGTTCATCACGCCCGCCGAGCTGGCCGCCATCCTGGAACGCCACGGGCTTGCTCCCGGCGAGACGACCGGCCTAGGCGCACGCGCAAAGCCCCTCACCGTGCTCCGCAGCCTGGCCAGCGCACGGCTGGGGCGGATTACCTACGGGGAGCTCAGCCGGCGACTGGACGTCGGACAGGTAAGCAGTACCGCCATCTCCTACATGGGGTTCGCTGCCAAAGCACAACGGTGACAGCCCGTGCGGGAACCTGCCGGGTTGGATGGTCGGTGATATCGTGGCTGGAGTTCGGCTACCCGGGGGGCGATCCATGGACCTGCCGTGGACCGGTAATCCATGAAGGAATACGTTCATCCTCGAGATGCTCAGACCTCGCAATAAATTCACGCCCATGCAGATTGAGATATTCTTGGAAATCATAGTGACGAAACAACACATAAGATCCCTCACGACGCAATATCTCCGCATGGTAAAGTTGATCGATGAAACTTACCAGCCGAACCGGCGAGCAGCCAAGGAGGCCGAGCCACAAGCGCGCTAGGGCGTAGGTAGGCCATGCGGTCCCGAAGCAGGCCACAATCAGTCCTATGGTAACACCGAAAAGTATTCCATCAGCGGTAACCAGCGCAGGCCCGGAGGACACATCAATCCTTTCTACTAGTGCCCGCCACGGCCCAGTAAGGATGGCGGTTGTGGCTGTCGCCGCAGCGCCGATTCCTATTATAGAAGCAATAGCGACCGTCCGGTCAGTTGGAAGCGTCGATGGACCAAGGCGATTATTCCGCGCGCGTGAACTAGGCCGAGAACCAGCGCCATCAATGAATGCTTCAGGCTTAATTGTGGGAGCAGCAAGGTAACGGATAGCGCCACCCACAAGGCCGACAGGGATTCCTATGATGCATCCGAAGGCGACGGTCAGCGTAATACCGTAACCTGTTCCAAAGCGCAGTGCGCCTACTATTCCACCACACAACCCTATCGCAACGGCTGAGAGGAGACCCGCACGGTATGCTCCGATAACACCTCCCACTCGTGGCGTTAGCTTAAGCAGGACGGAGGACGGCTGCATTCGTTCCCGCTCAACGATCAAGAGTCGCGCGGCTGACGCGGCTACTCCTATGCCAAAAATGACCGGGATGGCGACCGACGACAGGTCGAGCGCTTGACCCTTCGGGCCAATAATCGCGGCAATCACACTAGTGCTCGCGCCCGAGACGATTCCGATCGACACGAGAACTATCAAGAATTGCCAGACATTGGCGGTAGGCCGCCCGGCGGCCAGGCCTCGCAGAGTCGCCAGAAGCGGGGGGTTCGATCTGTTTGCCAACTCGCCACGAGGCGACCGACCGGGATCCCGACTGCCAAACTTGGGGCCGAATAGCGCGTCCCGGTAGCGAATTGCCAGCACGACCGCCGTAGTGATCTCGACCGAATCATCGACGCCGAGGCGCCATCCAACCAGCAAGCAACCCACGATCCACACACCGACTGGCAATGATATGGCGAGCAGTCGGAGGTCCTTCCAGGAAACAGTCCGCCCGCGCAAGATACCATAACTAATTCCTATCGTGATGCCGATAGCCAGTCCCCGGGTAAGGCCGATCGGCATCCGCAATCCCACTAGGTAGGACGGTATCGCCGCAAGGAGACCTGCACTCGTGACTAGTGCTATTGCTGGCATCAGGTCCGCTAGTCGCCACCACGGCAAGACGTTCGTCTCGTGCTGCGTCATCTGCTGGGCGAAATATACCAGATACCTTGCTTTGTGTTGGCCGCCGGAGGTTACCGACTTCAATTTGAACTCAAGCCGCCATCGGATAAGGGCATTCTTGAGCGCGGAAACGCCCTCCTCTGACCCGGTATCTGCGAGGTGCTCGGCCGTTATCTGCCGGTTCTTCAGTGCCGACTCAACCAGATCGATGTATAGTGGCCTGCTTAGCAAGTCCCGCAGGCTGCGGCGATCGCCAGCTCGGAGGTTCCCGATTAGCTGCGCCAATGAGACATCATCGACAGCGGGCAGCTGCTCCAAGTACCGTGCGGTAACGTCAGGAAGCACTGGAGCGATGCGCATTTTACTGAAACCGGCGAAAGCAGCTCGCAGGCCTGAAACCATCCGCGTTAGGATAATTACGGGAACTCCTGGCTGGAAGAACTCCTCCAGTTGGCGTATCGCATCCGCTCGTTCAGTTACAGCTACCTCGTCCAGGCTATCCAGGATTAGCAGGTAGCGGCCGGTGGCGAGCAGTGCCCGAGCAAGGCTGCTTGTAGATTCCTGGTAGCGAACGCGCCTTGCCGAAGCATAGGAATTTGCTATTCGCCGGCTAAGCCAATCGTCGAAGTCTTCCTGGAGAGGTCGCCAGGAGCTGATCGAGATGGGGAGAGGAACTAGTTGCGCGGACGCCGCGTCTTCGAGAAGATTGTTGTGGGTACCTTTTCCCAAGAGTCCCAATGTCAGCATAATGCTGAGAACTGACTTACCACTCCCTGCATCGCCGGATACTATTAGCCGACCTGGCGCAGCACGCCACAGGCTAATTGCGTAGCTCTCAAAGTCTTCCGTTGACCAACTTGCTTGGTCCCGCTCCGCGTGGGAGTTGAATGAATCATCCGTGATATCTATGGGTATGAATCGACGATCCAAGAGTCCGCGCGTGCGGGCTTCATCGTACCACCGTTCCCGAACGTCTGATCGCAGGGCACGCACCATGTCATTTTCAGGTACCGGGAGCGCATCCTGTTTTCTTCCAAAGGCCAGAAGTGCGACTGTCCCGAGAAAGGTGAGAATCTCAGTCCATGCGGCGCCGAGCGACGGGCCACCGATTGCCATGCTGACAACAATGATAGTGAGTCCAGCGAAAGCAATCGCAATGCGCAGTGGCTGATCTCGCATCAGCGTCCAGGTGGCCACTAGCCAACGTTTGTTCATTCGGCCCCCAAGAGCGCCGCGTTGTGAGAAGACGACCGTTGCCACGTGTAGCCGTATACGACAATGAGGTCGACGAAGCATTATCTATAGTACGCATTAGAGCTACCGTTGGGAGGTCTGTGCATTACAGAGTACGGAAGGCTGAGTCTGAGCGTGTAGAAACGATCTTAACGGAAGGGTTACAGCTTTCCGTGCTGCCTGCCGGATCGTCGTACGCCGGTGGGGAAAGGTGCGCCCTCTCGGAGGCTGAGCGCAGTGGATCAGCAGGTGGGGAGCAGGGTGGCTGCGGCGGAGGTCAGACCTCTCATAGGCCGGGTCAAATCGGGGCAAAACGACCTAAACGAAACGATCGGCGCTGACTCGTTTCGCTCGTCAGCAGCTAAACCTCGTAGTTCAGATGGAGTGATACCGACCGCATTGACCCTTGATTTGTCAGGTTGATCGACAGGCCGGCTGATAACTAGGGCCGCTACAGGTTCCAGTTTGGTCATTTGCGCACATGATCATCCGCAACTTGATAGCGCAGTAAGCGGGAGTACCAGCCGGCTGCGCTCTGGAGCGGAACCAGCCCGGAACGTTCCGGCGCCCGGACAGCCCGGGCGCTCGGAGCCGGTCAGTCAGGGGCTGACCGGGATGTTTACCGGGCGGTTGTTCTCCGTACTCGGGGCACGACCGCGGTCGGCGCCGTGGCGGAGGCGTACGAGTTCTTCCGCGCGGTGCCCACCAGCGTGGATGACGCAGATGATGATCAGGACATCGCCCGCATCGCTCAAGCACGGGAACGTCTGAGTGGCTCATGCATCCCCATGCTGTTCCGTCGCCCTATGGCGCAGGACGTTCTTCTGGATCTTTCCCGTCGAGGTCTTCGGCAGCTCGCGGAACTCAAAGCGCTTGGGCACCTTGTACCCGGCCAGGCGCTCTCGCGCGAAGTCGGCCAGCGCGGCCGCGTCGACTTCTCCAGAGTTCCTGAGCACCACGAAGGCGACGGGCACCTCCCCCCAGCGCTCGTCCGGCATCCCGACGACGGCGCTTTCCACCACCGAAGGGTGACTGTCCAGCACGCTTTCCACCTCAACGGAGGCAATATTCTCTCCTCCGGAGATGATGATGTCCTTTGCCCGGTCGCGGATCTCGACGTAACCGTCCGGGTGCTGCACGGCCAGGTCACCGGTCAGCATGCAGCCGCTTCGGGTGACCTCCCGCGTCGCGTTGTCATCGCGGTAGTACCCGAGCATGACATCGTTGCCGCTGACCGCGATCTCGCCGATCGTCTCGCCGTCGGGCGGCACGTCCCTGCCGTCCTCGTCCAGGACACGGAGCGGGCGGGCGATGATGTTCGGCGCTCCCTGGCGCGCGCGCAGCCTCGCCTGCTCGGCCGGCTCGAGGCTGTCCCATTCAGGCTGCCATTCGTTGATCGCCAGCGGGCCATAGGTCTCGGTGAGGCCGTAAAGATGAGTCACCGCGAAGCCCATCTTGTCCAGGCGGGCCAGCAGCGTGGCTGACGGCGGCGCGCCGCCCGTGTCCACGTGAACCTCGCGATCCAGGACCCCGGCCGCGGCGTCTTCGGCGATCATGGTCAGCACGGTCGGCGCGGCGCTGAAATGAGTGATCCCCTCGGTACGCAGCAGGCGCCAGATCTCGGACGTATCCACCGCCCGCAGGCACACGTGCGTGCCGCCCGCCGCCGTGACGGCCCAGGTGAAGCACCAGCCATTGCAGTGGAACATCGGCAGGGTCCACAGGTACTTCGCGCCCGGGCCCAGGCGGGCGTGGTATGCCATCGCCGTGGCCTGAAGGTACGCACCCCGATGGTGGTACATCACGCCTTTCGGCCGCCCCGTCGTCCCGCTGGTGTAGTTGATCGCCAGGAGCTGGCGCTCGTCGATCGACCCGGGGCTCATCCCGGCGGGATCGGCGCCGTCGATCCACGCCTCGTACGAGTCACCGGATCCGCCGGCGATGAAGCACGGCAGATTCAGCTGTTTGGCCAGGTCGCGGGCGCGATCGGCCAACTCGTGCGTCGCCACAAGCAGCGATGCGCCCGAGTGATCGATGATTTCCGCCATTTCCGTGGCCGAGAGCCGGATGTTAACCGTGACCAGCGCGGCCCCCAGCGCCGGTACCGCTTGGTGCAATTCCAGCATCACGTGGCTGTTGGTGCACAGGGCCGCGACCCGGTCCTCGTGACCCACTCCCTGGGCGGCCAGGGCGCCTGTGAGCCGCCGGCAGCGATCGGACATGTCCCGGTAGGTGAACCTGCGTTCCCCGTCGACAATCGCGATCCGGTCCGCGAAGACCGCGGCCGAGCGGTCGAGGAAGGCGGCGGGCGTCAGCGGGGCGAAGGTGAAATCTGCCATGTAACACCACTTTCCAGAGCCAAGCTTATTATGTCGGATCATCGCCTACCCGAAACGCAGGGCCACGCTCCGCGGGCCACGACGTGGACGACGAGCTGGCCCGGATAAAAGCACAGCTGCCGGCATCGGCTCCCCCCGCAGCCATCGAGGGCACCTCGCCGAGGCGATCGAGCGAAGGACTTTAGGCATGCCGTGAAGCGGCCTACGTCCCTACCGGCCCGGGCCCGGACCTGGCCACGATGAGGGCATGAACGCCAGGTTCCTGCACCCGTCAGCCAGAAAAGACGACAGCGCGGCCGCGCTCTTCGACGCCGCCAGCCGCCAGGTAGCGCTGCCGGGACCTGCCGATCGAAGCTGTTGCTGTGTGGCCAAGGCGGTAGTACGGGTGGTCATACCGCCGACTCCTGCCCGGCCGCATGAGACCGAACTGCTGCTATGCGGTCATCACTACCGCGTCTCACGTCAGGCCCTGGCGGCGGCGCACGCCAGCGTGGTCGAACTGCCCTGGGTTCCCGCCGACACGATCGCCTGGATTGACGGTAATCACGACCGTTCTCCGGCTCCGGTCGGCTGAAAGGCGTGGGCGGTCCCGGCCTCGATCCCCGGCCGACAGCAGATTAAGGACTCGTGAGCAGCGCGGCGACCGCGATCTCGGCCTCCGCGTCGGCCGGCAGCACGGCTGGGAGCGCGGGGATGGCAGGAAGCTGGCCGTCGGACTCGTAGCGGCTGATCAGCCGTGGGTCGATGTAGGACGCGCGGGTCACCGTCGGGGTGTCTCCGAGCCAGCCCGCCACCTCACGAACACCGGCGGCGATGACCCTGCCGCGGGCCCGGACGGCGGGGGAGGGTCCCGCGTTCGCCAGCACCAGCGCCATCAGCACGGTGGCATTCCAGGTGCGGAACTCCTTGGCCGTGAAGTGGCCGCCGGCCCGCGCGGCAATGTAGCTGCTCACGTCGTGCGAGCGCAGCGGCTGCCAGGTGTCGGCGTGCTTCCAGCAGAACAACGTGTCCAGGCCGTTGCCGCTGCGGGCCAGCGCCCGCACCGTCGGCAGGACGGCCTCGTCGGTGACGGTGACCGACCGGTGCTTGCCCTCCTTGGCGGTGTAGTCGAACGTCAGGGCGTCCCGCGTCACCCGCACATGCCGCTTCTCGAGCGTGGTCGCGCCGTAATGATGGTCCAGCTCGGCGTATTTCTCGCCGCCGATGCGGAACAGGCCGAGGTCAATCAGCCGGACGGCGCTGGCCACGACGCGGTCCCGGTCGAGCCCTCGGCGCTTCAGGTCATGCAAGGTGGCCGTCCGCAACGCTGGGAGGGCCCCGGCGAACCGCACCATGTGGGCAAATTTCTGGGCATCTCGCTGCTCTCGCCACAACTGGTGGTAGCGGTACTGGGTCCGGCCCCGGCTGTCCACGCCGGTGGCCTGGATGTGCCCAAGCGGGTCCGGCGAGATCCACACGCTCGTCCAGGCGGGCGGGATCGCCAGCGCGCCGAGGCGCAACAGCGTCTCGGTGTCCGTGAGCTCCGTGCCGGACGGGTCGCAGTACCGGAAGCCTGCCCCGGTCCTCGACCGGGTGATGCCCGGACTACGCGGATCGCTGCGCACCAGCCCGGGAACCGCGGCCGTCGCCGATACGTCCAGGTTCATGACAACACAGCGTATAAGGCACCTCGGGCCCGGCAACCGATCCCCACCAGCCCGGTCGACCCCGCTAGCAGGTCGGTGACCGCAGACGCGGGTATATCCGGCGGGCGTTGAGCTCGTAGACCCGGTCCCGGGCGGCGGGAGCCAAGCTCAGCGCGTCGACGTACCGCCGGGTGTCGTCGAAGTGATGCCCGGTCTGCGGGTCGATGCCGCGGACCGCTCCGATCATCTCCGAGCCGAACACGATATTCCCGAAGTCGATGACGTTGAACAGCAGGTCGATACCGGGTTGGTGGTACACGCAGGTGTCGAAGAAGACGTTGCCCAGCACCGACTCCTCCAGCGGGGGCCGGCCGAGCATGTCGGCCAGCCCGCGGAAGCGTCCCCAGTGGTACGGCACCGCGCCGCCGCCGTGCGGGATGATCAGCCGCAGGTCCGCGAAGTCTTTGAATAGATCTGCCTGCATGAGCTGCATGAACGCGGTGGTGTCGGCATTGAGGTAGTGCGAGCCGGTGGCGTGGAAAGCAGGGTTGGTCACGGCGGACACGTGCACCATGGCCGGCACGTCGAGCTCGGCCATCGCCTCGTAGAACGGGTACCAGGACCGGTCGGTCAGCGGCGGGGAAGTCCAGTGGCCTCCGCTCGGATCGGGGTTGAGGTTGCAGCCCACGAAGCCGAGCTCCAGAACGCACCGGCGCAGCTCCGCGACGGCCCGCGCGATCGGGACGCCAGGGGACTGCGGCAGCTGGCAGACCCCCGCGAAGCGGCCTGGGTACAGCTGGACCACGCGGGCGATGAGGTCGTTGCTGACCTGCGCCCACCGGGCGCTGACCGCCTCGTCGCCGAAGTGATGCTCCATCGCCGACGCGCGCGGTGAGAAGAGCGTCAGGTCGATGCCTCGTTCGGTCATGAGCTTCAGCTGGCTGCCGTCGATCGACCCGCGGATGTCGTCGTCGGAGATGTCCGGGTAGGGCGGCGGCAGCGCGTCGGCCATGAAGGCGGCCTTCTGCGCCGCCCGCCACTCGGTATGAGACCGCGGCGCGGTGGTGTAATGACCGTGGCAGTCGATGATCATCGCGTCTCCCGGAAAACCTGCGGCGGCCGCTTCCCAGGACAAGCATCCCATTCGCCGGCTGGCGGAACGCTTGAGCCGTGCCGGTAGCGTGATGCCCGGCCGGAACGTTGGCTCACGAATGCGCCGCTATTCGTCGGCCGCTTTATAGCATAGGATGCTCGCCGCTGTCCTTCCGGTAAGAGATATTTAAGATCCAAATACTGAACGGGCCCTGCTGCTTGCGTCTTCATCGCCCACGGTCAGCCCGTGTTCGGGTGCCCGCGAACAGGCCGCCCGTGCCACCTGGGCGCAGTTGCGGCTCGCCGGTCTCCGGCCGCCCAGGGCCTTCCGGCTTCGGGATCCCGTCGTCGCGGACCAGGCAGATATAGCCAACTTCTTACGCGGAGCGCCGCGTTTGAACGTACCGATAAGGCGGCTCGTGCCCTAAGTGAGTAACTAGTGCCGCGCGGTGACCGTTATAGACCACGCCGTGGTGGCCGTTATAGATCACAAGGCTGTCGGTCACAGTGCTAACAATCACGGGTTTGATGACCACCGCCAGGTGAATGATGGCGGCTGCGGCGCTGCCCCGTTGCGCACATTAAGCGCCGGGAGCGGAACCACTAAGGGAGTGCCGTGAATTCAGCGCACACGCACCGCCGTCCGCGGAAGATCAGGCGGACGGGCAGGCACACGACGCCGTCGCAGGTGCAGAAGGTGTCGGAGACGGCAGGCAAGGCCGCCCCGGCCCTGGCGATCGTAGGCGTGCTCGCCGCCCCGCAAGCACACCCCGCCGTGGTCCCCGGCAGAGCCGCTGCGGTCGTCGAGCAGGTACATACCGACGCCGTCATCTCCCGCGATCAGCCGGCCAGTCGCCACTACACCGTGCAACCGGGCGACACGCTGTCCTCGATCGCCCAGCGGTTTTACCGCAATCCAGCGGACTGGCAACGGCTTTACCAGCTCAACAGGTCCGTGGTGCAGAACCCCAACCTGATCTACCAGGGCGAGGTGCTCGACGTCCCCTCCCACCTGACCGCCAGCACGGCGACCTACACTCCCCGGCACGCCGCGTCTGCCGTGCTGTCGGCGTCCTCGGCTTTCAGCGGGACGCTGGGCTGCTCCAGCCTCGAAGAGCTCTGGGAAGAGGGAGGCGGCTCGCCCGTCCAGGCCGTCACGGCCGCCTCGATCGCCATGGCCGAATCCAGTGGGCAGCAGTTCGCCACCGGCGCCGCCGGCGAGCGCGGCTACTGGCAGATCAACCCGGACCACGGCTTGCTGTCCACCTACGACCCGCTGGGCAACGCCAAGGCCGCCGTCATCATCTCCGCCGACGGCACCAACTGGACCCCCTGGACCACCTTCACCAGCGGCGCCTACCTAGGGCGCTGCTGACGCTTTGCCCAGGCGCGAACCCGTCCCTGCCCGGCTTTGGCGGTGCCGGGTTTCCTGCCCGGACTCATCCTGGGTCTTTTCCGCCTGCGTCTCGCCAGATCAGCGGGAAGTTGCCAGCCAGAAGATCTTGGGCGTGCTCGAGCCGCCATGCAATCGAGGGCTGGCGCTGTGGCGGCGCGATGTTCAGCAGGCTGGTGAGCAGGGTCCTTACCCGCGACAGCACCATGGGCGAGCGGGAAGCGGACTCGGTGAGGTCGTCCAGGCTTGTCCGCAGGTAGTCGTCCCAGGAAGGAAGAGCCAGGACCACTCGGACCGTTCCGGAGCCGTCGGCCATTTCAGCGACGTCGAGGTCCCGGGTTGCCAGGGGGCCAAGGATGCTCTGGATGGTGTCCAGTACCTGGACGGCGGTGGCCGGATCGTTGATCGCGGGGGACAGGGCGCGCAGGCCGATGTCGGCGAGGAGTCGGAAGGCGAACAGCGGATCCTGGTGGAAGGTGCGTTCCGTCCCGGTCACCAGCCCGTCTAGGAGGGCCGCGTCCGTCACGTCGCCACCGTGCAGTTCGGCGACCGGGGCACCTTGCCAGAGGGTGTCGCCGATGCCGGCCTGGAGCACGATGACGGCACTGCCGGCCGCGTCGAGCAGGCGGGGCAGGTGAACTTGTTGCAGGGTGGCCTGCTCGTATGGCCAGAGGACGGCGCGGCGCAGTGGCGGCAGCGCGGCGGCAGGACGCGCCCCGGCCGTCCAGGGACGGGTGTACAGGTCATCGAGGATGGCGCGGCCTTCCGCGGCGATCGCCGCCAGGGTCGGTGCCAGCTGGATCGAGGTAAAGGCCTTCAATTGCAAGACCCGCACCAGGGCCAGGGTGAGGAGCACGCCTGTTACTTCCGCGGCGGGCACGATCACCGTCACCTTCTCGTCGTTGCCGATGACCAGGGCCGCGGTGACCGAGAACACGAACACGCCCACGGCCGCGCCGAACGTTCGCCACACGATCGGGTCGTCACGGAACAGGTTCAGCCTGGGTGAAAGGCTCCCGAAGGCCCACTGCACCACCAGGAAGAGCAGCGAGAAAATGATGCTGACCACGCCCAGGGTGCCGAAGCCCAAGGTGACCAGCGACTCGGTCACTCGGGTGCTGGCCACGCTGGGGTCGGCGGTGATCCGCGGCAGCAGCAGGCCCAGCCCCAGCCCCGCGAGCACGCACAGCAGCTGGACCAGCCCGGCCCGCAGGCGCCGCCGGGGCCGGCTGAACCGGCCCGGCGGGCGGGCGGCGCGCCGGGGCATCATCGGCCTCGTGCCCGGTTCCTTACCGGGTCCGGGGGAACCAGCCGTGGCCCATGGCTGTTCGCGGTCGCCGCGCACGACGATCTCGCCCTGGACATGCTGTGGTTGCTCCCGACTCTGGCGACAGTTGTGCACCGGACGCTACCGACACCCGCGCTGGCCAGCATCCCCCTCCAGGGGTGAAGCCACGGCGGCCACCGGCGTGAATCGGACCAGCCGCCCGGTTAAGCACCGCTCGCACCTCACCCCGGCTCGGCGCCCGGTGCGGGCTCGGCGCCCGGTGCGGGCTCGGCGCCCGGTGCGGGCTCGGTGCCCAGTGCCGGCGCCCGGCGGATGAGCCGTCGTGTTGGCACCTCGGGCAGGCCGTCGGAGTCCGTGCGTTTCGCGGCCCGGGCCTGCCCCGTCCCGTAGCGGCGGGCCAGCGGCTCCGCGCTGGCGCCATGGGCGATCACGCTGAGCAGGACCGTGGCTGTGATGACCGCCACCGCGGGGCTGGCCGCCTTCGCGCCGAGATCCTCCAGCGCGATGAGCGCGAACACGACCGAGGCCAGGCCCCTGGGACCGAACCAGCCCACGAATGCCGTGGTCGGCCAGCCGAGCCTGGCACCGGTCAGCGCCAGAGCGACCGGGGCCATCCTGACCACGGTCAGGCTGAGCACGGCGTACACCGGCAGCTGCCAGGTCAGGTGCTCAAACATCGGCGCGACGGCGACTGCGCCGAACGCCAGCCACACCAGCAGCGACACCAGTGCCCCGGTCTCCTCGACGAACGGCACGAGCGGCTCGCCCCGCCGCCCCGCCGTGCTGCCGAACGCCAGGCCGCCGATAAACGCGGCGATGAAGCCGTTACCGTGCAAAGCGACCGCTGAGGCATATGCGCACACCGCTAGGCCGAGCACCGCCGCGCCGGCGAAACCCTCGGCGACCCAGTCGCGGCGGCGGGCCACACTGACCAGCCAGCCGCCCGCGCCGCCCACCGCGACACCCACGGCCAGACCGAGAGCCAGCTCCGCGACAGCACTGCCCGGCCCGATGCCGGACTCATGCGCGGCGGTCCCCGCCCCCGCCACCGCAACCAGCACGAACGGCGTGGCGATCCCGTCGTTGAGCCCGCTTTCCAGGTTGATCAGGCGGCGGATCCTGGCCGGGACCGCGCGATTGACCATCACGCCGGCGCCCAGCGCCGCATCCGTCGGGGCCAGCGCCGCACCGATCAGCAGGGCCAGCCAGATGTTGATGCCCCCGAACAGGGCCAGCGCCAGCAGCATGCCCAGGCCGATCGTGAGCGGCAGCCCGATCCCCAGCAGCCGCAGGCACAGGCCGAGTTCGGCTCGCAGGTGCCGGAACCCGACCCGGGACGCATCGGAGAACAGCACCAGCACCAGGGTGGTCTCGGCCAGCACCTTCACCGCTTCGTGCGAAGGCGCGATACCCAGCACCCCCAGCGGGCCGTGCGTGAGCACCAGCCCGGCGATAACGAACGTGATCGGCGCTGTCACGTCAAACCGCTCAAGCCGGGCCGACACCGCACCCCACGCGAACACCAGAGCCGCCACGAGTGCCAGGTCCGAAGCGCTCACCGTCTCACCCGCCGCATCAGCACCCTGGCCGACGACATCGACCGCCGCGCATAGTCCGCCCGCGACAGTGCTCGCCGACGCTCACTGAGCTGGCCATCAGGCTCCTAAGGTCCCGGCGGCCCACGCTGCCCGTATCGGGCAGCGTAGGTCATCGGTCCGGGGCCGGAAATCACCCGTGACGGATGATCAACTCCGGGACACCGAAAAGCAAAAGTGGCGATCTATGCGGTCTGAAGGCCCCTCGAGAGCGTTCCCAGGACACCGACTTCGGTACCGTACACGACACGACTTTCGTTCCACCGACGGGAGAGCTGGATTATGCCGCTAAACGAATACGAGCCGGGCACCGCGTTCCCCGGCGTAATCGGGCGGACGACGGATGAGTCAAGCCCGGCATGGCCCCGGCCGCTGCGGGCTGACGCGGGATCCCCGAACGTGCTGATCATCGTGCTTGATGATGTTGGGTTCGGGCAGCTCGGCTGTTACGGCAGCCCGATCAGCACGCCGAACTTTGACAGCCTCGCCGCAGGCGGGTTGCTCTACACCAACATGCATACGACGGCGCTGTGCTCGCCGTCGCGTTCGTGCATCATCACTGGGCGTAATCACCATGCCAATGCAATGGCCTCGATTAACGAGGCGGCGACCGGCTACCCGGGCTACAACGGCAGCATGCCGTTTGAGAACGGCTTCTTGTCGGAGATGCTGCAGCAGCGGGGCTACAGCACCTACCTGGTCGGCAAGTATCACTTGCTTCCGTCGGAGTTCGAGTCCCCGGCGGGTCCGTTCGACCGCTGGCCGCTGGGCCGCGGTTTCGAGCGGTTCTACGGTTTCCTGGGCGGGGACACCAGCCAGTGGTACCCGGACCTGGTCTATGACAACCACCAGGTCGAGCCGCCACGCACCCCAGACGAGGGCTATCACCTGACCGAGGACCTGGCGGATAAGGCGATCCAGTTCATCGCCGACACCAAGCAAGTCGCCCCGAACAAGCCGTTCTACCTGCATTTCTGCCCCGGCGCCGCGCATGCGCCGCACCACGTGGCCAAGGAGTGGGCGGACCGGTACGCTGGCCAGTTCGATGACGGCTGGGACGCCTACCGGGAGCGGGTGTTCGCCCGGCAGAAGGAACTCGGTGTCATGCCGGCCGACGCCGAGCTATCCCGCCACGATCCGGATGTGCCGGACTGGGAGTCCCTGTCACCGGATGCACGCCGCCTGGCGGTGCGGCTGATGGAGGTGTTCGCCGGGTTCCTGTCGCACACCGACCAGCAGCTGGGCCGGATCCTTGATTTCCTGAAGGAAACCGGCCAGTTCGACAACACGCTGATCATGGCGGTGTCCGACAACGGCGCGAGCGCCGAGGGCGGCCCCACCGGGACGACGAACGAGCTGCAGTTCTTCAACAATGCCCCCGAGCCGCTGGAAGACAGCCTCCGGGCCATCGACGAGCTCGGCGGGCCGACGACCTTCAACCACTACCCGTGGGGCTGGACCTGGGCCGGGAACACGCCGTTCCGGCGGTGGAAGCGGGAGACCTACCGCGGCGGCTCCAGCGACCCGTTCCTGGTGCACTGGCCAAAGGGCATCCAGGCGCGCGGTGAGATCCGCGACCAGTACGCGCACATCATCGACATGGTCCCCACCGTCCTGGACGCACTTCGTGCCGAGCCACCCGCCACGATCAGAGGGGTGACCCAGGCGCCGATCCACGGGGTCAGCTTCGCCCACACCTTTGACGACCCGGCCGCCTCGACCCGGCACCGCACCCAGTACTTCGAGATGTTCGGCCACCGCTCGATCGACCACGACGGGTGGCGGGCGGTGTGCCCGTGGCCGGGTCCATCGTTCGCCGAGGCAGGCAAGCCGTTCGGCGCGCCGATCACGCCGGAGACGCTGACCGACCTTGATGCCCGCCACTGGGAGCTGTACCACGTCGCCGAGGACCCGGCGGAGAACCACGACCTCGCCGAAGAGCACCGGGACAAGCTCATCGAGATGATCGCGCAGTGGTACGTCGAGGCAGGTAAGTACAACGTGCTGCCCATCGACGGCAGCGCGCTTGAGCGGTTTATGGCTGAGCGACCGCAGGTCGCGGAGCCACGAGACCAGTACATCTACCGGCCCGGGACCCAGACCGTGCCGTTCTTCGCCGGGCCCCGGGTGCTGAACCGGCCGTATGCCATCACCGCGGACGCGGATATTCCCCCCGGCGGCGCGGAAGGCGTCCTGCTGTGCCAGGGCTCCGGCGTCGGCGGCTGGTCGTTCTACCTCAAGGACGGCAAGCTGCATTTCGTCCACAACTACGTCCGTCGTGCCCTCTACCAGGTCTCATCACCAGATCCGGTGCCCCAGGGGCGGCATCAGCTGCGATTCGAGTTCGAGCCCACCGGGAAACCGGACATCCCCCAGGGCAAGGGCACACCCGGCCGGGCCCAGCTCTACATCGACGGCCAGCTGGTCGCCCAGGAGGAGTTCCCGGTTACCACCCCCATCGCCTTCAACCCGGGCGCCCTGGCTTGCGGCGCCAACCCTGGCTCGCCCATCACCCCGGACTACCAGGCCCCGTTCCGCTTCACCGGCACCCTGTACACCGTCACCATCGACCTATCCGGAGACCTCATCACCGACACTGACAGTGAAATGCGGGTGGCCATGGCCCGCCAGTAAGGGCGCGGGAACCATCAGGCTTGTGCCCGCTCCTAGCGCCGTGACAAGGCCGGGATGCTGGCGATAGTGTGTGGCTCCGACGCCGCCATCACCGGCAGGTCGGGATGGCTGGTCGGCCGTGGCAGGAGGAGCCTGTGGCCTCGGTAACTAACCAGGGCGTTACGGCTGCGGACCGTCGGGTGGTGGCGGGGCGGTTGCGTGCGGCGGTGCTCGGGCCACGGGGTGGGGGCGCGACCCGCCGGCGGGCATCCGATGCGTTCCGGTTGGGGTTCGCCGTCGCCGTCGTGGCGGTGTCGGTTCCGGTCATGCGGGCCAACTCGGCGGTGGAACTGCGGCTCGTGCACGCCCTGAACCCGCCGCCCGCGGCGATCAGCTGGCTGGTCACCTCGGTCTTCTGGCTCGGCTCGGCCGGCGTCATCGTCCTTCTGGTCGGCCTCGCGCTCCTCGTTCCGCGGCTGGCCGCGGTCCGGTGGACGGCGCTGGCCGCCGTGATCACCTGGGTTGTATGCCTGCTGCTCGGCGTGATCCTTGGACCGTCGGCCGGGCGGCCGGTGACCGATTCGCTGGCCGGGCTAAATACCGGCTACCCGGTGACGCAGCTCGCGGTCACGATGGCCGTGGCGGCTACCGCGTTGCCCTATCTGAGCCGTCCGCTGCACCGCCTGGCGACGCTGCTGGTCGCGGTGGCGTCGATCGCGGCGGTCATCGACGGGGCCGCGCTTCCGGTCAATACCATCTCCAGCCTTGCGCTGGGCTGGGGCGTCGCGGCTGGCCTGCACCTGGCGGTGGGGTCGCCGCTCGGTCTGCCCTCAGCGGATGAGATCGCCGGCTGGATCGCGGACCTGAATGTCGCGGTCGGGGACGTCGCCCGGGCCCCCCGCCAGGTCTGGGGGGTGGAGAAGCTCGCCGGGCGGGACGCTGCCGGCCGGGCCGTCGAGCTGTCGGTTTACGGCCGTGACGCCTCCGATGCGCGGGTGCTGGCGAAACTGTGGCGGTTCTGCTTCTACCGCGATTCAGGGCCCACCCTCATTCTTGATCGTCTGCAGCAGGTCGAGCACGAGGCGTTTCTCACCCTGATGGCCGGACGCGCCGGTGTCGGTGTGCCGGAGGTGCTTGCTGTCGGCCGGTTCGGGCTGAGCAGGGACGCGGCGCTGGTGACCAGGCTGCCGCCCGGCCGGGCTCTGGCCGAGGCCGACGACGCTGCCCTGCCGGACGGAACTCTGGACGAGATCCTGCGGACCGTGCTCCGGCTGCGCGAGGCAGGCATCGCCCACGGGGCGCTCGGGTCAGAAACGATCATCGTTTCCGCGGAGGGCGGGGCCTGCCTGAAGGATTTCCGCTGCGCGTCCGCATCCGCCCTCAAGGGCCGTCTCGATGGCGACATCGCGGCCGTACTGGCCGCGGTGGCGGTGCGGGTCGGTGCCGAGCGCACGGCCGCGGCGGCGGGCCGGGCGCTCGACGCCGACACGGCCCGCGGTGCCCTGGTGCACCTACAGCGCTCCGCGCTGGACCCGGTCACGGTTAGCGCTGTCCAGCAGGATAAGGCCCTGCTGCCGGGGCTGCGGGCGGCGGTCGCCAGCGCGACCAGCATCGAGGTGCCCAAGCTGGCCGAGGCGAAGCGGGTCAGCTGGGTCAACCTGGTGTTCGGCATCGGCATGCTGATCGGTGTCTGGGCGATTCTCGGGGTCCTGGCCGACGTGCGCGGCTCGCTGGACGTCATCAAGGGCGCCAGCTGGGGGTGGGTGGCGCTGGCTTTCGTGCTCGCCCAGCTTCCGGTGGCCGCGGAGGCGTGGGCGCTGAACGGTGCCGTCCCGGGCCAGCTGCCCTACGGCCGGTGCCTCGCGCTGGAGACGTCGAATACCTTTACCTCGCTGGTCGGGGGGGACGTCGCGGTGTTCGCGCTCCGGGTCAGGTTCTTCCAGCGCAATGGGTACGATGCCGCGGCGGCAGTAAGTTCCGGTGCCATCGCGTCGACCGCGAGCTGGACCGCGAAGACCCTGCTGTTCCTGGTCTCCATCGGCTTCGCCGTCGGCGACTTCCACCAGCCGTCAAGTTCAGGCGGGCACCAGGGGGTGATCTGGATCGTGGTCGGCGTCGTACTCGCGGTGGGGATCGCCACCGCATTGATCGCCTTGGTGCCCCGGCTGCGGCGGCTGGCGAGCACCCGGATCCGGCCGCATCTGGTCAGCATCTGGGCCAACATCAAGACGATCGCCGCCGAGCCCCGCAAGATCTTTTACATTCTGGGCGGCTCGGTCCTGGCGCAGCTGCTGGTGGCTATGGCCCTTGGCGCGTCGCTGCACGCGGTCGGGCAGCGAGCCAGCATCGCGACCCTGCTCGTGGTCATCACGCTGGCCTCGATCATCGGCGGAGCCGTCCCCGTGCCAGGCGGCCTCGGCGTCGTGGAGGCGGGCCTGATCGGCGGGCTGACCAGCGCCGGCGTGCCCCAGGATCAGGCCGTCGCGGCGGTGTTCATCCAGCGGCTGTTCACCGCCTACCTGCCCCCGATCTGGGGCTGGGTCACCCTGGCCTGGATGCGCCGACGCGAATACGTGTGACGCCGCCCGCGCCAGCGGATGCTGCACACCCCGGGAAACCGGCGTAGTAGCAGGCCCGGGTAATCTCCGTCGTGATGGAACTGGAATCGCTGAACGCCACCTTCGTTATCGACACGTTCCTGCTGCTCCTGATCGGAATCGGGCCCAAGATCGCGCTGGTGCCGTTTCTGGAGACGACCAGGCAGATGCCGGAGGCCATCCAGCGCCGCGTCCTGCGCAAGATGCTGACCACCGCCGCCACTGTCGCGGTGCTCCTGCTGGTCCTCGGCGGCCTGTTGACCAGGCTGCTGCACTTCTCCCCGGGCGCGCTTGGCGTCGCCAGCGGGATCATCCTGCTCATCATCGCCGTCACCATGGTCCTCGGGCAGCACGACCAGGACAGTGGCAGCCACCCGGCCGAAGACCGGGACCCGATGCAGGTCGCCGTCTTTCCGCTGGCCGTGCCCTACCTGCTCAACCCGGCGGGGATTGTCGTCCTGGTCACTGCCTCGGCCGAAGCCGCCTCGGTCTCGGTGGTCGCGGTCGTCGTCGGTATCCTCATCGTGATACTCGCCCTCGACGTCGCGGTGTTCCGCTGGGCCGTGCAGGTCAGCAGCCACCTGGACGCGAGCCGGATGCTGGTGACAGAGAAGGTCTTCGGGTTCCTGCTCGCCGCGCTCGGGGTGCAGCTGGTGCTCGACGGCTTGTCCGACGTCGGCGTGATCCACCTCACCGGCCACTGAAGACCAGGCGAGGCTGCCCTCGTTCTCACACCGCTTTCTCGGGACTTGACCGGGACGGGCTCCGGGCCGGTGGCAGCCGCTCCGTCAGGGCCGCCACGGCCTGCCCGGTGCCCGCGCCGATCAGCGAGCCGACCACGGCGTCGCCCGGGTAATGCACTCCGGTGTGCACCCGGGAGTACGCCACCGCCGCTGCCAGGAACCGCAGCGCGAGGCCGAGCCAGGGCTGGTCCCGGCCGATCGCCGAGGCGAACGCGAACCCTGACGCCGCGTGACCGGACGGGAACGAGGTAGAGGCTGGCATCGGCACGTTCCGCTGGCCAGGGACTCTGGCCGCGGCCCGGTCTGGCCGCTGCCGGGACCAGAGGGATTTGACGACGAGGTTCACCAGAGCGGACGTCACGCCGATGGCCAGTGTTCCCTGCACGGCGGCTCGACGGCCGCTCCTGCCCCCGCCGACGGCGAGCCCGGCCGCGATGGCCAGCCAGAGGCGGGAGTTATTGGCGGCGCCGGAGAGCCGGCGCAGCGGTTCGTCGAGGGATGGAGTGGGGGTCGAGGCTACCGCGGAGTAGATCGCCTGGTCCACGGCACCCAGCTCCCGCAGCCCGTCGCCAACCTGCCGGCCGACCGGCCCGCTTAGTTTCGCGAGCTTGTCAGCCAGCCGCCGTGCGACCGCCCCGGCGTCAGCGGCCGCCTCGCGGGCGGCATCTCGTCCTGCCACCGGCGTATCCTAGCACTCGGGTTGACCGGGACCGCGGGATGAGCTGCCAGTCAGGAGGGGTCAGGTGCCGGAGCAGGACACTGCGACTGTGCCGCAGCGGCCGAGCGCGGGGCGGCAGCTAGCGGCCATGGTCGCCATGGCGGCGCTGGTGGCAGCGGCCGCTTTCTTCTTTATCGGCGTCGTTGTCCATCTGGTCGCCGCGATCCTGGCCTTCATCTCCTTGCTGGTCTGCGTTACGGGCGGCTGGTACGCGGTGTCGCGGCGCGGCGCGGTGCGGGCGATCGCGATGGTCGTCGTGGTGGCGGCTGCCGCGGCGTTCGGCACTGCCCTTTTCTTCGCCGGCCTCAGGATCTGGCGGGTAGTCCTCATCGTGGTCCTGGGCGGCGTGTCCGTGCTGGCCGCGAAGTACGCACTGGAGCGCACTCGCAGGCAGTTGCGCGCCAACATGGCGCACCTCACCGCCGCCGGGTCCCCGGCGCATCCCGTTCTGATCATGAACCTGAAGTCGGGGGGCGGCAAGGCGGAACGGTTCCACCTCGCCGAGGAATGCCGGAAGCGCGGCATTGAGCCGGTCGTCCTGCGGCCCGAAGATGACCTGCTCCAGCTAGCCGAGGACGCCATCGCACGAGGCGCCGACGTGATCGGCATGGCGGGCGGCGACGGCTCCCAGGCGAAGGTCGCCTCGGTCGCCGCGCGGCACGATATCGCGCACGTGTGCATACCCGCGGGCACCCGGAACCATTTCGCGCTCGACCTCGGGCTGGATCGCGACGACGTGGTAGGCGCGCTTGACGCGTTCACGAACGGGGTGGAGCGCCGGATCGACCTGGCCGCCGTTAACGGGCGGACGTTCGTGAACAATGCCTCGCTCGGGCTCTACGCTGAGGTCGTCCAGTCGCCCGCGTACCGGGATGCAAAGCTGAAGACCGCCGCCTTGATCCTGCCTGACCTGCTCGGCCCGGACGCGACCCAGCTCGACCTGCGCTACACCGGACCGGACGGCACGGCGCGCCCGACGGCACAGCTGATCCTCGTGTCGAACAACCCGTATCAGCTCGACCATCCAGGCGGCCGCGGCACCCGCGCGCGGATCGACCAGGGCGTTCTCGGGATGGTGGCGGTCATGATCGCCGACGCGGCCGATGCCAGTAAGTTCGCCGCGCTCGAGGCGGCGGGCCAGGTCCGCCGGTTCCCCGGATGGGTCGAGTGGAGCGCACCGCGATTCGAGCTCGGCTCAGGCGCCCCGGTGCGGATCGGCGTCGACGGTGAGGCACTGACGATGGATCCGCCCCTGGTCTTCGAATCCCGGCCGGGCGCGTTGCGAATACGGCTGCCGCGCCACGCCCTGGGGGTCTCGCCCGCGGCCAGGATGGTGCACGTGCTTTCCGGCTCGACCATCGCGGAGCTCGCCCGGGTAGCGGCGCGCCGGGACGGCACGGGAACTTAACCGCCCGAGGTCGGCTACGGCCGGTTTGCCGGGTGTCCTGGCGGCGCCGTGCGGACCGACCCGGAGACACTGCGTGAGCGCGCCATCGACTCCTGGTCGCTGTCATTGCTGCGGCGCGTCCGGGGCGATGAGCTCGCCTTCCCCACCGCGGTGATCTTCCCGGTCAGCACGCAGGAGGTGGCCACGGTGCTGGCCTGGGCGTCGCAGACGTCCACGGCGGTGATCCCCCGCGGGGGCGGCTCCGGCGTCTGCGGCGGAGCGCAGGCCGATACGGGGTCGGTCGTCCTGGACCTGTCCCGGATGAACAAGGTCACCGCGGTCGACCTGGTGTCGCAGGTCGTCCACGTCGAGGCCGGCGTGCGCGGCGACCAGCTTGAGCAGGCCCTGGCGCCGCACGGGCTGACGACCGGCCTCTACCCGCAGTCGATCGCCCTTTCCACGGTGGGCGGCTGGATCGCCGCGTCGTCGGCCGGGCAGGCGTCCGCCGCCTTCGGGGCGATCGAGGATGTGCTGCTCGGGCTGACCGCGGTCCTCCCGCAGGGCGAGATCCTGCGCAGCCGGCCGGTACCGCGATCGGCCGCCGGACCTGACCTACGGCGGCTCCTGGTCGGAACCGAGGGAACGCTCGCGGTAATCACCGAGGCGACGCTCGCCTGCCGGGCCCGGCCCGCGGGCTGGGACTGGCTGGCCATCACGGCGTCGGCCGCCTGAAGGCCCGGTACCTGGCCGCCGACCTCGGCGAGACCGGCGTGGACGTGCTGCGCCGGATCAAGGCCGCCCTCGACCCGGCCCAGATCATGAATCCGCAGGTCCTGCTGCCGTGACCAGCCCCTCCCGGTCGAGGCGGACGGGGAGATGATGGGCACGACGCCCGTCTCGTTCGGCATCATTCCCGGGGTAATCCGGCTGAGGGTATGAGCCTGGCGTCGCGGGTAGTGAGCCGGGTCCTGCGCACGTAGACGTCGGAGTCGGTGAGGGCCATCTCGCGGCTCCGGGCCAGGGCCACCTCGACGCCCAGCACCGGCAGGGTGCTCACCACGGGCTCGCCGAGCGAGGAGTCTTCGCTGATCAGCCGGGCCGCCTCCGCCCAGTCGTCGCCGTAGCGCTGCACCAGCCGGGCGGCTGCCCGCGGCGGCAGGCCCAGGCGGGCCACCTCGGCCCGGGCGAGCCGCACCGCCGCCGCCGCCGACCCGTGCAGCCCGAGCGGGATGCGCCGCGTCCGGCCGGGCCGCGCGTCCCCGAGCGCGGCGGCCACCCGGTCCACCAGGTCCTCGGCCATGGCCCGGTACGTGGTCAGCTTCCCGCCGGTGATGGTGAACAGGCCGGGCGGATCGGTGCAGATCGCGTGCTTCCGGGACAGGTCGCTGGTCCGGGCGTCACCCAGGCCCTCGTCCTGGCTCAGCAGCGGGCGCAGCCCCGCCCAGGAAGCCACCACGTCGCGTTCGGTCACGCCCGGGAAGCTCCGGGCCACCGCCGACAGGATGTAGGCACGGTCAACGGCGTCGACCGTCGGGTGGTCTAGGTCGCCCGGGTAGGGAGTGTCGGTCGTCCCGGCGTAGACCCGGTCCTCCCACGGGATGATGAAGATGAACCGTCCGTCGTCCGCTCCCGACGGAGTGACCAGCGCCGCCTTGGTCCGGACCGCGCCCGGGGCAAACACCAGATGGACGCCTTTGCTCGGCCGCAGCCGCCCGCCGCCAGACCCGCCAGACCCGCCAGACCCGCCAGACCCGCCAGACCCGCCAGACCCGCCAGACCCGCCAGACCCGGCTAGCCGCGTGACCCGGTCCGCCCAGACCCCGGCCGCGTTGACCACGGCCCGGGCCCGGACCTCGAACCGCTGCCCGGTCATCTCGTCCGCCACGACCGCGCCCGTCACCCGGCCGTGGCCGAGAAGGTCCGTCACCCGGGCGTGGTTCGCCAGCACCGCACCGAAGCCGTGGGCGGCCCGGGCCACCTCGATGGTCAGCCGGGCGTCGTCTACCTGGCACTCGAAGTACGCCAAGCCGCGTGATCGCCCGCGCAGGCCCGGGATGGCCTCGCGGACCTGTTCCGCGGTCGCGGACCGGTGGTAGCCGATGTTCCGGCCCGCCGCGAGCAGTTCGTAGGCGGCCAGCCCGACCCGGTACGTAGCCCGGCTGCGCAGGTCGTCGGCCAGCATGTACATGGGGACCGGCCGGACCAGGTGCGGCGCCAGCCGGAACAAGATGCCCCGCTCCCGCAGCGACTCGGCGACCAGGCCGAACTCGCGATGCTCCAGGTACCGCAGGCCGCCGTGCACCAGCCGGGACGAGCGCCCGGACGTTCCCGAGGCGAAGTCGTCCCGCTCCACCAGGGCCACCGAGAAACCGCGCGCCGCCGCGTCCAGGGCGATGCCGGCGCCGGTGATCCCGCCCCCGATCACCAGCACGTCGAACCGGTCCTCGGCCATCCGGGTGAGGTTCGCGGTGCGGGTCCGGGCGGAAAACGGCAGCACCAGCCGATGGTAACGCCGGTTCGGCGCTCCCTACTTGACCAGGGCGCCGGCGTCGACCGGCAGCGGTACGCCGGTGATGTAGCGGGCCTCGTCGGAAGCCAGGAACGGCAGCGCGTTCCGCCCGACCAGGATGTCGGTCAGGTCGTCGGCGGTGGGGTGTTCCAGGTCCGGCCGGAACAGCCGGTAGGACGGCTCGTTCTGGACCATCGGGGTGTTGACGACGGTGGGGCATATCGCGTTGACGCGGATGAAATCCGCCGCCAGCTCCAGCGCCAGCGTCTTCATCAGGCCGATCACTCTATGGGGCGATCGTGATCAGGATGATCCTCAGCCCGCCCGGCGAGCGGGCACAACTGGTCGCCGAGCCGCACCGCTACGCCGTTCCCATCGTGGATTTCGTCCTGTCCGGACTCGTCCGCTCCGGTGCCGTCCAGCAATTATCGCCCGCTACCTTTCCGTCCCGCGAGATCATTGATCTGAACGGGCCGTGCTTCACCCCTGGCTCATCTGCGTGCGAACGGAAAGGACCGCCATGCCCAAGGCGTACGTGACCCGGACCGGTGACGTGGCCGAGCTGGTCATCTCGGCGCCTCCGCTCAACCTGTTCGACGCCCAGCTCGCGACCGATCTGGAAGACGCCCTGGATGAGATAATCGCGCAGTGCTGGCCCGGCGGCACGACGCCCCGGAACCCCCCGGTACCATCCGAACCCATCCCTCCGGAGCCCCGTTGGGCCCGCGCGGTGCTGCTCCGGGCCGAGGGCAAGATGTTCTGCGCCGGCGTGGACGTGCACGAGTTCCAGGATCTTGGCCCCGCTGAGGGCGCGGTCCTGATGGCCCGCTTCCTGGGCCTGGTGCAGACCCTGGAGCGGCTGCCGGTGCCCACGATCGCGGTGGTGCACGCGCTGAACCTCACCATCGGGTTCGAGCTGAGCCTGGGCTGCGACCTGATGTGGGCCGCTGAGGACGCGTCGTTCGGCCTGGTCGAGGCGACCGTGGGCCTGACCCCGGGCGGAGGCGGGACGCAGCGGCTGGTCGCCCGGACCGGCGTGGCCCGCGCCGCCGAGCTGGTGATGACCGGCGACGTCTACCCGGCCGTCGAGCTGCACCGGTGGGGCGTGGTGAACCGGATCCTGCCCCCGGACGGTCTGCTCGAGGAGGCCCGCTCGTTCGCGGCCCGGCTCGCCGCCGGCCCGACCGTGGCCACCGCCGTCGGCAAGCGTCTGCTTCAGACCGCCCGGGACCACGGAGTGGCCGCCGCCGACGCCATAACCCCGGGCGAAACCGGCCAGATCTTCGCCACCCGCGACCTGCCGGCCGGGATCAGGTCCCTCCTCGAGCAGGGCCCAGGGAAAGCGACCTTCCAGGGCCGCTAATCCCCTCTCGCCCGATCCGCTGGTATCCGATCCGTGCCTCGGGCGGACAATGAGACTGCCACCCCCCCAAGCCAAGGCGGTGGCAGTCGTTTAATTGCCGCGTTAACTCCCCGGCTGGTCCGGTTCTGCGGCCGGGAGCGGCCAGCGGCGGAACACGGCCGCGTGGACGATGACGATGGCCCCGATGAAGTTCAGGCCCATCACCGCGACCCACAGTTGCGGCGGAGCGCTGGTCCAGGTGGCGGTCAGGCTGATGGCCCGCAGGGCAAAGCCCGCGACGACCGCGACCGCCCCGGCCGTGCCGAGGAGCGCCAGCCGGGACAGGGCCGGGTTGGCGATCGTGCGGGCGGGCCAGCCCTCGAACAGCAGCCCGGCGATCAGCGTGCCGGCCACGATCACGCCGGCTACCTCGCTGACCTGGGGTGAGGACAGGCCGAGGCCGGAGTTCAGGATCCACCACAGCAGGATCCCGCCGCCGATCGTGGTGGCGTTGGATACCGCCAGGTACAGCGGCTGGGACTTGATCAAGCTGACCGGGTAACCCTGGAGCAGGAAGAACAGCGTCAGCTGGAAGATGACGATGCACAGCAGGATTCCCACCAGGTCCAGTGCGTTGACCGGGCCGCCCGGGTTCCGCAGCCCGATGGCGTGGCGCGCCACCGCGGGCACGAAGTCCCAGCTCGCCAGCAGGAAGTAACCGGCCACGCCGACCGCCCAGCTCGCGGCCAGGGCCGCGAACCCGCTTGCCGTCGGCGACAGGCGCTGGAAGGGCCATTGCCTGCAGACGAAGGTCAGCTGGAGCATCGTGACGAAGACGAACGCTGCCAGCGGGACGGTGTAGGGGAACGTCACCATGTGGCCCTGGGCGGCCTCGGCCGCCGTGCCGAACAGGTGGCTGAGCTGGAAGCTGCCGGTCACCGCCAGGCCGACCGCGGTCAGCACGATGCCGGATGCCACGATCAGCCCGAGCGTGGCCAGGCCGCCGGCCAGGCGGGAGAGCCTGGCGAACGGCCAGCCGTTCCACCACAGCGCGGCAACGGCCAGCACCGGCAGGCAGAAGGTGCTGGCCGGCCCGATGATCTCAAGTGAGCGTTGCAGGCCCGGCACGATGCCCAGCACGGCAGCCACGGCGAGTACGATGACGAGCCCGGCCGCGCCCACCCAGGGCTGACTTAGCGCCTTCCTGGGTGGTGGCGCGTTGCCGGGTTCCAGAATTCTCGGTTGGACGTTGGTAGCCATTTCAGGGGTCCTCTCTGTAAGCCGTGATGGCGGGGCAACGGCCGGCGGTCACCGCCCCGCTGCGGGCTCGGTCAGGTCATGACGGTGGTGAACCGGTCGTTGAGCTCGCGCTGGATGTAGAAGATCCCCTTGCCGAGCGCCTCGGGCGTCCAGCAGACCGTGGGACGGTCCGGATAGGCGGTGTACCCGCCGGCGAACACCTCGTTGCGGTTGCCGGCCGGGTCGAAGAAGTAGATCGTCTCGCCCCGGGTGATGCCGTGCTGGGTCGGGCCGATGTCGACCGAGACGTCGTCCATGGAGAACAGCTGGCCGGCCCGCAGCACAGCGTTCCAGTCACCCAGCCGGAAGGCGAAGTGGTGCAGCTTCCCGTTCGGGCCGCTGAGCACGGCGATGTCGTGCACCTGCTGGCCGGCCGACATCCAGGTGGCGATGTAGTCGGCGTCGTCCTCCAGGCTGGTGACCACCCGCTCGGTGGCGTAGAACCCGAGCACCTCCTGGAAGAACCGGTCCATCGTCTTGACGTCCTCAGCGACGAGCAGCGCATGGTCCAGGGCCGGCGCGCCCACACCGATCAGATGGCGCGGGAAAACCTCTGGGTTGTGCGTGCCCACCTCGGTGCCGACCGCCGTCATGTCGTGGTAGACCTCGATCACGTGGGTCGACGGCGCGACGATCCGCACGCCGTCACTGACCTCGCGTGTCTCTCCCTTCGACATCCGCTCCGTCACGCAGCCGAAGGCCCGGGCCTTGGCCTCGATCCCGTCGATCTCAGCCGGGTCGCTGACCTTGAAGCCGATCTTGACCAGCCCGACGCCGCCCTCTTCCAGCACGACGGAGTGGTGGTCCCACTCGTCCCAGCCCTTGTAGTAAATCTTGCCGGTCTCTTCGTACGTGGGGTACAGGCCCAGCGTGTTGCCGTAGTGGCCCTTGGCCTCGGCCAAGTCGGTGACCCGGGCGTGCACGTAGCCCAGGCGCATAACTCCCTGCAGTGGCATGGCAGTCGTCCTTTTCACGGTTGGCGGTGCCGGGCGGGCACCGCCGGGTTAATGTGGTAGGAACCTCACGGTTCGTCGTCCGCAGCGGAAACAAAGTGGTAACGAACCGGAAACGCTCGCTGATGACCACACTGAACTGCGAGCCGGGTACCGCTAAGGGACCAAAGATCCTAGTTGCTGGGCCATTCGGCAGGAAATGTCTGTGACCTTCTGACCGCGGATGCGGCCGCAGCGTCCAAGTGGGCATGCTGCATAGCGGCCCAAACCGCCCCCCACCCGAACGGTTCCCGCTCATCGTGTGCACTTACCCCCCGGAAAGTATGGGGTTAGTGCACACGATCCCGGGCTCATGCTGGGCGCCGCGGGTTAGTTCAGGCGCCGCGCTCGCAGGACGACGTCGTGGGTGTGGTGTGATCCGGCACCGCCGGTCACGTGACGGGGGCGGGTTTCGTTGCTCTCGATTCGCCAGCTGTCGTCGAGCAGCGCGGCGACGTCGGCGGGGCTCACGTAGTCGTCGGGGTCGCAGCCGTGGGCTCTGGCCTGCTCGGCGTCCATGACCTGGTGGTGCACGACGAGAAGCGTCCCGCCCGGCGCGACCGCTGCGAGCAGCGCGGCCTCGGCCCGCCGCTCCAGACCCGCTCCATGCTGATGTAACGCTGATCCCATGAGTCTTGGGTGTCGTGATCGTTCACGCCCCCTCCGTAACCCCGGGCCCCTCCGTAACCCCGGGCCCCTCCGTAACCCCGGGCCCCTCCGTAACCCCGGGCCCCTCCGTAACCCCGGGCCCCTCCGTAACCCCGGGCCCCTCCGTAACCCCGGGCCCCTCCGTAATCCCGGGCCCCTGCGCACCGGCGAAGGCTTCCACGGTTCCGCCCGAACCTATCGGGGCGGGATCGAAGTACCCCGGTATCCACTTCAGCACCTCGGCCCGAAACTCGCCTTCGCACTCCAACTGGCAAAGCACCCCGATGCCCGCCGTAGACACCCGGTGAATCAGCACGTACGACGGCGGCACGTTGAACTGGCGGGTGATATTGCTCGCCCGCATGTCGGTGACCCGGGTGGCCCCTTCGCGCAGCCACTCCCGGCTGAACTTGAAGCACTCCACCTTGGACGGCTCGGCCAGCGGCGCCAGGAAGGCGTTCAGCGCGTCCAGGTCCACGTCGACACCGGGCCGGAGGAACCCGTGCGCACGCAACTCGGCTTCCACCGCCTCGACGTCGGCGTCGTCGTCGTGCATGATCCGCAGCAGCCGGCCGAAGAACGGCGGCAGCCCGTCGGGCAGCCGGTCGACCGCGCCGAAGTCGAGCACGCCGAGCCGGCCGTCGTCCAGCAGCCGGAAGTTACCCGGGTGCGGGTCAGCGTGCAGCAGGCCGGCCCGCGAGGGTCCGGAGAACAGGAAGCGCACCAGCAGGATGCCGGCCCGGTCACGCTCGGTCTTGCTGCCGTCGCTGATGATCTTCGCCAGCGGCGTGCCGTCCATCCACTCGGTGACCAGGACATGGTCCGTGCCCATGATGACCCCGGGCACGCAGATGTCGGGGTCGCCCGCGTAGGCGTCGGCGAACGCCTGCTGGGAGGCCGCCTCGAGATGGTAGTTGAGTTCTTCGGTGACCCGGTCGCGCAGCTCGTCGAGCAGCGGCTTGACTTCCAGCCCCGGCATCAGCAGGCCGAACAGCCACCCGGCCCGGCTCAGCTGGTTGAAGTCCCCGATCAGCGCCCGGCCCGCGCCGGGGTACTGGATCTTCACCGCGACCTGCCGGCCGTCGCGCCAGGTCGCCTTGTGCACCTGACCGATCGACGCGGCGGCGGCCGGGGCGTCGCTGAACTCGGCGAAGTTGTCCCGCCAGTCCTCGCCCAAATCGGCGGCCAGCACCTGATGCACGCTGCGGGCGGACATCGGCGGGGCGGATTCCTGCAGCTTGGTCAGCGTGGCCCGGTACGGCCCGGCCAGCTCGGGCGGCAGCGCCGCCTCGAAGATGGACAGCGCCTGGCCCAGCTTCATGGCGCCGCCCTTGAGCTCGCCGAGGACCCGGAAGATCTGGTCGGCGGTGCGCTGCTGTATCTCCTGGGCCACGATCTCGGCCGACCGGCCGCCGATCCGCTTCCCGACCCCGAGGGCCGTACGGCCCGCCAGCCCGATCGGCAACCTGGCCATCTTGGCGGCCCGGGTCACGGGGTGTTGAGGGACATCATTCACCCTGATATTGTCCCGCACGTCAAGGAGCGGATGGTACCGGCCGTGGCCGGGAACGCGCCGCATCCGCACGCCGGGTGCGGCGCCCAGGTCCGGCGCCGCCACTGCCAGTCGGGCAGCACCACCTCCAGCGTCCCGTTCGCTGTCGCCGGCAGCGAGCCAGGTACCTCGGGGCGGTCGATGAACGCGAGCGCCTGCGCCGACGTCACGGCCGCGGTCATCGCGGCGAGCACGGTGTCGCATGCCTGCGGCTGGGCTCTGGTGAAGGTGGCCTGTGCGAGCACCTTCGGCCACTGCGGGTCACCGTCAGCCTTGCGCAGGTCCACGCATCTCAGACACGACGAACGGCCCGGCTGCACCAGCGGCCCGACCACCCCGATCGCCTCGGCGGCTCGCAGCGCCAGGTGCGGGACGCGGTCCCGCATCAGCCCTTCGATCAGGTCAGGCAACGTTAGCTCGGTCAGGACCACCAGGTCAGGCACGGCGCCGTCGTCGCGGGTCCTGACTTCCGGCGCCGCCCGGGAGATGGCGCGGGCGGCCCCGTCCTGCCGGGGTGCGCCCAGGTCCGCCTGGATCAGCCCGGCAGGCGCCAGATCCGCGGGTCCGGCGGGCTCCGGGTCGGTGCAGCTGACCTGCCCCACCCCGGAGGCGGCGAGCAAGCTGGCCACGCACGCGCCGGTCCGGCCCGCGCCGTGCACCCGGACGAAGGCGGCCCGCCTGCGCGCCAGGGTCCGCGCCCCGCCGTCCCCGTCGCCGTAGGCCAGCGACGCGGTAGCCAGCTCCGGCGCCAGCCGCGCCCGCAGCTGGCCCGGCAGTGCCGCATGCAGCCGGGCCGGGAAGTCGTCAAGCACCCCCGCGGCGGCCAGCGTCGCGAGCACCCGGTTGACCGCCGTCGGCCGCACGCCGTATTCCTGCGCCGTGGCGATCAGGGCCTCCCGGTCCCGGCTCCCGTCCAGCAAGCTGATCACCGCCGCGGCCTGGCCCAGCCCCCCGAGCGCCACGGCCCGCCGAGGGTCGGTCCCAAACTGGATCGTGTCCCGGTCCCGCCACAGTGGCAACAGTCCGGCCTTCAACGCTGGTCTCATGCCCACATGCTGACACCCCCCGGTGACATTCCACTCACGCGGTTCGAAACCGCCCATCATCGTGTGTCATGGCTACCCCTATATAAGGGCAGCCATGACACACGATCCCGCTAGTCGGACCCGACCCGGACGGCGCGGGCCCACGGCGGTGCGTCCGGCGCGCCCGCGCCGAACAGCCCGACCACGACCCGGGTCCCCTTCGGCGCCTGACCGGGCCAGGGCGTGTACCCGTCGGTGAGCACGACGGTGACGGCCGGGCGGGGCCGCAGCGCGACCGCCGCGGACAGCCCTGCGCCCATGTTGGTGCCGCCGCCGATCAGCTGAACCTGGCGGGCAGAACTGACCCGCTGGGCGGGCGCGACCGCGGTATCGCAGGCGAGCACGCGGACCTGCCGGGCCAGCCCAAGGGCCCGCAGCAGTCCTTCGACCTCGGCCAGCACCATCGCGAGCAGGTCCTCGGTCATGCTGCCCGAGGTGTCGCGGACGACGGCGACCTCGGGCACCGGCCGCCGCAGCGCCGGGAGGACCACGTCGCCCGCGATGGTGGAGCGCCGGGACGGCCGCCGGTAGGAGTAGTCGACGGCCCCGGCCACCTGCGCGACGGCCCGGCGAAGCTCGGCCGCGAGCAGCCTGCGCCAGTCGACCTTGGGGTGCAGGATCTCCTCCGCCCACCGCCAGCCTGCTCCTCCTAGCGAGCGTCCCCGGCGGCGGGAACAGCAGCCGCCCGGGCCGAAATCCCGCCGCGCCAACCGGGCCCGACGTAGGCCGGTCCGCGCGTTGCCTGAGGCTCACGGCGAGGTCGAAGTCGGCCAGGATGTCCTCGACGGTCTCGTGGTCGAGCGCGCGCACGGCGGTCAGCGCCTGCGCGACCACGGTGAGCCTGGCCGTGCTGCCGCCCGGGCCGGCCCACGGCTGTCGGCGAGCGGGCGCCATCGGGCCGCGCAGCTCGGCCTCGGCCAGCAGCCGCAGGTAGGTTTCCGCGCCCTCGCGGTTCATGCCCTCAGTGTCCCCCCTCCTGGCCGTGCCGGCCCGGCGGCACCCGGCGGTAGCTACCCTGGCGGGTCCAGTGCGCCCGCCGCTCCGGGCGCCCATCCAAGACGGTCAAATCATCATTAATATGCCTAAAAGGGTCACGCCCAGGCGCTTCCGTCCCGTGATCGGGCCGACCCGATGGACCATTAGGCCGGTTCTATGCGGCCCTATGTTCCATCGGTGCGGTGGCGGCGCGGCCCGCGGCGGCCGGCCAGCGCGGGTGGGGGTTTATGGCAGTTACTGGCAGGGCTGCCGGGCTTGGAGGGCTGAGGGGAATGATCGGGGCGGTGCGACGTGGGACGCTGGGCGGCCAGATCGGCGAGGAGTCCAGGCCACTGAGGACTTCAGAGTGCTGGGGGGCGGCCGAGCTCGGCGATCAGCGCGCACAGTCGGACGAAGGCGGGCTTGCGCGAGTAGTCGTCTCGCAGGACGCCGAAGTTGTAGAACAGGCCGTCGCGGGAGCTGTCGGCATCCCGAAGCGTGAACAGTTCCCAGTGCGTGACGTTCAGCTCGGCGCCCAGCGCGTGCACCGTGCGCAGGGTGGTCTCGAACACGTCGGCCTGAGTCTGCTCGGACCGGTCCGGTCCCGTCGGCCAGCCGTTCTCGCAGATGCGGATCGGCACCGTCGCCGGGATGGCCGCCCCGGCTAGGTCGCGTTCCCGGAAGGTGCGCAGCACCCAGTCCACCGCGCCCGGGAGCCGGTCCAAGCCGATCCGCGGCCCGAACACGTCCGGGTACATGTCGATGCCCGCATAGTCCAAGACGGCGGCGAAGTCACTGCCGCCGAGGTCGCGGACCTCGGCCCAGAACCCGCTGGCCGCGGGGTCGACCTCGGGCGCGACCGCGAAGCCGATCGCCGCCGTGGCGCCGCTTTCCCGCTTGGCGGTGGCCGCTCCGAGCACGCCTCTGACCAGCGCCTCGCGCACCGCCGGGTAGGCGCCGTCGGCCGCGAAGCGGATTCCGGCGACGTTGGGCTCTCCGGTGACTTGTATCGCCGCTAGCTCGTGCCCGTGACTGGCCACCACCTGGGAGACGAAGGACACCCACTGCGCGACCGACCCGGACGAGTCCCGGTAACACAGGACCATGTCCCACGGCAGGCTGAGCGTCGCGTACTCCCCGACCTGACGCAGCACCGACTCGGTGCTGCGTGGCCCGGTCCAGTTCACGTACATCCGCGGCATGATGGGCGGCCCGTCGCCCTGCAGTTCGGCGGCGGCCGCCGCGACTTGCTCAAAGTCATCGGGCGGCCCGGATGCCACGCCATCCGTCGATCCGGCCAGGCCCAGAGGAAATATCCCGAACGACAGGGGTTCCACCACCTGGTGACCCTAACACGCCGTCGGACCGGCGCTGCGGCCCCGCGCTGCGGCCCCGCGCTGCGGCCCCGCGCTGCGGCCCCGCGCTGGCCGGCCCGCGCGCCTTAAATGAGTTTGGGATCCCCGGCTGTCGTAGAATCGACGTCCCCGGCGGCGACCACCTGCTGCCGCTTCGGGTGCCCGATCGGGTCGCGGACACGATCACCGAGGTGGCCGGGTAGCAACCGGGTCGGCTGCCCCAGGCTCAGGCGGACGTGGCGGCGGCCTGCGGCTGGACCGCCTCGACGGGCGTCCAGCAGCGGACGATGTCGCGCATCGAGAGCAACCCGGCGACGTCATGGCCTTCGATTACCACCAGGTGCCTGAACCCGCCCCGCGTCATCGCCGCCGCGGCCTCCTCCAGGGTCCAGTCGGGGGAGGCGTAGACGAGGTTTTCCGTGCGGTGCGTGCCGACGAGTTCGGCGTCAGGGTCTTGGCCGGCGGCCACCGAGTCGAGGATGTCACGCTCGGTCAAGATGCCGATGCCCGCGTGGTCAGCGTCGGTCACGACGGCGGCTCCGATCCGGCGCGCGGACATCATCCGCGCCGCCTGCCGGAGCGTATGCGTAGGCCCGATGGTGAGGACAAGATGGGACATGCCGTCTCGTACTTTCACGGGTAACACCCCCTGGTTGCGGCGCTTGTGCACTTGTGACGTCCACCAAGCATCCGTTAATTGCTTCCAGAGAGCAAGCCCCGATTACTCCGACGCCGGTTTGGTGAGTTGCGTAAGCACCTCGTCATGCAAGTAGCCGTTGGTGCACACCACGCTGCCGCCGTCCGGCCTGGCCTCGCCCTCCAGGGAGGTGAACCGGCCTCCGGCCTCGGTGACGATGATCTGGAGCGCGGCGATGTCCCACAGCGACACCTCCGGTTCCGCGGACACATCGCAGGCGCCCTCTGCGACCAGCATGTGCGACCAGAAGTCGCCGAATCCTCGGGTTCTCCACACCGATCTGGTCAGGCCGAGGAAGTTGTCGAGCAGCCCTCGATCCGACCAGCCGCCCAGGCCCGAGTAGGACAGCGACGCGTCGCCGAGCTTGGTGACCCCGGACACCCGGCAGGGCGAGGCCTTGGTGAGGCTGCGTCCGGTCCAGGCTCCGCCGCCCACCGCGCCCCACCAGCGGCGGGCCAGGGCGGGCGCCGACACCACCCCGACGACGACATCCGGGCCGTCCATCAGCCCGATCAGGGTGGCCCAGACCGGGACACCGCGCACGTAGTTCTTCGTCCCGTCGATCGGGTCGATGACCCAGCACCGCGGCCCCGTGCCGGACCGGCCGAACTCCTCGCCGAGCACCGCGTCGCGCGGACGGGACCGGCGCAGCACGTTACGAAGGGACTCTTCGGCCGCCCGGTCGGCATCCGAGACCGGCGTGAGGTCGGGCTTGGTCTCGACCCGCAGGTCGAGCGCCCGGAACCGCCTGGTCGTGATGTCGTCGGCGTTATCCGCGAGGACGTGCGCAAAGCGCAGGTCGTCGTCGTAGTGTGCCACCACCCGCGAAACGGTACCGCTAAGTACACCACGCTGGCCAGCCAGGACTAGGTACGGGCGCGTCTGCGTGCCTCGGGTGCCAGGATAACGGCGTGCGTGCCCACGGCCCCGGCGTCATACTGGCTGGATGGGTCCTGACGCTGACGTCCTCCTTGCGGACCCGCCAGCTGGGCTGCGGGCCTTCATCCGCGACGGCAAGATCAGCGCGCTGCCGGCCAAACGCGTCGGCCGCAGGCTGCTGCTCGACCAGGTGGCGCAGGCCTTCTCGCCTGGCCGCTACTACTCGGAAGCCGCCGTCGACGAGGTCCTCAAGGCGATCTCCGACGACCATTGCGCCTTGCGCAGGTACCTGGTCGACGAGGCGTTCATGTCCAGGACCGCCTCCGGCACCTACTGGCGCGCGGGCGGCACCGTCAGCTAACCCACCACTGGAATCACGACATTTATCGACCAGGCACGAACCAGACGCCGTTCATCTAATGTCAACGTCCGATAGGCGGTGATAGCCGGGCCAAGAGCGCCTCTGCCATCGCCAGGCAATCAGCATCGCCGTCTACCGCGACAATTCCGGCACCGTCTGGCTGACCCGAGACTTCTCCAACTAGCGCTGGAAGTCCCGGAGATTCCCCCAGTGGCCGCGTCTCCGCCGTACGCCATCCTAAATGAGTTGCCCCTGCGCACTGAGATACATGAGCGTCCCCTGATAAGCCTTGTCCCGCGAAGATAGTGGAAGATATTGGCTCCGCGGAAAGTTTTGTGCATCCCCGTGCACAAAACCTTCCGCGAAGCCAAAAAACTCCGCGCAAATTCCCCGCATTGCGTGGTCAGTGGGAAAGGGGCGGGTTAACGGGACCTGTGAGGCGTCTGAGAACGCCGCAACCGACCGGGACGCCGCAACCGACCGGGACGCCGTAACCGACCGGGACGCCGCAACCGACCGGGACGCCGCAACCGACCGGGACGCCGCAACCGACCGGGACGCCGCAACCGACCGGGACGCCGCAACCGACCGGGACGCCGCAACCGACCGGGACGCCGCAACCGAAAGAGCGCGCCGCAGCCGAACTAGTCCGGGGCGCCTTCGCGGCTGCGCAGCAGGCGGCGGAGCGAGTCGAGCCTGGCCTCGGCGTGGTGCTCGCGGGCCCATTCGTCCAGGGCGCAGCCGGGGGAGAGGTGATCGCAGCCGGCCGGGCAGGCCGCCGTGCCCTCGGTTAGGTCCCCGAACGCCTCCACCACCCGCTCCGGGCTCACGTGCCCCAGCCCGAACCCCCGTAGTCCCGGCGTGTCGATAAGCCAGCCGTCATCCAGCGGGATCGCCACCACGGACGAGGACGTGTGCCTGCCCTGGCCGGTCACCGGGTTGACCGTGCCGGTGGTCCGGGCCGCCGCCGGGACCAGGGTGTTCATCAGCGTGGACTTGCCGACGCCGGATGGCCCGATGAGCACGCTGATCCGGCCGGTGACCGCGGCCCGCACCCGGGCCAGGGTCTGCGCCGCCAGCGGGCGCCTCGTGGTCAGCATCGGCAGGCCGAGCGGGGCGTAGAAGGCCCGCACCGTGCGCGGCGACGCCAGGTCGGCCTTGGTCAGCAAGAGCAGCGGGTCGAGCCCGGCGTCGTACGCGGCGACCAGGCAGCGGTCGATGAACCGGAGGTTGGGGTCCGGCTGCGCCAGCGCGCACACGATCACCATCTGGTCGGCGTTGGCGACGATGATCCGTTCCTGCGGGTCGGTGTCGTCGGCCGATCGCCGCAGCGCGCTGGTCCGCGGCTCGACCCTGACGATCCGGGCCAGCGTTCCCTCGGAGCCCGATGCGTCACCCGCCAGCGCGACCCGGTCGCCGACCACCACAGAACCCTTGCCGAGCTCTCGGGCCTTCATGGCGACGACCAGCCCGCCGTCGGTCATGCAGCCGTACCGGCCCCGGTCCACGTTGGTGACGAAGCCCTGGATGGCGCTCTCGTGGGCGGGACGCTTCCTGGTGCGCGGCCGGGAGCGGCGGCCGGGACGGACCCGGACGTCGTCCTCGTCGAGCTCACGCATCGCCGGGCCGCGGGCTCAGGGTTCCTGCCCTGGTCCGGTCGCGGTTATCATCCGGGTGCATATGGTTGAGCGTATCGCTGCGCGGCGGTCCGGCCACCCCGAGGGGGAAACGAGGCGGGCGGTTCCGGCGTCTTTCCTGGCCCTGGGTTTGGCCGGGCAGGATTGCGGTTATGAAAGGCCAATCCAGGCTTAACGGGACGTGTCGGGAATAGGAAGATGGCATGTGCGGTCGCTTCGTGTCCGCGCGCAAGCGCCTTGAGCTCCTCGAGGAGTTCGGCGTGGAGCGCGACCGGGTGGTCGCCTCGCCCGATCCGGAGCCTGACCCCGACTACAACGTGGCCCCCACCAAGCGGGTGTTCGCGGTCATGGAAAGACCGGCCAGCCAGGAGGAGCCCCAGGCCCGCGAGCTGCGGGTCGTGCGCTGGGGCCTGGTTCCGTTCTGGGCCAAGGACGCCTCGGGCGGCGGTCGGCTCATCAACGCCAGGGCCGAGACGGTGGCGGTCAAGCCGTCGTTCCGGCGCGCCTTCGCCAAACGCCGGTGCATCTTGCCCGCCGATGGCTACTACGAGTGGCAAGCCATCCCGGCAGAAGGAAAGAAAACCAGCAAACAGCCTTTTTATATTTACCGAACGGACGGTGGTGAACTCGCCTTCGCCGGCATCTACGAACTCTGGCGGGACGCAACCCTGCCGTCTGACCACGAACATGCCTGGCTGTGGACGGCCGCGATTATCACGACCCAGGCAACCGACGATGTCGGCCAGATCCACGATCGTATGCCCATGGTGATTTCCCCTGACCATTGGGCGGACTGGCTTGACCCGGGCAGCACCGAGCCGGGCCAGCTCCAGGCGGCGATGCTGCCCGCGATGGCGGGCGGCGGCCTGACGTCGCATCCCGTATCAACGGCCGTCAATTTCGTGCGGAACAACGGACCGGAGCTTATCGAGCCTCGGTCGGCCGGGGGCCTGCCTGTGCCAGACGCAGACGGGTCAGCGGCGGCCTCCGCCGACAAGGAGCGGCCGCCCGGCGAGTTGTTCTGAGTCCGCGGCAGGCCGCCGGGTCTCGACGCGGGCCCGGGCAGTGTGCTTTGGATGCGGACGGGAGGGAGGGCATCAATGGAGACTGCCGTTGCCCGTAAGCGCCTGGAGGAGATGCGCGACGAGCTGGACCGGTCGATATCCGTCCTGCAGGGCGAGCGTCCCGGGCCGCTGACCGGCTCCGGGTACCCGCAGGACTCGGCCGACGCTGGGTCCTCCTTGTCTGAGGCCGACCGGACCGAGGCGGTGCTGTCGTCGGCCCGCGGCCAGCGAGATGGCGTCCTCGCCGCGCTCGCCCGCATCGAGGACAACAGCTACGGCCAGTGCGTCGACTGCGGGCACCAGATTCCGGCGGGCAGGCTGGACGCGCGTCCCGACGCGGCCCGCTGCGTCGACTGCCAGGCCAAGTACGCCAAACGGCACCGCTAGCCGTTCCGCGCGCGGGGTTTGCTGGCCGATATCACCAGCTGCGCACCGAGCGAGGAATCGGATCGCGCGGCGAGTTCTGCGGCCACGAGCTTGGGCAGGCTGTCCGGGGAGCGCTGCAGCAGGTGCGTGACCGTCGAGGAGGACAACGCGGTCCGCGGGCGGATCCAGTGCACCTTCAGCCCGGCGCCGTTGAACAGCTCGCGGGCCTGGTCCGGACCGTAGCACCTGGTGATCGAGCCGTCGGGCCAGGGCACGAGCACCACTTCGGCGTGCGGCAGGTCGACTAGATGGGCCCAGTAGTGCTGATCGGCGAGCACGGCCATGCCCAGCACGAGCGAGTCGACGCAGGCGAGCACCCGCCCGCCCGGGCGGAGCACGCGCACGATCTCCGCGATCATCGTCTCGGCGGCCAGCTGCATGGACAGCGCCCGGTCGTCGGCGATCACGCCATCCGCGCAGCTGTCCGCCAGGAACGGCAGCCGACTGAGATCAGCGATTAGTGTTGCCCCGGGGGGACGATCCCCCCCAGCCCCCCCCTGCTCACGGGGGGGCTGCCCGCCCCCCCGTTTCCCCTTGGGGAGGGGCTGCCCGCCCCCCCGTTCCCCCCTGGGGAGGAGCTGCCCGTCCCTCCGTACCCCGCCGGGGCCCGGGGAAAAGCACCGCAGTACGTGATGGCCGGCGCTGGCCGCGAGCTCGGCGCTTGGCGCGCGGGGGCCGGAGACGTCGATCAGCACGCGCTGTCCGGCCGGCAGCCACGCCGCCAGCTGAGCGCGCACCACGGCCTCGTGGAACTGCCAGTAGGCCGGGAGGTTGTCGGTGTCCGGCGCGGTAATCTCGGTGGCCGCATGTTGCACGGGCCCTGAACTCCTGACTTGGCGTCCTCGCATCCGGGACACCTGGGCCGAAGTTACAGCAACTTCGGCCCAGGTGATACCTTCCCAGCTGGGTGCTTTTGTCACCTGCCGGCGATGAGTAAGTCAGCGGGATAATCTAGCCCTTAACCTGCCGTGGGGCTAGGCAGGCCGCAGGTTGCGGAATGACAGGCTACGGCACCGTGTTACACGCGACATGGCAGTCGCGTCGCCACCTCGTGGCATGCTGGCGGAAGTTTTTGATTCCGGCACGGTATCCTCCCGCTCATACGGTCTGCATGGACGCAGCCCGGCCTCGGACTACCTAGAGGGGGTGGGTCCCGTTCCGGAGACTCTCGAAGAGCGCGGTGAGCGCTTCGAGCAGGAGGTGCTGCCCTACCTGGATCAGCTGTACTCCGCAGGGCTTCGGATGACCCGTAACCCGGCCGATGCGGAAGACCTGGTACAGGAGACGTTCGCCAAGGCCTACGCATCCTTCCACCAGTTCCAGCAGGGCACCAATCTCAAGGCCTGGCTATTCCGGATCCTGACTAATACCTTCATCAACACGTATCGCAAGAGGCAGCGCGAGCCGCAGCGCTCTGGTGCGGAAGAGGTCGAGGACTGGCAACTCGCGCGGGCGGCGTCGCACACCTCGGGGGGCCTGAAGTCGGCCGAAGCTGAGGCACTGGAGCGGCTTCCCGACTCTGACATCAAGCAAGCGCTGCAGGCGCTGCCCGAGGAGTTCAGGATCGCCGTCTACCTGGCCGACGTCGAGGGCTTCGCATACAAGGAGATCGCCGACATCATGGAGACGCCGATCGGTACCGTGATGTCGCGCTTGCACCGTGGCCGCCGCCAGCTGCGGGAGCTGCTCCAGGATTACGCGTCGGAACGCGGGTTGGCGAGGACCGGTTCCGATGCCTCCGCAGGTGGGGAGGAAGGGCAATGAGCTGCGGAAAGCCGCATGAGACGCCGTGTACCGAGGTACTCGACCGGGTCTACGGCTATCTCGACGGCGAACTTGGCGAGATGGACTGCGCGAAGATCCGCCAGCACCTTGAGGAGTGCGGCCCATGCCTGCGCGAGTACGGCCTGGAAGAGGCGGTCAAGCGGGTGTTGCAAAAGCACTGCGGTTGTGACCCGGCGCCCGCGGCGCTGCGGGCGAAGATCCTCGTCCGGATCAGAGAAGTCCGCACGACAATCGAGTTCGCTGAGTAGTGATCGGCGGCCTGATTCGCCAGAAGTGTGGCAATTGCGCCGCATGTGCCAGCTACGATTGCCCATTGTGACGGTCACGCTCACGATTTGCTCGCGATAAGATTTGGGCCTGCGCGAAGCGTTCTGACCACGTTATCCTTGACCTTGGACGATGCCCGGTAGTACGGCGCGGTCGTGACTTGGAGGTCGACGCCATGCGTCCAGGTAGTGAGGTCACATCTATGCGGTGTGCGGCCGTGCCGGATTCGGTGTGCGCGCGTGTCGCTTTCGGAGTTGTCTGGGGGTGACTGCGCGGTTTATAGCTTTTGTCGCACACCCCCGACCGCGAGGGGGGCAGCTTGGCTAGGCTCTCGTGGGCCGCGCGGCTTTATGTCGCCGCAGTGGTGGCAGCGGCAGCGGCTGTAATTGCCTGGGGTCCCTTCACGTTCCCCGGGAATTCCTGGCGTGATATCGCGATCCTAGGTTTGCTGCTCGTCCTTTCCGAGTCAACGGCGACACGTTTGAGCCCAGGAGATCTTTCCTGGTCCGCGAATACCACCGCTACTTTGGCCGCTGCGGTCCTGGTCGGCCCCGTGGGCGCGGCCATCGTGGGGGCATGTACCGCTTTCAGCCTGCGGCGCGGACCGTCCCTGGCCCAGCGCGCCTTCAACACCGGCATGATGGCCCTGACCGCCTACGTTGCCGGGCGGGTCTTCGTCGCGATGCACGGGCGCGTCGGCGTGCTGAACGTGAACTCGTTCCCCGGCATCATCGGGCCGTTCGCGGTCGCCGCTCTGGCGCATGTCCTGGTCAATTACGCGCTGCTCGGCGGCGTGCTCTGGCTGGCGACCAGCGCCAGGGGGACGACGCACACCTCGCGGGCCGCGATGAGCGCCCGGCTGCTGTTCACTGACCTTGGATACGGGGCGTTCGGGCTCCTCATCGCAGCGCTCTGGACGGTGGTGGGGCCGTTCGCGCCGCTGCTGGTGCTGATCCCGCTGTTCGTCGCCCGCTGGGCGGTCGCGCAGTTCGCCGAGCAGCAACGGGCCTATGAGGCCACGGTCGGCGCGTTGTGCCAGGCGGTGGAGACTAAGGACTTCTATACCCGTGGTCATAGCGACCGGGTGTCCCGGGGTTCGGTCATGATCGCCCACGAGATCGGGATGCGGGGCGATCGGGTGGAGGCCATCAGGTACGCGGGCATGCTGCACGACGTGGGCAAGCTCGGCGTGCCGACCAAGGTCCTGCAGAAAACGGGGAAGCTGACCGAGGAGGAGTATGCGGCGATCCAGCTGCACCCGATGCGCGGGCTCGACATCGTCCGGGAGATCGGGTTCCTCGACGAGGCGCTGGCCGGGATCATGCACCATCACGAGCGGATCGACGGCCGCGGCTATCCGATGGGCCTGGCCGGCGACGAGATTCCCGAGTTCGCCCGGGTGCTCGCGGTCGCCGACGCCTTCGATTCCATGACATCCACCCGGTCCTACCGAGGAGCTCGGCCGGCCGATGAGGCGATCGCCGAGCTGAGGAAATGGTCGGGCACGCAGTTCGACCCGGCCTTCGTCGATGCCTTCGTGGCGGCGATCAAGCGTGACGGCTGGCAGCGTCGGGAGCCGCCCGCCCTGGGCGCCGATGAGCTGGCCACCGTCCCAGCCCAGGACCACGATGATCCCAGTGCCCCGCTGCGGGTGATGGACAGCCTGTAGAGGTCGTGATGACCGAACGACGACACGAGCTTCGCCGGTATCCTTGGCAGGCCCGGGATTCCGGTCAACTGCTGCTCGTGGTGGCGGCCGGGGTGTGCCTGGTGGCCTCGGTCGCGCAGACCGCGGCGACCGGGGTGACCGATCCCCGCATCGCGATCGCGTTCGGCGCGCTCGTCGCGTTCGGCGAGGTGCTCCGGCTGAACCTGCCGGGTGACCGCGAGTCCGCCCCTGTCGGGTTGGCGGGAGCGCTCGCCTACGCCCTGCTCATCCGGGTCGGGGATCATCAGGCTCTGCACAGTGCGCCGCAGGTGGTTACCGTCGTCACCATCGGCATGATCGTCGGAGCGCTGCCGCACCTGGCCGTCGGTCGGCCTGCCCGGCTGAGCGGGATGGCCGTGCGCTTGCTCTGCGTTGCATGCGTCGCCTACATCTTCCGCCCGCTCGCCGGGAATGCCGCCGTCGTCCGGGACACGGGGCTTGCCTTCTCGCTGATGACGTCGCTGACTATCGCGGCGCTGCTGCTCGAGGCGGTTCTGGTCGCCTTGCTGCGGGTCGACGAGCAGCGGGCCAGGTTCAGGGTGGCCCTGGTGGACGAGATGCGCCTTCAGCTCCCGCTAGGCGCCGCGGTCGGGGCCTCGGCCCTGCTCATCGCATTCGCCGCGGAGGTGATGGGCCTGGCCGCGCTGGCGGTGTTCACGGCTCCGCTGCTCGTCACCCAGGTAGCGCTCCGCCGATACGCCGGTATCCGGGCGACCTACCTGCAGACCGTTCGCGCGCTCGCCAAGGTCACCGAGATCGGCGGTTACGTCGAGCCCGGCCATTCCGAGCGGGTGAGCAGGCTCGCCGTTGCCGTCGGCCGCGAACTCGGCATCCATGAGCCCCAGCTGCTCGAGCTGGAATACGCGGCGCTCATGCACGACATCGGGCAGCTGTCGCTGTGCGATCCGATCACCGGCGGAGCCACGATCTTCGTCTCGCCCCAGGATCAGCAGCGCATCGCCCGGCTTGGCGCCGATGTGATCCAGCAGGCGCAGGTCCTGGGTTCCGTGGCCGAGATCGTGCGCAGGCAGAACGAGCCCTACCGTGACGTCGACCCGGCGGCCGGGGGCTCTGCAGATCATCCGGACGGCGCGCGGGACGGGCCGCCGCTGTCCAGTCGCATCATCAAGGCGGCCAATGCGTTCGACGACATGGTGGGAAGCTCACTGGATCCTGGCCGGTCGGCGGCGGCCGTGCAGCAGCTGCGGCTAGGTACGGCCCGCGAATATGACCCGGACGCGGTCGAGGCCCTCAGCCGGGTCGTGAACCGAAGGTCCGTCATCCAGATGTGAGCGGTGTTGTCTCGCTCGCCTCCGGGGCGCTTTTAAGGCACTGCCTTCCTTCGTCGCTCGTTCCAGGCGCCATCCCTCCAACGGCTGCCGGTACCCCAGTAGGCTGGCGTGATGTTTGATTCGGTGCTTGTCGCCAATCGCGGTGAGATCGCCCGGCGGGTGATACGGACGGCCCGGCGGATGGGAATCGGGACCGTCGCCGTGTACTCCGACGCCGACGCGGACCTGCCGTACGTCCGCGAGGCGGACGAGGCCGTACACATCGGCCCGGCGCCGCCTGCGCAGAGTTACCTCGATGCCGCGGCCATCCTCGACGCGGCTCGTAAGACCGGCGCCGCGGCCGTGCACCCGGGTTACGGCTTTCTCGCCGAGAACGCGGACTTCGCCCGCCGGGTCGTGGCCGCCGGCCTGATCTGGGTCGGCCCGGACCCGGCGGCCATCGAGCAGATGGGCGACAAGATCCGGGCCAGGAACCTGATGGAGCGGGCCGGGGTGCCGGTGTCTCCGGGCAGCCGGGAGCCAGCCTCGGACGTGACCGCGGCCCTCGCCGAGGCGGTCCGGGTCGGCTACCCCGTCATGGTCAAGGCGGCGGCAGGTGGCGGCGGGATCGGCATGGGCGTGGCCCAGGACCAAGCCGGTCTCCGGGCGGCGTTCGAGACGGCCAGGTCGCGCGCGGAGCGGTTCTTCGGCTCGCCGGAGATCTTGATCGAGCGCTATGTCGAGCGCGCGCACCACGTGGAAGTCCAGATTCTCGGCCTGGCGGACGGCCGTGTGCTCGCCCTCGGCGAGCGCGACTGCTCGGTCCAGCGGCGGCATCAGAAGGTCGCCGAGGAGAGCCCGGCACCGGGTGTTTCTGCTGAGCTGCGGCAGCGGATGCTAGCCGCCGCCAGCCTGGCTGGGCAGGCGGTAGGGTACCGGGGGGCCGGGACCGTCGAATGCCTGGTCGACGCCGACGCCGGCTCCTTCGTCTTCCTCGAGATGAACACCCGGCTGCAGGTCGAGCACCCCGTCACCGAACTCGTCACCGGCATCGACCTCGTCGAGCAGCAGTTCCTGATCGCCGCGGGCGAGCCGCCCTCCTTTGACACCGCAGCCGTCCGTCCCTCCGGGCACGCGCTTGAGCTTCGGGTCTACGCCGAGGACCCGATCCGGTTCCTGCCCCGCCCGGGCACGATCACCGAATGGGAAGAACCCGCGGGTGAGGGCGTCCGGGTGGACGCCGGCTACCAGGCCGGAAACACCGTCACGCCGTTCTACGACCCGCTGCTGGCCAAGCTCTGCGTCCACGGAGCCGACCGCGATCAGGCCCTGGCACGGGCCCGGCAGGCGGTAGCCGCCTTTCGCATCGCGGGGCCGAAGACCAACCTGCCCTTTCACGCGGATCTGCTCGCCAGCACGGAGTTCGCCAGCGGGAGTTACGATACGTCCCTGGTGAGCAAGCTGCGTCCCACCTAAGCACAATGCCAAATGCGGCGCCGGGCGGCAGGGCTCGGGCGAACAGATGAGGAGTCACCGGTGGCTGAGGTCCGCGCGGAGATGGTCGCGAACGTGTGGAAGGTGGTCGCGGCGGAAGGCGACCATGTCGACGATGGTGACATCCTGGTGATCCTGGAGTCGATGAAGATGGAAATCCCGGTCCTGGCCGAAGGCCCGGGCGTGGTCATCAAGATGCACGTCGCCGAGGGCGACGTCATCCAGGAAGGTGACCTGATCGCCATCATCAGCTGATCATCCGCCTTACCGTTTCCCGCGGCCGGGCAGGCGGGCGACCATCTGCCTGAGCGCGCCGATCGCCTCGGCCTGCGGTAACGTTCCACCCGATAACGCGTGACGTCTCCGCGGAAACGTCGGCAGGTGGCATGGGGAATGCCGGGCCGCCCGTCCTCGGGGACCCGCTACACAGCCAGCGCAATAAGTTCGCCGAAGACGCCGCGACACATTCGCCGAAGACGCCGCGACCGTCGCAGTCTCGCCAGCGGATGCCCTGCTTTGCCGCCCAAAATAACCATCCGCGTGCATGGGTGTTACAACCTGCACAAAAGGGTGTGTGTACGTTGCCACAACCATACATTTTCGTCCCGTTCCCGTCAGTCTGTACGCGTCCGTTATAGGCGAAATACACCAATCGTCGAAAAGGTCAAAAAGGATAAAAGCGATATCTGGCAGCGACAAGCATCCCCGCCGCCGCGCACGCCCGCGCCGCCGCGACAAGCATCCCCCGCCGGCGCCGCCGCGACCCGACTGCGGGTCCGGCGAGCGGAGACCGCCGAGAGCAGACGGGCGAGGGACGGACCTGGAACCGCCTGCCTGCACCGCGGAGGGCCGCCCAGAGCCGCCCAGAGCCGCCCAGAGCAGGTCGGCTAGCGGATGGTCCGGGAAACCACCTGCCTTGCACCGGAAAGGCCGCAGATGGCCGCAGATGGCCACAGAGAGCCGCAGACGGCGTGTAGAGACGCCCTAGACGCCGGTGGTCGACCGGGGGTAGGCGATCTCGGGGTCGGTGACGACGTTGACCAGGTAAGGGGCGTTGGCGGCGAACGCGCGACGCAGCGCGGGCCCGATGCCGGTGGCCGTGCTGACGAGCTCGCCCGCGCCACCGAGGGCCCGGACCACCTCGTCGTACCGGCACCCCAGCTGCAGGTCGGCCGCGACGTCGTAGCCGTACAGGGCGCGCATGGGGTGCTTCTCCAGGCCCCAGCCACCGTTGTTCCCGCAGATAATGACGACCGGCAGCCGATGCCGGACCAGCGTGTCGGCGTCCATCAGCGAAAACCCAGCCGCCCCGTCGCCGAGCAGCAGCACGACCTGCGCGGCCGGGCGCGCGATCCGGGCCGCGATCGCGTACCCCAGCCCGGTGCCCAGGCAGCCGAACGGCCCGGGATCAAGCCATCCGCCGGGACGTGGGGGCTCAAGGTACTTACCCGCGAACGAGACGAAATCCCCGCCGTCACCGATGATCACCGCGTCGTCGTCGAGGACCTTGAGCAGCTCGCCGTAGATACGGGCGGGATGTACCGGCGAGGCGTCGCTGGCCAGCAGCGGAGCATCGGCCGCGGACGCGGCCCTGACCGCCTCGGCTAGCCGCGGTCCCCAGTCCGGGTCCGCCCCGGTCGGCGCCCGACGGCCGGCCGCCGGATGATCGCCCAGCTGCGCCGTCAGCTCGGTGAAGAAGGCGGTCAGGTCGCCCGCGGCGCAAGCGGCGAGCTCCACATGGGTCGCGATCCCGCCCGCCGTGTCGGCCACGTGCACGACCCGGGCGGGCGCGTCCTGCCGACCGAACGAGCCGTACCCGAGCCGGAAGTCAAGCGGCGTGCCCACCACGATGACCAGGTCGGCAGTGCGCAGCGCCATCGACCTGGCCCGCGTCGCCAGCAGGTCATGCCCGCCGGGCAGCACCCCGCGGGCCTGCCCGTTGGCGATCACCGGCAGCTGCAGTTCCTCGGCTGCCTGCCGCGCCGCGTCCTGGGCGCCGCCGAGCCAGACGTCCGACCCGAGGACGAGCACCGGCCGCCGAGCCTGCCGCAGCAACGCCGCGATCTGGCCGACATCCCCGGCATCCGGAGCCGGAGCGCCGGGAGCCACCGCGTCCGGGACATCGGCTTCGGCTTGCCCGTAGATCGCCTCCAGCGAGATGTCCAGGAACACCGGCCCGCGATGCGGGCTCAGCGCCAGCTGGAAGGCCTCGTCGACGGACTCCGCGACCTTCGCTGTCTCGTGGGAGGTCCACGCCCGTTTGGTGACCGGCGCGAGCAGCGGCGGATGGTCGATCTCCTGCAGGCTGCCCGTACCCCAGCGGTAGTCAGGCGCGCGCCCTGCGAGCACCACGACCGGTGCCCCGTTGAACCACGCAGTTGTCACCGCGCTGACCGAGTTGGTGACGCCTGGGCCGGCGGTCACCGCGGCCAGCCCGGGTGTCCTGGTCAGCCGCGCGGTCGCCTCGGCCGCGAAGACCGCGGTCTGCTCGTGCCGTACGTCTACCAGCCGCAGCGGCGGGTCGGTCGTGACCGCCGCGTCGTAGAGCGGGAACACGTGCCCGCCGGACAGCGTGAACAGTGCCGACACGCCGTAGCGGCGTCCCGCCGCCAGCGCCAGCGCCCCGCCGTGACCAGATACCCGTACCACGAAAGCGACGTTACCAGTCAGTAAGCGGCACCTGATCACGAGCCTCAAGGGACTCGCCTGCTGGCCGCGCCGGAGCCGTCACCGGCGGAGCCTGGTGACGAACTTGTACCGATCACCCCGGTACCACGATTGGGCCCATTCCACCGGCTCGCCGGTGACGTCGAACGCGTGCCGGGACAGCAGCAGCAACGGCAGCCCGGCGTCCACCTCGAGCAGTTGCGCGTCGTGCGGGTCGGCGAGCACCGTCTCGATCGTCTCCTCGGCCTCGGCCAGCTGGATGCCGTACCCTGCGCGCAGTATCTCGTACAGCGACCGGTCGCCTTCCAGCTCCTTGCGCAGCCCGGGGAAGCGCCGGGCGGGCAGGTGCGAGGTGTCGATCGACATCGGCTCGCCGTCGGCGAGCCGCAGCCGGTGGATACGCAGCGCCCGCCCGCCCGGGCGAATACCGAGCAACGTCGCGAGCTGCTCGTCCGTCGTGACGTACCCGATGTCGAGGATCTTGGTGTGCGGATGCAGGCCGTGGGCGCGCATGCCTTCGGTGTAGCTGGCGAGCTCCAGCGGCTGGGCCACCTTGGGCTTGGCCACGAAGGTGCCCTTGCCCTGCATGCGCAGCAGGCGACCCTCGATGACGAGCTCGGCGAGCGCCTGCCGCACCGTGGTCCGTGAGGTCCCGTACGAGCGGGCCAGCTCCCGCTCTGGCGGAACCGGGCTGCCGGCGTCCAGGGCAGCGGTGAGTTCGAGCAGTTCTCGCTTTACCTGGTAGTACTTCGGCAGCCTCGGCGCAACGGCCGCGGTGGGTTCGCCCGAGGTGTCGTCAGCCGGTAGCAGAGAAGCGGTCATCCGGAATCATTGCCTTAATAAAGGGTGAACGTCAACTCCCATCATGGTCGCTTACCGACGCCGGCGCTCACACGGCGCCCGCGAAGTCACCTTCGGCCGGGTTCGCCCACGACCTCACGCAGGAGTTCCAGTGCGTGTGATCGACCGGCCACGGAGCCGTGAGATCAGCCCCGGATGCGATGATGGTGCTGTGCCCACACTGAACGACCTGGCCAGGAGCCATACCAGCCTCGGTGATGCCGACATCGAGTGGCTGTACTCGCTGGTGTCGGACTGGCAGCTGCTCGCCGACCTGTCCTTCGCCGACCTGATCCTGTGGGCGCCGGCCAGCGACGGTACCGGCTGGCTGGCGATCGCCCAGCTGCGTCCCACCACCGGGCCCACCTCACTGCAGGACGACGTGGTCGGCACGTTCGCAGGCCCGGAGGACCAGCGGTTGCTCGACGTCGCCAGGGACGAGCGGCGGATCTGGCGGGAAAGCGATCCGGACTGGACGAACGGCGTCCCGGTGCGCGCCGAGGGCATCCCGGTGACCCGGGCGGGCCGGGTGATCGCGGTCATCGAACGCTGCACCAACCTGAACTCGGCTCGCACCCCGAGCCGGCTTGAGCTCACCTACGTGCAGGGTGCCGATGACCTGGCCAGGATGGTGGCCGAGGGGAAGTTCCCGTTTCCCGGTGCCGACGCGATGCTGGTCAGGTCGCCGCGGGTAGGTGACGGGCTGCTCAGGCTCGGCAAGTCGGGACGTGTCACCTACGCGAGCCCGAACGCTCAGTCGGCGTACCGCCGCCTGGGCCTGGCCGCCGACCTGGTCGGATCGGAACTCGGCGTGATCACGGCCGGGCTGTCCGCCTCCGATGAGCCGCTGGACGAGTCGCTGATGGTGGTGGCGGCCGGCCGTGCGCCGAGCGTGGCCGAGGTCGACGGCAACGGCTCGGTGGTCCAGCTCCGGTCGATCCCGCTGGTCGTCGGCGGAAACAGGACCGGCGCCCTGATCCTGGTGCGGGACGTCACCGAGCTGCGCCGCCGGGAGCGGGAGCTGATGACCAAGGACGCCACCATCAGGGAGATCCATCACCGGGTGAAGAACAACCTGCAGACCGTCGCCGCGCTGCTGCGGCTGCAGGCGCGCAGGCTCCGCGCGCCGGAGGCCCGCGCCGCGCTCGACGAGGCGGTCCGCCGGGTCGGGTCTATCGCGCTGGTGCACGAGACCCTGTCCCACGCGCCGGAGGAAATCGTTGACTTCGACGACATCGCGGACCGGGTGGCGATGATGGCGAGCGAGGTGGCGGCCACCGAGGTCCGGGTGATCCCGAAGCTCACCGGGTCGTTCGGCGTGGTGCCGGCCTCGATGGCTACGCCGCTGGCCATGGTCTTGACCGAGCTGCTGCAGAACGCGATGCAGCACGGATTCCCATACCCGGCTAAGGAGGACGGGCTGCTCGAGGTGGCCGCGGTGCGCGAGCAGGAGCGGCTGACGGTCACCGTGGCGGACAGTGGAGTCGGCTTGCCCGCGGGCTTCGACTTGGACTCGACCACGAGCCTGGGCCTGCAGATCGTCCGCACGCTGGTGGTGAGTGAACTCGGCGGCCGGCTGCGGATTTCGCCGCGGCCCGGCGGCGGCACCGAAGCGGTGCTGGTTCTCCCGGTCAGCTACGAATCAGACCGGTGAAACGCCTGCCGTCACACGTGCGCACGGGCCCGGAGCCTGATCGTACGGCGCTTGAGCGCGCGCCGCTCATCCTCGCTCATGCCGCCCCAGACGCCGGCGTCCTGCCCAGAATCAATCGCCCAGCGCAGGCACGCTTCCATGACCGAGCATCGGCGGCACACCTGTTTGGCCTCCTCGATCTGGAGTAGCGCAGGACCGCTGTTCCCAATGGGGAAGAACAGCTCGGGGTCCACCTCACGGCAGGCGGCTTCGTGACGCCAGTCCATGATGTCCACTCCTTCTCGGCGACCGGCCGCAAGCGATTGCAGACGGTATGCGCATCTATCTGTAGCTTGTGAAGTATTTCACTAGCGTTGCCGTACTTCCTTAACCATCCCAAGTCTCCTGGCACGGTCGTGATGCCAGCCAGAATCCGGACGGCCGCTTCGCGACCTGAACCCGATTCCGAAGGCGACGCAGGAGTCATCTGAGCTGATGACACGCGCGAGGCGCCCCCGCGCCAGGCATCACGCCAAGCCTCTCAACGTCAGTTGCCATGCGCAAGAGGCCACGGCAAACCGCTCGCAGAATTTCAATGTCAGATCGATCACATTTTTGCTCGCGCCGCTTCGGTATGGCACTTGGTGGCCTTCGGCTGACCCTCAGGTAAGGCGTTCCGCGTCACGCTGCGACCCGGAGCGCGCGCGGGACGAACTGAAATTTAATGGCTTCGATTTCACCGAGATATTCTCCGTCGACCTGAAACGCGACCGGGCGCGCTGAGCGGACCGTCAGCGAGTCCGCTCCGTGCACCGCCACCACGTCCCGCGCTCGCGGTGGACGATGCCTGATCCACAGCATCTGGCTGACCAGATAGAAGATGGTGGTCAGCCGGACCTGGCGCATCGCCAGCAGGTCAAGGCCCGAGTTGAAATCCGGATTCGGAACGGGAAGCACCGGGCGAGCACGGAAATAAGTCCAGGGCGAGCGGTTGGTGATGATGGTCAAGAACAGATCGGTGATCGGCGGCTGTCCGTCGCGTTCCACGGTCAGGGACGGGACCCGCCGGTCGGTGCGGTAATAGTGGCGCACCATTGTCCGCAGGAACAGCGACGCGCTTTCGCGGTGCCCCGCGGCTCGCAGCCGGTCCACTTCGCGTACCACCTCGGCGTCCATGCCAAGGCCGGCGCTGAAAGTGAAATACCGGTCACCGGCCAGCCCGAGACCTATGGTCCGGTACGACCGCGCCGCGATCACTTCCCTGACCCTGCGTATCGCCGCGGCGGCGTTGGCTGGGAGCCCGAGCGCCTGCGCGAACACGTTGCCGCCGCCGCCAGGTATGACCGCGATCAGCGGCGGCTCCGAACCCTCAGTCCCCTCATCCTCGCCGCGGCTCATGACCCCGTTGATGACCTCGTTGATAGAGCCGTCGCCGCCCAGTACGATCACCAGCTCGTCGTCGGCCGCCGCGGCCAGCTCACGGGCGTGACCGCGGTATTTGGTCCGTTCGACACGGACGTCGACCAGTCCGGCCAGCGAGCGGACTGCCAGCTCGCAGACGGTTCCGCTCATCGAGGTGGCATGCGGGTTGACGATCAGTATGCCGCGCACTCGCCTAGGCTAGCCGCCGCCTAAGCTGGGAACCTGTGCGACCCCCGGATCTTGGATGGATGGGTGTGAGGATATGGCGACGCGAGCAGCCGGTGCTCGTCCGGTAGGGCTCCGTCTGGCCGCGGCCGCGCAGGCCGGCGAGGCCGTGGGCATGGCCGTGGCGGCGGTGTTCGCGGCCGTGGCCACCGCGGACGGAAAGTCATACGAGCTGGCTAGCGGGATCGCGCTGACGCTGATCGCCTTCGGCACCGCCGCCGGGCTGGCCGCCTTCGCGGTGGCGCTGGACCGGGCCAGGCCCTGGAGCCGGATCCCGGTGGCGATGACCCAGCTGTTCGTGATCATCGCGGGATTCACCCTGCTGGACGGTCACCGGCCCGAGTGGGGCGTGCCCGCCCTGCTGCTCGCGGTCGCCTGCCTGGCCGGGCTGCTGACTCCGGCCAGCCTGCGTGCTCTCAACCGGCCGCCCGCCGACTACCAGCCCGCGAAAGGCCAGCCCGTCAAGGGCCAGCCCGCGAAAAGCCAGCCCGTCAAGGGCCAGCCCGCGAAAAGCCAGCCCGCGAAAAGCCAGCCCGCTAAGCGACAGCCAGCTAAGCGACAGCCAGCTAAGCGACAGCCAGCTAAGCGACAGCCCGCTAAGTAAGCAAACGGCAGGCTAACTAAGTCCTCGGTGGTGAGCCCCTGCCTGAGCTGGGCGAGCGTCCGGGCCAGCAGCCGGGATACGTGCATCTGGGAGATGCCGAGCTCGGTGGCGATCTGAGACTGGGTCATGTTGCCGAAGAACCGTAGCAGCAGGATCTTCTTCTCCCGGGGCGGCAGCTGCTCGAGCAGTGGCTTCAGCGACTCCCGGTATTCGACGCCTTCGAGTGCCTCGTCGACCATGCCGAGCGAGTCCGAGACCGCGGGCGCGTCCTCGTCACCCGAGTCCGGGGCGTCGAGCGAGACGGTGGAGTAGGCGTTGGCCGACTCCAGCCCCTCCAGCACCTCTTCCTCGCTCATCTGCAGATGCGCGGCGAGTTCGCTCACGGTCGGCGCGCGTCCCTCGCGCTGCGCTAGGTCCCCGATGGCCTTGGTCAGGGAGAGCTTCAGCTCCTGCAGGCGGCGCGGGACCCGGACGGCCCAGCCCTTGTCCCTGAAATGCCGTTTGATCTCGCCCACGATGGTGGGCGTGGCGTAGGTGGAGAATTCCACCCCGCGCTCAAGGTCGAACCGGTCGATGGACTTGATCAGGCCGATCGTCGCGACCTGGGTGAGGTCGTCGAGCCACTCGCCGCGGTTCCTGAACCTCCTGGCCAGGTACTCGACCAGGGGAAGGTGCAGCTCGACGAGGTAACCCCTGATCCGCGCCCGCTCCGGATCGTCGGCCGGCAGGACCGCGAGCCGCTCGAACAGCTCTCGGGCCCGGGCCCGGTCAGGTGAGCTGTGCTCGATTCTCACCGTCTGGTCGGTGACCTGGGCCACCTCGAACTCTTCGGTCACTTGGACCTCGAACTCGCTGCTCACCCGGACCTCGACCCGGAATGCGGTCCTGACTTCGGTGTTTCCCGGTGCTTGCGCAGGACGATGGAAACCTCGTCGTTGGCCCCGAGCCGGGAGTCGACCGTCCCGGCCAGAGCGGAGAGCACGGTCCAGGCGAAGGTGTCCCTGGCGGGAATCCGGGGCTCGGCCGCGGTCACCGACACGGTGATCGCCATCTCGTCCGTGCCGAGGTCGAAGGCGCATTCCAGGTTGGTGCCCGGTATCGCCTGGGCGAGCAGCATCGCGCACGCCTCGTCGACCGCGATGCGCAGGTCCTCGATCTCGTCGAGGGTGAAGTCGAGCCTCGCCGCCAGGCCCGCGGTCGCGGTCCGCAGCACGGAGAGGTAGGCACCCTCGGCGGGCATGCAGACCTTCACGTGGTCCGGCGCCTGACGATCCGCTTGCGCCGCGCCCGGATCTCGTTGGCCCGGCAAGGACCCGTATTCCGTCGTCGCGGCGGTGTCTTCGGTCACGTCTCTCCTCCGGGCAGGTTTGGTCACCGCCCACAGCAGCAACCTACCGCCCGCAGCGCATGACGAGGAACGTGGCGCGCCGTCCGCGCACCGTCGGCCTCGGTAAAGCCGCAGCTCAGCTAGGCCTCGGACGCCCGAAGGTAGGAAAAATCGAAAACCGCGAAAGCCGGGAAGCCGACCGAACATCGGTAAAGCCGCACTGCAGACTTCATCCGGCCGAACCAAGAAAACCCCGAATACCAGGAAAAACCCTGAAACCCGGGTCCGGCGGGGCGGTAACCGAGCCGAAACCCGGGTTTCATCGGGCTGAGGGCTAAGCGGGCCGGGCGGCCGGCTCATGCTCGGTGACTAGGCCTGCTTGGTCTCCCAGAAGATCTTGTTGATCTCGTCGATCTTGGCCAGCAGTTCGTCCGCCTTGGCGACGTCGGTGCTGCCCTTGGTCCCCGCGGCGCCTGCCAGCTTGGTGGCCTCGTTGAACAGCTGGTTGAGCTGCGGGTACTTCTCGAAGTGAGGCGGCTTGAAGTAGTCGGTCCACAGCACCCACAGGTGGTGCTTGACCAGCTCCGAACGCTCTTCCTTGATGACGATGGCGCGGGCCCGGAACTCGGGGTCCGTGTTCTGCGCGTACTTCTCGTCGATGGCCTTCACGGATTCCGCCTCGATCCTGGCCTGCGCTGGGTCATAGACTCCGCAGGGCAGGTCACAGTGGGCGTGAGCGATGACCTTCGGCTCGAGCAGGCGTGTGAGCAGCCTCATCGATTCCCTTTCTCCGACTTGTGAACTTGCAGACCCGACACTACCCCGCGACCCGCCGATGACACCGGGAGGGATGGATGGACTGGCCCTTTCTTCGGGTCAAGGTCGCCGAACGGTCCATGGAGCCGGCCCTGTGCCCCGGTGACTGGCTGCTTGTCCGGCGCACCCGCCGGATCCGCCCGGGTCAGATCGTGCTCGCCCGCCACCCGGGCCAGCCGGGCCTGCTCATCGTCAAGCGCGCCGCCCGCCGCGTGCCCGGCGGCTGGTGGCTGGCGTCCGACAATCCCGGCGCCGGCGCCGTGGACAGCCGCCGTTTCGGCCCGGTGCCGGTCGTCGAGGGTCGCGTCCTGGTCCGCTACTGGCGCCCCCGCACCGGCTGAGGACCGTTCGTCCCGACGGCTCCGTGCCCTTATTTTGACGGAACGAGCAGTGCCACCTCACCCCGGCCAGGTGCCAGCAAAAACCCGGGTGGCCCCGCGCAAGACGGAGCCACCCGGGCTTGGTCAGTACGCCGGGAGCTTAGTGGTGCAGTCCGGTGTCCGGCAGGTCATCCACTCCGCTCTGCCGGGAGACCCGCTCCAGCATGTCCTCGCGCGACAGCCTGGTGGCCACCGCCCAGTAGTAGATGACCAGGCTGAAGGCCGCCACGATCAGGTAGTCCCACCAGGACGGGATGTGGAAGGTGTTGATCGGCGGCGCGCCGCCGTCACCCTTGAGCGGGAACTGGCCCAGCCAGGAGATGATGCCCATGCCGATCAGGTAGGGCAGCAGCCACTGCGCGGACCTCCAGTCCAGCGACGGCCGCTGCTGGTCGAAGATCATGCAGATGCCGATCAGGATGTAGCCGATCACCAGGCAGACGCCGAGCTTCCACACCACGACGAAGCCCGACCAGTAGATGATCATGTTGGCGATGATGAAGCCGAGTGGCGCCAAGACCACGGCGCCAGGCACCCGGTAGGGCCTGGTCACGTCGGGAACCTGCTTGCGGAACGCGCCCAGTGATAGCGGCGCGCCCGCGTACATGAGCACGCTCGCCCCGGTCACCAGGCCGACCAGGGCCTGCCAGCTCGGGAAGGGCAGCAGGAAGAAGATGCCGAACACGAACGCCATGATCAGGCTGAACCAGGGCACGCCCCGCCTGTCGGTCCACTGGAACGCTTGCGGGTAGTACCTGTTCCTGGCCAGGCCGTAACCGATCCGTGAGGTGGAGGTCTGGTAGATCAAGCCCGTGCCGAACGGGGAGACGAACGCGTCGATGTGCAGGATCGTCGCCCAGAAGCCCAGCCCGACCAGGCCGGCGATGGCGGCGAAGGGGTAGATGAGCACCGGGTTCCCCGTCGCGATGCCGGCGAAGCCGTGGCCCAGCAGGCTGGTTGGTATGGCGCCGATAAGCACGACCTGGCACATGCAGTAGATGAACGTGCCGAGCAGGATCGCGATGATGATCGCGCGCGGCAGGTTCTTCGCCGGGTTCTTGATCTCCCCCGCGAGCTGGTCGGCCTGCTCGAAGCCGAGGTAGGAGAACACGATGCCGGCGCTGGGGATGGCGGCGAACACGGCCTTGATGCCGAACGGCATGAAGCCGCCGTTGCCGTTTGGTCCGCCGGCCGCGCCCGCGGTGAAGTTACCGGGGTGGAACTTGAACAGCAAGATGATGATGGTGAGGATCGGGATGATGACCTTCCACCACGTGATGCCGCTATTGACCCGCGAGAACAGCCGCACCCCGAGGAAGTTGATCGCGGTGAAGATGGCCATCAGGACGATCGTCAGCACGAAGCCGAGCGTGGTGATGTGGCCCGTGGTCGGGTTGAAGATGCTGTGCCAGTAGTACTGGCCGTACGTCATCACCGCGTAGCACTCGACCGGCGCGACGGTGACCGCCTGCAGCCAGGAGAAGAAGCCGAACGAGACACCTGCCACGCTGCCGTAGGCCAGATGCGGGAACCTGGCCGTCCCGCCCGCGATGGGGTACATGCCGCCGAGTTCGGCGTGGAGCAGCGCCAGCACGATGGCGCAGAAACCTCCGATGAGCCAGCCGTAGATAGCCGCTGGCCCGGCCAGGACCGCTGCGCCCATTGGGGCGAACAACCATCCCGAGCCGATAATCGAGGTCTCCGATGCCCAGGTGGCACCGACGAGCCCGATTTCCCGCCGTAGGCCGACATCAGCCGGCCTGGCAGCGGTGGCCCCAGTTTCAACTGCCATGATCGATCTCTTTTCCGATCGTGCCCCGCAGGGCGAGCCACCCACGGTGCGAGATCCGTGCCCCGAACGGGTGAGCTTCTCGTATGCATCGAGTGAGAATCATCGTAGAGATCGTGGTCATAACTGAGAAGTGTTAACCCGGATTCGTTTTGATAACGCAGGTCACGGCTCAGTTTGCCAACCTAAAGAGGTTCGCTGACTCCCTGCCCGACATCACGCACAGATGTCCTCGGAATAACTTGACGTAACGACGGGCGGCAAGGTGATTGCCGACACGAATGGGATGCCCCTATAGGCATGTGCCGAAACTCTGGCGTTCTACGCGCTAGCGGTCGGGGCCTTTGCTTCCCCGTCGTCTTCGCCTCGTTTACGGGCCCGAAACGGGGAAACGTTGGCGCGATTCATGCATCGATCCGAACAGTAAGGCTTGGTGCTCGTGGTGCTGGTGTCGATGAACACGCCCGGGCAGCCCGCTGCCTGGCAGAGGCCGAACCGGTCGATGCCGACGTCGGTGAGCCGGACGGCGAGGCCCATCACGGCCCCGGCGGCGTACTTGTCCGCGACCGAGCCGCTGTCGGTGTAGTGCACGTGCCACGGCTGATCGTCGTGCCCGGACAGCTGCGGGTGGACCGGGTGCTGGATGAGCAGTGCGTTCAGCCGGGCGGCGGCGTCCTCGCCGTCGCCATCGGCGCACGCGGCGAAGAAAGCGCGGAACTCAGCGCGAAGGGCCCGCAGCTCGTCAAGGTCGTTGCGGGTCACGCCGGCGTTGAGGTGCTGCCGGTCGGCGACCAGGTTGCGCAACCCGTCCAGGTTGGCTAGCCGGTCGCCATCTTGGCCCCCAGCGCCCGCGGTGTTCACGAGCCGTACCGCGAGTTCAGCGTAGGAGTTGAGATCCACTCCCGTTCCCTAGCTGCCTGCCCTGATGGCAGGGAGGTTGATTATGTAATGGCCACTTAACGGTATCGAGTATTGCACCATCAGCGCGGCAGGCGCCAGCAGCGCGCCGGCGATCTGTGTCCCGATGACTACTGGGACATCCCCTGTTCCGACAACGGCGCCGGGCCGCGCGGATCGTTCCCCAGCCTCCGCCCGCCGGGCCGCGCGGATCGTTCCCCAGCCTCCGCCCGCCGGGCCGCGCGGATCCTTACCCCGCCTCCGCCCGCCAGGCGCGACATCGAGGTTCTGTAGGGTGTGGATCATGTTTGCTGCGACTGCGGTGCTTATCGACGCGGAGGATCCGCTGGCTGGTCTCGAACTCGGTGAGCGGCCGGACCCGGTGGCGCCCGACGGGTGGACGACGGTAGCGGTCCGGGCAGCCGCGTTGAACCATCATGATGTCTGGACCCTGCGCGGGGTGGGTATCTCGGCAGACCGGCTGCCGATCGTGCTTGGCTGTGACGCGGCCGGGATCGACGCGGACGGCAACGAAGTCGTCGTGCATTCGGTGATCGCCGACCCTGACGCGGGCGGCGGTGACGAGACCCTCGATCCGCGCCGGTCACTGCTGTCCGAGCGCTACGACGGTGCCTTCGCCGAACAGGTCTGCGTGCCGCGCCGCAACCTGGTGCCGAAGCCATCTGCGCTGTCGTTCGAGGAGGCGGCGTGTCTGCCGACGGCCTACCTGACCGCGTACAAGATGCTGTTCGAGAAGTCTGGCGTCCAGCCCGGCGCGACGGTGCTCGTGCAGGGCGCGGCCGGCGGGGTGGCGACCGCGCTGATCTTGCTGGGCCGCGCCGCTGGTTACCGGATGTGGGCGACCAGCCGGACCGAGGCCAAGCGTGACCGGGCCCTCAAACTCGGTGCCGATCGGGTATTCGCGGCCGGAGCCAGGCTGCCGGAGCGAGTCGACGTGGTGATGGAGACTGTGGGCCAGGCCACCTGGGCGCATTCCGTCCGGTCGCTCAAGCCCGGCGGCCGGATCGTCATTTCCGGTGCGACCAGCGGCGATGCATCGCCGGCCGAACTCACGAGGGTCTTCTTCACGCAGCTGTCCGTGGTCGGGTCCACGATGGGCTCTCGTGACCAGCTGGGCCGTCTGGCCAGGTTCTGCGAACAGACCGGCGCGCGCCCGGTGATCGACCGGGTGCTGCCGCTGGCGGAGGCCCGCGACGGCTTCGCAGCCATGATCGCGGGCGACCTCTTCGGCAAGATCGTTTTCACCCTCTAGCCCGTCCCTGCTGAGCTGGGACCTCAGCCTTGCTCAGGGTGCTCTCGGGGTGCCGGGTCCGGCTGCTGCGGCGCGCCGGGACTTGGGGTGGGGGCGGAGGCCTCGTGCGGTGACCCGAAGATCTCGCTCTTGATACGCTCTAGCGCTTCTTCCAGGATCGTCCTGAGGTCAGTGATGACGTTTTCGCCGGCCGAAGATGACTGCATGGCCAGTTTCCTCAGGTCGGCGGTGAACTGGACGGCCAGGCGTTCCAGGTCGCGGAAGGTCCCGAAGTCGATCGCTTCGCCCCAGCCGTGGCCATGGGCCCGGCCCCGGGTACGTGACCAGTCTTCCCAGCTGCGGCGCCCCGGCCAGTCCGTCCAGCCCGACCATCCCGTTGCTCCTGGCGGCGTGTCCCAGTCCTGCTCGCCGGGACCGAGTCGTGCGCTCGCTGCTTCCTCGTGCAGCCGCGGCGCCTGCTCGTGCATCCGCTGGGCGGAGTCGGAGTCCGCCTCTTGGCCGCCGGATCGCCGTCCTTGCTCCCGGGCCCGCCGCGATTGCTCGCGCGCCTGGTCCCGGGCCTGCCTGACCTGCTCCCGCACTTCGTCGCGGATCCGCCTGGCCTGCTCGCGCGCGTCCTGGGTGGCCTGCCTGGCCGCCTCGCGCCCTTCTGCCCCGGCTTGTCCGGCCTGCTCGTGTGCCTGCCTGGCCTGGTCGTGGGCGTCGGCGGCCGCGTCCTTGCTCGCCCGGCGGGACTCACGGGCCGCAAACGTGAGTTCCTCGCGGAGACTGCGTACGGTATGCCGGACGTCCTCCCTGACCTCGCGGACGATGTCGCTGACCGAGGCGGACAGTTCTTCCTCGAGCTCGTCGAGCTCGTCGCTCCGGCTGCGGAGCTCCTCGCGACCGGCCTCGGTGATCCGGTAGACCTTACGGCCGTCTACCTCGTCGTGAGTGACCAGGCCTTCTTCCTCGAGCCGGGCCAGCCGGGGATAGATCGTGCCTGGTGAGGGCGAGTACACGCCCATGAACCGGTCGCGCAGCAGCCGGATGACCTCGTAGCCGTGCCTAGGCTCCTCATCGAGCAGCCTGAGCAGGTACAGCCGGAGGCTGCCGTGGCGGAATACCGGACTCAACTGGTTTCGCCTTCCATCTCATTCTTATTATCAGGCCGTTCGTCGGGTGGCACCGTTCCGCGCTCGCCGCGCCTGAGCAGGATGACCCGGCCCGACATGGTGGTCACGGAAACGTGCCCCGAACCGGCCCCGAGGCTACCGCTAACGCCACGGGACGCCGTTGCAGATGATCTTCTCAGCTCCGTGAAGTCGCTGCGTACGTCGCCCGACAGCGAGTGCAGGTTCACCTGGGCGTCGGCCTCGGCCGGGAGCCTGAGCGTCACTTCGCCCGACACCGTGGTGACCTGCATGCCGCCCAGCGGGTCGAGGTCGATGTCCGCGGTCACGTCACCGCTTACCCCGTTCGCGTCCAGCCGTTCCAGCCAGCCATCGGCCAGCGTCAGGTCGCCGGACAGGGTGTTGAAGTTGAGCTTGCCGTTGATCCCCTGCGCCTCAAGCGCCCCGGACACGGTGTTAGCGTCGACGTCGCCGGTCACTCCATCCAGCGTGATTCCGCCGGAGACACTCTTGAGCGATGCCCTCGCGCTGATGCCCGACATCACCGCGGTCGCGCTGACCACGCCGACCTGCGTCTTGCATTTCCGGGGTACGGTAACGGTCACCGTGGCTGAATGCCGACTTGGTCGCAGCCACTTCAGCAGTCCCTCCCAGGTGAGGTTCTCGTGGCTGATGGTCAGCAGGCCGTCCTCGTAGGTCACGTGAAGTGGTTCGCCAGAGACGTCCGCCACGTCCAGCGAGGGCTTTCCGTCCGTGGCGAGTACGGCCACCGACCCGGCGATGAGCCTGACCCGGAGCCCGCTCACATCGTCAAAGTCCAGGCTCGTGGGAGCCTCAATGGTCCACTGCGTCATCCCGCCCGTCCTTCCCATCTGGTCGCCCGTCACACCTAAACGATATATCTCATCCCTCCAAAGTCAAGACATATCGCGACCGCGCGCCACGCCCAAACGTCAAAACCCCCGCCTCCCCGCCACTCCTCTACTCCGCCGCCTCCGCGCGGCTCCGGCGTGATCGCGAAGGCTTCCCAGTCTGGGCAGACTGTGAAGCCTTCGCGGTCATGGAAAACGCCCATCCGGAGGCGGGGGCAGGGGCGGAGCGCGTCCCCCACGTATCACGGGTCACGGTGGTTGGCGCTGGGGCCACGCGCCGTTCGGGAAAAGGTTTAGAGGTCTTCGTCGTCGTCGAGCCGGGCTAGCCAGGTGGCCAGCCGGTCGACGGCGACGTCGAAATCGGGGTTGAGGTTCACGAAATCGCGGAGCCGCTCGGCGAGCCAGGCCACGCCCACCTGCTCGTCGCCGCGTCGCTCCTCGAGTTCCTCGATGCCGCGGTCGGTGAAGTACATCAGGCCGAAGGGATCGCGGTCTCGATGATCTCCCGGTGCGTGCTGGCGTGCTTGGCCGCGGAGCCAGCCGCGGGCGCGGAGCTCACCGGCAGCGAGATCACGCCGATCTCGCGGCCGAGCACCCGCGGGAGCTTCAGCGCCATGGTGGGCCACGCCCCCATGTTGGCCGGCTCCTCCTGCACCCAGGTGATCGATTCAGCGTTCGGATAACGGGCCAGTTCGGTGCGTAGCTCCGAGACCGGCAGCGGGTACAGGCGCTCGACCCGGGCGATGGCCGTTTCGCCGCCGCGACCCGATTCGTCCTGGACCGCCCGACGGCGCGCGGCCAGATCGTAGTAGATCTTGCCCGTGCACAGCACTACCCGGCGGACGTCGGCGTCAGCACCGTCCCGAGAACCCCCAGAATCCTCAGAATCCCGAGAATCCGCCAAGCCCGCCGACGATCCGATCAGGGGCTGGAACGACCCGGTGGTGAAGTCGCTGACGGCCGAGGTGGCCGCCTTCAGCCGGAGCATCGACTTCGGGGTGAACACGATGAGCGGCTTGTGCCGGCCGGACAGGCCCTGCCAGCGAAGCAGGTGGAAGTAGTTGCCCGGCGTGGTCGGCATGGCCACGGTCATGTTGTCCTGCGCGCACAGCGAGAGGAACCGCTCGACTCGTGCGGAGGAATGGTCGGGTCCCTGCCCGTCGTACCCGTGCGGCAGCAGCAGCACGACACCGGAACGCTGACCCCACTTCTGCTCACCGGAGCTGATGAACTCGTCGATGATCGTCTGCGCGCCGTTCAGGAAGTCGCCGAACTGGGCTTCCCAGCAGACCAGGGCGTCGGGGCGGGCGACGGAGTAGCCGTATTCGAAGCCCATCGCGGCGAACTCGGACAGCAGCGAGTCGTGCACGAAGAACTTCGCGGCGCCGGAATCGAGCTGCTTCAGCGGCGTGTACTCCGCACCGGTGTGCCGGTCCACGAGTACCGCGTGCCGCTGCCCGAACGTGCCGCGCCGGCTGTCCTGGCCGACCAGCCGCACCGGGTGGCCGTCCAGGACCAGCGCGCCGAACGCCAGCAGTTCGCCGGTCGCCCAGTCGATGGCGTCCTCTTCGCGCATGGCGGCCCGCTTGTCGAGCAGCGGCTTCAGCCGCGGGTGCGGGGTGAAGTCGCTCGGCAGGTTGACCTGGGTGTCGATAATCCGCTTGACCACCTCGGCGGTCACCGCGGTCGGCACCGCCTCGTGGTTGACCGGGCGGCCTTCCGGCTCAGGCTTGAGCACCGTGCCGGGTTCGACCGGGAGTTTGGCCGCGTCCCTGGTCTCGGTGAAGACCCGCTCGAGCTGCTGCTGGTAGTCGCGCAGCGCCGCCTCGGCCTCCTCCATGGTGATGTCGCCGCGGGCGATCAGCGACTCGGTGTACACCTTCCTGGTCGAGCGCTTGGCCTCGACCAGGTCGTACATGAGCGGCTGGGTGAATGACGGGTTGTCGGTCTCGTTGTGCCCGCGCTTGCGGTAGCACACCATGTCGATGACCACGTCTTTCTTGAACGTCTGCCGGTAGGCGAAGGCCATCCGCGCGATCCGCACCACGGCCTCGGGGTCATCCCCGTTGACGTGGAAGATCGGCGCCTGGATCATCCGGGCCACGTCGGTCGCGTACACGCTGGACCGCGAGTACTGCGGGGCGGTGGTGAAGCCGACCTGGTTGTTCACGATGACGTGCACGGTGCCGCCGGTCCGGTACCCGCGCAGCAGCGACAGGTTCAGCGTCTCGGCGACCACGCCCTGCCCGGCGAACGCGGCGTCGCCGTGGATGAGCACCGGCAGCACGGTGAAGCCGGGCTCGCCCTTGTCGATGACGTCCTGCTTGGCCCGGACCACGCCCTCCATGACCGGATCGACCGCTTCCAGGTGGCTCGGGTTGGCCACCAGCGAGGTCTTGATCTCGCGGCCGTCCGCGGCGCGGAAGGTTCCCTCCGCGCCGAGGTGGTATTTGACGTCGCCGGAACCCTGCGCGCTGCTCGGATCCAGGTTGCCCTCGAACTCCTTGAAGATTTGCGCGTAGGACTTGCCGACGATGTTGGCCAGCACGTTCAGCCGGCCGCGGTGGGCCATGCCGATGACGGCCTCGTCCAGGCCCGCCTGGGCCGCCTCGGCCAGCACCGCGTCTACCAGCGGGATGAGGGACTCGGCGCCTTCGAGGGAGAACCTGCGCTGGCCGACGAACTTGGTCTGCAGGAACATCTCGAACGCCTCGGCCACGTTGAGCCGGGACAGGATGCGGATCTGCTCGTCGTGTTCGGCCCGGGCGTGCGGGACCTCGATCCGGTCCTGGAGCCAGTGGCGTTCTTCCGGGTCCTGGATGTGCATGTACTCGGTGCCGACCGTGCGGCAGTAGGAGTCACGCAGCACGCCGAGGACGTCCCGCAGCTTCATCCGGTTCTTGCCGCCGAAGCCGCCGGTGGGGAAGTCGCGCTCCAGGTCCCACAGCGTCAGCCCGTGCAGGTTGATGTCCAGGTCGGGATGCTTGTGCTGGCTGACGTCGAGCGGGTTGGTGTCGGCCATCAGGTGGCCGCGCACCCGGTAGGCGTGGATCAGCTCCTGCACCCGGGCCGACCTGGCCACGTCGTCCTCGTGCCCCGAGGGAAAGTCCTTGACCCAGCGCACCGGCTCGTACGGGATGCGCAGCGCCTCGAAGATGTCGTCGTAGAAGCCGTCCGCGCCGAGCAGCAGCTCGTGGATCTTGTGCAGGAACTCCCCGGACTGCGCGCCCTGGATGATCCGGTGGTCGTAGGTGGAGGTGAGCGTGACCGACTTGCTGATCGCCAGCCTGGCCAGGGTTTCCTCGGAGGCTCCCTGGTAAGCGGCCGGGTACTCCATGGCCCCGATGCCGATGATGCAGCCCTGGCCGGGCATCAGCCTGGGCACCGAATGAACGGTGCCGATCGTGCCCGGGTTGGTGATCGTCACCGTAGTGCCGGTGAAGTCGCTGACCGCGAGCTTGCCCGAGCGCGCCCGGCGCACGACGTCCTCGTACGCCGTCCAGAGCTGGCGGAAATCCATCTCTTCTGCGGCCTTGATGTTCGGCACCAGCAGCTGCCTGCCGCCGTCGGCGCTGTGGACGTCGATCGCCAGGCCCAGGTTGACGTGATCGGGCTTCGCGATCGCGGGCTTGCCGTTTTCCTCGGTGTAGGCGTCGTTCATCTCCGGCATGGCGTCCAGGGCCGCCAGCACCGCATAGGCGATCAGGTGCGTGAACGACACCTTGCCGCCCCGCCCGCGGCGCAGGTGGTTGTTGATGACGATCCTGTTGTCCACCAGCAGCTTGGCCGGCACCGCGCGGACGCTGGTGGCCGTGGGCACTCCGAGGCTGGCCGTCATGTTGGTGACGGTCCGGGCCGCGGCGCCGCGCAGCCTGCTGACCTCGGTCCCCTCGGGTGGGCTCGGGGGAGAGGATAGAGCTGGGCTTGGGGGAGTCGGCTGAGCTGGGCTCGGGGGAGTCGGCGGGGCCGTACTCGGGGGAGCGGGCGCAGTGGCCTGAGGAGCCTGCGGGGCTGGCCCGGTCCGGGGAGCCTGACCGGCTTGCCGCGCCTGAGTGGCCTGGGCGTCGTGCGGCCCGGGTGCCGACGGCGGGGCCTGCTGGGGCTGAACGGTCCCCGGTCCAGCCGCCCTGCTCGCGGCCGTCCCCGCGCCCGCGGGGGCCTTGATGACCGGCTGGGGGCCGGTTCCGTTGCCCAGCGCCGGCTGATAGTCGGCGAAGAAGCTCCACCAGGCCCGGTCGACGGAACCGGGGTCAGCCAGGTACCGCTGATAGAGCTCTTCCACGAGCCATTCGTTAGCGCCGAAGTCCGCCTGGTTCGCGCCGGGGTCGTGTCCGGCTCCCTGGTAGTGCGCGCTGGCTGACTGGTGGCTTGACCCAGATCCTTGTGACGCTTCGGGCTCGCGGACCTCCGCGCTACCCTGCGATGACCCAGAAGACACGGCGGACATCGTCCCCTGAAACCCTCTTCCGAAGATATGTATCGATACTTTGGCCTGTCCTGTCCAGGCTACCCGCCACCATTCAGGACAAGACCTTGGAGCCTTCATGGCACTCCGCCTGGCGCCTGTGGCCTGGGTCACTCCCCCCCGCTTGCGCCCGCTCCCGGCAACCGCGTGTGCGAAGTCCCGGTCACGCGAGGGTGCCGGCCGGTACGATCGGCGCAGAATGACATGTGGGCTATCTGGGGTTATGTAACTCTTTCTGCACTGGAGAAGACGGCAAGGCACAGGTGACAAGGGATCCGGCCGGTAATCCCGAAGCTGACGATGCGTGGGGTCCGCTAGGCCCCCCGCGTCCCCGGCGATCGCAGCCCGCGGCATCGCGGTTCCCGCTCGGGCTTCCCCCGGCACCCGGCGAGGCGGGCAGCGTCCCTGGGTACGAATTCGAGGGCCGGCGCTCGCCACCAGGCCGGGAAAGTAGTTCGTCAGGCCGGGAAAGCAGCTCGCTAGTCCGGGAAAGCAGTTCGCCAGTCCGGGAGAACAGGCCGGTTGGCCCGGGCGAGCCGGGTCCGGCCGGACGCCCGGCCGGACGCCCGGCCGGACCGGAACGCCGGCCGAGCACGCGGCCTCAGGCGCGGCGCGGCGAGGCGGGCGTCGGGCCGAGGCGCTTCAAGTACACCGCGACGGTGGGCCAGCCGCCGTCCGGGCCGCCGCGGGCGTGGCCCGATGACGGCGAGCCCGCTATGCCCGGCTTCGAGTTCGACCCCAGCGACCCCCGCGACCCCCGGGACCCCAGCGACCCCCGGGACCCCCGGGACCCCAGCGACCCCAGCGACCCCCGGGACCCCAGGGGCCCGAGGGGCCCCAGAGAACCGAGGGACCGCAGAGAACCGAGGGACCCCGGGGCAGCCGGAGCCGAGTGGACGAGGCTGCTGCGCTCGTTGCTGCCCCAGCCAGCCAAACGCACCTGGTCCAGGCAATTCCTATCCGAGCTGCACTTCCACGGCTGGGTGACGAGGGCGGCGGTCCCGATCCTCGCCATGATCGTCTTCGGCGTGGCCGTGGTGGTCATCGTGGACGCGAACAGCGGAAACACGAGCCCGGTGGCGCCCGCGACCGCTCTGGGGTTTCCGCCAGCGACCCTGGCGGGCGAGGACTTCACGGCCGCGGAAAGCGGCCGGGGCATCAACCAGAGCCTGGGCCAGGTGGCCAGTGAGGGAACCGAAATCGTGGCGGTCGGGTCGCAGAGCGGGGCGCGCATCGGCCGGGCTCAGTTCTTCGTATCGCGCAACGACGGGCGTTCCTGGGCCATGGGATCGGTGCGAACCCCGGACGGGGGAGAGCCTCCGCCCGGCCACGCGGCCCGCTTCGTAGCCGGCGGCCAGGGCGAGTGGATCGCTGTCGGCCCCGGCTCGATCTGGACCAGCTCCGACGGCCAGACCTGGACGCTGACGCCGTCGGCCGGGATGCCGTTGCGGCCCGGCGACCAGATCAGCGTGCTGCGCCGGACGGCAACCGGCTTCATCGCCGTCGGCGCCAACGTCCCCGGTGGTGACCAGGCGAAATCCAGCCCGGTCGTCTTCCTTTCCGCCGATGGGATCAGCTGGCAGCGGCTCGACGCGAGTCAGCTGCGGCTCCCCTCGGGCACCGGCCGCGTCCTGAGCATCAGGTACGCGGCCGCGGAAGGCAGCCTGATCCTGATCGCCGGTGACGTGACCACGACCACGACCAAGGTCGTCGGCACCGGCCGGGCCAAGGCCGTCCGCACGGTGACCAGCCAGGCCAGCGGTGCCTGGCTGAGCCGCGACGGCGGCTCGACCTGGATGGCTGCCGTCTCGCTCGATGTGCCGCCGCCCGGCCACGGCGCGCAGCCCCAGATCGTCGGCGCGGCCGCGGTCCAGGGCGGGTTCGTGCTGCTGCTGCCGACCGCGGGCACGCGGCCTGGCCTGGACGTCTACGGTTCACCGAACGGCACGGCCTGGACGTTCGAGGCCACGCTGACTACGCCCGCGGGCCTGGTCGCCGGCCTGGCGGACGGCGGTCCTTCCGGTGCCGTGGTCACCGGGCAGGCGGGCCGGACCCTGATCGCCTTCGTCTCCGCGAACGGCGTTTCCTGGCGGCAGACCCAGACCTTCGGCGCCGCCGCCGCCGAATCGGTGTCGGGTGTGGCCATGGCGGGCGGCAGCGCCGTGGTCACCGCGACGAGAGCCGGCCCGCAGAGCCGCCAGCCTGCCATCACCATGGTGACCCCTGGCGCCCCCGCCCGCCAGGTCGATGTGGCGAATATCCCCGGCGCCTTCGACCCCCAGCTCGCCGTCAACGGCATCGCGGCGGACAATGGCACCCAGGTCGCGGTGGGCAGCGCCAACGGCTACCCGGCCGCCTGGATGTCCGCCGACGGCGGCAGCTCATGGACCCCCGGCACCGGCGCCGCCCAGGCGGTCTTCGACCGGCCCGGCGTGCAGCAGCTGACCGGCGTGACGCACGGCCCCGCCGGGTGGCTCGCGGTCGGCGGCGTCATCTCGGGCGCCGCCCAGCATCCGGTCGTCCTTTCCTCGGCTGATGGCCGTAGCTGGCTAGCCACCGACGGCGAGGCCGCGTTCGGCGGGCCAGGACTGGTCGCCGAGCAGGCTGCGGCCGGCTCCGGTGGCTATGTCATCGTCGGTTACCAGCAGGTCACGTCGGCCGGGACCGGCCGGGACCCTCAGGCCAGCTCGGACCGCACCATCGCGGCGGCCTGGTGGTCCGCGGGCCTGACCGACTGGGAGCGGGCGACAGACGCGGCCGCGGGCGCCCTCGAAGGGGCCGCGGGGTCGGGCGCCAGCAAGCAGATGCTGGCCGTGGCGGCCCGCTCCGGAGGTTTCGTGGCGGTCGGCTCGGACGGCAACCAGGCCTCGGCCTGGATCTCACCGGACGGCCGGACCTGGCGCCAGGCCGACCTGCCCGTTCCGATCGGATCGACCAGCGCCGTGTTGCAGCACGTCGCCAGCAGCGGCCGGACCGTGGTGGCCGTGGGTACCGCGGTCACCACGGCGGGCCAGCGGCTGCCGTTCGCGGCGAACTCGTCAGATGGCGGCGCCAGCTGGACCGAAGCCGCGCTGCCGGTACCCGCGGGGCTGGACCCCAGACCCTCGGTCACGGCGCTGGCCGCGGCCGGCGGCGGCTTCACCGCGACCGGGATGTTCGGCAGCACCCCTGGCCACCAGGACGTGGTGGTGTGGACGTCGGCGAACGGCTCGGCCTGGACGGCGGCCACGCCGGCCGGGCAGGGCCTGACCGGTCCCGGCATCCAGGCGATCACCGGCCTGGCCCTGTCGGGCAGCACGCTGACCGGCGTCGGCTTCACCGCCTCGCCGTCCGGGGAGGAACCCGTCTTCTGGCAGGCCCCGGTCCGCTAAGCCCGGTTCCCGGTCCCGGTCCCCGGTCCCCGGTCCCCGGTCCGCCCGGCCTCTTAGCCCCCGGGCACGACGACGGGTTTGCCGAAGACGTCGTCCCGGCGATTGTCAAGGCTCGGCAAGCTGGCCCGGACGGTCCCGATCAGGTCGGTGTCGACCTCGGCGACCGCGACCCCGGGTCCCGGCCCGAGGTCGGCCCTGACCACTCCGAGCGGGTCGACCAGCATGCTGCGCCCGACCCCGGTCGCGGCCCGGGTGAACGGCTCGTCCGGGTCGGGCACCTGTCCGACGGCGGCGACCCACACGGTGTTCTCGATGGCGCGCGCGCGCACCAGCGTGACCCAGTGGTCCTCCTTGAACAGCCCCGCCGCCCAGGCGGCGGGCAGCACGATCAGCGAGGCGCCGCCCGCCGCCAGCGCCCGCGAGAGCTCGCCGAACCGCACGTCGTAGCAGATCTCCAGCCCGGTGCGCACCCCGGCCAGCGTGCAGAGGACCGGGGCGGCCCCCGGCGCGACCAGGTCGGATTCCCGCTGCCCGTACGCGTCGAACAGGTGCAGTTTGCGGTACGAGGCGACCAGTTCCCCGGTCCCGTCGTAGCCGACGGCGGTGTTGTAGACCCGGCCGTCTGGGCCGGGCTCGAAGACCCCGGCGACGAGCGCGACCCCGGTCTGCTTCGCCGCCTCGGCGAGGCCGGAGCAGAACGGGCCGTCCAGCGGCTCGGCGGCGGCGCGCAGGTCCGAGCCGAACCTGATCTGGGTCGCCTCCGGGAACACCGCGAGGTCGGCACCAGAGTCGGCGGCCTGCGCGAGGGCGAGCCGGACCCGCTTAAGGTTGACGGCCGGCCGTGAGCTGACCGGGATCTGGCACAAAGCAACGCGCATACATGCAGCCTAACCGGCAGCGGCATGATCTCATGGTCCGGTGAGCAGACCTCTTCTGTCCCGCCGCCTGGCGGGCCTCGGGACGACGATCTTCGCCGAGATGTCCGCGCGCGCGGTCGCGACCGGGTCGATCAACCTGGGCCAGGGCTTCCCCGACACCGACGGTCCGGTCAAGATCGCCCAGATCGCGGCGGATGCCATCCTGGCTGGCCGCGGTAACCAGTATCCGCCCGGCCCGGGCATTCCCGAACTGCGCCAGGCGATCGCCGATCACGCCGCCCGCTTCTACGGCCTGCGCTACGACCCGGCCGACGAGGTCCTGGTCACCGCGGGCGCCACCGAGGCGGTGGCCGCCGCGCTGCTCGCGCTCGTCGAGCCGGGCGACGAGGTGATCGCGTTCGAGCCCTACTACGACTCCTACGCCGCGAACATCGCCATGGCGGGCGGCGTCCGGGTCCCGGTCACCCTGCGCCCGCCGGACTTCCGCCCGGATCTAGAGCAACTAGCCAGTGCCATCACCGAGCGCACCAGGCTCATCCTCCTCAACACCCCGCACAACCCGACTGGCTCGGTGTTCACCCGGGACGAGCTGGCCGCCATCGCCAGCCTCGCCGTCGACCGCGATCTGCTCGTGGTCTCCGACGAGGTCTACGAGCACCTGGTGTTCGATGGCGAGCACGTCCCGATCGCCTCGTTCCCCGGGATGCGCGAGCGGACCGTGACGATCGGCTCGGCGGGCAAGACGTTCTCGTTCACCGGCTGGAAAATCGGCTGGGTCACGGCGACTCCGGAGCTGGTGACCGCGGTGAAGACGACTAAGCAGTTCATGACGTACGTGAGCGGCGGCCCGTTCCAGTACGCGGTGGCCGAGGCGCTCGCCCTGCCCGACGAGTATTACGCCGCCCTGGCCGCGGACCTGAAGGCCAGACGGGACCTGTTCGTGCCCGGCCTGGCCGCCCTCGGCTTCACCGTGTACCCGCCGCAAGGCACCTACTTCGTCACCGCGGACATCGCCGGCCGCGGTGAGCGGGACGGCGTGGAGTTCTGCCGCACCCTGCCCGAACGCGTCGGCGTCGTGGCCATCCCCTCGGCCGTCTTCTACGACGACAAGGCCGCGGCCCGCACCCTGGTCCGGTTCGCCTTCTGCAAGCGCCCCGAGGTGCTGACCGAGGCGCTCCACCGGCTCTGGCGGCTGACCTAGGGCTGATAGCCGCGCCGTTCAGCCCCGATTTTAACCCGGAACGGCGCGGGCTGATACCCCGCGCCCGCCCGCCTGCCCCCCGGGGGCGAGGCGCGATGGTGGGCTCAGCACTACCCCGATTCGGGGTGCAGGCCCATGGCGGCGCCCTGGCCCGGGGATCAGGATGGGACTAAGACGGGGTGAGGGGAAGGAGCTGGCGGTCATGCTTTTCGCGGTTGCGCTACTGCTGACGATCGGGTGCTTCGCGTTCGCCCTGCTGCGGGAGGCACGGCGGGTCCCGCGTCCGGATGACCTGCGGGGGCGCGTCCGGGACCGCGGCTGGGGTCTGCTGCTGCTGCCCGTCGCGATGGCCGCCGCCGTGATGGCCGGCGGTGCGCACGGACTTGTCCCGGGCGAGCTTGGCCTCGCGGCCCTGGCCATCGTCTTCGCCCCGGAGCTGGCGGCCAAGCTGGTGCCCTACGGGGTGCTCGGGCTGGCCGTGTTCGGGGTCCATCTAGCCAGCACGTACAACGACGGGAACACCAGCCAGGTCCAGTACCTGTTCGTGCACGCGGTATCCCGTGGGGCCACCGAGCTGGTGCTGGCCGAGGCCGCGCTGTTGTTCGTGACCGGCCTGTGGCTGCTGCTGCGGCTTGACTCCCCGGGCGCCGGGCTGGTCCGGGCGATGACCGCGCGGTGGCTGCACAGCGGTCGCCGCGGGATCTCCGGCGTCCAGGCCCTGCTCCTGATCCCGGTCGTCGGGCTGAGCATCCAGCTGCTGGGGCCGGGCGACTGGTTCGGCTGGCAGGCGGTCAACGGCCTCGACGTGGCCCTCATGGACCTGACCTTGCTCGCGGGCGCGCTGGTGCTGATCTTCAGGTCGCGGGTCTGGGCCGCCACGCTGGCCGCGGCGGGCCTGCTGGTCCTCGGCGCCTACGGGTGGCTGATCACGGTGTTCTGGCCCGCGGTGCCCGGGTTCGCGTACGGCTTCTCCGACCTGCACAACAGCCCGGTGCCCGCCCCGCTCTGGAGCGACGCGCTGGAAGGCTCCATCCTGCTGGCCGCGGGCCTGTGGCTGGCGCCCCGGGTGATGCGCCATCACCTGACCGACTTGCCCGACCCCGAGCTCGCGGCCCGGGCCCGGCAGCTGACCCAGCGGGTGCAGACCCTGACCCAGACCCGCCATGACGCCGTGGACACCGCGGCCGCCGAGCTGCGCCGCATCGAGCGCGACCTGCACGACGGCGCGCAGGCCCGTCTCGTCGCGCTCGGTATGAGCCTGCAGGCCGCCGAACGGCTGTTCCCGACCAGCCCCGAGGCGGCGCTCGCGCTCGTGGCCGAGGCGAAGGAGTCCTCCTCCCTAGCCCTGACGGAGCTGCGCGACCTGGTGCGCGGCATCTACCCGCCGGTACTGGCCGACCGCGGCCTGGCCGACGCCATCCGCGCCCTGGCGCTGGACACCCCGCTGCCCGTCGAGCTCGACCTCGACCTGCCCGGCGGGGTCGAGCTGCCGGTTGCCTCGGCCGTCTACTTCTCGGTGGCCGAGGCGCTGGCCAACGCGACCAAGCACGCCTGCGCCCGGGCCGTGCGCATCCAGCTCAGCTACTCCTCAGGGCTCCTGCGCGCGCAAGTCACCGACGACGGCTCCGGCGGTGCCGACCCGGCCCTGGGCACCGGGCTCGCCGGGGTGGAACGTCGGCTGGCGACGTTTGATGGCATCCTGGCGGTGAGCAGCCCGCCGGGCGGGCCGACCATTCTCGTCATCGAGGTACCGTGCGCGTTGTCATCGCCGAAGATCTCTTCCTACTGAGGGAGGGCCTGGTCAGGCTGCTCACCGCGCACGGTTTCGAGGTCGTGGCGGCGGTGGCCAGCGCCCCTGAGCTGCTTCGGGCTCTGGTCGATAAGCGCCCGGACGTGGGGATCGTCGACGTCAGGCTGCCGCCGACGCACACTGACGACGGGCTTCGCGCGGCGCTGCAGGCCCGCCGCCAGGTGCCGGGCCTGCCGGTGCTGGTGCTGTCCCAGTACGTCGAGCGGCTGTATGCCCGCGAACTGCTGGCCGACCAGGCCGGCGGGGTCGGTTACCTGCTCAAGGACCGCGTGTTCAACGACGATGCGTTCACCACGGCGATCCGCAGCGTCGCGGCCGGCGGCACGGTGCTCGATCCCGAAGTCGTGCAGAAGCTGATGGTGCGGCACTCCCGCACCGAGCCGGTGACCCGCCTGACGCCCCGCGAGCACGACGTGCTCGCGCTGATGGCGGAGGGCCGCTCCAATGCGGCGATCGCCCAGCGGCTTTTTATCACGGAAAAAGCGGTCAGCAAGCACGCGGCGGGTATCTTCGCCAAGCTGGACCTGACCCTCTCCGACGACGACAACCGGCGCGTCCTGGCCGTGCTGGCCTACCTGGAATCCTGATACGCGGGAGCAAATGGACACCGACCTGACGAACCCCGGCCCGGCCACCCCCGGCGCGGCCGCCCCCGTGCCGCCCACCCCCGTGCCGATGGATGCCGAGCTGCTGCGCGCGGCCGAATCGGCCCCGGGTTTCATGCCCGCCGCCGAGGGGCAGGCCCTGTTCGACGCGGCCGCGGCTTACTCCGGCCGCGGCCCGGTCCTGGAGATCGGCAGCTATTGCGGCAAGTCCACCATCTACCTGGCCGCGGCGGCCAGGACGGCCGGCCAGCTGGTCGTGACCGTCGACCACCACCGCGGCTCGGAAGAGCACCAGCCCGGCTGGGAGTACCACGATCCGCGTTTGGTCGACCCGCGGACCGGCCGCCTGGATACGCTGCCCACGCTGCGGGCCACGCTCGCTGCGGCCGGACTCGAAGATCACGTGGTGGTCGTCGTGGGCCGGTCCGCCGATGTCGCCAGGCTCTGGCGCACGCCGCTCGGCATGGTCTTCATCGACGGCGGCCACACCGAGCAGGCGGCGATGATGGACTATCAGGGCTGGGCCCCGTGGGTGGCGCCCGGCGGCGTACTCGCCATCCACGACGTGTTCCCCGACCCGGCCGACGGCGGCCGCCCCCCGTACCTGATCTACCAGCGGGCGCTGGCCTCAGGCGCCTTCACCGAAGTCCGTGCCGCAGGCTCCCTCCGCCTGCTCGAGCGGACCGGTCACGGCATCGGCTGACCAGCCCCCGTGGAACCCAGGCGGCCGCGCCGGGGACGCGCCAGTAACGTTCGCGATGTCCGCGCAAGAGCGCACGCGGGTGGCGTTCGCCTGCTCCTTGATGTCCCGTGTGTTCCAGGGGTTACTTCTGTCCCAGGTGTCACGCATTCCAATGCTCAGCACCTATTTTTCGTGGATGATTGTGGCTCCGTGGATGATTTTGGGTACTGGAGTCCACAAAACTTTCCATGAAGCGCAAATCTTCCGCGATAAGCGGAGGATCCGGGTGTTATTTGTCGCGAATGTCCGCATATTGCGGACAGAGGGTCGGCTGTGCTGACCGCTAATCGCAGTCCGCTGGGCGGATGGATAGATCATTTGAGCCGATCCCGGCCAGGGCCGACTTCGCCCGAGTGACCGGTGGGGCGGCCGGGCCAGCAAGTTACTCGTGCGATCGGGCGCGAGGCCGTGCTTGTGCACCGCGGCCCGAGGCCGCTTAACCACGGCCTGAGCGCCAGTCGCAGCCGCAGGCCTTGGGCGCCGTCTGGGCTCCCGCGGCGTCCCGGAAGATCCCGGCGCCGCGGCTGAAGCCGGTCAGCGCGTCCGCCGCCAACACCACTGCGGCCGCGGTCCAGCTGGACCGTTCCCGCGGGAACGGCTCGGAGTTGACGAACTGCCAGCCGGTCCAGTAGGAGCCGTCCGGATGGCGCAGGTGCTGGGCGTCCGCGAACACCTCAAGCGCCTCGGCGCGCATCCCGCAGGCGTCCAGGGCGATCACGAGCTCGCAGGTCTCGGCGCCGGTGACCCAGGGCTGGTCGCTGACACACCGGACGCCGAGGCCCGGGACCACGAACCGGTGCCAGCCCGAGGCGAGCCGCGCGGCCGCCGCGGTGCCGCCCACCGCACCGCCGAGTACCGGGTAGTACCAGTCCATCGCGAACCGGCTCCTGTCCGCAAACGCCTCCGGGTGAGCGGCGACCAGGTGTGCCAGCTGGTCCGCCGCGAGTTCCCAGTCGGGCCTGGGGTCATCGGCCAGCTTGGCCAGCGCGATCGCGCAGCGCAGGCTTTGGTGGATGCTCGAGCAGCCGGACAGCAGCGCGAAGCTTCCCGCCTGACCGGCGGCGTCGCGCTCCCAGCTGATCTCGCCCCGTGGCCCGCGCAGCCCGAGCACCCATTCCACCGCGCGGCGGACAGCCGGCCACATGGTCAGGCCGTGCCGTTCGTCGCCGGTCACCAGGTACTCGTGCCACGCGCCGACCGCGATGTACCCGGCATGATGGCTCTCGGCCGCCGCGTCCGTCACCGCGCCGCCGGTGACGGACCGGGGCCAGGACCCGTCAGCCCGCTGAGTTTCCCGCAGCCACCGGTAGGCCCGGCGGGCGGGCTCGCGCAGTCCGCAGGCGCTCAGCGCCATCGCGCATTCGACGTGATCCCAGGCGTCGACATGCCCGTCCGGCCACGGGATCGCCCCGGAGGGCTCTTGCATCTGCGCGATGGACTCCGCGGTGAGGCGTATCTTCTCGGGGGGAACGATCCCCCCCAGACCCCCCCTGCTCATGGGGGGGCTACCCGCCCCCCCATACCCCCCTGGCCCCCCGGCGGGGGGGATATCCGGACCCTCTGGGTCCGGGGCTTGACTGCGTAGACCACCAGGCTTTTCCCGATCAGAGGGTTAAGCACCTGTTCAGCCCGCCGGGTGACGGTCGGCTTACGCATCATGTCCCAGACCAGCACGCGGTGATAGGCGCTCGCCAGCGGGTGCTTGTCGTCGTGCACGCCGACCGCGCATTTGAGCCACCAGTACGGCGAGTGCAGTCCGTGGGCGTGATGATGCCATCTGACGTCCAGCCCGGCCCGGGCCAGCTTGGCTTCCAGCTCGACCCGCGTATAGATCCGCACATGCCCCCCGGGGACCTCGTGATACTCCGTGGACAGGGCCCAGCAGATCCGTTCCGGGAGCCAGCTGGGCACCGTGATCGCCGCCAGCCCGCCCGGCCGCAGCACGCGCGCCAGTTCGTTGATCGCCCGCTGGTCGTCGAGGATATGTTCCAGCACCTCGGCCGCGATCACCCGGTCGAACCTGCCGTCACCGAACGGCATCGCGGCGGCGTCCCCGGAAATCGCCGTCGCGCCCGCGGCCGGGCCTGCCTCGCCCGTCTCCCGCATCGCGCCGAACATCCCGGTCACCGGGCCGAGTTCGGCCGGATCCAGGTCGAAGGCGACCACGTTCGCGCCGTGCCGGTACACCTCGAACGCGTGCCGCCCGCCGCCGCAGCCCAAGTCGAGCACGCGGTCTCCGGGCCGGATCGGGAACCTGCGGAAATCGACGGTCAGCACGCCGGTTCCATCGCGTCCTGATACTGCCCCGCGGTCGCCCTGGCCACCGCGGCCCAGGCGAACCGCTCACGGACCCGGTCCAGCGCCCGGTCCGCGAGCGCGGCGCGCTCGGCGGGGGAGTCATGGAGCCGTCTCAGCACGGCGGCGAGTTCCTGGTCATCTCCTGGCGTGACCAGGACGGCGGCGTCCGACGTCACCTCGGGCAGCGCGCCGGTGCGGCTGGCCACCAGCGGGGTGCCCGACGCCATGTGCTCGACCGCGGGCAGCGAGAACCCTTCGTACAGGGAGGGCACGACCGCGATTTCGGCGCTGGCCAGCAATGCGGAGAAGGCCTCGTCGTCCAGCCCGCGGGTGAACGTGAGCCGGTCGCCCAGGGATAGCTGGGCGGCCAGCCGCTCGGTGGCGGGCGCGGGCATCCCGACGATGATCAGGTGCACGTCCCGGTCCGTGGCCAGCTTGCCCACCGCGCGCAGCAGGGTGGCCACCCCCTTGATCGCCGAGTCGGAGCTGGCCACCGCGATGATCCGGCCGGGAACCCGGGCGGCTTCGCGCGGGCGGAACACCTTGGTGTCCACCCCGAGCGGGATGATGTGCACCCGGCCGGGCGGGACTCCGAAGTCCCGGCAGATGTCGCGCTTGGACGATTCCGACACGGTGATCAGCGGTCCCGCCCCGGCGACCCGGCGCGCCACCCTGGCCTGCATCCGCACGAACCCGTACCAGCGCTGCCGGGACAGCCGGGTCAGCCGGCCAACCGAAGCCAGGTCGATTCGCTTATCCACGCTGATCGGATGATGAATGCTGGTAACCAGCGGCAGCCCGAGCCGTCGCACGCCGAGCATCCCGTAGCCGAGGCCCTGGTTATCGTGCACCACGTCGAATTCCGCTGCGCGCGCGCTCAGCGCGCGCAGCGCCCGCAGGCTGAAGGTCAGTGGCTCGGCGAACGCGCCGCCCCACATCATGACGGTCTCGAGCACGTCCGGCCAGCCCTGGTACTCCTTCCAGTGCGGAGTCCGGAACGGGTCGCCGTCCCGGTACAGGTCCAGGCTGGGGATCTCGCGCAGCAGCGGGCCGGGGTCCAGGTCCGGATACGGCTGTCCCGAGAACACCTCGACGTGGTGTCCGAGCACGTGCAGTTCCCGGCTCAGGTGACGTACGTAAACCCCCTGGCCGCCGCAATGCGGTTTGCTGCGGTACGACAGCAGCGCGATTCGCAGCGGGCGGTTCAAGATAACCACGGGGCACCTTACCACCCGGTAGCCCCACCGTTACCGGGCGACCCGCTTCCCGCCCGAGTCCGCGTCCCCGGCTCGGCCCGCCGCTCCCGATCCGCGCGGTCAGCGTGGCGAGCCCCCGATCACCGCGGGCGGGGTGACAAACTGCTTATCGGAGCAGCTCTAGTTCCGCCCGGGCGGTCCGACGAGAGCGTACCTGACGCATGGTGGAGGTGGTCTCCGGTGGCGCACAGGTTTCCGGCGCTGATCGCCGCGCCGGCCGCGGCCAGTGGGCGGCTCTGGCTGACCGGGGCCCGGCTTTTCGACGGGACCGGGGCGCCGCTGCGCGAGAGCACGGCCATCTTGGTGGAGGACGGGATCATCCGCCGGGTCGCGGACGCCCGCGAGCGGCGCCCGGACGGCGCCCGCCTGGTGGACGTCGGCGAGCGGGTGCTGATGCCGGGGCTTACCGACGCGCACACGCACGCCTCGGGCCGCATCCCGCCCACCGCGAAGGGCGCCGAGGAACCGCTGCCGGGCATCGCGGCGCATTTCCTGCAGGCCGAACTGCGCGACTACCTCCGCTTCGGGGTCACCACCATCCGGGTCTGCGGCTCCCAGGGTCAGCTGCCGCAGCAGGCCCGGCAGGCCATGCGGTACGGCGCGTTCCGTGGCCCGCGGCTGCTGACCTGCGGCAAGATTGTCTCCGCGACGGCGCCGGGCGGACGTTTCTACGGCGACATGTACCGCGAAGCCGACGGCCCCGATGACATCAGGCGGGCCGTCAGGGAGCAGATCCGGGCCGGCGCCGATTTCGTCAAGGTGATGACGACGGGCGCCCGCTCCAACGAGCTCGAGGATCCCGAGCCGCTCCAGCTCACCGAGCCGGAACTAGCCGCCGTCACCGACGAAGCACACCGGCTGGGCTACCGGGTTGCCGCGCACGCCGAGGGCCTGGACGGCTGCGCGGCCGCGATCTCCCACGGCGTCGACACGATCGAGCACGGCATGTACCTGCACCGGCGGCCGGACCTGCTGGCGGCGATGGCCGCGGCCGGCCAGGTCCTGGTGCCCACGTTGTCGGGTTACTACTGGATGGCCGGCCTAGGCGAGGCCATCGACGAGGCCACGGCGCAGGCCCATCCGGACATGCCGCCGGTGCTGGCGGAGCTGGCGGAGCGGAACCTGCGGGAGGGCGCGGCCAGCATGCGGGCCGCGCAGCAGGCCGGCGTCAAGATCGCGCTCGGCAGCGACATGAGCCTGGCCGTGGGCCTGGAGATCCAGCGGATGGTGGCGCACGGGCTGACCCCGGCTCAGGTGCTCGTGGCCGCGACCAGCACCGCGGCGCAAGCGCTTGACCTAGGCGAGCACATCGGCACCGTGACGAAGGGCAAGCTCGCCGACCTGATCATCGTCGACGGCGATCCGCTGGCCGACCCGCGGCTGCTCGCCGATCCGGCCCGCATCTGGCTGGTCCTGCAGGGCGGTGTCCCCGTCGCCGGACAGGCCCTGTCCAACCCGCTACCCGCACCCCCATGACGGATGGCGGGGAATCGTCGTAGCCTCGGGGCATGTCCTCGTCGCCACGGCCGCCGCGCCGCGGCCTTGGCTTCGTCACCAGGTACGCGTTCGCCTGGGGCTACCTGATCTGCTTCGTGGTCATCGACCTCGTCTTCGCCTCGCTGACCCCGCACCGGCAGTCAGCGCTCACCGCGTGGGCGAGCACGAGCGTGGCGAACCTGTCCCGTGAGCCGATCGGCCCGCTGGTGGCGTCCGCGTTCATCGCGCCCGGTTACGTCGTGGTCTGGCCGGTGCTGATCGCGCTGGCGGTATTCGGCGCGAACCGTGCCCTCGGCAACGTCAGGACGGCACTGATCTGCGTGGCCGGGCACGTGATCGGCTCACTGGTCAGCGAGGGCATCGTCGCCGCCCGGGTAGCCGCCGGCCAGCTCCCGGCCTCGGACAGGTACCTCACCGACGTCGGCCCGTCCTACGTGGTGGTGTCGGCCATCGTGATCTCGGTGATCTGCGGGAGCTGGCTCGCGCGCTCCCTGGCCCTGCTCGATTTCGCGATCCTGGTGTTCGGCGGTCACATTTTCAGCGGCCTGAGCCATCTCGATGTCTCCGCGGTCGGCCACCTGACCGCGATGCTCACCGCGGCCGTGATCATCGCCCTGAACCTGGCCCTGGGCCGGCGCGGCCGCCGGCGAAGCTCAGCCCACGTGACCGACGAGGGTCCCGATCAGGTAGGTGACACCGGCGGCGGCGGCTCCCAGTACCAGCTGTCGTAGCGCACCCCGCCAGAACGGCCGGTCGGTCAGCCGGGCCACGATGCCCCCGCCCAGGACCGCGGCGACGGCGGCGAGCCCGAGCGCGGCGCCGAGCACCTGGAGTCCCACCAGGTAGGGGAACAGCGGGATCAGGGCCCCGACGGCGAAGGAGGCAAGGGAGGCGCCGGCCGCCACCAGGGGAGACGGCAGGTCACTGGAGTCGACCCCGAGTTCTTCCAGGGTGTGCACGGCCAGCGCCTTCTCCGGATGGGCGGAGATCTCCGCGGCGGCCTGGCGTGCGGTGGCAGGACTGACTCCGCGGGCCCTGAGCATGGTCGCCAGCTCGGCCTGCTCGGCGGCGGCGTTGTTCTCCAGCTCGAGCCGTTCCTTGTTGACCTCGGCGTAGATGAGCTCGTTCTGCGAGGAGACCGAGACGTACTCCCCGGCGGCCATCGAACAGGCACCCGCGGCCAGGCCCGCCAGGCCGGTGAGGATGATCGTGTGAGCCGACCCGCCGCCACCACCGACCCCGGCGATCAGCGACACGTTGGTCACCAGCCCGTCCATGGCGCCGAACACGGCGGGGCGCAGCCAGCCGCCGGACACGTCCCGGTGCCGGTGCCCGTGATCGTGCGCCTCGGTCCGGGGCGGGTTCTCGGTCGCCATCCGGACTGACCCCTCCAAGCTTCCCCTCGACGCTGGCGCATGCTTGTCGCGGTGCGCCCCAGCCGGGCGCACCGCACCGCAAGCCTTGCCCTCGAGCCTAGCTCTTCGTCGTGTTGTACAGGAAAAGGTGCCCGATCGCGGTCGGGTACACCCCGCTGACGCTCGTGGCGGTAGCCGTCAGGTAGTTGTAGAAGTACCCGAAGATGATAGGCGTCTGGGCCAGCAGCAGCGTCTCGATCTGCCCGGCCAGGCTCTTCTGGGTGGACAGGTCGATGGCCGCAATGTACTGCGCGACCAGCTTGTTGTACTGGGAGTTGTTGAAGTGGGCGGCGTTCCACGGGCCGGTGCCCGTGGTGGCGTTGATCGTCTCGAGCGGGGCGGTCAGGAACACGTTCGGCACGCTGCGGTGCCCGTAGTCGACCAGGCTCATGGTGGCGTCCAGCCAGTCGGAGTTCCCGAACGTGGCCTTACCGTAGTAAGCGGTTGAGCTCTCGACCTTCAGGTTGATCTTTACGCCGATGGCCGCCGCGGATTGCACCACGATCTGGGCGTAGTCGGGGATCTCGAGGAAGTTCTCGGTGATGAGCTGGGTGGAGAATCCCGAGCTGTGCCCCGCGGCGGCGAGCAGCGACTTAGCCTGACTGATGTTCTGCGTGCGCTGGGCGACGCTGGTGTTGGTGGACGGGAAGACGGGCGCGAACGGGCTGTCGTTGCCGATGTCGGCGTAGCCCTTGAACAGCGCGCTGACGATCTGCGGCCGGTTCAGGGTGAGCGCGATCGCCTGGCGCACCCGCGGGTCGGTAAACGGGGCCTGATCGTTGCGCATCGACAGCTCGCGGTGCGCGCTCGACTTCAGCTTGATGATGTTGTAGCCGCCGTTGAGCAGCGCCTGCCCGCCGCTCACCGCGAACTGCCCGAGGACGTCGATGGTCCCGCCGGTCAGCGCGAGGATCGAGGCGGACGGGGTGTCGTAGAACGTGAACTGGGTCTGCGACGGCAGCGCCTTGGGGCCCCAGTAGGACTCGTTGCGGGTGAAGTTGGCGCCCACCTTGGGCGTGTACGAGCTGAGCACGAACGGGCCGGTGCCGATGAACGAGCTCTGCCAGCTGCCCGGGTCGTAGTTATTCGGGATGATGATCATGTTGTAGTTGTCGGACGAAGTCAGGTACGGGAAGTTCCCGTTCGGGGCCTCCAGGTGGAAGGCGACCGTGTAGTCGTCCACCTGCTGCACGCCGGAGGGTGAGAGCACCCCGGCGAAGGCGGATAGCGCGTTCGACGCGTTCTTGGTGTTCGTCTGCAGCTTGTAGGTGTATACGACGTCGGCGGCGGTCAGCGCGGCGCCGTTGTGGAACTTGACGCCCTGGCGGATCTTGAACGTCCAGACGTCGGCGGTGGAGTTGGCCGACCAGCTGGTCGCCAGCACCGGCTTCAGGGTCAGGGTCTGGGTGGACAGGCACAGGTACTCGCCGGTCTGCGCGAGCATGTCTAGGCCGCCCTGGTCGGCCACCGTCACCGGGTTGATCGCCGCGGTCGGCGTGACGATGCCGGCCTTGATCACCGCGCCGGCCGCCCCGGCAGCTGCCGACGAAGACGAGCTCGTCGAGCTGGCCGAGCTCGGTGAGCTCGACGAGCTGCTGCAGGCCGCGAGTATCGACCCGAGCAGCGGCACCGAGATGCCGACCACGGTGCCGCGGCGGATGAAGTCGCGGCGGGACAGTCGTCCCGCGGCGAACTCGTCGATAATGTGGTTAGCGATCTCACCCTGGCCCTGGCGCAAGCGCCCGAGCCGGCTGTGGTCGATATTCCTGGTCACTGAGGAGCCTCCCTGGATGGGGCGGATTGGTTGCGCTGGAGTTCTCGCAGTTCAACGATGGGGATGTGACAGCGGATCTGGTGACCCGGCTCTTCTTCGAGGAGCGGCGGTTCTGTCGATTCGCAGACGCCGGTGGTCAGCTTGCGGGGGCATCGGGTATGGAACACGCAGCCGCCCGGCGGGTTGGCCGCGGACGGGATATCACCGGTTAGCCTGATCCGGTCCGGACGCTGGCCGTCCAGCGTCGGCACGGCCGAGAACAGTGCCTCGGTGTACGGGTGATGCGGTCCGGCGAAGACCGTCTCGGCCGGCCCGACCTCCATTACCCGCCCGAGGTACAGCACCACGATGCGGTCCGACAGGTACCTGACCAGGCCCAGGTCGTGGGAGATGAACAGGTAGGTGACCCGTTCCGTTTTCTGCAGGTCGGCGAGCAGGTTGAGGATGGCCGCCTGGACCGAGACGTCGAGCGCCGACGTCGGTTCGTCGCAGACCACCACCTCGGGCCCGGTGCCGAAGGCACGCGCGATCGCGACCCGCTGCTTGAGGCCGCCGGAAAGCTGGCCCGGGCGCAGCGGCAGGTGCCGGTCCTCAAGCCGCACCGAGGCGATCAGCTCTTCCAGCCGGTCACGCAGCCGCGAACCGGAGAGCCCGGCCAGCCGGGCCAGCGGACGGCTGATCAGCGCCCGCACCGTGTGGCGCCGGTTGAGCGCCGAGTCCGGATTCTGGAAGACGATCTGCAGCGCGCGCAGGATCTCCCGCGGCCGCCGGCGCACGTCCGGGCTGAGCGGCGTGCCGTGCAGGGTGACGACCGAGCCCTCGTCCGGCGGGATGAGCCCGAGCAGGACGCGGGCGAGCGTCGTCTTGCCGCTCCCCGACTCGCCGACCAGCCCGAGGGTCTCACCTCGCTCGATGGACAGGTCCACTCCGGCCAGGGCCCGGACGTTTCCCTCGAAGGTCTTCGACAGCCCCTCGACCACCACCAGCGGGCCACCGGTCCCCTCGGCCTCGTTTTCGGCGAGCTCGGGCACCGAGGCGGGGGTCGCGCGCGGCAGCCCGGGAGCTTGGTCGGCGAAGTAGCAGCGCGAGGTCCGGACGGCGTCGACCGGGATGAGCGGCGGTTCTGACTCCCGGCAGCGATCCTGCGCGAGCGCGCACCGCGGCGCGAAGATGCACCCGGCTATCGCGTGACCGGGCGTCGGCAGGAAGCCGGGGATGGTGTCCAGCCGGTCGCTGTCCTTGCGCTGCCCGCGCCGCGGGATGCAGCGCAGCAACCCGACGGTGTACGGGTGCCGCGGATCGTCGAACACCTGCCGGGCGGGACCTTCCTCGACGAGCTCGCCCGCGTAGAGCACCCCGACCCGGTCGCACATCTTGGCGATCACCGCCAGGTTGTGGCTGATGAACAGCACCGTAGTGTCGAACTCCTGGCGCAGGGCCGCGACCAGGTCGAGCACCTCGGCCTCGACGGTCGCGTCGAGCGCGGTGGTCGGCTCGTCCAGGATCAGCAGCGACGGCGAGATCGCCAGCGCCATCGCGATGACCGCCCGCTGCGCCATCCCGCCGGACAGCTCGTGCGGGTACCGCCGCATGACCCGGTCCGGGTCCGATATCTGGACCTTGCGCAGCATCTCCTGCGCCGATTGCGTAGCCGAGCCGTGAGATTCGCCGGCGACCCGGAACACCTCGGCGATCTGTTCCCCGATCCGGATCGACGGGTTGAGCGCCCGCCCCGGCTCCTGGTACACCATCGAGACGGTGCGGGCCCGCAGGTCACGGAGTTGCGCCTGCCCCATCGACAGCGGGTCCCGGCCGTCGATGCTGATCGTCCCCGCGCTCACCCGGCCGTTGCTTGGCAGGTAACGCACCAGCGCGAGCGCGACCGTGGACTTGCCGGACCCGGACTCGCCCACGAGCCCGTAGGACTCGCCGCGCCCGATGGAGAACGACACGTCAGACACGGCGAGGCGATCCTGGCCGCGTACCCGGTAGGTGATGTCCAGGCGCGACACGGCCAGGGCCGGACCCGCAGGCCCCGAAGGACCCGAAGACGGTTCGGTGGTCATCCGCGGTCTCTCGCTCGCCTCCGGGGCACCTTCAGGTTCGCTCATGCCGCGAGCACCTGTTCGATCGAGTCCGCGATGAAGATGACCGCGGTCACGAGCGAGGCGATGGCGAGCGCCGGGAACAGCGTCTGCCACCAGAAGCCGGACACCAGGCCGATGTAGTTGGCCGCGATGTCCGCGCCCCAGTCCGGGGTGGGCGGCTGGATGCCGAAGCCAAGGAAGGACAGCGTGGCCACCGCGAAGACCGCGTAGCCCAGCCGGACCGTGAATTCGACCACGATGGCGGGCATGACATTCGGCAGGATCTCGGCGAACATGACCCGGGCCGCGTTCTCGCCGAGCAGTCGGGCGGAGGGCACATAGTCCTGACTGCGCTCGACCTGCACCGCCGCCCGGACCGTACGCGCGATCAGGGGCGTGAAGACCAGGCCGATGATGATGGTAATTCCCGCCACGGACGGCCCGAGGGCGACGACGAACAGGAACGCGATGATGACGAAGGGCAGCGCGAGGATGGCCTCCACGACCCGGCTGACCACCAGGTCGAAGGCGCCGCCCAGGTAGCCCATGGCCAGGCCGAGGGCGGTGCCGAGGATGGTGCCGAGGATGGTGGCCAGCGGGGTGATGATCAGGATATCCCTGGCGCCGACGATGACCCGGGACAGCACGTCCCGGCCAAGGGGGTCGGTGCCGAACCAGTGCGCCCCCGACGGGCCAGTGTTATTGAAGAGCAGGTTCTGGGCCAGCGGGTTGTACGGCGCGATCAGGTGCCCGAAGATGGCGCAGATCACCCAGAACAGCAAGATGCCGGCGCCGACAAAGAACGTCGGCCTGCGCAGCAGCAGCCGCCATCTAGTCGGCGTGGCCCGGCTCGCGGCCGTCACCGCGGCCTGCCCGGCCGGCCCGAGATACCCGCCGGTCCGGTCGATCGGGGCGACCGGATCGGTCGGCGGCGGAACGCCCGGCTCGGCCGGTTGCGAGACGTAGCCGCTCATTGCGTGCCCCCGATGCGCAGCCGCGGATTGAGCAACGTTACCAGCAGGTCCGCGACCAGCGTGGCCAGCACGTAGACCACGCCGATGACCAGGACCCCGGCTTCCAGCATCGGGAAGTCGTGGGCCACCGCGGCCTTGTAGATCAGGTTCCCGAGGCCCTGGTAGTTGAAGAGCGTCTCCACCACGACCAGCCCGCCGATCAGGTACCCGGTCTGGGTCGCGATCACGGTGATGGTCGGCAGCAGCGAGTTCCGCAGCACGTGGCGGCGGATCACGGTTGTCCGGGGCAGCCCCTTCAGCACCGCGGTCCGCGTGTAATCGGAGTTCAGCGCCTCGATGGTCCCTGCCCTGGCCATACGGGCAATGTAGCCGAAGAGCACAAAAACGAGCGGTATAGCCGGCAAAATGAGATGCTTCAGCTGCTCCAGGGGCGAGGCGCCCGCCCCCGCCGAGGCGGTGACCGGCAGCCACTTCAGCTCGACGCCGAACACCACGATGAGCACGATGCCGGAGACGAACTCGGGCACGGTGGACAGCGAGAGCCCGGTCACCGAGATGACACGGTCCGTGCCGCGACCCGCGTAAAGCGCGGCGATCACGCCGCCGACGATGCCGAGCGGCACCACGATCACGAAGGCGAGAGCGGCCAGCTTGATCGAATTGAACAACGCGGCCCGGATGAAAGGCTCGACCGCGGAGCGGTATGCGTAGGACGTGCCCATATTTCCGTGCAGCAGCCCGCCAATCCAGTCCAGGTACCGGGTGAGCAGCGGCCGGTTCACCCCGAGCTGGGTGTCGAGGGCCTGCACGGCGCTTTGCGCCGCCAACGGGCCTAGGGTCGCGCGGCCGGGATCACCAGGGAGAATCTGGCCGGCGAAGAATACGATCAGGCTGAGGATCCACAAAGTGAGGATCATCAGCCCCAGGCGTCTCAATAGGAACGTTGCCATCGCTGGCCTCCTCCATGCCGGGCCGCCTCGTGCGGAACGTTCCAGAGCGGCACAGCCTAGCTCAGTTATAGATGGGTGAGCAATTAATGACGATCATGCTCAACGGAAGTAACCTGACTGTTACGCAGGTGGTCGCGGCGGCCCGGCACGGAGAAGCCGTTGCGCTGGAGCCTGAGGCGAGAGCCGCCATGCGCCAATCGCGCGCGGTGGTGGAAGAGGTACTTAATCGCGGCGAGCCGGTTTATGGCCTCACCACCGGGGTCGGCGAACGCAAGTCTTTCCTGCTTGACCCGGCCGAGCCACGCTGGAGGCGCTGCGGAATCTGCTGGCCGGCAGCTACCTCTGGCAGCCGGGCGCGGCCAGGTTCCTGCAGGACCCGCTGACCTTCCGCTGCCTCCCGCACATTCACGGCGCGGCCCGGGACGCGCTGGCCTACGCCGGGACCATCTTGCAGCTCGAGCTCAACTCCTCCCAGTCCAACCCGGTCGTGGTCGTGCCTGAGCACCGGATCGTGTCGGTCGGGAACTTCGACATTGGCCCCCTCGCCGCCGCCCTCGACTTCGCCCGGATCGCGCTGGCCCCGGTGGTGACCAGCGCCAACGAACGGGCGGTCAAGCTGCTGCAGGCTCCCTATTCCGGGCTCCCGGCTGGCCTGGCGGCCATCGCGGGCTCGCCCGACGACGCGCTGTCCGAACTGGCCGTGGCCGGCCAGGCGATCACCGTGGAGGCCCGCACGCTGGCCCATCCGGTTTCCTACGAGCTGGCCAGTTCGGTGACAGGCGAGGGCATCGAGGACCGGGCCACGATGGCGCCGCTGTCGGCGCGCCGACTGGCCGATATGGTCCAGCTCTGCGCTCGGGGCGCGGCGATCGAATTCGTCGTCGCCGCCCAGGCCATCGACCTGCGGGCGCTCCCCGGCGGCCCAGATGGCCTGGGTGGGCTCAATGGGGCGGGCCAGCTCGGCCTGGGCACCGCCCGCGTCTACCGGATGATCAGGGAGCTGGTCCCGTTCACCCACGGGGACCGCACGCTGCCCGCCGACCTGGAGCCGCTGGTCGAGCTGGTCTGCCGCGGTGATCTCACCGCGGTCGCCTGACCGTTCAACATGAAATCTTCGGAACGGACACCGGCTCGAGCCCGAAGCCGTGCGTGCCCGTGCTCGCCAGCGCCGGGTGATGGGGGAAGCTTGTCCTGTGGCGGATCCGCACAGCACGTTGATCACCGGTATCGGCGAACTGGTCACCAACGACGGCGAGCGTGGTGGCTACGCCGCGCTGACCGACGCGGCTCTGGTGATCTCCGGTGACCGGGTGGCCTGGACCGGGCCCGCGGCGCGGGCCCCCGCCGCTGATGCCGTGGTGGACGCAGGGGGCCGGGCCGTTCTGCCCGGGTTCGCCGATTCCCACGCCCACCTGATCTTCGCCGGAGAGCGCAGCGCGGAGTTCGCCGCGCGGATGGCCGGGCGCCCGTACCACGCGGGCGGCATCCTGGTCACGGTCGAGGCGACCCGCGCGGCCCCGGACGCCGTGCTGCGCGCGAACCTGCGGCGGCTGGCGGCCGAGATGCTCGGCCAGGGCACGACCACGTTCGAGTGCAAGTCCGGCTACGGGCTTACCGTCCCGGACGAGGCGCGCGGGCTCGCCCTTGCCGCCGAGATCACCCCGGAGGTCACCTACCTGGGCGCGCACGTCGTGCCGCCCGAGTTCGCCGCCGACCCCGCTGGTTACCTGGACCTCGTGCGCGGCCCGATGCTGGTGGCCTGCGCGCCGCACGCCCGGTGGATCGACGTGTTCTGCGAGGACGGGGCGTTCGGCGGCGCCGAGGCGACCGCGGTGCTCGCCGCGGGCATCGCCGCCGGCCTGGGCGCCCGCGTGCACGCGAACCAGCTCGCGCCGGGCCCCGGCGTCCAGGTGGCGGCGCGGGCCGGCGCCGCGTCGGCCGACCACTGCACGTTCCTGACCGACGCCGACGTGGACGCGCTGGCCTGCACGCCGGTCGTCGCGACCCTGCTGCCCGGCGCGGAGTTCGGCTGCCGGCAGCCGTTCCCCGACGCGCGGCGACTGCTCGACGCGGGCGCCATGGTGGCCCTGGCCACCGACTGCAACCCCGGTTCCTCGTTCACTTCCAGCATGCCATTCTGTATCGCGCTTGCGGTCCGGGAGATGCGGATGACGACGGAAGAGGCCGTCTGGGCCGCCACCGCGGGCGGCGCCCGGGCCCTGCGCCGGGACGATATCGGCCATCTCGGCGTGGGGGCCAGAGCCGACCTGATCCTGCTTGAGGCCCCGTCGCACGCCTACCTCGCCTACCGCCCCGGCGTCCCGCTGATCACCGCCGTCTGGCAAGCAGGCCGCCTAGCCGCAGGCTCGATCCCCTAGCGGCTCAGCCTCCCGGCGGCAGCTCGGCCTCCCGGCGGCAGCTCGGCCCGCCGGCGGCAGGCTCGGCCCGCCGGCGGCAGGCTCGGCCCCCCGGCCGCGGCGCCGGGGCCGTGCTACCTAGGCCTTCCTGGCGACGCCGCACCACACCGCCGCGGGGCTGGCTGCCTGGTGCGCGGAGTCTGCCCGCCACTCGGCGGTCCGCACCACTCCCGGCTCGATCAGCTCGAACCCCTCGAACAAGCGTGTCACGCCGGCCCGATCGCGCAGCGTCGCCTTCTCCGCCACGGACTGGTTCAGGCGCCGGACCATCTCGCTTTGCTGCTCGGTGTCGATATCGCTGGCCGCGTGTGAGATCGCGAGGAAGCTGCCGCCTGCGCACGCGTCCATGACCTGGTTGACGATGCCGCTGGCTTGGGAATTATCGGCCACGAAATGCAGGACCGCGATCATCATGACCGCGACCGGCTGGGTGAAGTCCAGGGTGTCCGCCGCCTGGGCCAGGATCTTTGCCGGGTCTCGCAGGTCGGCGTCGAGGTAGGCGCACGCCCCTTCCGGCTTGCTGGTCAGCAGCGCCCTGGCATGCGAGAGCACGACAGGGTCGTTGTCGACGTAGACGATCCGGCACTCGGGCGCCACGCCCTGCGCGACCTCATGGGTGTTGTTGGCGGTCGGAATCCCGGTTCCGATGTCGAGGAACTGCCTGATCCCCATCTCGGCGGTGAGGAAGCGGACCGTGCGGGCGAGGAAGGCGCGGTTGGCGCGGACCGAGAACGCCAGGTTCGGGTACGCCTCCAGGGTCCGCTCGCCGAGTTCCCGGTCGGCGGCGAAGTTGTCCTTGCCGCCCAGCCAGTAGTCGTAGACGCGGGCGATATGGGGGACGCTGGTGTCAAAGTCGGGCATGAGGCTCCTATCGGACGACGCGCTAGAGCCTAGCGGGCAGCCACTGACGGCGGAAACGGCCTCGCCGCAGGCTCGTCCGCTAGGGTTCCCTAGCCGCGGGACTTAACGGCCACGCCGCCCCATAGGACCGCCGGGCTGGCCGCTTCGATCTCGCTGCCGGGCCGCCACTCGGGGGCCCGGACCACACCGGGCTCGATCAGCTCGAACCCGTCGAACAGCCGGGTCACGCCCGCCCGATCGCGCAGCGCTACCTTCTCCGCCACGGACTGGTTCAGGCGCCGGACCATCTCGGTGTGCTGGTCGGTGTCGATGTCGGTGGCCGGATGCGAGATGGCCAGGAAACTGCCCGGCACGAACGGGTCCATCAGCCGGTTCACGATTGCGCCGACCTCGCCGTCGTCGGTGACAAATTGCAGGACTGTGAACAGAATGACCGCGACCGGCTGGGTGAAGTCCAGGGTGTCCGCCGCCTGGGCCAGGATCTTTGCCGGGTCTCGCAGGTCGGCGTCGAGGTAGGCGCACGCCCCTTCCGGCTTGCTGGTCAGCAGCGCCCTGGCATGCGAGAGCACGACAGGGTCGTTGTCGACGTAGACGATCCGGCACTCGGGCGCCACGCCCTGCGCGACCTCATGGGTGTTGTTGGCGGTCGGAATCCCGGTTCCGATGTCGAGGAACTGCCTGATCCCCATCTCGGCGGTGAGGAAGCGGACCGTGCGGGCGAGGAAGGCGCGGTTGGCGCGGACCGAGAACGCCAGGTTCGGGTACGCCTCCAGGGTCCGCTCGCCGAGTTCCCGGTCGGCGGCGAAGTTGTCCTTGCCGCCCAGCCAGTAGTCGTAGACGCGGGCGATATGGGGGACGCTGGTGTCAAAGTCGGGCATGAGGCTCCTATCGGACGACGCGCTAGAGCCTAGCGGGCAGGTAGTGGCGGCGGAAACGGATAAGGGGCTCACCCGCGTCCGTCACGTAGGGCACGCCGGTGACCTGGGCGATGACCAGCAGGTGATCCCCGGCCGGGATGACCTGCGCCGTGGCGCACTCCAGCGCGGCCAGGCCGCCGTCCACGATCAGCGCGCCGGAGTCCGGGCCGCGCCGGTGCGGCACGTCGCCGAGCATGAGCCGCGCGCCGGGTCGGCCTGCGGCAGCGAACCGCCCGGCCAGCACGCGCTGGCCGACCGCCAGCAGCGTGACGGCGAACCGCGTGACCGGCTCCTCCGCCCGGCCGAACAGCTCGGCGGGATAAGAACCGGACATCAGCGATACGCCCACCAGCGGCGGGTCCGCGGATACCGGGCAGAACGCGCTGACCGTCGCCCCCACGTCATCGCGATCGTCGGCCGCCGTGAGCAGCGTGACCGCCGTCGCCCACGACGCCAGCGCTCCGGCTAGATCCGGGGCCGGACCCTGCCTCGCTGGCATCTAGCGGTCAGGCCGCGGCGCGCGGAGGGTGGCCGGGCGCGGCGGGAGGGACCGTTCTGTCAATTGATCGTCCACCTGCCCGGGAGCATCAGCGGTCCGTACGGCGGCAGGCCGGCCCGGGCCGCCAACCGCCACGCGGGACCCCAACCCGAAAACCCGTCGGCGAAACCGAGGTCGAACGCCGCCGCCGCGGCGGGCCGCGACTCACTCGAGGACGGCGGCCTGAGCTGGTCGAGCGGGGTGAGCCTGGGGTAGACGCGGAGCGGGGCGTCGGCGAGCAGCCCGGCGCGGCGGCGGGCAATCTCGGCCGCGGTCTGCATCCCGCCGAGCTCGTCGACGAGCCCGATCTGCGCGGCGTCGGCACCGGTCCAGACCCGTCCCCGGGCCACCTCGTGCACCCGCTCCACCGGCATCCTGCGTCCCGAGGCCACCTTCCCGATGAAGTCCTGGTAGATCGCGTCGAGCCAGATGTTGATCCGGTTCCACTCGTCTTCGGTGAACGGATGGGTCGGCGCGAGCATGGTCGCCCCGCTACCTACCGCCACCGAATCGGTGGTGATGCCGACGCGTTCCAGCGCGTCGGCGAGCACGGGCTTGCCCATGATCACCCCGATCGACCCGGTGATCGTGCCCGGCTGCGCGACGATGACGTCGGCCGCCGCGGAGATGAAATACCCGCCAGAAGCGGCCACGTCGCTCATCGACACCACCACGGGCTTGCCCGCCGCCCGGAGCCTGACCACTTCGCGCCAGATCGTATCGGAGGCGGTGGCGGACCCGCCGGGGCTATTGACCCGGAGCAGCACGGCCCGCGCCCGCTCGTCAGCAAGCGCCGACCGCAGCGCGGCCGCCACCGTGTCCGAGCCCATCGCGCTGCCGCCCACCGGGGGCCGGGTGCTGCGCCCCTGCCTGATCGGGCCGGAGGCGTAGACCACGGCCACGAAACCCTGGCGTCGGCTGGGCAGCCGGCGTGCTCGCTGCGCCAGCACGTAACCCCGCTGGTATCGCGCCACGTACTGCAGGGTCGCGTCCGGGCCCGCTTCCTTGCGGACGTCCGCGTACACCTCGTCCCGGTAGCCGAGCGCGTCGACCAATCCCTCGGCGAGGGCGTCGACGGCCAGGAACGGGCCGCGGTCAAGCAGCGCCCGGGCCTGTTCGGCCGTCTTGCCCCGGCGTTCGGCGATGGCGGCGCTGATCTGCTCGGCGATCGAGGCCGCCAGCCGCTCGGAAGCCTCGCGGCCGGCCGGGGTGAAGCCGCGTTCGGTCAGGTTGTCGGCGGCCGACTTGTACTCGTACCGTTTGGCGCTTTCGAAGGCGACCCCGATCTTGGCCAGCGCGTCGTGCAGGAACAGCTGCTCGACCGCGATGCCGGTGAGCCCCAGGGTGCCCGACGGCTGCAGGTAGATCCGGTCGAACGCGGTCGCCAGGTAGTACGGCACGTTTCCGTGGGTGAACTCGCCGAAGGTCTCGGCCCACGCCACGGTGAGCTTCCCCGACTCGCGGAAGCCGGAGATCGCCTCGCGTACCTCCTGCACCTGGGCCAGCCCGATCCGGCTGCCGCCCACCTTGACCACGAGCGCCCGGACCCGATCGTCGTGGCGCGCGCGCCGCAGGCCCTCGATGATGTCGGGCAGCCTGGTCTTGCGCCGGGACATGATCGCGGATACCGGATCGGTGACCGGCCCCTCGCCGATGCCGTCGGTCAGGTCGAGTTCGAGGATCAGCGGCCCGCTCTGGCGCTGCCGTAGCCTGGAGACCTGCTGCCAGGCTAGTGTCACGTCTGCCATGCGGTCAGCTTACGGCGCGAAGGAGATCGGGATCGGCGAGCACCCCGTCACTATCGTCGTGGACGTAGCCAATGTGATGGGCTCGCGTCCGGACGGCTGGTGGCGGGACCGGGCCGGCGCGGCTGTCCGGTTGCACGCCGAGCTGGTAGGCCTCGCAGCGAGCGGTCGTGGGGTCCCGCCTGGTGAGACCGATCCGCCCGATTTCGTCATGGTGCTCGAGGGTGCCGCCAAAGCCGCCGCCGGACGTCTATTCGCCGCCCCGCCGCCTGACAGCCCGCCCGCTGACAGCCCGCCCGCCTGACAGCCCGCCGCCTGACAGCCCGCCGCCTGACAGCCCGCCGCCTGACAGCCCGCTGGGAGAAGCGACGCCCGGGGAAGCGCGGCCGGGGGAGGTGCGGGTCGTGCTGGCGCCTGGCTCGGGGGATGACGCGGTCGTGGCCGTGGTGCGGGAGCTGCCGGGGCATCGGGTGGTCGTGACCGCCGATCGCGAGCTGCGCGAGCGCTGCTTGGCGGCCGGCGCGACGATCCTGCGCCCCGGTTGGCTGCTCGGCCTGCTGCGTCCGTGAGCGGGCGGGCGGGCCCTTGATCGGCCACCCGGCCCGTTCAACCGGGTGGCTCACTTTCCCTCTTACCCGAGCACGGGGGACTCTGGGCGTCGGAGCGAGGATCGTAGCAGGCAGAAAGCCGGACTCGCCGGGATAGCCTGATAGGTACGGCTTGGAAAATCCTGTGCGCGCCGGCTTTACTGGTGTGTTCGGGCCGTTACTGAACGAGACGGGAGATGCCTGTGCCAGTGCTCATCGCTGTCGCGATTGTCCTGCTTGTCGGCTTGCTGTTCGCTATCGATCGCACGAACAAGGCGATCAAGCGCATTGGCCGCCGTCGCGAGGCCAACCGGCGACTGATCGCCGCCGCCGCCGTGGCGGAAGCCAAGGACAGACAGCGAAAGGCGGCCGCCGAGGCCAGCAAGGCGCTTACCTCCCTCATCCCTGCCATCCAAGAACATGACACCCGTCACGTGCGCTAGCCGCAGGACCGCACCGACGTGACATCGAGGCGGTTGCCGCCCGATGGCGCGTAGCTGGTCCGATCGCAGAACGCCCAGACGTGCCACCCCTCCATCCGCCAGCTGTCTCCCGACACAGAAAGCTTTTCCGAATTTATTGTGTGTCGCTGCTACCTCTATGGGGGTAGCAGCGACACACAATGATGCTGTCCGCGACTACGCTGCCCGAATTGCCGGGTTTGGCGCGCAGGGGCGACGCGCAATCGCACCCGCGGTCGGCACGCCCAGCACGAAATGCACCTAAGGCCCGACTGAAGCGGGCCGGGATGGTTATCGTGTGCACTTACCCCCCGCCGGACGGGTGGTAACTGCACACAATAAGCGAGCGACCGGCACGCGAAGGCGAAATGCACCTTTATTCGCGCGGGGGGCGGCCGCGGGGGCAGGGGCCGCGGGGGCAGGGGCCGCGGGGGCAGGCGGGGCGTAGGACTGGCCCGGCCTGGCAAGATAAGTGCTGTGCGGGTGGTCGTGCTGGCGGATACTCATGCGCCCCGGCGGTGGCGGGTTTGCCCGCCCCGGGTGGCCGAACACCTGCGCGGTGCCGACCTCATCCTGCACGCGGGCGACGTCTGCACCGCCCCGGTCCTGGTCGAGCTCGGGGAGTACGCCCCGGTCGTCGCCGTGCTCGGGAACAACGACGGTCCTGACGTCGCCGCCTGGGGAGCTGGCCCGACCGCGGAACTAGACCTAGACGGGCTCAGTGTGGCCATGGTGCACGACAGCGGGGCCGCCACCGGACGGCTGGTGCGCATGCGCCGCACGTTCCCGGGCGCGGACCTTGTGGTGTTCGGCCATTCCCACATACCGGTCGACGAGTCCGCTGGTGATCTGCGGATCTTCAATCCAGGTTCGCCGACGGACCGCAGGCGCCAGCCGCACGGCACGCTGGGCCTGCTACGGATCGACTCCGGCCACCTGACCCAAGCCAGCATCCTGCCGGTGACCTAAGACCGGCCCCGAGGAACCCGAGGCCCGAGGAACCCGAGGCCCGAGGAACCCGAGGCCCGAGGAACCCAGGACCTTACCAGTGCTCCCGGTGCACGATCTCGTCGAACGGACGGCGGTCGGGGCGCCGGATCAAGGACAGCGGGCGATCCGCCGGATACCCGAGCGAGATCATGTACGCGCAGAATTTATCGTCGGGGAAGCCGAGCACCTCGCGGGCCAGGTCCTGGTCCCCGACCGAGGAGTGGCCGCTTCCGATGCCCAGGCCGGCCGCGGCGAGCATGATGCTCATCGTGGCCTGGCCCAGGTCGTAGTACAGGGTGCCGCGTCGCCGCTCCTGCTCAGGCGGCGACGCGACCAAGGCGACTGTCGCCGCCGAGTGGGCTACGTGCCCGGCACCCTGCCACGTCTGCGCTAGCTTGACTAGTCGCTCGCGCTCGGTGACCACGACGAAATCCCACGGCTGCCAGTTCTGCGCCGAGGGCGAGCGCCGACCTGCTTCCAGGATCTCGTCGAGGTGATCGGAAGGAACAGCCCGGTCTTCGAACGACCTGACGTCCCGGCGGGATCTGATCGCCTCCCACGTCTCCATCGGCTCGCTGCGCCCTGCCCCTACTGGCTCGCCGTTCCTACTCGGTCCACCAGTCCTCGTCGTCTTCCTTGCCGTTGGCCGCCCGCTTGGTGGCCTGCGTCCCAGCGGGAGCACCGCCGTTGGCCGACCCGCCCGCTGACCGCTGCATCGGGGACGCCTGGGTGGCCTGGTGTCCGCCGGCAGGCGGAACCGGCTGCACGGCCGTAGGCGCGGCGCCAGAGTTGCCGTTGCGCGGCGCACTCGTCGACGGCCCTGGGTCGGCGGCGATGGCTGGCTTCGGCGGCGCGGCCTGCATCGCCGCGTCCATTCCCGCCATCTGACCACCGAGCAGCTGGCGCACCTGCGCCAGGTGGCTGGCGATGCTGTCCTTCTGCCGGGTGAGGTCGTCAACCTCGCGCTGCGCCGCCGCCCGGCGGCGTTCGGCGTCCGCCTTGGTCTCGGCGAGCAGACCCTCGGCCTGAGCCTTGGCCTGGCTGACGATCTGGTCGGCGTTCTTCTTGGCGTTGCTGACCAGCTGCCTGGCGTGCTGGTCCGCGTCCCGCCTGGTCTGGTCGGCCTGGGCGCTGGCCTTGGCCGCCCGCTGCTCGGCGGTGGATGCCCGCTGCTCGGCTTCGGACACCAGCTTCTGCGTGGCGGACTGGGCGGCGGAGAGCCGTTCGGCTTCCTGGCGCTCGGCCTCCTCCCGTCGTGCCGCGAGCTGGATCTCGAACTCGGCTTCGGCCTGGGCCCGCTGAGCCTCGCTCTCCTCGAGAATCCGCTGAGCCTGGCTGCGCATCTCGTCAGCCTGGCGCTTGGATGTGGTGAGAATCTCATCGCGCTCGCGCTTGGCCGTCGCCTTCAGCTGGGCGACCTCGCGCTCGGTGCTGGTGCGCAGCTTGGCGATGTCACGCTCGGCCGCGGCCCGCTTCTCCGCGACCTCGTGGTCGGCGGTCGCCCGCAGCTTGGCCACCTCGCGCTCGGTAGTCGAGGTCAGCTCGTCGGCCTCGCGGCGAGCGGTGGTCCTGATCGAGTCGGCCTCGCGCTCGGCCGCGCCGCGCAGGTCGTCGGTCTCCCGCTTGGCGTTCGCGCGCAGCTCGGAGGCCTCGTTCTCGGCGGCGGCCCGCAGCTCGGCCGCGTCGACCTTGGCCGCGGCCTTGATCTCGTTCGCTTCCGACCTGGCCGCCTGGACTAGCTCGGTGGCCTGCTCCTCGGCCAGCCTGAGCAGCTGCTCGATGCGCGCCCCTAGGCCCGAGTAGGTCGGGCGTTCCTGCTCCTGGATCTGGCGGTGCGCTTCGGACAGCTCCCGCTTGGCGGCCTGAGCTTGCTCGCGGTGCGTGCGTGCCTCGGTCTCGATCTGCCTGATGTGCTCATCGACCTGGTGACGGTCATAGCCCCGCATGACCGTAGCGAACTCGCGCGGAGGGGCTTCTTCGAAGAAGTTGGTCAGCTGGGCGTCAATGTCCGATTGCATATGGCCTAATCCTGGCTAGACGTGAAGGCGGCGGAATGTTTACGGCGGGTGTCAGCCATGCGGGTGCGACTATCGCCCGGTGACAGGCAGACTACATCTCCTTTGCGGGCTTTGGCGGCCCCTTCGGAGTTCTCTATCCTATGCATCCTGCTGGATCCTCCTAACCCTGCTTTGGGGGATCATGCGGGGTGATGGGGGGGTCGTGCGGGGGGGTGAGGAGGAGATCAAGCAGGGGGGGACGAGGGGCTCATGCGGGGGCGGCGGACTGGACGAGTTCGGTAAGAACGCCGCCGAGATCGGCTGGGTGCAGGAAGGCGATGGATGCGCCCATGGACCCGTGCCTGGGCCGCTCGTCTATCAGCCGGATGCCGGTTTCGCCGAGCGCGGAGAGCGCCTCGCCGATGTCGTCGACGCCGTACCCGATGTGGTGAATTCCCTCGCCGCGCCGGGCCAGGAACTTGCCCACCGGCGTGTCGGGTCCCAGCGGCTCGAGCAGCTGGACGTAGCCGGGTACCAGGGCACGCTCGCCCACGGCCAGCATGGCCTCGCGGACCCCCTGGACCTCATTGCTCTCTACGGATACAACCTTGAGGCCAAACGTCGCCTGGTAAAGCTCAATGGCCTTGTTCAAGTCGCGGCAGGCGATGCCGACATGATCGATACGAGTCAGCAGCGGTAGCACAGTATGTCCTTTCGCAACCCATTAGGTATCGTCGTAAGTATGAGTGAACCACGTCAGCCCGTCATCGTTGGCGGCGCCAGAACTCCGATCGGACGTCTGCTCGGCTCCCTCGCTAGCAAGTCTGCCAGCGATCTGGGCGGTGTTAGCATCGCGGGGGCCCTGGACCGCGCCGGGATCCGCCCTGATCAGGTCGAGTACGTGATCATGGGCCATGTGCTGCAGGCGGGCGCGGGCCAGATCACCGCCCGCCAGGCCGCCGTGGCGGCCGGGATCGGAATGTCAGTCCCGGCGCTGACCGTCAACAAGGTCTGCCTGTCCGGTCTGGACGCGATCGCGCTGGCGGCCCAGCTGATCAGGGGAGGGGAATACGACGTCATCGTGGCCGGCGGGATGGAGTCCATGACCCGAGCCCCGCACCTGCTGCCGAACTCCAGGTCGGGCTACAAGTACGGCTCGGTCGAAGCCCTCGACTCGATGGCGATCGACGGCCTCACCGACGCGTTCGATCACCTGTCCATGGGCGAGTCCACCGAGAATAGCGGGCGCAAGCTCGGCATCACCCGAGCCGAGCAGGACGAGTTCGCCGCCGCAAGCCACCAGCGCGCGGCCACGGCCGCCAAGAACGGCCTGCTCGCCGCCGAGATCGTCGGCGTCACCGTCCCGCAGCGGGGCGGCGAGCCGCTGATCGTGACCCAGGACGACGGCATCAGGGCGGGCACGACCGCGGAGTCGCTGGGCAAGCTGCGGCCGGCCTTCGCCAAGGACGGCACGATCACTGCCGGGAACGCGTCGCAGATCTCCGACGGCGCCGCCGCCGTGGTGGTGATGTCGGCGGAAGCGGCGGACCGGGCGGGCGCGTCCGTGCTGGCCGAGATAGGCGCGCACGGCAACGTCGCGGGCCCGGACAACTCGCTGCACTCCCAGCCGTCCAACGCGATCAAGCAAGCCCTGAAAAAGGCCGGGCTGGGCCCTGAAGACCTGGACCTGATCGAGATCAACGAGGCGTTCGCGGTCGTCTCCATCCAGTCCATGCGCGACCTGCGGGTCAGCCCGGACATCGTGAACGTCAACGGCGGCGCGATCGCGCTCGGTCATCCGATCGGCGCTTCCGGGGCCAGGATCGCCCTGCACCTCTGCCACGAGCTGGGCCGCCGTGGCGGCGGGCTGGGCGCCGCCGCGCTGTGCGGCGGTGGCGGCCAGGGCGAGGCGCTGCTGCTGCAGGTACGCGGCTAACCGGTAACCGGGGGTCCGGACCCTATCCGGGCCAGGACTCCTAAGAGCTGGTGACGTGCGAGGGCTGCCAGCGCTGCCCGCCGTCGAAGGTAAACCACACCGTGCCGGACGCGGGGTCAGCGGGCAGCGCTATGCCCTGCTCGTCGGTGGTCATGCCCACGTAGCTGAACCCGCCGGCGGCCGCTCCCGGAGTCAGGGTCGCCGCCTGCCAGGTGATGTCCCCCGCCGGCAGCACGTCGATGCCCTGATTCGTGCCGAGCACCACGCTCTCCGACGGGCTCGCGGCCACCGAGGTGGCGATGCCCGCGGTGGGCGCCGTGGCGATCTGGATCCAGCTCGCCCCGCCGTTCGGTGAGGAGAAGATCAACTTCTGCTGCCCGGCCGAGCCCCCGGACCCCCCCGAGCCCCCGGACCCCCCCGAGCCCCCGGACCCCCCCGAGCCCCCGGACCCCCCGGACCCCCCGGGCGACTGACCGTCACGCAGGCCAGGATAAGTTCCTTCGCGGTCACCGCGGCGAACAGCGCCCCGGCGGGCTGCCCGTCCGCCTGGGCTGGCCCCACCGGGCACACGGGGGTGATCGAGTTCACTGGCGTCCACGGCCCGCTGCCGTTGACCGGCCCGGCGTACAGCGCCCGATCCGGCGCGAGCAGGAAGCCGCGGCTGCCGGTGAGCACGAGGGAGGCAGCCTCGTCCGCGGCGCCGTCGGTAAGCCCCGAGGTCGAGGCGCCCACCGGCGTCCAGTCGCTGGCCGAGATGCTGGCGGCGGCAGAGGCAGAGTAGAGCGTGAATCTCGTGCAGGCGGCTGCGAACTCCGGCCCGCTACCAGTGCAGGACGCGAACAGCGCGAACACCCGGTTACCCACCGTTTCCAGGTTGGTGACCCGCAGCCCGCCGGTGCCGACCTGAGTCCAGGTCCGGCCGCCGTCGCGGGTAGCGAACAGCCCGGGTCCGAACGCCCAGCCGTCTTCGGTGTTGAGGAACCGGATCTGGCTCACCCCGGTGGACCCGTCCGGCGAGCCGGTGACCGGCGCGGGAACTCCGGTCCAGGTCTTTCCCGCGTTGTCGGTGCGAGCCACCGACGTGCAAAACGCAGTGGCGCAGTGCCCGGCCACCCCGGCCTGGCCGATTACCCAGCCGGTCTCGGTGCCGACGAATGTCACCGACGTGGGCCGGAAGTCAGGCGGTACCGGCGCCGGGGCGGCCGGCGACGGGACGGCGGACGCGCCCGCGGACGCCTGGGTGCCGCCGCCGGCGGGCTTAGCCGAGGTGGACGGGCCGGTGGCCGCGGCCGGGCGGCTGGAGTTCACTACCGGCAAGCGCACCACCTGCGGAACGGTCACCGCCGCGGCCACGATCACGGCCGCGGCGGTGGCGGTGAGAGCCAGGCGGCGGTACTTGCGGCGCCGGGCCCGCCGCTTGATCAGCTCGAAGGTGCCCGGTGGCGGCGGGAGCGGATCGATGCGCTCGCTCAACCAGGAGTCGACGTCGTCGTGCCGGTCAGGCATCGCCTTCCCCCAGCGTCGTCTTCAGCTTGGCGCGGGCCGCGAACAGGTCGGCCTTGATGGTGCCTTCGGGCTTGCGGAGCAGGGCCGCGACCTCCCGGATGCCGAAGCCGCCGTAGTAATGCAGCAGGAACGGATCGCGCAGCCGCGGCGGGAGGGAGGCGATGAGGTCGCGGACGTCCACGTCCTGTACCGGGTAGGCCACCGGTTCGGCCGCCGCGCCCGCGGTGACCCTGCGCATGGCCCGCCGTTCCCGCTCGGTCTTGCGCCAGTGGTCACGTATCAAGTTGGTGGCGATCATATAAAGGTAGCTTTGCGGACTTTCGACCCTGGTCCACCGGGCCAGCAGCCGGACGAACGCCTCGGACGCGATCTCATGCGCGGTCTCGTCGTCATCGACCAGGCGCCTGACCCAGCCGGCGAGCTTGGGGTACACGCCCTTGAACAGCTCTTCGGCGGCGTCGCCCCCAAGAGCGTCGCCCCCAAGAGCGTCGCCCCCAAGAGCCCCAAGAGCCTCACCAGCGGTGCCCACCGGATCTCCCTCAATGATGTTCCCGGCAGGCGACGGGAACGGCGCAGCGACACGCCCCGAGGGTCTGCTGCCCGGCATGAGCACCATGCCGGGGCCGGTCGGGGCGTCCTCAAGAACACCCATGTGATACGGCAACGTCTACCACATTTCTGTCCGGCGACCTGAATCCCCGGGTTCCCGCTGGGTTCGGTGAGTCAGGCCCGGGCGCGCCCCCGCGGCGTCCGGGCCGCCGCTGCACGCAACGGCCGCTTGCCGCCTTGCGCTCTTAAGAGACGATTCAGCCCGCCCATCGGTTGCGCAGAAAGTTCTTTTTTTTTCTGAACGGTCCCCCCTGCTTGCCCAAGCACAACGGTGTCCCTCGGCTCGTTGAGCGCTGAGCGTCACATCCCCGCCTCCGCCCCGAGCGGCGAATGCACCTGCGGGCTCCAGAACCTGCAGGCATGCCCCTGTCGCGAATATCACTACTTACCATGTTGTGTCGGCAATACCATATTTCGACCTGATAATCAGGTAGGTCATCGAGGCGCGCTTACCTGTACCGTACTTATGCATCGGGCTTTCCTGCGATGTCATATTCTGTGCTAATTCCGCATGAACTGGCCGGAGCTAAGTGATGTTAAACTTTCCTGACTTAGGAATTATTGTGGCCTGATTAATGCGGCGCCGGTGCGTTGGGACCGGTTTTCTGCCGTGGGGAGAATACGGTATGTCCGACACGTATTGGCCAGTCAGGGAAACGGGGCAGCGGTTTTGGCTGGCGACGAAATATCGCCAGGGCAGGCGTCGGCGCGACACCCGGGACGGACCGGTGCGGGCATGATCGCCACCGGAGGCCAGTCAGCCGGCCAGCGCGGCGGCAAGCGCGGCGGCAAGCGCGGTGCGGTCCTGCGCTTGTGGTGGCGCCCAGCCGCGGCCCTCGCGCTAGCCGCGCTGGCCACCGCGACCTCGGTTCTGCCCGCGGCAGCGGTCGGCGCTGGCGGGAACGGGTCGTTCAGCCTCACCCCGGCACCGGACAGCGATGGGCAAGCCCCTCCGTATTTCACGATGACGGTGGCCGCCGGCGATTCCACCTCGGCCACCGTGATCGTCAGCAACCTGGGGAACGAGGCCGAGAAGCTCAAGCTCGGCTTGTCCGCCGGTGTCACCGCAACCAACGGGGGAAGTGCCTTCAGCCCGACCTTCCAGAGCTGCACCGGCGCTGGCTGCTGGGTGACCGGCCTGCCGGGCACGGTCACGCTCCCGGCCGGCCGTGGTAAGCGCCTGCAGTTCACCGTGCATGTACCGGCAGGGACAACACTCGGCCAGTATCTGGCCGGGCTTTCAGCGGAGCCCGCTGAAAGGCCGCAGCCAGTGCGGGTCGGCTCGAACGGGAAGTCGCAGGCGCAAGCGGTCGTCATCGAGCAGGTCACGGTCGGCGTGGCGGTCACCGTGGGATCGCTGCCCCAGCTGATTACGCGGCTGCAGATTCCGGGCGTCTCCGCCACAGCCATAGGGAAGACCGCCCGGCTGAACATCTCGCTGAGCAACACCGGGCAGACGTTCGCGCATGGCACGGGGAAGGCATCATGCACCGTTGCGGGCAAACGTCGCTCGTGGGCGGTCTTTGCCGCGACCGTGCTGCCCGGTGATCACGCGGTGATCGCTGTCAATGCGCCGGGGATCCCGGAGGGACCGTCGGTGCCCTGCACGGTGCGGCTCGACTACGGCAACCGCCTAGCCGCCAGCTGGTCGGGCTCGGTCGCCGTGCCCGTCCCGCCGCGCACCCGCGTCATCCACACCGGGCCTGGCGCCTACGCGGTCATCCCCGCAAACGGAGTCCCGGTCTGGGCGATCGCGGTGATCGTCATCGGCGTGCTGGCGCTGGCCGCCGCCGCCGCGCTGCTGCTCCAGCTGCGCAAGCGCGCCACGCGATGAGGTTAGTGCCTGCTGTTCGGCGCACCAGTACAACGATTCGCTCCGCTGCGAGCCGCTGAGCTGCCCAGCGCTCGCTTCACTGGGGCGGTGCACTTATTCGCAGGTGCGGTATTCCATTCCAGTGCCTCTGGGCCAGGTGACCACTTGAGCTGGCACCAGCCCGATGAGCGTGTCAAAGGTCAGTGAAACTGCTCAAGGAAGCCAAAATAACCTACAAAACGAGCACATATTAGTTCTAATCAGCATGTTCAGCAAGATAATTTGACGCGAATAGAGTCAGCTGTAGGCTAGGCAATTCGACTACTATTTGTTATGTTAATTTAACACGAGGTAGTCGCGTCTTTAGACGGGGATAGCGTGGCCAGGAGACAAATGATGCATATGACCAGAAAATGCGGCGTCCGCCTTTTCGGTGCCTGCGTGCTGCTGGCTGGCGGGATCGGCGTGCCTGTCCTACTCGGCGCGGAAAGTGCCCAGGCGGCAACGTGTGGTACCGCTGGCACCACAGGGGTGAGCTGCACGCTGACGGGGACATTGGGTCTTACCGCCGGCGTTCTGAGCCTGACCCCACCATTCGGTCTGGGCTGGGGCGGCCAGGTGGGCGCCGACCAGGCACTTGCCGACACGACAGGAGGCGGCGCGGACGAGACGTACTTGGTCAATGACGCCACAGGGACGGGCGCTGGCTGGACCGTCACCGTTACTGCCACTACGTTCACGTCCACCACCCCCACCGCCGCCACCTTGGCGAATATCGGGACGTTCCAGACCAACGGGAGCGTCACCAGCGAAACCGACCCCACGGTTCCGACGACTGCCTGCTCCCTGGGATCGACGTGCATTCTCCCCGACAACACGACGGCATACCCAGTGGATATCACCACCGCTGCTACGGCACCGCCGCCCTCCACCATCTATGACGCCAGCAGCCTCCTCGCGCCTTCCGGTCTGGGGTCGATCATTATCGGGGGGGTCGGCACCGCCCACCCGGTGGGCTGGTGGCTGAACGTGCCAGCGAAAGCTCTGACCGGCATCTACACCTCCACGATCACCCTGGCGGTCGTCGCCGCGCCGTGAGCTGCTAGGACCCGCCGCCGCGTCGGGACGTCTCGCGGACGTGGCGGCTGACAGGACCGAAACCGACAGGGAACCCGGTCGGTGTCGGACCTTCACCGGGGGGAACCGGGAGCGGCCACGGGCAGTCCGGCGTCCTTGGCCGCGGCGAGCAGACGCTCGTCGTAGGCCACGAACGCGGTCAGGTCCCGCTTCACCGCCAGCGCCGAGGCTAGGTGGATTGCCTGTGCCGCGGACAGACCCTGCGGCGGCAGGGTGGCAGAGTTATCGAGCACGTCCGCGGTCAGCGCCACCCGCGCGATGCGCTTGAGCATGCGGTAGCTGCGCGGCAGCGCGCCAGGCTCGGCCGACCAGATCGCCCGCGGCACCTCGGCCCGGTACAGCGCGCTCGATACCAGCGGCTGGTCCGCGCGTTCGGCCAGCCATCGGGCCAGCGCCTCCGTTTCCGGCTCGGCCAGAGCCAGCTTTACCAGCGCGGATGAGTCCAGGTAGATCACGGTCGTTCCTCCGCCTGTGCCTGATCCGGCGGTGCCTGGCCCTCCCTGACCTGGCCGAGGAGCGTGCTGGCGGCCAGCCGTCCGGAGGCGGGCGACGGGTACGGATCGATGTCGCTGACGCCGCCCGGTTCCTCGGCAGGCTCGATGATCCCGGCCGCGATCAGGCGCTCCAGCGGGCTGTCCGGCCCGAAAGCCGGCACCAGCTGAGCGACCAGCCGTCCGCGGTTGGTGATGTCCACCGTGTAGCCCTTTTCCGCCAGGTCGACGTAGACGCTTGCGTGCTGGCGGAGTTCCCTGATTCCTATCCGCCGCCGGGCCGAGGTCCGCTCGGTGGGCTCCACCCGGGAGGCCGGCCGCCCCGGCTCACGGGTCCGGGCGCCCCGGCCGCCGACCCGGCGCTCCGGGTTCACCGGCAGTGGGTCCCGCTCATCGTCCGGCGTGTCGCTCATCGCGCCACGGTAGCACAACAGATGCTACGTGGCGGAGGGCGTTTCTGGGCTCAGCGCCGGGTCCGCGTGTCGAAGTGCCTCGGGGACGGCCCGCACCGCCCGCTGACCCGCCCCTAAGCGCAACCCGGACGCCGCCCGGACGCAGAGAAAACGCAGCGGAAGCGGCATAAGAACAGGCCGCCGCGAGTTATGGCTCAGGGCTAAACGGGGAGTCCTGGACCAGAGAGTGACACCGATACGGCAGGATGGAATCATGCAGCCGCGAGATTTTTCGCTTTATGGGGCCGTCGATCTGGGCGCGCGGCAAGCGGCCGCGCAGCGCAGGCAGCAGACGGCTCAGCCCGGCGTCCCGGCCACCTCGAACGGCGGCGCCGTCATCGAGGTTACCGAGGAAACCTTCAACACCGACGTGGTGGAGCGTTCCCGTACTACGCCCGTGATCATGGACCTGTGGGCGGAATGGTGCGGGCCGTGCAAGCAGCTCTCGCCGGTGCTGGAGAAGCTGGCCGCCGAGGCGGCCGGTCAGTGGATTCTCGCCAAGGTCGACGTCGACGCTAACCCCCAGCTCAGCGCGGCCCTCCAGGTGCAGAGCATCCCCATGGTGGTCGCGGTGCTTGGCGGCCAGCTGGTAGACGGCTTCCTCGGCGCGATGCCAGAAGCCCAGGTCCGCCAGTGGATCAGCCAGGTTCTGGCCGCGGCGGAGAAGATGGGCATCCAACTGACCGGGCCCGCGATCTCCGACGAGGGCCAGACCGAGGGTGAGACCGAGGACGCCGTCCAGCCCGGAGCGAACGGGACCAACCCGAATGCCCCGGCTACCGCCGCTGGCCGCCCAGCAGCCCCGGGCGGCCCACCCGGCGGTTACGGTCCTGGCGCGCCGCAGGTGCCGCCTGCGTATGCCGAAGCGCGCGCGGCCATGGAGCGCGGTGACCTGGACGGTGCCGCCCGGGCCTTCGAGGCCGAGCTGGCGAATTCGCCTGGTGATCCGATCGCCAAGACCGGCCTGGCCCAGGTCAACTTGATCCGCCGGATCAGCTCCTACGATCAGGCCAAGGTCCGCAGGGAGGCGGCCGAACGTCCCGATGACGTCCAGGCCCAGAGCCAGGTCGCTGACATCGACCTGGCCTCGGGGCGGATCGAGGAGGCGTTCGACCGGCTGCTCGGGGTCGTCCGGCGCACCTCAGGCGCCGAACGCGACCAAGCCCGCGCGCACCTGGTCAGCCTGTTCGAGCTCCTCCCGCCGCGCGATCCGCAAGTCGCCAAGGCCCGTGCCACCCTGTCCGCCCTGCTCTTCTGACCACGATAGCTCCAACTGAAGGTCGAGGGAATATACAAGTCGAGTTGGAAGGTTCTTGCCAATGGAGGGTGAGACCGGCGCACGTCGGCCTGCTCCTCCTTCAATCCCTTCGAAGGTGAGGCAAGGATGTACTTGACAACTTTTGACCCGTTTGCCCGGGATCTTCAGCGTCATTTCGACCGGCTGGCCCGGACCACGTTCGGTCCGTCCGCCGGGATGCCGATGGACGCGGTACGCCGCGAGGGCGACGTCGTGCTGCGGTTCGACGTCCCCGGCATCGACCCCGACTCGATCGAGGTCACCGTGGACCGCGGTGTCCTGTCGGTCAGCGCTACGCGGACCGACGAGCGCAGCGAGAACGAGGACAAGAACGAGAAGTTCTTCGTGCGGGAGCGCACGACCGGCGCCGTCACGCGCCGGGTGCGCCTGTCCGAGAACCTGAACGCCGAGGCCGTCGAGGCCGACTACCGCAACGGCGTCCTGCAGGTCCGGATTCCGGTCCTGGAGCAGGCGAAGCCGCGCAAGGTTGAGGTCCGCCAGGCGGACGCGCAGCAGGAACTGGTCAGCTGACCCTGATCAGCTCGTCCTGACGAGCGGCCGGCCGGGCGCGATGTGCCCGGTCGGCCGCTCACCATGTGGGGAGGAAACGCGATGGCATCATCGCCGCTAGACGACGAGCACGCGCCGCTCTACACGGTCGGGCAGGTCGCGGAGCTGCTCGCGGTCAAGCAAGCCTTCCTGCGCCGTGTCGACGAGCTGCGGGTCGTCTCGCCGCAACGGACGCCCGGCGGCCAGCGCCGCTACACCCGGTACGAGATCCGCGTCATCCAGCAGGTGGTCTCGATGGCCGATGACGGCATCACCCTGCAGGCGATCCGCCGCATCATCGAGCTTGAACGGCAGCTCGCCGAGATCACCAGGGAGCGCGACGAGCTGGCCCGCCGCCTATCCGGACCCCGTCAAGACCCAATCTACTGAACGGGCGCCGGTATCACCCCAACCTCAGCGCCCTTTCGTCCCGGCGTGGCCGGACCCCGAAGCCCCGGCGTGGCCGGACCCCGAAGCCCCGGCGTGGCCGGACCCCGAAGCCCCGGCGTGGCCGGACCCCGAAGCCCCCGCGTGGCCGGACCCCGAAGCCCCCGGAGCCCCAGAGACCTCCGCGAGCTGCTCGAGCACCGGCAGCGCTTCGGCGAGCGCGGCGCGCTGGGCGGGCGCCAGGAGTTGCATGCTCGCGGCCAGCGCCAGGGTGCTCTCCGTGCGGATCCGTTCCAGCGCGTTCTGGCCGTGCGCCGTGATGGCCAGGGTGCTCGCGCGGGCGTCGCTCGGGTCGGCACACCGGCGCACGTAGCCGCTGTCCTCCAGCGCCGTCACCAGCCGGGTCAGCGTCGACGGCGCGATTCCCTCGGCGGCGGCCAGATCTCCCAGCCGCATCGGCCCGGAATGGCCGACGGTAGCGAGCGCGGCCAGCTGCGTGGGCGTCACGCCGGCCAGCTCGTGCCGGCGCAGCCGACGGGACAGCCGGGCCAGCGCGACCCGCAGCCTGGTCACGTCGATCACGGGACCGTCGGCGTCCGCCACGTCGACGGCGAGGGCCAGTTTCGGGCCGGTCCCGCCATCAGCCCCCGCACCGGTTCCGGGCCCCGCGCTGGCCGCCAGCACGCCGGATGGCGATTCCGTGCTCACCCTCTCAGCCTACGCCGTACTCGCCGTACGCTTGGAGTCCAGCGGAAAGGCAGGAACCGACGTGGCAATGGCGCCTAGTGTCTCCTATTCGATCACCGTGCGTCTCGAGGTGGCGTCTCGCGGGCGCGCGGTGAGCGAGATCACCCGGGCCGTAGAGCAGGCCGGTGGCGTGGTGACGGCACTGGACGTGACGGCGGGCGGTAACGAACGGCTGCGAGTCGACGTCACCTGTGCCGCCAGGGACACCGCACGCGCGGAAGCGATCGTGGCCGCGCTGGCCGGCATCCAGGATGTGACCGTCCACAAGGTCAGCGACCGCACGTTCCTGCTGCACCTCGGCGGGAAGATCGAGATGCGCTCGAAGGTGCCGCTGCGTAACCGGGACGACCTGTCCATGGCGTACACCCCCGGGGTGGGACGCGTGGCATTGGCCATCGCGGCCAACCTGGACGTGGTGTCACCGGACGAGATCGGCCCGCATTACATCATCCCTTCGGTCTTCCATCCCGACGTGACGTCCGCTGTCGCTGTCGCGGTCGCGGACGTGGCGACCCAGAATCCCGACCGATGATAGGGACATGGACGAAATGCCATCGGAAGCCCAGGCGGGCCGCCTGCTCGTCGCCACTCCGGTGCTCGGGGATCCCAACTTCCGCCGGACCGTCGTCCTGATCGTGGAACACGAGTCGCAGCAGGGCACTCTCGGCGTGGTACTGAACCGGCCGACGAAGGTCCCGGTCGGGCAGGTGCTCGAGCCGTGGACGGAGCTGGCCACCGATCCGTCGGTCGTGTTCAACGGCGGCCCGGTCGCGCCGACCAGCGCGCTCGCGCTCGCGCTCGTGCCGGGAACCGACGAGCCCGTCGGCTGGCATCCGCTGGACGCCGCGCCCGCCATGGGCCGGCTTGGCCTGGTCGATCTCGACGCCCCGCCGGGGCTGCTCGCCGCCGCGATCGCCTCGCTGCGGGTGTACGCGGGCTACGCCGGCTGGAGCGCCGGCCAGCTCCAGGCGGAAATCGACGAGGGTGCGTGGTACGTGGTGTCCGCTGAGCTGTCTGACGCGTTCAGCGCCGAGCCGGAGCGGCTGTGGCCCGCGGTGCTGCGTCGCCAGGGCGGCGAGCTCGCCTACGTGGCCACGTATCCCGATGATCCGGGCCTGAATTAGTTACCTCGTGGCGATCGCGGACACGTGGCGCCCGGACCACGTAGACTCACCCTTCGTGAGTGGTACCGAGGTTCTTCCCGAGCAGGAAACGCGCATCCATGAGGACGTGCGGCCCGACACGTCGCATGGCGACCATGAGCGCTTTGCGCACTACGTCGACAAGAGCAAGATCGTCGACAGCATGGTGACCGGAACTCCGGTGACCGCGCTCTGCGGCAAGGTCTGGGTGCCCAGCCGAGACCCCAAGCGCTATCCGGTCTGTCCCACCTGCAAGGAGATCTACGAGCACCTCCCCTCCGGCGAAGGCGACGACTGACCCCCGCCGAGCGCACCTCCCGGCCCGAGAGCCCACTCCGCTCTGTGGATACCCCCCGCCCGAAAACCCCGGGCTCCGACGCGGGTGCCGGGGAGTGTCACCACGTGCCCGTTCGGGATGATCTTCTTCTGGGTCTTCGTGCCTGGCAGAAAGACGCCTATCACGAGTATTTCAAGCGCCCGCGGCGCGACTTTCTCCTGGTCGCCACGCCGGGCGCGGGCAAGACCGGCTACGCGCTCACGATCGCGGCCGAACTGCTCGCGCGGCGCGAGGTGGCCATGCTCACGATTGTCACCCCGACCGAGCACCTCAAGCATCAGTGGGCGGAGGCGGCCGCGCGGTTCGGCCTCGCGATCGACTCGGCCTACAAGAACGCCCAGGGCCGGGCCGGCGCCGACTTCGTCGGCGTCGCGGTCACCTACGCGCAGGTCGCCGCCCACCCCGCGCTGCACAGGCAGCGTACGCAGAACCGGCGCATGCTGGTCATCTTCGACGAGATCCACCACGCGGGCGACGCGCTGTCCTGGGGCGACGCGGTCAAGGAGGCGTTCGATCCGGCCCGGCGCAGGCTGGGGCTGACCGGGACGCCGTTCCGCAGCGACGCCAACCCGATACCGTTCGTGACCTACGTCGACGAGCCGGGCGGCGGCAAGCGCAGCTCCTCGGACTACGTCTACGGCTACGGGCCCGCGCTGGAAGACAGCGTGGTCCGGCCGGTGATCTTCCTGGCCTACTCGGGCGAGATGCGCTGGCGCACCCGGGCCGGTGACGAGATCACCGCCACCCTAGGCACCCCGATGACCAAGGATCAGATCGCGCAGGCCTGGCGGACGGCGCTCGATCCTGCGGGGGAGTGGGTCGGCCGGGTGCTCGAGGCCGCCGACAAGCGGCTGACCGAGGTGCGCCGCGGCATGCCGGACGCGGCCGGCCTGGTCATCGCGGGCGACCACGAGGACGCGCGGGCCTACGCCGCGCTGCTCCGCGGCAAGACCGGCAAGCGTCCCGTCGTGGTGCTGTCCGACGACCCGGCCGCGAGCAAGAAGATATCCGCGTTCACCAATTCCGACGACCGCTGGATGGTCGCGGTGCGGATGGTGTCCGAGGGAGTAGACATCCCTCGCCTGGCCGTCGGGGTGTACGCGACCAGCGTGTCCACGGCCCTGTTCTTCGCCCAGGCGGTCGGCCGGTTCGTCCGGGTTCGGCGGCGGGGGGAGACGGCGTCGGTGTTCCTGCCGTCGGTTCCCGTGCTCCTGTCCTACGCCGCCGAACTCGAGGCGGAACGAGACCACATCCTGCGCTACCGCATCAGCGACGCGCCCGAGGAAGAAGATCTCGAGCAGGCCCAGCGCCAGCGCGATACCCCCGACGCGCTGGACGAGCCGACCTTCCAGCCGCTCAACGCGTCCGCGCATTTCGACCGCGTGCTGTACGACGGCGGGGAGTTCGGCACGGCGGCCGCGGCCGGCTCATCGGAAGAAGAGGACTTCCTCGGCCTGCCCGGCCTGCTCGACCCCGACCAGGTCCGGACCCTGCTCAGCCAGCGCCAGAAAGCCCAGCTCACCAACCGCTCCCGCACCGCCAGGTCCAACGGCGCCAGGTCGAGTGCCCCCGCCCCCGCCGCGCCACCCGCCCCCGCTTCCGCCGCTTCCGCCGCTTCCGCCCCCAAAACCCCAGGTGTCCCGTCAACCTCACCCACCTCGACGGCTCCGGATGCCCCTCCGGTAAGCCGTCAGGCGCTCGCCGCGCTGCGCAAGGAACTCAACGGCCTCGTCGGCGCCTGGAGCCACCGCACCGGCCAGCCCCACGGCGTTATTCACGCCGAACTGCGCCGCACCTGCGGCGGTCCCCAGCTACCCCAGGCCACCGCCGACCAGATCCAGGCCCGCATCGACATGATCCGCCGCTGGGCCGTCTCCGGCCGCTAGCCCGACCCAGGCCCGCTCCGCAAATGCCCCGAAACACGCATTTCGCCCGCTGGCGCGGAGGATCAGCATTATCGTGCGTCGCCACTACCCCTGGGCGGGAGCTAATGACACACAATGAACGCGGGTCCCGAGAGCGCAGCGTTGCACGTTAACGGACGTTGTCAGCGCAGTGACGCGTGGGGCGAGGGCCTGGCCCAGGCGCTAGGTTCCACGGCAGGGCCTCGCGGGCCTCTTGCAGGTAACGGTGAAAGTCCCGCCTTCGGATCCAATGGAGTCATGTCGCCTAGCCGCCGTGGACGGTACCGGTGAGCTCTACGTCGGCGGCGCGCAGGTCCTCGATGGCCCTGGCGGTGGAGTCCGGGGCGACACCCGCGGTGAGACCGAGCAGGACGCGGGTGGCGAAGCCGGCCCGGGCCGCGTCTGCGGCGGTCGCACGCACACAGTAGTCGGTGGCGATGCCGGCCACATCGACCTCGTCTACGTCGCGCTCTCGCAGCCAGTCGGCCAGCGGCGTCCCGGCCTCGTCGGCGCCCTCGAACCCGCTATAGGCGGCGGCGTGCGCTCCCTTCATGAACACCGCCTCCACCGCGCCGGTGTCTAGGTCAGGGTGGAAGTCCGCCCCCGAAGTCCCCGCCACGCAGTGCGGCGGCCAGGAGGCCGCATAATCCGGATGGTCGGAGAAATGGCTGCCCGGGTCCACGTGGAAGTCCTTCGTCGCCACGACATGCCCGTAGTCACGTCCGCCGTCCGCGACGTGCTCGCTGATGGCGCGGGCCACCGCGGCACCGCCGGTCACCGCGAGCGAGCCGCCCTCGCAGAAGTCATTTTGCACATCAACGATGATCAGCGCGCGCATGGGGCCAACGGTATCCTGAGGCCCCGCTACTCGCCGACCTCGGCAGGCGTTCCGTCCGTGATCCGCACCAGTTCGGCGAACGACGTCGGGAACACGGTGTGCGGATGTCCGGCGGCCGCCCAGATCACGTCGTACTTCTCCAGCCAGGTGTCCACCACGGTGCGGATCGGGGCAAGATGCCCGACCGGGCCGACGCCGCCGATGGCCTGGCCGGTCCAGGCCCGGACTGAGCGCGCGTCCGCCCGCCGCACGGCGGAAGCGCCGATGAGCCGGGCGACCCGGTCGGTGTCCACGCGGTGGGCGCCGCTGGTCATGACGAGCAGCGGCGCCCCGTCCGCGCTGAACACCAGGCTGTTCGCGATCGCGCCCACCTCACAGCCGAGCTGGGCGGCCGCGGCGGTGGCCGTCGGCGCGCTCTCCGGCAGTTCCCTCACCTCGCCCGGCACGCCCAGGTCACGGAGTACAGCCGCGAACTTCGCGAAGTCAACTGGCATGCGAGCAGGCTAGCGACGCCGCGCCCGCCCAGCCAACCGTTTTCCGGCCGATCGCGGCCGGGGCTGCAGCCGTCCTCAGCGGCGTCCGTACCCGCTGGGTGCCAGCTCACGCGGGCCATCGGCGGCCGGAGTTCCCGGCTCAGGCCAGGACCCAGAAACGCTCGCCTGAGCTGGCCCTCGCCCGCTACGCTTCCCCCCGTTGGGCTCGAAGATGGTGGGGATGGCGGGGTAGCCGCGGGACAGCTGCAGCGCGTACGGCGGCAGTTCGGCCAGCGCCTGGCGGTGCCGCGCCCGGGCCGCCGACGCTTCCTCGCGCCCCACGACCTGGCCGGCCACCACGAGCGGCACGAGGAGCTCCCGGTCCAGCGGAGCGGGATCCGGCGGGATGAGACTGACCCGTTCGCTCAGCGCGGTGCCGTGCTCGTCGCGGTGCCGCACCGCCCACTTGCGCCCGCCCCGGCCCGGCTTGCCCACCGAGCGCTTGGCCACCGGCCGCAGCTCGCCGTCATCCCCGGCGCCGGAATAATCCGAAGCGTCCGACGACCTGGCCACCAGCTTGTACACCAGGGCCGCCGTCGGCGCGCCCGACCCGGTGACCAGCGAGGTGCCGACTCCGTACCCGTCCACCGGAACCGCCCCCAGCGCCGCGATCGAATACTCATCCAGGTCACCGGTCAGCACGATCCGGGTGTTGACCGCGCCGAGCTCGTCAAGCAGCGTCCGCACCTGCCGGGCCAGCACCGGCAGGTCGCCGCTGTCGATCCGCACCGCACCCAGGTCCGGGCCCGCCAGCTCGACGGCGGTCCGCACCGCCCGGGGCACGTCGTAGGTGTCCACCAGCAGCGTGGTGCTGGTGCCGAGTGCCTCGAGCTGAGCGGCGAAGGCATCCCGCTCGCTGTCGTGCACCAACGAGAACGCATGCGCGCTGGTGCCCGCGCTCGGCACGCCGTATTCGCGGGCCGCCCGCAGGTTCGACGTGGAGGCGAAGCCGGCGATGTAGGCGGCCCGCGCGCTGGCGACCGCGGCGAGCTCGTGGGTCCGCCGCGAGCCCATCTCGATCAGCGGCCGGTCGCCGGCCGCCGTCACCATCCGGGACGCGGCGGACGCGATCGCGCAGTCGTGGTTCAGGATGGACAGGGCCACGGTTTCCAGCAGCACCGCCTCGGCGAACGTGCCTTCTACGACGAGGATCGGCGAGCCGGGAAAGTAACAATCACCCTCCGGGTAGCCCCAGATGTTGCCGCCGAAACGGTACGATTCGAGAAAAGCCAGCGTCGGGGAGTCCACGATGCCCGCGCCGCCCAGGTACTCCAGGTCGGCCGGGCCGAAGCGGAACCGTTCGAGAGCGTCGAGCAGCCGCCCGGTGCCTGCCACGACGCCGTACCTGCGGCCATGCGGCAGGTGCCTGGCGAATACCTCGAAGACGGCCCGGCGGCTGGCCGCGCCGCTACGCAGGGCTGCCTGCAGCATGGTCAGCTCGTAGCGGTCGGTCAGGAGCGCGGTCCCGGACGGGGTAACGGCGGTCCCGGGCGAGTCGCTGGGTGGAGGCTGGTGGTTCACGGGATTGGTCACAGGTGGAAGACTACGGAGTGGGAGGTGGGTAGGAGTGAGCACGGCGCCCGCTGAGGTGGATCTTCCACGATCCGCCGACAAACCGGTATCGGACAGGCCCTGGGTCACGATTGTCTGGAATGATCCTGTCAACCTGATGTCCTACGTGACGTACGTCTTTCAGCATGTCTTCGGTTACCCGAAGAAGAAGGCGACCAAGCTGATGCTCGACGTGCACCACAAGGGCAAGGCGGTCGTCGCGGCCGGAGCCAGGGAAGCGATGGAACACAATGTCGAGGTCCTACACGGCTACGGCCTGTGGGCCACCGTCCGCCAGGACACCTAACCAGCAGCGATCCCCTTAAGGCTCACTTTCGTCAATGGAACCCTTCCGGTCCGTCCGCGGCGGCGGCGCGCGCGCCTGGCTGGCCGCGGCCGAGGCATCGCTGCTGCGCAACCTGGTCGGCCAGATCATGACCCTGGTCGAACCCGGCGCCAGCGACCCCCAAAGCGGCAACCCCGGGAGCGGCAACCCCGGGAGCGGCAACCCCCCGAGCGGCAACCGCCCGAGCGGCAACCCGCCGCCAGATGACCTGGCCGCGCTTGAGGCGATGCTGTACCCGCCGGGCGCCGCTCAGACCCCGGAGGATCCTGTGCTGGCCCGGCTGCTGCCCGACGCGTACTCCGACGACCCGGAGGCGGCGGGGGAGTTCCGCAGGTACACCAGCCGGCCCTGCGCAGCGCCAAATATGAAGTAGCCAAGCAGCTGCTGGACACCCTGCCCGAGGCGGGCGGGCGCATCCAGCTCAGCCACGACGAGGCGCTGGCGTGGCTGAAGGCACTGAACGACGTCCGGCTCGCCCTCGGGGTCCGGCTCGGCGTCACCGAGGAGTTCGAGGAGGAGTGGGCCAAGCTGCAGCCGGACGACCCGCAGTGGACTGGGTATGAGGTGTACGCCTGGCTCGGCGCGGTCCAGGAGTCGCTGGTGCGGGCTCTATAACCCGGGGGGGCGACCCCCCAAGACCCCCCCGATTCCGGGGGGACCCATCCCCCCGGACCCCCCTTGGGGGGAAGCCCTTCCCCCCAGACCCCCTGGGGGACCCCCTTCGGGGGCCCGGGGCCCCACACCCCCCTGGGGGACCCCCGAAGGGGGCCCGGTCGGTACTCTCGGGGATCATGCTGAGGATCCCGCGCGAGCTTTATGACAAGATCGTGGCCCACGCCCGCCAGGACCACCCGGACGAGGCCTGCGGCGTGCTGGCCGGTCCGGCCGGTACCGATCGGCCGGAACGGTTCATCGCAATGACCAACGCCGAACGGTCGCCGACCTTCTACCGCTTCGACTCCGCCGAGCAGTTCCGGGTGTGGCAGGACATGGACGACAAAGACGAGGAACCCGTCGTCATCTACCACTCGCACACCGCCACCGAGGCGTACCCGTCCCGGACCGACATCTCCTACGCCAGCGAGCCGGGAGCGCACTATGTGCTGGTCTCGACCAGGGATTCGGAAGCGACCGAGTTCCGCTCGTACCGGATCCTCGACGGCGTGGTCACCGAGGAGCCGGTCACCGTGGCGGAATGATTCGGCCTCCGGGCGGGTTGGACGCCAAGGACTGCCTGGAAATATCAGCAGAGCTAGACCAGTGGAGCGTTGTTCATGGCCATCGAGGTTCGCATCCCGACGATTTTGCGCACGTACACCGACGGTGCCAAGCAAGTCGAGGGGACCGGGTCGACGCTCGGCGAGCTGTTCACCGACCTGGAACAAAGGCACGGCGGCCTGCAAGCGCGGCTGATCGACCAGGGCGGCCTGCGGCGTTTCGTCAACGTGTACCTGAACGATGAGGACGTCCGTTTCCTGGCTGGGCTGCAAACCCCGGTCAAGGACGGCGACACCGTCACGGTCCTGCCCGCGGTGGCCGGCGGCGCCCGCTAGGGCAGGACATTTTATTTACCGAACGGACCGGGCTTATGCGCTACGAGAACCTGCTCGACTCCCTTGGCCATACCCCGTTGGTCGGATTGCCCCGGCTGTCGCCGTCCCCCGAGGTCCGGCTGTGGGCCAAGCTGGAAGACAGGAACCCGACCGGTTCGGTCAAGGACCGCGCGGCGTTCTTCATGATCGCCCAGGCGGAAAAGGACGGTCTGCTCGTGCCGGGGTCGACGATCCTGGAACCGACCTCGGGTAATACCGGCATTTCCCTGGCCATGGTGGCCAAGCTGCGCGGCTACCGGCTGATCGTGGTCATGCCCGAGAACACCAGCGAGGAGCGCCGCCTGCTGCTGCGGATGTACGGCGCGGAGATCATCGGCTCGCCGGCCGCGGGCGGATCGAACGAGGCGGTCCGGATAGCCAAGCAGATCGCCGCCGAGCACCCCGACTGGGTGATGCTCTACCAGTACGGCAACGAGGCCAACGCCCGCGCCCACTACGAGACGACCGGCCCGGAGATACTCGCGGACCTGCCCGAGATCACGCACTTCGTGGCGGGCCTGGGCACGACCGGCACGCTGATGGGCGTGGGCCGCTACCTGCACGAGCACAAGCCGGACGTCAAGATCGTCGCCGCCGAGCCGCGGTACGGCGAGCTGGTGTACGGCCTGCGCAACGTGGACGAGGGCTTCGTCCCCGAACTTTACGACGAGTCCGTCCTGACCACCAGGTTCTCGGTCTCCTCGGTGGACGCCCTGCGCCGGACCAGGGAGCTGATCGACTCCGAGGGCATCTTCGCCGGGATCTCCGCGGGTGCCGCCCTGCACGCCGCCCTGGGCATGGCGGCCAAGGCGGTCGCCGGCGGCGAGCGCGCCGACATCGTGGTCCTGGTCGCCGACGGCGGCTGGAAGTACCTGTCCACCGGCGCCTACTCCGGCGCCCTGGAAGAAGCCGTGGCCCGCCTGGAAGGCCAGCTTTGGGCGTGATTTTCCGGCCATAATGACTAACATGCGCGTGACGGTGATCGGATGCGCGGGGAGCTTCCCCGGGCCGGACAGCCCGGCGTCCTGTTATCTGCTGGAGGCCGAGGGGTTTCGCCTGGTCATCGACATGGGTAACGGGGCGCTCGGGGTGCTGCAGCGGTACGCGGAGCTGTTCAGCATCGACGCGATCTGCCTTTCTCACCTGCACGCCGATCACTGCGTCGACCTGGGCGCGTACTGGGTGGCGCGGCAGTTCTCCCCGGACGGCGCCCGGCCGCCCATCCCGGTGTACGGACCGCGTGGCACGGCCGTCCGGGTCAAGCCCGAGCTAGGCCCCGGCGGCCACCCCGACGACGGCCACCCGGGGCCGCCCCGGTTCGACTTTCACGACCTGGCCCCCGGGCCGGTCGAGATCGGCCCGTTCCGGCTCACCGCCGAGCGTATGTACCATCCGGTCGAGACGTTCGGGTTCCGGGTGGAGCACGCGGGCTGGCGGCTGGCCTACTCGGCCGACACCGGGGAGACCGACGCCCTGGTCCGGCTGGCGCAAGACGTTGACCTGCTGCTGTGCGAGGCGTCGTTCCTGGACGGGGAGAGCGCCCCGTCCGGCCTGCACCTGACCGCCCGGCAGGCGGGGCAGTACGCGGCCCGGGCCGGAGTCGGCCGGCTTGTGCTCACCCACCTGGTGCCCTGGAACGACCGGGAACGATCACGGGACCAGGCCTCGCAGGCGTACCGCGGCCCGCTCTCGCTGGCCACCAGCGGCCTGGTGCTCGGGCCAGCGAACCTGCGCCCCGGCGGGCCCCGCTAGGCTGGGCGTCATGTCACGACCCGACGGGCGATCCGTCACCGAACTAAGGCCGGTAAAACTCACCCGGGGCTGGCTTGACCACGCCGAGGGGTCGGTGCTGGTGGAATTCGGCCGCACCCGGGTGCTGTGCGCCGCCAGCGTCACCGAGGACGTACCCCGCTGGCGGCGCGGCAGCGGCCTGGGCTGGGTCACCGCCGAGTACGCCATGCTGCCGCGCGCGACGAACTCCCGCAACGACCGCGAGTCGGTCAAGGGCCGCCTCGGCGGCCGCACCCACGAGATATCCCGCCTGGTGGGCCGCTCGCTGCGGGCCAGCGTGGACTACAAGGCGCTCGGCGAGAACACCATCGTGATCGACTGCGACGTGCTGCAGGCCGACGGCGGTACCCGCACCGCCGCGGTGACCGGCGGCTACGTCGCGCTGGCCGAGGCGGTGGCCTGGCTCAAGGGCCGCAAGCGGACCAAGGGCGACCCGCTGCTCACCTCGGTGTCCGCGGTCAGCGTCGGCATCGTGGACGGCGAGCCCCGGCTCGACCTGTGCTACGAAGAAGACGTGGTCGCGCAGACCGACATGAACGTGGTGTGCACCGCCGCAGGCGACTTCGTGGAAATCCAGGGCACGGCCGAGCAGGAGCCGTTCAGCCGCGAGTTGCTCGGCCAGTTGCTCGATCTCGCCGTAGCGGGCTGTGGTGAGCTGACCAGGCTGCAGCATGAAGCCCTTTCCTAATCTCAGAACGGTCCGTGCTTCCCGCCCGCCCGCAGCCAACCCCCGAGCCCGGCGTGGCGGCTGACACCCTCATTCTCGCCAGCAGGAACGCCGCCAAGCTGCGCGAGCTGTCCCGGATCCTGACCACCGAGGGCCCCGGCCGCCCGCAGGTCGCGCTGGCCGGGCTCGACGCGTTTCCCGGCGCGCCCGAGGTGCCCGAGACCGGGGCCACGTTCGAGGAGAACGCGCTGCTGAAGGCGCGCGCCGTCGCAGCGTACGCTCAGCTGCCCGCGGTGGCCGACGATTCCGGCCTGTGCGTGGACGCGCTCAGCGGCATGCCCGGCGTGCTGTCCGCCCGCTGGGCGGGCGGGCACGGCGACGACCGGGCCAATCTCGACCTGGTGCTGGCGCAGGTGGCCGACGTGCCGCAGGCTCGCCTCGGTGCCCGGTTCGTCTGCGCCGCCGCCCTGGTCGTGCCCGCCCCGGACGGCGGGACGTCCCGCGAGTGGGTGGTGACCAGGCAGGTCGAGGGCCGGCTGACGCGGGTTCCGCGTGGCGCCGGGGGTTTCGGCTACGACCCGATCTTCGTGCCGGCCGGCTTCGAGCAGACCACGGCCGAGATGAGCGCGGAAGCCAAGGACGCGATCAGCCATCGCGGCCGCGCGTTCCGCGCGCTGGGCCCGTTCATCGCCGAGGGGCTGCGGGCGGGTCTTGACCGCTCGGGCTCGCTGGTTCAGGCTCTCCCTGGGGACCGGTACCATCCCGGAGGTGTGGCCATGTTCAGCTATCACGAACGCCGGTTTCGCCCCGAGGGCGAAACCGGACCCGTGGTCACCTACCGGCAGGACGGCGACCTGCTCTGGGCCGAGATCCCGCCCGGTGGCGATGTCCGGCGCGGTTCGCTGGTCGGCCGGGTTGCGTCCGACGGCGCCATCGATCTCGCCTACTGCCTGGTGCTCGATGACGGTGCGGTTGTTTCAGGCCGCTGTCACGCCGCGCCCTTGCGCCGCCGCGGCGGCGGCGGCATCCGGATCCGGGCGGAGTGGGAGCGCTACGGCCCGAACCCCGCCACCGGCGTCTCCTACGCCGAAGAGGTGGATGTGAGTTAGCCCGGCTATGCTGGCTCCCGGACTGGAAGGGAGGCATCGTTGACGGACAAGCGGCTCGCGCCTGGTGACCCGGCGCCGGACTTCACCCTGCCGGACGCGGACGGAAACCAGGTTTCGCTGTCCTCCTACCGCGGCCGGCGGGTGATCGTCTACTTCTACCCGGCGGCGATGACTCCCGGCTGCACCAAGGAAGCCTGCGACTTCCGTGACAACCTGGCCGACCTGAACCAGGCGGGCGTCGCGGTGCTCGGCATCTCCCCGGACCAGCCCGCCAAGCTGGCCAAGTTCCGGGAGAAAGAGGGCCTGACCTTCCCGCTGCTCTCCGACCCCGATCACGCCGTCGGAGAGGCCTACGGCGCCTACGGCGAGAAGAAGCTCTACGGTAAGACCACCGTCGGCGTGATCAGGTCCACGTTCGTGATCGACGCGGACGGCAAGATCTCCACGGCGATGTACGCGGTCAAGGCCACCGGTCACGTCGCCCGGCTCCTCACCGAGGTCGCCCTCTAGCGGTACATTCACCTCACGCGGGCGTGGCGAAATGGCATACGCGGCAGGTTTAGGTCCTGTTGATGGCGACATCGTGGGGGTTCGAATCCCCCCGCCCGCACACCCCTCCCCTCGTTGCTGGCACGGCCAGCCCTCCCACCTGGGCGAATTGCAACGTCAGCCGATGCCATGGCGGTGGGCATAGCCAATGGCGGCCACCCGGTCCCGTGATCCGGTCTTGGCGAAGATCCGGTTGATGTGGGTCTTGACCGTGTGGTTGCTCAGGAACAGGCGCTCGGCGATCTCGGTGTTGGTCAGGCCCTGGGCGATCAGGCCGAGGATCTCCATTTCGCGGTGGGTCAGGCCGTCCGGCATGGCGGGCGCCCGCCCGGGCCGGCCACCGGTACCAGGTGAGGCAGCCGCGGACGCGGCCGTGCCGGAGGCGGCGGCCCCAGATGCCGGGGTCGCAGCCGCGGCGGCGAGGAGCGTCGCGTGCACGCGCGGGTCGAACACGGTCAGTCCGCCGGCCGCGGCCTGCAGGGCCCGCGCGATATCGGTGCGGTCGGCGTCTTTGGTGAGGTAGCTGCGCGCGCCGGCCTGGAGAGCCGCCAGCACCGAGTTGTCGTCCGTGTAGGTGGTGAGCACGACGATGGCCACGCCGGGGTGTTCGGCGACGAGCCGCCGGGTAGCGCCGATGCCGTCGAGCACGGGCATGTGCAGGTCGAGCAGGATCGCGTCGGGCTGCTGCTCGGCGACCAGGGTCAGGGCCTGCTCGCCGTCTGCGGCGGCGCCGACCACGTCGATGCCGGGCAGTCCGCCGAGCAGCAGGACCAGGCCCTCGCGGACGCTGGCCTGGTCGTCGGCGATGACGACGCGCAAGGGCTTGTCGGCGGTCATCGGGCGGTCACCTCCTCGGCGAGCGGGAGTTCTGCGGTCACGGCCCACTCATCATCGCGCTGGCCGGCCAGCAGCGTGCCGTTTAGCAGCCGCAGCCGTTCCCGCATGCCGGTCAGCCCGTATCCGCCGGCGCTGCCCGGCTTCCGCACCGGGGCGGCGACGCCGTTGAGGTGGTTGACGACGGACAGCCGCACGCCGCTTTCGCCATAGTCGAGGCGGACCGCGACCTGCTGCCCGGGAGCGTGCTTGGCGGCGTTGACCAGCGCCTCCTGCGCGGTGCGCAGCAGTGCGAGCGAGGCATCCGGTGGCAGCGCCCTGGTCGTGCCGGACGTCTCGAAGGCGAGCGGCACGTGGTAGCGCTGCCGGTGGGTGTCCACCACGCCGGCCAGTTCCTCCCCGAGCGGGAGCGTGTCCACTCGCAGTGCGTGCACGGCGCGCCGGGTCTCGGTCAGGCCGTCCGCGGCCATCCGCTGCGCGGTGGCGAGCGTTTCGACCGCCCGGTCGACGTCCCGGTGGTCGGTCAGCATGGCCTTGGCCGCCTGGATCTGGATGCCCAGCGCGCCGAGTGAGTGCGCGAGCACGTCGTGGATCTCGCGGGCGATGCGGGCCCGCTCGTCTAGCCGGTCGGCGCGGCGCTGCACGGCCCGCACGCGCTCGTACTGCTCCAGCAGCGCGGCGGCCTGTTCGGCCTGGACCCGGTAGGACCGCCGGTTCCGGCCGAACGACAGGCAGGCCACGATCAGCAGCGGATACCCAGCCAGCGTGCCGAAGGTGGCGCCGGTTATCGGGCCGGCGATCCAGATCGGGAGGACGCCGGCCACGCCGACCGCGATCGCGGTCGGCAGCTCGGTGTCGGTGCCGGCCGTGATGGCAGCCACGCCGGCGAAGGCGACCAGGCTCTGGCCGCCGCCCGAGGTCAATGCGGCCACGCCAGCGGCGGCAGCCATCACGCCGAGCGCGATGGGCAGGCCCCAGGCGCGATAGCGCGGGAATCCCTCGACCAGCAGGCACGCCAGCAAGGCCACCCCGACCACCGAGAAAGCGGCGATCTGGACGGCCCGCTGGGCTGGTGAGTGCGGCGGGTCGAGCAGGGCCAGGATCCCGACCAGCGCGAATCCGGTGAACCGGATCAGCCAGAAGACCCCGATCTTCATGGATTCAGTATCGCGCTGACCGGTCACGGCCAGCACCACCGGACGCCCCGGACAGGAACGTGCGGCCGTCCTTCTCCGGAGCGAACGGGATGCCGGCCAGCATGGCACGGGACGCGATGACGGCGGCCTGGCCCAGCCGGTTCAGGCCGAGGGTGAACAGCAGCGGCGTGGTGGACGCGGCGACGTGCGCGCCGGTACGGGCCGCGATCACCATGATCAGGCCACGCCAGGCGAATAGCGCGACCCACAGCCACAGGCCGCGCAGCGGCATCTTCGCCCACAGCACGCCGTCCCGGGACCCGAGCCGGGTGATGGCGCCCAAGGCCAGCCCGATCAGCAGGGACCCGATGGCGCCGACGGCCAGCCACACGTAATCCGCGGTGTGCAGGTGCCTGACACCGTGCAGGTCGGCGAAGCCGATGATGGTCAGCACGGCCGGCAGCACCACCAGGCGCCTGCCCTGGATCTTCTGGCCTGCGATCTGCTGGTAGATGACGAAGCCGATGATTCCGACGACGGCGAGGATTTCCAGCCAGGACACGGTACACGCTCCTTAACAGTCCGTTGAACGACTGATCCCGACGCTACGGACGAGGCCGGTACTACCGCGTCGGCGCGCGGTACCAGTTCCGGGTTGATAACCCGGAACTGGTACCAGTTCCGGGTTGACAACCCGCGGGCCGCTTCTGGTACCGGGAACCGAACCGTGCTCCGACGCGCGGGCGGGGTGCTCCGGCGATGGTGGGTGCTGTCAACGGCAACCGCCCTCCCCAGAAGGAGCACATCATGTCCCCCCTTACCGACTCGATGATCATCAACGGCGCGGTCCTGATCTCAGTGCTCGAGGGCGACCTCGGCCCGCACCGCAAGATCGGCCCGCTGCGGATCCTGCGCCCGCTGGTTGCGATCGCCTTGGTCGTCCCGCTGTTCCTGGACTGGCCGGCCACCCACGGGAACGGGCTGCTAATCGAGCTGGCCGGCATCGCGGCTGGCCTGCTGTGCGGCCTGGTCATCACCACGCTGATGCGGGTCTACCGCAGCCCGAGGACCGGCAAGCCGGTCAGCGCGGTCGGCTTCCCATATGCGATCGTGTGGACCGTCGTGGTGGGCGCCCGCGCCGCGTTCTCCTACGGCGCGTCGAACTGGTTCCCGGCCCAGCTGGCCCAGTGGTGCCTCACCCACCAGGTCACCGGCGCGGCGATCACCGACGGCCTGATCTTCATGGCGATCACTATGGTGCTGGTCCGGACGCTGGGGCTTTACACCCGCGCCACCCGGCTCCCGGCCGCGCCTATCCAGGCCCGGGCCGTTACCGCGGTCCGTAGAGTGGCCCCATGAGACGTGGCCTGCCCCGCGCCTGAACACGCCGGCTGGAGAGAAGGTGGTGGTGGCCACGCCCGACATGATGTTCCAGCTGCTCGACGGGATCCAGGCCGCCGCGTACGCGGCGGAGCTGCAGGCCCTGCACGCCGAGGTGTATGCCGACCCGCCGTACCGGCGCAGCCAGGATGCCGCGCTGTTCGCCGGCCGCTTCCGGGTCCAGCGCCGTCAGCCCGGCTTCGTCCTTGCCGAGGCCCGCCAGGGCGCCTACCTGGTTGGCTACGGGTCCGGCATGCCGCTCCGGCCGTCCACCTCGTGGTGGCGGGACCTGACCACCCCGCTGCCGGACGAGGTCACCGCCGAGCATCCCGGCCGCACCTTCGCGCTGACCGAGCTCCTGGTGCGCGCGCCATGGCGGCGGCAGGGCATCGCTCAAACCCTGCACGACCTGCTGCTGGCGAACCGGCCCGAGGAACGGGCCACGCTGACTGTCCTGCCCACGGCCACCCCGGCGCAGAACGCGTTCCGCACCTGGGGCTGGCGCAAGGTCGCCCGGACACGCGATGCCGGTCCGGACTCGCCGCCATCCGATGTGCTCATCACCGCCCTCCCGGCGAGCCGCGCACCCTGACCTTCAACGGAACGCCGCTTCCGCCAGCGCCGCATCGCCGGCTGCCGAAGCCGCTCAGCCGATGATCCGTTCCCCGATCGGTGTCCTTGAGGTGGATGACGCCCAGGACCCGCGGCCCGTCCGCGACCACCAGAGGTGTCCCCCCGCTCGCGGCGATGCGCTCCACCATCGGAGCGAGGTCGGCCGGGACGGTACCGCCGGCCTGCCCGACCCAGCGCCGCACCGCCATCGGCTGCAGCGTGACCACGGCCACCAGCAAAATCAGCGTCAACCCGGCGATGAGGATGTCGAGCGCGAGCTCGTTCGGCGTCTTCTGCCGGCTCGCCCCGTCGACCAGGGCAATCATCCGGTCCAGGAACGTCTCGCCGGGGTCGCAGGTTTCACCCGGCGGTTACGAACGCTACGCTCGCGGTCGGCATATGCCCGGGATCCTCACGGGATCCATGCAGGTCTGGCCCGACTCCAAGCGGATTCCTGCTAGCAGGAACGGCCATCGACGACCAGAATGGAACCGTGAGCGACCAGGCGGCGGATAGCGACGCCACCGGCATGGTCGAGGCGGCCGGTCACTTCCGGATCTACCTCGGCGCGGTCGCGGGAGTCGGCAAGACCTACTCGATGCTCAATGAGGGCCATCGGCGGCGGGGGCGAGGCGCCGACGTCGTCATCGGCTTCGTCGAGTGCCACGGCCGGCGGCTGACCGAGGAGATGATCGACGGCCTGGAGGTCATCCCGCGCAACAAGGTTGACTACCGAGGCAGCGTTCTTGAGGAAATGGACCTCGACGCGGTCCTGACCAGGCGGCCCGAGATCGCCCTGGTGGATGAGCTGGCCCACACCAACGTGCCGGGAGCTGGCCGGAACGCCAAGCGGTGGCAAGATGTCCTGGACATCCTCGCCGCCGGGATCGACGTCATTACCACCGTCAACATCCAGCACCTCGAGAGCATCGCCGACGAGGTCGAGCACATGACCGGGGCGAAGGTGCGTGAACGCGTCCCGGACTGGGTGGTCCGCAAGGCGGACCAAATCGAGCTGGTCGACTCCTCGCCGGAACAGCTGCGCCGCCGCATGCTGCACGGCAACATCTACCCGAAGGAAAGGGCCTCGCGCGCCCTCGCCCACTTCTTCCGTACCGATAACCTAATCGCCCTGCGGGAGCTGGCGCTGCGGTTCCTGGCCGACGAGACGGACGAAGAGCTGCTTGAGCACCTTCGGCGGCACGAGTCGAACGTCGTATGGGAGACGTGTGAACGCATCATGGTGGCCGTCACCACCGTGCCAGGAACCGATGGCCTGCTGCGGCGGGCGGCCCGGATGGCATCCAGGCTCAAGGGGGAACTCGACGTCGTCCACGTCGCCACCAGCGACGCGACCCGGCCGGGGGATCACCGGTCCGTCGAGAAGCTGCAGCAGCTGACCGCGGACGTGGGCGCCCGCTGGCACGAGATTCAAGACGACGATCCCGCCCGGGCCATCGCCAGCTTCGCGCGGCGGAATCAGATCACCCAGATCGTGATCGGTTCCAGTCAGCGCAGCCGGTGGCAGCAGCTGACCGGCGGCGGCTCCAGGGTGAAACGGGTTATCGACGAGGCGGGTGCGCTCAATATCGACGTCCACGTCATTGCCTTGCGCAAGACGTCACCGGCCGACCCGGACTCAACCGAGCCGGCCGCCCTGGTCAGCCGCCGTTTATCAGCATCGAATTGATGTTGAAGTTCTGGTCGAACCCGAGGAACTGCTGCATGACCTCGACCACCCGCTGCAGCCGGACCTTGTCCACGGTGCCGACCGGTCCTGAGCTGACCGGGTACTCATCCAGGGACATCAGCGCCGCGGTTTCCTTGGACAAGCCGAGCGGCGCGGGCAGCTGCCCCATGGCGTGCTCGACCGCGGCGCGGTTGGTGTCCGCGATCTGCTGGCCCTCTTCCAGCGCGCGGTAGAACGCCGCGAGCGTCTGCGGATTCTGCTTCGCCCACTGCTTAGTGGCCACGTAGCCCTCGACCGGGAAGCTCGTGGTCGCGCCCTGATTCAGGTCGGCCAGCGGCACGGCGCCGTAGCTCTCTTCCGCGATGCTGGCGAAGGGTTCGGGCAGCACGGCCGCGTTGATGGTGCCTGCATTGAGTTCGGCGGGCATCTGAGGAAGCCCGTAAGTGGTGACGAAGTGCACGTCCTTGGGGGGGATGCCGTGTTCGGTCAGGACCGATGCGGCCAGCAGGTACAAGATGTTGTCTGGCGCGTTGATGGCGATGGTCCGGCCCCTCAGGTCGCCGAGGGACCTGATCTGCGAGTTGGGCATCGTGTACAGATCCTGGGCTCCCGGCTCCATCACCGACCCCTCGGCGAAGATGTTCAGGTTGGCCTCGCCCGCCTGCTGTGCCTGGATGTACGAGACGTAATTGCCGCCGGTGATCTGGTATTGGCCCTTCACCTGCAGGGCGATCGCCGTCTCGCTGCTGGTCACGAACTTCGGGATGATGGTCAGTCCCTGCGCCTTGAACAGGCCTTCGTAGTACGCGATGAAGAACCCCGCCGAGTCCAGCGCCGGGACGACCCCGACGGTCAGGGTTGCTTGTTCATCGGACGCGTCCGTCGCTGCCCCCCCGCCTTTGGAGCAACCGGCGGCCAGCACCAGTGTCACGGCCGTGACCAGCAGCGCGGTACCCCGCACACGCCTGGTTCTCATTCGCTAACCCTTCTCGAGGGTAAGGGGGCAACGCGCCCGGGTGCTTCCGCCGACGCGGGCACCTAACCCGTCGTGTCCCTCACTCATAGCCATTGGGCAGCTTAAAGCAGCGGACGCGATCTATTCGGACATTTCGTTAAAGTCTGCGACAGTTCGCTATCGAGGTAGAACTGGCGTAATAGTGGTACAAGGTACGATCCTGACCACCGCCCCGCGCCGGCCGTCCGGGTGACCGGGGGTGCCGCAGGTGGGACCGGGTCGCCTGGATAGGTTCAGGCAGCATGAAGGCGATGAGCGTCATCCCGGGCCGCCGCGGCTCGGAGCTGATCGCCGACTTGCCTGATCCGCCGCTGTCCGAAGGACCGATCCTGGTCGAGGGCCTGCTGGCCGGCATCTGCGGCACCGACCTTGAGGTGCTGAGCGGCCACGGGCGGCCGCCGGCCGGCCGTGATCGCCTGGTTATCGGGCACGAATCCCTGGGCCGGGTCCTGCAGGCCCCGCCGGACGCCCCGGTCCGGCCTGGCGACCTGGTGGTCGGCGTGGTCCGCCGCCCGGACCCGGTGCCGTGTCCGGCCTGCGCGGCCGGCCAGTGGGACTTCTGCGCGAATGGCCGCTACGCCGAGCGGGGCATCAGCGGGCTGGACGGTTACGGTGCCACCCGCTGGCGGGTCGGCCCGCGGTTCGCCATCAAGGTGCCCGACCAGCTCGGTGACCTCGGCGTGCTGACCGAGCCCGGCGCCGTGGTGGCCAAGGCATGGGAGCAGATCGAGGTGATCTCGGCCCGCGCCCCCCGGCCGGGCCAGGTCGCGCTGATAACCGGGGCCGGCCCGATCGGCATGCTGGCCGCGCTGCTCGGCATCCAGCGCGGCTACCAGGTGCACGTGTTTGACCGGGTCGCCGACGGCCCGAAGCCGGGCCTGGTCGCGGCGCTCGGCGCGACCTACCATCACGGCTCGATCCGGGACGCCGGCCCGCCGCGGCCAGATGTCGTGCTCGAGTGCACCGGGGCCGGCGGACTCGTCCTCGAAGTGGCCGGCCGGATGGCCCAGGCGGGCGTGATCTGCCTCATCGGCATCTCTTCTGGCCAGCGCCGCCTGCCGGTGAACGTCAGCACGGTCAGCGCGTCGATGGTGCTGGCGAACTCGGTGGTGTTCGGCACGGTGAGCGCGGCGCGCCGCCATTACCAGCAGGCCACCCGCGCGCTGGCCGACGCCGACCCGGCCTGGCTCGGCGCCCTGATCAGCCGCCGGGTCCCGCTGTCATCATGGCAACACGTACTCACCAGAGGACCAGGTGATGTAAAGGTCGCCGTAGACCTGACAAAATAAGCCCCTCTAGCCCGAACGGCAGTGGTACCACCGCCAGGCCAGCTTCTCTTGCCGGAGATCTGGGCCCGGCCAGGAAACGGAGCAGGTAATGGCGGACGCGGAGACCGAGTCGAAGCCGGTTAATCAGGACGCGCTGGTGGCGGACATCGACCGCACCCGCGCCGAACTGGCGCGCACCATCGATGCCATATCCGACCGGGTGAACCCGAAGAAGAATGTCGACCGGGCGATGGACCAGATCCGCCAGCGAGCCAGCCAGGTCGACCCGATCATGGCCGGCGTCGCCGCCGCCGCCGCGGTGGTCGTCGTCGGCCTTACCGCCGTCATCCTCCTGGGCCGCCGCCGCAAGCACTGAGCCCAGCAAGCACTGAGCCCAGCAAGCACTGAGCCCAGCAAGCACTGAGCCCAGCAAGCATGAGGCGCGGGTCAGCCGGCGCTCTTGGTCAGCTCTTCGTACTCGGCCGCGGACAGCAGGTCGGTCGGCAGGGCCGCGTCGCCGTTGCCGTCGGCAGCCACCCGCACCCGGAACATCCAGCCGGCCGCGTACGGCTCGGCGTTGACCAGCGAGGGGTCGTCCTCCAGCTCGGCGTTGACCTCGATGACCTCACCGTCCACGGGGGAGTACAGGTCGCTGACGGACTTGACCGATTCGACTTCGCCGCACGGCTCGCCCGCGGCGACGGTGGCGCCCAGGGCGGGCAGCGAAACGTAGACCACGTCGCCGAGTTGCTGGGCCGCGTAATCGGTGATGCCGACCGACGCCGAAGTGCCCTCGAGTGACACCCACTCGTGCTCCGGGGTGTAGTGCAGATCGGCTGGAACACTCATCGTTATCGTCTCCTGGAGTAAAACGGCAGATCCGTCAGGTGCGCGGGGACAGCTTCGCCTCTGATGCCGACAGATAGGACGGCGCCCGCCATGCTGGCGGCCGGGCGGTCAAGGTAGGCCATGGCGATGGGCACGCCCAGGGTGGGGGACGGGGCGCCGCTTGTGACGGCACCGCAGGTCTGGCCGTCCGCGAGCACGGGGTAGCCGTGCCGTGCGATCCGGCGGGATGCGATGGTCAGTCCGGCGAGATGCCGGCTCGGTCCGGAAGAAGCGCGGGCGGCCAGGGCCTCCCGGCCGACGAACTCGCCCGGCTTGTCGAACTTCACCACCCGCCCTAGGCCCGCTTCAAACGGTGTTACGTCCGGGCCGAGCTCGTTGCCGTACAGCGGCATGCCGGCCTCAAGCCGGAGCGTATCGCGGGCCGCCAGGCCGGCCGGAACCAGGCCGGCCCCACTGCCGCCGGCGGTCAGCGCCGTCCAGACATGCTCGGCGTCCTGGGGCCGGGTATACAGCTCGAAGCCGTCCTCGCCGGTGTACCCGGTCCGCGCCACCCAGGCCTCGCGCCCCGCGACCGTGCCGAACGCCCCGGCGTAGTACTTCATGGCGCCCAGCTCGGGCAACTGGGGATCGGCCGGATCCAGCTGGGCCAGCGGGGCCAGGATCCCGGCCGCCGCGGGCCCCTGTACGGCGATAAGCGCGTAGTCCTGCGTCGCGTCCACGACGGCCGCGTCGTAGCCCGCGGCCCGGTCGGTGAGCGCGCCGAACACCGTCGCCGTATTCGAGGCGTTGGCGATGACCAGGAACTCCTGCTTGCCCTGCCGGTACACGACGAGGTCGTCGAGCACGCCGCCATCTTCGGCGCAGATCATCGTGTACCTGGCCCGCCCCGGCGGCACCGCGGATATCTGCCCGGTCAGCGCGTAGTCAAGCGCGGCTCCGGCGTCCGGGCCGGTCACGGCGATCTCGCCCATGTGGGACAGGTCGAACAGGCCGGCCGCGCGCCGCACCGCGAGATGCTCGGTCGTCTCGCTGCCGTACCGGAGCGGCATCTGCCACCCGGCGAAGGAGGTCATGGTGGCCCCGAGCCGCTCATGGATCGCATCCAGCGGCGTCTGCCTCGGCGATTCTGGTGATGATGTCACCTGCGAATGGTATTCCGGAACCATGGACCTTCTCACTGAGCCCCAGATCACCGCCGAACTTCCCGCCGTCCCGGCCTGGACCCGCGACGGCGACTCGATCAGCACCGTCACCGAGCGCGCCGACTTCCGCGACGCCCTGCTTTATCTCGGGGCGGTCGCCTACCTGGCGGAAAGCGCCAACCATCACCCCGACATCGCCATCGCCTGGAACCGGGTCACGCTGACCCTGAGCACGCACTCGGCCGGCGGCCTGACCGCCGCCGACTTCGCCCTGGCCCGCCAGATCTCGGCGCTCAGCTCATGACGCGCCCGAGGGCGGCGGCGCGATCACGGCGCGGGTAGCGGACAATGGACCAGTGGAATCCCAGCTGACCGCGGCACCTCGCGAGGTCGTGATCCTCGGCTCGACCGGCTCGATCGGCACCCAGGCGCTCGACATCATCAGGCGTAACCCGGCCCGGTTCCGGGTGGTGGCCCTGGCCGCCGGCGGCGGCCAGCCGGACGTGCTGGCCCGCCAGGCGGCTGAGTTCGGGGTGGCCGCGGTCGCCGTAGCGGACCCGGCTGCCGTACCCGCGGTCCAGGCCGCCCTGGGGCACTTTCTTTCCCGAACGGCACCGGGTCCCGCGCCCGCGTCCCTGCCTGCTCCGGGTGGCTGGCCTGAGGTGCTGGCCGGCCCGGAGGCGGTCTGCGAGCTGGCCGGGTGGCCGGGTGACGTGGTACTCAACGGCGTGACCGGGGCGGCCGGGCTGCGGGCGACGCTCGCCGCGCTCGACGCCGGCCGGGTGCTGGCCCTGGCCAACAAGGAGTCGCTGATCATCGGCGGGTCGCTGGTGACCAGCCGGGCCAAGCCCGGGCAGATCGTGCCGGTGGACTCCGAGCACTCCACGATCGCGCAGTGCCTGCGGGCCGGACGCGCCGACGAGGTGCTCCGGCTCGTACTGACCGCGAGTGGCGGGCCGTTCCGCGGCTGGCACCGTGACCGGCTGGAGGCCGTCACCCCGGAACAGGCCCTGGCCCATCCCACCTGGAACATGGGCCCGCTGGTCACCATCAACTCCGCCACGCTGGTGAACAAGGGCCTCGAGGTGATCGAGGCCCACCTGCTTTTCGGGTTTTCCCTGGACCGGATCGACGTGGTGGTACACCCGCAGTCGATCGTGCATTCGATGGTGGAGTTCTCCGACGGCGCGACCATTATCCAGGCCTCTCCGCCGGACATGCGGCTGCCGATCTCCCTGGGTATGGCCTGGCCAGACCGGGTGCCCGAGGCCATACCCGGGCTGGACTGGTCGGCGGCGGCCAGCTGGACGTTCGAGCCGCTCGATGACACCGCCTTCCCCGCGGTCGCCCTGGCCCGCGAGGCGGCCACGGCGGGCGGCACCGCGCCGGCCGTCTACAACGCCGCCAACGAGGCCTGCGTAGCGGACTTCCTGGCCGGCCGGATCAGCTTCCCCCGCATCGTCCACACCGTGGCCCGGATAGTCTCAGAGCATGACGTTGCGCGCACGGCCGTGACGAACGTGGCCGACGTGCTGGCCGTCGACGACTGGGCCAGGCGGCGGGCCCGGGAGCTGAACCCGTAGGCCTCCCGTAAGAGACGACGAGAAAGGGACGACTGGATGGAGCTGCTCGGCGTGGCCATCTTCGTCGTCGCCCTGCTCTTGTCCGTGATGCTGCACGAGACCGGGCACTTCGTGATGGCGAAGAAGTTCGGCATGAAGGCCACCCGTTACTTCGTCGGCTTCGGGCCGACGATCTGGTCCACCTGGCGGGGCGAGACCGAGTACGGGATCAAGGCCCTGCCGCTCGGCGGCTTCGTCAAGATCATCGGAATGCACTCGCTCGACGACGTGGAGGACCCGGCCGACGAGCCGAGGTCGTTCCGCCGCCAGCCGGCCTGGCAGCGGATCATCGTGCTCTGCGCCGGCTCGTTCATGCACTTCGTGCTGGCCTTCCTGCTGATCGCCGGGCTGGCCCTCGGCGTCGGCATCGCGAACGAGAACACCACCGAGCTGGGCACGATCAGTGCCTGCGTGTCCCCGAACGTCACGGCCCTGGACAACGGCGTCGCCTGCACCGCGTCGGACCAGAGGTCTCCGGCCAAGCTGGCCGGGCTGCGGGCCGGTGACCAGGTGATCGCCTTCAACGGCAAGCGCTACAGCAACTGGACGCAACTCGGCGACGCGATCCGCGCCGCGCCGGTGGGGTCGGCCGCGACCATCACCGTGCTACGCGCCGGCCAGACGCTCACGCTGCACACCACGCTGGCCGCCGTCCCCGGCCGCGGCGGCGCCTACCTGGGCATCGCGCCCGGCGTGGTGTTCCAGACGGCCAGCCCGGCGCGCGCCGTGACCTACGCGGGTTCGTTGTTCGGCCAGGTCGTGACCGGCTCGGTCCAAGCCGCAGCCGCGCTGCCCGGGGCGCTGCACGACCTGTTCAACAAGAACAAGCGGGCCGACACCGTCGGCGGGCAGGTCACCAGCATTTACGGCGCGGCCGCGGCCACCGGGGACGAGGTGGCGTCCAATCAGGGCTGGCAGTACAAGGTCAGCTTCGTGCTGCTGCTGATCGCGTCCTTGAACATCTTCGTCGGCGTGTTCAACATGCTCCCGCTGCTGCCGCTGGACGGCGGGCACGTCGCCATCGTGATCTGGGAGCGGATCCGGGCCGCCTTCGCGCGGCTGCGCGGGCGCCCGGACCCTGGCCTGGTCGACATCTCGAAGGTGCTGCCGGTGTGCTTCAGCATCTTCATGGTGGTGATGGTCCTCAGCTTGATCCTGGTCGCGGCTGACATCGTGAACCCGTTGAAAATCGCAGGTTAATTCCCGGTCGTTACCCGACGCGCCCGTCAGCGTCGGGTCCCGTCCGGTCCCCGGGTGGTGGAACAATGGTCGGGGTACCGGATTCGGGAGTGCCAGCCGAGCCTAGAGAGTGCCAACGGAACGGATGGGGGCTATGAGTACTGACCTGGGAATGCCGCAAGCGCCTCCCGCGCCGACCCAAAAACTGGCCGAGCGCCGGCTGTCCCGCCAGATCATGGTGGGTTCGGTGCCGGTAGGTGGCGGAGCGCCGGTGACGGTGCAGTCGATGACAACGACGCTGACCGCCAACGTGAACGCCACGCTGCAGCAGATCGCCGAGCTGACCGCCTCCGGCTGCCAGATCGTCAGGGTCGCGGTCCCGTCCCAGGACGACGCCGACGCGCTGGCCGCCATCGCGAAGAAGTCGCAGATCCCGGTGATCGCCGACATCCACTTCCAGCCCAAGTACGTGTTCGCGGCGATCGACGCCGGGTGCGCGGCGGTCCGGGTGAACCCAGGTAACATCAAGCAGTTCGACGACAAGATCGCCGAGATCGCCCGCGCGGCTGCCGACGCCGGGGTTCCGATCAGGATCGGCGTCAACGCGGGCTCGCTGGACAAGCGACTGCTGGCCAAGTACGGCAAGGCGACCCCCGAGGCGCTGGTGGAGTCGGCGCTGTGGGAGTGCTCGCTGTTCGAGGAGCACGGGTTCCGCGACATCAAGATCTCGGTGAAGCACCACGACCCGGTGGTGATGATCAACGCCTACCGGCAGCTCGCCCGCCAGTGCGACTACCCGCTGCACCTCGGGGTGACCGAGGCCGGGCCGACCTTCCAGGGCACGGTCAAGTCCGCGGTCGCCTTCGGCGCCCTGCTGGCCGAAGGCATCGGGGACACGATCCGGGTCTCTCTGTCCGCGCCGCCGGTGGAGGAAGTAAAGGTCGGCATCTCGATCCTGGAGTCGCTCGGCATGCGCCAGCGCCGCCTGGAGATCGTGTCCTGCCCGTCCTGCGGCCGGGCCCAGGTCGACGTGTACAAGCTCGCAGAAGAGGTCACCGCCGGGCTGGAGGGCATGGAGGTGCCGCTGCGGGTCGCGGTCATGGGCTGCGTGGTCAACGGCCCGGGCGAAGCCCGCGAGGCAGACCTGGGCGTCGCCTCGGGCAACGGCAAGGGCCAGATCTTCGTCCGCGGCAAGGTGATCGCCACCGTGCCGGAGTCCGCCATCGTCGAGACGCTGATCGAGGAGGCCATGCGCCTCGCCGAGGCTGGCGCCGTCGCCGAAGGCGACGAGGGCAAGCCGGTCGTCACGACCTACTGAGGCGGGCCGCCATGCTCTCTGTTGTCATCCTCTGGGCGAAGATCACCTCGCCGACCTGATCGGCCGCCTGGGCCCGGGCGTCGGCCGGCAGCATGTCGTCGGTGATGAGCACGTCCACCTCGCTCAGGTCGGCGAACGAGCTCAGGCTGACCAGGCCCCACTTGGTGTGATCGGCGAGCACCACGACGCGGCGCGCGACCCGGATGAAGGTCCGGTTGGTCTCGGCCTCCGCCAGGTTGGGCGTGGTCAGCCCGGCCTGGGCGTCGAAGCCGTAGCAGCCGAGGAAGAGCAGGTCGAAGTGGAGCGACCGGACGGTCAGGTCGGCCACCGGGCCGACCAGCGCGTCCGAGGCAGTACGGACCCCGCCGGTCAGCACCACCGGGTCGGCCGTGCCGTCTAGCCCCCGCGTTCCGCTGAACACGTTGGTCACCCGCAGCGAGTTCGTGACGATGGTGAGCCCGGGCACGTCGAGCAGGCACTGGGCCAGCGCGAACGTGGTCGTCCCCGCGGCCAGCGCGATCGCGGTGCCCGGGCGGACCAGGTCCGCTGCGGCGCGGGCGATCGCGGCCTTCTCCGGCCGCTCGAGCACCAGCTTGGCCTCGAAGCCCGGGTCGTGGCTGGCCGGCGTCCCCGGCAGCACCGCGCCGCCGTGAACCTTCTCCACCAGGCCATCCCGGGCGAGCACCTCGAGGTCCCGGCGGATGGTCATGTCCGAAACGCCGAGCCGCTGGGTCAGATCGCTGACCCGGGCGCTGCCGTCGCTCCTGACGGCCTGCAGGATGAGCGACTGGCGGTGTCTGGCTAGCATCCGTGCGTCCCTCCTTCTCGCGGACGGCGCCGGGGCCGGCGGAGGCTCCGGTACTGCGCTATCCGTCCCTGATGAGACGTTTGCTCTCGATGTTCGGTTCCGGGCACCGATGTCGTAATCAGCGGATTTCCACGGAGGCTGACCAGCGTCCGGCAGGCACACCAACCCCGGATGGCGGCCCGCCCTTAGACAGGTGGCCCCCCGCGCCCCAGACAGGTGGCCCCCCGCGCCCTAGACAGGTGGCCCCCCGGGCCCCAGACAGGTGACCCCCCCGCGCCCCAGACAGGTGACCCCCCCGCGCCCCAGACAGGCCGTGTCGATGGTGTTTCGCGTTCGTTGCCGTTTAGTGACTTGTTAGCGTTAACATCGACAAACGTGTTCTTGGCCGTGATGGGTTTGATCGCTGCGGTACGGACGAGGTCGTGGTTGCCTGGGGTTACCTGTGAGGCATGAATCAAGGCTGATATCGAAACGGGCTCATTTCGTAATCGGGCCTGCGCGGAGGCTTGACAGTGATCATCAACGGCCCTAGCGTCAGCCACGGATCGCCCGGCGGCAGCGGATACCGGTCGCAATATGACAACGGTGCGGCTACGCCAGGCGAACGAACGGGGCGGGCAGACCGCACTGTCGGTGCGGACAGAATGCAAAGAATGTCTTCACGTTATCTCTCTCGCGACGAAGTCGACGGGACTCGCCGCGCACGCTGCGGGCTTGGCTCGGGAGAGCATCCCGTCCAGGGAAACATTCCATGGAGGTCCTTTACATGAGGAAAAAGATAGACCCGGTAGTCGACGAAGCGATTGAGACCCTGAACATGAAGGACGGGCCTTCTCGTCGACGGCTGCTCGAGGGGGCCGGCCTGTTCAGCGCGACGGCCGCCGCCTCCGCGCTTATCGCGGCGTGCAGCTCATCAAGTTCAAGCAGCGCCGCCCCGTCGTCGTCGTCGTCGACAGCGGCGGCTGCCGCCGGCAACTTCCCGACCACGCCCAAGTGGCAATTCACCTTCGTCAACCACGTCACGGACAACGCGTTCTTCACGCCGACCCAGTACGGCTTCGCGGACGCCGCCGCCCTCCTCGGCCTCCCGACGCCGCACTGGACCGGTGCCCTGTCCACCCAGCCGACGGTGCCCACCATGCTGTCGGCTTTTAACGACGCGGTCACGGCCGGCTCTCCCGGCATCGCCACCACCGTGGTCGCGGCCACCTCGTTCATCGCCCCGATCAACAGCGCGCTGGCCGCGGGCGTCCCGGTCGTCACGTACAACGCGAACGGTTCCAGCACCAGCCCCACGAACGGCCTGGCCTACATCGGCCAGGACCTGCTCGCGTCCGGCACGGAAGTCGGCACCCGGCTCGCCTCGCTGATGAAGAAGGGCGACACGGCGGTCGGCGTCATCGCGCAGCCCGGCGCCCTGAACATCCAGCCGCGCCTGGACGGCGCGACGGCCGCGCTGCAGGCCGCGGGCATGACCGTCATGTTCGGGTCCACCGGCTTCGACGCGGGCGCCTCGGCCAGCCAGGAAGCCACCGCGGTCCCCGAGTTCATCCAGTCCCACGGGTCTAAGATCCAGGGCATCTTCGCCGTCGACGGCGGCGACACCGCCCTGCTCGGCACCTCGCTGGAGAAGTACGGCCTGGTGGGCAAGGTGGCGGCGGGCGGCTTCGACCTCGAGCCGCAGACGCTGACCGCGATCTCGGCCGGCCAGATCAGCTTCACCGTCGACCAGTCGCCGTACCTGCAGGGCTTCCTGCCCACGATCTATCTCTACCTGTGGCAGCTGTCCGGCGGACTGGTGAACCCGGCCACCACCGACACCGGCCTGAAGTTCGTCACCAAGAGCAACGCCGCCGCGTACACCGCGACGCCGACCCGGTACGAGGGCTCCACCTCCAAGCAGGTCTACATCAAGCACACCGGGGCGATCTCGACCTGATCGTCTGCGTGAGCGACACTGGGAAGTGCAGGTCCGCGGCGATTCACCAGCGGCAGAACTCGGTGAATCGCCGCGGTGCCTGGGTATGACCCTCTCCACACGGCATCGGGCGAAGTAGCACGATTGGGATGAGCGACGTGAGTGATACTGCCGAACGCAGTCCGGGGATCATCGGCGCCGCGCCAAGCGGACGAAATCGCCCCAGGGTTCTCAACCGTCTCGGCGCTATCTTCCTGAATCAGCGCGAGGCCAGCATCATGCTGATCGCCGTGATCGTGTTCGTCTACTTCGCGCTGACCGTCCCGGAGTTCGTCAGCCACGGCAGCTTCGTCAACATCGCCGAGTACATGGGCCCGTACGTGATCATCGGCATCGGCCTGGTGCTGGTGATGGTCTGCGGCGAGATCGACCTGTCGGTCGGGTTCGTCTGGACCCTGTCTCCGTTCATCATGCACTTCTTCATCGACTCCGGTTTCCCGACCCTCCTGGCTATCGTGGTCTCGGTGCTGGTGTGCTCCCTGATCGGGCTGCTCAACGGCGTGGTCACCACCATCTTCGGCGTCCCGTCGCTGATCACCACGCTCGCCGTGGGCTACGTGGTGTTCGGCTACACGCTGACGATTTCCCACGCGCAGCAGATCAACCTGCCCGCCCAGTCGGTGGGCGTCGGCCGCTGGTTCGGCGCCGAGGCCTGGTCGGAGATCATCTGGGCCAGCGTCCTCGTCCTGCTCTTCCACGTCCTGCTGAGAAGGACCCGGTGGGGCCTGTACACGGTCTCGGTCGGCGGAAACCTGCTCGGCGCGCGGGAAGCCGGCATCAAGGTCAACGGGATCAAAATCGGCAACTTCATGATGTGCAGCTCGCTCGGGGCGCTCGCCGGGATCCTGGAAGCCTTCAAGAACGACATCATCGACCCGAGCGCCGGCCAGCTCGCGGTGGTGCTCACCGGCATAGCCGGCGCGGTCATCGGCGGGACGGCCATGCTGGGCGGTGTCGGCACGATGATCGGGATGTGGTTCGGCATGCTGGTCCTCGGCGAACTGCAGGACGGGTTCAACCTGAAGGGCATCAGCGCGTACACGTACCTGATAATCGAGGGTGCCGCGATCATCGTCTTCATGATCGTCAACACCTACCTGTCGAAGTTGCGAGGCTCGGGTCGGCTGGTGGGCACTTCGTCGTCGCGAAGTACGCCCAGACGCAAGGCCGCCAGAGCCATTGACTAGATCGGCACGCGTCCGTTCCGCGGCGAATAGCACCAGAACGCAGCGCAGCAGACCGGACATGGTCAGACCGAGCACGGAGGCAGCGAAGTGAGCACCCAGCCAGCCGAACAATTCAGTCAGCCGACCGCCGACGACATCCTGCGGGTGGAGCACATCTCCAAGCGCTACGGGGCCGTGACCGCGCTGGTCGACGTGAGCCTGCGGCTGGAACGCGGCGAGGTGCTCGGCCTGATCGGCGACAACGGCGCAGGCAAGTCCACCCTTATCAAGATCATTTGCGGCTTCCAGCAGCCCACCAGCGGCCGGATGCTCCTCAACGGCGAGGAGGTGACCTTCTCCTCGGTGACGCAAGCCCGCGCGGCCGGTATCGACGTGGTGTACCAGGACCTCGCGCTGATCAACCAGCTCACCGTGTACCACAACATGTTCCTCAACCGGGAGCCGGTGCGCTGGCCGCTGCTGCGCAACAAGCTCATGCGGCAGGAGGCCCAGAAGGCCCTGGACTCCATGGGGATCAAGACCCTGAGCTCGGTGGACGTCGAGGTGGCCAGCTTGTCCGGCGGCCAGCGGCAGGCCATCGCGGTGGCCCGGTCGGTGTTCTCGGACTCGAAGATCCTGCTGCTCGACGAGCCGCTGGCCGCGATGGGCGTCAAGGAGGGCGCGATGATCCTCGACCTGGTGCGCCAGGTCAAGGAGCGGGGCATCTCGGTCATCATCATCGCGCACAACTACGGTCAGGTGCTCGAGGTGTGCGATCGGGTGAACCTGCTGCAGGGCGGCCGGATAACCTACGACAAGTACGCTAGGGATACCTCGGTCGAGGAGCTGACCAACATGGTCGTCGCCGAGTACCGCAAGGCACTCGAGGAGCGCCACCGCGCGGCGTCGTAGCTGTCACCGGAAGTCACGGGTTCCCGGGCCGGGCCATCGGTCGCGTCCGGGATGATGGGGGATCATGGGGTTCATGCCGATGTCACGCCTGCGCGGTCGGACCCGGGACAGCCGGATCGGTCCAGCGGCGCTGATCACCACCATGGCCGGCCTGCTCGCGCTCACCGCCTGCACCTCGTCCGGATCCGCGGCCGCCGCGGGGTCGAGCCAGAGCGCCGGAAGCGCCCAGGGTACCCAGGCTGCACAGAGTACCCAGGCGGCACAGCGCACGGACTCCATCATCCCGACGGGCGCCGCCCTGCACTGGCACTCCTGCTCCGGGCAGCTCGCCACCGAAGGCGTGCCCGACTGCACGATGCTGAGCGTCCCGCTCGACTACGCCGACCCCAGCGGCAGGCATATCAGCCTGGCCCTGGACATGGTCCCGGCGACCGCGCCGCGCAGCCAGCAGCAGGGAGTCATGCTGGTCAATCCCGGCGGGCCCGGCGGTGACGGGCTGCCGCTCGCGGCCGAGGTGGCGCAGGGGATCAACCGGGGCGTGGCCGCTGACTACGACATCGTCGGCTTCGACCCGCGGGGCGTAGGGTCCTCCGTACCCGCGCTGAGCTGCGATCCAAGCTTTTTCAGCGGCGTCCGGCCGAACTACATACCGGCCAATTCCGCCGCCGAGCAGGTGCTCATCAACCGGGCGAAAATGTACGCCGACGATTGCGAGCAGAAATTCGGCTGGCTGCTGCCCTACATGACCACCGAAGACGTGGCCAGGGACATGGATTCCATCCGCGCGGCGTTCGGTGTGGCCAAGATAAACTACTACGCGTTCTCCTACGGCACCTATATCGGCCAGGTCTACGCCACCCTTTTCCCGAACCGGATCCGTCGCATGGTCCTGGATAGCACCGTCGATCCCACTGGGGTCTGGTATACCGACAATGTCGACCAGGATTATGCTTTCCAGGGCCGCATGGAGGCATTCTTCGCCTGGCTGGCAGAATACGACGGAACGTACCATCTCGGCAGCACGGCTGCGCAGGTACAGGCCGAGTGGTACAAAGCCCGTAACCAGCTCCTCGCGCACCCGGTCGACGGGACGATCGGGGCCGACGACTTCGATGACACCTTCCTGGAAGGCGGCTACTCCGACGAGCTGTGGCCGGCCCTGGCCCAGGCGCTCTCGTCTTACCTGAATTCCGGGCAGACCGGCGACCTGATCGCCCAGTACGAGGCCAACGGCACGCAGAACGAGAACGAGTTCGCCGTCTACAACGCGGTGCAGTGCTCGGATGTGAACTGGCCGCGCAGCTGGGCCTACTGGGCCGCCGACACCGAGATGATCTACCAGAAGGCTCCCTTCCAGGCGTGGGACAACGCCTGGTTTAACGCTTCCTGCGCGTTCTGGCCGGTGCAGGGGCCGGCCAAGCCGCTGCAGATCAAGGGGGCCGGCCTGCCGGGCATCTTGATGCTGCAGGGCACCCTGGACCCGGCCACCCCGTACGCCGGTGCCCAGGACGCCCATAAGCTGCTGCCGTCCGCGCGGATGGTCGTGGTCGAAGGCGGCGGCAACCACGGGCAGTCGCTTGAGCAGCCGTCGAACTCCTGCGTGCAGGGCTACCTGAACGCCTATCTCGCGACCGGGGCCCTGCCGACGGCGCCCGGGCTGGTCAACGCCACCTGCCCGGCCGTGCCCGATCCGACGCCCGGAACCTCCGGTGACTAGCTGGGCCGCGGCACGGGTAATAGTCGAGGTCAAGGCGCGGGTAACAGTCATCAGGGCGCAGGTAACAATGACGCCAGCGTGTCCGGGATGAGAATTATCTGCGGTATTTCCCGGTGTACGCTGGGGGTATGTTGCGGGTAAGGCCGCCGTGGTCCGCGTCGGTACGGCAGCTCGATGAGCGGGACCGCGAGGCAGCGCTGGCTATCTGCGACCGCGATCCGGTGACGAACGTATTCGTGAGCTCGCGGGTACGGGCCCTCGGCCTGGAACCTGGCCGGCTCGGCGCGCAGGTATGGGGCCATGCGCCTGGCGGGCGGCTGGAGTCACTGTGTTACTCCGGCGCCAACCTGGTCACGGTGGCCGCCACCCCGGACGCCATCGTGGCGTTCGCGGACCGGGCGCTGCGGCAGGGACGGCGCTGCTCGTCGGTCGTCGGGGCGGCGGCCGAGATCCAGGCGCTGTGGGCCTTGCTGCGGCCGCACTGGGGTCCGGCCCGGGAGGTCCGTTCCGTGCAGCCCGTCATGGTCACGCCCGGGCCGCCGCTGGTGCCGCCCGACCCGGGGGTGCGACGGGTGCGGCCCGACGAGATCGACATCCTGTGGCCGGCCTGCGTGTCCATGTTCACCGAGGAGGTGGGCGTCTCGCCGGTCACCGGGGACGGCGGCGCGTCCTACCGGGCCCGGCTGGAACAGCTCATCCGCAGCGGCCGGGCGTTCGCCCGGATCCAGGACGGCCAGGTCATCTTCAAGGCGGAGATCGGGGCCGTCACCCCGCAGGTCTCCCAGGTGCAGGGGGTGTGGGTGCGGCCGGAATGCCGCGGCCGGGGCCTGGCCGCGCCGGGCATGGCCGCGGTCGTCGTCGAGGCGTCGCGGTCGATCGCGCCGCTGGTCTCGCTGTACGTCAACGACTTCAACTCCCCGGCCCGCGCGGCCTACCGGCGGGTCGGCTTCACCGAGACCGGCCGTCTCATGTCCGTGCTGTTCTAGTGTCGGTCATCGGCCGATTCCAGCCGCCGCGCATTCTCTCTGCCTCGGTTTTACCGTATTCATCCGCGGGTTTCGGTGTGGTGGATCCGGGCCTGGCGGTGGATCCGATGCACGTCGGGGGTGCCTCGGGCCCCCTGGCCTGGCCCCGTAAAGCTATGGCCAGGTTCCAGATGTCCCTGGCCCGTCTTTCCTGCTGGTTTGCGGCATCCTCCGACCGCGAGCTCAGGGGTCCGAAGGGGCCGTCGCGGCCGGTGCGGCCAGTGTGATCCGCAGCAGATGACCCTATGGAACATAGGGCCGGTTCTATGCGGCCCTATGTTCCATAGGTGCGATTTGTCTTCGAGTCAGCGCCCTTTTGACCGGCAGGAAGTTCTAGTCGCGGTCGCGGATCTTGCGCAGGTAGTCGACGATCGGCCCGAAGGCGTCCCTGACTTCCTCCAGCTGACGCGGGGTCAGCCGGTCGATGAAATGCCGGCGGACGTGTTCGACGTGGTCGGGCGCGACTCGTTTGATCGCGTCTATGCCGGCGTCGGTCAGCACCGCGAAAGTACCGCGCTTGTCGCCCTCGCAGGTGTCTCGCTGGACCAGCCCGCGGGCTTCCATCCGCGATATCTGGTGGGACAGCCGGCTTCGTGACTGGCTGGTGGCATCGGCGAGCTCGGTCATCCGCAGCCGCCGGCCCGGTGCCTCAGACAGCTCGACCAGGATCTCGTAGTCGTGGCCGTTCAGCCCGTGCACGTTCAGGTCGCGGTCGAGCTGGCGCATAAGCAACTGGGACAGGTGAACGGTCGCGCGCCATGCCTGCTGCTCATCGTCAGTCAGCCAGCGCGGCTCACCGTTTGTCCCGGTCATACCAAGAATCTACCCGCGTCCCGCCGTCCCAGGCGACAGTGTTTCTGCTGGTCCCTCCCACGGCAGGCCCGGCTACGCGCCGGGACGCGGGCGTGGCACGATCAGATGGTGCGGAGGATAGACGAGGGCGCGGCCACGACAAGTGCCGAGTTGCGCGCGCACAACCTGGCGCGGCTGCTGCGCGCCGTCCACGACGGTGCAGGCCAGCTTACCCGCGCCGAACTCACCAGGCAGCTCAGCCTGGCCAGGGGAACGGCCACCGTCCTGGTCCGGGAGCTAGCCGGACGCCAGCTCATCGAGGAACTGCCCATCCCGGCCGGTGCACCCGCCGATGTGCGGGCACAGCGCACCAGGGGCCGCCCGACCGGGGTGCCCTCGGCGCATCCGGACGGGCCGGTCGCGCTCGCCGTCGACCTGCGGGATGACTCCTTTACCCTGGCCTCCTTCGAGCTGACCGGCCGCAGCGACGTGCTCGACCGCCAGGAGCGGGGCACGGGTTCAGGTACCGCGATGCTGGCCGACGTCGCGGCCAGGCTGATGATCCGCCGCCGCGAGTTCGGTGACCGCGTGATCGGCATCGGTGTCGCGGTGCCCTCCCCGGTCAGCGGCGGCACGATGGTGCAGCCCACCCTGCCCGACTGGCAGGACGTCGACGTGGCCGCTTTCCTCGGCGTCCCGGCGCCGCCGCCAGGGTCGGCGTCGTCGGCGTCGTCGGCGTCGTCGGCGTCGTCGGCGGATCCGGTCCTGGTCGGCAATGACGCCACGCTGGCCGGGCTGGCCGAGGCTCGCCGGGGCGTGCTGCGGGGCGTCTCGGTCGCCTTGCACCTGCATGTCGCGACCGGCATCGGCGGGGTGCTGCTGGCCGGCGGCCAGCCGGTGACCGGGGCGCGTGGTTCGGCGGGCGAATTCGGGCACATGCCGCTGGCCGGCGGCAGCGACCCGTGCCGGTGTGGCTCGGCGGGCTGCTGGGAACTCGACGCGGGCGCTCGCGGGCTGCTCCGCGCGGCCGGCCTGGGCGAGCAGGGAGACCGGATGGTCCAGGCCACCCGCGTCATCGCGGCGGCAGCGGCCGATCCGGACCGCGCCCGGGCCCTGGCGCGGGTGGCCGGGGCCCTCGGCCGGGGCATCGGCGCGCTGGTGAACGCCCAGGACCCCGAGGTCGTCGGCCTGTCCGGCCTGGCCGCCGAGGTCTACCAGGCCGCGCCGGACGCGGTCCGGACGGCCTACCTGGCCGCGCTGATGCGGTTCCGCCGCCCGCAGCCGCCCGCCCTGCTGCCATCGACGCTGGGCGACCTGGGCCCGCTGACCGGGGCGTCGGAGCTCGTCTTCGACGCCTTCCTCACCCCGCGCGGCCTCGGCAGATGGGCGCCGCCGGCCGGAAAACCGCGTGACTTCCACCTAGCGAGCTGGTAAGTTCTCATCCTCGTGGCGGCGTCAAGTTCACAATCAAAAGACGAACCTACGGAACGATCGGGCCCCGACCCTATCCTGACCGCCGAACGCGACCAGTTGCGGCGCTCCAGGGAATTCCTGCACATGATGCGCGAGGACGTGCTCTCCCTCAAGGCCATGGGCGGGGATCCCGTATCCGAGGAATACCTCAAGGCCGACCTGTACCACCGCGCCGAAGCGCTCAAGGACATCCCGGACACCCCGCTGTTCTTCGGCCGGCTCGACTACGCCGGGGCCCCCGAAGCCGGCCCCCCGAAGCCAGCCGAGCCGGCGACGACGGTCTCGCGGGGCATAGCTTCCACATCGGCCGCAGGCACGTGCATGCGCCCGACGGCACGCCCGCGGTGATCGACTGGCGGGCCCCGGTGTCCAGGCCGTTTTACCGGGCCAGCGGCGCGGATCCGATGAACCTGACGCTGCGGCGGCGCTTCGGCTTCTCCGGCGGCGAGCTGACCGCCTATGAGGATGAGCTGTTCACCACGGATCGTTCTGGTCAGGAAATGAAGCGCCGGACCAGCCAGATTCTGCTTGACGAGATCGAGCGGCCACGGTCGGGGCCGATGCGGGACATCGTCGCGACCATTCAGCCTGACCAGGACGACATCGTCCGGGCCGGAGCCGCGCAGACGGTCTGCGTGCAGGGCGCGCCAGGCACCGGGAAGACCGCCGTGGGGCTGCACCGGGTGGCGTACCTGCTGTACGCGTATAAGGAGCAGGTGCGCCGGCGCGGGGTGGTCATGGTCGGGCCCAACCGCGCCTTCTTGTCCTACATCCGCAACGTCCTGCCGGCCCTCGGCGAGCTTGACGTCACCCAGACGACCGTGGGCGAGCTGGTCGCCTCTGCCGGGACGGTGGCCGTTCGCGGGGCTGACACCGAGGCGGCCGCGACCGTCAAGGGGGACGCGCGGATGGCGGAGGTGCTGCGGCGGGCGCTGTGGGCGTCGGTCCGTCGGCCGTCCGCAGCCGTGGTCCTGCCGCGGGGGGCCCGGCGATGGCGGGTAGCCGCCTACGAGCTTGAGGAACTCGTCCACGAGTTGCGGCACCGGGGCGTGCGGTACGGTGCGGCCCGCGAACTGCTCGAGCACAGGATCGCGCACGTGATCCTGACCCGGATGGAGGCCGCGGGGGAGGCCTGCGACGACCGGACCCACGAGGCGGTGCGGCGGTCCAGGCCGGTGCGGATGGCCGTGGACGCGATCTGGCCGAAGGCGGATCCGGCCCGGCTGGTATTCGGGCTGCTGGCGTCGGCCGACGTGCTGGCGCAGACGGCCGGGGGAATTCTCACTGCCGAAGAACAGGCCGCAATCGTGTGGTCGCCGGTACCGCGCGGTCCGGGCTCGGCGCGCTGGTCGGCGGCCGACGTCGTGCTCATCGACGAGGCCCGCGACCTGATCACGCGGACGCCCAGCCTGGCCCACGTGGTGGTCGATGAGGCGCAGGACCTGTCGCCGATGGAATGCCGCGCGCTCGGCCGCCGGTGTTCGACCGGGGCCGCGACCGTACTCGGTGACCTCGCGCAGGGCACCACGCCGTGGGCGGCGTCGTCCTGGGAATCGCTGCTATCGAACCTGGGCAAGCCCGATGCGCAGGTCCGGGAACTGTCGGTGGGATACCGGGTGCCCAGGCAGATCCTGGATTACGCATCCGCGCTGCTGGCCGTGACCGCCCCCGAGCTGCGGCCGGCCTCCTCGCTGCGGGCCGATCCCGGCGCCCTGGACCTGGTGCAGGTGTCCGCCGCCGAGCTGGGACCGGCCCTGGTGCAGGCTTGCCTGCAGGCCTGCGTCCGGCCCGGTTCGGTCGCCGTCATCGCCGCCGACCCGCACATCCCGGGCCTGGCCCGGCTGCTTGACGCGGCGGGGACAGAACACGGGACACCGGGTTCTGACTCCCGGCTGACGCTGGTGCCGGTGACCCTGGCCAAGGGGCTTGAGTACGATCACGTCATCGTCGTGGAACCCGCGCGGATCGCCTCGGCCGAGGCCAGGGGCCTGCAGCGGCTCTATGTGGCGCTCACCCGGGCCGTGTCGCGGCTGACCGTCTTGTATGCTGAAACGTTGCCTGTGCCGCTGCGGTCCGTGATCATTACCTCCGCTCAAGCCGGCCTTTCGTGAACCGGAGCCTGGCCCAGTACGTCTGTCTGGGTAGGGGAAATGCGGGGGACCCGCCCGCTGCCTTCCTGAGCTGCGAACTTCCCGATGTGCGTTGCGCAGGCGCCGCCGCGGCGGCATCCTGGGTCCAGGAAACGTAAAGCTTTTGAATGACTCCTCAAAGTTACGGTGATTAAGGTGGAAGCCAACGGGGCCCGCGAGCCCGACCAGATTCAGTCTGTATATCTGGAGAAGCTAGCCGACGAGTTGTCCCATCGTGGGCTGGAAGCGTGGCTGATGGCGCCGCCCGGGCGCCGCCCCAGCCTGTACGTGGTGAACCCGGCCGCGCGGGCGCTTGAGGAGAACGTCTACGTCGGCTGCGGCAAGGACGGCATGTGGTGGTTCTGGTGGTCCTGGGCGGAGCGGATCGCCGTCGCGGACGATGTTGACCTGGCCGCCACGACGATCGTCCGGGTGCTTGCCTCGCATCTCCGCCCGGACTGACCCCCGGCCCCATCCGTCTCTCCGGCCCCGTCAGGGCGTTATGGGTCTTTAGCGGTCTTTGGGGTCCAGGCCCGGGAAGGCCTGGGTGCTACCGCGCCAGTACGCGGCGCGCTCGGCTGAGCTCTGCATGGCCAGCGCGCCGAAGTCGCGCAGCCGCTGATCGCTGACCGCGACGATGCCCAGGTAAGCCCGGGTCACGCCGTCTTCGAGGTAGACCGCAAGCGCCATCGCGCTGGTCCCGTCGTGCACCGGGAAGGGAAGTGCGTAAAAAGCCTGCGCGGCCACGGGCTGCGCGCCAAGCGCGTAGATCATGGCGGTCAGCGTGTCACGGGCCTGGTTGTGCCCTTCCCAGTCCTGCTGCGCCGCGGCCTGCCTGCTCCCGCTCAGGTGCGCGCCCGCCACTCCGTAGCCGTAGACCGCCGCGTCCTCGGCGGCAAGCGCCGCGCGCAGCGCGGATACCGCGGTGATCCCCGCCATAAGCCGTCCCCCGGCCAGCCGCGGGCGCTGGCGCTCAACTTCGTGCCCACTAGCCGCCCAGAGCGGTGGCGTGCGTGGCGTCGGAGGCGGCGATGCTCGCGAAGAGCTGCGCCAGGGCCGGTTCCACGGTGGCCAGCCGCCGCACCAGGCCGGCCGCGGAGGCGCTCTCCGCGGCTCGCAGCCGGGCGATCGTGACGCGTTCGGGTGCCACGGCGCTGGCTTTCGCCGACGGGCGGGGCGAGGCCGCCGGGGTGGCGGACCCCGCGGGCTGGATGAGCTGGGCCCGGAGCCGGGTGAGGTGCTGCTCGTGCTGGCCGAGCAGGCCGAGCAGATCGCGGCCGCGGGCTGTCGCCGCCGAATCGCGCGCCAGCGCCGTCCGGTACAGGCTGATCAGGTCTTCTTCCGCGGCGATCACCGCGGCAAGCGTGACCACATCGGGCCCGGGACGCGGCCGGCCTGCCAGCGGATCGGGGCCGGTGAACGCGTCGGAGGACCGGCAGCCGACGGTGGCTAGCAGCAGCGGCAGCGCTGCCGCCGAGGCGAGCAGGATGCGGCGCCTCGGCGCGATGTCGGGCACACCGGCAAGCTACCACGCGGGCGTTCGGCGGGTCCGGCCGGTCCTATCCGCGTGACGGCCAACTCCCGGCTAGGCTAGGTGTCAATCCCGCAGGTCGTGGAGGAGGAGGTCGTGATGCCAGGAGGTCCGCGTCACGCGCCTAGGCCCCGCCAGCCGGTGCCCGGCGGGTCGATCGACGAGGGCAAGATCGCGGACGTGATCGAGCCTGTTGTCACCGCCGCGGGTATGGACCTTGAGTCGGTCCGGGTGACCGCGGCGGGCAGGCGGCGGCTGCTCCGTGTGGTGGTGGACAGCGACCACGGCGTGAGCCTGGACGATGCCGCGGCGATCAGCCGCCAGCTGTCGGCCGCGCTTGACACCGTGGCGGTAATGGGGGATTTTCCCTATACCCTGGAGGTCTCGTCCCCTGGGGTCGACCGCCCGCTGACCGATCCCAGGCACTGGCGCCGTGCCGTGGGACGTCTGGTCACGGTCACGGTCGCGGACTCGGGTGCCATCTCGGGCCGGGTCGTCTCAGCCGATCCGGACGGGGTCACCCTCGACATCGGGGATGACCAGAAAACCCGCCGCCGCTTCGGTTACGCCGTGCTCGGCGCTGGAGCCATCCAGGTGGAGTTCGGGCACCTGCCAACGGAGCTTGGAGCGACTCGCGATGGACATTGACCTGAGCGTGCTGCGGAGCCTGGAGAGCGAGAAGGATATCTCGCTCGACCTCGCCATCAAGGCTATCGAGGACGCCTTGCTCGTGGCCTACCACAAGTCGCAAGGCGCGTCGCCGTCCGCGCGCGTCGAGATCGACAGGAAGAGCGGGCACGTCACCGTCTGGGCCGTCCAGCCCAGCCCGGACGGTACGGCGGCGCGGGAGTACGACGACACTCCGGCCGGATTCGGCCGGATCGCGGCGACCACGGCCCGGAATGTGATCTTGCAGCGGCTCCGCGACGTCGAAGACGAGGTGACCTTCGGCGAGTACGCCGGCCGTGAGGGCGACATCGTGGCGGGGGTGATCCAGCAGGGTAAGGATCCCAGGACCGTGCTGGTGGACCTGGGCAAGCTGGAGGCCGTGCTGCCGCCCGCTGAGCAGGTCCCCGGCGAGCGTTACGTCCATGGCGAGCGGATCCGCTGTTATGTCCTCCATGTGCGCAAGGGGCACCGCGGTCCTTCGGTCACCCTGTCGCGCACCCACCCGGGCCTGGTGAAGAAGCTGTTCGCGCTGGAAGTCCCGGAGATCGGGGGCGGCGCGGTGGAGATCGTCGCGATCGCGCGGGAAGCGGGCCACCGCACCAAGATCGCGGTTCGCTCCCACCAGCAGGGCGTCAACGCCAAGGGCGCCTGCATCGGCCCCATGGGCAGCCGGGTGCGGAACGTGATGAACGAATTGCACGGCGAGAAAATTGACATCGTCGACTATTCCGATGACCCGGCCGGCTTCGTGGCGAACGCCTTGTCGCCCGCCCGGGTCAGCCGTGTCCATGTCGTCGATCTCGCGGCCAGGGAAGCGCAGGTCATCGTCCCCGACTATCAGCTCTCCCTGGCGATCGGCAAAGAGGGGCAGAACGCGAGGCTGGCCGCCAGGCTCACCGGCTGGCGGATCGATATCAGGTCCGACGCGGCGCCCCAGACCCTCAGCTCCCAGGGTTCCCGGAGTTCCCTCAGTCAACAAGACGCCCAAGATCCCCAGGACGCACAACAGCCTCAAGGTGCTCCGAGTGCCCTCGCGGCACCGGAGGCGTCGGAGGCACCGGCGACCTCATTAGCTTTAATCAACTCGCCAGCCACGTCGATTCATTTTGCCGCTTCAGCCTCGCCCGGTCCGCTAGCCCGGTTCTCAGCCGGTATTGGGGACCTGCGGACACGGTAGACTAATTGCTGGAATGACCACACGAGCTCAGCAGCGTGCTTCGGGTATGCCCGTGACGCGTACCTGTGTAGGCTGCAGGGAGCGTGCGGCCAAGTCCAGTCTGCTTCGCCTTGTAGCGGCTGGGGACGTTATCCGGCCTGACCCGCAAGCCCGGCTGCCTGGCCGGGGTGCGTACCTGCACCCCAGCCCGGCATGTTTGGAGCTTGCGCGGCGGCGCCGGTCGTTCTCCCGGGCACTGCGTACCACGAGATCGCTCGACCTGGCTTTGCTAGCTGAGTTTCTTTGCGGTGCGGAATCTCCGGAATAGCATGACGACGGCGGAACAGTCTGGCTGGGCAGCAGGTTTCACATAAGAAGGAACACCTGTCGGAAAGCAGGTCGAGAAGCGGATGAGCGCTCGATGAGCACGTTGCGATGATCACCATAGGCTGAGGCCGGCCCGGAGCACGCTCTGCCCGGGCCAGGGTCCGGTAAAAGGTCGGGGAGCCGGCCGAGAAGGAGCGTAGTGGCGAAGGTCCGGGTTTACGAACTCGCGAAGGAGTTCGGTGTTGAGAGCAAGGCCGTCATGGTCAAGCTCAATGAGATGGGCGAGTTCGTAAGATCAGCATCCTCGACGATTGAGGCGCCCGTGGTCAGGCGGCTGAAGGAGGCGTTCGCCTCCAAGGCAACCGAGCAATCGGCCCAGGGGTCCAGGCCCAGGCCGGCACCATCATCCGCGCCGCGGGCCGGAGCGGCACCAGCGGCTTCCGCCAGTCCTGCGTCTGGCGCAGGTTCGGCCGTCGGCGCCCGTCCGGGAGCCGGGCCGCGACCTGATGCCGGCGTCGGCCCGGCGTCTCGCGATGACCGCGCGGCGGCTGTGGCCGCCGGAGCGGCACCTGCTGTCCCGTCGGCTCCGATCGCGCCCGAGGGAGCGAACGGGGCGGCCAACGGGACCGCGGACCGCGGGAGCGCGACCGCACCCGATACGCCCGCCAACGGCTCTCCCGGCGTTTCCGGGGGCGCGGCTGACGGAGCGGCGCGCCGGCTGCCGCCGGTTGCGCCCTCACCCGCGTCCCGGCCCGGTCCGGGCGGCGACCCGACGACTGCGGGCACCCCCGGCGGTTCAGGGGCTCCGCGGGTTCCGGGACCGCCGCGGACTCCGGCTACCCCGGCGGACTTCAGGAGTCCGGGGACCAGCCAGGCTCGCCCTTCGGCCCCGCGGCCCGCTGTCCCTGGGGGCTCCGCCGGGTCCGGGGGGTCTACGGGTCAGCGTCCCGCAGGCTCCGGCGGCCGCCCCGACCAGCCGGGCCACGCTGCGGGAGCATCTGGGGCCTCTGGGTCCAGGCCGTCCACGCCTAGGACTTCGGGACCAGGTGCGCCCCGGTCGGGTGCGCCCCGGCCGGGTGGAGCGGGTCCCCGTCCCGGTGGTGGCCCGCGTCCCGGTCCACGGCCGGGCAACAACCCGTTCAGCTCGACCGCCACAGGCATGGGCTCGGCGCCTCCGGCCAGGCCCCAGGCGCCAGGCGGGCCCGCTCAGCCGGGTGCACCTGGCCGCCCGGGACAGCCGGCCGGTGCCGGCGGGACCGGTGCCCCCAGCAGTCCCGGCGGTTTTGCCGGTCCTCGTCCTTCAGGACGCGGACCGGGTAGGCCCGGCGGCGCGTCCGATGGCGGGTTCTCGGGTCCGCGTCCTGGCGGCCCGCGTCCTGGCGGACCCCGGCCGAGCCCGATGAACATGCCTTCTCGCCCGGCTCCGTCCGGCGCCGGGCGCGGTGGTCCCGGCGGCGCTGGCCGCGGTGGCCCTGGTGCCGGGGCTGGTACCCGGCCCGGTGGCGGCGGTGGCGGCGGCGGTGGTGGGGCCGCGGTCCCGGCGCAGGCGGTCCGCGTACCGGCGGCGCCCCAGGTACGGGCGCTCCCCGCGCCGGTGTCGGCGGCGGTCCGCCCCGTCCGGGTGGCGGCCGCGGCCGCAGCGGCACCCAGGGTGCCTTCGGACGCCCCGGCGGGCGCCCGTCGAGGGGCCGGAAGTCGAAGAAGCAGCGGCGTCAGGAATTCGACAACATGCAGGCGCCGTCGATCGGCGGCGTCTCGGTTCCGCGTGGCAACGGCCAGGTGGTCCGGCTGTCCCGCGGCGCGTCGCTGAGCGACTTCGCCGACAAGATCGGCGCGAACCCCGCGTCGCTGGTGCAGGTCATGCTGCATCTCGGCGAGATGGTGACGGCGACCCAGTCGGTCAACGACGAGACGCTTCAGGTGCTCGGTGCCGAGCTGAACTACAACATTCAGGTCGTCTCCCCCGAGGAAGAGGACCGGGAGCTGCTCGAGTCGTTCGACATCGAGTTCGGTGAGGACGAGGGCGAGGACACCGATCTGGTGGCCCGTCCGCCGGTCGTCACGGTCATGGGCCATGTCGACCACGGCAAGACCAAGCTGCTCGACGCGATCAGGCACACCAACGTGGTGGCGCGCGAGGCCGGCGGCATTACCCAGCACATCGGCGCCTACCAGGTGACCACCGAGGTCGACGGCGACGAGCGCAAGATCACCTTCATCGACACCCCGGGTCACGAGGCCTTCACGGCCATGCGCGCCCGCGGTGCCGAGACCACCGACCTGGTGGTCCTGGTGGTGGCGGCCGATGACGGCGTGAAGCCGCAGACCACGGAGGCGCTGAACCACGCGCAGGCGGCGGGCGTGCCCATCGTGGTGGCGGTCAACAAGGTCGACAAGGAGGGCGCTGACCCGGCCCGGGTGCGGGCCCAGCTGACCGAGTACGGGCTCGTCGCGGAGGAGTTCGGCGGCGATACGCAGTTCGTGGACGTGTCCGCGACCAAGCGCACCGGCATCACCGAGCTGCTCGAGGCGATCATCCTGACCGCCGACGCCTCGCTCGACCTGCGGGCTAACCCCAAGCAGGACGGGCAGGGCGTGGCGATCGAGGCGCACCTGGACAAGGGCCGCGGCCCGGTAGCGACCGTGCTGGTGCAGCGCGGCACGCTGCACGTCGGCGACTCGATCGTCTGCGGCGAGGCGTTCGGCCGGGTCCGGGCCATGCTGGACGAGAACGGCGACCAGCTCCCCGAGGCGCCGCCGTCCCGGCCGGTGCTGGTGCTCGGCCTGACCGCCGTCCCCGGCGCGGGTGACAACTTCCTTGTCGTCTCCGACGACCGGATGGCCAGGCAGATCGCCGAGCGCCGGGAGGCCCGCGAGCGGGTCGCCCAGTTCGCCCAGGGTCGCAGGCGGGTCACGCTCGAGGACCTGGACCAGGCGTTCAAGGCGGGCGAGCGCGAGGAACTGCTGCTCATCATCAAGGGCGACGTGTCCGGTTCGGTGGAAGCCCTGGAGGATGCGCTGCTCCAGCTCGATGTCGGCGAAGAGGTCACCCTGCGGGTGATCGGCCGCGGCGTCGGCGCGATCACGCAGGACGACGTCAACCTGGCCATCGCCTCGGACGCGGTGATCATCGGCTTCAACGTCCGGCCGGCCGGCCGGGCGGGCGAGCTGGCCCAGCGCGAGGGCGTGGATATCCGCTACTACTCGATCATCTACCAGGCGATCGAGGAGGTCGAGGCCGCGCTCAAGGGCATGCTCAAGCCCGAGTTCGCGGAGGCTCAGCTCGGCACGGCGGAGATCCGGGAGGTCTTCCGGGTGCCGCAGGATCGGCAACGTCGCCGGCTGCATCGTGCGCAGCGGGACGATCCACCGCGGCAGCAAGGCGCGGCTGATCCGGGACGGCGTGGTGATCTCCGACAACCTGACGGTGGACTCGCTGCGCAGGTTCAAGGAGGACGCGACCGAGGTCCGCGAGGGCTTCGAGTGCGGTATCGGCATCGGCTACAGCGATGTCAGGATCGGCGACACGATCGAGACCTTCGAGATGAGGGAGATACCGAGGACCTGACCAGGTACCGCCGGGCCCCGCAGCCCCATGGCGCCCGATCGGGCCGGGCTACTCGGGCCGGGCGATCGGGCAGGCTAGATCGGGCAGGGAGCGGAGTGATGCGGTGTACGTCGCCGCGCTGACGCTTGACGTGCTGCTGGGCGACGTCCACTCGCTGAAAGGCAAGCGGGGCGTCGTCCGGCCGCTGGTCGCTGAGCTACGCCGGTGCTATCCGGGTGTCGCGGTCGCCGAGACCGGGCACCTGGATCTGCACCGGCGGGCCGAGATCGGCGTGGCCGTGGTGTCCGCGACGGCCGCGAACGCGATGAGCGTGCTCGCCGAGTGCGAAGCCATGGTGGCCCGGCACCCTGAGATCGAGCTGCTGTCGGCGCGGCAGCGGCTGTTCAACGAGGAGGAGTGACGGCATGGACGCCGCGAGGGCGCGCAAGCTTGCCGACAGGATCAGCCAGATCGTCGCGGAAATGCTGGAGCGGCGGATCAAGGATCCCCGGCTCGGCTTCATTACCGTCACCGAGACCCGGCTGACCAACGACCTGCGCGAGGCTACCGTTTTCTACACGGTGTACGGGTCCGAGCGGAGCGGGCCGACACGGCGGCGGCCTTGCAGAGTGCGACCGGCATCATCCGATCCGAGGTGGGAGGCAGGTCGGCCTGCGTCACACCCCGTCGCTTGAGTTCGTCGCCGACGTGATCCCGGACACGGCCAAGCGAATCGAGGAACTGGTCACCCAGGCCAGGTCAGCTGACGAGGAGCTCGCCCGCAGCCGCGACGGCGCCGTTTACGCGGGCGATCCCGACCCGTACCGCAAGCCGGCTGACGACTCCGACGAGACGAGCGACGACGAATGAGCAGCGACGGGTGAGCGACGAATGAGCAGCGATGAGCGTCCCGAGCGGCCTCGTCATCGTGGACAAGCCCGGCGGCATGACGTCGCACGATGTCGTGGCGCGGATCCGGCGGCTGGCCGGAACCAGGAAGGTCGGGCACGCGGGAACCCTGGATCCCATGGCGACGGGCGTGCTGGTGGTGGGCGTGGAGAAGGCCACCAGGCTGCTCGGGTACCTGACCTTGACCGAGAAGGAATACGCCGCCACGATCAGGCTCGGCCAGTCGGCCAGCACCGATGACGCGGAGGGCGAGATCACCGGCATGGCGTCGGCGGCGGACGTTTCCGCGGAAACGCTCGCGGCGGCGGTCGCCGGCCTGACCGGCGAGATCCAGCAGGTACCGCCCGCGGTCAGCGCGATCAAGGTCGGTGGCCAGCGCGCCTACCGGCTGACCAGGGCGGGCGCCGCCCCGGAGCTGAAGCCCAGGCCGGTGACGGTCTATGAGTTCGCGGTGACGGCGCTGCGCCCCGGCGAAGGAGGACGGGCTGATGGACCTCGACGCGACCGTGCGCTGCTCGAGCGGTACCTATATCAGGGCCCTGGCCCGTGATCTCGGTATCGGCGCTGGGCACCGGCGGGCACCTGACCCGCCTGCGCCGCACCCGGGTGGGCGGGTACGGCATCGACCAGGCTCGCACCCTGGAGCAGCTGGCTGACCGGTTCGAGGTCCTGCCGCTGGCTCAGGCGGCTTCGGCGGCGTTCCCGGGCCGGAACCTGAGCGAGGACGAGGCCAGGCGCCTGGCCCACGGCGGCCGTCTCGCCGCAGCCGGGAACACCGAGTCGCCGGGCGTGCCGCCGCCGGGGCTGCCGGCCGGCGGTACCGGTCCGCGGACCCCCACAGCCGCCTACGCGCCTGACGGCTCGCTCGTCGCCTTGCTGACCGAAGAGTCCGGGCAGGCCCGGCCGCTCGTCGTCTTCGCATGAGGCATGATCGCGGGTCACGCGTCGTTAACGTGTCCGTCGTAACCTGATCGCGACCCGTCGCCGGTGATGGTTAGGCTTGGGGTCTGGCGATGAAGACGAAGGAGGAACGGAGATCGTGTTCCGCTGGTACGGTCTGGCCGAAGTGCCTTCCGGCTGGGGTGCGTGCGTCGCGACGATCGGAGAGTTCGACGGCGTGCATCGCGGCCACCAGCGCATCGTCGAGCGGGCCGGGGAGATCGCCCAGGCCGCGAAGCTGCCGGTCGTGGTGATCACCTTCGACCCGCACCCGGACGAGGTCATCAGGCCGGGCTCGCACCCGCCGCTGCTCACCACCTCACGGCGCCGGGCGGAGCTGCTGGGCGGCCTGGGCGCCAACGCCGTCCTCGTGCTCCCGTTCAGCCTGGAATTCTCCCGGCTCAGCCCGGATGAGTTCGTCCGGGTCGTGCTGTCCGAACGGCTGCACGCGTCGGTCGTGGTGGTGGGGGAGAACTTCCGGTTCGGCCACAAGGCGGCGGGTGACGTGCCGCTGCTCGCGCAGCTCGGCGAGAAGTACGACTTCGCCGCCGAGGGCGTCCCGTTGCTGGTGGCCGACGGCGTGACGATGTCCTCGACCTACATCAGGGAGTGCCTGGCCGCCGGTGACGTGGCGGCCGCCGCGGCCGCCCTCGGCCGCCCCCACCGGGTGGAGGGCATCGTCGTCCGCGGGCACATGCGCGGCCGCGGGCTCGGCTTCCCGACCGCGAACCTGGAGACTCCGCCGCACACGGCTACTCCCGCCAACGGCGTCTACGCCGGCTGGCTGACTAGCCTGGACCTGGACGGATCCGAGCTCAGCCGCTGGCCGGCGGCGATTTCGGTCGGCACCAACCCGACCTTCGGCGCCGGCGACCGGACTGTCGAGGCGTACGCGCTTGACCGCGACGACCTGGACCTCTACGGTGCCCACGCCGCGATCGACTTCACCGCCCGGCTCCGCGGCACCGAGCGGTTCGACTCCGTCGAGGCGCTGATCGCCCAGATGCGCCAGGACGTGGACCAGGCCCGCGCCCTGACCGCCTAGCCATCACGTTCAGCACGTCCCCTTCGAGTTCATTTTTTCCGAACGGGACCGCGTGACAGCGCCCGGTCAGCCCTGCGCCAGCACGGCGCCCAGCGCCGACCGCAGCGGAGCCAGCCGCTGTGCCGCGGCGTGCCGGGCCGCGGCGAGCGACCGGCCCGCGAGCGCCTCGGTGATCTCCAGGTAGCACTTGATCTTCGGTTCGGTACCGCTCGGCCGGAGCACGACCCGGGCCCCGGCCAGCCGGAAGATCAGCACATCCGCAGCCGGGAGCGCCGGGCCGCCAGGGCCGGGCGCTCCGGCGCCGCTGGCGAGGTCAAGGACACCGGTCACCGGCTCGCCGCCGAACTCCGCCGGCGGATCGCCCTCAGCCGGCTCATGATCTGGGCCAGCTTGGCCGTCCGCAGCGTGAGCTGTGCCGTCAGGTGTACGCCGTGCGCCGTTTCCAGCTCGTCGTAGACCTCGAGCACCGACCGCCCGGCGGCCTTAGCGCTGGCCGCCAGCCAGAGCACGGCCAGTGCGGCGCCGATACCGTCCTTGTCGCGCACCACGCCGCCGACCGCGTAGCCGAGCGCCTCCTCGTAGCCGAAGACGAAGCGAGCCCCGGGCCACCCGTCCGCCGCCCGGGCAATCCACTTGAAGCCGGTCAGGGTCTCGGCGTACCGGGCGCCAGCCGCCGCCGCGATCTTAGCCAGCAGCGTCGAGGACACGATGGTCGAGGCCACCAGCCGCTCCTGTGGCACGGCCTCGGACGCCGTCCGCTCCAGCAGGCTGGCCCCGAGCAGCGCCCCGAGCTGGTCCCCGGTCAGCACCCGCCAGCCGCCCCGCCCGGTTCGGGCACGGCCACGGCCAGCCGGTCCCCGTCCGGATCGCTGGCCAGCACCAGCTCCGCGCCGAGTCGCAGGGCGTCAGCCAGCGCCAGGTCCAGCGCGCCCGGCTCCTCCGGGTTGGGGAAGGCGACGGTCGGGAAGTCCGGATCGGGCTCAGCCTGCGCCGCCACCACGTGCGGGGGCGCAAAACCCGCCTGCCGGATGGCCCGCAGCATGAGCTCACCGGCCACCCCGTGCATCGGCGTGTAGACCACGTTAAGACCGGGCCAGCGACCACCGCCTTCCAGCGCCCCGGCCTGACCGGGAACGGTGCCACCGAGCCCGTCGGCTGCCCCCGCGACCGCGTCGAGGTACGCCTGGGCGACCTCGCCGCCGTGACGGACGATCAGCGGGCTCGCCGCGTCGGCGACCGGAACCTGCGACAGCGGCCCAGGCCGGCGATCCGCTGCTCGATCTCGGCGTCGACGGGCGGTATCACCTGGGCGCCGTCGCTCAGGTAGAGCTTGTACCCGTTGTCGGCGGCCGGGTTGTGGCTCGCGGTGATCATCACCCCGGCCGCCGCCCCCAGGTGACGGACCGCGAACGCGAGCAGCGGCGTGGGGCACGGCCGCGGCAGCAGGTGCACCATGATGCCCGCGCCCGCCAGCACCCTCGCCGCCTCGTCAGCGAAGTCCGCCGACCGGTGCCGCGCATCGCAGCCCACCACCACGCCGCCCCTGCTGTCACCGCGCCCTGCTGCCATCCGGCGCGTCCAGCCAGCCGGCCACGGCCGCGGTCGCCGCCCTGACCACGGCGCGGTTCATCCGGTTCGGGCCGGCCGCGACCGCCCCGCGCAGCCCGGCGGTACCGAACTGAAGCCGCCCCGCGAACCGGTCCCGCAATTCGGCCACCGGGCCGGCATCCGGGACCCCACCCGCCTCTGCCGCCGCCCCCGCGCCCGCTGCCGTCCTAAGCGCGCGGTCGAGCAGCGCCCGTAGTTCGGCCCGGTCTCCCGCGTCCGGGTCGTCCGCGATCCAGGTCTCGACCACGGTCCGGAAACCAGTCTCAACCACTGCTGGTTACCCGCTGGAGCCTGTCGAGGATGGCCGATTCGGCTGCGCACTCATCATCCCCGAGGGAATTGCCGTACGCCTGCCGCTCGTGGCTGAAAACGGCGAGCCCGCCGATTATCCGGTAGCTGATCAGGCAGCGCAGCCCGTCGCCGCCAGCCACCTGAGCCGCCCGGGCCAGCAGGCGGTCGGCCGCGGCGTGGTCGCCGCACCGCTCGCAGTCGACGGCGAGGGCGACCAGCAGGCGGACCTCAGGCCAGGCGGGCATCCCGGTCACCACGCTCCGATCGTAGGCGCCGCCTGCGACAGCGGAGAAGTGGTCTGTGACGCGGGCACGCACCACTGCTCGTTCGGCATCGTT
>CAVWXG010000011.1:0-267778 GCA_963758795.1 uncultured Actinomycetes bacterium
GCCGAATCGCAGCCACGCGATATCATCGCCTATGGTCTCGATCCGCCAGCCGGGAATGGCGGGCTGGAGCATGGCAAGGTTGGTCTTCCCGCATGCCGACGGGAAGGCCGCCGCCAGGTATTTCGCATCGCCGCTCGGCGGCGTGACCTTGATGATGAGCATGTGCTCGGCCAGCCATCCCTCGTCGCGGGCCAGCACCGATGCTATCCGCAGCGCGTGGCATTTCTTACCGAGCAGGGCGTTTCCGCCGTACCCGGAACCATAGGACCAGATCTCCCTGGTCTCGGGGAAGTGCGAGATGTATTTGGTCGTGCTGCATGGCCAGGGCACATCAGCCTGGCCGGCCCGCAGCGGGGCGCCGACGGAATGCACCGCGCGGACGAACGAGCCGTGTTCCTCGAAAAGCTGCAGCGCTGGTGTCCCCATTCTCGTCATGATCCGCATCGATACCACCACGTACGGTGAGTCGGTTATCTCGACGCCGAGCTGCGAGAAGTTGCTGTCGAGCGGTCCCATGCAGAACGGGACCACATACATGGTGCGGCCCCTCATGCAGCCGCGGAAGAGACCGGCCAAAGTCTCCCGCATCTCATCCGGGGCGATCCAGTTGTTCGTAGGGCCGGCGTCCTCTTGCTTCTCCGAGCAGATGAAGGTCCTGTCCTCGACGCGCGCAACGTCGCCCGGATCGGAGGCACAGTAGAAGCTGTTCGGCCGGATCTGCGGGTTGAGCCGCCTGAAGGTGCCCTGCTCGACCAGGAGACTGGTCAGGCGCTCCCATTCAGGATACGAGCCGTCGCACCACACGATGTGATCGGGCTTGGTCAGCTCCGCCACCTCGCTCACCCACCAGTTAAGTTGTATGTCACTTGCTTGACCTCGGTCAGCTACGAGGATCCGCCCGGTCATGATATGGCTCCCTTGCGTTGACGGAATGAGTATGCAAGTTGATTTACCTTGCATATAAGAATTAAGAGCACATGTGGTTACATTCCCTCCAGATCTACGGCCGATGCAGGGCCGAAGGTCCCGTTAATGCGGGCTTAGAGTCATGCGGACCCGCCTCATCGAAAGCCTTCGTAATGTGCACGCCTGAATGCGAAACATGCTTGCAACATATATGTAATGCTCGCCCGATGAAATGCAATCCGCGTCCCGCCGGATGACCCATGAGATATCCTCCTCGCGGCCGGTTTATTTAAGCACCAACAGCCTCAATTACCATGTCACTCCCGTCAGTTTCAGGGTAAGTCGGGCTCTTGGGCTTGGTGTTGCTGTGGGTGATCGCTGCCAGACTCGTAGTCCAAGGTGACGCAGCGGGACCTGCTCGCGCCGTCCCACCGCGGCCCACGCACGTCACATGTTGGCGTGATGTGCGCCCGTTAAATCACCAGAGTTGGTGATGCCGTCTCACCAAGCCGGGCGTGAGGCTAGGTGGAGCCCGGCCCGCGGGCCGCCCACCTGTTTGCCCGGGCACTGGGCCAGCCGGTCCGCACGGAAGGCGCAATGCCAGCCATGACCACCCCCCGGCCCGCGGTGCTCCCGGCGCATCGGGCGATGTTCGCCGCCCTGGCGGTGCCGAACTTCCGCCGTTATGTGTCCGGGCAGGCGCTGAGCCTGATCGGCACCTGGGTGGAGACGGTCGCGCAGGCCCTGCTCGTGCTGCGGCTGACGCACTCCGGCACCATCCTGGGGCTGACCACCGCGGCCAGGTACGCGCCGGTCCTGCTGCTGTCTCCGTATGCGGGGCTGCTGGTGGACCGCTATTCCAAACGGCGCGTGCTGCTGGCCACGCAGGCGGGCCTGGGCCTGGTCTCGGCCGCCCTCGGCGTGGCCGTGCTGACCGGGGACGTCCGGTTGTGGCAGGTGGTCGTCCTGGCGGTGCTGTTCGGCACTCTCAGCGCGGCCGACAACCCGGCGCGGCAGGCGTTCGTCCAGGAAATGGTCGGCCGTGACCTGGTCCGCGACGCGGTGACCCTGAACACCACCACGGTGAACGTCGCCCGGGTCATCGGGCCGACCATCGCGGCGATCCTGGTCGGCACGGTCGGCATCGGCTGGTGCTTCGTGGTCAACGCGGTCAGCTTCGGCTTCGTCATCGTCTCGCTGCTTAGCCTCGACACCCGGCGCCTGCACCCGGTCCCGCCGGTGCCGCGCGGCCGCGGGCAGCTGCGCGCAGGCCTGCGCTACGCCGCCAGCGTGCCCGCGATCATCCGGCCGCTGCTGATGATGGCGCTGGTCGGCACGTTCACGTTCGAGTTCGAGGTCAGCCTGCCGCTGCTGGCCGAGACCACGTTCCACGGCACCGGCGCGACCTACAGCTGGCTGATCGGCGCCCTGGGCGCCGGGGCGGTCGCGGGCGGCCTGTACGCGGCCCGGTCGGCCCGCACCGGAGTGGCCCGGCTGATCAAGGCCGCGGTCGGCTACGCGATCGCCGTCGGCCTCGTCGCGGTGGCTCCCACGCTGGCGACCGCGATCGCCGCGTGCGTGCTGGTCGGCGTGGCCAGTGTCATCTTCCTGACCACGGGCAACGCCACGATCCAGCTCGCCTCCGATCCTTCCTGCCGCGGCCGGGTTACCGCCTTGTGGTCGATGGCCCTGGTCGGCAGCACCCCGATCGGCTCACCGGTCATCGGCGCGCTGTCCGATGTGGCCAGCCCGCGGTATGCCCTCGGCCTCGGCGCCGCCGCCTGCCTCGCCGCCGCCGTCGTCGGCGGCTGGCCCGGCAGAGGCCCCGCCAGAACATCCCCCGACCTCGCACCGATGCAGGAGGAACTATGAACGACAGGGTTGTGGACCGAGCTGCCGCGCACGCGACACCAGCCGAGCTGGCCGTGCGCGACTGGCTGCTGGTGGGGCTGTCGCTGGCCACCGGAATATACGAGGCAATCTGCTTCCTGACCTTCGGCGACTTGATGCTCAGGCACGCGCACCGGTCCGCGCCGGTCGTGCCGGCGGTCCTAACGGCCCTCATCATCGCGATCGCCTGGGTGGCCCTGAAGCCGCGTGCCACCTCAGGCCCGGTCGGTGAGCAGGGCCTGCCGGTCCAGCAGGCCGTGAAGTAAGGCCGCGTGGGCCTGGATGAAGGCGGCGATCCGGTCGTTCACCTCGTCGATCCGGTTGAAGCCGCCGTGGCTGCCGGGGACGGCGGCGACCTCCGCGCGCGGCATGACGCCTCCCCGGGCGCGGGCCTGAGCCGGGGTGATGAGAGCGCTGCGCGCGCCGGTGATCAGCAGGATCGGCACGTCGATCGCGCGGAGTTCGTCGTCGGTGAGGATGGCGGGGAACTTCGGCTCCGCCCGGTAGCCGCGAGTGCCTGACCACATGAGCGTCATGAGCTCTGGCTCCAGCATGGCCGGGCTGTCCAGCCACCGGGCGAGGTGGCGGCGTATCGGCATCGGGGTGAGGGTGGCCAGGCCGCTGATGGATAGCCACCACCAGAAGCGGGCGTCGAGCTTGGTGAGCCCGGCGGGGTCGAGCAGCGTGATGGAGGCGATCCGGCCGGGCGCGCGGAGCGCCTGGTTCATGGCGATCCAGCCGCCGTAGGAAAAGCCCACCAGGTGCGCCGGGCGGTCGCTGAGCTGGCCCAGGAGCTCGTCCAGCCAGGCGGCGCAGGACGCCGGGGGAGTCATCAGGGCGCGCGGGACGCTGGGGTTCGCCTCGCTGGGCATGTCGATCCCGTACACCGGGCCGACCTCGGCCAGCGCCGCCACGTGCGGGTACCAGCTCGAGGCGTTGAACGCCGAGAGCAGCACGACGGGCGCACCGTCGGGATGCGGCCGGTAGGCGTGCACCCGCGTAGTCGCGGTCGCCGTTTCGACATCGAACTCCTCGCAGGGCTGCGGCCAGAGCGCGAAGACCCGCTCGTACGCGGCCATGAATTTCTCCCGCGCCGCCTCGCTCACCCAGGATCCCGGCTCGCCCTTTGACGCCAGGTCCGCTGCGCCGGTGATGCGCTTGATCCCGAGCATGTCTTGCCTCCTCGCGGCCGAGCCTGTCATTTTTATGATACAAACGTATCATTAAAGGTCCGGGCGGGCAACGAGGGATACGGTGAGCGGGTGCCGAAGCGGGTCGATCACGAGGAACGCCGGAGGCAGATCGCGGACGCGCTGCTGCGAACGGCCGCCACGCGCGGTCTGCACGCCACCGGGATGCGCGAGGTCGCGGCCGAAGCCGGCGTGTCCCTGCGGCTGGTCCAGTACTACTTCGGTACCAAGGAAGAGCTCATGCTCTTCGCCATGCAGCACCTGGCCACCCAGTTTGGCGAGCGGGGCATGGCGCGGATCAGGCGGCTGAAATCCTCGGCAGGCGCGGTCCGCCCGTGCGATGTCATCGCCGCCATCTTGACCGAGGGGCTGCCCGCCGACGACGAGCGGCGCACCTTCACCGTCCTGTACACGGCCTACTTCGCGCTCTCGCTGTCCGAGCCGGCGCTGGCGATCGCCCCCCTGGTCAGGAGCTCAGACGTGGTGATCAACGTGGTCGCCGCCCAGCTGCGGGCGGCCCAGGCGGCCGGCGACACGCCCGCCCACCTGGACCCGGACACCGAAGCCGTCAGCCTGCTGGCCATGTCCGCGGGCCTGGGCACGAGCGTCCTCGGCGGCCAGTCCTCGGTCGAGCAGGCCCAGGCCGTCATCGACTACCACCTGCACCGCCTGTTCCCCGCATCCCGGCCAGGGTTACGCCGAGCTGGCGCTGGGAACACGCCTGCCGGCCAGTTTGTTAGCCTTACGAACTGTTAGAGAACCGTACGACGGGAGACGACGGGGTGAACGACCCGGGTCCGGGCGCCGAGACGCTGGACGTGCAGACCGCGGAGGCGGCCGTACTCACCGTGATGCGCCTGTTCCGGGCGCTGGAGCGGGTCGATACGGGCCTGACTCCCCAGCAGTACCGGATCCTGAAGCTGGCGGGCGCCGGGGGCGAGCGTTCTGCCCGGCTGGCCGAGCGGCTGGCCGTCGCCAAGCCCACGCTTACCGCGACCGCCGCCGGCCTGGTCGATGCGGGCTATGCCCAGCGTGAGGCCGAGGCCGGTGACCGGCGGGTCGTGCGGCTGTGCCTGACGGCGGCCGGCCTCGCCGCCCTCGAGCGTGCCGACGCCGCCTATGCCGGCTGGCTCGGCCCGCTGCTTGGCGTGACCGGCGACACGGCCGGGGTACTCGAGGCCTTTCGCGGCCTGGACGCGGCGATGGATGAGCGGCGCCGTGCCCGGAGAGGGGCGGTATGAGAGCACGCGATGCCTGGCTGCGGCGGCTGGCGGCTTACTGCTGGCGGCACCGCCGCCTCGAGATCATGGCGTTGGGCGGGTCGCTGCTCGCCACCCTAGTGCAGGCGAGCATCCCGCTGATCATGGCGTGGATCGTGGACAGCGCGATCCTTGAGAACCGCGAGCCGATCTGGCTGGGTGCCTCGGTCCTCATCGTGGCCGGGCTGCTGAGCTTCGCCGGTGTCTACACCCGCCGGTACCGGGGCGGGCAGCTGTCGCTTGAAGTCCAGCACGACATGCGGACCGAACTCTTCGGTTCGCTGGAGCGGCTGGACGGGGCACGCCAGGACCAGCTGCACACCGGGCAGATCGTCAGCCGCTCCATTTCTGATCTCAACATGGTGCAGAGCCTGCTCAGCCAGATGCCGATGCTGCTCGGCAACGCCTTGCTGTTCGTGCTGTCGATCAGCATCATGGCCTACCTGTCGCCCGTGCTCACCCTGGTCGCCCTGGCGATCGCGCCGGCGCTCTGGCTGATCGCGATCGCCTCACGGCGCAGGCTCTTCCCCGCCAGCTGGGACGCGCAGCAGAAGGAGGCGCAGGTCGCGGGCGTCGTCGACGGAGCCGTGACCGGCGTGCGCGTGGTCAAGGGCTTCGGGCAGGAGGAGCAGGAGATCGAGCGGCTGGAGGGGGTAAGCACACGGCTGTACTCCGCCCGGCTACGCGTGGTCCGGCTGACCGCCCGCTACAACCCGGCATTGGGGGCCGTTCCCATGCTCGGCCAGGTCGGGGTCCTCGCGCTGGGCGGCTGGCTGGCCCTGCACGGCTCGATCAAGATCGGGGTCTTCCTCGCCTTCTCCCTCTATATCGGGCAGATGGTCGCGCCGGTGCGCGCGCTGACCAGCCTGATCACGATCGGCCAGGAGGCGCGGGCCAGCGTGATCCGGGTCTACGAGGTGATCGACTCCAAGCCGGTTGTCACCTCCAAGCCCGGCGCCGCGGTCCTGCCGCCGGGGACACCCGACGTCGAGCTGGACCAGGTGGCCTTCGGTTACCTGCCGTCCCAGCCGGTGCTGCGGGGCCTGTCGCTGCACGTGCGGCCGGGCGAGACGCTCGCCGTGGTCGGCACCTCAGGCTCCGGAAAGTCAACGATCTCCCTGCTGCTGCCCCGCTTCTACGACGTCGGGGGCGGCGCGATCCGGATCGGCGGCCAGGACGTCCGCGACCTGACCCTGGACTCGCTGCGCGCCTCGATCGGCCTGGTGATGGAGGACAGCTTCCTGTTCTCTGACTCGATCCGCGCCAACATCTCCTATGGCCGGCCCGGCGCCACCCAGGAGCAGATCGTCGCGGCGGCCCGGGCCGCTGAGGCCCACGAGTTCATCACCAGCCTGCCAGACGGCTACGACACGGTGATCGGCGAGCAGGGCCTGACCCTGTCCGGCGGCCAGCGGCAGCGGGTGTCACTGGCCAGGGCGCTGATCACCGATCCGGCCATCTTGATCCTGGACGACGCCACCTCGGCGATCGACGCGGGGATCGAGGCGCAGATCCACGCCACCTTGCGCCAGGTGATGACCGGGCGCACCACGCTGCTGATCGCGCACCGCCGCTCGACACTGCAGCTGGCCGACCGGATCGCCGTCCTGGACGAGGGGCGGCTGGTCGACGAGGGCACGCACGAGGAGCTGACCGCGCGCTGCGCCCTGTACCGGCTGCTGCTATCCGGACCTGGCGAGGACGCCGAGGGCCTTGACGCCGGCGAGCTCGCCTACCACCAGAACGCCGGCCGGGGCGCTCCCGCCGCTGGCCGGGGCGCTCCCGCCGCCGCGCGGGGGTCGGCCGCCGGGCGGAGGCCGGCCTCCGGCCCGGTGACCGCCAGTCTGTGGGAGGCCGACGACGACACCGCCGGGTCCGGTCCCGCGGCGGGCGTGGGCGACCGCCAGCTGGCCCGCGCCCCAGGCGCCGCGATCGGCCGCGGCTTCGGCGCCGCGGCCCGCGGCGGGCGCGGCGGCAGCGGCGCGGCCGGGGGCATGCTCGCGGGGATACCGCCCACACCCGAGCTACTCGCCAAGGTCGACGCGCTGCCGCCGGCCAATGAGCTGCCCGGGGTCAGCCAGGCGGAGTCCCGCGCGGCCGACCCGCGCTTCACGCTACGCCGGCTGCTGCGGCCGATCGCCCTGGCGCTGTTCATCGGCCTGGTCCTTGACGGCCTCGACGCCGTGGCCAGCGTCGCCATGCCCGCGCTGGTCCGTGGCGGCGTCGACAACGGCGTCCTGGCCAAGGAATTCCATCCGATCGTCGTGGTGTCGCTGATCGGGCTCGCGATCGTCTGCGCCAACTGGGTCATCAACGTGATCCAGACGAACGTGGTGGGCCGCAACGGCGAGCGGATGCTCTACACCCTGCGGGTGAAGATCTTCTCCCACCTGCAGCGGCTCGGCCTGGACTTCTACGAGCGCGAGATGTCCGGCCGGATCATGACCCGGATGACGACGGACGTGGACGCCATGGACACGTTCCTGCAGACCGGGCTGATCACCATGGTCAACGCGGTCCTGACGTTCGTCGGCGTGCTGATCGCGCTGCTGTTCATCAACCTGCGGCTGGGCCTCATCCTGCTGACGATCATCCCGGTACTGGTGGCAGCCACGCTGGTGTTCCGGGTGAAGTCCCGGAAGGCCTACACCGATGCCCGCGAAAAGGTCAGCATCGTCAACGCCGACCTGCAGGAGAACGTGGCCGGGCTGCGCACCGCGCAGGCGTACCGGCGCGAGGGCCGCAACGCCGAGCATTTCGCCGAGCTGAGCGGCAGGTACCGCCGGTCCCGGCTGCGGGCGCAGCGCCTCATCGCGCTGTACTTCCCGTTCGTGCAGCTGCTCTCCACCGTGGCCGGGGCCCTCATCTTGTTCGCCGCCGCCGGCGAGGTGCACAACAAGACGCTGACAGCCGGCGGGCTGATCGCCTACCTGCTCTACATCGACCTGCTCTTTTCTCCCGTGCAGCAGCTGTCCCAGGTCTTCGACGGCTACAACCAGGCCGCCGTCGGCCTGCGGCGGATCAAGGACCTGCTCCGGCGGCCGACCAGCACGCCGCAGGCCGCGGACCCGCGGCCGGCCGGCCGCCCCCGGGGCCAGATCGAGTTCCGTGACGTGCGGTTCAGGTACTCCGGGCAGCCGCAGGACGCGCTGTCGGGGGTGAACCTGGTCGTCCGGCCCGGCGAGACCGTGGCCCTGGTCGGCCAGACCGGCGCCGGCAAGTCCACCATGGTCAAGCTGGTCGCGCGGTACTACGACGTCACCTCGGGCCGCCTGCTCATCGACGGCACTGACGTGCGGGAGCTGGACCTGGCCGGCTACCGGCAGCAGCTCGGCGTGGTTCCGCAGGAGCCTTACCTGTTCCCCGGCACGGTCCGGGACGCGATCGCCTATGGCCGCCCGGACGCGACAGACGCGGAGGTCGAGGCCGCGGCGCGCGAGGTAGGGGCGATCGAGATGATCGCGCGGCTGCCCGGCGGCTTCCGGCACGAGGTGGCCGAGCGTGGCCGCAACCTGGCCGCGGGCCAGCGCCAGCTGATCGCCCTGGCCCGCGCCTACCTGGTCGATCCGGCCATCCTGCTGCTCGACGAGGCCACCGCGGCCCTCGACCTGGCGTCGGAGGCGGCGGTCAACACCGCGACCGAGCGACTGACGGCCAGGCGCACCACCTTGGTGGTCGCGCACCGGCTGACCACCGCGGCCCGCGCCGACCGCATCGTGGTGATGGAATCGGGTCAGATCGCCGAGATCGGCAGCCACGAGGAGCTGCTGCAGCGCGGCGGCAGCTACGCGGAGCTGTGGGCCGCGTTCGCCGGGGATGCCGAGCTAGTTGCCTGACCAGGTCCGGCCCGCAGCATGATCGTGTTACGCGTAACATAGCCGGTAATGACAGATACCCGGGAGTGCGAGCAGTGCGGCACCGTGTTCGCGCCGCGCCGCGAGCACGCCCGGTTCTGCTCCGCTCGCTGCCGGGTGGCATGGAACCGCCAGAACGCGAGCGACCTGCCCGCCGAGGCCGGCACCCTCGACTGGTCCATCGCCGCGATGCGGGAGACGACGGACCGACTGCTCCGCGCCAGCGGGTCGCACCAGCCGCACGGTTTCGCGCTGATCAGCGAGGCAGTGTGGTGGGTCACCATGGTCGACGCGGCCTTCGTCCGCTATCAGCCGGACGCTTACCACCACGTCCTGGCCAGCTATGGCGCAACGGAGCGCCGGGTGATCGAGCGGACCTTCGGCGGCCTGCGGTTCGTCCGGAACCGGGTGGGTTATTACGAGGATCACGCCGACTTCATCAGCCCGCTGGCGGGCAACAGCGGTCCCGTCGCGGCTTGGACGTGGCGGCCGGTGCCCGAGCCGGGACTCGCCTCGCTTCCGGCGCGCGGGCAGGAGTGGGAGATGACCCGGTACCGTGCGTACCAGGCTCAGCTGGCCGGTCATACCGTGGGGGAGACCTTCGGCCGGGCCGCGGCCTTTCTCCAGCGGGCCGTGGAAGGCAGCCTCATCCGGCACTAGCGGGGCCGTTACCTGCGGGCCGGGCGCGAACTGACCGGTGACCCCGGTTACCGTGCGCACCGCCTTCCTGACCCGACCGCGTGGCTGGCACCTGGTTTGACGCGGCCGCCATGGGTAGTCAGGGCCCGAGCCTGCCGGTCGCGGCAGCCCCGGTCGCCCGGAGCCGCCGCCGGATGGCAGGTGTTCGCGCCGAACTCAGGAGGAAAGTTCATGACAGCTCGACGCGCGCGCCGCGGTGCGGCTGACCGGACCGCGCACGGCATCGACCGGATGGTGCGCAACGTGGAGACGGGCCGCTTCGAGCGCAGCCTCTCGGCCCTGACCGCGGCCGGAGCGCTGGTGACGGCGGCGGAGATCTACTTCGAGCACGACAGCGCCAGCTTCGGCAACAAGATGATGTGGCTGCCGGTGGCCCTCGGCCCGGTCGGCGCGGTGGCCGGAGTGGCCGGCTTCTTCAGCCGCCGCCTGGCCAAGACCGCCCTGCCGGTCGCCTCGGCGGCGATCGTCGCCAACGGCCTGCAAGGCACCTACCTGCACGCTCGCGGCATCTCCCAGAAGCCAGGGGGCTGGAAAAACGCCAGGTACAACCTGGAGATGGGACCGCCGCTGCTGGCCCCGCTGCTGGTCACCATGGTGGGCGGGATGGGCCTGCTCGCGGCCGTCTTGCGGCGGGAGCAGTGAGCGGCCCGGCCGGGCGGTTTCCCGGCTTCGACGCGCTCAGCCAGGCCCCGCACTGGGACCAGGTGACGGCGGAGCTAATAACGGCCAGGTCCGGGCCACCCCCCGAGGTGAAGTTCTTCAATGATGCCGAACGGTCCTGCGCCGCAGCCCTCCTTGACCTGCTCACCGGCCAGGACGGGGTAGAGGCGCAGTTCGCGGTGCCCGTGCTCGAGATGATCGACGCCCGGCTGGCGGCCGACCAGACCGACGGCTGGCGGTACGAGGACATGCCGGAGGACGGCCAGGCGTGGCGGGACACGCTGGCTTACCTCGATGCCGACGCCGCCGGGCGCTGCGGTACCACCTTCGCCCAGGCCCCCGAGGCCGACCAGCGCGAACTGGTGCAGGCGGTGCAGGACCTGAAGTCCGGCGACTGGCACGGGCTGCCCGCCGGCCACGTCTGGAGCCTGTGGACCAGGTACGCCTGCACGGCCTTCTACGCTCATCCGTTCGCCTGGACCGAGATCGGTTTCCCCGGCCCGGCCTACCCGCGCGGCTACAAGAACGCCGGGGTCGGCAAGCTCGAGCCGTTCGAGGTGACCGACGCGCGGCCGTCGCAGGACCCGGTACGGGAAGGAGCCTGATGCGGCTCAGCGACGACCTGGTCCGGGAGCGGAACGAATCGGCCTGGCTGCTGCCGAACGATGGCAGCCGGACCAACCACCGGCTCCGCCTGGACATGCGGCGGTTCGCCGACACCGACGAGCTCGACCTGGTGATCGTGGGTTGCGGCGCGGGCGGCTCGGTGCTGCTCCAGCGGCTGGCCCGGGCGGGCTGGCGGGTGGCGGCGCTGGACGCCGGGCCGTTCTGGGATCCGGACACCAACTGGGTCAGCGACGAGGCGGGCTCGCACCAGCTGTACTGGACCGACCCGCGGGTGATCGCGGGCTCCGATCCGGTGCCGATGGGCTCGAACAACTCCGGCCGCGGGGTCGGCGGCTCGATGGTCCACTACGCGGGCTACACCCCGCGCTTCCACCCGAGCGACTTCGCCACCTACGGCCGGGACCGAGTCGGCGCGGACTGGCCGCTGAGCTATCCGGAGCTCCGCCCGTACTACTCCGACATCGAGGCCGAACTGCCGGTGGCCGGCGAACGCTGGCCGTGGGGCGATCCGCACGGCTACCCGCACCGCCCGCATCCGGTCGGCGGGAACGGCGAGGTGTTCCTGCGCGGCGCGGACAAGCTCGGGATCACCGCCAAGGTCGGTCCGGTGGCCATCGCCAACGGCCGGTTCGGCAACCGGCCGCACTGCATCTACCGCGGGTTCTGCCTGCAGGGCTGCAAGGTGAACGCCAAGGCGTCGCCGCTGATCACGCACGTTCCCGACGCGCTGGCGCACGGCGCCGAGGTGCGCGCCGACGCGATGGTGACCCAGGTGGCCATCGACGAGCGCACCGGCCAGGCGCTGGGGGTGCACTACGTCAGCGGCGGCCGGGAGCACTTCCAGCGGGCCAAGATGGTGGCCATCGCGGGCTACTCGATCGAGACGCCCCGGCTGCTGCTCAACTCGGCGTCGAGCCGGTTCCCCGACGGCCTGTGCAACTCCTTCGACCAGGTCGGCCGCTACCTGATGGTTCAGGGAGCGCCGCAGACCGCGGGCCGTTTCGAGGCCGAGGTGCGGATGTACAAGGCGCCCCCGCCCGAGGTCAGCAGCGAGGAGTTCTACGAGACCGACCCGGCCAAGGACTACAAGCGCGGGTTCTCCATCCAGACCGTGTCCCCGCTGCCGATCACCTGGGCCGAGCACGTCGCCGCGCAGGGGCACTGGGGCGCCGCGCTGCGCGAGTACATGAGCGACTACGTGCACTGGTCCTGCCTCGGCGCCCTCTGCGAGTTCCTGCCGCTCGCCGAGAACCGGGTCACGCTGGCGCAGGAGAAGGACCGCCACGGCCTGCCGGTGGCCCGGTTCGCCTACTCCCAGTGCGACAACGACCGGGCCCTGGCGAAGGCCGCGCAGCAGGTCATGGAGGACATCCTGCATGCGGCCGGAGCCGACGAGGTCATCACCATCCAGCGCTATGCGCACCTGGTCGGCGGTGCGCGGATGGCGGCGGACGAAAGGCACGGGGTGGTCGACCGGTTCTGCCGGAGTTTCGCGGTCCCCAATCTGTACATCACCGACGGCAGCGTGCTCCCCACCCAGGGCAGCGCCAACCCGGCCCTGACGATCATGGCCGTGGCCGCCCGCGCGGCGGACCACCTGATCGCGGGCGCGCCCGGCGGTTCCGCCTGACATTTCTCTACCTTTGAGGAAGGATAGACATGGCACCGACAGTGGCTGACTACCTGCTCGAGCGGCTGCGGGCGTGGGACACCGAACACGTCTTCGCCTACGCGGGCGACGGGATCAACGGCATCCTGGCCGCCTGGGGCCGGGCCGACAATAAACCCCAGTTCGTCCAGGCCAGGCACGAGGAGATGGCGGCCTTCGAGGCCGTCGGGTACGCCAAGTTCACCGGGCGCCTCGGCGTCTGCATGGCGACCTCGGGGCCGGGGGCCATTCACCTGCTCAACGGCCTGTACGACGCCAAACTGGATCACGTGCCCGTGGTCGCGATCGTCGGGCAGACCAACCGGAGCGCCATGGGCGGCTCCTACCAGCAAGAAGTCGACCTGCTCAGCCTGTTCAAGGACGTCGCCAGCGAGTACGTCCAGATGGTCACCGTGCCCGAGCAGCTGCCCAACGTGCTCGACCGCGCCATCCGCACCGCCCTGGCGCAGCGCGCCCCCACCGCCATCATCATCCCCGCCGACGTGCAGGAACTTGAGTACTCCGCGCCGACCCACGCGTTCAAGATGGTCCCCTCGTCGCTCGGGGTCGAGTGGCCGGCCACGGTGCCGGACGACCAGGCGATCGGAACGGCCGCCGACATCCTCAACGCCGGCGGCAAGGTCGCCATCCTGGCCGGGCAGGGCGCCCGCGGCGCCCGGCGCGAGCTCGAGGAGGTCGCCGAGCTGCTCGGCGCCGGGGTGGCCAAGCCGCTGCTCGGCAAGGACGTGCTCTCCGACGAGCTGCCGTACGTGACCGGGTCGATCGGGCTGCTCGGCACCCGGCCAAGCTACGAGCTGATGATGAACTGCGACACGCTGCTCACGGTGGGCTCGAGCTTCCCCTACACCCAGTTCCTGCCGGCCTTCGACCAGGCCCGCGGCGTGCAGATCGACATCGACGCCAAGTACATCGGCATGCGCTACCCGAACGAGCTCAACCTGGTCGGCGACGCCGCCGCCACCTTGCGCGCCCTGATCCCGCACCTTAAGCGCAAGGAGGATCGCTCCTGGCGCGAGGGCATCGAGGCCAACGTGGCCCGCTGGTGGGAGTCGATGGCTGCCGAGGCCGAGGTCGAGGCCGACCCGGTCAACCCGATGCTGGCCTTCCGCGAGCTGTCCGCCCGGCTGCCGCACAACGCCATCGTCGCCGCGGACTCCGGCTCGTCCGCGAACTGGTACGCCCGGCAGCTGCGCTTCCACGGCGACATCCGTGGCTCGCTTTCCGGCAACCTGGCCACGATGGGCCCGGGCGTTCCGTACGGCATCGGCGCGAAGTTCGGCCACCCGGACCGGCCCGTCATCGTCTTCGCCGGAGACGGCGCCATGCAGATGAACGGTCTGGCCGAGCTGATCACGATCAAGCACTACTGGCAGCAGTGGTCGGACCCCAGGCTGATCGTCGCCGTCCTGCACAACAACGACCTCAACCAGGTCACCTGGGAGATGCGGGCGATGGAGGGCGCCCCCAAGTTCACCGCGTCCCAGGAACTCCCCGACGTCTCCTACGAGGGCTTCGCCCGCAGCCTGGGTCTGCACGGGATCGCGGTCGACAAGCCGGATCAGGTCGGTCCGGCCTGGGACCGGGCCCTGGCCGCCGATCGCCCCACCGTGCTTGACTTCCGGACCGATCCCAGCGTCCCCCCCATTCCCCCGCACGCCACCTTCGAGCAAGCCAAGGACGCCGCGACCGCCCTCCTCAAGGGCGACCCCGACGGCTGGAGCGTCCTCAAAGAAGGCCTGATGACCAAGGCCCGCGAGATCCTCCCCGGCAAGAACAGCTAACCCACCCACCCCATTCGCCCCAACATGAAATGTATGGTTGTGGCAGCCTGCACACTCCTCTGTGCACTCCTCTGTGCAGGTTGTCACAACCATGCACACCCAAGCCCTCAGTAGGCGGTGGCGTCGGGCCCAGTGCCAGCGTCCGGCGAGGGGGCGGCGTCGGGCCCAGTGCCAGCGTCCGGCGAGGGGGCCGCGTTGGGGCTGGTGCCACCGTCAGGCCCGGGGGCCGCGCCGGGGCCTGGGCCCGCAGCGGGGCCGTCGAGGGTGCTCAGATAGGTTTGCGCCCAGCGGGCGACGTCGTGCTCGCGCACCCGCCGCCGCATCGAGCGCATCCGGCGCCTGGCCTCGGCGGGGCTGACCGTGGTCGCGCGCACGATGGTGTCCTTGAGGCCCTCGATGTCGTGCGGGTTGACCAGGAACGCACCGCCGAGCTCGTCGGCGGCGCCGGTGAATTCGCTCAGCACGAGCGCGCCGCTCTCGTCGTTGCGGCAGGCGACGTACTCCTTGGCGACCAGGTTCATCCCGTCTCGCAGCGGGGTCACCAGCATGACGTCGGCGGCCAGGTAGAGCGCGGCCATTTCTTCCCGCGGATAGGACTGATGGAGGTAGTGGACCGGGGTAGAGCCCACCTCCGCGTGCTCGCCGTTGATCCGGCTCACGGTCAGCTCCACCTCGTCCCGCAGGGCGCGGTACGCATCGACCCGTTCCCGGCTCGGGCTCGCGACCTGGACCAGGACGGCCTGCGGCGGTCCGAGCCTGCCCTCGTTGAGCAGTTCGCCGTAGGCCTTGAGGCGATGCAGGATGCCCTTGGTGTAGTCGAGCCGGTCGACTCCAAGCAGCACGATCTCCGGCTGGCCAAGCACCTCGCGGATCTCTCGCGCCCGCTTCCTGACGTCCTCCCGCTGCGCGATCTGGCTCAGCCCGGCCGAGTCGATCGAGATCGGGAACGCCGCCGCGTGCACATCGCGCGGCCCGGCCGGGCCGCCGACCCGCACCGTCGACCCCTTGGTGGTCAGGCCGGTGGCCCGGCGGCAGGCCCGCAGGAAGTTCGCGGCGTCGGCCCGGCGCTGGAATCCCAGCAGGTCCGCGCCCAGCAGGCCCTCGACCACCTGCCGGCGCCAGGGCAGCTGGGCAAAGATCTCATAACCCGGGAACGGGATGTGGTTGAAGAATCCGATCCGGACATCGCCGCGCTGCCGGCGGAGCATCTGCGGCACTAGCTGCAGCTGATAATCGTGGATCCAGACGGTCGCGCCGCGGGCCGCGTGCGTCGCGGCGGCCTGCGCGAAGCGCCGGTTGACCGCCACGTAGGCGTCCCACCAGTGGCGATGAAACTGGGGCGGCGCGATGACGTCGTGGTAGAGCGGCCACAGCGTGGCGTTGCAGAAGCCCTCGTAGAAATCCCGGACCTCTTCGGCGGAAAGGCCCATCCCGACCAGGTCCAAGCCGTCCGCCTCGAACGGTCCTGGTTCCGGGCCGGAATCTCCCGACCAGCCGATCCAGACGCCGCCTGCCTCGCGCATGACGGGTTCGAGCGCGGTGACCAGCCCGCCCGGGCTGGGCCGCCAGCTGGTCCCGCCGTCCGGCTCCTCGATCCGGTCGACGGGCAGTCGGCTCGCCACCACGACGAAGTCGTGGCCCGCGCCAGTCTCGGCCGTGGCGACATCCGGATCCGGGATCGAAGGCATCAGTTAACCTTAGTTAGTCGCGGGCAGCCGCCGTCCCGAGTTGCAGGCCGGCCAGCCCTGGGGCGGGCGCCGGCCACAGTGAACTCCCGGCGGCCGGCCATACAGCTACCTGCTTCCCCGCGGTCGGGTTTGCAATCATTTCGGCCAGGCAAAACACGTGTTCCTCGCAAGTTGCGCGCCCGAACTGCCCCGCCGATCCGGTAACGTCCCGCAGGGGGGTGATGACATGCTGCCAGGGGAGCCTTCCTCGGACCGGGCCAGCGCGGCCGATGGCCGCCCCGCTTAGTTCCGGCCCGCCTGGTTCCGGCGGTGACCTGGCCGCCCGGGCAGAGCGCGCGCTCGCTGACCTGCTGCAGCAGTCGCACCTGCTCAGACCCGACGCGATCGAGGAGGCGTTCACCACGGCCGTCCGGCCCCTCGGCATCACCGAGGTCCGGGTGTACCTGGCCGATCTCCAGCAGCGCCATCTCGAGTCATTGCCGGGCGGCCACGGGCGGGAGGGGGCCAAGGAGCCGGAGGGGGCCAAGGAGCCGGAGTCGCTGGCCATCGACTCGACGATCGCGGGGTACGCCTTCCGGACGGTCACCATCCAGCACGTCCAGGCGGGCGAGGGCCGGGACGGGTACCGGGTCTGGGTGCCGCTGGTCGACGGCACCGAACGGCTGGGCGTGCTGAGCCTGCTCGCCGGCGATGTCGGCGAGGCCATGCTGGACCGGTACCGGGCCCTGGCGTCGCTGGCCGGGCTGATGATCGTGGCCAAGAGCAGCTACAGCGACACCTACGCGCAGGTCCGGCGGAGCGGCAGGATGGCGCTGCAGGCCGAGCTGATCTGGGGTTTCCTGGTCCCTCGGACATTCGCGACCGACCGCGTTCTGGTCGCCGCGACCTTGGAACCCGCGTATGAGGCCGGCGGGGACGCCTTCGATTACTCAGTGCTCGGCGATCACCTGAACGTGTCGATCTTCGACGCCCTGGGCCATGACCTGGCCGCGGGCCTGCTGGCCAGCGTGGGCGTGGCGTCCTGCCGGAGCACCCGGCGGGCGGGCGGCACGCTGTCCGACGTCGTCCGGCGCGCCGATAACGCGATCGCCGGGCAATTCGCCGATATCCGGTTCGTCACGGCGCTGCTGTGCGACCTGGACCTGTCCACGGGACTGTTCAGCTGGATTCCCTGCGGTCATCCGCCGCCGCTGCTGATCCGCGGCAACAAGGTCATCAAGGAACTCGCCCGGCGGCCGGTGCCGCCGCTCGGCCTGGGCGGCATCGATAGCCGCCGCGAGCCCGACGGCAGGCTCCCCGACGACGGCGCCAGCGCCCCGGTCTATACCGAGCGACTGGAGCCCGGCGACCGGGTGCTGCTCTACACCGACGGCGTCATCGAGGGCCGGTCGGCCGACGGCGTGCCGTTCGGCCTCGAGCGGCTCAGCGACTTCATCATCCGGCACAGCAACGACGGCATACCCGCGCCCGAGACGATGCGCCGGGTCAATCACGCGATCAGCGACTACCAGCGCGGCCGGCTGCAAGACGACGCCACCATCGTCCTGGTGGAATGGCTGCCCGATCACCCCGAACGCAACCTCACCCCGTGACCGGCCAGCCCGGCGCAGCCCGTCGGCGCCGGGTCGCCCCAGCAGTCGCCGCTACAGTGGCGAAGGTGATGACCGACCCGACCCGGCAGGCCCCCCGGCTGACGTCGCTGTCTCCGGGCGCGGGCTGCGCGTGCAAGCTGCCCCTGGCCAAGCTCGAGGCCCTCTTCGCCACCATGGACGGCGTCCCGGCCATGGGCCCGGCCTCCGGCGACCTGCTCATCGGCGCGGCCGAAGGCGACGATGCGGCCGTCCTGCGCCTGGACTCCGAACGCGCCCTGGTACTGACCACGGACTTCTTCACCCCGATCGTGGACGACCCGGTCGACTGGGGCCGGGTCGCGGCCGCCAACGCGCTGTCGGACGTGTACGCGATGGGCGGCCGGCCGCTGTTCGCGGTCAACATCGCCGCCTGGCCCGGCCAAGGGCTCGACCTCGCCCTCCTCGGCCAGGTCATGCGCGGCGGCGCGGAGGTGGCGGCGCAGGCCGGCTGCTTCCTGGCGGGCGGGCACACGATCGACGACCCGGTGCCCAAGTACGGCCTGGCCGTGGTGGGCCTGGCCGACCCGGACGCGCTGATGACCATCGACCGGGCCGCGCCCGGCGACCAGCTGATCTTGACCAAGGCCCTCGGCACCGGCGTGGTCGCGACCGCGCTCAAGCGCGACGGGGCCTCGCCCGCCGCGGTAACCGCCGCGGTGGCGTCGATGACCCTCCTCAACGCGGGCGCCAGCCAGGCCGCACTGGCCGCGGGCGTGCGCGCGGCCACCGACGTGACCGGGTTCGGGCTGCTCGGTCACCTGCACCGGATGCTGGCCGCCAGCGGCGCGGCGGCCCGGCTCAACGCCGCTGCGGTCCCGCTGCTGCCCGGAGCCGCGGAGCTGGCCGCCGCGGGTTTCGTATCCGGCGGGACCCGGGCCAACACTGACCGCATGCGCGACGTCGTGACCCTCGACGACGCGATCCCGGCCGAGGTCGCCGTGCTGCTGCACGACGCCCAGACCTCCGGCGGCCTGCTGCTGGCCGTCTCGCCGGACCAAGCGCCCGCGCTGGCCGGCGTGCTGCGGGCCCAGGGCCTGCCCGCCGCGCTGATCGGCGAGGTCGTGGCGGGCGAAACCGGTCGCATCGAGGTGAGCCACCGGCCGTTCTGAATAAAAGGAGTCCTCGCCGTGGTCGGATACCGTGGTGCGGTGAGAATGAGGCCAGCCGCGGTGTGGTCGGCGCTGCTCGTCTGCCTGCTCGCCGCGCTGGCCGTCGCCGGCGCGAGTCCCGCGCACGCGCAGACCGCCGCGGACCCGACGCCCCCGGCGGCCCGCCATGCCGCGGACCCGACGCCCCCGGCGGCCCGCCATGTGGTCGTCGTGGGCATCTCGGGGCTACGCTGGAGCGACGTCTCCGCGACCGCCACCCCGACGCTGTGGGGGCTGGCCGGCCAGGGCTCGGTCGGGTCGCTGGTCGACTACGCCGTGCTGCCGCTGACCTGCCCGGCCGACGGCTGGCTGACGCTGAACGCGGGCGCCCGGGCGCAGTCCGATCACACCGACGCCAGCTGCGGCGCGTTCCCCGCCGTGGTCCCCTCCGGCGCCGGCGCCGAGGTCCCCGGCCTGCCCGCGCTGGAGTCCTACAACAACCAGTTCCACAACACCCCCAGCTGGGGTCTGCTGTCCCGCGAGTCCCCGGGCTGCTCCACCGCCGTCGGCCCGGGCGCCGCGCTGGCCCTGGCCGACAGCTCCGGCCGCGTCGCCTCCTACCTGCCGTCCCCCGCGAATATCACCGCCCGGGTGCTGTCCCGCTGCCCGCTGACCGTCGTGGACCTGGGAAATCTCGGATCGACTGAACGGGGCCCGGTGCTTGCCTCCGCGGACGCCGAACTCGCCCGGATCGTGGCGGACCTGCCGGCCGGCAGCACGCTCCTGGTCACCGCGCCCGGCGCTACGGCCAAGCCCCCGCACCTGCAGCTCGCCCTGGTCAGCGGGCCCGGCTACCGGGCGGGCCTGCTCGACTCCGCCTCGACCCGGCAGCCGGGCCTGGTGGTGCTCACCGACCTGACCCCGACCGTCCTGAGCTGGCTGGGCGTCCCGGATTCGGGCGGCTCAGTGCTGGCCGGCCTCCCTGGCTCGGCGATCACGCGCGCTGACCGGGGCGCCCTGGCCCCCACGGTCAGGTCGCTGGTCGGCCGGGACACCGCCGAGCAGGTCTGGCGGTCCACCCACAGCGCGTTCTTCTGGGTCTACGCGGTGGCCGACGCGCTGGTGCTGGCCGGGATCGGGCTGGCGTTCTGGGGGGCGGCGCCGGAGGCGCGGCGGCGGCGGGCGCGGTGGTGGCGGGTGGCCGGGGTGTTCGCCACCGCGGTGCCGGTGGGCACGTTCCTGGCCAACCTGGTGCCGTGGTGGCTGTCCGCCCACCCCGCGCTCTGGCTGTACGCCGTCGCGGCGGCGTGGGCCGCGGTCATCGGCGCGGCCGCCTTGCTCGGTCCGTGGCGGCGTGATCCGCTCGGGCCGTTCGGCGCGATCTGCCTGCTGACCGTGGTCGTGCTGGGCGTCGACGTGATGACCGGGTCTCGGCTGCAGCTGGAGACGCCGTTCGGGCTTTCGGTGCTCGAGGCCGGCCGGTTCTACGGCATCGGCAACGAGGCGCTGGGCATCTACGGCATCACCGCTCTGCTGGCCGCGGCCTGGCTGGCGCTGCTGGCGCTGCGCCGGTACCCGTCGTCCCGGCGCCCGGCAGTGGCCGTGGTGGCCGTGGTCGCGCTGTTCGCGGTGGTCGCGTCCGGCTGGCCCGGGTTCGGCGGGAAGGTCGGCGGCACGATCGCGATGGTGCCGTGCTTCCTGCTGCTGGCCGGGGCCGTGGCCGGGATCAGGCTGAACTGGCGGCTGGTGCTGCTGGTCGCGGTCAGCGGGCTGGCCCTGTTCGCGATCTTCGCGCTGATCAGCTACTTCACGCCGGTCACCGGCAAGTCGGACATCGGCTCGTTCGCCGGCAGTTCGCTGCACGGCCACTCCGGCGGCCTGCTGCTCCGGAAGATCAACTCCAACATCGGCTCGCTGTCGGTCAACGCGCTCAGCCCGCTGAGTCCCATCGTGGTCGTGGTCACCGGGCTGATGCTGTGGCGCCCGTCGTGGTTCGGCCTCAAGACCGTGCCGCTGGCCTACGCGGCCCAGCCGCTGCTGCGCCCGATCATGGGGGTGCTGTGGCTGATGCCGGTGCTCGGCTGGTTCGCCGACGACTCCGGCGTCATCGTGCCGGCCGCCGCGCTGCCGCTGACGCTGCCGCTCGGCATCGGGATCCTCGCCGCGACTGCTTACTTCAGCGGCCAGTCGCGCTATCGTAATACCACCGTAACCGGACCTTCCGGGTCGAGGACCGCTGACCAGCCCGCGTAAGCAGAAAGTCATCCGTGCAATACCAGCTATCGCGCATCGTCGCCGGCCCGTTCCTGTACACGCTCGGCCGGCCGAAGGTGATCGGCGCGGAACACGTGCCCGCCTCCGGCGGCGCGATCCTCGCGGCCAACCACCAGTCGATGCTCGATTCCGTCTTCCTGCCACTGGTACTGGACCGGCCGGTGACGTTCTCGGCCAAGGCCGAGTACTTCAGCGCCTCCGGCCCGGCCGCCCGGCTGTGGGCCTGGTACCTGAAGCACACGAACCAGCTCCGGATGGACCGGGAGGGGGCGCGGGCCGCCCAGGACACGCTGGAGGCAGCGCTGGCCCTGGTCCAGGGGGGGAACCTGTTCGGCATCTACCCGGAGGGCACCAGGTCACCGGACGGCCGGCTGTACCGGGGCCGGGCCGGCGTCGGCTGGCTCGCGCTCAAGTCCGGCCTGCCGGTCCTGCCGGTCGCGATGATCGGCACCCGGCGGGTGCTGCCCCCGGGCCGCGCGGTGCCGCGGCCGGGCCGGATCGAGATCAGGATCGGCGCGCCGCTGAAGTTCGGCCCCGAGATCACCGAACGCCCGGCGGGTAAGGCCAGGCAGCTGATCGCCGAGCAGGTAATGGTCGCGATCAGGGAACTGTCCGGCCAGGAGTACGTGCACATGTACGCCTCCGACCGCAAGGCCGAACTCGCCGCCGCCGCCCGCCAGGCCAAAGCCGACGCCGCCCAGGCCAAATCCGACGCCGCCCGCGAGGCCAAATAAACCGCCGCCCGCTAAGACGCCGCCCGCGGTCCCTAGCCCGGCCGGGCCGCTAGCCCCGCTGCCCCGGCTGACCCGCGCACTCGGGGCACAGGCCGAACAGCTCGAACGTGTGGCCTACCTCGGTGAAGCCCGCCTCGGCGGCGACCCGTTCCGCCCATTGCTCGGCGGCGCGGCCCTCCACCTCGACGCTGCGTCCGCAGCTGCGGCAGGTCAGGTGATGGTGGTGCACGCTCGTCTCACACTGCCGGTAGAGGATCTCGCCGCCGGCGTCGCGGATGGCGTCGATGCTGCCCTGCTCGCTGAGGGACTGCAGGTGCCGGTACACGGTGGTGAGTCCGACGTGCTCGCCCTTGCGCCGTAGCTCGGCGTGAATCTCCTGGGCGCTGCAGAAGCCGGGCAGGCTTGCCAGCGCGGCGGCCAGCGCCTGCGCCTGCCTGGTCCCGCGCACCCGGGTACCGCGGGCGGGAGCCGGGGGCCCGGAGGCCTGGTCCCGCACGTCCTGTTCCGGGTGCGGCGTGGTCACAATCGCACGGTACATCGTCGGCGGCGTTCCGGCTAACGGGCGCGACCCGCCGCTCGAGCCGCGGGCCAGGGCCGCCGCCCGCGCCGCACGGTCCCGGCATCCGTGTTGCAAGCCGCGGGCCAGGGCCACCGCCCGGGCCGCCCGGTCCCGGCATCCGTGTTGCAAGCGGAATTGGGAATCATTATCATTAAGGCCAAGACGAAGCCCCCGACCCCTCCGAGGAGTACCAGTCATGCGAAGCCGCCACCTGACCTTGGCTGTCGTCGTGCCGCTCGGCGCGGTGCTGCTGGCCAGTGGCTGCTCGGGCGCTGCGGCCGGTTCGTCCGATCCGGGCGGCAAGATCGTCGCGGTCGGCGCGGAGAACGAGTACGCCAACGTCATCGGTCAGGTCGGTGGGAAGTACGTCCAGGTCAGCGCGATTATGAGCAACCCGAACACGGACCCGCACACCTTCGAGGCCAGCGCGTCCGTGGCCCGGCTGGTGAGCTCGGCCCAGCTCGTGGTGCAGAACGGCGTCGGCTACGACACGTTCATGAACACGATCGAGAACGCGGCCCCGAGCTCGTCGCGCAAGGTCGTCACCGTGCAGGACCTGCTCGGCCTGCCGGACAGCACGCCGAACCCGCACCTGTGGTACCAGCCGAGCACGATGCCGGCCGTCGCGAACGCGGTCGCCGCCGACCTGGCCGCGCTGCAGCCCGCGCACGCCTCGTTCTTCAAGGCTCAGGCGGCCGCCTTCATCAGCTCGCTGAGCGCCTGGAACAGCGCGATCGCCGAGTTCAAGGCGAAGTACGCCGGCACCCCAGTGGCGACCACCGAGCCGGTGGCGGACTACATGCTGCAGGCCGCGGGCGCCGACAACATGACGCCCTGGGCGCTGCAGGCCGACATCATGAACGGCACCGATCCCTCCGCGCAGGACGTGGCGGCGCAGCGGAGCCTGTTCTCCCAGCACAAGGTAAAAGTCTTTCTCTACAATCAGCAGGTGACGGACTCGCTGACCGAATCGTTCATCTCCCTGGCCCAGGCCAACGGCATCCCGGTCGTGGGGGTCTACGAGACGATGCCGGAACCCGGATATGACTACCAGTCGTGGATGCTGGCCGAAGTGCAGGACCTGCAAAAAGCCGTCGTCGGTAAAGTCTCGAGCGAGCGCCTGTGACCGCCGACCTGCTCCGGCTGGACGCGGTCGGAGTGCGGCTCGGCGGCCGGGAAATCCTCAACGACGTCTCGTTCACCATCGAGGCCGGCGAGTTCACCGGCCTCATCGGGCCGAACGGCGCGGGCAAGACCACTCTGCTCCGGGTCATCCTCGGCCTGCAGCCCGTCACCAGTGGCTCGGTGCTCATCGACGGCGCGCCGCGGGCCGCTCGCGACGCCTCGATCGGGTACGTGCCGCAGAAACTGTCCATCGAGCCGGACATGCCACTGCGGGTCAGGGACGTGGTGTCGCTCGGTATTGACGGGCATAAGTTCGGCATCCGGCTGCCGTCCCGGGCCCGCCGCGAGCTCGTCGACGACATGCTGACCGCCGTTGGCGCCCAGCGTTACGCCAACGCGCGGGTCGGCGAGCTCTCCGGCGGTGAGCAGCAGCGGGTCATGATCGCGCATGCCCTGATCAGCAAGCCGCGGCTGCTGCTGCTCGACGAGCCGCTGGCCAACCTCGACATCTCCAGCGAGCAGGGGATCGTGTCCGTGCTGGCCCGGCTGGCCCGGGCCGAGCGGATCGCGGTGCTGCTCTCGGCGCACGACATGAACCCGCTGATGCCGGTGATGGACCGGATCGTCTACGTGGCCGGGGGCCGGGTGGCGGTCGGCCGCACCGACGAGGTCGTGCAGCCCGAGGTCCTGTCCCGGCTGTACGGGCAGCACGTCGACGTGATCCGGGTGCACGGGCGAATCCTGGTGGTGGCGGCGCCGCAGGGCGCGACCGGGAGCGAAGAGGTGGAAGGGATCGACGAGGAACAGGCCCCCGCCGAGGGCGCAAGCGTCGTGAGGTGACCGTGCTCAGGTACATCTTCGAGCCGGGATTCTTCGGCAGCGACCCGGTGCACGTCGCCCTGGCGGTCGGGACCGTCGTCGCCATCACCTCGGCCGTGGTGGGTGTTTTCACGGTGATCCGCGGCCAGTCGTTCGCCGGCCATGCCCTCGGGGACCTCTCCACCACCGGGGGGTCCGGCGCCTTCCTGGTCGGCGTCAACCAGTTCTGGGGTTACCTGGCGTTCGGTGCGGGGGCGGCCGGGTTCATGGAGATGATCGGCGTCCAGCGCCGCCGGGGCCGGGACGTGGCCACCGGGGTGGTGCTCGGCGCCGGCCTCGGCCTGGCCGCGCTCTTCCTGTACCTCGGCACCCAGTACAGCTCCACCACCGGCGCGTCGTTCACCATCTTGTTCGGCTCCATGTTCGTCATCACCTCCTCCACGATCCCGGCCCTGATCATCTCCGCGCTGCTCGCGCTGGCCACGGTGGTGGTGCTGGGCCGGGTACTGCTGCTGAGCTCGCTGAGCCCGGACATCGCGGCGGCCCGCGGCGTGCCGGTGCGGGCGGTGGGGGCGGCCTTCCTGATGGCCCTGGCCGTGTCGGTGGCGCTGTCCGCGGTGATCATCGGCTCGGTGCTGAGTACCGCGCTGCTGATCGGCCCGGCCGCGACCGCGCTGCGGGTGGCTAAGGGCCCGGTCCGGGCGATGGCCGTGGCGGCCGGCATCGGCGTGGCAGCTACCTGGATCGGCATCGTGCTCGCCTACGACAGCTTCTACTGGCCGCCTGCCCGGCGCGGCTGGCCGGTCAGCTTCTTCGTGGTGACCCTGATCGTCGGTTGCTACCTGGTCAGCTACCTGCGCCCGCGGCGGGAACGGCAGGACGCGGCGCGCGAAGCGCCGGATACGGAGCAGGTATGTTCTCCGGCCTGATGCTGAACACCTGGATCGCGGGCACGGCGGTCGCGGTGATCGCCGGGGTGACGGGTTTCTTCGCGGTGCTGCGCGGGTCGACGTTCGCGGCGCACGCGATCCCCAACGGCGCCTTCGCCGGCGCGGCCGGGGCCAGCCTGCTCGGGCTGAACGCGTTCTTGGGACTGGCGGTGTTCTCGGTGGCGGGCGCGCTCGGCATCGCCGGGCTCAGCCGCCGCTCCCGGTCGGACGTGGCCACCGCGCTGACGTTCGTGATGATGCTGGGGATCGGCGCCCTGTTCGTCAGCTGGAGCACGGAATACGCGCAGGAAGCGTACTCCCTGCTGTTCGGTGAGGTGTTCGGTGTCAGCGCGGGCGAGGTGCTGCCCATCGTGGTGCTCGGCGCGGTGGCCATCGTGGCGATCATCGTCCTGTTCCGCCCGCTGATGCTGTCCTCGGCGATGCCGGAGGTCGCCGAGGCCCGCGGCGTCTCGCCTCGCCGGATGGAACTCGCCTTCCTGCTCGTGATGGCCCTGGCCACGAGCATGACCGTCCCGGTCGTAGGCGCGCTGCTGATGTTCAGCCTGATGATCGGCCCCGCCGCCGCGGCCAGGTCGCTGACCGCGAGGCCCATCCTGGCGATGGCCCTGTCCGTCGCCATCGCGCTGGTCACGGTCTGGACCGGCATCGTTGTCTCCTACCAGTCCAACTGGCCCCTCGGCTTCTTCGTCGGCATCATGGGCGCCGCCTTCTTCCTCTTCTCCCGCGCCTACGCCACAGCCCGCCGCCGCCTAACCACCCGCACCCGCGCCCTCACCTCTGCGGCGGCGTAAGCCGCCATCCCGCGGCCCGCGAGGGGCCTCCAGGCCCCTCCGGCCGCGTGATACTACGGCCAGCACCCCACCCCAAGCGCGAAGCGCACCGGGGGGTTCCGGGGGGTCGCCCCCCGGGCTAACACGTAACTTAAGACCATGAACCGGCTGCGGAATTCGACAAGTCCCTATTTGCTCCAGCATGCGGACAACCCGGTGGACTGGTGGCCGTGGTGCGACGAGGCCTTCGCCGAGGCGGCCAGGCGCGACGTTCCCGTCATGCTCTCGGTGGGCTACGCGGCCTGCCACTGGTGCCACGTCATGGCCCACGAATCGTTCGAGGACCCGCAGACCGCGGCGCTGGTCAACTCCCGCGTGGTCGCGGTCAAGGTGGACCGGGAGGAACGGCCCGACGTCGACGCCGTCTACATGACCGCGACGCAGGCGATGACCGGCCAGGGCGGCTGGCCGATGACGGTCTTCATGACACCGGACCGAGAGCCGTTCTTCTGCGGCACCTACTTCCCGCGGGATCACTTCAGGCAGCTGGTCCTGAACATCTCGCGCGCCTGGCGAGAGCAGCGGGAAGATGTGGTGGACCGGGCGAAGCAGATCGTCGCCGCGCTGGCGGAGAATGTGTCGGCCACCGCCCGCGCGCTGCGGGACGGCGCTCCCGGTGCCGGGCTGGCGCTGGGCGACAGCGGGTTCGGTGACGGGTTCGGTGACGATCAGGTCGGCGCGCGGTTCCACGAGGTCGCCGACGCGGCGGTGGCGGCGCTTGCCCGCGAATACGACGGCGCCAAGGGCGGGTTCGGCGGGGCTCCGAAGTTCCCGCCGTCGATGGTGCTGGAGTTCCTGTTGCGTCACCAGCAGCGGACCGGATCGCCCGACGCGCTGCGGATGGCCGACGGCACCTGCGAGGCGATGGCCCGCGGCGGCATGTACGACCAGCTGGGCGGCGGGTTCGCCAGGTATTCGGTCGACGCCTCCTGGGTGGTGCCGCACTTCGAGAAGATGCTCTACGACAACGCGCTGCTCGCTCGCGTGTACCTGAACCTGTGGCGCCGCACCGGATCGGAGCTGGCCCGCCGGGTGGCCGAAGAGACCTGCGGCTGGATGCTGCGTGAGGACAGGACGGGCGAGGGCGGATTCGCGGCGTCCCTGGACGCCGACAGCGAGGGCGAAGAAGGAAAGTTCTACGTCTGGCGTCCCGCCGAACTGCGCGCCGTCCTCGGACCCGATGATGGCGAGTTCGCGGTCCGGGTATTCGGCGTTACCGAGAGGGGCACGTTCGAGCGCGGTGCCTCGGTGCTGCAGCGGCGCACGGACCCCGAGGACACCGGCCGACTCGCCCGCGTGCGGAGCGCGCTGCTGGCGGCCCGGGCCGGCCGGGTCCGGCCGGCCCGCGATGACAAGGTGGTGGCCGCGTGGAACGGGCTGGCCATCTCCGCCTTGGCCGAAGCCGGGCTGCTGCTCGGGCGGCCGGACTTCATCGCGGCCGCGCGCGACGCCGCCGCGCTGCTGGCCGCGGTCCACCTCGCGGACGGAAGGCTCATCCGCACCTCGCGAGACGGTACCGCCAGGGGCGCTACCGCCGGAGACGGTACCACCGGGGAGGCCTCTGCCTGGGGCGCTACCGGCGGAACCACGGCGGGCGTGCTTGAGGACTACGCCTGCGTGGCCGAGGGATTCCTCACGCTGTCCGGGGTGACCGGAGAGGCACGCTGGGTGACCCTGGCCGGCGAGCTGCTCGAGATCGCGCTCGCCGCCTTCGGTGACGGCGCCGGCGGCTTCTACGACACCGCGGCCGATGGCGAGCCGATGATCTTCCGCCCGGCCGAGCCCGCCGACAACGCCACGCCGTCCGGCACGTTCGCCGTGGCGGGCGCACTGCTCAGCTACTCCGCGCTCGCGGGCTCGGCCCGGCACCGCGAAGCCGCGGGCGCTGCGCTCGGCGTGCTGCCCGCCATCGCGGCCCGGTACCCGCGCGCGGCCGGCACCGGTCTGGCGGTCGCCGAAGCCTGGCTGGCCGGGCCGGCCGAGATCGCCGTCGTGGGCAGCCCCGCCGATGAGCTAACCCGAGCTCTGCACGAGACCGCGTTGCACGCGGCCACGCCCGGCGCGGTCCTGGCCCTCGGCGACGGAGCGGAGGCCGCCGTGCCGCTGCTCACCGGGCGGGCACTGGTCAACGGAGAGCCCGCGGCTTACGTCTGCCGCCAGTTCACCTGCCTGGCCCCGGTCACCACGCCGGAGCAGCTCAGGAAGGCGCTCGCGGTTCCGTCCTAACGCACGGTCAGGTAGTCGGGTTGTCGACCCTCGGCCGATTACGGCCGCTGCGCATCCCTTTTATCCGGTCTTACCGTATTTACTGATTACTGGCGGTTTCCGCAGTGGATTCGGGCCTGGCGGTGGATTGGGTGTATCGGGGAGGCCCCGGAACCCCGGCCCCGGCCCCGGCGCCGGGCCCCGGCCCCGTAAAAATATGGCCAGGTTCCAGATGCCCCAGGCCCGTCTTTCCGGATGGTTCGCGGCATCCTCCCGCCGCGAACTAAAGGGGTCCGAAGGGGCCGCCGGGGCCCGTGCGGCCAGTGTGATCCGTAGCAGCCGACCCTATGGAACATTAGGCCGCATATAACCGGCCCAATGTTCCATCGGTACGATTTTTTTTCGCGTCAGCGCCTGCCAGATCCCGGCGTGCCCGGTGATGACCGGTCTGCTGACGGGTCCGCTGACGGACACGGCCGGCCTCGACGCTGTCCGTGCTGACCTGGCCAGTGTCGTGCAGCGGGTCCCGGGACCCGCCCGCGTTTGGCTGCAGATCAGCCGATGCGACCGGGACTTGCTGAACCCGGGACCGCCGCTGGCGCGAGCGATCACAGGCTGATCGTGGCCTCGATCGTCAGCCGACGGCCGAGGCGGACACTTTCGGACTCGTCATGCAGCACTGGGAGCCATCGCATCCGCACACAGTGCCCGCGGTCGGGCGCTGCGTGGGCAGGATGGCGGGGACCCCAACCTCACTCGCACCTGCTAGCACATGAATTCCGTGCTGGCCAGGTCTGCCAGCGGCTCCCGGATGCGACGTTTCCGGGCGTGTTAAGGATGGCTTGATGGTTCCCCGGATGGGTGCCCGGTCCGGCCGGGTTCCCGCGGCCGTGGCCAGCCCGACGCGCGCCGTGACCGTGTCCGAGCGCAGCTCGGGCACATCGTCGCTGGCCGGCTCGATGTCCACGGCGCTCGCCTCCGTCCCGGCCGTCGTCACGGCGGTCCTCCAGCAGACGGCAAAACGAGCAGGAAGGGTGAGGATGACTAAGGGGTCCCCTGCCCCCGGTCGTCCGCACCGTTCAGCGGGTTCGCGCCAGGACGTCCCATGGCCCGGGCTGGGTCAGCCAGGAGAAGGGGACGATGTCCCCCTCGCCCGCCAGTGCGCGTGTTATTGGCTCGAACACGGCCGGAGAGCACAACGTCCCGGGAGCCCGACGGCACTGTCTCCACGGTAATGCCGGGACTTTAACCCGCGCTTGCCGCGCTGATGGCGGAGAGGATCGCGTCCACCCTTGGTCGAGAGGCTGCCTGGCGTCGACAGGGACCGCGCCGGATGCGCGCAAGCGGCCCACCTGTCGGCCACCTCTCGCTGATTGTCCGCACCGCCGCAGACGTACAGCGTCGCCGGCGCCGCAGCCCGGATCAGCTCGTCCAGTCGGGCCGGATCCCAGGCCCAGCTATGCCGGGCAAGCCAGGCCAGGTCCGGCGCCGGCGGCGCTTCCGCCACCACCGCGCCGGCCGGGTCCACGAACCGGGCAAGGAACGGGTCGTCGTCGGAATCGATGGCTACCAGGCCCCGGCGGGCCAGCACGGCGGCGACCGCGGACTTCCCGGCGCCAGAACAGCCTGCGATCTGGACGGCGCTCATCATGCCTATCGTCGGCCAGCTCCGATGACGGACGCAAACGAGTTTGTCAGACCGAGGACGGACAAGCGCAGCGTATTTCTCACTCAGGAAACTAAGCCTGGGGGAGCGGCTGACCGTTCCGTCGCCCGGCTGATGGCCGCTACGGCGTCGTCAGCACCGCGCTGAGGACGAAGGTCGCGATCGCGCCCTTGGCCAGTTCCGGCGCGTTATTGCTGGTGTTGCACTGGCCCTTGTGCGGGCCGGAGGTGTATCTCGACCCGTACCCGGCGCCGTAGACCTCCACCGCGCCCGGACCCGAGGTCCCGGCGAACTTGCCGGTGCTCTTGCTGCCCACGACAGAGAAGACGACGTCGGTCCAGAACGAGAAGTGGCAGGCCTGCAGGTTGGCCACCTGGTTGTTGGTCGGCGGGGCGGTGACCACCACCGTCAGGTTCCCGGCTGAGGTGGTGAAGGTGTGGTCCTGGCCCTTCTTCGGCGGTCCGGTGCCGCCAGTGGTAAAGACGCCACCGGTGTACACCAGCCCCCGCCAGCTCGCCGGGATAGTGAGGTTGTTCGCGGTCGCGGCCTGGCCGTAGACCGCGCCGGAGGCGATCTCCGGGGCGGTAGTGCCCTTGCTGGCCGCGTGGCTGGCCGCCAGGGCCGGTGTCGCGGTCAACACGAGTGCGGCCGTGCCGCCCGCAACGCCCAGCGCCGCAAGTTTCGTTCTGAACTGCATCGTTCCCCCTCATTGAATGATGATGTTCGGTTCTTTAGCTAGGACGGTGAAGCCGCACCGCCGACCGGGAGCGAAAGAAGCCCATTGACGGCGGCCGGCCAGCATGATCTTGACCGGCCAGTCAGGCCGTAGTTAACAGGAGTCCCACCAACACCACGCCAATCAGAAGCGCACTCCTGTTCTACTGGCCCGACGCTAGCAACCGTTTCTGAACTCAATCCGCCACCCGTACTTCTTCTGCAGGCCCGGCGGCCGCGGCACCCCGGACCTGGGCTTGACTAAACCGCCTGACGCGGGGCATTGTCTATACGCAGTTTGCGCACCGAAACGCGTCGTTGGGATTTGTTGGGTTGGCCTATGCACGTCTCGTTGAGCGTTTTGGATAAGGCGCTTCGGCTTGTCGGGGACCTCGCAGAAACCGAGCACCCAGCAGACTTCGGCGAGCGGGTCCTTCCCGGCCTCGCCCAGCTGATCAGCTGTGACCATCTCACCTATAACGAGATCGGGTCCGCACTCGGTCAGCTGGCAGGTCATCGGCATCGCCCTCAACCGTTCCAGCGGCGAGTTCACCGATGCCGACCGCGACCTGCTCGGCGTGCTGCGCGGGCCGCTGATCACCGCCCTGCATCGGGCGACAGCCCGTGACCAGGCGCGCCGGGCGCTGACCGCGGTCGCCGACGGCAAGCTGGCGGAGCTGACCGAGCGCGAACTAAGCGTCTTGCGGCTCGTGGCCCTGGGCCGGACGAACGGCGCCATCGCGCACCTCCTGGGCGTCAGCCCCCGCACGGTGGCCAAGCACCTTCAGCACATTTACCGCAAGCTCGGCGTCTCCGGCCGTGCTGCCGCCGCGTACCGCGCCCGCGCCCTGCCTGAATCGTCGCCCTGAACTGGCCCGCGCCCGCCTATCCGGTGCGGGCCCGGGACATAGAGTGAACCGGATGCATTTTCTCGCGGACACCGGACGCCGTTTTAGGCGGCTGATCATGGGTGGGGGTTCGGAGGTCGCCCCGGCCCGTAAGCGCCTTGTCCCTGTGGTAATCAGCGTGCTGGTGGTGCTCGGGGCGGCGGTGGGTGTGGTGCTGGCCACGGCGGGGGGCGAGCCGGCCGGGGTGAGCGGGCGGAACGCCGGCACACCGGGCTCCAGGCCCGCTTCAGCGATGAGCAGCGGGCCGGTCGTGCCACTGCTCCGCGGGAACACCGATAACGGCGGGAAGCCGATGGGGGTGCCGGTGGCCAGCGCTTCGGTCGCCGCGAACACCAAATCCGCGCGGGTCGCCCCGCTGCGCGGCCTGCATCAGGCGGACCTGCTGGTGGTCGCGCCGTTCTCGCTCTCTGGACAGGTCCTGGCCACGGTGGCGCGGCTGCCCGCGGTCACCGACGCCGAGCCGATCGAGGCCGCCAAGATCAAGATCAACGGGGTCTATACCGCCGTGCTCGGCGTGAACCCGTCCACCTTCCGCGGCTACGCCGCCCCGGCCATGGCGACCTCCAGCCCGCTGTGGCAAGGGGTAGCCAACGGCGGCGTCGCGGTGTCCTACACCATGGGCACCCTGGACCGGCTCTCGCTGGGCGGCACGGTGACCGCCGTGGGGCGCACGCGGCAGCGGCTGCCGGTGGTCGCGTTCGGCACCGTGGGCATCGGCGGGGTCGACGCCGTGGTGTCTGACTCGACCGCCAGGTCGCTGGGGGTGCCCGCCGCGAACGCCATCGTCATCAGCGCCTCGCCGGCCGACGTTACGTCGCTGGCGGCCCGGATCTCCAGGATCCTGCCGGCCGGTGCCGGGGTCGAGCCCCTGGTGATCCAGGTGGCCGGGACCTCCGCCGGAGTGCCGCCCGCGGCCGCCGACGGTGCGGGCATGACGACGACCCAGCTGACGACCGCCCTGCGCGCCGCCGAGAGCAGGAAGGGTCTGCCGTATGTGTGGGGCGCCGCCGGCCCGACCTCGTTCGACTGCTCAGGCCTGGTCCAGTGGTCATTCGCCCAGGCCGGCGTCAGCATGCCCAGGGTGGCCGCCGACCAGGCCCGAACCGGCCCGGCCGTGCCCGTCAGCCAGCTCGAGCCCGGTGACCTGCTCTTTTACCACACCGACCCCACCGACCCCGGCTACATCTCCCATGTCGCCATCTACCTAGGCAACGGGTGGATGATTCAGGCGCCCCAGCCCGGCATGAACGTCCAGGTGGTGCCGGCGGGCTTCGGCTCCCAGTTCGCCGGCGCCATCCGCGTCGACCCCCGCCTCGCCGCCGGAGCAGCCGCCGGCCTGGCCTGATTCGCCCAAGGCGGACACCAGGTAATTGACCCCGTCAGACCAAGCTGTAATCATAATTACATGAGTACAGAGCAAGCAGAACCCGGCCCAGCCGAAGCCGCCGGCTCCGAGACGGACGCCAGCGATGAGACCGGCCACAGCGCCGAGTCCGGGCGGGCCAGCAGGGCAGACGAGGTGCGCGGCTGGTTCGCCGGCCGGCTGCCCGGTGACTGGTTCACCGCCGCGCCCGATATCCAGGTTGACCGCGAGGAGATCACCGTCGTCGGGATCCTGGCCGCGCCGGACCCGGCCGGAGCGTCGGACGCCGAGCGGGCCGCCGCGGCCGAGGGCCGGATCCGCCGGTTCCGCGAGGAGACTAGGGGCCGCCGGATCGAGATCGCGCGCGAAGCCGAGCACAAGTTCCGCCGCAAGGTGTCCTGGGGCGTTACCTGCGCGGGCACGGAGGAACTGTTCACCACCTTGTCAGTTCCGGTCATGACCAGGCTGCGCCAGCCCGAGCGCCAGGTACTCGACACGCTGGTCAAGGCGGGCGTGGCCCGCAGTCGCAGCGACGCGCTGGCGTGGTGCGTGCGGCTGACCGGCGAGAACGCCGATGCCTGGCTGGCGCGGCTGCGTTCGGCTCTGCGGCACGTCGAGGAAGTACGAGATCAGGGGCCTGGCAGTGGCTGAACCTCACCAGTCAGGTCTCAACAGGATAACGATTCCCCGCTCCCGGGATCAGGCCGCGAGGTCCTCCGCGGCAGCGCGGAACCCCTTAGCCCTTAGCCCGGGGCGGGACGAGTCCCTCGCCGGGTTGCTCCGCCGATGTCCGCCGGGTCGTCTCGGAACCTCAGTCACCGACCGAAGCGTTCCATTTGTTGGATACGTTGGTCTTGATCATCACGGTGATGAGGAAGGCCGCCGCATGGGACTTCGTGACCTCGGCTACCGGCTGTACGAGCGCAGGCTCGCGGTATCCCTGTCGCCGGACGCCATCCCGCGCCACGTCGGGGTGATGTGCGACGGGAACCGGCGATGGGCCAAGTCAGCCGGGTTCCGTGACGTCAGCAGCGGTCACCGCAAGGGCGCGGACAAGATATTCGAGCTGCTCGACTGGTGCCGGGAGAGCGGCGTCGAGGTCGTCACCCTGTGGCTGCTCTCGACCGACAACCTGACCCGGTCAGCGACCGAACTGGTGCCGCTGCTGAAGATCATCGAAGACACCGTGCAGGGTCTGGTCGCCGAGCACTGGCACGTCAACCCGGTCGGTGCGCTCGACCTGCTGCCCGGCGAGACGGTCCAGGTCCTGAAGGACGCGGCCGACGCGACCGCGCACTATCCTGGCCTGCTGGTCAACGTGGCGGTCGGCTACGGCGGCCGCCGCGAGATCGCCGACGCGGTGCGTTCGCTGCTGCAGGACCACGCGACCAGGGGAACCACGATCGAGGAACTGGCCGAGGTCCTCGACGTCGAGCACATCGCCGAGCACCTCTACACGGCGGGCCAGCCGGATCCCGACCTCGTCATCCGCACTTCAGGCGAGCAGCGGCTCGGCGGTTTCCTGCTCTGGCAGAGCACCCATTCGGAGTTCTACTTCTGCGATGCCTACTGGCCGGCCTTCCGTAAGGTCGATTTCCTCCGGGCACTTCGGTCGTATGCCGCCCGTAATCGGAGGTTCGGATCCTAAACGGGCCTGCCGTCAGCCCCCGGAACCCCTTCAAGCCCCCCGGCCGCCGAACGGGACCCGGCCCGAGCACATCGGACCCGATCCGGCCGCCAGCTCGGAATTCAGTCCGTTACCGCACGTTAAGCAGGCGATTGTCGGTTAGTAACACGACAGTGCTTTTGCCGTAACACGATCACGGGTACCTTCGGTAGTGGTGGACGGCGCGGTGCCGTTCCCGGGAGGGCCCTCGAATCTCTGAGCTTCGCGCTTTGCGTGCAGGCGAGATGACAGAAGGGCCGGCGCGGCCCTTTGGGGGCCAGGCCCGGCCCATCCGACACGTCTGTGTCCTGTCTTGGCGCCGGGCTCGCCCTGGCGCCCAGGGGAGTCTGCGTGGCCAATTCTCAAGGTCGCCGTACGTACGTACTCGACACCAGCGTCCTGCTCGCCGATCCGGCCGCCATCACCCGCTTTGACGAGCACAAGGTGATCCTGCCGGTCGTCGTCATCACCGAGCTGGAAGCCAAGCGGCATCATCCCGAACTGGGATACTTCGCCCGCCAGGCCCTGCGTCACCTCGATGACTTGCGCATCGAGCATGGCAGGCTGGACGCGGAACTGCCGGTCGGGGCATTCGGCGGCACGGTCAAGGTCGAACTCAACCATTCCGACCCGCAGGTGCTGCCGGCCGGATTCCGGCTGGGCGACAACGACTCGCGCATCCTTTCCGTGGCGTGCAGCCTGGCGGCCGAGGGCGAAGATGTCGTCCTGGTCAGCAAGGACCTGCCGCTACGGGTGAAGGCCGCCGCGGTCGGGCTGGCCGCGCAGGAGTACCGCGCCGAGCTGCCGGTGGATTCGGGCTGGACCGGGATGACGGAGCTCGACATCGGCAGCGATGAGATCGAGCAGCTGTACGAAAAAGGCACCTTGGAATGCGAAGCGGCCCGTGACGTCCCTTGCCACACCGGCCTCGTCCTCACCTCATCCAACGGCAGCGCGCTCGGGCGGGTCAAGCCGGACAAGTCCGTGCAGCTCGTGCGGGGCGACCGGGAAGCCTTCGGGCTGCGGGGCCGGAGCGCGGAGCAGCGGGTGGCGCTGGACCTCCTGCTCGACCCGGAGATTGGCATCGTCTCGCTCGGCGGCCGGGCCGGCACCGGCAAGTCCGCGCTGGCCCTGTGCGCCGGCCTCGAAGCGGTGATGGAGCGGCGGCAGCACCGGAAGGTCATCGTGTTCCGGCCGCTGTACGCGGTCGGCGGGCAGGAACTCGGTTACCTGCCCGGGTCCGAGGCCGACAAGATGGGACCGTGGGCCCAGGCCGTCTACGACACTTTGTCGGCCGTCACCACGCAGGATGTCATTGACGAGGTTCTCGCCAGGGACATGTTCGAGGTGCTGCCGCTGACCCACATCCGGGGCCGGTCACTGCATGACGCGTTCGTGATCGTGGACGAGGCGCAGTCGCTGGAGCGCGGTGTCCTGCTCACCGTGCTGTCCCGGATCGGCTCGGGGTCCAGGGTGGTGCTCACCCACGACATCGCCCAGCGCGACAACCTGCGGGTCGGCAGGCACGACGGCGTGATCGCGGTGATCGAGAAGCTCAAGGGTCACCCATTGTTCGCGCACGTCACCCTGGTCCGTTCCGAACGTTCTCAGATCGCCGCCTTGGTCACCGAGATGCTGGAGGACTCTGGCCTATAGCGGGAGCAGCCAACGCTGGCACCCGCGCCGCGACCTAGAGCGGGAGCAGCCGACACTGGCACCTGCGCCACCCTGCCTGCGGTACGGTGACCAGCGTTATGGAATACCCACCTGTTTCCGCCGTGATGCCGATCAGGAACGAGGAACGGTACCTCGCGGAGTCTGTCCGGCATGTGCTCGGGCAGGACTACCCGGGCCCGCTCGAGCTGGTGCTCGCGGTCGGGCCGTCGGCTGACCGGACCGAGCAGATCGCACGCGAGCTGGCCGCCGCCGACCCGCGGGTGACCGTGATCGCCAATCCGACCGGGCGGATCCCCGCGGCGCTCAACCTCGCCGTCCGGACCGCCCGGCACGCGGTGATCGCCCGGATCGACGGGCACGCGCTGCTGCCGCCCGGCTACCTGCGGGCCGCGGTCGCGACGCTGGCGCAGACCGGCGCGGCCGACGTCGGCGGGGTCATGGCGGCCGAGGGCGTGACGCCGTTCCAGCAGGCCGTGGCCTGGGGGATGAGGTCCAAGGCCGGGGTCGGCTCGGCCGCGTTCCACACTGGCGGCGGAGCCGGGCCCACGCTCAGTGTCTATCTCGGCGTCTACCGCCGGGAAGCCATCGAGGCGGCGGGCGGCTGGGACGAGGGGATGCTCCGCGCGGAGGACTGGGACCTGAACTTCCGCATCCGGACTAGCGGCGGCGTGATCTGGTTCACCCCCGAGCTGCACGTCACCTACCGGCCCCGCTCAAGCGTCCGCGCCCTGGCCGCGCAGTACTTCCACTACGGCCGCTGGCGGCGGGTGATCGTCCGCGAGCACCCGGGCACGGCCAGCTTCAGGTACCTGGCGCCGCCGGGCGCGGCCGCCCTGGTCGCGGTGGGACTGGCGGCCGGCCTGGCCGGCCTGGGCGCGCTGGCGGCCGGGGCGCCGTCCGGCCTGTGCTGGCTGACGGCCGGGTTCGTGATCCCCGTCACGTACCTGGCCGGGATCACGGCGGCCGGAATCGGGCTCTCCCGCGGGCTCCCGGCCGCGGTCCGGCTGCGGGTGCCCGTCGTCCTCGGCGTTATGCACCTGAGCTGGGGCAGCGGTTTCCTCACCAGCCCGCGCCGCCTGCACCGCCGGCCCGGACACGAGTCCGACACACGTGTCGGGCAACCGGACGCGGCCGGGGACCGGACCGCCGCCGCGGGGAGAGAATGAAACATGGATTTCGATTTCCCGGCTCTGCTCGCGGCTCATCGCGGCGACGGCTACGAGCTCTACGGCAAGTACCTGAATCCCCAGCAGCCGAAGGTCCTGCACACGATCGGCTTCGACAAGGTCTACGAGCGAGCCGAGGGCGCGTATCTGTACGACGCCGACGGGAACTCCTACGCCGACTTCCTGGCCGGATTCGGCGTATTCGCCGCCGGGCGCAATCACCCGGTGATCCGCAAGGCGCTGCACGATGCGCTCGACGCCCAACTCGCCGACTGGACCCAGTTCGACTGCGGGCCGCTGCCCGGGCTGCTCGCCGAACGGCTGCTGGCCAAGGCGCCCGGACTTGACCGGGTGTTCTTCTGCAACAGCGGCACCGAAGCGGTGGAGTCCGCACTGAAGTTCGCCAGGTACGCCACCGGGCGCAGCCGCATCATCTACTGCGACCACGCATTCCACGGCCTGACCACCGGCTCGCTGTCGGTGAACGGCTCGGCCGAGTTCCGCCGCGGTTTCGCCCCGCTGCTGCCGGACTCGTCCATCCCGCTCGGCGACCTGGACGCGCTCGCGGCCGAACTGCGCAAGGGCGACGTGGCCGCGCTGATCATCGAGCCGGTCCAGGGCAAGGGCGTGCACATGCCGCCGGACGGCTTCCTGGCCGCCGCGTCCGCGCTGCTGCGCGAGCACGGCGCGCTGCTCATCTGCGACGAGGTGCAGAGCGGGTTCGGCCGCACCGGCAAGTTCTTCGCTTACCAGCACGAGCAGGTGGAGCCGGACATCGTGACCATCGCCAAAGCGCTCTCCGGCGGCTACGTACCGGTCGGCGCGATGCTCGCCAAGGGCTGGATCTTCGACAAGGTCTACTCCTCGATGGACCGGGTCATGGTGCACAGCACCACGTTCAAGGGCGGGGTGCTGGCCATGGCCGCGGGCCTGGCCGCGCTCGCGGTCCTCGACGACGAGGGCCTAGTCGAGAACGCGGCCCGGACCGGCGAGGCCCTGAGCGCCGCGCTGGCCTCGATGGCCGAGCGCTACGACGTGCTCGCCGACGTCCGCGGCCGCGGCTTGATGATCGGCCTGGAGTTCGACAAGCCGTCCGCCCTGCGCGCCCGGACCAGCTGGAACATGCTGCAGAAGGCCAGGGTCGGCCTGTTCTCGCAAATGGTGGTGGTAGCGCTGTTCCAGCGGCACCGCATCCTCACCCAGGTGTCGGGTGATCACATGGAGGTGATCAAGCTCATCCCCCCGCTGATGATCGGCGACACCGAGGTCAAGCTGTTCACCGAGGCGTTCGCCGAAGTCCTAGACGACGCCAGCCGCGGCAGCGGCCTGATGTGGGAGTTCGGCCGCACCCTGATCAAGCAAGCCGTCCGCGCCTAATCCCAGGGCAGCGCTTCCCCGCCCGCCGGCAGTGCTTCCCCGCCCGCCGGCAGTGCTTCCCCGCCCGCCGGCAGTGCCTCCTCGCCCGCCGGCAGTGCCTCCCCGCCTAACTCCTGAGCAGTGCCTCCGCGACGGCGAGGTCCTGCGGGTAGGTGATCTTGATGTTACGTTCGCTGCCCGGGACGATGTGGACGTCGACACCCGGCAGGTACCGCAGCACGACGCCGCAGTCGTCCGTGGGGGCGAAGTCGGGGTCGGCGCCGGCCAGCTCATGAGCCTTTGCGATCACGGACAGCCGGAAGCACTGCGGGGTCTGGCAGCGGAACAGCGTCTCCCGCCGCGGCACCGACCGCATCACACCGTTATCGGTGATGACGATGGTGTCGGACGTCGGCACCGCAACCCCAGCCGCGTCATGGACCTCCAGCGAGGCAACGCAGTCCGCAATGATCTGCTGATCCACCAGCGGCCGCGCAGCATCATGCAACAGCACCCCGCAGTCGCGGCCAGACCCGCCCGCGATGGCGGCCAGGGCCACCCGAGTCGAGTCCGGCCGGGTTGCGCCGCCCTCGATGACGTCTGTGACCTTGTGGTAGCCGCCGTCGGCGAGCATGGCCTTGACTTGTTCGGTGTACCCGCGCGCCATCACGATGAGGACCTCGTCGACGCCCGGCGCCTGGTCGAAGGCGGCCACGCACCGCTCCACCAGCGTCTGGCCGCCCAGGGTCAGCAGCTGCTTCGGCATCCCCGCGCCCAGCCGCTGCCCCACGCCGCCACCCAGCACCACCGCGACCATCCGCATGAGCCGGACTCTACCGTCCCGCTCGCGGCGGCGACCGCGCTCGCCCACGCACCATCATGTGGAGTCCCGGAAATCCTCATAAAAGGAACATTTCACCTAGGGTCTGGCAGCTGTGCCTGTGATCGTGTGTCGCCTGTGGCGTCACACGATGATGGGCCGTGGGTCATCTGGTCACGGCGGAATGGGCAAGTCGCTCTGGCGGCATCCGGGAGTGGCGCTGCGGCGGGGTGGCGTGAGGCGGATGAGGACGGCGTGCTTATGTGTGGCCCGGCAGGAGGCTTGACGCCTGGCTGCGGCTTGGGTGTCTCGTTTCGCTGGGGGCTGGGTGGGTATTGCGCTGACAGCGTGCCCGATGACGGCGTGCGACGCAAACGCCTGCGCCGGGCTGGCGACACGAGTTCAGGGTTTACGGCGCGAGGCGAGCGGCCGGCCTTATCGGCAGCGCGACGGAACATGTCCGGTGACCGGCGTGTTCCTCCGGGCCATTGGGTGACCGCCGGGTACATTTTGTAACGCTTAGTCGGGAGTCGCGGCGGCCTGTGCCGTTGGGAGGGCAGGCATGACTGTTGCGCTGGTCCTCGCGGGCGGTGCGGACGCGGGGTTGCGCGGCCAGCTTGCGGCCCTCGGCGTGCGCCGGGTCGATGCGGCGGACCGGACCGGACCGGGTCTGCTGACCGTGGCGGCCGCGGCACGAGCCGCCGGGGAGCGGGTGCTTATCTGCGTCGGCGAAGGCGTGGTTCCCGAGCATGTGCTGGCCCGGCTGCTCAGCGAGGATGCCACCGCAGCCTTCACTGGCACGAACGCCCGGCTCTCAAGACCCGTCCAAAGCCGACCGGAACCGGTGCCCCAGCTTAGCGTGGTCGGCGCCGCACTCGTCGTGGACACGCCTGATCTGGACGCGCTGGCACGGGCCGCCGAGACCCTCGCGGCAACCTATGCGGGGCCTGCCCCCGTAGGCGCACTGATCAGCGAACTTAATCGCCGAGGAGTCACGGTACGGGTGCTCGACGCCGGGCCGAACGGCGACGGCGCCATTACCCAGCTCATCGTAGATCCCGCCGCACGCGACATGGCCCGGTGGGCGGCGGGACGCCAGCTAAAACCAGCTGCGCTATACGGAATCTCCCTTGGTCTCGGGCTGATCGCCGCCATCTGGTTCTCCGAACTAGCGGTGCGGGCGAAGGTGCTGGCCAGCGTGGCGCTGGTCGGCTCGTTCCTGGTCGGCCGGGCTGGCTCCCTGGTGGCCGCCACCGGCCCCGAGGGCCGGGTCAGGCCTGCGGTGGCGTGGCTCGGCGCCGCGTCCGGGCTGCTGACCGAGTTCGGGGTTTACGCGGCGCTGGCGGTCAGCTCCGGCGTGGCCGGCCCACCGCACTCGGCGGTCGCCGTCGGGCTCAACGGCACCTTCGGCCACGCACTGCAGAACACCTTTGTCGCCAGCTGGGGGGGTGGAGGCCAGGTCGGCGTGTGGCGGCTGGCCGTCGCGGCCATGGCCGTCGTGGGCGTGCGCGAGCTGGCGGGGCTGGGCTTCGAGTACACGGCTCGGGCGCCGGCGAACCTCTTCCCCCGCTCGGCGATGCGCACCCTTGAGCAAGCCGCCACGCTTCCGGCCGGCGAACGGTTCGTGGTGATCGCGCTCACTGCCGTCTTCTTCGGGCCGCGCCTGACGTTCGTGCTTCTGCTGGGCTGGGGTGTGCTGGCGGCCGGATTCGTTCTCGCCGGACAGATAATCCGCTCGATGCGCCAGGTCAGAACGGACGACGGGCTGGCGGGGGACGACGGGCTGGCGGGGGACGACGGGCTGGCGGAACGCGACGGGCGGGTGCGCGGCGGGGGAGTGCCGGGGTATGCCGGGCTGGCGGCCTATCGCGATGACGGTGTCGTGGCCCGGTGGCTCGGCGGCCTGGTGCAGGGCCGGCTTCGCCACTACCCCCGGTGCTGGTGGGCCTGTTCGTGACGTGTGTCCTGACCGCGCTCGGTCTGGGGAACCTGCCGGGCATCCTGGTTCTCACCCCGGTCGAAGCGATGCTGCTCGCTGCGCTCGGGGCCTGCCATCCGCACGACGGGCGGCTGGACTGGCTGGTGCCGGCGCTGCTTGAGGCGGGCGAATGCGTCTTCCTGGCCGCGCTCGGGTTCTCGCACCGCGTTCCGGCGGCGCTGGTCTTCGCGGTGCTGGCCGGCGTGATAATGCGCCATCTGGACGTCGCCTACCGAGCCAGGTCCGGACACGGCATCCCGGCCGACCGGTTCGGCCTGGGCTGGGACGGGCGGATGCTGCTGGCGGGCCTGGCCGCGCTGATCGGCATCGTGCCGTTCGTGTACGCCGCGCTTTCAGGGTATCTTTTGGTGCTTTTCTGCTGGGACTTCCTCAGCGGATGGTTGCATCCCACGGTTGGAGATCCCGCATGAGGAGACCCGGTTGATAGGAATGGTCCTCGCCGCCGGCGCGGGCCGCCGGCTGCGCCCCGACACCGACGGGCTGCCGAAGGCTCTGCTGCCGGTCGACGGTCAGGTCACCATTCTCGACATCGCGCTGCGTAACCTGGCCGCGGTGGGGTTGCGTGACATTGTGATCGTGGTCGGCTACGCGGCGGACGCGATCCGGGACCGGGTGGCGGACCTGGAGCGGGACCACAAGGTCGGGCTGACGCTAGTGGACAACGACCGGGCGCAGGAGTGGAACAACGCCTATTCACTCTGGCTCGCCCGTGAGCATTTCGCGGCGGGCGCGCTGCTGGTCAACGGCGACACGGTGCATCCCGTCTCGGTGGAAAAGACCCTCCTCTCCGCCGCCGGAGCCGCCGGAGCCGCCGGAGCCGCCGGAGCCGCGGAGGCCGGCCAGGCCGGAGACCGTCAGGCCGACCTCATCCTGGCCGTCGATGACATCAAGCGCCTCGCCGAGGAAGAGATGAAGGTCGTCATCGGCGCGGACGGTATGATCACGCGGATCACCAAGCTGATGGACCCCGCGCTGGCTTACGGCGAATACATCGGCGCCACGCTGATCGGGGCGGCCGCGGCCGCGCCGCTCGCGGCGGCGCTCGAGGCCACCTGGCGCCATGACCCGTCCCTGTACTACGAGGATGGCTTCCAGGAACTAGCCGAACGGGGCGGCGCGATCGCCGTCGCCCCCATCGGTGACGTCGAGTGGGTCGAGGTCGATAACCACGACGACCTGCGCCGGGCCCGCGAGATAGCCGCCCGCTGCTGACCGCCGCGGCCGGGCGGACCTAGGTCGTCCCGAGAGAAACCGACTCGCCGCGACTGGCTGCAATATCCTTGCGCCCGTTCGTTACCCGATAGTCTCCCGGTTAGCCGCTATTGGCCACGACGCAACGGCTGTTGGCGGTGAACTACCGGAAGGATGCCTCGTGCAGCTGGCCCGCATACTCACCGCGCCGCTCATCGTGGACGTGCGGCGCGGCGCGGTCGCGGATCTCGGCGTGCTGCTTGCGGACCGCAGGATCGTCACCGAGGGGCGGGTTGCGGTCGCGGTCGGCCCAGGTCAGGGCGACAGCGTGGTGGCCGAACTCGGCATGCAGACGGCCCAGGTCTTCCGCGTAGAGGACGGCAGCGTCGACGCGGCGATCGCGCTGGGCAAGCGGCTGCGGGCCGACGCCTACGAGGCGGTCGCGGGCATCGGCGGCGGCAAGATCATCGATGTGACCAAATTCGCCGCGCACATGGCCGGCATCCCGATGGTCGCGGTGGCCACCAATCTGGCCCACGACGGCATCGCCTCGCCGGTCAGCTCGCTCGAGCACGAATCGGGCAAGGGGTCCTACGGGGTTGTCCCGCCAGTCGCCGTGGTGGTCGACCTAGACCGGGTCCGGTCCGGCCCGCCGCGCATGGTCCGGGCCGGGATCGGCGACGTGGTGAACAACCTGTCGGCCATCGCGGACTGGGAGCTGGCCGCCGCCGACCGCGGTGAGTCCGTCGACGGGCTGGCCGTCACCCTGGCCAGGACCGCGGCGCACGCAGTGCTGCACCAGCCAGGCACGGTCGCCGACGACGAGTTCCTCACCGCGCTGGCCGAGTCCCTGGTGCTGTCCGGCATCGCCATGACCGTGGCGGGTTCCAGCCGACCCAGCAGCGGCGGCGACCACGAGATCTTGCACGCGATCGATCAGCTGTACCCGGGCGCGGGCACCCACGGCGAGCTGGCCGGCCTGGGGGCGCTGTTCTGCACCTACCTACGCGGCGACGAGCGCCTGTTTGCGCTCATGTCCGCCTGCCTGCATCGGCACGAGCTGCCGCGCACCCCGGCCGACCTCGGACTCGGCCCGGACGAGTTCACCAAGGCGGTGCTGCACGCGCCCGCGACCAGGCCCGGCCGGTACACCATCCTGGAGCGGCTGGACCTCGACGAGCGCGAGATCGCAGTCGAGGTGGCCGCCTTCACCGCGGCCGTCACGAGAACAGGACCGTACGCAGGACCGGGCGCAGGACCGGGCGCAGCATGAGGTCCGGATCGGCGGGGCCGTCGCTGGCCGAAGTGCGCGCCAAGGGGCAGCCGCCCGAGGTGCTGGCGCGGCTGAACGACGAACACTGGTTCGGCCGCCTCTACATGCGTCGGCTTTCCCCCTACGCCACCGCCATGTTCGCCAGGCTCGGCTGGTCCCCGAACGCGGTCACCGTGTGCTTCATGATCTCCGGCGCGGCCGCGGGCGTGCTCACCGCCGTGCCCGGTCTTCCCGCCGCGGTCGGGGTGGCGGTACTGATCCAGCTCTACCTGCTGTTCGACTGCTCCGACGGGGAGCTGGCCAGGCTCACCGGCCGGTTCTCCGCGACCGGTATCTACCTGGACCGGATGGGGCACTATATCGCCGAGGCGCTGCTGCTGGCCGGCCTCGGCGTCCGGGCGCAGGGCCATTTCTCGCTGGCCGGAGGCTACGTGAGCGTCGGCTTGGCCGCGGCGATCTGCGCCACGCTGATCAAGGCGGAGACCGACAGCGTGGTGGTGGCCCGGGCCTCGTCCGGCCTGGACGGCAAGCATGACGACGCGGCGCTCGCACCGAGGTCCCAGGGACTGGCCCTGGCCCGGCGGCTGGCGTCGGTCCTGCGAGTGCACCGGATCACCCAGGCCGTCGAGCTCTCCGTCCTCATCCTCGCGGCGGCGATCGCAGACGCGGTGACCGGCGGTCTGGCCGCGACGCGGGTCCTGGACGTGGCGGCCCTGGCCGTGGGCGCGCTGATGGCCGTCGCGCACCTAGCGGCCATCGTGGCGTCACGTCGGCTGCGGTGAAAGCAGGGCTGCGGTGAAAGCAGGGCTCCGGTGAAAGCCGACTGCGAGGGATGAAAGAGGCGAGCGAGGCAGGCGTGATGAGCGAGACAGAGATGACCGATGAGAGCGCAGCCACGGCAGCCGGCGAGCAGGCAGGCTCAGGCGATCCGGCCCGAGGCGAGTTCGCGAGTCCGGACGAGCGAGCCAGCGCAGCCCACCTACAGCCGCTGAGCCTGTCCTGCGTCATCCTCACCATGGGCGACCGGCCGACCGAGGTCAACCGAGCCATCGACAGCGTGCTGGCCCAGCGCGGCCCCCAGGTGGAGCTGGTCGTGGTCGGCAACGGCACCGAGGTCACCGGCCTTCCGGCGGGCGTAGAAACCGTGTCGCTGCCGGAGAACGTCGGGGTGGCAGCCGGCCGCAACGCGGGCGTCGAGGCGTGCCACGGCGACGTGGTGCTGTTCCTGGACGACGACGGCTGGTACCCCGACACCGGGCTGGCGGCTCACATCGCGGCCGCCTTTGCCGCGGACCCGGCGCTGGCGGTGCTGTCCATGCAGGTGGTCGATCCGGACGGCGGCCCGGGGGCGCGGTGGCACGTGCCGCGGCTGCGGGCCGGAGATCCGGAGCGCTCCTCGGTGGTGACCACGTTCCTCGGCGGCGCGGCGGCAATCAGGCGCTCGGCTTACACCGAGGCGGGCGGCCTCCCGGACATGTTCTTCTACGCGCACGAGGAGACCGACCTGGCCTGGCGACTGCTGGACCGGGGCTACCGGCTGGAGTACGACGCCACCGCCCGGATGTACCACCACACCCTGCCAAACGCCCGGTATGACACCTTCCGGCACCGTGACGGCCGCAACCGGGTGCTGCTGGCCCGGCGTAACCTGCCGTGGCCGCTGGCCGCGATCTACCTGGCCGACTGGATGGCGCTCACCATCGCCCGGGAGCACGCCCGGCCCAAGAGCCTGCGCCCCTGGTTCACCGGCTTCGCCGAGGGCTGGCGCGCCGACCCGGGCCGGCGCCGCCCGATCTCGCTCGGTACCGCCTGGCGGATGACCCAGGCCGGCCGCCCGCCCATCATCTGACCAGGCAGCCAAGCCGGCCGCCCGGAATCCGGGCAGGCCTAGATCGAGCCCTCTAGGGGTCCACGTCGGCCTGCTCGCGACGTCGGCCAGCACGTGTCTTGCATCCCAGCGCCCGCCGCTTGACCCGCGGGGGTCTGAGTTCGTTTTTTCCAGAACGGGCATCGGTACCAGCCTCCGGACCGCTGACACCACGCCCCGTTTGGAAAATTACTGCCCCTGGCGCGCCCGGGCTCGAGTCGGCGCTCCTGATCCACCCGGCCAGGGTGCGCCGCCGGCGTGGAACGGCTTGCGCAGTCGTCCTGCGGTACCTGGTCATGGTCGCGGCCTAGCCGCGGCGGCCACGCTGGTGGCCTCGCGCGGGCGGTGCGTGCTGGTGAGCGAGCGGTTCGGCTGGTCGCTGCCGCCGGTCGGCTACCGGGTCCGCTCCGCACCGGTGATGGGCGGCCGGCCGTGGGGGGGCGTAGGATCTTGAGGGTGGAGAGTCGCGGTACTCGTGTACTCGCGCCTGCCACCGGGGGCGGGGGTGGCGGGGAGAGCAACGAGCCCAGCGGATGGCAGTCCGTCGCCACGATGCCCCGGACCTGGCTGGTTGGCGGGCTGGTCGCCTGCGCCTTGTTCGGGGGCGGGGTGTCGCTGTTCAGCTCTGACCCGCTGCACCGGCTGTGGGGTCTTTCCGGCGCCTGCGCCTACGCGCTGGCCGCCCTCGTGGTGCTGGCCTGGAGGTCACGGGCGACGTTCGGGGTCGACGTCGCGCTCGCCGTCCTCATCTGCGGGGCCATCCTGGTCCCGCTGCTGTGGATGGTCGCCACCGGTCACGGGGAGCCGGAGGTCGGCGTGGTCGCGTCCTCGGCCAAGACACTGATCAAGCACGGCACCCCGTACAAGAGCCCGAAGGTGCTGGCCACCACCACTAATCCCAACCTGTACAACCCGTACCTGCCGTTGATGGCTGCGTTCGGCGTGCCGCAGGCGTTGTTCGGCCACGGGCTGCTGACCGATCCCCGGGTGTGGTTCGGCGTTGTGTTCCTCATCGTGTTCGCCTTCGCACTGCGGATCGCGGGGGCTAGGGATAGCGTTCGCTGGGCCGTGCTGATGACGGCGTCTCCTTTCATCGCGTTCGAGCTGTGCGTCGGCGGCACCGACGTGCCCATGGTCGCGTTCATGTGCCTGGGCTTCGCCCTGCTCTGGCGGGTCGGGGGTGCCAACCCGGTCACCGCCGGGTTGGCTCTCGGCATCGCGTCGTCGATGAAGGCGACCGCGTGGCCCGCGCTCGCGGTGGCGTTCTCGCTGCTCTACGTGCGGGACGGACCGCGCACCGCCTGGCGGTTCACGGCGGTGGCGCTGGCGGTGGTCGCCGTCATCGTGGGCCCGTTCGCTATCCTCAAGCCGGGCTCGCTGGTGAAGAACACCGTCTTGTTCCCGCTCGGCCTGGCCAGCGTCAAGTCGCAGGCGGCCAGCCCGCTGCTCGGTCACGCGCTGGCGGCGACCGGGGTGGTCGGCCACACGGTCGTGGTGATCCTGCTGATCGGTTCCGGTCTCGCCATCGCGGTGTCCCTGGTGATCCGCCCGCCCCGGGACGTGCCCGCCGCCACCTGGCGGCTGGTGATCGGGCTCACCGCCATGTTCGTACTCGCGCCCTCGACCAGGTTCGGTTACTTCATCTACCCAGCCGCGCTGGTGGTATGGCTGTACGTCGCCAAGGCCGGGCGTACCCCCGTCGCTCCGGAGCCGGACGAAGGGCCATCCCCGGGCCCGTCCCCAGGTCCGCCTGGTATCGTCGCCGCGACCGGCTAGCGCTCCGGCGGACCCGGCCGGCTGGCTAGCGCTCCGGCGGGCGCCTCAACCCAGGTCGGCGAAATCTTGCTGCCACGCGGCGTACCACCGCGCGAACCACGGATCCATCGCGGCCAGCGGGACGATATACGTGACGGTCTGGGCGAAGTAATACCGCTGTCGTTCCGGCGCGAGGTTGCGCAGCGTCTGCACGTTGCTGGCCCGGTCGGCGAGCTTGACCAGCCGCGCCTGCGCCGGAGCGTTTCGCAGCCGTCCCAGGTAGGCCCGCTTGACATCGCTTTTCGCTTCGCCCGGCCCTGGCTCGGGGATCGTCACCCAGCCAACGAGGTCGGCCACCTTCGGCCCGAACGCGGCCCCGATCTCCTCCAGAGGACACGGCGTGTCCTCCACCACGTCGTGCAGGACCGCCGCGCACAGCACGTCCTGATCCGTGACGCCCGCGCCGCGCACCAGCACCTCGAGCGCCTCGAGCAGGTGATCCAGGTAGGGCGCCCCGGTCGGCCGCCGCTGATCGCCGTGCCAGGCCGTCGCGAACCGGACCGCGGTAGCGACGACCGCGGCCGTTTCGGCGGGCAGCACCTGGCGCAGTTCCGGCTCGGCCCGCGACCAGTCATGCCAGCTAACGAAAAGCTCCACCCGCCCCATTCTGCCCGCGCCCCTGTGCCCGCGTCCCCTCGGAACGCCCGCGTCCCCCCGGAACGCCCGCGTCCCCTCGGCCCTCGCGGCCAATCGCATCTGGGGCAGAAATACAATGTTACCGTCCATAGGGGCGGGTGGTGCGTGTCGACCGTGACCGCGGGGCTCAGGAGCAGGGCCTAAAGTAGGTCCGTGCGTCTTGGACCGCGTGCCTCTGCGGACAGCAGGGTCAGCAAGGCAGACGATTCTCCTGAGCCGGTTCCCACGGCTGGGCCGCGTCCGGGGCGGTCGTCCGGACGGCGCCCCGGGTGGCTGTTCGGTGCCATCACAGTCGTGCCCGCTATGCTGGCCGCCGCGTGGCTACTGCCGGGACTCCCGCTGGTCCTCGCGGGCCGGTTCGATGCCCTGCCGATGGTCTTTATGTTCTTCCCGCTGGCCGCTGGGCTCTGCTACTTGGCGCTTCGGCAGCTTCCGGCCAGCTGGCCTGCCTTCCGCTCGTGCCCCCCGGCGGCGCACCGCCGGGCGCGGCACCAACCGGTCCCGGAGCAACCGGCCCCGGAACGCCCGGTCCCGTGGTGGGCGCTGGCGGGCACGGTGGCGGTGGCGGTGGTATTCGCGGTCTGGCAGATCGCGGAGCGGACCGAGCAGATCATCTACCTGCGTGATCCCTCCACCTACCTTCAAGTCGGGTACTGGCTCGCGCACCACGGCGCGCTGCCCATCTCGAACTCGCTTGCCGCGTTCGGCGGCTCGCATGCGGACCTGTCTTTCGCCAGCGTCAACTACTACCCGCGCGGCTCCGGGATCGTGCCGCAGTTCATGACCGGGATGCCGATGGTGCTGGCGGCGTCGGTCTGGCTGGGCGGGTTGCCGGCCGCGCTGGTGACCACGCCGCTGATCGGAGCGTGCGCCGTGCTGTCGTTCGGCGGCCTGGCGGGCCGGCTGGCCGGGCCGCGCTGGGCGCCCGCGGCGGCGGCTATCCTGGCGGTCAGCCTGCCCGAGCAGTACACCAGCCGAAGCACGTTCAGTGAGCCTCTCGCGCAGGTGCTCCTCTTCGGCGGGCTGTGCCTGCTGGCCGACTCCCTGGTGATCAAGCGCACCGTGATCGCAGCTGACGAAGCGGCGGGTCCGGGCCGCGCGCCGGGTCCGGGCGGCGCGGCGGGCCAGGATAGGGTGCTGGCCGCCCTGGCTGGGCTGGCCCTCGGGCTGACCATCTTGGTCCGGATCGACGGCCTGAGCGACATCGTGCCCGTCGTCCCGTTCCTCGGCTTGCTGCTGGCGGCGCGGCGGCGGCAGGCCATCCCGCTCGGCGTCGGCCTGGTCATCGGGGTGGGGTGCGGACTGGCCGACGGGTACCTGCTGTCCCGTCCCTACCTGGACCTGGAGGCGCCGTCGCTGCGCCCGCTGGCCCTGGGCGCCGCGGTTCTGGTCGTGCTGACCGTGGTCGGCGTGGCCCTGACCGCCCGCCCGGCGGTGAAAGAAAAACTAGCCAGATGGCGCACCGCAAAAGCAGCGCGCTGGCTCCCCGTGGCGGTCGCTACCCTGACCGTGCTCATCTTCGTCGGCTTCGCCGTCCGGCCGCTGGTGCAGACGGTGGCCGGGGAAACCGACCCGACGTCGATCGCTTACGTGGCCGAACTCCAGAAGCTCGCGGGCCTGCCCATCGACGGCCGCCAGCAGTACTACCAGGACAGCCTGTACTGGGTGATCTGGTACATCGGCATACCCGCGGTCCTGCTCGGCGCCTTCGGCCTGGCCATCCTGGCTCGCCGCGGCGTGCGAGCACTCCTGACCTGGCAGGACCCCACCAAAGCGCTCCGGGTGTGGGCGCTGCCCTGGATGATCGCTCTCTGGGTGGTCGTGACCGTGCTCTACCGTCCCGCCGTCTCCCCCGATCAGCCGTGGGCGAGCAGGCGGCTGGTGCCGTTCGTGCTGCCCGGGCTGATCCTCGCCGCTATCTGGGCGTCGGTGTGGCTGAAGGAACGGGCCGGCCAGCTGGGCCGGACCCGGGTTACCTCCGCCGTGGTGGCGTCGTGCTGCGTGGCGTCGCTGCTCATCCCGGCCGCGCTGACCAACCTCGACATAGGCTTCACCAAGACAGCCACCGGCCGCCATCTCTCCGCCCACGGCATGGCCTTCCGCCGGATCGGAACCGGCGAACTCGCCGCCGTCACCAAGCTCTGCGCGGCTATCGGCCCGAACGCCTCGGTGGTCATCCTCGACTCCCTCACTTCCGACCGCTTCGCGCAGCTGGTCCGGGGCATGTGCGACACGCCAACGGCGGTGCTGACAAAGCTCACCCCGGTCACGGTCGGCACCGTGGTCATCGGCATCGAGGGGGTGGGCCGGCGCCCGATCCTGCTCGCCGAGAACGAGTCCGAACTCACCTCCTACGGCGGCACGCCCCGGGAAGTGGTGAACTTGCTGACCACCCAGGAGGCACACAACCTGACCTCGCCGCCGACCCGCACCTGGTTCATCCACTACACGCTCTGGCTGTCCATTCCCGCCGTCATCCCGCCGGGCGGCTCGGCAACGTAGTCCACTTGTCCTGCGAAACGCTGCGAAACTCTCGCGAAAAGCCCGGCCCCGGACGTAAGGTCCGCGACGGACGAGTATTCTCCCCGGTCGTGAGAACATTCGCATCCGGCGCAGCCCTGGAGCCCGGCGATCACGTGATCCCGCACGCGTCGATGTTCCATTTCTTCTCCGACGCCCACCGGTACGTCCTGTTCTCCGACGCCCACCGGTACGTCCTGCAGGTGCCGCGGATGGTGATGTACTTCAACCCGCTCAAGGTGCTCATGCCGCTGGCCTTGTTCCTGCTCGTCCTGGGCTTTCTCAAGGGCAGCTATGACATGGTGGTGCACCCGCCGCACTTCGCCAACGACACTATTCTGATCTTCGTGACCGGCACGATCCTGGCATCGAGGGCCCTGCTGGCCGACCTGATCGTGCGTTCCTGCGCCGACACGTGAGGATCGCCCTGGTCGGACCCGCACACCCGTACAAGGGCGGCGGAGCGCGGCACACCACCGAACTGGCGCACCGACTGGCCGCCGCGGGCCACGACGTCATCATCGAGTCCTGGCGGGCCCAGTACCCCGCCTGGCTCTATCCGGGCCAGCAACTGCTCGACGTGCCGGAAGGCGAGCCGTACCCGCGGACGCGCCGCCGCCTGGCCTGGTACCGGCCGGACGGCTGGCTCGCCGCGGGGCGTCGCCTAGCCTCCGCTGACCTGGTGGTCTTCGCCCTGCTGACCCCGCTGCAGGTCCCCGCCTACCTGGCTATCCTGGCTGCCCTGCGCCGCGCTCCCGACCCGCTGCTCCCGCGCCGCCCCCGCACCGTGGTCATCTGCCACAACGTGCTCCCGCACGAGCGCCACCCCGGCGACACGGCCCTGATCCGGGCCCTGCTCTCCCGTGTGGACACGGTGCTCGTGCACTCGCCCGCCCAGGCCATCCAGGCCCGCGGCCTCTCCCTAGCCGACCGCGTCGTGGTTGCTCGGATGCCACCGCACCTCCCGTGTCGCCTCGAGGGGGACGAGCAGTGTCGCCTCGGGGGGGACGACCCCCCCCAGACCCCCCCCGCTCACGGGGGGGCTGCCCGCCCCCCCGTACCCCCTGGGCCCCCCGATGGGGGGGCTGCCCGGCTCCCCGTACCCCCCGGGTCCCCCGATGGGGGGGCTGCCCGGCTCCCCATACTCCTCGGGCCTGCCGGGCCCCCCGATAGGGGGGCGCCCCCGACAGCTCCCTGGGCTGGGCGGTTGCTGTTCTTTGGCATCGTGCGGCCGTACAAGGGCCTCGACGTGCTGCTGCGCGCCCTGGCCTGCGGGCCGGCCCACCTCACGCTGACCGTCGCGGGGGAATTCTGGGGCGGTACCGGCGAGACGGAAAAGCTGATGGCCGAGCTCGGGATCGCCGACCGGGTGAGGCTGCAGCCCGGTTACGTGCCGGCCAGTGAGATCCCGGCGCTGTTCGGGGCGGCGGACGCGCTCGTGCTGCCGTACCGGGAGGCGACCGCCTCGCAGAACGCCCTGCTCGCGTTCGCGCACGGCGTACCGGTGATCACCACCACCGCCGGGGCACTCGCCGACCTGGTGCAGGACGGTGTCGACGGGCTGACCTGCGCACCGGGGGACGTGGCGGATCTGGCCCGGGTGCTGCGGGAGATCAGCGTGCCAGGGATGGCGAGGCGGCTCCGGGCCGGCGTGACGGCTATTGATCCTGTGCCGTGCTGGGCGGACTATCTGAAGGCTTTGCTGGCCCGCTAAGGCTGGCCGGCTGCAGCGGCGGCCTCGGATCCGGGCCGGTCGTCTCATCGGCCGGGCGGCCCCGTGCCTTGGCCGAGCGGTTCTGCGCCCGGCCGATGGCCAGCCCGACGCCCGCCCACACCAGGTCGCCCACGCTCATCACGACCCGTGAGACGAGCGCGACCACCAGGGCGGACGTCGATGACATGACCGGGGCGAGCACGGCGACCAGCGCCCATTCCCTGGGACCGATGCCGCCGGGGAAGAAGATGATGAGGAAGCCGACCGACCAGGCCAGCGCATAGCCGCCCAGCGACAGCGCGAACACATCCCAGCCACCTCCCCGTCCCCCTCCATGCTGGGCGAATTCGCTGATCAGCAGCCAGGCGTGCACGCCGTAGAACAGCCAGCCGAGCGCGGTCCAGGCCAGGGCGCGGGCCATGCCGCCCCTGCTGACCGACTTCTCGAGCGGCGCCCTGCGCATGACCTTCAGCACCAGGTTGAGGCCGAACTTGATAACCGGGGGATACAGGCAGGCCACCGCGAGCGGGGTGATGGCCAGCACCCACCAGTAGTGCCGGGCCGCGCTCGCCGACGTGAGCGGCAGCGTCACGCCCGCCACGGCCAGGGCCACCACCAGGGTGGTGGCCATGCCGACCAGGCTGGCGGTGGCGCTGCGCCGACGCGGGACTTCGTAGTCGCGGGCCAGTTCGACCTGCGCGGCCACGGCCCACACCGCCCCCGGCACGTACTTGCCGAGCTGCCCGACGAACATCACCCGGACCGCGGCGGGCAGCGGCAGCGGCGAGCCGAGGTCCGCGAGCAGGGCCCGCCAGGCCAGCATCATGCAGAAGAGTCCGGCGATCACGCACAGCAGGGCGCCGGCCACGTCATAGCCGGTCAGCTTGGCCAGGTCTACCCGCACCTGCGTCCACTGAGAGGCGAGTTCGTACACGGCGAGCCCGAGCACGAGCGCGAGCAGCCCACCTCGCAGCCACGGGCTTTCCCGCAGGCGGGTCAGGCGGCTTCCGGGCACGTCGCTAGCGTATCCAGCCCGGCGCCCGCTCGCAGCCGTCATCGCATCCCCGCTATCACCTGCCCGCCCCGGGGCGGGCAGGAAGGGAGCGGTCCGGAAGCAGGCGGGACCGTTCTGGATCATTAAGAGATTGATCGCTCGGGACCGAGCTGAACCGAGCCGGCCTACAGCAGACCCGCCAGCAGGACGGCGGCGATGCCGGTGAGCACGACGCCGTCGAATGTGCCCGCGCCGCCGATCGACACCGCCGGCCCGCCGAGCCGCCGGATCTTCGGCGGGTTGGCCAGGTCCGCGCCGAGCAGCGTGCCCAGCGTGCCGCCTCCGTAGGCGAGCTCGGCCGCGGCGGGCGGATGCAGCGCGACGGCCGGGCGGCAGATAAGATCCTTTGCCCGGAAAGGGTGCATTTTTGCCATCACACGGACATCGTTCACAGCTGACGGAGACCGCTATGCGCGTCATCGCCGAGGCCGGGACGTACACGCCGCCTGGCGGCGCGGATCCCCGCGACCTCAACCACTGGGTCGTCCACCTGGAAAGCGAGGACCTGAGCCTGGGCACTTACTCGATTCCCGCGGGCGGCCTCGATGACCAGAGCCCGCACACCGAGGACGAGATCTACGTGGTGCAGTCGGGTCGCGCGACGCTCGTGACGAGTTCCGGGGCGGTCGAGGTGGGTCCGGGTGCGGTGGTGTTCGTTCCGGCCGGGGAGACGCACATGTTCACCGAGATCCTCGAGGACCTGACGCTGATCGTGGTCTTCGCGCCGCCCTACGGATCACGCGGGAAAGGCTGACGGCGGCTATACCGGGTGGGTGGCGCTGGCCGCTTCCTCGATGCCGCGCCGGGCCAGCTCGTCGGCGCGTTCGTTGCCCGGGTCGCCCGCGTGACCTTTCACCCAGAGCCAGGTGACCTCGTGGCGGCTCATCGCCTCGGTCAGCCTGCGCCACAGGTCCGCGTTCTTGACCGGCTTCTTGGCCGAGGTCAACCAGCCGTTGCGCTGCCAGCCCTTGATCCATTTGGTGATCCCGTCGAGCAGATACTTGCTGTCCGTGTGCAGCTTGACCTGCGCGGGCCGCTGCAGCGCCTCGAGCGCCTGGATGGCGGCCATCAGCTCCATCCGGTTGTTCGTGGTCTGCGGATCGCCGCCGTACAGGTCCTTTTCTGTGCCGTTCCAGCGCAGCACGGCCCCCCAGCCGCCCGGTCCGGGGTTGCCGCTGCACGCGCCGTCTGTGTAGATCACGACCTCGGTCATCCCGGAAAGGTTACGCCGTGACGAGACCTGCTGACGCAGCCCGGCGGTGGCGGCCCGGCGGCCCCGCAGGTCAGCCAGGCGGGCCGGCGATGATTTGCTTTGGACGCCGGGAGTTCATAAAGTAAAGGCACACCGACGCGGGGTGGAGCAGTTCGGTAGCTCGCTGGGCTCATAACCCAGAGGTCGCGGGTTCAAATCCCGCCCCCGCTACCAAGGCAAGGGCCCTTCTCAAATACGAGGAGGGCCTGTTGCGTGTCGCCTGTAAACGGACTGCTGGCGCTCGTCGCATCTACTGGAATCAGTGGTGAGCTTGCGTCGTCATTTAGCTGCCGAGCCCGGGGCGACCTAGGCTGACCAGGGCGGTGTTTAGCACCTCGCGGGAGACTTTGCGGCCGAGCTAGGGGTACTTACAGTCACTCTCGGACTTACCGTTGCAGTTCGCCGCCGTACGGCACAGATTCCCCGAGCTGATGGTGCGACGCCTCCGACAGGGACGGTCAGCGACCGAGTCGAACGATCTGGACTGCGAGTTCGACAAGAGTTCTTGCGCCGCGTACGAGTGGTTCGGCTTTCGCGGCAGTCACAAGTGCGACACCGTATTCCACATCAGTTTTGGCAGAGATCAGCTCGCGGAGTGCTCGTTCAGCGGTGGCTGCGTCGGGTCGCTGGCCAAGTGCTTGCTTCAGTTCCCCGGCCGCGGCGGAATGGTTCTTGCGCTTGCTGGTAGTACCCGTGAGTGCAGTTACGATGGCGTCCTTAGCATTGATGCCCGCATGGATGGCGTCGCCGGCAGCGGGCGTGTGCCGTTCGGCGGCTAGGCTGTCCTCGGCCGCGGCGAGGTATTCCTGCGCCTTCTTGAGGAGGTTTCTTGCGCGGTCCATGTGCTCGGAGACCATCACGCAGCTCCGCTCTTAACCCGTGGCATCGTGCCGATGAGGGGTATGCCGTCGGCGAGTATCTCGTCGACGACGGGTTCGTGGGCAGCCGCGAGTCGCGCGAAATCCTCGGCGGTAAAGACGAGGGAATCGCAGTCATTGCCGAGCCGTCTCTGTATGGCATCTTCCAAGTCGACGCGACCATCCCAGCCAGAGTGCGCAATCACGGCCAGGTCAATATCACTTCCCTCGCGAGCTTCGCCGCGGGCGACGGAGCCAAAGAGGATGATTGCCTCGACGCTGTCTCCGACGATCTGGGCCGCAGTCTCGGCGAGAGCTGCCATCGGGTCGAGTAGTGAACGCAATGGTGCCACGGTGCAGTGATCTTCGTTGATTTCGTGGACAATGGCTCGGCCGACGATCTGGGTTCGGATTACGCCTAGCTGGACCCAAGCCTTCAGTGCTTCTTGGACAGACCAGAGGCTGTGCCGGTCGCTGACTAGCGCGTGAACTTGTCTGCCGGTCAGCCTGGCATCGGTGCGCAGGAGGGTAGACAGCACGGCGCCGCGTGCGCCTGGAATCACGCCGCCAAACGGCTCATTCAGCAACATGATTCAAACCTACCAGTCGTATGATTGGTATTCAAGTCATACGACTGGCCTAGCTCAGGTTCTCGCAAGGCAAGCCCAGCTGCCGGACCCATCACGCCCTCAGCGGCTCTGCTGTGTCGTGGCCGATCCGCGCATCGGTCCGCACAGGGGTTCCGGGGTCAGAAGGCCGGAAACTGACCTGCGCGGCTCCCGCAGCCGCGATCAGGACCGGACGGCCCGGAGGAGGATGTACTGCATGATCTTGCGGTGCCACGGCGGATATGGCACGCCGGTCCGGTAGCGGCGCGCCAGTCACAGGGCCTCGGTGTAACTGGCGATTACTGTGATGCATCCGATCACTGCGATGCATTAGGCCGGCATAGCGGAGAATGGGGTCATGAGCGATCTGCCCCGTCATGCTGTCACCCGTTCGGCCAGGCTGGCGAGGTTGCCGGTCGGGTTCGCGGGCCGGACGGCGCTGGGAACCGGCAAGCGCCTGGGCGGCCGGTCGGCTGAGCTGGTGACCCAGGAAATCCAGCAGCGGACAGCAGATCAGGTCTTCAGGGTTCTGGGCGAGCTCAAGGGCGGCGCGATGAAGCTCGGGCAGGCGCTGTCGGTCTTCGAGGCCGCGCTGCCCCCGGAGATCGCCGGACCGTACCGGGCTACCCTGGCCAGGCTGCAGGAGTCCGCGCCGCCGCTGCCGGCCGGGACTATTCACGCGGTGCTCGCGGGCGACATGGGCGAGCAGTGGCGGGACAGCTTCGCCGGGTTCGACGACGAGCCGGCGGCTGCGGCCTCCATCGGCCAGGTGCACCGGGCCGTCTGGCACGACGGGCGCCAGGTTGCCGTCAAGGTCCAGTACCCGGGTGCGGGCCGGGCGCTGATCAGCGATTTCAACCAGCTGAGCCGCTTCGCCCGGCTTTTCAGCGCGCTCATGCCTGGCCTGGACGTCAAGCCGCTGCTGGCCGAGCTGCGGGGCAGGGTGGCCGAGGAACTCGATTACCGGCTGGAAGCTGCCGCCCAGCGGGCTTTCGCCGCTGTCTACGCCGGCGATCCGGACGTCTGCGTCCCGGGTGTGGTCTGCGTCAGCGACCACGTGCTGGTCAGCGAATGGCTTGACGGCATCCCGCTCGCCGCGATCATCGCCGGCGGCACGGCCGCTCAGCGGAACCGGGCCGGCATCATGATCATCCGTTTCCTGTTCTCGGGTCCCGCGCGGGTCGGGCTCCTGCACGCCGATCCGCACCCGGGGAACTTCCGGCTGCTGGCCGGCGGGCGGCTCGGCGTGCTCGACTTCGGCGCTGTCGCCCGGCTGCCGGACGGCTTCCCGCCCGTCTTCGGCCGGGTGCTACGGCTCATCCACGAAGACGGCGACCCCGCGAAGCTCGTGGACGAATTCCGGTTGCACGGCTATCTCCGGGACGGCGTCAGCATTGACCCGGCAGCGCTGCGCGCCTTCCTGGCACCGCTGGCCGAGCCGTCCAAGGCGGAGTCGTTCAGGTTCAGCCGCGAATGGCTGCGTACCGAGACAATGCAGGCATCGGCCGCGCGTTCATCCAGCGTGCTGCGGCGGCTCAACCTGCCGCCCTCTTACGTACTCATCCACCGGGTGCTGGCCACTGGTCTGGGCGTGCTCTGCCAGCTCGAATGCGAAGTGCCGTTCCGCGCTGAAGTGCTCAGGTGGATGCCCGGATATGCGGACCCGGCTCAGCCGGCACCGCAACCCCAGCCGGCCTGTGCCAGGCCAGCTCCCCCAGCCGGATCCATGCCGCCAGCCACCGCCAACGGGCACCCGCGATCGGCGCCGCCAGCCACCGCCAACGGGCACCCGCGATCGGCGCCGCCAGCCACCGCCAACGGGCACCCGCGATCGGCGTCGCCAGCCCGGCCTGAGAAGCAGGCACGGTCCGTGCCAGCCAGGGCGGAGCCGCGGGAAAGGACGGCACGGCCGGCTCAGTCTGCGTGGCCAGCTGGGCCAGAGCAGCTAACATGGTCGTACATGCAATGGAGGGACATCATGGCTAAGTTGTCGCGCCCTCAGGCGCCCGCGAGGTTCCGCGCCATGTTCCCGGACCTGGCCGACTGGCTGGAGTCTCCGTGGGCAGGACCGCCGCCGTTCCTGGCGGGCCAGGTGTTCCGGCTCGAGGAAACGATCCGGGACGACCGTTACGTGATCCGGGCTGAACTGCCCGGCCTGGACCCGGAGAACGACATCGAGGTCACCGTCGACGGCCGGGTCCTGACCATCCGCGCCGAGCGCCGCCAGCAGGACGGCGGGCCCTATCGCTCGGAGTTCCGCTACGGATCGCTGGCTCGCACGGTCAGGCTTCCCGCCAGGGTCGATCCCGCGGACGTCGCCGCCCGGTACGACAAGGGAGTCCTGGAGGTCAGCGTCCCGGTCCGCGAGGTCAAGCCAGAAGGCACCCGGATCCCCGTCCAGGACGCCGACGCGGTGCCCGGGCAGCCGCCTGACCAGGCCGGATAAAGAACCGGCACGGGCAGGACGCGGCTGCGTGATCAGCTCCTGGACAGGAACCGCAGCCGCGCCGCCCGCGCGTCCCAGGAGTAGATGACCGCCGTCCCGGCGATGACGTCATGCAGCGCCCGGCGCCGGTCACCCAGCAGGATGCCGGCGAACCCGAGTCCCAGGAACAGGAAGCTCAGCGGGAGCGCCAGCGTGCGCACGACCGCCCGGCGCCCGCTGGCGTCGGTGCCGTCGTCTCGCACGACCCGCACGCCGAACAGCGCCATGCCGGCGGTCCTGCCGCTCGCGGCCCAGCAGTAAGCGAAGTAGGCGAACGCCCAGACCGCATAGGCGATGATCACCCAGATGTCGCCCTTGTGCCAGGTGATGTCCTTGCCGGTCAGCACCTGTGCCGCCCACGAGATGGCGGCCAGGGCGAGCATGTACACGCCGAGACTGACCCCCACGTCGACGGCGAAGGCGGTAAAACGTGACGCGAAACCCGAGTACCTACCTTGCAGGCTCTCCCGGATGACCGGAGGCCCGGAGGGCGTGGGATCGCCCGAGCGCGCAGTCATGCCTCTGCCTTGGCCCGTAGCCCGTCGGGCGGGCCGGGCGGGCCGGTGTAGGGGCGGCGGCGAAGGCGCCCTATCCAGCGGGCGATGAACTCGTCGAGCCCGACGGCCTGGCTGCGGACCACGTCGAGTGCCTCGCCTGCGACCCCGCTAGAGGATGCCGCGATGACGGAGCCGATGTCGGTCTGCTCGACCAGTGCTTCGATGTCGATGCGCTTGAGGATCGCATTCAGGTCCATCTGCGCGAGCAGGCGGTCCAGGTCGATCCGGTCCAGCAGTTGGTCGATGTCGACCTGGTCCAGCACCGCGTTCAGATCCACCTGGTCCAGCAGCGCGTTGACATCCAGCGCGGAAACCACAAGGTCGATCGCACGCTCCGTGACGGCCTGGGCCCACGCCTCTGAGCGCGGGACCAGCGGCCCTCCGCCAAACGCCGTCGCCCAGACGAGTCCACAAGAAAAAGTATCACTGCTCCATGCGGACCTAGACCAGCCCCTTTAGGTGAGCCGCCAGATTCGGGCGGCGCGAGCGACACGGTACGGGAGTAGTCAGGTGTGCATAGTTCCCCCTTCTGCGGCTGCACGCCGGGATCTTCTACGCCGGCGGCTCCAGGCGGGTGAGTCCTGACTGGTGATCGAGGCGAACCTGGTGATGCTGGCCTTGGGCGCCGCGGCGAGTAGCCCGCTGCGACAGGCAGGCCGGTTGCCGGGCAGGCCCTGAACCGGATGCCGACGGTAAAGTGCCTCAGAAACGGATTACAGCCGGGGGCATCTCCCTGGTTACGCTGCCGTGATGCGGACAACCTAAGTGCTGCCGCTGAGCCGCAGCTCCGGCAGGCATACCCACCTGGGAGCAGCCGAGGCGGGTATATAGCGATGAGGGGGCTATGGGCATCCAGGCGGTTACCGATCGCATGAATACAACCGCGGCACGGCTGGCCGGATGGCTCGGTCGGCATGACCGCCAGGACGGCCTGGCGCGCCAGGATCCGGCCGACCTCCGGCGTGCCGGGGGACAGGACGCTGGTCACGCCGGCCGGCCGGCCGGGCAGCCCAGTCGGCTCCGGTCGTTCGACCCGGCCCGCGTCGCCGACCTTGAATGCCGGGCTTGGGTCGGGTACTACCGGCATGACTGGCATCAGGCGCTCATGGCTTTCGTCGGGCTGCTCCGGATGAGTCTCGGCATGAACTGGTACCGGACCCTGCACGCCGCCTGGCTCGTGCTGCGCGCCATCCAGCTATGGGCGCCCCTGCCAGACAACGACCCCGACGGCGCACGGGACCGCATGCAGCGGTTTTTCGCCCTGGTCAGGCTAAGCCACGGCGAGCCGGCCAGCCCGGCCAAGGCCGCGGAGTTCGAGGTCGACTGGTGGAGGGTGCACCGGCAGGTCCAGTACTCGACGGCACCAGGAGGATCCGATGAGCTGGTGGAGTCGGTAACTCGCCTTTACTGCTATCTCTTCGGTGCGCCTGAGGCTGGGGTCAGGTCGGCGGCGGTGTACCGGGTCTGCGCGATGGGTCTGTCCGATCAGTGGGTCAGGGAGGGCTGCCTGCCCGACAGCCCACTGCTTCCTCTGGTGCGGGGGGCGCTGGTCCGTGCTTACGCTGCGCTGTCCGCAGCCGTATACCACTGAACGGCACCGGAGGTCCCTAGCCGAAACGGACATGCTCGACTGGCGTAGGCCCGCCGCCCGGCCCTTTGACCGTGATCGTGACCAAGACTCCTCCGATCCGTCCGAACACGCCACCGTAGCTGCAGGTCAGGCCCTCGTTGCCGGGAGCTACCGGGAGCTGCCGGGGCCTATGAGCGCCTGAACACCAGCCCGGCGACCTCCCGGAACGGCACAACCAGGTATATCGCGATGGCAAAATACAGTGCCTGCGGCACTCGCTCCGCGCCCGGTGCCGGACTGAGCCGTCGCGGTACCCCGCCGCAACGGTATGGGACCTTTGGCGCGACGGATGCGACTTTTGGATCTGTGTCCGGTGTGTCGGCTGCCGCAACCTGAGCATGTGGGCCGCTTAAGGTCACTTCGGGTTGCCCGCGGAGGTTAACCATGCGGCGTCTCTCGATGTTTCCGCCGCCGCCGCCGCCGCCGGCGCTGACGCTGGTGCTGAATTAGAAGTGGAGGGGCACCGAGTTGTCCGGTCTAACAATTTATAAAGCGCAGCCGACCCTAGAGCCGTTGCCAGGCGATTACGGCCTCGTGGAGATGCCGGGAGCACCAGCGCATATCGAGGCCATGTTCCTCGGCTGGCGGCTCTCGCACGCAGTGGTCTATGTCGGCCACGGCCAGCTTGTCGAAGCGTGGTTTGATTGCGTGCGTGAGCGCACCGTCGCCGAGTACCCGGCGCAAGATATCTCCTGGTTCGGCGTGCGCAGCGCGCCAGACGGCGGCCAGGTCCCGCAGAGCCGACGTGACCGGGTTGCCGGGTATGCGCTCAGCCGGCTTGGCCAGCCGTACGACTATCCCGCTTGGTCGGCCGTGTTCGTCCGGGACTATTGGGGCATCGACCTGTCGGACCTTTACGTCTTTGACCCCCTGGCCAGTTGCTCGGGGCTGGTGGCCAAGGCCTACCATGCGGCCGACCTCAACCTGATAAACAGGCAGGTGCTGAACCTCGTGACGCCGGAAGACCTGAACCCCGGGTCTTAATGGGCGCTGGCCCCAATGGCCTTGCCTTACGAGCACAGGTGGCGCTGCCGGGCCGCGGCGGCTACGGTATCTGAGCGTGACGACCTCAGCTGACCGGCGGCCCTGATCGTGTTTCGCTGCTCAGAATCTGCGGCCGGCGGCGCAGCGCGGGGAACAGCGGGCCGGGACCTGGCTGGCGCGGGGCCAGCCGGGCCTTGCAGTCGACGGCGACCGCTCCGGTGGAGCTGACCAGGATGGGGTTGAGGTCGAGCTCGACGAGTTCGGGAACTTCCTCGGCGACGCGAGCGACCTGGTCGAGCACCGCCACGAGTGCCTGGCGATCTGCTTTCGGCGCGCCCCGGTAGCCGTCGAGCAGCGGCGCGGCCCGCAGCGAGGCGACCATGGCGTCGGCGGCGCCGGCCTCGAACGGCGGGACGGCAAAGGCCCGGTCCTGCAGCAGGTCGGTCATGACGCCGCCGAGGCCGACCATCACCACCGGGCCGAACTCGGGATCGGCGGCCAGCCCGACGATCGCCTCCACCCCCGGCGGCGCCATCGGCTGGATCACCGCACCGCCCATCTGGGCGCCGAGCCGGGCCTGCATCGTCTCGTACGCCGCACGGACAGCCTCGGAGTCGGCCAGTCCCAGCGCGACACCGCCGACGTCGGACTTGTGCACCACATCGCCGGACCGGGCCTTGAGGACCACCGGGAACCCGACCGCCTCGGCCGCCGCAGCTGCCTGTGCCGCGGTCGCCGCGCCGCGAGTCGCCAGCACGGGCACCCCGCAGGCGGCCAGCAGACGGGCCGCCTGATCAAGCTCGAGCCAGCCCCCCGCCGGGCTGCTGGCGAGCTTAGCCGCGATGATCTGGCTGATCAACGGCTGGTCGGACAGCTCTTCTGGCTCATCCGCATCCAGCAGCGGGCGCCGGCGCCACTGCGCGTAGGTACAGACATGCCCCAGGGCCGTCGCCGTCCGCTCCGGTGAGGGAATCTCCGCGACCTGCGCTGCACCGCTTGGCACCAGTGCGGCGCCCGCCTCGACCGAGCAGGCCACGACCGGCTTGCCGGACCGCTGCGCAGCGCGGGTGATGGTCTCCCGGACCTCCGCGGCCGAGATCGTCATGGTCTCGACGACGATGGTGATCACCGCGTCGATCGCCTCGTCGGCCAAGACGACATCCAGCGCCTGCTCGAGCATCGCCGCGGTCCCGTCGGCGGTGAGGTCGACCGGGTTGGCGGTCGCCGCAGCGGGGACGAGGACCTGGCCGAGTGCGTGCCGTGTCGCCTCCCCGAGCTCCGGCACGCTCAGCCCGCCGCCCTCGCACGCGTCGGCGGCGAGGATAAGCGGGCCGCCGGAGTTCCCCACCAGCGCCACCCGGCGCCCGGCGGGCAGCGGTGCGGCCAGCAAGATGGCCGAGACGTCCAGTAGCTCCTCCAGCCGGTCGACCTTGATGACCCCCGCGCTGCGCAGCAGGGCGGCGACGGTCACCTCCGGGGTCGCCGCGGCCGCGGTATGCGAGCGGGCACCCCGGGCGCCGGCCGATGTCCGGCCCGCCTTCAGCGCCACGATGGGCTTGGTCGTACCGACCCGCCGGGCGATCCGGGCGAACTTGCGCGGGTTGCCCAGCGACTCCAGGTACAGCGCGATCACCGAGGTCCGGTCGTCGTGCTCGAAGAAGCACAGCAGGTCGTTCGGGCTCACGTCGAGCTTGTTCCCAACCGACACGAAGGCCGCTAGGCCCAGGCCCGCGGCGCGGGTCTGCTCGCCGAGCACGACCCCGACCGCGCCGGACTGCGAGACCAAGGCCAGCCGCCCCCCGGGCAACGATTCGGGGAAGGCGAAGGTGGCGTTCATCCGGACTTCCGGGTCGGTGTTCGCCACGCCCAGGCAGTTCGGGCCGACGATCCGCATCCCGTGCCGTCGGGCCACGCTCAGCATCTCGGTCTCCACCGCGGCGCCGGATCGCCCGGTCTCGCCGAAGCCCGCGGTAATGATGGTGACGGCGCGCACGCCAACCGAGGCCGCCTCGTCGATCACCGCGGGGACAGCGGATGCGGGAACCGCGACCACGGCAAGGTCGACGGGCTCGGGAACCGACAACAGGGCCGGGAAGGCGGGCACGCCGCAGACCGCCCGGGCGGCCGGGTTAACCGGGTAGACGGTTCCCGAGAAGTCGCCGGCCAGCAGGGACCGGACCACCTGATGCCCGACGTTGCCCGGGTGCCGTCCCGCTCCGACCACCGCGATCGACCGCGGCCGCAGGATCGCCGCGACGCTGGCGATCTCCGCCATCGCCTCCCGCTGATCGCACGCCGCCCGGTACGCCCGCGTCGGCCGTAGGTCGATCTCGACCCGCACCGTCGCCGGGCCGTTGCGCCGGGTGCAGCGCAGGCCGGTCGCGGCGAACAGCTCGAGCAGGGCCGTGTTCTGCGCCCTGACCTCGGCGGTGAAGCGAAGGATCCCCCTACTCCGCGCGTACTCCGCCAGGCTCTCGAACAGCAAGGTGGTGACGCCGTGGCCCCGGCGGGCGTCGGCCACAATGAAGCCGACCCCGGCCGCCGGCACCCTTGCGTCGGGACGGTCGTAGCTGGCCAGCCCGACCATCTCGTCCGACACCAGCGCGACGAAGGCCATCCGGGCGTCGTAATCCACCTGGCTGAAACGAACAGCCGCCTCCAGGCTCAGAGCCGGGCCAGCCAGAAGCACATGCTGGTGTGTGCCGGGCGAGGTGGCTCCCCGCAATCCGGCCAACTCCGGCGCGTCGGTCGGCCGGATCGGGCGGACCACAACCGCCTCGCCGTTCCTGAGCAGCCCATCGAATTCCCACTCAGCGGGATATCCAGCCGGTTCCGCATCGTTCGCGATAGCCATGATCATCGCCTCCGGCATCAACCTCCTCGCCGCACCGTGATTTCGCCAGGGCCTGAAGTCCCGAGACACCTGCGGCCCAGGGCGAACGGTTCGGGGCCAACCGGTTCGGCGGGCATTCAGCCAGGTTGGGCACACCTTCCGAGCTGGGCACCTCGAAATCGGCGAGGATATGCTTGCGGGAGTTGCCGGGCAGGAGTGAGGCGCTGATGGCCGAGGGACTAAGCCCATCGAGACCGGCAAGAAACTGCATGAACATGGCGAGGCGGCGGAGCGAGCCGAAGAGGAACGCAATCACGGTGAGTCCGGTGATCGTCATTCCCGGATCGTGCAGATCCGCGAGGCGATGCTGCTAGCTCTTGTCACCCTGACGGCCGCCTGGGCGGGCTACTCGGCGGCGAAGTGGAGGACGGAATCGCGCGTCAACATCGCCCGGGCCTCCACCCTGGGCAACCTTGCCACCCGCGACGACCTCGCCGCCATCTCGCTCCGCGATTTCGACGCGTCGACCTTCAACGCATGGTTCATCGCGTTCACCTTGAACAGCCCGCAGAAGGAAGCGATCGCAGTGCGCCGCTTCCGGCCCCAGTTCCCGGTCGCCTTCAACGCGTGGATGGCGACGAACCCGCTGCACAATCCGCATGCCCCGCCGGGCCCGACCTATATGCCTCAGTACCAGCAACCCGAGCAGGCGCAGGCCAACCTGCTGGACAGCGAGTCCGCCGCGAAGTTCCAGGCGGGTAACCAGGCGGCGCTCATCAGCGACAACTACGTCCGGATCACGGTGTTCCTGGCGGCGGTGCTGTTCCTGGTGGGCATCGGCAGCTCGTTCAAGTTGGCCGGCGTGCGGTACGCCCTGATCGCGTTCGGCTCCGTGCTGCTGATTCTCTCGATCGTGCTGATCTTGCAGCAGCCGGGGCTGCCGAGCTGAGGCGCACGGGGGAAAAGCGTCACCGGCTGGCGGTTACCTTGCTGACGAACCAAGCCACTTGGGCCAGCGCGCTGTCGGCAGCGGCGAGCAAACCGGGCTGGAGCACGAAGTCGTGCCACATGCGCGGCCATCTGGTGTATGTCGTGTCCACCTCGGCGGCCGAAGCGCTGGCGGCCAGCAGTTCGGCGTCTGGGGCGAGCAGTTCCTCGGTCCCGGCCTGGATCAACAGCGGCGGCAGCCCGGAGTGCGTGGCGTGCAGCGGGGAGACCAAGTGGTCGGCCCAGGTGGACGGGTCGGCGTAGGCGCGGGCGCAGGCGTCGAGCCAGGCCGGGTCGAGCAGGACGTCGCGGCGCACCAGGCCGGGAACGGCCCGGCGGTCGCGGCCGAGATCGAGCCACGGTGACAGCAGGATGCAGCCGGCCGGGGGTTCCTGCCCTTCGTCGCGCATCGACAGGGCCAGGGCCAGAGCGAGTCCTCCGCCTGCCGAGTCGCCCGACACCACCACCGGGCCCGGGTCGGCCTCGCCGGACAGGGCGGTGATGACCGCGTGGGCGTCCTGGAGTGCCGCCGGATAGGGATGTTCGGGTGCCAGGCGGTATTCGGGCAAGACAACCCGGCAGCCCGTCTGGGCGCTCAGGTGCGCCGCCCACGACCGGGCCATGCGCGCCGAGCCCAGGCAATAGCCACCGCCGTGAAAGTGGATCACGGTCAGGTGGGAACCCGGTGCCCCGGAGCACACCACCTCGGCGCGCAGCCCGGCTATCGTCTGCTCGGTGACCGTGGTGCGCCGCGGCAGCAGGGAGATCCTGGTGACCTGGTCCAGCCGCGCACGCTGCACCTGCCAGGGCAGAGCCGGGTCCAGGCAGTGCCTGCCGACCTGCCGCATTCCAAGGCGCACGGTCGCCGGCGGTATGCGCAACCCGCGGCGCGCGCGGCGGGCGGTCATGCCGCTTTGGTGCCGGCCAGGGCCGGACGTTTCGGCATGACCCGGTACGCGGCGAGGTCAAAGCGCCGGACCTGATACCGGTACATGAACGTGTAGTCGGGCCAGTTGTTGGTGTTGCGTCCCGAGGCCGTCGTGTACCAGTTGTGACAGCCGGTCTCCCACACCGACGTCCGGCTGGCCGATTGCACCCAGGAGCCGAACGCGTCCTGCACTTCGGGGCGCACGTCAAGCCACGCCAGGCGCTGCGCCTGGAGCGCCTGGATCGCGCCGAGAACGTAGCCGATCTGGCCTTCGAGCATGTAGATGATCGAATTTCCGCCGAGGTTGGTGTTAGGCCCGTAGAGCATGAAGAAGTTCGGGAACCCGGAAACAGCGATGCCGAGGTAGGACTGCGGTCCGTCCTGCCAGGCCTGTTGCAGCCGCCGGCCGCCGAGGCCGGACACCAGCATCGGCGCGAGGAACTCCCCCGCCTTGAAACCGGTGCCGTAGATGATCACGTCCGCGACGCGGGTCGTGCCGTCGGCGGTCATCACCCCGTCCGGGACGATCCGCTCGATCCGTTCCGTGACGAGCTCCACATCCGGCCGCGCCAGAGCCGGGTACCAGTCGTTGGAGAACACGACCCGCTTGCAGCCCATCACGTAGTCAGGAACACACCTGGCGCGCAGCTCAGGATCGGCGATCTGCGAGCGGAGCTGGCGGCGCCATAGCTGCATCGGCGCCGCCAGCAGCTTGGGTGACAGGACAAAGCCGCTGGTGAGCAGCTCGCCGTAGAGGAAGATGCGCAGCCGGTCGATCTTGCGCACCACAGGCAGCCGGTCATACAGCGCCTGCTCGGCGTCGCGGTACGGCCGGTCGGCCTTGGGCAGCACGTACGGGGCACTGCGCTGGTAGACGGCGACGTGGCCGGCGACCTTGGCGATCTCGGGTACGAACTGGATCGCGCTGGCCCCGGTGCCGACGACAGCCACCCGCCTGCCTGCCAGGCCGACATCGTGATTCCAGCGGGCGGAATGCCACGAGGGGCCGGCGAACCCGTCTCGGCCGGCGATGTCGGGCAGGGCGGGACGGCCGAGCTGGCCAAGGGCGCAGACGACCGCCCTCGCCTGCAGCGTGCCGCCATCGTCAAGGGTGAGATTCCAGACCGCGCGGTGTTCGTCGAACTCGGCCGCCGCGACGCCGCAGCCGAAACGGAGGTGCGGGCTGAGGTCGCGCTCGGCGACCACCGCGTGCAGGTAAGCCAGGATCTCCTCGCGCGGCGGGAAACGCCGGCTCCAGCGCCAGGGCCGGAACGAGAACGAGTACAAGTGCGAGGGCACGTCGCAGCTCAGACCCGGGTAGCTGTTATCCCGCCAGGTTCCGCCGAGGTCATCGGCTCGGTCCACCACGACGAAATCTTCGATGCCCGCCTGCTTGAGCGCGATCGCCATGCCGATCCCGCCGAAGCCGGCGCCGATGACGACGACCCGGTAAGGCATAGGCCCTCCGAGCTGGCTTGTGCCTGACGCTCAACCTTAGCTGAGGTTCTAGCCTAACCACGATGACCTTCAACGACGCCGAAGTGCGCTTTCTCGCCGCCAGCCCCGTGGTCACCTGGCCACGTTGGGGTCTGAACGGGACCCTACATCGGCGCTCGGCACTATCGACATCACCGGGTTCGACATGGGCGGCAGTGCCGTAGCAACGTCCAGGCGCATCCGAATGGCCTTCGTCGTGGACGAGGTCACCGAACAGTCGATGGCCGGTGCCCACTTCGCTCGAGATCCGCGGCGTGGCCGAGACCACGGTCGGGACCCACGACTGGCAGGCCGATCTGGCGACCCGAGATCATCCGGATCCATCCCCCCTGGGTCGTCTCGCAACGTCGCCCCGACACCCGGCCTCGCTGACCCGGGACGCGCCGCCGATACCGGGACACTGGCGACCGGTACGCGCCAGCCCGGCAGCCCGAGCGTAGCTAGAGTCAGCCGCAGCGTCGAGCGCGGCAGGTCACGACGGCGCTGAGCCAGAACGACCTCAGCACCGGAGGTAATCTCCGGGCATCACGGGCGACCGCAGAAGGCTGTCCCACTGCCGTCGACGCTGCTGCCCGTCGGCGTCGGCCCAGCGAGACTCGCGGTCTGCCGGGAACACCGAGCCGCACGAGCCCACGGCCAACGCCGAGGGCGCCGCCACGATCAGGTCCGATCCTCCCAGACCTCGGCGGGCCCGCTCTCGCTGCAGCACCATGTCTTTCCACCAGGGCCGACCGCGGGCTCACGGCCCGCCCCGGGCACATCCTGCGCCACCCGCCGGAACGAAACGTGTCGCTGTCGTTCGTTCCCGCTCGCAGGTCACGCCGCTGTTCGGTGCGAGGCCCGGAATTTCCATCGAGCTGTGATCAGCAGCCGGGGTCAGGTGCACCAGGCCCGAGGGCACGGTCGGTGGACGAGGCCGATCACGCCGTCCGATACCTGTCCATACCGGAATGCTCGTTGTGTCGCGAGACTGACCATTCATCCGCGCGCCGGGAACGGGAAAATCGCCGTATTTTATACGCACTGAGAAGCTGACCGGGCTCAGGTCGGCGCCGAAGGCGACCGGCCGTCGGTGCGCCACGGTGCGATCGCTGAAGGTTCCCGTCCGGATAGTGCGACCGTCCGGCTTCGGTACCCGGTTGCTATGCAGCCGGCCGATGGTTGAGCATCAAGGGTGGTACCCGGCGGCCACCGAAGGCTATGCCGAACTGGCGAGCCGGTCGACCTGCGAGGACATAGGGCGGCGATAGCCGGCTCGGCAGTGCGAACCTTATCGACGCCACGGCGGTCCAGGCCGACGGCACGACTGGCAACTGCCGGGTTCTAGTGACGCAAGACCGCGACCGGGCAGCAGGGCGGAATGGTCTGGCTTGTCCTCGGAGCCGTCGGCGGCATGGGGATTCTCCTCGTGCAACTGCTGCCGCCCGGGTAATGAAGTTGGTCTGTGCCGCCCGGGGGTCCGACGAAACGAGACGTCGTAGTCCGGACGCCGGGTCAGCAGCGGCCATCGACTACGGCGAAGCCGGGCTGGACCGATGCGGTCCTCGACGCCACCGGTGGTCGGCGACCGACCGTCGTGCTCGACTGCGTCGGCGGCACGATCGGCGGAGAAGCGTTCGGGCTGATCGCCGTCGGCGGACGGTTCTCGGCCCATGGCACCCCGAGCGGCTCGTTCGCACCCATCGACCCGAGCGAGTCAGAGCGCCGAGGCGTGACCGGTGACTACCATTGCCGACTTCCAGTATGGCGAGCGCGACCGGTCCAGCCTGCTCACCGCCGTTCTCGCCGCGGTCGGTGCCGGGCGGCTGCCCGCGCTCGTGGGTCAGACCTTCTCGCTGGCAGAGGCGTCGAACGGACATCTGGCCATCGAATCACGCGAGACCGTCGCCAAGACACTTCTCCGCAGCCAGCAGCGAGTTGCCGCCCAGGGCGAAGAAATCGTCATCGAGGCCCACCCGCCCCACCGTCAGCATCCTAGACCACAGGTGCGACATTCCCGCCTGTAGCGGCGTATATCCCCCGTCGAGGCCCCCGCTGGCCACGGTCACGGGACGCGGGAGCGCCGACCGGTCGATCGCTCCTTGCGGCGTCAGCGGCATCTGTTCGATCGCGATGAACACGGCAGGAACCATGAAATCTGGCAGCCGGGCCGCAAGAAAGCTCCGCAGGCTCGCGACCGACAGCAGATCCCACGTCTGCCCGTCGGCCGATCCGTCCCGGTCTTCGGGATCTTCGGGGTCTGCGGGCTCTTTGGGGCGACGCCGGGTGTAATACGCCGCGAGCTGCCGGTTACCCGGACCAAACTCGTGGGCGATGACCGCCGCCTCGGCGACGCCGGGGTGGCTGACCAGTGCACTCTCGATCTCGGCGGGCTCGATCCGGAAGCCGCGGATCTTCAGCTGGTGATCCATCCGCCCGATGACCTCAAGGTCGTGGTCCTCACGCCAGCGCCCGAGATCTCCGGTGCGATACATCCTGCTCCCGGGTGAGACGCCGCGGGCGTTCGGCAGGAACAGCTCGGCCTCCAGTTCCGGCCGGCCGAGGTAGCCTCGGGCCACGCCGCAGCCGCCGATGTAGACCTCACCCACCGTGCCGGCCGGGACCTGGTTAAGATCCGGATCCAGAACGAGCACTTGTGCGTGCCGGATGGCCTTGCCCACCGGTACCGAGGCGGAAGGCCTCCCGTGACCGAGTTCGGCGCCCACCTCGTACAGCGTTGAGGTGATCGTCGTCTCGGTGAGCCCGTAGGCATTGAGCAGTCTGGCTCCGGGCACGGCTCGCATGGCCGCGGCGCAGTCCGCGGGGCTGGCCCGGTCGCCGCCGGTGATCATGAGCCGGACGCTTCGCAGCCGCTCGTCGCCTCGGTTCGGTGACCGCGAGCATCTGGTGCCAGTACGCGGGGGTCAAGTCGATGACGGTGACCTGCTCCGCCGCCAGGTAGCGGAGCAGATCGGTGGGCGCGATCGATCCCCGTGGGCGGAAGCATCAGGGTCGCTCCGCAGGTCAGGGTCACGAAGATCTGCTCAATCGAGGTGTCAAAGCCGAGCGAGGCTAGCTGCAGAACCCGGTCGGATGGGGAAATCTGGTATTCGCGCGATAGTTCGGCGCTGACACATGCCAGCGAGCCGTGGCTGACGGCGACGGCTTTGGGGTGGCCGGTGGAGCCTGACGTATAGATCACGTACGCGAGGTTCTCCGCTTCCAGGCTGACTTCGGGAGCCGTGGTCGGCCGGTCCGCGAGCTTCAGCGCGCCGCTCGTCGATCAGCAGCAGCCTCGCGTCAGTTTCCGCGAAGGCTCCCGCGTCCGCGCGGTTCACCAGAATGACCGCGGGGCAGGCTTCGGCGCACATCTGGTCGCAGCCGTACGGCCGGAAGCGACGGGATCCAATGGCAGGTACGCACCGCCCGCCTTCAAGATCGCCAGCAGACAGCGAGTCGTTACCGTGCTGCGCTCAAGGCAGACTCCGACCACGGTCTCCGGGCCGACGCCCAGGCCCGCCAGATGGTGGGCCAGCTGATTGGCCGACTGGTTCAGCTGACGATAGGTCAGCTGGGTTCGGCCGGAGACTACCGCGGCCCAACCAGGATGCCGCCATGCCTGCTCACCGAATAGTTGGTGGACATACCGCACATTATGTTCGGGCGAAATAGCCTTAACCTGCTTCCGCGCCGCGCCTTGATGTGTCTCGCCGTACCGTTCCTTGGCTCCCCAGGCGCTGACCGGAGCAATGTATTAATGCCCGCTACAAGCGGAGCTGACACGCTTTATGACAAACGAACGTCGCGCCGGCGGGTTGAAAACCTCAGCGCCGGCATGATCGCCACCATTTAATACGATAAATAGTCACAATCTTCACTCTTGACCCGGTCGAAGAATCAGGAACCCAGGAGAATCGAGAAAACTCGCGGAGAATCAGGAAAGAGCGATGTGATCTTCGTAACAGGCCAGAGCGCAGAAACTAGCATAAACAACTAATTGGGCGTTACTGGGGCTACTGAGGGACATGCGCCAGGTGCATGCGAGTGGTGTTCTGGGGGGAAGATGGAGTAGGGCAGCGCATGCATTGCTGAGGAGCGTGCAGAGACGGGACGGTGAGCTTGGGGGACGGCTTTGACATCGCGGCGGAATGTGCTGGCGGGCTATGTCATCTGGATGACATTGCTCATCGCGACGTATTACGGGTTGCCCGGCCTGCGTCACCGAGGCGTGGGGCCTGATCGGCCTGAGCGGAGTGCTGGCCATCGTGGCCGGCGTGGTCATCAACCGCCCCGCCCGGAAGACGCCGTGGCTGCTGCTGGCCGCCGCGAACCTGAGCTTCGTCGCCGGTCAGGTCAGCTTCCTGGTCCTGACGGAGATCATGGAGGTGACGGTCCCGTTCCCGTCCTTCGCGGACGTGCTGTACCTGGCGACGTATCCGCTGATAGGCGGCTGGGATGCTCGATTTTCATCTGGTGGCGGACCCCGGACCGGGACCGGCGCAGCCTGATCGACGCGCTGACCCTGACCGTCGGGCTGGCCCTGCTGTCGTGGATCTACCTGATCCTGCCCTACGTGCACAACCCCGGCGCTGTCGTGGCTGCAGAAAAGCGTCGCGATCGCCTACCCGCTGGGCGATGTGCTGGTCCTGGCGATGATCGCCCGGCTGCTCGCGCCGGGCACCGGCGCGGGCCAGGTCCGTCCAGCTGCTGACCCTCGGCATCGCTCGGGATGCTGGTCTCCGACGTGTCGTTCGGCCTGATCCAGCTGCTACGGGTCGTTTCACAACGGGACGATCGTCGACCTGGGCTGGGCGGTCTTCTACGGCGCGTGGGGGGCGGCGGCCCTGCACCCGAGCATGACTGAGCTGACCAAGCCGGTTTCCCGGCAGCCGTCCGAAACGTCGCCCGTCCGGCTGATCGTGCTGATGCTCGCCTCGTTGATCGCGCCGGTCGTCTTGTTCATCGAGTCGGTTCAGCGGCCGCAATCACGACGACAGCGTGATCGCGGTGTTCTCCGCCCTCCTCTACCTGCTGGTGCTCTCGCGGCTGTGGGACGTGGCGGCTTCGCACCGCCGCACCCTGAGCCGTGAACGCGCGGTCCGGCTGGCCGGTGCGTCGCTGACCTCGGCCGTCACCGTGACCGAAGCCGCCACCGCGGTCAGGGACCGCGGCCGTCGCCCTGATCGGCCCGCGCTCGCCGCGGGAAGCGCTGCTCGTGATGCGGGACGACGGCGTGCTGCGCGCCGTGGCCACCGCGTCCGGAGATTCGCCGCGGCTGGAGACCAGCTGGACGGAGCTGACCGAGACATGCGCTGCCGCTGCTGACCGGATCGCAGCCGCTCTTCCTGCCCGCGACCAGGCTCGGCGAACGTGCCGCGTGCTGCTCCCCGGCTGTGACGGGATCTTGCTCTGCCCGCTCACGCTGCAAGGACCGGCCGTCCGGCGACCCGCTGATCGGGGTCCTGGCGGTCTTCGGTAAGCAGCGGACCCTGGCCGGCTTGTCCGCGACGCTGGAGATCCTGGCCCAGCAGGCTGCGCTCGCGATCGAGCGGGTCATGCTCAGCCAGGAGGTCATCCGCCAGGGCAGTGAGGCCTACTTCCGCGCCCTGGTCCAGGACACCTCGGACGCCATCTTGATCGTCGGTGACGACGGGAAAGTCTGTTACGCGAGTCCGTCGGCCACGAGCATCTTCGGCGATGTCAGCATGGAGGAGGCCTATCTCTGGGACCTGGTTGACCGACGGCGAGCGTGACGACATCACCCGCGCGATGGGCGCGCATGCGGCAAAACGTGGGCCGCACGGTCTTACCACGAGGACTCGCGGATCACCCGTCGTGACGGGTTGAGCGTTCAGGTCGAGGTCAAGTGCAGCGACCTGCGCGGCGATAGCACCGTCGCCGGACTGGTGCTCACCCTGCGGGACGTCACCGAGCAGCGCCAGCTTGAGGATGAGCTGAAGCACCGGGCCTTCCACGACGCGCTGACCGGGCTGCCCAACCGCTTGCTGTTCCAGGACCGGGCCGCCGCACGGGCTGGCCCGCGACCCAGCGCGACGGGACGACGGCGGGTGTGCTCTTCGTGGACCTGGACGACTTCAAGGTCGTGAACGACACGATGGGCCACACCGTCGGCGACGAGCTGCTGGTGGCGGCCGGGCCGCGGCTTTCGTCGGTCGTGCGCGACTCCGACATGGTGGCGCGGCTGGGCGGCGATGAGTTCGCGGTGCTGGTCGAGAACGTCGACGGATTCGGCCGCGGTGGAAGCGTCGCCGAGCGTATTGTCGCGGGCGTTCGGCGACCCCTTCACCTGGCCGACGGGACGGTGATCATCGACGGCCACGGTCGGCGTGGCGACCACCGAAAGATAGCGCTGACGCGGACGAGCTGCTCCGTCACGCGGACCTGGCCCTGTACGCGGCGAAGGCGGCGGGCAAACGGCAGTGGCGCCGCTACCGCCCGTGCTGAGCGCCGGGATGGTCCGGCGGCGGAGGTGCAGGCCGCGCTGGAAGACGCGGTGAAGAACTCCGCGTTCACCCTCGTCTACCAGCCGATAGTGGACGCTGACCAGCGGCGAGATCGCCGGCTTCGAGGCGCTGGTGCGGTGGCCGCATCCCGCAGTGGGGCATGATGCAGCCCGACCAGTTCATCGAGCTGGCCGAGGAGACCGGTCATATCGTCCCGCTCGGCTCCTGGGTGCTCGGGCAGGCGGCCGCGGAGATGGCGCAGTGGCGCGCGCCGGATCGCGCGGCCAGGCACCGCTGTACGTCAGCGTGAACGTATCGGCCCGCCAGTTCCGCGATCCGGGCTTCGTCGACGGCGTGCGGCGGGTCGCTCGCGGAGACGGGCCTGCAGCCCTCGGCGCTGATGCTCGAGCTCACCGAGAGCGTTCTGTTCCGCCGAGACGAACGGTTCCACGCCGACCTGGTGGAGCTGAAGCTCATCGGCGTGCGGCTGGCGATCGACGACTTCGGCACCGGCTACTCCTCGCTGAGCTACCTGCGGGAACTGCCGATAGACGTGCTCAAGATCGACAAGTCCTTCGTCGACGGGATCGCCACCTCGGCGCAGCGGCTGGCCCTGGTGGAAGGCATCGTCCGGATCGCCGAGACCCTGTGAGCTCGACGTGATCGCCGAGGGAATCGAAACCGAGGCTGCAGCGAGACCTGCTGGTCTCGATGGGCTGCCGGCTGGGCCAGGGCTACCTGCTGGCGATGCCGGTGGAAGCGGACGAGGCGGAGGCGCTAATGCGCATCGCGCATAGCCTGGTCCCGCATGCCTATGCATGAGCGCCTACCGGGGCACCTTCATCACCAGGGCGACGGTGTCATCGCTGCGCCGCCCGCCGCCGAAACTCAACGTGGCCAGCTGGATGGCCTCCGCCATGGCGACCGCGGTCAGGTCATCGAGCCCGGCGACCAGACGGCGGAGCCGCTCATCGCCGTACAGTTCACGGTCAGCACCGCGACGAGCCTCGGTGACACCGTCGGAAAACAGGATCAGGCTGTCGCCGGACCGCAGCAGCCGCTGCGAATCGTGCAGCTCCGGGTGGGCCAGCACTCCGAGCAGGTCGCCTGGCCGGCCAAACTGGTGCACTTGGCCGTTCGCGGTGCGCACCAGCGCCAGGGGGTGACCTGCGGAGCTGATCCGTACCATGGTCCCGCCGGGGACAAGGCGCACCGCGGCGTAGATCGCGGTCAGGAACCGCGGGTCATCGGTCGGCCAGTCAAGCAGCACCTGATTCAGGTCGGCCAGAAGAAGGCTCGGCCGGGTCTGCCTACGGGCCACGGCTCGGAGGGCGTAGCGGGCCAGCGCGGTGCGTTTGGCGGCGGCCGGACCCTTGCCGCACACGTCGCCGACCACGATTCCCCATGTCCGGTTCGCCGACGGGAACACGTCGCAGAAATCCCCGAGGACCTCCGCCCCGGTCCCGGCCGGGTGCGGGGGTGGGGGGGCCGGGGTGGGCGGCGGCGGCGCGCGGGCGCGGTGCGCGCGGGTGTGGTGCGGGGGGGCCAGCGGCGGCATAACGCGCCGCCACCTGCAGGCCGGGGATATACGGCAGCCGCGGCGGCAGCAGGCTCTCTTCGAGAGTCCGCGCCAGGGCGGCTCGCCCGGCGCTATGCGCCAACGCGGCTCGCAGCGAAACCTCGCTCCAGGCGAGGCGGGCCAGGGTCTCCAGAATCGTGATGTCGCTGGCACTCCACTGGCGTGCAACCCGGTCGGCGACCCAGAGCACCCCCATGACACGGTCGTCCTGGTCATGGACCGGGACCCCCGCCCAGGCCAGCATGCCCGCCGGATCGGGCCGGCTATGGCCGCTAACCCGGCTGTCCACCCGGGCGTCGCCGATGATCAGCTTGTCTTGAGACCGAACGACATCGGTGCACAGCCCTTGTTCAAACGAGCCCAACTGGCCGTCGACACGAGCGGCGCCGTTCTGCGGAAGTAAATACGTACCAGCGAACATGACGGACGCGCGCGGCGCGCGCAGCGCAGTGCCCGCCAGCATCGCCAGCCAGCCAAGCGACTCCGTCAGCCCGGCCGCGAGCAGATCCGCTGATCCGGCCGAGGCCAGCCCGGTCGATGCTTGCGGATCTATCGGCGTGGGGTCGCTCACGATATCGGCCTGGCCGACAACGAAGCCCGATTCAGGCTGGGGAGCTGACATTTTCACCCTGCTTTCGCCCGGAATAGTGAAATTCACGCCAATATGGGCGAGGCGGGGTCCCGACCTCAACAGCCCAACTCTAACCACAGAAAGATTGGGAGAGATGCCGTATTGGCGAGAATTTAAGCAGGAAATTTTAATTCGGAAACCACTTCATAAATAACCGAATAATATGATTGTCAGCACTTTGTCGCACTACGGGAGGGGGCCTCAACGCCGCGACCGCCACGTCCGCCTCGGCGAGATCCTTATCCATTAGCGAGACCTCGCCCGTCGGCGAGATCCTTGCCCGCCGGGTGGCAAGCCCGCGAGCCGTGGTGCGATGGCGGCGCGGGCGATGGCGGCGCGGGCTGCCATGTCAGTAACCGCTGTGTTACGGTAGCTTGGTTGTTACCAATGCTGGCAGCGGGAGGAGAGCCGGAGCAGATGATCGAGGCACGCGCTTCCGGGGATCCGTTCGAGGCGCTCGGCGATCCGAATCGGCGGCATATCCTGCGCCTGCTGAGCGACGGCGACAAGCCGGTGCAGGAGATCGCCGCGGCGCTGCCGATCAGCCGTCCGGCCGTCTCCAGGCACCTGCGCCTGCTGAAGGAGGCCGGCCTGGTGGCGGAGCAGGCCCAGGGCACCCGCCGGATATACCACCTGCAAGAACAGGGGATGCACGCGGTCCAGGCTTATCTTGAGCGCGTGTGGGGAGACGCGGCCCGGCGATTCCGGCTGCTGGCCGAGAACACCGAGAGCGGAAGCCGCGGAATGACTGACCCGCTCCGGCTGTCCTTTGACGTGGCCTGCTCAGCCGGGCATGCATTCAGCGTCTGGACCTCGGGAATCGGTACCTGGTGGCCGCCCGATCACACCGTGACCGGGCAAGCCGGGCTGGTCGTCCTGACCAGCGGCGTGGGCGGCCGGATCTACGAACGAACCCCTGGCGGCGTCGAGTATGAGTGGGGCGAGGTGACGGTGTGGCAGCCGCCGGCCAGGCTGGCTTACCGGTGGTACCTCGGCACCGATCGCGCCCATGCCACCGATGTGGAGATCCGTTTCCTGCCCCAGGGCGCGGCCGCCACCCGGATAGAGATCGAGCACCAGGGCTGGGAACGGCTGGGAACTTCAGCCGGTCAGTGGCGCGACCGCAATCGCGCCGGCTGGCAGACGCTGCTGCCGCACTTTGCGGCGGCCATCGTGAAAGGGGACACCTGATGGCAGCTGGTACCAAGGACGATCCGTGGGAGCTCAAGACCCCGCCGGGCACCTCCAGTTACACCATGTACAAAGACGAGCAAGCTGACCCGCCGGCGCTGGTCTGCCAGGTCGGTTCCACCACCCTCAAGTACCGCCTCAGCTCCGTCGATGACCTGCATGCCTGGCTGGCGGGGCAAGGCGACTGGGTCCCGCTCGGCGCGGCCGACGAGAAGAAGCCCGTCGCCGAGGGCACGGTCGAGGCGTGGGGGCGGTCAGCCGACAATCCCGTCGGAGGCTGGTACGGCCTGCGCAACGGCTACCGCGGCCGGTTCGGTATGTATCTTCCTCCGCTGCTTGAGGCGCTTGGCCTCGCGGAGGTTAGCCACGACCCTCGCAACAACCGGATGCGAGCGATCTGAGCCAGGCCAGAAACCGGGGAGTCCTGCTAGGAGGCAGGCCTTCGTCGTGCGGCGGGTCGTCATCGACGACGTGGGGCAGCTGAACCAGGTCGAGCACGACCTGAGCGGAACTGCCGGGCGCGGTGAGCAATGTCATGTCCTGCTGATGGACCGTCAGCCGGTCCCTGACCTGGTAGAGCGCGCGCACCCCCGCGCTGGCCAGCTGGGTGACGCCGGTCAGGTCGGCGACCAGGGGGACCGTGCCGCCCCGGCTGGCGGAAAGGAGACGGCGGGCCATCTGGTCGGCGGTGACGATGTCCACCGCACCGGTCACCCGCGCCCGGGCCATACCGGTTTCCTCGATTGAGGTGTCCACGGTGAAGCGCGGCTCAGGCGGGTAGGCGGCGGCCCGGGCGCTTTCGTCACGCCAGGCCAGGAAAGCGGGCCTGCACAGCCTGAGCCGCAGCGACACAACGGTGCCCCGGGTCCCCAGCGAGCCGTCGGCTTGGCCCTGGGACTCCGGGGGATGGCTCACCAGCATGGTGTCGACCACGTGTCCGGCCACCATGAGCCCGTGACCGCGGTCGGCGTCCGAGGCATCGGGCCGCCGCCAGTTTCCGTGGTCCATGATTCGGCACTCCACGTTCCCGTCGTCGGATAGCGTCGCGTCCAGGGCCACGATCCCGGGCTCGTCCGGCGGGTAGGCGTGCTCGATGGCGTTCGTGACTATCTCCACCATGGCCAGGTGCAGCGCTTCGGTGTCCTCGGCGGTGGCGCCGAGTGAGTTCAGCCAGTCCATGAAGGCATCTCTCGCCACGCTGAGGCTGGCCTTCTCGCTGGGCAATTCCAGGTGCAGGGCCGGGGCCGGATCGGCCAGCCGCTCGACCGCAAGGACGGTGACGTCATCGGCGTAGCCGGTACGAGTCAGCAGTTCCACCGTCAGCTGGCACACTCGTTCGGCTGCGGTCGGGGCCGCACCGGCGCTCAGCGTCCGGTTGGCGGCGGCATCAGCGGCGACCTTTGCCAGCTCGGCCAGCCCTTGGTCGATGGTCCGGCTCGGCCGTTCGATGAGGCCGTCGCTGTAGAGCAGCACCAGCTCGCCGGGGGCGAATGCGCCGACCGCCAGGTGCGGCGATGAACCAGTGCCCAGCGGTCCGGTGCCTGTGCCCGCAAGGAACCTGGCCGTCCCATCGGTGCCGACCACCAGGGGCGGAGGATGCCCGCAGGTGGTGTAGCACAGCGTCCCGTCAGCGGGATCGAAGACCGCCAGGGTCAATGTCGTGGCTCGCAGTGCCGGGGTGCGGGCCGCGTAGGCATCAGCCCGCTCAAGGACCCGGACGAGGTCGGGCTCGGCGATGAGCAGCTCGGCCAGCACGGCCCGCAGCTGCCCCATCGCGGCCGAGGCCGCCAGCCCATGCCCGACCACGTCCCCGACGACGAGCGCCACCCTTCCGCCGCCGAGCGGAATCGCGTCGAACCAGTCGCCACCGGCTGTCTGCTCGTGCCCGGCGACCAGATACCGTGCCGCGATCCGTACCTGCGGCAGCACCGGCAGCGCGGTCGGCAGCAGCGCCCGCTGCAGTTCGGCTACCACCTCGCGGGCCGATTCGGATCCGTCCCCGCCGCCTGCGACTCCTTCGCCCGTCGCTGCGCTACGTGCTCGGTGGCGTCGGAAACGATGACCAGAAGGCCGTTCACCGTGCCGTCCGCGGCCCGCCGTGGCGCCACGGTGAAATCGCCGTAGACCTCCTGGAGCCCGCCGGGGTCACGGTCGATCTGCGCCCGCCACTCCTTCCCCGTCTCCAGTTCCCCGGTGGCGTACACCCGGTCAAGCAGCTCATAGAGTTGCTGCCCCGCAATCTCGGGGAAGGCTTCCCGGTACGGCATGCCGATCACATCCGACCTGCCGGTGAACGCCCGGTAGGCCGCGTTCGTTGCCACGATGCGATGGTCCGGTCCCGCCAGCGCGAGCAAGACCACGGGCATCTGCTCAAAGGCATCCCGTACGGTATCGGCGTCGCCGCCCAGCCGGCCAGGCACATCGCCGTGAGGAGCACTCGCCAACGCGACCTCCTCCCTCCTCGCGTTGGTCCACCTACCCCGGCAGCGTGCGCCAAACGGGCACCACTAGCAGCAACATTGCGCCCAGCTCACAGCCGGGCCCGCCAGATGCCCGGCAAAACCCGCCAGAGGCCCGGCAAAACCCGCCAGAGGCCCGGCAAAAGCCGCAGGGGCGGACAAAAACCGGCTACGGGGCGTTAGAACGCCGTCCCGGGGGCAGTGAGGTGCGGACACAACGAGTTTTCAACGGAAAGGAACGGCCATGAGCACTGCTGACAAGGCAAACAACAAGGTCGAAGAGGCTAAGGGCAAGGTCAAGGAGACGACGGGCCGGGCCGTCGGTAACGAGCGGCTCGAGGCCGAAGGCGCCGCCGACCAGACGAAGGGCAACGTCAAGCAGGCCGGCGAGAAGATCAAGGACGCGGGCAAGGCCCTGAAGCCGTAACCGAGGGAAGCATCCCGGCTATCAGCTTATTTCTGTACCGGCTCTGCTGGTGTGGATCGCTGATAGCCGGGTACTCGGTTCCCGTCCTGGGCGGCCATATAGAAAGAAGGAACCTACTCATGGCCCTCATCTTGATCGTTCTTCTGCTCGCCATCATTCTCGGTGGGCTCGGATTCGCCATCCACATCCTGTGGTGGATCGCCCTGATTGTCCTGGTGATCTGGCTACTCGGCTTCCTGGTCCGGATGGGCGAAGGCTCATCGCGAGGCCGCTGGTACCGCTGGTTACCGGGCCACCGTCGCTACCCGGCGGTGGCGTCAGGCCCGGCTGACCTGCTGGCGCCGCCGTTCGCGGCGTCGTCGCCAGGGTCAGCCCGGGCGGCGGTAAGGGCCTCGTCGACGTTGTCGTACATCGGCAGCCGCTCGGCGAGGCCCGTGATCCACAGGGCCTTGGTGTAGCGATAACGGGCGCCGGCGAGCAGGAGCATGCCGTCAGCCTCTGCCTGGCGCCGCCAGTGACCGACGATAACGGCCAGCGCGCTCGTGTCCATGAAGTCCACGCCCGACAGGTCGAGGATCATCCGGTCGCTGCTGCTACCGGCTTCGGACAGGCACTCGTCAAATTGCTGGCTGGACGTAACGTCAAGCTCGCCCTGAACGGTCACCACCACGCAGGCTTCTACAGACTCCAGCGAAAAGCGGGGCTCTGGCACCCTGCGCTCCAACATGTCGGCTTGGACAGGACGGTCACTCGAATCGTATGCCCGATCCCGGATTGGATGCCTGTCCCTCCCGCAGAGCCCGCACCGCCCGCACGCCTGAGCCCGCATCGCGCCTTCCGCAGCGGCCGCCCCGCCAGCGCGGCAACCGATGGCGCCCGGGTGATGAAGCGCGACGTGCGGGCTATCCGCGCAGATGTACTGTTGGCGCGTACGGGGGGAGTAGCAATCGGCAAGCGATCAATAGGAATGCGTACTCATGAACGTTGACGGTAGCCAGGCTCGGATGGCTGCGTTTCTGCGTGACCACCAGGATAAGGTCGTCGGGCGCTGGAGCGAGCTGGTCGTAGCGGGTGTCCGCGGCCGGAGCTCGGTGGTCGAAGCGCGGCGTGAGCTTGACGACATCTACCCACTGGTCGTCGCGGTGATGTCTGGCCCGGACGAGCAAGCCCGGATGGAACTGCGGGCCGTCTTGGCCGAGTTCTCCCAGTCCCGGGCCCGGAGCGGGTTCACCCCGAGCGAAACGGCACTCGGATTGTTCTCGCTCAAGGAGGCCGTCTACGAGCAGATCGCGGACGCGGCTGAGCTCATGGGTGAGTTCCTCGCCTTCTCCCGCCTGATCGACGACCTCGGCCTGTACACCTTCGAGAGCTACGCCACGGCCCGAGAGCGGATCATCACCGATCAGGCCACGAGCATGCTTGAGCTGTCGACCCCCGTGGTCCGGCTGTGGGACGGCATCATCGCGGTACCCCTGGTCGGCACGCTTGACTCGGCCCGGACGCAGCTGGTCATGGAGAAGCTGCTCGAGACGCTGGTCGCGACCGGGGCGGACCACGCGGTGCTCGACATCACGGGCGTGCCGACGGTGGACACCGAGGTGGCGCAGCACCTGCTCAAGACCGTAAACGCCGCGCGTCTGCTCGGCGCGGAGTGCACCGTCAGCGGCATCAGGCCGCAAGTAGCGCAGACGATCGTGTCGCTCGGTATCGAGTTCGGCGATATCGCGACCAAGGCGACGCTCGCCGACGCGCTGGCGCACGCGCTGGCTCGTGCGGGCCTGAAGGTCGGACCGGCCTGATGGAGCGAGTGCCGATCCTGAAGATCGGGTCGACGCTGTTCGTCTCCATCCAGATCGACCTGCAGGACGAGACCGTCATCCGGCTCCAGGAGGACCTCGCCGAGGAACTGGTCGCGACCCGTGCGACCGGCGTGATCATCGACATCACCGCGGTCGAGATCGTCGACTCATTCATCGGCCGGATGCTGACGATGATCGGGTCTATCTCCCGGTTGTTCGACGCCGAGACCGTCCTGGTCGGCATGCGGCCGGCGGTGGCAATCACCCTGACCGAGCTGGGACTGTCCCTACGGGGCGTGCGCACCGCGCTGAATGCGGAGAAGGGCCTGGAGCTCTTGAGCGGCAGCTCTTGATGGATGAGGTGCCGATCCAGTCGGGAGACGACGTCGTCCGCGTTCGGCAGCACGTCCGGGTGCTGGCCGCCCAAAGCGGGCTTTCCCTGGTCGACCAGACCAAGGTCGTGACCGCCGCCAGCGAGCTCGCCCGCAACGCCCTGGTGTACGGCGGCGGCGGGAAGGCCCGGATCGAGGTGGTCACCTCGGCTACCGGCAGGAACGGCGTCCGGATCGACTTCACCGATGACGGCCCGGGCATCGGTGACGTCGACCTGGCGCTGACCGACGGCTGGACCTCGGGCAGTGGCCTGGGCCTGGGCCTGTCCGGGGCGCGGCGGCTGGTCGATGAGTTCGAGCTGACGTCCAAGGCCGGGGTTGGCACCAGCGTCGTGGTTGTCAAGTGGTCGCGCTGAACTGGCCGTTGCAGGCCCCGCCGCCCCAGGACATGCGCTGGCTTGCGGTCGAGGACGCCAGCGCGGTCGTGGCCTGCCGCAATGCCGCACTGGCGATGGCGAGCCGGCTGCAGTTCCCGGCCGCCCGCGCCGACTCCCTCGCCCTGGCCGTGACCGAAGCGGCTTCGAACCTGCACAAGCACGCTCGCCAGGGAGCGCTGCTGCTGGCCGTCAACCGGGATGCCGACGCGCCGGGCATCGAGCTCGTCACCATCGATTCTGGCCCGGGGCTGCGAGACGTCGGTGCGGCCATGCAAGACGGCCACTCCACCACGGGCACGCTGGGCATCGGCCTGGGCGCGATCAGGCGGCTGGCTGATTTCTGCGACCTGTACTCCGTGCCGGGCCACGGGACGGCGCTGGTCGCCCGGTTCTGGCCCGTACCCCGCGAGCAGGTGCCCCGCAGGCCGCTGCCCCGCGAGCCAGGATCCCGCGGGCCGGCGCCCATCCGCTGCGCCGGACTGATCAGGCCCATCGCCGGCGAAACGGAATGCGGCGACGCCTTCGGGGTGCTCCGGACCGATGACGCCGTGACCGCCGTCCTCTGCGACGGCCTGGGTCATGGCCCGCTGGCCGCGGCGGCGGCCGCGGCCGCGATGGCCGCGGTTCTCGGCGAGCCGGCCACCGGCCGGCCGGCCGGCCCGGCCAGTGGGCGCGCGGGCGGGCCAGCGCGAGCGCGCCCCTCAGCGAGCCCGTCGCGCTGCTTGAGCGGGCGCACCGGCGGATGAGCGGCACCCGGGGCGGGGCGGTCGCCGTCGTGCAGGTGTCCGGGCAGCTGGCGCGGTTCGCGGGGCTCGGCAACGTGGCGGCGTTCATCTTGTCTGCGGGGAGCCGCAAGAGCATGCTGTCCGTACCGGGAATCGCCGGCTACCAGGCGCGCGCTTTCCGGCAGTTCGAATACCAGGTGCCGCCGGGTGCGGCCGTCATCCTGCACTCCGACGGCATCAGCAGCCGCTGGGAGGTCGCCGCCGTGCCGGGCGTGGAGACCAAGGACCCCTTGCTCATAGCGGCCGTGCTGCTGGCCGAGGCGGGCATCCACCGCGATGACGCCGGCGTTCTGGTGCTCGCGTCATGATCAGCGAACTCGCGCGCCTCGAGGTCCGGGATCTGGCCGGCGTCTACGCGGCGCGTCAGCTCAGCCGCACCCTGGTCGCCAGCCTGGACCTGGAACGCCAGGATCAGATCCGGGTGGCCACCGCGGTCAGTGAGATCAGCCGCAGTGCGGTGACGGCCGGCCAGGGTGCCGTGCTCGCGTTCGGGATAGACGACTACGACCTGCTGCTGACCGCCACGTTCGACGGTGAGCCGCCGGACGAGGGCGTCGTCGCGGCCGCCCGGCTCATGGACAAGGTGGTGACCGACGGGAAGGTGGTCCGGATGACCAAGCGGCGGCCCCCGTACGTCCAGCTTGATATGCGCCTGGTCTCCGAACAACTGGCCGCCGTGCTCCCGCAGTCGGCGACCGATGAGCTGAGGCGCCAGAACCAGGATCTGATCTCCGCGCTCGATGATCTCAAGCGGCAGCAGGACCAGCTGCTTGCGCTCAACTCCGAGCTGCAGGAAACCAATCGCGGCGTCATGGCCCTGTACAGCGAGCTTTCCGAAGAACTCGAGCAGACCAACCGCGGCGTGGTCGCCCTGTACGCGGAGCTTGACGAGAAGTCCGAGCGACTGCGGGCCGCCTCGGAATCCAAGGATAGGTTCTGGGCTAACGTCAGCCATGAGCTGCGGACACCGCTGAATTCCATCATCGGGCTGGCCAAGCTGCTGGCCGAGCCCACCGGCGAAGGCGATCTGGACGCCGAGCGGCTCTACCAGGTGGACCTGATCAAGAACTCAGGCGTCGTCCTGCTCGCCTTGGTCAACGACCTCCTGGACGTGGCCAAGGCAGAGTCGGGACAGCTTCATATCGATCCGGCCCGCGTTAACCTGCGCGCGCTGTTCGGCCGGCTCAGCGCGCTGGTGCGCCCGATGGCGCAAGGCAAGCCGGTCACCATCGTCGTCAGCGAAGACGGCGCCCCGGACACCATCCTGACCGACGAGGTCGCCCTGACCAGCGTCCTGCGTAACCTGCTGTCCAACGCCATCAAGTACACCGACCGGGGCGAGGTCCGGCTCAGCGCGCACGTCGCCGGACCGAACCCGGCCAGTGCAGGACACAGCCCGTCCGACGCCGGACCGAGCCTGGTCATCAGCGTCTCAGATACCGGCATCGGCATCCCCGCGAGCCTGCACAGCCACGTCTTCGAGGAGTTCTACCAGGTGCCAGGCATCCGCCGAGGCGGCACCGGACTTGGCCTGCCCTACGCCAGCCGGCTCGCCCGGATACTGGGCGGGAACCTGGAATTGACCAGCGAGCCCGGCACCGGAACCACGGTGGTGCTCGACCTGCCGCACGGGACTCCGGCCGTCGGTACGGTCCTGGTCGCCGACGACGACGCCAGCTTCCGGCAGGTGCTCAAGGGAATGCTCGCGCCTATGGCTGACCACCTGATAGAAGCCGAGGACGGCCGTCAGGCCCTCGCCCTCCTGGCCGGGAACCCCGTCGACCTCGTCCTGGCCGACATGCGGATGCCGGGCCTGGACGGCAGCGCCCTGCTGGCCGGGCTGCCCGCATCGGTACCCGCGATCATTATCACGGGCGCTGATGTGCCGGTGCCGCCGCGCGCCGCCGCGTTGCTCCGCAAGGACGAGCTCACCCGGGACCGGCTGGAATTCACCATCCGCGGTGTCCTGCGCGGGGCCCGCGGGTCCAGCCGGGCGGTCCGGTGAGCGGCGCGATGAGCGATACCCCGGCCACGGTGCTCGTCGTCGACGATGACGAGGCCAAGCGCTACATCTTGACCACCTGGCTGCGGCGGGCCGGCCACACCGTGATCCAGGCGGCCACCGGTGGCGAGGCGCTGGAGAAGGTCGAGGAGGTCGAGCTTGTCCTGCTCGACATCAACATGCCCGACATGAGCGGCTACGAAGTCTGCCGGCGGATCAAGGCCGACCCGCGCACGGCGGCGATCCCGGTGATCCAGGTCTCGGCGACCGCCATCACGGTCTCCGACCGCGCCGCGGGACTCACCCAGGGCGCCGACGCTTACCTGACCGAGCCGACCGAACCAGATGAGCTGCTCGCCGTCGTGGTGGCCGCGCTGCGTTATTCCCGCGCCCGGCAGCGCGCGGAGCGGACCGCTTCCCTGCTGGCCGCGCTGACCTCCTCGACGCTGCGCATCAACGCCGCCGGGACCTTCGACGGGCTGGCGCGGGCCGCGGCCGCCGGGGCCGCACGGATCTTCGCCGCGCCGGCTGTCCTCATCCTGGAGATGCCCGACGGCCAGGTGCGCCGGATGTCGGCCTCCCCGCAGCATCCGGAGCCCGCGCAGCGCGGCGGGCCGCTCGGCCTGGCCGACCAGGTAGCCGGGCACGTGCTCAGCGCCCGGGCCGCCAACGCGGCCACGATGGTCTCGCGCGACGACTGGCTGCGCCTGGTCCCGGACAGCACGCTGCGGTGCGACGTCTGCCTGGCGGCGGCCAGGGTCAAGCCAGACCGGCCGCCGGTCGCCATCGCCATAGAACGCGACGGCGTACCCGGCGAGGAGGAGCAGCAGATCCTCCGCCAGCTCGTGCAGTCGGTGGCGCTCGCGGTCGCGGCCCTGCGCTCCTACGCCGAGGAGCACCTGGTCGCGCTGACGCTGCAGCGAAGTTTCCTGCCCGCGGCGCTGCCCGAGGTACCGGGCCTGGCCATGTCGTACCGGTATATCCCGGCCAGCGATCAAGCCGAGGTCGGCGGCGACTTTTACGAGGCACTCCGGTACCGGGACAAGGTGCTCGTCGCGATCGGCGACGTGCAGGGGCACTCGCTGCACGCGGCGACCGTGATGGGCGAGCTCAGGCACGCGCTGCGCGCCTTCGCCATCGAAGAGCACTCGCCGCTGGCCATCACCGGCCTGGTCAACGAGGTCCTGATGCGTTACCACCCGGGCATCATCGCCACGCTGTGCCTGGCCCTGCTCGATCCCGCCTCGGGTGAACTGCAGATCGTGAACTGCGGGCACATGCCGCTGCTTTTGGTCGACGGCGCCGGCGCGACCTACCTTGGGGAGGGGGGTCTGCTCCTGGGGGTGCCCATGCACGAGCCGCACGTCGAAACGACGTTCCTGCCGGTGGGAGGGACCGTGCTGCTGATGACCGACGGCCTGGTCGAGGAGCGGAACGTCTTCCTCGACGTGAACCTGGAGAAGCTGCGCGTCGCCGCTCAGGAGGTAAGCGGTGCCGACGTCGAGGCTTTCAGTAACCATCTGATGTCCATCTTCGGCCCCCGGGAGGACGACGTCGCGATGATCGCGCTGCGCCGGACCCCTATGCCGAGGTAGGGAAGGACTTTTTGAAGGACGGAACGGCACCGCCTGATCGCGCGAACCCCCCGCTCGCCGAGCTGGAGGCGCGCTACGCCGCGCTACAGCAGGCGGCCAGGTCCCCGGGCGCCGAGCCCGGCGACGTGCTCGATGCCGCGTTCACCGAGCTTGAAGGCGCCATCGACCTGCTCAGGGCGGGCGGGGCCGCGCCCGCCGGCCCGGCCGCGGCCGCCGCGGAGCAGCACCCGGGCGGCGCCGGTAACAGCAGCGACAGCGCCGAGCGCAGCTTGCTGCGGGCGGCGTTCCATCTCGCGCCCGTCCCGCTGTTCTTGCTCACCCGCGACGGCACCGTGCAGCGAGTCAACAAGGCGGCGGGCGACCTGATCGGGGCCAAGCCCGGATACGCCACCGGCCGGCCGTTCGCCGCCTTCGTCAACCTTCCGTCCCGGGCCGCGGTCAACTCCCAGCTCACCGCGGTGGCCAGGACCGGCAAGCAGCGCCGGATCCGGTGCAGCCTGCTGGCGGCGGACGGCCTGGTCCCCAGCGAGCTGATCATCGGCACGGTCGGCGTCCGCGGCGAGGCCGATCCCCTGATGGTCGCCGTCCGAGATACGGCCACCCCCGTGTCCAAGCCCGCCACCCGCCCGTCGGGGGGGGGGGGGGGGAGAAAAAGAGAGGGAAGAGGGCAAGGCGACCCGTGACGAGGCGGATGACGCGGACGGCCTGGGCGGTGATGGCGCCCGGCTCGGCGCCGTCCAGGCCATCACCCGGCGGCTTGACCTGGTCACCGCAGTGGCCAGGCTGCTGCTTGAGAACGAGGGCTTCAGCGAGTCCAGGACCCTGCAGCGATGCGCCCGCCTGATCGCCCCCGAGCTCACCGCCTGGGTGATCGTCGACCTTGAGCGCAGGCACCGGCTGCGGCGGCAGTTCGTGCTCGGGCCGGACGACGCCGGTCTGGCCGAGCTCACCAGCGCCATCGCCGCCGCCGACCCGCCGCCCGGATCCATTCCGTGCACCGTGCATGAATCCGGGCGCCCGGTCCTCATCGCCCATGCGGAGGACACCGGCGTCCTGGGCGATGGCCTGGACGGCGGGCCGCTGCTGGTCAAGATGGACGCCACCTCCGTCCTGTCCGTGCCGTTGGCGGACGGCGAGAACCGGTATGGCGCGCTGACCCTGGTCCGCCGGGCCGCGGACGGGCATTTCAAGGTGGCCGACCTGGCGCTGACCGAAGAGCTCGGCGAGCAGATGGCGCTGGCGATCCGGGTGGACCGGACGTTCCGGCGCCGGTCCGATACCGCCGACGCGCTGCACGCCAGCCTGCTGCCGCGGCGAATGCCGGAGATCGGTGGCCTGAAGATCGCGGCGACCTATATCGCCGCGGCCGAGGATCCGGAGGTCGGCGGGGACTTCTACGACGTGTACCAGACCCCCGATGGCTGGGGGATGGCCGTCGGCGATGTCTGCGGGAAGGGCGAAGAGGCGGCCGCCGTGACGGCCGCGGCCCGGCACGCGATCCGCGTTCTCGCGCGTCGCTGTGCCGACCCCGGTGAGGTGCTGGCCGGCGCCAACGAGATCGTGCTGGCCGAAGAGTTCGCGCTTGACGGCGGCTTCGTTACGGCAAATATCGCGCACCTGAGCTGGCTGGACGGCAAGTTGCGGGTGGTTATCGGCAGTTCCGGCCATCCCGCCGCGATCCTGCTCCGGGCCGACGGCCGGGTCCGCATGATGAACGGCGGCGGCCTTCCGCTCGGGCTCTTCCCGGACGCATCACCGGCCACGCAGGAACTGACCATGGATGCCGGCGACGTCCTGTTTCTCTATACCGACGGGGTGGCCCAGGCTCGCGGCCCGAACAATACCTACTTCGGCGACCGGCTGGCCGACGAGCTCGCCGGGCTGGCGGGCTCCACGGCCGCCGACCTGGTCGCGTCGATGCGCCGGGCCATGCTCGACTTCAGCGCGGGCAACCTTATCGACGACGTGACGATGCTGGCGGTACGCGTAGGCCGGCTGCCCAAGGGCAGCGGCTCAGCCGCCGAGACCGGCACCCCCAGAAAAACCTCCACCCCCCTCGCCTAGCCCCGTATGAGGATATAGGGGAATGAGACAGGAGAAAGAACGTGAAAAAAAAGAAAAGAAAGAGGAGGAAGAGAAAAAAGAAGAAGAAATAATAGTTCAAGCAAAAGAAGGGAAAGGAGAAAGAGGGAGAAAAGAGAAAGAGAGAGAAGAAGGAAAGGAAAGAAAGAAAAGAAAAAAAAGAGAGGAAAGAAGAAAGAAGGGAAGGAAAAGAAAAAAAAAAAAAAAAAGGAGGGGGGAAAGAAAAAGAGAAAAGAGAGAGAGAGGGAAAGAGAAGGAGAAAAGAGAGAAAAGAGAGAGAGGGAGAAAGAGAGGGACAGAGAGGCCCGAGCAGGGCGACGGGGAAGTGGTAGAGGAGATCGGCGGGACCGTCGTAGATATCCGCGGCGCCGCGTCGGAGGCTCGACGCGGCTGATGCCGCCGGACAGGAACAGAAGCAGCGCACCGCGGCCTGCGAGGCAGGCCTGGACGTCGCAGAACGGTGTCGCCGACGAAGACGGCCCGAGGGCGATACGCCGGCCTAGTACAGGGCGACGTGAACGAGGTGCGGCGCGGGTTTGCTGAGCTAGACTCACCGGAGAACGTGGCCGCGTAGATGGCGTCCTCGGCATCGAGGGCCGCGCGCAGCGCGTTGAACGAGGGTTCATCCGCCGAGCTGGCAGCAAGACGGACAGGCCGAGATTCTAGCAGGCGCGCAGCAGGTCGGTCGCGCCGCGCAACGGCTGAGCGGGACCAGTAGGTCGAGTAGAGCGCGCTGTGAGCGGCGCGGAGGCGGGGTCTTCGTCCCGTTCCGATCGCGGGGAAGCAGCTGGTCGAGCAGCTGGACGGAGCTCATGCCGATGGCGCGGTGAATGTCGGACATGGCTACGTCGTAACCGGCTTGGGCGAACGCCTCACCAGGTCACGGCGTGCAGGTAATTGCTGTCGACGAGCGTGCCGTCGACGCGAACAGCACGGCTGTAGCGGATTCACTCATAGTTCGCTAGCTACCGGATGACTAGTTTCAAGCGCGGCAGGAAAGTGTTTGGCCACCGCGGGGAGCTATAAGAAGAGAAAGAGGGTAAAGAGAGGATGGAGAGATAAGGTGATGGAAGTAAAGATGTGACATAGATGAGAAGATAAAAGTAAAGATGTCACATCGGCGCGGTCCCTCCGGGACGGACGAGTAGAATAGAGCCGATAGCAGGAAAGGCGTGGGTACACTGGGACTGGAGGGCTACGGGTAATGCACAGCAGTAGAGCCGTCGCTAAGACCGCGTGAGATATCACACGGACAGGGCATCTACGGCGACGGCCAGTGCTGCTCTTCCACGGCCGCGAGCTGTTTGCGCCCGACGGGCCAGCTTGTAGAAGTAGAACTCGCTCAGGTGGGATTCGTGGTCGGACAGCGCGCGCAGGGTGCGCCAAAAGGTGTGCTTGCCTTCGATGCGCAGGTAGAGCAGCTAGAGTTCGAGCAGCAGGCTAAGCTGCGGGCTGCCGTCACCCGGTGGTCGATCTAGAACTGGCTGAGCCGCTCGGCTAAGATGGCGAGGGTCTCCTTCAGCGGGCTGGCGTCGATCGCGCACTGATCGGCGACTGAGGCCAGCGTGCGCCGGTCGAGCTCGATCTCGCGGCGAGATCGGCGAAGAACAGCGCGATCGGGCCTTCGTGGCTCGGTGCCGCGTTTGGCCAGGTCTCTCGCTGAGACTGATCTCGCCATGTGATCGGTGAGATAGTTGCTCAGGCTCTTGTCTGCGGGCACTTGTTATCTCGCCTTGAGTGGGCACTCCGCTTCCGGGCGCGGTGCGATCTATGCGCTATTGTCATCTGCCGCGTAGAACGGGCACGATGTGCGAGTGATCGAAGTACCGGAAGTGGAGCCCGTGGCCAGTGCCTGGGTAGACGACGCGACCGTGACGTTCCGGTTCCCCGATCCCGGGTGCCGGCTCGCGGGCGTCCGGCTGAGCCAGGATGTCCGCATTCCCGGCGACCTCCTCGACTTTCACCGCGCCGCCGCGGACGCCGGTGGCGGCGACGGCTGGGAACTGATCGTTGCCCGGCCGCCGGTGACCCGGATGGAGTACCTCTTCGAGCTGCGTTATCCCGACGGGGGCGTCGAGACGGTGACCGATCCAGGTAACCGGCGGCAGGTCCAGGGCGCGTTCGGTCCCAAGAGCGTTCTTGAGTTCCCCTCCTACCGGCCGCCCCGGTGGCTCACGGCCCACGCCGAACCCGGCCACAGCGCTACCTTCGAGGTGCCCGCCGGATCGCTCGAGGGTGCTGTCGCCGTGCGCACGTGGGCTCCGGCCGGCGCCCGCGACGAAGACGTACTCCCGCTGCTCGTCGCGCACGACGGGCCGGAGTACGACACGCTGGCCAGCCTCACCGGCTACCTGGCGGCGGGGGTGGCGGGTGGGTGGCTGCCCCGGCTGCGGACCGCGCTGCTCAGCCCGGGCCCGCGGGATCGCTGGTATTCGGCCAATCCGCGGTACTCCCTTACCCTGGCCCGCGCGGTCATCCCGGCCCTCGACCGACGGCTGGCGACCAGCGTGCGGATCGGGATGGGCACCAGCCTGGGCGGGCTGGCCATGCTGCACGCTCAGTGCCGCTACCCAGGGGTGTTCGACGGGCTGTTCCTGCAGTCCGGCAGCTTCTTCTGCCCGCGTTTCGACGATCATGAGCGGCAGTTCCGCCATTACCCGCGGGTGGTCAGGTTCGTGGCGGGCGTCCTCGACCGCGCCGCCCAGGACAGCACCGCCCAGCACCAGGACCGGCCGGTGCCCATAACCCTGACCTGCGGGGCGATCGAGGAGAACGTCGACAACAACCGGCTGATGGCCCAGGCCCTGCGCGCCCGGGGATACCCGGTGACGTGGCAGGAGCTACCCGACATGCACAACTACACCGCCTGGCGGGATGCGTTCGATCCGCATCTGACCCGGCTGCTGCGCCAGGTGTGCGGATGAACCGCGAATCGGCCGAGCTATGGTCCGGGGCCATCGGCTCGGCGGGCACCGTGGTCCGCTACGGCCACTGGGGACGCCCGGCGCTGGTGTTTCCCACCGAGGCCGGCCACGCCGTCGATTTCGAGAACAACGGTATGGTCGGCGCGGTGGCCGGCCTGATCGACGCGGGGCGGCTGAAACTCTACTGCGTCGACAGCTACGACGCGGCTTCCTGGTCCGACCGGGAGATCCCGCTGGAGGAGCGAGCCCGCCGGCACGGCCGGTACGAGTCGTGGATCCTCGGTGATGTGCTGCCGTGGATTCACCGGGACTGTGGCGGCCCGGCTGAGGTGATCACGCTCGGGTGCAGCATGGGTGCCTTCCACGCGGCCAATTTCGCGCTCAAGCGGGCCGATCTTTTCCCGCTGGCACTGTGCTTTTCCGGTCAGTACGACCCCTCGTCCTGGAACGGCTGGGGTGAACGCGGCCCCGAGACCTATTTCAACAGCCCCCTGGATTACGTCGCCAACCTCGATGGTGACCACCTGGCCTGGCTGCGCGACCACGTCAGCCTGCTGCTGATCTGCGGCCAGGGCCGGTGGGAGGACACCACCGGCGCGCTGCGGAGCACGAAGCAGTTCGCCGCGCTGCTGGCCGCCAAGGGCATCAAGCACGAAGCCGATTTGTGGGGATACGACGTTCCGCACGACTGGCCGTCCTGGCGGGCCCAGCTGGCCCACCACATGCCGCGATTCTGCTGACGACGGGAGCCCCCATTGACCGCGACCAGGCACATCATCGGGTTGCTGCTCGGCACCGAAGAGGACTGGCCTGCGGCGTTCGAGGAGATCTTGCTCCGGCTGGGCCCGGTCCAGGGCGCCGGCGGCAGCCGCCATACCTTCGACTGCGAGCGGATCACCATCGAGCCGTTCGGGCTGCGCGACCGGCCGCGCTACGACCTGGTCATCGACCGGCTCGCGTACTGGTACTACGTGCCGCGGGAATGGCTGAAGAAGGTCGCCCTGATGGACGACATGTACCTGCTGAATAGCCCGTTCACCTTCCAGTCGATGGAGAAGCACGCGGCTTACTGCGCGATGATCCGGCTGGGCCTGAAGGTGCCGGAGACGGTGCTCGTGCCGTTCAAGAATCCGGTCGAAAACGCTCGCTACGCCTATACGGCCGCCCGTTACAACCGGCCGTTCGACCTGGAGGCCATCGCGGCGCAGATCGGCTACCCGCTGTTCATGAAGCCCTACGACGGCGGTGCCTGGCGCGGTGTCTCCCGCATCGGGAACCCCGAGGAACTGCACGCCGCCTACGACGCCAGCGGCGAGATGCTCATGCACCTGCAGAAGGCCGTCGACTACGACGTGTTCGCCCGGTCGCTGTCCATCGGGGCCGAGACCATGGTCATGCGCTTTCAGCCCGACCAGCCCATGCACCTGCGCTACGCGGTGGACCACAGCTTCTTGTCCGCGCAGGTCGGCGCCGAGGTGGTCACGATCAGCCGGCTGGTCAACGCGTTCTTCAAGTGGGAGTTCAACTCGTGCGAGACCCTGGTCTCCGGCGCTGAGGTCTACCCCATCGACTACGCCAACGCCTGCCCGGACGTGTCCCTGACCAGCCTGCACTATTACTTCCCCTGGGCCATGAAGGCGCTGGTCAAGTGGTGCGTCTTCGCGCTGGTGACGGGCCGCCAGGCCAAGCTCGACCTGGAGACGGACCGGTATTTCGCCATCGCGGACGAGCCCGGGATGTCGTATGCGGAAAAGCTCGAGGGCTACCGCGAGCTCGCCGACGCCTACTTCGACTCCGAGCGTTACCAGGACTTCTGGGCGGATAAGCAGTCGCGGCTCGACCAGATCGTCCTGGACTGGGTGGCCGGGCCTGATTTCGACCAGCTACTGATCCGGACCGTCCAGCTGGTCTACCCGGCGGACGAGCACGACAAGTTCATCGCGCACCTGCGCGGGCTGCTCGCCCTGTGGGTCCGCGACGAGACCGCCCGGCTGGCGGTGGCCTGAGGTAAGAAGGCGGAGGCTAACCGCTCGCGGGCGGTCGCTGGCGCCGGGCCCGGCGTCGTGCGAATGTGTAGCTAAAGCAGCTAGAGGGGTATACGCCCTGTTCATCTCCTTGAGCGGAGGGCCTCCATGGGCCGTGACATCCAGGCCATCAAGATCAGCGGTGAGGACCGGCGTAACTACCGGGACAAGTTGCGGCGCTCGCTCGACGTTTTCGCCCGGATGCTCCGCGAGCGGTTGTTCGACGACAATCCGTCGACGGTGGGTCAGGAGATCGAGCTGAACCTGGTCGACGAGCGCGGGATGCCATCCATGCACAACGACGACGTGCTCAAGGCGATCGCCGATCCGGCCTGGGCGACCGAGGTCGGGCAGTTCAACCTTGAGATCAACGTGCCCCCCCGGCATCTTGACGGCGACGCGCTCGCCACCCTGGAGGCCGAGCTCCGCGCCGACCTCAACGCCGCGGACGCCAAGGCGCGCTCGGTCGGCAGCCGCCTCGTGATGGTCGGCATCTTGCCCACGCTGGGCGAAGGTGATGTGCACGAGGAGACCATGTCGGCCAACGAGCGGTACAAGGTACTCAACGAGCAGATCTTCGCGGCCCGCGGCGAAGACATGCGCATCGCGATCGACGGCCCCGAGCAGCTGCTGACCCATGCGGATAGCATCACGCCCGAATCAGCCTGCACCAGCGTCCAGCTCCATACCCAGGTCAGCCCGGATGCCTTCGCGAACTACTGGAACGCCGCCCAGGCCATCGCGGGCGTGCAGGTCGCGCTGGCGGCCAATTCCCCGTTCCTGTTCGGCAGGCAGCTGTGGCACGAGACCCGGATCACGCTGTTCGAGCAGGCCACCGACACCCGGCCGGATGAACTGAAGGAGCAGGGCGTACGGCCCCGGGTGTGGTTCGGCGAGCGCTGGATCACCTCGGTGTTCGACCTTTTCGAGGAGAACATCAGGTACTTTCCGGCGCTGCTGCCGATCTCCGAGGACGAGGATCCGGTCACGGTCCTTGACCGCGGTGCCTGCCCGCAGCTAGCCGAGATGAGCCTGCACAACGGGACAATCTACCGCTGGAACCGCCCGGTTTACGCGGTGGTCGACGGCATTCCGCACCTCCGGGTGGAGAACCGCGTCCTGCCGGCTGGCCCCACTATCGCCGACACCGCGGCGAACGCGGCGTTCTACTACGGGCTAGTGCGAGCCCTGACCGAGGCGCAGCGTCCGATCTGGACCCAGATGTCCTTCACGACCGCCGCGGAGAACCTGCACGAGGCCGCGCGTCACGGCCTGGACGCGCACCTCTACTGGCCCGGCGTCGGTGACACCCCGGTGGCCGAGCTGATCCTGCGCCGGCTGCTGCCGCTGGCTCGCCAGGGTCTCGACCGCTGGGGCGTCAACCAGGTCGACGCCGACCGGTTGCTTGGCATCATCGAGCAGCGCTGCCTGACCGGCCAGACCGGCGCCGCCTGGCAGATCGCCACGGTGGCGGAGATCACCCGGCGCAGCGGCGTTGACCGCCCCGAGGCGCTGCGGCAGATGACCCAGCGCTACATCGAGCACATGCACACCAACGAGCCGGTCCACACCTGGCCCACCGCCACCTGAAGCCATCCGCACCCGGCGGCCAGCCCGTGCCCGGCGTCACCAGCTCACGGCTCACGGCGCGCCGCGACCGGCACGGAAGCCGGAGTGACGGTGTAGGCAGACCGGCGAGCCCGGCGGGTGCGGGCCCAGTACTCGAAGGTGAAGCCCGGCCATAGGGTCCGGTTGATGCCGTCGGCGTCGAGGTACCAGCTGCGGCATCCGCCTTCGCTCCACACCGCGCGCCGCAGCCGTCGCTGCAGTCCGCTGTTGTAGTGCCGCTGCACGGGCTCGCGCACCTCGATCGTGTCGGCCTGGTCCCGGGCCAGCCTCCGGAGGCAGCTCATGATGTGGTGGATCTGGCTCTCGATCATGAACACGACCGAGGTGTGCCCGAGCCCGGTGTTCGGGCCGAGCAGCATGAAGAAGTTCGGGAACCCGGCCAGGGTGATGCCCTGGTAGGCCTCGAGCGTGTCCGGCGTGAGCTTGCGGCCGTCACGGCCGGCCACGTTGAGCGAGGCGACGGATTCGATGACCTTGAAGCCGGTGCCGTAGATGATCACGTCGGCCTCGTGTGCCGCGCCGTCCGCGGTGATGACCGCGGTTTGGCTGATTTCCGTGATGTCGTCGGTGACCAGGTCGACGTTCGGCCGCTGCAGCGCCGGATAGTAATCGGAGGACAGCAAGATCCGCTTGCAGCCGATGGTGTAGTCCGGCGTGACGGCCGCGCGCAGCCTGGGGTCGGCGATCTGCCGCTCGATGTGCCGCCTGCCCATCTGCTGCAACGGCGCCATCAGCTTCGGGTGCACCGCGAAGCCGAGCGCCCTGGCCTCCATCAGCAGGTAGATGGCGTCGCGAGACATGCGCGCCGTCACCGGGTAGGCCTGGAACACCTCGCGCACCCGGGCCGGGATCGGAACGTCCGGCCGGGGATGCACCCACGGCGGCGTGCGCTGGAACACGTCGATGTGCCCGGCCTGCCCGGCGATCTCGGGGATGAACTGGATCGCCGACGCGCCGGTCCCGATCACCGCGACCCGCTTGCCTGCCAGGTCGGCCGACTTATCCCACTGTGCCGAGTGGAACGACGCCCCGCCGAACCGCCCCGCCCCCGGGATGTCCGGATACGACGGAAGGTGCAGCGCGCCCGCCGCGGACACCACCGCCCGCGCTCGGTAGTTTTCCGGCTGCCCCTCCCCGGCGCTTGCGCTGGTCGCGATGTCCCACCGCCGGGTGCCCTCGTCCCAGTCCATCTGCTCGACCGTGCGGCCGTAGCGGATGTGCTCTTCCACGCCGTACTTGCGAGCGCACATCCGCAGGTAGTCCCAGATTTCCTGCTGCGGCGCGAAGACCCGGCTCCAGGACGGGTTCAGCTCGAAGGAGTAGGAATACAGCGGGGACGGCACGTCGCAGGCGCACCCCGGGTACTGGTTGTGGTGCCAGGTCCCGCCCAGGTCGTCGCTCTTCTCCAGCACCACGAAGTCACCAAAGCCGGCCCTCTTCAGGGCGATAGCCATCCCGATCCCGCCGAATCCGGCCCCGATGATCACGATCCCTGGCATGTGTGGACGATAACGCAGCCGAGCCCACCTGGCCATCCCGCGCCCCTGCCATTCCCTCGCAACACCAGTAATTTTATTCGATTATTGCTAAATTAGGATCACCCCCCGATGCGGACGGCATCGCCCTAGTTGAGCGGGCCTGCGACGGCCGTGCACGGAAGAACCCTTCGAGCCGAGACATGGAACTATCCCCAGCTGACCGGGACGCCACGATCGCGGTCCTAAACACCGGGCGAGCCATTTTCGCGATAGCCTGCCCGCCGAGGCGATGAGATGAGCGTGTCGCCGGAGTCGCTCCAGGAATCGCTCAAGCCGCCGGAGCCCGTCCAGCAGCGGTGGATCACCTCCGCCGATGGCATCCAGCTGAACGTTGAGCTTCACGGGCCGCAGCACCCCGCCACCCCGACCGTGGTGCTGCTGCACGGATGGACCTGCTCGATCCTCAGCTGGGCGCCGGTTATCCGGGCCCTGCGCGATGAGATCCGGGTGGTCGCCTACGATCAGCGTGGGCACGGCGCCAGCGACACCCCCGGAGGTGCCGGATGCAGTATCGAGGCGCTGGCCAGCGACCTGGCAGCGGTCCTGGACTGGGCGCTGCGACCCGGACAGAAGGCCGTGCTGGCCGGGCACAGCATGGGCGGGATGGTGGTCATGGCCGTCGCCCTGCAGGACCGGGTGCTCAGCCGCACCAGCGGCGCCCTGCTAGCTTCCACGGGCGCGTCTAACCTCTTCGCCGAGGGGTTCTACCTGCCGTTCACCGGCTCCATCCGACCATTGGTGGCGTTGCAGAACTGGCTGCTGCGATCGGCGGTCCCGCTGGGCCCGGGCCTGGTCAGCCGCCTCAGCCGGATGCTGCTCAGTTATCTCACCCTCGGCCCGGACGCGCCCGCCGAGGTAGGAGCCGTCAACGCGGCCATCATCCAGGCCTGTGATCGCCGGGCCCGCGGCTCCTGGGGGCGCATCCTGGCCAGCCTGGACGTCACGGTCGGCGCGAGCGCCCTGGACGTGCCCACGCACGTGCTGGTGGGCACCGCCGACCGGCTCACGCCGCCGGCCCAGGCCAGCCGGATCGCCCGGCTGCTGCCGCGCTGCGAGGGGGTCACCGAACTGCCCGGCATCGGACACGTGACCCCGCTGGAGGCTCCGGACGTCGTGGCCGAGCTGATCCGCAAGCTGGCCGCAGCCGGCGCCGCAGCCAGCGAGCCAGGCTGAGCAGTCCCGTGCCTATCCACCCGTGCCCATCCGCCCGAAGCTAGTATTGGGGCCGCAAAGCGTCCTGACCCTCGGTGCCTGCCCCCAGCTGCGCTGATGGCGGTCGGGTGCTATCAGGAGGGAACACTGTTTGTGACCGCGCAGCTTCCTGGGCTTCGTTCCCGGTGCGGACCTCCCCGGCCTGTACCGGCTGGCTGACGTGTTCGCTCGCTCCGCATGACCATCCCGGAGGAACGTCCGGTGCCCAGCAGGAAGGACTCGGCCCGGCACAGCCCGGGCGAGGCACCGCTGCCATTGCTCTTCCTGATCGGCGACACGGGGGGCGGCCACCGGAGCGCGGCCCAGGCGGTCGCCCAGGCGCTCGGCCGCACTTACCCGGGACGCTTCGCGCCCGTCATTCACGACGCGCTGCGCGGCCCGGGTGCTCCCCTGATGCTGCGCTGGCAGACCGCCCTGTACGGTCCCGGCATCCGGCTGACCCCGTGGCTGTGGGGCCTGCTCTTCCGCGGTTTCAGCTCAGCGCGCGTCCTCCGCTGGTACCAGCAGACGCTGTTCCGGCCGGTGAACCGTAGTGTCGCGCAGGCGGTGGCGGCCCACCGCCCGGTGGTGATCGCTGCCTTCCACGGGTTCACCGCGGGGCCCGCCGTGCGCGCCCGGGACCGCACTGTCCCCGGCGCGCCAGTGGTCACCGTCATCACCGACCTGGCCTCCGCGCACCTGGCCTGGCGTGACCCCGCGGTTGACCGCATCATCGCGCCCTCGGCGCAGGTCGCCCGGTCCTGCGCAGAGGACGGCATGCCCGAGGGACGCTACCTGGAGATCGGGCTGCCGGTCGCCGCCGAGTTCGCCTCCGCACCCGCGGTGGAGGTAGAGCGGCTGGCCCTGCGGCGGTCACTGGGCCTGGCGGGCCGCCCGTTCCTGGTCGTGCTGACCGGCGGGGCCGAGGGTTCCGGCGGCCTCTACCGGCGCGCCGCCGCGGTCCTGCACCACCTGGACGACGTGGAGGTGGCCGTCATCTGCGGCCGCAACCGCTTGCTCCAGCGCAGGCTGGCCAGCCTGGCGGCACGGGCGGACGGGCGCCTGGTCGTGCGCGGGTTCGTCAGCAACATGGCGGACTGGCTACGCTGCGCCAACGTGGTCGTGGGCAAGGCGGGGCCGAGCACGATCGCCGAGGCCACCTGCTGTGCCGCGCCCCTGGTGCTCACCTCCTGCGTCCCGGGCAACGAGGATGGCAACGCGGACATGGTGGTCAGCGCGGGGGCAGGGCGGTACGCCCCGCGGCTGCGCGACCTGGTCGCCGAGGTCGACCGGCTGCGCCGTGATCCGGCCGCGCTCGCCGCTATGCGGGCCGCCTCAGCCAGCCTCAGCCGGCCCGAGGCGGCGGCTGAGATCGCCAGCCTGCTGGCCCTGCTGGCCGGGGTGCCCGGCCCAGTCGCTGGCGGGCCCGCCCGGCCGCGTGAGCGAACGCCCAGGTACAAACGGGTGCGAAGAGGCTAGGATCAGGCCCGGGGTGGGGCACATGGCGGGTGGTCATCGTACGATCCTCATCGACGCGCGGGTGAATGCACTGCCTGGTGCTCACGGGCTCGCCCGGTCGGTGATGAAGCTGGTCGGGCACATGAGCGAGCCGGACGACGGCCTGACGCTGCGGGTGCTCGTCAATCCCCGTCATGAGCAGATCTTTCCGCTCGCTGAGCTGCCGGCCTACGTGGACTTGATCGGCACCGACGTCACGGTATTCGCGCAACACCGGTGCTGGGAGCTCGCCAGGCTGATCCGCGCGGTCGATGCGGCCGTCTTGTACGTCCCGTACCCGACGTTCACTCCGCTCGTCCGGCCGTGCCCGTTCGTGGTGACGCTTCATGACTGCACGATCGAGAGCGATGTGGGCTTCGCAGGCAACCGGCTCCGTCAGGCGGCGATGAGAACGGTAACCGGGATGGCGCTCCGGCGGGCGGCCGCGATGACGGCGCCCAGCCGGGCCAGCCTGGCCGAGATCCGCCGTCACTATCCCGCTGCGCCGAACCCCACGCTGATACCGAACGGAGTCGACGTCCGGCAGTTCGGGCCGGTGACCGCGACCGCGGTGGCCGCGGCGCGAGCTCGCTACCAGCTGCCCGAGAGGTTCATCCTCGCTGTCGGCGCGCACCGCCCGCACAAGAATCACGAGGTCCTGGCGCGGGCGCTGGCCGCTGTCCCTGGTGACGTCGGGCTCGTCATCGTCGGCTATTTCGACCCGAACTTCCGTGACCCGCTGCCCGGCCTGATCGCCGAGCTAGGGCTGGAGTCCAGGGTGAAGCTGGTGCCGGAGGTGGCCGAAGAGTGGCTGCCCGCCGTTTACCGGGCGGCGTCGGTGTTCGCTTTTCCCTCCCTCGCCGAGGGGTACGGCATCCCGGTGCTCGAAGCCATGGCGGCTGGCGTGCCCGTGGTGATGAGCGATATCGAGGTGCTGGCCGAGGTGGCGGGGTCGGCGGCCGTGATGGTACCGCCACGTGACGTGGCCGGCTGGGCGTCGGCCGTCACGGCGGTGCTCTCCGACGCGGCGTTGTCCGGTCGGCTGACTGGCGCTGGTAGCGCCGTCGCAGCGGCCGCTGGCTGGGAACACGGAGCCTCAGCTCTGGGCCGCCTGCTGTCCGCCGTGGCCGCCGGGCGCCCGACTCGGACCTGCGTTACCAGCCCAGTTCCGTCATCGACCCGGCCGCGGCCCGCGGCGGGCTACTCATCTGTTGCGTTAGGGAACAGTCATGCCTACACCCGTGATGATCGAAGCCCGTGGCCTGGTCAAGTCGTTTGGCTCCACCCGGGCTCTGGCCGGCTTGGATCTGACTGTCCCCGCCGGAACCACTATGTGCTTGCTCGGGCCCAACGGGGCGGGCAAAACGACAGCGGTGCGAGTGCTCAGTACGCTGCTGCGTCCCGACGCCGGCTGGGCTAGCGTCGCGGGTCATGATGTCGTCGCAGCTGGCGCCGCTGTGCGCCGGCGCATCGGCATGTCTGGGCAGTACGTTTCCGTGGACGAGTGCCTGACCGGCCGCGCCAATCTGGTCATGATCGGTCGGCTGAGCCGCCTCGTCCGGCGGGAAGCCAAGCACCGAGCCGCCGGCCTGCTAGCCGCATTGGATTTGGAGCGCGCCGCTGACCGGCCCGTCCGTACCTACTCGGGCGGCATGCGGCGCCGCCTTGACCTGGCTGCGAGCCTCCTCGGTCAGCCCAGCGTCCTGTTCCTTGACGAGCCGACGACGGGACTCGATCCGCAGGGCAGGCTGACCCTGTGGGGCCTCATTACCGAACTCGTTGGTGCGGGCACCACGCTGCTGCTCACCACCCAGTACCTTGACGAGGCCGACCGCCTGGCCGACCGGGTCTGCGTCATTGGCGGCGGACGCGTCACCGCCGAGGGAAGTCCGGCCGAGCTCAAAGCCCGGGCCGGAACCTCTCACCTGCGGCTGACGGTCCCCGCCACCGCCTCGCTGACCCGCGTGGCGGAGGAGATCTCCGGCTACGCGGCGGGTCCGGTCCGGCGGCTGGCCGGGCACCACGGGCTGGAGATTCCAGTCGTCCAGCGACCAGGGCTGGTCACCGAGATCGTCCGGATGCTCGACGAGGCGGGGATCGACGTCGACGACATCGCCGTCCAGCAGCCTACTCTCGATGACGTCTTTGCCTCGCTGACCCGGCCGGTGGCGGCATGAGTGCCGTAGTTAGCCTCCCGCCTGAGTTGTATGACCGCGGCCTGGCCGAGCCCGTTTTGGCCTGGTCGGCTCCGGAGGCGGCCGACCAGGGCTGGATGGATCGCCTGCGCTGGGCGCTCAGCGACGTGCGGGTACTGACCTGGCGCACGCTAGCGCGGATTGCCACCACCCCGGAGCAGCTGCTGAACGTCACCGTTCTGCCGCTGGTCTTTGTTCTCCTGTTCAGCTACGTATTCGGCGGCGCCATCATCCTCCCCGGGCATGAGAGCTACCGTGATTACCTCATCGCCGGCATCTTCGCGGTGAACATGGGAGGCACCGCCCAGGGGGCGGCCATAGGGCTCGCCGTCGACCTGTCCACCGGCCTCATCGACCGTTTCCGTTCGCTGCCGATGTCGCGTGCGACCGTCATGGTCGGACGTACCTTCGCCGATCTCATCACGACCCTGGTCGGGGCCACGGTAACCGTGGTGGCCGGGCTGGCCGTGGGCTGGCGAATTCACGCCGGTCTCGCTGACATCCTCCTCGCACTTGTGCTCGCGCTGCTCTTCGCTTACTCCGCCGCGTGGGCTGGAGCATGCGTCGGCATACTCGCCCGGGGACCGGAATCGGCTCAGGCCGTGGGACTGACCGTCATCGTGCCGCTGTCGCTCACCTCCAACGCCTTCATATCCACGACCAGCCTGCCGGCCGGCCTGCGTTCCGTCGCGGACTGGAATCCCGTGAGCGTGCTCGCTGCCGCCTGCCGCCAGCTGCTCGGGAATCCGAATCCGGCCGCCGCGATCCACGCCTGGCCGATGCAGCACCCCGAGCTGGCGTCGGCGCTATGGTCACTGACCTTGCTCGCCGTGATGGCGCCGCTGGCGGTGTGGCTTTACGTGCACCGGACGCGCCGATGATCACGGCGCAAGCGACTCGTTTCCTGGAGGGAAAATGCGCATCATGGTGGTCACTGACCAGTACGAATCCATGGTCGGCGGTGTTCCGACGGTAACCAGGGAACTTGCGCGGGGCCTGGCCGAGCGCGGGCACGAAGTAGCGCTGGTCGTGCCTAGCCCGGGCTGGCGTGGCCGACGCGCCATCGCCGAGCAAGTGTGCGTCATGTACCGGGGCTCAGTGCGCTGGCCGTGGTACGAAGGTATGCGGTTGGGCTGCCTTCCGGCCGCTACGGCAGGCAAGCTGATCGCCTCGTTCGCGTCCGACGTGGCCCACATTCATTCCCCGGTGACGCTCGGGGTCATGGCGCGGATCGGGGCGGGCCGGCGGCGCGTTCCGGTGGTGTACACGAACCACTACCTGCCGGCCAACGTTCGCGCATCCACGGGTCGGCGAGCACGAGCCCTTGACGCCCTGTTCTATCGTCACGTCGTCGGGTTCTCGAACAAATGCAGCTATGTCACCGCGCCCACCGCGACTGCGCTGGGGTTGCTGCGCGAGCGAGGGCTGCGCGTGCCGTCCGGGGTCCTGTCGAACGGAGTCGACCTGGACGCGTACTCGCCGGGCCTGGCCGATGTCCGGATCCGGCATCGCTACGGGCTGCCAGCCGGCCAACCGCTGATCCTGTCGGTCGGCAGGCTCAGCCCCGAGAAGCGCACGGATGTCCTGCTGGATGCGGTGGCCAGGCTGGGACCTGATGCGCGGATCGCCATCGCCGGCGTCGGGCCGGACGAGGCCAGGTTGCGGTCGCACGCGCAGCGGCTCGGCCTCGCCGGGAAGGTGCGGTTCCTTGGTTTCGTCCCCGGATCCGATCTTCCCGGCCTTTACCGGCTGGCCGACGTCTTCGCTATCGCGTCCGAGGCGGAGTTGCAGAGCCTCACCACGATGGAAGCGATGGCGACCGGCCTGCCCGTGGTGGCCGTGGACGCCTACGCCCTCGGGGAACTGGTCCGCCACGGGCACAACGGGTTCTTGGCCCGTGCCGGGCATGCCGCCGAGGTCGCGGCCTACCTGGATCAGCTGTGTTCGGACCCGTGCTTGCGGGCCGCGATGTCCGCGGCCAGCCTGCGGATCATCAGCGGCCATGAACGACAGCGCTGGCTGGACGAGTGGGAGTCCCTCTATCGCATGCTGGCCCTGGCTGGCACAGGTGATCGATGACCAGCCTCGCCAACCGATCGACAGGGACCTAGTAACGGTGAGTCTGAGCGGATGACAATAGAGAACGTGCCACGAGCCCGTGGTCTGACCAGCGCAACGTGGACCGATAAGAGGGGGAGAAGATGACCGCCGAGGACGCTCTTTCCAGTGACGCCTCCCGCGGTGTCTCCCAGCGGGCCGCCCCGCCGCTTGCCGTGCGAGCGCAGGGTTCCGGGCAGACGCTGCAGGCGGGACCCGCCTACTGGATCGGCCGTGATCCGAAGGCTGACATCGTGGTGGATGAGCCATTGGTTTCCTGGCGGCACGCGGTCTTGCGGATTGCCGACGGCCGGTGGCTGCTTCTGGACACCAACAGCACCAACGGGACATTCGCCGCCGGGGAGCGAGTGCGGCGTGTCGAGATCACGGATTCCTGCCAGGTCCGGCTTGGCCACCCGGACGCGGGCCCGATCGTCTCCTGCTCGATCACGGAACCGCCGGACCGCGGCGCGTCGGCGCAACCTTCCGCTACGGCCCGCTGGTCTGCCCCGCGGGCGGGGGGCGACCGGTTCCCGAGCGCGATCATGCCGCTGCCGGCCCAGGTGCTGCGGATCGGCCGCTCCGCCGATAACGGCATGGTCGTGGCGGATCTGGGCGTGTCACGCCGCCACGCGGAGCTGCGCAGGTTGCCCGGAGGCGAGTACGAGATCGCCGACCTGGGCAGCCACAACGGCACGTTCCTGAACGGCCAGCGAATCACCAAGGCCACGGTGACCGGCGCCGACGTGATCGGCATCGGCCCTGCCACCTTCCACTTGGTCGGGGACGAACTGCAAGAGTTCGTCGACGGCGGTGATATCTCACTCGACGCCCGCGGACTCACCGTCACGCTGCCGAACGGCAAGGTGCTGCTGGACGATGTCACCTTCCCGCTTGGCGAACGGTGCCTGCTGGGCGTGATCGGGCCCAGCGGCGCCGGCAAGTCGACTCTGCTCGGCGCGCTGACCGGGATGCGGCCAGCGACCGCTGGCTCGGTCTTCTATGACGAACGCGATCTTTACGCCAACTACGCCGAACTGCGGCACCGGATCGGCCTGGTGCCCCAGGAGAACATCCTGCACACGCAGCTGTCCGCGCATCGTGCGCTGGGGTATGCGGCCGAACTCCGGTTCCCGCGCGACACCACCCCGGCCGAGCGGACGCGAAGGATCGGTGAGGTGCTCGGCGAGTTGTCGCTGACGGCGCACGCCGATACGCGCACGTCGTCTCTGTCCGGCGGCCAGCAAAAGCGCGTCAACGTGGCTCTTGAGCTGCTGACGAAGCCTTCGTTGCTGTTCCTGGACGAGCCCACGTCCGGTTTGGACCCGGGCCTGGACATGTCGGTGATGGAGATGATGTCCGGCCTGGCCCGTGACGGGCGGACGGTTATCGTGGTGACGCATAGCGTCGCGAACCTCAACGTCTGCGATCGGCTGCTCGTACTCGTGCCGGGCGGAAAGGTCGCCTATTTCGGGTCTCCCGCCGATGGGCTGCACCATTTCGGCCAGCCAGGCTGGGCGCAAGTATTCCGGGCGTTCGAGGCCGAACCAGATCGGGACTGGGCGGGGGAGTACCGGCGCTCGGCGTACTTCGCCCGCTACACGACGGCGGCATCGGCAGCCGAACACCCGTCGGCGGTCGTGCGGGCGGTCCCGCCCCCGCCGAAGGCCCAGAATCGGCTCGCGCAACTGTCCACCCTCGTTCGGCGGTATCTGGCGGTCATCGCCTCGGACCGCAACTACGTGGCCGTGCTCGCCCTGCTGCCGATCATTCTCGGTGGCCTGGTCAGGGCGATTCCGGACCCCGGCGGGCTGACCGGGACGAGTAACGGCAACGCGATCCAGGTCCTGCTGATTCTGGTCATGGGCGCATGCCTGATCGGTGTGGCCAACGGCGTCAGGGAACTGGTCAAGGAACGGCCGATCTATAACCGGGAACGAGCGGCCGGGCTATCGCCCGGTGCCTACCTGGCGTCCAAGTTCATCGTCCTCGGCCTGATCAGCGCGGTGCAGGCGGTGGTGCTCGTGCTGATCGGCTTGGCCGGGCGGCCGCTGCCGCCGCACGGAGCCGTCCTGACGGACGCTCCGCTGGTAGAACTCATGCTGGCGGTAGCCGTGCTCGCGGTCGCGTCGATGACAGCCGGGCTGCTGATCTCGGCGGTGGTCAATTCCTCGGACAAGACGATGCCGCTGCTGGTGGTGACGGTCCTGGCCGAGGTCGTGCTGAGCGGCGCAGTCTTCCGGCTCAACGGCATAGCGGGCCTGGGACAGCTCTCCTGGCTCTCGCCGTCGCGGTGGGGCTTCGGTGCCGCGGCGTCTACCGTGAACCTGAACCAGGTCACGCCGCCGCCTCCGGGCAACACGCCGGATCCGCTGTGGCGGCACAGTCCGCAGGTCTGGCTCCTGGACATGGCGATCCAACTGGCGCTCACCGCGGTTCTCGTGGGGCTGACCTGGTGGCGCCTGCGCCAGGCCAGCCCGGGGCGCCGCCGGTAACGGCGGCTGCCGGGCTGCTGTCACTGACGCACGCACTCGCAACCTATTCCGAATAAGGTTGCGAAGATAAGTCTACTTCGCTATTATGTTCTATAATAAGGCGAAGGTCAAATTTCAGCCCCTTACTTCCGAACGGACGGTGGTTCGTGACCTCAGGACCGGTCTCCCCAGGCCCCGGGCGGGACGATGACCCCGCCCGGGGCCCTGGCGAGCCCGGCCGCACCCCGGACGACGGCGCTCAGAGTGACGCCGGAGGCGCCCCAGATGGATCCCCCGGCGGCGACGAGCGGGAGCTGCCTCCCTCTGGTCACGACTGGCTGACCGACGACGAGTGGCTGGACTGGCTGTCCACGGTCGACCCCGAGGACGAGGATCCGGAGAGCGGTCCCGGCCCGGATGGCCCCGCGCGGCCGGGCCCGGCCAGGTCGCGGTCCCGCACCGCTAAGGGGACCGGTGCCGGCCGGGGGTTCCGGGCCGGGCGGGGGTCCCGTGTCCCCGAGGAGTCCCGCGCTCCCCGGGCCGTCCGTGTCCCGAAGGGGAAGCGCCGTGGTCCGGAGCAGCCCGGGTCGGCGGGGCGGGTCCCCGGCGACTCACCCGGGCCGGTCGGCGCGTTCGCGACGGGGCAGCTGATGGATACCGCGCCCGGCGGCCCGGTGGTGTTCGGCCATGCCGAGCACGCCGCCGGGGACGACGCCCGGTTCGCCGGTGCGACCGATGACGAGCTGACCGGGCTGATCTGCGGGCTGGACCGGGCCGAGGCCGCCGCGTGCGCGCTCAAGCACGCCGCCGTCGCCGAGCTGATCCGCCGCAGCCCCGACGACGGCTGCGAACTGGAAGGCCCGGCGCAGATGCCCGCGGCCTGGCATGAGTTCACGGTCGCGGAGCTGGGGGATGCGCTGGCCGAGACCCGTCAGGCTGCCACCGGCATCCTGGAGCTGGCGCATGACCTGGAGACCAAGCTGCCCGGTACGAAGGCGGCGTTCCGGTCCGGGGTGCTGCGGCTGGCGAAGGTGGAGATCCTGGCCCGCGGCACCGCGAACCTGACCCCGGCGGAGGCCCGGGCGGTGGAGACGCTGGTGCTGGGCCGGGCCGGGCGGCTGACCCCGGCCGGGCTGCGGTCCGCGGTGGCCAGCGCGGTGATCCAGGTCGCGCCGGAGAAGGCCCGCAAGCGGCGGGAGCAGGCAGCGCGGAACGCCCGGGTGCAGCGGTGGCTGGAGGACTCCGGGAACGCCGCGCTGATGGGCCGTGAGCTGCCCCCGGCCGACGTGCTGGCCGCGGACCAGAGGATTTCGTGGTGGGCGACGGAGCTGAGGAAAGCGGGCCTGGAGGGTGATATGGATCAGCTCCGGGCCCTGGCCTACATGGACATCATGCTCGGCCGGGACTCCAGGCTCCTCGCCCAGCCTGCGCCCCCGGCAGCTACCGGCGGTGCCGGCGGTACCGAGGGCGGGCAGGACAGTGTCGGCCGCCAGGCGCCAGACGACCCGCGCGACGGCGGTCCCGGTGACGGCGGTCCGGGTTCGGCGGATCCCGGCGGGACCTGGATACCGCCGGTGCCGGGCGTGATCCCGGCCGGGTTCACCGGCTGCATCAACCTCACCGTCACGCTGGCCACCTTGCTGGGCCTGGCCGGCCGGCCAGGCGAGCTCTCCGGCCTCGGCCCCGTTGACCCGGCCCTGGCCCGTGACCTGGCCGGCGCGGCCGCCCGGAACCCCCGGACCACGTACTGCGTCACGGTCACCGACGAGCAGGGACACGCCATCGGCCACGGCTGCGCCCGCCCCGAACCCCAAAACCGCAGCCGCACCGCTAGGCCGCCTGAACCGCGTCCGTCCCGCGGCCACGACCCGCCCGCCGGCCACGACCCGCCCGCCGGCCATGATCCGCCCGCCGGGCCCGGCGCCGGTCCCGAGCCGAAGTTCACGTTCACTGCGTCCGGTGCGGACGGGCCGCCCGGCGGTTACGGGGCCTGGCGGCTGTCCACCGGGATCCCGGGGCGGGCGGACCTGCTGATCGCGCTCGACCCGATCGCCCTGGATACCTGTGATCACCGGTTCGAGGCCCGGGGTCATGATCCGGGGGTCAAGCTGCGGCACCTGGCCCAGATCCGGCATGCCACCTGTACCGGGCCGACCTGCCGGAGACCGTCTCGCCAGTGTGACTTCGAACATAACATCCCATACGAGGCTGGGGGCCGAACGTGCTTGTGTAATACGGGTCCTAAGTGCAGGCACGAGCACCGGCTCAAGCAAGATCCCCGGTGGAAAGTGGAGCAGATCACCCCGGGCACATTCCGGTGGACCGCCCCGTCCGGCCGCCAGTACGTCACCGAGCCGACGCGCTACCCAATATGACTCAGTGCCCAGCACGTCGGCGTGGCCTCTTTGATCGTGTCCTCGCTGAGCAGCGGCTATTTGCTGCTGGTCTGGAAGATCGGCCATCCGATTTCGGTCCGCCAGGCTGATTCGTCGGGTGTGTCATGGCGGCCGCACAGGTAGTACTCGCGGATGGGTCCCTCGACCGCGAGCGCGTGCCGCGTCACATGGGTGCCGAGCGCGCCGTAGGCGCGGTCGATGTCGTCGTGCGGGCCGTGGTGGACGATGATCGCGAGCTCGGCGGGCGGCATCTCGACGCCTTCGACGCGGCCGACCGGACGGATCTGGCCGGTGCAGGGGATGAAGACGGTGGCTTGGCCGCGCTCGTTGGTGAACAGGTCCGCAGCGTAGACGCCGCCGGGTGCGCTGTCGGCCGTCAGCCCTTGCGCGTTGATGGTCGCTTGAAGTTCGCCGAGCGCGCCCTGGTACCAGGGGCCGGCATCGTCGATGTCGATCACGGCGGTGATGGCGGCCGCTCGGGTCCCGGCGACGCTGCGATGACTGATGTCGGTTCGGGCCGGGCCCTGCGGGTGGTCGAGCAGGTTCCGCAGCGAGGCGACTGCGGTCTGGGTGCGTGCCAGGCCCTCCTCTAGCCGGCCCAGGTGGGCGGCGATCAGCTCATTGCGGCTCGGTACGTCGGGCGCGGTAAGGATGCGCCGGATCTCCTCGATCGGCATGTCCAGGTCCCGGAATCGCCGGATGACCTGCGCGGTAGGGATCTGCTGCGTGGTGTAGCGGCGGTGGCCGGTGAACTGGTCGACGTCCGCGGGCTCGAGCAATCCCACCCGGTGGTAATGCCGCAGCGTCTTGATGCTCATGTGGGTCGCCCGGGAGAAGTCGCCGATCGGCAACGAGGAAGCCATGACCCCAGTCTGCTACCTCCCCCAGGGGGAGAAAAAAGTCCCGTCCGGTGTCTTGATCCTCCCCGCGGTGCAGGCCGGAGTCTCGGTCATGTCAGGCCGCATGGCGCATCGGCGCCGAAGGCCCAGAACGAAGAGGGGAACCCGCATCATGAACACGATCGAGCTGACCGGCGTCGTCGCCGACCACATCGCCGCCGTCAACGCGCTGGACACCGAAGCCATCATGGCGACCTTCGCCGCGGACGCCTACGTCAACGACGCCCGCCGAGAGTTCGCCGGCCTCGAGGCCATCCGCCGCTGGGTCGAGAAGGAAATGGTTGGTGACAAGGTGAGGATCGACGTCCGCGAGGTTCTCGACCACCACGGCGACACCATCGTCCGCGGCGCCTACGACGGCGAGTTCGACCGGACCAACCTGCCCGAGGAGCTCATCCTGTCGAACTACTTCAGCGTCCGCGACGGCAAGATCGTCAGCCTCGTCGTCATCTTCAACCAGCCCGCCGCGTACTGACCGGGCCGCCGGTGAGCTGCCAAGTCGATCCCGAACTGATCACCGCCCTGGCCGAGCAGTCGGCCAGGGCCGCCGGCCCGGCGCGCCTAACCGCCGAGCCTCGGCCAGCGCGCCCGTCACCACCTGCGCCAGCGTCCTGATGAACTGACCGCTCGGGTCGTGGTCCGGATTCACCTCGGTGATGACCAGCCCGCCGAACTTCTCACCGCCGGTGAACTCATCAAGCCCGGCGCTGACCTGGTTCAGTGTGAGCCCGGCGAAATGCGGGAAGTTCGCCAGCGGGAACAGCCCGGTGTGCAGCACATCCACGTCCAAGTGCACCAGGTATGTCTCCACCCGGCGCTCCAGGTACGCGCGAGCCGCCCGGGCCTGCCCGGCGGGATCGACCCGCACCGCCGGGGCCGGGGTCGCGTACAGGTGCCGGCTGACCAGCTCGGTCCACTGGCTGGTGTCCAGTTCGGCCGGGTCGAACCCGAACAGCACCACCTGCTCCGGTCGCAGCAGCGGGCATCGGGAGCCCAGACCGGCCAGCCGGGGCGAGCCGCCGCCGAGCAGATGGGTCATTCCCATCGTGTCGGCCACCGCGGATTCGCTGTTTTCCGGGGTGCTGAGGTCCGCGTCGCCGTCGAAGTACACCAGCCCGGCCTCGGCGGCTGCGGCCAGCACGCCGAGCGTGATCGTGCAGTCACCGCCGAGCACCAGCGGTAGCCGCCCGTCGGCCCGGATCGCGGTCACCTCGGCCGCGACCTGCTGGACCACGGCGACGACCCGCTCGACGTCCCGCAGCCCGTTGACCGGCGGTACCGGCCGGAACGGCGCGGCGGGCAGGTCCCCCCGGTCCTCGACGTCCAGCCCGGCCTGGCGCAGCCCGTCGGCCAGCCCGGCGGCGCGCCACGCGGCCGGGGCCTTTTCCTGCCCGGTGTTATGCGAACCCGCGCTGCTCGGCACCCCGAGAATGCTCACTCGCCGGCCTTGCTCCGTCATCGCGCCGCCTCCAAAGTCGTAGTAACGCAAACAACATGAATTACACGTTACTCCAGCAATCGTCCGCCGATGAACGTACTAGCCTTAAAGAGAGCGTTACACTGATGCCATGCTGGTCGAGCCGATGTCACCCGATGTCCTCGTCTGGCTGGTCAACGAATGGGGTTCGGTGCCACGGGCAGCGGCCGGGGAAGGGCAGGTGCCCTATCCGGACACCGACCTGCTGGCCGCGCTGCTGGCCGGCTCCGGGGTCCGCGCCTGCCCGCCGACCGCACTGACCGGCCCCGCGCTGCAGCAGGTCGCCGACCAGCTGCATCGCGTGTTCGCCGCCGCGGACCTCGGCGAGCGGGTCGCCCTGGTAGCCGGGCTGCTCGCCCAGACCGAGGTCACGCCCGCCCTGGAGCTCACCGACACCGGCGACCGCCCCGCCGCGGCCTGGCGGGTACCCAGTGCCCGCGATGCCCTGCTCGCGGCCGCGGCCCTGACCCTGCGCCACCAGCTCGCCGAGCACGACCCCGGCCGCATCGGCGTCTGCTCCGGTCGGCGCTGCGCGGATGCTTTCATCGATGTCTCACCGGCAGGCCAGCGCCGGTTCTGCTCGGTGACCTGCCAGAACCGGGCCAGGATCGCCGCCTGGCGGCAGAGCCAGCGCCAGCGTCAGCCGCTCCACAGCGGGGTCTTCGACACGTTCCCCTCTCCCTGCTGACCGCCCAGTCCCTGTCCGCCCAGTCCCTGTCCGCCCAGTCCCTGTCCGCCCAGTCCCTGTCCGGCCTCGGCCGGCTGGCCGGAACCGCCCGGACGGAGTTCAGGGGGGCGCGTAGGGGAGCGACCCGACGCCGTGATCGAGCTGATAGTCCAGGTTGATCGCGGCGCTGATCAGGGCCAGGTGGCTGAACGCCTGGGGGAAGTTGCCGAGCTGCTGGCCGGTGCTCCCGATCTCCTGCAGTGACATGAGCAGGAGCGAGGAGTCGAACACGTCGCTGCCGTAGTACTGGGTGAACCCGCCGGCCTTCGCGTTACAGCCGCGCTCGAAGACCTGCTGGTAAACCAGGTCGCGCTGGGTTATCCACCGGTCCCGGTGGCTGGGACGGCCGTGCTGGTCCACCAGCCGGATGGCCCGGTCCAGCGCCACCCAGGTCTGGAACCGGCCGTAGGTGAAGTCCCGGCGGCCGCCGCGGGTTTCCCAGATCCCGTCGTCGGGCTGGTCCCAGTGCTCGCACAGCCAGTCGATAAAGTCGGCCAGCTTGATCCAGCCCTGGTGCGTGATGGCGACGCCGCGCGTGTTCGCCAGCAGGAAGGCGTCCATGGCCTCGCCGTAGATGTCGAGCTGCAGCTGGTCGGCGGCGCCGTTACCGATCCGCACCGGGCGCGAGCCGCGCCAGCCCTCGAAGTGATCGAGCGTCTGCTCGGTCAGGTCCGACGTGCCGTCGACCCGGTACATGATCTTCAGCGGCGCCAAGTCGCCGCCGGAGGCCTCGCTGACCCGGTCCCGCAGCCATCCGGTAAAGGCCGCGGCCTCCTCCGTGGTGATCAGGATCGCCGTGTCCGGCACGTAGAGCTGCTTGGTCACGTAGTCGTCCCGGTCCGGGCCGACCCGGAAGTAGCCGCCGTGGTCCGCGTCCAGCAGCGACGCGAACACACTGGGCGAGTCGAAGCGGGGGCAGCAGAACCAGTCCACGGTGCCGTCGGTGGCCACCAGCGCGGCGGTCTGCAGGTCCCCGATCAGCCCGTGATCGGCGATGTCCGGGTAACGCGCCGCGGTCGCCACCTAGGCCGTCCGCTCGAGCAGGTGCTCGCCGACCCGGATCGCGTTGGCCATGATGGTCAGGCCCGGGTTGACCGCGCCGATGCTGGGCATAAAACTCGCGTCGACCACGTACAGGTTGTCCAGCTCGTGCGCCTTGCAGTTCACGTCGAGCACGGAGTTAGCCGGGTCGGCCCCGAACCGGCAGGTCCCAGCCTGGTGCGCGACGCCGGCGATCGGAATGCTCTCGTGCATGTAGAAGTTCTTGTCCAGCACGTGGTGGGCGGCGATCCCGATGTGGTTCATGATCGTCTTCAGCTCGCCGTACAGGGCCGACGCCTCGGCCGCGTTGCTGAACCGGTAGGCCAGGTGGACCTGCCCGTCGCCGTCGACGGTCACCCGGTTTTCCGGCCGGGGGATGTCCTCGGTGGTCAGCCAGAAGTCAACGGCGTGCCGGGCCACCTCCTCCAGGGTGAAATTCGGCGCGAGCTTGGTCAGCGCCGGCTCCTCGCCGCGCATCGCCGCCGCGGTCGACTTCCCGATCATCTGGATATTGCCGAACGGCCACTCCCGGCCGTCTCCGGCCAAGTAGAAGTCGTTGAGCCCGAGCGTCTTCTGGAAGACAGTAAGGTTCGGCTCCTTGTCCAGCGCTATTACTGCCTTGCTGTTGTGGAACATGTAGTTGCGGCCCATCTGGTCCGATCCGTTGGCCAGGCCACTCGGGTGCTTGTCTGACGCCGAGCGGAGCAGGATCCGCGCGCTGTTGGCCGCTCCGGCCGAGATCACCACGATGTCGCCGCTGTAGGTCTCCGTAGCACCGTTGCGGGACACCACCACAGAGGTCACGGTCGCACCGGAAGCGTCCGTCTCCAGTCGCTGCACCTCGGCGTTGACCAGCAGGGTCACGTTCGGCCGGTCCAGCACGGGCCGGACCGCGATCACCTCGGCGTCCGACTTGGCGTGGACCAGGCACGGGTAGCCGTCGCAGGTATTGCTGCGAATACAGTTACTGAACGGCCGGTCGGCCTCATCGAACAGGACCCCGCACGGCGCGTGGAACGGATGGTAACCGGCGGCGGCCAGCGAGTCGGCGATCTGCTGGATCCGCGGCGCGTGCGAGACCGCCGGCCACGGGTACTGCCGGGACCAGTGGCCCTCGGTCGGATCCTCGCCGTGCGCGCCGTGCACCTGGTAGAGCCATTCGGCCTTGGTGTACCACGGCTCGAAGTCGTCGTAGCCCAGCGGCCAGGCCGGGGACAGCCCGTCGGCGTGCTGGATCTCGCCGAAATCCGCCGGGCGCAGCCGGTATAGCGCGGCGCCGTACATCTTGGTCGCGCCGCCCACGTAGTAGTGCACCTGCGGCTGGAAGGCCCGCCCGCCGACGTCATACCACGTGTCGGGCGAGATGTACCGGTCGTCGACGAAGACCTGCTCCGAGTCCCAGTTGCCCAGCTCACGGGGCAGGAAGTCGCCGCGATCGAGCAGCAGAATCCGCCGGCCTGCGCGAGCACGTTGGCCAGCGTTCCGCCGCCGGCTCCGGTGCCGACGATGATGGCGTCGTAATCATCGGTCACCCCTCGATGATGCCACCCCGCGCCCGCCTGGGGGACAGGCCGGCGGCGGTCAGGTCTGGTTCTGCCGGGTGACGAGCGTGAGGACCTCGCCGACCGAGCGGACCAGGCCGTACCGCCTCCGGATGATGTCGGCTACCAACCCGGTCCAGCCGGTCTGGTGCGAGGCGCCGAGCGCCGCGGCGGTGTCGCCGTTGAAGTACTCGCCGAATACCACATTGTCCCGCCACGCCGGATCGGACTGCAGGAATTCATTACCGCCGAAGCAAGGCCGTCGGCCGTCGGGGCCGCGGGTGAAGATCGAGATGAGCCGGTCCTGCAGGTCGGCGCCCACCTTGTCCAGGGTCAGCCGGTTGCCGGACCCGGTCGGGTACTCGATGGTGAAGTCGTCTCCGAAGAACTGGTAGTACCGGTCCAGCGCGTTGATGACCAGGGAGTTCAGCGGGAACCAGACCGGCCCGCGCCAGTTCGAGTTCCCGCCGAACAGCGACGTGGTGGACTCGGCGGGCTCGTAGTCGACGCTCGCCGTGACGCCCTCGACCTCGAGGACATAAGGATGATCGCGGTGGTAGGCCGACAGGGCCCGCAGGCCGTGCGGGGACAGGAACCCGCTCTCGTCGAACAGCCGGCTCAGCAGCCGGGTCAGCTTGTCCGGGCCGGCCAGGGACAGCAGCAGCCGCTGCTTGCCGCCTATCTCGCGCAGCACGCCGCGCTCGCGCATCGCATCGACGTCCACCAGGTCCTCGCGGCCGAGCAGGTCGGCGAAGTGCTTGCCCAGGATGAGCGCCTGCCGCCGGTCGGAATCGGTGACGGCCGCGGCCGCCAGCGCCGGGATCATGCCCACCATCGACCGGACCTTGATCGGCACCTGATCCCCGGACGGCGTCACCAGCCGGTCGTAGTAGAACCCGTCGGTGTCGTCCCACAGGCCCTGGCTAGCCAGCGCGTCGCGGATCGCGGCGAAGTGCTCCAGGAACTTGAGCACGAGATCCGAGACCGGACGCTCCCCGGTCTGGGCCAGCACGGTGGCGATGCGGCCCATCGCGATGGCGTAGAACCCCATCCAGCCGGTGGCGTCGGACTGCTCCAGCGTGCCGCCGACCGGGAGGTGCGAACGGTCCAGCGGGCCGATGTTGTCCAGGCCGAGGAACCCGCCCTCGTACACGTTCTTGCCGCCGGCGTCCTCCAGGTTCACCCACCAGGTGAAGTTCACCAGCAGCTTGTCGAAGATCCGCGAGAGGAACTCGGTGTCCCGGCCCTCGTCGATCGCGAATACCTCCAGCGCGGCCCAGGCCTGCACCGGCGGATTGACGTCGGAGAAGTTCCACTCGTACGCGGGCAGCGTCCCGCTCGGGTGCTGGAACCACTCCCGGCACAGCAAGATCTGCTGGTACTTGGCGAACGCCGGGTCCACGTGCGCCAGCGTCACGCAGTGGAAGGCCAGGTCCCAGGCGGCGAACCAGGGGTACTCCCACTTGTCCGGCATCGACATGATGTCGAAGGCGTCGAAGTTGCGCCAGCGCGAGTTCCGCCCGCTCAGCCGGTCCGGCGGCGGGGCCGGCTGGGCCGGGTCGCCGTCCAGCCAGCGGGCCACGTCGTAGTAGTACAGCTGCTTGCTCCATAGCATCCCGGCGAAGGCCTGCCGCATGACCATCGCCTCGTCGGCGCTCGCGTCCCGGGGCGTCAGCTCGTCGTAGAACTCGTCGGCCTCGCCGCGCCGCCTCGCCACCACCTGGTCGAACTCCGAGCCCGAAGCCCCCGAAGCCCCCGAAGCTCCGGTCGGCCGCAGCCGCAGCCGCAGCTCGGCCGAGGCGCCCCCGGCCAGCGTGACCCGGTACCAGAAGGCGCACTTGGTCCCGGTGCCCTCGGGGTTGACGGTGGGCGACCCGCTGATCACATGGTCGTTGATGCCGTCCTTCGGGTACGGCGTGACCGGCGCCGCGCCGTACAGCCGCGCCAGGTTCGTCTCGTTCTCGCAGAACAGCGCGGTCGGCGGCGTCCCGTCCGGTCCGGGACCGGCGACCAGCTCCAGCTCGCCGCAGAACGGGTGGGAAACCGTCACCCCCCCGCCGGCCCGGCCGCGAGCACCGGCCGAGCCTCAGCAGCGTTAGAGCCGCCCCAGGACCAGGTGTTGCGAAACCAGGCCGTCGGCAGCACGTGCAGGGTCGCAGTGTCCGGTCCCGCGTTGGTCACCGAGATCGTCATCAGCAGGTCGTCGGGCGACGCCTTGGCGTAGCACACCTCGGTGATCCAGTACCGCCCGTCGCCGAACACCCCGGTGTCCAGCAGCTCGTACTCCGGCTGCGTCCGGTCCCGTGCCGCGTTCACGTCGATGAGCTCCTGGTAGGGGTACGCGGCCTGCGGGTAGTGGTAACGCCACCGGTTCCAGGCGTGGCTGGGGATGGCGTCCAGGTACCACCAGTACTCCTTGACGTCCTCGCCGTGGTTGCCCTGCTCGCCGGTCAACCCGAAGGCCCGCTCCTTCAGGATCGGGTCGCGCCCGTTCCACAGCGCCAGGGCCAGGCACAGCCGCTGCTCGACGTCACAGAACCCGGCCAGTCCGTCCTCGCCCCACCGGTAGGCGCGCGACCGCGCATGATCATGCGGCAGGTAGTTCCACGCGTCGCCGCCGGCGCTGTAGTCCTCCCGGACCGTCCCCCACTGCCGCTCGCTGACGTACGGCCCCCACCGGTACCAGTCACCGGCCTGCCGCAGCCCGTTCTCGAGCTTCCCGAACCCCGCCACCCGGTCCCGCTCGGCGCCCATCGCCGCCCTCCTCACCGCAAACCCCTGCCCCCGCCGTCGCCCCCTATTTTTATCTGAACGGAACGTGGTACCAGCGCCAGCCACCCCAGAGCTAGTCCCGCGGCCGGTAGAGCTGCTTGGCGTAGTTTTCCGGAGCGTAGTAGGCCTCGAGTTCCGCCAGCGTCTCCGGTGTCTCCTGCACCGCCTTGGTCAGCGCGGCGTGCGAGGGCAGCGCCTCGGGCCGCCAGCTCTGCGGCTGCCACAGCTCCGAACGCATGAAGGCCTTCGCGCAGTGGAAGAAGATCTGGTCGATCTCGATCAGCAGTGCCAGCACGGGCCGGTGGCCGCGCACCGTCATCTCCTCGAAGAACGGCGCATCCCGCAGCACCCGCGCCCGTCCGTTGATCCGCAGCGTCTCGTTCCGGCCGGGAACGATCGAGATGATCCCGGCGTGCGGATTGGCCAGCACATTGCGGTACCCGTCAGCTCGCCGGTTACCCGGCCGTTCACCAATGGCAACGGTGGTGTCGTCGAGCACGTACACGAGGTGCCCGGCCGGGTCGCCCTTGGGCGAGGCGTCACAGTTGCCAGCACCGTCAGACGTCGCGACCACGCAGAACGGCGACGCTGCCAGCCATTCCCTATCCTTGGCGTGCAGCCGGGTTCGTTCCTTCGTCACCGCGCGCCCGGACGGCACCCCGAGCAGTTCCCGTAGCTCCTGCACCGAGCTGAGCTCCGCGTACGCCACGACGCAAGCCCTTTACAGGCCGGGGAAGACGCGATCCGGGTTGTGCTCAGACAGCACGGACGGCGGCCCGATGATGTTCTTGTCCGGTTCCCCGATGACTTCTTCGTTCTTGCCCTCGTAGTCGAACTTCGTAAGCACGTGCCGGATAGCCGCCAGCCGGGCGCGCTTCTTGTCGTTGCTCTTGATCACCGTCCAGGGCGCCTCGGCCGTGTCGGTGTAATGGAACATCGCTTCCTTGGCCTCGGTGTAGGCGTCCCACTTGTCCAGCGACTCGATGTCCATCGGGCTCAGCTTCCACTGGCGTACCGGGTCGATCCGCCGGATGATGAACCGCGTCCGCTGCTCGGCGGGCGTCACCGAGAACCAGAACTTCGTCAGGTGCAGCCCGGAGTGGATCAGCATCTGCTCGAACTCCGGCGCCTCCCGCATGAACTCCCAGTATTCGTCATCGGTGCAGAAGCCCATTACCCGCTCGACGCCGGCCCGGTTGTACCAGGACCGGTCGAACATCACGATCTCCCGGCCCGCGGGCAGGTGCGGCACGTAACGCTGCAGGTACCACTGGGTCCGTTCCCGCTCGCTCGGCTTCGTCAGCGCTACCACCGTCGCGCCGCGCGGGTTGAGGTGCTCGGTGAAGCGCTTGATCGTGCCGCCCTTGCCGGCCGCGTCGCGGCCCTCGAACACGAGCACGATGCGCTCCCCGGTGGACTTCACCCAGTTCTGCAGCTTGACCAGCTCGATCTGAAGCGGGCGCTTCTCGTACTCGTACTCGCTCCGCGGCATTTTCTCGGCGTAGGGATAGTCCTCGCGCCAGGTATCGACCGTCCGCCCATCTGCGTACTGCAGGACGGGATCGTCGTGCTCGTCGTCGTCGACCACCCGCAGGCCGGACAGGAGCTCTTGGTCGGACGCCCAGTTTTCTGGCAGCGCGTTGAACAGATCCGGAGGTTCATTGGTCACGTCACTAGCACAGCACATCCCGGCCCGCTGGTCACGCCCCGGCCACCCCCGAACTTTGCCGCGCCCGCCTTTTTGCCCTCCGGTCACGTTCCCCCTCCGCTCCGTTCACCCGTCGGCCCCGAGCCAGAAGCCTCTTTCTTCAGAACGATCCGTGGCTCGACCCCTCATCACCGCGAACAAAAGCACGCGGACGCGAGCCCGCGAAACTGCCGCAGTACGATGCCGTGCTGGCGTACCGGCTCGACCGGCTCAGCCGGGGCAACCAGCAGTCGACGCCGGCCATCGAGGACTGGGCGCGCAAGAACCGCAAGATGCTCCTGACCACCGACGGCCTGACCTTCCCCTGTGCAGGCACCGACGGCGTCCGCTGGGTCTCGGGGACGATTGCGTGGGTACTCATGACGTTTCTCCTGCTGGCGAATTCGTTTAATTCTGGAATTATGATGCGGGCCACTGGACGTAAGCATTGTCACCGCCCGTGCATACCACGGTTTCGACGCCTGCGACACAGTTCATTGTGTAGTCCAGCCCGGTCACGGGGCTGTAGGCGTAGTCCGGCCCGAGGCCGGTGTAATCCGCTGCGACGTTCAGCGCGAACGGGCAGCTCGTGTCTGCGCCCGCATAAACGTCCCCGCCGCAATTGGTGAGCGCTGGAGCAGCGGGAGCGGGAGCGGCATAGACCGGAGTGACCACGGTCTTGGTCACCGTGGGCGTCGGCGTCGGAACGACGGTCTTGGTCACGGTCGGCGTCGATGCAACGGTCTGCGTGACACGCACGGCGGGGGCGGCAGGGGCGGCGGCCGGGGCGGCGGCAGAGCCGCACGCGGCTAGGCCGCCGATTAGAGCTAGCGTTCCAAGTCCGGCGAGGATCTTCTTATTCATGGGTCTTGCCTTTTCCTGAATAAAGCGTGGTTTAGGAATTCTGGACGATATTGGCGGAGACGATGACCCCGCCCTGGACGGTATAGGTGCCGGTGTAGGTGTAGACCGCGCCGTTATCCTGAGTGGCAACGAGCTGGACGGTGACCTGGTTGCTGCTGAAGTTGGACCAACTATTCAGCGACACGCTGGCGGTGGTGTCATACCCGGCGACCCAGCCGTTGTAGTCGGACCCGCCGATGTTGTCGCCGCCGAGGTTCCAGGCGTCGGCGTAGTCGCCGGCGTTGATGTCGGCGTAATACTGGGTTACCACGGCCTGGGCGTTCAACAACTGCGGCGCGGGGGTGACGGGAGCGGGAGCGGCCGGGGCAACGGTCTTAGTTACCGTGGGCGTCGGGGTAGGCGTCACGGTCTTAGTCACTGCGGGCGTCGGCTTGGCGGTCACGGTAACGACAGACCTGGGTGCGCCGGTTGGAGCGAGAGTGCTGCCGCATGCGGTCAATCCGGCGGCCAGGGCAATAGCGGCAGCCGGAAGCATGGCCTTGGTAATCTTCATTCTCGGCCTCTTTTGTAAGCGGAGGGTTGGTTCTAGCTGTTAATCTCGTATCCGCAGCCAAGGCCATCGTTGGTTCGTATGTCCTGGAGGAAACTGTCGGTGGTTGTAAGCGCCCTTTCTCCCGTTGCGCTCTAGTTGCAACGCTATGTGGCTATTCCCGTCAGGCGCAGAGGCCAAGGTCACTTACTACTAGATTCTAATTTCCCTGACTAAATCCTGCTAAGTCGTACTTAATCGCTTTACGGCTGCGCGAGTACTGCGCCTGGCCGCCTGGCGTCGACCGTATGGATGGCATTTCCCAGGGGGATGATGAATATCGACCCATGAGGGCAAATACCCTTAATGACACACCAGGGAATGCGCCATTCCGCAGGCTCCCATGACGCGAGAAGCTCTGGTCAGAGTAGTGGGATTACCCCATCTCGGGTGTGTTGACGAACGTTACCGTTCCGGCTGCGACCGTCATCACGACCGAGGTGCTGCCGATGTCGCGGGCCGGGATGGCGTACAGGTCCTGGTCGAGCACGGCCAGGTCGGCCCGCATGCCCGGGAGCAGCTGGCCGGCCATATCCTCCTCGTGGTTGACCCAGGCGACCCCGGCGGTGAACGCGTCGATCGCGGCGTCGAGGGTGATGGCCTGATCGGGCAGGAACGGGTTCTCGCATTCCGGTTCGCCTGGCCGGCCGAGGCGTTCGGACAGGACCCGGTTGACCGCGACGTGAATCTCCTGCAGCGGGTCCGCGCTGGAGACCGGCCAGTCGCTGCCGAACGCGATCCGGGTGCCCGCTGCGGCCAGCGAGCCGATCTGGTACTGCCAGGCGGCCCGCTCGGCGCCGACGAACGGGATGGTCAGCTCCTCCATCTGCGCCTCCGCACACGCCCAGAGCGGCTGGAAATTGGCCACCGCGTCGAGCTCGGCGAACCGTCCCATGTCCGCCGGAGTGATGAACTGCAGGTGCGCCAGGTGGTGCCGGGCAGCCCGGCGCGGCCCGGCCGGCAGCGCCGCCAGCGCGTTCAGGGCCGTGCTGACCGCCCGGTCGCCGATGGCGTGGAAGTGGAGCTGGAATCCCTCCGCCGCCAGCCGCCGGGTGATCTCGCCCAGCGCCTCCGGCTCGAGGAACAGCCGCCCCTGGTGGTCGCCGGGATGGCCGTCCCGGTCCAGGTAGGGCGCCGACATAGCGGCGGTGAACGTCTCGCACACGCCGTCGAGCATGAGCTTGACCGTGCCCGCCCGGAACCCCCCGCCCCAGCGCCCCTGCCCCCAGCGCCCCGGCCCCCAGCGCCCCGGCCCCCAGCGCCCCGGCCCCCAGCGCCCCGCCTGTCGGCCCGGCGGCCTGCAGACCGCCGGCGGCCTGCTCGCGCCGCGCCAGCAGGTCGTCGATCTGGCCGAGACCGCGGCTGCGGTCCCACCACAGAGCGCCGACAACGTGACTGCTGAGCATGCCGTAGTCGGCGGCCATGAGGTAGGCGTCGAACGCGTCAGGGATGCCGAGCTCGCCCGCCGCGCCGACGCAGGCATCCTGGAACCGGGTGATCCCCAGCGAGTGCAGGTGGGTCTGCCCGGCCAGCAGCCCCGCGACGAGCTCGGCCGGGGCAGGCGGCGGAACGTGCGCCGCGACCAGCCGCATGGCCCCGTCGTGCAGTGCCCCGGTGGGACACCCGGTGTGGTCGCGCTCGATCCGTCCGTCGACCGGATCGGGCGTGCTCTCGTCGATGCCCGCGAGCGTGAGCGCGGTCGTGTTCACCCACCCGCTGTGGTGGTCCCGGTTCGGCAGGAAGGCCGGCCGCCCCTCGGTCACGGTGTCCAGGTCCGCCGCCGTCGGCAACCCGCCGGGGAAGGCTGACATGGACCAGCCGCCGCCCAGCACCCAGGCGCGCTCCGGCCACGCCGAACAGTAGTCACTCACCGCGGCCAGGCACTCATGCCTGGTTCGCAGACCCACCAGGTTGCAGCGCAGGCTCTCAAGACCGCCGGCCACAGCGTGCACATGTGCGTCGCCAAAGGCAGGTAGCGCGAGCCGCCCCCGCAGGTCCACGACCCGGGTGCGGCGCCCGGTCAGCTCCTTGATCTCGTCGTCGCTCCCGACGGCCTGGATCAGTCCGCCCCGAACCGCCAACGCCGAGACGAACCCGGACGGATGGGCGGGCGTGCGAATCCTCCCGCCGGCAAAGACCAGATCCGCCTCGCTGCCGCCCACCGCCATAACGCCGCACCCCTTGCCTCGTCGATGCCGCCAAACTAGCAATCCTGCGGCACCCACCGCCGTCCCCGGCATGCCTTTTGCCCGGAGCCGATCCGTGACACCAGAACCGGGTCCAGCCGCCGCGCGCCGCGGATGGTCGGCCGCGCTCGCATGCCACGCCGGGCCATCACGGTCTCGTATCGCGTGCGTTCCAGGCTGGTGTAGCGTGTCGGATGGATCGCCCGACTTGGAGGGCGCCATGGCGGTGGAGGTCACGGCAAACGCCGGCACGGGGAGCGTCACCCCGGAGGATCCGTCCCCTAAAACGAACATTAGGGAGCGACATGCACCACGAACTCCAAACTCTGGCTGATCCCGATGCCGTGGCCCGGGCCGGCGCGGTATTCGTGGCCGAGCGCGCCCGCGCCGCGGTCGCCGCCAGCGGCAGCTTCCACTTCGCAGTCAGCGGCGGGCACACCCCCTGGGCCATGTTCGCCGAGCTGGCGTCGGAGACGGTCCCGTGGGATGCGACCGTCATCTACCAGGTAGACGAGCGGGTGGCTCCGCCCGATGACCCGGACCGGAACCTGGCCCACCTCACCAAGGCGCTGGGCTCGGCCCCGGCGCAGGTACGGCCCATGCCGGTCAACGAGAGTGATCTGGTGGCCGCGGCCGCCAGCTACGCGGCCTTGCTGCCCGAGCACTTCGATCTTGTCCACCTGGGTCTTGGCCCCGACGGGCACACCGCCTCGCTTGTACCGGGCGATCCGGTCCTGTCGGTCACCGATCGCCTGGTCGCCCTGACCCAGCCGTACCAGGGGCGGGTGCGGATGACGCTGACCTACCCGGCGCTGGCGCGGGCCCGGCAGATCCTCTGGCTGGTCACCGGCGAGGACAAGAAGGAGCCACTGGCCAGGCTCCTGGCCGGCGATACGACGATCCCGGCGGGCCGCATCGAGGCCGCCGCCTCCCTGGTGATGGCCGACCGTGCGGCGACCTGAGGACCTGACCTCACCGGACCAAACTGGAGGCAACATGGCCGCGCCAATTCGGCTGTTCCTCGCCGACGTCGACGGCACGCTAGTAACCCAGGACAAAGTCCTCACCGATCGGGCCATCGCCGCGGTCGCGAAGCTGAAGCAGGCCGGGATACTCTTCGCCGTCACCAGCGGCCGTCCGCCTCGCGGCATGTCCATGCTCATCGAGCCACTCCAGCTCACCATGCCGATCGCGGCCTTCAACGGCGGCGTGTATGTCCGTCCCGACATGTCGGTGATCGAGCAACAGACCATCCCCGACGACGTGACGCCCACGGTGATCGACCTGCTCGGCACCCACGGGCTGGACGTGTGGGTCTACCGGGGCGCGGACTGGTTTATCCGGGATCCGAAGGCACCGCACGTGGCCCGCGAGGCCTGGACGGTCAAGTTCGACCCGACGGTGATCGATAGTTTCGCCTCGGTGTCGAGCGGAGTGGCCAAGGTCGTCGGAGTGAGCGATGACTACGATGCGGTCCAGAAGGGTGTGGACGCGGTACGCGAGCGCTTGGGCGACCACGTGTCGGCGGCTAGGTCTCAGCCGTACTACGGCGATGTCACCAATCCCGACGCCAACAAGGGCGCCGTAGTCAAGTATCTCTCCCAGACCTACCAGATCCCCGCCGAACAGATCGCCACGATCGGCGACCAGCCCAACGACGTGCTCATGTTTGCCCACTCCGGGCTCAGCATCGCCATGGGTAACGCGAGCCACGAGGTCCAGCGAGCCGCCCGCCGCGTCACCACGTCCAACGAGGACGAGGGCTTCGCCAACGCGGTAGAGCGGTTCGTCCTGTCCTGAGTCTCACCACTGGCGTCGAGCAGAGTTGGCGCGTCCCCGCTCTTCGGTACCGGGGGTCACGCACCCACCCGCCACGGCCCGCCCGGCAATTCCTGTGATCGGATAGGGCATATGAAGGTTCGGATAGGAGTGTCGCTGGGGCCGGCCGGAACACCCGCGGGCTTCGCGCCGGCGGTCGATCTGCTCGAGCAGGCCGGGGTCGATTCGCTGTGGCTGCCGGAGAACGTTTACTCCCCGGTGGTGGAGCCGTTCACCGGGATGGCGTTCGCGCTCTCGCGGACCCGCAAACTGAAGGTCGGCACCGGAATCTCAGTGCTACCGGGGCGTCACCCCGTGCTGGTCGCCAAGCAGCTCGCGTCGATAGCCGGGCTGGCGCCTGGACGAGTGCTTCCGGTGTTTGGCCTGCAGCCGGCCCAGCCCGCCGAGCGGGCGCTGTTCCCGGTGCCCGACGGGCAGCGCGCCGCCGTGTTCGACGAGGCGCTGACCCTGCTGCGGTTGCTGCTCACCGAGGAGTCGGTCTCGTTCGAGGGGGCCTTCTTCTCCGTGTCCGGGGCGAGCGTCGGGGTGCGGCCGGCCAAGCCGCTGGATATCTGGCTCGGCGGTTCGGCCCCGGCCGGCCTGCGGCGGGTGGGGCGGCTGGCGGACGGGTGGCTCGGCTCGCTGCTCACCCCGGCCGAGGCGGCCACGGCGGTCACGACGATCCAGCAGGCCGCCGCCGCCGCCGACCGGGAGGTGGAGGCCGATCACTTCGGCCTCAGCGTACCCGTCGTGCTGGACGGCATGCCCGATACGCTGCTGGCCTCGATCCGCCGTCGGCGGCCGGACGCCGATCCGGCCACGCTGGTTCCGGTCGGCTGGGACGGCGCGCGCCGGCTGATCGAGCAGTACGTAGAGGCCGGGCTGAGCAAGTTCGTGGTCCGCCCAGCGATGCCGTTCGCTCCCGCCGGTTCCGCCGGTTCCGCCGGTTCCGCCGGTTCCGCCGGTTCCGCCGGTTCCGCCGGTTCCGCCGGTTCCGTCCCCGGCCCGGCGTCGTTCGCCCCGTTCGTGGACGGATTCGTCCGAGAGCTCGTCCCGCTTCAGAACTGACCCCGAATTCACCTGCGCTTCGTCCCGCCGAGGGATCGTGTGACACGGCATCCCCAATGGAGGCTGCCGCGCAGCCGCGGCTTAACAGCCAGCTGTGCTGACTGCCCGTTATATGCCGACATTGGCGACAAATGCCACGGACTGTCCCCGATTATCGCGGAAGATTTGCGCTCAATGGAAAGTTTTGTGGACCCCAGTACCCAAAATCATCCGCGAAGCCGAAATCATCCGCGGAAAACTGCCGCTGAGCACCAGGATGTGTGGCGCCCGGGGACAGGCATGACCTGTGGGGTATGCGAGACCTGCAAGGAGCAGGCGAACTCCACCCGCCGACGGCGCGCGGGACGACGGAACGCCCTCCCGGCCGTGAGGCTCAGTGACCGTCACGCCGCGGCGGTTTACGGTGCATCCGGTAGTGCAGCACGAGAAACGGGAAGCCGAAGACCCAGAATGCGTGGTCGGCACGCAGTTGGCCCGCCTCGACATAGACGTCGAGTCGCTCGGCGAAGCCTCGGACGGCGGCCGTGGTGAGTTCTCCCGTATGCGCGTCGATATAGGTCAGGTAGTGTCCCGGCTGGTCGAGCTCGCTGCGGCTGTCCAGCACCAGGCCGCCGCCGGGCCGGCCCTGCGGCAGCAGCGTGGCGGTGAAGCTGGCCTGCGGCAATGGAAAGCCGACGCTGACGTAGCCCCGGCCCTCGTGTCGGTAGGTCGTGTAGATGCCGACGTAGATGGGTTCACCGGTGTCGGCCGCGGACCGGATCCAGCCGCGGACCGCCACCGTTTCGGCCGCCCCCGGCGCCCCGTCTCCGGCCGGCTGTGCCTTCCCGGCCCGGGTGATGGTGTCGATCCGGCTGCGCACCCCGCGCTGCGCCTCCCGCTGGCTCATCGGCACGTTAGCCTGCCCGAGCGGCCGGGCGAACAGCGTCCGGTACAGCAGGTAGCCGGGGCGCACCCACAGCCGCCACTCCGGCACGATGTCGAGGGCGAACCTGGTGGTGTGCTCGTAGAACTCGCGGACCATCGGATCGGTCCCTGCCGGGTCGAAGGACGGACCGGCCAGCTCGTCCAAGTCGGCGACGATGCCAATGTCCTCGACGTCGGGCGTGTACGTGCCGCCGAGCACCTCCGCCAGGGACCGGACGTAGCCGGTGCCGACGTACCGCCCCTGGCTGGCCAGCGGGACCACGAACGGCACATCCGCGGGCTTCACCCGCTCGGCCAGCAGGCTCACCTGCGGGTCGCGGAACACCAGTGCCGACACCGTCCGGTAGCCGACGACCGCCGCCGTGGCGGCCACCGACCCCGGCACCCGCCCGCGCAACCGGGCCCGCCCAGGCTCAGCCAGCGGCCGCCCGGCCCGCCCAGGCTCAGCCAGCGGCCGCCCGGCCCGCCGCAGCCGGACCAGCCCGAGCCCGACCGCAACCCCCACGGCCGGCCCGAGCGCCACCTTCTGCGGGCGCAGGCCGAGAGCTCCGGCGACCGCGCCCGCGGCCGCCGCGACCGGCACCGGGCCCATCCCGCCGACCCCGCCGACGCGATCCGCGGCCCAGCCGAGCGGCGCGGCCAGCGCGCCGCTCATGACGATGCGTGACCACAGGGCGGGAATCTCTCCCGGGCGCTGCGTGGCCCGAGCCACCGCTTCAGCGGTACCAAGCCCGGCGGCACCCGCCAGCACCCCGGCGGCGACAGCCGTCCGGCCGCAATGCGCCGTCAGCGCCGCCCCGGCCAGCGCGCCGATCGCGCTGGCGATGCCGATCTGCTGCGCCCGCCCGGGACCGGCCGCGCGTTCCCCAGGGCCAGGCTCGCTGGCCTTACGATCCTTCGCCACTAGCCGAACCTATCGCCTCACCGGAACAAGCCCGCCCGCGTGCGGGTTAAGAATCAGCGACCGGAGGAGCCGATGAGCAAAGACCAAGCCGACCAGGGCGCGACCACCGCGGGCGCTGTGCCCGGCGGAGCAGCTCCGCTGCTGCGGATCCTCGGCGCCGCGAACGCGGCCGTGTGCACCGACGGCTTCTGCGAGGTGCCACAGCTGCAAGAGGTGCGACAGCTGCAAGAGGTGCGACAGCTGCAAGAGGTGCGACAGCTGCAAGAGGTGCCACAGCTGCAAGAGGTGCCACAGCTGCAAGAGGTGCCACAGCTGCAAGAGGTGGCGCAGCTGCAAGAGATGACACCGGGACAAACGGCGACGATGGGAGCCGATAAGTGAAGATCGAGATCTGGTCCGATGTGGTCTGCCCCTGGTGCTATATCGGGAAGCGCCGGCTCGAGCATGCGCTGGGCGAGTTCGAGCACGCCGACGAGGTCGAGATCGCGTGGCGCAGTTTCCAGCTGAATCCTGACACCCCGGTCGGCACCGCGGTGCCGACTTCGGAGTACCTGGTCCGGCGGTTCGGCCCGCAGGCCGGCCAGATGACCGGCCGGGTGGCCGCACTGGGCCGCGATGAGGGCCTGGACCTCGACTTCGACGCCGCGCTCACCGTGAACACCCTGGACGCGCACCGCCTGCTGCACCTGGCCGCCGACCAGGGCGTAGGCGACGCGGCCAAGGAACGACTGCTGCGCGCGCACTTCACCGAGGGCGCCGACCTGTCTGACCCCGAGACGCTGGTCCGGCTGGCCGGCGAGGCGGGCGTCGACCCGGACCGTGCCCGCGAGGTCCTGGCAGGCACCGAATACGCCGATGCCGTGCGGGCCGACATCGAGCTGGCGCAAGCCTTCGGCGCGACCGGCGTGCCGTTCTTCGTCATCGACCGCAAGTACGGCATCTCGGGCGCGCAGCCCGCCGAGACGTTCCTGCAGGCGCTGCGGACGGCCTACGCGGAAGAAACGCAGGACGCCTAAGCTCAGGTCAGTGCGGATTACATCGCTCGGTCTCCGGACGGACGTGGCGCTGCGCGTGGCAGAAGGCGCCGAGGTCATTGACCGCGGCGACCACCTCGTCATCCGGAGCCTGGATAACCCGGGCTTCTGGTGGGGGAACTTCCTCTTGCTCGGCGAGATGCCCGAGACCGGCACCGCCGGCCCGTGGCTGGCCACGTTCGCCGTGGAGTTCCCCGCGGCCCGGCACGTCGCGCTGGCCGTCGATACCACGGATGAGACGGCGGTGATACCCGGCGAGTTCGCGGCCGCCGGGCTGGAGCCGCAGCACGCCACCGTGCTGACCTGTACCGCCGTCCGGCCGCCGCCGCATCGCAGCGGCGACGCCGAGATCCGGCCGCTGGCCTCCGACGCCGACTGGCGGCAGTCTTTCGAGCTGGGCATCCGCTGCTTCGGTGACGACGGGGCCCAGGAGTACCTCAAGCGCCGGGCCGCGGCCCGGCGGCGGCTCACCCAAGCCGGAGGCGGCGCCTGGTTCGGCGCCTTCTCGGGCGGCCGGCTGCTCGCCCAGCTCGGGGTGTGCGACGCCGGCGGCGGCTTCGCCCGCTACCAGGACGTCGAGACCGACCCGGCCGCCCGCCGCCGGGGCCTGGCCGGGACGCTGGTCTGGCACGCGGGCCGCTACGGGCGCGAGGTCCTCGGCGCGAGCACGCTGGTGATCGTGGCCGACCCCGCGGAGACGGCCATCGGACTCTACCGCGCCTGCGGCTTCGCCGACCTGCAGAGCCAGCTCACCTTCGAGCGGCCCCCGGCGGACTGACGCCAGGGGGAGCGATTCAGCAGACGGCGCTGCCCCGCCACTGCCCGTTCTGGATAAGTCTTTTTTCTGTCACCACCGCCGAGACTAGGTCGGCGGGGGTGACGTCGAAGGCGTAGTTGAGCGCCTTGGTGCCCGCCGGGGCCGCCGGGACCGTGACCTCCTCGTCGGCGCGCAGCTCGATCGGGATCGCCGCGCCGTCTGGCGTCGCCTCGTCGATGGTCGACTCGGGCGCCGCGACCAGGAACGGGATGCCGGCCCGGTGCGCGGCCAGTGCCAGGCCGTAGGTGCCGACCTTGTTGGCCACGTCGCCGTTCGCGGCCACCCGGTCGGCCCCGACCACCACGGCATCGGCCAGCCCCTGACTGATCAGGAACGGACCGGCCCCATCGCACACGAGCCGGTGCTCGATGCCGAGCTGGCCGAGCTCCCAGCAGGTCAGCCGGGCCCCCTGCAGCAGCGGCCGGGTCTCGTCGACGATCACCCGGCTGAGCTCGCCCGCCTCGTGCAGGGCGCGGATCACGCCGAGCGCCGTGCCCCAGCCCAGGCAGGCGAGGCTGCCGGTGTTGCAGTGGGTGTGCACCCGGAGCGGGCCCGGGCCGCAGGCGTCCCGCAGGTACGCGGCGCCGCGCAGGCTGATCTGGTGGCTCGCCGTGATGGCGAACTCCGCCACGGCCAGGGCCGCGGCCTCGACGGCCGCCTGACCCTCCGGCACCCGGGCCGCGACCGCTGATACCTCGCGCCGCAGGTTGACCGCGGTCGGCCGGGCGTCCGCGATCCGCTGGATTTCGGCGTCCAGGCGCGGGCCGTCCCAGCCCTCGCGACCGGCCTGGCGCACCGCCAGCGCCACGCCGAGCGCGCCCGCCGTGCCGAGGGCCGGTGCGCCCCGGACGGCCAGCCGGGTGATCGCCTCCACCAGCGCCTCGACGGTGCTGATGCGCAGCACCCGGACCCGGTGCGGCAGGACCGTCTGGTCCAGGGCCTCGATATGGCCGTCCCGCCATACGAGCACGTCGGGTGTGTCCATACCGTTGAACCTATGCTGCTCCAACAGTTGCGGAACGACGTGGTCCGGGTGTGCCGGGAGCTGGCCGACTCCGGGTTGGTGGTAGGGACCTCAGGCAACGTCAGCGCCCGGGACGGCGACCTCGTGGTCGTTTCCCCGAGCGGCGTGGACTACGCCGAGCTGACCGCCGACCTGGTGGGTGTCCACCGCCTCGACGGAACCCCGGTCGAGGCGGTGCTGCAGCCGACCAGCGAGATGCCCCTGCACCTGGGCGTCTACGCCGCCACCGGTGCGGCCGCGATCGTGCACACGCACTCCGTCGCCGCGACCGCGCTGTCCACGGTGGCCGAGGAACTGCCTGCCATCCACTATCAGGTGGCGATGTTCGGCGGTCCGCTGGCGGTGGCGCCGTACGCCACCTACGGGACCGATGAGCTGGCCCGCAACGTGGTGGCGGCGCTACGCGACCGGACTGCCTGCATCATGGCCAGCCACGGCGCCGTCACCACCGGCCCTGACCTGGTCTCGGCCCTGACCGGCTGCCGCTACCTGGAATGGCTGTGCGAGGTGTACCTGCGGGCGCTCGCGGCGAGCGGGGCGGCCGCACCTGGCGGTCCGCGCCTGCTGCCGGCCGGTGAGATCACGCTCGTGGCCGGCCAGCTCGCCGGTTACGGGCAGCGGGTCCGCAGGCCGCGTTAGCAGCGGCCTCCGTAGAGGCCGTCGACGTAAGTGGTCCAGGCATCCCAGTTCGTCCCGTCGTCGGAGATGGCGATGGCCGCCCTGGCGTTGCCGAGCGCGCTGAACGTGGCCTCGTCGGGCCCGTGGGATGCGTTGATCTGCCAGTAGCCGTAGTCGTCGGTGGGGCTCAGGGCGTACTGCCTACCGCCCGATTCCGCCATCGCGATCTCGGCCGCCATGAAGGCATCAGCGTGCGCGCCGCCCGCATCTTCCCAGAGTTCCTCCAGGCCGGCGCAACCGAGCGTCCCGCTCGGGCTGCTCTTGGAGGTCAGCACCGCGGGCTTGGCGTCGCTCTTGGCGTGCTTGGGGGTGTAAGACGACGTGCTGGACCCGTGGGCGGGAATCGTCAGCTGCTCACCCACGTAGATGTCGTTGGGGTCGGAGACCTTGGACCTGTTCGCGTCGTAGATCCACCGCCAGTCCGCCGAGGTTCCGTAGAAGCCCTCCGAGATCTTGGCCAGCGAATCTCCGGAACGGACCGTGTAGGTCTGCGTGGCCGGCGCATCACGCCGGACCAGGGCGACGGTGCTGGCGTCGGTGCGCACCTGCTGGACCGTCGCGGTGGTGGCGGCAGCCTTCACGGCGGCGTGCGCCTGCGGCGCCGCCGCCACCAGCACGCCCGCGATTGCTACCGCGGGGGCGGCCTTGCCCGCCTTCTCCGCGACCTTCTCCACCGGCGACGGCGTGGTGTGCCGGCCAGTTCGTCGGATCTTCCGACCACGGCGGTCTAGGTTCGTTGCATCCACAGAACTCCCCAACTTGTTTCGGCGCCCGCCTACTCGCGTCCGGCTGAACGGTCATCTCGGCGAGCCTGGTCAGTTACTTTCCGTGAACCGATGAGGCTTTTCAAAACTGGCAATGGCCGGGGCCATTTGCGGAAGCATTTCAGTTACCGTCGGCGGCTCGCAGGGAAATCGAGGTATTTCTGTAACTCATCTGTGATCTTCAGGATTACGGATCCCGCGCTGAGACACTGGGAAGGTGAATGATCACGATCTGCGCTACTTTGAGAACTATGTCCCCGGCGCGACTTAGGAGTGCGGCGGTGTCAGCATCGACGCAGCTAAAACGGTATTTTTGCTAAAGGGTTCGATCCGTAACCCTTTCGCGTCGATCCGGGAGCAGCGGCCGACGGCCTCTTCGGCGGGCTGATCGCCAGCGGCTGGCACCCGCCCTAACCACGCGGCTGCTCGTCGACAACTTTCTCTCGCCGGCGCCGTCGCGCTGGCCTGTCCCGGTGCGACCGGGTGACACGCTCCGTGTTCGGGCCACGGTCATCGAGTCCAGGCGATCGCTGAGCAAACCGGACCGGGCGTCGTCAATACGCTGGCCGAGACGCGCAATCAGGACGGTCGGACGGTCATGCGGTGCACCGCGATCAACTTCCTGCGCGTCCGCCCGGCGGCCGGCCGCCGAGTCCGGAACGGCCCTAGCCTCCGGCGGCCGGGACGGGAGATAGTAGGGCGAGGCGAGAAATACCGATGTCAGCCCAGGAAAGGGACTTCCCATGCTCTACGCCTTCGGATTCGAGCGTGTCGGCGTGCTCGTCGGCGACCTGTACTTCGTCGACCCTGCGCCGGGTAAGGGACAGGAAGGGGCAGAGCACGGCGTCCGGCTCGAGCTGCGGCTACTTGAACGGGGCGAGCTCAAGGGATCGTTCTACTCGGCTCAGCCCATCGAGGTCGGCCAGCCGATCTGGCGAGCCGACTTCCTGGAGTCGGTGGCGGGTCGGCCCGGCAGCTTCGACCGTACCCATCACCACCCCGTGTTCAGCGGCTGGGAGCCCAACAGCCGGGTCTTCGTCAGGGAGCTTTCTGCTGATCCACTGGGCTGGCTCGGCGGCATGCTAGCGGACGCCGATGCCCTGGTGGCTTCGGCTGGATTCCCGGCGGACGTGATCGGGCCGGACGACGCGGAGAGCCTGCGCAGCGTCGCCCCTGAGATCGTGGACGTGACCCGCAGGCTGCTCGAGAAGGTACGTTCCGGCGAACTCGGCAACCCGCCCCGCGACGCGGCGCTGGCCGGCGCGTCCACGGTATCGGCGGCCGGCGCGGCCGGCGCGGGCGCGGCCGGAGCGGCCGGGGGCGAGCCGCTCAGCGTCCGGGCCAGCTGGCTATAGCCCAAACCGTCCCGGGCGGTCCCGGCGACCGGGCGGTCCCGGCGACCGGGCGGTCCCGGCGACCGGGCGGTCCCGGCGACCGGGCGGTCCCGGCGACCGGGCGGTCCTGTCGGCGGCGGTGCCGGGCGGCGCGGCGGATTTTTCCCGGCTGGGTGTCGGCCGGCTCCAGGTCATGGCAGGCTGGGCTGGTGGTCAGTGACACGACGCGACGGCTGATGCTGCTGCGGCACGCCAAGTCGGACTGGCCGGACGTATCGGACCATGCCCGGCCGCTGGCCAAGCGCGGTCGGCACGATGCCCCGGCCGTCGGCCGCTGGCTGCGTGAAGGCGGCTACCTGCCGGACGTCGTGGTGTGCTCGACCGCCCGCCGGGCCCGGCAGACCTGGGAGCTGATCGCCCCGGCGCTCGGCGGCTCGCCGTCGGTGACGTTCGAGCCGCGGGCGTACGACGCTAGTGCCCTGACCCTGCTCTACCTGGTCCAGGAACTGCCCAGCCAGTATCGTTCCGCACTGCTGATCGGGCACAACCCGGCCATTTCCGAGCTGGCCGCGAGCTTGGCCGACCCGCCCGCCGAGGCCCCCCCGCTCCCGCCGTCGCTGATCAGGTTCCCCACCGCCGCGGTGGCGGTCCTGGAGTTCGCCGGCGACTGGCCCGCCCTAACCCCCGGCCAGGCCCGCCTAGAAGACTTCACCGCCCCCGCCGACCTCTAGCCGCAAAAGGCCCTTTTGCCCGCGCCATTTGCGTGGTTTGCCCTGATTAATCCCCGGCCATGCCGCAGCCCGGCGTGCTTCCGGCCCCGCGTCGGCGCCCTGCTCCCGTGATCGCGAAGCCCTCACAGTCCGGCGAGACTGGGAATGCTTGCGTGAAGACTGTACCGATCCACAATCATGTGCGGGCGCGGGCGCGGGCGCGGGCGGCGGGGGCGGCGCGGAATGATGCGGGCGCCGACGCCGGTTAGTAGGGGCGTCGCCCAACTGTAAGGAGAGCCACGATGTCCCTGACCTTTCCTCCTGGCCCACTGTCAGGCAAGGCGCCGGAGACCGTCAACTACCGGATCGACGGTCCCGCGCACCAGCTGCTTATGCAGGAGTTCCCGCGCCGGGTGCGGGCGAGGCTCGGCGGCCAGGTCGTGTTCGACACGACCCACGCGGTGCTCCTGCACGAGACTGGATATCTACCCCAGGTATACGTGCCGCAGGCCGATATCCAAGCCGACCTGCTGCGTCCGACCGACCACCACACCTACTGCCCGTTCAAGGGCACCGCGTCCTACTGGTCCGTGGCGGCCGACGAGGCGGTCGCGGAGAACGCGGTCTGGGCATACCCGGAGCCGAACCCGGAGGCGCACTGGCTGCAGGGGTACGCCGGCTTCTACTGGGACGCCATGGATGAGTGGTACGACGAGGACGAACGCGTCGAAGGCCATATCCGGGACCCGTACCACCGCGTCGACGTGCGCCGCTCGTCACGGCCCGTCAGGGTACGGCTCGGCGACACGGTGCTCGCCGAGAGCCGAAGGCCGCTGCTGCTGTCCGAGACCGGCCTGCCGAACCGCTTCTACCTGCCCACCGGCGACGTCCGGCAGGATCTGCTCGAGCCAAGCGACAAGCACACCGTGTGCGCCTACAAGGGCACGGCCTCATACTGGTCGGTCAACGCGGCCGACCACAAGCTCTCCGATGCCGTCTGGTCCTACCCGCAGGCCGAAGGGGACTCCGCCGCCGTGAGCGGTTACCTGTGCTTCCTCCACGACGAGCTGGTGACCGAGGTCGGCGAGCCGGGTGAGCCCGGCTGATATAACCGGAGGCCGGAAATAAACCGGAGGCCGGATATAACCGGAGACCGGATGTCGGCCTTGACATCCGCCCGCCGGGGCTCTCGGCCTCCGGGGGCTCCCGGCGTGCGTTGGCTCGCCGGGCTCGCGGGGGTTATGCGGCCCGCCGGCGGGCGGGTGGCTCTATCGGCTGGTCTTGGCCGCCCACGGTCGCGCCTGCCGCCTCATCCTCGGGTGCGGCCCATGCGGAGCCGTTCCCGGCGACGGCCGTTCCGGCCAGCAATGCGGGCGAGGCGGGCGAGGCGGGCGAGGCCGAAGACGCGGCGACTGCCCCGTGGGCACGTGGCTCCCGGGCGACCATGAAGATGGTGATGATCCAGCCGGACAGCGCGGCCACCGGGATGACGGCCATGATGACCAGCTGCCACACAGACAGGGCCGAGTTTATGTTAGACATGGGACGATGACCTTTCCTCCGGATAGGTGAGACGGTCTCGCACCGATACGACCCCCTCGACGTGCCAGACCTCGGCCAGGATGTCCCGGCCCTGCTGAGCGGTTTGCGGGCGGCCTTCGAGGGTGACGATGCCGTCCTTGACCGTGACGGTGAAGCTGCCCGGGTCGCCGCGGACCTCGGTCATGATCACGTCCTGGGTGATCTCCCGCCGGATCTCCGCGGCCAGGCCGTAGACGCTCAGTACGTCGGCCCGGCTGATGATCCCGACCAGGTACCCGTGCTCGGTGACCACCGGCAGGCTCTTGACCTTGCAGGAGTACATCAGCCGCGCGGCGCTGGTGACGGGCTCGTCCTGCGTGATGGTAATCGGCGCCCTGGTCATGATGCTGGCGGCGGTGACCCCGGCCGCCTTGGCGAAGTCGTTATGACGCGACTCAGCCTCACCGGCCGGAACCCGGACGCCAGGGGCGGCGAGCAGGGCCTCCTTCGGCAGCATGTCCGCCTCGGACACGACGCCGATGACCTTGCCGTCCGCGTCGACGACGGGGAAGGCGCTGACCCGGTGCCGCCGGAGCATAGCGGCGATGTCCCGGAACGAAGCACCCTTCGTGACCGCCACGACGTGAGTGGTCATCACCTCGTTGACTGTGGCGCTCATGTCACCATCGCCCCTTTCGCGGCTTAAGGGACGAGAAGGATCCCGCCCCCACCTCTGGCGGAGTCCGATGCGCGGCCCGGTGGTGCCCGCTCCAGGCCACCACCGTTTCTTCGCGACCAATTTCGGGATCCTTCCCGTTCGTGACCAGCACATCGCAACGCGCCCGAGTTGGCCCAGAGACCAAGGTCCCGTCATGGCATGACCTTCAGCCACCTGCGGGAAAATGGGGCCGTGGGGGAGCCGCCACCGTCCGTTCGGCCCCTCAAGAGACGGAACGTACGCAGCGGGCCGCCCATACTCAGGCGGCCCGCCGCGGACGGGCGAAACTTACCTGGCTATTCGGTACCGAAGGACGTGATCTCTGCCTCTTCGGCCTCGGTGAGCTCGCGCGGCACTTCCCCGCGGGCGTGCTTGGCGTTCTGCACCTGATGCCGGATCTGGTCCACGATCTCGGGGTTGGCCAGCGTGGTGATGTCGCCCACGTCGGCGAAGTTGGACGTCGCGGCGATGACCCGGCGCATGATCTTGCCCGACCTGGTCTTCGGCATGTCGGGCACGATCCAGATGTTCTGCGGCCGCGCGATCTTGCCGATGTCGGTCTCGATCGCGGTCTTGATCTTGGCCTCGATTTCCGGGCTCGGCTCGTATCCGGGCTTGAGCGAGACGTACATCTCGACGGCCCGGCCGCGCACGTCGTCGATGACCGGAACGGCCGCCGCCTCGGCGACCTCCTCGACCGCCAGCGCGGACGACTCGATTTCCTTGGTGCCGAGCCGGTGCCCGGCCACGTTGATCACGTCGTCGACCCGGCCGAGGATGCGGTAGTAGCCGTCTTCGGACTGGACCGCGCCGTCGCCGGCGAAGTAGGGCCAGTCGTGCCAGTCCTTGCTGTCCCGGTCCTTGTTGTACTTGGCGAAGTACGTGGACACGAACCGGTCGGGCTGGCCCCAGATCGTCTCGAAGACGCCCGGCCACGGGTTGCGGACGCAGATGTTGCCCGCCTTGCCGCTGCCCTTCGGGATCGACTGGCCGTCCTCGTCTTTGATGTCGAAGTAGATGCCGAGCGCGGCCGGGCCGCAGCTGCCTGGCTTCATCGGGTTCAGGGCGGGCAGCCCGGTGCCGATGAAGCCGCCGGTCTCGGTCTGCCAGTAGGTGTCGACGATGACCGCCTCGCCCTTGCCGACCGTGTTGTAGAACCAGCGGTAGACCTCGGGCTCGATCGGCTCGCCGACCGTGGTCATGTGCTTGAAGTGGAAGTCGTACTTGGCCGGCTCGTCGGGCCCGACCTTGCGCAGCATCCGGATCGCGGTGGGGGAGGTGTGGAAGATGTTCACGCCGAGCCGCTCGGCGATCCGCCACGGGCGGCCGGCGTCCGGGTAGTTCGGCGTGCCCTCGTAGATCACGCTGGTGGTGCCAAGCGAGAGCGGGCCGTAGACGATGTAGGAGTGGCCCGTGATCCAGCCGATGTCGGCCATGCACCAGTACGTGTCGTCCGGGTGGATGTCCTGGTAGAACTTGGACGTGCCGGCCACGTATGACAGGTAGCCGCCGGTGGAGTGCTGGCAGCCCTTGGGGCGGCCGGTGGTGCCGCTGGTGTACATCAGGAACAGCGGGGCCTCGGCCGGCATGGAGACCGGCGCGACGACCGCGCCCCGGTGGTCGGCGAGAAGCTCGTCGACGAAGAAGTCGCGGCCTTCGACCATCGGCGTCCCGGACGAGTACTGACCCGGGAAACGCCGCCAGACCAGCACCTTCTCGACCTCGGTGCCTTCCTTGAGGGCCGCCTCGACCGCCTCGTCGGCCTTGACCTTGTGGTCTTGGACGACGCCCGAGCGGTAGTAGCTGTCCATGGTGATCAGGATCTTGCTGGTCGAGTCGGCGATGCGATGCCCGCAGGCCGCGCCGCTGAACCCGCCGAACACCTGGGAGTGGATCGCGCCGAGCCGGGCGCAGGCCAGCATCGTGACCGGCAGCTCGGGCACCATCGGCATGTGCAGGGTGATCCGGTCACCCGCCTTGACGCCGGCCGCCTGCAGCACCGCCGCGAACTCGTTGACCTGGCGGTAAAGCTCCTGGTAGGTGACCACAACGTGGGCCGCGTCCTCGGGTTCGGGGACCCAGATCAGCGCCGCCTTGTTCTTATGCTTGGCCAGGTGCCGGTCGACGCAGTTGTAGCTGGCGTTCAGCTTGCCGCCGGTAAACCACTTCCAGAACGGCGCGTTGCTGGTGTCCAGGGTGGTGTGCCAGTACTCGTCCCAAGACAGCAGGTCCGCGTATTCCCGGAAGCATTCGGGGAAGTTCTCTTCCGCGAACCGCGCGATGATAGCCGGGTCGGAGGCGTTCGCCTGGCCGATGAACTTGGGCGGGGCGGGATAGTAACCCTCCTCACGCCAGTGCACGGCGATGGTTGCCTCGGAAGAACCGGAAGAGTCCGATTCTTCGGCGGCCTGCCCTTGAACTTCTTCGGCCATTTGGGAGTCCCTCCGCTTGCGATTACTTTCAGACTTAACACCAGAAGCACTCCAAACTTAACGCTCGCGGGCCGCATCCTCCACGCTCACGGCGCACCTATCTGGCGGGCGAGGCAGATAGCTAACGCTGAGTAAGAGGGCAGCGGTCGGCGCAGCTCGGGAAAGACGCCGTCCAGGCCGGTCAGCCGCATGATCTTCAGCAGCGACGGCCGCACCGAGGTGAGCTTGAGCTGGCGGCCCGCCTGCCGGGCGTGCCGCGCGATCTTGGCCAGGACGCCGAGACCGGAGGCATCGCAGAAGGTCAGCCCGGACAGGTCCACGCTGACCGGCGTCGGCCAGGAGTCGATCACCTCGCTGATGTAGGCGTAGGCCTGCTCGGCGGTGGCGATATCGAGTTCGCCGGTCACGCTGATGACCTGGCTTCCGTCCGCGCCGGTCCGGCGGGAAAGCTCCAGTTGGTCCGGCTCGGGCTGGACCGGCTCGAGCTGGACCGCCTTGAGATTGGCCGGCTCAAGCTTGACGGCTTTGAGGTTGGCCGACACGGACTGAAGCGGACCGGGCTCCACCCGCTTCGCGGTTATCACGGCTCCATCACTTCCCCCGTCTGGCACTGCCGCGCTGGCGCTCACGCGGTTCAGCGGAATGATCACGTGCCCTCCAAACCCCTGGTCCCTCAGTAACGACAGCGGCCCGGCATACGTTCCTCGTGCCGCCGAACCGAAACAGGCCCCCGTGGCCTCATGGACTGGGGTTATGGTCCTGATTGTGGCAGCAAGCGTGGTATTAGTGCAAATAATTAGAACCCCGAAGTCTGGGCCGATACCGGGATTCTGCTGTGTAAAACGTGCGGGTCGTGGCTCCGGTTCAACTCCGTGAGCGATCGTGAGGTTCCAGCCCCCGGCAAGCCTGGCTGCGTCCGCGCCACCAGCACCGGGCATACTGGGCAGCACAAGGAGCTGCACATGAGTGAGGCTGCACATGAGTGAGGCTGCACATGAGTGAGGCTGCACATGAGTAAGCAAGCCACACCGCCGCCGCCCGGCGACAAGCCTAAGCCGTCCGCGCCGCCGCCGCCGCCGGCCTGGCGGCACTGGCTCTGGCCGATCGCGATCGCGGTCATCTTCCTCCTTTACCTGTTCCTGCCCACCCGCACGACCTCGACCAGCCTCACCTACACCCAGTTCCTGACCGACGCGTCGGCGCACCAGGTGAAGACGATCGACATCGCCTCGACGGCGGGGGGCACGAGCAGCGGCACGCTGACCAACGGCAAGTCCTATACCGTGGTCGTCCCGCCGCAGGCGCAGCAGGCCTTCCTTGACCAGCTGGCCAGTGACGGTGTGGAGGTCACCGCGACCCCCGCGGGCAATGGCTTCGGCACCGAGGTGCTGATCTACCTGATCGTGTTCGGGCTGCCGATCGCGATCTCCATCTGGCTGTTCCGCCGGATCTCCAGGGGCGCGGCGGGCGGGCTGCAGGGCGTCATGGGCGTGGGCCGGTCCCGGGCCAAGGTATTCGACGAGGAGCGGCCGAACACCAAGTTCTCCGACGTGGCCGGCTACGAGGGCGCCAAGTCCGAGATCTCCGAGGTGGTGGACTTCCTGCGCAAGCCGGACCGCTACACCCGGGCGGGCGCGATGGTGCCCCGCGGCGTCCTGATGGTCGGACCGCCTGGTACCGGCAAGACGCTGCTGGCCCGCGCGGTGGCGGGCGAGGCGGAAGTGCCGTTCTTCTCCGTGACGGGATCCGGCTTCGTGGAGCTGTTCGTCGGGGTCGGTGCGGCCCGGGTCCGTGACCTGTTCGCCGAGGCGCGCAAGCGCGCGCCCGCCATCATCTTCATCGACGAGATCGACGCCATCGGCCAGCGCCGCTCCGGCGGCGGGGGCGGGTACGTGGCCAACGACGAACGGGAGCAGACTCTCAACCAGCTGCTCGCCGAGATGGACGGCTTCGAGCCGGCCACCGGCATCGTGGTGCTCGCGGCCACGAACCGGCCCGAGGTCCTCGACCCGGCCCTGCTCCGGCCGGGCCGCTTCGACCGGCAGGTCACGATCCCGCTGCCGAACGTGCACGAGCGGGCCGCGATCCTGGCCGTGCACTGCCGCGGCAAGAAGCTGGCCGGCGACGTGGACCTGGACGCCACAGCCCGCGGCACCCCCGGCTTTTCCGGTGCCGACCTGGCCAACCTGGTCAACGAGGCCGCCATCGTCGCCGTCAGGGAAGGCCGTGACACGCTGACCGCTGCCGACTTCGACGCGGCCAGGGACCGGATCATCCTGGGCCGCCGGGAAGGCTCCAACGTGCTGCTGCCCGAGGAGAAGCACGCGGTGGCGGTGCACGAGTCCGGGCACGCCCTGGTCGCGGCGCTGGCCGAGCACGCCGATCCGGTGGCCAAGGTGACGATCCTGCCCGCGGGCCAGACCCTCGGCGTGACCGAGCAGCTCCCGCTGGTCGAACGGCACATGTACACCGAGGACTACCTGGAGGACTCGCTCACGGTTCGCCTCGGCGGCCGGGCCGCCGAGCTGGTGGTGCTGGGCCAGGGGTCTACCGGAGCCGCCAACGACCTGGCCGGGGCGACCGACCTGGCCATCAAGATGGTCAGGGAGTTCGGCCTGTCCGAGACGCTCGGCCCGGTCGGGTACCCCGAGGGCGGTTCCGTGTTCCTCGGCGGCGGCGGTCCCGGCGTCTCCAGCCGCCCGTTCGCCGAGGCGACCCAGGCGGAAATCGACCGCGAGGTCTCCCGGCTGCTGCGCGAGGCCGAACAGCGGGCGGTGGTCACCCTCAACGATCACCGCCACGAGCTGGACGCGCTGGTCGCCGAGCTGCTCGAGCGGGAAACGGTGGACGGATCCGACGTGTACCGGCTGGCGGGCCGGCCGGACCGCTCGTCCACGTCCGCGCCGGGCGCCGTCCCCCCGACCACCGTGGCACCGCGCGCGGTAGCGACCAGCGACGCCGCCCCCTCCGCCGAGCACTGAATTTAATCCGGAACGAACCGGGGTACCACGGGGCTGGCCCGGTGCGTGCCCCGGCCGGGCTGACCCCGTGTGTCATCGACGGGTACTCTCGCCCTATGGCGATGGCGATGCCTGCGTACATTCCCAGCCCGTCGATCAACAGTTTTCACATCGGCCCGCTGGATGTTCATTTCTATGCCCTGATGTACCTGGTCGGTATCACCGTCGCGGTCATCATGACCAGGCGCCGCTGGCGTGCCGTGGGCGGCGACCCGGAGCTGGTGGGCGACATCGCGCTGTGGGTCGTGCCGGCCGGCATCATCGGCGGCCGGATCTACTTCGACATCACCACCCCGATGGACATCCCGCACGTCTGGTACGGGGTGTTCGCGGTCTGGTCCGGTGGCCTGGGCATCTGGGGCGGAGTCCTGGTCGGCGGCCTGGTCGGCGTGTGGCGGTTGCGTCGGCGTGGCGTGAGCCCGGCGCTGTTCGCCGACGCGATGGCGCCCGGGCTGCTGGTCGCGCAGGGCATTGGGCGGATCGGGAACTACTTCAACAAGGAGCTCTTCGGCCGCCCGACCACGCTGCCCTGGGGCCTGGAGATCCCGTATCAGTACCGCGTGTCCGGCGGGATCCCGGCCAGGTACCTAAGCGCCAGCACCTTCCAGCCGACCTTCGGCTACGAGCTGATCTTCGATATCGCCTGGGCGTGCGTGCTCATCTGGCTCGGCCACCACCGCAAGATCAAGCCGCCGGGCCTGTTCGCCCTGTACGTCTTCGGTTATTCGGCGTACCGGATCTTCGAGGAGTCGCTCCGGGTCGACTCGTCGGTGTACATCCTCGGCCTGCGGCTGAACATGTACATCGCCTCGGTGCTGACGGTGATCGGCGCGGTCTGGTTCTACCGCAGCCAGCGGCGCCCGGACCGGACCTATACCGCCCGGCCAGCCTCGGCGACCGAAACCCCAGGACCCGCAGAACCCGCCGACGATGCCGGGGCGGCCCGGTCCGAGGGGAGCGCCGATGCCGGTGCCGATGATTCCCCGCCACCAGATGATGCCGCGTCCGGCGACCCGCCCGCAGCAGACGCGCAGCCGTCGCGTGACTCCGAACAAGCCACGTCCTAGCGCGTGGCTGACCAGGTCGATCCGCAGTGGCGCTGGTGGCGGGAGCGACGCCTGCCCGCGGAGCGGATCCACCTAGACTCCGCCGCGGCCGGGCGGTCCTCCCGGGTGACGCTCGCGGCGATGGCGGCGCACGCCGAGCGCGAGGCCGCCGCCGGCGCGTACATAGCCGCGGCGGAAGCCGAGCCGGTGCTCGCCGAGGGCCGGGCCGGGCTCGCGCGGCTGCTCGGCGTCCCGGCCGCCGGGCTGACGTTGGTGCCGAGCGCGGGGGCGGCGCTCGATACCCTGCTCGCGATCTGGCCGCTGAGCGGCGGGAATAAGCACGGCGACGCCGTCGCGGTGGTGCCGTCCGAGTGGGGTCCCAACCTGCACGCGTTCGCGGCCAGGGGCCTGCGGATCACCGAGATCGCGACCCACGGCGACGGCGCCGCCGACCTGGCGGCGCTCGAGCGGATGCTGGTCGGCGCCCGGCCGGCCTTCGTCCACCTGACCCAGGTCACCTCGCACCGGGGCCTGGTGCAGCCGGTCGCCGAGGCGGCGGCGCTGTGCCGCGCGGCGGGGGTGCCCCTGTGGGTGGACGCCGCCCAGGCCCTCGGGCACGTGGACGCCGCGTGCGGTGCCGACGCCATCTACGCCACCAGCAGGAAGTGGCTCACCGGTCCGCGCGGCGTGGGCGTGATCGGGGTGGCCGAGCCCTGGTGGGACCGGCTGAAGATCAGCGCCCCGGACCTGTTCGTGGCCGCCCGGCCCGCGGACAGCAGCCCGGTGTGGCTGATCGGGGCAGGTGAGGCCAACGTGGCCGCCTGGGTCGGGCTGTGCGCGGCCGTCAGGGAGTACCTGCAGGCGCACCCGGCCCGCGTCTGGGACCGGCTGGCTGAGGTCGGCAGGCGGACCCGGGAAACCCTGGCCGACCTGCCCGGCTGGGAGGTGGCCGATGCCCCGGACGCCCGGTCGGCCATCGTCGCGCTGCGCGCGGCGAACGGGCAGGACGTCGCCGGCACCCGGGCCCGGCTGCTCGACGAGCACGGGATCGTCACCACCGCGGGCGGCGTCACCCGCGCCCCGCGCGAGATGACCGAGCCGCTGCTGCGGATCAGCCCCCACGTCGACTGCACGCCCGGTGACCTGGCCCGGCTGCGTCAGGCCCTGCTCGCCCTCGGCTAAGACTGACCGGGATTCTCCGGTGGCGCGCCGGTCTCGGTGGCCGTCTCCGCCGTGGCAATCCCGACATCGGCCGGGGTAAGCGGCGCTGACCGGTGCAGCCCCACCGCGATGAGCGGGTACACCAGGACCGAGAGCACGCCCGCGCCGACCAGGGCGGCGGCAGTGGCGGGGAGCATGACCCCGTCCTGTTCGCCGATCTCGGCCAGGGCTATCAGCAGCGGCAAGCTGGTCGCCGCGATGAACGTCATCTCCACCCGTTGCCGGGCCGCGAGGGCACGCCGGTAGACCAGCAGCGAGGGCAGGCCGCGGACGATCAGCAGCAGGAGGAAGAAGACGAGCAGGCGCAGCGGGTCCTGGCTGATCGCCTTCAGGTCCAGGGTCATCCCTGAGGAGATGAAGAAGATCGGGATGAATATCCCGTAGCCCACCGCGTCGAACTTGCGATCAAGGCTGGCGGTGTCTATCTCCATCCGGCGGGTCCAGGCGCGCAGCACCATCCCGGCCAGCATGGCGCCGAGCACGACATCCAGACCGAACCGGCTTGCGAGGGCGAGCAGCGCGAACAGCAGCACCACGGCCCAGCGCAGTGTGGTCTGCCCGGTCGCGTCCTGGCCCTCCCGGATGACCCGCTGGACCGTGCTGCTCCGGGCCAGCCACGGTGCGGCGGACAAGGCGATGGCGAGCACCCCGACCAGAGCTACCGAGGCAAGCGCGACGAGATGGCCCCGCTGGGTGAGGAAGACCGCGATGATCAGGATGGGAAAAAGTTCCCCGACGGCGCCCGCGGCGTACACGTACTGGCCGAACGGGCCGCCGAGCATGTCATTGTCCCGCAGGATGGGCAGCAGCGTCCCCAGTGCCGTGGTGGTCAGCGCCAGCCCGACCGGCACGTAGTCCTTGATGTAGCCTGCCGCGGCCAACCCTGCCGTCGCCCCCACGGCGATCACGGCCGAGATCAGCCAGCCACCGATCGCCAGCTCGCCCGGCCGTTGCCGCAGCAGCCGCGGATCCAGTTCGTAACCAGCCAGCAGGAACAAGAAGCCCAGCCCGATATTGGACAGCAGGACGATGTTGGACGTCTCGGCCAGGCCGAGCACATGCGGACCGATCAGGACGCCGCCGAGCAGGAAGATGACCACCTGCGGAATTCGCGGCCCGGGCAGCGCCGCCACCACCAGCGGCGCAAGTGCGGCCACCAGTGCCACGGCCACCAGGTCGTCCAGCCCCCGGTTAAGGTCCACGATGGCCGCCAGCCCGCTAGTGCTGCTCGACCGGCGTGAGCACCTCGTGCGGCGGGGTTAGAACCCCCGGAGACATCGTGCTCATGAAGCCACCACCCCCGGTCATGACCATCGACGGCCACCGAACGCACCACAGAAGCCCGCAGGCCACGGCAATCTTAAAGCCGTACCAATGACTGAACCCTATGTCGAAGGCGCCGTCACGCATAGTCCCAGAGCCGGACGCACCGGCACTTCGGTCCACCGGACCCGCCCTGGATCGGGAGCCGGAGAAGGGCCGCCTCACCCGCGACCCCGGTACGGCGAATGGAGCTACAGCCTGCTCGACGAGCACGGCATCGTCACCACCGCGGGCGACCTTGGCCCAACGCGCGACCAAGACCCGAGACCAGGCACGCGCAATCAGTAACCGGCCCTCGGCACCCCTGAACGATTATTTAGGCTAACCGGATAAATTGCTCCGAAATGGATTTGATCCGTACAAGGCCTCCACAAAACGAATCCACTGTAAACCGGGCCGCCTGGTCGGGAGTCAATAATCATGAGCAACTAATGAACCCCGCGCGACAAGGAAGCATCACATGACGAAAGACCGTTTTCTCTTTCCAGCCGGGACAATAGTCGTAGCAGCATGCGCGCATAGGTTAAGCGGACTGCGCCCCGGAAAACCGACGGCTAGGCTCCTGTCCCCGCACGGGCCGGGCTCGTCCGGCACCGGGCCACGGACCAGCCTGCACCGGAGTACGGCACCGTGAACAAATAACGAATGTCGATTCCGGATATCTCAGGCACAAAATGGGGATTTCCCTCAAGGGCACGACAACCCCGGCGGAAGTCTCTTAGCGCGGCAGGGGAGGAAGCGCGTGGGGTACTCTCACACGTCATGCCGGGAATTTCGCTAACCGCGGGTCCTGGTTCTGCGAGCAGCAATTCACGCGAAATGCCCGCTCTATACCCAGGATGTCTTCTGGTTATCGGCGGTGCCGAGGACCGGACGGGCGAATGCGCGCTACTCCGGATCTTCGCGGAGCGCTCCGGCGGCACCGGGGCGCGGATCGCGCTGATCACGACGGCGTCGGGCGCGCCCGGTGCGCTCTTCGCCGAGTACTCAGCGGCGTTCCGCCGGCACGGCGTGCCCGACGTACGTGAGCTGCGACTGGCCAACCGGGATCAGTGCGATGGCGAGAGTACGCTCACGGGGCTGGCCCGGGCGACCGGTGTCTTCTTCACCGGCGGAGACCAGTCCCGCCTCGGTTGGCTGGCGGGATCGCGGGCGAGCCTGCTGCTGCGCTACCGCCTGGCGGCCGGCACGCTGGTCGTCGCGGGGACCAGCGCGGGAGCGACGGCGCTCGGCCAGGAGATGATCCTGGGCGCGGACGCCGCCGATCACCCGCGCACCGGGCCGGGCCTCGGCCTGCTTCCAGCGGCCGTTGTCGACATGCACTTCACCCAACGGCGGCGGCTGCCCCGCCTGGTCACCGCGATCCGCCAGCGACCTTCGCTGCTGGGCATCGGCATCGACGAGGACACTGCCATCCTCGTCCGTCGCGGGTGCTTCGAGGTGCTCGGCAACGGCACGGTCACGACCGTGGAGGCCCAGGGGAAGCGGCCGGACGTGCGGATCCGGGTGTCAAACGCGGGCGGCTTCTTCGACCTGGAAGGGCGGCGCCCACTTCCCTGAGAGCAGCCCTGCGGTAAACCACCGCGCCCCAGCTAAGCATGGATCAGTTCAACGAGAAATCGAGGACAAAACGATGCGGATCGTCCAGCTCAGACGACTACGTGGCCCGAACGTGTACTGCTCGCACCCGGTAGCGGCCGCCCTGGTCGACCTGCGGGAGTTCACCGGCCGGGAGACCAGGGAGTTCCCGGGACTTACTCAGCGGCTGCTCGGCTGCCTGCCCCGGCTGACCGAGCACCATTGCTCGGCAGGCCGGCCGGGTGGGCTGCTGGACAAGCTGGACCAGGGCACGTTCTTCGGTCACCTGCTCGAGCACGTGACCCTGGAGCTATCGCAGCTCATCGGCCGTAAGGTATATTTCGGCCGGACGCTCTGGGCGGGCACGCCTGGATGGTTCCGGCTGATACTCGAGTGCCCCGATGACGAGTGGCCCGAGGACCCGGTGGCACGGCAGTTGCTGACGCTCGGGGCGGCCCTCGTCAGCGACCTGGCGAGCGGGCGCGCTCCGGATCAGATCGTCAGGAAGGGCGAACCCGGCCCGGAGCTGCAGCAAATCGCCGAGCTCTACGACAACTCACGGCTGGGGGTCAGCGCGGCCGAGCTCGCCCGCGCCGCGCGGGAGCGGGATATCCCGGTCCGCAGGCTGACCGACGTGTCCCTGCTCCAGATGGGTTACGGCTGCCGTCGGCGGCTGGTCTGGGCGGCGAGCACCGAGCAGACCTCGGCCATAGGCGTGGACATCGCCGGCGACAAGGCGGTGACCAAGCAGCTCCTGGCCGGAGCGGGCATTCCGGTGCCCGAGGGCATCGACGTGCGCAGTGCCGAGGAGGCGGTGGCGGCGTTCGACTACCTCGGCGGTCCCGTGGTGGTCAAGCCGGTCTCCGGCAACCACGGGCGCGACGTGTTCGTTGCCGCCACGGCGGCGGAAGCCAGCACCGCGTATACCGTGGCCGCCCACGGCGACGGACTGGTCCTGGTGGAGGAGTATGTCAGCGGCATCGATTACCGCGTCCTGGTCGTGCGCGGCCGGATCGTCGCGGCCAGGCTCTCCCCCGCCGAGGTGACCGGTGACGGTGTGCACGACGTCGCCACCCTGGTGGAACGGGTCAACGCGGACCCGCGGCGCGGGATCGGGCATGACCGGCCACTCACCAGGATCGTGCTAGACGACACGGCGCTCGCGTACCTGAACGGCCACGGCCTGACTCCCGCGTCCGTGCCGGCCCTCGGTCAGGTGGTCAGGCTGCGCCACAATTCCAACCTTTCCACCGGCGGCACCAGCAAGGACGTGACCGCCTCGGTGCACCCGGCGATCGCCCGGATGTGCACCCGCGCCGCCGCGGTCATCGGACTGGACGTCTGCGGTATCGACCTGCGGCTGGCCGACATCAGCCAGCCTCCCGGCACCGGCGTCGGCACGGGCGGCATCATCGAGATCAACTCCTCGCCCGGCCTGCGCATGCACCTGCACCCGAGCGAGGGCCGCTCGCGCGACGTGGCCGGGCACATCGTGGACACGCTCTACCCGCCCGGTTCTTCCTCCCGGGTGCCGATCGTCTCGGTCACCGGGACCAACGGCAAGACGAGCACGGTCCGGCTGATCGCGCACCTGCTGCGCCAGCAGGGACTGCGGGTCGGCATGACCACGACCGCAGGCGTGTACATCGGCGACGATCTGATCCACGTCTCCGACGCCTCCGGGCCGAGGTCCGCGGACATGGTGCTGGGCGACCCCGCCGTGCAGGCAGCCGTGCTGGAGACCGCCCGCGGCGGGATCGTGCGGCGCGGGCTGGGCTACGACCGCGCCGATGTCGCCGTGATCACCAACATCTCCGGCGACCACATCGGTACCGACGGGGTCGACACGATCGAGGATCTGGTCGGCGTCAAGTCCCTGGTCGCGGAGCGGCTACGGATGGGCGGGGACCTGGTGCTGAATGCCGACGACCAGCATTGCGTCAGCGTCGGCCGGCGGCCCGCCGTCCTGGACCAGGACCCGGTGATCCGTTACTTCACCGTCTCGGCAGGCAATCCGGTCGTGGCAAACCATCTGCGCGATGGCGGGGTGGCCTACCTGCTGGACGACGGCGAGGTGGTAGAGGCCGAGGGAGCGACCCGCTGCACGCTCGTCGGCCGGCGCGAGGTACCGCAGGGCTGGGACGGCGAGGCGGGGTTCATGGCCGCCAACGTCCTGGCCGCCGTCGCCGCTGCTCGTGCCCTCGGCATGACCGCCCAGGAGATCGGCGACGCGCTGGCCGCCTTCGAGCCGAGCCGTGACAACCCCGGCCGGCTCGACATCTTCACGGCGGGCGAGGTGCCGGTGGTGGTGGACTATGCGCACAACCCTCCCGCGCTGGCCGCCGTCGGCGAGTTCGTCTCCGGGCACTGGGACCGTGACAGCGTGGCCGTGCTCTGCCTGCCCGGTAACCGGACCGACGCGCTGGTGGTGGAGAGCGCGCACGCCGTGGCCCGCGCCTTCGGCCGCGTTGTCGTCTACGAGGACGTTGACCCGCGCGGCCGCGCACCCGGAGAGATGGCCAAGCTGATCAGCTCGGCGCTGGCCGAGGTGCGCCCGGAGATCCGCATTGTGCCCGCCGCCAGCATGGAGGAGGCTGTCACGCTCGGCCTGGCCCTCGCGACACCAGCCGACCCGATGCTGGTGGTGTACGAGAAGCTGGAGCCGGTCCTGGCGCTGCTCGACCGCCTCGGCGCGGAGCGGAGCGCGGCGGTGCTCGCCGGAGCTCGTAAGCGATGAGCGATCCGCCGCAGAACGAGCTGATTGACCGGGCCTGGGAAGCCTACGACGCCGAACTGACCGGTGCCCGTCGCTTCTCGGGCATGACCGGGCGCCTGCCGTCCCTCATCGGCTATGTGGCCCGGATCGCCTGGTTGGCTAGCCGGGCGGACTGCGCCGCCACGGTCGGCTGCGACGTCGCCTGCGGCCTGATGAGCGCGTTCTGCATGCTGGGGACCACCCAGGTGCTGACCGCGCTGCTGGCCGGCGGGCCGACGCCCGCCCGGCTGAAGGCGGCGCTGCCCGCGCTGTTGTTCATCGGCGGCATCATGGTTACCCGGACGATGCTGAGCCTGGCGGCGGGCTGGGCAGAGGACCGGCTGGTACCCGCGGTCGCCATGGTGGTCGAGCGTCGGCTGTACACGGCGACCACGCGAGTAGACCTGGCCGCTTTCGACACTCCCGGCTTTCACGACGCGCTGCAGCGTGCGCGGGGCCGCGGGCTGTCCGAGGCGCCGCGGGTGGTCCAGCTCGCGGTGAGCGTGCTCGTCGGGATCACCGGACTTTGCGCTTCGGTGAGCGTGCTGGCCGTGCTGTCCCCCGTCCTGCTCCCGCTGCTGCTGGTGGCCGCGGCGCCGGACGCCTGGGCCGCGGTCCGATCCGCCCGCATGCGTTACCAGGTCAGCTACCAGCTGGGGGTGACCCGCAGGCGGAAGCTGATCCTGGCCGACCTGATGGCCGACCGGCGGGCCGCGGCCGAGGTGCGCTCGTTCAACATGCGCGACTTCCTGTTGCGCTCCTACAACGTGCTCGCCTCCTACGAGCGCGCCGTGCGCGTGCGGCTGGCCCGCCGCCAGTCCGTGGTACGACTGGCCGGGGACGCGGCCGCCGGCGGTGGGATGGGCCTTGTCTACCTGGCGCTGGCCTTGCTGCTCAGCGCCGGCTGGATCGGGCTCCCAGTGGCGGGCACGGCGGTCCTGACCATCCAGCTAGCCGTCTCGTCCCTATCCGGGCTGCTGGTCTCGGTCAACCAGTGCTACGAGTCCGGTCTGTACTTCAACGACTACCTCGACTTCTGCCGCCAGGCGGAGCAGAGCGCGCCGCGCACCGGGCCCCGGCCGGCGCCGACCGGGTTCGACGTGATCAAGGCCTCGCGGATCGGCTTCAGCTACCCGGGCTCGGCCCGTGCCGCGCTGACCAATGTTTCCGTGGAGATCCGGCGCGGCGAGGTCATCGCTCTGGTCGGTGAGAACGGGTCGGGCAAGACCACGCTGGCCAAACTGCTGGCCGGCCTCTACGAGCCGTGCAGTGGCGAGATCACCTGGGATGGGCGGTCCCTGGCCGACGTGGACCGCGAGCAGCTACGCGAGCGGATCGCGGTAATCATGCAGGATTACACGCGCTGGCCGATGACCGCCCTGGAGAACATCACGATGGGCCGCCCGCGCAGCGACCGCCTGCTCGCCATGGCGACAGCCGCCGCAGGCGCCGACCGGGTCATCGAGACACTGCCCGCCGGCTACGACACCCACCTGGACCGGCGGTTCCGTGGCGGCACCGAGCCGTCCGGCGGGCAGTGGCAGCGCATCGCGATTGCCCGCGGCTTCTACCGTGACGCGGCGCTGCTCATCTGCGACGAGCCCACCTCGGCCCTGGACGCCCGCTCCGAGCACGAGCTGTTCGAGATGATCCGGGAACAGGCCGAGGACCGCACCGTGCTGCTGATCACCCACCGGCTGGCCAGCGTCCGGTACGCGGACCGCATCTACGTCCTGGACCGTGGCCGGATCGCCGAGCAGGGCACCCACGAACTGCTGATGGCCGGCGGAGGGCTCTACGCCGACCTGTACAAGCTGCAGGCCTCCGCCTACGACACGGTCCGGCCGGCCTGAGCTAGGACCGCCTGATCTCAGCTGGCCTGGACAAGGTGCTCGATGCCGTCCAGGATGCGGTCGAGGCCGAAGATGAACTCGTCGTCCGGTCCGTCCGCGACGTCGAAGACGCCGGCCGCGATGAACGCGGTGAGGGCCGGGAACCGCTGCGGATCGGTCAGCTTGGCGAGCATGCGGGGGTAGGCGGACATCCACTCGTCCGGGCTTAGGCCGGATGCCTGCATCGCGGCCGCGATGTCGGACTCGGTCGCGGCCAGGTTCCTGACGTAGCCGGACAGCAGCATGATCACCGATGCCTTGCGGGCCTCGGTCAGCGGGGTGTCCCGCATGCAGGCCAGCGCGTGCTCGAACCAGGCCACCGCGTGGGGCATGATCGGAAGGCCGTCCAGCGGGATGCGGATCGCCCACGGGTGCCGCCTGATGCTGGCGCGCATTGCCCAGGCCCAGCGGGAAAGCCCGGATCGCCAGCCCTCCCCGTCCGCGACCGGATCCGGGGAGTCGCCCCAGGCGGCGTCGACCATCAGGGTCAGCAGTTCCTCCTTGGCCGACACGTGCCGGTACAAGGACATGGCCGCGGCGCCGAGTTCGGCCGCCACGCGTCCCATCGACACGGCGTCAAGCCCGTCCGCGTCCGCGATCCGCACCGCGGCGACCACGATCCGCTCCAGGCTGAGGGCCGGCTTCGGTCCCTTATGTGGTCGCTCGCGAACACCCCACGCCGCCGCAACGCTGTCCGGAAGAACTGATCCGGCGGCGGTGGCGCTGGTGCCGGGAAGGCCGGGTCGGGCGGCGGCTACGCCGGTCATCTGCTTCCTCCTCTCGCCAGCGATTGACACCATCCTATTACTGCGTATACCTTACGCAAATGAGCGTATTGGATACGCAGAAGATCGGTCGTACCGAAGAAGGGGTCGGGTCATGGGTGATGAGCTGGCGATCGAGGCGAGCGGGCTGGTGAAGTCCTACCGCAGCGTGCGCGTACTGGCGGGCGTCGACCTGCGGGTGGCGCGCGGCAGTGTGTTCGCGCTGCTCGGCCCGAACGGGGCGGGCAAGACGACGACGGTCCGGATCTTGGCCACGCTGGCTCTCGCCGACGACGGGCAGGCGCGGGTCGCAGGTCTCGATGTCGTCCGTGACCGGCGGGAGGTCCGTCGCAGGATCAGCCTGACCGGACAGTTCGCCGCGCTGGACGACGCGCAGACCGGCGAGGAGAACCTGCGGATGATGGGCCGCCTGTCCGGGCTGTCGCGGGTGGCGGCCCGGCAGCGGGCGGCCGAACTGCTCGGGCAGTTCGAGCTGACCGAGGCCGGGCGGCGGCGGGTCGGCACCTACTCCGCCGGGATGCGCCGTCGGCTTGACCTGGCCGCGAGCCTGGTCGGCCACCCGTCAGTGATCTTCCTGGACGAGCCGTCGACCGGCCTTGACCCGCCGAGCCGCCAGCGGCTGTGGCAGGTCATCGCGGACCTGGCCGCCTCGGGCGTGACCGTCTTCCTCACCACCCAGTACCTGGAGGAGGCCGACCGGCTGGCCGACCGGATCGCGGTCCTGGACGCGGGCCGCCTGGTCGCGGAGGGGACGGCCGCCGAGCTGAAGCAGCAGGTCACCGCCCGCCGGCTCGAGCTGACGTGCCCGGATACGGCGGCCTTTGCCGAGGTCAGCCGCTATTTGGGCGGGCGCGCGGTGCGCCTGGACCCGGCCGGCCTGACCGTCGGCGTAGCGACCGACGGCAGCGCCGCGCAGGTACGTGCCTTGCTGGACGAGGCCGATCCAGACCGGTGCCTGATCGCGGATTTCGCCGTGTGTGGCGCCACCCTAGACGACGTCTTCCTCACCCTCACCGGACATACCCAGGAGGTCGCTCATGTCTGACGCCCTGACCATGGCCGGGCGCAGCCTGCGCCTGTCCGCCCGCAGCCCCGAAGCGCTGCTGACCGCGCTGTTCCTGCCCGTCATGCTGATGGTGGTGTTCGTCTACCTCTTCGGCGGGGCGGTCGACATCGGCACCAGATACGTCGACTACGTGGTACCCGGAGTCTTGCTGCTGTGCGCCGTGACCGGGGCCGGCACCACGGCGGTCACCGTGTGCCAGGACATGACCGGCGGTATCATCGACCGCTTCCGGTCCCTTGACGTACCGGGCACGTCGGTGCTGGCCGGGCACGTGACCGCGAGCCTGCTCCGCAACGTGATCTCGACCGCGCTGGTCACCGCGGTCGCGTTCGGCATCGGGTTCCGGCCGCATTCCTCCGTGGCCGCCTTCGCCGCCGCGCTCGGCGTGCTGCTGCTGTTCGTTGCCGCGGTCTCCTGGCTCGCGGCCGCGTTCGGGCTGTTGGTTTCCGCGCCCGAGGCGGCCAACTCGGCGATGTTCTTCCTGATGTTCTTCAGCTACGCGAGCAGCGCCTTCGTCCCGATCTGGACCATGCCGTGGTGGCTGCGCGGGTTCGCACGCAACCAGCCGGCCACCCCCGTCACCGAGACCATCCGCGGCCTGCTGCTGCACCAGCCGGCCGACGTTCGCCTGTGGACGGCGCTGGCCTGGTGCCTCGGCATCATGGCCGTCTCGGTCGCTATCTGCGCCCTGTTGTACCGCAGGCGGACGGCCTAATTACGTTGGCGCTGGTGACGGAGCCGTCGTTCACGTCGCGGAGCCGATCCGGGCCACGGTGGCAGCCGCGGCCCGGACCAGGTCGGCGGGGGTGAGCTCGATCTCGAGCCCGCGCCGGCCCCGCTGCAGAACACGGTGGTGAAGCTCATCGCCGACTCCTCGACCAGCACGGGCAGGCGCTTGCGCTGGCCGACCGGGGAGATGCCGCCGGTCACGTACCCGGTGGCCCGTTCGGCCGCCGGAACCGACGCCAGCGCGGCCTTCTTGCCGCCGGCGGCCGCGGCGAGCGCCTTGAGGTCGAGCTGGCCGGTGACGGGGACCACCGCCACCACCAAGGTTCCGTCGACCTCAGCGATCAGCGTCTTGAACACGCGCTCCGGCGGGACGCCGAGCGCCTGGCTCGCCTCGAGGCCGTAAGACTCGTGCCGCGGGTCGTGAGCGTATTCGTGCACGGTGAATGAGATACCGGCGCGCTCGAGGGCGACCGTCGCCGTCGTGCCGCGTCCAGCCATGATCGGTCACCTTACGACAGGACGCCACCCCGCGAAAACCATTAGGCACCCCGCCCGGGGCGTCCGCATAGTGGAGACATGCGCGTGACCTTCCCCCGGCTGCCTGACTGCCAGTACGCGTACGCGCTGGTAGAGCGGGACGACGGGGTCCGCTACCGGCTGTACGGCGGAACGGCCGGGCCCCAGCTGCCGCACGACATCAGGCACCTGGTCGCCGAGCGGGAGCTGGGGATCACCGACGGCGTCTGGGCCGGCATCGCGGCCGGCGTCGTCTTGGCCAGCATGCAGTACGTGAGCGGCAGGCGGCCGCTCCATGCGGCCGAGGTGTCGCGCGAGCTCATCAGGAAGTTCGCTGGACCATGGCTGCGAGCCGAACTGCTCGCGAACCTGGTGGAGAGCGTCGCCGTGCTGGACCGCCCCACGACGGGCCAGATCCGGCGGCTGGTGAAGACCAGGCTGCCCGACGCCGACGTAGACCCGGCGGCGATCGGCGCGGCGGCGACGGTCATGCAGGTGGAGGCGGCCCGCTGGGCGCGGCTGCGGGTGGGCGAGGAGCTCTGTTATGACTGGCCCAGCGACCCCGCCCGGCGGCGGGCCGGCTGAACCCCGGGGGATACCGGGTTGTGCGCCTGCGGCCGGCCCATCACCATGGGCGGATGGATGCAACCCCCGATGAGGTCATCGAGCACGGCGATGTCACCTTGCGACGTTACCGCGCGGACGATCTGGACACCGTGCTCCAGGCGGTGACCGACTCCGTTGACCACCTGCGCCCGTGGATGCCCTGGGCGGTGAACTATGACCGGGCCACCGCGGCCGGGTTCCTGGCCAAGGCGGCCCAGGACTGGGAAAACGGCACCGCTTACAACTACGCGATCACGACCGGGGGCGTTCTGGCCGGCGGCTGCAGCCTGATGGCGAGGATCGGGCCGGGCGGGCTGGAGATCGGCTACTGGGTGCACCGCGCTTACACCCGCCGCGGCCTGGCCACGGCGGCGTCGGCGGCACTGGTGGAGCAGGCCTTCCGGCGGCCGGATATCGAACGGGTGGAGATCGTGTACGACGAGCTGAACCTGGCCAGCGGCGGAGTGCCGCGCAAGCTCGGGTTCACCGAGGTCGGGCGGCGGCCCATCGACCCGTCCCCGGGCGCGGGCACCGGTGTCGGCGTGGTGTGGCGCCTGGTCCGTTGAGGTCCTCCCTGTGCCGGCTGGCGGCGGCCCGGCGATCGGGATTCGCTACATCGGGTACTGCGTGGGGGTGGTGGTGTAGGTGCGGCCGGCCGGGATGCGCCAGATCAGAACGCCGGGTTCCGGCGAATCCAGCCACCAGCCCTGGGCCTGTTTCACCCGGTGATGATGACGGCACAGAGGCGAGAGGTTACAGGGACAGGTGAGTCCGCCGAGGTGCCAGGGGGTGGTGTGGTCCAGGTCGCAGCGGGCCGCGGGCTGCCCGCAGCCCGGCGCGGTGCAGGTGGCGTTCCGGGCGGTGATCAGGTGCCGGAGCGTGCGGCCGGGCCGGTAGCCGGGCTGGGCCTGGGCGTGGTCGCAGGGCCCGCGGATGACGGGGCTGAACGTCAGGGTCCGGGGGCCGGGCGGGCCGCCGGGGTGCGGGCCGCGGACGCAGGCGTGCGCGGCGGCGGTGCCGTCCGGGTGCAGCGCGGTGTAGCACCAGCGGGTGTCCGGGTGCCGGGCCGCGGCGGCCAGCAGGTCACGGGCGGTCTGGGGGTCGAGCAGGCCGAACCCGGCGGCCTCGCCGGGGGCGCCGCCGCCCTGCGAGGTCTCCCACGGGATCGTCAGGGTGACCTGAGCCGCCAGGCTCGGACCGGTCCCCCCGGCCGGCCTGCCGGAGCCGATACCGCCGGAGCCGTTCCGGGGACCGCGGCCGGAGCCGCCGCTCCCGCCGGAGCCGCCGCTCCCGCCCGGGCCGCCGTTCCCGCCCGGGTCGCCGTTCCCGCCCGGGTCGCCGTTCCCGCCCGGGTCGCCGTTCCCGCCCGGGTCGCTGCTCTCGCCCGGGTCGCCGTTCCCGCCCGGGTCGGCGGGGTCGGCGGGGTCGGCGTCGCCGATCTCGCCGAGGGCGGAGGCGTCGGGGGCGTGGGGTTCCTCGCCGGGAGTGGCCGGGGCGGTGCGGCTGTCGCGCTCTTGGAGCAGGTCGAGGTAGGCAATCACGCGGAGTTCTTTCAGGGTGCCGGGGAGGCCGGCGGCGCGCAGGTCCCGGGCCCGCTGGTCGACGTGCTGCCAGGAGGCGAGGACCTCGTCGGGGGGCAGCTCGCGGGCGATCATCCCGGCGTTGCCGGACCCTTCCCGGAACGGGCGGACGTGGGCGTCCTGGCGGGCCGTCTCCTTGCGGCGGGCGGCGGCCTCGGGGTCGAGCTTGAGGACCAGCCGGTGCGCGTGGTAGCGCAGTTCCCCGAACGTCTTAGACCGGGCCGCCTCGGCCAGCTTCTCATCGGCCTCGGCGATGTGCTGGCCGGATAGGTACGCGGTCTCGTCTTCTATGATGCGCAGGTGGACCGGGTGGATCGCCCCGGCCCGCAGCGCGGCGAAGGTGACCGGCAGCCGGGCCGCCACGGTGCACGCGTAGATGATCTGGCTGTCCGCGGCCTGCCAGGTCAGGTGCAGGTCCGGGGCCAGCTCATCGGCCGCGAACTCCCGTACCTTCGGCCTGCCCGGCAGGCCGGCGAGCGCCGCGTTGGGATCACGGGCATCCACGCCCCGGGTACCGCCGCGGCCGCCCGGGGCGCCGGGAGCGGGATCGGGGGTGGCGGGGCGGCGGGGATCGGGGCGGGTGGCGAACTCGCGGATCGCGGTCATCTCGGCCCAGGCCGCGAACGACCCGATCCGGCGGACCGCGGCGATGACGCCGATCAGGTCATCATCGGGCAAGGTCGCCAGGATCTTGCCGTCGGTGGTGGCGGCGTGCACCAAGGTGGCCAGGACCGGGCCGGGGTGCATCTGGTGCGCGGTGCCGTCCTGGCCGAACCCGGCCCCGGCGATGTCCTGGGCGGTCAGTTCCTCGCCCGCGGCCGCGGCGGCCATCAGCTCCCCGAGGTAGGCCGCGCTGTCCTGCTCGTCCCCGGACCACGCGGGTTCGGGGGCGCCGTTGTTCCCGCCGTCCGGCCCGGGGGCGTCCGGGTCGGGGCCGGGGAACGTGGGTGAGGACATGCACCACCTCTCGTTCGGGAGAAAAGAAGGAAGGGGGCCTGGGAACAAGAATACCATCTTTCGTGTTTTTGTTCGAGTCTTAAGGGAACCTTTTTTCGATCATCTGTCGGGTGCGGCGGTGAGCGGTTCCAGATCCCGGTGGCGCCGGACACGATGACGGTGAGCCGGCCGTCGCGGTCCGCCCGCCGCGGCCCCGTTCCTCCAGGCCGCCTGCATCGTGAACCTGTTTCCTGCCCGCGAACACCGGCAGAGCCTGACCCGGTCCCTGGAGTTCATGCTGCAGGACCGGAAGGACGAGCGGCGCCCGGAAGACCCCGGCTGCGACTCCGTCATCACCCTGCGCTGCACACACGCCAGGGCACCTCCCGGGACCAGCGGACCTCGACATCCCCGATCTTCGGCGGGCGCAGCTTCCCGCCCGCCTGAAGGCAGGCGCACTGGCGGACAACCCGGTAGCGTAAGCCGGCATGGGATACGGGCAGGCGAACCAGGTGGATCGCGAGATGATGGCGCTGGCCCTCGGCCAGGCGCGGGTCGGCCTGGAATCAGGCGGCGTGCCGGTCGGGGCGGTGCTGGCCGCCCACGGCCAGCTGGTCGCGGCCGGGCACAACGAGCGGGTGCAGCGCGGAGATCCGGTGGCGCATGGCGAGATCGCCTGCCTGCGCAACGCCGGGCGGCGGCCTTCCTATGCCGACACCACGCTGTACACGACGCTGTCCCCGTGCCAGATGTGCAGCGGGGCGATCTTGCTGTTCCAGATCCCCCGGGTGGTCGTCGGTGAAGCGCAGACCTTCGAAGGCGATCTCGGCTTCCTGGCCAGCCGCGGGGTGGAGATCGTGCTGCTCGACGACGAAGGCTGCGTGGCCGTCATGGCCGAGTTCCAGCAGCGTTATCCCGAGGTGTGGAGCGAGGATATCGGCGGTCGCTAACCGCGAACCGGGCCAACCCCGGCGCGCTGACCGGCCATCCAGTTGCGCAACCCCCCAAGCAGGCCGAATGATGCATACATGCAGGTTCCCTCGCAGGTCGAGTACGAACGGGCGACCAGCGTCGACCATGCGCTGACGTTGTTGAGCAGACCGGATACCCGTGTCCTCGCGGGGGGACACAGCCTCATTCCGATGATGAAGCTGCGGCTAGCCCAGCCCGAGGTGCTTGTCGACATCAACGGGCTGGCCGAGCTGGCCTTCATCACCTATGACGGTCGGCAGCTGCGCATCGGCGCCCTGGCCCGGCACGCGGACCTGCTCGACTCGGCCGTCGCCAGCGAGCACTTCGGAATCTTCGGTGACGCCGAACGGGTGGTCGCGGATCCGATCGTCCGGCTCTGGGGAACCGTCGGCGGGTCGCTCTGCCAGGCCGATCCGTCCGAGGACCTGTCCGCGGCGTTCGCGGCGGCGCGCGCGACGGCGGTCATCCGCGGCCGCGACGGCGACCGGACGGTCCAGGTCAGGGAGTTCCACCTGGGCCCGTATGAGACGGTGATCGGCCCGGGCGAGCTGCTGGCCGAGGTGCGGGTACCGGTGCGGCCCGGGACGGGCAGCGCGTACGAGAAGGTGGCGCGCCGGGTCGGCGACTGGTCGGTGGCCGCGGCCGGCGCGGTGCTGCGCCTGGGCGGCAGCGCCCAAAACCCCGTCGTCACCGACGCCGGCATCGGCCTGACCGCGGTCGGCGCCGAGCACTTCGTCGCAGCCCAGGCCGAGGAATTCCTGACCGGCAGAAAAGCCGACGCCGAGACCTTCGCGGCGGCCGGGGCGATCGCCGCCGAGCACTGTCATCCGGTCGCGGACCAGCGCGGCCCGCAGGACTACAAACGGCACCTAGTGGCCGAGCTCACCACCCGCGCGCTGCACCGCGCCGCCGCCCGTGTGACCCTGGGCTCATGACGATGCGCGTCGCGGTGACGGTCAACGGCACCGAGTACGCACGTGAGGTGGAGCCGCGGCTGCTGCTCATCCACTTCCTCCGCGACGAACTCGGCCTGACCGGCAGTCACTGGGGCTGTGACACGTCCAACTGCGGCAGCTGCGTGGTGTGGCTCGACGCCAGGCCGGTCAAGTCGTGCACGGTCCTCGCGGCCATGGCCGACGGGCGCGCGGTGCGCACCGTGGAGGGCCTGGAGCGCGACGGCCAGCTCGACCCGGTCCAGCAGGGGTTCATCGAGTGCCACGGGCTGCAGTGCGGTTTCTGCACGCCCGGCATGATGATGACCGCCCGCTGGCTGCTCGATCACGACCCCGATCCGGATGAGGCGCAGATCCGCGAGGCGATCTCCGGTCAGATCTGCCGGTGTACCGGGTACGAGAATATTGTCCGTTCCGTCCGTTGGGCCGCGAAACATGCCCAGGCCGGCCTCGGCGACGCTGACGGGACCCGGGCATGACCGCCGCCCCGGACCGGCCCCCGCCCGGTTTCGGCCGGCGGCTGCGCAAGGAAGACCAGCGGTTCGTCCGCGGCAAGGGCACCTATACCGACGACGTGCAGCTGCCCGGCATGCTGTACGGGGCGGTGCTGCGCAGCCCGCACCCGCACGCCCGCATCCTGTCCATCAACACCGTCGCGGCGCAGGCGCACCCCAAGGTGAAGGCGGTCATCACCGGCGAGACCCTAGCCGCACGCGACCTGGCCTGGATGCCCACCCTGTCCGCCGACACGCAGGCCGTGCTTGCCACCGACAAGGTGCGGTTCCAGGGTCAGGAGGTGGCGTTCGTGGTCGCCGAGGACCGGTACGCCGCCCGGGACGCCCTCGAGCTGATCGACGTGGAGTACGAGCCGCTGCCGGCCGTGGTCGACGCGCTCCGCGCGCTGGAGCCCGGCGCGCCGGTCATCCGCGACGACCTGGCCGGGCGCCAAGACAACCACATCTTCGACTGGGAGGCGGGCGACGCGGACCGGACCGCGGCGGTGTTCGCCGCCGCCGAGGTCACCGTGACCCAGGACATGCTCTACCCGCGGGTGCACCCGGCCCCGTTGGAGACCTGCGGCGCGGTCGCGGACTTCGACCAGGTCAGCGGCAAGCTGACGATCTGGGTCACGAGTCAGGCCCCGCACGCCCACCGGACCCTGTATTCGATGGTGACCGGCCTGCCCGAGCACAAGATCAGGGTGATCTCGCCGGATATCGGCGGCGGGTTCGGCAACAAGGTGCCCATCTACCCCGGCTACATCTGCGCGATCGTCGGCTCGATCCTGACCTCCAAGCCGGTCAAGTGGATGGAGGACCGGTCGGAAAACCTGATGTCCACCTGTTTCGCCCGGGACTTCCACATGCACGGCGAACTGGCGGCCAGCCGGGACGGCAAGATCAGGGCGGTGCGGGTCAAGGTGCTCGCCGACCACGGCGCGTTCAACGGCGTGGCTCAGCCCAGCAAGTACCCGGCCGGGTTCTTCGGCGTGTTCACCGGCTCCTACGACCTGGAGGCCGCGCACTGCCAGGTGACCGGGGTGTACACGAACAAGGCGCCGGGCGGCGTCGCGTACTCCTGCTCGTTCCGCATCACCGAGGCGGTCTACCTGGTGGAGCGGATGGTGGACGTGCTCGCCTTCGAGCTCGGCCTGGACCCGGCCGAGCTGCGGCTGGCCAACCTGCTTCAGCCCGCCCAGTTCCCTTACACCTGCCAGACCGGCTGGGTCTACGACTCCGGTGACTACCCGCGCGCCCTGCGCCTGGCCATGGACATGGCGGGCTACGAAGACCTGAGAAAAGAACAATATTCTGAACGGGCCCGCGGTCACCTCATGGGAATAGGTGTCAGCTTCTTCACCGAGGCCGTGGGGGCGGGGCCAAGAAAGCACATGGACATCCTGGGCTTCGGCATGGCGGACGGCGTGGAGCTGCGGATCCACCCGACCGGCAGCGCGGTGCTCCGGATCTCGGTGCAGACCCAGGGCCAGGGCCACGAGACCACCTTCGCCCAGATCGTCGCCGAAGAGCTCGGCCTTTCCCCCGACGACGTGGAGGTCGTGCACGGGGACACCGACCAGACTCCGTTCGGCCTGGGCACCTACGGATCCCGGTCCACGCCGGTATCCGGCGCGGCGACCGCGATCGTGGCCCGCAAGGTGCGCGAGCGCGCCCGGATCGTGGCCTCGGCCATGCTCGAGGTCGACCCGGCCGACCTGGAGTGGGAACGCGGCCGCTGGTTCGTCCGCGGCGACCCGGACCAGGGCCAGACGATAGCGCAGATCGCGCTGGCCGCGCACTCCAACCTCGAGCTGCCTGAGGGGATCGAAGGCCAGCTGGACGCGACCTGCGTCTACAACCCGCCCAACCTGACCTACCCGTTCGGCGCCTATATCTGCGTGGTCGACGTGGATCCGGGCACCGGCACGGTCGCGGTCCGGCGGTTTATCGCGGTGGACGACTGCGGGGTGCGGATCAACCCGATGATCGTCGAGGGCCAGGTGCACGGCGGGCTCGCGGACGGGATCGGGATGGCGCTGATGGAGGGCATCGCCTTCGACGCCGACGGCAACTGCCTGGGCGGCTCGTTCATGGACTACCTGCTGCCCACCGCGCTTGAGTGCCCGTCCTGGGAGCTCGGCCAGACCGTCACCCCGTCGCCGCATCACCCCTTCGGCGCCAAGGGAGTGGGCGAGTCGGCCACGGTCGGGTCGCCGCCCGCCGTGGTCAACGCGGTCATCGACGCGCTGCGCCCGTACGGCGTCCGGCACGCCGACATGCCGCTCACCCCGGCTCAGGTGTGGCGGGCCATCCAGGGCCGTCCGCTCCGTACCGACCTGGCCATCGGCTGACCCGGGAAAGATAAACTGTGGCCATATGAGCAGCCCGCCGGTACCTGACCTGCAAGAGCGCTTTCCCGCCGTCAGCGCGCGGTCCGTATGAGCAGCCCGCCGGTACCCGACCTCGAAGATCGGTTCCCTGCCGTCAGCGCACTGTCCGCGGCCCTGGAGACGGTCGGCTACCTGGCCGGCGAGCAGCTGGCGGCCGCGCTGTTCCTGGCCGTCCGGATGGGGCAGCCGATCCTGCTCGAAGGCGAGCCGGGGGTCGGCAAGACCGAGGCGGCCAAGGCACTGGCGACCGCGCTCGACACCCCGCTGGTGCGGCTGCAGTGCTACGAGGGCATCGCGGCCTCCGAGGCGCTGTACGAGTGGAACTACCCGCGCCAGCTGCTGGCCATCAGGCTCGCCGAGGCGGCCGGCCAGCACATCGCCGACAAGGACCTGTTCACCCAGGAGTACCTGCTGTCCAGGCCGCTGCTCACCGCGCTGCTGCACCCCGGGCCACGCCCCGCCGTCCTGCTCATCGACGAGGTCGACCGGGCCGACGATGAGTTCGAGGCGTTCCTGTTCGAGCTGCTGGCCGAGTCGGCGGTCACGATACCGGAACTCGGGACCCAGAAGGCGATCCTGCCCCCGGTCACCGTCCTCACCTCGAACCGGACCAGGGACCTGCACGACGCGCTCAAGCGGCGATGCCTGTACCACTGGATCGCCTACCCCGATACTCCCCGCGTGGCGGAGATCGTCAGGCGCCGGGTACCCGCGTCCGGTGACCACCTGGCCGGCCAGGTGGCGGCCGCGGTGCACCGGCTGCGCGACCTCGATCTCACCAAGCCGCCGGGCATCTCCGAGGCGATCAGCTGGGCCTCCGCCCTGAGCGTCTTCGGCGCCGCCGAGCTTTCCGGCCCGATGGCCGACCAGACCATGAGCACGGTGCTGAAGTACCCCGAAGACTCCGAGGTGGTCCGCCAGGCGGGCCTGGCCACCATGGTCGCCCGCGACTAAGCCCGTTGACCAGCCCCAGCCCGAGCCCCCCATCCGGGCCCGCTGACCGTCGCCCCGGCGGGGGGGCAGGGCGACGGTCAGCGGGTCCCGGATAAGCCGCTGGTGCGCAAAGCGGGTGCGCGCCCACGGCTGGCTCAGTGTCGCCTCCGCTTAGGTGACGTTGACCTTGATGGTGTGGTAGCCGGTCGCGCCGTTGGGCTCGGTCCGGTGCGCCACCGCGGTCTGGGTGTAACCGGTCTGGTCGGTGGCTCGCACCTGTAGGACGTGCGGCCCCGGGGTCGCGTCCCACACGTAATACCACTGGCGCCAGGTGTCGATCGTGTCCTGGACGGCCAGCTTCGCGTCGTACCAGGTGCCGTCGACGGACACCTCGACGGCCGCGATGCCGCGGTGCTGGGCCCAGGCGACGCCAGCGATCGTCACCTGGCCCGAGGCCAGTTTGGTGCCGCCGCCCTTCGGCACGTCGATGCGCGACTCGGTCTTGATCGGCGCCTGCTGGGACCAGCCTGCCTTTACCCAGAACGCGTCGTACGCGCCGAAGGTAGTGAGCTCCATGTCGACCACCCACTTCGTCGCGGACACGTAGCCGTACAGTCCGGGTACCACCACCCGCACCGGGTAGCCGTGTTCCGGCGGCAGTAGCTGGCCGTTCATGCCCACCGCGAGCAGCGACTCGCGGCCGTCCAGCACCGGGTCGGTGGCCACGCCGATCGTCATCCCGTTGACATCGCGCATGACAATCTGGTCGGCGCCGGACTGGATCCCCGCCTCGCGCAGCACGTCGGCCAGCAGGATGCCCTGCCAGCGGGCGTTACCGATATAGCCGCCGCCGACAGATTCCGAGACGCAGGTCAACGTGACGTCGTGATCGAGCATGGGCCGCCGGATCAGATCGTCGAACGTGAGGATTAGCGGCTTGTCCACCATGCCGTGGATGCGCAGCTGCCAGGTTGACGCATTGACCTGCGGCACGACCAGGGCCGTGTCGACCCGGTAGAACGTCGATTCCGGTGTATAGAACGGAGACAGCCCCGCGATATTCAGCGTCTCGTCGGCCGGCAGCGGCGTCATCGGAGCGATCTTGAGCTCGGGCAGCGGTGCCGGACCGGCGAGCTTAGCCGCCGGCGGGCGCGCGCGGAGACGCCTGCTGAGCAGGAGCTCGCCGCTGACTCCGGCCGCGGCCGCGGTCACGGCGGTGACGCCGCCCGCGGCCAGGAACTTGCGCCGGTCGATGGTAGTCGTCATCACGCCCCCCGGTAGCCGCCGCTGTGAGCGGGCCGCAACGGCGCCACCGGCGCCGACGCGCGCCTCAGCCACAAGAGCGCGATGGCGCCGGCGATGGCGCCGAGGACCGAGGGCAGCACGTCAGCCAGCTGACCCTGCGGTCTGGTGATGGCGACGAACGCGCCGAACAGCCCGAAAACCGCCATGGCGGCCACGCCAAGCCCGGGCGCGTGCCTGGTAAGGACCCCGATCGCCATCGCGACGATGGCGATCATGACGTACATGCCGAGCAGCAGCACGGTCCGGCCGTGCTGGCCGAAGTGGTCCGCGGCCATGGTCGCCAGCGTGGCTGGCACCCGGTCGATGAACGCGTCGCCCACAACGGTGACGGGCGAGGCCTGCCGCCCGACGAACGCCGCCTCCAGGGTGGCGACGCCGATCGCGACGGCCGCGGCGAGCAGCCCCGTGACCGCGCCCACGATCAGCCCGCGTCGGCCCGCTTCCCTCCTGCGGTCCCGGTCGGCCAGCCAGCGGTGCGGAAGCATGCCCACGTCAGGAGCCCCGAGCGCCGGTCCCGAAGACTCCCACCCGCCGTAATCGGGCTCGCCGTAAGCGGGCTCGCCGTAAGCGGGCTCGCCGTAAGCGGGCTCGCCGTAAGCGGGCTCGGCGTAAGCGGGCTCGCCGTAAGCGGGCTCGCGGTAAGCGGGCTCGGCGTAATCGGGCTCGCGGTAAGCGGGCTCGGCGTAAGCGTCTGGGCTCGGGTACCCAGCCGAACCCGCGAAGCAGTCCTGGGCTCCGGCGAAGGGGTCCCCGTAGTCATTACCGCTCCAGCCATGACCGTTCCGGTGATCCGCATAGTAATCCGGTGCGCGGTAGCCGTTTCCGGCGTAGGCGTAGCCGTTATCAGTGCCGTCGAATCCGTCCGTAGCCACGCCGTAGCCGTTACCGCCGTGGCCGTTACTGGCGCCGCCGTAGCCGGTTCCGGCACCATCGAATCCGTCCGCAGGCTCGCCGTAATAGTCTGCCGGGCCGTCCTGGCTCGCCCGGCCGTAGGCGTAGCCTCCGGTATCGGAAGCGAAGGGATGGGCCACGCTAGTTTGCCGGTAACCGCGATACTCAGGATCGGCCGATCCGTCGAAGGCGTCCTGGTAGCTGGGCTGGGCCTGGTAGCTGGGCTGGGCCTGGTAGGCGGGCTGGGCCTGGTAGGCGGGCTGGGCCTGGTCCGCGTCCCGGTAGACGTTGCCGTCTGGGTAGGCGCTGTCCTCCCGGTCGGCCCGCCACGGCCGCGGCGGCGTCGCCTGAGGCCAGCCCCCTTGCCGGGGTGGCAGCCTGCGTTGCGGCGGATCGTAGCTCATATCCCTATTCACGGTCTTGCGGGCCGATATCGTTCGATCTTTGCCTTGCGGGTAATCAACCGGTAAGAAAGCTCTGACTCGCGCCGGAAGGTCAGATCCGTGCTTCGCGTGGTTCGCGTTCCCTAAGTGGCACCCGTGTCGGGAGAGCATTGATGGAGTCCTCTCGGCCTGCTGTGGCGGCGGAATCCGCTCCGGCTTCATGATCTGCCGTAACGCCCGCTCCGACCGCGGCGAACGGGCTCTCGGCGGGCGCGCTTTCGGCGGGCGCGCTCTCGGTCAGCACTATGCCGCGTCTGGCCAGCTCTCGACGGACCAGCCAGCCGGCCGCCACGACCAGCACGGGTATGCCGTAGGCGACCGCGTCGTGCAGCCGGTACGGAACGGTGTACCGGCCCATCGCCGGCTCGGCGGCGTAGTACGCGCCCGCGGCGAAGGCGAGCCATTCCGGACGGCCGTCGAGAGCGACTAGCATCACTAGGAGCAGCGCGTACCACTGGTAGCGCGGCGTGGTGACGGCCAGGGCGGCCGCGGTCATGACCAGGGCACCCTGCCACGGCCGGTCCGGATCACCGAACTTCAGGACCGCGAAGGCGACCGCGGCCAGGATGAGCACCGCCATGGCGGAGGCCAGCGGCCCGGTTACCAGCAGGCCGATGATCCCGTACCTAGTCCCTGATGTGTAATCCTCCTGCTGCAGATAGCCAGGCAGGAATCCGATCACCTTGCTGCCGACGGCGAGCAGGTGCGGGACGTAGACCGCGATGAACGCGCTGCTCGCGGCGGCGGCGACCGTGAACCAGCGGCGCCGAAGCAACGCCGGGACGGTCAGCACGGGCGTCAGCTTGGTCGCGATGGCCAGGCCGAGCAGGATCCCGCCCAGTATGGTCCGGCGGGTGGTGCGCGCGGTGGCAAGCGCCAAGATCGCGGCCGCGGCGAGCCCGGCCGCGACCACGTCCACGTGGGCGCTGTTGCCGGCCTCGAGGGCCACCATCGGACACCAGGACCACAGCGCGGCCGTGCGCATGTCCCGGCCCAGCCGTCGCAGGCCGAACAGCAGCAATACCGTGATAAGGACGGCGACCAGCGCCGTGGTCACCTGAATGGGCGTGCTCGAGTCACTGCCCCCGGGCAGGTAGTGCACGCCGAGGAAGTACGCCTCGGCCACCGGCGGGTAGATGGTAGGAACCGTCGGCCGGTTGATCGCCGTGCAGCCCGCGGCGAGTTCGGCGGCCGGATGGCTGGCGACGTAGGACTGCGACACGCAGTACTCGGCGCCTGGATGGAAGAGGAACTCGTCTCGCAGGCCGGTGAGCTGCCTGGCCGTCGGAACATACGCGTACGGGTCGACGCCCGCGGCCTGCACCCGGCCGTCCCAGATGTAACGGTAGAGGTCGTTGCTGTTTTGCGGCGGCGCCGACACCGCGACCAGCTGGACAGCGATGCCGCCGAGCAGGATCAAGGCGACCGCGGACCGCAGCGGCACCTTCCGCAGCAGCCAGGCGGCGGCGATGAACGCCAACCACGCGCCGATCAGCAGCGGAAGCGGCCGTACCCGCGCGGGATCGTCGGCGGGCCGGACGAGCAGCAGCACCAGGCCGGCTATCACGATGAGGGCCAGGCTGATCGCGGCCAGGCGGAGTTTTGCGTTCATGCGCGTAGGGTGCCATCTCGGTAGGCGGCGGGGTCATCCGCGCCGGTAGCGGTAAGCATTTCTTAACGCCGGTCACCACGGATCGTTCCGAAGAATTGGACTGCCACCTATGGAGGCGAACCAGCGATCGTCGACCATCCAGATCTCGACCTGGCCAAGCCCGGCGTCATCGGCCACCTCCGCGATCTGATCAGCGCCGACGTAGGCCCAGGGGAACCAGGCGCTGGCTGATTCGGCATGGCAGAGCCGGACCTGCTCGCGGCGCAACGGCGACCCCGGCGGCTCCAGTTCCACGATGGCCCGGCCCCGCGGCGCGAGCAGTTGGGCGACCCGGCTGAGCAAGGCCGCGGGATCGCCGCCGATCCCGATGTTCCCGTCGGCGAGCAGCACCGTGGTCCAGCGACCGGTCCCCGGCACCCGGTCGAACACGTCGCGCAGCATCACCAGCGCTCCCGTCGAACGGGCCAGGTCCACCGCGTACGGGGTGATGTCGATGCCCAGGGCAGGAATGCCGCGTTCGGCCAGGGCCACGGTCAGCCGGCCCGGCCCCGAGCCGATATCCAGCGTCGGCCCCTCGCAGCGGTCGAGGATCGATTTGTCGCCGGGGCTTTCGTGTAGCCAGCCATCCACGGAAAGCGGCTTGCGGCTGCCGTCGGCGTGCTCGATCTCCGGCCGCGCCCAGCCGGCCAGCGCGTGCTCGTAAAGTTCTCCGATCACGCAGACTCCTACCCTTCATCCCAGGATGATCGCGAGGCCAGGGTGGCACCCCGGCGGCGATCGCTCGACTGCCCCGCCGGTCACAGCGGCGCAAAAGCATCCCTCAGTGTTAACCCAGGTGATTGGTCGCGGAGCCGGATCGGCGCCGATCGGGCCGGAACTCACAGAATCGTCACTGTGCTTACGGTTCGGTGACGGCTCCCGGTAGCTTCCCGGTGCGCCGCAGGTCACTGCCGTGCGAAGAGGGTAAACCGGGCACGGAACGGTCCCGTGATACCTAGTTACTAGCAGCGGGCCCGCGGTCGCGCGTCCGCGCCCCCGCTGGCCGGGCTGGCCGGAATCACGCGTCTGCGGCGAGGTCCTTATGCTCGTCCCGGAGTTGGCGCTTGAGGATCTTGCCGCTGGGGTTCTTGGGCACGGCGTCGACGATGACCACGCGCTTGGGAGTCTTGTACCCCGCCAGCAGCCCGCGCGTGTGCGTGATCACCCCTTCCTCGGTCAGCGAGGCACCTGGCTTGGGGACGACCACGGCGACGACCGCCTCGACCCACCGCGGGTGGGCCGTGCCGAACACGGCGACTTCGGCCACGTCGGCCATCTGGTAGATGGCCTCTTCCACCTCGCGGCTGGCCACGTTCTCTCCGCCGGTCTTGATCATGTCCTTCTTGCGGTCCACCACCGTGAGGTAGCCGTCCTGGCTCATGACGCCCAAGTCGCCGGAGTGGAACCAGCCGTTGCGGAACGCCGCGGCGGTCATCGCCGCATCCTGGTAATAGCCCAGCGTGGCGTGCGGACTGCGGTGGACGATCTCGCCGGTTGTGCCCGGCGGCACTGGCCTGTCGTCGTCGTCGACCAGCCGGGTTTCCACGTTGAGCGCCGCCCGGCCCGCCGAGCCAGCCCGGCTGACCTGCTCGTCCGGCCCGAGGATCGTGGCCAGCGGGGCCATCTCCGTCTGGCCGTAGAAGTTCCAAAGCCGGATACCGGGAAGCCGCTCCCGCAGTTCGCGCAGCACTTCGACCGGCATCGCCGAGGCGCCATAGTAGCCCTTGCGCAGCGAGCTGAGGTCAGCTCGGCCGAACTCCGGCGACCGCAGCAGAGCGATCCACACCGTCGGCGGGCAGAACAGCTTCGTCGCGCGCTGCGACTCGACCGCGGCCAGGATCGCGGATGGGTCGGGCGCCGGCAGCACGATGCTGGTGGCACCGAGATAGATGTCCGGCCCGAGGAAGCAGTCCAGCTGCGCGCAGTGGTACAGCGGCATGGCGTGCACTTCGACGTCATCACCGGCCATGCCGCCGTCGATGACGCAGGAAACGTACTGCCACATCAGCGAGCGGCTCGACAGCATCGCACCCTTGGGCCGGGACTCGGTGCCGGAGGTATACATGAGCCGCACCAGGTCATCGTCGTCGACATCGACCTGGGGCGGCGTGCCCTCGCGGCCGGTCCATTGCTGAAGGTCGGCCCACCCGGCCGGCACCTCATCCCCGTGCAGCCGGATCACGGCGCGCACCGGGATGTCAGTCCCGGCCGCCGCGATCGCCTGGCCGGCCGTAGCGGCCAGCCGATCCTCGGCCACGAACGCCGACGCCTGGCTGTGGCCCAGGATGTAGGCGATCTCCCCCGGGCCGAGCATGAAATTGACCGGCACCAAGATCACGCCCAGCCGGGCCGTCGCGAACGACAAGACGACGAACTGCCAGCAATTGTGCGACAGCAGCGCCAGCCGGTCGCCTTTTTTCAGGCCCTCGGCCGCCAGGGCAGCCGCCGTCCGCGACACCGCCGCCTCCAGCCCGGCGAACGTTAGCCGGGTCTCGCCGTCGACGATGGCTAGCTTGTCCGGCACCCGCGCCGCGGTCCTGTGCAGCATCTCACTGATGCCCTGCCGCCGAGCCAACCCCACCGGCACGCCGCCGTTATCCTCAGCCACGATGCCTCACCTCCTGCCGTTCCCACCCAAACGGAGCATAGCCCCGCGGCGCCTCAGGCAGAGGCGAAGGTCGTCTCGTCGGCGGGGCGGCGTTGCTGACCCGCACGGCGCGGCGCCGCGGCGTTTCTGCCGGGTCAAATCACGGCGGCCGTCAGCGTCTTGCGCCGTTCTTGGCGTTTAGCTGCTCCCGCCGCCCGTTCTGGTGGGCTTTGATGATCGGCTCTGGGTCGATGCTGTCGATGATGGCGCGGATATCCAGCGGGCTGTCCCACTCGCAGTCCTGCTCGGCATAGGGGCCGAAGAAGTGGTGACCCGCCAGCGTGACCCCGTCGGGCAGCGCTTCGCAGACCGCCCGGCGGAACGCGGCGCTCGCCGCGTACAGGTCGTAGCCGGCCGGGTCGCCGCCGAGGGCGTCCTCGATGTACGACTCGGGCGTGCGGCCGGACGCGAAGTCGGACCAGGGGCCGTAGTCGGCGATGAGCATGGGCGTGCTCCTCTCGTGTGCCACGGCGGCTGCCTGCTGGCCCGGATTGGACCGGTACCAGGACTTGTGAAGTTAGCCTGCTGCCGGGCTGGTCAGCGACGCCTGGGCGACAGCACCCTCCGCCAGGAGGCCAGCACTGCGGCGGGCAGGGCCGCCACACTGAGCACGGTGGCGGCTGTCACCGCGACCGTCCCCGTCGCGGTAGCGATATAGGCGTCGACGAAGCGCTCAAGGGGGCGGCTGCGGGAAGCATTCGGCTCGGTCATACCTGGTCCTTTCACTCGTGCGCGGTGGCGGCCAGGGTCCGGGGCGGTCCGGGCGCGCCGGGAAAGGGAAACAGGCTCCAACCTGCGAACATGAATACGCTGCCGTCAAGTATTGTGACGGTCTGTAGTGAATGGCGTGATCTCGGGGCTGTACCGGTACCCGGGTTCTGGCGATGATGCAGTGCGATAGTCGGTGGACCCGGGTTTTGACGTGCGGAATGTGACGTGGCCCCGGGTATCCGGCGTGCATCTAAGGCCGAGTGTTCGTGCTGGTCAGCGGACTGCCGGGGGGAACTGGCAGGTCCGCGGCGGCCTGACTTCGGTGGGGTGCTGGACCAGGCCGCGCAGACCGCCAAGCGGTCCCCGGACTTCGCCAGCTACGCGGCCATCGCCAAGCGCCGGGGCAAGTCGCACCCTCGCGATCGCGGAGGATCTGCGCGTGTTCTACCGGGCGGCGACGGGCTGAGAGTGCCGCGATGTGGTCTAAAGATCTTGATCGTGGGTATTAGTAAGTTGATTACTCATCAGTAAGCGTTCGTGGTTGACTGCTTGCTGGCGACGTGGACGCCTGATGAGCAAGCGGCATCAAGTGGCATTACCCAGCGATTCGGAGTTGAAGTAGATGCTCAGGCAGTTGACCCAGGCGATGTTCGGCGCGAGTAGGCTAAGTGCGCGTGTCATGGCCAAGTCCATACCAATGCCGGTAGAGACGGCGCTGTGGGCCCACCACACCACCAACCGCAAGCCTCCGCAGTGGAACAGCCGCAATGAGGTCGTGCTCGCCTCACCGTTCGCGCTGCTGCGTGACTTCAGCGTCGGCGACGACGACGTCGTTCCCACGCTGGTGTTCCCGCCGCTGGCCGGGCACGCCTCGTGCATCATCGACAAGAAGGGCCAGAGCCAGATCCAGGTCTGCATCACGACGGGCCTGACCAAGCTCTACTCATTCGACTGGCTGAGCGCCACCACCGCCACCAGGCACACCACCGAGGCTGACCGCCTCGACTTCATCACCCGCGCGGTGGACCTCATCGCCGGGCCCGAGGGCAAGGTCAACATCGTCGGCGACTGCCAGGGTGGCTGGGAAGCCACGCTGTGGACGGCCCTGCACCCCAACCGCGTCAACACGCTCATCGTGGCCGGCGCGCCGATCGACACCAGCGCCGGGAGTGGCGCGGCCAAGAAGCTGATGCCCATCTTGATGCCGGGCGGCAACATGGCGCTGTACAAGGCCATGGTCAAGGCCTACGGCGGCATCTGGCCCGGCATCAACAGCGTCATGGGGTTCATCGCGATGCACCCGACCGCCCATGTGGCCGAGCACTTCAAGGTCTACGCGCACGTGCACGACCGCGATTACCTCGACCACTTCAGTGACTTCTATGACTGGTACTTCCACCCGGTCGACCTGCCGGGCAAGCTGTACCTGTGGGCCGTGGAGCACCTGTTCGTCAAGAACGAGATGTTCACGGGCGAGCTGGAGGTCGATGGACAGACGGTAAGCCTGCGCAGCATTACCTGCCCGGTGTTCCTGCTCGGCGGCGAAGAGGACGACATCACGCCGTGGCAGCAGGTTCACAACATGCGGCACGCGGTTGGCTCTTCGCTGGTCCGCTGGCACCTCGCACCGGGCGGGCACATTGGCCTGTTCATCGGCCGCCAGTCGCAGGCTGAGTACTGGACCCCGATCCTGGCCGAGGTCCGCGAGCTCTCACGACCAGGAGCATCACAAACGCAATCACTGGCACTTCAACCCGAAGTGGCGGCGGTGCTTTAGGGATAGCGAACGGAGAATCAAACGGCCCAGGAGTTAGAGCCATACGACCTGATCACGTGGTCAGTCGGCAGCCGCGAAGTCTGTCAGCCCGGTGGCTGCGTTCAGGCCAGGAGGCGGAGGCAACGGATGGCGGACGCCTACCATAGCCGCCACGTCTTACCCCATAGTTGAGGTGTGATCGTCGTGGCCGTCGGGGTGGCACTGCTGGCTGCCCTGCTCATCGCTGACCGGGTCGCGGTGATTCATGCGCAGGGCCGGATAGCCACGCGCCTCGGGGACCGGGGCTTTGCTGCCAGGCCGCACGTGAGAATCGCGGGCTTCCCGTTCTTTACCCAGCTGGTGGCCAGGCGCCTGAACAAGGTCGTGATCAGCACAGTCGGCGCGAAACTGGGGCCCGTGGAGGTCAAGCGCCTCGACGTCACCCTGTACGGAATACGGGCCAGTTCCGGCTGCAACGGCAAAACCGCCTCACGGCTGTCCGGTACCGCCCTTGTCGGCTTTCCGGGCCTGGCGTGGGCGGGCGGCACGCCTCGGCTGGCAGTCTGCGCCGGCGGCCCTGACTGGGTGAAGATCACCATCGCCGGCCTGGGCCTGGTCACCGGGACTGTCACCGCACGGGTGACCCAGGTCGGCCCCGGCGGCATCCGTATCGCGGTGATCTCCGCTGGCGGCATCCCGGTGGGAGCGCTCGGCTTGATACCTGACATCATCCTCTCACTGCCTGCCCTCTCACTCCCTGCCCTGTCACTGGCGATGACGGTCCGAAGCGCCAGCGTCACCAGCCAGGGTTTGCAACTGCACCTCGCCGGCCGCAACGTCAGGTTGGGCTGAGCCGGCCGGACTCGCTCACCCATTACGGCTGCTGCGATCGAGCATCTCGGCGCCACGATGTGGACAAACGACGAAGCGATTACCCGGTCGCCACCGTCCGGCCGGGTGCCGTCATACCCTTCTCCCTGGGTAGGGGCGCGGCGGAGGCTCCAGCGTGCTCAGCCGCCGAGCGCGTGCACCATGTTCATGATGGTGACCATCTGGGGGGCGCTCTTGACCGCCCAATCCGGTCCGTTGTAGCCCCACCAGTCCCAGCAGCCCTCCGGGTTGTACGGGACGACGCTGGCGATGGCCTGGGGGTAGAGGATCTCCAGGTTATTGGTGTCGGCGTAGGTATCGAGATTGGCCAGATCGGGGAACTTGTCGCCGAGTAGGTACTGTCCGCTGAGGCAGCCGTGCAGCGCGACGACGAGCTTGCATGGCGCGCCGCTGGCGCAGGCCGACGGCGTGTAGAGCAGGCCGCTGTCGCCCATGCTGAGCGCCGGCGCCTTGCCGCCGGGTGCATACAGGTTCTGGTCGAAGGAGGACAGCGTCCCGTCCGGGGTGCCGGTGTCCGGCGGGTTGACGCTGCCCAGCCAGTGGGTGAGCATCTCGCCCTCGGGATCGTCGCCGCAGTTGTTCAAGAACGGCGGGCTGGTCAGCGAGCAAGGCACTACCCCGTCCGGGGTGGGCCAGCCATGGCCGGCCGGATCCCGGTAGTGGTACTCCACGCTCGCGCCGAAGTACCGGTAGAAGCCCACGCCGGAGTCCGAGACGAGATCATTCACTACCGGATCGAGGGTTCCGTGGTAAACGTAGACCGGCTTGCCCGCCAGGTTGCTGACCGGATCGATCAGCCCCTCGGCCGACCAGGCAGCCGCCTGCTGCTCCAAGGTCGGCAGGCTGGCGCCTATGTCGCAGGTGGCAAAGTCGATGACGTTCCCCTGGCCGCAGTCGTAGGGCCCGGCGGCGATGATGCTAGCCCCGTCGAAGGTACCCGAATAGGCGACTTGCAGCTGAGTGGCCATGAACCCGCCGGATGAGACGCCAGCGACGTACACACCCGTGATGTCGAGTTGCGGGAGTCCAGCCGGGCCGGCGCTGGCCGGGACCGCGATGGCGACGGTCGCGAGCACCGCAGCCGTCGGCAGCGCAGCGCGACCAAGGAAGCGCATGGTCATGAAGCACGCTCCAGGGATGAGGGATGGGGGAACGCTGGCAGCCGCCTCGTATGCAACGCCCGCCAGCGTCGCGGGCTCGTGACCGTACGGGTGCTGACTCGGTGGCCTCGCCCCGGCTGCCGGTCACGCCTTCGGGCGGAATATCCCACTGGGAACTATCAAGTTTTCCCGCTTACCGCGCAGAGCTCCAGCCAAGATCGGCCGCACGAGCACGGCGTGCTCCTTCCTTTGAGCGGGCTTAGCCGGTTTGCTGGATGGCTGGGTGCCGGGCGAGTCGTTCGGCCCGAAGCGCCGAGCGGCGCACCTTCCCGGCGTCATCGCGCAGCGGTGTGGTGGCGCGCTCGATCGTGCGGGGCAGTTTGTGCGGGGCGAGCCGCTGGCGGAGATGGGCCATCAGATGCTCATTAGATGCCGGCGCGGATAGCTCGACGATGGCGTAGGGAATGTTGCCGAGGTCCTTGTGTGGGAGGCCGATCACGCAGGAGGACTGGACGGCGGGGTGTTCGTCGAGAGCGGCCTCGATCTCGGCCGGATAGACGTTCGCTCCTCCGATGAGGATCATGTCCGTGAGTCGGTCGGTGATGTAGACGTACCCGTCGGCATCGACCCGGCCGATGTCGCCGAGCGATTCCCAGCCGCCGGATGAGCTGCGTGCTGTCGCGCCGATGTACCGGTACGGAGGCGGGGCGCCGGGGCCCCGGCGCATCCAGATCTCTCCCTCCTCGCCGGTGGGGACGGGTCGGCCGGCGAGGTCGCGAATTTCTATCTCGCCGAGCACCGAGCGGCCCACTGACCCGCGGTGAGCGAGCCATTCGGTACCGGTGATCACCGTGGCTGCCTGCAGCTCGGTGCCTGCATACAGTTCATGTACCTGCTGCGGGCCGAGCCAGTCGATCCAGGCCTGCTTGAGCCATGGCGGGCATGTGGTTGCCGAGCAGCATCCCGGCCGCGGTGGCTACGAAGGGCGCGTTGTGCGACAGCGGTCCGGTCATAAGGGCGCACTCGCCGGAGGGCAGGCCCACCAGTGGGGCGAGGCCGGCCACGTTCTCGAGCAGGGCGGGTGCGGTTGCCCCGATCAGCTTCGGCCGGCCCGTGCTCCCGCCGCTGGTAACGAGCTTCCATGACGGCGATACGCCAGGCGTGAACGAGCCAGCGGGAAGCTGCGGGGGCACCGACTCCAAGGTCGGCCATGCGCCTGCCTCTGACTGCGGCATTCCCACGACGAGTGACGGACTCGCCAGGTCCATGATGGCGGCGCGTTCCAGCAGCGGGAGCCGGTGGGAGACCGGCTGTGGCACGCCACCCACAGCCCAGGCCGCGAACATGCTCTCCACGAATCCGATCGAGTTGGGAAGGCCGATCGTGACCGTCGAGCCTTCCGCCACTCCGCGAGCCGCGAACAGCGCAGCCAGGCGCTCCACCCGCTCCACGAACCCGGCCCGGGTCAACGTGACGTCTCCGCACGTCAGCGCGGGGCGGTCCGGATCGACTTCAGCCAGCTGCCGGAGAACAGACAAAAATGTATTCCCGCTGACGTTACTCATATCGTGCTCCTCTCGTGACGCAGTAGTTGCTCTTAGGTGCTACCGGTCCGTACGCGGTGGCATCATATTCGCCGCGCCAACGCCTGGCTGGCTGCGGCGGCTGCATCCGGTTCGCACCGAGCGCAGGAGCCGCGCAGCGAACACCCAGGTTGCCGGGCGCGAGCTCATGCTGGAGCCGTCGACTGGACCGGAAATACCGGCCAGGAGGTACCAGCGCGTCGTCTGCTATCAGCTGCACGGAGTAAGGCCCGGGCGGGTGGGAGTAGCGGCCGGCCCCCCGGTTCCCGACGCCCGTTCCGCTCTGGTCCCACCAGATCCGGGCGTCAGGGCGGCGGGCGAATGGCATGGCTGCCCTTTCACGGCGGTGAGCAACCACCGTAGACTAACGATCAGTCGCTAGGCAATGACAGTCCCACGGCCGCCGCGCCGGCGGCCGCTGTGCGCCGCCAGTCCGGGGCGCTGCTGGCGGAGGTACTCGCCATGGGCGACCAGCAAGGTGTGTTCGACATTGTCCACCTCGAGGCGACCGCCGCCGCGATCGGCGGCATGGGCATCCGAATCGCCAACTGGTACCCGGCGCCCAGAGCCGGCCTCAACCCCTCCCAGCTGGCCGACGTGTACGCCTCACTAGCCCTGCGCATGGCCGGAGCGAGGCCATAGTGACCCCGCGCGGTCCGACCAAGACACTGGCTCAAAACCCGCTACGGCCTCGGCTGCGAGGAGGTACCGAGGGGCGACGGCCCCAACCGACCCACATCGCCGGTCGCGCGAAGCCGTGCAACAGCAGCAGCAGGGGCTCCCCGCTGCCTCAGTGGCCAACTGCGGGCTCTTGCGTTTCGGGACATTAGCCCCTAGCAGGGTACGGAGCCCGTTTGAGGGACTATGACCGTGAATGAGCCGCAGCCGCCGCGTGTCGGCGGCAGGGGTGTGGCAACGTCGATCGGAGCAGGCCGTGCGGGCCTGGCAGGCGCCGGTACTGCGGGGACGTGGTCGCCGGGCAGGGGAGTTCGTGTCCTGGAATCGGGCCGGCGGCAGTCGTGTTCGATCCGGCTTCGCGGGCTGCGCCCGCCGGCCGCAGACAAGGGAGGAGAGAGCCATGATCGCCGATGCTGACATGTCCCTGTTCGCGCGTCCGCGCATCGCAATGCAGGAACGGGAAGACGGCTGCCTGCTGCTGAGATCCGCCGACCCGTTGCAGGATTACCCGGGCACAGTCGTGCACAGCCTGCGGGGATGGGCGGCAGTCGATCCGGATTATCCGCTGGTCGCCCAGCGCGGCGACCGCGGATCGTGGCGCGCCTGCAGTTACGGGGCCGCCGTCGCTGCGGCCCAGGCCATCGGCCAGGCGCTGCTGGAACAGGGCCTGGGCGGCGACCGGCCGTTGCTTGTGCTGTCCGGCAACAGCATCGACCACCTGCTGGTGACGCTCGGAGCGATGACTGCCGGGGTTCCCGTGGCCCCGGTCAGCGTGGCCTACTCGCTGCAGAGCCTGGATCACGCCCGGATCCGGGCGATCACCCAGCTGATCCATCCTGGTGCGGTATTCGCCGATGACGCGGAGCGCTTCGGGCCGGCCCTGGACGCACTCGGCCGGGTGCCCACGATCATCAGCACCGGCAGCCGCTCAGGCGCCGCCCGGCTGGCCGAGCTCACTGCGAGTACGCCTGGCCAGCTGGTCGCAAGCGCCTTCGAGGCACTCGGGGCCGACGCAATTGCGAAGATCCTTTTCACGTCCGGCTCGACCGGCGCGCCGAAAGGAGTGCTAAACACCCACCGGATGATGGCGGCCAATCAGCAGATGATGCGCCAGGCATGGCCGTTCCTAGCCGCCGAGCGGCCGGTGATCGTCGACTGGTTGCCGTGGAGTCATACCTTCGGCGGTAACCACAACATGGGGATGCTGCTCACCAACGGCGGCACGCTCTACATCGACGCCGGACGCCCCGCCCCGGGCCTGTTCGCGCAGACGATCATCAACCTCAGCGACATCGCCCCGACCGTGTACTTCAACGTGCCCGCAGGTTACGCGCAGCTCATCCCGGCGCTGGAGGCGGACCCGGAGTTCGCCCGTAAGTTCTTCTCCCGGCTGCGGCTGCTGTTCAACGCCGCGGCCGCGCTGCCGTCGGGGCTGCGTGACCGGCTCCGTGACCTCGCCGCCCAGGCGAGCGGCCGCTCCATTCCCGTCACCGGTTCCTGGGGCACCACCGAGACCGCGCCAGCGGTGACGACGGCGAACTTCGACTACACCGACGCCCGGTGCATCGGCGCGCCGCTGCCCGGTACACAGGTGAAGCTCGCCCCGGCCGAGGATGCCTACGAGATCCGGGTCAAGGGCCCGATCGTCACCCCCGGCTACTACGACCGGCCGGACCTGACCGCCGAGGCGTTCGACGACGAGGGCTTCTACTGCACCGGCGATGCGGCCACTCTCGCCAACCCCGCCGACCCGAACGCGGGGCTGGTGTTCCGCGGCCGGATCGCGGAGGACTTCAAGCTCATCACCGGCACCTTCGTCCGCGTCGGCGCCGTCCGCACCTCGCTGCTGTCCGCGGCGCCGGTCCTGGCCGACGCGGTGATCGCAGGCGAAGGCCGCGACCGCCTGTGCGCCTTGGCGTGGCTGAACCTGGCCGAGGCGCGCATCCTGATCGGCCCGGATATCCAGACCGACGGCGAATTCGTGGTACACGAGGCTCTGCAAAAGGCGCTGGCGCACTGGCTGGCCGCCCACAACGACACCGTCGGATCAGCAGCCCGCATCGAGCGGCTCGCGGTGCTCGCGCGCCCAGCAGACCTGGACTCAGGGGAGATCACCGACAAGGGCTACGTCAACCAGCGGCAGGTGCTGAAGAACCGCTCAGCGCTGATCGAGCTGCTGTACGCCGACCCGCCGCCCGGCCATGTCATCATCCCGCGAAGGACGCGCTGATGCGTTACCAGGGCGTCGCCAGGCCTGCATCACGTCCGCCGGGCCGAAGGTCCCCCACGTAGGGACGTTGGCCCGTGGCGCTTGAACCCATGACGCGGTGGACTGATCGTGACAGAGGACCCCAGGCAGACGCGGAGGAACGGACGAGATCCGCGCACCGCGCAATCGAGATCCGCGAGAAGCGGAGGGGGTCCTCTCGTCACGTCCCGCCCGGATTACCCTCGCTCCAGCCGGCGCCGAGCGTGAGCGGCGCACCGGCCGCTGCGCACGTTATCGGCCAGTGGGCGCGTAGACGCCTCGTTCGGCACGGCATAGACAGTAATGGGCATGGCGAAGCGGGATGCCGCAAAACGGGCCTGAACTGGCGCGGATGTGCCTGAGCGCGCCCCGATGCTCACCGTCTCCCAGAAATTACGGACTAGTGACGCTTTTGCCGGGTTAACTGGCTCAGGCGGTTGTCGACGTCTTACCTTGGAGGCGTAGCCATTGTTTTTGCTGACCTCTGGAGAACTTGAAACCTTGGTAAGTAACCCCGATCCGCCGGGTCGGATCGTCGTCGTTGACGACGATCCGACCGTGGCGGACGTTGTCGGGCGGTACCTCGTACGCGACGGTCATACCGTCGAATGCGTGCACGACGGATACGAGGCACTGCGCCGGGTCGCCGAAGAGCCGCCCGACCTTGTCGTGCTCGACCTGATGCTGCCCGGCATGGACGGCCTGGAGGTATGCCGCAGGCTGCGGGCCCGCTGGCCGATTCCGGTGGTCATGCTGACTGCCCTCGGCGATGAGACCGACCGCCTGGTCGGCTTCGAGACGGGCGCGGACGACTACGTCACCAAACCCTTCAGCCCCCGCGAGCTCGCGCTCCGGGTGCGCTCGGTGCTGCGCAGGTCACGAGGGGCCGGCCTTCCCGACAAGGCGGACATGGGGGCCATCACCGACGGCGACCTGCTGGTTGACCTGTCCGCGCACGAAGTCAGGACCGACGGCAAACTGATCCAGCTGACCTCACGGGAGTATGACCTGCTGGTCTTCCTCATGCGCAACCCGCGCAAGGCCTTCACCCGGGAGCAGCTGCTTACCGAGGTGTGGAGCTGGACGTTCGGCGATACCTCCACCGTCACCGTGCATGTGCGGCGGCTGCGGGAGAAACTCGAGTCCGACCCGACCCTGCCTAAGCGCATCCTCACCGTGTGGGGCGTGGGGTACCGATACGAGCCGGAAGCGGCGTGATCACGATGCACGGCGACCTCGCCATCGCGGGTATCCAGTGGTCGGACCTAGCGGCCATCTCCGAGCGGGTGGTAGCGCTCTCGGTGGTCGTGACGTTCCTCGGGATCGGCCTGCTCAAGCTGCTCGCGGCGAAATCCGTCGGGCTGATGCTGACCTTGGTGGTCGGGGTGTCGGTCATCTGCTCGCTGCTCGGGGTGGGCGTCATCGCCTGGCTGATGATGGGCTCCAGCTCCGACCGTGACGTCATGATCGACCTGATGTCGATCGCTGGGCTGGGCGGCTTCGTGGTGGCGATGTTCGTCGGGCGGCGGCTTATCAAGGCTAGCCATGAGCTTTCCGCTGCGGTGCAGAACGTCGGCGAGAGCGGCGTCTACGTCGCGCCGCAGATGACGCTGCCCGCTGAGCTGGCCGAGCTCTCGACCGAACTTGAGCTGACGCACGAACGGCTGACGCAGGCCCGGACCAGGGAACGTACCCTGGAGGCCAGTCGGCGTGAGCTCGTCGCCTGGGTCAGCCATGACCTTCGCACCCCGCTGGCCGGGCTGCGTGCCATGGCCGAGGCCCTCGAAGACCAGGTGGTGGTCGATCCGCGTGAGGTGTCCCAGTACCACACGCAGATCCGGCGTGAGGTGGACCGGCTCACCGCGATGATCGACGACCTCTTCGAATTGTCCCGGATCCACGCGGGCGCTCTGCGGCTAGCCCGGCGCATGGCCGGGCTCGAGGACCTCGTCGCCGAGGTCGTGGCCAGCGCCGAGCCGGTGGCCCGGGCCAAGGGCGTCAGGCTCTCCGGGGCCGCGGTACGCGGCATCCCGGTGTTCGTCGACTCGGCCGAGATGGGCCGGGCGCTGCGCAACCTGGTGACTAACGCGATCAGGCACACGCCGCCAGACGGCGGCGTCGACGTGCTGGCCGAGGTGCAGGGCGGGATGGCGTGCGTGACCGTATCGGATGCCTGCGGCGGGATTCCGCCCGGTGATTTGCCTCGGGTATTCGACGTGGCGTTTCGGGGCGAATCGGCCCGCACCCCGGGACCGCAGGAAGGCGCCGGGCTCGGCCTGTCGATCGCGCGCGGCATCGTCGAGGCGCACTCCGGCCAGATCGCCGTGCGCAACGCGGGTCCCGGCTGCCAGTTCCTCATTAGGCTGCCGCTGGCCCGTCCGGGTGTGCCGGCCGTCAACCGCATCGCACCCCGCCGTCGCGCCCCCGTCGCCAGCCCCGACGAGGCCGCCGGCGCCATCACCGCTCGCTGAGAGCGCACTGGCCCGTCGCGTCGCGCTCGCATCTTCAACGCCTCCCGCACCGCGCTCACTTCCCGCCCCGACGTCCGCGCGGATTGCGACTGAATAAATACCGCAAGTCGAAATTATTGTGTGTCGCTACTACCCCGTAGGGGGTAGTAACGACACACAATAACGAAAAACGGTGCTTAGCGGGCGGCGGCGGTGAGCGTGGCGGGCTCACGGAGGGGGGCGTGAGCGAATTCGGCCATGCCTGCGGCAAAGCGGGTCTGAGCGCGGAAACCGAGATCCCGGGCGGCGGCGGCGGGGGAGGCGACGATGTGCCTGACGTCGCCGAGGCGGAAATCACCGGTTACGGCAGGCTCGATACCGCCGAAAGCAGCGGCCAGCGTGCTGGCCATCTCGCCGACCGTATGCGGCTCGCCGCTCGCCACGTTGTAGCAGCGCAACGCGCCCGTCGCCGCGCCGGCGACCGCCCCGCCGGCGACCGCCCGGTCGGCGACCGCCGCGCCGGCGACCGCCCGGTCGGCGACCGCCGCGCCGGCGACCGCCCGGTCCACAGCCTCGAGGGCGAGCAGGTTGGCGCGAGCCACGTCGCGGACGTGCACGAAGTCCCGGCGCTGGCCGCCATCTTCGAACACCCGGGGCGGGGCCCCGTTCTCCAGGCAGGAACGGAAGATGGCGGCCACGCCCGAGTACGGGGTGTCGCGGGGCATCCGCGGACCGTACACGTTGTGGTAGCGCAGCCCGACCGCGGCTGCCCCGGTCAGCCGGGCCCAGCTTGCGGAGAAGTGCTCCTGTCCCACCTTGCTCGCGGCGTAGGCGTTGCGTGGATCCAGCGCCGCGTCCTCGCCGACCGTCGTGGTGGTGAGCGGCTGCGCGCACTGCGGGCAGCGCGGCTCGAAGCGGCCCGTGGCCAGGTCGCCTGGGTCGCGTGGGGCGGGCCGGACCCGTCCGTGCGTCGCGCAGTCGTACGCCCCCTCGCCGTATACGACCATGGAGGACGCGAAGACCAGCCGCGATATGCCGTGACGGCCCATCGCCTTGAGCAGAACCGCGGTGCCGGTGACGTTGACGTCCGCATAGGCGGGCAGGTCGGAAAGGTCCACGCCGAGTCCGACCATCGCGGCCTGGTGGCACACGGCGTCCATCCCGGCCAGCGCCTCGTCGACAGCCGAAGGGTCGCGCACGTCGCCGACGATGAGCTCGCCTGAGACATAGTCTGGCCTGCCGTTGTGAACAGCGGGCGCGAGGGAATCTAGGCCACGCACTTCATGGCCTGCCGCCCGCATGGTTTCCACGACGTGCGATCCGATGAAGCCGGCCGCTCCTGTGACGAGAACGCGCATGACCTCAGCGAACCACGCGGCCGACGCGAAACGCACTACCGGCCATTACCGTCACAGGTTCGTAAGGCCCGTCGGGCCACGTTACGGACCCAATCGACCTGCTGCGCAAGTACTGTCGGGCGCCATGGAGATAGATGTTGTCCTGCCGTGCCTCAACGAGGCAGGCGCATTGCCCTGGGTCCTGTCCCGGATGCCGCGCGGGTACCGGCCCATCGTGGCCGACAACGGCTCCGACGACGACTCGGCGGCGATTGCGGCGGCCCACGGGGCGCGCGTCGTGCACGTCCCGCAGCGCGGTTTCGGTGCCGCTTGCCACGCGGGCCTGCTTGAAACGAGCAGCGATGTCGTTTGCGTCATGGACGCCGATGCCTCCTTCGACCCCAGTGACCTGCCGGCGGTAGCGGATCCGGTCCTGACGGGCGATGCCGACCTCATGCTGGGGCGGCGCTCGGTCCAAGGCAAGGGCGCCTGGCCGTTGCACGCCAGGATCGGCAACCGGATGCTGGCGGCCGAACTGCGCCGTCGGATCGGCGTCCCGGTACGGGACCTCGGCCCGATGCGCGCCGCCAGGCGCGAGGCGCTGCTGGCCCTGTCCCTGTCAGACCGGCGGTTCGGCTATCCGCTCGAAATGGTGGTTCGCGCGGCCGAGGCCGGCTGGCGGATCGCGGAAACCGACGTGCCGTATTACCCCCGGACCGGGAAGTCGAAGGTCACGGGCACGGTCGGCGGCACGGTGCGGACCGTGCGGGACATGCGCCGGGTGCTGGCCTCGGTGGCGTCGCCTGCCGCGTCCTGGCCGGTGACGTCCTGACCGGCGAGGGGTACGCGGGCAAGCACCGGCGGACCGGCGCCGGTGCGATTCCCGCACCCAGATGGTCCAGCGGCCCCCCGGCCGGGTCCAGCGGCCCCCCGGCCGGGTCCAGCGGCCCCCCGGCCGGGTCCAGCGGCCGCCCGGCCGGGTCCAGCGGCCGCCCGGCGGATCGTGTGCTGGCCGCGCAGGTCGTAGTGATCGCGAAGGAACCGGTTCCCGGCCGGGTCAAGACCCGGCTCACCCCGCCGTTCACGCCCGCGCAAGCAGCCGCTCTGGCCGAGGCGTCCCTGGTCGATACGCTGGCGGCGGTGGCGGCCACGCCCGTCTCCCGCCGGGTGCTCGCCCTGGACGGCACGCCCGGACGGTGGCTGCCGGGCGGCTTTGACGTCATCGGCCAGCGCGGCGCCGGCCTCGATGAGCGGATCGTCTGGGCCCTCACCGACGCTCAAGAGACGCTGGCGGTGCCGTTGGTGCTGATCGGGATGGACACCCCTCAGGTGACGCCGGGTTTGCTGGCCGCGGCCGCTGAGCCGCTGGTGTCCGATACCGCGGATGCGACGTTCGGCATGGCCGAGGACGGCGGCTTCTGGCTGCTCGGCCTGCGCAAGATCGATCCGGCTCTGGTGCTCGGGGTCCCGATGTCCCAGCCGGACACGGGATCGCGGCAACTCGCACGGCTGGAGCGGGGCGGGCTCCGGGTCCGGCGGCTGCCGGAACTCATCGACGTAGACACGGTAGCCGAGGCGGAGCACGTCGCGGCCGCCACGCCGGGTTCGGCCTTCGCGACCTGCCTGACCGGCCTGAGGTACGGGCCGCGCGGGCCGAAGCAGTTGCCGATGAAGCCATTTCCGCCGGTTGGGACCACGCCGGTAGCCGAGAGTGGTTAAATAGTTTCTGGTTGCACGAAGTTCGTGTACGTGTCACAGCGCCTGCGAAATTCTGACCGCGGGCGTATGCATTCCCGAACGCCCGGCCCGCCAGGGCAGTCCACATGGGCAGTGGTCGCAGCAACCCGGGGCACACGACCGTGGTTCCCGAAATCGTCTCAGTAGGAGAAGTACATGCCTCAGGGCACCGTGAAGTGGTTCAACTCGGACAAGGGCTATGGTTTCATCGCCCCGGACGACGGTTCGGCTGACGTCTTCGTCCACCACTCCACCATCAAGATCGACGGCTTCCGTACCCTTCAGGAGAACCAGCGGGTTGAGTACACCGCTGGGCGCGGCCCGAAGGGCCCGCAGGCGGAAGAAGTGCACCCGCTGTAACACGCCACGACACCAAGGCGGGGCGGTCCTGGGAAGGACCGCCCCGCATTGCTAACCGGGAGTACAAACCCGCTGTCCGGGGATACGAACCCTAAGGCCACCGGTCCGGTGACGGTGACGAGGCTGCCGTAAGTCAGCATCGGCCACACCGTCTTGGCCGCGTCCCAGGGCACCTCGACGCAGCCCAGGCTCTGGTAGAAGCCGTAGCTGTAGCGGGAAAAGTAGTGCACGGCGTCGCCGCCGTCGAAGTAGGAGACGTAGTAGACCGGGTCGGCGTACTTGCTCCCGTCGGGGTTGGTGCCCTGCATGATCTGGAAGTAGTACTTCAGGTACACCGGGAAGGTGCCGTCCACGGTCGGCGAGGCTGGGATACCGGTGTTCGCCGGGGTGCTGAACACCTGCTGGCCGTCGTGCCAGATCCGCAGGGATTCGGGGGAGTTCTGGTCGGCCAGCGCGTAGGTGTAGCCGTTCGGGTCATGCTGGCCCTTGCCCACCGCGGTGAGCAGGTCAGACCAGACGGAATCGCTGGCCACCCCGTCCATGGGAAGGTTGTCGACCGACTCGAACGCCCGGACTGCCCCAACTTGGAGGATGTTGGCGGTACCGGCCTTCCACTGGCTCGTCAGGTTCCAGGGGTAACTGCCCTGCCAGCTGAAGGTCCCGGCGGGAGCGCTATACGCGGCGGAAAGCTCGGCCCGCGCGTTGCCCGGGCTGATGACGGTATCGGATGTGGAGTTCCAGGTGAACGGCAGATATCCAAGCTGAGCGAGCAGCTCCTGCAGGCGCATGGTGCTGAACGGCCCGGTGTTGAAGCTCGGGCTCACGGTGGAAGCTAGGGTTCCGCCCGCGCCCGCGCTGGCTCCAGCGGCCGAGATCACGCCGGACAGCCCGCCGGGGACGTTCACCGTGACGTGGGTGTCCTGCGAATATCCCACCGCGGGGGTGAAGACCGCGAAGTCGCCCTGGGTCGTCCAACTCCCCGCGATCTGCGGCGAAAGCGTCGGCATCGGCGAGCTGGCGGCGAGCCGCGCGGAGAACCCCACCCGGATGGTGCTGGTGCCGTTGACACCCTTCGCGCCGGCCGCCGGGGTGACGGATACCACCCGCAGCGCGGGCGCGGCCTCCCTGGAGGTGCCCGAACGGCTGACGGAAGCCGCCGACGCCATTTCAGACGCGTGGCTCCCAGGCGCCCCGAACGCGACGATCGCGATGCCGGAGACGAGCACGAGCGCGGCACCGCCTGCGGTGAGGGCCGCTCCGCGCCTCTTGCCGGAGGCGGGGCCACCGGCGGCCTGCCTTCCCGGCCAGATCCGTTTGGCGGAAGTCCCGCTCTTCGCCAGCAATGATCGCTGTCTGCGGAACCATCCGGATCGCGACACGACGCCGTCCCCTCGACCTATATTCACAATCGGACAATAATTAGAGGATAAAGCTACAAGGCAAGCAAGCAAGGTCGTCAACAACCCCCAAACACACAGACGCGCACGCACCAGAAAAAGTTGCCGGCCCGAGCTGACCTTGTCCTGGCCGGACCGGCCAGGAGGGACCAGCGGCATGTTCCTATCCTTAATCTCGCGCGAGCAAACCGCCGCCGGGGGATTGGCCAGCGAAAGCGTTACTTTACTAGGCTACCGGCGGCCTGCGGGCCCCTGGAGACTGGCCGCGGCGGCCGCCTGGCCTGCCTGCGGCGACCGCCCCGGCCCGTCGGGCCGGGAGGTTCCCGAAGGGCCGGAAGTTCCCGAGGGCGGGAGGCTGGCGCCGCTATCCCCATCGGGGTCCGCCGGCCGGGCCGAGACGGCGTGCTGATTCTGCCATTCACGCACCTAAATAAATGGATTGCGGAATCGGTTACTGAATGGCGCATATCGACGCGAAATTGCCGTCCGGGGGTATAGTGCCGTACCCGATTTGAGGTCCGAAGATATCCGATCGGAAGGCTTAGCGCGAGCGGCCGCTTACGAATTTAGCGGCCCATCGCTCGACCGCCGGTGTTAATGGTGATGGCCACGGCACGCGGAGTGTGGCAGGTGTGATCGAAAGCGTACGGACCGACCGCCGATCCGGCTGGCCATAGCCGCCTATCGCGGGCCGTCTCTGGTCTGGTTGGTGCCCGTCACCTGCGTCGTAAGAACTTCGCAATAAATTGTCGCCCTTTCGGGCGTTCCGTGTTCCGCCGGGAGTGTCACATTTGACACCTATACGGAGGTGGATTGAATGCTCTGCGGCCATCGGTCCGCATCGTGCCAGCACGGTAGAAAAAAATCGGTTGCTGCGCATTGCGTCCCCCCCAAAATGCGATCGCGTTTGGGTCTGATACTCGGGATCATTTTTGTGCCGTCGGGCAGCACGGCCACGGAGCCCAGCCCCTCATCGGCCGTGGCGGGAGTCTCGTCGACGGGGGTCAGTCTCGCGGGTCCGTCGCCGGTGCTGACGGTGGGCGACACCCTGCTAACGGCCTACGGGGCTTGGCCATGTGCGCTGGGATCAGCTGCGCCGCCACCCGAAACCGCTGCTGCCATTCACGCCTGCCGGATCGCGCCGTCACCCGCGCTCATCACCCCGGGGAATTCATAAGCCGCCAGTAACAGAAGCTCCCTCCGCGCCAGCGCGGGGCCGTGTCCCGGAGCGGGCCAGCCGACGGCACCGTGACCTACCAGGCTGGCTCTGGTCGGGCGTATGCGTAACCTCTCCGCAAGATTTGTCGACCACTTTTAGAGTCGTAATAACTACTCTTCGAATCTGCGATCGGTGAGAGGCGAGCCCGGCCACGCCCGTTCGCGTATCACAGGGCAATCTCGGTCCACTCAGATGCCCCTTCACCTGCGACGTAAGGACTTGGCAATAAATTACTCAGCTTTCGGCGGTACTCGGCGCTTAAAACCGGACAAAACGCGAATCTTTTGAATTCCCTGACCTGCCTCCGCTGCGCAGCTAGCGTGATCCACCGGGAGCGTCACAGCGGACACCCAGTGGAGGTGGATTGAATGGTAAACGGGCATCGGTCCGCATGGCGCCGTCGCGGTAATCGGAGTCGTGCGGCGCGTCTAGTGGTCCCCCTCGCCATCCCGATGGCGTTGGGCCTGACTCTCGGGGTCATCCTTGCGGTCTCAGGAGGTAACAACACAAAGATTGACCAGTCGGCCTTGGGGGCCGCGGCCAGCCCGTCCGGGAGTGCTTCCGCGTCGGCATCAGCGTCGCCCGATCCGACGTCTGCCGATCCGACGTCCACGGCCACGACGACTACCTCGACGACCAATGTCAACTGCGACATCATCGTCCCGGCGAATCCGCTCAGCGCCCAGGGCCTGGCCACGGCTTATCAGCTCACGGGCACGGATGGCCAGACGCCCGCGGCGTCCGGCTGCGAGATGACCAACTCGGCCAACCTGGGGGCCTTCGTTCAGGCCACCATCCTGAACCCGCGTACTGGCGCGCTGTCGGTTTATAACCCGCTCGTGGTCACTCAGGGCACCACTCCGGCGATCGCGCCCCCGGTGCCGACGCTGCCGGCCAACGCGATCGTCACGATCGATTTCGGATTCAATGGCACGGACCTGTTCCAGGTGGGCGCGACGCCAAACGCGCTACGGCAGGGCAACTGCGTCAACGGCGAGCCGGGATCGATCTTCGGCCAGGTGTCGTTCTGCAACGGCACTAACTTCTTCAACACGGCGTTCCTGCTCGAGCGCGAAGGGAAGCTGGTCGTGCCGTCGGAAGGCACCTCGACGAAGATCGTGCCGACAGCCGGCAACCTGGGAACCGGTGATGACTGCCCGGTTACCCGCAACTTCGACATGGTCGACCAGGACCCCAGCGACAACGTGACCACCGAGTACCTGCTCGACCCGGCGACCGGACAGACGGCCCAGGACACCGCGGCCAACCAGGGCAACCTGGCCGGTTCCCAGCTACTGCTAAACGGCAGCGACAACACCCTCCTGGACGGGTTCATGGACCCGGTGCTCGGATGCCAGCCGTTCGAGGCGCCCGACCTGGGGGATAACGGCACGCCGGCTACCTCCCAGGCGCTGGACGAGCTGCTGGCCGCCAAGAACCAGCCGGAGGTTGCCGCACTAGTGCCTGAGAACGACGAGATGGTGCTGGATAACAACGGTGATCTCGACCCGGCTAAGACCGACCTTTACCGGTCGGAAATAGGCCAGGCGGCGATCAACGCGCAGAACAACAAGACCAGCAGCCCGGCAATGTACTGCCAGAACATCGTCGACATCCAGACGCCGTTCTTGGCGGCGAACCAGGCCCTGCTCGCCACGGGGAACGCACCGGTGCTTGGCGTAGGTGATAACCTTCTCACCTTCCTGGCGAACCGGCTGAACATGTCCTTCACCAACCTCGGCTGCCAGAACTTCGGCCTCACCAACCCGGTCACCGTTGTCCTCAACGGGGCCGGTGCGGCCACCGCGGCTACCTTCAACACCACCCCGCAGACGGTGAACAACACGACCGGCGCGGGTGCGGGCACTGGTTCTGGTACTGGTGGCGGACACCAGAGAGGTAACCCGCTGCCGGTCCAGCCGCTGCCGAGGCAGTCCTGGCGCGAGGGCCATGGGCACCACCGGTTGATGGACCCGTCAGGTATGTAGGGCCCGGATCCATCAGGCGCGGTCTGATTTCGATCGGTCTGCTCAGTTGGCCAGATTGCGGCACGGTGACTCCGGGAGCCTTCCCGGGGTCACCGTGTCATCCGGGTAGGCGCGGCCTTGAGGTATTCCAGGTCGGGTACTGGCTGATCAGGCCAACGCAGATGGCAAAGCTTTGTTGGCAAGGAGTAGCACGATGCATGAGAGCGGGAGCGCAGACACCGAAGAGCGGGACGGTACCAGCGAGTCGCCCGCGACCCTGGTGGACACTGGCAGTGCTACCGAGTCCAGTAACGGGGCTTCGGAGTCCCGCGAGGTCTCCCGGCAGCCTGGATCGCGCAGAGGGGCCAGGTTTGCCGCCTACGTCGTCGCGGGTGCCCTGACTCTAGGAACAGGGTTCGGTATCGCCAAGGTCGTCGATCCGCCCCGCCCCGCGCCCCTTTCGTCGGCCATCCCCTCGCCTGCCAAAGCGGGCGGCGTGTTCGTGGAGGACGACAACGGCACGGCCCAGGACAGCCAGACCAACATCTTGCAATCGACGGGGCCCGGTCTGGTGCACGTCATCGCGGGCGGGAAGGCGGTAGGCATCGGCATGGTGCTCACGCCGTCAGGCAAGGTGCTGACCACTTACCAGCCGTCACGCGGAGCTGGGAGCCTTAGGGTGAAGTATGTGCTGTCCGGCGTAACTTTCAAAGCCGAGGTCATCGGCACGGACAGGGCCGCGGGTCTGGCGCTGCTCCAGATGGTAGGTGGCAACGGCCGGGCGTTCTCTACCCTGGTCGTCGGCAACTCGGCGACCGTGGTCGCCGACACGTACAAGTCTCAGCAGCTTTCGTTCCACTTCGCCGGCGAGGTCTTTGACACCGCGGTCGGCACCAGCGGCACCCAAGACGGACTGGCCATCAACACAGGCACCCTGATCGCGCTGAATAAGGCCGCAATCGTCGGCGGGGAGAGCCGGACCGGGCTAATGCAGTCGATCCTGCAGTCGCAGCCTGCCGCGGAGATCGGCGGCCCGCTGGTAAACCTCAACGGTCAGGTCATAGGCATCACGTTGGCCGGCGCCGGGAGCGGCCTGGACATCAGCGGCTACGCGATGCCCATCAACCAGGCCCTCGCGATCGCCGCCAGGATAGACGCCACGGCGCGGCATTCCTCCTGATGCGCACGGCTATCGTGGCTGCGTCGCGGTGACCTGGTTCATGGCAAGCCAGCGTCCCGGGCGCCGGCGGCGGGCGCATCACGCACCGGAGGTAGGGCGGGTCCCTCCTCGGGGGATACGCCGGAGGGTTGCGCGGAGGTAGCGTGCAGGTGTGCTGGACCCACGTCAACCAGCAGTCAACGAGCACCACCGCGCGTCCCTGAGACACCCCCGTCCGTTCGGGAGAATTCAAAATCTCTATCCAGAACGGACCGTTGCTTCGCGCCCGCGCGCACGCATCAGCGTCAATGTCTGAAGCGCCAGCCGAGTACCGCACCGGCAGTGACGGTCGGCCGGCCCAGTAGACGGGTCAGGTACTGGCCGAATGCCGAGTGCGGGCTTGTGACAGCGACGAGGGCGGCGGGCTTCCAGGCCGTGATCTGCGCCCGCATCATCTCCTCGTCCGGGTAGAGCCCGTTGACTGGGAGGGTGGCAACGGTCGTAACGTTGACGCCAGACGACAGCGCCCAGAGCTGGTTCAGGTAATTGGCTTCGGAGGACAGCCCGTTGCCGTCGGTGGCGGGCGGCCCGCTCCAGGTCGGCCCCATGTAGTAGCCGCCGTACATCGAGGCGGGCGTGCCTGTATCGGCCTGCCAGCGGAGCGGGGCGGTGAAGGTGAGCAGCGGCATGGGCACTACCAGGACGCTGGCGCCGGCCGGGAGTCGCAGCGCGGTGAACGCCACGGTCCAGCCAGCCGGCGCGGGGGAGGCCTGGGCGGCGGGCAGCGGGCGGGGCACAAGCGGCAGGACCGCGATCACCGCGACGGCGGCGATGAGACCTTTCAGCCCGGGCCAGCGGCTGCGCGCGGCGTCGAGGCCGAAGGCGAACATCGCGGCGGCGGCGCCGTCGGCGATGATAGAGAACCGGTCGGGGATCACCGCCGCCGCGACAGGGAAGGTCTGCAGCCAGTACCACGGCAGCTTGATGCCCGCGTGCTCCTGCCCGCCGGCCAGCAGGGTACCGCCCAGGGAGAACGCCGACAGCACCACGAACGCCACCGCCGTGGCGCGCACCGGCAAGTGGCGCCAGAAGAATAGAACCGCGATGATGGCGAGGACGGCCAGCATCGGCCAGCCGAGGTAGCCGAGGTACTCGGGGAGCCCGCCCTGGAACCGGGCCTCGAACGCGGCGCTGCCCGCCGTGTGCAGCAACAGGGAGGAGGGGGGCTGCACGAGCCCGGCGAGGTCGTTCTTGTAGAAGTCCGGGGTGAACGGGCTGCCCTCCTGGCGGAGCGGGCCGAAGAACTGGACCCAGAGCGGGTAGCCCGCGATCGCGGCGGCTACCGCGATGCCGGCGCCCACGCCCGTGGCGACGTCACGGATCCGCCCGGCCACCGCGCCCGGCCGGGACAGGGCAAGCACCGCGGTGAGGATGACCGCGGCCAAGGCCGCGTCGAGCAGCAGTTCCTCGGTGATGAACAGCTGGGCGGCGGCCATCAGGCCCAGCAGGGCCCCGCAGCGTGCCGCGGCCCGCCGGCCGGTGCCGCAGCGCCCGGTGACCAGTCGCAGCGCCGCATCGATGATCAGCGGCGGGAAGACCGCGAACTGCAGGTCGTAGTGGCCCATCGACGACTGGATCAGCGCCGGGGAGAACCCGTAGACAAGTCCGCCGAGGCCGGCGGCCGCGGTGCCGACGTCCCAGCGGCGCAGCACGGCGAACATGCTGACCGCCGATCCGGCGAACCCCAGCGTCATCAGCAGCGTCAGGCTGGTCTGCGGGCCGGCCAGCAACGTCAGCGGCGCAAGCAGCACGCCGGGCAGCGGCATGGCCGTGTTCCACATGATGCTGATCCCCTGCGGGGCGTTCATCCCAGTGGTGATCAGCGCGGGCAGCCTCAGGTGCGCGACGGCCGTGGCGTCGTACCGGAAGAACCAGGCGAACTGGTCGGTGTCATACGGGTTGGCCGCCACGATCCGCGACGCCGGGTCCCGCCATAGCCACATGGTCAGCGCGACCGCGCCGACCAGGTAATAGAGCCCCGCCAGCCACACGATCCGGCTGCCGGTGAGCGGCCGCACGCGTTCCGCCGCGGACGGGAGCGTCAGGATCATATGCGCACGTTACCGCGTATCCCGGTACTATCACGCGGTGATCACGATGTAATCGCGCACGCTATACGGAATGTTAGGAATCTGAAATAAGTTTAGCGTGAACAACAGTAGATGACTGTCAAGAGTGTCCTGACCTGCTTTTTGAAATATGAGTAAAGCCACGTCGTATACCACTAAGCCAGGACGAGCACAGGCTTGGTTATAACCTGGTAAGAAGTTGTGAATCCGAAATGCGTTCCGATCCCGTACGTCCCAGCCCGGTTTGTATGGTTGTGGCAACGTACACACACTCCTTGGTGCAGGGTGTCACAACCACACCACTACGTACCCCCGCCCTGGCTCCGGCCCAGCGCCCGGCCTCAGCCAGCGCCCGGCCTCACGAGCAAATGGCGCTTGCGGGTTACCCCAGGCTGGGGGTGCCTGCGTAGTAGTTGCCTGCGGCCGAGGTTTGCAGCGGAGCCGTGGCGGTGTCGGCGGGCAGCGACGATGGGCTGACGAACGTGCTGCCCTGCGGGCCCGCTTCCACGGCCTCGTCGAGCGCGCTGCCCTGCAGGTACTGAGACCAGGGCAGGAACCACTCGGTCCAGCCGTCATCCCACTTGCCCGCCGCCGTGCTGTTGGTGACGGTGATGGGATCACCGGGGATCGACATGTTGTAGTACGTCTCGGCGGCGGGCGGCGGCAGGTTCACGCAGCCGTGCGAAACGTTGGTGGTGCCCTGGTCGACCACCGACCAGGGAGCGGAGTGGTAGTAGTCACCGCTGAAGGTGAACCGGACCGCGTAGTAGACCAGCTCGTTGTAGTAGCCTGCGCTGCCGGGCGCGCCGCCGCCGATCATGCGCACCGGATTGTTCTTCTCCACGCTCACGTAGGTGCCGTCGGGGGTGGGCAGGCTGGAGCGGCCGGTGCTGATCGGCCAGTCGTAGATGCGCTGGCCGTTGAGGTAGATCTGGGTGCGGTGCGTGGTCGTGCTGGCCACGGCGATCAGCGACCGGCCGATATCGAACGTCTGGGTCAGGTCGGCGGTGCCGTACACGCCGTTGGCGCCCTCGACCCCGTTCAGGTGGCCGTCGAAGCTGACCGTGGTATAGGCCGGCCAGTAGTCCCGCGGCCGGAAGTCCAGATGCTCGTCGCCGTCCCAGTACCAGGCGCCGATCACCGGCTTGGAGGTGGTCAGCTCCAGCGACCGCTCGACCGCGGCCCTGTTGGCGATCGGCTGGCTGAAGATCAGCATGATCGGCATGCCGACGCCGTAGGTCTGGCCGCTGCCCTCGTAGATCTCGGTGGAGAAGGTCTGGGTGGGCGACAGGGTGCGGAACGTGCTCGTCGTAGTGATCTTGCTACCGCCGGTGCCGGTGCCGGTGGCGGTCACCGTGTAGGACTGGGAGACGTCAAGCGTCCAGGTGCTGTGCCACGTCTTGCCGCCGTCGTTCAGATGACCGGAAACCGGGTCGCCCGAGGTCTGGACTGTGACGTTGGTCACGTTGCCCTTGGCGGCGGTGACGCTGATGCCCCCTGAGGGATCCACGTCGCGGCTGCCGTTCGCGGGCGTGATCTTCAGTTCGGCGGCGAGCATCGCGGCCCGCGCCTCGGCGGCTGCGGACCGCGCCTTGGCGGCCGCGGCGGACGCGGAAGCCTGCGCCTGGCCGGGGCTGGGTGACTGTGCGTGTCCGCCGCAAGCGGTGGCGAGCAGGCCGATGGCGGCTGCCGCCGCGATGGTGGCAAAATGCCTGCCAAACCGGGCCGACCTGCGGTCTTTGCCACGCACGGTGACCCTCCTTGGCGTCGGAGTCAGAGCGGGGAACCGGTAAAAGCCCCGCAATGCCCTGTTGCGTGCCTCCAACGCATATTACGTGGTACCCCAATGGGGGGTTTTGGAGACGCGAGGCGCCTCGCCTGCCGAGACGCCGGAAACGCCGGAAAGGCCCAGGAGTTCTCAACGCTATATCGGTTCGGGTGCGCCCCGCGGCGAGTCTGTCTTCGCGCCCTTGCCGTTCAAGCTCCCAGCGCTCCCGCGACCCGGGGTGCCGGTGCCCTCCGGGGTGCCGGTGCCCTCCGGGGTGCCGGTGCCCTCCGGGGTCCCGGTGCCCTCCGGGGTCCCGGTGCCCTCCGGGGTGCCCGTGCCCTCCGGGGTGCCCGTACCCTCCGGGGGCCCGGTGCCCTTTGAGGTCCCGGTGCGCTTGCGGCGCGGGAGCAGCACCGCCCAGCCGAGCGCGAGCAGGGTCAGCGCGATGATCACGTACTCCGGCCAGGCGCCCACCCGGTCCGCCAGCGTGCGGTAGCTGACCAGCGGCACCCGGGCGTCCAGGATCGCCCGCTGCCAGATGCCGCTGTGCTCGATCAGCGCGCCGTCCGGCGCGATGATCGAGCTTTCTCCCGTGGTCGAGGCGTACACCACGGCGCGGTCGCTTTCGATGGCCCGGATCCGGGCCATCGCCGTCTGCTGCTCGGTCTCGCCCAGCTGCCCGTCGATCTCGAAGTCCGCGTCGTTGGACTGCACCGCGAGCAGGTTGGCCCCGGCGTTGACCTCGGAGCGCACCAGGTCATCGAAACCCACCTCGTAGCAGATCACGTCACCGAGCTTGATCTTCCCGACGTCGAAGACCACGGCCTTGCGCCCCGGGGTGAAGTTCACCGGCTGCAGCGACGGAAGCGAGCTGAACTTCGAGATGAGGCTGCGGAACGGGATGTACTCACCGAACGGCACGAGCTGGCGCTTGACGTAAAACGTCGTCGGCCCGCGACCGGGGACCCACAGCTGGCCGACGTTGCGCTGGGGGTTCTGCAGGACCTCGCCGACCAGGATCGGCCGGTCGATGGCGGCCACCGCCCCGGCGAGCAGGGCGTAGATAAAGGGGTAGTCGTTCGGGTCGAGGCCGGTGGCGTTCTCCGGCCAGATCACGAGGTCCGGGGCGGGCTCGCGCCCTGCCTTGACCTGCGCGGCCAGCTCTGACGTGGCGGCGGCGTGGTTCTGCGTGACCGCGCTGTCGTTCAGCTGCTGCGGCAGATTCCTGGCCCGCGGCACGTTCCCCTGAATCGCGGCGACCGGGGCCGTCGGCGCGCCCCCGGTCGGATCGACCGGCAGCAACCCGCCCGCGAGCACCAGGCCGATCGTGACCGCCGCCGCCAGCACCGGCCCGGCGGCTACGCCGACGACGCCAGCCCCCCGTAGGGGGGCCCCGGGGGGTACGGGGGGGCGGGCAGCCCCCCCGTGATCAGGGGGGGTCTGGGGGGGATCGTCCCCCCGAATCAACACAGCCCGGGCGATCATGGCTCCGGTCAGTGCGATCAGGAAGCTGAGAAACGGCACCCCGCCGATCGCGACCCAGCGGACGTCCGGCGCGACGGACTGGCTCATCGCCAGCCTGCCCCAGGGGAAGGCGTAGGGCCACCGGTCCCTGACGGCCTCGGCCGCCACCCACCAGCCCGCCACCGCGGCCGGCCAGAAGCGGAGCCGCAGCAGCAGCCGCTGGCCGATGCAGAGCACGGCGAAGATGAGCGCCAGGGCCGCGGCGAGCGCGAACCACGCGTACCACGCCTCGTTGACCAGCCAGGACAGCAGCGGGAAGAAGAAGGCCACGCCGAACGCCAGCCCGCAGCCGAACGAGGCCCGCAGGCTGCGCCCGGTCAGGGCCAGCACCAGCATCCCCGGTCCGGCCACCGCGAGCGGCCAGGCGTCCAGCGGCGGGAAGGCGGCGAACAGCGCCAGCCCGCCGGCCACCGACAGGAGCAGGGCCCAGCGCGTGGCGAACCCGCCGAAAGCGGCCGGGCCGCGCGTCTTCGCGCCGGTGGCGGGTGCGGCCTGGGCTGATATCACCCTGGCAGCCTAACCGGCGCTTGCGCGTGCGTCACGCCAGTCGATTTGGGGGGGTTTGGGTGGCCGAATGGTCGCAGGGACGGACAACCGACGTGGTTAAGCGCGACCGAGGTATACCGCTGAGCTATAGTACGTGGCTAACGCCTTGTTGGGGGGGCGTGCACTTTGCGTTCTGTCCGTGTTGGTGCACATGAATTGGCGAGTCATGATCAAGATCCGTTACGTCGATCCGAATAAAATTTCTCCTGGATTACATGCTGCGGTCGAATGCCATGGCCGCAGCACCACGGTTTACCTGCTCTTCGGCCTGAGGCCGCAGCAGCGCCGGGCCGCGTTCCGCAGGCTCCAGCTGTCCGCCCGGATGGGTTACTGTCCCGCGCTGCCTGCCCCGCAGCTGGCACTCGCGCGGTTCAAAGACCGGATCAGGACCGGCCTCCGCCAGGCTGGGGCCATCTTCCGCTCCCATCCGGCCGGAACCACCGTGCCGCTCGTGGTGGTGTCGGCCGGGGCGGTTGCCTTCCTGTTGCTCTCCACGGTCTCGGTCCGCGACCTGCACGGACCGCGGCCGCCGGACCGGCTGGCGGGCACGGCCGCCGCGGTGGCGTCGGCCAGCGCGGCGCCGGTGCCCGGGTCGTTGCCTGAACCGCTGCCCGGAGAGTTGATCCGGGCAGCCCGTGCCGGTCCCAGGCGCGAACTGTTGGCGCCGGCCCCGCGGGGCTCCATCGGGGTCGCGGCCTTCACCTCCCTGGACGTCGCGGCGGCCACCCCGCGCCGAGCCGTCCTCCGGCGTCCTCGGACTCGAACGCGACCCTGACGCCCTAGCTCAACTACGCTGAATCCGCCAGCAACCGGGCCTGGGCCGGGCCCGGCCGGATCGAAGGAGCTTCGGTTGAGCAGGCGCGGATGGCTGCTGTTCGTCGCGATGGGCGTGATCTGGGGCATCCCGTACCTGCTTATCAAGGTGGCCGACGGCGGCGTCTCGGTGCCGGTGCTGGTCTGCACCCGGGTCGCGCTCGGCTCGCTGCTGCTGTTTCCCGCGGCCATCCGCGGCGGGCACCTGCGCGCGCTCAAGGGCCACCTGAAGTGGCTGGCCGCGTTCACCTTGGTGGAGATCATCGGCCCGTTCGCGCTGCTGTCCAACGCCGAGCGGCACCTGCCCAGCTCGACCAGCGGCCTGCTGATCGCGGCGGTGCCGATCTTCAGCGCGCTGCTGGCCCTGGCGACCGGAAGCGGCGACCGGCTCACCCCGGTCCGCTGGGCCGGCCTGGCCATCGGGCTGGCCGGCGTCGCGGTGCTCGCGGGCCCGGGCGCGGGGAGAGGCGACACGCTCTCGGTCGTGCAGGTGCTGCTGACCGCGCTCGGCTACGCGATCGGCCCGCTGATCGCCAACCGCAAGCTCGCCGACCTGCCGCCGGTCGCGGTCAACGCGGTCTGCCTGGGCGCGGCCGCCGTCGTCTACGCGCCGTTCGCCGCGCTGACCTGGCCCCGGGTGATGCCGTCGGTCCAGGTGCTCGCGGCGCTGGCCGCACTCGGCGTGATCTGCACCGCGGTCGCCTTCCTGGTCTTCTTCCGGCTGATCGCCGAGGTCGGCCCGGCCCGGGCCACGGTCATCACCTACGTCAACCCGGCAGTCGCGGTGGCGTTGGGCGTTCTGGTCCTCGGCGAGCACCTGACCCCGGCCATCATCGTGTCCTTCGCGGCGATCCTGGGCGGCTCAATCCTGGCCACCCGGCCAGGCTCAGGCCGTGCTCACCCCCGGGCACCGGCCTCCCAGGGCCCGCTGCTGGCTGAGGATACTGCCAGCACTGCCCGTTCGGAATGATTCTGTTCTTTAATGATTCGGAACGGACCGTGGTGCATGCCCCCGGCATGACCCGCGGTTTTCCCCGGGGAGGCCGATGAGCACGACCGCGGTACCGAACACGCCCGGAACGCCCGGCCTGCGCATGTCGACCGCGCGGGGCCGGTGGGTGGTGGCCGCCACCGTGCTCGGCTCGGGCATGGCCGCCCTGGACGCGACCGTGGTGGGCATCGCGCTGCCGGCCATCGGGCGGGACTTCCACGCCGGGGTGAGCAGCCTGCAGTGGGTCGTGGACGCCTACACGCTGACGCTAGCCGGGCTGCTGCTGCTCGGCGGGACGCTCGGGGACAGCTACGGGCGGCGGAAGATGTTCATGATCGGCACCGTGTGGTTCGCCGTCGCGTCGCTGCTGTGCGGGCTGGCCCCGGACGTGGCCGTGCTCATCGCCGCACGGGCCCTGCAGGGCGTGGGCGGGGCGCTGCTCACCCCGGGCAGCCTGGCGATCCTGCAGGCGTCCTTCGCCAAAGACGACCGCTCGGCCGCCATCGGCGCGTGGTCCGGGCTGGGCGGCATCGCCACCGCCGCCGGGCCGTTTTTGGGCGGGTGGCTGATCAGCGCGGTGTCGTGGCGGCTGGTGTTCTTCATCAACCTGCCGGTGGCGGTGGCGGTGGTGGCCATCACCGCCCGGCATGTGCCCGAGACCCGGTCCCCGGGTCCGGTGCCGAAACTGGACGTCAAGGGAGCGGTCTGCATCAGCGGCGCGCTGGCCGGGATCACCTACGGGCTGATCGCGGCCTCATCGTACGGCTGGGGTTCGGCGGCCGTGCTGGTGCCGCTGGGCGTCGGGGCGGTGCTCTTCGGGCTGTTCATCCTGGTCGAGGCGCGGGAGCGGGAGCCCATGCTGCCGCTCGGGGTGTTCGCGTCCCGGCAGTTTTCCGCCGCCAACGCCGTGACGTTCGTGGTGTACGCGGCGCTCGGCGGCGTGCTGTTCCTGGTCCCGACCGTGCTGCAGGTGGTCCGCGGCTACACCCCGCTGCAGGCCGGCATCTCCCTGCTGCCGGTGACCGTCATCATGCTCGTGCTTTCCGCGCGGTCCGGAGCGCTGGCGGCCAGGATCGGGCCCCGGCTGCAGATGACCACCGGGCCGCTGGTGCTCGCCGTGTCGCTGGTCTTGTTCACCAGGATCGGGGGAGCCGGCAGCTACGTGACCGATGTGCTGCCCGCGGTGGTGGTGTTCGGGTTCGGGCTGGCGATCAACGTGGCGCCGCTGACCGCGACCGCCCTGGCGGCGGCGCCCGCCGACCACGCGGGGGTCGCCTCGGCGGTCAACAACGACGTGGCCCGGGCGGCCGGGCTGATCGCGGTGGCGGTGCTCCCCGCGCTGGCCGGTATCACCGGCCAGAGCTACCTGCACCCGGCCGAGCTCGCCTCCGGCTTCAAGATGGCGGCGCTGATGGCGGCGGTGTTCTGCGCGGCCGGCGGGCTGCTGGCCGCGGCCACCATCCGCAACCCGCCCCGGTCAGCCCAAGCCAAGCCGCCGCCGCGTGAATCGTCCTGCGGTCTTGAGGCCCCGCCGCTGCGTAACCTGGAACCGACAGGACCCACCGAGGTAGGGAACGAGCGATGACTGCCGACGACACTCCGATCGCCGAAGCCGACGCGGACAAGGCGGTAGAAGCGGCCGCGCGGGCCGCCCGCCGCACGGTCACCGACCTGGCCGCCGCGCCGGACGAGCAGCTGGACGACGCGCTGCGGGCGATCGCGGGCCAGCTGGGCAGCCGGGCGGACGCGGTACTAGCGGCCAACGAGGCGGACATCGCGGCCGCGCGGGCCGACGGCATCAGGGCTGCCCTGCTCGACCGGCTGCGGCTGGATCCGGCGCGGATCGACGCCATCGCGGGCCAGCTCTGGGCGCTGGCCGAGGTCCCGGCCGAGGCGTCCCGGCGGACGATAAGAGAGCTCCCCGACGGCCTGGTGCTGACCGAAGTGCGCCGGCCGGTCGGCGTGATCGGGGCCAACTTCGAGGCCCGGCCGAACGTCGTGGTGGACATCGCGTCGCAGTTCGTCAAGTCCCGCAACGCCGGGGTGCTGCGGACCGGCTCAGCAGCGATCCGTTCGGCCGTCGCGCTGGCCGACGAGGTCATCGCGCCCGCGCTGACCACGGCGGGGCTCGATCCGGCCATGATCCAGCTGGTCCGCGCGCCCGGGCAGGATTCGGCCCGGGCGCTGGTCCGCCAGCCCGGCCTGATCCCGCTGGTCATCCTGCGCGGCAGCGGCGACAGCACCCGGGCGCTGGCCGCCGAGGCGGCCAGCCGCGGCGTGCGCACCATGGCCCACGCCGACGGCGGCGCGGTCCTGTACCTGGACACGGCCGCCGAAGGCGCCATGGCCGAGCAGCTGATCGAGGCCAGCCTGGACCGGCTCGGGGTCTGCAACCGGCTCAACCTGCTGCTGGTGCACCCCACCCGCTGGGACGAGATGGTGCCTCGCATCATTGCCCTGCTGGACGGCCTAGGGATAAGAGCCTCGCTGCCGCCGCACACCCACCCGCTCGGCCACGAGTGGGCCCTTGATCCCGGCCACGAGCCGACCGTGACGATCGCGCCCGCCGACGGGCCGCGGGCGGCCGCGCTGCTGGCCAACGAGGAGACCTCGGGGCTGGCCGCCTCGATCGTCACCGAGGACGACGCCGCCGCGGCGGAGTTCCTCGGCGCGTACGCGGGCACCGGGGCATTCTGGAACGCCACCACCCGGCTGCTTGACGGGTTCAAGCTGTTCTCGGTGCCGGAGACCGGCATCAACATCGACGCGGTGCCCGGTCCGCGCGGCCCGGTCACCTTCCGCGACCTGTACCTGCGCCAGTTCGTGGTCACCCCCGGATGACCCTGAGAGGGTTGTATGACGAATTGTGATACATTTGTGGGGTGACATCAGCCATCAGCGTGCGCCTTGATCCCGAGGCCCTGCGAGCACTGGCGCAGCTCGAAGCGACGGGCCTTAGCAGGTCCGAGGCGATCCGCCGGGCCATCCTGGACAGCGCGGCCCGGCTCCAGCGCCGGGCCGCCCTAGCCGCCGAGGTCGCAGCGCTCGAGGCCGACGAGGCCGACCGGCGGGAAATGCTCGAGGTCGCCACGCTGATGGAGAGCATGCGTGCTGCGGGGTGACGTTCACGAATTCGGTCCGACCCGCGGGACAGGCCACGAGCAGCGCGGTCGCCGCTTCGGCGTGATCGTCCAGGCGAACGAGCTACTACCGCGTTCGGTCGTACTGGTCGCGCCCACGTCGCTCAGCGCTAGGCCGGCCTCGTTCCGCCCCGAGATCGAGTTGCTCGGCGAGACCACCCGTGTCCTGGTCGAACAGGTGGGAGCTATCGACGCCGGACGGCTCGGCGACCTGGTTGGCCACGTTACTCCCGAGCAGCAATGGGGCATCGACGAGGCCCTCACTACCGTCCTGGGACTCCGTTAGCCCGCCGATCAAATAGCACCAACCCGCACAGCGCCACAGAGACCACACAGGCAGCAAAACGTAAAGCTCCCTCCGGTTATCGTGGTCGATCCGGGTTCCATGGCGGATCGGGTGCATCCCAGTACCGCATGCCAAGTCCGAAAATGTCCGACCCGAGCGGCGGCTGACTATAGAAGCCACGATCAGTCTGTGATCGCTGGCGCCGACGGCGGTCCCGGTTCAGCCGGTCCCGGTCGCAGTGGCTGATCCGCAGCTAAACGCGGGCAGGTCCCAGGACCTGCTGCACGACACTGGCCAGGTCAGCACGGACAGCGCCGAGGCCGGCCGCGTCCTTCGCCGTACCCGCCAGCAGGCCGGCCATCACCGCGCACGCCTGGCCCCGGCAGGCGCTGACTCGAAAAAAACGGCACCTATGGAACATTAGGCCGGTTATAACCGGCCCTATGTTCCATAGGACCAAGCACGCCCTCGCACAAGCCGTACTCATGCATTCCGCTCCCGGGTGATTAGGCCGCGCGGCGCGCCTGACGCCGCTCGAGGACTTCGTCCAGCACGGTGCCGAAAAGACTCGCCTTGCTGCCTTTTCCGTTCACCCGGTCCAGGGCCGGGCCGGCGACCGACTCCAGCGCGGCCAGGCCCTCGCCCAGCAGTCGCCGGGTCTCCTCTGACGCCATGATGGCCTGCGCTGATTCCAGCGCGTTGCGCAGGCCCTCCCGTCCCTGGCGGGTGCCGACGAAGTAACCGACGGCAAAACCAAGTACTACTTCCACGCCCATCACTTCCTCTCCGGCGCGGATGGATCACATCTCACGTAGCTCCAGGTAACGCTTGATGTCAGGTAGCGAGTCGATCACCAGCGCCAGCACGGCGGCTATGACCACTGCCTTGATTAGCCTGCTCAGCATCCCGCGCACCTCCCTTCCCTGTGTCGTGATTTCTCCGGTTAGTCCGTTACGCTCCTGGCGCTGGGCTCGTCCGGGTTCGCCTGGGCCAGGATTTCTTTTACCGCCCGCACCGCGTGCGGCAAGGCCTCGGCCACCGGATCGGTCAGGCCCATGCCGGCGCTGACGTCGGCAGGCTCGCAGGCCACCAGCAGGCTCCGCCCGGGCCGGCCGCCGAGCGAGGCGAGCAGCGCGAAGATGCTGTCCGGCGTCAGGCTGTGCGCGTCGATGACCGGGCTGGTCAGCGAGGCGGGGCTGGGGGGTTCGGGCAGTTCGACATCGATGACGCTGACCGTGCCCGGCGCCGCGCCCCGCGGCGCCGCGTCGATAAGCACGAACAGGTCGCAGCCGTTGAGCAGCTCATAGGCCAGGTGGACGCCGCGGATGCCGAAGTCGCGGATCTCCACGCCGTCGTCTCGCGGCTGCTCACCGAGCAGCCGGACGACTTCGACCCCGAAGGCGTCGTCCCGCAGGAACACGTTGCCCACGCCCGCCACCAGCGTCCGCCCGGTCATGACGTCGCCTCGCACGGCTCGACCTCGTCCACGCTGAAGTAGAGGAAGCGCCCGTGCGCGATGCGCAGATCCTGGTCGGGATCATCGGCCAGGGCCACGGCCAGGTACGGATGGTCGTCTACGTCGAGCAGCACGGCCTGGACCTCGGCGATCCGCCCGATCAGGAACATGTCCTGGGCGTCGCTGCGGCGGTGACCCGGCCGCAGCCGCACCCGGCTGCCGCGCCCGATCTGGCGGCCGCCGATGTTCACGGTGTCCGTGTCGGGGGACACGGACGCGTCCGCGCCCGGATCCCACCAGGGCACGTCCGGCGGGACCGGGCGCGGCGAGCGGACCGTGCCGTGCAGCTTGACGATGTCGCGGGCGTCCATGGCCTCGACCCGGTCGATCAGCGCGGCCGCTCGCGGATCGGTGGCCCTGGCCTGGAGCTTCTCGTCATCGGAGAGCGCGAGGGTGCGCAGCGTGAGGATCTCGTCGATCTCGAGGCCGTCGTAGAGCTCGCCCGGGCTTTCCGGCGCGACCTGGGGGTGGTCGGACAAGATGATCGGCGAGGACAGCACGATGTCCCGCCCCCCGTCGGGGTCGGCCAGCACCGGCCAGCCGCCGATGTTCTCGCACTCGGACACGGCCGTCTTCGCCCACTCCGGCGGGTCGGTCATCGAGATGAACTCCCCGCCGGTGGCCGTCATGATCACGTTCGCGGCGACCAGCGCGGTGGGCAGCGCGTCTTCCCGGCGCTCCGGGACGGGCTCGGCCGCGGTCCGGTTCTCCACCCGCACCTGCAGCCTTACCGCCTGCCACGGGCCCTCGAGCGGGAACGCCCGCACCGACACCAGGCCCGCCAGGGGTTCCCGGCGGCGGACCGTGGCACCGCCGTCGGCCACCGGTTCGCGTTCCTCCCCGCCCTCGACCGCGAAGTCGTGGACGTGGCCCGCCCCGAGCAGGGCATCACGGCCGACCGTGAACTCGATCTCCCGCTCCACCGCCTCGTCCCAGGTCTGTGCCTGGCCGGGCCCGGCCGCCTCGGTGCTGCGCCGCTGCACCTGCAGGAAACGAAGGATGATCAGAACGGACGGCTGGCCGGAGTGCTCGAGCACGATCTCGGCCTGGGTGAAGTCGCGTTCGGAAGGGTCAGCGGCTGCGTATCCGGGCCCCATGACCACGCCCCACTGCCAGCGGCTGCGGTTCTTGGCGGCCGACGCCCGGTAGGGGTACAGGATGTACCCCTCGTACAGGACCGCGTCGGCGATGCGGCGGACGGCGTCGAGGCTCACGGCTGCCTCGCCTCGCCGATGGCGTCGCCCCGACTTGCCGGGCCGCCCGGACTTCCGGGCACCTCCGGGGTCCCCGCATCCGCCCCGTCGTGCGGGCTCTGGGCCGCGGCCAGCAGGGAGTTCAGGGTCGCGTCCCAGGTGGGCAGCGCGTTCTGCGCCTTGTACGCGGACATCGCGTCCAGCGTCTGGAGGCTGCAGCGCAGCCACGCGCTGTTCGGGAAGTGCGCGTCGACGAGCTCTTTCCAGACGGTGACCGGCATCCGGTAGGAGGCCTCGGCGCTCCACGGCACGAGCTCGACCGAATAGCCCTGCTCGGTCGCGATGAAGACGGTGCCGCTGAACAGCATCAGCAGCGGGACCGTGCCGTCGTCCAGGCCCGCGAAGTAGCGCCCCGAGGCCACTTCCAGGTCGTAGGTGCACGGCACGGGAAGCTCGATCTCGGTCACCGCGGTGAACGAGGGGACCATGGCGGTGACGGTGGCGAGCTGGATCGGCTTGACCGTGTCGGCCCAGCGGGACGGATCGCCGAACAGGTCGTGCAGCCGCTCCGCTTCGGCCGCGGAATACCGGCGGCGGTGCGGCTCGATCCGGATCTGGCAGCGCAGGGCGATGGCGTGAATGCGCGCGCCGGAACGTTCGGTCACGGTCAGCTGGAAGGCCAGCGTCGGCGTCACGGCGTACCGTTCGGCGGTCGCGCCGGTACAGCCGAAGATCAGATCTGCCATCTCAGTGTCCCAGCTCATGGTCGGCGGCTCGTCGTTCCAGCGCGACCGCGCGGTGCCGCAAGCCGGTCATGAATGTCGCCATCGCGGTGCGCACCTCAGCGCCGCCGTCGAAGCCCGTCCAGTACATCCGGAGTTCGCCCACCAGCGAGTAGCACATGTCGATCGGGATCAGGAACACCTCGTTGCCGAGGTCGGTGCGGTTGACCAGGATGGCCTCGACATCGGGGGCCATCTCGGTGAGCAGCGGGCGGGAGGCGGCGATCCGGTCCCAGGCCTGCAGGTCGAGCTCGCATTCGGTCGGGCAGGCCGGGCTCGGGTAACCCGCCACCACCCGGCCGATCGCCGAATTGTAGAAGAAGAATGCCATCGCGACCGGGATCTGCAGCTCGTTCCAGTCCAGGTCGGACAGGGGCCGGCTCGGGTCGTGGTAGATGCGCTCGGGCACGGCCCGGTACCGGCCGCCCCCCGCGCCCTCTTGGGTGAAAAGCAGGTAGCACGCGCGGCAGGCGCAGGCCAGCGACCGCTTGTCGGTGTCCACCAGGTGCCCGTGCCGGTCGGTGAGCACCTCACGGCACAGCTCGCAGTATTCGGCCCCGGAGCCCGCGGCGTCGTCCGGGCTCCGGGTGCCGGCCAGGCCCGGCACGCTGTCCAATGCGGGCAAGCCAGTGGCCGCCCGGTTGGCGAAGCGGCGAAGACCGGTCACTTTGGTCCCGGAGGCTCCGGTCCCCGGCCCTCCGGGACCGTCCCATGTGGTCACCGGGCCCCCTGGAGTCCCGCCGGGCGCCGGCCGATCTGCAGCAGCGGCAGTTCCGCAGGCGCCTCGACGACCTCGACGTCGATCCCGGCGGCATCGGGGGTGGCGCCGGTCACCGCCTCCTCGAGCGCCGCCCGGACCGTGTCCGGACCGGACCCGCAGCCGTGACCGGCCGCCTCCATGCGCAGGTGAATGACGCCCTGGTCGTCGATGCCGAGGTAGGTGACCTGGCCCGGATGCGAACCGAACTGCGGCAGCACCTGGTCGATGGCGCGCTGAGCGCGGGCGCCGATGTCGAGCGGGTGCAGGTCATGCACCAAGAGCAGGCTCTCCACCAGCGGGTTCGCGACCAGCCCGGCCAGCAGACGCGGGCCCGCCTCGGCGTCGGCACCGACGATCTTGACGATCTCGGCCAGCCCGGCACCGTACAGCTCGACCAGGCAGCTCACCAGCTCCTCGGCGGTCTCGGCGACCTGCGGCCCGGCGTTGGATGCAAGCTCGCCGAGCAGCGCTTCGATCTTTTCGCCTGTTACCTGCGGATCATGGCCCGAGGCCATCTGCCCTCCAATGGTGACCGCTTCTTGAGGGTTCCCCGGCGTCACATCGGCAGCGGGGTTCCCGTCGGGGAGTGCACCGTGTTGAGCGTCTTGCCGTTGCCCAGGTACATGTGCACGCCGCAGGGCAGGCACGGGTCGAAACTGCGGACCGCGCGCATGATGTCGATGCCCTTGAAGTTGTCCGGCGGGTTCTCCTCGAAGATCGGCGTGTTCTGCACCGCGTCCTCGTACGGTCCGGGCGTTCCGTAGCTGTCCCGCACGCTGCCGTTCCACGGGGTCGGCGGGTACGGGTGGTAGTTCGCGATCTTCCCGTCCCTGATCACCATGTGGTGGGACAGCACCCCGCGGACCGCCTCGGTGAAGCCGCAGCTGTTCGCGTCCTGGGGCACGTTGAACGACTCCCAGGTCTTGGTGCGTCCGGCCCGGATCTCGGCCAGGGCCTGTTCGACGAAGTACAGCGCGAGCCCGGCGGCGTAGGCCTGGAAGTAGGTCCGGGCCCGGTTCCGTTCCAGCGCGTTGGACAGCGGACGGCCGTGGGAGTCCACCGGGATCTTCCACTCGAAGGTCTTTTCCGGCCTGGAAATCGTCCGAGGCAGGTTGATCTTCACGCTGTGGCCGGTGGCCTGCACGTAGCCGCAGTCGACCAGGCCGGCCAGGGCGGTCGCCCAGAGCCGGGCGATCGGGCCGCCGCCGGTGTCGAGCGGCAGGTGGTCGGTCCCGTCGAACCAGCGGGGGGCCATGGTCCAGCTGTACTTGTCGTCGAAGTCGCGCTTTTGCGGCCGCGGGATCGTGTGCTGGTTCCACGGGTGACGGCGGTCGACCGGGTTGCCTAGTTCGTCGTGGGTGACGAACATCTCCTTGTCTTCCCAGTCCTCGTAGTACGAGTGACCGAGCAGGATCCGGATGCCCAGGTTGATGTCGACCAGACTGTTGGTGACCAGCTTCCCGTCGACCACCACGCCGGGCGTGACGAACATCTTGCGGCCCCAGTCGGCCATGTTCCGGTAGGTGAAGTCGCAGTACTCGGGGTTGTTCAGGCTGCCCCAGCAGCCGAGCAGCACCCGGCGCCTGCCGACCTCTTCGTATCCGGGCAGTGCCTCGTAGAAGAAGTCGAACAGGTCGTCATGCATCGGCACGACCCGCTTCATGAAATCCACGTAGCGCATCAGCCGGGTCAGGTAGTCGGTAAACAGCTGCACCGTCGCGACCGTGCCCACCCCGCCGGGATACAGCGTGGACGGGTGGACGTGGCGCCCCTCCATCAGGCAGAACATCTCCCTGGTGGACCGGCTGACCTGAAGTGCCTCGCGGTAGAACTCGCCTTCCAGCGGGTTGAGCGAGCGCATGATGTCGCCGATGGTGCGGTAGCCGTGCTCGGCCGCGTGCCGCGCCTCGGTGTTGTTGGCCTGCTCGAGCACGCCGGGGTTGGTCTCGGCCACCATCTTCTCGCAGTAGTCCACCCCGACCAGGTTCTCCTGGAAGATGTTGTGGTCGAACATGTACTCCGCGGCCTCGCCCAGGTTGATGATCCACTCGCCGAGGTGCGGCGGGCGCACGCCGTAGGCCATGTTCTGGGCGTAGACGGAGCAGGTCGCGTGGTTATCGCCGCAGATCCCGCAGATCCGGCTGGTGATGAAGTGCGCGTCGCGGGGGTCTTTCCCCTTCATGAAGATGCTGTAGCCGCGGAAAATCGACGAGGTGCTATGGCACTCCGCGACGGTCTTGGCCTTGAAATCTATTTTGGTGTAAATGCCAAGGCTGCCGACGATCCGGGTAATGGGATCCCAGGCCATCTCGGTGAGCTGGCTCTTGTCGGTGCCGGTCCCGGTTTCGTTTTCTACGGTTGTCATCGTGTCACCACGTCTTCTGGTAGCCGGTGCGTAGTTCAGAGCCCTTGGAGCGCCACTTCGGTTCCTTGTCCGCCGTGCGGGCGGTGAAGCCGCGCAGGCTCCGGATCACCGTGCCGTACATGCCGCTAGCGGTCGTCGAGACGGTCGCGCCCGGCGGCTTGTCCATGAAGGGCATGAACTTGTCCGGGAAGCCCGGCATCGTGCAGGCGATGCAGATGCCGCCCACGTTCGGGCAGCCGCCGACGCCGTTGATCCAGCCCCGCTTGGGCACGTTGCACTTGACCACAGGTCCCCAGCAGCCGAGCTTGACCAGGCACTTCGACGAGCCGTACTCGGCGGCGAAGTCGCCTTCCTCGTAGTACCCGGCCCGGTCGCAGCCCTGGTGCACGGTGGCGTCGAACAGCCATCGCGGCCGCAGCGCCTCGTCCAGCGGGATCATCGGTGCCTGCCCCGCCACCTGGTAGAGCAGGTACAGGATGGTCTCGGACAGGTTGTCCGGCTGGATCGGGCAGCCCGGCACGCAGACGATGGGCAGCCCGGCCTTGGACTTGTAATCCCAGCCCAGGTAGTCCGGCACGCCCATGGCGCCGGTCGGGTTGCCCGCCATCGCGTGGATGCCGCCGTAGGTGGCGCAGGTGCCCACGGCCAGGATCGCCGTGGCCTTGGGGGCCAGCCGGTCGAGCCATTCGTTGGTGGTCATCGGCTGACCCGTCGCCGGGTTGTTGCCGAAGCCGCACCAGTACCCCTCGGACTTGATCGCCTCGTTCGGGATGGAACCCTCGACGACGAGAACGAACGGGTCGAGTTCCCCCCGGTCGGCCTTGTGCCACCACTCGATGAAGTTGTCCGCGCCCTGCTCGGGTCCGCACTCGAAGTCGATCAGCGGCCAGTGCACCGCGACCTTGGGCAGCCCCGGCAGGGCGCCGAGCACGATTTCCTCGATGCTGGGCTGGGTCGCGGCGGTCAGTGCCACCGAGTCGCCGTCGCAGCCGAGGCCGCCGTTCATCCAGAGAATGTGGAGGACGGGCTCCTCCGTGGCCTGGGTCATAGCGTCCACCCCTTCGTCGGGGCGGCCCCGTTTCCGCGGGGCGCCCGGGTTAAGGTCACGCGTGCGCGGGACACTGAGGCGCGAGGGGACGGCGCCGGGCCGCCTGCTCGGTTGCCAGCGCCCTGATCACGCCGGTACATCGCGCAGCCCTGATAGGCCGGAGGCCGGCCAGCGGGAAAGAGACCACGCGGTATCGCTGAGGTCGGCGAGCCCACTCTCGTCGCGCCACAGTGGATCGTTGACGGCAGATGCCGCCCGGCTGATCGGTCATCGCATACTTACTCAGCCGGATTATAGCCACCAGGCCATTCCCGGTGTCACCAGACTAGACCGGCTAACTGGAGATCTCAAGACAGTACAGTCACCTAACTGGACACATCTGTCTGACAGTTCTGGCTCGTCTCCACGCACCTTTTCCACGTACTCTTTTGTCATACCCGGGCGACAGGGGGCACCCAGGTGGTTTTCCCATGATCGGCGAACCGGAGGGCGGCGATGGAGAAGCCAGCCGACATGATCAGCGGCAATATCGAGGTCGTACCTGTCGTGGTCCTGTCGCAGACGTTCCCCGCCCGGCCGTCCTCTATCCCGGATATCCGCGACTTCGTCCGCCGCTGCCTGGCTCAGTCACCCCTGTCCGAGGAAGACAACCGGGAAGTGGGCGATACGGTCAGCCAGGCGCTGCTGGAAGCGGCGGGCCCGACCGGCGCGATCAACATCTCCTTCCGCATCTTTCCCGACCATGTCGAGGTGGACGTCCTGCGCTCCGGCGCCCAGGTCGGGACGGCCGCGGGCCTGGACGCCCTGACCTCGCTGCTCAAGGCCAACGCGATGGCGGTGGGGGAGGCCGCCGCCGCCCGGGACGGACCGACGCCCGGCTACGACGCGTCCGATCAGACCGCGTTCGCCGACTGGATGGCCGGCGTGTTGCGCCGCGAGGGCATGACCATGGAGGTGGCCGCCCGCCAGCTCGGGGTCTCGGTGAAGACCGTCAGCCGCTGGGTTGGCGGGACCACTGAGCCGCGACTGCGTGATCTGCGGCGAATACGGGAACTTTTCGGCGATTTCCCGCTGCCGTAATCCCATATGTGTCCTGTTGCGCAAGTGACTCCTTGACGCCCCTGTTCTCTCATACCCGGATTGGCCCCGTATCGGGGGATGTATTCCATCCGCAAAGAAACCGGTGGTAGACCTTTTCCCTCCTGACCCCTACGGTGGGGCGCGTGGCCTACATAGGGAACTTCCGGCTCGGGCCGGACTCGGGGCGCGTCGTGATCAAGACGAGCCGGGCGGGGCTGGCCGCGAAGGCCGGACATGACCTGACGATCGAGTTCACCCGGTGGTCGGCGCAGGTCCAGATACCGGACACCGACGCGGGCGGCGTCACGGCCGCGCAGATCACCGCCGACCTCGACCTCGGCTCGCTCGAGGTCCGGGAGGGGACCGGCGGGGCCAAGCCGCTCAACGACGGGGACCGCCGGGACATCAAGAGAACCATGAGCGGGATCCTGGCTGACGGCACGGCCAGCTTCACCTCGTCGAAAATCACCCGCTTCGGCGCCAGCGGCGGCGCGGTGGAGGGCACGCTCACGCTCAACGGCAAGACGCAGCAGGTCCGGCTGCAGCTGAATGCGCCCGGGGAGGGCCGGTACCGGGGATCTGCCACCGTGCCGCAGTCAGCCTTCGGGATCAAGCCCTACAGCGGCTTCTTCGGCGCGCTCAAGCTACGCGACGAGGTCACGGTGGAGTTCGAGGTGGACCTGGCCAAGGCCAGATCCACCGAGGCGGCGGACTCAGCCGGATAAGGAGGAACCCAAGCGGCTGATCGCGCTGATGCCCAGCTACAACTTCACCCGCTACACCATGTGCCCGCTGGCCCATATCCCGACCGGGACGAAACGGGCTCCCGGGCCGCCCACGTACGGCTGATGTCCGCGAGCACCTTGGGTGATTTTTGCGCTACAAAGCGGTAATCGCCTTGACCACGGTGCGCCCGTCGTGCCGCGCGCGGTCAAAGAACGGCTCGTACAGGCTGCGCGCCAGTCCGGTACGGCGCCACGGTGGCGCCAGCCCGGCGAAGTGAATGTAGGCGTGCTGGGGCTTCGAAGGCGACAGGAAGCCGATGAGGAAGCCCGCGAGTTCCCCGCCGTTCTCGGCGATCAGGCTGGTGCCGGAGAAATCGCCGGTCAGCGTACTGCGCTACGCCTGGCCCCCGGTGACCCGGCCGGCCGCGGCCCGAACGCCATCGATGAACAGCTCGATGCCGAGCCGGTAGTGGAATTCGGGGTCGTCGCACGCGGTCATCGGCGCCGCGCACTCGATCAGCCGCGGGTACCTGGCGGCAGGCAGCATGGCCAGCTCGATCCGGGCCCGCCGTAGCTGCTCGGCGTGATCGGCGTCGGAAAGCTCGGGATGGTAGCCGGGCTCGCTCATGACCAGCGTGATCCCGGTCCACAGCGTGCTGCGGGCGATCTCGCTGGCGTACCGGGGATCGAAGCCCGCGCCGCGCAGCACCCCGAGCGTGACCTCGGTGGCCCGCAGCGCCGCCTCGTTCCGCTTCTCGTGCTCGAGCACCAGACGCGGGGCTGACGGATGCGCGCGCAGCACGTTGACCAGGGACGTCAGTAGCCCGGCGAGCTGGTCAGGCCACGGTGCCGAAGGGTCGACGTTCACGTCGATCTCGCCCCAGACCCGTTCGGCCACGCCTTCGAGCAGGTCTTCCTTACTGCGGAAGTGCCAGTAGAGCGCCATCGGGGTGACACCGAGATCCTGGGCGAGCTTACGGATGGTTAGCGTGTCGAGCCCGTCGGCGTCGGCGAGCTTGAGCGCGCGGTCGGTGACGGCGCGCTTGCTGAGCCGGGGCCGACCCCCATCGTCGCCGTCCGGCTCTTCTGACCGAAGTTCTGCATCCATCGTGTTGACAACTATACGCCGTACAAGTAATGCTTTACAACGTACTTGTACATCGTACAAGTACGCCGTACATGACCATACGGAACGAACCCGGCACCTGCCCGAGGCACCGAGAAAGGAAGATCGTCGTGTCAGCGAGAACCGAGACGAGTACCGAGCCAGCGAATCTGGCCAAGCCCCGGGGGCGGTTCGGATCCCTAGCGGGGCTTGAATGGGTGGTCAGCAGCTACCTGCTGACGCTCGCCGGGCTGCTGCTGGTCGGCGGCAGGCTTGCGGACATCTACGGACGGCGGCGGCTGTTCCTGCTCGGCATGGCCGTCTTCACGCTGTCCTCGCTGGCCGCCGGGCTGGCGGGCAGCGGCGCGTGCTCATCGCCAGCCGGGCGGTCCAGGGCGTCGGCGCGGCGCTGCTGATGCCCACCACGCTGGCGATCATCATGGCCACCTTCACCAACGTCAGGGAACGCAGCATGGCCATCGGCATTTGGGCCGCGGTCGGCGCGCTGGCCCTCGCGCTCGGCCCGGTCCTCGGCGGCCTGATCAGCCAGCACGTCCGGTGGGGCTGGATCTTCCTCATCAACGTGCCGGTGGGCCTGATCACCTTCGTCATCGGGCTGGCCTACGTGCGTGAATCCCGCGCCGAAGCCGCCGCCCGCCAGCTCGACATCCCCGGTCTGGCCACCTCGGCACTGGCCCTGTTCGCGCTGACCTACGCGCTGATCGAGGGCGGGGTCAAGGGCTGGTCCGCCCCGCTGATCATCGGGGCCTTCGCGCTGGCCGCCGCGGCCGCCGCGGTCTTCGGCGTCCTGGAGGCCCGCGGCCGGAATCCGATGGTGGACCTGGCGATGTTCCGGCGCCGCGAGTTCAGCGGTGGCATAGGCACGATGATGATCTGGGCCTTCGGGATCCTCGGCATCTACTTCTTCACCTCGCTCTACCTGCAGGAAACCCTCGGCTTCTCGCCGACCAAGGCCGGCCTGGCGTTCGTGCCGATGGCGCTGTGCGTGGCGGTGTTCGCAGGCCTGGCCCCGCGGATCGAGGCGCGGGCCGGGGCGCACCGGACGGTGGCGTTCGGGATGCTGCTGATGGTCGTCGGCCTGATCCTGTTCGCCCGGCTCGGCCTGCGGGCCGGCTACGACAGCCTGCTGCCCGGGTTCATGCTGTTCGGCGCGGGTGCGGGGCTGATGAACGTGCCGCTCACCAACGCGGTCATGCACACCACCCCGCGGCCCGGGCAGGCGTCGCGTCCGCGCTGCTCAACGCCTCGCGGGAGGTCGCCGGGCTGCTCGGCATCACGGTGATCGGCGCGGTGCTCCGGACCCGGCAGTCCGCCGCGCTGCGGGCCGGGACCGCGCCGGTGCCCGCGTTCGTGGCCGGCTACCACGCCGGGCTGCTCTTCACGATCGCGCTGCTGGCGGCGGGCCTCGTCATCAGCTATCTGACGCTGCGCCCGCGCTGACGCCGGGTGAACCTGGGTCCCGATAACCTGACTGGCCGGGATGGCCGGCGAACAGCCCCGCCGACGCTGCGGTGACCACGGCGATCACGGGCGCGCCGGCCAGGAATGATCGGGTCTGCTCGCCGGTTGGCGCGGACATGACAATGACAGTGGGCTTCATCGGCAGCGGGATGATCGGCGGAACGGTGGCCAGGCTCAGCGTGGCGGCCGGGCACCACGTCGTGCTGAGCAACTCCCGCGGCCCGGAAACGCTGAAAGATCTCGTCGCCGAGCTGGGGCCGCTGGCGACCGCCGCCACCGCCCAGCAGGCCGCCACGGCGGGCGACATCGTGGTGGTCTCGGTCCCGGTCAAGGCGTACCCTCACCTGCCGGCGGAGGCGCTGGCCGGGAAGGTCATCCTCGACACCGGCAACTACTACCCGCAGCGCGACGGGCAGATCGCGGATCTGGACAACGGCTCACTGACCTGCAGCGGCCTGCTGCAACGGCAGCTGCCGGACTCGACGGTCGTGAAGGTCTTCAACAACATCTTCTTCAAGCACCTGGCTTCGCTGGCCCGCCCGTCCGGCGCCGCGGACCGCACGGCCCTGCCGATCGCGGGGGACGACGAGAAGGCGAAGGCGACGGTGGCCGAGTTCCTCGACTCGATCGGTTACGACACCGTGGACACGGGTTCGCTCGCAGAAAGCTGGCGGCAGGATGCAGGCGCGCCCTGCTACGGCGCCCCCTACGGACCGTTCTCCGACGAGACGGGGACCCCGGCCGGCGTCGGCGCCATCCGCGCCGCGCTCGCCGAAGCCCGCCGGTAACCCGAAGCCCGCCGGTAACCCGAAGCCCGCCGGTAACCCGAAGCCCGCCGGCGAAGGCCGTACCGGCCAGAGCCTAGGCTGGGTGTTCTATGAGCACTGCACAAGCGCCGGCCACCCCGGCCGGCCCGGGCGACGGCGAGCCGGACCCCAGGTCCTCGGTCATCCACACCGAGGACCTGACCAAGGTCTACCCGGGGACCGACTTCGCCGCCGTCGACCACCTCAACCTCGACGTCCAGGCCGGTGAGATCTTTGGCCTCCTCGGTCCGAACGGCGCGGGTAAGACCACTACGGCCGGCATGCTCACCACCCGCGTGGTGCCGACGTCGGGCCGGGCCTTCATCGGCGGGGTGGACGTGGCCGCGCATCCGGCCCTGGCCAAGCAGCTGACCGGGATAGTGTCCCAGCAGAACTCGCTGGACCGCCAGCTCACGGTGTGGGAGAACCTGTACTTCCACGGCCGGCTGTTCGGGATCAAGGCCAGCGAGTCCAAGCAGATCGCCACCGACCTGCTGGATCAGTTCCAGCTGTCCAAGTGGGCCAAGGCGTCGGTGTACGCGCTGTCCGGCGGGATGGCGCAGCGGCTGATGGTGGCCCGGGCCATCTTCCACCGTCCCTCGGTGCTGTTCCTGGACGAGCCGACGGCGGGCCTGGACCCGCAGAGCAGGCTGGCGCTGTGGGATCTGCTCGGCGAGCTACACGGCGAGGGCCAGACCATCCTGCTCACCACCCACTACATGGAGGAAGCCGACCGGCTCTGCCAGCGGGTCGCGATCATGGACCACGGCAAGATCCTGGCCCTGGACACCCCGGCCGCGCTCAAGCAGGGCATCGGCGCTGACACGATCGTCACCGTGCGCACCACCGGCGACCTCGGCAAACTCGCCGAGCTGCTAGCACGGGAGGTGGAAGGCGTCACAAGAACCCGGATCGCGGATGACAAGCTCGAACTGCACATGCAGGGCGGGGACCGGCTGGTCCCGCGCATCGTGCTGGCCGCGGAAGGCGGCGGGTTCGAACTCGTCGACGTGTCGATCGCCGAGCCCAGCCTGGAGACCGTGTTCATCAGCCTGACCGGGAAGGAGCTCCGCGACTAATGGCCGCCACCACCCAGACCCCCAGCGCCCCGACCCCCAGCTCCAGCGCGCCGGCCCGCCGGATCGGCGGCGGCCCCACCCGCTCCGTCGCGGCCGCCAGCTGGACCGCGCTCGGCGCCCTGATGCTGCGCGACGTCGTGGTGCTGCGCAAGCACTTCTGGGAGTTCGTGCTGCGGACGATCATCCAGCCGTTCCTGCTCTGCTTCGTCTTCCTCTACGTCTTCCCGAAGATCGGGCAGGGCATCGGCGGCGGGCACGGCACCGCAGCCCAGTCGGCCTTCGCCACCATCCTGGTGCCGGGCGTGGTCGGGATCTCCATCATGTTCCAGGGCGTGCAGTCCATCGCCCTGGCCATGGCCCAGGAGTTCGGCTTCACCCGGGAGATCGAGGACCGGGTGCAGGCGCCCTGCCCGATCTGGCTGGTGGCGATCGCGAAGGTGCTCTCCGGCGCGGCCCAGGGCGTGATTTCCGCGGCCATCGTGCTGCCGATCGCCTCGGTGGTGCACGCGCCGGGGGTGCAGGCCCACATCACCCTGCACTGGTGGCTTATCGTGACGTTGGTGCCGCTGGCCTGCATCGCGATGGCGGGGCTCGGCTTGGTCCTCGGGACCAGCTTCGAGCCGCGGAACATCGGCCTGATGTTCGGCTTCATCATCTTGCCGATCACGTTCCTGGGCTGCACCTATTATGCGTGGACCAAGCTCGCGCCGGTCACTGTGGGCGGCTGGCCCTGGCTCCAGACGGTGGTGCTGATCAACCCGCTGGTCTACGTGAACGAGGGGATGCGCGCCGCCTTCACCAACGCTCCGCACATGCACCTTTACGTCGTCTACCCGGTGATGGCCGGGTTCGGCGCGGTGTTCCTGGCCCTCGGCCTGCGCAACTTCTACCGCCGCGTGCTCTCCTAGCGGTCGCGGCGGGGCCTGACCAGCCTGCGCGTCTCGACCCAGCCGTAGCGCATCCGCCCCGCCAGCTGCACGCGCAGCGTGACGGGAACACCAGGGCCAGTCGACGGGCTGATGTCCACGTCGCCGTGGCGCACCACCAGGGCGTCGGCCGTCACGACCATGCCCGTCCTGGCCACCAGGACCAGGGAGCCGCCCCGCATGTTCAGGTCGATGCGCAGCGTGTCGTGCCCGATCACTGCGCCGGTGAAGTCGAGCATCACGTCGCACCACGACGACCGCAGTTCCATCCGCCGCGGGACCACCCAGCGACCAGCCCGCCGGACCGAACCGCCACGCTGGCCGATCCGGATCACGTCCTGCGCCCGCTCGGCCAGATCAGCCGTCAGCATGGCCAGCTCGCCGAACGTCCGGGCCGACCAGGCGGCCGGCACGCGCTGACTGAACTCCTCGGGGGCTAGCCTGCCGTCGGCCGCCGCGGCCCGCAGCATGTCCACGACGCGGTCTCGGTCCGCATCGGAGGCCCTCATCTCGGCCGGCGGAACGTAGGCCGCCAAATCCCCTCCCTGTCCGCTCGCGTCCGCACCCGGCGCGCCCACGGCCGTGGTCCCCTGCGGAGCGAGCCTCAATCAGGCGCCGGAGGGCGCGGTCAGGCTGGCGCGTACCTCGTCCATGTCGAGCTCTTCGGCCTTGCTGATCAGCTGCTCGAGCGCCGCCTCGGGCAGCGCGCCCGGTTGGGAGTACAGCACGACGTTGTCCCGGATGATCATCAGCGTCGGGATCGACGCGATCTGGAAGGTGGCCGCTACCTCAGGCTGCGCCTCGGTGTCGAGCTTGCCGAACACGGCGTCCGGGTGCCGCTCGGACACGTTCTCGTAGACCGGCCCGAACATCCGGCACGGCCCGCACCACTGGGCCCAGAAGTCGACGAGGACCAGACCGCCGCCGCTCACCGTCGAGTTGAAGTTGTCGGCTGTCAGCTCAACCGTCGCCATCGTCTGCCTCCTCGCGTTTCCTACCCGTAGGGCATTGACAACCGGTAAGCCGCAAACATTCCTAAACCCCTTTCCCTTTCCCAGGCTGTCGCGGAACTCCCCGCCCCGCGCCCGCCGATCGCCATGCCACGCCCCACCGCGCCACGCCGCACCGATGTGACACGGAGGCGGTTACAGGCGCAGCGACGTGACCAGCCGCCCGCCCGGCGACGTGACCTGCTACCCGCCGGGCACCGAGCCGGCGCCCGGCTGCCGCACCACTGGCTGCCGGACGGCTCGTCGCTGTACCACCGGCTGGGCCGCGGGTTCACCCTGGTCCGGCCCGCGCTGGACGGCCACCCGGGCGTAGCCGTCCTGGCCAGGACCGCGCGCCGTCGCGGGACACCGCTCGCCCTGGTCGAATCTTCGCTGGCTTACCCTTGGGCCAGAGCGTTTTCGCTCGTCCGGCCGGACCAGCACATCGCGTGGCGGGCCAGCGACCCGGTCGGCCCCGACATCGAGGCGGCCGCCGGGCTCCGTGCGGTGGAATGATGGAACGGACCGAGGAGACGCTCATGGACAGCAAGCAGCGCGCCGTCAGGACCGCCGTGACGAACGTCCGCGTATTCGACGGCCGGCAGTTGCTGCCCCTGGGCACGGTGGTGATCGAGGGAAGCCGCATCGGCGCCAGCGGCGTCGCGGACGAGGTCATCGACGGGGCGGGCGGCGTGCTGATGCCCGGGCTGATCGACGCGCACGTGCACCTGCACGACCAGCACACGCTCGAGCTGCTCAGCGGATTTGGCGTGACCACCGCCCTGGACATGGCATGCGCGCCGCCCGAGCTGGTCGAATCCCTGCGCAGCGTGCCGGGGCTGACCGACATCCGCAGCGCCGGCACGCCCGCCGTCGCCCCGGGCAGCTTGCACTCGCGCATCCCCGTCACCGGCCAGCGGGGACTGATCGCCGGCCCGGATCAGGCGGCGCGCTTCGTGGCCGACCGGATCGACGAGGGCTCGGATTACATCAAGATCATCGTCGGGAACCCCGGCCCCAGCCACGACCAGGCCACCCTCGACGCGCTGACCGCCGCGGCCCGCGAACGCAGCAAGCTCACCGTGGCGCACGCCTCGTCCTATGAGGCGGTGGAGATGGCGCAGCGGGCCCGGGTCAATGTCCTCACCCATGTGCCCCTGGACAAGGCGCTGGACGAGACGGCCGCGGCCACCGCGATCGCCGACGGCCGCATCCTCATCCCGACGCTCGCCATGATGGAGGGCATCGTGGTGCAGTCCGCCCCGCCGGGCGCCGACTACGCCGCGGCCCGCCAGAGCGTGACGGTCATGCACCGGGCCGGGGTGCCGATCCTGGCCGGAACGGACGCCAACGCCGCCGTCGGGGTGCCCGCGACGATCAGCCACGGCATCAGCCTGCATCACGAGCTCGAACTGCTCGTCGACGCCGGGCTGTCCACCCTGGAGGCGCTACGCGCCGCCACCTCACGGCCCGCGCATTACTTCGGGCTGGCCGACCGCGGCTTGATCGAACCGGGGCGCCGGGCCGACCTGGTGCTCATCGAAGCCAACCCGCTGCAGGACATCACCGCGACCCAGTCCATCCGTCGCATCTGGTGCGGCGGAGTCGAGGTCGCCCCGAATTGACCCGCGCCCGACACTGGCCCGCCCGACACCGGCCCGCCCGACACCGGCCCGCCCGACACCGGCCCGCCCGACACGAAGGAGCATCATGCGCATCGCCGTCATCAACCAGCGCCTCAGCCTGATCCTGGGCGCGGGCGCCGTCGACGTCCACGCGGCCAGCGGCGGCCGGTTCGGGCCGGACGCTGCCACGGCCTACGAGCGCTGGACCGAATTCACCGACTGGGCCGCCTCGGCGGACCTGCCCGACCCGGAGCCGTTCACGCCCACCCAGCTCGGCTCGCCGTCTCCGGCGCCACGTCAGGTGTTCGGCATCGGGCTGAACTACAGCGAGCACGCCGCCGAGTCCGGGTTCGCCAAGCCCGATGCGGCCCCGCCGGTGTTCACCAAGTTCCCCTCGTGCATCACCGGGCCCTACGGCGACATCACGCTGCCGCCCGGCGGTCACACCGACTGGGAGGTCGAGCTGGTCGTCATCATCGGCCGCACCGCGGTCAGCGTCCCGGCCGGGGCGGCCTGGGACCACGTGGCGGGCCTGTCCATCGGCCAGGACGTCTCCGAGCGGATCCTGCAGATGGCCTCGACGCCGCCGCAGTTCAGCCTGGGCAAGTCTTACCCGGGCTTCGGGCCCGTCGGTCCGTACCTGGTCACCGCGGACGAATTCGACAAGCCCGAGGACCTGGAGCTGTCCTGCTCGATCAACGGCGAGCAGATGCAGAAGGGCCGCACCAGGGAACTGATCTTCGGCGTGCCCGAGCTGATCGAGCAGCTGTCCCGGGTTACCCCGCTGCTGCCCGGCGACATCATCTTCACCGGCACGCCGTCTGGCGTGGGCCTGGGCCGCAACCCGCAGCGCTGGCTCGCGCCCGGTGACGTGCTGACCAGCTACATCGAAGGCATCGGCGAGATGAGCCACCGGTTCGTCGCCGCTGAGGGCAGGCTCTGATGAGCCTGCACGGGCTGCTCTCGGTCACGATCGGCGTGCCGAACGTCGACCAGACCGCGGCGTACTACGCCGACTTCGGCCTCGCCCCCGAGGCCGATGGCTGGTTCAGCACCCGCGACGCCGGCCGCCAGCTGCAGATCTTGCCCGCGCCCACCCGGCGGCTGCTGGGCCTGCGGGTCGGCGTCGACGACGCCGACGACCTGGCCCGGGCCGGGGCCAGCCTGGGCCGCCTCGGCGTGCCCGCCGAGCTCCGGGGGACTCAGCTGGAGGCGACCGAGCCGGTCACCGGGATCCGGGTCGGCCTGGAGGTCGCCCCGCGGCTCCGGCAGCAGCCGGTCCCGGCCACCGTCTACAACGGGCCGGGCCGGGTCGAACGGCCTGACTGCCGCGCGCCGGGGTTCGGCCGGCCGGACCGGGTGCGCCCGCGCAAGCTCGGTCACGCCGTGCTCGGCAGCACCGACTATGCCACCACCACGTCGTTCTTCACCGACGGGCTCGGCTTCAAGGTCAGCGACCGGATCAAGGGCGTGGGCGCGTTCATGCGCTGCTCCACCGACCATCACAACGTGCTGGTGCTTGCCGCTCCGGTTACCTTCCTGCACCACACGTCCTGGCAGGTCGACGACGTCGACGACGTCGGGCGCGGCGCCTTCGCCATGCTCGAGGGCAACCCAGAACGGCACGTCTGGGGACTAGGGCGCCACTACGCGGGCTCTAACTTCTTCTGGTACCTCAAGGACCCGGCGGGCAATTTCTCCGAGTACTACTCGGACATGGACTGCATCGTGGACGACCAGCTGTGGACGCCGGAAGATCTTGAGGGAGCCCGCGGCCTGTTCGCCTGGGGGCCGCCGCCACCGCCATCCTTCCTGCATCCCGACGATCTCGCGGCCATGATGACCGGGGCCCACTCGGCACGCTGAGGTCGGCTGGGGTCGAGCCAGGGCCGTTCAGACCGGGTTTGCCCTGGCCTGTTCAGGCTGACTTGCGGAGGGCCGACCTCGATCGCCAGGCCAGCACGGACCACTCGGAAAGCGCCGACAGGATCGAGCCGACGCTCGCCGCCGAGCCGACCGAAAGCAGGCTCGCCACCGAACCGGCAGACCCGATCGACAGGATCGAGCCCGCCGACCCGATCGACAAGATAGAACCCGAGGAGCCGATGCTCAGGATCGACCCGCTCGAGCCGATACTCAGGATCGAGCCCGCCGAACCCAATGATCGCGCCGAACCATGTTCCATGAGAGCATTCTGACATTACGGCTCCGAATGGAGGACCAGCATGTCAGCAAAGCCGATTGTGGCTGCCACGGACGGCTCAGAAGAATCACTGCGGGCGGTCGACTGGGCGGCCCGGGAGGCGGTCCTGCGCGGCGCCCCGCTGCGGATTGTGTCCGCCGCGGCGGAGCTGTCCGGGATGATGGGGCGCCATGACGGACCCCACGTCGAGACCGTGACCGACGTGCTGTCGGAGAATCGTGACCACGCGCTGGCCACGGCGGCCGCCCGGGCCGCGAAGGTATCCCCTGACCTGCTGGTCGACACCGATCGCCTGCCGGGTGCGCCCGCCCAGGCGGTCGCCGAGAGCGGGTCAGGTGCGCTGATGCTGGTCGTCGGCTCCCGCGGAGTCGGCGCGTTCAGGGCGCTGATCCTCGGGTCGGTCAGCCGGTACGCAGCCACCCACGCACCGTGCCCGGTCGTGGTCGTCCGTGATGAGACCACGGCCGCGCCGCGGCAGGTAGCCGTCGGCATCGGGGACCCGGACAGCAGCGCCGCCGCACTGTCCTTCGCGTTCGAGGAGGCCAGCTTGCGCAAGGCCAGCCTGCTCGCCGTGCACGCCTGGGACACCCCGTCGTCCCAGTACCCGCAGGCCTGGGAGGCCTTCGCGACCCCCGGCCGGACCGCGGTCCAGGAACAGCTCACCAGCAAGCTCGTGGCGCTGCTCGACGACTGGCGGGCCAAGTACCCCGACGTTCCGGTCAGCCAGGACGTTGTCTACGGCCACCCGGGCCGGGCGCTGGCCGGCCTGTCCGCGCGCGCCGACCTGGTCGTCATCGGCCGGCACCACGGCCCGCACGGCGCTGGCGCCGTCGCCCACGCGGTCCTGAGCCACGCGCACGGCCCGGTCGTCACGGTTCCCTCCGCCTAGCACGCGCGGACGCGCGGATGATCGGGGCGCAGGCGCTGATCGGCAGCCTGGTGTCCGCGGGTGTGGACACGTGCTTCATGAATCCGGGCACCTCGGAGATGCACTTCGTGGCCGCCCTCGATGCGGTACCGGAGATGCGCGGGGTCCTGGCGCTGTTCGAGGGTGTCGCGACCGGAGCCGCCGACGGCTACGCGCGGATCGCGGGGCGGCCGGCCGCGGTACTGCTGCACCTGGGCCCGGGCCTGGCCAACGGGCTCGCCAACCTGCACAATGCCCGCCGGGCCCGCAGCCCGATCGTGGTCATCGTCGGCGGTCACGCCACCGGCCATGCCAGGTACGACTCGCCCCTGCAGTCCGACATCGAGGCCCTGGCGCGGACCGTCTCAGGGTGGGTCCGCGGCTGCGGCACGACCCGCGACCTGCCCCAGGACGCGATGCGTGCCGTCGCCGCGGCCCGCCGCGGCCAGGTCGCCACCCTGGTGCTGCCCGCCGACGTCTCGTGGAGCGACGGCGCAGCGATCGCCGCGCCCCGGCCGGTACCTTCGCCTGAGCCCGCCGACGCCGGCCAGGTCAAGGTCGCGGCCAGCCTACTGGCCCCCGGCCCGGCCGCGATGCTCCTGCTCGGCGGGACGGCGCTGACCGAGCGCGGACTCGTGGCGGCCAGCCGGATCAGCGCCGCGACCGGGGCGCGGCTGCTGGCCGAGACGTTTCCGGCGCGGATGGCGGGCGGCGCCGGGATCCCCGCCGTCAATCGGCTGGCCTACCTGGCCGAACGCGCCGAAGCTCAGCTGACCGGCGTCGATCACCTCATCCTGGCCGGAGCCCAGGCGCCGGTCTCGTTCTTCGGCTACCCGGGTCGCCCCAGTGACCTGGTGCCCGCGGGGTGCACCGTGACTGTCCTGGCCGAGGCCGACCAGGACGCCCAGACCGCCCTGGAGCAACTGGCCGACCAGGTCGCCGCGCAAATCCCGCCGGTCCTGACCCGCGCCGCGCGGTCGGCTGTTACCCCCGGGCCGCTCACGGCGAGCACCCTGGCCAGTGCGATCGCGGTGTCGCTGCCCGAGCATGTGATCATGTCCGATGAGGCCAACACGTCGGGGGTCGCGCTGCCCCAGGCGCTGGCCTGCGCGCCCCGGCACACCCTGCTGACCCTCACCGGCGGCGCTATCGGACAGGGACTGCCGGTCGCGACCGGCGCGGCGGTGGCCGCCCCGGATCGGCCGGTGCTGGCCCTCGAAGCCGACGGCAGCGCGCTCTATACCATCCAAGCGCTGTGGACCCAAGCCCGTGAGCAGCTCAACGTCACGACGGTGCTGCTGAACAACGCCGCTTACGCCATCCTCCGGATGGAACTGGCCCGCACCGCGGCCGGGGAGGCGGGCCAGCGCGCCTCGCGGATGCTCGACCTGTCCGACCCGACGCCGGGCTTCGCGGAGATCAGCACCGGCATGGGCGTGCCCGCGACCCGGGTACACCTGGCCGAGGACCTCGACCGGGCGCTGCGCCGGGCCTACGCCGAGCCGGGGCCGCACCTGATCGAGGCCATGATGTCCCGTTTACCCAGATGTCCCGCTGGCCGCGAGAAGTCGCCGCCCCCCGGTCTTACGCCTGGCTGAGCAGCTCGGTCAGCTCGGCGTCGAAGTTCAGATACGACGACTCCTGGCCGGTCGCCACCAGCTGGTAGGTCCACTGCAAGAAGTTCTCGATCGCCGTGGCGCTGACCTCGAACTGGGCCTGCCCGTACGGCGAGGTCATCGCGATGTTCAAGATCGCGTGCCCGGCGGCATCAGCGCCGATGGCCACGACGCCCGGGTCACACGATGCCGCCGACGGCCAGGCCCGGACATCCCCGAGACCTTCGCTGCCGTGCAGGGCCGCCGCGAGCAGGTCGCGGGCCACCATCCACTCCACCGGCTCATCCGTGCCCACATCAAAGGCCATCCGGACCGCGTACGGATCTGCGCAGCTATAGGACAACTCGGCCATCAGCGGCACGATCGTGTGCTCCGGACTAACCAGGCCCAGGCTCAGCTCCGCCGAGATCTCAGAACAGTTGCTGCTCATCAAATGCCACCCTCCGACGCGTGTTTTCGTATACCCGTGATATTTGCCTGCCTGGGTAGCCTGGCGGTTCCGCGCCCAGGTGCAGGACAGTTGCGGCCAAGATGGTCGTGATGGTGTCCTGCGGCGCGGGCGGCGCGGGCAGTGAGCACACCCAGCCGGCCGATGCGCCCAGGACGGCCACGGCGACCTGGCGACCGCTGCGGCGGTCGCGCGGACCGGGGTCCCGATGATCGCCTCCACGCTGTCCGCCAGCCGACCCACGTCGCGGACCCCGCGTCAGCCGCGCTTGAGGCTGCCGATGCTGAGCGACCCGGTGCTGGGCGATCCGGTGCTGGGCGATCCGGACTGGGGCGGCAGCTCTTCTTCGACTTCCCGCACGTAGGCCGCGGGATCCTTATCCACGGCCGGAACGCCGGCGTAATTCCGCGCTTCGTACCCGGCGAAGGCGACGGCGAGCTCGTGCCGGCGCTGCAGCCCGGCCAGGCGCCGGAAGTCGGTCAGGCCCTCGCGCTCCTCCTCGGCCATGTGATCGCTGTTGGCCAGGTTCGCCGCCGCGACCGCGGCGTACCAGGCGTCGGTGCCGACCTGATGGCGGGCGACCTCGGTGACGGCGTCCCTGATCTCGTTGTGGTCATGGATGGCATCCAGGGTCTCTTCCTCCACCCCGGCGGCCCGGCGCCCGGCCAGGCCCACCTGCAGCAGCACGGGATAGAAGATCTCCTCCTCGGCCGCCGCGTGCAGTTCGAGGAACGCCGCCAGCCTGCTCCACACCGCGGACAGCACCCCGGTATCGGTGCGATCGACCTGCTCCAGGATCGCGAACAGCCGGCGCTGCTCGTGATGGTCGTCAAGGATTAGCTGGGTAATGTCCACAGTCCCTCCCGGCACCGCATCTCCGGCTCACCGACATGCCCTCAGGCAGCCGACGATAACGCATCGCGGCCCAGGCTCTCGGTCGGCCGCCGCGTACACCAACTTGTTCTCAAGCTCGCGGATCGCCTCTGACATCGCGGGCGGGGAGAGATAGCAGGCTTCAGCCGCCCGGCATCTGGGAACGGATCAGCTAGCCTGCCTGCATCCGTCCTTTGCACCAGCCGACCGTTGGAGGCCCCGCATGTCTGACCCCTACGAGCCGCCCCGGCCTCGCGATGACTCCATCGAAAGTGAGCTTGAGTCGCTGCACCAGCAAGAGGAAGAAGGGCACGCGACCCCCGACGAGCAGCGCCGCGCCGAGCAGCTGGAACACCGGCTGCAGGTGGACGAGCACGGCGAGGAAGTGCGGGACCGGCGGCAGGAGGACCGCGAGCTAGATCGCGAGGATGAGGAATACCGCCATCGGCACCGCCACTGATTCACCGCCCAGCGGCGCGGCTATTCGCTGACACGCAGAAGAGGACGTCATGAACCTGGAAGAAACGCTGGACAAGATCGCCGAGCTGAGCCGGGAGGAGCTGGGCATCGTGCGTAAGCGGGGCGAGGAGAAGACCGCCGCCCGCGAGCACGGCCATGACTTTCACGAGATGCAGCGCGCCGCCGACCGGCTGGACCATTACGCCCACCAGCTCCGTAAGCTGCACGACACCGAATTCGGCCAGAGCTGGCGGCACGAGAGCCTGCAGGACACGCCCCGCTCCTCCTGAGGGGGAGTGGTCAGCGGTCCTACGTCAGCTCGGGCGTTTGCAGACTTGCCTTCTAGAGCCGTGCCCCCCGCGCTCGCACCGTTTTGCTGAGAGTCTTAGCTGCGACTTCGGCCGCCCGCTATATGCGGATATAAGCGGCTAAATACCACGGAGTGCCTCCGGTTATCGCGGAAGATATTAGCTTCGTGGAAAGTTTTGTGGATCCCAGTACACAAAAGCATCCACTAAGCCGAAATCATCCACGAAAACCCGCCGCTGAACAGTAGGATGTGTGACGCAAGGGACAGACATGGCCTCTGGGACATGCTAGAGGCGCACGGAGCAGGCGAACGGCACCCGCACGCGCTCCCGCGCGGACATCGCGAAACCTAATGAGAGCCAGCGGGCCGGTCATAACGGTCCACGATGATGCGCGGCACGGGAGCGGCGCGCGAAGCCGGCGTCGCGGGCGGGCGTCAGATGCCGGCTCGTGCGGGTGCTCGCCCCGATGCCGCTCAGCCCCGCACGTTCAGCTTGTCGATCGGGTCGGTGGGCATGTCCATCGCTTCCAGGAGCGCGAGCAGTTCGTCTCGTTCCGCTGCCGTCACCGGCGTGTTGTGTGCCGCGAGCGATGCGGCCAGCTCGATCGTCAGCAGACCGTACTCACCGCCGCCGCGCATCCGCTTGACGCTCCACAGGGCGCTTTCAGTGAGGCGGTCCGCGAACCGGTCGGGCAGGCTCTCAGCCTTATCGATAATCTCGTCTTCGGTCATGAAGTCCCCCTTCTAGGGTTACGCACCACACCGGGGCCGCCCTCTTCCGGCCAGCCCGTCACAATTTCTCCGCTACGGGCGACCACCACTGAAACTTCCACGTTGGCACGGGTCCCGCTGCAAAGCCAGGTGTCATTCCGATCCTGACGAACAGGTGGGTTGTCAGGCTTACGCGCGACATCCAGGGTGCTATCGATGATCTTTTCGTCGTTCCACCCGGCTGGGAACTCGGTTTTGCCAGGCTTGCCGGTTCCGTGCCGGTGGCCACCACCGGTCGAGTCTCCGTCGAGTATGTGGACGATGCGTTCAGGGGTGATGCGGATAGCGTCCAGCGGCGGACGCTTCTCGGAATCTACTGTGTCCCAGCCGGAACGATCCGTTCGTGCCTGTGCTGGCGCGTCCGTTCGTGCCTCCGCTGGCGCGCGCTGGTTGTCGCTCGCCTGAACTGGCCTGCCGTCCGCGGCACGGAGCGCCTCGTAGACCTCCTGGCGGGTCCGTGGTTCTGCCAGCTGTGTCCGGCCGACCGCTGCAGCATCCTGCCTGCCGCCTCGGAATCGCTGCTCGGGCTTAGCCTCGCCCGGCCGGTCCACGCCGTCGTCGTACCTGTCTAATGCCATCCGGCTCTCCGGACACGTGGCACATTAAGTGCTCTCTACATCACATTGGGTTGATGGTAGGCGATTCCTGCTGCTCCGCCACCGGGACTCGTAGGTCCGTACGGCCGGGTTCGGAATCCGTAATATCTTCGGCTGGCCGGTGAGCTGCTAGGGCCAGGACTCCAGAACGTACACCGGTGACGCACCCAGGCATCGATCACGTGGAAGTCATTTACGCGGAAATCAGGGCGCGAGGCCATTGCCCACGCCGCACTAACTGCATACAGTTTGAACTGCATACACTTTCTCTGGTCACCGGCGATTGGAGGACCCGATGGGGCGAGATCTGTCCACCGCGGAAATGGTCCGCGACCTGTGGGACCGGCAGCAGATCACCGACGTGATGCTGCGTTTCGGCCGGGGCCTGGATCTGCACGACTGGGACATGTACGCGGCCACCTTGACCGACCCGTAACCGCCACCCATCACACCGCCCAGGTCAACGGAACTAGGCTGCACTACGTCACGGCCGGTGACGGCCCGCCCGTCATGCTTTTGCACGGCTGGCCGCGGACCTGGTACGAATGGCGGCACGTCATCGAGCTGCTGGCCGGCGAGTACCAGCTGGTCGTGCCCGACCTGCGAGGGTTCGGCTACTCGGCCAAGCCAGCCGCCGGCTACGACGCGGACACCATGGCCGCCGACCTCGCGGCCCTCAGCGACCACCTGGACCTGCGGGACGTGACCGTTCTCGGTCACGACTGGGGCGCCGTTTTCGCTTACGTGTACGCCGCGAAGACCCCCAGCCAGGTTCGTGCCCTCGGCATCGTGGAGATGGCCCTGCCGGGCGTCGGCATCATGGAGCAGGCCATGGCGCCCCAGCCGCAAGGTAACTTCCTGTGGCACATGGGCTTCCAGTCCGTCCCTGACCTGCCCGAGCTGCTGATCGCCGGGAAGGAAAAGCCCTACCTGCGCTGGTTCTTCGAGCACTTCGCCTACGATCCGGGTGCCATCACCGCCGCCGACCTGGACGTCTATACCGATGCCATCACCCAGGTGGGCGCGCTGCGGGCCGGGCTGGCTCGAGCCGGCTCCGCCGCCTCAAGCCCCGCCGCGACTCAGACGCCGGCGAGCAGTTTCGCCTCCTCGGCGGGAGACAACCCGTGCCGCAGCGGCGGCTCGCCACGCTCGCGGTCCCAGGCCAGCACATCGGCGGCGGTCACCGCCAACGGGGTGGCAGGCAGGCCGGCGGCCCGGGCGCGGGCCGGGCTTCGCTGCTGTGACGGCCACATCGATCGGGGGCGGATCAGCGGGAAGAACGGCGGTACCGCGTCGGCCGGCACCGGAATGACCTCGACCTCGCTGCCCGCCACCTGCGCACAGGTAGCGATCAGGCCGGCCATCGTGGTCGGCTCGGCCGGGCCGACGGCGTGAAACGCGCCGGACCTGTCGTCGGCCAGCAACCGCACCACCAAACGAGCCAGATCGCGGGCGTCAACCACCTGAACCGGCTGCTCGGGGCGACCCGGCAGGGCCACCCGGCCGCCGCGCGCGGCCCGGCGCACCCAGTACGTGAGCCCGTCCTGCCAGTCGTGCGGGCCGGCGACCTTCCCGGGCCGCACGACGGTCGCCCGCGAACCGTACCGGGCCACCACGTCGTCTTCGCAGGCCACCTTCAGCGGGCCATAGGTGGCCTCGGTCAACTCCTCGGTGTCGCGCACCGGCGGACGGCGTGGTGCGTCCTCGTCGGAGGCTGGTGCCACGCTCGTTCGGTCATATACGGCGTGACTGGAGATGAACAGGTACCGGCCAATCCGGTCACCCAGCATGTCCATCGCCTGCCCGACGTGGCGCGGTACGTATCCGCTCACGTCGACCACCGCGTCCCAGCGGCCGTCGCGCAGCGCCGCGTAGTCACCGGTGTCCCGGTCGCCGGTGCGCCGGGGCACCTGCGGAAACAGGTCGGCGCCGGTCCGGCCCCGGCCGAAAATGGTCACCTCGGCACCCGCGCCCAGGGCGTCGGCCACGATCGCCCGGCCCACGAACGAAGTCCCGCCCAGTACGAGAATGCGCATGCCACCCGAGGGTAATCGCAACTGCCGCCGCGGGCTTAGACGCCATAGTCCGGCATGAGGTGAAGACCGCCGAAGACGGCAATTGATAAGCCTAGCCTTATTAGATTAGGCTTAGGATATGAGCGAAGATCCTGACGTCGGCCAGGTAGCCGCGGCGCTCCGGGTGAGCATCGGCCTGCTGCTGCGGCGGCTGCGGCTGGTGCAGGTCGAAGGCGAGCTCACCTTGCCCGAGAGCTCGGCCCTGGTGCGCCTGGACCGGGGCGGCCCGACCACGCCGAGCGAGCTGGCCAAGCGGGAGCAGATCAGCCCGCAGTCGATGGGGGCCACGCTGGCCGCGCTGGAGGCACGTGGCCTGGTCGGGCGACGGCCCGATCCGCGGGACGGCAGGCGGGTGGTCTTGTCGGTGACCGAAGCCGGGCGCGCCGTGCTCCTGGACAAGCGGAACGCGCGGGCCGAGCAACTGGCGCAGGCCCTCTCGGCCGGGTTCACCCCGGCCGAACTCAGGCAACTGATGGCGGCCGCGCCGCTGCTCGAGCGACTGGCGCAGAGCATCTGATGCCCAGCGGGCCCACCGCGAAAGCGGATCAGCAGGCCGGGGACGACCGCTATCAGTGGATCGCCCTGGCGAACACGACGGCCGCGATGTTCATGGCGACGCTCGACGGGTCGATTGTCATCATCGCGCTGCCGGCCATCTTCCGCGGCATCCACCTGGATCCGCTGGGCGCGGGCAACATCAGTTACCTGCTGTGGATGATCATGGGCTACCGGCTCGTCCAGGCCGTGCTCGTGGTGACCGTCGGCCGCCTGGGTGACATGTTCGGCCGGGTCCGGATCTACAACGCGGGCTTCGTGGTCTTCACCTTCGCCTCGATCCTGCTCTCGTTCGACCCGTTCTACGGCGACCAGGGTGCGCTGTGGCTGATCGGCTGGCGGATGCTGCAGGCGGTCGGGGGGTCCATGCTGATGGCGAACTCGGCCGCGATCTTGACCGATGCGTTCCCGGCCGAACGGCGCGGTTTCGCGCTTGGCACCAACCAGATCGCGGGCCTGGCGGGCCAGTTCGTCGGCCTGGTCGCGGGCGGCCTGCTGGCCGCCCTGGACTGGCGGGCGGTCTTCTGGGTCAACGTGCCAGTCGGGGTGTACGGGACGTGGTGGGCCTACCGCAAGCTGCGGGACAACGGTGAGCGGCATCCCGGCCGGATCGACTGGTGGGGCAACGTCACGTTCGCCGTCGGCCTGGGCGCGGTCCTGATCGCCGCGACCTACGGCATCCAGCCGTACGGCGGGCACGTGATGGGCTGGACGAACCCCTGGGTGGTCGGCGGGCTGGCGGGCGGCGTCGCCCTGCTGGTGGTGTTCGGCATCATCGAGACCAGGGTCGCCGAGCCGATGTTCCAGCTCGGTTTGTTCCGGATCCGGGCCTTCACGGCCGGGAACCTCGCCGGGCTGGCTGCCGCCATCGCCCGGGGCGGGCTGCAGTTCGTGCTCATCATCTGGCTGCAGGGGATCTGGCTGCCGCTGCACGGCTACAACTTCAGTGACACGCCGCTGTGGGCGGGCGTCTTCCTGCTGCCGCTGACCGCCGGGTTCCTCGTCTCGGGACCGGTGTCCGGGATCTTGTCCGACCGGTTCGGCTCCCGGGGTATCGCCACGGCCGGGATGGCCGTGTTCGGTGGCAGCTTCATCGGCCTGATGCTGCTGTCCGCCGACTTTTCCTACTGGGCCTTCGCCCTGCTCATCGCGGCGAACGGGATAGGCAGCGGCATGTTCGCCGCGCCCAACTCCTCCTCGATCATGGGCAGCGTCCCGGCCAGCCAGCGCGGCGTGGCGTCGGGGATGCGCTCGACCTTCCAGAACTCGGGCACGGCGGTGTCGATCGCGGTGTTCTTCTCGCTCATGATCGCCGGGCTGGCGAGCAGCCTGGGCAAGACGCTGACCAGCGGCCTGCAGCACCAAGGCGTGCCGGCCGCAATCGCGCACCAGATCGGTTCGCTGCCCCCGGTGTCGTCGCTGTTCGCCGCGGTGCTCGGCGTGAACCCGGTGCAGCACCTGCTGGCGGCCGGTGGCGTGCTGGCCTCGCTCCCGGCCGCCAGCCGCCAGGTTCTCACCGGCCGGGAGTTCTTCCCGAGCCTGATTTCCGTCGCCTTCCACCAGGGCCTGATGGTCGTGTTCGCCGTATCGGCTGCGCTGGCGGCGCTGGCCGGCCTGGCCTCGCTCCTGCGCGGCGCCCGCCCCACGGCCGCAGCCGAACCCCCCGCCGCCGCAGCCGAGCCCCCCGCCGCCCCGGCCGAGCCCCCCGCCGCCCCCGCCGCCCCGGCCGAGCCCCCCGCGGCCAAGCACCCCACCGCTCCCGAACCCGCGGGTGGGTAACCGGTGCCCCCGGCGAAGAACACCGTCTGTGCTAGGAAACAATGGTGCCTTGCGTTTCCAGCACGCTCGGGAGGAACACATGCGGTTCTCGATCAAGGCATCCCACTTGCCGCCGCGGATCGCGGCGGGCGCGTTCATCCTCAACTCCGGTGTGGGCAAGTGGTCCGCCGATGAGGAGACCGCCGCCCAGCTCCACGGGTTCGCCGTCGGCGCCTACCCGTTCCTGGCCAAGCTCAAGCCCAAGGACTTCGTCCGGCTCCTGTCCGCGACCGAGATCACGCTCGGCGCGGCCCTGCTGGTGCCCGTCATCCCGTCCGCCCTGGTAGGCGCGGGCCTGACGGCGTTCTCTGGCGGCCTGCTCGGCCTGTACGCCAGGACGCCCGGCATGCGCAAGGACGGCACCCCGTTCCCCACCCAGCAGGGTATCGCCCTGGCCAAGGACGCCTGGATGCTGGGCATCGGCCTAGGCCTAGTCATCGACGACCTCATCGACAACTAAGCTGCCACGCCCCGCATGATCACGAAGACTTGACAGTCTGTGCGAACTGTCAAGTCTTCGTGATCACCTAGGGCAATAATTATTCGAAACGTAACCTGGTACCTGCCGTAGCATAAGACGCCAGCTGTCACGCAGGTAACGCCCCTTCCCCGGCCTAGCGGCCGCCGGGCCCCGGCGCTCCGCCGCCCCGCGATGCCGCTGGCCGCAGCGCCAGCAAGGCGATCTCCTCGTTGCGGGCCAGGTGCCGCTGTACCGCCTGCGCCGCGGCGTCCGGATGGTGTTCGCGGAAGGCGGCGACGATCTCCTCGTGCGCCCGTTCGCGGCGCCAGTGCTCATCCGGATCGGGATCGAGCAGGCCGAAGCCGATGCGGATGTAGCGTTCGGCGGCTCGCCACAAGGTCGTGAGGATCCGGATGTCCCAGGTCGTGGCGGCGGGCGCGAGCAGGGCCAGGTGGAAAGCGTGGTGGTCCTCGTAGATCTCGCTCATGCTGCGCCGTTCCTCGCCGAACTCGGCCGCCCGGCGTTCCAGCCGCTCGAGCTCGCAGTCGGAAAGCAGCAGGCAGGACCGCTGGGCAAGCTCGGGCTCGAGCCTGCGTCGCAGCCGGTAAATACCGCGCAGTTCGTCCAGGTCCAGGGGAGCGACCAGGGCGCTGCGGCCGGGCCGGGTCACGACGAGGCCTTCGCCTTCCAGGCTGCGCAGCGCCTCGCGCACCGGGATGAAGCTGACCTGCAGCATGTCCGCGATCTCGCGCAGGGAGAACTCCTGCCCGGGAGCCAGGGCGCCGGAAAGAATCGACCGGCGGAGCTCCACCGTGACCTGCTCCGCCACGGATCGCGACTCGATCGGGCGGACCGCGGGCGCGGATGTCCCGGTGCGGGCCGTCTCGCCGGGAGATGTCCTCATCCGGACTGCCTCATTTTCTTTACTGTTATCACATATATCTGTTAGCGTCTGAGCCAGATTTTAGGCGAGGTATCGGGCAAAGGAGCACCGAACGCGCGTCGTCGGAGCTCCTTTTCCTGGCCGCGCCGGGATCGCCCCCGGTCCGTACGGAAGGAGTCGCATCTGATGACGATCGCGCCCAAATTCGCTCACGTGGTGTTCCAGACCAGCCAGCCCGCGCAGATGCGGGACTGGTACTGTACGGTGCTCGACGGGCACGTGGTCTACGAGGACAAGGCGCTGACCTTCATCACCTTTGACGACGAGCACCACCGGATCGCCCTGCTGAACCCGCCCGTCCCGCTGGAGCGCAAGAGTCCCACGACGGCGTGCATGCACCACGTGGCCTACACCTTCGGCGATCTCGACCAGCTCCTCGCACGGTACGAGTCGCTGCGGGACCAGGGCGTCCGGCCCGCGGTGTGCATCGCTCACGGCGTGACCACGTCGCTGTATTACCGGGACCCCGACGGCAACTTCGTCGAGATGCAGATCGACAACTTCAGCCAGCCCGACGACGCGACCGGCTACATGAACGGCCCGGAGTACGCGGGCGACTCGGTGGGACCGGCCTTCGATGCCGAGGCCATGCTGGCGGCCCGCCGCGACGGCGCCAGCGTCGAGGAGCTGACGGACCGGTCGTGGTCGCTCCAGGCTCAGCTGCCCGACCCGATGGCCGTGCTCAGCGGAGCCAGCTCATGACCCAGCCGCGCACCAGCCTCGAGTTCAAGGCGGACGGGCTGACGATCACCGCTCTGACCGCCGAGCCGGTGCCCCATTCCCCGCGGCCGGATTCCCCGCGGCCGCTGATCGCCGCCCTGCACGGCGGCACGTACACCTCGCGCTATTTCGACGTGGCGGGCTCGCCCGAGGGATCGTTCATGGACACCGCCGCGGCCAACGGCTACCAGGTCGTCAGCTTCGACCGGCCGAACTACGGCGGCAGCTCGCCGTTGGCCCCGGAGCAGAACACCTTCGACCGGCACGCCGAGCTCCTGGCCGACGTGATTGCCCAGGCCGCCAGGCGCTTCTCGGCGGACCGCGTGCTGCTCGTGGGCCACTCGATCGGCGGCATGATCGCCCTGATGATCGCGGCGGGCGAGACCGACTTCCCGCTCGCGGGCGTGTCGGCGACCGGGATGGGCGCGGTCATCCCGGCGGGCGGAGCCGCCCAGGCACTTGCGTCACTGCCCGCGGACCAGACCGTCGACCTGCCCTATGACCAGCGGGACCAGGTGATGTTCGGTCCCGCCTTCACCCACTCCGCCGCCGCGGTCGCCCAGGCGCACGGCTCCTACGCGCCGGTACCGGTGTCCGAGCTATTCCAGGCGCCGCGCTGGCCGGTTGACTGGCTTCCCGGCCTGGCCTCCAAGGTCCGGGTGCCGGTGCATAACGCGCTGGCCGAATTCGATGCGCTGTGGGACAGTTCGCCGGCGAACGTGGCGCGCTTCGCCGGATTCTTCACGGCCGTGCCGTTCATCGAGGCCAGTGTCGCCCGGGGCACCGGGCACAGCATTGACCACCACACCCTCGGGCACGCCCTGCACCTGCGCCAGCTGGCCTTCGCGGCCGAATGCGCGCAGTGGGCGCGACGGGACGGGCACGGTTAACCCCCTGACGTCGCTACCGCGCTCGGTCCAGGTGCTGGTGGCGGGCGGCGGCCCGGTCGGCCTCGCCGCGGCCGTCGAGCTGGGTCGCCGCGGCGTCAGCTGCCTGGTCATCGAACCCCGCGAGGAGGTCAGCCACGCCCGGCCGAGATGCAAGACGGTCAACGTCCGCACCATGGAGCACCTGCGGCGGTGGGGCATCGCGGACCGTTTCCGCGCCGCGGCGCCGTTGCCCGTGTCCTGGTCGAAGGACGTCGTGTTCTGCACCTCGCTGGCCGGCTATGAGCTTTCGCGTTTCACCGGCGTGTTCGGGCTCGCGCTCGACGGTGACCGGTTCCCCGAGACCGGCCAGCAGGCCCCGCAGTACGTGCTCGAGGAGCTACTGCGCGGCGTGGTGACGGAGTTGCCCGGCTGCGCCCTGGCGACCGGCCTGCGGGTGACGTCCGTCGAGCAGGACCCGGACGCGGTGCGGGTGACCGTCCAGGACCGCGCGGGCGGCCAGGCCAGCGTCGAGGCGGACTACCTGCTCGGCTGCGACGGCCCGCGCAGCACCGTCCGGGACCAGATCGGAGCGCGCTACGTCGGTGAGTTCGCGCTGCGGCCCAACTTCGGCATGGTCTTTTTCGCTCCCGGCCTGTGGCCGCAGGTCCGGCACGGCCCGGCCGTGCAGTTCTGGATCGTCAACGACCGCACCCCGGCCCTGATGGGACCCATGGACCGGAACGGGACGTGGTGGATCATCGCGCTAGGCGTCCCGCCCGAACTGGGGCGGCGCACCGCGTTGTCCCTCATCGAAGGAGCCGCGGGCGTGCCGGTCGACGCGCAGATCCGCTCCGACGACCCGTGGACAGCCCGGATGCAGTTGGTCGACCGGCTGCGCTCCGGCCGCGTCTTCCTGGCCGGCGACGCCGCCCATCTCAACCCGCCGTTCGGCGGCCACGGCCTCAATACCGGCATCGGGGACGCGGTTGACCTCGGCTGGAAGCTCGCGGCGGTGCTGGACGGCTGGGGCGGGGAGCAACTGCTGGCCAGCTACGAGGCCGAACGCCGCCCGATTCAGGACCGGGTGATCCGCGAGGCGAGCGAGAACATGAAAACGCTCTCCACGGACCTGACGGCCGCGAGCCTGGAGGACGACACCGAGGCCGGCCAGCAGGCCCGCCGTGCCGCCGGCCGCCGCATCCAGCAGGACAAGACGGCAGAATTCCACTCCCTGGACCTAGTCCTCGACCTCTGCTACGATCGCTCGCCCCTGGTGGTCCCCGCCCTGCAGCCCGGCCCCCAGCCGGGCGCGCGTCCAGCCCCCCAGCCGGGCGCGCGTCCAGCCCCCCAGCCGGGCGCGCGGCCGGGAGCCCGGCTGCCGCACGTCTGGCTCGCGCCGGGCCGCTCGGTTTACGACTTGCTCGGCCCTGGCATGACCCTGCTCGTCCTCGATGCGCCGGCCGGCTCCTGGCAGCCGCTGGTCCAGGCGGCGTCGAAGGCCGGCGTCCCCCTCCGTGTTCTCGACCTGCGCCCGCGGGACCTGCGCCAGCGCTACGGCGCGGGCCTGGTCCTGGTCCGCCCCGATCAGCACGTGGCCTGGTGCGCCGAGGCGCTGCCCGCCGACCCGATGGCGATTGTCGACCGGGCCCGGGGCGCCCGGTTACTTAGCGCGGCTTTCCGGTCCGGTTCTCCGCACCGCCTACCTCAGCAGCGCCGCCCAGCCAATTGACGTGACCGCATGACCGATCCAGCCGGGCGGGTCCGCCCGGCCGTCGGCCCTGAGCACTCGTCCGGGCAAGCCGCCCTAGGACCAAATCCTCCCACCGTCCAGCCAGCTCAGCGCTTTGGCGGCAGCCGCGAACAAACGCCTTCGGCGCAACGACCGGCCAGCTCGCGAGAAGTATTGTGCGCACGGGAACACCCGGCTGGACCGCATCGAATTGTCAGCGTCTCATTTCAATGAAATTAGCCTGACGGATGATGCGGCGGACGTCTTCAGGGTGGAGGATTAAGGCGGTCATTGCACGGTAAGCAGTGTCGGCAGCTCTGGATCGGTCGATCGGAAGGGCGCGCAGAATGATCTATCAGTTGTGGGGTCCGGTGTTCGACCTGGTGGGGAACGGCGGCTATCACGCCTTCACCTTCAGCTGGTTCGTCCTTAAGGTCGCCAATGTCATCGAGATGATCCTGGTGGTGGTGATCTTCGTAGCCGGGATGTTCATTAACCTTCCTGGCGGGAAGACGGAGACGCGGGGGGACCGGCGATGACCGGGCGGGCCCGCTGCTTCCCGGACGCCGCCGGGCGAGGTGCCCGGTGAGTGCCCAGGGCGCGGCTCCGGTGCCGCGGGAACCGGATCCGGTCACCAACGCCACCGGGGCCGAGCAGTTCTCGCTGGCGCGGCCCAGCCCGTGGCTGCGTGGCTACTTGCTGCGAAACTACCCGTTGCGCAAGCTGCTCCCTGACCGTGAGCCGGCGTACGTCTCCTCGGTGCTCTACACCATGGGCGTGCTGACGCTCGCGGCGCTGATCTGCGCGGTCATCAGCGGTGCGATCATCGCGCTCGGCGGGGTCTCGTTCTGGCACACGAACTCCTTCGGCGCCTTTATGAACAGCATTCATTTCTGGAGTGTGCAGGCCATGTTCCTGTTCATGGCCGTGCATTTCATCACCAACTTTTTCACCATGGGCTGGCGTGGCGGGCGTGGCTGGACCTGGGTCACAGGAGTGCTCGCGTTCATCGTGTCCATCCTGACTGCATTTACCGGCTTCCTGATGATGACCAACTGGGACAGCCAGTGGATCGGCCAGCAGGCCAAGGACGCGTTCAACGCGCTCGGCATCGGCGCGATCTGGAACGTGATGGACGTGGGTCAGCAGATCACCTTGCATGTGGTCTTCACGACGGCCTTGCTGCTGTTCATCGTGTCCGTTCACGTCGGCCTGATCCGGCGCCGGGGCGTGGCCCCGCCGCCGGGCGCGGAGGCGCTTGAGGTCCCCGACGGCGAGCCGGGCTACCCGGCAGCCGCGAGCTGAGGAGGCGGCGATGGCCACGCGCACCAAGCGGCACCCGCTGCGCACCTGGCAGGGTCCCGAGCGCGGGTATGACCTCATTGCCGAGGGCACGATCGCGGTCATCATCGTCGCCTTGCTGTGCATCCTCGCCGCGAGCCTGTGGGGCTCCCCGGATGGCGGCCTCACCTACCCGGGCGCGCCGAAATCCCCGGCCGGGCAGGCGTTCAGCGCCAAGTACTGGGATGTGAACGACCCGTCGGACCTGGCCCAGACGGCGGTGCAGGAGCTGGTCGGCGGGACCACGACCGCCGGGTACGGCCCGCCGTTCAACCAGACCACCGGGGCATCGCAGGAGATCATCGGGATCCAGCCGGCCGAGATCGCCAAGGCGATCTTCGGCCTGACCCAGCCGATCAACACCGCGAACAACTTCGTCCTGGCCCCGGTCTCCCAGCTCGCCGCGCCCTCCAGCCCGGTCGTCGCGGCGGCGGTCAGCCGGTACAAGGCGGCCGGCGGCGACCTTTCGCCCGGCGCGGCGGCCGGCCTGGTCGCCTCGTCCCAGCAGACGACCTGGCTGAACAACTTTGCGAAGGCGCTGGCCGCCTCCAGCGCGAAGTTCACGCCCACCTCGATCACGGTGAAGGCGGGCAACTACGGGCCGGTCCCGGTGATCATCACGGCCGAACTCGCCATCGCGAGCAACGGGAGCCTGGACGGCTATTTCCAGGGCAGCCAGCAGCAGCTGAGCACGAACACCACCACGGCGACGATGTTCTTCAGCGACGGCACGATGTGGGAGACCATCGCGGAGGCTCAGGGTGTGGGCGGCGACCAATGGGGCGTCATGAATGAGCTCTGGAACTTCCCCGGCCAGGTCTGGCTGTGGCTGTACTCGGGGATGTACCAGATCCCGGCGCTGAACCCGTCGAACAACGCAAACCTTGACCTGGACGTCGGCCTGCTCATGATCCTGTTCGGGTTCCTGCTGCCGATGTTCGCGCCGTGGATCCCGGGCGTGAACCGCATCCCCCGGTGGATCCCCCTATACAAGATCATCTACCGCAAGTACTACGCGAGCACGCCGGGCGGGCCGCCGCCCGCCGAGGTCTCAAGCGAACCAGCTCCGCCACCGCCGGCGCCGCCAGACGGATCGCCGGCGCCTGGATCACGTTGACAACTCCCTCGTAGTCGCGGCGGTTGCGGCAGGTAGGCTTCGCATGCCAGAGCGTGCATTCCCATAATCTGGCCGGAGGAGAGTCACATGCCACTTTTCGGCGGCAAAACGACCGGCGATGCGGCCACCTGGGAGCCGCAGGCCGCGGCGGGTCGGCTGGCACAGACCGCGGGCGCCGCTCCGGCGGGCGTCTTCACCTCCGACCTGTCGGTGTCCGAGTACGTGCTGCTCGGCGAGGCCGGGTTCGAGCCGCTCGGCTTCGTGGTCGGATCGTCGATCTACCACATTGGCCTGCAGATCGGACGATGGTCGCAGAATCAGGAACTGCAGGTCCTGACCCAGGCGATGTATAACGCCAGGGAGCTGGCCATGAGCCGGATGCAGGCGGAGGCCGAGCACCTCGGCGCCGACGGTATCGTCGGCGTTCAGCTGCGACTGCAGAGTTACGTGTGGGGCCAGGGTGTCCTGGAGTTCATCGCGACCGGGACAGCCGTGCGCGCGCTCGGCAGCGCTGGCCAAGGCACCGAAGGCGCCCATCGGGCCCCGGACGGCCGGGCGTTCACCTCGGACCTGTCGGCTCAGGACTTCTTCCGGCTACTGGCGGCCGGCGCGGTGCCGGTCGCGTTCGTACTCGGCGTCTGCGTGTACCACATCGCCCATCAGTCGGCGATGCAGTCACTGCGCCAGGCAGGCCAGAACCAGGAAATGGTGATCTTCACCCAGGGCATCTACGAGGCCCGCGAGCTCGCGCTGGCCAGGATGCAGGCGGAGGCCACGCAGGCCAAGTCCTCGGGCATCGTGGGGGTCACCGTCGCGGTCAACAACCACGTCTGGGGCGAGCACGCGACCGAGTTCTTCGCCACCGGCACCGCCATCCGGCGCCTCGCCGCCGAGCACCGTCTGCCCGAGACCTCGCCGAAGCCCACCTTCACCCTCGGGCTGGACAGCTAGGCCGGGCCGTTTCAGTCGCCCGTCTGGCCGTCGATCGACTCGCGGATCAGGTCCGCGTGGCCGTTGTGGCGGGCGTACTCCTCGATCATGTGCGCCAGGACCCACCGGAGGCAGACGCGTCCCTGGCCGCCCCAGGCCCAGTGCGGTTTGCTCAGCGCCGCGGCCCCATCCTGGCCGAGCTGTGCCTGCACGATGGCATCGGACCGGTTGACCCGCTCGGCCCACAGGGCCCGCAGCTCGTCACCGGAATCCTGCCCGGCGCTGTTCCAGTCCCAGTCGGGCTCCGCCTCCGGCCGTCCGCTTGCCCACGGCTCCGGCTCCGGTTCGCCGCCGATCACCTCGGTGAACCAGTAGTCCTCGACGTAGGCTAGGTGCTTCAGCATCCCGCCCAGCGTCATCGTCGTGGGCGGCAGTGTCACCCGCAGCTGCTCGTCGTCCAGCCCGCCGCACTTCCACTTCAACGTCGCGCGCTGGTAGGTCAGGAAGCCCCGCAGCGTCGCGGCCTCGTCGCTTTCTAGCGGAGGCTCGGGCCGACCATGCTCGTCTATCATCACCTGATCCACGACCCGGACTCTACCGGAGCCGGCCAGCCGTGCGGGCCGACACCGCTGAGCTGTTCTCCCTGGTCAGCCCTAATTTATCGTCGGCCGGCCAACGCGAAAGCTAGCCGGGTGCCGCGACAGTCGCCAGGGTCCCGATCAGCTGCCGGAATCGCTGGACTGCCCCGGCTCCGCCGGTGATGTCGATGTCACGGTCCGACCCGGCAAAGATGAGGGCCTTCAGGGCTTCGGTGGTCGCGGTGATGGTGACGTCGGCCAGTACAGACGGCGCCTTGGCGCTGAGCGACCACTGGTGGCCGTCGCTCTCGACCAGGTAGTCCGTACCGTCGAGCCGGAAGTGCCAGCGGGTGAGTTCGTGATCGTCGGCGGCAAGATCGATGGCCTGGGTGACGGCGCGGAGCAGGTGTTCGGCGTGCAGCGGCTCGCCACGTGAGGGCCAGCGCCAGGCGTGCCGTAGCCCCCACCAGTTGAGCGCGTCGATGACGGGTCCGAGGTCGGCTCCGGTCGGGGTCAGGCGATACCAGACCTCCCGCCGGCCCGGCTCGCGGTCGGCGGCGACGATTCCGGCGCCCTCAAGCTCGCGCAGCCGCTGGCTGAGCGTCTTGGGGGTGATCCCGCCGAGGCGGTCCATCAGGTCGGTAAACCTTTTGGCGCCGGTGAGAAGGTCGCGAATCACCAGCAGGCTCCATCGATCGCCGACGCGTTCCAGGGCGCGTGCGGTCAAGCAGAAGTGGTCGTAGGTACGAACGTTCCGAGTCACGTAATTGAGAATACTAGTTGACAGTTACTATCTCTAAAATACTATCTTAGAGCTAGTAGATCGAGGCCGAGACCGGCACCGGGACCCAGGCCGAGACCGAGATGACGTACGCAACGCAGAGGAGAAGACCGTGCAGCTCAAGATCGATGCGCTCAAGGAGGCGGCGGCCTGGCCGGATGCCGACCGGCGCACGCCTATCGTGCTCGCCAGCCAGTTCATGGCCGCGGAGCTCTACCAGGAGGGCTTCGAGTATTTCGCGGCCCGCTCGGACCGCGTCCCCACCGACGCGCTCTGGCTGGCACTCGCCGGGGCGTTCGAGTCCCGTCTCGACGGCCGGGTCGCCGAGGCGATCGCCAAGCTGGACGCGGCCACCAGCCTCGATCTCGGGCTGCCGCACTACCTCAGGGGAACCTCCCTGGCCCAGCTCCCGGGGTGCGCGGGCCGCGCCGAGACCGTCGTCGCCGATCTCGAGTTCGTGCTCGCGATCAAGGACCAGTTCCCGCCCGGCTTGATGAGGGCCGTATACGAGGGTCTTTCCCAAGCGTACGAGATCCTTGGCCGGACGGAGGAGGCGGCGGCGGCCCGGAGCCGGTCCGGGCGGCTGATCGCCGACTTCTGGGTGAGCGCCGGCGACGGGTTCCGGTTCGTGCCGCGCAGGCTCGTCGAACTCGCGCCGGACGTGCACGTCGCCCAGGGCTACGACTTCTCCGACTTCGCCTTCGTCGTCACCGCCGAGGGGATCGTCGCCATCGACGCCGCCAGCACTTCCGAGCACGCGGCCCGCGCCCTGCGCGACCTTCGCGAGATCACCAGCCTGCCGGTCACCCACGTCATCTTGACCCACGCGCACTTTGACCACGTCGGCGGGCTCGACGCCCTCACCGCGGACGGTGCCACGGTGATCGCCCAGGCGAACTTCCCGGACGAGCTACGCCAGCAGAACGACGGCCCGGCCCCCTTCCGCTACCTCCTGCCGGACGGCCGGAGCCATCGTGCCCAGGTCGTACCGGACCAGCTGGTGAGCGAGCCCGAGAAGCTGACCGTCGGCGGCGTCGAGTTCCTGCTCATCCCGATCGCGGGAGGCGAGACGCACGATGGCCTGATCATCGCTCTGCCGGACCGGGAGGTCGTGTTCGCCGGGGACATGAGCATGCCGTACCTCGGCGCCCCGTTCTTCGCCGAAGGCTCGGCCGAAGGCCTGTTCGAGGCGATGGAGACCGTCATGACGCTGCGCCCCCGGCTACTGATCCACGGGCACGCCGGGCTGACCGACACCTACCCCATCGAGGCCTTCCCCGGGCTGCTCGCGGCCCTGCGCGACCTGGACAACGTGGTCCGGGCCGCTATCGCCGACGGGCTGACGCTGGTCGAGATCCTGCAGCTCAACCACCTGCCAAAGGTGCTGAAGGATCACCCCGCGGCGGTCATCCCCTACCTGGTCACCCGCGATCACTTCATCCAGCGCGTACACCGGCAGCGCACCGGATACTGGCATCCCGGCGGGGAGGGCGTCGAGCACTTCACGCCAGCCGAGCTGGCCGCCGCGGCGGACCTGCTCGGCGGCGGAACCGCGGCCGCTTTCGCCGCGGCGGGCGCCGAGCTCACCCGGCGCGGTGAGCACGCGCTCGCGCTGCGGATCCTCGACCTGGGGCTGGTCAGCCACCCCGGCACGGCTGAGCTCCTCGACCTGCGGCAGGGCGTTCTGCTGCGCCTGGTCGAACGCCATCAGCTGCTCAACCCGTTCAAGTTCGTCTACTACGCGGGCCTCGCCAATCTCGAGCTGGCGTCAGCCGGCTGATCTTCGCCCGCTGCCCGTTCGGGCCGACGCCCCCGCGCCGCCGTCCTTGCCCCCGCTGCCGCGGCGGGGCTCCGTCTGTGCCGCGCGCGGGGGCCGTCCTGGCTGGACCGGCGGACCTCGAGCTCCGGCTCGAAGATGACCTGCCGGTGCATCCGACCCGGCGGAATGCTGGCCGGGTCGCTATACGTTTCAGAGTAGGCAGTACAGGTCCGGGCGGCCTGGCGGACGGCATCGAGCCGACAGGAGACAGCGGCGATGAGCGACGAGGGCAGGACGCTCGAGAAGCGGATGGTCGTGGAATACGGCGTCACGCTGGACCACGTCTGGATGCCGCTGGACATGCTGCGCCGGCTCCGCACGCACGGCCCCTGGGGTGCCCCGTTCACCGAGGCGAACGCCGACCAGGAGCGGGTACTGCTGGCGCACGGCCTGGCCGAGCGGCACAACCAGGCCGGGCTGCACCGGGGCCTCGGCCTGACCGGGTTCCTGGACGCGATACCGTTCGAGCCCACGGTGGCGTTGCAGAAGCTGTCTGGCGACCAGGGCAGCCCGGCTCCGCCGCCGCCTCGGTGAGCTGACGCCGCGAACCTGCGGCCGGGCTGGTGATTTCCGTGCGGCACGAGTAAGCACGTATCATGGTTTCGTGCTGACGCGTGAGATCACATAATGGCAAAGCTAGGCGGACCGGCGGCGTGTGAGGCGTGCGGTCGCGAGCTGCCGTCCCAGCAGGGAAAGGGCAGGCCAAGGCGGTATTGTAACGCTACCTGCCGGAGTGCGGCGCGGCGCAGACGGGATGCCGTCCCCCGGCCTGTAGTGAAGGAAAGGTTGACACCGGGCCATCGTCATGGCAGTGTTGACATGGTGGACCGGCTCGCGGACGCGGTCGCCGGGAGCGGCAGCGGCCTCCCGCTGGAGGCCCTGACGGCGGCCCGGGACTTGTCCGCCGCAGCCGGCCAGGCGCTGCAACAGGCCGTCGACCGGGCACGCGCGGCCGGTCATAGCTGGAGGGAGATCGGCGATGTTCTCGGTACCACCCGGCAGGCCGCGTTCCAGCGGTTCGGGCACCCGGTCGACCCGCGTACCGGCGTTCCGATGAACATCCAGGTCGCTCCCGGCATGGCAGACCGGGCCGTCATGATCGTCGCCTGCCTGGCAGAAGGTCGCTGGGAGGAGGCGCGCCGGGACTTCAACGCCAAGATGAGCCAAGCCCTCGACGGCAGGCGACTGGCGGACGCCTGGGCGCGGATGGCCAGCCTGGTCGGCGGTTACGAGGGCATGGGCGAGCCGTTCGCCCACCGGGTCGCCGACTATACCGTGGTCGAGATCCCGCTGCGTTTCGAGGCCGGCGAGGCCACCGGGCGGGTCGTCTTCGACGAGGACGGCAAGGTCACAGGCCTGTGGCTGCGGCCATGACCGCGGTGCTCGTCATCGGCGGGGTGCTCCTGCTCGCGATGTTCGGCGTGTCCTGGTACGGCTGGGTCACGCTCCCGGCTGACGCGCGGGTGCCGATCCACTTCGGGGCCGGCTACAACAACTTCGTTTCCAAGCGCTTCGGGCTGATCCTGCACCCGGCCGCGGGCGTGCTGGTCTACGTCATCTCCGCCCTGGCGACCCACCACCACTCGTCCAAGTCCTCGCCTGCCTTCATCGTCCCGCTCATCATGTGCGTCCTGCTAGCCGTCCAGGTCGGCGCGATCAAGGTAGCCCGTACCAGGTCCGGGACGGCCGGGTAAGGCCGAACGAGCCCGGGCACGTGAGAGCCGACTGTCGCGTGCCCGGGCGGGCGGGTCGTACCCGCGGCCGGTGCTGCTGGCCCTCGGAAGCTGGATGCAGATGGAGTTGTAATCCCCGGAATGGCCGGTGCGCGCTTCGGGCCAGTGGGCCTTTGCCCCGGCGCGCGCAAGATCGCCTGACGAGGTAATTGGGTTGCTGATCTCAGAAATGGTGCCGTTGCGGTATGACTGATAACGGGACGGGCCGCGTGCAGTCGCAAACGTCGGGGAGCTGAACGACGCGAACGAAGAGGGACGGGTAACGTTCTGCGCGCGAGGACAAGCCGGTATCGCGGGCTACCGTCCTCGCGCCGGCCTAGAGCCGTCAAGGGCACTGTCGTCACGGTGAATCCGGATCCTGTCAGGTCGTCGCGGACCGCGTGCAGCGGGCAGTTGCGGTAGTACATGACGAACGGGGGACGCCACACGGCATTGCGGACCCGGATGACCGCGTCGAACCCGAGCAGTGCCCAGTACCAGCGTGAGGTGATGGGCTGCGGCGCACCGATCGGGAAGGCGAAAACCCCGCCAGGCCGCAGCGCGCGGTATACGCCGGCGAACAGCGCGGGCCGTTCGGCGGGCAGGAAGTGCCCGAGCGCTCCGAAACTGACCGCCAGGTCGAAGGCTCCGGCGAAGGGCAGCGCCCGGCCGTCGCCCCGTACCCAGTTGGCGTCCGGGTGCGTACCGCGGGCCTGCGTGAGCATGCCAGCGCTGAAGTCGACGCCGATGATCGGTCCCTGGCACACGGATCTGAGGACCCGCACACCCGCGCCGGTGCCGCAGCACACGTCCAAGCCCCGGCCGAACGGGCCGAGCGATCGCAACGCGCCGACGGCCGCGTCAAGCACCCCATCGGGGGTGCGAAAAGGCGTGTGGTCGAACTTCGGGGCAAGCAGGTCGTAGCCGCCCTGGACCGAGGACAACGCCTGCATCGCCAGTTCACGCGCAGACGGGCCTTGAGGCGAGAACATCGCCCAAGGGTACTTGGCGATGCCAGACAGGCCGTCGGCCCGGCGATTCACCCGCCGCGTGCTCTAGGCGCCGCCGACGAACATGTGAAGCGGCCGTGTCCATCTCGGGAGATTCCGTTCGTCGTCCGAGTGGACGAGCCGAAAACGGCGGCTCGAGAGAACTTCCACCGGATGGAGGAGCGATGGTTTACACACCGTCGAACCAGATATACAAGTACGAGCACGGCCTTACTGCCGCCGAGCAGCGGGCCGCGGACGTTCTCGCGGGTGAGGTCGCCGCCGCACTGAGGGACCTGCGGCTCCGCCTCGGGCGTGCCTTCCGGCCGGTGACCGCGTGGGTACGGGTCCCGTCGAGAGTTCGGTAGGGGAGGGCAATGCGTTACCTGCTGATCCACACGGCCGACCCGGACGTGGCCGCGGAGTGGGACGAAAGCGAGAACTGGGCCTCGTTTTCGTCCTGGCTTGAGGAGACGGTCCGCGCCGGCGTCAACCTGCAGGGGAGCCGCCTGCGGCCGACGGCGGACGCCACCACGATCAAGATCCGGGACGGCGAGCTCATCATCACCGACGGGCCGTACGCGGAGACCAGGGAGCAGGTGGCCGGCTACGACGTGCTCGAGTGCGCCAGCCTGGACGACGCGGTGCGGTGGGCCGGCCGGCACCCCCACTCCTGGCTGGGGTCGATCGAGGTGCGCGCCCTGCCGGACAGCGCCCCCGCCCTGGCCCTGCCCGAGCCGGGTGACGGCAAGATCCGGTACATGATGCTCGTCTGCACCGACCCCGCGGTCGACCCCCGGGAGTTCGCCCGCATCGAACCGGTCGATCCCTGGGTAGCCGAAATGGACGGCCGGGGCGTTCGCCTGTACGGCAGCGAACTGGAGCCGCCCGGCAGTGCCCGCACGGTACGCGTGAGGGACTCCCGCGCCATCGTGACAGACGGCCCGTTCGCCGAGACGAAGGAGCAGATCGCCGGCTTCGACCTGCTCGAGTGCGCCGACCTCGACGAAGCCATCGAGGTCGCGGGCAGGCATCCGATGGCCCGCCTCGGCATCTTGGAGGTGAGACCGTTCTGGCCGTTCCAGGAGGACTAACCGGACCCGGCGGCCAGCCCCCGGAGCCGGCCGGCGTCGCGGGGACGGTCGCGGCCGATGCCTTCCGCCAGGAGTGGGGCCGCATCACCGCGGCCCTGATCCACCAGACGGGTGACTGGGACCTGGCCGAGGACTGCGCCCAGGACGCCTTTACCCAGGCGCTGCGGCGCTGGCCGCGCGACGGCGTGCCGGACCGGCCGGGGGCGTGGCTGATGACGGTGGCCCGCAACGGTGCCATCGACCGGCTGCGGCGCAGCAGCACCTACCGTGCCAAGCTCGGGGAACTGGCCGTGATGGCAACCAGACAGACGGGAACGGGCCATCCGGAGCCAGACGCTGACGACAGCAGCGTCCCGGACGAACGGCTCCGGCTGATCTTCACCTGCTGCCACCCCGCGCTGGCGATGGAGGCGCGGGTCGCCCTGACGCTGCGCACCCTGACCGGGCTGAGCACCGCCGAGATCGCCCGTGCCTTCCTGGTGCCGGAGGCCACGATGGCCAAGCGGCTCGTCCGGGCCAAGCACAAGATCGCCAACGCGCGCATCCCCTACCGGGTACCGCCGGCCCGTGCCCTGCCGCAGCGGGTACCCGGCGTTCTGGCGGTGCTCTACCTGGTATTCAACGAGGGCTACTCGGCCAGCGCCGGAGACGACCTCATCCGGCGGGACCTGTGCGACCGGGCCGTCGCCGTGACCCAGGTGCTGGCCGAACTGCTGCCCGAAGAACCGGAAGCCAAGGGGCTGCTCGCCCTGATGCTGTTCCACCGCGCGAGGCAGGCGGCGCGGGTGAACGACCGCGGGGACCTGGTGACCCTGCAGGACCAGGACCGCACCCGCTGGGACCAGGCCCAGATGGGCCTCGCCCGCCGGCACCTCGAAGCGGCCCTGGCCGGCCAGCGGCCCGGCCAGTACCAGATCCAGGCGGCCATCGCCGGCTGCCACGCCGCCGCCGCGACGGCGCAGGCCACCGACTGGCCCAGGATCGCCCGGCTCTACCAGCACCTGGCGGACCTGACCGGCTCGCCAGTCGTCGAACTGAACCGCGCGGTCGCGGTGGCCATGACCGGCGGCCCCGCGGCCGGGCTGGCGCTGCTGCGGCGCCTGGAGGCCGGCGGCGCCCTGGCCGGCTACTACCTGCTGCCCGCGACCCGCGCTGACTTCCTGCGCCGGCTCGGCCGGAACACCGAAGCCGCCAGCGCCTACGAGGAGGCGGCGGCCCTGGCCCCCACCGGCCCCGAGCGCCGGTTCCTGAACGCGCGGCTGGCAGAAGTCAGATCGGGCGGGGAGCTTCGGCGGGCTGGTGGGTGACGCGGTCGGGGTAGCTCTTGGAGAACTTCAGCATGTACAGGACGATCAGGCCCGGGACGGCCACGCCGAGCAGCAGCTCGGGCAGGCGGTGGGTGGTGTGCCCGTTAATGGCGGCGGCCGCGACCCGGGACAGGCCCACGGCGAAGATGGCCAGACCCCAGGCGGCGCTGAGCGCGCGGTTGATCTTCTTGAAGGTCGGTGAGGTCCAGTAGGCCGGCGGCGTGGCTTCCCGGGCGAACTGCTCGGTGAACGGGATGACCGGGACCAGGGCCAGGATGATCAGCCCCAGGACGAGGCCGACGCCGGCGCCGCCCCAGGTGGCCAGCCACCGGTCGTCAGCCGTACCTAGGGTGAAGCCGAGGACGGCGATCAGGGCGAACAGCGCCAGCGAGCAGGTGTTGAGGATCTTCGGTGGCCAGACGGGGCGGCTGGTCACGATGGCGACCAGGGCGATCAGCGCCGCGGCCATTCCGGCGATGCCGATGTAGCCGTGCGGCAGGAAGCGCGACAGCAGGGAGAAGGCGATCAGGGGGAGGAAGGCAAGGATCAGCGTGAGTGATTTCATGCCCTGGACGCTACGGCCGGGCCGGCCGGCGAGGCATCCGCCAGCCGGCCGATCTACGCTCCGGCGAAGCGCGCGATCTCGACCCTGGAGCGCAGGCCGGTCTTCTGCAGGATGTGCGAGACGTGGGTCTGCACCGTGCGGGGTGAGACGAACAGCCGGGTGCCGATCTCCCGGTTGGTCAGCCCGTCGCGGACCAGCGCGGCGATCCTGACCTCGGTCGCGGTCAGGGCGGCCCAGCCATGGCCGACGTCACGATGCGGTTCCCGCGAGCTCCGGCGGATGCCCAGCGCGCGCGTCCGCGCGAGGGCACGGTCCCGGTCCGGGACGGCGCCGATTCGCTGGTAGCTGGTCAGGGCCGCGTCCAGGGCCGCGCCGGCCCGGCCCCGGTGCCCGGCCGTGGCCGCCGCGCAAGCGAGCTCCTCGCGGGCGAACGCCTCGGCCGCCAGGCGGCCGGCGCCAGCGAGGTCATCGGCCGCTTCCCCGATCATGTCCGGGTCGGCCGCGAGCACGCCGCGCACCAGGAGCGAAACCTCGGGCGGGCACAGCGCCGGCACGTCCTGGCCGATCTGGTCGGCCAGGCGGCGGTCCATTCCGGTCAGGGCGACCCGGGTCACGTCGATGGCCAGATCGGCGGCCCAGCGGCCGGGATGGTCCCGGGCGGCCGACCACAGCGTCCGGGCCAGCGTGCCCGCTTCCCGGATCTGGCCTTCGGCTTCCAGCACGGCCAGTTCAGCCCAGCCGGGCCGGTCGTGCCCGAAATGCAGCGGCAGGCCGCGGTGCCGGTAGGACTCGAGCCGGTTCCGGGCCGGGCCGGTGCTGCCGCGGTGCGCGTCGATGTAAGCCCGGAAACCGACCGCCGGGGAGACCCAGCCGGTGCCGGTCTCCTCCGCCAGTTCCAGCGCCGCGTCCAGCTCCGCGACCGCGTCGTCCCAGTCGCCCGCGGCGAACGCGATGCCGCCGGCGGTGAAGCCGAGGAACGGGTCGACCCACTCGGCGTGCCGTTCGGCGGCCAGCCGCCGCGCCCGGTCGAGTTCCGCCCGTGCGGCCACAGGCCCGTCGGCGGCCAGCTCGAACATGGCAGCCAGGGACAGCGAGGAGTTGCGAGAGCGGAAGCTGTCCACGCCGGGCAGGAGCGCGTCCCTGGCGCGCATGTGGTCCAGCGCCGCGTCCGGGCGGCCAGCCAGGAAGGCGGTGCAGGCGACCGAGGACAGGAGGTTGGCCTGGGCGTCCTGGTCGTCGGCCGCGGCAAACCGGGTCATCATCGCGTCAAGCTCGGCGGCAGGCAGCCCCTGCCCGGCCAGGATCAGCAGCCAGGCCCGGGTCGCCTCCAGCTGGCGAACGGTAGCGCCGGGCAGCCCGGTGATGGCGGCGGTCCGCCCGATCACCGCCAGGGCCGCCGCCGTCTCCGCCCGGTTCATCAGGGAGCGAATCAAGATCAGCTGCAGCCCCGCCGCCACCGCGGGATCGGTGACCGTCGCGATGCGCTCGCGGATCAGCGTCTCCGCGGATTCACCGCGGCCCTGGCGGAATAGGGCGTCGGCGTGGTCCAGTAGCAGCCGTCCGGGCACGTCCGCCCCGACGGCGGCCACGTCATCAAGCAGGCCCGCGGTGACCTCCGGCGCGTACCCGCGGGTGGCCGCGACGGCGTCGTGCAGCGCGGCCACCAGCGCTGGATCAGCGCCGGCCCCGGCCGCCCGCAGGAGGTGGTCCGCGACCAGGCTCGGCCGGTAGTCGGCCGCCTTGAACACCTCCGCGGCTCGCCGGTGCGTGGCTCGCCGGGCAGACTCCGTCAGCTCGCGATAGGTCACCTCGCGGAACAGATCGTGGCTGAAGCCGGCCGTTCCGGCGGGATCACGGCGGACCAGGCCGGACGATACGGCCCGCTCGAGCAGCTCGTCCGGCGCGCCAGCCGAACTGAACAACATGCTGGCGAGATCGTCGACACCGATATCGGTCCCCCAGACGGCCATGGCGGCGAGCACGTCACGGGTCGGCTCGTCGAGCTGGCCGAGATGGGCCCGTATGACCTCGTCCAGGCCGACGGCCTGCAGGTCGAGCTCGAACCTGGCCTCGATGGTGTCCGGCCCGACGTCGGCCAGGGCGCCCGCGTCCCCATACCCGCGCAGCAGTTCACCGACGAAGAGCGGGTTCCCGGCGGCCAGTTCCAGGATGCGGCATAGCAGCAGGCCAGGCCACCGGCCGGTCTGGTCGAACACCAGACGCTCTACCCTGAGCCGGCCCATCGGCGGCAGCCACAGCCGTTCCTGCGCCTGCCGGACGAGCATGGCCACCGGCTCACGAGACGGACCCGGCCGGGTCGTGACCAGCACGGCCAGCGGCAGACTCCGGCTCGCCCACATCACCCGGCGCAGCAGCGTCAGCGAGGCCGCGTCGAGGTGGTGCGCATCATCGGCGCACAGCACCACCGGGCCGTCGGCGCACAGCTCGTCGACGTGGTCAAAGGCCGCGTCAGCCGGATCGGTGTCCGGGTTCAGGTCACCTAGGAGCTGACTGGCGACAGCGAACGGGTCGTTGCGCCGGCCCGGCTGGCCCGCCACCCGCAGGACCTTCGCCGCGCCGGGCGCGACACAAGCCAGGATCTCCCGGACCAGGAAGGTCTTCCCGATACCCGGCGCACCCTCTATCGCCACGCTCACCCCGGCCGGCGTCCGCCGTTCCACGACGCCGAGCACCAGGTCCCGGGCGGTCCGCTCGACGGCGGCACGATCGGCCGCCAGCAAGCGGTTATTGTCCCCCACCCACACATAGTAAGAATGTGAGGCGAGCCGGTCCATGGTCTGCGAGGAAGCCGGAGCGCTCGCGCCACTGCCCGGCCAGGCGGCGCAGCTGCTGGCGGCTGTGGATGCCTAAACGTCACCGGGCTGGCGCTCCATCCCCCCGCGGGCGGCGAACACCCTAGGGAGGCGAACTAGGGAGTTTTCCCAGGGACCGGGCGCCGGATCTGGACGACAGTAGATCTGTCAGCACAACGAGAAAGGGAGACCCCCAAATGAGCACCAAGTCCGCCACCCTGGACCACGAAGCCGGCTACACCACCGAGGAGATCGAGCGTTACCACCACCAGCAGGACCGTTCGGCGCGCCGGCGCCGCTGGCTGCTGGGCACCGGCGCGGCAGTGGTCGTGGCCGGCGGCGCGGCGGCCGCAGCCCTGATGTTCACGTCGGCCGGCAGCACCCCGGCCGCCCCGGCGACCCCGGCGGCCACGTCCACCTCGACCGTCAACCCGGCCGTGCCGAGCCGCCCCACCACCCCGGCCGTCAACCCGGCCGTGCCGGCCAGCCCCGCCCAGGGCACTGGCACCTCGGCTAGCTGATGACCAGGGCCTCCGCCCGGCATCGTGCCACGCCCCCGCATTACCGCCATGGTGATGCGGGGGCGTTTCGGTTTTCCGGCCACTCATCAGCGAGCAGCGCAGATCAGGCCGTTCGGCGCGTCGCGACCGGCGGACAACCTCGCGCCAAAACTTCGCCCGTGGAGCCTGGCGCGGCACAGGGGTGGGGTATCGAACCACATTCGGCGGCCCCGGCACGCCGCGCATCGTGCCCCTGGGGCACCTGTCCGGCGGCCACCTCGCAGGCGTGTCGTGCCTCAGGCGTTGCCCGGCCCGGTCCGCCAGATGGCGGATGCCTCCTCCGAGAGCGCCCGTCAATGATGGGCATGACGCGGTGAGCACCGGGCTCGCTGCTGACCGAGAAGGATGTGTTTGGCATGGGTGGCAGCAGGAGCGCGCCGGGCGGCTTCTTCAAGGACGCCGATTTCGACTACGAGGCACGCATCGTGCTGGGCGCCGCAGCCTCTGGCATCGGCGATGCCGGGCTGGTCCTGGCGACCCTGGACCGGATCACCGACGGCGACCCGCAGAGCTGGTTCGACGCCTGGACGGCGACGGCCGCGGACCTGGCCGCCCGCGGCGAGCATGCGCTGGGGCGCGGGCATCTGCACACCGCGAGCTGGGCCTTCCTGGCCGCGGCGGAGTATTACGCCAAGGCGCTGGTCTTCGTCGACGGGCTGGCCGATCAGTCTGTGCTGCTGTCCACCTTCCGCCAGGGCCGGGCCTGCTGGGAGAAGGTGGTCGACGCGTCGGCGGGCCGCTTGGTCCGGGTCCAGGTCCCGTATGAGGACACCACGCTGCCGGGCTACCTGCTGCGCCCGGACGCCACCGGTGCGGCTCGGCCGACGCTGGTCATGATCAACGGGAGCGACGGCTCGCTGCCCGGGCTGATGGGCTATGGCGCAGCTGAGGCACTCAAGCGTGGCTGGAACGCCTTCGCGTTCGACGGCCCGGGGCAGCAGTCGATGCTGTTCGAGCGCGGCGTGCCGTTCCGTTATGACTGGGAGGCGGTACTGACCCCGGTCATCGACGTCCTGGTCGCCCGGCCCGATGTGGACGCCTCGGCGCTGACCGGCTACGGCATCAGCCAGGGCGGCTACTGGATCGCCCGGGCCATCGCGTTCGAGCGGCGGCTGGTCGCGGCGGTCGCCGACCCGGGCGTGGCGGACGTATCGGCGGGGTGGACTGTCCACCTGCCCAAGGCCCTGCTGGGTCTGCTGGACTCGGGGCAGAAGGACGCATTCAACGCCGCCATGGAGCAGGGCCAGGCCGGCGCCGACCCGAAGGCGGCCCAGACGTTCGCGTTCCGGGCCAAGCCTTACGGCCTGACCGACCCGTTCGACCTGTTCACCGAGGTCCGCAAGTACCATGTCCGGGACGTGGCCGACCGGATCACCACGCCGCTGCTGATCACCGACCCGGACAACGAGCAGTTCTTCCCCGGCCAGCCGCGGCAGCTTTATGACCTCCTGCCCGGGGAGAAGGAGATCATCGAGTTCACCCAGGCGCAGGGCGCGAACTTCCACTGCCAGCCCACCGGCCGCCAGCTGACCCACACCCAGATGCTCGACTGGCTGGCGGACCACCTGCCCTCGCAGCAGGCCTAAACATCTACATCCGGAGGTTCCCGCCATGAAATCCCTCACTCTCATCCTCGCCTTCCTGCCCCTGATCGCCTTCTCCCTGCTGGCCCGCTTCCTGCCGCACGGCTACATCGGCATCGCCGGGCTCGCCGCCGCGGTGATCGCCCTGATCGCCATCGTGACCAGCCACCCCATCTGGCCGCCGAAGATCCTCAACACCTGCTCCCTGGTGCTGTTCGCGCTGATCGCCGTCCTCGGCTTCACCCTGGGCAAGAACGACGACCGGTGGCTGGCCACCTGGGGCGGCGCCGGCGTCGGCCTCGTCCTCGGCCTGATCATCCTGGCCCTGATCCCGGTCATGCCGTTCACCGAGCAGTTCGCCCGCGAATCCGTCCCCCAGGCCGAATGGTCCTCCCCGACCTTCAAGAAGATCAACCGGGTGCTCAGCGCCGGCTGGGGCGTGGCCATCTTCGCCCTCGGCGTCTCCCGGGTCGCCGCCGCCGCCATCAACGGGCACACCACCCGCCGCCTGCCCGAGCTCCTGCTCGGCCTGGCCGTGCCGGGCGTGATTATCCTGTACATGCTGAAGTTCTCCAAGAGCTACCCCGACCGCGTCGCCCACCACGGCGAACCAGCCCAAACTCCCGCCAACCCCTGAGCCATGGCTGGTCCCGGCTGTGTCCTTGGCTACCGTCTGGGCAGGTACAGGTCGGTGATCGTGCCCTCGAACGCCTCGGCGGCCAGGGCGACGGTCTCGGACAGCGTGGGGTGGGGGTGGATGGTCAGGGCGATGTCGGCGGCGTCGGCGCCCATCTCGATGGCCAGCACCGCCTCGGCGATGAGGTCGCCGGCGTTCGGCCCGGTGATGCCGCAGCCGATGATCCGGCCGGTCGCCTCGTCGAACAGCACCTTGGTCAGCCCTTCGGACCGGCCGAGGGTGAGCGAACGGCCGCTGGCGGCCCACGGGAAGACCCCCTTGCCGTACGTGACGCCGGCCGCCCTGGCCTCGTTCTCGGTGACGCCGGCCCAGGCCACCTCGGGGTCGGTGTAGGCGACCGACGGGATGGCGCGGGCGTCGAAGAAGCTGTTCTTGCCCGCGATGACCTCGGCCGCGACCTTCCCCTCGTGCATCGCCTTGTGCGCCAGCATCGGCTGGCCGACGATGTCGCCGATGGCGAAGATATGCTCGACGTTGGTCCGCATCTGCTTGCTGACACCGACGAAGCCGCGGTCGTCGACCGCGACGCCGGCCTGCTCGGCGCCGATCAGCTTGCCGTTGGGGCGGCGCCCGACGGCAACGAGCATCCGGTCAAAGGTGTCCTGAGATGGCGCCTTCGCACCATCGAAGGACACGACCAGGCCCTCGGGTCGGGCTTCGACGTTGGTCACCCTGGTCTTGAGGTAGATGTTCTCGTACTGCCGGGTGACCCGTTTGGCGAGCGGGCTGATCAGGTCCTTGTCTGCGCCCGGGATGAGCTGGTCCATGAGCTCGGCGATAGTGACCCTGGCGCCGAGCTCGTGGTACACGGTGGCCATCTCGAGCCCGATGATGCCGCCGCCCAGGATGAGTAGCCGCTGCGGCACCCCGCCGAGCTCCAGCGCGCCGGTGGAGTCGACGACTCGCGGGTCCGCCTGCGGGATGAACGGCAGCGTCAGCGGCTCGGAGCCGGCCGCGATGATCGCTTGCTCGAAGTCGATGGTGGTGCTCCCGCCCTCGGCCAGCTCGACCTGCAGCTGGTGGGGCGAGGTGAAGCGGCCGTAGCCCCTGATGGTGCTGACCTTGCGCTGCCGGGCCAGTCCGGCCAGGCCGCCGGTGAGCCGCCCGACCACGCCCTCCTTCCAGGCGCGCAGCTCGTCGACGTCGATCGCCGGAGCACCGAAAGTGATGCCGTGCTCGCCCATCTCCCGGGCTTCGGCGATGACCTTGGCCGCGTGCAGCAGGGCCTTGGACGGGATGCAGCCGACGTTGAGGCAGACTCCGCCCAGTGTCGGCCCGCGGTCGACGAGCACGACACTTTTGCCTAGGTCGGCCGCCCGGAACGCGGCCGTGTAACCGCCCGGCCCGGCGCCGAGGACAAGCACGTCCGCGGTGATGTCACCAGGCGCCACTGCGATGTCACCAGGCGCCACCGTACTGGTCGCCGCGGCGGTTGGCTGGGGCGGTGCCGCGGCTGCCTCGGGCATCGGTCGCTCACCGGTGCGCAGGTCCGCAATGACGTGGCCGGCGGAGACGTGGTCGCCGACCGCGACCCGGACGGCGGTGATGGTCCCGGCCATGGGCGCCGGAATGTCCAGCGTGGCCTTGTCAGACTCCAGGGTGATCAGCGGATCCTCGCGGGCGACCACGTCCCCGGCGGCCACCTGCACCTCGATGACCGGCACATCGATGAAGTGGCCGATGTCGGGGACCGTGACCTCGATGACCTCGTAAATCCCGCTCGGCGAGCCGTAGCCGGGCGGCTCGGCCGGCGCGGGGGCCGCGTCCTCGGTGACCCGCTCCCTGACCGGCCCGGCAGCCGGGCCGCCGGACACTGGCCCGGCGTCGAGCCGCAGGATGAGGTCCCCGGCCGATACCCGGTCGCCGACCCGGACGGCAACCTCGCTGACGGTTCCCGCCGCTGATGCGGGGACGTCCAGCGTGGCCTTGTCGGACTCCAGCGTGAGGAGCGGATCCTCGGCGGATACCACGTCACCCGCGGTCACGTGCACCTCGATGACCGGCACGTCGACGAAGTGGCCGATGTCGGGAACGGTGATATCCACGTCAGACTCCTCAGGAAGAGGGTGCGTCACAATGGTCCGGGCGCGGTCACAGCAGCAGGCCGCGTATGTCTTCCAGCAGCTGGCACAGGTACCGGGCGAACCGGGCGGCGAGTGCCCCGTCGATGACCCGGTGGTCGTAGGACAGCGAGATCGGCAGCATCAGCCGCGGCACGAACGCCGTCCCGTCCCAGACCGGTGCGGTCCGGGACCGGACCACGCCCAGTATCGCCACCTCGGGGGCGTTGACGATGGGCGTGAAGCTGGTTCCGCCGATGCCGCCCAGGCTGGAGATCGTGAAGCAGGCGCCCTGCAGGTCGGCCAGGCCGAGCTTGCCGTCCCGCGCCTTGGCTGAGACGGCCCCGAGTTCCCGGCTGAGTTCGGTGATGCCCTTGCGGTCGACGTCGCGGATCACCGGCACCACCAGGCCCTCGGGCGTGTCCACGGCCACGCCGAGGTGGTAGTAGCTCTTGTAGATCAGCGCGTCTTTCTCCGGCGTCAGCGAGCTGTTGAACCTGGGGAATTCCCGCAGCGCCGAGACGCTCGCCTTCAACAGGAAGGCCAGCAGCGTCACCCGGTAGCCCTGCGCCCGGGCGGCGGTGTCGAGTTCCCTGCGGTAGGCGTCCAGGTCGGTGATGTCAGCCTCGTCGTTGTGGGTGACGTGGGGGACGTTGAGCCAGGACCGGTGCAGCGCGGGGCCGGACAGCCGCTGGATCCGGGTCAGCGGCCTGACCTCGACCGGCCCGAACTTGGAGAAGTCCTGCGCCGGGACCTCCGGGATGCCGGCCCCGGCCGCAACCGCCGCACCGGCATCCGCCGCCGGCGCCGCCGGCCCGCGCACGCCCGCGATCACGTCCTCCTTGGTGATCCGCCCCTTCGGCCCCGTCCCGGCCAGCGCGCTCAGGTCCAGGCCAAGCTCTCGGGCCAGCCGGCGCACGCCCGGCCCGGCGTGCACCCCCTCGAACCCGTCCGGAGGCCCGGCCTCCGCCGCGGTTACCGGCGGGCCATCGGCCGGAGCCGGGACCGCCGCAGGAGAGGCCGGACGGGCCGCGGGCTCGCGCGCCGCCGCGACCGGATCCGCCGCGCCTGGTGCCGGCGGCTCTTGCTGGTCCGTCAGCGGCGGCGGCGTGACGTCGGTGCCGCCGGTGTCCAGCAGCAGGATCGGCGAGCCGCGGCTGACCAGGTCACCGACCTTGACCCGCAGCTCGCCGATCGTCCCGGCGGCCGGCGCGGGGATGTCCATGGTGGCCTTGTCCGATTCCAGGGTGATCAGCGGGTCCTCGGCGCTGACCACGTCGCCGGCCGCGACGTGGATCTCGATGACCGGCACCTCGGCGAAGTCGCCAAGGTCCGGAACGGTGACTTCAGTCGCAGCGGCCATGGCTGCTCCCCTCAGTGATACGCGCGGTCATACGAGCGATGGGTCGGGCTTGCCGGGATCGATGCCGTACCGCGCGATCGCGTCGGCGACGGTGGCCGCCGGGATCGTCCCGTCCTCGGCCAGCGACGCCAGCGCGGCCACCGCGACGTAGTGCCGGTCGACCTCGAAGAACCGGCGCAGGTTCCGGCGATAATCAGAACGGCCATAGCCGTCTGTGCCCAGCACCCGGTAACGCCCCGGCACGAAGGCGCGGATCTGGTCGGCGAAGCTCTTGACGTAGTCGGTCGCGGCGATGACCGGGCCGCGCCGCCCGGCCAGGCAGTCCCCGACGTAGCTGCGCCGGGGCGGCTCGGCCGGGTGCAGCATGGTCCACCGGTCGGCGGCCAGCCCGTCGCGGCGCAGCTCGGTGAAGCTGGTCGCGCTCCACACGTCGGCCGCTACGCCGTAGTCGGCGGCCAGCAGGTCCGCCCCGGCCAGCACCTCCCGCAAGATCGTGCCGCTGCCCAGCAGCTGCACCGCGGGACCATCGCCGGAGCCAGTACGCAGCAGGTACATCCCGCGCAAGATCCCGGCCTCGGCGCCCTCGGGCAGCGCGGGGTGTTCGTAGTTCTCGTTCATCAAGGTGAGGTAGAAGAACACGTCCTCCTGCTCGGCAATCATCCGCCGCAGCCCGTCGGCGATGATTACCGCGACCTCATAGGAGAACGTCGGGTCGTAGGACACGCAGTTGGGCACGACCGAGGCGAGCAGGTGGCTGTGGCCGTCCTCGTGCTGCAGCCCCTCCCCGTTCAGCGTGGTCCGGCCGGCCGTCCCGCCGACCAGGAAGCCGCGGGCGCGCGAGTCCCCGGCCGCCCAGATCAGGTCCATCACCCGCTGGAAGCCGAACATCGAGTAGAAGATGTAGAACGGGATCATCGGAATGTCGCTGGTGCTGTAGGCGGTCGCGGCGGCGATCCAGGATGCCGTCGCGCCCGCCTCGTTGATGCCTTCCTGCAGCATCTGGCCGTCCGGTGCCTCGCGGTAGTACATCAGCTGGCTGGCGTCCTCAGGCCGGTAGAGCTGGCCGGCCTGGCTGAAGATGCCGAACTGGCGGAACATGCCCTCCATCCCGAACGTCCGGGATTCGTCGGCCACGATCGGCACCACGTGGGAGCCGATGGTCTTGTCCCGCAGCAGGGTGTTCAGGATCCGGACGAACGCCATGGTGGTGGAGATCTCCCGGCCCGGCGTCCCGCCGAGCTGGCCGCCGAACGCGGACAGCTTGGGCACCGTCAGCGTATGCGTCGACCGCCTGCGCCGGGAAGGCAGGTACCCGCCCAGGGCCTCGCGCCGTTCCCGCAGGTAAGCCATCTCCTCGCTGTCATCCTCGAAGCGCAGGAACGGCAGCTGCGCCAGCTGCTCGTCGGTCAGCGGCAGGGCGAACCGGTCCCGGAACCTGGCCAGGGCCGTGTCGGCCATGTGCTTCTGCTGGTGGGTGATGTTCTGGCCCTCGCCCGATTCCCCCATCCCGTAGCCCTTGATGGTCTTGGCCAGGATGACGGTGGGCTGGCCGGTATGACGTACCGCGGCCGAGTAAGCGGCATAGATCTTCTGCGGGTCGTGGCCGCCGCGGTTCAGCGCCCAGATCTGTTCATCGGTCATCCCCGCGACCATCTCGGCCAGCTCCGGGTACTTGCCGAAAAACTTCTCCCGCACGTACGCGCCGTCCTTGGACTTGAAGTCCTGGTACTCGCCGTCGACCGCCTCCTCCATCCGCTTGCGCAGCAGCCCGGTGGAATCGCGGGCGAGGAGCGGGTCCCAGGCGCTGCCCCAGATCACCTTGATCACGTTCCAGCCCGCGCCGCGGAAGATGCCCTCCAGCTCCTGGATGATCTTGCCGTTGCCGCGGACCGGGCCGTCCAGCCGCTGCAGGTTGCAGTTCACCACGAAGATGAGGTTGTCGAGCTTCTCCCGGCTGGCCATCGCGATGGCACCCAGCGACTCCGGCTCGTCGGTCTCCCCGTCCCCCAGGAACGCCCACACCTTGCGGTCCGCGGTGTCGGCCAGCCCGCGGTTGGCCAGGTACTTCAGGAACCGCGCCTGATAGATCGCCATGATCGGGCCCAGGCCCATCGACACCGTCGGCATCTGCCAGTACTCCGGCATCAGCCACGGATGCGGATAGGACGACAGCCCCCCGCCGCCGGTCTCCTGGCGGAACTTCCGCAGCTGATCCTCCGAAAGCCGGCCCTCTACGAACGAGCGGGCGTAGATACCCGGCGACGAATGCCCCTGGATGAACAGCAGGTCGCCGCCGCTGGCGGCCGACGCGCCCCGGAAGAAATGCTCGAAACCCACCTCGTACAGCGTCGCCGCGGACTGGAAACTGGCAATGTGACCGCCGAGCTCGGAAGACTCCGCGTTCGCCCGCAGCACGATGGCCAGCGCGTTCCACCGGATCAGCGACCGGATCCGGTGATCCATCGCCTCCTGGAACGGGCTCAGCCGGTCCTGCGAGTCGGCCGGGATCGTGTTCAGGTACGGCGTCGTGGCGCTGTACGGAACCGGCGCGCCCTTCCGCCGCGCCTCGCCGACCACCTCATCGAGCAAGAAGAACGCGCGATCCGCGCCCTCATACGCCAGCACCGAGCCCAGCGCCTCCAGCCACTCACGGGTCTCGGCCGGGTCAAGATCTTCCAGCATCAGCATCCCTTCCGGCGCCTCCAGGAGAGGGGTGACGACCGCTGCTTTTAGATTATGCGCCTGCTTTACTCGTGGCGCAGGCCGGCCTGCTTCATCAGCGGCAGCACGTGCTCGCCGAAGTACTTCATCTCCTCGTTGTAGTCGAGGAAACCCATGATCATGCCGTCCATGCCGGCCGCGTTGAGTCGGCCCAGTTCCTCGGTGACCTGCTCGGGGGTGCCGACCACGGGCCGCGGCGCCGTGGGGTTGAGGTCGAGAGTGGTCATGTCGTCTTCTCCTCGCGGTTCAGCCGAGCTGGAAGGGATCGCGGGTCGCGCCGGTCAGCTCGACCCATACGGACTTGTTCTCGGTGTATTCGTTGAGCGCGTCGATGCCGTTCTCGCGGCCGATCCCGCTGTCGCCGAACCCGCCGAAGGGCACGTTCGGCGCGAGCACGCGGTACGCGTTGATCCAGACGGTCCCGGCGCGCAGCTTGGCGGCGACCCGGTGCGCCCGGTGGACGTCCTTGGTCCACACCGCTCCGGCCAGGCCATACGGCGTGTCGTTGGCCAGCTTGAGGGCCTCTTCCTCGTCGCTGAAGGTGAGCGCGGCCACCACCGGCCCGAAGATCTCCTCGCGCACCACCGTCCGGGTCGGGTCGACGCTGGTGATCACCGTCGGCCGGACGAAAAACCCGCCGTGCTCGTCGGACGGCCCTCCGCCGCAGGCGAAGACGCCGCCCTCGGCGCTCGCCGTCTCCAGGTAGCCGAGCACCTTGCGGTACTGCGGCTCGTTGGCCATCGGGCCCATCTCGGTCTCAGGGTCGTTGGGGTCGCCGAGCTTGATCGCGTTAGCCCGCTCGACGAGCAGCTCGACCAGCCGCTGCTGGACGCTCTCGTGCACGATCAGCCGGGAGCCGGCCATGCAGGTCTGGCCGGTGGCCGCGAACACGCCGGCCACGATGCCGTTGGCCGCGGCGGCCAGGTCGGCGTCCTCGAAGACGATCTGCGGTGACTTGCCGCCCAGCTCGAGCGTGACCCGGTTGATGTTGGCCCCGGCCGCCTTCGCCACGGCGGCCCCGGTGGCGGTCGAGCCGGTGAACGCGACCTTGTCCACGCCCTTATGGGCGGCCAGGGCGGCGCCGAGCTCGCGGCTCGAGCCGACCACCACGTTGAAGGTCCCGGCGGGGAATCCGGCCTCGTCCACCAGCGCGGCCAGGGCCAGGGTGGAGGCCGGCGCGTGCTCCGACGGCTTGCAGACCATCGTGCAGCCCGCCGCCAGCGCGGGCGCGAGCTTGAAGGTCAGCAGCAGCAGCGGCGAGTTCCACGGCGTGATCGCGCCGACCACGCCGACCGGCTCCCGCCGGGTGTACACCATGAAGTTGGGCTTGTCCGAGGGGATCGACCGGCCCTCGATCTTGTCGGCCAGCCCGGCGAAGTAGTAGTACCACTGCGGCAGGTACCTGGTCTGCCCGACCATCTCGCGGTACAGCTTGCCCGAGTCGGAGACCTCGGCGCGGGCCAGTTCCTCGGCATTCTGCTCGATCAGCTCGGCGAGCCGCCGGATCAGCCGGGCCCGGTCGAAGCCCGTCATCGCGCCCCACTCGCCGTCCAGGGCGGCCCGGGCCGCCTCTACCGCGTGGTCGATGTCCTCGACGGTGCCTTCAGGAAGGACGGCCCAGGGCTGGCCAGCGTAGGGATTGAGCGATTCGAACGTCTGGCCGGTCGAGGAATCGACGAACCGGCCGCCGATATACATCTGGTATTCCTTGAGCTTTTCTGGTGCAGTCATCAAGTTCGCGGCGTGGAGACCCGGCAACGCCGCTCCCCCCTCTCGCGCGTCAGCTTATCCATGACAGGCCCTCCTGATAAGATTGGTACATGCGGACGGCGTACAAGTGCCGGGCCTACCCGGACCACGAACAGATGAGCGTGCTTAACCGCACGTTCGGCTGCGTCCGCGTCGTGTGGAACCGGACTCTCACGTGGCGGCACGCCCGGTACCACGGCGAGCAGGTCAAGACGAACTTCACACAGGCCAACGCCTACCTGACCGCCATGAAAGCCACCGAGGAACTGGGCTGGCTGAACGAGGTGCCCAGCGTTCCGCTGCAGCAGGCGGTCCGCCACCAGCAGGTCGCGTTCACCAACTTCTTCGCCGGGCGTACTCGATACCCCAGGTACAAATCCCGCGACGGACGGCAGTCCGCCGAATACACCCGCTCCGGGTTCCGCTACCGTGACGGCAGGCTGTTCCTTGCCAAGACGGACACGCCGCTGGCATTCGTGTGGTCGTGGCCCGGCATCGACCCCGCCGCGATCGATCCGACCACGGTGACGGTCTCCCGGGACCCGTGCGGACGCTGGTACGTCTCCTTCGCCGTGGACATGGCCGGGCCCGGGCAACTCCCCGCGACGGGCGCGGTCGTCGGCGTGGACCTGGGGATCAAGGACTTCGCCGTCACCAGCGACGGGGAGAAGATCGCCAACCCGCGCACGCTGGCCAAGCGGGACCGGAACCTCGCCCGCTACCAGCGGCGCCTGGCCCGCTGCCAGAAGGGTTCCGCGAACCGCGCGAAGGCCAGGGCCAGGGTCGCCCGCGCGCACCGGAAAGTCCGCGCGTCCCGCGCCGACTTTCTGCATAAGGCCAGTGCGAACCTCGTCCGCGACCATGACGTGATCGTGATCGAAGACCTCGCCGTCCGGAACATGGTCCGCAACCGTTCGCTGGCCAAGGCCATCTCCGACTGCGGGTGGGGCACCTTCCGCCGCATGGTCAAGTACAAGGCAGAACGAGCCGGCCGGCACGTGATCCCCGTCGACCGCTGGTATCCCAGCTCCAAGACGTGCAGTTCGTGCGGGCACCTGCTCGCGGAGCTGAGCCTGAAGACGAGGCACTGGACGTGCCCCGCCTGCCGCACCCGGCACGACCGGGACATCAACGCGGCGAAGAACATACTTGCGGCAGGTCTTGCCGTAGCCAGGGGCAACCCTGGCGATGCCTGCGGAGCCGATGTCAGACGGCACGGGACACCCCGTCCGCGATCGGCCGTGAAACAGGAACCCCACCCCGCGAGGGCTGGAATCCCCGTCCCTCAGGACGGAGAGTAGTCAACGCCGTACTCTCCTTCCGGGACGCTATCGCTGGCCTGCATGGCGACCTCCGGAGAGCCTTCAGGCTCACACTACGGCCTCCGAAGATGCATGAAAATGGTTGGTTAACGCCCATGTCGCCCTGACCCCGCTGCGAGACGGTTCGGGCCGGTGCTGAGGGGCGCCGTTGTCAGTACTGTGACACTGAGGAGGTTTCGATCATGACCACCGCGATCATCGGCACCGGAGGGATCGGATCGGTCATCGCCCGGCGGCTCGCCGCAGGCGGCGAGACCCTGCGGCTCTCGAGCGCCGACCATGAGTCGGCACGAACGCTGGCTGCACAGATCGGTCGCGCTGCGGTCGTCGCCGCCGGCAACCGCGATGCGTTGCAGGGCGCCGGTGCCGTCGTCCTCGCGCTGCGGTTTACCGTGCTGAAGGGCGTCATAGACGAGATCGCCGACCCGCTCGCCGGCAAGCTCGTGGTCGTTCCGAGCAACCCGTTTACCGTCGACGCAACCGGTAACCTCTCGCGTGTCCTGCCGGCAGGGCAATCCTCTGGCGAGGCCGTGGCCGGGTGGTTGCCGGCCGGGGCGCGGTTGGCCATGGCGTTCGGGACCCTGTCGGCCGATCTCTTCGAGTCCGCCAGCAACCGGTCACCGGAGCCGGCCGTCCTGTTCTACGCGACCGACGACGACCGGGCCGGCGAGGAAGTCGAGCGGTTGATCCGAACGGCCGGCTTCGAGCCGTTGAAGGCCGGCGGGATCGGGCAGTCGGGCCGGCTCGAGGTGGGCGGCGACCTGCACGACCTCGTAGTCGGCCCCGCCAAGGCGCGGTCATTGATCGGTGCGGCCTGATCGCTTCGCCGCCCTGGCCGCAGGCACCTCATCCGACCGGGGGTAGGGTCACCAGCCGCGGGGCGGCTCGTTCGGTTAGGGCCGCCGCGATGTCCGGGGGCACCGGCACGTTCGAGCCCTGGAAACCATGAAACGGCCGGAACGACCCGAGGGTCGCGTCGTCGAGCAGTTCGGACCTGAGCAGGGGCGGCGTGATGCGGTAGTCGACCCGGATGTCCGTCCGCCACCGGGCGTACGCCGGCTCGCCCGGCTGGGCGGGGTGCTCATACGTCCCGGACACGATAGTGGCGACGTAGTAGATGCCCGGGTGATGCGGCCCCGTCTCCTGCATCCAGACGCGATCACCGACCGCCATCCGGTCCCGGTAGCGGGGCGTGCCCCACCACCGCTTCGGCGAGGCAGTGATGCTGGCGTCCAGGTCGTGCTCGTGCGCGCTGGCCTGAAAGATCCAGTCAGCCATCTGTCCCCTTCCCTGATCGTGTCCGGCATCGGGGCACCGCGGGCGACGAGCTCGTCGCCCGCGGTGTGAAGGCCAGCGAGGTGCTCCGCGAAGGAGCGCCAGGCGCTCGGTTCCATCAGAACGGAACGAGCGGTCGTGTCAGCGGCCCAGCATCCTTACTGACCAGTGACGGCCTCCGGGTCCGGGAAGACTTCGCTGAGCCGCCCGGTGAGGACGTCAAAAACGAACCCCCTGACCGGAACGTCCGGCGAGATCCATGGATGTGACCTGGCCTTCCAGATCTGCTCCTTGGTGTTCGCCTCCGCGTCGGTGAAGCTGTAGAACCTGGCCGGCGCAATTGGCGCCCGCCCTGTCTCCTTGCGGAGCCGGTCCTCAAACTCGCCGTCGGTGAACCTGAGCATCCCGCAGTCGGTGTGATTGATGATCATTATCTCTCTGGTGCCCAGCAGCCTGGTCGAGAGAACAAGCGACCGGATCGCGTCATCATCGATCACGGTGCCGAAGTTCCTGATCATGTCGACATCGTCGGCGGCGAGACCCAGCATGTGCTCGATGACGGTTAGCCGGGGATCCGCACAGGTGACGATCGCGATCTTGGGCGCCGGCGGCTTCACACGGCTCGGATCGTAGTCGTTGGCGATGGTGGCATTGGCGCTCAGCGCCTCGTCGATGATACTCATGACCTTTTCTCCTTCTCCTTGAGCTTGCCGGTTCTCCTGCCCGGAAGTGATCGCGGGCCGGGCCCCCTGGTCATCGGTAGGTTGGCACTGGCCTCAGGATCACGCTCGGGGTCGGGTCGTCGCGCCCGGGTAGTCCCTGGCCGCTACCCTGGCCGCCGGCCAGGAGCGGTTCGGCCGGCTCTTGGCGATCCGTGCCACCAAGCCGGACAAGAACCCGCCCAGCACGGCCGCCGCGCCGTCTACCAGCAAGGCCAACTCGTCACGATCGTCTCCGTGACAGCGGCCGTCGGCCGGGTAACCCGTCTGGACCTGATCCGGGCGCCCGGCAAACTACCCCGCCTGACCAGGTAACAACGTGCTGAGGGGACGGAGTCTGGTCCGCAGGCGGACATCGGAACTGTCCGGAGACGGCCAGCCTGGCCGCGGAGCACCTGCATCTGTCCGTCCTCACCTCTGCGTCAAACCGGAGATCGCGGATCGGCCATCACGATGGATGACGTAGCGGTAGCGGCGTGCTCGGCAAGTTATCGAAACTGCCTAACGGAGGTCTCCTGCCGGAAACCGAGTCTCATGTACTTTAGCCTCGGCCGGTGCCGCAATCACCGGTGAGGAGACCAGGCCGGTGTACCGGCGAGCGAGGG
>CAVWXG010000012.1:0-715934 GCA_963758795.1 uncultured Actinomycetes bacterium
AGGGTTCCGCGCAGTCATGAACGCCCCCTCCATACACCTCACCCACGATCACGGAATCATCGCACATCATGCCGGGGCGAGTTTCATCCTGCAGAAGGGGCTAAAGGGAGCTCAAAGCAACGCCGCGCCGCCGGTCCTGCGGCCATGACACTGACGGCACACCGGACCACCGACATCGGTCCCACAGCTGGACTCGAGAATCCAATAACACCGCAGGTGTGGCCAGTGGGACGGGCGTGACTCGAACACACGACCGGCTGATTATGAGAAGCACGCTCAGTCGCAACGCGCGCCTGGCCTGCGACGATGCCTCACATCGAGTGCTGTGAACGCACACATGGCACTGGGATTTTCAGGGGTAGCGGTCCACGCCCTAGTCCACGCCGGCCTCTTTCGTGAAGACATCGTCGTGGCGCTACGTAAGCCGAACGACTGCCCGTCGAGACCGGTCATGGCGAACGCGTGCCGGAACGTGGACTCCTCCGCCGGGCCGCTCCGCGGGCGGGGTCTACCCCACCGCGATCGGCCACGCCAGCCCCGCCTGCCCGGCCAGCTACCGGGCGGGGGCGCCGTGCTACGGAGTGCTCCAGGCCAGGTCGAGGTCACCCGGGGGCGCCGCGATCACGCCGCTCTGCCAGGCGAAGTTTTCCAGCGGGGTCGCGGTGATGGCATCCCGTGAGGTGGCCGGGTCAGTCCAATGCACCTCGTGCACGTCGCCGTTCACGATTAGCGCCATGTGGATGCCGCCGCGCGCGGCCAGCAGCCCGAACGGCAGCCGCCGCAGGTGCTCAACCCCGGTGAGGTCGGCCTGCCGGACCGGGCTAGTCCGACGGTAGTTGACTACCGACCGGGCCGGGTCGACGTGGATGCCGTAATACGCCTGGCGGGTGTTCACGATGCGGTAGGCGTAAGGATGCTCCGCCGTGTTGTCGGCGGGATCGCGCGGGTCCGGCGCCCAGAACAGCGCCTGCCAGCTGCGCTCGGCCTGAATGGCCTTGATCACCTCGGTGCCCTTGAGTCCTCCGGAGCCGCTGTTTCGCGCTGCCCGGCGACGAATGGTCCGCCACTGCGCCGACAAGCCCGCGGCGGCGAAGGTCTGGTCGAGCACGGACAGGACGTACTCGGTGCAGTCGGTAGACACCGCCCCGGCCGGAGCCGGCGCGCCGCACTGGTTGCCGTGGACGGTTCCGGTTCCGCTGCGGTCGTAGGCCTCGTGGTGCGCGAGCAGCACGTCGTGACCGCAAGCGCCAGCGACCACCCCGAACCGGTGAGCCGCGGGGGCGGCAGTGATCCGGGCGATGTCGGCCCGGCTCATCGCGGAGATCCGGCCGCGAGCCAGTTGCGCGCCGGCCGCGGCCCGGTCGGCGCCGGACAGCTGGCTGGCCAGGGCGCCGACCAGCCCCGGGTCTTCGCCGAGGCGGCACAGCTCAACCGGGCCGAGCGCGCTCAAGCCGGCCAGCACGCCGGCCGCCCCGCCGGTCCCTGATCCCAGGGCCTGGACCGCGCGGCTCACCGTTGTGAGCGGGTCCGCGGCCGCCGGGTCATCCTCGGTCTCCGTCTCCTCCGCCTGGTCAGCTGCCTGCTCGGTCAATGTGCCGCCGCCGCGCTGCAGCAGCGCGGGCAGCCGCGTCGCCGGGATTTGGCAGTGCTTCTCGCTCACCTGGGTCACCGCCAGCCGCGGCCCCTGCCGACGGTAGAACTCGTCGCCGACGGGGGCCGTCGCGGTACCGGGACGGTAGAACAGCTGCACTTGCAGGCGCGGGTTGAGCTCGAGCCAGTCCAGCCACTCGGAGACCCGGCCCGCGTACGTGGTGTCGAAGGCCCAGACCTGGGACAGGCGGGCCAGCGCGTCGCTTTGCATGGCCGGGTCGCGCCGTCGGCGGGCGAGCGGCTCGAGGAAGTCGTAGGCGCGGGAGTGCCCGGCGATGGTCAGCTCGCCGACGGACGGCGGGTTGATCCCCTGCACTCGGCCCAGTTCGGCCTGCACCTCCCCGATGAGGCGGTTAAGGTGCTGCGGGGCCGCGAGCGCGTGCCAGTGAGCGTGCCCCGCGCCGAATACCTCCGCCCCGCCGGGATGGGCCCAGTTCAGTAGCGGCACCACGAGGACCAGCGGCCGCGCGGCCTGCTTGACGAGGCGGCCGAAGGCGAACGGATGGTCGGTGACGAATTCGGACGGATGGTGCTTCGGCTTAGGCTGGCAGGGATCAAGCAGACCGTGCGCGTAGAGCAGCACGTCGACCTGTCCCTGGGACAGGGCCGCCGGCGGGCAGAACACGGCGACAGGTAGCGGGAGTGTCGTGGCGGTGAAGGTCCACAGTTTCCCGTCCAGGTAGTCGGCCGCCACCGGGCCGTCGGCCGCGTCCGTGGTTTCGGCTGGTGCCGCGGACGCGGGTGCGGCAAGACATGGATGGTGTCCCGGCGCCGGCAGGAAGTTGATGGGGTGCGTAGCCGCCGGGTCCGCCGCCGGCCAGGCCAGAACGCGGCCGGCGCCGTCGATGCGGGCGTCGAAGTGCATCATGTCGCCGCTTCCGCGGCCGCCCGGGCCCTGATCGACCGCGCCCCAGGCGAGGCAGCCGTGGTCGCGCAGGGCAATGACGAGATCGCGGTCGTGGGTCAGGAATCCCTTTGCCGGGTCTCGCCCGGTGAAGTCCCCGCGTGGCGCGGCCAGCGCGTGCCGGTCCTCGGCGATCTGGGACTGCCACCGGGTGACGGCCTCGTCAACCGGCTCCCCCGCGTCCGTCAGGCTGGCCGTTCCTCGTGCCTGACTGGCCAGCAGGGCGGTCTTGAGCGCGGCGGGGTCCTGGCCCAGCCGGAAGTAGCCGACCAGTTCCGTGTGCCGCTGGTGCAGCTCGTCCCAGATCTGGCCAGTGGAAAGCGCCGGATTCGAGCCGAGCGATGAGAAGTACGCCGGCGCCGAGTCGTGGTGCAGGCCCACGCCGGACACCAGTGTGGCCGCGCGCTTCATGGCCTCCCAGCTGGCCGGCGTCACGGGGCCACGGGTTGGCCGTGTAGTCGATGTCCACGGCCAGCCCGAACGTGTGCATGCTGTCGGTCTGGGCGGCACGCATGCCGCCGTGCCGCTCGGTGACGCCAAGCGCCGCGGCCAGCGCCACGGGGGTCATGCCGTGGAACCGGGGCAGGGTGAGCAGGTACCGCTCGGCCTGGCGCAGCTTGCGCACCAGCAGCACGTGCAGGCCATGGCCTCCCTTGGTCCGCAGGCCGAAGACGGCTGGGTCGGTGATTCCGCTGAACCAGCTGGCGGCGGAGAACTGCCCGCCGGTAGCGGCCTGAACTTGCGCATCATGCTCGTTCAGACGGTGCTGGGCCCGGGCATTGTGTCGCAGGCCGCTGTGAAATGCCGGCCCGCCGCGCTCGATGAGCCCGAGGCTGTCGAGCGTGGACTGGCCCGCCCGGCCGTCGTGCTCGCGCTGCTCGCGATAGCACTTGCGCTGAAACTGGTGCACGCACTCGGCCAGTACGGCGTCCGGCTGACTGCCTGCTGCGCTGTCCCGGTCAAGCGCGGCCCGTACCGCGGCCTCGTCGACATAGCTGTCAAGCGCGGCGCGGATCTGGTCCAGGCTGACGCCGGAAGCGCCCGGGTGCATCCGGGCGTTCCAGGCGACCGCCCGGGCGTTGGCCTGGGGCGACAGCAGGGGCTGAGTGACCGCCGCCCGCTCAGCGGGGGTGACGGGCGGCACGGCCGCCGCCGCGTCGACCGGGACCGGCGGCCCAGCCTGGTCACCGGCTTCGCCCGGGTCGTACTCAGCCTCCGGCCCGTCTTCGGTCTCGTCCGGCAGGCCGGCGTCATCCAGCGGGCGGAACCAGCCGAGGTCGCCGTCAGCGGGTGGCTCGGCTGGCTGCGGCACGGTGATCTCCGTCCGCGGCCGGGGCCGGAGCAGCAGCTGCCCGGGCGCCAGCCGACGCTGGGCAGCCAGCGGCTCGGCGTCACCCGGGGCGAGCACCGCGCAGCGGCCCGGGCCGAGGCGGCCCAGGATGACCTCGAGCAGGACATCGCCCGCGCGCGGCGGGCGGCCGAGGGACTGGGCTGGCCCGGCCAGCGGCTCGAACCAGTCGCTGACCCAGCGTCCGAGCTGACCGCGCGGCCGGTAGAGGTACTCCCGGTAGGCGACGGCGGGGTTGTCGGCAAGCAGCTGGAGGGTGTCCTCGGGGACCATGGCGAGCTCCTTCGCGTGGTGCGGCCGACCGGCCGCATGGACGGACTGCTGCACACTCGCGACCAGCCGGGGGATGTTCAGGTAGCCGTGTCCGAGCCGGTCCCGCAGGCCCGGCTCCGGAGCCGGGTCGCAGCTGCCGAGGACAAGGGCGCGGATCTCAGCCGCGCTGAGCCGGCTCCCGGCCACCTCCAGGCACAGCGCGACCGCGCCGGTGACCTGCGGTGTCGCGAAGCTGGTGCCGCTGCCGCTGACCAGCAGTCCAGGGTTGTGCTGGGCGTCGGCCGACGCGGACCTGGCGGCGAGAATCCGCACTCCCGGCGCCACCAGGTCAGGCTTGCCGCGGCCGTCCCGGCTGGGGCCGGCGCTGCTAAACGAGGCGGGCGGGCGGGCCGGGTCGTGCCCGTCGACCGCGCCGACGACCAGCGGCAGGTGGCTGGAGGCGATCGACCCGATGGTGATGGCCGTGCTGCTGGTTTCTGGCGGGAACCGGGCCTGGCAGCCGGGGCAGGAGTCGTCCCGTTCGATCCAGGCGTCGAACCGCCCGTTGCTGACCTGGCGTCCTTCGAGGATGACCGTCCACGTCCCGGCGAGCCCTATCGGGTCGAGATAGGCGACGACGTGGTTGGCGCCGTTGTTGGGATCGTGCCTGCGGTGGTAGATGCGCCCGACCAGCCGTCCGCCGGCCAGCAGGTCGGCCCGCTCGCCGAGGCGCACCGGAGGGCCGGCGGAGTAACCCGGCGGCTCGACCCGCACGGCGAGCTCGTCTCCGCCGTCGTACCAGATCTCCAGCTCGTTGACGGTGACATCCGCAGGCTCGCTGACGAACGTGAGCGGCCGTGTCTCGCCAGGCCCGATGACGCCGCGGGAGTGCGTGCGCCAGCGGTAGTAGTTGCCCGCGCTGTTGACCACGAAGCGGCCCGGGGTGCTCGCCAGCAGTTCGTCCAGCGCCCGCTCGACCAGCGTGGTGCCGTCCTTCGGGCCGCAGACACGCCCGGCGCTGATGTTGATGGCGCAGGGCTGGGAGCCGACCGTGCGCGAGATGAAGTCGACCGCCTCGAGCAGCCGGACCGAGTCGCCGAAGTTGGCCAGCCCGCCCGTGTTCCGGTCGGCCAGGTGAACGAAGAGCAGGTCGGCTTCCGGCGCGATGCCGACCGGGCCGCCGGAGCGGCCGTTGCCGGCCGCGATGTCGAGGGTCCGGGTGCCGTGCGTGCCCTGGCCGCGCGGGTCGGCGATCGCCGGGTGATACCCGAGCCGCTCGTAGGGCCGCGGGTCGCGCAGCGCCCGGTCGATGTCGTCCCGGCAGTGCACGGCACCGTAACCGTACGGCTGCGGGCGCGCTCCCGAGGCCTGGTCCCGCTGGTCCCAGAGCGCCAGGAAGCGGGTGGCGCCGTCTGGCCGCCGGAAGACGGCCGCGTCCACGTCCGCCCCCCAGTCGACCGCCGCCACCACCACGCCGGTTCCGTCCGGCCCGAGTTCCGGCCCCCGCCGGACGTCGGTCGGCTTGATCACGGGGACAACCGGGTCGCCTGGATCTGGCGTGACGGCACCGGGGTCAAATCCGGGGTTGAGACCGCGCGCCGCCTTGACGCTGAGGACGTCGGCGCGGGCCCGCACGCCGATGACGTCCCGTGCCCGGATCCGGCAGGTCGCGATCGGGCCGAAGCGGGCGACTATCCGCACGCCGGGGATGTCGGTCTCCGGCGTGGCGAGCCGGATGACCGCCTCGAGCTCGCGGTCGCCGTCGGTGCCCGCCTCGGCGCGCAGCAGCTCCCACAGCGCCGGATCCATGACCGTTACTCGCAGCGTTACTACGCGACGTTGATCGGAATCGTGGTCGACTTTCCGCCTGAAGTTACTTTTAGTGAGGCCGTTCCAGTGGTTTTCGCCGTGAGGGTAGCTATGGAACCGCCGGTCTGATTGACGGTGAACGTGTTGTTGTCGCTTGACTCGAAGACGAACGTGGCATTAGGCACCTGAGCCCCGGCCCGGTCGAGCGCGATGGCTGCGGCCTGAGCCGTTTGGGCGGGATCGCTAGCCGTGAGGCCCGCGGATTGAATGGTGACGCTGACCGAGTCCACGCCCTTGGAGACGTTGGTGAACCGGCCGACGGCCCAGATCGCCGCCAGCAGCGCGCCGCCGGCTACCCGCGGGTCGAGGAGTACCCCTTCCAGCCCTGGCCGCCGCGGCTTGCCCGGGGTGAGCAGCAGGGTCGGGGCGCCGCGGATGGCCGCCCTGGCCCAGTCGTGCTCGGCCAGGCCGGTGTCGAAAGAGTCGAGGATCTGCGACGCGGCCGTACTCGCCTCGGCCGCCCAGGCGTTCCTGGTGGCCGCGCGGCTCGCCTCGTCCAGGCGCCGACGCAGCCGTTCCAGCATCGCCCTGGTCTCGAGGTCGGAGGCACGGGGTTCCGCACGGATGGCACGGACCACCGGGCCACGCGGGGCAACCGCAGGCCGGGACGCCGGCGGCGCCGACTGCGCCCGGCGCTGGCGCGCGAGCATGATCTGCCGTTGCCGGGCCCGCCGCCGGGCGTCCGACCGGCTGTCCTCCGCGTAGTCGGACGCCGAGTCACCCGCGTACTCGGCATCCGTGGCGTCGCTGTCGTACAGCCCCTCGCCGGCGCTGTCGTAGGATTCCGAATCAAGTGCCTCGTAGATCGTCTCGCTCATGGGGCCTTCTCCTTGTCTCGCTTAGTGCGTCGCCGCGCGGGCGGTTCCCCGCCGCGCTGTCCTAGGTCGCCGTCCGCGGCGGCGGACAGCCGGATGACGGCGGGCATGACCAGCTCGTCGAACAGGGCCGGATCCGGGTCGGTCCACCCGGCCGTGCCGTGTCCTTCGCACAGGTCGCAACTGGCTCGCAACCCCCAGCACTCACAAGCGCCGAGCGCCACCGCGAGCAGCAGGTTCGTATCGGTCAGCGGATCGTCGACGGCCGGCGGCTCCGGCGCGCCGTCTCCGTCGTCGTCGACCGACGCGGTTGCGTAGGCCGTGTAGAAGGTGGTGGCCGGTGACCCGGCGTCCTGCCCCCAGCGGGTCGCCGCCTGCCGCAGCAGCCGCTGGGCGTAGCCGCCGGGATCGGGGAGGACGTGCTCCAGCAGGGTCTGCACTTCGTCAAGCTCGGTCGTGCTCACCAGCCCGGCCCCTCCCACTCAGCGGCCTCGGCCAGCTCTAGGTTGTCCGCACCGAGCAGGTCGCAGTACAGCGACCGAAGGGAGCCCGCCTCCGCGTCCGGGCCGGCGCTCTCCGCCGCGTCCGGGACCGCTTCGTTGTACATCAGTTCGTCAGCGTCCGCCGCGGCCTGCCCGAACACCTGGCTCAGCAGCCCCAGCAGCTGGGCGGCGGGGATGCCGCTGATCTCCCGGCGGCCATGCTGGCCAAGGGCGGTAGCCAGTGCGGCTTGCTGGACCTCGGGATGGCTGCTCAAGATCAGGGCCTGGGCCGCGGCGGCGGAGCCGCCCGCCACTGGTGACACCGGCGTCGGCGCCGTGGGCGCTGGCAGCGGCAGCGCGGCCGGGCTCGGCGGCGGTACCGGGACCGGTGCCGCGGCCGGCGGCTGGGCGGATCCCGCCGCCGGCGGGGAGAGGAGCGCACTGACCGCGCGGGTACCGATTTCGCTGCCCAGCTTGGTGCCCAGCGGACCGCCGATGAACGTGCCGAGCGCCCCGCCGGCCGCTGGCGCGACGGTCCGCGCGATGCTGGCGAACGTTGGGTCGGCCGCCAGGCGGCCGGCGCTCTTCCCGATCTGGCTGAGGGCCGCGCCGAAGTTGAATGCCTCGGCCGGGCTCATCGCGCTCATCATGTCCGTTGCCGCGTCGACCAGGTCGGCATCGTCGGCATCGGCGTACTCATCGCGCAGCGCGGACCGCAGCGCGTCGGCAATCTCCGCGTCGGCCTGGTCGCTGGCCCAGGCGTCTTCTTCGGCTAGTTCCCAGGTGCCCTGGTAGGCACCGCCGGCCTCGAAGCTACTCATGACCTCGCCTCCATGAGGCCAACGTAAGGACCGTCTGTCACCACGGCGTCACCGTTGCCGCGGGGAACGCCAGCGGGACGCCAGGGTGACGCTGCCCTGCGACGCTGGTGTTGTGACCATCTCAGCTGACCGCGCCGGCGTCTGTCTGGTGCGCCTGGAAGAGCGGGACGGTCGCCTCATGATTACGGTGCTGACCAGCCCCGATATCCGGTACCGGCGGCAAGGCCGCCGGTCCTTCACAGACCTGGAGGAAGCTCTGGTCCATGTCCGGGCGTTCGCCGTGGCGTTCCGCGCCGGCCCGCCCGCGACGCGGCCTGGTCCTGACGACGCTCCGGCGCCCGGAGACCCGGAGTGGTGAAACGAGCGCTACCTCGTGGCGGCTAGCACCGGACGCCGGGCCGGGGACGGGTACATCAGCGACTGCAGCTGCGCGCCGGGACGGACGCCGAGTTCGCGCTGCAGCGTCTGGCAGAACTGTGCATAGGCCCGCCGGGCCTCGCCCAGGTTTCCCTCAGCCAGATGCGCCTCGATCAGTGCGCACGCGGCGCTCTCGCGCAGCGGGTCGACGGCCAAGGCGGCGAGGGCGGCCTCGATGGCCTGCGCGTGCTGGCCATCGGCAGTCAGCAAGCGGCTGAGCGCCTCCAGGGCGTGCAGCAGCTTCTGCCGCAGGCGCTCGCGTTCGAAGATCACCCAGTCGTCGTACCAGCCGGGCAGCAGGTCGGTCAGTTCCCGGATCGCGTCGACGGACAGCAGTTCGCTGGGCGCCAGGGTACCGCTGATCAGCCGTTCCGCCCACCGACAGACCAGGTCGACGTCGACTGCCGTGCCGCCGCGCAGGGCCAGGGTGGACTTGGTGCACTCCAGCACATCGAACCCGGCTCGGCGCAGCCGCCACAGAGCCGACCGCAGGTTTCCTGCTGCACGGGGTTCGTCAGCGTCAGGCCACAGGCTGCCCGCGACCAGCCGACGGTCCACGCACCCGCTGCTGAGCGCCACGTAGACCAGCAGGCGCTTGCTGCCGTCTGGGACCTCGGCCCGCAGTCCGCCGACTGTGAGGTAGGGCCCCCCGAAGAGGTGGACGACGGCATGGCCGACAGGTACCCGGGGAATCAGCGAGTGAATCGAGCCGTCGTCACACATAAGCAGACCCCCATCCAGACGGTATGGCGATGCTAGGACGAATCGCGTCACCTGCCCGTCACCCCGGAAGCCAGATGCTAGGGCCCCCGTAGGTCCCGACCTTCCTCTCCGATGTCAGTGTGCGAGACTCAACGCATCGCGCCCATCCGACGTTCTGCGGATGGCCAGGCTGCCGCGACCGGAGTAAAATGAATGGGGGGTTCTGGTGACTCCGGTTACGGTTAGAGAGCTTGATCTGCGTGCCCTGACGGCCATCGTCAGCGAGGACCGTCCCGACCTGCCGGATGCGGGAGGGCTGCCGCCGTCGCTGCTGGTGGACCTGATGGCCCAGGTCCGCTGTGACGTCGCCGGCTTCGCCGGCTTCGACAGCGGGCGGCAGCACACATGGTCCGCGCAGTTGATGCCGGACGGCGGCACGGCCATGGTTGAGGCCTCGGCTCCGGTAAACTGGGATCATTACTGGCACTGCCAGCCGTGCAGTTACCCCGACCGCACCGGCGACCTGCGCAGCATCGTCAAGATTTCGGACTTCTACTCGGCCCGGCAATGGCACTCCATCGGCACCCGCTGCGGCATCAACCGGCCCATGGGGTTCGAACACGATCTGATGCTCACCCTGCCCACCCAGCCCAGTCCGGTCTCTGGGTCCGGCCGGACCATGCGGCTGTTCTTTTTCCGCGGGCCCGGCTCAGACTTCTCCGAGCGTGACCGGGCGCTGCTGACACTGCTGCGCCCGCACCTGCACCAGGCTTACCTCGACGCCGAACGGCACCGTCATCCCGTTCCTCATCTCACACCGCGGCAGATCAGCCTGTTGCAACTGGTGGCTGCCGGGCACACCAACACGCAGATCGCCCGGCGGCTCGGCATATCCGAGGGAACCGTGCGCACCCACCTGGAAAACATCTATGAAAGGCTGCATGTCTCCAGCCGCACCGCTGCCGTCAACCGCGCCTTCCCCAACCAGGTCGCACGTACGGGGGCGGCGTCCGGGCTTCCCACTTAACCGGATCTCGGGGCCGGTCAGCCGATCCTCTCCGGCACATAACTTGGCACGCAACGACGCTCTTGGCAGTCGCTCTATGCGACCGGACGGGCTAACAAGGCAGGCTACACAGCTGCAGCCTCGTCGGTCCACGAACCAGTCACCGAATCGACCGGTGAAGGTGTAAAACTGCAGGTGGGGCGGGCGGGGCTCGAACCCGCGACCGGCAGATTATGAGAAGCACGCTCAGTCGCAACGCGCGCTTGACCTGCAACGATGCCACGAGTTCGTTGCTATGAGAGCACACATGACGCTGGGAATTTCCGCGGTGCCGGTCCACGCCCCGGTCCACGCCGAGACCCTCACCAGGGCCATCTCGGTTACTCCGCGTAAGCCCTCAGCTAGGGGAACGGGCCAGGCGCACTCCCCCGACATGCCTCGTAATGTGTAGCGTGTCAGAACCCGCAGGGCCTATGGTCCTGCATCCGAGCCCCAGACCCGCCGGACCCGGAGAGTCTTCTCTACACGGGGTCGGCCCACCGGTCCGCTTTCTCCGCCTCCCCGCCGTCCCCCGCGCTGTGGTGGCTCAGCTGGGGGAGATCATCGACCTTATCAGGGTGCCCTGCCGGACTTCGGCAGCGTACTGCCGGGCAAGGAGGCCGAACTGGAGCATGGCGTCGGCGGTGCGCTGCATGCGCTGCTCATCAACCGGGCCGATGGGGAAGTCGGGCAGCGCCATGACCGCGGTCACATCGCCCGGCAGCTGATCGGATTCCCCCAGGGCCGCCCGGGCGGCGCCGGGATTGTCCTGGGCGAGCGCCTGCCCCTCCTCGATCGCCCGCACGAACGCGGCCGCTGCCTGCGGATGCTGCCGTACCCACGCCTGGGTGGCGACATACCCGTCGATCGGGAAGTTCAGGGCGGCGCCCTGGTCCAGGTCGGCCAGTTCCACCTGGCCGTAGTCCTCTTCGGCCTTGCTGGCGTAGGGCTCGGCCAGGAACGCCGCGTCCCACTGCCCCCGCTGGAGCCGTCCCGGCATATCGGGGAAGCCCTGCTTGTCGGTGACGAAGCGCACCTTGGCCGGCGCTATCCCGTTCTCGGCGAGCAGCGCGCTGATCAGCAGGGTACCGATGCTGCCGGTGCCGTTAACCGCGATCTTCTTGCCGACCAGCCCGGCCAGGGTCGTGATGCGCGAGCCGGCCGTGGTGAGCAGCACCCGCGTGTGCGGCTGGAGGGTGGAAGCCTCGGCGAGAATGCGGAACCTGGCGCCCGCCGCCTGCGCCGCGACGTAGGCGACATAGCTGCCCGCGCCGATGTCGACCTGGCCGTTCAGCTGACTGGCGATAACCGCCTTGGTGCTGGCTATCGTCGTGATCGTCACGTGCAGCCCCTGCCGGGCGAAAAGCCCCTCATCCTGCGCGATGTACAGGCCGGCCAGGTCGGCTGAGGGTATCGCGGCGACCGTGACGTTCCGGTCGCCGGGCTTGGTCAGCGCGGCGAGCCCCGCGTCGCTGTGCGCGGCGGCGCACCCGGCCAGCATCATGATCACTGCCGCGGCGAGCGCTGCCGCGCGGACGTGCCCCGTGTTCATTATTGCCCCCCCGGGCATTGCGACCGGTCCTGGCCTGACGAGCCGTTGCTATCAGCGCGCGGGCCGGGCGGCGGCAAGGTTACCGATCCGTGACCCTTTCGTCTCTCGATCGTGTCATATCCGGCCACATTGTGAGCAAAACGGCCAACCGGACGCGCCCGGCTGCCGCCGCTGACCTGTCTCCGCCGGCCGGGACAGGATCTGGAGCCGCCCGGGCATCGGCGCCCTCCGCAGCCTGGGGACCGCGTTGAGCCGCGCGGCGATTCCAGCCGGGTCATGACCGGGCCAGCCTGCAGCACCGAAGACCGCTCCAGTGACAACGGTAAGGTCCGCGATGTTGCCGCCACATGCCGACCGAGGGTAACTCCGCCATGCCCAGCCGACGCCACAACACGATCTCCCACGGGTTCCCCGATTACTTACCGTCGAGGTTTCCCTACTGGGAGGTCCCGAGGTGTCCGAACTTGCAAGCAGGATCGTTCGCAAGACTTGCATTCAATGGCACTTGCACGCAGAGGACAGAACCCAGATTTCGGCCACCCAAGAGGGTTTGCGTTTCCGGCCGAACTTAAGGTAGCAATGCAAAAGAGCTGGAAATCGAATGGGCTTCCGTCAACATTAAGCTTGATGATGTTGATTACCAGGCAGAACCAACGAGTGCCGAGCTGTTCTTCGGTGATGCAGCCGACGAAAAGCCGAGAGCATGGTCAAAGTTTCTTGCCTGCCTCGCTCTTGTCTGCTCTCCTAGTAGGTGCCGGTATTTCCCGCGCTCGATTACTACTTAAAGACGGTTTCAACGCTATCAGAATCTCTGAGCAGTGGCCGCTTGTCCGCCGGAGTCCGCCAACGTCCACCGATTTCCGCCCCCGTTTTGCGGTACTTAACTGCTGTACTGATGCGGCGGCCGGCCGAGTCCCCGGCGCTCAATGACGTTGCCAACCGTCCCGTTACCGCAGTTGCCACGTAGCCAAGGCGAGGTGTTGTTAGCAGCGGGTGATGGCGGGACCTCAGGCTGTAAGTATTCGGAAGTCCCGTGATTGGGTATGCCAGCGGGCGGCGTGACCGTGTTCGCGGTGACGCCGTTATAGCGGCTATTCCGGTGCGGTTATCCGGGCGGGGGCGGCTGTGCCCAGGCGCGGAGGTTTCCGGGGTCGGCGTGCCAGGGCAGGAAGCGTTCCAGGTCCGGGCCGGTGAGGGGCTTGCCGTGGTTGCGGCCGCATTCGTCGAGGTATGCGGTGAGGTAGGTCAGGACGTTCAGGCCGGCCATCTGCGCGGTGGCGGTGACGGTCCAGATGCGGGCGGCGAGGCGTGCGGCGTCCTCGTTGCGGGAGCCGTAGGCGTTTTTCCTGGTCACGACGGGCCGGCGCAGGGCGCGCTCGGCTGGGTTGTTATCCAGCCCGATCATCGGGTAGTCGCGGTGGGCGGCCAGGCCGTCCCATTCGCGGTCCAGGGTGGCGAGTGCTTTCTTCGCGGGCTCTTGCAGGCCGGGGGCGGTCATCTGCTTCTTGCGGGCCTCGTCGATGACGCTGATCGCCTCGTCCCAGGCGGCGCCGGCCTCCTCCAGCCGGGCGGCGGCCGCGGCGGCTTCCCGCGGCGCGGGTGCCGCGGCCTGCGCCCAGGCGGTCGTGAGCTGCGCGTGCGCCGCGTACAGGTCCCTGACCCGCTCCAGCCACGCTGCCGTCCAGTACCCCAGCTGGGCGGGGTTCGCGTCGCCGGCCCGCACGAAGTACCTGCGGATGTGCGCCCAGCAGTAAAGATTGACCAGTCCGCCGGCTTTCTTCCCGGCGGACTGGTAAACGGCGTAGAAGTCGCTGGAGATCACCAGCCGCCGCGGCTCCCCGTCATCGTCGTCCGGGGTGAGCTGCCCGGTCTTCTCGTCGATGCCCGCGTGCCGGGCCAGGACGGCCCCTGACCTGGTGGCGTCCATGACGAAGCAGGCGGTATCAGCGCCGAGGAAAACCCACAGCCACCACCTGGCCGGGCCGTCCCCGTCGCGCGGCGCGAAGACCCGCCAGGTCGTCTCGTCGGCGTGCAGGTGCCACGACCGGCGCGATCGCGCCGTGATCGCGTCCTCCAGCGGGGCGAGCAGCGCCCCGGCCTGCGCGCAGGCCCCGGCCAGCGTGCCCGGCGCGACGTCCGCGCCGTGGCGGGCCAGCCCCGTCACCAGCGAGTTCATGCTCCGGCCGGCCACGAACCGCTCGGTGAACAGCATCGCGATGAACGCGTTAGTGAAAAGGCCCTTGCCGATCGCCTTCGGCGGGCCGGGCGCCGTCACCGTCGCCGGGACCCGGCAGGAGCATGCCCGCCGGTACCGGCGCCGGCAGTCCGCCCGCACCCGCACGATCACCAGCCAGTCCAGCTGCTCCGTCACATGATCGCTGCCCAGGCCCGTGAACGGCGTCCCGCACTCCGGGCAGCAGTACCCGCCGCCCCCGAAATCCCAGGCCACCTCCACCCGGGGCAGATGCGAGTAATCCCGCCGCCCCGCCCGCGCCCCCGGACCCCGCTTCTTCCCGCCCGTGCCGCTCCCGCGCAGATCACGGCCCTGCCCCGCGTCCCCGCCGTCCGCAGACGGCTCGGGCCGCGCCCGCTCTGACGACCGCCCGAACACCATCCGCTGCAGAACGGCCAGGTCAGCCCGCACGCGCTCCAGCTCAGCCGCCTGCTCCGCGCTCTCCGCCCGCAGCCGCGCGTTGTCCTCGCGCAGCACAGCCGCCAGCCGCGCCATCTCCCGGTTCGCATCCAGCGCAGCAGCCAGCACGTCCCGCAGTGACGCCGCGGCACCCTCCGAATCCGGGACAACGCCGGCCGCCACCGTCACGCAGCACAGCTAACACCCTCAGCAGCCGCAAATCACGCACCGCAAGCCAGCGTGTCGCAACCCACGCGCCCATACCCAGCCCCCCCCCCCGCCCCCAGCCAGAGCAGATACCGTCCGTATATCCTTTGCGGCACAATATGGATGACTCCGCGTCAGGTCACGATCGACGACCGAAGTACGCTGCCGCAGGGGTGCCCGACCGCTGGGGAGGACCGATGATGGACCGTGGCGAAGTGTGGTGGGCACTGCTCGATGAGAAGCGCCCGGTGGTGCTCCTGTCACGAGACGGGGCCGAAGAACTGCGGGCGATACAGGTCGTCGCTCCCGCAGGCACCGACATCACTGATGTCGGCATCGAGGTCAGACTGGGCAACGGGGAGGGACTTGCGAACGAAGGCGTCGTACGTGTTGCCCTGCCCCGCACCGGGTTTATCCCCTGTACCTGGCTGGTCACCTTGACGCGCGACGACTTGATCGAGCAAGCCGGAAGACTGTCACCGGCAAAGCTCCACGAGCTCGCGGACGCACTTCGGCTCGCCCAACTCGAGTAGCCCCACGCCGACGGCAAGCGCAGTCACCTTCCGCGCAACACAGATCACGATCTACGACTGGAGTAATAGGCACCAGCGACCCTGCCACAGGACTTCCGAATACTTACCTCAGGCTTTCTGTGAACCGCCATCCTGGGTCCGCGATCATGACAGGTACGGCGGATTACCAGACGCAGCTTATCTAACCCGCATGGCAGGTGATGCACGACCCGGCGCCACGCCACTGGCGAGCATGGTGGCCGATCTGGACGATCACCTCCATGATCTCTGGGCGCATCCGTTGCGGTATTAACCGCCGAGGGCAACGGTGCGGTTTCCGTTGAGCAGGACGCGGTGCTCGGCGTGCCAGGCGACCGCGGGCGTCCGGGCAGTACTTTACCGCCGCGCCCTAGCAGTTATCCTCCAGCTTCTTCGGCACACCGGAGCACGTGATGAGGCCGCCCGACTGATTCGCCGCAATATATTGCAGCAGGTACTGGTAGAAGCTCTTGGCTAGCGCCGATGGGTGTGGGGGCATGTACAGGTTGGCCACTGTCGCGAAATTATACGAGCCATTGCGAACGTTCGCCGGCGTGGGCGCGATGTCGTTGATGCTGAGCACGGAAGCGTCGGGATAGCCGGCGGGATGCCCGTTGGATTCGTGGTCAACCTCCGCGTAACCGATCGCGTTCCGCGTTTTATTCACGAAACTGAGAAGGCCCATATTGCTGTATTCAGTGCAAACAGCACTCCCCGCCGGGGGCGGGCAGTTGTTGCCCGAAACTTGCGGCTCTGGCCCTTGCCTTTGGAGGAAGCCCAGGAGGGTAATACGGGTTCCAGTGCCAGCCTGGCGGCCGGCCGCGATCTTGCCGGGCTCGCCGCCCTGCAGGAAGAGCCGCTTCAGCTCACTACTGCTGATGTCCGATCCGGGGTAGAGACCGGTATGCGCGACCATGGAGAAAATGAGCACGCCCAGCGGGTCGGGCGTCAGGAACGGGGCGCTGGAGGTTTCTCCGTTGTACATGGCGATCATTGACCCGGCTTGCGCAGGCTTACTTTGCACTGCCGCATTCACCGTCGCCGCGGCATAGGCGCTGTCTATACCTTTACCGCCGACGTCACCGTAGACCACGTTGATGCGAGCGTGGCACTGCCGCGTATAAATGCTAGCCGCAGCCTGCACGACCGGGCCGAAAGTGGAAGAACCGATAAGCTCGATCGAACCCGAGGCGCAGGCTATGGCGGCGGCGGTCGACGTCTGCCGCAAGGTCGGCCGAGCCGACTTAGTTAGGAGCGGCGGCTTATTGCTTCCGCCATGATCCGGCGATCCCAAGAGGGCTGCTAGCGTACCGGCAACCGCGACCATGACGGCCGCACCAGCAAGGACGCCGCGTTTCCGCACGAAGTGCCAGGTGCCCGGGGTCGGGGTGGGGACCTGGCCGTGCCGCGGCGATGGTGCGCCCGCACCGGCCGGGCCCACGGCCACGGCCACGGCGTGCGCCTGTGTCCGGTCCCGGCCGCCGGTGTCCGGTCCGGCCGGGCTGCCTGGACGCCCGTAGCGGTGCACTTCGGCGGCGAGCTCGGCCGCGCTTGCGGCAGCCGGGTCCTGGTTCTGGCTGAAGCCGTGGTTGTACCGCCCGCACCAGGTGCACGGCCACGGCGTGTGAAATCCCTGCAAGCCGTCGACATAGCTGACCCTGGAGCACGCCGTACAGCGTCGCAGGAAGAAACCGTTCCCGCAGTTGCTGCACTGCCAGTGGCTCTGCTCGGGATCCGAATCGCGGGATGTCCCGCACTCCGGGCAGGGCACATGGGTAAGTACCTGTCCCATGCTCGAATGCTGACACGCGCGCGGTGACGGCAGGCTCTGGCGGCAGAGCCCGTTAGAGCGCCGTAACGTTTGGGCGACGCGAGTCGACCGGCGGCGTGCGGCCTGTCGGCCGAGTCGCGGGAAACCGGAGGTGAATTTTAGCCGTCCACAGCAGTACCCCTAAGTCTCTGGATGTACATGTAAGTCCACGCTCACTTTCACCAAGTAGATGATCTTGGTACGGACAGTGACGCAGATACCGCGAGATGGCTCGACCTGCCGCTTACAAGAAGCATGATCCAGAGCTCCGGGTGCGCCACCTGCGACGATGCCGCACTAAAGTGCGCCGATTGCACCCAAAACCGTGGGATTTCAAGCCCACCCGTTCCACGCTCGAGGCCCTGGATAAGTGCCAGCCGACCCCAGCCCGCCGGAGGCACCAAAGCCGCGCGTGGATGCCATGAACGCACACGCGGCACTGGGAGTTCTTAGGGTGCCGGTCCTTCCCGGCGTACACCTTGGCACGCCGCGATCCGCTCGGCAGTTGCTCTATGTGACCGGAGGACTAACGCGACAGGCTGCACAGCTGCAGATTTCGTCGGTCCACGAACCAGTCACGACCGAGCGGTGAAAAGGTATAAAACCGCAGGTGGGGCGGGCGGGGCTCGAACCCGCGACCGGCAGATTATGAGAAGCACGCTCAGTCGCAGCGGGTGCGCTACCTGCACAGATACCACGGAGCCGTGCCGCCGATGGCCCTGATGGCGCTGTTTGCACCGATGGCTCGGTCCACGAACCGGTCCACGCATTCCATGGTGATCACCGGATGCCAGCTACAGAACGTTACCGCAGACAGCGCGGCAGCGACTTCATTGCGCCGACGATGCTGGCCGACAGGGGTCATGTTGCTTGTTCGACAGTGCATGAAGCATGGATCCGCTTGCGCGTTCATCAATCAGGAGGTCCGGCGCCTAGCAAGGTGCCCATGGCAGGGGCCCGAACTAGGAGTCCATTATTCGCCAGAAGCCGAAATATCTGCCGCCTAGCCTGGCGGGGTGAGTGACGCTGGCTGCTGCACGAGGGGTTCCCGCGTCGGCTGGCCGCCGGGATGGCCGTGTCGTTCGGCGGTGTTCTCGTGGTCGGCATCTCGGAGTCGGACGGCGGTCGTACCTCGGTCACCGGCGTGGTGCTGTGCCTGGTTGCGGCCGTCTGCTACGCGGCCGGGGTGGTGTGCCAGAAGCTGGCCCTGCGCCATGCCTCGGCCGTCCAGGTCATTGCGTTCGGCTGTTAGTCCCTGCTCCTCTGACAGGCGGTGAACGGGAACGTGACCCTGCGCCGCCGGGATGTTCCGGGGAGCTGCTGGTGCCGTCATCCCGGCGTCCGCGAAGCCACGGACGCTGGGGTGCGGCGGCGCGCTGGCCGCGCCGCCGACTCGCATGCTCCCCGTCCTCTCCCTAGCCCCAGGCGCCGGCTATCTGCCTGGTGGGGGCGTTGAGCCGGTTGAAGACGTTGGTCGTGGCGATCGACAGCAGTAGTGCGGCGAGTCCTTCCTCGTCGTAGTGCCGGGCGGCCTCGTCCCAGATTCCGTCCGGCACCGGGTCCGGGCGGTCGGCCAGCCGGGTGACGGCCTCAGTCAGGGCCAGCGCCGCGCGCTCGGCGTCGGTGAAATACGGCGCCTCCCGCCAGGCGGCTACCGTGGCTAGCCGATCCTCGCTCTCGCCCGCCTTCCTGGCCCCTGCGGCGCCAGCCTGAACGCACGAGCTGCAGCCGTTGATCTGGCTGGCCCGCAGGTGAACCAGTGCCAGCGTCTCCTCAGGCACGCCTTTGTTGTGAAAACTGCCGGCCAGCGCCTGGATGGCCTGCATAGCCTCCGGGATGATCATGGCCGGATTCTTTATCCGTGCTTGCATCGTGGGTCCTCCATGGTGTCGTCTTCGATCAAGTACGCCGCGAGGCCTCGCGTATGACGCCGTCGGGCTCTCGCCGCTACCTGGTATGACAGGCGCCGACGGAGGAATGTGACCGACGAACGAACCGGGCCTAGCTGCCGGGCGGTGTCCGGCGAGGCTCAGGCCCTGCTCAGGCTCGGACCCGAGGCGCCCGATGCCCCGGCTGGCGCGGGCCGGTCCAGTACGCTAACCAGTCACGTTCTCTCGAACCAGTCACGTTCTTTCGCTGTGCTCGGTCATAGGTGTGAGGGCGAAATTGTGAGGGTGACACATGAGCTTTGATGAACGCTCTATGAAGGCGGTGAGGCGCTGACATGACGAGTGGACAGCCGCGTACCCGGGAGCAACGCAAGGTCGACACGCTGGCCAAGCTGGCCGCGCCGACCGCGGACGTCTGGGTTGCGACCGCCGCCGTGGACGCCGGCGGGCACGCCAGCTCCTATCTGGTGCCGTTGTCGCTGGCCTGGATTGACGAGCGGGTGGTGCTGGCCACCGAGGCGGGCTCAGTGACGGCCAGGAACATCACCAGCCAGGGAGGCGCCCGGCTTGGCCTCGGGCCGACCCGCGACGTCGTGATGATCGACGCCGAGCTGGAGCACGTCTACAGCCTGGACGAGGTTCCGGCCGGCCTGGCCCGCGGGTACGCGGCGCAGGCGGGCTGGGACCCGCGCAAGTCGGGCGAGTCGATGCGGTTCCTGGTGCTGCGGCCGCTGCGGATCCAGGCCTGGCGTGAGGCCGATGAACTGCCCGGGCGGACCCTGATGCGCGGCGGCGCGTGGATTCCCTGATCCGGCAGGCGGGCCCGGACGCTGGCTTCGCATCGACCTACCTGCACACGCACGAGAGGATGATCGAGAACGTGGCCTTGTCTTCCAGGATCGGGTACGTCGAGTACCGTCGGGACGCGCAGGGCGGCTTCACCCTGGCCTGCATGAAGAAGCTGTTGGGTGAGGACGCCGCCGAGGAGCGAACGTAAGGTTCTCAGCCGCGGTCGAGCCCGCTGGCAACGCCACCGGGTCGAGGTTCAGGCGCCGGTTGTCAACGCCCTCGGGTCCGGCCGCCCGCCGGAAGTGGTCATCACGATCGGCGGTCACACCTGGCGCAGCCGGGTCGCGTCCATGGGCGGCCGGTTCATTGTCGGCATCAGCGAAGAGCCAGCTTCGCGTTTCGAGGACGCTGACTTCCAGGACCTGAACGGTGGCCGCGCACCGATGGAACCTCGGCCGCGATCGAGGAACCCCAGGCCTGGGTCGTGAACTGCAGCGTCCAGCCCGGCGCAGCCTGGGCCACACGTACCGCGCGCATCACGGCCCGGACTGCCCAGGGCCGCGCGAGACCCCTGCTGGAGTCAGACGATGCCACACGCTGGCTGGTCGATGGTGACCCGGCCGCTCACCTCGACGGGTGCCTGGAGGCCGCCTGCGGTTTGGCTGGACATGGTATCGGGATCGTCCGGGACGTCGGCTGCGGATGTCGCACTCATATAGAGAGGACGGGCACGCCGCCCGTTCAGCCACCACCATGTGGCCCCGACAATGACGGAGGCTGCGCCGGAGAGGACGCCTACGGTCCTGACCCCGGTCACCGCGAGCAATCCGGCGAAGGCGGCCAGCGCCACCCTGGACGCCGCGCCATAGGTAGTCATATGCAAGCTGGTGATCCTGCCTCTCAGGCGCTCAGGCGCGGCAGCCAGCAGGATCGTTGTGTCAAGGGCGATGATCACGCCACTCGCGGTGCGCATGACCGCCAGCATCGCCGCGCCCCATGCGGGCCAATCCCCCAGGAACATGGCGCCCCACGCGGCACCCTGCAGCACATAAGCCAGCGCGTAAGCAGCCAGATGTGACCCTCGGCTGAGGCGAGCCGCCAGCACCGAACCCAGGATCACCGCGACGCCATCTACAGCGTAAAACACGCCGAGCAGCAATCCGCCGCCGTGCAAGTCGTTCGTGACATGGGCGGCAAGCAAGACGTTGTAGGCGCCGCCGATGAGGCCCCAAGCGATGCCTATCCAGATCACTGACCTCGCCAGGGGCAGGGCCCGCAGTGCGGTAAAGCCCTCCGCCAGGTCGGCATGCAGAGACCGGAGAGCACCGGCTGTCTGCCCGCCCTGCTGGAATGCCGGCCGTGGGAGGGCCAGCAGGGGCACGGTCGCCGCGAGCTGGAGTCCAGCAGCTACTGCGAGCGCGGCGCTTGTGCTCCAGGCCGACAAGACCCCGCCCAGCGCCGCGCCGGCGATTGTCATGACGCCGCTCACTGAGCCAATCGCGGCGTTGGCCGCGGCGCGACCGCGCTCTTCACGGATCAGCGCATACAGCCACCGCTGCCGCGCAGGCGGCCATACCGCGCCGGCGGCCCCCTGCAAGCCGTAGCAGGCTGCGATCTCCCACAGGCCGACCCTCAGCATCACCAGCACGCCCAGCAGGCACAGCGCCTGAACCAGCATGGACCCCAGCGCCAGCCTCCGGACATCGTGGCGATCGGCACTCGCGCCGGCAAACGGCATGCACAACAGGGCGGGTAGCGTGCCGACTAGTTCCACGATCGCGAGTGAAGAAGCCGAGTAATGGTGGAGCACGTATACGAAAACAGCTACCAGCATGATCCAGGAGGCGCCTTGGTTTCCGGCACTTGCCGCCCACAGCAGCATTACGTGCCGATTCCCGGGCCGCAGTCCGCTCAACGAACTTCCCTAACCATTGCGTGCGCTCCGGACTCTCGCCGGCCGGTTCCGCGCAGCCGGAACCGCCACACCTTCGGCCAGTCCTCCTCGTAGAAGCCGGCCAGGATCGTGGCCCGCTGGTCCCGGTCCAGATTGCGCAGCCGAACACGCCCGGCACCACATGAGCCCGCCCGCGTCCGCCGATCGTGGCCAGCCGGACCACTCGCTCCCGTTCGATCCGGCCTCGCGTCTCGTCCTGCCCGCGGATCATCACCGCTCCTTGCCGCTGGCGCTGAGAAAGACGATGTCGAGGTCGCGGACCCGGCCGGGGTCGGCGTCCAGGGCGATACCGGTGATCTTCCCGTCGCTGATGGTGAACGTGAAGACGACCTTCGGCCGGCCGCCGGGCGCCCACACGGCCCCCGGAACGCCGTCAACCAGAGCGAGCCGGGCCGCCTCAGCCCGTCCCGCGAAGGTAGCCGCCACCGCGTCGGCACCGCGGACCTCGGCGGTCAAGGCCCACTGCTTCGAGGCCGCGCCCATCCGCACGGCCGCTGGGTCGGCCACGAGGACGGCGCCCGGATCGAGCAGCGCCAGCAGGGCGCCGAAATCCCCGCCCCGGGAGGCAGCCAGGAAGGCGGCGACCACTTCCCGCTTCCGGGACCGCGCGGCATCAGATGCCGCGGCCGCTCCCTGGACCCGGCGCCGGGCCCGGCTGGCGAGCTGCCGCGCCGCCATCGGGGAACGGTCAATGATGGCGCCGACCTCGCCGAACGGCACATCGAAGACGTCGTGCAAGACGAACGCGAGCCGCTCGGCGGGAGTCAGCGTGTCCAGCACCACCATCAGCGCGGCACCGACCGAATCGGCCAGCAGCGCCTCGTCCTCCGGGCCGGCCTGGCTGGCTGACTGCAGGCTCGCGTGACGCTCGGCCGGCTCGGGCGGCAGCGCCCCGGCCGGCTCCTCCCGCCGGGCCCGGCGGGACTCCAGCATGTTCAGGCAGACCCGGGCCACGACCGTGGTCAGCCACCCGGCCGGATTCTCCACCTGGCCGCCATCGGCGCGGCTGACCCGCAGCCATGACTCCTGCATCGCGTCCTCGGCATCGCCGCGCGAGCCGAGCATCCGGTAGGCCAGCGCCGTCAGCCGGCCCCGGTGCTCAGCGAATCGCTGCGTCAGCCAGTCGTGCTCGATCATCGATCCCGTCCCTCCGTCCCGCCTGTCATATCAGTTGACCGGCGGGACGGGCCCGATGTGACAGCCGGACGGTCACTACCCCGAGCCAGCGGGAGAAGCCACCAAGCCAGACTCGCACGATCCGCTCGACCTCCAGCGCTGCCCTACACGCCGGTACGCATGGATCGCACCTGAGCTACCAGCGGAAACTGCTCGTACCGGCGGTGCCGACGGGCGCGGTTATTAAAACTGCAGGTGGGGCGGGCGGGGCTCGAACCCGCGACCGGCAGATTATGAGAAGCACGCTCGTCCGCAGCATGCGCTTGACCTGCAACGATGCCACGAGTTCGTTGCTAGGAGAGCACACATGACGCTGGGAATTTCCGCGGCGCCGGTCCACACCCCGGTCCACACCGAAACCCTCATCAGGGGCCAAGACGGTTACTCCGCGTAAACTCGCGGCGATAGGATCAGAGCAGCTACCCGAGCAGTCGCCGGTAACAGATCGATGCTCCTATGTCTGTCAAGGGTTTCCTTTCGGCTTGAGGAATCGACTGCGGGATGGCCGGCGCTGGGGCGGACAAGACAGGGAGGGGCCGCTCGCGGTTGGAGGGCAGGCTCTTATGAGGTCACGAGAGCAGCGAGCCGTATAGGGGTCCCGGGGCGGCCGGCGGATCGTTAGCAGGCCAGCAGGATGCGGCAGCCGATTTGCGGGTCAGGCCGCCCCGGGAGGTATTTGTTACCCGGCAGCGCGGAGGTGGGGATAGACCTCGCGGGCGGCGTAGCGCTTCAGGCAGCGGATGATTTCTTTCTTGGAAAGGCCTTCTTCAGTACGCCTGTCAACATAGGCGCGGGTTGCCGGGTGAGAGCTCATCCTGGTGATCACGATCCGCCATAGGGCATGGTTGGCCTCGCGGTTGCCGCCGGGGTTGAGCCGGTGCCGCCGGACCTTGCCCGAGGAAGCGGGTATCGGCGCGACGGCGCACATGTGCGCCCAGGCGGCCTCGCTGCGCAGCCGCTCCGGGTGGTCCCCGGCGGCGATCAGCAGCAGCGCGGCGGTGTCCGGGCCGATGCCGTGCAGGGCGAGCAGGCTGGGGGCACGGGCCCCGACAAGCGGGACGATGAGCTCATCGAGTCGCTCAAGCTGGGCATCGAGGAACTGGGCGCGCCGTCCGGGCTCCCGCAGCGCGATGCGGGTGGCATGGCCGGGCACGTCGCCCCGGCGGGGACGCAGCGCCGCCAGCTCGGCCACCAGGGCAGCCACCGTATGCCTGGCGAACCGTGCCCGCAGGTCATCGGGACCGGTCACGATCAGGGACCGGGCCTGGCCGTTGGCCTGAGTCCGTTCATTGCGGGCACTGCGCTTAGCGACCATCAGCGCCCGGATCGCCTCCACCGCGCCGTCCCGGCCCTTGGGCGCGCCGGCCGCCCGGCCGGACTGCGCGGCCCGCGCCGCGCTGACCGCGTCCAGCGGGTCAGACTTGCCTTTGCGGCGGCGATCCTGCCGGCCGGGCTGCCTCCACCACCGGGACGCCCGCGGCGGCCATGTGCCGGGCCAGGCCAGCGCCGTAGCTGCCAGTGCCCTCGACGCCGACCAGGGCGACGGTCCCGAACCCGGCCAGCCAGCCCAGCAAGCCGGCGTAGCCGGCCGCGGTAGCCGGGAATTCCTGCACCCCGAGCAGCCCGCCGATGGAGTCCAGCGCGGCCGCGACATGCACGTCCGCGTGAGTGTCCACGCCGCCGGTAATGGCGCGTTTGTCTTCTACGATGGTCATGGCCATCCCTTTTCTGAGGTTGAGGGATGGCACGCACCCGCTGGCCGCCGGACCTGTGAGCCCCGGCCTCTTGCACAGGACGGGCAGATCGGGACGGCACCGCCGGTGGGTGCCATAAAAACCTGGGACCCGGCCGACGAATCGATAGCAGGACAACCCGACAGGGCGTCAGCCGATTCGGAGGTCAGGCCGGGACCCAGGCCTCAGACCCTATGCCCGCACCAGGTCAAAACCACGCAAGCCGGGCCGGGGTCCGAGGACTATCTACATCCTCCCTGCCGACTCTGTCTCCACCAACCGCTCGCGCAAATGCAAGGTGCGCAGCGCGCAGAACACCCGGTTCTGTTGCCACACGCGGGCAGCTTGCCCAGATCGGGACCCGGAGCGGTTGTCAGCAGGCGCTGGCGCGTCCATTGCCACATCGGCGCGACGCTGGGCTGGCGTTTCTCGTACCTCACCTCAGGCCGGGTGACCTCGGGTAATTGCCGCCCGCCAACCCGGCCCCAGGACCGGTAATGTAATATAACTGAGGAAGCCCGGTCAATGCTTCGCGGCATTCTTGGCTTTCTTCCCCTTGTGCTTGACCTTGCCGGCACCTTTCTTGGTCTTGCCCTTAACTGCCTTAGCATCGCGCTTAGCCTTCTTGCCCAGACCCATGACCGGCTCCCTTGTGTCCTGCGGCACCAGCGCTGCCACATACGGACCGCGTTCTCAGCCGAGCTGCCGGAGACGCGGCGCTCCGGTGACTCCATGTTCCACGCCGGATGAAGCTCAAACCTTCCAGATATCACGGCGTGAGCTCTTCTCGCATCTGCGGCGCCGGGCACGCGCACGATTGGCTCCGGACCCTGAAGGCCGGACGCGGCAAAGGCAAGCAGCAATAGACCGCAAGCAACGCCGGTCACCCAACCGAAGATCGCCGGCCCGCGCGAAGATGGCCCGGCCGATACAGCAGAACGCCCCCATCTGGGCGCCGCTGTTGGTGCCGTGCCGAAAAGTCGCGAGAATACAGATCGGCGGCAATGCGTGCATCTTTCCCTGTCGAGGACAGTCGCGCTGGGTGATGGCGTGGCTGGCCGTCGATCTCCTCGGGGTAGGACGCCCAGTACTGGACGGCGGTGCGGATGAGCCGCAGCGGAGTGCCCGTGTTGTCAGCGATCAGGCCGAGCAGCCTCTCGTCGGCCAGCTCAGGCTCCGTGCTCCGGCGGACTTGACCGCGCCGACCGCCTCCCGCACGTCGGGTGCGCTGGCCGGCGCGGCCCGCCGTCCCGTGGGTCCCGGCCGGAACACGGTCCCCGGATGCTCGCTCATGCGGAGGGCCTCATCCACGAGCCGGTTTGCCGCGGAGGACAGCGACATGCCAGGGTTAGCCGCCACGAAGGAAGCCAGACGCTCGACTACGGCACCGTCAGACCGCACCGCATCCGCGCCATCACCGGTGAACTGCGGGCGATGGCGCGGATGCGGGCTTGGCTCTAGGCAGTCAGGGCGACCTTTCGCCCTTTGAGCAGCAGCCAGAGCATGAACAGCGCCTCGCCGATGAAGGTGAAGCTGGAGACGCTTGCCGTATAGCTGGTGCTGAGCAGCCCGGCGATGCTGTCGAGGAGGTAGCCGCCGCCGGCGATGACGAGCAGCACACCGAGAAGCCGGGGAACGTAGCCGGACCTGCAGGCCAGGTAGCCGAGGAGAACGAGGTACAGCCCGAACACGATCAGGCTGACCTTCCAGATGTCCTGGAAATCCTGGATTTTCAGCAGTGCCTCGGTCTGCCGGTGGCTGATGCTGAGCGGGGTCAGGTGCGGGGCGTTACTCAGCAGGGGGAGGACGCCCATGAGCTGGCCGATGGCGACCGCGAAGATCACGGCGTAGCTGATTCTCAGCCAGGCCGCAAGAGTCGCCAGGGCCTTGTGGACCGGCTCGAAGAACTTCAGGAGCGCCCGGGCCACGACGATGTCAAGGATCACCACCGCCGCGAATGCGGCTATCGCGAGACGGAAGAGGCCTGCGGAGGCCAGGATGTGCCCGGCCGTTCGGGTCGCGTCGCCGGGGGTCACGAGGCGCTGGATAACGCCGAAGTTGGCCGCCGGGGCCAGGACGGCCATGGCGAGAAGCCCGGTGCCCGCCACCAGCGCGGGGCAGCGCATCCTGCGGGCTGCCCCGGCTGACGGATCGATCGCCGTGGTCCTGGTGCCAGAAGGAGCTGATTGCGTAGTGGTCATGGCCTGAGCCTCGTTCCGGTGTTACGGGCCCCCCGGCCTTGACGGTCAGCGGTGCGCGCTCCCTTCGAGTTACCTTATCTTGTAAGGTAACCTTACGGCATAAGGTAGCCCTACAATGTAAGGCTGTCAAGGGCCGAGAGGCAGCAGCCAGTGGAGGACGACGCTCGTGGCGCCAGGTACCGATCTGAGCGGGCGCGAGCGCGCCCCGCTGAGCCGGGAGCGCGTGCTTGCCGAGGCGGTCGCCCTGGCCGACGAGGCGGGCATGGGCTCGCTGACGATGCGCAGGCTAGCGGACCGGCTGCACGTCGAGCCGATGTCGCTCTACTACCATGTGGCCGGCAAAGACGAGATTCTCGACGGCATGGTCGATCTCGTGTTCGGCGAGGTTGAGCTCCCCCTGGCGGACGCCGAGTGGAAGACGGCCATGCGCGACCGGGCCGCCTCCGCGCGCGACGCGCTGCGCCGGCACCCCTGGGCCATCGGGCTGATGGACTCGCGGCTGAACGCTGGCCCGGCAACGCTCCGGCACCACGATGCGATCATCGGCTGCCTACGGGGGGCCGGCTTCTCCATCGAGCTGGCGGCCCATGCGATCTCGGCCATCGACAGCTACCTTTACGGCTTCGCGATGCAGGAGCTCAGCCTGCCCTTCAGCAGCCCTGAGGAAACCGCGGAGATGGCCGTGACCTTCCTCCAGCAGTTCCCCGCCCAGGCTTTCCCCCACCTCGCCGAGCTGACGACCCAGCACGTCCTGCAGCCGGGGTATGACTACGGCGACGAGTTCGAGTTCGGGCTGAACCTGATCCTCGACGGCCTCGAGCAGGGCCGCGCGCGGCAGCGCAAGACCCGCTGAAGCCAGCTGGCGGCCCGTGCTCGGAGACGATGGGGAACAGGTCGGTGAACATGGTCACGCCGGGGTTGATCCCGGGTCCGGTGTGCCGGGCCAAGAACCGGCCCAGCATCCGTTCCAGGCGCGGCTCGTCCAGTTCCCCGGGCCGCTCGACCACTTCCAGCAGCGCGTCGGCCAGGCCGGGTCGCCCCGGTCCAGGGCCAGCAGCAGCCGCTGAAGCGCCGTGCGCAGCCCGGTGTCGATGCGGCCGACGGACCCGAAGTCCAGCAGGCCGAGCCTGCCGTCGGCCAGCAGCAGGACGTTGCCCGGGTGCGGGTCGGCGTGGAAGGTCCCCTCCAGCATGACCTGGCGGAGCAGGCAGTCCAGCAGGCTCCGGGCCAGCTCGGCCCGCACCCCGGCGGGCGTGCTGGGACTATCGCCGCCAGCGGCCGCCCGTCCAGGCGCTCCATCACCAGCACCCGCGGTTGAGGTCCCTTTCGAGCTCGTCGGCGTTGAATGCCGGCTGCCGTTCAGGACATGCTGCAGAGATGATTACGTCTTGTGCCGGGCGGCCACAGGGTCCTTCAGCTGACCGGTGCGGCCGTCGCAGGTGCGAGGTCATCGGGTGCGGGGGCGGGCATGGCCTCATCAAGGCGGCGTAGGCGATGACCCGCAGCACCCAGCGGTTCATGCCGATGACGAAGTCGTACAGCCCTTTCGGGTAGCGGCCCGCAACCAGCAGCGTGATCGCCGCGAAGCACACCAGCAGCCCGATCAGGCCGCCGGAGAGGGCATCGGCCTGCCATGCGTGCCGCGAGCCCCCGGTGGCGGTGTAGGCGGCGCCGCCGGCGAACACCGCGACGATGGCGTACTGCGGGATCGCCAGCAGCCACCACTTGACCAGGACCAGGCCGCGGGAGAGCCGCTCGGGGTAGGCGACGCGGCTCCGGACCTGCGGCGCCCGCACACCTCCCATTAGATCCTTGTTTCCCGGTGGCCAAGTTGTAAGGTTAACGTTTGCTTCGCGTCCGTGGGGAATACCCTCCTCGAGGGCCTAAAGGGAAATGTCGGCCGGATATTGGTCATGTTTTCGCGAACCTGCTCAACGTCGACGCTAAGCAGTCACACGCTCGGACAAGAAGATGATCCGTTTCGGTCGTGCGGATGTGCACGCATTGCGCTTGGTTAGGCGTGCAGCTAAAGGTACCGCGTCACTTCGGCGGCGAACTTCGGCACTCCCGCAGCAGCCAGACGCCCGAGGAGTTCGTCAATACTCATAGGTGGCGATACGTAGCTGTCCGCCTGCGCGCGCAGGGCGCCAATAGTAACCCCTGGGTACAGGTCAAGCTGGTCAAGCAGGAAATCATCCGGGTGGATCGCTGTGATATCGTAGGGAGCTAAGGCCGTATCTGGGAAATCGTCGATGTTTGAGGTGATAAGAACCTCGGCTTGGCCTCGCACGGCTGCGGCGAGGACATGCGTGTCCCGTGGGCCGCGGATCTGGAACGGTCCGGCAACGAGGTGGCCGAGCTGCCGGACGAGTTCTGGCAGGGCCAGGCCGCTGACGGATTGGGACCAGCCGAGAGCGTGGCACCGGCCAGCGGGTCGCCGAACGCGCGGCAGCGGGCCTGACCGGGCGCATCGCGTGACTCCGTGCCGCTGGTAACGGTCACGTCAAGACTTCGCTGCCAACTACGCCCAACGACACGCCGCCTATCAGGTAGGCAATTCATCGATCGCCGTCTACATCAACGCGGCATGAGAGTGAACTTGGTTAGAATCAGACGAGGATTGCGTCGGGACGTCGGTAGCCAGGGGCGGTGCATTCCCTGGCCTGGGCCGCGGGCACGGGCGGCGGATGACAAGACAGGCCGGCAGGCTGAAAATGAGCCGTGTGGCGCGTCTGCGGATCGATGACTGGTCGGTTACCGTATCGCTGTCGGTAGCGGAGAAGATCCAGGCGCTGCACATCAGAACCGGAACCGGGCTGCCGGGCGTTATCCTGGTGGGCACCGCCCGGGACGGTGACAGTATGACCTTCGCGGTCTGCCACGCGCGCCCGCCGTGGTCCTTGACCCGGCCAGCCGTATGACCGGATAGTCGTGATCGTCGCCAACCCCGACGAGATAGTCAGCGGCCTCCCCTGAACCGGACCGCCCTCTGCGATGGGCCGGGCCATATAGCGAACGAGCAGTCGGCTATCGCTGGCTAGGTCATGCTTAACCAGTTCCCGATCCTGTCCGCGGCAGATGAGTGAATTCGCCAGGCGGCCGATCTGCATACTTGTGTGATGCGCCAGGCTTTTGTTCAGGAGGCGGTTTTGCTGATGGAGCCGCATGCGGACGTGCGGGCTCCTGGGGCGGCGGTCACGGTCGCGCTGTGCGGGCACTGGGACCACGAGCCGCCATGCCCGCTGGCACCGCACCATGTCAGCGCCGTCGGCGACGACGGCGAGTTGCGCGTCCGGATCCTGTTCGCGGCCGAACCGCACGAAGAAGACGAGGTCCGGCGTCTCATCGAGCAGGCCCTGTCAGGACAGCTGAAGTTCCCGGACGGCTTCACCACCCCGTGGCAGCTGCGCGCAAGCTGGCCCAGTGAGGTCTCGGCCGAAGAGACAGGCCATGCCAGGCTCTTGATCCGCAGCTGAGCACTCCGCGGCTACGAGCCATGAGCGCGGTTCTTCCGATCGCGAAGAGCAGCAGCTACCGGCTGGTTTGGCTTGTTCGCGGATGAGCGCTGGATCCGGCGGTACTGTCTGGGTGTGGCGGCAGTTCAGCACAACAGCCCGGGGGTTCGCGCGCAGACGGCGTGCGGAGTCCTGGCCGGACCGCTGTTCGCGGGCGCGTTCACAGCCATCGGAGCGAAACGGGCTGGGTATGACTGGCGCGCTCATGCCGTGAGCTCGCTGGCGTGTGGCCGTGAAGGCTGGCTCCAGCGCGCCAGCTTCGTTCTGACCGGCGTGCTCTGCTCCTGCGCGGCACGCGGCATCGCCCGGTGCCCCCGCCAGAGCACCGGGCCGCGGCTGATTCCAGCGCTGCTCGCAGCGGCGGGGGCCGGCCTGATCGGCTCCGGCATCTTCGTGACCGATCCGGCAGGCGGCTTCCCGCCCGCCGCACCCGGCGAGAACGGATTCCAGCCAGGGAACTGACGCCGCGGCCTCGCCCAGTCTCGAAGGCAGTCTGCACAACCTCTGCGCGATCCCGGTCTTCGCCGGCATCCCCGTCGCAGGCCTGGCAAGCGCACTGGCCGCCGCCCGGCGCAAGGACTACGGCTGGGCGTGCTATTCGGCTGTCTCGAGCCTGAGCATGGCCGGCAGCTTCTTGCTGTCCGGCGCGGCGTTCGGTGAGCGTGTCCCCCGCCTCCTCCGAAAGGCAGGCATCTTCCAGCGCATGTCGATCGCAGCCGGGTTCGGCTGGCTGTCCGCCTTGTCGCTTCGCTGCCTGTCCTGCGCTCCCCGCCCCCGAAGCGTCTGAGTTCCGCCGTTCGCGTGGGCGCAGAGCCTGCCCAGAGCACTCCGCCCTGGGACAACAGAGGCCCTTTTTCGGTTCGATCGATAACTACCTGCATGTACGCGGCATGGCGGACACGCGGTTACGTCTGCTGGGCTACTCTGCGCGGATGGAACCATATCCAGACGTGTTCGTTTCCACGTCCTCAGCTGAGGCATGGGAGCCAGATCCCGAGGTCGGCGGCGAAATGCATTTGCTATGCGACGGCGATGGGATCCAGTCAGGCCTGTCCCGCTTCACCGAGGCCACCCAGCCAGTCAGGTGGACCCTGCCCGGCAGGGAGACACTCCTGGTCCTGGAAGGCGCAGCCAGAATCGAGATCGACGACGGACCAGTACTGGAGCTGACGGCGGGCGATATCGCCTCATTGCCAGCCGGCGCCCGGACGACCTGGTATCTCACGACACCGTTCAAGGAGTTCTGGGTAATAACCTCAGGCGGCTCTGCGGACTAGCGGCCTGGCCCCGGTGAAACAGGGGCGCGTTAACCGTGCTGGTGACCCGCGGATACGTGCCCAGCGGCAGAAGCGGACGGAGCTGCTCGTCAGCCGAAGCTGCCGTACTATTCGTAAATGGTGACCGAGGAAGACATCCGCCGGGTCGCCCTGTCCCTACCCGGAAGCGTCGAGAAGCCTTATAACCGCCTCCCCTCCTTCCGGGTGCGCGGCACCTTGTTCCTCCGCATTCACGAGCTGCCCGATGCGTTCTTTGTGCGCTGCGCCGGCCTGGAGGAGCGCGACGAGCTGCTCGAGTCCGAGCCGGGCGCGTTTTTCATCACGCCCCATTACGACAGCTACCCGGCGGTCCTGGTCCGGCTCAACCGGATCGACCTCGATGAGATGACCGAGCTCGTAACTGAGGCGTGGCGGCTCTGCGCTCCCAAGCGGATGCTCACCGCCGCACCGGCATCGACGCCGCGATCTCCGCGCTGATCTGCGACCCCCGCGGTGCGGTCCTCGCCGCGGGTCGCGGCGGGCCAGCTCCGTGTGCCCATCGCGGCAAGCTTCCCGGTCGAGCAGATCCGCGCCGCGGTCGAGCTTCAAGCCGGCCGGCACGTGCACGGCAAGGTCGTCATCGACCTCTAGCTTCGCCTGCCCAGAGTGCTGTCCCGACCCCTCATCGGCAGAATCGAGTGTGGGGGCTGATGGGCGGACCAAGACAATCTTGGTGCCCTTGCCGCACACGCGCAGCACTCGGTGGTCGTGTTCCTCGCCGAGGTCGGCGATGTCTGCTCCGGTGGCGCCCAGGTTCTGGCCTGCCCGCCGAACGTCGCGTCCGCCACGCCCCCGAGCTTGCCCGCGCCTGCAGTGCCACGCGGCAAGCCTCACTGCCCTGCGGCAGGGCCTAGCTCAGCTATCTGGTCGCCTGGCCAGGCTTGCGTACCCGGCGCGGCGGTGGCGGTCTTGCCTGACCGGGTCCGGCGGACGAGGCGGCTGAGCGCCCAGAGGACGAGCACCGCCAGCAGGACCGGGATCAGGTACTCGCCAGTAATGTAGCCGGCGTGGTCGACGGCCACGCTGCTACTTGGATGCAGGCAGTGATACTGCTGCCAGGGGGCGCCGCCAGCGCAGTGGCCAGGCACCTTCTGCGTGATGACGGCAGGCGTACGGGCTGATTCGATCATGATCCTTGGTTTCCTTATGACGGGTTAGACGATGATGTGACGAAACCTGAAAGCGCGGGCGCCCGTGGACTCAAAGTCGGCGATGTTGCGCGCGACTGCTGCGATGCCGCGCGGTCACCTGACTGCCCGCCGGGTGATGAAGACAGCAGCCGCCCAGCCGGCAATGGTGTCCCGCGGTCACTTTTTCGCTTTCTTGACGCGCTTTCCCACGAACTTGGCCAGTACCCACGCCAGGACGAGCAAGACGCCGGTGTAGGCCAGCACGTTCCGCGCCGGTTCCGGCTGGTTTGCCACCACGGCGGCGACGGTGGACTTCAACGCGCTCGCGTGGCCGCCTATCCACGCCATGACCCCTTGCATCGACGCCATAGCCGTTGCAGGCTGGCTGGGCGCGCCGCTCATCGCGACAGTTCCTGGGTGTGAGCCGGAACGATGACGACCGGCGGCCGCTGGCGGGCGGCAACGAGAGCAGCAGCCGCGCCGGCGTGCGCCACAGGGGCGCCGGCACGGGCACGCTGCAGCGCAGTGAAGGCGCTCTGCTCGCTGCCGACGCGGTAGGTGCTGGCGGTACTGCCGCGCCAGGCGGCAGCGAAGGACACCGCCGGAATCCCGGACTCCGAGACGGGGTGCCAAGACTGCTGGTGCTTCGACTGCTCATGCTCCCCTGCCCGGGGTCTGGTCATGATGGGCATCGGGTTCTCCGTTCCTGCTTGCCTGATAGTGCAGAGCGAGGAACGGCCCGCGTGATACTTCGGCCTACCGAGGCCATCCGGCCGGACGAGCCGACGTACTAGCACCCAGCCTGGCCGGATACGTGCCCAAAAACATGCACAGGTACTTCCTGCTATCAGCGTCTTAGCAGCTCAGCTGCCCACCGGATGCCACCAGAAGGGTTGTTTACAAGACGGCTGCTCTACCTGTACGCCGACGAATTGAGTCGCATTTCTACGGCGGTCACCCTGCGTAACTGGGGTTCCTCACCTGTCGATTTCCTGTTGCCGTGGTAGATAACGATGACGCGCTTGGCGTTATAGGAGCGATCTGCCAGCGGCGATTAAGAGCCCATGCTGGCTATGCTGCCGGGCCGTCTGAGCCTCCGGTTCAGCCCGGGAGTATCGGGGCGCAGGCGAACGAAGCTGGAGTGGTCAGCCGAATAGTTCGCGGAGCACGGCGGCTGATCTCGGGGATACGGGTTTATCTGGGTAGAAGTTCGCGCATATCTGCAGGGCGGCGTCGGCTGATTCGACTCCGACGATGCCGGCGAGCAGGCGAAGATCATCGATGTCGCGCGTTCTGGCCGCGCGGGCCTTCATCGCGAAGATGTGACGTGGTGAGGCGGCCATGACGCGCAGCCCGGGATGATCGAATACGCGGCGCTTGTCAGCGTCCTCCTTGCCGGAGATATAGGTACTTGCCTGCTCGTTGAGCCACCAGCGGGGGAGTCCGAGGTCCGTCGCGACCCGGATGGCCTCTTCGTGGACGATTCCATGCGGCTTGAACATCGCATCGACATCGCGGGTGACGCGCTCAGCGTCGTGACCAGGGCCATGGCGGCGCCGCCCACAATGAATATGTCCGCCACGACGCCTCTGCGAACGAGGCGCTCACCCAGCGCGGTGAACGCCCGCTCAAGCTCTGCCCGGCCAAAGAGGACACCGTCGGCCTCGCTCACGCGGCCTCCAGGTCCCCGGCAGACAGGTAGACGCCATGCTTCCTGAATGCTGCTGGTGCCCAGACCAGTGCATCGGCGCGCTGGATTTCCAGTTCCGCCGGGAACCAGGGCTGCTCCAGGACTCTCATTTCAGCCCACTCAGGTGGGGCAAGATCGTGCTGTGCCGCCAGGTGCTCCGCTAGGGCCGCTAGCAGTGCGTCCCACCGTTCGTCGCCGGTTGGCGGTGGCTCATCCCGCAGCAAGGACGGCTGGACGTCTTCCGGTTCCCATCGGTACTCCTCGAGGAGCTCCCACACGAGTTTCCATCGCGTCTTGGTCTCGGCCGTCCGTACCAGGCCGCTGGCCAGGTCAACCAGGGTCATAGGGCGGTAGCCGGTCACCGGGTTCCTCCCATGCGTGCGAGTCCTTGGTCCGAGCATACGATGCGAGACCGGCCCGGCCCATGATCCCAAAGGCTCACGCCAGCGCGTCCCCGTACCCGGCCCGGAAGTAGCGCAGCCCAGCCCTGTGCTGCGGATCCCGGCCATAGGGAGTAACGCCGAAACGGTCCGTCCGGGAAGCAAAATACGGAGCAAAACCGGGGGCAAGCAGGCGATCTGCCTGTCCTCCGCGACCGCCTTGCCTGGAGCCGGAATTGCCGGGTGCGCACATCGCCGGCCCGTGGGATACCGGTGCCCGGCGTGGCGGGCAGCCCGGCCAGGCCATGCAGCGCATGCCAGCCGCGCGAGGACATGATCATGGTCCAGTCCACCTGCGAGCTCCTCTGCGCTATCCCGGTCCGCGAGATCAGCGTCGCGGGCGCGCCCGGGCTGCGGCGTAGAGCTGTCCGAGACCACCGCGAGCGCGGGCGACCGCGAGGTGGCTCGGGCTACCCACCTGGCCAGGTCGCAGGACCGTCGGCGTCCCGGCGATCTCCCGGCTCCCCGCTCCCGCCGGGGCCGCCGGATGAGCCGTCCGCGCCGCCACGGCCCGGCCGGCGGACGGGTACCTGCCCCCGACCGACTGGCGCGGGTGCGGAAGGCTTCACCGGCATTCCCCGTCGCTCAGCGTCATGCTGCCGATGGACGAAACGTCGAGGCATGCCTTCGTTGGGCCAGTGTGACGGGTCTGCTGGAGGCCCCGTGAGCCGTCGGCCGAGCTTCGTCGAGCCGGTACCTGCCGCGACACATCTACATCACGCTGGAGCTGGCGCGGACAGCGGCCAGAAGAGCGGGTTGTTCCAGGCGTGCCGCTGATCCAGGCTCAGGCAGGCGAGCAGCGGCGCGCGATGCAAGATACGTACATGGCGAACCGCTTGGCCGGAATCACGATCGACTGCGCGGACCCCGCCCGGCTGGCGTCCTTCTGGAGCGCTCTGCTGGACATCACGGTCACCGGCGAACACGGCGACGACGCCGGATGGGCCACCGTCGGGTCACGCCTGGATCACCAGCCGCGGCTGACCTTCCAGCGGGTGCCGGAACCGAAAACCACTAAGGTCCGCATCCACCTCGATATCCAGGTCGATGACATCGGCGCGGCGCGCCAGCAGGTGGAGGACCTCGGGGGCAGCTGGTCAGGTGAGCGGCACGACTACGGCGATGGCATCGTCATGGTCATGTACGACCCAGAGAACCATGAGTTCTGCCTTGTCCAGTACTACGACTCAGCACCGGCGTAAGCCCACCGCTTGCCTGCCGCCCCTGCCATACCCGCTCACGCTCGCTCGGTCCGCGGCATGAGAGTGCAGGTAAGTGTGCTATTGCGACGGAAATTCGAGATGTGCTGAAAGTGAGCGAAAATTGCCGTGCGGATTAGCGGCGGAGGAAATTAGCGACGGCCTGGCGGTACTCCTGGGGTGCCTCGATGCTGGGTATGTGGCCGCAGCCCGCGAGCATGACGAGCTGGGATCCGGTGACGGCGGCGGCAATCGGCTGGGCCTGGGCGGGACCGCAGATGAAGTCGAGCTCGCCGGCCACGATCAGGGTCGGGCTGATGATGCGGCCCAGCAGCGGACGCAGGTCAACGGACTGGTACAGGCCGCCCTCCCAGGCTTTGCCGGCGGCCAGGTCTGCCCTTATGACCCGGCTCATCTCGGCGAGCCGTGCCGCCACCTCGGGCTTATCTGGTTCGGCGAGGTAGAAGGGCAGGACGGTGGCCATCATCTGTTCCATTTCGGCCGCATCAGTGGCGGCGAGCAGGCGCTCGGTCCAGGAGTCCATGACGGGCCGCGCTTCGGCATACCACGGCGAGCTGGCGTGCCGCGCTAGCAGGGCCTCGGCCTCGGCCTCGGCCTCGGCGTCACGTCCGTCTTGAGCATCGGCGTCGGGCCCGATACCGAAGGCCGCAACGGCCACGCAGCTCGCCGTGCTCTGCGGGTACAGCGCGGCGTAAGTCAGGGCCGTGGTCGCCCCGAAAGAGTGGCCCAGCACTACGACCTCTGGCAGCGCCAGCGCCTGGCGCACCTCCTCGTAGAACCGGGCGTGCCCTTCGGGGGAGTATCCGGCGGGACTAACCGGGGGCGTGGATGAGCCTGAACCGTGAGGATCGATCAGGTAGGAACACAGCACGTCCGACAACAGTCCCGCATCACCGCTCATGTAGGCGGCTGAGAATCCGGGACCTCCGGCGAACATCAGCGCTGGCCTGCCGGTCCCGATAACCTCATAGCTTGCGCTCCGCCCTCCCGGCAGCGCGACGATACGCGTCATGCTCCCTCCCCTTCCCGACAGCCAAGGGCCGGCTGGCTTTGCCCGGCCAGGTATCCAGCCTGCGGGAAGATCATGCCGCCAGGCAATCCCCGGGACGTGAGATCGCGGGAAGTGATGCCTGGCAAGGGCGACATAACCGAACCAGCGGCCGCCAGCAGGGTCCGACGACGTCTGCCCAGATGAACCTCCAGCTGCCGCGATGAACCCCCAGCCAGGAGGACCCTGCAGCCTCAGCCCCGCCTCTTACGGACAACAGAGGACCACCTCACGATACGTGAATGTTCAGTCACGGAACCGGGAATCGTACCGTCCGCGGCATGAGAGTGAACCGGTGTGGGACCAGCTGATGGTCCGGTTGGTGCCCAGAGAAGCTCATCACTTGTCGTTATCCATGAGGGTAAGCAACGCTGCGGTCATGCACCTCAACCATCTCGGGCTGCCGGTTCGCGGCCTACGGCGCAGCCAGCAGTTCTATTCGGCCTATTTCGGCTTTGACCCGGCCACTGCTCAGGCGTATGAAGACGGCACTGTCATCATCCGCAACACGGACGGGTTCGACCTGGCTCTGCACCCGGTTGAGCAGGTCGAGCCATCGCCAGCGTTCCTGCATGTCGGCTTCAGGGCCGCAGAGCCAGCTGACGTGCGCGCGCTGATGGACCGCATGGAGGCTGATGGCATCACGATCGTGGAACGGAACGACGAAGCAGCCTACGTGGCGTTCAAATGCCTTGACCCGGACAACCACCGGATCGAGGTGTACTGGGAGCCACTGCGCGTCCAATGATGCGAAATCTACAGCCGGGCCGCCGCACCATCAGCTGTGGCCGCCCGGTACGCGGCAGAAGCGGACGTTTACTCCAAGGTCCCTCGATGCATAAACATACTGCCAGCTGGTCTGGCGACAGCGGCTTGAGCATGGAGGACATCGCAGCTCCTACGGTCAGCACGTGTAGCGCGTCGATCGCAGGAAGACGACCGCAGAACCGGCCGCGATAATCCGCATGCTGCACGGAACGGAGGAGATATAGGTTGCCGGGTAGTGACATTGCCCTGATGCAATGTCAGGCGCCTACTACCTGCGAGCCTCCGAGCAGTGCGGATGGTGACGAAACGGTGATAGAACTTTCCGGGTCAGACCTTCCTTATGCAACAACATCGAGTGCAATCATCTCGGACCCATCATTCGGGTTCGCAGAAAATAACACAATGGCGCTCGTTGAACTTCCGAATGTAAACATAGGGTCCCGTGAGACGAAGGGTTCCAATGGTCCGAGTAATCTGCCTTTTTATCTTTCTGTCAGGTACGATGTGCCGCAGGCGAGTGCTTACGATTGGTCTTCGCCGCCATTGAGCAGTACCTCGAGTGAGGCGACGTGGGAAGAGACCATCCCCGTTGGTACCTTCGAATTTATAGGAGAGGGAACAAGCCAGGCGCAGGAGCTGATCGGTACTGATCACGCTGCCGCGGCAGCGGACAACCTATACACTCTTATCTCAGGTGTGCTATTGGGAGTCGCTGGAGCGGCCGCACTCACTGCTTTGGTGGAGTTTCTGCACTTGATCCTGGGAATTAAATAGCTGCTGTCTGCTGCCTGTTGCTGTCAGGGTGGGCGGTCCGGGCGCTACCAGAAGGCACGGCCACAGACTGGCGGATGATGTATCGCGGATCGCAACGACGAATGAGCATGCCGAACGTTGCAACACTATCCGAGTATTCGGCGCCCGCTATTCAGCAGAATCGGGTTTCCGTCAGCGCATCAGCCATGCTCTGCGCCCGATCAGCTCATTCAGCGCGGCACCGGCAGTAACGGCTATGTTGTGTCCCGGATGTACCCGGCGGACGGTTCCGCGTGCTTTCGTGCACGCGGGTTACCAGAGGCGGTTGCCGGTCGCCGCGGCGGCCGACGTATGCCCGGGATGCTCGGCGGGCGCCATAATGGGCCATGACTTTGCCTGTCAATGATGCCGTTCCGGGCGCTGTCCGCCAGCTGCGGCACAGCTTGCGCGTCCCAGAGCTGGCCAGAGCGGTGGCCGCCTACTTCAGTCCGGAGGAGGATTTCGCGGGGCTGTCATTCACCTGCCTGGGCAGCAACCCCCGCGACGCGGTGACCGCCAGCGATCTGCTGGCCGTCTCGCTCCTGGATATCACCTGGCGGCCAGCGGCGGTCCGGCAGCTGCTGGACACCAGTGCCGCGATGGTGGCCGGGCTGCTGTCCGCCATCCGCAGCGATATCGACCTGTGGGAGGCATCCGATGAGGACTTGGCGGCGGTGGATCCGCTGTGGGATGCGCTGCTGCAGATGCCCGGCGTCGGCACCGCCACCGCGTCCAAGCTGCTCGCGCGCAAGCGGCCCAGGCTGTGCCCGGTGAGCGACAAGGTCGTCATTGGAGCGGTCGGTGTGCCCGGCTGGACATGGGAGGCATTGCGCACGTTTCTTCAAGACCCCGCCGCACGCGTGGAGATAGAGGCGCTGCGGCCACCTCCAGCCGCCTCGGTCAGCGTACTGCGGATCCTTGATGTGGCGATCTGGATACGTCACAGCCATTCCCGGGCCGCCAGCCGAATCCGCCGGGACAGCGGCATCCTCGAGCCCGGGCACGGCCGCCCGTAACACCAGGCGCGTTTGAGCTGCCTAGCGCACCAGCCTCTGCGTTACACGAAGTGACTCAAGCAGCGGACAGCCGGACCGTCGGCAAACGGACAGTCCTGCCGAATATTCGCTGCTCTAGCCAGTCTCAGGTGGTGATCAGGTAGATGCTGTTGGCGATGAGCCAGAATCCGAGGAGCAGGCTCCCGATGATGATGACCTGGTCGGTGTGGGTGTCGAGCCAGGTCCGGAACCGGGCCAGCAGCACCTGGCTCTGGCCTGGCTTGACCACGGCGTAGATCTCCAGGGACAGGTAGGACGCGGAGGCCAGGACGCAGAACAAGACCAGCGCGAGGTAGCTCTCCCAGCTGGACAGCTTGGCCTCCACTACGGTGGCTGCGCCCGCGCCGATCAGCATTCAGGGCTGCAGCGTGGGGGCCAGGCCCATGGCGAACCACGGGGACATGTTGTCCACGTGTTCCTGCCACTTGGGCGGCTTCTTCGGCGGCCTGGGCCGTCCCCTGGCCCGGATGCGCCGGACCGCGATCATCACCAGGACGGCGCCGAGCGCGGTCTTGACCGCCAGCGCGGCCAGGGACGGCGCCGTGCTCGGCTTGGGCGGGTTGTTGCCGGTGGCCAGCAATCGGATGTGCGGATGCCCGGAGGTCTATCAAGGTTCGGAGCACGGTCATCAAGACCCCGCTCAGCAAGGAGAAACAGGATGAGATTCAGCAAGCGCCGCACGGACCAGGCCGCTCAATGAGCAGTGCATCCGCAGGCGGCCGCGAGCCCGGCACCAGCCGCCGCCGAAGGCTGCCAGCCACGCTGGTGACGCGTAGCCCGCACCGGCTCTTGCCCGCGGTGAAGGCGCTCCGCCCTGTCGCTGCGGCCAGCAGATCGAAATGCACATGATCGTCCTGAACCTCGTCCTCATCGGCCTGGTGATCACCCTCGAACCCATTCCGCTCACCGCGTTCATCCTTGTTCTCGCGTCCAAGGGCGGCGTGCGGAAAGGAGCCGCGTTCATCTTCGGCTGGCTGCTGTCGCTGGCGATCGTGATCGCGTTCACGGTGTTCGTCACCGGCAACAACCCCCCGAAACCCAGCACGGCCCCCTCGCTGGCCGCCCTCGCGGCCAAGCTCGCCATCGGCGTCGGGCTGACCGTGATCGCCCTCCGGCAGTACCGGAAGCTGGGCAAGCCCAAACCACCGAAAAAGCCCCCCAAGTGGCAGACGGGCATCGACAACATGACGCCGTGGTACGCCGTCGGGCTCGGCCCGCTCACCCAGCCCTGGGCACTGGTCGCGGCTGGCGTCACGGTCATCGTCGAGGCCAAGGTCTCGTCCTGGCAGAGTTACCTTGCGCTCGCCCTGTTCTGCGTCATCGCCACATCCGCGTTCCTGGCCATGGAGATCTACGCCGGCTTCCGCCCCGAGCCAGCCCAGGCGTTCCTGGCCCGGCTGCGGCACTGGATCGACACCCACACCGACCAGGTCATCATCATCGTGTCCTTCGTACTCGGCTTCTGGCTGGCCGGGAACAGCATTTACTACCTCGTCACCTAGCTGCGGCCTTCCGCCGGTCCCGCCAACCGCGCGACCGCTCATCACAGCAGCTAGTCGGCGCCATGGTCATCGCCCGGGCCGACTGCACGCCCGCTCCCTCCTGAGGCCGTCCGGCTCAGGGCAATGTGCCGGTGGAGCTGACCAGCTTCGTAGGGGGCTCGCGAGCTGGCGGAGACTAAGAGGCTGCTGCCAGCTACGCGGGTGGTAACGCTGACCGGCCGGGGCGGGATCGGCAAGAGCCGGGCTCGCGTTGCGAGCGGCTCATAAGCTGGGGCATTTTTCCCGCAGGGCGTGTGGCTGGTCGAGCTGGCCGGGCTGGATGGTCCTGATCTTCTGCCGTACGCGCTGGCTCGCTCGCTGGGCGTGCATGAGCGGCCTGACGACGGCATCCAGGACGTGCTGCTGGCTTACCTGCGGGGACGGCGGCTGCTGTTGATGCTCGATAATTGCGAGCATCTGCTCGAGGCGTGCCGGGAGCTGGTGGCGGCGTTGGTGTCGGGCTGTGCGGGGGTGCGGATCCTGTGCACGAGCCGCACCGCTAGGGCACGCAGATCAACCCGGCTCACGCGTGAGACAGCTGGGTGCCGGCAGTTGGCTTCCTTGCGCTCCGTCGTCCAGCCCGGCGCATCGCGTCAAGCCGCCTGCGCCCTGGTCACGTGATCGGCTTCGCCGGGGGTCCGCATCTGCCGCCCGCTCAGCTGGGTCTGGCGTCTAGGTGCCGCCCGCCGCTACCACCTGGCACGGCAGCCGAGCGACGCCCCGGATATCAGGACTGCTGGGCCTACCAGACCGGGGACCCACCGTGCGATGATTCACACAAAAGGGGCGGTCCTTCCGGGTCGCGGTCAGGAAATTGCGGACGAAGGAGTGCAGCATGACGGCGGAGACGGCGCCTGGTCAGGCTTGGGGGGCGCCAGGAGGCCCGGCTGAGCCCGGGCCCGCGCGGCCTAGCCGCCCCGATCGCATGGCCAGGTACGGGATCTGGCTCGCGGTGATAACGCACATCTTCCTGCACGACCGCCGCTTCCAGGCAACAGTCATTACCGGTGTCATCGGGACGTACGCGCTGGCCAGCGTGACCAAGAACAACCAAGCGCAACCGGTGCGGCGCGCGGTCGCCTGGTACAACGCGCAAGGCCAAGTCCAGGGCATGAAGGTGCTTCACCGCGGGCGGCAGGCACTGAAGCCGGCAAACGCTAGATCCGGGGATGGCCGCGGGCGGTTATCACGTGGGTGGAGGCGGCGATGCTCAAGTTGCTGTACAAGCCGGTGGCTATCGTGGCCGGAATCGTCGGCGGCGTGCTTTCCGGGCTGATCTTCAAAAGGGTCTGGAAGGTCGTCGGCCGGGGATCTGACGTGCCTTCGACGATGGATTCAGAGCGGGACTGGGGGGAAATCCTGCTCGCCGCAGTTCTGCATGGCGCGATATACGCGCTGGTCAAGGCGGCTGTCGACCGCGGCGCCGCCGAGTGGACGCGTAAGGCAACCGGAATCTGGCCCGGCGGTACACTCCAGCAACCCGGTAAGTCGCCCGACCATCACGAGGCGAAAGCCGCCGTCCGTACAGCCAGGTGACCCGGCACGGGCAGGAGCCAGCTACGGTGGCGGTCAGGTCGGCATGCATTAGGTGCAAGGCGCGGCGGGCGTGCCTGGGCAGCTCGGTGATGATGGCGGGACCAGGGCGCCGAGGTGTTCGCCACCAGACCGTAGACGACACGGCGGCCCGGGCCTTCGACACGTCGTTCGCGGGCTGCGGGACGACCATTGTCCGGAATATGCGCGGACTGATCCGTAGGTCCGCTGCTGATGCGCTGGAATCCCTGGTCACCCGTTACGAACGATCTGGCTGCGGCGGGTTAGCGGTAGTGTCGTGGTTACTAATGGCTGGCCATGGCTACCTGGCGGGTGGTCCGCAATGCCGTGGCAGCGAGGGGTCATCGGCCGGGGTGGCTGCCGGGTGGCAGTCCCCTGCATCGGTAGCGCGACCGACCCGTCTGGCGGGTACTGGAGGTATGACGATGGCAGTTGACACGTTCGTGGCGTATGTCGCGGTGTATGACAACACCGCCGGCGCGGACGCCGATTATGAGGCGGTCAAGGAGCTGCATACCAAGGCGGGCTTGATCGACGCCTATGACGCCGCGGTCATCGAGCGCCGGGCCGACGGAAAGGTCAAGATCACGAAGAAACACGAGACGCCGACCCGGGCCGGCGGCGTGCTCGGCGGCGGGGCGGGGCTGGCCACCGGCTTGGTGGTGGCCCTGTTCCCGTTCGCCGCGATCGGCGGGGGCCTGGTCGCAGTCGCGACCGGGGGCGGCGCGGTGCTGGGCGCGGTGGCCGGTCACGCAGCGGCCGGGATGAGCCGCAAGGATCTGAAGGAGCTCGGCGAGCACCTGGATGTCGGCCAGGCGGGCCTGGTGGTAGTCGCGGTGTCGGATAGCGGGGCGGAGATCGAGCGGGCGATGAAGAAGGCACGGAAGATAGAGGCCAGGCAGTTGAAGGCCGACACCGCCGCGATCGAAGCCGACGCGAAGTCCGCTCAGGTGTGATGTCGCAGGATGGCAAGCGTGACCGCCTTCGGGCAAGCTGCTCTGCCAGGCCCGGACAATCTGCTGGGCATGCCCCCGCGGGCTATGGCGGTCATCCCGATCGCCGACCACAGGAGCCGGTGACTGGCATTGCCGCAGGTCAGCGGAGCATGGATGTGGTGGTCAGGGACAGGATCGAACTCATGTTTTCTCAACGAGTTTCACTTGATCATCTGGTCCGAAAATCGGACCTCAGCCGGGCATGCCTTTAGAGCCGATGGCGGTTTGTGCCGTCGGCTTCCTGGCGTTTCGCGCAGCGGGTTAGACGGTGCGGGTGATCCTCAGTCGCTAGAGTGAGGTCATGCGCGCCATCACCGTCATCCCCGGGCAGCCAGGCTCGGTCGCGCTCACCGACATGCCGGGGCCACCGCCGGACAACGGGCCCGTCCTGGTCCAGACCCAGGCGATCGGCATCTGCGGCACCGACCTGGAGATCATCAACGGCGACTACGGGTGGGCACCGCCAGGCCAGGATCGGCTCATCATCGGGCACGAATCGCTGGGCCGGGTGGCCGAGGCCGCACCGGGTACCGGATTCGCCCCAGGAGACCTGGTCGTCGGCATCGTCCGCCTGCCCGACCCCGTCCCCTGCCCGGCCTGCGCGGTCGGCGACTGGGACATGTGCACCAACGGCCAGTACACCGAGCGGGGCATCAAGGCCCGGCACGGCTACGCCTCCGAGCGCTACCGCATCCACCCCGACTACCTGGTCGCGGTGGATCCCGCCCTCGGCACCCTCGGCGTGCTGCTCGAACCGGCCACCGTCGTGGCCAAGGCCTGGGACCACATCGAGAAGATCGGCCGCAGGTCCACCTGGGCCCCCGCCCGGGTACTCGTTACCGGCGCCGGGCCCATCGGGCTGCTCGCTGCCCTGCTATCGGTTCAGCGCGGCTACGACACCTACGTGCTCGACCTAGTCACCGAAGGCCGCAAGCCGGAGATGGTCCGCAGGCTCGGGGCCACCTACTTCCAGGGCGGCGAGCTGAGCCAGGCGGCCGCCGAAGCCGACATCGTCATCGAGTGCACCGGCTTCGTGCAGATGCTGCTCGAGGCTGGCCCTCAGCACGTCCGGCAGCGAATCATCTGCCTGACCGGCGTCTCCGCGGCGGGACAGGAGTCCAGTGTCGACCCCGGGGTCCTCAACCGCAACATGGTCCTGCAGAACTCCGTCTTGTTCGGCTCCGTCAACGCCAACCGCAGCCACTACGAACTCGCCGCCAAAGCCCTCGCCCAGGCCGATCCGGACTGGCTCGCCGGCCTCATCACCCGCCAGGTGCCCATCGGCCGGTGGGCCGATGCCTACACCCGCCAGCCCGAGGACATCAAGACCGTCCTGACCTTCCCGGACGGACCACCCTAGCCGCGGCCACCGCGGTTCAGTGCGCGACAGCCGCGAGGACCCCGCCGATGCCCAAGCTGCACGGCATCGCGGCGATGAGGAAGGCGAAGGACCTTCCCGGTGGCCAGAACACCCGGTTAGGCGCCTCACCGGCGCCCACACCCGCAATCGTCAGGCACCGGGGTCTCGCCGCGTGCCAGCGCCAGGATCCGTGTGGCACCGGAGATCGCAGGCGCCACCGGGCGACCGGACCGGGTGAGAACCGCAGTGGGAGTTCCGCGTGCGCCGAGCGACGGGGAGCGTCCGACCATCAACCGTACGCAGGACGATCTGCTCTGCGGACAGGAGCGGCCGTTGGATCGCTTGCAGCGGCTGAGCCTCAGCCCGATGACCGTTTCGGGGACTCGGCTCAATCGTATTGCCAGCTCTAGCCGCGAACCGTCTGCCCGACAGTCCCGCGACCAGCGAGGAGATCCCAGCCGTGCCATAAGTGATAGGCGAGACGACCGTCCCATCCGGATCAAGCAACACCGCTGCTGGTGTGCGCACCGCGCCGAATGCTGCAAATACGGCCCGCTCCCGATCATGTCCGACGCGTTCGAGTTCGTGCTGCATGGCCTTCGCGACCGCGGCGCTCCGTTCGCCGGCGGCGACCACCGCGATCGTCAGCCCCGCTGCATGTCTCCGCTGCCATGCGGCCAGGTCGGGCATCAGCCGCGCGCACTCCCCGCAGCGCATGTGAACAAACGTGAGCATCGTCCGGTTCCCCGGCGACAGAACGTCTTGGAGTGAGATGGTGCCTCCGGCAATGTCTTCCAGCAGGAAATCCGGTGCCGCGCTGCCGATTTCCAGGCCCGCACCGCCCGCAGGCACGCCACCCCCGCTGAACGGGCCCGGGCCAGCGCGCTCATGCGCGTTCGCGGGATCCGTCGGCTCAACCCCGGCGCCGAGCGCACCGAGCCGTGCGACGGCCACGTCACGCTGGGCGCGCAAGCGCGCGTTCGATCGCGTCAGTCCTGCCGTGACGGCGGTCAGGAGCAGCACCGCGGCGAATCCCGTGATCCATCCAGGCGGCGTCGCGTCCGGAAGTTCCCACCCGCCGATCGCCACAAACGCCGCCGCCGCGAAGATCACCGCGTTCCTGATCAGGGTCCCGCCCCCGATCCGGCCTGCCCCCAAGCTCCCGAAGCAGTGGCATTCCGGCCGCAGCCCGCGGACAATCGCAGTTGCCACGAGCGCCGTCAATCCAAGGATCGCGAAGGCTGCCGCAACCGCGGCGTACCGAGCGGATCGCGTCGGAATTAGCCCCAACCCGACAGCCACCTCGAACCCGGCGAGCGCGGGAATCCCCACGCCGGCCAGTGACCGCGGCACTCGCATGCCGAGGGCGGCGGCGCGGGCACCGGGGAGATCGGCCAGCTTCGCCGACCCGGCGACAGGAAGGTCCCGGCCAGCGCGATGCGGCACGCCAGCAGCAGCACGCTCACGGGTCCCTCCTCGCCTCCGGCGGCCTGACGGCAGGGCCGTACCCTACGGGCAGCCGGAATCGGCGCCGGTCGGGTAGACCGGCGAGCTCGGCCCGTTACCGCTGGAACCCTGGCTTTCGCTGAGCCGGACCAGCCCGGTGCTCCCGTCCTGGAGCTGTGATGTCCCCTCCAGGTTCAGCTGGCACAGCGGCTTCACGACCAGTGTCGGCGCCACCAGGCTCACGTTCAGGCTGGCGATATCCCAGTTGTCGCGGTGCACGGGAACGTGTAGTTGCCCTCCTGCATGTTGATCCGGACGCCCTCGATGCCCTGGGATGCGTTGAGAACCGGCACCGGGTTGCCGGTGCTGTCGGTCGCCGGGATGGGAAAGTCGATCGGCCCGGTGCTCGTCCAGTTCTCCCACCCCTCAGACGTATTCGGCGGCTTGAGGGTGAAGGTCGACATCCCGCCGCCCGGCCAGAACACGTCGGCGGTGCAGCCGCTGCCCGCGCAGCCCGTCCCGAAGTCTCCGTTCCCGCGCAGGTTATCGTCGCCGGTGCCGATGATGAAGCGGATCTCGCTAAACACGACGTCCGCCGGAGCCGGCAACGCCAGCTGCGTGATCAGCGCGGGCTTCGGCGAGCCCAGGCCGGTGCACAGGTCGTATCCGGGAACGCTGGTGAAGCCCAGGTTAAGATAGATGATGCCGCCCAAACCGTTCGGGTTCGGCTGGGTGCCGGGCCAGCCGTCCGCGTTCGACACGCCATCGGCGATGTCGTTGAAGCAGGCTGAGTACAGGTCAACCGCCGTGCCCCGGGTCAGCCCGATGTCATACAGCGTGGGGTTGATGAAGCCGGCCAGCCCGGCGCCTGGGTCGCTATGCTTGATCAGCTGGTTGACCAGCGCGATGAACCCTGCCCACAGCGGGGCGGCGGCGCTGGTACCCCAGAACGTCCCCTGGACGCCGCCGAATAGGATCTCGATGTTCTGCGCGGCCATCGCCACGTCTGGGTAGTTGCGCCAGGTCTCCGATCCGCCGTTGTCGGCGGCGGTCGCCTGCATGATCGCGACCTGGTACCCGGGGATCTGAACTCCGCTGCCGCAGCAGTCGGGATACGGCCAGCAGAAACAATTGTCGTTGAGGTTGTTGCCGTCCATGATCCCGCCGCTGGTGACCCCCTTGCCCTGCGGCGGCGGATTCTGGTTCCATGTCGTCTCCCCGGCGTAGTAATCCGCCGGGTACTGACAGGCACCGCCGGGTCGGCCGCCCGGCTGTATAAGGAAGCCGCCGCGCACTGGGCCTCCCAACCCGGCTGGCCAGCGCGGCGACCTGCTTGTGCGCGCCCGCCTTCCGCAGGCTGTCCAGCAGCCGGACCACGGTGCGCATTTGGCATAGCTCGTCATCCGAGCGCGCTCCACCTGGTGGCCGTCTCCCTGCCATGGAACACCTCATCCAAGCGTGATCCGCAATGACATCTGCAGTTAGGCGAGGCTGGGCGCACATCAAGCGAAATCACCTGAGCATCTATGGGTCAGCCATAGTCGGCTACGCTCGCTCGTTGGGCGGACCCTGGAAGGTGAGCTTCAGCTCACCGGGGGCGAGCAACGGGCTCGAGGGCCGACCAGGTCCATCACGTCAAGGGCCTAGCCGATGTAGGCCTCTGTCTCCGGAATGGTCGGGCTGCCGCAGCCGTAATCGCCGCCGCCGGGAAGCCCGATCCCGTCCTGTGCCTCCATGCTCACCGTGCAGTTGTGCCAGGAAGCTGCGTAGGACTCCTTATTCGTCGAGTACAAGAAGGTCAGGGTGAACTGGTATTCGTCGGCGGAGACCTGCTGGGGACTGCCGACGACGGGGTCGCCGGCTCCCAGTTGCAGCGTCATGGGCATCGAGGCCGTCCCAGATGCCGCGTAGCTGATGCCGAAGTAGGTGTACACGTGCTCGGCCATCTGAGTGCTCAGCGCAGAGGCCGGGACCAGAACAGTCGCTGTGTCTGTGACCTGGCATTGCGAGCCTGAGCAGTCCGTTGTCTTGGTGTTGCCCTTGTTCTGGGCCACGTAGACGGTGCTGATGGCCGAGGTCGCGAGCGGCGTCGTCGCGGTGCTGTTGCGGAACACCTCGACCGTGTAGCGGGTGGCTAGCGTCGGCGTCACCTGGAACGAGTACTGGGCGGTCGTGCCCGATGGGTCCAGAGCGGCCGAGTCGGCTGGAGCCAGCGGGCTGGTGAAGGGAAACTGCTGAGCGTACAGCCTGGCCACCTCGCCACTGACCGCGTTGGTGACCTGGCCGCTCACCGCAGCGTTGCCGTCCGTGCCGTCCTGGTAGGTCACGAACACGTAGCCGTCCAGCGTCGCATAGGCGGAGGAAACGCTGGCCAGGACTGTCGGGGTGGAGATGTCCTGGGTACTCGGGCCATCGCCCGAGCCGCCCTGCGACGCCGGGCCGCCCTGCGACGCCGGGCCGCCCTGCGACGCCGGGCCGCCCTGCGACGCCGGGCCGCCCTGCGGCGGCGGGCCGCCCGCCGTGGCCCCTACCGACCTGGACATCGGCACGGATGGCGACTGGTCGGGAGACGTGCTAACGCCCCGTGATGTTGCCGCCTGCGATGCGGCGGCGTGCCCGGCCGCCGGGCTGCCGACCAGGGCGTAGGCGGTCACGGCGGATGCCGCCAGGACAACTGCGACCGATGCCAGGGCCAGGCGCCTGCGGCCACCGCGTTGCCGGTCCCGTGTCACACCGCCTGGCAGCGGCGGGCCGGAGGTCTGCCCGGGCCCGGGCGATGCGGCGGCCGCGGTAACCGTCCTCGGTGCGTAGGGGACATCGCGTGCCGGGCTGTTCCCGCTTCCGCCCTGCGCCGGTGAACCTCCGGTAGCCGCGGCTCCGCCCGAATCTGAGTAATCACTCACGGCGTACCGGGGCAGGTCCCGGACGATCCGCTCGGGAAGCCAGTCGGCTGTCAGGTCCGTCCTGCTCAGATGTGCCAGGAGTTCGCCGGCGGTTGGCCGGTCAGCGGGATCCTTCGCCAGGCAGCGCTCGATCAGGGGCCGCACCAGGGTCGGCAGGAGATCAAGGCTGGGCTGCCCGTGGACGACTCGGTAGATCAGAGCGTAGGTCGGCCCGGTGCCGAACGGGCCCTCTCCCGTGGCGGCAAAGGTGAGCACCGCGCCCAGGCTGAAGATGTCGCTTGGTGGTCCGATCTCCCGTCCTTCGGCCTGCTCCGGTGACATGAATCCGGGCGAGCCCACCACCTCCCCGGTATGGGTCAGTGCGCTCGCCTCGGCGGCGCGGGAGATCCCGAAGTCGATGACCCGCGGGCCGTCATCCGCCAGCAGCACGTTCGAGGGCTTCAGGTCCCGGTGGACCACGCCCGCGGCATGGATGGCATGCAGCCCTTCTGCTAGACCCGCCGCCAGCGCCAGCACCGTCTGGGCCGGCAGTTCTCCATGGCTGGTCACCGCCTCGGCCAGGGACGGCCCGGCAACATAAGCGGTGGCCAGCCACGGCATCTGACCGTCTAGGTCCGCGTCAACCACCAGCGCGGTGTAGAGGCCGTTCACCTTCCGCGCCGCTGCGACTTCCTGCCGGAACCGTGCACGGAAGTTCGCGTCCCCGGCCAGGTCGGCGCGAATGACCTTCACCGCAACCGGCCGACCGCCGGCCGACCGCCCGAGGTACACCTGCCCCATGCCGCCGTTACCCAGCCGTCCGAGGAGCCGGTACGATCCGGCCCACCGCGGATCCCCAGGCTGCAATCCCCCCACCATGGCCCCCCCGATCTCATCAAGCAATGAGCCTCTATTTATAGGGAAACGCCGCAAATCCGCAACCCGATCGGCGCAGTAGCCAGACGGCCGTCCTCCTGTTGCCCGTCAGCGACGGACTGGCCGAGCCCGTGTGCATGTTCGAAGGCGGCAGTGGCAGAAACGCCAGTTATAGGTGCCAGCGGACTGCCTGTGCCTTCCTTCCCAAAGCGGTCGCGTGCCGGTCCAGGCTGCCGCGGGCACGGTCATACCGGATCGTGGTCCGCGGGTCCGCATGCGACGCCGCCTCTTGCACATCCGCAATGGCCAGCAGTTGAGCGGAAACCCACCGTAAACCGCCTGGTCCGGTCACGCTATGCCACAAACAGGCAAGCGCCGGAATCCAGTAGGGCGGTGGCATCCGCTTGGTCGGCGGATTGCGAGGCCAGTCCTCCCGGCACGCGATCAGGCTGGTGACGTGCTGGTTAACGTGACTGGGGGCGTTGATGCCGCGCGAGGCTCTTCCCGGCCTGGTTTAAAAGCTGGGACGGGGCCGGTCCCCGGTTCCATGGGCAGCCGAAGTGCCCGGACGGCGAACGAGATCGCGTGGTACCAGCCGCACAGCAGCAACAGGTCCAGCACCCCGTCCTCGCCGACCGCGCTGGCCAGGCCGTCCCACCCCTCGTCGGTGAGGTCACTGCTGGCATGCAGTTCATCCACGGCGCGCAGCACGGCGCGGTCGGCTGGGTCATCCCAGCACAGGTCCTGCGGCTGGCCGCTGCCGAGGGAGCGGAGCTGCGGCCCGGTCAGCCCGGCCTTGCCGGCGAAGACTGAGACATGGACGCCCCATTCATAGTCGGCCCCGCACAGTGCCGTCGTCCGGTCGATGACGAGCTCGCGGTGGCGCAGCGACAGCGCGGACTTCCGGGACAGGTAGTACTGGCCCCACCCAGCGATCCCCCGTGCCAGTTCTGGCCGCCGTGCCCAGACGCGGAACAGGCTGATCGGCGGGCCGAGGAGCGTCAGGGCGGCGGCGGCCTCGGCGCTGTAAGGCGGTTCGAGCGGCGCGATCCGCGGCAGCTTCGGATTCAGAGGCATGTGCGCGATGCTAGCATCTGTAGCTTCGGAAATGAAAGCACCTGTCCTTCGCGACTCGCTGAAAGAGCCCCACATGCCGACAGCCACTCCGGACCCCACGCCCCTGCCAGGCCGTCCCGTCCGGGGCTCCGCCACGGGACGGCCCGTCATGGCGCTGCTGGACCTGCTGGGCCGCCGCTGGGCGCTCCGGGTGCTCTGGGAACTGCGCGGTCCGGCGGTCCCGACGTTCCGCGAGCTGCAGGCGCGCTGCGACGGCGTCTCCTCGAGCGTGCTCGCCGAGCGCCTGCGCGAGCTCGGCGAGGCTGGCATCGTACGGCACGGCGGGGACGGCTACGCCCTCACCACCCAGGGCCGCGACCTGCTGTCCCGACTGGCCCCGCTGGACGAGTGGGCCGCCCGCTGGCGGCCGGCCGACGAGTGACAGCCGGGTCACGGCAGCGTGGCGGCCACCGGCGGGGCGACCTCGCGGGCTCTAGATCCAGTTCCCGCACAGCGGACGCCGCGCACGGGCGCGCAGCACAGCCCGATCTGCGCCTCCGGCTAGCGGCTCGCCAGGGTCCATCGAATCGCGCCGAACGGCGGTTCCCGCACGTCGCGCAACTCGAAGATGACGATCCAGCGTGACGAGGGAGCGGGTCTCACCGTGTTGCATGGTCTCGGTGCCGGGCGGGCGGCCTCAAATGCCGCCCGCGGTTGACGATTCTGGTCTACCGTCGTCGATATGCCCGGCAGGAAGCGACCGGCTTCTGAGGACGCCGTGATTGCCCGTCGTGCCCTGCTCGACGGGCTCGCCCGCGACGCTGACATCTTCGAGGTGCTGCCCACCCGGCGCCACGTTGCGGGCTTTGACGCGGAGCCTGCCGAGGGTGAGCCGCCGAACAGCACGGTCGTGCTCCGCTTTGCCGATGCCGCGGCAGCGTGGGGCTTGCTTAACGACCCCGACTACCGGCCGGTGAAGGAAATCCGTTCAGCATCACGTCGCGGGGACAGGCAGTGGTTGCGCCCGAGTTCACCCCGGCCGGGTAACGGCTGGCTTGGCTGCCCGATGATCAGGGCCCGATACGAACGACGCGGCCCGGTGCCGCAAGACGTGATTCACCCGGCGGAGTTCGAAACGCCGCGGCTCAACGCGGGACAGGCGCTGGTCGAAGTCGTCGCCGCGCCGATCAACCCGTCGGATGTGATGACCCTGACCGGCGAATACGGGCAGTTGCCGCCGTTGCCGGCGATCGGGGGCCGCGAAGGGGTCGGGCGGGTTGCCGAGCTTAGCGGAGACACCCGCGGCGTCGCGGTCGGCCAGCTGGTCTTGCTGCCGGTCGGCTGCGGAAGCTGGTCCAGCCATGTCGTCACCGAGGCGGCACAACTGACGCCGCTCCCGGGCGAGGCGGACCCGCCGCAGCTATCGATGATGACGATCAACCCGCCGACGGCGGCTCTGCTGTTGAGCCATTCGTGACGTTGGGGCCAGGCGATTGGGTCATCCAGAATGCGGCCAACTCGGCAGTGGGCCCGTACCTGGTGCAGCTAGCCCGGCACCGCGGGCACCGGACCATCAACGTCGTGCGGCGGGAGGACGCGGCCACGGTGGTGCGCGAGGCCGGCGGCGACATCGTTCTCGTCGACGGCGAGGATCTGGCCAAACGCGTCACCGAGGTGACTGACGGAGCGGAGGTCCGCCTCGGCATCGACGCGGTCGCCGGGACCGCCTCCGGACGAATGGCCGGCTGCCTGTGTGAGGGCGCGACACTGGTCAGCTATGGCCGTATGAGCGGTGAGGCTAGTGTGATACCACCCGACGCCTTCATCTTCCGCGACCTGACACTGCGCGGATTTTGGCTCGCGCGCTGGTTTCGGCAGACACCTGAGCAGCAGCGCCGCGTGCTCGTCAATGAGATCGCCAGCCTGATCATTACCGGAAAACTGCACGCGCCCATCCACGCCACTTACGACGTCACCGAGATCAAGGAAGCAGTCGCGGCCGCGGCGAGCGGCGGCCGATCGGGCAAGATCCTCATCGTCCCGCGAGGCTGATCTCGCAACTGCGAGCGTGACGCCGGAAGGACCGCAGCCACCGAAGAAGGCAGCCGGTGAACGTGGCGGTGTAACCGGGGATGTCTGATGCCAGGGCGATAGGGATGGCGGTGCAGGCCGGGGTATTCGCGGCCAGTTGGTGGCGGCTCCCATGCTCATGCTTCAGAATAGATGGTTCTATACGCGCCGACTCAGAAGCGCCGAGTGTTCCCAAGGCGCGCTTATAACGGCGGATCAGGCGCGTCGGCTTAACCCAGACGACGACCTCAGCGAACGGTTACAGGGCGGCGCCACGGTTGATGTGCCGGGTCAGGCGGGGAAGCACGGCCCCGGCGAACAGTTCGGTCACGGCCGGGCGCCGTTCCGGCGGGCAGGCGGCCGAGAAGATCACCGCGCCTGCTCCGGCCGCGCGGTATTCCGCGAGCCGGGCAACCACCATGTCCGGGTCACCATGCAGCAGGTAGCGGTCGGCCAGCGGATCGAAGTCCTGGGCATAGATCCGGCTGACCGACTCCACCGCCTCGCGCCGGGCCCGCCCGGGATCGGGGTCGACGCAGCCCCAGATGAATATGGCCCCGGCCAGCGCCGTTCCGGGACGCCCTGCCTGCCGGGCGAAATCCCTGGCCTTGGCCAGGCTGCGCGCGAAAGACTCCGGGCTGACCATGTAGGGCATCCAGACATCGGCGAACCGGCCCGCCCGCCGCATCGCGGGCGTCTTGCGGCCGCCCACCCACAGCGGCGGCCGCGGCCGCTGCACCGGCGGCGGGTCCAGCCGCAGGTCGCGCAGCGACCCGAAGTGTCCCTCGGCGGTCACCCTCTCGCCGGACAGCAGTCGCACCAGGACCGCGAGCGCCTCGTCGGCGCGCGCGCCCCGCCCGGCCACCGGGACGCCGCTGGCGGCGAACTCCGGCGGGTACTCCCCGCCCACGCCGACGCCGAGCTCCAAACGGCCGTGCGATACCAGGTCCAGGGTCGCGGCCATCTTGGCCGCCAGCACCATCGGGTACACGGGCAAGAGGGTCACGGCGCTGAGCAGCCGGATCCGTTCGGTGGCCGCGGCCGCCGCGGCCAGCGTGACGAATGCGTTGCCCACCGGGCCGTGGAAGAAGACGTGCTCGCCGGCGGCCGCCAGGTCGAAGCCGAGCCGTTCGGCATGCCGGGCTTCACCGGGGATATCACCCGGATCCCCGGTGGTGCCGAGCGTGAGGCCTGCCCTCACGCTCCAGTCCCCCGGATGACGCGGCAGGGCACGGCACCATAGTCGGTGCCGTCGGCGGCGCGTACGCCGGCGGCCTGGCCTGCATGCGGCGCACGGAGCGGGTCTTCCATCGTCATCGCCTCCACGACACTGGAATCTGTCCGGCATACTGCGGCCATGAGCGTGCCGGGTCACCATTGAAGCATTACCGGGGGGCTCGGGCCATCAGCGGGTGCTGCTACCGCTGAGGGGAGCGTGTCTTTGGCCGGCAGTGAATCCTGCAGGGGGCCGGCCGCCTTTGAAGGACGCGCCCCCTGGTCACGTAGCATGACAATCTGATGTGTCTCACCTGCTCAAGCAATTGCATAGCGCCGACTATTCAAGTGACGCGCGGACTTGGACAGTTCGGCCTTCTGAGTGCAGATTGGCCAGTTCTGAACGGCCAGTGCCGTACAGCGCGCCGCCGCCATCGACGGCGCGGAAGGCCAGCCCTTCGTATCGCACGTGAATAGATGGCCGGCCAGTTCGGCATGCACCCTTGGCTCGTGATTTATGGATGGCCACTTGGGCTCTGCGCAAAAGCGCTCATGTCAGCTCTGTCGGGCGAGCAAACTTTTGCAGAGAGAGTCTGATTCGCTGACTGCCGGTCGGTGCTGGATAAGGTCCGTGAGGTTAGCGATCCGGTCATGCTTGGCGTTCATCCGTCACCATCTGTTCGTGCGGGATCCCGCGGCCCAGCTGGGGAGCCGTTGCTGGAGAGAGTTCCTACATATGTGCCGCGTGATGTCGATGACGAGTTGCATCGCCGGCTGGCCGTCAGCGGGTTTGTTCTTGTAGTCGGCGATTCGACCGCCGGAAAGTCCCGTGCAGCCAGCGAGGCCATCGCGGTGTTGCCGGACCACGTGCTGGTGGTCCCCCAGAACCGTGAGTCAATGTCCGTTGCGACAAGATAAGGCGGCAGGCACGCGCCGCTGTGTCCTGTGGCTCGATGATCTGGAGAACTATCTGTGTCCCGGAGGGCTGACTCGCGCAGGCGTCGCCCGTGTCCTGGCCGGGTGAGCGCAGAAGCGGCCGTCCCGCACGCCGATGCCGTGCTCAGCGGACAGGTATTGCGCGACCAGCGCTGCGGGCCAGCCGTCGACGGTGAAGCTGACGACGCCGATCCGGTCTGCCTCGTCCGGCCACAGCCGCAGCTGGCGCACGCCGCCGATCCCCTCCAGGCCGCCGCTGAGGCGGCGCAGCAGCGCACCTTCGTGCGCCGCCACCGCGCCGGCGGGCAGCGAAGCCAACTGCCAGCAGGCGGCAGCCAGCGTGACAGCGCCGACGACGTTCGGCGTGCCGGCCTCGTGCCGGGCAGGCGAGCCGGCCCAGTCCGTCCCGGCGAGCCGCACCTCGCGGACGGCTCCGCCTCCGGCCAGATAGGGCGGAGGGCGTCAAGCCAGTCCCGCCGGCCGACCAGCACGCCGGCTCCGAACGGAGCGTAGATCTTGTGCCCGGAGAACGCGAGATAGTCCAGGCCGGCCGCGGCCATGTCGATGCGCCGGTGCGGCACCAGCTGAGCGCCGTCCACCGCGATCCGGGCACCGTACCGGTGCGCGACCTGCGCGAGCTCCGCCAGCGGCAGGCACTCGCCGGTGACGTTGGACGCGCCTGTCACCGCCAGTACCGCGGCAGGTCGGCAGGCGAGTTCTGCCCGGATCGCGGCGATCGTCTCGCCGAGCGTGGCCCGGACCGGGACGACGCGCCCCTGCCGCGCCTGCCAGGGCAGCAAGTTGGCATGGTGCTCGATGTCCAGGTACACGACCGGTCCGTCAATGGCGGTGGCGAGCAGGTTGAGCGCGTCGGTGGTATTGCGGGTGATGACGACGACGTCGCCGTCACGGGCGCCGACGAACGACGCGATCTCGCCGCGGGCAGCCTCGTAAGCACTGGTACACACCACGGAGGCATATCCCGCGCCACGGTGCACGCTGGAGTACAGGGGCAGCAGCTCCGCGGCCCGGTCGGCCACCGCGCGCAGCGCGGGCGCGCTGGCCGCATAGTCCAGGTTCACGTAGCGGGTAGTTCCGCCCGCGACAACGGGGACCTTCAGGGCGGCTCCGACGAGCTCGGCCAGCGGCAGGTCGCCGGCCACTGAGGACTGCCGCGCCGCCGGACCGCCAATCCGGGCCTGCGGCGCAGTGAGGGTGATGGTCATCAAGGTCTCCAGCGCAACTCGGGGACCCGAGTCAGCGGGTCCGCGCTTGCCCGTCCCGGCTGGGAGCAGGCCGCGTCCTCACCCGGGGCACCCCACCGCGGAGGAGGGTTGCCGGCCAGCAAGCCGGGGCTTAGCGCTGACACTCATGACGTATTCAGCCACGCCACCAGACCGGCACCGCGTCAGGCGTCAGCGACACCACGCCTGCCGCATCCGCTCACCAAGCATGAACGCGCCGCCTTTGATCCGGCCGGCACTCCCGCCACCCCAGATCGACCCGATCTGCGCGCCGCATCTGACAAGCGCCGCGGATCCCGCGGCCACACAGATCGGAAGTGTGCGCGCCCTTTAAAGCTCTGCGAGGTGACCTCGGTTCACGCATAGGAGTCGAGGGCGGCGCGCAGCCGTTCGAGGCTGGTAATAAACCACTTGATATGCTCGTCATAGTGGTCAGCTTGGGTTACGTCACCCGGAATGTAGACGGCGATCCGTGAGGCACGCCTGTTATCTAGTGGTTCCCAGTCCAGCCCGCCGCCAAATCTGGCCTCGATGTCGGCGCGATGCTGATGAAGTTCGGCGAAGCGTGCCTCTACCTCGGTAGGGTCAGTCGAATCCAGGTATAGCTCGCAGCGTAGTCTGGGCGGGCGGCTGGGGAAGCTGCCACTGTAATAGCTCAGGCCTTTGAACGATGACGGCAACGCAAGCCAGTTGCTTTTGCACCATCGGCTCACGCTGCAGGTATGACGGGCTGGGAAGGTCCGGCGACTGTCAACGTCCGCGGCCATATCCTGGCTGCCGCGCCGTAAAGGACCGCGGCGACCACCCCGCCCACTACCGGCAGGGGCAGCGTGTTGTAGAAGAAGCCAGGCAGGAAGTGGTCTCCCCAGTAGCCGATGATGAAGCCGACGATTACCGTGGCGATGGCGCTTGGTACGATCCGGCCGGCGCGGCCTTGGGGTTGCTCGAAGAACGCCTGGACCGCAGTACGGCGCCGTTGCACGTAGATCCAGTCCATCAACATCACGAATGTGAAGGGGATGATCACGTCCCCGGCATCGTTGAGCAGGGTACTCACGTGTTGGACGATCCCGGCGATCGCCAACAGGATCCCGCCGATTCCGAGGATGACAGTCGCCAATGGCTGTTCCCAACGCATCGGCTTGTGGACATTGTTGAGCACGACCAGCAGGTCCACGGTGGACGGATAAAGGTTCATGGCGTTGGTGTGGAGGACGGCAAGAGCGGCGCCCAGGGCGGCCACGAAACCCCATCCTGAGATGTGGGCGCCGAGCAGGGCGATGTTCCAGCTGCCGGTGGCTTGCTGGGAGTAGGAGCCGACGACGCCCAAGACCAGGACCGCGAGCATGATGCCGACCGAGGGCAGCAAGAAGTACGAGGCTTTGGTCCCTCCGGTCTTGGCCGACGGCACCGCGAACCGTGAGGTGGTGGACAACTTGTAGGTCCAGGCCAGCAGCGAGAACGTTAGCACGATGGTGAGCGCCGTTCCCCAGTTCATCGGGACGGTCTGCTTCGGGTAGTGCAGGGTGTAGTGCGTGACCAGATAGATGGTGAGGGCCAGATAGCAAACGATGAGCACGCCGCTGGTATAGCGGTAGAAACGCTCAAGCCACTTCATGCCATACAGGACCAAGATGATCTCGGTTCCGCCGACGATGACGTCCCACAGGTAGGTAGACGAGTGGGTGATCGCCGCCAAGATCGAGGCGCCGATCTCCGTATTGAGCCCAAACCAACCGAGGTTTACGACGGTGAACAATGCCGAGAAGAGCAGCGAACCATCCCACCCGAAGGTCTTCCTCGCAACTACCAGCGCGGTCAGCGGTACCTGCCGGCCCATCTCCGAGAACAGCCCAGCTGGAATCGCGCCGATCAGGAACGCCACCACGATGGCCGCGATCATGTAGGCCAGCCCGTAATGGAACAGCAGAAATCCGATCAACGGCGTAGTAGCTGAAGCCGATGCCATCAGCCAGACGATGAACATCTTGCCCGATGTCATCGTCCGCTGCGCCTCCGGGACAGGGGCCACCCCGACGGTCTCGATGTCAGCACCCAGCCGTTGCCGCAGGGAGCGTGGCTCAGCCACGGGATTCTCAGGCTGTGCGGTGTCTGTAGTGGCCATGAGTCCTCCAGTTTCTATTTAGGCGTGCTCATGACGCCGCGGATGAGGAGGGCCTCAACGGGCCGGGGTGGCCAGCCCAGTGCGTCGAGCACGGCGTGCTCGACGACGCGAGCTGTCTTTTCACTGCGGGCCAGGATCGGCTATCCAGGTCGGATCGCGCAGGAACCACGAGCAGAGGCTGCAGCACGAAAGGCGTGGGGTGCGATTTACTCCTGGTCGCGGCCGGGAGCCGACAGGATCGCTCGGCTGCCGTACGATCACGCAGCACAGTGAGCGGCGAACAGCGGTTCACCCGTTTCGACATGCCATCCTCCTCGGCTCGGCACCCCCGCCCGCGCAAGGCGCACTGGGGATCGTTACGTCGAGGAGGCGTTCGCCGGGGTCTGGAACGGCGTCACCAAGGCGAATATACGAATGTCTTACCATCGAATGTACGCGCGCCGGACATATCACCGCAATGCCCGGTCGGAGAAGTTACCGAGAACAGCCGATGGGGCCAGCGAAGAGTTGCGGTCTGCCCATTGAGTGGGGTGCGGCTCGCCTGCGGGGACGCCGGCAAAGGCCAGCACTTGCCCGGCTTGCCGCCGAACTGGCACTCGCCGTCCTGCCGGCTGAGGGTCCGGCCGGCGTCTCGGGTGACGATGTATCCCCGCCGAGGTCCTGTCAGCGTAAAGGGCGGATGACGGCCGTTCAAGCGGGCGGGGATGAGCTTACGGCCAGGTCCGGGACCCTCCGGTGGCCGAGGAGGCCGACTGGAACCGCCTGGGCCCGGGGGGGATCAGGCCAGACGGCCTTTAGCGTCCTCGATGATGTCGTAGATCAGGGGCGGCGCACTGACGGGCCGGGGCGACCAGCCGAGCGCGCCGAGCACGGCCTCTTCGCCGACCCGGGCTGCTTCTTCGCTCCGGGCCAGGATTGTCCCGATTACCTCGCCGCGCTGGAGCCGGTCGCCGATCTTTGCATGGAGGGCGAGGCCGACAGCGGGATCGATGACGTCGTCTATCGTTTCCCGGCCGGCCCGAGGGCGCCTGAGCCGCGACCGATCGCCTCGGTGTCGACCGTGGCGAGCCAGGCGTCTTGCTGGGCATGGATGTCGTGAACGATGGGGGCCATCGGCAACAGCGACGTGTCGTCGACGACGTGCGGGTCGCCGCCCTGTGCCTCGACCAGGCGCCGGAACCGGTCAAGCCCAGCGCCACTGCGCAGTGCGCGAGCAGCTCGTTCCTGTCCCGTTTCAACGTCTGCGGCAGCGCCTGACAGGGCGGCTAGGTGGCCGACGAGGGCGAGGCAGAGGTCTACGAAACGGGACTGGCGATTGCCCCGTAGCACCTCGATCGCTTCCCGGACTTCGATGGCGTTACCTACCGTGTCCGCCAGCGGCTGGCTCATGTCGGTAATCACCGCCCGGGTAGCGCGGCCGGAGTTGTTTCCGAGTGCCACGCATACTCTGGCCAGTGCCCGGGCGTCGTCGGTAGTCTTCATGAACGCCCCTGAGCCTGCCTTGACGTCCAGAAGGATCGCCTGCGCCCCGCCGGCGAGCTTTTTGCTCATGATGCTGGAGGCGATGAGCGCCGTGTTGCCGACTGTGGCGGTAACGTCGCGCAATGCGTACATGGCCCGGTCGGCGGGAACAAGGTCGCTGGTCTGGGCGCACACCGCAAGGCCGATGCGTCCGACCTGAGCGATCAGCTCACTGGTGGTGAGCTGGGTGCGCATGCCTGGAATGGACTCAAGTTTGTCCAGGGTTCCGCCGGTGAAGCCCAGCCCCCGGCCTGACAGCTTGATGATCTGCATGCCTAGCTCCGCGGCTAGCGGGGCGACGACGAGGGTGGTGCTGTCACCAACGCCGCCGGTGGAATGCTTGTCAACCGTGGGCCCTGAGAGCGGGGAGAGGTCGAGCTGGGCGCCTGAGGCGAGCATGGCGTCGGTCAGAGCAGCTGTTTCCTCGTAGGTGAACCCTCGGAGGTAGCCGGCCATCAAGAAAGCCGCCATCTGATAGTCCGGGATGTCGTTCGCCGTGTAGCCGAGGATGAGCTGGCGCAAGTCATTGCCGCCGACGGCGTGACCGTCCCTTTTGGCGGCGATGAGATCTACGATGTGCATCGCTACACGCGCCTTGCTGATCGGTCGAGTTCGGCGAGGACGGCGGCGGTCGACGATAGTCCGAGGCGGGTAGCGCCGGCATCGACCAGGTCCAACGCGGCCTGGGCGGTGTGGATGCCTCCAGAGGCCTTGACACCGAGACGCCCGCCAACGGCCGCGGCCATGATCCTGATGGCTTGGCTGGTGGCGCCGCCGGCGGGGTGGAACCCTGTGGAGGACTTCACGAAGTCGGCACCTGCTGTTTCTGCCGCATGGCACGCGGCGGTGATCTGGCTGGGGGTCAACACGGCGGTCTCGATGATGACCTTCAAGATCTGCCCGCCGGTGAGGACCTCTCGCACGGCGGTGATGTCGGCTCTGACGCCGTCCCAGTCGCCGGGTAGCGCGAGTCCCAAGTTGATGACCATGTCGGCCTCGTCCGCTCCGTCGGCGCTGGCCCGAGCGGCCTCGCAGGCTTTCACCTCGCTTCGGTGGGCGCCCGACGGAAAGCCGATCACCGAAGCCACTTTGACCGGGGAGCCGCGGAGCCGGTCTGAGGCCAGAGCGACCATTGTGGGGGAGATGCACACTGCGCAGACGTGAAGCTCCCGGGCTTCTTCACACAACGCGGCGATGTCATCGGCGGTCGCCTCGGGTGTGAGGAGCGTGTGGTCGATCATGGCTGCCAACGCGCGGCGCGTTTCGGTCATCGGGGCTCCCGCTCAGTCGGTTCGAGGATGGCGTGCAGGTCGTGTTTGAGGCGGCTGAGCTCGCTGGCGGCCGTCTTTCTGATGGCGCCGACGTCGTCGAGTTCTCCGACGGGGAGGACGACCTGAAGGTAGATCTTGAGTTTCGGCTCGGTTCCGCTGGGTCGGACTACCACGCGGGCGCGTTCTCCACTGCGCCAGATCAGCACATCGCCGCGTGGGAGTTCCAGCGTTGCCTCGTGACCGTCAGCGGTTCGGTGGATCCCGGTTGCGGCGTCGTCGATCTCGGTCACGGGATGGCCGAGCAGTTCGGCTGGCGGCGAGGAGCGCAACGCTGTCATGATCCGGCTGATTTGCTCTGTTCCGGCCTCTCCGGGTAGCTCGAGGGAAAACTGGTCGGTGGCGTGGAGCCCGAAGCGGCGAGCGATGTCGTCGAGCCGGCCGGCGATAGTCCGTCCCTGACGTTTTGTTTCTGCGGCGATCCCTGCCACGACCAGAGCAGCGGAGATGCCATCCTTGTCGCGCACAACGTTGTTGACGGCGTAGCCGATCGCCTCCTCGTAGCCGAAAAGGAAGCGGAAGTCAGGCCGAGCGGCCGTCTCGTGCATGATCCATTTGAAGCCGGTGAGCGTCTCGGTGTAATGCGCTCCGGCGGCATGGGCGAGCTGGCGGAGCAGGCTTGACGACACGACGGTGGTGGCGACCTGGGCGCAATGCCGGTCCGTGGCCCGGGCGAGCAGGTAGTCGCCGATGAGCGCCCCCACCTCGTCGCCGCGCAGCACCCGCCAGCCGCCGGACTCGGCGCCAGAAGGGATGGCCATGGCCAATCGGTCCGCATCAGGGTCGTTGGCGAGAACCAGATCGGCGCTGACCGCGTCGGCTTCGGCAATGGCAAGGTCGAGTGCGCCTGGTTCTTCGGGATTGGGCTTGGGCAGGGTCGGGAAGTCCGGGTCCGGTTCGGCTTGGAGCGGCACCACGTGCGGGGCAGCAAACCCAGCTCGGTCGAACGCGGCCAGGAGTACCTTGCAGCCGACACCGTGAAGAGGGGTGTACACGGCCCTGATGTCGTGGGTATCGATCGCGGGCATGGCGGCGATGACGGCATCGAGGTATTCGTCGACGATGTCCGCGCCTACCGGCTGGCCGCAATCGCCCAACGGGACTTGAGCCAGCGGCCCGACCTTCCCGATGGCGGCGGAGATCTCGTTGTCGGCAGGCGGAACGATCTGGGCTCCGTTCCCCAGGTAGACCTTGTAGCCATTGTCTCGTGGCGGGTTGTGACTGGCGGTGATCATCACTCCTGCCGCGCAGGCGAGGTGGCGGACGGCGAACGCGAGCAGCGGAGTTGGAAGCTGACCGGGGAGACGCAGGACTCGCAGGCCCGACCCGGAGATCACTCTGGCGGTTTCGTCGGCGAAGAGCTCTGAGCCGTGACGGGCATCGTAGCCGACGACGACCCCCGCCGCCGCTGCCCGGGGAACCGAGTCCGCCAAGTAGGCGGCGAGCCCGGCGCTGGCCCGTCGGACGGTGGCCACGTTCATCCGGGTGGGTCCGGCACCGAGGGGCCCGCGCAGTCCGGCGGTACCGAAGTGCAGGTTTCCGCGGAATCGATCTGCCAGCTCGCGGTAGTTACCGGCATCAAGAAGGGCGCGCAGTTCCGCCCGGCACCGAGGGTCGGGATCGTCGGCGATCCATGCCTCTGCCACCTCGGCCAGGGAGCTGTCGATCACCCGGTCGTTCGGCGCGCCGGAGGCGGCAGTCATGGCTGCACCGGGGCCGAAGACAGACGATTCAGATCGGCTCGGCGACCGGGCGCGCCCAGCAGTTCGCCCGCCACCGTTGCGTTGAGCCCGAAAAAGGCTGCGTTCACGCCGGTGAACAGCAATGAAAGCAGCAGCGGCAGCAGGGAGCAAAGGACACCGGCAGGGATCAGGACGACACCCACGAAGTGCACGTTCAGGCCGTGCGGGGAACCTGCCACGACGGCGAACCGCAAGTCCGCGTCAGCCGCGATCAGGAAGATGCCCGTCCCAGTGCGCATCGCCCGTCCCGGCGCCGCCGACGGACCGCCCTGGCGCCGCCCTGTGGGCGTGTTCACCGATTCACCCGCCAGGCCGTCGGCCAGTGTCAGCTCGGCCGGTGACCAGGTGGCAGTCCAGCGGGAGCGCCGCGCCGACGATGATGGCGCAGCCTTGTGATTTCCGGCTGCCGGCCAGCGCCGGCTGGCCTGCGGCCGGCCAGGAACGATCCATGCGGTGATGCTCATAACCGGCTCCTCAGCCAGTAGCGGATCTCGCGTGCGCGTAGCCGGTCTACGTGGCAGATCGCAGTGCGTTAGGCCTGCCGGGGCTTTCGTCATCCTTTGCCTGTACCTTGCGGGCACCGGCCCGGACGCAGAAAAGTCCAGAACCTGCGCTGCTCCCGCTATATTCACGGGGCAACTGCCAGGGTCCGGAGCAGCACTTTCAGCGTACGCTCCGCTGCCCCCCCGCGAACAGGGCGTACAGCACTCCGGGGCTCACCTCTTCCGCAGCCCCGGCGACGTACGCTGGTACCGGAAGACTAGGACGACCGAGCTCAGCCGGCGGCAGGGCTTCCCGACCTGCCCTGCCGATGGTCTGGTTCGTCTAGTAGGTCCAGGCGATGTCGGCGGGCGGGAGTAACGGCAGGACGACCGGCAGGGCCGCCGCGGTCGTCAGCGCGGTGGCCAGCATGACAGTGCGCAGCCGGCCTGGCCGCGCTAGCAGCCACCCGTCGATGGCCACGGCACCGGCAGCCGACGCCAGCGACCAGGCCTCCGGCCAGCCGCCGACGCGGCTCAGGGCGGGGAGGCACTGGACGCTTCCCCGTCCCCGGCCCCGAAGGCGTTGGTCAGCCCTTCGAGGTCCGCCACGGTCACGGTGAGCGCCGAGTGGCCACTTCGGCGAAGCGGTGATGGCACCTTCTCCGCGAAATGGATGCACACCCCCGCGTTGTGGTTCGTTCCAAAGCTCAAGCCGTCGTCGACCATAGATCCACGAACACCGAACGAGGTCCACCAGCGATAGTTCCGGGTGATGTGCGCCTCAGTGACGTTTGCCAGCGGCGTCTTGATCTTGAAGAAACCGAAAGTCGCCAGGAGAGAGCCGTCGTCCGTGAGCGTGACGCCGTCTTTTGAACCTCGCAGTCCGAAGGGCACCAGCAACGGCAAATATCGCTTGTCAATAGCATAGGCGAAACGTTTGGACATGATTGGTCCGATCCCCTGTCATGCATGAGCGCGACTGAGCCCAGGTATCGCCCAAGATCCACGTTACTCTCGGCTTTCGCAGCACTACCTTCCATCCGCCGTCCGCACGGCGGTAGTCCTGGTACAGCGTAGTGTCCGAGGCTGCGGGTGATCACTACGCCGCTCTGGCGAGGTGGCCCAGGTGCCGGGACTGTGGGCCCCGCCAGAGCCCGCCGTGGCCTTAATGCGGGGCATCGGCGCCGCGCTCAGCCCTGACACTCCGCCAGACCCCGAACGCATGCGCGACATCTACGCCCGGCACGCCAGCCTCCCGCACCGCCGCACCTGAAAATGATCCACCGCGGCGGACGCGCATGGCCCACCCGGCGGGAACGGCATAATCGTGGGCTGCGGTGTCCCTGGAGACGGCCTCTGCGACGGGTTCAGTGGTCGGGGGATCCGAGGCGCGCGCGGAGTTCGGCGGCGCGGCGCCAGGCCTGGATCAGGCGCTGCTCGGCGGTGCGCTCCTTCCGGGCGGCCCGGAGCAGCGCACGAAGCCGTCGTGCCTGCCGTTCCTGCCCGGCCTGTTCCAGGCAGCTGCGCACTCGCTCCGCGGCCAGCTGCTCGATGGCAGACGTCATGGATCACTCCGCCGCGTGCACGGCCGGACCGGGCCGCGCTGCGCTCGTGGCCGCCGGCTAGAGGGCCGGACGGCCGGACGGCGTTCAGTTCTCATCGGTGCCTGCAAAGCGGGTGAATGGCAGCTGGATCTCGAATGGCCACGATGTCATCTGCTGGCATGCCATCCTCCCTGGCGATGGAGCGGAGCCGGGCCTCGACTCCGGGCAACTTGTTCTTGTGCTGGTCGAGCTCATGCTCAAGCTGGGAGCGCCGCAGGATGAGCATGCCGCGAAGCTCGCCGAGCGTGACCCCGTCCAGCAGCCGCCTGACCTGGGCAAGCGAGAGCCCGAGTTCCTTCAGCGCCATGATCCGGTTGATCTGTCCCAGCTGTGCTGCCGAGTAGCCGCGGTACCCCGTATCCGGGTCGACCGTCGCGGGCCGCAGCAGCCCGATCTCGTCGTAATGCCGGAGCGTGCGGATCGACACGCCACCGAGCCGGGCGAACTCGCCGATGCTGAACATGACACCAGCATGCGGTCCTCACGCTACGAGAGAGTCGAGACCATCCGCGCACGAACCCAACCCCGGACCCCGATCCTGATGCAGACCAGGCCCAGCGCCTCCTGCGCCGGGCGCCAGGCCGCAGGCACCGATGGCCCGCCGGTGATGCCAGCGGCCAGGTCCCAGCATCAGCCGGGTAATCCCCCGGGGCAGATGAGGCCAGAGGGCGGGACACTGTCCGTAGCCGCCGGAACCCGGAGGGTGTCCCGGCCCGTGATCTGGGCAGACAGGCAGTCCGGTGCCAGCGGATGCTAACTAGCCTGCCGTAATGCCGTAGATACTGCAATACTGCGTCATCTCAGCGTATCGATGCCGCCCGGGAAAACGACGGGGTTCGGCCGAGCTGGGCCGGCTGGCCAACGGCGCCCCGACGACGGGTGGCCATGCGCAAACAGACAGCCCGGCAGGCCAAGATCGCCGCCACGGTCGCCCGGAGCAACGATGAGGTCCGGTCGGCGCTTGCGGCGAAGGGGAGCTTGGCGGCCGCCCGGCCCAGCCTGCCACGCCCCGTCTTCCCGTCCCGCTCATCGGCCGCGACGGCAGGGCTGCAGCGTGGTCCAGGACCGCGGGTAGGCCCGTCCTGCTCCCTTAGCTCGCAGCTCAGGTGCGCGTATTGGTTGCCAGCATGTGCACCTGCCTGGCCAGTAATGCCGCAGGGCTGGCATACTGCCTGGATGACAGGTCTTCGCCTTGCCCTGGCCAACCTGAAGCCGGGCACGGGCAAGACCACCTCCGCGGTTTGGCTGGCGCACGTGTTCGCCCAGGCCGGCAACAGCGTGCTGCTGGTGGATGCGGACCCCTCTGGCAGCGCCCTGGAATGGTCCGATCTGGCCGCCATGGAGCCGCGGCTGGCGGCGCCGCAGGCGGCGTTCCCGTTCCGGATCGTGGCGCTGCCGTCCCGCGAGCTGCACCGCCGCCTGCCCGATATCGCCAGGGACGATGACGTGGTGATCATCGACACGCCGCAGATCGAGGACCACGGCGCCATCGCCCGGTCGGCGCTGCGGTACGCCGATGAGATCGTGATCCCGTGCGCGCCCAACCCGATCGAGATCAACCGCACCACGCCGGTGCGGGATGAGATCGCCGACGTGGACGCGGTCCGTGACCGGCCCGCCCGTTCGGCCGTGCTGCTGAACCGCTGCATCACCCGGGCGCACTCCATATCCGATGCCCGGCAGGCGCTGCAGGACCTGGGCTATGACGTGCTGGCCACGGCGGTGCCGCGGCTGGAGGTGTACGCCCAGAGCTTCGGTATGCCGATCTCGGACACTGGCTGCGATATGTGGCGCCAGGTTGTCCGCGATCTCGTCGAGCGGTGCGCCCCGCCGTGCCCGGTGCGGTCATGACCACGCGACCAACTCCCGGTGTGAGCCAGTCAGGATCACCTCGCGCTGAGCCCTGAACTTTACCGGTAGCAGGACGACCGCTCGTGCCGCGATCTGCCATACGACGGCCCCAGTCAACGCTGAAGTACTTGCGTCAGTTAGCATCGGAGCCCTTTACGTGCCTTCTGCCCGCGATGGGCGCTATTCGTGCCCTATTCCGGTATCGCGCTCGCTCTCCAGGGTTATTTCCTGGGCCGCCCCGAATCGGCGTCCGGGTCGTGAGTGTCCGGGGCGATGGGGCCGAGATCAGCGGCGCCCAGGTCATCGATGCCGCCGATCAGCTCGAACTCGTCCAGGTCCGGCTCATCTGGACTCACGCCGCCATCGCCGGCTGGCTGAGCCACGGGTCGGCGTAGCCGCCCGGCTTGCTTGTGTTCTGCCTGGCGGGTCCGGGGCTCGGTGACGTCTGCATCTTCGGGCTTCGCATGCGGTTCGCGCCTTGCCGTGTGCTGGCTCATTATTTCCTCCGCTGCCGGCCGTCTGCAAAGCCGGCCCTGATTACGTGCCCGGTCCTACGGCGTCGTAACGGGAGGAGTCTGCCGGGGTAAGCAACGAGGAGCCGGAACTGCCGGAGGCAGCGAAGGATCTGGTCCGGTATCCGCACGATGGCCACGCCGCGGCTGCCCCGCAGCCGCCCGATGGACTGGACAGTCCTGATGCTGCACGGCTTCTGGGATTCGTGGCTCCACGAACGCGATGTCCTGCTGGCACCCGGGGGGCAGGTCCGCCTGCCAGCCTCTTGCTAGATATAGCCGAATCACAATACTTACCCGCCCGGGAGGGAGCGCGGCAGCCCGAACCACGGCAGCACGCTGGCCTCGAAGCGGGTCATGGCGCAGATCTGGCCGCCGGCAAGGGTGAGCACGTAGAAGGCGGTCGCGTGGCGGACGCCGGCCGGGCCGCGCAGGTAGGCTCCGAATGCGGGCTGGCCGTTGGCTCGCGCCGGGACGAGGTCGGACCTGCGGCCCGCGGTGAACAGGCTGGCGCAGTAGCGGGTCACGGCGTCCCGGCCCTCGTATCCGAAGGGCACCGGCGGCATCGCGATGAAGACGTCGTCGGTCAGCAGGGCCACCAGCGCGTCGAGGTCGGCCGACTCCCATGCGCGGGCGAACTTGGCCACGATCGCGTCCTCGGCGGGTGAGCCAGCGGTCGGCGGCGGTTGGTGGCCGGCGGCCGGCTGCGGCCGGCGCTGGAGGCTGGCGCGGGCTCGTTTGAGGGCGCTGTTGGCCGATTCGAGGGTCACCTCCAGCATGTCGGCCACCTCGCTGGCGTGGAAGCCGAGGACGTCGCGCAAGATGAGGACGGCGACCTGGCGTGGCGGCAGCAGCTGCAGGGCCGTCACGAAGGCCAGCGAGATGGCTTCGGTCTGCTCGTAGCGGGCCTCCGGCCCGGGCGGCACGTCGACGGCACCCTCGAGGAGGGCGTCAGGAAACGGCTGCAGCCAGACGGCCTCGTCGCGCGGGGTCGGCACGGGCGGTTCGAACCGGGACGTGTCCCACTCCCTGGCCGGGCGCCGGCTCGCTGCGCGGCGCGCGTTGAGGCACCGGTTGGTGGCGATCTTGTACAGCCAGGTGCGCAGCGAGGCGCGTTCCTCGGTGAACCCGCCGATGCCTTGCCAGGCGGCCAGCAGCGTCTCCTGGACGGCGTCCTCGGCGTCGGCGAAGGATCCGAGCATCCGGTAGCAGTGCACCTGCAGCTCCCGCCGGTGCGGCCCGGTCAGCTCCCGTGAGGAATTACGTGAGTGACAGCTGCTCAAACCGGGGAATTACGTGAGCGCCGACATGCTGGCCGGCGGGCCTGCCTGCGATTCAGGCGGGTCCCGCGTGTAGATGATGGCGTACTCCGTGGTTGGATATCCTCTTAACTGTTCTGCTGAATCATGCTGAGCTGCCTCATCATCGGCTGGCTGGCAGGGCCCGTCCAGGTGGGATCAAGCACGCCGTACCAGTCTGGCTGGCTCGGGTCGCGTCCAGGAGCCTCGGACTGCGTCCCGTTGAGCGCCCAGTAACACCAGTTGATGTTGTGGTCCTTGATGTACTGCACCAGATAGCTGAACCAATTCCCCTGCGGGTTCACGTTGTTCACGTCTGTGTAGTACTCCGGGGGCGTATTGTCGTTCGGCTTGTAGCCGTTGGGCGTGCCGAACTCGCCGATCCACACCGGCGCTATTTCCTGTTGAGCAATGTAACCCCAGGTCTGATCCCAGATGCCCCGGCAGGCGTCCGGGGTCGACGCCGTTGTGCCGAGCTGACACCAGGCAAGGCCACTGAACATATCCGTCCCGTAGTCGTGCGCCGTGTACACCAGCCGGTTGGGCACGCTGAGGGTCAGGGGTCGAGGTGCGGGCCGCCCGCCTCCGGCTTCGCCGACGCCGACCAGATTGCCGCCCGGCCAGTACGGGTAGTTGGAGCCGTTGAAGATGGGCCCGGCCGGATCGTAGCGGACGCCCTCGGCGAAGATCAGCAAGTCAGGGTTGAGGCTCAAGAGATAGTTGCCGGCGACCTCTGCCGCCGAGGCCCAGTCCCGCGGATAGCCCGTCGCGTTTGGATCTCCGTATCCCCACAGGGACCCGCCGTTTTGCGGCCAGGCGGAAGAATCGGCGGGGGGAGCTGCCGGTTCGTTGCGTAGGTCACAGCCGATGACCGTCGAATTGTTCTGGTAGCGCTGGACCAGCACCCCCCACGTGCTGAGCCCGACAGACTCTGGATACAGCTGCGTGTACCACAAGCCGTTGCTCTCGTCGCTCCAGCCTGCCTCGGAGCGGTGATTGCCGAGAACGACCTTGAGCCCGTACCTCCCGGCCGTGGCGATCACCGCGTCCATGATCTCGAGCACGGTCCGCCCCTGCAAGTCGGCGTTGGCATCGAGATAGCTGCCGATGGGCGGATTGGACTGCACGGCCTGGACGGAATACGGCAGCCGGATGAGGTTGAAACCCAGATTCACGACCTGCTGACAGATGTAGTCGAGCGTTTCATAGCACAGCCCGCCCGGCACCATGCTATTGCACTCAAAGCCGTACCAGTTGACTCCTGCCAGCTGCACCGGATTATTGCAGGCATCGAGAATCTGCGCGCCCCGAGTGTGGAGGTATCCTATTGGCAGCGGCGCAGCGAGGGCTGTGGCCCCCTGGCCAAAGAGAGGCGCCCCCACTGTCAGCGCCGCCGCACCCAGGCCCGCCCCTCCCAGAAAACGCCGCCGTGCAATGCCTCGCACGCGGCGCCCCGCAGAATCTTCGCCGTCCATACCTACCCTCATTCACGCTGCCCCGAAGGCTTTCGATACCCGGCTCTATGAGCTCCTCTTCCAAGGAGCCCGGTGTGCCCATAAAACGGGCGCAGGGGGACTTAATATAACAACCACAAATGGCAGTCGACACGCATCCAAAGAAATCTCTGCGCGCCCGTCGTCCTGGCGCGCCGCTGCCACCTTACAAGAAGAGGCGGCCTTAGCGGAGACGCGCCGTATAGACGGCCCGCGATTTTGAACAGCTCGACGGCCATATCGGCATATCGCCTGCACACAATCGCCGAGCTGTCACCGCCGGTAAACGAAGCACCACCTCTGCGGTGCCGCGCACCAATAGCACGCTGTACGGCCACCCGTAGTCGTCGATCGTCAGCGCCACGTGCGGGTCAGGCAGCTTGCTGGGGATCTTGGTCACGGTCGAGTCGCCGACCCGCCGGCCGGGTTCGGGTCCCGGGGTGGGCATCGTGTAGCAAGATAGAGAGATGCTGGTGGTTCATGTTCATGCGCGGGTGCGGCCGGAGCGGGTGGAGGATTTCCTGGCCGCGACGCTGGTCAACGCGCGGGCCTCGCTGACCGAGCCGGGCGTGCTGCGGTTCGATGTGATCCAGGATCAGACCGAGCCGGCGCATGTGGTGCTGACCGAGGTCTACCGGGATGAGCAGGCTCCGGCGGCGCACAAGCTGACGCCGCACTATGCGGCGTGGCGTGATGCGGTCGCCGAGATGATGGCCGAGCCGCGGCAATCGGTCCGCTACTCTGTGGTGTTCCCGGCAGGCAGCGGCGGCTGGGCCAGCGCCGCGCCGTGACAGCGATGGAGTTTGAATTCGCCACGGCCGGCCGCATTATCGCCGGTGCCAGCATGCGCCCGCCGCCCTGCGCAGTTGCGCCTCCGCCGACACCCGCTGGCTAAGCTGGCTGACATGGCCTACGACACCGAACTCGCTGACCGAATCCGGTTCCTGATCGGCACCGGGCCGGGGCTGACCGAGAAGAAGATGTTCGGCGGCCTGGCGTTCCTGATCGACGGCAACATGGCCATTAGCGCCAGCGGCCAGGGCGGAGCCCTGATCCGGGTCGACCCTGCGGACTGCGGCACCCTGGCCGAGACGACAACCGCTACCCTGGCCATCATGGGCGGCCGGGAAATGCGGGGATGGCTGCGTGTCAGCTCCGATGACCTGGAAAACGATGAGCAGCTCACCCAGTGGGTCAGCCGGGCCGTCAGCTACGCCCAGTCCCTGCCGCCCAAACGTTAGGTCCTCACCGGCGATGAGAACGGCCAGGTGGAGGTATGGGGAGCCGCAACCGGAAAAGAAATCGCGGTCCTGGGCACACCTGGTCCTTATATCAGCGACGTTCACGGCCATCTTGCTTCAGATGGACAACGCGATCATCACCAGCACGAGGACTACGCGACGGTAGCCACCGGCTTCCTCAAGTCCCAGGCCTGACCTGACCGCTTCAGTCCCCCGTCGGGACCCTCGTCGGGGCGCCGATACTTCTGCTGGTGCGTCGCATCCGGTCCGTTCGTTTGAAAATCGGACGGAACGGTCCGTGGTGCTCCGTTCCATGGCCAACCCTCGTGCGTCGCCCACCTTGACCGCACCCACCAGGGCCTGAATCCCGACCTGGAGGAAGGTTCAGGGCGGTGCGGGGCTGGCGGGCCTGGACCGCGCGCTGGCGGGTGCGAGCAGGCCGAGGGCCCGGGCGGATTCGACGGCCGGATGGCGGAGCAAGGAGAGAACCGCCAAGCCCGGTCAGCGGCACGACAGTATGTCCGATCGCCGTCATCCTGGGAACGAGTTTGCTCCCTGGGAACGACTCCCGGGGAGCCCTGGGAGCGGCTGTGAAGTGACGGTGCCCGGTGACGGCGAACGCCTTTGGTCGCAGCGTTATAAGGCGAATAAGGCGAAGCTGGAATCAGGGGGCCTGGTTCTGGTCCAGGTGGTTGAGGTAAACCCGGGGCGAGTTTACCCTGGCACCAGGATATGCCAGGCGCCTGCGGCGCGCACCATCCTGCACGCCCGGGTGCCGCGACCCGGATTCGCGACTTGCCACCATGAGGTGAATAATCCGGCATTAACGGACAATTGCTGCCAAAAGATGCTTATTCGCATGAGATGGGCTCATCCCTGAGGCGGATTGACGCGCGGAGTTAGGGTTACCTCGGCTAGGGTTAGTGGGGTACATCGGATGTGGCGGTCATCGTGGATACATTCGGATGACGCGAGAAAAATCTAAACAGAAGCTTCAGCAGGAGAGCCGTACGGACCATCGTCTTGCAGGGTGATGCGCGGGCGCGCGATGGGCATGCGCCGACTGCGCGGACCGGTTACCGCCCGTCGTGCTACTAAATACTCACTGCATCACTTCTTATTAGCCGGCGCGCATATTCCAGAAAGAGTTGCCTGATGTTGCTTAGTTATTTTAGCGCGGGCGCATTGGTTGAAAGTGCATTTAACCCGCGCACGAAGATTGACTTGGTCTTGCAATCATGGCCAGTGAGGGTAATTGGGGGAACGCTCCTCACGGTTCTGGTTACCTGGGCTGTCACCGTATTTCTCCAGCGGCGGCGTATCGCGTGGCGCGTTTACCTAGACACTCCAATCAATTTGACCCCGGAACAGCCTCTTCGTCAAATGGGTTCGCGAATACTCTGGAAGATACTTCATGATGACGGGAAGGATCAGAGAGAAGTCAGGGATCCGTCGCTTGTGATCGTCCGCGTCCGGAATGCCGGGATTGCTATTGGCGAGGATGACTTCACGGAACCGATAGGTTTTAGGTTCAAAGCCAGGACTATACAAGACGCCAGAATCCTCCTTGAGGCCAATGACGAAGACGAGGACGAGGACGAGGACGAGGGGGACGGAGCGGTCACGCAAGAGTCGGCAGGGCAAGCTGCGCTCCCAGAAACGCTTAAGGATAAGATCCTGCCAGTGCAGAACGTGGTAAATGCGCGGGATCATAGCCGGGTTATCCTCGGCAAATTCGATCTGCGGCACGGCGAGCGGTTCAGATTGCTGGTAGTGCTAAGTGGCACGGGTGTACGAGTCGGGAGAGCAGGAGGCCGCCTCAAGAACGGCAGAATTGTGAAGGAGGCGCCTCGGCGAGGTCCGGCTACCAGATCCATATTGTTCGGTGGCCCGGCGGTACTGCTGCTGGCAGGACTGTTCGCCGGAGCCGTAGTTACTGCGGCGAGCTCCGGCCACTCGACTGGCGGGGCATCTCGGTCCGCTGCCTGCGCCTCCGGCCACCTTCTTCTCGAAGGCTCTACGGCGTTCGCGCCGACGGCGCAGCAGATCGGAGGTGACTACCGCGATATGTGTCCTGACGCATCTGTCTCGATCGACTCGAACGCCGCCGTCACTGGCTCTGCCAATGGGGTGACCGCATTGAGCGGCACCGGCCAAACGAACCCCGAGGCTGCCGAAACCATGATCGCAATGTCAGACGGGCCCGCGCCGCCTGATTACCCAGCGCTGATCAGCTCGCCCGTGGGCCTAATTATCTTCACTCTGGTGGTCAACAGCAGAACGGGCGTTTTCAAGCTTACGACGGCACAATTGCGTCAGATCTTTAGCGGGACCATCAGCAACTGGCAGCAGCTGGACGGCCCGAACTTGCCGATTAGCATAATCAGCCGTTACCCAGGTTCCGGCAGCAGGACTGCATTCGATAACAAGATCCTCGGTGGATCAGAGCCGCAAGTTTCATCTTATGACTGCATTCACAAGAACGCTGTCTCCGCTTCGCCAGTCATTCTCTGCGAGCAGCCGACCACGAGTAACTTGCTGCAAACCGTAGCAGCGGTGCCGGGTGCCATAGGCTACGCGGAGACGGGAGACATTGCAAACTTTGCCGGTGGTGCAATCGAGCCCGTCGAGCTGGATGGGCTCTCCGGAAATCCCGGATCTATCGGGACCAGCCCGGACTCTTATCATTTCTGGACAATCGAGTATCTCTATACATACGGTACCCCAGCGTCCGGATCGCTCGCCAATTCCTTCATTAAATATGCCATAGATAGCTCTGCGGCTCAGAATGCGCTTCGGAAATCCGGCTATTCGCCATGCGGCGGCAACCCGCAGAGCGTTACGGCTAGTCTATGCGGGAGTTCAGGGAGCGGATAATGGGGGATGGGTAGGCTCGCAGGCGGCAGCATGGGCGGACACTCCGGTCATCGGCGGTGCAGAAAGCACCACCGGTGCTGCCCCATGAGGCCACCACCGGCAAATCAGGCCCCCAGCGGCCACCCCGCCGCACCAGCTCCTTCCAGACGTCTACCGCGACGATTCGCAAGACGGCGACAATCAACCATGTCACGAGGGCGCTCTGAATAACTGTTAAAAGGGTGCGTCTTCCTAAAGGTGGATCTGGCTCGGATCGTGGCTCGGTGACTTCAAGTCCCAATGCCGCTTGGCCTAAGTTGATCTTCGATGACGGCCAGGCGTTCTTCCATGCCGCCGGATCCGCGGGGCCGGCGGACGCTGCGGCATCCGGCGCTGGCGGTCCGCCGGGCGGCGCGGGTGCCCGGCCGGGCATCGACGGCTGAGTCGAACATTTTCACGGAATATTCTGGTTTCACGGAAGTTTCTGGGTACTATGATGCACAAAAGTCTCCGGGAAGCCAGAATGTTCCATGCAAATTTCCGGCTGGCTGAGACGGGAGTGATCCGGCGGTGCGGATGGGGCGGTTGATGACGCAGGTTGTCGTTCCTTACCGGCCGTAGGTAGCGGATCGCGCCGGGCCAGGACCGGTTTTCCGGACGGGCGGCTGGGCGGCAGCCTCCCCGTGGGCCGGATCCGCAGCCAGGCCCGATGCCGCCTGGCCTATCCGCCGATTAGGGCTCTGACCTGCACGTTTGCATCTTATTGCCAGCCGGGTCCGCTGCCGGGGCGGGGGCGTATCCGTGCTGGTCAGAATGACACGGCAGGCCACACCAGCCACGAAGATCGACTTAGGTGAAGATCGACTTAGGTTAAGTGGCATTGCTCCAAGTCCCGGCTCGTCCAGGCGCGTGAACGTGGTCAGGTCCGGGCAGGCGGAGAGAGCGTCAGGCAGGTCGCGCCCAGCGGCCATCCGAGGCGTGAGCAGGTGTCATCACGGCTGCCGAGTCGACTGGTTTCGCGGGCGTCAGCGCCAGAATTCGGTGAGCGGCCCGGCAAGGGCCCTGCCTTGGTTGTAACCGGCTCGAGCGGCGGGGGGACGCGTCGACGGATCCATCAGATTGACGCCGAATGCGTTACGGGAGTTGCTATCCGGGAAGATGGTTTCGACTCTGCTGCCGCGTGCGCGTAGTTCGCCGACCTGTGCTGCGAGATGGATACCCCAGTCCAGCGGCGCTCGTGATCTGCCGCCGAGTGGTGACAGCACCAGCACCCGCTCGTATCCGGCTGCCAGATCGGCATTCTCGTTGGATCGGTAGCCGCCGTCGATGTACCGGCTGCCGCCGATACTGTGCGGAGGGACGCCGGGCCCGGCACAGCTGGCTGTGACGGCGTCCACCAGGTCGACTCCGCTGTGGCGGTCGAACACGACCGGTTCACCGGTACGGGCATCGACAGCCACGATGAGCACCGGCCGTTGCGGCCAGCACTGACTGGCCAGCCGGGCGGCGACGGCAGCGCGCCGCTGCGTTTGCCCGGAGCTGCCCGACGCCGCATCCATTTCCAGCGCCGCCGCACCCATTCTGCGGCGCATGTCGGCCGCATCCTCAGCGGCACCGATGATTCCGGTCGTCCTCTCCAGAAGGTCCGCCGCTGGCCTGTCCGGAACGCGTCCACCGTCGGATCCGACCGGACCGGTCCGTGGCTGGGGCGCGGCGTCAAGGATGCCGGCAAGCAGTTCGGCCGGCTGGGTCGCGCTGCTTATCTGGGCCGCGGCCGTCGATCCGGCCGACGTCCCGATGATCAGATCAGCCTCGGTCACATCCAGCCCGGCACCAAACAGGCCGGCGATGACGCCGATCTCCCACGCATTGCCTGCCGATCCGCCACCACCGAGGACCAACGCTCGCTCGCCCGCGGCGCGCGAGGTGAAGTGCAGAGTTGAAGAAGGTGTCGTGTTCATGGGAGTCGCCTTTCGCGAATTGCCTGTCGGGCGCTCCCGGTGGCGACTACCTCAGTCGCGCGATCGTGGACTGCGGGGGAGCACCCACTGCGGATACTGCGTTCATGGGTCTCACCTCCTGCCGATGGATCACGATCGGCGGAACGCTAGCACGCCGACGACGCGTTGCGCAACCGGCATCATGCCGGTTGCGGCGCGGCATGGCGCAGGTGCTCGTAGCGGGCATCCAGCCCGCGGCCCAGGCGAGGATCTCCTCGGTGAGCTTGTGCCCGCCGCGCGGCCCGGGCCGGCGGGCGCCAGGCCTAGAGCGTGAAGTAGAACGTGGCGCCCTGCCCTGGCGCCGATCGAACCCACAACTGCCCGCCATGGCGTTCGACGATGCGCCGGCTGATTGTCAGTCCAGCGCCCGCGCCACCACCACGAGCGCCCGGTGCGTGCACACGCCGGAAGATGTCTTCCTGCTGCTCGGCTCCGATGCCAATGCCGTTGTCGCGAACGTAGAACGCGCCCAGCGACTGCTCGGCATCGGGCGGCACGGCTTGCTCATAGCCCACCTCTACCCAGCGCGGCGGATCGGCCCGGGCGTACTTGATAGCGTTGCTGACCAGATTGACCAGCACTTCCTGCAGCCGGATCCGGTCACCGGAAACAGCGCCCAGCCGCATCGGACGGCGCAACTGCACGTCGGCATCGGCGAAACGGGCGCCAAGGATTTCCTCGATGTCATCGAGCACATCGTCCATCGATACCGACGTCATGCGCACGTCGGTCAGGCCTAGCCCCGAGTACTTCAGTAGCGAGTTCAGCAGATCATCCATTCGCGAGGCGAGTCGCCGGATGGTATCCAGATGTTTCACGGTGACATCGTCAAGTGCGGCAGTGTCCCTCTTTATGAGGGTGGCGTAATTGACGATCCCGCGGAGCGGCTCCTTCAGGTCATGCGACGCGGCACGGGCGAACGCCTCGAGTTCGTCGTCGCTGCGCGCGAGCTCGACGCTGGCCGCACGCAGCATCGTCGCGTGCCGCTCTGCGACGTTGCACAAGGCCCGGTACGTCTCCTCGGCGATGCCGTGCTCCTCGCCCGACCACGGCAGGCATTGCCCGCGTACGGTCTCCTGCCACACAGAGGAGGAACCGCGCGGGGTCAGCCGCTGCCCCCGGCTGCCCGTTACTACCGGACGCTCTGGATCGGCGGCCCACCGCACGGTCCGTGATACCTCCCTGCGGAACCAGGCGAGCACATCGCCAGTGGAGCTCAGCGGTATGAGCAGCAGGCCGGCGCAGTCACCAGCCAGATGGGCCAGCTCGCCCAGTTCCTCGCCAAGCCGGTGCGTCGACCACGCCCGGCCGACCGGCCCTGAGGGTAGGCGCGTCAGCAAGGTCGGCAGTCCCGACAGGTCCGGTACCAGACCAGATGCGTGCCAGGCGGCGCCGAAGCGCGCATAGACGCCATCGGCGCCGACCAGATCGCACAGCCGGGCGTCCGCTACGAGGTGCTCGCCGAACCGTTCTGGCCCGACGGCATCGGCAGCGTCGATCACCTGCCGCAGGACTCGCCGGGCCTCGGCCTCACCCGCCGCACGCTGGCGATCCTCGACGCCGTTAAGCTGCAGCGACAGCGCGATGCCGAACATCTCGCAGGCGGCGCGCTGATCGGCATTCAGCCGCCGGGGCGTGCCGCTGTGACAGGCAATTAGTCCCCACAGCCGGCCATCTTGGATGAGCGACAGCGACATGGACCCGCGCACGCCGATGTTACGCAGGTACTCCAGGTGATAGCTCGACACGGTGCGCAGCGCCGAACCGGACAAGTCCAGGGGCCGCTGCGTGCCCGGGCGCTGCGGAGGTATCAGCGCCGCCCCCCGGTCGTTGACGTCGGCGATGACCCGTATCCAGTTCTGCAGGTATAGGCGCCGTGCCTGTGGCGGCACGTCAATCGCCGGGAACCATAGCCCTAGCCACGGCTCCCAGCCCGGCGCGACATCCTCTGCGATCACCTCGCCCGGCCCGTCGCCCTCAAAACGGTAGGCGACCACCCGGTCGTAGCCGGTGAAGGCCCGCACCTGCCGCACTGCGGCCTGGCATAGTCCTGTCACCGTACGCGTGCCCTCCAACTGCAGCAACGCGCGCCGCGCAGCAGGGTAGAACGACGAGAACCGGAACGGCTGGTCGGCGGACGGCTCGAACTCGCAGATCACCAGGCCGTCGCTGCGGTGCACGCTGGCCTCGAGCTGGTACCCCGTCTGGCGCTGCTCCAACTGAACCGGCACTATCGCGGCGACGCTGTCATCATCAGACGCTGCCTCGCGAAGCTGTCGGGCCTGTTCGGCGCCGAGAATGTCTGTTACCGGCAAACCCAGCAGCACCTCCGGCGCCACCCCCAGTATTGCGGCAGTATTCGCGCTGGCCACTGTGATAGTCAGGTCCGGGTCGGCCAGCGCCAGCAACGCGCCGTAGGACTGCACCGAGCCAAGTAGATGAATCGGTTCGAGAGCGCACTCGGTAATGTCGAACACGGTTCCGGTGGCATATTCTGCGGCCATCTCACGCGTCGATAGCCTGGATTGCGTTTCGTCCGTCATGCTGCCTCCCGCACCGCCCGGCCCAGCCTCGGCTCCAAAGCGCATACGTTCTTAGGACAGGCTGATCCAACGATACTTTAGTGGACGTGCCTGGTTACGATAGTGCGGTGATGCAGGGACCTCGGCCCGGGCTCCTCTGGATGCAGCTACGGAAATCCACTCAGTCTGCGCATGCGCAGACTGAGGCGAGCCTGGCGCCGCTGGCGCAGCCAGATAGTCTCGCCAGGTATGCGGAATTGCTATGCGTGCTTTGGGGTTTTCAGGCACCCATGGAGCGACTGCTGGGCCACCAGGAACTGCCGTCAGCAGTCGGTTGGCCGGCCCGGCAGCGACTAGGTGCACTGGCCGCGGACCTGACCGATCTTGGCGTGTCCGACGCGCCACTGCCCGAAGCAGCCGGGCTGCCCGTGCTCTCCAGTCCCGGCGCGGTGTGGGGAACTCTGTACGTTACCGAAGGGGCAACCCTGGGCGGTCGGGTACTGCGGCGTCACATCCAAGCCCGGCTCGGACCGGTACCGCTAAGGTTCCTCGACGGCCACGGCGACCGCACCCAGCCGATGTGGCGTGACCTAGGCCGACTGGCCGACCAATACGTCACTACCAAGCACGACAGGCAACTCGCTCAGCAAAGTGCGATGCAGGCATTCGCCGCCTTTAGTACATGGTGCACCGCTCCAAAATGGAGCGACTAGTCTGGCCCGGCGTTTCAATGACGCTGAGGACTCTTGCTGGAGCCATCGCCGGGTCCGGGATTGCCGTGGGATTGCCGACCTTAACCCGATGCAGCCGGGGTATTCAGCAGTGTATGACGCGATGGCGGCCGGAATCGGCGCGGGGGCGTGAGCCGGCGGGCACGGCGGTACGCACGGTGGATGGCTTTCCCGTGGTGTTCCAGTACGAGCAGCCGATCCCGTCGTTCGACGTGCGGGCTGACGTCCCGGCCGAACGGGACTATCTCGATCTTAACGGGCGGTGGCGGTTCGCGTTCGACCCGGATGAGGCCGGCCTGAGTGAGGGCTGGATGCTGGCGGGTTTCGATGACGGCGGCTGGCAGGTTGCCGAGGTTCCGCTGCCGTGGGATCTGTACGACGCGGCCGGGTTCGGTAGCTACGACGGCAGCTACGGCGCGGGCACCGCGTTTCGTGACGGCTATGCCTGGTACCGCGCCGGGTTCCACGCGCCCGGCAGCTGGTCGGGCCGGTTCGTCAAGATCTGTTTCCTGGGGGTGAACTACGCGGCGTGCGTCTACCTCAATGGCACGCTTGTGGCCGAGCACGAGGGCGGGCACACTCCTTTCGCGATGGATGCCAGTGCGGCTATCCGGCCCGGTGCGAGAAACCTGCTGGCGGTGCGGGTGTACCGCAGGCCTTGGTATCGCCCGGGGGTGACCGGGCCCGAAGCGATCAGCTGCCGCACCGAACTGCCGCACAAGCCGGTGGACTACTGGCCCTACGCCGGCCTCACCCGCGGGGTGTTCCTGGAGGCCACCGCGCAGGTCACGGTGAGCAAGCTGATCACGAGTTCCCGCGATGGGCGGCTAGTGGTGGCAGCCGTCGTGTTCAACCATGGCGACGGACCGGGCCGCCGCCGGCTGATCCTTGATCCGGGCGCGGGCACCGGCGGCACACCGGTCAGCCGGGATGTGGTCCTGGCGTCCGGTGAGGCAGCCGTGGTCAGCGCCGAACTGCCGATCCCCGGCGCCCGGCCATGGTCACCGTCGGACCCCAGGCTGTACCGGCTGACAGCACGCCTTCAAGCTGACGGCAGCGCGGCAGGGGGCGCAGAGGAGAACGGCCGCGCCGCTGACGACCTGGCCGTCCGGTACGGGATGCGCGCCGTGGAGGTGGCCGGCGCGCGGCTGTGCCTCAATGGAGAACCGGTGTTCCTCAAGGGCCTGAACTGGCACGAAGAAACCCCCGAGCGGGGGCGCGCGATGCGCCGCCAAGACTATGACCAGATCCTGGACATCGCCGCTGACCTGGGCGTAAATTTCCTGCGCAGCTGCGGCTATACCCGCCACCCGGACTTCTATCGCGCCGCCGATGAACGCGGCGTGCTGGTCTGCGACGAGACCGACAACTTCTGGGTGGAATCCCGCCAGCAGCGCATCCAGGGCCGTTACGGCCTGTCCGCCGCGCTTGTCGCCGCAATGGTGTGGAACCAGGTGAACCACCCCAGCGTCGTGCTGTGGTCGCTGCACAACGAGTCCGAGACCACCGACCGCGCCGCCTACCGCACGTGGATATCGCAGCTGCGCGCCGCGGCGACCAGCATCGATCCACAGCGGCGGCCAGTCACGTGGGCTTCATCGACCAGCTGGGACCCCGCCTTCGACCTGGCCGACGTCATCGGGTTCAACGAGTACTTCGGTTACTTCTATGGCCACGACGCGGACCTGGGCCGCACCCTGGATGCGGTCCACCGCCAGTACCCAGGCTCACCCATACTCATTACCGAGAACGGCAGCTATGCCGACCTCGGACGGCACGGCAGCCCGGCCGAGACCGGCACCGAGGAATGGCAGGCAGATAAACTCCGCCAGCACTGGCGGCAGGTGACCGCACGGCCAGACTGGCTGGCGGGCTACACCTATTGGCTGCTTAAGGACTACAAGCAGCGCATGAACTACAACCACAACCTCAACGGCATCTCCGCCATGGGGCTTATCACCTTCGACGGCCGCCGCCGCACCGCCTACGCCGCCTTCCGCGACTGCCGGAACCCGTCCGAGCCGGGCGCAGCCGCGCGGAGGATCGTATGACGGCAGGGCACGACCCGGACGCGGGCGGTACGGCCATGGGTTTCCGAACCCAACCTTCCCCTCGTGATTGCCTTCGCGCCGCGTTATTGTGCCTGAACTGTAACGCGGCAGAACACTTGCAGGAAGGAGGCGTTTCCCGGTAATTCCTGATTAGTGCCAATATACTAGATCTCAATATGCAAGAAATAATTAGCGGGCGGCGAAGGGTCCTTTTACCGAGAAATACGTGTAGCGTGATAGTTGATCTGCCAGGCCCCTGGGCCGCGGGTGACTACCGGTGAAATCAGTGGGGGCATCTGGAATTTACTTCCGGCCACGCCAGCTCGGCGTCAGGGCATCACTGTCCTTATGATCCCTATTCTCCCGGAAAAACCATTTCGGGAAAGGACACGCAGATGAAGAAAATTGGCAGCAGCCGCGCCTCACCCGGGCGCGCGGCTGCTTCTGGCCGGCGGCCTGCCCCGCAGTCGCCGGGACCATGGCCATAGTCATGTCTATCTTCAGGTCACGGCCGTAGTGACGGCGTTCACGCTTATCAATTACGCGGCAGGCCACGTTTGGCCGTTTGCGCCCGATTCCGGCACGACGGCCCGGCATCGCCGACGGCGGCCCGCACGTCTTGTGTCGCTCGGCGGGATTATGGCGGTGGGTGCTGCGCTGCTGGCGATATGGGCGATCATCCACTGGCCTGCGAGCCGTTGGCTAATCTACGGCGCCTGGATGATGCCCCTGGCCGAGCTGTCTCTTCTCATCGTCGGTCAGATGGCTTTCCGCTACGGGTTCTGCGAAGCCCCTCCTGGCACCTTCAGGGAACTGATCCTCCAGATCACTACATCAGGGCGCGAGCACGAGCGGGTGACGGAGATCATCGAGCAGATCCGCAGCTGCGGGCTGTCGATGCAATATCAGGTCTGGGTGGTGACAGAGCCTGGATACCGGGATGACTATCCGTTTGCAGACCGCATCCTCACGGTCCCAGAGCGCTTTGCCGCTAAGTCAGAAAAGAAGGCACGCGCCCTCGAGTACTCGCGACGCGTCCGGCAGTATCTGGGCCTTGACCGCGCTGACGTGAAGATCATCTTCAGCGATGACGACGTGACCTTGACCTGTGGCTATATCGAACGTGCTTTCGCCGCAGACTACGACATCTGTGAGGGAGTCGTGTCCCCGCGTACGCATTACGCGGCGAGCCCGTTCGGGCACTTCCTCACCAGCCATGCCGATGACATCCGCACTCATGCCTGCCTGGTGTACTGCTCGGTGTTCCAGGGCCTGTTCCACCGCCCCGTTCATGTACACGGCGAAGGGCTGGTGGTAACCGGCGAGGCGGAGGCGATCGTGACCTGGGACTGGCCTGTGATCGCTTCTGAGGATCTCGTGTTCGGCCAGCGCGCTGCCGGCGCCGGGCTGCGGTGGGGCTGGTTCCACGAGTATGCGGAGATCACGTCGCCGTGGAGCGTGCGGGACTTCTTGATCCAGCGCAGGCGCTGGCTGTGGGGCGACATTCATGCCATCGGCCACCGCAGCGTCATGCCGCTTCCGGCCGCGCTGCTAATCCTCGGGAAGTACCTCGTGGGCGTGCTGGGGCTGCTGTGCTCGGCCGCCGGCCTGTACCTCCGGCTTACCGGGCGCATCCCTGCCACCGCGGGCGTCCTGGACTACGCGAAACTTTCCCTCTTGGCCTGGGTGGGAGTGTTCTTCACCTGTGGCTGGATCGCGGCCGGATCTGATCACGCTGCTCGGGGCGCTGACTCCCGGCTGCTGAGCGGGATGCTCGCCGTCCTCATGATGCCCGCCGGCCTGCTGCTGACCTTGGGCGCGATCCTCATCGCTTTGGTGCAAGGGAACCCGCGTACATTCGCAGTCATCAGCAAGACGCGGAAGTCGCGGTGAAAGGGCTGGGAAGAGCGGTCGCGGTAACCGCAGGGATAGGGCTGCTGATGGCTGGCTGCGCCGCCGCCTCGCATTTGAAGGTACTCCAGCCGCCCTCGGTACCGCGTTCACCAAATCTGGTGATGGCGCAGCCCGCCCAGCCACGTCCCTGGATCCAGCTGGGCATCGACGTCGAGGTCTACACCTACCCCGGTCAGGACATCGCTGCGGCTGCGGCGGCGGACATTGGCTACCTACGGAGCCTGCACGCCAACTCGGTGTCGGTCTCGTTCCCGTTCTTCGTGACCGGCCGGTCCGCTGACAAGGTGGAGGCGTCGTCGTCGACTCCGACGCCCGCGCAGCTGGGAACCATCGTCGAGGCTGCCCAGAACGCGGGCTTGTACGTGTCGGTCCGCCCACTGCTGGACGAGACCAGCCTGCGTGAATCCAGGGTTCAATGGCAGCCGATCGACCAAGCGGCATGGTTTCGCAGCTACCGTGACTTCCTCATTCCGTACGCGACGATGGCCCAGCAAGACCACGTACAGGAATTCATCGTCGGCGCCGAGTTCAGCCGCTTCTCCCGGTCCTCGTACTGGAATAGCCTCGACACCGCACTCCGCTCCGTCTACACCGGCACCCTGGCGTTCGCTAACAACTGGGGCGGCGACCAGTTCACCGGACACGGAGGTAAAGGCGTAGCCGAGACCGTGGATGCATACCCCCCGATGCAACCGCCGCTGCTGGCGGCATGGGAATCGTTCGACCGGAAACTGCCGGCCGGGACCGTGGAAACCGAGGTCGGGATCGATGCCGTCGCTGGCGCGTATAAACGGCCCTGGCAGCATGAGTGGACTGCGGCCACCAGTCTTGACACGTCGGTGCAGGCTGACTGGTTCACGGCGGCCTGTCACGCCGCCGAAAAGACTCACCTCGGCGGCATCTACTTCTGGCCGCTCGCGTTCAGCCAGCAACTCACCGGACCCACTCCTGCCGACCAGGGGCTCTGGGCGCACTCTGCCGGGGGTGCCGCCATCTCATCCTGTTTTGCATCACTGGAGACGGGCAGTCCGTGACTGCCCCAGCGGGGACGCATCGGGGCGGGCTCTTCTCCTGGCCGCCGGGCTTCAGCCAGGCCATCGGTAACGGCCCCGCACTGGCCCGCCAGGGTCTGCGAGCCCCTGGCCAGGGCGCACAGGCCACCGCAGCCTGTTCCGCTGCGCTAGGAAAGGCGGGCCAGTGACCGCCGTCACGGCACTGCGACCCGCGGCGGGAGTACACGCCAGGCGCAGCCACCCCGCGGTGCTCTACTGGCTGCCCCTGGCAGCCATCCTCGCGGCGCAGACCGCGCTGTCGGCACGGCTCATCCCCCTCAGCATCGCCACCGGAGACGAGAGCCTTTACATCTACAGCGGTCACCAGCTTATCTACGAGATGTGGCACGGCGGCGGCAGCCCGTACTATGAGACATTTTTCTCAGGCGCGCCCGATCTCTACCCGGTCATTGCAGCCATGATCGATCACGTCGGCGGCCTAGCTGCCGTACGGCTGGCGAGCCTTATCTTCATGCTTGTATCGACAACGCTGCTGTACGGGATGGCTCGCGTCATTTTCGGTTACTGGTCGGCGGTGATAGCAGCGGCGCTTTTCGCCGGGCTTGGAATCACTCAGGCCCTCGGCGCCCTGGCCACATACGACGGTCTGGCTCTTATGCTCACCGCTGCCGCCGCTTACTGCGCGGTCAGGGCGGCGGACAACGGACCCCATGTCACGCGGTGGCTCGCGCTAGTGCTGCTGTTCCTGCTGGCGGCCAATGCTGTCAAATATGCATCGGCGCTGTTTGATCCGGTTGTGCTGGGCCTCGGTGCGCTGCTCATCGGCCACCAGGGATGGAAGCATGTCGCGCAACGCTTCGCCGTCCTCTCGACGGCTCTCATGCTGTTGCTTGTGCTGGCGATGTATCTCGGAGGGGGCGCGTACCTCGATGGTATCGCCTACACGACGCTCTCCAGGAAAACAGGTACGCAGGTAGTCATCAGTGATCACTACACTCCCACCCGCGTTATCATACTTTCATCGTGGGACTGGACCGGGGCGATTCTGAGCTTTGGAATTCTGGCGCTGCTAATGTCAGTGCTGGTTTTCCGTGAAAGACGCAATGCGATGGTGCTGGCAGTACTGCTGTCCGCCAGTGTTCTAGTGATAGCTGAGTACGTTCATCTTCATGCCCTCACGGCATTCAGCAAGCATGCCGACTTTGCCGTCTGGTTTACGTGTGCGGGAGCTGGCTATGCGCTCGCCCGCCCAGCCGAACTGGCCCGCAGGTGGTACGTGAAGTTTCCGCTGGCCGCAATTGCGGTGGCGGCGACGATCATCGTCGGTGTTCACTACAGCAGCTCAGGTATTGGAGCCCCGATACAAAACAGCCGCTTGTACGTTCTCCTTAGGCCATATCTGGCGCTGAAGAGCGGGAGGTACCTTCTCGGCGGCGAGCTCGATACCCAGATGATCTACACAGAGCACATCAACGTGGCCTGGTATCAGTATGTCGATGACAACTACATCAAGTATCCCATCCCAGGCCGGGGCGGGGATGCCCATGGGCAGGCAAATGGGCTGATATGCACGCAGCTCAGGCCAGACTGCATGTATCTGGAAGGTATCGCCGGGTACCGGGCAGCCATCCGGGCCGACTGGTTTACGGTCATCTCCATGGTGGGTGCTCACGGGACGCTACAGGACGCTGAGATTGAGCAGGCGGTTAAACGCACCCCCGGCTACGTCCTGCTCACCGACATCGGAGGAGCACCGACTTGGATCTACACCCCGGCCGATAGAGGCGATCCTTAGGTGCCTGGAGGATGATCGGTCGCCGCGGCCGTCGCCAGCGCGTCGACGCGCTGGCCCGCCTGGTCCCGCGGGAGGCGGTGGTCGGCCCGGGCAGTACGTTTGTTACTGACCTTCCGGCCCGCAGCCGTTCTGGCCGGCGGGAGCAGACCTGCTTAAGTGGTGCCCTCGGGCATGAAATTGCGCTATGTCTTGGCAGTAGGAAAAGCCGAGGCTCCGCGCGTAGGGGGATGTTATGCCCGAGGACGCTATTTCAGCACCTCAGGACGCGGTACTGGGGCTCAACGCGGCCTGGGGTTTTGCTCCCGCGGATCAGACCAGCCCGGCCCTGGCGGCTGAGGGCGGCGCTCACCTGGACGTGACGCTGACCGGCGAGTGGGTTACGGAGCTGCGCATTCACGGCGTCTCGGGGTCAGATGGCCCCACGATGCTTGAGCACCCGACGGCCCTGCAGGTGGCGGGGGACTCGGTGACCGGTTTCTACCGACGCTGGACTCCGGACGGGCCCGGGAACGCCAGCGTGCGGTGGAAGCTCGAGGCTTACTCGTGGGGCGGGCTGACTGAAGCGCCGCTGGCTTCGGCGTCGTGGCTACTGCTGGTCCCGTTCATGATGTACAACGTCGCTTACTTCATGCTTCCGCCGCAGGATCGGCGGACCGTCGAACCCGGCCCTGCCGGTGACGTCCGCGGGACCGATGCGGCGGGTCGCGCGAACGATGCGGCGAACGGGGGCGGCCAGCCTTCGGTACCGCATCTGAGCCGCGACACCGGCCATGGCATCGCCCAGATGCTGCTGCGGCTGCTCGCCCTGGCTGCCACCGTGCAATTGGTCAGCGCGATCACGGTGGTGACAGTGAGCATGGTCGCCTGGGCGGCCGCAGGCCGTGCGGGCATGCTGCCAGGATGGATGGGCTGGTACTCCAGCTGGACGGTCGGGTGGCGCGCGGCCGCGGCCCTGCTGGCCGTGGCCGCCGCGGTCGCGCTGCTCTGGCTGATCAGCGTCAAGACCGCGACCCGGTACGAGAGCCGGACCAGCGGCGTGGAACCGGAGCTCGTCCCCGTATGGCCGTTGACCCAGCCGGGTTTTTGGAAGGGCTTGGTGCTGGTGAGCCGGCAGCGAGCGGTCCATGCCGCCGGGGCGCTGGCCGGCGCGGCGCTGATCGTCGCTTACCCGGCCGGGCACCCGTCGCCGGCTAAGTGGGGGGCGCTGGCGTTTGCCGCCGCCGTGCTGGCGGCCGCGGCGGGCCTGACGGCATCCCCGGTCGCTGACCGGCACGTCGTGACCGTCGTGAGGGGCGGCCAGCCCGGCCGCCGGGCGGGAACCTGGTGCCACACCGTCCTGGTGGCCGGCGTGGTCGCGGTGGTGGCCAGCGCCTTGGCGGTCGGCTTGACCGATCGCAGGGGCGGACCTCAGCCGGGCGCGCTACCTGGCCTGACCGGGTTCCTCCTGGTACTCCTCGCGGTGCAGATAGCCTTGCTCATCGCGTTCGCCTGCGTGGTCACGGTGCTGGCGGTCCGCTCCGCACGGGTGAAACCTGTGCCGGGATTCGAGCCTTACCTGCGCGGCGGCCTGGCGGCGCTGATAGCCGTGCTGGGGTTCGTGCTCGGGGGCCTGCTGACGGCGATCGTGACCTTCGGGGTGGCGCGTCTGCTTGGCACTCCGGAGCCCACCGGGTTCACCGGCGGGCCCGCCAATGCGGTGTACGTGCCCTGGCCGATATATGCCTTCGGGGCCGGCCTGGCGGGCGCGCTCGTCGGCGGTCTGCTGGCGGCGATCGTGCTGTACCTGCGGTACCGCTGGAACTGGCAGCGGTTCGACAAGCCGCCCGGCGGCGGGTCTCCGGTTGGTGCCGCCTATCAGGGCGGCCTGGCCAGAGGATTCGACACGCACCGGCAGGCGATCGCCAAGGCGTGGGCGGTGGGGCTGCTGGCCGACGACGCCGCCATGGCGGTCGCGTTGATCCTCGGTGGCGCCATGGCCTTCGTCGTCGCCTTCGAGTTCCTCGGGCTGCTCAACGCGGGGACGGCGAGCGTGGCCGGATGGTGGAGCGGACTGGCCTCGGTGATCGGCCTGGCCGGGGTCCTCGTGGTGGCCGGGTTCGTGGCCTTGCTGCGCGACGCGTATTCTGACACCGCCAAGCGCAAGACCATCGGTGCGCTGTGGGACGTGGCCACCTTCTGGCCGCGGGCCGTGCACCCGTTCGCCCCGCCGTGCTACGGCGAACGAGCCGTCCCCGAGGTCGTCGACCGGATCCGCGTTCTCACTGGCCAGCCGCCAGGCACGGGCGAGCGGCCTTGCCCTCCCGAGCCACCGGACCGGCCGCCTGCCAGCCGGGTCAGTGTCCCGCCCGGGCCCGTGCTGCTGACCGGTTACAGCCAGGGCTCGATCATCGCGCCCGCGGTCGCCGCGCAGCTGCCCCCGGAGGTGCGAGAACAAGTGGCCCTGCTGACCCTCGCATGCCCCGCGCGCCGCCTCTACGGGCGCGCCTTCCCCGCCTATTTCGGCCGGGACCAACTGTCCGCCCTCACCGGACTGCTCGGCGGCAACGGGCCAACCGGACGGTGGAAGAATCTCGTTCGCCGCAGCGACTTCATCGGATCATGGATCTTCAGGTGTCCCGAGGCTTGCTTCGAGGAGGATTACCTGCGAAACCACGTCGACCAGCCCTGCCTGGATCCCGTGCTTCTGGTACCGGATGCCGACCCGACCCCGCCGCCTACCCACCGGCACTCCGGATGGTGGCCAGACCCGCGCACGGGAATACTGGGCCGCTATCTCGTCGGCCTGCTCAGCCGCTGGCCGTGAACGCGCGTGGCGTCATAATGACGAAATGTCGCGGTGAGCCATCAAACCCGTCCCGGTCATTGCCATCGTCAACAGCACGGGGATCAGATCGTCCCGTTCTGGAACTGCTTTGTCCGGCTCGACTACCAGGGCAGGAATGCTGTTGCGGGCTCACCCGGGGAGTTACAAGATGTAGGGCATGACAGGCGAGGTTTCCCCGGACACTGGCGCCGGCCCGGGTGCCCGGCCGGAGCTGCGGGCCTCGCATGAAGACCGCGACCGGGCTGTGGAGATCCTGCGCGTGGCGGCCGGTGATGGCCGACTGACAGCAGCCGAGCTCGACGAGCGGATAGAGGCAGCGCTGACGGCCCGCACCAGCGGCGAACTGGCCGCGCTCACCGCCGACCTGCCGGCCGTGCCCGGCCACGCCGGCTCCGTCACCGCGCCGGCCAAGGACGTCGTCCGGCTCGACTACCAGGGCGGGAATGCAACGCGCCGTGGCCAGTGGGTTGTCCCTGCGCGGATGGAGATCCGGGCAGTCGGCGGGACGGTGAAGCTCGACTTCACGAACGCAGTGATCACCCAGCCCACACTGCAGATCCAGGCATATGTGCGTGGCGGCGGACTCGTCCTGGTGACCAAGCCCGGCATCGAAGTGGACGCCGACGGGATAACCGTGCATGGCGGAACGGTCAGAATCCGGCCGCGGAATGGCTGGAAAGAGCCGGTACACCTCACAGTGGAGGTCTCGGGCGAGAACCACGGCGGTCGCGTCACCGCCCGCCCACCGCGGCGGACGTTCCGGCAATGGCTTCTGCGCAGGCCAAGACCACACGCCAGGTCATTCCGCGACTGACACCCTCAGCGCCCAAGCCCTGCCACCCGGACGGCCGGGCCGCGCAGGCGCCGCGGGCTCTTCCGTGTCAGGGAAATCCGCGCCCGTTTTTGGTGTCTGTCACCGTTGGACTGAGTCGACGGGAGCCTTTACCTGCACGAACATTCTGATTGCCTCGCTCTGAGTCCGGGGGCGGCTACATAACACGACCACCTCGTCGTGGCATGAAACGAGCGTTTCCGTCGGACGGATTACCTCCCCGGTGCAGCTAATACCGGATCAAGAATGTATCGAGTCCTTCTGGCTGTCCGGCCTGCGCGGCAACGTCCGCCACGATGGCGAGTCGCGGGCCGCGCCGCGTCCAGTCGAGCAGCTGGCGAACGTCATCGGCTGATCCCTCGAACGATGCCTCGACGCTGCCGTCGGGACGGTTGCGGACCCATCCGCGCACGCCATGCTCAAGGGCCAGGGATTAATCAGGGCAAACCACGCAAAATGGCGCGAGGCTGTTCGCCGGTCGCGACACGCGAAAACTTAGGTGCAGTAAGGGTCTCATCGCCCTGGCTACCGCAGGTCTGCCTTGACCCAGGGATCAGCGTTCCGGGTGCGCCATGGTGTCCAGAACCGCCGTGACGGCCAAAATCACCACCGGATCCTGCCCGGGAGCGACCTCTACGCCGTAGGTGTCGGCTACCCGGAACCACTTCTTGGACACCTCCGCCACCTTGGTATGGCCGTCCTCGATCGTGTACTCGTGCTCCACGATGTTGCCCTTGACCTCCAGGTCCGGACGATCGGCGAGCTTCACGGCCCACCGTTCGCGCAGCGGCGTGATCAGCGCCTTCTTGACCACGGCGACCCGGTTCCCGTCCCGGTCCTCGATCTCCATCGTGTCGCGGACGTGGAGCATACGCTCCTGGATCTTGACTAGCTCCGCGCCGCGGGCGTCCTCGAAGATCAGTGTCTTTCGCAGTCGCAGGGCCTTGCCGTCGACCTTGTAGACCCGCTCGCCGCGGTCGTTCTCGATCCAGTAGTCATCGCCGATCGAGACTAGCTTCTGGCGCATCTGGTAGTGATCGGCCTCTCGCTCACGGCTACGCTCCTCCCGCCTTTCCCGGAACACTGCCCCTCCTCACGCTCTGCCCGCGCCCAGCCGTCGGCAGGCTGACATCACTGACTCAGCGTAAATGCTCGATGCTCACAGCGGACACGGGTAGGGCCTAAAGACCTGACCCGCTGAGCCGGACCGGTGTGCGCCCGGCACGCCAGCCAGCTTGCGCGGGCTCCAGTGGTGAACAGCTGGCCCGGCACCTGGGCGGTACCGGGATCGCCATGCAGCTTACGACGCGAAGAGCTCTTGATAACCACGTGCCGACCCGGCTCTATGTCGCGGGCAGATGCAGCCGCAGCGCGGCATCCTGTGCGATGTTCTCTCGCGGCTGCCGGCAACCGGACGACATGGCCATGGCGTGCCTGGCGGCTTGGTACGGTGACCATCGTGGGCAGCGTCGAGGAGTCGGTGGTCAGCGACCTGGTGCCAGGCGGGGTGCTGCGGGCCGCGATCAACCTGGGCAACCCGGTCCTGGCGCAGGGCACGGCCGCGGTGCCGACCGGGGTGACAGTCGACATGGCGCGTGAACTCGGGGCACGGCTCGGGGTTCCGGTGGACCTGGTCTGCTGTGCTGCTGCCCGGGAGAGCTTTGAGGCGATGGTGCGGCGCCGCGCGGACATCTGCTTCCTGGCCATCGAGCCGGCCCGGGCGGCCGAGGTCGCCTTCACCGCGCCGTACGTGGTGATCGAGGGAATCTACGTCGTCCGGAGGGACTCCGGCTTCACCACGCTGGCTGACGTCGATCGTGAGGATGTGCGCATCGGCGTGAACGAGGGGTCGGCGTATGACCTGTTCTTGTCCCGTACCCTCCGGCACGCCGCCGTGGTGCGCGCGCCGGACGGGATCGGCCTGTTCCGCGAGCAGGGCCTGGAGGCTGGCGCCGGGATCAGGCAGGTGGTCAGCGGCTTCGCCGACCGCACGGCGGGGTTCCGCGTGATCGATGAGCGGTTCATGCAAATCCGGCAGGCCGTAGGGGTGACGCGGACCCATGCCCCGGGCACGGTCCGGTTCCTCGCGGCGGTCATCGAGGAACTGAAAGCCAGTGGCTTCATCAGCGACGCGCTGCGGCGCTCCGGCCAGGACAGCGCCCTCCTGGCGCCGCCCGAGCGGCCAGCCTGAGCCGCGTCCGTGCCGTGCCACATCCCGCCCAACGGAGCGGCCGCGTCGGCATACGATGCGGGACGGGACCGGTGCCGGTCATCACGCCGATGCAGACGACCTTGCTACCTTCTGCCACCATCGCCTGCAGGTCGAAGTGCATGTCGTGAGCATCCTGCCCATAGCCGGCCGAAGACCTGCTCGGCGCCTCCGGGGCCGTCGGGGGTGCCGGGCCGCGCGTTGTGGTTGACGAATCCCGGCGCGAAGAAGGCGCGGACATTGCGCAGGTCGTGAGCGTTGAACAGCTCGGTCCAGAACGCTTGTGCGCGGGCCTTGTTGCCGGGCATGGCAGCTGTCATCGGGCGATGAAGCGGCGGGTTTTGCCGGCCTGGGGATGGCGGGCGATGCCGGAGACCCCGTGGACGTCCACATGCGGCCCGCGAAGGCCCGCGGTGTGCAGGCTGTGCTGGAGCGCGGACGCGAGCGCGGCATGGTCCAGGGTGCCGTCGGCGACGACGGCGGCGTCGATGCCGTGATCGGTCTGGCGGACCTGGTACTCGATGACGCCTGGCGTCTTGGCCATGACTGTGCGTATGACGAGCGGGTCGATGGTGACGGTACCGTAGCGGAATATCTCATCGGCGCGTCCGTCGACGGCGGCGTGCAGGTAGGGGTCGCCGGTGGCGGGGTGGCGGATGAAGCGGTCGGTGAGCTCGTAGCGGATAAGCGGCTGGGTGTGGTTGTGCAGGTTGGTCAGGAGCACCTTGGCCGATGCGGTGCCGTCGGTGACGGGCTGGTTGCTGGCGTCGACGAGTTCGACAATGCACATGTCGGTGGCGAATCGCATCACCGCGTCTCCGGGCCGGGTGCACCCGGCCAGCCCCTCGGTCGAGACGAACTGGCTGGCCGGCGGTACCCCGAACGCGCCGCGGATCGCGGTGCGGTCCTCGTCCGTCAGGAGCTCGCTGATCGCGGTGATCGTGTGCGGGGAGATGTGCAGGCGCCCGGCGTGCTGCTGGCCGGCTAGCAGGACGAGCGTGGAGGTGTGCGCGAGCAGCGCGGTCGGCGGCGCATCGTTCAGCCGCCGGACGATCTCACCGACCGGGAGCGTCGCCGGAACGGAGGTCATCTGTACCGGGTAGCCGCGGGCGGCAGCGGCGGCAAAGCCGCTGGAGTGGACCGGCGAGGCGGCCGCGACGATGGTGACCGGCAGGCCCCCGGGCGGCGGGCCGCCGGCGGCGAACGCCGCGGCCATGGCCGGCCGCAGCACGGACGCGGCGAATTCGGTGTATTCCTCGACGGTCTGGACGAACACCCCGCGTATGCCCGAGCTGCCGCCCGAGGCCAGGCAGACGTACCGGCCGTCGAGCAGGCTGGGCTCCTGGGCGCAGGCGGCCAGCTGCTGCTCGGCCCGGGCGCGTGTCACGCGGCGGTCGGTGGTCAGCTCGTCGAAGCTCGCCATCATCTGCTGCTTGGTCATCACCGGCAGCTCGGCCAGCTGGCCGGGTTCGAACCGCCCGGGGTCGATCCCGGCCAGGCGGCGGGCGTGGAACGGGGAATGCTCCAGCGCGCATGCCAGCAGCGTCCGCAGCAGCTCGCGCTGGTGGTGGGCCAGCTGCTGGGCGTCCCAGCCCAGCCGGCCCATGTGCTCCGGCAGGCGGCTGGCCAGCGCCTGCCCGAAGCGCGCGCGCAGGGCAGGCAGGGTGCTATCGGTGATCGTGGTCATCGGGTTCCTTCCCGCTCGGTACCGACGCTGAGTTAGCGGGGCGCCCCGCGATCAGCCGGGCCAGCTGCCCCGCCAGCAGCGTGGCCGGGGACGAGCCCGGCTCGGCGGCCTGCTCGAGCCTGGCGCCGGCGCCGACCGCGACCAGCAGGCGCGCGAGGTCGGCAGGCGGCAGCGGGGGCGGCTCGCCTGCGCGCTGGTACAGGCCGGTGACCGCGCGCTCCATCCCGGCCAGGGTGCGCTGGTGGGCGGCCGCGTACCGGCGCCCAAGCTCAGGGTCGCGCGCGGCGTGGACACGGAACTCGATGACCAGCAGCCCCCACTGCGGCTCGGCGCGGTCCACGCTGGCGGCGTGCTCGAGCAGCCGCGCGATGCCCCCGCCTCCGGCCAGGCCCTCAACCGCCAGGGCGTTGCCGGCCGCGCGTTCGGAGATCCTCGCCTCAAGCAGGGCCAGGAACAGGTCCGCCTTGCCGCCGAACTGCGAGTACACCACGCCGGTGGAAAAGCCCGCGGCGTCAGCGATCTGGTCCACCGAGGCGCCGTGATAGCCCCGCTCCAGGAACACCCGGCGCGCGGCCGCCAGCAGCAGCGCGCGGTTACGTTCAGACTGTTCTGCCCTGCTCAGCCGAGATGACATAGCAGTGTTACTGTAATAACAACATTATCTGGATGTCAACGTTATCAGTCAACCGCGCCGGCGCAGGTTAAATCGCAAACTCGATGGCAGGCAAGAGGGCAGCCCGCCACCAGGTCGCCCACGATCCGTGCCTGACGGAGGACGGCGGTGTAACCGCGGGACTGCTGCCTGGGCGCGGTACTGCGCGACGGCGGCCTCGCAGACGGCCCGCACCGGCCAGCCCAGGGCCCGGGCGGCGGCTTCCGCCTCGGCCAGCTCTGCCGTGGCCGTTCCGAAGCCCGCGAGGCCATCTGCGGTGTCGGCCACCTTGACCGTAACGACCTGGCTGCCGCCCGGCGGTCCCACTTCCACCTGCACCGACGTCCGGGAGGCGGTCAGCCGGTTCATCCGCGACCAGCGGACGCCGAGCGTCCCGGTATGGGCGAAAATCGCGTCGGCCACGGCGCGATGGACCGGTTCAGCGCACAGGGCGGTGAGGACCTGCCCCGGGCGGCCGTGCCGGCCGACGATCGGGGTGCACCAGCAGTCCCAGGCGCCGGCCGCCCGCACTGCCTGAAGGACCGAAGGCCACAGCCGGGGGTCGAGGTCATCGACCGTGCTCTCGACGACGGTCACATCGCCTTCGCGCAGGCCCGGCTCGGCGCTGGACGCCCCGATGACCACCCGGGTGATGTTGGGCCGGTCCGGGGTGTCCCGGCCACCGCCGCCGGTGCCCACCGCGCGTACGGTCATGGCGGGAAAGCCGCCCGGCGTGGCCGCCGCCGCGAGCAGGGCCGCACCGGTCGGGGTGGTGCGCTCACCGGTCAGGTCGCCGCCGGCCAGGTCCAGGCCGGCCGCCGCGGCGATACCGAGGACGGCCGGAGCCGGCACCGGAAGGCGGCCGTGCTGGCTGGCGACGAATCCGCTTCCGGCGGCCAGGGCCGAGCAGCAAACCACCGCGCCGGGCCGCAGCAGTCCGAGATCCTCCAGTGCGGCTGCCGATCCCACCACGTCGGCCAGTGAGTCAAACGCCCCCACCTCATGGAAGTGCACCTCTTCGGGTGGCTCGCCGTGGACCGCCCCCTCCGCCTCGGCCAGCAGCCGGAAGACCCGTGTCGCGAGGTCCTTACCGGCCGGGCGGAGGTCACTGGCGCCGACGTGCCCGAGCACGTCGGCGAGGTGGCGTTGGCGGTCGGTCGTCGTCGGCGTGGTGATCACTGCTCGTAGGCAGCCGAGGCCGCCCCGGCGGGCGGCCTCGGTCCGCAGCCCGAGACCGGGCACGCCGAGTGAGGCAATGGCCCCGCGCGCCCGCTCCACGTCGGCGCCCGCATCGAGCAGGGCGGCAAGCAGCATGTCGCCGGCCACGCCCGCGGTCGCGTCGATGTAGGCGGCAGCTGGCCGGTCCGTCACCGGTGGACCGCGCGGATGATCTTGGCGGCGTGCGCGGCCGCCCCGAACCCGTTGTCGATGTTGACGACGACCAGACCCGGGCTGCACGAGGCGAGCATGCTGGCCGCCGCGGCCAGGCCGCCCGCCGCGACGCCGTAGCCGATACTGGTCGGCACGCCGATCACCGGCGCGCTGACCAGTCCGGCGACCACGCTTGGCAGGGCACCGTCCATCCCGGCCACGACCACCACGCACTCGGCGGCCCGCAGGTCGTCTAGCCGGGACAGCAGCCGCCCGAGGCCGGCCACGCCCACGTCGGCCAGGACATCCGCGCGGACGCCAAGCACGGCCAGCGTCGCCGTACATTCTCTGGCCGCTTTCAGGTCCGTGGTGCCGGCCGTCACGACCAGTACGTTGCCGCGCGCCGGCGGCAGGGCTCCGACGGTGACCGTTCCGGCCACGTGATCGGCGTGTACGGTATCGCCAGGGAAACGGGTGGCCGCCCCGTCCAGGACGTCGGCGGGGCAGCGCGTCGCCAGGGCCGGTGCCCCCGGGTCGCGGGCCCGCAACTCGGCCAGCAGCGCGAAGATCTGCTCGGACGTCTTGCCTTCGCCGTAAACCACTTCCGGGACGCCGGTCCGCCGCCGACGATCTACGTCCAGCACGGCGAACTCACCCAGCGGGACACCCGCCGCCCAGACCTCCGTTCCGGGCGCCCCCCCGTTCGGCATCCTCAGCGCTCCGTTCGGCATGCCGATTGCTTTGTTCGGCATGCCGGGTGCCCCAGGCATACCGGGACCCTCAGCCGGCACGGCTGACCGGCGTAATGTCGAGATTCAGCGAACCGGACCGCAACGGCTGCTCGTCAATCTCCGCGCGCTGATATCCAGCCGCCCGGACGCAGGCCAGCACCGCGGCGTGCTCGTCCGGGTCCGCCGCCCGCGGCAGCTCCGCCGCGCCGAGCTGCACCCGGCCGAGATCGCCGAAATGCCGCACCCGCAGTTCGCGGTAGCCGCGCTGCTTCAGGCTCAGCTCGGCCCGGTCTACCTGCGACAGCACATCGGCGCTGACCGGGGTGCCGTAAGGCAGTCGCGATGCCAGGCAGGGCGACGCGGGCTTGTCCGCACTCGGAACCCCCAGGTGCCGCGCCAGCGCCCGCACCTGGTCCTTCCCCACGGATGCCGCCAGCAGGGGATGCCGGACACCGTGCTCGGCCGCGGCGCGCAGCCCGGGGCGCCAGTCACCCGTGTCGTCGGCGTTGGCGCCGGACAGCACGGCGGCGAATCCGCGTCGCCGGGCCAGCACGGCCAGCCGCTCGTACAACTCGGATTTGCAGTAGTAGCAGCGGAAGCGGTCGTTGCGCCGGTAGTCGTCGCTCTCCAGCTCGGCCGTGCTGATCAGCTCGTGCCGGACGCCTACCGCCCGGGCCACCGACCGGGCGCCGTCCAGCTCGCCGGACGCAAGGGCCGGCGAGACGGCGGTGACGGCAAGGGCTTGTTCCCCGAGCGCCCGGGCGGCCAGCGCAGCGACGACAGAGGAGTCCACCCCGCCGGAGAACGCGACCAGGGCGCTGCCCAATCCGGCCAGACGCTCGGTCAGCTGGCCGGCCAGCGCGTCAAGCTCGTCAGGCACGCTGTCCCCTTCTCATGTCGCATGGCCAGCTGGTCACTATCATTCGGACTATACGCTTCGGCACTTCGGGAGGTCTCGTGCCCATCGAACAGGCGCCCATCGAACAGGCAGAGTTCGGCCGCACCGGCCACCAGAGCAGCCGGGTGATCTTCGGAGGGGCGGCCCTCGGGCAGGTCTCTCAGCGGGTCGCGGACGAGACCCTGGACCTCCTGCTCGCCCATGGGGTGAACCATCTGGACGTGGCCTCAGACTACGGCGAGGCGGAGGTGCGCATCCGGCCGTGGCTGCAGCGCGAACCGGGCCGGTTCTTCCTGGCCACCAAGGGCGACGAGCGCACCGCAGCCGGGGCCCGCGAGGAACTGCACCGGTCCCTGGACCGGATGGGCGTCGACCACGTCGACCTCTGGCAACTGCACTCTCTGGCCGATCCGATCGAGTGGGACATCGCCCTGAGTCCTGGCGGGGCGCTTGAGGCCGCTGTTGAAGCCCGGGCGCAGGGCCTCATCCGCTGGATCGGGGTGACCGGCCATGGCAGCCAGATCGCCGCGACGCACCGCCGCAGCCTCGAGCGGTTCGACTTCGACTCGGTGCTGCTCCCGTACAACTTCGTCACCATGCAGAACCCGTACTACGCCGACAACTTCAACGCCCTGTACGAGACCTGCCGCGAGCGGCGCGTTGCGGTGCAGACGATCAAGTCGATCGCGCTGCGCCCCTGGGAGAGCCGACCGCACACCCGGGCCACCTGGTACGAGCCGCTCGAGCAGCAGGACGACATCGATCTGTCCGTGTGGTGGGCGATGAGCCGCTCCGGGGTGTTCCTCTGCAGTGCGGGGGATGTGGATCTGCTCCCGAAGGTGCTCGACGCGGCCAGCCGGTTCGCCGGGGCGCCGAACGACGCGGCGATGAGCGCGCTGGCCGAGCGGACGGCGGCCGAGCCGCTGTTCGTCTGACCGGGCCGCGCTGGACTCAGCGGTAGACGAGCGTCTCGTCGTCGAGGTCCACCTCGGGGAGGATCTCGCGCTCCTGCTCGTGCTCCAGCATGTGGGTCCACGGCTCGCGATCGCCCTGTTTGTACAGGATGTGCTGCGAGCGCATGACATAGCCGGCGTTGAAGTTCTCCGGATCGGACCACGGCCGCAGCTGCATGCCCGCGTCCTGGGGTCGCAGGGTGGGGATCACCATCGTCGCGCCTTTGTCCCGCAGGTGAGCCAGCAGGCGGCCCACGAGGTCGCTGACCAGGTCCACCCGCAGGGTCCAGCTGTGCCGGAAGTAGCCGAAGGTGTAGGCCATGTTCGGCACGCCGCTGATCATGACGCCGCGCCAGGTAACGCGTGTGGTGAAGTCGACCGGTTCGCCGTCGACGATGAATGCGACGTCACCGAAGACCGACAAGTTGAAGCCGGTGGCGGTGACGACGATGTCGGCCGGGATCTCCTCACCGGAGCTGACCTTTATCCCATGCTCGGTGAACGCCTCAATGGTGTCGGTGACGATAGATGCCTTCCCCTCACGCAGCGCCGCGAACAGATCGCCGTCCGGGATGATGGCGATGCGCTGCTGCCACGGGCGGTAGCGGGGAGTGAAGTGCCTCTCGATGTCGAAGCCCTCCGGCAGCAGCGGGCGCATGGACTCGATCAGGAACGCGTGCAGCTCGTCCGGTGCTTCCAGCGACGTCCGGGCCAGCCAGTGGAATTGCGACATGTACTGACGGCGCATGATCTCGTGCGTCCACTCGTCGGGGATGTCCAGGGCGCGCAGGGTCACGGCGAGCTCATGTGTCGTGGGCGGAGCGAAGTAATAGGAGGGGGAGCGCTGCAGCATCGTCACGTGGTCCGCTTTTCCGGCTATCGCGGGGATCAGCGTCGCGGCCGTGGCGCCGGAGCCGATCACGACGACGCGCTGGCCGGCCAGGTCGAGGTTCTCGGGCCACCGCTGGGGGTGCACGACCACGCCCTGGAAACGGTCCATGCCATCCCACTGGGGCCGGTAGGGCTTGGCGTGGTTGTAGTAGCCCTGGCACATCCACAGGAAGCTGGCGGTGAACCGCAGCTGCTGCCCGGTGTCGCTCTGGGTGACCTCGACGGTCCACCGGCGGTCCTCGGTGGACCAGCTGGCCGCGGTGACCCGGTGCCGGTAGCGGATGTACTGGCCGAGGCCGTCCTCGTCAATGACCTCGTCGAGGTAGCCAAGGATTTCCTCGCCCGCCGCGATCGACGGACCGCGCCACGGCTTGAACCGGTAGCCGTAGGTGAACAGGTCGCTGTCGGAGCGCACGCCCGGGTACTGGTGGGTCCACCAGGTTCCGCCCCGGTTGTCCTGGGCGTCCAGGATGACGAAGGTCCGGTCGGGGAACTGTTCCCGCAGGTGATGCGCGGCGCCGATGCCGGAGACCCCGGCTCCGACGATCAGGATGTCGACGTGGCCGGCGTCCTGGACCTCGCCAGCGGCGTGGGCCGCAACGGTGGTGGGTGCAGTCGTCGTCATGGCTGGACCTCCGGGACGCGCGCACTTATACCGGTAATTCTAGGAAATGCTGTGCACGGCCGCGGCGACGGGGCTGTCTCCGCCGACCAGGTCAAGGGTCTGGTGCCGGGTGCCGGGTTCGTCGAGCAGGGCAGCAATGACCGCGGCGACGTCGGCGCGGGGCACCGCGCCCGCGGGAACCGGCGGGGCCGCGAGCCGGACCGTGCCGGCCGGGGGAGCGTCAGTCAGGCGGCCCGGGCGCAGGATGGTCCAGTCCAGGTCCCGGGCGCGCAGATCGGCCTCGGCGGCGGCCTTCGCCGTGATGTAGGCGGCCCAGACCTCGTCGCTGCCTGGCCGCGGCGGCTGGTCGGCTCCCATCGCGGAGACCTGCACGAACCGGCGTACTCCGGCCTGCTCGGCGGCGTCGGCCATCAGCGCCGCGGCCGCCCGGTCGACCGAGTCCTTGCGGGGGGCGCCACTGCCCGGACCAGCGCCGGCCGCAAACACCACCGCGTCAGCCCCGGACAGCAGCACCGCAACATCGTCGGCCGAGGCCGCCTCCAGGTCGCGGACGACAGCTTCAGCGCCGGCCTGCTGTACATCGGCGATGTGGGCCGGGTTCCTGATCAGCCCTACGGCCTGGTCGCCACGCTCGGCTAGGAGGCGCTCCAGCAGGAGCGCGACCTTCCCGTGCCCGCCCGCGATCACGATGCGCATGCCGCCAGCCTACTTATGCTGTCATCCCGCGGGGCCAGCCGCGTACGGCTGGTGCCAGAATATGGAAGCGTGAACACTACCCAATCTGAGAAGGTCGGGGCCGGCCGCGGCTTTTTCGCCGCCCTTGACCAGAGCGGCGGCAGCACGCCCAAGGCGCTGGCCGAGTACGGCATCGAGCCGGACCGCTACAGCAACGACACCGAGATGTTCAACCTGGTCCACGCCATGCGAACCCGCGTGTTCACCAGCCCGGCGTTTGATGGCTCGCGTATTCTCGCGGCGATCCTGTTCGAGCAGACTATGGAACGGGACGTGGGTGGAGTCCCCACAGCGCGATACCTGTGGGAGGAGAAGAACGTCGTGCCGTTCCTGAAAGTCGATAAGGGACTTGCCGACGAGCAGCATGACGTGCAACTGATGAAGCCCATCGACACCCTCGATGACCTGCTCGAGCGCGCGCAGCGGCACCAGATCTTCGGGACCAAGATGCGGTCGGTGATCAAGGACGCCAACGAGGCCGGGATCTCGGCGATCGTGGACCAGCAGTTCGAGTACGCCGACCGGATCCGGGCCGCCGGCCTGGTGCCGATCATGGAGCCCGAAGTCAGCATCTCCAGCCCGCACAAGGAGCAGGCCGAGACGCTGCTGCACGACGCCATCGCCAAGCACGTCGAGGCGCTACCCGAGGGCGCGACCGTGATGGTGAAGATCACCATCCCGACCCAGCCTGGCCGGTACGGCGACCTGGCGTCTGACCCGCGCGTCCTGCGGGTCGTCGCCTTGTCGGGCGGCTACAGCCGGGACGAGGCCTGCGCCCGGCTCGCTCGCGATCCCACCCTCATCGCCAGCTTCTCCCGCGCGCTTTTGGAAGGGCTGACGGAAAGCCAGACCGACGAGCAGTTCAACGCCCAGCTGGAGTCGTCGATCGAGCAGATCTACCAGGCGTCGGTAAACAAGCAGGCGGCCAGGCCCTGAGCCAAGACTGCAGATCCCCTAGACCGGCGTGAGCTCTAGGGCACTACCACGATGGGCACCGATGAGCGGCGGACCAGGCTGACGGCGGCCGAGCCGATCACCCGGTGCATCGCATGCGACGAGCTCCCGACCACGATCACCACAGGGTCACCGGGGTGAGCATCACTGACGGCGGCGGCCGCCTCCATCAGCTGGTCCGGGATCGGACCGTCGCGCCGCTCGAATCCCCAGCGCTCCTCCCGGTCGCGCAGCTGCTCTTCCGCCGCGGTGCGCAGATCCCGCTCGACTTCGTCGAAGCTCACTTCCATTTCGCCCACGGCGCCTGGCGACATCATGTCGATGCCAGGCAGGTGAGCGACGTAGACCACCTCGATGCTGCCGGTCCGGCCCCAGAGCAGGCGGACTGCGGCGTCCAGCGCCCGGTTGCCGGGAGGTGAGCCGTCATACCCGACGACGAGGTACAAAGACGCGCCAGGCGCAGGAGTACTCATGGCGGACAAGACTAGTCTCCTGGGGTCTCGGGCACCCAGGCGGGTCAGGGCGCGACGTGCTCGAAGTCGGTCCTGTCGACCGACCCGCCCTGGCCCACCAGGACCGTCGCCACCAGCTCGGGAGGAAACAGGCCGTGTTCGACCACGCCGGGCATGGCGGACAGCCAGGCCGCCAACGCCGCCGGATCGTCCGCCGGTCCGTGGTAGTCCGCGATCACGCCACCGTCCGGGCTCGGCGGGACGTCGCGCAGCGTGACCGGCCCGATTCGCCGCATCGTGGCGTGCAGCCCGAAGGACAGCAGTTCCAGCGGGACGGGAGGGTGCAGGGCCGGCACCGGTTTGGTGGAGTCGGCGATGACGATGAAGCGGTCGGCCGCCGCCGCGACGATCTTCTCCCGGGTGTGCGCTGCGCCGCCGCCCTTGACCAGCCAGCCGTCGGGTGCGACCTGGTCCGCGCCGTCGATGGTCAGGTCGAACCGGTCGATGCTCCCGACGGGTTCGATCCGCAGGCCCAGCTCGCGCGCGGCTTGTTCGGTCCGCGGCGAGGTCGCGGCACACAGGATGTCGAGCGACCGCTGCGCCAGGGCCGGGAGCAGGAACGCTACCGTCGAGCCGGTGCCCAGGCCGACCGTCATGCCATCTTTGACCAGCTCGGCCGCCGCCTCCGCGGCGGCCTGCTTCTCCCGCTCGACGCTCATGGCTGGAAGACTCCGAAGCTCGGTGACATGCCGGAAAGGAAGCCGATAGGCCCCAGGTTACAGCGGATAGGCTTCGACCCGCGTGCGCTGGCCCCTCCTAAGAGATGGAGACATGATGAGCATGACTACGAGGACGGACACGCAGTCGCCCGCGCTGCACGTTGGCGACAGCCACGATTTGATCCGCGTGCACGGCGCGCGCGTGAACAACCTCAAAGATGTCAGCGTTGACATCCCGAAGCGCCGGCTGACGCTGTTCACCGGCGTCTCCGGCTCGGGCAAGAGCTCGCTCGTGTTCGGCACGATCGCCGCGGAGTCGCAGCGGCTGATCAACGAGACTTACAGCGCCTTCGTGCAGGGCTTCATGCCGACGCTGGCGCGGCCCGAGGTCGACGTACTCGAAGGGCTGACGACCGCGATCCTCGTCGACCAGCAGCGGATGGGTTCCGACGCCCGCTCCACGGTCGGCACCGCCACCGACGCCAACGCGATGCTGCGGATCCTCTTCAGCCGACTCGGGCAGCCGCACATCGGCTCCCCCCAGGCGTTCTCCTTCAACGTCGCGTCGATCAGCGGAGCGGGTGCGGTCACGTTCGAGCGCGGCGGGGAGACCGTGAAGGAGCGGCGCAGCTTCAGCATCACCGGCGGCATGTGCCCGCACTGCGAAGGCCGGGGCACCGTCACCGACATCGACCTGGCTGAGCTGTACGACGAAAGCAAGTCACTCAACGAGGGCGCGATCACCGTCCCCGGCTATACCGGGGGCGGCTGGAATTCCCGGCTCTACAGCGCGTCGGGTTTTGTCGACCCGGACAAGCCGATCAGCAGGTACACCAAGAAGGAACGGCACGACTTCCTGCACCACGAGCCGGTCAGGATGAAGATCGCGGGCATCAACATGACCTATGAAGGGCTGATCCCGCGGATCAGCAAGTCGATGCTGTCCAAGGACGCCGACGCGATGCAGCCGCACGTCCGCGCGTTCGTGGAGCGGGCCGTGACGTTCACTACCTGCCCCGACTGCGGCGGCACCCGCCTGGCCGAGGCGGCTCGATCCTCGAAGATCAAGGGGATCAGCATCGGCGACGCCTGCGCGATGCAGATCAGCGACCTGGCCGAATGGGTCCGGGGCGTCGAGGAGCCGTCGGTGGCGCCGCTGCTGGCGGCGCTGCAGCGCAGTCTCGACTCGTTCGCGGAGATCGGGCTGGGCTACCTCTCGCTCGACCGGCCGTCGGGCACGCTGTCGGGCGGCGAGGCGCAGCGCGTCAAGATGATCGGCCACCTCGGCTCCTCGCTTACCGACGTCACCTACGTCTTCGACGAGCCCACCACGGGCCTGCACCCCCATGACATCCAGCAGATGAACAACCTACTGCTCCGGCTGCGGGATAAGGGCAACACGGTGCTCGTCGTGGAGCACAAGCCGGAGACGATCGCGATCGCCGACCACGTCGTGGACCTCGGCCCCGGCGCCGGCACGGCGGGCGGCACGGTCTGCTTCCAGGGTACCGTCGAGGGGCTGCGGGCCAGCGGCACCATCACCGGCCGCCATCTCGACGACCGGGCCGTCCTCAAGGAGACGGTGCGGGCGCCCGCCGGCACGCTGCAGATCCGCGGCGCGACCACGCACAACCTGTGCGACGTCGACGTCGACATCCCGCTCGGGGTGCTTGTCGTCGTCACCGGCGTCGCCGGCTCCGGCAAGAGCTCGCTCGTGCACGGGTCGATCCCGGCCGGCGCGGGTGTCTCTGGGGTGGTGTCGATCGACCAGGGCGCGATCCGCGGCTCGCGACGGAGCAACCCGGCGACGTACACCGGACTGCTCGACCCGATCCGCAAGGCGTTCGCGAAGGCCAACGGCGTGAAGCCGGCGCTGTTCAGCGCCAACTCCGAGGGCGCCTGCCCCAACTGCAACGGCACCGGTGTCATCTACACCGACCTGGCGATGATGGCCGGCGTGGCGACCGTCTGCGAGGAGTGCGAGGGGAAGCGGTTCCTGGCCTCGGTGCTCGACTACCACCTCGGCGGCCGCGACATCAGCGAGGTGCTCGCGATGTCGGTGACCGAGGCCGGGGAGTTCTTCGGCGCCGGCCAGGCGCGCACGCCGGCCGCGCACGCCATCCTCCACCGGCTCGCCGACGTCGGGCTCGGCTACCTCAGCCTCGGCCAGCCGCTCACTACGCTGTCCGGCGGCGAGCGGCAGCGGCTCAAGCTGGCCACTCACATGGCCGCCAGCGGCGACGTCTACGTCCTCGACGAGCCGACCACCGGCCTTCACCTCGCCGACGTCGAGCTGCTGCTCGGCCTGCTCGACCGGCTCGTCGATTCCGGCAAGTCGGTCATCGTCATCGCGCACCACCAGGCGGTCATGGCGCACGCCGACTGGATCATCGACCTCGGCCCCGGCGCCGGCCACGACGGCGGCCGGATCGTCTTCGAGGGCACACCCGCCGACCTCGTCGCCGCCCGCTCCACCCTCACCGGCGAGCACCTCGCGGCCTACATCGGCACCTGACCGGGGCCCTCGCGGACACCGTGAGACGAACGCCAGCGCGCTGATCGCTCCAACGGGACAACCTGCGCGCCTCCAGACCCTGGCGTACCGTTCGCCTGCTCCTTACGGGTCTCGCATGTCCCAGAGGTAACGCCTACCACCGGCGCCACACGTCCCGCTGCTCAGCGCTAAGTTTTCGCGGATGTTTTTAGCTTGGCGGATGATTTTGGGTACCGGGGTCCACAAAACTTTCCATAAAGCGCAAATCTTCCGCGATAACCCGAGGCACTTCGAGGTATTTGCCACTTATATCCGTATATGGCGACAGCACCAACCGCGCTATCGAGGTTCCTCCGCTTTGCCACCCGCCTGCAGCAAGGGCACACCGCCCACCCCCTCGCCGTGCCCTGCTGGCGCCCTCGCCGTGCCCTGCTGGCGCCCTCGCCGTGCCCTGCTGGCGCCCTCGCCATCGCCGCGGAGGCAAGAGCTGCGGCCCGGACGCAACCCAGTGACGAGGGCGGTCGTTCAATATCGGTCAACTGACCGATGTTTCTGGCTGCAACTTGCAGCACCATTTCTAATGCAAGCGGCACCGGGTAGCTCTGCCCCGAGCCTTCCCGGGGACAGCGCAGGGTGGCCTGCACTGTCCCCGGATTAGCTGATTCCGATCTACCAGGGGAACCCCCGATGAAGATAATGACTCCGACGTCAGCTCGGCCGGCCTGTGCTTGTGCCGCGTCCGGCTACCCGCCGATTCGCTGCCACGGCTATGACCGGTGACGGGATGGATGAGGACCTGATGACCCGCAGACAGGTGGCGGTCCTGTTCCGGGTGACCTCGGCGTCGGTGGCGTCGTGGGCCCGGCGCGGGCAGCTGCCCGAGGTTCGCAACGAGACCGGCAGGCCCCGGTACCGGCGCGCGGATGTGGAAGAGCTGTTCCGGAGCGGCATGAGGCGGAGGTCGCGTTGACCGGCAACTGGCCCCGGCCCGGTCTCGGGGATGGCGCAGGAAGGAAAACGTCACGATGACCGCGCAGTCCACCTCGTACAGCATTCCTGATTCCGCGGCGCCCCGCGGAGGGCCTCAGCTCGCGCCGGATCGGGTGGGTGACCGGCCGGGCAGGCGGTGCATACGGTGCGGTGCGGTCGGCACGCACTATCTGACCTGCCCGAGCCTACGGCTCCCGCCGGGTTACCGGCTCAGCGCAGAGCGCGGGTCTGAGTGTCTCTGCGGCCTGCCCGCGGGCAGCTGCGCGGCGTGCGTATAAATGACAACACCCCATCCCACCGACGAGGGCGTCGCCAGCCACGGCGACACGCTTTACTTGTGGTCAGGAGCCGCCGTGACCGCTCGGCCGGGGGTCGGCTGGCCGGGGATGCACGGTGGCCGGTGACGGCCGGCGACGCGCGACCACGAACGACAGGCCACCCATGACCGCCGCCACGGCCGCGCTGGCCGCGAAGATCGCCGGCAGCCGGATGCCCGCACTGGTCAGCGGGCCCACGCCGAACGCGGCGATGCCGTAACCGCCCTGGTAGCAGGCGATGACGCCCCCGGCCACCATCGGCTGGCTGCCGGTCAGTTTCTCCTGCCCGAAGCTGATCGTGAGCGGCAGCAGGGCCGAGCAGCCGAGCCCGGCCAGGCCGAACGAGGCTATGGCCGCGGCAGGCGCGTCCCGCGGCAGCGCGGCGATCAGCGCGAACGCCCCGGCCAGCAGGAACGGCAGGCCATGGTACGCGGCGCGGCTCGGCAGCCAGCGCTGGATCGCGGCGAGCAGGACCCGGCCCGCGGTGACCACCGCCCAGAACCCGGTGAGCGCGAGCGACGCGGTTGCCGACCCCAGGCCCAGCGAGGTGAGGTCCAGCTGCGACCAGTTGCCGTTCATCGTCTCGCAGAACCCGTACAGGACCGCGAACGCCGCGAAGATCCAGAACCCAGCCGGGACCCGGCTGGGCGCCGCCCGCGCCTCAGGCTGCCCAGGATCGGCCTGCGCCGCGCCACGATCAGGCGCCGGGTCCGCCGCCCCGGAAGCCCCGGAAGCCCCGGAAGCCCCGGAAGCCCCGGAAGCCCCGGGATCAAGAGGCAAACGCAGGCTGACGGCGATCAGGCCGGCCAGCAGGCAGGCCGCGAGCACCGGCAACCCGATCCAGAACCCCAGACCGGTGAACGCGGCGACGAACACCGGCGCGAGCGCCGTGCCGAGGCCGAGCAAGGCGTTGAGCACCAGCACGGACTTGTCCACGGCCGCGGGATGGAACGCCGCGGCCAGGGTATTGAGCGCCGGTACGGTGAGCCCGAAGCCGGCACCCAGACACGCGGTCGCCGCCAGCAGCGCAGCGTACGCGGCCTCGTGCCGCCCGACGACGAGCCAGCTCGCGATCAGCAGCACCATCGCCGCCAGATCGGCCGCCAGTCCGGCCAGGTACACGGATTTGTCCCCGACGCGCCTGGTCAGGGCGGGCCAGAGCAGGCCGGCGCCGAGCAGCGCGGCCGCGATCGCCGTGATCACCTGCGGCACGAACATGACCCCGTACTGGCTGCTCGACAGGTCATAGGAGCCGGGCGCGGTGAAGATCGTGCTCGCGGCGGGGAAGGTGACCAGGGCGATGCCCTGCACCAGGCCCGCGGCGTTGACAGTGGCGCTCTCGGCCCGGCTAGCCAATGCTGCCTCCTCGGGGATCCACGCCTGGAATGGGATACTCGATGCGGCCAGCAGCCACAGGCCGGGAGCAGCAACAATCAGGAGACTACCGATGAGTGCTGAAGCCAGCGGGTTGACGGGTTCGGGCGGCTCGAAGGCGGTTTGCGGCAGGCCGGCGACTGGTACCTGCTGTTCAACGAGTACTTCCATGGCGACAATGGCGCCGGGCTCGGCGCCTCGCACCAGACCGGATGGACCGGGCTGATCGCGGACCTAATCCGCCGCCGCCACGGCGAGGTCCCCCCTGTCGGCGACATCATCAGCGGCTTCACCCGCCGGGCCCGGCCATAACCGCACCCCCCGGAAGTTCTATCTTTCCGGCCTGGAACGGACGGGCGCAATGGTGCCACTCTAGTGAAAGCTGACAGACAGGCGAGCCGGGAGAAGGCGTTAGTGGAGCACGATGTGAAAGTCAGACTAGAGGATCGCTACACGGCAGAGTCCGGCCAGGTGCAGATGACAGGGGTGCAGGCCCTGGCGCGGCTGCCGCTCAACATCCTGCGGTCAGACCGCGCCGGAGGCCTGAAGACGGCCGTCTTCATCTCTGGCTACGAAGGATCACCTCTCGGCGGCTATGACCTGGAGCTCGGTCGCCACGCCAAACTGCTCGCCTCCTACGACCTCGTCTTTCAGCCGGGGGTCAACGAAGAACTTGCCGCGACCTCGGTCCAGGGCACGCAGCTGGCGGCTGGCCTGGCCGATGCCCGGGTGGAGGGCATCACCGGGTTCTGGTACGGCAAGTCCCCTGGCCTGGATCGCGCGTCGGACGCGCTCAGGCACGCCAACCTCATGGGGACGCACCCCAGGGGCGGCGCGGTCGCGTTCGTCGGGGACGATCCGGCCGCGAAATCGTCGACGGTGCCCGGCGCGTCAGAGTTCCTGCTCGCCGACCTCGGGATGCCCGTGCTGTACCCAGCGGATCCCCAGGACGTGCTCGACCTGGGGGCCCACGCCGTGGCGATGTCGCGCCTGTCCGGGCTCTGGGTCGCGCTCAAGATCGCCACGGCCGTCGCTGACGGCTCAGGAACCGTGGAGATCAGCTCCGACCGTGTCGATCCGCAGCTGCCCCCGGTGATGTTCGAGGGCAAGAAGTGGGAGCATCGCCTGACGGCCCGGATGCTCCAGCCGGCCCTGTCCGAGATGGAGCGATCTCGTGAAGGTGTCCGGGCCGACGCGGCCCGTGCCTACGCGCGGGCCAACCGGCTCAACCGCAGCGAGACCTTCGGTCGTAACGCCAGCATCGGCATCGTCGCCGCGGGGAGGACGTATCTCGATATGCGGCAGGCGTTGCGCGTTCTCGGCCTCGACGACGCCGAACTGGCCGCCCGCGGGGTCCGGCTCCTGCGGCTCGCGATGATCCACCCGCTGATCGCCTCGGAGATCGAGGAGTTCGCGGACGGCTTGGCCGAGATCATCGTGGTCGAGGAGAAGCGGCCGTTCATTGAGTCCGCTCTCAAGGCGATCCTTTACGGGGTGAAGGACGCCCCCGCGATCACGGGCAAGACGGATCGCCAGGGAGCAAAGCTGTTCCCGGCCGACGGGGAACTGGACGCTGACCTGATCGCGTCAGGACTCGCCATCAGACTGGGCTGGTACCCGGAATTCACCACGGTTACGGCCTGGCAGGCTAAACAGGCTCTCCGCCGTCCGGTCACAGCGCTGCCGCTGGTCGCACGCACGCCGTACTTCTGCTCGGGGTGCCCGCACAACAGCTCGACCAAGGTTCCCGCGGGCTCGCTGGTGGGGGGCGGGATCGGCTGCCATGCCCTGGTGCTGATGATGGAGCCTGAGGCGGTCGGTGACGTGGCCGGGCTGACCCAGATGGGCGGTGAGGGAGCCCAATGGATCGGCATGGCGCCGTTCATGCGCACTCGGCGGCACCTGTTGCAGAACATCGGCGATGGCACCTTCCATCATTCCGGCAGCCTCGCGGTACGAGCAGCGGTCGCCAGTGGCGTCAACGTGACGTACAAGCTGCTGTACAACTCAGCGGTGGCCATGACCGGCGGCCAGCAGGCGACCGGAGCGATGTCGGTCCCCGCGCTGACGCGGATGCTGACGGCCGAAGGGGTGCGGCGTATCGTCATCACCACCGCCGAGCCCAAGCGCTACCGGCGAGCCGGCCTCGCGCCCACGGCCGAGGTCTGGCATCGCGACCGGGTCGTCGAGGCACAGGAGGTTCTCAGCCAGGTCGAGGGCGTCACCGTGCTCATTCACGACCAGGAGTGCGCGACCGAGCTCCGCCGTAAGCGGAAGCGCGGGCTTGCGCCCGATCCGGCCGAACGGGTCATGATCAATCAGCGAGTCTGCGAAGGATGCGGTGATTGCGGCGAGAAGTCGAACTGCCTGTCGGTTCAGCCTGTCGACACCGAATTCGGCCGCAAGACGGTCATCGACCAGTCGTCCTGCAACAAGGACTATTCATGCCTGAAAGGCGACTGCCCCTCGTTCCTGACCGTCATTTCCAGTCCCAAGCCGCGAGCAGGCCGGGCGACGGCGCCCGCCCTGGCCTCGGACGCCATCGCAGATCCCCCGCTCAGGTTCGACATCGCGGCAGCGCCGCACACCACGCGCATCACCGGCGTGGGCGGTACCGGAGTCGTGACCTTGTCGCAGATCTTGAGCGCTGCGGGCCGGATCGCGGGCCGCGAGGTTCGTTCGCTGGATCAGACCGGACTCGCCCAGAAGGGTGGCGCGGTCATCTCCGACCTGAAGATCAGTGCGCAGGAGATCGAGCAGAGCAACAAAGCCGCGGCGGGGGAGTGTGACCTCTACCTCGGCTGTGATCTGCTGGTGGCCGCCGACGCCAAGAACCTGGCCGTGGCGGACCCCGAGACCACGATTGCCGTCGTGTCGACCACGAAGGTGCCGACCGGCAAGATGATCGTGGACAAGACGGTGCCGTTCCCTGAGGTCGATGCGACCGCCGACCGGATTCGCAGCGCCACCCGCGGCTCGGAGTCGGTCTTCGTCGATGCTCGAGGACTGTCGCTCACCCTGCTCGGCACCGACCAGTTCGCGAACATGCTGCTGGCCGGGGTGGCGTTCCAGACCGGGGCCCTGCCGCTGCCCGCCTGGGCGATCGAGCAGGCCATCGAGTTGAACGGCGTCCAGGTGGAGCCGAACGTGCAGGCGTTCCGGCGCGGTCGCCAGCGCGTGGCCGACCCGGCCGCGTTCGCGCAGGCGGTCGCGGCTGCCAGGGGCGTGGCGCCAGTTCGCCTGCCGACCGAACCGGAGCGCAGGCTCATAGCGTCCGTCGGCGCAGCGCCAGGCTCGGAGCTGCACCGGATCGTCACGGCCCGGATACCTGACCTGATCGAGTACCAGAACGCCGACTACGCCCGCCAGTATGCGGATCTAGTCGCCCGGGTGCGCGAAGCCGAGGACCGTTCGGTTTCTCCAAGGAGCGAGCTGTCGGAGGCCGTCGCGGAGTTCGGCTACAAGCTGATGGCGTACAAGGACGAGTACGAGGTCGCGCGCCTGCTCATAGATCCGCAGGCGGAGGCGGCGGTGCGGGCCGAGTTCGGCGCGGGCGCCCGTGTTTCCTACCGGCTGCACCCGCCGCTGCTGCGGGCCCTGGGGATGAAGCGGAAACTCAAGCTCGGGCCGTGGTCCCGCCCGGCCTTCCGGGTCTTGCGGGCGGGCAAGCTCGTGCGCGGCACGAGGCTCGATCCGTTCGGCTATACCCAGGTGCGTCGCGTCGAACGGGAGTTGATCGACGAGTACACCGCCACCATCGATGATCTGGCGGGTCAGCTGAGCACCGAGACCTACCAGCGTGCCGTCGAGATCGCCCGGCTCCCCGATCTCGTTCGCGGCTACGAGAACATCAAGCTCGCCAACGTCGCGCTGTACCGGGCCCGGCTGCAGGAACTGCAGACCGAACGGGCCGCGGTCAGCTGCTAGCACCGGTCGTGGCATTGCGCCTGCATAGTTAGATTAGCGGCGAGACCTAGCCAGAACGGGGACGCCGTGTTTCACGTGGATTCCGAAGTCGGCCGCCTGCGGCAGGTGGTCTTGCACCGCCCTGACCTTGAACTCAAGCGCCTGACCCCCGACAACGCCGCCGACCTGCTCTTCGACGACGTGCTCTGGGTGAGCAGGGCGCAGGCCGAGCACGACGCGTTCGCTGATGTGCTGCGCTCGCAGGGTGTCGTCGTTCACTACTACAGCGATCTGCTCAGCCAGACCCTGGAGGTCCCGGACGCACGTGAATACATCCTGGACGGGGTGTTCGACCCGCGCTGGCACGGGCCGCTCGCCGCCACCACCCTGCGCGCCGCGATGGACGGGCTCGACTCGGCACGGCTGGCGGAATTCCTGGCCGGCGGAATCACCAAACGCGAGATCGCCGAACTCGGCCCGGAGCCCAAGAGCATCGCCTTCCATTCACTTGACCCCGACGGCTTCGTGCTCGCCCCGTTGCCGAACCTGCTCTATCAGCGCGACACGTCAAGCTGGATCTACGGCGGCGTATCCATCAACGCGATGCGCCGGCCAGCCCGGATCCGGGAGACCATCACCGGCGAGGCCATCTACCGCTGGCACCCGATGTTCGCGCAGGCAAATTTCGATGTCTGGTATCACGGCGCCGATGCCGCGCCGGCCACCATCGAGGGCGGCGACATCCTGGTCATCGGCAACGGGGCCGTCCTGGTCGGGATGAGCGAGCGGACCACGCCGCAAGCGGTGGAGGTGCTCGCCCGCCGGCTGTTCGCTGCCGGAGCGGCCCGCTGCCTGGTGGCCATCGACATGCCGAAGACCCGCGCGTTCATGCACCTGGACACGCTGATGACCATGGCCAACTACGGGGTGTTCAGCAAGTACGCGGGGATGGGCATGCTGCCGTCGTACACGGTAGAGCCGGGTGCGACGGCCAGCGAGCTCAAGGTCATCGATCACCCGCCAGAAGACATGCATCGCGCCATCGCCGCCGCGCTCGGCCTGCCGTTCATCACGGTGCTGACCGCCCTGCAGGACGTCCATTCCGCGCTGCGAGAGCAGTGGGACGACGGCTGCAACGTGCTGGCGGTCGCGCCCGGGGTCGTCGTCGCTTACGAGCGGAACGTGACCACCAACACGTACCTGCAGGACAACGGCATCGAGGTGATCGCGGTGCCGGGCGGCGAACTCGGCCGGGGCCGAGGCGGCCCGCGCTGCATGAGCTGTCCGATTGAACGCGAAGCCTGAGCTCGTGCCACCGCCCCACGGCGGTTCCGGAAGTCAGCCCATGGACTTGGCCCCGTCCAGAGATTCGCGGATGATGTCGGCGTGGCCGGCGTGCTGTGCGGTTTCGGCGATGATGTGCAGGAACGCCCGGCGCGCCGACCACCGTGCGCCGGGCGCGAACCAGGGGGCCTTCGGCAGCGGGTGCCCCGCGTTCAGGTCGGGCAGCGCAGCGACAAGCGCGTCGGTCCGGCGGGCTACCTCCGCGTAGTCGGCCAGCGCGCCGGCCAGCGTCTCGCTGGGCAGCAGCCGGAACCCCTCCGCTCGCCGCGCCCAGTCGTCCTCGGTCATGGCGGCGGAATCGGCCATCGCCGACGTGCCTTCCACGATGAAGTTCGCCCAGCCCCGCTCCACCGCCGTGACGTGCTTGATCAGGCCGCCCACGGTGAGCTCGCTCACGGTGGTGCGCTGCCTGGCCTGGGAATCGGTGAGGTCGCGGGCGGTGAAGCGCAGGAAGTGCCGGTGCTGAGCCAGCGTCGCCAGCAGGTCGGTGCGCTCGCCGTCTGCGGTGTATGGGTCAGCCTGGTCGCTAGCAGCCAGGTCGCCGGTGATCGGGGTGCTCGTCGTCATGGTCTGGTCCTTCCGTGGACTACAGCCGGGATCCCGTTCCCGCGCTAAGCTCACGGTACGGGCCATAGCGGCCACTTTCTGACCTGAATTGAGCGAGGCTGGACATTATGGCGAACACCAGCACGCGGACGCTGCGGCTGCTGTCGCTGCTGCAATCACGCCGGTACTGGCCGGGCGCCGAGCTGGCCGGACGCCTGCAGGTGTCGCCGCGTACCTTGCGCCGGGACATCGACCGGCTGCGCGAGCTGGGTTACCCCATCGGTGCCCAGCGCGGGGTGGAAGGCGGCTACCAGCTGGCCGCGGGCACGGCCCTGCCGCCGCTGATGGTCGATGACGAGGAGGCCGTTGCCCTGGCTATCGGCCTGCAGGCGGCCGCGCAGGGCGCCGTCGAGGGCATCGCCGAGTCCTCGGTGCGCGCGCTGGCCAAAGTGGTCCAGATCATGCCGGCCCGGCTGCGGCGCCGGGTGGAGGCGCTGGGCGCGATGACGGTGCCAGCCGGCTGGGGGAGCGCGGCCCAGCCGAGCGTGGATCCGGGGATCCTGACCAACGTCGCGCTAGCCTGTCGGGACAGCGAACGGCTTCGCTTCTCCTACACCGCGGCCGATGGCCAGCACACCGGCCGGCACGTCGAACCACACCGCTTGGTCCTGCTCGGCCGCCGCTGGTACCTGGTCGGTTACGATCTCACCCGGCACGACTGGCGCAGCTTCCGCCTCGACCGCCTCACCGGGCCAGGCGGCACCGGGACACGATTCCGGCCCCGCAAGCTTCCGGCTACCGACGCTGCCGCTTTTGTCCGGGCCGGTATCGACAATGTCACCGCCGCACACGACGTTGAGGTTCTCGTGCTGGCTCCGGCCGCGGCCGTGCGCCAGCGGATCGGCCGGTGGGCCGCGGTCGAGGCCATCGACGCCACCCGCTGCCGGGTACGCATGACCACCGACTCACTGGATTGGCCCACCATGGCACTGGGCGCGATCGGCGCGGATTTCCACGTGGTCTCCCCGCCCGAACTGCTGGACCAGGTCCACGACTGGGGCCGCCGATTCAGCCGAGCCAACATCGGCTCCGGCCCGTTATATGCTGATATAGGCGACAAATGCCACGAACTGCCTCCGTTTATCGCGGAAGATTTGCGCTTAATGGAAAGTTTGGTGGATCCCCCGCGCCAGCACCATCAACCAGGCCCGGGAAATCCTTGCTCCCTTCTACCGCCGCTAAGGCTGGATCCGTCCCGTCCCCGGGCAGGCCCACCCGCCCCTGCGCCCGGCCCGCCTGGGCGGCCGGGACCCGGGTGGCCGGGTCGAGCGGGTTGATCCCCATCGCGGCGACAGACGCCTCATCGGGCCCGATCACCGTGACCTTAGAACCATCAGAACGTAGCCGTTCCACCGCGACTGGCAGTGGCATCGGCGACGGGAACGGGGAGTTCAGGCCCAGCGGCGAGAGCACCACGATCCGGGCGTAACCCGCCGCCAGGTCGGCGTTGTCGCTCGACCGGATGCCGCCGTCCACATAACGGCGGCCGCCGATGCTCACCGGCGCGTCCTGCGCGGACTCGGCGGAGTTCATGCCGGTCAGCAACTCGGCGAACTCGGCCCCGAACTTCTCCATGTCCAGCTCGACCGAGATCTCCCGGGCCTGCAGAGCCGGGTCGACCTGCCGCTCGAATAGCACGTCGAGCGGCAGCCCGCTGCCGACCTGCGCCGCCACGGCCGCTCCGGCCGAGGTGCCGACGAGCAGGTCCGCTCCGGTCACGTCCTGGCCCGCGTCGGCCAGCCCGGCCAGCACGCCGGTCATCCACGCGATGCCCGCTACGCCCCCGCCGCCCAGCACCAGGGCCTGACCCTCCGGCATCGAGCCTCCGTCTCCGCCGCCGAACCACGATTGATCCGAACCGTGAATGATACTGCGTTAACCTACGCCACCGTCATACCCTCGCGTCCCGCCGCCTGCGGATCCCGGACTAAGGTCGTGCCATCTGCTCAGGCTCGGCAGGAGGACATGGTAAACGGCTGGCCGCGCTGGTCCCGGCGAAGTCCCAGATCGCCTGCAGCGCCTGGTCGGGGGTCTCGACCTGAGGCATGTGACCCGTGTTGGTGAGCAACTGGAACCGGGCGCCCGGGATGGCGGTGGCCCAGGCGCGGCCGTAGTCGGGGTCGACGATCTGGTCGCTGTCACCCCACAGCACCAGGGTGGGCGTCGCCGCGGTGGCCAGCCGCCCGGCCAGGGTGGGGTCGAGCATCGTGGTCCCGGCGTAGGTGGCCAGCGTGGCCCGGTTGCCCGCCGCGGCCGCCTGCGCCGCGGGCGGCAGCGTGCTCAGCTCGATCCGGAACGGCGCTGGGTTATAGAAGCTGAGCTGGAACACCTGATCCATGGTGAGCGAGAAGAAGTCGGCCACCGGATGGCCAGGCACCTCGATCCCGACGGCATCGATGAGGATGACCTTGCTGACGCGCGGTGAGGACAGCACGGCCATCTCGGCGGCGATCCAGCCGCCGATCGAGTTCCCCGCCACCGTGACGTCGTCCACGCCGAGCTGATCGAGCAGCGCGACGTAAAGCGCGGCGAGCCCGCCGACGGTGCGCAGTTCCTCGGGCCGGGGCGTGCCGCCGAACCCAGGATGGATCGGGCGGATCACCCGGGCGGGCCCGGCCTGGGCGAGCAGGGCGCCGAAGCCGGCCACCGTGTCGGGGCCGCCGCCGCCGTGCAGCAGCAGGAACGGCTGGCCCTCGCCCTGCTCATCGACGGTGACCTCAACGGCCCCGATGCCGTCGAGCTTGACGCTATAGGTAGTGATCATGATCTCTCCTGAGGCAAAGGGTGAGCAGTTTCTAGGCAAATTCGGTGGCGGGCACGGTGGCGTACCGGCTCATCGCCTCGATGGTGGTACCGGGGGTGAGCTCCTGGCCGCTGGCGATCATGTCCCGCAGGTCCCGGAAGTACTGCACGTACAGGTCGGGCGTGGCTCTCGGCACAAGTGCCGCCTCTAGTTACTCCCTGTAAATAAATGATCGCAAAGTAAACCGCCGTTCGTGGTGTCGCGTCTGTCGACATGTAGGGCGCGGGCATCGCTGCTGCGGTGTTCCGCTTGGGGGGCGACGACGCCTGGCGATGGCCAGGCACGGGAGGGCACATCGTGGCCGACGATGGGACAAGTGCTGCCCAGGTGAAGGCGAAACACTCGATCAACGGCTCCTGGATGGCTGATGCCTTCCGGGTCACTGCGGTTCTGGCGGTCGTGAAAAGGGCGGTCGCCCGTCGGAGTCCGCGCGAGGGCAGGAAGAAGCGCGCGCCAGGCCGGCACGCCGCGCCGACCAGCAACCACTGAGCGCTCGGCCGCGACGTGCCGTCCCGGCATCGCGCCGGATAAGAAGGGCACCCTGCGGTTGGCGTTTGACTGGCCGGCCGAGGCGGCCGAGGATAGCCGGATGAAACGACGTGGCGGCCGGACCGTTAGCACGAGACGATTCGCGCGAGTATCGCTGGTGCCGGTGTTGCTGATGATGTTTCTGACCGCGGTCGGCTGCACGTCGGGCACGACGGCCTCGACCGCCACCGGACAGCCGCCGTCCCCGCCCGCCGCAACCTCTTTGCCGGCTTCCTCGGCCGTCCCCAGTGCCGCCGCGGCCGGCCAGGACACGGACTGGCCGACCTACGACCGCACCGCGGACCGCGGCGGGGTCTCGATCAGCTCGCCGGCGCCGGGCACGGTGCGGTCGTCGTGGACGGCGTCCGTGGACGGCGCGGTGTACGCTCAGCCGCTGGTCGTCGGTTCCGAGGTGATCGTGGCCACCGAGAACGACACCGTCTACGCCCTCGACGCCTCTACCGGCGCGGTGCGCTGGTCACGGCATCTGGCGAGCCCGGTCCCGAGCGGGCTGCCGTGCGGCAACATCGATCCCTCCGGCATCACGGGTACCCCGGTGGCCGACGTGACGCCCGGGCGGCTCTGGCTCGTGACGTTCACCGCCCAGCCGACCTACCGGCACACCCTGTGGGAGCTCAACCTGGCCACCGGGCAGACGGTGTCGCAGCGCCCCATCGACGTCAGCGGCAGCGATCCGCGGGCCCAGCAGGAGCGCGGCGCCCTGACCTTGCTCGGATCGCGGGTGTACGTGCCGTTCGGCGGTCTGGACGGGGACTGCTCGGACTACAAGGGACGCGTGGTGGGCGCGCCGATCTCGGGCTCAGGTCCGCTCGTCAGCTTCACCACAGACAACCAGCGCCAGGCGGGCATCTGGGCTCCGCCCGGCGAATCCGTCCGCGACGACAGCCTTTACGTCGCGACCGGCAACGGCACGCCGTACGACCAGGTCGACGACTCCGACAGCGTCCTGCGCCTCAGCCCGGATCTGACCGTCGAGAGCCGTTTCACGCCCGCTAATTTCGAGTCACTATCGGCCGACGACCAGGACCTCGGGTCGACCGCGCCGGCGCTGCTGCCGGGCGGCCTGGTCTTCCAGGTGGGCAAGGAGGGGGTCGGCTACGTTCTCGACGGTACCCAGCTGGGCGGAACCGCCGGGGAGCTGACCTCCGCGACCGTGTGCGAGGGAGGCTTCGGCGGTGACGCGGTGGACGGCAGCATCGTCGTGTTCTCCTGCTACGACAGCCTGCGCGCCCTTCAGGTCGCGCCCGGGCAAGACGGTGCCGCACCCAAACTCAGCGTCCTGTGGTCGGTGACCGGCCTTAGCCCGGGGCCGCCCATCATCGCGGGCGGCGTGGTCTGGGACTCCGGCCGCAAGGGCACCCTGGCGGGCTACCGTCTGTCCAACGGCCAGCAGGTATTCTCCGCCTCGATCGCCCCCGTCGACACCGACTTCCCCAGCCTGTCCGCCTCCGGCTCCCGCCTGTTTGTCCCCGAGGGCACCAAGGTCGTGTCCTACCTAGGCATCTGACCGAAGGTCTCCCGCCGTCGTGCTCACGCCGGGTCAGTTAGGTGCCGACGACGAGGTACATGCCGTCAAGGCGCCAGCCGGCCTGGGTGTCGGGCCGGGCGGCGTGGCAGTAGGGACAAGCGTCGTCGAGATCCGAACGGTAAGGGCCACCGCAATCGGCGCATATCCGCGGTAGCAACACGGCTCCCGGGTCGGTCCTTTGGCCCGCGGCCCGGACGAAGTCCCAGTCGAACCGCGTGACCTCGTCGGTCCGCTGCCAGCCGGGCCCCGCCGCCCCGGCGATCACCAAGGCCAGCCGGACCGTTATCCGGTCCATTCCCTGGTCGCCGAGCACGACGTTCTTCACCGCCGGCTGGCGCCAGCTGATGTCCAGCACCATCCGACCGCGGTTCGCCGCACCCGGCCGGTCGCCGGCGTAGCGTCGCCACTCGGCTATCGCCGCGGCCACCGCCTTGCCGTTGGGCGTCTGCCAGTAGCCGGACGTGGTGATGCGCCGGAGCAGCCGGTCGTCTTGCGCCGAGTGGGCCATGGCGTACGCGCCTACCGCTAGCCGGGCGTTGTCAAGGAAGGCCGTCACGTCGAAGCCGGGATCAACCAACTGCAGGTCCCTGATGCCGGCGGCCGTATCGGCGGCTGAGCCGGTCCTCCCGGCCCTGTGCACGGCCTCTTGCGGGGCTCCGGCCGCCACCGCGCGGCGGAACACGTTCCGCAGGGCGTCTGAACGTCCCCGCGAGACGACGAGCACCAGCGCCAGGAACACTATGAACGCCAGCGCCACGGCCCAGGCCAGAGCGTAGAGACCCAGGAGGCCGGCGATGACGTCTTTGGCGATTACCATGGCGCCTCCTCGATGCTCCACACAACCCAGTCTCGCCCGCTGGCCAGGATCAGGGTTCGGCAGTACGCGCAGCTTCCGTCCGCCTCGACACGGAGGGCCGCGCCGCATTGCGGGCACCGGCCGCTCAGGACGCCGCCGTTCGCGGGCGTCGTCGCGTCGGCCGAACGGCGGATGATCCAGTCCTCATCCCACCCTTGCTGTCCGTACTGGCCGCGCAGCACCACGCCGGCGACCTCGCACCGCTCACCCCGGCAGGCCAGGCGAATGCGAAGCTGTTCGGCTAGCCGGTCGCGGCTCGCCGCGACAACCTCGGCGCCGACGACCACCGACGTCCCGTGACGCCGCACGCCGTGAGCGGCGCGCTCGGCCAGGAGCAAACCAAAGACCCTCCACAGACCGTCGGCCATGACCTCGCGAGCGGCCGAGGCATCGCCCGCCCGCCGGGCCAGGTCCACTACCTCGCGCGCTCGCACGACCCCTCTCGTCGTGGCCGCAAGATCAAAGCCGCCATCACGGGATCTCAGAGTGGCCAGCGCGGCCGCCACCACGGCCTGATCATCGGCCGGCGTGAGTTCTTCTCCCGAACCTCGCGCCCGTGCCCCGGAGTCGGTGGCCGCTTCGCCGCGAAGGATGCCCCCGACATGCGGTATCACCCGCAAGATCATGAACGGCAACTTGAAGATGAGCCACAGGGCCCCGGCGCAGCCCGCTCGGTCCGGGGATGCCTGCACAACTCTTTGACCGGACATGAGAGCATTATCGCCACCGTAACCCGGCGGGCCACAAGAAACGGGTAACTACAAGACATGCGGCCTCGGATCACGTCCCGGACCATCGGAGGGCGAAGACCACCAGGGTGTAGCCGAGCGCGTTTACCGTCGGCTGGATGAAGTTATCCCGGATAATCTGCCCTGCCTCGGCCTCGGCCGTGCTGATCAGCGGCCGCGTAATCTGCGGATTGGTCCGGACTTGGCTGAACGCCATGCTCTGCGCCTGCGAGTAAAGCACCGCCTCGGAAAACTGCGGACGGATGAGTCCGCCGCAGCCGAATCCGGGATACGTCCAGCTGTGCTGCGTATCGATCGGATGCGACAGTGTGTTGTCGATGGTGACATCGTGCACCGACTGCGGAAGCTGCGGTTGCGGCAAGACAACGACGACGCTTACCCGGCCAGGCTTGCCGGTGACCGGGCTGCTCAGGACCTGCAGTTGGTAGTGGCCAGCCGGGGGCGCCCACCAGGCCGTCCCCGGATTGAGATCGACCGTAGCCGACGCGTGGCCCACCGCATCGAAGGTGGCCGAGTACCAGCACGGCCAGATGCCGATATTCTTTGAGACCTTGTGGGTAAAGATGAAGCTGAAGTTCTCGCTACCGAGCGCCGGCCTTGAGATGCCCTCGATTTTCTGCAGCACCCACGGGCCCAGATCAAGGTTGGTGCTGGTGCCTGCGCTGATTGACTGCCACGGCCAGGAAAGCTTGACATGGGGTAGATGGACATTATTGACCCCCACGATATGCAGCGCCGAGGAAAGCGCAAGCAGCACCGCCCACGCGGCCACTTTACGGAAAATAAGCCCGATCAGGAGAATGGCCGCTACCCACTTCACCCGCAACGGGATCCAGCGGCGTCGACCCAAAGACCCCTTAGGCCCCGAAGAACGATTAAACCCGTTAAAACCTCCAGACCCGTCCCGGCCGCTTCCGCTTCCCTGATGAGGGCCTCGCCCAGGAGGGTACGGACCGCCACGCGCTTGGGGCCCGTGCGGGGCACCGTACAGCTGCGGGCCGGGCCGATTCGGCAGTTCTCTCATGCTGGCTGTGGTTTCCTTTACGTGCGCGCCGCGGATAAGTCATCTACCGCCGGGTAATCCAGGCTCAGAACGACTGGTACTGCCCCGAACGGCAGACGAAAACGTGAGCCGGGTTTGTCCGGCGCGTTCCGCTCCCTGATGTCTGGCCACCGCATTCTCATGTGCTGCGCCGTCAGGCCTGCGACCGAATACGGAAACTCCAGGGCGGATATGTTGTGCAGTTTGAGCAGGCCCCCCCACCGGAACGCAGCGAAAACGTTCGCCAGATTACGCACAGAGAGCGTCCGGCGGGCCGTGATGTCAATCCAGTAGACGGCCATCGCTAGCTCTACAAGATCGTTGGCGCACTGCGCCAGCGCCTCCAACTTGGTCCGGTAAACGGTCCCGTCGGAATTGGCCGTTCCGAGCTTCTCCCCGTGGACCGGCGAGTTGCGCGGGCGCGCCTTGCACTGCATCCAGTCGCAAGCCGCCAGCAACTCCCAGCGAATGCCGCTGCGGGTGGCGACGTCCTGGTAAAGAGGTTCGGCGCGGGTCAGCGGCGCCTTGGCCAACGCGATGAAGTCGGTCGTGACCGTCTTGGGGATCTGCGGCACATACCGACGGGTGCCGGCCCGGGCGCGACGGGGCGCGATCCTCGGCGCCGGCCGGCGAACCCTCCGAGGTTCTCCCGCAGTCGCCGTGTGAGCGCTGGCAGGCGCGGGGGCGGACGCCGTGGTGTAGGCGTCGAGGATGCCCGGAATCGTGGCACCGCCCTGGCCTTGCGTTCCCCCGCCTGGGTTGCTCGTCCCGCCCGGAATACTCGTCCCGCCCTGGCTCGGCGTGCCGTTCAGGCTGGCCGCCCCATTCGGACCCGTCTCATTGCCTGGGCTGCTCGTGCTACCGGCCTGCGGTGAGCCGGGAGTCCCCGCGGTCCCCGATGTCGTAGCGTCGTAACGGTACAGGTTGTACAGCGTCATGAGCGCGATGAGGTTGGTGCCGTAGTCGGGATCGGTCGCGTAGACCCCGGTCAGGTCCGCGGCGAAGGCATCAGGAACGTCCCGGTCGGCCATGGCCTGCTGGTAGCTCGGATCCGTGGCGAGCAGCTGACTGTGATCGGCGATGCTCTCGGCCACGTTGTGATAGACCCGGAACGCGGCGGTCTGGGTCAGCCAGCGCCCGTTCTCGTATTCGCGCGTCGGCAGCATATCGGCTCCGGCCGGGCCCGTTCCCTTGATGCCGAAGAGATTGTGGTCGCGGACGGCGAGCACGCTCTGGCCCCACCCTGATTCCTCGATGGCCTGCGCGATCGTCACTGCGGCCGGGATGCCGTACCTGATTTGGGCCGCTATCGCGCCCGGCGCGACCTCGCTGATGAAGGCTTGCTGCGAGGCCGTGCCAGGCACCGCCGGGGCGGCAGCCGGCGGGTTCTTCCTCTGGTAGCCCGACGCCGGGGGCGTCGGTGACGCCGAGATGTTGGACGAGGCCGGCGAACCGACCGGAAGGTCGTCGGCTATGGCCTGCACTCCCGGTATCGAGGCCGTGCCGAAGGTCGCGTCGCTGCCCTGCGTCCCGGCGGTGCCCTGCGTCCGGGCCTGCTGGCTGTTGACGCCGATGAGCGCGGCCACCAGTGTGCCCGGGATCGCGGCCTGTCCGTGGTTCGCCTGGCCTGGCGCCGGCGTTGGCGGCGAGCCGGGCAGCGATATCACGCTTCCCGCCGCGACGGGCTGGCTGGTCGGCGGCCCGCCGGTCGGCTGGCTCGCAGCGCTCAGCGGCTCACCGTTGTCAACGAATCCGGCCACGCCCTGGTCTGCCAGCGGGCCGCTGTACTGGTGAGCATTGACCGAGAAGTTGGGCAGTGAATCACCGCCGATCGTGTACAGCACTCCGCGGAAGTCCTTCGTGACCACCTCGACGTGACCGTCGAACAGGACCCAGTCGCCCGGCTGAGGCTGGTAACCGTCGCCGAGCGGGTGCCAGCGGTGCTGATTCTCGGCGTCCTGAAGAACGGAAACGATGTTGGACGACGCCGGGTTCGGATCAACCCGCACATCGGCCCACGATTGCAGTGCCCAGGGGTATGAGCTGCCTCCGGTCACCCAGCTTTCCTGGCCGACCGCCTTTGACCCAAGCTCCAGCGTGAGGCTGGCGAAGGCCGCGCACGATTCGCCGTGGTCGACGCCATCCACGCTGTCGCTCTGCCAGATAATCGCCTCCATTTCGGCCGGTGTCTTCGTCTGCGCCATGCGAAGGTAGTAATTGGCCACATTGACGATGGCCGATCGCAGTGTGCTGTCGCTCGCCGCTACCGATGCTGGCCGCGCGGCTGATGCCGGTGCGAGAGCCGATGCGGCCTGCGTAGGCTTCTTGAATTCGAGCAAGTGAGCCGGCATGCTCGTCGGCGACGTCATATCAGCCACCGTTCCGTGGGTGAAGGAGAGTCCGGTCATCGCTCCGCATGTACTCAGGCTCACCAGCGCCGTCGCCTGCTGCCAGCTCGGTTTCCTGACGGGATGCACAGAATCACCTTCTTCCACAGCTTCACCTGGGATGTCGTTTCCAGCGGAGTGGCCTATGCGCTTGCTCCGACGCTCCTAGCCGGCCCCGGGCAAGGTCTGCAGGATGGCCTGGACTTGGGGATTGCCCGGGTCATTCGCGTTCTCGAACAGGACGCTGATGTTCCTCGTGGCGTTGGCTGTGGCGCCGACCACCCACTCCTGATAGACCTCGGCGGCCAACGCGGCCTGTCCGGCGGTGCTGGTCACGGGCTGGGCGCACACGTCGGGGAATCCTGCCCGAGCGATGACAGCAGACGAGCCCGTGTACTGCTCGCAGTTCGCCGGGCTGCTCTCCAGCCCGGGCTGAACCGTCGGATCGCCCTTGGCGTTGGTCAGCGTCGCCCCACCGATGATGTTGTTGATAGCCCGTGCGGCGACCTCGATACTGTCCACTGGGTCATACGGGTTGTACGGCTGATGAAGGTTCAAGGACCAGGCCACCTCACCGCCTTGGGTAGGCGTAATGGGCTCAAGTCCCTCTCTGCCGGTTTTGGGGTCGGTGTAATTGGGATTGTCAGTGCTCGTCATCAGGGCAAAGATCCACAGGATCTGGCTCGTCGTTTTTCCGCAGGCGAAGTTCACCTGTCCCGGTTCCGAGACCACATTGGGATTCTGGCAGGCGGCGGTTATCTCGGTCCGCACCGTGGCCACGCTCGGCGGCCAGGAAGCGCCATTCCTGAAGACCACCAGGACCAGAACCGTGACGACGGCCACCGTCGCGGCCGTCACGATAGTTATCCTTCGGCCGCGGGACCTGCGTGCCCGGTCACCGCTGCGCCGCCCGTGGTCTATGAGGGCCCTCGTGCGTTCTTCGGCCGGACGCGGGAGCGCGCCGATGTCGGCCCGCGCGTGCCCGTCATTGGTTCTTGCCGTGGTGCGGACGGCTGAAGTCCTGCCGCCGGCCTGCTCCGGGCGCATGCCGTCCTGGCTGGGCCGGAATGCGGCCTTACCCTGACCAGGGACAGACTCCCTTCGATAGGCCGACTCTGAGAGTTCACGGGCCCGCGACTCGCGCCAGTCGAAGAGATCCTTCTCCAGATCTGTGGCCCTTGTTTCTAGTTCGGAGAGCCACTCGTCATCCTCGTCGTTAAAGCTTTCGAAGTTCTGGGACATAGTTATCACCTCCAGCGTGTGGCCTGACTCCGGACTGATGACGCGCGTAAAACGTGCGACTAGGTAGTTTGCTGAGTGCGAGCACGCAGCGGGGCTAGGCCGAGACGGGCGGGCGGCGGCGCCACCGTCACCCCCCACCGGGCGCCCGGCCCGCAGGCCGGCGCCCCTCGCGCGACAACCAGGTCCACACCCGCACCGTCCGCTCGCGCTCCCACCGCACCGCTTCGATCCATGGACCAATTAGAACACACGTACGAGCAAAGCGGAAGAGGGTATTGTCACAGCTCAGCTGTGTTCGGGTAACGAGATGTGCGGTCAGGCTGTTAACCTGGCCGGGCCAGCCACGGGACCAGATGGACGGGAGCTATTAGTGACGAGCGGCGAGACGCTATCTCACGCCAAGGACGGCGGCAAGGCCGCGGGTGTCACCGGCGTCGTCGTGCTGGCCCATGGCGGCAGGTCGGTCAGTTCCGAGCCCACCACCGCCGTGCAGCCTGCCGTCCTGCGCATGGTCCCGCTGGCCCGGGCGATCCGGCACGCGCTGCGGGGAAGCGGCGCAGTGGTCTTCCGGCCTCGATTCCAGCTCCGCGGATGGAATGGCGAGCAGGCTCTGCCGGTGCATGATCTCAGTCGGATCCTGGACGATATCGTCGACAGGCTCGGTCCGGTCCCTGTGGTCCTGGTCGGGCATTCGATGGGAGCTCGTGCCGCTATGCGCGTCGCTGGGCACCCCGCCGTATCTGCGGTCGCGGGCCTGGCTCCCTGGTTGCCGCCCGGGGAGCCGATCGGCCAGCTGGCCGGCCGGCCGGTCCTGCTCGTGCACGGGAGCGCCGACGGCATCACGCGTCCCGAGGACACCTGGGCTTACGCGGAGCGGGCTCGCCGCGTGGCAGAGGTCATGGCCGTCGAGATACGGAACGGCGAGCACGCCATGCTGCGACGCGCGGGCCTGTGGCATAGCGTCGCGGCCGAATTCGTCTGTACCGTCTTCCGCCTGCCCGGGAGAGGGGGGCCGGTGGCCGAGGTCCTCAGGACAACAGGCACCGATCCGCGTCGCGCGGTGCTGTGAGCAGCCGCCTACCACAGCGGGCTGGTCCGCGACCGCCTGGGAAGCTTTGTCGTATACATCCGGATATGACCCGAGCTGCACCTGGGCCTTGACTCCGCGTTATAACTAAAAGCACACGAAGCATCGCTCAGTGTGCTATATAACAACGGGAAAGCAGCTTGCCCCGTCTGTCGCAGCACGGGGGAGGGGTACGAGTGGAAAAGTTAATCCGTAGGCGGCGCGAAAGCGCCCCGCCCACGCGGGACGTCCTTCCGGGCGAGGCACCGCCGGCCGGGAAGCGGGCTTTGGTGCGGCATTCCGCGCAGCACGCACGCAGTTCCTGCACCAGGCCTAGCCGGCGTCCGTCGTTGTCAATCCGGTCCGCCGAGGGGCGGCGCTGGGCCGCCGACCTGAGCGGTCCGGGCCCGGCCGGGCTCGTCGTCTATGGCATGGGCGGTATCGGTAAGTCGACGCTGGCCGGCCAGATCGCGACGCGGGTCGGCCGGGTCCGAACCGGCCATGTCATCACCGTCGTCAACGGCGAGGTATCCGCAGCCGACATCGCCGCCGGACCGGCCGAGGCGGACTTCATCATCTTCGACAACTTTGATGACAACCTGTCGCAGGAGGCGGGCCAGTGGGCCCTCCGCGACCCGTCGCTGGCGACGTTGCTAGCGAACTGGAAGGGAAAGCTGCTGATCACCTGCCGCCATCCGTTCACCTGGCATTCCGCTGGAATAGCACAAGCCATATCCATACCTAACGCGCCATGGCTGGCACCTTCGCGGACGGCCCTGGACAAGCTGGTGTTCCGCCAACTCGGGCCGCTGACCCGTTCCGCCGCTGCCGAGCTGACGACGGCGCTCCCGGCCATCCGGCGCCTCGCCGACTCCGAGCGTGAGCGCGTCTGGCGGCTGACCGCCGGGCATCCACTGGCCATCGAGTACCTGGACTCGCTGCTCACGCTGGGCGAGCCTTTCCCCGGACTGGCCGCGCGAATCGAGGCGATGGTCGAGGCCAGGACCGGTCAGCGGCTGCCGGGGACCGAACCTACCGAGTTGCCCGCCCCGGCCGCGGAACTGATCGCATGCGCCGCGCGGGACCAGATGTTCGGCGAGCTGTTTGACCGGCTCAGCCACGGGGCCAGAGCGCTGCTGGTGCGCGCGTCGGTCTTCCGGCTCCCCGTCGCCGCGGAGGTGGTGGCCGGGCGGGCGGGACAGGTCGCCGAATGTGAGGCGGCCGGCCTGCTGGCCATCGATGGCCGCCGTGAGGTTGCCGTTCACCGCTGGACCGCGGCTGCGCTGCACCGCCGCCTAGCCGAAGCCGACCTAGGTGCCCAGGTCGCGGCGGCTCACCGCCGGGCGGCCTGGCACTGGCAGGTCCGCGCGGCCTGGGCACCGTCGCCTCTCCGGGCCGAGCTCGAAGCCGGCTACCACCAGCGCCAGGCCACGCTGGCCGTTGAGGCCGGACGGCCCGCAGGTCGCCAGCCCGGCACCGGAGCGAACACCGGGCGACGCCCCCTGGTGCTGACCCGTGAAGGTCGGCGCGGTGTGGTCGGCGCATTCCTGGTCGGCGCGCTCGCGACCCTATCGATGGTCGTGACCGTCGAGGCGACCGGTGCCTCGCCCGTCCCGTACCTGGCGTCCGCGCTAGCGCCGGCCGGGACGTCGGTGCTCGCGCGGGCCGGGACGTCGGTGCTCGCGCGGGCCGGGACGTCGGTGCTCGGACGGGCCGGGACGTCGGCGCTCGGACGGGCCGGGACGTCGGCGCTCGCGCGGGCCGGAACGTCGGTGCCGGCCCAGGCCGGGAGGTCGATGCCGGCCCAGGCCCGGACGTCGGCGCGGGCCTGGACGTCGGCGCTGGCGTCGGTGAGCGAGGCGGTCGTGGTCCGAGCCGAGGCGGCAGCTTGGGCGGCCAGCCAGGTCAGCGGCGGTGCCATCATGGCCTGCGACCCGGCGATGTGCGCCCTGCTGGCGCATCACGGCATCGCGGCCGGCAGCCTGCTGGTGCTCCGCCCGGGTGCGGCTGACCCGCTCGGGTCCGACGTGGTGCTGGCCACGGCCGCGGTGCGCGATATGTTCGGCGCCCGCCTGGTCAGCGTGTACGCCCCGGAGCTTCTAGCCAGCTTTGGCACCGGCCCGGCCAGGATCGACATCCGCGCGATCGCACCGGACGGCGCCGCCGCCTACCGCGCGGCCATCGCCGCGGACCTGCGAGCCCGCCGGCTGGCAGGGAGCGAGCTACTCGGCAACCCCCTGATCACGTTCACGCCGGCCGACCGCGCCCAGCTGGCCGCCGGTCAGGTCGACGACCGCCTGCTGACCACCCTGGACACGCTCGCGGCCACCGAGCCGCTGCGGGTTACCGCATTCCTCGACGACGGACCGGGTGCCGGCCCGGGCCTACCACTGCGGGCCGCCAAGCTCATCGCCAGTAACAACACCGGGCCGAAGATGCTGGCCTTCCTCCGCGCGCAGCGCCCGCCTTACCTATGCGCCCAGGCGGCCATCACCGCGGGGCCGGGCGGCGAATCCGTGCTCACCGTGGAGTTCGCTGCGCCCGTCCCGCTCGGCCTGCTCCAGTCGTGGTCGTACCGGGCCTGAATCCGCAGAGCCCCGCAGAGTTCTTCCCGCCAGGTGCATCACGCCCGACTGGCCGCTACGCTCAGCTATACACGGACGAGGTGACACTGGGGACGGCCTGCGGGCGCCGTTCGACGGCATCGTGGTCGACGTGCTCGCGCGGGCCGGCCAGCCGGTCAAGCTGGACGAGTTGCTCGCCCGCCTCGAGCCCGATCCCGGATCACCCGGCTGAGGCCTGCTCAGCCTGACCGAATTCACGGCTGCAACCGTTCTGCACCCGGCCGGGTACCTGGCCGGCTACCTGAACCAGCGAGTATCGCGGTAGATGAAGATCACGCTTCAGGCCAGCATTACCTGGTCGGTCCGTGTCGCCGGTGATGGGCAAAAGGAAGAGCATTTGATGAGCAGCAACTGTTCTGAGGTTTCAGCGGAGCTGGGTCTGGGCCTGGTCAGTCCGGAGCACACGATCGTGCCGCTGATGGCCGAGTTGTCCTATCGCTGCGCGGATCCGTATGCGGTCCGGATGGCCTTTGATGTGGGCACGGATGAGCCGGTGGAGTGGATGATCGCCCGCGACCTGCTCGCGGCGGCCCTGCACGGCAGCGAAGGTCTCGGGGATGTCCGGGCCTGGCCGTCGGCGGCATCGTGTGACCCGGGCGTCGTGGCCATCGGCGCTGGTGCCGCCGGGCACGCGATCTTGAACATCGCGATGACCTCGCCGTACGGGCAGGCCCAGTTCGAGGTCAGCGCCACGGCGATCGAGGAGTTCCTGCAGCGGACCTACCAGCTGGTGGCGACCGGCCAGGAGTCGTCGTATCTGAACTTCGACGCCGAGCTGACCGAGCTGCTCAGCCAGGCGTAAGACCGGGGGGGCGGCGGCCGGGCCATTATGGTCCGGCCGTCGGCGCGTCAAAGGGTCTGGACCAGCGAGGTGCGTGTTCGGTCGGAATTTATTACTGGGATTTGTTCAGTGCGGGGCCCGGACCGGCGCGGGGCTAGAAAAGTATTTTCCGGCCGACGTGTCGCCTGGTGGGAAATAAGATCTCACGTGTAGGTTTGCGCCATGGCGACGGCAGGATACCGGCTGGCTGCCGCCCTGGCCGTTTTGATCGCGGCGGGCACCACAGCGGCCGGCTGGCACGGCGGCCGGACGACCGGGACGGCCCCGGCCGTGGTCCCAGTAGCATCGCCCTCGGGCGGTGCCAGCCAGCCAGCCCGGTCCACCACGTCACTCGAGCTGATGATGCCCAGTGCGCGGGCGACCCAGGATGTGGCGGCCACGCCGACGCTGCTCAGTCCCGCGACCCAGGCTCCGGCGGCGCTAACCCTCGCGGTGCTGACTGCGGCGGCCCGCAAGGCCTGCCCGGCCGCGGCGACCGCCTGCGTGGATCTGAAGGAGCACCTGACCTGGCTGCAGGCGCGTGGCCGGATCACCTACGGCCCGGTGGCCATGGAGCCCGGGACCCCAGGCACATCGGATGCCACCCCCCGGGGAACCTTCCACGTCACGTGGAAGGCGGGCCCAGGCTACATGAGCAACGAATACCACGAGCCGATGCCCTGGGCCGTGTTCTTCGTCAACGGGGTGGCATTCCATGGCGGCAGCCTCACCAAGCACTCCCATGGCTGCGTCCACCTGGCTACCGGCAACGCCCGCTACTACCACGACCACCTGCCGGTCGGAGCCGAGGTAGTGGTCTTCTGAGATTCGCGGCATACCGGAACGGCCTGCTGTTCCGGTGAGATCCAAGGAGGAACATGAGGCGCTACGGTCGCGGGTCCCAGGTGGCCGCGGTCCTGATCGTGATCACCGGCGTGTCACTGCTGGCCACCCTGGCCTTCCTGGTGTCCTATCCGGGGGCGCGCCAGATCGCGCTGACGGCGGGGGTTTCCCCGGCCCTGGCCGGGCTCTACCCGGTGATCTTCGATGCCGTGCTCGTGGTCGCTTGCGTGGCCGCGCTGGCGCTGCGCGGCGCCGCCTGGTGGCTGCAGCTCTACGCCTGGCTGTCGGCGTTCGTGCTGGTCGCCGCCATTGCCGCGGTCAGCGCGCTGCACGCGGCGGGCGTCAGCCTATCGCACCGGCCCGCCGCGGCCGCCATGGCGGCACTGCCCTGGGGGCTGTTCCTGCTCGGCTTCGGGCTGTGGCTGTCGATGCTGCGGCACCTGCGCACGGCGGCCCCGGCGCAGCGCCCGGAGGGTGCCTTGTGGTGGCCGTGGAATCCGGACCCCGACCCGGCCGCCGCAGCAGATACCGCGGGCACGGGGACGGAAATGGCGGGCGGGGAAATTGCGGTTGCGGAGGCCGCGTCGGAGGCGCCAAGCCGCGAGCCGAGTCCGGTGGCCGAGGCGCTTACTTCTGGACACGCATAACCAAGCGCACCGCTGGTCACTCAGGCCTCACACGGCATCTGCAGGGCCAGGTCGGCGGTCGGCACCTGGCGTGCCAGGCCTGCTGTGACTGGGCCGAAGGCCGTAACTTCGGACTAGGGCAGGGGCGCGATGCCGGTCGCGCATCATGAATCGGGCCGGGGCCTGTCGTGGCTGTCGCCAGCGTGCCAAGCTGCTGTCATGGCGGAGGGCAAGGAACCGGTGAGCTGGACGGGGCGGGCGGCAGTGGTGACATTTCCCGAGTATGTCGACACGTCCAACGCCGCGCAGATCCGTGAGCAGTTGCTGGCGGTATTCGACGGCGGCGCGGCGGTCGTGATCGCGGACATGTCGGCGACCGCGTGGTGCGACTGCGTCGGTGCCGACACGCTGGTCCGGGCCTGCCAGCTGGCAGCGATCTACCGGGCCGGGCTGCGGCTGGTAGCCACCGCACCGGCAGTCAAGCGATTGCTGGCCGCGGAGGGCCTGGACCGTCTGGTTCCGGTGTACTCCTCTATGGAGGCGGCCATCACCGCAGGGGAATGGGACGGCCCGGATTCTCCCGGCGATCCCGCGCCGCCGGTCGTGACCCCGCTATGGCCGGCCCGGCCGCAGGACAGGCCGGAGAACGGACCGAGACAGGCACCCGTGAACGAGGCGGTCCTGCGTCAGCTGATCGACGCCCTGGCAGACGGGATCGTGCTGACCGACGAGGACGGACGGATTGTGCTGGCGAACCGGCTGGCGGCGGCGATGTTCGGCTATCAGCCCGCCGAGCTTGCCGGGCAGCTGGTGGAGTCACTAATGCCGGCCGGGGTGCGGGACGCGCACCGCCTAGACCGGGCTTCGTACGCGCTCAAGCCGGTGGCCCGGCCGATGGCCGACCGAGCCCGGCTGGTCGGGCTGCGCAAGGACGGCAGCACCATCCCGGTGGAGGTCACGCTGAGCCCGGTGCCGACGGCCAGCGGGCATCTCTTCCTCGCCGTGGTCAGGGACACTGTGCACGTGCGGGCCCAGGACGACCTCATCGACTTGGTCCGCGCGGTGCTCGCGGAGCAGGCGGAGCACGCCGAAGACCTGCTGGACCGGGTCGTCGCCAGCTTGTTCCACGTAGGGCTTAGCGTGGACACGGCCGTAGGCCAGCCCGCCGAGCTGGCCCGAGCGCGGATCAGCAGTGCGCTTCACCGGCTGGACGACACCATCCACGAGATCCGCGATCATGTCTTCCGGTCCTGGCGCCCGGGTAGCGGCCACGGGACGGCCTGGTGACATGCTGTCGAGGCTGTCGCCCCGCTGATGACCGCGCAAAGCGGGACAACGGAGAACCTGGAAGTACTGAGAACCGGATCGCCTAGGACACGGCCTCTCACGGGGCCGGCAGCTGCGGGCCGGCTGCTAGCAGGGTGGCGATGAACGGGCACAGGTGCATCCGGTGACCGCTGATCTTCCCCAGCTCGATCTCCACGACCTGAGCCGCCGCCGCGGGCCAGCCGCAGTCGGTTTCGATCCGGAACCTGCGGGGGACCACCGACCGGCCCTGCACCTGGACCGACCAGCCCGACCGGGTCACTGGGTCGATCGAATCGGCGGCAAACGCGATAATCGTCTCATCCAGCGCCCGCTCGGGCAGCCCGCGGTGCCCCAGGCACAGGACCAGCCCCCGGGCGCCCAGGTAATACTGAACGGGCAAGATCACCGGCAGCGCGCGGACCGACAACGCCAGCCGGCCCACCGAAGTCGTGCCCAGCAACTCCCAGCACTCTTGCTCAGAGATCGCATCGTCGTGCCCGATCATGCTTGAAGACTTCACGACCCGGCAGGTCAGCCGACAGGGACCGAAGTCCTAGCCGGAAAGGACCAACGGCCCGGCACCTGGTTCGAACTAGGGGAACCGGGATGCAAGCGCACACGGTACTCGTCTGGCAGGCGGCGCCGCGACTAGGACCAATGCCGCTTGGCCTAAGTTGATCTTCGATGACGGCCAGGCGTTCTTGCCTGCCGCCGGATCCGCGGGGCCGGCGGACGCTGCGGCATCCGGCGCTGGCGATCCCGCCGGGCGGCGCGGGTGCCCGGCCGGGCATCGACGGCTGAGTCGAACATTTTCACGGAATATTCTGGTTTCACGGAAGATTGTGGGTACTATGATGCACAAAAGTCTCCGGGAAGCCAGAATGCTCCATGCAAATTTCCGGCTGGCTGAGACGGGAGTGATCCGCCGGTGCGGATGGGGCGGTTAATGACGCGGGTTGTCGTTCCTTACCGGCCGTAGGTAGCGGATCGCGCCGGGCCAGGACCGGTTTTCCGGACGGGCGGCTGGGCGGCAGCCTCCCCGTGCGCCGGATCCGCCGCCAGGCCCGATGCCGCCTGGCCTATCCGCCGATTAGGGCTCTGACCTGTACGTTTGCATCTTATTGCCAGCCAGGTCCGCTGCCGGGGCGGGGGCGTATCTGTGCTGGTCAGAATGACACGGCAGGCCACACCAGCCACGAAGATCAACCTTAGGCTGACCGGCATTGCGACTAGGATGGAGGATATCGGCGCGGTGAAGCTGGACGTCGGCAACACCCCTCTTTTACCCGGAGTGCCGCAACCACACCACTACGGACCGCCGCCTCGGGGCGTTTTTAAAACACCTGGGTCGCGAAGAAGATTTCAGGGAATTATCCGCTTTTTAAGGGCCTGCGCATGGGTGCCAGGAGCTTTGCTCTTTTCCTGGCTGCGGAAAACCCGGTAACGGTTCGCGCACGATCGCCGACCGGGGCTACTGTTTAGTCACTTCTCTGCCATAGAGTCCGCTTTGCAGCTAGCGCATAAAAGGAAGTGAGATTTCGTGAGTCAGCTCCCGGATCCGGACGCCCCAGGACCTGGGCAAGGAGCCGGTCAGCCGGCTGCCGACCCGGGCTACGGTCAGCAGCCCGGCTACGGTCAGCAGCCCGGCTACGGTCAGCAGCCCGGCTACGGTCAGCAGCCCGGCTACGGTCAGCAGCCCGGCTACGGTCAGCAGCCCGGCGAGGGCTACAGCCAGCCTTCCGGGACCGCGTATACCCCGGCGCCTCCGGTACCCGCCGGATATGGCTACGGTCAGTACCCGAACGTCGTGCCGCAGGGGATGTACTTCGACCAGCTCTCGGGCCTCAACCTGCCGGATGGCACGCAGCTCGCCAGCGTCGGCCGCCGTATCGGTGCCTTTTTCCTGGCCATTCCGCTCGTCATCGTCACGCTGGGAATCGGCTATGTCGTCTGGGGCCTCATCGTCTGGGGCAACGGCCAGACCCCGGCCTTGCAGGTGCTCGGGATGCGTGCATGGCGGCCCGAGACCAATAAGGTCGCCGGTTTCTGGTTCATGGCCCTTCGTGAGACCGTGGGCCGCATCGTCGACAGCATCCTCGGCCTCATCACCGAGACCACGTCGTTCGTCCTGTTCGTAGCGGGCAAGAAACATCAGGCGCTGCATGACATCGTCGCGGGCACTGTGGTCCTGTACGACCCGGACAAGGTTCTGCCTAGCTGAGCACGGGGCGCGGGCGAGTTTGCGGACCTGGTTCCTATCATCGCAGTGCGGCGGGTTCGGGGCGGGCACGTCACCGGCCGATGTGTCCCGGACTCGACACCATGCTGGCGGGCTGGGACGGGCGGCTGACCGTCCGTGTGCAGGCGGCATGAACAGCAGGACCGGTGGGTAGCGAGCGTTCATGCGGACGGAAGTTGACGCGGTAGTGGTCGGCAGCGGGCCGAACGGCCTGGCCGCTGCGGTCACCATGGCCGCGGCGGGGTTGCGGGTGCATGTCGTCGAGGGCGCGCCGACGATCGGCGGCGGATGCCGAACCGAAGAGCTGACCCTGCCCGGCTTCTGGCATGACGTCTGCTCTGCGGCGCACCCGCTCGCGGTTGCTTCGCCGTTCTTCCAGCGTTTCGACCTGGCCGCACGCGGGGTCGCGCTGGCGCGGCCCGAAGTCGAGTTCGCCCATCCGCTTGACGGCGGCCGGGCCGCGATCGTGACCCGCTCGGTCGCCGAGACGAGCGCCCGCCTCGGCGAAGATGGCCCTTCCTACCAGCGCTTGTTCGGCCCGATGGCTGAGCACACCGACGAAATCTGCGACACCCTACTGGCTCCGCTGCGTAAGCTGCCCGCGCACCCGCTGGTGCTGGCGGACTACGGTCGTCGCGCCGTGCTGCCCGCCTCGGCGGTGGCCAGGCGCTGGCAGACCGAGGGGGCCCGTGCGATCCTGGCCGGCGCCGCGGCGCACGTCATGATGCCGCTGACCGCCATGCCGACGGCGGGCGTCGGGCTCATGCTGGTCTTGCTCGCGCACGGTGTGGGCTGGCCGGTCGTCACGGGCGGCAGTGCCCGGATCACCGATGCGATGGCCGATGCGGTGACCGCGTGTGGCGGCACCATCGAGACCGGCCGCTGGGTGCGCTCCCTCGCCGAACTCCCGGCCGCGGACGCGGTCCTGCTCGATGTATCACCGCGGACGTTCGCGCTGCTTGCCGGTGACCGGCTGCCGGTCAGGTACCGCGGCGCGCTGGGCAGGTTCCGTTACGGCCCCGGCGTCTGCAAGGTGGACCTCGCGCTGTCCGGCCCGGTGCCCTGGACTAATCCCGATTGCCGCCGGGCCGGCACGTTGCACCTAGGCGGCACCTTCGAGCAGGTAGCGGCGAGTGAGGCCGAGGTGGCCGCCGGCCAGCACCCGCAGCATCCGTACGTCCTGGTCGTTCAGCCCGGGGTCGCCGATCCTTCCCGCGCCCCGGCCGGCCGGCAGACGCTGTGGACCTACTGTCACGTGCCGTCCGGCTCCGACGTGGACATGACCGACCGGATCGAGGCGCAGATCGAGCGCTTCGCCCCCGGCTTCCGCGACCTCATCCTGGCCCGGGCGGTGCGCACCGCCGCCGATGAGGAGGCGCACAACCCGAACTACGTCGGCGGCGACATCGGTGTCGGCGTGCAGACCATACGGCAGACGCTGTTCCGGCCGGTAACCCGGTGGAATCCGTACCGCACGCCGATCCGAGGCGTCTACCTGTGCTCGTCCGCGACCCCGCCGGTCCCCGGCGTGCACGGCCGGTGCGGCGAGTTCGCCGCGCTGACCGCCTTGCGGGACATGTTCGGCATCCGCGATCGCCCCGACATCAGCCCGGCCTGGCTGCGTCCCACCGTGACCGCACATACCGCGCGATGACTCAGCGCTGCCCCTAAACCCCGGCCGCAACCTTGCGGCATGGCTTGCCGCAACCTTGCGGCATGGCTCGGTCAACTCGATCCGGGCCGCCCGGCGGCGACCTACTTGCGAGTGCCCTTGATGGATCCGGTAATAGGCGCGCCGGCCGGCTGCTTAGGCGTCGCGTAATAGGCGACACAATGCAGCGCCCGGTCACCAGTCGGCCAGCTTGCGGCGTCCGGCACAATGTTGGTCCAGGTGTACATCGATTTCGAATATGCGATTCCGACGTAAGACGAAAACGCGGTGTCGCACTCCGCGTTAGCATCCTTGCTAATGGTGCTATTGCCTGGGAAAACGCCACCCTTGGCCCAGAAATCGCTATTCACGTAGAACACTTCCGCGGTGTGAGACTGACTGCATGGTACGGCCAGGGTTATCTTCGGCCACGGGGTATTGGTGTTGAGGTCCATGTTCGAACCCGTCAGGCAGTCACCGACCTGGAACTGGGCGAGTTGCAAGTCCCCCACTGTAGGTGTCGCGTTAGCGGCGGACGTGCTCCGGCTCGGGCTCGAGGCCGGACTGGTGCTCTGCCGGGCCGCGCCCGGCTTAGGGGAGTTACCGCCAAGCGCGAGGACCAGTGCGACGACCACGACCAGAACGGCCACGCCGCCGGCCGCGGGCAGCAGCCACCGCGGCCGCTTGCGGGGCTGCCCGGACCGCGGAGGCGGGGTAGACCACTGATCGGCTCCTGGTGCCCCGGACCCTGCCTGGCCGGGGAGAGGGATCTGTGGCACGCCCGCGGACGCCCCGCCCGGCTGCCGAGCTGCCCACCACTGGTTGTCCGCGCCCCCGGCGCCTCCCTGAGCCCCGGAACCCCCAGGCGTGACCGGACCGCCGTGGCCGGTGGCATACCCCTGCGGCGCAGGGTATTGCCGAGCTCCCGAATACCCCTGCTGGCCGGAATTCCCCTGCTGGCCTGGGGAGCTCTGCTGGCCTGGGGAGCTCTGCTGGCCCGGATACCCCAGCTGGCCTGGGGAGCTCTGCTGACCCGGATACCCCAGCTGGCCTGGGGAGCTCTGCTGACCCGGATACCCCAGCTGGCCGGAATGCCCTGAATGACCCTCGGCGCCGGGGAGTCCCGGCGGGGGCGTCCCCTGAGTGGGTGGCGGGGGTGTCTGTGGCGCCCTCGATGTCTGCGTGGGCGGTCCGATCGTGGCGTCGCCGCCGGTCGCGGGGTCTGCGGCTTCCGGGGCTATGGACCCGGTAACCCCGCCGGCACCGGCAACCTCAGCGGCCTCTGCCGGCTCGGCGTCGAACGCTGGGCCGAAGGTCCCTGCCACACCCGGCCGGTTAAAGCTGCTGTCCCCTGACGTGGCCCCCTGCCCGGACAGGCCGAGGAGCCGGGGCGACAGCCAGTCGGACAGGTCGGCAGCTGACGGGTACGCGGCGGTCAGCTCGGTGAGAAACTCCGTCGCCGTGGGTCGGCGATTGGCGTCCCGGGAGAGGCTGCGGCTGATCAGCGGCCGGATATTGTCCGGGATCTTATCGATGTTCGGTGTGCCGTGCACGACGCGGTAGAGCAGCGCGGCGGTGTCGCCGATGCCGAAGGGACCTTCGCCGCGGGCGGCGTAAATGAGGACGCCGGCCAGGCTGAAGATGTCGCTGGCCGGGCCGACGGTGAGCCCTTCGGCTTGCTCAGGCGACATGAAGCCGGGTGAGCCGATCATGTAGCCGGTGCCGGTCAGCGACGTGGCCTCGGCGGCTGAGGATATGCCGAAGTCGATGATCCGCGGCCCGTCCTGGGCCAGCAGCACGTTCGAGGGTTTGAGGTCACGATGGATGACGCCCGCCGCGTGGATCGCGCTCACCCCTTCAGCCAGCCCCGCGGCCAGTGCCAGCACCGACTGGGACGGCAGCGGTCCCTGCCGCTCGACCGCGTCCGACAGCGACGTGCTGGGAACGTAGGCGGTGACTAGCCAGGGCACCGGCCCGTCGAGGTCAGCGTCGACGACCTGAGCCGTGAACAGGCCACCGACCTTGCGCGCCGCGGCCACCTCACGGGCGAACCTGGCCCGGAAGCCGACGTCCTCGGCCAGGTTCGCGCGGATCACCTTCACCGCCACCATGCGGCCGCCCGGCGACCGGGCGAGGTAAACCCGGCCCATTCCGCCGCTACCAAGCCTGCCGAGCAGCACGTAGGGTCCTACGCGCTGAGGATCGCCCGCTTGCAGCGCAGCCAACTGGTCACCCCCACCCACTGTCACACATCGTGCCAGCTCGCACCCAATCGCAGGAATTACACTTACCACAGATCGGGGCCACGGTCAGGCCCCCGTATAGCCGATATTCCCGGTCTGCCGGCAGCTGACGCCCACGATAGTGGCAATTACGTCCAAAAGCCGGGTAAAAGGACGATCGGTGATCAAAAGCACTAGGCCGCCCGGCGATCAACAAGAACCGCCCGGATGAACGGCTGACTGCCCTCGGCCGGTCCGCGGCGAACCGGTTCAACCAGCGCCCGCGGGCCTGACATCCGCCGGCCCGGCCGCCAGAACGGCGGCCGGGCCAGCGGGATGAGCGCGGATGATTGACGAGGGTCAGAAGTTCCAAGCGTGACCTAGTCGCTGCGGACCCAGGTAGCGCTGAAGTTCTCGCCGTCGGTGAGCGGCGAGACGTTGACCCCGTGGCCTCCTTCGTTATCGACCGTGACGATCTCGGTCGGACCGTCGGCGTTCCCGATCGCGAAGCCATTGGCCTCGGAACTTGTGATGCCAATCGTGCCGAAGTCGGTCAGCGGCAGAATGCCGCCCCTGTCGGTGCAGCACGGCGCCTCGACGATGACCTCAGCGGAGGAACGCTCCGCTCCTGACACTGTCACCGTGGTGTCGTGGCTCCAGCCCCGGGTGGTGTCGTCGATGTAGAGGCTGAATTCGTTGCTGCCTTCGTAGGTCACCGAGGCGCTCAAGTGATCGCCGGGCTCGACGGTGTTGCTGTAGTCCTCGGCGGCAGCCGGGTACGCCTCGTACCAGGCGTAGTACTCGGGGGTGCGCCCGTCGCAGTCGACCTCGCTGCCGGTCTGCTCAACCGTTTCGCTGGAGTAGCCGTCAAGGCCCACCCAGAAAGCGGCGTACTGGTCGCCGCTCTGGCAGGTGCCGGTGGGCTGGGTCCAGCTCGCCGAGACGTTCGTGTACGTGCCGGTGGTCCCCGCGTAGCCGGACCAGTTCGAGCTCTCGACCTCTGTTTGTTTGGTCCCGTGCGCATGTGACCTGGCCGCGGCCACCAGGCGGATCGTTCCACCGGGAGTAAAAGTTCCCGCAGTGGTGCTGGCCGATGCGCTGCCGGCGGTGAGGGCCGTACCGGCCGCCAGGGCCAGCATGGCCACGAGGACGCACGATCGTCGTAGCATTCAAACTCCTACGAGTCCACTCTCGGTGAGAGTAGCGCAACAAGTCAGACAAGAAAAGAACCAAAAACGACCCTTTGTGACCTTGCTGTCACGCAATTGCGCGCGTCACGTACACCTCGCGCAGATACCTTCATGGTCCGGACGGCCAGATGGGCATCTTCATGATTCCCATCCAGGCCCGATCGACATCCTCGACTGACGCGATCCCATTCGCGGTAAGCGTGAGCGCCTCCCGGTTGATCGCGGTGTAAAGCGCATTGAAGACGTAGCCGAAGTTCTCCCGGCGCACCCGGATCGGGATCTGGCCGATTTGTCGTGAAAACCGTCCGCTCCGGGCACAGCTCGTTGAACTAGCCAAGGACACGTCACGTGCGCACGGGATCCTGGGGCACCGATTCACTCACGAGGTCGGCATCGGCCGCCGCCGCTGCAGGGTCGGAAATGAATTCGATTATCGTCAGCGCCTGGTCCCGGGCGGCGCTTTTCGCCGCTACGGCGGCCTCCCCATTGCCACGAAGCCGCTGCTCCGCGCCGTCGAGGGCAGCTGGATCCGCATCGTGCACGTGACGTAATTGCCCGTGCCGCGGCCCTCGGCAGACGTCAGCTACCAGACGTCAGCTCCTGGGGTGCGCTGCCCGGGCCGAGCTGAGCCTTCATCGCGGCGAGCTGGCTGTCCACGTCCGCGGACGCTCCGGCTTCGTCGAGTTCCTTCTGGATGTCATCGGTGTCGCCGCCGACGTCTTCCAGCACTCCGGACTGCAGCAGTTCGTCCAGGGCGCCGGCCCGCGACTGCATGGTGGCGATCTTATCCTGAGCCCGCTGCAGAGCCGCGCCTGAATCGCCCAGCGTGGTGGAGATGCCCGCCACGCTCTCGTTCACCGAGGTCATCGCGCTCGCCGCGGTGTACTGGGCCTTGAGCGTTTCCTTCTGCGTCCGGAACTTGTTGACCCTGTCCTGCAGGACCTGGAGCGTCTGCTCCATCTTCTGCTCTTCCTCGGTCAGCTGCTGGTGCTGCGGTTCCATCCCGTCGATCTCGGTCTGGGCCGCGGCCTTGCGGGTGAGCGCTTCCCTGGCCAGGTCCTCCCGGCCCTGGGCCAGCGCCGCCTGGGCCTGATTCTGGAGGTGATCCACCGAATGCTGGAGCTGCTGCTCCTGCAACTCGATCCGCTTGCGTGACGCGGCGATCGTGACCAGCGCCTGACGCACCTTGGTGATCTGGTCGAGCATCTGCTCGTAGGACAGATCGAGCATCTCATCGGGTTTCTCGGCGGCGTCGAGCGCCTTGTTGGTTTTGGCCGCGAGTATGTCGTGGGCCCTTTGGAAGAGAGACATGTCGATCTACTCCTTGTCGACGTTAACCGGACGGCTCCAACCGGCGAGCTCCAACACGCGAGCCCGCGGCGGCGAATTCTTAAGACGGTTCTGCCGGACCAAACCTATGCAGCAAATCTAGCCGTCAGCTGAACGCCAGCGTGCATCTGCCCGCCCTGTCACGCAACTTGAGGCACGTCAGTACCTTCTAGTGCCCAGGACGGTGGCCAGGTCTTCTTGCCCGTATCGGAGCAGGAAGATCTGTCAGGCCAGCTTGGCCCCGGCGGCCGTCCCGGGCCGCTGCGTGCCGGATAGGGCGGGTGACCGGCGCTCCATCAGCCGCAGCACGAGCGGGGTCAGGATGAGCTGCATGGCGAGGGTCATCTTGCCGCCCGGGATCACAATGATGTTCGGCCGGGACATAAACGAGTCGTGCAGCATGGACAGCAGGTAGGGGAAATCGATGCCGTGCGGGTTGGCGAAGCGGATGATGACGAAGCTCTCGTCCGCGGTGGGGATATCCCGGGCGATGAAGGGGTTGGAGGTGTCTACGGTCGGCACCCGCTGGAAGTTGATGTAGGTCCGGGAGAACTGCGGGCAGATGTAGTTGACGTAGTCGGGCATCCGCCGCAGGATCGTGTCCGCCACCGCCTCGGCGGAGTAACCGCGCTCGCTCTTGTCCCGCCAGGCCTTCTGGATCCACTCCAGGTTGATGACCGGCACGACCCCCACCAGCAGGTCCGCGTGCCGGGCGACGTCCACGGTCGGAGTGACGACCGCCCCGTGCAGGCCTTCGTAGCACAGCAGGTCGGTGCCGGGCGGCATGTCCTGCCAGGGGGTGAACGTGCCGCTCTTCTGTCCGTACGGATCGGCTTCAGCTGCGTTGTGCAGGTATTTTCTGACCCGGCCGGTGCCGTTCTCGCCGTAGTCGCGGAACAGGACGGCGAGTTCTTCCAGCAGATTCGCTTCCGGGCTGAAATGACAGAAGTGGTGGTTGCCGGAGGCCTCGGCCTCCGCCGTCGCGTCCACCATCGCCTGGCGATCGTAACGGTGGAACGAGTCCCCCTCGACGAACGCCGCGGCGATGTTCTCCCGCCGGAAGATGTGCTGCACGGCCCGGGTCACCGAGGTGGTGCCCGCCCCCGATGAGCCGGTGATGGCGATGACCGGATGCCTGACCGACATGACGGCCCTCCTTGGCGCTCAGCTGCGGAACAATGACCGTGTGTTGAAAAGCGATGCGTCGTAGGCCTGCTCATGCGGCTCGAGGTGCTCGTGGTGATACTGCTCGATCCGCTCGACTTCCCCGCGGGAACCGAAGACGAAAGGTACCCGCTGGTGCAGCCCGTCGGGGGTCCGTTCGAGCACCCGCTCGTAGCCCGTGCTGGCCAGGCCGCCGGCCTGCTCGATGAGGAACGCAACCGGGTTGACCTCGTACAGCAGCCGCAGCCGCCCGGTGCGGCCAGTGCGGCCGGGCTGCTTGCTGTCAGCCGGGTAGAGGAAGACGCCGCCGCTGGTCAGGATGCGGAAGGCCTCGGCCACCAGCGAGGCGATCCAGCGCATGTTGAAGTCCTTGCCCCGCGGTCCGGCCTTTCCGGCCAGGCACTCCTGGACGTAGCGGCGGACTGGGGGTTCCCAGTGCCGTTCGTTGGAGGAGTTGATCGCGAACTCGGTGGTCTGCTCCGGGATCCGCATCTGGGGATGGGTGAGGATGAAGGCGCCGATGTCACGGTCCAGGGTAAAGCCGTCCACGCCGCTGCCGGTGGTCAGCACGAGCATGGTAGCGGGACCGTACAGGGCGAAGCCCGCGCAGACCTGCTCGGTGCCCGGCTGGAGGAAATCGTCGGCAACGGGGGCGGCGGCGGGACGCGGACTACGCAGGATGGAGAAGATCGTGCCCACCGTGATGTTCACGTCCAGGTTGCTTGATCCGTCCAGCGGGTCGAACACCAGCAGGTACTTGCCGCGGCGGTAGGCGGCTGGGATGGGATAGACGCCGGGCATCTCCTCCGACACCATCCCGGCTAGGTGCCCAGTCCACTCGGTCTCGCCGATCATCACCTCGTTGCTGACGACGTCGAGTTTCTTCTTCGCCTCGCCCTGCACGTTGACCGCGCCCGCATCGCCGAGCGGGCCGGCCAGGGCCCCCTTGCCGACCTGGTTGGCGATCACCTTGACCGCGGTGGCCACGGCGTTGAGCAGCCCGGAGAACTCGCCGGTCGGGTCCTTGTCTCGGTTCTCGTGCTCCTTCTCAATGGTGAAACGGGTCAGGGTCTTACGTGCCGTCCCGGCCGGATGAGGGCCCGCGCTCGCCTTATCCATCGGCCCTGCTAGCTTCTCGCCCCGAGGACGCGGGCGGTGGCGTTACTGTTCGCCGTGTTGCCCGGGATCCCCTGGATCTGGCTGGGAGAACACCCGGCTGGCGAGGAAGTCGGCGGGCTCGAGCCGCATGAGATCATCCTTGGTTACCTCTTTGTCGTCCAGGCTGAACAGGCGGTTGGCGTGCCGCAGCCGCGCTCGTTCCACGGCGTTGCGCACGCTGCGCGCGTTGGCGAACCGGGGCTGGCGGCTGCGGCGGGTCAGGTAGTCCCGGAACGTGCCCCGACCCGCCTCGGACAGCTCGTACCCGGTTTCCCCGATCATCAGGTCCCCGATGGCCACCAGCTCGTCGATGGTGTAGTCGGGAAAATCGATGTGGTGCGCGATCCGGGAACTCATCCCGGGATTGGACTGGAAGAAGGAATCCATCCGATCCTTGTAGCCGGCCAGGATGACGACTAGGTCCTCGCGCTGGTTCTCCATTACCTGAAGCAGGATCTCGATCGATTCCTGGCCGTAGTCGCGCTCGTTCTCCGCGCGGTACAGGTAGTACGCCTCGTCGATGAACAGCACCCCGCCCATGGCCCGCTTGAGGACCTCTCTTGTCTTGGGTGCGGTGTGTCCGACGTACTGGCCGACCAGTTCTTCTCGGGTGACCGCGACCAGGTGGCCGCGCTGCAGGTAGCCGAGGCGCCGTAGCAACTCTGCCATGCGCATCGCGACCGTGGTCTTCCCGGTGCCAGGTCCGCCGGTGAAGCACATGTGCAGGTTCGGCCTGACCCCGGTCAGGCCGAACCTGGCACGTTGGGAGTCGATCAGCAGCAGCGCGGCGATCTCCCGGATCCTGGTCTTCACCGGGACCAGCCCGACTAGCTCGGCGTCCAGCGCGGCCAGCATGTCGTCCACGCCGGACTGCTTGCGTGCCTCGCTCAGGTTCACGGTGCCGTCCGCGGGGACCGGCTCCGGGCCTTCCCGCTCGGGCGCCGCGGCCTCCGCCGACGGCCGCCGGGCACCGAACGCCGGCCGGGCGGGCGCATCCCCCGGGTCGTCGGTCATGGTGTGCCGTACCGGGCCCCCTCGGGCCGCCCGGTCGCGTAGGAATGGGTGGTGTACCGGATACGCCGGTCGGCCACCTCTTGCCGGTCGACCCGGAACCCGGGCTCGTCGGCGGGCCGGTTGACGATAAACGACAGCGCGGTCGTCTGTCGGCCCTTGGCCGCGTCGTAGGCATTGACCCGGATGTAACGCTCCGGGTAGGCCTTGCGGCACTCGTTGACCTCGTACAGCACGGCGCCCGCCTCGTGCAGGTCGAACATCGGCAGGCCCCACATCTCCCAGTAGGTGTTGCGCGGGTGCGGGTCGTCGGTGAACTCCACCGACAACGGCCAGCCCCGGTCCAGGGCGTACTGGATCTGAGCCTTGATCTCGTCGTCAGACAGGTCGGGCAGGTACGAGAACGTACCTTGGGTGATCCGCATGATGATCCTCCTGGCGGTTACAAGCTCGTCGGCGTGGGGACGGCGTCGGGAACGTCGGTTGACTCGTAGTTGAACGCGATATCGCCCCAGGTGGACAGCGCCATGTCGAGCTCGCGGCTGCGGGTGGCGGCGGCCTTGAGGATCGACTCGCCCTCGGCCATCAGCTCGCGGCCCTCGTTCCTGGCCTTGATCATCGCCTCCAGCGCCACCCGGTTCGCCGTCGCGCCGGCCGCGATACCCATCGGGTGACCGATCGTGCCGCCGCCGAACTGGAGCACCACGTCCTCGCCGAGGTAGTGCAGCAGCTGGTGCATCTGCCCGGCGTGGATCCCGCCCGAGGCCACCGGCATGGTGCCGGGCAGCGACGCCCAGTCCTGGTCGAAGTACAGGCCCTTGACCGGGTCCGCGGGCGTGTGGTTCAGCCGCAGGGTGTCGTAGTAGCCGGCGATGGCGTGCGGGTCGCCTTCCAGCTTCCCGACCACCGTGCCGGCGTGGATATGGTCCACCCCCGCCAACCGCATCCACTTGGCGATCACCCGGAAGTTCACCCCGTGGTTCTTCTGCCGGGTGTAGGTGCCGTGCCCGGCCCGGTGCAGGTGCAGGAGCACCCCGTTGGCTCGGGCCCACTTCGCCATCGACTGGATCGCCGTGTACCCGACGGTCAGGTCGATCATGACGATCACGCTGCCCAGATCCTTGGCGAACTCGGCCCGCTCGTACATGTCCTCCATCGTCGCGCCGGTGACGTTCAGGTAGTGGCCCTTGATCTCGCCGGTGGCCGCCTGGGCCCGGTTGACGGCCTCCATCGTGAACAGGAAGCGGTCTCGCCAGCGCATGAACGGCTGGGAGTTGATGTTCTCGTCGTCCTTGGTGAAGTCCAGGCCGCCGCGCAGCGCCTCGTAGACGACCCGGCCGTAGTTGAGGGCCGACAGGCCCAGTTTCGGCTTGGTGGTTGCCCCGAGCAACGGACGGCCGTACTTGTTCAGGTACTCGCGCTCCATCACGATGCCGTGCGCCGGGCCCTGGAAGGTCTTGACGTAATGCGCCGGTATCCGCATGTCCTCCAGGCGGAGCGCCTTCAGCGCCTTGAAGCCAAACACGTTGCCGATGATCGAGGAGGTGAGGTTGGCGATCGACCCCTCCTCGAACAGGTCCAGGTCGTAGGCGATCCGGGCGATAAACTGCTCCGGCTGCCCGGGCACCGGCTCCACCGAGTAGCACTTGGCCTGATAGGCCTCGTGCGCCGTTAGCCGGTCCGTCCACACCACCGTCCAGGTCGCGGTGGAGGACTCCCCGGCCACGGCGGCGCCCGCCTCTTCCCGCGGGACGCCGGGCTGCGGCGTTATCCGGAACGCGGCCAGCACGTCAGTGTCCTTCGGCTCGTAGTCCGGCTGCCAGTACCCCATCTCCGCATAGGGGATCACGCCGGCGTTCCAGCGTTCGCTCACGGTGCCTCCTCGCCATCATGCCGCGGTGGGTCCTCGTTAGGACCCGTGATAGCCAGCATGCGCGTTGAATATCGCATCGTCTATCAACTATTTTCGGGCAAGGTAAACCATTAACTTGAGTTTGGAGGGCTGATGGCGACCGAGGCACGACTGCGCGCCTTCCTCGCGGTGGCGGAGACTGGCTCGGTCCGGGCCGCCGCCGAGCGGCTCGTCGTAACCGAATCGGCGGTGTCCGCAGCGGTGACCGCGCTCACCGCGGAGGTCGGCGTGCCGCTGGCCGAGCGGCACGGCCGAGGGCTGCGCCTCACCGCCGCCGGCCTTACCTTCGCCGGGTACGGGCGGACCATCCTCGGCCTGCAGCAGGAGGCTCTCGCCGCCACCCGCAGCCACGGCGATTCCGGGCACGGACGGCTGCGGGTCGCGGCAGTGACCACGGCGGGGGAGCATGTGCTGCCGCCGCTGCTTGCCTCGTTCCTGCGCCGTTACCCGGACATCGACCTGGCCCTCGACGTGGGGACCCGGGAGCAGGTGTGGGCCATGCTCGCCGCCCACGAGGCCGACCTGGTCATCGCGGGCCGCCCGCCGAGATCGCTGGACGTGGTGGTCCGCGCGGTCCGCCGCAACGAGCTCATCGTGGTCGGCTCCCCTGATTTGCCGCTGCCCTCCGGCGTCCTGGGCGCCCGCTGGCTGATGCGAGAACCCGGCTCAGGCACCAGGGCCACCTGCGAGGCGTTGCTGGCCGAGCTCGACGTCGACCCCCCGTCGCTGACGCTGGGTTCGAACGGGGCGGTCGTCGCGGGCGCCGTCGCCGGGCTGGGCGTCACCCTGGTGTCCCGGGACGCCGTGCGCGGCCAGCTGAAGGCCGGCGAGCTGATCCCGATGACGGTCCCGCACACGCCGCTCGTCCGCCCGTGGCACGCTCTCACCTATCCGCACGCGGCGGCGGCGGCGTCGCTGCTGGTCAGCCACCTGCTCGATCAGGACGAGCCGACGGCGCGGTGGCGGGTTCCCCGCAGCCGCGGCCGGTCGGCCTGAGGGCTTGGGGTAGGAGCGAGTCCTTGGAAGGACATCCGTTGAGGCGTCAGGCGGGGACCGGGAAAGCGACTGGCGCGAAAGCGGGGGCGCCAGGCTGCGGAATATCTAACTCCTTAGCAGAGCTAATGGTATAGTGCTGAGCGAAGGTTAAAGGCCGAGGTAGGGAGGCGGTGTACGTGGCGTTTTCGGGCAGCCACCCGCAATTCCAGCCGAGACAGATGATCTCCTCGCTCCGGCAGCGTAACTACCGGCTGTTCTTCTTCGGTCAGCTCATCTCGGTGATCGGCACCTGGATGCAGACCGTGGCGCAGTCGTTCCTCGTCCTGGACCTTACGCACAGCGGTACGCAGCTGGGCTTGACCCTGGCAGTCAGGTTCCTCCCCATCTTCGTGTTCGGCCCGCTCGGCGGCCTGTTCGCGGACCGGATGGACAAGCGGAGGGTGCTGCTCGTCACCCAGACGCTGTCCGGGCTGCTGGCCGGGGCCTTCGCCATCCTGATCGCGACCGGGTCCATCCGGCTCTGGATCGTCTACCTGCTCGCGCTGGCGCTCGGCTTCGTCAACGTCTTCGACAACCCGGCCCGGCAGAGCTTCATCTCCGAGATGGTGCCACCTCCCGACCTGGCGAACGCGGTGACCCTCAACTCGGTGGCGATGAACATGGCCCGCGTCTTCGGGGCCGCGCTGGGCGGGGTGATCGCCGCGGCCATCGGCCTGGCTCTGTGCTTTGGCTGCAACGCGCTCTCGTTCGCGGCCGTGCTGATCTCGCTGGTCGCGATGCGCAAGTCCGAGCTGTTCCCAGCCAAGCGGGTAGCCAAAAAGAAGGGCCAGGTCCGGCAGGGCCTGCGCTACGTCAGGGGCACGCCCGAGCTGCTGATCCCGCTGGTCATGATCACCGTCGTCGGCACGCTGGCCTGGGAGTTCCAGGTGACGCTGCCGCTGATGGCCAGCAATGTCTTCCACGGCGGAGCCGCCGCCTACGGCGTGATGGCCTCGGTGATGGGGGCCGGCGCGGTGGCCGGCGGCCTGATCTCGGCCGCGCGGCCCCGACCGAGGGCCCGGGCCCTGTGCCTAGCCGCGATCGGCTGGGGCATCGCCATCCTGGCCGCGGCCGCCGCGCCGAACATGGCACTCGAGCTGGCGGCCATGGTCTTCGTCGGCTACGGGAGCATCACCTTCAACTCGTTCGCCAAGACCACGCTCCAGCTGGCCGCCAAGCCGGAGATGCGCGGCCGGGTCATGGCGCTGTGGGCGCTGGCCTGGCTCGGATCCACGCCGATCGGCGGTCCCATCGTGGGCTGGGTTGGGCAAGACATCGGGGCCCGGTGGTCGCTAGTCATCGGCGGCGTGCCCACCATCCTCTGCGGGATCCTGGCCTTGCCTTCGCTTAGCCGGATCGACCGCCGCATCGCCCGCACGCGCGGCCCCGCGGAGACAAGCCCCGACGAGACCAGTCTGGCCGAGACCACCCCGGCCAAGACCAGTCTGGCCAAGACCAGTCTGGCCAAGACCGGTCCCGAGGAAACCAGCGACGATCACTCGCCCGCGATCAGCTCGGTCAGCCCGGCCGGGTAAAGCGGCGGGCTTACCGTCCCAGGCGCCCGCCAGAGCACACGGCCTTTCGGCTCGGTATCGTCCGCGATGACCTGCTCCTCGATCTCATAGGCCGCCGGGTCCGCAAGGGCGGCGCTGAAAATGAAAACCACCTCGTGCTCGGTCCCCCCCTGCCAGGGGAAGATGTTCTCCAGCACGCCGAGCAGCCGTGCGCTGGTCAGCCGCTGGCCGATCTCCTCGCCGAACTCCCGGTGAATCGTGTCCAGCGCGTACTCGCCGAACTCGACATGGCCGCCGAGCGGCCGCTGAAACGAGCCGTCGGCCGGCTCGGACACCAGCAGCGCCCCGTCCCGAGGTCGCCTGATAACGGCCATCGCCTTGATGATCTGTCGCTTGGAGTCCACCGGACCGTCTTATCACGCCGATGAGTTTGCGCCCCGGCGGCCGTTAAAGCTGCAAACATGAAAGCAAGGAGGAGCCATGACCGACAAGCCGTTTATCACCTGCCTGTGGTTCGACACCCAGGCCGAAGAAGCCGCCACCTTCTACACAGGCATCTTCAAAAACTCCGAACTCGGCCGGGTGCACCGCTATACCCAGGCCGGGCCGGGACCGGAGGGATCGGTGATGCTCGTCGAGTTCGAGCTCAACGGGCAGAAGTTCTCCGCCCTGAACGGCGGGCCGCAGCACACGTTCAATGAGGCCGTCTCGATCGTGATCACCTGCGCTGACCAGGCCGAGGTCGACTACTACTGGAGCAACTTGGTCGCCGGCGGCCAGGAGGTCGTCTGCGGCTGGCTGAAAGACAGGTACGGCCTGTGCTGGCAGATCGTCCCGGCCGTGTTCTTCGAGATGATCGCCGACCCCGACACCGCCAAGGCGGCCCGGGTCACCCAAGCGATGTTCGGCATGACCAAGTTCGATATCGCCGCGCTGGAGAAGGCCTACGCCGCCGACTTCGAGCCAGGCGATGAACTGCGCCGTTCACCGCAGGCCTGAGAACGCCGAGGCGATAAACGCCAGATCCGGCAAACGTTCACTTTCGGTGTACAAGCCATTGAACCGGCTGGCGGACGAGCACGTGATCAGGTTTATGGGGAGCAATTGGGGATCGTCGCTGCCCCGGCGATCAGCGTCAGGGATCGCCGGGGCAGCTCTGCTGGTCGCCTCGGGATCTATTCACCTGGACCTGTACCTGACGGGCTACCGGTCCATTCCGACGATCGGCTGGCTGTTCCTGCTGCAGGTGATCGCCGCGTACGTGCTCGCCGTCGCGATTCTTGTCACCGGTCACCGGCTGGCCGCCGCGGCCGGCGCCGCGTTCGCGCTCGGCACACTCGGCGGGTACCTTCTCTCGCTGAAGGTCAGCTTGTTCGGGTTTACCGAGGTGCGCACCACCGCCGGGATCGTGGCCGGGATCATCGACGTGGCCGCCTTCGCCGCGCTGGCGACCGCGCTGGCGACCGCTCCGACGACCGCGCCAGTGACCGCGCCAGTGACCGCGAAGCCGGCCGGCCAGGACCAAGGCCGGCGGCGCGTCCCGGCCGTGGCCGCGACCGCGGTGGTGTCGGTGGTCGCGCTCGGGCTGCTCGGCGCCGCCGTCGCTACGCCGAAGGCCGCGCCTGCCGGGTCCGTCGCGGTCGGCTCACAGGCGCTGAAGGCCAGGTCGATCGGCGGCACGGAGGTGCTCACTAACGCCAGTGGACTGACGCTGTATTCGTTCGCGCCCGATACCCCGTCCCGTTCGGCCTGTTACGGGTCCTGCGCCGCCTACTGGCCGCCGGTCCCGGGGAATGTCTCGGCCGGTCCTGGCGTCACCGGCGCCATCGGCTCGATCAAGCGGACGGGCGGCTCGACCCAGGCCACCTACGACGGGCACCCGCTGTACACCTATATCGGCGACAGCACGCCCGGCCAGGACAGCGGCAACAACCTCAACCTGAACGGCGGCCTGTGGCGTGACGTGCCGGTCACGGCGGCAGGATAATAGCCTCTGCCACGCGGTCCAGGGAGGTGCAGCGTGTCCGAGCCGTTTCCGTCGGCCACCATTCCGGCGAGTTCGCGCACCGAGGTCTTCCTCCGCTACCTGGACTACTTCCGTGCCCGGGTGACCGCCAAGCTCGAGGCCCTGCCCGCCGCCGAGTGGCGGCGCACCCGGCTGCCGTCGGGCTGGACGCCCCTTCAGCTGCTCAAGCACCTGCGCCACGTCGAGCGCCGCTGGCTCGAGTGGGGCTTCGAGGGACGCGACGTCGGTGACCCGTGGGCCGATGGCGTCGGTGACCGCTGGTACGTCGCCGACGACGAGACCCCCGCCACCTTGCTGGCCGACTTCCGCGGCCAGGCCGAACGGAGCCGGGCCATCGTCACCTCCCACGACCTCGACGAGGTGGGCCAGCCCGGTGAGCGATGGGACGGCGCCGACCCGGCGACCCTCGAGCGAGTCCTGTTCCACCTGGTCCAGGAGTACGCCCGGCACCTGGGTCAGCTCGACATCGTCGTGGAACTCGCCACCGGCCTTCCCGGAGAATAAATATCCAGAACGAGCCGTCGTTCCTGCCCCCGGGTAGTTCCGGTCAGCCGGTCTTGTCCGCCGCGCAGTGGTTAACGCACTCGCCGAGGCCTTCGATCCAAGTGCGCAACACGTTGCCGGGGTGCAGGTAGACCGGCGGCTTCCTGGCGTTGCCCACGCCGCCTGGCGTGCCGGTGGCGATGAGGTCGCCCGGCTTCAAGGTGATCGCCTGGCTCGCGTAAGAGATGATCTCGGCCGGGGAGAACAGCAGGTCCGAGGTCCGCGACTGCTGCATCACCTGGTCATCGACCTCGCACCTGACCTCCAGGTCGGCCGCGTGCCCGACCTCGTCCGGCGTGACCAGGTAGGGCCCGACCGGTGTGGAGTGCTCGAACATCTTGCCCTGCAGCCATTGCAGGGTGCGCCGCTGCCAGTCCCGCATCGACACGTCGTTGACCACCGTGTATCCAGCGATGCTCGCCGCCGCTTCCGCGGGCGTGGCCCGGTACACCGGGCTTCCGATGACGACGCCGAGCTCGACTTCCCAGTCGACCCGATCGCTCACCGACGGCAGCACGAGATCGTCGCGGGGACCGAGCAGGGTGTCGGCGAACTTGGCGAACAGCGTCGGGTACTCGGGCAGTTCCCGGCCGGTCTCCAAGATGTGCGCCCGGTAGTTCAGCCCCACGCAGATGATCTTCCCTGGCCGGGTGACGAGCGGCGCGAAGTCGGCTTCCGCGGCCGGAACCGCTGGCGCGCCGGCCCGCTCCCTGGCCGGTCCCGCGAGCGTCTCACCGACGTCGGCGGCGTCCAGCGGAACCAGGACGTCCCCGTCAAGACGCGCCGCAGTGGTCCCGTGGTCCGTCCGGATGGTGGCAAATCGCATAGCGACGACTGTAGCGCGTCCCCGGCCGGCCCCCCGGTGCTGACCCTTCCCCAGTGACCGCTCTTACCTGGTGATGTGCTCGATCGCTAGATCGCCGGCCGCGTCTTGGGCACGGAGCACCTTCTTGTCGAACTTGCCGACCGCGGTCTTCGGCACCTCGGCCACGAACGCCCAGTACTCCGGCACCTGCCACCTGGCTACTTTGCTGTCGAGGAAGTCGGCGAGCTCCGCGGCGTCGGCCTTGGCGCCCGGCCGCAGCACCACGCAGGCCAGCGGCCGCTCGCCCCAGCGCTCGTCCGGGATCCCGATCACCGCCGCCTCCTGCACGGCCAGATGCCCCATCAGTTGGTTCTCCAGTTCCACTGAGGAGATCCACTCCCCGCCGGACTTGATTACGTCCTTGATCCGGTCGCTGATGGTGAAGAAGCCGCGGTCGTCGAGCGTGCCGACATCCCCGGTACGCAGCCAGCCGTCGTGGAACTTCTCCGGCGCCGGGTCGTGGTGGTAGGAGCCGGTAACCCAGGGGCCGCGGACCTCGATCTCACCTTCCGACACTCCGTCTCTGGGCAGTTCTTTGCCGTCCTGGCCGATGATGCGCATCTCGACCCCGTGCAGGATCCGGCCCGCGCGCATCCGCCAGTCCAGGTCCTCCACGGTGCCCTCCCGCACCCCCGCGGGCGGCAGCGCCAGGCCGCCGACCGGACTCATCTCGGTCATGCCCCAGCCCTGGATGATCCGCAGCCCGTAGCGCTCGCCAAACCGCTCAAGCAGCACCCGGGGCGCGGCCGCGCCGCCCGAGTTGCCGATCCGCAGCGAGGATAGGTCGATCTCGTGATCCAGCCCGTAGTCCAGGATCGCGTTCCAGATGGTCGGCACCCCCGACGTCACCGTGGTCCGTTCGGTGGCGATGAACTTGGTGAGGTGCTCGGGCTGCAGGAACGGGCCGGGCATGTGCAGCGTGGCGCCGGACAGGAAGGCCGCGTACGGCATGCCCCACGCGTTGGCGTGGAACATCGGCACGATGGCCAGCGCCCGGTCCGCCTCGGTGATGCCTTGGACCGACGCGGCCATCACCGCCATCGCGTGCAGGTAGGTGGACCGGTGTGAGTACACCACGCCCTTGGGGTCGCCGGTGGTGCCGCTGGTGTAGCACATCAGCGCCGCGTCCCGCTCGTCAAGCTCCGGCCAGTCGAAGGAGGGGTCTTCGGCCGCCAGCAGCTCGGCGTAGCGGAGCACCGGCACGCGCCCTTCGAGCGCGGTCGCATCCCCTGTGCCGTTGACGATGAACGCTTCCACCGTGGGCAGCTCGCTGGCGATCTTGGCCAGCAGCGGGACGAGGGTATCGTCCACGATGATGATCCGGTCTTCGGCGTGGTTGACGATCTGGGCGACCTGGGCGCCGGACAGCCGGATGTTGAGCGTGTGCAGCACCGCGCCCATGCTGGGCACCCCGAAGTAGGCCTCCAGGTGCTCGGTGTTGTTCCAGCAGAAGGTCGCCACCGGGTCACCCGGCTTGATGCCGAGCCGGGCCAGGGCGCCGGCCAGCCGCCCGGCGTTCTGCGCCACCTGCGCGTACGAAGTCCGGCGGGGGAGCGCCCCGGTCCAGGTCACGCACTCGCTGGCGCCGTACACCCGGGCCCCGTGCCGCATGATGGCGCCGATCGTGAGCTGGTAGTCCTGCATGGTGCTGCGGATCATCGGGGCTCCATCCTCACCGAAGGCCGACCTACTGGGCGGTACGGTAGAACCGCGTAGCCTCCCACGTCAATTGTCCCCGCCTGCGGACGAATTAGTGCCACGTCGCATCATTCTCGCCTCACGGCCCTCCAGCTGGCCGACAACTCCGCCGTGCCCCACCCGCCCCCCCAGAACCGCACCAACGCGCACGTCCGGGTACGCAACCGGTACCCGGTGGCGTCCGGGTACGCAACCGGTACCCGGTGGCCCACCGGGTACCGTCCTAGGTACCCGGTGGGCCACCGACTCCGTTGGGATGTGCGGGCGCGGCGCGGGTGGCTAGTTCGCGTTCGATTAGGGTGATTAGGTCGGGGTGGGCGCTCAGGGCCCAGAGGATCTCCGGGGGGATGCCAAGCTGCCGGGCGGCGTCGGCTACCACGGGCTGGAGCATGTGCAGGGCGTGGGCCAGCCCGTCGTCCCGGGTGTAGGTCGGCGGCAGGTCGTCGAGCGAGAGCTCGCCCGGCAGGCGGAAGGTCTCGTCACGCCCGGGCAGCCAGGCCTCGCGCTCGGCGGCCACCCCGATCGCCGACATAACGGTTTCCTGGCTGGAATCACCGAACGACTGGAGCACCGATGTCTCCACTACGCCGGCCACCAGGCGGCGGTTCGGCGCGAGCAGGACGTTCCAGACGTACTCGGAACGAGCGTGGCTGGGATGAGATAGAGCGAAGTCAAGTCCGTCGATCTGCGCGTCGGGATCGAATCCGTCCAGGCCGCGTTCATTCCGGCCGAATTCGACGGTGATCATCACCTGCCCATGCTGATTCGGGGTCCGCGCACGTACGTCGACGCCGGGCCGGACGCCCATCCCGCGGAGCTGGACGAGCCAGGGCCCGTAGCCGTCGGCTGCGAACCAGGCGTCGGGATTCCCGTCGAAGTAGACCTCTAGGTCCTTGGTGCGCTGGTACAGCCGGGGCGGCCGCATCAGGCGCTGCTTCCCGCTGGCGGCGTTCTCCCCGATGAGGAAGTCCGTTTCGCCCAGCTGCTCAAGCAGCTCCTGCCGCTGGCCGGCTCCGGCTTGGTCCAGCGCCCGCACGACGCACTCAAGGTCGGCGTCATGCTGGACCGGGTCCAGCTCCCCGAGGTCCAGGCCGCGGTACCTGGGCAGGATGATCTGCAGGACTTCGGCTATCACGTCCGGCTCGGCGAGATCAAGCGCGTCCAGGAACGGCCGGGCCGCGGCCGAGTCAGCTACCGCGCGCCGGACCGTGGGCAGGCTGCTGGCGGCCGGGCCGGGCAGGTACACCGCCGGGCGGTCCTGGGCGTCAAAGGGCGCGACATGGCTGCCGTCTTCGAGCCGGATGACCGGCTTGGTCCGGGCCGGACCGGCCTGGGCACCGGCGGACCTCGATGCCCGCCACAGGGCGGAATGCAGGAACAGGAAGGCGTACAGGCGCGTGATCCACTCATCTGATTGCGCCTGGAGAAAGTCCCGGGTAAGCCGCCAGACCACGCCCTCCGGTGTGATTTCCTCGAGCCCGATCTCCTCCCGCAGGTACCGCCACAGCCCAGGGGTGAGGTTCTCGGTGATGGCGTCCGGCGCGAACCGCACCGCGCGGCCCGCACCGCACAGCGCGCCGAGCTGCTCGGAGTCCAGCAGCTCGTGCACGTCCGCGCCCTGGGCTAGCTTCAGTTCCGCGGCCGCGCGGTAACCACCTTCCGCGGCCGCGCCGTCACCACTTTCCGCGCCGTCACCGCCTTCCGACCCGGCATCGCGTCCGGTCGGGATGAGCGGCTCCCGGCGCACCGCCTCTCGCACCGCGTCGAACAGCGGGCGGAACATCGAGGCGGGCTGGAATCGCGCGGCCTCGATCGGCAGCGCCGTCAGCACGTCCACGGTGAGCAGGTCGTCGTCGCGAAGCTCGCGGAGCACGTCGATGAGCAGCGCCGCGGTCTCGCGCACAAGCGCCTGGTTGGACGGGTCGTGCTCAGGAACATTGTCCCGGGCGGGTGTGGTCCGGTACGGACCCTGGATCAGGAAACCGAGGAAGGTCTCCTTCTCGGTGGGAAAGAACACGGTCAGCGGGCAGCGGCCAGACGCGACAACCCGGCCCGCCTCGACCCGGAAGCCGATCTCGATCCGCTGCGGCCCCGTACCGAGACCCTCGAGGAGACGATGCCAGACCAGCCACTCCTCGCGCTGGCGGCCACGGTCCTTCGACAGCGTGACGTGCCGGCTCGAACCGGCCCGGCTTTCCGCCCTGCGCTCGATGGTCGCGTCAGCGACCCCGGTGCCGCGGACCCGTAGGCGTTCGATGTTCGCCAGGAACAGCACGGTGCCGGGCGCCAGGGTGTTCAGGGCCGCGGCTATCTCCCGGACCGCGACCGGGGCGGAGACGGTGCCATGATCGAAGGGGAAGACGAACAGGGTCCCGGTGGCCGTCTCCGCCAGCGGCGGCACCGGAAACGGCCGGACGTAGTTCTCGATCCGGAAGTGCTCGCCCGCGCTGTAGATGCGCGGTGTCCTGGTGTACGCGTACACCGACTTGAAGCCGATGCCGAACTTCCCGATCTGGGTCAGGTCACCGGACTTCGCGCTCTTGCCGACCCCGCAAACGCCGCGGACGTCCGCCTCGGTGAACGGCCTGCCGTCGTGCCGCACTTCCAGCCGGTCGTCGAAGAGCTCGAAGACCAGCTCGGTCGCGCCCGCGTCCTCGGCGTTCTGGATTAGCTCGAAGATGAAGTGGGTGCGCTCGCTGTAGAGCTGGCCGAGCAGATCCAGCACGGCGGTGTCCCAGCCGTACCTGGCAATGTTCTCGTCGCGGATCTTCCCGTAATCGGCTGACACCGCATCGGCTGACACCGCATCGGCTGACACCGGCATCCCTCCGCAACTCTCGCTGGCCGTCCTGCCGAATGTACCCGGCTCTCGGCAGAATGAGATGGTCATGAACCTGACCCTCATCGTCATCGTCGTCGGCGCCGTCGTCGCGATCGTCGCGGTCGCGGCCGTATCGGACTTGATCGCGGTCGCCGCGCCGCTCAGCCTGGTCGCGGTAGGCATCGCCCTGAGCTTCCTGCCGGGCCTGCCGAAGATCCAGGTCGACCCCGAGTGGATCCTGGCGGGCGCGCTGCCGCCGCTGCTGTACGCCACGGCCGTGCGCATGCCCGCGCACGACTTCCGGCGTGACTTCAAGGCCATCGCGGGGCTGGCCGTGCTGCTCGTCGTCCTTACCACGATCTGCTCGGGGCTGTTGTTCGACACCCTGCTGCCCGGTCTCGGGCTGGCGTCCGCGCTGGCGCTGGGGGCGATCATCAGCCCGACCGACGCGGTCGCCGCGACCTCGGTCGGCAAGCGGCTGGGCCTGCCGTCGCGGCTGCTGACCATTCTGGAGGGCGAGGGGCTGGTCAACGACGCGTCCTCGCTGGTCCTGCTCAGCTCGGCGGTGGCGGCGACCACCGTGACCGTGCACCTGTGGAAGGTCGGCCTGGATTTCGTCTACGCCGTCGTGGTGGCGGTCGCGATCGGCCTCGTGGTGGGATACCTGAACGTACGCGTCAGGTCCCTGCTGAAGGACCCCGTGCTGGGCACGGCCGTCTCCTTCGTCGTCCCGTTCCTGGCCTGGGCCCCGGCCACCGAACTCGGCGCGTCCGGGGTGCTGGCCGCGGTGGTCACCGGGCTGGTCACCGGCCACCAGGGCCCCGGCGTGCTGGCGGCCAGGGACCGGCTGGCCGAGACGGTGAACTGGGAGACGGTCGCGTTCCTGCTGGAAAGCGGCATCTTCCTGCTTATGGGCCTGGAGCTCAAGACGCTCGTGGATGCCGACGACGCGGTCGGCCTGAGCGCCGCCCAGGCCGTGTGGATCGGGCTGGCCGCGGCCGCGGTCGCGGTGGTGCTGCGGATGATGTTCGTCGCCCCGCTCGTCGGGGTCTTGCGCCGGGACGCCGCCCGGGCCGTCTCGGCCAAGCCCGAGCTGGAGAAGATGCAGAGCCGGGTCGCCGATCCGGAACTTCTCGGCCGGTTCAGCGCGCGGCGGGTGGAGCACATCGGGCAGCGCATCACCCGTCTGCTCGCCGACGTCGACTTCCTGGTGGCGGAGGGCTTCGGCTGGCGCGGCGGGGTCGTGCTGGCCTGGTCCGGGATGCGCGGGGTGGTCACCGTCGCGGCCGCCCAGTCGCTGCCCGATGACACTCCGTACCGGCCGCAGCTCGTGCTCATCGCGTTCGTCGTGGCCGCGACCACGCTGCTGGTGCAGGGCCTGACCCTGCCGCGGGTCATCCGGGCCCTGAAGATCTCCGGCGACGACGCCACCGCCGACCGTGCCGAGTACCACGAGTTGGTCACCGACCTGACCGAGACGGCACGGACCGTCCTGGACGACCCGGACCTATGCCTGCCGGACGGGAGCCCGTACCCCGCCGCGGTGCTCGACCGGGCCCGCCAGGACGCGCTGGTTCCCGGCAGCTCCGCCGTCCCGGACGCCGAGGGGGACGCCAACGACTTCAACCCCCGGGAGCAGTACCGCCAGCTGATGCTTCAGGTCCTCGCGGCCGAACGGGTCCGGCTGCTCGCCGTCCGCTCGGCCGGCACCTATACCTCCCGGACCCTGACCCGGGCCCAGCGCGCCATGGATCTGATGGAGGCCACCCTCCAGCAGATCCCGGACCTGGCCGAGCCAGGCTGACCGCACCCAGTACACCCGGATTTTGACACCCGTCTACCGGGTCGTTTAGCGTCGTTTATCCGGTATCAACCGCTCATGGGGGGCGCCGCATGCCGCAAACGTCCGCCGTCTCACGTCCGGCTTGGATGCTGGCCCTGTCCGGTCCCGGTCACCGGAACGGCGCGCCGCGCCGCTCACCGGTCGAGATCGTCGCGACGATGGGATCGTACGTCACCCGCACGCAGGCCGCGCAGGTCTCAGGGCTGCGGGCGGGGCCGTTCGGGCGCTGGGCCGACGGCGTGACCGCGATGCGCGAGGACTGCATGGCCTTCGCCGCCTACTGGCGCGCGCACAACGACCGGGTCCTGGACGCCGATGGGCCGCTGTGGGTGGTGCTCGGCGACTCCACCGCGCAGGGCCTCGGCGCGCCAGGGCCGGAGGGTGGGTACGTCGGCCAGGTCCTGGCCGACCTGCGGCGGCGGACCGGCCAGCCGTGGCGGGTGCTCAACCTGTCCGTGTCCGGCGCGCTCACCCGCGACGTGCTCCGCGACCAGCTGCCCCAGCTCCCCGCCGGACCTGACCTCGTGACGTGCGGGATTGGCGTCAACGACATCCTGTACACCGGACCGGGCAGGCTGTTCAGCGACCTGCGCGCGCTGATCGCGGCGGTGCCGGACCAGGCTGTCCTGCTCGACCTGCCGTTGCCCGCGGGATGCTGGGGGTTTCTGGGCCGGGCCAGCATCCCCTACGTGACGCGGATCAACCGGACCATCCACGCCGCGGCGGCCGTGCGGGGCCTGCCGGTCGCCGCGGTGTCCGCCCATTTCGTGCCGCCGTGGAGCGGGAAGTTCGCCCCGGACTGCTTCCATCCCAGCCAGGCCGGCTATCGCGACTGGTCTCGCGCCCTGCTCGCGGCGATCACGGGACCGCAGGCACGAACCACGGTTCGTTTCGGCTGAGAGATCTTTATTTTCCAAACGGCACGGGTTACCCTGGTCCGGCCCCGGTCAGCCAGCCCTGCCCATAGCGAACCCCGGTTCGAATTCTGGCATGCTAAAGTGCAGCGCTGGTGCAGGCCGCGTCGTCGGGGCCGCGCGGGGCCGGGGTAGGCTTGCGCGTGTGGCCAGAGTGAATCACCGGTGAAGGTCTATGGCCCCCTCGGAAAACAGCAGCAGGGCCAAGTATGTCCGTTATTCCCTTTAAATCGGATGGGTAAAGAAGGTAATCGGTACAGTGAGCGCTTGGCTGGCTTGAGGGGACTTTGGCGCATGCCCAGAATGCACGCTTCGCTGAAATACTTGCGCCGCCCCGGGCCGCTGGTGGCGGTGTCGCTGGCTTACCTGCTGCTGGTGTCGGGCGTGATGATCTGGCGCGGGGTCTCGGTGTCGCCGGATTACCTGCTGCTGGTCTTGGTCCCGGTGGCTTTGCTGAGCGGGCGGTTTGTGCGGTTCTTGCGGGACTGGGTGGCGTTCATCGCGCTGTTCCTGGGGTATGAGGCGCTGGCCGGGATCGCGCCGAAGACCGGTATCCAGCCGCACTACGGGTTCCCGATCACGGTCGACAGGGCGTTGTTCTGGGGGACGGATCCGAGTCAGTGGGTGCAGGCGCATCTGGGTTCGCTGCACTGGCTGGCGGTTGCGTGCACGGTGGTGTATTTCGGCCATTTCCTGCTCCCGATCGCGGTCGGGATGGTGCTGTGGCTGGTGGACCGGGTGCAGTTCTTGCGGTTCACGGTGGCGCTGCTGGCGCTGTCGTTCGCGGCGTTCGTGGTGTTCGTGCTGGTGCCGGTGGCGCCGCCGTGGCTGGCCGGGCAGCATCATCTGCTGCCGGGGGTGCGTTCGCTGCTCTCGCTGCCCAGCGCGGTGAGCCCGTATTTCAACCGGCTGGATCCGGACACGGCGGCGGCGTTCCCGTCGTTGCACGCGGCGTATCCGCTGCTGTGCGCGCTGGCTTTGTGGCCGGTGACCCGGCGGGGCGCGGCGCTGGCGTTCGGCTGGTGCGCGGTGGTGTGGTTCAGCGTGGTGTACCTGGGCCAGCATTACGTCACCGATGTGATCGGCGGGATCGTGCTGGCCCTGGTCACCTGGCTGATCATGACGCGGTTGGTGGTGCCGAGGGTGGCGTCGCTGCAGCACCGGCCCGCCGCGGCCGGGCCGGCCGGTGCCGGGCCCGGCTCTAGCGAGCCGAGCTCCACGGACCTGGACACAGCGGAGCCGGCCGGGACGCAGGAGCGGGCGACGCCGCTGGGGCCCGGCGGAAGCGATAGATGAGGATCGATCGGTCCAGGATGGCGACCGGGCACCAGCCGCGCAGCCAGCTCAGCGCGGGACGGTTAGCGCTGTTGAGGGCGGTCACCGAGACCGCGACCCAGCCAGAAACGTGCCCCGGCGCCGTGCCGAGCAGCGGCCGGGCTCCGGGGATGTCGGCCGTGGTGATGCCGCGAGGGCCGAAGTAGGCCACCCACGGATCCCGGCCCGCGCTCCACGAGCGCAGGGCATACAGGCCCTGGCCCCAGTCCACGTTCGAATCCGTCACCATCGTGTAGTTCGGCCGGAACGGCCAGGCCGTCCACGCGATCGAATCAGGGAACGACCCCGCCGCGGCGACGAGCGCCACGACCAGCAGCACGGCCGTGACCGCCCCGGCGATCCGGCCCGCCCCGGCGCCTCGCTCCGCACTTCGCAGCGCCCGCGCCGCCGCGACCAGCCCGCTGCCCGCGGCGGCCGCCCACAGGGCGAACACAGGAAGCAGGTAGCGCAGGCCGTCGTCCTTGGGCATGGTCAGCGTGAAGGCGGTGAGCAGGACCGCGGGCATGCCCACCGCGACCCCGGCCCGGCGGCGCAGGTCCCGCGGCAGCCATCGGCAGCCGATGGCCCCGGCGATGAGCAGCAGCAGACCCGCCTCTGGCCACTTGAAGGCCAGGCTGAGCGGCCAGTACCACCAGCGGCCGCCGGTGTAGGCGATGCCCGCGATGTAGGCCGCCGAGGCGTTGGTGTCATGGACGGAGAGATATCTGATGCCATCGAGATACGGCCGGGGTATCAGCAGCGGCAGTTGCCCCGCCAGCGCGGGGTCAAGGACGAGGTAAACGGCCCAGACGGCGGCCCACACGATCAGGGCGGCCAGCGCCGCCTGGGCCAGCGCCCGCACGATCCCGGAACGCCACTCCGCCGCCACCACGACCACCAGGCCTGACGCGACCACCAGCAGGCCGGTGACCTGGGTCCCCGCGGCGGCCGCGAGGGCCAGCCCGAGCCAGGCCAGCCTCCTGGTGTCGCGCCATCGCAGCCAGCGCAGCAGCGCCCAGGAGCTGACCGCCACGCCGAGCGCGAACGGGATGTCAGTACCGTCGAGATGGCCGATGCCGAGCACGAACGGCGAGGCCAGCCACAGCAGGCCGGCCAGCGCGCCCGCCACCGCCCCGGCCAGCTCCGAGCCGATAGCGTAAAGCACGAACGTCACCCCGGCCGTCTCGGCCAGCGGGACGAGCCGGGAGGCGAACGTGACCCGGCGCAGCTTACCGGCCGCCAGCTGCGCGGCCACGAATCGCGCGCCGTAGCTGTACTCGTCGTTGCCCGACCATGTCCCGTTGCCCGGCACCACCGGGTGGACGAGCAGGACCGGCAGCACGGCCAGCACCTTGGCCAGCGGCGGATGCTCCTCGTTGACGGTCACGTCGTGGTGCAGGACCGCGGCCACTCCTGATGACACGTACACGGGCTCGTCGAAGGTCGGCGAGTCGGACCACGCCTCGGCCACCCCGAGCGCCACGAAACCAGCGGTTATGACCGCGAGGATGACCAGCGGAAGCCTGTCTGCCCAGGTTCGCAAGTTTGCTCCCGTCGTGCCCTGTATTTCTCCGCACATGATCGTAGTCAGGCGCGGGTACCGCCGGTGCGGCCCGCCGGTAAACGCGATGGCGGCCGCCGGAGCCTGCTCCGGTAAGCGCGCGTCCCCGCCGCGGATGAAATCCACAAATCCCTGAGCCGCCGACCGGGCGTCCTTGGCCGCCTGCCGGGCGAAGGCGCCGGCCATCGCGCCCGGGTTGTTGACCGGGCCCGGCGGAGCGTCGTGGTCAGAATCTTCTTCGACCACCCGCGTGCCGGACGGAAGGTCGGGCTGGAAATCGCCGGGCTCGCCGGAGTAGGCGGTGATGACGTCCCGCAGTTCGTCCCGCAACACGGTCCGCGGTCCTGCATGCGAGATCGAGCACAGCAGGAAGCCGAGCTCGGCGTCCACGACCACCTCGTCCGGCGAGAAGAGGGTCTGCCACCACGAGTAATCCGAGGCGACGGCAGGCGGGTCAGCCGGGGCGACGGCAAGACGGTAGCCGCGGCGGCCGCCGATCACGGTCTCGGTCCCGCCGGTCAGCCGGGATTCCAGCAGCCAGGACGGGTCGAACAGGTTCGCGATCTTACTCAGCGGCGACGGAATCCGCGTCGGTACCGCCGGCCCGACCCTCACCTCTTCGTCGAGGATCCTCCAGCGCCGCTCTCCGTCGCAGCTGATCGCCTTGAGCCTCGACTTCCCGGCGCGGAGCACATAATCGATCCGGTACCTGTCCGGACCGCTGATGTGCAGCCGGGATACCCCGTGGTCGGCGGGTATTCGCAGGTCCGCCACGTCAATGAGAGACCCGAACCCGCCGAATCCCGCTCCGCGGAGCTGGTCCGGGAGCTTCGAGAGCAGCGCGGCGAAGTGAGCCCAGCTGTGCAGCGTGGCCTCGATCCCCGGCGCCTGGCGGCCCTCGCTGTCGTGCAGCAGGTGCAGCACCTCGTCGCTGACCGGCGAAGCGGCGGGCGGAATGGGCTCGTCCTCCGGCATCGCCGCCTCGGGCTCCTCTTGCGTCGCCTGTCCGAACGGGTCATAGCGCGACTTGAACAGCGCGCCCATGCCCCTCGCGGCCAGGCCCGTCGCGAGCTTGGTCAGTTCCCAGCCGGGACCACTGGCGGACGGGAGCTTCGCGTTCTTCTCGGCCGCCTCCCAGCCGGACGGCGGCTGGAACTGCGCGTCGTCAGCTGCTTCGACCGGATTGAAGCTCACGCTGACCAGCTCGGTCAGGCTCAGCGGCTTGCCCTCGAATATCTCCTCGTGCCGCAGCAAGATGCCCAGCTCGGCGTCCACGATGACCTCAACCCGGTCTACCGGCTGACGCCACCGCGCCGCGGCGTCCCTGATGCTCGGCCGCGGCGTCGCCACCACCCGCAGCCCTTCTCGCCCCAGGGTTGTCGCCGATCCTCCGATCTCCAGCGTGTAGCCGTTGAGCAGCCATGACGGGCGCAGCAGCGTCGCCAGCGGCGGTCGGGGCCCACCGGTCAGCTCGACCAGGCGGCCCTCTGCTGCGAACTCTTGCCAGCTCCGGTCCCCGTCGCACCCGCTGGCGAACCCGTCGCCCTGATACCGGCAGCGGCCGCCCGGCGCGATCAGCAGCGTGGACCGGCTCGTCTCGGTCCCCTGCAGGTCGGTGGCCGCCTCCCATTCGCTCCCGGTCGGCCGCGCTCGCCGGTCGGAGCCGGCCACCGGCCCGTGCGGCCCGTGCGGCCCGTGCGGCCCGTGCGGCCCGTGCGGCCCGTGCGGCCCGTGCGACCCGTGCGGCGCCGCTGCCCCGAGCACGCCCGCCTCGGGTCGCAGCGCGTCCAGGTCATGGTCGATCGTGTGGCTTACCTCGGCGGCCAGGCTCAGCCGCGTCCAGTCCGCGCGGTACAGCAGAACCACCAGATCAGGCGTGTCGGTCATGGGTCCCATCTTTCCTGCAGAACGATCCGTGGCTCACCCGCATCGCCACGATCATCGCATGAAAGACTCGTGGCACGATGTGCACCGTGGTGGTCAGCCTGGCGCCAGAAGACCGGGTACCGTTGCTGCTGCTCGGGATCCGCGATGAGTTCACCGATCGCCCGTGGCAGCCGCCGGCCCGGCACTGGCCCGGGTCGCCGCTGATCGGCGGGTGTGACGAGCAGGCGGGCGGGACCTGGCTCGCGGTGCACCCTGACCTGCCACGCGTCGCCTGCATCCTGAACGGCCGCGGCCAGTTCGCGCCGCCCAGCCTCCGCCGGTCCCGTGGTGAACTGCCGCTGCGGGCCGCCGAAGAAGGCCAGCTCGCCCTGCGCAAGCTCCACGACGACCCCGAGATCCTGGCCCGCTACGACCCGTTCTACCTGGTGTGCGCCGATCCGGCCGCGGTCCTGCTGCTGGGCTGGGACGGCCAGCACGCGGGCCTGCACGAACTCGGCCCCGCCACCCACGTCCTGACCAACGCCGGGCACATGTACCCGCCCGACAGCGTCGCCGACACCCCCGCAGACCCCAAGGCGGTCCGGTTCGGCCCGAAGTTCGCCGCATCCAGGCCCTCCGGCGACCCGGTCGCCCTCCTCGAGGACGCCTGGGGTGACTGGCTCACCCTCGCCGCAGCCGACAACCCGCCCGGCACCGAACCCGGCGCGATCATCGTGCGCTGGGACCTGCCCGACGGCCGGGTGTGGGGGAGCACCTCGGTCAGCCTCGTCGCCCTGTCCCGCAACGGCGGCGTGCGCTATGACTTCCAGCCCGTCCCGGCCGACCCGGCGACCTGGTACCCGGTCGCCCTCGGCTAGAAGAACTCGAAGTACTCCCGCATCTCCCAGTCGCTGACGTCCTGGCCGTCCGGGATCGGCTCGGAGGCCAGCGCGTCCTCGTACCGCCCGACCTCGAAGCGCTTCATCATCACCAGGTACGCGATCAGCGAATCGCCGAACGCCTTCCGGTAGAACCCGTCCGCGTCCAGTGCGTCGACCGCCGCCGCCAGCGACATCGGCAGCGCGGGCGCCTCGACGGCGTACGGATCGGCCGAGGTGGGCGGCGGCGGCTCGAGACCCCGCCCGATCCCGTCCAGGCCCGCCGCGATGTTCGACGCCAGGTACAGGTAGGGGTTCGCGGCGGGCTCGCCGACCCGCATCTCCACGTGCGAGCTGGTGTCGCCCGCCGCACCCTGGACCCGCACCAGCGCGCCGCGGTTCTCCACCGCCCAGCACACCCGGTCGGGCGCGAATGAGTAGGGCCGGAACCGCTTGTAGCCATTGACCGTCGGGACCCCGAACACGGTCATCGGCACCGCGTGCTCGAGCAGCCCGGCGACGTAGTGCCGGCCAAGATCGGAGAGCGGGCCGCTCTCGCTGGCGAACACGTTCGAGCCGCCCGGCCGGGATAGCAGGGACTGGTGCAGGTGCCAGCCGGAGGAGAAGAAGTTCGGCAGCGCGGGACGGCACATGAACGTGGCCAGCAGCCCGCGCCGCTGGCATACCTGCTTGACCGCCGAACGGAACAGCACGGCGGCGTCCGCCGCGGCCAGCCCGGCGATCGGACTGAAGCTGAACTCGAGCTGGCCCGGCCCCCACTCGTCCTCCATGGACCGCGGCAGCAGGCCGATCGCGTCCAGCGCGTCCCGCAGCGCCTCCAGCGTGTCGCCCATACCGTCCAGCCGCACCTCAGACAGGAACTGGTAGCCCCGCTCGAATACGCTGACCGGCGGCGGGTCTGGCGTGAAGCCGGCGTTCTCCGGCGCCAGGTCCCCGGGTGAGCGTTTGACGATGTAGTACTCGATCTCGATCCCGGCCAGGAAGTCGTAGCCCGCCTCACCGAGCGAGGCGAGCGTGCGGCGGAGCAGGCCCCGGCCGTCCAGCGGCACCGGCTGGCCGTTGCCGAAGTAGACGTCGCACAGCATCCAGCCGGTACGGTCCGCCCACGGCAGCACCCGGAAGGTGGCGGGATCGGGCACCACCACCACGTCGGGGAACCCGGTGAACTCCTCGATCCCGAAGCCGCCGCCGGCCGCGAACGCGGGCACGAACACCTGGTTGCCGGTGTCCAGGCTGTAGATGGCGCCGGAGAAGTCGAGCCCGTCGGACATCGCGGCGATGGCGGCTTCCGGCGACACCATCTTGCCCCGCGGCACGCCGTGCTGGTCGACGACCGCCAGCCGGACGGTCCGCAGGCCAAGCTCGCGGATCCGGGCCGCGACCTCCTCGGCCGCGGCCTGCCGCGCCGGATCAGCCAGGTCGTACCTGGCCACGAAGCCCGGCTGCCCGACGCCGGAAATATCGGTGCTCATCGCGCTCACCCCAGGTGCGGAGCCAGGCCGAGCGCCGGGAAGATCCGCTCGGTATCCAGGAAGTACGTCAGCCGGCTGATCCGCCCGCCCGATACCTCGTGCACCTGCAGCCCCCAGGGCTGGTACCCGCCGTCCGGATCCGGCTTGTACTGGGCCAGCGCCGGGACCCCGTTGACCTGCCCCGCCGGCACCAGGATCGAGCCCCGGCACAGGCTCGGCGACGGCTCGAGCATCCAGCGGCGGACGTTCTCGGCGCCCCTGATCCACATGGCGTACGGCGGCATCGTCATCAGCGCGTCGTCATGCAGCAGCGTAACCAGCTGGTCCACGTCGTAACGCTGGAACGCGTCCACGTACTTGGCCAGCAGATCCGCCTGGTCCGCGTCCACCGCGGCGGGGCGCTGCTCTTCCGGCAGCGCGGCCAGGGTGGCCCGGGCCCGCTGCAGCGCGCTGTTGACGGCGGCCACGCTGGTGCCCAGGGTCGTGGCGGCCTCGGCCGCGGGCATCCGCAGCACCTCGCACAGGATCAGCGTGGCCCGCTGCCGGGCCGGCAGGTGCTGCAGGGCCGTCACGAACGCCAGCCTGATCGTGTCGCGGGCCACCGCGATGTCGGCCGGGTCGCCGTGCTCCGGCACGACGTTGCTGTCCGCCATCGGGGAGATCCAGATATCGTCCGGATGCCAGTCCCCGAGCAAGGCCTCGACCGGCGGCGAGGCGGGCCCGAGGTCGATCGGCAGGGCCCGCCGCTGGCGGCCGCGCAACATGTCCAGGCAGATGTTGGTGGCGATCCGGTACAGCCACGAGCGCACGCTGGACCGTCCCTCGAACCCGTCCGCCGCGCGCCAGGCCCGCAGCATCGTCTCCTGCACGGCGTCGTCGGCTTCGAAACCCGAGCCCAGCATGCGGTAGCAGTAGCCGGTCAATTCCCGGCGGTACTGCTCGAGCGTGTCGGGGGTGAGCTCGGCAGGTGCGGTCCGCGTCATAGTCCCCCACCCTACGTCGGCCCCCTGACATTTTGGCGAGGCATTTAACCGGGACCGTTACCGCCGGTCGACCTCGGGGCTGGCCGCCCCGGCTAGGCTGGCTCCATCCCGTACCTGCTCATCAGCTCGCGTTCGGCCTCCCGCGCCGGCGGCTGGCCGCCGGACCAGAGCCGGTGCAGTTCCTCGAAGTAGGCATCCATGGCCGGAGCGTGCAGCACGAGCAGCCGGGCAGGCTCATCGCCCCGGTTGCCGAAGGTATGACCCGCCCCGCGCGGCACCAGCAGGAAATCCCCGGGGCCGCCGGCCAGTTCGGCACCGTCAACTGAGAACGTGATGATCCCGTCCAGCACGAAGAAAGCCTCGGAGCAGTTGACGTGCCGGTGCGGCGGGGGAGTGCGGGCCCCCGGCGGCACGGTCCGCTCCATCAGCGAGAAATCCCCTCCGGTCTGGGCGGCGACGGCCTTGAACGCCATCACGTTCCCGCGCGCGGTCAGCAGGTGCCCCTGTCCTGATGGCACGACATCGCTCATGGCACCTATTCTGCCAAGTTGACATCCTCCCCCCGCCTGAAGGCCGGGGGATTCCAGCTACTACGCCGATTGGAGCAGCAGATGAGGTTCGCGGTTCACCGGCCGGGTAACCCCGTCGCCTCCGCGCGCAGTCACGGCGTGCCCCGCCGCGATGTTAATGGCCGCGTTCACATCCGCGTTACCGGCGAAACCGCAGGCAGTGCACCGGAACACGGCTTGACTCTCACGCGAGCCCCGGTCCAGCTGCCCGCACGCCGAGCACCGCTGGCTCGTGAACGCGGGTTTGATCTTCTCCACCCGTCCCGGGGCCTTGTCCTGCAGTCGGCGTACCAGCAGACCCCACCCGGATCGCATGATCTCCCGGTTCAGCCCGGCCTTGGCCCGGACGTTGCGGCCGGGGTTCTCCGGGGTGCCTTTCGCGGACCGGGTCATGTTCGTGATCTTCAGGTCCTCGACCCGGATCACGTCGAACCGCCGCGCGATGCCGGTGCTGGTCTTCTCGGCCCAGTCCTTACGCCGGTCTGTCTCCCGGGCCCGCAGCCGGGCGATGGCGTACTTGACCCGGCCGCGGTGGTTCGATCCTCGCTTGGCGCGGGAGAGTTTGCGCTGCAGCCGCCGCAGCCTGGTCCGCTCCGGCCCGGTCAGGGCGGGGGCGTGCAGCAGGTCTCCGGTGGACAGGGCCGCGGAGACCGCCACCCCCGGTCGATGCCCACCGCCTGGCCGTTACCGGGCGCGGGCACCGGCTCAGGGATTACAGCGAAGGCGACATGCCAGCGGCCCGCCCGGTCCCGGGTCACCCGGTAGGACTTGGCGCCCGGCGGTACTGCGCGGGACCAGCGGAACCGGACCCACCCGGCCTTGGGCACCCAGACTTCGCCGGTTTTCCGCTGACCCGGCGCACGTCCCACTGCCGCCCGAGCTGCCCGGTGATCCGGAACCCCTCGTCTCGCCCTGCCTTGCGCCACGACGGCCGCCCGGCCGGGTTGCCCGGGTCGAAGAACGCGGCCATCGCCTGGGCGAAGTCGCGCAGCGCCTGCTGCTGCACCGTCTGGGAACCCGCGGCCAGCCATGGGTACTCTGCTCGCGCTTGGGTAAGCTGTCGGCACTGCTCCAGGTAGCCCGGGGCGCTCGCCCGGCCTGGGTGCCAGTGCCCGTGCTGTTCGACGGCCAGGTTCCAGATGTACCGGGCGTGGCCGCAGTGGTCCCGCAGCACCGCTTCCTGAGCGGGGGTGGGGATGAGCCGGTACCGGGACATACGAACACACTATCGGGTACCACTGACATTTCCGGGGGGGTGAAGCGGCGTTTCCCCCCGGCCTGAAGGCCGGGTCTCCACGCCGCGATCCTGATGACCGACCTGCTGGCCGACGCGGTAGCCGAGCTCTACGCGGCCGATCCGGACGGTTTCACCGAGCGCCGCCAGGAACTCATCGCCAGCGCCCGCGAGGCGGGAGAGCCGGCCGCGGCCAAGCAGATCGCCGCGCTGCGCAAGCCGACACGTTCAGCCTGGGTGGTGAACCGGCTGGTCCGTGCGGACCCCGAGGTCAGGGCGCGGCTCGATGAGATGAGCATCGACCTGCGCGGCGCCGCGGGATCCGCCGACGGCACCAGGATCCGCGAGCTGACCGGGGCCCGCAGCCGCCTGGTCGACGAGCTCACCCGGCAGGCCCTGCAGGTGGCGGACCTGCCCGCACCGCCCGCGGCGCTGCGCGAGGAGGTGACCGCCACCCTCGACGCAGCGATTGCCGATCCCGAGGTGGCCGCGAACCTGGGCACCCTGGTCCGCGCCGCGCACTGGGCCGGCTTCGGCCTGGACCCGATGACCCCGTTCGCCGCGGGCGCCCCGTCCCCTTCGGCCCCGAAGACCCCCACCGCCCCGGCGAGCCCTCGAATCCCAAAGCCCTCCCAGCCCCCAACCCCCACACCAGCTGAGGCTGCGGCGGAGCGTGACCGCCGTCGCCAGGAGAAGCTCCAGCAAGCAGAACGGGCCCTGGCCGAAGCCGATCGGGCCACCGAATCCGCGAACCTGGCGGAGCAGCACCTGGAGGATACGGTCCGGCGGCTGGAAGCCGAGCTCGCGGACGCACGTGAGCGGCTCGCCGACGCGAGACGGCAGTCCTACCGGGCCGAGTCCCGGCAGCGGCGGGCTAACGCCGAACTCGGCCGGCTCCGCGAGTAAACCTGCCCGGTCAGCCACCAGAACCTGCGCGAGCCGGACCCGGTCGGCCCGCGCGCTAACCGCCAGGTCCGTCCGTCACCCGTTCCGCGGGCGGCGGCGGACCTGGCGGCGTTCCTTCGCCGAACGGCCGGCCGCCGAGTTCGGCGCGCCGGTGCGGTTCAAGCCAGTTGGTCAGATCGGGGCCGGCCGGCACGATCTGGGACGGGTTCAGGTTGATGTGCACCCGGTAGTAATGCTGTTTGGTCTGGGCGAAGTCGATCGTGTCGCCGAAGCCGGGCGTTTGGTACAGGTCACGAGCGTAGGCCCAGAGCACCGGCAGCTCGGACAGCTTGCTCCGGTTGCACTTGAAGTGGCCGTGGTAGACGGCGTCGAACCTGGCCAGCGTGGGCCAGAGCCGGATGTCCGCTTCGGTGATCGTGTCGCCCACCAGGTAGCGACGGGTGGCGAGCCGCTCGGACAGCCAGTCAAGCCGGGCGAACAGCCTGCCGTAGGCCTCCTCGTAGGCCGCCTGCGTGGTCGCGAACCCGCACCGGTACACGCCGTTGTTCAAGTCTTCGTAGACGAGGTCGCTGACCTCCTCGATCTCGTCGCGCAGCTTCTCCGGATACAAGTCGGGCGCGCCGGGCCGGTGGTACGCCGTCCACTCGTGCTCCAGGTCCCGTGTGATCTGTCGGAAGTCGGCGGTCACCACGGCGCCCGAGGAGATCTCCACGATGGCCGGGACGGTGACGCCCCGGTCGTACCCGGGTACGGCCTTCTCGAAGGCCTCCCGCAGGAAGTGGATGCCGAGCACCGGGTCCACCTCACCGGGGTCAAGGTCGAACGTCCAGCTTCGCCAGTCATGCTCGGGTCCGCAGATGCCCATGGACAGCACGGGCTCGAGCCCGAGCAGCCGCCGCACGATCATCGTGCGGTTCGCCCACGGACAGGCCCGCGCCACCACCAGCCGGTACCGCCCGGCCTCCACCGGGAAGCTGCCGTCCCGCCCGTCCGCCGTGATCCGCCCGTTCAGGTACCTGGTATCGCGAACAAACTCTCCCGTAGCGCCCATCCTCCCGACGCTACCTCACTACTTAGACCTTCAACTATCCCCCGTCAGCGGATGCCGTTCCAGCGGGCGCGCTCGTCGCCGGCCGGGTCGCCGGTGGCGTCGGTGACCTCGCTGAGCAGGGCGGTCGTCCGGCTCGCGGTGTCATAGCGCGCCCAGCCCGGGTCGCCCAGGGTAATGAAGTTGACCCACACCTGGTGGACCTGGTCCGCCACGGCCTGCGAGGGCGTCTCGCCTAGCCGGGGGCGCACGTTATCGAGGGTAACGGTGTCGAACACGAACGGGATCTCGGCGCCGTGGCACGCTCCGAGACGGTGGTTGTCCTGCGGTTCCGGGCGGTCGAAACGGTACATCCAGGTGCCGGGAGCTCCCGCTGCGGCCCGCGCTTCTGCCACCCGGATGGCCGGGATGCGGAAGAACCAGTCACTGATCACCGCGGCCGCCAGGTCGCCCGGGCTGGCGTCCGGCCGGTTGCCCCGGTAGACGGCGAGGTCGTCCTGCGACAGCCCGTACGCGCCGGCGACGGCGACGAGTGTCGCGTCGTCGATCAGGTCGATGACGGCCGGCCCGACCAGGAACAGGCGCGCCTCGTCGCGGTTCGAACCGATCATCAGCGGGACGCCACTGCCCTGGCCCGCAGCCAGCGCCGCGATCGGCGCGGCCGGCAGAACCGAACCGTCGACGGCCGGCGCGAACGGCAGCAAGCTCAGCGCGAGCGGGCCCCACTTGGCCGGGTCGGGATTGGTCTGCACCTCCACCACCAGGTCCGACGCGGCCTGCACGAGCGCGGCCAGCGGAACGGCCTTGATCGAGTCGCGGTCCGCGGACACGCCGAGCGCGACCGCGAGGTAGCCGCCCACCATCGCGGCCTGGTCCCGGGTCAGCGCGTGGGCCGCGGCCCCGCTTTCCGCGATGGCCTGCGCGAACAGGCCCTCGGCCAGCGGCATCGACAGCAACGTCGTCACGCTCATGGCCCCGGCCGACTCGCCCGCGACGGTGACCCGGGCCGGATCGCCGCCGAACGCGGAGATGTTGCCCTGCACCCAGCGCAGGGCGGCCAGCTGATCGAGCAGGCCGAGGTTGGCGATGCCGTCATCGAGGAACAGGAAGCCCTCGGCGGCCAGCCGGTAGTTGATGGTGACGCAGACGACGCCGTCGCGGGCGAACGCCGCGCCGTTGTACTCGGCGACCGAGGATGACCCGTTCATGAACGAGCCGCCGTGGATCCAGACGAGCACGGGCAGCCCGGTGGCGTTCGGGTCGGGCGTCCACACGTTGAGGTTCAGGCAGTCCTCGCCTGGGATCACCACCTCGGGGAACAACGGGACATATGCCGGTGGGTAATCGCCCTTGGGCGCGGTCGGCCCGAACGCGGTCGCGTCACGTTCGCCGTCCCAGGCCGGGACCGGCTGAGGTGGCCGCATCCGGTTCGCGCCGAACGGAGGGGCCGCGTAGGCGATGCCGAGAAACGCAGCCGTGCCGGCGTCGACCTTGCCGCGGACGGCCCCGTCCTTGAGCTGGACCACCGGATGCTGCGTCATCTCGCTCATACGTTTCTCCGTTGCAACGTTTGCTACCTCGGCCTGATCACCGGCGAACACCCTGATCCCGACCGCGCCGCCCGGGTCATCAACGCGCTTCTGCCCGGTCCGCCTGTCGGCTAGCCAGCTGTCTCACGATAGTACTGGCGCCGCTGGTTAGGTTAGCCTAAGCTAAGCCGTCTCCGGCCTGAGGTAATAGCGCTGAGTCACATTGTGCATGGTGATCACAAGGAAGGTAGATGACGAACAGAAAGACAGCGGACCTAGGCCGTCTAGCCGGGTGCGTGACGCTCAGCAGCAACGTCAAGGAGGACGTCGCGGTGGCCAGCAGCAAGCTCAACTCGATCTGCCCGGGCGCCGCTTCATGATGCGCTGGCGGGTAGCCATCACGGCCGCCGTAGCCTGCGGGTCGCTCGCGGCAGGCGGCACCGTGCTCGCGGGCTGCGGTTCATCGGCATCGTCGGGAGCCTCGGATGCGTCCGGGCAGTCGATCACCCTCTACAGTGGCCAGCATGAGCAGACGGTCGACGGGCTGGTGACCGCGTTCAGGCAGCAGACCGGCATCACCGTCAACGTCCGCAGTGACGACGAGGACACGCTCGCTGATCTGATCGCCGTGCAGGGGTCGCACTCGCCCGCTGATGTCTTCTATACGGAAAACTCGCCTCCGCTTGAGTTCCTGCAGGAAAAGGGCTTGCTGTCCCCGGTGGCCCCGGCCACGCTGGCCAAGACAACGGCCAAGTACAACTCGCCGCAGGGTGACTGGCTGGGGGTTTCCGCACGGGTCAGCGTGATCATCTACAACCCGTCGCTGATCGCCAAGAGCCAGCTCCCGACCAGTGTGCTGCAGCTCGCCAACCCGAAGTACCAGGGCAAGCTCGCCTTCGCCGCCGGGGAGACCGACTTCCAGCCGATCGTCACCTCGGTGCTGAAGACCTACGGCGAGTCGGCCGCGCTCACCTGGCTCAACGGCATCAAATCGAACGCCGCGAGCCATATCGTCCCGGACAACGAGACGATCGCCGATGAGGTGAACCGCGGCGAGGTCGCCTTCGGGGTCATCAACCAGTATTACTGGTACCGGCTCGAGGCCGAGGTCGGCGCGTCCGGGATGCACTCGCAGATCACCCACTTCGCCCCGGATGACCCTGGATATGTGATCGACGTCTCCGGCGCGGCCGTGCTGAAGTCGAGCAAGCACCAGGCGGCGGCCCAGAAGTTCCTCGCCTTCCTGGCCAGCAAGCAGGGTCAGGACATCATCGCGCGGGCCTCGGGCAACGAGCAGAGCTACGAGTACCCGCTGGGTGACGGCGTGACCACGTCGGCGCCGGAGACGCCGTTTGATCAGCTTCAGCCGACCTCGATCACGATCGCCGAACTCGGCGACGGCTCGACGGCGATCGCCCTGCTCCGCCAGGCCCTGCTGTGAGGCCCCGGACGGATCAGGACCGCTGATGGCCGCCGCGGGAACGCTCACCCGGCCGGGCGAGAAGAGCGCGATCAGCCCGCGCCGGGCCCGTCGCCCGGTCGTCCTGATGACGATCAGCTCCCTGGTGGCGGCGCTCCTCGCCCTTCCGCTGGTGTTCCTGCTGCTCGAGGCCCACGGGGCCGGGGCCTCCGACGTGGCGCACCTCATCTTCCGGCCGCTGACCCGGACATTGCTGTGGAACACCATCCGGCTTACCGTCGTAGTCACCGCGGCGTGCGCGGTGATCGGCACCGGCGCCGCGTGGTGCGTCGAGCGGACCGACCTGCCGGGTCGCCGGGTCTGGGCGGTCCTTGTGGTGGTCCCGCTCGCGATCCCTGACTTCGTGGTGAGCTTCGGCTGGAACTCACTGTGGACCTGGGCGCACGGCTTCAAGGGGGCCGTCATCGTGATGACGCTGGCCGTGTACCCGCTGGTCTACCTGCCGGTGGCGGCCAGCCTGCGGATGGCGGACCCCGGTCAGGAGGAAGTCGCGCGAAGCCTGGGCTCCGGGCGTGTCCGCACCTTCGTCCGGATCACGCTCGGCCAGGCCAAGGGGGCCATCCTCGGCGGCTGCCTGCTCGTCGCCCTGGTCATGCTGGCCGAGTACGGCGCGTTCGAGATCCTCGGTTACCAGACCTTCACCACCGAGATCTTCACCGAGCTCAACGGGTACAGCATCGCCGCCTCCTGCGCGCTCTCCCTGGTGCTGGTGGGGCTCAGCCTGCTCGTCGTGGCCGGGGAAGGCGCGCTCCGCGGCCGGGGGCGGATCAGCAGGTCCGGCCCGATGACCCAGCGGGTAAATCCGCCCCAGCAGCTCGGCTGGACGCGCTGGCCGGTGCTGGCCGCCTTCGCCGCGCTCGTCCTGCTCGCGCTCGGTGTCCCCGTCGCGGCGACGGTTTACTGGATTCAGGCCGGCCAGGTCGGCGGGCTGTCAGGCGGGGCTAACGTATCCCTGCTCGACGCGGCCGGGCACACGGCCCTGTACGGCGGATCGGCCGGGGTGCTGGCCACGATCCTCGCCTTTCCGGTGGCCCTGCTGGCCGTCCGGCACGGCGGGCGGGTGCCGCAACTGCTGGAGCGCAGCACCTATCTGGTCCTGGGCATGCCGGGAATCGTCATCGCCTTCGCCCTGTCCTATTTCACCGAGAAGTACGCGGCCGGGTTCGGTTATGGCACGTCGATGCTGCTGATCGCCTGCTACGCGATCATGTTCTTCCCGCTGGCGCTGGTCGGCGTCAAGGCGTCGCTGGCCAGGGCGCCGGTCAGCCTCGACGAAGTGGCCAGGTCGCTGGGCCAGCGCCGGCTCGCCGTGCTGTTCCGGGTGACGATCCGGCTCACCGGACCCGGCCTGGTGGCCGCGTTCTGCCTGGTGTTCCTGTCGGTGGTGACCGAGCTCACCGCCACGCTGCTGCTGATCCCGACCGGCGCGCAGACGCTGGCCACTCAGTTCTGGTCGTATGAGACCAATCTCTCCTACAGCCAGGCTGCGCCGTTTGCCCTAGTAATGATCATCGTCGCGGCCGTGCCAAGCTATGTCTTGGGACGATTCTTCAATCGCCCGGCTCAAGCGCGAGGATGAGTACATGCGGCAAGTGGCGGTTACCGGCCTGCATAAGGCCTTCGGGTCTCACCCGGTCTTGACCGGTGTGCATCTGGAGGTCCCGGCGGGGTCCCTGACGGCGATTCTCGGTCCGTCCGGTAGCGGCAAGACGACCTTGCTGCGGCTGATGGCCGGCTTCGACCGGGCCGACGCCGGCACGATCAAGATCGGCGATGTCCTGGTCGATGGCCCGGGCGTCCACCTCGCGCCGGAACGGCGCCGCATCGGTTACGTCCCGCAAGAGGGCAGCCTGTTCCCGCACCTGACCGTCGAAGCCAACGTCGGCTTCGGGCTCGCCGCCCGGGACCGGCGTGGCGGCAAGGTCGCCAGCATGCTGGAGGCGGTGGGCCTGGGCGGGTTCGGCAAGCGGTATCCCCACCAGCTCTCCGGCGGCCAGCAGCAGCGGGTCGCGCTGGCCCGGGCGCTGGCCATCGAGCCGGCCGTGGTGCTGCTCGACGAGCCGTTTGCCTCGCTGGACGCTAGCCTGCGGGCCAGCGTCCGCGCTGACGTCCAGGAGATCTTCCGCCGGGCCGGCACCACCGCGGTCCTGGTGACACACGACCAGGACGAGGCGCTTTCGGTGGCCGACCTGGTCGCGGCACTGCGGGACGGGCAGATCGCCCAGTGCGCGACACCCGAAGATCTCTACTGCCTGCCGGCGGACCCCGAGCTGGCCAGTTTCGTCGGGGACGCGAACCTGCTTGAGGGGGTGCTCGACGGGGGGGTCGCGAAGACGCTCCTGGGCAATCTTCCGCTTGACCCCGCCGCGGTCACGGCCGTGGGGGCGGGCCAGGTGACCGTCCTGATCCGGCCCGAGCAGATCGAACTGGAGCCCAGCGGGGACGGGGTGCCGGGCCGGGTGACGGCGTTCGGCTATCACGGTCACGATGCCGTCGTCCACGTCCAGCCCGAGCGCGACGCCGACGGCCGGACGATCATGGTGCGGATCACCGGCGGCCCCGCGCTGCCCGTCGGCTCGCCGGTGAGTCTCCGGGCCCGCGGCCCGGTCTTCGTGTGGCGCAGGGATTAGCCCCTACCGCTTCCCATTGCTAAGAGGCAGTTTTTCGAAGGCACTCCGTGGCATTTGATGCTTATGTCCGCATATGACCGGGAGGCTAGAGCTAGAGTTCGGCGAACACGCCCTCGCGCCGGTCGTAGTCGTACCGGTAGATCTCGCGTCCGTCAAGGTAAGCCCGCTCTGCCCGGCTCATCACGTCTAGCGGGTCGCCGGACCAGATCACTATGTCGGCGTCCTTGCCGGCGGCCAGCGAGCCGATCCGGTCGGCGCAGCCGATGATCTGGGCCGGGTGGATTGTCACCGCGCGCAGCGCCGTCACCGGGTCCAGGCCCTCCTTGACCGCCAGCGTGGCCTGGTGAATCAGGAAATGGACCGGCACTATCGGGTGGTCGGTGGTGATGGCGATCTTCACCCCGGCCGCCGCGAGCCTGCCGGGATTGGCCAGCGACCGGTTGCGCAGCTCCACCTTGGACCGGCTGGTGAACAGCGGTCCGATGATCACCGGGATCGACGCGGCGGCGATCTGATCGGCCAGCAGGTACGCTTCGGTGCCGTGGTCGATCACCAGGTCGTAGCCGAACTCCCTCGCCATCCGCATCGCGGTCGCGATATCGTCCGCGCGGTGGCAATGCTGCCGCCAGGGGATCTCCCGGCGCAGGACCAGCCCTAGCGCCTCGAGCTTGAGGTCCCGTTCCACCGGGGCGTCATCCGTTGCCGCAGCCAGTTTCGCCTGGTAATTGAGGGCATCGACGAACGCGCCCCGGATCACCGCGGCGGTGCCCAGCCTGGTCGACGGGGTCTCCTTGCGCTCCCCGTAGGTCCGTTTAGGATTCTCGCCAAGCGCGGACTTCAGGCCGGCCTCGCGGAGCACCATGTCGTCCACGGTGCGGCCCCGGCACTTGATCGCCACGGTCTGGCCGCCGATCGGGTTCGACGAGCCCGGGTTGACGTTGACCGCGAGCACCCCGCCCATGATCGCGTCGCGGAAACCCAGGTCGGCCGGGTTAATCGCGTCCAGCGCGCGGACCTGGGCCGTGACCGGGCTGGTCCGTTCGTTGGTGTCCTGACCCGCCCAGCCTTCGGCTTCCTCGTGCACGCCGAGATGGGCGTGCGCGTCGATGAAGCCAGGCAGTACCCATTTGCCGGCCGCGTCCACCACGTCCGTTCCGGCGGGGGCCGCGAAGCCGGGACCCTCGACCGCCGCTATCTTCCCGTCCCGCAGCAGGACGGTCCCGCCGTCGATCGGTTCGCCCTCGATCGGGACCACCCGGCCTCCGACGATCGCCGTTACCCCGGCCGTGGCCGCGTTCACGCGGCACCTCCTCCTCGTCGTCAACGCCACCCTAACGTTGCCGCCCCGGGCGCTCCAGGGACAGCCCCAGAGTGCCAATGATCAGGCGGTGATTTTCGTCCGGGCCGCGGCCAATTTAACCGCTCTAGACAGGTTTTCGATGTCATAGGCGCCGTAATGGCGCTTCCCGTTGATAAAGAACGTGGGGGTTCCCGACACGCCGGATAGGTCAGCGGAGTCCACGTCCTCGTTGACGTGCGCCATTCCCACGTGCTTGCGCAGGTCGGCGGCGAATCGCTCGGTATCAAGGCCGAGCGCCGCCGCGTGCCCGATCAGGTCGCGGGCGCTGAGCGCGTCCTGATGGTCGAACAGCCGGTCGTGCATCTCCCAGAACGCGCCCTGCCGGGCGGCCGCCTCGGCGGCCTCGGCCGCGAGCTGCGCCTCCGGGTGCACGTCGCGGAGCGGCAGGTGCCGCCACACGTACCGCACGTCGCCGAAGTCGCGCAGCAGCTCGCGGACCGCGGGCTCGGCCTGGCCGCAGTACGGGCACTCGAAGTCGCCGTATTCGACCACGGTGACCGGGGCCTGCTTCGGGCCGCGCAGATGATCACGCGACGGGTCGACCGGGACCACCAGGTCGGTGATGACCTCGGCCGTGCCCAGCAGCGCCCGCAGCCGTCTCCGTACCGGCAGCTTGTTCACCAGTCGGAAGATGATCCAGGTCAGGGCCGACGCGGCCAGCGCGGCGGACAGGATGCCGAGCTTGGCCTCGGCCAGTTCGGTGCCCTGCAGGGCGAGCGAGGCGATCAGCAGCGACACGGTGAAACCGATCCCGGCGACCGCGCCGGCTCCCGCGACCGCGCCCCAGCCGACGGATGGCCGCAGCCGCCCGTGACTGACCTTGGTCACCAGCCACGCGCAGCCCGCCGTGCCGAGCGGCTTGCCCACCAGGTAGCCGATCAAGATGCCGAGCGTGACCGGTGAGGTGTAGGCGCGGGCCAGAAAACTCCCGTTGATCACGATCCCGGCGTTAGCCAGCGCGAACACCGGCACGATGACGTAGCTGCTCCAGGGGTGGAAGATCTGCGCGAGCCGGTCGTTCGGCGAGATCGCGGTCCGCACCACCTCCTGCGCCGAGGCTGCGAGCTCGGCGGTGGGCTGCTCGCGGAACAGCCGGAAGGCTTCGGAGGCCTGCTCCAGGGACTCCCGGGTCGCCGAGTAGGCGTAGGTCAGCAGTCCCATGATCAGACCCACCACGATCGGGTCCACCCCGGACTTGAGGAACGCCACCCAGGCCGCGATCCCGATCAGCAGGTAAGCAGGCCCGTACCGGACGCCGCGCGCCCTGACCACCAGGACGACAGCGATCAACCCGACCCCGGCCAGCAGCGACGCCACGTCAATGTGCCCGCTGTACGCGACCGCGATAACCGCGAGCCCGGCTAGGTCGTCGACGACGGAAAAGGTGAGCAGGTAGGTGCGGACGCGATCCGGCAGCCTGCGGCCGACCAGGGCGAGCGCGCCGAGCGCGAAGGCGGTGTCCGTCGACATCGCCATCCCCCAGCCGTGCTCCGAGGGCCGTCCGGCGTTCACGATCAGGTAGATGCCGATGGGCACGACCATGCCGCCCAGCCCGGCCAGCAGCGGCAGCGCGAGCCTGCTGCGCACCCGAAGCTCGCCCATGTCGAATTCGCGCCGCGCCTCCAGCCCGACCACCAGGAAGAACAACGCCATCAGCCCGGAGTTCACGAACTCGCGCAGATCCAGGGTCACCCCCGAGTCGCCGACTTCCACGGACAGCCGGGTCGCCCACACCTTGTCGTAGCTAGAAATGCTGATGTTTGCCCAGATCAGAGCGGCCACAGTGGCGCCCGCGAGCACCGAGGCGCTGCCCGTCTCGGTCCGCAAGAAGATGCGCAATGGCGTTTCCATGTGCCGTGCCCAGGCCGTCCGCCCGGCCAGCAGCCCCTGACCACCCGACCCAGAAGACTCCGCCATCCCAGTCTCCTCTTCCCCGCCCCGAACCCGCACGGCCTCAGCATCCCGCTCCACTGACCTGCTAGACCCCAACCGTCCCAGTCTCATCCACATCAAAGCAGCTTTATCCCGAACGGTCACTGGTGCGCCCTCCGCGCCCGCTAATCGCCCCGGGTGGCCGCGCCCACAGGACGCAGCGCCCCGATCCGCACGCTTGCCCGCATCCACTTTTCTCATCTTTATCCCAAACGGGCCTCGCTGCCTGCCCACGATTAGGCTAAGAGCCCCCGGAGGGAGATCAGTGCTCGAGGACCTGGACATCGACGACAGCGATTCGCCTGCGATCGGCCTGGTGCCGCCCGGAGTTACCTGGACTGAGGTCCGGGACCACATCAAGATCGCGCATCACCATCTCCTGGTGCTGACCGACGGCGGCGAGTACGCCGGAGCCTACTGGACCGGCACCGACATGGCCGTCGTCCCCGACCTCGGTTCCGACGCCGAACAGGCCATCGAGGAGTTCCGCGTCTTCCTCCAGGAGCACGACGAGACCTGACCTTGGCTCTGGGTGTCATATCTACACTTGTTCCGTGAGAGCGCTGCGCTTTGCCCTGGTCAGCGACACTCACGTCAGCGTCTCACGGCCGGAATTGGCGGAGCGGCTGGCTCAGGTCTACGGCGCCATCGCCCAGCTCGCTCCGGACCTGGTACTGCACTGCGGTGACATCACCGACACCGGCCTGCAGGCCGAATACGCCCTGTACCGGCAGGTGGTTCCCGCTGCCCTGGCCGGCCGGCTCCGGCACGTGCCAGGCAATCATGACGTGCGGTGGGACGCTACCGCCAAGGGGCGTTATCACAGGTATTTCGGCGCCGCGCCATCGGAGTTCTGCGCGGGCGGCGTGCACTTCGCCGGGCTCGACCCGACCCAGGCCCTGCAGGAACCCGGCCACTACGGCCGGGGCGGCCTGCGCTGGCTCGAGCGGGTCCTCCGCGGCCTGGCCGAGGGCACACCGGTGCTGTTGTTCCAGCACTTCCCGGTCGGTGCCGGCCACTATGAGGTCGATGACCAGGCCGCCCTGCTCGACCTGATGGCGCCGTATGACGTCCGCGGCATCTTCGCCGGGCACATCCACCGCGAGGAAGTCACGCGCTTCAACGGGCTCACCCAGGTAACGCTGGCGCCCGTCCTGGCCAGCCCCGTCTTCTACTGGGCGGAGAAGGCCACCGACCCCGAACACGGAACGCCGGTACTGGTCGTCTCCCGCGTGACCCTGGCCGCGGACGGGACACCGGCATCACTGCCCGTGGCCACCGTCCCGCTGTCCCGGCGCAGCGCGCGGGCCCGGCACCGGGTGATCATCGGTGTCGCGTCCGGCGGGCGGTTGCCAGTCACGGTATTCGCCGACCCGTCCGGCCAGGTATGCGGCGTGTCGGCCTCGACGTATCCCCAGGTGCTATCCGGCGGCGACTGGCACGATCTCGGCGCGGGACCCGGCGGCCCGGCCGCTGGGCGCTGGTCCGGCTCGCTGCCCGTGCCGCGGATAGTGCCCGGGGCGTATCGCGTGCAGCTGCGGATGCTGGCCCCGGACGGCAGCTGGCAGGAAAAGCACATCCCGTTCAGCGTGCCCGGCGGCGCTACCGACCCGGTGCCGGCCTGGCGGCTGAGGCTGACCGGGGCGATCCAGGCCGGGATCGCCGTGGCCGGCCCGGACGCGGGCCCGGTGATCGTGGCCGCGTCGACCGGCGGGGAGGTGGCCGCCGTCCGGGTCCCGCCCGGAGCGGGCGATGGCCGGACACCGTGGCTGTGGCGGGTCCGGCTCGGGCCGGTCTACCGGCGGCCCGGCGTTGACGCCGCGGGCCGCACGCTGTTCGTCCCGTCGGCCGATCGGCACCTGTACGCGCTGGAAGCCTCCACCGGTCAGGCCGTCTGGCGGTTCGACGCGGGCGCGCCGGTGCTCAGCGCGCCCGCGGTCGCGCGGGTGGCCGACGACGAATACATCATCTTCTCCGCCGGGCGCCAGTTGCTCGCGGTCCACGCGTCCACCGGCCAGCTCGCCTGGTCCGTGACCGGCCGCGGGTTCTCCGCCGGGCAGGCCGCCTGCGATGGCCGGCGGGTCTACACCAGCGCCGCCGACGGTTACGCGCGCGCACACGACGCGCTCACCGGGCGGCAGGAATGGTCCCGCCCGATGGTCTCGGGCGAGGCGCACCGGGTGGCCCTGTACAGCGGCTGGGACAACGCCGTCGTGCTCGGCGCCGGGGCGGTCGTCGCGGCCACGGTATCCGGATCGCTGGCCCTTGAGGCCGCTACCGGCGCGGTGCGCTGGAAGGTCCCCGGGGCCACCATGTACCCGGCCGCGGTCGTCCTGGGCGACGACACCGTGCTGCTGACCAACGAGCAGGGCACCGTCTGCCGGGTAAGCCTGGCCGACGGCCACGTCCACTGGCAAACTGCCCTGAAGGTCCGTGTGCTGAACGCCGGCGTCACGACCGATCGCGACAGCGCCTGGGTCGTCTCCGCCCGCGGCCGGCTGATCGGCGTCCGTCTCGCCGACGGACGCCGGCAGGGCTCGGTGCAGCACACCCTCGCCTACTCCTACTCCCGCCCCGCCATCGTCGGCGGCACCCTGGTCGCAGGCGATCAGGACGGCTTCGTCCACGGCATCCGCCTGCCGTAAAACCAGTGCGACGTCCTGGCTCCCTGGTACCACCACCTGTCAGGTACCGGCCAGATGGTGCTGCCATCATTCTTGACCCGGCGCGCTAAGCGTGTGGGTCGATGTGGATCTTGGTGCCCGTACCGGCGCTGACTTGCCCGGCCAGCGCCTCGGCCGCCTCGTCCAGGCCGACGGTCACCTGGACGACGCCCGACGGATCCACCCGGCCGTCGGCGTAGTGCTCGATCGCGGGCGCCAGCCCGGCCGTTGCGCCGAGGATCCCGACCGCGGTCATGTCCCCGAGCACCAGGTCACGGCTGTCGATCGGGCTGGGCGCGCCGGAGATGCCGATGAAGACCAGCCGCCCGGCCGGCTCGGCCAGCGCCACGGCCGTCGCGGGCATCCGGTGATCGTCGGTGCAGTCGATGACCGCGTCGTAGGTCACCCGCGGCGGGTCATCAGCGGTCCGGTACGCCGCGGCGCCGAACGACGAGGCGAGATCTTCGCGACTGCGGTCCAGGGCCAGGATGTGCACCTCGGCGCCCGCGGCCGTGGCGAAGGCCGTGGTCAGCAGCCCGATGGTGCCGGGCCCGCATACCAGGATCCGCTTACCCGGTCCCGCCAGCGCGGCCGACGCGGCCCGCCAGGCATTGCCGCCCGGCTCTACCAGGGCGCCCGCGCGGTCGTCGATCGAATCCGGCAGCCGGTAAAGGCTGGACGCGCGGACCAGCACCTGCTCGGCCAGCGCACCCGGCCAGCCCATGATCCCGACTTCGCGGCGGTCGGCGCAGACGTGCGCGCGCCCGGCGTGGCAGCGGGCGCAGTGCCCGCACCCCAGCATGGTGTCCCCAGTCACCCGGATGCCGAGCCAGCCCGGGTCGACCCCGGCGCCGACTGCGGACACCACACCGCACCACTCGTGCCCCGGCCGGACCGGGAAACCCGTCTTGCCCTGGGCGAAGTAGGCCAGCTGCCCGGTGAACAGCTCGACGTCCGTACCGCAGATCCCGGCCCGGCGGACGTCGACCACCACCTGCCCGCCGCTGGCCACCGGAGCCTCGACCTCCTCGACCCGCGCCGACTCGCGGCCGGTGATCACCAGTGCGCGCATCAGGCCAGGCTAGGGCACAGCAGCAATTGCTTAACTGCCGCGTTTACGTGCCGGCTTGGCCCCGGGCGCAGGCTTCCAGTCGAACCCCAGCTGGCCCGTCGCGAACCGGATCGCCAGCTCATACGTACGCTGCGGCGGCACCTTCGGGTCCTCCAGCGCGATCTGCACCGCCAGCCCGTCGAGGAGGGCGGACAGCGTGATCGCGAAGTCGTCCGCGTCCACGGACGCGAATTCGCCGGCCTCCTGGCCGGCTTGCACGATGGAGCGGATGGTCTCGCGCCATCGCTCGTCGGACTTCTGCCGCACCGCGCCCACCCCCGGGTTCCGCGGCGACAGCGCCCACAGGTCCAGCCACAGCAGCCACCAGCTGCGCGGCTCCGGATCGGTGCCCGGCAGGCAGGTCATGGCGACGAGCTCGGCCAGCTGCCCGGCCGCGGTCGGGATCTCTCCCATCCGCCGCTGGCCCTCGGCGTACCAGGAGTCTTCTGAATACCTGATCGCCTCGGTGAGAAGCTGGTCGCGGGTCTTGAAGTAGTAGATGACCAGCGCCGGGCTGGTGCCACTGCGTTCGGCGACATCGGTGATCCTGGTGTCGGCGTACCCGCGCTCGACGATGACCTCAAGCGCCGCCCGCAGCATCTCTGTTTTCCGGACTGTTTCTCCCGCTCGCTCGCCTCCGGGCCCCCGCCCACCTACCCGTTCCCCCTTCATTGCGGTGCCTTCCCTCGTCGCTCCTTCGTCGCTCCTCAGTCCAGGCACCGCCGCGCCCCTTTGGCTCGCTCGCTTAGGTCCAGGCACGCCGCGCCCCTTTGGCTCGCTCAGGCCGCTCCTCCGTCGCGGCGACCCCTTGAGAATTTATGTTAGCAGCTTCTAGACTGAATGTTCAGTCAAACTGCTGGCCAGGCATGGCTACAAGATCTTTCCGATGGGCCCCTATATCAGGCCTTTCCCGAGGGCGGGTCGATCTTCCACGGCGAGCTGTCCCTGGAGCAGCTGTTCCACCTGCGCCCCGCCCCGGGCTACGCCGACTACCGAACCCCGTACCCGGCCTCTACTACGCCAGCTCCGCCACCCACGCCGGCGGCGGCGTCTGCGGCATCCCCGGCATGCAGGCCGCCAAAGCCGCCCTCACCCACCACCCCGCCCCCCCTCCCCCCGCTCCCCCCCAGCCGCCGAGTGCCTGTCCGCGCTGGCCGACGACCCCGCGGTGGCGACGGTCGCCCTCGCCGTCGACCTGGTGCCAGAACTCGACGGTGACGACTCCCACCCCCGGGCCGTGCTCGCGGCGGCGGCGGGCACGCCCAAGCCGGTCGCCGTGCTGGCCGCACGACCGGCCGCCGTCGATCCGGCCGCCGCCGCGCGGCTGCGCGCGGCCGGGCTGCCGGTCCTGGAAGGCACCCGCAGCGGCCTGCTCGCCCTGCGCCACCTGCTGGATCACGCGCAGCCCCGGCAGCCGCCCCCTGAGACCCGCAAGCCCCGCCCCTCGCGCTGGACCCGCCTGCTCACCCGCCCGCCGAGCGCGCTGAGCGCCGCCGTCCAGTTCGACCTGCTGCGCGGCTACGGCATCCCCGCGGTGGGCGTGCGGGCGGCCGGCACCCGGGCGCAGGCTCTGGCCGCCGCGGCCCAGATCGGTTACCCGGTCGTGCTCAAGACCGATGAGCGCGGATCGCGCACAAGTCGGATGTCGGCGGGGTCCGGCTCGGCCGCGGCGATCCCGGCGCGGCCGGCGCCGCCTACGCCGACCTGCCCGCCCGGCTGGGCCCGCGCGTGCTGGTGTGCCAGACCGCCGCACCCGGCACCGAGCTGGCCCTGGGCATCGTCCGTGACGCCACCCTCGGTCCCCTCCTGGTCATCAGCGCCGGCGGCGTTCTCATCGAGATTTTTTCTGAACGGGCCGTCCTCCTCCCCCCGGTCACCCGGTCGCAGGTCCGGGCAATCCTGTCCCGGCTGCGTGTCGCCGCCGTGCTGGCCGGGGCCCGCGGCCAGCCGGCCGCCGACCTGGACGCGCCGTGGCCGCCGACGTCCTGGTCGTGCCCCGGGCTATCCCTGATTAGCCTCGTTGCCGAGCCACTCGCCGGCCACGGCCGACATGAACACCGGCTGATGGGCGTAGCCGAGGCCGGCGTAGAAGGACTCGGCCTCGTCGGTCTGCAGGCCGACGTGCTGGCCGGGGACCCGGCTCATCAGCTGCCTGACCATCGCCGAGCCGATGCCGTGCCTGCGGTAGGCCTTCAGGGTCCAGACGTCGAGCAGGTAAGCGTTGCAGACCCCGTCGGATAGCAGCCGGGCCATGCCGACCACGCGCTCGCCGTCCCGCGCGACAGCCACGTGCTGGGACTGAGCGAACGAGGCCTGCAGCGCCCGGGCGGACCGGCCGTTGTCGAAGTCATCGGCCGCCAGGTCGGCCTTCGCCTGCTCCCAGTCGATCCCGTCCAGCGATTCGTCTACCCGCACCGTCATGCCCGCGAGTATGCCCTCCTGGCAGCGGTCGGGTCACGGCCGCAGGATGATCTTGCCGTGGTTGCGGCCAGCCTCGAGGTCGGCGTGGGCGCGGGCGGCCTGCGCCAGCGGATAGATCCGCCAGATCGGGACGCTGAGCTGGCCGGTAGCGGCCAGGGCGGCCAGTTCCGCCCGTGCCTCGGGTACCCGGTCACCGGGGTCGGCGCCGGTGAAGCGCACTCCGTGCTGCGCGGCGCTCTCGTCGGCGATGGTGATGACGCGGCCCGCGTCGCCGGCCAGCGCGACCGATTCGGCCAGCACGCCGGCCCCGGAGGTGTCGAAGACCGCGTCGATCCCGTCCGGGGCGACCGCGCGGACCCGGTCCGCCCAGCCCTGGCCGTACCGGATGGCTTTCGCGCCAAGCGCGGCGACGTGACCGAGGTCGTCTTCGGCCGCGGTGCCGATGACGGTCAGCCCCCGGGCCACCGCGAGCTGGACCGCGATCGTCCCGACGCTGCCCGCCGCCCCGTGGATCAACAGCGTCTGGCCCGGCTTGACCGCCAGGTGCCGCAAGCCGCGGACCGCGGCCTCGCCCACCGTGACGAGGGCGGCCGCCGTTTCCGCGGAGACGGTCGCTGGCCTGGCGACCGGCTGGTCGAGCAGCGCGTATTCGCTGTAGCCGCCGGCCGTGGCGACGCCGAACACCTCGTCTCCCACGGCCGCGGCCGCGTTCTCGCCGGCCGCGTCGACCACCCCCGCCACATCCCAGCCCGGTGTCACCGGGAAGCTGACGGGGAAGATGCCGTCCATGTGGCCGCTGCGGATCTTGACGTCGATCAGGTTGACGGCCACCGCGCGCACCCGGATCCGGACCTGTCCGGGACCGGGTTGCGGGACCTCGGCGGAGGAGACGGTGAGCACCTCAGGCTCACCGTAGCGGGAGAAGGTGATCGCGGTTGACATCGCTGGCTCCTGTCTTAGGGGTTACGCCGCCAATAACACACTCTGTATGATTCATGTTCCCGTTAATCATACGACCCGTATGATTTCTTGTGTGGCGCTGATCACACAACCTGTATGATCGTCGGATGTCACCTCTCCATGGTCCGAACCGGGGCCGGCCGACTCCGGGCCACCCGCGAGTGGAGCGAACCCGAAGCCACATCCTGACCGTCGCGCGCGAGCTGCTGCCCGAGGTCGGTCCGGCCGGGCTGACGTATTCCCTGCTGGCGGAGCGGGCCGCGGTGACCAGGCAGACCTTGTACCGGCACTGGCCCGCCCGCGCGGCGCTGCTCGTCGACCTGATCCTCACCGGAAACGAGTCCGGCTACCCGGAACCGGGGGGCGACCCGCGCGCGGTGGCCACGGCGTGGCTGACCAGCCTGCGCGGGGGCCTGCAGGACCCGGCGGTCCGCACTGCGGTGCTGGCCGTGACCGCCCAGGCTGACGTCGATCCGGACAGCGCCCGGGCCCTGGTGCGGATCGGCGCCGACCGCCTGGCCGCGTTCAATCAGCTCCTCGCGCCTTCGGGTCTTCAGGTCGGCGCCGAGGAGTACACGATGCTGGTCGGGCCGGTGCTCGCCCGGCTCTTCTTCGACCGGGTCGAGGTCACCGCCGAGTTCATCGACAATGTCGTCAGCGGGTGGCTGGCTACCCTCCGCTGCCGCTACGATCACTGCGAATAGCGGGGACACGATCAACCTTCACCGGACGGGTGGAACCAGATGGGTCGCGAGCGGGAGTCGTGCCGGTCAAGACGCACGCGCAGGCCACCGAGCACGCCCGGGCCAGGAGGCATGAGCGGGCCAGCGGGCATGAGCGGGAGCAGGCTGGGGCGGACCGTGCTGCTCACCGTCCTGGCTGGCATCCTGGCCGGCTGCGGCGGCTCCGCGTCGAGCACCGGCACGGCCGCCACCAGCCCGGCCGCCAAGGCGTCGGGCAGTACGGGGACGGCCAGCGCGTCCTCGGCTAGCTTGTTCACCCCCATCGTCGAGCCGTTCGACCCCGGTCACCCGGCCAGGACCGAGCCCGCCCCGGCCAGCTGCGGCGGCGAGACAAGCACCATCGCCATCGAGCACTGCTACGACACCAGGACCGAGAACGTCGACGCCGCCATCGACGCCGTGCAGAGCGCCCGCTACGCCAGTGCGTCGCCGTCCGGGATGGCAACCATCCTGGTCCAGGACCGGGCGTGGCTGGCCGCGCGCCAGCCGGTGTGCGCCGTGGCCTTCAACACCGGCGGGACCATCGACGGGATCAGCGCCGCCGTCTGCCTGCTGGACGAGAGCAACGCCCGGCTGGACGCGGTGAAGAGGATCAACCCGCCCGAGGCCAAGCTCAAGTCCACCGACAGCCAGGACCCGAACGAGATGTCCTGGTACACCACCCCCGAAGGTTCCCGCATCACGATGACGGACACCCAGGGTGACGAGACTGGCGGCGTCATCATCGCCTGGACCGTCATCGCCGGAGCCGACGGGTTCGTCGTCAACCCCAAGCAGTTCTACTTCCTGGACGGGTCGTTCACCGACCCTGGCATCGTCGGGTCCCCTAACCCCACCTACCATCGCGTCGCGTCCGGTAAGGAGTTCCAGTTCGGCATCGACTACTCCAAGCTGCCGGAAGACCCGAACAAGACGCTGACCGGCTCGGTGTACGTCTACGCGCCGGGCAGCCCGGTCGCGGCCTGGGGCGCTCCCTAGAAATCGCGCCCCAGAAATCGCGCCCTAGAAACCGCGCCCTAGAAACCCAGGCGGTCGCGGCGCTCGATCAGCCGCCGGGCGTTGCGCAGCGCCAGGGCGATGACCGTCTCCATCGGGTTGATGCCGATGGGCCCGGGGAACAGGCTGGCATCGGTGACGAACAGCCCGCCCGCGCCGTGGAATTCGCCGAAGCTGCCGGTCACGCCGCGCCGGGGGTCTTCGCTCATCCGGGCCGTGCCCATCAGGTGGATTGAGTACAGCTGTATCGCTCGTCTGGGCACTGGGCGAGCCAGCAGTCGCCGCAGCTCGCCGGGGCTGCGGACCTCGGGGGCGCCGTCGAAGGGCAGCAGCACGCGACGGGCGCCCGCCGCGAACAGCGCCTCCGCGGTCAGCTCCACGCCGCGGACCACGCGGGCCGCGTCGCGCTCGGCGAGTGAGTAGAAGACCAGCGGCCCGACGCCCGGCACGTTCCTGACCCGGCCGGCACCGGTGTCGGTGACCAGCGGTCCCGCGGTGACGATGCGGTTGTAGTCCGCCATCAGCGCGCCGAGTTCCCGGCCGTAGGCCGGCAAGATCCCGGCCAGCATCGTCGGGGTCAGGTTCACCGCGGTCAGCAGCAGGCCCTCCGCAGCGAACTCGCGGATCTGGAAGGCCTGGTGCACGCCCTTCCAGCCGGTGACGTCCTCGTCGAAGAAGGCGGTCACCATGGCGTTCGGGTGCAGCGAGAGGTTGCGGCCCAGCTGCCCGGAAGCCGACCGCAGGCCCGACCGCAGCAGCAGGGCCGGCGTCTGGATCGCGCCGCCCGCCACGACCACGGTCCTGGCGCGGACGTTGATCGCCGGACCCTTGCGCCCGCCGGGGCGGACGACGTGACCGGTGACCCCGGTGACGGCCGATCCCGAGCGGGTGACGCGGTCCACCCGGCAGTCGGCGAACAGCCGGGCGCCCCGCGAGAGCGCCCGCGGCACGCTGGTCACCAGCATCGAGCGTTTCGCGTCGGTCGGGCAGCCGGTGGTGCAGCTGTTCGTACCCGCGCAGTGCAGCTGGTTGCGGCGATTCGGGACGATGTTCCAGCCCCTGGCGTCGGCGCCGGCCTTGAACAGTTCCGAGTCTCGTCCGATCGTCTCCGGGTCCTGCAGGCCGACCGAATGGAGGGTCTCGGCTCGGCGGAAGTAAGGATCCAGGTCTTTCTCGCTGATCGCGAGCACGCCCTCCTGCTCGGCCCAGCGATCCAGCACATGGGTCGGCGTCCGCCACGACATACCCCCGTTGACCACGGTGGACCCCCCGACGCAGCGGCCCTCGGCGAACAGCACGGACGGCTGGCCTATCGCCATACCGCCCCCGCCGTCCCGGTACAACGTCCGCAGCGCCCGGCCCGTCTCCGCCGTGAACGACCCGGTCGGGTGATATCCGCCCTCCTCGAGCACGATGACGTCGACTCCGGCCTCGGCGAGCTCGGCGGCTACCGTCGCCCCGCCCGCGCCCGACCCGACGACGACGACCCCGCACTCGAGGTTCAGGTCGCCAGTGATCTCAGCCTGGCTCGTCAGCCCGCTCGGAGCGCTCACGGTCGCCCCGGCTCCGGCGGCCCTGGCTCCGGTCGCCCTGGCTCCGGCGGCCCTGGCTCCGGTCGCCCTGGCTCCGGCGGCCCTGGCTCCGGTCGTCCCTCGATGACGGCGGCCTCGCCCGCGCGGATCTGCGGCCCGTAGGTCTCCAGCCGCCGCCGGGCGACCGCGGCGATGTAGGGGGCCGGATCGTAGCCGATCTCCCGCTGCACCTCGGGCAGGTCGTAGTAGCACATGGTGACCACGCCCTTGAGCCGCTGGACCATCTCGGCCGCGGCGTCGCGCCGCGCCAGCAGCGCCCGGAGGTACGCCTCGGCGGTGCGGTCATCGAGCCGGGCGAACCGTCGGCCCCGGGACGGCGGATACACCCGCGCGCCCTGGTCGAGCACGATAAGCGCGGCGGCCAGGGCCTTCCTGGCCGCGGACGGCAGCGCGCCCAGCATGAGCCCGAACTCGCGCAAGACCCGTTCGGTCCGGTGATCCGCCCGCACCCCGGGCGGGCAGACCACCTCGGCGAACCGCCGGGCCGCCGGCCGGATCACGGCGCTCAGCCGCGGCTCGTCCTCAGGTGCTGCCGTCACCACGCCATTGTCAACCTCCCGTCACTGGACAGCCAACCGCGCCGCACGGGCCCGCTGCCGCCGCCCGCTGCCGCCGCCCGCTGCCGCCGCCCGCTGCCGCCGCCCGCTGGAGGTGCCCGCTGGAGGTGCCCGCTGGAGGTGCCCGCTGGAGGTGCCCATCCGGACGCCGTTGCCCATCCGCACGCCGTCGGCCCGCGGTGGCGCCTAGCCTGGTGCATATGCGGATGGCACACTCCGGGCGGGATCTCGATGGCTGACGCCGACGACGTACGCCGCCTCGCGCTGGCCCTGCCGCACGTGACCGAGGTCGACAGCGACGGCTTCGACTTCCGGGTGGCCGACAAGGGATTCGTGTGGTCTTATCCCGAGCGCACGCCGGGCCGGCCCCGGCGCATCCGGACCGACATCGCGGTGCTGTTCGTCGGCGACGAGGCCGAGAAGCAGGCTCTTCTCCTCGGTGAGCCCGAGCTCTTCTTCACCACGCCCGCCTATGACGGCTGGCCGCTGGTGATGCTGCGGCTGGCCGAGGTGGACGCCCGCCGCCTGGCCGAACTCGTCACCGACGCTTGGCGGATGCGTGCCCCGGACCCGATCGCCGCCTTGCTTGCCTGAACAGAAAAATTATGGTGGTCATGCGGATTTAGATGTTGCCGCCCAGCCCGCCGTCGCGCCAAACCCGGCGCGGACGGCCAGTCTCGGCGGGTTCCCGCCCGCGTTGAGCGATGGCCAGGTATCTGCGTCCGTGGCGCAACTGCACCACCCCAAGACCGAAACCAGGGCGAATCGACGGGCAAGCCAGCGGCTACCCTTGATAACCATGCTCATCCAGGTCATCTCAAGCACAACCCGTGAAGGCCGGTTCAGCGAGCGGACGGCCCGCTGGGTCGGCCAGTCGCTTCGGGCCCGCGAGGATTTCGATGTCGAGCTGATCGACCTGCGCGAGTACCCGCTGCCCTTCTTCGACGCCCCGCCGCCGGCCAAGGCACCGCGCGACTACGCGACCGAAGAGGTGGCGCGCCTCGGCCGCACCCTGGACCGGGCCGACGGGTTCATCGTGCTGACCGCCGAGTACAACCACGGCTATCCAGCCGTCCTGAAGAACGCAATGGACTGGACTTTCCCGGAGTGGCAGCGCAAGCCGATCGCCTTCGTCGGCTGGGGTAATGTCGGCGGTGCCCGCGCCATCGAGCAGCTCAGGCTGGTAGCCGTCGAGTTCGAGATGGCCCCGCTGCGGCATGCGGTGCACATCCTGCCTGACGTCATGATGGCGGCCCGGCAGGCTGGCGACGTCAGCGACACCGCCGCGTTCTCTCCGCTTGAGCCGAGGCTAAAGCTGCTCGCCGATGACCTCACCTGGTGGGCCGGGGCGCTAACGGCGGCCCGCACCCACGAGCAGCGGTAGCCGCCGCCCAGGGCACGCCGCATCGGCCACGCCGCATCGGCCACGCCGCATCGGCCGCTTGCAGCCGCCGCGCATCCCCAATATCCGGTTTGCCGGATTTTGCTGCCGGGTTTCGGTTTCGGTGGTGGATCCGGGCTTGGTGGGGGATCGGGGGGCCCAGAACCCCTGGCCACAACAGCCGGAAGCGCGACGGCAAGCTGAGGCAGCCTCCGGCCGCGAACTTACGGGCCTGCAGGGGCCGCCGCGACCCGTGTGGCCAGCGTGAGACGCAGCTAGGCGGCCCTATGTTCCATCGGTCCGGTCTGGTGCGGCCCTATGTTCCATCGGTCCGGTCCGGTCCGGGGCTGGTCCGAGGGCCGGTCCGGGGCTGGTCCGGGGCTGGTCCGAGGGCTGGTCCTGGGCTGGTCCGAGGGCTGGTCCGGGGCCGGTCCGGGCCCGAGCGGGGAGCGGGCACACGTTCAGCCGATCCCTGCTAGTGCCGAGGATGGTGACCGGTGCCGCCGTTGGCGCGAGCGATCACGAGCTGATCGTGGCTTGCATGGTGAGCCGCCTGCTGGCCTTTGCCGTGCTGCCGCTCAGTATCGGCGTCGGGATCTTGAAGTACGGCCTCTATGAGATAGACCGGATCATCAGCCGGACCGTGGCGAACGTAAGTGAGGGTCGCTTGATCAGGTCCTGCCGCCTGGCCGGCCCAGATTTAGGACCCTGCCCAATTTCGGCAAGAGCGGCCCGTCACCCTCGCCGAAGAGTCAGAGCTGCATCGTCGCTTCGATGGTCAGTCGGCGATCAACCGCGGAGCCCGGATCCACCACAATAACCGGAGCGGCCATTCCGTTTCGGCTGCTTGTGCGGCCAATGTTGCTACTGTGGCCAATATTGCTACTGTGGTGCCACGCGGGTTGGGTACCGCTTAACCACCGCCTAGTCGAGAGGCGAATGGAAGTACCAGAGCTGGCCTTCGGGGTCGCTCGCGCCGTACTCGCGGACCCCGTAGGGCTGGTCGACGGGTTCCTTCAAGATCACGGCGCCGGCCTGCACGCTGCGGGCATAGTGCGCGTCGGCGTCGTCGACTGCTATCACCGTCATGCTGCTGACCGCTCCCAATGAGCGGGGCGACTGGTAGTCCGTCGCCGCCGGGTGCAGCCAGATCGTCTGGTCACCGGCCTGTAGCTCGGCCAGGACGGCGCGGCCGTCGGCGTCGCGGTGGATAGGTCCTGGGGCAAGCCCGTATACGCGGACGATGTACTCGTGCGCCGCGGCCAGGTCGTCGTAGACGAGCAGGCCGGTCACGCTGTGAACGGTGGTGTCAAGCATGGTCATCTCCTCCAGAGCCGAGAACAGCTGGTCGCTGGCCGGACGGTCCTGCCGGTCAAGTTCATCCGCCATGACGGCCAGGCGGCGGCAGAGCCGGGCGGCGATAGCGGCCTTTGCCCTGGTGTGTTCCAGATGCCGCCGGACCGAGGCGGCCAGCTGCCAGCCGGGATCCTCGAGCACGGACGCAATTTGCTCGAGTGGAAAGCCGAGGCCGCGCAGCAGCCGGATCCGGTACAGGCGGGCCACGTCGTCGGCCGTGTAGAGCCGGTGTCCTGCCGTGGTCCGCATCGACGGGCTGAGCAGGCCGATGTGGTCGTAGTGGTGCAGGGCCCTGACCGTCAGGCCGGTGGCCTTGGCCAGGGTGCCCACCTTCCAGGCCTGGTCGTTCCCGCAAGCGTCCATGATTTGCACGCTAGCCCCTGACGTCGCGTCAGGCGCAAGCTACAGCTGGCCGACGTCGGTGATCTGCAGGACGGCGGTACCGGCCTCGTCGGAGGCGGCCAGGTCGACGACCGCGCTGATACCCCAGTCATGGTCGCCCGCCGGATCGTCGAATATCTGCCTGACCACCCAGCGGCCCGGCTGCTGGTCGATAATCAGCAGCGCGGGCCCGCGCGCGTTCGGCCCGGTGCCGATCTCGTCGTGCATCTCGAAGTATCCCTCGAGCGCCTCGGCCCAGGCGTCGGAATCCCATCCGCAGGACGCGTCCAGATCGCCGAGTTCGGCGTAGTGGCCGAGGGCGGCCAGCCTGACCCGCTGGAACAGCGCGTTGCGCACCAGTACCCGGAACGCCCGGATATTAGCGGTGACCGTGGCCGGCCGGGCGTCCCGCTGAGAGTCCGGATCCGAGGCCAGCGGGTTGCGCAGCCGCTCCCACTCATCGATCAGGCTGGAGTCGACCTGGCGGACCAGTTCGCCCAGCCACTCGATCAGGTCGGTCAGCTCCTCGGTCTTGGCCTCGTCGGGAACGGTCTGGCGCAGGGCCTTGTAGGCGTCGGCCAGATAGCGCAGCACTAGGCCCTCGGAACGGGACAGCCCGTAGAACCCGACGTACTCGGTGAAGGTCTGCGCCCGCTCGTACATGTCGCGGACCACGGACTTCGGCGACACCTCGTAGTCGGCCACCCACGGGTGGCCGCGGCGGTAAATGTCGTACGCGCCCTCGAGCAGGTCCGCCAGCGGCTTGGGGTAGGTGACCGAGTCCAGCATGTCCAGCCGGGTCTCGTAGTCGACGCCGTCCGCCTTCATCTGGGCCACGGCCTCACCACGTGCCTTGAACTGCTGGGCGGACAGCACCTGACGCGGGTTGTCCAGCGTTGACTCGATGACTGACAGCACGTCCAGCGGGTACGAAGGGTCGCAGCGGTCCAGGAGTTCGATGGCGGCCAGGGCGAACGTCGAGAGCGGCTGGTTCAGCGCGAAGTCGAACTGCAGGTCCACGGTGAGACGCACCAGGCGGCCGTCGGCATCCGGTGCATCCAGGCGTTCCACCACGCCGCCTGCCAGCAGCGCCCGGTAGATCGCGATGGCCTGGTGGATGTGCTTGCGCTGGGCCGCGCGGTCCTCGTGGTTGTCGGTCAGCAGGTGGCGCATCGCGGCGAAAGCGTCACCGGGCCGGGCGATGACGTTCAGCACCATGGCGTGCGTGACCCTGAAGCTCGACGTCAGCGGCTCGGGATCGGCGGCGACGAGGCGCTCGAAGGTCGGCTTGCCCCAGGAGACCATGCCCTCGGGCGGCTTCTTCCGCACCACCCGGCGCCGCGCCTTCGGGTCGTCGCCCGCCTTGGCCAGGGCGCGTTCGTTCTCCACCACGTGCTCAGGGGCCTGGACGACGACCCGGCCGGACGTGTCGTATCCGGCTCGGCCCGCCCGCCCGGCGATCTGGTGGAATTCGCGCGCCTGCAGCAGCCGGGTCTTGTTCCCGTCGTATTTGGACAGGGCCGTGAACAGGACGGTGCGGATCGGCACGTTGATGCCCACGCCGAGGGTATCCGTGCCGCAGATGACCTTCAGCAGCCCGGCCTGGGTCAGGGTCTCGACCAGCCGGCGGTACTTGGGCAGCATGCCGGCGTGATGGACGCCGATGCCGTGCCGGACCAGCCGGGACAGGGTCTTGCCGAAGCCGGCCGAGAACCGGAAGTCACCGATCAGGTCGGCGATGGCGTCCTTCTCGGCGCGGGTACACACGTTGATGCTCATCAGCGCCTGCGCTTGCTCCAGGGCGGCCGCCTGGGTGAAATGCACCACGTAGATGGGCGCCTGGCCGGTGCCGAGCAGCTCTTTCAGCGTCTCGTGCAACGGCTCCAGGACGAACGAGAAGACCAGCGGCACCGGGCGCTCGGCGGAGTGGATCACCGCGGTCGGCCGGCCGGTCCGCCTGGTCAGGTCCGCCTCGAAACGGCTGACGTCCCCCAGGGTGGCCGACATCAGGACGAATTGCGCCCGCGGCAGTTCAAGCAGGGGTACCTGCCAGGCCCAGCCGCGATCAGGGTCGGCGTAGAAATGGAACTCGTCCATCACTACCTGGCCCACGTCGGCCTCGGCTCCGTCCCGCAGCGCGATGTTGGCCAGCACCTCCGCAGTGCAGCAGATGATCGGGGCCGCCGCGTTGACGCTGCCGTCGCCGGTCATCATGCCGACCTGGGACGGGCCGAAGGCGTCACACAGGTCGAAGAATTTCTCCGACACCAGCGCCTTGATCGGCGCGGTGTAGAACGTCCGCTGCCCGTCCGCCAGCGCGGCGAAGTGAGCGCCCGCGGCGACCAGGCTCTTGCCCGATCCGGTCGGCGTGGACAAGATGACGTTCGCCCCCGACACGACTTCTATGAGCGCTTCTTCCTGGTGCGGGTACAGCGCCAGCCCGCGCCGCTTCGACCACCCGGCGAAGGCGTCGTAGACGGCGTCGGGGTCGGGGGTCGCGGGCAGCAGGTCGGTGAGCGTCATAGTCAATTCCATCGTGCCTTGCCCGGACGACCGTGTGGGTCTTCTCGGGTCCTTTGGGCTGGCGTGGCGTCCGCGGCACAGGCTCCACCGCGACGGGCAGCACGCAAAAAGAGCGGCTAAATAGTCAGCATCAGGAAGACCTGCGGTATTCCAGCCGGACCGGGGCTGCCCACCGCATCATCCTCAGGACATGTTTTCTAAACGGGCCGGGCCGCGTGCTACCAAAGCACCCCTTTGCCGCCCTCGGGGGCTGCCCGCCCCGCTTAACCCCAAGGCATCGCTGGCCCTCCGCTGTTTGCCGCCAAGCGTGAGGGGAAGTGGGAAAATAGCAGGTCATACTACCTAGAGGAAAAATATGGCTCGTAAGGCACTTACCTTGCTGCTTCCCGCCTCCGTTGCCGTGCTGGCCGTCAGCCAGTGGCGGGAGCTCAGCCGTTACCTCAAGCTCAGGCAGATGTCATCTGGCGGCGGGCACCCGGAGAACGTACCTGTCGTGGGACACCATTTCTACCCGAAGGGCCCGGGCGGCGGCGTGCCGGACGGCACCGGTGATTTCGACTCCGCCAGTCGCGGCGGCGGCCCGGTATCTGCCTAATGGAACAGCGCGCTATACGCGTTTAGCGCGGGCTGACCGCCTAGATGGGCGTAGAGCACAGTGGAGTCCCTGGCGCGCCCGGGACCCCTCAGCCGCCGGGAAGGGTGCGGGCACGCTGATCCACGCCCAGCTCACCGTAGGGGTAGTCGGCGACGTGCGGATCGCTGGCGGCATCGAGCGCGGCCCTCTCGGCCTCGGTCAGGTGCAGTTGGGCCGAGCGGAGGTTGGTCTCGAGCTGGCCCAGGGTCCGCGCGCCCAAGATGGTCGACGTGACGGCCGGGCGGTCGGTCACCCACGCCAGCGCGACCTCGGCCATCGACACGCCCCGGTCTTCGGCGACCTTCTGCACCGCGTCGATGACATTCCAGGTGTGATCGGTGCCGCGCCGGTCGAAGGCTTCCATGCCGCGGTTCGGGTCGTCGCCCAGCCGGGTGTGGCCCGTGGGGCGCTGATCACGCTGGTACTTGCCGGACAGCCAGCCGCCGCCGAGCGGGCCCCAGGGCAGCAGCCCCATTCCGGCGTCGAGCACGGCGGGCACGATCTCCCACTCGATCTCCCGCGCCAGCAGGCTGTACTGCGGCTGGAGGGTCACCGGCTCGGCCACGTTCATGGCCCGGGCCAGCCACACCGCCTTGGTCAGCTGCCAGCCGGTGAAGTTGGACAGCCCGTAGTAGCGGATCTTGCCCGCGCGCACGAACCGGTCGAGGGTGCGCAGCGTCTCTTCCAGCGGCGTCAGCGGGTCGAACGCGTGGACCTGGTACAGGTCGACGGAATCGAGCCCGAGCCGGCCCAGCGAGGCATCGAGCGCGCGGGTCAGGTGGCGCGCTGACAGCCCGGCGCCGTTCGGATCATCGTCCGTCGCGAAGCGGCCCTTGGTGGCCAGCACCACGGGTTCGGTGACCTCGGCCGGGCGGCTGGCGAACCAGCGGCCGATGATCTGTTCCGATACCCCGTGGCTGTACACGTCGGCCGTGTCGACCAGCGTGCCGCCCGCCTCGACGAAACGGTCTAGCTGAGCGTGCGCGCCCGCCTCGTCCGTCTCGGTGCCGAACGTCATGGAGCCCAGGGCCAGGCTAGAAACCGCGCAGCCGCTGCCGCCCAGAGTGCGATATTCCATGACGTCAGTTTACCGAGTCAGGCCGCGGCCCCCAGTCCTCGGGCTTGGCGTCGGCCGCGTCGGCCAGGTAGGGGGTAACGGTGATTATGGGGTGGGGATCCTCTCCGGGAAGGGCAGGGCGATGGGATCGGTAGCGAGGCGGCTGTGGCCGCGGGAGTCGAAACGGTCGAGACCAAGCGGTGACACGTCGAGCACGTCGGAGGACCCGGTGAGCGCGACGTCGGCCGCGGCCTTGGCGACGCCAGGTCCCCACATCATGCCGGCGCCGCCCGCGCACGCCACGGTGACCCCTGGCCGACCGGCCGCGGGGCCGATGATGGGCAGGTGGTCCGGGGTGAAGTCGATCGTCGCGGCCCAGATCCGGCGCAGCCCCAGCCCGGCGGTAACCGGGACCAGCTGGGCCAGCCGGGCCCGCATCTTGGCCAGGTAACCCTCGTCGACCTCGCGGTTCTCACCCGGTGGTTCGTCCGGGTTGCTCATCCCGAACAGCAGCCCGCCTTCTTCCGGCCGCCAGTAAAGTCCTGCGGCCAGGTCGAAGACCATCGGCACCCGCGAGGGCGCCAGGTCCGGGTGCCGCTCGGTCACCGCGACCTGGTGCCGGGCGCCGCCTGCAGGGATCGCGATGCCCGCCAGAGCGCCGACCGCGGCGATCTTGGGCCCGCCGGTCAGGACGACCAGGCCGGCCTCGATCCGGCCCTGGCTCGTCTGCACCCCGATACCGCCGCGGCCGGAGGTCAGGCCGCGGAACGCGACGTGCTCGGCGACCTCGACGCCGCTGCGGTTCAGCGCCACGGTGTAGGCGGTCACGTTGCGCGGCGGCCTGATGTACCCGTCCTGGGCGCAGAACGTGCCGCCGAGCGTCTGCCCGGGGGCCAGCGTCGGGTTGACCGCGTCCACCTCGACCGGATCGAGCCAGCGCACCGGAACGCCCAGACCGGACTGCATCGCCATCCGCTCGCGCGCCGCGGTGACGTCGCCTGGAGTGAAACAGGGCAGCAGGTAGCCCTGCTCGGTGAACCCGGAGTCGGTGCCGAGCTCGTCCCGCTGGCTCAGGTAGAACCGCCGGGACCACTGGCCCAGCCGGACCGCTTCCGGCGTCCCGCCCTGCATCCGGACCACGCCGGCCGCCCGGCTGCTCGCGCCCTGCCCGAGGAAGCCCTTCTCCACCAGCACGACCCGGCCCAGCCCGGCCCGGCGCAGGAAGTAAGCGCACCACGCGCCCACGGTCCCGCCGCCGACCACCACCGCGTCCGCGGAGCCCCCGACGCTGCTCATGGACCCACCGTCCTCATTGGCACACCGTCGATGCTGGCATAGACTGAACACTCAGTCAATATTCTAGCTACCCGGGGCCTGGAGGATCCACGCGATGTACGGGTTGTCGGAATAGGACCGCCAGATCCAGGCTCGGGCCCGCGCATTCGCCGACGAGCTGATCCCCTTCGAAGATGAGGCCGAACGATCCGGCGGCCAGCTTCCCGCCGACCCTACCGCCGCCCATGCTAAGCGCGCCCATCAGCTGGGCCTGCACTCAACGAACATGCCGGACCCCAACCCGCGATGACGTGAGCGACCTACCGTGGCGAAGCGGGGCGAGCTGCTCGGCTGTCATCACGGGGGGAGCCCAGACCGACAGCATGACCACACCGATCCCGAGCGCGGCGAGCGACGCGACGGCGCCGGCCAGGTACCCGGGACCGACGCTCAGGTGCTCGTGGAAGAGCTCGACTCCCAGGGCGATGCTCGCGAGAGGGTCGACGATGAGCAGGGTCGCCTGGGAGGCGGCCAGCGGCCCGGCCGCGTACGCGGCCTGCAGCAGGACCGTGCCCAGGACTCCGGTCGCGATCACGGCGTACAGCGGCCAGCCCGTGAGCAGGCCCAGCGGGCCGCTGCGCGCCAGCACGTCCACCGCCTGCTTCACAAACGCGGCATCCACGGACCACACGACGGCCGTGGCCGCTCCGAAGAGAGCGGCACGACGGGCAGGCGAGCCGTAACGAGCGAGCAGGAGCACGGCCAGCACGGCCAGGCCCCGGGTGCCGACGGCCGCTATCCACTGCCTGGCGTCCGCGTCATGCGTGCCCTGCGCGGGCGACGCCACGATGAGGAAGGCGGCCAGCCCCAGGCAGATGGTGAGGGCGGCGCACCAGGTCCGCAAGGCGATGTCGTCGTGGCGCAGGAAGACACGCAGGCCCAGCGTGAAGACCAGCTCCAGCACCAGGATGGGCTGTACCACCGACAGCGGACCGAAGTACAGGGCGACGGCCTGGAACCCGAACGTACCGATGAGGAAGAGGGCTCCGAGGAGCCACCCGGGCTGGCGCACGAGGTCGATCGCGGTCCGCCAGACGGGCCGCGCCCCGGACGTGCGGTTCACGACGGCGAGCCGCTGCAGGATGGCGCTGCAGGCATTCGACAGCGCGGACAAGACGGCGAAGGCAATTGCCGCGGTCATGGTCGCGGTCCTAGCTCGGCCCGGCGGCACAGTGGGCAGGGACAGACTGCGGCTGGGGCGTGAGCTTCAGCTTCCACGACAGCCACGGCAGCGAATCGGAGAAGGCCTGCTGCCAGAGGGTGAAATCGTGGCCGCCCGGCGGCGTCGCCAGGCAGGTGCCGATCCCGGCGCCGGCGGCCAGTCCTTGCAGTGCATGGGCGGCCTTCACGGCCCCGGCGTCCTGGGCTCCGGCCTCGAACCAGCCGGCTAGCCCGGTGAAACGCTGCTGTGTCAGGAGGTACGGCGGATTGTGGGCGTCGTAGCTGGCTGCCGAGCCACCGAACAGGGTCTGGATGGTCTGCTGCTGGTTGTCGTTCTGGTACGTGGGCGACTCGTCGCCGGAGTAGTTGCCGAAGGCCGCGTATTCCTTGGGGTTGTTCAGGGCCAGGGTCGTGGCGCACAGACCGCCCTCAGAGAGCCCGGCTATCGCGATTGATCCCTGAGCGGTGCTGGCGTTGAAGTTCTTCCGCATGTATTCGGGCACGGTCTTGGTCAGGTACGTCTCGACGTCGCCGTACATCGGGCTGTTGACGCACTCGGTGTCCCCGCCGAACGACCCGTTGATGTCCGGCATGACGAGGATCGGCGCCACCCCGTGGTGCCGCTCGGCGAAGGCCAGCGCCGTGGCGTCGGCGTAGCTCGAACTTGGTCCAGTTGGAAGGATCGCCGGGCGTGCCGTGCAGCAGCTCGATGACCGGCAGCTGCGGACGGTTGCGCGCGAACCAGGCCGGTGGCACCCACACGTACGCCTGACGGGGGGTGAATTTCAGGTTGGTCCCGGGGATGGAAACGCTCAGGGTGGCACCGTGGTCGGGGAGCTGGCCGGTCTTATCCACCTGGGTGCGCATGGCGCTGAGCTGGGCATCGTCGAGGAAGTGGTTGGCGGTCTTACCAAACAGGCGGTCGAAGGTCGGGTAATACGCAAACGTCTGGTTCACGGCGCTGCCCGCCGACACCACCGTGAGGACGACCGCGACGATGCCGCAGCTGCGGCGGGGCCAACGGGTCCGGCGCCATCCGGCCAGAACCAGGCCGGCCACCATGCACGTCACGCACAGCCATACGTACATGGACCGGGGCGCGCCGGTGGGGATCGCCTGCGTGAGGTGAAGCCCGGCGAACAGGACTGCGATCAGGACGAGGCCAGCCGGAATACCGAGCGCGAACTCCTTCAGCACGTCCCGGCGCAGGACCACCGCGATCGCGCAGACCGCGATCGTGACCCAGGACAACAGCGTCGGGAACCAGCCACCGACGATCGAGATGCTGCCCCAGTTCACGGCGAGGGCCAGGACCGTCGCGCCGACGGCCGCCGCGCCGGTCGTGACGACCGCCAGGAGCCAGCGCGGGATGCGGAAGCGCGGCCGCAGGTGGGGGCCGGATCGGCTGGCGGCCTGCTGGCTGGTACCCGGCTGGATGGTGTCCGGCCGGCTCGTGCTGTCGGTGCGGGTGCTCATAGCGGATGTCTTTCTCGGCTCGGCTACTGGTGTGGATGAATCCACTCTCGGCTGATCGGCCGGCGCAGTCCCTAGGCAAACTCCCTAGCTCGCCTCGCGGTCCGGCAACAGCGCGCTCGAGAGCGTCTCATGCTTTTCCTTGCGTTCCTGGGATGACCAGGTTGGGGTCTTCCTGGGTGCCGGACTTGAGGGAGGGGCCCCGGTGCAGGAGGAACGGGGTGCCGATGATGGCGATCATCCCGAACGCCATGACCGTGACGTAGGCGATGGTTCCCGCGGCTGACAGGTGACTGGCGGGGACGAACCCGAGGAAGAAGGTGAACACGGCGCCGACGATCCCGGCCCCGGTGACCAGCACGAGTCCCGGCGTCCCGCCCGGGATTCTGACCGGGCGCGGGAGGTCTGGCCTGGTGCGGCGCAGCCGGATGACCGACAGGTACATGAGGAAGTACATGATGAGGAAGGTCTGGGCGACCAGCGCGGTCAGCATCCAGTAGTAGGTGTTGATGTTGTTGACGAACACCATGGCCAGGGCCAGCACCGAACCGAGCGTGGCCTGCAGGATGAGGACCGAGGTGGGAGCGCCGCGGCGGTTGGTCCGCCCCCACCACGGGTTCAGGTGGCCGTCCGCCGCGACCCGGCGCATCCCCTCGGCCGGGCCGACGCTCCAGGACGCCAGGCCGCACAGCACGCCGATGATCACCAGCACCCCGAACGGCCGGATCAGCGAGGAGATGCCGAGCTTGGCGAAGAAGATCGACACCGCCTGCATGATCCCGCCGGCGAGCTGGATCTGCTTGGCCGGCACTACCATCGCGACGGCCACGCTGCCCAAGATCGACAGCGACGCGACCGTGGCCGCGGCCACCAGGACCGATCTGGGGTAGGTGCGCCTGGCGTTCTTGGTCACGTGCGAGTAGAAGCCGCCGATCTCCATTCCGGCGAACGCGACGACGATGCCGGCCGCGTATACCAGGCTGGTCAGGCCGTGCCAGGGCGGCACGATCGCGCTGGCGTGGAAGGGGATCTGCGAATGCTTGCCGCTACCGGTCCACCACAGGCCCAGGCCGATGATCGCCGCGGTCGGGACGGCGGTCCCGACCACCACTCCCACGCCCGTCCAGCGGGCCGACTTCAGCGATCCGAACAGCGAGGACAGCGTCACGGCCCAGAAGATCACGAGCATGACGGGGACCAGGAACGCCTTGTTCTGGGACAGGTTGGGGTTGATCACGTACGCGGCCGTGGTGGCCAGGAACACCAGCACGGTGGGAAACCACACGATGTTCTCCGACCAGTCGCACCACACGGCCAGGAAACCCCACCGGGACCCGAACGCCTCCCTGACCCACCGGTACATGCCGCCGCCGACGGTCGTGGCCAGCTCGGCCGAGCACAGCGCCACCGGCACCAGGTAGGTGAGGACGGCGATGCCGTAGAAGAAGATCGCCGACCAGCCGAACGTGGCCGTGGCGGGCAGGTTACGGATACTGTCCATGGCCGCGATCAGCACCAGGGCCAGGCCGATCACGCCCAGCCGGCGGGCGCCGGACTTGCCCGCCGGGACCTCGCCGACCGGGGCAGCCGGCCGGTCCTTGGTTAGCATCCCGGTACCGCCGCCGGCGTGATCGCCGCATGTCAGCTGCCTTTGCTGGATCGTCATGACACGAGCTCCTTCGGCTGGCTGTCGGCGGTGGGAGTCCTGGGCTGCATGAACCTGCCGACGACAGGTAGCTCGGACACTGATTCGGCCCGGGCGATGGCCAGCCCGGCTCTCGGCAGATGCGCGCGGTCGTCAGCAACCGAATACCGCGCGCGCCACTGCGGGTCGTACTTCTTGTTGAAGTTCCAGAGAGACTCGATCTGCATGCTGTCGCTGAAGCGATGGAACAGGGACTTCTCCGCCGAACGCCACCGTCCAGAGCCGGCCTCGCCGGCGACCACGGCCCGCATCACGGCGAAGTTGAGACCGAGGCCGGTCAGCCCCCGCTCGGCCATCCAGTTGATCGTCTCGAGGATCACGAAGTCGGTCAGGCCGTTCGGCGCGTCAGGGTTGCTCGTCCGTCGCATGAGGTCAAGGGAGTACCCGTTGACGTGGCTCGCGGGAACGTACTGGTTGAACGCCACCGGCAGGCCCTCGGGATCCAGGCAGACGGCCAGCAGCAGACCGGTGTCGCGCTCGTCGAACATCCGGCTCAGGGTCATCGAGAAGCCGCGCTCGGCCTCGCCCTGACGCGTTTCGGTCGCGAGATCCTCCAGCTGGACCCGGAGTTCCGCGCTGGTGTCGAGGGCCGGCATGACGACGACGTGGTAGCCGGACTTGGACATCCGGTTGTAGGCCCCGCGCAGCGACTTCATCGACTTGCCCTTGAGCGAGAACGTCTGGCAGTCCACGATCGCCTCGTCACCCATGTAGACCCCGGTCAGCCCGGCGGCCCGGTAGATCGGCAGCCAGGGCGCGGACGCGCCGAGCACGCTGATGTACCAGCCGTTGGTGTCGGCCAGGTCCATCGCGTCGGACCAGGCGTCAACGCGTTCATCGACGGGCCCGATCGGGTCGGGCGACACCAGCATGACGCGGTTGATGACCGAGTAGGCGATAAGGGTGTTCCCGGAGAAAAGCCAGGACTTGTCGTCGCGGAGGGCGAAGTAGTCCAGGGTGTCGCCGCCGTAGCGATCGAATATCGCTCGCGCCCGCTCGAACGCCCTGGCTCGCGCTTCTCCCGTTCGCCGGTGCTCGCGGCCCGGCAGGCCCGTGGCCAGGACGAGGACCACGGTCCCCAAGATGACGGCCAGGACGACATCACGGGTCTCGCGGCCGCCGAGGTAGGCGGCGCCCAGCCCCGCGGCCAGGGCGACGGCCACCAGGCCGGTCATGACCACCCAGCCGGCGACCCGGCGGAAGCCTGCCGGGCTGACCCGGAAGTGGCGGTGCTCGAGCAGCAGCCACAGGCCGCTCGCGCAGCCGATGACCGACCCTTCCGGCCCCACGTCCCGCACCAGGCGGTAGACGGTGCTCGCCATCAGGAGCAGCAGAGCCGCAAGCCATGCCCTCCGGTAGCCGAGCCGTACCCCTCGGGCCACTCCGGCCAGAGCCAGCCCGCCCAGCACGGCGGTGATGCCGCTGACCGGGTGAATGCCGAACGGCAGCCAGGCCTCGACCGGATGGCTCCAGCGCAGTGGCCACAGGAGCGCGAAGACGACGTTCAGCAGTCCCGCGATGAGCAGTCCGAACGCGGCCACCCGCCGGATCCGGCGCCGCCGCACCCACGGCATCAAGGCTCGCTCGCTGATCGGCCAGATGGCTCCGTCGGGAAGACGCCCTACGACGTCGAGCGTCCGGGGACGCTCCCGCTCCGGCGCGAGAACCAGTCGCTCAAGAAAAGAGGGCTGACCGATGGGGCGTTCGGCCAGCGACAAACAGACCGATAGCACCGGGCCCGCCGTCAGCTCGACCATCGACAGCCGCCGCACGGCCAGGAACGGCGTCGGCAGCCCGAACCTGGCCTTTCGCCCGCGTACGACCTCGGTCGCGCATCCGGTGTTGGCGTAAAACCCCTCGCCTACCGTGGCGAGCTCGGGCTCGTGGGTGTGGCCGGTGATCAGGCCCGCGTACCCCGCGGAGATCAGCCGGGCGGCTTCGGCGCGGACGGTCGCGTTGTGAGCCGACGCGTCGCCCCGCTCGCCGACCGAGGCGTCGGCCAGGGCGCGGTTGACCCGCAGCATGGTAGCGATTCCGGTCGCCGCGGCGACGACCGCGATCGCGACGACCAGGATGCCGAACCAGACCAGCCACCGCTCGGCGTGATGGTTCAGCAGCGGCTTAACCCCCGGCGCAAAGGACAGGAAGCGCAGCACCAGCGCCGCCGCGAACGGTACCCCCAGCCACCACAGCCATCCGGCCACCATCCGGTACAGCAGGCGCGAGCCCAGGAAAGCCGACGGATCTCCGTTGCACCACCGGACTCCCTCCAGCAGCGCGCCAGGCTGGTCACGCTCGGCGAGCTTGGGCAGCACCTGCCGCACGATGTGATGGCCCAGCGGGGTGTCGACCGGGGACCGGGGATCGTCGAACGCGTTGTACTGATCGAACTGGTGGCCGTGCATCACCTTGACCCGCGCAGTGCCGTCTCCGGTCTCCACGGCCAGGTCACAGGCCAGGGCCACGTCGGTCACGCCGAGGCGGTCCCGCAGCACCGCGACCGAATCGCGGTCCCAGGCGAGCTGGCCGTCGTGGTTTCCCGGGGTCAGCACGACGCGATGATCCTGCGCGAAGCGTTTGACCGCGTCGGTGAACTGGGGATGGGAATCAAGGATCGCGGCCACGTCGGGAGCCGCGGCGAGCATCTCGAACCCGTCGCCGGCGATCACGAGCATCCCGGGCTGGTGGAACCCGTCCAGCAGCTCCGACAACTCCTCGGCGGCCTGCGTGGACACCTCCGACGCGACCGGGGCGAGGTGCAGGTCGCTGACCACGACTACCCGGTCGCCCCGCCGGACGTCGAGCTGGATGAGATCGGGGACGAAGAAGGCGGCAGCTGCCGGGCCTTCCGTTGTCGCGCGGTCGGGGGCTTGCGCTGGCGGGGCCTGCCCGCTCAGCTCCTGGGTTTGCATCACATCGGTGGTCATGACACTGCCTCCGTCCGCATCATGGGGAACAAGATGACGTCGCGGATCGCCGGGACCTCGGCAAGGAGCATGATCAGCCGGTCGATGCCGATGCCGATGCCGGATGTGGGAGGCAGCCCGAACTCCAGTGCCCGCACGAAGGCGGCGTCGGCCGGGTGGGCCTCGCCATCGCCTCCGGCGGCGGCCGCCGCCTCGGCCTCGAACCGCCTGGCCTGCTCGTCGGGGTCGTTGAGCTCGCTGTATCCGTTGGCGAGCTCCCTGCCGCCGATGACGAGCTCGAAGCGGTCGGTGACGGTGGGGTCCTCGAGGGACTGGCGGGCAAGCGGCGAGACGTCGGTGGGGTAGTGGTAGATGAATACCGGCCCCAGGGTCTGGCCCATCAAGATCTTGTCGTAGAGCTCGAAGACCAGCTTCCCGGAGCCCCAGGACGGCAGGTAGGGGACTTCGTGGGCGTCGCAGACCTGGCGCAGGTCCGCGGCCGGCATGGATGGATGCACCCGCTGGCCGAGCCGCTCCTCGAGCATGTCGAGGAGGTCGCGGCGCGGCCAGGGCGGCGTCAGGTCGACGCGCTGGCCTGCGAAGTCGAACTCGAGCCGGCCGGCGGCACCGCGGGCGGCCGCCACGATCAGGTGCTCGGTAAGGTCCATCCCGTCCCGGAAGTCGGCGAAGGCGCGGTACGCCTCGAGCGAGGTGAACTCCGGGCTGTGCCTGGTGTCGATCCCTTCGTTACGGAAGTTGCGGGCTACTTCGAACACTCGCTCGTAGCCTCCGACCACCAGCCGCTTGAGGTAGAGCTCCGGCGCGATGCGCAGGCTGAACTCGGTGTCCAGCGCGTTGGCGTGGGTGAAGAACGGACGGGCCAGGGCCCCTCCTGCCTGCGGTTGCAGGATGGGGGTCTCGACCTCCATGAAGCCCTGCGTCTCAAGCCGGTCCCGCAGGATAGACAGCGTCCTGAAGCGGATGTCGAAGACGCGCCTGCTTTCCTTGTTGGCCAGCAGGTCAACCTCCCGCTGGCGGTACCTGGTCTCAGCGTCGCTGAGGCCGTGCCGCTTGTCGGGCAGCGGCCGGAGCGCCTTGGACAGGATCTCCAGGCCGCTCACGTCGACCGAGAGCTCGCCTCGCCGGCTGGTGATCACCTCGCCGGTGGCTCCCACCCAGTCGCCCAGGTCGACGAGCGCCTCGATGGCGGCCGCGTCGGCCGGAAGGTGGTCGGCCCGGAACATCAGCTGTACGGCCCCGCTGGCGTCCTCGATGGTGGCGAAGCGCAGTTTGCCGTGGCCCCGCAGGGAGGCCACCCGCCCGGCGACGCTCGCCACCTCGCCCGTCCGCGTGTCCGGGTCCAGCCCGGAGTGCGCCGAGTGCAGGCCGGCCAGCGTCGCGCTGCGCTCGAACCGGGTGGGATAGGGGTTGATGCCCAGGGCCTGCAGCGCATCGCGGTTGGCCCGGCGTTCCGCGGCCTGCGTGGCCAGCCCTCCTGGGGCGGCAGGCTCGGCCGGCTTGCGGCTTTGATCGGGGAGGACTGCGGTGCTCATGGAGGATGTCCTTTGGGCTCGGCTCGACTGTTCGGTGCGGATAAATCCACTGTCGGCTGAGCCGGGACCGCAGTCCCTAGGCAAACTCCCTAGTTCGCCTCCCTAGCTCGCCCCCTGTGAAGGCTCGCCCTCCGGTCAGACGGCGGCGGGCTGGCTCCATTGCTCGACGAAGCGCCGTAGCTGCTGGCGTCCTCGCAGGCCGCACTTGGCGTAGATGTTGCCCAGGTGGTACTCCACGGCCTTGCGGCTGATGAACAGCTCGGCCGCGATCTCGGGGTTGGACAGCCCCTTGCCGACCAGGTGAGCGACCTCGGTTTCCCGGCTGGTCAGCGACGGCACAGACTGCTTCGTGGCCGGGCTGCCCGGTAGCTGGCAGGCCGCCAGTTCCTCTTCGGTCCAGGCAATGAACGGCGCGGCGCGCAGCGCCTGGTACATTTCCCTCGCGTGCCGAAGCCGCTCGACCGCCAGGCGCCGCTGGCCCGTGCGCCGCAGCAGCCGGCCGTGGGCCAGCAGCAGGCGGGCGCGGTGCACCGGGCTGGGGATGCCGGTGCTGTCCTCGCCGCACTGGTAGATGTGCAAGGCCAGTTCGGGATCGCCGCGCTGCTCGGCCAGCCAGCCGTCCAGCCACGCCAGCGCCGGGGCCAGGTAGCTGACCTGGCCGCTGCCGGCCCGCAGCTGGGCCAGGACGGCGGCGGCCTGCTCCAGCTGGCCCGATCCGGCCAGGCCCTCCACGAGCAGCGGCCGCCACAAGACCGCCCACACCCGGCTGCGGCCGTCCAGGGCCGCGTCGTCCTGCCACGGGCCCAGCGCGTCGGCCATGCCCAGGTAATCGCCAGCTGCCTGGCAGATCAGTGCTCGGGCGACCGCCGCGTATACCCGTTCCCGGCCGTAGTCCACGCTGGCCGCGGCCTCGTCGGCCAGCCGGGCATGCCGCTCGGCCTCCTCGGCCGCGCCGCGCCCGGCCGGCACGGTCACAGCCGCCAGGTGCAGCAGCGGCAGATCAAACCGGCGAGGATGGATCGCGGCGGCGGAGAGCCCCTTTTCGGCGGTGAGCAGGACATCGTCCCACGCGCCGGCCAGGTACTGGGCCAGCGCCAGGTAGAAATAGGCGCGCGGGCCGAGGGTGAGCGTAGCTCCCCGGCGCGCCAGTGCGAGGCTGGCGGTCAGGTCGCCGATGGCCTGTCCCAGGTCCCCGGCCAGCAGCCGGAGCATCCCCCGGTACGACAGGCCGTCCACGTCGATCGCACGCACCCGCACCGGATCGGCCTCGAGGTAGGCCAGCTCGGCCAGGCCGGCCCGCGGCCCCGATACCTGGGCGGCGCCGATGGCGACCAGGGTACGCGTCCGGCTGGCTGCCGCCGGATCTAGCGCGCCAGTGCCCAGCGCCTGCCGCCCGAGGACCATCACCTTCTCCCCGTCCCCCAGCAGCGTGTAGGTGCTAGCCAGCCGGTTGGCGATCAGGGCGGCCAGCGGCTGGCTGCCCGGGTCATCCCGCGCCTGTTCCAGCGCCTGGCTGAACTGCCGTTCGGCCTCACCGAGCTGGCCCGAGGAGTACGCCATAGTACCCAGCACGCCGCTACGCAGCGGCGACGGCGCCGACGCTTCCACCGCCTGGCGCAGGGCCAGGCCGCGGGACTCCTCGGCCAGCATCAGGTGCAGCGCGGCGGTCAGCAGGCGACGTTCCCGGTCGGCGAGGGCCGGGGAGATGTCCGAGGCCCACTGCAGGTGCGTCGCGGCCATCGCCAGGCGGCCGCCTGCCGCCTCTTCGCCCGCCAGCTGCTCGAGCTGGGCGGCCAGGTCCTCGTCCAGCTGATCCAGGGCGGCCACCCGGTGCTCCCACGACCCCGCCTCGCTGACGAACAACGCGGCGCGGGCGTGCAGCTGCCGCCGCCTGGTCATGGTGATACCGGCGTAGATGGCGTCCCGTACCAGCGGGTGGCGGATGGCCACCGGGCAGGTGGGCTCCTCGGGCTGCCAGCTCACCAGGCCGACCGCCACGGCGGGCTCGATCGCCGCGCCGGGCGAGCCGGTCTGTGCCGCCTGGCCTAGCTGCGCCAGCGGCACGCGCAGGTTCAGCACCGCGAGCATCTCCAGGATGACCCGGGTCTCGGCCGGCAGCCCGCGCAGGTGATCACCGACGGCGGCGGCCAGCGACCGGGGCAGCGCCGGCCGCCCGGGCGCCCCCGGATCGAAGCCGGAGCCCTCGGTCAGCAACGTGCGCAGGTACAGCGGGTGGCCGCCGGTGTCCGCATGCAGCCGCCGGACCACCTCATCCTCCAGCGATTCGGTCCCGAGCGCGGCCGCCAGCGACGCCACCTCGTCCAGGCCCAGGCCCTCCAGCGGTATGTGCAGCTGGTTCTCCACGCTCGACAGCATCCGCTGGGCCGCCTCGTCCAGGCGGTCGCTAGGCCCGCGGTAGGTCACGATGGCGATCACCGGGTCCACCGACAGCCGCCGCAACACGAACGTCAGCGCCTCCACCGACTTGCGGTCGGCCCACTGCAGATCATCGATGAAGATCGCCACCGAGCACCTGGCCGCCTGCTCTCCCACCACCTCGAGCAGCCGCGCGCCCACGGCAAAGGACGAGATGTCCGAGCCGGTCCCGCCCGCGGGCACGACGAGCCGGGAGACCCTCACCGCCGCCCGCAGCAGCTGGTCGACGAGCCCGAAGTCCAGATCGGCCTCGGCCTGGTCGGCGCGAGCCGACAGCACTCTCAGACCGGTGCCCTCGGCCTCGGCCAGGCAGTGCCGCGCCAGGGCCGTCTTCCCGACCCCCGGATCGCCTTCGATCGTCACCAGCCATGGCTGCCCCGCCTGCACCGTGGCGATGACCTCCGCGGCCCGGGCCAGTTCCGCCGTCCGGCCCACGAAAACCCCCAGCGGCGGCCGCCCCTCCTGCACGCGCCCACCTCGTTCCCGCCCGCAGCGTCAGCCACCCCCGATAACTAGAGCGTAACGCGCCCAGGATCAGGCGCGGCCAGTCCGGGTTGATGATTTGCGTCGTTCCAAATGAGACGCTGGGGACGTACCTGAAAACAGGCCAGTAGCTCCCAGACCAAGGCACATTGTCCGGACTCCCATGATCTCGTTTAACAGCCTGCTGATCGTCGGCGTGGTAGCCGTCGCAGTGCCGCTGCTCCTCGGATTGATCCCGGCCGTGAAGGTGCCCCCGGCAGTGTTCGAGATCCTGAGCGGGGTCCTGGTCGGGCCGGCGGTGCTGGGCTGGGTGCATCTGGATGTTGCGGTCAGGGTGATATCCGACCTGGGCCTGGGTTTCCTGTTGTTCATGGCCGGCTACGAGATCGACCTGCGCCGATTCGACCGCCAGGTCCTTTCGCTGGCCGGCCGGGCCTTCGCCGCCTCCGCCGCGCTGGCTCTCCTGGTGGCCTACGGGCTCCAGCTGGGCGGCCAGATCAAGGACGGCCTGCTGGTGGGGATCACGTTGATGGCGACTGCGCTGGGGATCCTGGTGCCCATTCTCAAGGACGCGGCCCAGACCGAGACAGGCTTCGGAAATCTGATCATGGTCGCGGGGTCGCTGGCCGAACTGGTCCCGGTCCTCCTGCTGTCGGTATTCTTCTCCGCGTCGTCGGCCAACCCTGGCGTGGAGCTGGGACTGCTCGCCGGGTTCATCGGGTTGACGGCGGCCGTCGTGGTGGTGACCCAGCGGGTTAGCGGATTCAGGCCGTTGCGGGAGGTGGTGCGGCGGTTGGAGAGCACGAGCTCTCAGCTGGGTGTCCGGCTGGCTATTACGTTCGCCCTAGCCTTCGGGGTGGTGGCCGAACGCTTCGGGCTGGCCACCATCTTGGGGGCGTTCCTAGCCGGGATCATCGTGCGCCGGACCGGCGAGTCGCCAGCCACCCAGGAGCAGTTCCAGGTCAAGCTCGAAGCGATCGGCTTCGGGTTCTTGGTCCCGGTGTTCTTCGTGAGCACCGGCGCCGGCCTGGACATATCCGCGTTGTTCTCCAGCACCCGGGCGATCGTTCTCGTGCCGGTGTTCCTCGTCGCACTGCTGGTGGTCCGGGGCGTGCCGGCTGCGCTGTACGCGCGGGCGGTTGGGCGCACCCATGCCCGGGCTGCCGGTTTCATGCAAGCCACCTCCCTGACGTTCATCGTGGTGGCGACGGTCATCGGCGTCCAGACCGGTCATCAGAGGCCGTCCACGGCCACCGCGCTGGTGGCGGCCGGCCTGCTGTCGGTGGTCATTTATCCGCCGCTAGCCTTGCGGTTGCTGCACAGCGCCGCAGGCCTTCCCGGACCCCCCGAGCCCAAAACGGCCGAAGACCGGGAAACACGGTCCCGGCCTTTCGGTCGCTGGTGGAGCCGGCCCTAGCCGAGGTAGTAGTCGGCGGGGAGGTTGGCCTCGATGACGGCGAGGACCTCGGGGGCGTCGGGGGCGGTCTGGGGGCGGAACCGGGCGGCCACCGTTCCGTCCGGGCGGAGGAGGAACTTCTCGAAGTTCCACTGGATGTCGCCGGCCTCGCCGTTCGCGTCGGGCGCCGCTATCAGCTCGGTGTAGACGGGGTGCCGGGCGGACCCGTTCACCTCCACCTTCTCGAACATCGGGAAGGTGACCCCGTACGTCGCCGAACAGAACTCGGCGATCTCCCCGGCCGTTCCGGGCTCCTGCCCGCCGAACTGGTTGCACGGGAACCCGACGACCGCGAAACCGCGGTCAGCGAACTGCTCGTGCAGCTTCTCAAGCGCGGTGTACTGCGGCGTCAGCCCGCACTTGGAGGCGACGTTCACCACCAGCAGCGTCTTGCCCTCCAGCGAGCCGAGTGAGGAGTCCTGGCCAGCCAGGGTCTTTACCGGAATATCGAAGATGGTCACGTGCCTTACGCTACCGGGCTCCAGGGTGACTGGCCGAGGTAGCCCCGGGCGATGCTGGTGACGTAGGAGTACACCGCGTCTTCGGCGGGCGACAGCGGTCCCGGGGAGGCGTGCGGCGAGGAAAGGCCCCGCTGCACGGACTCGCACGCCGCCCAGTCCTGCCGGTTGGTGATATCCCAGAACTCCACCGCGTATCCCGGATCGAAGCCGGGCCGGGCCACCGCCTCCGGAGCGAACGCCCAGGTGCACTCGATCCGGGTCCGGTCCGCGGCGACCGGGGTCAGCCGGTGCGTCATCACGTAGTCCGGATGCAGGCTCAGCAGCACGTTAGGGAAGATGTTGACGTAGATGACGGTGCGCAGCCCTTGCGCGTCGAGTCCGCGCAGCGGCACCCCGTGGCCGGTGCCGTCCAGGGACATCGTCGTCATGCCCTCGCGCAGGTCCATCCAGCCGCCGATCCAGGCGCCGTCGGCGGCGTAGTTCTCTCCGCTCTTCGGCGGGCTGACCCGGCACAATTCGGGGTGGATGGAAGGGCAGTGGTAGCACTCGTGGTAGTTCTCGGTGAGGATCTTCCAGTTCGCCGCCGAGTCATAGCTGTGCTGGCCCGCGGTCACCAGGCGTTCCGGCTCGTACGGCGCGACCAGCTCGTCCAGCTTGGCCAGCGCCTCTTCCAGCGAACCCGAGCCCCCGCCCGAGGTGTCCACGAAGACCAGGCCGTGCCACTCGGTCACCGGCAGCTGCGGCAGGCCCCACTGGCCGAAGTCGAAGCCGGGCTGCCGCCGGAAACCCGCGGCCGCGCGCAGGTCGCCCTCCAGCGAGTACGTCCACGCGTGGTACGGGCAGATGATCGCCTTGCCCTGGGCGGACTCACCGCAGCCAAGCAGCTCGTGGCCCCGGTGCCGGCAGCTGTTCGCGAACGCCCTCAGCACGCCGTCTTCGCCGCGGACCATCAGCACGCCGCCCTGCCCGGTGGCTTCGGCCCGCTGGTCGCCCGGCCGGGGCAGCTGATCGCTGCGCGCGACGCACATCCAGCCGCCGCCGAAGAAATGCCGCTGCTCCCACTCGAACACCGCCGGGTCAACGTACGCGGCCCGGGGCAGCATCCGGCTCTCTCCGAACGGCCGGAGCACCTGCTCCAGCTCACCCCGGTCCACCGGAGCAGGAGCATACGCGGCACAGAAGTCTTGACTGACCATACAGTCAAGACTAAGCCGACCGTCCCGCCCTGTCCAGCGGCCAGCAGGCCCCGGAGCTTGCGGATCACCCGCCATGGTACGGATACTTCTCAATATGGGCGACCGTAATGTGCTCGGCGGCGAGCTTGAGCCATGTGGGACCGATCCGCTAACTGGTTTCTACCGGGACGGCTGCTGCACCACCGGGCCTGAAGACCTGGGCAGTCACACGATCTGCGCGGTGGTGACCACCGAGTTCCTCGAGCATCAGCGCCGCATCGGCAACGACCTCACCACGCCCATGCCCCAGTTCAGGTTCCCTGGCCTGGTGCCGGGGGACCGGTGGTGCGTGACGGCCGCCAACTGGCTGCAGGCCCACCGCGATGGCGCCGCCGCGCCCGTAGTGCTCGCCTCGACTCATCAGCGCGCGCTCGAGATCGTCCCGCTGGAAATCCTCAGGCCCTATTCCGTCGACGTACCCGCCGACCTCGGCGCCCTGGAGGAATAAGCCCCCGAACGTACCGTCCGGCCGCCGTCTAGCCGTCACGCGGACCTAGAGGATCTGGCCCCGAACCGAGCCGAAGTCGATGATCAGCGGCCGCACGCCGAGGCGCTGGCTCGGCGCCACCCGCTTGGGTGGCTCCCCGTCCGGAACCACCGTCCACATGCTGTCGGTGAGGTTTCGCATGACCACCCGGCCCGGCCGTCCGGGATGCGGCTCGATCACCGCGCATGCCGTCCGGTAGTCGCGATCCCGGTTGAGGTGATGGCTGCTGACCACCGCTCCTTCAGATAGCACCAACGTGCCTCCGGGAACCTTGAGCTTGAGCGGGGCCGGCACGGGTCCGGCACAGTGCCAGCAGCTCTGCCCGGGCCGTTCCGGATCGTAGAACACCGCTGCGCCGCAGGCCGGGCAGCTCCACACGCTGTCGTGCAGGCTGAGCAGCGCCCGGCGCCAGGTCCCCTCGGTGACCCGGCCATGCAGGGACGCGTCGCGCAGTCCCGCGGTGAAGGCCTGGGTGAACACCCGGCGACACTGCTGCGGGTACAGGGCCCACCAGATGACCACCCGGTCTCCGGGCAGCGGCCGGTTCGAGGCATCGTCCGGGTCGAAGATGAATACCGGTTCCACCCCGAAGTTTCGGATCAGCACCTGGGTCTCCGACAGGTGCCCGTTGCGGTCCCAGGTATAGGAAGCGTCGGCCTTGAGGCCGAGCAGGGGGTGACCGTGCATGAAAAGGTAGAACAGCAGCACGGCCAGGGAATGCAGGTCGGTGACGGTCGACGGAAACGCCTCGTCGCGCAGGATCTCCGGTGCCATGAACGGTCCCGTCCCCTTGACCATGGCGTCCGACCCGTCGACGCCCACGTTGTCGACGTCGATGACCGCCACCTCGCACGCCACGGGGTCAACCCGCAGGTTCCCGAAGCTGATGTCCCGATAACACAGCCCGGCCGAGTGCAGCGCGGCGAACGCGTCGACGAGCTCGCGGCCAAGGGCCGCGATGACCCGGAAGGATGGCTGTACCTCCTGGTTGAGCAGTTGTGCTATCGAGATGAAGCGTGGCTCGAGCAGAGGCATCACGTAACCGAATCCGGGTAGCAGGTCCGAGACGACTAGATCGATCGGCCACACGAAGGCCGGGTGGGGCGGTCGGCCGCGCTGAATGAGCGCGGTAATCGACTTGCGCATCTCGTCGTTGCCTGGGTCGGAGCGAAACCACTTCACCGCGAACGACCCGTCATTGAGCCGGGCCGCGTGGACGACGCCCTGGCCGCCCTCGCCGATCCGTTTCCCTACGGTAATTACGGCACCGGCTCGTTCCATCCGCAGCGTCTGTCCCGGCTGTATCAGCCCGTCCACATCAGCCCTTTCCCGCGCGGTTCCGCCGCGCCGGCGCACCGGGGTGCAGGAGCAACGCGATGGTGGTGTCGTCTCCGCTGCCGTCGGCCGACGCACAGCGCTGCGCCCAGCCCGGCACCTGCTGCTCGAACCAGCGGTGGTTGTGCTCGGCGGCGAACTCGGCCAGATCCCGGCCGACTCCGGGCTGCCACGGCTCCTCGGCCTGGGCATTGCCGTAGCCGTCGGTCGCGAGCAGTAGCGCGAGCAGCGGTATCTCGCGCAGATCATGCGCGCTGGTGCGAAAGGATGCCACCGCGTCCGGCTGGCACAGGCTCGTGGTGCGATGGCCGTCGAGCCGGTCATCGGCCGTCACCGGGCTGAAGGAACGGCCGCCCGGGCAGATGGCCAGCAGGTCGCCGTCGCCGATCTGGGTGCACACCAGCCAGTGCCCGGCGATCATGGCGACCAGCAGGGTTGAGCCATAGGGGACCTCGGGGCTGTCGGCGAGGTCGAGAGCGGATTGCTCCTGGGCCGTATAGGGCTGCCCGGTGATGTGGCCGCCGACCGCGTGCCGCCAGTCCGTCACGATGGTCGGGACCAGTTCGTGCCGTATCGCCGACTCTACTTGGGCGGCCGCGCTCAGCTCCGCCGCCTTCATCTGAGCGCCCATCCGGGCCGCCGCTCGGCACGCCACGTCGACGGCCAGCGCAGATCCCTCGGCGCTGCGGAAATGGCGGGCATGGCCGTGCCCATCGGCGACCGCGACGATGACGGCGGCGTCCGACCTGCCGGCCGCCTGAGTGGCCGCCGAGTCCTGGTTGGGCAGGCCGCTGGCGTGATGGGCGGCGCCGCGGGCGCTGCCGATGACCACGTGCCAGCCGCCCACCCTGGGACGGTTGTCTGTACTGGTCATGATGTCATCAGATGATGGTGTCCTGGTTGAAGATCCGGGACGTCACGTCTGGTACCGGACCGAACAGCCGTTGCGCGAGCGCGCTGCGATCCGCGCCTGCCTCCGACATCCGGGACACGGCGAGCGACGCGGCGATCAGGCGGTCCGCGATCTCCTCGGTACTGTCCGCCACGAGCACCGGCACGCTCGGGTCACCGATGAACCGGTTGAGCGCCTCGGACTGGGCATCGCGGCCGATCGCGACGGACAATCTCAGCGCGGCCTGGCCGGCCGGCTGGCTCATCAACCTGGCCAGGCCGGCCTCGAAGCCTCCGGGCGGGTCCGTGGCCAGCCCGTCGGTCACCAGCAGCAGCGCCGGCCGCAGCGCGCGGCGCTCGATACGGCCGGGCGCGAGCGCCTCGGCCGCCATCGCGAACGCGGGGCCCATGTTGGTCAGCCCCTTGGTTACCGGCTGGAGCGGCTTCCAGCGGAGCCCGGCCACTGGCTGCGGATCGGGGATGTGCCAGCGCGGCTCGGTGGCGAACGCGATGGCCCGGATGAATACCTGGGCCTGCTCCTGATCGCGTTCCCAGGCGGCCAGATGCGGCATCATGTCCGCGATCGCGAAGTTCAGCGCCTGGATCTTCTCGCCTTTCATCCCGCCCGAGCAGTCGGCCAGGATGATGAAGTGCAGCGGACGCCGGGAGATGCCACCTCCCGGCATCCGCGAATAAGGCGCGACCTGAGTCATCCCCGGGCTGCCCGCACTCAGGTCTGGCTCACTCGGGTGCGTGACGTACGGCCAGCCAGAACCGGGAGTGGTCATGGCGCCGAGGGGCTCGGGGATGCGTTCGGGTCTGCGTTGGCCAGCCACCAGGACTCCAGGTGGGCGAACGTCGAGTTCGCGTCGCCTATGGCGATCACGTACGCGTCCTCGCTCGGGAACGACCAGGCGTATGTGGGCTCGTTCTGGTTCTTGCTGTTGCTGAAGAAATACCCGCACTCCAGCGTCTGGCCGGCCGCCGCGGGGTAAAACCCGTTCCCGTTGCTGCCAGTGTCGTCCCAGGGCCCGCTTCCCTGTGTGCTGCTGCCGCTTGGCGGGCAGGCCGATGTCGAGGAAGCGCTGAAGGCCGCCCACGTGTTGAAGTTCGCCCAGGACGCTTCGTAGTCGGCCAAGCTGTTCATCTGATAGGCGTAGATGCTGTCGTCGCTGCCCACGCCAGAGTCATAGCATTCCAGCGATTTAACCAGGCCGGGGGTGGCCCAGCCGGTCTTCGGCGCGGCTTTGCAGTTAGCAGGGTTCACGTCGGATGGCAGCAGCTGAATGAGCGGGGCGACACCGGCGGCCAGCGTGGGACCCGTCGGTTTCGGGCGCGGTGTCGGGGTCGGCTTGTGCCGACTCGGCGCGGCGGTGGGGGGGTGTGAGGGGCTTGATTTCCCGAAAGGAACCGTGTGCGCGACCGCGGCCACGACCAGGTAGAGGACCACTACCCCGGCCGCGGCGGCAGCCGCGACGATGCGGCGTTTCCGTCCATTCCCTGAAGCTGGCGGGCCGCCGGGAGTACCTTGGGCTGGCGGCCAGGATTGCGCGGGCGGCGGCCAGGATCCCTGCCCCGGCATCGGCGAAGCGTACGGCGGTGATCCCGGCGGGAACGGCATCGGCGGTACCTGCGGTGACATGGGCGGGGCCGACGGTGATTGCGTGGGCGTCGACTGCCCCGGCATGACGGTCATGGTGGGGGACGAAGCCGGGAACGCCTCCGGCGTCTCCGGCGAGAGCGCCTGGGCGTACGGCCTGACCTGATAACCCAGGGCTTGGGCGTATTCCGAGGCCACCCACATACTGGCCGCCGGGTCGATCGCCCGGCGCTCGGACAGGGCCTGGGCCGCCAGCTGAACGGCGGTATCGGGATCGATGTGCTGTTCCTGGACGTGCTGTGTCATCTCGGCCGCGATCCCGGCCTCGGCCCCGGCCACGAGCAGGCTGCGCTCGCGCGGCAGGTCGGGAAGAAGGTCGGTCACGAGGTTGCCGAGGATATGCGGGTCAGCCAGGACGCGCTGACCGTAACTGGCGACGGCGGTGCCCAGTGCCTCATGGGCTTCTCTTTGTGCCTCCGACTGCGGTTGGCTCATCTCATTCCCCTCCCAGACTTAGCTCTCTTATGGGTTTCCCGCCGAGGCGGCGACGGTGAGGTCGGTCGGCGCGCTGACCGGCGTCAGGTTGGGACCCGCGAGCAGCTGGACCTGGTACGTGCCTGCGGGCAGGGTTGCGAGTCCCAGCTGATCAGCGGTCAGGTCATAGGTGAAGCAGCCGCTGCTGCTCGTGGCGATCGCCTGCGGCAGCCCGCCGGTGGCCACGGTGACGGCGTCCCCGTCAGGCAGGGCGATCAGCATCGCGATGTCCAGCCCCACGGGGAACCGGGCATAGTCGATGCCGAATACCGCCGATGCCGACGCCGCGATCGGCAGGCCACCGGAGCATGCCGCCTCCGCCGTGGCTGCCACTCCGGCGCCGGTCACCTGCTCCGCGCCGGTCAGCTGGACCAGGATCTTGCTGTGATACACGGCATGGTCGCGTGTGGCGGTGATCAGCGGCTTGGCCTCGGCGACCGACCGCAGCCGCCAGGAGACGTCGTCGCCTTCACCCTGGATGGCGAGGCTGGGCACGCCGATCAGCTGGCCCGCGTTGTCGATCGCGGCGCCGCCGGAATTGCCGTGCGCGACCCGGGCGGTGGTTTCCAGCTCGAACCGGGGGTCGGCCACGTGCCCGAGCGGGTCGGGTATGAACGTCGATATGACCCCGCTGGTGACGGTGATCGAGTCCGAATCCGCTACACCCGGGAAACCAAGCACCGTGACCGTCTGGTCAAGCTGCAGCGCGGCGACGTTGCCCAGCTTGAGGTAGGGCAGGTGGAGCGAGCCGGGGCTGACGGGCTGCCCGCTGCTCGTGGCGTAGATCTGGACGACCGCCAGGTCGAGGTACCCGTCGACTACCACCGGCCTGGCCCGGTATCGGGCGACCACGGGCGAGGATGGGCCCGTGGTCAACTCCACCGTGAGGAAGGGCGGATCGGAGCCGAGCTGACTGGCCGGGATGCCCTCGGCCACCGCGGCTCCTGGCGCCTGCGGCTCGGCGACGTGGGCGTTGGTGAGGATGAGCCCGGTCGGGCTGATCAGCGTTCCTGAGCCCCAGCCGGTGTAGTTCGAACGAGAGCCAAGCAGCAGTCGGACGGTGGCTGCCTCGGCGCGACGAAGGACTGAAGGCGACAGGCCGCCGCTCAGTGTGCTGGCGGCCGGGGGAGCGGTCCGCGTGTTGACGACAAGGATGGCGGCCAGGCCCGCCAGGACCGCGATCGCCCCTGCCACCAGGGCACCCATGCGAACCCGGCCTCCCATAACCCGTCGGCTTTGATTTCGCGCCAGCTGGGAGCTGCTGAGCGGGGGGGTGATGCCGAGTTCCTCGCCGGTAGCCGGATCGCCAAGGCGGAGAATCACCGATTCGGTGATACGTAGCGGACCGCTTACTAGCTTGCCGTCCAGGAACGTCCCCCGGCGGGACTGGTCGGTGTACGTGGCGCCGCCCTGGTCGGAAGTGATCACGCCATGGCAGTGCCTGGATACCAGCGGATTCACCGACACGAGCTCGAGCGTCGGGTCACGGCCGATCCGGACCTGCGTGCCCACGGGGAAGACGCGCTGGCTGCGGCCGAGCCTGGTCACCAGCACGGGCGCGGAGACATTGGCCGGCGTGCCGGTGAGTTCCACCCGGATCTCCGCCTCACCGTGAGGGTCGCCGAGCCGGGCCGTGACCGCGTCGGTCACGATCAGCGACCGAACGAGCCGGCCGGCCACCCAGATAGCGTTGCTGCCGTCAACTTCTACGAGGCACCAAGCGTCACCGCTGGGAACCAGGCGAGCATGGTGATGGGCGACAGCCGGCGACGGCAGGATAACGTCGCAGTCGGGCGCTCTCCCGATGGTGACAGGCGCTCCGGGCGGGAAGGTGTGACTGCGTCCCTGAGCAGTCACGCATACCGGTGTCATTTCGGCGCCGAACGGGCAGAAGAGACCGAATTATTGCTGCGCTCAAGGGACCACATGCCCGCCAGACCCCACTCTCAGTCGGCAAGATAACTGACATGCCCGCCAGCGGTTCTGTCCGGCTTAGCCGATCCGGACAAAGCCGAACTTAAAGGGCACCCCTTATCTGACCAAGGAGGGGATCCCGGTCGTTCCCCCCGGGGAAAATCGTACTTGGGTAGCCCGAAGCAGTAAATAGGATTAGCCGTCGCTAATGCCCGGGTCTCGCGTTGGGGCTATTGGGCAAGATCGCAGACGCAGCGGCGGCGCGCCGCGAGCGCGCATTGCGGCGGAAATTTGTATACAGTGATGGACGGCGGGGCCTGGCGTACCGATACCGGTCGCGCCGGATCATTGGCGTTTCGAGTTCATGGCGGATACGGCTGCCGCCGACCCTGCCGGGTGTGCGTTTACGGAAGCAATGTGTGGGATAAGTGTTACATGTGTGAATGATTTTCCCTCGTCCGGGCGTCTCGTCGCGATGTGAGGCGGCCGCCTCCAATCCTTCGAATCCGCAGTCAGGGATCAAGGCTGCCCAGGTTGGCGGGTGAAACATTGCTAGAGGGGCTGGATTGACGATTGAGCAGATGTTGCTTAAATTGAAACAGCGAGAAACGGTCATTTCGCACACTCCAGCGGCGTGGACCGCGTATAACCTGCGCAAGTGGCCCCGGTGCCGAAGGCTTGCCTCGGGCTGCTCCGCGCCTACGCCGCCCTGCTCGCCGCCGCTTCCGCCACCACGACCAGGCCGCATCGACGCCGCCCCCGCCTAGCTTCGCCGAACTTCTCCGCTGGCTGCGTCTACCCCTTCCCGCTCGGCCGCGCTATCTTGGGGTACCGGCCGGCAAGAAGCTCCGGCCCAGTGAGGGAGCAGACAAGTGGCGAAACACACTGGGGCACGGAGGCGGAAGAGCGGCTTCAAGCGATCCCTGCGTCGGCTCTTCTCGGCTCGTACCGGCAGCACCTCGGGCTCGGCCACCTCGGCTGCGGAACCGCTGCACGTCGAGTCCGGCCCGAGTCGGCGCCACCGGAACCCCGCCCGGAAGTAACTCCGCGTGCGGCACCGGGCATCCTAGGGGGAAGGTGCCTAGCCGGGCCACGTCGTAGCCTTGCGGGTAGCTGCGGATGTTAGGCAGCTGGCGAGCATAAAGCGGCTCTTTGCGGGCGGGCAGGAACCTCACCGTCAACGCGCGCAGGCGCAGTGCTCCCGTGGCCAGCCCCCGTTCCCAGCGCGGCGGCCGGCGGTAGTGGAAGGCATCAAGCAGCGGGTCATCCATCAGGCCCTTGGCGAATCTGTCCATCACCGCTCTCGGGGCAAGACGGTTGAGCGGGAACGTCGCCATCAGCTGCAGTGTCGCCTCCGACACCGCCAGCGCGCCTTCGTCGAAGCCGAAATGCTCGCGCTCGTACTCGTCGAGGAAGGCGGCGAACTGCTGGTCGGTAGACGGGATGTCCTTGATGCCCATGTGCCGGCCGAGCTCACGGTAGTAGTTGGCGCTGGCGGTGCGCTCGGCCTGGGTCAGGCGTCGCCAGCCGTATTTGTCGATCCAGCGGATCGGCATGACTACGAAGGCACACAGCACGTAGAGCTTGTCGGCGTTGGAAATCTCATACGCTCCGTGCATCTGGTTCATGCGCCGCACCGCGGTCCGGCCGGCCGGGCTGGCCAGCCCGTGTTCCAGAATGGTGTCGAGGATCAGCGCGGTGTCGTCATAGCGCTTCTGCGTCCGCTGGGTGAACTCGCCGGTCTCGGCCAGCAGGCGGCCGATGCTCGGGACGGCATAGGTGCGGTAGAGCGCGAAGGACAGGGACTGGTTCATGTCCCACGGGAACTCATGGGTGGCCAGGATCCGGTAGATCTGCTCGTAGTCGCGGGCTGGATCGAGCTGGCTGATTCGCCGTGACCAGTGATGACGATCCATGGTCCGCTCCGCTGTGAGATCGGTTGCCGGTAGGCCGGACTCTACGCCTGATAGGCCGCAGGTGGAACCGCGCCGTTACGAGCCGGGGCACATCCATTTCGTGAAGGCCATCACCAGCCCGGAGAACGAGGGATCGGTCGCCTTTCACCAGCGGATGGGCTTCACCGAGATGACGCTGGCGCCGGGACTACGCTGGAAGCGGCCGGGTGCGTATCATCATGCGCGCCACCTGGCGACGTGAACTGACAAGGGAGATAGCTCATGGCGTTCACCGAGGATGAGGTCGCCTACCTGAAGTCACAGCCGCTGGCCCGGATCGCCACCGTCGGCGTGGACGACCAGCCGGACGTCGCGCCGGTGGGTTTCGAGTTCGACGGTACCTACCTCTGGGTCGGGGGCCGCGCACCCGAGCGGACCAGGAAGTTCCTCAACGTCCGGGCGGGTCACCCCAAGGTTGCCCTGGTCATCGACGACCTCGTGTCGACCAGCCCGTGGACGCCGCGGTTCCTTCGGGTCTACGGGACAGCCGAGCTGATCGAGCGTCCCGGCCAGTTCGGCCCGGGCATGTACATGCGGATCACCCCGGAGATCTCGTGGAGCTGGAACCTGGACGGCCGCCCCTACGGCGACGACGCGCCGCAGGCCGGCCCGCGGCGGACCGTCCATCGCGCCTAGTCTGCGACCGTGACCCCTGCCCACCAGGACCCTGCCCACCAGGACCCTGCCCACCAGCACCGGGCCCGCCAGAGCTTCGCGCCGGTGACCCCGGCTTCGGCCGGTGACCTGGAGCGATTTTCCGCCGCCCACGGGACCTTCCGGTGGTGCTCGTGCCTGCGCTGGCGGCTGCGCTCGGCACCGTTCGGTGACAGCACCAAGCAGGAGCGGGCCGCAGCGCTGGCCGGGCGGGTCCGCGACGGGGAGCCGGTAGGCGTGCTGGCTTACGCCGGCGCCGAGCCGGTCGGCTGGTGTTCGATCGCGCCACGGGAGAGCCACCAGGCGGTGCTCGCGTCGCGGGTGATCCCGCGGCTGCCGGGGGAGCGGGTGTGGTCGGTGGTGTGCTTCTTCATAGCCTCGCCGGCCCGCCGCCGCGGCCTGCAGGCGCCTCTCCTTGACGCCGCCTGCCAGTACGCGGCCGAGGCCGGGGCCGCGCTGATCGAGGCCTACCCCTCACCCGACGGGAAGTCCTACCGCTACATGGGCACCCGCGAGCTCTACCAGCAGGCCGGCTTCGAGGAGATCCCCGCCCCGGACGGCCGCCCCGTGATGCGCAAAGACGTCGGCCGCCCGGCCGGCTAGGTAGTGCCGCAGCAAGCCGCTTTGCCCTCTCGCAGACCCGGCTCAGACGCGCGACTTGCCTGCTCATCCGTACCGGCTTAGCTCATGGAAGAACTCATCGATGATGCGCAGCTCGCCGGAGCGGGCGACCTCGTCATAGACGTACCTGCCCACCGCCAGGTCGAGCACGCCGAGGCCGAACGGCGAGAATACCGTCGGCCGGTCCGCCGGTATCCTCACCCGCCCGGCCATCACATCGTCCAGGGTGCCCGCCAGGAAGTCCCGGCCGCCGGTGAGCTGTTCCGCTAGATGCGGCGACGTCTCGGCCTTCAGGCAGTGCTCGACGTCGTCGACGATGTTCGTCGAGGCGAGCAGGATCTCCGGGGTGAGGTCGCGCAGTGACACGTGCAGCACTAGTGGATTGTGCGAGAACCACGACACGTCGCCGACGTGCGGTTCCCCGGCGATGGTGGCGAAGACCACCAGGTCGCTGGAGCGGATCAACTGCTCCGCGCTGTCGTATCCGGTGATCCGGCCGGCGGCGGCTGATTGCTCCAGGTAACCGCGGAACCCGGCCGCGCTTTCTGCGGACAGGTCGTGCACGCCGATCTCCCCGAACGACCAGCCGGTCCCGGCCAGGAAGGTGTGGATGTAGCGGGCGATCAGGCCCACTCCGAAGAATCCCACCCGCGTTGGCCGCGGCCGGCCCCGGCTGAGCCAGTCCGCCGCCGACGCCGCCAGCGCGGCCGTCCTGGTGGCGCTGATGATCGAGCTCTCCAGGCAGGCGAACGGGTAGCCGGTGTCGTGGTCGTTGAGGATCAGCACGGCCGAGGCTCTCGGCAGGCCGGCCTTCACGTTCTCGGGAAAGCTGGAGATCCATTTCAGGCCGTCCACCCGGAGCGGCCCGCCGATCGATGCGGGCAGCGCGATGATCCGAGACGACGGACGGTCGGCAAAGCGCAGGAAATAGGACGGCGGGTTCACCGAGTCACCGGCGCTGTGCCGCCGGTAGGTGGCCTCGACCAGATCCATGATTTGCTTCTGGTGCCCTTGCAGCGCGCGCTGGACCTCGGCACCCGAGATCACCGCGAACGGCGGCACCGCGACCGGCACGGGGGCGCTCATCGGGCGCTCACCGTAACGGTCGGCGAGCAGTCGGCCAGGCGCACCGCGTCGGCCATGGCGACGAGCACCTCGCGCGGTCCCTCGTACGGCTCCCGGCTGTGCGCGGTCCTGACGTTGTCCACGAGCAGCAGGTCGCCGGCCTGCCACGGCTCGCGGACGGTGCTGGCCTCGTAGGTCTCGTTGAGCAGCTGCACGACGTCGTCGCCGATCGGGTCGCCATTGCCGAAGCAGGTGTTGAACGGCAGCCCGTCCTCGCCGTAGACGTCCACGAGGTACTCGCGTATCTCCGGGTCGATCGTCCGCTCGTTGAGAAAGGCGATCTGGTTGAACCAGCAGCGCTGGCCGGTCAGCGGGTGGCGCACCACGGCGCTGCGGAGCTGCCTGGTGCGTAGTCCGCCATCGGGCTGCCACTCGAACTCGGTCGCGTTGGCGCGGCAGTAGCCCTCGACGGCACCGCGGTCGTCGGTGCCGAACGCCTCGGCGACCGACGCCCCGATGTCCTCGTTGTAGTTGCGGGTGAGCACCCAGCCCTCCCGCTCGAACCGGCTGACCAGCTCGGCGGGCAGGGCGCGCAGCACGGTCGGCGCGTCGGCCACCGCGGTCGCGCCGCCACTGGCAGGCGCGGTGAGGCACGCGAACAGCATCAGGCCGGGGAACTCAAGCGTGTAGCTCAGCTCGTGGTGCATGCACATCTGCTGGTTGGCCGGCCACTTCGATGAGGAGTACAGGCCATCGGGGTAGGCATGCCGGGCCGCGAAGGCCTCCCGCTCAGTCATCAGCCCGGTGGCCAGCTGCCGGAAGACGGTCCCGGTCCCGGCCACGTCGCGCAGCCCGAGGCCGCGGACCAGGACGCAGCCGTGCTCGGCGACGACCGCCCGCAGCGCGTCCCGGTACTCCGCTGCCCAACCCGGCGTGTCGCCGGCGGCGTCGGCCTGCAGCACAGCAGGCTTGCCGGGTTGCAGGTTCACGTCGAGCAGGGATGCCGAAGATGAATGCGACATCTGAAATGTCCTTTCCTAAGAAGCAGGTCAACAAGAGCCAGTTAAGAAGAAGCCGCCCGCAGCACGACCTGGGCCGCCTCGCCCGGACGGGTCCGCAGGAAGTAATGGCCGCCGTCGGCGAGCTCGTGCAGGTCGACCTGGTCGGCCAGGAGCCGCCAGTCGCGGTGCCGGGCGGGGAAATCCGCCGTGTACGGGTCGTCGGCGGCCACGACCACGGTGACCGGCACAGACAGCTTCGCCGCCGGCGGATCGTCCAGGGCGTCGGCGAGATAGCGATGGGCGGACACGCAGTCGTGTCGGTAGGCGGCACCGATCTGACCGGCGCGCTGCGCGTCAAGCTCACCGAGCTCGGTGTAACCGCCAGCCGCGCTCAGCGCCGCGGCGATCCCGGCATTGCTCTGCCCGATCAGCTCGGCGATGCTAGCGCGCCGCCTGGCGGCATCGCCGGGCAGTTGCGCGCCGAGGAACACCCGCTGGACGTCCACTTCCTGCTCGGCCAGCTTCCTCGCCGTGGCCAGGGCGAACGCGGTGCCCGAGGAGTGACCCCAGAGCAGGACCCTGGTCAGGCCGCGCCGAGCGATCTCGGCGGCGACCTGATCGACCACCTGCGCCAACGACGCGAACGGCTCTTTCTCGGCGCCCAGATCGTGACCGGGCAGCTCGACGGCGTAGACGGACAGGCCGCTGCCGCGCAGGGCGCTGGCCATCGACTGGAAGTTCACCGCGTTGCCGCCGGCGTAGGGGAAGCACACCAGGGCCGTGCCAGGCCTGCCGTCCCGTTCCAGCAGCGGCTGGAGCAGGCCAGAACGCGGTTCCGACTTCCCGTCCACCAGCCCGGCCATATCGGCGAGAACCGGATGACGGGTGAGTTCCTTGAGGGACACCGCGCGGTCGAGGGCGATCGCCAGCTTCACCGCCGACAGCGATGTGCCGCCCCGGTCGAAGAAGTTGTCGTGCCTGCCGATCTGCTCCGGCGAGATGCCCAGCACCTTGGCCCAGACGGCCGCCAGCTGCTGCTCGGTGGGCGTGCTTGGCGCATCGTTGTCCGTCTCCGCCGTCCCGAGTTCGTCGGCGAGCGCGGTCAGCGCCTTCCTGTCGATCTTGCTGTTAGCGGTCAGCGGCAGGCTTTCCCGCCGGTGGAAGGCCGCCGGGACCATGTACTCGGGCAGCGACTCCGCCAGCCGGTCTCGCAAAACCACGGCCGGCAGTGCCCGCGGCCCCGAGTAGAAGGCCACCAGGCGCTGGCCTGGCCCGGTCTGCCCGGCGACCACCACCGCGCCGTCGCGGATATCCGGCACCCGCAGCAGGGTGTTCTCGATCTCGCCGATCTCGATACGGAAGCCGCTGATCTTGACCTGGCTGTCCCGGCGGCCGAGGAACTCGAGCTTGCCGTCTGGCTGCCAGCGGCCGTAGTCGCCGCCCAGGTAGAGCCGCTGACCCTCGCGGTGCGGATCGGCCAGGTAGGCCAGCCGGGTGCGCTCGGGGTCGTTGATGTACCCCCGGCCGACGCAGACCCCGGAGAAGGCGATCAGGCCGGCCGCGCCGAGCGGCACGACAGACAGGTGCTCGTCGAGCACGTAGATCCGCACGTTGCCGACGGGGTGGCCGAGCGGGACCCGTTCGCCAACGGGCGCCCGGTCCATGACCTCGTGGTTGGTGTCGTCCGAGGTCTCGGTCAGCCCGTACGCGTTGACCAGCTTGATCCCGGGCTTGGCCGCGAACCAGCGCTGCGCGAGTTCGGCCTTCAGCGCCTCTCCGGTGACCGACACGTACCGCAGGTCCGGCAGCTCCCGGGGATGGGCGTCCAGGTAGGAAAGCACCACCTCGAGATACGACGGCACGACCTGAAGGACGCCGACCCGGCCGTCGGCGATCGCCTCGACGAAGCGCCCGACGTCCAGGATCACCTCCTGCTCGACCAGCAGGGTCCGGCCGCCGGCCAGGAGCGAGGAAACCAGCTGCCACAGCGAGATGTCGAAGCACTGGGGCGCGGTCTGGGCGACCACCTGTCCCTCGCCGATCCGCAGGTCGTCGATCTTGGCGTACAGATGGTTGAGCAGGCCGGCGTGTTCGCACATCGCGCCCTTCGGCTCACCGGTGGAGCCTGAGGTGAAGTAGATGTAGGCGAGCTGGTCAGGCGCGACGTCGATGCCGAGGTCAGTATCGGCGTGGTTCTCCTGGTAGGCCGTCTCGACGAAGAGCGTCCGGACTTCGGACAGGGAGTCAAGGGCCGGACCGAGCGTGGCGGTGCTGCCTGATTCGGTCAGCACGAGCTCGCACCCGGCCCGGGACAGCGTGATCGCGATGCGATCGGCCGGGAAGTGCGGCTCGATGGGCAGGTACACGCCGCCGGCCTTGAAGATCGCCAGGACGGCGGCCATCCAGTCCAGGTTGCGCTCGGTCACCACCGCGACCACGCCTTCGCGCCGCAGCCCCCGCGCCAGCAGGGCCCGTCCCAGCCGGTTGGCCCGGGCGTTGAGCTCGGCGTAGGTCCACTGCCTGTCGCCGCGAATGGCGGCGACGGCGTCCGGGTGGGCCCACGCCCGCTGCTCGAACAGCTCGTGCATCCGGCGGTCAGGCAGCTTCCTGTCTGGTCCCGCCAGCCCTTCGAGCTGGAAGCGAAGCTCCTCGGCGGACAGCAGGGACTGCTGGTCGTGCGAGGCCTGCGGATCGTCGGAGATCAGCGTGAGTGCGGTGAGGTGATAGCAGGCGATCCTGGCGGCGTAGTCCGCGTCAATCGCGTCGGTCCGGTACCGCAGCCGCAGCACGAGCCGGCCGCGGTGCGGCCGGATCCCCACCCAGAGCACGGTGTCCCCGGACAGCGTGCCTTCGTCACCGACCGAATCAAACACGGTCTCGAAGGCTGGTCCGGTCAGGCCGAGCTCACCCCTTAGATCGCCGACTCCGAAGTCCTGGTGTGCCAGCAGTTCCCACTCGGCCCGGTGGGTGTCAAGCAGCAGGGTCCGCCACGAGCCGGGTCCTGCCGTCAGGCGGCAAGGCAGCGGCAGGCCGCCGGGTGCGGCGAGATAGCCGGTCACGACCTCGGACTCGCCGGATAGCGCGGCGAGCACCCTGGCGTGCGCGGCCAGCAGCATCGAACTGAGCGGCACGCCAAGCTCGGCGGCCCGCTCGCGCAATCCGGCCACCAGGTCGCCGGGGATCATCGCCTCGTGCGCGGCGACGCCGGGCACCGGGTCGAGGGTCCACCGCGGGATCGCGGTGAACCCGCCGGCCAGCAGCACGCCGCGCCAGAACTCGCGGGCGGAATCGACGGTAGCCTCGGGCAGGCTGATAGTCGTCATCTCACATCTCCCTCGCCGGGTTCCCGCCCCACCGCGCGTGCGGCGGGATTTCCTCGCCCTTCATCAGGAAGGAGTCGGGGGCCAGGACCGAGCGGTCGCCTATCGTCACGCCGTAATGGACCATCGCCCCGACCCCGATCGTGCAGCCGGAACCGATCGTGGTCCGGTCGGACTTGAAGGTGCCGTCCTCCTGCGAGTGGCACTGGACCTTACTTCCCGCGTTGAGCATGACGTCATCGCCGATGGTGGTCAGCGTCCGCTCGGTCAGGTAGCAGCCGTCGTCGAAGACCCGCTTGCCGATCTTGACCCCGAGGCCCCGCCAGATCAGGTTCTTGAACGGGGTGCCGTCGAACATCTTCAGGTACGCCTCTCCGGGTACCTTCCACAGCCGTTCGTGCCGCCAGAAGTACGGGTCGTAGATCGAGCAGCACTTCGGCTCGAGGCGACGGAACCTTCTCATACCGCGCTCCACGAGCACGAAGTAGACCGGGGTGATCAGGATGCTCAGCGCAAACAACGCGCCCATCTCGATCTGTCCGTATCCGCCGTAGGCATCGAAGGCGGCCAGCGCCAGCACGGTGATGAGAAAAATGTGCAACCACCGTCCGAGCAGGAAGACACCCATCGTCCGCAGGTTGTACCAGTTCTTTGCCCGCAGGCGGCGGCGCAGCTCGTCCCCGGTGCTGAGGTGGTCGAACTGGCTGTCGCGCTCGACCGATCGCGGGATCTCGAACGGCGGCGAGCCGAGCAGGCCCACCCCTTCGCGGATCTTCCCGTCAAGCGGGATCATCACCTTGGTCGCGAGCAGGCAGTTCTCGCCCGTCCGGCCGCCGGCCGGATAGGCGATGTTGTTCCCGAGAAAGCTGTGTCCCCCGATCGACACCGGGGACACCCGGAAGGATGTGCTCGAGAAGTCGGCGTTCATCAGGGACAGCCCGTCGGCGACCATCGTCCCGCTGCCGATCGTGCTCAGGTACGGGGTCTCGTGTCCCACCTCGGTGCCGAAGTTCAACCCCGTCTGCTCGACCTCGGATAGGTCGTAACCGATCCAGCGCAGGTAGTAGACGATGAAGGAGCTGTCACCGAAAAGGTGGGTGTAGAACTTGACGCCGGTGATCCGCGCGACCGCCCGGTGGATCCGGTCACGGAATCCGTACAGGGGATAGACCGTGCACGGCTTGATGAAGAGGTTAAGCAGGCGGGGGACGGTCGCCACGACGATCAGGCCCGCCAGCATGAGGCCGAACACGAGCACGAAGGAGAGATCGAGCGCGTCGGTGTAAAGCTTGCGCGACGTGATCGCGTCCATGTTCGGGTCGAGCACCTTGCCGAACATCGGCACCGCGGTCAGCAGCAGGAACGCGCTCCCTTCGACCAGCGGCAGGTACAGGAAGAAAACGTAGAACAAGGTGACGGCGCTGAACCTGAACCGGCGCGGCGTGCCGCGGCGTCGCGCCGACGTGACCCTGGCGTAGTTCAGGTCCGTGCGCTGGGCCGGAGACCCATGCCAGCGCTCGCCGACCGGCACCCGCTGGCCGCTGTGCAGCGAGGAGGCGTGACCGAGCTGCGTCACGTCGCCCATCGACGTGTTGATGTCAAGCACGCTCTTCTCGCCGATGAATACCTTCCGGCCGAGGGTGACCGGACCGGTCTGGATCCAGCCTTGGTGCGCCCGGTAGCAGCCGAAGAACGCGTCCTTGCGGACCACCGAGTCCGCACCGATGGTGAGCAGGTCGGTGCACACGGGCACGTTGTGCGAGAAAATCACCGTGCCGGGCCCGATCTTGGCGCCAAGCGCCCTCAGGTAGAGCACGTAAAGCGGCGAGCCCGTGGTCAGGAAGACCAGCGGGTTGGACCGGACCAGCGTCCTGACGATCCAGAAGCGGACGTAGGTCAGGCTCCAGATGCGGATCTGCCGCGGCTTCCACCGGCCGATCAGCAGCCACTTAGCCAGGATCGGGATGGTGCACACCACGGCGAAACCCGCGCCGCCGAACAGAACCGACCGAAGGTAGATATCGCGCAGGCCTGACCCGGCCGAGATCCATTCATAAGCCCGGGCGCCGACCAGCGCGGTCACCCAGGCGTAGCCGAGAAAGAACAGGAGCTGCAGCGCCCCGCACACGATGTACTCTCGCGTCCTGGCCGGCGCCGCGACCTCGGCCGGCGCCGCAGGCTTAGCCAGCACCCCGGTCGGCATCTCGGCTGCGCCGATCCTGGCGTCGGCGACGGACGGGACAGTCGCGGCGGCCACGGCAGGCTCGGCGGGCGCGAGCGCCGCCGCCAGGCTCCTGAGCGTCGGATTCCGGTAGATGTCCTTCATCGATACCGAAGGCAGGTCCGGCCGTTTCCTGACCCGGGCGCAGAAGTGGGCCATCACGAGTGAGTCAGCACCAAGATCATCGAAGAAATGGCCATCGACCGGCACCTGCTCGACGTGCATAAGGTCAGCAAGCACCTCGGCGAAGATCATCTCGGTGCCGGTCACCGGATCGGCGGTCAGCGCCACGGCCGAATTTCCCATCACCGTCAGCTCCGTGCTCAGAAGGAGATCCGCTGACAGGCTTCGAGCGGCACATCAAGGTCGTGCCGCTGGCCGTTCAGCGGACCTGGGCCAGGCGGGGCACCGGCGGATAGCCCGTCGCTGCTGAGCACCTCCTGGCCGTAGATCGCCTGCAGCCAGTTGGTCTGGTAAATGGTGTCGAGGTAACGCTCGCCGAGGTCGGGGGCGATGGCCACCGCGGTGAGTTCATTGGCGTCATGCCGGGCGAGCCAGCTCATCGCGCCGCTGACCACCGTGCCGGTGGAGCCGCCGAACACGAATCCCCGCCGCGCCAGGCGATGGCAGGCGCGGACGGCATCTGCCTCTTCCACGTGGATCACATCGTCCACATAGGACTCGTCGAGCAGCGGCGGGCGAATGCTCGCGCCCAGGCCGGGAATCATCCGGCGGCCCGGGGTGCCGCCGAAGGCCACCGAGCCAACGCTGTCCACCGCCACGACTCGCACCGGCCTGAGCCGCTCCCGGAAGTAGCGCGCGCAGCCCATCAGGGTCCCGGTCGTGCCGGCCCCGACGAACAGCACGTCCAGTTGCGGGAACTGGCGGGCAATGGCCGGTCCCGTCGTCCGGTAGTGCGCTCTCCAGTTGCCCGGATTGGCGTACTGGTTGAGCCACACGTAGCGGTCGTCGGCGGCGCACAGGGCGCGAACGTACTTTATCCGCGCACCCAGAAAGCCATCAGCGGCATCCGGCTCGGTGACGATGTGTACCTGACTGCCAAGCGCCTCCATCAGCAGCCGGGCTGAAAGGTTGCAGCGGGAGTCAGTTACGCACAGGAACAGGTAGCCCTTGCTCGCCGCGATCACACTCAGGGCCACGCCCAGGTTCCCCGACGAGGACTCGACCAGCACCGCCCCCGGCGTCAGGACTCCGTCCCGGTCGGCGGCCTCGACCATCTCGGTGGCCGCCTTCAGCTTGATCGAGCCGGCGAAGTTGAAGCCCTCGCACTTCAGGAACAGCGAAGGCCCGAAGATCGGCCGGAGATCTACATACAGGTCGTCCTCGTTGAAGGCCTGCGGGTCGGAAATGACCGACACGATGCCCCTCCCCGTCGTTAGCAGAACGCTCAGCACTGAGTCGTTCACCAAGGGGGCCGGGATGGCCGAAGAAACCGTCCTCAGACCGCTGTTCCAGGCCAGAACAGCTCGAACCGCCATCCCCCGTCCGGGTCAGCGGACGTCCGCCCGGGCAACCGCGTGAGTCCGGGCCGGATTCATCGGCAAATACCACGTAATGCTCCCCATTCCTACCCCTGTACACGTCCCCCTGCCCCGTCGGGTTCAAGCATCTTTCACCGAGAAGCCGCAAATATCCGTATTCCGGGAACGGGAGTCTTCGAGTCCGGGGAGGATTCTGCGCCTGATAAGCGCCGTGATCGCGCACTGTTGCACGCGTAACCTGCACGCGTAACCCGAGGCTGCACGCGTAACCCGAGGTCAAGATGGGTTACGTCAACTCTTGAGCGCCGCTTTCCCCGGGCGGCCCGCGAGCCTCAGGCGCCAGCGTTCGGCCCGCCGGTCGGTGAGGATCTGCTTGACCACGTTGCGCCCGGGGATGCCGGTGACCCCCCCGCCGCCGTGAGTGGCCGAGCCCGCCTGGTACAGGCCGTGCACCGGCGTGCGCAGGTCGGCGTATCCCGCGGCCGGCCTGGCGTGGAACATCTGCCCGAGTGACAGTTCCCCGTGGAAGATGTTCCCGCCGACCAGTCCGTACTCTTCCTGCATCTGGTGCGGCCCGATGACCTGCCGGTGCAGCACCGAGTCGGTGAACCCGGGCGCTACCCTCTCCACCCGGGCCAGCACCCGGTCCGCGTAGGCCTGCAGCTCGGCGTCATGAGGCACGTCGGCGTAACCGCACGGCACCCACTGGGTGAACATCGACATGATGTGCTTCCCGGCCGGCGCCAGCGAGTCGTCGAACACGCTGGGGATGCAGATGTCGGCAAACGGCAAGCTGGCCGGGGTGCCCGAGACCGCCTGCTGGAAGGCGGTCTCGATGTCGTCGAGCGACTCGGCCAGCACGATCGTGCCGCCGTAGACCGACGGGTCGGGCTCGGGGTAGCTGGCGAACACCGGCAGCCGGTCTAGCGCCAGGTTGATCTTCACGGTGCCGCTCCGGCTGCGCCAGCCGCGGATATCGGCGACAAAGCCGGCCGGCAGGTCCGCCGGGTCGAGCAACGTCAGGAACGAGATCTGCGGATGCGCGGTGGTGACGACCACCGGTGCGTCGATCGATTCCCCGCTGGCCATCCTCACCCCCGTGACCCGGCCGTCCCTGGTGCGGATCTGGGCCACCTCGGCGTCGGTCTTGACCTGCGCCCCGAACATCCGGGCGGCCCGGGCCAGCGCTCCGGTGACCCCGCCCATGCCGCCACGCGGGAATCCCCAGGCACCCGAGAGCCCCTCGGTCTCGCCGATGTGATGGTGCAGCATCACGTACGCCGTCCCGGCCGAGCGCGGCCCGGCCCAGGTCCCGATCACTCCGGAAACGGACAGCAGGCCCCGCATGGCGTCGCTTTCGAAGTACTCCTCGAGCAGGTCCGCGATGCTGCTGGTGAGCAGCCGGGTCACGTCGACCGCCCCGCGTTCGTCAACCCCCCGCAGCCGGGTCAGCAGCCGCGCCTGCCGCAGCAGGTCCTGCGGGCGCCGCGACCCGAGCCGGGGCGGGATCTGATGCAGCAGCGGCCCGAGGATCCGCCCGATGCCGGCCAGGTGCTGTTCGTACCGGGGATAGGCATCGGCGTCGGCGGGCGAGAACTTGGCGATCTCGGCGTGCCGCTGCGCCGGGTCGTCGGGCAGGCGCAGGTACCGTCCGTCCGCCCGGGGCGCGAAGTAGGGACCCTGCGGGTACACCTGATAGCCGTGCTGTTCCAGCCGGAGGTCACGGACCAGATCCGGCGGCAGCAGGGAGACCACGTATGACAGCGACGTCACCGTGAAGTCCGGGCCGAACGGATGCTCGCTGACCGCCGCGCCGCCGACGACGCCGCGGCGCTCGCACACCACGGTCTTCAGCCCTGCGCGCGCCAGGTAGGCCGCCGCGACCAGACCGTTGTGCCCGCCGCCCACCACCACGACATCCGCCTGTCCCGTCACCGGTCATCCTCCTCAAGTCGTCTCCCGCTGACGGTACGGGACACCGATGCTGTTTACATAGGTGTGTCGCCGCCGACGAACGGAGCGTGCAAAGGTGGACAGATCGCAGGACGATCCGGACCTCACCGTGATCGCGGTCGCGCAGCTCGCGATCACCGTGGGCGAGCCCGAAGCTAACCGGCAGGCGGCCGCCGGCGCGGTGGCCGAGGCGGCGGCGGCGGGCGCCCAGCTCGTGGTGCTGCCGGAGCTGTGCGATTCCGGCTACGTCTTCGGCGACGTCGCCGTGCAGGCGGCTGCCGAAGCCCTCGGCCTGGCGTCACACGCCGCCGGCAGCGTCACCTTGCGCCAGTGGCGCTCGCTGGCCGACGCGCATCAGCTGGTGATCGTGGGCGGGTTCTGCGAGCTCGGCACCGACGGCCGCCTCTACAACAGCGCAGCCGTCGTTGATGCGTCCGGCACCCGGGCGGTCTACCGCAAGGCGCACCTGTGGGATAAGGAAAAGCTCGTTTTCACCCCGGGCGACGCGCCGCCGCCCGTGTTGGACCTCGCGTTCGGCCGGGTCGCCCTGATGATCTGCTACGACCTGGAGTTTCCCGAATGGGTGCGGTTGCCCGCGCTCGACGGCGCCGACCTGATCGCCGCGCCGGTGAACTGGCCCGCGTATAGCTGGCCGACCGGGGAGCGTCCCGCCGAGGTGATCAAGGCCCAGGCCGCGGCCGCGGCCAACGGGGTCTTCGTCGCGGTGGCTGACCGGTGCCAGACCGAGCGGGGCGTGTCGTGGATCAGCGGTTCGGTCATCGTCGGCCCCGAGGGCTACCCGCTGAACGGGCCGGTTCTCGCCGACCGCCCGGCCGTGCTCACAGCCGCCTGTGACCTAACCCGCGCCCGGGACAAGCGCCTCGCCGGTGACAACGACCTGCTCGGCGACCGCCGCCCCGGCCTGTACGCCGGCGTGTGCGAGGCCGACCTCACCCGGATCACCTGAGAAGCCCCCTACATCCGCCCGCGCCGCCAGTGCGGCTTGCGCTTGTCCAGGAACGCCCGCATTCCCTCCCGCGCGTCGGGGAGCTGGCTGGTGGCCGCCATGACCTCGACGGCGTAGGCGTAAGCCTTGGGCTGGTCCAGGTCGATCTGCGCGTACAAGGCCTGCTTACCGATGCCCTTGCTTTCCGCCGACCCGCGGGTAACCCGGTCCAGCAGGTCGCGCACGGCGGAGTCGAGCTGCGCCGCGGGCACCACCCGGTTGACCAGGCCCCAGTCCAGCGCGGTGCGCGCGTCGATGACGTCGCCCGACATCGCCATTTCCGCCGCCCGCTTGCGGCCGATGTTTCTGGCCACGGCCACCATCGGCGTGTGACAGAACCAGCCGCCCTTCCCCCCGGGCGCGGCGAAGCCGGCCTGGTCGCTGGCCACGGCCAGGTCGGTGCTGGCTACCAGCTGGCATCCCGCCGCCGTGGCCAGCCCGTGCACCCGCGCCACCACCGGCTGGGGCACCTGCTGGATCAGTGTCATCAGCTCGGTGCAGGTCATCAGCAGCGAGCGGACCTCCGGCAGGTCAGCGTCCGCGACGTCGGCGAAGTCGTGCCCGGCGCAGAACACCGGCCCGTTACCGGCCAGCACGATGCCCAGGGCATCGCTGTCGCCGAGGTCACGGAAAGCCGTGATCAGCTCGCGCATGTGCCCCAGCGACAAGGCGTTACGGCGCTGCGGCCGGTTCATGGTGACGGTAGCGAACTCGCCGGAACGCTCCACCAGGATGTGATCGAAGCCCATGACACCAGTTAAGCCCAGCCAGCGCCCGGCGGCCATCCCCCAGGGTCAGGCTGACGGCTCATCCAGCCGGAAACCGACCTTCAAGGTGACCTGGAAGTGAGTGCGTCCGTGGTCGTCGATCCGGCCCCGCATATTGGTGACCTCGAACCAGTCGAGGTTATGCAGGGTCTTTGAGGCACGAGCAACGGCTCCCCTGATGGCGTCGTCGATGCCTTCGGTGGAGGAGCCGACGATCTCGCTGATCGAGTAGATGCTGTCCGCCATGGCTGATCCCTTCGCAGTAGGCGCGTTCGGCTTCGTAGCGTCCCCGTCCGCGGTCAGGAACATCCTTGCCGATTTCCCACTGCCGCCGCTACTGGTCCTGCGTCAGCCCGGCGGCCAGGTTCCCCCGCAGCACCAGCGCCACCACCTCAGCCGCTACCAGCCCGGCCTCACACTCCCCGCATGATGATCCCTCGAAAAAGCCATACCCATGGAACATTGGGCCGCTTACAACCGGCCCAGGGTTCCATCGGGTCGGCCAAGGCCAGGGTGCTCGGCCGCGAAATGAGCTACTTGTGATACCTGGATTACGAAGTGTGATCTGAGTGAGGAGCAATGTGACCTGGGCGAAGCCATTTCATTACCGGGCGTCCGGCAATGGAGCCGGATCGTCCGAGATGCGTCAGTCCTGGCGTCACAGCGCCGGCTTCAGGTCGCGAGCCTTGGCCACCGTCACGATCCCCCGCTTCGACGGCCCGCAGGTCGGCCGACCCCAGGTCCGCGGAACCGAGGTCTGCTTCCCGCACCGTGGCAGCACCCCGCGCCGGGTACATCAGTGTGGTCTGCGTGCTCGTGCTTCTTTTCACCGACCATCCCCCTCCACTGCGCATTTCCTGTCCCGGCGGTAATAGAAACTCCCTAGTTGGGTAGCATGAGCACCAAGCTAAAACCTACAAAACTAGTCGAAATAATCCGGTCTTGGAGACTTCCCCTGTCCGGGGCAGAGTCTTACCCCTTGGAGGCCCCGTGGCCATGCCGGACTTCCTGGTGATCGGCGCCCCGAAGGCGGGGACCACGGCGCTGCATGCGGCTCTCGCCCAGCACCCGGGACTGTACATGTCTGCGATCAAAGAGCCGAAATTCTTCCTCTCCGACGGCCCGCCGCCGACCAAGGGCGGCCCCGGGGACGCGCTGACCTACCGGGAGCACGTGTGGCGCAGGCCGGACTACGAGGCCCTGTTCGACCCGGCCCCGGCCGGGACGCTGCGCGGCGAGTCGACCCCGCTCTATCTGTACGACCGCGCCGCCATGAGGCGGATCCACGACACGCTGCCGGGCGCCCGGCTGATCGTGATCGTCCGCGACCCGGTGGAACGGGCGCACTCCAACTGGACCCACCTGTGGTCGGCGGGCCTGGAACCCATCGGCGACTTCGTCCGGGCCTGCGGCGAGGAAGAGCGCCGGATCGAGGCCGGCTGGGCCAGCTTCTGGCACTACACCGGGCTCAGCCGTTACGGAGAGCAACTCGAGTACCTCTTCACCCTCTTCCCGCGCGAGCAGGTCCTCGTCATCCGCTACCGGCTGCTCGTCGATGAGCCCGCGCAGACCCTGGACCGGATCTGCGCGTTCCTCGGCGTCGAGACGGGGGTGCTCACGGAGATACCCCGGCACAACGTCACGTCGCACCCGGAACCGACGCTAGCCCACAGCGCGGTGGCGTTCGCGCAGCGGACGGCCACCGCAGTAGGCACCCGGATCCCCGGCCTGACCGCGGCCACCCTGAACGGCCCGTTCGAGCGTTTCCTGCAGCGTCACAGCCGCCAGCGCCAGCCGCTGGACTGGGACCAGCGCCAGGAGCTCTTGCCGCGGTTCGAGACCGACGTCAACCTCCTGGAGGACATCCTCGGAGAGAGCTTTGCCGACTGGATCAAGCCCCGGGAGCGCTCGGGCGGCATGGTCGGCGGCCGGCCCGCCGGCCAAGGTCAGGCCAAGAACGGCCGCCGGACCTAGCGCAGCTCGGTGAGCAGCGCGTGCGATCCGTCCGGCCTGGTCATCTCGTAGTAGAGCCGGTGCCGGCCGTCAGGTAGCGGCACGATGTCCAGGTAACGCAGGCCGCCGCCGTGATAAGGCGAGGACGCGAGCGGCTCGTGGCCGACCGACGTCAGCGCCGTCGCGTCGGTGCCGGTCGCGACCCCGGTCCGCTCCTCGTAGTTCTCCGCGGCACTCGCGCGCCCGTCATAGTAGGCCGTGATCGTATCCTCGGCGAAGTGCACCGCGGTGACGCGCGTGCCCCTGGCGTCCCACTGGCCGGGTGTCCCGCTCAGCGCGGTGCCGTGCCAGGTCCAGCTCAGGCCGTCGGTGCTCGTGGCGTACTCGGTGGTCATCTGGTCCGTGTGCAGCGGGTCGTCCAGCGGGTGGCACGAGGCCCAAAGATGCCACCGGCCGAGATGGTAGACGATGACCGGGTCCTTCACGCCGGTCTTGGCGTCACCGGGCAGCACCGTCTCCCGGAAACGGACGTCGAACTCCGATGGGTGCGCGGCCTCGGTCATATCCACGCGCCAGTGCTTGGTGCCAGGAGTCGCGCAGCTCAGGTACAGACGCCAGCGTCCTGACGGCGTGCGGACCAGGGCGGGCCGTTCCAGCGACTCGGTAGCCAGCTCCCGCTTGCCGATGGTCAGCAGCGTCTCGAACCGTTCGCCGTCGGTCGAACGCGCCACCGCCACCGCGTAGCCACGGCCCTGGCCTATGGGCCGCCTGAGCCGGTAGGCGAGAAAGATCTCGCCGTCACCCGCGACCGCGCACGGCGCGCCCGACCAGAATCCCGGTCCGGTACCGGGTGGTTCGGCCGCGACGACGCCGTGTTCAGGACGGGGCAGCAGCATCAAAGGAATCCTTCTCCCTTATTCACATCGGAATAATAGGCAACTGTAGTCGTCCCACGTCCTCAGGGTGCAACCGGGCTATCATAAGACCTTGTCCAGAACGGCAGTGGTGCCTGCGACCATCTTGCCGTCAGCGTCCCCCGGCGGTCCCTTATCAGGTCGGCACGGTTCTCCTCGACAGCTACACGTCGCGGCGGACCAGCAGCACCGCGGTGACGGCGATGAGGAGGGCGGCCAAGGCGGCGAAGATTCCGAATTCGATGCCCTGGAACGCCCAGTACCGGCTGGCAGGCTGGTAGGTGATGAACGCATGAAAGGCGGCCAGGGATGCCCTGGCCGAGCTGCCAGAAGGACCCGGCGGGCGTGTACCCGCTGAACAGCTTGTAGGTGACGGTCACCGCGCTCATGTAGTGGGGGCGGAGCCAGACCGCGATCACCGCGCGCACGGCGATGAACCCGCCGAGGGTCACGGCCATCGCGGGCAGCGTGCGGCGCAGCAGTGCGCCGGCTCGCCCCCGGACCTTCCCGCAAGCCTGTGCCGGAGCGCGGCGGACACCTCCGCCGGCTCGGTGCTGGTGTCATAACCACCTACCTACCAGGCTCGCCACCAGCCGCCAGCCGAGCAGGAACAAGCCGAGGAACGCCAGCGCGACTCCGATGAACGCGACCGCCGTGCCCTGCCCGGACACCACCCGCAGCACCATGCCACCGGCGACCGTCCCGAGCCACGCGCCCACGCCCGCGGGAAAAAGCCCGACCGGCCGCCGCCAGGCCCGGGCCGCCAGCCAGCCGCCCGCCAGCCCGGCCAGGAACGGCCATGCCGTCGAGGCGATCCCGGCCAGGCTTTCGCCCTTCGAATGGCTGGCCCGCCCGATGATCACGAACAACAGCACGCAGCAGCAGTCGAGGACCACCGCCAGCCGCACCGGACGCATGTGCCTCACCCTAAGCTGCCTCACCCTAAGCGCTGCGGTTCAATGACGACCTTGAGCCCGGTCCGACGCGCCCCTGCCCCGAACGCCTCTCGGATCTCGCCCAGGCCCATCCGGCTCGTCACCACCGAGGCGAGATCTACCACCCCCCGCTCGGCCAGGCTGATCGCCCGCGGGTACACCTCGTTCATCCGCCGCACCATCGCGATCGTCAGCCCCTTGCGCCGGGCGGCCGAGGCCTGGAGCCTGATCGTGTCGTCGCCGGGAATGCCGGCCAGCACGACCCGGCCGCCCGGGCGGACCGAGGTGATCGCCAGCCCGACGCCCCCGTCGTTGCCCGCCGCCTCGAACGCGACGTCCACCCCGTGGCCGGTCAGCTCGCGCATCAGACCGTCCCCGAGCGAGCCGGAATCGGCCACCAAATCAGCGCCCACCCGCGCCGCTGCCTCCCGCCGGTGGGCCAGCGGCTCGATGGCGAGCACCGAGCTCGCGCCCGCCGCCTTGAGCAGACCGATGAGCAGCAGCCCGATCGGCCCGCAGCCGACCACCGAGGCCGAGCCGCCGAACGGCAGATGTCCCAGGTCGACGGAGTGCACCGCGACCCCGAGGGGCTCGAGCATGGCCCCGTCCACATCGGATAGCCGGTCGGGCAGCGGGTACAGCTGTGCCGCGGGCCAGGTCATAAACTCGCGCATCATGCCGTCGGTCTCCCCGTGCCCGGAAAACTTGAGCCGGTAGCACAGGTTCCGGTAGCCGTCGCGGCACGCGCGGCACCGCTCGCACGGAATTGCCGGGTCGATCGCGACCCGCTCGCCGCTCCGCGGCCCGTCCGCAATGACTCCGGCCCCCTCGTGCCCGAGTACGAGCGGATGCGTGAGCTTGGCGTCCCCGATCGCGCCCTCGTCCCACCAGTGCAGGTCAGAGCCGCAGATCCCGACCGCGGTGACCCGCACCAGGGCATCAGGCCCGTCGGCCGGCGGAACCGGCTCCTGCGCCACCCGAAGGTCGCCCACCGCGTGGAGTCTCGCTACGCGCACCCGATTTCCTCCCGTCTGTTTCACCCATTCTTAGCCGAACGGTCGTGGTGCGTCCTCCCGGCCAGGTAACCCGGCCCAGGTATCCCAGCAAAAAAACGCGGCCGCGTCAGGAACGCGGCCGCGTGGTAGGCGGTGCCGTTAATGAAGGCGGTGCCGTTAATGAAGGCGGTGCCGTTGATTTCGACAGTGCCGTTGACAAGGCGGGACCAGTGATCCCCGCGGGGTGGTCGGGGATCACTGGTGCAGGGCCCGCCCTCTCTGGCTCCCTAGGCTGCTGGGCCTGAGGCCAGGGTCAGGGTCGAGGTGTGCGACTGACCCGTCTGGTCAACCCAGGTGACCGAGATCGAGTCGCCCGGGTGGTACTTGACCAGCGCCTGGGAGAGGTCCTGGGACGTGGAGACCGACTGCCCGCCGATCGCGGTGATCTCGTCGCCTTCGCCTAGGCCGGCGTTGGCGGCCGGAGATCCGGCCAGGGTGCCGGCGAGACTCACGCCGCTCGTGCTGCTCTGGCCACCGCCGGAGCCGCTCTGGCCACCGGAGCCGCTCTGGCCACCGAAGCCGCTCTGGCCGCCGAAGCCGCCGAAGCCGCTCTGGCCACCTGCGCCGCTGCCCGAGCTCTCGCTCGCGGACTGGATCTCCACGCCGAGGAAGGCGGTGGCGCCGATGTGGATGTCAGTAGTGGTCGTGCCCGCCTCGATCTGCTGTGCGATGGACACCGCCTCGTTGATCGGGATCGCGTAGGCCTGCTCCGGGGCGCTCTGGCTGCTCTGGCCGGACGGCGACTGGAACGGGGACTCCGATGACCCCGAGGAGGCCGAGGAGGCCGCGGTGTCCATGCCGATCACCTGACCGTAGGAGTTGACCAGCGAACCGCCCGAGTCGCCCGGCTGGATGTCCGCGTTGTCCTCGATCAGCCCGGTCAGCTGCTCGTCGGCCCCGGAGAGCTCGTCCGACGCGGTGATCGACTGGTTGAGCGCGGTAACCGTGCCGGCCGCGACCGACGGGGTGCCGCCCTTGCCCTCGGCGTTGCCGAGGGCAACCACACTGTCACCGCTTTGCACGCTCGAGGAGTTCCCGAGGCTGGCGATGGTTAGGCCGGACGCGTTCTGCAGCTGGATCACCGCGACGTCCTGGGTGGCGGTGTACCCGACGACCTTCGCCGTGTAGGTCTTGCCGTTGCCGATGTCGATAGCCTTGATGGCGGTGGCGCCGTTGATGACGTGGTTGTTGGTCAGCACCTCGCCGTTCGACGTCAGCACGATGCCCGTGCCCTCCGAGGTCGCCTGCTCGTCGCCGTCGGTAGCCACCACGTCAACCAGGCCTGGGTCCACCCGGGCGGCGATCTGGCTGGTGGACAGCACGGTCTTGGAGGTCGCGGTGGCGGTGCTCGACGCACCCGAGCTTGTGCTGCCGATTACCCCGCCCACTGCGGCTCCCGCCACGAGCGCAGCGGCAGCGGTGATGGTCAGCCCGCGCTTGTGACTCCGGCGCCTCGGCGGCGGCGGCGGCTCGCTGCCGAACCCGGGTCCGCCCCCATATCCCTGTCCGCCGCCATAACCCGCTCCCGTGCCATAGCCGCCAGCGCCATAGCCGCCAGTTCCATAGCCGCCAGTTCCATAGCCACCAGCTCCGTAACCCTGCCCGCTTGGATGAGCCTGCCCACTGGGGTAGCTCTGTCCGCTGGGGTAAGCCTGCCCACTTGGGTAGCTCTGTCCGCTGGGGTAAGCCTGCCCACTTGGGTAGCTCTGTCCGCTGGGGTAAGCCTGCCCACTTGGGTAGCTCTGTCCGCCCTCCGGTCGGCTGGAGTGCTCAGGATTGTTCGGGTCGTAGGTCTGGCTCATGGCTTTCGCCCCCAACTCAATGCCGCCCGATCCAGCGGCTAGGTTCTTTCGTTACGTTTAGATCATCGGTTCCGAACCTTCGGGGGAGCCAAGGGTAAGCCCCGGCTAAGCCGCAAGTTTCCTGAAGGTCTTCTTACGGTCTTCAGGTTGGGACGGTTTCGGGAGCAACGTCAGGTTCCGTACCGTTTTCGCCGGCTCGCCATTCCCGTACGGCCAGGGCCGCCAGCGCCGGCACCAGGTCCCGGGAGCGTCGGAACAGCCAGCCGGTGCCCTTGGTGGCCATCCAGCCGAACTCCGCGAGCCGGGTGGGCGGCGGGCTCGACGGCTCGGGGTCAGGACCGTCGCCGACCGGGAAACCCGAGGCAGCTAGCAGGTCGTGGAAGCGGCACGCGATGAGGCGGTGTCCGCGCTCGTTTGGGTGCAGCCGGTCCACGCTCCAGTGACGGCGCTCGTAGGTAGCCGGATCCCGGGCGGCGTCCAGGTGCACGGTCCCGTAACGCAGTGCCACCTGATCCACGGCCGCGTTGACCGCTCGCATCCGGCGGGCCAGCGGCCGGGCGAGCGCCCCCGGGAGCCCGAACATCTGGCCCGGGTCGGGAAGCCGCGTGGTAAGCACTTCCGCGCCAGCGGCCCGCAGCGCCGCCACCGTGCGGCCGATGGAGGCGCCGGTGCGTTCCGGATCGAAGTCGCCGCGCAGCGTGTCGTTGATCCCGACGATCACGCTGGCGACGTCGGGCGCGAGCGCCACGGCGGCTGGCAGCTGATGGCGCTCGACGTCCGCTGCCAGTGCGCCCAGCGTGGCCAGGTTGTATAGCTCGGGCTGGTCCAGGCTGTCGGCCAGCAAGGCCGCCCACCCGCGCCACCCCCCTCCCACCGGGTCACCCATGCCGACCGTAATCGAGTCCCCCAGCGCGGTAAACACGGTCATGCCGGCCCCCGCTGCTGCGAACAAGCACGGTGCACGGCCAGGAACCCCTCCACGGCGGCGGGCCAGCCGTAGTGCTCGGCGCGGGCCCGGGCCGCCGCCCGGCGGCTGGTTTCAGGCCTGGCCAGCACGGCGTGCACCCCCCGGGCCAGGTCCTCACCCGCCACGCTGGCACCAGCCTCACCTACAACCTCAGGCAACGCGGACTCCGCGCTCACCACCACCGGAGTCCCGCAGGCCAGGGCCTCAAGCGCGGCGAGCCCGAAGGTCTCCGCCGGCCCGGGGGCGATCGCGACGTCGGCGCCGCCGAGCAGCGTGGCCAGCTCCGCTCGGCCCGGCAGGAACCCAGCGAATCTGACGGGCAGCCCGGCGCGCGCGGCCCGGCGCTCGAGGCGCGGGCGCAGCGGGCCGTCCCCGGCCACCACCAAGCGGGCGGGCACGCCGTCCGCGCGCAAGCTGGCCAGCGTGTTCAGCGAACGTTGCGGCTTCTTTTCGGCGGACAGCCGGCCGCAGTGTACAAGCAGCACCTCACCTGCGGCCCCGGCGCACAGCCCTGCCCTGAACGTGGTCAGGTCGACGCCGAGCGGGACGCGGATCAGGTTGCGGGCCCCGATCCGCTCGAACTCGACGGCGGCCCAGCTGGTGGTGCAGATGATCCGCTGGTACCCGCGCGCGGTGCGCCGGTTGAGCCAGTCGGCGATGCGCTGGGAAAGTCCCCGGCCGAGCGGCACAAGCCGGAACAAGGCCACCAGGCTTTCGTGGGACACCATGACGGCGGGCACGCCATGCGTGCGCGCCCACCGGCCGGTCCAGCGCAGCGTGACCCGGTCCGAAACCTCGAGGGAGTCCGGTTGCAGCTGGCAGAGCAGAGCGGCCACCGGCCGGCGGCGCCACAGCACCCGGTATCCGCCGGTGAACGGCACCCGCAACGCGCGCAGCGTGATCACCCGGCCCTGGGCGCTCTGCTGGTCGCTGCGGTGGCGCCCGGGAATGATCAGCACCGGCTCGTGTCCCGCGGCCAGGTAACCCGCGCCGAGTTCAGCGAGCGAGGTACGAAGGCCGCCCGAGCGCGGCGCGACGAAGTTGGCCAGCCTGACGATCCTCATCAAGTCGCGACCTTCGCCTTCTTGGCGCGGCCGAGCACCGCGGCGTAGTGCCCGAGTAGTTCCTCGGTCAGGGCAGGCCAGCTCCGGCCGAGGACCTTGCGCCGTCCCGCCGCGCCGAACGCCGCCCGCCGCGCCGGATCGGCGGCCAGCCGGGCCACGGCGCAGGTGAACGCGTCCGGGTCTGCGGGCGGGACCAGGTACCCGGTCACCCCGTCCTCGACCAGGTCCAGCGGCCCGCCGGCGGCCGGAGCCACCACCGGCAGCCCGCTCGCGGCGGCCTCTTGCAGGGTCTGCCCGAACGTCTCGTAGGGCCCGCTATGCACGAACACGTCGAGGCTGGCGTAGATGGCAGCCAGCTCCTCACCGTGCCGCTCGCCGAGGAAGACGGCGGCCGGTATGTGCTGGCGAAGCATGGCCTCGGCCGGGCCGCCCCCCACGATAACCAGGCGCACTCCCTCCAGCGTGGTGATCCCGGCCAGCCACTCGACGCGTTTCTCGGTGGCCAGCCGGCCCACGTAGCCGACAAGCACCTCTGCCGCTCGTCCTGGGCGCCCCGGCGCTAGCGCGGCGCGCAGTTCCGGGCTGCGCCGCGCCGGGTCGAAGCGGCTGGTGTCCACGCCGCGGCCCCACAGCCAGACGTTGCCGATGCCCTGGGCATGCAGGCTGGCCGCGGTGACCGTGGACGGGGCCAGCGTCCGCGCGGCGCTGTTGTGGATGCCGCGCAGCCAGCGCCAGGCGAAAGCCTCCCCGGGCCGGCCGAGCCGGTAAGCGCGGGCGTAGGCCGGCAGGTCGGTCTGGTACACGGCGACGGTGGGCAGGCCCAGCCTGCCGGCCACGGCGGCTCCGTGGGCGCCTAGGCAGACCGGGCTGGCCAGGTGCACCACCTCGGTCCGATGCTCGGCCAGCGCGTCGCGCACCCGGTGGCTGGGCAGTCCGAGCCGGAAGCTCGGGTATCCGGGCAGCGGCGCCGCGGGCACCCGGATCACGGGGAAAGGGAACGTGTCGCACTCCCCCTCTCGTGGCGGTTGCGGAGCGATGACAAGCGGGTGGTGACCGTATTGGGCGAGGAGTTCGGCGACGCGCAGCACGCAGTGCGCGACGCCATTGACGTCAGGCGGGAACGATTCGGTGATGATCGCGACCCTCATGATTACACGGTGCGATATCGACTGGTCGTGACGTCACAGCCGCCGTGACCGGCAAGAGAAATATCCGTGACTTCTTGGCTCTGCGACAATCGCCCCATGGATCCCACCTGGATCGTTCGGCTTGACGCGCCGGGCGACGGGCCGCGGTTCGCGGTCAAGGACTGCATCGATGTTGAGGGCCTGCCCACCACGGTGGGCTGCCAGGTGATCGCGGAGCAGGCGAAACCGGCGGCCAAGGACGCGGCCGTGGTGGCCGCGGCCCGGCGCTCAGGGGCCAGGATCATCGGCAAGACCAACCTGGCCGAGCTGTGCTGGTCCGCCGCCGGCACGAATGCGTGGTCAGGTACGCCGCCGAACCCCCTGGACTCCCGTCGCTTGCCCGGCGGCTCGTCCAGCGGCTCGGCGGTCGCCGTGGCCACCGGCGAGGCCGACATCGGGCTCGGGACCGACACCGGCGGCTCGGTGCGGATCCCCGCCGCCTGCTGCGGTGTGGTCGGTTTGAAGACCACCTGGGGGCGGGTGCCGGTCGACGGTGTCTACCCGCTGGCCTCCTCGATGGACACCGTGGGCCCGCTCGGTGCGGACGTGGCCGCGGTGGAACTCGGCATGCGCCTGATCGAACCGGGCTTTGCGGCCGGATCCTGCGAGCTCGCGGTCGGCCGGATGCGGCCCGAGGTTGCCCCGGAGGCCGATGCCGCGGTTGACGCTGCCCTCGCGGCCGCCGGCGTGCGGGTGGCTGACGTCACCAGCCTCGACCTCGGCGCCGCGGTTCGCGCCGCGAACGTAATCATCGACGTGGAGGCCTACCAGGCGAACGCATACCTGATGGCGCGGCTGGACCAGCTCAGTCCATCGATACGACGCAACATGGCCGAGGCGGCCGCGATCACTGATGATCAGCTGACCGCCGCGAACCGCACCCGGCAGGCGGTGCGTGAGTGGTTCAGCCAGATGCTGACCCACCATCCGTTCCTCGCCCTGCCGACGCTGGTGGGCCCGCCGCCGCTGCTCGGCGAGCGCGGCATGTCGCTTATCGTGCTCACTGTCCCGGCCAACCTGGCCGGTCTGCCCGCGCTGTCCCTGCCCGTTCCCGGCGGCCCGGCCGGGCTGCCCGCGTCCCTGCAGCTCATCGGCCCGCCGGGCGGCGACGAGCAGCTCATTGCCCTCGGCCGTATGGTTGAGGCCGCGATCTGGAGGTGATTCGTCGCCCAGCACCGATGAATTCCTCCAGGCCGCCGCGTCCATCACCAAGACGGCTCAACGCGCAGGAGGAAACATGCAGACCAGGACGCTGGAAGTACCCGGAGCCTCGCTCTATTACGAGATGCGCGGCTCGGGCCCGGTGCTGCTGATGATTCCCGGCGGCCCGATGGACGCGGCCGGATTCGCGCCGCTCGCCGACGCCCTGGCCGACCGGTACACGGTCGTGACGTGTGACTGCCGCGGCAATTCGAGGAGCACGGCCGAAGGGCCGAAGGACGACCTGACGGTGAGCGTGTTCGCCGACGACGCGTACCGCCTGCTGGCCGCCGTCACGTCGGAACCCGCTTACGTTCTTGGTTCGAGCGGCGGCGCCAGCTACGGCCTGGATCTCGTGGCGCGGTACCCGGAGCAGGTGCGCGCGCTGGTGGCACACGAACCTCCGGTAGCCGCGTTGCTGCCGGATGCCGCGCACTGGCGCACCTTCACCGAGGAGATCCGCGACATCTACCGGCGCGATGGCGTGTTCCCCGCCATGCAGAAGTTCGGCGAGGGCGTGGGCCTGGGCGGCCCTGAGCCTGGCGCCGAGCCGGACCCCGAGGCGATGCAACGGATGATGGGCAACCTGGAACTGTTCGCCGGATACACGATCCCGGTGATCACCAACTACCCGCCGGACCTCGAGACGCTGCGGGCCAGCCCAGCCCGGGTGGTCGTGGGCGTCGGTGACGAGTCGACCCCTGATCAGCTCGCCTACCGGTCCGCGGTCGCGCTGGCCGCCGGCCTCGGGATCGAGCCGGTGCCGTTCCCCGGTGCTCACGGTGGCTTCGCCAGCCACCCGGAACCCTTCGCCGCCCGGCTGCACGAGGTTCTGAGCAACTCCTAGCGTGTGGTCCGGCCGTACAGGGGCCGGCCGGACCACCCTGTCGTGGCCGTAGGTCAGAATGGTGACCGATGGTCCCGACGGAGGGAGCCGCTGATGAGCGCGCCGGCTAACGCGCCGACCTGGTCGGACGCCTCACTACGGGGGTTCCTGCACGGGCTGCCTGGGGTCGACCGGGTGGGAGCCGAGGCGCGAGCCGCCACGCTGGCCAGCAGGTCCATCAAGACCACGGCCAAGCTGTGGGCACTCGACGCGGCCATCTCGATGATCGACCTGACCACGCTCGAGGGCCAGGACACGCCGGGCAAGGTGCGCGCGCTGTGCGCCAAGGCCAAGCGCCCGGATCCGGCCGATCCGACCGCGCCGATGGTCGCCGCCGTCTGCGTCTACCCCGACCTGGCCCACGTCGCGGCGACCGAGCTGAACGGCAGCGGCGTGCACGTGGCCAGCGTGGCGACCGCGTTCCCCAGCGGCCGGGCCAGCCTGGACGTCAAGCTGGCTGACGTGAAGTTTGCGGTCGCGGCCGGCGCGGACGAGGTCGACATGGTGATCGACCGGGGCGCCTTCCTCTCCGGGCGCTACCAGCAGGTCTTCGACGAGATCATCGCCGTCAAGCAGGCCAGCGACGGCGCCCATCTCAAGGTAATCCTGGAGACCGGCGAGCTGGTCACGCTGGACAACGTGCGACGCGCTTCGTGGCTGGCCATGCTGGCGGGCGCCGACTTCATCAAGACCTCGACCGGCAAGGTCACCCCGGCCGCCACGCTCCCGGTGACCCTGGTCATGCTGGAGGCGGTGCGCGACTTCCGCGACGCGCACGGGCGCCAGGTGGGCGTCAAGGCGGCCGGCGGTATCCGCACCGCCAAGGACGCCCTGCGCTACCTAGTCCTCGTCAACGAGACGGCGGGCGAGGACTGGCTCGATCTCCGCCGGTTCCGCCTCGGCGCCTCCAGCCTGCTGAACGACCTGCTCATGCAGCGGACCAAGCTCGCCACCGGCCGCTACTCCGGCCCCGACTACTTCACCCTGGACTGAGGAGGCAGAACCCTGACCAGCCAAGATGCCTAGTCATGGCGGCCACCGGGCAGATCGGACCAGCGTAAAAACTGTAAACGATCTTCTAGCCACGTGTGCTCGTGTCGAGAGGCGGTTCGTCGCGTTGTCCGACTTCCGTCTTTGATCGGTGTGTGATTGAGCGGACCTGAAGGTCTTGCCGCGTGGTCGTCAGGTGTCGGGCCATCCGGTATAGGCCTCGGCGAGGTAGGCGGAGCCGTGGCGGGAATCGACGACGGCATTGAGTTCGCCGAGTTGTCGCTTCTGTTCGAACGGGTTGGTATCCGACCGTTCGTGCAGCATGGATGTCATCCAGTAGGAGAAGTTCTGCGCCTTCCAGATCCTTTGCAGCGCCCGGTCGCTGTAGGAGTCCAGGACTTCCCGGTTCCCGGTCGAGGCCCAGGATTCGATGCCCTCAAACAAGACCCGGACGTCAGCGAAGGCCAGGTTGAGCCCCTTGGCCCCGGTGGGGGGAACGGTGTGGCCGGCGTCGCCGGCCAGGAAGAGGTTGCCGTACCGCAGCGGTTCACAGACGTAGCTGCGGAAGCGGAGGACCATCTTGTCGAAGATGTGGCCGCGTTTGAGCTGGAACCTGTCCGGCCCGTCGACGCGTGCCTGCAGTTCATCCCAGATCATTTCCTCGGTCCATCCATCGACGTCCTCGTCCGAGGGGCACTGGAAGTACATTCGCTGGGTGTGGTCGTCCCTTTGACTGATCAGGGCGAACCCGCGGCTGGAATTGCAGTAGATCAGTTCCTCTGCACTGGGCGGTGCTTCGCACAAGATGCCGAACCAGGCGAAGGGGTACTCGACGAAGTTGTCGGTGCGGTATTCCTGGGGTATGGACCATTTGCAGATACCGGCTGACCCGTCGGCGCCGACAAGGATCTCGGCGTGGATCTCTTTCGCGTTGCCCTCGGCATCGTTAAATCGGATCTTGGGGGTGTCGGTTGTCTGATCGAGGACTTCAGTGTCGGATACGGAGAAATGAACTTCCCCGCCATCGCGTTCACGTGCGGCGGCCAGGTCGACAAATACCTCATTCTGAGGATACAGCCACACGGCTTCCCCGACCAGGTCCTGGAAGTCGATGCGGTGGCTTTCGCCGCCGAATCGCAGGTCGATGCCCTCGTGCTTGTAACCGGCCTTCAGGACCCGGTCCGAGACACCGGAATCGACGAGCATGCTGACACTGCCGTGTTCGAGGATGCCAGCCCGATGAGTGTTTCGGATGGTCTCGTGGTCACGCTTTTCGACCACGACGTTGTCGATACCGGATCTCGACAGCAGGTGCGACAGCAACAGCCCGGCGGGGCCGCCGCCGACAATTCCTACACGGGTGGTGATTACGTCGGGATTCCGCATCGAGACTCCTTATAGTGGGTCGGATGGCGTGGCCGCCGACGGGCTGCTTTAGCGGCTTGATTCCATCAGGGCGGCTCTGCCGATGCCGCTAATGCGGTCAACAGGCTGATGTTCATAAGTCCGCCTGACGTTGGCAGACCGCGGAACTCAGCGGCAATGAGCCTTCCATCAAGTGGAATCACGGACGCCTGCGCCACGAGCCTGGCCGGCCTCGCGCTGATCAGGAACGAGGCGATCGGCTATCCGGGCGCCTGGCGAGGACTGGGCAGGTGGTGGTCATGGTGGTGGAGGGATGGCGCCAGCGGGGGCACAATCAGGGGCAGAGGATGCCCTGCCTTATGCCACCCTGGACTGACATGGGAAAGTTCGAGTACGCACCGGCCCCGGAGTCGCGGGCCGTCGTTTCGCTGCGCGAGTCCTACGGCCTTTTCATCGGCGGCGAGTTCACCCCCGGCGTCGACGGCCGCGCGTTCAAGACCATCTCGCCGGCCACCGAGGAGGTGCTGGCCGAGGTGACCGAGGCTGGTCCCGCTGACGTGGACCGGGCGGTCGCTGCCGCACGTAAGGCCTACGAGCACACCTGGGCGCTCATGCCAGGGACCGAGCGAGCCAAATACCTATTCCGTATCGCCAGGATCGTTCAGGAAAGAGCTCGTGAACTCGCCGTGCTCGAGTCGCTCGACAACGGCAAGCCCATTCGTGAATCACGCGATGTCGACATCCCGCTCGTCGCCGCGCACTTTTTCTACTATGCAGGCTGGGCCGACAAGCTGGAGCACGCGGGATATGGCCTCGTGCCGCGTCCGCTCGGCGTGGCAGGCCAGGTCATCCCGTGGAACTTCCCGCTGCTCATGCTGGCGTGGAAGATCGCCCCGGCGTTGGCCTGCGGCAACACCGTGGTCCTCAAGCCGGCCGAGACGACGCCGCTGACCGCGCTGGCGTTCGCCGAGATCTGCCAGCAAGCCGATCTGCCGCCGGGCGTGGTCAACATCGTCACCGGCGCGGGGGAGACCGGCCGCGCTCTGGTGACCCATCCCGGCATCGACAAGGTGGCGTTCACCGGTTCCACCGAGGTCGGCAAGGAAATCGCCCGGGCCTGCGCCCCGTCGCACAAGAAGCTGACCCTCGAGCTGGGCGGCAAGGCCGCCAACATCGTGTTCGAGGACGCGCCCGTCGACCAGGCCGTCGAGGGGATCGTGAACGGCATCTTCTTCAACCAGGGCCACGTGTGCTGCGCCGGATCCCGGCTGCTGGTGCAGGAGTCCGTCTACTCCGAGGTGCTGGCGGCGCTGCGGCGGCGGCTGGAAACCCTGCGGCTGGGCGACCCGCTGGACAAGAATACCGACGTGGGCGCGATCAACTCCGCGGCCCAGCTGGCCAAGATCCGCGAGCTGTCGCAGGTCGGCGAGGCGGAGGGCGCGCAGCGGTGGTCACCGCCGTGCGATCTCCCGGTGAAGGGCTTCTGGTTCCCGCCGACCGTGTTCACTGGGGTGTCGCAGGCGCATCGCATCGCGCGGGAGGAGATCTTCGGGCCGGTGCTGTCCGTGCTGACGTTCCGGACCCCGGCCGAGGCGGTGGAGAAGGCCAACAACACGCCGTACGGGCTGTCGGCCGGGATCTGGACGGACAAGGGATCGCTGATCTTGTGGGTGGCCTCCCGGCTGCGGGCCGGCGTGGTGTGGGCCAACACGTTCAACAAGTTCGATCCGACGTCACCGTTCGGCGGTTATAAGGAATCCGGTTATGGCCGGGAAGGTGGCAGGCACGGGCTGGAGGCTTATCTCGATGTCTGAACCGCGGATGTCTGAACTGGCCGGGGCCCGGATCGCCGTGCGGAAGACGTACAAGCTCTACATCGGCGGGGCTTTCCCCCGCTCAGAAAGCGGAAGGTCCTACCTGGTGACCGACCACAAGGGCGGCTTCGCGGCCAACGCGGCGATGGCCTCACGTAAGGATGCGCGGGACGCCGTCGCGGCCGCGCGCAAGGCGTTCGCCGGCTGGTCCGCGGCGACCGCCTATAACCGCGGCCAGGTGCTCTACCGGGTCGCCGAGCTGCTCGAGGGCCGGCGGGCGCAGTTCGTCGCCGAAGTGCGCGCGGCCGAGGGGCTGGGGCCGCGGCGTGCCGATGCCCTGGTGGACGCGGCCATCGACCGCTGGGTGTGGTACGCGGGCTGGGCGGACAAGATCGCTCAGGTGCGCGGCGCGACCAATCCGGTGGCCGGGCCCTACTTCAACTTCTCGCTGCCCGAGCCGACGGGCGTGGTGGCGGTGATCGCGCCGGAGGCCTCGAGCCTGCTTGGCTTCGTATCGGTGGTCGCGCCCGCGGTCGTCAGCGGCAACACGGTGGTGGCGCTGGCCAGCGAGCGATTCCCGCTGCCCGCCGCGACGCTGTCCGAGGTGCTCGCCACCTCCGATGTTCCCGGTGGCGTGATCAATGTGCTGACCGGCCGTACCGCCGAGATCGCGCCCTGGCTGGCCTCGCACATGGACGTCAATGCCATAGACCTGTGCGGAGCGCCGGATGCGCTGGCCGACGACCTAGCCGTCGCGGCGGCCGAGAACCTCAAGCGCGTCGTCCGGCTCGGCGCCGAGGACTGGGCTCTGCCCCCTGGCCTGGAGCGCATGCTCGCCTATCTGGAGACCAAGACGGTCTGGCACCCAGCCGGAACCTGAGCGGTCTCGGCCAAGACCCGGGCATCTCCAGGATCACGTTTACCTCACACGTCACTTTCGAATGTATGTCCTAGTGGACGCTTGCCGGGGGCGGCCTAGCCGCGGTGCACTGTGATGACGGTCCACGCGCCCAGGTTGATCCGGTCACCCTCCCGCAGGGTGATCAGGTCCCCGGTCGCGATCTGGCGGCCGTTGAGGAGCGTGCCGTTGGCCGAGCCCGGGTCCAGGACCGACCAGGTGCCGTCCGGGGCGGCGATCAGCGTCGCATGCAGGCGGCTGATGCCCGGGTCAACCGGCGGGTCAGCGAGATCGATCTCCGGTTCAAGTTCGCGGGCTGCGCTCCTGCGCCCGATCCGCATTTGCTTGCCGACAAGCGGGATCCTCCGGTTGGATGTATGAGCCGGAAAGGTTACGTCCGAGCCAGACCAGTCACGCACCATTTTCATCCTGTCGTAGTAGCCGCGATCGGCGGCAACCAGCAGGGTCCAAGTGGCTGCGGTGAACAATGGTGTAGGTGACGAAGGCGCAGGCTCCGGAGGGCTCCACGAGGCGGGCGGACCCTCCGGGGGGCTCCATGAGGCAGGTGGCGGCTCCGTCTTGCTGGGACCGGGTGCGGCGGCGGGCACGGTCACGGGGTCAGCCAGGTAGTCGGAAGGCCGGGTCTCGTCGTACCCGTCCTGCAGACCGATCTTGCGGAAGACGAGGGTGAGCACGGCCGCGACGAGCAAGTTGACGATCAGAGCAGTGACCGCGATGTAGGTAGAATGCCCGAACACCGGGGCCACGGAGGCACCGAAGTGCGCCTGGCCACCGCCGGACGTCCGGTATGCCTGGACCGTGCCGTAAGCCATTCCCGCGGCCCAGCCGATGATCAGCGCAATGCGATGGAACCAGCGCGTGTACAGGCCGATTACGATCGCCGGGAAGGTCTGCAGGATCCAGATTCCGCCGAGCAGCTGCAAGTTGATCGAGAACGTCTTGTTCAGCTCGAGCGCGAAGCCCAGCGCGCCGACCTTCATCAGCAGCGAAGCCAGCCGCGCCACCCGGGTCTCCTCGGCAGGGGTGGCGTAGGGACGGAAGAGCTCCTTGTAAATGGTGCGCGTAAACAGGTTCGCCGCGGCAATCGACATGACAGCGGCGGGCACGAGCGCGCCGATGACGATCGCCGAGTCAGCAATCCCCGCGAACCAGCTAGGGAACATGTGCGCGAACAACAGCGGCACGGACAGCTGGGCGTTGCCGCCACTCGCCTTGACGTCGGCGTTCACGGCCGGCACTGACCGTGCCATGTAGCCGAATAGCGCGATCAGGCCGAGTACGAGTGTATAGGCGGGCAGCATGGCCGCGTTGCGCCTGATCACGTCGCGTCGCTTGGCAGCGAACACCCCAGTGGTGGCGTGCGGGTAAACGAACAGGGCCAGCGCGGAGCCGAGCGCCAGGGTGGCGTAGGCCCATTCCCCGGCCGGCATCACGACGATGCTGCCGAACGGCTTGCCGGTCGCCGGATTAACCTTTTCCAGGTGCGCCGAGGCGGTGCCGAAGATATGCCCCCAGCCGCCCAGCCGGCCCGGGATGTAGATGATCGCGACGATGACCGTCAGGTAGATGAAGATGTCCTTGACGAATGCGATCAGGGCCGGCGCGCGGAGTCCAGCCAGATAGGTGTAAGCCGCCACGACACCAAAAGCGATGATCAGCGGCAGGTCCCTGATGAAGGCATTGCCTGAGGCGCTGCCGATTCCCATCACGGTCAGCACCGACTCGATGCCCACGAGTTGTAGCGCGATATAGGGCATGGTGGCCAAGATCCCGGTCGCCGCCACCGCGAGCCCGAGCCCCTGCGAGCCGTGCCGTCCCCGGACGAACTCGCCGGGGGTGACGTAGCCACGCGCGCGGGCGACCGACCAGAGCCGCGGCCCGAAGATGAACACGATCGGGAAGACCATGATCGTGTACGCCAGCGCGTAGAACCCGGCGGCCCCGGTGGCGTAGACCAGCGCCGGCACGGCGATGAAGGTGTAAGCGGTGTAGATGTCGCCGCCGAGCAGGAACCAGCTGACAAAGGTCCCGAACCCCCGGCCGGCCAGACCCCACTCGTTCAGCTGCATCAGGTCCTCAGCCGGCCGCCATCTGGCTGAGGCGAAGCCGATAAACGTAACGACCAGGAACGATGCGAGGACGATAATGAGCGTGACCGTATTCAGGTGGTTCACTTCCGCGCACCTCTGCCATCTCCTGGCCCCGCGTGCGGGGTCGGCTTGGTCCTTAGCAGCAGGTAGCAGACCCAAAGTATGGCGGCGGTCAGCGGTACCCAAATGAGCTGATACCAGTAAAAGAAGGGAAAGTTACCTAGCTCCGGCATGGAGCGCGCGTAGAGGGGGACCCACAGCGTGCCCATAATCGCGACGGCAAGCAGGACCGTGACAGCACCCCAGGTAACCGGGCTCTTGCCCGAGCGAGTGTGCTGAGCCATCGCAGCCTCTCAGGATGTGACGCGCTCTCAGAAAGTGATGCGCGCGGCCGCCTGACCCAGCCAGGCCACTGCGCGGACGATTGCGCTCTCGGTAGGTTCACCACGCATAGTGCCGCATAACGAGCCAGGCGATAGGGGTTTTCGCGCATTAGCGCCAAATGCCTGAATCCGGCGACGCAGAGCTAGCCGTCGGTCCGGTACGTGTCAAGTCAAATGAGACACAGGTTTCTGCTGTTCCCTAAGCTGCCTCGCTGGGTGGATGCTGCGTAATGTCGCTGTTGGTGACCGGCTTGTTGATCCAGGCCGCGACGGGCATCCTGGGGGGCGGCGGGCGAAGCGCCGCGGTTCGCGGCGCGGGCGGCGTTCGGGACGGCCTGGCGTTTGTCCTGGATCGCGGGCGCGGTGCCGATATGCGCCGAGTACGGGGTGTGTCCCGATCACCGACGTAGCTCAGTGGGTCGGTCACAAGGACATCAATGTCACCTATGCCATTTACAGGCACCTGGTGCCGAATGCTGCCGACCGGGCTGTGAGCGCCCTGGAATACGCCGAGTGGAGCGCGGGCGCATAAGGGCATATGACACGAACGGCTGGCGAAAATTATATCCTCACGAATTAGTTTGGCAAACTAGAGCGGGTACGCGAGATCAGCGATATCAACCTGGTGGTGACCCAGGCCTGCGTCCCGATGCTGCGTCGCCACAACGGGGCTGCCCCCGACCAGTGATCGGATCTGACTAGTTACCGGCGGCGTGAGAACCAGTTGGCGTGCAGGCCGTTGGGGACCGTGGCCGGGATCGCGACCTTGGCTCTGGGCGGGCTGGGGAAGTCGGCAGCGTCCCAGATGTACAGCCACGAGCGGTCGTCAGGCACGGACCTGGCCAGGGTCATGTAGTAGCCATCCAGTTCCCCGGCAGCACCGTCGCGGGGCACGAAGACCACCTCGCCGATCGACGCGTCGGTGTCCCACATCTCGCTATGGCCGGTGGACATGTCCCAGCGAAGCAGGCGGTCATGCTCGCCCCTGGCGAGGTCATGCTGGCCGGATGCTGCGCCCACGGTCAGGTACTGGTGACGCCGGCCGGTCAGCCGGTCGTCGATGCGCGGGAACTCGCTGGGATGGTCGCTGACGTGAGTCACGGTCGCGGCACCGCGGGCAGGGTCGATCGAGACCCGGGATAGCCGGCCGCGGACCGGGGCGCGCTGGCCGTCCGCCGCTCGCCTGTCCCCGGCAGCGAGCGACAGCGCGCTCCACCCCGGGAAGTCGGCCACCACCCGGTCGCCGTCCTCGTAGGCGTTGGCGAAATGCCAGACCCAGAACGGCTCGAGTTCGGCGAAGCTGACCGGGCCGTCCCCGGAGCGCGGCACCAGCGCGATCTTGGTGCCCAGGTCAGGCCGCCAGTTCAGGATGCTGCCGCCGGTCAGCATCGCGTTCACGTCCAAGATGGCCGGGCCGATCACGAACAGCACGTAGTGCTCGGTGATCGTGAAATCGTGGATCATGAAAGCCTGGCCGATGCCGGGCACCTCGGCGGGCGGGCGGGTCAGTGAACCATCCTGGCCGACGACGGCCCAGGTCAGATACGGCTCGGAAACGTCGTACCGGAACACCACCATCTCGCCGGTGGCGGGGTCGATGCGCGGGTGGGCGCACATCCCCAGAGGGAGCCCGCCGCCGAAGTCGAACCGGCCGGTCGTCTCCAGCTCCGGGCTGACCTCATACGGCGGGGTGCCTTCCTCCAGCGCGAGGTAGCGGTCGGCGTGGCGGACGATATTGATGAACGCGTCCAGCTTGATCGGCCAGCCAGGATCCGGGTCGGGCCCGAGCAGTCCCTGGTCGACGAACGCCGGGGTCATGATCCCCCCGTACAGCGCACGGCCGGCCCGCTGCTCAGCCCGCAGCCCATTCGTCCAGACCCACCGGTTACGGTAGCGGGCCTTCCCCCCGCCGATCCACACCGCGTGGATCATGCCGTCCCCCTCCAGCGGGTAGCTGTAGCTGCCCAGGGGCGGGAACTTGGGATTGGGGCCGTTGCGCATGAACACGCCGTCGATATCCGCAGGCAGAGTCCCCTCGACCTGCAAGTCGTCGGCATCGGTCTCCCGGTCGACCGGGGCGTAACGGCCGGACAAGTACGGGTTGGTAGCCGGATCCACGATGCGCAACCGGTCCTGCGCGGCCTCAGCCATGATCAGCCTCCCCTTGCCGATGCACCCAGACAACCAGCACGACCGCGGAATCGGCAAGGCCAGCCGGCCATCGGCCACTGTCAGTGACCGTGCCGGATGCTAAGGTCACGGCAAGGACCGCACAACTGGCTACCGCGCCGCGCCGTACCCCCGGCCAGAACGTTAGCCCTGGTGATGCAGGCGGTAGTGCTCGGCCAGCACGTCGTCGCCGAAATCATCGGCCGGGTTCCGCCACACCGAGTGAATGTGGTTGCCGTTCGCCTGGGTGTTGTCGTGCTCGATAAGCAGCGTCGGCCCCTGGACGCGGAAATAATGCCGCTCCCCGGGTTCGGTGCCGCCCGCCCAGACGAAGGTGAGGTTGTCCAGCCCGGCGCGTTCGAGCTCGCGCATCCGGACCCCTGCCATCTCGTCCGGCAGCCGCCGCGCGAATGCCCCGACGATGGCGGCTAGCTCGTCAAGCTGGCGCAGGTTCAGCCGGCCGGCGGACAGGCCCTTGGGGCTGGCCCGGACGTAGCTGAGGATGTCGCGTTCGTCCTCGCTGAGCCGGTAGTCCGGCTCCGGCCCGAACACCGGATCAGGCCGCTCGGTGTCCCCGATCCTGGAAACCATCCGGGTGGCGAAGTCGGGTGGCGAGCGGTGCCAGATGATCGCGGCCTGCCGCTGGGCGGCGTCGAGCGAGTGCACCAGACGGAACCCGAGGTCCTCATCATCGGCCAGCGGGGCCAGTATCCCGTAACTGGCCGGCTCGGCCCCCAGCAGGAACGGGGTGGGCGAGATGTAACGGCCGCCGACGACCGTGAAGTTAAGCGATACGTGATGCCCGGCGAACTGCCATCCCCACGCGTTCGTGCCCGGCTCACCGAACACCTTGAAGCAATACCGCTCGGGGTCGAACAGGTCGGCGGCGGCCGGGGTAAGCGCCCGCAGCACGTGTTCCATGGCCATCACCGAGACGACCTTCGCGTACCCCGGCAGGCTCGTGCCGGTCACGATCAGCTCATGCGCGAGCCTGCGCTGGCCGTCGTCGAGCGCGCCGATGGGCAGGCCACGGCGGTACCGCGCGGGCGCGAACGACCAGTCGCGCCGCCCGTCGCCGAAGGCGAAGCACGCCTTCTCCCGCTGCGCCACGGTCAGCGCCGCCAGCAAGGCGGTCGCCACCGCGACCATCCGCGCCGCCGTCTCCGGCACCGCCAGCCGGTCCATGTCATCCATCTTCAGGTCCTCCGCGAATTATTATCCTCACCGGGCCCACGGAAGCGGTCTCGGCCTGCGAGGCTTTTGCAGCCGCGCGAGGCTGGCTGGTGTCGAGGTGCTGCAAGGCGCTTTCCGGGTCATCCTGGGTAGATGAGGGACCAGCAGCACCCGGCCAGCCGCGGGCACGAACACGATCATGGGCCTGACCACGAGCACGATCACGGTCACGAACATGCCCACGGGCATGAGCACGGGGGCGGGAGCCCGTGGGCGCGTGTCCGGCACGCGGTCGGACTGCATTCGCATTCGCACGACAGCGGGGCCGACGAGGTCCTGCAGGGCTCGGCCGAAGGCATGCGGACGCTGTGGATCTCGCTGGCCGTGCTCGGCGCGACGGCATGCGCGCAGGCGGTGGTGGTCGCGCTGTCCGGCTCGGTCGCGCTGCTCGGCGACGCGCTGCATAACTCGGCCGACGCGCTGACCGCGGTGCCTCTCGGCATCGCGTTCGTGCTCGTGCGGCGTCGTCCCACCCGCCGCTACACCTATGGTTACGGGCGGGCCGAGGACCTGGCCGGTGTCGCGATCGTCGGGGTGATCGTGCTGTCCTCCGCCGCGGCGGCATTCGTCGCGGTCAGCCGGCTGCTGCACCCGCACCCGGTGACCCACCTGATCGCGGTCGCGGTCGCGGCCGCGCTCGGGTTCGCCGGCAACGAGGTGGTGGCCCGCTACCGCATCAGGACCGGGCGCCGGATCGGCTCCGCCGCGCTGGTCGCCGACGGCCTGCACGCCCGCACCGACGGCTATACCTCGCTGGCCGTGCTCGTCGGAGCGGGCGGGGTGGCGATCGGCTGGACCTGGGCCGACCCGGTCGTGGGCCTGCTCATCACGGTGGCGATCCTGGCGGTGGGATGGCAGGCGGCCCGCGAGGTCGGCCGCCGGCTGATGGACGGCGTGGACCCGGCCCTGACCGAGAAGGTCGAGGCGATCCTGCGCGCCACCCCCGGCGTGCTGGACGTCGGCCAAGTGCGGCTGCGCTGGATCGGCCACGCGCTCCGGGCCGAGTGCGAGATCGGTGTCGATCCGCGCGGCTCGGTCGTCCAGGCGCACGACATCGCGGTCAGGGCCGAACACGCGCTGATTCACGCGGTGCCCAGGCTCACGGCCGCGTTGGTTCACGCCGACCCGCTGGACGACACCGATCATCACGCCCCGCTCGCTGACCACGCGCTGGCGAGCTTAGACCCGGGGCAGGATCCCGGCCAGCAGCTTGCCCATCCGGCTGGCGGAGGCCTGGCCGGCCTCGATGACCTCGGCGTGGGACAGGCCGTGCCCGGCCAGGCCCGCGGCCAGGTTCGTGACCAGCGAGATGCCGAGCACTTCGGCCCCTAGCTGGCGGGCCGCAATCGCCTCCAAACCGGTCGACATGCCGACCAGGTCGGCGCCGAGCCTGGCCAGCATGGTGATCTCGGCCGGGGTCTCGTAGTGCGGACCGGGCAGCATCGCGTAGACCCCCTCGGTCAGGCTCGGGTCGGCGTCCCGGGCCAGCGCCCGCAGCCGGGCCGAGTACAGGTCGGTCAGGTCCACGAAGCGCTGGCCGGCCGACGGCGCGGGCCCGGCCAGCGGTGACGCGCCGGTCAGGTTGAGGTGGTCGCTGATCAGCACCGGCTGCCCGACGCTGAGCCCGGCCCGGATCCCGCCCGCCGCGTTGGTCAGCACCACGGTCCGGCAGCCCGCCGATACCGCCGTGCGCACGCCGTGCACGACGGCGGCCGGCGAAAGCCCCTCGTACATATGCACCCGGCCGAGGAACACCAGGACCCGCAGCGGCCCCGCGACGACCGAGCGCACCACGGGGGAGTGACCCGGCACCGTCGGCCCGGGAAACCCGCCGAGTTCGGCTAGCGGGATCTCCGCCTCCGTGGTGCCGATCACGTCGGCGGCGGGCGTCCAGCCCGAGCCGAGAACGACCGCCACGTCATGTGGTCCGGTCTGGTCGGTGAGGCGGGCGGCGCTGGTCGCCGCGGCGGCATACGGATCGTCGGTCACGAGGGCCATCATGGCGCATAACGGCCCGGGCCGGGGAGGCGGAGACTTCTGGCTGCCACCACGGCCCGTTTGGTCAAAAGATAAAAGCAGTCGTGATTCGTTATAACGTGTCTTGGTGGATGAACAGGCTGCGGCCGAAGCAGCCCTGGTGGCCGGAGACGTAGCGGAAACCGAGACCAAGCGGCTGCTAACCGGGCAGAAGCCGGAACCGTGGGATGATCCGCGGATCCCGTGGTCCGGTAAGCCCGGCCGGGCTGACATCTTGTGCTGGGCAGGCATCATGCTCAGCGGGATCTTCTACTACGTGATGCTGCCGTTCCGTGCTGAACTGCTCGGCACCCATCCGGTGCTGAGCGAGTTGCTGAACGGAAGCACCGAGGCGATCGTCGCCGCCGCGGCGTTCGCCCGGATCGGGCACGGGTCGCTGGTCGTGGCGCTGCTGGCCGCCGTGCCCGGGCTGATGAAGTTCGATCCGCTTTACTGGTGGGCGGGCCGGCTGTGGGGCGAGCGCATCATCGCGCTGCTGTCCGGCAAGCGCAACCGCGGCGCCAAGTACATGGGCCGGGTACAGCGCTGGGGCCGCAAGTTCACCTGGCCTGCCGTCCTGGTCAGCCAGTTCCTGCCCATCCCCAACGCGATCATCTACGTCATCGCCGGCTGGGCCGGGATGCGGCTGGTCACGTTCATCATCCTGGACGTCATCGGCTCGCTGCTGTGGGCGGGCATGCTGGTCGGCCTCGGCTACGAGCTCGGCCATCGCGCGGTCGTGGTGGCGCAGACCATCTCGCACTACGGCCTGTGGATCTCGATCGGGCTGGTCGTCGTGATCGTCATCTTCCAGGTCCGGTCGCAGCGCCGGATGATGCGCGTCTACGTCGAGGGCCGCGCGGCCCGAGCCGACGCGCAGGCCAGTGCTGACGGGCAGGCCAGCACGGACGCGCAGGCCAGCCCGGACGCGCAGGCCAGCCCGGACGCGCAGGCCAGCCCGGACGCGCAGGCCAGCACGGTTCCCGAAGGGAACCAGGCCGCGACCTAATCGGTCTGGCCCGCCCGTCCCTGATCGCTGCTGCTGTCAGCCAGGCGAACCGCCCGGATCACCCAGCTCCGCCGCATCATCCGCCGCATCCGCCGCGCCCTGTAACTCGCCCTTATTGAGTCGGTGGCCCCCCGTACACGTAAGAACGTGTACGGGGGGCCACCGACTCCAAATCACCGGGACTCAGCGGACGCCGAACAGGTGGTTTAGGGCGAGCTGGTCTAGGTGCTCGTAGGCTAGGCCGCGGGCCGCCAGGGCGTCGATGTCGGCGGTGGCCTCGCGCACGTCGCGCCAGGTCTCGCCGGGGTCGAGCGTCGGGGTGGAGAGCTGGTCGACCCCGGAGGCCCGCAACGCCTCGATCACCTCCGGGTCGGCCCGGAACGCCCGTGCCTTCGCCCGCAGGATCAGGTAGTTGCGCATGCACGCCGCGGCCGACACCCAGACGCCCTCGTCGTCCTCGGTGCGCGGCGGCTTGTAGTCGAAGTGCACCGGCCCGTCGTATCCGCCCGCCAGCAGCGTGTCGACCACCCAGAACGCGCCGCGCACGTTGCCGGCCCCGAATCGCAGATCCTGGTCGAACCGCGGTCCGTGCTGCCCGTTCAGGTCGATGTGGAATAGCTTGCCGTGCCACATCGCCTGGGCGATGCTGTGTGCGTAGTTCAGCCCGGCCATCTCCTCGTGGCCGATTTCCGGATTGACCCCGACCATCTCGGGTCGCTCGAGTGAGTTGATGAACGCCAGCGCGTTCCCCACGGTAGGCAGCAGGATGTCGCCGCGCGGCTCGTTCGGCTTCGGCTCGATCGCGAACCGGATGTCATAGCCCTGCTCCTGGACGTATTCGCAGAGCAGGTTCAGTCCCTCGGCGTACCGGTCAAGGGCGGCGCGGATGTCCTTGGCGGCGCCCGACTCGGCGCCTTCGCGGCCGCCCCAGAAGATGTAGGTCTTCGCGCCGAGATCCGCCGCAAGGTCCAGGTTGCGCATGACCTTGGCCAGGGCGAAGCGCCGGATTTCCCGTTCGTTGGCGGTGAACGCGCCGTCCTTGAACATCGGGTGGCCGAACAGGTTGGTGGTAGCCGTCGTCACGACTAGCCCGGTCTCGGCGAGCGCCTTGCGAAACGCGCCAATGCGCTCATCGCGTTCCGCGGCCGAGGCGTCGAAGGCGAACACGTCGTTGTCGTGGAAGTTCACGCCGTAGGCGCCGAGTTCCGCCAGCTTGTACACGGCGCGTTCGGCGGGCATGGGCGGCCGGACGGCGCTGCCGAAGACGTCGACGCCCTGCCATCCGACTGTCCAGATGCCAAACGAGAAGTGGTCCTCGCGCGAGGGAGCGTACTCCGTGCTCACGGGCCGGTCCTTTCCTGTCGTATCACTGAGGAATCCATACTCTCACCTGGCCAGATTTCACCGGTCTCACCCGTCCCAGCTCACCGTCGCGTCCCTGAGGGCGGCGTACCGCTCACGGATCAGCGGGACCGGCTCCGCGGTGTACTCCGCGCTGGTCCCCGCCAGCGGCCACGATGGCGGCTCGGCCGCGCCGCTCGCGGCCCAGGCGGCCTGCCGGGCGGCGCCGAGCGCCACGTACTCGGCCGGTTCTGGCACGGTCACGGGTATGCCGAAGATCGACGGGGCGATCTCGCGGACGGCCGGCGACCGGGCGGCGCCGCCGATGAGGATCACCCGCCGGGCGGTGATCCCGGAGTCGGCCAGGTTGCCGATGGCGTCCGCCAGGGAGCAGAGCACGGCCTCGACTGCGGCCCGGGCAAGATTCTCTGGCGTGGTGTTACTGCTGGTCAGCCCGCGCAGTACCCCGTGGGCGTCCGGCCGGTTCGGGGACCGCTCGCCATCGAGATAGGGCAGCAGCGTCAGGCCCTGCGCCCCGGCGGGCGCGGCCAGCGCAAGCCGGTCCAGGCCCTGGACGTCGGTACCCAGCATGCGGGCGGTGACGGTCAGCACCCGGGACGCGTTGATCGTGGCCACCAGCGGCAGGAAGCACCCGGTGGCATCGGCGAAGCCGGCCACCGCCCCGGTCTCGTCGGCTGTGGCCTGGTCGGCGACCGCGTACGCGGTGCCCGAGGTGCCGATCGAGACGACGACTTCGCCTGGGTCCAGGCCAAGGCCGAGCGCGGCGCCCATGTTGTCCCCGGTTCCCGCGGAAAGCACCGCGCCGTCCGGGGTACTGGCCACGACCTCGGCCGGGGCGGCCAGCCGTGGCAGCCCGACCGGCCGGCCGAGGGCGGCTTGCGCCAGCTCGGGCCGCCAGCGGCCGGTGGCGGGGGAGAAGTAGCCGGTGCCCGAGGCGTCGCCGCGATCGGTCGTCGGCTCAGCGAGGCGGTCCGCCAGCCGCCAGGTCAGCCAGTCGTGCGGGAGCAGCACCTGGGCAGTCCTGGTGGCGGCCTCCGGTTCGTGCTCCGCTAGCCAGCGCAGCTTGGTGACCGTGAAGGAGGCGGTCGGGACGCTCCCGGTCTGCCGCGCCCACTGCCGCGGGCCCCCCAGTTCGGTGATGAGCTCCCGGGCCTGCGGCGCGGACCGGACGTCGTTCCAGAGTAGGGCGGGCCTGATCACCTGGCCGGTCTCGTCTATGACCACCATGCCGTGCTGCTGCGCGGCCACCCCGATCGCGTCCGCGCGGTCGAGGAGCCCGGCCCCCGCCTTGACCAGGGCATCCCACCACAGTTCCGGGTCGCACTCGGTGCCGTCCGGATGCGGTGCGCTGGCCTGCCCGACGACGGCGCCGTCGTCGGCCTGGCAGAGCAGGACCTTGGTGGACTGAGTGGACGAATCGACGCCTGCGACAAGCATCAGCGGCTCCCAGCCAGGCCGAGCGGGAATCGTAAAGGGGGCAAGCCACGTCCACCATAGTGCCCGGCGGCCCGCAGCCGCAGCCCGAGGACGCCAACCCGGAAGGAGCGCCGTCGGCTACTTTCAGTGCTCGGAAGAGCAAGTTCCGCTAGCGGCCGGACGTCTCGCCCGGTGAGACAGACTCTAGGCAGGACGTTCGGTTGAAGACTTTATGACCTGCACCGCTGTGAGCTGCACATTACAAATGAACGTGCATTTGGGCTTGCACCGACCGCGTAATTTCGGGCAGGATGAGGTTGCGTCAATCAGTCGGATTGTCACATAACGCTTCGCGGGGTCGCGATGGGCTTGAGCCAAGTAGGGTTGCCGACACGGACGAAGGTCGATCCTGCCGTGCGTCGCCCGCTTGACTTGAACGCGAAGCTGCCTTCCGCCCCAGGACGCCCTCGCGTGGTCCGGATGCCATCCGACTGGTGGGATTCACCTGCAGTGGCGGCATGCCCCCTCAGCGCCGGTGCCCAGTCCGGTCGGACCGCCAGGAAATTCACCAGGAACACGCTGAAGGACTGGGGCCTGGCCTCGCTGGCGGATGACGCGGAAGCCATCGTCGGCGAATTCGTGGCCAACGCGGTGTTTCACGCCGCTCGGTGCATAGGATCCGGGCAGCCCCTCGGCCTGCGGCTGCTGCGCAGGACCGGTGAGGTCATGTGTGCGGTGCTCGACCCCTCCGATACCGCGCCTGTGCTCAGGGCGCCGGACCGGAACGAAGAGGCCGGCCGCGGCCTGCAGATGGTGGACGCGCTCAGCGATGTCTGGGGCTGGAGCCCGGTCACCGGCCGCGGCAAGGCCGTCTGGGCCATCTTGTTCTGCGCCTTACCCGCCCTGAGCTACCCTCGTTCAGCACACACGACGAGGGAGGCCATAACCCGATGCCCTGGACCTGGCGGTACGAGAAGGCGGATGGCACCGCGATCACCACCGATGACCTGCAAGAGGCCATCTTCGCCAGCCAGGGTGACGCGGAGAGCTGGCTAGGCGAGAACTGGCGTGCACTGCTCGCAGCCGGCGTGGATCAGGTCACGCTGTTCGATGACAGCAAGGCGGAGTACGGCCCGATGCGCCTGAGCCCGGAAGACTAGGGTCGAGAGGGCGGGCTGGCGGTACGAGCCGGTTCGCGCACGATCACCTGGCCGAGCGCCTCGTCGATCCTGCTCATCAGGCCGGGGTCCAGCCGCACGCCAGCTTCGGCAGCCAGCGGCTCGAGTTGCTGCACCGCCTTCAGCGTCTCATCCGTCAGAAACCGCTTGATGAAGTTCGAACCCGAGGGATCCGTGGCGCGAGAGTCCGCCGGCGACTCGGCTCCATGATCCCTTACTTTAGAACTTCTGGCCGGGCTGGACTCGCGGGGCCGGTACCCGGAACCGCCTTATCTGCAGTGCCCGCATCACCGCGTACAAGGTCAGGCCCCTAGCCGACTCGCCGGGCAGTCGCTCGGCGATCAGCTTGGTCAGGCTGCGGCGGATCAGGAAGGCGTCGATGAGGATGACGACGACAAGCACCAGCACCAGCGGGGAGATGATCTCCTGCGTTTTGCTGTTCCGCAGGAACACCGCGGCGAGCAGGACCACGAGCACGTACATGTAGTACTCGCTGATCCGGCGCTTGGAGTCCACGAAGTCGCGGGCGAGCGCGCGGGTGGGACCGCGGTCGCGCGGGTTGAGCGCCCAGGCCTCACCGCGCTTCATCGCCTCGTACTTGGTGGTCCGGTTGGCGCGGGCCTTGGCTTTATCCTCGGGAGTACGCGGCGCGGCCGGCGCGCGCGACCCGGTGATCGGCTGGCGCCGCTTGGCCTCGGCCACGCTGCGCTTGGGGGTGGGCCGTCCCTTGGCCGCCTCGGCGGCGGAGCGGCCAGTCTTATTGTCGGCTGTCTTATTGTCGGCCGGTGCGTCCGGGCTCTGCGCGCCCGGGGAATCCTGGGCCGTGCCGTCCGTCGCCCCGGCGCTACGGCGTCGGAACACGCGCATAGCTTAGAGCCCAGCACGAAATGGTGCGCGCTGCGCCTACCGGGACGGAGCGCTAGCTTACCCGGCGAGAAAGAAAAACTGCGCCCCTTACGCCTACGGGGACGTGGTAGCTCGCATGCGGGTGACCGCGTAGGGTGGAATGCGACTAGTCGCACGGGCTCGTCCGCCGTCTAGCCGGGTGCCGGCCTCATCGGCCCGGTCGCGCGGCCTGGTGGCGGCCAAAGATGTTAATGAAGGGGACGGCCGCGCGTATGGGCGTGATGAAGCGAGTACAGCTTGTCTTCAAGGCCAAGGCCAACAAGGCCCTGGACAAGATGGAAGACCCTCGTGAGACCCTTGACTATTCCTACCAGCGGCAGCTGGAGTTGCTGACGAAGGTCCGCCGCGGTGTCGCGGACGTCGCCACCTCGCGCAAGCGCGTCGAGCTGCAGATGAACCAGCTGCAGCAGCAGGCGAATAAGCTCGATGACCAGGCGCGCAAAGCCCTCGGGCTGGGGCGCGAGGACCTGGCCAGGGATGCACTCACGCGCAAGTCGTCCGCGCAGAACCAGCTGAACGACTTGCAGGCGCAGTACGCCCAGCTGCAGGCCGAAGAGGAGAAGCTGACCGTTGCCTCGCAGCGGTTGCAGGCCAAGGTTGACGCCTTCCGCACCAGGAAGGAGACCATCAAGGCCACCTACACCGCGGCCGAGGCGCAGACCAGGATCAACGAGGCGTTCTCCGGCATCTCCGAGGAGATGGGCGACGTCGGCATGGCGATCCAGCGCGCCGAGGACAAGACCGCCCAGATGCAGGCACGGGCCGGCGCGATCGACGAGCTGATGGCCTCGGGCGCGCTGGACGACGTGGGCGGTCGGCGCGACGACATCCAGGCCGAGCTAGATCAGCTGAGCGCGAACAGCGACGTCGAAAGCGAGCTACGCAGGCTCAGGGGCGAGATCGCCGCCAACGCGCCGAAGCAGCTCGAGGGTGGCTCCAACGGCGACGGGGGCCAGGGGCAGAGCCAGGCTCAGTCCGCTCCGTACGCTCCGCCCGCCCCGGCTCAGCAAGCCCCGCCTCAGCAAGCCCCGCCTCAGCAAGCCGCGCCCCAGCAAGCCGCGCAGGCCGCCGGGATCCCGGTGTCGGATCTGCCCAGCGCGAACGATCAGCCGCAGGAGGGTGAGGGGCCGTGATCGTCAGGATCCTTGGCGAGGGCCAGTTCCGGGTCGACGACAACGCCACGCCTGGGCTGAATCACCTGGACACCGAGCTTGAAACCGCCGTCGAGCGCGGTGACGAGCCGGCTTTCGAGGCCGCGCTGACCGGCCTGCTGGCCCAAGTTCGCGCGCAAGGTTCACCGCTACCCCCGGATACTCTGGAGCCGTCGGACCTGATCCTTCCGCACCAGGACTCGAGCATGGATGAGGTGCGCAGGCTGCTCACGGACGAAGGCCTCATTCCGGGCTGACGATCCCGGGACGCAGGTCGTGGGGCCTAGAGCAGACTTTCAGGCTTAGAGCATACTTGCGGGTAACGTTCGGCCAGGGTCCAGCGTTCTACATATAGATTTCAGCTACATAATGCTGCTGGCTCCGGCCTGGTAAGACCAGTCGTGGGCCGAACGGAGGTGGCGCCATGGCGGCGCGTACCAGGTATGCACCCGACCGGGGACTGACGTGGCGGATGACCGCGACCATGTTCCTGCTCGGGCTGGTGTTTGTCGCGTTCGTCGCCGCGATCATCGGCATCGGGGCCGCTTACCACGCGTCCGACGCCGCGATCGTGCTGTTCGCGGTGGTCCTTGGCGGCGGTTTCGCCATCGGGTCGCTGTTTTACTCGGACAAGATCGCGCTCCGCACGGCGGGCGCGGTAGAGGTCACCCCGCAGCAGGCGCCACGACTGCACGGCATCGTGGACCGGCTGTGCGCGCTGGCTGACATGCCCAAGCCGCGGGTGGCGATCGCCGACACGCGGTTGCCGAACGCCTTCGCGACCGGCCGCAACGCCGACCACGCGGTGCTCTGCGTGACCACCAGCCTGATGAACAAGCTGGACGACGCGGAGCTTGAGGGTGTCATCGCGCACGAGCTGTCGCATGTGGCGCACAAGGACGTTCAGGTGATGACCGCCGCGTCGTTCCTGGCCATCATCGCCGCACTGCTGATCAGGGTCGCCTTCTACGGCGAGCTGTTCGGCGGCGGCCGCAGCCGCAACAGCGGCGGCCAGAACGCCGCGCTCATCATGTTCGCGCTGATGGCGGTGAGCATCGTGGTCTACGCGATCAGCTTCCTGCTGATCCGGGTGCTCTCCCGCTACCGCGAGCTGGCCGCGGACCGCAGCGGCGCGCTGCTCACCGGCCAGCCGAGCGCGCTGAAGAGCGCGCTGATCAAGGTCACGGGGGACATGGCCAGGATCCCGACCAAGGACCTGCGCACGGCCGAGCCGCTGAACGCCTTCTTCTTCGCGCCCGCGATGAACCTGAGCGCCAAGGCGAGCATGTCCACGATCTTCTCCACCCACCCCACGCTCGAGCGCCGGCTGGCCGAGCTCGACAAGGTGCAGCAGCAGCTCAACCGCCGGGCCGGGTAAGGACGGCTCGTGGGCTTTCTCGACACGCTGCTCGGCCGGACCAAACCGGTCCAGCCCAAGCTGGATGACCTGTTCGCCTTGCCGTCAGCGGCGGTCACGCTCGAGGCCGGAGCCGGTTTCAAGCCCACCGGTTCCGGCTCGGTGTGCTTCCGCCCGGTCGAGGGCCGGTCCTTCTCCGATGTCCAGAAGGACGTGGAAGAACTGCTCGACGTGAGCTCGGGCAAAGAAGGCGGCCTGCCCGTCGAGGTGACCAAGGACTCCTTCGGGTTCAACTGGCTGGTCAGCTCGCGTATGTCGGACGAACTCGACGCGCTGGTCACCGACCTGCACGCGGTGAACTCCTCGCTGGTCGACAACGGCTTTGGCCCGCAGCTGCTGTGTACCTTGGTCGCCTTCAAAGACGATCAGGAGCGCAGGCTGGCGCTGGTCTACCTGTTCAAGCGCGGCACGTTCTACCCGTTCGCGCCGCTGTCCGGCGAACGCCGGGACAACGCGCTCGAGCTGCAGGTCAAAGGCGTCATCGGTGATGACCTGAAGTTCGAGCCGGACCTGACCCGCTGGTTCCCCGTCTGGGGCGCCCCGGGCCTGTAGATTGGATGCGGTGGCTGGAATGCAAGCGCACCGCATATCGTTGGGACTGCACGTGGGAGCAAACCCACGCCGCACGCACGCGGCACACGAGCTAAGGCGGGAGCCAAGGTGACTGTTCAGCAAGAGGCCACGCAGGGGCAAGAGGCCACCCAGGGGATTCTCCTGACCGACGTCGCGGCCACGAAGGTGAGCACTCTGCTCGCGCAAGAGGGGCGTACCGACCTCAGGCTGCGTATCGCGGTCCAGCCGGGCGGCTGTTCCGGGCTGAGGTACCAGCTCTACTTCGACGAGCGCGACATCGACGGCAACGTCGTCAGCGACTTCGGCGGGGTCCAGGTCGTGACCGACAAGATGAGCGCGCCGTACCTGATGGGTGCGACCATCGACTTCGTGGACACGATCGAGAAGCAGGGCTTCACCATCGACAACCCGAACGCAACAGGCTCCTGCGCCTGCGGCGACTCCTTCCACTGACGCCCGGCCAGGGTTAGCCACCGTGCGCATAGCGGTCACGGGCTCCATCGCGACCGACCACTTGATGACGTTTCCCGGCAAGTTCACCGACCAGCTCATCGCGGACAAGCTGGACAAGGTCTCGTTGTCGTTTCTCGTCGACGACTTGGCCATCCGGCGCGGCGGGGTAGCGGCCAATATCGCTTTCGGGCTCGGCGTGCTCGGCCTGCGTCCGCTGCTGGTCGGCACGGTCGGGGCCGACTTCGAGGATTACCGGCGCTGGCTGGAAGACCACGGGGTGAGCACCGCTGGGGTCCGGACGTCGCTGCTGCACCACACCGCCCGCTTCATCTGCACGACCGACGAGGACGGGAACCAGATCGGCTCGTTCTACGCCGGCGCGATGAGCGAGGACGGCGAAAACGACGTCGCGGTGGCGGCGGCCGGTAACGGCGGCGCTGACCTGGTCCTGATCGGGGCCGGTGATCCCGGTGCGATGGTGTCGCACTCCGGGCAGTGCCGCCGGGCCGGGATCCCGTTCGCCGCCGACCCGTCTCAGCAGCTCGCCAGGATTCTCGGTGATGAGCAGGTCCGCGCGATGGTCGACGGCGCCGAGTACCTGTTCGGCAACGAGTATGAAGAAGCCCTGATCGAACGCAAGTCCGGCTGGGGCACGGCGGAGATGCTGAACCGGGTCAAGGTGCGGATCACCACGCTCGGCGCGGCCGGCGCACGGATCGAGCAGGCCGGCCAGCCGCCGATCAGCGTTCCCGCGGTGCCGGACGCCCAGCCGGTGGACCCGACCGGCTCCGGTGACGCTTTCCGTTCCGGCTTCCTGGCCGCCGTGGCGTGGGGGCTGTCCCTCGAACGTGCCGCGCAGCTCGGCAACCTGATGGCTGTGCATGCCCTTGAGGCCACCGGGCCGCAGGAGTACGACCTGAAACCGGGCCCGCTGGCGGACCGTTTCGCCCTCGCCTACGGTGACACCGCGGCCGCCGAAGTTGCCGTTCACCTGCCCACCTGAACTGTCACTGGAAGCGTGGACCCCCAAGACCCACCTTCGGTGTGGCGCCAACCGGCGCGCCTGCCCTGTCGTCATAATGGCCGGACGGCGCGCGAGGCGCCGCGCACACGAAGGGCACGCCCGTGTTCCCAAGAGCCGTGTTTTCAGGTGCAGTCCCGGCGGCCGCACTCAGCTGCCTGGCGGTGGCGGGCTGCTCGTCGTCGGCCAGCTCGTCGGCCACGCCGACCATCACCAAGACGGTGACCGCCAGCCCGTCGGCTTCGGGCGCCTCGAGCAACACGCCGGCGGTGCCGACGCCTTCTGGTCCGTCCCGATCGGCCTTGGGTCCTTGTCCGACCAGCGCGCTGACGTTGAAGCAGGGATCCCCGAACGGTTACGCCGGCGGCGTCTCCGAGGTGATCGACTTCACCAACATCTCGAGCATCTCGTGCACGCTGTACGGCTATCCCGGCGTCTCGCTGGTCTCCGGCCCGCCGTACACGCAGATCGGGGTGCCCGCCAAGCGGAGCACGACGTCAGCGGCACCGGTCAGGCTGATCACGCTGGCCTCCGGCGCCACCGCCAACGCCGTGCTGCAGATCGTGGACGCGCAGAACTACCCGCCCGCCACCTGCGGACCCACCAAGGCCACCGCCTTGAAGGTGTACCCGCCGAACCAGACCGCGCCCGTCTACCTCACCAACGCCTCAACTGGCTGCACCAAGTCGGTCTCGATCATGACCATCGGGCCCGTGCAGGCCGGCTCCGGCGGCTCCTCCTGACGGAACGGGCGGTAGCGTGGCGGGCATGGGAACCGTGCTCGCCTCCGGAGACCTGCTCGCGCTCAGCCGCGTTCTCGCAGCGGGCTACCACGGACCGCCTGCGCTGACGCTGACCACGGCGTTCACCGAGTGGACGTTCGATCCGTGGATGACAGCGCTGGTGGTCATCCTCGGCGGCAGCTACCTGGCCGGCGTGTGCCGGGTGGCCGGCTGGCCGGCGGCGCGGCGGATCTGGTTCCTCGGCCTGGGGCTGGGCTTCCTCGTGATCGCGACGATGTCCTGGGTGGGCGCCTATCAGCCGTTCCTGATGTATGCCCGGGCGGTACAGACGGTGCTGCTCGTCCTCGTGGTACCGCTGTTTCTCGCGCTGGGGCGTCCGGTCTCGCTGTTCATCACGGTGTTCCCGGCTGCGGGACGGCGTATCGAGGCCGCCATCGGCTCCCGCCCGGCCCGGCTCGTGACCTTTCCCGCGATCACCACGTTCACGCTGGTGGCCGTGCCGTTCGTCATGTACTTCACGTCCTGGTACACAGCGGTATTCCACAGCGGCACCGTACGGGAGCTGACCTACCTGGCCCTGATGGCGCCTGGCTTCGTGTTCTTCTGGACCCTGCTGCGGGTGGACCCGGTGCCGAAGAAGTACTCCTACGCGGCCTCCATGTGGATCACCGGTGCGGAGGTAATCGGTGACGCGTTCCTCGGGATCGCCGTCATCGCGAACCAGAACCTCATCGGTGCGGCCTACTACCATGCGCTGGCCAGGCCCTGGGGGCCCACGCTAGCCACGGACGAGGTCATCGCCGGGGGCGTGCTATGGGTCCTCGGTGACCTTGTCGGCCTGCCGTTCCTCGCCGCGCTGCTGATCCAGATGATGCGTGAGGACGAGTCCGACGCCGCCAGGATCGACGCCCACCTCGATGCCCAAGATGCCAAGCTCAAGGCGGCCGCGGCAGCTCAGGAGCCAGGCGGCCAGGAGCCCCGGCCATGGTGGGAAGACGATCCCCTCTTCACCAGCCGCTTCAAAGCCAACTAGGTCAGCGCCTGCGGCGGAGATTCACAGCCTGCGGCGGATGTATAGCGCCCAGCCGCTCGCCAGATCCTGGCTGGATACGAACTCCTGCGCCTTCATCGCGCACCAGGAAGGTATGTCGGTGTAGGCCGCCGGGTCGTCGGCCAGGACGGCTACCACCGCACCGAGCGGCACGTCCCTGATCTGCTCGGCGAGCATGATGATCGGGATCGGGCACTTGCGGCCCAGGGCGTCGATCGTCAGTGCTGGGGCGGGCGGTGAAACCACGGCCCGTTCTGCCCCAAGAAAGCGGGCCGGGTCGGGTCCCTGCTGGTCCGTACGGCGCAGCTGGTCGGCAGGTCCGGCCGCGGGCGCGCGGCCGAACAGGCGGCTGCGACGCCCGGTCATGCGCACACTCTCACGCCCTCCATCATGCCCGCCACCGGGCCCGCCACGCGTGCCCACGGTATAAAGATCGGCGCACAGATGACCCAAACATGTGGGGTCCTAGAAGGCTCGCGGGAGGTGCGCGATACTGTTTGCACGACACGTTGTAGCAGAACCGAGGAAGGCCCTCGCCTTGACTACCGACAACGCCGAACCGGGCTCGGGATGGACCCGCCGGACCCTTCGACCCCGCCGGGCGCGTCTCGCGCGCGCGGCGGGCATGACGGCTGCGCTCGCCGTCGTGGTCCTTGGCCTTACCGGCTGCACGAACGACACCTTCACCCGGTTCGGTTTCCCCAATCCGATTACGGAGCAGGGCAAAGCCGTCGTGTCGCTCTGGCAGGGTTCCTGGATCGCGGGCCTGCTCGTAGGCGCGCTGATCTGGGGGATGATCCTGTGGGCGGTGATCTTCCACCGCAAACGCGGTGACCGGCTGCCGGATCAGGCGCGCTATAACATGCCGATCGAGATTATGTACACGGCCGTGCCGTTCGTGCTGATCGCGGTGCTGTTCTACTTCACCGCGAAGGACGAGAACTACCTCGACGCGCTGCCGGCCAAGCCCGCCGTGACCGTCAACGTGCTCGGGTTCCAGTGGAGCTGGCAGTTCAACTACCCGCAGTACCACGTCACCAATACCGGCAACATGTGGGGCGAGGGTGCGCTGCCGGTGCTGGAGATCCCGACCGGGGAGACGGTCCAGTTCAACCTGACCTCAGATGACGTCATCCACGCGTTCTGGGTGCCCGAGTTCTTGTTCAAGCGCGACGTCATTCCGGGCCACCCCAACCACTTCGCGATCACCGCGACCCAGACGGGGACCTTCATCGGGCACTGCAGTGAGCTGTGCGGCCTTTACCACAGCCGGATGCTGTTTACGCTGAAGGTCGTGACACCGCAGCAATTCCAGACGTACATGGCTGCTCAGCAGGCGGCACAGAGTTCATCGGGGAGCACGCAGTGAGCACGATCGAGCAGCAGCCCGCCGTCTACTCCACGCCCAAGACCGAGCGCAAGGGATCCATCCTCGCGTACTGGCTGTCCTCGACTGATCACAAGATCATCGGGCACCTGTACCTGATCACCTCGTTCTTCTTCTTCCTCTGCGCCGGGGTCATGGCGCTGATCATGCGGATCCAGCTACTCGGCCCGGACAACCACGTCGTGTCCGACCAGCAGTACAACGAGCTCTTCACCATGCACGGCACGCTGATGCTGCTGCTCTTCGCCACCCCGCTGTTCGTCGGCTTCGCGAACGAGCTGCTACCGCTGCAGATCGGCGCACCCGACGTGGCGTTCCCGCGGCTCAACCTGCTGAGCTACTACATGTTCTTGTTCGGCGGGCTGATCCTGATGTTCAGTTTCCTCACCCCGGGCGGTTCGGCGTCGTTCGGCTGGTACGCCTACTCCCCGCTGACTAGCGCGATCTACTCACCAGGGGTGGGCGCCGACATGTGGATCATGGGGCTGACCCTGTCCGGACTGGGCACGATCCTGTCCGGGGTCAACTTCGTCACCACGATTTTCTGCATGCGGGCGCCCGGCATGACGATGTTCCGGATGCCCATGTTCACCTGGAACGCGCTGCTGACCTCGATGCTGGTCCTGATGGCCTTCCCGGTGCTGGCCGCCGCGCTGCTGGTGCTCGAGATCGACCGCAGGCTCGGCGCGCGCGTCTTCGACGCCGCCAGCGGCGGGGCCATCTTGTGGCAGAACCTGTTCTGGTTCTTCGGTCATCCCGAGGTCTATATCCTCGCGTTGCCCTTCTTCGGCATCGCCACCGAGATCATCCCGGTCTTCAGCCGCAAGCCGCTGTTCGGCTACAAGACGCTGATCGCCGCGACGATCTCTATCGCGGGCCTGTCGATGACCGTGTGGGCGCACCACATGTTCACCACCGGCGCCGTGCTGCTGCCGTTCTTCTCGTTCATGACGTTCCTGATCGCGGTGCCCACCGGGGTGAAGTTCTTCAACTGGGTCGGCACCATGTGGAAAGGTCAGCTCACCTTCGAACCGCCGATGCTGTATACCGTCGGCTTCCTGGTCGTATTCCTGTTCGGCGGCATCACAGGAATCATCCTGGCCTCCCCGCCGATGGACTTCGCCGTGTCCGACTCTTATTTCGTGGTCGCGCACTTCCACTACGTGCTGGCCGGCACGGTGCTGTTCGAGATGTTCGCTGGCTTTTACTTCTGGTGGCCGAAGATGACCGGCAAGATGCTGAACAGCAGGATCGGCAAGGTCCAGTTCTGGGTCATGTTCATCGGCTTCAACATGACATTCCTGGTCCAGCACTGGATGGGCGTCGAGGGGATGCCGCGGCGCGTCGCCAACTACCCTGACCTGCCCGGGAACGTAACCACGCTCAACGTCATCTCGACCGTCGGGTCCTGGCTGCTCGCCCTTTCCGTGCTCATGTTCTTCTGGAACGTGTACATTACCTGGCGCTACGGGGAAAAGGTGACCGAGGAAGACCCGTGGGGTTTCGCCAGCTCGCTTGAATGGGCCACGTCCTGCCCGCCGCCGCGACACAACTTCTACCGGGTTCCCCGGATCAGGTCCGAACGGCCCGCGTTTGAAGCGCACTATCCCGACATCAAGTGGGGCCGCGAATCACACGGACTCGAGCAAAAAATCCCGGCGATCTCAGATGCGCGGAAGTAGGTTTTCTGCATGAAGGTTGAAGGCTGGCTCTTCCTGGGCTGCGGAATCTTTTTCGGCGCAGCGGACATCGTGTACTGGTACCTCTCGAAGGACCCGACGGGGACCACCGCGCTCGCGCTCGCCGTCGGGCTCGCGGTGCTCACCGGCTTCTACGTGCTGTTCACCGGCCGTCGGCTGCCCAAGCGGCCGGAAGACGACTCGCAGGGCGAGATCGCGCAGGGGACCGGCGAGGTCGGCTTCTTCAGCCCGCACAGCTGGTGGCCGCTTTTCCTCGCGGCCGCCGCGGCCACCGCGGCCGCGGGAGCGGCAATCGGCTGGTGGCTGTTCCTGATCGGGATGCTGTTCACCGTGTTCGCCACGATCGGCTTCGTCTTCGAGTACTACCGGGGCAACTTCTCTCACTAAGGCACCCTGCCCCTCACCCGCCCCGCGCGCCCGCGGTCGCAACCGCCCCAGCCCCGCGCGCCTGCAGTCGCGGCCGTGCATGGGTGCGGCATCCTGGTGCCACACCCATGCGTTCGCAGCCTGTGACCGATGAGGGCTGATGGGGCTGGGGGTGGGGCTGGGGGTCCGGTGGGGTGGATGCGTCCGCCCCGACGCGACGACGTGCGGGTGCCGGGCTCGCGCAGGCGCCGACGATGTACTCAGGGACCGTGGCCCGCGTCGACGCGGACGGCCACCTACGGGCTCAAGATCCCGCACGACGTCATCACGGGCACCGCGCGCACCACCGTCACGAGTCGGCGGAGCCCTCCGGGTTTTCTGCCGCGGGAAGCTGACCGACTGCGGCCGACCCGACCGAGGCTTGATCCCCGCCGTGGCCGACTTCGACCGCGGACCCGTGCCCGTTGCCACCCTCGTGCCCGTTCCCATGGCCGTTGGTCTCGACCACGACGGTCTCGGCGAAGGCGCGATTGGCCCGCGCCCTGACCTTGCCGAGCGCACCGCGGGACGAGGGAGTGGGCACGCCGTTCTCGTCTTCGGACCCAGGCGCGGGCATGAGCGCGGGCACCTTCTTGGCCTCAAGCACCGCCCGGCCCTCCTCGTTCACCGGCCGGTGAACCTCAATGAACTCACCGTTAGGCAGCTGCCTGATGATGCCCGACTCGTAGCCGTGCAGCAGGGTCTCCTTGTCCTGACGCTGCAGACCCAGGCAGATACGTTTAGTGATGAAGAAAGCCGCCACAGGCCCGACGAAGATCAGTACTCGCGCGATCCAGGTGATCGTGTACAGCGGGATCTGCAGCCTGTCCGCGATGACGTCGTTGGCGCCCTCGGCCCAAAGGACCCCGTAGAAGACCACGGCGGCCACGCCGATGCCGGTCCGCATGGGAGCGTTCCGCGGCCGGTCGTTGATGTTGTGCCACGACCGGTCTCCGGTGGCCCATTGCTCGAAGAACGGCCACATCGCCGCGCCGCCGAGGACGATGGTGAGCGGTACCGCGAACGGGATGAGCACGCTGAGCGAGAGTGTATGCCCGAGGAAGTTGATCTCCCAGGCCGGCATCATCCGCAGCGAGCCCTCCAGGATGCCCATGTAGAAGTCGGGCTGCGACGCGGACGAGATCGCCACCGGCGTGTAAGGCCCGTACTGCCAGACCGGGTTGATCTGCGCGAACGTGGCGAGCAGCGCGAGCGCCGCGAAGATGAAGAAGAACCAGGCCCCGCCCTTGGCCAGGAAGTACGGGAAGAAGGGCTGGCCGACGACGTTCTTCTCGGTGTTCCCCTTGGCCGGCATCTGGGTGTGCTTCTGGTGGAACATCATGAACAGGTGCGCGGTGATCAGCCCCAGCAGCAGGCCAGGAATCAGCAGCACGTGGATGATGTACATCCTCGGTACGATGTCGTTACCGGGGAACGGGCCGCCGAACAGGAAGAACGCGAGGTAGGTGCCGACGATCGGGACACCTTGCAGCACGCCCTCGAAGATCCGCAGGCCGGCGCCCGAGAGCTGGTCGTCGGGCAGCGAATAGCCGAAAAGCCCCTCGAGCAGCCCCAGCGTGAAAAGCCCGACCCCGATCAGCCAGTTGATCTCGCGGGGCTTGCGGTAGGCGCCGGTGAAGAACACCCGCAGCATGTGAATGATGAGCGCGGCCATGAACAGGTCGGCGGCCCAGTGGTGGATCTGCCGCATCAGCAGCCCGCCGCGCACGTCGAAGCTGATGTTCAGCGTCGACTGGTAGGCCTCGCTCATCCGGATGCCGTCCAGCTTGACGTACGAGCCGTGGTAGACGACGTCGTTCATCGACGGGACGAAGAACAGTGACAGGAAGGTCCCGGTCAGCAGCAGGATCACGAACGACCACAGCGCGATCTCGCCGAGCAGGAACGACCAGTGGTCAGGGAACACCTTCCGCATCAGGACGCGGAAGCCGCGTGCCCCGTGGAACCTGTCGTCAAGCCACCCGCCGACGCCCTCCAGCGGGGCAGGTACGTCAAAATTGTCGCTCATCCGCGCTCCCAGAAGCTCGGCCCGACGGGCTGGGTGAAGTCGCTCTTGGCCACCAGGTAGCCCTGCGCGTCGGTGGTCATCGGCAGCTGCGGCAGCGGGCGCGGCGCCGGCCCGAAGATCACTTCGGCGCCCTTCGCCGCGTCGAAGGTCGACTGGTGGCACGGGCACAGCAGGTGGTGCGTGGTCTGCTCGTACAGCCCCACCGGGCAGCCCACGTGGGTGCAGATCCTGGAGTAGGCCACGATGTTGTCCACCGTCCAGTTCATCGTGCCTATCAGCGTGCCGCCGTTCGTCGTGGTGGGAATGTCCAGCTCGCCCGGCCGGAACTTGATCAAGGTGACGGTCGCCTTGGTGAGCGCGTCCGCGTCGTCCGCATAGCCTTCGGGCACGATCGTGATCGCGCTGCCGGGCGAGCTGAAGTCGGCCGGGGTGAGCGGCGTGTTAGTGCCGTAGACGAGCAGCCGCCGGCCCGGGCTCCACACCGTGTGCCGCAGGCTGGTGCCGGGCAGCGGGCCCAAGTCGCGGAGCAGCACGACCGGGGCGGCCAGCAGCGGCAGCGTGCCGAGCATCAGGGTGCGCCGCACCAGCGGCCGCTTGACGAACTGGCTGTTCGACGCGCCTTCCTTGAAGTATTGCTCGAACGCCTGCCGGTCCTTCGGATCCGAGCGCAGGTCGTGACGCTCTTCGACCACCTCGACGTCCGGCATCAGGTACCGCACCCAGAGCAGCGCGCCGAGGCCGAGCGCGGTGAGCGTGACCGCCAGCGAGGTGCCAAGCGCTAGGTTGGACCGGAGGGCGGCGTCGACCACGTTATCGCCTGGCCCCAGGCGGTTCGATCCGACCTGGAGGCCGACGTAAGCGGCGATGAACCCGCAGCCGGCGATGAACGCGAAGGTGAAGCACCCGGCGATGATTCTTTCGACCCGCTTGGCCCGCTGTTCGGGCACCGTGAAGACCGTGGTCTCGTCGCTGTGCTCTCCGCGGCCGGTCTCGTCACTGACCTCGCTGCCGTGGCCGTCCTCGGCCACCTCAGCCGAGCCGAGCAGGCGCGGGGTCGGCGGGGGAGTGCCGATGACCCGGCGCGGCGCCACCGGGCCCTCAGAGACCTCGGTCTCTTCCATGTCGCTCATGGCTGCTGCTGCTCCGTCCCCGTCGGTTTTGGATCACGCCGCTTGGCGGTAATCCACAGCGCGATGATCACCAGGAAGCCCATCCCGCCCAGGAAGATGACGAGGCCCTCGGTGACGGGCCCGGTCCGGCCGAGCGAGAAGCCGCCAGCATTGGGTTCCACCCGCGTGTCCGTGATGTAGGCGATGATGTCGCGCTTGGCCGACGGGCTGATCACGCTGTCGGCGAACACCGGCATCGCTTCGGGCCCGGTCAGCATCGCCGTGTAGATCTGCGTCGGGGTGGACTCGGTGAGCGGCGGGGCGTCCTTGCCGTAGGTGAGCGCGCCGCCCGCCCCGGCGAAGCCGTGGCACTGCGCGCAGTTGGCGCTGAACAGCTGTGATCCGAGCGCGGTGTTCGCTCCCTCGGTGGATACCTGCTCGGGGGTCGGGATGGCCGGGCCGCCGCCGAGGGAGGCGACATAGTCCGCGATCAGGTAAATCTCCTGCTCGCTGAACGTATCCGGCTTGCGCTCGTTCTCCGCCCCGACTTCCTTGGCCGGCATCCGGCCGGTGGACATCTGGAAGTAGACCGCGGCCGCGCCCGAGCCGATGAGGCTCGGGGCCAGCGTGGTGCCCTGCGCGTCGAGACCGTGGCAGCTCGAGCAGGTCGCGTCGAACAGTTCCTTGCCCGTATTGATGTCCGACTGCGACGGGGCAGGCGACGACGCCTGCGCGGTGTTGCCCGTGCGGGTGAAGGCGCCATAGACCAGCCCCACGGCGACGAGCCCGAGCAGCAGGGCCGCGTAGCCGGCGACCGGGCGCCGACGCCTGGCGTTGAACCAGCTCACTCGCTGTCCCCTGACTAGTGGATGAGGTAGATGGTGGTGAACAGGCCGATCCACACGACGTCGACGAAGTGCCAGTAGTACGACACGACGATCGCGCTGACCTGTTGTTCATGGGTGAAGGTCTTGGCGGCGTAGGTGCGGCCGAGGATGAACAGGAACGCGACGAGGCCGCCCGCGACGTGCAGCCCGTGGAACCCGGTGGGTATGTAGAACACCGAGCCGTACGCGCTCGAGGACAGCGTGAGGCCCTGCTTCCTGATCAGGTCCAGGTACTCGTAACCCTGCCCGCAGACGAAGTACAGGCCCATAAAGAACGAGAGCACGTACCACTCGCGCAAGCCCCAGCTCAGCGGGTGCACGAGTGATCGGGTGCGCCTGATCTGGCCGCGCTCGACCGCGAACACGCCCATCTGGCAGGTGACGCTGGACAGCAGCAGGACGGTGGTGTTCACCGACCCGAGCGCGATATCCAGATGTGCCCCTGGCCAGGGCAGTCCTGCTCCTTTGTCCACCGACCTGATAGTGAAGTACATCGCGAACAGCGCCGCGAAGAACATCAGCTCGGAGGACAGCCAGATGATGGTGCCCACGCTGACCAGGTTGGGTCTGCTGGCCGGCGTGCGGGGGGCCGTCTCCACGGTTGCTGTCGCCACGAGGTAATTATTACGACAACCTGTAGGCGATCGCCACGCGACCCCCCGCGTTGGTGACGGTATCGGTACCATGCAGTTTCATGAAGGTCGTTGTGTACAGCCACGACGCCGATGTCCGAGCCCAGATAAAGCTCGCCATCGGCCGTCGCCCCGCGATGGACGTGCCGGACGCCGAGATCATCGAGGTCGCCACGCAGCCTGCGCTGTTCCGGCTCCTCGACGCCGGCGGCGCCGACGTGATGGTGCTCGACGGGGAGGCGCACCCGTTCGGCGGAATGGGCGTGTGCCGCCAGGCCAAGGACGAGATCTACGACTGCCCGCCGGTGCTGCTGGTCATCGGCCGGGCCGACGACGGCTGGCTGGCCACCTGGTCACGGGCCGACGCCGTGGTGAGCCACCCCATCGACCCGATCGTGCTCGCCCACGAGCTGGCCGGGCTGATGCGGGCGCGCCCGGCCGTTACCGGCTAGATCCCGCCGTGGCCCTTTCTGCGTTATTAATTCAGAACGATCCCCGGTTCCACCTTTCCGTACCCCTGGGGGCCCGCCATGGATGCCCGAACCACCTGGCCCACGCTGCTGGCCGCGCTGATCCGTGGCGATTCGCTCACCGCCGACGAGAGCGAGTGGGTCATGAACGAGATCATGGAAGGCGCGGCGACGCCCTCCCAGATCGCGGGCTTCGGGGTCGCGCTGCGGATCAAGGGGACGTCGGTGGCCGAGCTGACCGGGCTGGCCCGGTCGATGCTCGCCCACGCGACGCCGATTCACCTGCCCGGTCACCTGACCGACCTGGTGGGGACCGGGGGAGACGAGGCCCACACGGTCAACGTGTCGACCATGGGCACGATCGTGGCGGCGGCCGCGGGCGTGCGGATGGTCAAGCACGGGAACCGGGCCGCGTCGTCCGCGTGCGGAACCGCTGACGTGCTCGAGGCGCTCGGCGTGGTGATCGACCTGCCGCCGGACGCGACCGCCGAGCTGGCCGCCGAGGTAGGCGCGGCCTTCCTGTTCGCCCCGCTCTACCACCCGGCTCTGCGGTACGCCGGCCCGACCCGCAGGGAACTCGGCGTGCCGACGGTGTTCAACTTCCTCGGCCCGGTGGCGAACCCGGCCCGGCCCTCGGCGCAGGCGGTCGGGGTGTTCGACCCGCGGATGGGCGAGGTCATCGCCGGCGTGCTGGCCGGCCGCGGCTGTTCGGCCCTGGTGTTCCGCGGCACCGACGGGCTCGACGAGCTGACCACGACGGCCCCGTCCGTGCTGTGGGTCGTACACGACGGGGAGGTGGCGCAGACGGAGTTCCACCCGTCCTCGCTCGGGCTGCCTACCGCCTCCGTCGCCGACCTGCGCGGTGGCGACGCGGCGCACAACGCGGCCGTCGTCCGCGCGGTGCTAGCCGGGGAGCACGGCCCGGTCCGCGACATCGTGCTGCTGAACGCCGCGGCGGCCCTGGCCGCGGCGGCCGGCGTACCCGGCCCGGACGCGGTCACCTCGGCGCTCGCCGACGGTTACGCCCGCGCCGCCGAAGCCGTGGATTCCGGTGCCGCCAGCGCTCTGCTCGACCGCTGGATACAGGTAAGCCGTCGGCTGGCTCCCGCCCTCGCCGTCCCGCTTCAGCCGTCCCGCTTCAGCCGTCCCGCTTTACTGCGGGGCGTTCAGGCCGCTGATCGCCTCAGGCCTCCGAGTTCAGGCCCAGGGAGAAGGCAGCCTCCAGGTCGTGCCTGGTATACGTGCGGAACGCGATGTGGGTCTCGGTGTGCGTGACGCCGGTGACCTTGTTCAGGCGGCCTGGGATGACGTCGGCGAGTTCCTCGTGGGCCCGGACCCGGACCATCGCCACCATGTCGAACTCGCCGGTCACCGAGTACACCTCGCTGACCTCAGGGATCTTGGCGATCGTTTCTGCGACCTCGGGGATGCGCTGGATCTCTGCCTTCACCAGAACGATCGCGGTGACCACCGGTGCCTCCGAAGTTTCTCCATTAGCTTGCCTGGGCCAGCTTGCCCAGGCTGGCGCTTACGCTACCTGAATGTCCGCCCGTGCGCCGGCCTTCAGGCCGGTGGTGGAGGCGGATCGACCTGGGCTGGTGTCAGTCGGGCCAGGGAGAGGCTACGTCACTACGTCGGGCCAGGCGCTGAGCTCGCGCAGCGTCCGGACGCCGCGGTGCGCCAGGCGCCTGATCAGCCAGCCGAGGACGTCGGCGGTAGCGCGCGCGTCGGCCAGCGCGCGGTGGCTCGGCGCGGTCCGGGCGCCGAAGAACCCGGCCAGCGTGCCCAGCTTGCAGTCCGGGACCTCGTCCGGATCCATCACCTGCCGGGCCAGCATGACGGTGTCCAGCACGGTGAACCCGGGCCAGGCCAGCCCGCAGTCGTCGCACGCGGCGCGCAGGAAGCCGAGGTCGAACGGCGCATTGTGGGCGACCAGGACGCACCCGCGCGCGAAGGTCAGCAGACCGGGCAGGACCGAGGCCACCCTCGGCGCCGGGGCCAGCATCCAGTCGGTGATTCCGGTCAGGTCCTCGATGCTCGGCGGGACCGCCGTGCCGGGGTTGACCAGAGAGGCGAACTCTCCCTGTCGCTGGTCGCCGCGGACCCGGACGGCGCCGATCTCCGTGATCGCAGCCGCCTCCGGCGACCAGCCCGTCGTCTCCAGGTCGACGACGGCGAACTCGATCTCGGCCAGCTCACGCCCGGCCAGCTCACGCCCGGCCAGCTCACGCCCGGCCAGCTCACGCCCGGCCAGCTCACGCCCGGCCGGCTTAGCATCGGCCAGGACAAGCCGGGCGAGCGGTCCGCGGCCGTGTCCCTCTGGCGCCCGCGTGGCGTCGGCCGGACTGATCACGCTCACCAAGGTAGATCCGCCCACCGACATTTTCGCCTCAGCCACGCCGCCCGGGGTGCGCGACAGATTTGTAGGCAACGAAGATCATCTTCGCGACGAGGCAGCTCAGATGATGCCTGTCTGGTTGTGATCATGCGCATAGACGTGCTGCTCCGGAGCGACATGAGCCGTCCGTACCCCCCTGGTCGGCATGTAGGGCGTCGGCGACGGGCCCCTACACGCCCGGTGGGCCCGGCCGACCCGGCGACCTCGGCGGTAAGCCGGGCGCCCGGTATCAGCGTGACCCCTGGCGGGACCGGGGGGGTCGCTAGTCCGGGTAGGCGGTGGGGGTGGTGGTGTGGGTGCGTCCGGAGGGGGTTCGCCATTGCATGAGGCCTGGTTCTGGCTGTTCCAGCCTCCAGCCCTGGGCCTGTTTCACCCGGTGATGATGACGGCACAGAGGGGCGATGTTACAGGGACAGGTGAGTCCGCCGAGGTGCCACGGGGTGGTGTGGTCCAGGTCGCAGCGGGCCGCGGGCTGCCCGCAGCCCGGCGCGGTGCAGGTGGCGTTCCGGGCGGTGATCAGGTGCCGGAGCGTGCGGCCGGGCCGGTAGCCGGGCTGGGCCTGGGCGTGGTCGCAGGGCCCGCGGATGACGGGGCTGAACGTCAGGGTCCGGGGGCCGGGCGGGCCGCCGGGGTGCGGGCCGCGGACGCAGGCGTGCGCGGCGGCGGTGCCGTCCGGGTGCAGCGCGGTGTAGCACCAGCGGGTGTCCGGGTGCCGGGCCGCGGCGGCCAGCAGGTCACGGGCGGTCTGGGGGTCGAGCAGGCCGAACCCGGCGGCCTCGCCGGGGGCGCCGCCGCCCTGCGAGGTCTCCCACGGGATGGTCAGGGTGACCTGAGCCGCCAGGCTGGGACCGGTGCCCCCGGCCGGCCTGCCGGAGCCGGTGCCGCCGGAGCCGTTCCGGGGACCGCGGCCGGAGCCGCCGCTCCCGCCCGGACCGCCGCTCCCGCCCGGGCCGCCGGTGCCACCAGTGTCGCCGGGGTCATCGCTCTCGCCGGGGCCGCCGGGGCCACCAGTGTCGCCGGGGCCACCGGTCTCGCCGGGGCCACCGGTCTCGCCGGGGCCGCCGGTCTCGCCGGTCTCGCCGGGGCCGCCGGTCTCGCCGGGGCCGCCGGTCTCGCCGGGGCCGCCGGTCTCGCCGGTCTCGCCGGGGGCGGAGGCGTCGGGGGCGGAGGCGTCGGGGGCGGAGGCGTCGGGGGCGGAGGCGTCGGGGGCGTGGGGTCCCTCGCCGGGAGTGGCCGGGGCGGTGCGGCTGTCGCGCTCTTGGAGCAGGTCGAGGTAGGCAAGCACGCGGAGTTCTTTCAGGGTGCCGGGGAGGCCGGCGGCGCGCAGGTCCCGGGCCCGCTGGTCGACGTGCTGCCAGGAGGCGAGGACCTCGTCGGGGGGCAGCTCGCGGGCGATCATCCCGGCGTTGCCGGACCCTTCCCGGAACGGGCGGACGTGGGCGTCCTGGCGGGCCGTCTCCTTGCGGCGGGCGGCGGCCTCGGGGTCGAGCTTGAGGACCAGCCGGTGCGCGTGGTAGCGCAGTTCCCCGAACGTCTTGGACCGGGCCGCCTCGGCCAGCTTCTCATCGGCCTCGGCGATGTGCTGGCCGGATAGGTACGCGGTCTCGTCTTCGATGATGCGCAGGTGGACCGGGTGGATCGCCCCGGCCCGCAGCGCGGCGAAGGTGACCGGCAGCCGGGCCGCCACGGTGCACGCGTAGATGATCTGGCTGTCCGCGGCCTGCCAGGTCAGGTGCAGGTCCGGGGCCAGCTCATCGGCCGCGAACTCCCGTACCTTCGGCCGGCCCGGCAGGCCGGCGAGCGCCGCGTTGGGATCACGGGCATCCACGCCCCGGGTACCGCCGCGGCCGCCGGGGGCGCCGCGGCCGCCCGGGGCGCCGGGAGCGGGAGCGGGGGTGGCGGGGCGGCGGGGATCGGGGCGGGTGGCGAACTCGCGGATCGCGGTCATCTCGGCCCAGGCCGCGAACGACCCGATCCGCCGGACCGCGGCGATCACGCCGATCAGGTCATCATCAGGCAGCGTCGCCAGGATCTTCTCATCGGTGGTGGCGGCGTGCACCAAGGTGGCCAGGACCGGGCCGGGGTGCATCTGGTGCGCGGTGCCGTCCTGGCCGAACCCGGCCCCGGCGATGTCCTGGGCGGTCAGTTCCTCGCCCGCGGCCGCGGCGGCCATCAGCTCCCCGAGGTAGGCCGCGCTGTCCTGCTCGTCCCCGGACCACGCGGGTTCGGGGGCGCCGTTGTTCCCGCCGTCCGGCCCGGGGGCGTCCGGGTCGGGGCCGGGGAACGTGGGTGAGGACATGCACCACCTCTCGTCCGGGAGAAAAGAAGGAAGGGGGCCTGGGAACAAGAATACCATCTTTCGTGTTTTTGTTCGAGTCTTAAGGGAACCTTTTTTCGATCATCTGGCGGGTGCGGCGGTGAGCGGTTCCAGGTACAGGCGGCGCCGCCGATGACGGTGAGCTGGCGGCCCGGCCCGCACGCCGCCGCCGCGTTCCCTGGGACCGCCTGCATCGTGGACCTGTTTCCTGCCCCCGAACGCCGAACGCCGAACACCGAACACCGGCAGAGCCTGACCCGGTCCCTGGAGTTCATGCTGCAGGACCGGAAGGACGAGCGGCGCGCCCGGAAGACCCCGGCTGCGACTCCGTCATCACCCTGCGCTGCACAGGCCAGCAGCCAGCCCGAAGACATCTGCAATCACGGTCACAACCAGATCAGGAGCCGCCTGACCTGCCCAGACCCGGAGACGATCTCGATTACCGTCGCGAATCTGACGTGCACCCCGCCGCCCGGGGTCTACCGGCGGCGGGATGCGGCGTCCAGCGCCGTCGTTCCGAACTCCCACATATTGTCTGCGACGTTGATCGTGACTCCGGGAGGAACGATCTGGTCGATGCGGTCAAGCAGATCACTGGGCAGGACGACGCCGTCGGCGGCGAGGTAGGCGTCCAGGTGCTCCATGGTGCGCGGACCGATGATCGCGGAGGTGACCGCGGGGTGGCGGGTGACGAACCCGATCGCCATCTGGATGAGGGTGATCCCGGTCTCCCCGGCGAGTGCGCCGAGCGCGTCGGCCGCGTCGAGCTTGGCGGCGTTCGACGGGTCGCCGGCGGCGTAGCGCGCTGGCAGGCGACGTGATCGTGCGGCAGAGCCTGGCCCGCTGACCTCCTGGCCCTTGCGGTATTTGCCTGACAGCCAGCCGCCTCCCAGCGGGCTGTAGGTCATGACGCCCATGCCGTGGCGCTGACAGGTCGGCAGCACGTCGTATTCGATCGCCCGGGTCAGCATGGAGTAGGGGGGCTGTTCGGTGCGGAACCGTCCGTGGCCGCGGCGGTCGGCGGCCCATTGAGCCTCGACGATCTCCGAGGCGGGGACCTTTGACGCGCCGAAGGATCGGATCTTGCCGGCCCGCACCAGGTCAGTCAGGGCGCCCAGGGTCTCGTCGATGTCGGTGTCCGGGTCCGGAACGCCGACTTGGTACAGGTCGATCCAGTCGGTTTGGAGCCGGCGCAGCGAGCCCTCGATCCCTTCGGTGATCCACCGGCGTGACGCTCCGCGGTGGTTGGGATCGCCGTCGAAAGGAGGGCCGAACTTCACCGCGAGCACCACGTTCTCACGCCGTCCGCCCGCCAGTGCCTGGCCGAGGATCTCTTCTGACTCGCCGCCGGAGTAGCCGTCGGCCGTGTCGATGAAGTTGATCCCGGCGTCCAGGGCGCCGTGGATTATCTTGATCGACGCGTCGTGATCGGGGTTGCCGAAGGCGCCGAACATCATCGCGCCCAGGCACATCTGGCTGACCGAGACGCCGGTGCGTCCCAGCGGGCGGTAATCCATGAAAGCTCCCTTCCTCGCCGCGAGTCAGTCGCGGCAGGTGGGTAGGATCGGATGCGTCAGCAGGCGGATAGCCTGTCCACTTCACTGTAGCCACTAGCGGATAGCCTGTCCACTTGGATTGCTAATGCCCCTTGACCAGTTCCCATCACCGATGAGGCGAGCCGACGCCGAGCGCAACCGCGACAAGATCCTCGCGGCCGCCCGTTCCGCGTTCGCCGATCCTGAGGCCGACATATCCATGGCCGAGATCTCGCGACGCGCGAGAGTCGGCATGGCGACGCTGTACCGCAATTTCCCCGGACGCCGAGAGCTCCTCGAGGCCCTGTACACCGACGAGGTCAACGCCGTCTGCCGGGCCGCCGGTACCGCCGGAGGCGAGACCCCCGGAGCGATCCTGGAGGCTTGGCTGCACCGGTTCTTCGCCTTTGCCACCGGCAAGCGCCACATCGCCGCTGAGCTGCTCGAGCACACCGATCGGAGCGATCCCCTCTTCGAGGGTAACCGCGCCCGGGTGATCGCCGCCGGCCTGCCGCTCCTTGCTGCCGCGCAGCGCGCTCACGAGATCCGCGACGACCTCGCCCTCGAGCAGGTCCTCGACATGGTCATCGCCATCGCCACGATCCACGGCGACACCCGCTACCTCGAACCAATCCTCCAGACCGCGCTCGACGGCCTGCGCCCCCCGGCCGATGTCAAGCCCGGCTAGGAAACCTCCTGAATTCTTGACGCACACCCCGCGGCGTTAGGGTCTGCCGAAAATGTCAGAGGTCCTCGTTAACGTGTGCCCTCTATTACGAAATGAAGGGGGACACGTCATGGTGATTGATTGCACCCGATGCGTGATGCGCGGTGCTGGCTGCCAGGATTGCGTTGTTGCGGTCCTGGCGCCGGCCCGCGTGACAGGCTTCGCAGTCCCGCAGGCGCCGGACTACCTGGATGAGGCTGAAGTACGGGCGCTTGGCGTTCTCGCGGACGCGGGCATGGTGCCGCCACTCCGGCTTTCGCTGCCCCGTTCGAGGGTGCGGCCAGGACCTGGGTCTTCCCTGAGACGAAAGCGTCGCGATAATAACGTTGCTACCTCGTTCCTGCGGGTGAATCGGCACATCGTAATGAACTAGTTGGAATTGGGTGAATCGGTTGTATCGCCCTTTCGGCTTCACTACGCTGACCCAAAGTTGCCTGGCCAGTAACCAGCGTCAACGATGGCGAAGGCGCAGCTAAAGGAGCCGACTAGGGAGCGTGGTAGCTACGTGGGTACGCGGCCAGCGGGCGGCGAGTCCCGGTTTCGCCGCGGTGTCGCGATCGCGGCGGGGCTAGTCGCGGTCGGCGGACTTGCGGTCTTTGCCACTGGTGCAGGCGCGGCCACACAACCGACCGTCGGCCAGGTCCAGGCCAAGGTCAATCAGCTCACGTCGCAGTTCGACCAGGTCAGCGAGCAGCTCGACCAGGCCGCCCAGCAGCTTTCCATCGCGCAGGGCAGGCTGTCCCAGGTCAAGGTGCACCTCGACAGCGCCAACGCCCAGTTCCGGGCGGCCCAGGAGGATGTGGCACAGACCGCCGCCGCGGCGTTCGAGGACACCGGGGCGACCTCCGTCGCGGGCGTGCTCACGTCAGCTGATCCCTCGGTCCTCCTCCAACAGGGCTCCCTCCTGCTGGAGCTTTCCGGCACCCGGACCGCCGAGACTAAGCAGCTTCTCACCGATGCCAGCCAGCTGACCGGCGTCGAGCAGGAGATGCAGCGCACCGAGACCGGGATCGCGGCGCTCAAGAGCCAGCTCACCGCGCACAAGAACTCCCTGAGCAACCTCATCTCCACCGAGAAGGCGACGCTGGCCAGCCTGACCGTGCCGGAGCAGCAGACGGTGGAGGGCAACTCAATCGGCGCCAACGGCAGTTCCGCGCCCGTTTCATACAGCGGGCCGACCGGTACTCAGGCGGATAAGGCCATCGCGTTCGTCTACGACCAGCTCGGCTGCCCGTATGTCTACGGCGGTACCGGCCCGTGCCAAATGGGGTTCGACTGCTCCGGGCTGGTGCAGGCCGCGTGGGCGACCGCGGGGGTCGCGATACCGCGTGACACCTATGAAGACTGGGCCGAGTTGCCGCACATCTCGGAATCCTCGATCGAACCCGGTGACCTGATCCTCTATGACGGTGAGGGACATGTGGCCATGTACGTGGGTAACGGCGAGATCATCGACGCGCCGCAGACTGGGCTGGACGTGGAGAGAATCCCCATGAGCACGTCCTGGTACGCCGACAACACCGACGGAGTGGTGCGCCCCTAGCCCGTCGGCCGCCTTTCCGTCGGCCGGCCGTCGGCCCGATAAACTCGTCCGGTGCGCCGCACGCTGATCGTCACCAACGACTTCCCGCCCCGCCCGGGCGGCATCCAGTCGTTCGTGCACGCGCTGGCCACCCGGCTGCCCGAAGGCACGGTGACGGTATACGCCCCGGCCTGGAAGGGTGCGGCGGAATTCGACGGCCGGCAGCCTTTCCCGGTCATCCGCCATCCGACCTCGCTCATGTTGCCGTTGCCCGGCGTGGCCCGCCGGGCTGCGGCCATCGCCCAGGAGCACGGCTGCGACACGGTCCTGTTCGGCGCGGCCGCCCCCCTCGGCCTCATCACGCCCACCCTGCGCAAGGCCGGCCTGACCCGGGCGGTCGCGCTGACGCACGGTCACGAGGCAGGCTGGGCGGCGCTGCCCGGCGCCCGCACCCTCCTGCGCCGCATCGGTGACGAGGTCGACGTGGTGACGTACTTGGGTGAGTACTTCAGGGTCCGGCTGGCTCGGGCCTTGTCGGCCGAAGCGGCCGACCGGATGGTGCGACTGGCGCCTGGTGTCGACGTGACGTTCTTCCGCCCGGGAGCGGGCGGTCAAGCGGTCGGGGAACGACTGGGGCTGGCGGGCAGGCCCGTGGTGGTCTGCGTGTCCCGGATGGTTCCGCGCAAGGGCCAGGACACGCTGATCAAGGCCTGGCCGCAGGTGCGGGCCGAGGTCAGCGACGCGGTGCTGCTGCTGGTCGGCGACGGGCCCTACGCGCCCGCCCTGAAGCGCCTGGCGCAACGCCTCGGCGTCGGTGACGCCGTCGTCTTCGCCGGTCCCGTGCCCTGGGCCGAACTCCCCAGCTACTATGACGCGGCCAACGTGTTCGCGATGCCGTGCCGGACGCGGCGCGCGGGGCTCGACGTCGAGGGTCTTGGCATCGTCTACCTGGAGGCCTCGGCCACCGGCCTGCCGGTGATCGGCGGCGACTCGGGCGGAGCCCCGGAGGCCATCCTCGAGGGCGAGTCCGGCTACGTCGTTAGCGGCGTACCCGGTGTCGCGGCCCGGATCACCGAGTTGCTCACGGATCCGGCCAAGGCCAAGGCGATGGGGGAAAAGGGCCTGGCCTGGGTCGACCGGGAGTGGCGGGAAGAACTTCCTGCCGCGCGCCTGACCACGATCTTGGCCGGCGACGCCAGAGACCCTCAGGAGTAGAGGGCCTCGACGTCGGCGGCGAAGTCCTTCATCAGCACGCTTCTGCGGATGCCGAGCTTGACCGTGAGCTGCCCTGCCTCCTGGGTGAAATCGCCCTCCAGGATCCGGAACTTCCTGATCGACTCCGCCCGGGACACCGCCTTGTTCGCGTCGTCCACCGCCTCCTGCACGGCCGCGATGAGATCGGGGTCTTCGCGCAGCGTGGCGACCGTCGCGTCGGCGGGCTTGCCGTGCCTTTCCTTCCAGGGCCCGAGCGCGTCAGGGTCCAGGGTGATCAGCGCGGCGATGAAGGGCCTACCGTCGCCGACCACCATGGTCTGGCTGATCAGGGCGTGGCTGCGGAGCCGGTCCTCCAGCACCGTCGGCGCCACGTTCTTGCCGCCGGCGGTGACGATTATCTCCTTCTTCCGCCCGGTGATCCGCAGGAATCCCTCGTCGTCGAGCTCGCCGATGTCACCGGTGCGGAACCACCCGTCGGCCGTGAAGGTCTCCTTGGTCGCAGCGTCGTTCTGCCAGTAGCCACGGAAGACGTTCGCCCCGGACATCAGGATCTCGCCGTCCTCGGCGATCTTGACCGCGACGCCGGGCAGCGGCTGGCCAACGGTGCCGATCTTGTTCCGGTCGGGCCGGTTGACGGTGGCCGCCCCGGTCGTCTCGGTCAGGCCGTACCCCTCGAGCACGGTGACGCCGACGCCGCGGAAGAAGTGGCAGAGCCGCTGCGTGAGCGCGGCGCCGCCCGACACGGCGTAGTGAGCCCGACCGCCGAGGGCGGCGCGCAACTTGGCGTAGACCAGCCGGTCGAACAGCGCGTGCTGGGCCCGCAGGCCGAACGCCGGGCCGCCGGGCGCGTCCATCGCCTGGCTGTAGGCGATCGCCACCCGGGCCGCCCGGCCGAATATCGCGCCCTTCCGCTCGCTGACGGCTCTTTGCTCGGCGCCGTTATAGACCCTCTCGAACACCCGCGGCACCGCGAGGATGAACGTGGGCCGGAACGAGGCGAGCGCGGGCAGCAGCTCGCTCGCGTCCGGGCAGTGCCCGAGCACGATCCCGCCCTCGATGCAGCCCACCTCGATGATCCGGGCGAAGACGTGCGCGAGCGGCAGGAACAGAAGCGTGCTTGGGCCCTGCTCTTCGGCGATGATCGTCAGCGGGCCGAGGAAGGCGTTGCGCACGTCGGAGAGCAGGTTCTCATGCGTCAGCTCGCAGCCCTTGGGCCGTCCGGTGGTGCCCGAGGTATAGATGACCGTGGCCACGTCGGACGCCTTGACCGCGGTGGCCCGCTCGGAGACTACCTCGTCCCTGACTGACCCGCCGCCCCCCGTCAGCGGTGACTCCTCGGAGCCGTCGGCCTCTATCCGCCACACGTACTTCAGGGCCGGTACCTGGTCACGGAAGCTCTCGATGATCTGCTCGTAGTCGGCCGTCTCGACGAAGCAGGCCCGCGCGCCGGAGTTGGTGATTATCCACTCGGCCTGCTCGGCCGAGGAGGTCTCGTAGACCGGCACGGTCACCGCCCCCGCGGCCCAGATGGCGTAGTCGATCAGCGTCCACTCGTACCGGGTGCGCGACATCAGCGCGACCCGGTCCCCGGCTTCGATCCCGGCCGCGACCAGCCCCTTGGCCACCGCCGTGACCTCGCCGGAGAACTGGGCCGCGGTCACGTCCTGCCAGCCACCTTCAGGATCGCGGCGGCGCATCACCACTGCCTGCGGCTGCTGCGCGGCCCGGCGGAAGACGGCATCGGCGAGATTCGCGGTGACGGGGATCTCCGCTAGGGCCGGAATGCTGAATTCGCGCACGACACCTCCAGGGATGTAGGTACATGGCAGTACAAGCACCAGTACAAGCTTAGGCAAGTACCAGCTTAGGGCGGCCGCTCGTCGTTCCCGGTTACGATCTTGCCGCCGGGCCAGCCTACGGTGGTGAACCTGGCCAGCCTACGGTGGTGACATGCGAGTTCACGTGGTCAGCGACGTGCACGGCCGCACGGACGCGCTGGCCGGAGCGGCGGACGGCGCCGACGCGCTGATCTGCCTGGGCGACTTGCTCCTGTTCCTCGACTACGCCGACCACGGCCAGGGCATCTTCGCCGACCTGTTCGGCGAGCAGGCGGCCAGTCACTACGTTCAGTTGCGTACCGCGAAGAAGTTCGACGAGGCCAGGGAGTTCTCCGCCGGGCTGCTTGCGAGGCGACCCGAGAGCCGGAGCAGCCTCTTTGAGGCGGCCATGGCCAGGCAGTACGCCGCGATGTTTGCCGCCCTGCCCGAACCCGCCTACCTGACCTACGGCAACGTCGATGTCCCCGGAATGTGGGCGCGGTACCTGAAACCCGGGCATCGGGTCCTGGACGGCGGCACGGTGGAAATCTGCGGCTGGACGTTCGGTTTCGTCGGCGGAGGCCTGAAATCGGCCTATCGCACGCCGTACGAGATGACCGAGGACGAGTTCCGGGCCAAGCTCGAGGCCGTCGGTGAGGTGGACGTGTTGTGCACGCACATTCCGCCCGCCGTCCCCGAACTCCTGTACGACACCGTGGCCAGGCGGCTCGAGATAGGCAGCGTGGCTCTGATCGACACGATTAAGGCCACCCGGCCGAGGTTCTCGGTATTCGGGCACGTGCACCAGCCGCTTGCCCGCAGGACGAGGATCGGTACCACCGAATGCCTGAACGTCGGGCATTTCCGCGCCACCGGCACCCCCTTTGTCCTGCAGTGGTAGCGGTACGATCATGGGTAGGAGGCGCTAGGTGTCGGAATCCCGAGGCGAAGGCCAGCCAGGAAGCGATAGCTCCCCAGGCGGCCAGCCCGAAAGCAGTAGTCAGCCAGAGAACAGTGGCCCGCCAGAGAACAGTGGCCCGCCAGAGAACAGTGGCCCGCCAGAGAACAGCGGCGCAAGCAGCGGCCAGCCCAGAGCCAGCAGCCAGCCAGGAGGTCCTGGGGGCAACCCGCCAAGCGAGGGCACGCCGCGAGCCGACAGCTGGTCTAGAAGCACTGACTCGTCCAGAAGTAATGACTCGTCCAGGAGTAATGGCCAGTCAGGGGGCCGCAGCCAGTCAGGCGGCCGCAGTCAGTCAGGCCGGAACAGCGACCCCGTCGCCGATTTCCAGCGCTGGCTGATGAAGGCGGGCGCGCGCACCATGGCCAACCAGGTCGCCGACCAGGTCAAGAGGACGATAGGCCAGGAAAAGCGGCGGGCCAGCGGTGACGTCTGGGACACCGCCACCACCGAGCTGCCGCCCGACGAGCCGCTGGAATGCCAGTGGTGCCCGGTCTGCCAGGCGGCCCGCGCGGCCCGCTTGTCCGGTCCCGGCCTCGGCGCCAAGCTGACGGGCGCCGGCGGTGTCCTGGCCTCAGTCGTCCAGGATGCCTTCTCCGCCTTCGAGCAGGCCATGAAAACCCAAGATCAAAATCATTCGGAACGGACGGTGGTAACACCGCCGACAAGGCCGGATCGCGGGGAAACCGCTCCGTGACGCTCGCCATCGGCGTCGACGTCGGTGGCACGAAGGTCGCGGCGGGGGTGGTCGATGAAGAGGGCCGGATCCTCGCCAAGTTGAAGAGGTCGACTCCGGCGGCGAGCCCGGCGCGGACCGAACAGGCTATCGCCGACGTGGTGACCGAGCTGCTGACCGGCCACCAGGATCGGATCACGGCCATCGGGCTCGGCGCGGCCGGGTTCGTCGACAGCGCCCGGGCCACGATGCTGTTCGCGCCGAACCTCGCCTGGCGCGACGAGCCGCTGAAGCAGCGGGTCGAGGAGCGCCTGGGCCGCGAGGTGGTGGTGGAGAACGACGCGAACGCCTCGGCCTGGGCTGAGGCGCGGTTCGGCGCCGCCCGCGGGCACCGCGACGTCATGCTGGTAGCGGTCGGAACGGGCATCGGCGGGAGCATCATCATCGGCGGCGAGCTCTACCGTGGCCGGTGGGGCATCGCGGGGGAGCCCGGGCACATGCGTGTAGTCCCCGACGGTCGGCTATGCGGCTGCGGGAACCGGGGCTGCTGGGAGCAGTACTCAAGCGGGAACGCCCTGGTCGCCGAGGCCCGCGAATTCGCCAGGCGCACCCCGGAAGGCGCCATGAGGCTGCTGCAGTTGGGCGGGGGACTTCCCGAGGGTATTTCTGGTCCGGAGATTACCCAGGCCGCGACCGAGGGTGACCCCGCCGCGCTCCGCTGCTTCCAGACCGTAGGCGGCTGGCTCGGCCAGGGGCTGGCCGACCTGGCCGCAATCCTCGATCCGGCCTGTTTCGTGATCGGCGGCGGCGTATCAGAGGCAGGAGACTTGCTGCTCGATCCCGCGCGGGCCGCCTTCGAACGCGCGCTGGCCGGGCGCGGTCACCGGCCGTTCGCGGAGATCAAGGTCGCCCAGCTCGGCCAGGACGCGGGTATTGTCGGCGCCGCCGACCTCGCCCGTCAGACCACGGTCCCTCACACCACGGCCCTTCACACCACGGCCCTTCACACCACGGCCCTTCACACCACGGCCCTTCACACCACAGCGCCGTCGTCGCCGTCATCGGGTCCACCGGGGCCTCGTTCATTCATGCGCAGTACGAGTATGACGAACCCCGCCACGAACGCTGCTACCGCGCAAAACACCGCGAACCCGGACACCGCCCAATGCGCCGCGGTCGCCGCGACTAGGAAGGCCGGTCCGCCGAACAGCGCCGCCCACGCACCCTTGGCGATAGAGTCCAGCGTGGGCAGAGGCGGCGGGGCCGGCGGGACGTAATGCTCCTTGTCGTCCGCGGGCGTTGGGTCGGCCGGAGCCTGATGAGCTCGTAGGCTGCGTGCCGAAGTTCGCCGCCCGCGCCGCGCGGCCTCGATCACATCGGGTTCACGAGACCCTTCAGGATCAAGTGCGCCCTGTATCCCCTCATCGTCAAACCCCCGTATCCCCTTTACCCCCCGCGCCCCCCGTGTCCCTTCAACCCCGTGTGTTCCCTGCGTCCCTTCAACCCCGTGTGTTCCCTGCGTCCCTTCAACCTCGTGTGTTCCCTGCGTCCCTTCAACCCCGTGTGTTCCCTGCGTCCCTTCAACCCCGTGTGTTCCCTCAACCCCTGTGGCTCCCGGGAGGCCCTCAGTGCTGGAGACTCCTGGTATCGCGGTGGGATCGTCAATTTCCGGCAGCCCCTCGGCCTCCGCAATTCCGGGTATCCCCTTGGCACCGCCCGTTTCCCGTGTTTCCTCGGCCCTACGGGGCTCTCGGGTCTCGTCCGTTCCCCACGCCTGTTCGGCCTCGCGGGTGTCGTCCGCTGCAGGGGGTTCCTTGGTTTCAGGGGGACGCGGCGGCAGCACGTCTTCGCGCTCTGGCCAGGGGACCGGCTGCTGGGTAATCGGGGGCGCGTCGAATCTGGCGACCAGGTCGCGCCACGCGGCGTCCTCGTCGCGCTCCCTGCTGTCTGTGTTATCCCAGTCCGGCACGTCACCACCGCTGTGCGAATGAGGCCCTGACTTCTACGATATCTTGCCCCTGACCCCCTGCCGGAGGATAAAGGGATACGTGGGCCCCATCGACAAGGAACTGGCCGAGGCGCGTGCTCGCATCGAGAAACCGCATCGAGCCAGAGCACGACAAACAGAAATGTGTCGGATACGGTTCGTGACCACGAGGTGTAGTGCGGCCCGCCGTGGGCAGGCCATGAGGTTATGGCGACCTCCCATGGTCGGGACATTGTGGTGGTCGCGGCTTCGGCGGGCGGCCTTGAGCCGCTGCGTACCCTGCTGGCCGGATTGCCGGCCGATCTGCCTGCTGCGGTACTGGTCGTGCTGCATGTGCCGGCCAGCGGCGGCCGGACGCTGCCGCACATCCTGGACCGGGCAGGCCCACTGCCCGCCGCGGCGGCCGTGGACGGCGAGCCGCTCAGATGCGGCCGGGTCTACGTGGCTCCGCCGGATCGGCACCTGCTCGTCATGAGCGACGTGGTGCGCACGTCGCGCGGGCCGCGTCAGAACGGCGTCCGCCCCGCGGCCAACCCGCTTTTCCGCAGCGCGGCGCTCGTGGGCGGCCCGCGGACGATAGGGGTGGTACTAAGCGGCACGCTGGATGACGCCGCCCTGGGCAGCGCGACGGTGGAGCAGCGCGGCGGCCGTATCATCATCCAGGACCCGGTGGAGGCGAGTTACGACAGCATGCCTCGGTGCGCCCTGGCCGTCACCGAGCATGCGGAGGTCCAGCCGACCGGAAGGCTTGCCGCCGCCGTAGCCAGGTTGGTCGGCGAGCAGGCCGAGATGCGTCCTGCCGAGCCGGCCGCCGAACTCGAGGCAGAGGTCCGGGGCCTGCTCGCTTCAGATCCGCTGCCCCGCGCCGTGGGCCGCGACTACGGCGGCCTCAGCTGCCCTGACTGCGGCGGCCTGCTCCACCAGGCCAAGGAGGGAAGCGTTGTCAGCTACGGCTGCGCGGCCGGCCACCGGTGGTCGCCTCAGGCCCTGCTCGAGCAGCAGACTGATGCGGTCGAGCGTGCGCTGTGGCTGGCGATCAGGAGCTTGGACGAACGCGGCAGGCTCACCGAGGGCCTGGCGGAATCGGCGCGCCAGCGGGGTCATGCCCTCACCGCGGCGCGGTTCCAGGACGCCTCGAAGGAAGCGCGGCTGGCCGCTGACGTGATCCGCAACGCGGCGAACGGGATGAACCCGGTGACCGAAGCACCGGCTACCGACGAGCCCTTCCTCGATGTGCCCCTTACAGACTGATCGAAAGGACGTACTTTGGCTGTGGCTGAACTGGACCTAGAGCACGAGTTTGACGAACTCCTTGCGATGATGAGGGAGACCAGGGGTTCTGACTTCGCCGGCTACAAGCGGTCGACGCTGCAGCGGCGGGTCAAGCGCCGGATGATCCTGCTCGACCTGGCCACCTTCGGCGAGTACAAGGATTACCTGGAGCTGCAGCCAGAAGAGTTCGGCCACCTCTTCGACAGCCTGCTCATCAATGTGACCAGCTTCTTCCGCGATCCGCTCGCCTGGGAGGCGCTACGCGAGCAGGTACTGCCTGAGCTGCTCTCCGCCAAGGGCGTGAAGACGCCGATACGGGTGTGGAGCGCGGGCTGCGCCACCGGCGAGGAAGCCTACACGCTCGCTATCGTCCTGGCCGAGGCCCTAGGGCCCGATCAGTTCCGGGAGCGGGTGAAGATCTACGCGACCGACCTCGACGAGGACGCGTTGCAGCAGGCGCGCGCCGGAGCCTACGACGCCAGCGCGCTCGCCGATGTGCCGGAGAAGCTCAGGGATACCTATTTCGAGCCGGCCGGTGAGAAGCACGTCTTCCGTCGTGACCTGCGTCGCCAGGTTATCTTCGGCCGCAATGACCTGACGCGCGACGCCCCGATCTCCCGGGTGGACCTCTTGGTGGCGCGTAACACGCTCATGTACTTCAACGCCGAGGCCCAAGCCAACGTGGTCAGGAGGTTCCATTTCGCGTTGTCTTATCCGGGCTACCTGTTCCTCGGCAAAGCCGAGATGCTGCTCAACCACACGGACGATTTTCAGCCCGTGGACCTGCGCAAGCGCCTGTTCCGCAAGGCCTCGCCGACGGTGCTGACGGAGTTCGGGCATGCGGACAGCCGGAATGAGGCGGCCAGCCGCGAGCCGGCCGCCAAGCAGCTGGATGGCGCGGCCCTGTCGTCGGGGCCGGTGGTGCAGCTCGCTGTCGATCTTGCGGACAAGCTCAAGGTGGCCAACGCGGCGGCGGAGTCGCTGTTCAACCTGCGTCCCCGTGACCTGGGCCGCCCGTTTTCCGAGCTAGAAGTGTCCTACCGGCCCGCCGAGCTCAGGTCCCGCATCGAGCACGTCAAGACAGAGTTGCGGCCGCAGGAGCTGCACGACGTCGAATGGCTCCGGTCGGGAAGCGCGGAGCCGAGTTACTACGACGTCGCCATCGTGCCGCTGTTTGGCGCGCCCGGAGACCTGATCGGCGTGGGCGTCAGCTTCGTTGACGTGACCCGTTACCGCCGGGTCAGGGACGAGCTGGCGTACGCCAACACGGAGCTTGAGCGCGCCTACGAGGAGCTGCAGTCGCTCAACGAGGAACTGGAGACGACGAACGAGGAGCTCCAGTCCACCAACGAGGAACTGGAGACGACGAACGAGGAGCTCCAGTCCACCAACGAGGAACTGGAGACGATGAACGAGGAGCTCCAGTCCACCAATGATGAGCTTCAAGTGATCAACGATGAGTTCAGGGGACGGACCGAAGAGCTCGCTGACACCAACGGCTTCCTGGGGTCGGTTCTGCGCAGCCTAGGCAGCGCCGTGATCGTGCTGACCGAGGAACTGCGGGTACGCGTCTGGAGTCCCGGCGCGGAAGATCTATGGGGGCTCCGCCCGGACGAAGCTCAGTCCAGGGATTTCCTGACGCTTGACATCGGGTTGCCGGCCGCCGGCATCGCCCCCTGGCTTAGGCAGGCCCTGGGTCGCACCCGAACGTCGACCAGCGAGGTGACCGCGGTGAACCGCCGGGGCAGGACGGTGGAGCTACGGGTGGCCGCGTCCCCGATGCGCACCGAAGATGGCGCCGTGAGCGGGATTATCCTGGTCATCGATACCGATGATCCGCAGTAGCGGCCAGCGTCCGCGCCCCGTTCAGTCAGGGCTATTCCGGTAGCCGGGTTTCTGGCTGATGCTTCGGTACCGTTTCGCCATCTCGCGGTACCTGACCGCCGCCTGGTGGTAGTCATCGGCCTTGCGCCTGAGCTGCGGCGCGGCAGCGCCATCTATGTTCGAGCTTTCCTCACAGCCTGCCGCGCACCGGTCCAGGGCATCCGCCGCGCGAAGCAGCCCAAGCGCCACGCGTTCAGCGGCCTCATCGGCCAGCACGCGGGCCTCCCCGGCATTGGCGGCTGCCCGCTCCACCTGCTGGCGGGAGCTGCGCGGTGTCGTGGTCGGCTGGCCGAGCTGCTCGCGCCGCCGCGCCGCCTCGGCCGCGCGATCCGCCGCCTCGCTGGCCCGCCGCCCGGCGCGTTTCGCGGCCTCGGCGGAACCGTCTGGCCCGGAGCGCCCGGGCGACGCGATGTCCACGTACGGCAGAGCCCGCCGCCCTTTCAGCCAGCGCTGCCGCTTGCTGGCAGCAGCGGCGTCAGGGAGGTCGAGGACGGCGGCAATCGCTTCTTCGCCCATGCCCATCCCGTGCGCGCCTTCGAAGACGTCATGCTCAAGCCGGTCGACCTCGAGCCGGACGGCCTGCAGCAGGACCAGGCCGGCGCCGATGTCTAGGGCTTCAGCGTGTCCTGATGACGCTGCGTCGATCACGGACCTGATCGCGTCGAGATCGGGGACCAGGCGCTTCTCGGTGTCCCACAGCAAGCGATCCACCCCGGACGCGTAGCGCTCGGTCAGGTGCCGCCGTGAGGCCGTGACCATGTCAGGTGACGGGGCGGGGGCTTCCATAGATCCAATCTAAGACGTCAGACCAGGCTCGTCTAGCAAAGCTAAATATCTTTAGGTGACCGATTTATAACTTTAGGTAATCCATGCCTAGATTTTCTTCACCCCCGCGGACGCGGGCCCGCGGGAAGCCTTTTGGGCCTGTCGCGCAGCCATGTGTTTAGCCTTCAGCGCAGTTCAGCCGACCCCTTCCCCGGCCCAATGCGGACATAAGCACCAAAAACGACGGAATGTCTCCGCTTACCGCGGAAGATATTGGCTCTGCGGAGTGTTTTGTGGACCCCGCTACCCACAATCGTCCACGAAACCGGAATCATCCACGAAAAGCTCACACTGAGCACCAGGATCCGTGACACCCGGGATAGGCATGAACCCTGGGACACGCGGGAAACTCAATGGGCAGGCGAACGCCGCGCCCGTGGGGCTCCTGCGGAAATCTCGAACGCCGCCAACACCCCGAGGGCGCCGTTAGCGCCCCCAGCCCGATGAATTCCTCTTTGACGGGCCGCGGTCATCAGCATTGCGACAGCCTCTCGTGCAGCCAGGCTCGTCCTAGCCGGCGTGGTCGTGGACGAACTTCAGGCTGCCCTCGAAGATGGCCTCGGCGTCGTTATCCAGCGTCGCGACATGGTAACTGTCAGGACACTCGCGGAGCGTGACCTGGCCGTCGGCCAGGCCAGCCAGCAGCACGCGCATGCTGGCCGGTCCGACGACATGATCCACGGTGCTGCGGTAGACCAGGACCGGCTGGGTGACGTCGGCGAGGTGGCTGGTCGTGATCCCCCAGAGCTTGGGCAGCGTCGCCGCCGCCCGGACCGGGACCCGGTCGTATCCGACCTCGAACTGACCCGGCTTCTTGATGTCGCTCGCAATACCGGGAAGCGTGCGAAGGACGTGCTTGAGCACCGGGGCGAGCAGGAACAGCTTGGTGTCCGGGGCTAGCGACGGGTTGACGAGCACCAGGCCACGCACGTTGCTGCCGTGCACTTCAGCCAGGCGCAGCGCGAGACAGCCGCCCATGGAAAGGCCGAAGACGAAGGTCTGCTGGCACCGGCTGGCCAGCGCGGTGAACGCGACGTCTACTTCGGTGTACCAGTCCCGCCCGCCGGTCCGCGCCAGGTCCTGCCATCTCGTGCCGTGCCCGGGGAGCGTGGGCAGGCTGACGGTGAGGCCCTGGTCGGCCAGGTACTCCGCCCACGGTCGCAGCGTCTGCGGGCTGCCGGTGAAGCCGTGGCACAGCAGTACGCCGACCGGGCCGCCCGCGGCCTCGAATGGCTCTGCACCCGCCATCATGGTGCCTGGAAGCACTGGTGACATGCTGATATCGTCGCATGCTCTGCCCTGCACCCGCGCGGTGTCCCTCCTCATCAGCCGCGGGACGTGGCACGATATGAGCGTGTTTTACTGGCTGACGAAGATGACACTGGGGATGACGCTGAAGATCGTCTTCCGGCCTCGCGCGTGGGGCGTCAAGAACGTTCCCAGGCGAGGCCCGGTCATTCTTGCGAGCAATCACCTGTCCTTCTCCGATCACTTCTTCGGGCCGCTGCCGATACCGCGGAAGGTGATCTTCCTCGCCAAGTCGGAGTACTTCACCGGGCGCGGGCTGAAGGGGCTGATCAGCAAGGCCTTCTTCACCGGCGTCGGCCAGATTCCCATCGACCGGGGCGGGGGAGCGGCGAGTGAGCAGGCGATCAGGACAGGCCTGAGCGTCCTGGCGGCCGGTCACGTGCTCGGCATCTACCCCGAAGGCACCCGGAGCCCGGATGGCCGCCTGTACCGGGGCAAGACAGGTGTCGCCCGGCTGGCCATTGAGTCCGGCGCTCCGGTGGTCCCGTGCGCCATGATCGACACCTTCCAGTTCCAGCCGCCGGGCGCGCTCCGGCCTAATATGCGGTTCCGGCCGGGCGTCCGGTTCGGCGAGGCCCTCGACTTCTCCCGCTACCACGGGCGGGAGGCCGACGGGCCGTTGCTGCGGACCATCACCGATCAGATCATGCAGGCGATCGCCAAGCTCTCCGGCCAGGAATACGTCGACATCGACGCCCGCCGCGCCAAGGCCGAACTCGCCAGCGGGCATGACGGCGCCAGCGGCCATGACACCTTCAGCCGCGACCACGAGGGCCATGAGGGCGGCCGGAGTATCGGGCCCGCGTGACCCTCCCCGGGACGGGGAGCGATAGTTTTATCGTCCGCTCCCGCCAGAGCCATCCGGACAAGGGGCCGCGCCCACTAAGGTGGTGGACATGCGAGTGGGAGTCCTTACCGGTGGCGGCGACTGCCCCGGCCTGAATGCTGTTATCCGCGCCGTGGTCCGCAAGGGCGTGCAGGAATACGGCCTGGAATTCGTCGGGTTCAGGGACGGGTGGCGCGGGCCGCTGGAAGGCGACACGGTGCCCCTGGACGTGCAGGCGGTCCGCGGCATCCTGCCGCGCGGCGGTACGATCCTCGGTTCGTCGCGCACCAACCCGCTGAAGACCGGGGCGGCCGGCGGCCGCAGCGGCATCGAGCGAATCAAGGACAACCTGGCTGGCCTGGGCGTCGACGCGCTGATCGCGATCGGGGGTGAGGACACCCTCGGCGTGGCGACCCGGCTGGGCGAGCAGGGAGTTCCCGTCGTCGGGGTGCCGAAGACGATCGACAACGATCTCGGCGCCACCGACTACACCTTCGGCTTCGACACGGCCGTGAACATCGCCATGGAGGCGATCGACAGGCTGCACACCACGGCGGAGAGCCACCACCGGGCACTGATCGTCGAGGTGATGGGTCGGCACGCGGGCTGGATCGCGCTGCACGCGGGCTTGGCCGGCGGCGCGAACGTGATCCTCATCCCGGAGCGGCCGTTCGACATCGAGCGGGTCTGCGCCTACGTGCAGCACCGGTTCCAGACCAGGTTCGCGCCGATCGTGGTCGTCGCCGAGGGAGCCCACCCGGTGAGCGAGGATCTGGCGACCACTCACGAGCAACTCGACTCGTTCGGCCATGTCCGGCTCGGTGGAGTGGGCCAGCTGCTGGCCGACGAGATCGAGAAGCGGACCGGCAAGGAGGCCCGCTGCACCGTGCTCGGCCACATTCAGCGCGGCGGAACGCCGACGGCATTCGACCGGGTGCTCGCGACCAGGTTCGGCGTGCACGCGGTACAGGCGGTCCACGACGAGGACTTCGGCGTGATGGTGGCGCTGCGCGGCACCGATATCGTGCGGGTGCCGCTCGTCGAGGCCACCAGCCAGCTCAAGCTGGTCCCGCCCCAGCGCTACGCCGAAGCCGAAGTCTTCTTCGGCTAGGGCCCACCGCCGCTGAGCTGAACGGCGCTTCCTCGTCGGCTCCGCTCTCTGCTCAGCCGGTCCTGAGCGGGTCCCGGTGCTGTGCGCGTGTCGTGATGTCCGTTCCGTCCTAAGAATCTAAGTCGAGGATTGCGGAGCGTCTGGCTCTATGCGTATACTCGGCTACGAGTGCTTGGAGACGAATCCTCGGTTACGATGACTTGGGTACGAGGTGGTTCGGATGGCGAAGCGGCGGAAGGTCAGCAACCTGCTTGCCCTGTCGTTGCTCACCTTGCTGATGCAACGTCCGATGTACCCGTACGAGATGGCGTCGACGCTCCGGAACCGGGGCAAGGACCAGGCCATCAAGATCAACTGGGGCTCGCTCTACACCATCGTGCAGAACCTGGAGAAGTACGGCTTCATCGAGGCCGTGGAGGTCGCCCGGGAGGGCAGGCAGCCAGAGCGGACCACCTATCAGATCACCGAGGCGGGCCGGGCCGAGCTGATGGAGTGGCTACGCGAGCTGCTCGGCGTCCCGGAGCGGGAGTACACCAGGTTCGAGGCGGCGCTGGGCGAGAGCGCTATCCTGCCGCCCGACGATCTGGCCGGCCTGCTGCGGCAGCGGCTGGACACGTTGGACGCGGCCAATGCTCAGCAGCAGGCTGAGCTCGAGACCGTCGAAACCCAGATACCGAGGCTCTTCATGATCGAGTCCGAGTATTACCTGGCCATGCGCCGGGCCGAGGCGGACTGGGTGCGCGCGCTGGTGAATGAGTTCACGGGCGGTACGTTCCCAGGCCTGGACGACTGGCGCCAGTTCCACAAGACCGGACAGCTGCCGGACAATGTGCTCGCGCTTTTCGAGCAGGAAAGAGGGGACACCACGGCCACCTAATCAAACGACCCCGGCCTGGTGCGGCAACACCAGCGGCCGGGGCCGTCAACCTCATATCGATCCCGCGAGCAGGCGGAACCCGAGGTCCCACCACCAGAATAGCCGGGTTCTCCTCGCGGGGCTGGATCGCCTTGATCCGCAACCTAGAGGAGCTAGCAGTGAGTTTGACCGACTGTGCCATCGAGGCACATCAACTCGTCAAGACCTACGCCGCCCGCGGCAGCAAGCAGGGCATCCGCGCGCTGGACGGGCTGGACATCAGCGTTCCGCGTGGCATCATCTACGGTCTGCTCGGCCCAAACGGAGCAGGCAAGACCACGGCCGTCAAGATCCTCACCTCGCTGGCCCGGCCCGACGCGGGGACGGCCCGCGTCGAGGGCATCGACGTGCTGGCCCGGCCGGTCCAGGTGCGCCAGGTGATCGGCGTCGTGGCGCAGCGTTCCGGCGCCGACCCGACCGCGACGGGCCGGGAGAACCTGATACTGCAGGGCCGGCTGTACGGGCTGCGCGGCCAGCAGCCGAGAGTTCGCGCGGACGAGCTGCTCGGGCACTTCGGGCTGACGGAGGCGGCGGGCCGCCTGGTCAAGACATACTCCGGCGGCATGCAGCGCCGCCTGGACGTCGCGCTCGGGCTGATCCACCGTCCCGCGGTGCTGTTCCTCGATGAGCCGACGACGGGCCTGGATCCGGAGGCCAGGACCGCTATGTGGCAGGAGATTGCCCGGCTGGCCACTCAGGAGGGCCTGACCGTGCTGCTGACCACGCACTACCTGGAAGAAGCGGACCGGCTGGCCAGCCGGCTCACGATCGTGGACCGCGGCCGGGTCGTCACCTCGGGAACTCCCGACGAGCTCAAGGGGGAGCTGCGCGGCGACGTCGTGCATGTGGAGCTCCCCGCCGACACCGACGCGGGGCTGGTCCGGAACGTGCTGGCGGGCCTGCCGGGGGTACGGGACGTGCTGATCGCGGACCGCGACGTGTCCGCGCGCAGTGACGACGGCGCGGCCGCCGTCCCGGTCGTGCTGGCCGAACTGCAGCGGGCCGGAATTAACGCCGCGTCGGTGGCGGTAGCCAGGCCGTCGCTGGATGACGTGTACCTGCGGCAGGTCGGACGTCGCTACGGCGAATCGGCATCCCTGGGCGGCAGCACTGACGAGAACCAGCGCGAACTGATGGAGGCGAGCAAGTAATGGCGACCGGCCAAATCAATTCCGGGCAGCTCAATTCAGGGCAGCTCAATTCCGGGCAACTCAGTTCCGTGCCCTCGGGCCCGGCGGATTTCCCCGCCGGGCCGTGGCCCGCGGGGCCGTCAGGCCGGGTGCCGTTCCGCACGGCGCTGGTCCACACCTGGTACCTGACCGGCAGGAAACTGCACGCCCTGGTCAGGCAGCCATGGGTGCTCGCGTTCAGCGTCGTCCAGCCGGTGATCTGGCTGTTTTTGTTCGGGCAGCTATTCCGTAAGGTCATCGACATCCCGGGATTCGGCTACCACGGCACCTACCTGGACTACCTGGTGCCCGGCGTGATCGCGATGAACGCCATGGCCAACAACATGTGGGCGGGCATGACGATGATCGAGGAGATCGACCGCGGCACGCTGAACCGGTTCCTCGTCTCGCCGGCCAGCAGGATCGGGATCATGAACGCCACCGTGGCCGAGCAGGCGGTCAGCACCACCGTGCAGTCGCTGATCATCGTGGCTCTCGGCCTGGCAGGCGGGGCCCGCTACCACGGCGGGGCGGCCGGCGTAGCGGTCATGGTCGCGGCGTCGATCGGCGTCGGCGTGGTGTTCGGCGCGCTGTCCAACGCGGTCGGCATGACGCTGCGCTCCCGTGAGGCGATCATCGGCGTGTACACGTTCTTCATGCTGCCGCTGATTTTCTTGTCCTCGGCGTTCATCCAGACCAGGCTCATGCCGGGCTGGATGCAGGCCATCGCGTCGCGCAACCCGCTCAACTGGGTCGTTCAGATCGGCCGTTCCGCGGTCTCCGCCTCACCTGACTGGGGCGCGATCGGAGTGCGCTGCGGCGGGCTGCTGGTGCTCGCGGTGGCGTGCGTGGCCGTGTCCGTGCTGACGTTCCGCTCGTACTCCAAGAACGTCTGAGTTCACCGAAGACGGCGGGCCCTTCCCTGGGCCCGCCGTCCGGGCGGCCGCGGCGCCGTGCAGCCGGTCGGCATCATCGTTGCGAATCGTGCGGATTTCCCGCGGGATAAGGGCCAGCGCGGCGGCCAGGACGATGGCGCCGGCGGCGGCGTACTCCGCCCGGGAGGTGCCGATCGCGGCTCCGAGCGGCCCGGCGATCAGCGCTCCGGCCGGCATGGCCATGACCGAGCCGAGGACGTCGTAAGACGAGACCCGCGCGAGTTTTTCCGGCGGGATATTCCGCGCCATCGTGACCGTCCACTGCACCATCATCATCTCGACGAAGACGCCCAGGCCGAACGAGGCGGCGCAGATGGCGGCCAGCGGCAGGATCATCGCCAGCGAGAGCGGGGAAATGGCCACCGCGCCGCCGGTAAGCACCACGAACAGCATGGGCCGCCGGGGCGTGAACCGCAGCGACACCACGCCCCCGGCGATCAGGCCGAACGCGTCCGCTGCGGTGATCGCGCCCCAGGCGGCCGCGCCGCCGAGATGCGCCCTGGCCACCACCGGGCCGAGGACCGAGAACGCCCCGTACCAGGCCATCATCACGACACAGAACTCCGCGACGATCACCCACAGCCAGGTATGCGAGCGGAACTCCGACCAGCCCTCCCGAAGCTCGGCGAGCATGTTCGGCGCCGACCCGTTGACCCCATTGATCCCGCTGACCCCGCCGACCGCCCCGGACCGCAGGCTTTCCCGCCCCGCGCGGATGGACCGCAACAGCGGCACGGTGCTGACCATGCCGATGCCGCACAGCACGAGCGCGACGCCCGGGCTGGTCGCCGCCACCAGCAGGCCGGCTACGGCCGCGCCGGACATCTGGCCGGTGTTCATGGCCAGCCGGCTGATCGCGCTGGCCTCCTGCAGCATGCCGCGGGGGACCAGGCGAGGAAGCAGGGCCTGGGAAGCGGGGTAGAAGATCGCTATCCCGGTTCCGGTCAGCGCTTCCAGGCCCATCATCGCCCACAACGATGGTCGGCCGGTCAGGACCAGGATGCCGAAGGTTCCTTCGCCGAGCGCCATCATCAGGTTGGCCGCGATGATGACCCGCTGCGGCGGAAACCGGTCGGCCGCGACACCGCCCAGAAGAGCGAAGATGAGCGATGGCGCGATCTGGGCGGCGAGCACGTAGGACAGGTCGGTGGGTGAATTCGTGGCCTTGAGCACCGCGAAGGAGACGCCGACCAGCGAGAACCCCACCGATGCCGGCGCGATCAGCCGGTCGGCGAGCAGCAGCCGGAAGTCCCGGATCGCGAGCACGGGAAACCGGCGGATGAGCCCACCCCGTGACATCGGCTCGGTCCTTTCCCGTTGGCGCTGGCCGGTCTGCCAGCGCCCGGCCCTGTGACGCTAACCGCCCAGCGCAGACAGGGCAACTTGTTTTCCCAGCTTAAGAAGCCGGCTGCGGACCATAGACGGCAAGGAACCCGGGGAGCGGAGGAGTCAGCAGAGCTGATCGATCCGGGGCCACACGCCTGGAGGATTGTCTGCCAGCGGCAGCCACAGCATCGGCTGCCTGCCTTCGTACTTGAACTGGAAACCGGGATCGCCTGGATAGCGGTCCCTCCGGTCGGGCCAGACCACCTGGAGATACGGCGGCCTGACGTAGCCGTAATACCGGTCCGAGACCGCGAACATGCTGGTCATCCGCCAGCTCGCGTGCACGGGGCGGACTGCGAGCGAGCACGGGCAGATGCCATCGAGCTGATCGCCGGCTTCAATCGTCGCGCCGTTCGCGATGCGATCAGCGGCCGAGTTCAGGATCACCGTCATGTGCTCGAGGGGCAGGCCGTACATGGCCAGCTCCGGACCCTGGTGACTGAGCCAGAGGCCGACCGTGTACGCCCAGGGCGGCGCGATCTCATCGCCGAGGACGGCGGAGACCGACCAGCCGACGGTACGGATGTCGTCGGCGACAGCCTTCATGCAAGCCTCAGGATCGATAGTGGCGCCCTCATCCAGCGCCGCACACTCTGCGCACCGGCACCGCTGTTGTGGGGAGTCGGCACGGCGCCTTCGTGATGGGTTCATGTCGGACACACTACGAGGGGGGTACGACATTTTCGGGGCCTCCGGGCGGGTCCCTGGCCCTCCCAGTGCGCACCCGATGGGTGGTCAGGAGATGCGCGCGCGGAAGGCCGCGGTCTTGACCCGGTTCTGGCACGAGGTGGAGCAGTACCGGCGGGTGCCGTTGCGTGAGGTGTCCACATAAACACGGTCGCACCTGGGTGCCGTGCAGATGCCTAGGCGGTCGTACAGTTCGCCGCCGAGCACCACCGCCAGGCCGGTGGCACAGCCTGCCGCCCAGCCGTCGGGCAACGAGTTGTCGGCGGCATGGAAGTGAAGGTGCCAGGACTGTCCGTCGTGCCGTTCAAGCTCGGGGCGCGCGCCGGTGCGGACGAGCAGCGCGTTGACCCGGCCGGCCGCCTCGTCCACGGTGCCTGCGCCGACGGCCTCGAAGACGCCGCGCAGTTCGGCCGCGACGAAGCAGAGCTCCGCGGCTTCCTCCCAGGTGGCCGCCCGGCCGCCGGCCGCTCGCAGGACGGCGCCCACGGCCTCGGTTCGTTCGTCCGCCTCGGGCGGACGATAGCGGCGGCCCCGGTCCTCGCCGGGGGTGAGCAGGTTGACCAGTTCCGCGGCCACCTTGATCACGACATCCGTGTGACTGTTGAAGTTCACTTGACCAGTTACACCTCAGCATCTAGTTTTGTGACTATCAAAGAGAGCTTAGCCAGTAACGGACGACCGACCAAGCATGGCCCGGGCTCAACCGGGCGAACCACCAAGGAGGCAAGGCGTGCCGGAACTTGACCGCGACACCGCACGGGGCTGGATCGAGCGCTGGGATCGCCAGCAGGAAGAGAGCCTTCCGGACCGCGAAGACAGGTTCACCGCGCTGATCGACGCCGTTGAGGAGGGGACCGGGCGCCCGGACCCGCTCGTGCTCGACATCGGCTGCGGCCCTGGCTCCATAGGCGTCCGGCTGCTGAACCGGCTCCCGGGCGCCACGGTGATCGGCATTGACGCGGACCCGGTGTCGCTCGCGTTGGGCCAGGCGGCCTACCCGGACCTGCCCGGACTGCGCTTCATCGACCTGGACCTGCGCGTTCCCGGCTGGTCGGCCCCGCTCGACCTGAGAATAGGGGGCTCAGGGGTCGCCGACGCCGCGGTGAGCACCACCGCACTGCACTGGCTGCCCGAGTACGATCTGCGTGCCGTGTACGCCGAACTCGCCACCGTGCTCCGTCCCGGCGGCCTGCTGCTCGATGGCGACCACTTCTCCCTCGACGCGAAGGAGTCCCCGACCCTGGCCCGTCTGGACCTGGCCCTGCGCCGCCGCGAGGACCAGCGCCGGTTCCCCGGCGGGCATGCCGAAAGCTGGTCCGGCTGGTGGGAAGCAGCGGCTGCCGACCCAGCATTGGCCACCCACGTCGCGGAACGCAGCCGTCGTCACGTCGACGCCGGCCACCACGGCACGGAGTCCAACCAGCTCGCCACCCACATCGAAGCGCTCAAGGCGGCGGGTTTCGCCGAAGTCGGCCCCCTCTGGCAGCGCGGGGACAACCGTCTCCTGTGCGGCGTCCTGCCCAGCGAGTAGAGCCCGGTCGCTCAGTGGCGTCGGGCGTAGGCGATGTTGATGACCGCGATGGCGGCCCAGATGAGCAGGACCATGATGGTCTGAGCACCGGAATTGCCGGAGTGCGACACAACCGCCGTGGCACCGACGCCGAGGGCTATGGACCCGAGGGCGGTGATCGTGGTCGCCGCGTTGCGCTGTCCGAGCGACGGCGGCCTGGCCGGGGGTGGCCCCATCTGGTACCCGGGAGGCAGCATCGGTCCCATATATCCCTGGTAACCCTGGTACCCCGCAGGCACCTGATATCCCGGATAGCCCGGCCCCCCAGAACCCGGCGGAGCCGCGGGTCCGGGCGGGCCAGCCGACATCTGCGGGACGGCGGGCTCGGGTGCCGGAGGCGGATAGTCCCCGGGTGAGCGGTAACCCGGAACGCCAGGGGAGACCGGGACCCCGGGAGAGCCCGGCGCCACCGGTCCGAACCTGGGCCCGAATGACCCGAGCCGCGCGTCTATCCGCTTGTCGATTTCCGCGCCAATGCGCTCGACCAGCCCTTCGGCCACGGCGTCGTCATAGCCCGAACCCAGATCCTGGTGCGCGGCCACAGAAGCGCGGATTTCCGCCTCGTGGTCGCTGCTCATGTGCGCACGCTACAGCGTGCTGCCGGTCGCCACAAACAATGCTGTCACAAATGACGCTGTCACAAATGACGCTGGCACGAGCGGCATCAGCGCTGGCGGGCGTAGGCGATGTTGATGGCCGCGATCACGATCCAGATCAGGGCGATCAGGATCGCCGCACCGCCGCTCACCTGACCGTTGGAATCGTCCGGGTGGAGCACCGCCGCCGTGGCCCCGATGGCCATCCCCATCGACCCGAGGGCCAGCACCACCGCGCCGAACCCGACCCGTCCCGGCATCGGCTCACGGCGCGGGCGCCGCCGCAACGGCGAACCCGGATACCCCGCCTGACCGTACAGCCGCGCGTCCACCCGCTTGTCAATTTCCTCGCCGATGCGCTCGACGAGGCCTTCAGCCACGGCCGTGTCATAAACCGAGCCGAGATCATGGTGCGCGGCCGCCGCGGCCTGGACCTCTTCCCTGATGCTCACGCTCTACCTCCCGCTCGCCTATGTCGTCACGCTATCGACGGGCGGTGCGGAAGGCACTGGGGCTAGCACCCGGTTCCGGCCTCATGCTGACCCCAGCAAGGGCTGTCCTTTGCGGTCCGGACAGCGAATTGCGGCTGGCACACTAGGGGGGTGTCACAGTCCCCTGACCCGCGAGGCCCGGATGAGCCGTGCGTTCTGCTCAAACTGGGCGAGATCGTGCTCAAGGGACGGAACAGGCAGCAGTTCGAGCGCATCCTGCAGGGCAACATCCGCACCGCCGCGCGGGACACCGGCGTGCCGATTGACTTGCGGCAGCGCGAAGGGGTCATCCTGCTCCGCATCGCCGACGGTGAGCAGCGCGGCGAACCCGGCTGGACGCAGGCCGCAGCCAAGATCGCGGAACGGGTCCGGGATGTGCCCGGCATCGCCCGGGTCTCCCAGGCGCTCCGGGTAGCCAAGACGCCGGAGGCGGCCAGCGCCGCCGCGATAGCGCTGACCAAGGGCACGACGGGCACCTTCGCGATCCGGGCGCGCCGCAGGGACAAGCGCTTCGGCCTGACGTCGGGGCAGCTGAGCGTGCTGATCGGCCGGGAGATCGTCGAGGCGCACGGGCTCGGCGTCAACTTGTCCCGGCCCGATACCGAGGTGTTCATCGAGGTCGACCAGGACGAGGTGTTCGTGTTCACCGACGGAGTCGCCGCCGTGGGCGGGCTGCCGGTAGGGATGAGCGGTCGGGGCGTGGCGCTCATGTCGGGCGGCATCGACTCCCCGGTGGCCGCCTACCGGATGATGCGCCGCGGCCTGCGCTGCTTTTTCCTGCACTTCTCCGGCATGCCGCTCACCGGGCCCGAATCGATCTACAAGGCCTACGCGCTGGTCCGCGGGCTGGACCGGTTCCAGGGCGGGTCCCGGCTTTTCGTCGTGCCGTTTGGCAAGGCCCAGCAGGCCCTGGCCTCTTCCGGCGCGGACCGGCTGCTGATCGTGGCGCAGCGGCGGCTGATGCTCAAGACAGGCGAGGCGCTGGCCCGGCGGCTCAGTTGTACCGCGCTGATCACCGGCGACTCGCTCGGCCAGGTGAGCAGCCAGACCCTGGCCAACCTCACCGCGCTCGACGACGCCACCAAACTCCCGATCCTGCGCCCGCTGATCGGCTGGGATAAGAGCGAGATCATGGCCGAGGCCCGCCGCATCCGCACTCTGGCCATCTCCGAACTACCTGACCAGGACTGCTGCACCCTGCTCACCCCGCGCCGGGTGGAAACGCGCGCTCGCATCGACGACCTGCGCCGCATCGAAGGCCGCCTCGACGTCGAAGACCTAGCCGACACCCTGGCCGCAAACGCCCAGGAATACCGCCAGGAAAAACCGTGATTCGAAACGGTCAGTGGTGCGTGCCCACGGCCCGCGGCCAGTCTCCCTGACACCACCTGTCCCGCCAGCATCATCGCCGCTAGAAGCCATCCGACCCGATCGAACATCGGGCCGCTTAGAACCGGACCTATGGTCCATCGGGCCGGCCTAGCCGCTTCCCGTCAGCGCATGCTCTGGCGGGCGACCGGCCCGAACCGGGCCGGTTGCCAAGCCACAACCAGAACTGCTGACGCACGAACGCGAACATAGCGCATGCCGTCCGAGCTGCCCTGGCCGGCGCCCGCGGCCGTTCAGAAGCCGCCGGGGCCGCCTGAACCTGTAGGGGAGGGGGTAGGTGTAGGAGTAGGAGTGGGAGTAGGGGCAGGGATCACCTCAGGCGGTCCGGTGGACACGTCGACGGTGACAGTTTGGTCCCGCCCGATGGTCGTGCCCGTGGCCGGCTGCTCGCTGATAACGACGCCCGCCGGGGCCTCCTCACTGCTGACGTCCTGCTGCTGCAGGCTGACGCCGTACTGAGCCGCCCACTGCTGCGCCGTCTGCAGGCTCTCCCCGGTGAAGTCGGGCAGCGGCGGGCCGGCGGCGAGCAGGATCGTGACCGGTTCGGTTTGCGGCCAGGACGTGCCCGCGGCGGGCTTGGTCCCGGTCACGGTGCCGATCTTGGCGTCCGAGCCGACCTTCTTGGTATGGGCGCTCAGGTGCGCGGCTGCCAGCGCGGCCTTGGCCGCGGCCGCCGTGTCGCCCTGCACCCGGGGCACGGTGGACGTGAACGGCCCCGCCGAGACCAGGATCGTGACGGCAGAGCGCTTGGCCACCCGGCCGGACGGGCTAATGCCGGTCACCATGCCCGCCGCCGCGGTGTTGCTGTGTACGTGCTCGTCCCGCTTCACCGTGAAGCCGCTGGCCTTCAGGGCCGCGGCCGCCTGGGCGGCCGAGTCGCCGGTCACCGCAGGCGTCCGCACGAACGAGTCGACGGTCGCCGCGGACACCCGCGGGTGCCGTGCCGCGGTCAGCCACCAGCCGCCGAGGCCAAGCGCCACCCCGAGCACCGCGAACAGCGCGACGACCCCAAGCCGCGGGCCAGGCCGGCGGCGCCGGCTGCGCGGCTGGCCACCTTCGCGGGCGGCCATCAGGACCGGCGCGCTAGTGGCCGTCAGAGCAGGCCGGATGGCGGCGTCGTGAGTCGGCTCGGACGGCAGGTAGCCTGCTGCGGAGTCATAAGTGGCCAAGCCGAGTGACGTGCGCAGTGCGTCGGCGAAATCCCGGCAGGTTGGGTAGCGGTCCTCTGGCCGTTTAGCCAGTGCCCTGGCCAGCACCGCGTCCACCGAGGCCGGAAGGTCCGGCCGGCGTGCCGTGAGCAACGGGGGCAGCTCGGTCATATGAGCCCAGATGACCGCCGGCGCCTCGTTCCTCCGGAACGGCGGCAGGCCGCCCAGCAGCTCGAACGCCGTGCACGCCAGCGCGTACTGGTCTGCCCGCCCGTCTACGGCCGCGCCCCGGATTTGCTCCGGGGAACAGTAATCGGCCGTGCCGAGGAACTGCCCGGTCCCCGTCAGCCCGGCCGTATACGTGTGCCTGCTGATGCCGAAGTCGGCCAGGTAAACGTGGTCGGGCCGCCCCTCGCGCACATCGAGCAGCATGTTCGCGGGCTTCACGTCCCGGTGCACCAGGCCGGCCGCGTGCGCCGCATCCAGGGCCGATGCCACCGGCGAGATGATGGCAGCGATCCGCGCCGGGGATTGCGGGCCGTTCCGCCGTACCAGTGACTGGACATCCCCGCCGGCTACGAACCGCATGGCGATGAACAAGGTACCGCCGGCCTCGCCGGCCTCGTATACCGGTACCAGATGCGGGTCATCTACTGTCGCCGCGGCCCGGGATTCACGGATGAAGCGCTCCCGGAATTCGGTGTCCGCGACCAGCTCCGGAGCCAGGACTTTGAGAGCGACCTGGCGGCCCAGTCGCTGGTCCACGGCCTTGAACACCACCGCCATCCCGCCCGCGCCGACCTGTTCCGTGAGCCGGTATCCGGCGATCTGCGAGCCAGCGGAAAAGCCACCGGGGACGCCGACGACGTTGCCGGGAAGCCGCCCGCTCACCGTGCCACCCCCCACCCGCCCTGAATAAGCTGCTCGGCGCGCTCATTCTTCCCTTACGCACCAGGATGAGCCGAGAATACGATAGCGCAACGCCTCATACGCGCAGAATCGCCATTAGTACCCGACGTAGCCTCCGGGCCGCCCATGCTCAGCCGCCCCGACGTGGCATCGGGCGGTCAGCACCGCCCCTGCCACATCGGGTGAAGCCGGGCAGGCTCGAGGTGAAGCTGGGCAGGTTTAGGCCAGGGCGGGCGCGCGGGGGACGGTCGGGGCGGGGGTGAGGGTGCGGCCGACCAGGGGCGACAGGTGAGCGGCGACGCTGGCTAGCTCGCGGAGGTCGGATTCGACCAGCGCCTGCGGGCCGTCGCACAGCGCGGCCTCCGGGCTCGGGTGGACGTCCACGATGATGCCGTCTGCGCCGACGGCGATCGCCGCCCGGGACAGCGGCAGCACCAGGTCGCGGCGGCCACCCGAATGCGACGGGTCCACGATCACGGGCAGGTGCGACAGTCGCTGGGCGACGGGCACCGCGCTGATGTCCAGGGTGTTCCTGGTCGCCGTCTCGAAGGTGCGGATGCCACGCTCGCAGAGCACGATATCGAGGTTGCCGCGCTGAGCGATGTACTCGGCGGCCATCAGCCATTCCTCGATGGTGGCGTTCATGCCCCGCTTCAGCATGACCGGCTTACCGACCCCGCCTACGGCCTGCAGCAACGGGAAGTTCTGCATGTTGCGGGTGCCGACCTGAAGCATGTCCGCGTAGCACGCGACCAGGTCCACGTCAGCGGGGTCGACCACCTCGGTCACGATCGGCAGGCCGGTCTCGGCCCGCACCTCGGCCAGGATCTTCAGGCCGGCCTCGCCTAGCCCCTGGAAGGCGTACGGCGAGCTGCGCGGCTTGTACGCGCCGCCGCGCAGCAGCGAAGCGCCCGCGGCCCGGGCCATCAGCGCGGACGCCAGCGTCTGCTCGGCCGTCTCGACGGCACAGGGCCCGGCGATGACCGTCAGCGTGTCCGGGCCGATCGGCACGCCAGCTACCCTGATCACCGAGCGCTCCCGGTGATGCTCCCGGCTCACCAGCTTGTACGGCGCGGAGATCCGCACCACGTCGCTGACGCCCGGCATGCCGCGCAGGTTCAGCGTGTCCAGGTGATCGACGTCGCCGACCAGGCCGACAATGGTCCGGGACATGCCGCGGCTTACGAACGCGTCGCCGCCCGCCGCACGTACCCGGTCGACGACGCTGTCGACTTCCGTCTCTCCGGCTTCCGCCGCCATCACCACGACCATGTTGTCCGCCTCCAGTGTTGTCCCGCATAAGTGGTGTCACGCATAAAAAAGCCCCAGGCCAGCTGGCCCGGGGCTCTGGTGAAGTCGCTTCCGTCAGCGCAAGGTCTGGCGGGCGACCGTCCCGAACCCGGGCCGGTAGCCAAACCAAAACCAGAACTGCTGACGCATGATGGAGATCATAGCGCATGCCGTCAAAAGTGAGGGTAGCCGACGTCGATGGTGATGGTGCTACCCCGCGGCGCCTGGCCGGTGGGACTGAAGTTGAACACCTTGTCAACCGGGCCGTACGTGTTCACCTGGACCTGGAATCCCGCCTGCTGCAGGAGCTGGGTCGCCTGCTGCGTCGACAGTCCGTCCGGGCTTGGCACGGTGACTTCCTGGGGACCGGTGGACACGGTGACGGTGATGGTCTGGCCCTGCTGGAAGGTTGCCCCCGCACTGGGCTGCTGCCCGGTGACGATGCCAGCCGGCTGCTGGCTGTTATTGTCCGGCTGCTGGTTCAGCGTGACGCCATTCTGCTGCGCCCACTGCTGCGCCGTCTGCACGTTTTCCCCGATGAAGTCGGGCAGCGGCGGGCCCTCTGCGACCTGGATCGCGACCGTCTCGGTCTGCGGCCAGGAGGTGCCTGCGACCGGATTGGTGCCGGTCACGGTGCCGATGGGGGAGTCCGAGCCTACCTTGGCGATGGTGGAGGCCAGGTGCAGCCGCTGCAGCGCGGCCTGGGCCGCGGCCAGCGAGAAATTCTGCAGATCGGGGACGACGGAAGTGAACGGGCCGGCCGAGACGAGAAGCGCGATATGTGTGCCCTTCGACACCCGTCCCGCCGGGCTGGTGCCGATCACTATGCCTTCCTTCACGGTGTTGCTGTGGACCTGGGCGTCCTTCTTGGCGGTGAAGCCGTCCGCGGTCAGCGCGGCGGTGGCTATGGAGACCGAGTCCCCGGCCACCACAGGCACCTGCTCGTACCGCCCGGTGGTCAGCCACCAGCCGCCGACCCCGACCCCGACCCCGAGCACCATCATCAGCGCGATGATCAGCAGCCGCGGGCTGAACAGCCAGCGCTGCAAGAACGGCTCCCGGCCGCTCAGGTAGCGACCGCCGTCCCCACGGTCGACGACGAGGGTATGGGAGCTGAAGTTGTCGCGCCCACCCGCACCGAACTGGCCGGTGCGGAACTGGCCGGTACCGATCGGGCCCGCACCGAACTGGCCGGTACCGATCGGGCCCGCACCGAACTGGCCGGTACCGATCGGGCCGGTGCTGGTGCGGGGCACCGCGGACAGACCCGTGCCGTTCCCGGCCGCGGCCGGGAACGCTCCGGTGCGAGCCCACCAGCCGTTGGTGGCCGCGGGCGTGTCCAGGTCGAGCCAGGGCGCCTCGCCGAGACCCTGGACGCCGGCCCCGATCACGCCGGTGAGGCCACTCGGCTCGTACAGGTCGGCGCGGATGCGGCGGACCGCGCGCAAGAACTCGCCCGCGTCGGCGGGGCGTCGCGCCGGATCCCGGCTGGTCGCCGCGACCACGATCTGGTCGACGGCGGCCGTGATGCCGGGGGTCAGCGTGGAAGGCGCGGGAACGTCGGTGTTCACATGCTGATAGGCGACCGACAGCGGCGTGTCGCCGGTAAACGGCAGGTGGCCGGTGAGCATCTCGAAGAGCATCACGCCCGCCGAGTACACGTCGCCGCGCGGGCCGTGGCTGTCCCCGGTCACCTGCTCGGGCGGTACGTAGGCGACCGTGCCGATGAGCAGGCCGGTCCGGGTATGCCCGGCGGCGGTGAGCGCCCGGGCCAGCCCGAAGTCCGCCACCTTGACCCGGCCGTCGGCCGTCAGCAGGACGTTCTCGGGCTTGACGTCGCGGTGTACGATCCCGGACGCGTGCGCGGCCGCGAGCCCGCCGAGCACGCCGGTCATGATCTCGAGCGCCACCGCCGGTGGCAGCCGCCCGCTGTCACGGAGCATTTCCTTCAGCGTGCGCCCGGGCACGTACTCCATCGCCAGGTACAGGAACGGGCCGTCAGCGCCCTGGTCGTAAACCGCGACGACGTTCTGGTGGGACAGTCGCGCGACCGACTTGGCCTCGCCGATGAACCGGCGGACAAAGTCGTCGTCTCTGGCCAGCTCGGCGTGCATGACCTTAAGCGCCACCTCGCGGTCCAGCCTGGTGTCCGTGGCCAGGTAGACCGTGGCCATGCCGCCGTGCGCAATGCGTGCCGTCACGGCGTAACGCCCGTCGAGCAGGCGCCCGGCGAGCGAGTGGGCCAGGGTATCGTCCATCGCGACCGATTTTACGGTTGTTTTGTCTGCCTAGCGCTGATAATCGTGGTGCCCGCTGCAGGAACAAAGCAACCTGGCCGCGGGACCTTAACCTGGTAGGCCGCCACGACAACACCACGACAACCTGGTAGGCCGCCACAACCTAGCAGGCTGCCCCGCGTAGCCTGTTCTGCTGTGGCGGACACCGGACGGACCGGACGGGTCGTGGTGGCGGGTGCTGGCCTGGCTGGGCTGCGCACGGTGGAAGAACTACGGGCGCGCGGCGCGCCCGGCCCGATCACGCTGATCGGCGCGGAGGCCCGGCCGCCGTATGACCGGCCGCCGCTGTCCAAGAAAGTGCTGACGGAAAGCGATCTGGACCCCTCACTTCGGGCCGACTTCGCCGCGCTCGACGCGGATTTCCGCCCGGATGAGGCGGCCGTGCGCCTCGCGGAGACGACCCTGGTGACCAGTCGGGATGAGTACCCGTTTGACCACCTGGTGCTGGCCACCGGCGCGCTCCCGGTGACGTTGCCTGGGGAGGGACAGCAGCGGTTCCTGCGCAGCTACGACGATGCGCTGGCGCTGCGGGATCTGCTCCGGCCCGGGCTGCGGCTGGCGATCGTGGGGGCGGGCTGGATCGGCGCGGAACTGGCCACCGCGGCCGCCGCGCGGGGCGCCCAGGTCACGGTGGTGGAGGCGGGGCCCGCGCCGCTCGCCTCGGCCGTTGGGGCTCCGGTGGGGTCGCAGACCGCGCGCTGGTATGCCGCCGCCGGGGTTGACCTGCGGGTCGGTGTCAGCGTGGCGGCCGTACAGCCGGGCGGGCTTGCCCTGGCCGGCGGCGAGTGGATCGCTGCGGACGAGATCGTCACCGCGGTCGGGGTACGGCCGGCGACCAGCTGGCTGGAGGGTTCGGGCGTCCGCCTGCAGAACGGCGTGGCCGTTGACGCCGGCCTGCGCGCTTCGCGCCCCGGGATCTATGCGGTAGGGGACTGCGCCGCCTTCGAGTCGCGCCGGTTCGGGCAGCAGCTTCGGTTCGAGCACTGGGACGTGGCCCTGCACGCGCCTGAGGTGGTCGCGGCCAACGTGCTCGGCGGCGATGAGGTCTACGATCCGGTGCCTTACTTCTGGTCCGAGCAGTTCGGCCGCATGGTGCAGTACGCGGGCTACCACGGTGGCGCCGAACAACTCGTCTGGCGCGGTGATCCCGCCGGGCCCACCTGGGCCGCGTGCTGGCTGGCCAGCGGGTGCCTGGTCGCCATCCTGACCGTGGACCTCCCCCGTGACCTGCTGCAAGGGCGCCGCCTCATTACGTCCTGCGATCGCTTGGACGCGGCCCGTCTCGCCGATCCCGCTGTCCCGCTGAAATCCGCGATCGTGACCTAGAGCCCCGCGTGTTTGGAACTCCCCTGGACGTGGGACATTGGTTTCGTGGCCCAGATTGACCCCGAGACCGACGCTCTCGTCGGCGAATGGCTCACCCTCCCCGACGTAGCCGACCAGCTCGGCACCCCCTTGGGGCGAGTGAAGCAACTGCTCCGCGATCGCAAGCTCCTCGCCGTGAAGCGCCCAGAAGGGACGCTCGCGGTACCAGCCGCCTTCCTTGACGGCAAACAGGTCGTCAAGGGTCTGTGCGGGACCCTGACCCTGCTCTTCGACTGCGGCTTCGACGAGCCAGATGCGCTCCGCTGGCTGTTCACCGCGGACGAGACGCTGCCAGGCACGCCGATCGACGCGATCGTCAGGCGCCGGGCGACCGAGGTTAACCGGCGGGCCCAGGCCCTGGCGTTCTAGCGGCCTGGGCTCGTCGCTGCCGGTGAGGCAGTTACCGGTCCGGCTGCTACCGGTTAGGCTGGCGGCATGCCGCCGAGCCCGCCACGTCCGCGTCCCGCCACGAAGGCTAGTGCCGCTCGCCCCGTGGGTAAGCCGCACTCGCCGTTGATTCGCGAGCTGCTCGCCTCCGGTCGCCAGTCGTTCTCCTTCGAGTTCATGCCGCCCAAGACTCAAGGCGAGGAACAGCAGCTTTGGCGGGCGATCCGGCAGCTTGAGCCGCTGCGCCCCACGTTCGTCTCGGTGACGTACGGAGCGGGCGGCTCGACCAGGGACCGCACGGTCCGGGTCACGGGCCGGATCGCCGAGGAGACCACGCTGACCCCGATGGGGCACCTCACCGCGGTGAATCACTCGGTGGCCGAACTCAGGCAGGTGGTCGGCTCTTACGCCGCCGTCGGGGTGCGCAACGTGCTTGCCCTGCGAGGCGACCCGCCCGGCGACCCGAACGCGGCCTGGATCCCGCATCCGGACGGGCTCAGCTTCGCCGCGGACCTGGTCCGCCTGATCAGGTCGGCCGGTGACTTCTGCGTCGGGGTGGCCGCGTTCCCTGAGAAACACCCCGGTTCACCCGATACCGAGGCGGACGTGCGCTACTTCCTGGCCAAGTGCCGCGCGGGCGCGGACTTCGCGATCACCAACATGTTCTTCTACCCGGAGGACTACCTGCGGATGCGGGACCGGGTCGCGGCCCAGGGCGGAGAAGTGCCGATCATCCCTGGCATCATGCCCATCACCAGCCTGCGGGTGATCGAGCGCGCGCTTGAGCTGGGCGGCTGCCGAGTGCCCACGGAGCTATGGGAGCGGCTGCAGGCGGTGGCGGACGACCGGGCGGCCGTGCGCGAGATAGGCGTGGACTACGCCGCGGGAATGTGCGAGCGGCTGCTCTCAGAAGGCGTGCCCGGCCTGCATTTCTACACCCTCAACTGGTCCCGGGCGACCAGGGAGATCTATCAGCGGCTCGGTCTGGGGGAGCGGGGCCCTCAAGAGCGCCGGGGAGAGCGGTTGCGCAGCGGAAGCTCGGCGCCCATCACCGCATAAGGCGGTTCACCGCTGGGGAAGAACTGGAACTCGGTCAGCAGGTCGACGAAGCCTGTTCCCCGGTAGAGCCGCCTGGCTGGCGAGTCGGCGTCCCTGGTCGACAGCAGCGCGGTGCGTTCTGGCCGGCCCGAGGCGAGCCTGAGCAGCACGTCGGCACCGGTGCCGTGGCCCTGATGTCCGGGGGCCACGTGCAGTTCGGCGACCTCGAACGAGTCGTCCATCCAGTCCGAGGCGACCGTGGCACCACGCGAGGCCGTGAGCGCGTTCCTGACCGTATTATGCCACCACTGGCCGGGCGCCCCGTGGAAGCCGTAGCCGAAGCCGGCCGGCTCGCCCGATCCGCCGTCGATGACGGCGATCGCGCGGAACCCCGGGTTGGCAGCATGGCCGACCATGATCGACTTTCGCCCGGGCAGCAGCTCGGCTGGTGGCTGCATCGCCGCCGCGTACACCGCGATCAGCTGATCGAGCCGCGCGGCGAATTCGCCGGGGCTGAGCTCAGAGACCGAAAGCGGGCGCCGCATCCTCGCAATCCTAAAAGATGAAAATCAAGATGCTGAACGGGCCGTGGTGGCAGCGCCCCGCCAGCAGCCGGCTGACCAGCCTGCGAGCGGATCCATACCGCGCCGAGCCCGCCGTACTCGCCGAAGGCGAACGAGCTGTCGCCGACCAGCGTCGCGGGACCGCACAGGCGACCCGCGATCGCATCCGCAAGCAGGGCGGGATAGTCATTGTGTGTCGTTAACCCCCGCCAGGTCAGAATTCCAAAATAAGATGAGTTTACGGTGTGTCGCGGGGCTGTGATGTGGTATCTGCGGGGGGCGGCCAGGGGATGGTGATGCCGGCGGCGGCGGCGTGGCGGCGCAGGTCCGCGGCGGTGCGGAGCCGGTCCGGGCCGGGGGTGATGACGGTGCCGTCGCGGCGGAGCAGGTCCGCGATGTGGCGGGTGACGACGCTGATGGTGGAGTGATCGACGCCGAAGACGGCGGCGATGTGCTGGCAGGTCATGCCGAGGCGGTAGCGGAGTATCGCGGCCAGCAGGTAGGCGGGCAGGCTGAGCTTGAGGGGGGCGGCGGGGCCTTTGCGCCAGCCGCGGCGGGCCCCGCCGCGGTCCAGGTGCAGGCGCTGCTCGCGGGCGGCGGCGAAGGGGATTTCCAGGGCGGCGGCCAGGGCGGCGAAGTCCTGGCGGGACATGCCGGTCAGCGCCGGGTGGCACAGGGTCTGGGTCAGGAGGCTGGCCGGGGCCGGGGCGGGCGGGGCCGGCGGCGGGACGGGAGCGGCCGGGCTGATGGTGTAGTTCCAGTGGCCGTGGAACCGGTGCGGTGTTAAGGCGCCTGCGTCTTGCAGTGCGCTGACCTGCGCGGCGGGGACCCGGATCCCGGTGGGGTAAGCGCGTTCGTCCAGGGCGGCGGTGACCGTGAGCCCGGTCGTGGTGGTGGTCGCGGCGATGGTCTTGATGATGACCTCGTGGCTGGTCAGCGGCCGGGCCCGCCAGTTGCGGGAGATCTGGGAGAACAGCCGGTGCTCGATCTTGTTCCACTTGGAGGTACCGGGCGGGAAATGGCAGACCGTGATCTCCAGGCCGGTTGCCCTGGCCAGGTCCGCCAGCCCGGTCTTCCAGGCCCCGGTCCGGTACCCGTTGGAGCCGCCGGCATCGGCGGTGACCAGCAGCCGCCGGGCGCCGGGGTAACGGTCCCTGCCCAGGGTGTCCCACCAGCAGCGGACCGATTCCACCGCGAACGCCGCGGTGTCATGGTCGGTGCCCACGTTCACGAACCCGGCGTTGGCGGCCACGTCGTAGATCCCGTACGGGGTCACCTTGCCCAGCTCGGCATCGGGGAAGTCATGGTCGCGGACGGCCACCGGATCCCCGGCCGGGCGCCACTCCTGCCCGGCATTGCCGTACGGCCCGACCTGCTCCTTCTTCTTGGCATCCACGCTGATCACCGGATCCCCGGCGGCCAGGTACTCCTTCGCCTGCGCGGCGATATACCGGAACTGGGCGTCCCGGTCCGGATGCTGCCTGCCTTCGATCACCTTGGCGTTGGCCTGCAGGCTGAACCCCTGCCCGCGCAGCAGCCGCCACGCGGTCTGCGGGCTGCACCGGTGCCCCTGCGCGGTCAGCTCATCTGCCAGGTGCTTCGCGCTCCTGGTCGTCCAGGTCAGCGGCGATTCCGGATCACCCCGGGTGGAGTCCTCCACCAGGGCCAGCAGCGCGGGCACCAGGCCCGGGTCGGTCTCGGCGAGCTTCTTGCGGCCCGCGCCCGGCCGGCGCACCCGCCCGGCCGGGGCCACCAGCCCGGAGGCCAGCTCCGCCGCGCCGTCCGCCACCGTCTGCCACGACGCCCCGCTCACCTTGGCCACCGCGCCGATCCCGCCGTCCCCGGCCGCCCGGGCCACCGCGCCCAGCGTCAGCCGCCGGGACTTCTCATCCAGCTCCGGCAGCAGCAGCTCCAGCTCCGGCCCGAGAAGCTCCACCAGCTCAGGATTCGCGCTCATACCAGCATCCTGGCACGCGACACGCCGGAAACTCAGTTAATTTCGGAATGTCCGCCAGAGGGGGTTAACGACACACAATCAGCGAGCGACCGGCACGCGAAGGCGAAATGCACCCAATGTCGGGCAACGTGCCGCCCGTTGGGGGCGTCGCTGGTGGATCCGCGACCGCTCTAGGCACGCTCACGCGAATCAGTGGTAACTGCGGCACCAGATCCGTGCGCGGGCGCTTGCTCTCGGCTGTCCAGAACCCAGTACGCCCCCTGGACCTTCCGAAAATGTCAGACCCTCGCGTTATCTTCGAACAGACATCGAAAACGGCTGGACATCCGAGCGAATTTAGGTTCGAATAGATGTACCAACGCCGACCGGGTGAGGCGAGGAGAAGCGTCTCGCCTGGCCGGGCCAGAGGAGGAGATGAGGACCATGGTGAACGCAGTGGAGATGCGGACGGGCCTGAGTGACATAAGCCCGCGGCATCCTGGGGCTCCTGGGTTGGCGCCGACAGTGCTCAGCATGCTCCAGTCCGCGCGGCGCGGCCTTGCGGAGGCGGTGGATGAATCGGCGCCGGGCGCTCGTTATGTCACCGCCCACCTTGCGGCACTGCGCGCCGCGGCCGCCGTGGTGGCGGCGCGGGGCGAACCCCGTTCGAGGCGCAGGAAGCCGCACAGCGTCTGGGAACTACTGCCTCAGGTTGAGCCTGCGCTCACCGAGTGGGCCGCCTTCTTCGCCGCCGGGGCCGGCAAGCGCGCCGCGGCTGAAGCCGGGCTGCCACGTGCGGCCTCGGCGCGCGAGGCCGATGACCTGTTGCGGGACGCGGAGACTTTCCTGTCACTTGCGGAGACCGCGCTCGGCGTCGAGGTGCAGTCTCCGCTCCCGCTTAGGCCGGCTGGCTAGTGGCTCAGAATCCTTCCATCGCGCCGCGCGCGTCTGCGTCAAGTACGCCCCAGCTGATGAGCTCCTCGGTGAGGTCAGCGGGAGACTTGTCGTAAATGACCGCGAGCGAGCGGAGGTCCTCGTGCCGGACGGACAGGACGCGGCCGTTGTAGTCGCCACGCTGGCTCTGGATGGTCGCGACATAACGGGCGAGCGGGCCCACCTTGTCCTTGGGCAGCTGGCTCATGCGCTCTAGATCGATGACGAGCTTGGGCGACGGCACCAGCGGCGTCGGGGCGGCGTCACCCGGCAGCAGCTCGGAAACGGGGACCCCGTAGAACTCGGCGAGCTCAGCGAGCTTCTGGACCGTCACCGACCGGTCGCCGCGTTCGTAGGAGCCCACGACGACGGCTTTCCAACGACCGCGGGACTTCTCTTCGACTCCGTGCAGCGAGAGGCCCTGCTGCGTGCGGATGGCGCGCAGCCGCGCGCCGAGTGTTTTGGCATACTCAGATGGCATTGTTCCTCAGTTCCGGCCAGTCGTCGCTTACGGTAACGGTTACGCTCAGTGACGGTAGGCGGAGAGCGCTATAAGGTCAAGCCGAATGGCAAAAACTGGCTTAACTCATCCGGTAACCGACTAGCTCTCGTGTACCACTATGTACCCTCCGCCGGCCGCTAGGAACCCGGCTGCGACGGGGTTTCCCGTCGCTGTGGGCATTTTGCTTCGGCGTGACGAGCTCTCGTCACGTTCTGGTAGCGTCCGTCGGGTGTGAGGTAAATCACATACGGCGGGGCCCGGCCTAAAGCTGCCAGGCCTGCTGGTAACTCCCCGTATGATCTGACCGTAGACATCCTTTAAGGACCGTCCGGAGAGGCGGGGAAGGAGGTCCGTTCTATGTGCGCAGCAAGTAGTCCGGTCGCGGGGCGTGATGGCCTCGCGGTCCTCGATGCCGAGGAGATCCGGCGTGCACTCACCAGGATCGCGCACGAGATCCTGGAACGGACGCACGGTGGGGACGAGGTCATCCTGCTCGGCATCCCGACACGCGGGGTTCCGTTGGCGTGCCGCCTGGCCGGCCGCATCGCCGAGTTCGAAAAGCTGGTAGTCCCGTGCGGGTCGCTCGACGTCACCATGCACCGGGACGATTTGCGGCTGCATCCGGCCCGTGCGCTCGGCCGGACCGAGCTTCCCGCCGAAGGGGTAGACGGCAAAACCGTCGTCCTGGTCGACGACGTGCTGTACTCGGGCCGAACGGTACGCGCCGCGCTTGACGCGCTGAATGATCTGGGCAGGCCGCGGGCCGTGCAGCTGGCGGTCCTGGTCGACCGCGGTCATCGTGAGCTTCCGATCCGTGCCGACTATGTGGGCAAGAACCTGCCGACCTCCCAGCGCGAGATCGTCCACGTCCTGCTGGCCGAGGTGGACGGTCAGGACGCCGTGATGATCGGCGAGGAAGAGGGGCAGCCGTGAAACGGCACCTGATCTCGGCGGCTGACCTCAGCCGGGCCGACGCGCTGCTCATCCTAGACACCGCCGAGGAGTTGTCTCAGCTGGCCGACCGTCCGATCAAGAAGCTGCCCACGCTGCGCGGCAGGACCGTGGTCAACCTCTTCTACGAGGACTCGACCAGGACCAGGATCTCGTTCGAGGCCGCCGCCAAACGGCTGTCCGCCGACGTGATCAACTTCTCGGCTAAGGGGTCGAGCGTCGGCAAGGGCGAGAGTCTCAAGGACACCGCGCTGACGCTGGAGGCCATGGGCGCGGACGCGGTGGTCATCAGGCACAGCGCCTCCGGCGCGGCGCATCGGCTCGCGGGCTGGGTCCAGGGCAGCGTGCTGAACGCCGGGGATGGCACGCACGAGCACCCCACCCAGGCCCTGCTAGACGCCTTCACCATCCGCCGTCGGCTCCGCGGGGGCCGGGGTACCCCCCCGGCTCCGGGGGGCCGGGGGGTACGGGGGGGCGGGTAGCCCCCCCGTACGGGGGATCCCGGGGGTCGTCCCCCGGGGCCAACACCGCCCTCGACGGCCTCCGGGTCACGATCGTCGGAGACGTGCTGCACAGCCGGGTCGCCCGGTCCAACGTGCTGTTGCTGAGCACTCTCGGCGCCGAGGTGACCCTGGCCGCTCCGCCTACGCTGCTGCCGCTCGCCGTTGGCAGCTGGCCTTGCGCGGTGAGTTATGACCTGGACAGCGAGCTACCCAAGAGCGATGTCGTGATGATGCTCCGGGTCCAGCAGGAGCGGATGAGCGCAGCGTACTTCCCGAGCGTGCGCGAGTACAGCCGCAGGTACGGGCTCGACGCCGCGCGGATGGCGCGGCTGCCCGACCACGCGATCATCATGCATCCTGGTCCGATGAACAGGGGAGTGGAGATCGCGGCCGAGGTGGCCGACTCGGCCCGGTCGACGATCGTGGAACAGGTGGCGAACGGGGTTACCACCCGGATGGCCGTCTTGTACTTGCTTCTCGGCGGTACCGAGTTCCCGGCGGTGACCCGGTGACGGCCAGCGGCCCCGCGACGATGGGCGGCCAGGGAACGGGCCCGGACAGGTGGGTCATCAGGGGCGTCACGGTCGCGGGATACGGCGGCAGCGAAGGAGCGACCGCTGACATCCTGCTCAGCGGCGGATCCATCGTGGCCATCGAAACCGGGCTGAACCACTCGGGTGCTCGCGTGCTCGACGCCGACGGCCTCATCGCCCTGCCCGGCCTCGTCGACCTGCACACGCACCTGCGTGAGCCGGGCCGTGAGGATGCGGAAACAGTTGAGACCGGCACCGCGGCGGCCGCCCTCGGCGGCTACACGGCCGTGCACGCCATGGCCAATACCGATCCCGTCGCCGACACTGCCGGGGTCGTGGAACAGGTCTGGCGTCTCGGCCGGGCCGCGGGGCACTGCGACGTTCAGCCGGTGGGTGCGGTCACGGCCGGACTGGCCGGCGTCCGGCTGGCCGAGCTCGGCACGATGGCGGATTCGGCCGCGCGGGTCCGCGTGTTCTCCGATGACGGCCGGTGCGTGGCCGACCCGCTGCTGATGCGCCGGGCCCTTGAGTACGTCAAGGCCTTCGACGGGGTGATCGCCCAGCATGCGCAGGAGCCGCGGCTCACCGAGGGAGCGCAGCTCAACGAGGGCGAGATGTCCGCGAGCCTCGGTCTGGCCGGCTGGCCCGCCGTAGCGGAAGAGGCGATCATCGCGCGTGACTGCCTGCTCGCGGCTCACGTGGGATCGGCGCTGCATATCTGCCATGTGTCCACCGCTGGGTCGGCGGAGATCATCCGCTGGGCGAAGTCCAAGGGATGGCCGGTCACGGCCGAGGTGACTCCGCACCATCTGCTGCTGACCGATGAGCTCGCGTCAGGCTACGACCCCGTGTTCAAGGTCAACCCGCCCCTGCGCACCGCGGCCGACGTGGTCGAGCTGAGACGCGCGCTCGCGGATGGCACCATCGACTGCGTGGCCACCGACCATGCTCCGCATCCGGTGGAGGCCAAGGAAACGGAATGGTCGGAAGCGGCGTTCGGCATGACCGGGCTCGAGACCGCGCTCCGTGTGGTCCAGGAGGCAATGGTCGACACCGGATTGCTCGACTGGGCGGGAATCGCCGACCGGATGTCCATCCGTCCGGCCACGATCGGGCGGCTGGCCGGGCACGGTATCCCGCTTGAGGCCGGCGCCCCCGCCAACCTCACCCTGTACGACCCGGCGTCGCCCCCGGCGGCGGTGGTCTCGGCCGGTGCGTCCAAGAGCCGCAACACGCCGTTCGCCGGCCTGGAACTGCCCGGCCGGGTGGTGGCCACCTTCCTGCGCGGCACGCCCACCGTACTCGACGGAAAGCTGGCCTGAGTTGAACCCTGCGACCCGACCCGCCCTGCTGGTCCTTGAGGACGGCACGACGATGCACGGGACCGGCTTCGGTGCAGACGGCGAGACGTTCGGCGAGATGGTCTTCAATACCGGCATGACCGGGTATCAGGAGACGCTGACCGACCCGTCTTACTGCCGTCAGATCGTGGCTATGACCGCGCCGCATATCGGTAACACGGGCGTCAACGGCGAAGATCCGGAGTCCGGTCAGGTGTGGGTCAGCGGCTACGTGGTGCGCGAGCCGGCCAGGATCGCGTCCAGCTGGCGGGCCAGCCGCGAGCTGGACGACTACCTGCGGGCCGAGAACGTTCCTGGCATCGCTGTTCGCGGTACCAGATTGCTGACCAGGCGAGTACGCGAGCAAGGCGCGATGCGGGCGGCGATAAGCACGATCGAGAGCGACCCCGGCGCTCTGCTTGAGCGCGTGCTCGCCAGCCCCGAGATGACCGGAGCCGATCTCGCCCGGCTGGTGAGCACGCCCGAGCCGTACCGGGTCCGGCCTCCGGGCCAGGCCAGGTACCGCGTGGTCGCCGTCGACCTGGGCATCAAGACGTCCACGCCGCGGAACCTGGCGGCCCGGGGCTGTGAGGTGCTTGTGGTCCCGGCCACTACGAGCGGGCAGGAGATAGTGGCTGCCTCACCTGACGGCGTGTTCTTCAGCAACGGCCCGGGCGACCCGGCCGCGGCCAGCTACGCGGTGGACGCGATGCGCGGGGTGCTCGACGCCGGCCTTCCCGTCTTCGGCATCTGCCTGGGCAGCCAGATCCTCGCCCTGGCTCTCGGCCTGAGTACCTACAAGCTCCGGTACGGCCATCGTGGCGTGAATCAGCCGGTGATGGACCTGGCCACCAGGCGTGTCTATATCACCAGTCACAACCACGGCTTCGCCGCCGCGCTGCCCGGGGAAGCACTGCCCGGGGAAGCACTGCCCGGGGAAGCACTGCCTGAGGCTGGTGCCCAGCCCGAAGCAGCCGGGAAAGCCGGCCGGGCCGCGTCCGGCGCGGCCGTGTGGTCACACGTGCCGACCCAGGCGCAGCGGCCGTTCGAGACGCCCTACGGCCCGGCTGTCGTCAGCCACGTCAACCTCAACGACGGCGTGGTGGAGGGCCTGCGGTTGCTGGAGCGCCCGGTGTTCAGCGTGCAGTATCACCCCGAGGCTGCTCCTGGCCCGCACGATGCCGCCGACCACTTTGATCAGTTTTGTGCCCTGCTCGAGCGCGCCCGGTGAGGGCGGTCGCGCGCAGGCCCTACCGAACCCTAGGGGTGTGTCGTGCCGCGGCGTGAGGATCTGAGGTCAGTCCTGGTGATCGGGTCCGGGCCCATCGTCATCGGGCAAGGCTGTGAGTTCGACTACTCGGGCACCCAGGCCTGCCGGGTGCTCAAGCAGGAGGGAATCAGGGTCAGCCTGGTCAACTCCAACCCGGCCACGATCATGACCGATCCCGAGTTCGCCGACGCGACCTACGTCGAGCCGATCACCACTGAGACGCTGGAGAAGGTCATCGCGATCGAGCGTCCCGACGCGGTGCTCCCGACGCTGGGTGGCCAGACCGCGCTGAACGCGGCCGTCGCCCTGCACGACTCGGGCGTCTTGCGCCGTTACAACGTGGAGCTGATCGGCGCGAACATCGACGCGATCAGGGCCGGCGAGGACCGCGAACGGTTCAAGGAGATCGTCACCGGCCTAGGCGCCGAGGTCCCGAGCAGCAGTATCTGCCGTGATATCGACGAATGCCTCGCGGTCGTGACCGGCACCGATGATCAGGGCCTCGGTTATCCCGTGGTGGTGCGGCCCTCGTTCACCCTCGGCGGAGCGGGCTCCGGGATCGCCTGGAGCGAAGAGGACCTGCGCCGCATCGCCGGAGCCGGACTTGATGCCAGCCCGACCCACGAGGTCCTGCTTGAGCAGAGCATCCTCGGCTGGAAGGAGTTTGAGCTCGAGCTGATGCGCGATTCACGTGACAACGTGGTCGTCGTCTGCTCGATCGAGAACATCGACCCGATGGGCGTGCACACCGGCGACTCGGTCACCGTCGCCCCGGCCATGACGCTGACCGATCGGGAGTACCAGCGGATGCGGGACACCGCGATCGCCATCATGCGGGCGGTGGGCGTGGACACCGGCGGCTGCAACATCCAGTTCGCCGTCGAGCCGCGAACCGGCCGCCTGGTCGTGATCGAGATGAACCCCCGGGTGTCGCGGTCGTCCGCGCTGGCCTCCAAGGCCACCGGCTTCCCGATCGCCAAGATCGCCGCACGCCTGGCCGTCGGCTACACGCTCGATGAGATTCCGAACGACATCACCGGACAGACTCCGGCTTGCTTCGAGCCCGCGCTGGACTACGTGGTGGTCAAGGTGCCGAGGTTCGCGTTCGAGAAGTTCCCAGGGGCTGATCCCGCGCTCACCACCCACATGAAGAGCGTGGGGGAGGCGATGGCCATCGGGCGCAGCTTCCCCGAGGCCCTGCAAAAGGCGCTGCGCTCCTTGGAGAGTAACCACGGTCCGTTCCGTTATAAAAATGTGCCCGAGGACGCGGCGAGCCTGCTGCATGCCTGCGCCACCCCGCACGACGGGAGGCTGGCCACCATCCACCAGGCGCTGCGGGCCGGCGCCAGCCGTGCCGATGTCGTCCGGGTGACCAGCATCGATCCCTGGTTCATCGAGCAGATCCAGCACATCCAGCAGGTGGCGGCGCAGGTCGCCGCGGCTCCCGCCCTCAACACGGCGACGTTGCGGACCGCGAAGGAAAACGGTTTCTCCGACGCGCAGATCGCCGAACTTCGCGGCACCGTCGAGGCCGTGGTCCGCGAGATCCGCTGGGGGCTCGGCGTGCGGCCGGTCTATCACACGGTCGACACTTGCGCCGCCGAGTTCGCGGCCCGTACCCCGTACCTGTACTCGACGTACGACGACGAGACCGAGGTGCCTGAAGGCACGACGCCCAAGGTGATCATCCTCGGCAGCGGGCCGAACCGCATCGGCCAGGGGATCGAGTTCGACTACGCCTGCGTGCACGCCTCGTTCGCGCTTGCCGAGGCGGGCTACGAGACCGTGATGGTGAACTGCAACCCCGAGACCGTCTCGACCGACTACGACACGTCGGGCCGGCTGTACTTCGAGCCGCTCACCCTCGAGGACGTGCTCGAGGTGGTGCACGCGGAACGGGCGAGCGGCCCGGTGGCGGGGGTGATCGTCCAGCTCGGCGGGCAGACGCCGCTTGGGCTGGCGCGGGCGCTCGAGGCCGCGCACGTTCCGGTGGTGGGGACCTCGCCGGAGTCGATCCACCTGGCCGAGGACCGGGCCGCCTTCGCTCGTGTGCTGGAAGAGGCCGGGCTCATCGCGCCGAGGTACGGTACCGCGACGTCTGCGGAGAATGCGGTCGCGATCGCCCGCGAGATCGGCTATCCGGTGCTGGTGCGGCCCTCCTACGTGCTGGGCGGCCGCGGCATGGAGATCGTGTACGACGACGCCACGCTGCAGTCGTACGTTTCCCGGGCGGCCGAAGCGGGTCCCGGTCACCCGGTGCTCATCGACAGGTTCCTCGACGACGCGATCGAGATCGATGTCGACGCGCTGTACGACGGGTCCGAGCTGTACCTCGGCGGCGTTATGGAGCACATCGAGGAGGCGGGCATCCATTCCGGCGACTCCGCCTGCGCGCTGCCGCCGATCACCATCGGGCGCAGCGACATCGAGCAGATCCGCGCGGCCACCGAGGCGATCGCGGCCGGGGTGGGCGTGCGCGGCCTGCTGAACGTGCAGTACGCCATGGCGGGGGGAGTGCTGTACGTGCTCGAGGCCAACCCGCGGGCCTCGCGCACGGTGCCGTTTGTCTCCAAGGCCACGGCGGTGCCGCTGGCTAAGGCGGCGGCCCGGATCATGCTGGGCAGCACCATTGCCGCGCTGCGCGCTGAAGGAATGCTGGCCGACGTCGACGGGGGCCGCATGCCGCTGGACGCGCCGGTAGCGGTGAAGGAAGCCGTGCTGCCGTTCGGGCGGTTCCGTGATCCGACCGGGCAGGGCGTAGACACCGTGCTCGGCCCGGAGATGCGTTCGACCGGTGAAGTGATGGGGATCGACGCGGTGTTTGGCACGGCCTACGCGAAGGCCCAGGCCGCGGTCTACGGGTCGCTGCCGGTGAAGGGACGGGCGTTCGTGTCGGTCGCGAACCGCGACAAACGGTCGATGATATTTCCGGTTAAGCGCCTGGCCGACCTGGGCTTCGAGATCTGGGCCACGGAGGGAACGGCGGAGGTGCTGCGCCGTAACGGGGTTCGTGCCAAGATCGTGCGAAAGCACGGAGACGGTCCCGGGCCTTCCGGTGAGCCGACCGTGGTGACGCGGATCCTCGCAGGCGAGGTGGACCTGATCGTGAATACGCCGTTCGGCAGCCCTGGACAGTCAGGGCCGCGCCTTGACGGCTATGAGATCCGCACCGCTGCCGTCCGTCGCGGCATCCCCTGTGTCACCACGGCCGCCGGCCTGGCCGCCGCCGTGCACGGGATCGAGGCCACTATCCGCGGTGAGGTGGGTGTGCGGTCGCTGCAGGAGCACGCTGCGCAGCTCGGCCGCGCGTCTCGTGGGTTAGGTGGGGTGAGGTGGGGGTGAGGCCGATGGCGCCCGTCCAGATCCGGGGTACCGTGCTGACCTTGCGGCGCGTCGACGCCTATCATGCCCTGACGCTGGTCGCCCCCGCCATTGCGGGCAAGTTCAGGCCAGGCCAGTTCATCACGGTCGCGGTCGGCGGCCCTGAGACCTCCATGCTCGGGCGGCGGGCCTTCGCCGTGCACGACGTGCGGCCGGATCATGGCGGCACGGTGGAGTTCGTGTTCGACGCCAGCGGGCCGGGGACACGCTGGCTGGCGACGCTGCACGCCCGGGATGTGCTCGACCTGGTGGGACCGCTGGGCAGGCCCTTTCCCTTGCCCAAGGACCCGTCGAGCTGCCTGCTGCTCGGGGTCGGCTATGGCAGCGCGCCGCTGTTCGCGCTGGCGGCGCGGCTCAAGGAGCGGGGGTGCAGTATCGACTACCTGCTCGGCGCCCAGAGCGCGGATCGCGTCTTCGGCGCGCTGACCGCCCGGCGGAACGGTCGTTCCGCGGCGGTCGCCACGTCCGACGGCTCGTTCGGCGCCCGCGGCCCGGTCACGTTGCTGCTTGAACAGATCGTCCGCGAGGCGCGCACCGACGTGATCTACGCGTCCGCGCCCGTGTCCGTGCTGCGGGAGGTAACGGCGATCGCGAACAGGCACGCGATTCGCGTCCAGGCGTCGGTGGACGTGCCCATGGCCTGCGGGACCGGCGTGTGCATGGGATGCGTGCTGCCGGTCACGGGCACCGACGGGATCACCCGGATGATGCGCTCCTGCGTGGACGGCCCGGTGTTCCGCGGCAACCTGGTCCGCTGGGACGACCTGGGCACCATCCCCTTCGACACCCTAGGCGCACCAGGCTGGTCTGCCCCGCTTGGCGGCCCCGGGAGGCCCGGAGGGCCCCCCGGGCCAGGGGGGCACGGGGGGGCGGGCAGCCCCCTCGTAAGCAGGGGGGGTCTGGGGGGGATCGTCCCCCCGGGCACAGCACAGTGGGATCGTCCCCCCGGGACAGCAGAGCACATATGGTTGACATGCGGGCCAGGATCGGTCTGGTCGAGCTGCCCAACCTGGTGCTGACCGCGTCGGGCTGTGCGGGCGCGGGTCGCGAACTGGCCCAGTTCATCGATGTCGCCAGGGTCGGGGCGCTGATCAGCAAGTCGATCATGGCGGAGCCCCACACGGGGAATCCCTCGCCCCGGCTCACCGAGACGCCCAGCGGCATGCTCAACTCGGTGGGCTTGCAAGGTCCGGGCATCGACGCGTTCCTGCAGCGCGACCTACCCTGGCTGCTGTCGCGCGGGGCGCGGGTGGTGGTCTCCATTGCCGGCCAGACCGTCCGCGAGTACGCCGAACTGGCGGCCAGGCTGTCCGACACGGCCGGCGTGACGGCCATCGAGGTCAACCTCTCGTGTCCCAGCGCAGAAGACGCCGGACGCCTGTTCGCCCTTGACCCGGAGCGAGCCGGGAGCGTGATCACCGCGGTGCGAGGCAGCGCTAGATATGGCATCCCCGTATTCGCTAAGCTCGCGCCCGACGTCACCGATCTGGTGGCGGTGGCCGGTGCCTGTGTTGCCGCGGGGGCTGACGGGCTGTCGCTGATCAACACCCTGATGGGCATGGCCATCGACCCAGGCACCATGCGCCCGGCGCTGGCCGGCACGTACGGCGGGCTGTCCGGGCCCGCGATCAGGCCGGTCGCGGTGCGGTGTGTCTGGCAGGTGCGTGAAGCGTTCCCCAGCGTGCCGATCATCGGGATGGGCGGCGTGCGCGCCGGCCGGGACGCGCTTGAGCTGCTGCTCGCGGGCGCTTCCATGATCGCGGTGGGTACCGAGATCATGCACGATCCCGCGGCCTGCACGCGCGTGCTACGGGAACTGGAAGAAGAACTAGCGGCGCTGAGCGTCGACCGAGCCGCCGATGTCGTCGCCCGAGCTCACGGCCGGTCTCCGCGTGGCCTCGCGGGTCGGACCTAGGTGGCAAAATGAAAGCACTGGGAAGGTGCTATGTCAGCAGTTGAACGATCAATCGAGGGAGCGGCTGTGACGAAGCCGACGCCGGTGGCGGTTGCGCTCGACGCGCCTGACCTGGAGACGGCAGCGCGATGGGCGGCGCTGGTGACCCCGCACGTCGGCACGGTCAAAGTCGGGCTTGAGCTCTATCTGCGCTACGGTCCTCAGGTGGTGGCCACCGTCCGGGGGGCGAACCGGGTCTCGGTCTTTCTCGACCTGAAGCTGCATGACATCCCGGCTACGGTGGCCGGGGCGGCGAGGGCGGTGGCTCGGCTGCGGCCCGATGTGCTCACCGTCCATGCGGCGGGCGGCGCGGACATGGTCCGCGCGGCCGTCGAGTCAGCACCGGACACGATGGTGGCGGCCGTCACCATCTTGACCTCGCTCGGGGACGATGACCTGGGCCGGATCGGCATGGCCGGCCCGGTACCTGATGCGGTCCTCCGGCTGGCAGCACTTTCCGTGGCGGCGGGCGCCCAGGGGCTGGTCTGCTCGCCGCGTGAGGTCTCCGCCGTCCGGTCTGAGGTAGGCCCGGATGTGACACTCATCACTCCGGGTGTGCGTCCTGCTGGCAGCGAGGCCAACGATCAGGCGCGGGTCGCCACCCCAGAGGAGGCCCTGCTGGCCGGAGCGGACCTGCTGGTGATTGGCCGGCCGATCACCAGCGCCCCGGACCCGGGCGCCGCGGCGGCGGCCATTGCGGCGTCACTGCGCCGGCTCGGCGCCCCGCGGTGACCCGGCGCAGATCTGGCGCCCTCCAGGATCCGGGCCTGCTGAACCTGGGCCGCCAGAATCCATCCGGTCTGGTAGTGACCGGGGGTGACTCATGGCTCACCCAAAGAGTATGCTGTCTTGGAGCCCGATGGACGCAAACGAGCATTAACGCCACAAGGCCGCCTACACTAGACTCAATCGCCCGAATAGCCATATAAGGTACTAAAAGGTCACTAAAGTCTCGAAACAGTGTCAGTGTCTGCCGTAGCCCTTGCTGAGGCAGGTAGCGATCATCGTCACAGTCGAGACTCACGTCACCAAACACCCCGCGAGTTGACCTCGTGTCGTAGTGAGATGAGTGGGACATGTCTGCCGAATACGTGACGCGCCGGGCGAGTGCCGAGCCTGCGGGGCAACGATGGCCTACCCTGATGTCCTGTGGCATTCGCGGTGAGATATCACCTGTGAGATGCGCCAACATGGGCCCCGGAAGCGCAACGATGACTCTCAGTAAAAACTCTGTTACAACAAGTAATATATTTCAATTTGTAATGACGTAAACGCGGGTTTGCGTTGCCTAAAGGGTACGTGATTGGCTAGTTTCCCCTCCCGACAAACCTTTTTCCCCGACGAAACCCGAGGTGACCCCGAGTGGCTCTTCCTCCCCTCACTCCCGAAGAGCGTGCTGCAGCACTTGAGAAGGCTGCCAGAGCACGCAAAGAACGCGCCGAGGTGAAGAACCGCCTCAAGCGCGGAGCCACCAGCTTGTCTGATGTCATCAAGGAAGGCTCAACTGATGACGTGATTGGCAAGATGAAGGTCTCGGCTCTGCTTGAGTCCTTGCCCGGAGTGGGCAAGGTCAGGGCGAAGCAGATCATGGAAAGGCTCGGTATCGCGGAATCGCGCCGAGTGCGCGGGCTGGGCACCAACCAGCGATCCGCGCTTGAGCAAGAGTTCGGTGCCGATATCTGAACCGCGCGGCAGGCGGAAGCCAAACCCCTCAAGTGCTATCGGTGCCGCGGTCACGACCCCGGTGCATTCGCGGCTGACCGTGCTCTCCGGACCCTCCGGGGTCGGGAAGAGCACGGTCGTCGCCGAACTCAACAGGTCTTGCCCGCAGATCTGGATTTCCGTGTCGGTTACGACGCGGAAGCCGCGTACCGGAGAAGTAGACGGGCGCGAATATCACTTTGTCGATGACGGCGAGTTTGACCGACTGGTGGCCAGTGGGGCGTTGCTTGAGTGGGCGCGGTTCGCTGGCAACCGGTACGGTACGCCGCGAGCGCCGCTTAACGAAAAGCTCCGCGTCGGCGTTTCCTGCCTACTCGAGATAGATGTGGCTGGGGCGCGTCAAGTCCGGCGCGCGGCACCCGGCGCTCGCCTGGTCTTCCTGGCCCCGCCATCCTGGGACGAACTGGTGCGCCGGCTGGTCGGCCGCGGTACCGAGCCGCCGGAGGTGCTGGCCCGCAGGCTGGCGGCGGCCCGGGACGAGCTCGCCGCGGCCGACGAGTTCGATGTCACGCTCGTGAACACATCCGTCCAGGACGTGTGCCGTGAGCTGGTAGCCTTGATGGAGCAGTGATCTACGGAAGGCAGAACTTGGCAGGGACTCAGCCCCACAGTGTCGCCGACGGCATTATTAACCCGCCGATTGACGAGCTTCTCGAAGTCGTCGACAGCAAATACCGGCTCGTTATCATGGCCGCGAAGCGCGCACGGCAGATTAATGCGTACTATTCACAGCTCGGTGAGGGCCTGCTCGAGTACGTCGGGCCCCTGGTAGAGACGCGCAGTCAGGAAAAGCCACTCTCCATCTCCCTTCGTGAGGTCAAAGAGCGGCTCCTGTCCGTCGAGGCCATCGAAGGCTGAGCCAGGAAACCTGGACCCATGCCGGTACGCGTCGTCCTTGGCGTCGGTGCCGGCATCGCGGCGTATAAGGCCTGCGAGCTGCTCAGGCTGCTCACCGAGTCCGGGTACCACGTCCGGGTGGTGCCGACGCCGGACGCGCTCCGGTTCGTCGGCGAGGCCACGTGGGCGGCTCTGTCCGGTGAACCGGTGACCACTGACGCCTGGACAGGTGTGGCCGAGGTGCCGCATGTCCGGCTCGGGCAGTCGGCTTCCCTGGTTCTGGTCGCGCCCGCCACGGCGGACCTGCTGGCCCGGGCGGCGGCGGGGATGGCCGGGGATCTGCTGACCGCGACGCTGCTCACCGCGAGGTGCCCGGTGCTGTACGCGCCGGCCATGCATACCGAGATGTGGGAGCATCCCGCGACTCAGGCCAACGTGTCACTGCTACGCAGCCGCGGGGCCGTCGTGCTCGAGCCCGCGGTCGGCCGGCTGACCGGAGCGGACAGCGGCGTCGGCCGGCTCCCGGAACCGGCGGAGATCCTCGCGGTGGCGACCCGGATGCTCAGCCGCGAGCCCGATCTGGCCGGCCGGCGCGTGGTGGTGTCCGCGGGCGGCACCCGCGAAGAGATCGATCCGGTCAGGTTCATCGGTAACTGGTCCACCGGAATGCAGGGGTACGCGCTGGCCCGGACGGCCGTCGCCCGGGGCGCTGAGGTGATCGTGGTCGCGGCCAACGTCGCGCTGCCGGATCCGGCCGGGGCCAAAGTCACCCGGGTGGTCTCAGCGCGCGACATGCAGGACGCCGTCACGGCGGCCGCGGAAGGAGCCGATGCGGTCGTGATGGCCGCCGCGGTAGCGGACTACCGTCCGCAGACCCGGAGCCCGGCCAAGGTGAAAAAGGATGGTCAGCCGCCTGAGCCACTGCGGCTGACCGAGAACCCTGACATTCTTGCCGGGCTAGCCCTGCACCGCGAACGCGACCCAGGGCACCAGGTCCTCGTCGGGTTCGCCGCCGAGACTGATACCGCCGCCGAGGCCGCTCAGGCTAAACTAGCCCGCAAGGGGTGTGACCTTCTTGTCGTCAACCCGGTGGGAAATGGGCTTGGCTTCGGGACTACCGACAACGAAGCGGTCGTCTACGGCGCCGACGGTTCCGTCACCCAGATCCCGCGCGGACCGAAGGAAACCCTCGCTGAGGTTGTGTGGGACCTGGTGACCGCACTATTTAGGTAGCAACGACTCAGCTAAACCGGACATCCCGCCTCAACCGCGAGACGACTTCGCCGTGTGGCACACCTAGCGGGTAAGTCCGGGATAAACTCACCCGAGCCTCTAGCAAGGAGAAACGACGTGGCGCGTCGCCTGTTCACTTCCGAGTCGGTGACGGAAGGCCATCCGGACAAGATGGCCGACCAGATCAGCGACGTCATTCTGGACGCCATGATCAAGGATGATCCTGGCAGCCGCGTGGCGGTGGAAACCTTGATCACGACCGGCCAGGTGCATGTCGCAGGGGAGGTCACCACGCAGACGTACGTCGACATCCCGGGCATCATCAGGGAGAAGATCCTGGAGATCGGCTACGACTCCTCGGCCAAGGGATACGACGGGGCCTCCTGCGGCGTGTCGGTCTCGATCGGTGCCCAGTCGCCGGACATCGCTCAGGGTGTCAGTGACGCGTTCGAGTACCGCGAGGGCGAGGGGACCGACGAGCTTGACCGGCAGGGGGCCGGCGACCAGGGCCTGATGTTCGGCTACGCCTGCCGCGAGACCCCCGAGCTGATGCCCTTGCCGATCATGCTCGCGCACAAACTCGCCCGGCAGCTTGCCGAGGTCCGCCGCGCGGGCACGGTGCCCTACCTGCGCCCGGACGGCAAGACGCAGGTGACGATCGAGTACGTGGGGGACATCCCGGTGCGGCTGGACACAGTCGTGGTCTCCACCCAGCACGCACCCGACATCAACCTCAAGGAACTGCTCGCCCCCGACATCAAGGACTACGTGGTCGACCCCGTCCTGGCCGACGCCGGCATCGACAGCGACGGCTTCCGGCTGCTGGTCAACCCGACCGGCCGGTTCGAGATAGGCGGTCCGATGGGGGACGCCGGGCTGACCGGGCGGAAGATCATCATCGACACCTACGGCGGTATGGCGCGCCACGGGGGAGGGGCCTTCTCCGGCAAGGACCCGTCGAAGGTGGACCGCAGCGCGGCCTACGCAATGCGGTGGGTGGCCAAGAACGTGGTCGCGGCCGGCCTGGCGGATCGGTGCGAGGCTCAGGTGGCCTACGCGATCGGCAAGGCGACGCCGGTCGGGCTCTTCGTCGAGTGCTTCGGCACTGAGAAGGTGCCGGTGGAGCAGATCCAGGACGCCGTGCTCCAGGTCTTCGACCTGCGCCCGCGGGCCATCATCTACGCGCTGGACCTGCTGCGCCCCATCTACGCGCAGACCGCCGCGTACGGGCACTTCGGCCGCACCGAGCCCGACTTCTGCTGGGAGCGCACCGACCGGGCCGACCAGCTCCGGTCCGCCGTCAACTTCTGATCACGGCCGGGCGGGCGCTGATAACAGCCGCCCGGCGTGTGCTAACCGCCGCCCCGGTTCTGGTAGGACGGAACGGTGGCGAAGGGGCCGAAGGACGAGGCGGTCAGCGAGTGGCTGCCCGTTGCCCGGGTAGCGGTGGATATCTCGCTTGCCCATCTGGACCGCCCGTTCGACTACCTCGTCCCGGCCGCCCTGGCTACTACGGCTGTGCCGGGCTGCCGGGTCCGGGTGCGGTTCGCCGGGCAGCTCGTCGACGGCTACCTCCTGGAACGCACACAGACCAGCGAGCACCAGGGCAGGCTGGCCCGGCTCGAGCGGGTGATCTCGCCGGAGCCGGTGCTGACCCCGGAGATCTTCGACCTGGCCCGGACGGTGGCGGACCGGTACGCGGGCACCCTGGCCGACGTGCTCAGGCTGGCCATTCCGCCACGGCACGCGACGGCGGAGCGGGAGACCCCGGCGACCGGCGGCAGCAAGGACGCAGGGCCGCGACCCGCTGCTGGTTCGTGGGTTCGCTACCCGGCCGGGGAAGCGTTCCTGGCCGGGCTGGCGGCCGGGCGTCCGGTCCGGGCCGCATGGTCGGCTCTGCCCGGCCCGCACTGGCCGGCCGAAATCGCGATCGCGGCCGGGACCACGGCGGCCGCCGGCCGCGGCGTGGTCATCGTGGTCCCGGACGCCCGCGACCTGGACCGCGTCGACGCCGCGCTGGCTGACGTCAGCCACGTTTGCCTGAGCGCGGATCTCGGGCCGGCCGAGCGTTACCGTCGCTGGCTAGCGGTGCGCCGCGGCCTGGTCCCGGTGGTAGCAGGCGTGCGGGCCGCGATGTTCGCCCCGGTCACCGACCTTGGCCTAGTGGTGCTCTGGGATGACGGCGACGACCTGCACGCCGAGCCCCGCGCCCCGTACCCGAACGCCCGCGAAGTGCTGGCCCTGCGCGCACACCGGGCTGGCGCGGCCGCCCTGATCGGCGGTTTCGCCCGCACCGCCGAGCTCACCCAGCTGGTCGCGGCCGGCTGGGCACGGCCGCTGACCGGCAGCCCGGAGGCGCTGCGCCGGGCCGCGCCGCTAGTCAGAGCCGCTCCCGATGAGGCCGAACTGGCCCGGGACGCGGCGGCGATGACCGCACGCCTGCCGAGCATGGCGCTGCGCGCAGCCCGCAGCGCTCTGGCGGGGGACGCCCGCGGCGCCCTGGGCCGCGGACCGGTCCTGGTGCAGGTGCCGCGGCGCGGCTATCTCGCCGCGATCGCCTGTGACCGGTGCCGGGCCCAGGCCAGGTGCGCCACCTGCGGCGGCCCGCTGGAGATCGTCGGTGCCCGCGAGGTCCCGGACTGCCGCTGGTGCGGCGCCATCGCCACCGGCTGGACCTGCCCCCGGTGCGGATCAGGACGCCTGCGCGCGCTGGTCACCGGCGCGGCCCGGACCGCCGAGGAACTGGGCCGTGCCTTTCCCGGCGTCCCCGTCCGCACCTCCGGCGGCCAGCACGTGCTCGCCACCGTCACGGCCGAACCGGCTTTGGTCATCGCCACGCCGGGAGCCGAGCCGGTGGCACCGGAAGGTTACGCCGGCGCGCTGCTCCTGGACGGCTGGGCGCTTCTCGGCCGCCCCAGCCTGCGCGCCGCCGAGGAGGCGCTGCGCCGATGGATGAACGCCGCCGCGCTGGTCCGGCCCGCCGGACCGGTGGTGGTGCTGGCCGAGGCGTCAGTTCCGGCCGTGCAGGCCCTGATCCGCTGGGATCCTGCCAATTTTTCCGAACGGGAACTGGCTGAACGAGCCGAGCTCGGTTTTCCGCCCGCGGTGCGGATGGCATCGGTGACCGGAGCGTCCGACGCGGTGGCCGACTTCGTCGGCTCGGTCGGCCTGCCCGACCAGGCCGAAGTGCTCGGGCCCGTGCCCGCTGACTCCTTCGCCGCCAGGAGCGCCGGGCGGCAGCCAGCCGAGCCCGACAACCTCCCGGAACCCCAGGAGCGGGCGCTGATCCGGATCGGCCGGAGAGAAGGTCTCGCGCTGGCCCGTGCCCTGCACGCGGCGCAGGCCACCCGGAGCGCGCGCAAGGACGGCGCGACCGTCCGGGTGCAGCTCGACCCGGCCGAGGTTGCCTGACGGATAGACTGGAAGCTGGCGGCACCACGGGAGGAAAGGTGCTCAGCTGTATGTGTCCAGGAGGGTTTTCGTGAGCGTCAAGCCGATTCGTCTGTTCGGTGACCCGGTGCTGCGTACGCCGGCCGAGCCGGTCCGCGACTTCGACGCCGAGCTGCGCAGGCTGGTCAAGGACCTCACAGAAACCATGCTGGACGCGCCCGGGGCCGGCCTTGCCGCCCCCCAGATCGGGGTGGGCCTGCGGGTCTTCACCTATCACGTGGACGACAACGAGCCCGGGCACCTGATTAACCCATTGCTTGACCTGTCCGAAGACACCGATGAAGACGACGAGGGCTGCCTGTCCTTCCCGGGCCTCGTCTACCCGGTCAAGCGGGCGTGGGGCGTGGTGGCCAAGGGGTTCAACATGTACGGGGACCCGGTGACGATCGAGGGAACCGAGCTGCTGGCCCGCTGTGTCCAGCACGAGACCGACCACCTGGACGGCATCTTGTTCATCGACAGGATGGATCCCGCTCAGCGCAAGGCGGCGATGAAGGCGATCCGCGAGGCGGAATGGTGGGGCGACCCCATCCCGCAGGTGCGGATTTCCCCGCATCAGACGCTGGGCCAGGCCCGCTGACGTGCGGCTGGTGTTCGCGGGTACGCCGCAGACGGCGGTCCCGGCACTCGACGCGCTGCTGGCTTCCCGCCATGAGGTCGTCGCGGTCGTGACCCGGCCCGATGCCCCGGCGGGCCGTGGCCGCAAGGTCGAGCCGGGCCCGGTAGCCCAGCGTGCCGCGGCGGCCGGGCTAGAGGTGCTCAGGCCGGCCAGGGCCCGGGATCCGCAGTTCCTCGACCGGCTGCGGGAGATAGCTCCTGACTGCTGCCCGGTGGCCGCCTACGGTGCGCTGCTACCGCAGTCCGCGCTGGACATTCCGCCGCATGGCTGGGTCAACCTGCACTTTTCCCTGCTGCCCGGCTGGCGTGGGGCCGCGCCGGTGCAGCACGCGATCCTGCACGGCGACGACGTGACCGGCGCGAGCACGTTCCGTATCGTCAAAGAGCTGGACGCGGGCCCGGTCTACGGAGTGCTCACCGAGCCGGTGCGACCCGACGACACGACTGGCTCGCTGCTTGACCGGCTGTCGCACTCCGGCGCGGAGCTGCTCGTGGCGACCCTGGACGGAATCGAGGCCGGAACGGTCCAGGCCATCCCGCAGCCTGCCGAGGGCGTGAGCTTCGCCCCGAAGATCACCCCCGCCGACGCGCGGGTGGACTGGAAGCTGACCGCGCACGCGATTGACAGGCAGATCCGGGCGTGCACGCCCGATCCGGGCGCGTGGACGGAGCTCGACGGCGCCCGGCTCAAGCTCGGCCCCGTCTCGCTGACAGACCCGGCGGACCCGCTCCACCTGCCCGACCTCGCCCCCGGCGAGCTGCTGGCGCGGCGCCAGGCCGTGTTCGCCGGCACCGGGTCGCGTCCCGTGCGTCTCGGCGATGTCCAGGCTGAGGGTAAGCGCCAGATGACCGCCTCCGACTGGGTCCGCGGCCTGCGTTCCGGCGGCCCCGTGCGGCTCGGCTGACATGACCGAGCAGACCGGCCGCTCGCGGCCCTCCCGTTCCGGCCAGCCCCGTTCCGGCCAGCCCCGTTCCGGCCAGCCCCGGTCCGGCCAGCCCCGGTCCGGCCAGCCCCAACGCCGCCGACCCGATAACCCCCGCTCCGGCGGCCCCGGCACCGGGCAGCCGCGCGCCGACCCGGCCCGGCGCACCGCCTACGACGTGCTGCGCGCCGTCGCGGACCGGGACGCCTATGCCAACCTGCTGCTGCCTGCCATGCTCAGGGACCGCGGCCTGACCGGCCGCGACGCGGCCTTCGCCACCGAGCTGACCTACGGCACGCTGCGCGGCCATGGCACCTACGACGCGATCCTCGCTTCCTGCAGCGACCGGGACGACCTTGACCCGCCGGTGCGCGACGTGCTCAGGCTCGGCACGCATCAGCTCCTGGCCACCAGGGTCGGCAGTCACGCCGCCGTGGCGACCTCGGTCGACCTGGCCAAGGACGTGTGCGGGCCGCGGCCCTCCGGCTTCGTCAACGCCGTGCTGCGCCGGGTGGCCACCCGGGACCTCGAGGCCTGGATCGACATCGTCGCCCCGAGCCGGTCGCAGGACCCGACCGGGTATCTTGCCGTCCGGCACAGCTATCCGCGCTGGATCGTCGAGGCGTTCCGGGACGCGCTCGGTGACGCCAGCGGCGCCGAAATCGAGAATGCCCTCGCCGCCGGCAACGTCAGGCCCGATGTCGTGCTCGCCCTGACGCCCGCGTCGGCCGCCGCCAGCGTCCTGCCCGCAGGCGAACCAACCCGATGGTCGCCGTACGGCTTCCGGCTGGCCAGCGGCGACCCAGCGCCCCTGGTCGCCAGCGGCCAGGCGATCGTCCAGGACGAGGCCAGCCAGCTGGCGGCGCTGGCCCTGAGTCGCGTCGGTCTGGCCGGCCCGGACGAACTCTGGCTCGATCTTTGCGCGGGCCCCGGCGGTAAGGCACGGCTGCTGAGCGGCCTAGCCGCCGCCCGGGGCGCGCGCCTGGTGGCCTCCGACGTCCGGCCGCACCGCGCCCGCCGGGTCGCCGAAGCCCTCCGCCGCACCCAGACCCACACCGACGCCGTGGTAGCGGCCGATGGCCGTCAGGTGCCATGGCCGTCAGGAACATTCGACCGAGTGCTGGCCGACGTGCCGTGTTCCGGCCTCGGATCGCTGCGCCGCCGCCCCGAAGCCAGATGGCGCAAGACCCCGGAGGACGTCGCGGAGCTCGCTGTCCTGCAGCGCGAGCTACTTGAGGCGGCCATCGATTCGGTGCGCCCGGGCGGCGTGATCGCCTACGTGACCTGCACCCCGCACCTCGCCGAGACCCGGGAGGTGGTCACCGCCGTCGCCGACCGCCGGGACGACGTCACGGTCCTGGACGCCCCGTCCGTTCTCCCCGAGGTCCCCGACCTGCGCTGCCCTGAATCCGGGCGATCCTCCGATCCGCGCTATCGCCGGTTCGCCCAGTTCTGGCCGCACCGTCACGGCACCGACGCGATCTTCCTCGCCCTGCTGCGCCGCGGCTGAGTCCCGGGCCTATCCTTGGCTGCGGCTGAGCGCCCGGGTTGACTTCAGCCGGGCGTTGCCGATGTCGGCCCGCTGACCCTGGGCGTAACCGTCGGTGTAGCCCCGGCCGCTGTAGGTGATGCGGGTCCGGCGGGTAACCGGGTAGGCCTCTTCCAGCTGGCGGCGGATGACTACCGCCCGGTCGGCGAGGACGAGGGCCGTGCTCGGGCCCGGGTGGGTCTCCCCTTCCGCGTTCGTGGCGGCGCGTTCTTCCGCGGATCTGACCCGGGTGATGACGGCGGTGACGAAGCCCAGCAGCCAACTCCGCCGCCACGCCCGCGCACTGCGGACGCCATCCGGAACGACGGCCGCGGTCAGGCCGTGAGCCATCTGGAGCAGCAGCGAGGTGTACAGGATGTCGGCCCGCTCAAGATCGGAGGCATAGCCGAAGACATGGATACGCGCTCCGGGCCCGTTGGTGCTGAGCAGGACGCACTGGCACCGCATGGCCCCGGCCAGTCCGGCTAGCAGGTGGGCTCGGACCTGCGCCCACGGGTTGGAGATGTCGATGACACGGCTGCCTGGCCGGTCGGTGTCCGGGCGGGTCGCGGCCAGCCGGGCCCGGTCGATACCGTAACGGGCCATCAGCTCGGCGGCCTTCGCGGTGAGTGCTTCGGCCTCCGGCGGGGTCACTCCCTCCGCCTCCGCCTTCGCCAGCAGCTTGCGTACCCGGTCAAGTAGAGCACTTGACGGTTCTGAACGCATGAACAACCTCCAGTCGGTACCTAATCGAACCTAGTATCGAACTGTAGTCTCGCGGTACGACATTTTCGACACGCCACGCCCCACGCGGGGGTCCCGCCCGCACCCAGGCACTCTACACTCGGGTTCCATGGCCGTTCAGATCTCGCCGAGCATCTTGTCCGCGGACTTTGCCCGGCTCGCCGATGAGGCCGTCGCCGTCGCCGGCGTCGCGGACTGGCTGCATGTGGATGTCATGGACAACCACTTCGTGCCCAACCTCACCCTCGGCCTGCCGGTCGTCGAGGCTCTGCTCAAGCACGCCACGCTGCCGCTCGACTGTCACCTGATGATCGAAGACCCGGACCGGTGGGCGCCGGGGTACGCCGAAGCCGGCGCGCGCAACGTCACCATCCACGCCGAGGCGGCGCACGCCCCGGTCCGCACGCTGCGCGCTATCCGAGCCGCGGGAGCTCGCGCCGGGCTGGCCGTCAACCCGGGCACCGCGGTGGAGCCGTATCAGGACCTGCTGTCCGAGATCGACATGCTGCTGCTGATGACGGTGGAGCCGGGCTTCGGCGGTCAGCACTTCCTGGACATGGTGCTGCCGAAGCTGCGCCGGGCCCGCTCCCTGGTCGCCGAGCGCGGCGCCACGATCTGGCTCCAGGTCGACGGCGGGGTCCACGAGGAGACCATCGAGCGCTGCGCGGAGGCGGGTGCGGACGTGTTCGTGGCCGGCTCCGCGGTCTTCGGCTCCGACGACCCCGCGCGCGCCGTGCAGGCCCTGCGGGCCCAGGCCGAGCGCGCCACCGCGCACGCCGCCTGGACCGCACCGGGCCGCCCCGGCTGAGGTCCTTTTCTTTCAGGCCGAACGGACCTGGCTGACACCCTCCGCGCCCGTCCCCGCGTCCCCGGCTGGCGCAGCCTGCGGCTCGGCGCGGCTCACGAAGTCCTTGCTGCGGATCAGCAGCAGTGCGCACACCGCGCCGACCAGCGCGATGGCGGCGGTCACGTAGAGCAGGTCGTTCAGGCCGGCCGCGAACGCGGCCTTGATCGCCGCCGCGACCTCGCCGCGGCGGGCGGGCGGGAGGCTGGCCAGCAGCTGGCCGACCTGGCCCTGCCGGACCATGGCCACGATGCGCGGCGCCGATGACGCCACTGCCGGGGCGCTGGTCAGGTTGTGCTGCAGCGCGGAGTTGAAGATCACGCCGAGGCCGGCGATGCCCGCGGCGATGCCGATCTGGCGGAACGTCGCGTTGACGCCCGAGGCCATCCCGGCCTTCTGCGGCGGGACCACCCCGATCGCGGTCGACGCCAGCGGCGGGTTGACCAGCCCGGCGCCGAGACCTGACACGATGAACCCGGGGATCAGGTCGGTCCAGTTGCTGCCCCCGGTCAGCCCGGCCATGATGATCAGGCCGATGCCGACCAGCACCAGGCCTGGGCCGATGAGCCAGCGGGCGGGCACGTGCTCGCTGGACCGCCCGGCGATTGTCGCGGTGATGAACTGGGCGCCGCTGATGATGGCCAGCCGCAGTCCCGCGTCCTGCGCCGAGTAACCGAGGATGTCCTGCAGGTAGAGGACCAGCCAGAGCAGCACGGCGTACAGCGAGCCGTTCATCGCGAACGCGGCGATGGAGCTCCCGGCGAAGGTTGGCACGCGCAGCAGGGACAGGTCGAACATAGGATGCGCGACGTGCCGCTCGGCCACGATGAACGCGGCCAGCGCGCCGACGCCGACCGCCAGGCAGGTGATGACCCCGGTGTCCGAAAAGCTGTTCTCACCCGCCCGGATCAGCCCGTAGACCAGGCTCACCAGGCCGGTGGTGAGCAGCACGAACCCGATCCAGTCCGGCGGCGTCGGGTGCGGCGACTTGGACTCCTCCACTCGCCAGGCCGTCAGGGCCACGGCCAGGACGCCGATGGGCACGTTGACCAGGAAGATGCCCCGCCAGCTCCAGTCCGTGGTAATCACGCCGCCGAGCACCGGACCGAGCGCCGTGGACACGCCGGTGATCGCCCCCCACACTCCGAACGCCACCCCGCGGTCCTTCCCGCGGAAGCTGTTCCCGAGCAGGGCCAGCGACGTGGCGAACATGATCGCGCCGCCGACGCCCTGGCCGCTCCGCGACAGAATCAGCATCAGCGGGCTCTGGGCCAGGCCGCAGAGCAGCGACCCGAGCGTGAAGATGATCAGCCCGATCGTGAACAGCCGCTTCCGCCCGTACCGGTCAGCCAGCACCCCCGAGGTCAGCAGCAGCGAGGCAAGAGTCAGTGCGTAGGCGTCCAGCACCCACTGCACGTCACTGAACGAGGCGTGCAGCCCGCTTTGGATCGCGGGCTGGGCGACGATGACGATCGTGACGTCGAGCAGCAGCATGAAGGTCCCCGCGCATACGGCCAGCAGGGTCCACCATTTCTTGTCCATAAGTTCCCTCCGTAAAGCCGGCGCCCTCCCCGGTGCGTCTACCATCATGCTGCGCTAGCTGAGTCGCAATTATCCACGTGCATAGCCTTTTGTGCCGGATCTCGACATCCACTAGCCTAGAAATGTGGAAAACATCATGCTGGATGCGATCGATCGTCAGCTGGTTCACGTGCTAACGGTTGAGCCGAGAGCGTCATTCCGCACGATCGCCGAGGTGACGGGAATCTCTGACCAGACCGCCGCCCGGCGATACCACAAGCTGAGCGAATCCGCCGGGCTCCGTGTCCTCGGCGTGGTGAGCGGAGCCCTGGTGGGGTGGGTCGACTGGTTCGTCCGGTTGCAGACCACGCCCGGCAGCGCGGATTCGATCGCCGAGGCCCTAGCGCGCCGGCCTGATACCAGGTGGGTGAACCTGGCATCGGGCGGAACCGAAATCATCTGCACGGTCCAGGCGAGCACTCCGGAGCAGCGCGACGCCCTGTTCCTGCGGGGGCTTCCCGGCAGTCGCCGGGTGGTGCAGATCTCCGCGCACTCGATCCTGCACAACTTCACGCCCGGGGCATGGCAGGGCATCCGCCAGGCGCTCTCCGCCGAGCAGCTAGCCTTGCTATCTCCCGGGGGGACGACCCCCCCGGGGACCCCCCCGATCACGGGGGGGCTGCCCGCCCCCCCGTACCCCCCTGGCCCCCCTTCGGGGGGAAACCTTTCCCCACCGACCCCCCGGCCCCCCCAAGGGGGGGAACCTTCGCCCCTCGGCCGCCAGACCCCGGCGGTGCTGCTGCCTGAGGACGAACCTCTGCTGGCGGAGCTGGGCCGCGACGGACGGACCAGCCACGCGGCGCTTGCCATCGCCCTGCACTGGCATGAATCCACGGTCAGGCGCCGGATCGAGGAGCTTCGCCGCAGCAGGCTGCTGCATTTCGAGGTGGACCTGGACGCGCGCTTCCTTGGCATGAATGTCAGCGCGATGCTCTGGCTCAAGGTGGAGCCGTCCCGGCTCGACGCCGTGGGACAGGCCCTGGCCGGGCACCCCGAGGTCCCGTTCGCCGCCGCGACCACAGGCCCGGCCAACGTGGTGGTGACCGCGCTGTTCCGCGACACCCAGCATCTCTACGAGTACCTGACCGGCCCGCTGGCGTCCCTGCCCGGGGTGAGCTCGGTGGAGACCGCGCCGATCATCCGCACGCTCAAGCGCACCGGTTCCGTGCAGTGAGATTGTCGGTATCACGACCAACGATCGAGGTGGCTGAGAAGCTCTGACAGCCTGGCGATAATCGCGTCGGGCGCGGCGGCCTCGTACGGGGGGACGTCGGAGTTCGAGATGAGGACGGCGCGCATGCCCGCGCTCTTGGCACCGTGTATGTCGTCGTAGGGCCGGTCGCCGACGAACACGCAGGCCCCGGGGTCGGTTTCGCCGACGGCCTGCATGGCCGCGCGGAAAGCCTTCGGATGCGGCTTGACCCAGTCGATCTCGCTGCTGTAGACGGCACCGTCGATCAGCTCGAACACCTGGTCCCTGACGAAGATCTGCTCATGGGCGCTACGCGGCCACATGGTGTTGGACAGCACGCCGACCTTGATGTCACGCCTGCGCAACTCGTGCAGCAACGGCGGCGCGTCCGGGTCCGTGAACGTGTGCGGGTCCCACGCCTCGAAGTAGCTGGACAGGAAGTCGGCCGAGGCCGTGATCCCGGCCCGCTCGAAGATATGGTCCAGCGTCGAGCTCCGCTGCGACTGCTCACCGTCGCGCCACAACTCCAGCTCGGCCGCGCGTACCGCGGTGGCTATAGCGGCCGCCTCGGCCGCCGGATAGTGCCGCGCACACACCGCGAGCCAGAGTTCACCGAGGTCGATGCGATGCCACGGGGTAAGCGTCCCGCCCCAGTCGAAGATGACCGCCCTGACCGCCATAACCCGAATCCTACGCAGCCGCCCCGGCCATCTGCCGGTACCAAGACCCTGTTCTCACGAGCCTTCACGGCCCACACGCGAGAGGGCGGCCCGGGATTGTTGCACATGAGTTTGTTCTTAGAGTGACCACTGCTCTTGATGTGGCAGACGTGATTACGTTTCCGGTGTCTGTTCGGCACGCCCGCTCAACCGTCCGTCGTTCGGCTTTCTTGACAAAAACGATCTTTTTAATGGAGTATAGGGAGGTGTCTTCTGGATATGTAACTGTGGGAACTCAGCTGGTCAGTCGGCCCGAGACGCTGGACGAGCTGTTCAGCCAGCCCGATGCCGAACCCGTTGGCTACCCGTGGGACGAGCGCGTACCGCCGCCGTGCCAGGACGGGACCCTGCTCGCGGTCGTGCCGATCCCGGGCACGAACACGTCACTCGCCATCGTCGGTTACGCCATCGCCACGACGGACGGCACTCCCTCGACGAACGGCACTCCCTCGAGGAACGGCACTCCCTCGACGAACGGCACCGCCATGGCGAATGGTGTCACGACTGCGGGCGGCGGCCCCAAAGGCCGGCCTGCTAAATCCGGTCCCGCCGCCAAACGCCGCGCCGATGTCGGTCTTCGGCTCGATCACCTGCAGCGCCGGGTCTGGGCGGGCGGCCGTGAGATCATGCTGACCTTCCAGGAGTTCCAGCTGCTGGCGTTCTTCACCGCGCATCCCGCGACGGTGTTCAGCCGCGCGGATCTCGTCGAGCAGGTCTGGCGCCGCGACATCGCGCGAATCGGCCGCGATACCACGCGAGACGCCCGAGCCGTGGCGCAAGACAGCCGAACCGTCGACGTCCACGTCAGCCGCCTCAGGCATAAGCTTGGCCCGGTTTACGGCCAGTGCCTGGTGACTGAGTACCGGGTCGGATACCAGTTCCGGCCCCCGGCAGCGTGACGGTAACGGTTTACCGCCGTCTGGTCCGGAATACCTGGTATGGCACACTGGCTATAGGAGTAGGCGTGCTCCGGGGTCGGTGAAACTCCGAGCCGGCGGTGAAAGTCCGCGACCCGTCCGCTGCCAGCGGTCGGCTGACCCGGTGAAATTCCGGGACCGACGGTGAAAGTCCGGATGGGAGGCAGCACGCACGCGGTCGGCGACCCCGGCCGCGTCAAGCGCGTACGCAGGTACCCGCACCCCCGGAGCCGAAGGCAGGACGGGCTTCGAGGAGGAAAGTGCGGATGTTCACCGGGATTGTGGAAGAACTCGGCGAGGTGGCCGGCATCGAGCATCGCGGCGACGCCGCGCGGCTGACCATACGGGGTTCCACCCAGGGCACGTCCCTTGGCGAGTCGATCGCGGTCAATGGCGTCTGCCTGACTGTGACCGACATCACCGACGGGACCTTCACCGCGGACGTGATGGGGGAGACATTGGACCGGTCCGGTCTGGGCGCGCTGGCTCCGGGAGCGCCGGTCAACCTGGAACGCTCGGTCCGCCTCGCGGACCGGCTGGGCGGTCATCTCGTGCAAGGCCACGTGGATGCCACCGCTGCCATTCTGTCCCGGACACCCACCGCCCACTGGGATCAGGTGCGGATCAGCTTGCCTGGCAAAATATCCCGTTATGTCGTTGAAAAGGGATCGATAGCCGTGGACGGGATCAGCCTCACGGTCTCCGCCCTCGGTCGCGGCGACGAGGCAGCGGCATGGTTCGAGGTTTGCCTCATCCCCGAGACGCTGAAGCGCACCACGCTCGGCATCGCCGAACCGGGAGACACGGTGAACCTGGAGGTCGACGTGATCGCCAAGTACGTGGAACGACTGCTCAGCGGGGAAGGTTCGGTGTGAGGAAGATGCTCGATGACGTCGACCGCGCGATCAAGGACATCGCCGAAGGCCGCCCGGTTCTGGTCGTAGACGACGAGAACAGGGAGAACGAGGGCGATATCATCTTCGCGGCCGCCATGGCCAGCCCGGAGCTGCTGGCCTTCACGATCCGCTACACCAGCGGCGTGATCTGCATGCCGATGCGCGAAGCCGAACTCGACCGGCTCCAGCTCCCGCAGATGACCGCTCACAACACCGAACCCCACCGAACCGCCTTCACCCTCAGCGTCGACGCGCGCGACGGTGTGAGCACGGGCATCTCGGCCGCTGATCGCGCCACGACCATCTCCAAGCTCGTCGACCCGGCCACCACGCCCGCGGACCTGGTGCGGCCCGGGCACGTGTTCCCGCTCCGCTACACCGAGGGCGGCGTGCTGCGCCGGGCCGGGCACACCGAGGCCGCGGTCGACCTGGCCCGGCTGGCCGGGCTGCCGGAGGCGGGCGTGCTGTGCGAGGTCGTCAACGACGACGGCACGATGGCCAGGCTGCCCGAGCTGCGCGAGTTCGCGGACACCCACGAGCTGGCCCTGATCTCCATCGAGCAGCTCATCGAGTACCGCCGCCGCACCGAGCGCCAGCTCAGCAGGCAGGCCCAGACCAAGATCCCGAACGCCTACGGTCAGTGGCAGGCGTTCGGGTACCGGCACGAGATCGACGGCACCGAGTACGTTGCGCTCGTGCTCGGTGACGTCACAGACGGCGCGGACGTGCTGACGCGGCTGCATTCGGAGTGCCTGACCGGGGACGTGTTCGGCTCGCTGCGCTGCGACTGCGGCGCGCAGCTGGACTCGGCCATGGCGGCGATCTCGGCCGAGGGCCGTGGGGTGGTGCTGTACCTGCGCGGCCACGAGGGCCGCGGGGTCGGCCTGCTCAGCAAGCTGCAGGCCTACGAACTGCAGGACGCGGGCGCCGACACGGTGGACGCCAACACCGAACTCGGCCTGCCCGTCGACGCGCGCGAGTACTCGGCCGGCGCCCAGATGCTGGCCGACCTGGGCGTGCGCTCGGTGCGCCTGCTCACCAACAACCCGGCTAAGGTGAGCGGGCTGACCGATGGCGGCGTCGACATCACCGCCCGTGTCCCGCTGGCCGCCGCCGTCACTCCGTACAACCTCCGCTATCTGGTAACAAAACGCGACAAGCTCGGCCATCAAATTCAAGATCTCAATGAAGCCGAACGGCCCCTGGTACCACCCCCTATCCAGCTGACTCCTATCCCGCTGAATGGCCGCCCGGGCCTGCCGTCCAGTGAGGCAGAGTCCGCATGACCGAGCCAGCGGGAGACACCCCATGAGCGGCGAAGGCCGTCCCGATCCCGCCGCGGTCGACGCGTCCGGGCTCAGCCTGGCGATCGCGGCTACCCGCTGGCACGCCGAGATCACCGACTCGCTGGTGGTGCGCGCGACCGCCGCGGCCGCCGCGTGCGGCGTCCCGGACCCGCTCATCGTCCGGGTGCCGGGCGCGATCGAGCTGCCGGTGGTGGCGGCCGAGCTGGCCCTATACCACGACGCGGTGGCCTGCCTCGGCGTGGTCATCCGCGGCGGAACGCCGCATTTCACCTACGTCTGCGACTCGGTCACCGCGGGCCTGACCCGAGTCGCCCTTGACGCCCGTGTCCCGGTCGGGAACGGCGTGCTGACCTGTGACACGGTAGAGTCGGCTCGTGACCGGTGCGGACTGCCCGGTAGTCACGAGGACAAGGGGTGGGAGGCCGTGGTGGCAGCGCTCGACACCGCGCTGGTATTGCGCTCCATCCGCCGCGCCGTCCTCGACGTCTCCGGCGCCCGCCCGGAGTCCCGCTCCGCGGACGCCCATCCCCAAGCCCTCTCCCACCCCGCCGCGCCACGACATTAGCCGCGTCCGTCCCGGGGTGGGTGGCCCCCCGGGTACCTAAGACGGTACCCGGGGGGCCACCGACTCCAGAGGAGCCCGCGACTGGCGCTTCCCACCCGCAAGCGCAATCACCCGGAGAAACAGGGATAACTCATGCTCTCGCTAGTACTGCCCAAGGGCTCGCTCGAGCGGGCCACCCTCGACCTGTTCGACGCGGCCGACCTTACCGTGCGGCGGTCCTCGGACCGCGACTACCACGCGTCGATCGACGATCCGCGGATCGAAAAGGTAAGGTTCCTGCGCCCCCAGGAGATTCCTTCCTACCTTGAGCGCGGGCTGTTCGACCTCGGCATCACCGGACGCGACTGGATCGCGGAGACCGAAGCCGAGGTGGTCTCGCTCGGCGAATTGCAGTATTCGAAGGCCACCTCGCGACCGGTGCGGGTGGTGCTCGCCGTACCGGACTCCGCGACCTGGCAGTCGGTCGCCGACCTGCCGGAAGGAGTCCGGATATCCACCGAGTTCCCGTCGCTGACCAGGCGGTTCCTTGACGCGCACGGGGTCAAGGCGATGGTGATCCCGTCCTACGGCGCGACCGAGGCCAAGGTGCCTGACATCGTGGACGCGATCGTCGACCTCACCGAGACGGGCTCGTCGCTGCGCAAGAACGGCCTGCGGATCCTGGACACGCTGCTGACCAGCTATACCGAGCTGATCGCGGCGGCGCCGGCGTACGCGGACGAGCAGAAGCGAGCGGCGATGGAAGACATCGCCCTGCTGCTGCGCGGCGCCATCCAGGCCCGTGGCAACGTCCTGCTCAAGCTCAACGTGCCCGCGGGCCGGCTGGCTGCGGTCACCGACATGCTGCCGGCCTTGTCCTCGCCGACTATCACCACCCTGGCCAGGGGGAACATGAATGCGGTGGAGACGGTCGTGCCCAAGCGCGGCGTCAACACGCTGATACCGGCCCTGAAGGCGGCCGGCGCGCAGGACATACTGGAGATTCCCATCTCCAAGATCGTGGAGTAGCCGTGGAGCAGTCTCATCTCGGGGGGACGACCCCCCCAGACCCCCACGAGACTGGGGGGTTCCACCCCCCCAGACCCCCCGGGACCCCCCGGGATCCCCCGGGACCCCCTGCGGGGGTCGTTCCACCGCCCCAGACCCCCCTGGCCGGATCCCCCTTGATTCATCGACAGACCGCCCGGGTGCTTCCGGTCGATGACGAAGGACGCGTCCTGCTGCTGCACGGCTGGGATCCGCATCGCCCGGAGGATCCTTTCTGGTTCACCGTCGGCGGGGCGGCCGACGAGGGCGAATCCCTGCGCGACGCCGGGGCCCGGGAACTCTACGAGGAGACCCGGATCGCGGTGAACCCCGAACGCCTCGGCGAGCCGATCGCCGAGGGCTTGATCGAGTTCTCCTGGGGCGGCCACCGCATCGCCCAGAACCAGACCTTCTACGCGATCGCCGTCGGGTCCGTCGAGGTAAGCCTCGAGGGCCTGGACCAATGGGAGCGGGCCACCACCGACAAGTACGGCTGGCTCTCCGCCGAAGACCTGGAAGCCGACGAGCGCTCCGCGCACCCCGATATCCCGGACCTGATCCGCAAGGCCGTGGCGAGCGTCCGCGCCGAATAGCGGACGCCAGCAGGCGGACTCGGGAGGCGCCCGGAGACTTTCCCGGCATGGCGGACTGGCGTGAGTCCGCGTAGCTTGGAAGGCGCGAGGACATTAAAAGCCGAGGTGACGCACGTGCGTGACATCCTGAGCAGGATCACGAAGTGGTGGGAGGCCGACGAGACCTTCGGTCTGGCCACGGTGGTGCGCACCTATCGAAGCGCGCCCCGCGATCCCGGCGCGGCGTTGGCAGTATCGTCCTCGGCCGACCATGAGGTCATCGGCAGCGTGTCGGGCGGATGCGTTGAAGGCGCCGTCTACGAGCTGTCGCTCGACGTGTGCCAGACTGGCAGCCCCGTCCTTCAGACCTACGGGGTCAGCGACGACGACGCGTTCGAAGTGGGGTTGACGTGCGGCGGGATTATCGACATCTTCGTTGAGCGAATTGATAAGGACAGCTTTCCCTCACTTGGCGACATCGCCGCGGCAGTGGAGCGCGGCGAGCCGGTCGCGGTCGCGACGGTGATCGCCGGACCTGGCCAGGTTGGTACACGGCGGGTGATCTGGGCCGGGACCGCCGAGGTCGCAGGGTCGGGACCGGATGAGGTCGAAGGGCTCGCGTGGGAACGGGGCCAAGGACTCGGCCGTGACGGCTGGCATGTCGGGGCGTCCGGAACCCTGGGATCGGGGCCGAGGCTGGACGCGGCGGTAGACGACGACGTTCGGGGCATGCTCGCCCAGGGACTTACCGGTATCCGCAGGTACGGCGCGCAAGGCGAGCGCCGCGGGGACGAGCTGAGCGTGTTCGTGAACTCGTTCGCGCCGCCGCCGAGGATGCTGGTCTTCGGGGCGATCGATTTCGCCGCCGCGGTCGCGCGGGTCGGGAAGTTTCTCGGGTATCACGTGACCGTTTGCGATGCCAGGAAGGTGTTCGCCACTGCCTCGCGGTTCTCCGACGCGGACGAGGTGGTGGTCGACTGGCCGCATCGCTTTCTCGCCGCCATGGACGTGGACGCCAGGACCGTCATCTGCGTGCTCACTCACGACCCGAAGTTCGACGTTCCGTTGCTCGAGTTGGCGCTGCGCACCCCGGCGGGATACATCGGCGCGATGGGCAGCAGGCGAACCCACGACGACAGGCTGGCCCGGCTGCGGGAAGCCGGCCTGACCTCCGATGAGCTCAGCAGGCTGCGCTCGCCGATCGGGCTCGACCTCGGAGCCAGGACGCCCGAGGAGACCGCGGTCTCGATCGCCGCGGAGCTCATCCAGCTCCGCTGGGGGGAACCGGCCAGCCGCTGACCGCGACCGAAGGTCGCATTCACCATCAGCCGACCAGCTAGACCGCCATCGGCGCCCCCTAAACCTCGATCGACCGCGTAAGTAAGATCGGGCCGGTGGCTCGAGGCTAGGTGGCGCATCACGGTTTACGGCCGACGCCGCCGCGCATGGAATGCAGCCTGCCGATCGGCGCGGTTCCCGGCTCCGGCCGCCATTCGGCTATCCAGGTGAACCCCGGCTCGACGAGCTCGAAGCCGTCGAAGAACCGCAACACGTCAGCCAGCGGCCGTATGTGCAGCTGAGACGACGCCTGGCTATAGACGTCCTCCGCCTCCCTGCGCTCTTTCGTGAGCTCTTCGGTTTGGATGGCGTGGGTGATGACGAGGTAGCTGCCGGAGGCCATGTGGTCGCGGTAGGCCGCCAGGATGTTGCCCGGTTCCGCCTCGTCGGCGATGAAGTGCAACGTGCTCGTGCACAGCACCGCCACCGGCTGCGCCAGATCCAGCAGCCTGCTGACCTCAGCGTGGGTCAGGATGGCGGTCGGCTGGCGCAGGTCACCCAGCACCATCGCGACCTGGTCGCCGGAGGCGAGCAGCGCCTCGCCGTGGGACGCCACCATGGGATCGTTGTCCACGTAGACCACGCGTACCCCCGGCACGACCCCCTGGGCCAGCTGGTGCACATTGGCCTGAGTCGGAAGGCCGCAGCCGAGGTCGAGAAACTGCCGGATTCCGCCCTCGGTGGCCAGATACCGGACTGCCCGGCCGAGAAATGACCGGTTGTCGCGCGCTATTGACCCGGCGTCCGGAATCGCGTCCAGGAGGCTCCTGGCCGCCCCCCGGTCGGCGCCGAAATTGTCTTTCCCGCCGAGCAGGTAATCATAAATCCTGGCGACATTGGGCGTGGCGGCATCAATGCCGATTGGCGCCGGGTCCTGGTCCGTCATCGGAGTTGCGGCGTGAAGACCCCGGGCTTCAGGCCGGGGAGGAAACGCCGCTCCCCCCTCTCGCGTGTCAGCTTATCCATGATGGGTTCTCCTGTTAAGATTGGTACATGCGGACGGCGTACAAGTGCCGGCTTACCCAGCACCCGAACAGGCAGTCGTGTTCAACCGCACGTTCGGGTGCGTCCGGCTTGTGTGGAACCGGACGCTGGCGTGGCGGCATCAGCGGTACCACGCAGAGCGCGAGCGGACGAACTTCACCCAGGCGAACGCCTACCTGACCGCGATGAAAGCCACCGAGGAACTGGCGTGGCTGAACGAGGTGTCGTCGGTCCCGCTCCAGCAGGCGATCCGGCACCAGCAGGTCGCCTATACGAACTTCTTCGCCGGGCGTGCCCGGTACCCGCGTTTCAAGTCCCGCGGCGGTCGCCAGTCCGCCGAGTACACGCGGTCCGGGTTCCGGTACCGCGACGGCCGGCTGTTCCTGGCCAAGACGGACACACCGCTGCCATTTGTGTGGTCCTGGCCCGACATCGACCCGGCCACCCTCAACCCGACGACGGTGACGGTTTCCTGTGACCCGTGCGGACGCTGGTACGTGTCGTTCGCCGTCGAGGTGACCGACCCGGACCAGTTGCCCGCGACAGGCCGCGTCGTGGGCGTGGACCTGGGCGTCAAGGATTTCGCGATCACCTCGGACGGGGAGCGGATCCTGAACCCGCGGCACCTGGCCCGGCGGGAGCGGAACCTGGCCCGGTACCAGCGGCGGATGGCCCGCTGCCAGCGGGGCTCCGCGAACCGGGCCAAGGCCAAGGCGAAGGTGGCCCGTGCGCACCGGAAAGTCCGCGCGTCCCGAACCGATTTCCTGCACAAGGCCAGCACCCGCCTCGTCCGCGACCATGACGTGATCGCGGTCGAAGACCTCGCCGTGAAAAACATGGTCCGCAACCGCAATCTGGCCAAGGCCATCAGCGACTGCGGGTGGGGCACCTTCCGGCAGATGATCAAGTACAAGGCCGCCAAGGCCGGACGCCGGGTGATCCCGGTGGACCGCTGGTACCCCTCCAGCAAGACGTGCAGTTCGTGCGGGTACCTGCTCGCGGAGCTTAGTTTGGACACGAGGCACTGGACGTGCCCCGCCTGCCGCACCCGGCACGACCGGGACATCAACGCGGCGAAGAACATCGTTGCGGCAGGTCTTGCCGCAGCCGGGGGCAACCCCGGCGATGCCTGCGGAGCTGACGTCAGACATTCCGGGTCACCCCGGATGCAGTCGGCGGTGAAACAGGAACCCCGGCCCGTGAGAGCCGGAATCCCCGTCCTTCAGCTTCAGGGCGGGGAGTAGTCAATTACGTCATCACTCCTGATCCGGGATGGATGCTATCAGGGTGGGCGGGTAGGCTTGGGGGCCGTGCGCACGAGGGTGGCGGGGGTGCTGCTGGCCGCCGGGGAAGGCTCCAGGTTGGGTCGGCCCAAGGCCCTGGTCGAGCTGGACGGGCAGACCCTGGCTGCGCGTGGCGTCAATGTGCTGCGGACGGGCGGCGCGGATCCCATCCTGGTGGTCACCGGCGCGGCGGAGGTGGACCTAGACGGAATTCATACCGTCTGGAACGAACAATGGCGTACCGGTATGGGCTCCTCCCTCCGCGCCGCCCTCCGCGCCCTGAGCGACGCGGAAGGAGCGGAAGGAGCGGAAGGAGCGGAAGGAGCGCAGGACCGGTCGGCCGCGACGCTTCCCGTGGACGTGGGCGCGGTGGTGGTCGCGCTGGCGGACCAGCCCCTGGTCGGGACGGACGCGGTTGCGCGGCTGATCGCCGCTTACCGCGGCGGAGCCAGCGTGGCCGTGGCCGGCTACGACGGCAAGCCCCGAAATCCCGTCCTGCTCGCCCGCGAGCACTGGCCCGAGGTCATCGCCGCGGCTACCGGCGACCAGGGAGCCAGAGCGTTCATGCGCGCCCGGCCGGAGCTCGTCACGCTCGTCGAGTGCGGGGACACCGGCAGCCCCGACGACATCGACACGGCCGCGGACCTAGCCCGGGTCGCCGCCCGTTACCGCGGATCAAAACTCGGCTATAGCGGCGGGTAGCAAGTCTCCAAAACGGCCGAGCCGCCGAAGCCGACACCAGGACGACGGGATGGTCATCGTGTGTAGTTACCCTCCGTCGGATGGGGGGTAACTGCACACGATCAGCGAGCGACCGGGCACGCGAAATGCACCTGATGGCGGGTAGCGCGACTAATCTCCGCGCGCCTGGATGCCCCAGGTGTGCGTCACGGTGTCACCTGGCTTGAGGACCAGCAGGTCGTGGCCGGTCACGAAGGCGTTCGGCGGGCAGGTCATGGGCTCAATGGCCAACGCCTTGCGGCGGCGGTCCGGCCCGAGCGGGTCGGCGGTGAACACCTGCAGCCACTGGTAGCCCGGACCGGCCCACAGGCCCACCCCGGGTCCGGCACCGCCGTCGGCGACGAGGCGCGCCCAGGCCCGGCCCTCGTCGTCGCGGCTCAGCCCGGTCAGCCCGTGATCAAGTTGGATGCTGCCGATGGTGCGCGGCTGGCGGAAGTCATACGGGGTGCCCTCGACGGCCTCCGGGGAGCCGGTCGGGATGCCGCGGTCGTCTGTGGGCAGCCAGAATCCGGCGGGCAGTGACAGTTCGCAGCCGTCGACGGAGGGCGCGCCGACGGTCAGGTACGGATGTGAGCCGGTGCCGTAGGGTGCCGCATGGCTGCCGCGATTGGATGCGGTGATGGCGACGTGCAGCCCGGTGCCGGGATCGAGGCGGTACTCGGCCTCGATCTCCAGGCAGAACGGATAACCCTGCTGGCCGTGCGGCGCGCTGCGTAGCAGCACGGCACTGGCATCGTGCCTGTCGGCGGTCCACGCCGCCCAGCGGGTCAGGCCGTGAATCGCGGTGCCGCGGGCGGGCTCGGTGAGGGCAAGGTGATACTCGGTGCCGCCGAAGACATAGCGTCCGCCGTCGATCCGGTTCGGCCACGGCGTGAGCAGCTCGCCCGCGCCCGCGGGTGGCAGTTCGTCGGGTTCGTAGCCTGCGATTACCGGCTGACCGCGGAAGGACAGCTCGCGCAGCCCCGCGCCTAGCTCGGTCACCGTGGCGTGGTAGTGGCCGGCTTCTATCTGATACTGCAGCCCGGTAAGAGGAACGATCACGGCCTAAGGATACGGACAGCAGCAGTGCCGCGCGGCACCCGGCTACCAGGCCCCAGGCGAGATCGGCCCCAGGAACCGCCGCGAGCAGCTTGGTGGCCGGGGGCTCGAGCGGCTCCTGGCCTGCCATCCCCAGCAGCACGGCGGACACCTCGGCCGCGGCCTGGCCGTTGGCGGCGCAGTGCAGCAACGACGCCCCCAGCGTCGTCGTCCGCTGCCCCGCATAGCAGGTCGCCGACGCGCTGAGCCAGTTCGCGAGCCACACCGCCCGCGTTCCGCCCGAGATGGCGCCGCCCAGGAGCCTGAGTGCGAGCAGCACGCCGCTGACCATGCTGTCGCCGCTCGGGATCAGGCCTGGACCCAGGCCCACCAGGCGTTCGGCCGCCTCGACGGCGCCGGCCAGGTCACCGCCAGCGCAGCAGGCCGCCAGCTGGGCCGGGCCGTCCTGGCCCGCCAGGCCAGGCGCCTGCTCGGCGGCCGCGCAGAGCCTGGCCAGAACGCCGTAGCCATGATCGAGCCTAGCCCGGGACAGCGGCCCGAACACCGGGGACGGGTCCCACCAGCGGACGATCCGGATGTCAAGCCCGCAGGCCATTACCCGGTCCCCGCCCGCCCAGCACTGCTCGGAATGGGCGGCCGGAGGGGCGTCCCAGGGGCCGGTGATGATCGCATTCGGCAGCCTGATCGCGTCCGGCGGAGAAATGGCGATCACACGCGGCTCGGGAACGGTATCGGCAAATTCCAGGTAGAGGGCCTGCGGCAGGGCCGCCAGAACCTTGCCCGGTCGGCGCGCGCCGCGCAGCAGGTCGCGGACCGCCAGGCTGGCCACCCCGGCGGTCGCCGCCGCAGGCGTATCGGCCGCAGGCTGCGGGCCAGGTGAAGCAGTCACGAAGACCACAGTAATTGCCCGCCAAAGTGTCGCCCACCATGACATTGCTCATCGCGACCGGATACGGAGTCACTGACATCCGGTGCCGCCCGCCTGGCTCAACGTGACCAAAGTATCGGGTCTGCCGTGAAATCTATGACGATTGTCCAGTAATGCGAAAGGAGATTCTTTTTCGGTAGGCCGAATCCCATTCACCAATCTGTGATTCAGGAGGCCGGCGGGGCTGCTTGGGGAGCGGGGGACCGTCAGCCCCGCCGGCTAATTCACCATAGCCGGGTGGGATGGCGATGTGGGTAAGATTCCGCTTCGTAAGTACTTCGAAACGTCTTCCCTGGCGGCCGCGGTCGGCGTCCCGGGCTCGCGGGATCCGTTGACGTAGTCGTTTGACCTGATAGGCCCCAGCCGTCCGCTGTGGATGGCTTCGGCGGCCAGGACGCCGAACAGGTAGAAGTAGGCCGCTTCTTCGTCCTCGAACAAATGCACCTCGAGCCGGGCGTCCTGGGTGCAGCTGAACACTTCGAAGCCCCCGTCTGCCTTGACCAGGCACATGGCCCCAGGAACCTCCTCATCGACCGCGTAAGCGGTCTGCGGAATGCCGGCCCGGCTGAGTAGTTCGGCAAATACCGACTGAGGCGAGACCCGGTCCCGGCGCGCGGTGCGCCGTCCCGGCGGGGGAGCGTTCTCCGGCTCGGGCCGCACCTGCGGCCGGGGCTCGGAATGCGATTCCGGGCGCGATTCCGGGCGAGGTTCCTGCGCGGGCCGTGGGGCGGGCCAGGGTTCGGAAGCGGGCGAGCCGTGCCAGGCGGCCGCCCTGTCCGTGGTGCGGGGTCCGCGATCAGGACCGGGGTATCCAGCGAGTCCCGTAGGTGCCTGCGATCCGGCCGGTTCCATCCGGGGCCTCGGGCGCGCCGGTTCGGCACGAGCCTGGCTGGCCAGGCGTCCCTGGGCGTCCAGGCGCCCATGGATCAAGGTATCGGGTTCGGGCTCAGGGTCAGATGGGGGTCCGGGCGGCGGGAACGCGGCGGCCGCGGAGAACACGCGGGGCAGCGGCCCGGTACCGGATAGCGGGCCTGTACTGGACAGCGGGCCTGTACCGGACAGCGGGTCTCCGGCTGGCGGCGGGGACCCGCTGCCCGGCCTTGACGGCGGGAACGTGGCTGCGGCCAGCGGGAACTCGACCCGTCGCTCGGCTAGGCCGGCGACCTCGTCCCGGGCCACCACGACCTCGAAGACCTCGCGGTCGATTTCCCAGTAGCCGAGCTGCCTGGCCCGCACCGCGTCCCGGCCGAGGTAGGCAATGTGCATCCGCTCGCCGAGGTCGTCAAGCACGAGGCAGGGCTCGCCCCGGTACTCACCGACCAGCCGGGACTGCCAGAGCGCCGACAGATCGAAGACCCTGACTTGTTTGCGCCAGTGCCCGGCCGCGGCCGTGAAGCCGAGATCCTCCGGCGGCGGCCCCGGCGACAATAGCGTCACATCGGTGCCATCGGGACCCAGGCCAGCGTGGTAGGGGACGCCGAGATAGGTGGCCATCAGCCGGTATCGCATGACTTACGGCTCCGTCTGCTGCCAGGCGAGGCCGTCAAACCGGGCCACGAGCCGCTCTCCCCCGGCGGCCAGCCGGCACATCCCGGCTCCGACCGGAATCGGGATGGGCTCCAGGTAGAACTCGGGGACGCCGTGGCCCGCGGCTTCGGCATAGCCGTCGACCGGCCGGGCGAGCCAGCAGAGGAGGTAGAGCTCGCTCATGGTCGGCGTGAACTCCGAATCCTCCCACCCCAGGCTCAGCGCGAGGTAGGCCTCGGCCGGGTTGTGGAACCGGACGTCCGTGGCGCGGTAGACGTACCCGGCCAAGACGGAGCGCTGCCCGGTCAGGTAGGGGCCGACCAGGCGCGGCGGGACGGCCTTCCACATCGGCGTGCCCGGCGCGATCGCGGGCAGTTGCTCGGGCTGGGTCACCCATGCTCCTTCCGCTCGCCTGATCCCCCCACTCGATTGATTGTCCCTAGTTAATGACAGCCGTTAGCCGTAAAGCCGAGCATTCACAGAATTCATTACTTTAAGTAGCAACATGGGTACCTAGGATCGCAATTATCACGGGAGCGTGCCCGGGCAGGGTGATCGGTGGCGTAGGGTCGTGGACGTGTCCAGGCACCTGAACCCTGGCGGGCAGCAGTTCCGCGATGATAACGGCGCGGTAGAGCCGCGCGTGGCACACGCCCTCGCCGCGTACGTCGCGGGGGAGGGCAGCGAGCAGGCGGCTCTCGCCGCCCTGTCGGCCGCACGGCTGCTCGTCCCGGTGGTCGCGGTCCGGTCCGACGGCTCGGCGTCCGTCCGGGGGGACAAGGACAGCGAGATGGTCCTGCCCACGCTGATCGGCCAGGACGGAAGGCCCGCGGTGCTCGCCTTCACCTGCCTCGACACGCTGGCCCGGTGGCGGAGCAACGCGCGCCCGGTGCCCGCGGAGGCGGACCGGGTGTGGCGCGCGGCCGTCGCGGACGGATGCGCGGTCGTCATCGACGTAGCCGGGCCCGTGCCGCTCGCCGTCGAAGGCGCGCGGCTTGAGGCACTCGCGGCCGGCCAGCCTGTGCCGCCCCCGCATGAGGATCCCGACGTGCGCGCGGAAGTTGAGGCGGCGGTGGCGGCCGAACCAGCGATCGCCGGGTTCAGCCTCGCCGCCAGCAGGGCGGACGGGACCGATCTGGCGATCAGGCTGTCCCTCGCCGTCCGTGACTGGGAACCGGTGGTGGACCGGGCCACGAGCAGTATCGCGGCCCGCCTGGCCGGGCGACTGCGCCGCGGCATCGAGTTCACCGTCGCCGCCGCCTGAGCGACCCTCGCGGACCCCATAGGATCAAGACCATGTTTCGCTGGCTGACCGCAGGTGAATCGCACGGGCGTGCGCTGGTCGCGATCTGCGAGGGCGTGCCCGCCGGAGTGCGCGTCAGCACTGAGGACATTGCCGCGGCGCTGGCCAGAAGGCGGGCCGGTTACGGTCGCGGCGCGCGGATGACGTTCGAGCAGGACGAGGTGGAACTCACCGGGGGCGTCCGGCACGGCCGTACGCTCGGCGGCCCGTTGGCGATCAGGATCGCCAACACCGAATGGCCCAAGTGGGAGACGGTGATGTCGGCCGATCCGGTGGCCCCCGGCGAGCTGGAGGGCCTGGCCAGGAACGCCCCGCTGACCCGGCCCCGGCCGGGGCACGCGGACCTGGCCGGGATGCAGAAGTACGGTTTCGATGACGCTCGTCCCGTCCTCGAGCGGGCCAGCGCGCGAGAGACGGCCGCGCGGGTGGCGCTCGGCGAGGTGGCGCGGCGGGTGCTCAGCCAGGTGCTCGGCATCGAGATCTTGTCTCACGTGGTGACGCTCGGCCAAGTGCGGGTTCCGGACGAGGTGATGCCGGGTCCGGACGACGCCGTCGTCGTCGACGCTGATCCGGTGCGGTGCTTCGACGCCGCGACCAGCGCCGCGATGGTGGCCGAGATCGACGCGGTGCGCAAGGACGGCGACACCCTGGGCGGCGTGGTGGAGGTGCTCGCCTTCGGCCTGCCGCCGGGCCTCGGCAGCTTTACCCACTGGGACCGGCGGCTGGACGGCAGGCTGGCCGGCGCGCTGATGTCCATCCAGGCCATCAAGGGGGTCGAGGTCGGGGACGGCTTCACCACGGCGGGCCGGCGCGGGTCGGTCGCCCACGACGAGATCGAGGCCACCGGCAACGGGGTTGCGCGCCGCACCAACCGCGCGGGCGGCATCGAAGGCGGGATGAGCACGGGTGAGGTCATCCGGCTGCGCGCCGCGATGAAACCCATCTCGACCGTGCCGCGGGCGCTGGACACCATCGACACCAGCACCGGCCAGCCGGCCAAGGCGATCAACCAGCGCAGCGACGCGACCGCGGTTCCGGCCGCCGGCGTGGTCGCCGAAGCGATGGTGGCCCTGGTCCTGGCCGAGGCCGCGATCGAGAAGTTTGGCGGCGATTCGGTGGCGGAGATGCGCCGTAACGCCGAGAGCTACCTGAAGAACCTGGTGATCTCTTGACCGCGACGAGACCTCTGGTGGTCCTGATCGGCCCGCCCGGGGCGGGCAAGTCGGTCGTGGGACCGCTGGTCGCGGCCCGTCTCGGGGTGGAGTTCCGGGACACCGACGCGGACGTCGGGACCGTGGCGGGCAAGCCGGTCGGCGACATCTTCGTCGAGGACGGCGAGGAGTACTTCCGCGAGCTTGAGCGCGCGGCGGCGGCTAGCGCGCTCGGCGAGGGCAGCACCCTCCGCGAGAACGGCGGGGTCCTCGCCCTCGGCAGCGGTGCGGTGCTCGACGATGGGGTTCAGCGCCTGCTCGAGGGCCTGCCCGTGTTCTACCTCGCGGCCGCCTTCGGCACGGTCGCCCGGCGGGTCGGGCTTGACCGGCCCCGCGTCGTGGTGCCTGGCAACCCGCGCGGCCGCCTGCGGGCGATGCTGGACGAGCGCGCTGGGCTCTACCAGCTCCTCGCCGCGGTCACGGTGGAAACCGATGACCTGGACCCCGAGGAACTCGCGGACGAGATCGCGGCCCGGGTAGCCGAGGGCATCGCCCGCAGGCAGCCGGGTGGAGGTCCGCAGTGACCGCGACCAGGATTGACGTCACTCCCTCGGGCGGCGGCCCGCCTTACCAGGTCGTCGTCGGCGTCGGCGTGCTCAGCGAGCTGCCCGGCCTGGTGCCCAAGGGCGCCCGGACCGTGGTGGTGATCCACGCAGAGAGCCTCGGCGAGATCGCCAGGCCCGCGTGCGGCGCGCTGACCGCGGCGGACTTCCTTGTCCAGGCCCAGCCGGTGCCCGACGGCGAGGCGGCCAAGACCGCGGGGGTCGCCGCCCGGTTGTGGTCCGAGCTTGCGAAAGGCGGCGTCACCCGGTCGGATTGCATCGTCGGGATCGGCGGGGGAGCGACCACCGACCTGGCCGGGTTCGTGGCCGCTAGCTGGCTGCGCGGGATCCGCGTGGTCCTGGTCCCGACCACGCTGCTGGCTATGGCCGACGCCGCGGTCGGCGGGAAGACCGCCATCGACATCCCCGAGGGTAAGAACCTGGTCGGTGCGTTCCATTCGCCCGCCGGCGTGCTCGCTGACCTGGTCACGCTGGAGACGCTGCCGCGGGCCGACTACGTGAGCGGCCTGGCCGAGGTCATCAAGGCCGGGTTCATCGCCGACCCGGTCATCTTGGAACTGGTCCGGGCCGACCCCGACGGCGCCACCGTCCCGCACGGCACCCACGCCCGTGAGCTGATCGAACGCGCGATCGCCGTCAAGGCCGACGTGGTGTCGCAGGACCTGACCGAGGCGGGTCCGAGGGAGGTCCTGAACTACGGGCACACCCTCGGCCACGCCATCGAGCGGGTCGAGGGGTACCGGTTCCGGCACGGGGACGCGGTGGCGATCGGCATGGTGTACGCGGCCGAGCTGGCCCGGCTGGCCGGGCGGCTGGACGACCAGACGTGCGCGCGGCACCGTTCCGTGCTGGCCAGCGTCGGCCTGCCGACCGCGTACCCGGCCGGAGCGTGGCCGGCGCTGCGGGAAGCCATGGGCGTGGACAAGAAGTCACGTGGCGCCCGGCTGCGGCTGGTCGTGCTCGACGGCCTGGCCCGTCCCTCGATTCTCGATGACCCGCCCGAGGAACTCCTGTGGCAGGCATACCGGGAGGTGTCCAGGTGATAACTCAGGTGCTGGTGCTCAACGGCCCGAACCTCGGCAGGCTCGGCATCAGGGAGCCGGAGGTCTACGGCTCGGCGTCGTTCGATGAGCTGGCCGAACTGTGCCGCTCGACCGGCCGCAAGCTCGGCCTGAGCGTGGAGGTCCGGCAGACCGACGACGAGCGCGAGATGCTCAGCTGGGTGCACGAAGCCGCCGACGCCCGGACGCCGGTGGTGCTCAACCCCGCCGCGTTCACGCACTACTCCTACGCGCTCAGGGACGCCCTGGCCATGCGGACCGCCCCGCTGGTGGAGGTCCACCTTTCCAACCCGGCGGCCCGCGAGGAGTTCCGGCATACCGCGGTGGTGGCCGCGGTGGCGGACGGGACCGTGACCGGGTTCGGCCTGGTCTCCTACCAGCTGGCGCTGCAGGCGATCGCCGAGCTGGCGGCCGAGGCCGAGCCCGCGCGCTCTCCCGGACCCGAGCCCGAGCCCGAACCCGAACCCGAGCACGAGGCAGGGGACGCCGCCCCGTGATCGTTCTCGTCGGCTTCATGGGGGCGGGCAAGACCACCGTGGGGCACCTGCTCTCCGAGCGCCTCGGGCTGCCGTTCCTCGACAGCGACCTGGTCATCGAGCAGCGGGCCGGATGCTCGATCAGGCAGTTCTTCGCCGAGAACGGTGAGCCCGCCTTCCGTGAGCTGGAGAGCCAGGTCGTCTGCGAGCTCGTCGACGGATCTGAGGCTGTGCTGGCCCTCGGCGGCGGTGCGGCCGGACATCCGGATACCGTCGCGCGGCTCAAGTCCGCCCAGGTCATCTACCTCCAGGTGACCTACGAGGAGGCGATGCTGCGGGTGGCGGGCGACCAGTACCGGCCGATGCTGAGCCGGCCCGGGCTCGAGGAGCTCTACCAGCACAGGCTGTCGGTCTACGACTCGGTGGCCACGCTGACGGTGGCCACCGACGGCCGCCGTCCCGAGGCCATCAGCCAGGATGTCATCGCCCAGCTCGCCCGGGTCCCCGCCGTCCCGCACGGAACATCGACCATCCTCGTGTCGTGCACCGGCGGCACCTACAACGTGCACGTGGGCACCGGGTTGCTGGCCGAGATGGACCGGCTCCTTCCCGCCCTTCCCTACGCCAGGACCGCCGTGCTGCTGGCCAGTGCCAGCGACGACCGGGCCGTGGTCGCGGTGACGGGCGCGTTGCGCCGGCGGGATCTTGACGTGCGCCGGATCGAGGTGCCGGACCGCCAGAGTGCCAAGGACCTGGCCACGGTGGCGCGGGTGGCCGGAGAACTCGCCGACCTGGCCGTGCATAAGGACGACCTGATCATGGGCATCGGCGGTGAGGTCGGCTGTGACATCGCCGGGTTCGTGGCGAGCACCTACAACCGGGGCATGCCGCTGGCGCTGGTGCCGACCACGCTGGCCGCGCAGGCGGACTCGGCCGTGGGCGGCAAGGCCTCGCTCAACCTGCCGCAGGGGCGCAACCTGGTCGGCACCGTCCATCAGCCCGTCGCGGTGGTCGCCGACGTCACGCTCGCGTCCGGGCGGCGGTCACGAGAGTACCGGGCCGGCCTCGCCGAGGCCGTCAAGCACGCGCTGATCAGCGGCGGCGGCCTAGTCCCGCTGATCAGTGACCACGCGGCCGAGCTGGTGAACGGTGACGTGGACATGCTCGCCGAGATGGTCGCCCGCAGCGTGCGGGTCAAGGCGGACATCGTGGGGAGGGACGAGCGCGAGCGGGGCGATCGCCTGCACCTCAACTACGGGCACACCTTCGGCCACGCTATCGAGCAGGTCAGCGGCCCGGACACGGCTGACGACGGGGAGGCCACGGCGGTGGGGATGATGGCCGCCGCCTTGCTGGCCCGCCGGCAGGGCCGGATTCCCGCCGACCTCGTGGACCTGCACCGCCAGCTGCTGAGCGGTCTGGGGTTGCCTGTGTCGGGCCGCTTCGACCTGGAGAGGCTGCGCGAGGCGTGGCGGCGAGACAAGAAGTACCGCGGCGGCACCCGGTTCGTCGTACTCAATGGGCTGGGCCGCCCCGAGGCCGGGGTGCCGGCCGATGACGAAAGCCTGGCCGCCGTGATGGCCGATCTTATCGCCTAGAGAAGGCAGCCCTCGGCCGGCGCGATCCGGCAGCGTGCCCTGGCCGACGGCCGGGCCGCGCTGCCGGATGCCGCGGCCGGAACCGCGCGGCGGTCAGCCGGAACAGCCCGCGATCGTGCCGACCGGCTCGCAGTTGCCAGGCGTGTTGCTGGAAACGTTGGTCAGGCTCAGCGCCACGCTACCGCCGTTGTAGATACCGCCGCCCCCGTACCGGGCGTCGTTGTGGACGATAGTGCTGGAAGCCGCGGTCAGCGTGCCGTCGTTGTAGATACCGCCGCCCACCGCGACCCCGGCAGTGTTGTTCTTGATCGTGACGGAACTCAGTGCCGCATGGCCGGTATTGGAGAGGGCCCCGCCTTCGAAGGCGCCGTTCTTGGTGAAGGTAGTGCCGATAACGGCTGCGATGCCTCCGTTGTAAATCGCGCCGCCGGTATTTGCGCTGTTCTCGGAGAAGTGGGAGCTGCGCACTGTCATGGTAGCGTCGTTGGTGATCGCGCCACCGGCTTCGGCGTTATTTTCTATGAAGTAGGCGCTGGTTATCGCCAGGGTCCCTGAATCGTTGTAGATCGCGCCGTCGCCCTCATCCGAATTGTTGTTGTTCGCGAAGGTACCGCCGAGCACGGTGATATTCCCGCCTTTATTGTCGATTGCGCCGGCATCATCGTAGTAGTTGCCGCCGCCATTGCGGAAGTTCACCTCGGCGAGATTGACGTCTCCTCCGTTTACCGTGAGGATCGTGAAGTCCGGGGTGCCGGCAGCCTCGCTGCGCTCAAGGGTGGCGCGGGAGCCCACGATGGTGAGGCCGGTGTGGATGTCGGGCAGCGGCGCGGTCAGCTGGTAGGTGCAGCGGACCGCGAGATGCAGCTTCTCGCCGCTGCTGGCGCCGGAGATGGCCGATATCAGCGCCGGTGTGGTGCACGGCACGGACACGGTGCCGCCGTGCACCGGCCCGGCCAGCGCCCCCTGGGCGGCCGTGCTGCCGAGGACTATCACGGCACCGATCACCGCCGTCCTGGCCGAAGCTCGCATGAGTTGGTGATGCATCTGGTCAGACCCCCGTATATACGCATACCCCGGTATGCGAAACTCCTATATAACCGGCTCCGCGACGCGCGATCCAGGCCATTAAACCGAAGTCGGCAGGCTGCTTAAAATTCTGTAGCAATCTCTGTATCCTGCCTTCTGGATGGCGTGGTCCAGCGCGTCAAGAACTCGTCGGAACGGTATCATGCGGCCGCTCGGAGCGTAAGTGTCGCGGTGCGAAGCGAATGATGTTGCGTTCACCGCGCATGCGCGAATTGCGGCGCAATGCCCGGGATATGGAAGAAGAGGCCTAACCGCAGCGATACAGCGTCTGAGCCGCGTCGGCCGCCGTGCCTGTCCCGCCTGAGGTCGCCGCCGACCCGGCGCTGTAGGCGGACGCGGGCACTGCGGTACAGTTCTGCTCCACCCACGACGTGACCGACGCGACCGTGCCGCCGCTCGCTCCGCCGAAACCGCCCCCGCCCAGGCCGCCCCGGGCGCCGGCCAGCACGTAGTGCACCTTGCCCTGCTTGACGTACTGCTCGAACTGGGCCAGGGTCGGCGCCGCGTCGGTACCCCGGAAGCCGCCCATGGCCATCACCGGTATGCCGTCAGTCGCCAGGATGATCGACGCGGCCGCCGACGAACCCTGCACCGCGACCAGCCAGGTCGCGCCGTCCCGGTGAGCCTCCAGGTACGCGATCAGCTGCTTGCTGGCCGTCCCGCCGAGCCCGCCGCCGAGCCCGCCGTAACCGCCCGCGCCGGTCCGCCCGGCCCCGTATCCACCGGCCCCGTATCCACCGGCCCCGAATCCACCCGTGCCGCCGTCGCCGCGGGCGGCGTCCGTGCCGCCGAATCCTGCCAGGCCGGCTCCGCCCACGCCGAGGCCGCCGAAACCGCCGCCTGCCGTCGGCCCGGCCAGCGGGTTGCTGCCCTCGATCGTCTTCGAGAGCGGTGTCACCGCGTAAGCGGCGGGTCCCGCGAGCACCGCGATCAGGCCGGCCACCCCGGCCACCGCGAGAAGGCGCCCACGCCTGCCCGCTGTCAGGAAACGACGCGGCCTGCCCGCCGTCACAGCACCGTCCTGCGTCTGGCCGGAGCGCCGGCTGCGCAGCCAGCCCAACATCAGGGCGAGCACCGCCACGATCGTGGCTCCGGCGACCGCCCAGGGCAGCCACGAGTTCCAGTTCGGGGTCCGGCGCAGCAGCACGAAAGCCCACCCGCCGGTGACGGCGATGGCCGCCGGCAGCATCAGGCCCCACCAGCTGGATCGGCGGTAGGCCTGGTAGAAGGTCACCACGCCGATACCGGTAAGCGCGGCGATCGGAGGCGCCATGGCGCTGGAGTAGTACGGGTGCTGAGTGCCCTGCTGGAAGCTGAGCACGACGAATTCCAGCACGAACCAGCCGCCCCACAGCAGCACGCTGGCTCGCGCGAGGTCGGTTCTCGGCCGCCGTCCGATGAGGATGAGGGTCCCGATCAGCGCGATGACGGCGAACGGGATGAGCCAGGAGATCTGGCCGCCCAGCGTCGAGGCGAACATCCGCCCGATGCCCGCCTGGCCGCCAAGACCGCCGGCCCCGCCGGCCCCGCCGGCCCCGCCAGCCCGGTGCGCGAGCTCGCTGAAGGCCCCGACCCCAGAACCGCCCGTGCCTGCGCCGCCGGTGCCCCCGACACCCGTGCCCCCGCCTCCTAGCGTCCCGGCGCCCCCGGCCGGCGCCACGCTCGTGACCGGCCCGGAACTGGCGGTTCGGGCGACGCCCCGGCCGAAGCCTCCCGCGCCACCGCCGCTAATCCGGCCGAAGCCGTTGTACCCGACGGCGAGATTCCAGAACGGTGTCGTTGGCGCTGCTTCCGACATAGGGACGGCTCGTCTTGGGGATAAGGTCGACGATGGTCATCCAGGACAGCGTGATCACGGCCAGCACGCCGCCGGCGATCGACAGCCGCCCGATCCGCGTGCGCAGCCGGGTATCGGACGCGATCAGGTACACGATCGGCAGCGCGGGCAGCGCGATGAACCCCTCGAGCATCTTGGTGTTGAACGCGAGCCCGAACGCGACTGCGCTCAGGATCAGCCAGAGCAGCGGGCGCCCCGGGCCGGTGCGGCCGTGCTGTCCGTCCCGTCTGCTCCGCTCGGCCCGCAGCGACTCCAGGAGCCCCCACGCGCCGAGTGTCAGCAGCAGTGTCAGCATCGTGTCGGGATTGTCGTCCCTGTCGATCGCCACCACCATCGGGGTCAGGGTGAGGGCAAGGGCGGCGATCAGCGCGGCCACGTACGCCCCGCGCTCCCCGGTCAGGCTGGCGACGCTGCGCCGCACGGCGGCGTACACGACGGCGACCGCGGCGACGCCTTCCGCGGCCTGGGGGAGCAGCAGGCTCCAGCTGTTGAACCCGAAGATCCGGGCGGAGATCCCCATGACCCAGAACGCGAACGGCGGCTTGTCGACCGTGATGAACGAGGCCGAGTCCAGCGAACCGTAGAAGAACGCCTTCCAGCTCTCCGTCCCGGACAGTACCGCGGCCGCGTAGAACGCGTTCGCGTCGCCGTTGCGGCCCAGGTCCCACGAGTACAGCATCGCGGCCAGGATCAGCACGGCCCAGAGCGCGGGGCGCGCCCAGCGGGGATCGGACGGGCGGCCGAGCACGAGCCGTTTCAGCCGGCCGCGAGCCGGCCGCTCCGACTCGGCGGCGGCGCCGGTCGTGGTCAGCTGAGTGGTCATCGGGGCTGCTCCGGGACATTGAGTTCCGTTGACGCCGAACGGCACTGGATACCTGTATCGGGCCCGTGCTTGCTGACGGGGCCAAAGCGGAGCCGTGCCACGCCCCGCAGGTCGGCCAGCGCCGTGCCGACGATGTCCACTTTACTGTCGGGGTCTTCGGTCCACGCCACGGGAACTTGATAGATGCGCAGTCCCCTGCGCTGGGCCAGGATCAGCAGTTCGGTGTCGAAAAACCAGGCATTGTCTTTGACGTCCGGAAGCAGCGCCCTGATGACCTCAGTGCGCCCGGCCTTGAACCCGCACTGCGCGTCGGCGAACCGGGCAGAAAGGACGGTGCGCAGCAGCAGGTTGTAACTGCGCGAAATGATCTCGCGTTTGGGACTGCGCGTCACCGTGGCGCCGCGCGCCAGGCGGCTGCCGGTGGCCAGGTCACTGTGACCGGACAACAGCGGGGCGATCAGCGGGAGGAACGCATCCAGACCGGTGGACAGGTCGGCGTCCATGTAGGCCACGATGTCGGCATCGCTGCTGCCCCAGACGTGGCGGAGGGCTAGCCCCCGACCCTTGCGGTCCAGATGTACCGCCCTGACGCAGGGAAGTTCCGCGCATAGCTGCTGCGCTGCCGCGAAAGTGCCGTCGGTGCTGGCGTTTTCGGCGATAGTGATAACGAAACGAAAGGGAAGATTAGCCGTCAAATACGAGTGCAGCTGGCGGACGCTGCGCGCGAGGATCTTCTCTTCGTTGTACACCGGGACGGCGACCTCGACGAGGCGCTCGCGCGACACGCCGGCGCGCGGGCCGTCTTCGGTCAGCAGCAGCGAACTCGCCGGCGCCTGGCCAGCTGCGTTATAGGTCATGCCTGTCCCCCGCGGGGCGCGGCTGTGCTCATACTCGCCAGCGTGACCTGCGCTAATCAGAGCGCGTTGCAGCCCGCCTCCAAGGAAGCTGAGTGTTAAGCATGCCTGACCGGCCGTCGGTTACCGGGCGTGAGTAGCTAGGCTGACCGTCATGCGGATAGGAATGCACCTAAACTACGCGGGCGGTTTCGCCGAGACCGTGGTGGAGCTGGCCGACTACGAGCGGGCCGGGCTCGACATCGTGTTCGTGCCCGAGGCGTACAGCTTCGACGCGGTGAGCCAGCTCGGCTACATCGCGGCCAAGACCGAGCGGCTCGAGATCGCTTCGGGGATCTTCCAGCTTTACTCCCGTACGCCCGCGCTGACGGCGATGACCGCGGCTGGGCTGGACTTCGTGTCCGGCGGGCGGTTCACGCTTGGTCTGGGGGCGTCGGGCCCGCAGGTGATCGAGGGCTGGCATGGCGTGCCGTACGACGCGCCCATCGGCCGGTCCCGCGAGGTCATCGAAATCTGCCGGATGGTCTGGCGCCGCGAGCGGCTGGTGTACCACGGCCGGTATTACCAGCTGCCGCTTGAGGGAGGCACCGGGCTGGGCAAGCCGCTCAAGCTGATCAACCACCCGGTCCGGGAGCGTATCCCGATCGCCCTGGCCGCCATTGGCCCCAAGAACGTGGCGCTCGCCGCCGAGCTGGCCGAAGCCTGGCAGCCCATCTTCTACCTGCCGGAAAAGTCCGCCGAGGTGTGGGGTGACGCGGTGGCCGAGGGCGAGGCCAAGCGCGACCCCTCGCTCGGCCCGCTCGACGTGATCGCCGCCGCGCCGCTGGCGATCGGCGAGGACGTTACTCACCTGCGCGACCGCAGCCGGCCCGAGCTGGCCCTGTACATCGGCGGGATGGGAGCCAGGGGCCGCAATTTCTATCACGACCTGGCCCGCCGGTACGGGTACGAGGCGGAGGCCAAGGCGATCCAGGACGCCTACCTGGAGGGCCGCAAGGACGAGGCCGCGGCTCTGGTGCCGGCCGGGCTGCTGGAGCGGATCTCGCTGATCGGCCCCGAGTCCTACGTGCGGGAGCGCCTGGCCGCCTACCGCAACGCCGGCGTGACCACGCTCAACGTCACGCCGCTCGCGCCTACCCACGAGGCCCGGGTCGCGCTCATCGACCGGGTCCGTGCCCTCGCGGATTAGGACCAGGCCGATGGCAGGGATTCACGCCGCCCGCCGGGGGCGCGCGCAGGAGAAAATCGCCGACGCCGGCGCGGATGCGGCGCTCATCACCTCTGGGCCGAACGTCCGGTACCTTACCGGCCTGGCCAGCTCCAACGCCGCGCTGCTGGTGCCGGCCAGCGGCGCGGGAATACTGGCCACGGACTCCAGGTACGCGCTGGCCGCCCGGCGGGACTGCCCCGATCTCGAACTGATCATCGAACCGTTCGTCGAGCCGCGGCTGGTCGCGGAGATGGCCAGCCGGGGCCTGCACACGGTGGCCTTCGAGGCCCATGAGATGACGGTCGAGCGCCACGCTGGGCTCACCGCAAAGGCGGACGGCTTGAAGACGGTTCCGTTTGGGAGAAAAATTGAAGAGCTGCGGACGGTCAAGGACCCGTCCGAGCTCGAGCTGCTTGCGACCGCGTGCCGGATCAGCTGCCAGGCCATCGCCGACGTGTTCGCCCTGATCAGGCCGGGCCTGACCGAACGTCAGCTGGCCGCGGCGCTGGACCGGCGGATGACCGAGCTCGGCGCGGAAGGACCGGCCTTCCAGACCATCGTGGCCAGCGGGCCGAACGGCGCCATCCCGCATCACGTTCCGGCCGACCGGCCGATGCGCCGTGGCGACCTGATCACGATGGACTTCGGCGCCCGGTACGGCGGGTACCACGCGGACATGACCAGGACGGTCGCGCTCGGTGAGCCCGCCGGGTGGCAGCGGGAGATCTACGAGCTGGTGGCGGCCGCGCAGCGATCCGGCCTCGACGCCGCGCGGCCGGACGCCGACGTCGGGGACGTGGACGCCGCCGCGCGCGACCTGATCCGCGACGCCGGGCACGGCGACCACTTCGGCCACGGCCTCGGGCACGGCGTCGGGCTCGAGGTGCACGAGGCCCCGATGATCGGGTACTCCAGAACGGGTAAGCTTGCCAGCCGGGTCCCAGTCACCGTCGAGCCTGGTGTTTACCTGCCCGGCAGGGGCGGTGTCCGGATCGAGGACGTTCTTGTCGTGGGGGTTGGCGGGTCCGGCGGGACGGGCCTCCTTACGACTACTACGAGAGAACTTCTCGTCCTTTAACGTGTACCTGGAGACGCAAACGTGGCCACCACGAACGACCTGAAGAACGGCATCACGCTGAACATTGACGGCAACTTGTGGACTGTTGTCGAGTTCCAGCACGTCAAGCCCGGCAAGGGGCCCGCCTTTGTGCGCACCAAGCTGAAGAACGTCATGTCGGGAAAGGTCGTCGACCGGACCTTCAACGCGGGCGTCAAGGTGGACGTGGCCAACGTCGACCGGCGGGAAATGCAGTACCTGTACCGCGAGGGCCCCGACTTCGTCTTCATGGACACCCAGGACTACGAGCAGCCGCGTATTTCGGCTGCGGTGGTGGGGGACGCCTCGAACTACCTGCTCGAGGAGCAGACCGTCACCGTAGCGTTCAACGACGGCACGCCGCTTTACGTGGACCTGCCCGCCGCGGTCGAGCTCACCATTAGCCAGACCGACCCCGGTATCCAGGGCGATCGCTCGACCGGCGGGACCAAGCGGCCACCCTTGAGACCGGGGCCACCGTCCAGGTGCCGCTGTTCATCTCGACGGGGGAGAAGATCAAGGTTGACACGAGGACCGGCCAGTACCTCGGCCGCGCCTGATGGAGGTTCCCCCGCTCGCCTCTGTTTGGCTCGCTCATGCCACCTGCGCGTAGCAAGGCGCGCAAGCGGGCCCTCGACGTGCTTTTCGAGGCCGAACTGCGCGGCTTGCCCGTTCTTGAGCTGCTGGCCGAGCGCATCACGATGGGTAGTCCGCCGGTACCTGCCTACGCCGCGGACCTCGTCCGCGGCGTGACCGTGCATTCGGCCCGGATCGACGAACTGATCTCGGAGTATGCCGAGGGCTGGACCATGGACCGGATGCCCGCCGTGGACCGGAACGTGCTGCGGATCGGCGTCTACGAGCTGCTCTGGGCACCCGACGTGCCGGACGGCGTCGTGATTAGCGAGGCGGTCCTGCTCGCCCGCGACCTGTCCACCGACGCCTCGCCCGCGTTCGTAAACGGACTTCTCGCCCGTATCGCCGGGCTCAAGCCGTCCCTTCAGATCTGAGCGCCCGATCTGAGCGCCCGATCTGAGCCCTAGGCCTGCGGCTAGGCGAAGCGTAGCCGCAGGCCTGAGCGGTGCAGGACCCGGAAGAACCAGAACGCGGACGCCACCGTGCCCGCCACCGTGCCGCCTATGGTGACGGCGGTGGTGAGCAGCAGGAATACCTTGACCGACTCGACGGCCATCAGGACCCCCAGGCCCACGGTCGAGACCGCGAAGATCCCGGCCCACAGCCAGGTCGCGCCCTGGAAGAACCGGTGCAGTCCCGGGTGATGGGCAGATGGCTGACGCAGCGCCACCACCTCGGCGGCCAGCTGGGCCACCAGCGGCTTGCGGGTAGGCGCGGTCCGGGCGAACAGCACGCACAGGCCCAGGTTGGCCAGCGGGAACTGGAGCAGGAAGAACAGCATGCTGCCGGTGGCGATCACCACGCCCGTCTGGAGGGTGAGCACCAAGGCCGAGATCGTGAGCAGCCCGGGCACGCTACGGGTCACGACCTTGCGGCCGATAACGGTGAGCCATACGACCACGGTCGCGGCCACCATGCCCGCGTCCCGCCCGCCGAACAGGGCACCGATGAAGTATCCAGCCATGGGAAGGCCAAGGGATTCCGCCAAGTTCCATCCTGCGGTCAGCATCAGCCGCCACGGGCGGGGCAACTCAAGGTGCTCAGCCATGGCGATGAGCATACGGGGGCTCGCTGCAGCCGCGCTGGAATTGCCCGGAGGTGGCGTAAATAAGAGTCTGTGAGTTCTGCACGGCCTGTATAACGTAGGGCCGGTCGTGTCAGTTCAATTGGTGACAGGCCTAATACTTAAAGTAACCGAGAGCAGGCCCGCGGAATGTCGGCGGCCGGTACTACATTGGACTCGGACAAGGAGGCTGGCGTGGCGGGAACGGTCTGGGATGTTCTGCGCGACGTCGTGTCCGCCCGGATGGCGGAAACCGGCAGGCAGGCGCTGGATATTGTCGACGTCGGCGGGGGGACCGGCGGGCTGGCGGTCCCGTTCGCCGCCCTTGGGCACAACGTCACTGTCGTAGACCCGAGCCCCGACGCGCTCGCCGCGGCGCAGCGCCGGGCCGCCGAGGCAGGCGCCCGGCTGATTGCGGTCCAGGGTGAGGCGGCCAGCCTGGACAGCGTGGTGGGCACCAAGGCGGCGGATCTTGTTATATGCCACAACGTGCTCGAGTACGTCGACTCCCCGGCCGACGCGATGACCGCGATCGCCGCGGTGCTCCGGCCGTCCGCCACCGTGAGCGTGCTCGCGTCCAACGCGGTGGCTGCGGTATTGCACCAAGCGCTGGCCGGCCGCTTCGCAGAAGCCCGGCAGTTGCTTGACGCCGACGGTCAGGCCAGTGCTCCCCGGCGGTTCACGCTGATCGAGTTGATCGCGTTGATCGAGGGAGCGGGGTTGCGGCCGGGACAGGCGCACGGGCTGCGTATCTTCAGCGGGCTGGTACCGAGCGCCCTGCTTGACGGCGATGCGGGCACGGTCGATGCGCTGCGCGCACTCGAGGAGGCCGCCGCGGCGACCCCGCCGCTGCGCGACATCGCCGCTCAGCTGAACGTGCTCGGTCACCGCTGACCGCTATGGGCGCCGGCCACCCCGCTCCTGACGACACTGGTCCTGACGACGCGGGCTGCCACATCCTGCACGTGGACATGGACGCCTTCTACGCCAGCGTCGAGATCAGGGACCGGCCCGAACTCGCGGGCCAGCCGGTCATCGTGGGCGGGACCGGCGGCCGGGGCGTGGTGCTGTCCGCCTCCTATCAGGCCCGGACGTTCGGGGTGCGCTCGGCGATGCCGGTGGGCCAGGCGGCGCGAATGTGCCCGCGGGCCATTTTCGTCCCGCCGCGGCACCGGGTCTACGCCGCCGTGTCGAAGGAGGTCATGGCGATCTTCGGCACGGTCACGCCGGAGATGGAGCCACTGGCGCTCGACGAGGCCTTCCTCAACGTCTCCGGCGCGCTGCGGCGGCTCGGGTCGCCCGCCCGGATCGCCAGGCGCATCCGGTCCCAGGTCGCCGGGCAGCAGGGGATCACCTGCTCGGTCGGCGTCGCGCCGACCAAGTTCGTGGCCAAGATCGCATCGGCCCGCTGCAAACCGGACGGGCTTCTCGTGGTGCCGCGCGAGGGTGTGCTCGACTTCCTGCATCCGCTGCCGGTTGCCGCGCTGTGGGGGGTCGGGGAACGGACCTCCGAAGTGCTGGCCCGGCTGGGCCTTCGTACCGTGGCCGACATCGCGCACACCCCGCTGGCCAGCTTGCAGCGTGAGCTCGGTGTCGCGCAGGGTACGCACCTGGCCGCCCTGGCCTGGGGCCGGGACGAGCGACGGGTCACGCCGTACGTGGCGGAGAAGAGCATCGGTGCCGAGGAGACATTCGCCGCGGACATCGAGGACCCGGAGCGGATCAGGCGGGAACTGCTCAAGCTCTCCGGGCGGACGGCGCACAGCCTGCGCGCCAGCGGCTGCGTGGCGCGGACGGTCTCCGTCAAGATCCGGCTCGCCAACTTCAAGACGATGACAAGAGCCCGCACTCTCGCCTATCCGACTGACGTGGCCCATGAGATATATGCCACAGCGTGTTCGCTGTATCAGTCGGCCGGTCTCGACCGTGGTGCGCGGCTGCGGTTGGTCGGTGTCCGGGTGTCTGGCCTCACCCCTGCTACCAGCGCAAATGCTCAGCTGGCACTAGATGATCGGCCGGTCGGCTGGCGGGAAGCGGAGCAGGCGATCGACAAGATCGCCCGGCGATTCGGGTCCAGCGCGGTCCGCCCGGCCGCCCTGGTGGAGGAGGAGGGCCGCCCCGCGTAGCGAGCTTTCTGACCAGCTAGGGGCTGTGCCCTTCCACCGGGCGTGTCAACGCTCGTATTCTGGAAAATGAACCGGGTATGTGAGGTGAACGGTCACCGCACACGTGCCGGGCGCAAGGTTTTTTATGGGAGGCGTCGTGCCGCTCTCTGAACACGAGCAGCGCCAGCTGGAGCAGATCGAGCAAGCGCTCTATAGGGAGGATCCGAAGTTCGGGCGTCTGGTGCGCCTCAGTGATCCGCGTGTGCACTATAAGCGCAAGCTGGTGCAGGGCTTCGTTGGTGTGTTGGTAGGTGCCGGGCTGCTTGCGGCGGGCATAGTGACCCGTCACGTGTACCTTGAGGCGGCCGGTGCGGCGATCGTGCTGCTCTCCCTGATCTGGGTGCTGATCACCTGGCGGCGGCATGCCACCCGGGTGCGGCCCGCGCGCGCCAAAGCCAAGCTCGCCAAGTCAGCGGGACCAGGCGCGCCGAGCGCGGCACTGACCAGGAGGGCCCGGCTGATGGAGCGGATGGAAGAACGCTGGCGCCGTCGGCAGGAGGGTGACCGCAGGATGTAGGCCTGCGGGCCGACCCGGACCGCACCGTGTCCTCCCGGCACCCATATCCTCCCGGCACTTAGCATGGCGCGGTAGCCTGCCGTGCTATGCGGGCAGTCGTACAGCGGGTGAGCCAGGCCAGCGTGACCGTGGACGGGGAGGTCGTCGGGGCGATCGAGGAACCGGGACTGCTCGTCCTGGTCGGCGTCACCCACGACGATACCCGGGAGCAGGCCGCCAAGCTCGCCGCCAGGCTGTGGGGCCTGCGGATCCTCGACGGGGAGAAATCCTGTTCCGATGTCGCCGCGCCGCTCCTGGTCATCAGTCAGTTCACCCTGTACGCGAACGTGGCCAAGGGCCGCCGCCCGTCCTGGTCGGCCGCCGCGCCCGGGCCGGTCGCCGCGCCCCTCGTCGACGCCGTGGTGTCGGCCCTGCGAGATCTCGGTGCCCGCGTCGAAACCGGCGTCTTCGGCGCCAATATGAAGGTCGCCCTCCTCAACGACGGCCCGGTCACCATCATCCTCGACCTGCCACGCTAGCTGGGTGCGACCCGGGTCGGTGCTAGCTGGGTGCGACCGGGGCCACCGAGCGACGGGGAGTTGCTAGCTGAGCGACGGAAGTTGCTAGCTGGTGGGGTGGTGGCGGGTTGGGCGGGGGGCGAGGCGGTCGGGGAGACGAGTGAGCGTGTCGGCGAGGGCGGTGATGACGGAGGCGGGGAAGATCCGGGCTCGCCAGCGGGCGCTGGACCCGGCGCTGGCGGCCAGGGCGCGGTGGGCGGTGCCGCCGTCCTGGCGTAGGGTGTCTGATCCCGATGGGGTGGCGGCGTAGCGGGCGCGTTCTTCGGCGAGGGCGAGCCTGCGGATGGCCTGGCTGGCCGGATCGGTGAATCCGGTGGTGACGCGTGCGGCCAGGGTCCGCGGGGGTTCGCTCGCCGGGCAGGTGATGCCGTAGTCGGTGAGGTCGTCGTGGAATTCGCGCCAGGCGGCGTGGGCGCGGCTGGTGTCGTCGCCGGCCCGTATCCACCGCCAGCGGCGCAGCGCGATCCGGGCGATGGACGGTCCGGTCAGCGCGACCGCGGCGGCGAGGCCGAAGGCGAGGCCGATGGTGGCCCAGTCGGCGTCCAGGTTGAGGCCTGAGGTGCGGGAGAGCAGCCGGTACAGGGCCAACGCGATCAGGGCGGCTGCGGCTGCGGTGAGTGTTACGGAGGTGACCGTGACCGGTTTGCGGCGCCGGGTGGGGCTGGTGACAGCCGAGGCCAGGGTCCGCCGCGCGGGCGGGGCGATCATCGTGATGACCGCGCCGGCCGCCACGAGCGCCGCGATCACGGCTAGGGCCACCGCCACCCACGGCGTCCCGGCTGACCTGGCCGTCACATCACTGGCCGGTCCCGTGTCGCCAGGCTGATTGTGCGTTCTTCCGACCTGGCTCGATGGCCGACCCGAACTCTGCTCGCCGGGCGCGGTCGCAGTGATGACCGGATCGGGGCTGATCCGGCCGGTCCCTGGCGCGGTGCCCATGTAGTTCGTGGCGTGCGCGGTGCCCTGGCCGCTGGGCGTGGGTTCCAACCGGAGCCATCCGAAGGTCGGGAAGTACACCTCTGTCCACGCGTGCGCGTCGGTGTTCATGACCTGGTACGTGCCGTTTTTCATCCGGGTACCTGACGTGTAGCCGACCACGAACCTGGCCGGGATGCCGAGCAATCGGGAGAGCACGGTCATCGCATACGCGGACTGCACGCAGAAGCCGGTTTTGCTCTTCGCCAGGAACGACTGCAGGCCGTCGGCGCTGTCGAACAGAGGGGCGCCGAGGTTATAGCTGAACTGGGGTCCCGACAGCCAGTTCGCTAGCGCGTCGACCTCGCCGATTTCGGTGTCCTGGCCGCCCGCGTGCTCCTGCGCCAGCTGCCTCAGGGCCGGCGTCTGATACGACGAGGGAAGCTGCAGGTCCGGCGCCAGGTTCGGCGGGCTGGCCAGCTTGCCGAGTTGTGCTAGCTGTTCCGTTGTCGGATCCACATCCAGGCTCACCTCGGAATAGCTCTGATCGGCGATGGAGCTATGTGTGGAGTACACCATGAGATCGAGGTCGGCCAGCCACGTTCCCGGCACGTCAACCTGAGTGGCTGGATAGACAAGTGGCAAGAAGGTCGGCTGGGAGCCGACGGTAGAAAAGTTCTTGCCCGCGGTGACGACGGTCTTCACCTGCAGAGGCGACGACATGTCCGCCAGCCCCTGCGGCTGGGGCATCGAGGAAGCCGGCCCGGCGCCGTCTGTGTAGTCAGTCACCTCCCAGCCGGTGCCGTCGGCCAGGGTGTCGAACACGTATTGCCTGAAATACTGCGCGTCGTTGCTCTGCATACTGGCCGACGCGGTCGTGGTGTAGGTGAACTCCACGCTCGGGTGAGTGTCGCGAAGCTGGCTGACGGCCTGGCCCAGGGAGCTGGGCAGGGAGAGGGCGCCGCTGCCCGGGGCGGTCCCGCCGATCCCCGGACCTGAGGAAAAGAGCTTGCTCGGATGCAGTCCCGGCACCAGTAGCGGGATGCACAGCGCAAGCACGATCGACGCCAGCCCGACCCGCCGTCCCGCCGCCGCCAGCGCTCGGGTGTCCGGCCCCGGCCCTGACTCGCGGATCCGGCTCGTCCTTTCCCCGGTCTCGGCGGCGCGCGCACCGCCGAAGTCGGCGGCGCCGGGCCGCGAGCTGGATCGCCACAGCGATACCAGCCGTCCCCAGACTCGTATCCGTTCCTGCCCGTCCGCGCTCAGCATGGCCAGGTACCCGGCCCCGCCCAGGCAGAACACCATGCCGGTGACCAGCTGGCTGTGCGGCGCGTTCACCGTCACCGGCACCGTGAACAGCACAAGGAGCGGCAGCCCGGCCAGCGCGGTCGACCGCAACCGGACCGCGATCAGGTCGGTCACCACCGCCGTGATGCCCACTCCTGCCACCGTCAGGAGCAGCAGGCCAGGCAGGTCCGGCACCGGCGGCGCGTACCGGCTCGCGTCGTTGAACCCGGTGCCGGCCAGATGCCACAGGCTGCTGACCGAGGACGGGGTCGGGATCACGAGCAGAAGCGAATGGCGGGCCTCGAACACCAGGTTCAGGTAGAGCAGCAGGCCGGCCACGCCCGCGGCCAGGCAGGCCGGCACCGGCAGCGGCCACAGCCTGGTCAGCGCCCCGACGGCGGCCACGGTGGCGACGGCGCCGATCGAGGCGGCGAACCACACCGAGTCGGTGAATACCGGGAACAAGACGGTCGAGGTGCACAGTACCGCGACCCCCACGGTCACCGTCATCCTGCGGTTCAGCGTCAACTGGAGTCACCGCCGTCGATCGCGGGACCTCTCGAACCCCCGATGGGCAGCGGCCGGTCGGCTGGCCGGTGCAACTGCTGCCAGGCCGAAGCCAGCGGCATGCTCGCCGTCACCACGGCGACCCGCCAGCCGGCCGCCGCCAGGACTTCCGCCGTCCGGGCCTCCTCCTGCGGAACCGAATCGGTCGCCCACGACGAGACGGCCAGCAGCAGGGCCATCGCGGGAGCGTTCCCGCGCCTGCTCGCGGCCAGCTGGCTGGCGTCGTCGGGGGAGAGCCGCCCGACCACGGCGATCAGCTGGCCGCCCGCGCTGGCGAGCGCTGACGTGCCTGACCGCAGGCCGACGTGACTGGACGGGCTGATGACCGCCAGCATGTCGAGCAGGGTGTCGGTGAAGGTGCCGCGCGGCGCGATCTCACCCGCCTCGGTAATGAGCCTGGCCCGGAATCCCTCGCCCGCCAGGTGCGCGCCGATCGAGGCGGCCGCGCTGACGGCGAATTCGAACGTCGAGGAGGGTCCGAGGCCCGCGTGCGCGCAGCGGCGGGTGTCGAGGAAGATCGAGGCGCTGTTCCGCCACTGGTGTTCTTCGCGCCTGACCATCAGCTGGCCGTATCTCGCCGTCGATTTCCAGTGCACCCGGCGCAGCCCGTCTCCGTCCTGGTACAGCCGCGGTGCCGCGTCGTCTTCGCCGATGGCCGATATCGTCCGCATCCCGCCGTCGCCGTCGCCGAGCCAGCTGCTCGAGGCCGTCACCCGAGGCAGCGGGAAGATTCTCGGCGTGACCACCAGCGTGCTCGTCGCGCTGAACGAGCGGCCGATCTCCACTAGCCCGAACGCGTCGGCGACCCGCACCCGCAGCGGTCCGATCGTGAACTTGCCGCGGGTGTCCGAATGGATCTGGTAGTTCAGCTCCCGGTGTCCTCCGGGCTCGATTTCGTCGAGCACGAACCTGGGCCTGCTGCCCAGCGAGTACGGGGTGACATCCTCGGCCAGCAGCACGCCCGTGCGCAGCCGCGAGATGTTCTCGACCCGTGCCGTAACCACCGTGAGCTGGCCTGCCGGTACTCGCGGCGGGTCGAGCCTGCGGCTGCACGACAGGCGGTACCGGGATCGGCCGGCGATCAGCGCGGACACGAACGGCAAAATGACAAGCAGCGCCCCGACCCGGATCAGGTCGGGTTCCGGTATCGCCAGTCCGCACACCACTGCCGCACCGCCCGCAGCCGTGAACGACCGGCCCCGCGTGGTCAGAGAGCTGAATAGCGCCCGCATCGCTCTCCTTACCGGCTTGCCCCGGGCCTGCTCACGGGCTCATCGTCTCGGTAGAGGCAACTGCGCGACGATCCTGTCCACGACTTGCTCGGGCAGGTGCCGCTCGACGATGGCCTCGGCCGTGGGCAGCAGCCGGTGCGCCAGCACCGGCCTGGCCAGGCGCTGCACGTCGTCGGGGATCACATAGTCTCGCCCGTCCAGGGCCGCCCAGGCCCGGCTGGCCCGGAGCAGGTGCAAGGTGGCGCGCGGCGACGCGCCGAGCCGCAGCTCAGGCGAGATCCTCGTCGCGTTGGCGAGGCCGATGATGTAGTCCTTGACCTGGTCCGACACCAGGACGCCACGCACGGCCATCACCAGGTCCTGCACGTCGCTTGCCCGCGCTACCGGGCTGAGCTGGTCAAGGGGCGACCTGGAGCCGTGGTTGTCGAGCATTTCCCGCTCCGCGGCGGGCAGCGGGTACCCCAGCGAGATGCGCGCGGTGAACCGGTCCCGCTGCGCCTCGGGGAGCGGATAGGTGCCTTCCATCTCTATCGGGTTCTGGGTCGCGATCACCATGAAGGGCGCCTGCAGCGAATAAGTGGTGCCGTCCACGGTGACCTGACGTTCTTCCATGCATTCGAGCAGCGCGGACTGAGTCTTGGGCGAGGCCCGGTTGATTTCGTCGCCGAGCACGATGTTGGCGAATACCGGTCCCGGCTTGAACTCGAAATCGCGCCTCTCCTGGTTGTAGGCGCTGACCCCGGTGATGTCGCTCGGCAGCAGGTCCGGGGTGAACTGGACTCGGCGCACGGTGCCGTCAATGGCCCTCGCCAGGGCCTTGGCGAGCATGGTCTTGCCTACGCCCGGCACGTCCTCGATGAGCAGGTGCCCTTCGGCGAGCAGCACGGCCAGGGTGAGCTGGATCGCCTCCCGCTTGCCCTCGATCACCGCCTCGATGGCCTTGCCGATCCGGCGCGCGGCGGGCACTAGATCATCGATCGAGCTCCCCGTCTGCCTTCCGGTATCCAGTACCACATGGCCTCCTCGAAGGCGCTGGCGCGCACCGCCAGCCAGCCGGGCGTCCCGTCACTTATCACCCAGGTCTAGCCGCTGTACCGCTACAGTACGTCTTTCTCCGCCGAACGCGCGACGCTGGCGTTGCTTCTCCGTTATACGCGGCATTCTCGGGCATAACGGCCATCCGACGGTGACCCGGCCATGGTCCTGTCGCGTCCCGGCCCTGCCCGCTTCGCTTCGTCCCACTCCCTCCTCCACCCCCCAAAGACCTCGCTCCACCTTTTCTACCTGCCGCTTCAGTGGGGCAGGTTGCTCAATCACGGCGATTTAAGCGTTGACGGTGGGGAGATGTGGGGTACAGTGGAGCGCAGTGGAGGATGTAGGCGGTGGGAGGTGAGCACCTGTGTTCCTCGGTACTCATGCCCCCCGGCTGGATGAGAAGGGCCGGTTGTTCCTGCCCGCGAAGTACCGAGAAGAGCTCGCTGGGGGAGTGGTGATCACCAAGGGACAGGAACGCTGCCTGTTCGTCTTCCCGCATGAGGAGTTCGCCCGCATCACCGAGGCGCTGCGTAACGTGCCGGTGACGGCCAAGTCGGTCAGGGACAACAGCCGGGTCTTCTTCGCCAGCGCCTCCGACGAGGTCCCCGACAAGCAGGGCCGGATCACCGTTCCAGCCGCGCTGCGCGGCTACGCCGGGCTGCAGCGTGACTGCGTGGTGATCGGCGCGAACACCCGCCTGGAGATCTGGGACACGCAAGCGTGGGAGACCTACCTCGCCGCGCAGGAGGACTCGTTTGCCGAGGCCGCCGAGGAGGTGCTCCCCGGAATCCTGTAGCCGGTTCCCATCCGCCGCTCCCTGCTGGCATCACTTCCCCGGTGCCAGCCGGCGCCAGCGGATGGGAACCGGCCAACGGTCGCCGAGAGGGCACCGGCCCGAAAAGCGAAAAAGCAGTAACCCGCAGGAACACCCACGACCGCACGGAGGGGACGCGTGGACAAGGCACAGCACGTACCGGTGCTCGCCGGCCGTGTTACCGCCCTGCTTGCGCCCGCTCTGGCCGCCGACGGCGCCGTCCTGGTGGACGCGACCCTGGGTCGGGCCGGGCACGCCCGCGCCCTGCTCGAGGCGTGCCCCGGTCTGCTGCTCGTCGGCATCGACGCCGACGCGGCCGCGATCGAGGCGGCCCGGGAACTGCTCGCCCCCTTCGCGAATCGGGTCACGCTCGTGCACGCCAGGTACGACGAGATCCCGGCCATCCTAAGCTCGGGCTCTATCACAGCAGGGCCGGACACAGCCAGGCCGGGCACAGCCAGGCCGGGCACAGCACGGCCGGGCACAGCACGCCCGGGCACAGCACGCCCGGGCACAGTACGGCCGGACCAGGTCATGGGCCTGCTCTTTGACCTCGGCGTGTCCTCGCCCCAACTCGACGACCCCGGGCGTGGTTTCGCATACGCCCAGGACGCTCCGCTGGACATGCGGATGGACCGCACGAGGGGCCTCACCGCGGCGGACATCGTCAACGGCTACCCGGCCGCCGAACTCGCCCGGGTGCTCCGCGATTACGGCGAGGAGCGTTTCGCCCGGCGGATCGCCGACGCGGTGGTCCGCGAGCGCGCCCAGGCTCCGATCACGTCGACACAGCGGCTGAGCGCCATCGTGAAGGACGCGATCCCCGCGGCGACCCGGCGCACCGGCGGTAACCCGGCCAAGCGCACCTTCCAGGCGCTGCGGATCGAGGTGAATGACGAGCTCGGCACGCTACGGCGGGCGCTGCCCGCCGCCCTCGGCGTGCTGGCGGTAGGCGGCCGGGTGGTGGTCCTGGCCTATCACTCGCTCGAGGACCGCATCGTCAAGCGGGAGCTGGTACGGCTGTCCACCGATCAGACGCCGCCCGGCCTGCCGGTGCCCGCGAGCGCCGCGACGAATCAGTTCCGCCTGCTCACCAGGGGCGCCGAGCGCCCGGACAGCAAAGAAATCACCAGCAATCCGCGTGCGGCCTCCGCCCGGCTGCGAGCTGCGGAACGCATCAGGGAAGCAGCATGATCCGAGGGGAACACCATGGCCACCACTGACACGATGCTGCCAAAGGGGGCCGCCCAGGGTACCGGGTACCCCCCCCGTTCTCGGGGGGCCGGGGGGTACGGGGGGGCGGGCAGCCCCCCCGTACGCGGGGGGTTCCGGGGGGTCGCCCCCCCGGGCTAGCACAGGGTCGCCCCCCCGGGCCAACACAGCTAGCACCGCGCCACACCCGGCCCTTCACCTCGCCGGTCACCGGACCGCAGGCCAGGCCGGTCACCGGCGCGACGCCGCGCCCGCGATCCCCCCGGACACCATTCATCCTGCTGCTCATCGGGCTGCTCGGCGGCGCCATGGTATCGCTGCTGGTGATCAGCACCACGCTGGCCCAGGGAGCGTTCCAGATCACCAGCCTGCAACAGCAGAATGCCAACCTGACCCGCCAGGAGCAGACCCTCAACAATGCCGTAGCGCAGGCGGCGAACCCGGCGGTGATCGCCAAGGAGGCTGAGCAGTTCGGCATGCGGCAGGACCCGAACCTGAGCTTCATCGACCTGAAGACCGGGAAGATTGTCTCGGGGAAGGTCTCCAAGTCTGACGCGGAGATCAACGTCCCCGGGTATACCCCGTGACACCGCAGGACCCTACCCGCAGGCCACAGGCGAATCGCCGGGACGACCGGCGTCCGCAGCCGCGCGGCCACCCATCGCGGCCCGTCCGGCCGGGACCACTGGGTCCGGACTCGCGGCGTCGGGGGCCGTCGGCGGTTGGCCGGCCTGGGGCGTCGGCCACGGCCCGTTCCCGAGAAAATACGAGTGAACGGTCATCGCGCCGCCCGGCCGATCCGAGAGGCGGCCCTGGAGGCGGCTCTCCGGGTCGGCCGCCGCGGGCCCGACCCAAAGGCCGTCTCGCCCCCCGCGGCGACCCGACCCGGCGGCTAGGGGTCACCCTGCTCGCGATCATCTTCGTCCTGACGCTTTTCGGCGGGCGTCTGGTGCAGCTCCAGGGCATGGAGTCCGGCACCTACCGCAAGCTGGCGTCCGAGGAGCGCGACCGCGCAGTCGCCCTGCCCGCGCTGCGCGGCAGCATTACCGGCGCGAACGGGCAAGTCCTGGCGACGACGGTGGAGACCTACACGGTCTACGCCGACCCGCTGATAATGACCAGCTCGAAGCTGACCCACGCGGCCGAAGAGCAGCAGGTGGCCAACGCGCTGGCTGGCCCGCTCGGCATGACCTCGGCGGCAATCCTCAACCTGCTCCAGCACCCGACCTCACCGCAGTACGTGGTGCTGGCCAATGGCATCTCCGCCCAAACCAGCAACCAGATCACGGCGCTCGACCTGTCCGGCATCGCGATGACTCCCAGCTACGCCAGGTCCTACCCCGACGGCGACATCGCGGCCAACATCATCGGCTTCACCGGCACCGGCAACGGTGTGCTGAAGGGTGGGGCCGGCCTGGAGCTGGAGGACAACGCGCTGCTGGCTGGCCAGCCGGGCAGCGAGCAGGTGCAGACCAGCAACCAGGGCCAGCCGATCCCGCTCGCGGGCAGCAGCATCAAGCCGGCGGTCAACGGCAGCGACCTGCGGCTCACCATCGTCCCAGCGCTGCAGTACGCCGCCGAGCAGGCGTGCGCGCAGCAGGTTGCCAAGACCGAGGCCAGCAACTGCACGGTAGTGATCATCCAGCCGAAGACCGGGCACGTGCTGGCGATGGCGCAGTGGCCGACGTTCAACCCGTCGACGATCACCAACGCGTCCCAGGCCACTGACATCCCGGTGCAGAACGTGTTCCAGCCGGGCTCTACCGCGAAGGTCATCACCGCCTCGGCCGCGTTCGAGCACGGCGGCCAGACGCCGATGAGCGCCTACAACATCCCGGCCGAGATCGTCGAAGGCGGCCAGGTCATCCAGGACGCGGAATGGGCGCCGGGCGAGCGGTACACGATCGCGGGCATCATCGCGCACTCGTCCAATATCGGTATGTCGCAGGTCGCCAACCACATCAGCGAGCAGACCCAGTATGACTACCTGAAGGCGTTCGGCCTCGGCCAGCCCAGCGGCATCGGGCTGCCAGGCGAGAGCGCAGGCCTGCTGCCTCCAGTGTCACAGTGGGCGGCGGATACCCGGTACACGCTGTCCTTCGGGCAGGGTGTGGCTGCGACCGCGATCCAGATGGCCGAGGTGTACGCGACGATCGCGAACGGTGGCGTGCGGGTGCAGCCGACCCTGATCGAGGGCACCACCAACTCCGCGGGCAAGTACATCCCGTCCGCGCCGCCGGCCACCCGCCGGGTCATCCAGGCCAAGACGGCGGGCGAGTTGCTGCAGATCCTGCAGCAGGTGCCCGCGATCGACGAGGAAGCCGCCCAGCCCTGGGGGATCATCCCCGGCTACGCCATCGCCGCCAAGACCGGCACCTCGCAGGAAGCGGGTCCCGATTGCGCGCTGTGCGTCTACGGGTCTAGTTACATTGGCCTGGCCCCGGGCAACGACCCGCAGCTCGTCATCGCGGTCAACGTGCAGAACCCGCGCAAGGGCGGTTACTACGGTGATGTCATCGCCGGCCCGGTCTTCTATCAGGTCGCCAAGGACGCGCTCGCGGCGCTTGACATACCGCCGGACGGAGCCGTACCTGCCAAGGTACGCCTTAACGCGCCATGATTGGAGGTACCCTCACCCCGTGGCGATCCGTCCCGCTCATCAACCGCAGCGACCGCTGTCCGCGCTTAGCTCGCTGCTGGGCGTCCGGCTGGACCCGCATACCGTCGTGGGAAGCCCTCTTTCACGCAGCGATCTGGGGTTCGTGTCCGGAGTCACGCTCGACTCGCGTGCCGTGCGCCCGGGCGACCTGTATGCGGCCCTGCCTGGTGTGAGAGTGCACGGGGCGGCGTACTGCGACGACGCGGTGGCCGCGGGCGCGGTCGCGGTGCTGACCGATCAGGACGGGCGGGCCAGGGCGACGGCCAGCGGGGTGCCGGTCTTCGTGGTCGCCGATCCGCGGGCCCGGTTGGGTGAGATCGCCTGCTGGGTCTACGGGGACCCGTCGAGCAAGCTGGGGCTGATTGGCGTGACCGGGACGAGCGGCAAGACCACGAGCACGTACCTGATCGAGGCCGGGCTGCGCGAGGCCGGCCACCAAACCGGGCTGGTCGGCGGGGTTGAGATCAGGATCGGAACGGACGTGGTGACCAGCTCTCTGACTACGCCGGAGGCCCCCGACTTGCAGGCGCTGTTCGCGGTCATGGCCGAGCGCGGGGTGACCGCTGCCGCGATGGAAGTATCGAGCCACTCGCTCAGCCTTGGCCGGGTGGCAGGCACCAGCTTCGACGTGGCGGTCTTCACCAACCTGTCGCAGGATCATCTGGACTTCCACGCCGATCTCGAGGATTACTTCCGGGCCAAGGCGGCGCTGTTCGTCCCGCCCGTGGTCGGGGTGGTGAACATTGACGACCGGTACGGGCGCAGGCTTGCCTCGTCAGCGCCCGTGCCGGTCACCACGTTCTCGGCCGCGGGCGACCAGGAGGCCGACTGGCGGGCGGTAGACGTCCGTTCGGGCACCGATGGCAGCACGTTCCGGCTGATCGGTCCGGGCGGGGTCGAGGCCGACGTGTCGGTCGGCCTGGCCGGGGTGTTCAACGTAGCCAACGCGCTCGGTGCCCTGGTCGCCCTGGTCGAGGCGGGCGTCGGGCTTGACGACGCGGTGGCGGGCATAGCGGCGTGCCCGGGCGTGCCCGGGCGGCTGGAGCGGATACCGGGAACCGCCCTGGGAGTTACCGCCCTGGTCGACTACTCGCACAAGCCGGGCGCGGTCGAGGCGGTGCTGCGGTCGCTGCGGGCGGTCACTCAGGGGAACCTGATCATCGTGCTCGGCTGCGGTGGCGACCGGGACAGGGCCAAGCGCCCCATGATGGGCGCCGCGGCCGCGTCCCTGGCCGACGTGGCCATTCTCACCAGCGACAATCCACGTTCGGAGGACCCACTGGCGATACTCGCGGCGATGCTGGACGGCGTGCTGAGCGTGCCGCAGGACAAACGCGCCCGGATGATCATCGAACCTGACCGGGCGGCCGCGATCTCCCAGGCGGTCACGCTGGCCACGCCGGGCGATGTCATCGTGGTGGCCGGAAAGGGGCACGAGACCGGCCAGTACGTGGCCGGCGCGGTGCTGCCGTTCGACGACCGGCAGGTCACCGCGGCGGCGCTCGCCCAGCGAGAACAAGGACAGCGAGAACGTGACCAGCGAGGACAAGATCAGCGAGGACAAGATCAGCGAGGACAAGATCAGCCGGTACCGACCGCCGGGACCGCCGGGACCGCCGGGACCGCCGGGACCGCCGGGACCGCCGGGACCGGATCCGCTGGGACCTGTGGGGTCTCTGGGGTCGGGGCCGCTGACCTCGGAGCTTGATCCGTGGGCGGTGAACCGGTGATCCCGCTGTCGCTCGAGCAGATCGCGCGGATAACGGGCGGTCAGCTGAACGGGGACGCCGCGGCTCGTGGCCGCGAGGCCATGGTCACCGGCGAGGTGGTCATCGACTCCCGGCGGGCGGGCCCCGGCGGGCTGTTCGCGGCGGTCGCGGGGGAGCGCTCCGACGGTCACGACTTCGCCACCGCCGCCGTGGCCGCGGGCGCGGTCGCCGTGCTGGCCACCCGGCCGGTCCCCGCGCCCGCGGTGATCGTGGCGGACGTCCCGGCCGCGCTGGCCGCGCTGGCCAGGTTCGTGGTGGACTCGCTGCCCGCGGCGCAGATCGCGGGCATCACCGGATCGTCCGGCAAGACCTCGACCAAGGACCTCGCCGCGCAGCTGGTGGAGCGCCTCGGGCCGACGATCGCGCCGGCCGGGTCGTTCAACAACGAGTTCGGCCTCCCGCTGACCGTGCTGCGCGCGGACCTCGCGACCAGGTACCTGGTGCTCGAGCTGTCCGCCCGGGGCCTCGGCCACATCGCTCACCTGTGCGGCATCGCGCCGCCCCGCTACGGCGTGGTACTGAACGTCGGGCACGCGCACGCGGGGGAGTTCGGCGGACTGGACCAGGTCGCGCTGGCCAAGGGCGAGCTCGTCGAGGCGCTGCCCGCCCGCGCCGTCGGCGGCGTCGCAATCCTGAACGCCGACGACCCGCGCGTCCTGGCCATGGCCGCCCGCACCGCCGCCCGCATCGTCACCTTCAGCCTTCACCCCCCCCACAGATCCCAGCCGTCCCTACCAGACCACGTGCCCCAGCCGTCGGTGCGGGCGGCGGACGTAAGGCTGGATGACCTCGGACGGCCGAGCTTCACGCTGCTGACACCGGCCGGTTCCGCGCCGGTCACCCTGCGGCTGCATGGCGCGCATAACGTGCCGAACGCGCTGGCTGCCGCGGCCCTCGCGGGTGAGCTCGGACTTGGCCTCGCCGACATCGCGGACGGGCTGTGCGCCGCGGTCGCACGCAGCCGGTGGCGGATGGAGGTCTGTCGCCGCGCGGATGGAGTGGTGATCATTAACGATGCCTACAACGCGAACCCTGAGTCCGTTCGGGCCGCGATCGAAGCCCTCGCTCACCTGGCGCGGTACGGCCGCGGGTTCGCGGTCCTCGGCCACATGGCCGAGCTCGGCGGCACCTCAAGGGCTAGCCATGAGGACATCGGCGAGTTCGCCGCGCAGATCGCGGGTTCGTCGGGTTCCGGGCTGGCCGGGCTGATCGCGGTGGGCGAGGAAGCGGCGCCGATCCTAGCCGGTACGCAGCGGGTGCCCTCATGGCACGGCGAGGCGGTCGGCGTGCCCGACGGCGCCGCCGCGCTGGCCGTGCTCGGCGACCGGCTGAAGCCTGGTGACGTGGTCCTGGTGAAGGCATCCCGCGCGGCTCACCTGGAAGGCGTCGCCGAGGTGCTACTTGGAGAGCTTGGGGGTGTCGGCCGGTGAAGACTGTCCTGCTGTCGGCCGCTGTCTCGATGTTCATCGCGCTGTTCGGCACCCCGCTGGCGATCAAGGCGTTCACCCAGCGCGGCTACGGTCAGGAGATCAGGTCGGACGGCCCGGCCGGGCACCTGTCCAAGCGCGGTACGCCGACCATGGGCGGCACCGTGATCATCATCGCCTCACTCGCCGGGTACCTCGTCGGCCACCTCGTTACCGGCGATCCGATGTCCGCCTCCGGTCTCCTCGTGCTGTTCCTGATGACCGGGCTGGGCCTGGTCGGGTTCGCGGACGACTTCATCAAGCTGTACATGCAGCGCAGCCTGGGCCTGCGCAGCGGGGCCAAGCTCGCCGGCCAGGCGGTCGTCGGCGGGGTGTTCGCGCTGCTCGCGATCAGGTTCCCGGACGGGTACGACCTCACCCCGGCCTCGACCCACCTGTCGTTTCTCGCAGACTTCGGGGTATCCATCGGGCCGGTGTTCTTCGTGGTCTGGGTCATCATCATGGTGGCCGGGACCTCCAACGGCGTGAACCTCACCGACGGCCTCGACGGCCTGGCTACCGGCACGGCCATCCTGGTGTTCGCCGCCTACATGATCATCGGGATCTGGCAGCTGCGGAACGACTGCACGGTCGCCATCGCCCCCGCCTGCTATGACGTGCGCGACCCGCAGGATATCGCCGTGGTCGCCGCCACGGTGATGGGCGCCTGCGCCGGGTTCCTGTGGTGGAACGCGCCGCCCGCCAAGATCTTCATGGGCGACACCGGATCCCTGGCCCTCGGCGGCGCGCTCGCCGGGCTGGCCATCACGACCAGGACCGAGCTGCTGCTGCTCCTGCTGGGCGGCCTGTTCGTGATCATCACGCTCTCCGTGCTGATCCAGGTCGGCTCCTACAAGATGACCGGTAAACGGGTGTTCCGCATGGCGCCCCTGCAGCATCACTTCGAGCTGGCAGGCTGGGCCGAAACCACCATCGTCGTGCGCTTCTGGATCATCGCCGGCATCTGCGTAGCCCTGGGCCTAGGCATCTTTTATGTGGGGTTAGCCATCGTGTGTCATGAACTCCCCTATTCCCCTATCGGGGTAGTGGCGACACACGATAAGGAGAAGAGCTTGCGCGGCGCCTGGCTTCGCCAGGCATCGGTGATCAGTTCCCGCAGCTCATCCTCCCCGATCGCAGACAGCCTGACCAGAACGGCCGGAAAGCCGTTGTAGTGCGGCTCAGTGAAGAACTTGTCCGGGTCGGAAGCCAGCAGCATGTCCTTCTCGCCCTGGCCTGCCACCCGGACGGCGAGCACATCCGCCCTCGGCACCCGCGGCTTACCCGGCGTCACGCGCTCGTTCCACGCCCAGGCGAACTGCTTCGAACCACTCTTACTCGAGGAGTTCCGCACCCGGAACCCGAAGTTGTCCTCGGACTCGATGGTCTCCGGCAGCGACAACGCGATACGGCGCACGTCAGCTTGATCCGCCACGACCCCATCATCCTCCATGGCGCCGCGCCGGCACCCCACAGCGCTTGTCAACAACGGGTTTCAGGGTAATTTCGGCAACCTTGAGATGACCTCTCGCCCCCGAGCCGAAGTTACCGGTAAGTTACCTGGCGTCCGACGATCGTGTAGCTGGCTCCTGGGAGTGTGGGTCCATGGTGCGGTCAGGGAAAAGGTTCACCAGGCTGGCCGGCGCCGCGCTCGCCGCGGGCCTGGTCATCGGCGGGCTCACAGCGGGATCGGTAGCGGGATCGGTGGCCGCGTCGGCGGCTGCGTCCTGCGGCGGTTCCGGCACGGTGAGCACGCTGAACGGGACGCTGGCCGACGGCGCGACCTACCTGATCCAGTGCCCGGCGGGTGCCTGGAACGGAACCCTGTACCTCTACAGCCACGGCTACGTGGAGCCCGGTGCCGCCAACCCGGCGGAGGACGCCGGTGATCCGGTCACCGCCAGCTGGATGCTCGCCCACGGCTACGCCCTCGCCGGTTCCTCCTACGCCAGCACCGGCTGGGCCATCGAGCAGGCCCGGCCCGACCAGATCAGCACCCTGAACGCCTTCGACCAGGCCTACGGTCAGCCGAAGACGACGGTCGCCTGGGGTCACTCGCTCGGCGGAATCATCACCGCCGGCCTGATCCAGGACTACCCCAGCCGGTTCGACGCCGCGCTGCCGATGTGCGGCGTGCTGTCGGGCGGCGTGGCGACCTGGAACATCGCACTCGACGGGGCGTTCGCGTTCCAGAAGCTGATCGATCCCTCGGTCCAGATCGTCAATATCACCGACCCCACGGCCAACCTGGACAACGCCGAGGCCGCCCTGACGGCGGCGCAGGCGACCCCGCAAGGCCGGGCCCGGCTCGCCCTGGTCGCGGCGCTCGCTGACACTCCCGGCTGGTTCACGCCGCTATCCGCCGAACCCGGGGCCAACGACTACACCGCCCAGGAGCAGAACCAGGACCTCTGGGACGCCGAGGTGACCTTCCCCTTCATCTTCGCTTTCCGCGCCGACCTGGAGGCCAAGGCGGGCGGCAACCCGTCCTGGAACACCGGGGTGAACTACGTCAGCGACCTGTCCAAGTCCGCGGACGCGAGCGAGGTGAAGGCGCTCTACCAGGTCGCCGGGCTGAGCCTGGGCCAGGACGTGCAAACGCTGAACGGCTCCAAGCGGATCAGCGCGGACCCGACGGCCGTGGCCTGGCTGGCCAGGAACATCTCCTTCGACGGCGACATCTCGGTCCCGGTGCTGACCATGCACACCACCGGCGACGGCCTGGTCGTGCCGGAGAATGAGCAGGCCTACCGGGCGGTGGTCGACCGGGCCGGGAACGGCGCCCTGCTGCGGCAGATCTTCGTGAACCGCGCCGGGCACTGCGCGTTCACCCCGGCCGAGACCATCACCGCCGTCCAGACACTGGAGAATCGCCTGTCCACCGGGCAGTGGAACGTCCCCGCTCCCGCGGCCATGAACGCCGGGGCCACGGCGCTCGGCCCGCGGTACAACATCTACTCGCTCAACAACACCGTCTACCCGACCGCGCCGGCCTTCACCAGCTACACCCCTGCGCGTTACCTGCGACCGTTCGACCTGCCCTCCTGGCCCTAAAAAAGACCTTTTACGGAACGGCCCGGCCTGCTCGCGCAAGATCACGCCGGCCTGCCAGCCAGGTGGCCTCGGCCGCGCCTATCGGCGTGCAGGGCGGAGCTTGCACGAACGGCCAGATCTCCTCGGCGATGCACCGCCAGTCCGCGGTCGCCGACAGCTCGGCCAGCAGGGCGAACAGGCCGAGGTTGATCCGCTGCAGGATCACGTAGGACCGGGGGATCGCCGCATAGGCCGCGAGCGGGCTGCGGAAGTCGAAGAAGCGCCTGCTGACCGCGGCGGCGTACTCCCTGGTCATGGTGCGCGGCCCCCGCTCGCGCACCGTGTCGTAGAACAGGGCCATGTGCTCGACGATCATATCCGTGGGCAGCGGCGTGTCCGGCATCAGGAAGCCGGCCTCGACCATGGCCTGGCGGAAGGCTGCCGGGTCGTTCTCGACGCACAGGTGCTTCACCATCTCGACCAGCGGCCGCAGCTCGTCGTCGGTAAAGTGCTTGACCAGCCCGAAATCCAGGAAGGTGACCCGGCCGCCGCCACCGAACAGGTAGTTGCCCGGATGCGGGTCGCCATTGAAGGCGTGCATCTCGTACAGGCTCCGGAACACGAAGCGGTAGATCGTCTCCGCGGCCAGGTCGCGCTCGGCCTGCGGCCAGCTGGCCAGCTCGGCGAACCGCGCGCCGTCGGCGAGGTCGCTCGTCACCAGCCGCCGGGTGGAGAGCTCCTCGACGATCTCGGGCACGTGAATGGTGGGGTGACCTTGGTAGTAACGGGCGAACAGCTGCTGGTTGCGGGCTTCGGCGCGGTAGTCGAGCTCCTCGGTGATGCGTTCCCGCAGCTCGGCGAGCAGCGCGTCGACGTCCTGGCTCGGCGCGGTGATCTTGAGCATCCGGCGCAGCAGGGCGACGTTACCCAGGTCGGCCTCGATGGTCTCGGCGATGCCAGGGTACTGGACCTTCACCGCGACCGCGCGGCCGTCGAGCGTGATCGCGCGGTGTACCTGCCCGATCGACGCCGCTGCGATCGGGACCGGATCCCAGGTCGCGAAGGCCTGCTCCGGCGGCAGGCCAAGCTCTTCTGTGACGACGCGGGCGGCCAGCTCGGGGCTCATCGGCGGCACGCTGTCCTGGAGCCGGCTCAGCGTCCGGCGGGCGGCCGGCGTCAGCCCGTCGTCGACGTAGCTGGCCATCTGGCCCAGCTTCATCAGCACGCCCTTCATCGTCCCCAAGGTGGCGGCGACGTCCTCGGCGGTCTGCAGGGCCAGGTCATTGCGCAGCTGCTGCCGGTGCTCACCCGCGCTGGCGAACAGCCTCGGCGCGTTGCTCGCGTAACGCGCGCCGCCGCGCGCGACCAGCCGCAGGGCCGTCAGCCCCCGCTCGACCCGCAGGTGGTGCACCCGGCGCCGGGCGTCACCGCGCAGCCCCCGCCATCCGTCGCCCCGCCTGCCGCGCAGCAGCGTCAGGGCCGCGATCGACACACATCCCGTCACCACGACAATAGCCAGGTTTCTGGCCTGTGACTTCACCCGTCTGTCTCCTCACTTGCCCCCGCCAGGCCCCGTGGTCGTTCTTGCCCCGTTTCTATCTCCAAGCTCCCCTCAGCCTGCTTTAGTCCCGGCCGAGCGCATCCGCAGGGCGAGCCGCTGCCGCGCCTCGAGTACGCCCGGTTCACCTAGGAACACCGCGTCGAGCACGCCGAGCGCCTGGCGGATCTCCGTCCGGCGGGTAGCCGTCACCGGGGCCGGGGCGGGATAGCCGTACATCTCTCGCGCCCAGTCGGGCAGCGTGGCGATCGCGGCGTCCCTGATGTCCTGCCACAGTTCGGCGATGCCGGAGTCCAGGCCGGGCGGGTCGAGCAGGTAGCCCATCGACTCGGCGGCCGCGGGCGTGCGGCGCAGCGCGGGGCGCACGTCGGCGATGTACCGGCCAAGCCCGGCCACGCTCGCCGGGATGATCTCGTGCGGCACTCCTAGAAGCTCGGCCGCGATGGTCATTTCGCGGACATAGGCGTCCGCGTCGGCGTCCGTCAACGGCGTGCCGAATAGCGTGCTGGCGGCCAGCGCCGAATCCACCAGGGCCGCGTGCACCCACAGCAGCAGCGCGGGGTCCCCGGCCGCATACGGCAGGCCGGTCACCGTGTCCACACCGCGGACGCGGGTATGGATGGCCCGGACCCGCTGCCCGACCCGGGTGGCGCTGGCCCGGTCGCCATAGGTGACGGTGGCCTCGTAGGCGGAGGTAGCCGCGAGCCTGCCGACCGGGTCGAGCCGCCAGTCGCTGTGCTGGTCGACGCCCGCCATGGCCAGCGGGTGCAGCGCCTGCATGAGTAGGGAGCGCAGCCCGGCGACCGGCGCGGACAGATCGCCGGCGACCCGCCAGGTCACGCTCGCTGGCCCGAAGAACCCGTCGTCCTGCGGCCGATCGGGCACCGCGGATACATAAGCGGCGGCCGACCGCTCGACCAGCCCGGAGGCGGCCGCGTACGGCTCGGCGGTCATGTCGCGGACCCCTCGCCCGCTGGCCGCAGGCCAGCGAACAGGTCATCTTCGGGCAGCGGAGCCCCGGTGGTGTCGCTGGCCCGGATGAAATGCTCCCGGCCGAAGGTGGCCTCCACGACGTCCTGCGGAATCTTGCTGAACCACGACTCCTGAATCTGGCTGCCATGCGCGAACAGCGCCTCGCGCTTGCGGCCCAGGGCCGGCCGGATGTCGACGGATGTGGTGACGCGCTGCTCGGACGCGGCCGCCTGCCGCCGCACCTCGGGGCTCATGTTCTCGAAGTCGGGCACCTCCGCGCCGAGTTCGCGCAGCGCTTCCCAGATCTTCTGCCAGTCGCTGCGGCGCATCGCGGTGAGGTACAGCTTGGCCGCGATGCCGCTGCTGGCGAACGCCGCCTGCGCCGCGCGGCTCGCGTGGACGTGGTCGGGGTGCTGGTAAGGACCCTGGTCGTCGTAGGTAATCAGGACTTGCGGCCGGTACCGCTCGATCAGGACGGAGATCCTCGCGCCCACGTCCGCCTCGGGGATGTTGCAGAAGGCGTCCGGCCGGTCCTTGTACTCCCATTCCGGCATGCCCGAATCGTGGTAACCAAGCAGTTCGAGATCGGTGACGCCGAGGATCGCGCAGGATTCGCGCAGCTCAGCGAGGCGCAGACGGGCCACCGCCGGCTCGTCATGCCCATCCTGGCCGGGCTTGACCCCGCCGGGCGCGTCGCCGAACTCGCCATTGGTGCAGGTCACGACCACGGTTCGGATGCCCTGGGCGGAGTAGGTGGCCAGCACGCCGCCGGTGCTCGACGCTTCGTCGTCGGGATGGGCGTGGACGGCCATCATCGTGAGCTTTTCTGACATGCCCCCAGACTGCCCGACGAGCCGGCGATTGTTCCCACCGGGGTAGGCGGGACTTGGCGGCCGTATCGGTCCGAAGCGGTCTTATTGGGTCGCTAATTTACCTATCTCGTGGCTATCGCGGCGGGCAGGGCGAGCATGAACGTGGCCAGGCCGCCGCGCATCACCCAGGTGCGCAGCGCCTAAGTGAGCGGTTTCTGGCGTGCCGGTGAGGGCTTCCGGATGCATTCGGTGATAATGCTGGGTCAGCACCGTGCTCGCCTGACCGGGCCGGTAGGCGAGGGTGCGTCCGCATATCTCGCAGCGGGTAACTGGCAGCCGGGTCACCGTCACCGGAAAACGAGAAGAATCTGACCTGCTCATTGGAGCACATCATGCCAGATTGCCGGGCCCGCCCTCAGCCAGCCCGGCCAGCTGCGCGCGGAATCTTCGGGCGACACGCCACGGATGTCCCGGTCTTGTCACGGGACAGCGAACAGACTTGGATCATGCATCACCATGACAACCCCCGGTGGGCATGGCTGCTCTGGCGAATCTCCGGAGCCCGCGGATGACGGCACCCGGCGTGAGCTTCGGCGAACGGTCCTCGCCAGGTCCCGGAGACTTCGGGCTGTCCGGGGACGATGACGGCCTGGCGGAGCTGGACGGCGAGGCGCTGGGCCAGCTGGCACCGGCCCTGCGCGGCCTGGCCGGCGCGCGGGACCGGATCGGCACGTGGCGCGGGCTGCTTGACCGGCCGCTCACGTCGTACTACCTCGTCCTTGGCATCACCGCGCTGCTCCTCGGGCTCGGCCTGGTCATGGTCGAGTCCACGACGTCCGTCGCCGACCTGACCGCCGGGCTCCCGCCCCTCACCGACTTCAAGAAGCAGCTGCTCGGGGCGGTCATCGGCCTGCCGTTGATGTGGCTGGCGGCGCGCTCGTCGCCGCGGCTGTTCCGTGCCTTCGCCTACCCGCTGGTCGCGGTCTCGGTGGTCGGGCTCGGGCTCACGCTAATCCACGGCGTCGGCGTCTCTGAGAACGGCGCGGCCCGGTGGATTTCGATCGGGGGGCAGCAGGTCCAGCCGTCCGAGATCGCCAAGCTCGCCCTGGTGATATGGGGCGCCGATCTGCTGGCTCGCAAGGAGAGGCTGGGCCAGCTCATCGACTGGCGGCATATGCTGGTGCCGCTGATGCCGGGCGTGGGACTGCTGTGCCTGCTCGTGATGGCGGGCGAAGACCTGGGCACCACGTTCATTCTGCTGGTCATCTTCCTCGCCCTGCTCTGGGTCATCGGCACGCCCGGCCGTGTGTTCGGCGGCCTGCTGATACTGATGGTCCTGGCCATGACGCTCATGATCGTCTCGGAGCGGTACCGTTTCGAGCGCCTGACCGACTTCTTCAGTACCCAGGGGGGCGCCACTGGTCTCAACATGCAGAGTATCCAGGGCAAGTACGCGGTCGGCTCGGGTGGCATCTTCGGGGTGGGCCTGGGCGCCGGCGGGGGAAAATGGGGCTGGGTCCCCGAGTCGACCAGCGACTTCATCTTCGCCATCATCGGTGAGGAACTCGGCCTCGTCGGCACGCTGTGCGTGACCTTCTTGTACGGCGGGCTGGCCTTTGCCGGGCTCCGCATCGCCCGGCGCGTGCCGGACGTGTTCTCCCAGCTGGCGGCCACCGCCATCACCGCGTGGATCGTCGTTCAGGCCGCAGTGAACATCGGCGCGGTGATCGGCATCCTGCCCATCACCGGGGTGCCGTTGCCCCTGGTCTCCGCCGGGTTGTCATCCTTGCTGGTGACCTTGATCGCGCTCGGCATGCTCATGTCGTTTGCCCGGCTCGAACCCGGTGCCCGTGAGGCTTTGGCCGCACGCGGCCCCGGCTGGCCGCTGCGCGTTCTAAGCTGGCTCGGTCTATCAAAGCGCCGACGATAAGCGTTGGGCCGTTCAGGGACGAGACATGAAGGTAATGCTTGCCGGCGGCGGGTCCGCCGGCCATATCGAACCAGCCCTGGCGCTGGCGGACGCGCTACGACGTATTGACCCCGGCGCCGAGATTACCTGCCTGGGTACCGAACGAGGCCTGGAGACCCGGCTGATCCCGCTGCGCGGGTACGCCCTTGAGCTCATCCCCGCGGTGCCGATGCCCAGGTCAGTGACGCCCAAGCTGCTCACGGTCCCCGGCCGGCTGGCGGGTGCGGTCAGCGCGGCCGCCGCCGTGCTCGACCGGACCGGGGCGCAGGCGCTCGTCGGGTTCGGCGGATACGTCGCGACCCCGGCTTACCTGGCGGCCCGGCGCCGCCAGGTCCCGATCATCGTGCATGAGGCGAACCCCAAGCCGGGGCTGGCCAACCGGCTAGGGGCCAGGTTCACCACGCACGTCTTCACCGGCAATCGGGATACCCAGCTCAGGAACGGCACCTACATCGGCATCCCGATCAGGCGCGAGATCGCCGAGCTTGACCGGCTGGGCCTCGGCGATAAGGCGCGCGTGCACTTCGGTCTCCGTCCCGATCTGCCCGTGCTGCTGGTGACGGGCGGGTCGCAAGGAGCGCGCTCCATCAACACCGCGGTGTTCGGTGCCGCCGACTGGCTGCGCGACGCGGGCGTCCAGGTGCTGCACATCATCGGCCCGCGCAACGGCCACGACGCCCCGGCGCAGGCCACCGGTGTGCCCTACGTGGCGTCGCCCTTTATCGACCGGATGGACCTGGCCTACGCGGCGGCGGACTTCGCGCTCTGCCGGGCCGGCGCGATGACCTGCGCCGAGCTCACCGCCGTCGGCCTGCCGGCCGCCTACGTGCCGCTGCCCATCGGCAACGGCGAGCAGCGGCTGAACGCCCTGCCCGTCGTCAAGCAAGGCGGCGGCATGCTGGTGGCCGACGGCGAGCTGACCCCCGAGTGGATCCGCGACACCCTGTTGCCCGTGCTGGTGAACATCGACCAGGTGGCGGACATGTCAGAGGCGGCCGCGTCGCTCGGGCAGCGCGACGCGGATCGCTGGCTGGCCGAGGCGGTCATCAAGATCGTGGCGGGCACGGAAGGGAACCCGCATGCTCAGGCGTCCGATGCTCAGTAAGCAGATAATGGCGGCCGAGCCGGTGCCGGCCTTCCGCCTGGGGCGGGTGCACTTCGCCGGCATCGGCGGGGCCGGCATGTCCGGCATCGCGCGGATCATGCTGGCCAGGGGGATCCCGGTGTCGGGCAGCGACTCGGCCCCTTCGGCGCTGCTGGATGAGCTGACCGCGCTCGGCGCCAGCGTCCACGTCGGGCACTCGCCAGGTAACCTCGGCAGCCTGGGCGCCGGCGACACGCTGGTGGTGTCCAGCGCCATCCGCCCGGACAATCCGGAACTGGCCGAGGCGAGCCGGCGCGGGATGCGGGTGCTGCACCGGGCCGCCGCACTGGCCTCGGTCATGGCCGGACGGCGGGTCATCGCCATCGCGGGGACGCACGGGAAGACCACCACGACCTCCATGCTCACTACGGTGCTCCGTGCGTGCGGCGCCGATCCCGGCTACGTCATCGGCGGGATCCTGACCGAGACCGGGCTCGGCGCGGAGGACGGCACGGGCCTGGACTTTGTCGCCGAGGCGGACGAGAGCGACCGGTCGTTTCTCCTGCTCTCCCCCGACATTGCCGTCATCACCAACGTCGAGGCCGATCACCTGGACAACTACGCGAGCCTGGCCGACATCGAAGCCGCGTTCACCACGTTCGGCGGGCGCGTCAGCGGCCCGGTGCTGACCTGCGCGGACGACCCCGGAGCGGAGGTCGTCGCGGCCCGGCTTGAACGCGTCATCCCTACCCGCGTCCGACGTTACGGCGAATCAGGCCATGCCGACTACCGGCTCAGTGATGTCCGGTCCCACGGAATGGCGGTCAGCTTCGCGGTGTGCTCCGACCACGGCCCGTTTGGTAAAAGTCTTTCCCATCTGACGGTGGGAGTCCCAGGTCACCACAACGCTCTGAACGCGACGGCCGCGTTCGCCGCGGCCGTCGAGCTCGGCTTCGCGCCGCCGCGGGTGGCGGCGGCCATCGCGGGTTACCGCGGGGCGCGGCGCCGCCTGGAGCTCAAGGGCGAGGCGGACGGAGTGCGGGTGCTCGACAGCTACGCGCATCATCCCACCGAGCTCGCCGCTGACCTGCGCGCGGCCCGGGACATCGCGGACGGCGGCCAGGTGATCGCGATCTTCCAGCCGCACCTGTACAGCCGGACGAGGATCTTCGCCGCCGAGTTCGGCCGCGCGCTCGGCCTCGCCGACGAGGCCGTGGTCCTCGACGTGTACGCCGCGCGGGAAGACCCGGAACCCGGCGTGACCGGCCGGCTCGTGGCGGACGCGGTCCCGGGCGGCCAGGCGCGGTTCTTGCCGGACCGGGCGCGGGTGGCCGCGCTGATCGCGCAGATCGCCGAGCCCGGAAGCGTGGTGCTGACGATGGGAGCCGGCGACGTCACCAAGCTCGGGCCGCAGCTCGTCGAGGTGCTCAGCGGGCGACGCGAGTGACCGACGTCGGCGGGCCATCCGGGGACACCGAAGTCTCCCGCGATGAGGCCGCCGGCGGCGGTCCGACTTCTCACGTTAATGCGGCCCATAAAGGCCGCGGCGTTCATTCCTGGCGCGTGGCGTTCTTCGCTCTCGCGCTGGCGAGCCTGGCCGGGTTCGCGGCCTGGGCGTTGCTCGGCTCCCAGCTGCTCGTGGTCCGGTCGGTGGTGGTCTCGGGTACGCACCTGGTGCCGGCGTCCGACGTTCTTGCCATCGCCGGCGTCGAGCCAGGTACGCCGCTGATCCGCGTGAACACCGGGCAGATCGCGGCGCGGGTGGACACCATCAGGCAGGTGCGCAGTGCGCAGGTCACCAGATCCTGGCCGGACCGGGTGGTCATCGTGGTGCGTGAGCGTACGCCCGCGCTCGCGGTTCCGGCCCCGGGCGGCGGGTTCGACCTCGTCGACGGCACCGGCGTGATCGTGCTCTGGGCCGCGACCCGGCCCGCGGACCTCCCGCTTTATCCCGCTACCACGCCCGTCACCTTGCTGCGCGGCGACCCGGACCTCGGCGCGGCCGCGGCCGTGCTCGGCGAATTGCCCGTCCGGCTCCGGCGCTCGGTGGAATCGGTCACGGCCCCCAGCCCGGATCAGGTGACGCTGCAGCTGGCCGGCCGGATAACGATCGTCTGGGGCGGCACCGGCCAGGCGTCGGCAAAATCGGAGGAGCTCAGCGTTCTTATGCGGACCCGCTCGCACTATTACGACGTGAGCGCGCAGGGGACCTTGGTGATCAAGTGATGTTCGCTGATGTCCGAAGAGTTCCCTCCAGGCCGGACGACGCGAAGATCCGCGACACGCTGACCGGTTCCTGCGTGGTTAGTTGACCCGGGTGCCCGCCCACCCTACTGTCCGTATCAATCGCGCGGACGGTAAAAACTTTAAATCTTAACCTGAAGGTGAAACCTGATGGTGACGGACCACGCCGTGGCGGTGAATTCCGCAGCACCCAGCAGGGCGAAGGTTTCCCGAGCCCAGGGCCATGATCGGCGGGAATTTGCCTTCGCCGGGATGGCAAAGCAATAACGAGTGGAAAGGTACCCTCCTCGTGGCAGCACCGCAGAACTATCTGGCGGTTATCAAGGTCGTCGGAATCGGCGGTGGCGGCGTCAACGCCGTCAATCGCATGATCGAAGAGGGGCTCAAGGGCGTCGAGTTCATCGCGATCAACACTGACGCGCAGGCGCTGCTCATGAGCGACGCCGACGTCAAGCTCGATGTCGGCCGTGAGCTCACCAGGGGGCTGGGCGCCGGCGCTAACCCCGATGTCGGAGGTAAGGCCGCCCAAGATCACCGAGAGGAGATCGAGGAGGTCCTCAAGGGGGCCGACATGGTCTTCGTCACGGCGGGTGAGGGGGGCGGCACCGGGACCGGCGGCGCCCCGGTGGTCGCGAACGTGGCGCGTTCGCTCGGCGCGCTCACGATCGGCGTGGTCACCAGGCCGTTCGGGTTCGAGGGCAAGCGTCGCGTCGTGCAGGCCGAGATGGGCATCGAGAAGCTGCGCAGCGAGGTCGACACGCTGATCGTTATCCCGAACGACCGCCTGCTGTCGATCTCAGACCGGCACGTGAGCGTCCTGGACGCCTTCAAGGCCGCGGACCAGGTGCTGCTTTCCGGCGTTCAGGGCATTACCGACCTCATCACGACGCCCGGGCTGATCAACCTCGACTTCGCCGACGTGAAGTCCGTCATGTCGGGGGCGGGCTCGGCCCTGATGGGCACCGGCTCGTCGCGCGGCGACGACCGCGCGGTCGCGGCGGCCGAGATGGCGATCTCCAGTCCGCTGCTCGAGGCGAGCATCGACGGTGCGCACGGCGTGCTGCTCTCCATTCAGGGCGGCTCCGACCTCGGGCTGTTCGAGATCAATGAGGCGGCCCAGCTCGTCTCCAACTCCGCCGCGGTTGACGCCAACATCATCTTCGGCGCGGTCATCGACGATGCCCTGGGTGACGAGGTGCGGGTGACGGTGATCGCGGCCGGCCTCGGCGAAGGCCGGGCCGGACGGGGCAGCGCCGGCGCCGCCGGCTCCTCCTACAGCAGCGCCGGGTCAAGTGCCGCGGCGTCCCAGGGCGCCGGCACCGCCGGCTCCACCCCGGCAGTCTCCGCTGGAACAGCTGCTGACGGCGCCGCGGCGGGGTCGCGAGGCGCAGCGCCCTGGTACGCGGACGCCCCCTCAGCTGAGTTCGGCTCGGCTGAGGTCGGCCGGAGCGGCAGTGAAGGGTTCAGCGCGGACCCGGTAGCGGTCACCGGCCTCGGTACGTCCGGCAGTTCCGATGAGGCGATGGCCGGGTCCGGTCACGCCGGCGTGCTCTCCGCACCGGTGATCGACGACGGGCCCGTCCCGGCCGAGGTCAGCCCGGTGCCGTCCAGCGCAGGGGCCTACGAGGTGCCTCACTACGAAGCGCCGAGGCCGGACAGGGTTCCCGCGACCGCGGCGAACACTCCCGATTCCTCCGCGTTCCGGACGGCGCACACCGAGACCGTCCCGAATACCGCGAAGGCCTTCGATGTCACCGCCAGCCGGCGCCGCCAAGTCGTGTTCGAAGAAGACGACGACCTGGATGTCCCCGATTTCCTCAAGTGACCGATTCGCCTCGGCAGGACGAACTCGCCGCCCGGCTGGCCGCCGTGCACGGGCGTATCGCCGAGGCATGTGAGGTGGCCGGACGAGACGTCGGCGACATCACGCTGATCGCGGTGACCAAGACCAGGCCCGCTTCGGACGTGCGGCTGCTGAGCGGGCTTGGCCTTCGCGATGTCGGCGAGAACCGCGACGCTGAGGCCGCGCCGAAGGCCGCCCAGTGCTCTGACCTTAAGCTCACCTGGCATTTCATCGGTCAGTTGCAGACGAATAAGTGCGCGAGCGTGGTGCGCTACGCCAGTGTCGTGCACTCCGTGGACCGGGCTCGGCTGGTCCACGCGCTCGGCCGGGCCGCGCGCCGGGCCGAGCGGGTCATCGACTGCCTCGTCGAGGTCAGCCTGGACGGTGACCCGGCTCGGGGCGGGGCGCCGGCCGGAGAGGTTCCTGCCCTGGCTGAGGCGCTGGAGGCCGAATCCGGGCTGATGCTGCGCGGCGTGATGGCCATCGCCCCGCTCGGCATGGCGCCCGCCGCGGCGTTCGCCCGCCTACTCGACAGCGCCTCGGCCGTGCGTGCGGTCCGGCCCTCCGCCACGGTGATCTCCGCCGGTATGAGCGGCGATCTCGAGGCCGCGGTCGAGGCCGGCGCGACACACCTGCGAATCGGTACGGCGTTGCTCGGCGATCGCGGGCCTCGTGTCAGGTAGTGTCCCACGCGTGAAGCCGAAACGGCTGGCGACAACGGGTACAGGGTGGGAGGACTGAAGGATGGCCAGTGCCATGCGAAAGATGGCGGTCTACCTAGGCCTCGTGGAAGACGACCACCGCTTCGGAGACAAGTACGACTCCTATGGCGAGTACGAGGACTACGACGAGCCTGCGGACCGTCCTGAGGAGCAAGATGAGCCCGATGCGCGCATCGGCCGGGACGACTACGTCGGCTATCAGCCCGCCGACTGGCGTGCCGAGCATGCACCGCAGACGACTGATCTCGCGCGTATCACCACACTGCATCCTCGCACTTACAATGAAGCGCGTACGATAGGTGAACACTTCCGCGAAGGCACCCCGGTGATCATGAACCTGACCGAGATGGTCGACAGCGACGCGAAGCGTCTCGTCGACTTCGCGGCCGGGCTGATCTTCGGCCTGCGCGGGAGCATCGAACGCGTGACTAATAAGGTGTTCTTGCTGTCCCCTGCGAACGTCGAGGTGACGGCGGAGGACAAGGCTCGCATCGCAGAGCGCGGCTTCTTCAACCAGAGCTAGCCAGCAAGTAGTGGTGACGTGATACTGATCAGTGACCGTGTCGGCTGGATCGGCACTAGGGACCGGGTGGACTCGTGCAGTACCTGAGGGAAGTCCTCACTTATTTGCTGACGATCTACCTTGTCATCCTGGTCGGCAGGATGATCTTCGGCTGGGTGCAGGTTTTCGCCCGCGAGTGGCGTCCATCAGGCATACTGCTAGTGGTTGCCGAGGGTATTTTTACGGCTACAGATCCACCACTAAAGTTCCTCCGCCGCTTCATCCCGCCGCTTCGGCTCGGTATGGTGGCCATGGATCTCAGCTTCATGGTTCTGTTCATAGTGGTTCTGATCCTGCTTGAAGTGGTCGTGCCGCACCTATGATTCCGGTACGGTCGTGAGGAACACGGTCCAAGTGCGCCGAGGAGACGAGATGCCGCTGACGCCTGCGGATGTGCGGAACAAGCAGTTCAGTACGACCAGGCTCAGGCCCGGCTACGACGAGGAAGAGGTCGACGCCTTCCTCGACGAGGTCGAGGCTGAGCTTGACCGGCTTATCCAGGAGAACGAAGAGCTCCGGGCGAAGCTGGCCGAGTTGCTGCGCGGCGGTAAGTCAGCCGTTCCGGCGCTGAGCTCTCCGCTGTCCGACCCGAAGCCCGAGATGATGGCCCCAGAGCCGCGCGTAGAACCGGAGCGTAGGCAGCCTGAGCCGGTCATGATGGGCGGGATGCCGCGCATCGAAGACAACATGGACACGGCCGCGCGGGTGCTCTCCCTCGCTCAGCAGACGGCCGACCAAGCCATTGCCGACGCGCGCCGCGAGGCTGACGAGACCCTGGGCCGCGCTCGCCGCGAGGCCGACGAGGTGCTTACCAAGGCCAGGCGTCAGGCCGAGCAGATCACTGGTGATGCCCGGGCCCGGGCCGAGAGCCTGGAGCGCGACGCGCAGGAGCGGCACCGCCAGGCGATGGGCTCGTTGGTCCAGACCCGCGAGGAGCTTGAGCGCAGGGTCGATGACCTGCGTGCTTTCGAGCGCGAGTACCGGAGCAGGCTGAAGGCATACCTTGAGGGCCAGTTGCGCGACCTGGAAGCAGGTGTCACCGAGAGCGGGAACTTCCCCACGGTGGGTTCGGGGTCGCCGCCGCCGATGCCGGCTGCGCTCGCCCAGAGTGGCGCACGTAACGGCGGTCAGGGCGGGAGTCAGTACGGCGTGCCCGAGGTCGTGCCGCATTCCGGCGGTTTCCGTACCAGTGAGGGAGCGCCCTCGCGCGAGCGCCGGTAGGGCATTCGCAAGCACCGGTAGGCAAAGGGACCTGCAGGGACCGCTGGGAGAACGCATGTGATCCGTTTTAGTGCGTTTCTCGTTGTCGTGGCGGTAGGTTTGCTGGTCGCTGGTGTGGTCACAAGCAAGCTGTTGCTCGTCTACCTGGCGATTGGCGTCAGTGGGGTCGCCCTGCTGGCGCTGGGTGTAGGTGCTGCCGTCAAGTGGCGTGAGTTGTTCGGTAAGCCGCAGGCGGCCGTATCCGAGGCCGATGTGCAGGAGCCTGTGCCCGCGCAGGTCCCGCAAGCGCAGCCGGAGCACCAGCCCGCTGCGGCCGGCGCGGCCACGGTCTGGGGGAGCGCGGTTTCCCCCCCGGGTATGGTCCCCGCGGTTCGGTCGGCCGGACCGGCGCCCGCAGCCGATTCCCGGCCCGTGACCGACCTGCAGGCCATCAAGTCCCTGTCGGCAACCCAGCAGGCGGCCGCCGGCCCGGCCAGGGCCGCGCCCGACACCGCCCAGCCCGCCGCCACCCGGTCGGCCCCGACCCAAACCCCGGCCCCGGTCCCGGCCCCGACCCAAACCCCGGTCCCGGCCCCGACCCCGACCCAAACCCCGGTCCCGGCCCCGACCCCGACCCAAGCCCCGACCCCGACCCCGACCCCCGCCTCGGCTGGCCCGGAGCCCGACGCCGCTGGCCCGGAGCCCGACACTGCTGGCCCGGCAGTTGCCGCCGCCGGCCCGGCGGCTGCCGCCGCCGATCCCGGACCTAAGAACTCCCAGACGGTCGTGACCGTGGTTCCCGGCGTCCCGAGGTATCACAACGCGAGCTGCATGCTCATCCGTTTCATGGGCGAGGACGACCTGGAGACGATGGCGCTCGCCGCGGCCAGGACAATGGGCTGCACCCCCTGTCGGGCCTGCCTGCCCGATCAGCCGGACAAACAGCCGGATTTACTCCCGTATATCCTCAGGCGCGCCGGAGCCAGAACGTTAGGCCGAGATCGCGATCGGCATGCTCTCTCACATCCGGGCCGGGCGCCCCGGTGCTTGGCTGGAAGTCGACGGCCAGCACCTCGCGAGCGATCAGCCCGGCGTGCTCGGTCAGCGCCGCGGCCAGGTCAGGGTCGCCCGCCGACCAGCGCAGCGAGATCCGGTCGGTGACGTCAAGGCCGTCGATCTTCCTCGCGTCCTGGACGAGCCGGATGACCTCACGGGCCAGGCCTTCGCGCCGCAGTTCCAGGGTGACGGTGGTGTCGATGGCCACGGTCTCCCCAGCGTCGGCAGCCACCGCCCAGCCCGCCCTCGGCGTCTGGGTCACGATTACGTCATCGGCGCCGATCGCCGCCTCGGGCTCTCCGGGTCCCGGCACTGGCACCACTACCGTCCGGCCGGCCAGCACCGCGGTGGCGATGTCCGCGGCCGGGACGGCGCTGATGGCCGCGGCCACGGCGGGCGTCCGGGCGCCGAAGCGGCGGCCGAGGCTGCGGAAGTTCGGTTTGACCTCGTAGTCAACGAGCTCGCCGGGATCGGAGGAACCTCCGGACCCGCCGAGAACGTCGAGCGAGGCCACGTTGAGCTCCGCGGCGATCTGCCCGGCCAGCTCATCCGGCAGGTTCGCGAAACCCGGCGCCCCGATCAGCGCCCGGCTCAGCGGCTGCCGGGTCCGGACCGAGGCACCGGAACGGGCCGAACGGCCGAGTTCGACCAGCCGCCGCGTCAGCGCCATCTGCGCGGACAGCACCGGGTCGATGAGCGCGGAGTCCGCCACGGGCCAGGACGCCAGGTGGACCGATTCCGGCGCGCCGTCGGAGCTCCGCAGCACGCCCCAGACGTAGTCGGTGACGAACGGCGTGATCGGCGCCATCAGGAGCGTCAGCGACCGCACGCATTCATACAGCGTGGCGAACGCCGCCGCGCCATCGGGTGAGGAGGGCCCGTCCCAGAACCGCCGTCGTGACCTGCGTACGTACCAGTTGGACAGGTCGTCGATGAGCACCGCCAGCCGCCGGCCCGCGGTCGCGGTGTCGAAGGCCTCCAGCGACTCCGTCACGTCCCGCACCGCCGCGTGCAACTCGCCGAGCATCCACCGGTCGATCAGCGGCCGCTGATCGACCGGTGGCGCCGAGTCGAGGCCGGAAACCGTCCAGCCGCCCGCGTTCGCGTACAGGACCAGGAACGAGGCCGTGTTCCAGTAGGTGAGCAGGACCTTCCTGACGATCTCGTCGAGTACCTCGTGCCCCACCCGCCGCGCGCCCCACGGCGACCCGGAAGCGGCGAAGAACCAGCGCAGGGCGTCGGCGCCGTGCGCCTCCATCAGCGGCAGCGGCTCGAGCACGTTGCCGAGGTGCTTGCTCATTTTGCGGCCCGACTCGTCGACGAGCAGCCCCACGCACACCACGTTTTCGTACGCCGACCGGCCGAACACCAATGTTCCCACGGCCATCAGCGAGTAGAACCAGCCCCGGGTCTGATCTAGTGCCTCGCAGATGAACTGCGCTGGATACGAAGCCGAGAACTCCTCCGCATTCCGCAGCGGCGCGCCGTGCTGGGCGAATGGCATCGCGCCCGAGTCATACCAGACGTCGATTACCTCGGGCACCCGCCGCGCCAAACCGTCGGTCCCGTCGCAGGATGGGCAGGGGAACGTGATCCCGTCGACGAACGGGCGGTGCGGATCGAGTCCGGTCAGGTCCGCGCCGGCCAGTTCCGACAGCTCGGCCAGCGAGCCGGCACAGGTCACGTGCGACTGCGCGCACACCCACAACGGCAGCGGCGTGCCCCAGTACCGGGTCCGGGACAGCGCCCAGTCCACGTTGTTGCGCAGCCACTCGCCGTAGCGTCCGTGCTTGACCGTCGCCGGGTACCAGTTCGTCCGCTCGTTCTGCTCGAGCAGCCGGTCCTTGATCGCGGTGGTCTTGATGAACCAGGACGGCAGCGCGTAGTACAGCAGCAAGGTGCCGCAGCGCCAGCAGTGCGGATAGCTGTGCTCGTGCCGTTCCGACCGGAACAGCAGTCCGCGGTCGTCCAGGTCCTCGATCAGCCGCCGGTCGGCGTCCTTGAAGAACATCCCGCCGACCAGCGGCACGTCATCCTCGAAACGCCCGTCGGGCCGGATCGGGTTGACTACCGGCAGCCCATGCGCGCGGGAAGTCTCCATGTCGTCGGCGCCGAACGCGGGAGCAAGGTGGACCAGGCCGGTGCCATCCTCGGTCGTCACGAACGACCCCGGCACCACAACATGGGCGTTAGGGATTTTTATCAGGCCAAACGGACGCTGGTAACTCGCCCCGACCAACGCCTTACCGCTGAACCGGGCGGCGACGTGCCAGCCGTCTCCGAGCACCCTGGCGAACAAGTCCTCCGCGACGACCACGTGGTCGCCGTCCCGCGACCGCCGGGCCAGCACGTACGTCGCCTCCGGATGGACCGCCACCGCGGTGTTGGCGACCAGCGTCCACGGTGTGGTGGTCCAGACGAGCAGGTCGGCGCCCTCGAGTGCGGCCGGCGCCCCCTCGGGCAGAGCGCGCAGCCGGAACCTGACCGTGATGGCCGGGTCCCAGACGTCTTTGTAGACGTCGGGCTGGCCTAGCTCGGCGTCGGACAGCGGCGTGCCGCAGCGCGGGCAGTACGGGCTGATCCGGAAGTCGCGCACCAGCAACCCGGCCTCGAAGACGACCTTGAGTGACCACCAGACCGACTCGATGTAGCTGGGGTCCATGGTCCGGTAGGCGTGGGAGGTGTCGGCCCAGTAGCCCATCCGCCAGGACATCTCCAGCCACGCGTCGACGTGCCTGAGCACGGACTCGCGGCACCGGGCATTGAACTCGGCGACCCCGTACGCCTCGATGTCCCGCTTGCCGGTGAATCCGAGTTCCTTCTCCACCGCGACCTCGACCGGCAGCCCGTGACAGTCCCAGCCGCCCTTGCGCGGCACGTGGAACCCCTGCATGGTCTTGAACCGCGGGAACAGGTCCTTGAAGGTGCGCGCCTCGACGTGGTGCACGCCCGGCATCCCGTTGGCGGTGGGCGGTCCTTCGTAGAAAATCCAGGCGGGTCCGTCCTCGGTCTGCTTGAGTGACCGCTCGAAGACGCCCGCGCCCTGCCAGCGGGCAAGTACCTCTCGCTCAAGCGCGGGCAGGTCGACCTGCGCCGGTAGCGGCTCGAATCCCTGCACCGGCTCAGAGTAGCTGAACGCCCGGTTTGCCACGCGTAGCACCGCGACTTATCCTCCGGTGACTGCTGTTCTTATAGTGAACGGAGGCCGCGCATGCCCGGAGCTTGCCGGTCTGACGCCGCCGATCTTCCGGTCCGGCCGGGGGAGGAGCCCTGGACCGCCGCGGAACTCGCGGAAGTACGTGCCGAGCTCGAGTCCGAGGCCGCCGCCCTGCGTGCGGACATCGCCAGAGCCGCCGCTGACATCGCCGACCGGCTCATCGACTCGGCCCGGGACGCCGGCGATGACGAGGCGGACGCCGGGGCCAAGGCCTTCGAGCGTGAGCAGGAGCTCGCCCTGACCCGCAGCGCCCAGGACCTGCTGGATCAGGGTGAGCGTGCCCTGCACCTGGTCAATGGGGGAACATATGGAGTATGCGAATCCTGCGGCAAGCCGATAGGGAAGGCGCGCCTGCTGGCGTTCCCCCGGGCGACCCTGTGCGTGGAGTGCAAACAGCGGCAGGAACGTCGCTGAACGGGGTCAACGGGTCGGCGGTCCCGCAGACCCCCGGGGCGCAGACTCCCGGGGCGCAGATCCCCGGGATAGGGGCGGCCACGGGCGGAAGGCACGCGGGCGCGCCGGGGCGGCCGCGCCGGATCGGCCTGCTGGTCGGGGTGGCCCTGTTCGTCATCGCGGCCGACGTGATCTCCAAATCCATCGTGGTCGCGAAGATGGCCGATCATCCGCCCATCCGGCTGCTCGGCGGGCTGCTCACGATCACCCTGACCCGGAACGGCGGGGCGGCCTTCAGCATCGGCACGTCGATGACGGTCGTGTTCACGGTCATTGCCGTCGGCGTGATCGTCTACGTCCTGCGCGCCGCGCGGAACCTGCGCAGCATCGGCTGGGCCATCGCGCTCGGGCTGCTGCTCGGCGGCGCCACCGGCAACCTGCTGGACCGCATCTTCCGTGCCCCGGCGCCGTTCCAGGGGCACGTGGTCGACTGGATCGAGCTGCCGCACTGGCCGGTCTTCAACCTCGCCGACTCTTCTATCTGCTGCGCAGGCGTGCTCGTAGTGCTGCTCGCCCTGCAGGGGATCCGCCTGGACGGAACCAAGGCCGTCCCGCCCGATGACCCCGATCCGCAGGCAACTGCCGCTGCCGCGCCTGCCGCTGCCCTGCCTGCCGCTGCCCCGCCGGCCGCTGCCCCGCCGGCCGCTGCCCCGCCGGCCGCTGCCCCGCCGGCCGCTGAGTCACGGGCCGCTGAGTCACGGGCCGCTGAGTCACGGGCCGGTGAGTCACGGGCCGCGGACGACGAGCGATGACGGTTCCGGACGAGCGCCAGCTCGCCGTCCCCGACGGCCTGGACGGCGAGCGCCTTGATGCCGCCCTGGCCAGGATGTTCGGGCTGTCCCGGTCCAGGGCCGCCGAACTGATCGGTGATGGCATGGTGCTGCTCGACGGCCGGACCGCCGCCAAGTCGGACCGCGTGATGGCCGGTGATCCGCTCCAGGTCACGCTCCCCGCACCGCGGCCGGCCGAACCGCCGCGAGCGGTCGAGGGCCTGGTCGTTCTGTACGAGGACGACGACATCGTGGTCGTGGACAAGCCGCGCGGCGTGGCCGCGCATCCGACGCCCGGATGGTCGGGGGCGACCGTCATCGGGGGCCTTGTCGCGGCCGGGCATACGGTGGCGACCAGCGGAGCGGCCGAACGGCAGGGCATCGTCCACCGCCTAGATGCGAATACCACCGGCGTGATGGTGGTGGCCAAGAGCGAGCCGGCCTACAGCGCGCTCAAACGGGCCTTCCGCGAGCGCACCGTGGACAAGCGGTACCACGCGCTCGTGCAGGGACACCCCGATCCGCTGCGCGGCACCGTCGACGCCCCCATCGGCAGGCACCCGTCCGGCGACGGGCGGTTCGCGGTGATCAGCGACGGCCGGCCCAGTGTGACTCACTACGACACGCTGGAGGCGTTCCGGGCCGCCAGCCTGGTATCGGTACACCTGGAAACCGGCCGGACCCATCAGATCAGGGTGCACATGGCCGCCATCAGGCACCCGTGCGTCGGCGACCTGCTCTACGGAGCCGACCCGGTGCTGGCCGCCAGGCTCGGCCTGACGCGTCAGTGGCTGCACGCGGTCAGCCTGACGTTCTCCCACCCCGCTGACGGCCGCCAGGTCGCGTTCACCAGCGCCTATCCCGCCGACCTGAGCCGCGCGCTCGATATCCTGCGCGCCGAGAGCTGAACCGCCCCCGCCCAGGCAGAATGGGTGCGTGGAGATCACTGAGCACATCGACGCACTGCGCGACCAGGGCGCATTGCTGGCCGGGGCGGCCGGGCGGGCCGGCCTTGACGCCGCCGTCCCGCCGTGCCCGCCCTGGGTTGTCAAGGACCTGCTCCGGCACACCGGGTACGTCCACCGGTGGGCGACCAGGCACATCACCGAGTGTCCGCCCCGCGTCCTGGATGGACCATCCGAAGCGGAGATCCTGCGGGGCGGCGCGCCGGACCCCGACCTGATCGCATGGTTCCTGGCGGGACACGCCGCGCTTGTCGGGACGCTGGCCGCGGCCGATCCCGCCCTGGAGTGCGCGACCTTCATGGCCGCCCCGTCCGCGCTGGCCTTCTGGGCCAGGCGCCAGGCCCATGAGACCGCCATCCACCGGGCCGACGCGGAAAGCGCCTCGGGAGTCCGGCCCGAATACCCGCCTGACTTCGCGGCCGACGGTATCGACGAGCTGCTCATGGGGTTCGGGGCGCGGCGCAAATACCGGCCAGCCGCCTCCCGCGCCGGCGGCTTGCGGGTGCGGACCACCGATACCGGCCATGTCTGGCACCTGTCCGTGTCGGCGGGCCGCATCCAGGGCCAGCGGCAACCCGATGAGCCCGCCGGTCCAGACGACGACCTGGTGAGCGGCCCGGCCTCGGCCGTGTACCTGTTCTTGTGGAACCGCTCAGGTCCGGCCCCGGCCGACGTCACGATCACCGGCCGCCGGAATTTCCTGACTTCATGGCAAGCCAGCGTCCGCGTTCGCTGGGACTGACCGGGTCTTGGCGGCGCGAGATCCGGTGCTGGAGCGTCGTCTTCGTGTGCTGTCGGCGAGCCACCATCCTTCGGCGCTTCGCAGGCGTTAGGGTAGAAGACACCGGGAATCCCCGGCTTCGGTTGATGGTCACGCGCCCCGCGTGCGTGGTGACGCTATGAGGGTCACCAGCACCAGGGGCTGCGCCCGCGTGCCCGGAGGAGGCGGCTCGTCCATGGCGGTCCCGGCGTCCCAGACCCCGTTCGCTCACCTGCACGTGCACACCGAGTACTCCATGCTCGACGGCGCGGCCCGGCTGAAGGACCTGTTCGTCGAGGTCAAGAGCCAGGGCATGACCCACGTGGCGATGACCGACCATGGCAATATGTTCGCCGCCGCCGAGTTTCACCGGCAGGCCATGGACGCCGGGATCACGCCGGTGATCGGGATCGAGGCCTACGTCGCGCCCGAATCCAGGAGCAACACCAATCGCATCCTGTGGGGCCAGCCGCACCAGAAGAAGGATGACATCTCCGCTTCGGGTGCCTACCTGCACAAGACCATCTGGGCCCGGAATTCCCAGGGCCTGCACAACCTGTTCAAGCTCACCTCCCGCTCGTACGCCGAGGGCTGGCTGGTCAAGTGGCCCCGGATGGACAAGGAGATCATCGCCGAGCATTCGGCCGGGCTGATGGCCTCCACCGGCTGCCCCTCGGGCGAGCTGCAGACCAGGCTGCGCCTCGGCCAGTTCGACGAGGCACTTCGGGCCGCGGCGCAGTGGCAGGACATCTTCGGCAAGGACAACTACTTCCTGGAGCTGATGGAGCACGGCCTGGACATCGAGCGCCGGGTCCGCGACGGCCTGCTCGAGATCGGCAAGAAGCTCGGCATCCCGCCGGTCGTGACCAACGACTCGCACTACACCCGCGAGCAGGACGCGACCAGCCACGACACCCTGCTATGCATCCAGACCGGCAAGACCCTGGCCGACGCCGACCGGTTCCGGCTCGAGGGCGGCGGTTACTTCATCAGGCCCGCGGCGCAGATGTACGGCCTCGACACCAGTGACTACTGGCAGCAAGGCTGCCGCAATAGCCAGCTGCTGATCGCCGACCGGGTCGATGCCAGCGGCATGTTCGGGTTCGTCAACCTGATGCCGCGCTTCCCCATCCCCGAAGGATTCGAGTCCGAGGACGAGCTGTTCCGCGCCGAGGTGTGGAAGGGCATGGACCGGCGCTACCCGCAGGGTTATGACGAGCAGCGGCGCCGGCAGGCGGAGTACGAGATCGGGATCATCTGCCAGATGGGGTTCCCCGCGTACTTCCTGGTGGTCGCGGACTTCATCATGTGGGCGAAGAACAACGGGGTGGCGGTCGGCCCCGGCCGCGGCTCCGCGGCCGGCTCGATCGTCGCCTACGCGATGGGCATCACCGACCTGGACCCGCTGGTCCACGGCCTGATCTTCGAGCGCTTCCTCAATCCCGAGCGCGTGTCCATGCCCGATATCGACATCGACTTCGACGAACGTGGCCGGGCCGACGTGATCAGGTACGTGACCCAGAAGTGGGGCTCGGACCGGGTCGCGCAGATCGTCACCTATGGCACGATCAAGGCCAAGGCCGCGATCAAGGACTCCTGCCGGGTACTCGGCTTCCCTTACGCGCTGGGGGACCGGATCACCAAGGTGTTCCCGCCCGCCGTCATGGGCAAGGACATCCCGCTGTCCGGCATCTTCGACACCGAGCACCCCCGGCACAAGGAGGCGGGCGAACTCCGCGGGCTGTACGAGGCTGAAGCGGAAATCAAGCAGATCATCGACACTGCCCGCGGGATCGAGGGGCTGGTCCGCCAGCCCGGCGTGCACGCGGCCGGCGTGATCATGTCGGCGGAGCCGCTGACCGACCACATCCCGGTCTGGACCCGGCACTCCGACGGCGCGGTGATCACGCAGTTCGACTACCCGACCTGCGAGGGCCTCGGGCTGCTGAAGATGGACTTCCTCGGCCTGCGCAACCTGACGATCATGGCCGACGCGGTCGCGGCGATCGAGAAGAACCGCGAACACTCGATCGACCTGCTGGGCCTGTCCCTGGACGACAAGGCCACCTATGAGCTACTGGGACGGGGGGACACCCTCGGTGTCTTCCAGTTCGACGGCGGTCCCATGCGCTCGCTGCTGCGGACGATGAAGCCGGACAACTTCGAGGACATCTCCGCGGTTGGCGCCCTGTACCGCCCGGGCCCGATGGGCGTTAACTCCCATACCAACTACGCGCTGCGCAAGAACGGGCTGCAGGAGATCACGCCCATCCACCCGGAGCTCGAGGAGCCGCTGCGCGAGGTGCTCGAGCCGACTTACGGCCTGATCGTCTACCAGGAGCAGGTTCAGAAGGCCGCCCAGATCCTGGCCGGGTACACGCTGGGCCAGGCCGACTTGCTCCGCCGCGCCATGGGCAAGAAGAAGAAAGAGATCCTGGACAAGGAGTTCGTCCCGTTCCAGCAGGGCTGCCGGGAGCGCGGTTACTCGGACAAGGCGATCCAGGCTGTCTGGGATGTCCTGGTGCCGTTCGCGGGTTACGCCTTCAACAAGGCACACTCGGCCGCGTACGGCCTCGTGTCGTACTGGACCGCCTACCTGAAGGCGAACTATCCCGCCGAGTACATGGCCGCGCTGCTCACCTCGGTGGGTGATGACAAGGACAAATCAGCGCTGTACCTCAGCGAGTGCCGCCGGATGGGCATCAAGGTGCTGCCACCCGACGTCAACGAGTCAGTGGCGACGTTCGCGCCGGTCGGGCAGGACATCAGGTTCGGCCTGGCCGCGATCCGCAACGTGGGCACCAACGTGGTCGAGGCGATCATCGCGGCGCGCAAGTCCAAGGGCAGCTTCAGCAGCTTTGCCGATTTCCTGCGCAAGGTCCCGCTGGTGGTGTGCAACAAGCGGGTGATCGAGTCGCTAGTCAAAGCGGGCGCATTCGACTCGTTCGGGGACCCGCGCAAGGGCCTGGTGCTGGTGCACGAGCAGGCCGTTGACGCCGTGATCGACATCAAGCGTAACGAGGCGATCGGCCAGGACTCCCTGTTCGGCGGCGACGCCGAGGCGGAGGCGGTCTTCGACGTGCCCGTCCCGGCGGGAGAGTGGGATAAGTCCACGCTGCTGAACTTCGAGCGCGAGATGCTCGGGCTCTACGTCTCCGACCACCCGCTGTTCGGCGTCGAGCACATCATCGCCAGGGAAAGCGACTGCTCGCTGGCCGAGTTGATGGCCGATGACACCGAGCGGCCCCGCGGCGGCGACCGCCCCGGAGGCTCCGACGCGCAGATCGTCAAGATCGGCGGCATCTTGTCCGGGGTGCAGCGCAAGGTGACCAAGCAGGGCAACCAGTGGGCCGCGGCCACCCTCGAGGACCTGGCCGGAGCCATCGAGGTGCTGTTCTTCCCGCAGACCTACCAGTTGTACGCCACCTCCATCGCCGAGGATGCGGTGGTAGTGGTGAAGGGCAGGGTGGACCGCAGGGACGACGCGCCCAAGCTGATCGCGATGGACCTGACCATCCCCGATCTGTCGGTCGACGACTCGGGCCCGTTCGTGGTCTCGATGCCGGTGGCCAGGTGCGTCCCGCCGGTGGTGGAGCGGCTGAGGGAGGTGCTGTGCACCCATCCCGGGCCGACCGAGGTGCACCTAAAGCTGCGCGGCCACGAGCGTACGACGGTGGTACGCCTAGACGACAAGCTCCGAGTAGCCGCCTCGCCCGCCCTGATCGGCGATCTGAAGCAACTACTCGGACCTGCCTGCGTGAGCTAGCCCGCCCTCGGCGGGCTCCTGACTAGGCCTTCGAGCCGATGAGCTGGTCGAGGAAGGCGCGGTACATGCGCAGGGTCTCGCGCAGTGTCTCCGTGTCAGCCTCGCTGCCCCCGCCCCAGCGGTCGTGCAGCGAGCGCTGGCGCTCCTGGATGGCCTGCTGGCGCTCCTGGATGGCCCGCTGCCTCTCCTGGATGGCGGCTTCCAGCTTGGCGGTCACCTGCGAGACGACCTCGGCGGCCTCAGTCACCGAGGCCTGGGGGTCGTCGACGAACCTGAACTGGATCTGCTGCCATTGCTCGGTGAAATCCGCCGCGTCCGGCAGCAGGTTCCCGTAGGCCAGGTCCCCGAGATCGTCCAGCGTGTCGGTCGCCTCGCCCGGGCGCAGATCCTGCGCGGGAACGCCGGCGTGCCGTCCGGTACGGCCGCGTGCCTCGGTGACCGCGGCGTCCTCCGCCGTCTGCGTCACCGGGACATCGGGGATCGTCGCGGCACCCGCCGGGTCCTGCTGGGGCACCGAGCCGTTACTGGCGTAGCCGTTCGCAGTGTCCGTGTCGGCCACGGGCACGTCGGCAGTCATCACCGCGACTGCCTCGACATCACTAGCCGCTACCGTGTCGGAATCGTCCCAGTAGTCGCCCTGCCCGGCACCGGGACCTGTCCCCGTGGCCCCGTTCGCGTCGACCGCGGTCCTGCCACCGGCCACTCGGGCGTCCGGAGCGCCCCGGGAATCCGTGCTTTCCGCCGCGACGACCGCGTTCGGCTGAGTCGGCGGGTATTCCCGGCTGGGAGCCACAACCGAGTTGGAGGCCACAGCCGGCTCCCTGACCACATCCGGCTCCCTGACCACATCCGGCTCCGTGACCACATCCGGCTCCGTGACTACATCCGGGCCCGTGACCACATTCGGGCCCGTGACCACATTCGGGTCCCTGGCCACATTCGGGTCCCTGGCCACATCCGGGTCCCTGACCACGTGCGAGTCCGTGACCACATCCGGGCTGGTGGCCGCGGGTGAGGCTGTGTCTCCCTGATCCGCCGCCTGGTCGTTGTCCATCTCGTCCCGGTCCGCTCTGTCCCCGCGAAGGGCCGAGGCTACCTTCTGGAGGCGGTTCATGGGCTTGGCCTGGCTGTCCTCGTACCCGTCGTTCTCGTCCTCGACCACGTTGCCGCGGACGCCGTAGCCGCCGCCCTGCGCCTGGCCATACTGATCCTGCGTCATAACGAGTTACCTTCCCTCAGTGCTATCGCGGCGTATCCGCGGTCTGGTCGCTGGTCTCCGCGGTCTGGTCGCGGTCCTCTTCGAGAACCTCGCGGTTCCCTGTGGTCACTTCGCTGTTCTCCAGGGAACGTCCGCGGATTTCCGAGACGCGGTCGCGCTCAGGGCTTTCCTGGTCGTTGCGCAGGCCCGTCAGATCCTCGAACAGGGCGCGGTAGCGGATCATGGCCTCCCTGAGTTCCTCAGTGGTGGCCGTCTCGGTCCGGAGTCCGGCCGTCTGCCGGTAACCGTCAAGCGAGCGCGCGTGGTAGACCGTCAGGGCCTCCATGCTGGCGCTCCTGTCGTCGGCGGGGTATCCGCGGTCCCGCATGACGTCCCAGATCAGCGTCCCGGCGGCGGAAACCGCTTCGGCCGGGGCGTCGACGAACCGCTCTTGCACCACGGTCCAGTCGCCGCTGTAGCTGGCTTGCTGGTCGGGCGAAAGCTCGTGGATGTTGAGGGCCTCAACTCGCCGCTGCCGGGCGGTCAACTCCGCGTCCGCCTTCTTCTTGCTGCCCAGCTCGTGTGCCAGGCGGTCATATTCGGGGCCGAACTGACGGCGCATCCGTGCCCGTCTTAGTTCGCCCGAGGCGACCACTATTGCTGCCACCACGACGATGACGGCGATGATGATGCCTATGATTGCTCCGGTCGACATGATGACCTCCGTGAGGTGTCGGAACCGCACACCCGACTCCCCCCGTCAGGTCGGCCTAAACGACCAAGAGCCCCGATTACGCCGGCGATGTGGTCTCCGGCGAGTTGCCCCGACGACCGTGCCACGGCACGTCGGCACCCGCCCCGTGGCCGCCAGTAGCCCGATCCGGCTCGCTAGGCCCCACCCCTTACTGGGCATTTGCCAGGCCCGCAGGTACCGGATGGCCCAAGGGTCACGCCTGTCCCGGGCCAACACATCCCGGTGCTCAGTGTCCGGTTTTTCGTGGATGATTCCGGCTTCGCGGAGTCTTTTGTGTGCTGGGGTCCACACAACTTTCCGCAGAGCCAATATCTTCCGCGGTAAGCGAAGGCGTTCCGTGGTTTTTGTCGCTTATGTCGCATATGGCGAGCAGCTGACCGGCTGTGCTGGCCGCGAAGCGCACGACTGTCCGGCATGCGCCTGCTACACAGAACTCTCCCGCAAGTGCCACGCAGAACTCTCCCGCAAGCCCGCGATCCTCCCGTAGATACCCAAGTCCGCGGACACGGCAGCGGCGGTCATCAAGGGGAGCGGTCACCGGTTCACCCGGAGGTCCGCCAGGTACGATCATGCGGAGGCGATTCGGCGACGAGGGAGGACTGACGAAGGAGCGACTTGCCGCGTTCGCGGTGGCGCTTGCGGGCAGCGCGCTGGTCGGCATCGTGGCCGGCCTGATCTGGGCGGCGGTGGCGCCGCGGGCGGTGTTGCAGGAGGTTGCGCGCGGCGAAGCTGAGCTCGTGAACGCGGAGAGCAGCGCGTTTATCGTCGCCGACGCCTGGTTTTGCCTGATCGTCGTCGTCGGGGGACTTATCACCGGCATCCTCGGCTACCGCTTCCTGGTGCGCCGGACAGGCTGGACGGCGGCGGCTGGACTCGTTCTCGGTGCGGTAGCGGCCGCCCTGCTCGCGCTCTTGATCGGTGAGAACATCGGGCTGGGGACCTACAACCACCTGCTCGCGACGAGCCCGAATGGCACCTCGTTCCACGCGTCGCTTGCCCTCGGCGCCAAGAGCGCGCTCGCGTTCTGGCCGCTGTTCACCTCCGCGGTCATCCTGCTGGCCGAAAGCGGCGCCCGCAGGCCCGCCGCGGCCACCGGAACCGACGACGCCGATGCGTCCGGCATGTGGACAAGCGGTCCAGCGGGAGACCGCTCTCCGTAGACTGGGCCAGTGATTTATCGTATCGACCTGCGCGGGCGCGGACCGGGCAGCCTCAGCCGTACCGCCTTGGCCGGCGTCCTGCCCCGCGCCGCGACCGATGTCGAGGCCGCCCTCGCCCAGGTTCGCCCCGTCTGTGCGGACGTCAGGCGCCGCGGCGCCCCGGCCGTCCGCGAATACACCGCCCGTTTCGACGGCGTGGACCTGGCCGCGACCCCGGTGCCCCGCGACGCCCTGGACGCCGCGCTCGCCGGGCTTGACCCCCAGGTCAGAGCCGCCCTGACCGAAGCGGTCAGACGGACCAGGCGAGTACACGGTGCGCAGCTTCCCGGTGAGACCGTTACCCAGGTCACGGACGGACTTACCGTCACCGGGCGCTTCATCCCGGTCGGCCGGGCCGGGGTCTACGTGCCGGGCGGGCTGGTGGCTTACCCGTCGTCGGTGGTGATGAACATCGTCCCGGCCCAGGTCGCGGGCGTCAGCTCAATCGCCGTGGCATCGCCGCCGCAGGTCCGTTACGGCGGGCTGCCGCACCCGTCGGTGCTGGCCGCGTGTGCGTTGCTCGGGGTGACCGAGGTGCACGCGGCGGGCGGTGCGCAGGCGCTGGCGATGTTCGCCTACGGTACGTCGGACTGCCCGCCGGTGGACGTCATCACCGGGCCGGGCAACGTCTACGTGGCCGCCGCCAAGCGGGTGCTGCGCGGTGTCGTCGGCACCGACGGCGAGGCCGGCCCCACCGAGGTGGCGATCATCGCCGATGACACCGCGAACCCGGCCCACGTCGCCGCGGACCTGATCGCGCAGGCCGAGCACGACGAGCTCGCGGCCTGCCTGCTCATCACCTCAGATGCCGACCTGGCCGGACGCGTCGACGTCGAGCTCGGCCGGCAGGTGCCGGCCGCCCGGCATGCCGAACGGGTGGAAAAGGCCCTGGCGGGCCAGTCCGCGTGCGTCGTCGTCGATGACATGGATGCCGCGCTGGCCGTAAGCGACGCGTGGGCGCCCGAGCACCTGGAGATCCAGGCCCGCGATGCGGGCAAGCTGGCGGCCCGGATCACCAACGCGGGCGCGGTCTTCGTCGGCCCGTACTCCCCGGTATCGCTCGGGGATTACCTGGCCGGCTCGAACCACGTGCTGCCGACCGGCGGGACCGCCCGGCACACCAGCGGCCTTTCCGTGTTCCCCTTCCTGCGGCTGGTGAACGTGGTCGAGTGCGATCGCGAGGCCCTCGCCGCTACCGCGCCGCTGATCGACGCGCTGGGTGGCGCGGAAGACCTGGCCGCGCACGTGGCGGCGGTCCGCATCCGGGTACCCCGGGCCGGCGGGGAGGCTTGATGGCCGCTGTCCCACTGCCCGTTCGGGATGACCTGGAAGACCTGCATCCGTACGGTGCGCCCCAGATCGACGTGCCGGTCCGGCTGAACACCAACGAGAATCCCTATCCGCCCAGTCCACGCCTGGTCCGGGCGATCGCGGACGCGGTGGCGCAGGCGGCCGCGACCCTGAACAGGTACCCCGACCGGGACGCGGTCGAGCTGCGCAAGGATCTGGCTGACTACCTCGGGCACGGCCTGACCGGCCGTCACCTGTGGGCCGCCAACGGGTCGAATGAGGTCATCCAGCAGCTGCTGCAGGCCTTCGGCGGGCCGGGTCGGCTGGCGCTGGGTTTTGACCCCGGCTACTCCATGCACTCCCTGATCGCCCGGGTGACCTGCACCGAATGGGTAGCCGCTGACCGGGACGAGGATTTCGGCCTGGACCCGGACCGGGCCGCGCGCGCCGTCGCCGGGGCGCGGCCGAGCCTGGTCTTCCTGACCTCGCCGAACAACCCGACGGGTACGGCTGCCCCGATGGACGTGATCGAGGCGGTGTGCGACGCCGCGCCCGGCATCGTGGTCGTAGACGAGGCGTACGCGGAGTTCGCCCGCGAGGGGACGCTGAGCGCACTGAGCCTGCTCCCGCGCTACCCGGGGCTGGTAGTCACCCGGACGATGTCCAAGGCGTTCGCCATGGCGGGCGCCAGGATCGGGTACCTGGCCGCCGCGCCCGAGCTGGTGTCCAAGCTGCTCGTCGTGCGGCTTCCGTATCACCTGTCCGCCGTCACCCAGGCGGTCGCCCGCGCTGCCCTCGCCCTGGCTGACGAACCGCTGGCCACCGTGACACATCTTCGGGCGGAACGGGACGGGCTCGTGCGCTGGCTCCGGCAGCGGGGGCTTGACGTGGCTGATTCCGACGCGAACTTCGTGCTGTTCGGCCAGTTCGACTCGCGGCGGGACGTCTGGCAGGGCCTGCTCGACCGCGGCGTGCTCGTTCGTGAGGTCGGCCCGCCGCGCTGGCTGCGGGTCACGGTAGGGACGCCGGAGGAAATGGCGGCGTTCCGTTCGGCGCTCGATGAGGTGCTCAACTCTTGAACCGAATGGCACGGGTGGAGCGGCTCACCCACGAGACTCAGATCATGGTGGAACTCGACCTGGACGGCATCGGGGTGGTCGAGGTCAGCACCGGCGTCCCGTTCTTCGACCACATGCTCGCTCAGCTGGGCAAGCATGGCGGCCTCGACCTGACCGTGCGGGCCAAGGGCGATACCGAGATCGACTCGCATCACACCGTGGAGGACACCGCGATCACGCTCGGCCAGGCGCTGAAGGAAGCGCTCGGCGACAAGAGCGGCATCGCCCGGTTCGGTGACGCCCTCATCCCGCTGGACGAGACCCTGGTGCAGGCGGCCGTGGACCTATCCGGGCGGCCCTACGTGGTGCATCACGAGCCGGACGGCATGACCCCGCTGATCGGCAGCTATGACACCACACTGACCAGGCATATCTTCGAGTCGCTGGCGTTCTCCGCCGGGATCTGCCTGCACGTGCGGGTGATCGAGGGCCGGAATCCGCACCACATCGTGGAGGCTCAGTTCAAGGCGGTCGCGCGGGCGCTGCGCACCGCGGCGGCCTCGGATCCGCGGGCCGGCGGCATCCCGAGCACGAAGGGCGTGCTCTCCTAATGCGGCGGGTGATCGTGCTCGACTACGGGTCGGGGAACCTGCGCTCGGCCCAGCGCGCGCTTGAGCGGGTCGGCGCCAGTGTCGAGGTGACCGCCGACCCGGACGCCGCGCTGGAATGCGACGGGCTCGCCGTTCCCGGTGTTGGCGCGTTCGCGGCCTGCATGTCCGGGCTGCGGGCGGTCGGCGGCGACAAGCTGATCACCCGGCGGATCGAGCTCGGCCGCCCGGTGCTGGGAATCTGCGTGGGGATGCAGGTCCTGTTCGCCGCCGGCGTGGAGCATGGTCTCTGGACCGAAGGCTGCGGGGCGTGGCCGGGGACGGTTGAGCGGCTTGACGCCGAGGTGCTGCCGCATATGGGCTGGAACACGGTCTCGCCGCCGCCAGGTTCGGTCCTGTTCGATGGGATCTCGCCGGGGACCCGGTTCTACTTCGTGCATTCCTACGCGCTCCGGTCGCCGGGCGCCACCGAGCTCGCCGATGCGGGCGCCCTCGTCACCTGGGCCGAGCACGGCGAGCCGTTTGCCGCTGCGGCTGAGCGCGGGGTGCTGTCCGCGACCCAGTTCCACCCGGAGAAGTCCGGCGATGCCGGCGCCGCGCTGCTGTCCAACTGGCTGGAGAATCTGTGACGCTCCTGGAGTTCTCGTGACTGATCTGACCGCGCTGACCTTGCTGCCCGCGGTCGACGTCACCGACGGGCATGCGGTCCAGCTCGTCCAGGGCGTGGCGGGCAGCGGGAGCAGCTACGGCGACCCGATGGAAGCGGCCCTCGCCTGGCAGCGGGCCGGCGCCTCCTGGATCCACCTCGTGGACCTCGATGCCGCGTTCGGCCGCGGGTCCAACGCGGACCTGCTCGCGGACGTGGTGCGCCGCGTGGACGTCTGCGTCGAGTTGTCCGGCGGCATCAGGGACGAGGAGTCGCTGGCTCGGGCGCTCGGCACCGGGTGCACCAGGGTCAACATCGGCACCGCCGCGCTGGAGAACCCGGACTGGGTACGTTCGGTGATAGCCCGGCACTCCGAACGGGTCGCGGTGGGCCTCGACGTCAGGGGCACCCGGCTCGCCGCCCGGGGCTGGACCGCTGAAGGCGGCGAGCTCTTCGAGACCCTCGACCGGCTGAACGCCGAAGGCTGCGCCAGATACGTCGTGACCGACGTACTCAAGGACGGCATGCTGCGCGGTCCCAACCTGGCCCTGCTCCGTGACGTGTGCGCGCGCACAGCGGCACCAGTGGTGGCCAGCGGGGGAGTGTCTAGCCTGGCTGACCTGCGCGCGATCGCGTCGCTCGTCTCGCTGGGGGTGGAGGGCGCGATCGTCGGCACCGCCCTCTACGAAGGCGCGTTCACCCTGGAGGAAGCCCTGGCTGAGGTCGGGAGATGACGGTCGCGGTCCGGGTTATCCCCTGCCTGGATGTGGACGGCGGCCGGGTGGTGAAGGGGGTGAACTTCCGCGAGCTGCGGGACGCGGGGGACCCGGTGGAGCTGGCCGCCTTCTACGACGCCGAAGGCGCCGATGAGCTGACCTTCCTCGATATCACCGCCTCGAGCGGCGGCCGGGACACGATGTACGACGTGGTGCGGCGCACCGCCGAGCAGGTATTCATCCCGCTGACCGTAGGCGGCGGCGTGCGCAGCGTGGCTGACGTGGACCGGCTGCTGCGAGCCGGGGCGGACAAGGTCTCGCTCAACACCGCCGCCATCGCCCGGCCCGACCTGCTGGCCGAGGCGGCGGAGCGGTTCGGGTCGCAGTGCGTCGTGCTCTCCGTGGACGCGCGCCGCGCGGCTGCCGCGCCGAGCGGGTTCGAGGTGACCACGCACGGCGGCCGGGTCGGCACCGGCATCGACGCGGTCAGCTGGGCGCGGCGGGCCACCGAGCTCGGCGCGGGCGAGATCCTGCTGAACTCGATGGACGCGGACGGCACCACCGTCGGTTTCGACCTGGACCTGATCCGGGCCGTGCGCGACGTGGTCACCGTCCCGGTGATAGCGAGCGGCGGCGCGGGCACGCTGGCGCACTTCGCTCCCGCCGTGGACGCCGGAGCGGACGCGGTCCTGGCCGCGAGCGTCTTTCACTTCGGCACCCTGCGCATCACCGAAGTCAAAACCGCCCTCCGCAGCGCCGGCCACCCCGTCCGCTGACCCTCAGCGAAGCCGCTCGTTGCCTATGCCGGTGGCGCCGGAGGTGTCGAGGGCGGCGGTGCTTGCGGTCGCCATCGCGGCACCCACGATGCCGGCGTCGTTGAGTAGAGCCGCGGGCACGATGCGGGCGCTGATGCCGGTCAGTCGCGGCACCCACTTCTCCGACTGCTTGCTGATGCCGCCGCCGACGATGATCAAATGCGGCGCGAGCAGCGCCTCTACGTGCTGGAGATACTCAACGACGCGTCCGGCCCACTTGCCCCAGCTCAGATCGTGCAGCTCCTTGGCATGCTCGGACGCACGGCTCTCAGCGTCGTAACCGTGGATCTTGATGTGCCCGAACTCGGTGTTCGGCACCAGTACGCCGTTCGTGAACAGGGCGCTGCCGATCCCGGTCCCGAAGGTCAGCATCAGCACGGTACCCTGGTTGCCCACCCCGGTGCCGAACGTCATCTCGGCGACGCCGGCCGCGTCGGCGTCGTTCAGCACCCGGACCGGGTTGACGGCGGCCTTGCCGAACAGCGCGCCCGCGTCCAATCCGATCCAGGCTGGGTCGAGGTTAGCGGCGGACCTGATCACGCCGTCGACCACCACCCCCGGGAAGGTGATGCCGACCGGTCCTGACCACTTGAACGACGTGGTGAGCTGCTTCACCACATCCGCGATCGCAGCTGGCCGGGCCGGACGCGGCGTGGCGATCTTCCGCCGGTCGGCGAGAAGCTTTCCCGTGGCCACGTCGACGGGCGCTGCCTTGATCCCGCTGCCGCCAATGTCAATGCCGAGTGCATGCATGGTCCCTAGCGTAATAGCCCGCTTTATCTGACGCTCGCTCGCCGCTCGGCGCGGGCGAAAGTCGGGTAATATCGCGAGAGAGGACAGATCCTCCTTAGGTGCTAGACCCGGAGGGCGGGGGCCTGAGGCGGCTCCTTGTCGAGAGAGGAAGCTGCGGATGCGCTTGTTCAAGGTCGCCGCCATCGGAGTCGGCATTCTGATCGCACTGATGATCGGCTGGGCCGTGGTCGGTTTCGTCCTGCACGCGGTCGAGTTCCTGGTGATCGCCGCGCTGGTGGTAGGCGCAGTCGCCGTCGCTATCAAGGTGGCCCGTTCAGGCAAGCAGATTTCCAGCAAGCACGCCAAGCGTGAAGTCCGCGAGCCCGACTACAACCAGCCGCTGCCCCGGGCCGACGTCGAGCATGTCACCACGTCGTACTCTTCCCAGCCACCCCCGCGGAGTGCGCCGGACATCGACGAGGAGCTGGCCAAGCTCAAGCGCGAGATGGGCGCCTAGCCCGGACTCGGCGCCCCAGGTCCCAGCTCACCCGAGGGCTAGTTCACCCGCTCCGCTTACCGCCAGTTCGCCACGGTGAGCCTGGTCACCGCGGCCTCGATTCCGTCGAATCGGACCCTGGCTCCGGTCGTCCGGCCCATCGCCCACATAGTGAGCTCGGCCGGACTGCCGATGACGGTGACGGCAGGGGTCGCGTTCTTGGCCGTGATGCGGTACGCCAGGCCGCCTGGGCTCACTTCGCCGGCAGCGATGTCGTCCCGGGCCAGCTCAACCCCGACCGGTGCCTTGCGGAGCATGAACCTAGCCATCCGCAGCCGCTGCCACAGCAGGCCGGATTCCCCGCTGCTGATGTCCCTCGGCTCCCAGCCCGGTACGGCGCGGCGCACGTCCTCGTGGTGCACAAAGAACTCCACCGCGTTGGCGCGCTCATCCATGCCGGGGAGCCCCATCACCGACAGCCGCGGCGGCCCCGACCTGATCGTCCGCACCAGGTCAGGAAAGGCCGTTCGTTCCTTGATCCGGTTCTGGACCCGGGTCGTGTAGCCGGCGAGCGGGCCGCCGAGGATGCCGGCGGCCGCATCGGGCCTGCGCTCGCGCAGCACGAGGTGCGCGGCCAGGTCGCCGGTGTTCCAGCCTTCGCACAGCGTCGGCGCGTCGGGGCCGGTCTTTTCAAGCAACGCGCACAGCGCGAAGCGCTCTTCTCGCGAGTAGCTCACCCGCTGATGGTAGGCGTGATTGCTACTCTGGCTGAATTAACATCCTGCCGAAATGAGGAAGCGATGCTTGACCCCGCCATCGCCGCCCGGCTGAAGCGAGACGCCTCTGGCCTGATCGCGGCGATCGCCCAGCAGTACGACACCGGCGAAGTGCTGATGCTCGGCTGGATGGACGACGAGGCGCTGCATCGCACCCTCACCACGGGCCGCTGTACGTACTGGTCACGCAGCCGCCAGGAGTACTGGGTGAAGGGTGACACATCCGGGCACCAGCAGTGGGTGAAGTCAGTGGCGCTCGACTGCGACGGCGACGCCCTGCTGGTCAAGGTCGACCAGGTCGGCGCGGCCTGCCACACCGGCGACCGGACCTGCTTCGACGCCGACGTGCTCGAGGCGGTGACCGGCAAACCAGCCCGGGACGAACCAGCCCAGACCGCGCGCTAGCAGCCTGCGACGCCCCTGCGACCAGAAAGATCCAGTGACCTGAGATGTCCGTGATGCGCCGGGAATTCGCGCTGGTGCTGCTGCTCGGTGCCGTGGGAGCCGGGCTGGTCCTGCTCGCCGCCCGGCAGGCGTGGGCGCAGGCCATCTTCGTCGCGCCGCGGCCGCTGCCTGCGCAAGACTTCTCCGTCACCGGCCAGGAGCTTGTCCCGCTCGCGAGCGCGCTCGCGCTGGCGGCGCTGGCCTGCCTGGCGGCCGTAATCGCCACCAGATCCGTGGCCAGGCGCGTCGTCGGCGCCCTGCTGGCCGTTCTCGGGGCCGGGGCGGGCGCCGCCGCGACGACCGGGGTGCGGGCATCGGCCGTCCTCGCGGCGGCTACGGCTAACGCTTCGAACGGCACCGTCGGCGGGTCGACGACGAGTGGCAACTCACCAGGGAATGCGACGCACCCGATCGTCATCGCGGGCTCGTCCGGCCACGCGATCATGGCCGGCGCGCCCTGGCGGGCGGTCGCCGTCGTCGGTGCGGTCGCGATCATCCTGGCGGGCCTGGCCACCATGGTACGGGGCCCGCGCTGGCCGGTCATGTCGGCCCGGTTCGACCGGTCCCCGGAGGGGAACGGGGGGCAGGCAGCCCCCCTGTGCGCGGGGGGCTCCAGGGGGTCGCCCCCCCGGACCGGCACAGTTCCGCGACCATGTGGGAGTCGCTGAGCCGGGACATTGACCCGACGGTCGAGGGCGGCGCGGACCCGGGAGACCGGCAAGATCCGGAAGCTCCGCAGGACCCAGCGGACTCAAGAACCCCGGCGGACTCAAGAACCCCGGCGGGCTCAAGAACCCCGGCGGACCAGCTCGATGGCGGGACCCGCGGCTGACGTCGGCCCCGCGGAGAGGCAGCTTCCCGCGGGTGCGGATTCCTCTGTTTCCATCCGGCGGGACCAGGGGCCTTCGGTGCTGCTGGCCGAGCACGAGCCAGAAGTCGCCGAGATGTCGGCTCGCTATCTGCGCCGGGACGGGCTTGCCGTCCGGCTGGTGACCACTCCTGAGCGGGCCCTCGCCGAGCTGACCTGTGGTCCCGATGCCGTGGCCGTGCTCGACCTGACCATGCCCGGCCTGGACCCTAGGCGGATTCGCCGGGCCCTGCGGACGCCGGTCATCTTTCTGGTGGCCGGCCCCAGGCCGCGCGGGCTGGCCCGGGCGGGCGCACGCTGGTGGCTAAGCCGCCCCTTCAGCCCCCGGCAGCTGGTGGCGATGGTCCGCGACGCGGCGGCCGGCGAAGCGCTGGCACCGGCATCGGGCCCCATTGCTCTGGCGCCCCGCGGACGCAGCGCAGGTCGGCTGCGGCTGGATGGGCGGAGCCGGACCGTGATCACGGGCGGACGGCTGGTGCCGCTGACCGCGACCGAGTTCGCGGTCCTGGTCGCCATGATGGACCACCCGGGCCGGGTCCTTTCCCGGCGGGAACTGCTCGCCGCCGCGGGCCGTCAGGCCGCTGGCGACCGGGCCGCCGACGTGTATATCGTCCAGCTCCGGGCTAAGCTCGGGCCTGCCGCGGTGATCAGGACAGTCCGCGGCGCAGGGTACGCGATGGACCTCGTACAGGGGGGTCCCTGACAATGGCACAAGGGCGTCCGGGCTACGATCAGTGGCGCAACAGTACCGATTTTGAGGGGACGATCTAACCGCGTGAGTGTGCTCGACGAGATCCTAGACGGCGTACGGGCCGATCTCGCCGAACGGCAGCGGCGTGTCTCTCTAGACCACCTGAAGGAGATGGCGCGGCGTGCGCCGTCCCCGCAGGACGCGATGGCCGCGCTGAAGGCGGAAGGCGTCAGCGTTATCGCCGAAGTCAAACGGGCCAGCCCGTCTCGGGGCCAGATGGCGACCATCGCTGATCCGGCCGCGCTGGCCTCGGACTATGAAGCTGGCGGCGCGAAGATCATCAGTGTGCTGACAGAATCCAGGCGGTTCGGCGGATCGCTGGAGGACCTGGACGCGGTGCGCCGCGCCGTGCAGGTGCCGGTGCTGCGCAAAGACTTCGTAGTCAGCTCGTACCAGCTCTGGGAGGCGCGGGCCCACGGCGCGGACGTGGTACTGCTGATCGTGGCCGCGCTGGAGCAGAGCGCGCTGGTCTCCCTGGTGGAGCGGGCGATCTCGATCGGGCTGCTGCCATTCGTGGAAGTGCACGCCGACGCCGAACTTGACCGGGCGCTGGACGCGGGCGCAAGCGTTATCGGCGTTAACGCGCGCAATCTCGCCACGCTCAAGGTAGATCGCGGCATTTTCGGCCGGTTGGCGAGCCGGATACCCGATGGCATCGTTAAGGTGGCTGAGTCTGGCGTTCGCGGCCCGCGCGATCTGCTCGCCTACGCTGCCTGCGGCGCCGACGCCGTGCTGGTCGGCGAGAGCCTGGTCACCGAGAAGGACCCGCGGTGTGCTGTCGCCGACCTGGTGACCGCGGGCTCGCACCCCGCGCTGCGAGGGGAAAAAGAATGACCGAGACCGCGACCGCGGTGACGGAAGGGCCAGGCCCCCACGTCGCCCCGGCGAGTTCCTCCGCGCCCGCTGAGCACGCCGGACCGGCCGAGCCCGATATCGCCCCCGTCCCCGATATTTCCGGGCACTTCGTCGTCGGTGTTGTCGAAGCGGTCGGTAGCGCGCATCCAGGCGTCCCGGCGACCTCGGCCGCCCCTGGCGTCGCCTACGGCGGCCGGTTCGCCCCCGAAGCCCTGATGGCCGCCCTGGACGAACTGGCCGCGGCCTACGAGCTGGCGCGTAAAGACCAGGCCTTCCGGGCCGAACTCGACGGGTTGCTCCGCGGCTACGCCGGACGCCCCACACTGCTCACCCAGGCCAGGCGATTCGGTCAGCAGGCCGGCGGCTGCACGGTGCTGCTCAAGCGCGAGGACCTCACCCACACCGGGTCGCACAAGATCAATAACGTGCTCGGCCAGGTGCTGCTGGCCAAGCGGATGGGCAAGACCCGGATCATCGCGGAAACCGGGGCCGGCCAGCACGGCGTGGCCACCGCCACCGCGTGTGCGCTGCTCGGCTTGGACTGCGCCGTCTACATGGGCGAGGAGGACACCCGCAGGCAGGCGCTGAACGTGTCCCGGATGCGGATGCTCGGCGCCGAGGTCATCCCGGTCATGGCGGGCACCCGTACGCTCAAGGACGCCATGAACGAGGCGTTCCGCGATTGGGTGACGACGGTCGGAACCACCCACTACTGCATCGGCTCGGTGGGCGGCCCGCACCCGTTCCCGATGATGGTCAGGGACTTCCAGCGGGTGATCGGCCTGGAGGCGCGCGAGCAAGTCCTCGAGACCACCGGCAGGCTGCCGGACGCGGTGATCGCGTGCGTCGGCGGCGGGTCCAACGCCATCGGCATCTTTCACGCTTTCATCCCGGATCCGGGCGTCCGCCTGATCGGCTGCGAGGCGGGCGGCGACGGCCTTGACACCAGCCGCCACGCCGCCACCCTGACCGGCGGCTCGGCGGGCGTGCTGCACGGCATGCGCACCTTCGTGCTCCAAGATGACGAAGGCCAGACGCGCAGCACCCACTCCATCTCAGCCGGCCTGGATTACCCGGGCGTCGGCCCGGAACACGTCTGGCTGATGGAAACGGGCCGAGCAGAGTACCGTGCCGTGACCGACGCCGAGGCCATGAACGCGTTCTCCGTGCTGTGCCGCACCGAGGGCATCATCCCGGCTATCGAGTCGGCGCACGCGCTGGCAGGCGCGCTCGATATCGGCCGCGAACTCGGCCCGGACGGCCTCATCGTGGTCAACCTGTCTGGCCGGGGCGACAAGGACGTGGACACCGCCTCGAAATGGTTCGGGGTGTGACGGCCATGACCAGCACCGTCAGCGCCGTCACGGTGGCCTTCGGCAAGGCGAGCGCGGACAACCGCGCCGCACTGGTCGGCTACCTGCCCGCCGGGTTCCCCACCGTCGACGGCGCCATCGAGGCCGCCCTGGTCATGGGTGAGGCCGGGGTAGACATCATGGAGATCGGCCTGCCGTATTCCGACCCGCTGATGGACGGCCCGGTGATCGCCGAGGCGGTGCACCGGGCGCTGACCGGCGGGACGCGGATCGCCGATGTGCTCCGCACGGTCGAGGCGGTCGCGGCGCAGGGCATCCCGGTCCTGGTGATGACCTACTGGAATCCGGTCGAGGCCTACGGGGTACGCGCCTTCGCCCGCGACCTGGCCGCGGCGGGCGGTTCGGGGCTGATTACTCCCGACCTCACCGTGGAAGAGGCGGGCGCGTGGCTTGCGGCCTCCGATGAGCGCGATCTAGACCGGGTATTCCTGGTCGCGCCGAGTTCCACGGACGAGCGGGCGGCTAAGATCGTCGCGGCCTGTCGCGGATTCGTCTACGCGGCCTCGCTGATGGGCATCACCGGTACCAGGGACGCGGTCAGCGGCGACGCGGCCGGCCTGGTCAAACGGATCCGCGAGCACACCGGCCTGCCGGTAGCCGTCGGTCTCGGGGTGAGCAACGGTGCCCAGGCGGCGCAGGTCGCGACCTTCGCCGACGGAGTGATAGTGGGTTCGGCCTTCGTCCGCCGCCTGCTCGAAGCCGACGGCGGCGGTGCGGGGATACCGGGGATACCGGGGATCCGGGACCTCACCGCCGAGCTTGCCGCGGCAGTACGCAGAACCGCGCCGTCCTCTTGAGCGTTCCCTGCAGTACCGCGGTTCTTTACGACTTTTTCGACACCGCGCTTCTTCGGCTGTCCTGCGGACCGACTATGTAGTGTCGCAAGATGCCGCTCGCGTCGATTCCGAGCCCGGGCCACGCGGCCTGGCGGCTAGGGCCGCTGTCGGTCAGGGCGTACGCGCTGTGCGTGATCGCGGGCATCATCGTGGCTGTCGTGGTGGCGAGCCGCAGGTACCGGCGCTCCGGCGGTGGGCATCGTGGTGATCTGGGCCGCGCGACGGTTCAGGCTCGGCGGCGAGCGGATGTTCATGCTGGGCGCGGCGGGGTACGCGGTCGGCGGCCTGTGGGTGGAATCGGCGCGAATCGGCCCGTTGCCGCATGTGCTGGGCATACGCTACGGTTCTCTCGGCGATATGGCAGTTTTCGCCCTGGCCGTCGCGGGCATGTACCTGACCAGACCACGGCGCAGACCGCCGGCACGCGCCTACCCGAAGCGAGCCCTGGTAGAGGATTCGTCCGGTGATGTAATGTCTATGTAACAGGGCCAGTGTCGTCCCGGCGCACTGAAGTGGCGTTTTCGAGAGACGACGGGAGAGCGCATGGCGGCTGCTGCTGGCCTTTACGACCCCCAATTTGAGCATGACGCGTGTGGCGTCGGTTTTATCGCGGACCTGTCCGGCCGCGGCGGTCACGATGTCGTGACGAGGGCCCTGCGAGTGCTGTGCAATCTCGAACACCGGGGCGCCCAGGGCGGCGACCCGGGCACCGGGGACGGGGCCGGGATCCTGACCCAGATTCCTGATGAATTCTTCCGCGCCTCGTGTGGCTTCGAGCTGCCGGAAGCCGGTTCCTACGCGGCGGGCATGGCCTTTTTTTCTGCAGAACGATGGCTGGTAACACCGGCCGTCGAACGGCTTGCCGCAGCCGAGGGGTTGACGATACTCGGCTGGCGTGAGGTCCCGTTCGACATCACCGCCTGCGGGGACGGCGCGCGGGCGGTGCTGCCTGACGTGCTCCAGCTGTTCATCGCCGGCGCGGAGGGCCAGCGCGGCCTGGAGCTCGAGCGAATGGCGTTCTGCCTACGCAAGCGGGCTGAGCACGAGATCGGCGTGTACTTCGCCAGCCTGTCCTCCCGGACCATCGTGTATAAGGGAATGCTGTCCGCGCCGCAGCTCGAGCCGTTCTTCCCGGACCTGTCCGATCCGGGCTACACATCAGCGCTCGCCCTCGTGCACTCCCGGTTTTCCACCAACACGTTCCCGTCCTGGCCGCTGGCTCACCCCTACCGGTACGTCGCCCACAACGGCGAGATCAACACGGTCAAGGGCAACCGCAACTGGATGCGGGCCAGGGAGGCCATGCTGGCCAGCGACCTCATCCCCGCCTCGCGGGACGGCAAGGGCATCGAGCGGCTGTTCCCCGTGCTCAATGAGAACGGCAGCGACTCGGCCAGTTTCGACGAGTGCCTTGAGTTGCTGCATATGGGCGGCCGGTCGCTGCCGCACGCGGTACTCATGATGATCCCCGAACCGTGGGAGAACCATGAGGAGATGACCGTGGAGCGCCGCGCGTTCTACCAGTTCCACTCCGCGCTGATGGAGCCGTGGGACGGTCCCGCGCTGATCGCCTTCACCGATGGCTCGGTGATCGGCGCCGTCCTGGACCGCAACGGCCTGCGGCCGGGCCGGTACTGGGTGACCAGCGACGGCCTGGTCGTGCTGGCCAGCGAGGTGGGCGTGCTCGACATCGACCCCGCCACCGTGATCAGGAAGGGGCGGCTGCAGCCGGGCCGGATCTTCCTGGCCGATACCACGGCCGGCCGCATCATCGAGGACGCGGAGGTCAAGGATGCCCTGGCCGCCGAGCACCCGTACCGGGATTGGCTGGACGCCGGCCTGATCCGCCTAGACGACCTGCCCGACCGCCCTGACGGGGTGGCGGACCACGACGACGAGGACCTGGTGACGCGGCAGCGGATACACGGGTACACGGAGGAGGAACTGCGGGTCATCCTGACCCCGATGGCCCGGGCCGGCGCGGAGCCGATCGGGTCGATGGGCACGGACACGGCGGTAGCGGTGCTGTCGGACCGGCCGCGGCTGGTGTTCGACTACTTCGCCCAGCTGTTCGCCCAGGTGACCAACCCGCCGCTGGACGCGATCAGGGAGGAGCTCGTCACCTCGCTCGGTACGGTCACCGGACCGGAGCAGAACCTGCTCGAGCCGGTCCCGGCGTCCTGCCGCCAGATCGTGCTGCCCCACCCGGTGATCAGCGACAATGACCTTGCGAAGATCGCGGGCATCAACGACGACGGCAGCCTGCCCGGCCTGGCCTCGCATGTAGTCGACGGCCGCTACGACCCGCGCGGCGGCGGTGAGGGCCTGTGCGCCCGACTGGCCGAGATCTGTGCCGACGTCTCCGCGGCGATCGCCTCCGGGGCCCGCCTTATCATCCTCTCTGACCGGATGAGTACCTCCAATTCGCTGGTCCCGATCCCCTCGCTGCTGCTGACCGGGGCGGTGCACCACCACCTGATCCGGGAGAAGACACGGACCCGGGTGGGCCTGGTCGTCGAAGCGGCGGATGTCCGCGAGTGCCATCACGTGGCGCTGCTTGTCGGGCACGGCGCCGCCGCCGTTAACCCCTACCTGGCCATCGCCACCGTGCGCGACCTCGTCCGCCGAGGAGCGCTGACCGGGATCACCGAGAAGAAGGCCGAGGCCAACCTACTCAAGGCCCTTCGCAAGGGACTGCTGAAGATCATGTCCAAGATGGGCGTATCCACCGTCGCCTCCTACACCGGCGCGCAGATCTTCGAGGCCATCGGCCTGGGCGCTGAGGTGATCGAGGTCTGTTTCACCGGCACGAGCTCGCGCCTGTCCGGCGTGGGCTTTGATGAGCTCGCCGAGGAGATCGGCCGACGGGTCGGTCACGCCATCTCCCCGGGGGCGGATATGGCCTACCGCCGCCTGGAGGGCGGCGGAGAGTACCAGTGGCGGCGCGACGGCGAGCCGCACCTGTTCAACCCGGAGACGGTCTTCAAGCTGCAGCACGCCACCCGCAGCGGCCGGTACGAGGTCTTCAAGGAGTACACCAGGCTGGTCGACGACCAGTCGCGACGGCTGATGACGCTGCGCGGGCTGTTCCGTATCCGAGGCGTCGACCCGGGGACAGGAGCAGGCGAGCGAGAAGACGCACCACGGCCCGTTCAGATAGATGGTGTTGAACCCGTCTCCAGCATCGTCCGGAGATTCGCCACCGGGGCGATGTCCTACGGTTCGATCTCGGCCGAAGCTCACCAGACTCTCGCGATCGCGATGAACCGGCTGGGCGGCCGGTCGAACACCGGCGAGGGCGGCGAGGACGCCGACCGGTTCGTTCCTGACGCTAACGGCGACCTGCGGCGCTCAGCGGTCAAGCAGGTGGCCAGCGGGCGGTTCGGCGTTACCAGCGAGTTCCTGGTCAACGCCGACGACCTGCAGATCAAGATGGCGCAGGGGGCCAAGCCGGGAGAGGGCGGCCAGCTGCCAGGGAACAAGGTGTACCCGTGGATCGCCAAGACGCGGTACTCCACCCCGGGCGTGGGGCTGATCTCGCCGCCGCCGCACCATGACATCTACTCGATCGAGGACCTCAAGCAGCTCATCCACGACCTGAAGAACGCCAACCCGGCGGCGCGCGTGCACGTCAAGCTGGTGTCCGAGGTCGGGGTCGGCACCGTGGCCGCCGGGGTGTCGAAGGCGCACGCCGACGTGGTGCTGATCAGCGGGCACGACGGGGGCACCGGTGCGGCCCCGCTGACCTCCCTCAAGCACGCGGGCGCGCCGTGGGAGCTGGGCCTGGCCGAAACCCAGCAGACCCTGCTGCGCAACAAGCTGCGCGACCGGATCGTCGTGCAGGCCGACGGCCAGCTGAAGACCGGCCGCGACGTGATCATCGCCGCGCTGCTCGGGGCCGAGGAGTTCGGCTTCGCCAGCGCGCCGCTCGTGGTCTCGGGCTGCGTCATGATGCGCGTCTGCCACCTGGACACCTGCCCGGTCGGCGTGGCCACCCAGAACCCGCAGCTGCGGGCGAGGTTCAACGGCAAGCCCGAGTTCGTGGTCACCTTCTTCGAGTTCATCGCCGAAGAGGTCAGGCAGTACCTGGCCTTGCTCGGAGCCCGGTCGCTGGAAGAGATCGTCGGCCGGGTGGACCTGCTCGACACGGCGCTCGCGGTAGAGCACTGGAAGGCCTCCGGGCTTGACCTGGCCCCTATGCTGTACCAGCCCCAGCTGGCAGCCGACGCCTCTCTTTCCTGTACCAGGAGCCAGGACCACGGGCTGGACAAGGCCCTGGACAACACGCTCATCGCCCTCGCCGAGGGGGCCCTGGAGGAAGGCCGCCCGGTCCGGCTTGACCTGCCGATCAGGAACGTGAACCGGACCGTGGGCACCATGCTCGGCTACGAGGTGACCAGGCGCTGGGGCGGCGAGGGGCTGCCCGACGACACGATCGACATCTCGTTCCGCGGATCGGCCGGCCAGTCGTTCGGCGCGTTCCTGCCGCGCGGCATCACGCTGCGGCTCGAAGGCGACGCCAACGATTACCTGGGCAAGGGGCTGTCTGGCGGGCGGCTCGTCGTCAGGCCTGCCGCGCAGGCCACCTTCGCCGCCGAGGAACAGGTCATCGCGGGCAACGTGATCGGGTACGGCGCCACCAGCGGCGAGATCTTCCTCCGCGGCCTGGTGGGCGAGCGGTTCTGCGTACGGAACTCCGGTGCGCTCGCGGTCGCCGAAGGCACCGGCGACCACGGCTGCGAGTACATGACGGGCGGCCGGGTCGTGATCCTCGGTCCGGTCGGGCGGAACTTCGCGGCCGGCATGTCCGGCGGCATCGCTTACGTGCTCGACCTCTCCGGGCGCCGGGTGAACATGGAGATGGTCGACCTGGATCCGATCCAGGAGGAAGACGCCAAATTCCTGCGCGACGTGGTGGAACGCCACTACGCGGAAACGGGTTCCGCCGCCGCGGCGCGGCTGCTGTCCGACTGGGACGCCAGCCGGTTCACCAAGGTCATGCCGAAGGACTACAAGCGGGTACTGTCCGCCGCTTCGCAGGCCGAGCGCGAGGGCCGCGACGTCAACGAGGCCGTCATGGCCGCGGCGCACGGGTAGGGAGGGGTGATGGCTGATCCGAAGGGCTTCCTGTCCACGCCGCGCGAGACGCCGACCCGGCGCCCGGTCGAGTTGCGGCTGCGGGACTGGCATGAGGTGTACGAGCCGTTCGGCGCCGGGCGGCTGGAGCGGCAGGCCGGCCGGTGCATGGACTGCGGCATCCCGTTCTGCCACCAGGGCTGCCCGCTGGGCAACCTGATCCCGGAGTGGAACGACCTGGTCTGGCGGCACGACTGGCAGGACGCCGCCGACCGGCTGCACGCAACCAACAACTTCCCCGAGTTCACCGGGCGGCTTTGCCCAGCGCCGTGCGAAGCCGCCTGTGTGCTCGGGATCAATGCCGATCCCGTCACGATCAAGCAGGTCGAGGTGGAGATCATCGACCGGGCGTTCGCGTCCGGCTGGGTGGTGCCGATGCCCCCGGCGGCCCTGACGGGGCAGAAGGCCGCGGTGATCGGCTCCGGCCCGGCCGGGCTGGCGGCCGCCCAGCAACTGACCAGGGCAGGGCACGCCGTGACGGTCTTCGAGCGCGACGACGCACCCGGTGGGCTGCTGCGGTACGGTATCCCCGAGTTCAAGATGGAGAAGCGGCACCTGGACCGGCGGCTGGACCAGATGCGGGCTGAAGGCACCGAGTTCCGCTGCGGGGTCGAGGCCGGGACCGGCATTACCGCCGACGAGCTGCGGGCCGCCTTCGACGCGATCGTGTTGTGCGGCGGCGCGAGAGTACCGCGTGACCTGCCGCTACCCGGACGGTCACTGGACGGGATCCACCAGGCCATGGACTATCTGCCGCTGTCCAACCGGGCGGTAGCGGCCGATCCCGCGGCGCCGGCCGATCCGGCCATCAGCGCCCGCGGGCGGCACGTGGTCATCATCGGCGGAGGCGACACCGGCGCGGACTGCCTGGGCACCTCGCACCGGCAGGGCGCGGCGTCGGTGACGCAGCTAGAGATCCTGCCGCGTCCGCCCGAGTCGCGGCCCGGCCACCAGCCCTGGCCGACCTACCCGATGATCTACCGGGTATCCAGCGCGCACGAGGAGGGCGGCGAGCGCGCTTATGCGGTGTCCACCCTGGAATTCCTTGGCGATGACAACGGCCGGGTGCGGGCGCTGCTCCTCGCCGACGCGGAGGGCTTCAACCCGGTGCCAGGTACCGAGCGCGAGCTGCCGTGCGACCTGGTGCTGATGGCGATGGGCTTCACCGGTTCGCAGCGGCTGGGGCTGCTTACCGACCTCGGCGTCGAGTTCGACCCGCGCGGCAACGTCGCCCGCGACGGCTCTTTCGCGACGTCGGTCCCGGGCGTGTTCGCCGCGGGTGACATGGGCCGCGGCCAGTCGCTGATCGTCTGGGCCATCGCGGAGGGGCGAAGCGCCGCCGCGGCTGTGGACCGTTACCTGTCCGGTGGCCCGGAGTCCCCGCAAGGCGCGGCCCTGCCGGCCGCGATCTCGTCCACCGCCCGTCCGCTAGTGTGAACTCGCTGCCCGACGACCCGCGTTTGCCCGTAGCGGTTGGTAATTGAGGGCAAAATAGGAACGTCATGGTTCGTCGGGGACCGGGCAACACCACAGGGACCAGGAGTATCGCGGTGACGGGGATTACCGGGACGCGGCCGTGACGGCCGGACCCCTGCGCGGCGCGCTGGGCGTGAGCTGCCCGTCCTGCGGTGAGCCGGTCGGCGCCGCGGACAGCTTCTGCGAGTCCTGCGGGACCGGGCTGACCGCGGCCGAGCCCGGTCAGCCCGGGCTGACCGCGGCCGAGCCGTGCCCGCCAGAAACCGGATCGAGCCCGCCTGGCTACGTGGCGCAGTGCCCGGTATGCTCGCTGGACCCCTCGGCCTCGCCGGGCGCGATCAGCGCGGACGGCCGCTGCGAATCGTGCGGCCGCCAGGTTCCCTCCGGCCGTGACCATGTCGAGCTCGACCTCGGGTGGCTGGCCGGCGTGACCGACCGTGGCCTGCGGCATTCCCGCAACGAGGACGCGATGGCGTTCGCCACGGCCGAAACCGCGGCGGGCCCGGTCGCGGTCGCCGTGGTCTGCGATGGCGTGTCCACCTCACCCCGGTCGGACGAGGCGTCGCTGGCCGGGACGCAGGCGGCGGTGCGGATGCTGCTGACGTCGATGCGGCGCGGTGATGACCCCGCCGAAGCGTCCCTCGCCGCAGTGCGCCAGGCTCACCTGGCCCTGACCAGCCTGGGCTCGTCGGCGCAGGCGCCTTCGGCCACGTATATATCGGCGACCATCAGCGGCGAGACGGTGACCGTGTGCTGGCTCGGTGACAGCCGCGCGTACTGGCTCGCGACGGACTCCGACGCCCGGCGCCTGACCACCGACGACTCACTCGCCGAGGAACTGGTCGCCAGGGGCGATCTGTCCGAAGCCGATGCCATGACGTCGCCGCAGGCTCATGTGATCACCCGCTGGCTCGGCGCGGACGTCGCCGAACCGCAGGCGCATGTCGTGCGGTTCGAGCCGCCGGGACCCGGTGTCGTGCTGGTCTGCTCGGATGGGCTGTGGAACTACCGGCCCGACGCGGAGGGCCTGGCCAAGCTCGCGCTCCCGGCCGCGTTCACCGACCCGCTCGGCGCGGCCAGCGCGCTGCTGGCGTTCGCCCTTGAGGCCGGCGGCATGGACAACATCACCGTGGTGCTGGCACCTTTTCCGCTGGCCGGGCCCGCGACGGTGGCCGAGGACGAGTCCGTCATGACCGAGGCCGGCTTCACCGCTGATGTCGACCGGTACTCCGAAGAGCCCGCATAACGCGCGGCGGGAAGGCAGGAGCAGGTGATGGCGATATGTCCCCGCGGCCACGATTCGGCCAGCGCTGAGGTCTGCGACGTGTGCGGCCTGCCTGCCGCCAGCGCGCCCGCCCCTTCCTTGCACCCGAGCGCTGCGGACCCGGCAGTGCCGTCCTCGTTCCCTTACTCCCAGGCCACCTGGAGCGCGGTGATCGGTGCGGACCGCGCTTATTACGACATGGTGCAAGAGGTCACCGGACCACGCGGGGCCGCGGTCGCGTTCCCCGGTTACGACGTCGGCCGGCGGTTCCGGTTGCGGGGAAACCAGATGCGGATCGGGCGGCGGAGCGCGTCCCGCGGCCTCGCGCCGGAGATTGACCTGTCCGGGCCGCCCGCCGACCCTGGGATCAGCCGGCTGCACGCTGTCCTGATCGCGGTGCCGGCCGGCAACTGGGCTGTGCTGGATCCCGGGTCGGCCAACGGCACGCTGGTCAACGGGGCCGAGATAGCGATCGGGGACCAGGTCCGGCTGCGGGACGGAGACCGCATTAATCTCGGCGCCTGGACCGCGATCACCGTACACCTGGACGATCAGCTGGATGATCACCGGGTCGGCCGATGAGGAAGGCCAGGGGCCGCAAGGGCGATCGTCTCAAGAAAATTCTGGCTTACCGGACGAGGTATTGGGCGTCGACCAATATCGGTGACCAGCCCATAGGCACTAACGTATGCACATGATCAACACTCCGTCGTCGCAGGACCATTCAGAGGTCAATCTCGGTCCTGCGGCCGGCGTCAGCGACCGGGGCTTGCGGCACCATCGCAACGAAGACGCGATGGCGCTGGCCGCCGAGGAGCAGGCACCGAACGGCCCGGTGGTGGTGGCCGTGGTGTGCGATGGCGTCTCCTCTTCTGCTCGGCCCGACGAGGCGTCCCAGGCCGCGGTGCAGGCCGCGCTGCCGGTGCTGCTGGCCGCGGTGCGGGCGGGAGATGATCTGACCGCGGCCTCGCTGGCCTCGGTGAAAGCCGCGCGCCAGGCGATCGCGGACATGGCCGAACCCTCGGGCGACACGTCGGCAACCACGTTCGTCTCCGCGGTAGCGAGCGGTGCTGGGGTGACGTTGTGCTGGCTCGGCGACAGCCGGGCTTACTGGCTGGCGCAGCCGGAATCCGGGTCCCGCCAGCTTACCCAGGACGACTCGGTGGCCGGGGGAATGGTCGCGGCCGGGCTGGCCGACCAGGCCGCGGCGCTGGCCTCGCCGCACGCGCACGTGCTGACCCGCTGGCTGGGCGGGGACCTGGCCAGTGACCCCGACCGCGCGCCGCACGTCGAGCGGTACACGCCACCCGGTCCCGGCGCCCTGCTCGTGTGTTCCGACGGCCTGTGGAATTATCTGCCCGAAGCGGCGGACCTGGCCGCGCTCGCGCTGCCCAAGGCGCTTGAAGACCCGCTCGGCGCCGCCGTGGACATGGTGAAGTTCGCCGTGGACGCGGGCGGTGCCGATAACATCACCGCGGTCTTGGTCCCGTACCACGCCGCGGAAACGCCCTGACCGACGGAAACACTGACCGCCGGAAACACTGACCGCCGGGAAAGCCCAGATCATCGGTACCCCGGGTGGGACTCGAACCCACACTGCACGGTTTTTGAGGCCGCGTGCTCTACCAATTGGCATACCGGGGCGTACCTTTGCGCGACTCAAAGCAGGGGAGCCGCTCAAGAGACAATCTACCTGCTGAAGGTAGGCTCGTCTGCGTGAGCCAGAACCCGCTGCGTGTTGTAATCGCCGAGGACGAGGCACTGATCCGCCTCGACCTCAAGGAAATGCTAGAGGAAGAAGGTTACTCGGTCGTCGCCGAGGCAGGTGACGGGGAGTCGGCCGTCGAACACGTCACGACGCTGCGCCCGGATCTGGCCATCATGGATATCAAGATGCCGGTCCTGGACGGGATCTCCGCAGCCGAGCGGATCGCCGCGGAGCGGATCGCGCCCGTGGTCATCCTGACCGCGTTCTCGCAGCGCGAGCTGGTGGAGCGGGCCCGCGACGCGGGCGCGATGGCCTACCTGGTCAAGCCGTTCACCAAGGCCGACCTGGTGCCCGCCATCGAGATGGCGGTCAGCCGCTTCGCCGAGATCCGTGCCCTTGATGCCGAGATCGGCACGCTGCGCGAGCGGCTGGAGGTCCGCAAGCTGCTCGACCGGGCCAAGGGGCTGCTCCAGTCCGAGCACGGGCTGAGCGAACCGGACGCCTTCCGCTGGATCCAGAAGACGTCGATGGACCGCCGTCTGACGATGCGCAAGGTGGCTGAAGCGGTGATCGAGGGAAGCATGCGCGTTCCCGCCGAGACCCCGCAACCCTGACCGCGGCGCTCAGCCCGGCTTGGACCCGGCGATCCGTTTCAGCAGGAACCCGGGGGGCCGTTGGTGCCGCGTCCGCCTTCCCCGGCTGACCCGTTGTCTACTTGGACCCCCCGGGCCCCGCCGTCACCACGGTAGCGACCTGCCGCCTCCTAGTGCAAAGTGGCGCCTGCCGCTAGCGCCAGGCGCCGGGCACCGCGTCTCTGATCAGGCAGGTCAGCCGCGACGTGCACACCCGGTGACCGTCGGCGTCGGAGATCACGATGTCGTAGGTGGCCAGCGTCTGGCCGCTGTGCGCCAGCCGGGCGACCGCTGTCACCTCTCCATCGCGGGCGCCGCGGTGATGCGTCGCGCTGATCTCGATGCCGACCACGGCCCGGCCCGGGCCCGCGTGCAGGGCCGCGCCCAGTGACCCGATGGTCTCGGCGAGCACGCAGGAAGCGCCGCCGTGCAGCAGGCCGAACGGCTGGATATTGCCTGCTACCGGCATGGTCGCGACGACCTCGGCCGCGGACGCCGACACGATGGCGATACCCATCGTGTCGGCGAGCGTGCCCTCGGCGATCGTCATCGCCACCATTGCCTCCAGGGTCTCGGCGTCCATCCGCACCTCCGCGTCAGTTGCTCAGTTAAGGTTCCCACGGGCCCGGCCCGGCGAAGCCAAAGTGCCCGCACCTGGGGCGCGTCTGATCCCCCCAAATTTCCCCACATTTTTGTGCGAAATGGCGTGACTTCGATCTTGTTAACGCTCACAATCTCCTTGGAGCGGGTTACTGAAAGGAGTGCAGCATGCGCGGAATCGGAAGACAGCGGCGTCTTCGCGGGCCGGCCATCCTCGGGATGGCGGCCATGGTGGCCATAGCCGTCGGCGGATCACTGGCGGCGACCCAGGCCTCGGCGGCGACCAAGGCGCCCGCGGCAGCCCGGGGCGGTTACGGTGGCCTGTCCATCAGCAAGCAGTACTTCGGCTCCACCATCGAGCCGTACACCGGCAAGGAAACCGCGGTGTACCGGTACACGCTCAGCAACGCCGAGGGCATGAGCGTGAAGATCCTCACCTACGGCGGGATCCTCCAGGAGATCAGCGTGCCGGGCGCCAACGGCTCGGAGGCCGACGTCATTCTCGGCTTCAAGACCCTGCAGGATTACGTCACCTACGACAGCCCGCCGGTGACCGCCAACGGCGGCCCGTACTTCGGCGAGCTGATCGGCCGATACGGAAACCGGATCGCCAAGGGCACGTTCACCCTGGACCAGCCGGGTATCGGCCCCGTCACGTACCACGTGCCGATCAACAACAACGGGAACAGCCTGCACGGCGGCCTCGTCGGCTTCGGCAACCACATCTGGGCGGCCAAGGAAGTCAGGGGCCCCGGCTATGTCGGCCTTCAGCTCACGCTGGTCAGCCCGAACGGCGATCAGGGCTACCCGGCCACGCTCAAGGACGTCACCACGTTCACACTGAACAATTCCGACCAGCTCGGCATCCACTACAAGGCGACCAACGAGTCCTCGAACCTCAACACGGTCCTCAACCTGACCGACCACGCCTACTTCAACCTGGCGGGCGAGAACTCCCCGGCCGGCTCGGCCTACGGTCAGCTGCTGCAGATCAACGCGGACACGTACTCCCCGACCAACCTGACCCAGATCCCGCTCGGCTACAACGCGTCCGTGTTCGGCACGCCGTTCGACTTCACCACCCCGCACACGATCGGCGGCCGGATCGACGATGTCAGCGCGCCCGACCACGCCCCCGCGGCCTACAACCAGCTGCTGCTCGCCCAGGGCTACGACCACAACTGGGTGCTGAACGCGCAGACCCCCGCCACCACCGGCCCGGACAGCCTCAACCTGGCCGCCCGCGCCTGGGACCCCTCCAGCGGCCGTGAGCTGACCGTCTGGACCGATCAGCCCGGTGTCCAGGTGTACACGAGCAACTTCCTCACCGGAACGCTCGTGGGTATCAGCGGCCACACGTACCGCCAGGGCGCTGGCTACACGTTCGAGACCCAGCACTTCCCGAACTCGCCCAACCAGCCCAACTTCCCCTCGACCGAACTGGGCGCGGGCAAGACCTTTACCTCGACGACCATCTTCGCGTTCTCCTCATAACACCTAGCCTCCTCATAACACCTGGCTAACAAAACTCTGCTCATAACACCGCGCTCCCGTCCGCCACTCGCGACATGCTCCTCTCGCGGGTTGGCGGACGGGAGCGCGGCGGCCCGTTCGGACCATAGGATCGATGGGTGGCGTCACAAGCAACGCAATCCACGGGGTCCGGCCGGCTGCTGCTGCTGGACGGTCATTCGCTGGCCTACCGGGCGTTCTTCGCCCTGCCGATCGAGAACTTCTCCACCACCACGGGACAGCCGACCAACGCGGTCTACGGCTTCACCGCGATGCTCATCAACGTGCTGCGCGACGAGAAGCCGACCCATGTCGCGGTCGCGTTCGACCGGGCCGAGCCGACCTTCCGGCACGAGCAGTACGTCGAGTACAAGGCGAACCGGCGCGAGACACCCGAGGATTTCCGCAGCCAGCTCAGCCTGATCTTCGAGGTGCTCGACGCGCTCGGCATCCGGCGGCTGTCCGCGCCGGGCTTCGAAGCCGATGACCTCATCGCCACGCTGGCCACCCAGGCCGGCGCCGCGGACATGGATGTCCTCATCGTCACCGGTGACCGCGACGCGCTGCAGCTGGTGTCGGACCGCGTCACGGTGCTGATGACCCGCCGTGGCATCACCGACATGACCAGGTTCACGCCTGAGTCGGTCACCGAGAAGTACGGGCTTTCCCCCGCGCAGTACCCCGACTTCGCCGCCGTCCGCGGCGATCCGAGCGACAACCTGCCCGGCATCCCCGGGGTAGGGGAGAAGACCGCGACCAAGTGGATCGCCGAGTTCGGCTCGCTGACCGCGCTGGTCGACCGGGTGGACGAGGTCAAGGGCAAGGCCGGTGACGCCCTGCGCGAGCACCTCGGCAACGTGCTGCGCAACCGCCAGCTCACCGCGCTGATCACCGACCTGCCCGCCGAGACTGTCGGCGCGGTGCCGGGTGACCTGCTGCCGGTGGCCTGGGACCGGGAGAAGATCCACCAGCTCTTCGACACCCTCCAGTTCCGGGTCCTGCGCGACCGCCTCTACCAGACGCTGCCGCACGGCCTCATCGGCGCGACCGGCTCCGACCCCGACTTCCCGCTGGGCGCCCCGGGTGTGCCGCACCCGCAGAAGGCGGCTTTCGAGGTGGTGACCGTCCTGCTCGGACCCGGCGAGGTCGGAGCCTGGCTGACGCCTCATTCTTCTGCCGAACGGGCCGGGGTGGCAGTCACCGGCACCTGGGGGCGCGGCACGGGCAACCTGTCCGGGGTGGCGATCGCGGCTCCCGACGGGCATGGCGCCTACCTCGACCCGACCCAGCTCACCGAGGCCGACGAGCAGGCCCTGGCCGCCTGGCTGGCCGACCCGCAGCGCCCCAAGGTGCTGCACGACGCCAAGGGCCCGACGCACGCGTTCGCCGCCCGCGGACTGCCGCTGGACGGCCTGGCCTGCGACACGGCACTCGCCGCCTACCTGGCGCTGCCGGGCCAGCGCACGTTCGACCTGGCCGACCTCGCGCTGCGCTATCTGGGCAAGCAACTGCCCGACGAGGCCGAGGGCGGCCAGCTGACCCTGGACGGCTCGGACGAGCGGGATGCGGCGGCCGGCCTGGTCCTGCGGGCCCAGGCCACCCTGGAGCTTGCCGCCGCCCTAGACGAAGACCTGGAGCGGCGCGAGTCGGTCGCACTGCTGCGCGAGCTCGAGCTGCCGCTGGTCTCGGTGCTGGCCCGGATGGAGCACACCGGGATCGGCGCCGACGTGGACCATTTCGCGGCCATGTCCTCGATGCTGCATGGCGAGGCGAAGGCGGCCGAGCAGGCCGCGTACGCGGTCGCCGGGCACGAGTTCAACCTCGGCTCACCCAAACAGCTGCAGGAGCTGCTGTTCACTGAGCTTAACCTGCCCAAGACCAAGCGGATCAAGACCGGCTACACCACCGACTCCGAGGCGCTGACCAGCTTGCTCGCGCAGACCGGACATCCCGTGCTCGAGCACCTGCTGCGGCACAGGGACGTGGCCAAGCTGATGTCGATCGTGGACTCGCTGATCCCGATGGCCGGCGAGGACGGCCGGATCCACACCACGTTCAACCAGACGGTCGCGGCCACCGGCCGGCTCTCCTCGACCGACCCGAACCTGCAGAACATCCCCATCCGCAGCGACCTGGGCCGCCGTATCCGCGAGGGCTTCGTGGTCGGCCCCGGCTACGAGACCCTGCTGTCCGCGGACTACAGCCAGATTGAGCTGCGGATCATGGCACACCTGTCCGAGGACGCCGCGCTCATCGCGGCGTTCGAGTCCGGGCACGACTTCCACGCCGCGACCGCGTCCCGGGTGTTCGGCGTCCCGGCCACCGAGGTCAGCCCCGAACTGCGGGCCAAGATCAAGGCGATGAACTACGGCCTGGCCTACGGCCTGTCCGCCTACGGGCTCGCCCAGCAGCTGCGCATCACCCCGGATGAGGCCCGCGCCCTGATGGATGACTATTTCAAGGAGTTCGGCGGCGTCCGCGACTACCTGCATGAGGTAGTCGCGCGCGCCCGGATGGACGGCTACACCGCCACCATGATGGGCCGGCGCCGCTACCTGCCCGACCTCACCTCGGACAACCGCCAGCGCCGCGAGATGGCCGAACGGATGGCGCTGAACGCCCCGATCCAGGGCTCAGCCGCGGACGTGATCAAGGTGGCCATGCTCGCCGTGCAAAGCGCCCTGGCCGCGGCCGGCCTGCGCTCCCGGATGCTCCTCCAGGTCCACGACGAGCTCATCATCGAAGTAGCCCCCGGCGAGCTCGACCAGACCCGAGACCTGGTCTGCGCCGCCATGGAAGGCGCCGTGTCCCTCCGCGTCCCCCTAGACGTCTCCGTAGGAACCGGGAGAAGCTGGGCCGAAGCGGCGCACTGAGTACCCTCGGGGGGCTGAGTACCCTCGGGGGGCTCTGCCCCCCCAGACCCCCCCGATATGGGGGGAACCTTCCCCCCATGCCCCCTGGGGGGGCCAAAAGGCCCCCGGGGGACGTTCACCGCTTCGGTCAGGTCACGCGCATGTCCCCGGGGTGCTTCGGTCAGGCCACGGGCATGTCCCGGGGGTGCTTCGGTCAGGCCACGGGCATGTTCCCGGGGTGCTTCGGTCAGGCCACGGGTATGTCCCGGGGGTGCTTCGGTCAGGCCACGCGCAGGTCCCAGGGGTCATGCGTGTCCCGGGGGTCATGCGTGTCCCGGGGGTCATGCGTGTCCCGGGGGTCATGCGTGTCCCGGGGGTCATGCGTGTCCCGGGGGTCATGCGTGTCCCGGGGGTCATGCGTGTCCCAGGCGTCACATATCCCGCTGCTCAGCGGCAGTTTTCGTGGATGATTTTGGTTTGACGGATGATTTTGGGTACTGGGGTGCACAAAACTTTCCATTAAGCTAAAGTCTTCCACCGTAAGCGGTGGCATTTCGTGGTATTTGATGCTTATGTCCCGATGTGGCGGGCGGGTTCCCGGCTGCGCTGACCGCTAGACGCCGGCTGCGCGATAGCCTCCGCGGCATCAGCAAAACTGCCGCTCCTGCCGAACCGTCCGGACGTGGCACCCGTCCAGCAGCGGTATCCGGCGCAGTCCCGGCTGCCACGAGCCGTATACGCCGCGCCCCGGCGGCGCGGTCCCGGCTGCCACGAGCCGTATACGCCGCGCCCCGGCGGCGCGGTCCCGGCTGCCACGAGTCGTATACGCCGCGCCCCGGCGGCGCAGCCGCCATCGAGCGGCCCGCGAGGGGCCTCCGGCCCCTCCAGCCGCGTGATACTGCGGCGAGCACCCCAGCGGGGCGCGAAGCGCACCGGGGGGGTCCGGGGGGTCGCCCCCCCGGGAAGATACCGTATTGTGGCCGACCTTAATTGACCCTCAGGGTTAACTCTCATATCCTGAACCCTGCGCCGTGTCCTCGTGCGTTCCGTCGTGGTCACCCGACTTGCAGGTCAGGTGACCGGGCTGACGGCCCGCCGGGCGTGCCGTAGCCGCCCTGTGCTGGTTCCGGTAAGTCCTGCGAATCCTGGTCCTCCTGGGGTGCGCGGTTACCGGCGTGTCCATAATTTTCCCTTGTCCGCATCCGGAGCCAACCCACACATGACGAGCAGCACGCAAGCCAACTCGACCCCCAAGGTGGCGGTCAACGACATCGGGTCCGAGGAGGCATTCCTCGCCGCTATCGACGAGACCATCAAGTATTTCAACGACGGTGACATCGTCGAAGGAACAGTCGTAAAGGTCGACCGAGACGAGGTCTTGCTCGATATCGGCTACAAGACAGAAGGCGTGATTCCGTCTCGCGAACTGTCCATCAAGCATGACGTCGACCCGCACGATGTAGTTCACACGGGCGAGCACATCGAGGCCCTTGTCCTGCAGAAAGAGGACAAGGAAGGCCGCCTGATCCTGTCCAAGAAACGGGCTCAGTACGAGCGCGCCTGGGGCACGATCGAGAAGATCAAGGAAGAGGATGGCGTGGTCACCGGCACGGTGATCGAGGTCGTCAAGGGCGGCCTGATCCTCGACATCGGCCTGCGTGGCTTCCTGCCCGCCTCGCTCGTGGAGATGCGACGCGTCCGCGATCTGCAGCCGTATGTGGGTAAGGAGATCGAAGCCAAGATCATCGAGCTGGACAAGAACCGCAACAACGTGGTGCTGTCCCGCCGGGCCTGGCTCGAGCAGACCCAGTCCGAGGTCCGTCATACCTTCCTCAACACCCTGTCCAAGGGCCAGATCCGCAAGGGCGTCGTATCCTCGATCGTCAACTTCGGCGCGTTCGTCGACCTGGGCGGCGTGGACGGCCTAGTGCACGTGTCCGAGCTGTCCTGGAAGCACATTGACCACCCGGGCGAGGTCGTCGAGGTGGGCCAGGAGGTCACCGTCGAGGTCCTCGACGTGGACATGGACCGCGAGCGCGTCTCGCTGTCACTGAAGTCCACGCAGGAAGACCCGTGGCAGCAGTTCGCGCGGACCCACCAGATCGGCCAGGTCGTGCCGGGCCGGGTGACCAAGCTCGTCCCGTTCGGCGCGTTCGTCCGGGTCGAGGAGGGCATCGAGGGCCTGGTGCATATCTCCGAACTGGCCGACCGGCACGTGGAGATCCCCGAGCAGGTCGTCCAGGTGGGCGACGAGATCTTTGTCAAGATCATCGACATCGACCTGGACCGCCGCCGGATTAGCTTGTCGCTCAAGCAGGCCAACGAGGGCACCATCGGCGAGGCCGTTGGCGACGAATTCGACCCGACCCTGTACGGCATGCCTGCCTCCTATGACGAGCAGGGCAACTACGAATACCCGGAGGGTTTCGACCCGGAAACCGGCGAGTGGCTGCCCGGTTATGAGAAGCAGCGCGAGGAGTGGGAGCTCCAGTACGCCGAGGCGCGCGCCAGGTTCGAGGCGCACCGTCGCCAGGTGGAGGAATCCCGCAAGGCCGTGGACGAGGAGGAAACGGTCACGGCCGAGTCCGGCGAGGGCGAGTCAGGCGCGGGCGCGGCCGGCAGCAATGGTGCGCCGCGGGCGGCTCGTGGTCCCCGTTCGGGCGGGTCCCGGCCGGGCGGCGGAGCCGGCTCCCCGGGCGCGGTCACGTCGAGCTCGACTCCCGGGGCTGCGGCTACCGGCACGCTGGCCTCCGACGAGGCCCTCGCGGCGCTCCGCGAGAAGCTCTCAGGCGGCCAGAACTAAATCCAGCTAGTAACCGAAAGCGGCACCCGCCAGTGGCGGGTGCCGCTTTCGTCCGCGACCGGACGTTTGACCCGGACGGTGACCTGCCCGCAGTATGCTGCGTGACCGGCGCCGTTGCGCGCCGGGTCGAAGGACGGAGGCGTTGCGGTGCTGCGGGTCGGGCTTACCGGAGGAATCGGGTCGGGCAAGAGCGAGGTCGCGCGGCGACTGGTGGCGCACGGAGCTGTGCTCATCGACGCCGACGTGGCCGCCAGGGAGGTGGTCGTCCCCGGTTCGCGCGGGCTCAAGCGGATCGTGGTGGCCTTCAGCGAAGAGGTGCTCAGCCCGGATGGCTCGCTGGACCGCGCCCGGCTCGGTCAGATCGTCTTCAAAGATCCCGAGCTGCGCGCCAAGCTGAACGCGATCGTTCACCCGCTGGTGCGCCAGTGGATGCTCGCGGCCGAACGCACCGCGGTGCAGGCGGCCGACCCTCCTGGCCCGATCATCGTGCATGATGTGCCCTTGCTGGCCGAGAGCCGCGGGAAGGGCGGCTTCGATCTGGTCATCGTGGTGGACGTGCCGCCTGAGCTGCAGATCGAGCGGCTGATCAGCCAGCGCGGCACGACACCGGATCAGGCCAGAGCCCGGATGAACGCTCAGGCCAGCCGAGAGCAGCGCCTCAAGGTGGCCGACATCGTGATCGACAACTCGGGCTCCCTGGCTAACCTGGATCGCCGGGTCGCCGCGCTCTGGGCTGACCTTCAGCAGGCTGACCTTCAGCAGGCTGACCTTCAGCAGGCTGACCTTCAGCAGGCTGACCTTCAGCAGGCTGACCTTCAGCGGGCTGACCTTCAGCGGCGCGCCGAACCCTCGCCCCCCTGAAGGTCGGCCATCGCGAATCCGGCGACCGCGAACAAGGGCCATCGGCCGCCCGCCTCGTTCAGTTCGTGGCTGCCGCGCTCGGTGAAGCATATTCCTGACCCGGTCACTAGATCCTTGACCGTTCGTGACACCAGGATCTCCGCGGGCCGGGCGAGCGCCGCGACCCGGTCGGTGATTTGCACCGAAATTCCCATGACGCCGTCGCCGATCCGGTCCACCTCGCCGGTGTGGATCCCGGCCCGGAGCCGGATGCCGCGCGCGGCCGCGCTGTCCAGCACCGCGGCAGCGCAGCGGATCGCCTGGCCAGGAGTATCGAAGGTGGCCAGGATGCTGTCCGAGGCGACCTTGAGTAGGCGGCCGCGGTGGTCCCGGATCAGTGGCCCGGTGTCCATGTCCCCTGTGCCTGTGTCACTTTCGTCACGATCCCGGATTTCCCCTCGGTCGACCGCCTGGGCGTGCATGATCGTCGTCAGCACGCGATCGGGATCGTCGCCGGGCGTGGCGCTCGACAGGAAGCCGGCGATCTCGGCGCAGAGCGTGTCACTGTCTCCGCTCTGGGCGAACCGAAGCGAATGGTCGCCTGGCTGTTCGAAGTACCGAGCTCCGGCTATATGGGAGGCCAGGTAGCGACCGTGACAGGGCGGCGTGATGCGGTCATCGAGACGCTGGAGCACCAGCGTGGGCACGTGAATCGCGGGCAGCACGGCGCGCACGTCGATATCGCGGATCATCCGGACCATGCGCAGGAACGCGCTCGGGTTGATCGCCATCCGCTCAAATCGCCCGAAGAGCTGGCGTGAGTGGGCGGAGCCCGCTCGGCTCTGCAGGTACCACTCGATGGTCTCGCCTTGCCCCCAGCGGTGCGTGGCGATGTCAACCAGTGCGTCGTACATCTCCTGCGCCCCTTGCCCGCAGGGGTATCCGGGCGCCGGGAACCAGCGGGCCGAAGCCGATCCGAGAATCAGCGCACTGACGCGGGCCGGGTAGGTGGCTGCGAACAGAATGCTCATCGGCGCGCCTTCTGAGTAGCCGAACAGCACGGCCTGGCTCGAGCCGGCCGCTCGCATCACGGCTCGCACATCCTCCATCCGCTCCTCGAGCGACATGTCGCCGGGCGCGCGGTCGGACAATCCCGTGTCGCGCTTGTCGAACAGAATCAGGCGCCCCAGTTGCGCCAGGCGGCGGAAGAAGTCGGCCGTCTCATGGTCTTCCCAGAGCAGCTCGAGGTGGCTCATGAGGGCGGGCACGAAAAGAATGTCGCACTCGCCTTCGCCGATCACCTGATAGGCGACCCGGATGCCGTCCTCGGTCAGCGCGTACCGGGTCCGCGGCACGCCGTCCTCGCCTGCGCGGCCGGCCCGGGCCTGGACTGGTGCCGGGCCGTCCAGGACGCGATCCTGGCGCAGGATGCGGCTCTCAAGCTCGCGCAGGTCCAGGCTGGGCTCGATGGCCAGCTCAGCGACGAGGATCGCGCGCAGGTCGCGATAGGCGCGCAGCGCCTCCGCCTGACGGCCCACCCGGTAGAGGGCGAGCATTCGCTGGAACCAGAACCGCTCGCGGAGCGGATAGGCCGTCGTGAGTGTGTCGAGTTCCGCGATGAGCTCCTGGTGTCTGCCACAGGCCAGCAGCGCTTCGGCCCGCGATTCGAGCGCGGCCAGCCGCTCCTCCTCCAGCCGGCTCGCCTCCGCGCGGGCGAACGGCACGGTGTCCACGTCGGCAAGCGCGGGCCCGCACCACTCCCGCAGGGCCTCATCGAACCGCTGCGCCGCGGTCGCGGCATCGCCGGATCCCAGCGCCGCGTTCCCCTCGGCGGCGAGCCGCTCGAACCGCAGCGCGTCGAGTTCTTCGGCGGCCACGCGCAGCAGGTAGCCAGGCGCCTGGGTGGCGAGTCGGTCGGCCTCCCCGGCGGACCGGAACGCCTTGCGCAGCTGCCAGAGGCGGACCTGCAAGCTGTCGATCGCCCGGTCGGCGGGCTGACCGGGCCACAGCTCTTCGATCAGCCGGTCGGACGACACCACCTGGTTAGCGTGGACGAGCAGCATGGCTAGTACCGCCCTGGCGCGAGCGCCGGCCAGCCCGAGCGACCGCCCTCCGGCCGTCACTTCGAGTGGTCCTAGGACCCGGAACTCCACCCTGACTCATCTCACCCATATGGTGCGCGCGGCGATCGGTACCGCGTGACCCATAGCTTAACGCCGGTGCCGGTAAGTCGACGGTAAGTCAGCGGTGGGCGGCACGGAACCCTCCCCGGCCAGGCTGCAGGCAAGAGCCGATGAGCCAGGGAGACCACGGTGACCGCAACCCCAGTATCAGTGCCCGTGCCCGACGCCGCGGATGTCTACGCGCTGGGCAGCAACCCCAAAGAGAGCGCCCGGCTCCAGCGTCAGTCAGATGAGCTCCGTCCCGAGAGCGTCGCGCTGCTCAGCCGAATCAGCCTCAAACCCGGGCAGAGCGCCATTGACCTTGGCTGCGGCCCGAGCGGGATCCTCGATCTGCTCTCCGCGGCGGTCTCGCCTGGCGGGCGGGTTGTGGGCCTGGACGCCGATCCCGCCCACGTCGCGCTGGCCCGCCAGTACGCCGGCACCCGCGGCCTGGCTAACGTGGAGGTCAGGCGGGCCGACGCCAGGCACACCGGTCTGCCGTCGGACTCGTTCGACCTCGTCCACGCTCGCACCTTGCTGGTGACGATCCCCGAGCCCGCCCAGGTCGTCGCCGAGATGGCCCGGGTGGCCCGCCCCGGCGGCTGGGTTGCCAGCCAGGAGCCCGACGGCGCCGAGCACGCCATGTGCTACCCGCCGCTGCCCGCCTGGGACCGGCTCCGCGAGCTCTTCCGGGCCAGTTTCAGCCGGTCAGGCGCCGACCTGCGCATTGGCCGCCGCCTGCCCGAGCTGTACCGTGAGGCCGGGCTTTCCGATATCGAGGTTGTTGCGCACGCCCCTGTCTACCCGGCTGGTCATTCGCGCCGCACGATCCTGCCCGACCTGGTGCGCAGCCTGCGCCCGGTGATCCTTGAGCTCGGCCTGTCCGACACCCGCGAGCTCACCGAGCTTGACGCCGAAGTCCGCCGGCACCTCGCCGACCCGTACACGGTGTCGCTGATGCACCTGCTGGTGGTCACCTGGGCCCGCAAGCCGTCCCGCTGAGGCCAGCCAGGGGTCAAGCTGAGGCCAGCCAGCGGGCTGAGGCCAGCAGCGGGCTGAGGCCAGCGCGCAGCGGATCAAGCCGCACCGGAATGTCAGACCCCCCGCCTACAGTTGAACTCTAGGAGTTCTGGAAGGTAGGGGTTCGTGCGTCCGGTTACCGATTTGCAGCGTAGTGTCGCGCCGTTCCAGGTCGTCACGGACATGGTTCCGGCCGGCGATCAGCCGAGGGCCATCGCCGACATCGAAAAGCGTGTGCGGGCGGGGGACACGAATACCGTGCTGCTCGGCGCGACCGGGACCGGCAAGACCGCCTCGGTCGCCTGGATCGCGGAGCGGCTGCAGCGGCCGGTGCTCGTGATGCTGCCCAACAAGACGCTCGCTGCCCAGTTCGCCAACGAGCTGCGCGAGATGCTGCCCCAGAACGCGGTCGAGTACTTCGTCTCCTATTACGACTACTACCAGCCCGAAGCTTACGTCCCGCAGACCGACACATACATCGAGAAAGACTCCTCGATCAACTCCGAGGTCGAACGGCTCAGGCACTCAGCCACCAATTCCCTGCTGACTAGGCGGGATACCATCGTGGTTTCGTCCGTGTCCTGCATCTACGGGCTGGGCACCCCGCAGGAGTACGTGGACCGGATGCTCAAGGTCAAGCTCGGCGACACCATCGAGCGGGACATGCTGCTGCGCAAGCTGGTCGGCATGCAGTACGCGCGGAACGATCTTGCGTTCACCCGCGGCACCTTCCGGGTCCGCGGTGACACGATCGAGATCATCCCGATGTATGAGGAGCTCGCCGTCAGGATCGAGATGTTCGGTGACGAGATCGAGCGGCTGATGACGCTGCATCCGCTCACCGGCGAGGTGATCAGCGAGGACACCGAGCTTTACGTCTTTCCCGCCTCGCACTACGTGGCCGGGCCGGAACGCATGGAGCGCGCCATCAACGGCATCGAGGCTGAGCTGACCGCCCGGCTCGGCGAGCTCGAGCGCGGCGGCAAGCTGCTCGAGGCGCAGCGGCTGCGGATGCGCACCACATACGACGTCGAGATGATGCGCCAGGTCGGTAGCTGCTCGGGGATCGAGAACTACTCGCGGCACATCGACGGCCGCGAGGCGGGCAGCCCGCCGAACACGCTGCTCGACTACTTCCCCGAGGACTTCCTCCTGGTGATCGACGAGTCGCACGTCACGGTGCCGCAGATCGGTGCCATGTACGAGGGGGACGTGTCCCGCAAGCGGGTCCTGGTCGAGCATGGCTTCCGGCTGCCGAGCGCTATCGACAACAGGCCGCTGACCTGGGATGAGTTCCTCGACCGGATCGGGCAGACCATTTACCTGTCGGCTACTCCGGGGCCCTACGAACTGCAGCGCGTCGGCGGCGACGTGGTCGAGCAGGTGATCCGGCCGACCGGGCTGGTCGACCCGGAGGTCGTCATCAAGCCGACCAAGGGCCAGATCGACGACCTGCTGCACGAGATCAGGCTGCGGGCTGAGCGCGACGAGCGGGTGCTCGTCACCACGCTCACCAAGCGGATGTCCGAGGACCTGACCGACTACCTGCTTGAGAACGGGGTCCGGGCCAGGTACCTGCACAGCGAGGTGGACACGCTGCGCCGGGTGGAGCTGCTGCGCGAGCTGAGGGTCGGCGAGTACGACGTGCTGGTCGGCATTAACCTGCTCCGCGAGGGACTCGACCTGCCCGAGGTGTCGCTGGTCGCAATCCTGGACGCGGACAAGGAAGGCTTCCTGCGCTCCGGCAGCGCACTGATCCAGACCATCGGCCGCGCGGCCAGGAACGTGTCCGGCCAGGTCCATATGTACGCGGACACGATCACGCCATCCATGCGGCGCGCCATCGACGAGACTAACCGGCGCCGGGAGAAGCAGGTTGCCTACAACACCGAGCACGGCATCAACCCGCAGCCGCTGCGCAAGCGGATCGCCGACATCCTGGACCAGATCGTCCGCGAGGACGCCGACACTGAGCAGCTGATCGGCGGTGGCGGCCGCCAGCAATCGCGGGGCAAGGCCCCGGTGCCCGGCCTGTCGTCGCGCGCCCGCGCCGCTCAGGCCGCCGTCGGCCGCGGCGCGGACGCACCCGCCGGGAACGGCAGCGTCGCCCGCGAGGAGCTCGTCGGCCTGATCACCGAGCTGACCGAGCAGATGCACGCCGCTGCTGCCGAGCTCCATTTCGAGGTCGCCGCCCGCCTCCGCGACGAAATCCGCGAGCTCAAGCAAGAGCTCCGCGGCATGCACGCCGCCGGCGTCTAACCGAGCCTGCCATCGATCCGGACGGTTCGGCGCAACTACTGTCACTTTCAAGTTATGATCTCCCAGAAGTCACTGAGACATAGCCGGGTACTTGCGGGTGAAACGCTTTCAATCAGCATTAATCGCCGGGATCTAGTCCGGGGCCGTACAGACAGGGCCAGGAGAGCCCGGGGGACGATGCGGCGCAACGGGCTGATGCGGCTAGCGGTCGCGAAGTGACGGAGGCAAGACGAGTGTCCTGGGTGACTTGCGACGTGATGGATGACATCAATGAGGCGATGGGCAGGCGCTGGCGTGATCTCGACCCGATGCTTCCCGTGCCCCGCGGCCTCCCGGAAGGCTGCGCGGTGCCATTGGTGGTCACCGGGGACAATGGCCGCCCGGCCGGGTTCGGCGTCTGCCGTCATCAGCACGTCCCGCCCGACGCCCTGGACCAGGTCTGGGGCACGGCCACCAGGCTCGTCCTGACCCCGCGGCTACGCGAGCCGGACACCCACGCGGCCCTTGATGAACTGCTCGGGCAGTGGCACGACCACCTGGCTGGCCTACCGGAGGCAGACAACGAGGACGCGGCGGCGATGATCGAATGGCCCTCGCGTGACATCAGCGGAGTCAATGCCCTGCTCAAGCACGGGATGCAGGCGATAACGGTGATCGCGGTGCGCCCCGCTGGGCGCGCCATGCTGGTTGTCGACACGCCCGCCGATGTGGTCATCCGCGAGGCAGGACCGGATGATCTCGATGCCGTGACCGAGCTGGAGATGGGCGTAATCCGGTTCGACGCGCACTTCGGCGCGGCCATCCTGCGCCCGGCCACCGAGACGCTCGTTCGTGAAGCGACCCGTAAGGCACTGGCCAGGCGGCAGGCCTGGGTCTGGGTGGCCGAGCGGAGCGGGCAGCTCATCGGGCTGGTCCACGTCCTGCCGCCGGATGAATCGGCATGGATCGAGGGCATGACAGGCCCGGGCTCGACGGCGTACCTGCAGAGCATGTTCGTGAGGCCGGACGAGCGCGGCGGCGGACTCGGCGCGGCGCTGGTCAAGCGCGCTCATGACGAGCTCGACGCACGCGGCATCTCGATCACGCTGCTGCACTACGCGCAGATGAACCCGCTGTCCGCGCCGTTCTGGAGCCGGATGGGATACCGGCCGCTGTGGACCGGCTTCCAGGCGCGCCCGGCGGTCGCGCTCCGTTAACCGTGGTCCGGCAGGATAGTTCATGCACTAGCCGGAATGCTGAGGTTCTCCTTATGGTTGCCTCAGAAAAGAGACTCGGCCACGTTATGGCTTCTCGACGGCGGGAACGTGGACAAAGACGGTGGACAGAGATGACGGAACGTGGGTAAACGGGCGTGGGTAGTCGGCTAGCGGAGAAGCCGGGGGAGGTGTGAAGTGCTAGTCAGCCTGATCGCGGCTATCGTCGCGGCGTTGTTCTACGGCATCGCCTCGGTGATACAGGCGGTCGCGGTACGCGCGGCCAGCCATAAGTCGGCGCTCGATGCCTCCGGGGGCGTCGATCCCGGACTGGTGGTACGACTGCTGCACCAGTGGCGGTTCGTGGCGAGCATCTGCCTGGACGCCCTTGGGTTCGTCGCCCAGCTCATCGCGCTCCAGCGACTCCCGCTGTTCGCGGTGCAGGCTTTCGTGGCGGCGAACCTCGCGGTGACGGCGGTGGTGGCCTCGTGGGTGATCGGCGTGACCCTGGCCTTGCGGGAGTGGATGGCGGTCCTGGGCGTGGTGGCGGGCGTGGGCCTGCTCGGTTCCTCGGCCGGCGCGGAGGGCGCCGCGCAGGTAGGCGCGGTGTTCAAGCTGGCGCTTATCGTGGCGATCGCGGGACTCGCCCTGGTCGGCTTGGCCGCGGCCAAGCTCAACGAGCCGCTCCGGACCACCGCGCTCGGCATGACGGCCGGTTTCGGCTACGGGGTGCTGAGCATCGCCGCCCGGGTCCTTAACGGCTTCTCGCCGGTCGAGCTCGCCCGTGACCCGGCCGCCTACGCGGTCGCCGCGGCCGGCATCATCTCGTTCATGTTCTACGCCACCGCTCTGGAAAGCGGCAGCGTGACGGTCGCCACGGCGGCCGTCGTGCTGAGCGAGACCATCCCGCCCGCCGTCATCGGCGTCATCTTCCTCGGCGACCAGACCCGTCGCGGACTTGCCGCGGTGGCCTGGGGAGGGTTCTTCATCGCCGTCGCCTCCGCCGTCATGCTGGCCAGATTCGGGGAGGCCCATCACGAAGAAGATGTCGCCAGGGCCGACGCGGTGGCCCATCGAGGTGCAAATGCCGGGCCAGCCGCCTGCGGCCTGTTATTCTGGTGGTCCGTGGACCTGTAGTTTTTCCTCGCCCTACCGGACACCGCCCTACCGGACACCGCCCTACCGGACACCACGGGAGCCTCATAGTGGCCGCCTCATCACTTTATTCACGGCCTGCGCAAACCAGACATCTCTTTGTCACCGGAGGCGTTGCCTCCAGCCTCGGCAAGGGACTGACCGCGTCCAGCCTCGGCCGCCTGCTGAAGCTCAGGGGCCTGCGGGTCACGATGCAGAAGCTAGACCCGTACCTTAACGTCGACCCGGGCACGATGAACCCCTTCCAGCACGGCGAGGTGTTCGTGACCGACGACGGGACCGAAACCGACCTCGACGTCGGCCACTACGAGCGTTTCCTCGACACCAACCTGCAGGGCGAGGCCAACGTCACCACCGGCCAGATCTACTCCACGGTGATCGCGAACGAACGCCGCGGCGCGTACCTCGGCGACACCGTGCAGGTGATCCCGCACATCACCAACGAGATCAAGTCACGCATCCTGCAGATGGCCGGCGACGACGTCGACGTGGTGATCACCGAGGTGGGCGGGACCGTCGGTGACATCGAGTCGCAGCCGTTCCTGGAGGCTATCCGCCAGATCAGGCACGAGATAGGCCGGGACCGATGTTTCTTCCTGCACGTCAGCCTGCTGCCGTACATCGGTCCCTCCGGTGAGCTGAAGACCAAGCCGACCCAGCACTCGGTGGCCGCGCTGCGCAGCATCGGCATTCAGCCGGACGCGATCGTGGCTCGGTCCGACCGCCCGATCAACGCCGGCCTGAAACGCAAGATAAGCCTGATGTGCGACGTGGACGAGGAGGCCGTGGTCTCCGCGCCCGACGCGCCGTCCATCTACGACATCCCGAAGGTGTTGCACGCCGAGGGACTGGACGCCTACGTCGTGCGCAGGCTCGGCCTGCCGTTCCGGGACGTGGACTGGAGTGAGTGGGACGACCTGCTGCGCCGGGTGCACCGGCCGGCCCACAGCATCACGATCGCTCTGGTCGGCAAGTACGTGGACCTGCCCGACGCCTATCTGTCCCCGGCCGAGGCGCTTAAGGCGGGCGGCTTCGCCAACGACGCGCAGGTGAATATCCGCTGGGTGATCAGCGACGCCTGCGAGGAACCGGAAGGCGCCGCCAGCGAGCTCGAAGGGGTCGACGGGGTGCTGATCCCGGGCGGTTTCGGGGTCCGCGGCATCGAGGGAAAGATCGGCGCGATCCGGTACGCGCGCGAGCACGGCATCCCGATCCTCGGGCTCTGCCTTGGCCTGCAGTGCATGGTCATCGAGGTGGCCCGCGACCTGGCCGGGCTGGCCGAAGCCGACAGCACCGAGTTCAACCCGGACACCCCGTACCCGGTGATCGCCACCATGGCCGACCAGGAAGACGTAGTGGCGGGGGAGCGGGACATGGGCGGGACTATGCGCCTGGGCCTGTACCCGGCCTCGCTCCGTCCGGGCACGAGGGTCGAGGAGCTGTACGAAAGCACCACCGCTGATGAGCGGCACCGGCACAGGTACGAAGTCAACAACAGTTACCGCGCCGTGCTTGAGCAGGCCGGGCTGGTTTTCTCCGGCCTCTCGCCGGACGGGCACCTGGTGGAGTTCGCCGAGCTGGCCGGGCATCCGTTCTTCGTCGGAACGCAAGCGCATCCGGAGTTCCTGTCCCGCCCGACCCGGCCGCATCCGCTGTTCAGCGGGCTGATCGCGGCCGCCCTGGCGCGCTCCAAGGCCGCCAGCTCGGCCGTCGGCGCCCGGGCCGCGGCCAGCGCATGAACGTGGCGGATGTGGCCGAGCGATGGCCCGTGGCCTCCTCAGTGGAGCTTCTCCGTAGCCGGCTGATCACCGTACGCGCCGATAAGGTCCGGATGCCCGACAATCACATAGCAGAACGGGACGTGGTGCTTCATCCCGGTGCCGTGGCCGTGCTGACCCTGGATGGCGCGGATCAGATCCTGCTGATCCGGCAGTATCGTCATCCGGTCGGCCAGCTGCTCTGGGAGATCCCGGCCGGCCTGCGGGACGTCCGCGGGGAGGCGCCGTGGGCCACCGCGCAGCGGGAGCTGGCGGAGGAGGCAGGCTACCGGGCCCGCGACTGGCGGGTGCTCGCCGATTACTATTCCTCGCCGGGCTACAGCACCGAGCGCCTTCGCATCTTTCTCGCCCGGGACCCGGAACCCATCCCGGAAGCCGAACGTGACTTCGTCCCCGAGCACGAGGAAGCTTCCATACTGCCGGCCTGGTTGCCGCTGGACGAGGCGGTCCGCAAGGTTTTCGCCGGCCAGCTGCACAACGGGCCGGCGGCCCTGGGGATCATGGCGGCTTATGCTTCTAGGTCAAAGGGTTATGACCAGCTTCGGCCGGCAGATGCACCCGAGGAGCAATGACGCTCCCCAGCCAGGAAGGACCGCCATGAAGGTTGGAATACCCAGGGAAATCAAGAACCACGAGTACCGGGTCGCGATTACGCCCGCCGGCGTGCACGAGCTGGTCCGCGGCGGCCATCAGGTGGTCATCGAGGCCGGGGCGGGGGACGGCTCGTCCCTTCCGGACGAGGACTTCGCTACGGCCGGGGCGAAGATCCTGCCGACCGCGGATGACGTGTGGGCCGAGGGAGACATGATCCTCAAGGTCAAGGAGCCGATCGCGGAGGAGTACCACCGCATGCGCTCGGATCAGGTCCTTTTCACCTACCTGCACCTGGCCGCCTCGAAGGCCTGCACCGACGCGCTGCTCACCTCGGGCGTCACCTCGATCGCGTACGAGACGGTCCAGCTGCCCGACGGGTCGCTGCCGCTGCTCGCCCCGATGTCCGAAGTCGCGGGCCGGATGGCGCCGCAGGTGGGCGCGCATCACCTGCAGCGTGACGGCGGCGGGCGCGGGGTGCTGATGGGCGGGGTGTCGGGCGTGTACGCGGCCAAGGTGGTGGTGCTCGGCGCGGGTGTCTCCGGCATGAACGCGGCCGCGATCGCCCTCGGCATGCAGGCCGAGGTGCTGCTGGTGGACCGGAACGTGGCCAGGCTCCGCCAGGCCGACGCCATCTACCAGGGGCACTGCCAGACGGTCGCGTCCAACGCCTACGAGATCGAGCGCGCGGTCATCGACGCGGACCTGGTGATCGGCGCGGTGCTCGTGCCGGGCGCCAAGGCCCCCAAGCTGGTCACCGACGAGTTGGTGGCTCGGATGAAGCCGGGCGCGGTCCTGGTCGACATCGCGATCGACCAGGGCGGCTGCTTCGAGGGGTCGCGGCCGACCACGCACGCGGACCCCACCTTCCGGGTGCATGACGCGCTGTTCTACTGCGTGGCGAACATGCCGGGCGCGGTCCCGCATACATCGACGTACGCGCTGACCAACGTCACGCTGCCCTACGTGGTCGAGATGGCGAACCGAGGCTGGCGTGAGGCACTCCGCAGCGATCCGGCCCTGGCCCTGGGCCTGTCTACCCACGCGGGCTCGCTGACCTGCCAGCCGGTCGCCGAGGCTCACGCGCTGCCCTACACCCCGTCCAGCGAAGTCCTTGACTGACCCGGCGTCAGCGAGCAGATGACCCAGACGCTGGCGGACGCCGTGCGCGGCTACCTGCAGTACCTGGTGGTGGAGCGCGGGCTGGCGGCGAACACGGTCGAGTCCTACCGGCGGGACCTGCTCCGGTACGTTTCGGTGCTGGCCGGCCACGGCACGACCAGGCTGGGTGATGTCACCGCCGCCGACGTGGCGGAGTTCCTCGCCTCGCTGCGGGAGGGCGATGAGGAGCACGCGGCGCTGGCGGTCAGTTCGGCCGCCCGGGCCGTGATCGCGGTCCGGGGGCTGCACGCGTTCGCGGTCGCGCAAGGTCTGGCCGAACTGGACCCCGCGCGTGACGTCGCGCCGCCCACGCCGCCTAAGCGGCTGCCGAGGGCGATCACCCTCACCGAGATCGAACGCCTGCTCGCCGCGGCTGGCCCCTCCCCGGATGCCTCCCCCTGCCGCAGCCCGGATGTCTCGCCCGGCCCCGCCCTGACCTTTAGTCCCGCCGCCGCCGCTACCCCAGGTCGTGCGCCTACCCCCGGTGCCGCGGCCGGTGTTGACCCTCGCCAGCTCCGGGACCGGGCCCTGCTCGAGTTCCTCTACGGGACCGGGGCCCGGATCTCCGAGGCGACCGGCCTTGATATCGACGAGCTCCAGCTGGACTCCGAAGACCCTATGGTGCGGCTGGTCGGCAAGGGCGGCAAGCAGCGGGTGGTGCCGGTGGGAAGCTACGCCGTGCGCGCCGTGGAGGCCTACCTGGTCCGGGCCCGGCCCGCCCTCGCCCGGGCGTCGCTGCGGGGCACCCCGGCGGTCTTCCTCAACGCCCGCGGCGGGCGCCTGACCCGGCAGGGCGCCTGGGGGGTGCTGCACGCCGCTGCCGGCCGCGCGGGCCTGAACCCTGGGACCGACGTGTCACCGCATACCCTGCGGCACTCGTTCGCCACGCACATGCTGGACGGCGGGGCCGACATCAGGGTAGTCCAGGAACTCCTCGGGCATGCCTCCGTCACGACCACGCAGGTTTACACCCTGATCACGGTCGACCGGCTACGCGAGGTCTACGCATCCTCCCACCCCCGCGCCCTCGGCTTACCCCAGAACTCAGACGCGGTTTGTCATCGTCGCGGGTCAAGCTGGTCGGCAAGCGCGCTCAAGGTCGGCCCGAGCGGAGCGTCGAGGGTTGCGACGGCGTACCGGTCACCGCGGGTGGCCCCCTGGTTCACGATCACGATGGGCCGCTGCAAGGTGGCGGCGTGCCGGACGTAACGGAACCCGGACATCACGGTCAGCGAGGAACCCAGAACGACCAGGGCGCGGGCTCTTTCTACCAGCGCATAGCAGGTTTCGGTCCGCGGCCTTGGGACATTCTCGCCGAAGAAAACCACGTCCGGCTTGAGCACGCCCTGGCACGCGGAACAGCCGACGACCTGGAAGGACTCGGTTGCTTCGGCCGCGAGCACGGCGTCGCCGTCCGGATTGACCACGGTCGCCGTCTCCGCGTCCCAGCCGGGATTGGCGGCCGCGAGCCGCCGGTCGAGTTCGGTGCGCGACGTCCGCTGCCCGCATGACAGGCAAAGGACGCCGTGCAAGCTGCCGTGCAGCTCGGTCACCCCGGACGCGCCTGCCGCCTGGTGCAGGCCGTCCACATTCTGGGTGATGATCCCGGTCAGCAGCCCGCGACGGCCGAGTTCCGCGACGGCACGATGACCATGGTTCGGCACCGCCCGGACGATGTGCCGCCAGCCGAGGTAGCTGCGGGCCCAGTACCTGCGCCTGGCGGCGGCGCTCCCGGTGAAGGTCTGGTAGGTCATCGGCGATGCCCCGGAAGCCTGCCTGGCCAGGCCGGTCGGCCCGCGGTAATCCGGGATGCCTGACTCGGTGGACAGCCCGGCTCCGCTCAGGATGAGCACTCCGCCGGAGGTAACAAGATCAACCATCAGCCCGAACGATCCGGCCGTTCTCGCCTCGGTCAGCTGGGTCATGATTCCATGGTGCCTTATAGCGCGGCCGCCCTGATCGCCTGGGATACGGCCGCGGCGGCCTCCCGGTCGAACAGGATCGTGTAGTGATTCACCCCGGGTACCGTCTGCGGCCGCAGTGCCGGGACTCGTTCCTGCCACGCCGCGACCACCTCGGGCGGCAGCAAGCCCGGCGGCGCGCCGAAAAACCCCGCTGGGGCTGTCAGCAGCGGCGTCGGCCGGGTCAGGCGGCCGAGTGCGTCCGCGAACGGCTTTTCCGAGAGCACATCGCGGCTGTCGGCGCGGACCGCGTCCTCGGCGGCACGCGAATGCAGGTGGCCTTCCTGGCCGGTGAGGTCATAGCGCGCATAGGCCTCGACGTCGGCGGTCCAGTGCTCGGCCAGCGCCGGATGCGCCCGCCAGAAGTCCAGGTAGGCCTCGGTGTCAGGGTAGGTCTGCCGCAACCGGGTAATCGCCGGACCCAAGGTCGCGTCCAACACGGCGTCGGGATCAATTCCTTCTGGCAGCGGCAGCGGCAGGCCGCCGTCTACCAGGACGAGCCGCCGCACAAGCTCCGGGTGCGCGTCGCGGGTTAGCAGGGCGACGTATGCGCCCATTGAATGCCCGGCGAGCACCGCACGGCCGCCGAAATGCTTCAGGACGGCCGCCACGTCCCTGGCGTGCCGATCCAGTCCGTAGGGCCCGGGCAGGTCGCTGCTGTAGCCACGACCACGCAGGTCAGGAGCGGCCAGCGTCCAGTCAGGGGGCATGTGGCGCGCCACCGCCTGCCATGACATGCCTGAAGCGGTTATCCCGTGAACGGCAACCGCAATGCGCCTGCCCGTGCCCCACAGGAGCACCCGCAGATCGCCGCCGTCCACAGGAACGTTAAGCAGCCGGAGTCGCATCTTCACCCTCCACGGCCCCGGCGGTTATATCCAGGGCCGCCCGTTTATAAAACCTATTATCAGCTGTCAAGCCGAGCGTATGAGGTCAGGTCGCGGATAAAGGCCGGCCGGCAAACCATGCCATGGTGGACATTGACGGTGTTACCAGCTAAACCAAGGCTTAGGAGGTGAGCTGACCATGTCTGGTATACCTGGTTACTCGTCGGGAGAATCCGCCACGGCGCTCCTTGGCGACACGATCGGCGGCAACTTCGACGCCACGGTACGTGCGTTCGGGGACCGTGAGGCGCTCGTGGACCGGGCGGCGGGGCGGCGCTGGACCTATGCGGAACTCGCCGCCGACGTCGACGCACTCGCGCTCGGCCTGTTCGAGATGGGCGTCGGCAAGGGGGACCGGGTCGGCATCTGGGCGCCGAACTGTGCGGAATGGACGCTTACCCAGTACGCCACCGCCAAGATCGGTGCGATCTTGGTAAACATCAACCCGTCCTACCGCACCAGCGAGCTTGAATTCGTGTTGAACCAGTCCGGTACCAGGCTGCTGATCGCGGCCGGGAAGCTGAAAACCTCCGACTACGCCGCGATGATCGTCGAGGTGCGGCCGCGCTGTCCTGGCCTGTCGGACGTCTTCCTGCTCGGCAGCCAGGAGTGGCAGGCGCTACTTGAAAGCGGGCGCCGCGGCGATCGCGAGGTGCTTGACCACATTGAGCTGGACATCGACGATCCCATCAACGTCCAGTACACGTCGGGTACCACGGGCTTCCCGAAGGGTGCGACGCTCTCGCACCACAACATCCTCAACAACGGATTCTTCGTCGGCGAGCTGTGCCACTACACGGAAGCCGACCGGATCTGCATCCCGGTACCGCTCTACCACTGCTTCGGGATGGTCATGGGCAACCTCGCGGCGACCACCCACGGGGCTTGCATGGTCCTGCCCGCGCCGGCCTTCGATCCGGCCGCGACCCTGCAAGCCGTGCAAGACGAACGTTGCACCTCGCTGTATGGGGTGCCCACGATGTTCATCGCGGAACTGTCCTTGGCTGATTTCGCCGGCTACGACCTGTCCAGCCTGCGTACCGGCATCATGGCAGGCTCGCCCTGCCCGGTCGAGGTGATGAAGCAGGTCATCGGGCGGATGTCGATGACCGAGGTGGCGATCTGCTACGGCATGACCGAGACCTCGCCGGTATCCACGCAGACCCGCGCCGACGACTCGCTCGATCGTCGCGTGTCCACCGTGGGCCGGGTCGGGCCGCACCTCGAGGTCAAGGTCATCGACCCGGCGACTGGCCGTACCGTGCCTCGGGGCACACCCGGCGAGCTGTGCACGCGAGGATATTCGGTCATGCTCGGCTACTGGGAACAGCCGGATCAGACAGCCGAGGCGATCGATTCCGCGCACTGGATGCACACCGGTGACCTGGCGGTCATGGATGACGACGGGTATCTCGCCATTACCGGGCGGATCAAGGACATGGTGATCCGCGGCGGCGAGAACGTATACCCGCGTGAGATCGAGGAATTCCTCTACACCCACCCAGACATCCTCGACGCCCACGTCATTGGCGTTCCGGATACTAAATACGGTGAGGAGCTCATGGTCTGGGTGCGCCTGCGGCCCGGTGCCGCACCGCTGACCGCCGAGTCGTTGCGGGCGTTCTGCCGTGGAAAGCTGGCGCACTACAAGATCCCGCGGTATGTGCACATCGTCGACGACTTCCCGATGACGGTGACCGGCAAGGTGCGCAAGGTGGAGATGCGGGAGCGCGCCGTGCAGATCCTCGGCCCCGGCGCCGGCTCAGAGTCACGCAGGCCGGACAGCGGGTAGGCTCCCAGGATGAAGGTCTTGATCGCGGGGGGCGCAGGCTACATCGGCAGCACGATCGCATCGGCTTTGTCCGACGCGGGAATCAGCCCGGTGGTTCTGGATAGCCTGGTGACGGGCAGGCGCGAGTTCGCGGTCGGCCATGAGTTCTACCAGGGTGATATCGCGGACGGCCCGCTGATCGACCGCGTCTTCGCCGAACATCCGGACATCAGCGCCGTTATCCACTGCGCGGCCCTGATCGTGGTCCCGGACTCGGTGGCTGATCCGGTCGGGTACTACCGGGCGAACGTGACGAAGAGCCTGGATTTCGTCACCCACCTGCTTCGCAACGGCTGCCGTCGGCTGATCTTCAGCTCGTCGGCCGCGATCTACCGCGCCCGCGATGACCTCACCGTTGACGAGGGCTCGGCCGTCGACCCGCAGAGTCCGTACGCCCGGACCAAAGCGGTGTGCGAGGCGATGTTCGCCGATATCGCCGCCACCGGACTCATCCGCGTGCTGTCCCTGCGGTACTTCAACCCGATCGGCGCGGATCCTAAGATGCGCACCGGCCTGCAGTTGCGGCGGCCGACTCATGCCCTCGGCAAGATGATTCAGGCGTACGAAGAAGGCGTGCCGTTCCTGATCACCGGAACTGACTGGCCAACCCGCGACGGCTCGGGCATCAGGGACTATGTCCATGTCTGGGACCTGGCCGCCGCGCACGTGATCGCCGTGACCCGATTCGAGGCGCTGCCCGGGTCGGCTACGGCCATCAATCTGGGCACCGGAGCCGGTACCACGGTCCGGGAGCTTCTCGACGCGTTTAACCGCGTGGCCGATCGCCGGGTCGAGGCCCAGGATGTCGAACGGCGGCCAGGTGACACCGTCGGGGCCTATACGCGTATCGATCGCGCGGAGCGCCTGCTTGGCTGGCGGTCGCGGTACGACGTCACCGACGGCATCCGGCATTCCCTCCAGTGGGCCGCGCTCCGCGACCAGATCCTGCCCGCTGAGCCCGACCCGCCGACTCCGACCCTCAGTCCCGTCGGTCCTGCTGGGCGCTGATCCGGCCTTCGGGTGCGTCCTGGCCGCCCTGCATCGCCTAGCCCGCCCAGACGCCTCGGCCCGTTACTTCGGATAGGGGCATCGGGGAGACTCGCCGCTATGCCGAGCTCAGTGCGAGATGTGAGCTTTCAGTTCCCCGACTATGCGCCAAAGCAAATGAGTTGAGAGATCTTTCTGTGTTCCGGCGAGGTGATGAGCGCGAACTTCAAGGCGGTAGTGGCCTGTTAATGGTGGTATTGGCGGAAATAGGAGGAGAGCGTATGATCGTACAGCTTGATAGACGGCCCCGCCCGCTTGCGGGACCGTGGGGGAGCGGAGATGAGCCAGGAGATTGAGCGACGCGCACCGGGAACGCTTAGTCAACCGCCAGAACCGCGGTCAGAGCCATCGTGGCCGAAGGTCGCGAGCACCACGGTGCGTCTGTGGCTGGAACGCCACCACGTCGTCAGTCAGCGTCCGGCAAGCACCCGCCGCCGGCTTGTCGCGCTGCTGAGCGCGCTTGCGGCTATGGCCCTCGGGGCCGGCATAACGCTTGCCTTCACGGGGACGAACCTGCAGGCGTCGCCGAGACCGCGGTCCACCGCCACGGCACAGAGCCTGATTCTGCTGCAGCAAGCCGCGGACAACCGGCTGGCGGCGGCGAAGTGGGTCGCCTCGCAGGTGAGCACCAGCGAGATCGTGTCGTGTGACCTCGAGATGTGCGGTGAGGTGCAAGACAGCGGCTTCCCCTCAGGACAGCTTATGGTCTTGTCGCCGACGGCCCCCGATCCGCTGGGCTCTGAGGTGGTGATCGCGACGCCCGCCATCCAGAGCCAATTCGGCCTCCGGCTCGCCACCGTCTACGCGCCCCAGGTGCTCGCGAGCTTCGGTTCGGGTCCCGAGCAGGTTGTTGTCCGCTATATCGCGCCGGACGGCGCGGCCGTCTTCACCGCCCAGCTTGCAAAGGATCGCCAAGACCGCATTACCGCGGGCAGTCTGCTGCTGAAGAACAACAATATCCAGGTCAATGCGGCCACCCGCACCGAACTTCTGGCCGGCCAAGTCGACCCGCGCTTGCTTGTAACGCTTGCACAACTTGCGCACGGAATAGCAGTGAAACTGGTAGCATTCGGTGCCAAGTCGCCAGGTGAGGGTAATGCTCTTCCGCTGCGCGGTGTTGAAATCGGTGCCGCCAACCCGGCTAGCCTGTCGGCGATACTCCAGATCCTGGATGCGCAGCAAGGCAACTTCGCGCCCGCGGACAAGAAGCTAGCCAGCGTCGGCGGTCTCCGAGTGGTTGCCATACAGTACGACGCCCCCGGTCCCATGGACATAGGTGGCATCTAGAGTTTTTCAGCTTGGGGAGGCATCAACATGAGATTTCCGCGCACAATAAGACACATCACGATGCTGCTGGCCGCTGTGGCCCTGCTGCTCGGGGTTCCGGCTGCCGTCGCTGCTCACGCGTCCTCGGCCGCCACGGGTACCGGGTGGATCAGGCTGGCTCACCTGTCTCCGAACACGCCGGCCGTAGACGTATACCTGTATTCGTTTGGCAATTCCAACGCCCAGATCGTCCTTCACCATGTCACCTACGGCACGGTATCACCCTACGAGGCCGTATCCGCCGGTGACTACAGCGTCGCGATGCGGGCCGCAGGTGCTTCGGCCACGAGCGCGCCTGTGCTGTCCACCAGCGTGACCATCGCGGCCGACCGCGCCTACACGGTGGCGGGCATGGGACCCGAGTCGGGCCTGCGGCTCGTGGTCCTGGACGATGAACTGACCCCGCCGTCAGGTAAGTCCCTGGTCCGGGTGATCCAGGCCTCCCTGAAGCAGCAGACGGTGAAGTTTACCTGTAGCTGCGGCGGAACCCTTGCGTCCAAGGCGGCGTTCGGCTCGGTGACTTCCTACGCGCCCATCCCGCCAGGCACCTGGACCATGGCCGCGATCGGGAGCAGCGACAAGACGAGCCTGCCCGTGACGCTCGTCGCCGGCACCGTTCACACGGAGGTAGTCCTCGACGGATCCAACGGCCTTGAAATACTCAACCTGGAGGACGCGGCCGGGGCCGGCCTGCCACCCGCGGGGGGCGTCACGACGGGATTCGGCGGCACCGCGGGGCACGGTCCGGGATCGCCGGTGCCGTGGGCGGCGCTCATCGGAGCCGGCTCTCTGCTCGCCCTGACCGGCGGGCTGAGGCTGCGCCGCCGCGGACTACGGCGTCAGCTGCACTCTGAGGTCTGAGGAATGTCGTTTCGCAGGCCGGCCGCGATCATTTTCGCGGCCGGCCTGGTCGTGATCGCGGCCGGGACGGCCGGCTTGCTGCTGACGAGGCACTCCACCCCGGCGATGCGGCCGGTTGCGGCCGGAGTGGGGGCACTGCCCGCGCCGACCGGTCCGATCGTGGCCGCGCCGCAGTCGGCAGCTCCGGGTCCCGTGGCCGCCCCGGCGTCACTCACTATTCCGCTGATCGGCGTCACCACCAAGCTGATCACGCTCGGCCTGACGTCCGACGGTTCGCTGCAGGTGCCGGCCACGACCTCGGTCGCGGGCTGGTATACCGGGAGCCCGCGGCCGGGGGCGATCGGATCGGCCATCATCGTCGGGCACATTGACTCGGTCAGCGGTCCCGGGGTGTTCTTCCGGCTGTCCGAGCTGCGCAAGGGTGATCAGGTCTTCGTCCGGCGGGCCGACGGAACCTTGGTGAAGTTCCTGGTGACCACGGTCCAGCAGTACCTGAAGGACCAGTTTCCGACGAGGGCTGTTTACGGCCCCACTCCCGACGCGGAGCTGCGTCTCATTACCTGTGGCGGAGCGTTCGATTACGCCACCAATCACTACCTGAGCAACATCGTCGTCTACGCCACGGAAGCGAGCTGATGGACGGCCGCGGGCTGGCTGGCCCTCCTCCCAGCCAGCACGCCGCCAAGCACGTCCGGTTATGGGCGGATAGCCTATGGGGGCTGGAGGTGGGATGGACCCACAGATCGCCGACGATCAGGAGCAGTCGCGGTTCGAGATCCGCGCGGACGGTGAGCTTGCCGGTTTCGTCGAGTACTACCTGAGCGGCGACGAGATCGCCTTCACCCATACCGAAACCGAAGACCGTTTCCGCGGTCACGGCCTAGCCGGGCGCCTCGCCCGGTCGGCTCTGGAGGCAGCCCGGGACCGGAACCTGAGGGTCTTGCCCTACTGTCCGTTCGTGCGGAGCTGGATCGCCGGCCACCGGGAATATGCCGACCTGGTCCCGGCCGACCGCCGTTCGGAGTTTGGTCTGTGACCATAGCGTCCGGAGAAACGGACCGACCCCCGCCGCGAGCGGCTGACACCCCTCCGGGGGCCTGGCTGCATCTGGGAACATAGGCCAGGTGATCTCATCGCGGCACCGATGAGTTTCTCCCGGACCTCCGTTACACGGGTGAGAATCGGCGACCGGCTGATCTGGCCTACGGAGGTTGCGCGTGAGCACTGACCAGAGCGTGAGCACCGACCGCACGCTGAAGGCGGCGATCGCGGGTGACGAGCCCGCGTTCGCCGCCCTGACCGAACGGCACCGGCGTGAGCTGCACGTCCACTGCTACCGGATGCTCGCCTCCTTCGACGAGGCCGAGGACGCGGTCCAGGAGACGTTCCTGAACGCATGGCGCGGCCGGTCCGGCTTCGACGGCGGTTCGCATTTCCGGGCGTGGCTGTACCGGATCGCGACGAACGTCTGCCTGGACATGCTGCGGCGCGGCTCACGCCGAACGGCCGGGAGGTCGTTCGCCGAGATTCCGTGGCTCCAGCCGTATCCGGACCTGCTTCTCGATGCGGCCGCGCCGAGCGACGAGCAGCCCGAGTCGGTGACCATCGCGCGGGAGACAATCTCGCTGGCGTTCCTGGCGGCCTTGCAGGTCCTGCCCCCGCGGCAGCGTGCGGCGCTGATCGCCCGCGACGTGCTCGGCTGGCCGGCCAGCGAGACCGCCGAGGTGCTCGGCACCAGCGTCCCGGCGGCCAACAGCGCCCTGCAGCGGGCCCGGGCGACGATGCGGTCGCACCTGCCCGCCCGGCGCGCCGAGTGGTCGGCGCGCGAGCCGACCGCGGCGGAACGCGAGCTCCTCGAGCAGTTCATCCAGGCGCACGAACGGTGTGACGCCGACGCCGCCATCGCGATCGCCGCCCAGGACCTGCGGATCACGATGCCGCCGTTCCCCGCGCGCTTCGACGGGCCCGAGGCAATCAGGCCGCTCATGGCCGACGCGGCCGCAATGGGGGAGTGGCGGGTGATCGCGGTCGCAGCCAACCGGATGCCGGCCGCGGCCGGCTACCTGCGTCGGCCAGGCGACGGCGAGTTCCGTGCGTTCAAGCTCGACGTCATGCGGATAACCGGCGGCGTCATCGCGGAGATCACCACGTTCAACGCGGACCTGTTCCCGGCGTTCGGGCTGGAGCCCGCGTTGTGGGCCCCCGGCGCCCCATCCGCCCCGCTTACCAGGCGCGGGCGATAGCCTGGCCCGCGTGCTCGAACTGAGCCCATCGCCATTGATCGCCGTGATCGCGCCGGCCGTACATGACGGCACAAACCCCACCAACACCCACGCCCCTCCCGTCACAACGGCGGTGGCGCCACCCCAAAGGGTTTCGACCTTGTTTGTTTGTTCATCTACTTGCCCCTATGACGCTTTTGCCTTTACTGAGGCGGTCAGCCGCCCTGAATGAGCCGCCCGCACCGGGCGGCCAGATTAAAATAAGCGTTCGCCTCGACCACTGGCCACGGCGATTACACCGTGGCGGATGTCCCTCTGATTGCAGGGCGTGGTGAAGCAATCGGCAAGGTGGCGTTTGACACTGAGGGTAAGGTCGCTGGCCTGGCGATAAAGTATCCCCGCCGACATCGGCTAGACCCACGGCCCGTACGTAGTTTCTTCCTCGGGAACCCTAAGATACTTGGGCTCGGGCGCACTCGGATCTAGCTGGGCTACCCGCGCGGCCGGCCGCTCACGGGGCACTTTCTTCCGCTCCTGCGACTCGCGACCTTATGCAGGTGAACGGGCCTGGCGCCTGCGGCGCGTATTGGCACGCACGCGTCGCCCGGGCGACAATGGCGGGATGGCTCGTGATGACAGCGAGGCCCTGCTGTGGCGGGCCTTTATGCCCCTTCTGGACGGGGGCAGGCCCTTGGGGACGCGCGGATGGGTGTCCGCTGTCGCTCCCGTCGTCACCCAGGCTGCCGCCGGGGCCGGGCACTGGGCCGCCGGCCGCCGGCAGCGGGCCCTGGCGGAGTGGGCAGGCGCTGCTGGCTTCGGGCTGGTGGCGTGGGGCCTTGGCACCGAAGCGCCGACGGGGGCCGAGGTGCTAAAGAACCTCGCGGCCCTGGCCGGGATGGACGACGGGCAGCGAAGGGACTTTTTGCGCAAGCTTGCCGCAGAGGCCCCGGCTACCGCCGGGACGGAAACACCCGCGGCCCGCCGGGTATCGCGGTTCTTCCGCTGGTTCGGCCGTGTTTCCCCGGTAGCGTGGATGGTCATCGGCGTGCCGTGGCGCCTGCGCCACCCGCGGCGGCTGACGGCGCTCGCGATCGCCAACGAAGCCCCGAACGTCTTGTTCAGTCTCCTCCGGACGGCCCGGGCCGTTCAGCGGCGCAGGCCGAGGATGGCTGCCGGCTCAGCCCTGATCGCGGCCGGATCGGCAGCCCGGCTGCGGGCAGCATCGGCTGAACCCCTCCGGTAACGTCAGGCCCGCAGCGGCCACCGCGATAAGAGAACACTGGGAAAACCGCAGAAGGCACGGCCCGCCAGGACAGCCGCCGTGCCCAGACATCCTGAACTCACCGCATCCAGCCTGGCACTACTATGCCCGGCTCGGCTGTGGCGGCCCCGGCGTTCATAACCCGCCTGCCGACCCTGCGGGTGGGTGAGCGGTAGCCTGGCCCGCATGCTTGAACACGTCGCGGATATGGCGAGTGGTTCCCGACGTGGGCGGTTATCCTCACGGACTCCCACCGAGCCAGGGCGATCCGAACGGTGGTCTTCCTCGCGTGTCCACAATCCCACTTGTGACGGTGACGCGGTACGTGATCCCGCTGCGCGAGGGCGGGTCGCTGCCCGCCCTGATCGAGGCGGACAATCTCGGCACCTACGTGATGAAGTTCCGTGGCGCCGGGCAGGGCCCCCTCGCTCTTGTCGCCGAGATCATCGCCGGTGAGCTGGCGCGGCGGCTCGGCCTGCGCACCCCGGAGCTTGTCCTCGCCGAGCTGGACCCGCGGATTCCGGGCAGCGAGCCCGACCCGGAGATCCAGGATCTGCTGAGGGCCAGCGAGGGACTGAACCTCGGGGTGGATTTCCTGCCCGGGTCGGTTAGCTTCGATCCGCTCGGCTGGACCGCCGACCGCGACTTCGCCAGTCAGGTGCTCTGGTTCGATGCGTTCGTGCAGAACGTCGATCGCACCTGGCGTAACCCGAACCTCCTGGTCTGGCACCGCGACATCTGGCTCATCGATCACGGCGCGGCGCTGTACTTCCACCACAACTGGCCGACCGCCGATCCCAACCGGCCCTTTGACGCCAGCGAGCACGTGCTCAGGGAGCGAGCCACCGACCTGGCCGAAGCTCATGCGAGGCTCGCGCCCCAGATCACCGAACCCCTGCTGCGGCAGGTGACCGGCCTGGTCCCGCCGGAATGGTTCGGCGACCGCGGTGCCGGCGCCTATGTGGAGCAGCTCAGGCAGCGCGCGCCGATCGTGCCCGAGGTGATCCGGTGGTGACCGAGGTCTTCGAATACGCGCTGGTCCGGGTGGTCCCCAGGGTCGAGCGAGGCGAGGCCATCAATGCCGGGGTGATCCTGTACTCCCGTGGCCACCGCTACCTGGCCACCCGGATCGAGCTGGACGTGGCCCGGCTGCTCGCGGTCGATCCCGCCGCCGACGTGGACGCGGTCCGTTCGGCCCTGTCCGGCTTCGAGAAGGCCTGCACCGAAGGCCCGCTGGCCGGCCGCCCGCTCGGCGAGCGCTTCCGCTGGCTCACCGCCCCCAGATCCACCATCGTCCAGCCCGGCCCCGTCCACAGCGGCCTCACCCAGGACCCAGCCGCCGAGCTCACCCACCTCTTCGACACCCTGGTCCGCACCCTCTAGCCTAGCCGTCCCCTGACCCGTCCACCGCAGGGCGTGGTGAACCCTGTGGCCAGTGGTGCGTCCACGTCACCTCTCGCGCGTCCTCGAAACGTATGGTTGTGGCAGCCTGCACACTCTTTGGACGTGCCGGAGAATGAGTTGCCGGTCCGGGGCCGGTGGGCGTGGCCGTGTGGCAGTTGTTCGCGGGTAGAGAGCAGCTTGTCGCCGCCAGAACAGGAAATCGATTTTCCGTGATCGCGAAGGCTTTACCGTCCGGGCAGACTGTGAAGTCTTCGCGGTAACGGGAATCTGCGCCCTGGCGGGCACTGCGGCGTTGCGGGTGGGGTTGCGGGTGCGGAAGAGGAGCGGCAAGCGGGTACTCGGGCAGCCGACGGAAACCGCAGCCGCCAGGCATCCGGCCGTCGGGCACCCGACTGCCGGGCACCCGACTGCCGGGCACCCAGGCTCAGAACGCGCACCTTATTGGCTGACGCGCCCTCTCGTGCAGGGTGCCACAACTATACGAATAAGCGCCCCCCCGACCCGGTGACTCGTGTGGCGAGGAAAGGCGCAGGTGGCGGGAGTCTCTTCCGCGGAGTGCCGAAAGCAGTCGGTCAAGTCCACGCCTACAGCAGGACCTCGAGTTCCGACAGCGACCGGACCACGGCGGTCCCTTCCACGCCTTCCGCTTCCCGAGCCTTCCGGACTATCTGCACCGCCTGGATCCCCAGAGCCGTTGCCCCTGCGCAGTACGTCGCATTGTTGTCGACGAACAGCGCCGCCCCCGCGGTCACGCCGAGGACGCCCAGCGCGTCCTGGTAGATCTGAGCCGCCGGCTTTACCGCGCCGACCTCGTTCGACAGGACTAGGGTATCGGCGAGCGCGGCCACACCGAGCTCGACCAGGAGGTCGCGCGTATTCTCGTCGCAGTTGCTGACGATCGCGATCTTGATGCCGCGGGACTTGAGCGTGCGCAGGAACGGCAGGACGTCGTCGAACAGGCGGCCCGAAAGCAGAAGCAGTTCCCGGCTCCTGTCCGCCATCGCGCGTACCAGATCAGGTCGAGGCTCCACGCCGCACGCCCGCAGGATCTCTGCGTAGGCCTCGGTGATCGAGATCTCGCCGACGGACAGCGCAGGCGCGAGCCGGCTGAACTCCCGGAACATGGCATCTGCGGAAATGCCCGCCAGCTTCGGCAGCTCATTCCTGTGCGCGCTGAAGTCGGTGTGCACGATGGTGTCGTAGGCGTCCAGGAGACATGCGTCGAGGCGGGCCATCTGATCAGGGTAGGCCCCGGCAGCCACCTACTCCCCGTAGAGTTCCGCGATAGCCGCCTCAAAACGGTCCAGACCGCGCTAGACCGGCCCGCGCGTGGCCGAAGGCAGCCAGCCCAGCTTCGGCATCACCAGACATGGCAGGCGCGCCGACCCGGCGGCCGGCGTCAGAGGTCCGCTAGCGCCCGGGCCGGATCGGTATCCGGCGGGCCGCTGGGTTCCCAGTCCTGGTCCGGTCGTGTATACGGATACCAGCGCAGGTCCCGGCCGAGCCGCAACTGCAGGCGGCCCGCGGTGATCCGGTTGCCCCGAATGGTTTCCACCGCATTGGCCTTGGTGCGCAGCGCCGCCCGCGCCGCCGCGAGCAGCTCGAAAGCGTCCGGATCGTCCGCGTCCGGATCCCATTCGGCACGCAGCGATTCCAGGCCGGTCATGCCGCCCTGTCGCCAGGCCAGCGCATGGCGGGCGAGGTCACGTTCACCGACCCCAGAGCGCACCGCGAGCACAGCGAACGCCGGCGTGCCCAGCGCTCGGGCGGCCCGGCGAGCTAGGTCGGCGTCAGGGTCGAGGGTCAGCCCGGCGTCGGCGGACAGGCCCATCGCCATGTCCCAGGCCCGACTGGCCGCATCGGCCGCTAGTTCCAGCAGGTCATCACGAAGGCCAGAGCGCCAAGGCGGCGGATCCACTGGAAGAGCCGCAGGATGACCAGGCCGCCCGGGCGGCAACGGCACGGCTGGAACCGGTTCGGACGATGCCGGCGAGCCGAACGCCGCCCTGGCGTCCACGCCCTCGTCGGTGGTCGGCGGGCTGGCCACCGACGGTGCTTTGGCTTGGTCGCCCGCCGGAGCTTCCGCCGCGGCTCCGGCGGAGGTCGCCGGACTCGGCGCTGCGCCGCGCCGTCGGGCCCGGACCCCGGCCAGTACCTGATCTCGGGTCCGGCCGCGCAACAGAAAAAGGGTGAAAGGGTCAGCGTCCAGCGCATCGGTGAGGAGGTAACAGGTCGCCGCCGAATGCTTGCAGGGGTCCGCCTCGTCCGGGCAGCTGCAACGCGGCCCGAGCTCGCCGCCACCGGGCAGAAGGTCAAGTCCTGCACTGGCCGCGTCGTCGGCGATCTCGGGCGGCAGCTCGCCATCGAGCAGGGCCGCCGCGTGGCCGAGCCGGGCTGAGATGGCGGCGAGCACCCGGTCCCATTCCTCATTGGTGAACCGCCGCACCCGGATCTTGACCTCGTACGGCTCCGTCTTCCGGCCCTGAACCTGAGCACGTGCCTCTCCCGGCGCGAGGGTCAGGTCACCGACCGCGCCGGAGCGCGCGTAGTCCCGGCCGCGTGGCAGCCGGTCAGGGTCCAGCTGCGCCCGCTGCTCCAGCGCCTCCAGCCATGCTCGGCCCCACCACGTCCGGCCGAAGGCCGACGGCGCGGAACTCGTCGGGCCTGTCCCGGTCACGTCGTTCACGGGGCGGCTCGCAGGCTAACGAGCTCGGCGAGCTCGGCGTCGGATAGCTCGGCGATCCAGCCCTCGCCAGAACCGATCACGGCGTTGGCGAGCTCGCGTTTGGTCTCGAGCAGGGCCGCTATACGATCTTCGAGCGTCCCCTCAGCGATAAGCCGGTGCACCTGTACGGGGCGGTCCTGGCCGATCCGGTACGCCCGGTCGGTGGCCTGATCCTCCACCGCCGGGTTCCACCACCGGTCGTAGTGCAGCACGTGGGTGGCGCGGGTCAGGGTCAAGCCGGTGCCGCCCGCCTTGAGCGACAGCAGGAATACCGGGGCCTGACCGGCCTGGAACCGGGCCACCAGTTCCTCGCGGCGCGGCACGGGAACCCCGCCGTGCAGGAACAAGGAGCCGATCCCGCGCGCGTCGAGGTGCTGTTGCAGCAGCGTCGCCATCTGGGTGTACTGGGTAAAGACGAGCATCGATTCGCCGCCTGCCAAGATGACGTCGGTCAGCTCGTCGAATGCGGCCAGCTTCCCGGACCGGCCGGCCAGCGGTCCCGGCTGCTTGAGGTACTGAGCGGGATGGTTGCAGATCTGCTTCAGCGCGGTGAGCAGCTTGAACACCAGGCCGGCCCGCTCGATGCCCTGCCTAGTCTCGATTGCCTCCATCGTCTCGCGGACCATCGCCTCGTACAGGGTCACCTGCTCGGCGGTCAGCGGCACGAACAGGTCCGTCTCGGTCTTGCGCGGCAGTTCGGGGGCGATACCGGGGTCGGTCTTCTTGCGCCGCAGCAGGAATGGCCGGATGAGAGCGGCGAACCTGGCGGTCGCCTCGGCGTCGCGATACCGCTCGACTGGCACCGCCACTCGGCGGGTGAAGCTCTCCAGGTGGCCGAGCAGGCCGGGCGTCGTCCAGTCGAGGATCGACCACAGTTCCGATAGCCGGTTCTCCACCGGCGTTCCGGTCAGGGCGACCCGCGCGGGCGCGGGCACCGCCCGCATTTCACGCGCCGTCCGTGACAGCGGGTTCTTGGCGTGCTGCGCCTCGTCGGCGACCACCAGACCCCAGCCGACCTCGGCGAGCCGTGCCGAGTCACGCAGCACTACGCCGTAGGTGACCAGGACGACCTCATCGACAGCCAGCTCCTGCAGGTGCCGCCCGCCGCCGTGGTAGCGGCGGACCGGGATCTCGGGGGCGAACCGGCGTACCTCATGCTCCCAGGTGCCAAGCAGCGACGCGGGGCACACCACCAGGGTGGGGCCCGCCTTGACCTCGCGCCGGTGCAGGTGCAGCGCGATCACCTGGATCGTCTTGCCGAGACCCATGTCATCGGCGAGGCAGCCGCCGAGCCCGGTATCGCACATCGCGGCGAGCCAGGTTAGTCCTCGCTGCTGGTACGGCCGCAGCGTTGCCACGAGCCCTTGCGGCGGCTCGAGTGGCACCGGAGCGGACGCGATGCCCGCGACCCGGGCGGCCAGGTCGGCGAGCGGGCCTTCCGCGACCACCTCGACGGTCTCGCCGTCGATCTCCGCCGAGCCCGCCAGAACGGCGCCGAGTGCTTCGGACGTGCGCATCCGCGTCCGCGGCGGGCGGCGCAGCCGGTCGAGCAGGGCCGGATCGAGGATCACCCAGCGGCCCCGCAACCTGATCAGCGGTCGTTTCGCCTCGGCCAGGGCGGCGATCTCGTCGGCGTCGAGCAGCGCGCCATCGAGCGTGAGCTGCCACCGGAAATCCAGCAGTGCCGCGAGGCCGAATCCGGCCTCCGTCAGCTTTTCCGGCGCCGGCGTGGGGACCGCCCTGAGCTTGAGGCCGTCACCGACCATGCTGGACGGCCAGAGCACCTCGATGCCGGTGCCCGCCAGTTCCTCGGCCGCCGGTCCGAGCAGGCTGGTGACCGCGTCATCGTCGAGGTCAATGACCGACGGGCTGGCTTGCTCCAGTACCTGGGCTAGCGGCGGCCAGATCGCCGCGCCGCGCCGCAGCGCCAGCAACAGGTCCGTCTCCGCCTGGGAGCCGAACCTGGAGAGTACCGTCTCCGGCTGGCTCCACAGCGCGGCGGCGTCGACGATCAGGCTCGGGTCGGCGTTGCTGCGCAACTGCAGCACCAGCCGGAACTCAGGCGCGGGCCCCTCCTCCCCCTCGGAGCCGCCCGGCCCCTCGGCCGGATCCTCCTCCGTCGCACCCGGGTAGTCCTCCTCCTCCTCCTCCTCCTCCTCCTCGGCGACGGGCGGCGTCGCGACCGCCTCGATCCGCAGACCGAGACGTGCCCCAGCCGACAGGCCGTCGGAGGTATCGGCGAGCCATTCCGCGAGATCGCTGACCCGGGTCGGCTCAGCGGCGGCGAACGCGCGCGACGCGGTGGTCCTGGGCGCAGCGGGCGAGCGTGCGATCATATCGGCGATCGCGTCCCAGAGTTCGCGGATCAGCGCGTCTGGAGAACGAAGCCGGATCGGACGCGAGCCGGGAATCGCCAGGGCGTGCGCGGCCGGCGGGAAGGCGGCGGCGAGTTCACGCAGCCAGCTTAGGTCGGCCGGATCGAGCGGCCCGGCGCGCCAGACGTCCGTGTCGTCAGCGCCGACTGTCGGCAGAAGCCTGCCGCGGGCCACCAGACCCACACCCGCCGCGGCCGCCGCGGCCCAGACCCGTGCGCTGCGCCGCATCGGCGGCCCGGCCTGCTCGTCAGGACCAAGGGCCAGCAACGCAGGAAGAGCCTCGCCGAGCGGGATGAAGTCGGCCGAGACCAGGCGCTTGCGCAGATCATGGGCGCCACGCGGGAATACCAGTTCCAGCTTGGCGGATCCCGAGCCGGTCCCCCAGCGCGCGAACACGCCTCGCCGGGGAATCTCGCCCGGCACGAAGACCAGCTCGCCATCTAGCACGAACCGCACGATACCGGTTCTCCTGCCGGCGAGGCCGGAACTTCCCGGCCTTCGACGGGATTGACGAGTGCGTCAGGGTATCTCGCCGCGACCGTCACCGCCTTTGTTGGCTATGTATGTTAATCTTGTATAAGGCCAACATCGGAGGTGCCTCATGAGCGTCACACAGATCGACATCGACGACGATGCGCTATCCGAGGCGATGCGCCTCATGGGTACCAGCACCAAGAAGGAAACTGTCAACACTGCGCTGCGAGAGTACGCCGAGCGAGTTAAGCGTCTGGAAGCAGCCGAAAAGCTAGCCGCGCGTGCCGCCCGAGGCGAGTTCGATAGCGCAGCCGCGGCTCGCGACGCGGCCAAGGCCGCGCGCAAGGCAGCTCTGGGTTGATCGGCTACCTGCTCGACACCTCCGGCCTATGGCACTTGCTGCGCACCCCGGCCGTGATGGCGGTCTGGGCGGACCATATCGCCGCCGGAGCCGTGCGTGTATGCGAGCCGACTCGCGTGGAGTTCCTGTACTCGGCCACTGGCCCGGCCCATCGCGACGAACTGGCCGGTGAGCTCGATGCCCTCTGCGGCCCCGCGCCAGTTCCGAAGAGCGGCTGGCGCTGGGTGGACAACGCGCAGTACAAACTCACCCAGAAGGGACAGCACCGCGGCCCTGGTCCCATCGACCTGCTGATCTGCGCCACTGCCGTCCACCACGGACTGACGGTGCTGCATGTCGACGGCGCTTTCGTCACGGTCGCGGACGTCATGCCCGAGGTTCAGCAACGCGATATCCGCACCTAAGAGCTGCCCTGGCCTTGGTTACGTCCAGAGCATGGCCTCGACTTCCGGCAGCGACCGAACCGTCGTAGCTCCCGCCGCGGGCACCTTGTCGTCGCCCCCGCGGGACTCGCCCCGGACAATCTGCGCCGCGCTGATGCCCAGGGCCACCGCGCCCGCGCAGAAAGCCGCCTGATCGTCCACGAACAGCGCGGCACCGGCCGGAACACGGAGCTGTTCCAGCGCGTGCCGGAAGATCTGCGCTGACGGCTTCGCCGCGCCCACCTCACACGAGAGAACCACCGCGTCGACGAGTTCGGGCACGCCGAGTTTGACCAGCAAATCGCGGGTGTGCTCGGAGCAGTTGCTGACGATCGCGGCCCTGACGCCGTGCGATCTGAGATTCTCAAGGAACCGGATGGAGTCGTCGTAGAGGTGGGCGGAGGTCAGCAGCAGTTCCAGGTCCGTCGCGACGAGCGCGCGCACCAGGTCTGCCCGCGGCTCGACGCCGCACTCCTGCAGGATCTGAGCGAAGCCCTCGGCCTTGGTCAGCCGGCCGAGGTTGAACAACGGCCCGACACGCCAGATCCCCGCGCGCCAGGCATCTGGCCCGACCCCGGCCAATGCCGGCATTTCCTGGTTATGCCGCGAGAAATCGCAGCTCAGAATCGTCTCATAGACGTCGATAAGGCAGGCGGCGGGTCGGGTCACAAGATCAGCGTAGGCCCGGCGCCCGCAGCCACCAAGGGGTCACAGCTCGCGGCAGGGTCGGTTCGTCCTGCTAAACTTCGGACGACGAGAGGCGTGTGGTATGGACTGGGTGATATCGGGCTTGCTGCTGATTCTCATCATCGGCACGCTGGTCGTGCTGCGGAGGCGCGAGCGCGGCAGGGAGTAACCCCGGGAGCCAGGCCGTGACTGCTGCCGCGATAGACCTGTCGGATACGGCGTTCTGGGGCCAGCCGCTCGCCGACCGCGCGGCCGCCTTCGCGCTCCTGCGCGCGCAGCAGCGGCCTCGGTTCTACCCCGAGCCCGTGGTCCCGTTCGGTGAAAAAGGCCCGGGGTACTACGCCCTGGTGCGGCATGCGGATGTGGTTGAGGCGAGCCGCCACGCGGGGGTGTTCTGTTCCGGGCGCGGGGCGACCAACATCGTCGATCTGCCCGCCGACTTCAACGAGTACTTCGGCTCGATGATCAACATGGATGATCCCAGGCACGCCCGGCTGCGCCGGATCGTCTCTCGCGCGTTCAGCCCGCGGCTGATCGCGAAGTTCGAAGACGACGTACGCCGGGCCGCCGCCGCGATCGTCGATGACCTGCTGACCGCCGGGCCCTGCGATTTCGTGCCGAACGTGGCGGCCCGGCTGCCGCTGAAGATCATCTGCGACATGATGGGCATCCCCGGCGAGGCGTACGAGATGGTCCTGGCCAACAGCAACATCATCTTGTCCGGGTCGGATCCGGAGTTCCTGAGCCAGGATCTCGACGAGGCGGTGGTCCAGATACTCGGTGCCGGGCAGGCCCTCGCCGAGCTCGTCACCGGCCTGGCAGCCGACCGCGTGCAGGCGCCTGCCGACGACCTGGTCTCCGCGCTGGTCACCGCGAACATCGACGGGGAGCAGCTGACCAACGCCGAGCTTGCCTCGTTTTTCATCCTGCTGGTCGTGGCCGGCAACGAGACCACCCGCACCGCGCTGTCGCACGCGCTGATGCTGTTCACCGAATTCCCCGGGCAGCGTGCGCTGCTGCTCGCGGACTTCGAGAACCGGGTCGAGGGGGCGGTCGAGGAGATCGTGCGCTATGCCTCACCGGTCCTGTTCATGCGACGGACCCTCACCCGGGACTACACCATGAACGGGCAGGATTACCGCGAGGGTGACAAGGCGGTGCTTTTCTACTATTCGGCGAACCGGGACGAGGCGGTGTTCGCTGACCCCGAGCGCTTCGACATCACCCGCTCGCCGAACCCGCACGTAGGATTCGGCGCGGCCGGACCGCACTTCTGCCTGGGCGCGCACCTGGCCCGCCGCGAGCTCACCGTCATGCTGCGCGAGCTGCTTACCCGCGTCCCCGACATCACGGCCGGCGAACCGGACCGGCTGCTTTCCAGCTTCGTCAACGGCATCAAGCGGCTGCCCTGCCAGTTCGGCGGCTGACCAGCCCTTCTGCTGCAGTTCGGCATCACACGGTAACACGCATGTAACCCTGATAACAGATCATGGCAGCCATGGCGTACCTTCACGCTGGTAGCGGCGGTCCGGTGCCGCCCACGGGTTACCTGCCGATCGAGGAGCACGGGATCGTCGGTGACCTGCGGACGGTAGCGCTTGTCGGCACCGACGGAACGGTCGACTGGTACTGCCCGTCCAGGTTCGACGCTCCTTCGCTGTTCGGGGCGCTGCTGGACGCCGGCCAGGGCGGTTACTTCTCGTTGCGTAGCCGCAGCAGCGGCCGGCCGAAGCAGCTGTACCTGCCGGACACCAACATCTTGCTGACCCGGTTTCAGGGGGCAGAGGCGGTCGGCGAGGTCATCGACTTCATGGTGCCGGAGACCAGCGGTACCGGCCGGGCGCGTGACCTGCTGGTCCGGCAGGCGCGCGCGGTCCGCGGCCGGGTTACCTTCGAGCTCGCCTGCCATCCGGCGTTCGACTACGGCCGGGCGCCGCATGCGGTGCGGCTGGTCACCGGCGTCGGTGCGGTCTTCGAGTCATCCGCTGGCCGCTGCGTGCTGCGCTCCGATGTGGCGCTCAAGATCGAGGAGTCCGGTGTCGCCGCAACCTTCACCCTGGAGGAAGGCCAGGGCGTCGACATCGAGCTGGAATGGAACGGCGAGGTGAGGCCGCTGGCCGCGGGGGAGACCGAGGAGCTGTTCACCCGGACGTCGGATTTCTGGCAGAACTGGGTCAGCCAATCCAGGTACCGGGGGCGGTGGCGAGAGATGGTGCAGCGTTCGGCGCTGGTGCTCAAGCTGCTCGTGTATCACCCGACCGGCGCCCTGGTCGCCGCGCCCACCACCTCGCTTCCCGAGCAGCTGGGCGGCGGGCGCAACTGGGATTACCGGTACAGCTGGCTACGCGATGCCGCGTTCACCATCTACGCGCTGATGACGCTCGGCTTCCTGGAGGAGGCCGCGTCGTTCATGGAATGGGTCCAGCGCCGGTGCGAGTCCGCGACCGCCGAACGTGACGTCATGATCATGTACTCGATCGACGGCAGCGAGGAGATCGAGGAGACCATCCTTGATCATCTAGACGGCTATCAGGGGTCGCGGCCGGTGCGGATAGGAAACAGCGCCGTCGGGCAGCGGCAGCTCGACGTGTACGGCGAGCTGATGGACTCGGTGTACCTGTACAACCGCCAGGCGCCGATTTCCTACGACTTGTGGACCGGGCTGTGCCAGCGGCTCGACTGGCTGGCCAAGCACTGGCAGGAGCCGGACGAGGGTATCTGGGAGATCCGCGGCCCGCGGCAGCGTTTCACCTACTCGGCGCTGATGACCTGGGTGGCCTACGACCGGGCCGGCCGGCTGGCCCGCGACCGCGGCCTGCCCGCGCCGGTGGAGCGGTGGCGCAAGCTTGCTGCCTCGGCTCACCGGCATGTGCAGGAGTCCTGCTGGGATTCCGAGCTACGGAGCTACGTCATGTACCCGGGCAGCAAGCTGCTCGACGCGTCGGTGCTGGTGATGCCGCTGGTGAAGTTCGCCGGGCCGACCGACCCCCGGTTCCTGTCCACCCTGGACCGGATCACTGCGGAACTCACCTCTGACAGCCTGGTCTCCCGGTACGCCAGCACCGGGCACGACGGGATCGCCGACGGCGAGGGCACGTTCAGCCTGTGCTCGTTCTGGTACGTCGAGGCACTCACCCGGGCCGGCCGGGTTCGGGAAGCCCGGATGATCTTCGAGAAGATGCTCACCTACGCTAACCACCTCGGGCTCTACGCCGAGGAGGTCGGCGCGTCAGGGGAGGCGCTGGGAAACTTCCCGCAGGCGTTCACCCACCTGGCGCTGATCAGCGCCGCGGTCAACCTCGACCGGGCGCTGGACCGCTGACAGCCGAAGGCAATCCGCACGCGGCTACGTCCACGAGCCCCGGCTCTGGCCGAGCAGGCCCCTGATCAGGTCGGCGAGTCCGGGGGGCCAGATCACTTCGGTGGTGGTGTCCATTTCCGCCAGCGTCCACCAGTGCCACGCGGCGATCCCGTCCGAGGTGTGCATGACCGTTACCTCACCGAGCCCGCGCTGGCCCAGCTCCACCCGTCCGAGAAAGAACTTCTCATGCTGCCGGACTATCTCGTCGGCGTACTTCATGGTCAGCGTCCGCTCGTGCACCTCACCACTCAGCGGCACATCGGTCCAGCCGGTCTCCTCGGCCAGTTCCCGCCGCGCGCCCGCCGCGTAGTCCTCCCCGTCATTCAGCCCGCCGCCCGGCGTGCACCAATGCCGCCCGTTGGGCAGCTCGTCGTCGTACCGGAACAACAGCACCCGGTCCTCCGGGTCAAGCACGATCACCCGCCCGGCCCGCCGCAGCCTCGGCGGAACTGCATCCTCGGGTCCTGCACCGGTCTGCTCCATAACCACTATTGTCCCGGCTCGTTCCGTAGGCTCGCCCCTAACGTCCAGTTAACTTTGATCCGAACGGCACTGCTCCCAGCCCCGGCCCAGGTGCCTGCGGCGATGGCCTGTACCCGGGAGGTGGGTCACACGGACACGGTGGCGCGGATGCTCTCCCGGAGCGAGCTCATGGTGGCCAGCACGGCGCTCGGCTCGTAGCCGCAGTGCGCCATGCAGTTGTCGCAGCGCGGGTCCTTATCCAGCCTCTACATAGCCCGCGCCGACGACCGCTCCGCCGCCCGCGTCGCCATGGGCAAGGTCCTCGACCGCCTCCTAGACGGCCTGGAAGCAGCCTCCGACCGCTAGCCGAATGTGCCGCTCCCTGGGGTTCAGCGGCGCGGGCGGTCGGTGCGGGTCACGCTCAGGAAGATGACCAGCACGACGAGCAGTACGGCGATCACTCCTGGTGTTATCGTGCCGGCCCAATTAAAGCCCTGGGCGGGGGGAAGAGGAACCGATATGCCCTGGCGGGCCGCCACCGCCTGGAAGAACTCGCGCTGCGCCAGGGAGGGGCCGCTGCTGATGGCGGCTGATACGGCGGCGGCGGCGAAGCAGGTGGCGGCGACGGACGCGCCGATGACGATCCCGGGACCGCGGACGCGCTGAGGTCGTTCCAGGGCCCCCCCGCGCGCCGCGGGGGCGCGATCTACCGGCGGCAGGTCGGCGAGCGGGACGGTCAGTTCTTTCCCGGTGCGGGCGCCCAGGACCTGCCCGGACCGCTGGTCGAATTCGCCTGCTGTGATCCGGCCGGCCTGCAAGGCCTCGCCCAGCTCGGACAGCGCCCGGTCACGCTCGGCATCGGATACCCGGAGGTCGCCCGGCGGATAGTAGTCCCTGTCGGCTGTGCCCATGATCCGTGCCCCCTCGGCGCCGAGTCCGGCGCATAACTCGATGGTAAGCCTCGGCAGGCGGTAAAGCGCCGGCCGTGCGCGATGAGGTTCCGTGCCAGTCGGCACGCTCTGGGTCACCAGGCGAACCACGCCGTCATGGAGCATCCAGCTCTCAGGTACCTCCACGATGCACCGGTACAGCGAATTGAATCCCGGAGGCCAACGCCGGCAACAGGCTCGGACCACCCGCTTAATAACCGTAATAATGGCAATGCGTTGCCATTTACAATGAAGCTGGCCGAAGCCCTTGCTGGGCGCCGGGACCATCACGGACGCGATTGCCCGCAGGGACGTGCTGAAGCTGCGGCACAGCGTTATCACGGCGGCCGCGGACGCCGCCGCTGGGCGCGAGCGCGGCTGGAACCGTCACCTACGCTCTGAGCTGACTTTTATTTCTGCGCTGCCAGTGGCCGATCTGCGCACGCAGGCCGACGAAGTGGCGCGGAGCATTCGCGAGATTGACACCGACATTCAGTGCACCAACTGGGAGGCCGAAACCCCTACAGGCTTTAGATTCAGGCGCATTGGGCGAGCTCGCGCATTTTCCGTAGCAAGACGTGGAGATCCGTGCTCTTGCGTACGTATGTCGTATTGTTGGGCAGTGGCTTGCCTTCACGCTCAAGGTCGTCCTTTTCCAGAATCGTGTACAGGATAACCGGGACGGTTCGGAGCTTGTCATCAGTGGCAATCAGCTCAGCGCATCTTAGTCCGGCACGGTAGAAGCCCTCGCGGACTACTTCTTCGGGCGGGTCCGTATTGCCCGGCCTGGGGTCGGCCCATCTCAGCATCACGTCCATGATCACCAGATCAGGAGCTTCGCTGTGCAATTCGGTCAACTGCTCCCGGAACTCGTACTCTGTATAGATGCTTTTGACTCTGCTGTTGGGGAAGGCGTCCTTAATCTGATCAACGAGCGGTCCCTCTTGCAGGTGGTCGTCCTCGATCACGAGAATATACGGGCTTAGTGCCATATCTTCACCCTCGGCTCCCAGTCGCGTAGGGAATAGACAAACTGACAATCGTAGTATCGCCCTCAGCAGTTATATCAAGCTGACCTTTCATGGACCGCATGAGATTATCGACGATCCAGAGGCCTAGCCCTGAGCCTTCTCCGGTAGCGGCACGCGCCGCCTTGCCGCGCCAGTTTCTTTGTTTGCTACGCTCTATATCTCCCGGCTCCAGAGGTATTCCAGTGTTGCATACCTGGAGGATGAACGCGTCGCTCGCCGACGCGCCCTTGACTTCGACCGTCGTGTTGTCGTAGCTGTATTTAGCCGCGTTATCGAAAAGGTTTCCTATACATTGTTCCAAGAATGAGTTGTCGGCCAGGATCAGCTGCCTGCCAAGGGCGCGTAGCGACGCCCGGTCGATGTCGACCCGGATCTCGCGGCGCGGGTTGATCAGCAGCTGCGCGTCGTCGGCGTTGAGTATCACCAGCCTGAGCAGGTCATCGGCGCCGAGGAAATCCAGCCGCGAGGACGGACTCTGGCCCCTGCTCAGGGTAGAGAAGACACCTGCCGACAGTGCCACCCTGCTCGCCCTTCGGCATAGTCCGCGCACGGCCCGTAGTTGTATCTCCGTTCGGCTGTCAAACCGGCCGCTCTGAAGCACACGCTCGGTTCTCGCGGTCGCCCCTAGCAAAGGGCTAACCAGCTGATGCTCAAGATCTTCCAGCGCCTCGGCCTGGCTCCGAAGCGTCTGTTCAACCTTCTGCTGAGCTTTCCGAAGATCTTTGAGTGTTCTGTGCAGGTGATGGTACAGGCCCAGCTGATCAGCGACCACCTCACAGACCTGCCCGGAGTTGGAAGGCAGCAGCCCCCGCTCTCCCACCGCGCCGAGGATTCCGTAAACGGTGCTGCTCACCCGGATGGGCTTGTGGACGAGCCAGCCTTCCTTTCCCGCTTCGGTCAAGAATTCCATCGGCCCGTCATAAGCGGTTTGATCCTGCTGCTGGTCGGAGCCAAGTTCAGCAGCTGCCATCAAAGCGTTGGCGCCAAGCGCCGCAACGCGGTCGTAACTCGAAGATATGACAGCGTCAGCGGCTCCGTTTTCCGCGCTTCTTATATCCGTGCCGTAGCACCCGGGTACGACTTCCTGGATAACCTGAAATGCGGCTTGATAAACTAGCTCATCCGCTGGGCGGCGCTGGCTGAGCTCATCGTGTATTCGCTTATTCAGGGTCGTTATCCCGCGGGCGAGATTCCACCAGGAAAGGTTCTCGTTCAAGGTCTCGCAGCGGTGGAGCCAATGGCTCCAGTATTGTGATATCTGCGCTGCTATGGGAATTAGGAGCGCATGGTCCGATGCGGTAAAATGAAATGGCGGACCGTAAGAGCCAGCGCATTCGATTCGCCCCCATACACGCTTCCCGGTAGTCAGCGGCACTATCATCAAGGCGTCATCCCGATTTGAGGCACCCGAAACGGAATCGGCCGCCCGCGAGCGTGCGAACAACGGGTAGGTGTCCTGCGGGTCGGTAGGTGTCCGCAAGAAGAGCGACACGTTCAGAACCTGAAGGCCATCTGCCATGGCCTGGCATATCCGGCTCATAAACGCACTGAGACGGTCAACGCTAAGGGGTTCGATCGGGGATGCGATGTCAGCTTCGCGCAGGATGAAACCACACGCGGCGGCCAGGGCTAGAGCGTGTCGCTCTCGTACGACGCTGCACAGGTTCGGCAGCACGTCGATGAGCTCGGTGAGAATGTCAAACGCCTCGTCGGTCAATTGACCTGCACCGACCAGCGTCATTACCCCACGGCTTTTGTCGGCCCAGTCAACCGGCAAGGCGGCAGCCACCCTCTCGCGGGTTGCATTGCTGGTCAGCAAATTAATGGTCGATCCTGACGCCAGAGTCAGCGTCCGGCCATGCTGGGCCGCGAGTGTCATCGCATCTGGCTCTGGAATGAAACCCGCATGCCCGTACGGCCCGTCGCTCATCCAGGCGGCAAAAACCGTCAACGGCCGTGTTTCGTTCTCCTCGGCCGCTTCCCATAGAACCACGCCGGACATGCCTGCCGCCTGCGCGATCACCTCTGCCAGCGAGCCAAGACGCCGCACGGTCTGCTGCGTGAGGCCGACGTGTATCAAGCGCCTTAGCCACGGTGAGGACATGGTCACTTCCGAGACGGGGCGTCGACCAGCGAAAGCAGCTGCCTTCGCATCTGATCGGATCGCCGGATTACTGAGGCGTCTGTATCCGCAGCGGTGTGGACGGCGACGTCGTTGAAGACGTGCGCAGCCTCGCCAATGAGCGCCGACTCGCTCTTGAAAGGCGACCGATCGAGTGCGTCCTTCAGCTGGCCGGCGATCCGGGAGAGATGGTCCGATGTCCGGGAGTCGGCAACCGCCTCCACGAGTACACCCGGCAACGGCTCCTGCTGGCGACGGTACTCCAGTTGACGCGGCAGGAGCTCGAGCAGGTCGCGATAAACCACAAGCCTGTTCCAGCCGTCAGGAAGATGCTCGACGAAGCGATACAGGTCGATGGTGGTTCGACCCGCGTGTGCGTCGCGCTCCTTTTGCAGCACCTGAAGGATAAGCAGTACCCAGTCCGAGGCCTGTCTCGAATCATGCGTCGCGACAATGCGCACCCGGCGCCAGGCTAGCGCGACGAGCAGTCGTGTCCTGGCTGCCTCGCTCGGCGTGGTGAGCCCGGCCGGGCCGGCGAGGCCGATGGTTAGATCGATGAAGCGCTGGAACAGCTGGTCGAGCCGCCCGTCCTCCTTGATCTTCAGCACATCCCGCAGCCGGGTGGCCGTTCGCACCAGATCATCTGCAGGCACCGACTCCCCCGCGGCCTCTCTTCCCGTCATGCAGGCCAGCTCAAAATCGGCCCGCAGCCGGGGCAGGGGGATTTCTGCCGTGCCCGTCTGGCCTGCCGCGTCAATTCGGGCCTGGAACGAGTCGGTATGCCACGATGACCCTGGCTCATCGTCGTCCCACCACGCTCCTTGCTCGGGGGTGAGCTGCGCCAGCAACTGGAGCACGTTATTGCGGGCCGTGGCCGCCATCACCTGGCGGAGCCCCGGGGATCTCTCAGTCCCGCATTCGATCAGGGTCTCCTCGGCGATCACCAGCCTGGCAGTCAGCCCGGCTTGGCTAAAGGCATCTGCAGACGGATCCTGAGCCCGGTGGGGTGATTCCGGCGGCTCCGCATTGCTGACTGCTGCCCGGACCGCGCCAGGTTCGACAACGTGCCATCTGTGTGGCCCGGTCGGCTCGACCAGGCCCGGTACTGTCGCCAGGGCGGCCTCGACCTCATCCGGTGTTGCCCCGCAGTACGCTGCGAGCTGATGAACACGGAATTCTTGTAGCGCAACCGCAGCTGCAAGAATGATTTCGCTTTTCATGAAGGCTACCTGCGAAACGAGGACAAGGTCGAGTCGAAAAGTTGTCCGGAGTCTATTTCACCCGCTACCCAGTCCCGCAGCAGTTTGGCGAGTTCAGGCGGGAACGGCAGTTCCAGCATGGAGACGAAGTAATCCTTCATCTCAATCGAACTGTTTACCTGATTGAGTTCGACAGCGAGTCTAGCCACCCGAGGGCCGACTTCATCATCAGGCAGCCCGCATTCATCCTCGAACCAGGTAGATAGGGCTTCCGCCGCCTCATGCCCGCGCAGTCTGGCCGCTGCCTCCTTACTGTGCTCATATTGTGTCAGCACGTACTTCAAGCGAGCCGCATGCATCCGCGCTGCCGGTGCAAGGTCCGGATCCACTGCTACAGACCACTTATAAAGGAAGCGGTGAGCGGCCCAGTCCATAAAGCCCTCGGCGAACAGACTGTCGTTCTTGGCCTTATCCTGCCGGGCGGGCACATGGCAGACGCACTCGTGCGCAAAGAGCATCGGAAGAGCGGCGAACGCGGCCGGACCGAACTTTTCGCAATAAACGCTCAGCTCGATTTCGACTTTCTTGGCCTTCGGCGCCCACTGGGTAAGGGCGGTCACCGTGTAGGGGTCGCTCTCCTCTTGGGCGCCGCGTCGGGGATGGCTCTTCATGTGCGCGACGGAGAGCTCCGCGGGGCGCCAGGCATCGCCGTACACGTCCCGCGTCTTGGCCTCAATGGCGGCGAACAGCATCTGGAACGGATTATGGGCCACTACGCCACAGCTCACCAGGCCTCGTATCTCGGTGAGCAGTCGGCGTGCGTCGGTCTCGAGCGTGTTAAGGCCGAGGACGGAGTCAAGGTTCGCGTCCCAGGCCTTCACCGCCTTCCGGACGATAGTGTCCTCATCTTCATCGCCGGTACCGTCGCTGCTGGCCTCGCGGGCGGCGATCGCCAACTGGTCGAGCGCCAGCCTGACCGATGTCGTCTGCGTGCCCATGTCGTACAGCCTGTCGAGCCTGGCTCTGGCCGCGTAGAAGATCACGCCGAGCACCAGCATGTTCCGCCACGTCTCAGGCGGAAGGTACCTGTAAGGAGAGGTTCTGGGCATGTGGCGGGTCCTGGTCGGCCTGCTTATCCCGAAGAGCCGCCGTGCCTAGCCGCCTTCTGATTCGCGGCCAGAGGATCTCGTCCCACAAGGCTTCGGCTGCCTTGGAACCCAGCGAAACCACGATGCCGATCAGCACCGCTGTCAGGAATGGCTCTACGCCTTGTGCGCCCTCCCTGACCGTTACCTGAGCACCGGCCAGTTGCCCTGGCTCAAATCCGGCGGCGAGTGCCTCTTGCGCGGCTTCGCTGCCGGGGACGGCTAGCTCGCGCAATACCTCATCAACGACCTCCTGGATCTGGTCCGCGCTAGCGTCCCCGCGGTCGTAACGCAGTTCCACATCGGTCTTCTGGGCCATGAGCCCCCCCATCTTCTCTTCATGCCTCTATCAGAGGCAATCTGCGTCCGCCGTTGCGCACAGGCCACAGAACACGGGTGTAAGCGAGGACGACGTGCCCTTGCCGCGACCGCGCTAGAACCCGTGCCCATGGCCAGTACAGAATCAGTCGCCTTGGCAAGGCGTGATCGGCCCGCTCGCCCCCTACGCATGTGTTCAATCGGCAGACTGTTTCCGATGATTCACAAAGTAGACGCATCATACGGTCCGGTAGATACAACAATGTGGGCGAAAAGCCCGGCGGCCGGGATACATTTTTCTTACCGGAAGGCTATAAATGGGCCTTCGAGTGGACACTCCCTGATCCGCGTGATCAACGTGGATCAGGGCTCCTCCAGCGCGTCTGCGGCGCGCCTGTGGGGTGCCAGAACGGAGTCATACGCTCTGACCTGCGGCGCTTGGATATCGTGGGTACCGTCCCGCCGCGCGCTCGTCTTTTAGTTGACAGGCCAGCGTGGACCTGGAGCCCGCTCACCACGGGCCTCCAACGAAATTACGGCGATGCTTTGGTTGGGGCGCGGTGCTGCGGCGCCAGCACCCCGGGCCGGAGCTGGACTGGGCCGACCCGACCGTGCTCGCCGTCTTGACCCGGTTGCTGCGAAGATCGTTGCGGATATCTCGGCTGGTGACGTGTAGGGTGCCAAAACGTTGTCGTGCTCAAGGACAGCAGGAGGACCGGATGGGCACTGACGTGTCCCTGAGCGCACCCGATACGCAGTGATCGAGCCTGATGCACCGCGATACAGTTAGGCTGCGTACCGCGAACCGCTGGAGGTGAGGCCATGCGAGAACGGACATCGGTGCATCGCACCCAATTCGGGCCTTACACCGTCCTTGATCTGCACGAACTGCCGGAGGACGGCAAGGGGTTCGAACTTGAAGACGGGTGGCTGATCGAGGTGGCGGCAAGCTCACGGCACAACTGGGCGCTGCGGAATCTTGCCCGGATCATTGAGCGTGCTGCGATCGACGCCGGTTCGCAGGTTGTCGTCTGCGATGGCGGCGAGTGGGAGATCAGCACTCCGGCGGGTGTACGCAAGCCGGATGTGTTCGTTATGCCCCGGGAGACCGCACGGGCGGCGATCATTGAGGAGTCGCCCAAGCTGATCCCCGGTGCCGCGCTGCTCATGGTGGCAGAGGTCATCTCGCCGGGCAGCGGCAGCGAGCGTGCTGACCGGCTACGCAAGGTCGGTGAGTATGCGAGCCTCGGCATCCCGCAGTACTGGATCGTCGAGCACACGCCTCGGCTCTCAGTCCAGGTGCTCCTCCTGACCGGCGAAGCCTACGCGGCCGCCCCGGCGATCATAGAAGGCACCCAGCTTGAGGCCGAGATCGAAGCGGACAAGCCGTTCGCGGTCTCATTCGACCCGGCGGACCTGCTCGACTTCTGACTACCCTGTAGGGACGCGCCAGTCGCGCCCCCCGGCGGGCGGAATGCTGCCTGAACTAGGGCTTACGGCTGGCGGCGATGAGGGGCATGAAGAGGTCGTCGACGATCCCGAGGACCCGCTCCTCGGGGATGGGTTTGAAGGTCATCAGCATGTCGTGGCGCATCAGGTCGAATGGCATGGACAGGACGATCGGGGGGATGCGGTCGAGGTCGATCTCGCCGCGCTCGTGTGCACGGCGGTAGATCTGCAGGGACCACAGCGGGCGGTCGGCGATGAGCTTTTCCCGCACCTGGGCCGGGGTAAGGCCGCTGCTGGCCAGCAGGCCGGAGAATGCGGCGCTGACGACTGCGGCGAAGCTGACCCGCACGCTGCTGAAGCCGCTGAGCATCGCGATCATGTCGCCGCGCAGACTTCCCGTGTCGGGGATCTCCACCGGGTGCGTCGCGCCGTAGTGCTGGATGGCACCGAGCACGAGGTCGTCCTTGCGCGGCCAGCGCCGGTACAGCACCGCGACCCCCGTCTTCGCGCGGGCGGCGACCGACTCCATCGTCAGCCTGGCGAAGCCGACCTCGACAAGTTCCGCCCACGCGGCCTCCAGCAGTGCGGCCTCCAGTTCCTCTCCGCGCCGCCGCTGCCGGGTCCGCCCCGCCTGCTCGGTCATGCCCACCAGCATAGAGCCGGAAAATAAGAGATTATTGCATTCCTTAGTTTCGTGCCCTACTCTCATAAGAGAGGCATTCATCTCTTATGGAAGGAGGCGCGTCATGGCCACGACACCAACGTCACGGGCGAAGCCCCCGGTCGAGAAGCTGGACCCGAAGGTGGTCAAGACCGCCCTGATCCTCATCGTCGGCGGGATGGCCGTCATCTTCGACACCACCATCGTCAGCGTCGCCCTCCGCACGCTCGCCGTGCAGCTGGACACCTCGGTCGCGACGATCCAGTGGGTGACGACCGGCTACCTGCTCGCGCTCGCCATCGCGGTGCCGCTCAGCGCCTGGGGCCTGAAGCGCTTCGGCGGCAAGCGCCTCTGGATGTTCTCCCTGGCCGTGTTCGGAATCGGGTCGATCGGGTCCAGCCTGGCGTGGAACGTCGGCTCGCTCATCGGCTGGCGTGTCGTCCAGGGCGTCGGCGGAGGCCTCATGCTCCCGCTGCTGACCACGCTCATCTTCCAGGCCGCGGGCGGCAAGTCGCTGGGCAGGCTCGTCACCTACGTCGCGCTGCCGGCGCTGCTCGGCCCGATCCTCGGCCCGGTGATCGGCGGCGCCATCCTGACCCACCTGAGCTGGCGGTTCATGTTCTGGGTGAACGTGCCGTTCTGCGTCGCGGGCCTGCTCCTCGCCTGGCGGTACCTCGCCGACGACGCCCCGGGCCACGCGAAGGGCATGGCCGCCGCCCCCAAGGCAAGGCTCGACGTGCCCGGCCTGCTCCTGGCCGCACCGGGTACCTCGGTGCTCCTGTACGGCCTGGCCAACGCGGGCACCTCCGCCGGGTTCGGCCGCCCCGACGTCATCATCCCCCTGGTGATCGGCACCGCCCTTCTCGGCGCGTTCACCTGGTACGCGCTCAGGAAGGCCCGCCCCCTCGTCGAGATCAGGCTGCTCGCCAAGCGGTCCGTCGCCTCCTCCAGCGCGGCGCTGTTCTTCTCCGGCTTCTCCCTCTACGGCGCGATGCTCCTGTTGCCGCTGTTCTACCAGGACGTCCGCGGCACCACCGCGCTGACGGCCGGGATCCTGCTCGTCCCCCAGGGCATCGGCATGGTCTTGTCCCGCACCGTCGCCGGGAGCAACATCGACAAGTTCGGCCCGCGCCTCATCGTCGTGGCCGGCTGCGTCGTCGTCGCCGCCGCGACCGTGCCATTCGCCTTCGCCGGGCCGGATACCAACTCGTGGCTGCTCGTCCTTTGGATGGTCATCCGGGGGTTCGGCCTCGGCGCCGTCACCATGCCCCTGATGGTCGCCGCCTACATCGGCCTGGACAAGGAGCAGATCCCCCACTCCAGCGTCCTGACCCGCTCGGCCCAGCAGATCGGCGGCTCGTTCGGCACCGCCGTCCTCGCGGTGATCCTCGAGGGTGCCATCGCCGCGCACCACGGATCGCTCGCTGACGCGTTCCACGTGGCGTTCTGGTGGTCAGCCGGGTTCTCCGCCGTCGCCGTGCTGCTCTCCCTCTGGCTGCCGGGTGCCCAGCGCACCCCGCCCCCCGAGGCCGCTCCGGACGTCCAGCCAGCGCTGGTCGCCAACGCGGACTGACCTCGTCGGTCACGCGTCGCCTGGCCAGGACCCGGTCCCGCCACTTCCTCGCCGTGGTGCACGAAGCTTAAACGTCTGCGACCAGCTTGACGGGCTGGCCGGTAACGGAGGCTACGACCTGGAAATCACGATTATCACACAGCACAATAAGGCGCTCGCGTTCGGCGGTCGCGGCGATAAGGAGATCAACGGGTCCGGCAGAGCGGTGCTTGCCGACCTCGGTTAGCCGCTGCTGGACCTCGTCCGCTCGGTCATAGGCTCGTTCGTTCATCGTCACCCAGCCGAACAACTCGCGCAGCAGGCGCCGCTTCTCCAGCCGGTCGGCCAGGGATCGCGCCGAGTACAGAAACTCCAGCTCCACGACGGGGCAGATGGCGATGACGCCGGCGGTGAGCTGATCGGACCACGCCTGCCGCAGCTTGTCCTGCAGAATCCGGAACAGGCCAGATGTGTCGATCAGGTACAGGGCGGGGCTCACCTGCGGTACGTCGTCTTACTGCCGAGGAACTCATCGAAGTCGCCGCTATCGGCCATCTCGCCGAGCCTGGCTAGGGCGCGTAGCCGCACCAATCGCTGACCGACCTCGCGGAGGGCGGCGTTCACCGTGTCCTTCTTCGTCTTGGTGCCAAGTACCTCGGCCGCGGTGGTCAGTGCTTCCTCATCGATCTCGATGGGCGTCTTCACCATGCTCACCGGATGGCCCCCATCGAACCTGGATATCTTAGATACCTAACGAGGATATCCTAAATACCACGTACATGCGCTCCAGCAACCGGGTCTCCATGATGTCAGGTGAAGGGGTTCTCGATGCGGACGCCGTGGATCACTTGGTTTGCGTTCAAGTCCTCGGATAGGACGCGGTCACAGCTGGCCCGGCTGGCTGCCTCGATGATCAGGGCGTCCCACAGAGAAAGCTGCACCAGGCGCGATGTGTCCACCGCAGCCAGCACTAGGGGGACATCGAGGCCGATCACGTCTAGCTTCGCGATGCCGCGCACCGCCCTGGCCGCACGCTCCTCGCTGAGCGGGATCTTAAGCTTACGCGTGGTCACAACGTAGAACTCCTGGAGAACCTGCGTGCTCACGACGAGGTTCCCTGGCTGCGCGGCGATCAGTTCAACCGCGCGTTCGTGTTTCGCTTTTTCGGCAGAGCTCTCGTCAACCGAGTAGACGAGGACATTGCTGTCGAGGAATGTCCTACCGCTCATATAGCTCGTCCCGCGACCATGACCGGCCCTCCGCGCCGCTGCCTGCCCCAGCGCCCTTAGTGGCCGCGAAGAACTCTTCAATTCCCTCGGCCGCAGTGGAATGGCCGATCAGTTGCTCGAGGTAATCCCGCACCAAGGCGTTAACCGAGGTGCCCATCTCCAGTGCCCTGATGCGAGCCATCCTGAGAACGTCTTCATCGATGGTCAGCGTAAGGTTCGTCATCGCACGCCTCCGATCTACACATAATAAGTGTAACACATATCCCGTGGTGCAGGCCGCTTGTGGCGGCTTTTACCTAATAAACCAAGGCGATGACAAACCGTCCGGTCGCTCGCTGCCGGCGCTAGGCTGGCAGTTCACTCACGTTATTTTGTTACGCTCACTTTCTTCCAGGAAACCCCGCCCGCACTAGTGGTAGAGGTCGCTTCACCCAGGACCCGGCTCTATGAGAGGAACAGGAAAAACGACGTCTACGGGAGCTTCGGCATCCCTACCTACTGGATCATCGAGCCGGACAGGGACCGTCCCGAGCTGACCGTTTTCGAGCTTCGTTCGGGCGCGTACGAGCAGACCGCCCACGTCATCGGCGACCAGGAGTACCGTGCCGTGGTTCCGTTCCCGGTGACCATCGTGCCGTCCAAGCTCGTCACGGCTGGCTGATCTCCTCTTACCTCGGGGCTCAGCCATATGCCTGGCGGAGGTCTGCCAGGAGCTGGTCGGCTACGGTCTCTTCGTAGATGGCCCGGCCGGTTGCGCGCATCGCCTCGCCCAGCCCGGGTTCCCACGGTGTCGGCACCGGGTCGCCGGCCAGGGTGACCGCCGTATCCCCGGCCCTGACGCCCGACAGGTAGTCAGCCGCCGTCATTCGCCAGGGCCGGGCGCCGTGACGGTTGATGACCTTCGCCGTGATGGCGACGCCCGGCCAGTCGAAGTCGCCGTGGTAGGCCAGTTGGCCGCCGGCCGCCACGGCGGTCCGTACCAGCGTGTGGAACGCCGTGGACGGCTGGCCCTCGGCGCAGATGAGCGGAGGGCACGCGGGGCCGAGTTCCGCGCAGGCCCGCCGGAGCACGGCGGGATTCTCGCACCCGTATATCCGGACCGGGGCCAGCCGGATCGGGTGGGCGCCGAGCTGGTGCAGCGTCACCTGGAAAGGGGTGCCGTAGCGGGCCGCTCCGGTCAGCCATTCGGCTAGGCCGTCTCCCCGCGCGGGAAGATTGAGCACGAGGACCCGGCTGGCCAGGTCATCGACGATGACGGCGGAAAGGTCCCACAGCTCGCGCCGCTGCGCGGCGGAGGCCGGGCGGGCCGCGCCCTCGCGGAGGGCCAGCGCCCGCATGATCAGGGTCGCGAGCGTTGTGCCGTGATTCAGTGCCTTCGTGTCGCCGGTGATGCGGGCGGCGAGCGCGGGCAACGCGATCGGCGGGGCGTCGACCGGCCGGCTGGCCAGGAATTCCACGACCCGGACCGCCTGTCCCAAGGCCGTCGTGTCGCCGGCGCCGGCCAGGCGCGTGATCGTGCCGTCCCTGGTCAGGTCGGCCAGCCAGGTGCGGTACCAGGGACAGGACTCGGTCAGCGGGCTGTCGTGTGCCACCGCGATCAGGCCGGCGCGGGCGTCGGCCAGCACGGCGGTCTCGGCGGGCCGGTTGCGCAGGGGCTCGCCGAGAGCGGCCAGCACGCCCGCCAGGCCGAGACCGGTCGCCCGGCTCACGGCGGCATCGAGTTCGGCCAGCGGCACGGTCATGCGCCTGGTTCCCGCGGGCTGGTGGACCCCGGTGATGCCGATGATCGCCTTGCGCTCGGCGTCGTCCGGGTCCGCGACGCTGATCCGGCCGGTCAGCCCGCCGCCGGTTCGCTCCAGGGATCTGCGGGCCGCGGCCAGGAGCCGCCGGTACTCGGGGCCGCGATACCTGTCCAGGCTGCGCTCAGGACCGTCTGAACCGCTCATTCTGCGTCCGAACCGCTCAATCGGTGTCGGTGTCCTCGTCGAGATCCTCCTCGGCGGCGATCACGAGCGTGCCGCCGGCCTCGGCGGGGACGTGCCGGGTGGGGCGGAAGCCGAGCAGCTCAGCGGAGAGATCTTCGTTGCCCGCGTATCCGGCGTCGGCGTCGATGAGCTGTTCGCCATCCCAGAGGACAAGAAGGGTCGAGAGCGCGTGGGCGGCCTTGTCGTGCTGCAGGTCGTAGTGCGCGATCAACGGGACGGTCGGATAGTTGACCCACAGGTCGTGTCCGGTCATGAACAGGTCGAGGTCAAACTTGACCGTCAAGCCCAGCAAGTCGGGCTTGAACTTGTCATCGATCCCCGCGAACGCCTCGTCGAGCGCGACCATCCGGGGGCAGGTCGGCTTCGAGGACAGGTACAGTGCGTTGGCCGCGGCGAACAGCGGCATGTGGATCGCGGCGGACTTCTCCCCGCCGGACATCTCGGAATGCTTCTTCCTGGTGAGCCGCTGCGGAGGACTGCCGGGGGAGAGCAGCTGAAGTTCGAAGGCGTGCCAGGACCGGTAGTCCAGCACCGCGGCGAGGACTTCCCGGTAGGTATCGCGCGGATTGCCCGCGCGGTGGTCATGGATCATTGCCCGGAGCTGCGCGCGCAGCTCGGTCAGCCCGTCGGGACCGAGCCCGGCGGCGTCGCGGTCGAGCATCCTCGATACCAGGGCCTGCTGCTCGGTGCGCTTGTCCGAACGGACCCAGCTGATCCCGATCGCCATGCCCGACGACATCGGCTTGGAGCGGGTGTCGGCGTCCATCGCGGCGACCAGATCCTTGGCCGCGAGCACCCGGGAGTGGATCTGCTGGGCGAGCGCGGTGAGCAGCGAATCCTCCAGCACCGTCCGCTCGCGCTCTTCCAGCAGGACGCCCTGGTTCTCCACGTCCTCCGCGATCTTGCGGGCGAAAGCGGCAGCGGACTTGCGCCCCTCGTTGGTCGCGACCTCGACGATGAAGGGCGCGCTCCCGGTCAGGTCGGCCTGATAGCCGTCCTCGCCCGCCTTGAGCGCGTTCTCGAATTCCCGGTACGCGCTCCACATCCGGTCCACGGCGTTCTGCCGCACTCCGTCGGTGATGACGCGGCCGCCCCTGGTCGCGGCGGTGTAGGCGTCAAGCAGCACGGTGACGCCGGCGGGCAGAACCGCGCGGATCGCCTCGACGGTGCCTGCCTCGATAGTGCCTGCCTCGATAGTGCCTGCCTCGGCGGTGTCTGTCTCGGCGGTGCCTGCCTCGGCGGGGGCCGCCCGGCCGGAGAGGGCGGCGGCTGCTTGCGCGGGAGTAGGCCATGAGCTGGCGCCAGGCCAGGGCGCGGTTTCCGTGACGCCGAGCAGCGGGCGCAGGTCGCCGTGGGCGTACGGCGCGAACACGGCCGCTTGGGCGAACAGCTCGGAAATCGCCACCACCAGCGCCTCGCCGCCCCGCTGCAGATCTCGCCGTCCGGCCACGACCTTGTCGTGTTCCGCTGCGGCGTTATCGCCAGCGGTCTTCTGCTCCGCTTTCGCCCCGCGCAGGGCACCCTCGGTCGTGGCTATCTCGGCGCTGACCTGCTCGTACTCGGCTCCGCTGGCCTGCTCGAGGACGCGAAGTTCCTCCTCGCCGGCCAGGTAACCGGCCTGCCTTTCGCCGAGCAGTTCGGCCGTTTCGTCGTTCTCGAGGATGAGCCGGTCGATGCGGTCGCGCCGACCCTTCAGGTCCGCGCCGAGGTCGGCCGCATCGCCGCGGGCCCGGACGAGGTCCTCGGCCGTGCGCTCGAACTCGGCCACTGCCCGCTCCACCGCGCTGACCTCATCCGGGCTGGCCGGCATGTCCCGGTCGGCGGCGGAGCGGCGCAGCCGCCGGGTCCGCGCGTCGAGTTCCGCGATCTTCCCGTCGAGGATCGTCTTCGCCTCGTCGAGCCGGCCGCGGGCCGCGGAAAGATGGGCCGCGGCCTCGCTGACCTTCTGCAGCGCATCAAGCACCGGCGCGGTCCGTGGCAGTTCGCGCCGCGCGAGTTCGGAGTTCTCCAGCGCTTCGGTGACGAGGCTGAGTTCGGCCGCGAGCTCACCGCGCTGTCGCCTGATCTCGGCGAGCTGCCGGTCGAGCTCGGCTAGGCGAAGGCGGCGCCTGGCCGCCCGGTTGGTCGCACCGATGAACTCCGGAGCAAGCTTGGGCCGCGCGCCGAGATGCGGGCCGTAGCTGAACTGGGCCTGCGTGGTAACGACAGGACCGTTCGCCGCGCCAGACGGTATTGACTCGGATAGGGCGATCGACGCGAGCACCGCCTCGACCAGCCCCGGCGCGACCGTGTCCTGCCGCTCGGGGAGGAGGACGTCGGCGAGCGTCCGGCCGGCCGGACGGGCCGCGGCCGGCAGCGCGATCAGGTAACCGTCGGCCTCGGCCGCGCCGACGGCCGCCATGGTCAGCGACGGATCGGGATGAACCCAGGCGGTGAGCAGACCGGCGCCGTACAGCGCGCCCTCGATCGCGGCGGCGGTGCCGGCGTCCACCCCCGGACGGAAATCCGCTAGCCGCCACAGGGGTGCCCCGGCCCGTTCGGTCCGGTCGGCAGGCCGCAGATCGGACGTCGGCGGTCCGTCGTCACGTTCGCCCGCTACGGTCTCCCGCTCGCCGGCCAGCCGCGCCGCCGCTTCGCCAAGATCGGCGTCGCGGGTCCTGAGCCGCTGGCCCGCAGCGGTCAGCGCACGGCCGCGCTCAGCGGTCAGCGTGCCGAAAAGCTCGGCCAGGCTCGGCGCGTCCGGTTCGCCGATCCCGTCCAGCGCCGCCGCGAGCAGGTCGGCCTGGCCGGCGGTGACGGCGGCATACGGCTCGTCGCCGATCCACCGGCCGGCCCAGGCATGCAGCCGAGCCGACAGGTCCGCGCGGGCCGCCGCCAGCAGGCCATCGGCCTCGCGGCAGGACTTCTCGCAGCTCTCCAGCACAAGCCGGGACGTGCCGAGCGAGTTCTCGGCGCCGACCCGGTCCCGTTCCGCGTCGCGCACAAGGGCGATGTGGTCGCGGACCTCGCGGATGTCATCGCGGCGGGCCGCGGCCCGGGCCTTGGCCGTGACCGGCAGATCCTCGCCCGTATCAGCCGGTGAACCATCCCGGCTGATGCCGGAGCCGTCCGCGGTCTCGGCGAGTCGGCGCGCGTGTCGGCTAGCCGCTCGCTCGACCTCGGCCAGCCGGTCCGCCGAGCGAGCCGCCTCGGCCGACAGGTCTGACACGTTGGCGCGAGCACGGCCCAGCCGGGCCTGCTCGGCCGCCAGGTCCCGTCTTTCCTGCTCCAGGTGGCCGCGCCGAAGCGCGAGCTTCTCGTGGTCCTTGTACCCGTCCCGGTTCCGCAGTGCGAACAGGCGTGCCTGGCACGTCTCGGTGCTGGTCTTCGCGCCGGCTTCGGCCTGCCGCCACCGTTGCTCTTGCGATTCCGCCCGGGACACCTCCCGCGCGGCGTTCCCGATCGCCGCCGCCGAACCGGCCGCCGCCGACATCCGCGCGGCCACCTGATCGAGTTCATGCCGGGTATGGACGCGTAGGTAAGCGATGTACTGGTCGAGAAAGGCCCGCACCGCCGCGTCCGCGGCGGCGAGGTCGTCGTACTGCTTCTGAACGGCGGCCAGGTTCTCGAAATCCCTGGCCGCCTGCGTGACGAGGTCGTCGTCGACCGGGCTCAGGCCGGCGGTGAGCGTCTCGGAGACCTTGCCCGGGTCCAGGTCTTTGGCGAGCAGCGGACGGCGCAGCGCGATCAGCAGGTCGAGCAGCTGGGCGTACCGTTCCGGGCCGAGCCCGAACAACCGGGCGTCCACGGCATCGGCATACGCGCCCCGCTTGTCCCCGTGGTACGCGTCGCGGCCGAGGATCGCGGTCAGCTGCTTGGCCGTGAGCGGCCGGGAATCGGCCGACAGCAGTCCGAAATCGACGCCCATCCGCTTGCCGGTCAGGTAGAACGACGGACGGGGGCGGTCCATGTTCTTGTGTACGGACAGTCCGACGACCAGGGTGACGGTCTCGCCTGGCCGCGCGAACTCCATCCACACGTAGCCGTGCTCGGAATCCTGCCCCCGGTAGAGCAGGTTCGCCTTCATGGTGCGGTTCTCGCCGCTGAACGGGTCGAGACGGCGGGCGTCCAGGCTGCCGTCGAGGAGGAACGGGAAGAGCACCTCGAGGGCCTTGGTCTTACCCGAGCCGTTGTGGCCGCGCAGCGCGAGCCTGCCGTCGGCGAAGACGAACTCCTCGTCGAAGTAATCCCACAGGTTGATGATCCCGGCGCGGACGGGCTTGAACCGGGTCTCGGTCATGCGGGTCCCTCCGATCCGGAGAAGTCGAACATGGCCTGGCCGTCGCGGCGGGCACCTTCCGGCAGCGCCGCGGTGATGTTACGGTAGCGCGTGGCCGCGGGCAGGATCGCCGCCCCGCCAGGCATCCGCCGCAGCAGCCGAAGATCGTCGAGGAGCCGGGTCGCGGCGTCCAGCAGTCCGCGCCGGTCGTATTGCCACGCCGCGGTGAACGAGGCCGGACCGAACTGCCGGTACAGTTCGTCGAGCATGTGCTCCAGCCGGGTCCGGTCGACGAAAGGCACCTCGAGCGGGTCGCCCGCGCCGTCCGCCAGGGCCGCCACGTCATGGGTTTCCGGGCCGCCTGGCAACCCGGCGTCGATGCGCTCGAGCAGATCATGGAGATCATCGGCGGCGGAGGGCACGGGTATCCGCGTCAGCGCCGGCCCGTCGTCGGGATCTTCGACCGCGTCCGCGATCTTCGCGAGCAACAGCCCGGCGGTCCGGTTGACCGCGCCACCGCGCCCGGGGAACGGCTGATCCGTGAACCGGCCGGTGGGGTCGACGAGCATCACGCCCTCGGCCCGGCGCTCCACCACGAGCCCGGTGAGCCGGGCGAGGTTGTCGGCCAGCTCGGTGCCGCGCAGCGCGGCGGCGGTCTCGGCATCGAGGGTTGAGTAGTACAGCACCGGGTGCTCGACCAGCAGGCGCCGGGCCCGCCGCGCGGCGGCCTCCCGCTGCGCGGACCGCCGGTTACTGATGTCGGGGATGTCGAGCAGCCCGGCGGCCCCGCCAAGCTGCTGGATCGGCCGCGCGGGCCGGAACACTGAGCCGCACACATCGTGGTCGATGTCGTAGAGGGCATCGCCGCGTTCGCTGTCGTGCGCCCAGTTCTCCGCCGAGCCGTCGGAAAGGCGCAGCGCGTCGTGGTCGGTGAGCCAGTCCAGGACGTCGACGACGGCGCGCTTGTGCTCGGTGATGGTGGCGTCGAAGCCGAGACCGTCGATCGCGTTGGCCGTCGGCGCGAGGGTGCGGACCAGATCCGCGAGGCTGATCTCGATCCTTGACCGCTGGAAGATGGCGAGCACCAGGCACAGGTAGGAAAGCCGCCGCCGGTCGAACTGCCTGCCGCTTCTGGCCGTAAAGACCGACCGCTGCGTCGCGTCGAGCGTGTCGAGCCGCCGCAGCAGCCGCACCTGGTGCGCGGTCGCGACCAGTGTGTACCCGAGCAACTCGGCGAAATCCCTGCCGATCAGGTCCGCCCAGCGCAGCACCGAAGCGAGCGCGCCGGCCCGGGGACGCGTCGCGGTGATCAGATCGTTCGTCAGCACCAGCCGAACGGCGTACTGATAGGAGCCGAGATCGCTCGGCGCGACCCCGTCGGCCGCCCGCGGCTCAGCCACCAGCCACCGCCACCCGGGCCGGCACCCGAGTCAGCGTCCGCGCTGGCGCGATTTCGAGACGGAGGCCGGGGAGGTGCAAAATGCCGTGCACGGTGCGTACCGCACTGCCGGTGGCCGAAGGCACCAGCCGCAGGGTCATCACGTCGTTCCCGCCCGTCCCGCCGGTGATCCGCCCCGCCACTACGGACCTGGCCTCCAGCGCCCGGGTCAGCAGCTTCAGCAGCACCCGGGTCTCGGCCTCATCAAGCACCAGGCCGGCCGCCCCGGTGCTGAGCAGGTGCTGCGCGGCGTCGCGCTCCGCCGCACGCTGCCCGGCCTGGCGGCGGCGCAGCTCGGCCCGGATCCCGGCCTGGGCCGCCAGGCGTTGCGGCAGGCCCGGGTTGGGTGCCTTGCCGCGGCGGAACAGCGTCATCGCGACCTCCACACCCGGCGCGTCCTGCCACGACAGCCGGGGCGAGATCAGGTCGCTGTCGTCGTGCACGCCGCCGACGTGCCGTGCCAGCCGCAGGTTGAACGCGGCCGACATCAGCGCATGAGCGGCATCCTCGTCCGCCGCGTCGAATACCCACTGCGCCAGGTGCCTGAGCTGGGTGGAGCGGTTGACCCCGCCCCGCTGCGACTCAGTGATCTGGCGCAGCAAGGCGATCACGCTGGAGACGCCAGCCCGGGTCGCCGCCGCCAGCTCGGCGGCGCGCGAATGCTCGCCCGCCTCGGCCACGAACCACGCGCGGATACCCGCCCACCGGCGCCGCCAGTCCTCGAGCACCTCGTCGCGGCGCATCAGCGGCCGGTCATCAGCCTCGGCCGCGCGGTTCAGCAGCGTCCCGATGCCGGTCGTCTCGACCTGCTCGACCGCCTCGGCCAAACGTGGCAGGTAGCGGTCGAGTTCGGCCATGAAGTCGCTCATATGCGCCATCAGCGCGTGTTTGTAGCGCAGGAACGTCTCCGGCGATGCCTCGGTCGAGCGGGTGATGTCGCCGAGCGTCAGGTGGAACCGGGCCGACCGGCGCGCCATATCCTCCGTCACCCGGTCCAGGCTGGCCAGGCGGCGCACCACCTCGTCGGCATCGCCGTCGCGGTTCGCCTCGGCTAGGCCACGCAGGTCACGCACGATGTCGGAGAACACCAGCCGGGACAGGTTCGCGTCCTGCAGCCTCGCCGCCAGCACGCCCTCGACCGCCGTATACGCGCGGTGCCCGAGTTCGGTGAACTGATAGACCGACTGCCGGTTCCGGTACCGCGCCAGGCTCCCGGCCCGGGACGCGTCCTCCAGCCGGTGCAGCACCCCGTCGTCGGCCAGGTTGTCCAGCCGTTCCCGCAGGTTGCCCACGGACGCCGGGACGCCGTCGTGCGCGGCTGCCAGTTCGCTTAGTACCGCCGCCACGTCATCGGTGTGGGACTGCGCCACGTGCATCCCGCGCAGCCGGTCCATCGCGCGCAGCACCCACAGGTATGCGAGGGCCTCGTCCCGGCGGGTGAAGTTGAACAGCCGGAACCTGTCGCTGACCGCCAGCGCATCAAGATCGTAGGAGTCGGCTGAGCCGCCCGTCATCGCCATCGCCACCGCGAAGTTCTGTTCCCTGCCCGCCCGATCACATGATGCTGCCGCTGGTTACCTTACGCCCCTCGATGAACTCGTGCGGTGGCTCTCCGCGTACGTCGGCGATCCGGACAAGGTGCGAGAGGAAGTGCAGACGGCATGTCGCGGCGCTCGACGGAGCTCAGGTCTGGGGCTCAGCGGTTTTCGCCGCCGCCACGGCCGCCGTTGAGGAGTTATTCGACCGCGCCGAGGCCTTGCGGTTTCTTGTCCTCGTCGGCTTCCGCGGTTCTTCGATCAGCTTGACGACGATGTCGGGGCCGTCGGTTTCGACGATCTGGACGCGGTGCGGCAGCATGGCCAGGAACGCCCGGAAGCTCCGGCACCCGTAGTTGTGCTCGTCGAAGGCCGCGTCCAGCGCCAGCATCTTGCTCTTCAGGCCGCCGGCGGTCAGCGTCTCGGCGTTGGACTCCTCGAAGGCCCGGACCAGCAGCTGCTCCGCCTCACCGATGTCGAACGCCGCATTGACCGAGGGCCGCACGTCCGGCTCGACCTCGGCGACCAGCGTGCCCCAGTACTTGTACTCCGAGCAGACAGAAACAAGCTTGCGGCTGGCGTTGGCTTCCGTGCCGACGCCCACCACCCACTTGCCGAACTCCCGCAGCCGCTGCACCAGAGGCGAGTAGTCCCCGTCGCCGCTCACCAGCACGAACACGCTGATGTCGGGGTGAACGATCAGGGTCTCCATAGCGTCGACGGCCATCCTGATGTCGGCGGCGTTCTTGTTCTGGAAGCCGACCCGGGCGACCTGGATGAGGTCCACGCCGTTCATCGCCAGGTCTTCCTGGTGACTTCCGAAGCGCGTATTAGCCCAGTCCGCGTACGCGCGGCGCACCGAGGCGTTGCCGTACCCGCGGCACAGCCGGGTCAGCGCCTCGTACGGTGCCGGGTTCGCCTGGTCAGGCAGTTCCTTGACCGCGCCGAGGACGAGGTTCTCGAAATCCACGAACACGGCGACCTGCGCCGACCCATCGGGCTCCATCGTTCACTCCTTCAGCCGCGCCTCAGCGATCTGGTGACGTAACGATCCGTCGACCTGGCGGTGAAACGCTATCTCAGCGGCCGCAAGTAAACAGCCGCAGGTCAGCGGAACGGCGTTAATCGTGCTCCGTTTTGCTCTGTTTGTATCGGTTTATGCGACTTCGCTGGTGGGCGCCGACGCCCGGCGATCATGGCCGGCCCGGCCGGTGAGCCGACGTTCCTCACAAGCGGGTTAACCGGGGCGCAACAACTTGTCACATGCCGTCAACAATGCGGGGCTACCGTATCTCATCCGCTGTGGCTGACGGCGAAGGGGTGATCGCCAGGCACTGGTGGGGGCAGCGACACCGAAATTCCTCCCGCTTACTCTGCGAGATACGCGGGCCCAAAACGAAGGTCGTGCACAAATGGCCGTTTGGGATTGGTTCGAACGGCGATCGTTTGACTACCGGGACTTCGGCGGTTTCGCCAATCCGGGGGAGACGATACGCCACCCCTCAATCACGCTGGTCCTGCCTACCCGTGAGGTCGCCGGTACCATCGGCCCGATCTTGGACACGGTGGCCAGGCTGAACGAACGGACCGGGCTGGTCGATCAGGTGCTGGTGGTCGACGCGGACTCGGCTGACGGGACCGCGGATATCGCCAGGGCCCATGGGGCCGAGGTCTACTCGGAGAACGAATTGCTGCCCGAGTTCGGGCCTGCCCTAGGCAAGGGCGACGCGATGTGGCGCGGCCTGTCGGCGGCACGTGGCGATATCGTTATGTACGCCGACACTGACACACCTGAGTTCGGCGAGCACTTCATCTACGGCACGCTCGGCCCGCTCCTGGCGGTGCCCGGAGTCCAGTTCAGCAAGGCCGCCTACCGGCGCCCTTTCACCAGCGAAAGCCAATCCGTCGTCGACGGCGGCGGCCGGGTGACCGAGCTGATGGCCAAGCCTTTGCTCAACTTCTTCTATCCGGAGCTCGCCGGATTCGTCCAGCCGTTGGCGGGCGAGTTCGCCGTGTACCGCGATCTGCTGTTCCGCACCCCGTTCCTGACCGGATACGGGGTCGAGATCGCGATCCTGATCGACGTGTTCTCCGGCGCCGGCCTGTCCGCGATGGCTCAGGTGGACCTCGGTTCGCGACAGAACCGCCACCAGCCGCTCTGGGACCTGACCAGGATGAGCTCGACCGTGCTGCGCGCGCTGGCCCGCCGGGTGCCGGGGATGGAACAGCAGATGCTCACCCCGCGGGGGCCTGACGTCTGGGAACTCCGCCGTCCCGAGACCTACCTGCACGCGGTCGCCACCGAGGATGGTCTCCGCCTCGACGAGCATCTCAACGAGCTACTCGAGCGTCCGCCCATGGCCCAGGTGCGGTCCGCCGTCTCCGCGGAGGTCCCCGCCTATCAAGTGGGCATGTAACGCGGCGACCAGCGCTGTCCTTTCCTAGCGCGGTCAGGCGGGCAGGACGGACACCTCATACCTCTGGCAGCGCGCATCCCTGGTGACCAGCGTGAGGTCTTCGCATTGCGCTTGGGCGACCAGCATCCGGTCGAAGGGGTCGCGATGGATCAGCGGAAGGCGTCCGGCCGCCATCGCGTGCTCGAAGTCGACGGGGAGGGCGGCGAATCCGCAGTCACGGATCCGCTCCGGCAGGTCGGCTGGCTGCATGAGCTTACCGATGGCCTGTTTGATGGCCACTTCCCAGATGGTCGCAGCGCTGACGTAGACGTCCGGATCGTGGTCCAGCCGAGCCTTGATGCCATCCGACAGCGTGGGATCGTCGGTGAGCCACCAGAGCACCACGTGCGTGTCAAGCAGCAGGCTCATGACAGCAAGTTCACGGGTCAGCCGAAGTCACGGGCAATGGCGTCATTGACCTCATCGGAATCCCAGTCCGCGGTGACGGTGAGCTTGCCGCGTAGGGAGCCGCGTCCGGTTCGATTGATAGTGCGGGTCAGCGGCACGACCTTGGCGATGGGTTTTCCTGCTCGGCTGATGATGATCTCTTCGCCGTGCTCGACTCGCTCGAGAATCCGCGACAAGTTGGTCTTGGCCTCGTGGACGTTGAACCGTTCGGCGCCATCGCTCGACATAGATCCTCCTTAGCTAAGATCTTAGTCCACCGCTGGCGTCACGCGGCCTAATGGACGTGGAACCGCCAGTCGCTCGGCACCCGGCCCGCAGGCCCGGGCACCGGCTGGTCAAGCGGATGGCTCTGCGGAGGCGCTAGCGCCGGACCGTCGTACATTTCCTTGGTTTCGTAACTGTAGAACCAGTCTTCGCCCGGCTCGAAGCTCCGGATGAACGGGTGCCCGGCCGCGGCCGCGTGGGCGGACGCATGCTGGGAGGGGGAGGTGTCGCAGCATCCGATGTGCCCGCACTGGGCACACCGGCGCAGATGCACCCACCACCCGCCGGTCTGCTCGCACTCCACGCACCCGGTTCCGCTCGGCGGCACCGAAGGGTCGATCCCCGCGATCTCGGTCATTCAGTTCTCCTTAGTAAGCGGGCCACCCGCGCCGCCTGCGGCGAGATGCGCGCCGTCCGGGCCGTCCGGTGCCGCCACCGCGTCGTTTTGCGCGGTCACCGGCAGCCGCACCCGGAAACGCGTGTCGCCGGGCGATGATTCCAGGGTCAGCTCCCCGTGGTGCTTGTTGACGACGATGCGCCAGGTGATGTCGAGCCCCAAGCCGGTTCCCTCACCCACCGGCTTGGTCGTGAAGAACGGCTCGAAGATCCGCTCCCGGATCTCCGCCGGTACCCCGGGCCCGGTATCGCCGAACTCCACGAACACCTGATCGCGGTCCAGCCCGGTGCGCACCGTCAGCGTCCCGGAGCCGTGCATCGCCGAGACCGCGTTGTCGATCAGGTTCGTCCACACCTGGTTCAGCTCGCCGGCGTACGCCGGGATGTGCGGCAGCCCGGCGTAGTAGTCCTTGACCACGGTAATCCCGGGCGGGAACTTCCCGGACAGCATGAGCAGCGTGCTGTCCAGCAGTTCGTGCACGTCGACGACCTGGTACGGGGCCCGGTCCAGCTGCGAGTACTGCTTGGCCGCGCCGACGAGGGTGGAAACCCTGGTGGTGGAGTCCTCGATCTCGTTCATCAGCAGCTCGGTCTCGATGGTGTAGTACAGCCACCGCAGCGCGCTCTCGAGTATCTCCGGCTCCACCGTCACTGCGACGTGATCCAGCCACGCGACGTCCAGCCCGGCGGCCACGAACGTCGGGCCCAATTCCCAGCCGTCCCGCACGCCATGATCATCCAGCCAGTCCGAGATCTCGTCCTCGCGGTCCGAGGCCTCCATCGGCGCCAGCGCCAGTGCCTTCGGGACGCGTTCGGCCGCCTCTTCCTGCAGCCGGATCAGCGTCTCCAGCGTGGTCCGGTCCCACTTCCCGCCCGCGATCATGCCAAGCTTGTGCCGCATGCCGGCGACCCGCTCGCGCAGCGCCGACGTCGCCCGGACCGCGGCCGCGGCCGGGTTGTTCAGCTCGTGGGTCAGGCCCGCCGACAGCGAGCCCAGCGCCAGCAGCCGTTCCCGCTGCCCGATCGCCTGCTGTGCGTTCTTATAGCCGAAGAACAGCCCTTCCAGCAGGTGCACCGCCATCGGGAACCACTCGTGCATCAGCTCGGCGAACACCTCGGCGTCGAGCACGAAGAACCTGGACCGCTCGGTGAGCCGCACCGAGTTGTTGTAGACCTGCGGCATCCGGTCGCCCAGGTAGGCCATGAAAGCCCCCGAGTACACGCCGCGGTACGACGTCCGGCCGACCTCAATATCGTCTGTCCCGACCCGGCGGGACATCACCAGGGTGCCCTCGAGCAGCACGTAGAAGCAGGTCGCCGGGGCGCCCTCGGCGTACAAAGGCCCCGGCTGGATCAGCTCGGTGTGCCCCCGCTCGCACAGCCACTGCAGCTGGTCGTCGGTGAGCTTCTCGAACAGGAACAGCGTCCGCAGTTCATCCATACTGCACGGCAGCGGCGCAGTCTCCGGCGTCTGCGACGGCTCAGCGGTCATGTCTTCTCCAAGTAACGGTGCACGAGCATGACGGCCAGCGCGCCTTCCCCGACGGCGGAAGCGACCCGCTTGGCCGACTCCGATCGCGCGTCCCCGGCCACGAACACCCCGGGCACGCTGGTTTCCAGGTGATAGGGCATCCGGTCCAGCTCCCAGCCGCGCGGCCGTTCGCCCTCCACGGACAGGTCCGGGCCCGCCACCACGTAACCGTTGTCGTCCCGCATCACGACCCCGTCCAGCCAGTCGGTGAGCGGTGCCGCCCCGATAAACAGGAACAGCAACTGGGCGTCCACTGTTTCCGTCGCGCCGGAAGCGGTGCTGCGCAGCGTCAGGCCCTCCAGGTGATCATCACCCGAAGCCCCGATGACCTCGGTGCAGGTCCGCACCAAGATGTTCGGCACATCCGCGATCTGCTTGATCAGGTAGTACGACATCGACCTTTCCAGCGAGGACCCGCGGACCAGGATCGTCACCGACTTCGCGTGCCGCGCCAGGTACACCGCGGCCTGCCCGGCCGAGTTCGCGCCGCCGACGATGAAGATGTCCTGTCCCATGCAGGCCGAGGCTTCGGTCAGCGCGGAGCCGTAGTACACCCCGCGCCCGGTCAGGTCGGCCAGGCCGGGCGCGTCCAGCTGCCGGTACGATACCCCGGTGGCCAAGATGATCGTGTGCGCGTTGATCGACGTACCGTCCGCGAACCGGACGCCGCGGGCTGACCCCTTGATTTCCAGGCCCACCACGTCTCGCGTGGTGAGCACCTCGGCGCCGAACTTGTTGGCCTGGCGCCGGGCCCGGTCGGTCAGCTGCGCGCCCGATACCCCGTCCGGGAAGCCCAGATAGTTTTCGATCCGTGAGCTCTGGCCGGCCTGGCCTCCGGTCGCGGTCCGCTCGAGCAGCACGGTGCGCAGTCCCTCGGAGGCGCCGTACACCGCCGCCCCCAGCCCGGCGGGCCCGCCGCCGATCACGATGAGGTCGTAAAAGTCCTTCGAGGGCGTGGTCGCCAGGCCGACCCGGGCCGCCAGCTCCGCGTCGCTCGGCTCGATCAGCGGAGCGCCGTCCGGGGTGATCACCACCGGCAGCGAAAGACCGTCCGCCCCGGCCGCGTCGAGCAGCCGCTGTCCTTCCGGCTCGTCCGAGGCGTACCAGCGGTAGGGCACCTGGTTGCGGGCGAGGAACTCGCGGACCTCGGACGAGCGCGCCGACCAGCGGTGGCCGACGACCTTCGTCTCCGGCACCGGCCGGTGGTCCGAGGAAAGCCACGAGTCGAGAAGCGAGTCCACCACCGGGTAAAGCTTTTCCTCCGGCGGGTCCCACGGCTTCAGCAGGTAATGATCGAGGTCGACGACGTTGATCGCGTCGATCGCGGCCCCGGTGTCCGCGTAGGCGGTGAGCAGCACCCGCCGCGCCCCGGGATAGATGTCCATGGCCTGCTCGAGGAATTCGATCCCGTTCATCTCGGGCATCCGGTAGTCGGCCAGGATCACCGCGACCAGGTCGCCGCGCAGCTTCATCTGGCGCAGCGCGTCCAGTGCGGAGGCCGCCGACTCGGCCCGGACGATCCGGTTCCGTTCCCCGTAGCGCCGCCGCAGGTCCCGGGCGACCGCCCGGGACACACCAGGATCGTCATCCACGGTGAGGATGGCCGTGCGAATCGTCTCGCCCTGCTCGGTCATAACGCCCATAGTAGGTCCGTCCCGCGCCGGTGCCGAGTAGGGTGCTCGCGCCGGTCAGCTTTAGAGGCTGTCCAGGACACCGACGACGTTCGACCGCAGATCTTCGGCCGCTTCGTCGTGCCCGGCCAGCAGATGCAGCAGGCCCTGCTGGAACAGGCCGTCGAGGATCGCGTACGCGGCGCTGGGGGACAGGGCGACGGTGATGCCGGTGAACTCGGCGTAACGGCTGATGACACGCCAGATCATTTCCTCCCGGCGCTGATTGATTTCCAGCACGTCGGTGCGGAAGGACTCCTCGAACAGGCTCTGGTTGCGCAGGTCGTACCAGAGCCGGTGCATTGGCGCGTCGGTCCGCAGGGTCTGCGCCATCGCCGCGCTGAACTCGTGCTTGAGCTCCTCGGCCGAGCCCGCGCTGGCGACGATCTCGTCGTAGCGGGTGACGCAGGCGGCTTCGTACTGGCGCACGCAGTGCGTGATCAGGTCTTCCTTGTCGCTGAAGTAGTAGTGCAGCACGCCGTGGGAGAACTGGGAGTTCTGCGCGATCTCGCGCAGGCTGGTGCGGGCGTAGCCGAGTTCCGCGAGCGTCTGCAGCGCGGCGTCGGCCAGCTGGGCTCGCCGTTCGGAGAACTTGTCGACCTGCCGCCGCGAGACCCGCTCCCGGTTCGTCTCCGCTACGCCAGACGCCGGGGCCAAGCCAGCCGCAGCGAACCCATGGACCGAGGCCGTCACGGCGGCCGCCTGGTCCACGTCGGTCACGGCAACCTCCCATCGGCTCGTAAGGTACGCACGCTGCGAGCCCGGAACCAACTGTATCCCGGATGGCGCACCTGGCCCAGAACGAACTTGACAACCGTCCAAGAATGTCTTGACGACTGTCCAAATTTCGTTACGCTGTGACCTACGTCGCAGTGCCCCAACGTCGCAGTGCCCAGAAAGGGCCAGCACGGCGGGTCGGCGTCGTCTGGCGCAAGGGCCGTCTCAAGGAGGAGATGTCACGTGAGTGTGTACGACTTGACCGGCCGTAAGGCTCTGGTTACCGGCGGAGCGCGCGGGCTGGGCGCTGGCATGGCCGAGGCGCTGGCCCGCGCCGGGGCAGCCGTCGTCATCGGCGACCTACGGGAAGAACTCGGCGAGGCGACCGCGGACGCGATCAAGAAAACCGGCGCCGACGCCGCGTTCCTTCCGCTTGACGTGACTGACGACGCGAGCTGGGCGCGGGTCATCGAAGGCACCATCGCCGAGCTCGGCGGCCTGGACATCGTCGTCAACAACGCCGGCGTCGAGATTTCCAGCCTGGTCGTCGACCTTGACCCGGATGACATCCGCAAGATGCTCGAGGTCAACATCCTCGGCACCTCGCTCGGCATCAAGCACGCCTTCCGCGCCATGCGCCCGGGAGGACCGGCTGGCCGCGGCGGCGCCGTCGTCAATATCTCCTCGGTCGCAGCGACGATCGCGTTCCCCGGCATCGCGGTCTACTCCGCGACGAAGTCCGCGGTCGACCGGCTGACCCGGGTGGCGGCCATGGAATCAGGCAAGCTCGGCTACGCCGTCCGCGTGAACTGCATCTATCCGGGGCTGGTCCCCACCGAGATGGGTAACCAGCTTGCCCAGGACGTGGTGGAACTCGGGCTGTTCCCGAGCGTGCCCGACTGCGTCGGCGCCGTCGTCGGGCTCACCCCGCAAGGCCGCCTCGGCGAGGTCGCGGACATGGCCGACGCCGTGGTCTTCCTCGCCTCCGACGCGGCTCGTTTCATCACCGGTGCCGGGCTGCCCGTCGACGGCGGTATGGGCATGTAAGGAAAGGGGCTGAATATGAGCACAGACAAGCCCGTCACGAGATCGTGGCGGTCTCCCACGGCGTGCTGCGCAGCTTCGGGCTGGTGATGGAGCCGACCCTGACGGTCCAGCACTGACCGCACCCACGAGCGGAGGACGCAGCGTGCGCCTGATCGACTACCTCGACAAGGGTGCCTCCCTGGGCCCGGAGGAACCCTGCCTGACCACGGGCGGGCGCACGCTGACCTATTTCGACGTCCAGCGGCTGTCGTGGCGGATCGCCCGCGCGCTCGACCGCTATGAGATCGTTCCCGGCGACAAGGTCGCGATCTTGTCGGGGAACGACCCCATCGCCTTCAGCTGCGTGTTCGGCATCTCCCGGGCGGGCGCGGTGTGGTGCCCGGTCAACCCGCGCAACGAGGCGGCGGAGAACCGCGACCTCCTGGACTTCTTCGACTGCCGGTGCCTGATCTTCCAGGCCGCCTTCGCTCCGCTGGTCGCTAAGATCCTGCCTGACCTGCCGAAGCTCACCACCCTGGTCTGCCTCGACGGCGAACCGGCCGGGACCGTTCCGTTCGAGCAGTGGATCGGGCCCGAGCCCGCCGAGCCCTGGCAGGCCGAACCACCTCGCGGCAACATCGTCATGCTGGTCGGCACCGGAGGTACCACCGGCCGCCCGAAGGGCGTGATGCTCACCGGCCACAACATCGAGGCGATGTCAGCGCTGACGCTGATGAGCTACCCGCTGCGCCCGCGCCCGCGGTACCTGGCCCTCGCGCCGCTCACTCACGCGGCCGGGGTGCTGTGCTTCCCGGTCATGACCCTCGGCGGGCAGATCGTCATCATGGGCCAGCCGGACCTGGCGGAGTTCCTGACCCTGGTCGCGCGGCACCGGATCACGCACACATTCCTGCCTCCGACCCTGATCTACATGCTCCTCGACCACCACGGCCTGGCCGCCGCGGACCTGTCCTCGCTGCAGTGCCTGTGGTACGGAGCGGCCCCGATGTCCGCGAGCCGCCTGGAGGAGGCGCTGGAGAAGATCGGGCCGGTGATGGGCCAGCTGTTCGGCCAGTCCGAAGCCCCGATGATGATCTCTACCCTGGCGCCCGCCGACCACTTCCACGACGACGGGTCACTCGCGAAAGAGCGCCTGTCCTCGGCCGGGCGCCCCACCCCGCTCACCACGGTCGCGATCATGGACGACGAGGGAAACCTGCTCGAAGTGGGCCAGCGCGGCGAGATCGTCGCCCGCGGCCCGCTGGTGATGGCGGGCTACTACAAGGACCCGCAGGCCAGCGAGGAAGCCGCCCGGTACGGGTGGCATCACACCGGAGACATCGGCTACCTCGACGACGGCAATTACCTGTTCATCGTGGACCGCGCCAAGGACATGATCATCACCGGCGGCTTCAACGTCTACTCCGCCGAAGTCGAGCAGGTGCTCCTGTCACATCCCGCCGTGCAGGACTGCGCGGTCGTCGGGTTGCCCGACGAGAAATGGGGCGAGCGCGTCACCGCGGTCGTGCAGCTGCGGCCGGGCCAGAAGGTGACGCAAGAAGACGTGCGCTCCTTCGGCAAAGAACGCCTCGGCAGCGTCAAGGCGCCCAAGCAGGTCGAGATCTGGCCCGACCTGCCTCGCTCCAAGGTCGGCAAGGTCCTCAAGACCGAGATCAAATCCCAGCTCCGCGCGAGCATAAGCGACAACCCGCTACCCTAACCGCTCCCCCCTCGCCCCATCGTGGATCGCCACCTCCCGGATGGGGGAGGTGGCGATCCACGATGACGCTGTTCCCGCTAACACTGCCGAATTGCCGGGTTTGGCGCGCGATCGCACCCGCACCCGGCATTTCTAGAACGAAATGCACCCGGCTTGAATCGGGCCGGATGGTTATCGTGTGTCATGACCTCCCTGATCAGGGAGGTCATGACACACAATGAGCGAGAGCCCGGTACGCGAAGGCGAAATGTACCTTTTGCCAGGCGGTAGCGATCCACGATCGTGCTGACCGGGCGGTTTGACTGCTGGTGAAACGCTCATGCTCGGCGGGTGAGAACCGTTAGGCTCGAAGCACCATGACAGTCACCGCAGATGATCTTGACAGCGTGATCTCATGCGTGATGAGCGGGCTGCTGCCGCTCACCGACCGGGACTGGTCGGTCCCGGCTGGCACCCTGGAGTGGGACTGCTGGCACACCGCAGAGCACATCGGCGACTGCCTGCTGTCCTACGCCTGGCAGCTCGCCGTCCAGCCGACCGCGCGATACGTGCGGGCCATCGCCACCGCGGACAAGGACGCGTCGCCTGCAGAGGTGCTTGAGTTCGCCGTGACCGGAGGGCGCATCCTGGCCGCGATGGTGCGCGCGTCACCTGCGCATGTCCGCGCCTACCATCCGGCCGGGATGGCCGATGCGGAGGGTTTCGCCGGCCTGGGGTGCAACGAGGCGCTTCTGCACGGCAACGACATCGCGCAGGGCTTCGGCCGCAGCCTCAATCCGCCGCGCGACGTGTGCCGCCGCGTTCTGACCCGGATTTTCCCGCACGCGCCGACCGACCTGGCCGATTCCGACCCGTGGACCGCGATGCTGTGGGCCGGCGGCCGCATCGAGCTGCCTAGCCATCCCCAACTTCCAAGCTGGCGCCCGCACCCCGCCCCCCTCACCGGCTTAAGCCGGGCTGGTATCTGGCCGCGCGAGGTAAGGTACCCGCCACGGTCCCCGGGGATGACCGCCCCTAGGGCTGGTAGGAGCCGGGGATCCAGGCGCGGGTGGTGACGGCGATCGCGTTCCATCCGTTGATGGCGACGATGAGGCTGACCAGCGCGCCTATCTCTTCCGGGCTGAATTCGCCGGCCACATCCGAGTAGGCCTGGTCCGGGACGTGCGTGTCGGCCAGTCGTGTCACCGTTTCGGTAAAGGCCAGCGCGACCCGCTCGCGGGCGGTGAAGTACGGGGTTTCCGCCCAGGCGGCCAGCCCGTAAATGCGCTGCTCGGTCTCGCCGATCGCGCGCGCGTCCTTGGTGTGCATGTCGATGCAGTAGGCGCAGCCGTTGAGCTGCGAGGCGCGGATCCGGATCAGCTCGCGGAGCCTGGGGTCCTGGCCGCTGTCTGCCGAGCGCTTCGCTCCGCCGGCGCGGGCACCCTGGCCGTGGAAGCCTACGGTCACCAGGCCCACCGTGACGTCGCCGCCGGCCAGGGCCTTCGCCTGCGCCCGGTGCCCGTCGACGGTATGGGTGCCGACATCGCCGAGGCCAGCAGGGCAGACGCGGCGCTGCTGACCCCGGCCCACCAGTTCCCGCTTGGCGTGACCTTGCATCCGCGTCGCCGCCAGGAGGCGGCGGCCTGGGGCGGGGTCGTGATCGAGGATGACTACGACGGGGAGTTCCGCTATGACCGGCAGCCGGTGGGCGCCCTGCAGGCGCTCGCACCCGATCATGTCGTCTACGCCGGCACGGCCAGCAAGAGCCTCGCCCCCAGCCTGCGGCTCGGTTGGCTGGTTGTTCCGCCGCGGCTGCTCGACGCGGTGACGGCAGAACTGGCCGCCGGGCCCTCCGGGATTGACCAGCTCACCCTGGCCGAGTTCATCACCTCGGGTAATTACGACAGGCAGATCCGCCGGGCCCGGCTGGTCTACCGGCGCCGGCGAGACCGCCTCGCCACGATCCTGAACGGCCAGGAACACGGCCAGGAACTGAGCGGTCAGGGACTACATATCAGCGGAATCGCGGCCGGCCTGCACGTTGTCCTCGACTGCTCCCGGCCGAGCCGTGAGCGCGACATCATCGCTCGAGCCGCCGAAGGTGGCCTGGCCCTCGAGGGACTGGAGCGTTACCGGGCGCCAGCCGAGGTCCGGGGGCCGGACGGCGAGCGGGCCGGCCTCGTCATCGGCTATTCCCGCCCGTCCGAGCACGCCTACACCACGGCGCTAGCCCGGCTGCGTGCTGTCTTGACTCAGTGAGAAATCAGTCGGAATCGGCTCTACGGGATCATCGAGGTGCCCACCGTCCGGGTGGGTTCGCCTGCCAGCCGGTGGATGATGTCGTGCCGGGGGACACCGTCGAGCATCATGCCGCTGGCGGCCTGGTACGTGACGTTCAGATCGTCGGTGCCCCAGAGTTCCTCGACGACACCGCACACGGCGTCCACGAACTGCTCGCTGGTCATACCCGCCGGCGGCGTGCAACTGGCGAACTCGGCCTCAACCAGGGCCCGGCGGCCAGCCGGGTCACTGACGTCTCGACGCTCGCCGTCCGGTGGCGGTATCGGCAGCGCGAACACGCGGCGTCCCACGTTGCGGGTTAGCCACGAGACGTCGACGTCACTCGCGGCCAGGTCCGACGCGTAGCCACGTAGCGTGGCGCTGGCCGGATCGTCATACGCCTCGTCGAACCGGCTGAACGCGCCGGGCAGCCGCTCGATCAGGTGCGACCTCTGTGCCTCGTCCAGGTTCCGCTGCTCGGCGGACCAGCGGACCCACGCGGTGACCGCGGGCTCACGGTGCCGGCGCTGCGCCGGGGACAAGGTGAAGCCGGTGACCACGTGGCCCAGGAGGATGTGCGCGAGCTTGCGCGGGCCGACCTGCGTCGGCGGCTCGCCGGAAACCCGGCTGCTGTAGCCGGTGAGCACCTCGGCCCAGAATCGCGTGGACTCCTCGTCGGCCGCGACCGCGTCGGCGGCCAGCGGGCTCTTCATGAAGTCGTCGACCGCGGCCGCGCGATCCGCCGCGGTGAAGTCCGGGGGGACATAGTCGGCCTCGACGGGCAGGCGGCGCAGCCGGGTCCGGGCGATGGGCAGGTACGCGACGGTATCGGCGGACAGACCCGGATCTGGTTCCTGCTCGCACCGGGTCAGTGGCTCCTCCATTCGGCGTCGCGCTTCGGCCAGGTCGATCTGCTCGGCACGATCGAACTCGTCATCGCCGATGCGGTTGATGGCCTCGATCAGGCTGGCCGCATTGGAGGCCACGCCGATCGCGGTGGTGATGGGCATACCGGTCAGGTCGACCTGCACCACGACGGCGTGCTCGGTTTCGCCGTAGCTGAACGTCGCCGCGACGGTCTCGTCGTCACCGAAGATGTCGTACCGGCGCCAGGCCTGGCCCGGGGCCACCTTCCCGATCTCGGTCACCCACTCCGGCGGGTAGATCCCGGTGCCGGTCAGCTCGCCGAGAGCACGGCTGGCGGCCTTCCTGATCGCCGGTGTGCCCAGCGACATCAGCGTCCGGAGCATCGCGGCGCCCTCGGGCGTCTGCCTGCGGATCGCCTCGTTCACCAGGACGGTGGAGACGAAGGACTCGGTATCGGCGGGATCCCGCTGACCCGCCACATATGGTATCGCCATGCAGGTCGAGGTCTCGAGTTCGGCTCGCAGCGGGTCACCCGCCGCGATCGCGCCCCAGAGGCTGGACAGCACCCGTTGGACGATCGCGTCGGCATCGCTGCGGCGCGGCCGGGTCTTCTTGCTCACCGCGTCATCCTACGGCGGTTAAATGACGGAGCGGACGGCGCCCACTTCCGCCTCGCCGCCGAAGACGGGAACGCTCGCCAGTGCGTCCGGAACGATAGCCCCGAGCAGGCGCAGCGCCGCCACCGTGACCGGGGTCCGGCCTCGCGCCATTCCGTCGTCGATCTTGACGGCCCCTGACCTGCCGTCCGCGAAGGCGAAGGCCACGACGCCCTCGGCGCCTCCCTTGACCAGCAGGCCAGGCACGGCATCCATCAGCTTGCGCTCGTCGCGGCGCTTCCCGCTGGTCCATTCCGGGTAGGCGCGCATGGCGTCAGCCACCCGGCGCTCCGGCGTGCCCGGCGCCGAGAGCACCAGAGCCCGGAACGCCCGGGCCAGCCCGGTCAGCGTCAGCGCGAACAACGGCGCGCCGCAGCCGTCCACGCCCGTGGCGCTCACCGGTTCGCCGGCCAGCCCGCAGACCGTGTGCCTGATCGCCTGCTGCAGCGGATGACCGGGCGCCAGGTACCCGGCGGCCGGCCAGTGGTTCGCCGCGCAGGTCGCCAGCATCGCCGCGTGCTTGCCCGAGCAGTTCATCCGGATCCTGGACTCGCCCTCGCCCCGCGCGATCAGGCGCCGCGCGGTCTCGGTATCGAGTGGCCAGGCCGCCGGGCAGCCCAAGTCCTCCTCGCTCAGGCCAGCCCCGGAGAGGATCTTCCGCACGCCGTCGACGTGAAAGTCCTCGCCAGAGTGGCTCGCCGCCGCCAGCGCCAGCAGTTCGCCGTTCAGGTCGAGCCCGCGGCCGAGCATCGCCGCGGCCTGCAGCGGCTTGTTCGCCGACCGCGGGAAGAACGGCACCCCCGTCTGCCCGACGCCGATCACCTGGAACCCGTCGGCATCCAGCCCGGCTACCGCACCCCGGTGCCATGACTCGGTGAACCCCGAACGCACCACCTCGGCGACAACGGGATTCACCCCATCGTGTTCGGTGAAGATCGTCATGCCCGCAGTCTGCCCTTCCGCCCGCTGTCCCCGCGCCCCGCCCTACGGTGCGGCGGAGCTCGACGGCCCCAGCCCGGCGAGCACGCACTGCGGCTTGGCCCGCTGCGAGATCGGGCCCGCCGAAGCGAACGCGCTCTTGCAGAACGCCTGGGCCTGCCCGCCGCAGTAGTGCAGCGTGGACCCGCCGGTGGAGCTCGGCAGGGTCACGTTCACGCAGCCGTGAGCCGACGTCCCGTAGGCGTCGTGAGACAGCGCGCCCCACAGCCCCAGGCCGCCGAGCACCAGGATGACCAGCCCGCCGGCGATCGCGAAGATCCGCTTCTGCTTGGGCGTCAGCGAACCCGTCGCGGTCGGTCTGGTCTTGGCGTACATGAATGGACAGTGTAAAGGGCAGGCCCGGCTGACCCTGTGTTAGCGTCGTCCGCATCCGAAGATCGGAGGGAGGTACGCAGGTGGTAACGCGTGATACGCCGTGGTTGGCCGGCACCCCGTGCTGGGTCGACGTCACGGTCGCCGACGTGCCGAAGGCGGCCGCCTTCTACCAGGCCCTGTTCGGCTGGGACATCGTCTCAGGCGGCCCGGAAACCGGCGGCTACCGCGTCTGTCACAAGAACGGCCGGGTCGTCGCGGGCCTCAGCCCGGAGTTGGGCGGGCCCGGCGGCCTGCCGTCGTGGACGACCTACCTGGCCGCCGATGACACCGACGCGGTCGCGGCCAAGATCAAGGCCGCGGGCGGTCAGCTGCTGATGGAACCGACCGACGTCCTGAACACTGGGCGGATGGCCCTGGCCGTCGACCCGGCCGGGGCCGGCTTCGGCCTGTGGCAAGGCAGGACAACCACGGGGATCGGCCTGGCCAACGAGCCCGGCTCGCTGTCCTGGAACGAGCACATGAGCCGGGACTACGACACGAGCAAGGCCTTCTACCGGGCCGTGTTCGGCTACCGCTACCAGGACGTGAGCGAGGGCGGCTTCAGGTACGCGATGTTCCTGGTCGACGGGCGCGAGGTGGGCGGCATCGGCCAGTACGAGGACGGGACGCCGGAGGGCGCGCCCGCGGTCTGGTCGGTGTACTTCGCCGTCGACGACACCGATGCCGCCGTGGCCAGGGTAAGCGAGCTGGGCGGCAGCATCGTGGAGCCCGTCCGGGAAAGCCCGTACGGCCGGATCGGCGTGGTCAACGACGATCAGGGCGCGGTGTTCTCGGTCATCACCACACCGACCCCGCCCGAGCTCCAGCTGCCCCAGTGAGCTTCATGCCTCCATTTTAAAAGCTCTCTACCTGTTTAAAAGCTCTCTACCTGCCGAACGGCACCGCTGCCCGCCCTAGCTCACCGGCGGCGTGCCGTGGGTGTGGAAGGACTCGATGGTCTTAAGCCCCCAGGCTTGGCCCTTGGCGCGCTCGGCTTCGGTCCAGGTGATCGTGCGCCAGTCCGGTGCCAGCACCAGCCGGGCGGCCGGGTTGCACAGCTCGATCCGGTTACCGCCGGGCTCGTAGACGTACAGGAAGAAGGTCTGCTGGATCGCATGCTTGTGCGGGCCGGTCTCGATGAACACGCCGCGGTCCAGGCAGATGTCGGCCGCGCGCAGGATGTCCTCCCGGCTGTCGGGTGCGAACGCGATGTGGTGCAGCCGCCCGGTGCTGCCGGTCCAGTCGCGCGTGTACACCAGGTCGTAGCCCTTGCTGGTGAAGTGCAGCCACTGACCGGAGATCGTGCCGTCGTCCAGCATGATCTGCTCGGTGACCCGGCCGCCGAGCACGTCGCGGACGAATTCGCCGCTGGGCACCACGTCGGCGGCCAGGTAGTTCACGTGATCCAGTCGCCGCACGCTGACGCCGCGGCCAGGGAAGGCCTGAGCCTGGTTTTTCAGGGATGGCTTCAGTTCGGCGGGCGGCACGTACCACTGCGTTTCCCAGTACAGCTCGAGCTCGTGCCCGTCCGGGTCGCGGAACAAGTACGTGGGACCGATTCCAGGGTCACCGTCCTTCCAGCTGATGCCGAGCCCGGTCGCCTCGATCGCGCGGACTCGCGCTTCGAGGGCCTGCTGGCTGGACGCCCGCAGCCCGACCCGGCGGATGCCAGAGGTGTCGTGCGCGGTGAGCTTGATCGTGTGCTGCTCGTAGTCGTCCCAGGTGCGCAGGTACACCGAGTTCCCTTCGCGGCAGTTCTCGGTCAGCCCGAGCACGTCGACGAAGAACCGCAGGCTCGCCTCGGGCTCCGGCGTCAGCAGCTCGACGTGCCCGAGGTGCGCGATGTCGTGCAGCGGCGGCCGCGTGGCCGCCGACCCAGGATCGTGCTGCGAGCTGGTCACGAGTACCTCCGGGGGAAGACGGTGCCGTCGAAGAGCTTGCGCGCGGTGCGCACCACCCCTGAGCGGATCACCGCGGGCGGCTGGCTCGGCCTGGCGTCGATCTCGACCTCGACCTCGAGGTGCCCGGTGGGGTGCTCGATGTCGAAGCGTGTCTGCCCCGGCGCGACGGCGGCCAGCCCGCCTCCGGCGGCCCCGTCGAGCAGCAGCGCGGTCGCGAGGCTGACCGCGCCGAGGACGCCGATTGACTCGTGCACCCGGACCGGGATGAACGTCCTGGTGCAGATCGTCCCGCCGTCCGCGGGGGCGGCGACGAGCGAGATCTTCGGTACCGAGGTACCGGACACGTCGCCCAGGCCCATCAGCTCGCCCGCCGCGAGCCGCAGCGCCTGCACCCTGGCGCCCAGTTCAGCGTCCGCCTCGAGCTCGGCGACCGTCTCGTACCCGGTCCGGCCGAGCTCGGACGCCGCCACGACCACCACTGGCATGCCATTGTCCACGCAGGTGACGGTGACGCCGTCGATGACGTCGCGGACGTTGCCCGTGGGCAGCAGGGCACCGGTGGCCGAGCCCTCGGTCTCGTCGAAGGCCAAAACGATCGCCGCGGCCGTCCCCGGCACCCCGGCGATAGCGGTCTGGCCGTCGGCCTCGACGGTGCCGTCTGCCCCGGGGAAGGTAGCGGTAGCCACGCTGCCGGAGTTGACCATGTGGATCCGGACCGGCGTCTTGGCCACCAGGCCCCGCTCGACCGCGAACGGGCCGACGCCGGCCAGCAGGTTGCCGCAGTTCTGCCGGTCCGAGACGGTGGCCGTATCGACGCCCACCTGCAGGAACAGGTAATCGACGTCCGCGTCCGCCCGGGCCGAACGACTGATCACCGCCACCTTGGAGGTCAGCGGATGCGCTCCGCCGATGCCGTCGATCTGCCGGGCGTCCGGGCTGCCCATGATGCGCAGCAGCAGATCATCCCGCTCGGCCGGATCGGCCGGCAGATCCTCGGCCAGGAAGTACGCCCCCTTCGACGTCCCGCCGCGCATCAGCATGCACCGCACCCCGTCATCCGAGCCCATCAGGGGTCCCCTCCGGCACGTATTCGACGCCGCGCGCGGCGAGCTTGTCCCGCAGCCCGTACAGGTCCAGACCGAGCTGGCCGTCAGCCAGGGCCTTGCGTGCCCGTTCCTCCTTGGCCACCCGGGCCTGCGCAGCGGCCAGCGCCTGCCTGACGTCGCCGCGCGGCACGCACACCACGCCGTCGTCGTCGGCAATGATGGCGTCGCCGGGCCGGACGATCTGCCCGCCGATCGAGACCGGGACGTTGACCGCGCCCGCCGTCTCCTTGACCGTGCCCTGGGCACTGACGGCCGCCGACCAGACGGGAAAGCCCATCGCGCGCAGTTCGGCCACGTCCCGCACGCCGGCCTCGATGACCAGCCCCCGGACCCCGCGTGCGGCCAGCGAGGTCGCCAGCAGCTCGCCGAACATCCCGTCGGTCGACGGCGATGCCGTCGTCACCACCAGCAGGTCCCCGGCCTGGCACTGCTCGGCCGCCGCGTGGATCATCAGGTTGTCACCCGGCCAGCACAGCGCGGTCACCGCGGTCCCGGCGACCCTGCTCCCGTCCTGGATCGGACGCAGCCCCGGCCCGAGGTACCCGGCCCGGCCGATCGCCTCGTGTACGGTGGCCACGCCGAGCCCGGCGAGGGCATCCACCACGGCCGCCTCCGCGCGCGCCACCCCGGTGACGATCACGTTGCGCATCAGACTTCCTCCTCAAGCAGAGCCGCTATGACGCTGCGCAGGTGGCGGCGCGCCGCCGCCTCCGCCTCGGCCGGCCGCCGTTCCGTGATCGCCGATATGATCGCCAGGTGCTCGACCAGCGAGGACTGCGGGCGTCCCGGGCGCAGGGAGAGTTGAAACTGATGGCGGACCAGCTGTCCGTTCAGCCGCTCGAGCAGGGCCGCCGCCACCGCCTGACCGGACATCTCCCGGATCAGCCGGTGCAGCTCGTGGTTGAGCGCCGAGTATTTCAGTAGCTCACCGTCCGCGACGCTGCGCTCGAGCTCCTCGCCTAGCTGGCGCAGCCGGACGGCCTGGGCTTCGGTGACGCGTTCGGCCGCCTTGGCCGCGCACAGTCCCTCCAGCGCCATCCGGCACTCGGTGATAGCGACGGCCTCGTCGAGGGTGATGACCCGGACTCGTGCGCCGCGGTTCGGTATCCGCTCGACGAGCCCCTCGGCGGTCAGGTCGAACAGCGCCGCGCGCAGGCTAGCCCGTGTCACGGCGAGCATCCCGGCCAGCTCCTCCTCGACCAGCCGCTGCCCGGGCGCCATATCGCCGCCGAGAATCGCCGCCCGCAGCCGCTCCGCCGCCACCCGCCGCCCCGGCTCACCGCTCAGTGCCGCCCCATCATCCCGCGCTCGCACAAGGGCGATCCTAAAAGATATCTTACAAAATTGTCAACAATCGAGCCCCCGGCAGAGCACCTGATTACCCGGCGTGCGGGCGGCTGACCTGGCCGAGGAACAGCGGCGTGCCGGTCGCGGTGTGGATGACGGCGAACAGGAACGGTCGGTCGACGACCATCGTGACCGGCGGCGGCAGTCGGACCGCAGCCAGCGTTTTGATGCCCACCGCGGTGGCCGCCGCCGCTTCCGTGCCCTGCTCATCGACGTCGACGTAGGCCTTGTGTGCGACCGTGCTTATCCGCAGCGGCTCGGCCCCGGTGATGCCGCTGAAGTCCGCGCCGTCACCGAACGCCTCGTTCACGCCCAGCTGCCGCAGGGCCGGGATGAGGTCGAACGACGCCTCCACCCGGAACCGCGGCATGACCAGCGTGACCCGGTGCCTGTCGGTCCCGGGGAGTACGCCGCCCAGGCCGCGGGCGGCGATCGCGGGATGCAGCGCCGCCAGCGGCCCGTCGGGCACGATGACCGCCATCGCCAGGCTGCCGTCGGCGTAGGGCAGCAGGACGGCCTGATATCCGTCGCCGCGCAGGTAAGCACGCGCGGCGGTGCCGCGCATCATCCGGACGGTCAGGCCCGGGCGATCAGGGCCGTCCGGGTAGAACGGCGCGTCGCTGGTCTGCGCCGCAGGAAAGGGGTCAGCCCACGCCGCCTTCAGGTATACGGCGTTGGCGAGCACCAGCCTGGTCAGCGGCCCGACGCTGTCCGGCGGTAGCAGACCGGTGATCTTTCCTTCGGTCTGCCCGGCGATCAAGCGGTTGATCTCGTCTCGCGCCGCCTCGGGCGCGCGGGCGAAGTCGGCGTCAGCGAACGTGGCCCCGGCGTCGCCCAGCCGGGCGGTGAACTCGGCCCGCACCGGCAGGCCAGACTGGACCCACACGGTATCCGGAGCCCGGAACGTCACGAGTCCGCGCCCGGCCGTCTCCCCGAGCAGCGCCGACAGCGAGCGCAGCCCGTCGGCGGCCGCGTCGGCCGATCCATTCAGGTGCAGGGCGCGGGCCAACTCCGCCGCCGTCTGGCCGCGGGCCCCGCACCAGGCCATCCACAGGGCACTGGTCACGCTGAGCGGTGAGAAGACCGTGTTCGCGGCATCCTGCGCCAGCAACGGGTACAGGTCCGCGCCGAATGCGTCGGCCGTCGCCGCGGACTCGCGGGCCGCGGTCACCAGGGCTGCTTCGTCAGGCATCGTTCTGTGGCACCTTCCCGCCGTGTAACTATGACGCATGGTCTGGTCTACCACGACGGTGGTCGAAGAGTTCCTGGCCGAGGCGGGGGAGTTCCTGCGCGCGGAGCCTGGTCGAGCTTGTGCGGTTCCGGCTTGATCACGACGTGGATGCCGCGGTGGGAGGATGTCCGGGAAAGCTGGAGTAATCCCTCGCTGGGTCGCTGCCCGAACGGTAGCTTGATGATCTAAGTGGACGAGGGGAGTTCCAGCGTGGCGCTGAGACGGTCGGCGATTGGTGAGAAGCTCCCGGCGCAGGACGTGCTGCCGTTTCCCCCCCGCCCGTCGGGCAGCACCGCGGGGCGCACGCTGCAAGATTCTGTCTATGCGCCGCTGCCGCCGCCCCGCCGCCTCCCGGAGGATGCCCCAAACATCTTGATCGTCCTGATCGATGACGCCGGACCCGCGTTGCCGACGACGTTCGGGGGCGCGGTAGAGACCCGCAACTTGGACCGGCTCCGAGACGGCGGTGTCGGCTATAACCGGTTCCATACCACGGCGATGTGCTCACCCACGCGGGCCTCGCTGCTGACGGGCCGCAACCACCACCGGGTCGGCTACGGCCAGATCGCCGAGCTGGCCAATGACTGGGACGGCTACTCCGGTCACATCCCGAAGAGTTCCGCGACCGTGGCCGAGGTGCTGCGGCTCTACGGCTATGCCACCGGTGCGTGGGGGAAGTGGCACAACACCCCGGCCGAGGAGACCACCGCGACGGGTCCGTTCGACAGCTGGCCGACGAGCATGGGGTTCGAGTATTTCTACGGCTTCCTGGCCGGCGAGGCGTCGCAGTATGAGCCGAACCTCGTGCGCAACACGACGAGCGTGCTGCCGCCCAGGACAGCTGAGGAGGGTTATCACCTCAGCGAGGACCTGGCCGACGACGCCATCGGCTGGCTGCGCAAGCACAAGGCCATGCAGCCCGGCAAGCCGTTTTTCATGTACTGGGCCACGGGCTGCCTGCACGGCCCGCACCACATCATGAAGGAGTGGGCCGACAAATACCGCGGGAAGTTCGACGACGGCTGGGATGTCTACCGGCAGCGGGCCCTAGAGGGCGCGAAGGCAAAGGGGTGGGTCCCTGCCGACGCCGTACTGACACCCCGCCCCGAGACGCTGGCCTCATGGGACAGCATCCCCGAGGATCAGAAGCCGTTCCAGGCCCGGCTGATGGAGGTGGCGGCAGGCTACGCCGAACACGCGGACGTGCAGGCCGGGCGGGTGTTCGATGAGATCGAGCAGCTCGGCTACGGCGAGAACACGCTGATCTTTTACATCTGGGGTGACAACGGCTCGTCGGGTGAAGGGCAGGAGGGCACCATCAGCGAGCTGCTCGCCCAGAACGGGATCCCGAGCACGGTCCCGATGCACATAGCCGCGCTCGAAGAACTCGGCGGGCTCGACGTGCTCGGATCGCCGATGACGGACAACCAGTACCACGCGGCCTGGGCCTGGGCGGGCAGCTCCCCGTACCAGGGCATGAAGCTGCTCGCCTCCCATCTGGGGGGCACCCGCAACCCGATGGTGGTGCGCTGGCCGGCGGCGATCGCGGCTGACCCGGTTCCCCGGGCCCAGTTCCACCATTGCAACGACGTCGTCCCCACCATCTACGAGGTCCTGGGCATCAGCCCTCCCCGCGAGGTGAACGGGATCTCCCAGGACCCGGTCAACGGCGTGAGCTTCGCGTACTCCCTGAACGACCCCGGTGCCGAGGGACGCCTGAAGACCCAGTACTTCGAGATCATGGCCAGCCGGGGCATCTACCACGACGGCTGGATGGCCTCCACGATCGGGCCCCGGCTGCCGTGGTTGAAGGGCATTCCCCCCGGGATCTTCGAGTGGACCCCGGACCATGACGTGTGGGAGCTCTACCACCTCGACGAGGACTGGTCCCAGAGCAGCGACCTGGCGGCGAAGATGCCAGCAAAGCTCGCTCAGATGAAGGACCTGTTCTGGATCGAGGCGGCCAGGAACGACGTCCTCCCGATCGGGGGCGGCCTGTGGACCGTCGTGTTCCACCCCGAGCTGCGCATCCAGGTACCCCAGACCGAATGGGAGTTCGCCGCCCCTATCACCCGGATCCCGGAGTTCTGCGCGCCGGCGCTCGGCAACAAGAACAACCTGGTCACGATCGAGGCTGCCGCGGGCGAGAACGCCAACGGCGTGCTCTACAAGCTCGGCGGTGCAGGCGGCGGCCTGACCTGCTTCGCGGAGGACGGCATCTTGTGCTACGAGTACAACCTGTTCATCATTCAGCGAACTAAGATCCGCTCCAGCACCCCGCTGCCCGCCGGCCGCTGCCTCATCGAGATCCAGACGACCTACGCCGAACCCCGGCCAGGCGGCCCGCTCAACATCACAATGCGGGTCGACGGCGAACAGGTCGGCCACGGCCAGGTACCCATCAGCGCGCCGCTGCTGTTCTCCGCCAATGAGTGCCTGGACATCGGAACGTGCCTCGGTTCACCCGTATCGATGGACTACTACCACAAGGCCCCGTTCAGTTTCGACGGCACCATCAAGCGGATGCACGTCGCCTACCTGCCAGCCGGCCACCCTGCCTGACCCACAAGGTGATGGCGGTCAGTTAGCGCCGACGCCCCCACTTGGCGACCTGCTCGCCGTGCCGATCGTGATTGGGGGAAGCGGAACCTGTGGCTACGCGCTCTTGGACGTGTGGGTTAGGTTTCGAGTGGTAACGACTATCGGACTAGGCGACTCGAGCAGGGACCTGGGGAGCGGTCATGGCACGCGAAGCTGATGTGGTCATCGTCGGAGCCGGGCTGTCGGGGCTCATCGCGGCGCGCGACGTGCTCACGGCTGGGTACGAGCCGCTGGTCTTGGAAGCTGACCAGCGAGTCGGCGGCCGTATCCTGACCGAGGATGTCGACGGGGTGCCCCTCGAGCTTGGCGCCCAGTGGATCGGCGACACGCATCACCGGATGCAGACGCTGGCCTCAGAGCTCGGGGTGGGAGTTTATCCGCAGTTCGAGGACGGCGAGACGTCGTACGAGTTCGCCGGGGAGGTGCTGCGCGAGCAGGCCTTCCGCGCCAAGTACGGCGGCGAGCTGAGCGGGGTCGAGCGGGTGCTTCGCAAGCTCGATCAGATGGCCGAGACCGTGCCCGTCGACACCCCCTGGCTTGCGCCGGAAGCCGACGCCTGGGACCGGGTGACCACGGGCCAGTGGTATGACAGCCAGGGCCTGTCCCGGGTGGCGCGCACGTTGCTGGAGATCTGCACGGTAGGCATTCTGGCGGTCCCCACGGTCGAGGTATCGTTGCTGTGCCTGCTGCTCAACGTGGCTGTCTGCGGTGTAACCGCGGATCTGCTGGCGGAGTCTGAGGGCGGGGCGCAGACCAGGCGTTTCGTGGGCGGGACCTCGCAGATCCCGCTCCGGCTGGCCGCGGCGCTGGGAGACCGCGTTCTCCTTGACTCGCCCGTGCTCACGATCGATTACACCGGCGACCGTGTCGTCGTTACCTGCCGGGGCGGCCTGGTCGCCGCCGGACGCCAGGTCATCGTGGCCTTGTCGCCCGCGCTGGCGGGACGGATCATGTACGATCCCCCGCTGCCCGGAGTGCGCGACCAGCTGACCCAGCGGATGCCGAACGCCTCGGCGCACAAGATGTTCGCGATCTACGACGAGCCTTTCTGGCGTCCGGACGGCTTGAACGGCCAACTCATCTCCGAGGTGGGGCCGGCCCGGATGTCCAACGACAGCTGCCTGCCCGACGAGGCTGGCGGACCCGGCATCATCCTCGCCTTTCTTGAGGGGGAGTCGGCACGAGTAGCCGGGCGGTGGCCGGCCGAACAGCGGCAGAGTGCCCTGCGTGCGGAACTCGGGCGTCACTTCGGCCGGCGCGCCGCAGAGCCGCAGCGCATCGTCGAACGCGGCTGGGCCGACCGCGAATGGATCCGGGGCTGCTACAACTCGAACACGGGACCGTGCGGCCTGCTCCACTTCGGCGCGGCCGTGAGCAAGCCGATCGGCCCGATCAAGTGGGCCGCGACCGAGACCGCCGGCGCCTGGAGCGGGTATATGGAGGGGGCCGTCGAGGCCGGTCACCGAGCGGCACGGGAGGCGCTTGAGGGCATCTGAACATCTCTCAAGGCCGCACCACGCGTTAGGCTGGCGCGGTGAGCGGACTTGAGGACTTTGCCCGGCTGGTCGAGGGTGACCACGGTTTGGTAGTGGTGTCGACGCTGCGGCCGGACGGGACGATCCAGTCGTCGGTGGTCAACGCGGGCGTGCTTCCGCATCCCGTCACCGGAGCGCAGGTCGTCGGCCTGGTCAGCCGCGGTGACGCGCACCGGGTCGCCAACCTTCGGGCCAGGCCGCGTGCCACGGTCGTGGTCCGGGCGGGCTGGGAATGGGCGTCCGCCGAGGGGCCGGTCGAGCTGGCCGGGCCGGATGACCCGATGCCCGGGGTGGACACGGAGCGGCTGCGCCTGCTGTTGCGGGAGATCTTCACCGCCGCGGGCGGGACGCACGACGACTTCGAGGCGTACGACCGGGTGATGGCGCAGGAGCGTCGCGTCGCCGTCCTGGTGACGCCTGAGCGGGGCTTCGCCCGGCCGCGCGGCTGACTCGGGCACCCGCCCCTAGGCTGGTGCCTATGGCAACTGAGCAGAAGTCCGTGGACGCGCGGATCGCCGAGGAGCTTGGCGTGGCCGTCCGGCAGGTCAGCGCCGCCGTGGAGTTGCTCGACGGCGGCGCCACCGTGCCGTTCATCGCCAGGTACCGCAAAGAAGCCACCGGCACGCTCGACGACGCGCAGCTGCGCACGCTCGAGGAGCGCCTGCGTTACCTGCGCGAACTCGACGAGCGCCGGGACGCGATCCTGACCGAGATCGGCGGCCAGGGCAAGCTGACCGACGAGCTCGAGCGCCAGATCCGCGCCGCCGACTCTAAGGCGCGGCTGGAGGACCTGTACCTGCCCTACAAGCCGAAACGCCGTACTCGGGCCCAGATCGCCCGCGAGGCGGGCCTGGAGCCGCTGGCCGACCTGCTCTTCGCCGACCCGCACCACAATCCCCTCCTCGAGGCGGCTGACTTCGTGGCCGCTGACCGTGGCGTCCCGGACGTGACCGCCGCTCTGGACGGTGCCCGCGCGATCCTCGTCGAACGGTTCGCCGAGGACGCGGACCTGCTCGGGGAACTGCGCGAGGCGATGGCCGCCCGCGGCACGCTGAGCTCCAAAGTGCGTGCGGGGCAGGAACAAAAGGGCGCCAAGTTTGCCGACTACTTCGAATTCAGCGAGCCGTTTGCGCGGCTGCCCTCGCACCGTATCCTGGCCCTGTTCCGGGGCGAGAAAGAGGAGATCCTCGACCTTACCCTGGATCCGGGGACCGACGACGCCGAGAACGAGAGCCGCATCGCCGAGCGCTTCGGCCTGCGCGACGAAGGGCGTCCCGCGGACCCCTGGCTGGCGGCCACTGTGCACTGGGCCTGGCGTACCCGCATCCTGGTGCACCTGAGCGTGGACATCCGGGTCCGGCTGTGGCAGGCGGCCGAGGACGAGGCCGTCCGGGTGTTCGCCGCCAACCTGCGCGACCTGCTGCTGGCCGCCCCGGCGGGCGCGCGGACCACGATCGGCCTGGACCCAGGCTTTCGCACCGGCGTCAAGGTCGCCGTTACCGATAAAACCGGCAAGGCGCTCGGCACCGCCACGATCTATCCGCACGAGCCGCACCGCCGCTGGGACGAGGCCATCGACGTCCTCGCCAAGCTCGCGCGGGCCCACCACGCCGAGCTCATCGCCATCGGCAACGGCACGGCCTCGCGAGAGACCGACCGGCTGGCCGCCGACCTGATCAAGCGCCACCCTGACCTCAAGCTCACCAAGGTGGTGGTTTCCGAGGCCGGCGCGAGCGTGTACTCGGCCTCGGCCTACGCTTCGCAGGAACTACCCGGCATGGACGTCTCGCTCCGCGGTGCGGTCTCGATCGCGCGGCGGCTGCAGGATCCGCTGGCCGAGCTGGTCAAGATCGATCCGAAGTCGATCGGCGTCGGCCAGTATCAGCACGACGTCGCCGAGGGCAAGCTGTCCCACTCCCTGGACGCGGTGGTCGAGGACTGCGTGAACGCGGTCGGCGTCGACCTGAACACCGCCTCGCAGCCACTGCTGGCCCGGGTGTCGGGGATAACAGGTAGCCTGGCGGCCGCGATCGTGACCCGCCGCGATTCCCGCGGCCCCTTCGAGACCCGGCAGCAGCTGATGGCCGTGCCCCGGCTCGGCCCGAAGGCTTTCGAGCAGTGCGCCGGGTTCCTGCGCATCCGCGGCGGCGAGGACCCGCTCGACGCCTCCGGCGTCCATCCCGAGGCCTATCCCGTGGTCCGCCGCATCCTGGCCGTGACCGGCAGCGCGGCCGGCGACCTGATCGGCGCGACCGCGGTCTTGCGCGGCCTGCGGCCGGAGAAGTTCACCGACGAGCGTTTCGGGCTGCCCACGGTCACCGACATCCTGCGCGAGCTCGAGAAGCCCGGCCGCGACCCGCGCCCCGCGTTTACCACCGCGACCTTCGCCGAGGGCGTGGAGAAGATCGAGGACCTGGAACCAGGCATGGTGCTCGAGGGCGTGGTCACTAACGTCGCGGCGTTCGGCGCATTCGTGGACGTCGGCGTGCACCAGGACGGCTTGGTCCACGTGTCCGCGATGTCCAAGAACTTCGTCTCCGACCCGCACTCGGTGGTCAAGTCCGGCGACGTGGTGCGGGTGAAGGTCCTCTCCGTCGACGTGCCCCGGCACCGGATCTCGCTCACGCTGCGCCTAGACGACGACGGGCCGCGTCAGGCCGGCGGCCGCGACCGGCCCAAGAACCCTTCAAGCCGATCAAGCCGAACGGGTGCCGGTTCCAGCGGCCGCCCAAGCTCACGCGCCCCCGGGGACGATCGCAAGGGCGAAGCCCTCCCGGACGGCGCGCTCGCGGACGCGCTGCGCCGGGCCGGCCTGGACCCGAAGACACCGAAGAGCCGCGATGATCGTCCTGGCCGCCGCTAGCCTTGGTTCCCCGGGAATACTCACGCGCGCGGTACGGCTGCGTCCCGATAGCATCGGGTAACCGGTTCTTCCGGTAATCAATCCGACCATCAAGGAGTACACCGTGTCCAGCCAGCAGCTTCGTATCACCCTCGCAGGTCGCGAGCATGTGGTCGAGGCTGGCACGACGGCGAGCGCGGCCCTTTCCGCCGAAACTCCCGGTGCCGCCCTGGCGCCCGGCGTCATCGCCGCCCGGGTCAACGGCGAACTGCGCGATCTGGCTTACCAGGTCACCGACGGTGACCTCGTCGAGCCGGTGGATAACGCTAGCGACGACGGCCGGTACATCATGCGGCATTCCGCCGCGCACGTCATGGCGCAAGCCGTGCAGGAGCTGTTCCCGCAGGCCAAGCTGGGTATTGGCCCGCCCGTGGAGAACGGGTTCTACTACGACTTCGACGTCGAGGCGCCGTTCACTCCGGCGGACCTGAAGGCGATCGAGGGCCGGATGCGCCAGATCGTCAAGCAGGGCCAGCGGTTCTCCCGGCGGGTCGTGACCGACGAGCAGGCCGCCGAAGAGCTCGCCACCGAGCCGTACAAGCTCGAGCTGATCGGGCTCAAGGGTCACGCGACCGGCTCCGCGGAGTTCGAATCGGGCGAGTCGGTCGAGGTCGGTTCCGGGGACGGAACCGAGCTGACTATCTACGACAACCTGGACCCGGCTAGTGGCGCGCTGTGCTGGAGGGACCTGTGCCGAGGCCCGCACGTCCCGACCACCAGGAGCATCCCGGCCTTCAAGCTGATGCGCACCGGTGGTGCCTACTGGCGGGGGAGTGAGAAGAACCCCCAGCTGCAGCGGATCTACGGCACCGCGTGGGAGTCACGGGACAAGCAGGACGAGTACGTGCGGCTGCTCGAGGAGGCCGAGAAGCGCGATCACCGCAAGCTCGGCGCCGAGCTCGACCTGTTCTCGTTCCCGACCGAGATCGGCAGCGGCCTGCCCGTCTTCCACCCCAAGGGCGGCACCATCCGCCGGGTGATGGAGGACTACTCGCGGCGCCGTCATTCCGAAGCCGGGTACGAGTTCGTCACCACCCCGCACATCAGCAAGGAGGACCTGTTCATCACCTCCGGGCACCTGGAGTGGTATTCCGGCGGCATGTTCCCGCCCATGGAGCTGGACGGGGCGACCTATTACGCCAAGCCGATGAACTGCCCGATGCACATCTTGATCTACGCCTCGCGCGGGCGGTCCTACCGGGAGCTGCCGCTGCGGCTATTCGAGTTCGGCACCGTGTACCGGTACGAGAAGTCCGGGGTGGTGCACGGCCTGACCCGGGCCCGCGGCTTCACCCAGGACGACTCGCACATCTTCTGCACCCCCGATCAGCTGGAAGACGAGCTGGCTTCGCTGCTCGAGTTCGTAGTCGGGCTGCTGCGCGACTTCGGGCTGACTGAGTTCGTGGCCGAGCTGTCCACCCGGCCGGACAAGTACGTCGGTGAGCTGGCGGAATGGGCGGCCGCCGAAGCGGCACTGAAGCACGCCCTGGACTCCTCCGGACTGCCGTACGTCATCGCCGAGGGTGAGGGCGCGTTTTACGCGCCTAAGATCGACGTGCACGTCAAGGACGCGATCGGGCGCCGCTGGCAGCTGTCCACGCTGCAGGTCGACTTCCAGGAGCCGGGCCGGTTCGGCATCGAGTACCAGGCCGCCGATGGCACCCGGCAGCGTCCGTACATGATCCACCGGGCGCTTTTCGGGTCGATCGAGCGGTTCTTCGGCATCCTGGTCGAGCACTACGCGGGCGCGTTCCCGCCCTGGCTCGCCCCGGTCCAGGCCGTGGGTATCCCGATCTCCGACGCGCACGTGCCCTACCTGGAGAAGATCGCGGCCAGCCTGCGCGACCAGGGCATCCGGGTCCAGGTCGACGCCAGCGACGACCGGATGCAGAAGAAGATCAGGACCGCGCAGCGCCAGAAGGTGCCGTTCATGCTGATCGCGGGGGACGACGACGTGGCAGCCGGCGCGGTCTCGTTCCGCTACCGCGACGGTTCGCAGAAGAACGGTGTCCCGGTCACCGATGCCGTCGCGGAGATCGTTACCGCCGTGCGCGACCGCGTCCAGGTGTAACCCTGTGCCACCCGACAAGCGCTCCGCGCCTGAAGTAACCCCTGACCCCGACGAGGTTTTCGCCGGAGTGCCCGATGCGTTCGGCCGGCTGTGGACGCCGCACCGGATGGCGTACATCAAGGGGGAGGGCAAGCCGTCGGGTCCGGGCGAGGATGAGGATTGCCCGTTCTGTCACGCGCCCACGCTGAGTGACGCCGACGGGCTGATCGTCGCCCGGGGATCGCTGGTGTACGCGGTGCTCAACCTGTATCCGTACAACGCCGGCCACGTGCTGATCTGCCCGTACCGGCACCTGGCCGACTACACCGAGCTGACCCCGGCCGAGACCGCCGAGTTCTCCGAGTTCACCAAGTATGCCGTCCGGACCCTGCGCCAGGCCTCCGGCGCGTGGGGCTTCAACATCGGCATCAACCTGGGCTCGGTCGCGGGCGCCGGTATCGCCGCCCACCTGCACCAGCACGTGGTGCCCAGGTGGGGCGGCGACACCAACTTCATGCCGGTGGTCGGCTACACCCGCGTCCTGCCCCAGCTCCTCGCCGACACCCGCAAGCTCCTCGCCGAAGCCTGGCCCCAATCCAGCTAGCTCCTCTGTCGTGCATGGTTGTGGCAACCTGCACGCATTCCTCTGCACACACATTCCTCTGTGCAGGTTGTCACAACCACACCAAAACGAAACTTACTCAGGGCGGGAATCGGCGGCTACCTTGGCGGCCAGGTGTGACGGGAGAGCCTCGTGGCGCAGGTAACGCCGGGTGAAGGAGCCCGTGCCGTGAGATACCGAACGCAGGTCGATGGCATACCTAGTGATCTCCAGTTCCGGGATCTCCGCCTTGACCAGCGTCCGGCCGACCCCGACCGGCTCGGTGCCGAGCACCCGGCCGCGGCGTGAGGACAGGTCCGACATCACAGAGCCGACGTAGTCGTCGGGGATGAGCACCGTGACCTCGTCCACCGGCTCAAGCAACATCGGCTGTGCCTTGTCGACCGCGTCCCGCAGTGCCGCCCGGCCTGCCTTCTGGAAGGCCATGTCGGAAGAGTCCACCGAGTGCGCCTTGCCGTCGTACAAGGTGACCCGGACGCCGGTCATCGGGTAGCCGGCCGTGACGCCCTGCTCCATCTGCCACCGGACGCCCTTTTCCACCGACGGGATGAACTGGCGCGGCACCACCCCGCCGACGATCTTGTCGACGAACTCGAAGCCGCCCGAGTCCGCCAGCGGCTCGATCTCGATGTGGCAGATGCCGAACTCGCCGTGGCCGCCGGTCTGCTTCACGTTCCGGCCCAGGCCCTGGGCCTTGGCCGCGATCGTCTCCCGCAGTGGCACCCGGAGGTCGGTCGTCTCGACCGCGACGCCATGCCGGTGGGCGAGCCGGTCGAGCAGCACATCGGCATGCGCCTCGCCCATGCACCACAGCACCAGCTGCCTGGTCTCCGCGTTCATCTCCAGGCGCAGCGTCGGGTCCTCGGCGACCAGCCGGGACAGCGCCTGGGAGAGCTTGTCCTCGTCCGCCTTGGACTTGGCCACGATGGCGACCGGCAGCAGCGGCTCGGGCATCGACCACGGTTCCATCAGCAGCGGATGGTCCTTGTCCGACAGCGTGTCGCCGGTCTCGGCGGTGCCGAGCTTGGCCACGGCGCAGATGTCGCCGGCCCCGCATTGCGTGATGGGCCGCTGCTGCTTGCCAAGCGGCGAGGTCAGCGCACCCATCCGCTCGTCGTTATCGTGGTCTTCGTGGCCGTGGGCGGCGCGGCCATGGCCGGACACATGCACGGAGGCGTCTGGGCGCAGCGTGCCGGAGAACACCCGGACCAGGCTGATCCGGCCCACGTACGGATCAGAGGTGGTCTTGATCACCTCGGCCAGCAGCGGGCCCTTGGGGTCAGAAGTCATCCCGGTGACGGGCTTGCCGTCGGGCGTCGTGACCTCGGGCATCGGGTGCTCGGCGGGGGAGGGGAAGGCCTGGGTCATCACTTCGAGGAGCTCGAGCATGCCGATCCGCTGCGGCGCGGAGGTGACGAGCACCGGGTAGAAGCTGCCGCGCGCGACGGCCTTCTCCAGGTCCTCGATCAGCACTTTGGGGTCGATGTCCTCCCCGGACAGGTACCTGTCCATCAGGGACTCGTCTTCGCTCTCGGTGATGATGCCCTCGATCAGCTCGCCGCGCAGCTCCGCCATCCGTTCCGCGTCCGCCGGTGACGGGGCGCCCTCGGTGCGCTCACCGTTGGCGTAGTTGAACTGCTTCTCGGACAGCAGCCCGATCAGCCCGCTCACCGGGTTGCCGACCGGCAGGTACAACGGCGAGACCGCGTCGCCGAACGCTTCGCGGCAGGCGTTCAGCGTCGCGTCGAACTCGGCCCGGTGGTGGTCGATCTTGGTGATGACGACCGCGCGGGGCATGCCGACCGCGGCGCACTCGTCCCACAGCATCCTGGTCACGCCGTCGATCCCGTCGGTGGCGGAGACGGCGAAGAGCGCGGAGTCCGCGGCGCGCAGCCCGGCGCGCAGGTCACCGGTGAAGTCGGCGTAACCGGGTGTGTCGAGCAGATTGACCTTGATGTCGTTATGGACGACCGGTGCGAGCGTCAAGTTGACCGAACGCTGCTGCCTGACCTCTACCTCATCGAAGTCGCTGACCGTCGTGCCCTCTTCGATGCTGCCCGGACGCTGAATCGTGCCCGTCGCGACGAGAAGCGCCTCGACCAGGCTGGACTTACCGGAACCAGAATGACCGACCAGTACCACATTCCGCACTTGGTCGGCCGCCGGTGCCCTGCCCGCGGCTCCTCCCGACCCGCCTGCCCCACTCGCTGTTGCTGTCACTGCCGTTCGCCTCCTTGCGATCCCTTGGTGCGCACGATCAGCCTTAACCCGCGAGCACCGTGTCCACAAGCCCCCCACGAAGAATCTCCCTGGTTACCAGAAGATGAAAGGCAGCCCGGGTCCCGAAGGGACCCCCAGGGGGGAACGGGGGGGCGGGCAGCCCCCCCGTAGGGGGGTCTGGGGGGGCCAGCCCCCCCAGAGCGGGGGGTTCCGGGGGGTCGCCCCCCCGGGCCAGCACAGTACTATCGGACGGCCATGCTGAACGTGCTGCGACCCGCTATGACGCGCTTGTTCACCCCGGTGGGCAAGGCACTGGCGCGCACCCCGATCACGCCGAACGCCATCACGGTGATCGGCACCGTGGGCGTGGCCGGCGCAGCGCTCGGCTTGTTCCCCATCGGCGAGCTGTTTCCCGGCGCGTTCACCTGCACGATCTTCGTGTTCCTGGACATGCTGGATGGCGTGCTGGCCCGGATGAAGGGGACCACCGGCACGTGGGGGGCGTTCCTCGACTCGACCATGGACCGGATCGCCGACGCCGGCATCTTCAGCGGGCTCGTGGTCTGGTTCATGCTCGGCGGACGCAACCCGCTGCTCGCCGGGGTGTGCCTGTTCTGTCTGGTCACCGGGAACCTGGTGTCCTACGTCAAGGCCCGGGCGCAGGGTCTGGGCCTGCGCTGTGACGTGGGTCTGATAGAACGGCCCGAGCGCATGGTCATCTCGCTGGTCGCGGTCGGGGTTTCCGGCCTCGGCGTGCCGTACATTCTCAACATAGGGCTATGGGCGCTCGCCGCAGGAAGCGTCTTTACCTTCGGCCAGCGAGTGCACGCGGTACATAAGGCAGCGAAGGCAGCAGCTAGATCCGGAGATCAGGGTGGCTCTCCCGGGGACCTAGGAAAGGTTGACGGTGGCGGTACTGAGTCCCCGGCTGAGTGAGCGGCTGACGGGGGTCGCCTACCAACTGGGCTGGAAAGTGATCTGCCGCTTTCCCCAGTCGTGGGCGCGGTGGGTCTTCATGGCGGTGGCCGACATAGCGTGGCGGCGGCAGGGACCGAAGGTACAGGTGCTTGAAGCCAACCTGCGCCGGGTGCTCGTCTACAGGGACGGCGACCCCGTGGTTGACGGGAAGGAACTGCGCGCCCTGTCCCGGGCCGCGCTCCGTTCGTACGCGAGGTACTGGCTCGAGGTGTTCCGGCTGCCAGTGATCCCGGTCGAGCGGGTCGTGTCCGGGATGCATTTCCGCGGGCCGGGACAGGAAGCGTTGTTCGCGCACCTGAACTCCGGCCGCGGTGTGATCATCGCGCTGCCGCACATGGGCAACTTCGAGCAGGCGGGCGTCTGGGTCATCGCCCGCGGGGCCGGCACGTTCACCACCGTCGCCGAACGCCTCAAGCCCGAGTCGGTCTACGAGAGCTTCGTGCGGTTCAGGCAAACTCTTGGCTTCGAGGTCCTGCCGCTGACCGGCGGAGCAGGCCCGTTCCGGACCCTGGCGGCCCGATTGCGGGCCGGTCACCTGGTCTGCCTGGTCAGTGACCGCGACCTGAAGGAAACCGGGATCGAGGTCGAGTTGCTCGGCGAGAAGGCGCGGATCGCCGCGACCGCCGCGCTCGCGGTGCACACCGGCGCGGCGCTGCTGCCGACCGCGACCTGGTTCGACGAGGACGGCTGGGGCGCCTGCATCTACGACGAGGTGCCAGTGCCCGCCTCAGGGACCCGGGCGGACAAGGTCGCGGCGATGAGCCAGCAGATGGCGAACGTCTTCTCAGCGGCGATCGCCGAGCACCCGCAAGACTGGCACATGTTGCAACGGGTCTTCCTAGCTGATCTGGACCCGGCCCGGCTGCCGCCCCCGTCGGTACCGCCCCCCGGTCCCCCCTCAAGGGGGGCCCCGGGGGGCACGGGGGGGCGGGCAGCCCCCTCGTACGGGGGGTCACCGGGGGGTCGCCCCCCGGGGGAGACACCTCCATGAAGATCGGGATTGCCTGCCCGTATTCGTGGGACGTGCCCGGCGGTGTGCAGCAGCACATCAGGGACCTGGCCGAGGCGCTGATCGAGGCGGGCCACGAGGTCTCGGTGATCTCCCCGGCCGACGACGACACGCCGCTGCCGCCCTACGTCGTGGGAGCCGGACGGGCTGTCCCTGTTCCGTACAACGGCTCAGTGGCGCGGCTGTCGTTCGGCTTCTTGTCGGTGAGCCGGGTGCGGCGCTGGCTCAGGGAGGGCGGGTTCGACGTGCTGCACGTGCACGAGCCGGGGATCCCCAGCCTGTCGCTGCTGGCCTGCTGGGTGGCCTCCGGGCCGATCGTCGCCACCCTGCATACTGCGATACCCCGCTCCCGCGTGCTGCTCGTCACCTATCCCGTCCTGCGCACCGCCCTGGAGAAGATCAACGGACGGATCGCGGTGTCCGAGGCCGCCCGTACCACGCTGGTCGAGCACATCGGCGGGGACGCCGTCGTGATCCCGAACGGCGTGGCCACCCGTCGCTACCGAAAGGCCGAGCCGCTGCCCGGCTGGCCGGGGCCCGGCGGCGCGATCGGGTTCCTCGGCCGGCTGGACGAGTCTCGCAAGGGCCTGTCCGTGCTGCTCAAGGCGTTCGAGGTCCTCGGCCCGCAGCGACCGGGGCTGCGTTTGCTCGTCGCGGGCCCGGCCAGCGACGCCGACGATGTGCTGCACAAGGTGCCCACCGCGCTGCGAGACCGGGTGGTGCTGCTCGGACAGGTCAGCGAGGAGGACAAAGTCCGTGTGCTGCATTCGGTGGACGTGTTCTGCTCGCCGAACACCGGTGGTGAGTCGTTCGGCATCGTGACCGCCGAGGCGATGGCGGCCGGGGTGCCCATCGTGGCCAGTGACATCGGCGCGTTCCGGCAGCTGCTGCGCGGCGGCGAGGCGGGAGAGCTATTCGCGACCGGGGATGCGGCCGACCTGGCCCGGGCGGCCGGGCGCCTGCTCGACGACCGCGCCCGCCGCGCTGAGCTCTCCGCCGTGGCGCTGGCCGCGGTGGCCGACTATGACTGGTCGGTGGTCGCCCGCGACGTGTTCAGCGTGTACGAGACGGTCGTCCTCGGCAGCACCCAGGTCAAGGTCGCCGCGGCCGGCAACGGCTTCCCCTGACAGCTCCACCCCCGATGGATGGAGCCTGCCTCGGTGAATCCGCGAATCGCCGCGAGCGGCTGCACCCCGTCGGCGGGCTCCGTGATCGGATGGGCGTGATGGGATGAGGAAAGTGGGTTGGTGGGCGTGATCACTGACATCGTCATCGTGGTGGCGGCCGCCCTGCTGATCGGCGTGTACGTGTCCTGGCGCGCCGGGCGCATCGACCGCCTGCACGCCCGGGTCGAGATGGCTCGCGCCGCGCTGGACGTGACCTTGCTGCGCCGCAGCTCGGCGGCCCTTGAGCTGGCCACCTCCGGGCTCCTCGACCCGGCGACCAGCCTGCTCCTGGCCGCCGCCGTCCACGGCACCCGTCCTGCCCCCGGGCCCGCCCCCGCTCCCGGGCCAGGGCCCGCCCCCGTCCCCGGGCCAGAGCCCGGGCCAGGGGGGTATGGGGGGGCGGGCAGCCCCCCCAGCAGTGCTGGCCTGGGGGAGGTCGTCGTCCCCCCCGAGGAAACAGACTCACCCCGCCCGCGTGACCTGGCCGAGAGCGACCTCACCCGCGCGCTGCGGGCCGCTTTCAGCCAGCCGGGCTTCCGTTCGTCGCTGAATGGCAAGGAAGGCGCCGACGAACTGCTCGGCGAAGTGGAGGCGACCGCGCATCAGGTATTCCTGGCCCGCAAGTTCTACAACGACATGGTCGCGGTCACCAGGGACGCCAGGCGCCGGCCGCTCGCTCGCGTGCTGCGGCTGTCCGGCAACGCCCAAGCCCCCGAGTTCTTCGAGATGGACGATTCCCTAATCGCCGACAGAACTGGCGCCAGCCTGGCCCTCTAGCCGGCTGGCCAGGTGCCCAGGACCGATCTTCTGGCCAGCTGGCCATACGATGTTGATAAGTAGTCACGATTGATCAAGTGAGGTTTCGAGTGTCTAACGAGCCGGTCACCGGCACCGCCCGGGTCAAGCGCGGTATGGCGGAGATGCTCAAGGGCGGCGTGATCATGGACGTGGTCACGGCCGATCAGGCCAAGATCGCCGAGGACGCCGGCGCGGTCGCCGTGATGGCGCTTGAGCGCGTTCCGGCCGACATCCGCGCCCAGGGCGGTGTCGCCCGGATGAGCGATCCCGACATGATCGACAGCATCATCGAGGCGGTGTCCATCCCCGTGATGGCCAAGTGCCGGATCGGGCACTTCGCCGAGGCCCAGGTGCTGCAGGCGATCGGGGTCGACTACATCGACGAATCCGAGGTGCTTACTCCCGCCGACGAGGCAAATCACGTTGATAAGTGGAAGTTCACCGTCCCGTTTGTATGCGGCGCCACCAACCTGGGCGAGGCGCTGCGGCGGATCGCCGAGGGCGCGGCCATGATCCGGTCCAAGGGTGAAGCCGGCACCGGCAACGTGGTCGAGGCGACCAGGCACATGCGCTCTATCCGGTCCGAGATCGCGCGCCTGTCCGCCCTGCCGCCTGAGGAGCTGTTCCGCGCGGCCAAGGAGCATGGCGCGTCGTATGAGCTGGTGGCCGAGGTGGCCCGGGCGGGTAGGCTTCCGGTCGTGCTGTTCACCGCGGGCGGGATCGCGACCCCGGCGGACGCGGCGCTGATGATGCAGCTCGGCGCGGAGGGCGTGTTCGTCGGCTCGGGCATTTTCAAGTCCGGCGACCCCGCTAGGCGCGCCGCCGCGATCGTGAAGGCGACCACCTTCCACGATGACCCGGATGTCGTCGCCAAGGTCTCCCGCGGCCTGGGCGAGGCCATGGTCGGCATCAACCTGGACTCCCTGCCCGCCGAACAGCATTACGCCGACCGCGGCTGGTAACGCCTGCCGTAGCAGCACCTACCGCACCGCGCTGGCGCTGCCCGCGCATGATCGTGTGCATTTACCCCCCGCGATCCGGGGAGTAAATGCACACGATAATTTGTTCGTCCTTACGGAGGAACCATGAAGCCGCCCGTGATCGGCGTGCTCGCCCTGCAGGGCGACGTCCCCGAGCACCTGCGCGCGCTCGAGGCGGTCGGCGCGGCCGCGGTGCCGGTGCGCCGCCCGGAGGAGTTCGGCCGCCTGGACGGCCTGGTGATCCCGGGCGGTGAGTCGACGACGCTGTGGCGGCTCTCGGCGGCCTTCGACGTCACCGATCCGCTGCGGAAACTGATCGCGGCGGGCCTGCCCGCGTTCGGCTCCTGCGCCGGGATGATCATGCTGGCGGACCGGCTGGCCGACGGCGTGCCGGGCCAGCAGACCTACGGCGGCATCGACATGACCGTACGCAGAAACGCGTTCGGGCGCCAGGTGGACTCCTTCGAGAGCGAGATCACGCTGTCGGGCTTCGAGAACCACGACCCCCTCCATGCGGTCTTCATCCGGGCGCCCTGGGTGGAACAGGTCGCGGCGGGCGTCACGGTTCTGGGAACGGACGCCGGCACGGGTAGGATCGTCGCCGTCCGGCAGGGGCAATTGCTGGCTACGGCCTTCCACCCCGAGCTGACCCCGGACCGGCGCATTCACCAGCTGTTCGTAGAGATTGTGAAGGACAACACATGAGCGGCCACTCCAAGTGGGCCACCACCAAGCACAAGAAGGCGGTGGTGGATGCCAAGCGCGGCAAGCTGTTCGCCAAGCTGATCAAGAACGTCGAGGTCGCCGCGCGTACCGGCGGGGGAGACCCGGCGGGCAACCCGACGTTGTTCGACGCGATCCAGAAGGCGAAAAAGAGCTCGGTCCCGAACGACAACATCGACCGGGCCGTCCGCCGGGGCAGCGGCCTGGAGGCCGGCGGCGCGCAGTACGAGAACATCACCTATGAGGGTTACGGCCCCGGCGGGGTCGCGGTGCTCGTGCAGTGCCTGACCGACAACAGGAACCGGGCCGCCTCGGACGTGCGCACCGCCTTCAGCCGCAATGGCGGTTCGATGGCCGACCCCGGGTCGGTGTCGTACTTGTTCCACCGCAAGGGCGTCATCGTCGTGGAGAAGGACGGCGTAACCGAGGATGACGTCCTGGTAGCCGTGCTTGACGCGGGCGCTGAGGAGGTCAACGACCTCGGCGATTCCTTCGAGGTCGTGTCCGAGCCGACGGACCTGGTGGCGGCGCGCAAGGCTCTGCAGGACGCCGGGATCGACTACGACTCGGCGGACACGGCGTTCCTGCCGACCGTCGAGGTGGACCTCGACGAGGAGCAGGCCAAACGGGTGTTCCGGCTGATCGATGCCCTCGATGACTCCGACGACGTGCAGGACGTGTACGCCAACTACTCGGTCTCCGACGACATCATGGAGAAACTCGGCTGATCCCGTCCGTCGAGCGAGTGCTCACGAACCCGTCAGCCGTAATCGAGGTGACCGGCGCGGCGGGCTGCCGTACGGTAGTTGCCCGTGGCTGAGCATCCGAATCGCGAGATCGAGGTCCGGGTGGTGCTCCCCGGCGACGACATCGACGCGCAGCTCGACCTGACTGAACGGGCCTTCGGGGCCAAGGGCGCAGCCGAGCGCGACCGGTGGCGGGAGACCGTAGCCGGGCTTATCGCCCGCCGCAGGTGCCTGGGTGCCTTCGTCGGTGACCGGCTGGCCGGCGGCGCGATTTTTCACGACATGCGGCAATGGTGGTGCGGCCAGCCGGTGCCGATGGCCGGCGTGTCCAGCGTCCGGGTGGCCCCCGAGGACCGGGGCCGGGGGATCGGGCGCCTGCTGATGACGGCTCTGCTCGATGAGATAGCGGCGCACGGGTACCCGCTGTCGGTCCTGTATCCCGCGACCATGCCGCTGTACCGGTCGCTGGGCTGGGAGCTCGCGGGCGGACGGTACACCGCGGTGATCCCGGCCCGGTCGCTGTTCCGCCTCGAGCCGCCTGACCCGGCCACCAAGGCCGGGTCCGGTCTGCCCGCGATCCGCCGGGCTGGTCCAGGCGACGTCGAGGCGGTGCTCGCCGTGATCGGCCGCGTGCACGAGGCGGCACGTGACTGCGGCCCGATCACCTGGGACGCCGTGACGGTGGCCCGGTGGCTCGCCGACCCTGATACCTATGCCTACCTCTGCGACGACGGCTTCCTGGTCTACCGCTGGCACCACGGGAACAAGGACCTCTTCGTCGAGGGGGCGGAGGCGGTGTCCGCAGCGACCCTGCGCGCGTTCTGGTCACAGCTCGGCGCGCATGCCTCGATCGCGGAGAAGGTTCTTGCCCGGGTCGGGCCGGCCGACGCGTTCTGGTGGCTGACCCGCGAGCACGACGCCGACGTGATGCACCGCTCGATGTGGATGCTCCGGGTGGTCGACGCCCCTGCGGCCATCGCCGCGCGCGGCTTCCCGGCCGCCGTCTCGCTGTCCGTACCCTTGCTCATCACCGACCATGCGCGCCCCGCCAACTCCGGCCGCTGGGACCTGACCGTGGCCGGAGGGAAAGGCTCGCTGACGCCCGCCCCCCTGGCCGGGCCAGGCGCCCCTGGCCTTCGGTCCGCGCGGCCTGGCCGCGCTGTATGCCGGGACCCCGGTCGTCACGCTGTGCCAGGCGGGCCTGGCCTCCGGCGGCTCCCCGGAGGACAACGCGGCCCTGGACGCGGCCTTCGCCGCCACGCCCTACATGCTCGACAACTTCTGAGTCAGTTTTAGCGGACACGCCGCTCGTTATGCGCGATCCGCGGCCCGAAGGCCGGTAGGTTCAAGACGAACAGATGTTCGCGGAAGCCAAAATCGGGACGGAGAGCACCTGGTGGTCCTGACCCACGCGGCGAAGCCGATCCGGGTGCTCGGGGTCGATCCCGGCCTGACCAGGTGCGGGGTCGGAGTCGTCGACGGGGCTCCGGGCCGGGCGCTTAGATTGGTCAGGGTCGGGGTCATCAAGACGTCAGCCACCGACGACATCGCGACACGCCTGCTGGCGATCGAGACGGATATCGAAGCCTGGCTGGATGCTTGCCGCCCCGATGCCGTGGCCGTGGAGCGCGTTTTCAGCCAGCTGAATGTGCGTACGGTGATGGGGACGGCTCAGGCGGGCGCCGTAGCGATCGTCTGCGCGGCCCGCCGGGGCCTGCCCGTAGCCCTGCACACTCCAACCGAGGTCAAGGCGGCCGTAACTGGGAGCGGGCGGGCGGACAAGAATCAGGTCACGGCGATGGTGATGAGACTGCTGCGCATCACCGATCCGCCGCGGCCCGCCGACGCCGCCGACGCGCTGGCGCTGGCCATCTGTCATATCTGGCGTGGCGGCAGCAATAGTTTGCGGCTTTCGGCCGTGTCGGCCAGCCAAGCGCTGGCCAGCAAGGGAGGCAAGGTGTGATTGCGCATCTGCGCGGAACGGTCGCCGGGGTCGCGCCCGATGGTGCCGTCATCGAGGTCGGCGGCGTCGGGATGCGCGTGCAGTGCACACCCGGCACCCTGGCCACTCTCAAGCTGGGAGAACCCGCCCAGGTGGCCACGTCCCTGGTGGTCAGGGAAGACTCGCTGACCCTGTTCGGCTTCACCAGCGACGACGAGCGGAACGTCTTCGAGCTGCTGCAGACCGCGAGCGGTGTCGGGCCGCGGCTGGCGCTGGCCATGCTGGCCGTGCACACGCCGGACGCGTTGCGCCGCGCCGTTTCGACCGAGGATCTCAACACGCTGACCATGGTCCCCGGCATCGGCAAGAAGGGCGCGCAGCGGATCGTGCTGGAGATGAGGGACCGGCTGGGACCTCCGGGCAGCGGGGACGACGGGTCGCCGGGCCTCAAGCCGTCGCGGCGGGTGCCTTCGTGGCGCGACCAGGTGCAGTCCGGCCTGGTGAACCTGGGCTGGCCGGTCCGCGATGCCGATCAGGCGATCGCGGCCCTCGAAGAAGAAGGCGCGGTAAACGGCGCCAACGACGAAGAAGTCAATGTGGCCACCGTGCTGCGAGCCGCCCTCCGCAAGCTGAGTAAGCAATAGCGATCATGATCGAAGAAGAGATCGACCGGATCGACGGGACGGACGCCGACCCATCAACCCCGCGCGAGCATGCTGGCTCGGCGCTTTCGCGCAGCGCCGATGAAGCACTGCGCGGGGCGGAGGAAGCCGAACTGGCCGCGCGCCGCGGGCATCAGGGCCGCCGGGAGAACCTGGATGGGGAACTGGTTTCCCCGCTGGCTGACGCGGATGAGCGCGTGATCGAGAGCGCGCTGCGGCCTAAGCGGCTGGCCGAGTTCACTGGCCAGGTCCGGGTGCGTGAGCAGCTGTCGCTGATCCTGCAGAGCGCGCTGCGGCGCGGCCGGCCGCCGGACCACGTGCTGCTGGCCGGCCCGCCCGGGCTGGGCAAGACCACGATCGCGATGATCGTCGCCGCCGAGCTCGGCGCGCCACTTCGCATTACCAGCGGCCCTGCGATAGAGCGTTCCGGTGATCTGGCCGCGGTCCTGTCCACGCTCAGCGAGGGCGAAGTGATCTTCATCGACGAGATCCACCGCCTGGCCCGGCCCGCGGAGGAGATGCTCTACCTGGCGATGGAGGATTTCCGGGTCGACGTGGTGATCGGCAAGGGGCCGGGCGCCACCGCCATCCCGCTGGAGATCGCGCCGTTTACGCTGGTCGGGGCGACGACCCGGGCGGGCCTGCTGCCCGCTCCGCTGCGGGACAGGTTCGGGTTCACCGCTCATCTCGACTTCTACCAGCCAAGTGAACTCGAGATCATCATCCGCAGATCGGCCGGGCTGCTCGGGGTGACGCTCACCGATGAGGCCGCGGTGGAGCTGTCGACGAGGTCCCGAGGGACGCCGCGAATCGCGAACCGGCTGCTGCGCCGGGTACGTGACTACGCGGAAGTCCGCGCTGACGGCGTAGTCACCGGGGACATCGCCCGAACCGCGCTTGAGCTCTACGAAGTCGATGAGCACGGCCTGGACCGGCTGGACCGGGGTGTGCTGGACGCGGTGGTCCGCCGGTTCGGTGGCGGGCCGGTAGGTCTTTCCACGCTGGCGGTGGCACTGGGGGAGGAGGCCGAGACCGTCGAGGTGGTGGCCGAGCCGTTCCTCGTCCGCTGCGGGCTGCTGGCACGGACCCCGCGCGGCCGGGTGGCCACTGCGGCCGGCTGGTCCCATCTGGGTCTGGAGCCGCCGCCGTCACTCGCCGAACTGCCCACCCTGTTTGATTAGCCCCGTCGATTAGCCCCGTCGACTAGGTCTTGTCGATTAGGTCATGTTTGACTAGATACTGCTGACGAGCCTCCACCCGTGGCAGCAAGATCGCGCCGAGGTCACGATCACTGCCAAAAACTCGTAGCCTGTTGGTGCGCGGTCAAAGCGCGGCTAAACTTCGGCAGTTGGTCTTTGGCCTCCGCCACGACCACACACGCATCACCAACTGGAAGGATGCCCCGCTCATGGGGATTACTACAGCCGCAGAAGCGGCCTCCAAGTCATCAAGCTCGCTGGAATTCCCGATCCTGATCGTGCTCGTCTTTGTCGGGTTCTACTTTCTGATGATCAGGCCGCAGCGGCGCCGCCAGCAGCAGGCCGCCCAGAAGCAGAGCACCGTCGCCCCCGGTGCCCGGGTCCGCACCACCGCGGGGATGTACGCGACGGTGGTCGCCGTGGACGGCGATGACGTCGTGCTCGAAGTCGCGCCCAACATAGAGGTCCGTTACCTCAAGCGCGCCATCATGGAGGTTATCGCCCCGGGTGACGCCGACGCCAGCGAGACCTTCGATGACACGGGGGACACGTCGTTCGCCGACGATGACGAAGAGGCCTCTGGAACCCACGACGCCGCTGACGGCGTTGGATCAGGTGACGGGGATCTCGCGGACTCTCATGACGACAAGCTGGCCAAGTCTGACAAGGACAACGTGTTCTGAGCTGCCGCTGGCATGAGCGAACGACTGATTTAAGACAGGCGGAGAAGTGGCTGCCCCAACGAAGACCGTCCCGCACCCGGGACGGGCACTCGCGGCGCTCGGTGCGCTTATCGTGATCATGCTCTTGGGGATCCTCGGCGGGAATCTGTTCAGCCCGAGCCAGTGGCACAAGGACTTCAAGGTAGGTCTCGGGCTCGACCTGTCCAGCGGCACCCAGGTAACCATGAGGGCGACCACGCCGACCGGGGGTATCCCGTCGAGCACCGAGATGAACGAGGCCATCTCGATCATCCTGGCCCGGGTCAACGGCACGGGTAACTCGGGCGCGCAGGTCCAGACCGAGGGCAATCAGGACCTGAACGTGTCAGTGCCGGGCAAGACCACTCAGCAGACCGAGACCCTGGTCAGCACCACCGCCCTGCTGAATTTCCGGCAGACACTGCTGTTCCAGCCCTACACCGGCACCACGACGCCCTCCGCCTCTGCCAGTCCCAGTGCATCGGCCAGTCCCAGTGCCTCGGCCAGTCCCAGTGCCTCGGCGAAGGCGAGCCCGTCGGCGTCGCCGAGCACCAGCTCGACCGCGAAAACCTCCGCCAAGATCGTCCCCGACGCGAAGGCCAGTGCGACGCCGAGCGCTTCAGCTAGTGCCAAGGCCACCCCCTCCGCGAGTGCTTCGCCCAGCCCCAGCGCCACCTCCTCGGCGCCCTCGAGCAGCACCGCGCTGGGGGACCCGAGCCTGGTCAATAAGGAGACGCTCGCGCTTTTCAACAAGCTGGTCTGCACGCCGGGTGACACGACGCAGTGGAAGCAGCAGGTCGGGTACACCGACGCGTACGACTACGACAACCCGAACGTGCAGACCGTCGCCTGCGACTCCAGTGGCAACAAGTACGCCCTGGACGTAGCCAAGGTGCAGGGTACGGAAATCAGCGGCGCTACCGCGACGTTGTCGACGACGAACAACGAGTGGGAAATCGAGCTGACGCTCAACGGCAAGGGAGCCGCCGCCTTCGCCGCGCTGACCTCGGACCTGTACGACAAGTACTACACCGCTGCCGACGGTAACGAAGACACCAGCGACTACTGGCTGAACACCTTCGCGATCGTCCTGGACGGGAACGTCGTCTCGGCGCCGGAAATCGACAGCCCCATCGCCGGCGGCGACTCGCAGATCACCGGAGACTTCACCCAGACCACTGCGACGCAGCTGCAGAACCAGCTGAAGTACGGGTCGTTGCCGCTGAACTTCAAGATCCTCAGCGTCCAGTCGGTCTCGGCCCAGCTGGGCCGTGCCCAGCTGGAGGGTGGCCTGCTCGCGGCCGCGATCGGGCTCGGCCTGGTGGTCATCTACTCGTTCCTGTACTACCGCGGGCTCGGCCTGGTGTCGGTGTCCAGCCTTATCATCGCCGGCGTCATCGCGTTGCTGGCCGTGGTCCTGCTGACCAAGTACCAGGGCTTCACGCTCGAGCTTTCCGGGATCGCCGGCCTGATCGTGGCGATCGGCATCACCGCCGACTCGTTCGTCGTGTTCTTCGAGCGATTGCGTGACGAGGTGCGCGAGGGCAAGCAGTTGCGCCCGGCGGTGGAGTCCGGCTGGAAGCGCGCCCGGCGCACCATCCTGGTCTCTGACACGGTGTCGTTCCTCGCCGCGCTGCTGCTGTATTACTTCTCCATCGGTGAGGTCAAGGGCTTCGCCTACACACTCGGCCTGACCACGCTGATCGACGTTGTGGTGGTGTTCTTGTTCACCAAGCCGATGGTGACGCTGCTCGCCCGGACCAAGTTCTACGGCAACGGCGCCCCGCTGTCGGGCCTTGACCCGGCCCGGCTGGGCGCCCGGGGCCCGTGGAGATCCTCGGTTCCCCGGGCCGCGGCTAGGCGCAGGCCAGCTTCCGGGACGCGCGGCACGGCGTCCGGCAACACGGCGTCCGGCAACACCGGTCCGGCAACACCGCGTCCGGCAACACCGGGGAGGCATGATGTCGCGCCTCGGCAACGTTGGCAGCAGGCTTTACCGCGGCGAGGTTTCTATCGACTTCGTCGGCCGGAAGCGGACGTGGTACTCGATCTCCGGGGCCATCCTGCTGATCAGCATCGTGGCGCTGCTGGTCCGCGGCCTGGACTTCAGCGTCGACTTCAAGGGCGGTTCGGTTTTCCAGTTCCCGGCGTCCTCGGCGTCGGTCACCCAGGTCCAGAGCGCGGTCACCGACGCGGGCGTCACCGGCGCGGTCGTGCAGGAGCTCAGCGGCTCCCTGGGCACGTCCTGGCAGGTGCAGACCCCGGCGCTGAGCGCCGCCCAGACCAACAACGTCGAGAACTCGCTGATCAGCCACCTCGGCGTCAACGCCAGTAAGATCAGCGTCCAGTTCGTGGGGTCGAGTTGGGGGAGCCAGATCACCGACAAGGCGATCGAGGCGCTGATCGCGTTCCTGATCGTGATCGTGCTGTACCTCACCATTGCCTTTGAGTGGAAGATGGCGGTGGCGGCCTTCGTCGCCCTGATCCATGACCTGGTCATCGCGACCGGCGTGTACGCGCTCACCGGATTCCAGGTGAGCCCTGCCACGGTGATCGGGTTGCTGACCATTCTCGGCTATTCGCTGTACGACACCGTGGTGGTGTTCGACAAGGTCCGGGAGAATACCGCCGGCCTGCTCGGCGGAGCCAGGAGCACCTACAGCCAGGCGGCGAACCTCGCGCTGAACCAGACGCTGGTCAGGTCGATCAACACGTCCGTGATCGCGTTGCTGCCGGTCGCCGCGATCTTGTTCGTCGGCGGCGGGCTGCTCGGCGCCGGCGAACTGAAGGACCTGGCGCTCGTCCTGTTCGTCGGCATGCTGTCCGGTACGTACTCCTCCATCTTCATCGCGACCCCGGTGCTCGCCGACCTGAAGGAACGCGAGCCGCAGTACCAGGCGCTGGCCAAGCGCGTGTCGGTACGTGCCTCCGGCGGTCGCGCGGCCAAGCGGGCTGCGGCCAAGGCACCGTCCTCCGCTGCCCGTCCCGGGGCGGCATCCGTCCCGCTGGCCGCCGGCGAACCCGACGCCTCCGGATTCGCCGACGATGCCGTGCCGCCCGACGATGAACTGACCACCACCGGCTCGCGGGTGTCCGGGGTATCCGGGGTCTCCGGGGCCCCGGCTAGCCGCAGTACCCCTGACCCGGCTCGGCCCGGTTCCCGGCAGCAGCCCCGCCGGAGCAGCGGTGGTTCGGCGCGGCATCGGCCGGCCGGCAAGAAGAAGCGGCGCTGAGGGATGGCAGGGGCGTCCGACGATGATGAGCTGACCCGGCTGGTCACGAGCCGGGTCCGTAATGTTCCGGACTACCCGCAGCCCGGTGTCGTCTTCAAGGACATCACGCCGCTGCTCGCCGACGGCGAGGCCTTCATCGCCGTGATCGACGGCCTGGCCGCGTCGTACGGGCCGGTGGACAAGGTGGTGGGCATCGAGGCGCGCGGCTTTATCCTTGCTGCCCCGGTGGCGTGCCGCCTCGGCGTCGGCTTCGTGCCGGTCCGCAAGCAGGGAAAGCTCCCCGGCGTGACGTTCGCGCAGGATTACGAGCTGGAGTACGGCACCGCGACCCTTGAGGTCCTGACCGACGCCTTCAAGCCGTCGGATCGTGTCCTGGTCATCGATGATGTCCTGGCCACCGGTGGCACCGCCCAGGCCACGGTCAACCTGGTCCACCGCTTCGGCGCCGAGGTAGCCGGCATCGCCGTGCTGATCGAGCTGTCCTTTCTCAACGGCCGCGCCAAACTCCCCGATCTCCCCGTCACCGCCCTCCTCACCGTCTAATCCCACCCCACCCCACCCCACCCCACCCCACCCCACCCCCCCCGCCGCGCCAACGGTTTCGCTCAATGGATTCGGTGGCCCCCTGAGCACGCTCTTAGGTGTACGGGGGGTCACCGACTCCGTTACCCGGACACCGCTGCGAAGAGTCGCTGCCGCCGTGAATTGGTGCGCGGGAATCGCAAGCATGTGATCAGCGTTTGTCTGGTCCAAGTAGACTGATGGTTTGGCAGATGCGAGGAGCGCCAGTGGCCGGTGATGTGATCACAACCGGCACGAGAGCTGCCGAAGCTACCGGGGTGGACGCGGAGCGGGATTCCGATCCCGTGGGACATGCGGAGCAGGCCGAGGTAGCAGAGGCGGAAGCCGTGCCCGGTCGCTCCACGCCCGACGCCACCCCACAAGCCCCATCCCACACGCCAGATTCCGCGGCGCCAGATTCCGCGGCGCCAGATTCCGCGGCGCCAGACTCCACGCCGCCAGACTCCACGGCGCCAGACTCCACGGCGCCAGACTCCACGGCGCCAGACTCCACGGCGCCAGACTCCACGGCGCCAGATTCCACGGTCGCGGATGTAGCAGCGGAAGATGGCGGCGAGCCGGCCGCGACGGGGCGCGCGGGAAAGGCCAGCGCTGGCCGCGCCAGGAACGGGCGGTCGGGAACCGGACGGCCCAGGTCGGCGACCACGGTAGCCCCGCCCGCGGACGTGGCGGCACCCGGTGTCGGGGTACGGCGGCGGCTCGCCCGGCTCGGGGCGCAGCGCGGCGCAGGGATTAACCCGGTCCTCGAGCCGCTCATCAAGACCATGCGCGGAGCACACCCGAAGGCCGACGTCCGGCTCATCGAGCGGGCCTATGCGTCAGCCGCCTACTGGCACCGGGACCAGAAGCGGCGCAGCGGCGACCCGTACATCACGCACCCGCTCGCGGTGGCGACCATTCTCGCCGAGCTCGGCATGAATACCGAGACGATCTGCGCCGCGCTGCTGCACGACACGGTGGAAGACACCCCGTACACGCTGACCGAGCTGCGCAGCGAGTTCGGCGAGGACATCGCCGCGCTTGTGGACGGCGTCACCAAGCTGGACAAGGTCAAATACGGGGCGTCGGCCGAGGCGGAGACTGTCCGCAAGATGGTGGTCGCGATGTCCCGCGACATCCGGGTGCTAGTGATCAAGCTCGCCGACCGGCTGCACAACATGCGGACGCTGCGCTACCTGCCCAGGGACAAGCAGGAACGCAAGTCGAAGGAGGTCTTGGAGATCTTCGCCCCGCTGGCCCACCGGCTAGGCATGAACAAGGTGAAGTGGGAGCTTGAGGACCTGGCCTTCGCGACCCTGTATCCCAAGCGCTTCGACGAGATCGCCCGTCTGGTGTCCGGCCGGGCACCCCGGCGCGACGTCTTCTTGCAGGAAGTAATCCAGGACGTTTCCGGTGACCTGCGCGAGGCCAAGATCAAGGCGTCGGTAACCGGCCGCCCCAAGCACTACTACTCGATCTACCAGAAGATGATCGCCAAGAACGTCGGCTTCGACGACATCTACGACCTCGTGGGCATCCGCGTCCTCGTCGATACGGTCATGGACTGTTACGGTGTGCTCGGCATCATCCACGCGCGGTGGAATCCTGTCCCTGGACGGTTCAAGGACTACATCGCGATGCCGAAGTTCAATATGTACCACTCGCTGCACACCACCGTCATCGGTCCGGGCGGCAAGCCGGTGGAGCTGCAGATCCGGACCTGGGGCATGCATAAGGTCGCCGAGTACGGGGTCGCAGCGCACTGGAAGTACAAGGAGGAGGCGGTCTTCGGCCGGGGCAAGGAGGCCAAGGACGTCCGCGACGAGACCCAGGAGATGGCCTGGCTCAGGCAGCTTGTCGACTGGCAGCGTGAGACCGAGGATCCCGCCGAGTTCCTTGAGTCGCTCCGCTTCGACCTGGCTACCGCCGAGGTCTACGTGTTCACGCCCCGCGGCGAGGTGATGGCGCTGCCCCAGGGCGCCACGCCGGTGGACTTCGCCTACGCGATCCACACCGAGGTCGGGCACCGAACGGTGGGCGCCAGGGTGAACGGCCGCCTGGTGGCGCTGGAATCCACGCTGGACAACGGCGACACCGTCGAGATCTTCACTTCCAAGGCGCCGGAAGCGGGACCGAGCCGGGACTGGCTCAAATTCGCGCAGAGCCCCCGGGCCAGGAACAAGATCAGGCAGTGGTTCTCCAAGGAGCGCCGGGAAGCCGCGGTCGAGGCCGGCAAGGACCAGATCGCCCGGGCCATGCGCAAGCAAGGTCTCCCGCTGCAGCGGCTCGCCGCCGCCGACAGCCTGATCACCGTGGCCCGCGACCTGCGCTACCCGGACGTATCCGGGCTGTACGCAGCGGTCGGCGAAGGGCGGGTCAGCGCCCAGTCGGTGGTCGAGAAGCTGGTCAGGTCGGTCGGTGGCCTCGCCGGGGCCCAGGAGGACCTAGCCGAGACGACGCTGCCGACCAGGGAACCGCAGCCCAGGGCGCCGGGAGACCCCGGTGTCGAGGTCGACGGTGCGCCGGACACCTGGGTGCGCCTGTCCCGGTGCTGCACTCCGGTGCCGGGAGATCAGATCACTGGCTTCGTCACCCACGGTCATGGCGTGTCCGTGCACCGGGTGGACTGCGTGAATATCGTGCACCTGACCGGCACCCAGCAGGAGCGGATGGTCGGGGTCCACTGGGCGCCGGGCGACGGCTCGGTGTTCCTGGTGGCCATTCAGGTGGAGGCGCTCGACCGGACCCGGCTGCTCTCCGACGTGACCAGGGTGCTGTCGGACCAGCACGTCAATATCTTGTCCGCGACCGTGACGACCAGCCGGGATCGGGTGGCGGTCAGCCGGTTCACGTTCGAGATGGGGGATCCCAAGCATCTCGGGCACGTGCTGCGCGCCGTCCGCGCCATCGACGGCGTCTACGATGTCTACCGTCTGACCAGCTGAAGCCTGTCACCAGCTGAAGCCGTGTCACCAGCTGAGCCCGCCACTAACACCCTAAATTCCGCCAGGGTGTGCTCGGCTTCGGTGAGCCAGGCCCGGCGGGCGGTCAGGGCCTCCTCGGCGCTCTGCGCGGCCGCGGTGTCGCCTCGGTCGCGCGCCCGGGTCAGCTGCTCCTCCAGCTGGGCGATGGTCGAGCGCAGCTGAGCCACCGTCCCCTCGGCCCGCGCCAGCGCCTCGGGATTGGACCGGCGCCACTGCGTCTCCTCCGTCTTGCGTATCGCGTCCTCCACCCGCCGGAGCCCGGACTCCAGGTGCTCACGAGAGTCCCTGGGCACGGCCCCGATCTGTTCCCACCGCTCCTGGATGCCGCGCAGCGCCGAACGGGCGGAGCGGATGTCGGAGACCGGCAGCAACCCCTGGGCCGCCTCCAGCAGCTGCTGCTTGGCTTCGGCGTGCTCGCGCAGCTCAGCGTCCTTGGCCGAGAACACCTCAGAACGGGCATTGAAGAACTTGTCCTGGGCCGCCCGGAAGCGCTTCCACAGCTCGGCCTCGGCGTCCCTGTCCGCTCGCCCGGCCGCTTTCCACAGCCGCATCAGCTCGCGGTACGCGCTGGTGGTCGCGCCCCACTCGGTGGACCCCGACAGGGCCTCTGCGTCGGCGACCAGCTTCTCCTTGCGGGCCTTGACGTCCTCGCGTTCGGCCTCCAGGGTGGCGAAGTATGCCTTGCGCCGCTTGGTGAAGGCGTTGCGGGCCGCGGACAGCCGCTTCCACAGCACGGCTTCGGCCGCCCGTTCGGCGTGCGGCGCCGCCTTCCACTCCTCGAGCAGCTCGCGCATCCGCTCGCCGCTGCTCTTCCAGTGGGTGGCTTCGGCGGCGATCTGCTCCGCCTCGGCCACAATCCGCTCCTTGATCTCCTTCGCCTGCACGCGCGCCTGCTCGCGGGCCGCCTTGGCCTCTTCACGGCGGTGGCCGACGTCCTCGACTAGGCGCTCGACCCGGGTGCGGAGCCCGTCCAGGTCGCCGAGCGCGTTGGCCTCGTTGATCGCCTGGACCAGCCGCTGCACGCTGGCCGAGGCCTGGGCGGGAGCCATGTCGGTGCCCGCGATCCGCTGCTCAAGCAGCACGACCTCGGTCTCGAGCGCCTCGTACTTGCGCTGGAAGAAGGCGATCGCCTCTTCAGGACTTCCCGCCTGCCATGAGCCGATCACCCGCTCGCCGTCGGTGGTACGGACATAGACCGTCCCGTCGGCGTCTACCCGGCCCCACGGATGGTAGGCGGTGGTCACGGCGAACCTCCTGCGTTGGTCTTGCTCGCGTCACGTTTTCTTGATCGTCACACTGTCAATGATGACCTTTTCCTTAGGGGCGCCGCCCTCGGACTGACCCGACACGGTGTACTGGCACGAATACCCATTCTTGGCCACATTCTGGACGATACCTAGTCCAGACGAAACCGTGCCGAACGGCGTGTAGCTAGCCCCGAGCCCGGATGTGCTGTCCTTGTACACGATGAAGAACTGGCTGCCGTTGGTGGTCGCGGTGCCTTCGTTGGCCATCGCGAGCGTGCCGGCCGGGTATGTGGCGTCGGTGAGGTTCTCGCTGGCGAACTCGTAGCCGGGTGTCCCGGTGCCGATCTTGCCTGTCGAGCTGCAGGTCAGCTTGGCCGAGGCGGTGGCGTACGGGTCACCGCACTGCAGCACGTAGATGCCGCTGGTGACGAGCCGGTGGCACTGGGTGTTGTTGAAGTAACCCGCCTCGGCCAGGTGGACGAACGAGTTGACGGTGCAGGTGGCCTTGCTGTTCTCCAGGTTGACCGCGATCTTGCCGAGGTTGGTGGTGATCGTCGCCTGGTAGCTCGCGGTGTAATCGGGCGTGGCGGACGGGAGGCTGACCGTGCGCGCCGCCGTTCCGGTTTTGGTGTAGGTGCAGTGGTGCGCGGGCTCGGCCACCGTCGTGGCCGAAGGCGTCGCGCTCGCCGACTTGCTCGGCGAAGCCGATGGGTGCTTCTTGGTGCTTCCGCTGGGGAGGAATACCGCCAGCAAGGAGGCGATGAGCGCCGCGCCCAGGATTACGCTGAGGGCGATGACGCCGCGCTTGCGTTGCTGGCGCCGCCTGGCCATCCGGAGCTCTTGCTGGCGGCGGTGCTTTTCCCTGGCTAGCCTGCGCTGGCGTTCGTTCTTTCCCGCCACCGGTCGAGTCCTCCTTAGCCTGTCGCGCTATCTGGCTACCGCTGGTATTCACGGGAGGCAGGCCAGCGAACCCGGTGTATACCTCTGACCTCGAAACGGAAGGAGTGTTGACCCGGGAGCGAACCCGGAACCCCCAATATTCGCGATCGTTCGCGAATCGTACCTTCCAGATGCCTGGATCGGTACCCTTCGTTATCGGTTCGCGGCCATGCGGGTTCCCTCGGTAGCCTGAGATACCGTACCGTGAGAAAGGACGCTTGTGCTCGTCGCAGGGTTCCCGGCAGGCGCGTTTGCCGCCAACTGTTATGTTGTTGCGTCCGGCCCCGGACAGGAGTGCGTGATCATCGATCCCGGCCAGGACGCCGAGCGCGGGATCGAAGAACTCCTGGCCACCCACCGGCTCAGGGCGGCCGCGGTCGTGCTCACGCACGGCCATATTGATCACGTCTGGTCCGTCGCCCCGGTTTGCGGCGCCAAGGGAATCCCGGCGTACATCCACCCACTCGACCGTGCATTGCTGAGCGATCCGGCCAGGGGCTTCCCGCTCGGGACCGGACAGGAACTGTTCGGCGGCCTGGAATTCACCGAGCCGGACGACGTCAAAGAATTGACCGACGGGATGACTTTGAGCCTCGTCGGCCTGGAGATCACCGTGAACCATGCGCCCGGGCACACGGAAGGATCCGTGACATTCCGGTTGCCATTGGAGAGCCGCTCGACACCGCCGCCCATTTCGGCCCAAGGTCTCGGCGAAACCGGCGCGGCGGGTGGAAGCGACCCCGTGGACGTGCTGTTTTCCGGGGACCTGCTGTTCGCCGGGTCGATCGGGCGGACCGATCTGCCCGGCGGGGATTACCCGACGATGCTGCGCAGCCTGGCGCGGGTCTGCCTGCCCCTGCCCGACCCGACCGTGGTCCTGTCCGGGCACGGGCCGCAGACGACCATCGGCGCGGAACGCCGGACAAATCCGTTTCTGGCCGGCCTGAGCGTGCCTGAATCGGGACCGGCCAGGGGAATGTGAGCCCGGGGGAACGTGACCCGGGGATCTAGAAGAATAAAGCAGCCCGGTCCGCCTGGTGGCATCGCTGCAGGAAAGCAGCGCCGCCGGATGGGGTGGGCAAATGAAAGGGGCAACAGGGCCGATGATCCGCACCCATGAGGCGGGGACGCTGCGGGCGTCGCACGCCGGCGAGCAGGTGGTGCTGGCCGGCTGGGTGGCACGGCGCCGGGACCACGGCGGCGTGGTCTTCATCGATCTGCGGGACGCGAGCGGCGTGGTGCAGGTGGTGTGGCGGCCCGAAGGGGAGGCGTCTGAAGGTGCCCACGAGCTGAGGGCCGAGTTCTGCGTGCTCGTGACCGGGACGGTGCGGACGCGTCCGGCCGGGAACGAGAACCTCGATCTGCCCACCGGGCAGATCGAGGTCGTCGCGGACGGCGTCGAGGTGCTCAGCGAAGCCGAGCCGTTGCCGTTCCCGGTCGAAGGGTCCGCAGAGGTCAGCGAGGACATCCGGCTCAAGTACCGGTACCTGGACATCAGGCGCGAGGACACCGCACGGGCCCTGCGGGTCCGGTCCCAGGCCACCTACCTCGTCAACGACGTCATGCGCGAGCACCGGTTCGTGAACGTGGAGACGCCGTACCTGACCAGGTCGACGCCCGAGGGCGCGCGCGACTTCCTCGTCCCGGTGCGGCTGCGGCCAGGTAACTGGTATGCGCTGCCGCAGTCGCCGCAGCTGTTCAAGCAGCTGCTCATGGTGGGCGGTCTGGAGCGCTACTACCAGCTGGCCCGGTGCTTCAGGGACGAGGACTTCCGCAAGGACAGGCAGCCGGAGTTCACCCAGATCGACATCGAGATGTCCTTCGTCACCCGCAACGACGTCATCAAGGTGGCCGAGGACGTGGTGGCGCGGCTGTGGTCCGAGCTGGTCGGCTACCAGGTGCCTAGGCCGTTGCCCCGGATGACCTACGCAGAAGCGATGGCGCGGTACGGCTCGGACAAGCCCGACCTGCGGTTCGGCTGCGAGCTCACCAACCTGACCGAGTACTTTGCCGGGACCGAGTTCCGGGTGTTCCAGGCCCAGTATGTCGGCGCCGTGGTTATGCCAGGCGGCGCCGCGCAATCGCGCCGTGAGCTGGACGGCTGGCAGGAGTGGGCCCGGTCCCGCGGCGCGCGCGGGCTCGCCTACGTGCTGATCGGCCCGTCCGGCGAGATCTCCGGCCCGGTGGCCAAGAACCTTTCCGAGACGGAGAGGTCGGGGCTGGCCGCCGCGGTCGGGGCCGCGCCCGGCGACGCCGTGTTCTTCGCGGCGGGCCCGGCCATGGCGGCCCGGGAGCTGCTCGGCGCGGCCCGGCTGGAGATCGGGCGCAGGGGCGGCCTGATCGACTCCTCGGCCTGGTCGTTCCTGTGGGTGGTGGACGCGCCGATGTTCGAGGAGGACGGGTCCGGCGGCTGGACCTCCGTGCACCATCCGTTCACGGCGCCGCTGCCCGAGTGGGCGGACAAGTTCGTCGCCGAGCCAGGCGGCGCGCTGGCCGACGCCTACGACATCGTGTGCAACGGATACGAGATCGGCGGCGGGTCTATCCGTATCCATAAGTCCTCGATGCAGCAGGCGGTCTTCGACGTGATCGGGCTGTCTGCCGCCGAAGCGCGGTCGCAGTTCGGCTTCCTGCTCGACGCGTTTAAGTACGGGCCGCCGCCGCATGGCGGCATCGCGTTCGGCTGGGACCGAGTCATGATGCTGCTCGCGGGCGTCGAGTCGATCAGGGACGTGATCGCCTTCCCCAAGGCCGCCTCGGGGCTGGACCCGCTCACCGGCGCGCCCACGCCCATCACCTCGGAGCAGCGCCGCGAAGCGGGCATTGACGTCACGCCCGTCCCGCCGCCAGGGGGATAGTGTCCGCGGATGGCGACTGACCCCCAGTCCGAGAGCCTGTTCGACGAGGCGGAGGACGCCGCCGCCCGGGCGGCCGCGCCCCTTGCGGTACGGATGCGCCCGCGCAGCCTGGACGAGGTGATCGGCCAGCGGCACCTGACCGGTGCGGGCACGCCGTTCCGCAAGCTGGTTGACAATGACGCGCCGATGTCGCTGTTGCTGTGGGGCCCGCCGGGTACCGGCAAAACGACGCTGGCCTACGTGGTCAGCCAGGTGACCAAGCGGCGTTTCGTGGAGCTGTCGGCGGTCAGCGCCGGGGTCAAGGACGTCCGCGCGGCGGTCGAGGGCGCCCGGCGCGCGCTCGGCATGAACGGCGCGCAGACCGTGCTGTTCGTCGACGAGGTGCACAGGTTCTCCAAGACCCAGCAGGACGCGCTGCTGCCCGCGGTCGAGAACCGCTGGGTGTCGTTCATCGGCGCTACCACGGAGAACCCGTTCTTCTCCGTGGTGTCCCCGCTGCTGTCCCGGTCGCTGCTGCTGACCTTGCAGCCGCTATCAGATGACGACGTGCGTGAAGTCATCAGCCGGGCGTTGTCGGACCCGCGCGGGCTCAGCGGTGCCGTCACCCTTGATGACGAGGCCGCCGATCACCTGGTCCGGCTGGCCGGCGGCGACGCGCGGCGCACGCTCACCTACCTGGAGGCCGCCGCGCTCGGGATGCCGGCGGGCGGCCGGGTCGACGTCGCCGCGCTGGAGCGCGCGGTGGACCGGGCCGCGGTCCGCTACGACCGCGACGGCGACCAGCACTACGACGTGATCAGCGCGTTCATCAAGTCCATGCGGGGCAGTGACGTAGACGCGGCACTGCACTACCTGGCCCGGATGATCGCGGCGGGGGAGGACCCGCGGTTCATCGCCCGGCGACTTATCGTCCACGCCAGCGAGGACGTCGGAATGGCCGACCCCACCGCACTGCAGACCGCCATCGCCGCGGCCCAGGCGGTCGAGTTCGTCGGGCTACCCGAGGCGCGGATCAACCTGGCGCAGGCCGTGATCCACATCTCGCTGGCGCCCAAGTCCAACGCGGTTATCAAGGCCATCGGTGCCGCCGATACCGACGTCCGGGCGGGACTGGTGGGCGCGGTGCCCGCGCACCTGCGGGACGCGCATTATCCTGGTGCGGGCAAGGTAGGTCACGGCGAGGGCTACCTGTACCCGCACGACTTCGACGACGGCATCGTCCCGCAGCGATACGCTCCGGATTCGGTGGCGGACCGCACGTACTACGAGCCGTCAGGACATGGCGCCGAGGCCCGGATCGCTGAGCGCGCCGAGCGGATCCGGGCGATTCTGCGCCGGGCTAAGAAGGAGCAGGCATGACGCGGTGCTGTCCATGAACATAGCCGAACTGGCGGCGCTGATCGCCGCGGTCTTCTGGGCGTTGCTCGTGTGCGTGGGCGTCTTCGTCCTGTTCCGGCTGGCCAGGTTCCTGTCCGAGAGCAGTCGGCTCGTCTCCGACCTACGGGAGCGCGGCGACCTGCTGCTGCAGCGGGCCGAGACCGCGGTGGACGGAGCCCAGGCTGCGGTAGACCGGGCTGGCCACCAGCTGAACCGCGCCGAATCCGTCACGGCGAGCATGGACGAGCTGGGTACCGGGATGAACGAGCTCGCGGGACAGGTGACGGCGCTGGCCGGGCTCGGCCGCGCGATTGCCAACGGCCCGGTCGGCCGTGCGGGCGCGCTGGCTTACGGGGTCAGGCACGCGGTCGGCCTGCGCCGGTCCGGTCGGCGCACGCTGCCCGGCCAGGTGGTACAGAGCGGCGGTCTGGCCGGAACCGAGAGCCGGGGAACGAGGCCGCGATGATACGCAGGGGATTCTGGCTGACCACAGGGGCGGTGACCGGGATCGTGGCCTACCGGCGTGTCTCCGCTGTCGGCCGCCGGTTGTCTGACCGCCTTAACCTGGGCACCAGCACCCAGGCGATCGGCGGCACCGTGGGCACCAGCCTTCGGGCCCCAACTGGCGCGGGGCAGCCGAAACCGCTATTTTCTGTCCGGCGCACCCGGCGGGCGGCGATCCGCGCCACCCGCGAGACCTACCGTTTCACCTGCGATGTGCGGGAGGGCATGGAGCTTTATATGGCTCGGCATTCCGGGTCCGCAGGCCCTACCCCCAGTACCCTCAGGACTAACCAAGACGCTCAGCCCCAGGCCCGCCAGGCAGCCCGCCGTGAGGCAGCCCGCCGTGAGGCAGCCCGCCTCGATGCGGGGCGATCCTCGGGGCTGCGACACGACGACGAGAAGGATGGCCACTGATGGAGTCGGCAGAGATCGCCCGCCGCTTCCTGGCGTACTTCAAGCAGCAGGGGCACGCCATCGTGCCCTCGGCCTCCTTGGTCGCCGACGATCCCACGGTGCTCTTCGTCATCGCTGGCATGCAGCCGTTCAAGCCGTACCTGCTCGGCCAGCGCACGCCGCCGTACCGGCGGGTGGCGGACGTGCAGAAGTGCGTGCGGACGCTGGACATCGAGGAGGTCGGCAAGACCACTAGGCACGCCACGTTCTTCCAGATGCTCGGCAACTGGTCGTTCGGTGATTATTTCAAGCAGGGCGCGATCACCTTCGCCTGGGAGCTGCTGACCAAGTCCGAGGCGGACGGCGGTTTCGGCTTCCCCGAAAGCAAGCTGTGGGCCACCGTCCTGCACGGCGACGACGAGGCGTACGCGTTCTGGCGGGATGAGATCGGCCTGCCGGAGAGCCGGATCCAGCGCCGTGGCCTGGCCGACAACTACTGGCACATGGGCGTGCCCGGGCCCGGCGGGCCGTGCTCGGAGATCTATTACGACCGCGGCCCGGAATACGGCCGTGACGGCGGGCCCGAGGCCGATGAGGATCGTTTCCTGGAGGTCTGGAACCTGGTGTTCATGCAGGACCAGCTCAGCAAGGTCCGGGCCAAGGACGACTTCGACATCGAAGGTGCGCTGCCGTCCAGGAACGTCGACACCGGGATGGGCCTGGAACGGATGGCGTCCATCCTGCAAGGGGTCGACAACCTCTACGAGATCGACACCACCTGGAAGATCCTGGACCGGGCGGCGGAGCTGACCGAGCAGACCTACGGCCGGGACCACCGGACCGACGTGGCCCTGCGGGTTATCGCCGACCACGTGCGCAGCGCGGTGATGCTGATCGAGGACGGCGTGCTGCCGAGCAACGAGGGCCGCGGCTACGTGCTGCGGCGCATCCTGCGGCGCAGCATCAGGAACCTGCGCCTGCTGGCCGGGAGCCAGCGCGGCGGCGGTGCGGCGAACGCCGGCAGCGAGCGTTACATGCCCGAGCTCACCTCGGTCGCGATCGATGCGATGGCGGGTCTGTATCCGGAGCTGAACCGCGACGCGGCGAACATCCGCACGGTCATCGACGCGGAGGAAACCGCGTTCGCCAGCACGCTGCGTACCGGTACCGCGATCTTCGACGCCTCGGTCGAGGAAAACCGGCGCAGGAACCAGGGCACACTGTCCGGCGCCCAGGCCTTCCAACTACACGACACCTATGGCTTCCCGATCGACCTGACCCTGGAGATGGCGGCGGAGCAGGGCCTGACCGTCGACGAGGAAGGGTTCCGCCGGCTCATGGCCGAGCAGCGGGACCGGGCGAAACGGGATGCGGCCGAGAAGAAGACCGGCAACGCCGACATCTCGGCGTTCGCGGAGATGCTCGAGCGGTCCGGCGCGGTCACCTTCACCGGCTATGACCAGATCTCCGGCGAGACGACGATCCTCGGCCTGCTGGTTAACGGCCTGCCGGTGTCCTCGGCGGGCGCGGGGACGGAAGTAGATGTGGTCCTGGACCGGACCCCGTTCTACGCCGAGGGCGGCGGCCAGCTCGCCGACGCGGGCACGATCACGGTCAGCGGCGGCGAGATCGCGGTCTCCGACGTGCAGACCCCGTTGCCCGGGCTCGTCGTGCACCGTGGCAAGGTCATCTCGGGCGAGGTGACGACGAACGCGCCCGCGTTCGCGGAGATCGACGTCGAGCGCCGCCGCGCGCTCTCCCGGTCGCACACCGCGACGCACCTCGTGCACCGGGCGCTGCGCGGCGCGCTGGGGGAATCAGCGGCGCAGGCGGGCTCGGAGAATGCGCCGGGCAGGCTCAGGTTCGACTTCACCGCGGGCGGTGCCGTGCCGCTGTCGGTGCTGCGAGACACCGAGGACGAGGTCAACGAGGTCCTGGTCAACGACCTGGACGTGCACGCGTTTTACACCTCCCAGGAGGAGGCCCGCGAGATGGGGGCGCTGGCGTTGTTCGGGGAGAAGTACGGCGACCGGGTCCGGGTGGTCGAGGTCGGCGACTACTCACGGGAACTGTGCGGCGGGACGCATGTCGCCAGGTCCGGTCAGCTCGGCCTGATCAAGGTGCTCGGCGAGGCGTCCATCGGATCGGGCGTACGCCGGATCGAAGCCTTGGTGGGTATGGACGCATTCCGCTTCCTGGCCCGGGAAAGTGTCCTGGTCAGCCAGCTCAGCGAGCAGTTCAAGACGCCTCGCGAGCAGCTCCCCGAGCGGATCTCGGGCGTCGTGACCCGGCTCCGGGAGGCCGAACGCGAGCTGCAGCGGCTGCGGGCCGCCAGGCTGCTCGAATCGGCCGGGGAGATCGCGGCCAGCGCGGCGGACATCGACGGGATGGCCCTGGTCACCCATCGCGTGCCCGACGGCACCAGCCCCGACGACATTCGCGCGCTCGCGCTGGACGTGCGCGGCCGGGTGCCGCACGGCCGGCCCGCGGTGGTCATGGTCGTCGGCGTTCCCGCCGACAAGCCGGTCGTCGTGATCGCGGTGAACGAGGCGGGCCGCGGCTTCGGCCTGGCGGCCGGCACCCTGGTCGGGATCGCCGCGCGGGCCCTAGGCGGCAACGGCGGCGGGAAGCCCGATGTCGCGCAGGGCGGCGGAGCCCCCATTGCCACCGGCTCTGACGGCCAGCCCGACGTGGTAGATGCGGCCTTTGGGGCTGTTCGCAGCGCATTGCGAGACATAACCGGGTTGGGTAGGTAACGTATTGCCATGCTGCTGCGACCCCAGGGGGTCCCCGGATCCGGGTCGCGCCCAGACCGATCATGCCCCGCCGCCAGGCCCGAACTGGCCGTGCTGGTGAGAGCCGGGGTACGGCTGGCGGTGGACGTGGGCTCGGTTCGCGTCGGAGTCGCCCGCAGCGACCCGGGCGGCGTCCTGGCCACCCCGCTGACCGTGCTGGCGTCAGGGCCGGGGACGAAAAACGAGTTGGCGACGCTGGCTACGGAGGCGGACGCGATCGAGGTCATCGTCGGGCTGCCCACGTCGCTATCGGGTCGGGAAGGTGCCGCCGCGGCTGGGGCCAGGAAATTCGCCGCGGCCCTGGCCGACAGGCTCGCGCCCATCCCGGTGCGGCTGGTCGATGAGCGCTTCACCACCACCGAGGCACATGGCGCGCTACGCCAGGGCGGGAAGGATTCCCGGGCCCGCCGGCTGGTCGTGGACGCCGCTGCGGCCGCTGTCCTGCTGCAAGCCGCCCTAGACGCCGAACGCGCCACCGGGCGGCCCGCGGGCCAGCCAGTGACCAGGGGAGCCTCCGCGTGAGCGAGAACGGAGGCGGGTGGCCGCCGGGTCCGTCCCAGGACCCCCGCCTGGCTCGGGATCCCCGTCCGTTCCAGCGCCCCCAGCGGATCCCTGGATCCGGCCTCCGTGGCGACCACTACAGCAACCAGGGCCGTTATGACAGCGGCGGGGGGTACGAGGACAGATACGAGGCCGGGGCGGGCAGGTTCCTTCCAGGTTTCGGTGACGATGACGAGGTCGAGGACCACGACGAGCGGGCCGATGACGGACGGGCCGGCCATGGCGGCCGCGGGAAGGGGCACAGGCGGACGGGCCGCACCGGCGGGTCTCGGGGTCCCCGGCGGCGTAGGTTCCGATGGATCGCGCCCACGGTCGCGCTACTGGTTATTCTCATCCCGCTGGCCGTCGGCGGTTACTACGCCTTCAGCCTCTACCTGGCCAGGTACCACCCGGCCGATTATCCAGGCGCAGGCACCGGTCGCGTCGTGGTCCAGGTCACCTCGGGTGAAACGCCGACCGGCCTCGGGCCGACGCTGGAAAGGCTGGGCGTGGTGGCCAGTTCCCGTGCGTTTGTCCTCGCGGCCGAGCACAGCTCGAATCCGAACGGCCTGCTGCCCGGTTTCTACGGAGTGCGCGAGCACATGAAGGCGTCGCTGGCGTACGCGGCCCTGCTCAACCCGAACGACCTGGTGCAGATCACGGTGACGATCCCGGAAGGCTGGCGACTGAGCCAGACCGTGGCCTGGCTCGGTGCCCACTCAGGCATCTCGCTGGGCGCGTACGCCAAGGTACTCAAGGATCCGGCCTCGCTCGACCTGCCCGCAGCCGCGAAGGGCAACCCTGAGGGCTACCTGTTCCCAGCGACCTATGAGGTCCAGCCGCACGAAACCGCGCTCGGCGTGCTGACCGCCATGGTGCAACGGTTCGACCAGGAGGCGACGGACATCAACCTGCCCGCGGCCGCCGGCTCGGTGCACCTGACGGAGGGCCAGGTGATCACCATGGCCAGCCTGGTCCAGGCCGAGGGCGGCCGGCTGTCCGACTACCCGAAGATCGCCCGCGTGATCTACAACCGGCTGGCCCAGGGCATGCCACTGCAGCTCGACAGCACGGTGCTGTATGGGCTGGACACCTACGGTATCATCGCGTCGGACCAGCAGCTCACCAGCTCCTCGCCCTACAACACCTACAGGTACAAGGGCCTGACGCCCGGTCCAATCGACAGCCCGGGAGACGCTGCCATCCGGGCGGTGCTGCACCCGGCGTCCGGGAACTGGCTGTACTTCGTGACCGTGAACCCGAAAACCGGCGAGACCCTCTATACCTCCAGCCCCCAGCAGTTCCAGCAGTTCCGGCAGGAGCTCGAGAAGAACCTGGGCCAGGGCTGACAGCGGCCGGGGTCCGTTCCGCCTATTTATTCCGAACGGCGCGGGTACCACCCCAAGCCAGGTGCGTCGGCTGCCGTGTCCTTCCCGGCCAGCGGAGCACCTCTCGGCCCCACTCAGCATGTCCCGGCGATTTGGCGACATTCGCCGTTTCGTTCCCCGGGAATGTCATAGCCATCCTCTAGAATCGAACTAGAAAGCTACAAGTGATCCCGCGGGGGCAGACCACCCGGGGGACCTGCTGCCCGCGTACCCCGGAGGGGAGGTAAGCACCGCCATGACCGCGCCGCCCGCCAGCACCAGCGAGGCACTGGGGATGCTGACCTCCGCGATGGGCTACCTGGCCGCCGTGGAAGCGACCCAGATGCCGGCCGCCGAGCAGGCGCAGTGCCTGATCACGCTGGAGCGGGTGGACGCGATGGAAACCGCGGCGCGGGCCCTGATCCTGGCCGCGTTCACCGCCGGGCAGGGGTATCGCGAGGACGGGGACTACAGCCTCAGCTCCTGGCTCATCCACCAGACCCGCGTGACCAAGGGCACGGCCACCGGGCATGCCGCCTGGGCCCGCCGGGGCCGCCTGCATCCCCATGTCCTGGCCGCGCTGGCCGCCGGGGACCTGTCGGAGTCCTACGCCCGGATGATCTGCGGCTGGACCGATCGGCTGCCCGAGGACTGCCGGGACAACGCCGACGGGATCCTGGTCGGTGCCGCCCAAATGGGGATGGACCTTCTGGATCTGGCCGCTCTGGCGGCCGAGATCGAAGCCCGCGCCCGGCCCGATGTTCCCGATGAGGACGGGCCCCGGTTCGAGGACCGGGCCGTCAAGCTGGAGACCACGTTCGGCGGCGCCGGGGTGATGACCGGAGACCTGACCCCCGAATGTGCCGCGTTCGTCACCGCGGTACTGGATGCGCTGTCGGCACCCCAGGGCGCGGAGGATGACCGTACTCACGCACAGAGGTATCACGACGCCTTGGAAGAGGCGTGCCGGCGGCTGGTCGCCGCGGACCTGCTGCCCGAGCGTGCCGGGCAGCCGGTCAGGGTCTGGGCCCACATCCACCTCACGGACCTGCTCGACCTCGACGTAGATTCCAAGCTCCAGCAGGAGTGGACCGAACGGGTCCGCGGCCAGTGGGCCGCGGCCCGCGCCGCCGCCTCGCTCGGCGGCAGCGACGGCGCGGCCTGGCTGGAGCGGGACGCCGCGGACGGGTTCGCCTGCGACGCGTCGGTAACCCCGGTCGTGCTGGCCACCGTCAACCCCGGGGTCCTGCAGGACCTAGTCCGGTTCTGCCTCGACCTGGCCGGGCACGGCCCCGGCCGCTGCACCCCCACCCCCCACCCCTCGGACCACGCCGCCTCGGATCACGTCGGCCCGGCCCCGGCCGGACCGGGTGAGCCGCTGCCGGGTCCCCAGCCGCTGCCGGCCGGCCTGAGCCGCGAGTCGCTGGAGCGGCAGATCATCGGCAAAGCCGTGGAGTTGCTCTCCGGCCCGGAAGGGCTCGCCTCATTCCTGCGCCGCCGGGAACTCGGTACCCGGCTCGGCGGCCCGAGCCAGCCGCTGGATATCGGCTACAGTGACGACGTGCCGACCGCGATCCGTAACGCGGTCAAGCTGCGGGACCGCCGGTGTCAGTGGGCCGGCGGCTGCCACCAGCCCGCGTCGGCCTGCGAGGTGCACCACGTCAGGCATAAGGGCCACGGCGGCGAGACCAGCCTGGAAAATTGCATTCTGCTATGTCATCACCACCATCAGGTGATGATCCACCGGATGGGCTGGACCCTGGTCCGCAACCCCGACGGCACCACCACCGCGTGGAACCGCGACCGGACCAAGGTCCTGCGCAGCCACAGCCCACCCGCCCGCGCCGGGTAACCCCCGGCGCCCTCCGGGGGTGCCGGGCAGCTAACCAAGAAGCCGACACAGGTGTAGCCCTGAACTCCCGAAGCCCTGGCTTCAGCAAGTGGCAGATGTTTCCTGTGACCCCTGGCAACAATGCTCTCGACAGCTCCCGATCAGGCGGGCCGAACTCCGGAAACCGGGTGGCCGTCCTCCAGGTAGACCAGTCGCCGGCGGCGCGTAGCCGCCCGCACCCGCCGCCGGATCGGTCGCCTGAGCAGGTCGAGCGCGTCAGCGAGCGCGGCCAGCCGGTATTCGGAGATCTCCTCGGGCTGCAGCACGATGCCCGCCAGGGCGCGGTCGCCGACCCGGCCGCAGTCGAACAGGAACCTGACGCCTCCCGTCCGGCCCGGACGCGGGCGGCGGAAGTCCATGCACGCCAGCCGTCCGCGGCGTACTTCGATGCCGCACTCCTCAAGTACTTCGCGCCGGCAGGCATCCCACGGCGTCTCGCCGTCGGCCTCCATCACACCGCCGGGAATCGTCCACCCGGACTTGTAGGTCGGCTTGAGGATCAGCAGCCGGCCAGCCCGGTTGAAGACAAGCGCCCCGGCTGACACCGGTATGCCCGGAGGGGGACCCGGTTCCACCCCGTTCAGTCCCAATCCGCCCGTTCCATTGGTCACACCGGCCACGTTACGGCCTCACGCGTACGGTACTGACGTCGGCGGCACCGCCCCCGGCCTCAAGGGCGGTCTTTCTTCGGCAGCTTGCTCACGACAGCCGCGTAGGAGGTATCGATGGCCTCGGTGATTTCCTCGTCAGGGATCGAACCGCCGATCAGCAAGGTGTTCCAGCCTGAACGGCCTATGTACGGCATCACGCTGGCGTCATCCGGATACCGCAGCACCCACTCGTCCGCGGCCTCCCGGCTGGCCCCGCACTTGACGCCTACCGAGTCGGTCGCGCCTGACCCGAGAAAGGCAAAGATCTTGCTGCCGACCTTGGCGACCACGTCGCCCTCCCACGGCTCGTCCTGCCAGGCGCCCGGCTTGGCCAGGCTGTAGGCGAGTACGTCCTCCCACGTCATCATGGCGTTACACTAGCGCGGCGTAGACAGGAGCGCTGCTAGCGCCTGCGGCGCGCAAACGGGATCGTAAACGGGGGCGGGATGGGTCCGGTCGGCTTCGACCTCGACATGACGCTGATCAACTCACGGCCGGCCATCCTGGCCTCCTTCGCTGCAGTCGCGCGGGACACCTCGACCGCCATCGACCTAGAGGCGGTGGACCGTCGGCTCGGCATCAAGCTGGATGACGAGCTGGCGTTCTGGTTCCCGTCCGACCAGGTCGTCGCGGCGGCCGACATCTACCGGCGGCACTACCTGCAGCTAGCCGAGGAGCTCACCACGGTGCTGCCGGGCGCGCACGAGGCGCTGGCCGCGGTCCGGGCCGCGGGCGAGCGCGTCGTGATCATCACCGCCAAGCACCCGATTTCAGTGGAGCCGAGCCTGCGAGCGGTCGGGCTGGTCGCCGACGAGCTGTTCACCCTGGTGCACGGGCCGGAAAAGGCGGCGGTACTGCGGACGGTGCAGGCGGTCGCCTACGTCGGCGACACCCCGCCGGACATGGCGGCCGCGATGCAGGCGGGTGTGCGGGCGGTCGGCGTCACGACCGGCTCGTTCTCCGGCCACGAGCTGACCGGGGCGGGGGCTGAGGTCGTGTTCAGCTCGCTCGCGAGCTTCCCTGACTGGTACCGGTCGGCGTTCTAGGCCCGGTTCGCGATCGCCGCCGCCACCTCGTACGGCACGTGCCGCGGGTGCACGAGCAGGGCCCGGGCCAGCTGGCGGATCCGCAGCCGCAGCGGGATCAGCGCCTGCTCACAGTAACGCCAGGCAGCGAGCTCGTCGTCACCGAAGTGCGCCCTGATGCCGCGCCGGAACCGCCGCGCGTCCCCGCCGTCGGCGCGCCAGGCCGACAGCCACGCCCGCAGCTGGTCGTCGTCGGTCAGCAGGGACCAGTCCCGCAGCTGCTCGGCGATCTGACCGGCGGCGTCGATGACGAACGATCGGTCTCCGCCGTCACCGATGCCGTGTACCCGGCCCTGGCTGGCCTGTCCGTGGCGGATGCTCGCGGAGCTGAACCGTACCCCGGCGGCTAGCGCGGCGACGGCGTGCCCGGCCTCGTGCCAGGCCGTCTGGACGGCCGCCGTCCTGGCGGGCGGGTAGCTCGACGCGGCGCCGAGGTCGTACCGCTGCCTGATCCACATCTCGTGCACGATGGACTCATCGTCGTAGCGCACGAGCCGGTTCAGCTCGGCCTGGATCTGGCCCAGGGTCCGGGCCTGCGCCGGGGTCACCGTAGCCAGGGTCGAGCTCAGCGGGCGGTGATGGCGTACGGCGCAGGCTGCCTGGTCAGCCACTGCCAGAACGTCCGGGGCCGCGGTCCCGCCCCGAAATGGCCGCTGCCGACCTTGCCGGTGACCTCGATCCGCAGCAGCACCGGAACGTCCGGCCCCCACGGCGCGCGGACCCTGACGTGCCCGCTGCGGATCGCCACGTCGTCGGCGTCCACCACGATCCCGGGCTTGGTCCTGAGCCGGACGGAACCGCTGCGCACGTCGATGTCGAGCTGCAGCGTCGGCTGCGTGATGACGGCCTCGGTCAAGTCAAGCATCACATGGCCGCTGGTCACCTTCACCTCCATCCGCTGCGGTACCACCCACCGGTCGACGCGCCGCACATGCCCGCTGTGGCAGTCGATGCGCGCGACCTCCTTCGGCTTGGGTGCCGTCGCGGCCGCGCTCGCCGCCGACTGGGGTAGGTCGGAGACCAGTTTGGCCAGCTCACCGTACGTCCGCGCGGCCAGCGCCAGCTCCAGCCGCTGGTCGAGTTCCTCCGCGGTCAGCCGCCCGTCCCCGGCGGACACCCGCAGCACCTCGACCACCCGGTCCCTGTCGTCATGCGAGGCGCGCAGTTCGCTGCGGGCCATCTCGTTTCCGGGTTCGGAATCCGCCATGGACAAACTGTAAAGCAGGGACTAGACCGGCACCATGCGCGCCGCCCGCCGCTGTCCGCCCGTAGCCGGCCAGGGACGTTTACTTAGGCCGAACGGGATGTGGTTTCACCCTCCGCGACCGGCACTTCTTGACGCCGGGCGGACGCACGCGGTGGTAAGTGATTGACTCACTTACATCTATACTCCTGGATATGCCAGGCAAACGTGACGCGCACGAACGACTTCCCGAGCTGATCGCCGCGGCCGTGCGGGTGTTCACCCGCGAAGGCTACCGGTCGGCCAGGATGAGCGACGTCGCGGCCGAGATGGGCCTGTCGGAGGCGGCGATTTACCGTTACGTGGACAGCAAGGAAGGCCTATTCGTGCTCGCGATCCGGCATGCGCTGCTGCTCGAAGACCTGCCCGTGGGAGACCTGCCGCTGTCGCCGGCGCCGCTGGCGGCCACGGTGGCCGACGCGCGTGCCTTCATCGCCGAGGTCGTGCCGTTCGGCGCGCTCGCCGAGGCGCTATCCGGGCCGGGTCCCGGCGACACCGCGGCCGAGCTTGAGAAGATCCTCCGGGAGCTCTTCGAGCTTGAATCGCGCACCAGGGAAGCCGCGGACATGCTCGAACGCTCGGCTCGGGAGCTTCCGGAGATGGCGGACCTGCTGAACGCCGGTATCCGCGGGCCGTTGCTCGCGGCGCTGACCGAATACCTGAACGGCCGGGCCCAGGCCGGGGCGCTGCGGCGCACGCCAGACACTCCGATCACGGCCAGGCTGGTGCTCGAGACGCTGACCTGGTTCGCCCGGCACCGGTTCTCCGATCCTGCCGGCGCCGCTATCCCGGCTGAGCTGGCCCAGGACACCGCGGTCGACGCGCTCCTGCACGCCCTGGTCCCGGCCGGAGACGCGCGATGACCGATTGCGTCGCGGTGCAGGTTTGCGACCTGCGGATGAGCTACGGCGCCACGCAGGTGCTGTGCGGTGTCGACTTCGACGTCCGCTACGGCGAGGTGTTCTGCCTGCTCGGCCCGAACGGGGCAGGCAAGACCACCACCTTGGAGATCCTTGAGGGCTTCCGCCGCCCGACGGCCGGGACGGTCCGTGTCCTGGGTCTCGACCCGGGGGTGCAGGCGGCCAGGCTTCGCGAGCGGGCCGGGATGGTCTTGCAGGAGTGCGGCTTTCCCCGGCAGGCTCGCGTGGCCGAGCTCATCGACCTGTGGCGCACCTACTATCCGAACCCGCGCCCGCTCGGTGACCTGCTCAAGGTGGTAGAACTCACGGAAGCGCGGAACACCCAGGTCAGAAAGCTGTCTGTGGGCCAGCGGCGGCGTCTGGATTTCGCCCTGGCACTCGCGGGCGATCCCGATCTGGTCTTCCTCGACGAGCCCACCACCGGCTTCGACCCGGAGGCGCGCAGGCGATGCTGGGCGGCGATCGAGAATCTCCGGCGCTTGGGCAAGACGGTCCTGCTCACCACCCACTACCTGGATGAGGCGGAACGGCTGGCCGACCGGATAGCCATCCTGCGGTCGGGCCGCATTGAACTGACCGGCACAACGCAGGAGGTCGCGGTCCTGGCCGGCCTGGCCACCCGCATCTCCTTTACCACGCCGGCGCCCCTGCGCTGCGGCCAGATTCCGCTGCCGGACGGGATCGACCTGGCGGTACGCGGGTCCGAGTCGGTCTGCCACAGCGGCAACCCGGGGATGACCCTGCGCCTGCTGCTCGACTGGGCGCTCCGGCACAGCCTCGGTGACCTGGACGGCCTCGCCGTGACCGCCCCCAGCCTCGAAGACACGTACCTGCAGCTCACCGGGGCGGGCGCGGACCCGCATCTAAGTCAAGCCAACGGTGATCGCCGATGACGAGATCGGTGCGCCTCGCGATGGGGCAGGCGCTTATCGAGCAGCGCAGTTTCTGGCGCAGCGCCGAGTACGCGCTGTTCACCTTCGTCTTCCCGCTGATGATCCTGCTGCTGATCGGGGCGGCCAACGTCGGCTCTTACCTACCTGGCACCCATATCAAGAACACCACGGTCTTCGTGCCCGGCATCCTGGCCTTCGGGGTCATCGTCGCTGCCTACGTGAACCTCGGATCCAAGGTCGCGGTCCTGCGCCACGACGGCGTGCTCAAGCGGATCAAGACCACGCCGCTGCCATCGGGAGCCTATCTCGGCGGACTGCTGGCGAGCACCGTAGCCACCGCGATCCTCCTGGCCGCGGGCACGGGCCTGATCGGCTGGCTTGCCTTTGGCGCCGCGCCGCGTCCGGGAGGCCTGCTGGCCCTGGCCGCCGGCCTGGTCCTGGGGATCGTGTGTTTCGCCTCGCTCGGCCTGGCCATCAGTTCGGTCATCACCAGTGCCGAATCCGCCGGCCCGGTGACATACGCCAGCTTCCTGCCCATCGCCATCATTTCCGGCGTCTTCGACCCCACCTTCGGCGGCCTGCCGGCCTGGCTCTCGCACCTGGTGGACCTGTTCCCGGTCAAGGCGCTCGCCCAGGTACTGCAGAACGCCTATGCGGTCCGGCCCTTCCCGGCCTGGGATCTGGCCAACCTGGCCCTGTGGACAGCCGCCGGGGCCACCTTCGCCGTCTGGCGTTTCCGCTGGCACAGTTAGCCCGCCTACCCTCACTCGATCCGGGTCGCGATGGGCGTGCCGAGCTCGACGGTCCGCCCCACCGAGCACAGCCGGTCATGCGACATGCGGACCGCGTCCGGGAGCAGCGCCCGGGCCTTATCGCCCTGCTCCCCGTCCGGGAACGAGATGCGGAAGGTCACCAGCAGATCGGTGAGATGATTGCCTGCCGTGTCCCTGACCTTCTCCCCGTCGACCAGCACCTCGAACGTGTCCGGCTCGGCCCGGCGTGAGGTCAGGATGTCGACGTCCACGGCCGTGCAGCCGCCGATCGCGGCGAGCAGCAATTCGACCGGAGTGAAGTCGGTTCCTTCCCCGGTTCCCATGCTGATCTGCCCGCCCCGGTCATTGCTGGCCGTATACCGGCTGTTCTCCGTGCGTTCGAGCCGTACGCCGCGATGGGCGGAATCAGTCGCCATGCTGGCCACCCTGCCACATCCCGCCCAGGCCCGGCACCCGGCACCGCGCGCATGATCGGCACGCGGCGCCGCATCGCGGCTTGGTTGACTGCCATCACCGGACTCCTTGCTGAGGATGGTTAGAGCTGAGGACGGTTAGACGAGTACGGCGCCGCCGGCGACGTCGACGATCACGCCGGTGATCCAGGCGGCTTGGTCGGAGGCGAGGAACGCGGCGGCGGTCGCGACGTCTTGCGGTGTGCCGAGCCGTTTGAGGGGGTGCGCGTCGGCGAGTGATGCTTGCAGCTCGGCCGGGATCCGGTTCTGGTTGCCCTCGGTGAGGATGGTCTCCGGGGAGATGCAGTTGACCCGGATCCCGAACGGGCCCGCCTGGGCGGCGACATCCTGCGTCAGCAGCGCGATGCCCGCCTTGGCCGCCGCGTAGGGAATGGGGGAGCGAGGGTCCGCGCGGCGCCCCGCGGCTGAGCCGATGGTGATGATCGTGCCCCGGCGACGCTCCTTCATCCCGGGCAGGAAGCTCTTCAGCGTGAGGAACGTGGCCAGCAGGTTGCCGTCGACCGTCGCGCGCCACCCGTCTTCGGGGATCTGCTCGAGCGGCGCGGGCGGGGTGCTCTGCTTTCCCGGGGGGACGACCCCCCGGGGAATGCCGCCGGCGTTGGCGACTAGAATGCCCACCGGCCCCCAGGCAGCCTCTATCTGACGGCGCACCGACTCGAGCTGGCCGAAATCGGTGACGTCGCCGGTCGCGGCCATGGCCTTGCCGCCATCGCGGATGATCGCGGCCGCCACGCTCTCCGCGGCGGCCTGGTTGCGTCCGTGCACGGCGACGGCGGCCCCGCGGCGCGCGAACTCGGCGGCGATGCCCGCCCCGATGCCCCGGGTGCTGCCGGTTACCAGGGCGATCTGCCCGTCGAGCGCGCTCATGCCGACTCTCCTGAGATGGGGGTGAGGATTTCCATGAGGTGACCGTCCGGGTCCCGGAAATAGGTGCCGCGCCGGCCGTTCTCGCTGGTATAGACCTGGCCGGGCTGGCGGCAGGCGGGGTCGGCGTAGTACGTGATGCCGCTGTCCCTGATCCGGCCGAACGCGGCCTGGAATTCCTCGTCGCTCAGCTGGAACGCGTAGTGGTGCTCGTCGACGTGGTCGTAGTGATCGAAGTCCAGGCTGACCCCGTTGGCCAGCGTCACAGGTGTGAAGTGCGCCACCGGAGGGTCGACGGCCAGGCCGAGGATGTCGGCGAGGAACTGCGCCGAGACTCGCGGGTCGTGTGCGGGGACGATGGTGTGGTTCAGTTCGACGGCCATTACTGGTTCCTTTCGGTTAGCGGCTCATGCGGGCGTAGGTGCGGGCGGCGAGGAGGGCGAACACGACCAGCGGGCCGTGACCGCCGGCATTATTAAAGATTAGATATCTAAGACTTAGGTGTCAATCCATTAGATGTCGAATCTTAGTGATATGCTGGCTGACGTGCCGACACCGTCTCCCCTCCCGATCGGGCTTCGCTTGGCCCAGGTGGCCCGCACGGTTGAGCGCGCGTTCGACGAGGCTCTCGCCGAAGCAGGCGGCACCCTGCCGGTGTGGCTGATCCTGCTCAACCTGAAGATCCGCAAGCCCGCCAACCAGCGGGAACTCGCCGAGGCGGTAGGAGTGCGCGAGGCCACGCTGACGCATCACCTGAACGCCATGGATACCCGCGGCCTGGTCACCAGGACCCGCGCGGCCGCCAACCGGCGAGTCCAGGTGGTCGCGCTGACCGAAACGGGGGAAGCGGCGTTCGTGCGTCTGCGGGACACCGCGATCGCCTTCGACGCCAAGCTGCGAGGGGGCCTCGCCGACGCGGACCTGGCGACGCTCAGCACCCTGCTCGGCCGTCTAGCCGCCAACGTCGGCGTGGGGGAAGCCGCCCCGCCCTGGGCCGGCGTGGCCGACCGCCGCCCGGAGTAACAGACGGTTCCCCGTGGCAGAATGAGCCGGTGGTGGCAGACAGCGCGGTTGAGTTGAGATGGACGACGGCGGCCCATCGATAACCGCCCAGCGGGTGGCAGCGCATCGTCTCGGGTTCACCCGGGTTCCCGCGCCCTACGGCGATCCCGGCGCTGACGACGCTCTGGCTACCGAGGTCGCCGCCGGCCGCGAGGCGCCGCTGAACCGGATGCATGACTACCTAGCCGCGCGCACGTCGTTCTTCGACCGGCTGGTGGTGGCCGCCATCGGCCGCGGCGTGCGGCAGATCGTGGTGGGCGCGGCCGGCTATGACGGCCGGGCGCTGCGGTACGCCAAGCCCGGCGTCCGCTGGTTCGAAGTGGATCATCCCGCGACCCAGCGGGACAAGCGCGACAGGCTGGCGCGACTGGGCATCACGGTGCCCCAGGTCCGGTTCGTCGAGGCCGATTTCACCCGGGACCCGTTGGCGGATCGCCTGCTCGCGGCCGGGCTCGACCCGGGCGCGCCCGGCCTGTTCCTGCTCGAAGGGGTTGCCGTCTACCTGGAGCTGGCCGTCCTGGAGTCCGTCCTGGATCAGTTCCGCCAGGTCGCCGCCGCGGGCAGCCGCCTGGCCATCAGCGTGTCCCTGTCCCGGGACCACGACGAGGACTCCAGGGCCCGGTTCCAGGCGTCCGTGGCGGCGATGGGCGAGCCGGCCAAGTCCAGGCTCGATGCCGACGAGGCCGAAGACCTGCTCGCGCGCCACGGATGGTGGATCATGGCCAGCCGTGACGAACCCGGCGATCCCCAGGCGGCGGCCAAGCGGCAGCGTCAGCGTTCGGCCGGCCTCCTCCTGGCCAGCGCAGGCTCCCGAGCTCCCGCCAGCTCCGGCCGCCAGTCAAGCTCCGGCCGCCAGTCAAGCTCCGGCCGCCAGTCAAGCTCCAGGCCGGCCCGCCCCATGTCCCAGGGCCCCGGGACCCTTCCCCTGTCCGCGCTGATGTCCCAGGCCCTGGTCGCGTTCACCATCGAGTGCGACAACGAAGCCGAGCACCGGCTCCCGCACCGCACGACGAACTTCGGGGTAGGCAGCCAGGGCTACGGCGTCTGGCTGGTGTCGCTCGTCATGTGGGAGAACTGCCTGCGGTTCGTCACCGACGAGCCGATCACGGTCGGAGAGCTCGAAACCCTCGCCCGCACCGGAACCAACCTAGACGGCATGAGGCGCTGGGGCTACGTCACCATCGACGGGACGTCGAAGAAGGTACCCAAAGCCCGGCCCGGTCCGGGCGCCGTCCTGCGCGCCACCGCCCAGGGCCTCCGGGCGCGGCAGGTCTGGCTGCCGCTGACTGGCCTGATCGAGGAACGCTGGCGGGAGCGTTTTGGCGCCGGCCAGCTCGCCCCGCTGCGGGACTCCCTGATACGGCTGGTCGACCAGCTCGACCCGGGCCTGCCCGACTGCCTGCCGATCCTCGGCCCGGCACTGCTTAGCCGGGGACCAGATCCGGCGCTGCCGCCGCGGCGGGTCGAGGTGGCTGGCCTGCCGCTGTCGGCACTGTTGTCCCGGGCGCTGCTCTCCTTCGCCCTGGAGTACGAGGGGGAATCGGGGCTGTCGCTCGCGGTCGGCGCGAACCTGCTGCGCGTCCTGGACGGCGAAGGGTCACGGCTGCGTGACCTGCCGCCGCTGGCCGGTATCTCCAAGGAAGCCGCCAGTTGGGCGACGGGCATCCTGGTCAGAAGCCGCCTCGCGGTCGAGGCGCCCGACCCGGCCGCGAGCCGCGGCAAGGTCGCGCGTCTCACCAGCGCGGGGATCGCGGCCCAGCGCGTCTACCGTGAGCTCGTCGGCACGGTAGAGCAGCGCTGGCAGGAACGCTTCACCGGCGGCACCGTCAGCGAGCTCCGCGATGCTCTGGAAGCCCTGGCCACCGCACCCGACGGCGTGCCGCCGCCCCTGTTCCAGGCCCTGGTGCCCTACCCGGACAACTGGCGTGCCCAGACCCGGCCGCCAAGGACCCTGCCCCACTACCCGATGGTCCTGCACCGGGGTGGCTACCCCGACGGCAGCTAACCTCCGCGGGCGGGCCCTGAAGGGCGGCTACGCTCCGGCGAGCACCCGCGCCGCGGTCACTGTCATCACCACGGCGACGAACACATCCATGACCAGCCAGGCGCGGCGCCGACGGAAGACCGGGGCAAGCAGCCGGGCCCCGAAGCCGAGGCCGGCGAACCAGGCGATGCTGGCCACGGCGGCGCCGCCGCCGAACCACCAGGGATCCGGCCGGGTCGCGGCGACCGAGCCGAGCAGGACCACGGTGTCCAGGTAGACCGCCGGATTGAGCCAGGTGAAGGCCAGGCAGGTCGCCGCGACCGCCAGCCAGGACGAGGTCGCCGCCACGCCGTCGGCGATCCTCGGTCCGGGCCGCAGGGCCCGCCGCGCCGCCAGCGCCGCGTAGCCGAGCAGGAAGGCGGCCCCGAGCAGGCGTGCGGTCAGTAGCAGGCCGCGGGCGTGCCCGACCACCGCGCCGAGTCCCGCGACGCCCGCCGCGATCAGGATCATGTCCGAGACGGCGCAGATCGTGACGACCGTCGGGACGTGGGCACGGGCGATGCCCTGCCGGATCACGTAGGTGTTCTGGGCGCCGATGGCGACGATGAGGGACAGCCCGAACAGCAGGCCCGCTAGCGCGGCCGCGACCGTACCTGGGATGAGCATGAATCCACCATAGGAATGACGGACCCGACAATCCAGCTAAACATTCTTCAGTTGCATTAGCATCGTTAATGATGAACCTGGACCCGGACCAGCTCGAGGCGCTGGCGGCGGCCATCTCGGAGGGGACCTTCGACGCCGCGGCACGGGCCTTGCACGTGACTCCCTCCGCCGTCAGCCAGCGGGTGAAGGCGCTGGAAACCAGCGTGGGGCAGGTGCTCCTGGTCCGCTCCAAGCCGGTGCGGGCCACGACGGCGGGGGAAACGCTGCTCCGGGCCGCGCGCCAGATCCAGGCCGTCAGCGCGGACGCCCTGCGCGAACTGGGGGCCGAGGGCGCAGCCGACGGGTCGGGGCCCTCCGTCGTCGCGCTCGCGGTCAATGCCGACAGCCTGGACACCTGGTTCCTGGCGGCGCTGGCCGAGCTGGGCGGTGCGGTATTTGATCTGCGGCGCGAAGACGAGAACCGGACCGCCGAGCTGCTCCGCCGGGGCGAGGTGATGGCCGCCGTCACTACCTCGAGGAATCCGGTGCCAGGCTGCGCGGTCCGGCGCCTGGGCAGGATGCGGTATGCGCCGCGGGCGACCGCCGCCTTCTGCGCCCAGTGGTTCCCCGGCGGGGTGACCGTGGCCGCGCTGTCCCGTGCGCCGGTGGTCCTGCTCGACCGCGATGACACCATCCAGGACCAGTACCTGCGCCGCCGCGCCGGGCGGCCGCTGCATCCGCCGCGCCACTACATACCCGAGTCCGGCCCCTTCTTCCAGGCCGTCCGGCTAGGACTCGGCTGGGGCATGATCCTGGACCTGCAGCTGGCTCGGGACACCGGCGCGGACCTGGTCGACCTCGATCCGACCGGTGGGATGGACGTCGAGCTGTACTGGCAGCAGTGGCGGGTAGCCGGTCCGACCGTGGAGCGCGTGGCCCGCGCCGTGCAGGCGACCGCGGCGCAGTTCCTGCGCTGACCGAGACGGATCGGCCACCAGCCGTCCCCAGTGGGTCAGAGCGCGGGCCGGACGACCGTCAGCTGGGGGCAGGCTCGGCCAGGACGTCCAGGATCTGCTGGCCGTATCGGGCCAGCTTGGTCTCGCCCACCCCGTTCACCAACGCCAGCCCGGCCAGCGTGGATGGCGGCGAGGCGGCGATGAGCCGCAGGGTCGCGTCGTGGAAGATCACGTACGGCGGCATTCCCTGTTCCTTCGCGACCGCCGTCCGCCAGGCCCGCAGCCGCTCGAACACCGGCTCGGCCTCGGCAGGCAGTTCGGTCGCCACGGCCCGGCCCGCCGCCCGCCGCGACTTCCCCCCCGAAACCCCGGTACCGGCCGTCCCCGGAGCGCCCGCCGCACCCGCAGCGGTACGCCCGCTCCGGGCCGCGGGCACCCGGGGTGGGTCCCGGCGCAGCATGACCTGCCGCTCCCCGCGCAGCACCTCGGCGCTCAGATCCGTCAGCGCCAGCGTGCCGTGATCGCCCTTGACCGCCAGCATCCCCGAGGCCAGCAGCTGACGCACCACCCCGCGCCACTCGCCCTCATTCAGTTCGCTCCCGATCCCGAAAACCGGCAGCGCGTCGTGCCGGTACGATGCCACCCGGGGCGTCTTTTTGCCCAGCAAGATGTCGATCGGCTGCCCGGCACCGAACGAAGGCCCGTCCAGCCGCCCCAGCCGTACCACGGTCGACAGCAGCTTCTGCGCCGCCATGGTCCCGTCCCACACCTGCGGTGGCGCCAGGCAGGTATCGCAGTTGCCGCACGCCGGAGCGCCCGTCTCGCCGAAGTAGGCCAGCATCTGCGCCCGCCGGCACCCCGCCGTCTCGCACAGCGCGAGCATCGCGTCCAGGTGCGCCAATAGCCGTCGCCGATGCGCAAGGTCACCATCGGAATCGTCGATGAGGCGCCGCTGCTGCACCACGTCGGCCAGGCCGTAGGCCAGCCATGCGGTGGCCGGCTGCCCATCGCGTCCGGCCCGGCCGGTTTCCTGGTAGTAGCCCTCGACCGACTTGGGCAGGTCCAGGTGCGCGACGAAGCGGACGTCGGGTTTGTCGATGCCCATCCCGAACGCGATCGTGGCCGCCATGATCAGCCCGTCCTCGCGCAGGAACCGCGCCTGGTTCGCGGCCCGCGTCCGCGAGTCCAGGCCTGCATGGTAAGGCAGGGCCACGAAGCCCTCCGAGCAAAGGAACGACGCGGTCTTCTCCACCGACGCCCGGGACAGGCAGTAGACGATGCCAGCTTCTCCCGGGTGCTCGGTCCGCAGCAGCCGGAGCAGCTGTCGCCTGGGCTCATTCTTCGGCTCGATCCGGTACTGGATGTTGGGCCGGTCGAAGCTGGCCACGAACTGCCGGGCCTCGCCCAGCGCCAGCCGGGTGGCGATTTCCGCCCGGGTGTGCTTGGTCGCGGTCGCCGTCACCGCGATCCGCGGCACCGAAGGCCACCGCTCGTGCAGCACGGACAGGGCCAGGTAGTCGGGCCGGAAATCGTGCCCCCACTGAGCCACGCAGTGGGCCTCGTCGATGGCGAACAGCGAGATCGTGCCGCGGTCGAGCAGCCGCAGCGCGGAGTCGGTCCGCAGCCGCTCCGGCGCCAGGTAGAGCAGGTCGAGCTTGCCGTCCATGAAGGCGTACTCCACCCCGCGCCGCTCGTCGGCATCCTGCGTGGAGTTCAGGAACCCGGCCCGCACGCCGAGCACGGTCAGCGCGTCCACCTGGTCCTGCATGAGCGCGATCAGCGGCGAGATGACCACGCCGGTGCCGTCCCGCACCAGCGCCGGGATCTGGTAGCACAGCGACTTGCCGCTGCCGGTCGGCATCAGCGCGACCGCGTCCCCGCCAGCGCAGACGTGCTCGATGATCTCCTGCTGCTGCCCGCGGAACGAGGAGTACCCGAACACCCGGCGCAGGATGTCCGCAGCCGCGTCGGGGATTCCGGTGAGGACCACGCCGCGATTCTACGGTTCGCCAGCGACATTACCCCCCCATTTGGCCCCCGTTGCGAGCAAGTCCGCATCGATCGACAGGCTGAGCCGGGGTCAGAACAGGTGCCGGAAGTAGGCCTGCGGATCGCGCAGGAACCCGCGCCAGGCGACCACCAGGCTCAGGTCCTCCCAGGTGGCGGGCCGGATTCCCCACGGGCCGAGCTCAAGCAGGTTCGCTCCTGGGACCGCCGCGACGACGGGGGAGTGGGTGGCGATGACCGCCTGGCCCCCGGCGGCGGCCAGGTCGTGCAGCAGCGCGGCCAGCCCGAGCGACGCGGTGAAGGACAGCGGCGCGTCCGGCTCGTCCATGAGATAGAAGCCGGTCTCGTTCACCCGGGTGCGCAGGATCTCCAGGAACGCCTCCCCGTGGCTCAGCTCGTGCAGCCGCTCCCGCCGCCGGCCCGGGTTCTGCTCCAGGTAGGTGTACAGCTGGTTCATGGTGTCGGCGCGCAGGAAGTACGACCAGCGGGGCTTGACCCCCCGCACCACGGTCAGCTCCGATCCCTTGCCCGGCTCGCTCGGCCGGACGCTGAACAACTGGGCCTGCGCCGAACCTCCCTGCGGGTTCAGCCCGTAGGCCTCGGCCAGGCTCTCCACCACCGTCGACTTCCCTGACCCGTTCTCACCCACCAGCACGGTCAGTCCGGCCGGCAACTCCAGCCCCTCCCGGAACAGCTGCGCCATGGCCGGAACACAGCCCGGCCACACCAACTCGTCGACCGCAGCGCCTTCATGCGGGCGGAACGCCCGGACCGGGCGGGCGTCGAACTCATCGCTGTCGGGCATGCTCCCATCCTGCCCAAGGCATTGACCGGAACGGGCAGTGGTGCCCGCCCCCCGTCATGTCATACGGTTCGCCAATGGACGCCGCATACCACGATCGCCTCGCCATCAGGGATATCGTCGAGACCTGGACCTACGCCAGGGACGCCGGAGACTGGGAGGCGTTCCGCGCCTGCTGGCACGACGACGGCTACATGATGGCGACCTGGTTCCAGGGCCCGAAAGAGGACTTCATCAAGGTCAGCCAGGAAGGCCGGGCCCGGGGCGTCAACATCTTGCACTTCACCGGCGGCTGCCATATCCAGCTCAACGGGACCCGGGCCATCGCGCAGACCCGGATGACGATCATGCAGCGCGGCGAGGTCGACGGCGTGCGGTGCGACGTGGCCTGCACCGGCCGGTTCTACGACTTCATGGACCAACGAGACGGACGCTGGGGCATGGTGCTGCGGCAGCCCATCTACGAGAAGGACCGCCTGGACCCGGTCGATCCGGCCGCCTCGCTGGTGCTGGACCAAGAGATCCTGGCCCAGTTCCCCCAGGGCTATCGCTACCTGGCCTACCTGCAGCTGCGGGCCGGATACCCGGTCAAGACCGACATGCCGGGCCTGGCCGGCCCCGAGGTGGAGCGGCTCTACCTGCGGGGCGCCGCCTGGCTGGCCGGGGAGCCGGTCACCCGGTAGCACTAGCTGCGAGCCGGAAGCCCCAGTTCAGCATCTGCTCCGCGGCCTGCGCGCCCGCGCCCGTGCCGGAGGCCGGGCTGTCCAGCACGACTCCGATCAGGGTCCGCCCGCCCCTGACCGCCTCGAACAGCAGGCAGTGCCCGGCGTCGTCGGTGTACCCGTCCTTGATCCCGACGGCACCGGAGTACGAGCTGATCAGATCGTCGGTGTTGTCCCACCAGTACGCGTGATGCCCGCGGCCCTTCGGCAAGTGGTAGAACTGCAGGTCCACGACCGACCGGAAGGCCGGGTAGCGCATCGCTGCCAGGCCGAGCGTGAGCAGGTCGGCGGGCGTGGAGTAGGTCGAGGTCTCGGTGGGGTAGGGCAGGCCGTCCGGCGAGGCGAAATGGGTGTTGGTCATACCCATCCGGGCCGCGGTCGCGTTCATCCGCGCGACGAAGGCGGTCAGGCCGGGGCCGTAGGCGTTCGCCAGCGTATAGGCGGCGTCCGCCCCCGACGCCAGCAGCAGCGGGGGCAGCAGTTCGGCGGCCGTGAGCACGTCTCCCGGGCGCAGCGCCGCGGATTCGCCCCCGTACTTCCAGGCGTAGCTGACCGCCGCCTGAGGGATGCTGATCTCGCGGCCGAGGTCACCGCTCTGGAGCACGAGCAGCGCGGTCATCACCTTGGTGATGCTGGCCATCGGCCTCATCGTATCGGTGTCACGGCCCCACAGCACCTGGCCGGTGGCCGCGTCGGCCAGTACTGCCCCCTTGGCCTTGACCCCGCCGGGTGCGCCGGTCACCACGATCGTCGGACTGGGCGAAGGGCGGGCGGGTGAAGGGCGGGCAGACGAGGGCGCGCGTGTCCGCGCCCCGATCGCCGCGTCCGGCCCGGCGGCCGCCCGCGCGCTGCACCCCGTGAGCGTGCAGGCCGCGACACCGCAGACCACGACGGTCATCACGGTCAGAATGAGGAGCCATGTCCTGCGCCGCACGACACCCAGTCCTCGCTCCGAGGCCACCGACGAAGCGTACCCCAGGGCAGGGCACGTATCCTCCAGGCCGTGCCGGACCTCGGCGAACAGTCGCAGGATGTCCCAGTACGGCGTGCCGCCCGCGGTCACCGGCAGGTTGCCTGACCGGGGAAGCCTGGGGTCACCCCGCGGGCCACCTCCGCTGCGCCCGCAGCGCGACCGTGACCATCGGCAGGACGAATTCGCCGTGGGATGTCTCTGGCCGCGACTGGAGGAAGTCGCGGACCTGTGCCAGCCGCCTGATTCGCTCGGGCTCGTCCATCACCAGGAAATTCGAGTGCGTCGCGATGGTGGCCAGGAGAGAATCGGCGGTCCGCGCCTGGCTGTGCTCGAACTCTCCCGCCTGACCCGCATGGAAGAGCCCGGATCCGGCCGTGATGACACGCTCCTGACGGGACTGCGCATCGCCGCCCCGCCATCTGAGCAGCGTGATACTGGCGTTGCGTTTGCTCATCGCGGCGAACTCGGCGACCCAGCCGACCCGGTCGTCATCCACATTCCACAGTCCCGCGAGCACCCCTCCGGGAGTGAGCACGCGGGCGATCTCGGGCATCGCCCGGTCCATGTCGAACCAGTGCATGGCCTGGCCGGCCAGGACGGCATCGGCACTGCCGTCGGGCACCGGGATTTCCTCCGCGCTCCCGGACACCGACCGGACCGAGGGGAGTTCCCGGCGCAGCTCGGCGAGCATGTTGCGGTCGGGTTCGACGGCGGTGACGTCAGCGCCGAGGCGAACCAGGGTGGCAGTCAGCTTGCCGGTTCCCGCGCCGATATCAATTACCCGGAGTGGCCGGCGGGACCAGACTGGATCGAGGGCCCACCTGATCGCGGTCTCGGCGTAGCCAGGACGGTGCTCCGCGTAGGCGGCAGCGGCGGCGCCGAAGGAAGAACCATGAAGCAGCCGGTCTTCGGCCTCCGCCTGTCCTTCTGAGCTGGATGCCCCGCCCTGATCATTCGTGTTCTGGCCGTACTGCTCATCATCGGTCACTCCAGTCAGCCTAGGACGACGCGTGCGCGGCGTCGTAGGCGGCCCGGGCGGCTTGGATCTCGGGCAGGTGACTGTCGGCCCAGGTGACGAGCTGGCCGATAGTGTCGAGCAGTGTGCGTCCCATGGGAGTGAGCGCGTATTCGACGCGGGGCGGGATGACCGGATGTATGGTTCGCGTCACGATGCCATCGCGTTCGAGCCCGCGCAGCGTCACCGTGAGCATCCTGGCGGTGATGCCATCGATCGCGCGGTGCAGCTCGGTGAACCGCATGGTTCCCTGGCCGAGCAGGTCAATGGCCAGCACTGACCACTTGTCGCCGACCCGCTGGAGGACCTCCCGGGCGCGACAAGCCGACGGCTCGCCGGCCGGCGCTGCCGGTTCGCCGGCAGGCGCTGCCGGTTCGCCGGCCGGTCGCGAAGGCCCGCAGGCCGGGCCGGCCCGCCCGGTATCCAAGAGATCCCCTCCTCAGGGCGACTAGCTTGCTTCGGTGAAGGCTATGTACCCTAGTACTTGACGCTTCAATCAAAATCAGGTTACTCTAAAGAAGTTAGGTACGCGAGTGAAGTCGCGTACGAGTAAGAATCACCTACTGGAGGAATGATGACCGAGACAGCCGTGGTAATCCCCGGCTACGTAGCCGGGACCTGGACCATCGACCCGGTGCACTCGGAGGTGTCCTTCGTCGTCAGGCACATGATGGTGAGCAAGGTCCGCGGCCGTTTCGACAAGTTCGAAGGGACTATCGTCACAGCCGAAGACCCGCTCCAGTCCAGCGTCAACGCCACCGTTGACCTTAGCTCGGTGAACACCGGCGCGCCCGACCGCGACAACCACATCCGCAGTGCCGACTTCTTCGAAGTCGAAACTCACCCCACGCTGACGTTCCACTCCACCGGCGTCCGCCCCGACGGCGACGACTTCCTGCTCGACGGTGACCTCACCATCCGCGGCACCACCAAGCCGGTGACGCTGAAGCTTGAGATCAACGGCTTCGGTCCCGACGCCTACGGCGGCACGCGCGCGGGCTTCTCCGCGACCACCGAGATCAACAGGAACGACTTCGGCGTCAGCTACAACGGCCCGATTCCCGGCGGCGGCGTGGCGGTCAGCGAGAAGGTCACGATCACCCTGGAGATCGAGGGCGTCCTCGACAAGCCTGAGTAAGCGGCAAACCAGCCAAGCCGGGCCGCGGAAGCGCGCTCGAACGCATGAAAGTGGCACCCTGCACGCTCTTAAGTGCAGGGTGCCACTTTCATGCACAGGCGAGGGCATTCATGCCCGGCAGCAGGGACGCGTCAGCTGCCGTGCTTGGCGAGGTAGTCGATGTACAGCGGGCGCAGCGCCTCGGCGACCTCGCCTTTCCCTGAGTCGATCGCGTCCGAGAGCAGGGCGGTAACTTTCGTGATGTCCCGGCCGGCCTCGACCGAGTTTCCCTCGGAAGCCTCGGCCGCCGGGATGGCGCGCGCAAGCTCCCACAGAAACTCCACGTCGACGTGGCGCAGCGCCCGCCGGACAGCGAGGTCGTGCAGCTCACGAGAGGAAAGTGCATCCAGTTCTTCGCGGGTGGTCACGCGTGGACTCTACCGCTTGCGCTGCAGCCCGCTGGAGACGGCCTCCACGGCGGCGCGGATTCCGGCGTGCCCGGGCAGGTCCTCGAGCATGACCGGTTTCCCGTCGCCGTCGGTGATCGGGATCCGCCAGTTGGGGTACTCATCCACCGTGCCTGGCAGGTTCTGCGGACAGCGTTCGCCCGCGGCATCGGCCAGCGAGACGCCGATCAGCACGGCCGGCGTCCGGGTCAGGTAGGCGTAGAGCGCGACGGTGAACTCCTCGGGCGAAACAGGACCCTGGCCGGGCAGCAGGCCTTCGCGCCTGAGCATGGTGAGCCAGCGGCGGGCATCTGCCCGTGCGATGGCGCGCTCCTCGTCCTCGGGCTGGGTGAGCATGCCGAGTTTGGCCCGGAGGGTGACTTGTTCGCCGGTGAGAAACGCCGTGGCCGGGGGCATGTCGTGCGTGCCGACCGTGGCCAGGCAGCCGCGACGCCATCCGCCCGGCCTGCGCGGCGTGCCGTCCGCGCGACGTTCGAACCACAGCATGGACGTGCCGAGGATCCGGCGCGCCGCCAGGAACTGACGCAGCCAGGGCTCGACCGTGCCTAGGTCCTCGCCGATCGCCAGCGCGCCTGTCCGCGCCACCTCGGCGGCCACCACCCCGCCCAGCAGCTCGTGGTCATATCGCACGTAGGTGCCAAGGCCGGGCGGCATCCCGGCGGGTATCCACCAGAGCCTGGCCAGCGTCATGACGTGGTCCACCCGCATGCCGCCCGCGTTCCGTGTCGTGGCCGCGACCAGGTCGCCCAGGGGCCTGGCCGCCTGGTCGGCGAGGCGGCCCGGGTGCCAGGGCGGCAGCGTCCAGTCCTGCCCGCGCTGGTTGAACGCGTCCGGCGGGGCGCCCACGCTGATGCCCGGCACGATCACGTCCTGCCGGGCCCAGGCGTCGGCGCCGCCCGGATGCGAGCCGACCGCGAGGTCGGCGATGACGCCGATGTCCATGCCGGCCTGCCGCGCGGCTCGCTGCGCGGTGGCGGCCTGCTCCGCTATCAGCCACTGCAGCCAGGCGTGGAAGCCGACCCGGTCCGCCCGCGCCCGCCTGAACTCGGCCACCGCCGCCGAGCCCGGATCGGCGAGCGCCGAGGGCCATGACCGCCAGTCCGGCCCGTGCACCTCGGCGATCGCGCACCATGTCGCCCAATCCTCGGTGGCCTTGCGGTCGCGTCCGAGGAAGGAGTCGAACTCGGCCCGGCGACCCGGGCCGAGCGGTGCGGCGTAGATGATCTCAAGCGCCGCCCGCTTGGCGGTCCACACCGCGTCCCGGTCGATGAGGGCCGACGTCGCGCTCGCGGCGCGCAGCGGCGCGCCGAGGGCGTCGACCCGGGCCCGGTCGCTCGCGCTCAGCTCTTCGTATTCGGCTATGTCCTCGACGCGCAGGTACAGCGGGCTAACCTGGCGCCGGGTCATCGGCAGGTACGGCGACGGGCTCACCGGCGGCAGCGGCTCCGCCGCGTGCAACGGGTTGACCAGCACGAAATCCGCACCCAGCTCCCGGCCGCTCCACCTGGCGAGCTCGGCGAGGTCGTGCAGGTCGCCGTGGCCCCACGAGGCAGCCGAGCGCAGCGAGTAGAGCTGCACGGTGAAGCCCCAGGACCGGCGGCGAGGAAAAGGGGCCACGGCGGAGCCCGCGGATTCGCCCGGCGCCCGGTGCGCCGCGGGTGCCGCGTCATCCCCGAGGGCGGATAGCACCGCCGCCAGCGTCTCGTCGGAAACCTCCACCGGACGCCCCCGCCAGTCCTGGTAGGAGACCGCGACGCCGTGATCTCGCGCTCTGCGCGTAAGTTCTGCTCGTGCTGTCATCGCACCAGTTTGCCCGAATGACGCGCAGTGGCAACCGTCAGGCATCCCCGCGCGGCACGCTCATTTCCGGTGGCCGCACCACGGACCGTTTCGCATCTGTCTCCAACCAGGGACCTGTCAACGCAGTCTCCAAGGTAGATGGACACCGCAAACAGCGGATCCCGTTCCTTGCAGGACGAAGAATCATGAAGTACCTCTCCACCATCTCCGCTACCGCCCGCCGGGTCATCGCGGTCATCGCCGCCGTCTCTGCCGCCGGGCTCATCCTCGCCGCTGCCGCCTTCGCGGCAGGCTCGCCGGGCGCCGCGTCAGGCGCTGCGCTTGCCTCAGACACCGCGCGCGTGTCATCGGCCTCCGTTCCCGCGTGCCAGGCAAGTCAACTCGGCGTCTGGATCGCGCTCGCTCAGTCGAACGGTGCGGCCGGAACCATCTACTACCCGCTGAACTTTACCAACGTGGGCGGGCACACGTGTTACCTGCACGGCTTCCCCGGAGTCTCCGCGATCGCTCGCAACGGGCATCAGCTTGGCAGTCCGGCCGGCTGGGCCACCGGGGTGGCCGCCCGCACCGTCGTGCTCGCCCCGGGCGCGACCGCGCACACGATACTGCAGTACCGCGACGCTGAGGTGAGCACGGCGCCCGGGTGCGATCCCGTGAACACGGCCGTCGTGCTCCGCGTCTACCCGCCGGGTCACTATGACGCCACGATCGCCGCGTTCGACCTGCAAGTGTGCTCGCACGCCGGACCCGTCTACATGAGCGTCGAGCCGATCCTGCCCGGCGTCGGCACGATAAACGGTTAAGCCCAAGCAGACCTTAGCGCCGCGTTCACGACCGCAAGTTCACCACCGCAAGTTCACGACCGCGAGGCCGCCCCGCGAAGATACCCGCGGGGCGGCTTCATGCTGTCCGGGTCGCGGTTAGCTCGCGGCGGGCTCCAGGATGAACACCGGGATCTCGCGGCTGGTCTTCTGCTGGTACTCCGCGTAGTTCGGGAACACCTCGACCGCCCGTTTCCACCATTCGGCGCGCTCGTCGCCACTGAGCTCGCGGGCGATCATGTCCTGCTTGACCGGCCCATCTTGCACTTCTACCACGGGGTTCGCGCGGAGGTTGTAGTACCACAGCGGATGCTCCGGGGCGCCGCCCTTGGACGCCACCATGGCGTACCGGCCGTCGTGCTCCACTCGCATCACCGGTGTCTTACGCACCTTGCCGCTGCGGGCTCCGACGTTGGTGACGACCACGACCGGGATGCCGGTGTCGCGCAGCGTCGTCCCCTTGGTCCCGCCGGAACTCTCGTACAGCTCGACTTGATCGCGCACCCAAGCTTGTGGGCTCGGCTCATATTCTCCTTGAACAGGCATACCGATAGTCAACACCAGGTGCCCTCGGCACCGCATCCCAGGGCAGCGGGTTCAGGCTGGCCGCACCCGTGGCCGCTGAGGGAATGCGTGTGATCGTAAGGACCGAGCCCGATCACGATCGAGCGTGCTAAGTGCTCCTGGAGCGGCATTCGGCCGGGATGCTATGAGCCCGACCGCATTGCCTACGATGTACTGAGGATAGGTTCGCAACAGAATCATTACCCGTCCGGCAATGACCTGGCTGGGAATTAGGTATATCGACAGATCCCCGTCCACTATGAAAAACAAGTCGATCAAGTCCGGATCGTACGGGACTAGCCGCGCGTTATTTCTTGCGGAATAAGGTCGCCTACCGACTTGGATCATCCAGCCGTTCTTACTTTGATGCGTCGTCGTCTTGACTTGAACGCGCTTGATTCCATCAGGCCTCGATACCAGCAGGTCATAGACGGCTGGCTCGATCGGGATAGCCGTGTTAAACCCGCATAGCGAGAACCAGCATGCAGCCAGCGATGTTGCGGCATGGCGCAGGTTCCCCAGGTCTGGCCGTTGGTCGGCCGGTTCGCTGACGTCGATAGTGCTCTCCAGCTGGCTCAGGTCTAGCCCCAGCCGGATGGCATTCGCCTTGACTCGCGTCCACGCCTCATCCGAGCCTGGCTGCAATCCCAGGGAATGAAGCAGTTCATCTGCCGATTGCGCGGCCGCGATGGCACACTTGAGCTGACCGCCTGACCATGTGCGCGGCGTAGTGAAGTGTGAAGTGGCAAGCCCGAGACGGGCAACGTCTTGTTTGACGCGCAGGATCATTTGAGGAGAAGTCTCGGGCAGGCTAAGTGCTCGCATGAGACCGCGCCAGGAAGTAGACGCCGCGACCGCGCTCGTCAGCTCGGCATCCGACCACTTACTCGGTGAATCTCCAGCCATGTCGGTACCATAGCGCCGAGCACTGACATTTTTTTGCCCGAGCAGTAATTCTCAATTTTTGTCGGGACGGGGAGATTTGAACTCCCGATCTCTTGACCCCCAGTCAAGCGCCTTAACCAAGCTGGGCCACGTCCCGCCGCGCCCGGAGTCGCCTCCGACGACGCACACCCGCCATACCCTGGCAGGCTCAGTCAGCTTAGCGCAACCGCGGCGCCGCTCGAAACGAAAGCTGGCTCAACCGAATCGGGTAGCTCTGGCCCAAGGTCCCGCGGTCGGGCTCGCGGCGGCCGCGGCGCCGACGCCGATGCGTGATTCGCGTCCGAGGGGAAAGCTACGATGTGGCGGGCATGGCGCGGGCGCAGTGTTCGTTGTAGGTGTGGGCGTAGCGTCGTCCATGCAGGCCGCACGCAGACGGAAAGGCTGGCCGTTGAGGGTACTAGGGGCTCGGCGCTCAGCCTTCTCCGACGACGGCTTCGATAACCCAGGGGAACCACGGCCCCACCGGGGGCGGCTGCGGATCGCGAAGGCAGTGCTGTCCGTCGTGGTACTCCTGGCGCTGGCGGGCGGCGCACTGTTCGTGCTGACTCCGTCGGCCGGCCAGGCCACGGCGCTGGCTCAGGCGCAGGCCGCCGAACATCACATCGCTTACCCGGGCCCGCCCATCCCGCAATATTTCGGGCAGGCTCTGGTGGCGACCGAGGACCACCGGTTCTACACCGACCCGGGCGTGGATCCGCTCGCACTGGTCCGGGTCGTCGCTTCCCGTATCACCGGGCGCACGGATCAAGGCGGCAGCACCATCGACCAGCAGCTGGCCAAGAACCTGTACACGTCGGGCCGGAGCGGCTTCACCCAGGACCTCGAGCAGGTGGCACTGGCCGTCAAGCTCAACGTGACGTACAGCAAGGCGGAGATCCTGCGGCTGTACGCGGAAGTCGCGTACTACGGCCACGGCTACTACGGCCTGAGCGCCGCCAGCTGCGGGTACTTCGGCCGGCCCCCCGCCGACCTGACCCTGGTGCAAGCAGCCATGCTGGCCGGCGTGGTGAACGCGCCGACCTACGATGACCCCCTGGTCTACCCGGCGCAGGCGCGGGCGCGGCTGGTGCACGTGATAGGCCGGATGGCCGCGGTGGGATACCTGACCACCGCGCAGGAAGACGCCGCGCTCAAGGCGCCGCTGGGGCTGTCGGCACTCCGCGGCTGCCGGTAACCTGCGGCTGCCGGTAACCCGCGGCTGCCGGTAACCCGCGGAGCCCGATCAAGTGCCCGAGGTCTCCGGCTGCAGGTGCTCCGCGTCCAGCGGTTCCGCGCCTGCCATCGGGAAGACCCACTGCCGGTAGGTGTACAGCCGGAACGAGGCTGCCACGAGGACACCCAGGATGTTCGCCACGTTATAGGCGAGCGTGCCCTTCAGGCCGAGCCCGAACTGCACCGCCGCGACGAACGCGAGCTGAAAGAGCAGCCCGACGCCGTTGCAGACGAAGAACAGGATCGACTCGCGGTGCAGCGCGTTGCCCTTCCGGTGCCGGAACGCCCAGTGCTTATTGCCGAGGAAAGACAAGACCGTCGCGACGGTCGTGGCGATCGTCACCGAGACGAGCTCACCGAGCCCCGCGCCGGAGTGCAGCGCGTTGGACCCGACGATGGTGACGCCGAACGAGAGCAGACCGACGATGCCGAACTTGGCGGCCTCGTGTATCAGCACCCTGAATCGGGCGTAAAGATCGCGCAGGAGATCCACTCGCTTTGGTCCTTTGCCGGTCCACCCTGAATAGACCAGACCCTACTGTGTTAGCTGCTAGCGATAGCTACCAACGCTCAACCGTTCGAAGAACGTCATGCCCTCCCGGGTAGCCAAACGCCCGCTCATCTGACCTGCGCTCGCCCGAGTCCGAACAGGTAGGCCCCCCGCAATGCTGGAGGAGCGATGGAACCAGTCTGACACCGAACCGGTCCTGCGGGGACCGAGGAAGTTACTGTGATACCCGAGACCACTGTTCCTCAGCATACGCCTGCGGCATCTGCCAGTAAGCCGCTTACGGCACCCCGGTCCGGACAGGCGATCACTGGCGTCTACCGTGATCCGCCGCCGGAGGGTTCGTTCTGTCCTGACAAGAAGCGGGGCAGCCGTAGCGGACAACCGTACTGGTGAGTAGATAGGCTGGTGGGCGGACGCTGTGGGAGGTTGTGCTCCATGGACTTTGGCTACGACGCCAGGACGCTCGACTTGCGCAAGCGACTGCTTGCCTTCATGGACGAGCGGGTCTACCCCGCCGAGGCGGTGTTCAGCGAGCAGGTAGCCGCGGCGGTTCGGCAGGGTCGTCCGTGGGAGCGGGTGCCGATCACCTCCGAGCTCAAGGCCGAGGCGCGCGACCGCGGGCTATGGAACCTCTTCCTGACCGGCAAGGCGGCGGCCGCGGTCCGCCGGCTGGACGCGGTATCGAGCCTTCCGGACCCGCCGCTGACCAACCTGCAGTACGCGGCGCTCGCCGAGATCACCGGGTGGAGCCCCGCGCTGGCGCCTGAGGCGCTGAACTGCGCCGCGCCCGACACCGGCAACATGGAAGTGCTGGCCGAGTTCGGGTCGCCGGAGCAGCAGGAACGCTGGCTGCGGCCGCTGCTCGAGGGCACGATCAGGTCGGCATTCTGCATGACCGAACCCGACGTGGCTTCCAGCGATGCGACGAACATCGCCACCACGATCGCCCGCGACGGCGACGGCTACCTGATCAACGGTCGCAAGTGGTGGTCCAGCGGCGCGATGAACCCGGACTGCCAGATCTTCATCGTGATGGCAGTGGCCAGCGGGCCAACCGCCGACGGCCACGGCCGGCACTCCATGATCCTCGTGCCCCGCGACACGCCGGGGATCACGGTCAAGCGCGGGCTCACCGTCTTCGGTTACACCGACGGGCCGCACGGCGGGCACGCTGAGGTCGTTTTCGACCACGTGCACGTCCCGGCCGAGAACATGATCGCCGGCGAGGGTGACGGGTTCGCGATCGCTCAGGCCCGGCTCGGCCCCGGCCGCATCCACCATTGCATGCGGCTGATCGGCGCCGCGGAGCGCGCCCTGGAGCTCATGTGCCAGCGGGCCACCAGCCGTACCGCCTTCGGCAAGTCCCTGGCGGAGCAGGGCGTCATCCAGGACTGGATCGCCGAGTCCAGGGTGCGAATCGAGCAGGCGAGGCTGCTGGTGCTCAAGACCGCGTGGCTGATGGACACCGTGGGCAACAAGGGGGCCCACGCCGAGATCCAGGCGATCAAGATCGTGACCCCAGCGATGGCGGAGTGGGTGATCGACAAGGCGATCCAGGCCCACGGCGGGGGCGGAGTCAGCCAGGACTTCCCGCTGGCCCAGCTGTGGGCGAGCGCGCGATCGCTGCGGTTTGCCGACGGTCCCGACGAGGTGCACAAGAGGTCCCTGGCCCGCCGGGAGCTGAGGAAAGCGACCACCTGAAAAGCCATCCGCGCGAGAAAGCCGCTACCTAGGAAAGCTAGTGCCTAAAGAAAGCCACTGCCTAAAGAAAGCCACTGCCTAAAGAAAGCCACTGCCTAAAGAAACGTCACCGGCCAGATGCACCACCGCCCGTTTCGGCACTTAAATGTTTCGGCACATAGAAAAGGAGAGAACTCTGTGACAGACAGAATCGCGATCGTGACCGGCCGCGCGGTGGGTGCCGACTTGAGCAACAGGGCCGACGTGGCTCACACCATCTCTTTCCTGGTCAGCGAGGGCGCCGACGTCGTCTCCGGCCAGGTCAGCTACGTCGCCGGAGGTCCCCTGTGCTGACCGACAAGACCGCGCCGGGCCACAGCCCGGACGCGCTCGCCGAACGGGCCCGGGCGTTTCTGGCCTCTCACGACCCGGCCGAGCTGGGCAAGCAGGAGTTCCTCAACGCGCGCTTCGACGCGGGCCTGGCCTGGGTGCACTACCCCGAAGGTCTCGGCGGCCTCGGCGTCTCCCGCACGCTGCAGGCTGTCGTGGACACCGAATTCGCGGCCGCGGGCGCGCCGCCCAACGACCCCGAGCGCAACGGCATCGGATTGGGCATGGCGGCCCCGACCATCCTCGCCTACGGCAGCGATGAGCAGCAGAAACGCTGGCTGCGCAAGCTCTGGACGGCCGAGGAAATCTGGTGCCAGCTGTTCAGCGAGCCCGGCGCGGGCAGCGACCTGGCCTCGCTGGCCACCCGCGCGGTCCCGGACGGCGACGGGTGGGTCGTCTCCGGGCAGAAGGTGTGGACCTCCCAGGCACATCAGGCCCGGCGCGGGCTGCTGCTGACCCGCACCGACCCTGACGTGCCCAAACACCAGGGGCTCACGTACTTCTCCGTGGACATGACCGCGCCCGGCGTCGACGTCAGGCCGCTGCGCCAGCTCACCGGCGAGGCCGAGTTCAACGAGGTATTCCTGACCGACGTGCGGATCCCGGACGCGGACCGCATCGGCCAGGTCGGCGAGGGCTGGAAGGTGGCCAACGCCACGTTGATGAGCGAGCGGGTCAGCATCGGCGCGTCCCGGGCCGTGCCGCGGGATAGCGGCATGATCGAGCCGACCCTCCGGACCTGGCGCTCCCGGCCCGAGCTGCGCACGCCCGGCCTGCACGCCCGGCTGCTGCGGCTGTGGACCGAGGCCGAGGTGGCCCGGCTGGCGTCGGAGCGGCTGCGCCAGCAGCTCGCCGCGGGCAAGCCCGGACCCGAGGGTTCCGCCTCCAAGCTGGTCTTCGCCCGGCTCAATCAGGAAATATCGGGCTTCGAGGTCGAGCTGGCCGGGGGTGACGGCCTGCGCTACGACGACTGGACCATGCGCCGCCCGGAGCACGCGAACTTCTTCGGTCGTGGCCCCGGCTACCGCTACCTGCGCGCCCGCGGCAACTCGATCGAGGGCGGCACCTCAGAGATCCTGCGCAACATCATCGCCGAGCGCGTGCTCGGCCTGCCCAGCGAGCCCCGGGTGGACAAAGACGTGCCATGGAAGGACCTGCCAAAATGAGCGAGGCCCTGCCCGATCTCCTTTTTTCTGACGCAGAACGGGCGCTGGCTGACGCCCTGAGCTCTCTGCTTGCCGACCAGGGCGGCCTGGACAAGGCGCTGGCCCGCACGGAATCCGGCCAGACCTACGACGAGGGCTTGTGGCAGAGCGTCGCCGCGGACCTGGGCTGTGCCGGGTTGCTGATACCGGAAGGCAACGGCGGAGCCGGTGCCAGCTACCGTGAGGCAGCGGCCGCCGCGGAAGCGCTGGCCGCCTTCGTCGCTCCGGTGCCCTTCCTCGGTAGCGCCGTGGTCGCCACCGCCGCCCTGCTGAGCGTGTCGGCCGGTGCCGGGGAGACGTCCGCCTCGGTGCGGGCCGTGGCGGACCTGCTCGGCCGGCTGGCGGACGGCGATACGACGGCAGCGCTGGCGATTTCGTTCGCGACCGCGCCCGGCGCTGGTTACCCGACCTCGGTCCGCCTGGCCGGGACCAGGCCCGGTGACGCGGCGGAGGGGATAGCCCGGCTGCGTGGCATGGTCACCGGCGTGGCCGACGCGCTCCCCGCCGGCGTGCTGCTCGTGCCGGCCGACGGCGTGCCGAGCGGCCTGTACCTGGTCGACATGGCGGTGCCCGGCGTGGCGAAGCGGCCGGTGGTGTCGCTGGACATGACCAGGCAGCTGTGCGACCTGTCCTTCGACGACGCGGCTGCCACGCTGATCGCGTCCGGGCCGGTGGCCCTGCGAGCCGTCGAGGTGGCGCTGGCCGCGGGCGCGGGCGTGCTGGCTTCCGAGCAGGTCGGGCTGGCCCAGCGCTGCCTGGACATGACCGTCGCGTACGTCAAGGAACGCCGTCAGTTCGCCCGGCCGGTCGGGTCCTTCCAGGCGCTCAAGCACCGGCTGGCGCAGGAGTGGGTGGAGGTCACCCAGGCGCGCGCGGCGTCCAGGTACGCGGCGGCCTGCCTGGCCACCGGCGATCCTGACGCCAAGGTCGCGGTGGCGCTCGCCCAGGCCTACTGTTCGGAGGTCGCGGTGCACGCCGCGCAGGAATGCGTGCAGTTGCACGGCGGTATCGGCTTCACCTGGGAACATCCCGCGCACCTGTACCTGAAGCGGGCGAAGGCGGACTCAATCGCCTTCGGCACCGCAGACGCGCACCGGGCCGCGCTGGCGTCCCTGGTCAACCTGCCGGCCCGGTGAGTAACCCGGTGGCGGGCGCCTTCGTCCCAGGAGAAGAGGAGTTGCGGGCCCGGGTCGCCCGCCTCTCGGTGGAGCAGAAGATCAGGCTCCTGACCGGAGCGGACTTCTGGGCGCTCTACCCCGAACCCGACGCCGGGCTGCGCCGGGTGGTGCTCTCCGACGGCCCGGCCGGGGTCCGCGGCGAGACCTGGGACGAGCGCGATACCTCCGCGAACGTGCCGTCGCCGACGGCGCTGGCTGCCAGCTGGGACTGCGACCGGGTCGAGGGCATCGGCGCCCTGCTGGCGCACGAGGCCCGGCGCAAGGGCGTCGACGTCCTGCTCGCCCCTACGGTGAACCTGCACCGGAGTCCTTACGGCGGCAGGCACTTCGAGTGCTTCTCCGAGGATCCGCTGCTCACCGCGCGGATCGGGGTCGCCTACGTGCGGGGGCTTCAGCGGGCCGGCGTCGCGGGATGCGTCAAGCACTTCGTCGGGAACGACTCAGAGACCGAGCGGATGACGGTCGACGTCCAGATCGACGAGCGGACGCTGCGCGAGCTGTACCTGGCGCCGTTCGAGGCCGTCGTGCGCGATGCGGGCGTGTGGGCCGTGATGGCCGCTTACAACGAGGTCAACGGGACGACGATGACCGAGAGTCCGCTGCTGCGCGAGATCCTGTACGACGACTGGGGCTTCGACGGCCTGGTCATGTCGGACTGGACGGCCACCCGCTCTACCGTGGCCGCCGCGAACGCGGCTCTCGACCTGGCCATGCCGGGTCCGGCCAGCCAGTTCGGCCCATGGGGTGACGCGCTGGCCGTGGCCGTGGCGGACGGCCTGGTCGACGAGGCCGTCATCGACGACAAGGTCGTGCGCATCCTCCGCCTGGCCGCCCGGGTCGGCGGCCTGAGCCCGAACTCCGATTCCCGCCGGGCCCAGCCGAACGCAACGCCGCACCTGGACCCGGCGGGCGCTTCGGCTGGGTACGGGCCGGCCGAGATCGCGCGGGACCTGCGGGCCACCGCGGCAGCTTCGTTCGTGCTGGCCGGCAACACCGGCCTGCTTCCGCTGGACCGATCCGGGCTCGGCCGGGTGGCCGTCATCGGGCCGAACGCCGAAGTCGCAAGGACGCTCGGCGGCGGCAGCGCCACCGTCTTCCCGCCGTACACGATCTCGCCGCTGGACGGCCTGCGGGCCGCCGGTCTTGACGTGGCGTTCGCGCCGGGCGCGCTCGCGCACCTGCGCACCTCGGCGGCCCGGGCGCCCTGGCTGCTGCGACCGGATGGTGCTGGCCAGGGAACCGAGGTCCGGTTCTTCGCTCCCTCAGGTGAGCTGGCCGGAGCCGAGCGGCGCGACGGCGCCGCCTTCCGGTGGATGAGCGGATTCGGGGCGGCGGGCGCCGTGGACTCGGTCGCCCGGCTCGAGGTCAGCTGCGTGATCCGGGCCACCGACGCGGGCCAGTATCAGCTTGGTGTCTCCGGGCTCGGGCATTTCCGCCTGCTCGTGGACGGCGCCGAGACCCTCGATGTCACCCTGTCGCTGCCCGAGGGCGCGGACGTGGTGGAGGCCCTGATGGCGCCTCCGCAGCAGCTGGCCCCGGTCAAGCTGGCCGCAGGCCAGTCGGTCTCCGTCCTGCTCGAGCACGAGGTGCACTCCTCGCCGATGGCGGGCATCGGCACGTTCTTCGAGCTCAGCCTCGAGGTGCCGCACGGCACCGATGACGAGGAGATCGCGGCCGCGGTCTCGCTGGCGGCGGCCAGCGACGTGGCCGTGATCGTGGTCGGCACCACGGCTGAGGTGGAGAGCGAGGGCTTTGACCGTACGTCGCTGGCGCTGCCCGGACGCCAGGACGAACTGGTCCGCCGGGTCGCGGCGGCCAACCCGCGGACCGTGGTGGTGGTCAACTCCGGCGCCCCGGTCCTGATGCCCTGGACCGAGGAGGTGGCCGCGGTGCTGCTGACCTGGTTCGGCGGCCAGGAGTTCGGGCACGCGCTCGCCGACGTCCTGCTCGGGGACACCGAGCCGGGCGGCCGGCTGCCCACCACGTGGCCCGCGAGCGAGGCCGGGGTGCTGTCCACCCAGCCGGCCGACGGCGTGCTCGCCTACACCGAAGGCACGAGCATCGGCTACCGCGGCTACGACCGTGACGGCCGGGTCCCGCTCTACCCGTTCGGTCACGGCACCGGCTACACCACCTGGTCTTACGACTCGATCACCGTGGACCGCGACGTTCCCGGCGCTCGTGGCGAGCCGCGGGTGGCGGCCTGCGTGCAGGTTCGCAACACCGGGAAGCGGCGCGGCCGGGAGGTCGTCCAGGTGTACGCGTCCCGCCCCGGCTCGGCGGTGGAACGCCCGGTTAAGTGGCTGGCCGGCTTCGCCGTCGTCGAGGCCGACCCGGCAGAGACGGTCGACGTCGGGATCGTAATCCCCGAGCGCGCCTTCCAGCACTGGTCAGGTGAGGGCTGGACGCTCGAGCCCGGCACCTTCGTGCTCGCCGCCGGGCCCTCGTCGGCGTCCCTCCCGCTAGCCGGCCGGGTCGAGCTCGGGTAGCGGCTTGGCCGGTGCCGGGACGAACGGCGTCCTGATCCCGTTCGTCGCGGGTGAGCAATTACTGGCTTCGCGGCAGGGTTTGAGGCGTTTTATCGCCGGGCAAGTATCGTCCCTGTTACAGGTACGTGACACGGCATAAATCGCCTTGCTGGCGAGGCCTTTCACGGCCCGCGGCCGGCGCTGCGCGGCACGTCAGGGCGCCTGAGGTGACATGTCAAATTAACGTCACAGCCACTCGTTACCGGCCGCGTAACAAACGGGAAATACTCCCGAAACTCGCGCATGGGACACATGCCTTGCAGGAATACGGAGCGGCCGGGGTATAGCCAGCAGAAGTTGGACCCCTGAAGGCCCAATTGCCCCATGGAGGCGTAGTGAATCCATATCCCACCTGGCTAAGCTCAGGGGATAACTCCTGGCAGATGACGGCGGCGACGCTGGTCGGGCTGATGTCCATCCCGGCCCTGGCTGTGCTGTACGGCGGCCTGGTGCAGAAGAAGTGGGCCATGAACACCGTGATCATGGTGTTCGCCACCTTCGCCCTGACCCTGATCACCTGGGTGCTCTGGGCCTTCAAGATGGGCTTCGGCACCCCGCTGATCAGCACGTTCGTCGGCGATCCGCGGACCATTCTCGGTGCCGCCGCCGAGCAGGGACAGGCGAACATCCCGCTGCTTGACGGCCTGATGCCCGCGTTCAGGTTCCCCGAGTCGTCGCTGGCCTACTTCCAGTTCGTGTTCGCGGCGATCACGCCGATCTTGTTCATCGGCAGCGTGCTCGGCCGGATCAGCCTGAAGGCCTGGATGGTCTTCGTGCCGCTCTGGATCACGTTCGCCTACGCGGTGAACGCGTTCCTGCTGTGGGGCGGCGGCTACTGGGCCGGCAAGGGCGCGCTGGACTTCTCCGGCGGCTACGTCATTCACCTGGCCGCGGGCGTGTCAGGCTTCACCGCGGCGTGGGTGATCGGGCCCAGGCTCAAGCGTGACCGCGAGCGTGCCATCCCGAACAACCTGCTGTTCGTCGCGGTCGGGGCCGGAATCTTGTGGCTCGGCTGGAACGGCTTCAACGGCGGCGACCCGTACTTCGCCAGCCAGGACGCTGGCGCCGCCGTCATCAACACCAACCTCGCGACGGCCGTGGCCATGATGACCTGGATCTTCATGGACATGTTCCTGGGCAAGGAGAAGAAGGCGACCTTCCTCGGCGGTGTCAACGGCTTGATCTGCGGCCTGGTCGGCATCACGCCGGCGGCCGGCTACGTGAACGGCCTCGGTGCCATCGTGATCGGGCTGGTCTGCTCCTCGGTCGTCTGGGTGGCCTGGTACACGCTGCCGAAGTACGTGTGGCCGTTCAACAAGGTCGACGACGCGCTCGGCGTGGTGTATACGCACGGCATCGCCGGCTTGTTCGGCGGCCTGCTGGTCGGCCTGCTCGCTGATCCGAAGATGATCGAGTACGTCGGGCTGGGCAAGAATCCTTCGGTATCTGGCGCCGGGTTGTTCTACGGGCACCCGAAGCAGCTGGCCATCCAGGCCGGTGCCGCGCTCACGATCATCATCTGGGACTCGGTCGTCACCTTCATCTTGCTGAAGGGGATCGGCCTGTTCATCAAGCTCCGGATACCCGACGAAGATCTGGAGATCGGCGACATCGCGGTGCACGGCGAGGAGGCCTACCCGTCCGAGGACCTGGTCAGCGTCGGGTCCGCCAGGGCCGACGAGGCAGAGGCATCACCGACGACGATGGAACCGAAGACGGCACGCACAGGGGACGGGACGTAGTCTGCCCCGCTCCTATGGCCTGCGCTGCGTGCGGCCGCAGCGTAAACCGGGCGCGCGTCCGGACACCCCAAGCGGGTGCCCGGGCGCGCGTTCGGATTGATACCGTTCTAGACGTCGTTACCGGTTTACGCCGTCTACCGGGCTAAAGCCGCCGGATCGTGGCGGTAGCCTATCTGGCGGGGTGAAACTATGACCAAGCCTGTTGTCACGGCAACAACCCTGGTCACGGAAGATGGTGTCCCGATAGAGACCATCCATCTTCCCGGCCCGGGGGACCTCGCGATCGTGGTTGCGCATGGATTCACGCTGTCGTGGCAGCGACCTAACATCTGGCGCATTGCCAACCGGTTCAACCGGACGGCTGGCGTTCTGACGTTCGACTTCCGCGGCCACGGACGCTCCGGCGGCCTGTCCACGCTGGGTGATCGCGAGATCAAGGACCTCGATGTGGTGGTCGCCTACGCGCGCCAACTCGGCTACCAGCGGATCGCCGCCGTCGGTTTCTCGATGGGCGCGTCCGTCGTTCTCCGGCACGCCGGCCTGATCGGCGGGCTCGACGCGGTCGTGTCGGTCAGCGGCCCGGGCCGGTGGTACTACCGAGGCACCGAACCCATGCGCCGCGTGCACTTCGCGGTCGAGCACAGGCTCGGCCGGTTTGTCACCCGCCGGTGGCTGAAGACCCGGATCAGCCCGGAAGGCTGGCAGCTGGTTCCCGTCCCTCCGGCCGAGGCGGCGACACAGATCAGCCCGGTCCCGTTGCTGATCGTGCACGGCGACAAGGACCATTATTTTCCGCCCGAGCACGCGCGGCAGCTGTACCTGGCGGCCCGGGAGCCCAAAGAGCTCTGGCTGCTGCCGGGAATGGGCCATGCCGAGGCCGCCTGCAGCCAGGAACTCGTCGATCGCATCGGCCGCTGGGTCGATCAGGCCGCGGCGCCGGCGCAGGCCATCGCCGGTCACGTCGCCGAGTCGAACGGCGCCGGGGCCCCGCCTGGTGAGGCAGGCGGGGAAACCCAGGAAGCGGCTCGCACCCCGAACGCCGCCGCGTAGGCATTGTCCTCGGCGGATGAGATTACCGGAACCATGTGCGAGGCTTGATGCCGACACCGTTCGCTCCGCGAGCGGGCGAACCTCCGGCACGACCTAGTGAAGTGCCCGCGAGAGAGGAAACGAGCAGTGACCGGCAGCCTGGCCGAACTGGTTGGCATCGACGTACCCACGAGGCTGCTGATCGGCGGTGAGTGGACCGGTGGACGCGGCGGCACGATACCGGTGATCGACCCGGCCACCGAGGAGGTGGTGGCTGAAGTGGCGAACGGGTCCGAACAGGACGCCCTCGACGCGGTCAGCGCGGCGCAGGACGCGCTGCCGGGATGGGCGGCGACGCCGCCGCGGCAGCGGGCCGAATGCCTGCGCAGGACCTTCGAGCTGATGACCAAGAACGTCGACGCCTTGGCCCGGCTGATGGTGGCCGAGAACGGCAAGGCCCTGCGCGACGCGAAGGCCGAGGCTACCTATTCGGCCGAGTTCTTCCGCTGGTACGCCGAAGAGGCCGTGCGGATGGAGGGCGTGCTGATGCAGGCGCCGTCCGGGACGAACAAGATACTGGTGATGCGGCAGCCGGTCGGCGTTTCGGTGCTGGTCACCCCGTGGAACTTCCCGGCCGCGATGGCCACCCGTAAGATCGGGCCCGCGCTCGCGGCGGGTTGCACGGTGGTGCTCAAACCGGCCTCTGAGACCCCGCTGACCGCGCTGGCTATCGCCGCCCTGCTCGCCGAGGCGGGCGTGCCTGACGGCGTGGTCAACGTGCTGACGTCACGGAAGTCCGGTCTGGTCGTCTCGGCGATGCTGAACGATCCCCGCGTCCGCAAGCTGTCGTTCACCGGGTCTACCGAGGTGGGCCGGATCCTGCTGCGCGAGGCCGCGGAAACGGTGGTGAACTGCTCGATGGAACTGGGCGGCAATGCGCCCTTCATCATCTTTGAGGACGCGGACGTCGACGCCGCCGTCGAGGGCGCGCTGGTCGCCAAGATGCGCAACGGGGGCGAGGCGTGCACCGCCGCCAACCGCTTCTATGTACACGAGGCGGTCGCCGACGAGTTCAGCCGCAAGTTCGCGGGACGGCTCGACGCCATGGTCGTCGGGCCGGGCATGGACGAGGCCACCGACGTGGGCCCGCTCGTCAACGAGCCGACCCGGACCAAGGTCGCTGAGCTCGTCGAGTCGGCGGCCGCGGACGGCGGCAAGGTCGTCACCGGCGGCCGGGCACCGGACCGACGCGGATACTTCTACCAGCCGACCGTCATCGACCAGGTGCCTGCGGGAGCCGGCATCCTGGGCACGGAGATCTTCGGGCCGGTCGCGCCCGTGGTCAGGTTCACCGCAGAAGCAGATGCGCTCTCCTGGGCTAACGACACCGAGTTCGGGCTTGTCTCCTACCTCTACACCCGTGACCTGAGCCGCGGCCTGCGGGTCAGCGAGGCCCTGGAAGCCGGCATGGTCGGCCTCAACCGCGGGATCGTATCCGACCCGGCTGCCCCGTTCGGCGGCGTGAAGCAGTCGGGCATCGGCCGCGAGGGCGCGCACGACGGACTCCTGGAATTCACCGAGACGAAGTACATCGCTGCCAATTGGTGACCAGCTCCCGATCCTGTCCCTTTCCGCTTCATCCGCCGGAGCGGCTAGGCTTGCCTTTCCATGGGCGCACCGCGAACCGGCGCTGAGGCCCAGTCACCGGCCACGGCAGGGTCACCCAGCGGGTCGGCCGATGCCGAGAGCCCGCTCGGTGACCGAAGACGCTGGGCCGCGATAGCGACCTATCTGCTGGCCGGCGTGGTTCTGTTCACGGTGTACCTGCGGCTGTCCGAGACCTACCAGCTGAACTCCGACAGCGCCAACATCCTGCTGATGGGATGGGACCTGCTGCACGGCCACCTGCTGCTGCACGGCTGGTACATGTCGGACGTGTCCTTCTATCCGACCGAACTGCCCCAGTACGCCCTGCTGGAAAGCCTCCTCGGCCTGCACATGCAGACGGCGCATGTCGCGGCGGCGATGACCTACACGCTCACGTTCCTGCTCGCCGTGGTCCTGGCCAGGAGCGGCTCGTCCGGGCGCGCGGCCCTGATCAGGACGCTGATCGCAGCCGGGATCATGCTAGCCCCGCAGCTCGGCCCCGGTGTCTTCGCCCTGGACCTCTCGGTCGGCCATATCGGCACCTCGGTTCCCCTCCTGCTGACCTGGCTCCTGCTGGCCGGGGGGAACGGGGGGCGGGCAGCCCCCCGGTGCCAGGGGGGTGCGGGGGGGCGGGCAGCCCCCCCGCAAGCGGGGGGTTCCGGGGGGTCGCCCCCCCGGGCTAGCACCAGCACCAGCACTAGCACTAACCTTGCTGCTCGCCTGGGCGCTGGTCGCCGACCCCATCGTGTACGTGGTCGGGATTGGCCCCCTGGGGGCCGTCGCCGCGGTGCGGGTCGTCCGGGGCTTTTTCTCCGATACCGGTCACTGGACCGACCGCATCGCCGCCCAGTGGTACGACCTGTCGCTCGGTGTCGCGACCGTGGCCGCGGTCGGGCTCGCGTGGATCGTCAATAACCTGCTCAGCGCCCTGGGCGGCTTCACCGTGAACCGGCTGCCGTTCCACCTGACGCCGTGGCATGACCTGCGCCACAACGCGTCAGCCGGGTGGAAGGTGCTCGAGGTGTTTGGCGCGAGCTACACCGGGCTCAGCGGCATCTGGCTCGCTCTCGCGTTCTTGCACATGGTCAGCGTGCTCGTCGTCGTGTGGGCCCTGGCGCGGGTGGCGCGGCGGTTCTTCAGTGTCAGCCTCGTCGACCAGGTGCTCGCCGTGGCCATCGTCCTGAACGTGGCGCTCTACCTGCTCACTAACGCCGCGGATGAGGGGGCGCACGAGGTCGCCATCATCGTGCCGTTCGGCGCGGCGCTGGCGGCGCGGGTGCTGATCCCGGGCCCCTGGGTCCGCCGGGTCAGGCTGGTGGGCTTTGCCGCCGGGATCCTGGTGCTGGCCGGCTATACCGCGGGGCTCGGATACGAGATCAGCCAGCCGACGGCCCCTCCGGCCAATACCAGCCTGGGGCCCTGGTTGCTTGACCATCACCTTACCTATGGGCTCAGCGGCTACTGGACAAGCAGCAGTGTCACGGTAGAAAGCGGCGGCCGGGTCGAGATCAGGGCGCTGATGCAGTACACGATGAAGCGCGACCTGTGGATGTCGGACATCTCGTGGTACAACCCGAAGCTGCATTACGCCAACTTCATCGTCCTCGACAGTCGCCCGGGCTTCATGAACCACTGGGAGCCTCGGGCTCTCGTCCGGAAGTACTTCGGCCCTCCTGCCCGCACATATCACACCGGCCCCTATACCGTGCTGGTCTGGAACAGGAACCTGCTCAGCAGCGTCCCGCGGTAAGGGTTGCCGCACGCTGGCGGTCACGACCCGGTAAGCCTGCGCTGCGTCACCAGGATCAGGGCAGGCAGCGTGAGCGCGGCAAGCGTGGGGAGCAGCCGGGCCCCGAGGCTGCGCCGGCGCGTGCCCAGGAGAATGATCACGGCCAGCAGGTAGACCTCGATGAAAGATCGCAGGTCGGCGTCGAGGCTGCGCCACGTGCTCGGTGTCACCACGCAGATCTCGATGAGGTAGAGGACAAAGGCCAGCCGTTCATGGACCGGTGCGCTGGTGGACCGCAGCGAAGCCAGCGCCGCGATCGCGAAGAGGGCGAGGATGGCAATTTCCAGGAACCACTGGTCGTACTGGTCGAACTGGTGCGTATTGACGTGGGCGAGGTTGTTGTTGAACGCCTGGAACGGGGCGATGAACGGCGTGCCCGCGTTACGGCCGCCGTCGGCCAGCAGCGGAATGCTTCCGGTCACGGCTTTCACCACGACCTGCCAGGCTACGAAGACCCCGGTGGGTACCGCCCACACGAGATCGTCTCGGCCGGGCCGCTGGGCGCGGCGCAGGACGCCGATGACGCGCATGATGGCGATGGCGGCCACGGCGACCATGACCGTCTCCCTGGTCAGTGCGCCGTAAGCGAGGAGCAGGGCGGCCAGGACGGGCCGCCGCGCCCGCACGGCCAGCAATCCGGCCAGCAGGCACGCGGCGGCGAGCGGCTCCGCGGTATCCCGGGACAGGCTGGTGATCAGGCCGAAGTACCCGGGCAGCAGCAGCCCAGCCAGCGCGTGCCGCCCGCTGTCCCGGGCGAAGACTCCGCCCAGGTAGCCGATGGCGCCGATGGCGGCGACGTTGACGGCGACCAGCACGGCGGGCACCAGGACGTGCTGGCCGAAGGAAAGCAGCCAGGTCAGCGCGGGATAGCCGATCCGCATGTACCGGTATGACCGGTCCATGCGGATGCCGTATGCCGTCTTGTCAAGGTTCAGCGGATTGAGCGCCAGCCGGTAGAAGAACTGGCCGTCGTAACCGTAGGTCGGCGCGACCGGCACACCGGGCGGCAGCTGGGCCGGTGTCGCGAAATGCATCCCGACCATGATGAACCGGCTGATATTGCCGTGGGCCCAAGTCTGCAAGCGGGCCAGCGTGAAGCCGAGCGCGGCGACCAGCGCGATCAGGCCGGCCACGGCGGGCTGGTCCGTCCGCCCAGCAGGCGACCGGGGCGACTGCGCGCTGGTGCCACCGGAATCGGTGCTGCCGGCGATCACGCGGCTGCCCCCGGTGGCCACTTCCGGGCCGTCCGGCATGACCGACGCCGCGACCTGCCTGCGGGCCATACATGCTCCTGACCGGCTCTTGTGTATTCCTTTGACCAGCGGGCCAGGCAAGCCGCGCCTGATTCGATCCGAGAGCTTACCGCACGTGCCCCGGTCCGCTGGTGACGAACTCTGACACCGCGGGCCGCCCCCCGAACGAGCGTCCGCGTGCTACCTGACGGGCAGGTTCGCATGCGCCGGAAGCGGGATAACAAGCCCCATCGCAGGATGGGGATGGCGGTAAGGTAAAGCGCCAGAGAGACGTGACGCAGGCTTGCCTGTGCGGTGCCGCCCGAGGCCCCGGAGGCCCTGCTACATCAGCCGGAGGTATTACACGGTGAACTTGCCTGATGTCCTCGACCGGGATGTGATCGTCATCGGGGGATGCGGTCATGTAGGCCTGCCGCTCGCGCTCGCTTTCGCTGACCGTGGTGCCAGGGTGGCCATTTACGATCTGAGTGAGGCTGCGGTCGCCGTGGTGAACTCCGGCCGGATTCCGTTCGCCGAGCCCGGCGCCGAGGAGGTGCTGCACCGGGTGCTCGCCGACGGGCGCCTTGAGGCGACGACCGATCCCGCCATCGTGGGGACGGCGGAGCATGTGGTGGTGGTGATCGGCACGCCAGTGGACGAGCACCTGAATCCCAACCAGACCGCCATCACCAGAGCGCTCGGCGGGTGCGCGGACTTTCTGCGCGATGGCCAGCTCCTCATCCTGCGCAGTACCGTTTTCCCCGGGGTGACGGCGCTGGTGGAGAAGATGGCGGCCCGGCGGGGGCTCGAGATAGACGTCGCGTTCTGCCCAGAGCGGATCGCCGAGGGCAAGGCGATGACCGAACTGTTCGAGCTGCCGCAGATCGTCTCGTCTCGCACGGCGGCTGGGACGGAGCGGGCCTCCGCATTGTTCGGGAAGCTGACCAGCAAGATCGTGGTGATGTCACCGGAAGAGGCAGAGCTGGCGAAGCTGTTCACCAACACCTGGCGGTACATCAAGTTCGCCACCGCGAATCAGCTCTACATGATGGCGAACGAACAGGGCCTTGACTTCGAACGGATCCGGATGGGGCTGACCGAGGACTACCCGCGGGCCGCTGACATGCCCGGCGCGGGCTTCGCGGCCGGGCCATGCCTGTTCAAGGACACGATGCAGCTCGCGGCCTTTAACCACAACAACTTCCCGCTCGGTCACGCTGCCATGGCGATCAACGAAGGCCTGCCGCTGTACGTGGTGCACCGGCTGGAGGGGCAGTTCGACCTTGCGTCGATGACTGTCGGGATCCTGGGCATGGCGTTTAAGGCGGGCTCGGACGATATCAGGTCCAGCTTGTCGTACAAGCTCAAGCGGATCCTGGAGTTCAAGGCGGACGCGGTCCTTTGCACCGATCCTTACGTGACCGTCGACCCTCACCTGCTTCCGCTCGACGAGGTGATCGCGAGGTCGGACCTGCTGGTGGTCGGGGCCCCGCACCCGGAGTACAAGGGGCTGGTGATCGACAAGCCGGTGGCCGACATCTGGGACGTTCTCGGATCCGGTGTCCAGATATGACCGAGCGCCCCCGGGTCTCGGTGGTGGTGCCCGCCTATAACGAGGGCGAGCACGTGCTGGGCGTGCTGGACCGGCTGTTCGAGTCGGTGCGGCTGTCGTGTGAGGTCCTGGTGGTCGTCGACTCCGCCGACGACACGACCGTTCCCGTGGCCGAGGAGTACGCTCGCAAGGATTCGCGGCTGAAGTGCCTGGTCAACACCTACGGCCAGGGTCCGGCCAACGCGATCAGGTTCGGTATCGACGCCGCGGCCGCCCCGGTCGCCGTGGTGACTATGGCGGACGGCTGCGACGACGTCAGGCAGATCGACGAACTCGTCCGGCTCGTGGAGCGCGGGGTGGCGGTCGCGGCCGCGTCCCGCTACATGCCAGGTGGCCAGCAGGTGGGCGGCCCAGTCGTCAAGGGCACCCTGTCACGTCTGGCCGGCCGGTCTTTGCGGACCTTCGCCCATGTCGGCACCAGGGACGCGACGAACTCGTTCAAGGCGTACTCGACGGAATTCGTCAAGGGAGTAGGCATTGACTCAAGGGACGGATTCGAGATCGGCATCGAGCTGACCGCCAAGGCCAAGCGGCTGCGCAAGCCGGTGGCGGAAATTCCGACCATATGGCTGGACCGGCAGGCGGGAGTGTCGAATTTCAAGATCGCGAAGTGGGTGCCCAGTTACGCGCGCTGGTATCGTTTCGCGTTCGGCCCGCGGCTGACCGCGGAGCAGGTCCGCGAGCGCGGACCGGACCTGGTGGGCCCCCGACGGGACCAGCAGAAACGGCGGGGGAGTTAATGGAGCAGGTTCTGGTCACCGGATCCGCGGGCTTCATCGGCGGATACGTCGTGGAGGAACTTCTGAAACGCGGCTACGCGGTGATAGGCCTCGACGACTTCTCCAAATACGGGAAGGTCAGGAAGTCGTACGACAATCACCCGCATTACCGGTTCGTCGAGGGCGATGCCGGGGACGTCGGCCTGGTGACAGAGCTGCTGGCCGGTTGCGATCACTTCATCGCCGGCGCCGCGATGATCGGCGGCATCTCCTACTTCCATACCTATGCTTATGACCTGCTCGCCACCAACGAGCGCATTATCGCGGCCGCCTGCGACGCGGCGATCGCCGCGCACCGGGACGGCCGGCTGCGCAAGGTCACCTACCTGTCCTCGTCGATGGTCTTCGAGAGCGCGTCCGAATGGCCGTCCTACGAAGGCCAGCAGAAGGAGATTCCGCCGCCGCTGTCGTCCTACGGGTTCCAGAAGCTTGCGGTCGAGTACTTCGCGCGAGCCGCCTGGGATCAGTACCAGCTGCCCTACACGCTCCTGCGGCCCTTCAACTGCGTGGGCATCGGCGAAAGCCGGGCCCTGGGCGACGAGGAGATCCTGTCCGGGAACGTCCGGCTGGCGATGAGCCACGTCGTTCCCGACCTGGTGCAGAAGGTGCTCAAGGGCCAGGACCCGCTGCACATCCTCGGCTCAGGGGAGCAGGTCCGGCACTACACCTACGGCGGCGATCTGGCCGCCGGGGTGGTAACCGCGATGGAGCACCCCGATGCCCGCAACGAGGACTTCAACCTGTCCACCGCGGAGGGCGTCACCGTGCGGCAGCTGGCCGAGGTCATCTGGCGGAAGATCAAGGGCACCGGGGTCCCGCTGCGGCTCGTCCACGACGATCCGTTCGAGTACGACGTCCAGCGCCGGATTCCCGCCACCGGCAAGGCCAAGCGGGTGCTCGGCTTCGAGGCCACCACCACCCTCGAGGAGATGCTCGACGAGGTCATCCCCTGGATCGACGCGGCCATCAAGGCCGGCACCATCTGAGTATGACGGCCGGCGGCGGGCAGGCGACGGCGATGTCCGGATCCGTCACCCCGGACCCGGAGACCCCCGGCCTGAAGGATGCGCCAGTCGGCCCGGCGGCCGGCGGTTCTAAGGGCTCGGTGGGGTCGACGGGTCGACGGCCGTGGTGGGTCTGGGCCGTCCCTTTCACCTTCTTGTTTGCCCTGCTCTGCGTGCGCAACCGGTTCCTGTTCACGACCCGCCTGTACGAGCAGGGGGATGCGGGCGCGAACTCGATCCTGATCGAGCAGGCCAAGCACTTCACCCTGCTCATCGGCAACTACTCACGCGAGGGTTTCCATCACCCCGGGCCCGCTTATATGTACGTGCAGGCCTTCGGCGAGTACCTGTTCTCCGATGCGCTGCATGTGGTGCCGACGGCGTGGAACGCGCACATGCTGAGCGTCTTCGCCCTCGACAGCGCGTTCGTCGCGCTGGCCGTCGGGGTGGTCTACGGCTGGACGCGTTCGCTGCGGGGCGCTGTGATCTGCTTCGCCGTCTTTATCGCCTTCGCGGTCGCTTACCCGCCGATCGTCAATTCCGACTGGATGCCGTACATGTACGTGCCAACGTACGTGGTGTTCGTCATCGCGGCCGGATCGGTGGTGGCCGGGCGGTCCCAGGACGCCTGGATCTTCGCGCTGACCGGCTGGTTCCTGATCCACGGGCAGGCGTGCTTCCTGTTCTTCGTGCCGGTGCTCACCCTGGCCGTGCTGGCGGCGGTGCTGTGGCCGCACCGGCGCACGCTGCGGGCATCGGCCGGCTCGTTCTGCCGCGAACAACGGCGGGTCTGGGTCCCGGTCGCGGTCATCAGCGCCGTGTTCGCCTTCCCGATCGTCCTCAACCTGGTGCTGCACTGGCCGGGTGACTTCGGCAAGTACATCTCCTACGGATCCTCGGCACAGGCCGGCGGCCACAGCCTGCACCAGATCGCGGCGTACGCGCTGTGGTTCTGGTGGCCGCACCGGTACGCGTGGTTCGCGCCGGTGCTGCTTTACGCACTCGCGCTGGCCGTTACCTACTGGCTTAGCCGTGGCCCGATGCGACGGTTTCTGGTCGCCCTGCTTGCCATCAACGTGGTCTCATCCCTGGCGTTCGGAGTGTACGCGGGGGTCGGGATCGACGACCTCAGCGAGTACTACATCGGCTATTTCTACTGGTCGGCACCTCTGGTCACGGTGTTGGTCGTGGTCCTTGGCGCGGCTGAGGCGATCCGCCGGCGGCCCGGCACGCACGGCACCCGGGTGCCGGGTTTTCCGGGTCGAGTCCGGAGTGCCCTGGCTCAACGTGCCTTCGCACTAAGCACAGCCGCCGCGGTGCTGGCCGCGGCGGCCGCCTTCGTCGTACTCGCGGTGATACCGGGCACGCACGCCAGCACCAACGACATCGACGAGTCCTTGCCGCGGGTGGTGGCGACCCTCGCCGCGCGGGCTCCTGGCAAGACCATCGTGCTGCATATCGACCATTCGGCCTGGGTCGAGACCACCGGATTCCTCGTCCAGGCGGAGCGTTCAGGGGTGCGGGCCTGCCTGGACGATCCGTGGTACACGTTCATCATGACCAAGCAGTTCATCTGCACGCCCGGGCAAGCCGCCAGCGGTCAGGCCTACTGGTTCTACCCGCCGAATGTGCCGTCAAGCGCGGCGGTCATCCTGCGCTTCAGCGGTGTCGCGGTGGCGCCTGCCCCGTCATGAGCCCCGTTGTCATGAGCCCCGTTGTCATGAGCCCCGTTGTCATGAGCCCTGTCGCGAGGCGCAGGTGAGAGTCGCCGGGCGTGATCAGCCGGCTCCGGCGCCGACCATCAAGCCGGCCGGGACGTCCCGGGCGACGCGGCTGAAGCAGGCGGGTCTCGGCGCGGCCGTGGCTGCGGTCCTCTTCTTCTGCTACTGGCGCCAGTCTCAGTCGGTGCCGTTGTCCTCGGACGGGTCAGGCAACGTGCTGCAGGCGTGGGACATGCTGCACGGGAACCTGCTGCTGCGCCACTGGTGGGTATCGGACGTGTCTTTCTACACCACCGAGCTGCCGCAGTACATGCTGATCGAGGCCCTGCTCGGGTTCGGGACCCAGGTGGTTCACGTCGCCGCGGCCATGACGTACACGCTGCTCGTGCTGCTGGCCGCCCTGCTCGCCAAGGGCCGTGCTCAGGGTAGGGCAGGGCTGGCCCGTGCCCTCCTGGCCGGTGGCCTCATGCTGGCGCCGCAGGTCGGCGCCAGCGGGATCCTGCTGCTGTCGCCGGACCACACCGGAACCTCGGTGCCCCTGCTGGTGATCTGGCTGCTGATCGACCGTGCTGACGGTGTTAGCCCGGGGGGGCGACCCCCCGGAACCCCCCGATCACGGGGGGGCTGCCCGCCCCCCCGTACCCCCCCGGCCAGGCCAACACTTCTTATACCGGTGCTAGTCGGGGTGGGGTTCGCATGGACGATGGTGGCCGATTCCGTGGTGCTGCTGACCGGTATCGTGCCGCTGGTGCTGGTGTGCGTCTGGCGCGCTTGCCCGGGGCTGATCCGGGGCGGGGAACGCCCGGCACCGAGGTGGTACGAGCTTTCCCTGGCCGGAGCGGCCGCGGCGGCCGGGGTGGCCGGGTCTTGGGCGCCGCAGGTCATCTCCGCCCTGGGGGGATACCACGAGTCGCATGTCGGGACGGATACGGACCTCAGCCACCTGCCGCAGCACGCGTGGGTGACGCTCCAGGCCTTCCTCGACCTCCTCGGCGCGAACGTTTTCGCCACGAACGTCACGTCCGCCCTCGAGTTCGCGTTCGTGGCCCTGCACCTAGCCGGAGCGATCGTGGTGGTCTGGGCCCTGGGCGTAGCCGCCAGACGCCTCTTGCGTTTCGGTGAGCTCATCGTTCCCGTATTCGCCGTCGCCATCGTCCTCAATCTGGGTGCCTACCTGGTCAGCCCGCACGCGCAAGATCTCCTGGGCGCGCGCGAAATCGCCGGTATCCTGCCGCTAAGCGCGGTGCTGGCCGGCCGGACGCTGGGCGAGCGGATCCTCGGCGAGCGAGTGCCGGGCCAGCGGGCGAAGCCCTGGCTCGCGCTCGCGCTCGCGGTCGTCATGGCCGGTTATCTTGGCGCGTTCGGCTACGGAGCCGCGCAGGCTTCGGTTCCCCCCGCTAATGAGCCCCTGGCCACATGGCTGATGACGCACCGGCTCAGCGACGGGCTGGCCGGATACTGGCTGGCGAACAGCGCTACCGTGGACAGCGGCCGCCGGGTTCTCGTCAGCGCGGTGGCGGTGCGCAGCGGCAGTCAGCTTGTGCCCTACCAGTGGGAGACTGACGACGCGAACTACAACCCGTCCCGGCACGACGCGAACTTCGTCGTGACGGACGGGCCGGACTCCCTGCCCGGCCTTCAGCAGGCCGCGGTGCTTACCTTCGGGCATCCGCGCAGGACATACCACATCGACGGTTATACCGTGATGGTCTGGAACACGAATCTGCTGACGAAGCTGGGCTGACCCGTCTCACCGGTGTCGTCTCCCGGCCATAGCGACCTGTTCGAGCAGGTTCTTCTGATAGATCAAGATCGTCCAGTGAGCGACGTGGCCGATCTTGTCTGGCTCGCCGAAAAATTGCTCGGCTGACGGGCTCCGGACGCTGCCGGTCAGGTCGACGATCACGAAAGTCGCATCGTGCCGGGACGCGTCGAACCACAGCGTGTTGGTCTCCCAGTCGTACGGGACGACCTGGCGCCCCTGCATGACGACCGCGCGAACCTGCACCCGGTTGCCCGACTGCAGGGTAACGATCGAGCTGTTCCAGTAGCCGGCCAGCCCATACGTGAGTCCGTGTGCCTCAAGCCACGCGCTCAGGGACACCGTCGGCGCCGCGGCCGCGGGCCGGGCGGCCGCGGTGGTCAGCGTCAGCAGTGCGGCGATGGCGGCCAGGCCGGCCGTGATGCCCGCCCGCAGCGGGCCGGCCATCTGCCCGGGCACGCAGGCGCGGGCCGCGAGTACCGCGCCACAGGGCACTGCCGCGACGACCTCGTAGGGGTTGGAGCGTACCGGAATGGTCGAGACCACGTATGCCGAAAGGTCGATGACGATCGCGACGCACAGCAACTGCTCGGCCCGGCTCGCGGTGCGCCAGGTCCACGCCACCCGCGCGACGCCAGCCCCCGCGGCCAGCAAGCAGGCGAGTCCGAGGAGGTATCCCGCGACGCGCGTCAGCGAGGAGGGGGAGGAGGAGCCTGCGGCCAGCACCCCGAACAGGAGGCATAGGGCGTGCCACGCGATATCCGCGTTATGCGGCCATCGCCAGGGCGCTGCAATCGCGATTTTCGGGGCGACCATCTGGTACCCGCCGAAATGCAGCATCACCGCGCGGACCCCGGCGGCCAGCGGTACGGACACGGCCGCGGCCAGCGCGTTCGCGGCATCGCCCGTGCGGGCCTTCCGCGTGGCCACGGCACGGTAGCCGCACACCGCGACGACCGCCGGCACCGCCACGTAGAGCACGGTGGCGTCGCCGATCTGGCCGGCGCACAGGATCGCGAGCAGCAGAAACGGCGTGTAGCGCCGGGCGGGCACCCGGTCGATGAGGAGGAAGGAGAACAGGAGGAACGCCGAGGTCCCGGTGTGGTCGGGCACCCCCAGCACGTACGGGGCGCTCGACCCGTAAAACATGGCGGTCAGAACGGCAACCACGACACCGCAGCGGGCCACCCTGGCGAGGCCGCGGCTGTCCGTGAGGGCCAGGAGCACAGCACCGAACGTGACGATCAGGTATATGAGCGCAGCAGCAACATGGCTGGTCAGGTCGGACAGCCCGGAAAAGATCTCCACGACCGCGAGCACCGGCAGGTCAAAGGTGTAATACGTCGCGTCGCCAATGATCCACCCGTGCAGCAGAACATGGCCGTGCAGCATGTCCCATGCTTGCAGCGCATTGTTCGCCCCGTCCGAGTCCGGGGCCCCCGCGGTGAACGAGATCCGTAGGTACAAGGCGAACAGCGCCAGCAAGCCGACGATCCACGCCGCCACCGACAACAGGCGGCGTATCCTGGGGCCTTCGGGTCCGGCCGGGTGCCGGAACGGGGCCGACTGCAGCCCAGGTCGCTGGGCATCGAGCCGACCTTCACCGGCTGGGATCCGCTTGGCCCAGACCATGGTTCGAACCATACTGAGAACTTCTCGCTGCTGCACGCAGTTAGCACGGTTCGGCGTGGCGACCGGGACGCTCGAAGTCACATGTAGAGGATGCGCCGCCTGGCCACCACCACCAGCGCTGGTACGGCCCAGGCGGCCATCAGGCTGAGGTAGCGCCAGGACAGGTAGCGCCGCGGCGTGGCGAGCAGCAGGATCAGCGCCATCAGGTAGGGCTCGATGAGCGAGCGCCCGTCGCCGAACGTGCTGGTCCAGATCTGGCTGGACAGCAGGCCGACCTGAAGCACGAAGAAGACGAACGCCAGGCGTTCGTGCACCGGCGCAGCGGTGACCCACAGCACGGCCAGCCCGGCCACGATGAAGAGCGCCAGGGTGGCGTACTCGAGCAAGTCGATGTCAATCGGGCTGAGGTGGCTGGTGTTGATATGGGCGAAATCGTAGTTGAGCGCGTCGACCAGGGCCGTGTACGGCACGGCGAGGTTCCGGCTGCCGTTCGCGAGCAGCGGGAAGTCGCCCTTGACCACGAACTGCACGGCGGCTTCCAGCAGGCCGTACACGGCCGCAGGAACCACCCAGGTCAGGTCGGCCCGGCCGGGTCCGGTCCGCCGGCGGGCCATCGCGATCAGCCGGGTGACGGCGATGGCCGCGGGGGCGACCAAGATGGTTTCCCTGGTGATCGCGCCGAAGGCGAAAAGGCCGGTGGTGAGCACGTACCTACCCCGGCGGTAGGCGAGCAGCCCGCCCAGCATGCAGGCCTCGGCCAGCGGCTCGGCGGTGTCCCGGCCGACGCTGATGACCAGGCCGAAGTAGGCGGCGAAGGCGAGCCCCCACCAAGCGTGGCGACCGGACTCGCGGGCGAACATGCCGCCAAGCACGGCCATGGCCGCCACCGCGACCAGGTTGATCGCGACCAGGGCGGCGGGTACGAGCCTGTGCTGGCCAGCCGACGCCAGCCAGGCCACCAGCGGGTACCCGATGCGGGTGTACCGGTAGGACTGGTCCATGGTGATGCCGAACGCGGTCACGTTCCAGTTGGCCGGGTCCAGCGCGAGCCGGTAATAGAACTGCCCGTCATAGCCCGCGGCGGGGACGAGCAGCAGACCGCGGGGGAGCTGACCGGGGTGCGTATAGACATGCCCGGCCATGATGAAGAGGTTGAAATGGCCCTTAGCCCAGATCTGCCGGCGGGCCAGGGCGAATCCGAGCCAGCCCAGGAAGGCGATGACACCCGGCACGAGCGGCCGGTTCAATTTCGACCAAAGCGATGGTGCGCGTGGCCGTAGGGACCTGTCCTCTTCCGACGTCGAAGTGAGCTGCAACCGCGAGCCTCCACCATGGCTTCTCAGCGTGAAGGGCAAATTCATGGCCAGGCGCGAGCTGGCGCACAGCCAGCGGAGCCGTGCAAACGTCGTGGTATTGAGGGATACCCGGTATGTGCCCTATCGCGGCGTCGCTCGTTTAGCCCGATTGGTTCTGTTTGCGCGCAGCTTACCAGAGTGACGCTCTCTGCTATGACTGGCCGCAGCGCATACAATTCGCCCCGCGGGCGGACGGCATGCCCGTGCCGCGACTGGCCAGGAACGACGATGAGATCGAAGGACGAGGTGGCTGCCGGATCGGCTCAGGACACCCTCGGCGGTGACGCGCGGCCAGCGAGCGGACAGCGGCCGTCCGGTCCGTCGGCCATCCGTCGTCGCGTCCTGGCCTCGGTGGCGATCGTGCTGGCCGTAGCGCTGCTTTTCGTCGCGTACCTGCAGGTGTCCCGGACCTATCCGGAGAACTCCGACGAGTCGAACATCTTGCTGATGGCTTGGGACATGCTGCACGGCAACGTTCTGCTGCACGGCTGGTACCTGTCCGACGTCTCGTTCTATACCACCGAGCTGCCGCAGTACGTGATGCTGGAACGCTTCATCGGCCTGCATACGGACACCGCCCACGTCGCGGCGGCGATGACGTACACCCTCGTCGTGGTGCTCGCCGCGCTGCTGGCCAGGGGCAGCACATCCGGCCGTGAGGCGTGGCCGCGGATGCTGCTGACCGCGGGCATCATGTTCGCGCCTCAGCTCGGAGTCGCCGTCTTCGTCCTGCTGCTGTCCGTCGGGCACATCGGTACGGCCGTCCCGCTCATGCTGACCTGGCTGGTAATAGACCGTGCTAGCCCGGGGGGACGACCCCCCGGAACCCCCCGATCACGGGGGGGCTCCCCGCCCCCCCGTCCCCTCCCGGCACGGGGGGGCTCCCCGCCCCCCCGCACCCCCCTGGGGAGCCCCTTGCGGGGCCCCGGGGCGGTGGTTGTGGTACCCGTCATCGTTGGGTTGCTGCTGACGTGGGTGCTGATCGCCGACCCGCTCGTCCTCGTGGTGGGAATCGTCCCGCTCGTCGCGGTGTGCGCCGTACGCGTCATCCGCGGGATGACCGCCGCTCGGCGCCGGGCCGGCCAGTCAGCCGGATGGCTGCTTGATGGCCTTACGACCCAGTGGTTCGAGGTATCCCTGATCGCCGCCGCTATCGTCGCTGAGGGCCTGGCCTCGGTGATCAACTGGCTGCTGCGGGCCAGCGGCGGGTTCATTTTGCATCCGGTCGGCTATCAGCTGGCGCCGCTGCGTACCTGGCCAAAGCACGCCTGGGTGACCGGAGAGGGACTGCTCGCGCTCTTCGGCGCCAAGCCGCAAGGCCCGGCGGTGGAACTGATCTTCGCCTTGGTGCACCTGGCCGGGGTGGCCCTCGTCGTCTGGGCCGCGTGCCGGGTGGCGCGGCACTTCTTCAGCTGGCCCGACATGATCAGCCAGATCCTGCTCGTGGCCGTGGTCCTCAACGTCGTGCTGTACGTGCCGAGCACGCTGGCGGACGCGACCGACCTGAACGCCAGGGAGTTCGCGGTCGTCCTGCCGTTCGGGGCGGTCCTGGCTGGCCGGACGCTGGCGGCGGGCGTTGGTGCCCGCGCGTCCAGGCAGCGTAAGTGGCTGGCGCCGGTCCTGCTGGCCGCGCTGGCTGGCTACGCGGCCAGCCTCGGGTACGCCGCGGCCCAGCCGTCCGTCCCCGCAGCCGACGGGCAGCTGGGGGCGTTCCTCGCCGCGCATCATCTGACCAGCGGCATCGGCGGGTACTGGGAGTCGAGCGTGGTCACCGTCGGCAGCGACGGCGCCGTCACCATCAGGGCGGTGGTGCCGGGAAGCCTGCAGCCGGACCTGTGGGAGTCCAAGAGCTCCTGGTACGACCCCGGGTCGAACCGGGCGACGTTCCTCGTCACCGACAGTGCGTCCGGTTTCTTCAACCACTGGCAGCCCAACCCCGCGGCGGTCGCCGCCCTCGGCCAGGCCCGCATCTATCACGCCGGCCCTTACACCATCTTCGTCTGGGACAAGAACCTGCTGGTACAGGCCGGGCGCCCGTGACGGCACGGCTTCGCGGTGCGCTGCTGGCCGGCAATCTGCTGGCCGGCAATCTGCTGGCCGGACTCGGCTAAACCGGTAGCCAACACGTCAGGATGCTGTTGTCATGGGGCGACGGGACGTAGCCTTGGCGTGTGGATCGGCGAATATTCGGGCTCGAGAACGAGTACGGCGTTACGTGCACCTTCCGTGGGCAACGGCGGCTCTCGCCCGACGAGGTCGCGCGCTACCTCTTCCGGCGCGTGGTGTCATGGGGCCGGAGCAGCAACGTGTTCCTGCGGAACGGGGCGCGGCTCTACCTCGACGTGGGCAGCCACCCGGAATACGCGACACCCGAATGCGACAACGTCCTGGATCTGGTGGCCCACGACAAGGCCGGCGAGCGGATCCTGGAGGGGCTGCTCGTCGACGCCGACCGGCGGCTGCGCGAGGAGGGCATCGCCGGCGACATCTACCTTTTCAAGAACAACACCGATTCGGCCGGCAACTCCTACGGCTGTCACGAGAACTACCTGGTCGGCAGGCACGGCGAGTTCGGCAGGCTGGCCGATATCCTCATCCCGTTCCTGGTCACCCGCCAGATCATCTGCGGCGCGGGCAAGGTGCTGCAGACCCCGCGAGGCGCCGTGTACTGCGTGAGTCAGCGAGCCGAGCACATCTGGGAGAGCGTGTCGTCGGCTACCACCAGGTCGCGTCCGATCATCAACACCAGGGACGAGCCGCACGCCGACGCCGAGCGGTTCCGGCGGCTGCACGTGATTGTCGGCGACTCCAACATGAGCGAGACCACGACGCTGCTCAAGGTCGGGTCGACCGACCTGGTGCTGCGGATGATCGAGGCCGGCGCGATCATGCGCGACCTGACCCTGGACAACGCGATCCGGGCGATCCGTGAGGTCAGTCACGACATGACCGGCCGCAGCCGGGTCCGGCTGGCGAGCGGGCGCGAGCTGTCCGCCCTGGACATCCAGTACGAATACCTGAACAGGGCGAAAGACTTCACCGACAAGTACGGCGCCGACCCGGTGAGCAAGCGGGTGCTCGACATGTGGGAGCGGGCGCTGAGCGCGATCGAGACGGGCAACCTGGACCTGATCGCGCGCGAGATCGACTGGGTCACCAAGTACCAGCTCATCGAGCGCTACCGGGCCCGCCATGACCTGCCGTTGTCTTCGCCGCGGGTCGCGCAGCTCGACCTGGCCTACCACGATGTGCACCGGGGCCGGGGCCTGTACTACTTGCTGCAGCGCGCCGGGGCGGTGGAGCGGGCCGCCCGCGACATCGATATCTTCGAGGCCAAGTCCGTCCCGCCGCAGACCACCCGGGCCAAGCTGCGCGGCGAGTTCATCCGGCGCGCTCAGGAGAAGCGGCGAGACTTCACCGTGGACTGGGTCCACCTGAAGCTGAACGATCAGGCCCAGCGGACTGTGCTGTGCAAGGACCCGTTCCGTTCAGTGGACGAGCGCGTGGAGAAGCTCATCGCCGGTATGTGACCAGCGCCCGGTGCGCCGTTGCTTCGAAGTTCCTGTGGATCTCAGTAAACGGGCTGTGAAGTGCCGGTAGGGTCTGTACCTATTGATTTCACAGGGAAATATTTCACAGCGAAATACACGTACCCGGGCTGGCGCTTTTTGGCGGCCTGAAGGAGAGCATGCGGATGTCCAGGATCCAGGCTTGGCTCCGGTACGCCAGGCGTCCCGGGCCGCTGGTGGCGGTGTCCCTGGCTTACCTGCTGCTGGTGTCAGGCGTGATGATCTGGCGCGGGATCTCGGTGTCGCCGGATTACCTGCTGCTGGTCTTGGTCCCGGTGGCTTTGCTGAGCGGGCGGTTTGTGCGGTTCTTGCGGGACTGGGTGACGTTCATCGCGCTGTTCCTGGGGTATGAGGCGCTGGGCGGGATCGCGCCGAAGACCGGTATCCAGCCGCACTATGAGATCGTGATCCGGTCTGATAAGGCGTTGTTCTGGGGGACGGATCCGAGTCAGTGGGTGCAGGCGCATCTGGGTTCGCTGCACTGGCTGGCGGTTGCGTGCACGGTGGTATATTTCGGCCATTTCCTGCTCCCGATCGCGGTCGGGATGGTGCTGTGGCTGGTGGACCGGGTGCAGTTCTTGCGGTTCACGGTGGCGCTGCTGGCGCTGTCGTTCGCGGCGTTCGTGGTGTTCGTGCTGGTGCCGGTGGCGCCGCCGTGGCTGGCCGGGCAGCATCATCTGCTGCCGGGGGTGCGTTCGCTGCTCTCGCTGCCCAGCGCGGTGAGCCCGTATTTCAACCGGCTGGATCCGGACACGGCGGCGGCGTTCCCGTCGTTGCACGCGGCGTATCCGCTGCTGTGCGCGCTGGCTTTGTGGCCGGTGACCCGGCGGGGCGCGGCGCTGGCGTTCGGCTGGTGCGCGGTGGTGTGGTTCAGCGTGGTGTACCTGGGCCAGCATTACGTCACCGATGTGATCGGCGGGATCGTGCTGGCCCTGGTCACCTGGCTGATCATGACCCGGTTGGTGGTGCCGAGGGTGGCGTCGCTGCAGCACCGGCCCGCCGCGGCCGGGCCGGCCGGTGCCGGGCCCGGCTCTAGCGAGCCGAGCTCCACGGACCTGGACACAGCGGAGCCGGCCGGGACGCAGGAGCGGGCGACGCCGCTGAGGTCCGGCGGAAGCGATAGATGACCGGACTGACTTCCTCGGCGGATTCAGCGCCGAGTCCGCGGGTCAACTTCCAACCGGGCGCCGCGCCGCGGGCCCGGGCGCGAGGCGGGATCGGCGGGTCCTCCCCGGACCATGCGACGCGTGTCCTTGCCTGGTCAGCCGCGGTAGCCATCGCCGTGGCGATCCTGATGATGATCGGCGTGTCGGTCGCGGGCCCGAGCGCGGCGGTCGCCGCGATGCCGCGGCCTGCGGCGGGCCCGCCATGGTGGCTTGATTTGCGGCTGCGGCCGGGGCTGGTGACCATCGCCTTGTGGGCGGCGGCGGTCGTCGGCTGCGGTGGCGTAGCAGCGGGGCTTGCCGCCGTGGCGCGCGGCTGGCGCCCGTCCGCGCGGCTGCTCCTGGCGGGGTCCATGGTGGCCGTAGCCGCGTTCGCCGTGCTGCCGCCCGCGGGGTCCACGGACGAGCTCAGCTATGCGATCGACGGCAGGATCGTCGTGACCGGCCACAACCCCTACGTGATGACCCCGGGGCAGCTAAAACGCACCGGGGATCCGATCGCCAAGCTCGCGCCGCCTATGTGGGTGAACACCCCGTCGATTTACGGCCCCCTGGCCACGGCGGAGGAGTGGGCCGCCGCGGAACTGGGAGGGACGTCGGCGGCCAGGATCACCTTCTGGCTGAAGCTGTGGAACGCGCTCGCGTTCGGCGTGGTGGCGCTGGCCCTTGACCGGCGGCTGCGTTCCGATCCCGCGCGGCGGGCCCGCGCCCACCTGCTCTGGTCGGTGAACCCGCTCATACTGTGGGCGATGATCGCTGGCGGCCATCTCGACGGGGTGGCCACGGCCCTCGGCTTCTGCGGCCTGCTCGTGCTGCGGGAACGCGGACCGGGCGAAGCCCCCAGCGGGGTCTCGGCCTTCGCTTCAGGGCTGCTAGTCGGCGCGGCGACGGCCTGCAAGGTCACGTTCGGCCTCTTCGGCGTCGGCGTCATATGGGCGTCCCGCAGATCGCCGCTCACGCTGCTCGGAGCGTTGGCCGGGTTCCTGGTTGCCCTGGTGCCCGGGTACGCGATCGCGGGCTGGCCCGCGATCAGGGCGCTCGCGGCCAGGACCCAGGGCGCGACCTCGGATAACTTCTACCAGTTCATCTACCGCCCGTTCGGGTACGTGGCGTCCGCGACCTCGGCGCCGGCCGGCTTGACGGTAGCCGCCGCGCTAGTGACCGTCTGCCTGGCGGCCCTGACCCTGTGGCGGCTTCCGGCCCCCGAGGGCTTCGCTGACTGGCCCGCCGTCCGTCCCGCGCTGGCGCTGAGCCTGGCGTGGCTCATGGCCTGGCCATTCCAGCGGCCCTGGTACGACGTCATGGTGATCTGCCTGCTCGCCCTGTATCCGGCGTCCAGACTCGACGGGGTCATCCTGGCGCGGTTGCTCGCCGGAACGACCGTCTACACTCTCGCGGTGGACCAGGCCCTGGCCCCGCACTGGCTGAACACCGCCTTCCACCACAACGTGGATTACCTAGCGCCCGCCATACGACTCGCCGCCATCATCGCGCTCGTCTGGTTGTGCCTGTCCGGATCCTGGCACTGGCGGTCACGGCCGGAAGCTCAGCCCCTTGGCGGCCGAACGCGCTGAGTTCCACGGCGAGCTGACGATACGAAGCTCCCGGCCGAAGGATGAACACTCTAGTGTGCCAGTCGCGAGGCTGGCGGGTAGGCTGTGCCCTCGCCGGCGGGCGTGATGAGCGGCACCGCGAACCACCGGTGGCAGGACAGGAACAGTCAGTAATTCTCGATAAAATCGGTCCACATTGTCAAGAGAGAATCCGGCCAGGGAAACCGTGGCCGAAGGACCTGCGAGTCTTGGCGGGCGCAGAGTTCGGTCTTCCTGCAATTTGATTTTCCAAGCCGACTAGAATCACCGAACGCGGACCTCGGCATACCCGGTAGCTGCGGAAGGCCCAGACCGCACGTCGAGGTGGCGAAGAGCAAATTCCGAGGAGAGGTCTCCCCGTGACTGTGGATAGCGCATCACCCATGGCACGGCAGCATGCTGGCGGCCAGGGGATCGGGAGCCCGTCCAGGCACATCGTCGGCGTGGGGGTGCTGACCGTGCTGATGGCGGCCGGCTACTCCGTGTTCTCGCTCACACTCAACTACACCTTCAGAAGCTCGTCGTACGATCTTGTGATCTTCGATGAAGCCGTGCGCTCATACGCACATTTCCAGCCCGGAATCTCTGTCATCAAGGGCCTGCACAACGGCTTCGGCCCGTATTTCTCCATCCTCGGCGACCACTGGTCGCCGATCCTCGCGTCGCTGGCCCCGCTGTACTGGATCTATAACAGCCCGGAGACCCTCCTGGTAGCCCAGGCGGTGCTCTTCGCGCTCGCGGTCCCACCGCTGTGGCTGTTTACCCGCCGGGCGTTCGGCGGCACCCGGAAGGCTACCGTCGCGGCGTACCTCGTTTCAGTGGCGTACGCGCTGAGCTGGCCGATCGCCTCGGCGGCGGCCTTCGACTTCCACGAGGTCGCGTTCGCCCCCGTGCTGACGGCGGTCGCGCTCGAGCGCCTCCAGGCGGGCCGCCTGCGGACCGCGCTGATCGCGCTGGCGGCTCTGCTCCTGGTCAAGGAGGACATGGGCCTGTTCGTCGCCGGGATCGGGGTCTACCTCGCCGTAGCTCGCCCGCAGGTCGTGAGCAGGCAGCGGCTCGTGGCCCTCGCCCTGATCGTCGCCGGGGTGGCGGATACCTGGGTGGCAACTTACGTGCTGATCCCGGCTTTCGGGGGCCGCTCGGACTACTACTGGGCCTACGGCGCGCTCGGCCGCAACCTGCCGCAGGTCGTCGCGCATATCGTCGCTCATCCCGTCGGCGCGCTGCGGCTGTTCGTCACCCCCCGGGTCAAGCTCGACACTATGCTGTGGCTCCTGGCCCCGTTCTGCTTCCTGCCGCTGCTCTCGCCCATCACGATCGCGGTCATCCCGCTGCTGGTGGAACGGATGCTTCAGGACCAGTTCCCCAACTGGTGGCTAACCGCATATCACTACAACGCCTACCTGGTGATCGTCCTCGCGTGCGGCGCCGTCGACGGTGCCGCACGACTGGACCGGTGGGTGACGCGGGCCAGGCAGGAGCGCACGTCGGCGGAGACAGCGGCACGGGCGCGCGCGGACCGGGGCGTGGGTACGGTCGCGCTCGTCTCCGCCGTCGCGATCTGCGCCGTCGCGATATACCTGGTGCCTAGATTCGCGCTCGGACCTGCCCTCCATCCGTCGTTCTACCACCGGAATGCGAACGAGACCGTCGCTGCCGCCGCGGTGGCCGCGGTCCCGAGCGGCGCTACCGTCGAGTCGGTCAACTACCTCGGCCCCCACCTGTCCGGGCGAGATACCGTCTTGCTCTGGGACGGTGACGGCGGGTCTCCGCTGTACCCGCCGTGGGTGGTCGCCAACGTGGACTCGCGGCAGTTCACGTTCCATTCCGTCGAGCAGCAGGAGCAACGTGTCACGCTGCTCAGGAAGCACGGCTACGAGACCGTTTTCGAGCGTGGAGGTTATATCGTGCTGCACAGTCCCGACGCGAGTGCGGGCGGGGCGGGTTCCGCGAAGGACGCGGGATGAGCGTCGGCGCCCGGCCTGAGACCGTCGGCCCGTCCGCGGCTGGCGCTGCGGAAAGCGGGCATGCGGCCGGCCTCTCAGATACCGCCGGACGGCTGCTCGGGCGATTGTCTGTGCTGCCCGCGTTGCTCGTGATGTCCTGGCTTCTGGCCGGGTTCCCGCTGCTCCTCATCGGTCATTTCACGCCGGTACTCACGCTGGTGCTCTCGGTTCTGGTGGCGATAGTGCTCGTGCCGCTCGGACTGCGCTGGATTCCCAGTCCGTCGCCGGACGCCTGGCCCGCGCGCCAGCCGGAGAACGCGCGCCCGCAGCGCCAACAGCGCACGCCCTGGTGGGCGGTCGCCGCCGTGGTGGCGGTCGCGATCGCGTTCGGCGCCGATCAGGTGATCTACCACTCGCAGTTCATCATCGTGATGCGCGACCCGGCGTCCTACTTCCAGTTCGCGGAGTGGATCTCCCGGCACGGCTCGCTGCCGATCCCGCAGGACCGCGCGGCCTTCGGCGGCGCGCACAGCAGCACCTTGGAGTTCGCCAGTTTCGCCTTTTACCAGGTCGGCAACAGCGTCGTGCCGCAGTTCATGGCCGGGCTGCCGATGGTGCTCGCGGGCGCGATGTGGACCGGCGGTGCGAACGCCGCGCTGGTGGCGGCGCCGGTACTCGGGGCGGCCGCGCTGCTCACCTTCGGCGGGCTGGTCGCCCGGCTCGTCGGGCCGCGGTGGGCGCCGCTGGCGGTTCTCGCCCTCGCGCTTTCCATGCCCGAGCAATTCACCAGCCGGTCGAACTACAGCGAGCCGCTGACGCAGATCCTCTTCCTCGGCGGGCTCTGCCTGGTCATCGATTCCCTGAACAGGAACCGGGCCGGCGCGGGCCGGGTCGGCGGGGACCGGGTCATCGCGGCGATCGCGGGGCTCGCGCTCGGGCTGACCGTGCTGGTGCGCATAGACGGGGCCAGCGACATCCTGCCGATCGCCCCGTACTGCGGCCTGCTGCTACTCGGCCGTCGGCGGCAGGCCCTTCCGCTGATCGGCGGCGTGGCGGTCGGCGCGGCCTACGGCCTCGTCGACGGGCTGGTGTTTTCCCGGCCGTACCTGGTGACCAACAAGTCGTCGCTGATACCGCTGGCGCTGGCGGGCGCCCTTGTGCTCGTCCTGACGCTGATAGCGCTGCCGCTGCTGTGGAACCGGGATCACCTGCCGCAGGTGAAGGGGAGATGGCTGCCGGACGCCGCCTCGGCGCTAGCTGTCCTGGTCGTCCTCGCCTTCGCCGTCCGCCCGTATGTGCAGACGGTCAGGAGCCCGACGACCAAGGCCGCCGAGCAGTCCATAGCCGGCTACCAGCGGGCCAACCACCTGCCGGTCGACCCGACCCGTACCTACGCCGAGCAGAGCCTGCACTGGGTGTTCTGGTACGTCGGCGTGCCCGTGGTGATTCTCGCCACCGTCGCGGCCGCCGTGCTGACCCGGCGGTGCCTGCGCGGCCAGGCCCCGTCCTGGACGCTGCCGCTGGTGACATTCGCGTGGACCATTGTCACGTTCTTGTACCGGCCGGGGATCACCCCCGATCAGCCGTGGGCCAGCCGTCGGCTTGTCCCCGCCGTGCTGCCCGGCTTCATCCTGCTGGCGGTGTGGGCATCCTCCTGGCTGCTCGGCTGGCTCAACGAGCACGGCTACGCCGGGGTGCCCAGCATCGGCTCCGGAATAGTCCTCGCGGCTGCCCTCGTGGTGCAGCCCTCGCTGACCACGTTCGGGCTCGGCGTCACGACCGGCGGCCCGCTCGGGATCACGCTCAGCGCACAGAGCGTGGCGTTCCAGACCACGTACGGCGGCGAACTGGGTGCGGTCAACGGCATGTGCGCGGCGATACCGAAACACTCGTCGGTCGTGATCGTCGATGGCCCGATCGCCGATCGGTTCCTTGAGATCATCCGCGGGATGTGCGGTGACCCGGCGGCCCGCGTCACGTCGCCGGACGCCTCGCTCGTACGGTCGATCGTGCAGGGTATCCAGCAGGCCGGGCGGCGGCCGGTGCTCCTGGGCGCCACGGCGTCGGAACTCAAGCCCTACGGCGGGCTGGTGAGGAAGGTCATGTCACTGAACACGACAATGGACAGCAGCATACTGATGGGGCCGGCCCGGACTACCCATCCGCTCGAGCTGAGCATCTGGATGTCGGAACCCGCGCCATGACCGCATTCCTGGACGGCCCCCACGCCGCGCCGACGGAACCGGCCGACCCGCTGGCCCCCGCGACCAAGCTGCCGCAGCAGGCTCCTTACGTCTCGATCATCCTGCCCTGCTACAACGAGCAGGGGCACGTGACGGACGAGGTGGCCCGGATCTGCGCGGCCATGGACGTCAGCGGGTACAGCTACGAACTGATCGCATTCGACGACGCCTCCACCGATGGGACGCTGGCCCGCCTCTACGAGGCGGCGCCCCAGTTCCCGCACCTGGAGATTGTGCCTTTCCGCCGTAACGGCGGGTCCGGTACCATCCGCCGCATCGGCACCCAACGGGCGCGGGGCGAGATCGTCGTGTGGACTGACGCCGACATGACGTATCCGAACGAACGGATTCCCGAGCTGGTTCAGATGCTCGAGAAGGATCCCGGCGTGGACCAGGTGGTGGGGGCGCGGACCAGTGAGCAGGGCACGCACAAACTGCTGCGGGTACCGGCCAAGTGGCTCATCCGCAAGCTCGCGGAAAGGCTCACCAACGCCCAGATCCCGGACCTGAACTCCGGGCTCAGGGCGTTCCGGCGCGAGGTCGCGCAGCCGTACCTGAGGCTGCTGCCTCCCGGCTTCTCCTGCGTCACCACCATCACCGTCGCGTTCCTGGCCAATCAGCACGAGGTGCGCTACGTGCCGATTGAGTACGCCAAGCGAGCGGGGACGTCGAAGTTCAAGTTCGTCAAGGACGCCTACCGCTACATCCTGCAGGTGCTGCGGATGGTGATGTACTTCAATCCCCTCAAAGTGCTGATGCCCGTGGCGTTGTTCCTGCTCGGGCTCGGCATCGTCAAGGGCATATACAACATGGTCGCGCACCCGTTCCGCTTCGCCGACAACACCGTGCTGATCTTCGTGACCGGGCTGCTCATCGCGTCGCTCGCCTTGCTCGCTGACCTGATCGTCCGATCGCGCGGAGACGTCTGACCGGCATGGACATGGACGCCCCGCTCTTGACGAGCACCCGTGACGGTCAGCTGGCTGGTCTTTCCGCGCCCTGGGCCGCCCCTGCGCGGGCCAGCACCACGAGCCCCGTACCGGTGTTCGGGAATGCCCGTTCGATCAGCCGGAACGGCGCGGTTCCCCACCTGGTGGCCGCACCGCGCATGCCGCCGGACGGCTGGAGCAGGCGGCCGGACCCGGCGGTCTGCTCTTCGACCGACATGGCCGCCGCCGTGCCGAGCCGCCGCCGTCCGACCAGGTTACGCCCAGCCTCCAGAAGATAGCCCAGCGGAAAGCCATACTGCCGTACCTGGATCTGGGTGAAACCGGAGCTGGTCAGCAGGGCCGTCATGGCGCCGGGATCATAGCGGCGGAAGTGGCCGACAATGCCGTCCCACGGACCGTACCGGTGCTGGTGCGCCGGGACGGACAGGAGCAGCCAGCCGTTGGCGCGCAGCCTGCCCGCCCACTCCTTCAGCGCCGCCGCATCGTCTTCGATATGCTCGAGGACCTCGAACGCGCATACCAGGTCAAACCGGCCTTCGCCGAGATCCTCGACCGCGACGTTGCGCACCTGGCCGCGGCCGGCGGCGGCGAGCCGGCCGCTGGCCACGGCCCAGGACGTCCGGTCCGGCTCCACGCCCAGATACCGGTAGCGCTGTGCCAGCCGGACGCCGACGGCACCCTGGCCGCAGCCGACTTCGAGCACGTCACTGATTCCCGCGGGCAGCATGCGCTTGATCAGCTCATAGCGCAGCCACGCGTTCGGCGCCAGCGGCGCCACCACGTCCAGGTCCGGCCGGGCCTGTGGCGCCCGGGCTGCGGGTTCCGTGCTGGGCACCTTGTTGAGGGATGGCGTGTCTATGGCGGTACTCCTAGCCTTGGCGAGCTCGCCGATGAGCGGGATCACGATTCGTTCAGGCATGAACTGCTTCTCGGCCAACTCGCGCGCCTGCAGACGCAGCCGGGCCAGTTCGCTGCGATCACCGGCCAACCGCAGCAACGCCGCGGCCAGTGCGTCCGGATCGCCGGGCGGAATTAGGATAGCCGCCCCGGCCATGACCCGCCGCTGCGGAGGGGTGTCCGAGGTCACGACGGCGCACCCGGCCGCGGCGCCTTGGAATACCTTGTTCGGCACCACCCGGAGCGCTTTTTCCCCGGTGCCGAAGATACCGAGGCAAACGTCATGGCTGGCGACCAACGCGGGCAGTTCGGCAGCCGGTACCCAGTCCAGCCAGCGGACCGCGTCGCTGCCGCCCGCCGCGGCCATCGTCGCGGCCCTGTCCTGGCCGCCGCCGACCATAGTGACCTCGATGGGCGCCCCGGCGATCCGGCTCAGCGCGGCACCGATGACCGGCCCCCCCTGCAGGGGCGTGTACAAGCCGTAGAACACAACCCGCAGCGGCTGGCCGGCGTCCTCCTGGCGGCCAGCAGGCCGGGCCGCCAGATGCCATGCCGATGGTGCGCCTACCGGCACTACCACCGCCCGGGCCTGGTGCCGTTCGGGCAGCCGGGCCAGGTGCTCCTCGGTGTCCACGATCACAATGTCGGCTGCGCTCAGGGCGCCGGCGTCGATCACCCTCAGCAGGGCCTGGCGGGCGATCCCGCCGAGTCGCCGGTCCCGCGCGGTGTCGCTGGCACCGGTGAGGTGATCGAGCGCAATCGGTACCTTGCGGAAGATGAGCTGAGCGAGGTGGACGTCGAAGTGACCGAGGTAGCCGACCAGCACCACATCCGGTACGGGCATCCGGCTGGCGGCACGGGCCAGCGTCGCCCAGCGCCGGGCGAGGCGGACTGCCAGGGCCGGAGATCGCCACGGGTGCGCCAGCATGTCCACTCTGGCCGCCGTGTCCAGGTCCAGCGGTGCGTTGCATTCGGTCACGTCTATCCCGTGAGCCTGCAGGCCCTCGGCGATCGTGGCGATTCGCGGATGCAAAGACGTGTCATAGGTGCCAAACAGCAGTGCGCGCATGATTTCTTTACCCTAGTATTCCGATCGTGTCAATAGGCAGAGATCACTGGAACGACAAAACCCAAAAGGCGGCACCATGCCGGATCGCCCCACGATATCGGCTTGCCCGGTAAGCCGGTGGCAACCGTCCTGGCGTTCCCAGCGGTCTACCGCCTGAGGGCGGGGAGCGGCCATTTTCGTCTCGGTCAGCCAGCCCGTGGGAGTTAGCTGAGGGACGCCTGAATGCGTGGCGCAGCCGCTCAGGCGTACCAGTAGGCTGGCGGAGCTAACATCCACCACTCTTGAGGTCTTCATGCGACGCTTCCTGGCGCTCGGCGCCATTCCCCTGCTGGCCTGCGTAGTCCTGGCGGGCTGCGGTTCGTCGAAGTCTTCTTCCTCCTCGTCCTCTTCCCCGTCGTCCTCCGTCGGCGCGAGCTCGGCCGTGACGGCGACCGGATCGTTCGGCGAGGCGCCGACGGTGAGCATCCCGAAGGCGAAGCCAGGCAGCAAGCTTGAGGTCAAGACTTTGATCCAAGGCAGCGGGAGCACCTTGACCAAGACAGACGCCATGGCCGCGAACTTCGTCCTGTATTTCTGGTCCGGCAGCAGCTCCTCGCTGAAGGCGAACACCTTCACCAGCAATCCCACGGTGATCGGCGGCACGATGCTGCCCGGCCTGGAGACCGCCTTGGTCGGCAAGAAGGTTGGGAGCCGGGTCCTCGCGGTGATTCCGCCCGCGGACGGCTACGGCACCTCGGGGAACTCAGAGCTCGGCATCACCGGCAGCACCACGCTGGTGTTCGTCATCGACCTGCTCAAGTCGTACTCCGACACCGCGTCCGCGTCCGGCACGCAGGTGTCCAACGGCGGCGGTGACCTGCCGACGGTGAGCGCCAAGGCGGGCAGCGCGCCGACGCTGACTTTCTCGTCTACCAACCCGCCGAGCGGACTGGTAGTCAAGACGCTGATCAAGGGCAATGGCCCGAAGGTCGTCAAGGGCGACTACGTCATCGCCCAGTACACCGGCTACATCTGGCGGACCAAGGCGATCTTCGGTTCTTCCTGGTCGTCGGGATCGCCGTTTGGCTTCCTCATCGGCGCGTCGCCCGAGCAGGTGATCCCCGGTTGGGACAAGGGCCTGGAGGGCCAGACCGTAGGCAGCCGGGTAATGCTCTCCATCCCGCCGGCTGAGGGGTACGGCTCTGCCGGGAATTCCGACGCGGGTATCAAGGGCACCGACAGCCTGGTGTTCGTGGTCGACATAGTCGACGCCCTCAAGCAGACCTGAGGCCACGTAGCTCCAGTTAACCCCAGCTCTTGTCGGTGTCCGCACGCACCAGCAGGCCGGCGTGCCGGCCGGCCGCCGCTGCGGTGAGGAAATAAACCAGGTCCTCATCCAGCCCGCGGCCCATCGTTGACAGCGGCACCGGGCAGGCTCTCAGCGCCGCCTCAAGGCCGTCGACGGGAACAGTGACGATCTGATGGCGGTCGCCCAGGCGGCCGGCTTCGGCCGCCACCCGGGTGCCGAACGCCCCGTCTAGTGCGGCGACCACCACATCGGCCCGGGCCAGCGCGACCCGGCCGTAAGCAGTTAGGCTGTGGTGCGAGATGCCCCGGTGCCGCTCGCGCGGGTCGGCGTCGCTGACCCGCAGCGACGCCACCGGCCGGCCGCCCAGCGCCGCCACCGCGTTGACGACCTCGCCCGCCGCCACGCCGGAAAAGCCCCAGCGGGTCCCGGTGCCGAGGTTGCCTGGCCCCTGGGCGACCACGGCGATGTCAGCACCGAGTACGTGCCGGGCCGCGAGCAGCCCGGTATGCACGGTCACCGTCTCCAGGTCTCCGCCGAACGACTGCCCGGTGGTGACGGTCGCCGCCAGCCAGCCCGCTTCCTTGAGCGCCGCGCAGGTTCGGGAGAACCAGGCCGGCAACGCCCCGCCGTCCTGCATGACGTACACCACCCGGGCTGACCCGGTAGGGGAAGGGAGGTTAGCCCCGGTCCGTTCGGAAGGGCCGAAGACGCCGGCCAGCACAGCCGGGAGAGCGGAGTGCAGGTCGGCCACCACGACGGGCATCCCGTCGAGGTCATCGGCATCACGCAGCACGTCATGGTGCGGCGATCCCTGCTCGTCCGCGCCGAGCACGGTTACCTGAAGCGGTGTGTAACGGGCCTTCACCAGATGACCCGCGAGCGCGGGGTCCGCCGGCAGTCGGTCCGGAACCGCGATCACAAGGGCGTAGCCGCCGGTGCCGAGGCCCAGGTCAAGCGCCGTGGTGTTGACCAGCACCCGGTCGCCGGCCAGCGGGCGCCCGGTCAAGGCCGGATAGGCGAGCGCCCGGACCCGAGCCCCGTCCACCGAGACGTCAAGCTCGACCGCGCCCGGCCACTCGCGCCGAACGCCGACGACGGTCCCGTCCCTCCACGTGATCATCCCCGCATGCTAAGCCCCCAAAGGGGGCTTGCTCACTTACCCGGGGGGCTTTGCCCCCCCAAGGGGGTACGGGGGGAAAGTTTCCCCCCGTCGGGGGTCTGGGGGGATGAAATCCCCCCAGTCGCGGGGGGTTCCGGGGGGTCGTCCCCCCGGGCCAACACGGTCGTCCCCCCGGGCCAACACGGTCGTCCCCCGGGGCCAACGCGGTTCGTCCCCCGGGGCCAACGCGGTTCGTCCCCCGGGGCCAACGCGGTTCGTCCCCCGGGCCAACACGGCTAATCTTGACGCATGTCGAAGCGCAAGACCGAGCGGCTTCTCGGTCTTGTCGTCTGCCTGCTCTCCACCAGGCGCTATCTCAGCGCCGATCAGATCCGGGCGGCGGTGCCCGGTTACCCGGAGCAGGATGACCTGTTCAAGCGGATGTTCGAGCGGGATAAGGAAGATCTCCGCGAGCTTGGCGTGCCGCTGGAGACCGGCCTCAATCACCCGTTTGACGATGATCCGGGGTACCGGATCAGGCAGCAGGCCTACGAACTGCCCGAGCTTCGGCTCGAGGCGGACGAGGCCGCGGTGCTCGGCTTGGCGGCCCGGGTCTGGCGGCGGGCCGAGCTGGCCGGCGCCGCGGCGGGCGCGCTGCTGAAACTGCGGGCGGCCGGCATCGACGCGGCCAGCCTCGACGGGGCGGACGAGGATCCGTCCGCGCAGGGCATCGAGCCCCGGCTTGGTACGCCCGAGGCGGCCTTCGGGCCGTTGTGGGAAGCGGTCAGGGACCGCAGGCCGGTGACGTTCAGCTACCGTGCGGCGGGCCGGAGCGATCCGCAGCGGCGCGAGCTCGAGCCGTGGGGTGTGGTAAACCGGCATGGCCGCTGGTACGTGGCCGGGCGGGACCGCGGGCGCGCCGCCACCCGGGTGTTCCGGCTGGGGCGGATCGCGGGGCCGGTGAAGTTCTGCGGGCCGGCCGGCAGCGTGACCGTCCCGGACGGCACGGACGTACGCGAGCTGGTCAGCGACTGGGACTCGGCGCCCGCGTCCGAGCGCGCGGCGGTGCTCCGGGTACGAACCGGGGCCGGCGTCGGCCTGCGGCGGCACGCCGTCTCGGTACGCGCCGACGACACCGAACAGGGCTGGGACCTGGTCACGACGCACTTCACCGACGTGGCCTGGTTTGCGGATTACACCGCCTGGTTTGGCCCGGACGTGATCGTGATCGATCCGCCCGATCTGCGCGAAGCCGTGATCCGCCGGCTGAAGGGGGTCCTCGCGTGACCGCGTCCGTGACCTCGACCGAGCGGCTGCAGCGACTGCTCGCCCTGGTGCCCTACGTGGTGAGCAGGAAATCGGTGGGGCTGGCCGAGACCGCGGCGGCGTTCGGGGTCACCGAGCGTGAGCTCGTCGATGACCTGAACCTGCTGTGGTGCGTGGAACTGCGCGCGCCGGATCCTTACTGCCCCATCGACCTGTCCTACGAGGGCGGCGAGATCGTCGTCAGCCAGGCCGAATCCATGGGCCGGCCGCTGCGGCTGGCGGTGGACGAGGCGAGCGCACTGCTCGTCGCGCTGCGGATGCTGGCTGAAGTGCCTGGGCAGAAGGACAGGTCGGCCATGTCCCGGCTGATCGCCAAGCTCGAGGCCGCGGCCGGTGCAGCCGCTTCGGCCAGTGCCCAGGTAGCGGTGCAGGTCGATATCCCGGATGAGGGAACCGAGGCGTATGCCGTCCAGATCCGCGCCGCGGTGACCGCGGGGCGGCGGCTGCACCTGCGGTATTACGTGCCGGGCCGGGACGAGACGACCGAGCGGGACGTCGACCCGATGCGGCTGCACATCGTGGAGGGTCGGCCGTACCTGGAGGGCTGGTGCCTGCGGGCCGAGGCGATGCGGCTGTTCCGGCTGGATCGGGTGCTCAGCCTCGAGGTGCTTGACGTGCCGTCCTCGCCGCCCGAGCAGGCGCAGCCCGTGGACGTGGACCAGGGCCTGTTCCGGCCGTCGCCTGATGACGTGCCCGTGGTGCTCGAGCTGTCGGTGGCTGGACGCTGGGTCGCGGAGTACTACCCGTGCGAGTCGGTGGCCGACCTGGAGGACGGTCGGCTCCGGGTGGTGCTGCGCACGCCGGATACCGGCTGGGTGTGGCGGCTGGCCCTCCAGCTCGGCGAGGACGGCCGGGTCGTCTCGCCGCCTTCGCTCGTCGCGGCGGTTCGCGAGGTCGCTACGGCTGCCCTGGCGAATTACGTCGTTTTAGGCAATCCGATGCCCACCGCGCTCCGAATAGTCACGTGAGCCCGCCGAGGGGCCGAAAACAGCCGGATGGTTACCCGCCGTCCGCCTGCGAAAACGGTCTCCCCGCTGGACCACGGTGTAGACTCTGGCCGACAGAACGTCTCCCTGCTGATAGAGGATGGACATGATTGGTGACCTGTTCGACAGCCCCTGGAAGGTGCTGATCGTCGCCATAGTGCTTATCGTGCTGTTCGGGTCGAAGAAGCTGCCCGATGCCGCGCGTTCGCTGGGCAAGTCCATGCGCATCCTGAAGACCGAGGTCGGCAGCATGCATGAGGATGAGACCGCCTCACATGCCTCAGGCGCTCCGGCCGCTTTCCCGCCGCCCGCGGAGATCGTCGCCAGCCAGCAGCCCGCCCAGGCTGCCCAGCCGGCCGACCAGTCGCAGGCGCAGATCGACGCGCTACAGCAGCAGATCCGTGATCTACAGCGTGCGACCGCCATGGACCCGGTACCGGCCGCCCAGGCCGGAGCGGCGTCAGAGCCCCAGCGGACCCAGCAGTCTAGCTAGGCCCGAACCCAACTGGCCTTACTGCGGAAAGCGGTCATGGCGAAACTTCCCGATGCCGTTCAGGGCGCTCGCATTGTGGGTGAGCGCTTTGTGCACTCGCAGCGGCAGCAGAACCCGGACGGCCGGATGCCGCTCATGGATCACATCCGTGAGCTGCGCAACCGCGTCGTCAAGATGGCGCTCGGGCTCATCGCGGGCATGCTCGTCGGGTTTATCTTCTTCACCCCGGTCTGGCATGCCATCGAGCGCCCGCTGTGCTCGGCCGTGATTCGCGGTCACACGGGCTGCCAGACGCTCGGCGTCAACCAGCTCGCCCTGGACGGGCCGCTTGACCCGTTTTACCTGCGGGTGAAGGTCGCCTTCATTGTCGGGGTGATCCTGTCCTGCCCGATCTGGCTCTATCAGATCTGGGCCTTCATAGCGCCCGGCCTGTACGCCAGGGAGAAGCGCTGGAGTTACATCTTCCTCGGCTCAGCCATCCCGCTGTTCCTGACCGGCACCACGCTCGCGTACTTCTCGCTGAGCCGTTCCATGCACTACCTGCTCGGCCTGACGCCAGAACGGTGTCGCGAACATCATCCAGAGCGACCAGTACATGAGCTTCGTCATGACGATGCTGCTGGCCTTCGGGATCGCGTTCGAGGTGCCGCTGCTCATCGTCATGCTGAACCTGGCCGGCATCTTGACCCATGAGCGGTTCAGGAAGTGGCGTCGGATGATCCTCTTCGGCGTCTTCCTGATCGCCGGCATGGCTAACCCGAGTCCGGACCCGATCACCATGCTGATCCTCGGCGGGGCCTGCGCGGCCTTGGTCGAGGTGGCCGAGTTCATCGTGTGGTCCAACGACCGGCGCCGGGCCCGGCTGCATCCCTCGCCTTACGCCGGCCTGGCCGACGATGAGCTGTCCCCGATCGACCTCGAGGGCACCGACCCTGACCCCGACTCCAGGAACAGCCGGTTCAACTAGTAGCGATCCGGTGACCCGTGACGACCGGTGAGCACGCCGAGGGCCTAATCTGGAATCCATGACCACTCCGGGGGATCGGTACGCCTCGTTCCGCGGTGCTAGCCCGGGGGGACGAACCCAAAAGCCCCCCCAGACCCCCCCGCTCCCGGGGGGACCCATCCCCCCGGACTCCCCTTGGGAGTTCGCTTCCTTCCGCGCGCTCTACGAGTTCGACTTCGACGACTTCCAGGTCGCCGCCTGCGGTGCGCTCGGCGGCGGGAGCGGTGTGCTGGTGGCCGCGCCCACCGGCTCGGGCAAGACGGTGGTCGGCGAGTACGCGGTGCACCTGGCGCTGGCCCAGGGCCGCAAGTGCTTCTACACCACGCCGATCAAGGCGCTGTCCAACCAGAAGTACGCCGATCTCGTCCGCCGCTACGACAGCCAGACGGTGGGGCTGCTTACCGGGGATAACAGCATCAACTCCGACGCGCCGGTGGTGGTGATGACCACCGAGGTGCTGCGCAACATGCTGTACACCGGCTCGACGGCGCTGGCGGGCCTGGGTTACGTCGTCCTGGACGAGGTGCACTACCTGGCGGACGCCTCCCGCGGCGCGGTCTGGGAAGAGGTGATCATCCATCTGCCCGAATCGGTGCGGGTGGTGGCGCTGTCCGCGACGGTGAGCAACGCGGAGGAGTTCGGCGAGTGGCTGGATCAGGTCCGCGGCGGTACGGCGGTCATCGTGGACGAGCAGCGTCCGGTGCCGCTGTGGCAGCACGTGCTGGCCGGGAACCGGCTCTACGACCTGTTCACCGACGATCAGCACACCCGCGTCAACCCCGAGCTGCTCCGGGTGGCCCAGCGGGACACCTGGATCGAGCGCAAGGCCCCCGGCCGGCCGGTCCGGGGCGGGAGGCGACCGCGCCGGTTCCCGCAGGCGTACCGGCCCGACGTCATCGCGCGCCTGGACGCCAGCGGGCTGCTGCCCGCGATCACGTTCATCTTCAGCCGGGCCGGCTGCAACGCCGCCGTCGAGCAGTGCCTGCACGCCGGCCTGCGGCTGACCACGCCCGAAGAGGCCGAGGTCATCCAGCGGACCGCCGAACGCCGCACCGCGGACATCCCGCGCGACGACCTCGCCGTCCTGGGCTACGGCGAATGGCTGGCCGGACTGCGGCGGGGGATCGCCGCACACCACGCGGGCATGCTGCCCGCCTTCAAGGAAGTGGTTGAGGAACTGTTCGCGGCCGGGCTGGTCCGCGCGGTGTTCGCGACCGAGACGCTCGCCCTCGGCATCAACATGCCGGCCAGGACCGTGGTCATCGAGAAGCTGGACAAGTGGAACGGCGAGACCCACGCGAACCTGACGGCGGGGGAGTACACCCAGCTGACCGGGCGCGCCGGACGGCGCGGTATCGACGTGGAGGGGCACGCGGTCGTGCTGTGGCAGCCGGGGATGGATCCCGGCGCGGTCGCGGGCCTGGCCAGCACCCGTACCTATCCGCTCAATTCGAGCTTCCGGCCCTCCTACAACATGGCCGTCAACCTGACCGGCTGGGCCGGGCGGGCCCGGGCCTCCGCCCTGCTCGAGTCCTCCTTCGCCCAGTTCCAGGCCGATCGCGGCGTGGTCGGGCTGACCAGGCTCCTGCGCAAGAACCGTCAGGCGATGGCCGAACTGGCCGCCGCGATGACGTGCGAGAAAGGTGATTTCGCCGAGTACGCCCAGATAAGAAGATCATTGTCGGAACGAGAACGGGATCTATCCCGAGCCCGTGCCACCTCTCGACGGGCGGAAGCCGCCAGGTCGCTCTCGCAGCTGCGCCCCGGTGACATCATCCGGGTGCCGGGCGGCCGGCGGGCCGGCCTGGCCGTGGTCCTGCAGCCGGGCCTGCATTCGGCCCGCGGGAGTGACGGCGGCAACGGCCGCCAGGGCCATGGGGGTTACCGGGGTCATCCGGGCAACGGCCGGGCGCAAGGCAGCCACGCCGCTGATGACCGGACGTTCACGGGTTTCGCCGGACCGGGCCCGCTGGTACTGACCGAGGGCCGGCAGGTCAAGCGGCTGGCCGTGGCAGATTTTCCGGTGCCGGCCGAGGTCATCGACCGGATACGGATTCCCGGGTCGTTCAGCCCCCGCTCTCCGCAGCACCGCAAGGATCTCGCGGCTACGTTGCGGAACCGGTTGGAGAGTGCGGGCCCGAGGGTACTCAATGCCTCCGGGAGGGATCCCGACTCCGGGAGGGATCCCGACTCCGGGAGGGATCCCGACTCCGGGAGGGGATCCCGACTTCGCCGACGACGTGGCCGAGCTGCGACGCCGGATGCGGCGGCACCCGTGCCATGACTGCCCAGAGCGGGAGGACCACGCTCGGTACGCGGAACGTTACATGCGGCTGCGGCGCGAGACCGAGGCGCTGGAGCGCCGGGTGGCCGACCGTTCGCACGTGATCGCCCGCACCTTCGACCGCGTCTGCTGCGTGCTGGAGCGACTCAGTTACCTGGACGGCGACACGGTCACCCCCGACGGGCAGCGGCTGGCCCGGCTGTACAGCGAGCTCGACCTGCTGGCCGCCGAATGCCTGCGCCGCGGCCTGTGGGACGGCCTGTCCCCGGCCGAACTCGCGGCCTGCGTGTCCACCCTGTCGTTCGAGTCCCGGCAGGCCGACGACGCTCAGCCGCCCAGGCTGCCCAAGGGCCCGGTGCCCGAGGCGCTCGCCGCCACGATCAGGACCTGGGGCGAACTCGATCAGCTGGAGAAAGACAACGAGTTGTCGTTCTTGCGCGAACCCGACCTCGGCTTCGCCTGGGCCGCGTACCGCTGGGCGCGAGGAGCGAGGCTGGAAAAGGTACTCGACGAGTCACCCGATCTGACCCCCGGCGACTTCGTCCGGTCCGTCAAGCAGCTGCTAGACCTCCTCGACCAGATCGCTTCCGCCACCCCCGCCGACCCGAAGACCCCGTCACCGGACCCGTCAGCCCCGGTGGACCCGCTGGCCCCGTCAGTATCGCGCACCGTGGCCGCGACCGCCCGCTCCGCGATCGACGCGATGCGCCGTGGCGTAGTCGCCTACTCCGCCGTCGCTGACTAGTTTCACCCGATCACCGCGCCGCCGAATCGGAGTCCGTCCGCAGCCTCTGGTCAGCTATCGCCAGGCCGGACTGTGGGTGCATGAGCACGAATCCATTGATCAACGTTGCCAATGCGTTGAGATATCCATTGGCATTGGTGCCGGGGCGCGGATGATCGCTAACCTGAGAGCGTAGAGGAGGCGTCATGCCGCTGACCAGCACGGATAAAGCCGCACCGAGCAGCAAAGCCGACCGGGCGGTGCCAGCAGGGACATGTCCGGACAACGTCGTGCGGGCGATCCGCGGCGAAGTCCGCCGCGGGCTTGGCTGGCAGCACACCGCCGATCGCATAGTCGGCGTCCTGCGCGGCAACCTGCCCGACCCGGCGGTCCTCCTTCCCTCGTCGCTGCGGCGCGGGGACCCTGCCTGCTATCAGAGCCACCTGCTTTGCGCCGAGCAGGACGGCTCGTTCTCGGTCTCCGCAATGGTCTGGCTGCCGGGCCAGCAGACGGTGATTCATGACCATGTGGCCTGGTGCGTGACCGGCGTGCTGCAGGGACGTGAGTACGAGGAGATCTTCGCGCTGACCGACGACGGATGCGCACTCAAGGTCACCGCCCGCAACCTGAGTCCGGCCGGGACCGTGTCCGGCTTCGCGCCGCCCGGTGACATCCACCGGGTGCGCAACACCGGTGACGACGTGGCCATCTCCATGCATGTATACGGCGCGGACATCTCCCGCCTCGGCAACAGCATCCGCCGCGAGTACACCCTCCCCATCTACCCCTGACGCGCCCGCGCGGGAGCGCTCGGGAGCGCTCGGGTGGTGTTCGTCTGCTCCTGGCGGTCCGTGCGTTCAGAGGTCAGGTCTGTCCCAGGCGGGTTCCGAGGCCACCGCCGGGTTGGCCGCTGGCCCGTTCCGGCTCCCTGGGCGGCGCCGGCGGCACCCGGTCGGCATCCTTCCGGCGGACCCGCCGGGCCGCCGCCTCCGGACATCCATCCGCCAACCGCCAAAATATCCTAAACCGCCCTAAAAGCCCCACACCAGGTGCTGCCGCGGCGTGATCGGACCATACCGATGGAACACAGGGCCGGTCCAGTGCGGCCCAATGTTCCATCGGTGCGGTGGGCGGCGCGGCCTGCGGGTGGCCGGGGCCAGGTTGGGGGTGGGTGAGGGTGCGAAAGTTCCTGTCGGGTCTGGCGAGGCTGCCAGGGCTGCCGGGCCTGCCAGGGCTGCCGGGCCTGCTAGGGCTGCCGGGCCTGCTAGGGCTGCCGGGCCTGCCAGGGCTGCGGGGCTGGCGGGGCTAGAGAGGCGATCGGGGGGTGGAGAGGCTGGGGCTTGGGGCTGGGCGGGAGGGTGAGGCAACAGTTGGGCAACAGCTGGGCTGCGGCTGCCTAGCGCGGGTCGTTCGGCAGAAAGAACTTGAGCCCGGGACTTGCAGGAATATTCTCGTCGATATATCGTTGACCTAACGGTAAGGATCGAGAAGCGATCTAGAACCACACAAAGGAGTATCACAATGCATAACGAAGCATGGGGAGGCCCGCAAGATCCGCGGGAGCGCCGTGGTGGTCCCCGGGGACACGGACGGGAGCGCAGTCGCCGTGGCGGCCCGTTCCCTGGCGGCCCGGGTGGGCCGTTCGAGTTCGGGATGCGCGGGGGGCCGTTCGGGCCGCCGCGGTTCGGCGGCCGTGGGCCGCGCGTCCGGCGCGGTGACGTGCGGGCCGCGATCCTGGACCTGCTGGCCGAAGGCCAGCCGTGGAACGGCTACCAGATCATCCAGGAGATCGGCGCGCGCACCGAGGGCGTCTGGCGGCCGAGTGCGGGGTCGGTGTACCCGGCGCTGCAGCAGCTTGAGGACGAGGCCCTGATCAAGACCCAGCGGGAAGAGGCTGGCGAAGACCGGCGCCGGATGTACACGCTGACCGAGGAAGGCCAGGCATACGTCACCGAGCACGCCGACGAGCTCAGGGCGTCCTGGGACGCCGTTACCGGCAGCGTCGGCGACGCCGAGGTCCAGCTGCGGAGCACGATCAAGCAGGTCATGGTGGCCGTATCGCAGGTCGCCCAGGCTGGCTCCTCGGCCCAGGTCGCCCAGGCGGGCAAGATCCTGGCCGATACCCGCCGGGCCCTGTACCGTATTCTCGCTTCAGACGGCGAGGAAGCGGGGGAGGACACGCAAGGGTGACTCCGGCGATCTCGGTCAGCCAGCTGACCAAGAGGTACGGCGAGATCGATGCCGTCCGCGGCATCGATTTCGAGGTCGCCGCCGGCGAGACGTTCGGCTTTTTGGGACCGAACGGCGCTGGCAAGTCCACCACCATCAAGATCCTGTGCACCCTGGCGGACCCCACCTCGGGGACCGCCAGGGTCGCGGGTCACGACGTCGTCCGGGAGCGGGACACCGTACGCCGGAACATCGGCCTGGTGTTCCAGGACACCACGCTGGACAGCTATCTGACCGGGGAGCAGAACCTGCGCTTTCACGCCGACCTGTACGGGGTGCCCAAGGCGGCGTTCGCGCCGCGGCTGCGTCAGGTGCTCGAGATGGTGGGGCTGTGGGACCGGCGGGGCGGCGTGGTCGCCACCTACTCAGGCGGCATGAAGCGACGCCTGGAGATCGCCCGCGGCCTGCTGCACGCACCGCGGGTGCTGTTTCTCGACGAGCCGACGGTGGGGCTTGACCCGCAGACCCGGGTATCGATCTGGGAGTACGTCAACGAGCTGAAGAAGCGCGAGGACATCACGATCTTCCTCACCACGCATTACATGGACGAGGCGGAGCACTGCGACCGGATCGCCATCATCGACCACGGGAAGATCGTGGCGATCGATACACCGGAAGCGCTAAAGGCTTCCATCGGCAAGGACCGGGTGCAGATCAGCACCGAGGATGATCAGGCGGCGATCCGCTCGCTAGCCGAGGTATTCGGTATCGAGGCGGCGATGCACGAGGGGCTCGTGACGTTCTCGGTGGAGTCGGGCGAGCACTTCGTGCCCCGGCTGTTCGCCGAGATGCCGATCGGCATCCGCTCGGTGAGCGTGTCGCGGCCGTCGCTCGACGATGTGTTCATGTCCTATACGGGTAAGACCATCCGCGATGCCGAGGCGACCGTCGGTGACCGTAACCGGATGATCGCGACGCGGTTCGGCAGGAGGTAGCCATGGCGACCAAAGACATCCCCGCCAAGGACATCGCGGCCAAGGGCATTTCGGACCAGGACCAGGACGCGATCGAGGCGCAGGAGCGGGATCTCACCGAGCTCATCCGGGTCGCGGTCCCCGAGCGGAGCATCCGCGCCGACCTGCGCGCGGTCAGCATCGTCTGGCGACGCGAGCTGATCAGGTTCCGCACCGACCGGCTTCGGGCGGTCACCTCGCTGGTGCAGCCGGTCCTGTTCCTGTTCGTGCTCGGGACCGGGCTGTCCGGGCTCGCCTCCCACGGCCTGCCCTCTGGAGTGGACTTCAAGACGTTCATCTACCCGGGTGTCCTCGCCATGTCGGTGCTGTTCACGTCGATCTTCTCGGCCGCGTCGATCGTGTGGGACCGCGAGTTCGGGTTCCTGCGCGAGATGCTGGTCGCGCCGGTGCACCGGTGGGCCATCGTGGTCGGCAAGTGCCTGGGCGGCGCTACGGTCGCCACGTTCCAGGGGATCATCTTCCTGGCCCTGGCCGGCGTCGCGCACGTGCCGTACAACCCGGTACTGCTGCTGACCCTGGTGGGGGAGCTGCTGCTGTTGGCCTTTACGCTCACCGCGTTCGGCGTGATGATGGCGGCCCGGATCAAGCAGATCCAGGCGTTCATGGCGCTTACTCAGCTGCTCGTGTTGCCACTGTTCTTCCTGTCCGGCGCCCTGTACCCGCTGAACGGGCTGCCGACCTGGCTGACCGTGCTGACCCGCATCGATCCGCTCACCTACATTGTCGATCCGATGCGGCACGCGGTGTTCGCTCACCTGTCGGTCAGCCCGGTGGCTGTGAAGGCACTTAGCCCCGGCGTTACCTGGGGCGGCTGGCTGGTTCCCATTGGCCTATCGGTGGCCATGGTCGGCGCGATGGGCTTGGTGATGCTCGCTATAGCCATAGCCGAGTTCCGCAAGACCGAATAACAGGCTTGTATGCAATGTGTTACCGGAGTCGTTAAGTAGTAAGCACCTGCTGATCATTCGGCAGTTTTGCTTGCTATAACGAAACAAACCAACAATCACGAGCGTCCCACCTTTGGTTGTGCGCTCTGCGCACAACCCGGGCCCTTACTGATTGCTCCTATCCGCCCACCCGGCTCCGCTAAAGAACATCAAACGCCCCCCGCCAATACCCTTCCGTATCCCATATACAAACCCATCCCCGAAGCCCGCATCCCCGCCCCCAGGCCAACGAAGAGACGCCCCCAGCCCAACGAAGAGACGCCCCCAGCCCAACGAAGAGACGCCCCCAGCCCAACGAAGAGACGCCCCCAGCCCAACGAAGAGACGCCCCCAGCCCAACGAAGAGACGCCCCCAGCCCAACGAAGAGACGCCCCCCAGGCCAACGAAGAGACGCCCCCAGCCCGAAGAGACCCCCAGGCCAACGAAGAGACGCCCCCCAGGCCAACGAAGAGACGCCCCCCAGGCCAACGAAGAGACGTCTCACCAAGAGTGAGCCACGCGGGGGGTCCGGGGGGTCGTCCCCCCGGAAAAGCACTGCGAGCCCCCGCCGAAGCCGCCCCTAAAGGGCGGCGAGCATAGGGCGACGCCGGGTGGCTACGGGGGCAAACCACCCGGCGTCGCGTGCATCGGCGTTCCGACGGGGGCCCGGAACGCCGGCAGTGGTGCCCCGACGGGGGACCAGAGCACCGATATGAATGTTACACGGAAACGCCCCCGGTTGTGTCAAGACCCAATTGCGAGGAGATCTCCGGACGCCGCTGAGCAGGCCAATCACGAAGCAGATAAGTTATCATCTGAACGTGGCGGCGCCGAGCGGGCGTTTCCCCCGTTTGCTTGCGGCGGCCCCGCCGGGTCGCGGGTCGCGGGCACGTTCGGCTGGTACTCCATGAAGCCCCGGGTGTTGTCTGGCTCACGGCCGCCGTTGGCGAACACCACCGCGAAATAGGGAATGAAGATGGCGCCGAGAGCGGGTATGGCGGCCAGCCAGCCGAAGTGATTGGTGAACAGGACCACGGTTATTACGAAGCAGAGTGCGCGGATGCCCATCATCAGCAGGTACCTGCGCTGCCGGTAGGCGATGTCGTCAGACATCGACCGTCGCGCCTGCGTTACCAGGTGCACTGACTCTTGCCGACGGGAATGGCTTATCCTCACCCCTCCACGGTATGCCTACCCGCCAAACCGGCGCGAGCCGCGTCCGGGTGAGCTCCGCGGTCAGCTGGCCTGGCTCACCGAGGACATGTTGAAGCCGTCGACCCGCACCGGAGGCATCGCGCTGCGATTGAAGTAGTCGCCCCATTCGCGCGGCAACGTCGGCACTGTGGCGCCGACTTCGAGCAGTCGTCCGAGCATGCCGACCGGTGACTCGTTGAACCTGAAGTTGTTGACCGCGCCGACGACCTCGCCGTCTTCCACCAGGTAGACGCCATCCCGGGTGAGCCCGGTGAGCAGCAGGGTCTGCGGGTCAACCTCGCGGATGTACCACAGGCAGGTCAGCAGCAGGGCGCGCCCGGTGGAGGCAATCATGTCCTCAAGCGCCGGCGGGGCGGTGGCTGAGGTGGCGAAGGTCAGGTTGTCGATGGCGGGCATGACCGGCAGCCCGGCGACCTCGGCCGAGTGCCGCGAGGAGATCAGGGCCGCCAGCGAGCCCTCGCTGATCCACGAGGTCGCACTCAGCGGGAGGCCGTTGTCGAACACCGAGGAGTCTGGTCCGGACGCGTGCGCGATCACGAACGGCGCGCAGGCCAGTCCCGATGCCCGCGGGTCGCTGGACAGCGTCACGGGCTGTGCGGACAATCGCTCGCCGACCCGCGTCCCGCCGCCAGGCTTGCTGAACACCGTCCGCCCTTCCGCCGCCTCCTTGGCCCCGGCCGACCAGTAGAGGTAGGTGAGCAAGTCGGAGACCGCCGTAGGCGGTAGCAGCGTCTCGTACCGTCCGGCGGGCAGCGAGATGGTGCGCTTCGCCCAGTCGAGGCGGACGGCGAGCCCGGCGGCGAGGCCGGCGACGTCCACTTCGGTGAAGTCCCGGGTCGCCGCGCCCGTCCATGCCGACCGCTCCAGGTCGGCGGATTTCGCGTTCAGCTCGACCCGCCCGGTGGGCTGATCGTGCCGCTGCCGCACCCCGGTCGAGGTGCCGAGGAACGTGCTGGTCAGCTCGTGCTCGGCGAACCCGTATAGCTTTCTTCCCGCGGTCTGGGCGGCGCGCAGAGTCTCACCGAGCGTGGCCGCGAAATCCCGCAGCACACCGATTTCGGTTCGGCCAGGAGGGGAGTCCCATCCTGGCTGATCTGTGTTTTTCAAACCAAACGATCCAGCCTGATCCGGTCCGGCCAGCTCATTCGCATCCTCGGCGGGCGTGGCCTCGGCGGCGGCGTGCTCGGCCTGACGGACCACGTCCTCGATCTGGTCGGGGCGGACGCCGGCCCGCGATACGACGCCAGCCGAGGCCTCCTTGGGCCCGTGACCGTGCCGGTTGATGGCGATCACGGTGAGCTGGCGGGAGGCAGACACTCCGTTGGTGGTGAGCGTGTTGCCGGCCCAGCGCAGGTTGGCGCCCGAGGTCTCTTCCGCGATCACGACGCAGTCGTCGCTGCGGGCGGCGGCCAGGGCCCGCTCGACGGTTTCCTGGGGGGAATATCCGCTGCCGGTGGTCATGTCGCCCCTTCTTCTGCCGTGTTGAGGATCCGCACGCCGCGCATCAGGGCGGCCGGGCAGCCGTGGCTGACCGGGGCGACCTGGCCGGGCTGGCCCTTGCCGCAGTTGAACGCGCCGCCGAGCACGTAGGTCTGCGGGCCGCCGACGGCCTCCATCGAGCCCCAGAAATCGGTGGTGGTGGCCTGGTAGGCGACGTCGCGCAGTTGGCCGGCGAGCCTGCCGTGGGAGATCTTGAAGAATCGCTGGCCGGTGAACTGGAAGTTGTACCGCTGCATGTCGATCGACCAGCTCTTGTCGCCCAGGATGTAGATCCCGTCGTCCACTCCGGCGATGAGGTCCTCGGTGGACGGGCCGCCGGCCGCGGGCTGCAGCGACACGTTCGCCATCCGCTGCAGCGGCATGTGGCCGGGCCCGTCGGAGAACGCGCACCCGTTCGAGCGCCCGAAACCCTTAAGCAAGGCCATCCGCCGGTCAAGCTGGTACCCGGACAAGATGCCGTCCGTGATCAGGTCCCAGGACTGGCCGGCCACGCCTTCGTCGTCGTAGCCGATGGTGGCCAGGCCGTGCCGTGTGGTGCGGTCGCCGGTGACGTGCATGCCCCCCGATCCGTACCGCAGGCTGCCGAGCTTGTCCAGGGTGGCGAACGAGGTACCCGCGTAGGCAGCTTCATAGCCCAGGGCACGGTCGAGCTCGGTGGCGTGCCCGATCGACTCGTGGATGACGAGCCACAGATTGGACGGGTCGATCACCAGGTCATAGTGGCCAGGCTCGACTGTGGGGGCCTGGAGTTTAGCTGCGAGCAGGTCCGGCAGCTCGGCCAGCTCGGCCTCGAAGTCCCAGCCGGGTCCTTCCCGCGGCCCCGGTGAGATCAGGAATTCGTACCCTCGCCCGGTCGGCGGGGCCAGCGTCCGCATGGTGTCGAACCTGCCATCGTCCGATATCGCGACGGCGGTGAGGGCGGGCTGCAGCCGGACCCGCTGCTGGGTCGCCGTGGTCGCGCCGTCGGAGTAGAACTTGCACTCCCGCACCTGCTGCAGCGAGGCGTCGACGTGGCTGACGGCAGGGTGCGCGAGCAGGGTGTTGCTCCACTGCGCCAGCAAGGCCACCTTGTCCGCCGCGCTGACCGTGAACGGGTCGATCTCGTATGCCGACACCCAGGTCACGTCGCCGTAAGGGGGCTCGGGGGCGAGCTCGATGGGTTCGGTGTTCATGGCCGCGGCCACCTTGGCGACCTCGATGGCCTCCCGCGCTGCTAGCGCCGCCGCGTCCGGGGTGAGGTCCACCGCCGAGGCGAAGCCCCACGTTCCGTCCACGATGACCCGAACGGCCAGGCCGGAGTCATCCGCGTCGATCAGGGTCTGCGGGTTGCCGTCGGACAAGCCGATGTGCTGACGCCTGATGCGTTCGGCGCGGAAGTCGGCGTGCTGGGCGCCGAGGCTCTTGGCTTGTGCGAGGGCCGCGTCGGCCAGGTCACGCAGCGGCAGGGCGGTGAATTCCGGGTCAATTCCCGGGCGATGGTCATCCACGCGCCGTGAGTCTATCTCACCCGCATCCGCCCCTGCGGTACCCTCAGGTGGCCTGAGAAAGGGGCGAACGTGGGGCGTTCTGTACTGGTGACCGGTGGGAACCGCGGTATCGGGCTGGCCATTGCCCGGCGGCTGGCCAGCGGCGGCGATAGCGTCACGGTGACTTCACGCTCGGGCGAGCCGGTGGAAGACCTGACGGTGGTTCGCTGCGAGGTTCGGGACGCGGCGTCCGTCGATGCGGCGTTCGGTTCTGTCGAGGCGGAGCAGGGCCCGGTGGAGGTCCTGGTCGCCAACGCGGGCGTGACCCGCGACCAGCTGCTCGCGCTGATGAGCGAGGACGACTTCGGCGCGGTTCTGGATACCAACCTGACTGGCGCCTACCGGGTGGCCAAGCGTGCCGTGCGGCCCATGATGAAGATGCGCCGCGGTCGCCTGATCTTCATCTCCTCCGTGGTCGGCCTGTACGGTTCGGCCGGGCAAGCCAACTACGCTGCGTCCAAGGCCGGGCTCGTCGGCCTGGCCAGATCGCTGGCGCGCGAGCTCGGTTCGCGCGGCATCACCTCGAACGTCGTCGCGCCCGGCTTCGTGGACAGCGACATGACGGCGGGCCTGCCGGAGGCCAGGAAGGCCGCGATCATGGCCGCGGTCCCGCTCGGCCGGTACGGCTCCGCGGACGAGGTGGCTGCCACGGTGGCGTTCCTGGCCGGCCAGGACGCGGCGTACATCACCGGCGCCATAGTCCCGGTGGACGGCGGGCTCGGAATGGGACACTGAGCTGGTCCCCAGGGAAAGAGGTTCTGATGGGAATCCTGGCCGGTAAGCGGATCCTGGTCACCGGGGTCATCACGGACGCCTCGATCGCGTTTCACGTCGCGCGGGTGGCCCAGCAGGAGGGCGCAACCGTGGTGCTGACCGGGTTCGGTCGGCTGAGCCTGGTGGAACGGATCGCCAGGCGGCTGCCTTCGCCGCCGCCGGTCCTCGAGCTCGACGTGACCAGCGATGACCACCTCGCCTCCCTGGCGCAGCGGGTCTCCGAACATGTGGACGGCCTGGACGGCGTGCTGCATGCGATCGCGTACGCGAACCCGGAGGAGGCCCTTGGCGGCAACTTCCTGCACACCAAGTGGCCCGACGTCGCGACCGCGTTGCAGGTCTCGGCGTACTCGCTGAAGGCGATCACGATGGCGGCGCTGCCGCTGATGGGCGGCGGCGGATCGGTCGTGGGGCTGGACTTCGACGCGAGCGTGGCCTGGCCAGGTTACGACTGGATGGGCGTGGCGAAGGCCGGGCTCGAGTCCTGCGCCCGGTACCTCGCCCGCGACCTGGGCGCCCGCGGCGTGCGGGTCAACCTAGTGGCGGCCGGCCCGCTGCGCACCATGGCCGCCAAGTCCATACCCGGGTTCGAGCGGTTCGAGGACGTATGGGCCAGCCGGGCGCCGCTCGGCTGGAAGATCACCGATCCGGAACCGACCGCGCGGGCCTGCGTGGCGCTGCTTTCCGACTGGTTCCCCGCCACCACCGGCGAGATCGTCCACGTCGACGGCGGCGTGCACGCGATAGGTGCCTGATGGCCGAGTTCGTTCTCACCCTTTCCTGCCCGGACCGGGTGGGGATCGTGCACGCCGTCGCCGCCTACCTGCACGAGGCGGGCTGCAACGTGCTCGACAGCCAGCAGTTCGCGGACCGGACCGGACCGGGGTCGAGCCGGTTCTTCATGCGGGTGCACGTGGAGACCATGCCTCCGGCACCCCCCTCGGCCGCCGACCTCCACTCCGGATTCACCCCGGTCGCGGCCGAGTTCGGCATGGAATGGGAACTGCGCGACACCGCGGTCCTGCCGCGGGTGCTGATCATGGTGTCCAAAGCCGGCCACTGCCTGAACGACCTGCTGTACCGGCGGGCGGCGGAGTCGCTGCCCATCGACATACCGCTGGTCGTCGGCAATCACGACGACCTGGCGCCGCTCGCGGCCGCGCACGGCGTGCCGTTCGAGCATGTACCGGTGGACAGCGAGCCGCTGTCCACGCAGCGCGCCGAAGGCCGGGTGCTCGATCTGGTCAGCGAGCTCAACATCGACTTCGTGGTGCTGGCCCGCTACATGCGCATCTTGTCACCGGAACTGTGCGCCAAGATGACGGGCCGCATCATCAACATCCACCATTCGTTCCTGCCCAGCTTCAAGGGAGCGAGGCCATACCACCAGGCGCACGCGCATGGCGTGAAGCTGATCGGCGCGACCGCGCACTACGTCACCACGGACCTTGACGAGGGCCCGATCATCGAGCAGGAAGTCGCTCGGGTGGACCACGCGAACAGCCCGGAAGACCTCGTGGCGATCGGCCGTGACGCCGAGCGGGTCGCCCTGGCCCGGGCGGTGCGCTGGCATGCCGAGCATCGCGTCCTGCTGCACGGCCGCCGCACCGTTATCTTCAAGTGAGAATCGCCGCCGACCGTTTTCGAGGTGTTATGCATTGATGGCCGATTTGTTATTCGCGGCTATTGATTTGTGCGCCGGGGAGTACTGGTATTTCAGCAGGCAACTCGGCCGTTCGTGCCGTGCTGGCCGGTATTTCCGGCTCGGCGCGGTCGCTCAGCGTAGTGACCTGTCTACACATCGCCAAGAAGCTACGCTCTGTAGTCACCAGCACGAGCCACGGCACGGTCATATCGGAGGTAGTACTTGGGAGTCGGCCACCTAATGTTCTTAGCGGCGGGGCGGCTGCGAGCGGAGATTTTGCGGCGAGACGGCCCTCCGGCGGCAAGCCTTCAGGCTGCCTAGCCCTCTGGGGCTCATGGGACGAAAGTTAACGACAGCGTGCAGATTCCGCAATATCCGGATGCTCACGGGGCATGGTGGGAGGCTACTGTCACGGGATTGATGGCAAGTTGTGACATTGTTGGCGAGAGATCGATGCACTGTGGAACTTACGCTTTCGCTAACTCATAACACCGGTCGTTGACCAGTTGGCTCGCGCTGAGCCGATGCGGATGCGCCGGGGAGACGGGCCGTAGCCGGTGGGGATTGCGACCCAGTGCCTGCGACGGTGGCGGAGCGGATCACCGGTTAAACATAGAGAGAAGGGCGACAAGCTGATGACCCCAGGACGGACCAAAGGCGCCAACAGCGTGAGGAGGGAGGGCCGATGAGGTTCCGGAGCAAGACCATCGCGGGGCTAGCCATCGCGGCAGCGAGCATCACCACGCTCGTCGCCTGCAGCAGCAGCAGCAGCGGTAGCAGCAGCAGCGCTTCCACCGCCGGCACGCCGGTCACGGGCGGCACGGCAACCTGGGCGGAGCCGCCATCGGACACACCCAACTACATCTTCCCGTTCACCAGCAGCGCCTACATCAGCGTGAGCAACATCGACCAGTTCTCGTTCCTGATGTACCGGCCGCTGTACTGGTTCGGCGACGGCAGCCAGCCCACCCTTAACCCCTCGCTGAGCCTGGCCAACTACCCGACGTTCAGCGGCAATAACGTGACCATCACGCTGAAGCCGTACATGTGGTCCAACGGCACCCCGGTGACCGCGACGGACGTGGTGTTCTGGCTGAACATGGAGCAGGCGGTCGGCGCCACCGACTACGGCGCCTACACCGGGTTCCCGAACACCATAATCAAGAACATCAAGGTGGTCAGCCCGACCGAGCTGACCTTTACCATGGACAAGGCCTACTCGCCGACCTGGCTGGTGTACAACGACCTGAGCCAGGTCACCCCGATGCCGGCCGCGTGGGACCGGACCGCGTCCGGGCCAAGCAGCTGCGCCACCACGGTCAGCGACTGCGCGGCGGTTTACAGTTATCTCGACTCCCAGTCCAAGAACCTGAGTGGCTATGTGTCCTCGCCGCTGTGGTCCATCGTGGACGGGCCGTGGAAGCTGAGCGCGTTCAACGCCGACGGGCACGTTACGTTCGTGCCGAATAAGTCTTACTCCGGTCCGGTCAAGCCGAAGCTGGCCGCGTTCCAGGAGGTGCCGTTCACCACCGACTCCGCCGAGTACGACGTGCTGCGGTCGCCGAGTTCCAGCAGCAAGCTCGACGTGGGCTACGTCCCGGAGGAGGACCTTCCGGCCAAGCCGGCCAACGCGGTGGTGGGCGCTAACCCGCTGGCGAGCAGTTACACGCTGGCCCCGCTGTACGCCTGGGGGATCAACTACTACACGGTGAACTTCCAGTCCACCGTGTCCGACCACGCGGCCGTCATCAAGCAGCTGTACTTCCGGCAGGCGCTGGCCTACCTGATGAACCAGGCTGCGGTGATCGCCGGGCCGCTGCGGGGCTACGGCACCGTCACGGTCGGCCCGGTCGGCAGCAACCCGGTGACCCCCTTCCTGTCTGCCACCGGCAAGCAGGGCGACCCGTTCCCGTACAACCCGACCAAGGCTAAGAGCCTGCTGACCAGCCACGGCTGGACGGTGGTCCCGGGCGGGACGACCACCTGCGCCAACCCGAGCCTGTGCGGCGCGGGAATCACCAAGGGCACCACGCTGAACTTCAACTTCCCGTACGCGACCGGAGCCGCCTGGCTCGAATCAGAGCTGACCGAGCTGCAGTCCAACGCGCTGGCGCTGGGGATCAAGCTGAACTTGGAGCCCAAGCCCTTCAACCAGGTGACCGCGCTGGCCGCGGGCAACTGCATTGTCGCCAAGATCCCGTGCAACTGGGACATGGCGGACTGGGGCGGCGGCTGGTCGTTCTCCCCGGACTACCTGCCCACCGGGGAGACGCTGTTCGTGTGCGGGTCGATCGCCAACTCCGGCGGGTACTGCAGCTCCACCAACGACTCGCTCATCAACCAGACGCTGACCAGCAGCAACCTGTCCTATATGTACAACTGGCAGGACTACCTGGCGCCTCAGCTGCCGCTGATGTGGCAGCCGAACGCCGTCTACTACCTCGCCGAAGTCGCCAATAACCTCCATGGCGTTGTTCCGCAGGAGGTGACGCTCAACCTCACCCCGGAGGACTGGTACTTCGTGAAGTAACCAGCTTCGGCAGGTGACCGCTCGTGGCCACCTGACATATCATGCCGGGAGTGCCGGGTCCGGCCGGCACTCCCGGCCTCACGCGAAAGGAGGACGGTTGGCAACCTTCATCGTGCGCCGGGTCCTGCAGGCGATCGTCGTGCTGCTGATTGTCACCCTGATGACCTTCGCGCTGCTGCGGGCCATCCCCGGCAATGTGGCCGTTGCCATCATGGGCCCCGGCGCATACCGCGATCCGGCCGAGATCAAGCTGTTCGACGATACCTACGGCTTCAACAAGCCCTGGTACTCCCAGTACCTGCTCTGGCTGGGCCATCTGGCCCAGGGCAACCTGGGCTACTCCTGGAACCTCAACCAGAGCGTCGCCTCGCTGCTCGCCAACCGGCTGACCAAGTCGGTCATCCTGGTCGGCATCTCCACCATCCTGGCCTTGATCATCGCCATCCCGGTCGGCGTGATCCAGGCGGTGCGGCGCAACAAGTTCATCGACCACTTCTTCAACGGCACCTCGACCCTCTTCTACGCGATGCCGTCGTTCCTGCTCGGTATCCTGCTGATCCTGGTGTTCGCCATCGAGTGGCCGATCTTTCCCGCGGAAGGCCCGCAGGGCAATGGCGTGGGCGCGGTGCTCGGCAACCTGAACGCGCTGGTCCTGCCGGTCGCCACGCTCACGCTGATCACCGTCGCCCTGTTCAGCAGGTACATGCGCTCCTCGGTGCTGGACAACCTCACCGAGGACTACGTGCGGACCGCCAAGGCCAAGGGCGCCAGCGAGCGGCGGATCCTGTACCGCCACGTGCTCCGCAACTCGCTGATCCCGATCGCCACGCTGCTCGGGCTGAGCCTGCCCGGTATCCTGTCCGGCGCGCTGATCACCGAGGCGGTCTTCAACTACCCGGGGATGGGCCTGCTGTTCTACCAGCAGGCGCAGAAGCAGGACTACCCGACCCTGCTGGGTATCACCGTGGTCGTCGCGCTGGCGACGGTCATCGGATCGCTACTCGCGGACATTACCTACGCGGTGCTTGACCCGCGGGTGAGGTACACGTGAAGCCATGAGCATCCTGAACGTCCCGCCCGAATCGCCCGACCCGTCGCTTCCCACGGCCGGCTTGATCCCGGACACCGTGGACGTGGACACCATCGCCCCGGCGCCGGAGGGCGAGGCGGCGGTCGCTGCCGGGATACTGCCCGCGACCAAGCCGCGCAGCGCGTTCCGCCGGGGCCTCGAGGTGTTCCTGGAGAACAGGCTCGCGGTCGCAGGCGTCGCCATCATCGTGGCCATGGTGCTGTTCTGCTTCATCGGACCGCACGTCTACTACGGCAACACGACCGTGGTGGACTTTGCCAACGAGACGCTGCCGCCAGGCGCCGGGCATCCGCTGGGCACCGACTCAAACGGGAACGACGTGCTCGCCCGGCTGATGACCTCCGGGCAGATCTCGCTAGAAGTGGGCATTGCGGCCGCCATCCTAGCCACCATCGTCGGTGTCATGTGGGGAGCGATCGCCGGCTACTTCGGTGGGGCGCTGGACGCGGTCATGATGCGCATCGTGGACGCGGCGCTATCGATCCCGGTGCTGTTCCTGCTCCTCGTGATCGTCTCGCTGGTCACGCCGACCGAGGAGGTCCTGATCGTGGTCATCGGGGCGGTGTCGTGGCTGACCACCGCCAGGCTGGTCCGCGGCGAGGCGCTGACGCTGCGGGTGCGCGATTACGTGCAGGCGATGAAGGTGATGGGCGGCGGCAGTACCCGGGCCGTGACGCGGCACATCGCGCCGAACGCGATTGGCACCATCATGGTCAACCTCACCTTCCAGGTCGCCGACGCCATCGCGTTCATCGTCGCGCTGAGCTACCTCGGACTGGGCATCCGGCCGCCGCAGCAGGACTGGGGCGCGATGCTCAGTAACGGCGTCCAGTACGTGTCCGACGGCTACTGGTGGCTGATACTTCCTGCTGGGCTCTGCATCGTCATCGTGATCACCGCGATCCTGTGGATCGGCGAAGGTCTCCGCGATGCCGTCGAGGTCCGTCTGCAGCGCCGCTAGCCTGGCGCCGCGGCCACCGCTACCCGTTGATCCCCTTCCCCGCACCGTGACGAGGACGCATGGCACCTCTGCTCCAGATTGAGGATCTGCACACCGAGATCCGGCTCCGCAGCGCTACGGTCTACGCGCTCAACGGCGTCAGCCTCACCGTCGAGGCCGGCGAATGTCTCGGCATCGTAGGCGAGTCCGGCTGCGGGAAGACGATGACCGCGCTGTCGATCATGCAACTGCTGCCGCCTGGCGGGCACATCACCAGCGGCCAGATTGTACTCGGCGGGCAGGTGATCTCCTCCCTTAACGACGACGACATGCGTCATGTCCGGGGCAACGAGGTCGGGATGATCTTCCAGGACCCGATGACCTCGCTGAATCCGACGATGACGATCGGCGACCAGATAGCCGAGACGGTCCGGCTGCACCGCGGGGCGGACAAGCAGACGGCGTTGGCCCGGGCGGTCGAGGTGCTCGGCCTGGTCGGGATGCCCCGGCCGGCCGAGCGGATCAAGAACTACCCGCATCACCTGTCCGGCGGGATGCGCCAGCGGGTCATGATCGCCATGGCGCTGGCCTGCGAGCCAAAGCTGCTGATCGCGGACGAGCCGACCACCGCGCTGGACGTGACGATCCAGAAGCAGATCCTGCAACTGATCGACGATCTGCGCAAGCGCCTGGGCATGGCGGTGATCCTGGTCACCCACGACCTGGGCGTCATCGCCGGCCGTGCCGACCGCGCGGCCGTGATGTACGCGGGCCGGGTCGTGGAGACCACAAGCACGCTGCGGCTGTTCGGTAACCCGCGGCACCCCTACACCGAGGCGCTGTTCCAGGCGCTGCCGGAGAGGGCTGCTGACCTCTCTGCCCGGCTGTACAACATTCCTGGTCAGCCACCGGATCTGACCAGGCCGCCGACGGGATGCAAGTTCGCCGCGAGGTGCCGCTACGCGCAGGACGCCTGCAGGCAGACCGAGCCGGCGCTGGAGGGAAATAGCTGGGATCACCTCCACCGGTGCTTCTTCCCCGTCGGCCGCGCCGCGGATGACACGGAGCCTGCCCGCCTGATTGCGGAAGAACATGCTCCTGCCGCGCGGCCCGGCGAGGTCACGGCGAACGGCGGGCCGCTGCTCCAGGTCGAGCACCTGGTGAAGAACTTCCCGGTCACGTCCGGCGCGGTGCTGCAGCGCAAGGTCGGCGACGTCAGCGCGGTCGCCAACGTCAGCTTCTTGATCCAGCCCGGTAAGACGTTCGGCATGGTCGGCGAATCAGGCTGCGGCAAGACCACGATCGGCCGGCTGATCGTCGGCCTGGAGCAGGCGAGCAGCGGCACAATCGCGCTGGACGGCGAAGACCTGGTCAAGCTGGGCAGGAGGGACCGGCGGCGGCGCAGCACGAAGGTCCAGCTCATGTTCCAGGATTCCTACGCCTCGATGGACCCGAGGATGCGGGTCGGCCCGATCCTGCGCGAACCGCTGGCCATCCAGGGAGTCGGCAGCAAGCGTGAGCAGCAGGGCAAGATCGACACGATGCTGGACCAGGTGGGGCTGCCCCGGGTAGCGGTCGAGCGCTACCCGCACGAGTTCTCCGGCGGGCAGCGGCAGCGCCTCGGCCTCGCGCGCGCCCTGATCCTGAACCCCAAGCTGCTGGTGGCCGACGAGCCGGTATCCGCGCTTGACGTGTCCATCCAGTCGCAGATCCTCAACCTGATGCAGGACCTGCAGCGCAACCTGGGCCTGACCTACCTGTTCATCTCCCATGACCTGTCCGTCGTGCGGTACATGTCGGAGACAATCGGCGTGATGTACCTGGGCAAGCTAGTCGAGGTGGGGCCGGCCAACGACGTCTACTACCGCCCGATCCATCCCTACACCAAAGGCCTGATCGACACTATCGCGGTCGCCGACCCGCTGGCGTCGCGTGGCAAGGAGCAGAAGGGCGTGACCGGGGAGTTGCCGTCGGCCATCGACCCGCCGTCAGGCTGCCGGTTCCGCACCCGCTGCCCGTTTGCGCAGGACCTGTGTGCCGCGGAGGAGCCACCGCTACGGCCCTTCACGGCCGACGGGCACCTCGCCGCCTGCCACTTCCCGCTTCGGGCGCCGGAAGGGGCGGCGATGTCAGACGCCGCCGTCTGAGGCCGGCCTTGGGTACCCCGGCGGTGACCGCCAGCTAAGGCCCGTCGCACCAGCAAGGGATCGAACCGGGCAGGTGATCGGCGGCTATTTGCGGGATGCTCTTGCTCTCAGAGCGGATGATGCCGATACTCCATTCATGGGAGGGTCGACGGCGGACACGCCCACCACGCCCGAATTCCTCCGTGTCTCCGACGCGGATCGCGACCACGCGGTCAACGAGCTCAGGGATGAGTTCGTCGAGGGCCGTCTCTCGCACGAGACGTTTGTGTACCGTATGCAGACCGCTCTGGCCGCGCGGAACCGCGGCCAGCTGGAGAAGTTGTTCACCGACCTGCCGCCCCGGCGGGCCCGCCCCGCAGAGCTGCTCGCCCGGATCAAGGCCGCCCTTCGGGGCGACGGCCGCGGCTCGCCTGACACGCCGACCTACAGGGATCAGCCCGGGCCCGAGACCCAGAGGCCCGAGACCCAGAGGCCCCAGACCCAGAGGCCCCAGACCCAGAGGCCCCAGACCCAGAGGCCCGAGACCCACAGGCCCGAGCGGGTACCGGAGCCCGGTTGGCACGGGCCCGGTGTGTCACCGACGCCGCTTTCCTTCCCGCCGGGCCGCGGCGGGCGCTTCACCATCGGGCGAACCCGCGACTGCGATCTATGCCTGTCCGACTTGTCGGTGTCCAGGCTGCACGCTGAGCTGGTGCGAAACGGTGACGGCTGGCTGCTCAGCGACCTGGGATCTCACAACGGCACCCGGCTGAACGGCTGGCTGGTCCGCGAGACCGTCCCGGTGCGGGGAGGGGATCGGGTGGAGTTCGGTTCCGTGACGTTCATCCTCCGAGATGACCCGCAGGCGCCCGCGGCTTCCGGGTAAACAGACCGAACCGACTAGAGTCAAGAAACGTGACGACGGTTCTGCTGGTACGGCACGGGCTCACCGCGACGACTGGTCATGTGCTGACCGGGTGGATGCCAGGCATCCCGCTTGATGACCGAGGCCAGGCCCAGGCGGCGGCGCTCGCGGCCCGGCTGGCCCCGCTCCCGCTGGCCGCCATCGTTAGCAGCCCGCTGGAACGCTGCCAGCAGACGGCGGCGGCGATCGCGGCCACCAGGGACGGCCAGCCGGTCCTCACCGAGGACCGGGTGGGCGAGTGCCGCTACGGGGACTGGACCGGCAAGCCGCTGAACAAGCTGGCCGCCGAGCCGTTGTGGCGCGTGGTACAAGCCCACCCGAGCGCCGTGACCTTCCCTGGTCCGGACGGGGAGTCGATGCCGGACATGCAGCACCGGGCGGTGTCCGCGATCCGGGAATGGAATGCCAATCTCGGCCGGGACGCTACCTATCTCATCTGTTCGCACGGTGATGTCATCAAGGCGATCGTCGCCGATAGCCTGGGATTGCACCTGGATCAGAGCCAGCGGATCCAGGCCGACCCGTGCTCGCTGACCGTGATCAGGTACACGCCGATGCGGCCGTTCCTGATCCGGATGAACGACAGAGGGGGTGGAGTGGAGGACCTCATGCCCCGCGCCGATGGACACGGTCGCGGCCCTGCGACGGCTGGTAGGGCACAGAGCGATGCGGCGATCGGGGGAGGGACCGGCGGCGCGGACCATGCCGGGCCTCCGGGCTCCGGCGGGCCGTCCGGTAACGGTACCCAGCACGCCGACGGCGAGAACAGACAGCCAGACGTGGTGACCCCTTCGAGCCCTTCGGCCCCTTCGGGTCGCCAGCAGTCGGCGGTTACGCGAGGATAGGATTATGCCGGTCTACTTTTATGACCCGCCGGACAGGTTCGTGGCCGGCGCGGTCGGGCAGCCTGGGGAACGGATTTTTTACCTGCAGGCGACTTCCAGCGATCGCGTGACCAGCGTCGTGCTGGAGAAATTCCAGGTGAGTCTGCTGGCCGAGCGCATCGACGAGCTCTTGGACGAGGTGCTCAGGCGGACCGGCGGGTCGCCTGAAGTACCCGCCGCCGCGCCAGCGGGCCTGCAGGACGACGCGCCGCTCGACCTGCCGCTGCTTGAAGACTTCCGGGTGGGCGCGATCGCCCTGGCCTGGGACGGCGACGGCGGCATGGTCGTCATCGAGGCGCAGGAAGAATCGGATGAGCCGGTCGAGCCGTTGGCCGAGGACCTCCCCCCGGACGGGCCGGGAGTGCTGCGGGTACGGATCACGCCGGGCGCCGCGCGTGCCTTCGCCCAGCGTGCCGCCAAGATCGTCGAGGCGGGCCGGCCGCCGTGCCCGCTGTGCGGCCTGCCGCTGGATACCGACGGGCATGTCTGCCCACGGCAGAACGGTCACCGCGCCGGCCATGCTTGAACCGAGGAGGTCCGGACCGGACCGCAAGGACAGCGACGAGGACAGCGAGCAGGCGGCGCTCGACCTGCTCGTCAGCGGGAAGCTTGAGATCGAGGGACGCCTGGTTGATGCGTCCAATGCGACGCTGTACTGCACGATCAGGTCGGGGGGGCACGGGGGGGCGGATAGCCCCCCCGTAAGCAGGGGGGGTCTGGGGGGGATCGTCCCCCCGGATCACAGAATCGCCTGCGTGTACAAGCCGATCGCAGGCGAGCGGCCGCTCTGGGATTTCCCCACGGGCACGCTGGCGGGCCGGGAGGTCGCGGCCTACGCGGTATCGCGCGCGGCCGGCTGGGATGTGGTCCCGCCCACGGTCATGCGCGACGGGCCGTTCGGGCCCGGCATGTGTCAGCTGTGGATCGATCACGACACCGACACGGACCTGATTGCCCTGTCGCGCCGCACCGATCACCCAGGCCTTCGCGAGATGGCCGTGTTCGACGCCGTGGTGAACAATGCTGACCGGAAGATCGGTCACCTGCTGCCCGTGACCGACGGACACCTGTATGGCTGCGACCACGGGGTGTGCTTCGCTGAGGACTACAAGCTGCGCACCGTCTTGTGGCAATGGCGGGGCAAGACCCTGCCGCGGCGCTCGCTGGAGGCGCTGCGCCGGCTGAACACCGTGTTCGAGGAGGGAGGGCTGGCGGCCGAGCTTTCCCCGCTGCTCACCGCGAGCGAGATCAACGCCACCAAGATCAGGATCGACACGCTCCTGAAGCACCGAGTGCATCCCTACCCGCCCACGGACTGGCCCGCCGTTCCCTGGCCCCCGGTTTAGGGTCAGATACCGCCAGGCTCTCCGCCGTGCCGCCTGAAGTAGCGCTCGAACTCGCGTGCGATGGCGTCCCCGCTCGCCTCGGGCAGATCCAACGCGTCCTTCGCCTCTTCCAGGGTCCGTACGTAGTCGGCGACCTCGGAATCCTGCTGGGCGAGCTCGTCCACGCCATGCTCCCAGGCCCGTGCCTCGTCGGGGAGGTCGGCCAGCGGCAGCGGTGCGTCCAGGATGTCCTCGACACCGCGCAGCAGCGCCAGGGTGGCCTTGGGACTCGGCGGCTGGGCCACGTAGTGCGGCACCTGGGCCCATAGCGAGACGGTCGGGATACCCGCTCCGGTAGAGGTGTGCTGGAGCACTCCGACGATCCCGGTCGGCCCCTTGTAGTCCACCCGGCCGGCGCCGACGTCGGTGGCCAGGGCGGAGTTCGATGAGCCGACTGACACCGGTACCGGGCGGGTGTGCGGCGCGTCGGCAAGTAGCGCTCCGAGCAGGATGATCAGCTTCACGCCGAGGTCTTCCAGGCCCTGCACCAGCTCCTCGCTGAACGCCCGCCAGCGCATGTTCGGCTCGATGCCGTGCACCAGGACGATGTCACGGGAAAGGCCGGTGGGCGGCACGGTCGGGTCAGCCGAGGCGGCGCGGGCCAGCGAGATCCTGGTCGTCGGCCAGATCAGGCGCTGGGTGTGCCCGTCCTCGATCTCGACCACCGGCCGGTTGACCTGGAAATCGTAGAAGTCCTCGGGATCTATGGCGCCGATCGGGGTCGCCTGCCAGGCGATGCCTAGGTGGTTCACCACCCCGCTGGCCGCCTCGCCCGCGTCGTTCCAGCCCTCGAACCCGGCGATGGCGACCGGAGAAGCAAGTTCGCCGATGTCGTTGAACTCGATGATCCGCCACCTCCCCGGCAGTCCTCAGGCCGTCCGGTAATAGCCTACGTGGTCAGTCTTGCTCAGTGGGTGACTGGCCGGCGTGTGCGGCGCGCTCTGGGGAATCTTTACGCCAGACGCCTACAATGGCCCTCGATGAGAAGTGCTGGCCTCGGGGGGACGATCCCCCCCAGCCCCCCCCTGGTCACGGGGGGGCTGCCCGCCCCCCCGTACCCCCCTGGCGCCCCTACGGGGGGATCCGGCCCCAGGGCGGTGCTGTTTGACATGGACGGGCTGCTGATCGACTCTGAGCCGCTGTGGCTGGAGGCGGAGCGGGCGGTCATGACCAGGCTCGGATCAGGCTGGACCGAGGCGGACCAGACGGCGCTGCTCGGCGGCAGCCTGAGCGCAACGGTCCGCTACCTGCTGGCCCATGCGGCGCGCCCGGCCCCGCCAGAGGTCGTCGGCGAGTGGCTGATGGCTGACATCAGCGAGCGGGTCCGTCGCGACGGGGTGCCGCTTCGACCGGGGGCGCGCGAACTGCTCGCCTCGACCGAGGCGGCGGGCCTGCCGCGCGCGCTCGTAACCTCTTCCGAGCGCGGGTTCATGGACACGGTGCTGGCCCGCACCGGGATGCGCTTCGACGTGCTGGTGTGCGCGGAAGACGTCAGCGCGACCAAGCCCGATCCCGAGCCCTACCTGCTCGCGGCCAAGCTGCTCGACGTGAACCCCGCCCACTGCTGCGCGCTGGAAGACTCGCCGAACGGCGTGGCCTCGGCGCAGGCCGCCGGATGCCGGGTGATCGCGGTGCCGTCCCTGGTCCCGATCGAAGCGGCTCCGGGCCTGACCGTGGTGCGCTCGCTGCTCGATCTCGTCACCGGGCCCGACGGGCTGGTGGTAATGGGGGGTTAGCCCCAGCGTCGATGCCCCCAGCACGCCTTAGACTTGAGGCAGGAACGCAGGGAGGCGCGCATGTCCACGTACGACAAGATCGCCTGGCTGCCACTGTGCGGGGGCCTGACCGGGGTCGGCCTGGTACTCAGCTACCTCGCGATGCGGCGTCGCGGTGTCGGTTCGGGCCTACGCTGGGCCGCCTGGTCGTTGCTGCCGCTGGCCGCCTATCTAACCGGCGCGATCGAGATGTTCTGGAAGATGGGGGTCGCGATCGGGGACTTCGCGGAAGGATTCGTGTTCTCGCCCAAGGTGTGGTCGGGGATCGTGCTGGCTGGAGTGTCCGTGGTGCTGTTCGTCGCGTCGGGTCCGCTACGGCGGCGCCGGGTGAAGCGGGGCGAGGAAAAGCAGGCCGCGGAGCCCGCGGTCGGCCGGGCGGGGACGCTATCCGCTGCGAGCACCGGGAGCCAGCTGACGACCCGGACCCAAACTCCGGATCCAAGGACCGCCGCGGCGCCTGCGAAGGCGCCCGTCAAGGCGCGCAAGGGCAAAGGCGCCGACGACGATGACGACGACCTCGGGGACGTCGCGGACATCCTGCGCCGCCACGGCATCAGCTGACGGCATTTTCGTCACAGTCGAGCCACCGACAGCGGCAATAGTCGTTAGTCGGTGATGGGACTGGCGGTGGTTCCGTTGCTCGCGACATCGGCCAGAACCGCCTCGGGGAGCGGCGGCGGGGTGCCGCCGAACTCGGGACAGAGCGCCTTGTGGTTGCACCAGTCGCACAGCTTGCTCGGCCTCGGCCGCCAGTCCCTCGCGTCCCGAGCTCGCTCGATGGCCTTCCACAGCGCCACCACCTTGCGCTCGGTGGCGAGCAGGTCGGACTCGTCGGGGGAGTAGCGCAGTACCTCGCCCTCGGCGAGGTACATGAGCTGCAGCAACCTCGGCACCTGGCCGCGCAGCCGCCAGATCACCAGCGCGTAGAACTTCATCTGGAACAGCGCGCTGGCCTCGTATGCCTCTCGGGGCGCGCGGCCGGTCTTGTAGTCCACGATCCTGATGTCGCCGCTCGGCGCCACGTCAAGCCGGTCGATGTAGCCACGTAGCCGCAGCCCGGAGTCCAGCGTGGTCTCCACGTAGCATTCGCGCTCGGCGGGCTCAAGCCGCCGCGGGTCCTCCAGGGTGAAGTACGCGTCCAGGGTCGCCGTCGCCGCCTTGAGCCAGCTGGCCAGCTCGGTCTCGTCTGGAAAGAGCACGGCCAGGTCGGGTTCGGCCGCCGCCAGACGCTCCCACTCAGGGATCACCAGCGCCCGCGCCGCCTCCCGGGTCCGGGCCGCGGCGGGCAAGTCGAACAGCCGCTCAAGCGCGGCGTGCACCAGCGTCCCGCGCGCGGTCGCCGTCGTGGGCGGCTCGGGCAGCCGGTCGATAACCCGGAACCTGTACAGAAGCGGGCAGGTCATAAAGTCGGCTGCACGAGAAGGCGACAGCGCCCAGGGCCGTACGGCCAGCACAGTTTCATCCACAGCGCCACCGTAGGGCACGGTGCCGACATTCGGGGGGATCTCGGCGCCCCCGCATCGACCCGAGCGAGCGCGAGGGCACGTAGCATCGGTGGTGTGGCCAGCCTGACGCCAGACCAGTCGTCCGCGACGCCGGAGAAGCCGCAGCGCCGCGCGGGCGGTCCTGGGATCGTCATCGCGCGCCTGTTCGGCATCCCGGTGTACATATCGCCGTACTGGTTCGTGATCGCCGGCCTCTTCATCCTCGTCTATGCCAGCGAGCTCGCCGCGACCCTGCACGGCTCCACCAGGTTCATCGTGGCGGCGGCCTTCGTCGTGCTGCTCTACCTGTCCGTGCTCATCCACGAGCTGAGCCATTGCGTCGTCGCCCGCGGCTACGGGCTCCCGGTGCGCCGCATCCTGCTCTACCCGCTCGGCGGGTTCTCCGAGATCGAACTGGAACCCCAAACGCCCGGCCGGGAATTCTTGGTATCCGCCGCGGGCCCGGCGCTGTCGCTGCTGCTGGCCGCGGCTGGCTTCGGGCTGATGCACGTGGTCTCCCCCAACACCATCGCGGGCACGCTGGTCAGCCAGCTCAGGTGGGCCAACCTGGTGGTCGGGATCTTCAACCTGCTACCCGGCCTGCCGCTGGACGGCGGCCGGATGCTGCGCGCGGTGATCTGGAAGCTGACCGGCCGCCCGGCGACTTCGACCATCGCGGCGGCCTGGGCCGGCCGCGTGCTCGCGGTGGCCCTGCTCGTGGTCCCGTTCCTCATCGGGGCGGTGAACGGCACCGGGTTGTCCGGCCGCGACGGTATCGGCCGCGGTGGTCTGTACGCCTTCGTCTGGCTGGCGGTGATCGCCGCCTTCATGTGGACCGGAGCCGGGCAGGCCATCAAGGCGACGAGGTTCCGCGAGCGGCTGCCCGCTCTGCAGGCACGACGGCTGGCCCGCAAGGCGGTTTCTGTCGCCGCGGACACTCCGCTGGCCGAGGCGATCAGGCGCGCGGACGAGAGCCAGGCCCGGGCGGTCGTGGTCGTTGATTACGAAGACAAGCCGATCGCGATCGTCAACGAGACCGCGGTGATGGCGACCCCGCCGCAGCGCCGCCCGTGGATCGAGGCAGGCTCGCTCGCCAGGTCGCTTGAGCCGAACCTTGTCCTGCCTGCCGACCTGTCGGGGATGGCGCTGCTTGACGCCATCCGCCGGGCTCCGGCCACCGAGTACTTGCTGGTTGAGCCCTCCGGCCAGGTCTACGGCGTGCTGGCGACCCGCGACGTCGACCACGCGTTCGCCGGGGTATAACCAAGCATGACCAAAGCGCGGCAGGACCCCGCATGAAGCCGCTGATGCCAGGCGAGCCGGTGCGGCTGACCGACCCGAAGGGCCGGAGCCACCTGATCACCCTGCGGGCGGGCGCGACTTTCCATACCCACCGGGGGATGCTGAACCACGACGACATTATCGGCGGGCCCGACGGGAATGTGGTCAAAGCCGGCGGCGGCACGCCGTACGTCGTCTTCCGGCCGCTGCTCGCCGATTTCACCCTCGCGATGAAGCGCGGCGCGGCGGTGGTGTATCCCAAGGACGCCGCGCAGATCGTGGCGTTCGCTGATGTCTTCCCCGGCGCCCGCGTGCTTGAGGCCGGGGCCGGTTCCGGTGCGCTCAGCTGCTGGCTGCTGCGTGCGGTCGGGGAGCAGGGCACCCTGACCTCCTTTGAGCGCAGGTCCGACTTTGCCGAGGTCGCCAGGCGGAACGTCGAGCAGTTCTTCGGCGCCCCGCCGTCTTCCTGGCAGCTGGTGGTCGGCGATTTCGGTCGCTCCGGGGAGGATCCTGCGCTATCGGACTTCGACCGGGTCATCCTCGACATGCTGGCCCCATGGGAGTGCGTGGACGCCGTCGCCTGGGCCCTGGCCCCAGGCGGCCTGGTTTGCTGTTACGTCGCCACGACGACTCAGCTGTCGCGCACCGTGGAGGCGCTGCGCGGTCATGGCGGCTTCGATGAGCCCGCCGCCTGGGAGAGCCTGACGCGCGGGTGGCACGTGGAGGGGCTGGCCGTCCGTCCTGAGCATCGCATGGTGGGCCATACCGGATTCCTGGTGACCTCGCGCCGGCTTGCGCCGGGCGTGGTACCCCCGCCGCGGCGGCGGCGGCCGGCCAAGGGTGCACAGGACGAAGACCTCCAGGAAGAGCATTGATCTGAACGGGCCGGTGTGTTAAGTCCCGAGTGCATGATTACGCCTAGCGATGCTGTAGCGGCGGATTGGTGACCGCCGAAACGGCAAAACAGCGTCGATCCGGCCTCAGCAGGTTAGGGAATGCTCGCGAATAGGTAGAGTCCAAGTTAACGGTGCAAAGGGAGGTGAGGGCCGTGGCCACCAGAGATGAAAGCGGGCGTGTCTCGCGGCACGAGGATGAGGTGAAGAGCCTTACTGCTCAGATCTCCTTCCTTGATGAGGAGATCGCTGTGCTTCGGCGCAGGCTAGCGGATTCTCCGCGGCAGGTCAGGCTGCTTGAGGACAGGTTGCGTGAGTCCGAGGGAAGCCTGAGCGGGGTCACCGCCCAGAATGAGCGGCTGGCCACCACACTGCGTGAGGCACGTGACCAGATCGTCGCGCTGAAGGAAGAAGTGGACCGGCTGGCGCAGCCGCCGTCCGGTTTCGGGGTTTTCCTGAACCCGAACGACGACGACACGTGCGACGTGTTCACCGGCGGCCGCAAGATGCGGGTGAACATTTCTCCCAACGTCGAGCTGAGCGAGCTGCGCCCAGGTCAGGAAGTGGTCCTGAACGAGGCGCTCAACGTCGTCATCGCCCAGTCCTATGAGACGGTGGGCGAGGTGGTCATGCTCAAGGAGGTGCTAGCCGACTCCCAGCGCGCGCTGGTCATCTCGCAAGCCGATGAGGAGCGGGTCGTCCGGCTGGCCGAGCCGCTGCTGCACGAAACGCTGCGGGCTGGCGACTCGCTGCTGCTTGAGTCGCGGTCGGGGTACGTGTACGAGCGGATCCCCAAGGCAGAGGTGGAGGAGCTCATCCTCGAAGAAGTACCGGATATCTCCTACCACGACATCGGCGGCCTCGCCGGGCAGATCGAGCAGATCAGGGACGCCATCGAGCTGCCGTACCTGCATGCTGACCTGTTCAAGGAGCACAGGCTGAAGCCGCCCAAGGGCGTGCTGCTGTACGGCCCGCCCGGGTGCGGGAAGACGCTGATCGCCAAGGCGGTGGCGAACTCCCTGGCCAAGCAGGTCGCGGCCAAGACCGCGCAGGACGACGGGGGCAAGGAGGGCAAGAGCTTCTTCCTCAACATCAAGGGCCCCGAGCTGCTGAACAAGTACGTCGGCGAGACCGAGCGGCACATCAGGCTCGTCTTCCAGCGGGCCCGGGAGAAGGCCAGCGAGGGCATGCCGGTGATCGTGTTCTTCGACGAGATGGACTCGATCTTCCGCACCCGCGGTTCCGGTGTGTCCAGCGACGTGGAGAACACGATCGTGCCGCAGCTGCTCAGCGAGATCGACGGGGTCGAGGGCCTGGAGAACGTGATCGTCATCGGCGCCTCCAACCGCGAGGACATGATCGACCCGGCGATCCTGCGGCCGGGCCGGCTCGACGTCAAGATCAAGATCGAGCGGCCGGACGCCGAGGCGGCAAAGGACATCTTCTCCAAGTACGTCCTGACCCAGCTGCCGCTGCACCCCGATGACCTGGCCGCGAATGACTCGTCCGCGCAGGCATGCGTCGATGCCATGATCCAGCGCACGGTCGAGCGGATGTACACGGAGTCCGAGGAGAACAGGTTCCTTGAGGTCACCTACGCCAACGGTGACAAGGAAGTGCTGTACTTCAAGGACTTCAACTCCGGCGCGATGATCGAGAACATCGTCGCGCGGGCCAAGAAGATGGCCATCAAGGAGTTCCTCGACACCGGGCAGAAGGGCATCCGGGTCAGCCACCTGCTGGCCGCGTGCGTCGACGAGTTCAGCGAGAACGAGGATCTGCCGAACACCACCAACCCGGACGACTGGGCCCGCATCTCGGGCAAGAAGGGTGAGCGCATCGTCTACATCAGGACGCTGGTCTCGGGCAAGACAGGCACCGAGGCGGGCCGCTCGATTGATACCGTGGCGAACACCGGACAGTACCTTTGATGGCCGTTCGCGCTAAGGAAACCGCGTCAGCATGTCGTCTTCGCCCGTAACGGCATTAGGCTGCAAGGGTGAGGGAGCTGAAGGGGCGTGGCGTCGCCTGGACCGAGGGGCGAGGGACGAGCGCCGACGGAAGGCAACGCCTCAGGGCGCCCTGGAAGCGAGCGGGTAGAGAATGAGCGTTCTTCGCGTAATGGGCACAGAGACCGAGTACGGCATCTCTGTGCCCGGCCAACCCGGTGCCAACGCGATGGTGACTTCGTCCCAGATTGTCAACGCCTACCAGGCGGCCACCGCGGCCAAGGCCAGACGGGCTCGCTGGGACTTCGAGGAAGAGAACCCGCTGCGGGATGCCCGCGGGTTCGACCTCACCCGTGAGGCGGCGGACTCCTCGCAGCTGACCGATGAGGACCTCGGCCTGGCCAACGTCATCTTGACCAATGGCGGCCGGCTGTACGTCGATCACGCTCACCCCGAGTACTCGGCGCCGGAATGCACCAACCCGCTGTCGATGGTGATCTGGGATAAGGCCGGCGAGCGGGTGATGGCGGAGGCGGCGGCCAAGGCCGCGACGATACCGGGCAGCGCACCGATCCAGCTCTACAAAAACAACACCGATAACAAGGGCGCTTCCTACGGCTCGCACGAGAACTACCTGATGCGGCGGGGCACGCCGTTCGCCGACATCGTCAGGTTCCTCGTCCCGTTTTTCGTCTCCCGCCAGGTGATCTGCGGTGCCGGGCGGGTCGGCATCGGCGCTGACGGCCGGGGCGCGGGCTTCCAGATCAGCCAGCGGGCCGACTACTTCGAGGTCGAGGTGGGCCTGGAGACCACGCTGAAGCGGCCCATCATCAACACCAGGGACGAACCGCACGCCGACCCGGAGAAGTACCGGCGGCTGCACGTGATCATCGGCGACGCGAACATGAGCGAGGTCTGCACCTACCTCAAGGTCGGCACCACCTCGCTGATCCTGGCGATGATCGAGGACAAGTTCTTCGGCGCCGATCTGTCCGTCGAAGCCCCGGTGGCCGAGCTCCGCGCGATCTCGCACGACCCGACCTGCCGCCGCTTGCTCACGCTCAAGGACGGCAGGAAGATGACCGCGGTCCAACTGCAGGCCGAATACCTCGAGCTCGCCCGGAAGTACACCGAGGACCGATACGGGAACGACGTCGACGACATCACCGCCGATGTGCTGAACAGGTGGGAGTCGGTGCTCAACCGGCTGGCCGACGACCCGATGCTGCTGTCGAAGGAGCTGGACTGGGTGGCCAAGCTCGAGCTGCTTGAGGGCTACCGGTCCCGGGACAACCTCGGCTGGGATCATCCGCGGCTGCAGCTCGTCGACTTGCAGTACTCCGACGTACGGCTCGACCGCGGTCTGTACAACCGCCTGGCGGCCCGGGGCCGGATGGTCCGGCTGACCGACGACGCGACCGTCGAACGGGCGGTGGATAACCCGCCCGAGGACACCAGGGCCTACTTCCGCGGCCGCTGCCTGCGGCAGTACCCGGAGTCCGTAGCGGCCGCGTCGTGGGATTCGGTCATCTTTGACATCCCGGGCCGGGAGTCGCTGCAGCGCGTCCCCACCCTCGAGCCCCTGCGCGGCACCAGGGCGCACGTGGGCGATCTGCTTGACCGCTGCCGTAACGCGGCCGAGCTGGTCGCCGCGCTGACCGGCCAGGAGTAGCTGACCGGTCTTCGGCGGCGGATCCCGAGTTCGTACCGATTTGACCCAGCGGGATTGGGCGGGACTCCCACGGGTGACGATAACGTTGGGACTGATGGAGGTGGCGACATGGCAACGTCGAAGGACACAGGCGGTCAGAAGCAGACCACAAGGCGCGCCGAAGAGACCGAGCAAGACGAAGCGGGTACGACCGAGGAAGTCAGGGAGCGGCACGAAAAGCTCTCCGACGATGTCGACGCGATACTCGACGAGATCGACGAGGTACTCGAGGAGAACGCCGAGGAATTTGTCCGGTCCTACGTGCAAAAAGGCGGACAGTAACGGCGGCGGCTGCCGGTTCGCCGTAGGCGGACGCGCGGGCGTCATGCGCGTACCCGGCGCGCTCTGGCGGGGCAGTAGGGTCTGTGGCAGTAGGGTCTGATGAGGAGAGTGCTGGTCCGGGGGGAAACCCCCGGATATGCCGACAATCACGGGAGGAGTCCGCGTTGGGCTCGTACTACGACGGCCACCAGTCCGGCCCGTTCGCCGGGGGAGACCGGGACCCTTCCAGTGCTGGGCGGGTTGGGGGCTCGGCGGGGTTGACCGGCAGGCCCCCGGGTTTCATGGGCCTGCAGTCGTCCTCCTTCGCCGATTTCCTCGACTCGCACTCACCTGGTCTGCTGCCCGGTCGCGTCACGCCGGGCCTGGCCACCGACGGGGGGGCTGGACAGGCTATTCGCGACCTGCCGCACGCTACGACGATCGTCGCCGCGGTGTGCGAGCACGGGGTGGTGCTGGCCGGCGACCGCCGGGCCACCGCCGGAAGCATGATCGCGAAGCGCGATGTGGAGAAGGTCTTCCGCAGCGACGAGTTCTCCGCCATGGGCTACGCGGGTACCGGCAGCGTCGGGATCGAGTTCGTCCGGCTGTTCCAGGTCGAGCTCGAGCACTACGAGAAGATGGAGGGCCGTTCGCTGTCCCTGGAAGGCAAGGCGAACCGGCTCGCCTGGATGGTCCGGGGGAACCTGGGCGCGGCCATGCAGGGACTTGTCGTCGTGCCGCTCTTCGTGGGCTACGACGAAGAGCAGGATCGCGGCCGCATCTTCAGCTACGACGTGGCCGGGGGCCCGTATGAGGAGCAGAGGTTCTACTCCATCGGCTCGGGGTCTTTGTTCGCCCGGGGCGCGCTGAAGAAGCTCTACGTCGATGACATGTCGGCCGAGGATGCGGCGCTGGCCTGCGTCCAGGCGTTGTATGACGCCGCCGACGACGACTCGGCGACCGGCGGCCCCGACATGACCAGGCGGATTTTCCCCGTCATCGCCACGGTCACGGCCGACGGCTTCAGGAAGCTTTCAGAAGCTGAGTCCGAGGACTACGCCCAGCAGGTCGTCCAGGGCCGGATGGTCGCGCCGGACGGCCCTACCGCCCCGCTGCGAACCGGTCAGCCGTCCTCGGGCGGCCACGCCTGATCGTCGGCCCTGGCCGGTTAGCGGCATCCCGCCATCGTCCCCTCCCATCCGACCTAGGTAAAGGAAGCGTCCGCGGTGTCAATGCCGTTCTACGTGTCACCAGAACAGGCCATGCGGGACAAGGCCGACTACGCGCGCAAAGGCATCGCGCGCGGTCGCAGCTGCGTGGCCCTGCAATACGCGGGCGGAATCCTCATGGTGGCGCCCAACCCCTCGAGCGCGCTGCACAAGATCAGCGAGATCTACGACAGGATCGCCTTCGCCGCCGTCGGCAGGTACAACGAATACGAGAACCTGCGCAAGGCCGGCGTCACCTACGCGGATATCACCGGCTACCAGTTCGCCCGGCACGACGTGACCGCCCGCGGCATCGCCAACTGGTACGCGCAGACTCTGGGGACCATCTTCACCGAAAGCAACAAGCCGTTCGAAGTTGAGATCGTCGTCGCCGAGGTGGGCGAGCAGGAAAGCGGCGACCAGATCTACCGGATCACGTTCGACGGGTCGGTCACCGACGAGCCAGGCTTCGTGGCCTTCGGCGGCCAGGCGGACCAGGTGTCCGCGCAGCTGAAGGAACGCTATTCCGACGGCATGTCCCTGGCCGAGGCGTTCGGGGCCGCGCTGAGCGCGCTTTCCGTGCCGGGCAACGGCGATAGTAACGAGGTCGTGGCCTCCCAGCTGGAAGTGGCCATCCTGGATCGCGCCCGCGACCACAGGACTTTCCGCCGTATCCGCACCGTCCGGCTCGACGAGCTCCTCAGCGAAAGCCGCGCGCTCACCGACCCCAAGACCCCCGACCCCAAGGACCCCGAGACCGCCACCGAGGCCTCCGGCCCGCCGGCAGCCTCTAACGCGCCTTCCGGCTCCGGGCCGCCCACCGGGCCGGACCCGTCAAGCTCGGACCGCGGCAGCGGACAAGGCGACGGCGCCCCGCCCAAACCTGCCTAGTCCGCTCCGAACCGCAACCGGGAGCTCATCGCGACGTAGGCGCTACCGTGGGCCTCGCGGGTGACCAGCGTGACGGAGCCTCGCCGTCCTGCATGACGTTGCGGAGCTTGGTCAGCCCGTCCCGGATCCGGGCTTTGGCTGTGCCGAGGGGTACCCTCAGCATGCTGGCGACCTGGAGATTGGTGTATCCGTCGTAGAAGGCGAGCATGACGGCTTCGCGCTGCAAGTTGCTCAGGCTGCCCAGGCAACGGCGCAACTGCTCGCGCTCCAAGATTTCCTCGATGATGTCGCCAACCTGGTCCTCCTGCGGCACCGTAGCGGCCCGCCGCTCCCGGGCTTCGGCGGCAGCAGCGGATCGGACCCGGTCGATGGCGCGGCGGCGGGCGATCGTCAGCACCCACGCCCGCGCGTGACCCTTGGTGGAGTCGTAGCGGAACGCTACCAGCCAGATCTCCAGGAGAACCTCCTGGGCGACCTCCTCGGCCTGCGCCGGATCGCGGAGCACCGCGCGGATGACGGCGTAGACCGGAGCGGACAACTGCTCATAGAGCAGATTGAAAGCGCCATGTTCCCTTCGGGCCGTAGCCTCGAGCAGCATATCCAGGCCGTCCTTGGCTGGCTGTCTGGCATCCGGCAGGGGAGCCAGGAAAACACGGCCAGCCATGTACGCCCCTAATTACCCCATAGCGGTAAAAAGAATGTGATATCGGCCATCGCGGATACTGAGCGCAGGCGTCCGAATAGAATGATCATAACAGGCTCCAGCCTCATCATCCCGGTGGAGTACGCTCGTGCTACAACCGGCTCAGGCCCCACACGGATGGATCACAAGGGGATATTGGCGTGGATGCCCTTCAGCGGAGGGGCTTCGGCGATAGCGCGTGCCAGTTCCTGGCGTGTCTGGCTTGGCTCGATGATGGCGTCGATGACCTTGAGGTCAAGAGCACGCTGCAGGCCTCCGGCGGTGGCCTCGTGCTCGGCGGCGAGCTGCGTCTCAGCCTCATGGAGCTGCTCAGGCGGTACCGAAGCGAGGGTTCGACGGTGCAGGATACGCACGGCCGCCACACCGCCCATGACGGCCACCTCGGCGTCAGGCCAGGCGAAAACGCGGGTCGCGCCGAGCGAACGAGAGTTCATGGCGATATAGGCGCCACCGTAGGCCTTGCGCGTGATCAGGGTGACACGGGGGACCGTAGCCTCGGCGAAGGCGTGCAGCAGCTTCGCGCCGCGGCGGACCACGCCATCCCATTCCTGACCGACGCCGGGCAGGTAACCGGGCACGTCCACGACCACCACGAGCGGCACGCCGAACGCGTCACACATCCGGACGAAACGCGCCGCTTTCTCCGCCGACGCGGCGTCCAGGCAGCCACCGAGCCGCATCGGGTTGCTCGCGATCACGCCGACCGTGCGGCCGGCCAGGCGGCCGAGGATGGTCACGATGTTCGGCGCCCACCGCGGGTGCAGTTCGATGCCAGGCGAGTCGAGCAGCCTGGCGGTCAGCAGGTGCACGTCGTAGGCGCGGCGCGCCTGTTCGGGCAGCACGCCGGAAAGGTCGTGCTCCTCCGGGTCCTCGGCGATCTTGCCCTGGTCGCTGAGCATCGCCGCGAGCTGACGGGCGCGGTCGAGCGCCTCGGTGTCGGTTTCCGTCACCACATGCACCACGCCGGAGCGGCGGCTATGCGGCTCGGGACCGCCGAGTCGCTCGGCGTCCACATCCTCGCCGGTGACCGACCGCACCACGTCCGGGCCTGTGACGAAGATGCGCCCCTGGCCAGAGAGGATCACGATGTCGGTCAGCGCCGGGCCGTAGGCGGCGCCGCCGGCCGCGGGACCGAGCACCACCGAGATCTGCGGTACTCGCCCGGATGCCGCCGTCATCGCGGCGAACACCGTTCCCACCGCGTGCAGGCTGGCCACGCCCTCCGCCAGCCGGGCTCCTCCGGAGTGCCAGAGCCCCACGATCGGGACGCCGCGCGACAAGGCCTCCGTATACGCCCCGACGATCGCGGCGCAGCCCGCGGCGCCCATCGCACCGCCCTGTACCCGGGGGTCGGAGGCGAAGGCCACCGCCCCGGCGCCCTGGATCAGCCCGACGCCCGCGACGGCCCCGCTGCGTTCCCCGCCTTCGGCAGGCAGGAGTTCCAGCGTGCCCGGATCGAACAGGGCCGCCAGCCGCGTCCCCGGGTCCCGTGGCAGCATGGCAGGCTGTTCCGCCGGCGCCCGGGGAACAGCAGCCCCGGGAACAGCGGCCGGGCGAACAGCGGGAGCCGTCGGCGCAACTCCCACGGGCGGTGCCTGCGGCGGAATGATCGCGCCGACGGGGCCAGAGTCCAGTCTCGTCATCTCATGTCTCCTTCAGGCGCCGGCTCAGGCCGCGGTGAAGACCAGCGACACGTTGTGGCCGCCGAACCCGAACGCGTTGTTCAGTACCGCCATCGGCTCGGAGCCGCGCTTGCTGAGCGGCCGCGGCTCGGTAGCGACATCCACGGGCACGTCGTCGTCGAGGTCGTCGAGGTTGATCGTGGGCGGGGCCACGTGTTCGGTCAACGCGAGGATGGCGGCCACCGACTCGATGGCACCCGCGCCGCCGAGCAGGTGCCCGGTCATTGACTTGGTGGAGCTGACGATCACGCCTTCCGCGGCGGAGCCGAGCGCCTTGACCAGGGCCTGCGCCTCAAGCGCGTCGCCTTCCGGGGTCGAAGTGGCGTGCGCGTTCACGTGCACGATCTGGGTCGGGTCGACTCGCGCGTCGGCCAGCGCACGGTTGATCGCCGAGGTAACGCCGGCGCCGTCAGGTGCCGGATGCGCGATGTGATACGCGTCCGATGAGTAGCCCGCCCCCGCCGCGATGGCGTACACCACGGCGCCGCGCTCCCGCGCGTGTGACAGCGACTCGAGCACCAGCATGCCGGCGCCCTCGCCGAGCACGAATCCGTCCCTGGCCTTATCGAACGGCCGCGATGCCCGTTCCGGCTCGTCGTTACGGGTGGACATCGCGCGCATGACCGCGAACGCGCCGATGTTCAGCGGCATGATCGCGGCCTCCGTGCCGCCGGCCAGCACCACGTCGGCCCGTCCGGAACGGATCATGTCGATGCCGTACCCGATCGCTTCCGCACCGGAGGCGCACGCACTGACCGGCGAGTGCGCGCCCGCCCTGGCCCCGATCTCCATGCTGATCCAGCCGGCCGAGCCGTTTGGCATCAGCATCGGCACCGTGTACGGCGAGATGCGCTGCCAGCCCTTCTCCTTGAGCGTGTCGTAGGCGGTCAGCGTCGATCCGATACCGCCGATACCGCTGGTGATCGCCACTCCGAGCCGCTCAGGATCCAGTTCAGGAGCGCCCGCATGGGCCCAGGCCTCGCGCGCGGCGACCACGGCCAGCTGCTCGCACCGGTCCATCCGGCGCGCCTGCACCCGGCCCACGACCTCCACCGGGTCGACGGCCGCCTGCGCCGCGATGCGTACCGGCAGGTCCTTCGCCCACGGCTCGGTGAGCTGTCGCACACCACTGCGCCCGGCCAGCATCGCCGCCCAGGTCGACGCGACATCCCCGCCGAGCGGGGTGGTCGCGCCGAGCCCGGTGACGACGACGGTTTCGCGCTCTACTGTCACGCTGTACCTCCGGCGTTCTTACCGACAAACGTCACCACGTCCTGGACGGTCGTGAGGTCCTTCAACTGGTCGTCGGGGATCTCGACGCCGAACTTGTCCTGCGCGGCGACGGCGATCTCGACCATCGACAGCGAGTCGATGTCAAGGTCGTCCACGAAACTCTTTCCCGGCGTTACCTCGTCTGCGGGTACGCCGGCGATCTCTTCGACGATTTCCCCAAGTCCGGCGAGAATCTCCTGGTCGGTCATGGCCGTTGCTCCTTTTCGTTACGTATCCGTGAGGTCTGTGCCCCGTGGGGGCGGGGGGGCGTCGGCGGCCGACGGCGAGCCGGTTCCGCAGGGCGCGGCTAGGGTACCGTGATCACCTGCGCCGCGTAACACAGGCCCGCGCCGAATCCGAGGAGAAGTGCCGGAGAACCCGGTTTCAGGTCTCCGCGCTCGGCCATCCGCGACAGCGCCATCGGGATCGACGCCGAGGACGTGTTCCCTGCGTGCACGATGTCGTCCGCCAGGCGCTCGCGCGGGACGCCGAGCTTGCGCGCGATGGACTCGATGATCCGCAGGTTCGCCTGATGCGGGACGAAGGCCGACAGCTCGCTCACGGCGACGCCCGCCCGCTCGCATGCTTGTGCGGCGATCGGGTGCATGGTGGTCGTAGCCCAGCGGAACACCGCCTGGCCCTCCTGATGCAATGAGGAGTTACGGTCCGCGATCGTGATGTTCTGGGACAGCTCTCCGGCGCTACCCCACACCACCGGACCGATCCCGGTCGGCTCGCCGTCCGGGACCGGGCCGACCACCGCGGCCCCGGCCCCGTCCGCGAAGATGATGCAGGTAGAGCGGTCGGTGAAGTCGATCCACGCCGTCATCTTCTCGGCCCCGATCACCAGCGCGTGCCGGGCCGTTCCGGCCCGGATCGAGTCCGAGGCGTTCGCCAGCGCGTAGCAGAAGCCGGCGCACGCCGCGTTGAGGTCGTAGGCGCCGGGCGCCGGGATGCCCAGGCGGTTAGCGACCACCGCGGATACGTTCGGTATCGACGCCTCGGTGCTGCAGGTGGCCACGATCACCAGGTCGATGTCGGCGGGGGACAGGCCGCTGCTCGCCAGCGCCTTGCCGCCGGCGACGACCGCCATGTCCGCCACGCTCTCGTCAGGTCCGGCGATCCGGCGGCTGACGATACCGACCCGGCTGCGGATCCATTCGTCGGTGGTGTCGACCATGGCCGCGATGTCGTCGTTGGTGACCTCGTTGCCCGGCTGGTAATCGCCGAACGACAAGATGCGCGCACCCGCGGCGGGCTGGAAAGGGTCAGTGGGCTTGAGGGGCGTGACGGATTGGGGGGATGTCATGCGCCTTCCCTTCCTTCCGGCGGGACCCATCCCCCCGGCCCCGCTGTTCCTTCCGGGGGGACCTGTCCCCCCGGGCCCCCCTGGGGCTGGACGCGGACAAGTGGCTGGCCTTCGCTGACCGGATCTCCGTCTTCCACCAGCCACTCGATGATCTCGGCTGGCCAGGGCGCCATGACCGGCCGCTCGCCGCCACGGGCGACGACAGTGCCAAGCTCCACGGTATGACCGACGGTAGCGCCCGCCCGGGTCGCGCCACCGTTTTCCAGCACCGAACGGAACCGGCCAGATGTCGGCGAGACGATCAGCCGCCACTCCGGCGTGTGGCCAGGGCTGTGGTGGGAGATGGAGTCGGACAGGTGTTCGGTGATCAGGTCGCGCGCCGCGTCGAGCTGATCCGGCGTCTTGATCGCCAGCTGGGTCACGCCGGGCAGCGCCCGCTTGGCCAAGCCCGCTAGCGTGCCGGCCGGCGGCAGCTCGATGAGAGCGGTCACGCCCAGATCGGCCATGGTCCGCATGCACAGATCCCAGCGCACCGGCGCGGCGACCTGATTGATGATGCGCTCGAGCCACTCCTTGCCCGTGGTGACCGCCGCCCCGTCGGCGTCGGACAGCAGCGTGATGGCCGGATCCGCGACCGTGACGCTGGCGGCCGCGTCTCGGAGGGCTCCGACGGCCGGCGCCATGTACCGGGAGTGGAAGGCCCCTGCGACCTGCAGCGGGCGCAGCCGCGCGCCAGCCGGCGGAGCGGCCGCGAAGGCTTCAAGGTCGGATATCTTCCCAGCCGCCACGATCTGTCCCGCGGCGTTGATGTTCGCCGGCGTGAGACCGTTCTCGGCGATGGCCGCGAGTACCTCGCCCTGGTCGCCGCCGAGCACGGCCGTCATCCCGGTCGGTTCGGCCGCCGATGCCGCCGCCATCGCGGTGGCGCGCACCGTGACCAGGCGAATGGCGTCGTCCGCAGCCAGGACGCCGGCGATGACCCCGGCCGCGAGCTCCCCGACGCTGTGCCCCGCTGCCGCGTCGGCGGAAACATCGCTGGCATCGCCGCGCGCCAGTGCCCCGGCGGCGGCCAGCGCGGCCGCCACCAGTAGTGGTTGCGCGACCGCGGTATCCCTGATCTCATCGGCGCTCGCGGTGGTGCCATACCTGATCAGGTCACAGCCCGCCAGCTCGGAAGCAACCCCGAGACGTTCGGCGACACCGGGCAGTTCGAGCCAGGGCGCGAGAAATCCCGGCGTCTGCGCACCCTGCCCTGGGGCAGTAATGATCAACATCCTCTTACCCTGCCCTGTAGAAGTTCGCCACATGAATGCCGAACGGTACGAAGTTCTCCGTCCTAAATTTGTAGCTTCCCTCCAAATAACGTTACCCCAGATGTCACCGTCTCGTCACCACAGTCGACCCCCCGACTCTCCACCCACCTTCTCCACTGACGGGAGGCTCCCCCCCGTATTCCCTGGCCGGTCCCCTTCACCGCTCCTCAGTCCAGGTGCTGCGCGCCCCTTCGGCTCGCCTGGCGGCCAGGCGGCCCAAGGCGACGGCGACCCACAGGGTAAAGCCATCCCGGCCGACTGAAGGCGTGTACTCGGTGAGCTCGGCGACGCGGCGCAACCGGTAGCGGACCGTGTTCGGGTGGACGAACAGCAGCCGCGCGGTGGCCTCGAGGGAGGAGCCCTGCTCCAGGTAGGTCGTCAGGGTGTCGAGCAGCGCGGGTCCGCCGCCGAGTAGCGGCTCATACACGTCGCTGATCAGGGCCGCCCGGGCGTCATCGTCGCCGTCCAGGGCACGTTCGGGCAGCAGTTCGTCCGAGCCAGTGGGTCGCGGCGCGTCCGGCCAGGCGGGGGCGGCGTGCAGCGCGGCCAAGGCGGCCCGGGCAGAGACCGAGGCGGCGCGCAGGTCGCGGACTAGCGGGCCGGCGATGACCGGTCCGGGCCCGAACCGCCCGGCGAACCGCTCGGCTGCGGCGATCGGGTCGTCGGTGCCCCCTAGGACCAGGATCAGCCGGTTGCCCTGAACGCCCGCCAGCAGGTCCAGCCGGGCCCGTCTGGCCTGGGCCCTGAGGTCCTCGATGAGCGGCTCAGACCCGATGTCCCCGCTGCTTCCGCCGTCGCCTTGGCCAGTCGAGCCCTCCTCGTCGCCGATGGTGCCGACAACAACGACGACGGGGGAGGATGACCAGTTCAGGGCCGAAGCCCACGAGTGCATCGAGTCCTCGGTTTCCCCGCGCACCAGGGAATCCACCACCAGGGCTTCCAGCCGGGCGTCCCAGGCGCCGCGTGCCTCGGCCGTCCGGGCGTATACCTGGGCCGCGCTGAACGCGAGCTCCCTGGCGTAGATCAGCACAGCCTCGCGCAGTTCCGCTTCGCTGCCGGGTACGGCGAGCTCGTCAACCTGGGCTTCCACCGCGTCGATGATGACCCGCACCATCTCGACGGCGTGCTGGAGGCTGACCGCGCGCGCCAGCTCGCGCGGTGCCGTGCCGAACACCTCGGTCACTGCGGGCCGGTTACGCTCCGGGTGCCTGATCCAGTCCAGGAAAGCGGCGATTCCCGCCTGGGCGACCAGGCCCAGCCAGGACCGGTTCTCCGCGGACATCTTGCGATACCAGGGCAGTCGTTCGTCCATGGCAGCGATAGCGGCAGTACCGAGCGTCCCGGTCGCGCGCTCCATTCGCCGCACCGTTTCCGGGTGTACCCGCGGCCTGGACCCCTTGGTCCTCTTCGCCCCCCTCACCTGCTCCTTCGCCGTCACCCCTCTACACTGCCACGTTCCGCCCCAGCCGAGTACCGCCAACCCCAGCCCCGCCCCAGCCCCGCCAACCCCAACCCCGCCCCCGCCCCGCATCCCGCACCCGCCCCGCATCCGGCAAACTCCGGTCCGGCACGCGCACAAGTGTGCGGTTATCGGCCACCGAGCCCAATTTACTGCTCGCTATATCCGACATAAACGGCAAATCGAACGGAGTGCCCTCCGTTTATCGTGGATGATTTGGGCTTGACGGAAGATTTTGTGCATCCGCGTACCCACAAGTCTCCACCAAGCCAAAATCATCCGCGACACCGTGCTGCGCGCTCTGGAATCGCGTTACGTCTGTGACAGATGTGACCCCTGGGGTAGGCGTGACCTATAGGGAAGCTGCGCCTCCTAAGCGCAGCCCCGCCGTGGCGCGGCCCCGCCGTGGCGCGGCCCCGCCGTGGCGCGGCCCCGCCGTGGCGCAGCCCCGCCGTGGCGCAGCCCCGGCCGAGGCGAAACCTGCCGGCGCTACGACAGGGCCTCGCTTACCGGGAGGTCGAGGCGGTACCGGGTTATGGCCTGGGCGGGCAGACCCGGGTCCACGGCGCCGATACGAGCTAGTTCCCAGAGCACCGCGACCGTGATCGACTCGGCGTCTACGTGGAAGAACCGCCGGGCCGCCGGGCGCGTGTCGGAGAACCCGAACCCGTCGGTGCCGAGCGAGGTGAATGTGCCAGGCACCCAGCGGGCGATCTGGTCGGGCACCGCCTTGATCCAGTCGGACACCGCGACCGTCGGACCGACCGTGTCAGCCAGCGCCGAGGTCAGGTACGGCACCCGCGACGGCTCGCTGGGGTGCAGCATGTTCCACGACTCGCAGGCCAGCGCGTCCCGGCGGAGCTCGGTCCAGGACGTGGCCGACCACACGTCGGCGGATACGCTCCAGTCGGTGGCGAGCATGTCCTGGGCCGTCAGAGCCTGCCGCAGCGCCACCCCGGAGGCCAGGATCTGGGCCCGCGGCGCGGAAGCCACCGACCGTTCGGATTCAGCATCCGGAGCATCAACAGAATCCGAAGCCCCCAAATCCGCGGCGGGCGCGTACAGGTACAGGCCGCGCAGGATGCCGTCCTCGAGCGCCGCGGTCCCGCCAGGGAAATCTGCCGGCTCCGCGGGCTGCGGATACGGCTCGTTGTAGACGGTGAGGTAGTAGAAGATGTTCTCGCCGTCCGGATGCTCGCCGGTGGCCTCGTACATCCGGCGCAGCGCGTCCCGCATCACGTAGGCCAGCTCGAACGCCCATCCGCAGTCGTAGGACACGCACGCCTCGCTGACCGAGGCCAGCAGCAGGGAGTGCCCGTCGTTGTGCTGCAGGCCCTCGCCGGTCAACGTGGTCCGCCCGGCCGTTGCCCCTAGCAGGAAACCCCGCCCGAGCTGGTCGCCGAGCAGCCACATCTCGTCGCCGGTCCGCTGAAAGCCGAACATCGAGTAGAACACGTACACCGGGATCATGTGCGTGCCGTGGGTGGCGTACGAGGTGCCGGCCGCGATTACCGAGCCCATCGCGCCGGATTCGCTGATCCCCTCGTGCAGGATCTGGCCCTTCTCGGACTCCTTGTAGGACAGGATCAGGTTGCGGTCCACCGCCTCGTAGGTCTGCCCGTGCGGGGAGTAGATCTTCGCCGTCGGGAACAGCGAGTCCATCCCGAACGTCCTGGCCTCGTCGGGGATGACCGGCGCGAACCGGTCGCCGATGACCGGGTCCTTCATCAGCTCCTTGAGCAGCCGGACGAACGCCATGGTGGTGGCGACCGCCTGCTTGCCCGAGCCCTTGCGCAGCTCGTCGTAGACCGAATCGCCGGGCAAGGTCAGCGGCTTGGCCCGGACGACCCGGCGGGGGAGCACCCCGCCCAGGGCGGCCCGCCGCTCGCGCATGTACTGGATCTCGTCGGAGTCCTCGCCCGGGTGGTAGTAGGGCGGCAGCTCAGCCTCGAGCGAAGAGTCCGGGATCGGGAGGTAGAGCCGGTCCCGGAACTCCTTCAGCTCGGCCACGGTGAGCTTCTTCATCTGGTGCGTGGCGTTACGGGCCTCGAAGTCCTTACCCAGCGTCCAGCCCTTGATCGTGTGGGCCAGGATGACGGTCGGCTGGCCCTCGTGCTCGTGCGCGGCCTTGAACGCCGCGTACACCTTGCGGTAGTCGTGCCCGCCGCGGGACAGGTTGCGCAGCTCGTCGTCGGATAGGTGCGCCACCATCGCGCGCAGCCGCGGGTCGCCGCCGAAGAAGTTCTCCCTGATGTAGGCGCCCGACTCGACGCTGTAGGTCTGGAACTGGCCGTCCGGGGTGGTGTTCATCTTGTTGACCAGGACGCCGTCGGTGTCCTGGGCCAGCAGCGGGTCCCAGTCGCGGCCCCAGATGACCTTGATCACGTTCCAGCCCGCGCCGCGGAAGTAGGCCTCGAGTTCCTGGATGATCTTGCCGTTGCCCCGCACCGGGCCGTCCAGGCGCTGCAGGTTGCAGTTGATGACGAAGGTGAGGTTGTCCAGTTCCTCGCGTGCGGCCAGGCCGATCGCGCCGAGCGCCTCGGGCTCATCCATCTCGCCGTCGCCGAGGAACGCCCACACGTGCGAGCGCGAGGTGTCGTGGATCTCCCGGGCCAGCAGGTAGCGGTTGAACCTGGCCTGGTAGATCGAGTTCAGCGCGCCCAGTCCCATCGACACCGTGGGGAACTCCCAGAAGTCCGGCATCAGCCGCGGGTGCGGATAGGACGGCAGGCCGCCGCCGGGGTGCGACAGCTCCTGCCGGAACCCGTTGAGCTGGTCCTCGGACAGCCTGCCCTCGAGGAAGGCCCGCGCGTAAATTCCCGGTGCCGCGTGTCCCTGGAAGAACACCTGGTCGCCGGACTCGCCGTGGTCCTTGCCGCGGAAGAAGTGGTTGAACCCGACCTCATACAAAGAAGCCGCCGACGCGTAGGTGGCGATATGCCCGCCCACGCCCATGCCGGGACGGTTCGCCCGGGACACCATCACGGCGGCGTTCCACCGGATGTAAGCGCGGATCCGGCGCTCGACGTGCTCGTCACCCGGGAACCAGGGCTCGCGCTCGGGCGGGATCGTGTTGATGTAGTCGGTGCTGCGCAGGCCGGGCACGCCGACCTGCTGCTCGCGGGCCCGCTCGAGTAGCCGCAGCATCACGTACCTGGCCCGGGCTCGCCCTCTGGTCCGGACCACCGAGTCGAACGAGTCCACCCATTCGCGGGTTTCGTCCGGATCGATGTCGGGCAACTGGGTCGGCAACCCGTCGCTGATGATGGGGAATTGCTGACGTCCGGAAGCCACGGGGTAGCCTCGCCTTCCGCAGTTGGTCGGGCGGCCGGTCGGCCGCGTCCTGGCAGACTCAATTGTCGTCTCGATGCGTTGTCCAGACCAATCGTCGTACGAACTGGCCCCGAGCGCATCTCTACTCGAAGGTAACCGCCGCGCGGGGGTACGTCGTATCGCCCTGTGGGTACAAACGCAAAGCCGGGGGCAGTTTCGCCGTAAGCAGAGTCTTTCGTTACTGTACGTGGCGAGCGCTGTCGTGGATAACCGGTCCAGAGGCCGGGCAGGTCAATTTATGGCGGCGGTTTTCTTACCCGGAGCGATTGCCACTTGCGCGCCGGGCCAGGCCAGTGTGAACTGTCCCAACAAGAAGTGCTGACGCTGTCATCGTCGTCGGGGGAATCCCGGACCCGAGAATGCCTCTCGGCAATCTCGGCTCGGGGTGCCCGAAGACGTGCGGTGACGCGGGGAGGGATTCGAGGAGGACGTCAGTGAGCGCGACCGCGGGCCAGGCGCAGGATGAGCGCGGCCAGGCCGAGCGGCTCGGTATCAAACCGGGCCAGGTGGTGCAGGAGATCGGCTACGACGATGATTGCGACGAGCAGCTGCGCGGCGCGATCACCAAGGTAGACGGCGTGGAACTAGTCGACGAGGACTACGACGACGTGGTCGACGTGGTCCTGCTGTGGTGGCGGGACGGGGACGGAGACCTCGTCGACGCCCTGGTCGACGCCCTCACGCCGCTAGCCGACGGGGGGAACATCTGGCTGCTCACGCCCAAGGCGGGCAGGTCAGGTCACGTTGAGCCGAGCGATATCGGTGAGGCCGCGCCGACGGCAGGCCTGTCCCAGACCTCGAGCGTGAGCGCGGCCCGTGACTGGTCAGGATCACGCCTGGTCGCCCCGAAGGCGCGCCGATGACCCGCTGAGTGCCGGTTCCGCAGGTGCGCACCTGACCGGCCGTTCGCTCATTTTTTACCGAACGGTCCTGGTCCCACGCCCCCGGACAGGTGGCAGACTTGGGTGGTGAACCGAACTCCGGCGCACGCGGCGATCCAGCGAAAGGACCAGGCATGGCGGTAGAAGTAGGCGAGCAGGCGCCCGACTTCGAGCTGACTGACCAGCACGGGACGCCCGTGCGGCTGTCGAGCTTCCGTGGCACCAAGAATGTCGTGCTGATCTTTTACCCGCTGGCGTTCAGCGGCGTGTGCACCGGTGAGCTGTGCGCGATCCGCGACGAGTTCCCGGACGTCACCCGGGATGACGTCGAGCTGCTCACGGTGTCCGTGGACTCCACGTTCACCCACCGGGCCTGGTCGGACGCCGAGCACTTCGAGTTCGGGCTGCTGTCTGACTTCTGGCCGCACGGGGCCGTGGCTAGCCGGTACGGTGTGTTCGACTCCGACCGCGGCATCGCGATCCGGGGCACGTTTATCATCGACAAGGACGGCGTGGTGCGCTGGAAGGTGGTCAATCCGATCCCGCAGGCGCGCGATCTCGCCGAGTACTCAAAGGCGCTCGCCACGCTCGGCTAGCGCTGCTTTCGGCAGGTAAGGGGAGGCCTGGGAGTTCATGGGGTTCTTCGGGCTCGCAGGGACGGTGTCCTGCAATGCCCTGTTACCGCTGCGGCGTGCGGCAGACGGACCCGGAGCGGGGCAAGAGCCCGTGGCGGCGCGGCGTGCGGCGCGACCAGCTGGTGCTGGTCTGCCCTGGCTGCCAGGAATCCGGGGACTGGGCCGCTGACCTGGAGTCCTGCGGCTCGTGCGGCAGCGTGCACCTGATCCGCCGGCTGGGCCAGGTCGAGTGCCTCGACTGCGGCCTGGTCCGCGAGCCTGCACCTGCCCTCGTCTCGGCGCCCGCCGGCGGCGACGACGCCCTGGCCGAGGAGGTCGGGCGGGCGCTCGACCGTTTGCTCCGCCGCGGCTGAGCCGTCGAGATCGGTTTAGGGCGGGTCCTGGCCGGTAGGGGCGAAGGTAATCGGGACAGACGTCAGGCACGAAACTCCAGGAGGCAACGCGTCATGGACACCAAGGTGCGCGACGTGATGACGCCGGGCCCCATCGGGGTGGACTACCACCAGACGATCGGGGAGGCCGCACGCGCTATGCGCGACTGGGGTGTCGGCGCCGTGCTCGTCGTGACTGACCAGGCCCTGTACGGCCTGGTCACCGACCGCGACCTCGTGGTCAGGGCGGTGGCGGAAGCCAGGGGCACCGATACGGCTGTGGGCCCGCTGAGCACCGGGAACCTGATCGGCGTGGACGTGGACGCCGACACGGCGGAGGCGGACCGGCTGATGCGCGACAACGCCATCGGCAGGCTGCCCGTCATCGAGGACGGGCAGGTCGCGGGCATGGTGTCGCTCGGCGACCTGGCATGACCTCCGAGATCACCGCGGGCGGGATCTCGGTGCCGCTCACCCACGCCGGGAAGATCCTGTTCCCCGACGACGGCCTCACCAAGGAGGATCTGGCCAGGTATTACGCCGACGTAGCCGACATGATGCTGCCGTGGCTGCGGGACCGGCCGATCACCACGGTGCGTTACCCCGACGGCCTTGGCGGCCAGCGGTTCTTCCAGAAGAACGCACCCTCGTACTTCCCCGGCTGGATCCGCCGTGTCGAGGTGGGCAAGGAGGGTGGCGTGGTCGAGCACGCCATCTGCGACAAGCCCGCCACCCTGGTCTACCTGGCCAACCAGGCGTGCATCGAGATCCACGGGTTCCTCAGCCGCGCCGACAAAGTGACGGTACCCGATCAGCTGGTGTTCGACTTCGACCCGCCGGACGGCGAGCACTTCCCCGACGTGCGGCGCGCCGCGCTGTGGGCGCGTGAGCTGCTCGACGGCGAGCTCGGCCTCACCAGCTTCGTCCGGACCAGCGGAGGTCGCGGGCTGCATGTGCACGTGGCACTCAACCGGCGGGCCGGCTTCGACGCGACCCGGGAGTTCGCGCACCATGCGGCCGACGTGCTGGCCCGCAGGCATCCCGACGTGATGACCACCGAGCAGCGCAAGGACAAGCGGGGAACCCGTATCTACGCCGATGTCATGCGCAATGCGTACGCACAGACGGTCGTGGCCAACTACGGAGTCCGGGGTCGCCCGGGCGCGCCGGTGGCCACCCCGTTGGACTGGCAGGAAGTGGACGATCCCGGCCTGGAGCCCGGCCAGTTCACCATCGCCACCGTCCGGGCCAGGCTGGCCAGCACCGATGATCCGTGGTCGGACTTCACCAGCTCCAGGCACGGCCTTGGCGAGGCGGGAAACCGCCTCGCCAAGCTAGCGGGTAGCGAACCAGGCCATCACAGGAGGTGACCATGACGAGGAAAATGCGAGACATCATGTCGTCCGCGCCGGTGTGCATGGCTTCAACCGAAACCGTATCGACGGTGGCGAAAGCCATGAAGGAACACGGCGTCGGCACCGCGCTCGTGCTGGCCAGCGGCAGGCTCAGCGGGCTCGTCACCGACAGGGACATCACGGTCCGGGTGCTCGCGGAGAACCGCGACCCGTTCACCACGCTCGTGGGTGAGATCTGCAGCAGCGAGGTGGCGGTGCTCAGCCCGGACGACGACGTTGAGCAAGCCGAGCGGCTGATACGCGAGCGGGCGATGCGCCGCATCCCGGTACTTCAGGACGGCATCCCGGTCGGGGTGGTATCCGTCGGCGACTTGTCCCCTTTCTCGCCGCCGGGCTCCTGAGCGGGCCGGCTAGATGTCCGGGAAGCCAGAACTGATCGTGACCGAGCTGCTCGGCCGGTGCGGGTCGCTGTATGCGCAGGACGCTGGCATCAAGCTCGCCGACCGGCCCGGCCCGCTGTACCAGTTGCTGGTGCTGGCCATTCTGCTCAGCGCTCCGATCCCCGCCGAAACACCGATCGCGGCAGCGCGGGAGCTTTTCGCAGCCGGCTACCGCAGCCCGAAAGCCATGAGCGAGGCCAGCTGGCAGGACCGGGTGGATGCGCTCGGGCGCGGCCACTACCGACGGTACGACGAGCGCACCGCGACCATGCTCGGCGATGGCGCGGACTTGCTGTCCGGCAAGTGGCACGGCGACCTGCGCAGGCTGCGCGATCAGGCCGACGGCGAGGCTGGCGCCATCGCTGCCATGCTCACCGAGTTTCCCGGGGTGGGACCCACCGGGGCGAGTATCTTCCTGCGCGAAGTCCAGGACACCTGGCCGGCCGTCGCGCCCTACGTGGACGCCAAGGTGACCAGCGGCGCTCGCCGGGTGCGATTGCCGTCCGACCGCGAGTCGCTGGCCAAGCTGATGGCGGACAGTGGCCAGCCCGCCCGGCTCGCCGCCGCCCTCGTGCGGGTGTCGCTGAGCCAGCGCCTGGCCAGCGAGGTCACCGCCGCCGTGCCTGACTGAGGATGTGCTAGAAATGACGCAGGGACGGAGGATCTGTTGCCGATCGAGCAGCTCGGGCATGAGGCGGCGGAACTACTGAGCCTCACCAACGGCGGAGAGGCCAGGTCGCTGAATAAGCTCGCTGAACTCGCTGCCTGGCAGGTGCCGGCCTGCTCGGGCGCGCATGCCGCGGTCTGGCGCGACGGTGAAGTGGTCAGTGCCGCGGCGACGCATCCTGACCTGGCGGAACTCGCTGACCTGCAGTTCCGGATCGGGCGCGGCCCGCTGGTCGAGGCTGCGGACACCGGCGTCGCGGTCAGCTGCCCCGACACGCTCGACGAAGCCCGCTGGCCTGATTTCGCCGAGGCGGCGCTGCGGCGCGGCGTCCGCTGCTCGGTTCACCTCGTGCGCCAGCTTCCGCGTGGCGCCCTGGTCTTGTCCCTGTTCGGGGTACGTCCCGGCGTGCTGGACGCCGAGTTCAATCCGATGGCTGACATGCTCGCCGCGTTCGGCGGCGCGATGCTCACTAACGCGACGGCCTACGATCAGGCGCAGCGCACCGCCAGCCAGCTCAAGGACGCCGTGGTCGCGCGGTCGGTCGTCGACCAGGCCAAGGGAATCTTGATGCACGCGCTCGACTGTGATGCCGATGACGCGCTGCAGCGCCTGCGCCAGGAATCCCAGCGCCGCCACGTCAAGGTCACCGAGGTGGCCGGTGAGGTCGTGGCCGCCTACGGCAGCGAAGCCAGCGGGGCAGCCGGGGCACGTCCCGCCTGAGTCATCAGGATCGCGGCGTGGAGACCCCGGCCTTCAGGCCGGGGAGGAAACGCCGCTTCACCTCCCCGGAAATGCCGACGGTATCCGATAGTGTATTCGTATGCCCCGGTACCGGCTCAACCCCACTCCCGCCCAGCGGGCGGTGCTGCGCGACCACTGCGGCCACGCCCGGTACGTATGGAACCTGGCCGCCGAGCAGCACTCCCACTGGCACCCGGGCCGGAAGAGTGCCCCAGGCTACCTGGAGCAGTGCCGGCAGCTCACCGCCGCGCGGGCCGGGCACCCGTGGCTGGCGGCCGGCTCCCAGACGGTCCAGCAGCAGGCGCTGCGGGACTTCACCCAGGCGATGGCCGCGTTCTTCGACCCGGAGAACCCGGCCGGGCGGCCGTCGTGGCGCAAGGCCGGCCGGGATGAGGGATTCCGGATCACGGGACGGCGCGGGCGGCAGTGGGACGTGCGCCGGCTCAGCCGGAAAACCGGCCAGGTCCGGGTGCCCAAGGCCGGATGGGTGCGGTTCCGCTGGTCCCGCGCCGTGCCGCCAGACGCGAAGTCCTACCGGGTGACCCTGGACCGGGCGGGCCGCTGGCATGTCGCCTTCGCCGTGATCCCCGGGCCGGTTCCCGCCCCCGGTAACGGCCAGGTCGTGGGCATCGACCGGGGCGTGGCGGTCGCCGCGGCCCTGTGCGCCGCGGCCGGGTCAGGCACGCGATCGCCCGGCTGAAGGCCCGCGAGAGGGACCGGCGCAAGGACTGGGCCGAGCAGACCAGCACGGACCTTGCGCGCCGGTTCGACCTGATCCGGGTCGAGGACCTGAAGATCACGAACATGACCCGGTCCGCGAAAGGCACGCGGGGCGATCCCGGCCGGAACGTCCGGGCTAAGGCCGGGCTGAACCGGGGCATCCTGGCCTCGGGGTGGGGCCTGCTGGTCCGGTGCACTGCCTGCGGTTTCGCCTGCCACGCTGACGTGAACGCGGCCATCAACATCGCGGCGGGGCACCCCACCCACCTCCCCATCCCCCTTCACTCGCGGGGAGGCGACGGGGTAACCCGGCCTGTGAACCGCGAACCTCACCTGCTGCTCCACTCGGGGTAGTAGCTGGAATCCCCCGCCTTCAGTTCAGGCGGGGGAGGATGTCAAGCCTTCACCTTCGCGACCAGAATGGTCATGTCGTCACGCAGGTTGTCCTGGGAAAAGCCGGCGACCAGGCTCTGGACCATCCTCGTGGTCTCGGCGGCGGAGCGGCCCGCCAGCCCGGCCAGCTCGTCGGCCAGCCGCTCCTCGAAATACCGCATGTCTGCGCTGCGTGCCTCGGTGACCCCGTCGGAGTAGAAGAAGAGCAGGTCCCCGGGTCCGAGCTCGAGTTCGGTTCGCTCCGGCTCGGCGTCGGGGAACAGGCCGAGGGGCAGGCTGCTGCCGCTCAGCACCTCGACGCGCCCGTCCGGCCGGACCACGACGGGGCCTGGGTGGCCCGCACTCGCCAGCACCACGTGCACATGGTCGCCGTCCCACCGCAGGTAGGCAAGCTCGGCGGTGACGAAGCGGTCCTCATAGTCGCCGGCCAGGATAACCTCGTTGACCTTGGCCAGTGTCTCTACCGGGTCCGGGCTCCAGTGCGCGACGACCCGGATGGCATGCCGGGCCGCCGCGGTCATGGCGGCGGCTTGGAGCCCCTTGCCGCATACGTCGCCCACCGTGATCGCCCACCCGCCCTGGACCGGGAAAACGTCGTAGAAGTCGCCGCTGGCTTCCAGCCCTTCGCTGGCCGGCACGTACGCCGCGGACAGGTCAAGCCCCTCGATGTCAGGCAGCCGGGCGGGGAGCAGGCTTCCCTGCAGCGCTTCAGCGACGGCCGAACGGTGCCGGAACATGCGGTCGACCCTCATCGCGACGCCCAGGTGCTCACCGAGCTCTTCCGCCAGGCCCAGCTCGGCGATCTCGAAACGTCCTTCCGTGGCCTGCCGGCCCAGGGTAAGAACGCCATAGCCGGTGGTGCCATCGGAGATCGGCACGCTCAGCAGCGAGGTCACGCCGAGCAGCATCAGCAGCGGCGTTCCGTCGGGGGCAGTACCGAGAATCCCTGGGTCCTCCGCATGGGCCAGGACCATGGACCGGCCCGCGGAGTGGACCTGGGCCGGCGCCGTGCCGGCCTGCGGGTCGACGGCACGAGCCTTCCTGGCCAGATTCTCCTGCGCCTCGTCGTGCGGACCGATGACGAACTGGCGCCGCAGCCGGTCCGCCCGCTCGACGTCGACGATCACCCAGCTCGCGATGCCGCCCGCCAGCAGCCTGGCACACCGCTGCAGCGTGACGGCCTCGCTGAACGTGCTGTTGTCGAGCAGCAGCCTGGTCACCGCGGTCACCATGTCCATCCGGCGGGTCATGACCTGGACCGCGCTGCGCGTGCCTTCCGGCCGAGCCATGCTGGCTGCCGGAGCCGTGTCCTGGCCGCCGCGCTCGCGGGAGAGCCCGGACCCGACGCCGCCCGGCAGTTCGGCCACCGTGACCACGAGCAGCCGGGAACCGTCCGGCGGCGTCACGACGTTTGCCGTCATGGTCACCTCGACCGGCCCGGCCGCGCTGAGCAGCTTGCAGTCCGCCTGCCTCGCGGTCCCCGTCCGCGTCGCGGCGGCGAGCTGGCTCGCCACGGCGGCGCGCGAAGGAAGGTCGACGAAGGCCGTCAGCGGCCTGCCGGTCGGGTAGCCGGGCGGAACGCCGATCAGGTCGCCAGCCTGGCCGTTCGCCCGTCGGATCGTGCCGTCCGGCTCGAGCAGGAACAGCGGCGCGGGCGCATGCTGGAACACGGCTCGCAGCAGGCCTCTTTCCGCGCTGAGCGATGCGGGCGGCCCGCCAGGGTCTCCGGTATCGGACGGCACCAGCTTGGTCACCGCGTCGACGGCGGCATCCAGCTCGGCAAAAGCAGCCTCGAGCAGGGCCCGGGGATCGGCGCCTGGCATCGCCGCGGCGTGACGAAGCGCATCGCGCCGCCTGGCCAGGTCGGCGAAATCAGCGTAAGAGCCATTCGGCCAGGTGTCCTGCGACATCTGACTCATATTACTGATGGCCGCACCCGCGCAGGCAAAAAGGAATCCGCCGGGGGGATGGCCCCGGCGGACCCCTCGCCTAGGGTCGGACTAGCCGGCTACCAGCGGCGCCAGGCGGGCCTGCGGCTTCGGCTGCGGTACCGCCCGTAGTTCACTCGTCATAGACGTCCTCGATGACCGTCTCGGCGGGCCGCACATGCGAGGTGAGGTCACGTGTCGCGTCCATGTGGCTGGCAGCCTCAGGGCTGCCGAATGCGCCGGGGGCGGGCAGGCTCGCCCGCACCGGGGTGTTCGCCCGATTCCCGTTGACGTCGTAATTCGGGTAGTTCACTTCCTCGACCTGCCGGCCCGGCCGCCAGTTCGTCTGCCGGACGAACAGACGCCGGCCGACCCAGCCGTAGCCGCGGCGGGGGATCGCGATCCCGATGATGCCGATGATCATGAGCACGTAGCCGGCGGTGTGCAGGTTGAAGACGGACGTGTTCGTCGTCACGGCGAACGCGAGGATGGCGCCGACTGCGATCAGGGCCAGTCCCATACCGGTTTTCATGATGATCCTTCCGCTGTCATGGCGTCCTGGCTTATCAGGCCATAGCAGCTGATTGGGGGTTGTCGCTGGTCTCGGCGGGATCGAGCAGTTTGTCCTTGAGATGGCTCAGGGCCCGGGCGAGGAGCCTGGACACGTGCATCTGGGAGATGCCGAGCCGGTCGCCGATCTCGGTCTGGGTGAGGTTGCCGTAAAAACGCATCACCAGGATGCGCTGCTCACGCTCGGGCAGTTCTTCCCAGTGCGTGCTGACGGCTTCCATGTCGATGGTGTGGGCGACACCCGGGTCATCGTCGCCGAGCATGTCGGCGAGCAAGGCAGGATCTTCCCGGTCCGACAGCGGAGCGTCGAGGGAGTACGTGCTGAACACCAGGTCCGCTTGCCGGGCCTCCTGCATGTCGTCCTTGCTGACCCCGAGCCGGTGGGCTAGTTCCTCCTCGGTCGGCCCTCGGCCCAGCTGCTGGGTCAGGTCCTCGGTGGCTTTGCGCAGTTCGAGCAGTAGTTCCTGAGCGGACCGGCGGACGTGGATCTGCCAGCGCTTGTCCCGGAAGTGCCGCTTGATCTCCCCGCTGACGCACGGCTGAGCGTAAGCGGACAGGCTGTCGCCGACCTCGGGGTCGTAGTTATTGATCGCCTTGAGCAAGCCGACGTATCCGACCTGCATGAGATCTTCGGTGGGCTCGGGACTGCCGCGGTATTGCCTGACGCAGGAGCGGACCAGCTTCTGGTAGCGGTCCACGAGTATCTCGCAGGCAGCGGCGCGTAGCTCGTTATCTCGTGGCAGCGCGCGGACCTTGGCCAGCAGGGCGTTGTCGGAGAGCTCCCGCAGCTCGGCGCGCGACCCGGTGTGGATGGTGGCGTCAGGGACGGCCTTGGCGGCGAAGCCAATGGTGCCTGACACCGGCTGCTGGAGGGTTGCCTCGGTCAAGGTGGCCTCCTAGGGGCCCTGGGAGTGACGGACGAGTACGGTGTGCCCGATCCAGGATGAATAAACGTCAAGCGATGTGATGCTCGTCACACCCCAGGCCCGCGGACTCGCCAGGGTCAGCCATGCCGGTAACGCTCCGTGTCCGCGCTGCGGAGCACCATGCCGTGACCGGGTCGGCCGGCGTCGGGCCGCATCGAGCCGCCGGACGGATCGAGAGTCCCGTCGAAGAAGAGTCGTTCTATTCGCTGGTGATCGTGGAAGTACTCCACGTGCCGCAGGTTAGGGACCGCGGCCCCCACATGCGCGTGCAGGTTGGGCGCGCAGTGCCCGGAGACCTGCAGGTTGTGCGCTGCGGCGAGGCCCGCGCCGCGCAGGAACTCGGTGATCCCGCCGCACCGGGTCACGTCCAGCTGCAGGCAGTCGACCGCGCCCGCGTCGATGAGCCGCGCGGAGTCGGCCAGCGACCAGCTGTACTCGCCGGCCGTGACATCGGGCCGGACTTGCTCCCGGACCACGGCCAGGCCCGCGAGGTCCTGCGACGAAACCGGCTCCTCGAACCAGGTCACGCCGATCGCGCTGAGCTCATCGGCGACCCGCACCGCCTGGCCCGTGGTGTAACCGCCGTTGGCATCCACGTACAGTTCCGTGTGCTCGCCGACGATCTCCCGGGCGAGCTCGGCCCGGGCGATGTCGCGGCGCTCGTTTCCGCCCCACGACTCGCCGATCTTGATCTTGACCCGTCCGATCCGCTCCTTCTCCACCCATTCGCTGAGCTGCTGGCGCAGGCGCGTGTCGTCGTAGCTGGTGAAGCCGCCGCTTCCGTATACGGGCACATCGGCCAGGGCCCGCCCGAGCAAGTCGGCCAGCGACTGGCCGAGCAGCCGGGCCTTGAGATCCCACAGCGCGATGTCGACGGCCGAGATGGCCATCGCGGCGACTCCGGGGCGCCCGATGTTGCGGACCTGGCGGGCCATCGCCTCGGCCGTTCCGGCGACGTCGAGGGCGCTTCGCCCGACCACCACGTCCGCGAGCATCTCGGTGATGACGGTCTGCGCGGCCGCCGAGGTATAACTCCAGCCCAGTCCCTGCTCGTCGCCGGAGTGGACGGTCACCAGGACCATGGTGGTCTTGTCCCAGGTGAGCGTCCCGTCAGCCTCAGGTGCGTCAGTCGGTATGACGTAGCTGGCAGTATTGACCGCTGTCACTATGGATTCGGTCACGCTCGAGTCCCTCCTGATCGGCAGGAGAATCCGACTACCTTCTCGCTCCCCGATCAAACCGGCCCCTGGGCACTTCGGTAAATCCTTGCCAGCACAGGTGTAGCCGGGGGGCCGGGGGGTAACCGCTGCGGCATAAGAAGCTGCGGCATAAGAACCAGCTCAACCCTCGTAAGGACACGTCATGACCGCGACCGGGAGCGTTTTGAACTGGCGGGCAGTAGGCGCTTGCCTAGATGCCGACCCTGACCTGTTCTTCCCCATCTCGTCGGCAGGCCCAGGCGAGGAGCAGATCGCGCGGGCCAAAGTCATCTGCGCGGGCTGCGGGGTCCGGCGGGAATGCCTGGAGTTCGCGCTGGCCCACGACCAGGTGTACGGCATCTGGGGTGGCACCACACCCGAGGACAGGCAACGAGCACGTCGGCGCAAACGGCGTGCGGGTGCCGCCGCCGAGCACAAGCACACCGTCGCGGCATAGTCGCCATCGTCGCGGCATAATCTGGAGGAGGACGCGTGACTCAGACGGTTGCCATCACCGGAGCGAGCGCCGGTATCGGGCGGGCGGTGGCACGCCTATTCGCCGAGCGCGGAGCCCGCGTCGGGCTGATCGCGCGCGGCCAGGCCGGCCTGGAAGGTGCCGCGCGTGACGTGCAGCGGGCAGGAGGCGTGGCCCTCGCGGTTTCTGCGGACGTGGCGGATTTCGCCCAGGTCGAAGCCGCCGCCGCGCAGATCGAGGAGGCCCTGGGCCCGATCGACGTGTGGGTCAACGTGGCTTTCGTTTCGGTATTCGCTCCGTTCGCGCAGACCACGCCCGAGGAGTTCCGCCGGGTCACCGAGGTCACCTACCTCGGGTTCGTGCACGGCACCATGGCCGCCCTGGCTCGGATGCGGCCGCGCGACCACGGCGTCATCGTGCAGGTCGGCTCGGCGCTCGGCTCCCGCAGCATCCCGCTGCAGGCCGCTTACTGCGGCGGCAAGCACGCGATCAACGGGTTCACCGAGTCGCTGCGCTGCGAGCTCATGCACGATAAGTCCAACGTCCATATCACCGTCGTGCAGATGCCGGCGGTCAACACCCCCCAGTTCTCCTGGGTGCGGTCCAAGCTGCCCAGGCACCCGCAGCCGGTGGCGCCGATATACCAGCCCGAGGTCGCGGCCCGTGGCGTCCTGTTCGCCGCCGACCATCCGCGTCGCAAGCAGTACTTCGTCGGCGCCAGCACGACCGCGACGATTCTGGCTAACCGGGTGGTACCCGCCCTGCTCGACAGATACCTGGCCAGGACCGGCTACGACTCGCAGCAGACCGGCGGCCGGGAAAGCGACGACCGGCCGGACAACCTGTGGGAAGCGGTGGACAAGCCGCGCGGTGAGGACCGCGGTGCGCACGGTGCGTTCGACCAGAAGGCGCACGCGCGCAGTGCCCAGATGCTCGTGTCCCACCATCCGGTCGCGGCCACGGCGGCGGGAGCGGCCACGGCCGCGGTCGGCATGGCGCTCGCCAGCCGGGTCGCCCGCCGGCCGTAACCGGCGGGCCAGCCAGCGCTCCATGCAGGCAAGCAGCTCATCGGTGTCGACCGGCTTGGTCACGTAGTCGCTGGCGCCGGCCGCGATGCTCTTCTCCTTGTCGCCGGGCATGGCCCGGGCGGTGACCGCGATGATGGGCAACGTGGAGAAGGCGGGCATCTGCCTGATCTTGTTCATCGTCGCGTAGCCGTCAAGCTCGGGCATCATCACGTCCATCAGGACGAGATCGGTATCTTCGGCGGTGAGCAGGGCCTCGATGCCCTTGCGTCCGTTGGCCGCCTGGGTCACGGTCATGCCGTGCAACTCCAGTGTGCTCGTGATCGCGAAGACATTGCGGGGGTCATCGTCGATCACCAGCACCCGCTTGCCGCGCAGGACTTCGTGACCTTCAGTCCCCGAGAGCGACCGCGGCCCGGACCAGCTGGCCTCGGCGCTGCCCAGCCCGGCCTCCGGCTCGCTGATCAGGGCGGGCACCTGGTCCGGCTGAGCCGCGGAGAGGTGCAGGGTAATGCGCTCGCGCAGTTCGTCCAGAGATGGCAGCAGCTCCAGCGGCTGGGAGCCGAAGCGGAGCCGGGCCAGCCGCGCCTGCGCGCTGTCGATCGTGTCCCTGGTGTGGGCCAGTACCGGGACGTCCCGCAGCTTGGGCTCTTCGGCGAGCTGCTCGAGGAACGCGAACGCGGACGCGTCCTCGAGGCCCAGATCCAGGACAATGCACTGGTGCGGCGCGGCGGCCAGGGCCTTGATGCCCTGCTCGGGGCTGACCGCCGTGTCCACGTGCACCGGCCCGGGGATACCAGTGAGATCGGAGACCGCGCTATAGGCGAGCAAGGTGAGCAGGCCGCCGCGCGTGCCCTCGAGCACAAGCAGGCGTCGGCCGGCCGTGGCCTCGTCGTCCGGCCGGGTCGGCTGCAGATACGCGGTCCCGGTCGCATCCGCATGCGCGCCGCCATTGGCTGAGATGCTGATCCCCTCGCTCGGGCTCGCGCCGGCGGGATAAGAGTCCGCCAGATCGGCCGTGACTCCTGGCATCTCGCACGGCAGGTACAGCGTGAAGGTGCTGCCCCGGCCGAGCTCGCTTTCGGCGATGATCTCCCCGCCGAGCAGGGTACCGACCTCGCGCGCGATCGACAGTCCGAGGCCGGTGCCGCCGTACCGGCGGCTGAGCGTGCCGTCGCCCTGCTGGAAGGCACCGAAGATGGTGCTGATGTTCTCGGGCGCGATGCCGATTCCGGTATCGGCCACCGAGAAGGCCAGGACCTCGCCTCCGCCGGGCGTGCGTCGTGCGGCCGGAGTTCTCGGGTCCCGGCCCACCCGGAGTATCACCCGGCCTGCTTCGGTGAACTTGACTGCGTTCGCTAGCAGGTTGCCGAGCACCTGGCGCAGCCGCTGCCGGTCGGTGAACAACTCAGCCGGGGCTTCGGCGTCCGCCTCGACGGCGAATTCCAGCCCCTTCTCCGCGGTGAGCGGCTGGAACGTGGCCTGGACATCCTCCAGCAGCATGCTGAGACCGAACCGCTCCACGTGGATGTCCATCCGCCCCGCCTCGACCTTGGACAGGTCAAGGATGTCGTTGATGAGCTGCAGCAGGTCTGACCCGGCCGAGTGGATGACGTTGGCGTACTCGACCTGCTTGGCGGACAGGTTCCGGCCCGGGTTCTGCGCCAGCAGCCGGGCCAGGATCAGCAGGCTGTTCAGCGGCGTGCGCAACTCGTGCGACATGTTGGCGAGGAACTGCGACTTGTACTTCGACGCCAGCGCCAGTTGCCTGGCCCGTTCTTCGATCTCCTGCCTGGCCTGCTCGATCTCGGCGTTCTTGGTCTCGATATCGCGGTTCTGAGTGGCGAGCAGGGCTGCCTTGTCTTCCAGTTCGGCGTTGGACCGCTGCAGCTCCACTTGCTGATCCTGCAGCTCTTCCGATCGCGCTTGCAGTTCGGTGGTCAGCCGCTGCGACTCCTCGAGCAGCGTGTCGGTGCGCGCGTTGGCGATGATCGTGTTGAAGTTGACCCCGAGGGTCTCGGTCAGCTGCTCGAGGAAGTCGGTTTGCACCGGGCTGAACGAGGTGAACGAGGCGAGCTCGATGACCCCGAGCACCTGATCCTCGAACAGGATCGGCAGCACCGCAAGATTTGCCGGCGGCGCCTCGCCAAGCCCGGAGGAGATCGTGACGTATCCCTCCGGGAGGTTCCCGATGATGATGGACCGCTTGCTCCTGGCGACCTGGCCGATCAGGGACTGACCCAGCCGGTACTGGATCGGTGCCGCCTTGTCGGCGCGCAGCCCGTACCCGGCGATGAGGCGGAGCTGGGTGTCGCCGTCGGCCTGCTCGGAGAGGAAGAACGTGCCGTGCTGCGCGCCGACGAGCGGGGTGAGTTCGTCCATGATCAGCTCGGCCACGACCGCCAGGTCCCGGTGACCCTGCATCATGCCCGCGATCCGGGCCAGGTTGGTCTTCAGCCAGTCCTGCTGCTGGTTGGCCCGGATGGTCTCGCGCAGCGACTGGACCATCGCGTTGATGTTGTCCTTGAGCTCGGCGACCTCGCCCTGGGCTTCCACCGAGATGGACTGGGTCAGGTCGCCGGAGGCGACCGCGCTGGTCACCTCGGCGATCGCGCGGACCTGCCTGGTCAGGTTCCCGGCCAGCTCGTTGACGTTCTCCGTCAGCCGCTTCCAGGTGCCTGACACGCCTTCGACCTCGGCCTGGCCGCCCAGGCGCCCCTCGCTACCGACCTCGCGGGCCACCCGGGTGACCTCGGCCGCGAACGAGGACAGCTGGTTGACCATGGTGTTGATGGTGGTCTTGAGCTCGAGGATCTCACCGCGCGCGTCGACGTCGATCTTCTTGGACAGGTCGCCGTTGGCGACCGCGGTGGTGACCTGGGCGATGTTGCGAACCTGGCCGGTCAGGTTCTGCGCCATCGAGTTGACGTTGTCGGTGAGGTCCTTCCAGGTCCCCGAGACGCCCTTGACGTCGGCCTGGCCGCCGAGGCGCCCCTCGGTGCCGACCTCGCGGGCCACCCTGGTCACCTCGTCGGCGAACGCGGACAGCGTGCCGACCATCCGGTTGATCGTCCCGGCCAGCGCGGCGACCTCGCCCATCGCGTCCACGTCGATCTTCTGGCTCAGGTCGCCGCGTTCCACCGCGGTCGCGACCTGGGCGATCGAGCGGACCTGGCCGGTCAGGTTGGAGGCCATCACGTTGACGTTGTCGGTGAGGTCCTTCCAGGTGCCCGACACGCCGCGCACCACGGCCTGGCCGCCTAGCTTGCCCTCGGTACCGACCTCGCGGGCCACCCGGGTTACCTCGTCGGCGAACGCGGAGAGCTGGTCGACCATCGTGTTGATGGTCTCCTTCAGCTCCATGATCTCGCCGCGGGCGTCGACCCGGATCTTCTGGCTCAGGTCGCCCTTGGCCACCGCGGTGGTCACCTCGGCGATCGAGCGCACCTGGTCGGTCAGGTTGGCCGCCATCACGTTGACGGACTCGGTCAGGTCCTTCCAGGTGCCTGAAACGCCCTTGACGTCGGCCTGGCCGCCGAGAAGTCCATCGGTGCCGACCTCGCGGGCCACCCGGGTTACCTCGTCGGCGAACGACGACAGCTGGTCGACCATGGTGTTAAGGGTGGACTTCAGCTCCAGGATCTCGCCCCGCGCGTCGACGTCGATCTTCTGGCTCAGGTCGCCCTTAGCCACCGCGGTCGCCACCTGGGCGATGTTGCGTACCTGCCCGGTGAGGTTGCCCGCCATCGCGTTGACCGACTCGGTCAGGTCCTTCCAGGTGCCTGAGACTCCCGGCACGTAGGCCTGGCCGCCGAGCTTGCCCTCGGTGCCGACCTCGCGGGACACCCGGGTCACCTCGGAGGTGAACAGGTCGAGCTGGTCCGACATCCCGTTGAAGACCGCGGCGATCTCGTCCATGAGCGGGTCGCCCGTCTTGGCCAGCCGGGTACTGAAGTCGCCGCCACGTACCGCCGTCAGCCCGGCGAGCAACTGCTCAAGCTCGGACTTGTCAAGCCTTGGACCCGAGTGGACCGTATCAGTCACCAAGTAGCTCCCATCAGCTGTACCGACACGGCGCGACGCGTGTCTGGCACCGTCGTGCGATCTACACCGATGGTAGACCGGATGTAACTATCATGGGCCGAACGGACTTCTATGGGAGCGCCCTAGGCTCGGAAAGCCTGCCCCCCGCGCGGGAATGCGGGTAATGGTGAGAGGCGGGTGAGGCAGGGAGGGCGGGTGATCATGCCAGATAGCGATGACGACATGCATCGGCTGATGGCGGTTGTCGATCGTCAGCAGCGTGAGCTCGATCGCATCCGCGCCGCGGCCGCCGGTGAGTCCGTGGTCGCGATGGCCACGGGTGCGCTGATGGAGCGGCTTGGCTTGTCCGCGGCGGAGGCCGCTAGCCAGCTGGCCGAGCTTTCCGCGGCCACCGGGATCCCCGCTGCCGAGATGGCCGCCGCGGTACTGTCCGGAGTCCTGGGTGATTCCGAGCGGGCCGGAGCCGTCGGGCTCGGAAGCGGGGTCGGCGGGTCGGCGGCTGTCGCTGGGGGCACTGCTTCCGCGGTCGCGGCTGAGGTCAGGCGAGACGCCAAGCCGAGACCTCGCTCACTCATGGTCGAGGCGGCGGCCGACCTGGCCGCCGACGGCACCGAGCTCGTCGCCATGCTGGCCGGGCAGGTGCTGATCCCGTTCGGGGCGGTCGCGGTCGCGCTCTGGCTGCTCGAAGTGGACGGGACTTTGGAGTTGCTCGGCCAGGCAGGCCTGTCGACCGGCGAGGCCAACCGCTGGCAGCGGATCCCGCCCCAGCTTGACTGCCCGGCTCAGCAGGTCGCTCGCGGCGCCGCTGACCTGTGGTGGCCGGCCGGCCGGTCGTCGGACGACCACGCGCCGGTCATCGGAACGCCCGCCGGGGCCAGGGTGGTCCTCGCCCTGCGCCAGCGGAACGGCGAGCTGCTCGGGGTGATGGAAGCTAGCTGGCCGGGGCCGCTCACCGCATTCACCACCGAGATCCTCCAGCAGCTGCCGGCCTTGTCCGCAGGCTGCGCCCGGGTGGTGGCGGCCCGGCTCGCCCACGGTGACCTGGCGGCCGCGCAACCTAAGGCGGCGGTCTTCGCCCTGCTGGACGACCTGGCCGATTCGGTGCTCGTAGTCCAGGCCATCAGGGACGACGCCGGGCAGGTGACCGACTTCAGCATTGAGCATGTCAGCCCCGGCTTCTGCGATCCCGCGGGCCCGGCCAGACCAGACCTGACCAGCGCGGACCTGACCAGGCTGACCCTGCTGGAGGCCTTCCCGGCGAGCGTGGCAGGCTCGGGCCTGTTCGCCCGGGCGATGCGGGTACTCGCCGACGGCGCGCCCCAGCATGTCCCCGGTCCGCTCCGTGAGTCCCTGGGCAGCGGGCCCGGAGTTATCGAGGCCGAATCCGAACGAGCTCCGCTGGCCGACCTGCGGGTGGCCAGGTTCTTCGACGGCGTGATCTTCACCTGGCACCGCGACAGCTCGGCGGGTTCGTGGGTCCGGCTGGCCGAGCTCCTCGATCACGCGCAGCGCCTCGGCCGTCTCGGCGGCTGGGAGGAGGACCTCATCACCGGTACCGTGCGCTGGACCGACTCGGCGTTCGACCTGTTCGGCCTGACGTCCCGCCCGCGGGCCGAGATACCGCTGGCGGATCTGCATAGCTACGTGATGGCCGCCGATAAGCCGGTGGTCAAGCGCTTCACCCAAACCCTGCCCGAGCAGCGCGAGGCGCTGACCGCTACTTTCCGGGTCGTGCACCCCGACGACCAGAGAATCCGTCAGATCCGCGTGTTCGCCGAACCAGTCGTCGACGCGGCCGGCACGGTGGTGGCTTTGCGCGGGGCCTTCCAGGACGTCTCGGCGCACTACCACACGCAGGTCGCGCTGGCCGCCACCCGCGATCAGCTCGCAGACAGCGAGCAGCGTGTCGCGGAGGAGCATCTGCTGGCGCTGCGGCTTCAGCAGGCGATCATGCCGCCCGACGAGCACCCGATCGAGGCGGTCGGGATCGATGTCGCGGTCCGCTACCGGCCGGTCGGCGAGGGCCACCTCGTCGGCGGCGACTGGTACGACACGCTGGTGCTGCCCGGCCGGGACGTGCTGCTTGTCGTCGGCGACGTGGCCGGGCACGGCATCGACGCGGTCACCGGGATGGTCGCGGCCCGGAACTCGCTGCGTGGTCTGGCCATCACCGGGGCGGGTCCGGCCGAGCTGCTGCGCATGCTCAACGGGGTGATGTGCAATCTCACCTCGGGTGTGATCGGGACCGTGGTGTGCGGGCTCTACCACCCGGAGACGCGGGTGCTGCGGTGGGCCCGCGCGGGCCACCTGCCGCCCGTCCTGGTGCGCGGGGAGACCGCTTCCGAGCTGCCGCTGCCCGGCGGGGTCCTGCTCGGCATGGTTCCGGACGCCGAGTACGAGGAAGCCACCCTGTCGCTGCGTCCTGGCGACACCTTGCTGCTGTTCACCGACGGGCTGATCGAGCGGCGCGGCGAGTCGATCCTCGATGTGCTCGAGGAGTTCGTCGCGGCCGTGACCCCGAAAGCCCAGGGAGCCCAGGGAGCCCAAGGAGCCCCGGGCGGAGCAGGGCTGTCCGCCGCCGCTCAGGCCGATCGGATACTCGCGAGTGCCGTCTCTGACACCGGCGACGACGCTTGCCTGGTGGCGGTGCGCATCCGCTGACTAACCGGGGCCGTTGCGGTGAGGCGCGGTCTGTTACGCGCGAGCCCGAGGTCCGGGGAGAGGTTCCGGACACCCGGGCCCGCACACCTGAAAGGCCCGGTCCCGCCGTTCGACTGTGCCCACCTGTCCAGCACAGGCCTGGCCAAACCTTTCTGTGCGGTCGGGTGCGCGGCGGCCGCCCGGGCTACCGGGTGGCCAGCTAGAGCAGTAACCGGGTGGCCAGCTAGAGCAGTAAACCGAGGGCCCGGGCTGCCGAAGCTGCCCGGGCCCTCAGCCAGGAGACCTGCGGGGGGGATACAGGCTCCTTGCCAAAAAGGTCTAAGCCGCCTGCGCGGTGGCGCGATCGTAGACCGCCAGAGTTTCCCCGGCGATCCGGTCCCAGGAGTAACGGGACCGCGCCCGGTCAGCCGCCGCGACCCCGTAGGCCTCGAGCAGCATCGGGTGGGCGAGCAACTGCCGGATCCGCTGGGCCAGCAGGGCGGGCCTGTCCGGCGGGATCAAGATGCCCGTCGTCCCGTCCACTATGGCATCGACGTGACCGCCGACCGGGGGAGCGATGACGGGGGTACCGCACGCCATGGCCTGCAGTGATGTCGTGGCGGCAGGCTCGTACTGGCACGCGGCGACAACCAGGTCGGCGGATCGAAGCAGGGCTGGCATCGAGCGGTACTCGACCTTGCCGGTGAAGATCACGCGATCGGAGATGCCCAGCGCGGCCGCGACCTTGGCTAGCTTGACGTACGCGTCGTCAGCGTCGAGGTCGGCCTCGGCCGGGCCCCCGACGACCACGAGTTCGGCGGCCGGGACCCGGGTCAGCGCGCGCAGCAGCGTCTCGAGCGGCTGGCGCTCCCTCAGGTCGGCCGCGGTCAGCAGTCGCGGGCGGTCGTTCCGCTTGGCGGCCGGGCCCTCCGGGGTGAACAGGTCGGTGTCGACGCCCCAAGGCACCATCCGGATCGAGGACCGGTGCACGCCCAGGTCGGTAAGGTCGGTGACCCCGGCGGAACTCGTGGCGACCACCGCGGCGGCGCTGCGGCCGATGGCAGGCTCGAGCCTGATCCGCGCCGCCGACGCGCCGTCCGCCTTCATCCCGGCTCCATCGCGCCGGCTGGCCGCCCGTCGCTCGGTGACGCCGAGCGAGCTGAATTCCTGCACGATCGGGATGCCGAGGTCACGCGCGGCGGCCATCGCGGCCAAGCCGCTCGTCCAGCGCAGCGCGTGCACCACGTCCGGGCGATCACGGTGCCACAGGCTCCGCAGCGGCCCGCTGAAGGCGGGTACCCGCTCGAGCAGTTCGGCGTCACCCTGCTGGCCGGCCGCAGTTGCGGGGACCGGCCCGCTGTTGATGTGTTCGACCCGGACGCCGGCGTGCAGTTCGGCATGATCGGGGAGGCTGGGGTCGTTCTTCTCGGCGTAGACGGTCACCTGGTGACCTTGCCCGGCGAGTTTGCGGGTGAGTTCGCTCAGGCCGATGTCATCAGTGTCCGGGCCGGAGCCGGTGCGGGGGTGCAGGGGCGTTGCGTTCTGAGCTACTAGAGCGATCTTCATCAGGGGGGCCTCTCTCGCTACGAACCTCGATCACGGCGTTCGTTGGCGAGAGACGGAAAAGTGGTGCCCTATCCGCGCGCTCTGCGAAACACCGTGTGTCGCATTGAGCGTGCCTGCGTCGTAGGCACCACTACGGAGAACAATATCCCATGCCGGGAGTTCTCAAACCACCAACCTAGCCCGCGGCGGCGTCTGGCACGCTGTCGAAGACGGGAATCAGCCGGTCAGCGGTGGTCAGCCGGAGGATTTTGGCCACCGCTGGCTGCGGGGAAACCAAAGCGAGGACGCCTCCCTGGCGGTCCATCGAGCGGTTCACCCGGAGCAGCGCATGGAGCGCAGAAGAATCCATGAAACGCAGACCGGACAGGTCGATGATCAGGGTTCGCGGCTGCTGCGAGACCTCTTCTTCGAGTAGCTGGCGCAGGTCATCGGTATTCGTCACGTCGGCCTCGCCGACTATCTCCACCAGCGTGTAAGCCTCGCCGGCGGACTCCCGGGCCGTCACAGAGACCGTCAGCAGATCCACGCACTTGTTCTACCACACGGCGGATACCCGCGGGGTGCTGCGCGGGCTGGAGGCGGCTAGTAAGAGCGCAAGTCAATGTGCAGCCGGATCGTCGTCCCGGTCTCGTCCGAGGCAATTTCAACCCGGTCGCAAACCTCGTTGACAATCCAGAGCCCGTGTCCGCCCCTGGCCTCCAGGGAAGGGCGGCGGCGACCCGCGAGCGGATCGGTAATGGTCCCCTCGTCCTGTATCTGGCAGACAATCTCCTTGGTGTCGTACCAGATCTGCAGGCTTCCCGGGGACTTGGCGTGCCGCACCGTGTTGGCCGCCACCTCACTGACCGCGAGCACCAAGTCGATCGCGCGGGCCTCGCTCAGGCCGGCCTTGACGGCGTACCGGTGCACGACGGCGCGGATAGCCGCCAGGTCAGTGGTGTAGGTGTACGACATGGGGTCATACGCCGACGCAGGTGCCGGAGGCGCCGGGTAGGCAGAGCCATCGCCCGCCGCCTGGGGGACTGGCGGGCGGGCGGACGCTTTTGCCGCGGTTTCGCGCCGCGCGGTCTCGGCATCCCAGGCCATTAGCAGACACGATACACCGGGCCGGAAAACGAGCGGCAGGGATGGCGCTCCGCGTCGCGGCGGACCGAATCGGCGGCATCTAGATCCCGCCCGCACGTGTATCCCCCGCCAGCGGGGTAGACGACAATACGTCTCGACTTCGCGGCTCTTCGGAAAAGCAGGAGCCGCCCGTCTTTGGGAGGTTCATATGCGAGTCGGAGGGCTCATCGTCTTGATCTGGCTCATAATTGGGGCGATAGCCGCCGGTCAGCGCGGCTATTACGACTCCTCGTCGACGACCTGTGCCCACGCGGGCACGATCTTCGTCACCGTCTTGGCAGGCCCGCTTAACTATGTGGGCTTGAACCCGAAGCTTTCGTGTCATTTGCCCTCCCCGAGTAGCTGAGCCAAGCCAGGGGCTCAGGATTCAGGTTGTCTTTCCTTCCCCGCGCGAGTAAGTGAAGGCGGCGTCGCGACGCGAGTGCGTCGCGACGCTGCGGCTTTATTCTTGTGCATACCAGTTTCTCGAATTTTTTCCCGAACGAGCCGTGGCTGAATTCCTCAGCCGGCTTTTCCGCGCCCGTGGCTACCCGGTGGCGCGCCGGTTAAACAACGCGCGGTCTCGCGCCCACGGCCCGCGACC
>CAVWXG010000013.1:0-263969 GCA_963758795.1 uncultured Actinomycetes bacterium
GTCTTTTATGTGGAATTCCACATAAGAGACATTCTTTTGCAGTCAATAATCTGCGGTCGTGGTTCGCCCGCGGCGAGGACGCCGGCGCGTTACTGCCGGTCCTGCAGGCCTACATGGGTCACGCCTCGATCGCCGACACCGACTACTACCTGAGGCTGACCGCCGAGTCCTACCCGCACATCATCGCCCGGGTCCAGCGTGCCTTCGGGGACGTCGTCCCGCCCCTCAGGGCAGGGCCGTGCGATGGCGACTGACTTCGCGGTCTTCCTGCAGCGCTTCCTCACATCGCATCTGGCCGGGCTGCGCGGGTGCTCACCGAATACGATCGCGTCCTACCGGGACACCTTCAAGCTGCTGATTGCCTTCTTCGGCGACGTCAGGTCCATCCCGCCGGACAGGCTGACCCTCGATCACATCGACGCTGCCGCCGTCACCGGGTTCCTGAACTGGCTGGAGGCCGAACGGCACAACAGCATCTCGACCCGCAACCAGCGGCTGGCCGGGCTCAGCTCGTTCTTCCGGTGGCTGCAATCGCAGGACCCTGCCCGGATGGCCGGCTGCCAGGACATCCTCGCCGTCCCGGCCAAGAAAAAGTCCCGGCCGGGCGTGAACCACCTCACGGTCGAACAGGCCCGCCGTCTGCTCGCGGCGCCCGACCGGTCCACCCAGCGGGGCCGCCGTGACGCGACCCTGCTGGCCACCCTCTATGACAGCGCCGCCAGGGTCTCCGAACTCGCCGACCTCACCGTGGGCGACATCCGCGTGCAGCCCCCGCCGCTGGCCGTGCTGGCCGGCAAAGGCGGTAAGATCCGCCACGTCCCGCTCGGCGGCAACACCGCCGCGCTGCTGAGCGCCTACCTGGCCGAGCATGGCCTCGACCGGCCCAGCCACGACGGCCACCCGCTGTTCGCCAACCAGCACGGGAACAAGCTCAGCCGCGGCGGGATCGCCTGGATCATCGGCAAATACCAGGCTCAGGCCGGCGACCCGGCACTGGCCGGGGCCGACCTCAGCCCCCACGTGCTACGCCATTCCCGGGCCATGCACCTCTACGAGGCAGGTGTGCCGTTGCCCTACATCCGCGACCTTCTCGGGCATGCCGAGCTGGCCACCACCGATATCTACGCCCGCGCCTCCACCGAGGCCAAGCGCAAGGCCCTTGAAGCCGCCTACACCGACGTCGTCGTCACCGACGACCTGCCCGAATGGAACCAGGACGCCGGACTTCTCAACTGGCTCGCCAGCCTGTGAGCCGCCGCATCAACGAAGGGTTATGCTCAGCGCTCGCTCGCCGATCCGGCCCCCACCAGGGCCAGCGGGCCAGCGCTGCGCATAACCCAGCACTGCTCATAAGGTTCGATTCTTTCCCCGTTGCTGAGCAATGTGGCTCTCTCGGTCCTGGACGAGCATGTCGCCCAAGGTCCGGGTGGGCCCGGAGCCAGCCCGTATGGAAGGGCCAGGCGACGCCGCCATGGTCTGCCGAATTATCGCCTCGTGCGGTTCGCGGACGATTGGTGCCTGCTGGTGGCAGGCACCAAGGCGCACGCCGAGGCTCTGCGGGAGGAACTCGCCGGGGTGCTGTCCACGATGGGCTTGCGCCTGTCACCGGAGAAGACCCTGGTCACCCATATCGAGGACGGTCTCGACTTCCTCGGCTGGCGCATCCAGCGCCACCGGAAGCGGGGCACCGGCAAGCACTACGTCTACGTCTATCCGGCCAAGAAGGCGCTGGCCGCCATCATGGCCAAGGTGAAGACGACTTGCCGGCGGAGCATGAACCTGTCACTCGGAGACCTGCTGCGTCAGCTCAACGGGAGGCTGCGGGGCTGGACCGCGTACTTCAAGTACGGATGCTCGAACGCGACCTTCAGCTATCTGAGGTCATACCTCTGGAAAGAGGTAGTTAGGTGGCAGGAGCGCAAGCATCGGCGAACTGCGTGGAAGAAACTACGCCGACGTTACGGCATCTGGCCCGCCGAGGGTGGAAGGGAGTTGTTCGACCCGGCCAGAGTCAGCGCGAGGCGCTACTACTACCGGGGAACGAAGATCCCGGCACCATGGCCGAGCGCAGCATGAGGTGACCACCAACCCCGCGGGGCTTGTGGAGCGCCCGGTGCGCTGAGAGGCGCACGCCGGGTGCGGGAGGCGACTCGGGGAAACCCACCGGTGGCAACACTGGCAGGGCGCCCCGGGCCGACCTCACCTTTGCGAGTGAACTCGCGGATTGGAGGCCGATGATGTCGGTCGCGTAGTTCCGGGCGCGTGCTCACGCCCGGCCCCGCCCTGTCGTGCGCTGCTGGTAACAGCGGGGTGCGGAGCACAGGGGAAAGCCCGAGGACTCCCGTCCCATCCGGGGGTTACAGGCGAGGGGCAGACCGGACGGGTGAATCGCGTGAACCCTCGTTGATGCCTCGTGATGAGTAGCCCCACCGGTGGGATGCGGCAGTGGGGTGCAGGGACTGGCCGCTGGGAAGCGGCAGGCGACGGCCGGGCACGGCATCCGGCCGGGGCGAGCACCGCCGTCCCTGGGGTAGAGAGGGCACCCACCCCGGTCGTATCTCGTACGTGCGGAACGTGGAAACCCCGTCCGGGTCCGGCTACCTGGTGGTGGCCGGTAAGCCGACCGTGAGGAAGGCCCAGCTCCCGGGCGGGAACAGGGTGACCGAGAAGCGAATGCCGGTGGCCGAAAGGCAGCAGGTTGCGCCACGAGGCGCTGCTGGTTCGGATGGGGGTGAGAGACCGCCATCGCCTTGCCGTCGTAGCGGTGGGGTGAAGCTGGAGGCAGCCGATCCGGGGGTCGCCCGGGGAGGTGGGAGCAGCCTCGACAAAGTCGGGCCGGTTCAGGTACTGCCGGATGGGCCGGGCCCGGTGAGCGAGACGGGAAGGTATACGAGAGAAACCGGCGTTGTTACGCCTCTTGACCTTTCACCAGCTCTAATCCGGTGGATGTGGGCTGGACGGCGGCGCGTACCCGCCCTTTCATGACGGGCGGGGAACTCCTGATCGGGTTTCCTGTGCCTGGGTTGGGAGGCCACGGTGAATTGTCTACGGCGTAGCCGTGGCGAGGCCGCAGGGGTATAGCCGGGTGCCTAACCTGTCAACCGAACAGCAGCGAACGTGGGATCCATCCGTGACTGTTCCTCAGCCGGCCCTCGGCCAGAGGGAGTGGGGTGCGGATAGGCGCGACGCCGGCCGAAGGCGCGGGTGGGGCGGAGCCGTTGTAGTACTCCGAGCGCGGGAGAGCCGCGTACATGGGGAAGAACGGCAGCGTGTTAAGCGAGGAAGGGATGTAATGTCCGAAGACGCGCCGGTGAATACCGGCGCCGCGTGGTGGCCGGGCGAAGGTCCGGCGTATTACGCGGTACGGAGGATGCAGACCAAATTGCATCGTTGGGCGGGAGAGGATCCCTCCCGCCGATTCGGTGACCTGTATAACCTCATCTATGATCCGGCGTTTCTGATGCACGCGTGGCAGCGTGTATCTTCGAACGCCGGGGCTGGGACCCCGGGGGCTGACCGGGCCACGGTGGCCTGGATCGAGACCCGGGTCGGGATGGAGGTGTTTCTGGGCCATATCCGGGACTCGCTGAAGTCGGGCGAGTTCCAGCCGGTGGAAGTACGGCAGGTGATGATCCCTAAGGGAAAGTCCGGGAAGCTGAGGAAACTCGGTATTCCCACTGTCGCGGACCGGGTGGTTCAGACTAGCCTGAAACTGGTGCTCGAACCCATTTTCGAGGCGGACTTCCTGCCGTGCTCGTATGGGTTTCGCCCCAACCGGCGCACCCATGACGCGATTGCCGAGATCCATCTCCTGGCGTCCGGAACCAGTGATTACCACTGGATTTTGGAGGCTGATATCAAAGCCTGCTTCGACGAAATCGGGCACACTCCGCTAGTCGAGCGGGTCCGGCGGCGGATCAAGGACAAGCGGGTGCTGGCGCTGGTGATGGCGTTCCTGAAAGCCGGGGTCATGACGACTGCCGGGGAACGGGAAGAGAGTTTTACCGGAACACCCCAGGGCGGGCCACTAGCCCCGCTAATGGCCAACATCGCCCTGTCCGCGCTGGACGAGCACTTCGAACAGCAATGGCGGCAGGAGATGGGAACAGACTATTGGCGGGCCAAACGCAAAAGAAGCGGCCTGGGAAATTGGCGGCTTATCCGTTTCGCTGATGACTTCGTTGTCATGGTATCCGGGCAACGCCGCCACGCCGAGGCGCTGCGGGAGGTGGTGACGGCCGTTTTGGCCCCGCTGGGGCTGCGGCTGTCACCGGAGAAGACCCGCGTGGTCCATATCGATGAGGGCTTCGTGTTCCTCGGTATGCAAATCCGGAGGATGCGCAAACGAGGAACGCAGAAGTACTACGTCTACACCAAGCCGTCCAGGAAAGCCATCCAGGCGGTCAAGGACAAGGTGAAGACCAAGACGTACAGGTCAACCCGCCATATGGCCCTGGATGAGCTGATCGCCAGCCTCAACCAGACGCTGGCGGGGTGGGCGAACTATCACCGGCACGGGACGTCCAAGGCGATATTCAACGCGGTCGACCAGCATGCGTGGGGCCGGATCATGCGGTGGATACGCGCCAAGTACGCGGGCAAACACCGGCTCGGGATGGCAGAAATGCGCCGCCGCTTCTGTGATCAGGGATGGCGTTTCGCCCACAACGGGGTCGTGTTCACCGGCGCGTCCAGCGTCGCGGTGACCCGCTACCGCTACCGCGGCAGAAACATCCCGACCCCGTGGACCCCGAAACCGGCAGCCGCCGCTACCGGCTGACCGACGGTCAAGGCACGTGGAGCGCCCGGTGCGGTGAGAGTCGCACGCCGGGTGCGGCGGGCGGGCCGGGGAAACCCACCGAGAGCAATCTCGGCAGGGCGCCCCGGTCCGACCCGAGCAAACCGGGACATGATGGCTAGCTCCTCCGCTGGCCGTGCCGGATAACTGGCCGGATACCGGGCTGATGCCCGGGCCCGAAAGGGCGCTGACGCGGTCAGGTGAGCCCGTGGCAGAGACGATGGACAAGGACACCGGAACCAATGGGCAAGTTGGACGCCACGATGGTGGTGAACGGACCGGAGGACGGCCCTTCTGGCTGGGACGCTGTGAGCTGGCGGGCAGCGGAGGAGACCGTACGGCGTCTGCGGCAGCGGATCTTCACGGCATCGCAGGCGGGGGAACTCAAACGGGTCCGCAACCTGCAGAAGCTGATGCTGCGGTCACGCGCCAATGCGCTGGTGAGCGTGCGGCGGGTGACCGAGCTCAATGCTGGCCGCAAGACGGCGGGCATCGACGGTCAGGTGGCGCTCGACCGGCCAGGCCAGGGCTGACCTGGCCGGCTGGGTGCAGCGTTCATCGAAGCCGTGGTCGGCTCGTCCCGTCAAGCGGGTGTATATCCCGAAGAGGGGCAGTACGGGAAAACGGCGCCCGCTCGGCATTCCGGTGATCGCCGACAGGGCATTGCAAGCCCTGGCGGCGAACGCGCTGGAACCGGAGTGGGAGGCACGGTTCGAGCCGAGGTCTTACGGGTTCCGGCCCGGCCGTGGCTGCCAGGACGCGATCCAGGCCATCTACCAGGTGGGCAAGGGCGCCAGCCCGGCCCGGCGGTGGGCCCTGGACGCGGATCTGGCGGCGGCGTTCGACCGGATTGATCATTCCTTCCTGCTCAGCCAGCTCGGCACGTTCCCGGCCAGGGAACTGATCGCCGGATGGCTGACGGCGGGGACGGTCGAAGACGGCCGGTTCACCCCCACAGGGGAGGGAACTCCCCAGGGCGGCTTATGCGCAGCTGCGCATAACCCGCCTTATGAGCAGTGCCGGGTTATGCGCAGCGCTGGCCCGCTGGCCCTGGTGGGGGCCGGATCGGCGAGCGAGCGCTGAGCATAACCCTTCGTTGATGCGGCGGCTCACAGGCTGGCGAGCCAGCTGAGAAGTCCGGTGTCCTGGTTCCATTCGGGCAGGTCGTCGGTGACGACGACGTCGGTGTAGGCGGCTTCAAGGGCCTTGCGCTTGGCCTCGGTGGAGGCCCGGGCGTAGATATCGGTGGTGGCCAGCTCGGCATGCCCGAGAAGGTCGCGGATGTAGGGCAACGGCACACCTGCCTCGTAGAGGTGCATGGCCCGGGAATGGCGTAGCACGTGGGGGCTGAGGTCGGCCTCAGTGAGTGCCGGGTCGCCGGCCTGAGCCTGGTATTTGCCGATGATCCAGGCGATCCCGCCGCGGCTGAGCCTGGTCCCGTGCTGGTTGGCGAACAGCGGGTGGCCGGCGCGGCTGGGCTGGTCGAGGCCGTGCTCGGCCAGGTAGGTGCTCAGCAGCGCGGCGGTGTTGCCGCCGAGCGGGACGTGGCGGATCTTACCGCCCTTGCCGGTCAGCACGGCCAGCGGCGGGGGCTGCACGCGGATGTCGCCCACGGTGAGGTCGGCGAGTTCGGAGACCCTGGCGGCGCTGTCATAGAGGGTGGCCAGCAGGGTCGCGTCACGGCGGCCCCGCTGGGTGGACCGGTCGGGCGCCGCGAGCAGACGGCGGGCCTGTTCGACCGTGAGGTGGTTCACGCCCGGCCGGGACTTCTTCTTGGCCGGGACGGCGAGGATGTCCTGGCAGCAGGCCATCCGGGCGGGGTCCTGCGATTGCAGCCACCGGAAGAACGAGCTGAGCCCGGCCAGCCGCTGGTTGCGGGTCGAGATGCTGTTGTGCCGTTCGGCCTCCAGCCAGTTCAGGAACCCGGTGACGGCGGCAGCGTCGATGTGATCGAGGGTCAGCCTGTCCGGCGTGATGGACCTGACGTCGCCGAAGAAGGCAATCAGCAGCTTGAAGGTGTCCCGGTAGGACGCGATCGTATTCGGTGAGCACCCCCGCAGCCCGGCCAGATGCGATGTGAGGAAGCGGTGCAGGAAGACCTTGGATCCATGGTCATACTGCTCCTTTGCTGATTGTGCTGGCTAGAAGAGGCCGTCTTGGGGTTGGCACTTCGATACGCAGGCCTTTCCTGCGTCCGGTGCGGGTCAGGACGGCGCGTAGCTCGCCGCGCTTGACCTTCTGCAATACGGTCTGGCGGGAGACGCCGAGCGCGCGGCTGGCGTGGTGCAGGGCGAGCCATCCGTCGGGGGCGTTGTCGGTGAGCATGCCCCGCAGCTGGCCGGTGAGGCGGACGCGCCAGGGCGCGCCGGGGGTGACCTGCTCGCCGGCGATGAAGCCGTCGTTGAGCCAGCGCAGCAGGGTCGAGGGCGCGATCTTGAGTTCGCGGGCGGCCTGGGTCACGTTGAGCAGTTCTCCTTCCGCAGGCGGGTCGCCGCCGGGCTGGTGGCAGGGGATGTGCCAGTGGGTGCGCAGTGAGGCGACTCTACTGGCGGTGAACGACATTCCGCGGGCGGTGGTGCGGTGCTGCCGGTTGAGGATCCCCGCGGTGATCCGCGTCGGGGTAGTGCATGGCCAGCCGGCGGATCAGGTCGATGGTGTCCTCATCGGTGCGGATCTTGGGCTGCGGGCGGCGCAGCGGCACGTTCAGCTCGCTGATCGCGCCGCCTTTCCACCGCAAGATCAGGCGGGCGTGCGGGTCCGGGTCGTCGCGGCGGGCGGTGATGTTCACCTCCTCCAGCAGGGTGCGCAGCAGCTGCTTGCGGTCCTTATCGGTGGTGGTCGGCGCGTCCCAGACCTGGCCGAGGTCGTCGCCCAGGGCCAGGATCGCGGCCCGCTCGGCCGGGGTGAGAGTCTTCGGCCGGGCGGTCTCGCGGCGGGCGAGCTCGGCTTCAGCATCCGCGACCTGCTGCAAGGCGGTGTTCCATTCGGTTTCCAGGCCGCGGGCGACCAGCCGGTTGTCCGGGTCGACGGCGCGGTAGCGGCGCTCGGCGCGGGAGGCGTTATAGCGAGCCTGCTCGACCTGGCGGCGGTGCTGGTCCAGCGCGGCGTCATGGCCGTGCTCGAGTTGCTCGGCGGCGTGCAGGCAGGCGCGCAGCGCGGCCGGCTGGAGGGCAGCCAGGAATGCCTCGGCGACAGCGGCGTCGATGGCCTGCCCGCCGACGTTCATGTGCCGGGCGCCGCGGCCGTCGACCAGCTCCGCAGATCCCTGGCAGTAGTAGTTCGGGACCGTCTTGGCCGGGCCGCGGTAGAAGATCGCCAGCCTGCGGCCGCACGTGCCGCAGGTGGCCAGGCCTTGCAGCAGCGCGGAGCCTTCCCGGACTGCTCCGGTACCCGGCTGGCTGGCCTGCGGGCGGATATTGGACCCGATGCGGGCCTGGTTGGCCAGGTAGGTGTCCCAGTCGGTGAACCCGGGGTGGTGATCGGGGATGAGGACCTCCCACTGGTCGCGGGGCAGCGCGCGGCGCCGCTTGCGCAGCGCGCCGTCCGCGCCGAGGCAGTGTTCGTCGCGGGTGCGGCCGTAGACGTAGGCGCCAGCGTAGGCCGGGTGGGTCAGCGTGGTGTGCACGGCATGGTAGGTGGGCTCGACCCAGGTGATCTCGCCGGGCTTGCCGTGCAGGTAGACAGCTTGCTGCAGCGGCCAGCGCAGCTGCTGGGCACGCAGCCACAGCCAGGTGGCCCGCACCGACCCGGACACGGCGAACTGCCCGAACACGGCCGTGATGACGCCGGTGACCGCTTCATCGGGGTGGAAGCAGATCTCACCGTCGGCCTCGCCCCAGATCAGGCCGACGGGCAGGCCGCGGCGCAGCTCGCCGCGGGCGGCCTTGTTCTTGATGCCGCCTTCCAGCCGGGCGCGCAGCACGTGAAGCTCAGATTCGGCCATGATGCCCTTCATGCCCAAGATGAGCCTGTCGTTGAACAGCGCCGGGTGGTAGACGCCGTCCGCGTCGGCGACCAGCGTGTCGCAGACCCCGGCCAGGTCAAGGAGCCGGTACCAGGCCGCGTTGTCCCGGGCCAGCCGGGAGACCTCCAGCGCCACGATGATCCCGACCTGGCCCAGGGCCACCTCGGCGACCATGCCCTCGAACGCGTCCCGCTGACCGGTCACCGACCCGGAGATGCCCAGGTCGCCGTCGATGACCCGGATCGCCTCCCGCGGCCAGCCCAGCTGCCGGGCCCGGCTGGCCAGGTCATACTGGCGGGCGGTCGACTCGGTGTTCCGCTCCACCTGGGCCAGGGTGGACTGGCGGACGTAGATTACGGCCGCCCTGGAGCGGTGCGAAGCGGTAATCTTGCCGGACTCACTCACCTCCGGCCCCCGCTCCCGCGCCTCCCTGCTGCCGCTGCCCTGGCGATCAGCAGGGCTAGCAACGCCATCGCCGCTTCCACCTGCGAGGCCGGGAACCCTCCGATCAGGTCCGGCGGTGGCGCCGGAATCTGCTCCGGCATCAAACTGAGCTGGGTAGGCTGCACGGTCGTCCTCCTTGCACGGTGACTTCCGTGCAGCCTGCTCCCGGTCATCCGCGGACAGAGCGGAAAGACCTGAAACCAGCACAGACAGCTGCACCAGGTCCGGAACCGATCCCAGCGTCGCCATGGCCTCGCCCCCGGCGACGGCGGGCTGCTCCAGGTCAGTCCACGCCGCCGGGATCAGCCGCTTGCTGCCATCGGGCAGCACCACCAGCAGTTCCGCCGCGCCATGCCGGCGCATACTGCCCAGCACCGGCAGCGACCGGCCCTCGAAGGGATGCCGCCGCCGGGTCAGCGTGACGGCGGTGACCGTGCTCACCGCCGCTCACCCCCCGCGGCCATGCGCAGATCCCGGTGTCCGGCAGCACGCAGCACTGCCGCCGCGGCCAGCACGGCGTTATTCTCATCCAGGCCGGTCGCCGCCTCCCGCAGATCGACCGGCACACCCCCGCCAATGCTCGCGGCGATCCGCAGCACCCGCCCCTCACCACCCGAGCACGGCAGCACCCCCGCTTCGAGCGCCCGGGCCGCCGCCTCGAAGTCGACCGCCGCCATGACAGCGCCATTGGTGATTCCCTGGCCGGATTCCACGGCTATTTCCAGGAAATCCTGACGGCGAAGCCACGAGCGGTGCCCGATCAGCAGCTCAACCGCTGCCTCCGCGCTGAAAAGGCTTTTCGCCCACGCCCGCAGCGCTGCCGCCAGGTCATCGAAGCATGTAGTAAGGCGGGGAGTCCTTCGACAAGATCAGCCATTCCTTCCGCTAGCTCAGCTCGGCTCGTTCCCGGCCAGGGACATGATCGGGCGGTGGCTGCGGGCTGGGGTGTTCGAGGCAGGCAAGGGGTTCGCTCCCACGGAGGAAGGTACTCCCCAGGGCGGCATCATTTCCCCGTGCCTGCTGAACGTCGCGCTGCATGGCCTTGAGGAGGCTGCCGGAGTCCGGTATTACGCGTCCGGTGTCAGAACCGGGAAAACACGCGAGGACTCCCCGGTCCTGGTCAGGTATGCCGATGACTTCGTGGCCTGCTGCTTTACCGAGCAGCAGGCTGAAGGCATACGGGAACGGCTGACCGGATGGCTCGCTGAGCGGGGCTTGTCCCTGAACGAGGACAAGACCAGGGTCGTGCGCCTTACCCAGGGGTTCGACTTCCTCGGCTGGACCTTCCGCCGCTTCCCCAGCGGTAAGCTGCTGATCAAACCGTCCAGGGCAGCCACCAGGCGGCACCGGGAAAAGCTCGCGGGCAAGATGCGCAAGCTGCGCGGATCTAACGCGATGGCGGTTATCGCCACGCTCACCCCGGTCATCCGGGGCTGGACGGCCTATCACCGGGGCATGGTCTCCAGCGGGGTGTTCTCCTCGCTGAACCAGTACGCATGGCAGCTCACCTACAAGTGGGCGCGGTACTCACACCCGAACAAGCCGCGGGCTGGGTCACGGCCCGGTACTTCGGCAAGTTCAACCCGTCCAGGAACGACCGGTGGGTGTTCGGCGACCGGGACACCGGCGCCTACCTGCGCAGGCACTCCTGGACGAAAATCGTCCGGCACGTCATGGTCGCGGGCAGGGCATCCCCTGACGACCCCGGCCTGGCGGGATACTGGCGATACCGGCGGGACAAGCACGGTCCTCCGCTGGACAGCGCAACCGCGAACCTGCTCGCCAGGCAGCGGAACTGCTGCCCGCTATGCGGAAACCGGCTTATCGACTCCGGTCACCTCCCCGATTCACCCGAAGGATGGGAGAACTGGTGGCTCGGCGTCACCCACCGGATCACCGAGCGCGCAGCCAGCACGCCCGGCCAGCAGCCCGGCACCCCGAGCACCGCCATGCACCTGATACACGCCTCCTGCAACCAGGCGCTCAGCGCCCGGCAACGCAAGAGCACAGCACTCCAGCCCGCAACGCCCTAGCGGCTTGCTTGAGCCGGATGCCGGGAAACTGGCACGTCCGGTTCTGAAGGGGCCGGGGCCGCAGCAATGCGGCCCCGGCTACCTGACTGACCAGGACACAGACCGGCACCAGCCCACCGTCCCTGACCCCGGTCGCCGCGACCGGCGCGGGTCACCGGCCCGGCACAGCAGGCCACCCAGCGCACCCATCACGTCGTGCTCCGGCTCGGACGTGGCGGTCTTGATATCGAAGCCAGCGCCGGCCAGCGCGTCGGCCAGGCCCCGGTTAGCAGCCCCTTCCGCGACAATCGCCGCGAAAAAGCTGAAGAACGCCGCCCCCGCATCCTCCGCCTCGCTGAGTTGGGGCTGGCCGCACCGCAGCTAGCTGACGACTTCGGTGCCGGCAGGCAGCAGGACGAGTTTGCCGCGGGCGTGTCCGCTCTGGCTGATACCAAGTGCCGTGCGCCAGTCTTCAAGGGGAAGGTCCGGGCGACCGGGATGGTGAACTGACCGTCCGCGGCGAGCTTGGCGAACTCGTCGAGCACGTCGTGGCGCCGCGTCGGGTCCTCGCGGAAGCTGTCGCGGACGCCAGGTTCGGCGGCGGCGGCGAAGTCGCTGACGGTCAGGACGCGGCGGGGATCGCCGTCGGCGGCCTGGATGAGGTCGGGCAGCGCGCCGCTGGGCGGCGCGGTGTCGAGGACCAGGTCCACTGGTCCACCGGCGGCTACGGTGACTCGTCCGGCCAGTCCGTCGCCGTAGGACGTCACCGTCGCTCCCATCGCGCGCAGCCGTCCAGCGTAGGTATCACCGGCGGTGGCGACCACGCGGGCTCCCCGCTGTAGGCCGATCTGGGCCGCGGCGAACCCGACGGTCGTGCCGGCGCCGTTAACCGGGAGCGTCTGCCCGCCGATACCCCAGGCATTCCAGGTGCCAGTAAGCCGTCTCGACCGCCATCGGCAGCGCGGCTGCCTGCACGAGGTCGAGTCCCGCCGGGACACGGGCCCAGCGATCCATGATCGCCCGATCCGCCGCGCCCGGCGCTGTACCGCCGGCGTAGTCGGCCGTGCCCAGGACAAGATCGCCGGCGGCGACGTCGGCCACGCCCGGTCCGACCGTGTCGACGGTCCCGGACAGCTCCAGCCCAATGCCGCGGGGCAGCACACCCGGGAACAGCCCCCGGCACAAGGCCCAGTCGGCCGGGTTAAGCCCGCACGCGTGCACGATAACGCGGATGCGGTCAGGGCCCGGGTCCGGCACGCCCACCCGCTCCATGCGCAGAACGTCGGCCGGCTCACCGTAGTCGTGGAAACGGACCGTCCTGATGGTGGCGGATTCGTGAACGCCCATGGCGCATCTCCAAGTCATGACGTCAGATGCTGTCATTGCCACATTGTCGCCAACCCAACCACGCGGCTGGGCTCGTCCGACTGAATGTCCCGGTGACAAATACCGGCAAACGTGATTCACGACACCCTGGCCCGGAATCGTTCAACGGCGAGGGCCGTGCCGGACTCTCGTTTCCTCTTTGCCAGGGCGGACCCGGACGTTTGAGTCGCTGGCAAAGGGTAGGAGAAGCAGACGAAAGTCAAGACGACGATGCGTGGCTGCGCGTCAGCTGAAGGTGTGCCGATGGTTAACGATCTGGACGATGACGCTGCTCTTGGGAACTTTAAGGAACTGCAAGACGCACTGCTTAGCACCGATAGCGTTGAGCAGTTCCTGCATGAGATGTCAGTACTTGCCGCCGGTCTCGTCCGCGGCGGGCTTTCCTGCGGTATGACAGTGCAGTCTAACGGGCGGCCGATGACCGTGGCGTGCAGTGACCCGGTGGCCGCGCAGGTCGATGAAGTCCAGTATAAACTCGATGACGGACCTTGTCTGCACGCCATGCGCGACGGTCATGCTGTGTGCATTGAAGACACCGCGCGCATGAAAGACACCGGCGTCAAGACGCAATGGCCCGAGTTCGAGGCGCGGGCGGCGGCACATGGAATCCGGTCCTGCCTGGCTCTTCCGCTGACCGCCGATGGCCGGTCTATCGGGGCCATTAACTTGTATGCGCGCTCGGTATCGGCTTTCGGCACGGCCGAAGCCCGGCGCGCTGAGAATTTCGCCGAAAACGCTTCCGGGGCGCTGACCCTGGCCCTGCGGCTGTCATCGCACGTGCTGCTTATAGAGCAACTCCGCTCGTCGCTTTCTTCGCGGGCCGTTATCGATCAGGCGCTCGGCATCATCATGGCCAGGGAGCATTGCGGCCAGAGCCGCGCATTCGCTATCCTGCGGTCCGCGTCGCAGAACAGCAATGTTAAGCTCCGCGAAATCGCCAGCGCGATCGTGACCAGTGTTACCGGCGAGCCTCCCCAGCCGCCGCCTCGGTTCGAGGACGCGTTAACCGTCACCCAGATCCCGGCGCCCGCCCGCCCCCGCGGCGCGGGCGCCCCGCGGGGCCGTGGCGGGCGCGAGGATCTATGCTCATGGCACCGTGACATATAACCGAGCTGACCGCCGTTGCTCTGTGGCCGTGCTCTCAAGCTTCGCCCATATGGCTCTGTGGCCGTGCTCTCAAGCTTCGGTCCCGGTATTTACCGCCTTCGCCCGGGTCTTCCGTGACCGATACTCTCCTCAAAGGCAACGCATGATAACCGTCGCAGGCGAGGTCCTGATCGACCTCATCGTGGATCCGGCCGGTCACATCGATCCCAGATTCGGTGGCGGCCCTTTCAACGTCGCGCGCGCCGTCGCCAGGCTTGGTCAGCCGTCGGCCTTCCTCGGCCGGCTGTCCGGTGACCGGTTCGGGCGGCTGCTCCGAGGCGATCTTGACCGCCACGGGGTGCTGGTCGTCATCGAGTCCGCCGCCGACGTGCCCACCACGCTGGCGGTCGTCGATGTGGATCCGGTCGGCGTCCCCGGCTACCAGTTCTACCTGAACGGCACGGCGGCGGCGGCGATCGAGCCCGGCCTGGCCAGACTGCCGGCCGGGACGACGGCACTGCATATCGGCAGCCTCGGCCTCGTCATGGAGCCGATCGGCACCAGCTTGGAACAACTGGTCGCCACGCTGCCGGCCGGCATGACGGTCATGCTCGACCCGAACTGCCGTCCGGGTGCGATCGCGTCGCGGCAGGCCTACCTGGACCGGCTGGACCGAATCGCACGCCGGGTGGACGTGATCAAGACCAGCACGGAAGACCTCGCCTACCTGTTCCCAGGCCAAGACGCAGAAAGCGCTGCCGCCGAGCTCCTCGCCCGGGGGCCGGCATGCGTGGTGGTCACCGACGGCGCGGCACCGGTACGCGCCTTCGCCGCCGGTGAGGAAATCCGCGTCGAGGTCCCGCCGACCAAGATCGTCGACACCGTAGGTGCCGGAGACGCGTTCGGCGGCGCCTTCCTCGCCTGGTGGATGGGCAACGGACTCGGCCAGGCTGATTTCCGCGTGCCGTCGGCCGTGCGCAGCGCGACCCAGTCGGCGATCTATGCCTCGGTTGTCGCCTGCACGCGCCGCGGCGCGGAACCGCCCTGGGCCCATGAGCTGACCGGCCATGAAGGCTGGACCTGGCTACCAGCGGGCCGCGACCGCGATCAGGGCACCCCCGGAGAGCACCCAGGCGGGTCACGCCTGACTGCAGAAAACTTGACCGCGGAATCCCCGCGCTAGCCCCTTCTGAGCAGGATGCCGCGGATGAAGGTGGCTTGGCCGGCGTGCTGCAGGCAGTCGGAGATCACGCTGACCAGCCGGACACCCAGCGTCACGGGCGGATCCCGGGCTTCGTCCACGACCCGCGTCAGGTCCGCGTCGGTGATACTGGACACCAGCCGGATGGTCTGTTCGTGCACCGCGTCGTGGTACCCGGCGAGCAGATCCGCCGATGAGGCCGTGACCTGGGACACCTGAAGTGAGCTGTGCCCGTAGCCGATATCGGATGGCTCGAACGGCAGCTCGAACCGCTTCCCGTACTCCACCCATACCTGCGGCACGCCGAAGGCGCCCGCCACGTGATCGTCCTGGACCCGGGCCAGATGCCAGCACAGCCAGGCGATCGAGTTCGCGTCGTCGTCGAGCCGGGCCGTCAGCTGGCTGGCGGTCAGGCCCTCGACCGCCTCGTGGACGGTTTCCTGCACCCGGCCGAACGCATCCGCCAATAGTTCCGCACTAGTCATGCCACCCACCTCTCTCAATCAAAAGAAAAATTTATCCGAACGGCCCTCGTGACACGCCGCGCCGACCTGGTCTCGGTGTCCCCCGTAGTCGCCTCGGCGGCCTGCACGCGATACCGTTCCGACGTGCCCCCAGGCCGCAGCCGGAAGTCACCACCGGTTCCCAGCGACTCTAGTACCCCCGTGGCCGAAACCAGTCCCAAGACCCCCAGCAGCCCCAAAGCGTCCAGCAGCCCCAAAGCGTCCAGCAGCCCCAAAGCGTCCAGCAGCCCCAAAGTCGTCCAGCAGCCCCAAAGCGTCCAGCAGCCCCAAAGCGTCCAGCAACCCTAAAGCCCCGAGGACACCCAAAGCCGACGGCAGCCCCAAGGCCTCCGCCGACTCGGACATTTTCTCCGACCTCAGCGACACCACCAGTGTCGGCAAAGCGGTGCCTGATGTCGCCGACCTTCTCGCGGCGGCGGTGGCAGGCATCGGCGGTGCGGAGCGGCCGGGACAGGTCGCCATGGCCGAGGCGGTGCAGCGGGCCATCGAGACCGGCGAGCACCTCGCCGTCCAAGCCGGAACCGGCACCGGAAAGTCGCTGGCGTACCTGGTACCGGCGGTCCGGCACGCGCTGACGACCGAGAGCACGGTGCTGGTGGCGACGGCCACCATCGCGCTGCAGCGCCAGCTGATCGACCGTGACCTGCCACGCCTGGTCACGGCCCTAGCGCCGCTGCTCGGCCGGGAACCGGTGTTCGCGATCCTGAAGGGCCGCCGCAACTACCTGTGCCTGCACCGCCAGCGCGGCGCGGACCCGAATACCGACGACCCGCAGGACTCGCTGTTCGAGTCGCTGGCTCTGTCAAATCAGGAGGGCGGCCCCGCCTCGCCGCTGGGACGGCAGGTGAAGCGGCTGCACGAATGGGCGGAGGAGACAACGACGGGGGACCGGGACGAGCTGATCCCCGGCGTGCCGGAGGCGGCCTGGCGTCAGGTCTCGGTCAGCGCGCAGGAGTGCATAGGTGCGCATCGCTGCCCGTATGGTTCGCGGTGTTTCGCCGAACGGGCGCGCGATGCCGCGGCGAAGGCACACGTTGTCGTGACCAACCACGCACTGCTCGCGATCGACGCGACGTCCGATATCGACGTGCTGCCCGAGCATGACGTAGTGGTCATCGATGAGGCCCATGACTTGGTGGACAGGGTTACCTCGGCTACGACGGGCGAGTTGTCCGGCCCGGGCGTGGACGCGACCGCCCGCCGCTGCGCGCGGCTGACCGATTCCGCGGCGGCTGAGGGATCGCCCGCGGTGGCGGATCGCCTGCGGCAGGCGGCGGCCGCGCTCACGGTGGACCTCGGTGACGCGCCCGCCGGCCGGATGGACGTGCTGTCCGGCGCTCTGGGTGCGACGCTGACCTCGGTGCGGGAAGCCGCGGGCGCGTGCGTGGAAGCGATTCGCGCCAGTGCACCCGGCCAGGAGGAGGACCCGCAGGCGATGGCGGCGGCCCGGATGATCCTGGCCGCGCTGGATGAGCTTCAGCGCACCGCTGGCCGGATACTTGACGGGTTCGGCGCTGACATCACTGCGCGAGATGAGGTGGTCTGGCTGGACCGGCCGCCCGTCGAGGACACGCGGCGTGCCGCCACGTTGCGAGTGGCGCCGCTGGAGGTCGGCCACGTGCTGCGGACGCGGTTGTTCGGCGAGCGTACGGTGGCGCTCACCTCCGCCACGCTTGCCCTCGGCGGTTCTTTCACGCCGCTGGCCATCCAGTGGGGGCTGCCTTCCCTCGGGGGGACGACCCCCCCAGACCGCCCTGAGGGAAGCCTCAGGTCCCCCCAGTCCGCCGACCACCTCAGGTGGTCGGGACTGGACGTCGGGTCCCCGTTCGATCATCCGCGCAGCGGCATCTTGTACGTAGCCAGGCATCTGCCGTCGCCGGGCCGGGACCAGCTGCCCGAGGCGTACCTGACCGAACTCGAGGAGCTGATCCAAGCGGCGGGCGGCCGTACGCTGGGACTGTTCTCGTCCATGCGGGCCGCGAAAGAGGCAGCCGGGGCGCTCCGCGACCGGATCGACTATCCGGTGCTCTGCCAGGGCGACGATGTCACGGCCCAGCTGGTCAGGCAGTTCGCCGAGGATGAGCCGACCTGCCTGTTCGGCACGCTGTCACTGTGGCAGGGCGTGGATGTGCCCGGCAGCTCGCTGCAGCTCGTCGTGATCGACAGGATCCCGTTCCCGCGGCCCGACGATCCGCTGGCCTCGGCACGTCAGCGCGCGGTGGCGGCACGTGGCGGCAACGGGTTCATGACGGTCGCCGCGTCACAGGCCGCGCTGCTGCTGGCCCAGGGCTCCGGGCGGCTGCTCCGGACCATGACCGACCGCGGGGTGGTCGCCGTGCTCGATCCCCGACTGATGACCGCCCGCTACGGCGATTTCCTGCGAGCATCGTTGCCGCCCTTCTGGACGACCGCCGACCCCGCTATTGTCCGTGCCGCCCTAGGCCGCCTCGCCGCGGCGTCCACCGCTTCGGGACCCGCGGCGTCCCCCGCGCATGCTCCCGCCTCCGCCTAGCTCCCGCCCCCGCCTAGCTCCCGCCCCCGCCCAGACGCGGCGGCCGCGTCGGCTGTTTTCCCTGCCATATGCGGACATATTACGAATCGCCTGATACGGATGAAACGCGCGTTACGGGGTAAAAGGTTAGGAACTACAAGCTTTTGGCATCCGTTGGGCAGGGGACTGGGCACCCAGTCGCAGCGGGAGGTCGCGTATGCGGAAACGGCCGCGAACGGGCAAGCGGCACGTGCTCCGCTGGGTTGCGGTGGCGGCGGTCATCATCGTCGGCGCCGGAACGCTGACCGGGTACCTGAAGTACCGGGCCGTTTACGACAGCATTACCCGCGTCACGGTTCCCGGGCAGGCTCTGGGCCACCGCCCGCCGGTGTACAGCACGAGCTCGATGAACATCCTGGTGTACGGCTCGGACAGCCGGGAGGGACTTACTCCGCACGAGCAGTACATCCTGCGCACCGGTGATGACCAGACCGACAACACCGACACGATCATGATCGTGCACATCTCGCCCGGCCGGCAAAGGGTGACCGTGATGAGTATCCCGCGCGACACCATGGTGCCGGTGTACGAGTGCGACAGCGGACCGGGCTATACGGGCCAGCAGGCCGACCCCAACTCTGAGGTGATCATCAACTCGCTGCTGCAGATCGGCGGCCCGACCTGCCTATGGAAGACGGTCGAGCAGGTGACCGGCATCCGCATCAACCATTTCATCGGGATCGGCATGCTCGGCTTCGTCAAGGTCGTCAACGACCTGGGCGGTGTCAACGTCTGCGTGCCGTACAAGGTGAACGACCCCGTGTCTGGCCTGGACCTCAAGGCAGGCGAGCAGCACATCAACGGCATCCAGGCGCTGGCCTTCTGGCGTACTAGGGAGGACATCGGGACAGGATCGGACCTGGAGCGGATCCAGCGCGACCAGTTCATGTCCGCGCAGGTCGTGAAGGGGGTACTGAGCAGTGGTCTGCTGTCGAACCCGCTCAGGCTGCTCTCGGTGATCACCGATGCGGCCGCGTCCATGACCACGGACAGCGGCATGACAGTGTCCGATCTGATGGAGATCGCCGAGAGTTTCCACCACCTGTCGAGCGAGAACGTGCAGTTCATTACCGCGCCGAACGAGCCGTGGACCCAGAACCCGGGTCGGGTTCAGTTCGAGCAGCCGCAGGCCGACCAGGTGTTCTCCGCTATCGCACATGACGTGAGCCTGCCGAAGAGCTCGAGCACCCCCGCGCCCTCCGCAGGCGGCGCGCAGGTCCTCACCACGAGCCCGTCCAAGGTCAAGGTTGAGGTCCTGAACGGCTCGGGCGTCTCCGGAATCGCCGACCAGGCGGCAGCCGGGCTGACTAGCCGGGGTTTCGACGTGACCGGGACCGGTGACGCGACGAGCTCCGCTTACACCAACTCGGTGATCGAGTACTCCTCCTCCGCCGACCTGGCCGAGGTGAACACGCTCAAGAAAGAGCTCTCTGGAGTCACCGACCACCAGGACGCCAGCCTCAAGCCCGGCACCGTCGAGCTCATCCTGGGCTCGGACTTCACCGGCCTCAACCCGAAAACGTCCTCCTCCGCCGTGCAGCCGTCGCCGACGTCATCGCCTAGCGTCAGCCCGTCCGCATCGCCCAGCACGAGCCCGTCCTCCTCCAGCGTTACCGGCCTAGCCCAGTCGACCGGCGGCATCACCGCGGCTGCCCCCTGCGCCAGCGACAACTCGGCCTTCGCCGGTCCGCTCAGTTCGTGATCGCCGCGTGTCCAGGTCGCCCGCCCTTCTCCCCGCGCCCAGGTCACCGAGTTGAGATGGCGCTGACGGCATCGACCGCCTCCGGGAGCCTGCGCATGCTGGTGATACGCCGGTCCGCCAGCTTGGCGGGATGCCCGGTGAGATCACGGTCGACCCAGACCGAGCGCAGTCCCATCCGGGCGGCAGGCAGCATATCGTGCACCCAGCTGTTAGCCACGTGAATCCAGTTCGTTTTCGTGACTCCGGTTGTCGCCGCGAACTTCCTGAAATGAGCGAGGTCCGGCTTGTAGCTGCGCACGACTTCCGCGGTCACCCATAGGTCGAACGGCGCGGGCAACCGCGCCCTCGTGCTGGCGAAAAGGTCCTCGTCGCAGTTCGTGAGGAACGCCAGCCGCCAGCCCCTTTCCCGCAGCGCGGTCAGGGCCGGACCGGAGTCCGGGAAGACCTGCATGTCCGGCCACGCCTTGGCGAACGTGTCCTCGCCCCCCGGCGGCAGCGTGACCTGCTCACGCTCGGCCGCCCGGGTCAGCCCGGCGCTGAGTATCTCCCGGTACGGCCGCCAGCTCGGGCCGGCCTCAAGCTCAAGCTCCGCCTGGTGGTAAGCGGTGAGCAGCCGGCCGGCATCGGTCCCCGCGACCCCCTTGAGCGCCCCGCCCATGCAGGAGTTCCAGTCCGCGACCGTCCCGTAGCAGTCGAACGTCAGCCACTTATCTGCCACCGTGAACCTCCACTCGCCCGTCGACCTCAGCATCCCACTTCTCCGGCGGCCGCGCCGTATGCCACCACAGCCCGGGTCTGGTCGCCGGCGCGATCTTCGGCGTGAGCCGTGATTTTATGGGGGAGTGAGCAGGCACGAGGAGGCAGTCATGGTCGACGTCGACCCGACGACCGTCCGCACCCACGCGACAGCAGGTAACGGCGCGGGTGAGTACACCTACCAGGCCGGGTTCGGTAACGAGTTCGCCAGCGAGGCCGTGCCCGGGGCCTTGCCCGCGGGCCGCAACTCACCGCAGCGCGCGCCGCTCGGCTTGTTCGCGGAGCAGCTCAGCGGAACCGCGTTCACCCAGCCGCGTGCGGTCAACCGGCGGACGTGGGTCTACCGGATCATGCCGTCGGCGGCGCACCCGAAGTTCTCCCGCCTCGGCCACGGGACGCTGCGCGGCACTCCCTTCGACGAGATCGAGCCCGACCCGAACCGTCTTCGCTGGGACCCTCTCCCGATGCCGGCGACCGGCACCGACTTCATCGACGGGCTGTACACGGTCGCGGGAAACGGTGACATCAGGACGCGCAGCGGAATGGCCGTGCACCTGTACGCCGCGGACCGGTCCATGACGGACAGGTATTTCGTCGACGCCGACGGCGAGCTGCTGTTCGTGCCCGAGCAGGGCGCGGTCCTGCTGCGCACCGAGCTCGGACCGCTGGTCGTGTCCCCCGGCGAGATCGCGGTGGTCCCGCGGGGCATCAGGTTCGCCGTCGACCTGACCGGCTCGGCCCGCGGCTACCTGTGCGAGAACTTCGGCGCCGCGTTCACGCTGCCAGAACGCGGTCCGATCGGGGCGAACGGCCTGGCCAACGAGCGTGACTTCCTATCCCCGGCGGCCGCCTACGAGGACGGGGCGACGGCTGCCCAGGTGGTGCAGAAGTTCGGCGGGAACCTGTGGGCCGCCGACTACGACCATTCGCCGCTGGACGTGGTCGGCTGGCACGGGAACTACGCCCCCTACAAGTACGACACGGCCAGGTTCATGACGATCGGGACGATCAGCTTCGACCACCCGGACCCGTCCATCTTCACCGTGCTGACCTCACCGAGCGAGTCGCCGGGCCTGGCCAACGTGGATTTCGTGATCTTCCCGCCGCGCTGGCTGGTCGGCGAGGACACCTTCCGCCCGCCCTGGTACCACCGCAACATCATGTCCGAGTTCATGGGCCTGGTGCACGGCGTCTACGACGCCAAGGCCGAGGGGTTCCTGCCCGGCGGGGCGAGCCTGCACAATACCTTCACCTCGCACGGGCCGGACGCGGAGACGTTCGCCCGGGCCAGCACCGCCGAGCTGCGGCCGCAGAAGATTGGCGGCACGCTGGCGTTCATGTTCGAAAGCCGCTGGATGATCATCCCGACCAGGCAGGCGATGGAGGCCCGGCACCGGCAGCACGACTATGACGCGGTCTGGGGCAGCCTGACCCGTTCCTTTCGGGTATTAGCCTGTAGGCGGAGGCATTTATGTACATTCCCGCCCATTTCGCGGTCGAGGACGCGGCGATCCGTGAGCTGCTGGCCAAGCACGGCGCGGCCGATCTGATCACGCTTACCGCGGACGGCATGCTGGCCACGATGCTGCCGTTCGCGTACCTGCCCGAGGCGGGCGAGCAAGGCGCCCTGTACGGGCATGTGGCTCGCAACAACGATCAGTGGCGCAAGCCGGCCATCGGCGAGTCCCTGGCCATCGTGCGCGGGCCGGACGCCTACGTGTCCCCGTCCTGGTACACCTCCAAGGCCGAGAACGGCCGGGTGGTTCCGACCTGGAACTACGTCACGGCGCACGTCTACGGCCAGCTCCTCGTGCATGACGACCCGGGCTGGGTCGAAGATGTCGTCAGGCGGCTGACCGCCAAGCACGAAACGGGCCGGCTGACCTCGCCCGGCCAGCCGCCCGCATGGTCGGTGGATGACGCGCCGCGCAAGTTTATCGAGGGTCAGCTGCGCGCCATCGTCGGCCTGGAGCTGCAAATCACCCGGATCGAGGCCAAGGCCAAGCTGAGCCAGAACCGGCCGGTGGGCGACGTCGCGGGCGTGGTAGCCGGCCTAGCCGCGCGGGGTGACGACCTCAGCGCGGCCGCTGTCGAGCGCGCCAACGACCAGCGCGTCCAGGAGATGCACGCCAAGAACTCCCACGCCCGGACTTAGGCATCTACAGACCGGATACGGCGGGGATGACCTCGGCGGCGAGCACCTCGAGCGGGGTGACCTGCCAGACGTTTGCCACTCCGCCTATCGCGGCGTCGAAGCCCAGCTCGGCCAGGCGGCCGAGCTGGTCGACGGTTTGCGCGGCCTTCTCGCCTTTCTCGCCGACATCGAAGAGGAAGTAGCACGTCTTGGTGATCTCGTCGTAGTCGCGGCCTTCTGCGTCACAGTGCGCGCGCAGGACGTCCAGCTTGCGGGCTAGGTCCGGGCCGGGAAACAGGTTGCAGGCGTCGGCGTACTTGGCCACGAAGCGCAGCGTCTTCTTCTCCCCGCCGCCCCCGATCATGATCGGGGGGTGCGGCCTGGTCAGCGAGTTCGGCGAATTCAGGGGCCGCTCGAGTGAGTAGTGCCTGCCGTGGTACGGGCTCTCGTCGCCGCGCCACATCTGCAGGCAGATCTGCAGAGTTTCCTCCAGTCGCTCGAACCGCTCGGCGACCGGCGGGAACGAGATGCCGAGCCCGCGCGATTCTTCCTCGTTCCACCCGGCCCCGATGCCGAGCCAGGCACGCCCGCCGGAGAGCACATCCAGCGTGGTCACGATCTTCGCCAGGATTCCCGGATACCGGTAGATGGCCCCGGTGACCAGGGTGAGGAGCTTAGCCCGTGACGTGCAGGCGGCGAGGTAGCCCAGGGCCGTGTAGGCCTCGAGCATTTCGTGTTCGGGCGGCCCCATGACGCCGATCTGGAAGAAGTGATCCATGACCGCGATGTACTCAAAGCCGCCTTCGTCCGCGGTTCGGGCGACGGTGGCCAGGTCGGCACCGAGGCGCGGTGGGCCGTCCGGCGTGGTGAAGTCAGGGATCTGCAGGCCAATCTTCACAGTATTACCTCCCGCACCTAACCTTCTCATGGTGTCCGGTAACGCTCGTACAAGGCCTTCAGCGACCGCAGGAATACCTCGCGGTCGGCCGGAGGCAGGACGGCGAGCACTTCCTCTTCGCCGCGGCGGATCCCAGCCTCGACCGCCTGGCGCAGCCGGTCACCTGCCGGGGTCAGCGAGAGCAAGTGCACGCGCCGGTCGGTTTCGTCGGCCTGGCGCTGGATCAGGCCGCGGCGTTGCAGATCATCCAGGACGCCGATGATGCGGCTCTTATCCGCGTTGATGGCCTGCGCGAGCGCCGCCTGCGTCCGCACCGGGTGCTCGACCAGCCCGGTCAGCACGACGTAGGCCCACATCGAGATGCCGTGCTCGCGCAGGACCGGCTCCGCGCGCGCGATCAACGCCCTGGCCAGGGGCGCGAACATGGCGGCCAGGTCACGCCGGTCCTCGGCAAAGGAACTCATCGTGCCGGAAGGATAACAGGCTTGCGAAGACGATAAGCTCTAGCATTTCGTATGTTGGTGCATATAAAAATTACAGAGGGTTCGTGATCGTGACCCAGCAGCAGCCGTTCCGCTTTGCCCCGGTCTGGACCGGACCTTGGCCGGCCTTCATCTACCACGATGAGGTCGCCATATACGGGCTGCCGGCCGGCCGGGACTGCCAGGTGCCGAGCGCGGTCAAGCTTGGCGAGCACGGAATGGGACCGCTCCGGACCCGCGCTTCACCCTCGCGGCCCATCTGGCTGAGAACTAGCGCCGGTCGCAGAACCCCGGTAGCAGGGGCCGGCCCTGCCGCGAAGGAAGGCGGCATCCCCTGAAGTGGTCAGCTCAGTGGATATGAGGCGCATACGGCGAGCCTGCTTGCCGGTGGCCGGCCCAGGCCATAGAGTCCAAGCCAGGTTCCGTGGGCATCATCGCGGCCTTAGCACGGAGGTTCAGCACTGGTGACAGCAACCCGCATTACCGAGCACAAGGCAGGAGATCTGGGTCCGACGGGGCGGCCGTTTCCCGGTTTTCCTGATCCCGCGCCGCTCATGGTACACGGGCCCGCGCGCATCGTTGCGGTCTGTAATCAGAAGGGTGGCGTCGGTAAGACTACGACCACGATCAACCTCGGCGCGGCCTTGGCCGAGCAGGGTCGGCGTGTCCTGCTGGTCGACTTCGACCCGCAGGGAGCACTCTCGGTCGGGCTGGGCATCCAGCCGCACGACATTGACTACACGGTCTACAACCTGCTCATGGAGCGCGACGTCGCGCCGCACGACGTGCTGCATAAGACCGACGTCGACGGCATGGACCTGCTACCGAGCAACATCGACCTATCCGGTGCCGAGGTACAGCTGGTGCACGAGGTCGGCCGCGAATACGTGCTCGGCGGGGTACTGCAGCCGGTCATGCAGGAATACGACATGATCATGATCGACTGCCAGCCCTCCCTCGGCCTGCTGACGATCAACGCGCTCGCGTGCGCGGACAGCGTGATCATTCCGCTGGAGTGCGAGTACTTCGCGATGCGCGGTGTAGCCCTGCTGATGGAGACCATCGACAAGGTTTCGCGGCGCCTGAACACCAAGCTCACGATCGACGGCTTGCTCGCCACCATGTACGACTCGCGGACGCTTCATACCCGTGAGGTCTTGGGCAGCATGGTCAACGGTTTCGGCGACAAGGTTTTTCATACTGTAATCAACCGCACAGTGAGGTTCCCGGACGCTACGGTGGCCGGGGAGCCTATTACCAGCTTCGACTCCGGGTCAATGGGGGCGAATGCCTACCGGGAGCTGGCCAAGGAGGTACTGGAGCGGTGGCGGCAGGCCGGGGACGATCACGGAGGGTAAGCCTTCCAGGGGTTGCTGAACTGTTGCGATCGACCGCCCCCGGCCCGGACAGAGGCGATCAGCGCCGAGCTAGCGGCCGGGAAAGGCACAGCCAGAAGATCACCGTCTATCTGTCCGCCGAGGAACTACTTGACCTGGAACGCGCCCGGCTTGCGCTGTTGCGCTACGGCGCCGCCGCCGACCGCGGCCGGATCGTCCGCGAGGCGATCGCCGTCCTGCTCGCCGACCTGGACGCGCAGGGCCAGGACAGCCTGCTGGCCCGTCGTATCGTCAGCGCTTACCACGACGCCGATCCGGAGCGCAGCTCCGGCCGGAACAGCCGTGGCCATGACAGCCAGGGCGAGCGCCAGACGGTCGGCGGAAACGGCCGGACGGACGAGCCCGCGCTTTAGCGGGCCCCGGACCTGTCTACCGTCATGACCGTGAGCGTAAATGGCACCGACCTCGGGGACGATCCTGAGGGTGCGGCGCGGGCCGCGTCCGGCGCCTTCGAGGTGCATCTCGATGTGTTCGAGGGTCCGTTCGACCTACTGCTCGCGCTGATCTCCAAGCACAAGCTGGACATCACCGAAGTCGCCCTGTCCCAGGTCACCGACGAGTTCATCGCCTACATCTCGGCGCGTTCCGACCGCTGGGACCTGGACCAGGTCAGCTATTTCCTCGTCGTCGCGGCCACCCTGCTCGATCTCAAGGCCGCCCGGCTGCTGCCCTCAGGCGAGGTGGAGGACGAAGAGGACCTGGCCCTGCTCGAAGCCAGGGACCTGCTCTTCGCGCGGCTGCTGCAGTACCGCGCGTACAAGGAAGTGGCGGCCACCTTCGCCGCCCGGATGACCGCCTCGGCTCGCCGCTTCCCGCGGCGGGTCCCGCTCGAGCCGCGCTTCGCGGAGCTGCTGCCCGAGGTGCTGATCGGCTTGGGGCCGGCCGAGTTCGCCCGGCTGGCGGCGCTCACGCTCACGCCCAAGGTGCTCCCGACGGTATCGACCGAGCACATTCACTCGCCCGTGATCAGCATCAGGGATCAGACCAGGATCATCGCGGCCCGGCTGGCCGAACTCGGGCGGGCCAGCTTCCGGCAGCTGACGGCGGGGGCGGCCGGGAGTTACGAGGTGGTGGCGTCGTTCCTGGCGCTGCTCGAGCTGTACCGGGAGGATGCGGTGTCCTTCGAGCAGGTCGCTCCGCTCGGCGAGCTCTACGTGACCTGGGCGGGTTCTGTTGTCCCAGCCAGGGTCGGCTCGAACAGTGTTGACTCGAACAGTGTTGACTCGAACAGTGTTGACTCGAACAGTGTTGACTCGAACAGTGCGGACACTGGTAGCGTCAGTGAGCGGACGGAAAGCGACAACGAAGAAGAATGAGCATCGAATCTCCGCCCGGTGGTTCCGGGGACTCCCTGGCCGACCGGCCCACCGAGACCGGACCGGGGCTGCGGGCTAGCCTGGAGGCGATCCTGCTGGTAGCCGACGAGCCGGTGCCGGTGGTCATGCTCGCCCAGGTCCTCGAGCGCCCGCGGAACGAGGTGGCGGCCGAACTGCGCGACCTCGCCGCCGCCTACGTCGTCGAAGACCGCGGTTTCGAGCTGCGCGAGATCGCGGGCGGCTGGCGGTACTACACCCGTGAGGATTGCGCCCCGCTGGTCGAGCGTTTCGTGAGCGACGGGCAGGAGGTCCGGCTGACCCAGGCGGCGCTGGAGACCCTGGCCGTCGTCGCCTACCGCCAGCCAGTCAGCCGGGCCCGGGTGTCGGCTGTGCGCGGGGTCAACTGCGATGGGGTGATGCGCACGCTGGTGCTGCGCGGCCTGACCGAGGAGGCGGGCACGGATTCGGAAACCGGCGCCATCCTCTACCGGACCACTGGGTACTTCCTGGAACGCCTGGGGCTGGCGAACCTGGAGGACCTCCCGGATCTCGCCCCCTTCCTGCCGGAGAACATTGAGGACGTCGAGGATGAAAACGCCCGATCGTAACCCCAGGGCCGCCGGCTTTGACGATGAGGACACCGACGACTTCGGCGAGCGGGACTCGCTGACTGACGTCCCCGGCGGCGTCAGGCTGCAGAAGGTCATGGCCGAGGCCGGGATTGGCAGCCGCAGGCACTGCGAGGAGCTCATCGGCGCGGGCCGGGTCGAGGTCGACGGCCAGACCGTCCGCAGGTTCGGCGCCCGAGTCGACCCCGAACACCAGGTGATCAAGGTGGACGGGAAACGCATCCCGTCCCGTCCCGGCCTGGTCTACCTGGCGTTCAACAAGCCGCCCAAGGTGCTGACCGCGATGTCGGATCCACGGGGCCGGCGCACGGTGGCGGACTTTCTGGGGATGCGGACCGAGCGGCTCTTCCACATCGGCAGGCTGGACTACGACACCGAGGGCCTGATGCTGCTTACCAACGATGGTGAGCTCGCGCACCGGCTGGCCCACCCCAGCTTCGAGGTGGCCAAGACATACCTGGCCGACGTGACCGGCGCGGTACCCAGAGATCTCGGCCGCAGGCTCACCTCAGGGATCGAGCTCGACGACGGCGTAGCCATGGCGGACCGGTTCCGCGTGATCGACCGGTCGGGCCAGCACGCGCTGGTGGAGATCATCCTGCACGAGGGGCGCAAGCACGTGGTGCGGCGGATGCTGGCCGCGTCGGGGCACCCGGTCAGCAGGCTAGTCCGCACCGATGTGGGCCCGATCAAGCTCGGGGACCTGAGGCCAGGCGCCTCGCGTGAGCTGACCACCAGGGAAATCGGCGAGCTGTACGCCGCGGTCGGCCTGTAACCTGTTGCCCTGGGAGGTCCGATGACAGTCAGGGCGGTACGCGGCGCGGTACAGGTCGATTCGGCCGACCGGGACGCGATACTCGAAGGCACGGCAGAGCTGGTCACTGAGGTGATGGCCCGTAACGAACTGACCACCGACGAGGTAATCAGCGTCCTGTTCACGGCGACGCCCGACTTGACCGCCGAATTCCCCGCGTTGGCCGCGCGCAAGATCGGCTTCCACGACGTGCCGCTGATCTGCGCGTCCGAGATCGCCGTGCCCGGTGCGCTGCCCCGCGTCGTGCGGCTGATGGCCCACGTAGAGACCGAACGGCCGCGTTCGGCAATCCAGCACGTGTATCTGCGGGGTGCCGCCGCGCTCCGGCTGGACATCGCCCAGTGAAACCAGCCAGTGAAAACCAGCGCCCAGTGAAAAAGCGGTAGGGCCGTGCAGGTTGCGGTGATCGGGACGGGGCTGATCGGGACGTCGATCGCGCTCGCGCTGCGCGAGCACGGCGCCGGGGTCTGGCTCGCCGACGAGGACCCGGAGGCCGCTAGGCTCGCCGTCAACCTGGGCGCGGGCGAGCCGCTCCCCGAAGCGGCATCCGCGGACGTGGCCGTGATCGCGGTGCCGCCGGACGCGGTGGCCGCGACGCTGGCCAGCGCGCAGGCCCGCGGGCCTGCCGGGTTTACCGGTCTGGCCCGCTGCTATACCGACGTGGCCAGCGTCAAGCAGCTTCCGGTGGCGCAAGCCCGGGCGCTCGGTTGCGACCTGACCAGCTACGTGCCGGGACACCCGCTGGCGGGACGGGAGAAACACGGCCCCGCGGCAGCCCGCGCCGATCTGTTCCTCGGCCGGACCTGGGCACTGTGCCCTGCTCCCGAGACATCCAGCCAGGCGATGGAGACGGTAACGGACCTGGTCCGCGCGTGCGGCGCGGTGCCGATGCGCACCGATGCGGCCACTCATGACCGCTGGGTGGCGCTCATCTCACACGCTCCGCATCTGGTGGCCGCGGCCATGGCAGCCCGCCTCGAGGGGGCGCCGGCCGATGCGCTCGAACTGGCCGGGCAGGGACTGCGCGACGTGACCAGGATCGCGGCCGGGGACACCGCCCTGTGGACGCAGATCCTGGCCGCCAACGCCGCTCCGGTGGCCGAAGTGCTGGCCGAGGTGGCCGCTGACCTGGCCGAGGCCGCCCGGGCCCTGACCGATGGACCCGAGGGGCCGCAGCGGTCCAAGTCGGTGGCCGCACTGCTCGACCGTGGCCAGTCCGGGGTGACCAGGATTCCGGGCAAGCACGGCGGTCAGGCCCCCGAGTTCACCGCCATCCAGGTCGTCATCCGCGATCAGCCGGGCGAGCTGGCCCGGCTGTTCGACGCGGCTGGCGCGGCCGGCGTCAACATCGAGGACGTCAGGATCGAGCACTCGCCCGGCCTCGCGGTCGGCGTCGCGGAACTGTCCGTCCGCCCGGCCCAGGCCGGCCCGCTCCTGGATGCGCTGGAGTCGGAGGGCTGGCCGGTCCGCAGATAGCCTCCCGCCGCCCCCGCCACGGCGCTCAGGTCGTCGGCTGCGCCTACCGGCACGGACTTGTTCGAAACCCCTGAGGCAGTTATGGCCTCCCTTCGCCGGTAGCATCGCACCCGTGAAGACTTCAGCAAGCCTGGATAGCGATACGGGCGAGGAGAACGATACGGGCACCAGGCTTGTCGTCGCCGTGGACGGGCCGTCGGGCGCCGGTAAATCGAGTGCGTCCCGCGGTGCGGCGACCGCGCTCGGCCTGCGATACCTCGATACCGGAGCCATGTACCGAGCGCTGACCTGGTGGCTGCTCGACCGGGGCGCTGATATCAGCGACGCCGGCGTGATCGCCGGACTGGCCGCCGAGCCGGTCATCGAGGTGGGCACTGACCCGCGAGCGCCGTGGACCAAGGTCGACGGCGTGGACGTGTCCGCGGCGATCAGGACCCGCGAGGTCACCGGCGCGGTCAGCGCCGTCGCGGCGGTCCCGCAGGTGCGCGCGCACCTGATCGCCATGCAGCGGGAGATCATCGCGAACGCCCCCGGTATCGTGGCCGAGGGCCGCGATATCGGTACGGTGGTCGCGCCGGACGCGCCCGTCAAGGTGTTCCTGACCGCTGACGGCGCCGCCCGGGCCAGTCGCCGCGCGGCCGAGGCCAGCTGGTCGGCGGCCGCGACCCGGGCTGACCAGGACCGGCGTGACCGCCTCGACGCGGCCCAGAGTCAGAAAGCCGCGGACGCGGTCGTCATAGATTCCACCGGGCTCGGCCTCGACGAGGTGGTCGACACCATCGTCCGCCTGGCCCGCGAGCGCGCGGGGATCTCTTTCCCGCGGCAGAAGAGCAGGTAAAAGTAATGATGCCGAATGAGGCAGACTCAAATCCGGTTCCCGTGGTCGCCGTGGTCGGACGGCCGAACGTGGGCAAGTCCACGCTGGTGAACAGGATCCTGGGCAGCAGGCAGGCGGTGGTGGAGGACGTCCCCGGCGTGACCAGGGACCGGGTCACCTACGATGCGATCTGGAACGGCCGGGCCTTCACGCTGGTGGACACCGGTGGCTGGGAACCGGCGGTGGAGGGCAGCGGAAGCCTGGCCGCGCGGGTCGCCGCCCAGGCCAGGGTCGCGGTGGACGCCGCGGACGCGGTGCTGTTCGTGGTGGACGCCACGGTGGGGGTCACCGACGCGGACGCCGCGGTGGCCAACGTGCTGCGCCGGTCGGGCAAGCCGGTCGTGGTCGCGGCTAACAAGGTCGATGACACCAGGGCCGAATCAGAGGTCGCGGCGCTGTGGTCGCTGGGGCTCGGCGAACCCGCGCCAGTCAGCGCGCTGCACGGACGCGGCAGCGGCGACCTGCTCGACCTGGTGCTCGACGCGTTGCCCGACGCGCCGAAGGACACCGAGGAGACCGAACGCGGACCGCGCCGGGTGGCCCTGATCGGCCGCCCGAACGTCGGCAAGTCCAGCCTGCTGAACAAGCTGGCCGGGCAAGAACGGGCACTGGTCGACCCGGTGGCGGGCACGACCAGGGACCCGGTCGACGAGCTCGTCGAGCTGGGCGGCGTCACCTGGCGGTTCGTAGACACGGCGGGCATCAGGCGGCGGTTCCGCGAGAACCAGGGCGCGGACTACTATGCGGCGGTGCGCACCGCGGGCGCGCTTGACCGGGCCGAGGTCGCCGTGGTGCTGGTCGACGCGAGCGAACCGCTCACCGAGCAGGACCTGCGGATCATCTCGATGGTCATCGAGGCCGGCCGGGCCCTGGTCATCGCCTACAACAAGTGGGACATGGTCGATTCCGATCGGCAGCGCTTCCTGGAGCGCGAGATCGATAGGCAGCTGTACACGGCCCGCTGGGCGCCGCGGGTGAACATCTCCGCGGCCACTGGGCGGCACACCGACCGGCTGGTGCCCGCGCTGGAGAAGGCGCTGGCGGGCTGGGAGACCCGGGTGCCGACCGGGCAGCTCAACGCGTGGCTCACCGGGCTGGTCGCAGCCACCCCGCCCCCGGTGCGCGGCGGCAAGCAGCCGAAGATCCTGTTCGCCACCCAGGCCGGGGTCCGCCCGCCGCACTTCGTGCTGTTCTCCTCTGGCTTCCTCGAGGCGGCTTACCGCCGGTTCATCGAGCGGCGGCTGCGGGAGGACTTCGGCTTCGAGGGCAGCCCGGTCCAGGTGTCGGTGCGAGTCAGGGCCAAGCGCGAGTCCCGGGGCGGCCGGCGCCCCGCAAAAGCCAACTCCGCGCGTACCGAGCGCCGCCGCTGAAAGCGTCACCAACGGCCCGGTAACGACGCGAACGCATCCGGCGGCGGGGCGGGAGAGGGCCGGGCGGTCGCGTCGGTAACCGGTTTCGCACCCGAGGCGAACCGCGCCAGATCCTGACCGTGCACCACCCGCCCCGGCATCGGATCCGAGGCCGCCCGCCGGGTCAGCGCATCGGTCGGCAGCTTACCGGGGCTCGCCGCCAGCACCAGGTTGCCGAACCTCCGGCCGCGCAGGACCGCGGCGTCCGCGATCAGGCAGGCGTGCGGGAAGACCGCCAGTGCCGTCGCGACCTGCGCGCGAGCGTGCGCCAACGGCGCCCCGTCGGCCACGTTGGCGGCGAAGACCCCGCTGTCGCGAAGCGCGCGACGGGCGGCGGCCGCGAATTCCACCGAGGTTAGGTGGGCCGGCGTGCGGCCGCCGGCGAAAACGTCCGCGATGACCACGTCGAAAGACCCGGGCGGCACCCGGTCAAGTACGGCCCGGGCATCGCCGATCTGAACGCCGGTCCGCCCGCCGGCCCGCAGCGGCAGCCTGAGCTTGACGAAGCGCCAGAGGGCCTCGTCCACCTCGACGGCGACCTGCCGGGAGCCCGGCCGGGTGGCCGCCACGTAGCGGACCAGCGTCAGGGCCCCGGCGCCCAGGTGCAGCACATGCAGCGGCTGACCCTCCGGGGCCGTCACGTCGATTAGGTGCCCCAGCCGCCTGACGTACTCGAACTCCAGGTATCCGGGATCGTCGAGATCGACATGCGACTGGGGGATGCCATCGATCAGCAGCATCCACGCCGCCCGCCGGTCAGCATCCCGTAGCAGCTCGGCGCAGCCGTGACCGGTGTCCATCCGGTCCTCCCCGCTCGCCTGTCTCCTCCGGGTCATAGCTGCCATTATCGGCGGTTCCCGGTCCGGCGGTGGCCGCCATCCGGGTGGCGACTCGAAGAATCCGGCCCGGGTATGCGAGGCTGTCTTACGTACTTCCCGAGTCGTAGGAGGCCGCATGGCTGTCGACAAAACCAGGCCCGCCGGTGCCGCGGCGGACGACGCGCCGGCTGAAGCCCGTTCCCTCCGATGAGCATGGGCCCGATGAGCACGGGGATGAGCACGGGGCTGGCGCGAATCCCGATCTCGATGAGGTGAAGCGCAAGTTCCGTGCGGCGCTCGACCGTAAGCGGGGCACGCACGCTAGCGCGAACGCGGAAGGGGCGCAGGACACCGGCAAGGTGCACGGCTCGCATGGCCCCGCGGCCAGCCGCCGTTCGTTCCGCCGCAAGAGCGGCAGCTAACCTGTCGGCACCGCGTGGAGCCAGGCATGGAGGCGCCCGGCCGGACCGTGTCGTGCACGTGGCGAGTCTAGGCCTGCGCGGTCGCGGAATGAATCGGCGTCTGCCGCAGGTGGGTCGGCCGGTCCCGATCCGGGCGCTCTTCCGGCGGGACGGCCGGCGGCCCTGCTTGCTTTAGGGCCTGCTGCGGTTCATCATCCGCCGCCAGGTGGAACCAGACGGTGGTTCCGGCCGGGTCTCTGAGATATCCCCACTGAGCGGCGAGATTCTGGACGAGGAAAAGCCCGTGTCCCTCGGCCGCGTACAGATCGCTCTTGACCATGGGCGTGCTCGCCGAGCCGCCGTCGATGATCTCGACGAGTACGCCGCGCGGTATCCCGATCACGACGATCGTCACGGTTCCGCCCTCGACACCCGATTTGGTGTGCATGATGGCGTTGGTGACGATTTCTGAGGTCAGTAAGGTCGCCGCATCGGCGTCCGTGCCGGGCCGGTGAGCGCTGAGCGTCCGCGCGACGAAGGTACGGGCCGTGGAGACCTGCTCCGGGCGACCAGGGATGGTCAGCGAGCCGAGAACCGTAGCACGCGCGTCGCCGACCCTCCCTTGGGACCGCACCCGCCTCCCCATTTCCTCTTCACTGCGCCGCGGATTAGGCCATGATCGCCGGGAATTGCCTTCGGGTGTTGCCATGTTGAGTCCCTCCCATTTTGCCGAGACCGGGCTCTCGCCTGTGCCCGACCGTCAGCCGTCGCGTTTGCCTATTGTCCTTGTGCCACACTTGTAACACCGGTCACTATGGCCTGCATAGTCCGCATGTCCCTCTAAAACATCTGACCCATCACGTGTCTCGCACCGCAATTACTTCAGGCAATGCCAGGTATCCGGATGCCCGTACAGCGTCTAGATATCGTGAATTGTGTATACAATATCGATAAGATGTTTCATACTATGTCCTAATTTGCACGTTTACGATTGACGACGCGGACTAGTATTCAGAACGATGATGGTGCCGACGTGCGCCTCCACGCAAGTGCGTAGGGGAAATTTTCCCGCTGAAATCCCGGATGGGATTTCATCCGCGGCGTGAGTCCTGTATCGTACTGCGTGTTAGGGACGATGTGGAGTGTTCTAGTTACACGCTGCTACGCAGATGAGGTCTCGTCGCTGCTGGTCCTAGTCCTCCGCATCACCCTGAGTACTAACCGTTCTGCTCCACAAGGAGGCGAGTTTCTCGTGCCTCTTGGTCCTACCGTTCGTAGGCGCAGGCTCGGTGCCGAGCTCCGGCGTCTGCGTGAAGCGCATTCGTTCAAGCTGGAGGAAGTGGCCGAGAAACTCGGCTTGGCCGCTTCGACGCTCTCGCGCATCGAGACGGGCAAGGCGCCGACCAAGTCGGCGTACCTGACCGCCATGCTGGCTATGTACGAGGTCGACGACCTGGGCGCGCGGAAGGTCCTTGTCGACATGGCCCGCGAGGGTCATCGCAAGGGCTGGTGGTCCATCTACGACGATGTACTGCCGAGCGGATTCGACATCTATGTGGGCTTGGAGGCAGAGGCTTCCGGCCTGCGGAGTTATGAATCTGACGTGGTACACGGGCTGCTGCAGACCACCGATTACGCGTTGGCGGTGCTGCGCGAGCTGCGGCCGAGGGATAGTGAGGAACTCCTCGAGCGCGTGGTGGAGCTGCGCATGCAGCGGCAGCGGGCGCTCGACCAGGATCCGCCGCTTGACGCCTGGATCATCCTCGACGAGGGCGCGATCAGGCGGAAAATCGGCGGATCAGCGATCATGCAGCGCCAGCTCGAGCGCCTTGTCCAGGCCAGCCGATGGCCGAACGTGACTTTGCAGGTCCTTTCCTTCGACTCGGGCGCGCACGCCGGGCTGACCGGGCCGTTCGCCATCCTGGAGTTTCCCGAGCGAACCGATTCTGACGTTGCTTACACCGAATCCCTGGGCGGCATGATCTACCTGGAAAAGGACCGGGAGGTTCGTGCATGCGCCGAGGCCTTCGACCGGATGCGCGCTACGGCGCTTTCTCCGGCCGCGTCGGTCGAGCTGATCCAGCAGGTGGCACGCGAGCTCACCTGATCAAGGCTTACCTGAAAAAATCAACCGCACAACAAAGGAAAGGAGAGGTCAATGGATACCGACCTCACCGGGCTGCACTGGTTCAAAAGCAGCGCGAGCAGCGCCGCGGGTTGCGTCGAAATAGCGCACATCCCCGATGGGGGAGTGGCGGTCCGTGACTCAAAGGATCGCAGCAAGAAGGCCCACGTCTTCAATAGCCACGAATGGGAATGCTTCCTTATCGGGGCGAAGAATGGGGAATTCGACCTCCCCGTTGCCTAGACCTTCCCGTCGCCTTGGCGCCGGTGGAGGAGGACGGGCGGGGCTCACCCGCTCCAGCCCTGTCCGTCCTAGGCGCAGCAGGTGAAGGGTTAGGGGGAGGAAGCGGAGGGCGGTGGACCCCAGCGATCCACCGCCCTCCGCCCTCCGCGCACTTCGCCACCGGCCGTCCGGCTGGATCATCACTCGAACCGCCGGGACGTTCAGTCGAATTCACCTGACCGCCCGGCTACCGCAAGATCTCGCCGCGGGCCGCACCCGGTGGGCCGCTCCTGCTGCGCCGCGTCTTCCCGTGCAGCTTGAGGGGCATCGGAGTTACCGATGCTCATCGAGCTCTTTTTCTAGTTGGCTGATGATCGTGGTGAGTATATGAGGTGTCTCGCTCGGCTTGGCGCTTACGATGCTCAGCCGTTCAATGGCCAGCAAATAGCGGTCGACATCGGATTTCTTGTCGAAGTAGAGAGCACTGGTGAGGTGTTCCAGGTACGCCATATCGGGGAGGTCTGCGTCGGTGAACCGCAGGATGGCGAACCCGCTGGGTACGGCGTGACCGCCCATGTCGGCCGGAATGATCTGCAGGGTAAGGTTCTGCCTGCTGCTGAGGCTGAGCAGGTAGCGGAGCTGGTCGCGCAGGACTTCCTTGCCTCCGATCGGCCGCCGCAGCGCCGTCTCCTCGACGATGGCCCAGAGTCTGAGCCGTCCCTCGGTGAACCGGCGCTGCCGTTCCTTGCGCAGGATGACGTGCCGTTCCGCTTCGCCGATCGGGATGTCGCAGAACGCGAGAACAGCGGCGGTGTATTGCGGCGTCTGCAGCAGGCCGGGTATGAACTGCGCCTCGTAAACGCGGATCGAGGTCGCGGCTTCCTCCATCCCGACGTAGGACTGGAACCAGTCGGGCAGGATGTCGTTGTACCTGTGCCACCAGCCGGGGCGGTTGGCCTGCTCGGCCAGGGTCAGCAGCTGCTCCCGCTCGACCGCGCCGACGCCGTAGAAGGTGAGCAGGTCGAGCACGTCGATCTCGCGGATCGCGTTCCGGCCGAGCTCGATGCGGCTGATCTTGGACTCCGACCCGCGGATCGACCGGGCTGCTGCCTGCGCGGTGATCCCGCGGCTCTCTCTGAGCCGCCGCAGCTGGGTGCCGAGCATGATGCGCAGTACAGTTGGGCCCTCTGTCGGCTCTGGCATGACGCCCTCCGAATGTCCGTTCCGCTACGGAATTGTCGCGCACAATTGCGTGGCAAACCGTTGCCATCCCCCCTTCGTGACCGTAACGATATCCCATATGGGATTGCATGTCACCTCCCAGTATTGGCTGCCTCGCCCTCCTGCGCTAGACACTTCGGTCTCGGACACTTCTGTCCAGCTGGAACAATAATGACCGTTAATCTTATGTCTACTTGTGACGGATCTTCGGTCTTGCGGCCTCGGTGCCGGACGCGGCCGATGGCGGTGGCGGTCCCGTGGTGTGCGGTTCACCGTCTGGGGCGCCCGAGGTATCAGGCTCGGACCGTAGCGGTGATGCGCCTGGCCAGCATGGATCCGCGGCCGGTGCGGGCACGCGCACGCAGCGAAAGGAAACCCGGCGTTGCGGAGGGGTGAGGGTCCCAGGGGCGCCGGTGACTGGCGGACGACATTCCGACCCGATATTCCAAGTCCGGCCCGCATTTACGACTATCTGCTGGGCGGGAAAGATAATTACCCCGCTGACAGGCAGGCGGGAGATCAAATAGCTGCCCATCTCCCGAGCATTCGCGAGGCGTTGGGATGGAACCGGACCTTTTTGCGTCGTGCGGTGAATTTTATGGCCACCGACGCCGGAATCCGTCAGTTTATCGATATTGGTACCGGTTTGCCGGCCCCAGGCAACGTGCACGACGTGGCGAGGCTGGCCGACCCGGCGACTCGGATTGTCTGCGTCGACAACGATCCAGTGGTGCTCGCGCACGGCCGGGATATGCTGCACGGCGTCCCGAATACCGTCATCCTCTCCCACGACCTGCGCGCGCCCGCTGAGATCCTGGGCGATCGCGAGCTGCGGCGGCTCATCGATTTTTCTGAACCCGTCGCTATCCTGCTCGTCGCTATAGTGCACTTCATCTCCGACGCCGATGACCCAGCGGGCATCATCAACGAGCTGCTGGCGCCATTTCCCTCAGGCAGCTATCTCGCTCTTTCGCACGCCACTGCGGATGGAACTCCCGCGGTAAACGACGCGGCGAAAGTCTACGACGAGGCGACGGCTCAGGCCCATGTCCGCCGGCATGATGGCGTACTGGCGCTGGTGGACGGCCTGGATCTCGTCCCGCCCGGCCTGGTGTGGACACCGCAGTGGCACCCAGAACCGGAAGCGGAAATGCCGTCACGCCCTGCGGACTCTCTTTCCTACGCCCTGGTCGCCCGCAAGCCCTAGCCTCGCCCGCAAGCCCTAGCCTTGGCCACTTCTGTCCGACGCGGATCCGTAGGATGGTGGTCATGCGCTACGGGTCGCTCGGAGAGTCGGGACTGCAGGTGTCGGTCGTCGGACTCGGCTGCAACAACTTCGGCGGTCGCCTCGACGTGGACGGGACGCGCGCGGTGGTGGACGCGGCCATCGACGCCGGGATCACGCTGTTCGACACCTCGGACACTTATGGCGAAGGCGGAGGTTCGGAGAGCGCGCTCGGCGAGGTTCTCGCCCGGCGCCGGGATCAGGTCGTGCTGGCCACGAAGTTCGGCAACCAGAACACGGACATGGGGTACGGGCCCGCGGCCGGGGCGAAAGGCGGCCGGGCCTACATCAGGCGCGCGGTGGCCGAGTCGCTGCGCCGGCTGCGCACCGACCACATCGACCTGTACCAGCTGCACACCCCAGACCCCGTGACCCCGGTCGAGGAAACGGTCGCCGCGCTGCACGAATTGGTGGCGGAGGGCAAGGTCCGGTATCTGGGTCATTCGAACTTCTCCGGCTGGCAGCTGGCCGACGCGGCGCACCTAGCGGCGCACAGCTCTCGCAGCCCGTTCATTTCGGCCCAGAATCAGTGGTCGCTGCTCGATCGCGAGGCCGAAGCGGACATCGTCCCCGCGGCCAGGCACTTCGGCCTCGGGGTGCTGCCGTACTTCCCGCTCGCCAACGGCCTGCTGACCGGCAAGGTCAGGCAAGGTCAGGCGATACCGGCGGGGACCAGGCTGGCCGGCCGCGAAAGCTACGTTACCTCCGAAAGGCTGGCCAAGGTCGAGGCGCTGATCACCTGGGCGCAGACCCACGGCGTCACGATCTTGGACGTAGCGATCGGCGCACTCGCGGCGCAGCCAGGCTGTTCCTCGGTGATCGCGGGTGCGACGACCCCCGAACAGGTCAAGGCTAATGCGGCCACGGCCGAGTGGATCCCGTCCGCAGACGAGCTAGCCGAGATCGACCGAATCGTTCCGCCGCCAGCCTCGACCGGATAATAAACGTGGGCCTGACTCAGCCTCCGGCCACCGCCGTCTTGAACAGAGCCGCCGCGTTCGCGCCGAGCACCGCTGAGTAGGAGACCTGGGGAGTATCGCCGCCCTGCTCGTACCCGCCGATGACCCCGATCACCGCGCCCTGGCCGGTCGCCAGGTCGACCTCGGCCAGGAACGGGCCGCCGCTCGTCCCGTCGGTAAAGCTGCCGCAGTCGAACTCGAGTTGGTCGATCATCGGCTCCTTGAGCGTGTTCTGGCAGATGATCGGCTGGTTAGAGGAGTCTGGGTAGCCGATGACCTGAACCAGCTGGTGGTCGTAAGGCGTGCCCGTAATGAGCTTCTCCGCTCCGGTCACGTCCTCGATCGGCACTGTCGAGCCCCGCTGGCTGACCCGGAGGATGGCGACGTCGTCGTCGGGGTTTTCCGATGACTGCCACGCCTGGTCAACGTAGACCTTGGTTATGGTCCACACACCGTACGGCGTGGTGCCGTTGTTGTAGGCGGGGACGAACACCACGGTGCCGGAGGTGTGGGTGACGCAATGCGCGGCGGTGATCACAAGGTCTCCGTGCGGGCTGTTGATCACGCTCGCCGAGCAGAAGTGCTGGCCCAGCTTGCCCGCGGAGGTGGAGAACAACGCCCCGACCGCCGGAGTGCCGGAGAACGCCTGTCCGTTCCGAGACGCCGATCCCAGATGCCGCATCGCCTGGACAAAGCTGGTCGCGATGTCGCCCGCGGCGCCACTGGCCGGGGCTACCAAGATGGCGGTAACGAATCCGAGCACCGTGACCAGGGCCGCCCTGGCGGGTGTCCGCGAGAGCCATCGCGACCGCCACCATGGGCGACTCGGGCGCGCGGACGTAGTCTCCGGGTCGCCACGGTCGAAGCGGTGACCGCCTCGCCGGCCTACTCGCGACAGCACCGCGTCGGTCACCCGCCTTGGCTCGTCCATAATTGTGTAACGCTTGGATTACTTTGATACCCAATTGTGATGGACAGGGTCCATCTCCACTAGGGGGAAATGCTCCAGAATTGATCAGAAGTTGCCGGTGCGAGCTGTGAACTCGCTGTGACCAGTTGCGCCTGCGCTGGGGCGCACTGGCTCGCGCCGACTGATCTTCCCTCGCTGTGACCTGCCGCAGTCTACCCTTTGTCATCACTCGATGCTCATGAGTAGCCGAATTTCCCGCGCGCGCCGCCGCTCGCCGTGTCACCAAGATCACACCGAGGGTGCAGGCGGGGGCCGGGTTTTCGGGGCTACCTGGGGTCAGGCCTGTCGATGTTCCAGTGCCTGCTCTGGGACGCGAACCACCGCAGGTCGGCATTCGGGTTAGGGTGCAGGGCCATGTGGCCGGGGGGGAACATGGTGAACCGGGTGATGCATCGCTGTCCGCCCTCGTGGTCGCCGTAGAGAAGCTCGACGGTCCACGGTTGGTGGTCCTCGATCACCTTGCGGGCGGAGGAGTACCTGGGATTCCCGGGCTCACGGAAGGCGCCTTGCCAGAATCCGACGTCGCCGACGGGGATGTACAGATCGCGGGTTTGCCGCTGGAACCCATCGAGCGGCGCGTGCGCGTCCTCGCGGTACCACCCCGGATAGAAGTGCCAGCCGTGCAGCACCGCGATGCCGCTCCCCGCGTTGCGGGCCGCAGCCCGACGAGCAGCGACTGCTGAGCCACCCGTGCCGTCAGGTTCGCCGACCTGACCGCTGAGAACGTGGCCACCGCGAGGATCAGCGTGCCCAGCGCCGTACACAGGTCCGCGACCGTAGCCCAGTTGCTCCAGTTCACCAGCGATCGTGTACCTTCGCCCGGAAGTACTTGTCGTACAGGCCCTCGATCGCCTCCAGCTCATCCGGTGAGAGCGGCGGCAGGGCCGCGGCCTCGGCGTTCTGCCGGGCCTGGTCGGTGCTCCGCGCACCAGGGATCACCGTGGTCACTCCCGGCTGCTGGATCACCCAGCGCAGTGCCCACTGGGAAGGGGCCCACCGGGAAGGGGCCGGCTGGGAAGGGGCCGACTGGGAAGGGGCCGACTGGGAAGGGGCCCGCTGAGAGCGGGACCCCGGGCCGCCCGTGATGGCCGCGAACTCCCTGGCGGCCTCGATTCCGGCCTCGAAGTCGACTCCGGAGAACGTCTCGCCAACGTCGAACGCCTCGCCGCGGGCGTTGTAGTTGCGATGATCATCGGTGGCGAACGTCGTGTCCCTGGTGTACCTGCCGGACAGCAGCCCGGACGCAAGCGGGACCCTGGCGATGATTCCGGCGCCTGCCGCGGCCGCCGCGGGTAGTACCTGGTCAAGCGGCTTGCGCCGGAAGGCATTGAGGATGATCTGGACGCTCGCCACGCCCGGGCGTGCGATCGCAGCCAGCGCCTGGCCCGTCGTTTCGACGCTCACCCCGTACGCGGCAATCCGCTCCTCGGCGACGAGCGTGTCGAGCGCGTCGAAAACGGCCTCAGAAGAAAAGACCGATGTCGGCGGGCAGTGCAGCTGTACCAGGTCGAGCCGGTCGGTGCCGAGATTGACCCGCGACCTGTCGGTCCAGGCCCGGAAGTTCTCCAGCGTGTAGTTCTCTTCCTTCTGATCTACCCGGCGGCCCATCTTCGTCGCGACCGTGACGCCCTGTCCGGCGTTGCCGGACAGGAACCGCCCGATGATCCGCTCGCTGCGCCCATCGCCGTAAACGTCAGCCGTGTCAAAGAATGTGACCCCGGACTCGACGGCAGCCCGCAGCACCTTCATCGCGTCGGCCTCGGACACGTTTCCCCAGTCCGCCCCGAGCTGCCACGTGCCGAGCCCGATGACCGAAACCGGCCTGCCTGTCCTGCCGAGAATCCGCTGCTCCATGGTTCGCGATCCTACTAAGGACGCGACTGCGGCCTGGGCAAGCGGCGTGCCCTGCGCCAGCAGACGGCGTGCCGCGCGCAGCCATAGCCGGCGCTGGTAATCCCTGGGCGCGAGCCCGTAGGCCTGCGTTAAGGCCCGGTAGGCTGCGAACCTGCTGCATCCGGCGGTCGCGCAGATGGCCGGCGGCCGACGCCGGGATGCTGACCCAGGCCCCTCAGCGAGCGCCGGCCCGGGCCATGCCGATGGCCCTCTACACCATGGACATGGGGCGCTACGCTTCATCCATGAAGGCATGCGTGTACAGGAGCACAGGCGCCGCGGCCGAGGTGCTGTCGGTCGAGGAGGTCGGCAGGCCCGAGCCTGGTCCGGGCGAGGTCCTAGTCCGGGTGCACGCCTCGGGGGTCAACCCCACGGACTACAAGGCCCGTTCGGGGGCGACACCCCGTCCCATCGACGACTTCCAGATCCCGCACCAGGATGGCGCGGGAGTCATCGAGGCGGTCGGTCGCGGGGTGGATCCCGGACGTGTCGGCGAGCGGGTCTGGCTGTGGCTCGCCGCGGCCGGCCGGCGCTGGGGAACCGCCGCCGAGTGGACCGTCCTGCCGGAACGGCAGGCAACAGCGCTGCCGGATGGCGCCTCGTTCGAACTCGGGGCTTCACTTGGCGTTCCGGCCATGACCGCTCACTACTGCCTGCTCGCGGACGGCCCGGTGAACGGCCAGACCGTGCTCGTGGCCGGAGGCGCGGGGGCGGTAGGGCACTTTGCTATTGAATTGGCCAAACGGGCCGGGGCGCGTGTCATCACTACCGTGAGCGGCGCTGAGAAGGCGGCGCTCGCCGAAAAGGCGGGAGCGGACCTGGTAGTGAATTACCGCTCGCCCGACGCCGTCCAGCAAATCCAGGCGTTCGCTCCTGCCGTCGACCGGGTGATCGAGCTGGCGCTCGGCGCCAATCTCGAGCTCGACCTGTCGGTGGCCAGGCCGCTGACGACGATCGTGACGTATGCGGCCGAGGCCGCCAATCCCGAGCTCCCCGTTCGGGCCTGCATGTCAGCCAACGTCAACCTGAAGTTCGTGCTGCTGTATGGCGTGGCGGCGGCTGCGCTCGATCAGGCGGCCGCTGATATAACGGCCGCGCTAGCCGCGGGCGACCTAACCGGCCTGCCGGTGTGCAAGTTTCCGCTGGCCGCCACCGCGGCCGCCCACGAGGCAGCCGAAGGCGGCGTTGTCGGCAAGGTCATCGTCACCCCGTAGCGCCGGGCTGCCTCGACCCGTAGCGCCGGGCGGCCTCGACCCGGAGCGCCGGGCCCGGGCTGCGGGCAGCACGAACCGGCTGGCGAGGCGGTCTGCCTCGGATAGGACAGCCGTCTCGGGAAGAACGGCAAGAACAGCATGTGTCAAGGGACAGCGTGACGGGCGACGCGGGCGGGGACACCTGCCCGGGTGCTACTTCTTCGGGAATACCCCGGTGTGGTTAGTCCCGCCCCAGAAGACCTTCGTGCCGACCCGGTCGCGGCGGCCGGAACCCCTACAAGCGCGGCAGGGCCGGTATGAGCCCTTGAAGACGCCGCCGAAATGCCTGCCCGTCATGTTGCAGGTGGGGCACTTCCTGAGCGGATGAATGCGTGTCGATACCACGTAACTGAGGCCGACAATGACAACAATTACTAGCGCTACCATGCCTGGGGCTCCTTCACTTACCCGCGCGGGAACCGCCCGCCCCTATGCCGCCTTACCCGCGGCCGGGTGCTTCAGATTCCCCTCGCAAGTTGACCACCGCCGTGGGTACTCGGGTCAGGTCCTCACCCTTAGTGTCGACTCACTAGCTTAGAGTAAGCCATCACGACTTGATCTGTGAAGGGATTCTGTCACAACCGCTAGTGAAATGAGCGCCGTTCCCTAATCTGGACTACTGCACCAGCAGCATCAGTGGTATGCGCTAATGCCGAGCCTTATCGCGAGGCCCATGCCGCACAGGCTGATGAAGACACGGAACGCTCCGGCGGGCACTCTTCGGGCAATCTTGGGTCCGATCCAGCCGCCAATAAGGAAGCCCGCGGCCAGCGGAGCCACAAAAGCCCACTTGACATCGCCGAACAACGCAAAGCACACCGCGGCCATAGCATTCGCCATGCCGGAGACGGCATTCTTCACCGCGTTGACCTTGACCAGCGATTCCTCAATCATGATACTGAGCACCACGAGCAGCATGACCCCCGCAGCGGCACCGAAATATCCGACGTACATCGCGACTGCGAACAGTGCGATGCCGTTAACCAGGCGATGCCCTCCGTCTGGTGCAGGTACCAGTTTCTTGATCCTGGGCTGAACCAAGAGCACTACCGAGGCTGCCCCGATCAGCACTGGCACCACGACGGTGAAGGTAGTGGCCGGAGTCACGAGCAGCACCGCCGCGCCGGCCGCGCCGCCAAGTGCGGTGACGGCGCCGAGACGGAGCACCAGGCGCCCTTGCCCGGCGAGTTCCGGCCTGGAACCTGCTACCGAGCCAGCCCCGGTGAGCACGAGCGAGACGGTGTTGGTCATGTTGGCGCTGAGCGGCGGCACCCCAAGCGCCAGCAGCACCGGGTAGCTGACCAACGATGCGATGCTTACCACCGTGCTGAAGATGCCGCCCAGCGTTCCGGCAGCTAGCAGCACCAGTACCTCGGAGACTTTCATCCGGAACCAGGATCGCGCAGGTACGGGGGCCGCGCATCCCACCAAGCCCGCCAGCCGGTGTGATCCCTATCGCATACGGCCAAGGAGGTATTGCCCGCGCGAGCGCTGCTCCGGTTCCGGCCAAGCTGATATCGGGGGGACCTGACCAAAGGCCGCTCAGCTTCCCCCGGTCGCAAATGCCCCGACGTGCTACCTCTCCAGTCCCAGAAAGATTTTCCGAATTTATTGTGTGTCGCTACTACCCTCATAGGGGATGAAATGACACACAATGACGATTGGCATCTGTTTTGCTGGGGCGGGGCTCGCCCGTAGGCGTTTCAGGACCCGCTAGTTATCGAATATGAGCCGCACCTTCGGCGGCCGCGGAGCTAGTTCGCGGAACGCGAAACTACTTTGAGGTCAAATGATTTGACATGGAAACAGCGGGAGATGAAGACTGACCCGCGTGAGCGAAGTACCAGCGGCACAGTCGCGGAATGACACGCCGCCGGACCCTGCAGAGCCACGGGAGGGGCGGGCGCCGCGGGAAGTGCCGGGAATCGCGTCCACGGGAGCAGGATGCGGTCCGGAACTGGCCGCTGTGGGGTGGCTCTGGGGGGACCCGGCGGACGGGATTCCATCCGACGCGCCGCTGCACGCACTGCTGCTGGCCGCCTCCCGGATCATGGGTACCTTCTACGCCGGCACATTGACCCAGGCCGGGCTCCGGATCAGCCCGGCGGGGCTTGGTGTGCTGCGGGTGCTGCTTGCGGGTGATGGCCTCAAGTCCAGTGATGTCGCAGCCCGCGGGTGGTCATCGCCCGGAACGCTGACGTCGGTGGTGAACACGCTGGTGCGAGAGGGCTATGTCCAGCGGCGCAGCGACTCCGTTGACCGGCGGGTGGTCAGGCTGTTCGTCACCGACAAGGGACGGCACATCTGCGAGGACTACTACTCGCTGGCCGGAGCGTACTGGCGCGACGCTTTCGGCTTCGTAAGCCCGGACGACGAGCCGGTTATCCGCAAGTTTTTCGTCGACATGATTGAGCGATTCGGTGAGCTGATACGAAAGGAGCGCGGCAAGTGACGCCAGCTGCCGGGCCCACGATACGCACGGAAGACCTGCGCAAGACGTATAAGTCGTCCCGCGGGGACGTGCCGGCGGTGCGAGGCATCGACCTCAGCGTCGAATCCGGTCAGTTCTTCGGGCTGCTGGGACCGAACGGCGCGGGCAAGTCCACCACGATCGGCATGCTCACCACGCTGGTTTTGCCCACCGGCGGCCGGGCGTGGGTGGCAGGCAAGGACGTCGTCGCCGATCCAGTCGGAGTGAAGCGCAGAATCGGCGTGGTCACCCAGAACAACACGCTCGACATGCAGCTGACCGTGGCGGAGAACCTTGAGTTCCGCAGCAGGTTCTTCGGTCTTGGGCTGCGCGAGGCGTCGCGCCGCGCCATGCAGCTGCTTGAGGTATTCGGGCTCGCGGACCGGCGCAAGGCGATGTCCACCGACCTGTCAGGCGGGCAGGCGAAGCGGCTGCTGATCGCGCGTGCCTTGGTGCACCGGCCGGACGTGCTCTTCCTCGACGAGCCGACCGCCGGGCTTGACCCGCAGACCCGGGTGAACCTGTGGGACATCCTTCGCGTGCTGCACGGCGAGGGGCAGACCATCTTGCTGACCACGCACTACATGGAAGAAGCCGAGGCGCTCTGCGAGCAGATCGCGGTGATTGACCACGGTGAGGTCCTCGCCTCGGGCACTGTGAACGAGCTGAAGGAAGGTGCCGGCGCGGAGACGGTGATCACGGTCAGGTACGAGGAGGCGGTCCCCGAAGGCGTCACCGCCCGGGCCGGACTTACCGATCGCCCCGGCGTCAGCAAAGTGGAAACCGATGGCGACTACATCCGGGTATTCACCCGCCAACCCGAGGGCGTGCTCGGGGAGCTCGTGACCGTGGGTTCGGCCGCCGGATTGACCGTGCGTGACGCGACTCAGCTCAAGCCAAGCCTGGAGACAGTGTTCCTTACCCTGACCGGACGGGAGTACCGGGAGTGACGACCACCAGCACAAGAGAGACCGGAGGGGCCGGGGCCAGGGCCAGGGCCAGGGGGGTACGGGGGGGCGGGGAGCCCCCCCGTAACCAGGGGGGGCCTGGGGGGGATCGTCCCCCCGGGCCAGCAGCAGTCGCTGCCCTGATTGCGGATGCGCCGGAGCCGCGGCCCACCCTGATCAAGACCTTCAACGCCATGATGGCCAGGGAGTTCCGGGTGCTGCGGCGCAACGCCGTCGCCACCTTCACCCGGGCCGTCATGCAGCCGTTGCTGTTCGTCTTCGTCTTCGCCTATGTATTCCCGAAGATCGGCGGCGGCTTCAATCTCGGTGGGGGAGCGGAGGCGTCCGGCGGTGCCGACGTCGCGGGCGCCATCAACTTCGCCACCATTCTCGTGCCTGGCCTGATGGCCTCGATGCTGCTCATGCAGGGCATCATGGCCGTGACGTTTCCGCTGGTCATGGAGTTTTCCTGGCAGCGCACGATCGAGGACAGGGCGCTCGCTCCGGTGCCGATCAAGGTCCTGGCGATACAGAAGATCACCGCGGGTGCGGTCCAGTCGTTCCTTGGTGCATGCATCGTGTTCCCGATCGTGCTACTCGTGCATGCGGCGGGCCAGGCTCCGCATGTGCACGTGACCAATTGGGGCCTGTTCGCGCTCATCCTGGTCTTCGCGTCGCTGCTCACCTCCTCGCTCGGGCTGCTGCTCGGGACGATCATGGATCCGCGCAAAATGCAGATGCTGTTCGCCGTGATATTGCTGCCCGCCACCATGCTTGGCTGCGTCTATTACCCCTGGGCGGCGCTGCACCACATCCGCTGGCTGCAGATCGTGGTGCTGATCAACCCCATGGTGTACATGTCTGAGGGACTGCGCGCCGTGCTGACCCCCAGCCTCGAGCACATGCCGATGTGGGCGGTAATGCTCGCACTGGTCGGCGGCACGGTGGTCTTCGGCTACCTGGGCACCCGTACCTTCACGAAGCGAGTTCTCAACTAACGTCACAGAAAGCCCGAGAAACCACAGAAAGTAGGCTTCAAGGTGCGCCGGGAATACCGCTTAACGCTTCAGTGCTGTTAGTGTTGGTTGCCAACAGCCCGGTGATCCATTGCCGGGCGCGCAAAGCGGAGGACCACCTCCCACCCGGTCGGCCTGGTTTCACACCGAGGCAGGCGGGTCTGGCCAGACGTCCCGGCAGACGGCGCGTGCGAGCGCGTACGGTACTGGGTGCCGGCTGGCACGGCGCATTCCCGTCGCAATGTGTGGGACGGCGCCGTTGTTGTGGTTGCCCCGCGGAGCGCATCGCTCGCGGGGCTTTTCTCATCGCGGCGTCCTCTGGGACGCCGTCACCGAGGGAACTCCCGGGCATGACGGCCATGACGCCGCCGGAAACGCCGGCGGCCGAGGTGAGGCTCAGGAGGTCACATCAGCACCGAAGCACGTATCAACGAGCGCATCCGTTCTCCCGAAGTCCGGCTGGTAGGGCCGAAAGGAGAACAGATCGGGATCGTCTCGATCAACGACGCGCTCAAGCTGGCACAAGAAGCCGATCTTGACCTGGTCGAGGTCGCACCCACAGCCCGGCCACCAGTCTGCAAGCTCATGGACTACGGAAAGTTCAAGTACGAGTCCGCAGTCAAGGCCCGGGAGTCGCGTAAAAACCAGACGCAGACGATCGTCAAGGAGATCAAGCTCCGCCCGAAGATCGATCCGCACGACTACGGCACCAAGAAAGGCCACGTCGAGCGGTTCCTGAAGGCGGGCGACAAGGTCAAGGTGACGATCATGTTCAGGGGGCGTGAGCAGTCGCGTCCTGAACTAGGCTTCCGTCTGCTGCAGCGTCTCGCCGGGGACGTTGAAGAGCTCGGCTTCGTGGAGTCGCAGCCAAAACAGGACGGGCGGAACATGATCATGGTGATCGGCCCGCACCGGAAGAAGAGTGAGACAAAGGCACATTCGGCGCAGCCGCAAAACCGGTCGGTGCCGAGCCCGCGCGCCGCTGCTGCAGCGCCTCAGGAAGCCCCGGAGCCTGCGGAGAGTCAGCCCGCCGCGGATGGCGCCGCGGTACCCGGTCCGGCCTAGCCGGTAGCGTCACCCGGCGGCGATTAGCCCCGACGGTTAGGAGCGCCGGGGGTGGTTACTGCTGCGCGCTGTGTAGGGTGCCTCAGGGCTTTGAGGACAGCGTCGTGGCACGGTGCCACGGCGAAGACGGATGAGATGCCGCCTCTACGGGGCGGCAGTACAGGAATGGAGACGACGGCCACCATGCCGAAGATGAAGACACACAGCGGGACCGCCAAGCGGTTCCGGCTGACCGGCACCGGCAAGGTCATGCGCCGCCGCGCCAACCGAGGCCATCTGTTCGAGCACAAGTCGTCCCGCCTGACGCGGCGGCTCTACGGGGAAGTGACGCTCGCACCCAGCGACGTCAAGGAGATCAAGAAGCTGCTGGGCAAGTAGCCCGGCTCGCGTTAGGGAGACAGAACAATGGCACGCGTCAAGCGGGCGAACAACGCCCACAAGAAGCGCAAGGTTACCCTCGAGCGGGCCAGCGGCTACCGGGGGCAGCGGTCACGGCTGTACCGCAAGGCCAAGGAGCAGGTCCTCCACTCGATGACCTACGCCTACCGCGACCGCAAGGACCGCAAGGGCAATTTCCGGCGGCTCTGGATTCAGCGGATTAACGCCGCGGCCCGGGCTAACGGCATGACGTACAACCGGTTCGTCCAGGGCCTGCGGGTGGCCGGCGTCGAGATCGACCGGCGGATGCTCGCCGAGCTCGCCGTCGCGGACTCCTCAGCGTTCTCGGCCCTGGTCGAGGTGGCGAAGAAAGCGCTTCCCGACGCCTCAGGGTCAGCGGCTGCCTAGGAACCGGAAGGACCGGACGGACCCAGAAGGACCGGAAGGGTGACCGCATCGCCTGACCTCGGTTATGCGGGCGCCCACTCACCGCGGCTCAAGGCCGCGCGACGCCTGACAAAACGTGCCTTCCGCCAGCGTGAGCGGGCCTTCCTCGCCGAGGGCCCGCAAGCGGTGGCTGAGGCTTTCAGCTCTGGGGCGCACGTCAGCGACCTGTTCGTGACGGTGCCCGCACGGAGCAGGCACTCCGACCTCGTCGCTGCGATGGCCGGCGCGGGCATCGGTGTCCACACCGTCAGCGGTGAGGTCATGGATGAGCTGGCGCAGACGGTGACCCCGCAGGGATTGCTGGCGGTCTGCGCCTTCATCGACGTCCCGCTCACCGAGCTGGTCCCGAGAACCCCGAAGATCCCCAACGGCGGCCAAGCCGCCCCTGTGCTGTCACTTGTCGCGCTACTGGCGAACGTCCGTGATCCGGGCAACGCAGGTACCGTGCTGCGGACCGCCGACGCCGCCGGCGCCCACGCCGTGGTCTTCGCCGACGCGTCCGTCGACCCGTACAACGGTAAGTGCGTCCGCGCGTCGGCGGGCAGCCTGTTCCATCTGCCGGTGGTGGCCGGGGCCAGGCTGGAGGACGTCGTCGTGACGATGCGTGACGCCGGCCTGCGGATCGTGGCTGCGGACGGCCGGGCCGGCCGTTCCCTGGATGAGCCCGACGTACAGGCCCGGCTCGCCGAACCCACGGCGTGGATGTTCGGCAACGAGGCGTGGGGGCTGCCGCCGGAACTTGTCGCGCTGGCCGATGAGCCCGTCGCGGTGCCCATATACGGACGGGCGGAGAGCCTCAACCTGGCCGCAGCGGCCGCGGTGTGCCTCTACGCGTCGGCGCGTGCGCAACGAGTACACCCCGTAACGGGACAAGGCGGTACGTAAGCCATTCGTGATGGCATAGAGTATTGGAACTACAACATAGAGAATTCACGTCTCAGGACTGTCACAAAAGCAGATTCCGCGCTAGAGTCTGATCACAATCCGTCACCCATACCGTGACCACTTCCGGCCGCCGGACTATTGCAGTGCGGCCTCGCCGGACGGAGGCTTCGCTGCAGTGGACAAGCTCATATCGAGCCGGGCGTCATCGGATCCATGGACCCCGCGGACGGCCCAGGCCCCCACAAACCGCGAGACCGCGAACGGTATCAGCCCGCTACCGGAAGGCCCGGTGCCGATCGGGAGCCTGGTCTTCGCCGATGATCTGCCGGACGGGGTGGTGGTGGCCGACGAGGTCGGCCGCATCGTCGTGTTCAATCGCGCCGCGGCCCGCCTGACCAGGCTGGAACCGGCCGAAGTCATCGGCAAGTTCGTGTTCGACGTGCTGCCGCTCCGCGACGCGGACGGTCGCGACTGGTGGGTCTACGCTGACCCCTACCATGGCCTGTCTACTCGCACCCGTCACCCCGAGCGATCCCTATACCTGTCCAACGGCACCGAGCTGCTAGTCTCGGTCGGCTACGTCCGCACCCCCCGCGCGAGTCGCAGACCCCATCCCCCCGAAGGGGGGCCCGGGGAGCACGGGCGGGCAGGCAGCCCCCCCCAAGGGGGGCCCGGGGGGCACGGGGGGGCGGGCAGCCCCCCCGTAAGCGGGGGGGGTTTGGGGGGGGTCGCCCCCCCCGGGCCAGCACTTCAGAAACTCGTCATCAGCCTGCGCGGTGCGCAGCAGCGGGAGCGGCTGGAACGCAGCCGCGCCGAGCTGGTATCGACCGTCGCACACGAGCTGCGCTCCCCGCTCACCAGCGTCAAGGGTTTCACCGCCACGCTGCTGAACAAGTGGGGCCGGTTCACCGACGACCAGAAGCGCGTGATGCTGGAGACGGTGAACGCCGACGCTGACCGCGTGACCAGGCTCATTACCGAGCTGCTCGACGTGTCCAGGATCGAGTCCGGCCGGATGGAAGTTCACCGGCAGCTGGTGGACCTGCCGGACCGGGCGAGGAAGATCATCGCCGGCCGCGTCGCCGCGGGCGACCCCGAGGACAGGTTCGCCCTCGAGGTCCGCAGCGGCCTGCCGGAGACCTGGCTGGACGCCGACAAGATCGATCAGATCCTCGGCAACCTGGTGGAAAACGCCGTCCGGCACGGGGCTGGTATCGTAACGGTCGTGGTGGAACCAGCGCACTTGGGTGATGAAGCGGCACAGCCGCCGGCTGGCCTGCCCGCCGCGGTCGCCGTCTCGGTGCGTGACCAAGGCGAGGGCATCTCGCCTGAGGTAGCGCCCCGCGTGTTCCGTCAGTTCTGGCGGGGCAAGCGCCGCGGTGGTACCGGCCTCGGTCTCTATATCGTCAAGGGTCTCGTCGAGGCCCACGGCGGCACGATCGGCGTGTGCCCCGCGCCCGGCGGCGGTGCCGAGTTCCGATTTATCATGCCCGCGGGGACTGCCGCCGGCTAAGAACGCGCCTAGGACTCCCACGGTCTATCGGCAACGCGTGACGGTTCGGTAAGGTAATGTCCTTTCGGGCTATCAAGCACAGCGATCGGCGGGGCGCTGATGTTCTGCGGATAAACCGCGCAGGCACATGTCCGGCCATTTCCGCTTTGCCCTCGAGGAATTTCTTTGCCTTGGGGCACGATGCCTTGGGGCCACGACGCCTTGGGGCACGACGCCTTGGGGCACGGCGTGTCACCACGGCCCGTTCCGCGAATTGCCCGCCGGAACCTCAGCAGACCCGCAAGTTACGTACGGCCCGCAGGAAGCAGGACCCTATGTCCGCACCAAACAAGAGTTACGACCCACGGACGGTGGCCTCGCTGGCGCCAGACGAGATAGCGCGCGTGCTTGACGAGGCGCTCGCCGCCGTCGCCGCCGCCGGGACGCTCGATGAACTGAAGGCGGCGCGGATCGCGCACGACGGTGACCGGGCGCCGCTCTCGCTGGCCAGCGCGGAGATCGGCGCGCTGCCTCCGGAGGCCCGGGCCGAGACCGGGCGGCGGGTGGGCGCGGCCAAGGGCCAGCTCCGCAAAGCGCTGCAGGAGCGCCAGGCCCAGCTCGAGGCCGAACGTGACCGGAACGTGCTGATTACCGAGGCGGTCGACGTCACGCTGCCCGGCGGCCGGACCCCGCCCGGCGCACGCCATCCGGTGACGATGCTGGCCGACCGGCTGTCCGACGTGTTCGTGGCGATGGGTTACGAAGTAGCGGAGGGGCCAGAGGCCGAGGCCGAGTGGTACAACTTCGACGCGCTGAACATCCCGCCTGACCACCCGGCCCGGGAGATGCAGGACACGATCTTCCTCGAGAGCCCCGCCGGACCGCAAGCCAAGTCCGGCGTCGTACTGCGGACGCAGACTTCGCCGGTACAGATCAGGTCCATGCTCACCCGCCCGCTGCCGCTGTATGTGGTCAGCCCGGGCCGCTGCTACCGGCACGACCCGCTCGACGCCACGCACAGCCCGGTGTTCCACCAGATCGAGGGGCTCGCGGTCGATGAGGGCCTGACCATGGCCGACCTGCGCGGCGCGATCCAGTCGTTCGTGGACGCGATGTTCGGCGCCGGGCTGCGTACCCGCTTCCGGCCCGACTACTTCCCCTTCACCGAGCCGTCAGGCGACGTGTCGATGGAATGCCACGTCTGCCGCGGGGCCTCGGCGAAACCCGGCGGCGAGCCATGCCGGGTGTGCAAGTCGCAAGGCTGGATCGAGATCGCGGGCTGCGGCATGGTGAACCCGCGGGTGCTGGTGTCGTGTGGCATCGACCCGGACCGGTACAGCGGGTTCGCGTTCGGGCTCGGCATCGAGCGCAGCCTGATGATCGGGCACGGGCTCACCGAGATCAGGGACGCGGTCGAAGGCGACGTCCGGTTCAGCCGGGCGTTCGGGATGGAGATCTGAGATGCGAGTGCCGCTTTCCTGGCTGCGCACCTACGCGCCGTTGCCGGAGCCTACCGACGCCAGCGAAGTGGCGCGCAGGCTGACCGCGGCTGGGCTCGAGGTCGAGTCGCTGGAGTCGGTCGGGCACGACGTCCATGGCGTCCTGGTCGCCCAGGTGCTGTCGATCGAGGAGCTCACTGGCCTGAAGAAGCCGATCAGGTACTGCCGGGTCGCGGTCCGGCAGGAGCAGCTGGCGGGCCGGCCCGACCAAGCGCCCGGGGTGATCTGCGGCGCGGTCAACTTCGCGGTCGGCGACCGGGTCGCGTTCGCGCTGCCCGGCGCGGTGCTGCCCGGCGGGTTCGAGATAGGCACGCGCAAGACCTACGGTCACATCTCCGAAGGGATGATCTGCTCGGCCAGCGAGCTGGCCATCGGCGACGATCACTCCGGCATCGTCGTGCTGCCTGCCGACGCCCCGCTCGGCGCCGATTTCGTGTCGTACGCGGGCCTGCGCGACGAGGTGTTCGAGATCGCGGTGACGCCTGACCGTGGCTACGCCGTGTCGGTGCGTGGGATCGCCCGTGAGCTCGCGAGCGCGTTCGGGGTGCCCTTCACCGATCCTGCCTCGGCCGGCCCAGACCCGGAGGCGCCCGGCGCCGACCTGGGTGGCGGGGACATCGATGAGGTCTACCCGGCTCGCATCGGCGACCCGTCCGGATGTGACAGGTTCGTGCTGCGCGAGGTGCGCGGCTTCTCCCCGGCGGCCCATACGCCGTTGTGGATGCGGGTGCGGCTGGCCAGGTGCGGGGTCAGGTCCGTGTCGCTGGCGGTCGACGTGACCAACTACCTGATGCTGGAGCTCGGGCAGCCACTACACGCCTTCGACCGGGCCAAGCTGACCGGTGAGATCGTGGTCAGGCGGGCGCAGCCGGGGGAGAAGCTCGAGACGCTGGACCACGTGGTCCGCACCCTCGATCCGGACGACATCTTGATCACCGATGCGTCCGGGCCGATTTCCCTGGCCGGGACCATGGGCGGCCTGTCCACCGAGATCGACTCGGACTCCTCCGACCTGGTGATCGAGGCCGCGCATTTCGACGCCGACGCCGTGGCCAAGATGAGCAGGCGGCACAAGCTGCACAGCGAGGCGTCCTACCGGTTCGAGCGCGGCGTGGATCGCGAGCTGCCGCTGCGGGCCACCGCGAAGGCGGTGGCCCTGCTGTCCGCGCTGGGCGGCGGGCGCGTGCCGCCGGGCTGCACCCACGCCTGCGTCGACGTGCCGCCGGTGACGATCTCGATGGCGGCGGATTACCCGGACCGGGTGGCCGGCGTGGTGTACGGCCGGGACATCGTGGTCTGGCGGCTGCGCGAGGTGGGGTGCACCGTGCGGGAGACCCGGACGGCGGCCGCGCCGACCATCGCCCCGTGGCGGGCGGACCGGCCCGCCGACCCGGCACTCCCGGGCACCGACCCGACGGCCCTGATATCCGTCCTCGAGGTGACCCCGCCGTCCTGGCGTCCCGACCTCACCGACCCCGCCGACCTGGCCGAGGAGGTCATCCGGCTCGAAGGCTACGAGAGCGTGCCCGCCCGGATGCCGCGCGCGCTGGCCGGGCGGGGGCTGACGCCGCGCCAGCGGCTCCGCCGTTCGGTCGGCCGCACGCTGGCCGAATCCGGCTACGTCGAGGTGCTGTCGTCGCCGTTCGCGTCCCGGGCCGACGCGGACCTGCTCGGGCTGCCGGTCGAGGACATGCGCCGTTCGGCGGTGGTGGTGGCCAACCCGCTCAGCGAGGACGAGCCGTTGCTGCGGACCACGTTGCTGCCCGGGTTGTTCCGGGTGCTGACCAGGAACGTCGGACGGGGTTTCACCGACACCGCGCTGTTCGAGATCGGTCCGGTCTTCCGGCCGCGGCCGGGGGCGGCGCCCTCGGCGCCCATCCTTCCCGTCAACCGCGGGCCTTCGGTGTCCGAACTCGCCTCGCTCGAGGCCGCGCTGCCCGACCAGCCCCTGCGGGTGGGTGCCGTCCTTGCTGGCGCCCGTGAGCTCGACGGCTGGTGGGGGCCGGGCCGTGAGTCGTCGTGGGCAGACGCGATCGAGGCGGCGCGCGCGATCGGGCGGATCTGCCGGGTGGCGCTCGACGTGCGCGCCGACGCCTACGCGCCGTGGCATCCGGGACGCTGCGCGGGCATCTACGCCCGGGTGGCCCGTGGGGAGGGCGAGCAGCAACGGGAGTGGCTGGCGGGACACGCGGGCGAGCTGCACCCGCGGGTGGTCAAGGCGTTCGGCCTGCCGGACCGGACCTGCGCGATGGAACTCGACCTGTCGGTCGTGTTCGCGGCGGCCGAGGGTGACGGTCCCGTGCAGGCGCCGCAGCTCTCGAGCTATCCGCTGGCGACCCAGGACGTGGCGCTGGTCGTGGACGCGGCCGTGCCCGCCGCCGAGGTGGAAGCGGCCCTGGTGGCCGGGGCTCCCGACCTGCTCGAGGACGTGCGGCTGTTCGACGTGTACGCCGGAGCCCAGGTTGGCGAGGACCGCAAGTCGCTGGCCTACACGCTCAGGTTCCGCGCGCCTGACCGGACGCTGACGGTGGCGGAGACGACGGCCGCCCGCGACGCGGCCGTCGCCGAGGCCGGCCGCCGGGTCGGCGCCGTCCTGCGCGGGGTCGGCGATTCCAGCTAATTTTTCGAAACGGGCAGTGCGTTCCGCCCCCGGATAACCGGGAAACGGGTCTCCCTGTGTTGCCTTACGATGTTCTGTTGCTAAAGGTGGCAACTGTCGGTCAGGATGTGATTACCGTACAGCGCTGAGCCGGAGGACAACATAACTAGACACGTGGTGGCCCGGTGGGTTACAGCCGAGCAGGCCGCGAAGACGACGTTCCGCGACGTGTTCGCGGTAGCGGAATTCCGGGCCCTGTGGCTGGCGCAGCTTTTGTCGGTAGTCGGTGATCAGCTTGCCCGCCTGGCGCTGACGGTGCTCGTCTACGACCGGACTAGCTCCGCCTTGCTCGCAGCGATCACCTTCGTAGCCAGCCTCGTGCCGACGTTCATCGGCGGCGTGACGCTGGCATGGCTGGCCGACAGGTATCCGCGCCGCGGCGTGATGATCTCCTGTGACCTGGCCCGGTGCGTGCTGGTCCTGGTCATGGCCATCCCGGGCATGCCCTTGGCTGGCCTGGTGGCGCTGCTCTTCGTGGTCACGCTAGTCGGGGCGCCGTTCACGTCGGCGCGCGCAGCGATTTATCCCGATGTGCTGACCGGCGACAAGTACGTGGTGGGTACCGCGGTGACGATCACCACGTACCAGTTCGCGCAGGTCGTCGGGTTTGCGGTCGGAGGCGCGACCGTCACGTTTTTCGGCACCCGGCCAACACTGCTCGTCGACGCCGCGACCTTCATCGCGTCCGCTCTCATCGTCCTTTGCTGGGTACGACCGCGGCCCGTACCGGCGGTCATGGCGCACGATGATCGCACGTCATCCCGGCTGGCCGGCATCCTGGCCGGCACCCGGCTCGTGCTCGTCCGCCCGGGCCTGCGCACGCCCATGCTGTTCGGCTGGCTGGCGGCGTTCTATAACGCTCCTGAGGGCGTGGCCACCCCGCTCGCCCGGACCTTGGGCGGCGGCGCGGCGGCCGTCGGCGTGCTCCTGGCCTCCAATTCGCTGGGTCAGACCGTGGGCGCCCTTCTGTTGAGCCGTTTCGTGGCTCCGCCGACACGGCTGCGCTTCATGAGCCCGCTAGCGGTCGCGGCCTGCGCTGTTCTTGCGCTCTTCTTCTGGCGGCCGGGTTTGCCGGTCACGCTGCTGATCTTGTTCGCGTCGGGCCTGTTTGCCTCGTATCAACTCGCCGCCAACGCCGCGTTCGTAACCGCAGCACCACAAGAACAGCGCAGCCAGGCCTTCGGCCTGGCCCTGGGCGGTATGAGCCTGGGCCAGGGCATAGTCATGATCCTGGCCGGAGCCGCCGCGGACCATCATTCCCCAGCGTGGGTTATCGCGGTATGCGGGGCTGTTGGGGCCGTGGCTGCCCTGGCCGTGGCGGTCAGCTGGGCCCGCGGTATCGGCCCGCCGCCGAGCGGACTCCATCAGCACACGTTAGTTAAGGTCAGGTCCAGTTGTCGTCGCGCATGGCGTGCTCCTTCGGGTGCGGAGGTTGGAAGGGCGGGGGTTGGGTCAGGTCCAGTTGTCGTCGCGCATGGCGTGCTCCTTCGGGTGCGGGGGTTGGGGGCGGGGGTTGGGTCAGGTCCAGTTGTCGTCGCGCATGGCGTGCTCCTTCGGGTGCGGGGGTTGGGGGCGGGGGTTGGGTCAGGTCCAGTTGTCGTCGCGCATGGCGTGCTCCTTCGGGTGCGGGGGTTGGGGGCGGGGGTTGGGTCAGGTCCAGTTGCCGCCCACGGCGTCACTACTTCCATTATGTGTTTATTTGACTCCTCTAAGTGACTAAAGTAAACGGTCAGCCTAGGGTCGTGGTTCAGATCACGGCGCGGGTACCGGGCCCCTCCAGGCTTTGACGCACCTTCGGTCTTGCGGCTACCCATTGTTGTCCGCAATCAAGCCGAAGGGGCACTTTGCGGTTAATGCCCGGAAATAATCCAACTTGGGCGTGACTATCGGTAACTTCACTGAGACCACAGCGGGGATCCGTTACTGGTAGGGCCAGGTGAGGAGGTAGGCTCATACCGGTGTGTAGCCGGGATTTCACGTTTTGCTCCCTCTGGCACTGACAACGCGGGAGAATCGGCCTGCAGCTTCTCTGTCGATGGCGAGGCGGACCGGCCGGAAGAGGAGGCATTGATGCGCTTGACACGTCGCTTGTCGCGGCTGAAGTCAGCCATCAGTGACTGGCCGGTTTGGTCGCTTCCCCGGTGGCTCACCGCCTTCGTGTTCGCCGTCGTCGCCCTGGAGTTGGCCGCGATCGGTGTCGCGGCGTCGGTCACCACGATCACCGGTCACGACCTTGCCCTGTTCGGCCTCTTGCTGGTCTGCACGCTGCTCGCCGTCGAGCTGACCCGGAAGTCAGGTGAGCAAGGCGGCGTCATGAAGGACGTCCAGGGTGTCTGGGAATTGCCGGTCGCCATCTTGCTACCTCCGTTCTATGCGCTGATCGTCCCGATCGCCCGGGTAACGCTGTCACAGTTGCGGGTGCGGCGAGCGCCGCTGCACCGGAGGGTTTTTACCGGCGCGGCGGTCGGCCTGTCGTACGGTGCGGCGTCGGTAACCTTCCACGGCCTGTCCAGCCTGCTGGCCCCCGAAACGGGAGGAGAACTCAGCCGAAGCACGCTATGGACCTTCTTGGTGCTGGTTAGCGCCCTGGTGAAGTGGAGCCTGAACAAGGCCATGGTCATGACGGCCGCGAAGGGTTCCGCTCCGACCGCGAACATCCGTGCGCAGCTTCTGGCGGGCGAGGCACTGTACAACGATGCGGCCGAGATCTGCATCGGTGTCCTGGTCGCCTACGGAGTTGCCGGGAACCCGTGCCTCGCGCTGGTCGCGTTGCCCGTCGTCACGCTACTGCAGCGGTCGCTTCGGCACGTCCAGCTCGTCAACGACTCGCGGGCTGACTCCAAGACCGGGTTGCTGAATGCGGCGACCTGGGAGCGTGAAGCGACGGCGGAGATCGCCCGCGCGATTAGGACCAGGACACCGCTAGCGGTAGCGCTGCTGGACATCGACAGGTTCAAGGACATCAACGACACCTACGGTCACCTTGTCGGTGATGAGGTGATTAAGGAGATCGCGCGCACGCTCAAGGGCTTGCTGCGTGACTACGACCGCGCTGGACGGTTCGGCGGGGAGGAGTTCTCGCTGCTGCTGCCCCAGACCCGGGCCGTGGACGCTTTCCGTATCGCGGAGCGGGTGCGCGCTAAGATCGCGGGCCTGTCCGTCATCGCGCCGGGTGCCACGGGCGGGGAGCGGGTTCGCGTCACGGTATCGATCGGAGTGGCGGCGCTGGATGGCGGCAGCAAGCGGGAGTACTCGGACCTCATGGCGGCGGCTGACGCGGCGCTCTACCGGGCGAAGGCCGGCGGCCGGAACCAGGTGCAGATGATCAGTACGACGAGGGGTCTCAGCGCGATCAGCGGCCCAGACAGCTCTGACCACAGCTCAAACGACAGCGCGTGGGCCACCCAGAGTGACGCGCCAAGCGCATTTAGCCGTGCTCAGAACTCTTGATCAACGAAGCCAGAGCTCATGACGGAGGACCGCCTGCCGAGGCAGGGCGAGAACAATGTCAGCCCCACTGGGTGCTGCGCATAGCGATGTCCTTTCGTGACGGGTGTGGAGTGATGGGGTCGGGGGTTTAGCCCCACTGGGTGCTGCGCATGTGCTGCCTCCTTCTAGTGAGCGTGGTGTGCGGTCGAGCTGGGGTTCAGCCCCACTGGGTGCTGCGCATGTGCTGCCTCCTTCCTGGGTAACGTGCCACGGCCTTGGCTGGCTCATGGACCGCCAGCAGCGGCAAGAGCGAAGTCTGAAACGCCCAAACTTACGCCGGTCGGCCAGGTGATCTGGGGCCAACGAGTAGATCTGGCCGAGAGCTGGACCCGCAGCGGGATCGCTGGCGACCAGTAGCGGCGTACTGACGGCAAGCTTGCCGATAATGTGACAAAGTGGAGGCTAGGCCGCACCTAGGGTAGGCGAGGTCGGTCTGGATACGCATTACGGAGCCCAAGAACCCTGTGGATGCCACCTTCCGGCAAGCCGTACGCAAGCGGACGCTTAACGTCCAGGCCTGGCCCATCTTTGAGCTGGGGCGCTCCCTGAGGGTCTTCATCGTCGCCGTCGTATGTGCCGACCTGGCCGCGATTACGGTTGGCGTGGCCGTTTTTCCTTTCCATGCCCACAATTTGATCGCTTTCTGCGTGCTGCTAGCGTGCAACGCAGCCACGGTTGAACTTACCCGGAGGTCGGGCGAACCAGAAGGTGTCTTCAAGGACGTTCATACGATCTGGGAACTGCCTGTAATCGTCCTGCTGCCTTTTGTTTACGCACTCATCATGCCGATCGCCCGGCTGGGTTTGGCGCAGTGCCGAGTCAGACGCGCTCCGGTCTACCGCCGGGTGTTCAGCGCGGCAGCCATCGGGATCGCGTACGGCTCCGCTTCCCTCGCCTTCCGGGGGTTCGCGCGCCTCGGCCTCGGTTCAAGTCAGGGTCCTGAGCATCACGTCAGCGCGTGGCTCGGGGCCGTGACGGCATGCTTCGTTATTCAGTGGGCTGTGAACCAGATCCTGATCCTGACCGCGATCAAGGCAGCGGAGCCACAGACCAGCATCAGGCAGGCGGTGTTCGGCGGCGAGTCGCTGCACAACGACGTGACCGAGCTGTGCGTGTCGGTCCTGGCCACCCTGGCCATAGCGATGAGCCTGCTCGCCGTCGTCGTGGCGTTGCCGCTTGTGACCATGCTGCAGCGCTCCGTCCGGCACTCTCAACTGCTCAAGGACGCCCGGGCCGATTCCAAGACGGGTTTGCTGAACGCGGCGACCTGGGAGCGCGAGTCGACCGCAGAGGTCGCCCGCGCGGTGCGGACCAGGACGCCGCTGGCGGTGGCGCTGCTTGACATCGACAAGTTCAAGGGAATCAACGACACCTACGGCCACATGGTCGGCGACCAGGTGATCAAGGAGATAGCCTGCACGCTGAACAGCCTGCTGCGTGATTACGACCTCGCGGGCCGCTTCGGCGGGGAGGAGTTCTCGCTGCTGTTGCCGCAGACGCGGGCCGTTGACGCCTTCCGCATCGCGGAGCGTGTGCGCGCTAACATCGCGGGCCTGAGCATCATCGCTCCCGGCGCGTCCAGCGGGGAGCGGGTGCATGTCACGGTGTCGATCGGGGTGGCGGCGCTGGACAGCGGAAGCCGGCGCGAGTTCGCCGACCTGATGGCCGCGGCCGACGCGGCCCTGTACCGGGCCAAGGCCTGCGGCCGGGATCAGGTGCAGATGATCAGCACCACCAGGGGTCTGAGCGCGGTCAGCACCCCGCGCGCGGGCGGCCAAGCCGCAGAGGCGCCCAGCGTGTTCCGCCGCCCGGCGAGCCGCGCCGTGAGCTCGTGACGGAGCCGGATAGCTCGTGGACGGAGCCCGGTTAGCTCGTGACGGAGCCCGCTTAGGCGGCTGCGGTCGTGGGCGTGGGGACGGGCAGGACCGCGAGGATCGCGGCACTGCTGGTGTGGCACTGCGACGCGTTACCGGTGCTCAGTACCTCCGGTGTGGCGAATCCCTGGCAAGTCCAGCCGCTCACCGTGACCGGCGCACCGCCACCGTTGCCCTGCACCTGCCCGGCCCTGATCTTGGCCGCGTACTCGTCCTCGACGTGCATCACGGTCCCGCAGACCACGGTGCCCTTGGTGACTTTGATGACGACCGGCACGTTCGCCGCGGTCCGCGTGGTCCCGCAGGTCGCTCCCGCCCCAACGGCCCCAGAGCCCGGTGTTGCCTTCGTGGACGAGCAGCCTGCGAGCAGCCCGGTGCAGCAGGCCGCCACGAGCACGGCCCGGCCACCCATCATCAGGATTGCGCGACCGCCCGAATACGCTGGCCGGGGTCGCCGTCCCCTGCCATCCCGCTCCACGCTCCCAGCCTATGACCGTCTTCAGGTTGCATATTAATGCGACGCGATGAATACTCTTACATGACAACGCCGACGCGAGGACAGGGCCGGGCAAATGGGTGCGAGGGTAGCGGTAGCGGGGGCTAGCGGCTACGCCGGAGGCGAGCTACTTCGCCTGCTGGCTGGTCATCCGGACCTGGAGATCGGCCCGCTGGCCGCGGGCGCCCACGCCGGGACGCCCGTGACCGTGGTGCACCCGCAGTTGACCGGCCATCCCGGCCTGGACGAAAGCGCGTTCACCCGCACCGATCCGGACCTTCTCGCCGACGCCGACCTGCTCTTCATCGCCCTGCCGCACGGCGAGTCCGCCCAGCTGGCGGCCAGGCTCCCCGCCCAGCTCAAGATCATCGACTTGGGCGCCGACTTCAGGCTGGCTGACCCGCAGGCCTGGATGCGGTACCACCCGACGCCGCACGCAGGCCAGTGGACGTACGGACTGCCCGAGCTGCCCGGTGCCCGAGACGCGATCAAGGCCTCCACCACGGTGGCCGCGCCCGGCTGCTACGCCACCGCCTCCATCCTCGCCCTGGCCCCGTTGCTGGCCGCGGGGCTGGCCGACCCGGCCGACATCGTGATCGTCGCCGCCTCGGGTACCTCGGGTGCGGGCCGCGCGCCCCGGCCTGACCTGCTTGGCAGCGAGCTGATGGGGTCAATGTCCGCGTATCAGGTCGGGGGGACGCACCGGCATACGCCGGAGATAGAGCAAGCCCTTTCTTCGGAACGGTCCCGGGTCGGGAAGTCCGGCCCCGTGACTGTCTCGTTCACGCCGATGCTCGCCCCGATGTCACGCGGCATCCTGGCCACCTGCACCGCGGTGTCTACCGCCGCGGCTGGCCAGCTGCGGGAGGCGCTCCACCAAGCCTACGGGCCAGAGCCATTCGTCCGGCTGCTGCCCGAGGGCCGGTGGCCCGTGACCGGCGCGACCTCCGGGTCCAACGCGGCTCATCTGCAAGTGGCGGCCGACACCCACGCCGGCCGAGCCATCGTCGTCTGCGCCCTGGACAACCTGGTCAAGGGGGCGGCCGGTCAGGCCGTGCAGATCGCCAACCTCATGCTCGGCCTGCCGGAAACCGCCGGCCTGACCGCATACGGAGTAGCGCCATGAGCGTGACCGCCCCGCAGGGCTTCCGCGCCGCCGGAGTGAAGGCCGGGTTGAAAACGTCCGATGACCCGGACGTCGCCGTCGTCCTGAACGACGGGCCTGTACGGTCCGCCGCCGCCGTGTTCACCTCCAACCGGGTGCAGGCCGCGCCGGTGATCTGGACCCGCCAGGTGCTGCGGGGCGGCCGGGTCAAGGCCGTGGTGCTCAACTCAGGCGGGGCCAACGCCTGCACCGGCCCGCTCGGCTTCCAGGACACCCACGCCACCGCGGAGCACCTGGCCGCGGCCCTCGGCGCTGGTGGTGAAGACGCGAGCCCAGGGGAGATCGCTGTCTGCTCGACCGGCCTGATCGGCGAGCGCCTGCCCATGGACAAGCTCCTGCCCGGCGTCGACGCCGCGGTCGCGGAAGCCTCGCGGGCCGGCGGCCTGGCCGCCGCCGACGCGATCAGGACCACCGACACCGTGGTCAAGATTGCCTTCAGGCGCGGTGTTGCCTCGGGGGGACGACCCCCCCAAACCCCCCCGCTTAAGGGGGGGCTGCCCGCCCCCCCTTACCCCCCGGGCCCCCCGTACCCCCAGGGCTACACCGTCGGCGGGATGGCCAAGGGCGCGGGGATGCTCGCGCCGGCGCTGGCCACCATGCTGTGCGTGCTCACCACCGATGCTGACCTGCCAGCTGCCGAACTTGACGCCGCGCTGCGGTCGGCCACCGCGGTCACCTTCGACCGGCTGGACACCGACGGCTGCATGTCCACGAACGACACGGTGCTGCTACTGGCCAGCGGGGCGGCCGGCGTCACCCCTGACCGAGGCGAGTTCGCCGCGACCCTCACCGAGGTGTGCGCGGACCTGGCCCGGCAGCTTCAGCTGGACGCCGAGGGCGCCGAGAAGATGATCACGATCGAGGTGGTCGGGGCCGCCTCGGAGTCCGACGCGGTGACCGCCGGGCGTGCCGTCGCGCGTAATGACCTGCTCAAGTGCGCGATCGGTGGTGAGGACCCCAACTGGGGCCGGGTGCTGAGCGCGGTGGGCACCACGGACGCGGTCTTCGAGCCCGACCGGCTGAACGTGGCGATCAACGGCATCTGGGTCTGCCGCCACGGTGCCGCCGGTGACGAGCGCTCGAAGGTGGACCTGAAGCCGAAGGACGTGACGATCACCGTAGACCTGTCCGCGGGCCCGCATTCCGCGATCATCTTGACCACCGACCTGACCGCCGCGTATGTGCACGAGAACAGTGCTTACTCAACATAATGGCCTACTCGACATAATGGCCTACTCGACGTGAGGGCTCACTCCTGATGACCGTGATCGACGACGGGCAGCAAGCCGCGTCGGCCAAGGCGGCGACGCTGATCGAGGCCCTGCCCTGGCTGACCAGGTTCCACGGCCAGACCGTGGTGATCAAGTACGGCGGTCACGCGATGGAGGACGAGGCGCTGCGCCTGGCCTTCGCGCAGGACCTGGTCTTCCTTCACTACGCGGGTCTGCGCCCGGTCGTCGTACACGGGGGCGGCCCGCAGATCACCGAGCAATTGGATCGTCTCGGCCTGGAGAGTACCTTCACCGCGGGCCTTCGCGTCACCACGCCGGAGACCATGGAAGTCGTCCGGATGGTCCTGTCCGGCAAGGTGAACAAAGAGCTTGTCGGCCGGATCAACCGGCACGGCCCGTTCGCCGTGGGCATGTCCGGGGAGGACGCCGGCACGTTCACCGCGATCCGTAAGGCGGCGGTCGTCGACGGCGAGGCGGTGGATATCGGCATGGTCGGCGACATCGTGGACACCGACTGCGGTGCCATCGAGGCGCTGCTGGCCGATGGCAGGATCCCGATCGTCTCCAGCGTGGCCGGGGGACAGGACGGCGAGGTCTACAACGTGAACGCGGACACCGCGGCGGCCGCGCTCGCGGTGGCACTCGGCGCCGTCAAGCTCGTGGTGCTCACCGACGTGGCCGGACTCTACCGGGACTGGCCGTCGTCGGCCGAGGTGATCAGTCAGCTCACCGCGACCGAGCTCGAGCTGATGCTGCCCGGGCTCTCGGCCGGCATGATCCCCAAGATGGAGGCCTGCCTGACCGCCGTGCGCGGCGGTGTCCCGCAGGCCCACGTCCTTGACGGCCGTCTCAGCCACGCGGTCTTGCTCGAGATCTTCACCGATTCCGGCATCGGCACCATGGTCATTCCGGAGGAAGGAATTCAGCCGTGAGTGAAACCGAGGCCCTGCAGAAGCGGTTCGCAGCCGCCATCATGCCGAACTACGGCCTGCCCCCGGTAGCGATCAGCCGCGGCACGGGCTGCCTGGTGTGGGACCCGGACGGGCGCGAGTACCTGGACCTGATCGCCGGGATCGCGGTGAGCTCGCTCGGGCACGCCCATCCGGCGATCATCGAGGCGGTCAGCCGCCAGGTCGCCGAGGTGGCCCACACCTCCAACCTCTTCCTGCACGAGCGCGAGATCGATCTCGCCGAACGCCTGCTCGCGCTGCTTCATGCGGATGGGCGAGTGTTTTTCGCGAACTCTGGTACCGAGGCCAACGAGGCGGCGATCAAGCTCGTGCGGCGCTGCCAGGGACCCGGGCGGCCGGTGTTCGTCGCCGCCGAGGGCGGCTTCCACGGCCGGACCATGGGAGCGCTCGCGTTGACCGGCAAGGCATCCATCCGCGAGCCGTTCGGTCCCTTCGGCCTGACCGTGCGGTTCGTCCCGTTCGGCGACGCCGGCGCGCTGGCCGCCGCGGTCGACGCGGATGTGGCGGGCGTCTTCCTCGAGCCCGCCCTGGGCGAGAGTGGCGTGGTGCCCGCCCCCGCGGGCTACCTGCGCGCCGCCCGCGCCGCCTGTGACCAGGCCGGCGCGCTGCTCGTCCTCGATGAGATCCAGAGCGCCATCGGCCGGACCGGCGCCTGGTTCGCGCACCAGTCCGAGGGCATCCGGCCCGACGTGCTGACCCTGGCCAAGGGGCTGGGCGGCGGGCTCCCCATCGGAGCCTGCATCGGATTGGGCGCCAGCGGCACCGGCTTCGCCAAGGGTGATCACGGTTCCACCTTCGGCGGCAACCCGGTCGCATGTGCCGCGGCCCTGGCCGTACTCGAGGTGATCGAGCGCGACGGGCTGCTAGCCCACGTCACGCAGGTGGGGGAGCAACTGGTGGCCAGCGTCGAGGCGGTCGGGCATCCGCTGGTCGCGGGGGTGCGCGGTCGCGGGCTGTGGCTGGCTATCGTGCTGACCGCCGAGGTAGCCGCGAAGGTGGAGGAAGCCGCCAGGCAGGCCGGCTTCCTGGTGAACGCGGTCCAGCCGGACGCGATCCGGCTCGCGCCGCCGCTCATCCTGTCCGCCGGCCAGGCCCGCCAATTCGCCGACGCGCTGCCCGCCATACTCGACGCCGCCCAAGGGATCGGCTGATGACCAGGCACTTCCTGCGGGACGACGACCTGGAGCCCGATGAGCAGGCTGCGGTCCTGGACCGGGCCGAGGAGATGAAGAAGGACAGATTCGGCGCCAAGCCGCTGGCCGGTCCGCGCGCGGTCGCCGTGCTGTTCGACAAGCCGTCGCTGCGCACCAGGGTGTCGTTCGCCGTCGGCATCGCCGAGCTCGGCGGTCACCCGCTCGTCATCGACACCGCCAGCACGCAGCTGGGCCGGGGTGAGCCGATCGAGGACATGGCCCGGGTGCTGACCCGGCAGGTCGCGGCGATCGCCTGGCGCACCTCCGGCCAGCAGCGCATCGAGGCGCTGGCCTCGGCCGCGACCGTCCCCGTGATCAACGCGCTCACCGACCAGTTCCACCCGTGCCAGGTCCTGGCCGACCTGCAGACCATCCGGGCGCACTACGGCTTCCTGGCCGGCCGCACGCTGACCTTCCTCGGCGATGGCGCGAGCAACATGGCGCACTCCTACCTGCTCGGCGGGGCGACCGCCGGGATGCGCGTGCGCATCGGCTCGCCCGAGGCCTTCCGCCCCGACCCCGCCGTCACCGCCGCCGCCGGGCAGATCGCCCGTCAGGCCGGCGGCGGGATCGAGCTGTATACAGACCCCCGGGCGGCCTGCGAGGGCGCCGATGTGATTGCTACCGACGTGTGGACGTCCATGGGCCAGGAGAGCGAGCGCCAGCAGCGACTCGCCATCCTCGGCTCGCCTGCGGGTTCCTACCAGCTGGACGACGCGAAGCTGGCAACGGCCCAGCCCGGCTGCCTGGTGTTGCACTGCCTGCCGGCCCATCGCGGAGAAGAGATCAGCGCCGACGTGCTCGACGGCCCGAACAGCGCGGTCTGGGAGCAGGCGGAAAACCGGTTGCACGCGCAGAAAGCGCTTCTGTCCTGGCTGCTGGAGCAGGCATGAACCCAGCTGCCCCGGTGACCAAGACCGCCAGGCACGCGCGCATCGCGGCCATCCTCGCCCGCGAGCAGGTCCACTCCCAGGAGGAGCTCGCCGAGCTGCTCGAGCGGTACGCCAGCGTGCACGTGACCCAGGCGACCCTGTCCCGTGACCTTGACGAGCTCGGCGTAGTGCGGCTGCGCGCCACCGGCGGCGCGCTCGTCTACGCCCTGCCCGAAGAGCCGGGCGGCCCCGGTTCGCGCCCCGGCGGCGCCATCGGCGGGAGTGTAGCCCCGAAACCCCAAAACCCCTCACAACCCCAAAACCCCTCCAGCCCCAGAATCCCCAGAACCACCAGCAACCCCAAAACCCCCAAAACCCCCAGCACCCCCAAAACCTCCCGAGCTCTCAGGACCCGCCGATCCTCCCAGACCACCACGGGGCGCCCAGACAGCGGGAGAACACGGCAGAGTCGGCTCGCGACGCGCGGCTGGCGCGATACCTGGCTGAGCTGATGACCTCGGCCGAGGCGAGCGCGAACCTCGTCGTGCTCAGAACGCCGGCCGGGGCGGCTCAGTTCCTCGCCTCGGTCATCGACCACGCGGTCCTGCCGTCAATCCTCGGCACCGTCGCCGGCGATGACACGGTCCTGATCATCACGCGCGACCCGGCCGGCGGCGACGCCACAACAGCCGACCTCCTCCGCCGCTCCAACCGCCGCCGATGACCCCACCCCACCCCACCCCACCCCCACCCTCGCCCCCGAGCCCCCACCCTCGCCCCCGAGCCCCCACCCTCGCCCCCGAGCCCCCGCCGCCCCGCCCGAAGCCCTTGGTACGGAGTCGGTGGCCCACCGGGTACCTAAGGCGGTACCCGGTGGGCCACGGGCTCCCTTGGAACGGCACCGGATTCGGAGCGGCACCGGATGCCGCAAAACTGAGGCATTAGTGCGATAGAAAGAAGAACTGTGGAAGCACCGGGACAGGCTGCAGGGGATTTGCGCGACTCCGGGAAGGGGTCGACGCGGCTGTGGGGCGGACGGTTCGGCGCCGGGCCCGCCGACGCGCTGGCCCGGCTTTCCGTCAGCGTGCAGTTCGACTGGCGGCTAGCCCGGTACGACCTGCGCGCTTCCCGCGCGCACGCGCGCGTACTGCACCGGGCCGGCCTGCTGACCGACGACGAGCTCAGCGCCATGCTGAAGGCCCTCGATGACCTGGACCGGGCGTGCGCGACCGGGGCGTTCCGGCCCACGGTCGCCGACGAGGACGTGCACACGGCGCTCGAGCGAGGGTTGCTCGAACGGCTCGGCTCGCTCGGCGGCAAGCTGCGGGCCGGCCGCAGCCGTAACGACCAGGTCGCCACCGACCTGCGGCTGTACCTGCGGGACAATGCCCGGCTGGTCGCGAGCAGGCTCGCCGAGCTAGAGACCGCGCTGATCGACCAGGCGGCCGCGAACGGTAATGTGCCCGCGCCCGGCATGACCCACCTGCAGCACGCCCAGCCGGTGCTGTTCGGCCACCAGCTGCTCGCGCACGTCCAGGCGTTCGCCCGCGATGTCAGCCGGCTGCGGGACTGGGACAAGCGCGCCGCGGTCAGCCCGCTCGGGTCCGGTGCGCTGGCCGGGTCGTCGCTGTCGGTCGATCCGCAGGTGCTCGCCGCCGAGCTCGGCTTCGACGAGGCGGCGCCGAACTCTATGGACGCGGTCAGCGACCGGGACTTCGCGGCCGAATTCTGCTTCGCCGCGGCGCTGATCGGGGTGCACTTGTCCCGGCTCGGCGAGGAGATCGTGCTCTGGTCCTCGCAGGAGTTCGGCTGGGTCGAGATCGACGACGCCTATGCGACCGGTTCCTCGATCATGCCGCAGAAGAAGAACCCCGACGTGGCCGAGCTGGCCCGCGGCAAGGCGGGCCGCCTGATCGGCGGGCTGACCGGCTTGCTGGTCACGCTGAAGGGCCTGCCGCTCACCTACAACCGGGACCTGCAAGAGGATAAGGAGCCGGTCTTCGACGCGGTGGACACCCTCCTGGTCGTGCTGCCCGCCATGGCCGGCCTGATCGCGACGCTGAGGGTAAATCCCGACAAGCTGAGCCGCGGCGCGTCGGTCGGATTTACCCTCGCCACCGACCTGGCCGAGTACCTGGTGCGCCGCGGTGTCCCGTTCCGTGAGGCACACGAGGTCGTCGGGCACCTGGTGGTGTGGTGTCAGGTGCACGACTGCGACCTGGACGAGGTGAGCGACGCTGATCTCGCCAAGGTCTCCGAGCACCTGACGCCTGACGTCCGCCAGGTGCTGACGGTCGAGGGCGCTCTGGCGGCACGCCAGGGCCGCGGCGGCACGGCGCCCGAACGGGTCGCGGAGCAGCTCGCCGCGTTGCGGACGACGGTCGAGAGCCACGCCGCCTGGGCACAGGACGTGAGGTAGCGGCGGGTGCTGGTTTCGCGTGATTTCCTTGCCCGGCATGCCGTGGAGGTCGCACCGGAGCTGCTCGGGTGCGTCCTGGAGCACGAGACGGCGGCAGGCCTGGTCGCGGTCGAGCTCACCGAGGTCGAGGCGTACGCCGGCCAGACCGATCCCGCGTCCCACGCCTACCGCGGCATGACCCGGCGCAACGCGGTCATGTTCGGCCCGCCCGGTCACGCCTACGTGTATTTCACCTACGGCATGCATTTCTGCGTGAACATCGTCTGCCTGGGGGAGGGCAGCGTGTCCGCGGTCCTGCTGCGGGCCGGGGCGGTCATCGAGGGGGAGGACCTGGCCCGGGCCCGGCGGTCCCACCGCGGGCCCGGCGGCGCGCGGAACCAGGACACCTCGCCCCAGGCTGCGCCCGACCAGGCTGCGCCCGACCAGGCTGCGCCCGACCAGGCTGCGCCCGACCGGGCTCCGCCTCACCGGGCTCCGCTCGCCTGGCGTGACCTGGCCCGCGGACCGGCCCGGCTGTGCCAGGCGCTGGACATCGACAGGTCGCTGGACGGCGCGGACGTCTGCGTCGCTAGCTCGCCGCTCCGGCTCCGGCCGGGTGGCAGGGGTCCGGGCGCAAGCACCACGGATCGTTCTGGAAGTGCGCTGACGCGAAGGGACGAACCCGAAAGCCCCGATGGAACCCCTGGGAAACCCGCTGGGACCCCCAGGAAAATAGTGACCGGGCCCCGGGTCGGAGTCGCCCTGGCCGCCGATGTGCCCTGGCGGTTCTGGTTCGCGGGCGACCCGACTGTCTCCGTCTACCGCGCGCACGTGCCGCGACTTCGGGCGCGAGCCCCGCGCAAACTGGTTACCCCTTAGCGGGCCGAAGATGGCACCATGCAGGCGTGGACGACATTATCGACGAACTCTCCTGGCGGGGTCTGCTCGCGGTCACGACCGATATCGACGAGCTGCGCAAGGCGCTGAATTCCGGCCAGGTCACGATCTACTGCGGCTTCGATCCGACCGCTCCCGGGCTGCACATCGGGAATCTCGTGCAGCTGGTCACGCTGCGCCGGCTGCAGCTGGCCGGGCACCGCCCGATCGGGCTGGTCGGCGGGGCCACCGGGCTGATCGGCGACCCGAGCGGCAAGTCGGCCGAGCGGGTGCTGAACCCGCGCGAGGTGGTGGCGCAGTGGCTGGAGCGGATCCGGGGCGAAGTATCCAGGTTCCTCGACTTCGACGCGGGCCCGGCCAGCGCGCTGATCGTAAGCAACCTGGACTGGACCGGGCCGATGCCGGTGCTGGAGTTCCTGCGGGATATCGGCAAGCACTTCTCGGTCAACCGGATGCTTGACCGGGAGTCGGTCAAGGCCCGGCTTGAAGCCGGCGGGATCAGCTACACCGAGTTCAGCTACCAGCTCCTGCAGGCCATGGACTTCCTGGAGCTTTACCGGCGGCACGACTGCACCGTCCAGCTCGGCGGCAGCGACCAGTGGGGGAACCTGGTCGCGGGAGTGGACCTGATCAGGAGGGTCGAGGGCACATCCGTGCACGCCCTGGCCACGCCGCTGATCACCAAAACGGACGGGACCAAGTACGGCAAGACCGAGGGCGGCGCGATCTGGCTCAGCGCCGACCTGATGTCGCCGTACGCGTTCTACCAGTTCTGGCTGAACGTGTCCGACGCCGAGGTGCCTGGGCTGCTGAAGGTCATGAGCCTCCGGTCGCGCGAGGAGATCGAGCAACTGGTGCGGGAAAGCGCCGAACGGCCGGCGGCCCGGGCGGGCCAGCGCGCGCTGGCGCATGAGATGACCACGCTCGTCCACGGCGAGGAGGAAGCTCGTCGTGCGATCGCGGCGAGCCAGGCCCTGTTCGGCCGCAGCGACCTGGGCGAGGTGGACGAACGGACCCTGGTGGCCGCGGTAGCGGAAGTGCCCTCGGCCCAGGTGTTCGCCGGGGACCTGCCGACCGTCGTCGACCTGATGGCCGAGATAAGGATCGCGCCGAGCAAGTCGGCGGCCAGGAGGGCCATCGCCGAGGGCGGAGCGTACCTGAACAACCGCAAGGTGACCTCGGCGGATGCGGTCCCGGGGCCTGAAGATTTGTTGCACGGTCGTTACCTGATCCTGCGGGTGGGCAAGCGCACGGTCGGCGCGGTAGAGGTGGTGTCCAGTTGACGGATTCATGCGCCACCACCACCTGCGGCAGGAGGTGTAAGGGAAGCATGAGCCGTTTCCGGCTCTTGCCATGACCTGCGGCGAAAAGAATCTTTCACACCGGGTCGGCATGCCCGGCGCGATTCTGCGCCCTTTGTTCTGCGGCTTCCGTCCGGCTACGTCCTGTAACGTCGCGTCTGACCTGCGGTAACAAACCGTAGCCAGCGTCGATTTGACGAAGGTGCCAAGCACCCTTAGAGTTCTTCTTGCCCGAGGGGATGGACGCGGAAGCGGCCAGGTCCCGGGAAGCCACCAGAATCCTTGCTAGTTAAGCCTTGTGCTGTGCGCACGGGGCTGAGCAGCGGGTAGTCTGATGGCAGGGCAAGGATCAAGGGTTAGCAAAGTTCTAGCGAACTGAGTTGACACGAGGTACCTCGCCTGGTAATGTAGAGTGGTTGCCCCGGATGGAAACGAGAGTCTCCAGAAGGTGCGCGCCCGTTACTTGAGAACTCAACAGCGTGCTAAAAGCCAGTGCACTTGAAGCACAAAAACTCCGTCAGTGGGGCGGCTCGTGACTATCACGAACTGATCTCACTGCGGTAGCCATGATCGCTTCCGGAACCGATCTGTTGGACCGGTCGAGGAAGCTCTCTTATGTCAACAATCCGCTAGCAATAGCTGCGGTTGTTAATAGACATTCAACGGAGAGTTTGATCCTGGCTCAGGACGAACGCTGGCGGCGTGCTTAACACATGCAAGTCGAGCGGAAAGGCCCTTCGGGGTACTCGAGCGGCGAACGGGTGAGTAACACGTGAGTAATCTGCCCCTAGCTCTGGGATAGCTCCGGGAAACCGGGATTAATACCGGATACGACCACTTTAGACATCTGTCGTGGTGGAAAGAATTTTGGCTAGGGATGAGCTCGCGGCCTATCAGCTTGTTGGTGGGGTAACGGCCTACCAAGGCGACGACGGGTAGCCGGCCTGAGAGGGCGACCGGCCACACTGGGACTGAGACACGGCCCAGACTCCTACGGGAGGCAGCAGTGGGGAATATTGCGCAATGGGCGAAAGCCTGACGCAGCGACGCCGCGTGGGGGATGAAGGCCTTCGGGTTGTAAACCCCTTTCAGCAGGGACGAAGCGAAAGTGACGGTACCTGCAGAAGAAGCGCCGGCTGAACTACGTGCCAGCAGCCGCGGTAACACGTAGGGCGCAAGCGTTGTCCGGAATTATTGGGCGTAAAGAGCTCGTAGGCGGTCTGTTGCGTCCGCTGTGAAAACTCGGGGCTTAACCCCGAGCCTGCAGTGGATACGGGCAGACTAGAGGTAGGTAGGGGAGAATGGAATTCCCGGTGTAGCGGTGAAATGCGCAGATATCGGGAGGAACACCGGTGGCGAAGGCGGTTCTCTGGGCCTTACCTGACGCTGAGGAGCGAAAGCGTGGGGAGCGAACAGGATTAGATACCCTGGTAGTCCACGCCGTAAACGTTGGGCGCTAGGTGTGGGATCCTTCCACGGATTCCGTGCCGCAGCTAACGCATTAAGCGCCCCGCCTGGGGAGTACGGCCGCAAGGCTAAAACTCAAAGGAATTGACGGGGGCCCGCACAAGCGGCGGAGCATGTTGCTTAATTCGACGCGACGCGAAGAACCTTACCAAGGTTTGACATGCAGGGAAAAGCCGTAGAGATACGGTGTCCGCAAGGGTCCTGCACAGGTGGTGCATGGCTGTCGTCAGCTCGTGTCGTGAGATGTTGGGTTAAGTCCCGCAACGAGCGCAACCCTCGTCCTATGTTGCCAGCGGATAATGCCGGGGACTCATAGGAGACTGCCGGGGTCAACTCGGAGGAAGGTGGGGATGACGTCAAGTCCTCATGCCCCTTATGTCTTGGGCTGCAAACATGCTACAATGGCCAGTACAAAGGGTTGCGAGACCGCAAGGTGGAGCGAATCCCAAAAAGCTGGTCTCAGTTCGGATTGGGGTCTGCAACTCGACCCCATGAAGTCGGAGTCGCTAGTAATCGCAGATCAGCAACGCTGCGGTGAATACGTTCCCGGGCCTTGTACACACCGCCCGTCACGTCACGAAAGTCGGCAACACCCGAAGCCGGTGGCCTAACCCGCAAGGGAGGGAGCCGTCGAAGGTGGGGTCGGCGATTGGGACGAAGTCGTAACAAGGTAGCCGTACCGGAAGGTGCGGCTGGATCACCTCCTTTCTAAGGAGCAACTGGCGCGTCCTCTTCGGAGGCCGCGTCCAGAGCCATTTCTCGGGCGAACGTCTCGAGATGGTAGCTCACTGTGGAGCACTGGTTATTTGGTCAGCTCGTCGGCAAAGTCAGTTAGTACGTCCTCCGGGACGGAAGGGTGTCGGCGGTGGCGATCTGGTCTAGCACGCTGTTGGGTCCTGAGGGAACGGGCGAAAGCCATCCCTTACAGGACCGGAACGCCTTTGCCGCGGATGCGGCATTGTGCGTTGCGGGACCGCCCGTATCTTGAGAACTGCACAGTGGACGCGAGCATCAATTGTAGTCGCCAAGTTAATAAGGGCACACGGTGGATGCCTTGGCACCAGGAGCCGAAGAAGGACGTTGGAGCCTGCGATAAGCCCCGGGAAGTCGGCAACCAGACATTGATCCGGGGATTTCCGAATAGGGAAACCTGATTGGGCGTAATTGCCCATCACCCCTGCCTGAACACATAGGGCAGGTGGAGGTAACGCGGGGAAGTGAAACATCTCAGTACCCGCAGGAAGAGAAAGCAACCGCGATTCCGCGAGTAGTGGTGAGCGAAAACGGAAGAGGCCAAACCAGTCACGTGTTAAAGCTAGCAGGCGTTGCGTGGCCGGGGTAGCGGGACCGCTCAGTCGGAGCTGCTGATCTGGCAGAGAGTTACAAATCGTTTGGGTAGTAGAAGACGTTGGAAAGCGTCGGCATAGAGGGTGATACCCCCGTACGCGAAACTCAGACGACTCTCGAGCGTTATCCCAAGTAGCACGGAGCCCGTGAAATTCCGTGTGAATCTGGGGGGACCACCCCCTAAGCCTAAATACTCCCTGGTGACCGATAGTGAACCAGTACCGTGAGGGAAAGGTGAAAAGCACCCCGGTGAGGGGTCGTGAAATAGTACCTGAAACCGTGTGCCTACAAGCCGTGGGAGCGTTCTGGCCTCGGCCAGAGTGAAGTGACCGCGTGCCTTTTGAAGAATGAGCCTGCGAGTTACGATATGTGGCAAGGTTAACCCGTGAGGGGCAGCCGTAGCGAAAGCGAGTCTGAATAGGGCGTCTGAGTCGCATGTTGTAGACCCGAAGCGGAGTGATCTACCCATGGGCAGGTTGAAGCGCGGGTAAGACCGCGTGGAGGACCGAACCCACCAGGGTTGAAAACCTGGGGGATGACCTGTGGGTAGGGGTGAAAGGCCAATCAAACTCCGTGATAGCTGGTTCTCCCCGAAATGCATTTAGGTGCAGCGTTGCGTGTTTCTTACCGGAGGTAGAGCTACTGGTTGGTCTAGGGGGCCGACAAGCTTACTGAAATCAGCCAAACTCCGAATGCCGGTAAGTTAGAGCGCGGCAGTGAGACTGCGGGCGATAAGGTTCGTAGTCGAGAGGGAAACAACCCAGATCACCAGCTAAGGCCCCTAAGCGTGTGCTAAGTGGGAAAGGATGTGGAGTTGCAGAGACAACCAGGAGGTTGGCTTAGAAGCAGCCACCCTTAAAAGAGTGCGTAATAGCTCACTGGTCAAGTGATTCTGCGCCGACAATTTAGCGGGGCTCAAGCACACCGCCGAAGCTGTGACATTCATGCGATAACTCGGCCCTTTGTGGTTAAGGTGGATGGCGTTCTTTGATCTCTGTTGCTTCGGCTTCAGGCATCTTGAACGTGGCCGCTGGTTGCCTTTAGGGTCCAGGTGTATGGATGGGTAGGGGAGCGTCGTGTGGCAAGTGAAGCAGCGGAGTGATCCAGCTGTGGATGCTACACGAGTGAGAATGCAGGCATGAGTAGCGAAAGAGGAGTGAGAAACTCCTCCGCCGAATGACCAAGGGTTCCTGGGGCAGGCTAATCCGCCCAGGGTAAGTCGGGACCTAAGGCGAGGCCGACAGGCGTAGTCGATGGACAACGGGTTGATATTCCCGTACCCGCGTAAGTGCGCCAATGCCGAGGTCGGCGATGCTAAGCACGTGACGCCGGTGAGCCCTTCGGGGCGATCTGGTCGAACATGCGACCCAGACTGATAGTAGGCAAGCTGAAGGGGTGACGCAGGAGGGTAGCTCTACCGGGCGATGGTCGTCCCGGAGTAAGGGTGTAGGGCGATGCGTAGGCAAATCCGCGCATCACATAGCCTGAGACCTGACGCCGAGCCAATCTAGGCGAAGTGAGTAATCCCATGCTGCCAAGAAAAACCTCGCAGCGAGCGCTTAAGCGGCCCGTACCCTAAACCGACTCAGGTGGTCAGGTAGAGAATACCAAGGCGATCGGGTGAACCGTGGTTAAGGAACTAGGCAAATTATCCCCGTAACTTTGGGAGAAGGGGAGCCGTGTCCGGTGAAGAGGCTTGCCCTCTGAGCTGGGTGCGGTCGCAGATACCAGGGAGAAGCGACTGTTTACTAAAAACACAGGTCCGTGCAAAGTCGCAAGACGACGTATACGGACTGACGCCTGCCCGGTGCCGGAACGTTAAGGGGACGGGTTAGTGACCTTCGGGTTGCGAAGCTCAGAACTTAAGCGCCGGTAAACGGCGGTGGTAACTATAACCATCCTAAGGTAGCGAAATTCCTTGTCGGGTAAGTTCCGACCTGCACGAATGGCGTAACGACTTCTCCACTGTCTCAACCACGGACCCGGCGAAATTGCACTACGAGTAAAGATGCTCGTTACGCGCAGCAGGACGGAAAGACCCCGGGACCTTCACTGCAGCTTGACATTGGTGTTTGGGACGTCTTGTGTAGGATAGGTGGGAGACTGTGAAGCAGGGACGCTAGTTCCTGTGGAGTCAACGGTGAAATACCACTCTGGTCGTTCTGGATGTCTAACCTAGGTCCGTAATCCGGATCAGGGACAGTGTCTGGTGGGTAGTTTAACTGGGGCGGTTGCCTCCTAAAAGGTAACGGAGGCGCCCAAAGGTACCCTCAGCCTGGTCGGCAACCAGGTGTCGAGTGTAAGTGCACAAGGGTGCTTGACTGTGAGACAGACATGTCGAGCAGGAGCGAAAGCTGGGACTAGTGATCCGGCGGTGGCATGTGGAAGCGCCGTCGCTTAACGGCTAAAAGGTACCCCGGGGATAACAGGCTGATCTTCCCCAAGAGTCCATATCGACGGGATGGTTTGGCACCTCGATGTCGGCTCGTCGCATCCTGGGGCTGGAGCAGGTCCCAAGGGTTGGGCTGTTCGCCCATTAAAGCGGTACGCGAGCTGGGTTTAGAACGTCGTGAGACAGTTCGGTCCCTATCCGCTGCGCGCGTAAGAGACTTGAGAGGGGCTGTCCCTAGTACGAGAGGACCGGGACGGACGAACCTCTGGTGTGCCAGTTGTTCTGCCAAGAGCACGGCTGGTTGGCTACGTTCGGAAGGGATAACCGCTGAAAGCATCTAAGCGGGAAGCTCGCCTCAAGATGAGGTCTCTCTCTGGGTTAACCAGGTAAGGCCCCCAGCTAGACTACTGGGTTGATAGGCCGGAGGTGGAAGCACGGCAACGTGTGCAGCTGACCGGTACTAATAGGCCGAGCGGCTTGGCTTCTACTCCATATTCTTGCTTTGCGTCCACTGTGCGGCTCCCGAGATGCGGTCGCCCCCCTTCGGGGGGATCCGGGGGACACCCCCGGGGCGAACACGGCAGGCCTCTCGGGGCCGGTGACATCTCAATAGAGTTTCGGCGGTTATAGCGAAGGGGAAACACCCGGTCCCATTCCGAACCCGGAAGTTAAGCTCTTCAGCGCCGATGGTACTGCGCGGGGGACTGCGTGGGAGAGTAGGACGCCGCCGGACATGCTTGAAGAGGGTCGCTCCCTATGTGGTTGAGCGACCCTCTTCGCTTGTCTGGGTATCGTGAAGGCTGGAGGCTGGTTAGCGTGGCGGATGGTCGGGCAACGAGCGGTGGCCGTGCGGGTGGCGGGAAGCCGGCCGCGAGGAGCCCTGGCAGGACCGGCGGAACGAGCGCGTCGGCCGGCTGACGGGAAAGGTAAGCCCACCTCCCGCGGCGAGGGTCCCCGTGGTGCGGGTCAGGGCGCGCGGACTGGCCGCAGTGGTACCCCGGGAACCTCCTCGGGATCTGCGCCGAGGGTTACGTCGCCGAGGGTTACGTCGGCCGACGGGCCCCGCCGGTCGAGCCGCGCGCCTGCCGCCGAAGGCTCTCGCGGGAACGGCAACGCCCGCAGCACGTCATCGGGTGACCAGCCGCGCCGCCGCCCGGCCCCTCGGGATGGTGAAGGGGAACGCAGGTCGGCGCGCCCGGCGGGCTCGAGCACGACGCGAGCAGGCTCGGCTAACGGCGGGGCACGCGCGGGCCGGAGCACTCCGAGAACCACTGCCGGTGGCGATGTCCGGAGCGGCAGCAGGAAGACCCCGGCCGGTGGGCAGTTCCGTGCCGAGAGCCACGACGGCCCCTCAGCGGGCTACGGGGCGCGTCGTATCGGCGGCCAGGATGGCGCCTCCCATGAGCGCGGTCGGCGTCCTGACGACCGCGGCATGAGACGTGACCAGGGTCCCGCCCGTGACCGGGGTCCGCGACCGGATTCTGCTGCGGATAGGCCCCCCCGTGACCGGGGTCCGAGACCGGATTCTGCCGTTAAGCCGGTCCGCGGGCGCGGTCAGGATGACGCGCCGGCGCGGCCTGCCCGCAGTCGGCCCGGGGACGGCCCGGCGCGACGCGACGCTCGCCGTGACGGCGCCCCGTCGCCGGCCCGTGGACGGGACGGCGGCCGCAGGCAGGAACGTCCGCCCTCGGGGCGGCAGTGGGCCGGACCGGGGGACAGAAGCGGCCCCAGGGGCCCAGTGACCCCCAGGGGCCAGGCAACGGAGTATCAGCCGCGCCCGACCGGTCCCTACGTTCCTGACGCGATCAGCGCCGACCAGCTCGATCCCGAAGCACGAGCGGCGCTCAATAGCCTCCCGAACGACCTCGCTGACAGCGTGGCGCGCTACCTGGTGGCTGCGGAGCTGGAAGAGGACCCGGAGAAGGGCTACGCCTACACCCAGGCCGCCAAGCGCCTCGCGGCCCGGGTGGGCGTGGTCAGGGAGGCATGCGGCATCGCCGCGTACCGGACCAGCCGATGGGCGGAAGCGCTGTCTGAGCTTCGCGCCGCGCGACGGATGACCGGGCGCGACGACTATCTCCCCATCATGGCCGATTGCGAGCGGGCCCTGGGACGTCTTGACCGGGCGCTCGCGCTGGTGCACGAGGCGAACGCCGAAGGACTCAACCGCGCCATGCAGATAGAGCTTCGCATCGTCGAGTCGGGTATCCGCAGGGACCAGGGCCATACCGACGCTGCCGTCCTGGCCTTGCATGTTCCCGAGCTGACCAGCGGTCGTCTGCGCCCGTGGTCCGCCCGGCTGTTCTACGCTTACGCGGACGCGCTGCTGGCGGCCGGACGCACGGAGGATGCCCGCGATACGTTCGCCCGGGCCGCTGCGGCCGATACCGGTGGCGAGACCGATGCGGCGGACCGTCTCGATGAGCTGGACGGCATCGAGTTCGAGGACCTGGAGGATCTCGAGGACCTGGCCGAATCCGAGGACCTGGAGGATCTTGAGAGTCTGGCCGAGGCCGAAGAGCTAGCAAACCCGGAGGCAGCGGCAGACCCGGAGGCAGCGGCAGACCCGGAGAACGGCGCTAGGTGAGCCCAGGCACGTGCCGCCGGTGATCGGTCTACCGCGACGCGATGACCCGATCAGCTTCGGCTGACCCGCGGTGCACCGCCCTGCTCCGCCTTGTCCAGCCAGTGCATGATGCCGCTCACGTTGGAGGCAGCGCCGCCGACCTGGTCGAATTTCTCGCCGATCGCCGGATCGGTATCGGGGTGCAACGCCGCGTACCGGTCCTTGGTCCGGTCCCGCACCATGGCGACGGCGTGATCGAGGTCCAGGCCCGCCGCCCGGGCCTGACGTGTTTCTTCCACCCAGACCCTGATTTCCTCGGCCGACCGGTCCAGCGTCTCGGTGACCGGGGTAACCGGCCCGTAGTGGCTGAACAGCAGGCGCGTGGGCCGCAGCGAGGCGAACTTTCGCAGCGAGGCGAGCGCGATTTCGAGATCGAAATCCGGTGGCGGCGTCGCGGGCCGCAGATCGCCGGTTTCCGGGACGTACACGCCCGCCGCATCACCAACGTACAGATCCCCGCTGTCAGAATCGACCAGGCCGACGTGGTGCTTGGCGTGGCCAGGGGAGTAATGGCTGTCCAGGCGGCGGCCGCCGCCGAGATCGACGGTTCCGGTGTCTTCCAGGGCCACGATGCGGTCCGCCGGCACAGGGGCCAGCACGCCGAAGAGCAGGTCCAGGGCGTCACCGTAGACCAACCGGGCGCTGGCCATCAGCCTGCTCGGGTCGGCGAGATGCCTCGCGCCCAGTCGGTGCACGACGATCTGAGCCGCCGGGAACATCGCGGCGATGTCGCCCGCGCCACCCGCGTGGTCGAGGTGGATGTGCGTGACCACGACGGTGGCGAGGTCATCCGCGCCGATCCCCAGTCGGCCCAGGGCGTCGCGCACGACCGGGGCGGACGGCGCGGTGCCCGTCTCGACCAGGCACGGCCGGTCGCCCCTGATCAGGTAACCCGCCGTGATTCCCGGGTAGCCGGCCATCCGGGTGTCAATCTGGAACACCCCGCGTCCCAGATCGGTGATATCCGTTCCGTGCCCGCCCGGCGCCGCCGTCTCACCTGTGATCTCATTTCCCACATTCCCATCATCTCACCGCCTCGGATCGTCGATGGGTTCAGCTGTCGCCTGGGTGGAACGTGCGCAGGACCAGGCCAGTGCGTGGCTTAGGGCCGAACGACGTGGATTTACGCGGCACCCGCTCGCCCAGCGCCGCGATCTCGATCACGTCCTGGAAGGAAGCGGCATTCGAGATCACCGCGGTACCCCCGGGGGCGGTGGACCCGGCGCCTCCGGGACCGCAGGAAACCGCTCGTACCGCGTCGGCCGCATCGTGGTCTATCAGGACAGCTCGTTCGCTGTCGGTGATCCCCCACAGCCGCCCGATCAGCAGTTGTTGCAGCACCGATGCGTCCAGGCTCCGCCAGGATCCGGAGACGCCGGCCGGCATCGACGCCGCGACCTGTACTGGGTCCGGATGGCTGAGCAGGCGGAAACCCGCATCGCCGGCGAGCAGGAACGCGGTTCCCTCCTGACCGGCCGTGGCCAGGCGCCGCTGCGCGTCGTCCAGGCTGAGGCCGGCGGGCAGGTCCTGCACGGTGAACGCGGCCTTGGCCAGCTCGGCCGCGTGCTCCAGCGGCAAGCCGGGCAGCACGCGGTGGATCGCGCCGAGCCGCGGTGGGTAGCTCGAGGAGTCGACGAGGAACGCCAGCCCATAGTCCCATGGCCCGGCGCCCCGCCCCGACGCCCGCATGTCGGCCCGCATGTCCATATAGGCGGCGTAGCGGTGGTGGCCGTCGGCGATAAGGGCCCGGCGTCCGGCCAGGTCGGTGACGATAGCGGACTGCTCCCGGGGATCGCCGAGCCGCCAGAGCCTGTGGGTCACGTCGTCCTCGGTGGTGATAGTCACCAGCGGCGCGCGTTCGGCCGCGGCGCGATCGATGATGTTGGTGGCGGTATCCGCGCCGCCGCCATGGGCGTCGTCTCCGTCGTAGATGAGGAAAATCGGCTCCAGGTTGGCCTGGGTGGCCTCCATCAGCTCTCGTCGGCCCGCTACCGGGCCCGGCATGACGGCCTCGTGCGGCAAGATGGCCGCCGACTCGGGTGAACCCAGTTTTACCAGGGCGACGATGCCCCGCTGCCGCCACGGCGAGCCAGCGTCACCCTGCCCGTCAGGACCGTGCCCGTCATGACTCTGCTCGTAGAGGTAGAGCGCGGGCGTCCGGTCCCGGATGAGCACGCCCGCCGACAGCCACTCGCGCAGCAGGTTCGCGGCGGCCTCGCTTGCGTCGGCGCCTTGGCCTGGCAGGATAAGACGGACAACATTGTGCGGATCTGCCGCTCGCAGGTGATCGAGGATGCCGTCGGTGATCACGTCGTACGGTGGTGAGGTGACGTTTGCGATGCCGCTCACCCGGTCATGGGCATAACGGATGCCGCGGAAGGGTGCCAGCACGAGACCGGAACCAGAGTCGGACGGAAGGGTCTGCACACCATGTCAAAAGGATCGGGCGGGAGCAGGGATTCCCATCCGGAGGAAAACTTCCCTGGCCAGGCCCTTCCGGATGGATCAGAAGATGATGTTCACGCCTGGTATCTGCGCGGCATGGACCTGCTAGGCCGGGGCAGCCCGGCGGCGGCGGCCCAGGTCTTGCAGCGCGCTTCGACCGCTGAACCCCACTCCCGCAGCGTCCGGGAGGCACTGGCCCGGGCTCAGTTCGACGCGGGCAGGTATGCCGAGGCAGCGGACAATTTCCGGATGATCGTCGAAGCAAGCCCGTCTGACGACTACGCGAACTTCGGTCTCGGACTGGCCCTGGCCAGGATGGGCGATCACGCCGCCGCGGCCGAGTACCTGGCCCTCGCCGCCGCGATGCGGCCTGACGCCGCTCACTACACCGACGCTCTGCGCTCTGTGCGCGCAACGCTGCAGGCCAGGAAGCAGGCCCGTAAGAACACCGAAGGCGGCACCGTATGACCAGCGAAGCCCCGGGGTCACCAACCCAGACCCAGAACGGGCACGACGAGCCGCGGCTGCCCAAGGGCTGCGCCGACCCTCTCGACACCGCCTACGACGTGGCGCTGCTCGATCTGGACGGCGTCGTCTACCTGGGCGGGACCGCCGTTCCCGGCGCGGCGCAGGCGCTGCGCAAGGCCCACGCGGCGGGCATGCGGCTGGCGTATGTGACGAACAACGCCTTCCGGACACCCGCCGCTATCGCCGCGCTGCTGACGAGTTTTGGTGCCCCGGCCACCACGCAGGACGTGGTGACCTCTGCCCAGGCCGCCGCCCGCCTGCTCGCCGAGCGTCTCCCGGCGGGCGCCCCGGTCCTGGTCGTCGGCGGCAGCGGCCTGCGGATGGCGGTGCGGGAACGTGGCCTGCGGCCGGTGAGCACCGCCATGGACCGGCCGCAGGCGGTGGTCCAGGGATACTGGCCCGACCTCAGCTACTCCCTACTGGCCGAAGGCGGCCTCGCGGTCGCCGCGGGCGCGCTGTTCGTCTCGTCCAACGGCGATCTCACGCTGCCGGGTCGGCGGGGGCGCCAGCCCGGGAACGGCTCGCTCACCCAGGTGATCGCGACCGCGACTGGCGTACAGCCCCTGGTGGCGGGTAAACCCGAGCCGCCGCTGCACCGGGAGTCCGTGCTGCGGACCGGCGCCAAGCACCCGCTCGTCGTCGGCGACCGGCTGGACACCGACATCGAGGGAGCGCACCGGGTCGGCGCGGACAGCTTGCTCGTGCTGACCGGCGTGACCAGTCCCGCCGAAGCGGTGCTGGCGCCGCCGTCGCGGCGTCCCACCTACCTGGCCGAGGACCTGGACGGCCTGCTCGAACCCCATCCCGAGGTCAGCAGCGCCGACGGCGCGTTCGGCTGCGGAGGCTGGACGGCGGCCAGGACCGACGACCAGCTGGAGCTTTCCGGGGACGGGGAGCGAATCGACGGTCTCCGCGCGCTGTGCGCCGCGGCATGGGCCACGGAAGGCGTGACCGCGGAATCGGCCCGGTCCGCGATCCAGCGTCTCGAGGGCACGGGCTGAGATCGATCCGCGGACGTGCCGACGTTCGGTAACCCGCCGTGTATGCTGTTGAGCATGCCAGGCCGCGCGGTCCGTCGTCACGGTGACCACTCAGGTGTCGCCTTGATGATCGCGCGCGTGCTCTGTACCCCTTCGTGTTGTCGCTGACAACGACCCCAGCTGACCGTTGTCGCCCGGGCCGCCCTCCTAGGGCCCGCCCGCCAGAAGCCGCACACGAAGGAACGTCCGATGACCGCAGACATGTCCGTTGCCCCCGAGATCGCCAGGCTGGCCGAAACCGTCCTGCTGGTCACGCCGCAGACGGCCGCCGGACCGCACCCGGGTGGACCCGAAGACCCCGGCGACCCGCAGAGTCCGGACGCCGCCGGGGCCCGGCTGACGCTCGGCACGCTGGCCCGCCGGCTCCGGATGATTGCCGCCACACCGGAGCGCTGGTGGGCACTGGTCCGGTTCGAGCCGGACCGCCCGGTGCGGATCAGCGTCGAGACCCATCGGTCGTACCATGCCTGGCTGGTCGTCCTGCCGCCCGGCGATAGCGGTCAGCCCTGCGATTGCGACGTGGTCACGATGATCGCGGGCGAGGCGACCGAGGGCACTTCGTCCAGCACGGCTTTGCGTCCCGGCCCGCTGCGGGTGCACGGCCAGCGGCACTGGCTGCGTGGCCAGGGGACTGGCTACTCGATCAGCCTGCATGCCCGTATCTCCGCCGCGGGAAACACGGGAAACGCGGACTAACAGCGGCAGGAGCACCTACGGCAAGGTCAGGATCTCGTAGCCATCGTCGGTCACCAGGATGGTGTGCTCGAACTGGGCGGTGCGTTTGCGGTCTTTGGTCACCGCCGTCCAGCCGTCCGGCCAGACGTCGTAATCGATCGTGCCCAGGGTCAGCATCGGCTCGATGGTGAACGTCATCCCGGGCTGCATGATCACGTTGGTGTGCGGGTCGTCATAGTGCGGCACGATCAGTCCCGAATGGAACGTCCGGCCGATGCCGTGCCCGGTGAAGTCGCGCACCACCCCGTAGCCGAACCGCCGGGCGTACGACTCGATCACCCGGCCGACGGCGTTCAGCGGGCGTCCCGGGGCCACCGCGCGGATACCACGCATCATCGCCTCATGGGTGCGCTCCACCAGCAGTCGCGATTCGGTGTCCACGTTCCCGGCGAGGAAGGTGGCGTTGGTGTCGCCGTGCACGCCGCCGATGTAACCGGTGATGTCGATGTTGACGATGTCGCCGTCTTTGATCAACGTGTCGTCAGGGATCCCGTGGCAGATTACCTCGTTCAGCGAGGTGCACAGCGACTTCGGGTAGCCGCGGTAGCCGAGCGTGCTCGGGTAAGCGCCGTGGCTGACGAGGAAATCGTGGCCTACCTGATCCAGGTAGTCGGTCGTGACGCCAGGAGCCACCGCAGCCCCGACCGCCTCCAGCGCGCGGGCGGCGAGCTTGCCCGCGACCCGCATCCGCTCGATGATCTCCGGAGTCTTCACGTCCGGTTCCCCGGTCTTCGGACGCTTCTTGCCCACGTACTCAGGCCGCGTGATCTCCGCGGGGACCTGACGGGTGGGGGAAAGCCGACCCGGTTGCAGCATTGTCGCCATGCTTTGCGAGTCTAATGTGCATGGACAACGAGAAGCGATGGTGGTACAGCCTTACCCGTCACACCGTAGAGGACGACGACGGTCCCACCCCGGGCAAGGACCGGCTGGGCCCCTTTGCCACTCCGGAGGAGGCCAGCCGCGCGCTGGAGACGGTGCAGCGCAGAAACGAGGAGTGGGATTCCAAGGATTAGATTCGGCGCGTTTATGCCACCGTGATAACTTACGCCGCCGTGCTAATAGGCTAGGGGCGTGAGCGAAGAACTGCCTGCCGTGGCCGAGGCCCGGATGGCGGAAATCCGGGCCAGCGGCACGTGGGGCTCCGCGCTGACCTCTGACGAGTTCGCCGCGATCCGCAGCGTCGGCTTCGAGCCGGTCGGCCAGGTGTTCGGCGCCGCGGTCTACAACGTCGGCTACACCGGTGGCTACAACTGCCCGGGGGCCTGGGGCTCCTACGGGTACGGCATTCCGGCCCGCACGGTCACCCAGGTGTCGGGCCGCGGCGGCTTCGGGTCTTTCGCCCCGCTGGTCCAGACGATGTACGAGGCGCGGCATAAGGCGATTGACCGGATGATTGCCGAGTGCGCTGAGCTCGACGGGCACGGGGTCGTGGGCGTCCGGCTGACGATCGGGTCGTTCCCGGCCGGCGGGATGGAGTTCAAGGCCCTCGGCACGGCCATCCGCGCGCCCGGCGCGCCGCCGGTGTTCTCAGGGACCAAGGGGCCCAAGGGGCAGACCCGCAAGGCGCCGTTCACCTCCGACCTGTCCGGGCAGGACTTCGCCAAGCTCATCATGAAGGGCTGGGTGCCCGCCGGCCTCGTCCTCGGCATCTCGATCGGCTCGAGGCACGATGACTGGCTGACCGTCGGCCAGACGCGCTGGGGTGCGGGTAACGGCGAGGTCGTCGGCTACACCGAGCTCGTCAACGACGCCAGGCACGATTCACGGCAGCAGCTGGCGAAAGACGTCAAGCGGCTCGGTGCCGAGGGCGTCGTGATCGCCACCATGGACATGCGGGTCAGCGAGCGGGAATGCCCGGTGCAAGAGGGCCGCCGGGACCACATCGTGGAGGCAACCAGCATCGGGACCGCGATCGCCAGGTTCACCCACGAGCAGCGGCACAGCGGGCCCACGCTGGCCGTCATGTCGCTCGACCCGCAGCGCCGGCAGGCGGCCAGGATCCGGATCTGACCCGCGCCACCAAGCACGGCTAACAGCTTAAGAGCACAGCAACCAGAGCCGAGGGCTCGTAGGAGAGACGATGACCGACCAGCAGAACATAGCGACGGAACTGGATGCCGCGGGCGTCCCGCAGGATGCTATGCGCCGCCTGGCGGAGCTGCAGCCCGGCCGGGCCGGGTCGATCTTCACCTCCGACTTGTCGGTCAACGAGTTCCTGCTGGTGCGCGAGGCCGGGTTCCGCCCGCTGGGCCTGGTGCTCGGCAGCTCCATTTACCACGTCGGGCTGCAGGTGGGCCGCTGGGGCAGCAACCAGGAGCTTGACGTGCTGTCCCAGGCCATGTACCACGCTCGCGAGCTGGCCATGAGCCGGATGGAGGCCGAGGCGGACGCACTGCGCGCCGACGGCATCGTCGGTGTCCGGCTGGACGTGGAGATGAAGGAATTCGGCGCCGACATCGCCGAATTCATCGCGGTCGGCACGGCGGTCAAGGCCGAAGAGGGCGCGGGCGGCGGCGGGGTCGATAACTGGCGCAACAACAAGAGCCAGCCGTTCACCTCGGACCTGTCCGGCCAGGACTTCTGGACGCTGATCCGGGCTGGTTACGCGCCGCTCGGCATGGTGATGGGGACGTGTGTGTACCACATCGCCCATCAGAAGTTCGGCAGCAAGCTCGGGAACATCGGCAAGAATGTGGAGATCGAGCAGTTCACCCAGGCCTTGTACGACGCTCGCGAGCTCGCGATGAGCCGGATGCAGGCCGAGGCTGAGGAACTGCACGCCGAGGGCATCGTCGGCGTGCAGCTCAGGCAGCACAGTCATACCTGGGGCTCGCACACCACCGAGTTCTTCGCCATCGGCACGGCCGTGCGACCGCTGCGCCCGGACCATATCATCGAGCGTCCCACCATGGTCCTGACCCTGGACGCCTAGGGTTAGCCGGTAGGTCCGCTGACCGCGTCTAGCAGACGCGCTACCCGTTCCCGCAGGCCCCGGACGCCCGGTCGCCGGTAACCCTGATAGCCGGGAACGCCCGGCTTCGAGCCCCGGCCTACGGCGCTGGCCAGGCCGAACTCGCCGTCGTCGAGGCCTTCGGGCCGGTCGAGATCTCCGACCGCCGAACTGATCAGGTGCTGCGCCGCCCCGAACGACATCGGATCGAACCCGGTCCTGATCGTCATCGTCTCGTGGGCGAGGGAGTCGAGCTCGCGATCGCCCTGGTCAAGCGCGAAGATCGTGGCCCCGGTCCGCCGCGCGTCATGGACCCGCTCGAGCAGGGGGACCGGCGCGGTCGATGGCGACACGACGAACAGCGTCTCGCCGCGCTGGGCGGCTTGCAGCCGCTCGATACCCACCCGCAGGTGCGCTGGCGCGCCCGGCGGGACCCGCCAGCGGACGAGCGTCGGCCTCAGCTCGGGAATCTGCGAAAGGCGGCTTTCCTCGTCCAGGTGCGCGGTCAGGTGCCACGGCTCCTCGTCGGGCGTGCCGACCAGGAGAAGCCCGCCTGGCGACCGGGTCGCCTTGCGCAGCCCCTGCGCGAAGGCGCGGGTCCGCTCAAGCCATCCGGTCGGGGCGAGAAGCGCACGGAGTGTGGTCACCTGGTTGCCTTCCACCCCTCCATCATGCCCCCTGGGACCCCTTGCGGAGCGGGGTCTGGCAGGATTGGCTTTCATGAGTGAGCAGGAATCTCCGGCCGTCGGCAGCTTGGCGATCGGCATCCTCGGTGGCACCGGGGAGCAGGGACGCGGCCTGGCCCGCCGGTTTGCGCGGGCGGGAAACCCGGTGATCATCGGTTCTCGCAGCCACGACCGGGCCCAGGGCGTGGCGCGGGAGATCGGGGACAGCGCCCGGGGCCTGGCCAACCGTGACTGCGCCCGTGAGGCGGACATGGTGATCGCCGCGGTCCCGTGGGAAGGCCACGCCGAACTGCTGTCCGGCCTGGCGGCCGAGCTGGCGGGCAAGATCGTGGTGGACTGCGTGAACCCGCTCGGCTTCGACCAGCGCGGCGCCTACCCGCTGCCAGTCGCCGAGGGCAGCGCGGCCGAGCAGGCCGCGGCGCTGCTACCCGAGAGCCGGGTGGTGGCGGCGTTCCATCACGTGTCCGCGGTCCTGCTGCTCGACCCCGAGATCGAGACCATTGACTCGGACGTGCTCGTGCTCGGTGACGACCGGCACGCCACCGACACCGTTCAGGCCCTGGCGGCCCGGATCCCCGGTGTCCGCGGCGTCTACGCGGGCCGCCTGCGCAACTGCGGCCAGATCGAGGCGCTGACCGCCAACCTGGTGTCCATCAACCGTCGCTACAAAGCCCACGCCGGCCTGCGCATCACCGATATTTAAGACCCTCTGGGTCAGGTCACCTACTTGTAGGAGTGCTCCTCATCAGGAAACGCGCCGCTGGTGACGTCGTCCGCGAAGGCGCAGGCCGCGTCGTGCAGGATGCCCGCTAGGTCGGCGTACTGCTTGACGAACTTAGCCACCTTGGGGGACAGGCCCGCCATGTCCTGCCAGACCAGGACCTGGGCGTCGCAGGCCGAGCCGGCGCCGATACCGATGGTGGGGATGGTCAGCGCCTCGGTGACCTGGGCGGCCAGGGAAGCGGGCACGCACTCCAGGACCACGGAGAAGGCGCCGGCGGCCTGCAGGGTCTTGGCGTCGTGCAGCAGCTGCTCGCCGTCTTCGCCGCGTCCCTGCACCCGGTAGCCGCCGAAGGCGTTGACCGACTGCGGGGTCAGGCCGAGGTGGGCCATGACCGGGATGCCGGCCGCGACGAGCTCCTCGACCTGCTGGGCGACCCGCTGGCCGCCTTCGAGCTTGACCGCGTGCGCCCCGGTCTCCTTCAGGAACCGGGTGGCGGCGTGCAGTGCCGCGCCGGGGGAAGCCTGGTAGGACCCGAACGGCAGGTCGGCCACCACCAGGGCACGGCTCGTGCCGCGCACGACGGCCGCGGTGAGCGCGATCAGCTCATCCACGGTGACCGGGATCGTGGTGTCGTGGCCGTAGACCACCATCGCGGCGGAGTCGCCGACTAGCAGGACCGGGATCCCGGCCTGGTCGAAGATCCCGGCGGTGAGCGCGTCGTAGGCGGTGAGCATGGGCCACTTCTCGCCGCGTGCCTTCGCCGCGGCGATATCGCGTACGGTGACGCGACGCCCCGCGGTCGACCCACCGTAAAGGGGCTCAGGGGTGGTCCGCTGTCCTGTCGCGGCCATAAGCGTGCCCGTGTGCTGTGACATCTTCATCGGCCTCCGTGCCTCGTGTCGCCCCAGTGGCGTACCCGGACCCTTAGATCATGGCATGACAACCGGGCTGCGCGGTATACCCAAGCCGGTAAATACCGCGCCGGCGCCAGAGCAGGACCTACGCCGGAAGCTACGGGGTCGGAGTCCGGTGTGATCTGGATCACGGACGCCCGCCTGGGCAGCACGGAAATAGATTCCGATACGAGACGGTTCCGTATTGATAGTTGCGGGATCCAGACACGTCTAGTCGTGGCAACACACCGACAGGCCAGCGCCTTCCCGGGTGCCGCGCACGAACTCCGGGGGGGTTCCGGGGGTCGTCCCCCGGGCTAGCACAGCAAGTAATCCGGAAGGGACACATGGACACGCAGACCATCTACCGTCGGCGCTGGCTGATTCTCAGCGTGCTGATCGTCGGACTGCTCGCCATCGTCATCGACAACACGGTCCTGAACGTCGCGCTGAAGACTATCGCCGAGCCACACGGGGGCCTCGGCGCGAGTCAGAGCCAGCTCGAATGGGCCATCAACTCCTACACGCTGTTCTTCGCCGGCCTGCTCTTCACGTTCGGCGTCGTCGGCGACAAGATCGGCCGCAAGCGCATGCTCATCATCGGGCTGGCGCTGTTCGGCATCGCCTCGCTGCTCTCGGCCTACTCACGGACGCCCGATCAGCTGATCTTGCGCGGGCCGCGATGGGCCTGGGCGGGGCCGCGGTCATGCCGCAGACCCTGTCCATCATCTCCAACGTCTTCGAGCCCGCCGAACGGCCGCGGGCCATCGGCCTGTGGGCCATGGCGGTCGGCCTCGGCATCGCGACCGGCCCGGTCCTGGGCGGCCTGCTGCTCGACCACTTCTGGTGGGGCTCGGTCTTCCTGATCAACGTGCCGGTGACGATCGTCGGCGGCATCGCCGCCGCCATCGTGGTGCCGGAGTCGCGCAACCCCAACGCGGGAAAGATCGACTACGTCGGCGTGCTGCTGTCCATCGCGGGCCTGGTGTCGCTGGTGTACGGGATCGTCCAGGGCGGCGACGGCGACTCGTGGCTCAGCCTGCCGGTGCTCGGACCGATCGTGGGCGGCCTGGCCATCCTGGCGGCCTTCGCGTGGTACGAGGCGCGGATCTCGCATCCGTCACTTGACGTGCGGCTGTTCCGCGACCGTCGGCTCTCCGCCTCGATCGCGGCGCTCGGGCTGGTGTTCTTCGGCATGGGCGGCGTCTTCTTCTTCACCAGTTTCTACCTGCAGAACGTCCGGGGCTACAGCCCGCTGGACGCCGGGCTGCTGACCGTGCCGTTCGCGATCGGCCAACTGCTGCTCGCGCCGCGCAGCGCGCGCCTGGTCCGGCGCTACGGCGCCAAGGCCGTCGGCGCGACCGGCCTGTTCGTCATGGGCGTCGACCTCCTCGGGTACGCCACGCTCGGGACCACCACGCCGATCTGGGTGCTCGGCCTGCTGTACCTGGTCCAGGGCGCGGCCATCGGCGTCAGCATGCCGGCCGCTACCTCCGCGGTCATGGACGTGCTGCCGCGGGAGCGGGCGGGTGCGGGCTCCGCGCTGACCAACACCGCTCGTCAGGTGGCGGTGGCGCTCAGCGTCGCGATCCTCGGCTCGATCCTGGCCGTCTTCTACCGCCAGTCGCTCAGCCCGTCGCTGACGCACCTGCCCGCCGCCGCGCGGACCGCCGCGTCGTCGTCGATCACCGCCACCCAGGCGGTCGCGCAGCAGCTCGGCACGGCCGGGCAGTCGCTGCTGGTGCCCGCGAACGACGCGTTCGTGCACGCCATGCACTTCACCTCGCTGGTCGCGGCGCTGCTCGCGCTGGTGGGCGGGTTCGTGGTGCTGCGCTGGATGCCCGGCCTGCCGCCGAAGGCCGTCGGGTCAGCGCAGGCCGGCGATGGCGAGTACGAGGCCGAGCTTGCCATACTGGAAAAAGAAGTCATGCTCAACAGCACAGAGCGAGAGGGATAACCAGCCATGGAGCCCGTGATCATCGTCGATCAGGGGCCCGGCACTGACACCGGAGCCGGGCTCGACGTGGCGGCGCGCCGCCCCGTCAAGCCGGGCCGCCCGGGCAAGCCTGGCCGTCCGCGCAGCGAGCAGGCCGAGCAGGCGATCATCGAGGCGACGCTTGACCTATTCGCCGAGCAGGGTTTCGAGGGTGTCTGCGTCGAGGCCGTCGCGGCCCGCGCCGGGGTCGGGAAGGCGACCATCTACCGCCGCTGGCCAAACAAGGAAGAGCTGCTGCTCGCCGCGTTCGGCTCGCTGAAGTCGCCGTACCCGGAGCCGGGCGGTGTCTGCGTCCGGGACAACCTGGTCGCGATGCTCACCGTGATGTGCGTGGACAAGGCCGATCCGCGCAAGGCGCGCCGCTACGAGCTGCTGCTCGGCGAGGGCGAGAAGTACCCGCGGCTGATGGCGCGGTACAAGGAGACGGTGGTCGAGCCGCGGCGCGACATCATGCGCGCGGTCATCCGCCGCGGCATCGAAACGGGCGAGCTGCGGCCCGACACCGACGTCGAGGTCGCGCTGCTCGCTCTGACCGGCGCGGTCCTGGCCAAGGACAAGTCCGCGGACAGCACCCTTGACGGCGATTTCGCGGCCCGCGTGGTGGACGGCGTGCTGCTCGGCCTGGCCATCCGCTTAGCAGGGACGTGGTTCCCGCCACCGGTTGGTGATGGGGAGGCGGCGGTCGCGGCCGAAGTTCTTCTGGCTGATTTTCGGGCCTGGGGGGTACTGGCGGCGCTTGTACTCGGCGGCGTCGACCATCCGGACCACGCGCTCGACCAGCGCCGGGTCGTGCCCGGCCGCGATCAGCTCCGCGGTCCCCATGTCTTTCTCCACATAGTCGTCGAGCAGCGCGTCGAGCACCTCATACGGGGGCAGCGAGTCGGTGTCCATCTGCCCGGGCGCGAGTTCGGCGCTCGGCGGCTTGGCGATGGAGTTCTCCGGGATCGGGGGAGTGGTGCCCTGGCGCTCAGCCTCGGCGTTGCGCCACCGGGAAAGCTCCCAGACCAGCGTCTTGGGTACGTCCTTGATCGGCCCGAACCCGCCCGCCGAGTCGCCGTACAGCGTCGAGTAACCGGTCGCGAGCTCGCTCTTGTTGCCGGTGGTGAGCACGAGGTGCCCGGCCGCGTTGGACAGTGCCATCAGCACGACCCCGCGCACCCGGGCCTGCAGGTTCTCCGCGGGCAGCCCCGTCTCAGGAAACCCGGCCGGGATGAGCTCCTTGCCGAACGCGTCGACCATCGAGGCGATGGGGATCGTCACCGCGTGCAGGCCCTGCCGCCTGACCAGGTCTTCGGCGTCGATGACCGAATGATCCGAGGAGTACCGGCTGGGCATCAGCACCACGTACACGTTCCCTGGGCCGATCGCGTCCGCGGCGATCGTGGCGGTCAGCGCCGAGTCGATACCGCCCGACAGCGCCAGGATGGCCGAACGGAACCCGTTCTTGGCCACGTAGTCCCTGACCCCGGTCACCAGCGCCGCGTACAGCTCGGCCGGATCGGACAGCCGCGGCCAGAACATCCCCGCTCCCTCGGGTCTGAGTATCTCCGGGACCCCCGAAGCCCCCGAAGCCCCCGAAGCCCCCGAAGCCCCCGAAGCCCCCGAAGCCGCCTCCGCCGCCTCTTCAATCCCAGCCGGCTCGATGTCCCCGCTCGCCCCAGGTGACGGCGCCCCGGGGGTCTGAGCCTCAGGCGACGGCGCCAGCGTCACCCGCCTGATCGTGATCGTCGTGCCGTCGCCCGCATCCACGGGCTGGTCGGCCGGCGTCTGACCAGGATCCGCCGGTGGCAGGTCCAGGTCGGCGACGACGAGCGCCTCGTCGAACTGCGGTCCGCGGGCGATCAGCGCGCCGTCCGCGGCCACCAGGATTGAGTCGCCGTCGAAGACCAGCTCGTCCTGCCCGCCGATCATATTGGCGTAGGCGAGCGCGGCTCCGGCCTCGCGCGCCCGGCGGACGCACAGGTCAAGCCGCACGTCGTCCTTCCCGCGCTCGTAGGGCGACGCGTTGGGGACCACGAGCAGGCCCGCTCCCGCGCGCCGGCAGGCCGCTACCGGCCCGCCGTCCTGCCAGAGGTCCTCGCAGATCGCGATGGCGACGTCGACCTCCTCGCCGTCGCCCGCAGGCAGCCGGAACACCGGCAGCGTGTCGCCGGGTACGAAGTAGCGGAACTCGTCGAACACCCCGTAGTTCGGCAGGTGATGCTTGGCCGAGGTGACGACGACACGCCCGCCGTATAGCAGCGCCGCGGCGTCCTGCGGCGCCCCGATCGGCAGTCCGGCCCGCGGCGCCAGGTCTTTTCGCCGGTCCAGGTAGCCGGCCACGACGGCGATCCCGCCGAGCCCCTCGGCGTCAAGTCGCGCCGCCACGCTATGCAGGGCCGCGATGGAGGCCGACACGAACGACGCCCGCAGCGCGAGATCCTCCACCGGGTATCCGGTGAGCACCATCTCAGGGAACACGACGACCCTGGACCCGCCCCCGGCGGCGCGGCGAGTCCACTCGACGATCAGCTCGGCGTTTCCGTCCAGGTCACCAACCGTCGCATTGACCTGGGCAAGCGCGATCCGCAGCATTGTCACCCTTCCAGCCTAGGCTTTAGCCAGCCGACCGTGGGACCTGCGTACCGGGGCGGGCGGGCGTTCTGGCTCCCGTCGTGGATCAACCCACGCACTGTAACCGCGAGGAAACACCGGCAGGGCACACTCACTGGTACCTGAGCGCGCGGAAGGCGGAGCCCGCTGAGGGCTGGTCAAGCGATGGGGAACGTCTAAGGTGATTACCGTGGATAGGCAGGAAGAGTTCGTGCTGCGCACGCTCGAAGAACGTGACATCCGGTTCGTCCGGCTGTGGTTCACCGACGTCCTCGGCACGCTGAAATCGGTCGCGGTCGCGCCTGCCGAACTAGAGGGCGCGTTCGCCGACGGGATAGGTTTCGATGGCTCCGCGATCGAGGGGTTCGCCCGGGTCTATGAGGCGGACATGATCGCAAGGCCGGATCCGTCGACGTTCCAGCTGCTGCCGTGGCGCGGTGAATACCCGGGTGTGGCACGGATGTTCTGCGACATCCTCCTGCCCGACGGGTCGCCGTCGTACGCGGACCCGCGCTGGGTCCTCAAGCGCAACCTGAGCCGGGCTTCCGAGCTCGGGTTCACCTTCTACGCACACCCGGAGATCGAGTTCTTCCTGCTTAGGGAGAGACCTGAGCCAGGGGACAAGCCGCAGCCGATCGACACAGGCGGCTACTACGATCACACCCCGCACAGCATCGCTCATGACTTCCGCCGCACCGCGATCACGATGCTGGAATCCATGGGCATCTCGGTGGAGTACAGCCACCACGAGGGCGCGCCCGGGCAGCAGGAGATCGACCTGCGCTACGCTGACGCGCTCACCACCGCCGACAACGTCATGTCGTTCCGGCTTGTGATGAAGGAGGTGGCGATTGAGCAGGGCGTCTACGCGACATTCATGCCCAAGCCGTTCACCGATCACCCTGGCTCGGGCATGCACACCCACGTGTCGCTGTTCGAAGGCGACAAGAACGCGTTCTACGAGGCCGGTGCGGAGTTCCAGCTGTCCAAGACCGGCCGGGCATTCATCGCCGGGCTGCTGCAGCACGCGCCGGAGATCACCGCGGTCTGCAACCAGTGGGTGAACTCCTACAAGCGGCTGTGGGGCGCGGCCGAACGGACCGCAGGCGCCGGCGGTGAGGCCCCCGCCTATGTGTGCTGGGGGCACAACAACCGTTCGGCTCTGGTCCGGGTGCCGATGTACAAGCCGCAGAAGGGTAACGCGACCCGGGTCGAGTTCCGCTCGGTGGACGCCGCCTGCAACCCGTACCTGGCCTTCGCCGTTATCCTGGCCGCCGGGCTCAAGGGCATCGAGGACGACTATGAACTGCCGGCCGGCGCCGAGGACGACGTGTGGGCGCTAACCTCCGCGGAGCGCCGCGCGCTGGGCATCCGGCCGCTGCCCCAGGACCTGGACCAGGCCATCAGGGTCATGCAGGACAGCGAGCTGGTCGCCGAGACGCTGGGCGAGCATGTCTTCGACTTCTTCCTGCGCAACAAGCGCCAGGAGTGGCAGGAGTACCGCCGCCAGGTCACGGAGTACGAGCTGGCCCGCTACCTTCCGATGCTCTGAGCCTGGGTGCCCGGCAGCTGGGTGCCCGGCAGCCGGGCGCCCGGCAGCTAGGCGCCCGGCGGCTGGGTGCCTGGCGGCTGCGGTTTCCGGCGGCTGCCCGAGTACCCGCTTCCCGCTCCTCTTCCGCACCGGCAACCCCACCCGCAACGCCGCAGTGCCGCCAGGGCGCAGACTCCCGTTACCGCGAAGACTTGACAGTCTGCCCGGACGGTAAAGCCTTCGTGATCACGGAAAATCGATTTCCTGTTCTGGCGGGGAAGGTCCGGCTGCGGCCCGGATAGGGCCAGCTGCCATGCCCGGGCCCTGACCCGCCAGCCGCGACAAGCTGCTCTCTACCCGCGAACAACTACCACACGGCCACGCCCACCGGCCCCGGACCGCCAACTCATTCTCCGGCACGTCCCTACCGCCCCAACGTCACATCGGGTCGGCACGGGCCGGGTCGGCGAGCGGGCAAACGCAGCCCCTGCTGCGGCACGAGGACTGAGGCATCCCGCTGCGCGGCCGCTCGGATTCACGGTTCCGACCGCAGCGGTTCAGGCGGGGTCGCGTTGGCAGGGATTTCTGTCGTGTCGGTGTTGGCCGCCACTGCTGGCTGGCCGAGCGAGGCTGGGGGCAGCGTGATGCCGTTGGCGCCCCAGTCGCTGGTCCCGGCCTGGTTGCCGCGGACGGCGGGCGGGATCACCGGGTCAGTGGCGTCCCCGCCGTCCCCGTTGGCGGGTGGTGTGACTGGACCGCCGCTGCCCTGGCCGAGCTTGGTCGCGGGAGGCTGCGCGCCGGGGGACGGAATTTCCGCGTCGGCGTCTGCGCGGTTGCGGACCTTCCGCAAGGGCTTCGCGCGCGCCACGACAGCCGCCCTGAGAGATGGTGTTCGTTGCGCCAGCCAGCAAGCGGCGCTGAACGCCGCGACCGCGATCAGCCCGCCGGTGGGTGACCAGAGTCCGGCAGTAAGCATGACCATCGCAATCAATGTGACCACGGCTGTAGCTGTGACACAGGCGATGACGAGGCGGGCGAAGCGATCAAACCCACGAAGCAGCCCGGCGATAGCGGCTGTCGGCGCCACCGCGATGAAGACGAGCACTAGCACTACCCGGATGGGAGAAGTGATGCCAGCCAGTTCCATGGCGATGCCAACTGTGCCGGCTCCCACGGCGGCACCAACCAACAAGCAGGTCAGCTTGCTGGACATCAGTGTCATCCGCCCACTGTCGTCGCGTTCCGAACTATGTGCTCGCTAGTCATAATACAGGCCGGGACCACCCGTGGACCGGCCTGCGTCCGCGCGGTGCTGGCCGAGCAGGGCGACGAATGGACCGAGTCCGCCGCTATGGGACTGGATATCCTCGCCGTATCCTCGCCGCCTGTCGCAAGATTGCGCAGCAAGACTGCGCAGCAAGACTGCGCAGGCTGATATGGGAACCGCCAGTATCAGTGGGGCTGGATTGACAATAGAGGAAATTCCTGCTTATCTAAAAGCGATAGTGAGATGACCATTTAATACACTATCTCCCGGAACGTAGCCACGGAGTCTGTCGCCGAGTACATGAGCGGTTCGTCTGCTCTTGGTGCTGTGAGCATAACTGCCTCAGGCTGTCCTCCGGTGCCGGGTGGCCGCCGCGCTCAAGAAGCCGCGCTTAAGAACGAGTGCGTTTTGCGGCCGTCAGAGACTTATTCACTGACTGGGTGAACAGTAGAAAAATACCCGGACTTCCAGCTTGGCGGCCGACAGAGCTGACAGTATCTCAGCTGACAGCATCTCAGCTGACAGCATCTCAGTAGAAGGAACACCAGCCACGGCGATCACAGCTGACAATAATCATCATTCTGGCCAGTCAATCAACAATCCGCCCCGGTTCTTCCCAGTCACCACGTCCGGCTTCGCCACGCCTCAGGAGTGCCCCACCAGCACGGAGCAGCGCCTTATCATCTTTGTGAACATTAACCCCCGCCCGTTACAGTAGTTACTGATGCCCGAGGCGGGCTACCTCTTAAGAACTTATGCAGACGTTGCTCGGACATATATCAAGATTAAATAAACGGACCCCGCAGGTATTGGGGAAATCGTCCCCATCGTGATAGGTGTAGTTGAGTATGTGATCAGGATCGCACGGTCCGCTCACTCCATGTGATCAACCGTACGCATCAGGTTATCGGCCTGGCCCCCCGGGAATGGTCAGGCCGGGGACCGACGCGGGATGTGCCCAAGGGTGGGGCATACGCGCGAAGGGGATTCACCTATCATGGATTTCGCGTTCCCGAAAGCCGGCTCACCAGCGCCACGAGAATCAGTTACTACAATTACCGGTCCGCTAGCCAGCACGGATCGCCAACCACCAATACCCGCCCAGCGTAAGTACCGTCCCATAGACGCGGTACTCGCCATTGTGCCGACCATCAGCGTGGTCATACCCGTCAAGAACGAGGCACGGAACCTGCCGATCGTCTTTCGTTCCCTGCCCGGCTGGATAGACGAGGTGGTGCTGGTGGACGGCCGCTCGGTAGACGACACGGTTGCCGTCGCCAATGAGTGCTGTCCGGATATAAAGATCGTCCATCAGGTCGGATCCGGCAAGGGAGATGCCCTGCGGGCCGGATTCGCCGCCTGCACCAGCGACATTATCGTGATGATCGACGGCGACGGCTCGACCGACGGCGCCGAGATCGTCCGGTTCGTCGCGGCCCTGGTCGCCGGGGCCGACTTCGCCAAGGGCTCACGCTTCTCCAGCGGTGGCGGCAGCGACGACATCAACCTGAGCCGCCGCCTGGGCAACCGGGTCTTGTGCGGCCTGGTGAACGTGGCGTTCGGGACTCGGTACACCGATCTGTGCTACGGCTACAACGCGGTCTGGTCACGGCACCTGCCAGTGCTCGGCCTCGACTGCCTCGGCTTCGAGATAGAGACCATGATGAATATCCGTGCCGCGCGAGCGGGCCTGTGCATTCAGGAGGTACCGAGCCATGAGCACCAGCGCGTGCACGGGGTCAGCAACCTGCGGGTCGTCCTCGATGGCTGGCGGATCCTGAAAGTCATCACGACGGAGGCATTCCGCAACGGCCTGCGGCGCTCCAGGACCGGTAAAGCAGTGCAGATGCTAGAAACCGACCTCGCGCTGCCCGCGGTGGGAGTAGCGGCCGATGTCGGCAAGGACTGACATGGCGACCCCGAGCATTTCGGTGGTGATCTGTGCCCACACCGAGAAGCGGTGGCGTGAGACGTGCACGGCCGTTGAGTCGGTCTGGGCGCAGAGCCTGCCTAGTGAGGAAATCATCGTCGTCGTCGACCACAATCCAGCCCTCCTCAGCTCGCTGGCGGCGGCACTGCCCGACGTCACGGTGGTCGAGAACCGCGAGGCACGAGGGCTGTCCGGCGGCAAGAACACCGGTGCCGGGATGGCGCGAGGTGAGGTCGTAGCGTTCCTCGACGACGACGCGGTCGCTGACCCTGACTGGCTGAGGTACTTCGCCGACTCCTATAGCGACCCTGCCGTCATCGGAGTCGGCGGCCTCACCCTGCCCGACTGGAAGGCACCACGACCAGCCTGGTTTCCCGAGGAATTCGCCTGGGTGGTTGGCTGCACCTACCGCGGGATGCCTGAGTCCCGGGCGCCCGTCCGCAACCTTCTCGGTGGCAACGCATCGTTCCGCCGGGAGGCTTTCGAGATCGCAGGCGGGTTCCAGAACGGAATCGGGCGGTCGGCGGGCAAGCGGCCGCTCGGCTGTGAGGAGACCGAGTTCTGCATCAGGATCAGCCAGCGGTCTCCCGGATCGGTCTTTCTCTTCGACAACCGGTCGAAGATCTGGCATCTGGTCCCCCCCGAGCGCTGCCGCTTCTCCTACTTTCGGGCCCGCTGTTACGCGGAAGGCCTGTCCAAGGCGCTGGTTACCGCCAGCGTCGGTGTCGCCGACGGGCTCTCCTCAGAGCGGCGGTACACGACGAAGGTGCTGCCCTTGGGCGTGATGGGCGGAATGGCCGATGCGGTCCACGGCGACCTACCTGGACTCGGCCGCGCCGCTGCGATCGTGACCGGTGTCACCGCCACGGTCGCCGGCTACTCGGCGGGCTGGCTCCAGCAGCGTGCCCGGCGACGGCCCGAGGCTGGCCGCCGGCGAGCCGGTCGGCCACATGGGACTCGGAGGTTGGCATGACACCTGCCGCGCGGCTGCCTGTGCCGATTCTCATGTACCACGAGATCTCCCCGCCTGCCGAGACCACAAGCCGCCTTGCCGTCCCGCCCGAGGCCTTCGCCGAACAGCTCGGCTACCTGCATGGCGCGGGCTTCGAGGCGGTGACCGCGGGCTATCTCGCGGAGATCCTGGCTGGTCGGCCGGGGCTACTGCCGGACCGGCCGGTGGTCCTCACCTTCGACGACGGCTTCGAGGACTTCCACCGCCAGGCCATGCCGTTGCTGGACCGGTACGGCTACACCGCTACCGTGTTCGTCACCACCGGCTGGGTTCAGGACGCCGGGCCGCACGCGGCCGGGCGGCGGCCTGGCCGGATGCTGAGCTGGAGCCAGATTGCGGAGGCAGCGCGCGCTGGCATCGAGATCGGGGCGCACAGCTGGCAGCACCGCCAGCTGGACCAGCTACCCGGAGGGCTGCTCCGCGACGAGCTGTACGCGAGCAAAGCGCACCTCGAGGACAGGCTCGGCTTCGGGGTATCCGGGCTCGCCTACCCGTTCGGCTATTCCAACGCCAGGGTGCGGCAGGTAGCCCGCGATGCGGGCCACAGCTACGCCTGTGCGGTCGGCAACACCCTGCTAAACCCGGGCACCGACCTGCTGGCCCTGCCCCGGCTCACCGTCCGCCGGTCCACCACCCTGCAGACCTTCGCCCAGCTCGCGCAGAGCAGGAACGTGCCGATGATCTTCCTCAAAGACCGAGCGCTGACCAGAGGCTACGCGCTGGCCCGCCGGGCCAGGGCAGCATTGGGCGGGGTGTCGCGTGGCGAATAAGACGGCGCCTCAGGGAGCACCCGCGACGACGCCGACATCCTTCGCCTCGCGGCTGATGCTGAGGCTGAGCCAGCAGTTGGCCGATCCGCTGTCCCGCAACGGCTACGCGCTGGTCGCCAACAGCGGGGCCACCGGTTTGACCGGGCTTGTCTACTGGATCCTGGTGGCACGCCTGTACCCCACTGCCGTGGTCGGCCGGGCAACGGCGGCCTACGCAGCGATGAACTTGCTGGCCGGCTTCACCGCACTTAATTTCAACGGCGCGCTGACCCGATTCATCCCGCAGGCCAGCCGGCGGACCAGGACGCTGGTCACCCAGGCCTACCTAGCCAGCGTGGTGGCATCGATGGCCTTGGCCGTCTTCTTCCTGCTGACAATCAGTCGGTGGGGACCGTCATACGCGGAACTCCATAACCCCATCACCGGCCTGTTCTTCATCGGCTGCGTGGCCATCTGGGCTGTGTTCACGCTCCAGGACGGTGTGCTGACCGGGCTGCGCAGCGCGCCCTGGGTACTGCTCGAGAACGGCATCTTCGGCATCGTCAAGATCGTCCTGCTCGTGCTGTTCGCGGCGCGCCTCACGCAGCTCGGGATCTACCTGTCCTGGATGCTTCCGGCTGTGCTGGCCGTGCCGCTGGTCAACATGCTGATCTACGGCCGCCTGGTGCCACGCCACACCGCGGCCACCCTGGACTTCTCCCCGCCTACGAACCGGCAGATCGGCCGGTTCCTGGCTGGTGACTACTCGGGAGCGATGTTCCTCCTCGCCGCCACCAGCCTCGTTCCGGTCCTGGTCGCTTTGCGCATCACTGAGCTGCGGTTCATCGCGTACTTCTACATGGCATGGATAGTCGGCGCCATCCTTGACCTGATCGGCATCAACATGTCCATGTCGCTGACCGTGGAGGCCTCGTTCGACGAGTCGACACTCGCCTCGAACTGCCGTAAGGCGCTCGAGAAGATAGCCCTGACCCTGCTCCCCTGTGCGGCGCTGACGGTCTTGTTCGCGCACTGGGGGTTGAGGCTGTTCGGGCCGGGTTATGCGGCGCACGGCGCACCGGTCCTCGAACTGCTCGCCGTCGCCACCCTGCCCCGGGCCGTGACCGAGGTATATCTGGGCACGCTGCGGGCGCAGAGTCGGACCTCCCTGGTGGCGATCATCCAGGGAACCCGCTGCGTCCTGATGCTGGGGCTCACCGTCTCCCTGGTCAGCACCATGGGCCTGGTCGGCGCGGGGCTGGCCGCTGTCCTGAGCCAGGGCGCTGTGGCCGCGCTAATCATCCCTGGCCTTTGGCGTGCGCTGAACGACGGCAGGAAGCCGGGCACGCTGGCCGCCACGGAGGCCAGCGCGCCATGATCACTCAGGTCCAGCAGCCGACCGCCCGCGGCCGGGGCATCTTCGCGCTGACCGGGTCGATCCGGTGGCCCAGCCCGTCGGCAGCGGCCGTCGCGGCACTGGGAGCGGCCGGCTTCGTGCTGTTCCTCGCCTCCCTGCGTCATGTCGCGCTCGACCGGATGACCGGGCTGGGGCTGCTGTCCGTGCTGCCTCATCGCGCGATCGCCGGGCTGACGATCCTGGCTCTCGCCTTCGTCCTCGGGCTTGCCCTGCCCAAAGCTCACCCGGCGGGACTCGGGGCCGCGCTGGCCGGCCTGGTCATCTGCCTGGACGGGGTCACTGCCTTTATCGAGCCCGAGCCACGGTTCCCGACGGCGTACCAGATCGCCGGCTTCGTCCAGTACATCAGCAGCCACGGGCATGCGGCCCCCGGCTTGGCCGCGTACTTCAGCTGGCCCGGCTTCTTCGCGCTGATATCGCTCATCACGGGGGCAGCCGGCAATCACGGCCTGCTGCCGCTCATGCGGGTATGGCCGATACTGATCGACCTGCTCTGCCTGCCGCCGTACTTCCTGATGATGCGCAACCTGCGGATCTCCTGGCGCGCGCGGTGGCTGGCGGGATTCCTGTTCACGGTGGGCAACTGGGTGGGCCAGGACTATTTCTCGCCGCAATCCTTCAACTACGTGCTCTACCTGGTGTTCCTGGCCATACTGGTCAACTGGTTCACCGAGCCGCGGCTCAGCTCGCCCCCGCATGTGGTGGTTTCCTGGCTGGCTCGGGTGCATCGCCGCATCTTCGGCATCGTCCGGCCCGGCGAACTGCCATCCCAGCCGGCCAGCACTGGCCAGCGGGCCTTCCTGCTCGCCGTGCTGATCACCATCGTCGTGGTGTCCACCACGAGCCACCAGCTGACACCGTTCTACATGGTCGGCGCCTGCCTGGCGCTGGTCCTCATCCGGCGGTGCAGGTTGTCCGGGCTGCCAATCCTGTTCGCGGTGATCGTGGTGGGCTGGCTCAGTTTCGCCGCGGTGGACTACTGGAGCGGCCACCTGGCCAGCATCTTCGGCGGCGTCGGCAATCTCGGTGCGAACGTGACCAGCAGCGTCGGCGAGCGGCTAGCCGGCAGCAGCGCAACCCACCTGCTCACCCTGCACACCCGGGTCGGGATGACCGGGGCGATCGTCGGACTGGCCGTTCTCGGGCTGCTCCGCCGCCGGTTCCGCGGGTTCGACGACCGCGTGCTGATCGCTCTCTTCGTCCTGCCCATCCCGACCCTCGGCCTGCAGAGCTACGGCGGCGAGATCGCGCTCCGGATCTACCTGTTCATGCTCCCGGCCGCCTGCGTGCTCGCGGCCTGCTTCTTCTTTCCTGATCCCGTGGCGCAGAAGGCCAGCTGGCGGGTGATCCCGGTGCTGCTGTTGTGTGCAGTCGGCTTCCCCGTTTCCTTCCTCCTAGTGCGCTACGGCAACGAGGCCTTCGAGCAGATCCCGCCCGGCGAGGTGGCCGCGGCCAACTGGATCTATGCGCACGACGCGCAGGGGGTGCGGCTGCTGTGGCTGAGCTCATCGCCCACGACCGACGTTACCCCCGAGATGCCCTGGTCATACCGGGACATCAACAAGGTCGACTACTTCCCGGTACTGGCACCGCGGGACCCGGCTGACGTCATGGATCTGCTGTACTCGCTGCACAGCGCAGGCTCAGGCGCCTATCTGATGGTGACCGGCACCCAGGAGAACTACCTCGAGCAGACGGCCGGGTATCCGGCCGACTGGCCGGGCAAGTTCCAGAGCCGGATGAGTGCGGAGCGGCTGGTGCGGGTCGTGTTCGCCAACAGCAGCGCGGTGATCTACACCCTACGCTGGCCACCAGGCACCCGGCCGCAGCCGCTGCCTGGGATCGGGAAGGTCGGTGCCAGCTACCCGGTCCTGCCGAACGCGGCCGAGCTGTGCGTCCTGCTGCTTCTCATCGCCGTACTCGTGGTGCGTGAGTTCATCGGCATCGGCATCGGCGGGCCAGCGGCAAGGCGGCTGATCCGACCGCTCACCCTGGCCTCGTGGCCGTTGCTGATGCTCACGACGGTCGCTGTGGTCGCGCGTTTCGCAGGGCTGCCATCGATTCACGGGGGGTTGCTATGAGGCGGCAGGTTCCCGCGCTAATCCTCAAGATCGGGCAGTACCCGCTGCATTCCGGCGGGGTGGGCGCGGTACGCACCCTCGGCCGCCTCGGCGTCCCGGTGTATGCGACGACCGAGGACCCGTTTACCCCGGCTGCGGTGTCCCGCTACTGCGCGGGCCATTTCAAGTGGCGGGCGACCGGGCACGAGGACCCGGCCACCCTGATCGGGGGGCTGACCGCCATCGGGCGGCAGATCGGCCAGCCATCGGTGATCGTTCCCGTCGACGACGAAGCGGCGGTGCTCATCGCGGAGCACGCCGACGACCTGTCCGGGCACTTCCTGTTCCCGCGGATCCAGCCTGAGCTGTGCCGCCAGCTGGCCAGCAAGCACCACCTCTCCGGCCTGTGCGGCCAGCACGGCATGCCCACGCCAGCGTCGGTCTTCGTCTCCTCCGCGGAGGAGATAGCGGCCTTCGCGGCGACGGCGGCGTTTCCGGTGGTGGCCAAGAACGCCGAGCCATGGGTGCGCCGCCGGGCGCCGGCCGTGGCCGGAACGACGGTACTCAGCTCCGCGGCCGAGCTGACCGCGCTCGCTACGGCCAGCGCCGGATCGCCCACGCTCATCCTGCAGGAGTACATCCCGCATGATCGCGCCGAGGACTGGATCGTGCACATGTACTGCGACGTCGGGTCGAACTGTCTCGTCCTGTTCACCGGAGTGAAGCTGCGGTCCTGGCCGCCAAACACAGGCGCCACCGCCTGCGCGATCGCAGTGCCTAATCCATTGCTGGCGGACTTGGTCCAGGGCTTCTGCAAAGCCGTGGGCTTCCGCGGGGTGGCGGACCTCGACGTGCGGTATGACCGCCGGGATGGCCAGTACAAGCTCGTGGACTTCAATCCGCGGATGGGCAACCAGTTCCGCCTCTTCCAGACGCCAGCCGGCATCGATGTCCTGCGTGCCCTGTACCTCGACATGACGGGCCAGAGCGTGCCTCCCGGCGAGCAGGTCAACGGGCGCCGGATCGTCCTCGAGCACATCGACTTCTTCTCCCGGATCGGCCAGCGAGGCAGCGGCTACACCACACCGTCCGCGCCGACCCGGGCGACCGCCACAGAACTCGCCTGGCTGGCACCCGACGACCTGCTCCCGGCCGCTGCGATGCTACCGCGATTCGCCAAGCTCGCACTTTCCGATGTCACCCGCCGTCAGCGAGAAGCGTGGCGACGTAAGCACATGAGGGGGATGTATCGTGACCAATAGCACTTCAGCGGTAGTGATCGGTGCCGGGCCGTATGGGCTATCGGTCGCGGCACACCTGAGGGCTCGCGGTATCCAGCCCCGCGTCTTCGGCGACGTGATGTCGAGCTGGCGCAGCCATATGCCGGCAGGCATGTGCCTCAAGTCCACGCCAGATGCCTCCAGCCTGGGCGCGCCCGTCCCGGGGTTCGCGCTCTCCGATTACTGCGTCAGCCACGGAATCCGGCCGCTGCGGGATTACGACGTCGTGCCGATCCAGTTGTTCACCCAGTACGGTCAGTGGTTCCAGGAGCAGCTGGTTCCCGACGTCGAAAACGAGAGCGTCCGGGAGCTCAGGCGCACCGACCGCGGCTTCCACCTGGTGCTCGGCTCCGGTGAGAAGATCCAGGCGCCCAGCGTGGTGGTGGCCACCGGGATCACCGGCGTCGCCTATGTCCCAGATGAGCTGGCCTCGGTCACGCCGGGCGGGCCGACCGCCACAGGACCGGTGTCGCACAGCTCGCAGCACAGCAACCTGGCGGGCTTCGGCGGTGCCAAGGTCGCCGTCATCGGGGCCGGCCAGTCGGCGCTGGAGGACGCGGCCCTGCTGCACGAGGCAGGCGCCGAGGCCACGGTGCTGGCCAGGGGAACAGCGCGGTTTGGCACCCCGCCCGCGGATCAGTCCAGCCGGCTCAAGGCCATGCTGCCGCAGCCGCGCTCCCCCCTCGGGCCGACTTGGCGGATCTACCCCTTCAGCCACGCCGCGGCGCTGTTCCCTTACCTGCCGCCGGGCACCCGTCTCCGCCTCGTGAAGCGAGTTCTCGGGCCGCTAGGGGCATGGTGGCTGCACGATCGTGTGGTCGGCCGGATCCCCGTGCTAAGCGAGCACGCTGTGCTCAGCACGACGCAGGACGGCAACGGGGTGCTGCTGTCCACATCCTGCGCTGACGGCCAGCACGCAAAGCTGCGGGTCGACCACGTCATCGCTGCCACTGGATACCGGGTGGACCTGGCCAGGCTGGGCTTCCTCGGGCCGGAGCTGCGCCGGCAAATCCGGCTGACCGGCAGCTTCCCGCACCTGTCGGGCTCGTTCGAGTCATCCGTGCCCGGCATGTACTTCGTCGGCCTGCCCGCGGCGGCGACGTTCGGGCCGCTCATGCGATTCGTCTGCGGCACCCAGTTTGCGGCGAAACGGGTGAGCCGGGCCATCGGCCGGGCCAGCTGGTAGCCGCGGCCAGGAAAAGAGCCAGGACCATGCAGATCTCAGTGGTTCACCCGGAAGAACTAGGGCCAGGCGAGATTGCTGCGTGGCATGCCATGCAGCGCGGCGACGCGGCGCTGGGGAATCCCTTCCTCAGCCCGGAGTTCGCGGCCGCGGTCGGCCGGTTCCGGCCCGGGGCGAGGGTGGCCGTGCTGACCGACGGGCCTGCCGTCACCGGGTTCTTCCCGTTCGAGAGACGCAGGCTCGGCGTGGGCGTGCCGATCGGCGCGGGACTCACCGACTGCCAGGGCCTCGTGCATGCTCAGGGCTTCGAGTGGGACGCGCGGGAACTGCTGCGCTGCTGCGGGATGTCCGCGTTCCACTTCGACCACCTAGCCCAGACCCAGCGCCCGTTCGGGCGCTGGGTGGCGGCCACGGCGCCTTCCCCGGTGATCGACCTGACCGACGGATTCGCCGATTACCAGGCAAAGCTCACGGTGAAGTCACCGCAGTTCTGCCGGGATGTCGCGCGCCGGGGCCGGAAGCTGGGCCGGGAAGCCGGACCGCTCCGTCACGTCACGGACTCCCGCGACGTGGCGGCGCTGCAGTCCCTCATGGCCTGGAAGTCGGATCAGTACCGGCGGACCGGCCGTACCGACCGCTTCGCCCGGCCGTGGATCGTTGGCCTGATCAACGATCTCTTCGAGACCACCGGAAGTCATCTAAGCGGCTGCTTGTCGGTGCTGTACGCCGGGGATGTCCCGGTCGCCGGGCACTTCGGCCTTCGGTCAGGCCATCTGCTCGCGCACTGGTTCCCGGCCTACGACAGCCGGTTCGCCAAGTACTCACCGGGCCTGATCCAGCATCTGCGCATGATCGAGGAGACGGCATCGGCCGGGGTCAGCCTCATCGACATGGGCAAAGGCGCCAAACGCTATAAGGAGACGCTTAAGACCAGCGAAATCTTCGTCTGTGAGGGATCGGTAACCGGCCGTTCCCCGCTAGCGATAGCCCACCGGGCCCACATCGCCCCCAGCCAGTGGGCGGTCCGCACGATCAGGGCCCACCCGCCGCTTTTCCGGGCGGCCGACCAGTTGCTCAAACGCTACGGTCAGCTGCGCATGTCGGTGTCATCGCGCGCCGCGCCGGGCACCGGGTCTCCGCTGGGATACGGACGGAACCGGGATGCTGGGTAACGTATTTTACGCCGTATAAGCTACCTGTCCCGCAGGCGAAAGGTGCCAGATGAATTTCACGAAGAATCAAAACCGTTCTAGCCTGTCCTATAAAGTAGCATTCGCGGTCAGCCACCCGGACCAGGTCGCGCCGTACATCCGCCGGGTCTGCGTCGACGCATGGCTGCGGGCGAGAGCCGACGACCATGTCAGCTACTATCGCAAGATAATGAAATACAAGGCAAGCACATATAGCGTCGAGACCGCTGTGGGCAGCCGGAGCCACCAGCAATGGCTCGAGTTCGGCCAGATGCAGTTCGATTATCTGGTCAAGCACGGCCTGAAGCCTGATGACCGGGTCCTGGAGATAGGCTGCGGCAATCTGCGGGCTGGTCGGCTCCTGATCGATTATCTGGATGCGGGGAACTACTACGGCATCGATATATCGGAGGAGATCCTTAGCTCGGCACTGCACGTGCTAAGCGAGACTGGCTTGCAGGATAAGCTGCCCCGGCTGGTGCTGACCCGGGATCTGACCGTCGACTTCCTGCCGGCCGACTACTTCACCGTGGTGCACGCCAACAGCGTATTCACACACTGTCCGATCGAGATCATCGATGAGTGCCTGGCGAATATAGGCCGGATAATGGCACCCACAAGTTTTTTCGATTTCACATTCTACCCGGATGTCGACCAGGACTACCAGGTCCACCGGGAGGACTTCTACTACCGCCCGGCGACCCTGCTCGCGCTGGCCGAGCGGCATGGGCTGAATGCGCAGCTGCTCGATGACTGGCACGACCCATGGGATAATCAGCTGAAGATGCGGCTAACTCGAGGCACCGGCTAACCGGCAGCAGCTGACCCCCGTTAGGTCGGCGTTCCTTAAGCCGAAGTCGCCGTATAGGCGGGCCGCCCGATCAGGTTCCCGCTGAGATGTGGACGTTACCGGAATGCTGGGTGATGGTACCCACATTGCTGACCACGTTGCCGGACGACGCGACGATAAGGTCGTAGCCGCCGCCATTAAAGGAAAGCGCGACATCGCTCTTGCTGGCACCGACAATCACGTTACCGGTAATGGAAACGTGGCCGGTGCCAGCGTTGGTTCCGACGACGGCGATGTAGACATGTCGCGCGTGACCGCTCTCGCCCGAGTCATTGGAGACGTTGTTGCCGTAGATCGTGGAGCCGTTACCATTCTGGGCGGAGCCCGCTATGCCGTACCATGTGCCAGCAGTCTGCCTGCTGGCGAAGTCCTCGATGTAATTACCGGAGATGGTGGTCCCGTACATGCGTTCCACGGTGATCCCATTAGTCACGTTGTTATAGAGATGATTGCCTGAGATGTGCCAGCCGGCCGCGTTCGCCATCTCTATGGCGCTCTCCTCGGACGAGGAGATCTGATTGTCCACGAGGTATCCGTCGGTCACTGCATTGCCACTGTCAACGACCCTGAAGCCGTTAGCCCCGCTCCTGCTGATGGAGTTGTCGACGAACCAGCTGTTCACGCTGGTGTTCGTGATGGTCCTGCCATCGGCGGTCTGGCTGGTGTCGACGATTCCGGAGCCCCCGCAGTCACTGACATTTACGTCCTGCACGTCCGCCTGCCAGTTGAGGATGACAATCCCGTCTGTCTGACCACGCCCAGAGCAGGCGACAGTTAGTTGCTGGATAGCGAGCGGCAAGCCCGTCGTTAGATCGTTGTTCACAAAGGCGGCCGAAGCCATCACGTAGCGCATCCCTGCCCCTTGCCGGAGCACTGTGATGGTGCGGCCATCGCCGGTATAGGTGCGATGCCCCAGCAGCGTTATGCCCTGGGTGAGGAAACAGGTCCCGCTGATTTCGATCACCGCGCCGACCTTACTGGCATTGATCACGCGTTGAATGCGATCGGCATCCGCTGACGAGTTGCTGCAACTGACGTGGCTGGCGGGACTTGCGGAGCTGACGGGGCCACTGATGGTCGCCGAGGCTCCGCCGACTCGAGGCGTGCTGCAACCAGCCGCCGACACCGAAATAGCGACCAGAAGCGCGAAGGCTAGGCGTGCTCTCACCCGAAGCTTTCCGTCACGAGCCATCGATATTGCCAATTGCTGAGGCCGGAGGACCGGCTTGAGGGTGACCTGCCCGCAAGCGCTGGGCGTACCACATCAGAAGACATTTTACCCGGTATCAGCCTGGCGGTGCCGTCGGCCGCAGGCTGGGAACTGCTGACGGGGGAGCTTATTCCTCGAATCGGCCGCCGAGGTACCTGGCCAGGAAGCGCTCGGCCGCGGCGTAGAACTTCAGCCGGTTCTCCGGCTTGGCGAAGCCGTGACCCTCGTCGGGGAAGAGCAAGTACTCGTAGTCGATCCCGGCGTCTTTCAGCGCGGCGACGATCTGCTCGGACTCGGCCTGCTTGACCCGCGGGTCGTTGGCGCCCTGGGCGATCAGCAACGGGATGCGGATGTCATGCACCCGGGACAGCGGCGAGCGCGACCACAGGAACTCCTTGTCCGTTTCCGGATTGCCGACCCGCCGGTACAGCTGGGCGATCACCGGCTTCCAGTACGGCGGGACCGTCTCGAGCAGTGTCTGCAGGTTCGACGGGCCGACGATGTCGACCGCGCAGCAGAACACGTCGGGGGTGAAGGCGGCGCCGACCAGGGCCGCGTAACCGCCGTAGGAACCGCCGTAGATGGCGACCTTCTTCGGGTCGGCCCAGCCCTGGTCCACCACGTGCTGAACCGCGTCCAGCAGGTCGTCGTGCATCTTGGCGCCCCACTCGCGGTCGCCGGCCGACACGAACGACTTGCCGTAGCCGGTCGAGCCGCGGTAGTTCACTTGAACGGTCATGTACCCGCGGTTGGCCAGCCACTGCGCCTCGGGGTTGAAGCCCCACACGTCGCGCGTCTGCGGCCCGCCGTGCACGTCGAGCACCATCGGCAGCCCGGATCGTTCCACCCCGGGCGGGAAGGTGACGTACCCGTGGATCGTCAGCCCGTCCCGCGCAGTGAAGGAGAACGGATCCATCCTGGCCAGGTCGTAGCGCGACAGCTCGGGACGGCTGTCAAACAGGAAGCTGCCGGCCCTGCTGTTCCGGTCGTAGGCGAAGTACTGGACCGGCCCGGCGTCGTCCATGAAGGCGATCAGCCAGGTGGCGTCGGCCTCGTCGCGGCCGGCGCTGCGGATCACCGGGGTGAAGCGCCCGGATCGCCTTGAAGTCGGCCTCGACCGATGGGTCGAGCACGTGATACTCGGTCCGGTCCTTCAGCACCTCGACGATCTGCGGATCCCGCGTGTCCGGGTGCAGCATCGCGCCCGCGACGTCCGCCTCTGGATCCTCAAGCAGCACGTCGATCTCGCCGGTGGCCAGATCGACCCGGCAGAGCCTGCCGGTGTCCGTGCCGGCCGGGCTGATCGCCAGCAGGCTGCGGCCGTCGCCGCTGAACGACAGCACGTCGCTGGCCGGGGCGTCGTCGGCCGAGATGGTCACCAGCGTCCGCCAGTCACCGTCCGCGCTGTCACGGACCAGCAGGTCGAAGCCGCCGTCGGGCAGCGGGGCGAGCGCGCCGCGGACCGCCAGTTCCTCGTCCGCGACCCAGCCGGCGTACCCGGGGTTCTCGATCACCTTGACGAGCTCACCGGTCGGCAGGTCCAGCCGGTAGACGTCGTGCAGCTGGGGGTTGTCGCGGTTCATCCCGACGAGCACCTCGTCGCGGTGCCGCTTGCTGGTGGCGATGATGCGCGCCTGGATGCCGTCGAAGGGCGTGAGGTCACGCCGGGCCATCGTTTCCATGTCGACGTCGTACAGCCGCCAGTTTTCATCCCCGCCGGTGTCCTGCACATATAGCAGGTGCCTGCCGTCCCGGGCCCAGGTGAAGGACCGGATGCCCCGGTCGGTGTCATCGGTGACCAGCGTCGCGGCGTCCCAGCCGACCCCCGAGGGGCCGATCGGCGCCACCCAGACGTTGAGCACGCCGTCCCGCGGCGCGATCCAGGCCAGCTGCGCGCCGTTGGGCGAGATACGGGGACTGACCCGCTCCGGGTTGCCGAAAAGTACGTCACGCGGGATGAGATCGACCATGACTCAATGCCTACCACACCGGGCTGAGCGGACGATCCGGCGGCGGCTCTACCCGGAGAACCAGCGCGCAGGTGCGGGGCTGGTGTTGTGGTAGATGTGCTTTTTTCTCCCGCTACCACCGCCCCGAACACCTCGTCCCGCACCACCTTCGCCCCGTCCGGTCGAAGCGGGTGGCGCGGCCGCGCGGGATATCAACTAGTTTTACTGAGGTGAGTGGTTCGCGAACCACGCTGGCAGGGTGGCTAGCGCGGATGGGTTTCGCCGATGCCGCGCGGGCTGAACGCTTGTTGCTCACCGATCTCGGCATTACCGAGGCCGAGCTGAAGACCGACGTGGTGGTCATCGCTCTGGCCGCCGTCGCCGACCCTGACCTGGCGCTGGCGGGCCTGGCCAGGATCTTCGCCGCCACGGATAGCCCGGGCGCGCTGCGCGCGGCGCTGCGCGGCGAGCAGGACTTCCGTGACCGGCTGACCGCGGTGCTCGGCGTCAGTGCGGGCCTGGCCGATCATCTGGCCAGGCACCCGGAAGACTGCGCGGTGCTGCGCGGCGTCGTCAGCCGCCCCGGCCCGGCCGAACTGCGCGAGGACATGCTGGCCGCGGTGGGCGCGATCCCCGCGGACGCGATAGGTACGGGGGAGCCGGTGGCGTGCGGCACCATGCCCACGGCCGCGTTGGCCGCGGCGTACCGGCGCCGACTCCTGAATCTCGCAGCCCGGGACATGACCGGAGTCGCGACCATCGACGCGGTGGCCGAGGAGCTGGCCGACATCGCGGCGGCGGTGCTGGAGGCGGCCCTCGCCGTGGCCCGGGCCGAGATGTCCGGCAAGGCCGCACCATGCCGGCTGGCGGTACTGGCCATGGGCAAGTGCGGCGGTCGTGAGCTGAACTACGCCAGCGACGTGGACGTGATCTTCGTGGCCGAGCCGGTCAAGGACGAGGACGAGACCGCCGCGCTCGCCACCGCGAGCAAGCTTGCCGCCGGCCTGATCGGGGTGTGCGCGCGCTCGACCCCCGAGGGCAGCATCTTCCCGGTCGACCCGAACCTACGCCCGGAAGGCCGGGCCGGCCCCTGGTCCGGACCCTGGCCAGCCACCGGGCCTACTACGAGCGCTGGGCGAAGACCTGGGAGTTCCAGGCGTTGCTGAAGGCACGGCCGGTGGCGGGCGACATGGCGCTGGGTCAGGCCTACGCCGACACCCTTGGTCCGCTGGTCTGGCAAGCGGCCCGGCGCGAGCATTTCGTCGAGGATGTGCAGGCCATGCGCCGCCGGGTGGAGCAGTCGCTGCCGGCCAGCCAGGCCGGGCGTGAGCTCAAGCTCGGCCCGGGCGGGCTGCGGGACATCGAGTTCGCCGTCCAGCTGCTGCAGCTCGTGCACGGCCGTACCGACGAGACGCTGCGCGCGCCCGCCACGCTCCCCGCTCTTGCGGCCCTGGCCGCCGGCGGGTACGTCGGCCGTGCCGACGCCGAGGAGCTGGCCGCCGCGTACCGTTTCCTGCGCCGTACCGAACACTTGCTACAGCTGAACCGGCTGAGCCGTACCCACACCCTGCCGGAGGATCCGGCCGTACTTCGCAGGCTGGGCCGGGCGATGAGGTTTACGGACGGGCCGAACGAGCCGTGGTGGCAGTCTGCCGAAACCGTGATCCGCCCCGATCCGGCGGTCGAGTTCGACGAGTTGTGGCGCCGCCACGCCAGGCAGGTCAGGCGGCTGCACGAGAAGCTGTTCTACCGGCCGCTGCTCGAAGCGGTGGCCCGGCTGCCGTCGGAGGCGGCCAGGCTGACGCCCGCCGAAGCCCGGGCCCGGCTCGAGGCGCTCGGTTACGTCGACCCGGCCGGGGCTCTACGCCATATCGACGCGCTGACCGCCGGCGTGTCACGGCGCGCGGCCATTCAGCGCACGCTGTTGCCGGTGCTGCTGGGCTGGTTCGCAAACGCCGCCGAGCCCGACGCGGGACTGCTGGCGTTCCGTCAGGTCAGCGAGGAGCTTGGGTCGTCGCCCTGGTACCTGAGGCTGCTGCGGGATGAGACCAAGGCGGCTGAGCGGATGGCCTGCGTCCTTGCGTCCAGCCGGTACGCGGCCGGACTGCTGATGCGCGCGCCCGAAGCGGTCGCCATCTTCGGCGACGACACCGAGCTCACCGCTAGGAGCCTGGCCGGGCTGCGCGCGGAAATGATGGCCGCGGCCCAGCGCTATGAGGACGACGCGGAGAGCGCGGTAACCGCCGTACGTTCGGTCCGGCGTCGCGAGCTGTTGCGCACCGCCGCCGCCGACGTGCTCGGTGTCCACGGTCCGGCCGGAAAGGCGCTGGCAGCGACGGCGGAGGCGCTGACAAGCGTGACCCGGGCGTCGGTCGAGACCGCGCTCGCGGTGGCGACGCGGAAGATCTCGGCTGAGTTGCGCGGACCGCTGCCGACCAGGTTCGCCGTGATCGCGATGGGCCGTTTCGGCGGCCACGAGTGCGGTTACGGCAGTGACGCGGACGTGCTTTTCGTCCACGACCCGCTGCCGGGCTATCCCGAGAGGCAGGCGGCGGACGCCGCCCACGCGGTGGCGGTGGAGCTGCGGCGGCTGCTCGCGCTGCCCGTCCCCGATCCGGCCCTGGTGGTGGACTCCGACCTGCGCCCAGAGGGACGCCAGGGGCCGCTCGCCCGCACCCTGGCTGCCTACCGCGGCTACTACCAGCGCTGGTCCGCGCCGTGGGAGGCGCAGGCCCTGCTGCGCGCCGAACCGGTGGCCGGGGACGCCGCGCTCGGCGCGGAGTTCATCGCGATGATCGCCGAATTCCGCTACCCGGAAGGTCCTGACGCGGAAGGCATCAGTGCGACCGCCGTCCGCGAGATCCGCCGGATCAAGGCGCGGATGGAGGCCGAGCGGATACCACGCGGCGCGGACCGGGCGCTGCACGTCAAGCTCGGGCCCGGCGGCCTGTCCGACGTGGAGTGGACGGTGCAGTTGCTGCAGCTGCGGCACGCTCATGCGTTGCCTGGGTTGCGCACCACCCGGACCGGCGCGGCGATGGCCGTCGCCGTGCAGGCGGCCTTGCTGCCCGCCCGTGACGCGGCCGCGCTGATGGCCGCCTGGGAGCTGGCCGCGCGGATCAGGAACGCGATCGTCCTGGTCGGTGGCAGGCCGAGCGATTTGCTGCCGGCCAAGCACCGCGAGCTGACGGCCGTCGCCCGCCTGCTCGGCTACCCGCCCGGTGACGCCGGGCAGGCGCTCGAGGAGGACTACCGCCGCGCCGCCCGCCGCGCCCGCACGGTCATGGAAGCTCTGTTCTACGGCTGAGCGCTGGCGAGCCCGGTCCGCCAGGTTCGACTCGACAAAGGCCGCGCCGCCCTCGGGCTACGCCGGGGCCTTGGTCAGCGGCCAGCCTGCCGTAGTCGAATCGCGGTTGTGGCCGCCGCCGCGACGACGGCCGCCGACGCGATCAGGCTCAGATAAGCCCCGAATTCCCAGCTGAGCCCGGAAACCGGCACGTCGAAAAAGGCGCTCGCGACCAGGAGGAACTGCAGGCCCGCGACGGTGAGCAGCACTGTCTCGTGCCTGGCGGGCAGCCGGAAAGGCACTTCTTCCCAACCGGATCGATGCAGCAGGCAAACAGCCATCAGCACCGCGAGCAGAACGACGATGACCAGGTATCTGTGCGCGCCCGTCCCGTTGACGCTCCCGCCCGCAGCGCTGAACCCGAACCAGGGCAGGAACAGCGAGATGAGAAGGACCAGGGTCGCGCCGCCTGCCGTCTGTTCCGCCCGGCTCAGCCGCCGCAAGTCCGGTCGGAATTGACTGGACGGGGTGTTCGAGCCTGGGATGTACCGACCGGCCCGGTTGTCAGGAAGATACTGCTCGTCGGGCGTCCTGGGGTACTGGCTAGCCGATGGGCTCGGCGCGCACAGGTCAAGCGATGTGCCGCACTTGCCGCAGAACGTAGAGCCTTGTTCGTTCGAGGCCTGACACTGGTGGCAAATCACCTGCTCCACCTCCCGTAGCTCAGCTGCGGTATGGTTTAAGCCCTGACCCCGCCGATAGCGTAAAAGAGCTATCACTGTCAATATGGGCATTTTTTGCCGGGCGTCTTGCTGATAGAAAATTGCCTGGCCGGGCGGTGTCAACTGCTAGGCAGTAGCCTACAGCGGGGCAAGCGATACAGGCGGCAGTTGACGATATGGATGGATTAATTAACTGCGATGAGCGATTACCGCGGCTTCGGGTCACCATTATCCGCAGCCGAGGTACGGTGCCGCAGGCGAAAACGCGTGGCGTACGAACAGTCGCGCTATGGTACCTATTTCACCCCAAATGAATTAGCTTCTGTCATGACCGTATTGGTCCGGAGAATCGGTGGGCGGGGGACCCGGCCGCTCCCGGAGCATTCGGCCGGTCGTGCCTAGCCCATGTTCTGCCAGACCATGGCGGACAGCTGGTCGATCGTGTCGATGCCGTACTGCTCAGTTGGGCTTCCGGTGGTGAGCACGGCGACGAGGTAGTTCCTGCCGCCGCCCGAGATCCATCCCACGCTGTTGATCTGCCAGTCGCTGTCTGCGCCTGTCAGCGGCAGCCAGCCATTCTTCAGGGCCACGGTGGCCTGCGCCGGAACACCGCCGGAGACCCCCCATCGCTGAGACGGAGTCACGTTCTCCAGCAGCGACAAGGCGTAGTCACGTTCGGCGTCTGTGAGGAGCGAGCTCGGTGTGATCAGCTTCCTGAGCAGGGCAATCTGATCGGCGGGGGTCGTGGTGCTCAGTCCCCACCCCGGCCAGGGGAAACCGGCGCAGACGACGCAGGAGGACGGGGTGGTCTGGGTCAGCCCGGCTTCGGAGTTGAACAAGCGGATCCGCGCCGCGCCGCCGACCTCGTACCACAGGCTGGTGGCGGCGGTGTTGTCGCTCTCCTCGATCATCTGGCTTGCCAGCGACTGGTCGCCGGCGGACAACCCGCCGCCGTGACCTCGCTCGGCCAGCAGCGTTTCCAGCACGTCGAGCTTGACCACGCTCGCCTCGGCTTGCGGCCGCCCCTGCCCCAGGCGCCAGGTCTGGCCCGTCCTGACGTCGTAGACCGCGGCTAGCACCGTGCCGGTCCGGGTGGACAAGTAGGAGGCCGCCGCCGTTCCGAACGGATCCCGGTGCCCTGGGGCGGTCGCGGTCTGCGGGGACCGGGTGGGCCCCCGGGACACCTGGACTACCGGCGCGGAAGAGGCCGCGTTCGGCTGGCCCTCCGACGCGCTGGCCCCCAGTGCCCCGGCCACGCTCCGCGAGGTCGGTGCACCTGCCCCGGGGACGGCCACGAACCAGGCGACGACGGCAGAGACGATCGCCGCAACAGCGAGGCCGCCGGCGACCACCGGGGCCACCTTCCTGGTGCGCGTCGAGGGGACTCCCGCCGAGTGCCTGCCTCTCATCCCGGATCTTCTCCGCGGACAGCGGCCCGCGTCTCGGGATCCAGGACCTGGAGCAGAGGCGCCGAGGCGTCCTTGAGCCGCTGCACCGCGTGATCCATCCGGGTCGTCGAGACACCGGCCTGCCCTGGCGTCCCGCCGGTGACCCCGAGCAGGCGGGCCATCTCGCCGCCCAGGTGCTGGGCCTGCTCGAGGAAATTCCGCGATGCGTTGGCGTCGATCAGCACTGGCGCGCTGACCAGCAGCATCAACATGTAGGTACGGAACTCATCGCTTGCCGCGTCCCGGTCACCCGAGCCCGTCAGAGCCTGGGACACGGCCTGCGACGAGCGGCGAGCCTGGCTCACCATGGTGGCCGCCTGGGCCGCGACGGCACGGGCCCGGTCCTTGATCTGGCGCAACCGGACCACCTGGTCGATCACCAGGACCGTGATGAGCAGCACGAGCAGCCCGGACACCATGTCCGTGGTCAGCGCGTGACCTGACCACCAGCGCCGCAACGCGCCATCGGTCACGTCGAGGAACATCAGCGTGCCGGCCGCCAGGGTAACGACGATCGCGGCGCACCAGCCTTGCCAACGCGACAGCACCACACGACCATAGCGGAGCGCCGAGCGCCGGTGGCCGCCGACTGGGGCGACCATCGCGGTGGTCAGCCGGCGGCGGGCTCGGCGATCATCGCGGTGCCGATCCGGCCGAAGCCGATCCTGGCGTAGACGCGAGCCACGGCGTCGTCGCTGGCGGACAGGAAAACGGTCCGCACCCCGCGCTCCAGTGCGTCCCTGGCCAGCAGCGCGGTCACGGCCGCTCCGAGGCCCTGCCGGCGGTCGGCGGGCAGGACACCCACGCCGGTGATCTCGGCCACGCCGTCCACCGCCTGGCAGCTGCCCGCTGCGACCGGGCCGTCCGGGCCGAAGGCGGCGGCGAGCACCGATTGCCCCGATCGCAGCCGTTCGCGCAGGATCTCGATCGTGCCGCCATCGTAGTTCGCGGCTATCTTGTCCCGCTCGGCCGGGCCAGCCTCGCCGACCTCGGTGCCCGGGTGAGAAAAGGCGACAGTGGGTACCGCCCAGATCCGGTCGAGTTCGGAGTCCTCGGGAGCGACGACGCGCACGCTGATGCCAGCCGGAACCGGTGGCGCCTGCGACGGCTCGGCGAGCACCATGAGGGGATGCGGTTGCACCTCAAGGCCCGCATCGGCGGCGGCGGCCGCCATCTCCGGGGCGATCTGCTCGATCCATTCGAAGGACTCGGGAATGATCAGCTCGCGCTGACGGGCGCGGACCGCACGGATGGCGGTCGCGGTGACCGGCGGCCGGGAGCCCCGTCTGGGCCGCGCGTAGTAGGGCCATCCGGGACCGGTGGGAACGAACAGCACGAGCGGCCCGTACTCGTCGGCTCTGGCCCGGCGCCGCGGGACCGCGTCGCAGAAGGCGTCAATCCGCTCAATGGCCTTGTAATCTCTCACAACAGTACTTACCTTAAGGTCCCGGCCGCTCTGGTCCAACCATGTTTTCACCTCGCTGAAGTAGGCGGGGGGTGACACCACGGCCCGTTCTGCCCAATGCTCGATAGGGCCGCGCTCGACCCGCACCCTGGCCCGCGGCGGTGAACGCGGTACCCGGCTCCGCCGGGCTCACCGGCCTGGTCCTAGGTCTCGCTGCATGAGGACAGTATCGATCCACCGGCCGTGCTTGCGGCCGACCCTGCACAGCCGGCCCGCCTCGGCGAAACCGAACCGGCGGTGCAGCGCGGCCGAGACGTCGCTCCCGGTATCGGCGATGACCGCAATGACCTGACGCGCGCCCGCGTCGGCGCAGCCGGCCAGCAGCCCGCCGAGCAGTGCGCCGCCGAGCCCGCGCCCGGTGTGCCCGGGGGAGATGTACACCGTGTCCTCGACGGTGTAGCGGTAGGCGGGCTTGGGCCGCCACGGGCTGGCGTAGGCGTACCCGCAGACGGCCCCGGTGTCCCCGGCAGCCTCGACCCCTTGACCCCCCTGGCCCACCTCCGCCACCAGGAAGGGCAGGTTCTGCCGGCTCAGTTCGCCGAGCCGTCGCCGCCAGTCCGCGGCGGTCGGCGGGACCTCTTCGAACGTGGCGACGCTGGTCGCGACGTAGTGCGCGAAGATCGCGGCGACCTGCTCGGCGTCGGCGGGTATCGCCGGGCGGACAACAGGCAGTGGTGCGGTCAAGGCGACGTCTCCATACGGTGATTGGCGAAGCTCGCGGCCATTGACTCGATCCAGCACGACCGGAATGAGAGCGCTGCGCAGACCGATGGCTGGATTTGGCGCTTAGGAGGTAACCCGTACACGCAAGCGAGGGGGCCGCGGACAAACGCGGCCCCCTCAGCCCACCTCTGCTCAGACGCTGGGACGGTCAGCAGTCGTAGTAGAGCTCAAACTCGTGCGGGTGCGGGCGGAGCCGGAGCTCGTCGAGCTCGGCGGTCCGCTTGTAGTCCAGCCAGGTCTCGATGAGGTCGGGGGTGAACACGCCGCCCTCGGTGAGGTAGGCGTGGTCGGCCTCCAGGGTGGCCAGCACCGCCTCGAGCGACCCGGGGACCTGCGCGATGGAGGCAGCCTCGTCCGGGGGCAGCTCGTACAGGTCCTTGTCCACCGGCTCGGCCGGCTCGATCTTGTTCTTGATCCCGTCCAGGCCTGCCATCAGCATCGCGGAGAACGCGAGGTAGGGGTTGCAGGAGGGGTCGGGAACGCGGAACTCGACGCGCTTGGCCTTCGGGTTCGTGCCGGTGATCGGGATCCGGATGCAGGCCGAGCGGTTGCGCTGAGAGTAGACCAGGTTGACCGGGGCCTCGAAACCGGGGACGAGCCGGTGGTAGGAGTTGGCGGTCGGGTTGGTGAACGCCAGCAGCGAGGGCGCGTGCTTGAGCAGGCCGCCGATGTAGTACCGGCCGATGTCGGACAGGCCCGCGTAGCCGACCTCGTCGTAGAACAGCGGCGAGCCGTCCTTCCAGATGGACTGGTGGCAGTGCATCCCGTTGCCGTTGTCACCGAACAGCGGCTTGGGCATGAACGTCACCGTCTTGCCCGCCGCCGTGGCGGTGGACTTGATGATGTACTTGAAGAGCATCAGCCTGTCTGCTTGCGCGAGCAGAGGGCTGAACCGCATGTTGATTTCCGCCTGGCCCGCGGTGCCGACCTCGTGGTGCTGCATCTCGACCTGGATGCCGGCCGCGAGCAGGTTAGTCGTCATCTCCGCGCGCAGATCCGCGAAGTGGTCCATCGGCGGCACGGGGAAATAGCCGCCCTTGTACCTGGGCTTGTAGGCGAGGTTGCCACCGTCCTCGTCCTTGCCGGAGTTCCACGCGCCTTCGATCGAGTCGATGTGGTAGTAGCCCTCGTTCGCGGAGGTCGAGAACCGCGCCGAGTCGAAGATGTAGAACTCCGCCTCGGGGCCGAAGAACGCCGTGTCGCCGATGCCGGTGCCGCGCAGGTAATCCTCCGCCTTCCTGGCGACGTTGCGCGGGTCCCTGCTGTAAGGGGTACCGGTCAGCGGGTCGTGCACGAAGAACGTCATGTTCAGCGTCTTGCGGGCGCGGAACGGGTCGAGCCTCGCGGTGCTCGGGTCCGGCAGTAGCTGCATGTCGGACTCGTGGATCGCCTGGAACCCGCGGATCGATGAGCCGTCGAACATCAGGCCGTCAGTGAAGACATCCTCACTGAACGCCGACGTGGGCACGGTGAAGTGCTGCATCGTTCCCGGCAGGTCACAGAACCTGACGTCGATGAACTCTACATTTTCCTCAGCGATGAAGCTGAGTACTTCCTCGGCACTACTGAACATCAACCCTCCCGGTACAGGGCACGCATTTTCGGTCTCAAGGCACGCGATTCGGACGTTAGACGTCGGCAATTTCCGCGCCGTGTCTGGTATGTTTCCCGAATGTTACGGCTCGACGTCCAAGGTCAGGACTATATTATGGCCCCCCGCGCGGCCTGTGGCGCGGAACGGATACCGTTGTGTCGTGGCCAACAAATCCCGCAACCGCGGCGCCGGCCCGGCGCGGACCGCCCCCGCGGGCCCCGCAAGTACGGGGCCAGCCCGGGGCCAGCCACGGGGCCAGCCAGTACGGGGCCAGCCAGTACGGGGCCAGCCAGTACCGCGCAGTTGACGGCCCCGCCGGTCACCGATGAAACCGCGGCCTACCCGGGCAAGCGGTTCGGGCTGCCCGAACGGGGCCCCGGGTCCGTCGCCAGCATGGGCCGGCGCGTGCTCGCCCTGCTCATTGACTGGCTGCTCAGCATGCTCATCGCGTACTGGCTGACCCATTCGCAGTTCTGGACCATCCTCGTCTTCGCGGTGGAGGTCTACATGCTCACCGCGCTGACCGGGTGCACCGTGGGCAAGCGACTGCTCGGCATCCGGGTGATCAGAACCAACGGCGGGCTGGTCGGTTTCGGCTGGTCACTGGTCCGGACCGCGATCTTGCTCACTGTGGTTCCGCCGCTGCTGACCGACCGCGACCTGCGCGGCCTGCATGACCGCGCCGCCGACACCATCGTCGTCCGTCTCTAGCGGGTTCCGACGTTACCGAGCCCCCGCCGCCAGAGCCCGGCCAGCCTTCGGCCGGAGCTGGCGAGCCTTCGGCCGGAGCTGGCGAGCCTTCGGCCGGAGCTAGCGAGCCTTCGGCCGGAGCTAGCGAGCCTTCGGCCGGGGCATTTTGGGCTGCCTGGCGTTCCTCGGGAGCGGTCCCTTGGGTGCCTGCAAAGACGGCTGCAGAGCCTTCAGCCGGTGGTTGATGTCGCTGATCGCATCCGGCTTGAGCTGACGCGGAAGCCGCATGATCTTCCGCTGCAGCTTGCTGATCGGGACCTGGCCCTCTTCGTTCCCCACCTGGAACTCGATGATCGGTACCTCGTAAGCCACCCGGGCGACCCGCTTTTTCTCCGCGGCGAGCAGGCTGGCCAGCCGGGTGGGGGAGCCTTCGCCCACCAGGATGACGCCGGGTTTGCCCACTGCCCGGTGGACCACGTCCATGTTCCTGTTGGCGGCGATCGCGGGAGTCACCGTCCAGCTGCCGCGCATGTTCTCAAGTACGGCGGCCGCGGCGCCGGGCTGTCCCTCAATGGTCGAGTACTGCGCCGACTGCGCGAACCGGCCGAACAAGATCACCGCGACCAGCACGCCAAGCAGCACGCCCAACGGGATAAGGAGCGCAGGGAGGCCGGTGACCAGGCCGACGATCACCAAGATCACTAGCGTGGCGAGGCCGCTGCCGATGACGATGGGCATCGCCTTCGGATTGGACTTGCGCACTATGCCAGCCACCATGCGCATCTGCTTCAGCCGCCCGGCCTTGGCCAGGTCGTCAGTGCTACCCACATTGCTGGCCGGGTCAACGGCCTCAGATTTTCTCGACATGCGTGCCATGCTCCGCAGCATACGGTTCCGGCGCCCCGGACAGAAACTGCCGGGCCTACCCGAAATGCCCCGTTACCCGGAAGCCAGCGCCGTATCAGCAGCCCGTTGCTCGATGGCCTGCGCGTATAGCCGGCCTGCCCGGTAGGAGGAGCGGACGAGGGGCCCGGACATCACGCCGGCGAATCCGAGTTCCATCGCCTCTTCGCGCAGCTCGGCGAACTCCCCGGGCTTGACCCAGCGTTCCACCGGGTGGTGCCGCGGCGTGGGCCGCAGGTACTGGGTGATCGTCAGCAGCTCACAGCCCGCCGACCGCAGGTCCGCCATCGCCCCGGTGATCTCGCCGCGTTCCTCGCCCAGTCCCAGGATCAAGTTGGACTTGGTGACCAGCCCGGCGTCGCGGGCGGCCCGCAGCACCCCCAGCGACCGCGCATACCGGAAACCCGGCCGGATCCGCCGGAAGATCCGCGGCACGGTCTCCAGGTTGTGCGCCAGCACCTCCGGCGCGGCGCCGAACACCTCCGCCAGCCGGGCCGGGACCGCGTTGAAGTCCGGGATGAGCAGCTCCACCCCGCAGCCGTCCGCCGCGGCGTGGATCTCCCGGCAGGTCTGCGCGTACAGCCAGGCGCCGCCGTCGGCCAGGTCATCACGCGCGACACCGGTCACCGTCGCGTACCTCAGGCCCATCGCGGCGACCGACTCCGCGACCCGCCCCGGCTCGCCCGCATCCAGCGGCTCGGGCTTGCCGGTATCGATCTGGCAGAAGTCGCACCGGCGGGTGCACTGGTCACCGCCGATCAAGAAGGTGGCCTCGCGGTCTTCCCAGCACTCGAAGATATTCGGGCAGCCCGCCTCCTCGCAGACCGTGTGCAGGCCCGCACCGCGGACCAGGGCCTTCAGCTCGGTGTAAGCCGGCCCGGTCCGCAGCCGGGTCTTGATCCACGGCGGCTTACGCTCGATCGGGACCTCGCTATTGCGGGCCTCCAGCCGAAGCATGCGCCGACCCTCGGGTGCCAGTACCACCCCACCAGCCTATGTCGCTGCGTGGCGCATCACGTCACCCGCACCGGCACCGGGCCGCCGCGCGGATACTAAGCCGGCACGGGAGCGGCTGCCGGGCCGGCGAGGACGTCGGGGTCGGACACACGACGCGAGCCGCGGTAGCCGAGAACCTCGGCCAGGTGACGCTCCATCACCGGCGTCAGCTCGGCGACCGTGATGTGGCGCCCTGTCTCGGCGGACAGCGTGCTCACTCCGGCGTCGCGGATGCCGCACGGGACGATGCGGTCGAACCACGACAGGTCGCAGTCGGCGTTCAGGGCGAACCCGTGCATCGTGACACCCCGGGCCACCCGCGCGCCGATCGCTCCCACCTTGCGATCGGGAGTGTGGTCGTCACCGAGCAGCCACGCACCGCTGCGCCCCGCCACCCGCCCCGCGATTACCCCGAACTCCGCGCAGCTACGGATCATGGCCTCCTCGAGCGCGCGCACGTAGGCGACCACGTCGACCGGCTGGCGGAGCTTGACGATCGGGTACCCGGTCAGCTGGCCGGGCCCGTGCCAGGTGATCTTGCCGCCGCGGTCCACGTCGATCACCGGTGCGCCCGGATCGCCGAACGGCCGGTCGGAGGCGGCCGTCCGCTTACCCGCGGTGTACACGGGCGCATGCTCAAGCAGCAGGCAGCTGTCGGGAATCTCGTCGGCTACCCGCCGGGCATGAAGCCGCCGCTGCAGATCCCAGGCCTCGAGGTAGCCGACCGGCGAGGCGCCGAAGCCAAGGTAGACAAGCTCGCTCACTTTTCCCAGCTTACGCCCGCCCGCACCGGTGCCAGTCACGCCGGCCGGACACCTAACGCACAGGCTTCGTACAGGCGGCATCCAGATAAGACGCAGCTACGGGGGTAACACTGAGGTCGTGATAGACGAGGCCGAGCTGCGGCAGATGAGCCAGGCCGAACGATGGCAGCTGGCGAGGAGGCTCACCGAACTTGACGGGCCGGGCCCGGCCGAGCCAGCCTCACCTGACCCGTACCTGCGCGACCCCAGGCTGGGCCGCCAGCGACGCCTGGTCCTGCTTATCTCGGCGGGCTGCTGCGTGATCCTGGCCGGCTGGATCGTCGTGCTGGCCGCCACGCTGCCGCACCACTTCAACGCGCATCACTGGAAGGCCCTGTGGGTGAACTTCGACGTACTGCTGCTCGCGGCGTTCGCGGTGACGGCCTGGGCGACCTGGCGCAAACGGCAGATCCTGATCTTGCTGCTCATGCTCACCGGCACCATGCTGTGCTGCGATGCCTGGTTCGACGTCGGCACATCGCTGGCGACTAGCAGCATGTGGCTCAGCATCGCGGACGCGGTCTTCGCCGAGCTGCCGCTCGCTCTCCTGGCTTTCACCGGGGCGCACCGCCTGCTCAGGGCCACGGTCGAGGCGGGCATGCCCGTACCGGCCCGGGACCAGTCCCCGGACGGCCGGGAGGCAGCGGACGAGCAGGGGCGCGGGGACGCCCCTTCACTGCGTCGCACCCCGCTGGCCGGCGCCGGGCTCGAAGAGGCGTTTCCCGGCAGCCGCGTGCTTGAGCGAGCCGAGCGTGGCCGCCAGATGGCCACCCACGACTCTGGCGCAAAATGATGAGGTGATAAATGAGGCAGAACTACGCCGGATGACCTCGGAGGAGCGGCGTGCGCTGGCCCACACGCTGGCCTCCATCGACTCGCCTCACCCGCTGCACGATCCCCGGCTGCGGCGCCGCATGCGGTTCGCCTTGCTGTTCACGATGGGGTGCTGCATTGTCCTGGCCGGCTGGATCGCGATCCTCATCCTGACCCTGCCCGGGCACTACACCTCGGATGACTGGCGGACCGTGTGGGTCGGGCTGGACCTCGCTGAGCTGGCTGGGTTCGCCGCGGTCGGCTGGGCGGCCTGGCATCAGCGCCAGATCGTCGTCTTTTTGATGATCACCACGGGCACGCTGCTTGTGTGTGACGCGTGGTTCGACATCACGCTGGATTTCGGCTCGCGCGGCTTCACCACGAGTGTTGTCTCGGCGGTGCTTGTCGAGCTTCCGCTCGCCTTCCTGATGTTCGCCAGCGCGGGGCGCCTGGTCCGGGTCACCATCCAGATCGTGATGCAACTGAGCGGCGTCGCCGGGTCACCGCCGCCGCTGTGGCGCATCCCCCTGTTCGCGGACGGGCTCGAGGAGGCGCTGCCCGACCGGCTCAGGCAGCTAGCCGCAGATGTCACAGCCGAGGATCGTCCTTCGTCCTTAGGAGATCGGAAGATCTTCAGGAGGCAAGCGTGGAGACGAGCGACTACACCGGATACCGCCCGCTGATGTTCTCGATCGCCTACCGGATGACCGGCAGCGTCGGCGATGCCGAGGACATCGTCCAGGAGGCCTTCTTGCGGCTGACCCGGGTCCTGCGCGATGGGGTGAGCATCACCTCACCCAAGGCGTACCTGGCTACGGTCACTACCCGGCTGGCGATCAGCCACCTGCGGTCGGCGCGGGTCCGGCGCGAGTCCTACGTGGGGGCCTGGCTGCCCGAACCGCTCATCGCGGGCCGCGAGCCGGATCCAGCCGAGCACGCGGAAATGTCCGACTCCCTGTCCATGGCCTTCCTGGTCCTACTGGAAACCCTGTCACCGACCGAACGCGCCGTGTTCCTGCTCCATGAGGTGTTCGGCTACGACTACAGGGAGATCGCGGAGATCACGGGCAAGTCCGAGCCGAACTGCCGCCAGATCCTCACCCGCGCCCGGCACCACGTCGATGAAGGCCGGACCGGCGTCAAGGGGCCCCGCTTCGAGGCCTCACATGAGCAGCGCGACGAGGTGGCCCGCCGGTTCTTCGCCGCCGCCGAGGGCGGCGACCTGGCCGCCCTGCTCGAGTTGCTCGCTCCGGACGTGGTCATGGTCGGCGACGGCGGCGGGAAGGCCTGGGCGACGGCCAGGCCGTTCCAGGGTCCGCAGCAGGTAGCCCGGTTCATGCTCGGGCTGGCCCGCCGGGGACCGAAGCTGGGCGCACGCCTGGAACTGGCGTGGGTCAACGGCCAGCCAGGGGCGGTCACCTACGACGCGGAAAGCCGGGTCATCAACGTCTTCGCCCTCGACATCGCCGATGGCCTGGTGCAGGCGATCAGGTCGGTAATCAACCCCGACAAGCTTCGCCACCTCGGGCTGGTCTCCGACGTGGCCCGGCGGGGAACGCCACCGCCGCCCGGTGGCTAGCGCTGCGGACGGCCTGGGACTTACCCTGTCGGCCATGGCCACTGACTTCACCGAGGAAACAGCCGCCGACGCGGTCATCGAGAGCTTCGCGAAAACCCCGGACCCGCGGCTGCGTGAGCTGCTGAACAGCTTGGTCAGACACCTGCACGCCTTCGTCAGGGACACCGAGCCCACGATCGCGGAGTGGGAGCAGGCGATCGAGTTCCTCACCGCGACCGGCCAGAAATGTGATGACGAACGGCAGGAATTCATCCTGCTTTCCGATGTGCTCGGCATTTCCATGCTGGTGGAGACGATCAACAACCGGACCGGCGGCGCCACGGAATCCACCGTGCTCGGCCCTTTCCACGTGGTGAAGTCCCCCCGCCGCGAGCTCGGCGACACCATCGATCTCGTTGGGACGCCCGCGCCGTGCGTCGTCCGCGGCCGGGTGCTTTCCGTCGACGGCTCGCCCCTGCCCGGTGCCGAGCTCGACGTCTGGCAGGCCAACGACCAGGGGTTCTATGACGTCCAGCAACCGGACGTGCAGCCGCGAGCCAACGGCCGCGGTCTGTTCACCGCGGCTGCGGACGGGTCCTTCTGGTTCCGCACCATCGTGCCGAGCTATTACCCGATACCCACCGACGGCCCAGTCGGGGCGCTGCTGAACGCGACCAAGCGGCACCCGTTCCGTCCGGCGCATATTCATTTCATCGTCACCGCTCCCGGGCACCGTCCGTTGACCACGCACATCTTCGTCGCGGGCAGCCCATACATCGAGTCGGACGCGGTATTCGCGGTTAAGAAGAGCCTGATCAAGGAGTTCACCTCCGTCGATGATCCGGAGCAGGCCGCCAGGTACGGCCTCACCGGATCGTTCTGGATGGCGGATTTCGACATCGTCCTGGAGTCAGCCGGAAGCTGACCATCCCCCAGCCACTGCCCCTCCGCCTGCTCCTGCCGAACCAGCCGATTCCTGCTGCCCCCTCATGTCCGTCCTGTCATGATTGACCCACTATTGTGCGGGCAGCCGCGGCAGCGGAATGGACCGGGCGCAGGACGCGGTGGTGAGGCTTCATGCTTCAGGCAATGTTGCTGGCCGGGATCGTGGCCGCGCCGCTGGGGTCGGCGGCCCTGTTCCTGCCCGCGCGGCAGTACGCGCAGACGGCCGGTGCCTGGCCCGCGGCCCGGCGTTTCACGCTGGCCGTGATCGGCACGGTCCTGCTGGCCATGGTGGTGGCGGTCATCCTGCGGGTGCTTGGGGTCTCCTCGCACAACCTGTCGGCCGGCGTCGCGGGGCTGGTGTTCGCCAGCCTGGTCTGGATGCCCGTGACGAGGGGATGGTCCGCCCGCGCCCACATGTGCTGGGCCTCGAGCGTGTTCCTGTTCGTGGTGTACCTGGTATACGCGCTCGAGTGGACCTTCGACAGCCACCTCGGGGCCGCCAGCACGGCGGGCGGGCTGGTGCTCTGGCTGCTTGAGGTATTCGCTGCCCTGCTGAGCTGCGCCTACCTGTGGGAGATCTGCGACGCGCTCGGCACGGAGCACTGGCGGCGGCGGATCACGCCGACCACCCCGCTCAAGGTACCGGATAGCGATCTGCCCATGGTCAGCCTGCACGTTCCCGCGCACAACGAGCCGCCAGACATGGTCATTCAGACGCTGCGCTCGCTGCTCCGCCTCGACTACCCCCGGTACGAGGTCATCCTCATCGACGACAACACCGACGATGAACAGCTGTGGCGCCCGGTGGAGGCCTGGTGCGAACGGCATGGGGTCACGTTCGTACACCTAGATGACTGGCCGGGGTATAAGTCAGGGGCGCTGAACTACGCGCTGCGCAAGCTCACCTCGCCGGAGGCCGAAGTCATCGGCGTTGTCGACTCGGATTACCAGATCGAGCCCGGGTTCCTGCGCGGCTGCGTTCCCGCGTTCGCCGATCCGTGGATCGGCTTTGTCCAGTCACCGCAGGACTACCGGGACTGGCAATACGCGCGGTACTACCGGCGGCTCTACTACTCCTACAAATACTTCTTCGCCGTCTCCCAGCCCTCCCGCAACGAGCACGACGGGGCCATCTTCGCCGGCACCATGGGCCTGATCCGGCGGGTAGCCCTCGATGAACTCGGCGGCTGGGACGAATGGTGTATCACCGAGGACGCCGAAATGTCCCTCCGGCTGCTACGGGCGGGCTGGTCGGGCCTGCACGCGGACCAGTCGTGGGGCCACGGGATCATGCCGCTGACGTTCGAGGCGCTGAAGGGCCAGCGGTACCGGTGGTGCTTCGGCGGCATCCAGCTCCTGCGCATGCACTGGCGCTCGATGATTCCGGGCCGCCAGGGCCGGGAGAATCACCTCAGCAACGGGCAGCGGTGGGCCTACCTGGCCGGCGCCGTGCAGTGGTACGGGGACCTGCTCGGCCTGCTGTTCCTGATCTTCCTGCTGGCCGGGGCGTTCAACCTGGCTACCGGGGGAGGCCAGTTGTTCCGCAAGCTCACCCTGTTCCTAGTCGGCACCGTGCCGGTGCTGGTGCTGCTCGGGCTCGTGCGTGCGGTGGCCCTGCTGCGCCGGGGCACCGGCGCGTCGTGGCGAGAGGCCCTCGGCGCGTTTTTCATCTGGCAGTCCACCTCGCTGGTGGTGGCGCGCGCGTCCGTGCTCGCCTTGTTCGCGCGCAAGGCAGCCTTCCTGCGCACCCCGAAGACCAGCGAGCAGACCAGATGGTGGGAGGCACTGCGCTCGAACTGGGCCGAGTCCTCGCTCGCGCTGCTGGGATTCCTCGGCATCGCGGCCGCGCTGACCAAGGCCACCGAGCTGAGCGGGCCGCTGCTCGCGGGGCTGCTGCTCGTCCCCACCCTCGGCATGGCGGCGGCCCCGGTCAACAGCTGGGCCGCCCGCAGGGCATCGCTGCCGGCCTGGCTGCGCGACCGGCGGACCACCGAGTACCGCCGTGACCGCCGCGCCTTCGCCGCCGGGATGGCAACCGGGGGAGCCGTCGCCGTCCTCGGCGTCGTGATCGCGGCCCTCGCCCTCCTATTCACCGGCCACCATCCCGTCCAGACCCCGAACCTGGTCGGCCCCGCCCAAGGCACGTCGGCCCTCGCCACCCCCTCGAGCTCACCCACCACCTCCCCGTCCCCCACCCTGACCACCTCCCCGTCCCCCATCCTGACCACCTCCCCCACCCCCTCCCCGTCCACCACCCTGACCACTCCCACCCCCACTCCGACCCCGGACGCGTCCCCCCCCGCCTCTCCTTCCCCGACCCCCACAGCGACCCCACCCCCCTAGCAGTCCGCCCGACAGCCCGTCCTGCCAGCCGTTGCCGCGTCCCCCTCCTCAACGGAGTCGGTGGCCCCCCGAGCATGCTCTTACGTGTACGGGGGCCCACCGACCCGATTGGAGGCGGCTGCTGGAGGATGGAGAGACGCCGTTTTGTCAGTGTGGGGTGACAGGCTGTGCGCATGCCACGAAAGTCCGAATTCGACGGCGCTCGCCTGAACCGCATCTTGCAGGAGCAACATCTTGTTGTCTCGCGAGCGCAGGCAACCGCCTGTGGAATGTCCCGAAGCGCGTTGCAGTTCCGGATCACGCAATCGGGTCCCTGGCAGCGGCTTCTCCCTGGCGTCTACCTCGGCGTCACCGGAACCGTGACTCAGGATGAGCGGGAAATCGCTGCGCTGCTTTATGCCGGTCAGGGCAGCGTGATTACCGGGGTGGCCGCGGTGCGGCGTAACCACTTGCGCTCGCCCGGGCCGGATGTGGTGGACGTGCTGATTCCGTGGAACTGCAAGCGGCAGAACGCTGCGTTTGTCCGTATCCATCGCACGAGGCGAATACCGGAGCGGCTGCTCGTCACCGGCAAGATCCGCTTCACGATGGTTCCGCGGGCGGTAGCCGACGCGGCCCGCTCGATGGCGCGGTTCGATGACGTCCGTGCGGTCGTCTGCGAGGCGGTGCAGCGCCGGGCCTGCACGGTGGCGGAGCTGACCGCCGAGCTCGAGTCGGGGCCATCGGCAGGCTCAGCCTTGCTACGCGAGGCCCTTGCCGAGGTGGGCGACGGCGTCAGGTCGGTCGCCGAGGGTGAATTCCGTCGGCTGATCTTGCGTTCTGGTTTGCCACGACCGATATTCAACGCGCGGCTTTTCGACGCCGACGGCACGTTCATCGCTACCGTCGACGCCTGGTGGGAGAAGGCCGGGGTGGCCGCGGAAATCGACTCCCGCGCTTATCATCTCGCGGCCAAGGACCAGGACCGCACCACTGAGCGGCACGACAGACTGATTGCTCACGGCATCTTCCCGCTGCACTTCCCGCCCAAGCGCATCAAGACCGATGCGGTCGGCATCATTCGCGAAATCGGGCAGGCGATCGAGAAGGGGCTCCAGCGTCCGCCGCTGCCCATCAAGTGGCTGCCGCCAGAGGCAGAGACGGCGCCCCACGCATCGGCCACTGCCGGGCGATAAGCCACTGCCGGGCGATAAGCCAGCGGCGGCGATAAGCCACTGCCGGGCGATAAGCCACTGCCGGGCGATAAGCCAACGGCGGGCAGAAGCCAACGGCGAGCATGAGTCAGCGTGGGGAGAGCTCGGTGGACAGGGCCTCGGCGACGGTGGGGTAGCGGAACTCGTAGCCGGCTTCCAGCAAGCGCGTGGGGGTTACGCAGGCGCTGTTCAGCAGCTCGCTAGCGGCCTCGCCGAGGCCTAGACGCAGCGCCGGGGCAGGTACGCGGAGCCAGGGCAGGTCGCGGCGGCCGACGGCAGCGGACAGGGCGGCGGTGAACTCGGAGTCGGTGGCCGGGGCGGGGGATGTCAGGTTCACCGGGCCGCTGACGTCTTTGTGGTCGAGCAGGAAACGGATCGCGTTGACCTCGTCCGTCAGTGAAATCCAGCTCATGACCTGGTGACCCGAACCGAATCTTGGGCACACCCCGAGCCTGGCCGCCGGGAGCAACCGGCCGAGTATGCCGCCGCCCGCGGCCAGAACCAGCCCGGTGCGGGGGTGCACGACGCGGATACCCGCGTTGGCGGCCGGCTTGGCGGCCGCTTCCCAGTCCTCGACCACCCGGGAGAGGAAGGCCTTCCCGGCAGGCGCGGACTCATCGACCTCGCGTCCGCCGGTATCTCCGTACCAGCCGATGGCCGAGCCGGACACCAGGGTGTCCGGCGGCGAGCTGAGCTTGGTGAGCGCGCCCGCCAGCGCTCGGGTGGCGAGCACCCGGCTCGTTCTGATCTCCGCCTTGTACCTGGCCGTCCAGCGGTGGTCCGCGACGCCCGCCCCGGCCAGGTGTACGCAAGCACCGAGCCCGTTCAGCTCGGCGGGACTGGACGGGTTGAAGCCCGCGTCGGCCGCGCGCGGATCCCACCGGACCTCGTCGGCTGACCGCGCGGGCCGGCGGACCAGCCTGATGACCTCGTGGCCGCTAGCGCGCAAACTAGCCACGAGCGCGGTGCCGATGAGCCCGGACGAGCCGGTTATCGCGACCTTCATGCGTTCCGGAGCTCTGCCGTCAGCGTCACCGGCGGCTAGAGGCCTAGTTCTGCTTCGAAGGCCCCCTCTTCGAGCCGGTTTTTTACCGTAGTGAGGAACCGGGCCGCGTCGGCCCCGTCCACCAGCCGGTGGTCGTAGGTGAGTGCGAGGTACACCATCGAGCGCACCGCGATCACCTCGCCGAGGGCAGGGTCGTCGACCACGACGGGCCGCTTGACGACGGTTCCCGTGCCGAGGATCGCGACCTGTGGCAGGTTGATGATCGGGGTGTCGAACAACGCGCCCGTGCTGCCTGTGTTGGTCAGCGTGAACGTGCCGCCGGCCAGCTCATCCGGACCGACCTGCCCCGATCGCGTACGCTGCGCGAGATCCCCGATCTTGCGCGCCAGGCCGCCGATGTTCAGGTCGCCCGCGCTGTGGATGACCGGGACCATCAACCCGCGTTCGGTGTCGACCGCGATCCCGACATGCTCGGCGTCGTGGTAGGTGATCTGATCTCCGTCGATCACGGCGTTGAGCTTCGGATGGACCTTCAGCGCCTCGACGGCAGCGAGCGCGAAGAACGGCAGGAACGTCAGCTTGACGCCTTCCCTGGCCTCAAAATCGCCCTTGGCCCGTTCGCGCAGCCTGGCGATGGCCGTCACGTCGGCCTCGACCACCGTGGTGAGCTGCGCCGAGACGTGCAGCGACTCGACCATTCGCTGCGCGATCACCTGACGGGGCCTGGTCATGCGCTGGGTCGTGCCGCGCAGCGAGGAAGGAACAACGGCCCGACGCGCGGGCGCGGAGCGGGCGGCGCCCTGCCCAGTGGGCGCAGGCTGCGTTTCCTGGGCTGACTGAGGGCTCTGGGCCTGTTGCGCTTGTGCGGCCTGTTGCGCTTGTGCGGCCTGTTGCGCTTGTGCGGCCCGCTGCGTGCGGGCCGCCTCGATGACATCCTGCTTGCGGATGCGCCCGCCGACCCCGGTTCCGGCGACCTCGTCCAGATTCACCTCGTGCTCGGCCGCGAGCTTGCGGACGAGCGGGGTGACGTAAGGTGTCTCGCCGTCGGTTGGCAGCGGCGTGGGCGGCGGATAGTCCTCGGCTGACGTGGCCTCGGCCGGAGAACCTGGCGAAGATGCCGATCCGTTCTGGCCGGGCGGCGCAGACGGCTGGCTCGGCGCGGACTCACCGGCCGTCTGCGGGGCCTCGGCCTGCGGCGCCGGCTGGCCGTAAGAGGGCGGCTGGCCGTAGGCGGGCGGCGGAGCATAGCCGGGGGTCTGGCCGGACGGGGCCGACGGCGCGGGCCTAGCCTGCGGGGTCCGACCCACAGCCTCGGCCGGCGGTGCGTAGTTGGGCTGCGAGCCGTCCGAGCTGACCGCGGGAGAGGGTTCCTCCTGTGCGGCCGCGGGTGGCTCGGGCTCGGCGGCGGCCGGAGGCGAGTCATCTGCCGCCTCCGGCGCGGACCCGCTGGTCTCGCTGTCCTCGATCACGGCGAGCTGGGCGCCCACGGCGACCGTCTCGTCCTCATCGACCGCGATGCCGCGCAAGATCCCGGACGCGGGTGAGGGGATCTCGGTGTCCACCTTGTCCGTCGACACCTCAAGGAGCGGCTCATCCACCTCCACGCGCTCGCCTTCCTTCTTCAGCCAGCGCGTAACGGTGCCCTCGGTGACGCTCTCTCCGAGCTGCGGCATGGATACGGAGACCGACATGATTCCCGTGACTCCTAGGCGTGTACGTGCAGAGGCTTACCGGCCAGCGCGAGCATCGCCTCGCCGATCGCCTCCGACTGGGTGGGATGGGGGTGGATGAGCTGAGCCACGTCAGAGGGTTCGGCGTCCCAGTTGTAGATGAGCTGAGCCTCCGCGATGAGCTCGCCGACGTGGCCGCCGACGATGTGGATGCCGACCACGCGGCCGGGACCGTCTTCCTCGGAGATCGCGATCACCTTGACCGAGCCTTGCGTCTGCAAGATCACGCTCCGGCCGTTCCCGCCGAGCGAGTAGTTGAACTCCACGGTCTTCAGCCCTCGCTCGGTGGCCTGCGTCGACGTGATGCCGACCGAGGCCACCTCCGGGTCGCAGTAGGTGATCCGCGGCACGCCGTCATAGTCGATCGGCGTGACCGGCAGGCCGCCGATCCGCTCCGCGACCAGAATCCCCTCCCCGAACCCCACGTGCGCGAGCTGCGGCGTGTTGATGAGATCGCCGACCGCGGAGATCGACGGGATGCTCGTGCGGCAGACCGAGTCCACCTTGACGAAACCCCGCTCCATGACCACGCCGGCGTCTTGGTAGCCGAGGCCGTCGGAGACGGGCCCGCGGCCGACCGCGACCAGCAGCAGGTCGGCGTCGATCGTCTTGCCGCCCTCAAGCGTGACCGTAACTCCGGTGTCGGTGTGCTTGACCGACTCGAACTTGGCGCCAAGCTCGAAGCGGATGCCGCGGCGCCGGAACGCCCGCTGCAGCAGCTTCGCGCTGGTCTCGTCCTCCAGCGGCACCAGCTGCGGCAGCATCTCCACGATCGTGACCTCGGCCCCGAAGGACCGCCATACGCTCGCGAACTCAACTCCGATCACACCGCCGCCCAGGACGACGACCGACTCAGGGACCCGGTCCAGCTTGAGCGCCTGGTCCGAGGTGATCACGCGTTCGCCGTCGATGTCGAGGCCGGGCAGGCTCCGCGGCTGCGATCCGGTCGCGAGCACGATGTCCTCGGCCTCGTAGATGGTGTCGCCGACCCGGACACTATGCGGCGATTCCAGCCGTCCGTGTCCCTCGATGGTATCGATCTTCCTGCTCGCGATCGTGGACTGCAGGCCCTTCCAGAGCCGGTCCACCACGCCGTCCTTATAGGACTGCACGCCGGGCACGTCGATGCCCTCAAAGGTGGACCGGACGCCGACGGAGGCACTGTCCCTGGCGTAATCGGCGATCTCGGCCGCGTGCAGCAGCGCCTTGGTCGGGATGCAGCCGCGGTGCAGGCAGGTCCCCCCCACCCGGTCCTTTTCGATCAGCGCTACGCGCTTGCCGAGTTCGGCCGCGCGTAGCGCGCAGGCATACCCGCCGCTCCCGCCGCCGAGCACGACGATGTCATAGCTGCCGATGCCCTCTGCCACCCCTCAAGCCTCCTTAGTCAGCCTTAGTCGGCTTACCCAATCTTCATCATTTCACTTGCCATCAGCCGGGCCGGACCCAAGTGCCGCAAGCTTGCCTTCCGCTACATCCGTCGCGATCTGCACCAGAGTCCTCACGGCGGCCCCGGTGCCGCCCTTGGCGACGTAGCCGTACGAGCCGCCGTCATTGAAGGCTGGGCCGGCGATGTCCAGATGTACCCAGCGGACTCCGGCCGGCACGAACTCGCGCAAGAACAACCCGGCCACGAGCATGCCGCCACTGCGGTCACTGGACACGTTCGCGATGTCCGCGACCGTTGACTCGAGCCCCTTGCGGAGATCCTCGGGCAGTGGCATCGGCCACATAGCCTCACCCGCCCGTTTCGCCGAGTCTGCGACCGCCGCGGCCAGTGCATCGTCACTGGCCATGACCCCGGCCGTGCGGTTGCCGAGCGCAACGGTCTGCGCCCCTGTCAGTGTAGCCACGTCGACGAGCAGGCTGGGCCCGTCGACTCCAGAGCGGGCCAGGGCGTCGGCGAGCACCAGGCGGCCCTCGGCGTCGGTGTTCAGCACCTCCACGGTCTTGCCGCCGTAGATAGTGATGACATCGGATGGCCGCTGCGCGCCGCCGCCCGGCATGTTCTCGGCGAGCGGAAGATACCCGATCACGTTCACCGCGGCACCGAGCTCGGCGATGGCCTGCACCGCGGCCAGGACGGCCGCGGCACCGCTCATATCGGCCTTCATCGTTTCCATCGCCTTCGGCGGCTTGAGCGACAGGCCGCCCGAGTCGAACGTGATGCCCTTGCCCGCGAACACTACGGTGCGGACAGCGTCTGGGTGGGTGTACTCGAGCCGGACCAGCCGAGGCGGGTGTACGGAGCCCATGCCCACCGCGAGGATGCCGCCGAAGCCTTCCTTGGCGAGCCCGTTCTCATCGAGCACCTGCACGCCCAGGTTGTGCTCGGCCGCCACCTGTTCGGCCGCCGCGGCCAGGTCGGCGGGCACCATGTCGGCGGGGGCCGTGTTGACCAGGTCCCGGACCAGCGTCATCGCCTCGGCCAGGATCCTGGCCCGGTTCACGGCGTCATCGTGCGTGGTGTGCACGATCAGTTCGACGTCACCCGCCGCGTTCGCGGTCGTCCGGTACTTACGGAAGGTATAGCTGCCGAGCAGCGCGCCGAGCGCCACCGGCTCGGCCTCGTCGGCCTGCCCGTCGGGGAGAGCGATGGAAGCGCGCTTGGCCCGGCTGGATATGAGCTCGCGCGCCGCGACCCCAGCGGCGCGACGGAGCCTTTCGGTGTAGGCCTGGCGCTCGGCCCCCTCCTGGCCGGAGTCCTTCGGCTCAGGGCCGAGGCCCACGGCGAGGATGACCGGGGCCCTCAGGCGGCCGGCCGTGTAAACCTTGGTGAGTTCCTCGGGCTTGCCCGTCGCGCCGAGCGCGGTCAGGGCCGCCAGCAGGTCGATTTCATCAGTACCCAGCGTGGGAACAGGGCCATCGGTACCCTGGAACACTCCGATGACGAGGATATCGGCGTCGGTCGTCGTCGGCGCGGACTGGCTGGTAAGCAGTGTGACCGTCATCCTGCTGATCGTAGGGCATGAGCCGACTTTCCGGCCTTCCGCCGCCGGCGGCTTGCGCTGGCGGGCGATAGTGCGAAATGCCCAAACAAGCGAATCGCATTGCCCCCGACGCCGTGGCGGTCGCCGCCCTCACGCCACCGCCGGGCCTAAGGGCTAGGCGGCGCCGAGAAACCGGGTGTCGAGCCGGGTCTCGTCAATTACCGATGCCAGCCCCTCGACCCGGTACGCGCTGGCGCCGGGCCGGTCGGCGATCAGCTCGGTGAGCGTGTCGTCGGTGAAGTGCGCCGCCGCGCCGTCGTCGCAGGCGATGCCGGAGGACAACGTGCCGTCCGCGATCAGCTGGTGGTACAGCGGCCTGCGGCGCGGTTCGGAGTCGTAGTGCGGGCAGTAGCTGCCGGCCAGCAGCCCGAGCCCGTCCGTGAACGCTCGCAGCTCGCGCCCGAACGAATCCGTAGTCCCCCCCTCGAACCAGCAGATTCCCCCGGCGCTTGAACCGGCCAGCACGATGCCCGCCTGCCAGGCCTTGCGCATGATGACGTCGAGCCCGTGTACCCGCCAGACGGCCAGCATGTTCGCCACGCTGCCGCCTCCGACGAAGATCGCGTCCTGCGACAGCAGCAGGTCCTCGGGGTCGGCGACGTTGGGCATGGGAAACAAGGCCAGATGGCTGACCCGGGCCGGATGCCCGGCGAATCGGTCGTACATCAGCAGTGCCCACCGCGGGTCGTCGCCGCCCGCCGTGTTCAGCACGCAGATCCGGGGGTCGGGCCGTCCGGTCAGCCGCAGGGCGTAGTCGATGTGCCGGGGCACCTTGTGGTCGGAAACGAGCATGCCGCCGCCGATCGCGATTACGTGCCGCCGCCCGTCCGCTGCCATGCTGGCACGCTAGCGGCGTTACAGCCTGCAAGCAAGCCAGCGCCCACCTCGCACGTACGGTAATTACATGGCCGCACCGTGGCGTATTTTTCGACCAAAACGGGCACGGGTGCGAGCCACCGGAACAGTGCGACATGCCGGTGGCCGGAGTTCCGGAGCACGCTCAGATGCCGTACTGCAGCAGGACCGCGACCACGTTGGTGCCGGGCTCGTCGGAGGCGTGGGTGTCCCCCCCGGCGAGCAGATCGGCGCTGCCTGGGATCAGCGCCACGGCCTCGATGCTGATCCCGCCCGGCCCGTCCGGCAGCGACGCCTCGGCCAGCGGGTGGCCGGGAGTGTAGTGCAGCAAGTAGGACTTCTGGCCGTCCACGCCGGGCATGGGGAGCCACAGGCCGCTGTGGCCGTCGGAACTGGCTTGCTGAAGCGGCTGGGTCCCGAATCCGTAGTTGCCTCCGGCCACCTTCGACCACTGGTGACCGTTCCAGTGCAGGATGACCAGCGGGCCGCCTTCGTCCTGGCGGCCGCCGTTGCCGATGGCGTAGACGCTATTCGCGGACTGCGCGAAGATGCCGGTGAGCATCGGGTCGTTGAGTTCCTGCTTGGGGGGAAGCAGATGCGACACCGAGGTGCGGGACCAAGTGGATCCGTTCCAGTGGGCGACGTCTGAGCCGTCGACCGCCCAGATGCTGTTCGCCGACAGCGCGCTGCCGCCTTGCAGCCCGTCGCCGGAGGCCACCCCGGACCAGGTGTGGCCGTTGTAGTGCCAGGCGCCGAGACCGGTGCCGGGGAAGTACGGCTGGCCGAAGACCCAGATGTCGCCGCTGCTGATGACCACGGCCCCGCCGATCTGCTGGGCGAAGGATCGCTGCACAGTCCAGGTGCGGCCGTTCCACTGCAGCGCCCGCGATTGTGCTCCTGAAGCGGTGAACGCCCAGACATCGGCGGGCGCTGCGGCCCCGGCCGCGACCACGACCTCGTTGGGTTTGCCGGGGAACGGCACCTGCGTCCAGGTCGATCCGCTGCGTCGCCAGGCGGTGGGCGCCGTGCCCTGGTTGAAGGCCCACCCGCCGGTGCGGCCGACCGCGATGACGGCGGTAAAGCCGCCGAACGGCCCGTTGTGCACCTGCTTCACGATCTCCCAGGCCGGACTGGCCGGACGCGTGGTCGCCGGTACCGGAGCAGCCAGGGCGGAGGAGGACGCGGCGCTGGCGAGTATGAGGCCGGTGAGTGCGAGGCCGGTGAGTGCGAGAGCTGCGGTGCGGAGGGTTCCGGCCCGGTGAACGGCACGCCCGGCGCGGCCCCGCGCGGTATGCAGGCCGGTGCGGGCGGGCGGCTGAGGTCCTCGCGCCGATCCGGGCTGATGCGCGGAAGCGTTCCGGTCCGGACGGCTGCTCGGCATGTGCTCTCCCCACCAACGACGACTTCAGGCTACTGTGACGTGCGGCGCGTCTTTCCACCGCGCGCCCCTGGTTAAAGACCGGCTGAGCGGCTCGTAAGGCCGCCTTCTTACCGGTCACAGCTTCGTAACTTTCGGATTGCCCGTAGTGGCTCTTCGCGCCGGGGCCCGGCCGGGTGCGGAGCGTCGCCGGCCTACAGCGTGACGGCCCGCCCGGGCTTGCTCATCGTCCCGGGCGGGCAGTACCAGGTCATGATCTCGACGGCGAGCCGCCCGGCCCGGACCGCGGGGTCGGCCTCGGCGAGTTCACGGGAGCGTTCCAGGGAGCCGGTGCGGTAGAAGGTCAGCCCGCGCAGGGCTTGATCTGGTTGGTCACGGAGGGGGCCGTTCGTCACCACCTGACCGGTGGCACGCAACGTGGCGTGGTGCGCCAGGTGCTCCTTCTGGATGCGCTCGAGTTCGGCGTCATCATAAGCCGGAGCATTATCCGGGGTGCGCAACAGCACCAGCTCGAAAGCCTCAAGGTCCATAGGTCATTGTGACACCGGCCCGTGAGGCCCGCGCCCGGTTGGCCGTCGCCCGCCCCACCATGGCGGGCGGGCGCCTGGGTTACAGGCCATCGTCCTGGTCCGGGGCGTCGCGGCCCAAGGACCAGCGGTCCTGCTCCAACTCGGCGACGTCCGCGGCGGCGTCCCGCCTCATCTCCTCGAGCTCCGGGTCGTCTCCTGGGTCCCGGAGCACCAAGCTGTGCTGCTCCGGAGGATCTGCCCGCCAGCGCGAAAGCCAGGAAAAGATGCCCATAATCGACTCCCTGGTTGGTGCGGAGTAGCGCTCACGGCCGTCGGCCTCACGGCTGCATATCAAGCCTACGCCGGGCCCGGGCCCGGGCCCGGCGTAGGCGGCCAGCCAGCTTTAGGTCCGCGATGCCGACGCGCGTTCAGGATCAGATATCGTGGCCGAGCGGCCGCAGAGTATTCGCACCGGCAAGACCTGGCAGGAACTGCGGGATCGGCAGTCAGACAGCTCAGCCGGCGGCGGTCATCCCTGGCGTGAGCCCCCGGGCCGGTGACGTTCGGCCCGGCGTCACCGCGGTAAGGTGACCCGAGCGCGCGGACGGGGTCCGCGGATAACCTTGCTAAATAGGCTCGTCCGCGGGACAGCGCCGATCGCTCGGTCGTTACCGGAACGGAAAGCACATGGCTAGTCAGTCACTAGCCAACAGGAGATGGACATGGCTCGGCGGTGGTTCGCCGAGGGCGGGACGGGAATATCGCGCTGGCCGCTGATCTGTTCGGCGCGGCGACCAGAGCCAATGGAACCCTTGTTGGCGTAACAGGGCCGAAACGCAACGATACAAGCGCGACTGACCGGCTTCCCCGATCTCACAGCAGGTATCAAGACGCGTTCTCAGCGGACGATAAATCGTGACGCGACGCGTATTATGTGGAACGCATACCGGCTCATGCGGGTGCCGAGCCTCCTGGCAGCCGGTCGAAGTACGAGACTTTGCCGTCGGGCGCTGCAAAGACGGCAAGGTAGCCGAAATCCTAACGACGCAGAATCAGTTATCCTCCCTTAACCAGATTAGTCATCTTGCCGAAGAGGTCTACGCGGCCTGGCGCGTGATCGCTGCTTGCGGACCAAAGAGAGCTCTGGAGGCGGTCTGACCTGCCTAAAGAAGCGGCTGTCCCGAGGTGTTCCGCGCTCGTCCCGTGTCGCCGTGTCGGCTCCGCGGCGGCTACGGCCGTGCTATGTGCCGCGGCCCACGGCGTGAAAGAACCGGCAGGAGGCCTTGGGCCCGGATCGTTCTGAACGTTCGGCTCGGCAAAATTCGAAGTGACAAGACCGCATGTCAGATACTCCGCAATCGCGTGCGCAGTTGCTGCGAGTCCGCATACCGGGCTGGCGCCGAGGTCTTAAGTTCACCCGGTTACCGGGCAATACGACGCCGGTCAAGCGATGGTCAGTTTCTGGCATGACGGCAAAGACGGTGGCCTCGTAACGTAGTCCAAGTGCGGCCTGAGCCGGACTACGCCTGCGGCTTAAGGTGTGCGGTCGCGCACTGTTGGTTACTTCGCCCGCAGTCGCCCGCTTCATCGCGGGAAGTGACTGGCAACGTTCGGCGAACGGCGCGCAATGTAAATGGGGGGCTGCTGCGACCTTATCGTGTGTCGATCGTCTACGCTTATATACTATTCAACGAGTGGAACGGAGTACACGTGGCTCAGAAGATACAAACCTTGTTCATCGATGACATCGATGGCAGCGAGGCCGAGGGGACCGTCCGCTTTGCGCTGGATGGTGCGGAGTACGAGATTGACCTGAACGCGAAGCATGCTGAGGCGCTGCGCAAAGCGCTGGCCCGATATGTTGACGCCGCACGGCGGAGTAGTGGTGGCGCGGCCCGGCGGCCAGCCCGGAGCGGGCGCAGGGCAGCAGCCAGCGGTCTTAACACCACGGAGGTTCGTGAGTGGGCTAAGGCGCAGGGTATCGAAGTCAAGGATCGCGGTCGCGTACCAGCTGAATTGGTCGTCAGGTTCCGGGCGGCTACGGGTAACTAGTCCGACGTACGGTCGATCTTGGCGGGTAACCGGATGGGAGCATCATGTTTTCTGGGCACCGGACCAGGGTCTCTCCGCAGACTTTCCTGCTCGTGACTTCGTACTTTTCACCCTGCTGTGCCCTTCTCTGACCGCAAGACCATAGAAGGGCACAGCAGCCACGCCCGAGCCATCGGGTCCAGGTGCGTTTCACCGAAGGCGGGCCTTCCAAGGCCCGCCTTCAGTCTTGATGGCTAGTGTTCAGGCTCGCCCGGTTGAGGGCAGTTCAGATGTCCGGAGTGGCGCGCCTGATAATAGCGGCTGTGTCGGTGCCGGAGGGGAGCGTGCCGTAGGCGTGCCCCCATCCCCTGAACTCCCCGGAGCCGTCGGCCAGGCGGGACGCGACAAACGCGTCAGCTACCGCGGCGGCGCCGTGCCGCACCAGCAGGGCACCCTGCAAGGCCAGCGCCATGCCTTCGGCGAGATAGCGAGCACGGGCCTGGCAAGGGTCGCTGAGCTCCTTCCGCAGCCGGCCGACCGCCTGATCCAGCCGGCTGTCCGCTCCGGCGGCCAGATCGAGCTCGGCGAAGAAGGCCTCGGCGGACTCGGGCTGCCGGGTCAGGGCGCGAAGCGCGTCGAGCGCGGCGACGTTACCCGAACCCTCCCAGATGGAAGCCAGCGGAGCCTCGCGGTACAGCCGCGGCATCCCCGATTCCTCCACGTAACCGTTGCCGCCCAGGCACTCGAGGGCCTCGGCCGCGTGTCCTGGGGCGCGTTTGCACACCCAGTACTTGCTCGCCGCCAGCGCCAGACGCCGGAACGCGGCTTCCGTCTCATCACCTGCCGCCGCACGGTCGGTCGCCCCGGCCAGCCGGAACGCCGCCATCGTCGTCGCCTCTGACTCGATCGCGAGGTCAGCCAGCACGCTGGCCATCAGCGGCTGGTCGGCCAGCTTCCGGCCAAAGGCCGTCCGGTGGCCGGCTGCGTGCGCGGCCAGCGTGAGCGCGGCCCGCATCCCGGTCGCCGTGCCGAGCACGCAATCGAGCCTGGTCATGTTCACCATCTCGATGATGGTGCGGACACCGTGGCCCTCCTCGCCGACCAGCCAGGCTAGGGCCTGGTCGTACTCGACCTCGGCCGACGCGTTCGACCGGTTGCCGAGCTTGTCCTTCAGCCGCTGCAGGTGCATGCCGTTCCGGCTGCCGTCGGGCCTGACCCGGGGCAGCAGGAAGCAGGACAACCCTGCGGGCGCCTGCGCGAGCACCATGAACAGGTCGCCCATCGGCGCCGAGGTGAACCACTTGTGCCCGGTCAGCAGGTAGCTTCCCCCGCCTGCCTCCCCGTCGCCCTTCACTGGGACGGCCCGGGTGGTGTTCGACCGGACATCGGAGCCACCCTGCTTCTCGGTCATGGACATGCCCGCGAGCAGGCCTCGCTTGGTGTCGGGTGGCCGCAGGCCGGCGTCGTACTCCCGAGCCGCGAGCAGCGGTTCGAAGCGCTGGGCTAGATCGGGTGCGTGCCGGAGCGCGGGGACGATGGCATAGGTCATGGAGACCGGGCAGCAATGCCCGGCGTCAGCCGCACCCCAGACATAAAAGCCCGCCGCTCGCGCCACGTGCGCTCCGGGACGCTTGTCGGTCCAAGGCGCTGCGTGCAAGCCGTGCCGCACGGCCACGGTCATCAACTCGTGCCAGGCCGGGTGGAACTCCACTTCGTCGATGCGATGGCCGAAGCGGTCATGCGTGCGCAGGACCGGCGGGTTCTCGTTCGCCTGACGACCCTGTGCCTGCGCCTGTGCCGATCCGGCCAGGCGGCCGAGGTCCCGGACGGCCTCCAGCGCCCAGGCGGCGCCCTCGCGGCGGAGCGCGCTCAGCATGGCCGGATCGTCGGAGACGTCGTATCCGGTCAGTGCGGGCGGCTGGTTGAAAACCTCGTGCGTCGGCGGCATCAGCGGTCTGCCTCCCTTTGGTCTTGTCGCCATTGAAACACGGGTTCAGGCCGGAGGGCCCATCGCGGCCACCACCAGGGTGACGGTGGCCGCCACCTCGGCGAGCGCGCCCAGGACGTCACCCGTGATGCCGCCGAGCCGGCGCACGGCGTGCCGTTCCAGGACGAAAGCGGCGCCCAGGCCCGCGATGACAGCCAGCGGGAGGGTCCAGCCGAGCGGCTCACCGGTAACGGTGGCGGAGACCACCACCGCCGCGACCGCCGCCGTCAGCGCGGCCAGGGTGGTCACGGCCGGGATCGCCGGGCTTACCGACCCAGCCACCAGAGCGCCGAGCCCGTCTGGCCGGGCCGCGGCCACGCCCCGCCGGCAGGCCCAGGTCAGCGCGAGCCTGCTGGTGACCGCCGCGGCAATCAGCGCGGCTACTCCCCGGCCGTGACCGGCTGATTCCGCGTGGCCGAGCGCCGCCACCTGAAGAAGCAGCGTCAGGACGAGCGTCACCGTGCCAAGCGGCCCGATGTCGGAGCGGCGCATGATGGCGAGCGCGGCGGGGGCGGGTTTGCCGCTGCCCAGGCCGTCAGCTAGGTCGGCGAGACCGTCGAGATGAAGCCCCCGGCTCGCAACGGCGAGCGTCGCCACCGCGAGCACTGCGGCGGTCAGCGGGCCGGCCCCGAGCGGATGGTCCACGGCGAGCAGGATGGCGGCCGCGATGATGCCGAGCAGCAGCCCCACGGCCGGCGCCCAGGCCATCGCCGCGGCCACGGTGGCCGGCGCCAACGGCGATGGAACCGGGGTCGCTGGTGTCCCGGTGGCCCGCGGCGACGCCGTATCGCCCTTCGTCTCGAAGCGCAGCGGGATCACGGTGAGCAGGGTCACCGACAGCCGCAGGCCATTCCATCTCATGGCGAAGGAGCCTATCGGTAGACCTGAGAAAGACGTACTATCTTGAATAGGGGACCAGGACACAACCGGATGGCGGTGGAATAAAGCGTGTCCGAGTGGTGGTCGATCGAGGTTTTCGACGCGGCGGAGCTGCCAGCTCGCCGCTGGAAAGACTCTTACCAGGACAAGCTCACCGAGGCTGCTGTCACGTTCGGGGCTATGTCCTGGGAGTGGCACGAGCATCGCTACGGTGTGGTGTTCGAGGTCCTCTTCGAGTCCGACCAGCAGTGGGAGGCGTTCCGTGCCCTTCCGGCGGTGCGTTCGGCCCTCGACGGCGCGCCCGACCCGCTGAACGGCCTGATCATCTACCGCGGCCGCGGCGGCGGGGCCGGGCCGAGAAAGCCGCGTAAGCCCAGGCCCGCCCCGAGTGCGAGCGCCATGGCCAGGCCGGAGCCGACCGAGGAGCGCGTTCTGCGCCTCGCCGGGATCACTGTGCCGGAAGCACCGGGAGCGCCGGAGCCCGTCTTCGCGCCGGGATAGATTCGGTCCCGTGGGTGAAGTACCCGGCGGGACGGTGCAGGATGGGGGGATGAGGGAAACGCGAGTCATGACCGATGGCCTGCGGGCCGCGATCGAGCACAGCGGATATTACCCCGGTCTGGTGTCCGATGCGGTTGCTTCGGCGCTCGGGTCGGAGCCGGTTACGGCGTACGTCGTCCATCACGACGCGATCTTCGATCCGGGCATGGAGGTGCGCCGTCACATGACTGTGCTGGCGCTCACGCCTACCCGGCTGGTGTACTCACACACCGACGAGCATCCCGCCGAGGATCCAGACACCCGGCCGAGGGCGGAGACAAGCACGGAGGCGATCCGGTTCGCCAAGATTTCATCCGTGGCCCTGAGCCGGGTCGTTCCCGACCCGGCGGCCTACGTGCCGGGCGTCACCCTACCGTCGGAGGTCATGCTGACCATCGGCTGGAATGTCCTGTCCCACCTGGAACTCGAGCCGGCGCATTGCGGAGATGAGAGCTGCGAGGCTGATCACGGCTATCTCGGGACCATCACCGCCGATGACTTCTCGCTGCGGGTGAGCCGCGCCGCGGACGGTGAGGATGCCGTCAGGCAACTGCTCGGGTTCGCGCGCGAGCTCTCCGACGCTACGGCGGTCAGCGGCAGCTGAGGACTCGATGGGGTGTTAGCTGAGGGCCCGTTTTGTCGCCGTTACCCGCCTAGTGGCAGCATGTTCCGGCAAGATGCTGATGCCGAGGCAAGAACGCTGAGTGGCACCCACGAGTAGCAGATGAGGATTCCCGTATGACGCTCGAGCCGAGACATTCGCCGATCGTGCCGTCCTATGGGGCGGCGACCCTGGCTGATTTGTCTTCGTCGATCCTCGCATCCCTTGATCCAGAATCGCCGGAGTCGCGGAACGTCCTCGGCCTGGCGCCAACGCAACGCGCGTGCCTGCTGATCGTGGACGGGCTTGGCTGGGAGTTGCTCCGCGCTCACCCCGCCGCCGCGCCGTTCCTTTCCGAACTGGCACGCAACTCCAAGCCGATCACGGCGGGATTCCCCTCGACGACCGTCACGAGCCTCGGCTCGATATGCACCGGGCGGCCGCCCGGCCAGCACGGGCTACTCGGCTATCAGGTCATAATTCCCGGTGAGAACCGCTTGCTCAACGGGCTGCGCTGGGACTCCCGGGTCGATCCGCTGCGGTGGCAGCCGCTGCCCACGATCTACGAGCGGGCTGTTGACGCCGGCATCGCGGCCGTGCACGTGGCTCAAGGCTCGTTCCGCGGCACCGGGCTGACCGTCGCTATCATGCGCGGCGCGGACTTCCGCCCTGCCGACAGCATGGGGGCCCTGGCCGCTCAGGCCGCTACCGCCCTGCACGAGAACGGGCGCGCCTATGTGAGCGTGTACCACGGTGATCTCGACGGAACCGGACATGTGTTCGGTGTCGCCTCGGACGCGTGGTACAACCACCTGGCGCACGTAGACAAGCTGGCCGAACAGCTCGCGAGCGCGCTTCCCTCGGGGACCTGCCTGTACGTGACGGCGGACCACGGCATGGTGGACATCGGCTCCGAGGACAAGCTCGACATAGACGCGATACCAGAGCTCCGGGCCGGGCTGGCCCTGCTCGGCGGCGAGCCGCGGGCTAGGCATCTGTACGCGCGCCCCGGTGCCGCCGCGGAGGTCCTGGCCGCCTGGCGTGAGGTGCTCGGCGAGCGCGCATGGGTGCTGTCCAGGGAAGAAGCCATTAAGGAAGGATGGTTCGGCCCGGTGGACGAGGGCATGGCCGCCCGGATCGGCGATGTCGTGGCCGCTCCGGCGGGCTCCGTCGCCCTGGTGGCCACGAAGGCGGAGCCGAGGGAGTCGGCGCTGTTCGGCATGCACGGCTCCCTCACATCCGCCGAGCAGTTCGTGCCGGCGTTGTTGTTCCGAGCGGCATGACTGGCTCCGGCGATCTTCTCGTCAGCGTTCAAGCACTCGCCGCGGACCTGGCCCATGACCCGGATCCCGTCGTGCTGGACGTGCGGTGGCAGCTCGGCGGCCCGCCGGGCATCGACAGCTATCGCCGCGGGCACCTTCCGACGGCGGTCTTTGCCGATCTGGACCGCGTCCTGGCCGGCCCGCCCGGTCCCGGCGGACGGCATCCGCTGCCGGAGCTGGCGGCCTTCCAGGCGGCGATGCGCGCCGCCGGGGTACGTCAGGACCGTGCCGTGGTGGTGTATGACGACGGGGACTCCACGATCGCGGCCCGCGGCTGGTGGACGCTGCGCTACTACGGACACCAGAACGTACGGGTTCTCGACGGTGGCTACCGGGCCTGGGTCAGCGCCGGGCTTGCGGTGACCACAGCCGAGCCTGCGCCCGCGACCGGCGACTTTACCGCGCGGCCCGGCCACATGGCGGTGCTCGACGCGCAGGGCGCGCAGCTGGTGGCGCGGACCGGGCTCTTGCTCGACGCACGGGCGGGGGAGCGCTACCGGGGCGAGACGGAGCCAGTCGACCCGGTCGCCGGGCACATTCCCGGCGCGGTCAACGCGCCCACCGCCGGCAACGTCAACGCGGACGGTACCTTCAAGGACGCCGCGGAACTCGCGGCCAGGTTCACCGAGCTCGGTGTCACCGAGCGCCCGGCCGAAGAGGGTGGGAGAGTGGTCGGAGCCTACTGCGGCTCGGGTGTCACCGCGGCCCATGAGGTCCTTGCCCTCGCCCTGGCCGGCGTTCCTGCTGCTCTCTACGTCGGTTCCTGGTCCAACTGGGTCGCCGACCCCGCCCGCCCCGTCACCACGGGCCCTTGAGTCCCCCAAGCCCTAAGGCCCAGCTGGCGCGAGACAGCGAAGGGAGCGGGAATCAGGTCTAACCCGGTGGTGGCGCTTTCACGAGCAGTACTGGACACTGGGCGGCCGCGGCGCAGCGCGAACTGACCGAGCCGAGCAGAAACCCCGTCAACCGTGATCGGCCACTGGTGCCCAGTACCAGCAGGTTAGCGTCTTTCGCCGCGGCGAGCAGCGACTCCGCGGGGTCGCCCTCGGCTACCAGCGGCAGCAGCGGGACCTTCGGCGAAGGCGCGATCGCGCTGATCCTGTCGATGAGGAAACTCTTGCCAGCCTGCTCAAGTTCTTCCCGGTCATACAGGCCGGGAAAGGACGAGAAGGGCACCTGCCAGGCGAACACGGCGGTCACCTGGCCGCCGTGCTCTTCCGCCTCGGTGATGGCCGCGCGCAGTGCAGCATCACCGAATTCTGAACCGTCTACTCCGACCACGATGTTGTACGTCATCAGCTTCACGGCGGGCCGGTCGCATGACGGCGGGCTGGCGCGCCGCTTCACCTCCTCAACGGTGTCAGTCGGCCAAGGCCGCGGGCGGATTCGGAGATTTATCAATCTAGGCCAGGCCCGGGCGTTGCTGCGGCCTGGCCTAGCGCGGTCAGGCGGGCTGCACCCCGAGACCCGCCTTGGCAGGCGTCTCGGCGTAGGCGTCCTCCTCCAGCTGTTCAAGGCTCTTCCCCTTGGTCTCCGGCAGCGCCGCCAGAGTCAGCAGCAAGCCGATGACCGCCACCACCCCGGCGATGGTCATCGCGCGGTTAATGCCGTGCGTGACGGCCAGGAAGTCGGGGAACAGGAAGGCGCCGGCGAACGCGCCCATCTTGCCGGCCCCGGCGGATATGCCATGGGCGGTAGTTCGGACGTCGGTGGGGAACAGCTCAGCCGGGTAGATGAACGTGGTCATATTCGGCCCGAACTCGGTGAAGAAGTAGCTGATGCCGTAGAGGATGAGGAACGGCCAGGCGTGCTTCACGACCGATGGGACGAGGCCGATGATGCCGAACATCAGGGCCATCATGAAGAAGCCGAACATCTGGATGCTCTTGCGCCCGGTCCTGTCCATGAACATGACGGCCACGATGTACCCGGGCACCGCGAAGACGCAGACGATGGCCAGCTGGACCAGGACGTTGTGCAGCAGGCTGGCGTGCGGGGACAGCAGCTTGAGGATCTCCGGCTGGGAGATGCTGTTGCCGTAGTAGCAGAAGTCCAGCAGCGCCCAGGCTCCCGCGGTGCCGATCAGCCAGGTCAGCATGCGCCTGTTGCGGAGCAGCTTCAGGTAGCCCTCGGCGACGCTCTGCTGCTGCCTCGCGGTCGATTCGCCCTTGGGGGCCTTCCCTGTCCCCTTCCCGGTGGCGTCCGCGATAGCCGCCGCAGCTTCGTCGGCGGCGCCGCCGGCCATGGCGAACCGTGGCGTCTCGTGGATCTGGCGGCGCAGGTAGAAGACCGCCAGGCCAGGTATCGCGCCGAAGCCGAGCAGGAGGCGCCAGGTGAGGTTGTTGGACGCGCCCGAGGACAGCAGGATCGCGGCGATCAGGGGGCCGACCACCAGGCCTGCGCCCTGCATGGAGAACACGAGCCCGACCATCTTGCCGCGGGTCGCCTTGCTGGAGTACTCGCTCATGATCGTCGCGGAGACCGGGTAGTCGCCGCCGATGCCGATCCCGAGGATGATCCGGCTGACGAGCAAGAACGTGTAGTTCGGCGAGAACGCCGAGGCGATGGCGCCGGCCGCGAGGATCAGCACCTCATAGCCGTAGATCTTCTTGCGCCCGAGGATGTCGGCGATCCGGCCGAACACGATCGCGCCCACGGCCGAAGCCAGCAGGGTCGCGGAGTTCAGCCACGATACCTGCGTGGTCGACAGCTTCCACTGCGTTTCAATCAGCACCACGACGATGCCGATGACGAACAAGTCGTAGGCGTCGGTGAAGAAGCCCATGCCCGAGACGAACATGATCTTGTACTGGAACCGGCTGATCTTGGAGTCGTCGATCGCAGCAAAGGGATCGGGACTGGCCGCAGCTTCCGCTGAAGTAGTCATACAGGGAGGGTCGCAAAATAACCTGGCCGCTGGGCAAGCGCAAAGTAACGGAAAAATATACCTATTGCTCTATTCTGGTTACACAAAGATGAACAGTGGCTGTCATAGAGCGCGAGACCAGTTCTGGCCGGTCAGGTCCTTTCCGAAACTGTAGTGACGGTTCTCGTCGTCCAGGGTGAAGCCGGCCCGCTGGTATATCCGCCTCGCGTCCGCGAGCACGTCGTTGGTCCACAGGGTGAGCTGCGAGTACCCGGCCTGGCGGGCGAAACCGAGCACCTCGGTAACGAGCCGGGAGCCGATCCCCAGCCCCCGGGCCCATGGCTCTACGAGCAGCAGCCGCAGCCGTGCGGTCGTGGCGTTCTCGCGCACGCAGAATACGCAGCCGGCCGACGTGCCGTCGACCTCGGCGATCCAGGCCGCTTCGGCATCCGGGTCCCTGTGGTCCGCGTAATCCGCGACAATCCGGGCGACGAGGGCCTCGTACGAGCTGTCCCAGCCGAACTCCTCCGCGTATACCGCCGCGTTCCGCTGCACCACCCAGCCCATGTCGCCCGGCTGGGGCGGGCGGAGCAGGAAGCCGCGCGGCTGCGGCGAGCCGGTGAGGGTCTCGGTGATAACGCGCATGGCCTCCAGCAGCCTGCGCCGGTCATCGTCGTGGACGGCGGCCAGCATGTCCCGGGTCTGTTCAGCCGATCGGGCATCCAGGCCGGCCACCACGGAACGGCCGGCGCCGGTCAGCTGTATGACCTGACGGCGCCCGTCCGCGGCCGAGCGTTGCCTTTTGATGAGTCCGTCGGCCTCGAACCTGGCCAGAATCCGGCTGAGGTAGCCTGCGTCGATGTCGACGACGCGGCGCAGGTCGGTGACCTCGCTGGCGTCGCGCTGCGCCAGCTCGAAGAGCAGCCGCGCCTCAGTAAGCGAATACGGCGTATTCAGGTACTTTCCGCGCAGCAGCCCGATCACGTTCGTGTAGAACCGGTTAAACCCCCGCACCGCCGCCACGGCGGCGTCGTCCGCCGCCGTGATGAGCTCGGCGTCGGCGCCGCTAGTCGTCAGCTCGCTCATACCATCCCCTGGCGATCGATTGCCCAAGTCAACTATATATATGCTCTTAGCAAATATGGGATGCTTTTTTCGCCCTACTCGATCTTCGTGCGGGGCATCGCGGGATCGATCCTGCCCAGCCGTTCCGCCGGGCGTCACGCTGAACACCGCCGACGCGGGCTGGCAGCCGCCCGCGCTCACTGACCCGGGCGCCCGCCGCCGCCCGCTGGCCACCCCCGCCGCGAGCTCGTCGAGACCCGGTAGGTGATCTCGCTGGCCGCGGTCAGCGACAACGGCAGCGGGTTCATCCTGAAAGGGTGATGCCGGCTGTCTCTCCGTGGTGCAGATTCGACTCCAGGGCGACGCGGCGACAACCGGGAAAGCGTCCAGGCGAATGTGAGCTTCGCACCTGGCCGGTGCGACCACTGGGCGGAACCATCCGCGGTGCGTACTGGCCGGCGGTGTCGCCCTGCTGCGGCCCGGAGAGGACTTGTCATGACCGCCGGGAAAGCAAGTACACCGGATGTTGGCTGACCGCCCGTGAACGCGGCATTCTTCGGGCTGGCGTTCCTCTCGGCGTTGAACCCGAAGCTGCTGGCCCTGGATCTGCTGCTGATCGAGAACCGGCGGCCGCGGGCGATGTTCCTGTGCTTGCTGCTCGGTGGTATGACCGTGGCCCTGACCGTCGGCCTGCTGGATGTGCTCGTGTTCCACGCCGACGCCATCCAGCACCAGGCTTCGGTAGGCGCGGGCGTCGACCTGGCCGTCGGCTTGCTGCTGCTCGCCGGGGGCGCCCTGCTCGCAACGGGCCGCTTGCACGGTCGGCGCAAGGCACCCGTCCCGGCCGGGGGCGGCCCGCCGGAGAAACCTGAGAAGAAGGACGGCTGGGCGCAGCGGGCACTTAGCGAGCCCCGGCTCGGGCTCGCCATGCTCGTCGGCGCGCTGGTCGGCATCCCGGGCGCCAGCTACCTCACCGCCCTGCATGAACTGGTCACAGGGAAATCCTCGACCGCGATCCAGGTCATCGCCGTCATCATCTTCGTCATCATCGACTTCTTGCTGATCATCATCCCGTTCGCGTTCCTGGAGCTCAGGCCCGAGGCCACCAAGGCGCGGCTCAAGTACACCCAGGACTGGCTGCTCAGCCACGCCTTGCAGCTCATGGCCACCATCGCCCTGCTCCTGGGCGCCTACCTCGCCGTCAGCGGCCTGATCCGCCTGCTGAGCTAACCAGCGGCTGCCGTTGTCGCCTTGGCCATCGCCTGCCTGCGGTCTTCCCGGTTAGGGGCTGCGGACGAGATCTTTCGGCGCGGTTCGCGACAGCACGATGACCCCGACGGCTAGGACGGCCATAGCCAGGACGGCGATGGCGATCTTCACCGGATTGTCGGTGAAGCGTTCGTCGAACAGCCAGATGCTCAAGATGATGCTGGCGAGCGGGTCGATCATGACCAGAAGCGGCTGGGACACGCTCAACGGCCCGACATGGAGAGCGGACTGCTCGAGCAGCGTACCGGTTACGGCCGCGGCGACGAGGGCGTACACAGGCCAGCGCGTGAGCATGCCACCAATACCGAACGTGGCGAGCGTCTCCGTCGCGGTCTTAATGAACGTCGCCATCAGGGCCCACGCCAACGCCGCCGCCGCGGCAAACAGGACCGCCCGGCGCACCGGTGAGCCGCGCATCCCCAGCACGGCCAGCAGGGCAATGGTTCCCCCGAACGCGAGCAAGGCGGACAGCCATTCCGCCGTCTCAGGAGCGGAATGGCCACCCGTAGGCTCGGCCACCGTGAGGAACACCGCCAGCGCCACGCAGACGACAAGGACGGCAGCCCACGCGGCGCGGGCCACGTCCTGACGAATCCACACCCGGCGCAGCACCAGGGCGAAGACCAGCTCAGTAACCAGGACCGGCTGGACCACCGACAACTGGCCACGGTGGAGGGCGAGGGCCTGGAAGGCGAACGCGCCCGCCGCGGCGACCCAGCCGAGCAGCCACAGCGGCTGCCGGAACAGGTAGCCGACCAGGCGCCAGCCCTTCTCCCGCTTTGGGGCACCAGCGCTGGCCGAGTGCTGCGTCATCACGTTGACCGCATTGGAAAACGCGGCGGCCATTGCGAACACCACGGTTAGGGTCATGCCTTTGCCCCTCTGCCCCCTGAATGCCGGCACCCGACTGGGTGCCGGCGGAAGAGTCAGTGCTACCGGTGGCTGGCGGCCTGTGGAGATGGCAGTCCGGGCCCGGAGCCCGCGGGATCCGCGGTGCCGGAAGGACTGCTGCTCGCGTAGCGCTGGACGAACTGCCGCAAGATAACCGGCGGCCAGGTGACGTTGCTGCGGACCACCTGCGCCATGATGTCGTCGGCCTCTGCGGGGTCGAAGTAGCCGGCGTGCTTATAGACCCCGATCCGGGTGCCCATGCCGGCCACGTCAAGTTCGGCGTGGAACTGGGTGGCGTAGACGCAGCTGCCGATCCGGAATGCCTGCACCGGGCAGGCGGCCGAAGTGGCCAGCAGGACCGCGCGGTCGGGCAGGCGGCTGATCGCCTCCTTGTGGCCGGTGAAGGCGTCGAAGGTGGCCGGCAGTCCGCGCAGCAGCGGGTCGCGCTGGCCCTCCTCGGTGAGGGTGACCTGGACGGTTCCGACCGGCTCGGCGAAGCGCCGGTCCAGTACGGCGCCCTGATAGCGGCCGAGCGCGCCGATGCCGTAACAAGCACCCAGGAACGGGAAGTCCGCGGCGACCACCGTGTCTAGCAGCCGGTGCAGGTCCGCCTCGACCCGCCGCTGCACCGGCGATTTCAGCTCCTCGGGGTCGGTGAAGTTGAACGGCCCGCCGCCGACGAAGATCCCGGACCAATCCCGCACGTCGACGTCCCCGAGCGGGCGCTGCTCAAGCCGGACCCGTCGCAGCTCGCCTTCCTTGAGCCCGGTCAGGGTCAGGAACGACGAGTACTCGTTGTCGGCCGCGGCGTCCTCGGCGCGGATGGCCAGCAGCAGGAACGGTTTCACCTGTTCACTGTAGTGAACCCAGGTCCTTGACGCAGCAGCCGAACCGCGATCGCGGCGATAGCCGCCAGCGGGATGCTGACCGCGACGCGCTGTCCGCCGCCGCGCCGGCCCTGATCCGGCCCGCCGCGCCGGCCTTCATCCCACCCGTGGGGCACCCGGCTGGTGAGGTACAGGTAGGGGTGCATTCAGCATGAAGTGAACGTTACTCATGGTGAGCCGCCCTGGCCCGGCAAGTGCCCTGGCCGGACCGGCCTTCGCCGAACTGACCCGCCAAGGTGTAGTTTCGCTGGCGAGGCTCCTGACGGGCCGACGGCGGTGGAGGGTAACAATTACATGAGCATCCTGGGCACTCGGGTCATACGGACAGAGGACCCGCGGCTGTTGACCAGCGGCGGAGTCTACGTGGACGACCTGCGGACGCCTGAGCTGCACGGAGCTGCGCGGGTAACCTTCGTGCGGAGCCCGGTGGCGCACGGGCGCATCACCGGCATCGACATCGCCGAGGCCAGCCAGGAGCCCGGCGTCATCGCCGTGCTCACCGCCCGCGACGCCGATGACCTGGCGCCGCCACCGCCGGATAGCGGCGACGGCGTGAGCGAAGGACCGATGCCGCTCGGCGGCCCGTGGTCCGAGCCCCTGCTAGCCATCGACACGGTTCGGTTCGTCGGCGAACCGGTCGCGGTGGTGATCACCAATGATAGGTACCAGGGCGAGGACGCCGCCGACCTGGTCAGCGTGGACTACGAGGCGCTACCCGCGGTGGTAGGCCCGGCCGCCGCTCTGGTGGGCGAGTCCCTGCTGTTCCCCGCGGCCGGCAGCAACATCCCCTTCGCGAGCCCGGTAGCGGACGACGACGCCCCGTTCGACGTCTGCGACGTCGTCGTCGAGCAGGACATCGTCAACCAGCGGGTGGCCTGCCTGCCGATGGAGGGCCGCGCCACCGCCGCCGTCTTTTCCCACGGCAAGCTCACCGTCTGGCACAGCTCGCAGAACGCCCAGCTGTGCCGGCTGATTCTGTGCGGAGCCCTGGGCATGAGCCCGGACCAGATCCGGGTGATCGTGCCGGACGTCGGCGGCGGGTTCGGGGCCAAGGTCGGCATCGACCGGGATGCGATCATCGTGGCCTGGGCGGCCAGGAAAACGGGGCGCGCGCTGCGCTGGGCCGAGACCCGCAGCGAGAACCTCGTCGGCATGACCCAGGGCCGGGCCCAGCTGCACCACATCAAGATCGGCGGCACCCATGACGGCAAGATCCTGGCCTACCGGATCGACGTCATTCAGGACAGCGGCGCCTACGGGCGGATGGGCAAGTTCCTGCCCGGCCTGACCTGCCTGATGGCGCAAGGGGTGTACGACATCCCGGAGGTCCAGGCCGGGTTCCGGGTGGTGGTCACCAACGCGACGCCGGTGGCCGCTTACCGCGGGGCCGGCCCGAGGCAGCGGCCACTATCGAGCGTGCGGTCGACCTGTTCGCCGCCGAGATCGGTATGGATCCGGCCGAGGTTCGGCGGCGTAACTTCATCGCCCCGGGCCAGTTCCCGTTCCAGACCAGGACCGGTGCCCGGTACGACAGCGGCCAGTACGCCCAAGCCCTGGATAAGGTGCTGACCGGAGCCCATTACGAAGAGCTCCGTCAGGAGCAGGAACGCAGGCGGGCTCGCGGCGACGTCCGGCAGCTCGGCATCGGCGTCTCCACCTACGTGGAGATCACCGCGGCCGATGCCGCCGCCGGGGAGACGGCCAAGCTCGAGGTATCGGACGACGGGACCGCGACCGTCTACACCGGCAGCTCGCCGCACGGCCAGGGACACCACACCGCCTGGGCCATGCTCGTGCAGGAGGAGCTGGGCATCCCGATGGACCAGGTCACCGTGATCCACGGCGACACGGACCTGATCCCGGTCGGCGTGGGCACCTACGCCTCCCGTTCGCTGCAGCTCGGCGGCTCGGCCGTGTACAAGGCCGCGGCCGAGGTCAAGGACGAGGCGCGGCACCAGGCCGCGGACATGCTCGAGGCGGCCCAGGCTGACGTCGTGCTCGACACCATGACCGGCCTGTGGCACGTGCGCGGCGACCCCGACACGGCCCTGTCCTGGGCCCAGGTCGCGGGCCACACCAGCCGCGGCAGCCTCATCGCCGACGTGCGCTTCACCGCGGACGTGCCCACCTTCCCGTTCGGAGCCCACGTGTCCGTGGTTGAGGTGGACACCGAGACCGGCCAGGTCACGCTGCTGCGGCACGTGACCGTCGACGACGCAGGACCGGTGCTCAACCCGGTGCTGGCCGAGGGGCAGCGGCATGGCGGCATCGCCCAGGGCGCCGCCCAGGCCCTGCTCGAAGAGGTGTTGTACGACGCCGACGGCAACCCGCTGACCTCTACCCTGGCTGACTACGCGGCCATCACCGCCACCGAACTGCCCAGCTTCGAGCTACTGGCGAGCGAGACGCCGACCACGGTGAACCCGCTCGGCGTCAAGGGCATCGGCGAAGCGGGGACGATCGGCGCCACCCCGGCGATCCAGAATGCGGTCATTGACGCCCTCGCGCATCTCGGCATCCGGCACATCGACATGCCGGCCACGCCTCAGCGGGTGTGGACGGCCATCAACGCGGCCCCTCAGGCTCTCCAGGCGCAGAAAGCGGGTAACCAGTGAAGGTCGACCTGACGGTCAACGGCAAGGACATTACCGCGGACGTCGAGGACCGCATGCTGCTCGCGCATTTCCTCCGCGACGTGGCCGATCTCACCGCCACCAACATCGGCTGTGACACCACCTCCTGCGGGGCCTGCACCGTGCTGCTCGACGGCGAATCCGTCAAGTCCTGCACGGTGCTCGCCGCCCAGGCCAGCGGGCACGAGATCACCACGGTTGAGGGGCTCGCCAGCAACGGCGAGATGCACCCGGTCCAGCGCGCCTTCCGTGCCGAGCACGGGCTGCAGTGCGGGTTCTGCACGCCGGGCATGGTGATGGCCATCGTGTCGCTGCTCAAGGAGAACCCGCATCCCACCGAGGAACAGGTACGGACCGGCCTGGAAGGCAACCTGTGCCGGTGCACCGGCTACCACAACATCGTCAGGGCCGCGCTGGCGGCCGCCGAGATGCCGGCCGAGGTGACGGCGTGATCCCGTCGACGTTCAGCTACAAGCGGGCCGGCTCGGCCGAAGAGGCGCTTGACCTGGCCGCCGAGTACGGGGAGGACGCGAAGTTCCTGGCCGGAGGGCACTCGCTGCTGCCGCTGATGAAGCTGCGGCTGGCCGCCCCCGAGGTGATCATCGACCTGGGCGGGCTGAGTGACCTGTCCTACATCACCGACCAGGGCTCCTACGTCGCCATCGGCGCGTTGACCCGGCACCACGACGTCGAGCATTCCGAACTGCTGGGCCGCCAGGTGCCGCTGCTGGCGCACGCGGCCGGCCAGGTCGGCGATCCGCAGATCAGGCACCGGGGCACGATCGGCGGGTCGGTCGCGCATTCCGACCCCGCTTCTGACCTGCCCGCCGTCCTGCTAGCTCTGGACGCGACGGTCGTCGCGCGCGGCTCAGGCGGCGAGCGGGAAATCGGTATCGGAGAGTTCTTCCAGGGCCTGTTCGAGACCGCACTCGAGCCAGACGAACTGCTGACCCAGATCCGGGTGCCCAAGCCCGCGTCCGCCAGCTGGTCGTTCCAGAAGTTCGCCCAGCGCGGGCTCGACTGGGCCATCGTCGGCTGCGCCGTGCAGGACGGCAAGGTCGCCTTGGTCAACATGGGCGGGACGCCGCTGCGTGCCACCGCCGTGGAGTCTGCCCTGGCCGCAGGCGCCGCACCCGCCGACGCGGCCGCGCACGCCGCCGAGGGCACCAGCGCCGCCGACGACATCCGCGCCACCCGCGCCTACCGCGAGCATCTGGCCCGCGTCCTGGTCTCCCGCGCCCTCACCGAGGCAAAATCAAGATCTTGATCCCGAACGGTCCGGATGCGTGCCCCCGCTGCCCGCCACGCGCGCCGGGCGTGAGCAGCGGCCTGCGGGGCGCGCAGTGATCGAGGCGGTCGTATTTGACCTGGACGGCGTGCTGATCGACTCCGAGCCGGTCTGGGAGCGCGTGCGCCGCGCCCTGGTCGCGGAGCGAGGCGGCCAGTGGGCTCCGGACGCCCAGCGCAGGCTGATGGGCATGAGCACGCCGGAATGGGCTCGGTATCTCAGCGAGGACCTCGGCGTCGGGCTGCCGCCCGATGAGGTAGCGGCCCAGGTCATCGACCGGATGGCCGCCAGTTACCGCGAGCACCTGCCGCTGCTGCCTGGCGCCGTCGAGGCGGTGCACCGGCTCGTCGCCCGCTGGCCGCTCGGCCTGGCCAGCTCCGCGCCCGCCGTATTGATCGAGACCGTGCTCGCCTCCGCCGCTTTGCGCAGCTATTTCGCCGTAACCATGTCCACCGAGCAGGTGCCGCACGGCAAGCCCGCCCCGGACATCTACCTGGCCGTAGCCGCCAAGCTCGGCCACGCCCCGGCAGAGTGCGCGGCCGTCGAGGACTCCTCGAACGGCCTCCGCTCCGCGGCCGCCGCTGGCCTGCACGTCATCGCCATCCCGCACCCGAAGTACCCGCCGGACCCCGACGCCCTAGCCGCGGCCAGCCTGGTGCTGTCTCACCTGGCCGACCTGACCACGGACGCCGTCGCTGCCCTGGTCTGATGCGACGCTACCTTCTTCAAGCAGCTACCCACTGGCTTCAAGCAGTTACCCACTGGCGCCTTGCGCTCTGCCCAGTTCCCGCCTCAGCTGGCAGATACTAACGCCAATTCCACTCCCCGATCGGCCCCCGGTCTGGGGTCAGGCGTGCCGGTAGTGGAGGTTCAGCGCGCCCGCGGGGCTCTGGCGCATATCTCGGGATGGTAACGACCGTCGCCCCGTCCATCCGGGAAACCGTCAAAGCAACCTTAATATCCTGAAACCGGCGCAGCCGGGTGCTGCCGCCCCGTGATCGGGCCGACCCGATGGAACATCGGGCCGGTCCCATCCGGCCCGATGTTCCATCGGTGCGGTGGCGGCGCGGCCCGTGGGTGGTGGACGAGGCGGTCGGCCCGGGAATCACGGGCGTGGTCCTGCAGGGGAGTCCCGTGATCATCCCGAGATGTGCGCAGAGCCGATCGCCGTCGCAGGGATCACAACGGCTGGCCGACAATATAAGCGTGCGGGTGCGCAGGGCGCTAGCGAAGACCGGCCGGTGGATCTGGTCGGTCCGGCGGCTGATGTTGCTCGCGGGCGCGCTCCTGGTGCTCACGTTCCCGGATGCGAACCTGGAGTTCCTGGCCTGGTTCGGGCTGGTGCCGGGGCTGGTGCTCATCGTCAGGTCGCCTACGGCCCGGGAAGGCGGGATACGCGCCTGGTGGCTCGGGGCCGGCTACCTGATCGCGGCGCTGTACTGGATGGCGCCGGAGATCGGACCCGCGGTGCTGCTGGTGGCGGCCGTCGTCGGGGTGCTGTGGGTGCCGTTCGGGGTGGCCGCGTGGAAACTGCTCCGGCCGCCGGTCAGCTGGCCCCGGGCGCTGGCCGCCCTGGTGGTGGTGCCGAGCTGCTGGCTGCTCAGCGAGTGGCTGCGGTCCTGGCAGGCGCTCGGCGGGCCGTGGGCCGTTTTCGGCGCCAGCCAGTGGCAGCATCCGGCCGTCCTCGCACTCGCCGCCGTGGGCGGGGTGTGGCTGATCAGCATCGCGCTGGTGATGGCGAACGTGGCGATCGTCCTCGTCATCGGGTCGCTGCCGCGCCTCGGCACGATCCTGCGCTCAGGGCCTGCGCCGGCGGCCGGGACGGCGGCGGCGGCCGGGACGGCGGGGGCGGCCCGGGCGGCACCGGCGACCGGTCCCGGACCCGGACCCCTGCGGCCGGGCCTCGCGCTGCTTGGCGTGATCGCCGCAGTGGCCAGCGTGGCAGCCGGCCCGCTGGCGTTCGCTCTCACCCCCGCGAGTCCCGCCGTCCGGCAGGTCACGGTCGCCATGGTCCAGCCTGGCATCATCAACAACGCGGTGCAGCGAGTGGACGCGTCCGAGCGGCTGACCGCCGAGCTCAGCCGTTCTGGCCTGCTCGGCGGGGCCAAACCAGACCTGATCGTGTGGGGCGAGAGCAGTACCGCGGTGGACCTGACCCTGGCCAAGAACCGCGCTCAGCTGCTGGCGATGGAGACGCTGTCGAAGGAAGACGGCGCCGACCTGCTGGTCAACCAGGACACGACCGTCCCGGGTAAGGGCCAGGAGAAGGTAGGCGTGCTCATCAGCCCCGCGGGCATCGAAGGCGAGTACATCAAGACCCGGCTGGTGCCGTTCGGTGAGTACATCCCGTTCCGGCAGCAGCTCGGCTGGCTCACCAAGATCAGCAAGGCCGCTCCGGCCAATATGATCCCCGGCACTGGCGCGCACGTCCTGTACGCGACGGACCGGACCGGCGAGCCGCTGCCGATCGGAGTGCTGATCTGCTTCGAGTCCGCGTTCCCCGACATGTCCCGGGTGGACGCCGACAAGGGTGCGCAGCTGATCGTCTACCAGTCGGAGACGTCCACCTTCCAGGGCACCTGGGGGCCCGACCAGCATGCCTCGCTCGGCGCGGTGCGCGCCGCCGAGACCGGCCGGCCGGTGGTGCAGGCCGCCCTGACCGGCGACACCGTCGGCTACGACGCCAGGGGCAGGCTGCTGGCCTGGATGGGACAGTCCGCGCAGGGCGTGGTCACGGTCAGGCTCGGGCTGCCCGCGGCCTCGGCCAGGACCATCTACGACCGGTTCGGTGACTACGTTCCGTGGTCTGCGGTCGGCGTTACGCTGCTGGCCGCACTGGTCATGTTTGCGAATTCACGTGGTTTTCCTGGCCGTAATGCTGGTAACAAGCGATCGCATGAGGCACAATATGTAGCTGGGCAGTCCGTGCCGAGTTGATGAGGCCGCTGGGGAAGGCGAACCTCGTCTTAAGGAGGCACGGTGTCCGCGCATGGTGTTCTTTACGTTCATTCCGCGCCCCCGGCGCTGTGCCCGCACGTTGAGTGGGCCGTCGCCGGGATAGTGGGGGCGCCCGCAGGCATGCCCTGGGTCGGCCAGCCAGCCGCCCCCGGGGCACTGCGGGCTGAGCTCGCCTGGCAGGCGCGCCCGGGCACGGCGGGAGAGATCGCGTCCGCACTGGCCGGATGGAACCGGCTCAGGTTCGAGGTGACTGAGGACGGCTCGCCCGGCTGCGACGGCGTGCGCTACTGCTATACGCCTGACCTCGGTATCTTCACCGCGGTGACCGGCGCCAACGGTGACATCCTGGTACCCGAGGACAGGCTCAGGGCCGCCATGGGCGTGGCGTTGCGGCTGGGGGAGTCCCTTGAGGACGAGATCGGCAGGCTACTCGGGACCGCCTGGGACAACGAGCTCGAGACGTTCCGCCGCGCGGCCGACGGCGCCCCCGTCCGCTGGCTGAATGCTGTGTAGCCCGGCGGGCGACCCCCCGGAACCCCCTGGCCGGGGTGGCGGCCGGGCTTACCAGCTGGTCGGGACGGGCATGCCTTCGCTGTAGCCGGAGGCGCTTTGCACCCCGACCACGGCACGGTCGCTGAACTCGGCTAGGTTACGCGCGCCCGCGTAGGTGCACGAGGAGCGCAGGCCGGCCACGATCATGTCGATCAGGTCCTCCACGCCGGGCCGCACCGGGTCCAGGTACATCCGGGCCGTGGAGATGCCCTCTTCGAAGAGTTCCTTGCGCGCCCGCTCGAACGCCGAGTCGGTCGCCGAGCGCAGCCGCACCGCCCGCGCCGACGCCATGCCGAAGCTCTCCTTGTACAGCCGCCCCTCGGGAGAACGGAACGTATCGCCAGGCGATTCGAAGGTGCCGGCGAACCATGACCCGATCATCACGTTCGAGGCGCCCGCGGCCAGCGCCAAGGCCACGTCCCGCGGGTGCCTGACCCCGCCGTCAGCCCATACCGACGCGCCGAGCTGCCTGGCCTGCTCGGCGCACTCCAGCACGGCGGAGAACTGCGGCCGCCCCACCCCGGTCATCATCCGGGTGGTGCACATCGCGCCGGGTCCCACGCCGACCTTGACGATGTCCGCTCCCGCCGACACCAGGTCGGCGACGCCGGCGGCGGTGACCACGTTGCCCGCCACGACAGGGACCGCGGGATCCAGGGCGCGGACGGCCTGCAACGCCCAGATCATTTTCTCCTGGTGCCCGTGCGCGGTGTCTACCACGAGCACGTCCGCCCCCGCCTCGAACAGCATCTTGGCCCTGGTGGCCACGTCGCCGGTGACGCCAAGCGCGACGCCGACCCGCAGCCGGCCCGCCGAATCGACGGCGGGGGAGTACAGGGTCGCACGCAGCGCGCCGGTTCGCGTCATGATGCCGACGCAGCGGCCGTCGGGATCAAGCACGGGGGCCAGCCGGTGCCGCCCGTCGTGCAGCAGCGAAAACGCCCGCTCCGGCGGGGTGCCGGCGGCCAGCGTGAACGGGTCCGCGGACATCACGTGGCTGAGCTGGGTGAACCTGTCCACTCCGAGGCAGTCGGCTTCGGTGGCGACGCCCACCGGGCGCCCGTCTTCGACCACCACCACGGCGCCGTGCGCCCGCTTGGGCAGCAGGCTCAGCGCATCGCCTGCGGTGTCGGTCGGCGCAAGTGTCAGCGCGGTCTCGACCACCAGGTCCCGCGACTTCACCCAGGCGATCACGTCCGCGACGACATCGACCGGGATGTCCTGCGGCACGATCGCGATGCCGCCCCGCCGGGCCACCGTCTCCGCCATCCGGCGACCGGATACGGCCGTCATGTTGGCGGTCACGATGGGGATGGTGGCACCGCTGCCGTCCGTGGTGGCCAGGTCGACGTCTAGCCGCGAGCCGACAGCCGACCGGCCGGGAACCATGAAGACGTCGCTGTAGGTCAGATCTTGCTCGGGGATTATCCCGTTCAGGAATCGCACGTTAGAGATTCTTCCCGAACGATACGGGTACTACTGCCTTCCACCGGTGACAGACCCCTCCCCAGTTGGCCACCAGCGGACCTTCCGGGTGGGAACGCACGGAAACGCTCACGGAAGGTTGAGGCCGAACGCGGCGTACATGATGTAGGCGATGCGGTCGGCCATCTCGTCTTCTGGCAGCCGGACCTCGGCGCTGATCAGGTAGTTGACCCGCTCAAGCATCATCAGGCAGGCCACCGCGGTCAGTTCGGCGTGCTCCTGATGCTTCCCGGCGGCCTGGGCGGCGGCCGTCATGCCGGTCGTCATGGCTTCCGCGATGGAAAAGAACAGCCGCAGGCCGTCGCCGAAGACCTCCTCGGGCACCAGATCGGCCTGGCTGAGGATGCGGATCACCGTGGCGTGCACCGCGTAGGCGCGGAAGAACTTGCGCACCCACTGACGGAGCACCTTAAGCCCCGTGTCGTCGCTGGTGACGATGGGGAAATCGCCGGCCACGATCTCCATGTCGTGCAGCGCATCCTTCAACAGCGCCTTGAAGAGGTCTTCCTTGTTGGAAAAGTACAGGTAGAACGTGCCGTGAGAGATGCCAGCCCGGCGTACCACGTCGTCGACGCGCACGCCGTGGAAGCCGCGATCCTCGAATTCGATCATGCCCGCTTCGAGCAGCCGGCGAACGGTCTCGCGGCCCTGGGCCCGCAGCTCACGGTCCTGGGCGGGGGCGCCGCCGCCGAGCGATGGTCTAGCTGGTTGTTTCCTCGGTGGCCGCCCGGTCCCGCGTGGCGCGGCATTGGCGGGGCCGGGGCTTGCCTCCTGGCTCATAGCAAGAGAGTAGCCTTCCGCACCAACGCTGCCTTGCATTCGGTCAACGAGGCGCCTCTACTTCCCTTTCGGACATGCCGTCACTGCTACTCTTCCAGCGGTGAGCAGTCAGGCGGCCGGTTCCGGGTCTGCCCGCGCGGCGACCGACCCGAAGCGCCCCGGCGAGGCTGACGGGACGGTCGGCGGTGCCCGGCGGTTCACTGGTCTGCGGGCTCTGCGCGGAGCGTGGGCCCACGTCGGCGTGAAGGTGGCCGCGCTCACCGCCGCGGCCGCTTTCGTGTACTGCCTGGATTCGCTGATCCTGTTCCGCCGTTTCCTCGCCAGCACGTTTGACCTGGTCATCTTCGATCAAGGGATCCGCGGCTACGCCCACCTGGCGGCTCCGGTCTCGATCGCGCGGGGCGTGTCCGATGGCCAGGGCGCTCATTTCCTGCTACTGGCGGACCACTGGTCGCCGATCCTGGCCGTGCTCGCCCCGCTATACTGGATCCACGACGGTCCCGCCACGCTGCTGGTGGCGCAGGGCGTGCTTTTCGCGCTGGCCATCCCCCCGCTGTGGGCTTATACCCGGCGCCAGCTCGGTCCAGGGGCCGCGTATTTCGTCTGCGTCGCCTACGCCCTGTCGCTGCCGGTCATGTCGGCCGTCGTCTTCGACTTCCACGAGGTCGCGTTCGTCCCGGTGCTGACCGCGGTGATGGTCGAACGGTTCGACGCCGGGCGGCGCTGGCACGGGGTGCTCGCCGCGGCGGCGATGCTGCTGGTCAAGGAGGACATGGGCCTGCTCGTCGCGGGCTTCGGGATCTACCTGATGCTGACGCGGCGGCGAGCCGATGTCTGGACGGGACTGGCCTTCGTGGTCGGCGGGCTGGCGGACACCTGGGTGGCCACGCACCTGCTGATCCCGGCGTTCGGCGGTTCGGCCACCTTCTACTGGGCCTACGGCCAGTTCGGGCCGACGCTGGGCAGTGCCGTGGCCAATGTGATCATCCATCCGCTGCACGCGCTGCGCGTGTTCGTCACCCCGTGGGTGAAGGCGCGGACTATGATCGGGCTGCTCGCGACGTTTGGCTTTCTGCCGCTGGCCTCGCCGATGGTAATCGCGGTGCTGCCCCTGCTGGCCGAGCGGATGCTCGCGTCCGGATATCCGCTGTGGTGGCAGGCGAAGTTCCAGTACGACGCGTTCGTCGTGATGATGCTGTGCTGCGCCGCCGTCGACGGTGCCGCCCGGCTGCAGTTGCTAGCCCGGGGGGGCGACCGCCCGGAACCCCCCGATCACGGGGGGGCTCCCCGCCCCCCCGTTCCCCGCCGGGGAGGGCAAGCCCTCCGGACTGTGCTAGCCCGTGGGCTAGCACGGCCGGCCACCGTGTGGGCGGCGGCGATCTGCGTCGCCGCGCTCGTGTACGTGCCGTCCTCCCCGTTCGGGTCGCTACTGCACCCCGGCTTCTACCGGGTCAACTCGCGGATCCGGGCGGCCGCGGCGGCCATCGCGCACGTGCCCTCGGGGGTGGAGGTCGAGGCCTCCAACAACATCGGGCCCCGGCTGTCCGGTCGTGACACGGTGCTGCTGCTCGACGGGACGCCCAGGTGGGCGCCGTGGGTGGTGGGGGACACCCTCGGGCTGGACTTCCCGTTCTGCAGTCCACGCCAGCAGGCCGCCGAACTGACGTACCTGCAGGCCCACGGGTACTCGCTGGTGTTCGCCGCGGACGGCTACGAGGTGCTGCACCGCCCGGCCGACTGGCGCACCGCACAGGCCCTCGCCCATCCGCTGCCCGCGGCCCGCCTGCACACGAACATCTGCTACTGAGGGGCAGGTGCCTGGTCGCGCTGGAGCGCGAGGCCGAACGCGTGCTCGCGTTCTGCTCCCCGGAAGGATCCTGCGACATCCGTTTCGGCCCGGTGCCCTAGCGGCCTCACGCGCTGCTGAGCCGCTGGCCGATCTGCTCGGCGATGAGCCGGTAGGCGGCGACCTGCTCGGGAACGGCGCCGGTGACCATGACGGGCCGCCCTTCGTCCGCGTCGCGCGCAGCCTGATGACTGAACGGAATGGCGGCTAGCTTCGGGACCAGCTCCCAGATGTTCGCCGCGCTGACGCAGGTGCGCGATCAGCCTGCGGGCATCCTGATGGGCGATGACCTGCGGGGTGACGACCACGAGCACGCACATCGGGCGGCCGGACAGGGCGAAGACGTACTGCTGGATGTCGGCCGTGCCCGGCGGAAGATCCATCACCAGGTAATCCAGGTCGTGCCAGTCCGAATCGAGGAGCAGCCGGCGGACCATCAGCTGCGCGAGGCCGCCCTGGACGGCCAGGGCCTGGTTCTCGCCGAGCAGGAACGCCGCCGAAGCGAGCTGAACCCCGTGCTGGCTGACGGCCTGCAGCCGGGAATCCGGCGCGCCCGGGTGAGCGAACAGCGTGACGCTCGACGTCTCGGCGCGCCGCCGCAAGCCCATCATGCGAGGTACATCTGGACCGTAGAGGTCGGCGTCGATGAGACCTGCCCGCTGTCCTCGTGCGGTCAGGGCCAGGGCGAGATTCACCGCGACGGTGGTCTTTCCGACCCCGCCCTTGCCGCTCGCGACCGCGATGACCGGCACCTGCTGCGAACCGTCCGGCATACGCGCTCCATGGTGTGGGCGGGGGCTGAAGCTTTACTTTTAGAAGGCTTTTAGAAGGCTTTAGGTCTATTTAAGAAATCGACCGGGGGTTTCTATTGGTGCCTGGGTCCTTATATTGTCTTACCATTGTGATCTTCCTACCCACGCGGCGTGCCGCCCGGATGGTAGGGCGGCACGCCGCCCTGCTCGCGGCGGTTGCCCTGACGTGCGGGACCCTGACCGGATACGCGGTTCCGGCCCGTGCGGCCGCCGTGACGTCCGGACCCGCGGGTAGCCCACTTCCCTTCACCGAGCAGCCGCCCGTCGGCGTGGCCGCGGCTTCGGCCAGTAGCTTGCCTGCCTCGGTCCCTAAGTCCCTGAAGACTCCCGGATCGGCCGGGGCGCTGCCACGCGAGGTGTTCGTGCCCGACCTTATCGCCGCGGTGCCGACAGGTATCACCGCCGCGCAGCTGGCCAAGCTGGCCAAGCTGACCGGCGTGCGTACGGTGCTCTCCGTTGACGGCGGCGAGATCACGGTCAACGGGAAGAGCGCGGACGTGCTCGGCGTGTCGTCGGCGTTCAGATCCTGGACGGCGCCGTCCACGGCGGCATCGATTGCCGTGTGGACGGACCTGGCCAAGGGCCAGCTGGTCAGCACCCACGCGGCCGCCAGCCAGCTCCATCTGGCCGCCGGGCACACCTATCAGGTCTCGGCCGCGGTCCAGGCCCAGGTGCCATTCGGCGGGCCGACCGCGCTGAGCGTGCCCGGGGTGGACGCGATCGTGGATCAGGCCCGGTCGGCGCAGCTGGGGCTGGTGAAGAACGTCGCCGTCCTGATCAATGCCCCCGGCGCGGACCTGGCCACGCTGATCTCCAAGGTCCAGTCGGTTATTGGCGGTGCCGGGAAGGTGCGGAACCTGGTGGCGTTTTCCGTGGTGACGGCGAGCAAGCTGCCGGTAGCCACCAACGTGCCGACGGCCGGCGTGCCGTCGAGCCTGCTGAACTTGTACCAGGAGTCCGCCGAGGAGTACTGCCGGGGCATGTCCTGGACCGTGCTGGCCGCGATCAATGAGATCGAGAGCGGCGACGGCGCCAACGACGGCCCGTCGACCGCCGGAGCGCTCGGCCCGATGCAGTTCATCCCGTCCACCTGGGCCGAATGGGGAATCGACGGGTTCGGCCAGACTGGTACGCCTGACATCATGAACCCGCTGGACGCCGTGCCTTCGGCCGCGCGCCTGCTGTGCGCCGCCGGTGCAGGCAGTGCCGCGACGCTCTCGGCTGCGATCTTTGCCTACAACCACGCGACCTGGTACGTGGACGAGGTGCTCGCTCTCGCAGGCGAATACGCCCAGGACTACCACTAAGCCCGGGCGCTACTCCCAGGCCGGAGCGGCCAGCCCGGGCGAGCCCGAGGGTGCTGCAGGCCTGGCGGGCCTTTGGGGTCTTTCGGGTCCTTGGGTCGAAGGCGGCGCAGACCCGCCAGGCAGGTTGCGGCGCTCGCGGCGCCGCACGCAGCGGCGAACGCGTATCCCACCCGCGGGCCGTGGGCGTCGATGACGAAGCCCACCACCGACGCTCCGACGGCCACCCCGACGGAAATACCGCTGCTGAGCCAGGACATGGCCTCGGTGCGCCTGCCGCGCTGTGCCTGCGCCTCGAGCAGGCTGAAGCCGGCGATGAGCGTCGGTGCGATGGTAAGGCCGCACAGGTAGATGACGCAGGTCAACGTGATCAGGTTGGGCTGAGCCCAGAAGGTTGCGACACCGGCCACGGTCAGCGTCAGCGTGAACGCGAACCTCGTCGCGACCGGCGCCTGCCACTGCCGGGATCCGTACCAGAGCCCGCCCGTCGCACTGCCCAGGGCATACGTGCCGAGAATGAGCCCGGCCAGCGGTTTGTGCCCGAAGTGCTGGGCGAACGCGACCGTGCTCAGGTCGATCGACACGAACATCGCGCCAAGCAAGAGGTACACGGGGACCAGTACCACCAGGCCGGGCGCGGGCGCACCCCGGACCCGCGGAGCCCCGGAAACCCTCGAAATCCGCGGGTTGGCATTCCCCGCTGGGGTCTCAGGCCGGACGATGACCGGCTCGGTGCCGCGCTGAGCGGCGAACCAGAGCGTCCCCGCGACGCACAGCAGGGCCGCGACGCCCACGCCAGCCGCCGGAAAGACCTCGGTGGCGAGCAGGGTCACGGCGGCGGGACCGATCACGAAGCACAACTCGTCGGCGACCGACTCGAAGCTGAACGCGGCATGCAGCCGGGACGAGCCCGCGAGCAGGACGCTCCACCGGGCCCGGACCATGGTGCCCAGAGACGGCATGGTCGCGCCCGCTATCGCTCCTGGCACAAAGAACGCCCAGGTCGGTAGCCGCAACTGCACGGCGGCGATTAGCGCCGCGGTGGCCAGGGCGAACACCGTGAGACCAGGCAGCAGCACCCGCCGCTGGCCGTGAGCGTCCACCAGGCGCGAAATCCGCGGCGTGGAAAACGCGAAGCCGAGGGAACCGGCTGCGGACACGGCGCCGGCCATGCCGTACCGGCCGGTGGTCGCCGCGATGAGCAAGACGGTGCCGAGCCCGAACATCGACATCGGCATCCGACCGATGACGCCGGCTGCGGAAAAACGCCAGGCACCGGGAATACGGAAGATCTCGGCGTAGGGCTGGAGCGGCCGGGTCATCCGGCGGGAAATGCGGCCGTAGGGGGAGGGGCTGGTCGTCCGTTGCGCGTCGTCCACCCCCGTCATCGGCCGCGTTGCCCCATGCTCGTCACGATATCGGACGACGCTAATCAATTTCCTGGCCGCAGATTGCCCTCGCCCTCTGGGCCCTCCCGGCGCTTCTCTCCTGCCTGCTGGAGCGGCCGCCTGGCGGCCCTGGTTGGATGAAGGCATGCCGGCCTATGACGCCTTCCTGCTTGTCTCTTTCGGCGGCCCGGAAGGCCCCGACGACGTGATGCCTTTCCTGCAGAATGTCACCCGCGGTCGCGGCATCCCGCCGGAACGGCTGGCCGCCGTGGCCGGGCACTACTACGCGGTCGGCGGGGCGAGCCCGATCAACCAGCAGTGCCGGGACATGCTGACCGCGGTCCAGGCCGAGTTCTCGGCCGCCGGCGTCTCACTCCCCGTCTACTGGGGTAACCGGAACTGGTCGCCCTACCTGACCGACACGGTGCGCGCCATGGCCGACAGCGGCATCCGGCGGGCGATCGCCTTGGTCACCTCCGCGTACAGCTCCTACTCGAGCTGCCGGCAGTACCTCGACGACATCGAGCGGGCCCGCGCCGCGGTCGGCCCCGACGCTCCCCAGATCGACAAGATCAGGCGCTTCTTCAACCATCCCGGCTTCATCGAGCCCTTCGCGGCGAATGCGGACGCGGCGCTGGCCACGCTGCCCGCCGAGGTGATCCAGGACGCCCACCTGGTGTTCACCGCCCACAGCATCCCAACGGCGATGGCGGATGCCAGCGGACCCGGAGGAGGGCGAAGGTATGTGGCCGAGCTCACCGAGGCTGCTCGGCTTGTTGCGGAACGGACCGGTGGTGGCAGCCATCCGTGGACGCTCGCCTACCAGAGCAGGAGCGGGCCGCCGTCACAGCCCTGGCTGGAACCTGACATCTGCGACCACCTCGGTGACCTGGCCAAGTCCGGGACCGAGGCCGTCGTCGTGATCCCGGTCGGGTTCGTCTCAGACCACATGGAGGTCCAGCACGACCTGGATGTCGAGGCGGCCCAGAGCGCCGAGTCACTGGGACTCGCGTTCGCCCGGGCCGCGACGCCGGGCACCCGGCCCAGGTTCGCGGCGATGATCACCGAGCTGGTCCGGGAGCGCCTGGCCCTCCCGGAGGCCCAGCCCGCCGCGCTGGGGACCATGGGGGTACCGAGCCAGGACTGCCCGGCGGACTGCTGCCGGTACGGGCCGGCGAATCGGGCGGGCGAAGTCCCAGGGCCGGCGCAGGCATGACGCCCGGAAACGAGGACGCTGAGACGCTGCTGCGGCTGGCCGTGGACACAGCCAGCGAGGCCGGCGCTCTGCTGGCCTCCTGGCGAGGTGAGGCGCGCCCCGAGGTCATCGCAACCAAGTCGAGCCCCACGGACGTGGTGACGGAGATGGACCGCCGGTCCGAAGCCCTGATCACTGAGCGAATCCGCGAGGCACGGCCCGGCGATACGGTCCTCGGCGAAGAAGGCGGCCAGACGGCCGGAGCTACCGTCCCGGACCGGACCGGAGCCGGTGATCGCGGCACCCCCGCCGCACCTGGCCGGGTGCGCTGGGTGGTGGACCCGCTGGACGGGACCGTCAACTACCTGTACGGCCTGCCCGACTGGGCCGTGTCCATCGCCGCCGAGGTCGATGGCATCGTGGTGGCTGGGGTGGTCGAGGTGCCCCGCTTCGGTGAGACCTTTGCGGCCGTGGCCGGCCAGGGTGCCTGGCTGCATCGCGGTGGCACCGCCATCGCGCTGCGCTGTACCTTGGGCGTGGCGCTCGGCCAGGCTCTGGTAGGAACCGGGTTCGGGTACGATTCGGGACGCCGCCAGGTCCAGGGCGAGATAATCGCCAAGCTGCTGCCGCAGGTACGGGACATCAGGCGCGGCGGTTCCGCCGCCGTGGACCTGTGCTCGGTAGCAGCCGGACGGATGGATGCGTTCTTCGAACGCGGCCTGAACTACTGGGACTATGCGGCCGGCGGCCTTATCGCCCGTGAAGCGGGCGCGACGGTCGGCGGGCTAGGCGGCCAGCCGGAGAGCACTTCGATGGCGGTCGCCGCGGGTCCTGAGCTCTACCGGCAGCTTGATACGTTCCTGAGCAGGCTGAACCCGGAACGGGATGCGCAACGTAGTCAAGAACAAGACGTGTTAGCGGCCGGGGACGTGGCGTGTTAGCGGACCCGAAACGGGACGTGTCGGGAGTTATCGGCGTACTGCGTGTGCGCCGGGCGCGAACGTGGCAGAATTCCCCGCCGGAATCGGGCACAACTGGGGCCTTGAAAGCGTTACAACCGCGCAGCGATTGCGCACTACGGATGAAGGGGGATGGAGTACTCAGATGGCTACCGACTACGACAGCCCGCGGAAGACGGACGACGACCTGACTGAGGACAGCCTTCAGGAGCTTCAGGCGCGCCGGATGGACAAGTCATCGAGCACCATCGATCTTGATCCTGACGACGTTGCCGAGTCTCTGGAGTTGCCGGGGGCTGACTTGTCGAACGAGGAACTCTCGTTCCGGGTGATCCCCCGCCAGGCGGATGAGTTCACGTGTTCCCGGTGCTTCCTTGTACACCACCGGAGTCAGCTTGCCGAAGACCGTAACGGCACGCTTGTCTGCCGGGAGTGCGCGGCTTAGCTGTCCGCGGTGTTGACGGGCTCGCGGTCCGGGTCGCCGTACGTTCTACGTGCCGCAGCCCGGGTCGCGAGCAGCCTCGCCGCCTCGACAGTGACGCCGGTCAGCATGGACCAGCCGAGTGCCTCGGGCAGCCCCACCTGCGGGTCCTCAGGATGCGTGGGTGGCTCTTTACCAGTGGCCTTGGTCCACACGAAGGTGATCACCTTGCGCGCCACGAATGCGGCCGTCATAGCCGCCACGGCGGTGACGACCTTGGTGCCGAGGTCCACTTTCCTGTCAGCCATCCAGCTGCCTCCTTCTAGCCCCGTTCGGTGGCCCTGCCCACTGCCCTCGTCCGCGTAATCATGCCACTGGTTCGTGGCCGGCTTGCGCCCGGCACCTTTCGATCACGGCGGCTAGCTCGGCCGGATGCCGGGTACCGATCAGCCAGTAGGGCACCGCGGGGTCGAACGCCGGATCCACGGGGAGGTACACCGAGGCCTTCAGGTAAGGTCGCGAGTACAGGCGGGCCGCCGGATCCGCCCGCGGGCCGCGTATCTGCGTGGTTTGCTTCTCGTCCAGGGTAATCACTTCCCTGATGGCCGTCAGCGGCAGTACGGCGCTCCCTGCCCGCAGGGTTCCACCGCCGATCTCCACCCGGGCCAGGCTCATGGAGATCAGTATCGCTGCGCAGCCCACGGCGAGTCCGGCCATGATGATGATCGGCCAGGGGTCGGGGAGGCCGGCGTAGAGTGTGGCGCCGAGAATGAGGACGGTTGGCACAGCAAGCAGCCACCAGGCGAGCGGTACTTGTAGCTGTTCGCGGTAATCACGCATGTAGTCGAGGGTAGTTGGTCAGATGGAGTCGTGCCGGGGGCAAGCCGAGTGGGTGGCATTGGAATACTTTGCGCTGACAGCGGTAGCGGAGCGTTCATGACGGACGAGGCGAATGGGACCGTCGGCGCCACCCAAAGTGACGCCGGAGCGGGGACGCGAGACAGCCGCGACGTCGGCCAGCCGACCGGCAACGGGAACGGCCTCGCGGTGGACCAGAACGACGCCGCGGCGGATCGGAACGACGCTGCGGCGGATCGGAACGACGCTGCGGCGGATCGGAACGACGCCGCGGTGGACCAGAACGACGCTGCGGCGGATCAGAACGACGCCGCGGCGGAAGAGGATCGGATCGCGCGCGGCACGGGCGTGCGCGAGCAGATAGCGCGTGGCTTGAGGGTGCGGAAGCAGAATCGGCTGAACGTCCCGGAGCAGGCTGTGGTGAGAACGCCGGAGCAAGCGCGTGTGACCATGCCGGGCCGCCCCGGGAACGTGGCCGAGAGCAGCCGGGTGCCGAGCTGGCTGCAAACGGGGGCCGCGTGGTCCTGGCGGCTGTTGCTTCTCGGCGCCGCTGTCTACCTGATCGCGCGCGTACTTGGCATCCTGTACATCGTGGTCGTGCCGTGCATAGCGGCGCTGCTGCTTACCGCCTTGCTGCAGCCGCTGACGGCTCGGCTGCGCCGGGCCGGGTTGCCGGGGCTCGCCGCGACGTGGGTCACCTTGCTCATCGCCGCCGCCGTCCTCGGTGGCCTGATCCTGCTCGTCACCAACCGGGTAGCCGCGGACTACCCGACCATGGTGGCGGAGGTCAAGCACACGACCACGCAGGTGGAGTCGTTGCTGTCCGGGCCGCCTTTTCACGTGAAGAGCAGCAGCGTCAAGAATGCCCTTAACAACATCCCCAGCTACCTCAGCAAGCACAAGTCCCTGGTCGAAGGCACCGTGGTGACCGGCGGCAAGATCGCGGCCGAGTTCTTCGGCGGCCTCGTGCTGATGCTTTTCGTTACGTTCTTCCTGATCAAAGACGGGGAGCGGATCTGGAACTGGCTGCTGGGTTCGATGCGGCCCGACACAGCGCGCCGCATGGACCGCGCCGGGCATGCTTCGTGGCTGGCGGTGGTGTACTACATGCGCGGCACGGTCGCGGTGGCCGCGATCCACGCGATCGTGGTCGGCCTGGCTCTTTGGATCATGGGAGTTCCGCTGGTCATCCCGCTCGCCGTCCTGGTGTTCGTGGCCGCGTTCGTACCGCTGGTCGGGCTGCTGGTGGCCGGGACGCTGGCCATTTTGGTGACGCTGGCCACGAAGGGCTGGATCGACGCGATCATCCTGCTAGGCATACTGATCATCGAGGACCAGCTCGAAGCTCACCTGCTCCAGCCGCAGGTGGTCGGCCGGGTGATACGACTCCATCCGCTCGCGGTCATCCTCTCGCTCGCGGTGGGCGGGGTACTGGCCGGCATCCCCGGCGCGGTGGTCGCCATACCGGTCGTCGCCGTGATCACCCGCGCCCTCCCGGAGTTGCGGCGCAGCGACTCAGGCCCAGACGAACCTGGGTGACCCATAAGATGCGACAGTACCCGGATGTCGCGCTATCCTCACCGTGCGTGCGAGCAGGAGGGAGTATCCGTTGCCGCGCTCAGAACCCGATGTGCTGATCAAGCGCCTTGATCCCGGTATGCCGCTGCCGTCATACTCCCACCCGGGGGACGCCGGCGCAGACCTGGCCGCCGCCGAAGACGTCGAGCTGGGCCCGGGTCAGCGGGCGCTGGTGCGGACCGGACTCGCGATCGCGCTGCCGGCCGGCTACGCGGCGTTCGTGCATCCGCGCTCGGGCCTGGCCGCGAAGTACGGGGTGACGCTGGTGAACGCGCCAGGAACCATCGACGCGGGCTATCGTGGCGAGATCAAGGTAACCCTGCTGAATACGGACTCCGATCGCGCGGTCCGGTTCAATCGGGGCGACAGGATCGCGCAGTTGGTCATCCAGCGGGTGGAACGGGCGGTGTTCCACGAAGCAGAGGTACTACCCGGATCCAGCCGAGGCGATGGCGGCTTCGGCTCGACCGGCTGACCCGAAGGCCGAAGGCCGAGGGTCAAATGGGCCCCCGTAGGGGGTCCCCGAGGGGTCTGGGGGGAAAGGTTTCCCCCCAGGATCGGGGGGATCCCGGGGGGTCGTCCCCCCGGGGCAAAACAGCCCCCCCGGGCTAGCAAAGGAGTAAACAGTGTTTCGTCGGCGTCGATCAGCAGACGCGGGCCAGGACTGGTCCGAGGACATGGACCAGGCCAGGTCCGGCGACGAGCTCGATTACGACGAGCCGCTCGATGATGACCAAGCCGGGCAGGAGCCTGCGGGCATCCCGCGTGCGGAGGGCGGACCGTGGGATGCCGAGGAATCCTATCCCGCTCAGGAACGGGTGGACCTGGGCAGCCTGCACGTGCCGGTCGGCCCCGAGCATGAGATCCAGCTCGTCATGGCGGAGCAGCACGGTGCCTGGGTCACGGTCAAGTACCGGGAGAGCGAGCTGCAGATCCAGGCGTTCGCCGCGGCGCGCCGGGGTGCCCTGTGGGACGACGTCCGCGCCGAGATCGCCGCTGAGGTGCTCGCGGCAGGCGGGCGGAGTGAGGACTTGCCGGGATCGTTCGGCATCGAGCTGATGGCTCAGGTGCCGACGGAGCCCGGGCAGCCGGCCTCTGGCCTGCGGCTGGTCAGGTTTGTCGGCATCGACGGCCCGCGCTGGTTCGTGCGCGGCCTGTTCACCGGCCCGGCCGCGGCCGGCGACGAGCAAGCCGACTTGCTTGAGGAGGTCATCAGGGACACCGTGGTGGTCCGGGGCGAGCACCCGGTACCGCCGCGGGAGATACTGGAGCTCCGGTTGCCTCCTGAGGCGCGTCAGGCGCTCGAAGAGCAGGCCGCCGCGGAGGAAGAGGAGAACAGGTTCCGTCCCGACCTGAACCCCTTCGACCGCGGTCCCGAATTCACCGAGACTCGCTAGCCCCGGCGGTCAGCCAGCCTGGTCGCCAGTCCTGGTCGCCAGCACTGGTCAGCCAGTCCTGGTCAGCCAGCACTGAGCAGGCGCGCGAGTTCCTCCTCCACGTCCTCGCTGGTCACGAAGAACAGCTCATCGCCCGCTTGGAGCGGATCGTCGGGATGCGGTACCAGGACCCGGCCCTCGCGCAAGATGGCGACGAGAGACGTGTCTGCGGGCCATTCAATCCCGCCGACGCGCTGGCCGACCAGCGGAGCGTCGTCTGGCATGGTCAGTTCGACCAGGCTGGCCTCGCTCTGCCCGAACGTCATCAGCCGGACCAGGTCACCGACGCTGACCGCCTCCTCCACCAGCGCGGAGAGCAGCCTGGGCGTCGAGACCGCGACGTCCACGCCCCAGGATTCGTTGTACAGCCACTCGTTGTCCGGGTGATTGACGCGCGCCACGACGCGGGGCACCCCGTACTCGGTCTTGGCGAGCAGCGATATCACCAGGTTCGCCTTGTCGTCGCCGGTGGCGGCGATGACCACCTGGCATCGTTGCAGCGCCGCGTCGTCCAGGGAGCTGATCTCGCAGGCATCGGCGAGCAGCCATTCAGCACGGGGCACGCTGTCAACCTTGATCGCCCTGGGCGAGTGGTCGATCAGCAGCACCTCGTGCCCGTTGTCAAGCAGTTCGCCCGCGATGGAACGGCCGACCGCCCCGGCTCCAGCTATCGCCACCCGCATCAGTGCTCGCCTCCCCGGGCCGCGAAGGCCGCGGCGATCCGGTTCAAGTCGCCTTCCTTGGCCACGACGTGCAGCACGTCGCCTTCCTGCAGCGCGGTCCCTGGCTCGGGCACGAACGCCTGGCCAAGCCGGTCGACGAAGGCGACCCTGGTCATCGCCGTGGCCTCGAGCGCCTTGACTTGCTCGCCGATCCAGCTGGGGGAGAAGGCAACCTCGGCCAGCACGATCCTTCCGGTGGGGTCCCGCCAGAGCGGCTCGCCGCCCTCCGGGAGCAGCTTGCGCAGCATTTGGTCGGCGGTCCAGCGCACCGTGGCCACAGTGGGGATGCCGAGCCGCTCGTAGACCTCGGCCCGGCGGGGGTCGTAAATGCGTGCCGCCACCCTTTGCACGCCGAACGTCTCGCGGGCCACTCTGGCCGCGATGATGTTGGAGTTGTCGCCGCTGCTGACCGCCGCGAAGGCGTCCGCGCGCTCGATGCCCGCCTGGGTGAGGACCGCTCGGTCGAAGCCGAACCCGGTGACGCGATCGCCCTTAAACGCCGAACCAAGCCTGCGGAATGCCTCCGGGTCCCGGTCGATGACCGACACGGTGTTGTCCCGGTCCTCGAGGATGTGGGCCAGCGTCGACCCAACCCGTCCGCAGCCCATGATCACGATGTGCATGACCGTCCCTCCATGACAAGCGGGTCCCCCGATCCAGGGGCGCCTTGCCAAAGGTATGCCCTCACGCGGCATCCTTCCCCGCCTGGGGTGACGGATTCCAGTACCATTTCCTGGGCGGGCGCGGGAAGCAGCCGGTACCGGGACATGCGAATACACTAGCGAGCACCACCAACATGCCGGGGGAGGTGAGGCGGCGTTCCCTCCCCGGCCTGAAATCCGGGGGTCACCTCGCCGCGTTCATGATGGGTTATCGTGCCGGTCAGATCATCGAGGTCACCACACGGGACGTGGCGCACGGCGGATGGTGCGTCGCCCGGCCGGAGGACGGGCCGGCCGTGTTCGTCCGGCATGCGCTCCCCGGCGAAACGGTGCTCGCCCGCCTCACCGAGGTCACTTCCCGGCTGGCCCGCGCCGACGCGGTGGAGATCCTGAAGGCTTCTCCGGACCGGGTCCAGGCTCCCTGCCCGCACGCGCATCCCGGCGGCTGCGGTGGCTGCGACTGGCAGCACGCGGCCCTGCCCGCGCAGCGGTTGCTGAAGGCTGCCGTCGTGCGCCAGCAGCTCAGGCGGCTGCGCCGGCCTCGACCGCGAGGTCACGGTCGAGGCATTGCCCGGCGATGAGGAGCCCGGCGGCGAGGAGCCCGGCGGCGAGGAGCCCGGCGGCGACGAGGCCGGCGGCGAGGAGGCCGGAGCTGGGCCAGCGGGCGGCGGCCTGGGCTGGCGAACGCGCGTGCAGTTCGCGGTGCGGCGGGACGGGGTGGCCGGCCTGCGGGCGCATCGCTCACACGATGTGATCGATGTGGGGCAGTGCCTGATCGCGCATCCCGCGCTCACCGATCTCGGCGTCACCCGCCGCCGCTGGCCCGGAACCTCCTCGGTCGAGACCCTTGTCGCGGCGGGATCGGGCGAGCGGGCTGTGATCATCACGCCAGGGCGTGCTGGCCCGGGGGGACATGCTGGCCCGGGGGGACATGCTGGCCCGGGGGGACGTGCTGACCCGGGGAGGCGACCCCCCGGAACCCCACGGGTACAGGGGGGTTCCACCCCCCCGTACCCCCCGGGCCCCCCGGCGCGGATTCGGTCCTGCGCCGAGCCGGTCACAGCCTGACCCCCTTGCGCGGCCGCTCTTACCTGAGCCAGCGCGCGGCGGGGCGGGACTGGCGGGTGGGTGCGAGCGCGTTCTGGCAGGTGCATCCCGGTGCCGCCGATGTGCTGACCGGCGTGGTCATGGCCGAGCTTGCCCCCGGGCCCGGCGACGTCGCGCTCGACCTGTATTGCGGGGCGGGGCTGTTCGCCGGGTCGCTGGCCCAGGCGGTCGGGCCGGGCGGGACGGTGATCGGGGTCGAGGCCGACAACGCGGCGGTCCGGGACGCCCGGCACAACCTGCGCGAGTGGCCCTGGGCGAGGGTGCATAAGGGTGATGTGGCGGATGTGCTGAGCCGCGGCGGCCAGTTGGGAGCCCTCCCTCCGGCCCGGCTGGTGGTGGCCGACCCACCACGCGCCGGGCTGGCCCGCGAGGTCATCGACTACCTCGGGGCGGCGGAGAACGGGGCGGCCAAGTTCGCCTACGTATCTTGCGACCCGGCGACCATGGCCCGTGACATCGGCTTGCTTCTGGGCCGCGGCTGGACGCTAGGCGGGCTGCGCGCCTTCGACGCGTTCCCGATGACCCATCACGTGGAATGCGTCGCTACCCTCTTGGCTCCCCCCACCCCGAAACCAGCCTGACCAGTCCGTCGCGATCCGGGTGCCAGGCCCGCTGACCGGGGAGTCGGTGGGCCACAGGGTACCGCAGACGGTACCCGGGGGGCCACCGACTCCGTGCGGGACGAGCGCGTCGGGCGCTGGGGCGGGGCTCCTGGGGGTAAGGCGTCGGGTGTGGCGGGCGATCCAGCGTCGGCGGCTCCCGTTACGTAGTAGCCGAGACCGGGAATACGGGTCAGCAGCCCTTCGTCTTCCAGCGTGCGCAGCGCCTTGGCGCATGTCTGCCGGGCGTGCCCGTACTGCTGGCTCAGGGTTGTGATGGACGGCGTCGGCATCCCGGGCGCGAGGATCCCCTCCGCGATCTCCCGGCGTAGCCGCGCCGCCAGTCTTACGTAGGCTCTTGGGTCCGATTCGTCACTTATCGACACTCTCGTACCGTACTCGATTGGCAATATTGCCAATCGCAACGCTTCGACACTAGTCGAGATTAGACGAGATGCTAATTGTGCGTTAGCGTCAGAAATCGTCAGGGCCGTCACGGCCACGCGGAGCCAGATTCCTGAGCAGGTCATGATCTTTTACTCTTGGACCGCACTGAGCGGCGCAGACCCGGAAGCCCCTGAATCCTCAGTCGCCATGGGCATTACCGACGATCGCGGCCGGGCCATGCAGTCCGGTGCGGAGGCCCTCGGCTCGGGTCAGGCTACTCTGGTGATCATCGAGGCGGTGCGCCCCGCGATGGCGCCGCAGACCCTGGCCCCGTGTTACGTCCGGACCGGGGTGGGATGGCTCGGCCGGCGCACCTACGTGGGCGAGGTGGCCTGGGACAGGTTCTTCATGAGGGGCGAGCCGGATAATCTGCGGGGCCCTGGCAGGATGTAATCATGAAACTCAGGATTATGACTGAGCCGCAGCAGGGCGCCGACTACGCCAGGCTTCGCACGGTGGCCCAGGCCACGGAGGATCTCGGGTTCGATGCCTTCTTCAGGGCCGATCACTACCTGAAGATGGGTGACGTCTCGGGACTGCCGGGGCCGACCGATTCGTGGGTCACGCTGGCCGGCCTGGCCGTCGAGACGAGCCGCATCCGGCTGGGGACGCTGGTGACCGCGGCGACGTTCCGGCTGCCTGGTCCGCTCGCCATCACGGTGGCTCAGGTCGACCAGATGAGCGGTGGCCGGGTCGAGCTCGGCATCGGCACCGGCTGGTTCGCCGAAGAGCACACCGCCTACGGGATACCGCTCCCGCCGCTTGGCGAGCGGTTCGACCGTCTCGAAGAGCAGCTCGCCATCATCACCGGGCTATGGGCGACCGACGTGGGCGAGACGTTTTCCTTTGCCGGCCGGCACTACCAGCTGACCGATTCGCCCGCGCTGCCGAAGCCTGCCCAGCGCCCGCGTCCGCCGGTCCTGATCGGCGGCACCGGGCCGCATCGCACGCCTCGGTTGGCTGCCAGGTTCGCCGACGAATACAACGCACAGTTCCATTCCGTGCGCGATTCGGCGGCCGCGTTCGCGCGCACCCGCGAGGCGTGTGAGGCCATCGGGCGCTATCCCGATTCGATGATCTACTCGGTCGCCCAGACGGTGTGCTGCGGCAAGGACGAAGCCGAGTTCCGCCGCCGCGCCGCCGCGATCGGCCGGGCACCAGAAGACCTGAGGGAAAACGCGCTCGGTGGGACGCCCGGTGAGATAGCGGCCAAGATCGCGGAGTTCGCCGAGATCGGAGCGGAGCGCGTCTACCTGCAGGTGATGGATCTCGGGGACCTCGACCATCTGGAGCTCCTCGCGTCCGATGTGTCGCCGCAGGTGTGACGGAACCGCGGGGCGGACGGGTACCTGGCCGTGCTGATGCACCACTGCTCGTTTGGGAAAATCAGCTGAAGGCACGGCGGGCGGCGGCGCGGCCAGTGGCGCTGGCCGCCGCGAAGCCGTAGGTACCGTGGTCGCGCAGGCCAGTGGCGGCATCGGCGAGCGCGCCGAGGGCGGCGAACGCGAACGCGCCGCCTACTGAGACCCGGCTGACGCCGGCCTCGGCTAGCTCGGCCACGGTCGGGGCGCCGTCGATGGCCAGCACGTTGACCGGGCGGTCGACCTCCCGCACGACCTGGCGGATGTCCTGGATGTCGCGCAGGCCCGGGGCGTAGACGACGTCGGCGCCCGCCTCAGCGAAGGCCTGCAGCCTGGCGATGGTGTCGGCCAGGTCGGGGCGGCCGTGCAGGTAGTTCTCCGCGCGGGCGGTGAGCACGAAAGAGACGGGCCCCGCGTGAGCGACCTCCGCCGCCGCGGCGACGCGTTCGGCCGCGAGCGTGACGGCGTAGATGGGGTCCTCCTCCCGCCTGGTGAAATCTTCCACCGATCCGCCCGCGAGACCGACCTCGATGGCCAGCCCGACGGTCTGCGCGACGCCCGCAGGATCGTCCGCAAAGGCGTTCTCCAGGTCGGCCGAGACGGGCAGGTCCGTCGCCGCGACGATCACCGCGGCGTGTATCAGCGCTTCGTCCCTGGTGACGGCGCCGTCGTTGCGGCCTAGGGTCGCCGCGAAGCCGGAACTCGTGGTGGCCAAGGCCTTGAAACCGAGCGACGCGAGCAACCTGGCCGAACCGAGATCCCAGGGGTTCGGCAGCAGGAGTGGCTCACCCGCCCGGTGCAGGGCCAGGAACTCGCGCGCTTTGTCCGCCTGAGTGGTCATGCACATAACGTATCGCCAGGCAACAGCGGCGGTGGATCCGGTTCGGCCGCAGTATTGTGAAGTACCAGTTCAGGGGCGGTAAGGGTGGCATGAGCCGAAGGAAGAAGTGTAATGGCTCTTGATGACGCTCCGAATTCACGGTCATAATGGTTACGGCTGGCCATATGGCTTGCGGGCTGGTAACCGCAATGCGATGGTTGAGCAGTGCGCTCTCATACCGCAGCCGCCAGGAGTACGCGACTCGTCGTCATCCTGTCGGTGGCGGCTGCCGCGACGGTCATGGCCGGCGCCGTTCTGGTCATCCTGGGCACGGTCACGCGGCTTGTGACCAAGCACTCGGCCGGCGGTATGACCCGCCTGGGCTTCGATGTCGGCGCGGCAGGTATCGCGTTCGGGCTCATCGTGCTGTTGGTTTTCGCGTTCGCGCGCGGCGGGGCGGATCGTCGCGCTGCGGGCCGCAGGAGATCGGCCGGTCGTCAGCAGCATGCGGACATGGCGGGTGAGCACGGGCACGCCGGGCGGGACACAGGGACACGTTCGGCCAGATCACACGTACTGAGTCCGACAGGTTTGTACGCGCCGGGCGGCCTGCTCGACATGCCGGGGGAAACCCGCGGACCTGGGCACCCAGCCAAGGGCACCTCGGGAACCTGGGGAAGCTCAGGAACCAGGTCAAGCGCAGACACGCGAGAAAACTCAGCGACCTGGGAAAACTCAGCGACCTGGGAAAACTCAGCGACCTGGGAAAGCCCGGCAAGGTCTGCCGCCGCACGGATGCCGGGTCCGCATCCCACTCCGGGGGCACGTGAGGCGGGTCCGCCCACGAGGGTATCGGGTGTACCGGGCGGCGGCGGGTGGAGCCAGGACCGGCCATCGGCGAGCCTTCCCGGGGCTCAGCCACCACGTCCGGCCCGTCCGCCGGGGATGAACTCTGCGGGGACCGCTCGGGTCCCGCAGGTTCACGGTGCCGGCCTGCCGCCCATGCCGCCGCGCGACCGGATGCGATCCCAGGAGGCGCCGCGCCACGGCCCGGCCGCGCCGCCGCGCGAGCCGATGCCGCCGCGCGGCGGACCCTCAGGCGAAGCCATGCCGCCTCGTGGCGCTGCACCTGGTGCTCCGCCTCGTGGTGCTGCTCCGCCTCGTGGCGCTGCACCAGGTGCTCCGCCTCGTGGCGCTGCACCTGGCGCTGCTCCGCCTCGTGGTGCCGCTCCGCCTCGTGGCGCTGCACCTGGTGCTCCGCCTCGTGGCGCTGCTCCGCCTCGTGGTCCGGGCTGGCCGCGCGAAGCGCCGCGGCCCGGGCCGCCGATGCCTCCAAGGGATGGTATGCCCCTCCGCGACGGCATGTCGGCTGACGGCCTCATGCGCCCGGGGGGTCCCTTGCCGCCCCGCGAACCGGTCAACCCCTTCCATCCGGGGCCACCTGGACGCGGAACGGCGAGCGGGGCCGGACGCCGTCCGGGCGGTCCCGGTGACGCCGCGCCGGGCGGACCTCCCCGTCCCAGCAGTTCAGGAACGGGCAGAACGCCAGGATTCTCCGCGCCGGCCGAGTCCTCAGAGCAGTTCGACGGCGGGTACGCGTACGTCATCCGCGCGGCGGATAACCCAGTCCGCCCGGCCAGCCCCACCCGGCAGGCGAACCCTGCGCAGTCGGCGAACCCTGCGCGGCCGGCCGGCTCCGGGCCGACGGTCGACGACGCGGACGTAGACGACGCGGACGTATATGTCGACCGGGACACCAGCGAACCGTCCGGCCCTCCCGCCGCGGCCACCACGGAGCCGGGAGCTGACGAGCGCGACACCTCCTACTGGTACGACCTGTCCGAAGAAGACAGCCCGCCCGTGCTGGCCGAGACCCGGGGCCCGTTCGAGCCGCTGGTGTCATCCAGCCGGCTGCCATCCGATCCGGCGCATCCGGCATCACCCCCATCCTCATCCGCCCAGGACCCGGGCGGACCGGGCCTGATGGCTAAAGGCGCCGGGGGCGAGGCGATGGCACCGGACAAGCACTCCGACCAGCTCCTGGCCCAGCAGCGCGAGCTGATCAGTGAGTACTTCAAGCAGTCCGATGCCGGCGGCGGCCGTGCGCCCCGGGAAGAAACCCGGGAAGAAACCCGGGGAGAGACTCAGGCTGAAGTTCCCGCTGGCGCAGATCGGGCCCGGCTGGACGGACCGGGCGCCCCCGGGCGCCAGCCCGATGCTCCGCCCGGAGCGAGCGTTACCGCCGACCAGCCCCGCGTATGGTGACCCCGGACGCTCACGCGCTGGTCGTCGCGGTCCTCGGCCTGGGGGAGGCTGGTTCAGCGATCGCCGCCGACCTGGTCGCCGCGGGCGTGCGGGTCCGGGGTTATGATCCGGCGGTCACCCCGGCCGACGGCATCACCGCCACCGGCGGGGAGGCTGACGCGGCGCGGGGGGCGGACCTGGTGCTGAGCGTCAACAGCGCGAAGGCCGCGGTGGACGCGCTGGCGGCCGGGCTGGACGGGCTGCGGCCAGACGCGCTCTGGGCCGATCTGAATACCGCCGCACCGGGGACCAAACGGCGGCTCGCGCGCATCGCCGAGGCGGCCGGCGTGCCCTTCACCGATGTCGCGATGATGGCGCCGGTACCCGGGCGCGGCCTGCGTGTCCCGATGCTCGCCAGCGGGCCGGGAGCGGCGCGTTACGCCGCCGTCCTGATGCCGTTGGGCGCGAACGTCGAGGTGCTCGACGGGCCGGCCGGATGGGCGGCCAGCAAGAAGCTCCTGCGCAGCGTGTTCTACAAGGGCATGGCCGCGGCGGTGGTCGAAGCCCTTGATGCGGCCCGGGCCGCGGGTGACGAACCGTGGCTGCGCGAGCACATCGCCGCCGAGCTGGCCGCGGCGGACGCCGGAACGATCGAGCGGATCATCGACGGCACCCGCAGGCACGCGGTGCGCCGCGCCGCCGAGATGGAGGCGGCCGCGGACATGCTCGCCGAGCTGGGTGTGCCGCCCGCCATGGCGGACGCCAGCCGGGCCCTGCACGAGCGGCTCGCGCAGGGCACGCCCCAGGGCATCGCGGCCCAAAAGCGCGGCTCGGGCGGAGCCTTACCCGAGCGACCCGAGCGCCTCGGCCAGCGGCCCGAGCGAGTCCGGCTTCGCGTGCAGCGGCAGGCCCACGATCAGCAGGTCGACCCCGGCGTCGCGGTAAGCGGCGGCCTCGGCCAGCGCCGGTTCCAGATTTCCGTCAGGCGCGATGCGCAGGTTGACCGAGCAGGTGATCTCGTTCACGTCCCGCCCGATGGCGGCGCAGTGCCCGGCCAGCACGTCCTTCAGCTCGAGCCAGTCCTGCGGTCCGGTGGCGATGACGTTCCACTGCTGCGCCCAGCGCGCCACCGTGCGCAGCGTCCGCGTCTTGCCGCGGCCCCCGATCGTGACCGGCGGATGCGGCCGCTGCACCGGCTTCGGCTCGCACCTGGCCTCGGTGAGCTGGACGTACCGGCCCGCGAACGTGGTGGTGGTCTGGCTCAGCAGGCTGACAATGGCCTCGACGCCCTCGTCGAACCGGTCGAAGCGCTCCCGCAGCGGCGGCAGCGTGATGCCGTAGGCGTCGCACTCCTGCTGGTTCCAGCCAGCGCCAAGGCCGAGCTCGAGCCGGCCGCCGGAGATGATGTCGACGGTGGCGGCCATGTTGGCCAGCACGGCCGGGTGCCGGTACACCATGCCGGTTACCTGGCAGCCCAGCCGGATCCGCCGCGTGGCCTGCGCTATCGCGGCCAGCATCGTCCAGGCCTCGAAGTTCGGCCCGGTCAGGTCACCGCTCAGCGGATAGAAGTGATCCCAGTTCCACGCCGACTCGAACAGGGGGATCTCGTCCGCCGCGATCCACGCGTCGCGGAGCTCTTCCCACGTCTGATGCTCGGGCCGTGTCTTGATCGCGAAGCGCATATGCGGTGCATCCCCTTCTGTGCCGGACAGCAAAACCGTAGCGGGTCGCGCGAACGAGTCGTAACCCCCTCTCTAAGTACCTTGATATCGAGATACTGTAGGTTGGACCGTACGGTACGAGCGAGGAGGCTCAGCAATGACGGCGAATAGTTTCGGCAGCCGAGCGGCGCTTAAGGTCGGGGATGAGCAGTACGAGATCTACCGGCTGGATGCCGTGGACGGATCTGACAGCCTCCCGTTCAGCCTGAAAGTCCTGCTGGAGAACCTGCTCCGCAACGAGGACGGCGCCAACATCACCTCCGGCCACGTCAACGCGCTGGCCGGGTGGGACCCGGCTGCCGAGCCTGACACCGAGATCCAGTTCACCCCGGCCCGGGTCCTCTTGCAGGACCTGACCGGTGTGCCAGCCGTGGTCGACCTGGCCGCGATGCGCGAGGCCATGCGGGCCCTCGGCGGCGACCCGACCAAGATCAACCCGCTCTGCCCGGCCGAGCTGGTCATCGACCACTCCGTGGTGGCGGACGTGTTCGGCAGCCCGGACGCGTTCAGGCGGAACGTGGAGATCGAGTTCGAGCGCAACCACGAGCGGTTCCAGTTCCTGCGCTGGGGCCAGGACGCGTTCAGCCAGTTCAAGGTGGTCCCGCCGGGCACCGGCATCGTGCACCAGGTGAACATCGAGTACCTGGCCCGGGTCGTGATGAACACCGATGGCGTCGCCTACCCCGACACCTGCGTCGGCACCGACTCGCACACCACCATGCAGAACGGCCTCGGGATTCTCGGCTGGGGCGTCGGGGGCATCGAGGCCGAAGCCGCGATGCTCGGCCAGCCCATCTCGATGCTCATCCCGAAGGTGGTCGGGTTCCGGCTGTCCGGCGAGCTGCCGAGCGGCGCGACCGCCACCGACCTGGTGCTCACCATCACTGAGCTGCTGCGCAAGCACGGCGTCGTCGGCAAGTTCGTCGAGTTCTACGGCGAGGGCGTGGCCGCGGTTCCGGTGGCCAATCGCGCGACCATCGGCAACATGTCACCGGAATTCGGCTCCACCTGCGCGATCTTCCCGATCGATGTGAACACGCTGGACTACCTCAAGCTCACCGGCCGCCTCGGCCAGCAGGTCGCGCTGGTCGAGGCGTACGCCAAGGAGCAGGGCCTCTGGCATGACCCGCAGGCGCGCAGCCACGACGTCAGGTACTCCGAGCAGCTCAGCCTCGACCTGTCCACCGTGGTCCCGTCGATCGCCGGGCCGAAGCGCCCGCAGGACCGGATCGCGCTCGCCGACGCCAAGACGGCCTTCCGCGACGCCCTGCCGAATTACGTCGAAGAAGGCAGCCTGGACAACGGCCTGGCCGGCACGTTCCCGGCCTCGGACCCGGTGGCCGCGGGTGACGGTACCAGGGCGTCGCATCCGGTCCAGGTCACGCTCGAAGACGGCACCCGGACCTCGGTCGACCACGGCTCGGTGGTGATCGCCGCCATCACGTCCTGCACGAACACCTCCAACCCCTCGGTCATGGTCGGCGCCGCGCTGCTAGCCAAGAACGCAGTAGACAAAGGCCTGAGCCGCAAGCCCTGGGTGAAGACCTCGCTGGCGCCGGGCTCCAAGGTGGTCATGGACTACTTCGAGCGGGCCGGCCTGGTGCCCTACCTGGACAAGCTCGGTTTCAACCTGGTCGGCTACGGCTGCACCACCTGCATCGGGAACTCAGGCCCGCTACCGCCCGCGATCAGCGAGGCGGTGAACGAGGCCGACCTGGCCGTGGCGGCCGTGCTGTCAGGGAACCGGAACTTCGAGGGCCGGATCAACCCGGACGTGAAGCTGAACTACCTGGCCTCGCCGCCGCTGGTGGTGGCCTACGCACTGGCCGGGACGATGGACATCGACCTGAACCGCGAGCCGCTCGGCTCCGACGCCGAGGGCAACCCGGTCTACCTCGCCGACATCTGGCCCTCGGCGCAGGAGATCGCCGACGTCGTCCAGACCGCGGTGGCGCAGGAGATGTTCACCCGTGACTACGCCGACGTGTTCAAGGGCGACGACAACTGGCGCGGGCTGCAGATCCCGGCGGGCGACACCTTCGACTGGGGCCAGGACTCGACCTACGTGCGCCGCCCGCCGTACTTCGACGGCATGGCGGTCGAGCCCGAGCCGGTCACCGACATCACCGGCGCCCGGGTACTGGCCATGCTCGGCGACTCGGTGACCACCGACCACATCTCGCCGGCCGGCGCGATCAAGACGGACAGCCCGGCGGGCATATACCTCACCGGGCACGGCGTGCAGCGGCGCGACTTCAACTCCTACGGCTCCCGCCGCGGCAACCACGAGGTGATGATCCGCGGCACGTTCGCCAACATCCGGCTGCGCAATCAGCTCGCGCCGGGCACCGAGGGCGGCGTGACCACCAGGGACGGCGAGCAGCTGCCGATCTACGACGCGTCCCGGCAGTACATTGAGGCGGGTACCCCGCTGATCGTGCTGGGCGGCAAGGAGTACGGCTCGGGCTCGTCCCGCGACTGGGCCGCCAAGGGCACCCTGCTGCTCGGCGTGCGCGCCGTCCTGGTCGAGTCCTTCGAACGCATCCACCGGTCCAACCTGATCGGGATGGGCGTCCTGCCCCTGCAGTACCGGCCCGGGGAGTCGGCGGCATCCCTGGGCCTGACCGGGAATGAGACCTTCGATATCCGCGGCGTAGCGGAACTAAATTCAGGAAATATTCCAAACGAGGTGGTGGTGACAGCCGACGGCAAGGAATTCCGCGCCAAGGTGCGGATCGACACGCCGGGCGAGGCGGACTACTACCGGCACGGCGGCATCATGCAGTATGTCCTCCGGTCGCTGCTCGGCGCCGGGTAGCGACATCCCGCGGAGCTGGGTAGTCGCGTCCGCGGGGCGGGGTAGCCCCGCGGACTCGGCGCTTCGGCGGCCACAGTCGGCGTGCGCCGATAAGCTAATGGCCTATGGCGAAGGACACCCCACCTGCTTCCCCATCCCCTTTTACCGCGGCGCTGGCCGGGTTCCGCCGGTGGACGAAGACGACAGAGCGGAAGCTCGCCGGCGATCCCGGCGCGGACGTCGAGGAGCTGCGGGTCCTGCTTGACCTGATGCGGGACTACCTGGGAATTGAGCGCCCCGCTGAGCTCGGTCAGGGTGACCTCGAGGAACTGCTGCTGGGTGTCTATCCGGGCAAGATCACCATCCTGGACCGCGCCGACACCGAGGACACGATCCCCGCCGTGCGTGACTTCCTTGCCTACCTCGCCGGAACCGGCCAGCTGCCGGAAGGCACCGCCCGCACGTTGGAACGGGAGCTTGACTGGATCGCGCCCCGATTCACCGACGCTGTGATGGAGCCGTCGAACTGGGGGATGGCCGGCGCAGGCCTCGACCCCGAGGACGATGAGGACATCGATTTCAAGGAGGCGTTCGGGCTGCCCGACAGGCTGCCCCCGGTGCGGCTGCCGTCTGAGGCGGAGCTAGCCGGAATGGCACGTGGCGCGGCGACGATCGGCCAGCTGCGGGCCCTTGTCGCGTGGCTGGCACCGGCCCGCGCGGTGACCGAGAACGCGGAGCTGGCCGGCGGCGACGCGGCCGAAGCAGCCACCGCACTGGGCATCGGCGTTCCGCTGGCGACGGACGAGCACGCGCCGCCCGGTGTGACGGAGTTGCTCGCCGTCGGCCGGATGCGGGACCTTTCCCGGCTGGATCACCTGTGGCGGCTGGGCCTGGACACGGGATTCATCGCACTGGACGATGACGAAACTCACGCGGTCCCCGGCGAGGTCAGCGAGGCGTGGCCGGACAGCGACGATGACTATGTGCTGGACGCGTGGAATACGCTGTTCGCGCTCGTCCTGGGCGCGCTGGAGGTCGCCGCGTCACGGGATCTCCGCCGGTCGCGGGAGCTTGACTTCTTCGGGCAAGGGGCGGCGCTGGTCGTGCTGCTCTTCCTGGCCAGGGGGAACGGAGTCCCGGTGGCGGAGGCCAGCGAAATGGTCAGGAGCGCTGCGGTCGACGAACTGTCACCAGACCGAGCCGCGAAGGCCTGGCCGTCATGGGTCCGCGCGCACGGTGACCCAGCCAGGGTGGTTCTCGACCAGATGGCCGAACTCGGGGCCGTCCGGGTAGCGGGCAGCGACGACGGTGACGTGGCCTGGCTGACGCCGCTGGGGCTGGCGGCGATCCGTAAGCAATTCGTCGACTCCGGGGTAGAGATCCCGTTGCTGCTCCCTGCCGACCAGATGGCCGCGGCCGATCTGATCGCGATGGCGGACGGTGCCGGCGAAGAAGAGTTCCAGGCCGAGACCGCGGCCTGGCTGTCTAGTCGCACTCCGGAGTCCGCGGCCGCCGAACTGCTGTCCGTCGCCGCGGAATCCGACCCGGCCTCCCGCATTCTCGCGGTAGCCGTGGCCACCGAGCTTGGCGCCGCCGCCGAGCCCGCTTGGCGTGATGCGCTCGGCCGGGTGGAACTGCGTGGTTACGCGACGGCGATGCTGGCCACATTGGCCAGCGGTGATCCGGCCGTCGTTCGGCCCGGCTTCGAGCTTGCCGACGCCGACCTGGCCTGGATGCTCACCGACTCGCTCGTGGTGGATGGGTGGGATGACCTGGACGGCGATGCTGAATACGAACCTGCGGATCTCGCCGAGCAGCTGCGTGAAGCGATCCCGGCTGGCCGGGAACTTGCGACATTCGAGATGATGGCGCGGATACCGCATCCGGACGCGGCCACCGTCCTGACGGTGATCGGCCGGCACCACCCGGACAAGAGGATCGCCAAGATCGCCCGGAAGTCCGCGTACAAGGCGGCAAGCCGGCACGCCGCGCGGCAGTGATGCGCGTTGCTCCCTCGGCTCGCCGTCTGATCGTCACCAGGCTTCGCGCGGCCGGCTGTGTCTTCGCCGAGGACGAGGCCAGGTTGCTCATCTCCACCGCGCGGAGCCTTGACGAGCTTGACGCCATGGTGGACCGCCGCGCCGCCGGACAGCCGCTCGAGCACGTTGTGGGCTGGGCGGAGTTCTGCGGCCTGCGGGTAGCGGTGGCTCCCGGTGTCTTCGTCCCGCGCCGGCGCACGGAGTTCCTCGTCGGGCAGGCCGCTGCCCTGGCCCGGGCCGGGGACGTCATCGTCGACCTGTGCTGCGGAGCGGGCGCGATCGGTGCGGCGGTGGCCGCGGCCACCGATCAGGCCGAGGTGCACGCGGCCGACATCGACCCGGTCGCCGTGCGCTGCGCCCGCCAGAACATTGCCGGGTACGTCTACCAGGGTGATCTGTACGAACCGCTGCCTTGCCGGTTGCGCGGCCGGGTCGCCATCCTGGTCGCCAACGTGCCCTACGTGCCGACCAGCCAGATCGAGTTCCTCCCGCCCGAGGCCAGGATGCATGAGCCGGCGGCCGCTCTCGACGGCGGGCCGGACGGGCTCGACGTGCTGCGGCGGGTGGCCGCCGGGGCGCCGCAGTGGCTGGCGCCCGGCGGCCACCTGCTCATCGAGACCAGCGATCGCCAGCTCACCTCGGCCCACGCGGCCTTCGCGGCCAGCGGCCTGCTCCCCCGGGTGGTCAGCTCCGAGGACCTGGGGGCCACGGTCGTCGTCGGCCGGTTGCCGGCCGAGGACGATGCCCAGCTCCGCGTACCGTGAACGAGGCTGGCCGAGCCGGGGATGGATACCATGCCCCCATGCGCCCCCGCATCGCCATCGCGACTCCGCTGGAACCCGAACTGGTCAGTGAGATCGGCTCAGAGCTGGATAGTTACGACGTGTCCTACGAGCCGGAACTGCTGCCGCCGGTGCGCTACCAGGGCGACCACCGCGGCCAGGCCGGTTTCCGCCGTTCCGCGGAGGGACAGCGCCGCTGGACCGAGCTGCTGGAGGGGGCCGAGGTGACTTTCGGCTTCCCCGGCGACGATCCGGACGAGTTGCGCCGGCTGGTGCACTCCTCGAAGCGGCTGCGCTTCGTGCAGGCCACCTCGGCCGGCGCGGGACAGCAGGTCGAGGCGGCCGGGCTGTCCGAAGACGACCTGACCCGCGTCGCGATCGCCACCAGCAGTGGCGTGCACGCCGGACCGCTGGCCGAGTTCGCGCTGCTCGGTATGCTGGCCTTCGCCCGGGGCCTGCCCCGCCTGGAAGAAGACCGCGCCGCGCGCCGATGGGATCACTACCCGACTCCGGACCTCGCCGGACGTACCGTCGTGGTCCTCGGGGTCGGCGCCATCGGGTCCCGTGTCGCCCAGCTCGCCAAGGCCTTCGGCACGTATGTCATCGGGATCAACTCCAGCGGGAAGCGGCCGGACGCACCGGTCGACGAGTACTTCGCTGCGGACCAGCTCGCTGAGCTGGCTCCCCGGGCCGACGTCCTGGTCATCACGCTGCCGGAAACACCCGACACGGTCGGCATGGTCGATGCCGGTGTGCTGGCCGCTCTGCCGTCCGGGGCGATCCTCGTCAACGTGGGACGGGGCCGGGTGATAGACCAGAGCGCGCTCGTCGAGCTGCTCCGGGCCGGGCGGCTGGCCGGCGCGGCGCTCGATGTCACCGCGCCGGAGCCGCTCGCTCCTGGTAGCCCGCTCTGGGAGCTGCCCAACGTTATTCTCAGCCCGCACACGGCTGCCCTGTCGCCGCGTGAGAACGAGCGCATCGTCGAGCTGCTCATCGATAACGTGCGCCGACTGGACGACGGGCAGCCGCTTCGCAACCGGATCACCGTGGCCAGACGGTACTGACCCTGCCTCGGTCTGGAGAACCCGAGGCTCAGAATCCCGGGAAGATCGGCCGCAGCTCGTCGAGATCGACTCCCGTGGCTTCGGCGGGCGGGGTGTGGCCGGGGTCCAGGCGCCCGTAGACGAGGCGGACGAACGCCTCGGCCGGCAGCCTGAGCTCCGACAGGCCCAGCTCGGGCACCGTCTCGTCATCCGATGCCGCCAGCGTGACCGCCTCGCCCGTCTCCAGAGTGAACCGGCGATCCGGGTCACTGGTCGAAACGCGTATCTTCCGCTGCTCTCCGTCCGGCTTGGCGGTCCTGCCCGCGAGCTGATCGAGCGTGTCGACGAGCAGGGCGACCGCATCGGGAGCGACGGTCGCCGCCGGGTCGAGCGCGACCGCGACATCCCAGGTATGGAGGGCGTGCTCGCCCAGCCGCATCCGCGCCAGCCCGGTGGCACCGAGTTCCATCCCGAACATCTTCAGGTGCAGCCGGGCCTGCTCGTCCGCGTCAAGGGACTCGAAACGCTCCAGGGTGGCCTGGTCGGCACGCAGCGCGTCCGCCGCCTGGGCCTGCGGGCTCTTGGCGTTCCACACGTCCCAGATCGGGGGGAACGCCTCCGGCCCCGGCGGGTCCTGGCCGCTGAGTCCGGCGTCGAGCAACAGGCCGAAGATCTCCGCCTGGGAGCCCAAGTGGGAGAGCACCTGGGCGATCGACCACTCGCTCGCGTAAGAGAGCTGTTCTAGCTGGCCGACGTCAAGGGGTTCGACGGCAGCCCGCAAACGGTCGTGGGAGTGCCGCAGCGCGCTGATCCACGGGGCCGGGCTAGTAGTTTCCATGTCGCTTCTTTCGTTGCTTTGCTGGCTCATCAGGATCGCGGGAAGAGCCTACTAGGGCACGCCTGGGTCCACGGTGCGGCCGGCCCCGGCTTGACGCGGCCTCGTCTCGGCTCCTAGCGTTCCTGCGACAGAAGCAGCTCTCGTTCTGGTCGCCGGGGGATCCTCTGACACAGGACATGGACGGCGCGGGCACGGTGGCCCCGCTCACGTCGGCCGGATCCGCGGCCGGCCACGAGCCTGCCCGGCCGTGGCTCGATCGGCGGCACCTCATGGCCGCGTACGGCGTATTCCTGGCGTACGCGGTCGTGTCGGCCATCTTCGCCGGAGGCGAGGATAAGGTCTGGGCCATCTGGGCGGCTTGCGGCTACGCCGCCGCCCTGGTGATCTTGTGGCGCTCGCGCGCCCGGATCGCCGCCGTGCTGGTGTCGGTGGCGGTGGCCGTGCTCGCCCCGCTGCTCTGGCTTTCCCTTGCCTATCCGCTCGAAACCGGGATGTTCGTCATCGACCGGTCGGCGGTGCTACTGATCCACCATGGCTCGCCCTACCTGACGTCGGCGCAGGTGACGTCCTGGATGTCCTACAACCCCTACCTGCCCGTCATGACGCTGTTCGGCCTGCCGTACGCGGCTGGTCTCGGCGGCCTCGCGGGAAACTCCGGGGTATGGCTGGCGGCCGGGACGGTGGCCGTCCTGGCCGCGGCGTTCTGGATCGCGCAGCCGCACCGGGCCTGCGCCCCGTGCCGTCGCGACGCCCTGCTGGGCCTGGCGATCGCGGTCGCCTCGCCGGTGATCGGGCTCAACCTGGCCGTGATCACCACCGATCCGCCCGTCCTCGCGTTCATCCTGCTGGCGCTGGCCTTGGCTGCCTGCCCGGCGCGAGAGGCCGCCGCCGTGACGCCTCGCGCCCGGGCTGCCCTGACCAGAGCGGTCTGGTCCGGCGCCGCCCTCGGCGTCGCCTGCGACCTGAAGTCCACCGCATGGCTCGCGGTCCCGGTCATGGCCGCGATGTTCGCCGCCCGCGACGGCGCGCGGGCCGCGGGACGGTTCCTGGCGGCGGTGGTGCTGACCGTGGTGTTCCTCATCGCCGCCCTGGCACCCGCCACGTTCGTCAAGGGCGAGGCGGCGGCCGCCCTGGTGCAGAACAGCGTGCTGTTTCCGCTTGGCCTCACCCACGACAAGACGCCGGCCGAGAGCCTGCTACCCGGGCATCTGCTCACCGCGATGGGGCCAGCCGGGCACGTGGCCTCGATCGGCCTGCTGCTGGCGGCCGGCCTGGCCATCGCGATTTCGCTGCTGATCAGGCCGCCGCGCGACCTGTCCGCGGCGTGCTGGCGACTGGCGATCGGGCTGGCGTTGATCTTCCTACTGGGACCCGATGTACGTTTCGGCTATTTCATCTACCCGCTCGGCCTGCTCGGCTGGCTGGCTCTGACCGATACTGCCGTCCGGGCCTGAGCCTGCTTGTGGAAGGCTGGTCCGGTAGAAGGCAGAAAGGGGAGTGCGAAGATGCGCGTGGTGGAGGTCGACCGACGGGGCGGGCCAGAGGTACTGAACGTCGCGAAACGGGAGGCGCCCCGGCCGGGACCGGGCCAGGTGGTGGTGGATGTCACCGCGGCCGGAGTGAACTACATGGACATCTACCAGCGCGAGGGTGTCGGCGGCTATCGCCCCGATCTGCCTTTCGTACCTGGCGCCGAGGGCGCCGGGACGGTCGCCGCCGTGGGGGAGGGCGTCACCCACCTGGCCGTCGGTGATCCGGTTGCCTGGGCCGGCCCAGGCGGCAGTTACGCCGAGCAGGTCGCGCTCCCGGCCAACCGCGTCTTTCCGGTGTCGCCCGGGATCAGCCTGCAGGTGGCGGGGGCGGTCATCCTGCAGGGCATGACCGCTCACTACCTGGTCACGAGCACGTATCCGGTACGCGAAGGCGACATCGCCGTCGTGCATGCGGCGGCCGGCGGGGTCGGGCTGCTGCTGACCCAGATGGTGAAGCGGCGCGGCGGGATCGTCGTCGCCACCACCTCGGGCGGGGAGAAGGCAGAACTCGCTCGCGGGGCCGGCGCCGACCACGTCACCGGCTATGACAACTTCCGCGCCGTCGTTGACGACGTGACCGACGGGGCGGGCGCGCACGTGGTGTACAACGGCGTCGGGAAGGACACGTTCGACGACGGCCTGGCGGCTCTGCGCCCGCGCGGGATGATGGTCCTCTACGGAGCCGCGAGCGGTCAGGTGCCGCCGGTCGACCCCCAGCGACTGAACAGCGGCGGTTCGCTGTTCTTGACCCGGCCGACCCTGCTGCACTACGTCGCCGACCCCGAAGAACTGCGGTGGCGGGCCCGCGAGGTCTTCGGGTGGATCAACTCAGGCGAGCTCGACGTGCGGATCGGCGGCACCTATCCGCTGGCCGACGCGCGCCGGGCGCACGAGGATCTCGCGGCCCGGCGGACCACGGGCAAGCTGCTTCTCCTGCCGGGGCTGTAGCCGTCTCGCCGGAGCCGTCACGGCAACCTGTCCCCGCGCACGCAGTACGGTTCGTTCGGCTCAATAAACGTCGTTCGGGTTCCGGTTACGTTAGCTACTGATGCCTAAGTTCCTTTCCGGCGGACCGCGGCGGTCGTATGCGATTCCGCTGCTCGTGCTGGCGGTCGCCGCGGCCGGGTTCAACCTGCGTACCGCCATCACCAGCTTGCCGCCGCTGTTCCCTGACCTGGCCACGCGGCTGGACCTGTCGTCGGCCGCGCTGTCGCTGCTCGCGGCGACGCCGGTGATCTGCTTCGGCGTGGTCTCTGCCTTCGCCGCGTGGCTGAACCGGCGTTTCGGCGAGGAAGCGATCCTGCTGGTGGCCCTGGGCGTGCTCTCCGCGGGACTTCTGTTGCGGGGGGCGGCCCCCGGGGTCCTGCTGTTCCCTGGGACGGCGGTGGCCGCGAGCGCGATCGCGATTCTCAACGTGCTGCTGTCCAGCATGGTCAAGCGGCGCTGGCCGGAACGAGCCGGGTTCCTGATCGGGATCTACCTGACCGCGCTATCCGTGGGGGCGATCCTCGCCTCGCTGATCAGCGTGCCGGTGTACCGGAGCTCGGGCGGTTCGCTGCCGCTCGCGCTCGGGCTGTGGGCCGCGCCGGCCGCGCTGGCCATGTTGCTGTGGCTGCCGCAGCTCAGGTACCGGGGCGCCGGGAGCCCGGCCACAGCCGCGCCCGCCGCTGCTTCGGCGGCGGCTCTCACCGCGGGCCGGATCAAGATCTACAGGTACGCGCTCACCTGGCAGGTCACGGCGTTCATGGGGTTGCAGAGCCTGCTGTACTACGCGGCCCTGTCCTGGCTGCCCACCATCTTCCAGGACCGCGGCTCGTCGCCGGTCGCGGCCGGTAACCTGCTGGCCCTGATGGGTGTCGGCAACCTTGCCACCGCGCTGCTGGTGCCGGTGCTCGCCCACCGTACCCCCGGCCAGCGTGTCCTGGTCGTGCCCAGCCTGGTCGGGACCGCCGCCGGCCTGGCCGGATCGCTCTGGGCGCCGCTGGGCCAGGCCCCGCTCTGGGTGCTCGTCCTCGGCATCAGCCAGGGCTCCTGCCTCGGCCTGGCCATCTTCTTCATGATGGCCCGGGCCCCGAACCCGGGCGTAGCGGCCTCGCTTTCCGCCTTCTCGCAGTCGGTCGGCTACCTGGTGGCCAGCGTCGGGCCGCTGGAGGTCGGGCTGCTGCACACGGCCACCGGCAGCTGGGATATCCCGGTCGGGCTGCTGCTGGTGCTCTCGGCCTGTGAGCTGGCCGTCGGCCTCCTCGCGGCCCGCCCGCTCGTGCTTCCCTCGGTCATCCCGGCGCGTCCCCCTGAAGGGGGCCCAGGGGGGCCAGGGGGGCACGGGGGGATGGAATCCCCCCGTACGCGGGGGGTTCCCGGGGGGTCGCCCCCCGGGGGTAACTAGCACAATTCCCGACACACGTGTCGGGGACTGGGCGGCTGCGATGAGCTATCTGAAACGCCACGGTCGTAGACTCAGCTAGTTCGCATTCCCCATCAGGCCCGCATAGCACATGAGGAGCAGACGGTGACCCTGCTGGAGTGCATTAACGGTCCTGAGGACCTGAAGGAGCTGAGCCAAGATCAGCTCACCCGCCTGGCCGCGGAGATCCGCGACCTCCTCATCGAGACGACGACCAGAACCAGCGGTCACCTAGGGCCGAACCTCGGTGTGGTCGAACTCACAATAGCGATCCACCGCGTGTTTGACTCACCCAGGGACCGGATCGTTTTCGACACCGGCCACCAGGCGTACGTGCACAAGCTGCTGACCGGCCGCGTCGGGGCGTTCAGCACGCTCCGGCAGCGTGGCGGGCTCACCGGCTACCCGAGCCGGGCCGAGTCTGAGCACGATCTGGTGGAGAATTCGCACGCGTCGACCAGCCTGTCCTACGCCGACGGCCTGGCCAAGGCGTACAAGCTGCGGGGCGAGCCGGACCGGACCGTGGTCGCGATCATCGGTGACGGGGCGCTCACCGGCGGCATGGCCTGGGAGGCGCTGAACAACATCGCCGCGACTAAGGACGCGCGGCTGGTCATGATCGTCAACGACAACGGCTGGTCCTACCAGCCGACGATCGGCGGCCTGGCTGAGCACCTGGCCGAGATCCGGGTCAGCCAGCGCTACGAGCACGTGCTCGACTACATCAAGACCACGCTGTCTCGCGCCCCGGTTCTCGGCGCCCCCTTGTACGGCACGCTGCACGGCATCAAGAAGGGCATCAAGGACGTCCTGCAGCCGCAGGTGATGTTCGAGGACCTCGGCCTGAAGTACGTCGGCCCCATCGACGGGCACGACGAGCGACTGGTGGAGCACGCGCTGCGGCGGGCCCGCGACTTCGGCGGCCCGGTGCTGCTGCACGTGATCACCAAGAAGGGGTTCGGCTACGCCGAGGCCGAGCAGAACAAGGTGGACTGCCTGCACCAGGTGCCCGCGGCGGGTGCGCTACCTGGAACCTGGAGCCGGGTGTTCGGCGATGAGATGGTGGCCATCGGGGCCCGCCGCCCCAACGTCGTCGCGATCACCGCCGCGATGCTGCACCCGACCGGCCTGGCCCAGTTCGCGGCGGCGTTCCCGGAGCGCGTCTACGACGTCGGGATCGCCGAGCAGCACGCGATGACCAGCGCGGCCGGCCTGGCCATGGGCGGCCTGCACCCGATCGTGGCGATCTACTCGACGTTCCTCAACCGGGCGTTCGACCAGACGCTGATGGACGTGGCTCTGCACCGGCTTCCAGTAACCATCGTGCTGGACCGGGCCGGCGTGACCGGCCCCGACGGCGCCAGCCATCACGGCATGTGGGACGGGTCGATCATGCAGCTCGTCCCGGGCATGAAGATCGCGGCGCCGCGGGACGCCAAGCGGGTCGCCGAGCTGCTGAACGAGGCGGTCGAGGTGTCCGACGGCCCGACCGTGGTCAGGTTCCCCAAGGGGAAGGTGGGCGGTGAGGTCGAGGCCGTCGCCAAGCTCGGCGGCATGGACGTGCTGCGGTCGCCGGCCGCCGGGCTCGGCGCGGACGTCCTGCTCGTCGGCGCGGGCCCGATGGCGCTGATGGGCCTGGAGGTCGCGGACCGGCTCGCCGGCCACGGGATCGGCGTCACCGTGGTGGACCCGCGCTGGACCAAGCCGATCGACGAGACGCTGGTCGGTGCCGCGCGCCAGCACCGGCTGGTGGTCACCGTCGAGGACAACGGCCGGGTCGGCGGGTTCGGTGACGCGGTGTCCAGGCTGCTGCGCGACCATGACGTGGACGTGCCGGTCAAGACGTACGGGCTGCCGCAGGAGTTCCTCTCGCACGGAATGCGCGACGAGGTGCTCGAAGAGGTGGGCCTGACGCCGCAGCACCTGGCCCGGCAGATCACCGAGGCGGTAGCCCGGCGCTCAGCCGGTGACGTCGGCGAGACAAGCGAGACCGTGCCGGGGGAGGCTGCACCGTAACGGCGGCCAGTCGAGTAGCGTAAAGCTTCATGGTGAACGTAGCCGTAGTCGGTTCGGGTCCTGCCGGGCTGTATGCCGCCGAGGCACTGGTCAAGCAGGCGGCGGCGCTGCCCGTCCCGGTCCCGGTGCGAGTGGACGTGATCGACCGCCTGCCGACGCCTTACGGCCTGGTACGCTACGGGGTCGCGCCTGACCACAAGTCGATCAAGTCCATCGCGCAGTACCTGCGCAAGGTGCTGGAAAGCCCGGATGTCCGCTTCGTCGGCGGGGTCCACCTCGGCGAGGACGTCAGCCGCGATGACCTGGTGGCGGTATACGACGCGGTGATCTACGCGACCGGGGCGATGCGGGACCGCCGTCTCGGTGTCAAGGGCGAAGACCTGCCCGGCAGTTACGCCGCCACCGACTTCGTGAACTGGTACTGCGGTCATCCGGACTCCGATTCCGGCACGTTCACCCTGGACGCGGAGTCGGTCGCGGTCGTCGGCGTGGGCAACGTCGCGATCGACGTGGCCAGGATCCTGGCCCGGGATCCGGCGGAACTGCACGCCACCGACGTGCCGCAGCCGGTGCTGGACGCCTTGTACGCGAGCAGGGTCCGCGAAGTGCACATGATCGGGCGGCGCGGCCCGGCCTACGCCAAGTTCACCACCAAGGAACTGCGCGAGCTGGGCGAACTGCCCGGCGTCGAGGTGGTCGTCCACGCCGACGAGGCCGACCTGAACGCGTTCGACTCCTCCGGCGAGGGGGCCGCGCTGGCGGCGGCCGACCGGCGGGTCCGCGGCAACATGGTCGCGATCGCGAAGTGGGCGCAGGGTGCGCAGGGTGCGCAGGGTGCGCCCGCGGGGCCCGACCCGTCTCCTGCTTCGGGGCACGCGCGCCGCCTGATCGTCAGGTTCTGGCTCAAGCCGGTCGAGATCCTCGGTACCGAGCGAGTCAGCGGCATCACCCTCGAACGAACCGCCATCGACGCCAGCGGGGCCTTGCGCGGCACCGGGCAATACGAAACGCTGGCCGCGCAGATGGTGCTGCGCTCGGTGGGTTACCAGAGCGTGCCGCTGCCTGGCGTGCCCTTCGACGAGCGTGCCTCGGTGGTCCCCAACGCGCTCGGCCGCGTCCTGGACGCCGACGGTTCCCCGCTGCCCGGGGAGTACGTGGCCGGCTGGCTCAAGCGCGGCCCGACCGGGGTGATCGGCACCAACAAGTCCGACGCCGCCGAGACCGTCCGGTGCCTGCTCGAGGATCTGGCCGGCGGCCCGGGCGAAGGTGACGTACCACTGCCGCGCGCGGGCATGCTCAGGTACCCCGAACCTGTCGGTCAACCCGAGACGTCAGCGACTCAAAGCGGGATCGCCGCGGCCGGGGCCGCGAACGCCGGCCCGGCCGCGGGGGACTTCCCGCTGGCCGGCGTGCTGGCCGGACGCGGCATCATGCCCGTCTCCTACGCCGAGTGGCTGCGCATCGAGACCGCCGAAACCGAGCTGGCCAAGGCGCTCGGCCGGGGCGAACGGGTCAAGCTGCACAGCCGCGAGGCGATCTGGTCCGCTTGCCGCCCCGCCCGCGACACATGATGGCCCAGGTCGCGTTGGCGGCGGCCCCGGCGCCCCGGTAATCTTCGCGATGTCCGCGCGGGAGCGCACGCGGTGCCGTTCGCATGCTCTTTGCGCGTCTCGCGTATCCCAGGGGGCATATCTGTCCCGGACGTCACATATCGTCCAGCTCAGCGGCATTTTTCGTGGATGTTTTGGCTTAGCGGATGATTGTGGGTACTGGGATGGCTCTGGCGCACATCTCGGGATGATCACGGGACTTCCCTGCAGGACCAGGCCCGTGATTCCCAGGCCGACCGCCTCGTTCACCACCCACGGGCCGCGCCGCCACCGCACCGATGGAACATTGGGCCGGATGGGACCGGCCCGATGTTCCACCGGGTCGGCCCGATCACGGGGCGGCAGCACCCGGCTGCGCCGGTTTTAGGATATTAAGGTTGCTTTGACGGTTTCCCGGATGGACGGGGCGACGGTCGTTACCATCCAGAGATATGCGCCAGAGCCCTGGGATCCACAAAACTTTCTACAGAGCCAATATCTTCCACGCTAAGCGGAGGCACCCCGCCATTTCGCGGCGCCACGCTCGGTCCGAAATGTCACTGGCTGTCGGCATCATGGGTTCCGAAGGCGGGACGGCCACAGTGGATGATCGAGAGGCAAACGGAATGACTGACCACAATGGCGTCCTCATGATGCAGAGGGTGCTGCTAGCCGGAACGCTCGGGCTGGCCATGGCGCAGAAGGCGGCGGCGATCCTGGAAGGGGAACCGAATAGAGGAGCTCCCTTGCTGCCGCTTCCCGACGGCGCGGACCCGAGCGTTCAAGGTCCTTACCAGGATCCCGGTGTTCCGGGCTCCAGGAGCGCGGGCAACGTCCAAGACCTGCAGGGCTCCGAAGGCGCGGTGCTGCGGGCGATCTTGGACGCGGCCAGCGAGTGCCTTGGGCGTTTCGATGACCGGCCGCAGGGCGAGCGATGGTGCGACACGCTGTTTCACCTGCTCGACCTCGCGGCGTTCGCCGCCGAACTCGGATAGCAGATCGTGCGCAACCCGGCTGGCGCAGCGTGGCCGTCGCGGTTCTTCATCTGGCGGGCCGGCGGTGCTTCAGCCGGCGGGCTGTACGGCGCCCGCCGGGCCCGCGGAGGCGGTCGGCGGACGCTCGCTGCGGCCAGCGTGGCGGATCGGCGTCAGGGCGGTGGCGGCGACCGCGGTGACCGCCATTCCGGTCGCAACCACGGTCATGGCTGCGGGCGGCGAGAGCTCCTGCAGCAGGAATCCGGCGAGCAGCGAGCCGAGCGGGATCACGCCCCACGCGATCTGCAAGGCCACGCTGCTGGTCCGGCCGAGCAGCTCGTTGGGCGTGATCCGCATCCGGTACGTCTGGACCGAGACGTTCCACGCCGGGCCGACGAATCCGAAGATGGCCACCACCGGGCACAGCCACAGCGGGGCTCGTACCAGCACGATCAGCGCAAGCAGGACTGTCCAGATCCACATGCAGCCGGTGATCGTGACACCGGCCGGGATCCTGCGCTGAAGCCAGGGGGCGGCGAACGCGCCGGCCAGGCCGCCGGCTCCCAGGCACCCGACGATGACGCCGATCTCGGCGGGCCGGGCCCCGTCGTGCCGGGCGAGCACGATGAGGCCGAGGGCCAGCACCTGCAGCAGCACGTTCACCGAGGCGGCGAAGAACGAGCTGTAGCGAAGGAACGGCTGTCGCCAGGTCCAGGAGAGTCCCTCGCCGAGCTCAGCCTGCCAGTTGCGCGCGCTCCTGCACCCCGCCTGCATAGGAGTCTTGATGTACGGGAGCGTGACCATGGAGGCGACGTACGACAGCGCGTCCGCCGCGAATGGCGCGGCTTGTGACAGGCCGAACAACGCGCCGCCCAGCGCCGGTCCGGCCAGCTGCGCGGCGTTCTGCCGCGCCTCGTTCTGGCTGATAGCCACCGACCGCTGGGACGGCTGGACGAGCATGGGCAGCGCGGCGCGCTGGGCCAGGCTGAAGAAGACGGTCGCGGTGCCCTCGAGGAATCCGGCCACGAGCACCTGCACATAGGTGATGTGCGCGGCCCAGCCGGCGACCGCGATGCTGCCGACCGCCGCCAGCCGGACGGCATCGCACGCGATCATGATCCGCTTGCGGTCATGCCGGTCGACCAGCGCGCCGGCCGGCAGCGGGAACAGCAGGTAGCCGAGCATGGCCGCGAAACCGGCGATCCCGGCCTTGGCCGGCGACCCGGTCATCGCGAGCACCAGCAGCGGGTAGGCGATCTTGGAGATCTGCGAACCGAGCAAGGAAACGGCCTGGCCACCCCAGAGCAGTTGGAAGTCCCGGTTGCGCCGCAGCGGGGTCACCTCGTGCCCTTCTGCCCCTTCGGGTCCACCCGCGGAAGCGCGCATGCCGTCACGATAGACGCACTCCACGTGCAGTGACGTAACTTTCCCGACTGCGCGATGCCGTGATGTGTACTGCTCGGCCGCGTGATTGGGTTCTGCGAGCATCACCACGGCTCGTTCGGTAGAAGGTCGCAAGGACCTCGACGTTTCCTGTTGAGCGCCGGGCGGGGACAATGGGGTCATGGGTGTCAGCCAGGTGAGTCTTCCCGCCACAGAAGGACCTGAAGGGGCGCAGCCGGACGACCAATCCGGGCTGCCACCCGAGCGCTACCTGGACCGCGAGGAAAGCTGGCTCAGGTTCAACGAGCGCGTGCTCGAACTCGCGGAAGACGAGTCGGTCCCGCTGCTCGAACGGGTGAGGTTCCTGGCCATCTTCGCGACCAACCTGGACGAGTTCTTCATGGTCCGGGTGGCCGGGCTGCTGAGAAGAATGGTGGCGGGCTTCCCGGTCGAGGGCACTGGCGTCCGGCTGCCCCGGCAGGTGCTCGACAATACGCTGGAGCTGGCAGGCGAGCTGACGGTGCGGCACGCCCGGGCCTTCAGCGAGCGGATCAACCCCGAACTGGCCGAACACGGGATCGAGCTGCTGCGCTGGAAGGAACTGTCCGGCGACGAGCGCGATACTCTCGCTAACCTGTTCAAGCAGCGCATCTACCCCGTGCTCACCCCGCTGGTGGTGGACCCGGCCCACCCGTTTCCCTTCATCTCCGGCCTGTCGCTCAACCTTGCCGTCATGATCGCGGACCCGAAGACGGACGCCACCGTGTTCGCCCGGGTCAAGGTGCCGCCGCTGCTGCCCAGGTTCCTCGCGCTGTCGCCGAGCCGGTACGTGCCGATCGAGGACGTCATCGCGGCGCACCTGACCGACCTGTTCGGCGGCGTGGAGATTATCGAGCAGCACGCGTTCCGTGTTACCCGTATCAGGGACCTTGAGGTGGACGAGGACATCACGGAGAACCTGCTGCAGGCGATGGAGCGCGAGCTGGTCCGGCGCAGGTTCGAACCGGCCGTCCGGCTCGAGGTCGAGGACACGATGTCGGCGGACGTGCTCGACCGGCTGGTCACTGAGCTCGGTATCGACAAGCGCGCCGTTTACCGGGTGTCGGGGCCGCTGGATCTCAGCGGGCTGTTCGCCATCGCCGACCTGAACATCGGTGAGCTCCGGTATCCGGGGTTCGTTCCCTCGACCCGGGCGGTGCCGGAAGAGACCAGCATCTTCACCGCCATCGCCGAACGCGACATCCTCGTCCAGCACCCCTACGACTCCTTCGCCGCCTCGGTCGAGCGACTGATCGAGGAGGCCGCCGAGGATCCCCGGGTGCTCGCGATCAAGCAGACGCTGTACCGGACCAGCGGCCAGTCGCCGATCGTGGACGCGCTCATCGACGCCGCCGAGGCGGGCAAGCAGGTCGTCGTGGTGGTGGAGATCAAGGCCAGGTTCGATGAGCGGGCTAACATCGCCTGGGCCCGCAAACTGGAAGAGGCGGGTTGTCACGTCGTCTACGGTTTTGTCGGCCTGAAGACGCACTGCAAGATGGCGCTCATCGTGCGCGAGGAACCCGACGGCACGCTGCGCCGGTACTGTCATCTCGGGACGGGGAACTACCACCCGACCACGGCCCGCCTCTATGAGGACTTCGGCCTGCTCACCGCCGATCCCGCGGTGGGCGAGGATGTCACCGCCCTGTTCAACCACCTGACCGGCTACAGCCGTGCGGGGTCCTACCGCCGGCTCGTGGTCGCGCCGCAGTCGCTGCGCACCGGCATCGTGAGCCGGATCGAGCGGCAGGCCGAGCGGCGGCGGGCCGGCCAGCCGGCCAGGATCATGTTCAAGACCAACGCGCTGGTCGACGAGGTAGTGATCGACGCGCTTTATGAGGCCTCCCGGGTTGGCGTCCGCGTTGACCTGTGGGTGCGCGGCATCTGCGCGCTGCGGCCCGGTATCCCCGGCCTGTCCGACAACATCAGGGTGCGCAGTGTGCTCGGCCGGTTCCTCGAGCATTCCCGTGTCTACGCGTTCGGCCCGGATGAGGACGAGGACGCGCAGGTCTGGATCGGCAGCGCCGACATGATGCACCGGAACCTGGATCGCCGGGTGGAACTGCTCGTGCAGGTAACCGATGCCGGCCACCAGCGCCGGCTGCGCCGGGTCCTGCACCTCGGCATGGACGACAGAACCTCCTGCTGGTGGCTCGACGCGGACGGGCACTGGGTCAGGCACAGCCGGGACGAGGACGGAAATCCGCTGCGGGACGTGCAGGAGACCCTGATCAGGGAGCGGAGGGTCCGTTCGGCTGATGACTGACCTCATTCCCGCGGCGGGCGCGGTGGCGTGGCGGCACGCTGCGGACGCTTCGTCCGGGGGCGCAGGGGCATCAGGGGTCGAGATCCTGCTGGTGCACCGGCCCAAGTACGACGACTGGTCGCTTCCCAAGGGCAAGCGCGAGCCGGGTGAGCATATCCTGCTCACTGCGGTGCGGGAGGTCTTCGAGGAGACCGGCGTACGTTCTGTGCTCGGCCCCCGGCTGCCGCCAGTGGAATACGCCAATGGCACCTTCCGCAAGCGGATCGACTACTGGTCGGTGTTCAGTCCGGACGACCGGGATTCTGGGTTCACCCCCAGCCATGAGGTGGACGAGGTGTCCTGGCTGCCGCTGGCGCAGGTCAGGCAGCAGCTGACCTACCCGCGTGACGCGGCCGTGATCGCCGGGTTGCGGCCGCGCGTAACGGTGCCCTTGATCCTGCTCAGGCACGCTTCGGCGGGACAGAAGGAGAACTGGCCCACGGATGACGAGTCGCGCCCGCTTGATGCCAATGGGGAGGTGGACGCGCTGGCGCTGGCCGGGCTGCTGTCCTGCTTTGCCCCTAGCGCGAGGGTCCTCAGCTCGCCCGCTCTGCGCTGCACCGAGAGCGTTCGTCCTTACGCGGCGGCCTTCGGAGGGACGGTGGACGTTGAGGCCGCCTTGGCGCTTTCCGGCCGCTCCGGTGATTCTTGTTCCGGAACGAACCGTGCTGACGCGCTCACCGACCTGGTTCGTGGCCTCGTGGCGGCCGGCCGTCCGGCCGTTTTGTGCCTGCACCGAGAGAACCTTCCGAAGGCGCTTACCGCGGCATGCGCCGCGCTCGGCGCCCCAGCGCCCGAGCCGCTGGACCCGGCGCTGCCCAAGGGCGGCTTCTGGGTCGTGCACGCGGGGGACGGAGAGCTGGCCGGGCTGGAGCGCTACGTGCTCTGAGTACCGGGCTTGGGTACCGTCATCCCGGAAGTCTCCTGGGCTCCGGGCCCGTCCTGGTGAGCCTCAGGCTCTTCCGGAACCTCAAGTTTTTCCCCGGCCTCAAGTTTTTCCCCGGCCTCAAGTTTTTCCCCGGCCTCAAGCTTTTCCCCGGCCTCAAGCTTTTCCCCGGCTTCCCCGGTCAAGCTTTCCGGCGACCTCAGGTGACTCCTGAGCCCCAGGTTTCCCCTGAGCCCCAGGGCTCGCCGGAGCCTCGTGGGACTTGCGGCGGCGGCGCAGGAAACGCAGGACGATGTAGGCGGCGAGCAGCACGACCAGGAGGATGACCAAGTAGATCGAGAAGCGGTTGACGTCTTTGTAGATCGTGTCGATGTGGTTGCCGGCCATGTCCCCGATCGTCACCCAGGTGGCGACCCATGCGCACGCGCCGATCAGGTTGTACACGCTGAAGGTGAGCCAGCGCATCTGGGTGATGCCGGCGATGATGCCGTTAGCCTCGCGTAGCCCCACGATGAACCTTGCGACGACTACGACGATGCCGCCGTAACGGGACACGATCGCCTCGGCCTGGTCCAGGTGGTGCGGCGTGAGCAAGACATACTTGCCGTAGTGCAGGATCAGCTCGCGTCCGGCGTACCTGCCGATGAGGTAGCCTACCTCGGCGCCGGCGAACGTGGCGATGACCGCGACGACTCCGACGACGACAATGTTGAGGTCGGCCCGGCCGGTGGCGGCGAAAACGGCGGCCGCGATCATGGCGAGCTCGCCGGGTATCACCGGGACGCCGATGTTCTCAAGGAGCAGCAGAAGGGCGACCGCCCAGTAGCCGTAATGGTCGAGGGGGCTAGCCAGGGAATTGAGGAAGCCCGGCAGCGGGGCTAGGCTGCCGTCGGCGAGAATGTGCATTGCTCAGCTGTCCCCGGCGCCCGGCGCGTTACCTTCTCCAGCTTTCTTGCCTTCGGCGCTGCTGTCCCTGGCCTTACTAGCTTTCGCGCTGCTGTCTCCTGCGGCCAGGGCCCGCGCGATGGGTCCCGCGGTGAGTTCGATCTGCCAGGGTCTGGCCCCGTATGCGGCCAGCGCCTGCGCCACGGTCTGTTCATCGTATGGCTGAGGAGGATCCCAGCTGAGCCGGCGCACCGTGTCCGGGGAGATCAGGTTCTCTATCGGCAGCTTGCTGTGTTCGGCGATGGCTGTCACGGCCGCGCGCGCCGCCGCCAGTCGTGCCGCGGCGGCGGGGTCCCGCTCGGCCCAGCGATGCGCAGGCGGCGGTCCGTTCGGTATCGATCCGCCGGTGGCCTCAGGCAGCTCGTCGTCGGCGCTGGCCCGGGCCCGCGCGACCGCGGCCAGCCAGTCTCTTTCATGTCGCCTAGCCTGACGGCCGACGAATCCGCTGATCCTGATCAGCTGTGCGTGGTTGGCGGGGAACGATCTGGCCGCCTCGACAATCGCGGTGTCGGGCAGGATGCGCCGCGGAGACATGTCCGCGGCCTGGGCGATCTTGTCCCGGGCCGTCCAGAGTTCACGGACGACGGCGAGCCCGCGGCGAGACTGCACCCGGTGAATCCCCGAGGTCCGCCGCCACGGGTCTTGCCGTGGTGCGGCTGGCCTGGCCGCGAGCACGGCCTCGAATTCCTGCCGGGCCCATTCCGTCTTGCCTTGGGCGGCGAGTTCCGCGGCCAGGGCGTCCCGCAGCTCGACCAGCACCTCGACGTCGAGGGCCGCGTAGCGCAGCAGTTCGGTACGCAGCGGCCGGGTCGACCAGTCGGCGGCCGAATGACCCTTCTCCAAATGGAAGCCGAGCACCTCTTCGACCAGCGTGCCGAGAGCCACCCGTGGGTAGCCGAGCAGGCGCCCGGCCAACTCGGTATCGAAGAGCTTTCGCGGCCGGAAGCCGATCTCGGCCAGGCACGGCAGATCCTGCGACGCCGCGTGCAGGACGGCCTCGGCATCGCCCACGGCGGCGTCAATGCCGGAGAGGTCTGGGCAGGCGATCGGATCGATGAGCATTGTGCCTGCTCCGGCGCGGCGTAGCTGGACCAGGTAGGCACGCTGCCCGTAGCGGTAGCCGGAGGCGCGCTCGGCGTCGACCGCGACGGGTCCCTCGCCGTGGGCTAGCCTGCTGGTGACTTCGATCAAGGCCGCGTCGGTCTCGATGACCGGTGGCAGTCCGTCACGGGGCTCGAGCAGCGGTATCGGCCCTTTGGCCTCTTCGGGTGCCGTGGCTTCTTCGTACCCGCCGGAACTCACGACCTCGTTTCCTGCGCTCACCCGTACCCCGGCTGCCGCAGTGCCCGTGTCCCTGGCGGTTCCAGGCCGGCTGCGGCGGACAGGCAATCGCACCAGGCCGCGATGTGCGCGGACAGGTCCAGCGTGTCGAGATCGCTGGTGCCCGGCCCCGGACCCGTGGAACCCCAGGGTCCGCCGGGGCCTGCCGGGGACCAGGAGGCCCGCAGTTCGAAGCCGGTCAGCGGAAGCTCGTCCCGCTTACCGCCGAAACCCTCGGTAATGACCCTGGTGATCGTGCCGCTCGGCACCGCATAGCCGGGTACGTGCGTGTCCAGGGCCTCGGACAGCCAACTCCAGCCGACCTCGCCAAGGAGCGGGTCCGCCGCGATTTCCGGTTCCACTTCGGCACGGATGTAGGCCACCAGCCGGAAGGAGCCCTCCCAGCCTTGCTGGCCGTCCGGGTCATAGAGCAGCACCAGCCGTCCCCAGGCGACATCCGCGCCGTCCCGCTGAACGGTAGCCGCGATGGCGGTGGCGTATGGCGCGAGTCGTTTCGGTGCCGGCACGTCCTCGAACTGCAGGTCTGAACGGACCTGGGCGTCCCGCCCCGCCATGAAGGCAGCAGCGGCGGCCGCAAATGTCTCTTCGGCCGGTGAATCCGGAGCCTGCGCCGGAACGCCTGGAGCCCGCGGCCTAGCTCGGCCTAGCGGCTGAGCGGTTGAGGCTGGGGCTTCTCCGGTTGTCCCTGACGTCCCGGACTTCTTCGCGGACGCCCTTGGCGTTCGCGGCGTCCTGGGCTTTCCCGCAGCTTTCCTGGACGCGCTGATGGGCGTCGGGGGCGAATCCCGTGCCGCCTCGGCACTATCGGCTGCAGCCGAAGGTACGGGTGCCGCGCCCGACCGCCTAGGCGCGCGTGAGCGCGCGCTGCGCCGATTCTCTGGCTCGTCTGCCGGCCTCATGACCTGAGCGTACGTGTCTGTCATCCGCTTCTCACGCAGCGCCGTTTAGATTCATGCCGAAACACCAGTGTTCCATGCTATTTGCCTGACTTCACTTCGGCTCAAAAGAGCGAGGAGCCCGTCTCTCGGCTAGGTCACGCCGCCCTGGACGCGCCACTGCCGGCCTGCTCGCACACGGGGAGGCCGATCATCAAGGCGTCGCCGCAGACCGTGCAGCCCCATTCCTGGCAGTCGCCTTCCGGCGCGTCTGGGCAGCTGGCAGGCTCCGCGTGAAACTGCTCGAATAGCCGCTCTTCGCTGCATCCGGTGCAGTACCTGCTCAGGTGCGTCATCCTGGCGACCTCCTCATTGCGGTGCATCACGGGACGGGCAAGGGGATTGAACGGGATTGATGCCGATGGTGGCACGCTCTCGTGCCGATTCGTGGGATCTCAGACGGCGTGTCTCCTGGAGGCGGCAGTGTGGCGATGTGAGACGATCCCTGACGTGAGCGTGAGCCAGACGACGTCCCCTTTCCTGAAGGCCTGCCGAAGAGAGCCAGTTCCGTATACGCCGGTCTGGTACATGCGCCAGGCGGGCCGGTCGCTCCCCGAGTACCGGAAGGTCCGCGAGGGCATCTCCATGCTCGATTCCTGCACTCGTCCCGAACTGATCACCGAAATAACCCTGCAGCCGCTGCGCAGGTATGACGTCGACGCGGCCATCTTGTTCAGCGACATCGTGGTGCCGCTGCGTGCGGTGGGCATCGATGTCGATATCAAGGCCGGGATCGGCCCGGTGGTCGGCAATCCCGTGCGCACTTCGGCAGATCTCGCCAGGCTGCGCCCGCTAAATTCCGATGACGTGCCCTACGTCACCGAAGCGGTCCGGTCGCTCGTGACCGAGCTGGACGGACGTCCGCTGATCGGTTTCGCGGGCGGGCCATTCACGCTTGCCTCCTATCTGGTAGAGGGGGGACCGTCCAAGAATCACGACAAGACCAAGGCGCTGATGTACGGCGACCCCGAGCTCTGGCACGCACTTCTCGGTCGGCTGGCCGACATCGCGATCTCATTTCTTCAGATTCAGGTCGCGGCGGGCGCGGCCGCCGTCCAGGTTTTTGATTCGTGGGTCGGCGCGGTCAGCCCGGACGATTACCGGCACGCGATCCTGCCGCACACCAGCCGGATCTTCGCCGCGCTCGGGGAGAAGGGGGGAGGGGAGGTGGGTGGGGTACCGCGCATCCACTTTGGAGTCGGGACGGGGGAACTGCTTGGCCTGATGGGGGAGGCCGGCGCCGACGTGGTCGGGGTTGACTGGCGTATTCCGCTTGACGAGGCTGTCCGGCGGGTGGAGCCGGGAAAGGCGCTGCAAGGCAACCTTGACCCGGCCATCTTGCTTGCGCCCTGGGAAGTCATCGAGGAGCGGGCCAAGGACGTGATCGCACGCGGGCGCTCCGCCGAGGGGCACGTGTTCAATCTGGGGCATGGCGTCCTGCCGGAAACCGAGCCCGCGGTACTGGCCAAGCTCGCCGATCTGGTCCACGCCGAGTCGGTCCGTGGGCCCAGCTGAGCCAGCCCAGGCTCGAAGGCTCCTTCCGGTGCTGGCTGGTCAGGGTGACCACTGGGCAACGAAACCCAGGCAACGTTCGGCGATCTTGCTTCGGCCAGCGGACCGGGCGCCGTCCCCGTGATCGGACTCCTCGTACTCACGCACGACGTCCTCCCAGATGCCTGCCTTGGCCTGTCTGGCTAGTGGATACGGCGGCCAATTACCCACCGTCTGCCCCGGTAGATTACGAACACGGCAAGGGCCGCGACAACGGCGAACGGCGCCAGCGCGCCCAGGAAGGCCAGAGTCCAGGACACCGCGATCCGGAGCGCGCGCCAGCCGGCGCTGAGGCCACTGGCCAGGCTGGGCGGGTTCTTGGGGTGACGGACCGCCGCCTTGGCCTGCGGGCCGAGAATGGTCAGCGTCAGGGTCGCGTACGTAACCTCATGGTCGAGGGCACGCTGCTGGGCTTGCATCGACTCCAGACTGGATTCCTCGACGTTGATCTGGTCCTGCACGCTCAGCAGGTCGCTGACCGAGCCCGCGCGCACAAGCAGGGCGCGGAGCTGGACGATGGCGGCCTGATCGGAGGTGACCTGGCTGTCCACATCGGCCACCTGCTCGGTGACGTCCTGAGCCTGCTGCTGCAACGAGAGCTGCGTGCCCAGACCGCCGGCGAGGTGGGCGAGCGTAGCCTGGTAGGCCGCCACGGGAATCTTGAGCTGCACGCTGGCGGTGGCCTCAGACGGGTGATCCGGATTGGCCGAGGTTGTCTCGTTCGAGACGTAACCGCCGGCGCTCTCGGTGATCTGGGCGGCCTTGGCGGCGGCCGAGCTGACACTACTGGCCCGTACCGTCAGTTGCGCGGTGTAGATGATCTCGCTGGCGAGCGCCAGCCGAGCGGTGCTGCCCGTCCCGTTCTGCGTCTGGGCCGCGGCGGGCCCGGCGGCGGCGCGCGCGGCCGTGCTGCCCATGGGCGCGGGCGCGGCGGTCGGTCCGGAGCCGGCCTCCGCCGACACACCCGAGCTACCCGGGCTACCCGGGCTGCTTGAGCTGCCTGCCGAGCATCCCGCGAGGGATACGCCCCCGCCGAGTACGACGCTGCCAAGTATGAAGCCGACGATGGCGCCGCGTCCTGTCCGTCCTGTCCGCGTGCGGAGACGGGCCAAGCCCCGTGTGTTCAGCATGCCGTTGTGACGGCCGCCGAGACCCAGGCGGTTCCGCCCTTTTGGTCACGATCGCGCACCGGCACCAGCTGCTGACCTGCCAGCCGTCTTGAGGATCCGCGCCGAGACCCGGGGCAAGCTAACGGCAGATCTGCCGACGATGGCCGGCGTCCACGACCAGGACCATTAGCCGGCCGTCGCAGGTGACTACCGCGTACAGGACCCGGTAGTCACCAGTGCCATATGCCAAGTGTGAACACATACGGCTCTGCGCGTCGGCTGACCATCGAGGCGACGGTCAGGCTCTGAGGCTCGGTCAGCCGTCCCGCCGGTCCGGACCGGGCACCCGTCTGGCGAACCATCAAGCCATCCTCAACAATGCCGGAAAACGCCGAACCCGGGAGCCGCCGCCGGCGGATCTGGCCGGCCCGGTGAACCCCTGAATCGTCGCCGGTCTCCGCCCCGGCTCACCCCGCTCACACCAGCAATAAACACTGACCCCATACGCCCCGGTCCGGTTTGCATGGTTGTGACACCCTGCACACCCCGTTGCACACACCCCGTTGTGTAGGGTGTCACAACCATGCACTGGCGGCGGGCTCACCGGGTGGCGGATGGGGCGGATGGGAAGATGGGGGCGCATGCGGACGCGTTCTGCTGGCCCAGCCGGCACAACCGTCCGTCGTGCCGCGGGACGTCACGTCCCCAGGCCGAGTTCCGCCCAGACCTCCTCGGCCGGTACCGGCTCCGCGCCCGCCTCGATCTCGGCCAGCGATTCGCTGGCCGCCTGCGCGTCCGCGAAGTCTTCCAGCAACTCGCGGAGTTGCTCAGGAGTCAGGCTCTCCAGTTCGGCCGCGAGTTCGGCCGGGACGATCGCAGCGAGCCGCTCGCCGTGCTCCGTGAGATAGACGACCTGACCGCGCGCAGCATCATGCGCCGCGTCGGCAACCTGGCCCGGTGCCTCTTCGAGCGGAATCTCGCTTATGTCACCGCTGTGGCCGACGGTCCGCACCCTACGGCCAACCGCCCAGGCAGCCTCCCGGACGAGCTGTCGTGCCCGGTGACCACATCGGCGCGCAGTTCAGTGGGGCACTGTGTCATTGCCCGCTGGCATTTTTTCCGGCCCGCGTGATTGCAAAGAACTGCCGGGCACGGGAGTCCGGCGTACGCCGCATCGGGCGGCGTCTGCCAGGCTGGTAGGCATGAATCCTGCGAACGCGCAGCCGCACGTGGTCATTGTGGGCGGCGGGATCTCCGGGCTGGCGGCGGCGTTTTTCCTTCGAGATCAAGCCGTACGGGTCACCGTGCTGGAGGGGTCACCCCGGCTTGGCGGCAAGCTCTGCGTGTCGGAGATCGCTGGTGTAGCCGTCGACGAGGGGGCCGAAGCGCTGCTCGTCACGCGGCCGGAAGGCACCGGGCTGATCGCCGAGGCCGGATTGGCTGATCAGCGCGTGACGCCCGGCACCACGTCGTCGGCCATCTGGACCCGAGGTGCGCTGCGCCCGCTGCCGCGGCGCCAGTACATGGGTGTGCCTTCGGACATGGCCGAGCTGGCCCGATCCGGCGTGCTCTCCGGTGACGGCGTGGTCCGGGCTCGCCTAGATCTCGAGCTTCCGCCCACCGTTCGTGACGGCGACGTGCCGGTAGCACGGTACATCGCGGCCCGATTCGGTGACGAGGTTGTGGACCGGCTGGTCGATCCGCTGCTCGGCGGGGTCTACGCGGGACGTTCTGCGGAGTTGTCGTTCGACGCGACGCTGCCGAGGCTGGCGGAGGTGTCCCGCCAGCACCGCTCGCTCGCCGAGGCAGCACGGTCTCTGTTGCCACCGCCTCCAGCCGAGCGCACAGATGAAACGGAGACGTCCGGATCAGGCACGCCCGCCGGCGGCTCGGTATTCACGACGCTCGCCGCCGGGCTGGGAACGCTGCCTGACATCCTGGGTAAGGCATCGGCAGCGGCGGTACGGACCGGCGCGATGGCGCGCGAGCTGTCCCGCACCGACAGTGGCTGGCGGCTCGTCGTCGGATCGGCTGCGGCACCCGAGTTCGTCGACGCGGACGCGGTCATAATCGCTATCCCGGCGCGGCCCGCCGGCCGTCTGCTTGCCGAGGTTCCCGGCGCCTCCGCCGCGGTGATGGCGTTCGGCGAGATCAGCTATGCGAGCATGGCGATCGTCACGCTGGCCTATCCGCGTTCCGCCTTTCCCTGGCCCGAGCGCCGGGCCGATCACGGGGCTGAGCGTGGGCGGGAGCACGAGTCTGGGCCGGGGCTCCGGCTCGGCGCTCTGGGGTGGAGCGGATACCTGGTCCCGGCCGTGGACGGGCGGGCCGTCAAGGCGACCACCTTTTCCACCGTCAAGTGGCCGCACCTGGCCGATGCGTCGGCACCGGGGGCCGAGTCGCTGGAGATCGTGCGGTGCTCGGTCGGCCGCATCGGCGAGGAAGCGCTGCTGCAGCGAGACGATGACGATCTCGCCTCGCTGGCCGCCGCCGAACTAACGGAGGCGACCGGGGTACGCGGAGCGCCGGTCGCGACCCGCATCACCCGCTGGGGGGGCGCGCTACCCCAGTACACGGTCGGGCACCTGGACCGGGTGGCGAGGATACGCGCGACGGTGGCGACGCAGCCGGGGCTCGCGATCTGCGGCGCGGCCTACGACGGAGTCGGCATACCCGCATGCGTCGCGACGGCCCGCGCGGCCACCGATCAGGTCCTGGCCTTTCTCTCGGCCGGACGGTCACCAGGTCTTTCGGCCGGACGGTAACCGGGTCCGGCGCGCTGACCGCGGTGACCGACAATGGTGACATGGCTGACGAACAAGAGATGACTGAACCGGGCGACCCGAGTATCGAGGCCGCGGCTGCCGAGGCCGTGGCCGCGGTCGCGGCCGCCGAAGCGGTCGTAGCCGCCGAGGCAGCGGAAGTGGCGGAAGTGGCAGAGGCCGAACGCAAGCCCAGAGCACGCGACCTTAACGACCTGATCCGCTACACGATGTGGTCGGTGTTCCGGGTGGCCGACCGGGCCGGGCTGGAGTCCGGCGGCCTCGGGAACGCCGCCGCCGAAGTGGATGATCTGCTTGAGCAGGCGGCGGGCAAGGGCGTCGTGACCCGAGGCTGCTACGACCTCCAGGGCCTGCGGGCCGGCGCGGACTACATGTTCTGGTGGGTGGCGTCGGATCCGGATGACCTGCAGGACCTGTATACGCGCTTCCGGCGGATCCGGCTCGGCCGCTGCAGCGAGCCAGTCTGGTCGGTGATGGCGTTGCACCGTCCCGCGGAGTTCAATAAGAGCCACATCCCCGCTTTCGTGGCGGAGGAGGAGCCGCGTGCCTACGTCAGCGTGTACCCGTTCGTGCGCTCCTACCAGTGGTACCTGCTCGATCCCGCGGACCGCCGCAGGATGCTCGCCGAGCACGGGATGATGGCGCGCGAGTACCCCGATGTCAGGGCCAACACCGTCCCGTGCTTCGCACTCAACGACTACGAGTGGATTCTCGCCTTCGAGGCCGACGAACTGCACCGGCTCGTCGACCTGATGCGCCACCTGCGCGGATCCGAGGCCCGGCTGCACACCCGGGTCGAGATCCCGTTCTACACCGGTCGCCGCAAGCCCGTTCACGAACTCGTCGCCAGCCTGGCGTAGCGCCAAGCGGGGCCTCGCCCGAAGCGGGGGGCGTGGCCCCCGGCCAAGGAGGCCTGCGATGCGGCCACCGGATCCGGGGTCGTTATGAGCGAGATCAGGGCAGCACAGGCTAACGTCGGAGGATGCCTGAGGATCTCCGGGTGAACGGCTGGCTGCTGATACCGGGCAGCGAGCTGCACGAGCGCTTCTCCCGGTCATCCGGGCCCGGCGGCCAGTCGGTCAACACCGCCGACAGCCGGGTCGAGCTTTCCTTCGACGTCGGGCGCTCGCCCGCGCTGCCGGACTGGGCGCGGGCCCGGGCGGTCGAACGCCTGGCCGGAAGGCTGGCCGGCGGCGTGCTCACGATAGCCGCGTCCGAGCAGCGCAGTCAGCTCGGCAACCGCCAAGCCGCCCGGGCCAGGATGGCGGCCCTGCTGCGGGCCGCTGTCGCCCCCCCGCAGCGCCAGCGCGTCCCGACTAAGCCCGGTCGGCGTGCGAACGAACGGCGCCTGGAGGCCAAGCGCAACCGCGGCGCGATCAAGCGTGCCCGCAGGTACAACGGCAAAGATCCGGAATAAGCCAGCGTCCCCGGCCATGTCGTGCTGGGACCTCAGGTTAAGCGGTCCAGCTCGGCAGCCAGATCAGCGGCACGATCCGCGGCGGCGCGGGCCAGGTCAGCGGAGAGCCCGGTGTACCTGGCCGGGTCAAGCACGGTCTTGAGCTCAGCCGCGCTCAGGTGCTCGGTCACGCGAGGATCACCTTGCAGCGCCTGCGCGAAGCTCAGGCCCGGTCCAGCCGCCCGGGCCGCCTGGTAGACGATCTCATGGGCGGCTTGCCGGTCGATGCTCCGTCCGAGGGCCAGCATGACGGCTTCGGAGTTGATCAGGCCACCGGTGAGATCGAGGTTGGCCCGCATCCGCCCTCGTCTAGTTCCAGTCCGGCCAGAATCACCTGCAGCCGGACGAGCAGGTCGCCGGCCAGGACGCAGGCTCGTTCACGGCGTCGTCGAGCATGGCCGTGTAGGCGCCGCTGACCTCGTGGTCCTGCAGCATTCCCTCTAGCGCGAGCGGCACGAGGGCGCGGATCGGGCGCCGATCGTGATGCAGTCATCGGACAGCTGCGGGTTGCGCTTGTGCGGCATGGTCGAACTGCCGATCGTCCCGGCGGGTGCCGGTTCCGCCGCCTCGCCGAACTCGGTCTTCATCAGCTCGTAGACCTCACCCGCGATCCGGCCGCCGGTCCCGGCGAGCAGGGCGAGCACGCACACGTATTCGGCGAAGCCGTCGCCGCTGGCCCGCGACGGGACCGCCATCGGCGTCAGACCAGACGGGCGGCCAGGCGGCCTGGACCGCGGGACCGACCGGCCCCAGCGACGCGAAGTTGCCGACCGCGCCGCCCATCATCGCCAGGAATACCCGGCCTTCGGTCCCCGCGCATTCGCTGCGCGTGCCGGACTAGCTCATCAATCCAGGCCGCCGCCTTGAACCCGAACGTGATCGGCACGGCCTGCTGGCCGTGCGTGCGCCCGGCGGCAACCATGTCCGCGCTGCGCCGGGCCAGCTCGCCCGCAGCGGCCAGCACGCGAGCGAGCAGCCTGAGCAGGATCCAGGTGCGCCTGCCGCAGCACCAGCACGTCGCCGGTCTGGGTGATGTTCCGCGTGGTCGCGCCCCAGTGCACCCAGCCGCCATGCGGCTCGCCCACCGCCTCGCTCAGCTCGGTGACCAGCGCCATCAGGGGGTGGCTGGTGGCCGCGATGCCCTGCTCCACCCGGGTCACGTCGATGCGATCGAGCGTGGCCGCCGCGCCGATCGCGACTCCGGCCCCAGCCGGTATCACGCCGAGGTCAGCCTCGGCCGCGGCCAGCGCGGCCTCGACGTCCAGCCAGCGCTGCCACCTGTGAAGCCGCCCGAACAGCGGCTCGATCCCGGACGAGGGGACCCGGCCGTCGGTGAAACGCCCGGCCAAGAGCTAGAGCTCAGGGACGTTGACGACGATTGCTTCCTGCGTCGACCGCGCGATCACCACGACAGCCTCGGTATCAGGCGACGGGTTCTCCTCCCGGTGCGGGACGTGCGGCGGCACCCACACGTAGTCGCCCGGCTCCGTCTCCAGCCGCACCACCGACCCGCTGTCCGGACGCGGAACACGAAGACCGGGTGCCCGAGGCCACGTAGATAGCCGTTTCGGAGTCGCCGTGGTGATGGTCGCCGGAAGAGGTCCCGGGCAGCACCACGGTCGCTGTCCCATCCACAGCGCCCGCGCGCCGACCAGCTCACCGGAGATAGCGGCGGTCCGGATCATTCCGCCGGTTTGGGCGGTATCGCCCGAGAGTGGAATTGCGGCCGGATCAGCCGCAGGCTCACGGCGCGGCCGATACCCGGGCTCCAGGTGGAGCGACACCGAGTTAATGCACCAGCGCTGGTCGGTGGGCACCTCGTAGCCCTCTCCGGTGAACACGTGGCCCAGGTGCGAGTCACACGCGGCGCAGCGCACCTCGGTGCGCGTCACCCCGAGCGTCCGGTCCTCGATGAGCACCACCGCGTCGGAGTCGGACGGCTGGTAGAACGACGGCCAGCCGCCGTGCGACTCGAACTTGGCGTCCAGGCGGACAGCTCGGCGCCGCACGCACGGCAGCGGTAAACGCCCTCGGTCTTGCTGTCGGTGTCTCGCCGGTAAACGGGGCTTCGGTGGCAGCCTGGCGTAGACCGCGTACTCCTCCGGCGTCAGCTGCTCCCGCCATTCGGCGTCTGTGCGGTCGACCTTGTCCATGAAGGCAGATTACCGCCGGGAGCTTGACGAATCGGGATCGCGGGGAGCTGATGGGATGCTCGTGCCTATGGTTCTCCGGTGTCAGCTGCGGGGCATCGTCGGCAGGAACGACGAGCTCGGCCGCCTGCTCACGCTGCTCGACGACGCCGAGGCAGGCCGCTCGGTGGCCGCGCTGGTCAGCGGGGACGCGGGGTCGCAAATCCCGCCTGGTCCGGGAGGTCTCCCAGCTCGCGACCGGCCGCGGCTTCGCCGTGCTGTCCGGCCAGTGCGCCGAGCTGGGCGACAGCGTGCCTTACCTGCCTTCGCCGACGCGCTGCGCGGCGCCGCCCAGTCCACCGGCGTCCGCGACACACTCGTCTTCCAGCCTGCGCTGCGGGGGCTGTCCCGACAGCGGTGACGGACGGCCGGCGGACGAGGAGCGCTCGGGCCTGGCCAGGCAGCAGATGTTCGGCGCCGTGCTCGGCCTGCTCACCGAGCTCGCGGCCGCGGCGCCGGTACTGCTCGTGCTGGAAGACCTGCACTGGGCCGACGCCTCGACCAGGGACCTGGTCACGTTCCTGTCCCGGATGCTGCACCGGGAGCGGGTCGCCCTGATCGGCACCTACCGGACCGACGACCTGCACCGCCGCCACCCGCTCCGGCCGGTGGTGGCCGAACTGCAGCGGCTGCCCAGCGTCATCTCGGTCGACCTCGCGCCGCTGGATCCCTCGGCCCTGGCCGAGCACCTGACCGCGGCCGCGCCCGGCCGCCTGGACGCGACCGAGCTGAACGACATCATGGCCCGGGCCGAAGGAAACGCCTACTACGCCGAGGAACTGCTCGCCGCCTCGGTTGGCGGCGACCGGCCGACGCCGCGCCCTGCCCGCGGGCCTGGCGGCGCTGCTGCTCAACCGGGTGGAGCAGCTCTCCGACGCCACCCAGCAGGTGCTCCGCGCGGCGGCGGTGGCCGGCCGCAGAGCCGACGACGAGCTGGTGCAGGCCGCATCGGGACTGGAGGCCGCCGAGTACGAGGGCGCGGTGCGGGAGGCGGTCACCCACCAGCTGCTCGTTCCGGACGGCACCGAAGGCTATGTCTTCCGCCATGCCCTGCTGCGGGAAGCCGTCTACGCGGACCTGCTGCCGGGGGAGCGGACCAGGCTGCACGCCACGATGGGCTCGCTGCTTTCGGAGGAGCAGCGGCTGGCGGTGCCGGGAACGGCCGCGGAACTGGCCCAGCACTGCCTGGCCAGCCACGACATTCCCGGCGCCTTCGCCGCATCGGTCCGGGCCGGGCAGGAGGCGGAACGGCTGGGCGCGCCCGCCGAGGCGCACCGCCACTACGATCAGGCCCTTGCGCTGTGGGAACGGGTGTCCGAGCCGGAGAAGACGGCCGGCATGGCCCGCGGCAAGCTAGGCCTGCTGTCGGCGGATAACGCGGCGGACAGCGGTGACATCGGTCATGCCGTGCACCTGCTCCGCCGGCTGCGGCTGGCGCTCGCCGCCCAGGCGGAGAATGACCCAGCCGAGACGTCAACCTGGCCAGCCGGATCGGTGAGCGCCTGGCCTTCTTCCTGAACCAGATGGATGATCGCAAGGCGCTCGCCGAGGCCATCGAGGTCGCCCGGGCTACGGTGGACGCCACTCCCGCGGACCCGCCGACCTGGCAGCACGCGCGGGCGATCGCCACCTACGCCAACACCCTGCTGGTCGAGGACGACTTCGCCGCGGCCAGGGAATGGGCCGAGCGCGGGCTCGCCGCGGCCCGCGCCGCGGAGCGCCCGTGGGTCCAGGCCGACGCGCTGGTGACCCTGGGGTTCATCAGCAACCGCGAGGGCCACAACGACGAGGCCATCGAGCTGCTGACCGGGGCCCACAAGCAGGCCCGCGAGGCCAAGGTGCTCGGCGTGGAGCTGCGGGCCGCCTACCACCTGGCGCGGGCTCACCTGGAGCGCGGCGACCTGGCCATCGGCGCGGCCGTGGCGCACGAGGGGACCAAGCGGGCCAACCAGACCGGGCTCGACATGGCGCCGTTCGGCCTGGACGTGCAGCACCTGCATTTCCAGTGCCACTTCGCGGACGGCAAGTGGGACCACGCCCAGGAGATCGCCGACGGCTTCCCGGTCCGGGTCACCAGCATTGCCGAGGCCTACCTGTCCTCCATGGCCCTGTTCATCGACGTCGCCCGGGGCAACCCGGCCGTGGCGGAGCGGCGCGCCTGGATCGAGCCGTTCTGGTCGGCACACGGGTTCGACGAGTTCACCGCGCGCGGCCTGCTCGCCGAGCACGCCCTGTGGCAGGGCGACACCGAGCAGGCCGTGGCCGAGGCCGCAGACCGCGATCGACGTCAACATCGTTGCGCCATGGGGTTACTCGCCGTCGGTGATCAGGCCGGCCGCGGTCGCCCTGAGCGCGCGAGCCGACCGGGCGGTGCAGGCCCGTGCCGCCGGCGACGACGAGAGCCGCCGACGCCGAGCTGGCCGCGGCAGGCGAGCTGCTGCAGATCGCCCGCGAGGGCGCGGCGTTCGCCCGGCGGCCCAAGTTCATCGTCGGCCCCGAGGGACGCGGCTGGCTGGCCCGGGCCGAGGCGGAGTACCGCCGCGCCAGCGGCGATAACGACCCGCAGGCGTGGCAGACCGTCCTGGACGAGTTCGGGCCCGGCCTACGTCTACGAGACCGCCCGCACCCGGTGGCGGCTGGCCGAGGCGCTCGCCGAGGCGGGCCGCCGGGACGAGGCGGCGGACCAGTGGCGCCTGGCCGCGCAGACCGCGGACAAGCTGAAGGCCAGGCCGCTGCGCGCGGCGCTCGACGACCTGGCCCGCCGGGCCCGGATCGGGACCGCGGAACAGCACGGCGACGGCGCGGTCCTGGCCTCGCTGACCAGCCGGGAACGCGAGGTGCTCCGGCTCATCGCCGCGGGCCGCAGCAACCGGGAGATCGCCTCGGTGCTGTTCATCGCGCCGAAGACCGCCAGCGTGCACGTGTCGAACATCCTGGCCAAGCTCGGCGCCGCCAGCCGCACCGAAGCGGCCGCCATCGCCCACCGCGAGGGCCTGACCAGCCAGCCCTCAGGACGCTGAGCTAGCTAACCCGGGGCGACCGCGGGCTAGCGCGGCGCGAGCTCGGCGAGGATCTCCCCGGCGCGCTCCGCCGCGGCTTGCGGCGTGACATCGGGCGAGCCGACCTGCGGATCCCAGTTCAGGTCGTAGAACAGCTCGGTGACGCCCTGCTCGCCGAGCCAGGCGGCGTCTTCGCGGATCTGCGCGTAGCTGCCGGACAGCAGCCGCCGGCTGCCGTCCGGTCCCCTGGCCTCGTCGCCGGCCAGCACCACGCCCCGGCAGATGATGCGCACCGCGTCGGGATCGCGGCCCGCCGCCGAGGCCGCCTCCCTGATCACGCCGACCGCCTCGCTGATCTTGGCCAGGTCGGCGCGGCTGGAGGTGATCCAGCCGTCCGCGAGCCGCCCGGCCCGCTCCATGGCCGGTGCGGACATGCCGCCGAGCAGCACCTGCGGTCCGGGTTTCTGCACCGGCTTGGGGTCCTGCCGCCCGGCCGGGATGGTGTAGAACTCGCCGCTGAACGAGCTGACCTCATCGGCCCACAGCGTGCGCAGGACGGCCAGGTACTCCTCGGCGCGCGCGCCGCGCCTGGACATGGACGCGCCGGTCGCGGCGAATTCCTCGGGCATCCAGCCGATGCCCAGGCCCAGGTCAAGCCGGCCGCCGGACAGCACGTCGACGGTCGTCGCCTGCTTGGCCAGGTAGGCGGGGGAGACGAACGGCAGGTTGATGATCGCCACGCCGAGCCGGATCCGCGAGGTCCGGGCGGCCACGTACCCCAGCGCCACCATCGGGTCGAGCACGCTGCGGTACACCGGCTCCATGCCCGAACCCTCGGGCACCAGCAGCCGCTGGAAACTCCACAGTGACGCGTACCCGGCCTCCTCCGCCCGCCCGGCGAAGGACGCGAGATATTCCGGGGTGGCCCATGCGCCCGCGACCGGGGCGCCGAATCCGATCTTCATGCCCTCACCTTATTAAAGGATTTTTGGCCGAACGGGCGTGGTGCGTCCCTCCGGCCAGCTGATACTCACGTTCGAATGATCGCGCCGTACAATGCGCCATGCCCGAATCCTCCGACCTGCCCGTCACCGAACGCACCAGGCACCGCCGCCTGCGCGAGCAGGGCAGCACCGACCGGCGGGATCTGGCGGACATCCTGGCCGCCGGGGTGATCTGCCATCTCGGCGTCATGGTGGACGGCTATCCGATGGTGGTCCCCACCGTCTACGGCCTCGCCGGCGACACCCTCTACCTGCATGGTTCGGTGGCCAGCCGGAGCCTGGTCAGTGCGCCGCAGGCCACCATCTGCGTCACGGTGACCCACCTGGACGGGCTGGTGCTGGCCAGGTCGGTGTTCGAGCACGCGGTCAACTACCGCAGCGCGATGATCTACGGCACGCCCAGTCCGGTGACCGACCCGGAGGAGAAACTAGCTGGCCTGCGCGCCCTCACCGAGCACCTCGTCCCGGCCAGTGGGACTACGCCCGCCGCCCGAATAAGAAGGAACTGGCCAAGACGACTCTGCTCGCCCTGGCCCTGGCCGAGGCCTCGGTGAAGATCCGCACCGGGCCGCCCGACGACGGCGACAGTCCCGACGCGGCCCTTCCGGTCTGGGCAGGCGTCCTGCCGCTGGCCGCCGCCTGGCAGGCGCCCGAACCCGACCCCGTGCTCCCCGCGGACATCCCCTTGCCCCCGCACATCGCCGCCCTGGCCCGCCGCCCCGCGGGGTGACCCCTTCGGCTGACTACCGCGTCGGCTGACTAACGTGTCGGCTGATCACCGCGGGGGCTAACCGAGCTGGGGGATGACGTCTGCGGCCAGCCGTTCCAGCTGCTCGTGCTGGTCAAACAACGCCGTGCACAAGATGAGCTCCGCGCCGGCGGCCGCCACCAGCTGCAGCTCGCGCACGCAGTCGGCCGCCGGGCCGGCGAACGCAGCGGCCTCGATGCCGGGTACCCGGCGTCCGTAGATCCTCTCGAGCGCCGCGTTGATCCTCCTGCGAGCGCGCCCGGCGTCCTCGTCGATCGCGATGTAGACGCGCTTGGCGACGGGGAAGTCCTCCGCCGGACGTGCCGTCTTACCGAGCGCGTCCCGCACGATCTGGACCTGCTCGGCGAAGGCGGCGGTGGGCGTGGATCCCGCGCCGAAGAAGCCGTCGCCCAGCCGCACGGCCCGCCGCAGCGCGGGCTCGCTGCCCCCGCCGAACCACAGCGGCGGGTAGGGCTTCTGGAACGGCTTGGGCTCCATCGGCGCGTCCGTGAGCTGCCAGAACTCGCCGCTGAAGGTGACCAGCGGCTCGGTCCACAGCGCCTTCATCAGCGCGATGCCCTCGGTGAACCGCGTCACGTAACGGGCCGGATCCACGCCGAAGGCGGCGAACGGGCGGTTCTTGCCGCCGGTGCCGACACCGACCTCGATCCGGCCCCGGCTGAGCTGGTCCAGTGTGCTTATGCTCTTGGCCAGGTGCACCGGACTATGCAGGGTGGACACGAACACCACGCAGCCAAGCCGCATCCGCTGGGTGCATGCGGCCGCGTAGCTCATCGTTTCGATCGGCCCGAGCTGCGGTGCCGGGCCGAGCATTCCTTCCTGGGTCCAGGCGCTGTCGAAGCCGAGCTCCTCGGCCCGCGCGAAATAGGCACGGAACGCCTCGGGATCGAACTCGCCGTCGGCGTAGAACTGCGGGATCGCGATCGCGAACTTCATACCGGGCAGCGTATCCCGATCAGGCCGGACCACTGCCAAGGGAATCAACCCTGGTACCGGCCCCGGCCCGCCGAGTGGCACTGCTGGACCGCTAAGCCCCGCAGACGGCCGCCGTTACCTCGGCGGCGCAACCCCAGGACAGGGAGATGCCGGCGCCTCCGTGGCCGTAGTTGTGCCACAGCACGCCGCGGCCCAGGGGCTCGGATTCCAGCCGCACCTCCGGGCGGCACGGCCGCAGGCCGACGCGGTGCCCGAGGATCTCCACCCCGCGCAGGCGATGGTCGATCTCCGCGCAGCCAGCCACGATCCGTTCTGATATATGTTTTTGCGGGTCTTGGTCCCAGTTACCCTCGTCGTTGGTGCCGCCCAGCAGGATCGTGTCGCCGTGCGGGAACATGTAGGTAATCCAGGGCGGCTCGGGGTCCCTGTCGATGACGAACTCCTCGATGCCGGGGTTGGCGGCGATCACCACCTGGCCGCGCACCGGCACCACCGCGGGGTCGGGCACCAGGTCGCGCGCCCAGACGCCGGAGCAATTGATCACGACCGGAGCCTGGCCGTCCACCTCGGCCAGCGAGGCGATCGCCGAGATCTCCAGAGTCCCCCCGCCGCCGCGAGCCGGGCCTGCAGGTAGCCCAGGTAAACGGGCATGGTGGCCAGCGGGGCGCGGTAGTGCCGACCGTCGGTGAAGCCGTCGGGCAGTTCGGCTGGCTCGCACGGCCGCACGTCTGTGAGCAGATCCATCCAGTAGTGCGGCTCGAGCGAACCACGGGAGATTTCCCGGCCGCTGGCCATCCGTACCCCGGTGCCGGGTTCGGTGGCGAGCTTGGACAGGGCCTCCAGGCCGGCCCGGCCCCATTCCAGGACCCGGTCGGGCGGCCCCACCCGGACCGGGCCCCAGACGGCGCCAGCCACGACCGAGGTGGTCTGCCCGGGCGGAGCGGCCGTCCTGATCGTCACGCTGAGCCCTGCCTCGGCCAGGCAGATGCCGGTGGTCAGGCCGCTGACCCCGGCCCCAATCACGAGAACGTCCATGAACCGACCGTATCGGAGGTCATGCCGGCGCTGGCGCAAGGTCAAAGGCCGCCATCGGAGCGGGGGCGGGTCACGGTGAAGGTCTCGAAGCCGGTGTAGTCGGGCGTGGGGGCACCCTTGGCGCCGGTAGCGGGATTGACCGGGTCCGCGTCGGCCGCGTGGTACTGCGTGACGGTGATGCTGGTCCAGCCGCCGGCCTCGGTGCCCGGGTTGACGTCGAAGACCGCCACTCCGTACCCGGTGGAGGTGTCGCGCCGGGCGGACCAGATGGCGTCCTCGACCGCGTCGGCCGCGGCGCGGGCGTAGACGTCGGGCGCGGCGGTGCGGACGGGCCGGCCCGGGTGAACACCTTGGCCTGCCGTTGGGGGGTCCGGGGGGGACGACCCCCCGGGAAAGGTTGGGGGGTCCGGGGGGGACGACCCCCCGGGAAAGGACTGCCGTCGGCGGCGTCGGTGCCGTAGTCGTCCAGGTTGGTGTCGGTGCCGCCGCAGCCGAGGACGAGGTGCACCGTACCTTGGCTGGTGTCGAACACCCCGCTGTCCGTGGTCGTCACCGGGTGCGGCCGCAGGGTGTTGACCGGCGCGCCGGTCGCGACGTCGTGGCCGGCGTCAGCGTCGGCGCCGCGCACCGGGAACGACCGTTCGTAGCCGTGGTCGTGGCCGGTGAGCACCAGGTCCACCTGGTAGCGGTCGAACAGCGGCAGCCACTGCTCGCGGATGCCCAGGTCGGAGCCGTTTCCGGTGGCCGAGGACGACGCCGCGCACTGGTGCATCGAGGCGATGATCCAGTCGACTGACCGGTCGCCGCGCCCGGCCGCGAGCGTCCGCTCCAGCCACGCGGTCTGTGCGCCGCCCGAGTAGCCCCGCAGGTAGAACGACGTGCCCGGTTCGATCGGCAGATGACCCGTGCTCGCCGCCGGGGTCAGCGCCGCGGGTCCGGCCACGAACGCGCCCGCGTCCTGGTACACCACGTCGTCGGCGTCGAGCGAGACGAACAGGACCGAGCCGACCCGGAAGGAGTACCAGCGCCCGCCGAAGCCGGGCACGCGATTTTCCGGCAGCGTGTAGCGGGTCAGGTACGAGGTGTACCCTTGCGGCCCGTTGTGGAACTCCACCTCGTGGTTGCCCGGGCACGGCATCCACGGCCGGTTCGCGGCCGACGCCTGGCTGTTGCGGCCGAAGTCGCGCCACACCTCAGGCTGCACGGCCGGGTTCAGGTTCGCGTAGCACAGGTCGCCGTTCAGCAGGTGGAACAGCGGCTGGAAGGACTCCACGGCCTCAACCGCGTAGGCGCTCTGGCCGTAGGAGAGCACCCAGTCGGTGTTGGGCGTGGCCAGGTCGCCGAAGCTGGTGAAGCGGAACGGCGCCCGGCCGCGGGGCGCGGTACGGAAGATGGCGCTGAACGGATCCGCGGCGTTGCTGTCGTTGTCGGCGGTGACCAGGTACCCGTAGGTCGCGCCGGGCCGTAGCCCGCCGACCCGGGCGTGGTAGGTCCAGACCGTCTCGCCGTTGATCCCGTCGGTGTACGGGCGCGGCTCGGCCGCGATGACCCGCTGCCCGATCCGCACCCGCGGCCTGACCGCCGGGCCGGGTGAGGCCCACGAGACGACGACACCGGTCGTCGGGCTCTCGCCCCAGGTGAGATGGATCTGCTCGGGGGTGCCTGCGGCCCCGGCGCGAGCCTTGCGCGCTCGCGCGGCCGCCGCCTTGGTGGGGGTGGCAGTAGCAGCGAGCAAGCCCGCGCCGCCGGCCCCGGCGAGCACCCGGCGGCGCGACCTCGAGGTACGAGACGGCCGTGAGCCAGCTGAGTTCCCCGTCATGACGGGAATGTAACGTCGGCAGGTAAACGCGCGATGGCGTTACCGAGTGTTACGCTTCCCTGTCCGATGAACGTTCGGGCCGCTCAGCGGTCCGATACCGGTCTACAGACGGTTCCAGGCCTCGGCTACAGACGGTGCCAGGCCTCGGTGAGCACCTCGCGCAAGATCCCCTCGATCTCGTCGAAGTGCTCCTGGCCGCAGATGAGCGGCGGGGCGAGCTGGATCACCGGGTCGCCGCGGTCGTCGGCCCGGCACACCAGGCCGGCGTCGAACAGGGCCTGGGAGAGGAACCCGCGCAGCAGCCGCTCCGACTCGTCCTCATCGAAGGTCTCCCTGGTCGCCTTGTCCTTGACCATCTCGATGCCGTAGAAGTACCCGGCGCCGCGGATATCGCCGACGATCGGCAGGTCGTTCAGCTTCTCCAGGGTGGCGCGGAACCCGGCCTCGTTCGTGCGGACGTTTCCGAGCAGGTCTTCCTTCTCGAAGATGTCCAGGTTGGCCAGTGCCACCGCGGCGGACACCGGATGGCCGGCGAACGTGATGCCGTGCAGGAACGTGGCCGTTCCCGAGTTGAACGGTTCCATCAGCGCCTCGCGGACCACCATCCCGCCCATCGGGGAGTACCCGGACGTCAGCCCCTTGGCAAAGGTGATGATGTCCGGCTGGTAGCCGTACCGCTCGGAGCCGAAGTAGTAGCCGAGCCGCCCGAACGCGCAGATCACTTCGTCGGACACGAGCAGCACGCCGTACCGGTCGCAGATCTCCCTGACCCGCTGGAAGTATCCAGGAGGCGGCGGGAAGCAACCGCCGGAGTTCTGCACCGGTTCCAGGTAGACGGCGGCGACCGACTGAGGTCCCTCCCGCAGGATCGCCCGCTCGATCTCATCCGCGGCCCACTTGCCGAACACCCCGAGGTCATCGCGGACGAACTCCGGAGCCCGGTAGAAGTTGGTGTTCGGTACCCGGACGCCGCCAGGCGGCAGCGGCTCGAACGGGTACTTGATGTCGGCCAGGCCGGTGATCGCGAGCGCGCCCATGGACGTGCCGTGGTAGGCGAGCTCGCGGCTGATCACCTTGTAGCGTTCCGGCTGGCCGATCAGCTTGAAGTACTGCTTGGCCAGCTTCCACGCCGACTCGACCGCCTCCGAGCCGCTGGTGGTGAAGAACACCCGGTTCAGGTCGCCTGGGGCCAGGTCGGCCAGCCGGGTGGCCAGCTCGATCGCCTTCGGGTGGGCGTAGGACCACAGCGGGAAGTACGCCAGCTCCTCCGCCTGCCGCGCGCCCGCCTCGGCGATCTCCTTACGCCCGTGGCCGACCTGGCTGACGAACAGGCCGGACAGCCCGTCCAGGTAACGCTTGCCGCGCTGATCGAAGACGTAGGCCCCCGAGCCGCGCACGATCACGGGAACGTCGCTGTCCCCGTACGAGGACATCCGGGTGAAATGCAGCCAGAGATTGCGCTTGGCGGCTTCCTGCGCTCTGTCGATCTCGTGCGCTGGTCCGCTGGCCTCGAAGGAGGATGTCATCTCGTTCCCCATGAGTAGGTTTGCTTGCGGAGCTTGAGGTAGACGAACGTCTCGGTACTGGTGACACACGATACGGCGCGCACCCGGCCCAGGATCTCGAGCAGGTGGTCGTCGTCCTCGCAGACGACCTCCGCGAGCACGTCAAAAGAGCCGGCGGTGATGACGACGTAGTCGATCTCTTCCATGTCGGCGAGCTGCCCGGCCACCTTATCCAGATCGCCGTCGATCTTGATCGCGATCATGGCCTGGCGCCGGAAGCCCAGCGTCAGCGGATCGGTGACCGCGACGATCTGCATCACCCCGGCGTCCTGCAGACGCTGCACGCGCTGCCGGACGGCGGCCTCGGAAAGGCCGATGGCCTTGCCGATCGCGGCATAGGAACGCCGGCCGTCCTGCTGTAGCTGCTCGATGATTCGCTTAGAGACGTCATCGAGTACGGCACCGCCAGGGTTGTGGGCCGGGAGCGCCCTCGGGCTATGCGCCATGCGGTCCCCCTCGTTCGCCTGACCTGGCAGGCACGGTTTATGTCCGCCTGCACCCTAGTCAACTGATTTCGTAGGTATATGTAAAGATAGCAACTGAATCACTTGTGGAGATAGTCCAGCTCTGCGAAGCTCGTCATACGGGTTCACGGCGGGTGATGACATTAAGGTGGGGCAGGACACTCCGGCGGATGGAGGCTCGGATGACGGACCGCGTGCTGCAGAACTTTGTCAATGGCAAGTTCACCGACGCCAGCGATGGACGCACCAGCGATGTAATCGACCCGAGCACCGGCGAGGTCTACGCCCAGGCGCCGGTATCAAGCCGCCAGGACGTGGACGCCGCGATGCAGGCCGCGGCGAACGCGTTCGAGGGCTGGCGGGACAGCACCCCGTCCGAGCGAAGCCTGGCCCTGCTCAGGTTCGCCGATGCGGTGGAGAAGCGCGCCGACGACATCATCGAGGCCGAGACCCGCAACACGGGCAAGCCGGTCGCGCTGACCGCGTCGGAAGAGATCCCGCCCGCGGTGGACCAGATCAGGTTCTTCGCAGGTGCCGCGCGGGTCCTGGAGGGCCTCAGCGCCGGCGAGTACCTGCGGGACCACACCTCTATGATCCGGCGCGAGCCGATCGGCGTCTGCGCCCAGGTCACGCCGTGGAACTACCCGATGATGATGGCGGTCTGGAAGTTCGCGCCCGCCATCGCGGCCGGCAACGCCGTCGTGCTCAAGCCGTCAGACACCACCCCGGTGTCCACGCTGCTGATGGCCGAGATCGCCGCCGAAGTTCCTGCCGCCTGGCGTGTTCAACGTCATCTGCGGCGACCGGGACACGGGCCGGGAGCTGATCTCGCACCCGACGCCGAGCATGGTGTCGATCACCGGCTCGGTCCGGGCGGGCATGGAGGTCGCGCGCTCGGCCGCTGAGGACCTCAAGAAGGTCCACCTCGAGCTGGGCGGGAAGGCGCCGGTTGTGGTCTTCGACGACGCCGATGTCGAGGCGACGGCGGAGGGCATCGCGGGCGCGGGCTACTTCAACGCCGGGCAGGACTGCACCGCGGCAACCCGCGTGCTGGCGGGCCCCGGAATCGCCGCCGACCTGACCGCCGCGCTGGCCGAGCAGGCCAACAACACCACGACCGGCGGGCTGGACGTACCCGACGCCTACTTCGGCCCGCTGAACAACCCGAACCAGCTGTCCCGGGTCGAGGGCTTCATCGCGCGCACCCCCGACCACGCCGAGGTGGTCGCCGGCGGGCACCGGGTGGGGGAGCGCGGGTACCTGTACGCCCCCACCGTCATCTCCGGCCTGCGGCAGGACGACGAGCTGATCCAGGACGAGGTCTTCGGCCCGGTCATCACCGTTCAGCGGTTCAGTGACGAGGACGAGGCCATCCGCTGGGCCAACGGCGTCAAGTACGGGCTCGCCTCCAGCGTATGGACCAAGGACCACGGCCGCGCGATGCGAATGGCCAAGCGCCTGGACTTCGGCGCGGTGTGGATCAATACCCACATCCCGATCGTGGCCGAGATGCCGCACGGGGGCTTCAAGCACTCCGGCTACGGCAAGGACCTGTCCATGTACGGCTTTGAGGACTACACCCGCATCAAGCACGTCATGAGCTACATCGGCACCTGAGGTAACAGCCCGCCATCCGCAACTCCGCTTCACTCGCCCGACCCGATGGAACATTGGGCCGCATAGAACCGGCCCAATGTTCCATCGGTTCGGTCCGCTGTTCGATACTTCGGCAACGGGCGGAGGTTCTGGGGGAACGTCGGGCGTGCTCAGGCCTTGTCGGGGCGCCGCCAGACGTCGCGTTCGTGCATGAGCTCGATCTGCCGGTCGATGACCTCGCGGCGGTACTCGGCGTGGGTGTACGGGGCGCGGTCGAGGTAGAGGTTCTTGGGGTAGACGGGCTCTTCGTAGATGACCTGGTACTGCTCGGTGGTGAGGTCCTTGATCCAGTTGTCCCACTGCGCGCTGGCCCGGAACTTCCGCAGCGCGTCGACGTCGATGGTCCCGGCCACCCAGGACGATCCGCCGCTGTAGTCGTGCCGCCCGACGATCTGGCCGCGGTAGTCGATTACGGCCGAACCCCCGCCGAAGGTGTCGATCGGGATGTCAGAATCAGCGTGCAGATAGTAGGTGCCGACATTGCACGCGACCAGGTAGAAGTTGTTGTCTAGCGCCCGGGCGCGGTTCTGCACCTCGAACAGGCCGTTGCCGACGTGCGGGTGCGGATACGGGCCCCGGTACACCACCTCGGCGCCGTTCATGGCCAGCCCGCGGGCGTTCTCCGGGTACGAGCCCTCGTTGGCCATCAGGAACCCGAGCCGCCCGATCTCGGTGTCGGCCACCGGGTAGAACGCGTCCAGGTTGCGGCCGTACAGCTCTATCCACTTGTCCCAGACGTTGTGCGGTGTCACCGAATGCTCGACCGGGAGCAGCGGCACCACCTTGTGATGCCGCAGGATGATCTCGCCCCCGGGGTCCAGGATGAAGCCGACGTTGAAGAAGCGCCCGGGGAATTCCGGATGACGGGCCTTCGCCTGGCCCATCAGGAACACATTCCACTGCTGGGCCAGCGCGCCGAGCGCGTCCGTCTCAGGGCCGGGGATGTCGATCGCGCACTCCCGGGCGAACGTCTCGTGATCGAGGTCGAGAACCTCGTCGTTGAACCCCTGCAGGGCGCCCTCCGGGATGGCGATCAGCCGGACCGGCAGATCCAGGCTGGACAGCCACGACGCGGCCTTGATCAGGTGCGTGAGGTGCTCGATGTTCCGGCCGATCTCGTCGCGATGCCGGATACCTCGCATCGTGGGCACCAGGCCAAGGGCCTGATAGGGCTCGATCATCAACACTGTCCCTTCGGCTCGCTGTTTTCCTTGTCTTACCTGCCCGCGCCCGGCTGGAATTCCAGCTGGATTCGCAGCAGCAGCGTGACCCAGGTGCGGTAGGGCCGCCAGCCCTCGCTGATCGCAACGACCTGCTCGGGCGTAGCCGGTCCAGGCAGCCCGTAGGCGAGGGCCACCGCGCGGGCCAGTCGCGGCTCCTGACCGGGCACCGCATCCGGATCGCCGGCGCCGCGCAGCAAGGTCAGCCCGGCGGAGAAGTCCCCGATGCCGGGCAGCTTCTTCAGGTCGGCCATGGCTTCCTCATGCGGCATGGCACGCAGCCGGGCGGCGTCGAGCTGGCCGTCCAGTGCGGCCTGGGCCAGCGATCGAAGCCATTCGGGCTTGCGGCCGGCCAGCCCGGGAAACGTGTCGAGTCCGGCCAGTCGCTGCGGGGACGGGAAGGCGTGCACCACCCGGCCGCCGAAGCTGACCGGCTCGCCGAGTTGCTCGGCCATCCGGGCCTTGAGCGCCGCGGCCTGGGTGATCCGGATGCGGTGCCCGATGATCGTCCAGGCTGCGGCCTCGTACGGCGACCAGAACCCCACCGGCCGCAGCCCCGGATACCGCCGCTGAATCTCCCCGGCCACCGGGTCGCGCTCGCCGATCGCGGGGAACCCCGAGCCGTCCACGTCGAGCGACAGAATCCGCTCCACCTGCTGGTGCGCCGCCGCCACCAGGTCAGGCCCGGGCTTGTCCGGGCTGACGATCTCAGCTGTCACGCCGCCTGTCGGCCCGTCCCCGGCGTCCTGGCGCACCCGGACGCCGACGGTCTGCCAGCTGCCCTCCACGCCGAACGCCAGTTCAAGCGTGGTGTCCGCCGATCCGGTGTACGCCGCGGGCGTGAAGCCGTCAAGAAACCTGATGCTGGCCGCGAGCGAGAACGGTCCCCGCGGGACGATAGTAAATGTCTCCATACTGCTCATCAGACCACCGCCGCCCGACATTCCGCGGCCACTTAGAGGGCTGGAGATCAGTCACAGCGGTGTCGGCGGCTCTACCACGAGCACGCGCACCAGGTCCAGTCGCAGGCTGATGATCCGCTGCACGAGCCCGGAGAGCGCGCACTGATCTGGCAGCTCAGCGCGCAGGGTTGTGGTATCGGGGCCGATCGTGACCTGGCAGTCGTCGAATTCCGCGCACAGTGCAGACCCCGCCTGACCCATGAGAGTTATCTCATACGTTCGTGGTCCCACCACGGTTACGCCTCGCAGTCTGCCGGTTCATGTGCTGCCAGCGTGCCCGGCACCCGGGACTGCGTCATCACCCTATCGAGGGTGAATTTGGACCATCGCCTGGCAGCCGGCGGCCTTAGTCACTTTCCCGAAGGCTCCTGTGCGCGGTTTACTTAGAGGGGCCTTTCTCTCAGATCGGGATCAGCGGGACCAGCGGGAACTTCGGGGAGTGTGTTGTGGCAGAGGGTGAGGCTTGGCGTGCCGCCGCCCAGCGTCCGCGGTTCGCGGCGACCAAGTTCCGGCCGACGACGCTGCCGGCCACGCTGGTCACGAGACCCGCGCTGCAGGAGCGGCTGACGTCGGGAGCCGGTCAGCGCCTGACCATGGTGGTCGGCTCGGCCGGCGCGGGCAAGAGCGTGCTGCTGTCAAGCTGGGTGGCGGCCAGGCCATCGGGCGTTACTTCCTGGCTGTCATGCGATGAGGCTGACTCTAACCCGGTCCGCTTCTGGACCGGGTTCGTCGAGGCCTCCCAGAGCGTGTCGCCCGGATTCGGCGCGGATGCCGCCGACCTGCTCGCGATGGACAGCGTCATGTCAGCCGATGTCACCGCGTCCATCGCGAACGATGCCGCGAAGCTGCCCGCCGGGTCGGCGATCGTCGTGGACGACTTCCACAATGCGGCGCCCGCGGTCTCCGGGAACATGACCGATCTGGTCGAGCGCTGGCCGGCCCAGAACGCCCAGCTAGTACTGGCGAGCCGCGTCGACCCGCCGCTGCGGCTGCACCGGCTGCGGCTGTCCGGCGAGTTGTGCGAGCTTCGCGACCGTGACCTGTACTTCACGCTGGCTGAGAGCGGTGACCTGCTGGCGAGCTTCGGCGTTGCGCTCGCTCCTGATGAGCAGGCGCTGCTTCATCAGCGCAGCGAGGGATGGGCCGCGGCGCTGCAGATGGCGGCGCTTTCCCTGCGTGGTACCGGGGACCCGGTGCGGGCCACGCGAGCGCTTGACGTCCGCGGTCACGCCATCGCCGGATATTTCATCTCTGAGGTCCTTGAGCAGCAGCCACCCGAGGTGGTCCAGTTCATGCTCGACACCTCCGTCCTGGGGGAACTGACCGCGGACGGATGCTCGGCCGTGACCGGACGGCAGGACGCGGCGGCGCTGCTGCGCAGCATCGAGACGGCCAACCTGTTCCTGGTGCCCGTAGATGATGAGCAGACCACCTTCCGATACCACCACCTGGTCCGCCAGGTGCTGAGCGCCGAGCTACGGGCTAGGGACCGGCCCCATGAGCAGGTGCTCCAGCTGCGGGCGGCCGAATGGCTGGAGTCAGCCGGTGACACCAGGCAAGCGAGCCGCCATTTCCTCGCGGCGCGGCAGGTCGACCGGGCGCTAGGCCTCCTGCAGGACCGGGTCGCGGCCGACTTCCTGCAGGACCCGGCGCTGCCAGCTCCGCTGGATCTGAGCATGGTCGACACCTCGCTGCTGGCGGATGCTCCGGACCGGATGCTGGCCCTGGCCGCCGATCTGCTGATATCAGGTGATCTAGCTCGCGGCGGTGAGTACCTTGACCTGCTGGAACGCGCCCAGCCGCCGCTCCCGCCTGAGTCGGGGCAGGCCGCCCGGTTCGCCGCCCTGCGGGCAGGGCAGTACGCGCAAATCGGCAAGCTGGAGGAGGCCGTGGCTGAAGCGCTGGCCGCGCGGAGCATCCTGGAGCGGACCATGCTCACCGACGAGCTGGTCGCCGCCACCCTTCCGCCGATTCTCCTGCGCGCCTATACCTGCCTGGAAGACTTCCAGGCGGTTGACCGCGAGGCAGCCGCGGTTCTGGCGGCCCCCTCGCTTCCCGACCCGGTCAAGCTCGTGCTCGTGCGCGGCGCGCAGGCGCTGGCATGGTTCGAGATCGGTCGCCTGGCTGAGGCGGCTAAGGCCGCCAGGACCGCCAGCGCCGATGGCCGGCGACTGGGGTTCAGCCAGCATTTCTTCGCCGTGGATTACCTGCGCGCGCAGGCCGGCCTGGCGCTAGAGCAGCGCGACCTCGACGCCGCCGAGCAGCTCACCGAGCAGGTCCTATCGATATCCGAGCACCGGCGGCCCGCCTTTGAATTCCTGGCCTTGCTCGACCGCGCCGCGATCTGGTCTGCCCGCGGACAGGTCCGCGAGGCGCTGGCGAGCGTCGAGGCGGCGCGCCTGGTCCTGCCCGAGGCCAGTCCGGCGCTCATAGCGCGGGCCGATGAGCTGGAGGCCCTACTGCGCCTGTCGCTCGGCGACCTGCGCTCTCCCGCCGAGCTGGCCAGCCGGCTGCCCACCGCCCGCCGTCGCCTGCTCCTGGCCAGGATCGCGCTGGCCGCCCACGACGCCCACGCCGCGCAGGCACATCTGCAGGCGGTGCCGCTTGATGACCTGAGTCCGCGGCGTGAGCTGCTGCGTCAGATACTCCTGGCTGCCGCCGCGATCGAGCGCGGCGATCCCACCACCGCCGGCGTCCTGGCCGGCGTGCTCGACACCGCCCGCCGCGGCGGCTACCTCAACACCGTCGTGACCACCGCCCCCCAGGTGACCAGCTACCTGGTCGAGCACTCTGCCCATCAGCGGCCGGACCCGTTCATCGACAAGCTGATCAGCGCGGCCCTTGATGTGCGCGCTACGCAGCCGGATGCCTCCCGTCCCGGCGGGGTGCTCACCGAGTCCCTGACCACCGCCCAGCTGCGCATCCTGAAGCTGCTTCCGACCAGCACTTACGAGCAGATCGCCGCCAGCCTCTACGTTTCTCATAACACGGTAAAGACCCACTTGCGGTCGATTTACCAGAAGCTCGGGGTGGCGTCGCGCTCGCAGGCCATCGAGCGGGCTGTCGAGCTGCGCTTGCTCTGAGGCCGTCCCGGTGCAGCACGGAGCGTCGCTGAGGCCGCCGTGAGCTGGCACGAATCACCCGTAAACGGGTGACGACACCCCCAGCTGGCTCCAACAGGATCAGACCCAAGCCGCCGGGCAGTCCCGGCGACCGGCCGCGGGATGCGCGAATTCACAGGCAAATGCCATCAGTCCGCCGGCCGAAGGAACCCAGGAGGTCCCGATGGCGATTGATAGCGGCGGACAGAGGGCGGGCCGTGCTCGGCGGCCGGCGGTTTCCGCCGGTGTTCCGGTCCTGGCATCGAAGATCACCGCGCCGGGTGTGCCGGGCTGGGCGCTCCCGCGGCCGCGGATCACCACGCTGATCGCCGAGGGCAGGCGGTGGTGCCGGCTGACGGTGGTCACCGCCCCGGCGGGCGCGGGCAAGACGATGGCCCTGGCGTTGTGGGCCGCGGCCGGACCCGGGAATGTCGCCTGGGTCTGCCTGGATGAGTTCGACAACCGGCCGGGGGTCTTCTGGTCCTATGTCGTCGCGGCCCTGGGTCAGTCCGGCGTTGCCGTTCCGGAGACGTTGCCCGCCGCGCGGGGGCGGTCCGGCCGCCATGTGTTCTTGCTCCGGCTTACGGCGGCGCTGGCAGCCCAGGATTCGCCGGTGACGCTGGTCCTGGACGACCTGCATCTGCTGACCGACCCCGAGGTGCTTGAGGACCTTGACTACGTACTGCGGAACGCGGGGTCGGGCCTGCGCCTGGTGGTGTCCGCGCGGATGGATTCGCTACCGCTGCACCGCTATCGCCTGGCCGGGGAGCTGACCGAAGTCCGGGCCAGCGACCTGGCTTTCACCACCGCCGAAGCGGGGGAGCTCGTGGCCCAGCACGGCGTCACGCTGTCGGCGGACTCGCTGGAGGGCCTGACCCGGCGGACCGAGGGCTGGGCGGCCGGCCTGCGCCTAGCCGCGATCTCGATGGGTGCTCATCCCGACCCTGGCCAGTTCGTCAAGGAGCTGATCACCGAGGACAGCGCCCTGACGGGCTACCTGGTGGAGGAGGTTCTCAGCGTCCAGCCGCCGGAGGTCCAGGACCTTCTGCTGAGCACGTCCATCCTGGAGCAGGTCAGCGGCGAGGCCGCCAGCGTACTTACCGGCAACGAGCAGGCCGGGACGATCGTGCCGGCCTTGGCGCGCGCGAACGCGTTTGTGCAGCCGCTAGGGGGCGGGTGGTACCGCTACCACACGTTGTTCGCGGAGGTGCTGCGATTGAAGCTCAAGCGCAAGCATCCGGACCGGTTGCCCCTGCTGCATCAGCGGGCGGCAAGGTGGTATGAGCGGAACGGCCAGCTCGCCGACGCGGTGCGGCACGCCGCCCGGGCTGGCGACTGGCCGCTCGCCGCCAGCATGGTCATCGACGGGCTGGCGATCGGCGAGATCATCGAGCCGCCGGCGGCCCGTCCCTGGCTGGTGAGTTCGGAGGCATGCCGCCCGGCCACGCCTGGACCGAGCCTGCGCCGCACCTGGTGTCCGCCGCGGTCGCGTTGTCCGCTGGCCGGCATCAGTCCAGCACCGCCGCGCTGGATGCCGCCGAGGGCCTCCTTGAGCGTCTTCCCGCCGATCGCGACGCCGCGGGCCGGCTCGCCGCCGCGATGATCCGCCTGGCCGTTTCCCGCCGCACCGGCGACCTCGCGACGGCGGTGGCGGCCGCTGACGGGGCCGAGGCGCTGGTCAGCAAGGTCCCTGGTGCAGGGACCGCCCGGCATCGCAAAGTACGGGCCCGCGTGCTTTCCGGTTGCGGCGCGGTCAAGCTGTGGTCAGGTCATCACGACGAGGCGGCCCGTTTCCTCGAGTCAGGTGCGGCCGCGGCTGCCGCTTCGGGCGGCGAAGACGAACGAGCCGACTGCCTGGGGCAGCTGGCGCTGGTGGAGGCCTTGCGCGGTCGGCTTGGCCGCGCGGCCACGGTGGCCGCCCAGGCGACCGCGGCCGGCCCGATCGGCGAGCATCCGGCGCCCGCCCCGCACCCCTCGGCGCTGGTCGCACTGGCCTGGGTGCATCTGGAACACCATGAGCTGCGCGAGGCGCGCAGCCGGCTCACTCAGGCGGACGCCGCCCTCGGCGTCGCCCCGGACAAGGTGATCGGAGCGGTGGCCGCGCTGGCCGCGGCGTACGGCGCCCTGGCTGGGCCGCGCGCCGCAGTGGCTGCGCAGATCGTGGCCAGAGCACGATCCGGGTGGTCTGTCCCGCCTTGGCTCGGCCAGAGGCTGAGCCAGGCCGAATCGCGGGCGCACGCCGCCGCGGGCGACATCCCGGCCGCACTGGCCGCTGCCGGGCGCGCTGGCCGCGAAAACTCCCCGGAGGCGGCGGTAGCGCTCGCGCGCGCGTGGGTGGCTGCCGGAGACGCCGAGAGCGCCACGCGCGCCCTGGCGCCGGTGCTCGCCACCGGCAGCGGAGCGCCCGAACGGGTGCGCCTGCAAGCGTGGCTGGCGGACGCGCAGCTCGGCTACCGCCAAGATGACCGTGCGCGAGGCCGTAGCGCACTTGCCTCCGCGCTGCGGCTGGCCGAACCCGAGCAGCTCAGGTTGCCGTTCGCCATCGAGCGCAGCTGGATCGCTCCGGTGCTGCGGAGTGACCCTGAACTAGCCCGTGCCCACCGGCGCCTGCTCGCTCCAGCCCTGGGTCCCGATCAGCTCCCGGCTGCGCCGGTGGTCCCGGATCGGGCCCCCATCCTCGCGGCCGAGCCGCTCACCGAACGCGAGCGCGAGGTGCTACAACACGCCTCATGCCTGCTCAGCACCGCTGAAATCGCCAGCGAGATGTACATCAGCGTCAACACCGTCAAGACGCACCTCGCTCACATTTACAGCAAGCTGGCGGCCGCTCACCGCGGCGAGGCGGTCCGCCGGGCCCGCCAGCTTGAGCTGATCTGATGTCACATTGCTCGTGCCCGCCGCACTTCGTCAGCTTCGCAGGTTGACACCAGGCGTCGGCCTGGATTAATCTCAGGTCATATATGAGATGTGATACACGATGTCCGCCCAGGCGTTCCTGACCGGAGCGGCCGGCGCGCTGCCCTCGCGGACCGTGGCCGTGCTGGAGGCGATCAAGCACGCCATCCTCACCGGTGAGCTGAAACCGGGGCAGTCCCTGGTCGAGACCGACCTCGCCGAGGTGCTCGGCGTCTCCAAGACCCCGGTGCGCGAGGCGCTCAAGACCCTGGCAGGCGCGGGCCTGGTGACGATGAGCCCGTACCGTGGCGCGGTCGTCCGCGTCGTCAACGACGAGGTGGCCAGGCACGTGTACGACGCCCGCCTGCTGCTCGAGCCCGAGGCGCTGCGCCGCGCGGTGACCGCGGGGCACGACTGGCAGCCTGCGCACACCGCGCTGGCCCGCGCCCATCAAGCCCGTGACCAGGCCGAGCGCAGCCTAGCCAACCGCGACTTCCACCGCGAGCTCTACCGGGGCTGCGGCAACCCGCTGCTGGTCAGCATGCTGGATGACCTGCGCGATCAGACAGCGCTGGTCAGCGCCGCGGCCTGGCGTCACGAGCCCGACTGGCTGCAGGTCCCGAGCTGGGAGCACGAGGCGGCCGAGCACCGGGCCGTGCTCCTCGCGGCGGAAGAAGGCCACGCCCAGCGTGCCGCTGATCTGCTGCGCAGCCATATAACCTCGTTTGTCGAGCGGAACTTCCCCTTAGTAACGACAGGAGCACCACGGATGAGCCTTTCCCCCGCCACCGCGCAGGCGCTGCGCCACGCCCTCGTCACCGCGGTCGTCGTCCCGGTCACGCCGCTGCACGCCGACGGCAGTCCGGACTGGGACACCTACGCGGCGCTGACCGGGCGCCTGATCGACGGCGGGATTACGGTGATCACCCCGAACGGCAACACCGGGGAGTTCTACGCGCTCAGCGAGGCCGAGGCCAGGCATGCCTTCGAAACCGCGGCCCAGGTCGTCAGCGCCCGGGACAGCGGGACCGAGCTGCTGGCCGGCGTCGGTCACGACATCGCGACGGCGATCCAGGCGGCCAGGCACGCCCAGCACCACGGCGCCCGCATGATCATGATCCACCAGCCGGTACACCCCTACGTATCGGCCGAAGGCTGGGTCGACTATCACGCCGCCATCGCCGGCGCCGTCCCCGACCTGGGCGTGGTCCTCTACATCCGCGACGAGCGGCGAACCGGCGCGCACATCGCCGCGCTCGCGGACCGGGCGCCGAATGTCATCGGCGTCAAGTACGGAGTCCGCGACGCGACCAAGTTCGCCGCGGTGGCCAGGGACGCGGGGATCGACCGGTTCACCTGGCTGGCGGGCGCGGCCGAGCTGACCGCCCCGGCCTACTGGGCCGTCGGCGCGCACGCCTTCACCTCCGGCCTGGCCAACGTCAGCCCGCAGCTGGCGCTTTCCATGCTCGACGCGCTGCGCGCCAACGACTTCGGTGCCGCGATGAAGGTCTGGGAGTCGGTGCGCCGGTTCGAGGAGCTGCGCGCGGCGGACTCCTCGGCCGACAACGTGAGCGTGGTCAAGGAGGCGCTGGCCCAGCTCGGCCTGTGCCGCGCCGACGTCCGCCCGCCGAGCCGCCCCCTGCCCCCGGAGATTAAGGCCGAAATCACGACGATCCTGTCGGCCTGGGGCATGAAGTGACGGTCCGCAAGCAGCCTGAGGATCTCCGCAGCTTCCGCTGGTTCGGCGGCGAGCGCACGTCCGGCCTGAGGGCGTTCGGTCACCGGTCAAGAATGCGCCAGCTCGGCGTGGAGCCCGAGGAGCACCTAGGCAAGCCGCTGATCGTCATCCTGAACACCTGGTCCGAACTGAACCCCTGCCACATGCACCTGCGCCAGCGGGCCGAGCAGGTCAAGCGCGGCGTGCTCGAGGCGGGCGGTTTCCCGGTCGAGATGCCGGTGGCCACCCTCAGCGAGACGTTCCAGAAGCCGACCCCGATGATGTACCGGAACCTGCTGGCGATGGAGACCGAGGAGCTGCTGCGCTCCTACCCGGCCGACGGCGCGGTGCTGATGGGCGGCTGCGACAAGACCACGCCCGCGCTGCTGATGGGCGCGGCCAGCGCCAACATCCCGGCCATCTACCTGACCGCGGGCCCGATGCTGAGCGGGAACTTCCGCGGCCAGAAGGTAGGCAGCGGTACCGACGTGTGGAAATTCTGGGACGACGCGCGCGCCGGGCTGGTCGGCGACTGCGAGCTGGCCGAACTCGAGTGCGGCATCGCCCGCTCCCCAGGTCACTGCATGACGATGGGGACCGCCTCCACGATGACCTCGGCCGCCGAGGCCCTGGGCATGACGATGCCCGGGATGGCCTCGATCCCCGCGGTCGACTCCGCCCACTACCGGATGGCGGCGGCCACCGGCCGGCGCGTAGTGGACATGGTCTGGGAAGACCTGACGCCGGACAAGATCCTCACCCGCGAGGCGTTCGAGGACGCGGTCGCGACCGTGCTGGCGCTGGGCGGCTCCACCAACGCGCTCATTCACCTGATCGCGATGGCCGGCCGGGCCGGCGTCGACCTGACCCTGGACGATTTCGACGCGATCTCGCGCCGGGTGCCGTGGCTGGCCAACGTCAAGCCGAGCGGGACGTACCTGATGGAGGACTTCTACTACGCCGGCGGCCTGCCCGCGCTGCTCGGCCAGCTGGCGAAGGTCCCCGGGGCGCTGCACCTTGACCGGACCATCGTCACCGGCGGCCCGTTCGGAGAAAAGATCACCGACGCACCGATCTACAACGAAGACGTGATCCGGACCCCTGACACCGCGCTGGCCGCCGAGGGCGGTGTCGCGGTGCTGCGCGGCAACCTGGCCCCGGACGGCGCGGTCATCAAGCACATCGCGGCCGAACCTCACCTGCTCAAGCACACCGGACCCGCGGTCGTCTTCGACACCTACGCCGAGATGCAGGAGCGGATCAACGATCCGGCGCTGAATGTCACCCCGGACTCGGTCCTGGTGCTGCGCAACGCCGGCCCGGTGGGCGGGCCCGGCATGCCCGAGTACGGCATGCTGCCCATTCCGGACTACCTGCTGGCCCAGGGCGTGCGCGACATGGTGCGCATTTCCGACGCCCGGATGAGCGGTACCAGCTATGGCGCCTGCGTGCTGCACGTGGCCCCGGAATCCTTTGTGGGCGGGCCGCTCGCGTTCGTCCAGACCGGGGATCTGATCACCCTGGATGTGGCCGCCCGCGAGCTTTCTCTTGATATTTCAGAACGGGCACTGGCCCAGCGCCAGGAACACTGGCAGCCCCCCGCGGCGAAGTTCGAGCGCGGTTACGGCGCTCTGTACACCGAGCACATCACCCAGGCCAACGAGGGTTGTGACTTCGGCTTCCTGGCCAGGCGCGGCCGCAATCCGGAACCCAACCCGAAGTAGGAGAGCTGATGATTCAGGCGTATGACCCGCGCACCGGAGAACCGGTGGGAGAGCCGGTCGCCGAGACCTCCGATGCCGAGGTCGACGCGATCGTCGCGGCCGCTGCGGCCGCGTTCGGCGCCTGGTCCGCGTTCGGTCGCCGGGCGGAGGCGCTGGAGGCCGTGGCCGACGCGCTCGATGCCCGCGCGGGCGAGCTCGCGGTCATCGCCGACACCGAGACCGCGCTCGGCGGCGAGCGGCTCACCGGTGAGGTGGGCCGCGCGACCGGGCAGCTGCGGATGTTCGCGGCCGTGCTTCGTGGCGGCGGGTACGCCGATGCCGTCGTGACTCCGGCCGCCGGCGCCGCGCCCGAGCTGGCGCGGATCAACTCACCGGTCGGCCCGGTGGCGGTGTTCGCCGCGTCGAACTTCCCGTTCGCGTTCTCGGTGGCCGGCGGTGACACCGCCTCCGCGCTGGCCGCGGGCTGCCCGGTCGTGGTGAAGGCGCACGAGGGCCACCCGGTCACCTCCGACCTGACCGCCGAGATCATCGCCGGGGCACTGGCCGCGGCTGGGGCTCCAGCCGGGACATTCGCGCTAGTCCACGGGGTGCAGGCCGGCCTGCGGTTGCTCCGGCACCCGGCGATCGCGGCGGCCGGGTTCACCGGGTCCACGGCCGGCGGGCTGGCCTTGGCCCGCGTCTGCGCGCAACGGCCGGTCCCGATCCCGTTCTTCGGTGAGCTCGGCTCGGTCAATCCGTGCGTGGTGCTGCCCGGGGCCGCGTTCTGCAGTCCGGCCGCGATCGCCACCGGCTACGCGGGCTCGCTGACGCTGGGCACCGGCCAGTTCTGCACCAACCCGGGCCTGCTGTTCGTCCCCGACGACGTGGGCCTGCTCACGGCGATCACCGAGGCGGTCGGCGCCTCGTCGGGTGGGGCCATGCTGTCCAGCCGGATCTTCACGGGCTACCAGGACGCGGTCGCCGAGGCGAAGGCGCATCCCGGTGTCACCGAGCTGGCCGCGGGGGAGCCGGGTCCCGGCCCCTGGGGCGCTACGCCCCGGGTGTTCCATACCTCGCTGAAGGAGTTCGCCGCCGATATCGCGGTCCTGTCCCGTGAGCGGTTCGGTCCGGCCGGGCTCGTGATCACCTACCCGTCGGTCGAGGAGCTGCTGCCGGTCCTGTCCGCGCTGGCAGGCAACCTGGTCGGCACCGTGCATGTCGATACCGGTTCGGCGGAGGACACGGATCTGGCCCGCCCGGTGGTCGCGGTCCTGGCGCGGGTCGCGGGCCGGATCGTCTGCAACGGCTGGCCGACCGGCGTGGCCGTGGTCGCGGCCCAGCACCACGGCGGCCCCTGGCCGGCCACCACGGCGCCGGCCTACACCTCGGTGGGCACGGCCGCGATCCGTCGCTGGCTGGTCCCCGTGGCCTACCAGGACTTCCCCGCCGAACTCCTGCCCGTCGGCCTGCGGGAAGCTCCCTAGCTGCCGGTGCCCGGCCTGGCCCCTGACCTCCGGGACGTCCAGGCCGTGCAAGAGACGGTCCGTGGTCCACGCCTCGTCCCAGACGATCGACACGTCGGCGTCCGTGACACCCGGCTGGCGGCCTCAGGGCTCCGATTTTCCGAACGTTATACGATCTACGCCATTCGGCTGTCTGCGGCCGGGATGAAAGACTGTCGGCATGACCGGATCAGATCCGAAGGCGGACCTTCACCGATACCTGCAGGATGCCCGGGAGGCCCTGCTTTGGAAGCTTGACGGGCTCTCGGAGTACGACATCCGGCGCCCGATGGTGCCCACAGGCACCAACCTGCTTGGGCTGGTCAAGCATGTAGCCAGCGTCGAACTCGGCTACTTCGGCGACTGCTTCGGCCGGCCCTTCGGCGAGCGGCTGCCATGGCTGGAGCATGACGCGGAGCCCAACGCCGACATGTGGGCCACTGTTAATGAGTCGCGGGAGCAGATCACCGGGCTGTACCGGCGGGCCTGGGCGCACTCGGACGCCACGATCAGCATGCTGGCCCTGGACGCGGCGGGCCACGTGCCGTGGTGGCCGGATAACCGGAGCGAGGTGACGCTGCACAAGATCCTGGTCCACATGATCGCCGAAACCGACCGGCATGCCGGCCACGCCGACATTGTCCGTGAGCTCATCGACGGGGCCGCCGGGCTGCGCGGTAGCAACGACAACATGGCCCAGGGTGACCAGGCCTGGTGGGAAAGCTACCGGAGCCGCCTGGAGTATGCGGCCAAGGAGGCTGACCGGGCGCCGCGCGCGAAGTCGGCTAGCGAGGGAGCAGGCCCGGATCCGGACGATAACAATGAGCATCCTGACGACGAGGGCAGGTCATGGACGACGAGCGTGAAAGTCTCAGCTGGCAGGCCTTCGGGCAGGCGTCCCGCGAACTCGCGCAGGCCATCGCCGACGACGGCTTCGAGCCCGATCTGATCCTGTCGATCGCGCGAGGGGGCCTGTTCCTGGCGGGATCCCTCGGCTACGCCCTCGCGGTGAAGAACCTGCACGTGATGAACGTCGAGTTCTACGACGGAGTCGGCACCACGCTCGACATGCCGGTCATGCTGCCGCCGGTGCCTTCCGCCGTGGACTTCTCGGAGAAAAAGGTGCTCATCGCCGATGATGTCGCCGACTCAGGCCGGACGATCGAGCTCGTCTACACCTTCATCAACGATCACGTCGCGGACGTGCGCTCGGCGGTGATCTACGAGAAGCCCAGGTCACTGATCAGGTGTGACTACGTCTGGAAGCACACCGACCGCTGGATCAACTTCCCATGGAGTTCCGCGGCTCCGGTCGTCCAGCGCGCCGGCCAGGTCTTCGACGCCTGACTCGGCCGCGCGGACTGATCCTCGGTGCCTGCTAGATGGGGTACCGGGTGGGTTCGGTGGTGTAGTGGCGGCCGGAGGGGGCGGTCCGGCGGAAGGTTCCCGGGGTGATCTGCTCGACCTTCCAGCCGGGGTGCTGTTTGAGGCGGTGGTCGTGGCGGCAGGTGGGCGTGAGATTGTCATAATGAGCATCTCGGGTGGTGAACTCGGACACCGGACGAGGAAGTACGGACGCCCCGGTCAGCCGTCGTGACGGCGATCCCGGTGTCCAGCTCGCCGACCGCGTGCGCCTCCACCGCAGTGACCTCGGCGGGCAGCGCGGGCAGGTCCGGGCGCTCAGGACTGGTGATGAGGTGATGCTGCACGGTCTGGGCGATCATCCGCGCCACCGGGTCGGCGGCGGGTCTGCTCACTTGCCCGCCTCGGCGTTCCTGGCGAGCTGCGCGGCGCGATCTGAGTCGGCCTTGGCCTGAACGGCGGGCACGATCCGGGGCAGGCCCGTGTCGGGGTCCTTCTCGATCACTGCGCTGCCGGACTGAAGGCGTCCTTCGCCGCGGCCTCGGCCTTGCGGGTGGCTGCGCTCTTGCGCAGGTCGACGGCTTGGCCGCTGCGGGAGGTCTTGGGCTTGCGGTCCTGCGGGGCCTTGGGGGCGGGGTTGTACGTGGCGAGGCCGATCGTGGCAGAGCCGGTCGAGGTGGTGACCTTCCAGGCGGCGGTGCGCTTGCAGGCTCCGCAGTCGACGGTGCTCAGGTCGGTGCTGGAGGTGTAGCCGGTCCCCTTGGCGTACCGCCCGCCGAAGCGGGTGTCGCCCGCGACCAGGAGCTTGACGCCGCAGAAGGTGACGTTCGCCTTCTCGACTGCGCCGAGGTGGACCTTGGTGATCGACTCGTCGGTGATCGCGCGCAGGCGGAAGTGGTCGTGGTGGTGGTGGTCATTGCTGTTCCTTCGGCAGGTGGGAGCTGGTCTTATCAGCTCGTGTCTGCACCATCAATTCTACTGCCGAGGAATCCGCCGCGGATACACGTACGGATTACCTCGCCTCACCTGCCGGGGACTACCGGGGCCGCAGGTAGTCCCGCACCGCCCGCTCGGACACCCCGAGCCTGCTGGCAATCTCCCGCCGGGGAATACCCAGCCCGGCCATCTCCACCGCCGCCTCCCGCCGCCCCGGGCCAGATACACCCGGGCTAGCCGCCGCAGCCGCAGCGCGACCTCGGCCAGCGCCTCCGCCGCTTCCACCAGCGCGCACCGCGCCTCAGCCGGGCTCAGCCCGTCGCTGACCTGACCGGCCGCGTACCCGGCAGCAGCCGCAGCGAGCCGCAGCGCAATCGACACCCTGGCGGCGGCGCTCAGTCTCACGAGCCAGCCGATCCCGCACGGCAGCTTGCTCGGCGGACTCGGGCATAGTGCCGATTCTGCCGCGCTCACCAGGCGGCACGCTGGAAGCTCACAGCTAAACCGTGCGAGCACGGACTCGCTGCGCTGCGCGTGAGCTGCTGGGTAGCCGACTCAAACGCTCTCGGTCGATCTGAGAGCCTCGTGCGCCGACGCTCCGGGGGTGGGGGATGACCCCCTAGCCCCTGTTCTGGCTAGCACTCACTCCGAGCGCTCGCGTCTTCGCCCCCGAGTTTTGCCCTTTTCGGCCAGGCGCGGTTTAGGGCCACGACGAGCCGCCCGCCCGACCCGGTAATTCGGCCGTGGCAGGATCGTACAAAGAGCTCCGCAGGTTCCCCGGCTCGTCCCCGGCCGCCCGCCGCCCGCGAGATGACGTGGTGCACCTCGGTCGCGGGCACCAGGCCGCAGTCCTGGCACCAAGGGAACGCGGCGAGCTGCGCGGCTCCTCGTCGCGGACCAGCCCGGCGGCATCGGCGGCTGCCCGGCGAACGGCGCCCGCCTGTGCGCATCACACCAACCATCCGGCCCGGCGTACTCGGGACAGCGCCGATTCCGGCAGCCGCCTTACGAGCGGCACGGGTACCTGTCCCTGGCCGGAACCACGCGCAGCGGTACCGAGATCAGCCCGGAAAGAAATGACCGGTGCCACTGGGCGCGGGTCATCGCCGCGCCCAGCTCGCCGCCCGGAATCGCCCGGCCGTAGCTGACGGACTGCATCCCGGTGGCCACCTGGGCGACGGGCAAGCGTCGGTGGCAGCGTGGCCGCGTACGCCTCCCACTGGAGCGCCGCGCACAAGTGCGGCTCGCAGTCCCAGTAGAGGTCGGCGATCGCCTGCGGCCTCGTCGCGGGGCAGCCCGCCGTCAGCGGGCGGGGCCAGCGGGGGAGCCCACGACTCCCACGACGCGCTCACAGACGGCGCTGCCCGATCGCGCGAACCCAATCCGCTCCTGCGGGATCGGATTCGCGCGGCCCGGCCGGTATGTGACCGGGCTGCCGGGCGGGGTACCGGACGAGCTGACGGCCGGGCTCGCCGTCCCCGCCGTCCAGCTCAGCCTCGGAGGGCACCTCTGGCCGCTGATACCGTTCCGGCACCAGCCGATACCGGGGCATCGGCCTACGCGGCCTTGCCGCGCGTCCCGGCGGGCACGACGTTGATCTTCCGCAGGCCCTTTCCCAGGTCCGGCGCGGCGACCGCGAAACGGCCGCGTATCCGCACGGCCAGAGCGTCCCGGTCGAACGCACAGTCGCTGGCTGATGTCGACCTGGAAATCATTCCGCGTGACCAGCCAGACCTTCGCCCTGTTAACGACCAGGATGTCGGCTGCAGCCAGCTCGGGGCACGCCGACCTCGGCCAGGCCGAACGCAGCGCCGAACCCGTTCGGGTAGACCATCTGCCCGGTGCTGTCCCGTTCGTTGCGGGCATCGGCCAGCACGCGAGGGCCGGGCCGCGCAGGTGCGTGGCGATACCGCCCGCTGTCGCCGATGCTCCCGATCGCCGCGGTCACCGCAGCGCCCGAGGTCCGCGCCTGCGGCGGGCAGGCGCGGCAGCCACCAGCCCGCGAGGCTCGGGATCGTCGCTGCCGTAGCAGGACCCCTCTGTCCAATTCGGCGCTGCCCGAGTCGCGCAGCAGGTCGCTGAACTCCTGGGTCAGGTTCACCGAGGCGTCGGCGGCGGACTCGTTGGACATCAGCACGATCGAGGCGAGCTTGCAGGTCGCTACGATGTCGGCGTCGTCGCCCGAGGCCCACGACCGGGATCGGGTCCATCTCCTTGAGCCACTGAGGCCGGTCGGGCTTGGCTGTCGGGAACGCGACGGCGTGCCGTGAGGTCGGGTAGAGCGTCAGGGCGGCGTCACAGAAGGGCGCGCCGCCCACGAGCAGGTTCAGGACGCGGGCGACGTCGGCGGGGTGCAGGACCCCTTGGAAACTGCCGGTCGTGACCGGCGGTGCAGCGGGCATGGCAGGGCCTTTCAGGCGAGCAGAGCGTGACGTGTGACGCCTGCATCGGCGCTCGGGCCTGCCGGGCTGCCGGGACCGGGCATCCGGGAGAGGTCCGGCACGGGTCGGCTGCTATCAGGACGAAGCCACGTGATCATGCTAGCTCGCGGCGCTGCGCTCCCCAGAAGATCCCGTCCGGGGCGGCCCCGAAGTACGGCGAGGTAGGTGGTGCTGATCTGCAAATCGGGGTCTATGTCGGTCGACTCCAGGCGGATGGTGCAGCGCCGCCCGGACCACGGGTCGGTGCCGAACCGAGGCGGCGATGTGCAGGCGCCGGGCCTGGGCGGTCAGGCCCGCCCACCAGGCCCACGTCGATGGCGGGTCGGCATCGGCGGCGCGGGCCTCACGGCACTCGGGGCACGGCGCAGGTACGCCGGGCCGCTGGCACCACGGGCACGCAGTGCGCCGGGCTCGGGTATCTCGTCCCACCAGTCCGGCAGGATCACCGCCCCGGCCCAGCCTTCGCCATCGCCGGGCAGCATGCCGTGCTCGGTCAGCGCGTCGGTGAGCGGCCTGACCTTCTGCTCGCGCGCCCATCGCTGGAGCTTGTCGAGTTCGGCGGCGCGGTCCACCTGGGCGTCCTCCTCGGGGGAATCGTCGGGCCACCGCCGGGGCGGGTCGCCGGTCACGAGCTGGCCTGGCTGGCGCGGGTGATCCACCCGGCGATCACCGCGACGGTCTGCGGTTCCCAGGTGGTGGTCAGCCACAGCGCGATCCGGCGGTCGTAACCGCCGAGCTCCACCCCGGCCGCGCTCAGGGCCTCGCACAGCAGCCGGTGATTGGACGGCCCCATCTTCCCGACGCCGGGATCGGCGCGGAACGCCGCGTAGACGGCCCGGACGGCAGGCAGCTCGCGCACCTGCTGCTCGGTGTCGAACGGGCCGTAGTCACGTGCTGGCATGGCCTGGTCCTTTCCTGCGGTGGCGTGGTCTCGGCGGGCTCTTGGGCGCGGGCTGGTGGCCGAACACGATCTGCTTGATGACCTGTCCCGTGTCGGCCCCCATCCCCACTCCCCTATAGGGAGTGGGGGAAGTGGGGACAGTGGGCCGCCGGATCACGAGCTGTCCCGGTCGGACTGGTCCTGTCCGGGACAGGGCAGGCCGTATTTGCGGAGCCTGACAACCTCGGTGAGCAGGGCATTTCCCACCGCTATCCCGGCCTCGTTCAGAGCTGTCCGGCACCTGTCCCGCCCGGCGCTGGGGGGTACGCCGAGGCGGTCGAGCTGTCCGCGAAGCTGTTCTACGGCTGTCTTCTCGCGGGGTTTCTCCGGGACAGATATCTCGTGGCGGAGCGGGCCGTACCGGCGGCGCGCGGTGAGGTCCGAGCCGCCGCCGTGGCTGCTGCGGCTCTTGTCCCGGTGCAGCTTGTACCGCAGGTCCCCGGTCTCCTCGGTCAGCCGCCAGATGGTGTCGGCGTCGCCGTCCTTGGCGGATGATCCGCGCTGTCCGCGGTCGGTGTCCTTGCCGGGGTGGTCGAGCCGCAGCACGGTGATCCCCCGGCGCTTGAGCGGCGCCAGCGAGCAGCGGTAGAGCTGAAGGTAGGTGTCGGCGTCGTTCTCGCTACCGGCCACCATGCGGGAGGTGGTGTCGAGCACCACGAGGTCGGCGCCCGCAGTAACCGCCAGCGCGACCAGGTGCATGCCGCCGACCCCCCGGTCGAGCGGCGGCAGCCCGGCGAACGAGTACAGCATCAGCCGGTCCAGCTCGGCGGGTTCGGCGCCGAACGCCTGGAGCCGCTCCACCAGGTCGCGGAGGCGGTTCTCCTCATCGACGTAGACGACGGTGCGGCCCTGCCGGACCAGGTTCACGGACCATTCCAGCGCGAGCAGCGACTTGCCGGTCGCGGGCCTGGCGAACAGGACGTTGATCGTCCCGGCCTCCAGCACCGGCTCCAGGAGCCAGTCGATGTCCGGCGGCTGATCCTTCCACGCCGCGGCCCAGTCGACCGGGCTGTAGCGGGCGGCGAGCCCGGACAGGCCGTCATCGTCGTCGCCGGGCGGGCTGGCGCGGGTGGCAGCGGGGATCCGGCCGGGAGCGCTGGCGACCGCCGGGCCGCGCCGCTTCCGCGCCGGGCGGCCGTCGCCAGGGATGACGGCGGCCGGGTCGTATCCGCACTTCCAGCACGCGCGGGTGCCGGGGTCCCACAGCGTCCCGCACTTGGGGCAGGCTTCGGGCATCATGACGCGACCGCCTGCGGGTGCGGTCGCGGCCCGGTCCAGCACGCGCACAGCCCCACCGCGTCGAGCTCGTCCAGGGCTTCGGCCAGTCCCCGCCGCGACGGCGGCGGCCCGCCGGACGCGGGGCACCAGCGGGCCAGGTCGCAGGGCAGCGGGTCCCGGCATCCGCACGGCAGCGGCGTCATGCGCGCCGCCGCGTCCCGCCGACGCCGCGTCATCGCCGCTAGGCTGTGGATAACTTCGGCGTCTAGGCGGGCGGCGGGGTTGTGGGCGGGACGGCCCGGCTCGGCGGCCGGGCCGTTCTGCGCCTCCCGGCCCGGCGGGCGGTCAGCCATCGCTATCAGCGCCTGGGCGCAGCAGCAGCACGAGGGTGCGCTTCTGCTCCTCGGTGAGCGGCGGCCAGGTGGCCACGATCGCGCGGATCTCCTCGCGGTGCTCCTCCAGGTAGGCGCGGATCTGCTGGCCGTGGTCGCTGAGCTGCCGGGCGGCCGGGGCCGTGCGGCGGCGGCGCGGGGCGCTCACCGGGCACCGGCCGGGGCTTCGTCACGGCACAGGTCCTCGACCGCGCACCGGTAGAGCCGGGCCAGTGCGATCAGGACGCGAACCGAGGGATCAGTGGCGCCGAGTTCGTAGGCCTGGACGCTGTTGTAGGTGACGCCGACCGTGAGGGCGACGGCTTCGCGGGATAGCCCGGCACTCTCACGGGCCCGGCGCAGCCGGGACGGGTCAACGACGACGGAGGGCATGGCGGACGGCCCCATTCCGGGGTATGCCGTCCGGCCACCCTGACCGCCACTGGGGCGCGGTGGGCAGATCGCGCGCCGTGACCCGGCCACCCTGACCGCCGGGGCGCGGTGGGCAGGCCACGTGCGGCACCATGCCGCGATTCCCTTATACCATGGACCCTGGCCGAACTACAATGGTGGGATTATGGCTGAGCCACGGCAGCAGCAGGTGCCCTTCCTGGCCCCGGTGCTGGCCAACCTGACGGCGCCGGTGACCGAGAGCATCCGCGCGGCCGCGCGCTCCGCGATGCAGCCGCCCGCCGCCGAGATTACCGAGGTCGGCTGCCCTTCCTGCGACCGCGTGATCGCGCTATGGGCGAGGCTGACCGGCTGCCTGTACGGTACGGGCGGGGACGCCGCGCTCGGCACGCCGCTCAGCGCTGACCGCCGCGAGCGGGTGGAGGTCCGCTGTGACGCCTGCGGCAAAAGCTGGCACACCAGCGGCCGGGCGGTCGGCCGCCACCTGCACAACGGCAGGCCGCTGCTGAGCTAATCCGCGGACAGCCCCGGCGTGCCGACCGTGGCCGGGTCGAACTGGCGGGCACCCCGCCCGGCCGGGTGGATGATCACCTCGGTCAGGGCGGCGATGACGGCGCGACGGCGCGCCACGTCGAGGCGGTCCCACACGTCCTCGGCGGCCTCCCCGGCGGCGAACGGGGCCAGCGCCGACCCTGACGCGGACGCGGCCAGCTCCGCGGTGATCTCGGCCAGCCGTGCCCGCCCGGTCGCGCTGGCGGCCAGGTGCTCGGCCCGGGAGATCAGCCCCAGCATCGCGTCGGATGCGGACTGCTCCAGGTTGGCGCGGATGGCGGCAGCCTGCCGGTGCAGCGCAGCCGTGTCGGCCCCGGCGGACGGCGGGGCGATCAGCTTCGCCGCGTCACCGAGGGACAGCCGGTCCACGACCGCCGCCTCGACGTGCAGGTCCACCGGAGCAGTCATCTGCTGGCAGTGCGGGCCGGGCCGGTCCCCCCTGGTCTTGGGGTCACACCGGTAGACCTGCCTGCCGGTGGCGTTGGTGCCCGCGACCACCTTGTTCCCGCACCGGCACAGGCCGAGACCGCCGAGCAGGGTGTAGGCGCCGCGGGGCGGCCTGCGCTCCGGGTTGCCGAGCAGCGCCCGGAGCGCCCGCCAGGTCTCCTCGCTGATGATCTCTTTCCACTCCCCGGTGCCGACGATCTCCGGGGGCAGCAGCCGCTTCCGCTTGCGGGGCGGGTCGTCCAGCTCGGGCCGGTCGTCCGGGTCCTCCCGCTGCGGCAGCACGGCCAGCCCGGCGATCCGGGGGTTCCGCAGGATGGACGTTACCGCCTGGCGGGTCCACCGGCGCTGCGGGCCGAACGGGGCCTGCGGCTGCCGCAGTTCGAGGGAATCCCATTCCCGTGCGACCTCGCTGACGCTGCCCCCGGCGAGCAGCACGTCGGCCGCCCAGCGGATCGCGTCGGCCTCGGCCTGGCGGACGGTGACGTGATCGGGCTCGTACCCGAACGGCCTGTTGCCCCCGATGAACCGCTTGCCCGCCCTGGCGGCCTCCTCGGCGGCCAGCCGCTGCCGCTCCCCCTTGACCTCGACTTCCATCGTGTCGAACTCCCCCAGGAGCCCGGCCATCGCCCGGCCGTACGCGGTGGACATATCCAGGGACGGCCCCCTGGTGGCGACGATGGAGACACCGGCCCTCTTCAGGATCTCGATGCCCTCGGCCCGCTCGCGGCGGTTGCGCCAGAACCGGGAGGTCTGGAACACGAGGATGACGTCGATCTCGCGGCGGGCGGCGGCGGCCATGATGCGCTCGTACCCGGGCCGGTGCTTCCCGTTGGACGCGCTGATGTCGTTGTCGCACTCGGTGAGGACGACCGTGTAGCCGCGGGCGTCGGCGGCGCGCTGCTGGTCGGCGAGCTGGTTGACGGTGCCGTGCTCGTCCCCGGCTGCGTCGTGGCTGATCCGGGCGTATCTGGCGGCCCGGAGGGGCGGTGCTTCGGTCTGTGCTGTCACATGCGTTAGTTTAGCATTCTCCTATGGGGTACCGGGTGGGTTCGGTGGTGTAGTGGCGGCCGGAGGGGGCGGTCCGGCGGAAGGTTCCCGGGGTGATCTGCTCGACCTTCCAGCCGGGGTGCTGTTTGAGGCGGTGGTCGTGGCGGCAGGTGGGCGCGCCGTTGCACAGGCAGGTCCGGCCGCCTGTCTCGTAGGGGATGTTGTGTTCGAAGTCGCAGTTGCCGGCGGGTCTCCGGCAGGTCGGGGCGGCGCAGGTGGCGTGCCGGATCCGGGTCAGGTGCCGGAGCTTGACTCCCGGGTCATGACCGGAAGCCTGGAACCGGTGGTCGCATGTGTCCAGGGCGACCGGGTCCAGCGCGAGGAGCAGGTCCCGCTGGCCGGGCAGGCCGGCGGAGAGCTGCCAGGCGCCGTATCCGCCGGGCGGCCCGGGCTCGCCGGAGCCGGTGAAGGTGAATCGCGGCGGCGGGCCGCTGGCGGGTCCGCCGGGCGGGTCACGGTCGCCGCCGGGGACAGGACCCCCGGACGGGGCGGGTTCGTCCCGCTGGGCCGGCCGGCTGCGGTTCTTCGGTCCGGGTCGGGCGCAGCCGTGGCCGATGGCGTGTCCCTGCTCGTCGGTGACGGTGACGCAGTACGTGGTCCTGGGGTTCAGGGCGGCCGCGCGGGCCAGGTCACGAGCCAGGGCCGGGTCGACCGGGCCCAGCCCGGCGATCTCGCCGGGCCGGGCGGCCAGGCCCAGCAAGGTGGCCAGCGTGACGGTGAGGTTGATGCAGCCGGCGAACCCGGCCGGGAGCACGCTCGCCGCCGGCGGGATCCCCGGCTCGCCGGGGTCCGGCGCCGGCGATCCGCCGCCGCCGGGACCCTCGGGCCCGCCGCCGGGATCTTCAGGTCCGCCGCCGGGATCCCGGGGCCCGCCGCCGCGCGGACCGTCCGGCCCGCCGTTCCCGGTGTCCCTGCCGGGCTGGCCGCTGCCGGGCTCGCCGCTGCCGGGCTGGCCGCTGCCGGGCTGGCCGCTGCCGGGCTGGCCGCTGCCGGGCGCGCGGTTCTGGCTGCCGGTGCCGTCCCGGCCGTCCCGGCCCGCGCCGGGGGGGACGGCGGGGCGGGAGTCCCGGCCGAGCATGATGTCCATGTACGCCAGAGCCCGGAGCTGGTCCATATCCCCGTCCAGGCCCGCTTTCTTCAATTGTTTCGCCCACCACGTGATCCGCTGGTCCGCGGCCAGCACGTCGGCGGGGGGCAGCTCGCGGCCCATCAGCGCGGCGTTGCCGGAATCTTCCAGCCACCGCTGGACCCGGGCGTTACGGCGGGCTTCCTCGCGCCGCTTGACCGCCTTGCCGGGCGCGACCTGGATGACCGCCCGGGCGATCGCGGCGCGCAGCCCGCCCGGGGTCAGCCGCCCGGCCCGGTCCAGCACCAGCGCCTCGGCGGCGCGGGCCTCGGCCGGGTCCAGGTCCGCGGTCGCCCGGGCGATGATCTCGGCCTTGGAATGGCGCAGCACCCCGGCCCGGAACGCGGCCCGGGTGCCGGGCAGCTTGACCTCCAGGTCATGGGCCAGGCTCAGGATCGCGGCGGCGCCGCAGCGGGTCTCGGCGAGGGCGTCGGTCAGCTCGGCCTCGGTGAACTCATCGTAGGTGCCGGGCATCTGCGCCGGGCCCTCGGGCGGGCAGCCGGGCTCGGGACGGCGCCGGATCAGCTCGGCGACCGCGGCGTGCTTGAGCGAGCACGCGGAAGCCTCGGCCCGGTCCAGCGCGCAGATCAGCCCGGTCAGCTCATCATCGGACGCGCCGGCGAACCGGTCCCCCGGCCCGGCCGCACACTCGGCCAGGCCGTGCAGCGCGCCGCCGCCGGGCGCCACGTCGAGCAGCTGCCCGGCCGCGAACGCCCCGGCCGGACCGGGGGAGTCCCCCGGGACCCGGCGCGCCGAACCGCGCTCCCCCGGACCCCGCCGCGCCGGCGGCACCGCCCGCGGGACCCCGGCCGGGGCCCGCGATCCCTGCCCCGGCCGGGGAGACCGCCGCTTGCGGGCGGGCGGGGGCGGGTCCTCGGGGCCGGGTTCCTCGCCGGGCGCCAGCCCGGGATCCTCATCCCGCATCGACGCCAGCCACGCCACCCACTCCTCCTCGGTCAGCCAGTCCTGCGCCGAGGGCGGCAGCTCCCGCCAGCCCGCGCCAAGGGGACTCATCCGGGGCGGGCTGCGAACCCCCGCCGGACTGGGACCCGCCGGGCGGGGGCTCGCCGGGCGGGGGCTCGCCGGGCGGGGGCTCGGCGGGCGGGGGCTCGGCGGGCGGGGATGCGCCGGGTTCGCCAGTGCTCCGGGCGGGATCGTCGTCCGGCCCGGGGTCTGGGGAGACCGGTCCTGAGGTCACGCGCCACCGCCCGTTCAGGAAGATGATTGTTTGGCTCTTATCAAACATTCTAGCGAATCAGATGAGCGACCGCAATCTTTCTGGCCTGATGTGTGATGTAATTCGAATTAATGGGCTAGTGTTTTTGATGTGACGGCAGTGGGATCGGCGGACCGTTCCGGAGGGCTGGATGGCTGCGAAATCGCGCGCACAGGACGCGGCTCAGGTCGGCTCCGGCGAGCCAGAGGCCCAAGCCGCCGACCACCGGGATGCCCAGACCGGACAGGCGGGCCACCTCGGGCGGTACCGGCTCAGGCCCGGCGTCTTCACCAGCCGTCGCACCGTTCCAGGGCGGCGAGCCCGGCAGCGGCCGGTCCCGGAGATACCGTTTCCTGGACAGGCCCGCGAGCGCTATTGCTGATAGCGTGCGGGTGCGTCGGCCGCATCTTCCGTGCCGGTTCGATCGCCGGCCGCGATCCGCCGGAGATGCCGCGCCGCATCGAAAACCTCGGCGGCGAAGGGAGAGTCGTCGCCATGGAGCCAGCGTTCCGCTGCGACACGCCAGATCGAGATCGCCATGTCGGTCGCAATGCGCGCCGTCGTCTGGTCCGTGCCCCTCTCCCGCAAGGCAGACACGAGCGCGGCGTATATGGCGTCCATCTTGATCAGCTCGCGCTCGCGCAGCTCGGGGTTCGCGTTGATGACTCGTTCCCGGAAGCGCAGCACCTCTTTCGGCCGGAACACGTCCGCTGCGTCCCCCAGAGCTACCAGCAGTGCCTCCAGCGGCCCAGTGTCGGCGGGCACTTCCCGAAGCGCCTGCTCCAAGCGGCGCCCCAGCTCGTCACCGCCGCCGAACAGGACTTCCCGTTTGTCACTGAAGTAACGGTAGAACGACCTCTCGTTGAGCCCAGCGCGCTTCGCGATCTGCGCAACCGTCGTGCGGTCGAAACCACGCTCGTCGAACAACGCCAGGGCGGCGCGTTCCAGACGACCAGCCGCGTCCCCTTCCCACCGAGACATACAGCCATCATACCTACGACAGCATCTGCTGTCAGAGCTGCCCGACGGCCTACGATCGATCCTGCCGTGACTGGCTGGACGGGGTGTCCCCCTGCGAAGGTGATCCCGTCCAGCTTCGGGCCGCTTTGGCGATCACAGCGGCCGCTAAGATCGGCCTCTTACCTCATCAACGCGGTAGCTGCGCGATCTTGCTGTCGGCACTTGACGCGCGGTCGCTCACGTGAAACTCGGCGCCTGCGAGAAGGACTCGGAGGCCGTTTGGAAGTGATCTCGTTCCGCGCTGATGTCAGAATGACGATGGATCAATGGTTAGTGGCAAACGATCACGCGAGGGGTTGACGACCCGCGGGAGCCGCGAAGGCCCATCCTCACCCTGGTGGGGCAAAGCCAAGCGGCCGCGTGGCGTGTTTGCCTGGGATCAGCACCAGCGGAGCTTCCGGTAGTGCGCACAGACCAGGAGGGGACACCCGTGACCGATGGACCGGGGGGCCAGGGCCCGCTGGCTACTAGAAGCGCCCTGAGGACGCCTCGCGCGGCCGCGGTGGCCGGCATCGCCTTTTCCGTGCTCCTGATCTCATCGCTGGCCCTGCTCAGAATTTCTGTCCCGGCCGATCCTGCCGTCCCCGGGGCGTGGCTGACCAATTCGGGGAAAAGAGCCGCCGTGGCGACCGGGCTGAACCTCATCCCGTTCGCCGGAATCGCCTTCCTGTGGTTCATCGGGGTGATCCGGGACCGGATCGGAGCGCACGAGGATCGCTTCTTCGCGACCGTGTTCCTGGGCAGCGGCCTGTTGTTCGTCGGCATGATGTTCGTGGCCGCGGCGGTCGCCGGCGGCCTCATCGCGGACATGTCCTCATCTGCCCCGCCGAGCGCCGACACCCTGGCCCTGGGCCGCAACCTCACCTCGCTTCTGCTGAACGTCTACTCGATGCGGATGGCGGCCGTATTCACGCTGACCACCGTGACCATTGCGCGCCGCACCAAGATCGTGTCTCGCTGGGTGACCGCCGCCGGGCTCGCGACCGCGCTGGTGCTGCTGGTCGGCATCGGCATCACACCGTGGGCAGAACTGCTATTCCCGGTCTGGATTCTGGCCATAAGCATCGATATCCTCGCAGCCGGCCCGAGGGCCCCTTCCGGTACCACCGAGACGGACCGCCAGAGCTGATCGGATCGATGGTCACTCGCAGAGCCGTCCGCGGCCAGCCTCAGGACGCCTTCCATCAGGGGCGAGATGGGCGCCAGAGAAGGCGTCCCACGCGATGGTCAGCGCGTCGACATCACTTACGTCCTCATCGATGAGGACGAGACCGGTCATATGTGGGCCTTCCTGCGTGACGCGCGTGGCCAGGCGCTGGTCCAGCCTTCTATCCGCAGAGTAGAATGAGAGCTGTTCGGGGAGCCTCTAACCTCAATGCCAGGTAGTTAAGGGCGGGTGTGGCGGTCAAGCATTTCTGCCGGCGTGTCGGGGATTGCTGTTCCCCGGCGTGCTGGGGCGTGATGCCGATCGCGGTGACCGGGGTGCTGTGCGGTGGGCGGTGCGGGTCGGCTTTGTTCCAGCGGGATAGCGGGGATTTGACCTTGCGGACGCTGACGCGGGGCCGGCGGGGCGGGAGCAGCCCGTCCAGGACGGCGCGGCCGATCCGGCCAGGTTCCAGGGTGCCGCTGGTGACTACGCTGTCGGCTGCGGTCACGGTGTCAATGGCGGTTTGCAGGGCGATGGTGAAGCTGGCCCGGTCGGGGTCGGTGCCCGGGACAGTCTCGACCGCCGTGACCATCTCCCCGCAGCGCCTGGTACAGGGCCAGGAGCGCCCAGATTTCCTGTTCCAGCCGGCCGGGTCCTGTGACCGCAGTACCCGGCCTTGCAGCAGCGTGTGCCGCAACGCCAGGTAGGCAACCTCGTGTTCCCAGCGCTCGTGATACAGGCGGATCAGCGCGGCCGCGGGGTAGCGGCGGTGCTCGAGCAGGGTGGTGGCCAGCCGGTAACGGCCGCAGTACCGGGTGCCGTCAGCGCAGGTGACGATGACCTCGGCCTCGATGATCGCACCGTCAGGGCGCCGATCCGGGACACGAACGTGCCGTCATCCAGGCGGGCCATCACCGGCAGGCGGCGGGTGGCGGTCAGCCGGGCCAGGAATTGGGCCTTCGTGGCGGCGACCGCCTCCAGGAACCCGGCGGCATCAAAGCCGCGGTCGGTCAGCACCAGCATGTCAGCGGTCAGCAGGGGCAGCAGCTGGCGCGCGTAGGCGGTCTCGCCGGGCGCCCGCGGGCCGAACACCGCTCCGATCAGCGCGCGGGTACCGGTCTCCACCAGGGTCATCAGCTCGATCGCCGGGTAGCCGGTCACCCCGAGCGCGGCTTTCAGCTTCCCCAGCCAGGCCCGGTTCCGCCTGCTGTCCGGCACCTTGACCGAGGCGCAGCCGTCGAAGGCCACCGTCCGGAACCGGCCGAACCGCACCCCGGGCGCCGACGGCTGGGCGGCCGGCCCGGCCAGCACCTCAAACAGCGCCTTTACCGGGGCCGTACCGATCCGCCGGCGCAAGTCCCGCAGCGCCTTCAGCGACGGGCACGGCAGGCCCTGGCCCTGCAGCCCGGCGGTCAGCTTCTGCCACACCACGCCGTAACCCAGCCCCGGGAACAGGCCCAGCGCCAGGACGAAATACACCCCGACCCGCGACGGCAGGTCCCGCAGCCGCTGCTCCCGCGTCCGGGTCTCCTCCAGCACCGAATCGGCCAGCTCGAAGGGAACCTGCCAGGTCAGCTCACCCAGATGGCCAGGCGCGAACACTCCCGCCGCCACCGTGACCGTCCGGATAACCGTCATAAACGCAGCACTGATGGCAGACTGAACACGCAACGGAGGTCCTCGGGCAACGGGTGGTCTTGGTCGATTCCCCGTCCTACCGGACCTCCGTTGCCATGTCAGTCACGCCACGCCGACCCGGGCAAACCGCTTGACAACAGCCCGCAGCCCTTAACTACCCGGCATGCCTCTAACCTGGACTTACATCTGTGGGCGATACTGGGATCGAACCAGTGACCTGCTCGGTGTGAGGTAGGCCTTGAGCCGGTCTGGACGATCGAGTCCTTGACGACATGCATTATGGCCGGTGCCCGCGCGGCCACGAGCGCATGATCGGATGACCGAAATGACTGGACGCTTCGATGAGTGACTCGCAGGACGACCGGCGGCACCGTGACCGGTCGGCGCAAACCTCACATAGGTGCAGCGGGCCCTACCCGGCGACCTCCGCCAATCGGTGACAAACGAGTCGCACGGAGGTCGATGCTGGCCGTTGATGCTAGGTCGTGGGAACCCGTGTCGGTCGCATGAGGTCAGTGTTGGACGGCAAGGTTGCTGTACCTATCTGCTGTACTGACTCCGATGCAGGCGTGCCCCTCCAAGATCGTGAACTCTTGGCTCTGGCGGAACAGGGAAGGACACAGGGTACCGGCGTGATCAATACCCACCACTGTTACTCCTGGTTTCCTAGACTAGGATCATGGTCAAGTCCGATACTCCAGTAGGGGGGAAGCATGGCTGGGAAGTTCGTTCTTAAGAAGGGTTCCACCGGCAAGTACCACTTCAACCTGGTTGCCTCTAACGGGCAAGTCATCGCGACCAGCGAAGCCTACGAACGTAAGCAGTCAGCACTGAACGGGATCGAGTCAGTCAAGAACAACGCTCCCGATGCAGAGATAGAGGACCAGACTGAGGAATGATCGGCTGAAGGTCTCCCCGGTCGGCCTGTAGGCCGGGTCTCGTGCGCGCGTGTCTGCGACCTCTGCTGATGTGCCCCGCATGTCCCCTGACCTGGGGACAGGATCTCGGTAGTTCTCATCGCTTCTGGACAGCTCGCGGCCTGATGTGCCCCGAAAGTGCCCCGGCCCCGCCATGCCTGGATGCTTAAGTGTGTGGCCCCGTTAGTTCGTCGGGGGTTCGTGTAACTATGACCCCAGAGCAGAAATACCAGGTCAAAGTACTGCCCCTGTCCCGGCAGCGGATGGCGGACGGCACCTGGCCCCGATGACCTGCCCGGAACACGTGGATAGAGCACCGGCTGTTCTGCCAGATCAGCCTCGCCTGGCGCGCCCGGCCCCTGACCAGCTACGACGTCATCATCGACACCATCGGCCACGTCACCGCGAAAACCGGGCTCACCGCCATCGCCGTCCAGGACGAGAACGAATACCCCACCGGGACGGAAATCGGTGACGAGCAGATGCGCGACATCGAGAAACGCTGCCTAACCCGCGGCAGCTGGCACCCCGAGTGGAACTACACGCTGCTCGCGCACCCCGCCGGACCGGAACCGGAACCGCCGCCGGCCCCGCCGGACCGGCAGGCCATCCTGAACCACCCCGCCCTCACCGGCATCCAGCCCGGCGACCTGGACGACCTGGCCGCCGCGCTGGAAACCCCCTACCAGGCCCTCCTTGACTACAAGGCAGGCATCCGGCGCGGCGGCCGCAGGGCCAACGCCGTCCGCAGCACCGGGCCGCACGGCAACCGCCGCATCGACGTCACCGACCACGTCCTGATCACCCGCCTCCGCGACCACCTGCGCCTGCCCGTCAAGGCCATCGCCCCGGTCTTCGGCATCCACAGCACCACCGTCAGCAGCGCGACCATCCTGACCCGCAGGCTCACCAACGAGCACGTCATCCCGCTCCCGCCCGCCGCCGAGCCCCCCGCAGTTTCCCTCCGCACCCTCGGCGACCTGCAAGAATACGCAGCCCAGCACGGTATCGAGATCAGCATCCGGTCACCGGAAGCAGACACTGCCCCAGAAGCCACATTAACGACCCCCGATACACCCGAGGCCTGCGAGGTGGAGGGTGCAGGCGGTGGCACCGGCCAAGATCACAGACCAGCGCGCAAGTTTTTCAGGTCGAAGTAGTTAGCGGTCAGCCACCAGCCATCCCTGGGAGGGCTGAGGCGGTGTGACCGGGCCAGATTGTTCCCGGCCTGCTAGCCTGCGGACTTGCGTCCATGCGGCGAGCGCCAGCACTAGAAGACCCAGAGTGCTGATGGTCTCCGCGATGGATGGGCCGATACGCAGGCCGAGTGCTCCGTTCAGCCAATTGGTTGCGGCATCGGGTCCGTAGCAAATACCGGCCACGATTGCGGCACCGATATATCCCGCACTCAGGAGGATTAGCCCGGCGATGGCGCTGCCAGCCATACGGAATCCGCGTGCAGAAGCCGCGATGAGCACGCCGGCCAGTATCCCGGTACCGGAAGCGAGAAGAATGCCGGCCGCGATGGCGAGGCCCTTGTTATTGATGGTTGGCGTCAAGCCGACACCGACAGCGAGAGTAGCAAGCGCGGCCGCGGCAACGAGCCACAGCGCCGCTTGACGCGGGCGAGCGGAGACATCCTGTTCTGCCAGGGAACGCCGTGCTGCATGGCCGAGAACTAGCAGCGTCAGTATCCCGAAGCCTATAGCTTGGAGTATGTTGGCGGTCGAGGCTGAGTTCTCGGAAGTAGCGGCGTTAATGAGGTCTCCCACCGCGATGATTATGCCACCAACTATTCCGACTCCGATCTCCGCAACGGCCGCCCAGTTTTTGGCCAAGACCGTTGCCCATGCAGCCGTGCCCAGCGCGAGCAGGCCGATTACTATGGCTGCGAAGGTGAGCCAGTCTCCTGCGCGGGACAGGCCATCGGAGACGCCCAGGCTACTCGGCGTCAGTGAGGCATAGGCCGCGACGTTGAACGCCTCGCTGAGCGTGAGGAAAATTGCGGCTGCTGACAGCAGAATCATCGCTGGCAGTGATTTCAAGATGTAGTTCATGGGATTCCCCCGTGTTTAGTGTTTAGCGCTGCGTGTGAGATTGAGCGGGCAGGTTATTGACTGCATAGCTGCACTCAGGACAAGACCTGCCCGCATGTCGTACCGGGGTTCCGGAATCAGGCTCATCCATGCGCCTATTCCTCAGCCGGCCAGGCTGAGCAGGGCGGCGCGACATAGACGGTCCTGACCGGCACCGGGGCGACGGTCTTGGTCACCGTAGGCACCGCTGAGGCCGTCACAGTCACAGCGGGTGCGGGCTTGGCCGTAACCGTCTGCTTGACGTGCGCGACAGCAGTCGGGCTGGATGATGCGGCACTGCCGCACGCGGCTAGGCCGCCGATCAGGGCCAGTGCGCCTATTCCGGCGCAAATCGTCCTAATGCTCATGTTGATCTATCCCTCAGACCCGGCGGGGCCGCTCAGGCCTGGGTCCTACCCTGTGATCGAAGGCCAGCGGGCTTACGATCGGGCCATAAGCGACTACACCCGCCCGCTTTGTTCCACCTTCATACTGGGCGAGGCTATCAATGGGTAACAGAGCAAAAGGTCCTATCCAGCGACGGTAAATAGCCTTAAATCTTCGGGGCGGGATAGCCAATTATGGGCGGTAAGCCAGCATAAGCACGCATACCCCCGGCCCGGCCCATGGGTCGTAGCGGCCGTCCCGGGCTTGCGTAGACGGGCTGAGCAGGTTCCACGCGGCTGAATAATTGCCGGAGCCGATATTGCTCTATTTGGCTATCTACGGCCAGCGAAGAGGCCGGTGTCACTTGCTACTGGATTCCAATTACCCTGACTGAATCCTGCTAAATCGTATTTAATCGCCTTACGGCTGTACGAGTATGCGCCAGCCTTCAGCCCCTGCGGTTCTCAACCGCACGCTAACCTCGAACAGGCCCGCCAACAGCCCGGACAGCCAGTAATCCCGGGGTAGGGAGAACGAAGGAAGGCAAAGCGGGCAAACCCGGAGCGGGCAGGTTGTAAGGCCCAGCCCCAATGCCGCTTGGCCTAAGTTGATCTTCGATGACGGCCAGGCGTTCTTGCCTGCCGCCGGATCCGCGGGGCCGGCGGACGCTGCGGCATCCGGCGCTGGCGATCCGCCGGGCGGCGCGGGTGCCCGGCCGGGCATCGACGGCTGAGTCGAACATTTTCACGGAATATTCTGGCTTCACGGAAGATTCTGGGTACTATGATGCACAAAAGTCTCCGGCAAGCCAGAATGTTCCACGCAAATTTCCAGCTGGCTGAGACGGGAGTGATCCGCCGGTGCGGATGGGGCGGTTAATGACGCGGGTTGTCCTTCCTTACCGGCCGTAGGTAGCGGATCGCGCCGGGCCAGGACCGGTTTCCCGGACGGGCGGCTGGGCGGCAGCCTCCCCGTGGGCCGGATCCGCCGCCAGGCCCGATGCCGCCTGGCCTATCCGCCGATTAGGGCACTGACCTGTACGTTTGCATCTTATTGCCAGCCGGGTCCGCTGCCGGGGCGGGGGCGTATCTGTGCTGGTCAGAATGACACGGCAGGCCACACCAGCCACGAAGATCGACTTAGGCCAAGTGGCATTGGGCCCAGCCCAGACGG
>CAVWXG010000014.1:0-346645 GCA_963758795.1 uncultured Actinomycetes bacterium
GTAGCCGCCCAGCCCGGGTGCGCCGCCGGCACCGCTGCCCCGGCCCCGCCGCCCGGTCCGCTGCCCCCTGATCCCCGCACCTGGGCCAGCACCTCGCGTGATCTACCTCGACCCATCCTGGCTCGGCCAGGAATTCCTCACCTGGTACCGGTTCCTGGACGACACCGCCGCCCAAGTCGGCTGTTCCCATCCAGATCCTCAACCGGTTCGCCCGCGACCAAGGCATCCTGGTCCGCAGCGGCGGCACCCGCCGCCTTGCCGGCGGGGCAGCTTGCCCGGCTGACGGCGGTACGGCACGGGCTGGCACACTCAGGGCGGCCACCGCCCGTGAGAATGCCGCTTCCCGCAACGTGCTGGCCAGGGCCGGGTTCGCCCCGGCAGGCCGGCCGGCCTCGGCGGTAAGCCGGGCACCTGGTATCAGCGTGACCCCTGGCGCGACCGGTGGTCGCTACATCGGATAGACGGTGGGGGTGGTGGTGTAGGTGCGTCCGGCGGGGGTGCGCCAGATCAGAACGCCGGATTCCGGCGAATCCAGCCACCAGCCCTGGGCCTGTTTCACCCGGTGATGATGACGGCACAGAGGCGAGAGGTTACAGGGACAGGTGAGTCCGCCGAGGTGCCAGGGGGTGGTGTGGTCCAGGTCGCAGCGGGCCGCGGGCTGCCCGCAGCCCGGCGCGGTGCAGGTGGCGTTCCGGGCGGTGATCAGGTGCCGGAGCGTGCGGCCGGGCCGGTAGCCGGGCTGGGCCTGGGCGTGGTCGCAGGGCCCGCGGATGACGGGGCTGAACGTCAGGGTCCGGGGGCCGGGCGGGCCGCCGGGGTGCGGGCCGCGGACGCAGGCGTGCGCGGCGGCGGTGCCGTCCGGGTGCAGCGCGGTGTAGCACCAGCGGGTGTCCGGGTGCCGGGCCGCGGCGGCCAGCAGGTCACGGGCGGTCTGGGGGTCGAGCAGGCCGAACCCGGCGGCCTCGCCGGGGGCGCCGCCGCCCTGCGAGGTCTCCCACGGGATCGTCAGGGTGACCTGAGCCGCCAGGCTCGGACCGCTGTCCCCGGCCGGCCTGCCGGAGCCGGTGCCGCCGGAGCCGTTCCGGGGACCGCGGCCGGAGCCGCCGCTCCCGCCCGGGCCGCCGCTCCCGCCCGGGCCACCGCTCTCGCCGGGGCCGCCGGTGTCGCCGGTGTCACCAGTGTCGCCGGGGTCATCGCTCTCGCCGGGGTCGGCGGTCTCGCCGGGGCCGCCGGTCTCGCCGGGGTCGGCGGCGTCGCCGGGGCGGCAGGCGTCGGGGGCGGAGGCGTCGGGGGCGTGGGGTCCCTCGCCGGGAGTGGCCGGGGCGGTGCGGCTGTCGCGCTCTTGGAGCAGGTCGAGGTAGGCAATGCACGCGGAGTTCTTTCAGGGTGCCGGGGAGGCCGGCGGCGCGCAGGTCCCGGGCCCGCTGGTCGACGTGCTGCCAGGAGGCGAGGACCTCGTCGGGGGGCAGCTCGCGGGCGATCATCCCGGCGTTGCCGGACCCTTCCCGGAACGGGCGGACGTGGGCGTCCTGGCGGGCCGTCTCCTTGCGGCGGGCGGCGGCCTCGGGGTCGAGCTTGAGGACCAGCCGGTGCGCGTGATAGCGCAGTTCCCCGAACGTCTTGGACCGGGCCGCCTCGGCCAGCTTCTCATCGGCCTCGGCGATGTGCTGGCCGGAGAGGTACGCGGTCTCGTCTTCGATGATGCGCAGGTGGACCGGGTGGATCGCCCCGGCCCGCAGCGCGGCGAAGGTGACCGGCAGCCGGGCCGCCACGGTGCACGCGTAGATGATCTGGCCGGCCGCGGCCTGCCAGGTCAGGTGCAGGTCCGGGGCCAGCTCATCGGCCGCGAACTCCCGTACCTTCGGCCCGCCCGGCAGGCCCGCGACCGCCGCGTTGGGATCACGGGCATCCACGCCCCGGGTACCGCCGCGGCCGCCGGGGGCGCCGCGGCCGCCGGGAGCGCCGGGAGCGCCGGGAGCGCCGGGAGCGCCGGGAGCGCCGGGAGCGCCGGGAGCGGGGGTGGCGGGGCGGCGGGGATCGGGGCGGGTGGCGAACTCGCGGATCGCGGTCATCTCGGCCCAGGCCGCGAACGACCCGATCCGCCGGACCGCGGCGATGACGCCGATCAGGTCATCATCGGGCAGCGTCGCCAGGATCTTGCCGTCGGTGGTGGCGGCGTGCACCAAGGTGGCCAGGACCGGGCCGGGGTGCATCTGGTGCGCGGTGCCGTCCTGGCCGAACCCGGCCCCGGCGATGTCCTGGGCGGTCAGTTCCTCGCCCGCGGCCGCGGCGGCCATCAGCTCCCCGAGGTAGGCCGCGCTGTCCTGCTCGTCCCCGGACCACGCGGGTTCGGGGGCGCCGTTGTTCCCGCCGTCCGGCCCGGGGGCGTCCGGGTCGGGGCCGGGGAACGTGGGTGAGGACATGCACCACCTCTCGTCCGGGAGAAAAGAAGGAAGGGGGCCTGGGAACAAGAATACCATCTTTCGTGTTTTTGTTCGAGTCTTAAGGGAACCTTTTTTCGATCATCTGTCGGGTGCGCCGGTGAGCGGTTCCAAATCCAGGCGGCACCACCGTCGATGGCGGCGAGCTGGCAGACTCCATCCGCGCCTATCCCTGGCTCCGGCGACGTCGAGGCAGGCCGCCCAGCTGGCCAGCGGCTCAAGCGGTCCGGCACGCACCGGACCGTCAACGGAGCCGACTCTACTATCACCCTGCGCTGTACACGGGCCAGAGGCCAGCGGGAAGCCATCGGCAGCCGTCACAACCAGACAGAAGCTGCCTGACCTGCCCGCACCCGGAGATGATCTTGATAACCGTCGTGCGCCCGCCCGGCTCTCGTCCGGTACGGCGTTGCATCATGATCGAGACCGCCGCGGCACGCTGCGTAAGGCGACGTACTCACGCAGACGATCACCTGGGACCGGCATCTCGCATGATCCCTTCACTGGAACTATTTTATCGTAATGATAATCAGTATTAGACTTGTCGCGAAACCGCGTAGGACGTACCTGTCTAAGGAGCCGAGATGACCGCGCCCGACGCCGAAAAGCGGATCCGCCGGATCGAAGATCGCCTTGAGATCCAGGACCTGGCGGTGCGCTACTTCATCGCCATCGACGACAGCGACTACGCCGGTATGCTCGCGATGTACGCCGAGAAGGCGAGGCTGGGCGAGATCGCCGGGCGGCAGGAGGTTGTCGACCAACTGCGGGCCATCCGCGCGACGTACGGCCGCACGATTCACACCTCGCGCGGGCACACCGTGCGTTTCGTCGATGACGACCACGCGACCGGGATCGTGTTGTCACACGCCGAACTGGACATCGCCGGGCAGACGATCCACTCCGCGATCCGCTACTACGACGAATACGAACGCGAGGAGGGAGCGTGGCGCTTCGCGAACCGTACGCTGAAGTTCGTCTACGCCGTTCCGGTGAGTGAGCTCGGCGAGTCACTGACCGACGATCTGCCGGTGCGCTGGCCGGGTGCCGAGCCGGCACCGGCTGACGAGAATTGAGGAGCCGACGATGAGCGAGGCCCGGCTGCAGGGCAGGGTAGCCGTCGTCACCGGCGGGGCCAGCGGCATCGGCGCGGGGACGGTTCGCCGGCTCGTCCAGGACGGTGCCCGCGTCGTGCTGGCCGACATCCAAGGCGACGCCGCCGAGCTGCTGGCGAAGGACATCGGCCCCAACGCCCGCGCGGTACGCGCCGACGTGTCATCCGAGGCCGACGTCGCCGCCGCCGTGGACCTGGCGGTGGCGGAGTTCGGCCGGGTGGACGTCATGTTCGCCAACGCAGGCGTCTTCGGGGCATACGGACCGATCCACACGGCTGACATGGCGGCGGTCGACGCGACCTGGGCGATCGACCTGCGCGGCGTGTTCCTGTGCATGAAGCACGCCGCGCGGGTCATGCGCCCGCAGGGCTCCGGCGTGATCATCGCGACCACCAGCCCGGCCGCGGTCATGGGCGGCGTCGGCAACCATGCGTACAGCGCCGCGAAGGCCGGCATCATCGGGCTGATGCGGTCGGTCGCCGCCGAGTTGCGCCCACACGGCATCCGGGTCAACGCGGTGATGCCCGGCGCGGTCGTCTCGGCGATGACCGCCGACTTGCGGCTCGGTAACGCGACCGCGCTGGATAAGGTCACCGAGGTGATGACACAGGACGCCGGCGGGCATCGTCCCGGACTGCCCGAGGACCTCGCCGCGGCGGTCAGCTACCTGGCCAGCGACGACGCCGCGTTCGTCACCGGGCACACGCTGACCGTCGATGGCGGCTACACATCCATCGGCGCCGAATCGCCGTTCTCGACCGGCGACTACGCCGACGGCGGTGCCTTCTTCGAAGCAGGCCGCCGTGGCTGACCGGCACCCGGCGAGGAAGGAACCCATGGCCACGGAACTACGCGTCGACTCAAACCGCTGCACGGGGCACGGCCGGTGTTACAACGCCGCGCCGAACCTGCTCAGCGACGATGAGGAGGGCTTCGTCACCTTGCACGGCTCGGCGATGCCGATCGCGGACGGCCAGCTGGCCGACGCGGAAGAGGCGGTCGCCGCCTGTCCCGAGCGCGCGATCACGCTGGCGAGATCGAGCTGATGGCCTCGCGATCGGTCGCCCTCGTCACCGGCGGCGGTTCCGGCATCGGCGCGGCCTGTGCGCTGCGGCTGGCCGCCGACGGCTTCGCGGTCGCCGTCTGCGACCGCGACCTGAGCCGGGCCAAGGAGGTGGCCGCGCGGTGCGCCGGGCCGGCGCTCGCTGTCGAAGCGGACGTCAGCGTCGAGTCATCGGTGGCCGAGATGGTGCGTGCCGCCGGAGAACTCGGCCCGCTGAGCGCCGCCGTCAATTCGGCCGCGGTGCCCGACGACGGCGGACCGGTCGCCGACCTCGATTTCGCTGTGTGGCGCCGGCTCATGTCGGTCAACCTTGACGGCGTCTTCCTGTGCGTGCGCGCCGAGCTGCGCGCCATGCTCGCGGTCGGCGGCGGATCGATCGTGAGCCTCGGCAGCGTGCTGAGCCTGCGCGGCCATGCGAGGGTGCCCAGCTACGTCACCGCGAAGCACGCACTGATCGGCCTGCACCGCAGTGTCGCGCTTGAGTACTCCGGTCGAGGGGTTCGCGCCAACGTTGTCTGTCCAGGCTATATAGAGACGCCGCTGCTGTTGCAGCGCATGGACGCCGAGCGCGCTGCGGCGTTGGTCGCCCAGCATCCGGCTGGCCGGCTCGGTACGCCAGACGACGTGGCTTCGCTGGTGGCCTGGCTGTGCGGCCCGGAGGCGTCGTTCGTGACCGGTGCCGTCTACGCCGTCGATGGCGGCTTCACGGCCTGACCGCGCCCCGGCCGCCCGCTGGGTGGTCAGTCGAAGCGGATGACGCTGCGCGCACCGTCCGAGCCGTCCAGCTCCGCCAGGCCCCTGTTCACCTCGGACAGGTCGATGACCTCGGAAATCAGCTCGTCGAGCTTGAGCTGCCCGCGCAGGTACATGTCGCAATAGAGCGGGACGTCCAGGCGGAAGTTGCCGGAGCCCATCCGGCTGCCCTGGACGCGCTTCTCGGTAGCCATGAAGATGACCGGCGACAGCCGCGCGATGTCGTCCGGCCGGGCGACCCCGACCACCGTCGTCGTGCCGCGTACGCCGGTCATCGCGAACGCTTGTTCCACGGTCGACCCGCGTCCGACGATCTCGAGCGCGTGATCGACACCACCGCCGGTCAGGGCGAGCACGGAGTCGACCGGGTCGGCCTGAGAGGCGTCGACGACGTCGGTCGCGCCAAACTGGCGGGCGCGCTCCAGCTTGGCCGGGTTGAGGTCGACGGCGATGACGCGCGACGCGCCTACGAGCCGGGCGGCCTGGACGGCGTTGAGCCCCACTCCCCCGCAGCCGATTACCGCGACGGTCTCGCCCGCGGCGACCCGCGCGCGGTTGCGCACCGCCCCTACCCCGGTGAGGACGGCACAGCCGAGCAGGGCCGCCTTGTCCAGCGGCATCTCGGCGGGCAGCTGTACGACTGCCCGCTCGGACACCAGCATGTGCGTCGCGAAGCCGCCGAGCCCGACGAACGCGTGGATCTCTTTCCCGTGTCGCGACAGGCGAGACGGGCCGCCAACCCGGGCGACGCCCTTGTCGACGCAGTGCTGGGTGAGCCCGCGCAGGCAATAGGCGCAAACCCCGCAGTGGGCCGATGCGCTGCCCACAACGTGGTCGCCGGGTTGCACGCTGCGCACGTCGGCACCGACTCGGACGACGACGCCGGAGGCCTCGTGACCCAGGATGAGCGGCAGGGGCCGGTCCTGGGCGCCGACGTGTGCGCTGCGGTCGGAGTGGCAGATGCCGGACGCGACGACGCGCACGAGCACCTCGTCCGGGCCGACGTCCGATATGTCGACGTCTTGCTCCACCAGGGGACTGTCGAACTTCTCCAGGACGGCTGCACGCATCATGCTCATCTCCCGCTCAGTTACGGCCAGCCGGTCTCGCTCGGTTGCGACCAGCCGGGTGCAGCGCCGTTGACGCTCGCACCGTCGATATAATAGCTTAGTTTCATTACCATAGATTTGGGGCCCCGATGACGCCGTCACCTGACCTGTACAGCCGTCCCGAGATCTTCGTGGGCGGGCGCTGGCTACCGTCCGCCGACGGCACCGAGCACAAGGTCGTGAATCCCGCGACCGGCGAGGTGCTCGGCACTACGGTTCTCGCCGGGGTCGCTGACGTCGACGCCGCGGTCGCGGCAGCGCGCGCCAGCTTCGACGCCGGCGTGTGGGCCGACCGCAGCCCGAGCGAGCGAGCCGACGTCTTGCGGGCGGCCGCCGACTACCTTGAGGACCTCGGGGACGCCGCCGTGGACCTGCTGACCCGCGAGCTGGGCTGCCCGCGCTGGTTCGCGCAGCGGGCGCATGTCCCGAACCCGATCCGGCACCTGCGCTACTACGCCGGGCTGATCGAGGCCGAGCAGACCGACGAGCCGCGCACCGACGGTACGAACCACAGCCTTGTCGTCCGGGAACCGGCCGGCGTGGTCGGCGCGATCACTCCGTGGAACGGGCCGCTGAGCACGCCCGCGTTGAAGGCGGCCCCGGCCCTGGCGGCCGGCTGCTCGGTCGTGCTCAAGCCGCCGCCGGAGACGCCGCTCACGGCCTACCTGCTCGCGGACGCGCTCGCCGCGGCGGGTCTGCCCGAAGGCGTCCTCAGCATAGTCCCGGCCGATCGGGAGGTGGGTGAGCATCTGGTCCGGCACCGCGACGTGGACAAGATCGCGTTCACCGGCAGCACCGCCGCCGGCCGCCGGATCATGGCGCTGTGCGCCGAGCGGATCGCGCGGGTGACCCTTGAGCTCGGCGGCAAATCGGCGGCGATCATCCTCGATGACGCCGACCTCGAGCACTTTGCCCGCTCGCTGGTGCCGATGGCGATGATGGTCAACGGCCAGGCCTGCATCGCCCAGACGCGGGTGCTCGTCCCGCGGGCGCGGCACGCGGAGGTCGGCGACGCGCTCGCTGCGGCCTTCGCCGCCCTGCCGGTGGGCGACCCCTTCGACCCGCAGACCCAGATCGGCCCGCTCGTGAGTGAGCGGCAGCGCCAGCGGGTCGAAGGCTACCTCTCGTTGGCCGCGCAGGAGGGCGCCCGGGTCGTCGGTGGCGGACGGCCGGATCATCTCGGCGACGGCTACTATGTCTGCCCGGCCCTGCTGACCGGCGTCGACAATGCGATGCGGGTCGCGCAGGAGGAGATCTTCGGCCCAGTCGTGGCGCTTATCCCCTACGACGACGAGACCGAAGCCGTGCGCATTGCGAACGACTCGATCTACGGCCTGTCCGGGTCGGTGTGGTCGGCCGACCGCGATCGGGCGCTCGCCGTCGCCCGCCGCATCCGTACCGGGATGGTAAGCCTGAACGGCGCGCCGCAAGCCTTCGGCACGCCGTTCGGCGGCTACAAGCAGTCCGGCATCGGCCGGGAGATGGGTCCGGAGGGCCTGGCGAGCTACCGGGAGCTGAAGTCGATCGCACTGGGAGCCAAGGCATGAGTCAGCTGGAAGGCAGTTCCTGCGTCGTCACGGGGGCAGGCCAGGGCATGGGCCGCGCGATCGCGGTGGAATTCGCCAGACGCGGCGCCGCTGTGGCCGTGGTGGACATCAATGAGGCCACTGGCAGCGAGACTGCGGAACTCGTCCGCGCCGAGGGAGCCAAAGCGGAGTTCATCCGCACCGACCTTACCCAGACGGCCCAGATCGCTCAGATGATCGACGCGACCGTCCACCGCTTCGGTGGCCTGGACGTTCTGGTGAACAACGCCGGCGTCATCGACACCGCCTTCGCCGAGAACCCGACGATCGAGACGCTCGACGAGAAGGTCTGGGACCTCGTGTTCGGCGTCAACCTCAAGGGGATGTGGCTCGCGACCAAGTTCGCCGCCCCGCACCTGCGCCGCTCCACCCGGGGCCCGGCGATCGTCAACGCCGCCTCGGTCAGCGGCGTCACCGGCTATCCAGGCTCACCGGCCTACGTCGCGTCCAAGGGCGGCGTCATCCAGCTCACCAAGGCGACAGCGGTGGAGCTGGCGCCCGACGTCCGGTGCAACTGCTTCTGCCCGGGCACCATCGACACGCCGATGGCCGCCGAGTTCATCGCGACCGCGGCGGACAAGGAGGCGATTGTCAAGTTCATGACCGCCTCCCACCTGATCCCGCGGCAGGGCCTGCCGGAGGAGGTGGCCAAACTGGTCTGCTTCCTGGCCTCTGACGACGCGTCGTTCATCACCGGCGCTTCGGTGCTGATCGACGGCGGGTCGCTCGCCTGGCGCGGCACCCGCTAGCCAGCCCAGCGCCGCCCGCCGCCCGCCGCCGCGGTCGGCGTCAGTCGCGGAACAGCCGAGCGGCCGCGGCGATGATCCCGGCGGCGGCGTCAGCCGCGGCCGGGACCGGACCGGTGAAGCGCAGGAACCCGTGTACCAGTGCCGGGAAGTCGAGCAACTCGACCGGCACTCCAGCGGCCCGCAGCGCCGCCGCGTACGCCACGCCCTCGTCGTAGAGCGGGTCATGGCCGGCCACGGCGATGACCGCTGGCGGGAGGCTACGCAGGTCCGGCGCGCGCAGTGGCGCCAGCCGGGGCGAGGCGCGCTCGGCGGCCACGGGGGCGTAATGGTCGAAGAACCAGGTCATCTCGGCCGGGCCCAGAACCAGGCCGGCATTGCGCAGATACGATGGCCGCGTGGTGTCGGAGTCGAGCACCGGATAGACGAGCAGCTGGCCGCGGATGCGGGTCGACGGCACCTCGTGCACCTGCTGGGCACAGACCGCGGCGAGGTTGCCGCCCGCGCTGTCTCCGGCGACGACCACCTGGCGGCCGTCCCCGATGCACCGCACCGCGGTCAGCGCATCCTCGACCGCCGCCGGGAATCGATGCTCCGGGGCGAGGCGATAGTCGATGCTGTGGACCTCGCAGCCCAGGCCGTCGGCCAGCATCCGGCAGAAGCCGTCGGAGTAGTCCAGGGTGCCCGTGACCCAGCCGCCGCCGTGGAACCAGACCAACGCGATCTGGGTGCGAAGCCGATGCGGCGCATACCGCCGGGTGCGCAACCCACCCGGCAGGGCGGGATCCGCGACGTCGGACATGTCCGGGCCGGGCGCGCACAGACCATCCCCGCCCTGGACCCGCTCGCGCAACTCGTCCGGGCTGAGCGCGGTCAGCGGTGGCAGCGCGGCCGCGCGCGCCGCCTCGAGCAGCGTCGCGATCCCTGGGTCCAGGCCCGGGAAACGGGAGCGCAGGGTTTCGCCCGGAGGAGCGGACGTCATGACGTCTCCTGGAAAGCCGGGCGCACCTGCTCGCGGAACATCGTCAGCGTCTGCAAGAGCCGCTTGTGCGGCAGGTCGTACCACTGCATCCGGAGCACGACATAGGTGATGCCCTGGTCGGCCAGCGCCCGCAGTGCGGCGACGGCACCCGGCGGGTCGGTGAACAGGTAGGACTGGTCGGCCGTCTCCGCCACGGCGGCGTCGGACTGCAGGTGCTGGTAGCTGGGTGTGCGATCCGGGGCGTTGAACTCGGCGTACTTCCGGGTCAGCGCGGCGCGCGCCGCGACGCCGGTCGACCGCGCCCGCTCCGGATCGTCGTCGAGGACGAGCTCCCGGCGCACGACGAGATCGCTGGCCTGGCCGCGGCCGGCCAGCTCCCGCTCGTCGCGGTAGTGGCCGAGTAGTACCTGCAGGCGCTCGGGCGTGACGTGCGGCGGGATGATCCAGGCATCGCCGAGCCTCGCGGCGCGACGCGCACCGGTGCGGTGCGGTCCGGCACCGATCCAGATGGGCGGGCCCCCTGGCTGTACCGGCGGGAGGCTGATCTGCTGCTCGTCCAGGGTGAAGTACTTGCCGTGATAGCTGGTCGGCTGACCCGTCCAAAGCTCGCGGACGAGCTCGACGCTCTCCTCGAACCGGCCGACCCGCTGGTCCATCCCGACTCCGAAGGCGGCGAACTCGTTCTCCCGGTATCCCATGCCGAAGCCGGCCACGGCCCGGCCGCCAGTCAGGTGGTCGAGCGTGGCGAACTCCTCGGCCACCCCGACCGGGTGACGCAGCGGCAGGATGAACATGTTCGTCCCCAGCCGCATGTCCCCCGCGTCGGCCGCGAGCGCGGAAAGCAGCGGCAGTGGCTGCAGGGTCGGCATGTTGCCCAGGTAGTGCTGCAGCACCCAGACCGAATCGATGCCGGACTCCGCCGCCGCTCGTACCTGCTCACGCAACTGCGCGACCCGGTTGGCCGGCACGGTGCCCGGCGGAAAGTCGTTCATGATGGCCAGACCGAACTTCACGGACGCCTCCGGGAGCCGCTATTCATGCTATTCATTCATATGAGTTTCGAGTAGAATACCGCGTGTGGACGAAACTCGCACGCACGACGTTGACGCGGTAGTGGTCGGGGCCGGTTTCGCCGGCCTGTACATGCTCTACCGGCTGCGGAACGCGGACTTCATCGTCCGCGTCTTCGAGGCAGGTGACAGTGTCGGCGGCACGTGGTACTGGAACCGGTACCCGGGCGCGCGCTGCGACGTCGAGAGCATGGAGTACTCCTACTCCTTCTCCGAGGAGCTGCAGCAGGAGTGGGAGTGGACCGAACGGTATGCCACCCAGCCGGAGATCCTGCGCTATCTCAACCACGTCGCCGACCGCTTCGATCTGCGTCCTGACATCCGGCTGCAGACCACCGTGATCTCCGCCGATTACGACGAGGGCACCGCGCTGTGGACCGTCGGGCTGCACGACGGATCGACCGTCACCGCCCGCTTCGTGATCATGGCGAGCGGCTGCCTCTCCCAGGCCCGGGTGCCGTCGTTCCCGGGCCTGGATACCTACCGCGGGCGGACGTACCACACCGGCGACTGGCCAGCCGATGGCGTCGACGTCAGCGGGCTGCGCCTTGGCATCATCGGCACCGGCTCGTCCGGCGTCCAGGTCATACCCCTAGTCGCGCAAGAGGCGGCCGCGACGATCGTCTTCCAGCGAACGCCCAACTTCACGATGCCGGCTCGCAACGCGCCGCTCGCCGTCGAGAAGATCGCCGCGGTCAAGGCGAACTACGCCAAGTTGCGAGAGCAGGCGCGCTGGAGCGGGAACGGCACGCTGCGGGTGAACTACGACGAGCCCGCGGCGACCGCCCCGCCCGAGCTCATCCAGCAGCGCTACGAGGCAGGCTGGGCGTTCGGCGGCAACGACATCGTGGGTAGCTTCAACGATCTGACGACCGACCAGAGGTCGAACGATACGCTCGCCGGATTCCTTCGCGGCAAGATCCGCCAGATCGTCCGCGACAGCCAGACCTCCGAGGTCCTGACGGCGCAGGACTACCCGGTCGGCGCGAAGCGGATGTGTCTCGGCACCGACTACTACGAGACGTTCAACCGTGAGAACGTGAGGCTCGTCGACCTGCGCAGCGAGCCGATCAAGGACTTCACGCCGCAAGGGATCCGCACCTCGGCGACGGAATACCCGGTGGACGCGGTTATCTTCGCCACGGGCTTCGACGCCATGACCGGTGCGATCTTGCGCGTCGATATCCACGGCCGCGGCGGGCGTTCGCTGCGCGATGACTGGGCCAGCGGCCCGCACACGTACCTGGGCCTGGCCAGCGCCGGTTTCCCCAACCTGTTCTTCATCACCGGACCGGGCAGCCCGTCGGTGCTGAGTAACGTCGTCGTCTCGATCGAGCAGCACGTCGAATGGGTCGGCGATCACATAGAGCACCTGCGTAAGCATGATCTGACGAGTACCGAGGCGGAACTTGAGGCGCAGGAGCAGTGGGTCGCGCACGTCAACGACACCGCGGCCCGGACGCTGATGATGAAGGCAGCGTCGTGGTACCTGGGCGCGAACGTTCCCGGGAAACCGCGCGTCTTCATGCCGTATCTCGGCGGGGTCGGCAACTATCGCCGCATCTGCGATGAGGTCACCGCCGCCGACTACCGCGGCTTCGTCACCGGGTAGCGCCTGCGGCTACGGGCAGCTGAGGACGCTGGGCCGAGGTCTCAGCGTGGCCCGATGATGCCCCGTCGGGACAGGCCGTCCAGTTCGGCCGGGGTCAGCTGGAGCAACTCCGTGAGCACGGTCCTGGTGTGCTCGCCGATTTCCGGCACGCCGTCGTAGCGCGGCCCCGCGGCCGAGGCCACGTGCAGCACGGGCCCGGGCACCAGCACCGAGCCCAGCACGTCGCTGCCGGTGAGCTCGACCAGCGTGCGGTCGCGGAAGTGCGGATCGGCCACGATGTCGCGCGCGTCGTTCACCGCTGCGGATACCACTTCGAACTCATCAAGGATCTTCAGGATCTCGGCCCGGGGCCGGGCCGACACCCAGCCGCTGACCAGGTGCTGAATGGCGTCGTTGTTGGCCATCCGGGCCGGGTTCGTGGCGAACCTCGGGTCATCGCTGAGCTCGGGTGAGTCCATGGCCTGGAACAGCCGCCTGGCGATGACCTCGTTGGACGCGGCGATCGACAGCCAGGCACCGTCGGCGGCCTGGTAGATGCCGCGCGGCGACGCCGACCCGGTGCCGTTGCCGACCCGGCCCTGTATCTCCCCCAGGCTGGTGTACTTGAGGATCATGTCGCCCACGATGAACATCAGCGGCTCGTACAAAGCCACGTCGATGACCTCGCCGCGCCCGGTCCGCTCGCGCTGGTAGAGCGCCATCGCGGTGCCCATCGCCGCGGAGATGCCGGCGATGGAGTCGGCGAACCCGAAGGGCGGCGACGTCGGCGGCTTATCCGGCCATCCGTTGACGAAGGCGAAACCGCTCGCGGTCTCCGCGACGGTACCGAAGCCCGGCCGTTCCCGGTACGGGCCGGTCTGGCCCCAGCCGGACACCCTGGTCAGGATCAGGTCCGGGTTGTCCGCGGCGAGCACGTCGTAGCCGAGGCCCCACTTCTCCAGGCGGCCCGGCCGGAACGACTCCAAGACGACGTCGACCGTGGCCGCCAGGCGCCGGACAAGATCCCGCCCGTCCGGCTCGCGCAGGTCGATCCCGACGGACCGCTTGCCCGCGTTGAGCCGGGAAAACCCCAGCGACAAGCCGTCCTTCTGCGGCGTCCAGTTCCGCGCGTAGTCGCCGACGGCGGGATCCTCCACTTTGGTCACCACCGCGCCGAAGTCCCGCAGCATGCGCCCGGCCGTCGGTGCCGCGTACATGGTGCCGAGCTCCAGGACCGAGATCCCGGCCAGCGGGCCGCCTGCCGCCACGTTCACCATGCCGAGCTCACCCATGCCGTGTCCACCCGTGCCGTGTTCACCCGTGCCTCCTACTTACGCTGGTCGAACCGGCGGCCGAGCAGCTCCGAGACGATGCGGATGCGCTGCATCGACGGCGTTCCGCCGGCCACCGCCCAGCCGTGCGCGTCCCGGTGCAGCCGCTCGATCCCGTACTCCTCGGTGTACCCGTTGCCGCCGTGCAGCTGCATGGCCAGGTCCGAGACTCGCTTGGCCATCTCGTTGGCGGTGCACTTGGCCAGCGAGACCTCGAGCGGGTCGGGCAGCCCGGTGCCCGCCGTCCTGGCGGCCCGGTAGATCAGCAGGCGGGCCGCTTCCACCTGCATGACCATGTCCGCCAGGGTCATCTGCACGCTCTGGAACTCGATGAGCTGCTTGCCGAACTGAGTGCGCTCCTGGACATAAGAGACCGTCCGGTCCAGAGCGGCCTGGCCGATGGCCAGGCTCATGGTGGAGTTGCCGAGCCGCTCGATGGAGAACGCCTTGAACAGGGCCCCGAACCCGCCCCCCGCTCCGACGACGAGGTTCTCGGCCGGAACCACGACGTCGTCGAACCTGACATCGGCTGACGGGATGCCGCGGAAACCCATCAGCCGCTCACGCGCGCCGAAGCTGACGCCCGGACGGTCGGCCTCCACGATCAGGGCCCCGATGCCCTTGGCGCCGGGCTCGTCGTTCAGCCGCGCGTAGACCAGGTAGGCGTCGGCCTCGCTGCCGTTGGTGGTCCACCGCTTCCCGCCGTTGACCGTGTAATTGCCGTCGGCGTACTTTGCCCGGGTGGTCAGGTCGGTCGCCGCCGAGCCCGCGTCAGGCTCGGAGATCGCCAGCCCGATGGAAATGTCCCCGGAGATCACGCGCGGGAGGAAGCGCTGCTGCAGTTCTTCCGAGGCGATCAGGGACAGGACCCGGGCCGGGCCGGTGTTGGCCTCGAACACCTGGAAGGCGGCTGGCCGGCATTCCTTCGCCAGCTCCTCGATGACGATCAAGGCATCGATCAGGGGGGCGCCGGCGCCGCCGAGATGCTCGGGCAGGCAGATCCCGAGTAGCCCTTGCGCGCCGAGATAGCGCCGCTCCTCCAGCGGGAACGTCTGCCGGTCGGCGTCCCAGGCCGCCGCCAGCGGACCGTACCGGCGGCGGGCTATGTCCGCCGCGACGGCCGCCAGCTGCGTGGTGTGGTCGTCGTCGGTTTCGGCAGTCATAGGGCCACCAGCCTTTCTATAAATCTATTATATTAATACTCAGGATTCTGTCTTTCGTCAAGCCTTGCCGTAGTAGCGGCCTTCCCGTCCGTGCTGGCAGTCTGCTTCGTCGCGGCCGCCCTTCCGCCGGCGGCGCGGGAGGGCTATCATAAACATGATAATGATAGGAGACATATGAGCCAAGCGGTAATAGTTGACGCGGTGCGGTCGCCGATGGGCCGGGGCAGGCCAGGCGGGGCCCTGTCCAGCGTGCACCCGGTCGACCTGCTCGCCCAGGTGCTGACGGCGCTCGTGACGCGCAGCCAGCTTGATCCGGGCCGGGTGGACGACGTGCTGGTGGGCTGCGTCGGGCAGGCAGGCGAGCAGTCGGCGACGCCGGGCCGGATGGCCTGGCTGGCCGCGGGCTTTCCCGACCACGTGCCGTCGGTGACCATCGAGCGCAAGTGCGGGTCCGGGCAGCAGGCGGTGGACTTCGCCGTGCAGGGCATCGTGGCCGGAGCCTACGATATCGCCATCGCGGCGGGCGTAGAATCGATGAGCCGGGTGCCGATGGGTTCGGCGCGGATGGGGGCCGACCCGTTCGGGGCCGGCGTGCACGCCAGGTACGGGGACCTCGTGCCGCAGGGCGTGTCCGCGGAACTGGTCGCCGACAAGTTCGGGTTGTCCCGGGAAGAGCTGGACGCCTACAGCGCGCAGTCCCATGCGCGCGCGGCGCGGGCAAGCGGCGAGGGCGAGTTCGACCCGGAGATCGTGCCCGTGCTGCGGCCGGACGGCACGCTGGTCAGCCGGGATGAGACCATCCGCGCGGACACCACGGCCGAACGCCTGGCGGGCCTGAAGCCTGTCTTTGGCACCGAGGAGATGCGCGAGCGCTTCCCGCACCTGGACTGGACCGTGACCGCTGGCAACTCCTCGCAGATCACCGACGGCGCCGCCGCGCTGCTGCTGATGAGCGAGGAACGCGCGGATCAGCTCGGCCTGCGCGCGCGGGCCCGCGTGGTCGCATCGGCGGTCTGCGGGGACGACCCGCTGCTGATGCTCACCGGCCCGATCCCAGCCACCCGGCGGGTGCTTGACCGCGCCGGGATGACCATCGGCGATATCGATGCCATCGAGGTGAACGAGGCCTTCGCGTCCGTACCGCTGGCCTGGCTGCACGAGTTCGATGCCGATCCCGCGGCCGTCAACCCGCGCGGTGGCGCGATCGCCCTCGGGCACCCGCTCGGAGCGTCCGGTGTCCGGCTGCTGACGACGATGCTCGGTCAGCTGGACGCCACCGGCGGACGGTTCGGCCTGCAGACGATGTGTGAGGCGGGCGGGATGGCCAACGCCATGATCGTCGAGCGGCTGGCAGTAGAACAGCCGACCTGGGCCTTCCCCCGTCTCGTCGGACCTAAGTTAGTATAATCATAAGCAGAAATTATGCCGCAGCCAGGCCGGGCTGCGGGGTCACGACCCGACAAGGAGCGCGATAGTGGATCTGGCCGAAAGCTCGACCCTGGTGACCGGCGGAGCCTCCGGTCTCGGGCGTGCCACCGCCGAGGCGCTGGTGAGCCGGGGCGCGTTTGTCACCATCATCGACCTGCCGACGTCGAGCGGCCAAGAGGTCGCGGACAAGCTTGGCCCCCGGGCGAGGTTCGCGGCCGCCGACGTGAGGTCCACCGGGCAACTGAACGAGGCGCTGGACCTAGCCGAACGATCAGGGCCGCTGCGGGCGGTGGTGCACTGCGCCGGCCGCGGCGCTCGCGTCCGGGTGATAGAGAAGGACGGCGAGCCCGGGTCGCTGGAGACCTACGAGGAAATCATCAAGCTGAATCTGGTCGGCAGCTTCAACGTGCTGCGGCTCGCCGCGGTCCGGATGGCGCACGCCGAGCCGATCGAGTCCGAGCGCGGCGTGTGCGTGCTCACGGCGTCGGTGGCTGCCTGGGAGGGACAGATCGGCCAGATCCCTTACGCCTCGTCGAAGGCCGGCATCGTCGGGATGACGCTGGTCGCCGCGCGCGACCTGGCCAGTAAGTTGATCCGGGTCGCGACGATCGCTCCTGGCGTGATGGACACCCCGATCCTGGATCGCATCCGCCCCGACGTCAAGGAGGCGCTGCAGGCTTCGGTGCCCCACCCCAGGCGCCTGGGCCGACCGGAAGAATTCGCCGACCTGGCGCTGGCTATCATCGGCAACCCGTATCTCAACGGCGAGACGATCCGGCTGGACGGCGCGATCCGGATGGCGCCGCGATGACGAGCCCGGGGCCGGCCAAGGGCCCTCCTGGCTGGGGAGCGGCTGGTCGTGGCCGGCCCAGGCTTCGCCGGAATCGCCGAGCGAGGCAGCGACAGGCAGGCGAGGCGATGCGCGGCCACGTCGCCGAGTACGCGACCTACGCCAAGCGCAAGTTCCCGGTCGCGCTGGACCAGCTGATCAAGTGGTGACCGCGGACGCGCCGACCGGCTTCTTCATGATCATGCCGGTGCGGTGGCAGAGGTGGACAAGCTGGTCGTTCTGGTTGTAGCCGCGGTGCTCGAACCAGACGATGCCCGCTTCCGGGCGGGTCTTCGACTCACGCTTGCGCAGGATGGTCGACTCCGCGCGCAGCGTGTCGCCGTGAAACACCGGATTCGGGAAGGTCATCTTCTCGTACCCCAGGTTTCCGATGGTCGTGCGGAAAGTCAGGTCGGGCACGATCATCCCGCCGATCAGGGCCGCCGTGAAAAGGCTGTTCACCAGCCGCCGGCCCTGCGGGAGATTGGCCTTCGCGTACTCCTCGTCCAGGTGGATCGGCGCCACGTTCATCGTCAGCGATGTGAACAGCACGTTGTCCATCTCGGTGACCGTCCGGGTGAAGGGATGCGAGAACTGCGCACCATCCTCCATTTCCTCGAAATACAATCCGCGCATAGCAGGTCTCCTCATCTCACAGCTCTGCTCTTACTGGCCGCCATGCAAGTCGGCTAGCGCGTCCGCACGTTGCAGCCATTCCCGCGCCTTGTCGGCGTGCGCCTTGTCGATGTGGATGTCGCCGTACATCACCGCACCTTCACCACGCGCGGCCGCCTCCTCGTAGGCCTTCAGCAGGCCGCGATAGAAGTCGATGTCCGCCGCCGGCGGGGTGTAGACGTTGTTGACCACCGGAATGTGAGTCGGGTGAAGCACGATCTGCCCCCGGAAACCCATCTTCCTGCTGTCGACGGAGAAGGCCTCAAGCCCGTCGAGGTCACGGATGCGTTCCCAGAGCGCCGTCAGCGGATGTACGCCTGCGGCCCGCGCGGCCAGCAGGATCCGGCTGCGGTGATAGCGGGATTCGGTGCCCTCCGGTGTCCATTCGTACCCGACGGCACGAGCGATATCGGCGTGCTCCGCAGTAGGCCCGATCAGCGCCCCGACCCGAGGAGACGCCCGGCCGATCTCCTCGCAGTGCTGGATCCCCTCGATGGTCTCCATCGGCAGGATGTACTCGATCCCGGTCACCTTGTTGCGGTGCTCGAAATAGTCGACAAGCGCGTCGTACTTGTGCACGTCGATCGCGCTGCCCACCTTCGGCGCGAACACGCCGGTGAGGCCGGGCACGACCACGGCCGAAAGGTCGTCGCCGGTAGCCCCGGTATCAAGCGCGTTCGGCCGGACGAATAGGCCGACCTTCGGATGCGAGCTTGAGATGCGCCGGATGGCCTCGGCGATGCCCTGGCGGGCGTTTTCTTTCTCCGCCTCGGGCACGGAGTCCTCAAGGTCGAGACACAGGCAGTCGGCGCCGGCCGCGACGCCTTTGTCAAACCACGACGGCTTATGACCCGGAACCGAGAGCACGGTGCGGTATGGCTTCATGGGCAGGCCCACCTCCCTTGATCAGCTGGCTATTCATGAAGCTCGAACTTCGGCGGCCGCTTCTCGAGGAAGGCATTGGCCCCCTCCAACATGTCGTCGCTTCCGATCGCCTGGATGAGCATGCCAAGACCGTTCGTGAACGAGTCGCGGGCGCTGTTCCACCAGATGTTGGAACTGACCTTCGCGATCTCCAGGTAGCGGGGGCTCAGCGCGGTGATCTCAGCGCACCAGCTGCGCACCTGTGCGTCAAGCTCGTCGTCGTCGACGACCTTGTTCACCAGTCCCATCTCCAGCGCCTGCTCGGCGGTGTAGCGACGGCACAAGAAGCTGAGCTCCTTCGCGCGCTTCTCGCCGATCTGCACCGACATCACGTTCGTGGCCCCGGTGACCGGCGCGCTGCCGACCCGGGGGCCGGTTTGGCCGAACGTCGCCGAGCGCGCGGCGATGGCCAGGTCGCACGCGACCACGAGCTCGTTGCCGCCGCCTGCGGCGGCGCCGTTGACGGCGGCGATGACCGGTCGCGGGCAGGAGCGGATCGCGTCGAACATGCGCAGCGAGGCCGCGTACAGGCCGCGCAGGCCTCCGGGGGTCGGCGCGCCCAGCGTCGACAACGACCCGCCGGCGCAGAAGCTTCGCTCCACGCCGGTGACGACCACGGACCGGAAGGTGTTCGCCGCTTGCAGGGCGTCGACGATCAGGTCGGCCATCTCGGAGTCAAAGGCATTGCGGCGACGCGGCCGGTTCAGCCGGATCCACAGGGCGTCACCCTGAGTCTCGACCAGGACGGCCGGGGATGTATCGGCATCAGACACGAACCGATGATAATGGTATGCATCGTTCTAGGTCAATTTTCAACCTGACACAGGCCGCGTGCGCGGCCCTGTCGGGCGACGAGCGCGCGGCCGTGCTCGCCGGGAACGCCCGCGCCATCTACCTGGACCAGCGAGCATGAGGCATTGCTATCTGAGGCGAAGCGCATATGATGTGAATGATAAGCATGAATATGTGATCCGTTAATGCTGGGAGCCCCGTGTGATCGAGATGATGAGCGCGGAGGACGAGCGCGAAATCCGCACGTCGCTGCGCCAGGTGCTGTCGAACTTCCCTGACGAGTACTGGATGCGGCATGACCTGGACCACGAGTTCCCGTGGGACTTCCACCAGGCGATGGCGCAGGCCGGTGGCTCGGCATGTGCATCCCGGAGAAGTACGGCGGCGGTGGCGCGGGCGTACAGCAAGCGGCGTTGCTGCTCGAGGAGGTCACCGGCAGCGGCGGGGCGCTCAACGCGGGTACGACCGTCCAGGTCCCGTTGTTCGGCCTCGAGCCGATCGTCAAGTACGGCAGCGAAGAGCAGCGCGAGCGTTTCCTGCGGCCGGCGGCCGAGGGGAACCTGCAGGTGTCCTTCGGCATCACCGAACCGGACGCGGGCACGGACACCACCAGCATCACCACCTTCGCCGAGAAGGTGCCCGGCGGCTACCTGGTCAACGGCCAGAAGATCTTCATCTCACGGGCCGAGCAGGCCGAGCGCCTGCTGCTGATCACCCGCACGGCGCCGCGTTCAGCCGGGGCGAAGACGACCGAAGGCATGACGCTGTTCTTCCCGGCGATGGATCCGGCGCACATCCGGGTCCAGCCGATACCGAAGCTCGGCCGCAACGCGATCTCGACGAACACGCTGTTCATCGACGACCTGTTCATCCCGGACGAGGACCGCATCGGCGAGGAGGGCCGCGGCTTCAAGTATCTCCTGGCGGGGCTGAACGCCGAGCGCATCATCGTCGCCGGGGGCTGTCTGGGCATGGGGCGGGTGGCGATGCGCCGGGTGGTGGAATACGCCAAGCAGCGCCGCGTCTTCGGCCGGCCGATCGGCATGAACCAGGGCGTCCAGTTCCCGCTGGCCGAGTCGCTGGCCAAGCTCGACGCGGTCGAGTTGCTCATCCGCAAGGCGGCCTGGTTGTACGACAACGACATGCCCTGCGCCAAGGAGGCCAACGAAGCGAAACTGCTGGCGTCGACCTGGGCCTTCGAGGCGGCCGACCGCGCCATGCAGTTCCACGGCGGCTACGGCTACACGAACGAGTACCACGTCGAGCGCTACTGGCGCGAGGCGCGCGTGCAGCGCATCGCCCCGATCTCCAACGAGCTCATTCTCGCCTACCTGGCCGAGAAGGTTCTCGGACTGCCGCGCTCGTATTAGGCCGACGTGAGGCTAGCCCACCGTGCCGTGCCGGACGCCACTGTCAACTGTCGATGTGGCCGACGACAAGCCGCCACTGTCCGTTCGGTAAATTTATCTTTATCATTGTCATAGATATGGTGTGGTGATGCGCGAATATAAGGATCTGCACCCGGTCTTCGCCGACCCGGGCGACTGGAGCCTGGCGACGGTGCTGCGGCATCACGCGGCCGAGCGGCCGACGGCGACGTGCCTGATCACCCCCGAGGAGGGCGGTGAGTGGACCTACGCCGAGGTTCTGGCCGACGCCGAACGGGTCGCCACCGCGTGGCACGAGGCGGGCGCGGCCGCGGGTGATCGCGTGCTGATCATGGCGGCCAACTCGTCCCGGTTCGTGCGCAGCTGGCTCGGCACCGCGATCGGCGGGTTCGTCGAGGTTCCGATCAACACGGCCTACGAGGGCGAGTTCCTGCGGCACCAGATCGTGACCGTCCAGCCGCGGTGGGCGGTCATCGAGGATGTCTTCGCCGAGCGGTTCGTGGCCATCGAAGCGTCCGCGCGTCAGATTGAGAAGTTCTGGATCATCGACACCGGTTCGGCGGATGCGGCTATCGAGCTGCTGCGGGCGAACGGCTGGCAGGCGTCGCGCTGGGACGAGTTGCTGCGGGGCACGCTCACCAGATCCTGGCCCGATCCGGATCCGACTGACCTGGCCTCGATTTTCTTCACGTCCGGCACGACCGGCCCGTCCAAGGGCGTGGCGATGCCGCACGCGCAGATGTACTTCTTCGGCCAGGAGGTCGTGTCACTGACCCGGCTGACGCCCGACGACACCTACCTGACCTGCACGCCGCTGTTCCATGGCAACGCGCAGTTCATGGCGGCGTACCCAGCGTTGGTCGCGGGCGCGGCGGTGGTGGTGCGGTCGAAGTTCAGCGCCAGCCGCTGGGTCGACCACCTGCGCGAGAACAACGTGACGGTCACCAACCTGATCGGCGTGATGATGGATTTCGTCTGGAAGGCAGCCTCCCGGCCGGACGACACCAACAACTCCTTGCGCTGCGTGTACGCCGCGCCGACCGCGTCGTCGGTGTTGAAGCAGTTCATGGCCCGGTTCGATATCGAGGCGTTCGTCGACGCCTTCGGGCTCACCGAGACGTGCGCGCCCATCCTCTCGCCGTACGGCGAGATCAGGCCGCCCGGTGCGGCCGGCCTGGTCGCCTCGGACTGGTTCGAGATCAGGCTGGTGGACCCGGAGACCGACCGCGAGGTGCCGACGGGAGAGATCGGCGAACTCGTGGTGCGGTACAAGCACCCGTGGACGTGCAGCCTCGGCTACTACGGCATGCCGGCCAAGACCGTCGAGGCGTGGCGCAACCTGTGGTTCCACACCGGCGATGCGCTGCGACGGGACGCGGAGGGCTGGTATTACTTCGTCGACCGGTACAAGGACGCGCTGCGCCGGCGCGGGGAGAACATCAGCTCCTATGAGGTCGAGCAGGCCCTGCTCGGTCACCCGGCGGTGGCGGAGTGCGCCGTCATCGGTGTGCCGGCCGACGTCGACGCGGGTGAGGACGAAGTGCTGGCGGTCGTGGTGGCGAGCGGGCCGCTCAGCGCGGACGAGCTCTGGGATTTCTGCCGGGGCAAGATCCCGGGTTTCGCGATTCCGCGTTTCGTGCGCTTCGTCGACGCCCTGCCCAAGACACCCTCGGAGAAGGTGCGCAAGGCGGTGCTGCGCGACAGCGGAATCACCGCGGACAGCTACGACCGAACGACGCCGACCGCCCGCTGATTCGACGCCAGGGCCGACACGCCGACCCATGATCAGAGCTCAGAGTGCCCGGCTGTGCGAGCACCTATCTGAGAAGATCACAGATCAGATGCCTGTTTCCTGTCCAGCGGGCAGTCTGCAATCCAGACCCAGGAATCGACGTATCATTATCATTGTTACCGGAGAGGGGGATTGCGGGCCAGCCTTGGGGTACCGACGAGAGGATTTGACCGGTATGGCAAACGAGTCCCATGCGCCGAAGACGGCGATGATCGTGGCGCGGCGTATTGTCCGCGACATCGACCGGCTGTCACTCGGGGCCGGCGACAAGCTCCCCCCTGAACGCGTCATGCTCGAGGAATATCAGGTCGGCCGCGGGACGCTACGTGAGTCGCTGCGATTTCTGGAGCTCCAGGGCATCATTTCGCTGAAGCCAGGCCCGGGCGGAGGCCCGGTCGTCGAACGGCCCGAGGCCACCAGCCTGGCGACGTCGCTCATGTTGCTGCTGCAATTCGCCGACGCTCAATATCGCGTGGTCGCGGAGGCGCGCGTCGCGCTGGAACCGACGATGGCGAGGCTCGCGGCGGAGCGGATGACACCTGAATCGCTCGCTGAACTGTCGGATGCGGTCAAGGCGATGGAAGCCGGCCTCGATGACCAGGCCACGTTCCTGGAAGCAAATAAGAGATTTCATGACATTATTGCCTGGTCTTCTAACAACGCGCTTTTCGGCTATCTGGTAGATGCGCTCGCCGATATCCTTGACGGAACCATGCTGGGCATCGACTATCCCGCACACCGCAGGGCGGCAATACTGCGTGCGCATCGCAGCATCCTTGATGCCTTGGAGCGGAAAGACCCCGGTGCGGCCGAGGAAGCTATGGCCAGGCACATCGGAGAGTACGTGCGCTATGCCGAGAGGAAATTCCCCGACGTCCTAGCCCGGCGGGTCGTGTGGAACTTCTGATAACGATCGCGCCTGCCGGCGCCTCGCTTCACCCCCGGCCCGCGGCGCAGCGCGAATATCTCGTCCTGACCCCGGGCGAACACCGAGGCGCGGTCAGGGAGTGCCGGGGGCGGTGACGGTGGCCTCGATGGTGATGGTGCCGGCGTTGCGGAAGGTCAGGATGAGCGGGACGGTGCTGGCGGTCTCGAATGGGGTCGGGTCCACCAGGACCAGGTCGTTGCCGAAGGGGCTCAGGGTGAGGGTGCCGTCCGCCGGGATGGCCAGGCCGGCGACCGCGGTCCGGGGACCGGTATTTGGGTCGGAGCCGGTACGGGTGGCCAGGACGACGTGGCGGGCGATCGGGCTGCGGGCGGCGATCAGCTCGTCGGGGGTGTCGCTGAGGTTGCGGATGGTGAGGAACGTGGTCGCGGTGCCGATCGCGGAGGCGGCCTCCGGGGTGAGGGCGCGCATCGGGACAGCGGCCAGGCTGACCTGGATCCCGACCCGGGACAGGGTCCCCGCCCCGCCGGTGGCGACCCAGGCGGACAGCAGGGCGAGCAGGAGCACGGCGCAGATAACCGGGCCGATCGCACCCCGGGCCAGGTCCCGCCGCAGGTTTCGGGCCAGGTCGGCCCGGGCCGGGACGGGGCTGGCCGGGACGGGGCTGGCCGGGACGGGGCTGGCCGGGATCGGGGTGGGGGTCAACGGTGGAACCGCTTCAGGCGCAGGCTGTTGGCGACGACGATGAGCGAGCTGGCGGACATGGCGATCCCGGCGAACAGGGGGTTGAGGTAGCCGAGGGCGGCGAGCGGGATCGCGATCAGGTTGTAGCCGGAGGCCCAGGCCAGGTTGCCGCGGATCACGGCCACGGTGGCGCGGGCGAGCTGGATGGCCTCGGCGGCGGCGGCGGGGTCGCCGCCGACCAGGGTCAGGTCGGCGGCGCCGATGGCGGCGTCAGTGCCCGCTCCGATCGCCATGCCGAGATCGGCCTGGGCCAGCGCGGCGGCGTCGTTGACGCCGTCTCCGACCAGGCAGACCGGGATCCCGTCGGCTTGCAGGCGGCGGATGGCCTCGACCTTGCCTTCCGGGCGGACCTCGGCGAACACGTCGGAAGCGGGGATACCGAGCTGGGCGGCGACGGCTAGCGCGGCGCGGGAGTTGTCGCCGGTCAGCAGCATCGGGCGCAGGCGCAGGGCGCGCAGCCGCGCGATGGCCTCGCCCGCGTGCGGCTTGAGCCGGTCGGCGACGACGAGCGCGGCTCTGGCCTGCCCGTCCCAGCCGACTAGGACCACGGTGCGGCCGGCTTCGGCGGCGAACTCGGCGGCCCGGCGCAAGGATGAGGGCACTTCGAGGGACAGCTCGGCGAACAGGCGCGGGCTGCCGACCGTGACCACGCGTCCGGCCACGCTCCCGTGCACGCCTGCGCCCGGGAGGGCGGTGAAGCCGGTGACCGAAGGGAGCGAGCCGAGGCGTTCGGCGGCGCACCGGGCGATGGCCTGGCCGATGGGGTGCTCGGAGGCGTCTTCGACGGCCCCGGCCAGCAGCAGGGCTTCCTTCTCGTCCTCCCCTGGCCCAGCGACGACGTCGTGCACGCTCATGACGCCGGTGGTCAGCGTGCCGGTCTTATCAAAGACCACGGCTCGGATCCGGCCTGCCGACTCCAGCGCCTGGGCGCTCTTGACCAAGATGCCGAGCTCGGCGCCGCGGCCCACGGCGGCGAGCAGCGCGGTCGGGGTCGCCAGGCCGAGCGCGCACGGACAGGCGACCACCAGCACGGCCACGGCCGCGCTCCAGGCCGCCGCCGCGGGCAGCCCGGTGCCCAGCCAGAACCCGAGGGTGGCCACGGCACAGGCGATCACGCACGGCACGAACACCGCGGCGATCCGGTCCGCCAGCCGCTGCGCGCTGGCCTTGGTTCCCTGCGCCTGGCTGACCAGGCGGCTGATCTGCGCCAGCAGCGTGCCGGAGCCGACCCGGGTGGCGCGCACCACCAGCCGCCCGCTCATGTTCACGGTGGCCCCGGTCACCTGATCACCGGGTCCCACCTCGGACGGCATCGACTCGCCGGTGACGAGCGAGGCGTCGATCGCGGAGGTCCCCTCCGCCACCTCCCCGTCGGTGGCGATCTTCTCCCCCGGCCGGACGACGAACAGGTCCCCCGCCGCGAGCTCGGCCACCGGCACGCGCTGCTCGGCTCCGTCCCGCAGCACCGCGACCGTCTTGGCGCCCAAGCCGGCCAGGGCCGACAATGCCGAACCGGAACGGACCCGGGCGCGTGCCTCCAGGTACCGGCCGGCCAGCACCGCGGTGGTGACGCCCGCGGCGGCTTCCAGGTACAGGGTCTGCCCGCTGGCTTGGCCGAAGGTAAACGCGAACGACATCCGCATCCCGGCCCGGCCCGCCCCGCCGAACAGCAGCGCGTACAGCGACCAGCCGAACGACGCCGCCACTCCGACGCTGACCAGCGTGTCCATCGTCGCCGCGGCGTAGCCGAGGCCGAGCCACGCGGCCCGGTGCAGCGGCCACGCGCCCCAGATCGCGATCGGCGCGGCCAGCAGCAGGCTGACCCACTGCCAGCCGGTGAACTGCGCGGCTGGCGCCATGGCCAGCGCGATGACGGCCGCCGCGAGGGGGATGCAGACGACGAGGCGCCAGCCCAGGGCGCGGGCCACCGGGTCGGACCTATCGCCGGCCGCGGCGGGGCCGGTCGCGGCGGGCGCGGGCAGTTTGGCGGTGTAGCCGGTCGAGGAGATCACGCCGATCAGCTCGGCGGGGTCACGGCCACCCAAGTGGGTGACGTAGGCCCGGCCGGTGGCGTAGTTGACGGTGGCCACCACGCCGTCCAGCCGGTTCAGCCGGCGCTCGATCCGTGCCGCGCACGATCCGCAGGTCATCCCGCCGACGATCAGTTCGGCTTCGACCCGCCCCTCGACGGTGTTGCTCACGGGCCTGCGCCGCCGCCCATGTTCATGCCGCCGCTGCCCGGATTGCCGACCTGGGCGTGGCCGGTGGTCAGCGGGCCCAGATGAGCCCCGGTCATCTGGGCGACGGCGAAGATCAAGGCGAGCAGCAGGACAAACCCCAGGAGCTTGGCTTCACGAGCCACCGGGCCACCTCACGGATTCGTCGCGTGTATTGCCGCGGTTACAAATGGTACTGGCGGCATCAGCCACGGGCGGCGCGGTCCGGAAAGATGAGGCAAATCTCGTCTCACCCTTCCGCGAGCTGGGGCCGGGCATCGGCCGGGCGCCGGCTGGCGGCGGGCGGGGTCGGGGCGGCGGAAAAGCGGCGCAGCCGCAGGCTGTTCCACACCACGAAGACCGAGGAAAGCGTCATCGTGGCCGCCGCGACGATCGGATTGAGGAAACCGAGCGCCGCCAGCGGGATGGCCAGGACGTTGTAGCAGAAGGCCCAGGCCAGGTTCCGCCGGATCGTTCTGAACGTGGCGCGGGCCAGCTTGATGGCGTCGGGGACGACCGCCAGGTCGTCACGGAGCAGGATCATGTCGGCGGCGCAGATGGCGACGTCGGTGCCGGACCCGAGGGCGAGGCCAAGCCGGGCGGCGGCCAGGGCGGGTCCGTCGTTGACCCCGTCCCCCACCATCGCGACCGATCGGCCCGCCGCTTCCAGGTCTTTGATCACCTGGGCCTTGGCCGACGGCAGCGCCTCGCTGATCACCTCGGCTATCCCCGCGGCCGCGGCGACCGCGTCCGCGGTGGCCGGGTTGTCCCCGGTCAGCAGGACCGGTCGCAGCCCGAGACGGCGGAGCTCCGCGACGGCCGGGGCGGCCGAGGGCTTGACCGTGTCGGTCACCGCCAGCGCGCCCCGGATCACGTCGTCCCAGCTGACGAGCATGGTCGTGCCGCCGGCCCGCTCCTGGGCACGGCACCAGACGGCGAGCTCGGCAGGAACGCCGACCCCCCGGTCAGCGAACAGCCTTTCCCGCCCGACGACGACCTCGTGACCGTCCACCACCCCGCGAGCACCCAGGCCAGGCAGGGCCGTAAAGCCCTCGGCCGACGCGGGCGGCCCCGTCTCGGCCGCGGCCAGGGCGGCCACGGCGGCGGCCACCGCGTGTTCCGAGGCATGCTCCACGGCTCCCGCGTGCCGCAGCAGGTCACCGCGGCTGGTCCCCACCGTCATGACCCCGGTCACCGTCATCTGCCCGGTGGTGACCGTTCCGGTCTTGTCGAGCACCACGGTGTCGATCGCGCGGGAGGACTCAAGCGCCTGGTACCCCTTGATGAAGACACCCAGCTGCGCTCCCCGCCCGGACGCCACCACCAGGGCTGCCGGGGTCGCGAGCCCAAGCGCGCACGGGCAGGCGATGATCAGCACGGCCAGCGCGGCGCTGAACGCGTGTCCGGCCGGGCTTCCGGCCAGCAGCCACCCGGCCAGCGTCGCCGCCGCACAGGCCAGCACGCACGGAACGAACACCGCGCAGATCCGGTCGGCGAGGCGCTGGATGCCCGCCTTCCCGGCCTGCGCCTGCTCGACCAGCGCGACCAGGTGAGCAAGCTGGGTGTCCCGGCCCACCTTGACCGCGCGCACCACCAGGCGGCCGGTGAGGACGATGGTGCCGCCGGTCACGCTGTCACCCGCGGCCGCGTCGACGGGGACCGATTCTCCGGTCATCATGCTGCGGTCGACCGCGGACTGCCCGGACAGCACCTCGCCGTCGGCGGCGATCCGCTCCCCCGGCCGCACCACGAACCGCTGACCGGCCTGCAGCTGGCCGGCCGGGATCCGCTGCTCGGCATCGTCCTCGCCGAGCACGCACACGTCCTTGGCCCCGGCCGCGGCCAGATCCCGCATGGCCGCACCGGCGCTGCGCCGGGCCCGCGCCTCGTACAGGCGCCCGGCCAGTAGGAACGTGGTGACTGAGGCGGCGACCTCGAGGTAGATGCCGCCGCCGGAGTTGTGCAGCAGCGCGTGCAGGCCGCTCGCGCCGGTCCGGCTGCGGTCCAGGAAGAACATCGCGTAGATCGACCAGCCGCAGGCGGCCAGGATGCCCATCGACACCAGGGTGTCCATCGAGGACGACAGGTGCCGGGCCTGCCTGAGCGCGGCCTGGTGGAACGGCCACGCGGCCCAGGTGGCGACCGGCGCGGCCAGCACCACCAGGACCCACTGCCAGCCGGGGAAGCGCGACCACGGGAAGATCGACAACACGATGGACAGGTCGGTCAGCGGGACGAAGAACACCAGGGCCAGGATCAGCCGTCGGCGCAGACGCTTAACCGTGGCGCCGTCGGCCGCGAACGAGGCGTCCGCCGCCTCCGGGCGGGCCAGCTCGGCGGAGTAGCCGGCCGCCTCGACGACTTTGACCAGTTCCTGCCGGGAAACATGGGGTGGGGCGGTGACGTGTGCCCGTTCCGTGGAAAGATTGACAGTCGCCGTGACGCCATCGAGCTTATTCAGCTTGGTCTGCACCCGGGCCGCGCACGCGGCACAGGTCATCCCGCCGATAACGAGCTCGACCTGGGTCGTACCTGGCGCCACCTCGGTCAGCGGACTCGCCGCCGCCACATCCACCACCCCTCAACACCTCCCGCCAAGCTACGGTAACGGTACTCCTGCGGCTATCGGCCGGCATCGACCTACTCGGCTCTGGTGGCGACGATACGATGCCGGGATGAGTCTGAGCGTGATCACCGTCACCGGAATGACCTGCGAGCACTGCGAGAAGGCGGTGCGGGCCGAGATCTCGGCCATCCCCGGCGTCAGTCAGGTGGACGTCGATGTCGCCTCCGGCGAGGTCAGGATCCTGGCCGAGCCTGCCCCGGAGAGGGCGGACCTGCAGGCGGCGGTCGAGGAGGCCGGCTACCAGCTCGCTTAGAGACTAGCCCGGCCCCGCGGCGCAGCCGAGACGTGCACAGTCGGTGCCGCGCCCGTGAGACCGAAGACGTGCCTCCGCCCGCGCGCCGGGTCAAGCATGCTTTGACCGGTGTCTGGTTTCGCCATAGCATAACTTTTATGAGGGTGGCACCGCAGCGGCCGCGGCGCAGCATGTCAGTGGCCGTTGAGGACTACGCCAAGGCCATCTACAAGCTTCAGTCCGAAGCGGCAGTCGCCACTGTCAGCACCAACGACCTGGCCAGGCATCTCGGAGTGACGGCTGCCTCGGCGTCGGAGATGCTCAGGAAACTGGACGACCTGGGTTTGGTGACCTACGTCCCGTACCGCGGGGTCCGTCTCACCGAGGCGGGGCACAGGAGCGCACTGGCCGTCGTACGGCGCCATCGCCTTCTCGAGCTCTACCTGACTGTGGCGCTGGGTCTGTCGTGGGACCAGGTTCACGATGAGGCCGAGCGGCTGGAACACGCCCTGTCGCCGGAACTGGAGGCGGTGATCGCTGCCAAGCTGGGCAATCCTGCCCGAGACCCCCATGGAGACCCCATCCCGACCTCGGACGGCCGGGTGGAGGAGCCGCCCGCCCGCAGCCTGTCGGCGCTCCGGCCGGGCGAGCGGGGGATCCTTGTGCGGGTATCGGATGTGGACCCGGAGATTTTGCGCCAGCTGACCCGCCTGGGCATCGCCCTGGGACAAGAGGTGGAGGTGCTAGCCGAACGTGAGCCGACCGGGACGCTGGCCGTCCGCGTGGCCGGGGTTACGCACGCCCTGGCGGCCAGCGTGGTCGCAGCCATCCGGGTCGAGGTAGACGATCAGGCCTGACGGGACCCGGCGATGACGGATTCCGAGCCGTCCAGGTGTGCCCATGAGCGGTAAATGGCGCGGTTCTCGCAGCGTTATCTGATTTTTTTGGCGGCGCGCTGAGCTTGTTGATCTCCATAATGCGCCGTCGATGCCCGCCATGCCGCGCAGGTTGAAAGCGCTGCCGACACCGGCGGATGGTCGCCGGATCGCGGTCTTGGCTGGTTGACGGGAAATCCAGGGATGCCATAACCTTTTAGGCATGCCATAATCTGGGCACGTGCCTGGACCCGGCAACCAGCAGGAGCTGCCGTGACACCCTCACCGCGCCGCCCGGTTCCAGCGCTCGAGGGCGCTGGCCAGACCCTGCCGGTAGCCGAGGCGCTCGAGGCCAGTGCGGTTGCGCGCCTGCTCACGCGGGGAAAGGTGCGCGCGACGCTGTACATGCTCGGCCCCGCGTTCGTCGCCTCAATCGCGTACGTCGACCCCGGCAACTTCGCCACCAACGTGCAGGGCGGCGCGGAGTTCGGCTACCTGCTGCTGTGGGTCGTACTCGCGGCGAACCTGGTCGCCATGGTGATCCAGTACCTGTCGGCTAAGCTCGGGATCGTCACCGGCCACGACTATCCCGAAGTCGTGCGTGAGCACTTCCCGCGCGCGTTCACCTGGGGCATGTGGGTCCAGGCGGAGATCATGGCGATGTCGACCGACCTCGCCGAGTTCGTCGGTGCCGCGATCGGGCTGAACCTGCTGTTTGGCGTGCCGCTGCTGCCTGCCGGGCTGATGACCGGGGTGATCGCGTTCGGGATCCTAGGGCTCCAGGCCTTCGGCTTCCGCCGCTTCGAGCTCGCGATCAGCGCGCTGCTCGCGATCATCTTCGCCGGCTTTCTGTATGAAACGCTGCGGATCGGGCCGTCCGTTCACGGCTCGCTGCGCGGCCTGGTACCTAGCCTCCACGGCACGAGCTATCTCTACATCGCCGTCGGAATCGTCGGTGCGACCGTGATGCCCCACGTGATCTACCTCCACTCCGCGCTGACCAAGGGCCGGATTCCGTGCCGCGACGACCGCGAGAAAAAGCGCGTGCTGCGCTTCGAGCGCCTCGACGTGTACATCGCCCTCGGGCTCGCCGGCCTCGTCAACCTGGCCATGCTCGCCGTCGCCGCCAAGCTCTTCCACACCCCGGCCCTGTCGGGCCTGAGCACCATCCAGCAGGCACAAACCCAGATCGGGCACCTCGTCGGCGGTCTTGCCGCGCTCGCGTTCGCGGTCGCGCTACTCGCCTCCGGCGCCTCCTCCTCCAGCGTCGGCACCTACGCCGGCCAGGTCGTGATGGCCGGCTTCATCAACTTCCAGATACCCCTGGCGCTGCGCCGCGCGATCACGATGATGCCCGCGCTCGCTGTACTCGCCATCGGGATTAATCCCACCGATGTGCTCGTGTTCAGCCAAGTCGTTCTCTCCTTCGGCATCCCGCTCGCGCTGGTGCCGCTGGTCATACTCACCGGCCGCCGCGACATCATGGGAATCCACGTCAACGGCCGCGCGCTCGCCATCTCCGCCTGGACCATCGCCATCGCCATCAGCCTCATGAACGTCTTTCTGATCTACCAGCAATTCTTCCTGAACTAAACCGCCGCCTGGCTTCCGAATCCAGCGTAGGGCGCGAGGGTAAAGTCCGGGTCGATCTGGGCAGCCAGGCCCGGGCCGGCGGCGGCGCCGGCCCGCCGGGCGTTCTTCAGATGGAACTCCGCAGCCTGGCGAGCGTACCTGTCCCAGTCCCTGGCCTGCTTGTCCAGCGCGCCCTGCAGCACGCCAAGCGCTGCGCAGATCTTCATCCATCCCCCTTGGCGCTGAGCCTTCCCGGCCTTCCCATCCGGCCAGTCATCGCTTACCTTACTGGAACGATAATCGTTTTCATGTGAAGATGGGCGGCAACGAGCCGCCGGCCAGCGGCCGGGGAGAAGGGACACGCGCATGTCGCTGACTATTCCGTCGGACCTGCTGGAGCAGGCCCGCCGTGGTGAGGTGGACGACGCCGCGTTCATCGACTGCATCCGTACCTCGCTGCCGTATGCCTGGGGCGTGGTCAGCGGATTGATCGCGGACCTGGACGCCAATGGCGGGGAATTCGCCGACAACCAGGTCCCGCCGCCCGGGGAGGCGGCCCGCGGCCAGCTGCTGCGGCTGATGGCCAGCGATTCGATGCGCGCCGCGATCGAGCGGCGCTACGACGTCAAGCTCGCCTTCCAGAACTGCCACCGGGCCGCCGTCTTCCGCCCCGGCGCCGTACAGGCGCACGCCGAGTTCACCACCGCCCGGTCACAGATCCTCAACCAGCGGCCAGACCTCGTCGACTGCTAAGATCCTACCGGCTGCCCTTACCTGCAGCCATCAGGACTGCGCGTGCCGCTGGTCGTCCAGCAGGCCTGCGATTGTACCAGCCCGCCCGGCGCCAGTTACATGTGCTCTTGCGGCTCTGCGATGGTGGTCGTCAACCCGTAGCGGCGGCGGCGCTGCGGGCCGGGGCTGGACTCCAGCGGCAGGCCGGCGTCACGCCAGGCCACGACGCCGCCCGCCAGGCTCGCGGCGTCGAGGCCGGCCTGGGTCAGCCGGACCGCGAGCCGTTTGGAGTACTCTCCGGCCGGGCAGATCAGCACGATCTTGCGCGAGGCCGGAAACGGCGAGCCCTGCCGCAACATCTCCTCGAGGTGGTCGTCGCGGATGTTGACCGAGCCCGGCACGTGACCGATCCGGTACGCCATGGCGCCGCGGGTATCGATGCACAGGACCGGTGCACCGTCGCCGAGCGAGGCCAGCTCGGCGACGGAGACCTCGGCGGGCGGCGTCTCCGGCGGCAGGTCCGCGGGCGGCGCGCCGCGGGCCGCCCCGAACAGGCCGGGACGCCGCTGCCGGACATAGGACAGGTACGGCTCCAGCCGGTCGCAGGCAATGATGACCGCCCGCCGCGGCGGGCCGGCCTCGGCGGCCTGGCGCCGCAGGTACTGCCGGGCCGCCCAGTAGGAGGCTCCGGTGGTGGGGCCGCCCAGGATCCCGTGCCGGCGGGCCAGGTCCACCGCCGCGTCCACCGCATCGGCCGAACGGACCGGCACGATCTCGGCGTAGAAGTCGCGCTCGAACAGCCCGACCTCCCACAACTCGGCCTCCGACCGGATGCCCGGGATGAAATCCTCCTGGGTGGAGACGACGCCGATGGTCTGCAGCCGCGGGTTCGCGTTTCTCAGGTAGGTCGCCGCGCCGCGGGTCGACCCGGTCGTGCCCAGACCGCCGAACAGGAAGTCGACCGGCCCGATATCGTCGAAGATCTCCTGGCCGGTGGTGTCGTGATGGGTGCGCAGGTTGCGCGGGCTGGTGTACTGCGAGGTGTGGTAGAAGGCGCCGGGGTTTTCCGCCATCAGCATCTCGATCGTGCTGAACACGTCGTTCGGCACGGTCGGATCCGGGCATTCGGACAGGCCCGGCAGTTCCTCGAGCTCACCGCCCAGCAGTTCCAGGGCGTCCCGCACCTCCGGGACCTTCGTCCGGTTGGTGAGCACCCGCAGCCGGAGGCCGTGCATGGCCGCCAGCACCTGCAGGGCCTTCGCCGTGTTGCCGCTCGAGGCCTCGATCAGCGTCTGGCCGCGGCGGGCGATGTCGTCCAGGTCATCCCGGATCATGGCCCAGGCGATCCGGTCCTTGACCGAGCCGAACGGGTTGCAGTACTCCAGCTTGGCGTATAGCTCGACCCCGTCGAGGCCGTGTTTACCCGGATCGAGCCGGAGCAGTGGGGTGTTCCCGATCAGCTCGGTGATGTCGGAGTAAAGCACTGGGGTTCCTCCTTCAGCCTGTTCGCGCGGTCGGCGTAGGCGGTGAAGCCGCCGTCGCCGCTCTCGACGGCGACCTTCACGGCCCGTCGCTGCATCAGCGCATCGGAGGCGGACAGGTCCATCTGGTACGCCCCGGTATTCACGAACGCGACGATGTCGCCGGGATCGGGGAGCCGGTCGAGGAAGGTCAGGTGGTTGAAGATCATGTCGCGTTCCAGGCACAGGTTGCCAGCCAGGAACACGCCCGGACGCAGACCGGGGCGGACCGGCGGATCGCCCCGGCCCGACCGGTAGATCAGCACCGGGTCGAGCATGACCTCCTGCCCGGCCGGGCAGAGCTTGTCCCGGCTGAGATCCAGGTTGACCAGCAGGCTCCCGTCGGCGGCCTCCTTCACGAACTCGACGCTGGCCAGCGTGACCCCGGCCTGATCGACCAGCGCCTTGCCCGGCTCCAGCCAGAGCTGGACCATGTTCTCGCGCAGCACCTGGGTGGCCGGCCTGCCGCCCTGGCCGGGCAGCATCGCGCCGAGCAGCTCGCGGAGTGACTCCTCGCCGGTGACGCGGTTGGCGTACTTGCCGAAGACCGGGACGCCCCGCACCCGGCCGTCCTCGAACCGGTACCCCAGGGTGTTTCCGTTCCAGCTCAGCGGGTGCCCGCGACCGGTCAGGCCGTCCCGGATGGCCTGCGCGTACTCCTCGAACGCCGCGGCGTCCTGGACGAAGGCCTGGCGGAAGCCACCGCCGATATCCAGCACTCGCGGGGCCAGTCCCGCCGCCCAGGCCTGCTCGAACAACTGCAGGCATTCATCCAGCGCCTGGACTTTCTCGGCCGCTTCGCTGGTGTCCAGGTGGAAGGCGAGCCCGAGGAAATCCACCGTGTCCGAGCCCTCCAGGAGCAGTTCGATGACGGCCGGGTAGCGGGCGGCCGGGACGCCGAACCGGCTGAGCCGGCCCGGCCCTGCGGGCCAGCCGAACCCGCACAGCCGGACCAGGACCGGAACCCGCCCGCCGCGCTCGCGGGCGAGCCGGATCAGCTCGGAAAGCTCCCAGAGGTTGTCGGCGTTGACCGTGACCTGCTGCCCGGTTAGCTGGCTGAGGAACGGCCGTCCCTTGGGACCGGTCGCCTCGATCCGGCTGACCGGGAAGCCCGCCTCCCGCGCGCTGGCCAGCTCGCCGGACGAGGCCACGTCGATCCCGATGCCCGCGTCCAGGGCGGCGCGCACGAACGTCCGGGCCTGGTTCGCCTTGTGCGCGTAGTGGATCCGGTAATCCAGCCCGGTACGGTCCAGGACGCGGCGGAACGACGCCACGTTGGCCCGGAAGATCTCGGGAAACACCAGGTTCAGCGGTGAGCCCCAGCGGGCGAGCAGCGCGGCGGGCCGGTCACCGTCGGCCAGGAAGGACCGGACCAAGGGATGAACGGCCGGCGGCAGGCCCGATAGCACCGTCACGCGCGCACCGGCGGGACCACCGTGTAACCGGCGTCGCGGATGACATCAAAGGCCCGTTCCCTGGCAGCCACCGTCTCGAAGCCCGCGATGATGCGCTTGGTGACCGGGTCGATGTCGGACACCGTGATACCCATCGACGTCAGCACGGCGCCGATGGTGGCGCGGCAGTGCTGGCAGTTCATGTCCGGGACGTGGAAGGTCCGCTCGGCGGGATCGGTGATCTCCTCGTCGGGCGGGCCGGGGATCCTGCGCACCTGGACCAGGTCCAGCATGCGCGCGAAGGTGGCCACGTAGGCCTGGACCACCGAAGGCAGGACGCTGAACCGCTGGCCGTCGATGACGTGCACCATCTGGCCCAGGCATCTCGGCTGCTCGTGGCTGGGAAGCAGCGCGTACTGCCGGGCGATGAGGTCCAGCTCGTCATGGTATTTGCGGACCGCTTCGGCAGCCGTGAGCCCTTCGGCTCCGGTGGCCCGGGCCATCACGGCATGAGCCTGCGCGATGGTGGCATTCTTCATCGCGCGCAGCATCGCGGCGCCCTCGGCCGGATACCGCACCGTCCCGTCACCCGCGGTCACCAAGGAGACCGGGATCATTCCCCGCCGGAACGTCGACGCCTGCAGCTCCCAGTACCAGGTGCTGCCGACCACGGCGAAGATGCCCGAGTCCCGCAGCCCGCGGGCGAATGCCGCGGGCGTGCGGTAGGGCGTCTGGTCCGCCAGGTAGGCGTGCTGCACCAGGGTCCGGGCTGTCGCCTCGACGCCGATGCGGAAGATCTCAGCGGGCTCGCGGTCGGTCGTCGTGGCCGCCAGGAGCTGCCGGTCGGCGGGGCCGAACCGGGCCGCCCGGACGGCGAGGGCGTCGTCGGCGGCCAGGGCGCGCCACAGCGCCAGCGTGGTCTCCCGGGCCGCGATCGGGACCACCGGGCCGAGCGAGCTCGGCCCGGCGTGGCCCACGTTGGGGATGCCGTCGCTGTCGTTCCAGGTCACCCGTTCGGTGGCGCTGGTCACGAACCCGGCCGGGCACGGCTGCATGTACGACCGGAGGTAGGTCTGCTGGGGCAGGGTCAGATGGCTGCCCGGTTCGGAAACCAGGGCCGCCGTGCGGTACTGGATCTGCCGGGGGGGACCGAGGAACGCGTCGTCAACCGAACCGTCCGAGGCCGGGAAGAGTCCGGGAAAGGCCAGCCCGGCCAGTAGTCGCGACGCAGCGACCCGGTCGTAACCCTCGACCGGGGCTTCCTGCGCAAAGAACGGCATCGCTAGCCGGCTCCTTTCGTGACGAGCGCGAGAAAATCAGCGAACCGGCTGAGTTCGGCTTCGGAGTTGTACATGTGCACGCTGACCCGGACCGCGTCGTCGTAGCGGCTTGCGGCGGGCAGGCAGTGCCGGCCAGTGCGGACGTAGAAGCCGCCGGAGCTCAGCGCGAAGCCGACGTCATCCGAGCGGGCGCCGTCGACGCGGAAGGCCACGATCCCGTACCCGACCGGGTCCTGGTCCCAGGCCACGCCGGGCAGCAGCGTCACGCCGGGGATCTCGCGCAGCCGGTCAACCAGGAAACGGGTCAGGGCGCGGCCGTGCGCGGCGATCCGGTCCAGGCCGATCTCCTCGATGAACTCGATCGCCGCGGCCAGGCCGGCGATCCCGGCGGTGTCCGGCGTCCCGCCCTCCAGCCCGCCCGGCATGGTCAGGTCCCGCAGCGCGCCGTCGGCCAGCCGGACGCCGCTGCCGCCGCCAGGCAGGAACGGCACCAGCTCCGGGTGGACCCGGCGGCGGACGTACAGGACACCGGTGCCCGGCACGCCGAACATCTTGTGACCGGAAAAGGCCGCGAAGTCCGCCCCTAGGCGCATTACGTCCACAGGCACGTGCCCTACGCTCTGACTGCAGTCGAAGCACAACCGGATCGACGGGTCGAGGGTGCCGCTCAGCTCCGCCAGCGTGGTCATCGAGCCGAACAGGTTGTGGATGTGCGTGACCACGACGAGCCGAGTACGGGAGGTTACCCGGGCCGCGATATCGGCCGGGTCGGCGGCACCCGTCGCGGTGACCGCGTAGGGCACCAGCGCGATGTCCGTGCCGAAGCGGGCGAGTAGCTGCCGCAGGTGCACCCACGGATAGACGTTCGACGCGTGGCCCAGCGGGCTGAACAGGATCTCGTCCCCGTCCCGGAGGTTCGCCAGGCCCCACGACATCGCCACCGCGTTCAGGCCGGCCGTCGTGCCTGACACGAAGACGATCTCGTCCGGGCCGTCCGCGCCGACGAAGCGCGCCGCGCGCTCACGCGCGTCCGCGAGCATGCGCGTGGCCCGGGTCGACCACGGGTACATGCCCCGGCCGGGGTTAGCCGTCTGGCCGGCCAACTGCGCGGTGACGGCGTCCACCACCCGCTGAGGCTTCTGGGCGGTGGCGGCGCTGTCCAGATAGACAATGCCGGGATTGGCCACAAGCACGGGAAACTGCTCTTTCGCCAGCGGGGCCGTCATATCGGCGGCCCCGGCCGGCCAGTCCGGTCCCGGATGAAATATGCGGCGCAATTTATTTCCAGTGCCTCGCGGCGGCAGGCCGATTGAGTCACGGATGCCCCGGCCGGATATAGGCAACGTCACTCACACTTCCACAATGACGCGTCCCGAGCACATTTCCAAGAGGCTGGCCCGTGCTGGTACGAGAGCAGGAAGTCAGCATCGTATTGGTGCGTAACGCAAATCCCAGCTGACCCAGTGCGACTGGTGTGACCCGCAACCCCGGCGAGTTAAGGGGGTGACCACTAGATAAAGCTAATACCCTGGCAGGGTTTCTCAAATACCCCCTCCAGGTTTATTTAATACCACTACGGGGTTTCCCTGGTACTGCGAGATACATTACTAAGACCGTGCTCTACCTGCACGTTCGTGGCGATAAGAGAAGCGTAACCCTTTCTTCTCGCTAACTCTTGTACCACGGAAAGACCGCCCATGGTATTTTGACCTGGCATTCCCGGGTGGCAGTTCCTGTCTCCGGGGTGGCCACAGTCCGGGCATTGGGTCCCGGACCGGGCAAGCGAGGAGAGCCGGATGAGCGAGATCGCCGCCGCGGGGGCCACGCCCGCGGCGCGAAGCAGGCCGGGCACGGCCGAGGTGTCGCGCGGAGCGCCTGACGCGAGGCGGCTGCTGCAGCTGGGGCTGGCCGGGATATGGCTGCTCGACGCGCTGCTGCAGTACCAGTCCTTCATGTTCACCAGGGGGTTCAGCCAGATGCTGGGCGGAACCGCTTCCGGCAACCCGGGCGTCGTGGCCAGCCCGATCGACTGGAACGCCACCCTGGTGGGCCATCACCTCGTGCTGTTGAACAGCATCTTCGCCACGGTGCAGCTGCTGCTGGCGATCGGGATCGCGTGGCGGCCGACGGTCCGGCTGGCGCTGGCCGCCTCGGTCGCCTGGGCGCTGGGCGTATGGTGGTTCGGCGAGGGACTCGGGCTGGTGCTGACCAGCGGCGCGAGCCCGCTCAACGGGGCTCCCGGCGCGGTGGTCGTCTACGCGCTACTCGCGGTGCTGCTGTGGCCGGCGGACCGCGGCACGGCGGCGCCCTTCACCGCGGCGCGCGCGGTGGGGGCCCCGGCCGCCCGGGCGCTGTGGCTGGTGCTTTGGCTCAGCCTGGCGTACTTCGCCCTGCTGCCGGGGAACCGGGCGCCGCAGGCGCTGAACGGCATGATCGCGGGGATGGAAAGCGGTGAGCCCGGCTGGCTCGCCGCCATCGACAGGAACGCCGCCGCGCTCGTCGCCCACCAGGGGCTGGCTGCCTCTATCGTGCTGGCCGCCGCGCTGGTGATCATCGCCGTGGGCGTGTACCTGCCGCCCCCGGCGGCCAAGGGCACGCTGGTCCTGGCCATCGTGGTGGCCGCGGTGATCTGGGTCGTCGGCGAGGCCTTCGGGACCATCCTGGCGGGCGGTGCCACGGATCCGAATTCCGGGCCGCTGCTGGCCCTGCTGGCGCTCACCTACTGGCCGGTCCGGACCGCGGTCACGGCTCCGGCGCGCACCGCTCCGGGCCTGGCCGACGTCACCGAAGGGACGACCGCTTCATGACCCCCTCCTGGATCCTGGACATCTTCGCCGGGCTCATGCTCGTCGTCGCGGCGGTGAGCGCCGGCCGCCTGGTCGTGGCGCAGCCGTGGCGGCACGAGGCGCAGCGGGCGGCCCTGGCCGACATCGACGTCGCGCACCTGCTGATGGCCATCGCGATGGCGGGCATGCTCGCCGCGAGCCTGCAGACGCTGCCCAACGGCGCGTGGGAGGTCATCTTCGGCCTGCTCACCGCCTGGTTCGCCTACCGCGTGGCCCGGGACCTGCAGGTCAGCGGCGCCCGCGCGCTGGCCGCCGGGCACTGCGCGCCGCACCTCATCCACGCCGCGGCGATGCTGTATATGTTCCTCGCCCTGACCGCCCCGGCGGCACACGGATCGGGGATGAGTGGCATGGGCGGGGCCGCTGGCGGGATGGGGACCCTGAGCTTGCCGCTGCTAGCGTTTTTCTTCGCGCTGGCGCTGATCGGCTACAGCGTCTGGGACCTGGACCAGCTCTCCGGCCCCGGCACCAGCGGGCACTATAGCCTCGCGGTCGCCCGCGTAGCGTCGGCCAGCCCGGTACTGGCGGGCGTGGGCGCTGGGGCCGGGCCGGGCGCACCGGCCGGCGGCCAGGTGAGTTCTGTCGTGACCGCCGAAGCGCCTGCGGCCAGCCCGGCTCAGTCCGCTGAGTCCTGCGGTCCGGCCAGCGGGACCGGCCGGGGCATCCTCTCCCCGTGGGTGGCGACCAGCTCCCGGATCGCGATGGGCGTCACCATGGCGCTCATGCTGCTGCTCCTGATCTAGGGACGTCGGCCGACGGGGACGTCAGCTGGTGAACGTCGGGTCGCCGCCGCGGACCGGGGTCACCCGGCCCTTGGGCTCTTCCCAGTCTTCCTGGCGGCCCAGGGCGGTCAGGTCGAGCAGCGAGTACGCGCCGCCGACGCCATCGGTGCCCCGGGCGAAGGTCGAGTAGGTGTGGAAGATCTCGTCGCCCTCGCGCAGGAAGCAGCTGTAGCCGGGCATCTCGGTGGACCGGTCGCCGCCGATGAGCTCCGGTTCGGCGCGGTAGTTGTACTGGTCCTGGCCGCGGGTGGCATCCAGGGTGACCTGGTAGTCGTAGTTGAAGTCGCTGCCGTAGCTGGAGTACCAGGGGACGAACCAGTCCCGTTCCTTGGCCACGGCGGCGATCTTTTCCTGCGGGGCTCGGGAGGACAGCACGAAGGCCGTCTCCCGGGTGCGCAGGTGATCGAGCAGGCCCAGGGACAGCTCGTCGATGCTGGCCGAGCAGCCGGGGCAGGGCTGATCCCAGTCCGGGCCCAACATCACGTGCTGGACGATCAGCTGCCGGCTGTCCCCGAACAGGCCGGCCAGCGTGACTGTGCCGTCCGGGCCCTCGAACACGTACTCCTGGTCGACCCTGACCATGGGCAGCCTGCGCCGGTCGGCATTGAGCGCGTCGCGCCTGCGGGTGAACTCCTTCTCCTGGGCCAGCAGCCGGCGCCTGGCGTCAAGCCACTGCTCGCGCGAGGTGATGTCGGGAAGACTCATCAGGGGACCTCCTGGGTCGGAAACTTCGTCCGGTCGCAGTTACGACGAAGCGCGGAGGCGGAAATAGACGGTGTTCGGCGAAGAAAAGCGGTGGCGGTGAAGAAAAGCGGGATCTCGACGCCACGCTACGCCCCTATTTGGCCCAGGCCAGAGCCGTCGACGCCCAGATGGTCGAGGCGCTTGAAGACTCCCCGTAGCGTCTCGGCTGCGAGCATGTGCTCGAGCAGCGCGGTCAGGCGACGGGTGTCGGCTCGGGTAAGACTGCTGGTCATGGGGGCCAGCGACCGCGCGATGAGGACGGCACCGCGTTCGGCGAATTCCAGGCCGTCCGGGCTGAGCTGCACGTCCACGGCGCGACGGTCGGCCAGGTTCGGTGTCCGCTGCAGGAGGCCGCGCCGCTCGGCGCGATCGACGAGACCGGACACGGTGGACTTGTCCAGTCCGAGGTAGTCGGCCAGCTCGCTCATCTTCAGGCGCCGGTCCCGGAGGATGCCGAGCATCCGCAGCTGGGTCAGGGAGAGGTCGTGCTCGGCACCGATCTTGCTCAGCACGGCCATCGTGACGAAGGACGTCCGGGCCAGGGCGTCGATCAGCTCTCGCTGATCGCCCGCGGACGGGTGGGAGGCGGCCACCCGGTAAGCCTATTTGATTTAGGTGGTACTACCAACTATATTAATTGGTAATACAAACCATATGACTCTAGTTACTGCCGTGGAGAGTTACTGCCGTCGAGAGTTACCGCCGTGGAGATTACTGCTTTGGAGGCCAGCATGCACGCTGCTGTTGTCACGACGTTCGACTCCGCTCCGCGCTACCAGGAGTTCCCGGCCCCCGTCCCGGCCGATGAGGACGAGATGCTCGTCGACGTGCTCGCCGCCGGGCTGCACCCGCGGGTCCGGTCGCAGGCGAATGGATCGCACTACACGAGCACCGACGAGCTGCCGCTGGTGCCCGGCATCGACGGCGTCGGGCGGGGGCCGGACGGGCGGCTGCGTTACTTCATCCTGCCGGACACCACGATGGGGGCGATGGCCGAGCAGACGGTCATCGACATCCGGCGCAGCGTGGTGCTGCCGGACAGCACCGAGCCCGTCGCGGTGGCCGCGGCGATGAACCCGGCGATGTCGTCCTGGGTCGCGCTGCGCCAGCGGGTGCCGTTCCAGCCAGGGCAGGACGTGCTTGTGCTCGGCGCGACGGGAAGCGCGGGTCAGATGGCCGTGCAGATCGCGAGGCTGTTCGGTGCGAATAACGTGATCGCGGCCGGCCGCGACGCCGGCCGGCTGGCCGCGCTGGCGGCACTGCCCGTGCTCGGCGCTACCGCCACGGTGCGGCTCGACGCGGACGCCGGGGAGACGGCCGGTCGGATGGGGCAGGCCGCCGACGACGTCGACGTGGTGATCGACTACCTGTGGGGCGAGCCCGCCGCGGCGGCGATGATCGCCGTCGTGACCAACCGGGCCGACCGAAGCAAGCCGCTGAGCTGGATCCAGATCGGCTCGGTGGCCGGCCCGACCGCTCCGATCCCGTCGGCCGCCCTGCGCGCCGCCCGCCTGCAGATCGTCGGCAGCGGCCAGGGCTCGGTCAGCGCGCGGGAGTACGTCGCCGAACTTCCCGCCATAGCCGAGGCGATCACCGCAGGCACCCTCGACGTCGACGCCCGGGCCGTGCCGCTCGCCGACGTCGAGCAAGCATGGGCCGCAGCCGACGCCAAGCAGCGTATCGTCCTCACCCCGCAGCTGTCCTAGCACTTTCAGGCGGCCGGCCCGGTGGCAGCCGACCCGGTGGCCTCGGTGGCCGGGGTGGCCTCGGTGGTCGGGGTGGTCGGGGTGGTCGGGGTGGTCAGGGTGGTCTTGGTGGTCGGGGTGGCCTGCGGCGCCTGGCGGCGCGGGAGTGCGAAGATCGCGGCGACGGCGGAGATCAGGGCGACGATGGCGGCGACGCGCACGCCCATGGCCATCGCGTTGACGAAGGCGCCGTGCGCGGCGGCGACCAGCTCGCTGCCCGGCGCGCCACCGACCTGCTTACCCGCGGCATCGGCGGCGGCGACCGAGCTGGTGGCGATGTGGACGACCAGGCCGGGTGTGTGCCGCGCGGTGAGCACGTGGGTGAGCCGTGACCGGTAGACGGCGGCGGCGAGGCTGCCGACGATGGCGATACCGAGGGCACCGCCGACTTCCCTGATGGTGTCGTTGATGGCGCTGCCGGCGCCGGCCTGGTGGGCGGGCACCGTGGTCATGATCGTGGTGCTTGCCGGTGCCATCACCAGTCCCATGCCGGCGCCCATGATCGCAATGGCCAGGGCGATCGGCGGATAGGCGGTGTGCACGCCCGCGGTGGACAGGTCGAGCAGGCCGATGCCCATCAGCGCCAGGCCGGCCGGGATCACCAGACGGGCGCCGAAGCGCTTAGCCAGGATCGGCGACAGTGGCGAGGCGGCCCCGATAGCCAGGGCGAACGGCAGCGCGCGCAGTCCGGCGGACAGCGGGCTGTAACCGTGCACCAGCTGCAGGTACTGGGTCAGCACGAACAGGCTGCCGAACAGGGCGAAGAAGATGACCGTCACCGACGCGGCGGCGGTGGAGAAGGCCCGTGAGGCGAAGATTCTCAGGTCGACGAGCGGGTCGGCGATGCGCAGCTCCCACCAGGCGAAGACGGCGAGCGTGGCCAGCCCCGCGGCGATTTCCGCGAGCGTCGCGGTCCCGGTCCAGCCCCGGCCGGGCGCCTCGATGATGGCGTCGACGATGGCGAACAGCGCGCCGCCGATGAGCACCGTGCCACCGATGTCGAGGCGGTGACCGCCCGGCTCGGCGGTCTCGGGCACCGTCAGGATCACGCCGGCCAGGGCCAGGATGACCAGGGGGATGTTGATGAGGAACACGCTGCCCCACCAGAAATTGGAGAGCAGCAGGCCGCCGAGCGTCGGGCCGATCACGATGCCGATGCCGGTCACGGCCGACCATGCGGCGATCGCCTGCGGGCGCTCCTTCGGCGGGAAGACCGAGTTCAGGATCGACAGCGTGGCCGGCATCACGAACGCCGCGCCCAGGCCCATCACGACCCGCGCGCCGATCAGCGTGCCGGTGCCGGAGGCGAACGCCGCCGCGGCGCTGCCGAGGGCGAACACGGCCAGGCCGCCGACCAGCGAGAGCCGGCGCCCGTACCGGTCTCCGAGCGCCCCGGCCGGGATGAGCAGCGCCGCGAAGCACAGCGTGTAGGCGTCGGTGATCCACTGCAGCGAGCTGGTCCCCGCGTGCAGTACCCGGGCCAGAGTGGGCAGGGCCGTGTTCAAGATGGTGTTGTCGATCACGACGATAAGCAGGCTCAGGCAGCACACCAACAGGATCAGCCGACGCCGGGGGTGACCCGCTGGCCACTGGGAGTTTGCCGTGTTACCCCGGGTCGAAGTCACCGGGCGGGTGGCGGTCGTGGTCCTCATCAGGGTTTCCCCGCATCCTTGGCTTACGACTGTTGTCTTACGCTTGTAAGCATATACGGCTGAGCTAACAGATGTAAAGTTGGAGACGTGGAATCATCGCAAGAGATTGTGCTCCCCCGCCCTGGGGCCACGGCCCAGCCGTCCGCCGCGGTCCGCAAGCGGCACCGCAACCCTCGCGGCCAGGGAGCCCGGCTCACCGAAGACATCGTGTCGGGAGCGCTCGCCCTGATCGAGCGGACCGGTTCGGCAGAGGCGGTCACGCTGCGCGCGGTGGCCCGGGAGGTCGGTATCGCCGCCCCGTCGATCTACGCCCACTTCCCGGACCGGGACGCGGTCCTGGCGGCCGTCGTCGTCCGGATCTTCGACGAACTGACCGAGGCGATCGAGCAGGGCCTGAAGTCGGCTGACCAGGATCCAGCCGGCCACCTCGTCGCGGGCTGCGAGGCGTACGTGGCCTTCGGGCTGGAGCACCCTGCCCGTTACGGCGTGCTGTTCTCCACGCAGCCGCCGGCCGCGACGGACTGTGACGAGCCGATCCCGATCGGCCCTGACGGCCGGCCGGCGCTCCCATCCGGGGGGGAGACGTTCGCGCTCCTCGTCCAAGCCATCGAGGACTGCGTCGCCGCGGGGTTCTCCACGAGCACCGACGTCGTGGCCGATGCCACCGCCGTGTGGGTCGCCATGCACGGGACCGTCAGCCTGCGAACCGCGCTACCGCTATTCCCGTGGCCCGACCCAGCCGCATTCGTCCGTCAGCTCGTGCTGTCCCTGGCCAAGGTGACTCCCTGAGGATTCGGCGCCCTCCTTCTAGCACGCGCTCCGCTACCCGACGTCGTCATGGGCAAACCGGTACATTACGGGGTGGGCCGCCGACCCTAAGTCGGGATAGGATCGCAGCGAGATGGCTAGGCAACGGGTCATGGGCATCGTGCTGGCGGGCGCCGAGGGCAAACGCCTCGCGCCGCTGACGGCCGACCGGGCCAAGTCAGCCGTACCGTTCGGCGGATTGTACCGCCTGGTGGATTTCGCGCTGTCCAACCTGGCCAACGCCGGGCTGTGGCGCATCTGCGTGCTGACCCAGTACAAGAGCCACAGCCTGGACCGGCACATCACCACCGCCTGGCGGCTGAACAGCCTGCTGGGCAACTACGTGACGCCGGTGCCGGCTCAGCAGCGGCGCGGCCCGCACTGGCAGACGGGCTCGGCGGATGCGATCTACCAGTCGCTTAACCTCATCTTCGATGAACGGCCCGACGTTGTGGTGGTCTTCGGGACTAATCACGTGTACCGGATGGACCCGATGCAGATGATCGAGGCGCACATCGCCTGGGGCGCCGGGGTCACGGTCGCGGCGATCCCGGTGCCTCGGACGGAGGCGACGGAGTTCGGCGTGGTGCAGAGCGCGGCAGCCGGTCACCGGATCGCGGCGTTCCTGGAGAAGCCCGCCGACCCGCCGGGCCGGCCGGACCGGCCGGACGAGGCCTTCGCGTCGATGGGCAACTACGTGTTCGACGCCGACGTGCTGGTGGACGTGCTGCGGAAGGACGCGGCCGACGAGGCCAGCGGGCACAGTATCGGCGGTGACCTCATCCCGAGGCTGGTCCAGGAGAACGCCGCGCACGTCTATGACTTCCTGACTAACAGGGTCCCCGGGACCGGCGAGGGCGACCACGGCTACTGGCGGGACGTGGGCACGATCGATTCCTACTTCGACGCCCATATGGACCTGTGCGCGGCGCAACCGGTGTTCAGCCTGTACAACGACAAGTGGCCGATCCTGACCCAGGTCCCGGCGCAGCCACCGGCCAAGTTCGTGCACGACGACGACGACGGCCGGGTGGGGCGGGCGGTGGACAGCCTGGTCAGCAACGGGGTCATCATCTCCGGCGGGCTGGTACGGAGTTCGGTGCTGTCGCCGGGAGCTCGGGTGGACAGCTGGGCCCGGGTCGAGCGTTCCGTGGTCTTGCACAATTCGCGCGTTGGGCGGCACGCGGTAGTCGAGAACGCGATCCTGGACAAGAACGTTGAGGTCGAGGAAGGGGCTGCGGTCGGGGTCGATAAGGAGCACGACCGGGCCCGCGGGTTCGCGGTGTCCGGCGGCGGGATCACGGTGGTGGGCAAGGGGCAGGTCGTGACGCCGTGACCGCCCAGTTGAAGTCGGCTCACCTGGTATTGTCCGCGCGGGAAGTCGCGCCGTTCGGTAAAAAGAGATCGTAAACCGGGCTGAGCGCCCAAATTCAGGGGGTCAGTCCTCAGGAGCGGACTAGGCGGGCGATGGCCTCGGAGGCTTCCTTGATCTTGTCCTCGGCTTCGGGGCCGCCTGCTTCGATGGCCTGGCTTACGCAGTGGCCTAGGTGATCTTCGACGAGGCCGAGGGCGACGGCCTGGAGGGCCCGGGTCACAGCTGACACCTGGGTGAGGACGTCGATGCAGTACGTGTCGGCCTCGACCATGCGCTGAAGTCCGCGCACCTGCCCCTCGATGCGGCGCAACCGCTTGAGATAAGCGTCCTTATCCTGCGTATAGCCGTGCATAACCCAACTGTAAGCGCTGCGCGGCACCCAAGGTAACCTCACGACCGTGCGCGCGCCTAGCTGAGCATGCTGCGGTAGACGGCGATCAGCGCCGCCTTCTGATCATCGCTGAGGCGCTGGTCCGCGCGGATGGCGTCTTCGGTCGGCAGCGGCGGGGAGGCCGCGTCAGCCTGCCCCGTGCCGTCCTTGTCGGCGCCTGCTATCGCGTCGATCAGGCCGGCCTGGGTCATCAGCGACTCGGCCGAGAGGTTCAGCGCGTCGGAGATCGCCTTGAGCACGCGGACCGACGGCTGGTGCAGGCCTCGCTCGACCTGGCTGAGGTAGGGGTTGGACAGGCTGGTCAGCTCGGCGAGCTGGCGGAGCGACAGGTTGGCCTTCTTCCGCTGGTCCCGGATGAAGGCGCCGAGCACCTCACGCTGCGCATCCCACAGATCCGCCATGGCCTTACCTCCTACTTGCAAACTATAGAACGCGGCAGCTCCGGGGGGTCCCCGGAGCTGCCGCGTGCACAACCTGTCTGGCTCGGTTAGCGAGGGCCTTCACGTCGCCCTGCCCTACTGAGCGGGTCTACTTAGCCGCTGAGGACTTCGACGCGCTCTCCTCGCCGGGGAGCAGCGGGCTCGCCACTTCCAGCACCTCGTCAGCGAACTTGCGCTGGCTGGTGAGGAAGTTCTCGGCGAAGTCGTAGCCGCGGGCCACAACGTCGTGCGGCTTCGGCAGCCGGTCGGCGCCCGGCAGGCTCACCGAGGGGATCGACGGGAGGGACTGGGTGACGGACTGGACCGTCTCGACCCAGGTCTTGAGCACGTCGATCGTTATCTCTTGACTCTTACGGATGGTGTTCAGGATCTGCTCCTGGACGTCCTGAGTGATATTGCTGGCCATTGCGGGCCTCCTTTGTTGTTAACTTCTACTGCTAACTATACCAAGCAGTGATTGATATGTCAAGCAGCCTGCTAGGTATCTGCAGCGGGGGTTGGTGAAACCCTGCGGGTTGCGTCGTGGGGCCCAACCCGCAGGGAGCATGGGTTTTAGTCGGCCGCCTTCGGAGTCCGCTTGGCGGCGGGCCGCGGTGCACTCTTGGCGGCGGTCCGCGGTGCACTCTTGGCGGCGGTTGTCCTGGGTGCGGCGGCCTTCGGTGCGGAAGACTTGGCGAGCGCGGGCTTGGGCTCGGCCTTGGCCAGGGCGGGCTTGGGCTCGGCCTTAGCGGGCTTGGGCTCGGCCTTGGCCACGGCGGGCTTGGGCTCGGCCTTGGCCACGGCGGGCTTGGGCTCGGCGGCCACGGCGGGCTTGGGTCCGAGGACTACGGCGGCGGGCTTGGGTCCGAGGACTACGGCGGCGGGCTTGGGCTCGGGCGTGACCTGGACGACCTTGGGCTCGGGCCGGGGGGCGGTCCTAGTCGTGCCGTTGTTGTGGTGGCCCGACATCAGGGGGACGGTCAGCGCCAGCACGTCGTCGGCGAACTTCCGCTGGTTGGCCAGCAGCTGCTCGGCCAGGCCGTAGGCGCTTCCGACTGTCTCCTCCGGGGTCGGCAGCTTGCCGGCAAATAGCACCGTGACGTTCGGCAGCTTGGGCAGCTTGTCCGTCAGCGGCAACAACCTGGGGGTTACGGTGGTAACGGTGTCGACCCAGATCTTGAGCGCACCGATTATGGTCTTCTGACCCTTGCGCAGGGTGGTGAGGAACTCTTCCTGCAGGTCCTGCGTCGATGTCCTCGTCATGGTCTTCTCCTTATAGCTCGTACTGCAAACTATACCAAGCAAGATTGGGATGTCAAGCGCGTGCTTGATATGCGCAGCACGGTTCGTCATCACGGCGGCCGAAGCAGGCTCCAGATCAGCCGCAAGCTGAGGTCCCGCTGCTACCGGGACCTGGCGCGACGACACATAACCGGCGGGTATCGCTGCTTGCCTGCGCGGTGACGGTATTTTCCCTCGTCGCAGGGCTGCCGGAGGAGACCCGGCGGTCCAGCCTGCTAACGATCATGTGACTCAGCCGCAATCGGATCGAGATGTGTCGATTCTAGGGGTTCATGATGTCACGACGTAATTTTGGGGTATCTAACGGCTAGCGGGGCGCCACATTGCCTCGAAGTGTGTGCGGAGGTCAGCAATGCGACGCCTGTGGATGTCTTTGCTGCTCGTGCCCGTACTGGCGCTGGCGGCACCGACGGCGGCCTTGGCCTCGTCGTCGGCGCCGGCTGCTACCACCAGTGTCCTGCAACTGGGCATGAAGGGCTCGGCCGTCACAGCACTGCAGCGTCGGCTGGCCGTGCTGAAGTACTATCCGGGCTCGATCGACGGGCATTTCGGCACCGACACCCTGGAGGCCGTCTGGGCTTTCCAGGAAGTGCAGGGCCTGCCAGGCAGCGACTACGTGAGCTCCGCGATGCAGCGGGCGCTGGCCGACCCGCGGGCCCCGAAGGTGCTCGACCGCCGGGCCGGCGCCAACCGGATCGAAATCAACCTGGCCAGCGAGGTTCTGGTCCTGTACCGCGACAACAATATCGAGCTGATCAGCCACGTCTCATCGGGCGGCGGCTACTACTTCTGCTCGCCCGGGGGCGGCTGCGGTTACGCCATCACGCCGACCGGCAACTTCAAGACCATCGTCTACATGCCCGGCTGGGTCCAGGTCCCGCTCGGCGAGATGTACAACCCGGTCTTCTTCATCGGCACCGCGTACGCCATCCATGGCGACACCGAGGTCCCGCTGGCGCCCGTCTCGCACGGCTGCGTGCGGATCCCGATGGACGTCGCGGCGTTCTTCCACACACTGGTGCACACCCCCGGTGAACCGGTCATCATCCGCGGTTAAGAGCGGAGGGTCGCACTCTCCGGCGTCGGCCGGGTGATGTGGAGTAAGTGAAGGCCCGGGTGGGTTTACCCGGCGCGGGCGGGCGGGCTGTGGCTGCGCAGGACCTTGGTCCGGTCCCGGTTCCACGCGGTGGTGGTCCCGTCGGGGTTGCGGACCAGGGTCCAGCCCGTCCGGTGGATCATGACGTGATGGTGGAAGAAGCACAGGGTGATGCAGTTGTCCAGGCTGGTCTCGCCGCCGTGGCCCTTGTGCTTGAGGTGGTGCACCTCGCACGCCGACGCGGGCTGGTCACACCCGCCGGCCCACCGGCAGTGCTGGTCCCGGGCCCTGACCGCGGTGCGGATCCCGGCCGGCACGTCGTCGCTGTAGCCCACGTCCAGCGGCTGGCTCGGGCCGCCGAGCCGGGCACCGAGCTCGCGGCGGCGCAAGAACGAGGCGAGCCCGTCCGGGCCCGAGAGCAACTCCACGGCCTTGCCGATGATCTGCTGCTCGAGTGACTCCCGGCTCAGCCCGGGCGGCAGCGGCCGGGGACCCGGCACCGGCTCACCCGGACCAGCCGGGGCCGGGCCGCCGCGATCGGGGTCGCTGTGGTCCGAGGCGGTGTGATCCCGGCCGGTGTGGTCCGGGGCGGGGTAGGGGTTGGGGGTGCAGCGGCCGGGGCCGTGCCCGGCCAGGTCCAGGCAGAACCGGACCAGGTCCTCGATCACGCCGGGGTTGACGGTGCCGAACACCACCGGCGTCACCGACGCGTCGCACGCGAACCCCTCCGCGGCCTCTCCCTCTAGCCACGCCGAGCCGTCGCTGCCGCCGAGCGACGCGGCGGCGCGGGCGGCGGCCCACTGGCCCCGGACCCGCTCAGTCCATTCCTCCTGGAGCTTGGAGCCGATGTCGAGGTCGATCAGGTCGGCCAGGTGGATGTGGCCCGTCACCTTGACGGGCTGCCCGGCCCGCCCGGGCAGCAGCCCGGCGGCGACCAGCCGCCGGCACGCCTCCTCCAGCGCGTCGTGATACCGCTGGCCGTGGCTGCGGTCATCTTCCGCGCCCCGGGGCGCGGACAGGGCATCCAGCACCGCGGTCACCACGGCCGCGCACTCGGGGGTCAGATCGCCGGTCATCACCCCGGCGCCGCCGAACGTGGTCTCGAGTTTGACGGCCCGGTCCTCGAACCGGGGGCCGTCCTGATCGGGAGCATCGGGACGGGCGCGGGCCGCGATCTCGGCGGCCAGGCCGGCCAGGTCCGCCAGGCCCATTCCCATCTGGGCGGCACCGAGCAGGATCCCGTCGGCGTTGTCCCGGCAGTCTTCGGGGAGCCGGCCGGTCCAGGCGCAGATGGTGCGGGCATAGGACTTGGAGATGTCCCCGGTGGCCAGCGCGGCCAGGATCCGGGGGTGGGTCCGGGTCCGGCGGGACCAGCCCACGTGATCGCCCGCCGTCGCCTTGGTCACCCGGGTGCGGTGGATCAGCCAGGAGCCGGGACTGTAGTCCCCGTCCTCGCGGTACCCCCGGCCGGCGGTGAAGGCGGCCAGGATGGCGGCGCGGGCGGCGGTGGTCAGGGCGTCGGCGCGTTCCAGGGTGGTCAGGGCCTGCGCCTGGATGACGGTGGGCATCTGGGTCGGGTCGGCGGCGGTCAGGTAGGACAGCGCCGATTCCAGCATGTGCAGTGCGTCGGTTTCGCTGGTGAATGCCGGGGCGGTGCTCACCTGGTGCTCACCTCCTGCCCGGGTGCTGGGGGAAGCGTCCGTTCAGATTGATGATCTTTTTCAGTTTCTTGTTCGATGATATCAAGAGGTGCCGACATTTCCGGATAGAAACGCCGGATGGGGTGGCTTCGCTGGCTGGGCCGACAGGACCTGTGACGGTTGTTGCGTTAGTGGCGGGGCGGAGTGGTGAGCCTGGGATGTTCGGAGAGTGATGTACGTGGAGTTCAGCCGCTCGCGGCTCGCCTGAACATGACGGTGGCGAGGGTGAAGGCGAGGGCGACGATGGCGCCGAACTCGGTCAGCGTGAGCCAGAGGTGGCTGCCGAGGGGCTGGTTCAGCAGGAGGGCCCGGAGGGTGTCGACGGCCTGGGTGACGGGCTGGTTGGCGGTCACGACACGGAGCCAGGACGGCATCGTGTCCGCTGGGACGAAGGCGCTGCTGAAGAAGATCGGGATGATGATGACCGCAGCGAGCTGCTGGGCGACCTCGACGCTCTGGCCGAGCAGTCCGATCAGCGCCGCGAGCAAGGACAGGGCCAGCGTGACGAGCAGGAAAACGGCGACGGCGGCCGCCCATCCGCCGGGACCCGCGGCGGGCCGGAAACCGACGACGTAACCGGCCGCGATCGCGACGGCGAAGCCGACCAGACTGCGAGCGAGGTCGGCGATGACGTGGCCGGTGACGACGGCGGACTTGGCCATGGGCAGGGTGCGGAACCGGTCGATGACGCCTTCGCCCATGTCCGCCGCGACGCTGATCGTCGTGGTGACCGCGGCGAAGGCCGCCGCTACCACGAGGATCCCAGGCATGACGAAGTTGATATAGCTGCCATGGGTGCCGGTCTTGATGGCGCCGCCGAACAGCAGGTCCGTGAGCACGACGATCAGGACAGGCTGCAGGGTCACGTTGACGAGCTGTTCGGGATCGTGGCGGATGTGCCGGAGGCTGCGCTTGGCCATTTCCCGGTAATCGCTGGCCACCCAGGCCGCGGCCTGGCGGCGGGTGCGGGCAGGCAGGGCGGTGGTGGTCACGCCACCTCCCCGGCTGGGGCGGGCCGCGGATGACCCGTGAGGTGGAAGTACACGTCGTCAAGATCCGGCTCGTGCAGCGAGAAGCGCTCGATGCGGGCGCCCGCCCGCGTGGCGGCCTCGGTAACAGCGGTCAGCTCCCGGATGCCCTGCAGGCCGCTGCCCAGAACGGCTACCCGCACGGCGCGGCCCGCGACGTCGGTGATGATGCCGGCGGCGCCGAGGGCGGCGGTGAGCCGGAAGACGTCGGCGTCCGAGGCCGCGATCAGGTCGAACTGTGCCTGCCCGGCCCTGGCCTTGAGTTCGGCTGGCGTTCCGGTGGCGACGACCTGGCCGGCCTCGATGAATACGACTGAATCGGCCAGGGCGTCGGCCTCGTTCAGGTACTGAGTGCTCAGCAGCACGGTCGTTCCGCGTCCTACGAGATCGCGGATGATGTCCCACAGAGCGCGACGGCTGGCGGGGTCCAGGCCGGTGGTGGGCTCGTCGAGGAACAGGATCGGCGGTTCGGCCATCAGGCTCAGCGCGAGGTCGAGCTTGCGCCGCATTCCGCCGGAGTAGGTCTTGACGGCCTTCTTCCCGGCATCGCCGAGGTCGAAGACGTCAATGAACCGGGCCGAGCGCTCGCGCACGACCGGCCAGGGCAGGCGGTGCAGGCGGCCGAACATGGCCAGGTTCTCCGGGCCGGACAGCTTGCCGTCGACCGAGAGCGACTGGCCAGTCAGCCCGATGCGCGCCTGGACGCGCTCCGGCTCACGCGCGACGTCGTAGCCGCCGACCCATGCCGTACCCGCATCGGGCCGCAGCAGCGTGGACAGGATACGGACCGTGGTGGTCTTACCGGCGCCGTTCGGCCCGAGCAGCGCGGTCACGGTCCCGGCGGCGGCCTGGAGGCTGACGTCGTACAGGGCTGCGGTCTTGCCGTAGCGCTTGGTCAGGCCGACCGCCTCGATCGCCGCCTGGCTCGTTCCCATGGAGGTCCTTCCGGTGTGGGTCTTATTCGTACGTAATACGAATAGCCTATTCGTATGATGTACGAGTGGCAACCGAAAAGGACCGCCGCCCCATCTGGGCCCTGGCTGCGCCGGCCGACCGCAAGCCGCGCTACACCCGCGAGCAGATCGCCGACGCCGCGCTGCGGATCGCGGACACCGACGGGTTCGACGCGGTCACGATGAAGCGGATCGCCGCCGAGCTCGGGGCCTCGACGATGACGCTCTACTACTACGTGCGCGACAAGAGCGACGTCGTGGCGCTGATGCAGGACGCGATATTGGCCGACGTTCTGGTCCCGGACGCGTGCCTGCTCGGTGGCTGGCGGGAGGCCCTGACCGCGATCGCCCGCCGGACCAGGGACGTGCTGATGGCCCACCCCTGGTCGCTGACGTCGCTGAACGACGCGCAGTTCGGGCCCAACGGCATGCGCCACTTCGAGCAGTCCCTCGCCGCGGTGGCCGGCACCGGACTCGGAATCCCGGCCAGGTTCGGGCTCATCGCCACGGTCGACGACTACGTGTCAGGCAACGCCCTGCACGCCGTCGAGTCCCTGGCCCGCGCCAGCGCGGCCGCAGCTGACCCCGGTATGGTCGCCGCCGCGGTCGCGTTCGGCATCGCCCAGCTCCAGACCGGGGACTACCCTCAGCTCAGCGCGATCTATGCGGAAGGCGCCCAGGCCGGGCCCCCGATGACGGAAGCCGCCCTGACAGAGCAGTTCGAACGCGGTCTGGCGGCCCTGCTGGACGGCCTTGCCGCGGGCATGAAGATCGAAAAATGAAAAGCATGATCCGGAACGGACACGACTGGCTCTGTCCGGCAACAGGGCAGCAGGACAGCAGGACTCGCCAACAGGGCCGTTCACTTAGCGGTCAGTACAGTTGGCCACCTGCCCGCTATATGCGGACATAAGCGTCAAAACGGCAGACTGCCTCCGGTTACCGCGGAAGATTCTGGCTCTACGGTCGCGTTGGCTGATCCACAACGACGCGTGGGCGGGTTCCAGGGCCTGATGCACGACACCGGCCAGTCATCGGGGCCGCCGCCGCCAGCGTCGCGGCCCGCGGACTGGGGCGGCCGCGGACTGGCGGCCAGCGGAGATAACGCTAGGGATGGGTAGACGGAGACCCAGTCGGGTTAACCCCTGTCGGCACGAAGGTGTACAGCCACGTCTGGCTTCTCCTGGCTGACCGCATCCTTCTTAATTCCCGCCGTGGCATGAGCGTTCCGCGATCGCCCGGTGCTCACCGTCCGCCGCTGAGGATCCGGTGAGTCCCGCGAAACCCGCAACGGCAGGCGAGCGAGTACGAGGACAACACCGCCGAGGGCGACGGCGGCGCCGACGGCTAGTGCTATCTCGTTGCCGCTCATGAACGCGGCGCGGGCAGAATGCGCGAGCAGGGCGCCGGTGGCGCCCCCGGCGCGAGCGGCCACGGCGAGGGCACCGCCGAGCGAGCCGAGGATGGCCTGCGTGGCAGCTGCCGGCAGGTGCAGGCCGGCCAGCGCCGTGGTCATATGATCCTGGTAACGAGTCGACAGCACGCTCCCGATCACCGCGACCCCGAGCGCGCCGCCGACCTGCAGCGCCACGGCGTTGGAGGCTGATCCCATCCCGGAGTCGCCCTGCGGGACCGATCCCACGACGGAGTTCGTCGCCGTCGGCAGCAGGAGACCGGCTCCCAGCCCGATCAGCAGGAGGCCGGGCACCACGTCTGCGTAGGTCGTGGTAACCGCGGACACCGCCGAAATCTGCCACAGGCCGCCCGCGATCGCCGCCAGGCTGGCGGCCACGGTGAACTTGAGCCCGATGACGCGGCCGAGGACCGGGGACAACAGCGCGCACACGCCCAGGACCGCGGCCATGGGAAGGATGCGCAGCCCGGCCTGCAGAGGCGATAGCCCGAGGTCGAACTGCAGGAACTGGGTCAGCACGAACAGCGCGCCCAGCAACCCGAAGACCCCGAGGACTTCAGCCGCTGCGGCCACTGAGAACCGCCGGTCAGAAAAGAACCCCAGCTTCAGCATCGGGTGGCGGCTGCGGGCCTCCCAGGCGACAAAGGTACCCAGGACGGCCAGGCTGGCCAGCCCGGCTCCGACTACCTCCGCGGAGCCCCACCCCCTGGCCGGAGCCTCGATGATCGCCCACAGCAGCAGGCCAAGGCCGGCGATCGACAGCACCGCCCCCCAGGGATCGGGCGGGTCGGCGGCCGGGTTCTTCGAGTCGGGCACCAGCAGCAGGGCGCCCGCGAACCCGGCGACCACGATCGGGACGTTGACGAGAAACACTGAGCCCCACCAGAACCGGGCGAGCAGCAGGCCGCCGGCAATCGGGCCGATCGCGATACCGAGCCCGATGGTCGCGGCCCAGGCACCAATGGCGCGGGCCCGCTCCGCCGGGTCGCGGAACAGGTCGTTGACGATCGACAGCGACGCGGGGATCGTCAGCGCCGCACCGGCCCCCATCACCGCTCGCCACCCGATCAGCAGGTCCACCGAACCGGAGAACGCGGCGCCGATCGATCCCGCACCGAAAACGCCCAGGCCTATGAGGAAGAACCGCTTGCGCCCGAACCGGTCAGCCAGGCTGCCGCCGACGAGCAGCAGGCCCGCGAAGACCATAGCGTAGGAGTCGACGATCCACTGCAGCTCGCTTGAAGTGGCGGCCAGCTTCCTGACCAGGGTGGGCAGCGCCACATTGAGGATGGTGTTGTCCACATTGACGATCAGCGCGGCGGCGCACAGCACCACCAAAGCGGCCCATCGGTGCCCACGCGGCGCCGGAGAGAGCCCGAGCGCGGGGACCGCTGCGCCGGAGGATAGTACCATCGGAACTCCCTGGAGGCCCATCGTGACGGTTGACATTGCACCGCCGGGGTCCAGAGCAGCTGCCGGGTGCACAGGTCACGCCGCGAGCGCGCCCGCACCAGGCTTACTAGTACACCAACGGTATCCCAGGTCTGCCTGTGGGGAAACAACCGTGGCCGGCTCCCTCCACGGCAGGAGCCAACAAGACCCGTAGTGTCCAACCGGATCAGCCCAGGCCATGCCCCGGCAACGGCTGACGCATCGTCCGGGCCGCTATAGCGGGAGCAACCGTCCACGTCGACCACCGCGGCTCACAAGGCCAGCAGACACCGCAAAATTCCGACTACGACCACAAGGCCTATTCCCCGGCATCCCCGCCCGACCGTACAAAATCCCAGGTAAAGCCCGAGAACTGCTGCGCGAGGATCGCATCCCTGTGCGGGCACTGTGCGGATCTGGTGGACCCCAGAGCCTCATGCCAACTGTGAAAACGGCCGACACGTGCGGCGGTTGACGATAGAAGCCACGATCAGTCTGTGATCGCTCGCGCCGACGGCGGTCCCGGTTCAGCCGGTCCCGGTCGCAGTGGCTGATCCGCAGCGAAACGCGGGCGGGTTCCAGGACCTGCTTCACGACACTGGCCAGGTCAGCACGGACAAGCGTGGAGGCCGTCCGCCTCCTTCACGGTACCCGCCAGCAGGCCGGCCATCACCGCGCACGCCCCGGATCCGACAGGCGCTGACCCAAAAAAAATCGCACCTATGGAACATCAGGCCGGTTATAACCGGCCTGATGTTCCATAGGATCGGCTGCTGAGGATCACACTGGCCACACGGGCCGCGGCGGCCCCTTCAGGCCTCTTGGTTCGCGGCCGGAGGATGCCGTGAACCATTAAGGAAAGAAGGACCCGGGATATCTGGAACCTTGGGCATATTTTTCCGGGCCGGGCCGGAAAGGGGCGGGGGGTCCGGGCCTCCCCAGTACACAAAATCTTCCGTGAAGCTGAAATCATCCGTGAAACTTGCCGCTGAGCGGCAGGATTCGTGACACATGAGGCAGGAATGGCCCCTGGGATACGTGGGACCAGAGGGAACCGGGCACCGGCAAATCCACGCCCAGGCGAGGAGGGTGGCGCCGCCGCAGACACCCCGATCCGTTCGGCGAATGAAATGCATGATCCCGAACGGACCGTGACCGACTTCCGCCGGCCGGGCAGCTGCGATCCAAGGCGCCCAGCCGATTACGACACGACGATTACCTTGACGCCGACCGCGTCGTAAGTACCCCGGGCCCGCGCATCCCGGGTCGCGAGCGGCACCCCATATTCCTTGGCGGCCAGTGCCACCAGCCCGTCATAGACCGCGCCCCCTGCGATGCCAATGCGGCTCAGCGTCGTGTGCACCTTCCGGGCGTGTCCGCCGCTCAGTACCAGGGGCGCCGTGAAGCGCGCGTCGAGCAGGCGCGCTGCGTCGTCGCCTGCCAGCCGGGCATTGCCAGGCAGTCGAGTGAGAACGGAATAGGTCTCGGCAAACGCGTGTCCGCTCAGCGCAAGTTGCGTCGATGAGACCGAAGAGTATGTCGTCATCGACGTGGGTGTCCCCGGCCGAAACGAGCACGCCATCCTTCTCGACTAGGCGTGCCGTCCGGCCAGCGGGCAAAACCTGGACGCCGGCACCATACGGCGAGATATCCACCTTCGTACCCGGGAGCAGGCCCAACGCGTCGCCAGGGCGAAGGTAAGGCCAGGGCGAGCATGCCGATCATGACGGGTGCTGTCGGTGACCCGGCGGAGACTGCGCTGGCCCGGCTCGGCGGGCCGTCGTCCAGGCGTTCCCGCAGACGGAACACCACTTGGTGAGGGCATCTAGCAGACTGAATCGTCCGCACGAAAAACAGTAACCAGGCAATGTGATCGTCCCTCGGCTTCGGTCGGTCCCGGCGTTCATGCCCTGATGGCAACTGGTCGACAAATGTGGGCCGGGTTTGCTCGTGCTGCCGTACTGACTGATGCCCCCAACTATTCAGCCCACCGATAGCCATGCGGGTTCCCGGCTGGATGTAGAACGGTTGCGGCCGCTTGCCTTATCGCCACCGTCCCGCCCGTCCCGCCCGTCCCGCTAACATCACCAGACCCGGCCCGCGCGCGCGGGAATGTGCTGACGTGGTTTATGAGCGCGCAGGTCGGCGTGGGTCTGGTCGGTGCGGGGGGCGGGGGGAACCGGACCCTGGCCGGTGCCGCCGTGCCGTTCGCCATCCAGGGCGTGGCCGCCTGGCCCCGGCCGGGGCGGCAGCTGCCTGCGGGAGCGTCTGAGCTGCAATGAGGTGGCCACCCCGTACACCATGATGCCGAGCGCCGCGACGACGGCGAGAAAGGCCAGGAACATCAGCGGGGCAGCCCAGTCCTGATAGGGAGTGGAGCGGGCGCCCGGATCGGCGAGGAAGGCGACCCACACGGCGGCGGCCGCGATGACAAGGCAGCTGCCCGACCCGGCGGCCGCCTTGGCCAGCGGCTGGCGGCGGGCCGGGCCGGGCGGGCGCGCCGGCCCGGCTGCGGCCGGTTCTGCCGGGATGTCGGCGGTGAGCGCGGCCAAGTCGGCGTGGGTCCGCGCGGCGAGCGCCTGGCCGGTCCGCGCGTCGAGTTCGTTTTTGGTCAGCCGGCCGTGCACGAACGCGGTCTTCAGCATGTCGATCACCTGCTCGCGGTCGGCGTGGCGCGCCCTGAGCCGGTCACGGCCCGCCGCTGCCGGGTCTTGCGGTCCTGTCGTCACCGGTACCTCCCCTGCTCGCACGATGCAGCTAGAGCGTAGCGCGGCGGCTCTCTGGCGGCCATCCGCTACCTAGGTAGACCAAAGACCTCTACCTATGTAGAGTGACCTGCGTGAGGTCACGTTCTGAGTTTTCGGCGCAGACGCTGCCGGTGCTGTCGGCGCTGTGCGAGGAGCCGTCGCAGTGGCGGCACGGGTACGCGCTGGCCGGGCAGACGGGGCTGAAGTCGGGCACGCTGTACCCGATCTTGATCCGGCTGGCTGACCGGGGGCTGGTGGAGGCGTGCTGGCAGGAGGAGCCGGCGCCAGGCCGGCCGCGGCGGCACCTGTACCGGCTAACGGCCGCCGGGCTGGCCAGCGCTTCGGGGGCACTGGCCAGCGCTTCGGGGGCGCTGGGCAGCGCGGCCAGGCCGGCGGCGCGGGCGGGTGCACGGGCGGCGCGGACGGACCGCAATGTGGTGACACCGGTGGTGCCGTGAGCGGGATGCGCCCGGGCGGGGGCGCGATCTGGCTGAGCCGGGCGGCGGCAGCGGCCGGGCGCGGAGCGCTGCGACTGGTGCCGGCCGGGCGGCGTGACTGGGCCGAGGCGATCTGGGCCGAGGCGTACGAGGTGCCGTCCGGGTTCAGGCGGCTGGCCTGGCGGGCCGGCGGGGTGCGGGTGATAGCCAGGGAGGCGCTGATGGCACGCAAGATTGGCCGCTGGCTGCTGTTCGCGGTGGCGGCGGCGCTGGCGATCCGGACGAACTGGCCCGGTCCGCCGGGCAGGTTCGCCACCGCGATCGCCAGGATGGACGTGGTCACGACCGTGCTGCTGCTGGCCGGGCTGCCGCTGCTGGCCCGCTGCTTCCTCGGGCCGGCCATTAACAGCCGGCTCGCCAGGTTCCTGCGCGCCGGCGGGTACGCGGCGGTCCTTGCCCTGATGGTGGCCAAGGCCAGCGTTTTGCGGGGCGTTCCCGCCGAGACGGGGCCAGCGCTTCAGTTCGACTGGTTCGCCCAGATCGTTTTCCTGGTCGTCATGGCCGGGTACGTGGCCGCCATCCTCGCTTTGACGGCGCCGCGGTCGCGGGTGGCCCCGGCCACGCTGGCCGCCGGCACCGGTGCGGGCATCGCGCTCGGCGTGGTCATGTACGCGGTGGCGCCGCTGGGACTCACTAACGACGCCACCGAGCCGTGGCTCCCGGGCGCCGCTATCGATCCGGTCGTGGTGCTCGCCTGGATCCTGCTGCTGGGCGGGCCAGCGGTGGCTGGCGCCGTGGCTGTGCTCCGGTACCGCGGACCGGGCAGCCCGCAGCAGGTCACTAACGTCAGGATCTGGCAGGGCGGCGCGGCGGGATTTCTGGCGACCGGGATCGGCGGCTTGATGGTGACGGTACTTGGCACCGGCACGGTCGCGCTGATGCCTCGGGCGGCCTGGCTGCGGAACCTGCTGTATCCCGGTCAGCATCTGCTCCCAGCCGTCGCCTACAGCCACGAGTTCGCCGCCAGCGAGAGGGTCGGGGGCTACGGGCTCATCCTGCTGGCTTTCCCGGTCATCGGGCTCGTCATGGGCGTGTTCGGCGTGGCCATTGGCAACTCGGCGACCTCGTCCGGCTCACCGCCGGACGGTGGCGGCCCGCCCGCTCCTGAGCCGGTGCCGGATCCGCCGGATCGCGGTCTGGCGGCCGACGCGGGAGCGAGTACGGACGACCTGCGGGGCGACCTGCCCGGCTGGAATGAGGAAGGGCCGGACAACGAGCATGGCGAGGTTACGGACGGCGTGGCTGGTGTGTTGGCTTGACTCCCACCCTGACTGGCCCGCCGTTCCGCCCAGAGCCGCTTTCATGATCGTGGCCCACCGTAACCCCTATGTCAGCGTTGCCAGCACCGACTGCGTCTGCGCGGAGAACCGAGGTGATGACGTCACGCAGGAAACTCTACATAGGTAGAGATGGTACGTCCACGTTTTCCGCCAGGCTGGACGGCAGCGTCAGCCAGGGCGGCCCGAGCCGGTCCGGCCCGATGCTTGGACCTGGTTCGTGAAAGCCGGGCAAGCCGGCCATCAGGCCCGCGTCATCACCGGTTACGGCCGGCTGGCCGCCATCTGGCGGATCCGGCACCGGTCCGGGGCCTGGCGGGCCGCCGCCACCTCGCCGCGGGTCGCCCTGGCCCGCCGCGGCGTCGCCCGTCCGGCTCATCGCTACGCATACGGTCGGTACCAGCGCGATCAACGGGAAGAAGATGATGATGGCGTTAAACACGCCGGCGTCCACGGAGCCGGTGAGTTCATGGCTGTAGGCGATGGCTGGCAGCGTCCGGAGATCGGCGGACAGGTTCTGGACGCCGTACAGCAGGTGCCGACCGTGGTACAGCCAGTTCCGCAGCCAGGCCGCCTTGAGCATCACCGCGGTCGTGCCCATGCCCAGAACGGTGACGAGCAGCGCGCCGACCAGGCTGGTCAGGAGCCCCGCCGCCATCACCTGGCGGGTCCTGTCGCCGGCCGGCGGGGATGTGCGGCCCGAGGCGGTGTAGCGCCGGTCGGCTACGATCGCAGCCGTCACCGGGCCGCCGAGCAGCAGCAGCCAGGCGAGCAGCACGAGCGGGTCGATATCGGATCCGGGCAGCCACGGGTTGGTGGCCGCCGCGCTGAGCCCGAGCGGCGCCACCGCGTACACGACCAGGCCGAGAACGACGCCCACGCCGGTGCCAGCGGCGAGCGTGGCCGGGGCAATCCGTGACCGCCGCGAGGTCATCCAGAAGATGGCCGCCACGTACAGCGCCATGAGGACAAGGAAGAGGATCTTCAACGGCTCCTTACCACCGACCTTCCAGGCGATAAGCAGGTACAGGCGCAGATTAGTACCCCCGCGGGGCGGCGTTTCGGCGAACTGGTAGACCGTGGCTTCGGCGGGCATCAGGGCCAGGAGCGCGGCGCAGGTGCCGACGCGGAGGAACCTGGCGGTCCGACTGCTGCCGGCCGGCCCGAGGAACGGGCGGGCCAGCAGCGGCAGGCCGGCCAGCAGCAGCAGTATGGTGATCACATAGCCCCGGACGCCCGGGGTAGCAAAGCTTTCCGACGAGCCCGGCCAGGCCGCCCAGGCCGCCACCGCGGCGGCCCCAGCGAACAGTATCGCGCTGCCGATCCGGCGCGGCAGCAGCGCCTCCCGCGCGAGCATCCAGACCCCGCCAGCCCGCCAGGCCAGCCGGGCCAGTCCCGGCGGCACCTCGTGGGCCTCGGCCCAGACCGCCGCGGCCCAGTCCCGCCGCCCGGCGGGCAGCAGCCGTGCCGCCTCTTGCCTGGCTGCGGCTGCCATTCGGGTCAGCCTGTTCATGGGACCACCCCCGCCACTGCGCCGCGGGCGGCCGGCGCCGTCCGCGCCCTCCTGGTGCCCGCCTGCACGGCGGTCGGCTCGGCCGTCGGCCCAGTCGTGTCGGCCAGCGCGTCCACGGTGGCGGCTAGCCCGGCGGCGGTGAGCCGGTACAGGTGCCGCCGCGGCCGGCCCGGCTGCGGCTCCTCCTGCCAGCACGCCTCGACCAGGCCCCGGTCGGCCAGCCGGATCAAGATCGGGTACAGCGTGCCCGACTTCAGGCCCGTCTGCTTAGCCAGCGCATAGCCGTGGCACCACCGCGACGGCTCGCCGCACAGCACCGCCAGCACCGACAGCGTCTGCGCGGAGAACCCGGATGACGTCACGCACGTCACTCTACATAGGTAGAGATCGTACGTCCACGATCACCACGCAGAACGTGGTCACGGTCTCGGTCCCTGACAGCTAGACATCCTCGGCTGTCGGCACCCCGCTCAACGGGCAGGTGCCCGGGGCGGGAAGGGCACATGCGACCGTTGGATGTCCGGGCGGGTTCACCGGCGTCATTCCGCGGCGGGCTGGGCCTCGGGGGGCACCGGAGGGGGAGCCGCGGCTGGGCCGGGCTCGTGCTTGTGTACGTCGGCTAGGGAGCGGGAAAGCTGGATGCAGCCGATGGCAACCGCGATGAGGGCGACGAGCTCGCCGACGAGCAGCCAGCCGCCGGTCCGCACGTTCTCATTGAAGACCGTCACCCCAAAGGAGACGCTGATCAGCGCGTCGCCGAGGGTGAGGGGCGGCTGAACGGCGACCAGCGACCCTGCCTGCAGGGCGTTCTGCAGCAGGAACAGCGCACCGACGCCGGCGACGGCGGTCCCGTACAGCTGCCAGGACTCAAAGAACGCCACGACGCTCACCGACAGGGCGGCCACCGCGCTCTTCATCAGTGCCGCGGTCAGGGAGTAACCGCAGGCCGCAGCCAGCCCGAACGCGGCCGCGCGGACGTTCCCCTTGGCCCGCACGCCGAAGGTGATCACCACCGCCTCGAAGCCGGCGGTGACGATCAGCGCAGTCACCCATGTCCGCACCGAGACGTCCGTCGTCCCGCCGGACGGCGCCGCGATCGCGAGCCCCGCGCCCAGGCCGACCGTGACCAGGCCCACGGCCCACCAGGTCAGCCGGGACAGCTTGCGGCCTATCACCCTGCTCGCCACCAGCAGGGTAAACGGCAGCTCGATGATGAAGATGGGCTGGACCAAGGCGATCGGACCGGTAGCCAGCGCGATGGCCTGGAACACCGCGGCGAGGATCACCATGCCGATTCCGGCCAGCCAGACCTTGCGCCTGATCAGGTAGCTGAACAGGGACAGGTGCAGCGCCTTGTTGGCGGGCGCGGTGGAGGCGGCCATCCGCTGCAGGACCGACGCCGTGCCGTTGCATAGCGCCGTCAACAGGGCAAACAGAACCGAGACCACCGCGGCATCTTAGCGGTATTAAGTGTCGGGTTGGAAACGGCGCAGCCGCAGGCTGTTGGTCACCACGAACACCGAACTGAACGCCATCGCGGCCGCCGCGATCAGCGGGTTGAGGAATCCGAGCGCCGCCAGCGGTATCGCGGCCGCGTTATAGCCGAACGCCCAGAACAAATTGCCCTTGATGACCCGCAGGGTACGCCGGGACAGGGCAATCGCGTCGGGCCCGGCGAGCAGGTCGCCATGGACCAGGGTCAGGTCGCTGGCACCGATGGCCGCGTCCGTTCCGGTTCCCATGGCCAGCCCCAGGTCGGCCTGGGCCAGCGCGGCGGCGTCGTTGACGCCGTCGCCCGCCATCGCCACCACGCGCCCGGCGTCCTGCAGCCGCTTGATCACGTCGACCTTCCCGGCGGGCAGCACGCCCGCGATCACCTCGCTGATGCCGACCGCGGCGGCGACCTCGCGGGCGGCTCGCTCGTTGTCGCCGGTGAGCAGGATCGGGCGCAGGCCCAGGGCACGGAGCCGCCCGACGGCGGCGGCCGAGGTGGGCTTGAGCGTGTCGGCGACCACCAGCACGCCGCGCACCTGCCCGTCCCAGCCGGCGAACACGGCGGTCCGCCCGGCTGCTTCGGCCGCAGCGGCGCCGGCCGCGAGCGACTCGGGGACGGTCCAGCTGGATTCGAGCCAGTCCCGTCTTCCCGCCCGCACCGTGTGCCCGTCCACCAGGCCGCGGACGCCGAGGCCGGGATAGCTGGTGAACCCGGTGACCTCAGGAAGGTGCCGGTAACAGGCGGCGGCGATGGCGGCGGCGATGGGGTGCTCGGAGCCGGACTCCAGGGCGCCGGCCAGGCGCAGCAGCTCGGCTTCGCTCTGGCCGGGGGTCGTGATCACCTCGGTCAGGCTGAGGCGGCCGGTGGTGAGGGTGCCGGTCTTGTCCAGCACGATCGTGTCGACGGTCCGGGTGGACTCGAGCACCTCCGGCCCGGAGATCACGATGCCGAGCTGGGCGCCCCGGCCGGTGCCGGTCAGGATCGCGGTGGGGGTGGCCAGGCCCATCGCGCAGGGACACGCGATGATCAGCACCGCGACGGCCGCGGTGAACGCCGCCGCGACCGGGTGCCCGGTGGCCAGCCAGGCGGCCAGGGTGGCGACGGCGATGCCGATGACGACCGGGACGAACACCGACGAGATCCGGTCCGCCAGCCGCTGCACGGGCGGCTTGCCCGCCTGCGCGGCCACGACCAGCCGGGCCAGTTGCGCGAGCTGGGTGTCGGCGCCGACCCGGGTGGCCCGGACCACCAGCCGCCCGTTCGCGTTCACGCCGCCGCCGGTCACCGCGTCGCCTGGCCCCACCTCAACCGGGACGGGTTCACCGGTCAGCAGCGAGAAGTCCACCGCCGAACGGCCGGAGCGGACGATCCCGTCGGTGGCGATCTTCTCCCCCGGCCGGACCACGAACTCCTCCCCCGCGGCCAGCTGGGTCACTGGCACCCGCACCTCACCGGAGTTCCTGAGCACCGCGACATCCTTGGCCCCGAGGGCCAGCAGGGCCCGCAGCGCCGCGCCGGACCGCCGCTTGGCCCGCGCCTCGAGATCCCGGCCCAGCAGGATCAGCACCGGTACCCCCGCGGCCACGTCCAGGTAGGTGGATCCGGTACCGGTGAGCAGCGCCACCAGCGACCAGGCGTACGCGGCCGTCACGCCGAGGCTGATCAGCGTGTCCATGGTGGCCACGCCGTGCCGGGCGTTCGCGACGGCCGCGCGGTGGAACGGCCACGCCCCCCAGCCCGCGACCGGGGTGGCTAGGACGAGCGACAGCCAGGCCCAGCCGGGAAAGTGCGGGGTCATGGCCAGCAGCACCACCGGCACCGCCAGCACCAGGGAGATCAGCAGCCGGGGGGTGAGTGTCGTCGGCAGGTGGAGCGCCGGGGACATGCGGGCGGCTTGAGGGGTGGCGGTGTAGCCGGCTTGGTGGACGGCGGTAATCAGGTCGGCGAGGGGGATCGCGCCGGGGAAGGTGACGGTGGCGGTCTCGGTGGCCAGGTTGACCGACGCGGTGACGCCGTCGAGCTTGTTCAGCTGTCGCTCCACCCGGACGGCGCACGACGCGCAGGTCATGCCTTCGATCGTGAGGTCCGCAGTCGACTGCATGGGACCAATGTACCCCTAGGGGGTATGAGCTTGGGGGTATGAGCCAAGGGTATGAGGAGGTGGACGAGCGGGGCGGTCAGTCCTGGGCCACGTAGCTGCCGCGCTTGGCGACGGTGAAGATCACGTTGCCGTCGCGGAGCAGCCGCAGGGCGTGCAGCACGGTGTCCCGGCCCACGCCGTACTCCTGCTGCAGGGCCTTGACCGAGGGCAGGGGACCGCTGCGCCACTCCCCGGCCTCGATCCGGCGAGTCAGGATCCTTGCGACCTGCCGGTATGCCGGTTCCGGCAAATCGGCATTAACTCTCTTATGTTCGGCCACAGGACCAACCTAGCAGACCAAAAGCCACCAGAACACGTTTCTTCTCTGAGCTGGACTGGTCTGATCTGGTCTGATAGGTTGGCAGTGATCCCACAGGGGGGGATGACAGCTCCGGTACAGGCTCCAGCTCCCACGTACCGGAGCTGTCTTATGTCTGCGTGGGCGCCGGCACCCGGAAGATGCGCAGCTGCAGGGCCAGGGTGGCGTAGTAGCCGATCAGCGTGGACAGCTCGACCAAGCCCTCTTCGCCCAGGGCGGCGATCGCGGCGGCGTACTCCTGGTCGTCCAGGTCACCGGCGACGGCCAGAGCGCGAGCGGCCGAGTACGCGGCGCTCTCCTGATCGTCGGCGAACTTGGGATCGGTGTCCGCGCTCAGTGCGTCGAGCTCCGATTCGGTGAGCCCGGCGTCGCGGCCGATCACCTCGTGCGAGGCCTGCTCGTAACCGCTGCCGGCGGCCTGCGCCACCACCAGGATCGCCATCTCGCGGATCCGCGGCGTCAGCTTCGTGCGGAACCTGATCGCCGTACCGAGTTCCTGCAGAGCATGGCCGACGGCCGGCGCGTAGAGCATCGCGTTGAACGGGCCGGCCAGGCCGCCTGCGCCGTTGGAAAGCTGGACCGCGCGCGGCCCCTGACCGCGCGGGCCGGCCAGGATTTCCCGGTACAAGTCCACCTGCTCGGCGGTCATCTCGTCAGACGACAGGACAGCAAGACGCATCGGCACTCCTAACCCGGCGGCATATCCACGCGCTTTCTTCCCAGGGGTATCTGCCCACCTTAGCCAGAGCATGCACGACGGCCCGTTCGGATAAGGCCCTTTCTTTACCGCACGCGTCGCAGCGGTTGCGTCGGCGGCCGGCGGTGCGGGCGGATTCAGGCGGTGGTGCTCCGGCGGCGGGCTAGGGTATCCACGGTGACGGCGGCGAGCAGGACCGCCGCGGTCCAGATGTACTGGGGCGCGGCACCCAAGCCGAGCAGTTCCAGGCCGTTGTAGATCACGGCGACGATGATCCCGCCGAGCAACGCGCCCACCATCTTGCCGCGGCCGCCGAACAGGCTGACGCCGCCGATGACCGCAGCGGCGACGGCGAGCAGGACCAGCTGGCCGCCTTGGACGCCGGTGGAGACCGAGCCGAGGTAGGAGGTGTAAATGATGCCCATGATGCCCGCGGTCAGCCCGCACAGCGTGAACGCGAGGACCCGGATCCGGGTCAGGCTGATACCGGCCCGCCGGGCCGCCTCGGCGTTGCCGCCGATGGCGTAGATATACCGGCCGAACCGGGTGCGGGCGAGCAGGACGCTCCAGACGAAGACCACCACCACGACCACAAGCACCACCCACGGCACACCGCGCACCACGGTGAAGCCGACGCCGCGGTTGGTGTTGCCGATCAGCACCACGACCACGCCCGCGACCGCCATCGCGGCGATCTTCAGCACGGTGACGCTCAGCGGCGGCGCGGTGAGATTGCTCGCCCGCCGGCGGCTGTCGCGCACCAGGAACAGCGCGCCGGCGCCCGCGACGGCGGCCGCCATGACGATCCAGCCGGCCACCGGGCTGAGGGAGCCCGAATATATATCGGCCAGGACACCGGGGTACAGCCTGATGGTCCCGCCGCCACTGGGGGCGGCCGAGTCCATGACCTCAAGCAGCAAGCCGAGCGCCAGCAGCTGGCCGGCCAGCGTCACGACGAAGGACGGCAACCGGAGCCGGGTGACGATGAGGCCCTCGAGTCCGCTGAAGATCGCGGGGATGGCCAGGCCGACCAGCACCGCGAGCGGCCACGGGGCGGGGTGGGGCGGCAGCAGCAGCCAGCACGTGAACGTCGCGCCGAGGGGGGCGGTATAGCCGATCGACAGGTCGATCTCACCGAGCAGCAGGACGAACACCTCGGCCATGCCTAGCACCGCGATCCAGGCGGCCTGCCCGGCCAGGTTGATCAGGTTGCCGGCGGACAGGAACAGGGAACTGCGGGCCTGGAAGTAGATGACGATGACGATGAGGCCGCCGATGACCGGCAGGGCGCCGCTGTCGCCGTTGCGAATGCGGGTAAGCCAGATCTTGGCGTACTCGCCCAGCGAGTCCGCGATGACGTCGGGGGAGGAGAGGGCAACCTCGGACGCGACGTCGTCAGATTCGCTGGCCTCGGGGGGCGGCCCTTGGACATCAGTGCTCACTGGAGCTCCCCTGCTGAGGGCTCGGCCGGCGTAGCGGCGAGGCGCTTGGAGGTACCGGTGGTCATGAGGTCGACGATGGACTCGGCGTCGTATTGCGACGCCGGCCCGACCGCGACCAGTCGGCCCAGGCGCAGCACGGCGATCCGGTCCGCCACCGACTGGACATCGGTCAGGTTGTGCGAGATGACGATCACCGCGATGTTCTGACTCTTCAGCCGTTTGATCAGGTCGAGCACGACGCGGGTCTGGGTGACGCCAAGGGCCGCGGTCGGCTCATCCAGGATCACCAGCTTAGCCTGGCGCATCACGGCGCGGGCGACCGCGACCGCCTGCCGCTGACCGCCGGACAGCGAGCCGACCGCCTGGCGGACCGAGCGGACCGTGACCACCGACAGGTCGGCCAGCGTCTGCCTGGCGGCTTTCTCCATCCCGATCTCGTCCAGCTGGAAGTGCTTGACTTCCTCGCGGCCGAGGAACATGTTCGCCACGATGTCCAGGTTGTCGCACAGCGCCAGGTCCTGGTAGACGGTGGCGATGCCGAGATCGGTGGCGTCCTTCGGGGTGTGCAGGTGGACCTGGCGGCCCTGCCAGAGGATCTGGCCTTCATCTTGGTTATAGATGCCGGAGATCGTCTTGATCAGCGTGCTCTTGCCCGCCCCGTTGTCACCGACGACCGCCGTCACCTGACCGACGGGGATGTCCAGGCTGATGCCGATCAGCACGCGCACCGGGCCGAAGCTCTTGCCGATATCGACTAGGCGCAGCAGTGGCGGGGCCGACGGGTCGCCGTCGCTGGCGGGCGGGCCAGAGCCGACCGGGTCCGTGCTGGCCTGCGGGTCCGTGCTGTCGGGGGTGTCCATGGCGTCTGCCCCGTCCGTGGCGTCGCTCACGTGGGAGTCGGGCGAGGACGCCCGGCCCGCGTCTGCGGGCCGGGCGCCTTCCGCGCTCGGTGTGGTCACCGGGCGCGCCTACTGTCGTTCATCCAGGTCATACCGAGATTCCGGCGGCCTTGCAGTCAGCTGCGTACTGGCCGACGCAGAGCTGCTGAGCGGGCACGAAATTGTCCGCGATGACGGTCGAGTTCATGTTGGACGTGGTGACCCACTCCGGCGTGCCCAGTACCGACGGCACGGAGACGTGCTCTTGTGAGTCGGTGGTCGAGCCGTTGACCAGGGACATCGGCGGGGTCTTGCCCGCGCGCAGGAACATGGCCAGCGCCACGGCCGCCTGGGCCTCGATGTAGATCGGCTTGTAGACGGTGCCGCACTGGTAGCCGGACAGGATGTTCTGCAGTCCGACCAGGGTCGCGTCCTGCCCGGTGACCGGGAAGGTCTTGGCCTTGATGCCCTCCCGCTGCAGGTAGGTGATGATCGGGGCGGCGTTCTCGTCGTTCGGCGTGAGGACGGAGTTGATGTTCTTGTGCGCCGTGTACGCCTGCTGGAATTCGCTCTCCGCCGTCGGCGGGTCCCAGGTTCCGGCGGGCGTGCCGACGTTTACGTACTTCCCGCTGCTGAAATACGGCGCGAGCACCGCGTCGTACCCCTGGGCGAACAGGGTGGCGTTGTTGTCGGTTGGTGCGCCCCTCATCACCAGGACGTTCGGCTTGGTGACGCCCTCCGCCGCGGAGCAGGCCACGAAGCCCTTGCCGATCAGCGTGCCGACGTCGACGTTATTGAAGCTGACGTAGTACTGGCGGCTGCCGCCGAGGGTCAGCCGGTCGTAGTCGATGACCTTGACGCCGTGCGACTTCGCATAGGACTCGATCTGCGCTCCGACGCCGGAGTCCAGCGGGTCCATAATCAGGACGCTGGCCCCCTTGGTGATGGCCGCCTGGGCATCGGAAAGCTCGGTGGCGTCACTGCCCTGCGCGTTCTGCACGGAGAACTGGGAAGGCGTCAGACCCGCCAGCGCCAGCGCCTGCTGCAGGTACGGTGCGTCGAATTCGGTATACCGCGCCGAGGAAACTGTGTCCGGAAGGATGGCGGCCACGTTTCCCTTGCCCGCCGCGGCAAGAGCCTTCAACGCAGTCATGGCGGAGAAGGTCCGATTCAGCGAGGTGATCGAAATAGACACCGTCGCCGGTGAGGAGCTGGAACTGCTGCTGCTGCTACTGCTGCTCGCGCTAGAGGATGAGGAACTGCTGCAGGCTGCAGCGGCGAGGCACACGGCCAGCGACACTGACGCTACTGCAGCCCCTTTTCTGGCCACTTTGATCATACATACCACCTCGTGTATTAGAGGAAGGGTCGACGGGTCCGCGTCCAGGCAGCCGAGATTGACTCGCTGACCTGGCGGAACTTCGCGGCCTTAGCGTCTTAACCAAGACCTTAGAGCCCCGGCGATTAACGTGGCCTTAACATCGGGGGGGTTTCGTGAAGATACCGTGAATAGCAATCATCCTGTGTTCTTTCTGGTTCGCGTTTGTCACCTAGACGTTATTGTTTGCGCTCACATTGGCGTTTACCCGGGCGCTCACTCGGGGGCCAGCCGGTAGCCGGCCCGGGGCTGGGTGAGGATCAGCGGCGGGCTGTCCTCCGCCTCGAGCTTGGCCCGCAGCCGCCGCACGTAGACGCGCAGGTACTCGGTCTCGGTCTCGTATCCGTGGCCCCACACCCGGCGCAGCAGGTGAGCGTGGGTCAGCAGCTTGCCCCGGTTGACCGCGAGCTCGCGCAGCAGGGCGAACTCGGTCGGGGTCAGGTGCACCGGCTGTCCGCCGCGCCACACCTGCTGCAGGGCCAGGTCGATGGCCACGTCGCCGACCACGATGACCGGCGGCGCTTGCTGCTCGGTGGGCGCGGCCGGCCGGGTGCGGCGCAGCGTCGCGGTAATGCGGGCCAGCAGCTCCTCGATGCTGAACGGCTTGGTCATGTAGTCGTCGGCGCCCATGTGCAGTGCGGTCACCTTGTCCCGCTCGCCGCCGCGGGCCGACACCACGATGATGGCCACCGGCGAACGCTCGCGGATCTGGCGGCAGAGGTCGAATCCGTCGGCTTCGGGGAGCATCAGGTCGAGCAGGACGATGTCCGGGTCCTCGGTCTCCAGCAGCTGGAGCGCGCGCATCCCGTCCACGCTCACCACGGTGTCGAAGCCACGCACCGCGAGGTTGGACCGGATCAGGTCCACGATGTTGGGGTCGTCCTCCACCACCAGGGCGCAGGTCTTGCGAGCGGCCTCAGTCGTCGTTGTCATTCCGTGACCCTCCAAGATCCGTGCTTCGGTCAACGCCCAGCTGACTTACCGGACCCAGCAGAGCCGGGGGCCCGGTCGTCCGGCTGGTCTCGAGGATCTCGGCCTCGACGGGCAGGGACACGGTGAAGCAGGTGCCCTGGGACAGCGGGGGAATCGGGCTCAGCTCGATCCGGCCGCCGTGAGCCTGCACGATTCCCTTCGCGATGGACAGGCCCAGGCCGGCTCCGCGCTCTTGCGGTTACTTCCCGCTGCCGGTCCCGCTGCCGGTCCCGCTGCCGGTCCCGCTGCCGGTCCCGCTGGTGGGGCGCGAGCGGCGAGCGGGCTCGAACGGCGCGGTGGCCAGTTCCGGCGGCAGGCCGCGGCCGTCGTCCCGCACGCTGATGACTACCTGGTCCGGATCGGCCGTGACCGTGACCGTGACCCGGGTCCCGGGCGGGTTGTGACCGAACGCGTTGTTCAGCAGGTTCACGAAGACCTGCTCCATCCGGTCATGGTCGGCCCACACCACGGGCAGGTGAGCGTCGCAGTTCAGCGGGACCGATTCCGCGTTGCCCGGCGGCAGGCAGGCAATCGCCGCCTCCAGCACCAGCCGGATGTCACACCAGTCCCGCTGCAGGCGCATGATGCCCGACTCGATCGCGGAGAAGTCGAGCAGGTCATCGACCAGCCGGCCGAGCCGCGCCGACTCCGCGGCGATCCGGTCGAGGAAGCGCTGCTGGGAGTCGCGATCCCAGGTCACGTCCGGCTGCAGCAGGCTGGATGCGTACCCCCTGATGGCCGTGAGCGGGGTCCGCAGCTCGTGGCTGAGCCGGGAGAGGAAACCACGCTGGAGCTCACGCGACTGGCGCATGGCCGTCGCCTCCTGGTGCGCGTGGCCCGCTTCCTCGCGTTCGAGCGCGAGGCGGAGCGAGTTCGCCGCGTCCTCCATCAGCGCCGTCTCTTCCTTGGTGGGCGGCACCCGCCGCCAGCTGGCGATCAGCACGGTGGGGCCGCCGGCCGCCATGAAGGCCACCGCCCGGGCCCGCTGCCTGCGGCTGCTCTGCAACTGCCGGGCGACACCGTCCGGGTGCGAGCTGGACAGCGCGCTTCCGGCCATTTCGCGCAGCGACGGCGTGGCGGACGACGGATCGGTGCCAAGCGGCCCGGCGTAGGCGCGCCACCGGGTCGGCTGGCCAGCCGGCTGGGTGATCAGCGCCACCTCCTCGGCCTGCAGGCCACGGCGCAGCGACTGGAGCGCGACGACCAGGCCCTCGCAGACCAGAACCGGACCCGCCAGCGTCTCCAGCATCTCCCTGATCGTTTCGAGTACGCGGTTCCTGGTCGTCACCGCCTCAAGCAGCCGGTCACGTTCGATGGCGCTGGCCGCGTAACCCGCGTAGACGGTGACCAGATCGAGCTCGTCCCGCTGCGGCGCCCCGTCCTCGGCGCGGAACACCGTGATAACCCCACTCAGCCCGCTCGGCCCGAGCACAGGAACCGACCACGAACCGGCCACCTTCACCGTCTTGGCCAGATCGCGCAAACTCCGCCAGACCGCGCCGGCCCGCACGTTATCGGCGATGACGGGCCGCTCGTCGGCCGCGGCCAGGCCCACCGGGCCGCCGCCGGCGCCGAACGGCAGCCTGGTCCACGGGTCCAGCTCGCCCGGGGCGAAGCCAAGCGACGCCGCGCAGAACAGGGTCCGGTCCGAGACCAGGTGAATGCACAGCCGCTCGCTGGAGAGCGCCGATCCGAGCGCGGACAGGATCAGCGACAGGCTCGACGACGGATCCGCCGAGACCAGGCGGTCGGTGAGCCCCTGCAACCGGGTGAGCTGGCGGCGCGCGGAGCTGTCGATCTGCTGACCCGAGAGCAGCGCCACCACGTCGTCGGGGTGCGTGTCAGCCGGGCGCAGGTCGGCCACGATCCGGCCCTGTCGCAGCACCACCACGCGGTCGGCCAGCCGGAACATCTGGTCGATGTCGTGGCAGGCCAGCAGGATCGTCGTGCCCTGCTCGCGCAGGCCCATGATCAGCTCTTCGACCTGCGCCGATTCCTTCACGCCGAGCGCCGCCGTCGGCTCGTCTAGGGCCAGCAGCCGCGGCCTGCGGCCCATAGCCCGCGCCACCGCCACCAGCTGGCGCTGCCCGCCGGACAGCGAGCGAACGGACAGGGTGGTGTCCCGGAGCGGGATCCGCAGCGAGCTCAGCAGCTCCGCGGCGGCCGCGTGAAAGCGGGTGTCCGACCGCATCAGCCGCCGCGACTCCTGGCCGAGCAAGATGTTGGCCGCCACGTCCAGGTTGTCGCACAGCGCCAGGTCCTGCCACACCACGGCGATCCCGCGCTTGGCCGCGCCGGCCGGATCGGACGGCACGCGCTTGCCCGCCAAGAAGATCTCACCGGTCGCCGGAACCACGTCCCCGGCGATGCAGCGGACCAGGGTGGTCTTGCCCGCGCCGTTCTCGCCCGCGAGCGCGACGAGCTCACCGCTGCGGACGTCCAGATCGATCTCGTCCAGGGCCCGCACCCGGCCGTAGCTGACGCTCAGCCCGGACACGGACAGCAGCGGATCCGGCCTGACCGCGACGTCCAGGGCGGCTTCTGCGCCCGTATCTCTGGCGGTGTCTCTGGCCGTGTCTCTGGTGGTGTCTCTGGTGGTGAGGAGAGAACCGGTCATGCCGTCATTGTGTGGCCTGTTTGGTGCGGTTGGCCACAAAGTTCACTAAGCAAGCCGATCTGATCAGGCATTTTCATAACTTTTCTATGTCGGTGCGGTGGGATCGATCGTCGCCAGCGGATCGCGCTGGCGCTTCAAGATGCGGTGTGCTTCACGCCTGGGCGGCCATCGCGGGTCTAGGGCCTGGGCTGTGGCGCTTCACCCGCTAGGGCCAGGGTCCCGGCCTGTCATCCGCTAGGGCCAGGGTCCCGGCCTGCCCAGGGGGCGGGGAAGGTGGCCGTGGGCATGAACTAGGGTCCGTTCCGTACATGAGATTTTGAACTTGGCGAGAGGGGCGGGGCCTTGCTTGTTGCGTTTTCTGTGACGCCGATCGGGACTGGTGAGGCGGTCGGGGAGGCGGTGGCCGAAGCGGTCCGGGTGGTGCGGGACAGCGGGCTGCCGAACCGGACCGACGCCATGTTCACCACCATCGAGGGCGAGTGGGACGAGGTCATGGCGGTGGTGAAGCGGGCCGTGGACGCGGTCGCGGCCCAGGCGCCGCGGGTCAGCCTGGTGCTCAAGGCGGACGTCAGGCCAGGGGTGACCGGGGCGCTCACGGCCAAGGTCGAGACGGTGGAACGGTACCTACAGGGTTAGGGCACCGGTCGTTAAGTGCACGCCGAGCAGACGGAGTAGGGCGGTGGTGGCCGCGGCGGCGAGGACGACGACCAGGAACGGGGCCTTGCGCCAGGCCAGGACGCCGGCGACCAGGACGCCGGCCGGGCGGGCGAGGCCGGAGAAGGCGTGGCCTTGGGTCAGCGCCGTGGTGGCCACCAGGGCGGCGAGCAGGATCACGGCGGCGGCCTCGAGCAGCTTGGCGGCCCGTGGCGGGAAGCTGATCCGGGAGCGCAGCGCCGGGCCGGCGAGGCGGATGGCGTACGTGCCGGCGGCGAGCGTGGCCATGCCCGCGACGACCAGCGTGGTGTCCTTCACGGGGCGGGGCGCTCTCCGGCGGGGCGCTCTCGGGCCAGGAGGAGGACCGCGGCGAGGGCGAGCAGGACGGGCAGGCCGGCGGGCAGGAACGGGGCGGCGGCCAGCGCGATGACGGCGCCGACCGCGGCAGCCCGCAGCGTGGCGCGGTCACGCAGCGACGGAACGATCAGGGCCAGGATCACCGCGGGGAACATGGCGTCCAGGCCGAACGCGTCGGTGTCGTGCACCGCGCTGCCGATCAGGGCGCCTCCGGTGGCGCCGCCGGACCAGGCGACGAACACGCCGAGGCCGCAGAGCCAGTAGGCGGCGCGCTTGCGCGGGTAGTCCGGCTGGGCCAGGGCGAACACGACGGTCTCGTCGTTCATCAGGTGGGTGCCGGCCAGCCGCCGCCAGCCGCGGCCGGTGATATCCGGGGGTAGCGCCAGGCCGTAGGGCAGGTGGCGGGCGTTCACGCCGAGCCCGGCCAGCGCCGCGGCGATCGGGTTGCCGCCGGCGGCCACGATCCCGATAAACAGGAACTCAGAGGAGCCGGCTACCACGAACACGCTCTGCGCGATCGGCAGCCACAGCGGGAGCCCGGAGGCGACCGCGATGGCCCCGTAGGACAGGCCGATGAACAGCACGGCCAGGCAGGTGAGCGCGATGTCGCGCCGGACGCTGCCCTCTAGAGTTCTTCGTATCGAACTCATGAAGCCTATTGTGGGCATCCAGGAGTCGTTCGTCAAAACGAACGGTGGACTTATATGACGAACACCGACCCGGCCGGGGAGTCGCCGACTCGGGGCCTGGTGGCGCAGGTGGCCACCTCACTGCGCCGGGAGCGGCAGCGGACCGGGCTCTCCCTGACCGAGGTCGCCCGCCGCGCCGGGATCGCCAAGTCCACGCTGTCCCAGCTGGAGTCAGGCACCGGTAACCCAAGCCTGGAGACGCTGTGGGCGATCTGCGTCGCGCTTGACGTGCCGTTCTCCCGGCTGCTCGACCCGCCGCGTCCGCGCACCCAGGTGATCAGGGCGCAAGAGGGCCCGACGGTCGCCGCGGCGCAGGCCGACTACCAGGCCACGCTGCTCACCGCCGGCCCGCCGGGGGTCCGGCGCGACGTGTACCGCATCGCGGCCGAGCCCGGGCACGCCCGGGCTTCGCAGCCGCATTCACCCGGCGTGGTCGAGCACGTCGTGATCAGCGCGGGCCGGGCCCTGGTCGGCGCGGCCGGCGAGGTGGCCGAGCTCGGCCCGGGCGATTACATCTGCTACCCGGGCGACGCGCCGCACGTCTTCGAGGCCCTGGAGCCCCGGACCCGGGCCGTGCTGGTTTCCGAGCATCCCTAGGCCGAAGTTAGGTCGGGACCTGCTCGATCAGCGCGGCCAGGCCCGCCTCGTCGAGCAGGTCGGCGGGCCGGACCGTCTGATCGTGCGCCACGTAGTAGAAGGCCGCTCGCACCGCCGCGACCGGCACCCCGGCCAGCGTCGCCCAGGCGAGGCGGTAGGCAGCGAGCTGAACCGAGATGGCGTGCCGTTCTGCTTCGGTCCTGGGCGGGGTGCCGGTCTTCCAGTCGACCACGTCGAAGCTGCCGTCCCTGGCGGCGAACACCGCGTCGATCCGGCCGCGGACCAGCCGGTCGCCGACCAGCGTCTCGAACGGCACCTCGACGGCCCGCGGCCAGCGGTCGGCCCACTGGCTGCGCTCGAACCTGGCCCGCAGCTCGGCGAGGTCGTCGGCGTCCGGCGCGGCGTCGGTGTCCGGGCCGCCGAACAGGTCGCTGTCGTCGATGAGCAGCTGCTGACCGTACCGCTGCTCCAGCCAGCGGTGGAAGGCGGTGCCGCGGCGCGCCTGCCGGGCCGGGGGACGGGGCATGGGCAGGCGCACCTGCCGGGCGAGTTCGGCCGGGTCGCGGGCGAGGGACACCAGTGCGGACACGGACAGCCGGGCGGGCAGCGCGACCTCGGTCACGCCGTCGTTCCCGCGCTCGGCCCGCTCGGCGAGCAGCAGGTCGGCGTCCCGCCGCCACGCCGCCACCAGCTCCTCGTCCGCGGAGCTCAAGGGGGCGTCTGGGGGGCTTGTCTCCCCCAAGGGGGGTCTGGGGGGATGGGTCCCCCCAGAATCGGGGGGGTCTCGGGGGGTCGCCCCCCCGGCTAGTAGAGTCCCCCCGGCTGATAGGGCGAGCATCTCCTCGACTAGGGCGGCGGCCTCACGGACGGCCTGGTAGTGGCGGCCGGCCGGGGTGGCGGGCCAGTCCGCGACCTCGGCCGAGGCCAGCAGGGGGTTCTCCGCGTCCGGGTCGGGTGCGGGCGCCCACACAGAAACCTCCGCCGCGCCGGAGGTCCGCACTTCGGCCAGGAACGGCGAAGGGCCAAGGCGGCTGGTGCCGCCCTCGCCCCACCAGAATCCCGAACACCCCAGCCAGAACGCCGCCCGCGTCGTCGCGACGTACATAAGCCGGCGCTCCTCGGCCAGGTCACGCGTCGCGCAGGCGTCGGCGAAGGCGTCGAGCGAAGTGGGGTCGAGCCCGCGCAGTTCTGGTAGGTCGCCGGCGTCCCCGCGCAGGCTGAACGGGATCAGCCGGGCGTTGTCCGTCCACCGGGTGGAGATCCGGGGCCGGGCCGGGAACACCTGGGACCGCTCCCCCAGCGCCAGGCCGGGCACGAACACGGCCGGCCACTGCAGGCCCTTGGCCGCGTGCACGGTCAGCAGCTTGACCGAATCGGACTCGCCTACCCGCCCGGTCTCCAGCCCGAACTCCTCCTGCTGGGCCGCCGTCAGGTAGGCCAGGAACGCGCCCAGCGTCGGCTCGGCGCCCTCGCCGGTGAACGCGGCCGCGACGTCGGTGAAGGCGTCCAGGTCGGCGCGCGCGGCCACCGGATCGGCGCCCGGCCGCGCGGCGACCTCGATGTCCAGGCCGAGCACCCGCTCGGCCTCCGCGGCCAGGTCGGCCAGCGGCCGCCCGACGTGCGCGCGCAGCCGCCTCAGCTCGCCCGCGAGCGCGTGCATCCGGGCGTAGCCGACCGCGGAGTAAGCCCTCGCGTCACCCAGGTCATCGAGCGCCTCCACCAGGCTGCCGGTCTCCGCGGTCAGGTCGGTGATCGCCTCAGCGAGCGGATCCGCCTCGGCGGGTCCCCGGCCGGCTTCCCGCCGGTCGCCTTCGCCGCGGACCAGCACCCGGGCGCGGCGGCCGAGCGCGACCAGGTCGCGCGGTCCGATCCGCCAGCGCGGCCCCGTGAGCAGCCGGGCCAGGGCGTCCGAGGCGCCCGCGTCGTGCAGCACCCGCAGCGTCGCCACCACGTCCTGCACCTCGGGCACGACGAGCAAGCCGCCGAGCCCCACCACCTCGACCGGGATCCCGCGGGCCTCGATGGCCCGCCGCAGCGGCACGAACTGCGATCGCTTCCGGCACAGCACCGCGATGTCCGACGGCCGCACCCCGGCCGGACGCCGGTCCGGCCACGGCTGCCCGTCCGGCGCGCAGCCAGGCTCGGACGCGAGCAGCGCGGCGGCCTGCCCGGCGACCCATTCGGCCTCGTCCAGCACCGTGTCAAGCAGGGCGCAGGCGACCGCCCCCCGGTCCGCCCGGTCGGGGCCGGACACCAGCCGCGGCACGTCGGGGGCCTCGTACCGCAGGTCCTCCTGGACGGCGGCCGCGGCGTCGAGCACTCGCGCGGAGTTCCGGAAGCTGGTCGACAGCAGCAGCACCGGAGCCGGACCCGAGGACGCCGAGGCCCCGAACGGCCGGCCCCTGGCGACCACCGGGAAATCGACGGTGAACCGCCGCAGGTTCCCCGCGCTCGCGCCGCGCCAGCCGTAGATGGACTGGCACGGGTCCCCGACCGCCGTCACCGGATGCCCGCCGCCGAACAGCGAGCGCAGCAGCACGAGCTGCGCATGGCTGGTGTCCTGGTACTCATCGAGCAGGACCACCTGGTAACGGCCCCGCTCGGCCGCCCCTACCTCCGGGTGCTTGCTGGCGATCCGGGCCGCCAGGGCCACCTGATCGGAGTGGTCAAGGACCTCGCGGCCCGCCTTGGCCGCCGCGTACCGCTCGACCAGCGGCAGCAACTGCTCCCTGGCCTGCTGCGTTGCGATTATTTTCCGAACGGACGCCGGTACCCGCCCAGGCAACCCGTCCCGCTCCGCCGCGAGCCACGCCCCCACGGCGGTGACGTCTCCGGGCTCGCGCAGGTGCTCGGCCAAGTCCCCGGCCAGTTCGAGCACGGCCGCGGTCACCGTCTGCGGAGTCCAGGTGATCTCGTCCATCGGCCCGTCGTAGGCGGCCACGATGCCCGCCGCGAGCTGCCAGGACAACGCCGGCGTGATCAGCCGCATGGACGGCTCGAGCCCTTCGCGCAGGGCGTTGTCGCTGACCAGCCGGCCCGCGTAGGCGTGGTAGGTCCCGATCGCCGGATCGCCGTCGAAGGGGTCACCGGACCCGGCCCGGCCCGGTTCGCTGCCGTTCAGCTCCGCCCGGCGCAGGCGTTCCAGCCGGGAGCGGACCCGGTCGGCGAGCTCGGCCGCGGCCTTCCTGGTGAAGGTGAGCCCGAGCACCCGGTCCGGGCGGACCATCCCGTTGGCGACCAGCCAGACCAGCCGCGCCGCCATCGTCTCGCTCTTGCCCGAGCCGGCCCCCGCGATGACCGCCAGCGGCCCCAGCGGCGCGGCGATCACCGCGGCCTGCTCCGGCGTAGGCTCGGGCAGCCGCAGCAGCCGTGCCAGCTGAACCGGGCCGATCTGGCCCGCGCGGTCCAGGCCCGTGATCACCGCGGCATGGGCGGCACCGGCATTGGTCAGGCTGGCATTGCTCACACTGGCATTGCTCACACTGGCATTGCTCACACTGGCATTCCAGCAGAGACCACTGACATTTGGCGGCACCTTGGCCGACCTGGAACCCGGCCGACGGCGGCCGACGTTGAGAGGATAACCGGGGATGGAGGCCGACGTGGATCGGGCCGAGCTTGATCAGGTTCAACGGGTCATCAACCATGAGATGAGGGAGCGCTTCGCCCTCGGCTCGGTGCAGCGGGCCGTGCTGCTGCAGCACGGCGACGATCCGGCGATCGAGCCGGGACAGCTGATGGTGCGGGTGTTCCTGCCGCCGCCGGGAGAGGGGGAAGACTACGACCAGGCCCTGGCCGCCTGGCAGGACGCCCATCAGGCGGGCATGGACACGCTCCGGCGCGAGCTCTCGCTCCGGCTGCCCGCGGCGCGGCTGCTCGAGTTCACCTTCGACCCGGCCGCGGCCGCGATGCCGGTGCCGCGGATCTTGATGCCCGACGACGGGTCGGTGGCCGCCGGGCAGATGTCCGGCCGCGAGATCGTGACGACGGCGCTGGCGCTGCTGCGCGCCAATTACGTCTTTCCCGAGCTGGCCGACCGCGCCGCCACCGCGGTCGAGGCCAGGCTCGCCGCGGGCGAATACGACCGCTTGGACGAGATCACGCTCGCCGACCTGGTCACCCGCCACCTGCAGGAAGTCTGCGAGGACAAGCACCTGGCGCTGCGACTCGGCGGCGGCCCCGGCCCGGGCGGCGGGCCAGGCCCGGGCGGCGGGCCTGGCGGGCGCGGGCGCCGTCCCGGGCCCGACCTGGATCGGCCCAAAGGTCACGAGGCCAGGCGGCTGGCCATGCGCCAGATGGGACGGCTGGACAACTTCGGCATCCACCGGGTCGAGCGGCTGGACGGCAACGTCGGCTACCTCGACGTGCGCCGGGTCCCGGTCCCGGCCAACGCGGGGCCGGCCATCTCGGCGGCGATGGAGCTGGTCGCCGGCACCTACGCGCTCCTCATCGACCTGCGACGTAACGGAGGCGGCGCACCAGAGGGCGTCGTCTACTGGTGCAGCCACCTGGTCGATGAGCAGCCGCCCACTCATCTCAACGACATCTTCCGGGCCGATACCGGTGAGACGCATCAGTTCTGGGCGCTGCCCTACGTGCCGGGCCCGCGCTACCTCGACCGGCCCGTCTACGTGCTGACCAGCAGCCGGACGTTTTCCGGCGGCGAGGACTTCGCCTACACGCTGCAGGCTCTAGGCCGGGCGGAGGTGATCGGCGAGACGACCGGCGGGGGCGCCCACCCGACCCGGCCGTTTCCGGTCAGCGCCGCCGTGCACATCGCGATACCGTTCGCCCGCTCGATCAACCCGGTCACCGGCACGAACTGGCAGGGTACCGGCGTCATACCGGATGTCGCCGTGCCGGAGACGCAGGCCTACGACACCGCGTACGGCAAGGCGCTCAAGCACGTGCTGGCCATGGACGACTTGTTCCCGCCCTTGGCGGACGAGGCCCGCGAGGCGCTGGCCGAACGGCCCGGGCCGCCGGCCGCGGTCACCGGGTGAGGATGGCAGCCGGGAAATAAGTGCTGGTCCGGGTCATCCGCGCCGGGTGAGGCGACGGAGCGGCCGCCATGTGACGATCTGGGTGGGTGGACAAGACCCGGATTTCGGCTGACCTTTAGTTGCTGGTCCGGCCAAGGCAGGAGTAGCGTCCACCCTCGCCGAAGTAATTTCCCGATCCATGGCGCTCGAAATGCGTCCTTACCGCTAACGGAGACACTATGCCGGCGCTCGCTAGTTCCTATTCCTATCCGCTGCTCGGTGCGTTCTGGACGATCTTCGAGATCTTCCTCTGGGTCATCTGGATCTGGATCCTGATCTATGTCTTCATCGACATCTTCCGCAGCCACGACCTGGGGGGCTTCGCCAAGGCGCTGTGGTTCTTGTTCGTGCTGTTCATCCCGCTGATCGGTGTCCTGGTCTACCTGATCGCCCGCGGCGGCGAGATGCACGAGCGGGCCGCACAGCAGGCGCAGCAGCAGGACGCGGCAGCCCGCAGCTACATCCGGGAGGCCGCGGGTTCGAATACGGCCGACCAGCTGACCTCGCTCGCCGACCTGCGCGACCGCGGGGTCATCACGGCCCAGGAGTTCGAGCAGCAGAAGGCCAAGATCCTGGCCTCATGAGAACGCGCGGCCCGAGGAAAGGTCACGTCTGCGCCACGCTGGGCGGCCTGTTCCGGCTGCGGTACCTGAGCCGGAACAGGCCGTAAGCGATCGGTCCGGCGCACAGTGGCAGCCAGTAGGAGGCGAGCCGGTAGGTGAGCGTCGCCAGCACGGCCTGGCTGGAGTTCACTTGGGCCAGCACGAGCAGCCCGGTCAGGCTCGCCTCCACGAGCCCGAGACCGCCGGGGGTGGCCGGGATCATCCCGACGATTCCGGCCACGGCGTAGGCCACCAGGATCAGCGACGGACGCGGGCGGCTCCCAGTGGCCCGCAACGCGAACAGCAGGCAGAGGTAGTCGAACGCCAGGCGCCCGGCGGACAGCAGCAGCGCCTGCCACCACTGCTGGCCCAGCACCGCCCGGATCTTGTCGCGCTCCGACAGAAGGGTTTCATCCAGGTTTGCCCGCGGCGGCCGTTTGCGCAACACCCAGTTCACGACCCGCTGCGCGGCCCGGCCGACCCAGCGGAGCGGGGCGTCGTAGGCTAGCACGACCGCGCCGAGCGCGGCGAAGACCACGAACCCGATGGCCCCCAGAATCGCCGCGTTCACCAGCCCGCGGCTGGTCGGCGCGCCCAGCAGGACGACCGGAAGAGCGAAGACTGGCAGGGCGAGCAGACCCCCCACGCCGAGCAGAGAGAACGCGGCCAGCCCGCCCACCGTCGAGCTCATGTCCTGCCCGCTGGTGGCGAGCATCCGGAACTGGAGCGCAGCGCCCGGCGCCGCCCCTCCCGGCATGATGAGGCTGATCGCGTTGCCGGCCAGCTGGGACGTGATGACAGGAAACCACGCCTTGGTCCGCAGCGCCAGGCGCTGCAACGCGAACGTGCAGGTGAAGTGGGCGATCTCGGCCACGATCGCCGCGGCGAGCCACCAGGGGTGCAGGGTCGACAGACGTGGCCAGGATGCGAGCACTTCGGTAATCGCCGGGAATACGAGGTAGATGGAGAGGCCGGCGACGGCGACCACCACGGCGCGCTTGGCCACCGTCTTCCATGGCAGCGGATGAGCCTTCTCGATATCGATCTTGTCGGCCAGAGAGGGCTTACTCGGGGCCACCGGATGATCGCTCATAGCTATAAAACGAGCCTTGCTCGGTAAACGGATACGGCCGGGTTGCCGCTTACGGATACGGCCAGGTCTGCTGCTTGCGGTCAGGGAGGTGATTCGGTCACGCCGCGGGATTCTCGAGCCGTGCTGACGTCGGGCATGGGTGCGGCGGCGAGGCGACGGTACGGCCGGGCCATCGGCCACTGGCGATCCTCGAGGACGGTATCCGCGTCGAACTGGCCGATGCTCTGGATCATCCTGGCCACCAGGCCGGACCAGCCGGTCTGGTGGGAGGCTCCGAGCCCGGCCCCATTGTCGCCATGGTAATACTCGTAGAACAGGATGAGGTCACGCCAGTGCGGGTCGTCCTGGAAGAGCTTGGTTCCGCCATAGACGGGGCGCTGCCCGTCGCTGTCGCGCAGGAAGGTGTTGGCGAGGCGGCGCGTCAGCTCCTGGGCCACTTCGAACAGCGTCATCATCTTCCCGGAGCCGGTCGGGCACTCGACCTTCAGGTCGTTGCCGTAGTACCGGTAGTGCTGGATCAGGGCCCGGATCAGAAGCAGGTTGATCGGGAACCAGACCGGCCCGCGCCAGTTGGAGTTGCCGCCGAACATCCCGGTGGTCGACTCGGCCGGCTCGTACTGCACCCGGTACTCGGTCCCGGCCACGTCGAAGGTATAGGGATGGTCAAGGTGCCAGCGTGAGATCGAGCGGATGCCGTGCGGGCCGAGGAAGCGCTCCTCGTCCAGCATCCGGGCTAGGATGCGGCGCAGCTTGTCCTCGTTCACCAGGGACAGGATCCGCCGGCCCTGGACGCCGGGCACGGACGGGTCGGCGATATTGACCAGCAGGTCCTGATTGCGCTCGATGAAGGCACGCACCTGCGCGGTGATCTGCGGATAACGGTCGAGGAGGTCGGCCTCGATCACGGTGGTGGCGCAGATGGGCAGCAGGCCCACCAGGGAACGCACCTTCATTCGCATTCCGATGCCGTCGGGCAGCCGCAGCACGTCGTAGAAGAAGCCGTCCTCCTCATCCCACATCTCGTCGGGGTGATCGCCGATCGGGTCCACGGCGGCGGCGATCCAGAAGAAGCGCTCGACGAACTTGAGCACGAATTCCTCATAGGTCTTGTCGTACGGCAGCAGAGCCAGGGCCAGCTCGAGCATGTTCTGGCTGAACATCGCCATCCAGGCCGTGCCGTCCGCTTGTTCCAGCCGCCCGCCGGTGGGCAGGGGCGCGCTACGGTCGAACACGCCGATGTTGTCCAGGCCGAGGAAGCCGCCTTCGAACACGTTGTGGCCGGAGGGATCCTTGCGGTTCACCCACCAGGTGAAGTTCAGCAGCAACTTCGCGAAGCTCTCCTGCAGGAATGGCAGGTCTACCTCGCCGAGGTCGACCTCCAGGTTCTGCAGGAACAGAGCCGCGAAGGCGTGCACCGGGGGGTTTACGTCGCCGAAGTTCCACTCATAGGCGGGCATCTGACCCCCGGGGTGAAGATATTCCCGGGAGAGCATCAGATCGATCTGGCTTTTCGCGAAGTCGGGGTCGACCATGGCCAGCGGAATGCAGTGGAACGCCAGGTCCCAGGCGGCGTACCACGGATACTCCCACTTGTCCGGCATGGACACCACGTCGTGGTTGAACATGTGGAACCACGACTCGTTGCGGGTCCCCCGCCTGGCCGGAGAACGCAGCGGGTGGAGGTGGCGCTCACGCAGCCAGCGGTCCACGTCGAAGTAATAGCACTGCTTGGACCACAGCATCCCCGCCAGGGCCTGGCGCATGACCGCCTTCGCATCGCCGGTGACGGCCGGGGGCGTGATGGCGTCGTAGAACTCGTCCGCCTCGGCCCGCCGCGCTGCGATCAGCTCATCCGCGCCGGCAAACGGTGCCGTCAGCTCGTCCGGGCCTTCACGAGTGAGCCGGACGAGCATCGCGGCCTGCCCGCCGCCTGGCACGACCAGCCGGACGTGTGCCGCCACCTTGGTCCCCTCGCCGTCGGGATTGACGGTGTCCGCGCCGTGCAGGAGGTGGTCGCCTATGCCGTCCTTGGCGAAGGGCGTCGCGGGCTCGGCGCCGAATACACGCGCTGTATTCGTCTCGTTCTCACAGAACAGCAGGGCCGTTTCTGGCTCGGCGTGGAGGTAGAAAACGCCAGTCTTGTGGTGCTCGGCCCGGACGACCGGATGTGCCGCCTCGACGCGAGCGAGCCGGGGTTTAGGCTCACCGTTTTCCCATGACCACACGTTGCGGAACCAGAGCGTGGGCAGCACGTGCAGCGCCGCGTCCTGCGACGAGCGATTGTGCACGGTGACACGGCAGAAGATGTCTTCGGGGCCGGCCTTGGCGTGCTCGACCTCGACGTCGAAATAACGGTCGTCGGCAAAGACGCCCGTGTCGATGAGCTCGTACTCCATTTCATGCGTTGACCTGGCCCGGTTCACCGCCACCAGCTCGTTGTAGGGGAACTCGGCCTGCGGGTACTTGTAGAGGTAGCGCTGGTAGCTGTGGGTAGGCAGGTTATCGACGTAGAAGTAGTACTCCTTCACGTCCTCACCATGGTTGCCCTCGGCGTTCGTCAGGCCGAACAGGCGTTCCTTCAAGATGGGATCTCGCTCGTTCCACAGCGCAAGCGCCAGGCACAGCCGCTGCTTGTCGTCGCTGATCCCGGCAATGCCGTCCTCGCCCCACCGGTACGCGCGAGACCGCGCCTGGTCATGACTGAAGTACGACCAGGCGTCTTCGTTGTCGCTGTAATCTTCCCGGACCGTCCCCCACTGACGCTCACTGAGGTACGGTCCCCAGGCACGCCACGGGACGCCCGCCCGGGCCTCCCGCAGCCGTCCCTCCTCGGCGGTGAGCGAGGCCGGATCGGGCACAACGGGCGACGAATGAGGCCCGTCGGGCTCGATCCTCGGCGCCCGGGCGCTTCCGGCATGGAACTCGTTCGCGCTGTCCATGGTGATGCTCCTGGTGATCGCGCCGACGGTCTCGTAATCGCGTAGGTGCTCTCTGGTAATCGCGTAGGTGCTCTCTGGCCGACCGGCTGCTGTCCCCGGACGCTACCGTCGTGCCATGATCATCCCCCGCGCCGCGGCCGGTAACCTCCCCCCAAGCGGGTGATGCGCGGCCGGCCGACTCAGCGCATCGAGGAACGCGCGTCAGCGGCGCGCTTCACCCGCACGGGATGATTCCGCGCATCTTGGGCTGGGCAGATAATGCTGCCCAGCAGCTCATGATGGCATCCAGAGGGACCTCGCGGCAGCTTTCGCCTTTGCTGGTCGCCTGAACACCTCGTGACGGGCGGGAGCGTATCCGCGGTGACTGGAGAACTGACCGCGAGCCGGCCGTCGAGCCGGTCGACCCTGCGGGGAAGCCCGTTCCCCTCGATCGCTGAGGGCGGACGAGCGGCTCAGCGCCGAGGCGAGGCGCTCACTGGGATCAGGCGATGAACTCTGAGACCAGCCTGGTGGTGGTGGGCGGCGGCCCGGCCGGGGTCACCGCTGCCCTCCAGGCCCGCGAGCTTGGCGCCCGGGTTACCCTGCTCGAGGCAGGCCAGGTCGGCGGTACCAGCCTCAACCGCGGCCCGGCGCCGGTGCGAACGCTGGCGCGCGCGGCCCGGCTAGCGCGCGACTGGTCCTCCTGGGCCACCTTCGGCCTGGAGGGCCCGCCCCCGGTCCCGGACCTTCCTGCCGTGGTGGCCAACAGCGAACGGGTGGCCCGCTACGCTCACGACAAGAAGGACATGGCCGGCCATCTGCGCCAGCACCGGATCGACCTGGTGGAGGACCTCGGCCCGGTCGGCTTCACTGACCCGCACACGCTGGCCGCCGACGGAGCGGGCGCCTGGTCCGCCGACCGGATCATCCTGGCCGTCGGCGGTCACGCCGGCCGGCTCCGGATCCCCGGCGCTGACCTCGCGCTCACCTACGAGGACATCCCGTCCCTGGCCAGCCTCCCGCGCCGGGTCGCGGTGGTCGGGGGCGCCGACACCGGCTGCCAGATCGCGTCCATTTTCGACGACCTGGGCACAGTCGTCACTTTGTTCGAGGCCGGGCCGGTCCTGGTCCCCGCCGCGGACGCCAGCGTCTCGGCCGAGCTTATCCGCGCCTTCCGCGCCCGGGACATGAACGTGTACACCGACACGCGGGTGGAGGCGCTCGTCGCCGACGGCGGGGCCATCCGCGTCGACTACCGCAGCGGCCAGGCACCAGCTCACATGATCGCCGATGCCGTGTTCTTCGCCGTCGGCTGGCCCGCCAGCCTGGGCCAGCTGGCCTTGGCGGCGGCCGGCGTGCACGCCACGCCCGGCGCGATCCCCGTCGACGATTACCTGCGCACGAACGTGGAGCACATCTTCGCCGCCGGCGATGTCAACGGCCGGTCGATGGTCGTGCAGACCGCCAGGATGGAAGGCCGGATCGCGGCCACGAACGCCATCCTCGGAGCCACCAGGCACGCTAGCTACGACGTGGTCCCCAGCGGCAGCTTCACCGACCCGGAATACGGAAGGGTAGGCCTCACCGAGGCCCAGGCCGCGGAGCAGCACGACGTGATAGTCGGTGTCGCCCGCTACGATGACCTGCTCCGGCCGGTCGCCGACGGTCGGCCTGACGGCTTTTGCAAGCTGATCGCGGACCGCCGGACGCACACCATCCTCGGCGCTCACGTGCTTGGCGAGTACTCAGCCGAGACCGTGCAAACGGTCGCCGCGTGCATGGCCGCCGGCATGACCATCGAGCAAGTCGCCGAGCTCCAGCTCGCGTTCCCCACCTTCACCGAGGCCGTCTGCATGGCCGCGCAGAAGATCTGCCGGGCCCTCGGCATCGGGAACTTCCCGCAGGTCTGGAGCTATCTCGGAGCTGAAGACTGACCAGCCCGGACGGAGGCGCTACAGTCCGGTTCTGGCTACCAGCCGCCCCGAGTCAACGGCGGCGCTGAACGCAGCGTAGTCCCGCTCGTTCTGGTCGGCGTAGGCCGCGGAGAAGTCGGCGATGGCCCGGTCAAAGACATCGCCCTTGCCGAGGTAGGAGGAGATGGCGATGCGGTCACCCCACCGGGCGTGCGCGCGGGCGAGGGTTGCTCCGCAGATGCGGGAGTACAGAGTTGCTCCGGGCACGAGCAGGCTGTCCACGTCCGCGCTGCCCTTCCAGTCCTGGAACTGGCGCACGTAGTAGTCACGGGTGACGCCGTCGAGCCCTTTGATGTGCTGCCAGCCAAGGAAGATGTCGGTCGCGGCCTGCATGAGCCGCTGTCCCGCGACGACGCGCTCGCCGTGGTGCGAGTAGGTGCTCTTGGGCAGGAAGCGTTCGAGCACGGAGGCCTGCGCCTCTTTGACCTGCAGGAACAGGGGGTCGTTATGATCGCGGCCGAGCATCAGCATGATATAGCAGCGGGTCCCGACGCTGCCGACGCCGACCATCTTGTAGGCCGCGTGGACGTATTGGTATTCCTCCAGTGGGTGCTGGTGGCGGCCGAGAGTGCGCCGGTAGGAGCTGAGCAGCTTCTTGATGAGCGGGGCCGGGTTCTCCCATTCCGACCCCGGTTGGATCAGGTCCTCGAGCGGGATGATGACCGGCGGGTCGGCGACGATGCGCAATTCACCGTCCACCTCGTCGGCCCGCTTGGCGAGCACCCGGGTGCTGTCGCGCGTCCTGGCCTTGGCCACCATCTCCTGCACCGCGCGGCCCTCGTCCTGGCCGACTCGCTTGACGCGGACCTGCTTGCGGACCATCTTGAGCAGCATGCCGGCCTCGAAATGGTCGTACCAGGCATCCAGGGTGCTCATCCCGGCGGCCCGGCGCATCCGGTCCCGGTACTCCCTGACCCCGGCCATGACCACGGCGCGGCGGTCGGCCGGGTCGAAGCCGCGGTCGCGTCCCATCACCTCGAAGCTGGCCGCCAGACGCTTGACATCCCATTCCCACGGGCCGGGGAGGGTCTCGTCGAAATCGTTGATGTCGAACAGCATCCGCCGTTCGGGCGAGCCGAACAGGCCGAAGTTCGACAGGTGGGCGTCACCGCACAGCTGCACGGTGATCCCGGTTACCGGGGTGGCCGCCAGGTCGGCGGCCATGATCAGCGCGGCGCCGCGGTAGAACGTGAACGGGGAGACCAGCATCCGCCCGTAGCGGATCGGTACCAGGTCGGGCACCCGGGTGGCCGCCTGCTCTTCGAGCAGCGCGATCGGGTCCGGGCGGTCTGGCGCGGGCTGCCACTGGCCGTGACTCGTCCGTGCCGCTTGCCTACGGGCGTCCCGGCCTCTGGCCACGCGCTCCGGCACGGTCAGGTGCTTGCGCCGCCATGTCGACGCGAACGGCGGGGTGGCGCCGGCTGGTGAGGTTCCGGCGTGGCGCGAATGCTCCTCCATGAGCCCCAGGTTTTCACAGGTAGTCGCGCTTTCGCATCCAGACCAGGGTGGCCCAGCCCCAGATAGGCGGCAGGTAAGAAGAGAACAAGCGCTGGATGAAGACCGCGGCGGTGGCGTCGGCCTCCGAGACGCCGGCCGCCGTGAGGCCGAGGATCATGCCCGCCTCCACGACTCCCAGGCCGCCTGGCGTCGGTGAGACGCCTCCGATCATGGCGGCCAGCATGATGACCACGATCAGGACGGGAAGCCTGAGATGGTCGCCGAAGGCCCGCAGCGAAACGGAAAGGGCCATGGCCACGAATAGCTCCTGGGCAAATGAGCCGCCCAGCAGCAGCATCAGCTTCTGCGGAGAGCTGGCTATTGCTTTGAGGTTGTCCCAGATGTCACGGACCTTGGGACGCGCCTTCTCGGCAGCCAGCCTGCGCAGCCTGGGCACGGCCAGGACCAGGCCGACCACCAGGGCGACCAGAACCACGACGGCCAGGATGATCCACACCAGTTTCGAATGCCCGCCAGACTCGGGGGTCAGCTGGAGGTGGATGGCCCCCCAGGCGAACGGCAGCGAAACCAGGAGCAGCACGGCCTTTGCGATCCAGCTGGAAGTGGCCATGATGGCGCCCGAGCTCAATGCCACCGAGGTGTCATAGCCCTGTTTCTGATAAAAGCGCACCCGGGTGGCGAAGACCGCCGCTGTCCCGCCGGCCAGCGCGCTGAATGACTTGGCGACCTCGACGGCTACCGTCCGACCGAACGGAAGCGGCCCAGACACGCTGCCGATGCCTTCGACGGCCGACGCCGCGTAAGCCAGCTGGGCCAGGACGAACGCCATGACGACCCAGAGCCAATTGGCCCCGATCACGGTGTCGAAGGACTTGGAGACGTCGATGAGGACCCCGATCAGGGCCCAGCCGCCGATGAGCGTGCCGACTACCATGATCAGCGTCGGCCAGCTCACTCGGCGGGGCTCCACCAGCTTCGGCAGGTCGATCGACTTGGCCTGGGCGGCGCGCTGACGGACATCCTCCAAGAGCCCCCGCTTACCCCGCAGGCTCCGGCCGAGCGCAGGGTCGAGCGCGGGTCTATGCAGATGCCGCAGGGCACCTCCAAGCACCTGCGGCTCCAGGCATCGCGCCGCCGAGGCGGCGGCACGTTCGGCGCCCACCACCACGGCCGTCGCCGCCATGGCGCCGGCCATGTCACGATCAAGCTGATCCGGCGACGCGCTCGCCGAGACGTTGCGGAAGTCCGTCACCACGATGGTCTGCGCGGCCGGGTCGACCAGCAGCGCATCACCGCTGATCGCGCCGTGCGCGATCCGGGCCCGGCGCAGAGCCAGCAGCTGCCGGTACACCTCATCGAGGGTGACGTCGCTGAGACCGGCCGGGTCCGCCTCCGACAGCGCCGTCCCGGCCGGCAGCCGGCAGACGAGCAGCGCGTCCTTGGACGGCCCCGCCGTGCCCGCCTCGACGACCTCGGTCACGGCGACGCCCGCCTGGCCCGCCCGCAGGGTGAGATAAGCCTCGTGCTCGACCTGCTGAAGCCGGGTCAGCGTGAGGCTCGGCCCGGAGTCCCGGTACAGCAGGAACCGGCCCGCCTTGGTCAGCAGCCTGGCGTCGGACGCATCCCGGCCGTAGACCTCGATCCCGATGCGCCCGGACAAATCCGCCCCGCCCGTTTCGGTGGCCTCGAACTTCGCCACCCCCCAGACCTGCCTGCTGGCCGGGTGCACGTCGCTCGACCGGATGCCAAGGTCCTCCAGCAGCAGCCGCACATCCCCAGCCGAAGGCAGGCCCAGTGGTGACCCGAAGACGAGCCGGACCACCGCCGTCACTCCCCAGCCGATGGCCAGGCTCCCCAGCACGTTGAGCGGCAGCCCGTGCCCCCCGACCGCCGAAGCCAGGGCCACTAGGGCGATGAAGATCTCGATGAGCCGCTGCACGGCTCGCGCCAGGTAGGGCAGCGCCGCCGTCGCGACCGCCATGAACAGCGCGATCTGCAGGACCGGGAAAGTCAGGTCATACCCGTGGATCACGATCCCGCCCGGTCGCCCGCCACGGCTGCCGAGCACCAGGACCAGGATCCCGCTTACCGCCGCCGTGCCGACTGCGCTGGCCGCGATGTCACGCGCGACCTCCCAGCGGCGCGCGATCACGGCCAGCAGCACCAGGAGGATCCCGATACCGTACGAACCGGCCTGGTAAACCACCGTCACCAGCCAGGTGATGCTCCGCGGCGGCGGGTGGATGACAGCGGTGACGGCCCGGTCGATGCGGGAGTCGTAACGGATGACCAGCACGCAGCACACCAGGGCCAAGACGGCACAGGCCACCCGCACCCCGTCGCTCCCGCGCCGGCGTCGCTGGCCGTCGCCGACCGGAGCGAACATCACCGAACGCCAGCCGCGCGCGAGCTGCCCGGGAAGAGAGCCGGTGCTCTCTATGAGGTCTTCAGCCACCCAGGACCAACTGTCTTCGAGCATTATCGTGGATTCGGATTCCCCGAAGCCGTGGAGGGTCTGGCCCGGGCTGATCCGGCCATGGCCTGATCCTTCCCCGCGGCGCAGCCGGATAACTCACCCCGCGGGGGCGATGCGGCCAGCTGCGGCCACGGGACTGAGCTTAGTGGCGGCCAACCCGGCCCTGGGCAACCAGCCCGGCCCGGGGGCTGTCACGCCGGGATGTCAAACGCGACCACGCTCTTAATGCCCGTGGGCCGGCCGAGGATCAGGTCCGGTGCATGCTCCGGAGGGTAGCGGCCGGCGATCAGGGTTCGTACCACGGCCGGCCAGCGCCGCCGGAAGGAAGCTAGATCCCGTAGCGCGGATGCGAAGGCGTCGGGCCCGGCGTTCACCGTGCCCAGCAGGACCTGGTTCTTCAGCACCATGTCCCGCATGAGGCGAGCCGGATCGGCCTCGACGAAGGCCTGCAGGCCGGGGACGCCGGTCAGCACGAAGATGCCATTGGTGCCCAGTACCTGCAACGCCTGCAGAGCGAAGTGAGAGTGCCCCACCGCCTCGTAGACCAGGTCGATGTTGCCTATCTGCGCGGCCAGGGCAGGGAACGTCACATCCTGGGAGGAGACGTAGGTCGCGCCGATGGCGCCGACCAGGTCGATCCGCGGATTGGGCGGCACCTCACGCGAGTAGACGTAGGTGGTGAACCCGGCGGTGGCCAGCGTCATCGCGCCCAGCAGCCCGACCGGCCCGATACCGAGCACGAGCGCAGAAAGCCCATCGCCTCGTGCCTGGCTGGGTGTTTGCGGATCGAGCCAGGGTGGGCGATGCTGCATCATCCAGAAAATCTGCGCGAGGGCCTTCTCGGCGATGGTCAGCGGCTCGGCCAGCACCGCGATCTCCCGCAGCTCGGGCGGCACGAGGTTCATGTACCGCTCCTGGTCGACAACGTACTCGGTCATGTAGCCGTGGGCTTCCTTAATGCCGCGCTCGCGGAAGTCGCCGGTGTAGCAGTAGTCCTGGTGCCCGGACCGGCAGGCCAGGCAGCCGGAATGCGGACAGGGGCGGCGCACCGAGGGCACGACGAGATCTCCCACCCGGAACCGCTCCACGGCCGAGCCCACCTGCACGATCTCGGCCAGCGACTCGTGCCCGATCACCAGGTGATCATCCCCCGCCGGGGAGGTGCCGTACTCAAAGGAACAGATCTCTTTGTCGGTGCCGCAGATGCCGATGTCCAGCATCCGCATCATGACCTGGTCCGGTGACCAGATCCGGGGATCTTCCTGGTCGATGACCTTGACCTGACGAGACCCAGGAAAAACTGCTACGGCTTTCATGCCCTCTCCCGGTTACCGTAAGCGATCGGCCTGAGGATGGCGCAGGCCGGCACTCCGTCGCTGCCGTGCAGCTTGACCGGCAGGCAGATCATTTCGTCCCGGCCGGCCCGGACGGCGGAAAGGTCACGACCCTCGATGATCCAGATGCTGATGCTGATGCTGATGCTCCACCATCACCCGCTCAGCCGCCGGCCCGCATCACCCGTCGCGGATTACTGCGCAGGCACCCGCCAATCACCACCCGATGCGTTCTGCGTCGAGTAGCCTTCGGGTGCCGGCATCTGCGGGAACGTTCGCCGTCCGCCGGCGTAGCCAGCCAGGCAGCCGGTGGGTAACGTTTGCAAGGCGATGCTGACTACGGCCCCTGCCAGCGTGCCGGAGAGGACGCGGCCGTGTGCGTACCGGGCCAGTCTGACATGCTTCCGGCCTTCGCCGCGCGGTCCGGCTTTCCGGTCGCCTGCCGCCTCCGCTCACCCGGCCGCGTCGCCGTTCACCCGGGCGCATGCGCATGAGCCTGGCCGAATACCTCACCATGTTCGTGCTGGTCGCGATCATGGGATTCGGCCTGCCGGGCCCGGGTGACGCGTCCCTTATCGCGGCGGGCACGCTGGCGGGAGAGGGCAGGCTCAACCTGTGGATCGTGCTCGCAGTGGGCATGATCGCGTGGATGCTGGGTTCGGTTGCCGGATACGCGTTTGGTGCCCACGGGGGACGCTCACTGCTCGATCACCCCGGGAGACTGGAGAAATCCCGGCGCAAGCTGCTCGCCAAGGGCGACCGCGCCTTCAGCCGTTATACCTTCGTGGCGTCCGTGACCATGCCCGCCTTCGTATCCGGGATCTTCCGCGTACGATTCTGGATATTCATCCTGGGAGCCCTCGTCGCGGGTGTCGGCTGGATCGGGATGTACGTCGGGCTTTCGTACTTCCTCGGCGCGGAGATCGCCAAGCACATCGGAAACGTCGGCATGAAGGCAGTGATCGGCGTGATCGTCATCGTCGTCATCGGACTGGTTATCAGGGCGGGGGTGGCGAGGTGGCGCGCCGTCCGGCAAGCACGACGGGAACAGGCAGAACTCCCGCCGCCGGTTACGCCGGCATCGGCCTAACTCCCCGATCCTGCAGGTCATGGCGTCACCTGCTCGCCCTCGGGGTGGACCGGGCAGCAGGAGGCGACCGGGCAGGTCCGGCAGCCGGGGTTTACCTTGGCCTCGAAGAGGGGTCCGGCCATGCCGGCCGCGACGGTCTCCACCAGGTCCTTGGCCCAGTCTGGCTCGGGATCTTCGGCCAGCGCGCCCTGCCGCTGTACCTTGGCCCGCATGGTCACGCCTGACGCCTTGCCGACCTGGACCAGCTCCGCCCCGCCCGGCTCGGACAGGCCGAGCCGCTCGAACGCGCCGAGCAGCACCGCCAGCTGGTAGACGCCGAGCTGCGGGTGCCGGTCGAGTTCGTCTTCGCGCGGCGCGCTGCCCCCGGTCTTCAGATCGACCACGACCGCGCGGCCTTGGTCATCGGATTCCAGCCGGTCCACCCGGCCGGTGATCTCCACCGGCCCGATCCGGACCTTGAGCTGCTGTTCCACCGCGACCAGCTCGCGCGGGTTCTCGGCGTGCCAGGCGAGGAACTTGCGGACCATGCGCTCGGCCAGCGCTCGCTGCTTGGCGCTGTACCAGGCGCTGCCGAAGTCCAGGTGGTGCCAGATTTCATCGATGCGATCAGCCACGTCCCGTTCCGTAGCTCCGTCCGCGGCCAGTACGGCGGCGGCATGGATAACGGTGCCCAGGTGGCGCAGGACATCTGACCTACCCGCTCCGACGGCCGCATCGAGCAGCCAGCGCAGCCCGCACTTGGTGAACGACTCGACCTGGGACGGGGATAGCCGGACGGTCTCGCCCCCGGCCACGATCGGGCCGGCGTCGGACAGTTCGGTCAGGGCGTACCACTCCCGCGGGTGGGCGGCCCGCACCCCCGCGGCGGCGAGCCGGGCCAGCTGGGCGGCCGCGGCCCGGCGGACGGGCGGCTCGGCGCTGGTGTCGGCGGCGGCCCGCCGCAGGTCGGCGACCAGTGCCGGCATGGACAGCCAGCGGTGGGGGGTATCGGCGACCCGTTCGACCGGCACGTCGTCGCCCGCCAGCTCAGTCAGGAACCTGGACGGCCGCTGGTCAGTGTCCTCGCCGCCCGCCGCGGTGACGACGAGCCGCCGCCGCGCGCGGGTGACCGCGACGTAGAACAGCCGCCGCTCCTCGGCGAGCAGCTTCGCGGCCAGCATCGCGGCGTCCACGTCCGCCCCTGGCCCAGGCCCGAAGGGGCCGGAGTGCCCCGCCTCGGAGAGACCAGAGTGCCCAGCCTCGGAAAGGCCAGAGTACCCAGCCTCGGAGGGGCCAGAGTGCACCGTCTCGGCGAGTTCACCGGCGCCGAGCAGCGATCCGCGCAGCCGCACGTCCGGCCAGGTATCCTCCTGGACGCCCGCGACCACCACGACCTCCCACTCCAGGCCCTTGGACCGGTGCGCGGTGAGGATGCGGACGCAGTCCTCCCGGACGGCGCGCTCGGCCAGGGTGTCGCCGGCGATCTCCTGCCCGGCCAGGCTCTCGGCGAACAGGCCGGGCCCGCCTGGCGGCATGGTGTCGGTGAAGTGCGCAGCCTGGTCGAACAAGGCCAGCACCGCGTCCAGGTCCCGGTCAGCGGCCGCGCCGGCCGGGCCGCCCGTCGCGCTGATCCGCTGCCACTGCTCCGCCAGCCCGGACGCATCCCAGATCGCCCAGAGCACGTCCTCGGCGTTGCCGCCCGCCTCGATGGCGGCCGTGGCCTGGGCCAGCAGCCCGGCCACGCGCTTGGCCGGGCCCGCGATGCGGTCCGGAACCACAGCGAGGTCGCGCGGATCGCGCAGCACCCCGGCGATCAGGTCCCCGGCCCGCTCGCCCTTTCCCTGGTCCGCTTTTCCCTGGTCCGCTTTTCCCTGGTCCGCTTTTCCCTGGTCCGCTTTTCCCTGGCCCGCTTTTCCCTGGCCCGCTTTTCCCTGGCCCGCTTTTCCCTGGCCCGCCGACTCGGCCAGCAGCTGCAGGGACCGGCGCAGGCGGCGCAGGCCGAGGGCGTCGGTGCCGCCCAGCGGGCCGCAGAGCAGCTCGGCCGCGGTCTGCTCGTCAAGCGCGGCCGGCCACAGCGCGCAGCGCAGCAGCATGAGCAGCGGCCGGGTGCCTGGCTCGTCCGCCAGCGGCAGCTCGTCACCGGCCACCGTAGCCGGGACGTTAGCCGCGGTCAGCGCCCGTCGCAGCAGCGGGACCTGCCGGGACGCCGAGCGCACCAGCACGGCCATCGAGGACCAGGGGATCTGGTCCGCCAGGTGGGCGCGGCGCAGCGTGTCGGCGACCAGGGCGGCCTCCTGGGTCGAGCTGTCCGCGATCAGGATGCGGACCTCGCCCGGCGGGGTCGGCGAGGCCGGTACCAGGTCCCGGTGGCTGGCCGAGCCGCCGGGCGCGGACGGCGCCGCCGGCAGCCGCCGGGCCACCCGGCGGGACGCCGCCAGCAGGACCGGACCGCTGCGGCGGCACGTGCGCAGCGCTACCACCGGCGCGGGCTGGCCGTCGGCGGTCCGGAACCGCTCACCGAACTCGGTGAGCGCCTGCACGTCGGCACCGCGGAACGCGTAGATGGACTGGTCCGGGTCGCCAACGGCGATCAGCTCACGGCCGTCGCCGGCCAGTGCCAGCAGCAGCGACTCCTGAGCCGGGTCGCTGTCCTGGTACTCGTCGACCAGCACCACGTCGTAGGCTCCGCGCTCGCGCTGTCTAGTCTCCTCGCGGCTGAGCAGCGCGGCGGCGATGCGGACGATCTCCGCGTAGTCATAGGCGGGCACCGGCGCAAGGTCGAAACGCGCCGCGTACCGGTCCAGGAACGCGGCCGCCGCCATCCAGTCGTCGCGGTCGCGCAGCTTGCCGAGCTGGCGCAGCCGCCGCCCGTCCAGGCCCCGTTCGGCCGCGCGCATCAGCAGGTCGCGTACCTCCTCGGCGAACCCCCGGGTGGCCAGGGCCGGACGAAGCCGCTCGGGCCAGCGGGCGCCACCGTCCTGGGCCTCCCCGCGCAGCATCCGGCGAATCTCAAGCAGCTGCTCGGGCGCGGAAAGCAGCCGCGGCGGCTCGTCGCCCGCGAGCACGAACTCCCGGCGCGCGAGCGCGTAGGCATAACTGTGGAAGGTCATCGCCAGCGGCTCGCGGGTGGTACGCCGCAGCCGGGCGGTGATCCGCTCGCGGAGCTCGACCGCCGCCTTACGGCTGAAGGTCAGCACGAGCACCCGCTCTGGGTCGATGCCGCGCCGTTCGATCCGGTCCGCCACGGCGGCCACGATCGTGGTCGTCTTGCCGGTGCCGGGTCCCGCCAGCACCAGCAGCGGGCCGCCTTCGTGCTGCACCACCTGCCGCTGCGCGTCGTCTAGGCGCGGCGTCGAGGCCGCGAGCAAAGGCCGGCGGACGAGGCGGTACGCGGGTGCGTGGGACTGGTCCATTAGTACTGCATTCCAGCAGACGCCACTGACATTTCGCGACCCATCCGCCGAATACCCAGCGTGTGGCGATCCGGCGGGGCGGGGAGAGTGGGGCGCGACGGGGAGCGGGAGCGCGGCTTCCAGGAAGCACGGCTGCCAGGAAGCACGGCTGCCAGGAAGCACGGCTGCCAGGAAGCGGGCGGAGCCTGTGTCGAAGCGTCCCAGACTGTTTACCGTCTCTGATTACGGTCCCGTTACCGGCTCTGATTGCGTCCCGCTCCCCATGAACCCCACCCGTCTCGTTACTTTCCGATCTCGGCAGTGGGAGCGCGATTTGCGCGGAGATTTTTGGCTTCGCGGAAGGTTTGGGGTACTGGGGTCCACAAAGCTTTCCGCGAAGCGAAAAGTTTCCATGATCTTTTCAAGTTTCGTTGCGATACAGGGATCATAAGCATCACCTATTAACAGGGATCTCGCGCATCACGACGTTATCCCGGTGGCCTTTAGAATTCAGCCGCTGTCGATAATGTGTGGGCCGTTAGCGCTTCTCCATTGTGACTACCGGTCACACTCCTCATACGGACCGTGGATGGATCGGCATGAGTGGTGGCAGGCTGAACAGAGGCTAGGGGTGAGCGGCCCAGCGGGCGCGGCGCATGTCTACCCGGACGGGGGGGCAGGCGGAGCGGAGCGGGGTGCCTTCGGCCAGGTAGTGCTCGAGGGCCCGGCTGTCGTGACAGGGGGCGGCGGTGCCGTCGGAGTGAATGACTCGCCACCACGGGACCGCCCCGCCGTAGACGGCCAGCACCCGGCCGACCTGTCGGGGGCCCGGACCCGCGCTCAGGTATTCAGCGATATCGCCGTACGACATCACCCGGCCGGGCGGAATCGAGTCCACCACGTCGAGCACCTGGCTGGCGAAGTCGTCGACCGGCGGCGGCGATCCGGCAGCCGAAGTGGATTCGGCGGGCAAAGAGGAACCGGCGGGCAAAGAGGATTCGGCCGGCGAAGAGGAACCGGCGGGCGAAGAGGAACCGGCCGGCGAAGAGGAACCGGTGTCGTGAGCGGGGGTGGAGGTCACTGCGGGGTCCTGCCGAGCACGGCCAGGCGGGTTCCGGCGGCGATTAGCACCAGGGATGCCAGCGCGAGTAGCGCGAACAGGACAAGCTGGCCGGATCCTCGTGGGCGGACCGGCTCGGGCGTGATCGTGCCGTGAAACCTGGCGGCGGTGGCGACGCCGGTCCCGGCGAGCTGGGCGTCAGCGGACTGGCCGTGATGGGACTGGCCGTGAGCGAACTGGCTGTGCGCGAACTCGCCGGCTTTGGCCAGGGCCGCGGTCGCGTTGACGACGCCGAATCCCACCTGGCTGTCGTAGCCCCCGGCCGGCCGCTCGGTGGTCGTCGAGGTCAGCGCGCTGGCCACCAGTTCGGGCGCGAGGCCCGGATACTCCGACTTGATCAGCGCGGCGACTCCGGCCACGAGCGCGCAGGCCGGGCTCGTGCCGCTGACCCACCAGTACTGCCCGTCCCGGCCTTGCGCAGGTACGGACACCCCGGGCGCCGCCACCTGGACGGATAGGTTATCGCTGGAAAAGGGCGCCACCGCGCCGGTGGAATCGACAGCCCCCACGCTGATCACGCCGGGATAGTCGGCCGGGAAGGACTCCGGCGCCTCGCCGTCGCCGCCCGAACCCGCCTGATCACCGGAGTTTCCCGCCGAGGCGACGACCACCACGCCATGATCGTAGGCCTGCTGCAGCGCGTTCCTGACCATGCCACTCGGCGCGCTGTAGCCGATCGACATGCTGATGACCTCCGCGCCGTGCGCCACCGCGTAGTTGATCCCGTCGGCCAGCGACTGCTGAATGCGGGGCTCCTGCTCGTGCTCGTACTGGCCGTAGCGAGGGTCGGCGCGGTCGGGGATCACGCGGACCGACAGGATATGGGCGCTCGGCGCGATGCCGATGATCCCGCTGCTGCCGCCGTCGTGGCCGTGGCCGGCGATCAGGGAAGCCATCCAGGTGCCGTGCACGCCCCAGTCCGGGCTGGACGGGGGCGTGGTCACACCGGTGTAGTCGGGGCCGGTGGTGACCGATCCGGCCAGGTCGCTGACGTCAGGGTTCACCCCGCTGTCGATTACCGCGACGGTGACCCCGGCTCCCTCGCTCAGCGACCACGCGGCCGGGACGTTCAGCATGTCAAGAACCCAAGTCTGGTTGTCCCTGATGCTGTCGGTGAGGACGGTGCCCGAGGCCGGTCCGGCGATGTGCTGTCCGGCCGCACGAGCCGTCCCGGGCAGCGCCACCAGCGACACCAGGCAGGATCCGGCCAGCACAGCGAAGCCGGCGAGCGCGAGGAGCTTTCGGCGCCCGGCCAGCATCCGGGCGCTCCCGGGCGGTGCGGAGAGCTTTCGGCGCCCGGTCAGCATCCGGGCGCTCCCGGGCAGTGCGGAGGCGCCGGCATGGTGCCGAGCGTGGCCGCGACCGATTGCGCGACGCCCCTGGCCATGCTGGTCATCTCGCCGTAGGCGTACGAATCCTGGGACACGGGAACCCGCGGCCGGCTGTCGGAGTATCCGGCTGCGTACATGACGACGTACGGACCGTAGCTGAAGCTGGCGGAAATCTGCCGGTTGTAGTCATATAGCGCCCCGGCCATGCCGTCGAACCTGACCACCTTGACGCCCGCCGCGAGCCGGGCGGGCCCGTCGGCATCGTGCGCGGCGGCCAGCAGCGGCCGGGCCAACCCCGTGTCGGCGGTGGCCGCGGCCGCGGCGGTCGGGAGCACCGCGACGCCCACCGTCATCACGTAGCTCCGGGTGGAGTCGACATAGGTCGCGCGCAGCACGGCCTCGCAGCCCTCGTGGCCCAGCACCGCCCCGGCCGCCGCGCTGGTCACGCTCTTCGCACAGTCTGACTGCTGCGGCGCGATGCTCACCCGCAGCGCGACCAGATTCAGCGGGGTCGTGTCCTCGAGCACCGTGGCCGGAAGCTGGTACGGCACCGAGGCGGGGAAGATCTCGCCGACCGGAATCATCTGCCACCTGCTGCCGACCTGCCACGCCTCGATCTGACGCTGCTGGACGGCGGTGAACTGCCTGGGCAGCAGCTGGACCGCCAGCCCGTACGCCGATGCGGCGAACCCCAGCACGCCGAGCGCCAGCATGATACGCGCGGCGGCGCGGCGACCCCGGCTCCGGCTCCGACCCCGGCCCCGGCGACCGCTGCCCCAGCTGCCCCTGATGCCGCGGCGGGTCCTCCGGGCGTGGCGCCGGCCCTCGCGCCGTGCCTGGGGATCCTCCGTCACAAGGAGAATGGTAGGGCTAGATTCAGGCGACCTGGTGCGACTAGAGGATAAATACCCTGGTTTGATCAGCCCTTGGAGTAACTGGCGAATATTGAACCGAAACTGCCGACCGCCGGGATTTGACTGGTCGTGGCAGCTGCGGCTCGACCAGGCCAGGGCGCGAGCCCGCCGACGCTGACCAGGTCTGAAGCTGATATCTAAGGTCCGGTTGAGGTGCAGGTGCGGAGCTCTCCGGCGCGGGCAACGACCGGATCAGGGCATAGTACCTGCGGGGCGCCAACGGGCAGACGCCCGTCGTCGTGGAGTTCATCGGCTACGGCGGCGGGCGCGGCCTGATCCTGGCCGTTCTGCTCGGGGCGCTGACAGCCGGCTGGGCGGCACCCGCGCGGGGCGAATCAAGAAGAGCGGGAAGAGGTACCACTCATCGTTCTGGATAAATGTTTTCAGGTGACTGGTAGCGGCGTCCTCGCCACGGTAAGGAACCGGCAATTCCGCCGCGACCGGCGCCCTTTGTCCCGTTGCTATTCGGGCTCGATGTGCTATGTTTCGCACTAAATGCCCCTTGGGGAGGTCCTTCGTGACTGAAGGGAATGGGCACGTAATCGACCCGGGCGGCGAGGCTCGGCGGGCCCTGCAGGAGGTCGTGGCCGCGCACGGGACTCAGGCCTTGTCGAACGCGGTCATTATGGACGGGGTCTGCCGGGATCGTCTCGGCGGCCTGCCCGGGGAGGTCATCCTCATCGGCAGCGCGGCCCGGAGCGACGTACCGGCGCTGCTGCGGGAGCGTATTGGGCGCGAGGGCACCTACGGCGCGATCCAGTCGGTCGCCGCCGCCCTGGCGCAGGCCGATGCGCTGGACCTGGCGGCGTGCCTGTGGGTGGTACGCGAGTTCGCGCGGGCCCTCGGCTTCGTCGCGTCCGGGGGCACCCGGCCGACGCCGACGGCGGGGGCGGGGGCGGGGCCCGGGCCTGGTCCGGGTGCTGGCGGGCTGGCCGATCAGGGCGACGCGATGCCTCCCCGGGGCGCCGCGCCGCCTGGAGCGCCCGCGGGTGGGGCACCTGCGGGTGGGGCACCTGCGGGTGGGGCACCTGCAGGTGGGGCATCTGCGGGTGGGGCATCTGCGGGTGCGGGGCATCTGCGGGTGGGGCATCTGCGGGTGGGGCATCTGCGGGTGGAGGGCCTGCGGGTGGAGGGCCTGCGGGTGGAGGGCCTGGTGCGGGTCCGGCGCCGGGGGGGCCGCCAGGTAGGTGGGTACCCAGCCGCAACGTCCTCGGTATCGCGGCCGCCATCGCGCTGGTAGCGGTTTACCTGGGTGTCGCGGCTGCGGCTCACCTGAGCCCGTTTCCCGCCAAGACGGTGGTGTCGACCACGTCCCAGGGCGGCAACCAGGGCAACGCCGGGAGTCCGAGCCCGGTTGGGTCGCCGGATCCGGCGCCTGACCCGGACCCTGATCCCGACCCGACGCCGCCGTCGGCCTACGACACCTTGCTGAACCTGATCCCGAGCAGTGTCCAGGGCAGCAAGAATGACTGTAGTAACGACGGAACCGCATTCGGCGCGACCGCGGTGGCCGAATGCACCGGCCTGCAAGGCCTGGCCGCCACGAACATCATCTACTACCTGTTCTCCGACACCAGCGCGCTGAGCAACGGATTCAACTCCTTCCTGACGAAGTCGAACTTCCCGGCCAGCGCGCAGTCCTGCACGACCAAAAATCAATTCAGCGACTTCATTACCAACTGCCGGGATACGTACACCAGCACCTCACCAGCCACCACCGGTTCCGTCGCCGAGTACATCGATAAAGATAATGATCCGGTTATTGTCAGCACCGATAACAAGCAGTTGGTCATGGGCGTTCTCATCGGGACGAACGACCACGACCTGCTGGCGTACTGGCAACCGCTGCAGTGGGTCAACTCGTAAGGCTCGGTCAGGTCTGCCCGGGCGGTTTGGTGTTCTTCCCGGCACCGGCGGTGACGAGCCGCCACATGCCCCACGCGGCGGCGATGAGGCCGATGATCACGACGACGGGCTGGGATCCGACGGCGCCGGCGATCACCATCACGATGCCCACCCCGAGCGCGATGGCGCCGAAGGTCTGCGCCTGCTGTCGCTTGGACACCGTCCGCTGCGGGCGCGGAGCGGGCGCCTGGGGTGGCCGTTGCGGCTGGGGTGACTGTTGCGCCTGGGGTGTCCGGGGCGGTTGGGCGGAAGCTGAGGCCTTCCCGGACCACCAGGTCGCGCCCGCGGGTGCCATCGTCTGACGTAGCTGGGTGATCGGGCCGGTGCCTGCCTGGCCGAGCGGCGCGGACAGCGGAGGCGGACGCGGCAGCGAGTTCTGGGATTCCCGGGATTCCCGGGATTCTCGGGGTTCTTGGTTCCATGGCCACGATCCGGCGGCAGGCGGGCCGGCTGGGGATGGGGCGGGGGCGACGATCGGGTTGGGAGTAACGGTCGGGGCGGGGGCGACGATCGGGTTGGGAGTAACGGTCGGGGCGGGGGCGACGATCGGGTTGGGAGTAACGGTCGGGGCGGGGGCGACGATCGGGGCGGCCGGGGATGAGGCGGGGCTGATGGGCTGCTGCTTCCACCAGGGAGACGGCGCGGACGAGGGCGCCTGCTGATCGAGCGTCGTCTCCAGGCTCTGGTCCGACACCCAGCCGGCGGCGCAGCATTCCTTCAGCCGCCGGGCCAGCTCATCCAGCTGCGGGTCGCGCAGCGCGGCCAGCTGCTTCCAGGCCTGTGTTTCGTACGGGGCGAAGAAGTCGGCCCGGGAGAACAGCAGGTTCTTGGAGTTGTAAAGCGCCAGCCAGAGCCCGGGATCCTTGCTGAGCGCGACGAGCGAGAGGTAGATGACCAGCGCGGAGAAGGTGTCAAGCCAGCGGTCCCATTCGCGCAGTCCGGGGTGCTGGTAGTTCGGGTGGCCGTATTCGGTGGGCGGGGATTGGCCCGCCAGCTGCGGGATCCAGACGCCGTCGAAATCAACCAGGCGGAGCTGGCCTTCCTGGTCTACCAGCACATTGCCGTGCTGCAGGTCGCCGTGGCCGAAACTCGAGTTCTGCAGCAATGCGACCATGTCACGCCACCTGGCGGCCAGCGTGGCGAGGGCGGTGACATTGGAGTCGGCCACCAGGAAGTCCACGTACTCGTTCAGCGTTCGGCCGTCGATCCAGCCCATCTGCAGGACCGGCCAGGTCGCGTTGTTGACCCGGATGGCCGAGTCGAGCCAGATGGTGCCCGACACGTGCGGGCTCAGGTCGTGGCTGGTCAGGTAGGTGCTCAGCGCGCTGTACCGGTCCCGGCTCGAGGCGTCGTTCCTGATGTAACAGCGCACCGCCTGGGGGCTTCCGTCGACCACGGCCTGGAACACCACGGCGCTGGTACCCCGCGCCAGGGTGGGGCCGAGGCTGTCCCAGACGAACTGGGCCGTTTGCAGCTTCGGCACGGTGAACGCCCGGCCGGGCACCTGCACGGCCTTGTAGTAATCACCGGCGACGGGGAACGTGCTCATCGGCACGCCAGCACGAAGGAGGGCTGGTCGGCCAGCATGCGCAGGCGCATCAGCGTCACGTCGTCGTTCTTCATTCTCTTAGCGGCGTCCTGCTCTTTGCGTTGATCGAAGACCAGGCGGGCGAAAACATCGGGGTGTACCAGCCCGGCCAGGGTTTCCCATACCTTGGCCTCGTCGCGTCCGGCGGCCCGCAGGATCCAGTCCGCCATCGCGTCGGTGGCCGCGAAAAGGAAATCGCCTTCCGCGAGAACCCCGCCCCCGGCGAGCAGGCGCTCGGTCATCTCGTCCAGGCTGGATCGCAGGGTATGCAGGCCGGCCGGATGCGACCCGAACTCGCCTGCTCGCATCGGCGGGAAGGTCGCGATCAGGCGGCCCGCTCGGACGTGGAAGAGCACCGTATCGCCTAGGGCGACGGCGCGCCAGCGCGGCTCCGGGCTGTCCAGGCCGGTGATCTCGAAGCCGAGGAAGGTGGCGAAGGAGCCGACCTCGCGGAACTTGCGCTCCTCGATGATGCTGTCAAAGGCCGGCCCGTCCGCGGCCCACTGGTCCTGCATCTGCGCGAACCAGGCCCTCATCGCGGCGGGCTCAAGCCGGGGCCCGGCGTGGTCCGCCCCCCGCTTCGCACCCGGCGGGGGCACGAAGGACGTCACCAGCTGGTCCACCCAGCGCAGCGGGTCAAAGGAACCGGTGGCGCCGTCGACGACGATGAACCGGGCCACCCCGGTCGCATCGCCGGCCACACCGCCGCTGGCGCCGTCCTGCCATTCATCGGGCGTGTTACCGTCCTTGGCCTCGCTGAAGGTCACCACCTGGATCTGCATCGCCGGTCAGTCCCGCACGTCGACCTTGGTACCGACTTCGAGGAACCTGACCAGGTTGTAGGCGTCCGCGTTGAACCCGAACCCGCGTGCGCCCGGCCCCACCGGTATTCCCGTGCCGTGTGCGTTGGCCACCATGGGCGGAGGCAGCAGGCTGCTGATCCGGAACAGGTCCGGGCCCGGCGCGGGCAGGCCGCGGTCCGTGGCCGGGAACATCACCGGGTTGGCCGATCCCGCCGGAGTCAGGAAGATGTTGAACAGCAGCGCCGGCCCGTCGCTGGTCTGGATGTTGACCAGCCGCTGCGCCCACTCGTCCAGGCCGGCGCCCTCATACGGGCTGTCGGTCACCATGCCGTCGGTGATGTTGATGATGATCGGCGGGAACGAGTCCGGGTGCGCGTTCGCCCACTCATAGACGTGGGCGCCGGCCACCGCGACCGCCTGGCACATCGGAGTCCGGTGCCCGTACACCGGCTCGACCCAGACCGGCACCCGGCTGGGCGGGGCGCCGACGTCAACCGAGGGCGTTTCCCTGACCGCGATCGGGTTGTCGCGCAGATCGGGCAGCGCGACCAGCGGCTGGCCCGCGAGCTTGCCGCCGAACGCGGGCTCCACCCCCTCACCCCCGGCCACCGGGCGCAGCCCGTAGCCGAAGATGCCGACGTCAAAATAATGACGGGCCTTGCCCGGCTCGCCCTGCGAGGTGAAGAGCAATTCGAGCAGGGTCTCGTTGAGCGCCCTGGCCGCCCCTTCAGCCATGGTTTCCCTGCTATTTCCCCAGGTTTGCTTCATGGAGTCAGAGCGATCGAGCAAGAACACCACACAGCCCGGATCTCTCCGGCTGATATCTCTCTCATACATAAAATTGCCTCCGTTGCTTACCGGCGTTAACCAAAGACGCGGACAGGGTCAAGGAGCAGGCGGGCGTGACTTCCTATCACTCCCTCCGCCGTTTGGGTGCGACCCGGACCGGCGGCCACGGCGAGCCCGGCTGCCAGGTCCAGATGTACTCGCAGGACTCACAGCGGAAATCCCAGCCGCTCCGGGCCCGCCTGAAGTCGAGCCGGAACGCGCCGCACCGCGGGCATTGCGCGATAAAGGTCGACGCCAGGTAGGTGGACAGGTCAGGAGCCGGCGCCCGCCGGGCGCCTGAGCTCGGCGCCGGCGGCGGCCCCTGGGCCGCGTCCCACCACGATTTGTTCGCCCCAGGCCGGCCCGGCTGGGCGGGCAGCAGCTGGACCACGGTCTCGGCGAGACCCGGGGCCGAGCCCGGAGACACAGCGGAGCCCGGGGACACAGCCGAGCCCGGGGACACAGCGGAGCCCGGGGACACAGCGGAGCCCGGGGACACAGCCGAGCCCGGGGACACAGCGGGGGAAACGGGGACTGTGGCCACGGGGCTGGCCGGGCCGTCGTGGCCGGGTGCGGGGCGCGAGCGGTCGGCTGAGGTTCCGTCGCGTTCAGCGGGCGGCCATGACCCCGGGCGGTCGCCGCGGGGCCATTCCGCCGGGCGGCCTGAGGACCGGAAGACGGCCACGGCGATGCCGCCCGCGACGACGCCGACGATCACCGCGACGATGACAGAGACATGCACCAGGGCGGCCGCGGCCAGGCCGCCGACCAGCGCGGCCGCGATCACCAGCAGGGCCCACAGGGCCGGAGGCGGACCGTCCGGCTGCGGTCTGCGGGCGCTGGGTCCGGCCCGGCTGTGCGCGTTCACGCCGCGGCCTGCGTGGTCTTGGGCACGACGTGGAACGTGACCGACTGAGGAGCCGACCCGATCGCGGTCGGGGAGCAGATGAAGCCCTGGTCCAGATGCGTGCCCGGGACCGCGCTGACCCAGCCGATGGGGTTCACGCACACCTCATATTCCCCGGCCGGCAGGTTCGTGGCGAACTTCCTGGCGGTGTTCAGGGCGCCGGACGCTACCACGGTCGTCGTTCCGTTGCGGAGCACCCGTACCTGGCTGTCGGCCACGCTCAGACCGCCGGCGCTGTCTTCGACCACCGTGACGGTCAGCTTGGTGCCCTGGTCCTTGACGGCCGGCGGTGAGCTTGAGCTGGCGGCCGGCGCGGGTGGGCGGGCGCCCGGCGACGCGCTGCGGGTCGGCCCCGGGGCCGGCGTCTTCGCGGTATGACCGTTGAAAATGCCGATGACCAGCACCACGACAAACGCGACGGCCTGCGCGACCACTGGGGCGGCAAGCTTCCTGCGGTCGAGCGTGACCACCGAAGGGCCCCTTCCTCTCGCGAATCTGCCTGCACGAACCTGGTGCTACTGCTCCCACCATGGCTTGGGGGGGATCTTCTGCGACGCGGTGACCTGCGTCCCCGCGGTAGGCTGCGACGCCGCGCCGGGATGCGAAGCCGCGGAGGCGGCGGGTACCGGCCGGGATGGTGGTTGCTGCCACCACACCTCTTGCGGGACCGGCGCACCGGGCGGCGGGCGCTGGGCCGACGTCGTTGGCTGGGGCCGGGTTCTGGGGTCAGGGGCCGGGGGCGGCGCGGCCGGGAACGCCGGACCGGCAGGGTGGGCCGGGTGGGCGGTAATCGGGGGGGCCGCGGCGGCCGCGAAGGCCGGCGGGAGCAGGGCCCCGGCCCGGGCGTAGCCGAGGAACAGCAGCACGCTGACCAGGGTCACCAGGACCCAGGCGGGATGGCTGTTGATCGGATTCCAGTCGTTCAGACCGTGCAGTACCGCGGCGATGGCGATCCCGATCAGGCCGATGGAGTACTTCCGGGTGGGCCCGGTGATGGCCAGGCCGATGAAATACCCGGTAATGCCGGCCCAGGTGGCGTGGTCGATCGGGTCGGTGAGGAACCGCCAGATGTACTGAATGGTCAGGCCTTGCAGCAAGATCCCATTGGCGTTACCCGACAGCGAGCCGAGGACGTCGATGAAATAGTGCACGGCTTCGGCCGCCCCGAAGACAAGTCCGCTCACGGCCCCGAGGAAGAGGTAATCCCGGGGTGCCTGCTCCTGCCACTTCTGCCGCCATATCAAGGCCACCGCCACGATCGGGATGGCCTTAGCCAGCTCTTCAGGGAGACCGATGGTGAAGACGTCGAGCAGGCTCCCGGTACCGGCGTGCAGCTGGGTCTCCAGGAATATCGCGGTGGGCGTCTGGGTGACAATGCCGATCACGGCGATCGTGGCCAGCATGGCCCTGGTGACATGCTGCGGTCGGACGATTACGCCGAGCAGCAGCAGCCAGGCCACGGCGAAGTAGACGGCGAAGATCCAGGCAATGGCATGAATGGTGGATTCGGTGGCGTTGTTCAGCAGCACCAGCGCGATAGGCGGCACGCAGACCAGGGCGACAAGCAGCAGGACCGGCCAGCTGCGCAGCGCGGGGTCTCGGACCCAGTGCCGCACCGGCACCAGCGTAGAGAAGGAATACTCGGGATTTGGGCCGCCGGCCTGCTGGCCCGGATACTGCTGAGCCGGATACTGCTGGCCTGGATACTGCGGGCCTGGATACTGCGGGCCTGGATACTGCGGGCCTGGATACTGCTGGCCGGAATACTGCTGACCGGAATTCGGAAAGTAGCCCCCACCCATCGAATGCCGCCCTTCCGCGAACGCCACGAAATCGGCCGCTAGGCAGGATCAGCCTTCCTCGGCTGCGGCCAGTCCCCCCGGCTCATGCCGTGCATGCGCCAGCTCCGCCCGCTAATCCTAAACTAGCGGTGCCGACTTGCACTAGAGATCACTTTTACTGGTGGACGTCGGGCTGGTCACGATTTATCGCGAGCCTTCAGTCGCTGATAACCACTCGGTTAGTAAGCGTCCCGATACTCTCAATAGTCACGGAAACCTGGTCTCCGGCGGTGAGCGGCCCGACGCCCACGGGCGTCCCGGTGAGCAGGACGTCGCCGGGTAGCAGCGTCATCACCTGGCTGACGTACGCGACCAGGCCTGGCACGGTCCAGAGCAGCTCGGAGGTGCGCGCCTGCTGTCGGACGGCTCCGTTCACGGTCGTGGTGAGCTCGAGGTCGGCGGGGTTGGTTCCGGTCTCCATCCAGGGCCCGAGCGGGCAGAACGTGTCGAACCCTTTGGCCCGGGTCCACTGCCCATCCCTGGCCTGCAGGTCCCGCGCGGTGACGTCATTAGCGCAGGTGTAGCCGAAGATCACCTCGTCGGCGCGCTCCGGTGGCACCTGGCGGCACAGCCGGCCGATGATGACCGCGAGCTCCCCTTCGAAGTCGACCCGTTCGGTGAGCTTCACCGGGTACTTGATCGCGTCACCTGGCCCGGTCACCGAGGTGGAAGGCTTGAGGAACAGCACCGGCTCAGGCGGCGTTTCGCCGTTCAGTTCCTGCGGGTAGTTCCGGTCCGCGGCCACGACCTTGCTCGGCAGCACCGGGGCCAGCAGCCTGACCTCGGCCAGCGGGAAGGAGTTCCCGGTCAGCCGGACCCCGCCCGGATCGATCCCGAACGGATGCCCGTACAGTTCCGCGATCGTCAGCCCCAGGTCCGCCGCGCTCCCGGCGCCCCCTGTTCCCGGATGACCGGTCTGCGGCTCGCCCTCAACCACCCCGTACGCGACTCCGTCACCCTTGGCGAATCTCGCGATGCGCACGCCACTCCTCACCTCGACCCATGGCCGGCCGGTGCCTGCCGCCGGCCGTCCTACTGCTGGTAGCCCTCGACCTCGCTGACCTCCCGGGCCACCGCCGCGTCCGGGTTCTCGCCGAACTCGCGCCGCGCCCGCCGCTGCCGGAGCAGATCCCAGCACTGGTCCAGCGCCACTTCGGCGGACTGCAGCCGCTCGCGTTCCTCCGGAGCGCTCAGTTCACCGGAGGCGAGCTGCTGACGAAGCCGGTGTTCGGTCTCGATCAGCTGGTCGATGTTCGCCATGATCTCCTTGTCGTCCATGCCCCTACCGTAAATCCCTGACCGGCCTGCTGCGGCCGGGGATCGTTTAATTTGGCCGAAACGGACCGTGGTCTCTCTCGCCGCGACGACCAGCTGGACGGTGGTGAGGATGAGGGTGGGCACGAGGCAGGATCGTTCCGTCAAAAAGATTTTTTAGGTCAAGGCCGCGGCGGTCGCCTCGTCCGCGGGGTAGAAGGACTCGATGGCCAGCTCGGAGACGGTGATGTCCATCGGCGTGCCGACCACGGCGCTGATGGAAAGGAAGGAGAGTTCTGTGTCGTCACCGCGGTAACGGAGCGGGACCACGACGTCGGTGGCGGCCGGCCGTCCGCTCTGGCCGCCCGGATAGGCGGCGAGCTCGTCGTGCAGTCCGGCCAGCCGGGGGTCGCCGGTGGCCTGCGCCTGACGGTGCAGCCGGGCCAGCAGGTGGGCCCGCCACTGCGGCAGGTTCACGATCCGCGGGGCCATGCCGTCGGGGTGCAGGCTCAGCCGCAGCACGTTGACCGGCGGTTGGAGCAGCTCCGGGGCCGTGAGCGCTCCGGCGCCCGAGCCTGAGCCGATGCGCCTGGGGCCACGGGGGCCTGCGGGACTGCACTCGGGTCATCGTGCGTCACCACTACCCTTATGGACCCGTCGGATATTTAGTTGTGGTTTCTAGCTTCATGCCAGGATGTGATATGTGGCGGTTCCTGAGGGTGCTGGGGCGGTGCTGTCAGCGAAGTTCGCGGTGATGCGGCCGCTGCTGAGTGAGCGTCAGTGGCGGGTGTACCTGGGGTCGGAGGCGCGGGCGCTGGGGCACGGCGGGATCGCGGCGGTGGCGCGGGCGGCGGGGTGCTCGGAGTCCACGGTGGCCGCGGGCGTGTCGGAGATCGAGGAGGGTGAGCCGGGGCTGCCGCCGGGGCGGTCGCGGCGGCCGGGCGCGGGCCGCAAGAAGGCAGAGGTGAAGGACCCGGGATTAAGGCCGGCGCTGCGGGGGGTGGCGGAGGCGGCCACGCGTGGCGACCCGATGGCGGAGATCACCTGGTGCTCGCTGTCGCTGCGGGAGATGGAGCGCCAGATGGCGCTGCGGGGCTTCCGGTGCGGGAAGGACGCGATCGCGCGGATGATGCGCGAGGACGGCTACAGCCTGCAGGGGATGTCGCGGGTCCTGGAAGGCAAGCAGCACCCGGACCGGGACGCCCAGTTCCGGCACATCAACGCGGTGATCGCGGAGTACCTGGCGGCGGGCCTGCCCGCGGTCAGCGTGGACACGAAGAAGAAGGAGCTGATCGGCCCGGCCGGCCGGCCGGGCCGGTCGTGGCGGCCCGCAGGGGACCCGGTGCGGGTCCGCGACCACGACTTCCCCGATGAGAAGCTGGGGAAGATCACGCCGTACGGGGTGTATGACATTGCCGCGAACCGGGGGTTCGCGGCGGTCGGGGCCAGCCACGACACCGGCGCGTTCGCGGTGAACGCGATCCGGCTGCGGTGGCAGGGCGAGGGCAGCTACCGCTACCCGGGCGCGGGCAGGCTGCTGATCATCTGCGACGCCGGCGGGTCCAACGGCTGGCGGTGCCGGCTGTGGAAGCATGAGCTGGCCCTTCTCTCGGAACAGACGGGCCTGCAGATCACGGTGATGCACTTCCCGCCCGGCACGTCCAAGTGGAACAAGATCGAGCACCGGCTGTTCTGCCATATCACCCGCACCTGGCACGCCCGGCCCCTGATGACGAGGGAGGACGCCGTGGCCGGGATCGCCGCCACAGTCACCGTCCAGGGCCTGAAGTGCACCGCTGTCCTCGACGACGCGGAATACCCGGACAAGGTGAAAATCAGCGATCAGCGGATGAAATACCCCGAAGACCGCATCCTGGAACGCGGCTCCTTCCACGGGGAGTGGAACTACGCGTTCCTGCCCGTGGCCCGGCCCGCCCCGGAACCAGAACCAGAACCAGGCCGGGCCGGCCGCTGCCCCCAGGCCAGCTTGAACCACCCCGCACTGACCGGCATGGACCCCGCAGACCTCCAGGCGCTGGCTGCCGCCCTGGAGATCCGCTTCGCCGCCTGCCGCGAGCACGACAGCTACCTGCGCCGTGCTACCCGGCGCGGCGCAGGCACCAACACCGGGCACCGGCACGGCGGCCGCTCCAGGATCGATATCACCGACCACGTGCTGGCCTGGCGCCTGCGCGAGCACCTGCACCTGACCACGGACCTCGCCGGCGCCCTGCTCGGTGTCGACCGCACCACCATCAGCCATGCCACCAGCCTCACCCGCCAGCTCCTAGCCGCCAGCGGCATCCCGCTCCCGGCCGCGGCCCCGCCGCCCGGCACCCGCCCGCGCACCCCCGATGACCTGCGCGACTACGCCGCCACAGCCGGAATCACCCTCACCCTCCCTGAACGCGGGCCAAAAGCGCCAAAGTACTCACGACACCAGCGCATCGAGCCCGCGGCGATTCACCCAACTTAAAAACCGACGGGTCCATCGGGGGTGTGGTGACGCACGATGATGGGTTAGCTGGGTTAGCTGGGCTCGCGGCCGGAGCGGAGGAGGCAGTAGGTGACTGCTTCTTCCAGGGCGTGCCAGGAGGCGGCGATGATGTTCTCGTCGACGCCGACCGTGCTCCAGGTCTCGCCGCTGCCGCTGCCGTCGGCGGACTCGATCAGGACCCGGGTGACCGCTCCGGTGCCGTGGGTGCCGGCCAGGATGCGCACCTTGTAGTCGGTGAGCTCGAGGCGAGCGAGTTCGGGGTAGATCTGCTCGAGCGCGGCCCGCAGCGCCTTGTCCAGCGCATTCACCGGGCCGTTGCCCTCGCCGACCGCGACCTGCCGCTCCCCCTTGGCGACCAGCCGGACGGTCGCCTCGCTGGTCATCCGGTGGTCCGGGTGGCGCTCGACGATGACCCGCCAGGACTCGACGGCGAAGTACTCGTGCCGCTGGCCGAGTTCGTCGCGGAGCAGCAGCTCGAACGAGGCGTCGGCGGCCTCGAAGGTGTAGCCGCCGGCCTCCAGGTCCTTGACCCGGTCGGTGACCCGGCCGATGGCTTCTTTGTCGCCGGACAGGTCGTAACCGAGCTCACGGCCCTTCAGCTCGACCGACGCGCGGCCTGCCATGTCCGAGACCAGCATCCGCATGTCGTTTCCGACCAGGGCGGGATCGATGTGCTGGTAGAGCATCGGATCGACCTTGATCGCCGACGCGTGCAGCCCCGCCTTGTGCGCGAAGGCGGACAGCCCCACGTACGGCTGGTGGGTGTCGGGGGCGACGTTGGTGACCTCGCTGATCGCGTGCGCGATCCGGCTCATCTCCCTGATGCCCTCGCCGGACAGCACCGGGCGGCCCTTCTTCAGCTGCAGGCCCGCGACCACGCTGAACAAGTTGGCGTTGCCCGCCCGCTCCCCGTACCCGTTTGCCGTGCCCTGCACGTGGGTGACGCCCGCGTCGACCGCGACCAGGGTGTTGGCGACACCGCAGGCGGTGTCGTCGTGGCAGTGGATGCCGAGCCGGGAGCCGGTGGCATCGGCTACGGCGCGGACCACATCGGTCAGCTCGTTCGGCATCATGCCGCCGTTGGTGTCGCACAGGGCGACCACGTCGGCGCCGGCCTCCGCCGCGGTCCTGACCACTTCGAGCGCGTAGTCCGGGTTGGACCGGTAGCCGTCGAAGAAGTGCTCGGCGTCCAGGAAGACCCGCTGGCCCTCGGCGCGCAGATGGGTGATCGTGTCCGCGATCATCGCCAGGTTCTCCTCCAGGGTTGTCCTGAGGGCGAGTAGGACGTGCCGGTCGTGACTCTTGGCGACAAGGGTCACGACCGGCGCGCCCGATTCGCGCAGCGCGACGACCTGGGGGTCGTAGGTCGCCTGAGCGCCGGGCCGGCGGGTCGCGCCGAACGCGGCGAGCTGCGCGTGCTTGAGGTCCAGTTCGGTCTGTGCACGGCGGAAGAACTCGGTGTCCTTCGGGATCGCGCCCGGCCAGCCGCCCTCGATGAACCCGACACCGAGCTCGTCCAGCTGCCGCGCGATGACCAGCTTGTCGGCGACGGACAGGTTCAGGCCCTCCTGCTGGGCGCCGTCCCGCAGGGTGGTGTCGTAGACGTGAAAGTTGTCGTCGAGCATCGGTGCTGTCCGTTTCTTTTTGATGGCTGCGAGCGCAAAACAAAAGACCCCTCGCGTTTGAACGCGAGAGGTCTGCGCGTCGGCACGGGGCCGGACTTCGCCGGTCTTGGCCGACGGTCCTGACCGCGCCTAGAACTCGTGAGCCCTAGGAGCCGACGCGCCTGCCGATAATGATGCGGCCGGACGTCATGCGTTCAGTGTGCCACAAGTCCAGGTCCGGCCGCACATCTATCTCGGAATGTGAGACGCCGGGGCCTTTAGCAAACTTATGCACCCCCGGGCTCCGGCCTCAGCAGACCTTGTGCACCCAGCCGAACGGGTCTGGACTGCGCCCGTACTGGATGCCGATGAGCTCGCCGCGCAGGCGCATGGTCACCGGGCCCGGTTCGCCGTCGGCGATGACCCACTCCGCGGACTCGCCCTTGACCCGGCCCACTGGGGTGATCACGGCCGCGGTCCCGCAGGCGAACACCTCGGTCAGCTCGCCGGAGGCGCACCGAGCCTGCCACTGTTCGATCGATATCCGCTCCTGCCTGGCCGTGACCCCGAGGTCCGGCGCCAGCCGGAGCAGCGAGTCACGGGTGATCCCCGGCAGCAGCGTGCCGGTCAGTGGCGGGGTGGTGATCAGCGGCGTCCCGCCGGGGGCTGAGCCAGGGTCAGCCCGGACGAAGAACAGGTTCATCCCGCCCATTTCCTCGACCCAGCGGTGCTCCGCGGCGTCCAGCCAGACCACCTGGTCGCAGCCGCGGTCCACGGCTTGCTGCTGGGCCACGAACGCGGCCGCGTAGTTGCCGCCGGTCTTGACCGCGCCGGTGCCGCCGGGCGCCGCCCGCGTGTAGTCCTGGGACAGCCACACCGTGACCGGCTTGACCCCTCCGCTGAAGTAGGAAGCGGCAGGCGAGGCGATGACGCAGAACAGGTAATCGCTCGACGGGTGGTTGACACCGAGCCCGGGCTCGGTCGCGATCATGAACGGCCGCAGGTACAGGCTGTTACCCTCGCCGGCCGGCACCCACTCCCGGTCCTGGGCGACCAGCAGCTCGAGAGCCCGGATAAAGCTCTCCTCCGGCAGCTCCGGCATCGCCATCCGCCGCGCCGAGGCGTTGAACCGGGCCGCGTTGGCGTCCGGCCTGAACATCGCGATCGACCCGTTGTCCTGGCGGTAGGCCTTCAAGCCCTCGAAGAACTCCTGGGAGTAGTGGAACACCGAGGTGGCCGGGTCCAGCGTGAACGGTCCGTAAGGCTCCAGGCGCGCATCGTGCCAGCCGCGTCCGGCCGACCAGCGTGCCGTGATCATGTGATCGGTGAAGATCTGGCCGAACCCGGGTGAGGCCAGCAGCGCCTCGCGCTCGGCGTCAGGCAGGGTACGGTCGCAAGGGCGGATATCGAACTCAATCATGGTCGGGACTTCTTCCTCGCCCGCGGCGGGGCGCGACATCAACACTAGCTATCCGGCTGAGCTGCGCTGACCGGCCTGAGACCGGTCAGCCGGATACTCGCTCGGCGATGTCGTCGCCTACCTCGACCGTGGTCCGGGCCGCCCAGGCCCCCTGGCGTTCGACCAGGTCGTCGGCGACCGCCTGCTCGATCCGCGTCGCCTCGGCGGACAGCCCGAGGTGCTCGCAAAGCATGGCGGCGGACAAGATCGCCGCCGTCGGGTCGGCCTTCTGCTGGCCCGCAATGTCCGGCGCGCTCCCGTGCACTGGCTCGAACATGCTCGGCGCGGTCCCCTCCGGGTTGATATTGCCGCTCGCCGCCAGGCCGATGCCGCCCGCCACAGCGGCGCCGAGGTCGGTAAGGATGTCGCCGAACAAGTTGTCGGTGACGATGACGTCGAACCGTTCCGGCGCGGAGACGAAGAACATCGACGCGGCGTCGACGTGGCAGTAGTCCACCGACACCTCGGCGAACTCCTTGGCCAGCCCGTCGACGGTCCGCTGCCACAGGTCGCCTGCGTAAGTGAGGACGTTGGTCTTGTGCACCAGCGTCAGCTTCCGGCGCGGCCTGGCCATGGCCCGGCTGAACGCGTACCTGGCGACCCGCTCCACCCCGAAGGCGGTATTGATACTCTCCTGGGTGGCGATCTCGGCGGGCGTACCCTTGCGCATCACGCCGCCGGCACCGGTATAAGGACCCTCGGTGCCCTCCCGGACCACCACCATGTCCACCGACTCCGGCCGGGCGTTGGCCAGCGGCACGGCCACACCCGGATACAGCCGTACCGGGCGCAGGTTTACGTAGTGGTCGAGTTCGAACCGCAGCCGAAGCAGCAGGCCGCGCTCGAGCACGCCGCTCGGCACGCTGGGGTCGCCGACCGCACCGAGCAGGATCGCGTCGTGACCCCGGATCTCTTCCAGCACCGCGTCGGGCAGCGTCTCCCCGGTGCGATGCCAACGCCGTGCGCCGAGGTCATAGGTGGTCTCCTCGATTGAGACCCCGGAGACGGCCGCCCGCAGCACCTTGAGCGCCTCGGCGACCACCTCGGGACCGATGCCGTCGCCGCCGACGACAGCCAGCCTGATTGTTCGTGAGCCCATGGGTGAACCTTACTGGCGGGCCGGGCTAGCCGGGGGCTGGCCTGGCGCGCTGAAGGCGTCAAGCGCCTCCCCGCCGTTGTCCCGCCGGTCAAGCGCGAACTGGACTGCCTGCTGCTGAGGGGTCAGAGGGGGCGGGGGGGTCTCGGGGGTCTGGGCGGAAGGTTCTCCCCGGGCCGGGGGGGTTTGGGAGGGCTTTCGGGTTTGTCCTGCCGCGCTAGCACTATCCCACGGATACATGTCGTACACGAGAGTTGCTCCTGATCGCGATCCGGATCGGGCTTACGGCCAGCAGCAAACCCCGCAGCGGATTGCCGGCCTGCCTTCGATCAGGCTCCGCTGCGGCGGGCGAAGAATACGACGCGCCACATAGTGCCTGAAAGACTACTCGAATGGATCCCGCGGGCACAGTTTTTAAGACGTCTATCTCACTATCCGAGACGACTCGTTCCTAGAGCGCGGGTCAGGTAACTCCCAACCTGCACAGAGGGCGCGGGGCACCGTTCCGGCTCCCCTGGGCGGGGTCGGCGGCACCCCGCTCGCATCCACCCGGCGGAATCCGGCGGCCCGCCGACCTCGGACAGCGAATCCGGCAAACCATCCTAAGCAGTCCCAAAAGCGACGCGGCCGAGTGCTGCTGCCGCACAATCGGGCCGCACCGATGGAACGTTGGGCCGGTTGTATGCGGCCCAATGTTCCATCGGTGCGGTGGCGGCACGGCCTGCGTGCGATCGGGTGGGGCAGGTGGGGCGGAATGGGTGAGGCGAGGTGGGTGGGACGGGATGGATGGGGTGAGATGGGGGTGGGGTGGGGTGGGGGGGCAGGATGGGATGGGAGGGATGGCGTGGGTGGGGACGGGGTGGGGTGGGTGGGTGGGTGCTCTAGGGGATCCAGCGGCGGTGACGGGAGCGGGATGCCTTCTTCCACACGCGGCGCGCGTCAGCCTGCAGCCGCTCGGCCTGGTGAGCCTGGAGTTCGTACAGCAGACCGTAGGTGAACGCGTTCTCCCCGGCCAGGTGCGCGCCGATGCCGAGGTCCCGGGCTGCCTGGCGGGCGATGACCGAGTCCTGATGGTCGCCGAGCACCGTCTGGACCTTCTTCATCTGCCGGGAGAACTTGCGGGCCGGCTTGCCGGTCGCCGGGCGGGCGGCCTCGGCGGCATAGCGCGCTCGCCGGGCCGATTTCCGGGCCTGATGCAGGGCGGCATCCCGGGCCGGGCCGGTCGGCGTGTGCCGAGCCCGGTGGATCCGCTTGTTCGCCTGCCGGTAGGCCCGCTGGACCGCGGCCGGGATTACCTCGCGGGCCGGATCCTCCGCCTGCGGGCCCAACGGCGGCTCGAGGGTCAGCCGGTCCAGCTCGGCCAGCAGCGCGACGTACCGCGGCGAGTCGAGCGCCTCGATCAGCTCGGCGTAGGCGGCGGCCCGTTGGGGCGAGAAGTGACCCTGGACCCGGGCTTGCACGGGTCCGATGAGTAGCTCGACCGGGACCGTCCGCAGACTCGACTGCAGATGCCGGGGCAGCACCTCGCCGTCACGGACGGGGCCGAGCAGCCCGCCCAGCCACTTGAGCTCCCGCGCTACCTCATCGCTGTGGGAACGAGGGATGACCGTACCGAACGACCAGAAGGCCGCGCGCAGCCTGCGGGTTGCCACCCGCATCTGGTGGACAGAATCGGGTTCGTCCGCGCGAACCATGGGCTCGAGCGAACTCAGCGTCCCGGCCTGGATCTTGAGGTACGCCAGCACTGCCTCGCCTGCCGACGCCGAACGCCGCGGCCGGGTTCCGGCCATGGGCACCTGGCGGGGCTCCGGACGGGGCATGGCCTGCCGCGGGTCGCGGCGGGTTTGCGCTGTCTGCCGCGGGTCGCGGCGGGTCTGCGCTGTCTGCCGCGCTTCGTGGGGGGTTCGCGGTTGCGTCATGTTTGCCATCACGAGCCGCTACCCCGTCCGGAGCCTTCGACACATCCCAGCGGGATGCGCCTGCCGTGCGCTACTCGTCCTCGGCGAGCCAGGACATCAGCGGGCGCAGGCGGGCGCCGACCTGCTCGATCTGCTCGGCGCGCTCGGCCTCACGGCGCTTGAGGAAGTTGGGCTTGCCCGCGTCGAACTCCTCCACCAGCTCACGGGCGAACGAGCCGTCCTGGATCTCGCCGAGGATGCGGCGCATCTCCTCGCGGGTCTGCTCGTTGATCAGCCGCGGGCCGCGGGTGTAGCCGCCGTACTCGGCGGTGTCGGACACCGACCAGTACATCTTGGAGATGCCGCCCTCGTACATCAGGTCGACGATCAGCTTCACCTCGTGCAGGCACTCGAAGTAGGCCGACTCGGGCTGGTAACCCGCCTCGACCAGGGTGTTGAAGCCTGCCTTGATCAGCTCGGACAGGCCGCCGCAGAGCACGGCCTGCTCGCCGAACAGGTCGGTCTCGGTCTCCTCGGTGAACGTGCTCTTCAGCGCGCCGGCCCGGGTGCCGCCGATGGCCTTGGCGTAGGACAGGGTCAGCGGCCAGGCGTTGCCGGTGGCGTCACGCTCGACGCAGACCAGCACCGGCGTGCCGCGGCCCTGGGCGAACTGGCGCCGGACCAGGTGGCCTGGAGCCTTGGGCGCCACCATGCACACGTCGACGCCGGCCGGCGGGTCGATGAGGCCGTAACGGATGTTCAGGCCGTGGGCGAAGAACAGCGCGTCGCCTTCCACCAGCGCGGGCGCGATCGCCTCGGCGTAGAGCTGCCGCTGCAGGTGGTCCGGGATCAGGACCATGATCAGGTCCGCTTCCTCGCACGCCTCGGCCGGCGTGACCACCCGCAGGCCCTCGTTGGTGGCCTTCTCCCGGCTCTTGGAGTCCTCGGGCAGGCCGACCCGGACGTCCACGCCGGAATCCCGGAGCGAGAGCGCGTGCGCGTGCCCCTGGCTGCCGTAACCGAGCACGGCGACGTGCCTGCGCTGGATGATGGAAAGGTCGGCGCTATCGTCGTAGAAAATCTCTGCCACTGAATGGGCCTTTCTGTGTTGTCCACGTGTGCTGTGTGAATGCGGTGATCTAGGCGCTTCGCTCCACCGGACGGAGCGCGCGGTCGGTGATCGACCGGCCGCCACGGCCGATGGCCACCATCCCAGACTCGACGAGCTCCTTGATCCCGAACGGCTCGAGCACCTTGATGAGCGCGTCGAGCTTGTCCCGGTTCCCCGTCGCCTCGATCGTGATGACGTCGAGCGCCACGTCCACGACCTTGGCCCGGAACAGGTTCACGGTCTCGAGCACCCGGGACCGGCTCTCGGCATCGGCCCTGACCTTGACCAGGATCAGCTCGCGCTGCACCGTAGCCCCCGGCTCGAGTTCCACGATCTTCAGCACGTTGATCAGCTTGTTCAGCTGCTTGGTCACCTGTTCCAGTGGGTGCTCCTCGCAGTTGACCACGATCGTGATACGGGAGATGTCTTCGTGCTCGGTCGGCCCGACGGCCAGCGAGTCGATGTTGAAGTTCCGGCGTGCGAACAGCCCGGCGATCCTGACCAGGACTCCTGGCTTGTTCTCCACGAGCACGGAAAGCGTGTGCCTGGTCATTTTCCCGCTCCTTGGCTGGCGTCGGTTCCGTCGTGGAAGTTCATTCGGTCGCCCCTCCCCAGTCGGGGGCCAGGCCGCGCGCGAACTTGATGTCGTTGTTGGACGTGCCGGCCGCGACCATGGGCCAGACCATCGCGTCCCTGTGCACGATGAAGTCCACCACGACTGGCCGGTCGTCGATGGCCATGGCCTGCTCGATCACCTTGTCCACGTCACCCACCGCGTCGCAGCGCAGGCCCTCGCAGCCGTACGCCTCGGCGAGCTTGACGAAGTCGGGGATGCGGGTGCCCTGTTGCCCCGCGGGGGCGCCCCCCCCGTGCCCCCCCGGCACGGGGGGCTGCGCGCCCCCCGTGCCCCCCCGCCGGTGCAGGTCGGTGTTGGAGTAGCGCTCGTTGTAGAACAGCGTCTGCCACTGCCTGACCATGCCGAGGCTGCCGTTGTTGATGATCGCGACCTTGATCGGGATGCCCTCGATGGCGCAGGTGGCCAGCTCCTGGTTGGTCATCTGGAAGCACCCGTCGCCGTCGATCGCCCACACGGTGGCGTCTGGCCGGCCCATCTTGGCGCCCATCGCGGCCGGCACGGCGAAGCCCATCGTGCCCAGCCCGCCCGAGTTGATCCAGGTCCCCGGGTGCTCGTAGTCGATGAACTGGGCGGCCCACATCTGGTGCTGCCCGACGCCCGCCACGTACACCGCGTCCGGACCCGCGATCTTGCCGATCCGCTCGATCACGTACTGCGGCGCGAGCGAGCCGTCGTCCGGCTGGTCGTAGCCGAGCGGGTAGGTCGTCCGCAGCGAATCCAGCTGCGCCCGCCAGGCGGCGATATCCGGCTGGCGGCCCTGCTCGTACTCGGCTCGCATCGCGGCGACCAGGTCGACGATCACCTCACGGCAGTCGCCGACGATCGGCACGTCGGCGCGGCGGTTCTTGGAGATCTCGGCCGGGTCGATGTCCGCGTGCACGATCAGCGCACCGGGCGCGAACGTGTCGAGCTTGCCGGTCACCCGGTCGTCGAACCTGGTCCCGAGCGCCACGACCAGGTCGGCTTGCTGCAGCGCGCCGACCGCCGCCACGGTGCCGTGCATGCCGGGCATGCCCAGATGCTGCGGGTGCCGGTCGGGGAACGCGCCCCTGGCCATCAGCGTGGTGACCACGGGGATGCCGGTCAGGTCGGCGAGCTCCCGCAGCTGCCCGGCCGCGCGGGCCTTGATCACGCCGCCGCCGACGTAGAGCACCGGGCGCCTGGCCTCGGTCATCAGCCGCGCGGCCTCGCGCACCTGCCGGGCGTGCGGCCTGGTCACCGGGTGATAACCGGGCAGGTCGAACGGAACCGGCCAGCTGAAGTCGGTCATCGCCTGCAGCGCGTCCTTGGCGATGTCGACCAGCACCGGCCCGGGGCGCCCGGTCGAGGCCACATGGAACGCCTCGCCGATCGTGCGGGCGATGTCCTCGGGCTTGGTGACGAGGAAATTGTGCTTGGTGATCGGGATGGTGATCCCGGAGATGTCGGCCTCCTGGAACCCGTCGGTGCCGATCATGTTCGACGGCACCTGCCCGGTGATGGCGACGATCGGGACCGAGTCCATGTAGGCGTCGGCGAGCGGCGTGACCAGGTTCGTCGCACCCGGCCCGCTGGTCGCCATGCACACGCCGATACGGCCGGTGGCCTGGGCGTACCCGGTGGCGGCGTGGCCCGCGCCCTGCTCGTGCCTGACCAGGATGTGCCTGATCGCCTTGGAGTCGAGCAGCGGGTCGTAGGCCGGCAGGACCGCGCCGCCCGGAATGCCGAACACCACGTCCGCTCCGACCCGCTCGAGCGCATAGACCAGCGCCTGTGCTCCGGTGGCCCGGACCTTGCCGAGGCTGGCGACAGCTGCCCGGGGCGGCTCCGGCACTGGCCCGGTGCTGGCGGGAGCGGCGCTGGCCGGGACGGCGCTGGCCGGGACGGCGCTGGCCGGGACGGCGCTGGCCGGGACGGCGCTGGCCGGGACGGCGCTGGCCGGGACGGCGCTGGCCGGGGTCTGGCGGTGCTGGTCGGCGGAGTGCGCGGCCTCGCGGTGCGGCGAGCGGGCGGCCAGGTCCCGCGGACTGGGACCCGGCGTCCCCGGCGTCCCCGGCGTCCCCGGCGTCCCCGGCGTCCCCGGGGAACCCGAGGGGCTTTGGGCCGCGGGCGCGGCGGCTGGCGACCGCCCGGAAGCATCGGCTTCCTGTCGGCCCGTCATCTGCTCGGTCATCGGTAAGTCTCCATTGGCTTGCGGAGTCGGCGGCATAAAAAATCCCCTCGTGCCTGGCGGCAGTCGAGGGGAGCGCGCAGTGAGCCGGCTTGGTCAGCTACCTGCGCGCCGGCCAAGTACGAGAATCTGCGGATGAGTCACGGTTATACATTACTGCTGTTTGGAATCGAAACGTCAACCGCTCACGCGAGTTGTCTCACATTCCGAGACGGATGACTCCTGTGGCTCGCCCGCGGCGCCGCCAGACGTCCTGATCAGGGCTTCAACTCCCGGGGCGGCCATCGGCCGGGCGACGAAAAATCCCTGACCCTCATCGCAGCCCATCTCCCGCAGCGCGAGGAGCTGGCGCGGCTGCTCGATTCCCTCGGCCACTACCCGCAGGCCCAGTGCGCGCCCGAGCTGGATCACGGTCCGGGTAAGCAGCGTAATCGTGTCGTCGTGGCCGAGGCCGGCCACGAACTCCGGACCGATCTTGATGACGTCCAGCGGAAGCCGCCGCAGGTGGGCCAGTGAGGCGTAACCGGTGCCGAAGTCGTCGATCGCCATCCGGACCCCGAGGCGGTGCAGTTCCGCCAGCCGGTCGATGATCAGCTCGTCGTCGGCGACCAGGATCCGCTCGTTCACCTCGATCGTGAGCGCGGCGGGCGGCAGGCCGGTGTCGGCGAGAACGGCGGCCACGCCGGCCGCGAACCTGGGCGCGGTGATCTGCCGGGCAGACACGTTGACCGAGATCCCGACGTCCGCCGACGACCGCCGCCAGGCGGCTCCCTGCGCGCAAGCCTCGCGGAGCGCCCACTCACCGAGCGGCACGATGAGGCCCGATTCCTCAGCGGCGCCGAGGAACTCACGCGGTCCCACCCACCCTGCCTCCCCGGTTCCCCTGTCCCCGCGCCGCCAGCGGAGCAGTGCCTCGGCGCCGGTGACACGCGAGGTCTCCAGGTTGACGATCGGCTGGTAGTGCAGCTCGAACTCGCCGTTGGACAGGGCCCGCTGCAGGTCGCTGGCGATCTCGAGCCTGCGCACCACGTCCTCGTGCATGTGCGCGGCGTACACCTCGACCCGGTCACCGCCGGCCTCCTTTGCCCGGGACATGGCCACGTCCGCGTTACGCAAGATCAGCCCAGGCGGGTTATCCGGGGACCGGTGATGCTCGTGGGTGCCCGGGCCGACCTCGGCGAGAGCAACGCCGACGCTGACGGTGAGCGCGATCTGCTGGCCAGCCACGCCGAACGGCTCCGCCGCCACCACACCGACCAGCCGCTCGGCGATCTCGGTGACCTCCTGGGCGGTCCCGGCCTCCTCGATCAGCACGGCGAACTCGTCGCTACCCCAGCGCGCCACCGTGTCGTGGACCGGCACGACCGCGCGCAGCCGCCTGGCCGCCTGGGCGAGCACGAGGTCACCCGCGCCGTGGCCGACCGAGTCGTTGACCGCGGTGAAGCGGTCCAGGTCGCAAAAGATGACGCCGACCCGCCTGGCGGCCGGCCCTTCGGCGGTGTGGGCCAGGACGTCCCTGGTCCGCTCCTCGACGTAGGCGCGGTTGGGCAGCCCGGTCAGCCCGTCATGGAAGGTCAGGTGCGTCACCTGCTGGCGCAGCGCCACCTGGTCGCTGACATCGCGGGCGGTGACGAGCATCTGGATGGGTTCGCCCGGGGCCTGGTAACGCAGCAGGGTGCACTCGACGTGCCGCCACGTCCCGTCGGCCGCCCGCACCCGGGCTGGGAACCGGCCTGACCCTTCGGCTGGCTCGGTGCCGGATCCCTTCGGAGACTCAGCGGACCCCGCGGGGTGGTAACCGCCCAGCGCGAGCCGGGCCGCCGCCAGGACCGCGTCCCGGTCCTCGGCGTGCACGAAATCGAGGAGCCGCCGGCCGGCCAGGGCCCCCGGCGCGTAGCCGTAGTCCTGGACCGCCTGGCTCGCGTACCTGATGGCGCCCTCGAGATCGCAGACCAGGACCACATCGCTGGTCCGGCTGGCCAGATCACGCAGGCTCCGGCTGGATTCCCGCCAGATCCCGAGCACGCGCCCGTTCTCCCTGACGAGCATGAAGAGCCGGGCCGCCAGCACCAGCACGGCCGCCCCGCCCGCCACCACCAGCGCGATTCCGGACGCAGGCGCTTCAGCCAGGCCGTTCGCGATCACCACCAGGGTGGCCAGCGACGCGGTCAGCGCGGCGATAATGGTGGCCGCCGCCGAGCTCGCGGTCCGGCGCGTCCAGCCGCCTTCGGTCACCTTCCAGGGGGCCAGGCCCAGCAGCAGCGCCGCAGCCACGGGCACCAGCAGCGCCGCGACACCCAGGTGCCCGCCGGACACCCGCTGGCCGACCCCGAGCGCGTCGCCGACGGCGATCACGAGCAGGGCCAGATACGGAAGCGTGACCCGCCGCCAGGCGGTGGTGACCATCGGCAGCAGCGCGCCGAGCACGGCCAGGTCGGCCAGCGGGTGGATCAGGGCCAGCAGGAAGGTCCCCGGGCGCTCACCCGACCGGTGGAATTCGGCGCTGAACAGCGTTACCCACCCGATCACGAACAGGGCGACCGCCACGACGTAGCCATCCGCGAGTCCCGGCAGGACCCCGGCGCCCGCCGCGGCCTCGGATCCCTCGGCCCCGGACGGCGCCTCGGGCCGGTGTGCTGACCGGGTACTGGCCAGCCGCTGGGCACTGCCGTCGGCGTCCCGACCCGCGGTCGTCAGCACCGCGATGCCGACCGCCGCGGCGGCCAGCGCCAGCAACGACGGCAAGTCGGCGAACGACAGCCCCGGTGCGGGGTTCAGTGCGCCGCCGGTGAGCTGGGTGATGATCAGCCCGGCGCAGTAGAGCGCGGCGGCGCCCGCGAGCCACCGGTAGGCTCGAGCGATCCCGCCGTCGTGCCCGCGGGCGCCGAGCCAAAGGCTCACCGCCGCCGCGCACCACGCCAGCATGCCAAGCACGCTCATACCCGGTTCCCCGAGATGATCAGGCGCACTCGGGCTCCTTCCGTTCCGCCCAGCCGTTCCTTGTACTCAACGCACGCCTGGCAAAAGCGGATAGCTTCATCACGCTTTCGTTACCTCGTCGTAACGAAAAGTCGCTGAAGCCGCGCATAGCCGAACGCCGGCGACCACCGGGGGCCAACCAAAGCCCCCAAGAGACGGCCTTACCGGCCGGTCTGGCCGCCGGTCTGGCGTTTACTCTACGTACCCGAGGTCACACTTCGGTTGAGGAAGTGCGTCCAGCGGGAGACAAACTACGCCAGAATTCGGGGTCCTTCGGGCCTTTTATGCCGTTCCGGGGATTCGGGGGCGATTAGGTGCGGGTTAGTACGGACTGGACGAGATCACCCGACGCGGGCATGCTGGCACCGCGGCCGACATGGCAGCATGATTTAACTGATCCAGATTCCGGCGCAGTCGGAAACCAACGTCGGAAACCAGGGAGGCGCAGTGCGCAAGGTGCTGATCGCGAACCGCGGCGAGATCGCCGTGCGTATCGTACGGGCGTGCCGTGATGCCGGGCTCGGCAGCGTGGCCGTGTATGCCGAACCCGACCTGGACGCGCTCTACGTCACGATGGCGGATGAGGCCTATTCGCTGGCCGGGACGACCAGCCAGGAAACCTACCTGGACATCGACAAGATCATCAAGGTGGCGATCGAGTCCGACGCCGACGCGATCCACCCCGGCTACGGCTTCCTGGCCGAGAACGCCAACTTCGCCCGGGCGGTCACCAACGCAGGCCTGACCTGGATCGGTCCACCGCCGCAGGCCATCGAGGCGCTCGGCGACAAGGTGCAGGCCCGGCGGATCGCGCGCGAGGCCGGCGCGCCGCTGACCCCCGGCACCCCGGACCCGGTCTCCGGTGCGGACGAGGTCCTGGACTTCGGCAGGGAATACGGCTTCCCGGTCGCGATCAAGGCCGCATTCGGCGGCGGCGGCCGCGGCCTCAAGGTGGCCTGGCGCGAGGAGGAGGTCACCGACCTCTACGAGTCGGCGGTCCGTGAGGCCACCGCGGCGTTCGGCCGGGGCGAGTGCTTCGTCGAGCGGTACCTGGACCGGCCGCGGCACGTGGAGACCCAGTGCCTGGCCGACGCGCACGGCGGCGTGGTGGTCATCTCGACCAGGGACTGCTCGCTGCAGCGCAGGCACCAGAAGCTCGTGGAGGAGGCGCCGGCCCCGTTCCTTTCCACTGCGCAGACCGAGGCCCTGTACTCCTCCTCCAAGGCGATCTTGCGGCTAGCCGGCTACGTCGGCGCGGGTACCTGTGAGTTCCTCGTCGGGCAGGACGGCACGATCAGTTTCCTCGAGGTCAACACCAGGCTGCAGGTCGAGCACCCGGTGAGCGAGGAAGTGACCGGCATCGACCTAGTGCGCGAGATGTTCCGCCTTGCCGAGGGCGAGCCGCTGGGTTACGACGACCCACCCGCCCGGGGGCACTCCATCGAATTCCGGATCAACGCCGAGGACCCCGGGCGGAACTTCCTGCCGGCCCCCGGGACGATCACCGCCTGGGCACCGCCATCGGGTCCCGGGGTGCGGCTCGACGCCGGGTACGCGAACGGGATGACGGTCCCCCAGGTGTTCGATTCCCTGATCGCCAAGCTGATCGTGACCGGCGCCAGCCGCGCCGAGGCGCTGCAACGGGCGGCCCGCGCGCTCGCCGAGTTCGAGATCGGCGGGATGCCCACGGTGCTGCCCTTCCACCGGGCCGTGGTGACCGATCCGGCGTTCGCCGCCCTGGATGGCTCGCTGCGCGTGCACACCCGCTGGATCGAGACCGAGTTCAGCGCCGAGATGCCGCCGCAGAATCCCGCCGAGGTCGCCGATGCGCCCGAACGAGACAAGATCACCGTAGAGGTAGGCGGCAAGAGGCTTGAGGTGGTGGTGCCGACCGCACTGAGCCAGCCGCGCGGCACCAAGGCGGCCTCTGGTGCGGCCGAACGGAGCCGTGGTGGCAGCCGTTCGCGCCGGGCCGCGCCCGCAAGCACCTCCGACACGCTCGTTAGCCCGATGCAGGGGACGATCGTCAAGATCACCGCCAGCGAGGGGCAGCGGGTCTCGGCCGGCGACGTGGTGGTCGTGCTTGAGGCGATGAAGATGGAGCAACCGCTGACCGCGCACAAGGACGGAACGGTCACCGGCCTGTCGGTCGAGCTGGGCCAGACCGTGACCGCCGGTGCCGCGATCTGCCGGCTCGAGGACTGAGCGCCGGTGCCCAGGCTGCCCGGAGATCCGGGCGCGGGGGGTAAGGTGCTGTTCGCGATCGGCGTCCGGCTGCCGGCACGCAACCGGGAATGGGTCAGGCACGAGCTGACCGACGTCGGGTGGCGCAGCCGTCTGACCGTTCGTCACCTGGTCATCATGCTGCCGCTGTGCGTCGTGCTCGCGCTGCTGCCCGGCGCGCTGTGGATCCGGATCGCGGTACCCGCGCTGTTTCTGATCTGCAGCGTGGGCATCGTCGCGATGTACGCCGACGACATCAGGGTCTCCCGGCTCCGGCGGCACGGCCTCGAACCCCCCAACGACCCGGACCTGGGCCGGCCCTCGCACTGAGCGGTGCGGCGGCGGCATCGACGCCGGAATCAGCGACGCGGGCGGGGTTGCAGGGAGTGCTGGGCCGGGCGGAGGTATTTGGGGGTCCGGGCGGGAAGGGGGTGTGGGGACGCAGTACTGTCCGTTCCGAATAGGTCTTAAGGGATGTCGCCGGTGAACTCCATCAGTTTCCTGGCGGCTTCGGTCACGCTGCCGGACATGGACGGGTACACGGCGAACGTGCGCGCCAGCTGCTCGACCGTGAGGTGCTGCTCGACCGCGACCGAGACGGCCAGGATGAGCTCGCTGGCCCGCGGGGCCACCACCACGCCGCCGAGCACGACTCCGGTGCCCGGGCTGCTGAACAGCTTCACGAAACCGTCGCTGACCCCGGCCATCTTGGCCCGCGGGTTGGTGGCCAGCGGCTGCTTCAGCACCCGGGCAGAGACCTCGCCCGCCGTGACCGCCCGCTGCGACACGCCGACGGTCGCGATCTCGGGGTCGGTGAAGATGGTCGCGGCGACGTGGCCGAGCCGGAGCGGGCCCACCGCCTCGCCGAGCGTGTGCCACATCGCGATCCGGCCCTGCATTGCCGCGACCGAGGCCAGCATCAGCACGCCGGTGCAGTCTCCCGCCGCGTACACGCCGGTCGCCGAGGTCCGCGACACCCGGTCGACCTCGACGAAACCGTGGGCGTCCACCGTCACGCCCGCCTCGTCCAGCCCGATGCTCTCGGTCCTGGGGATCATGCCCACGGTGAGCAGACAATGACTGCCGGTCACGGTCCGGCCGTCTTCCAGGGCGACCGTGACGCTGTCGCGGTCACGGCTGACGGCTTTTGCGCGGGACCGGCCCAGGACGGTCATGCCACGGCGGCGGAACACGTCCTCGATCAGGCTGGCGGCGTCCTCGTCTTCCTGCGGCAGCACCCGGTCCCGCGACGACACCAGCGTGACGCGCGAGCCGAGCGCCTGGTAGGCACTGGCGAACTCGGCCCCGGTGACGCCCGAGCCGACCACGATCAGGTCCCTGGGTAGTTCGGTGAGGTCATAGAGCTGCCGCCAGGTCAAGATGCGGTCGCCGTCAGGCTGCGCGCCTTCTAGGATCCGCGGCGAGGCGCCGGTGGCGACCAGGATGGCGTCCGCCTTGATTTCCTCGTCGCCCGCTTTTACGGTTCCGGGGCCGGTCAGGCGGCCGTGGGCGTTGATCACCTTGACGTCCTCGGCCGCGAGCCGGGCGGCGATGTCGCGGGACTGGGCCCGGGCCAGATCGGTGATCCGCTGGTACAGGCGGGCGGCGTTGACGGTGGCCAGCCCGCCGGTGGCGATGCCGAGCCCCGGGGCCCGGTTCAGCATCGTCATCGCGTTGGACGTCTCGATCAGGGTCTTGGAGGGCACGCAGTCGGTGAGCACGCAGGCCCCGCCGAGCCCGTCGGAATCCACGACGGTGACGCCGGCGCCGAGCTGGGCCGCGACCAGGGCGGCCTCGTAACCGCCCGGGCCGCCACCGAGGATCGCGATGCTGCGACGTACCAAGGTAACTCTCCTGTCGCACTCAGGTATCAGGCGCGGCTTCTAGCGGCGGGACGCCGTACGCTTGCTCCCGTGGCACTGTACGCGGCCTACGGCAGCAACATGGATCCAGCTCAGATGCTGTTGCGCTGCCCGCACTCGCCCCAGCGGGGAACCGGATGGCTGGAGGGATGGCGGCTGACGTTCGGCGGCGAGGACATCGGCTGGGACGGGGCGCTCGCGACGGTCGTCGAGGCGCCCGAGGCCCGGGTCTTCGTGGTGCTCTACGACGTGTCCGAGACCGACGAGAAGGAACTCGACAACTGGGACGGGGTCAGCCTCGGCTACTACCGTAAGGCCAAGGTCCGGGTCGAAACCCTCGACGGCAACGTGCTGGCCTGGCTGTACGTGCTCAACTTCTACGAGGGCGGGCTGCCCTCGGCTCGGAACGTCGGCATCCTCGGGGACGCCGCCGAAAGCGCGGGCGCCCCGGCGGACTACGTCGCGGCGCTGCGCGCCCTGCCCTGCGGGACGCTCGGCGACTCGATCACCGAGTTCGGGCCGCCCTGGACCTGAGCGGGTGCTGGAGGCGCTCGATCTGCGTGGGCGCTGGGTCTGTCCGGCTTGTCTGGGCTTGTCCGCGGGCGCTGGGCTTGTCCGCGGCCGCTGGGCTTGTCCGCGGCCGCTGGGCTTGTCCGCGGCCGCTGGGCTTGTCCGCGGTGGTACTGGTGCGTGCTGTGGTGCGCAAGCGCTTTGTAGTGCGCCTGGAGCGCTCGTGATTTGTGGCGGAGCGCGCTTCGGCACCGTTCGTCTGGTTCTTGGTTCGCGCAATGTTCCCAGGGATCACACCTGTCCCAGGCGTCACGTTTCCCTATTCTCAGCGGCATGTTTTCGCGGATGTTTTCGGCTTCGTGGATGATTGTGGGTACTGGGATCCACAAAACTTTCCATTAAGCGCAAATCTTCCGCGAGAAACGGAGAGCGCTCGGCACGATTTGATACTTATGTCCGTATATGACAGGCGGGTGACTGACCGTGCGGACCGCTAGGCGCACGATTGTGCGGCAGCCGCCCATTTGTAGTGCGGAAGGTACCCAGCTTTCGCAAGCAGAGCTGAGGCAGGCCAGCGGGTGGTGGTTAGACCAGACAGACGATCAGAAGGATCAGGGCGGGAATGATGAGGGCGGCGATCGCGAACCGGCTCCAGGTGCTCTTGAGTGGCTCGAGCCATCCGGTAGGCCCGAGCATTCCGGTGGCTGCGGTGGTAGGGGTGGCTGCGGTGGTAGGGGTGGCTGCGGTGGTAGGGGTGGCTGCGGCGGTGGCGGGGTCCTTGGCCGGGTTGCTGCCGTTGTGGTGGGCGCCGTTGGCGCCGGCGAGGTCGACGGTGCCGGTGGCCCAGACGGTCTCGGCTCGAGCGGCGGTGGCGCGCTCGTTGAGCAGGCGGACGATCTTTTCCGCTTCGGCTTCGGCGGTGGAGGCGGGAGGACTGGTCGTGCCGCCGTCGAGCAGGCCGCCGTCTAGCAGGCCGCGGCCTCCGGACGGCCCGCCGAGGGCGCGCCGGGGGCGGGACTCGCGGCGCGCCTTCGCCTCCGCGGTGAGCTGGCGCCGCCGCGAGTAGTGCACGGCCCAAGAGCTGATGACCTTGGTGTGCTTGCCGGGGCTGCCGGGCGCCCAGTCGCAGTGCACCCTGAGCAGGTCGGCCATATCCACCTCGGTCACGCCGGCCCACCCGATCCGGTGATCGCGCAGTGGGTTCCTGACCGTTATCCCGGCGTCATCGGCGATGATCCGGGGCCGCTGCGCCGTGACGTAGGCGACGCCGGTGGCCAGCAGCAACAGGGCCGCCGCGACCGCGGAGAAATGGTCGCGGCCCTGCACGGCCAGGTCGACCCAGTTGGCCGCGGCGAACAGCAGCCACACCACCCAGACGACCGGGGCGGTCGGCGAACGGAACGTCTGGACCGTACCGTCAGCGCTGCCGCGGTTGCGGCCGCGTTTCCGGCCGCCGCCCGCGGCCGGGCCGCCCGCGGCCGGGCCGCCCGCGGTTCCGGGCCGCGCGCCTGGAGGAGTGCTGCGCCGCGGTGAGCTGCCTGAGGAAGGGGGTGAACCGCCTGACGGGGGGTTACCTGGCGGCTGATTAGCTGCCATGCTGCCGGACTGCCATGCTGCCGCGCTTTCCACGATGAGCCCGCCGGGCGGGCGGACCCATCTAGGTTAACGGCCGCGAAGGGGTACGGCGAGACGGTGTGGCTCGGTGCGCGGTGTGGCCTGTTGCGAGGCGTGGGTCAGGGGTTGGTGACGCCGGGGAGAGGCTGGGCGACGATCGCGCCGTCGTCCCACAGGGCGGTGACCGCTGTGGCCGCCATCACCCGGACGCCGACACCGATGGCGTGCTCGTCGACATCGAACGTCGGCTGGTGCAGGTCGTAGGACGCGGCCGAGCCGGGCACCCGGGTGCCGAGCCGGGCGAGCGCGCCGGGGACGGACTCCAGGAACCAGGCGAAGTCCTCGCCGCCGAGGCTCTGCGGCGTCTGCACGACCGAGCCCGCGCCCAGCACGCCGAGCGCCGCGGCGGAGATCATGGCCGTACTGGCCTGGTCGTTGACCGTGGGGGGCACGTAGCGCTGATAGCTGAACTCGGCGTTCAGCCCGTACGCGGAGGCCACCGAGTCGATGAGCCCCTTGAGCAGGTCGGGCGCCGAGTGCCAGGCCTCGTCGTTCAGGCAGCGCACGGTCCCTTCCACGACCCCGCTGTCGGGGATGGCGTTGGCCGTGGTCCCCGCGCTGACCCGGCCCCAGACCACGCTGAGGCTGGACCGCGGATCGACCCGCCTGGAGAGCGCCGCGGGCACCTCGGTGATGATCTTGCCGAGGCCGTACACCAGGTCCGCGGTCAGGTGCGGCCGGGCGGTGTGCCCGCCGGGCCCGGACACCCGGACCTCGATCTTGTCGCAGGCGGCAGTGATCGCGCCCGAGCGGACGCCGAGCTGGCCGGCGTCGAGCCGAGGGTCGCAGTGCAGGGCGAATATCCGTCCGACCGAGGCGATGCCGCCCGCCGCGAGCACATCAAGCGCTCCGCCGGCGGTCTCCTCGGCCGGCTGGAAGACCAGCCGGACCCGCCCGGGCAGCAAGCCCGCCGCGGCCTGGCCGACCAGGAACAGGCCGGCGCCGAGCAGCACCGTGGCGTGCACGTCGTGGCCGCACGCGTGGCAGGCACCCGGGATCGTGGAGCGGTAGGGGACGTCCTTCTCGTCCGTCATGGGCAGCGAGTCGATGTCGGCTCGCAGGGCAACCACGGCCCGTTCGGCGGAAGGATTTTGCTCAGGGAAATTGGGAGGGACGATGTCCACGAGCAGGCCGGTGCCCTTGGGCAAGATCACCGGCCGGAGTCCCTCGGCGGCCAGCCGCAGCGCGATCCGGCGGGTGGTGCGGTGTTCGGCGTGGGCGAGTTCGGGGTGCGCGTGCAGGTCGCGACGGAACTCGATCAGCTCGGCCTCGTGTCCGGCCAGGAACACGTCCAGATCCGCGCGCAGGTCATTGCCTGCCATGACCATCATCCCCCTGCCAGAATCTGTCCTCAGCGAACTCGCTCACCAGCGCTTCCACGACGCTGGTGAATTCCCCGGTACGGGCGTAGACGGCCCGCTGCCGTTCGTAGGAGGCGCCGTGCTCGAGCACGTCGCAGGCCACGGAAAGCTCGTCCGAGCAGCCGAGCCTGGCCGCTACCGGCTCAAGCTCAGCAATCAGCTCGTACAACTCGTCGCGCAGCGGCGCCGTGGCACCGGCCTCGTCAGTGATCACGATCGCGTCCAGCCCGTACCGCGTCGCGCGCCACTTGTTGTCCTTGACCACCCAGGACGAGGGGGCGGGCAGCGTGTAGCCGCGGTCCAGCTGGAAGTCGAACAGCTGGACCAGGGACTGCGAAAGCGCCGCGACCATGCCCACCTCGCGCAGCGTCGGCACCCCGTCGAACATGCGGATCTCGACGGTACCGAAGTCCGGGTGCGGCCGGATGTCCCACCAGACCTCCTTAATGCTGCGGATCGTTCCCGCACGCAACAGAGTCTCCATGTAATCCTCGAACTGTTTCCAGTCCGTTAGCCGGTGCGGCGTCCCCGCCGTCGGCAGCGCGCCGAATGTCACCGACCTGCTCGAGGCAAGTCCGGTGTCGTACCCGCACCAGAACGGGCTCGACGCGGTAATGGCGAGAAAGTGCGGAAGATAGGCGGCCAGAGCATTAACGATCGGAATCGCCTTGCTTCCGTCACGAATCCCCACATGGACGTGCACGCCGAAGGTCTGAATCCGGCGGGCCAGCCATTGCATTTGCTCGACAAGCTCCGTATAGCGCTTGATGGGCGCCAACGTCGCATCGCGCCAGTCACTCACCGGATGAGTCCCCGCACATGCCAGTAGGATACCGTGATCCGTCGTCATCCGCTGGAGTTCTGCGATCGTCTCGGCAAGGTCGTCTTTCGCCTCTGACACCGTGCTGCAAATGCCCGTGACCAGCTCAACTGTCGACTGCATCAGCTCATGTCGGATTCGCGGGTGCTCGCCGGTATCGGCAATCACAGGCAGCGCGTCGAGCAGCTTGCCGGCTTCCTGGCGAAGAAGCTTGGTCTTGGCGTCGATAAGCTGTACCTCCCATTCGACGCCAAGGGTTGCGCCCCGCGAAGGATTCCACTCGATAGTCAAAATTTAGCCTCCGTGCCCGAAATTGATAGCTCGTCAAATATTTCCGAGCCGACCGGCGCCCCATACGTCCCGCAGCGCATCGCAGACCTCACGAAGAGTGGCGTCGGCCCGAAGCGCATCGCGGAGCGGGTAAAGCATGTTTCCGGTGCCTTCCACGACCGTAGATTGCGCAGCGGCCGCGATGGCTCCGCGCCGCCGGCGGCAAACCCGTTCACCCCGACGCTGACCCGCTCACCCGCGTACGGCCGCATCGGCGACGGGCGGTCGACGCGCACCCGCGGATGCACTCCGCGAGTAAACGGATACCTTCCCGGCCTGCCGAGCTTCTCATCCGGGCGAAAATCCGTAAGCTTGCTTTCGTCGTAGACGGGATCGACGGGAAATCCTGACTTAAACGTGCGCTCCATGTGGACAGGTTACTTCGGGGTGACCTGACGACCCATGTTCAGAGCAGGGGGGCTCATGCCGGATCGGTTCATCCTGCGGACCGCGCTCGCCGTCGCGGCGGCCGGCCTCGCAGCCGCCGCGGTCGCGGCTCCGGCCGCGGTGGCGGCTCCTGCCGCGGTGGCGACGGCGGCCTCAGCGGCGACGGCGGGCACGGGCGGGGCGGGGGCCATCGGGGGGGCTCAGCTGTCCGGCCACGGCGTGATCGTCAACTACGGGTCGAGCGGAGCCCGGAAGCTGCCGGCCGCGAAGGCCTCGGCGTTCGTCATCGCCGATGCTGGCACCGGCCAGGTGCTCGCGGCCAAGGACCCGCACGGATGGTACCGGCCTGCCAGCACGCTCAAGATGCTCACGGCGGTCTCGCTGATCCCGCTGCTCAACCCGAACGCCACCGTGGTCGCGAGCAAGCAGGCCACCTCCGTTTCGCCGAACGTGGTTGGCCTGCTCCCCGGGCACGCCTACCCGATCTCTGACCTGTTCACCGCGCTGCTGACGATCTCCGCCAACGACGCCGCGGTGGCCCTTGCGCAGGCCACCGGGTCGTTCGGAAAGGGAATGGCGATGATCAACGCGGAGGCGCGGCAGCTGCAGGCCGACGACACCGTGGCCGTCGATCCCAACGGGCTCGACGCCCCCGGCCAGCACACCTCTGCCTATGACATGGCCCTGATCGCCCGGCAGGCGCTGCGACTGCCCGCGTTCTTGAAGTACGACCAGACGATCACCGCGACGTTCCCGGTCAGCAAGAAGAAATCGGTCTCGCTGTACAACCAGAACTCGCTGCTGACCAGCTACCCGGGCGCCATCGGCGGCAAGATCGGCTGGACCAGCGTGGCAGGCGCGACCTACATCGGGATGGCCAGGCGGAACGGCGTCACGTTGATCGTGACCCTGCTGCACTGTCCCGCGCTGACCGAGATCGACTCCGCCAAGAGCCTGCTGAACTGGGGTTTCGCGGCCGACGGCAAGGTTACCCCGGTCGGCACGCTGGTCAGCGCGCTGCAGCCGGCCGCTCCGGCGCCGGTCCGGGCGGCGCCGACCCGGGCGGCGCCGACCCGGGCGGTGGGCCGACGCGCGGCGGCCCGGCCACCGTCGGCGGCCTCCGGCCCCTCGATGCTCGCCACCGCCGGGTACAGCGGCGTGGCAATACTCGCCGCCGGACTGGGCTTCGCTTACAGCCGCCGCCAGCGCAGCCGGGCCTAACCGGCGGGCGCCAGGAGGCCGATGCGCTCACGGGTGATCGCCATGGTCTGTCCGGCGACCTGGCGTGCTCGCCTGGCGCCGCGGGCGAGCACGCGGTCCAGCCCGGCCTCATCGGCGAGTATCCGCTGTGTCTTCTCCCTGATCGGGGAGAAGGTGGCCACGACCAGCTCGGCCAGATCCTTCTTGAATCCGCCGTAACCCGCGCCTTCGTATTTGACCTCCAGAGAAGCGACCGGATCGCCGGACAGGGCGGAATAGATCCGCAGCAGGTTGGTTACGCCCGGTTTGGCGTCGGCGTCGGCGCGGACCTCCGCGCCCGCGTCGGTGACCGCGCGGGCGATCTTCTTGCGGATCACGGCCGGATCGTCGAGGACGTCGATGATGCCTAGCGGCGAAGAGGACGACTTGCTCATCTTGGCCGTCGGGTCCTGCAGGTCGTAGATCTTGGCGACATCGGCGAGGATGTAGGGCTGCGGGGGCACGAACGTCTGGCCGAACCTGTGGTTGAACCGCTGAGCGAGCGTACGGCTGAGCTCTAGGTGCTGCCGCTGATCCTCGCCCACCGGAACCTCGTCGGCCTGATAGAGCAGGATGTCAGCCGCCTGCAGGACGGGGTACGTGAACAGGCCGACGGAGGCCTGGTCCTGCCCTTCCCTGGACGACTTGTCCTTGAACTGGATCATCCGGCTCGCCTCGCCGAATCCGGTCAGGCAGCCGAGGATCCAGGCCAGTTCGGTGTGCTCGGGCACGTGGCTCTGCACGAACAGCGTGCACTGGTCCGGGTCCAGTCCGGCCCCGAGCAGCTGAGCGGCGGCGACCCTGGTCCGGTGCGGGAGCTGGGCTGGGTCCTGTGGCACCGTGATCGCGTGCAGGTCGACCACGCAGTAGAAGGCGTCGTAGCTATCTTGCAGCGACACCCACTGCCGCACCGCGCCCAGGTAGTTGCCGAGGTGGAACGAGTCGGCGGTGGGCTGGATGCCGGAAAGCACACGGGGCCTAGGGTTGGGCAACATGCCCAGGAGTCTAGCGGTGGCCGCCGGACGGGCCGGAATCGGCGACGACCACCTCGACCCGCTGGAATTCCTTCAGGTCGGAGTAGCCGGCGGTGGCCATCGTCCGGCGCAGCGCGCCCATCAAGTTCATCGAGCCGTCGGGGACGGTGGACGGACCGTGCAGGATCTGCTCGAGCGTGCCGATCGTGCCGACCCGCACCCGGGCCCCCCTCGGCAGCTCGGTGTGGTTAGCCTCGCTCCCCCAGTGGTAACCCCGGCCGGGCGCCTCACTGGCCCGGGCCAGCGGCGAGCCCACCATCACCGCGTCCGCACCGATGGCCAGCGCCTTGGCGACGTCGCCGCTGCTGGTCATAGAGCCGTCGGCGATCACGTGCACGTACCGGCCGCCGGACTCGTCCAGGTAGTCGCGGCGCGCCGCGGCCACGTCGGCGATCGCGGTGGCCATCGGCACCGCGACGCCGAGCACCTTCACGGTGGTGTGGCCGGAGCCGCCGCCGAAGCCGACCAGCACCCCGGCGGCGCCGGTGCGCATCAGGTGCAGCGCGGCGGTGTAGGTGGCGCAGCCACCCACCACCACGGGGACGTCGAGCTCATAGATGAACTGCTTCAGGTTGAGCGGCTCAGCCCGGCCGGACACGTGCTCTGCCGACACCGTGGTGCCGCGGATCACGAAGATGTCCACGCCCGCGTCCACCACCGCCTTGGCGTACCTCGCGGTACGCTGCGGCGACAGGCTGGCCGCGGTGGTCACCCCGGCACGCGCGACCTCCTCGATCCGGCGCCCGATGAGATCCTCGGAGATCGGCTCGGCGTACATGGCCTGCAGCCGCCGGGTTGCGGCCTGCTCGTCGAGCTCGGTGACCTCGGCCAGCAGCGGCTCAGGGTCCTCGTACCGTGTCCACAGCCCTTCCAGGTCGAGCACGCCGAGTCCGCCGAGCCTGCCGATCTGGACGGCTGTCGCGGGCGACACGACGCTGTCCATCGGGCACGCCATCAGCGGCAGCTCGAACCGGTAGGCGTCGATCTGCCAGGCGATCGACACTTCCTCCGGGTCCCGCGTGCGGCGGGCAGGCACGATGCCGATCTCGCTGAGCGAGTACGCCCGGCGCCCGGTCTTACCCCGGCCGATCTCCACGTCGCTCATGCTGTATCCCTCGCTCGTCTCCGGGGCCCCGCCCGCCTCCCCATTCCCCCTTCACTGCGCCGCCTTCCCTCGTCGCTCGTTCCTCGCTGCTGCGTCCAGGCGGTGCCGCGCCCCTTTGGCTCGGTCATGACTGGGTCGCGTCTCGGCCCGCCCGGCCGCCGTAGTTGGGGGCCTCGACGGTCATCTTGACGTCGTGCGGGTGGCTCTCGGTCAGCCCGGCCGCGGTGATCTGGATGAACCGCGCGTCTTGCAGGTCGGCGATGGTCCGGGCGCCGCAGTAGCCCATGGCCGCGCGCAGCCCGCCGACGAGCTGCCCGGCCACGGCCGACAGCGGACCGCGGTAGGGCACCTGGCCCTCAATGCCCTCCGGCACGAGCTTGTCCTCACGCAGGACGTCGTCCTGGAAGTACCGGTCCTTGGAGTAAGAACGGCCGCGCTCCCGGTTCCGCAGCGCGCCAAGCGAGCCCATGCCCCGGTACAGCTTGTACTGCTTGCCGTTGATGAAGACCATCTCGCCCGGGCTTTCCTCGCACCCGGCGAGCAGGCTGCCGAGCATGACGGTATCGGCGCCCGCGGCGATCGCCTTGGCGATGTCGCCCGAATACTGCAGGCCGCCGTCGCCGATCACCGGAACCCCGGCCGGCCTGGCCGCCTTGGCCGCCTCGTAGATCGCCGTCACCTGCGGCACCCCCACGCCCGCCACGACCCGGGTGGTGCAGATGGAACCGGGCCCGACGCCGACCTTGATACCGTCCGCTCCGGCGTCCACCAGGGCCTGGGCCCCGCTCCTGGTGGCGACGTTGCCGCCGATCACCTCGAGGTCCGAATTCGCCTTGACCTGTGCGATCATGTCCAGCACGCCCTGGGCATGCCCGTGCGCGGTATCCACCACGAGGAAGTCGACCCCGCTCTCGATGAGCGCCTGCGCCCGGCGCTTGGCGTCCTCGCCGACCCCGACCGCAGCCCCGACCACCAGCCGCCCGGCCGGGTCCTTGGTCGCGAAGGGGAACTTCTCGCTCTTGGTGAAGTCCTTCACCGTGATCAGCCCGCGCAGCCGGCCGGCGTCATCGACCAGCGGCAGCTTCTCCACCTTGTGCTGGCTCAGCAGCCGCAACGCCTCCTCGGGCGCCACCCCGACCGGAGCGGTGACCAGGGGCATCGGGGTCATCACCTCGACCACCCGGCGGCTGTGGTCAGTCTCGAACCTGACGTCACGGTTGGTGACGATGCCCATCAGCACACCGTCGGGGCTGGTCACCGGCACACCGGAGATCCGGTAGCGGCCGCAGAGCCCGTCCACGTCGGCGATCGTGGCGTCCGGCCCGCAGGTCACCGGGTGGGTGATCATGCCCGCCTCTGAGCGCTTGACCATGTCGACCTGCTGCGCCTGCTCCTCCACGGACAGGTTACGGTGCAGCACGCCGACACCGCCCTGGCGGGCCATGGCGATCGCCATCCTGGCCTCGGTGACGGTGTCCATGGACGCCGACACGAGCGGCACGCGGAGCTTGTAACGGCGCGTGATCCGGGTGGTCGTGTCCGCCTCGCTGGGCAGCACACAGGAATGGGCGGGAAGCAGGAGGACGTCGTCGAAGGTCAGCCCGACCGGCGCGAACTTATCCAAGGGAAGTCCGGGGGGAGGGGTCCCGCCGGGGAAAGACGGGTCCGGGCTTACTTGATCAGTCATGGCACCTTCACCGGAAGTCGCAGCGGAATGCTCTCATCCTAGTGAGGCCGGAGAGGGCCAGCCCCATTGTCCCCCGGTTCGGCCGGGTCGGACCCGGTTGGGTGCTCGGCGGCGAGCGTGCGCAGCCGGAGCAGCGCCCGATGCTGGGCGACGCGGACCGCGCCGGGCGACATGTCGAGCACATACCCCGTGTCTTCGGCGGACAGCCCCCCGACCACCCGGAGCAGGAGCAGCCGGCGCTGGTCATCGGGCAGGTGAGCCAGCAGGATCCTCGCCTGCCTGGCTTCGACGCCGGCGACCGCGATCTCCTCCGGCCCCAGGCCCCTGTCGGGCAGGTCAGGCAGGGCCGGCACGGGGAGGGGCGAGCGGGCCGCGCCACGGGCCGCGTCCGCCACCTTGTGCGCGGCGATGGCGAATACGAAGGCCGCGAACGGCCGGCCCGTGTCCCGGTAGGACGGCAGCGCGGCCAGCAGCGCCAGGCAGACCTCCTGCGCGACGTCATCCTCATCCTGGCTTCCGGTCCGGGGCAGCCGGGCCCGGACGTACCTGACGATCACCGGTCTGAGCTGCCGCAGCAGCGCCTCGATCGCGTCTTGGCGGCCCTGCGCCGCCAGGACGTGCAGGTCCGCCCGGGCCAGCGGCTCCGGGATAGGCAGCGGCTCCGGGATGGGCAGCGCCTCCGGCTGGGCCGGGTCCGCCGTGCCGTCTGTGCCCGTGCCGTCTGTGCCCGTGCCGTCTGTGCCTGCGTTGCCTACTGTGCCCCCGTCGATGTCTTCACCGATGGATACGTTACGTCCCCAGACTGTCACGGAAAGTTTATGCCCATACGGCTGCGGAAATCTCCTCCAGACGCCTACCGCGGGGGCCACATTTTTATGCCCACTGCGATACCCAGTGCCGTTCTGTCCTATGCAGGGATTAGCCGACTGTGCGGCCGGATACCTTCCGCGCGGAAGCCCATAACGCGAAAGGACTGCATGACAAGGACTCAGTGTTACGAAGGAATCTTATTGCGCGCAGAGGGTGCCATCGCGCGCACTCTGCAGCAGCATGAAAGCCGGGTTTCACAGCGTGAAACGCGGTGAAACCCGGCTTTCATCTTTCCTACAGCTGGACCCGGCTAGGCCTTCGCGTAGGGGCTGAACCTAGTGCGGGTGACTGTGCCCATGGCCGGCGCCCGAGGGAGCGTCCTGCTCCTCCGGCTTCTCGACCACCAGGGTCTCCGTGGTCAGCAGCATGCCAGCGATCGACGCGGCGTTCTGCACGGCGGACCTGGTCACCTTCACGGGGTCGATGACGCCCTGAGCAATCAGGTCGCCGTACTCACCGGTGGCCGCGTTGTAGCCGTGGCCCACGGGCAGGGTGGCGACCTTCGCGGCCACGACCGAACCCTCCTGGCCCGCGTTCAGCGCGATCCAGCGGCACGGCTCGGACAGAGAGCGCTGGACGACGCGCACGCCGGTCGCTTCGTCGCCGGTGCGGCCGAGGTCACCGAGATCGACGCCCACATGCACCAGGGCACTGCCGCCGCCGGCGATGATGCCCTCCTCGATGGCCGCCCGGGTGGCGGAGATGGCGTCCTCGAGACGGTGCTTCTTTTCCTTCAGCTCCACCTCGGTGGCGGCACCAACGCGCAGGACGCAGACGCCGCCGGACAGCTTGGCCAGCCGCTCCTGCAACTTCTCCTTGTCCCAGTCGGAGTCGGTGTTCTCGATCTCGGTACGGATCTGCCTGATCCGGTCCTCGATATCGGCCTTGTCGCCGGCCCCGTCCACGATCGTCGTGTCGTCCTTGGTGACGACGATCCGGCGAGCGCGACCCAGGCTCTCAAGCCCGACTGTCTCCAGCTTGGTGCCGAGTTCCTCGGTGATCACGGTGCCGCCGGTCAGGGCGGCGATGTCGGCCAGCATGGCCTTGCGGCGGTCACCGAAGCCGGGCGCCTTCACGGCGACCACGTTGAGCAGACCGCGGAGCTTGTTCACCACGATGGTGGCCAGCGCCTCGCCCTCGACGTCCTCGGCCACCACCAGCAGCGGCTTCTTCACCTGCGCGATCTTCTCGAGCAGCGGCAGGAAGTCGGCCATGGCCGAGATCTTGGACTGGTGGATAAGAATGTACGCGTCATCCAGGACCGCCTCGAGACGCTCGGGGTCGGTGATGAAGTACGGCGATATGTAGCCCTTGTCGAACTGCAGGCCCTCGGTGAACTCCAGCCCAAGGCCCATCGTGGGCGATTCCTCGACGGTGATGACACCGTCCTTGCCCACCTTGCTGAACGCCTCGGCGATCAATTCGCCGATCTTCTCGTCCTGCGCGGAGATCGTCGCGACGTGCGCGATCTCGGTCTGCTCCTCCACGTCACGCGCGGACTCGAGCAGCCGTTTGGAGACTTCGGCGGCCGCGGCGTCCACACCGCGCTTAAGGTCCATCGGATTGGCCCCGGCCGCGACCGAACGCAGTCCGAAGTGCACCATCGCCTGGGCCAGGACCGTCGCCGTCGTGGTGCCATCCCCGGCGACGTCGTTGGTCTTGGTGGCGACCTCCTTGGCGAGCTGGGCACCCAGGTTCTCGTACGGGTCTTCCAGCTCCACCTCCTTGGCGACGGTCACGCCATCGTTAGTGATGGTGGGGGCGCCCCATTTTTTGTCGAGTACGACGTTGCGGCCCATCGGGCCGAGCGTCACCTTCACGGCGTCGGCGAGTTTGTTGACGCCGCGCTCAAGCGAGCGGCGGGCGTCCTCGTCGAACTCCAGGATCTTGGGCATTTACTACCTCAACCTACGGTTGGATCGAGTTCTCAGTCAGCATGCGGTTGCCGCATGCTCACGGGCTCCGGCAGCAAGACCCCGGCTGTTCGCCGATCGTCCTGCCTCCGGAGCCCGCGAACTACTACTACTTGTCGATAATGGCGAGTACATCGCGGGCGGAGAGCACTAGGTACTCCTCGCCTGAGTACTTGACCTCGGTGCCGCCATACTTGCTGTACAGCACCACGTCGCCGACCTTGACGTCGATCGGCACACGCTTGGTCCCCGCGTCGTCGAAGCGTCCCGGGCCCACCGCAAGGACTTCGCCCTCCTGGGGCTTCTCCTTCGCGGTGTCCGGGATCACAAGTCCGGACGCGGTGGTCTGCTCCGCCTCGAGCGTGCGGACCACGATACGGTCTTCGAGCGGCTTGATTACTACTTTGGTGGCGGTCGTCACGATCTGACCTCCCCCTCCGGAAAGGCTAATGGTGAAATTGCTAGAGAGGGCGAGCGCGGCCGCCTGTCGTCGCGGGTGCCAGACTGCCTCGTCGCGTTAGCACTCTACACGAGTGAGTGCTAATCCGGAACACTAGCGGCACCAGACGGACTCGTCAAACGAGCGAGCCGGACCGCCATCAGCCTCTTTACCCTTCGTATGCACGTGATCACACTACGATACTAGAGCCGACGGGTCTTCCGGCGCCAGCTTGACGCGCTTTACCGGTCGGGTCCGATGATAACCACCTAGCACGTCGTGGCGGCCAGCGTTCCTGGGGCGGCCGGGAGTTAGGGTGATCGGCATGGCCCAACCGATGTTGGAGCGGGCGCACGCCGGGGAACTGGACGCCTGCGACGCGGACTTGGCCGTCGGCTGTACCTACAAGTACCTCAACGCGGGTCCCGGTGCGCCCGCGTTCCTCTACGTCTGCGCCCGGCTGGCCGAAGTGCTGCGGCAGCCGATATGGGGGTGGTTCTCCCAGCGCGACCAGTTCGCCATGGGACCCAGGTACGACCCAGCGGCCGGCATCGCGAAGTTCATGACGGGAACGCCGCCGATTCTGGGCACGGCCGCGGTGGAAGAAGGAGCGCGGTTGCTGCTCGAGGCGGGCATCGGCGCGATGCGCGCCAAGAGCGTGCAGCTGACCAGCTACCTCATCGACCTCGCCGACGCCTGGCTCGTCCCGCTCGGCTGCGCGCTCGCCACGCCCAGGCAGGCCGCCCGACGAGGGGGCCACGTCACCTTCTGGCACCCGCGCGCCGAGCAGATCGTCGGGCAGCTCGCCGCCGCGAACATCCTCACCGACTACCGCACCCCCGACCGGTTCCGGCTTGGCCTCTCGCCGCTCACCACGCGCTTCACCGGCGTCTGGAGCGCGATCGACGCCACCCGCGACATCATCGAGCGCCAGGGATAGGGCGGGCGGTGGACGAACCCGTCAGCCCGGCGTGCTTCCGGCCTCACGCCGGCGGCAAGAGACCATAACGCGGGGCGACCTGGAGTACGACATCCCGGCGGACATCGCGCACCGGGACGTCAGCGCGCCGCTGCAGGCTTCGGAGGCGATGCAGCAGGTGCTGAAGAAGGTCTAGGACGACGACAGCGACGCGGCCACCGTCTGCGAGCTGCTCGTCGGCCCTTCCGCGACCTGTGGGCCATGCGGAGCCTTGGTTAAGCCGCAGGCACGGACGGGCCGTTCAGGACCGCTCCGGCGAGGCCGGGCCCGGGAAGATCGGGCCCGGCCTCCACGGAGGCCAGTACGACCCGGTTCCTGCCCTGCCGCTTGGCGACGTACAGCGCGGCGTCGGCGAGCCGTTCGAGCCGCCCCAGCGTGCCCGCGTGGTCGGGGAAGCCGGCGACGCCGACGGAGACCGTGACCGGCACGTCGGTGCCCGGCAGGGTGATCTCGGCGATCGCCGCCCGGACCCGCTCGGCGATCTCGAGGGCCGCGGCGATATCGGTGTCGGGCAGCAGGACCGCGAACTCCTCGCCGCCGTTGCGCCCGGCGAAGTCCCGGTTCCGCAGCACGCTGCGCAGCGCGGCGCCGACGCTCGCCAGGACCTGATCCCCTGCGCCATGTCCGTGCTGGTCGTTGACCTGCTTGAAGTGGTCGAGGTCGAGCAGGAGCAGCCCGAGCGGCGACTTCGACATCGTGGCCTGCGCGAACGTCCGCTTCAGCGCGTCCCTGACCGCCCGCTTGTTGGGCAGCCCGGTCAGGCCGTCGGTCGCGGCGCGGATCTCCGCGACGGCCAGGTTGCGGAGGTTTGCCAGGACGGGCGCCGCCTGGCTGACCGACTCGCGGATCCGCTGTTCCTCGGCCGCCGAGTAGGGGGCCGGGCGGCTGAGCAGGACGGAGCCGATCACCTCGCCGCCGACCATGAGCGGAACGCACGACGAGGCGCCGGGCACCGGGGCGCACACCGGGCAGGAGAGCAGGGGCGGCCGCCCTCCGTTCTCGGTGTGCATCCGGCCGGACCGCACCGCCAGGCACGAGCGCGGCTCCGCGCCGCGCAACGTCCCCGCCAGCGGCGAGCCGGGCGGCAGGGGCGTGACCGCCTCCAGCCGGTCCGCGCTGTTGTTCCTGTTGAGCACCACGGCCGCGGTGGCCGGCAGGGTGCGCTCGAGGTGGCGCTGCAGGAGCTGGTGCGCCTCGTCCTCACCGTTGGCAAGCTGCAGGGCATCGGCGAACTCCGCCTGGTCCTGGCCAGGCTCCAGGCTCCGGCGGATGCGCCAGAACTCATACCACAGGAGGAGCCAGGCGACCGTGATGCCTGCGGCCGCCGTGCCGAGGATGAGGTCGGTGGTCCGGTCCGCGGACGCGGTCGCGACCGCATGATCGGCGCGTGCGTCGTCAAGCTCCTTCAGGACTAGGCGGTCGAGGTGGGCGCTGACCGGCTGGTAGGCGTCCGTCAGCCGGACAGCGAGCGCGGCGAGCGCCGCGGGCGGCTGGGCGGTCAGGCCTGGCGCGCTGAGCAGATCGCGGACGGCGGTCCACTGCCGGATGAACAGGGCCATGTCGGCGAGTTCGGCCGGCGGGTCGCCGACGTGCAGCTGCTGTAGCGAGGAGAGCTGCGCGTCGATCCCGGGAAACACGCTGGTGTAGAGCGTGCCGAGGAGCCGGGCCCTGGTCGCGGGATCGGCGCCCTGCAGGGCGCCCTCGCCGGTGGCGTACGCCGCGTCCATCTCACGGGCCACCCGGCTCGTCGCCACCGCGGTGTCGAGCTCGCCGCCCGCGATCACCTTTCCCTGGTACGTGGCCGACCGGATACCCAGCACGCCGATGGCGGCCACCGCGACCACGAGGAACGTGCCGAAGAGCGCTATCATCGAGACGGTCGTAGCCCGTGCAAACATAGCATTCATCTCTGCCTAATCAGGCAAGCCAGTCATAAAAGCATTTACGCTGATCATCATAAGGGCAAGCGGCTAAAATGACTGGCTTTCCGTTGTCCTGCTAATTCCGGATTTCATACCGCATGAGCTAGGAAACCAGCGAAATAAGAAAGAGACAAAGAGGTTGTCTTGCGGCGGGAAAGTACGGTCCGTTCAGTAAAATTCTTTACTCCCATTCGATGGTGGCGGGAGGCTTGCTGGTGACGTCCAGGACCACGCGGTTGATCTCGGGGACCTCGTTGGTGACCCGGGTGGAGATCCGGGCCAGGACGTCGTCGGGGAGCCGGGCCCAGTCGGCGGTCATGGCGTCTTCGCTGGTGACCGGGCGGAGCACGACAGGGTGGCCGTAGCTGCGGCCGTCGCCTTGCACGCCGACCGAGCGGACGTCGGCGAGCAGGACCACGGGGCACTGCCAGACCAGGATGTCCAGGCCGGCCGCGGACATCTCCTCGCGGACGATCGCGTCGGCCTCGCGCAGGATCGCCAGGCGTTCGGCGGTGACCTCGCCGATGATCCTGATGCCCAGGCCCGGGCCGGGGAACGGCTGGCGGCGGACGATCGCCTGCGGCAGGCCAAGCTCCTCCCCCACCCGGCGCACCTCGTCTTTGAACAGCCATCTGAGCGGCTCGACCAGGCGGAACTTCAGGTCATCTGGCAGTCCGCCGACGTTGTGGTGCGACTTGATGTTCGCCGTGCCGGCGCCGCCGCCTGACTCCACCACGTCCGGGTACAGCGTGCCCTGGACCAGGAACTCGCACGCCTCGCCGTGCTGGCCGGCCTCGGCGGTGATTTCCCGGGCGGCGCGCTCGAACGCACGGATGAACTCCCGGCCGATGACCTTCCGCTTCTGCTCCGGGTCGGTTACCCCGGCCAGCGCCGAGCCGAACGCCTCGGTCTCGTTCGCGACCATGAGCCGGACCCCGGTCGCGGCCACGAAATCTTGCTCCACCTGCTCCGCCTCACCCTTGCGCAGCAAGCCGTGATCGACGAATACGCAGGTCAGACGATCGCCAATGGCGCGCTGCACGAGCGCGGCGGCGACCGCGGAATCCACGCCGCCGGACAACCCGCAGATCGCGTGGCCGCCGCCCACCTGCTCGCGGATCCGCTCGACCTGCTCCTCGACGATGTTCAGCATGGTCCAGGACGGCCGGCAGCCGGCCAGTTCGAGGAAGCGGCTGAGCACGCGGGTGCCGTGCTCGGTGTGCATTACTTCGGGGTGGAACTGGACGCCGAACATCCGGCCGGCCGCGTCCTCGACCGCCGCCACCGGCGTCGCCGCGGTCTGCGCGGTGACCGCGAAGCCCGGCGGGGCCGCCGTGCAGGTATCCCCGTGCGACATCCACACCCGCTGGCTGGCCGGCGTGCCAGCCAGCAGCGTGCCCCCCTTGGGAGGCCCGGGGGGGTACGGGGGGAAGGTTCCCCCCCGTGATCGGGGGGGGTCTGGGGGGGGTCGCCCCCCCCGAGGAAACGCTGTTCGTCCCCCCCCAGGAGATTCAACACAGCGTTACCGTACTCGGCCGCGCCAGTCCGCTCGACCGTGCCGCCTAGTCCGGCCACCATCAGCTGGAAGCCGTAGCAGATGCCGAGGACCGGCAGGCCGGCCTGGAATAGCCCGGCCGGGGCGGGGGGCGCGCCGTCGGCGTAGACGGACGAAGGGCCGCCGGAGAGGATGATCGCTTTGGGCCGTTTGGCCAGCATGTCCGCGACCGGCATGGTCGAGGGGACGATCTCGGAATAGACGTGGCATTCACGCACCCGCCGGGCGATCAGCTGCGCGTACTGCGCACCGAAGTCAACCACCAGAACGGTGTCGAAACCACCGGGCACGTTAGTCGCCTTTCAAACCTAAGGCCACCGTCACCTAGGGCCACCGTTCACCTCAGGGCCACCGTCGCGGGGGGTCTCCGAGTCTAGCCGGACCTTACTCCGGACCTGGCTGGCGGAAGTCGGGTGACCCGCGGTGACCGAGGGGTTTGCCGCGGCGGGCACGCTCGGGGCGGCGCCGGCGGGCGGCGGGCTCGCGGGCGGCGGGTTGGCGACGCCGGCGGGCGGCGCGTTGGCGGCGCCGGCGGGCGGCGGGTTCGGGGTGACGCGCAGACGGGCGATGCGGCGGCCGTCGAGTTCGGTCACCGTGATCGTGCGGTCGGCGACCTGGACGTTGTCGCCGACCGAGGGCAGGTCACCGAACGCGGCCAGGACATAGCCCGCGACGGTCTCGTACGGGCCTTCGGGCAGCTCGAGGCCGGTCTGTTCGGCGAACTCGTCGAGGTTGAGCAGGCCGTCGACCTCGACCTCGCCGCCGTGCAGCGTGGTCGCCTGGTCCTGCTCCAGGTCGTATTCGTCCCTGATGTCCCCGATCAGCTCCTCGACCAGGTCTTCCAGGGTGACGATGCCCGCGGTACCGCCGTAGTCGTCCACCACGATGGCCAGGTGAGCCCGCTCGCGGCGCATCTCGGACAGCGAGGACAGCACGGTCTTGCTGATCGGCAGGAACTTAACCGGCCTGCTGATGCCGCTGACCGGGACCGAGTGCGTGGTCATCCCGGACCCGAACAGGTCCCGGACGTGCACGAAGCCGATCACGTTGTCATAGGTGCCGGAGAATACGGGCAGCCGCGAGTGCGGGACGCCCGCGGCGATCTCCGCGGCCTCATCGACCGGCGTTTCCGCGTCCAGGAACACCACCTCCGTGCGGGGTACAAGTACCTCGCGGATCTGCCGTTTCCCCGCGTCGAAGACCTCGCCGACGATGTGCCGCTCGTCCTGGCTGAGCGTCTGGTTTTCGGTCACGAGCTCACGCAGTTCCGCCTCGGTCATGGCCTGGCGGCCGACCCGGGGATCGCCGCCGAGGATGGCGACCACGAGGTTGGTCGATTTGGTCAGCAGCCAGACCACCGGCCGGGCCAGGATGGCGATCCGGTCGAGTATCGGTGCGGCCAGCAGCGCCAGCGACGGGGCCCGCTGCAGCCCGATCCGCTTGGGCGCGAGCTCACCGAGGATCAGGCTGCAGAACGTGATGGCGATCGTCACCACGAGGAAGGCGACCGGGCCGGCCCAGTCCGCCGACATATGCTCGCTCTTGATCAGCCAGGACTTCAGCACGCCCGCCAGGGTGTCGGCGCCGTAGGCGCCGGTGACCAGGGTGGCGAGGGTGACCCCGATCTGCACGGCGGAGAAGAACCGGTTCGGGTCAGACGCCAGCTTGGCCGCGCGCTGGCCGCGCTTGCCCCGCTTGGCCAGCGCTCTGACCTGGCCTTCGCGCAGCGAGACGAGAGCCATCTCCGATGCGGAGAAAAATCCCCCGATACACATGATGACCAGGACGACAACGATTTCCAGGACGACCTTGCTCAAGCCGTGATCGCCGACTTCCTCCGATCAGCACCGGGTGGATCGGGTCATCCGCACCAGACCCCGGGATTCTCCGCCACTCGGTAGCACGATGTGTCTGGCCAGTCTAGACCGGATAGCGTATGGGTTCCGTGGGCACGGAATCAATCTGGAAAACCAGCGCCGCTCTTGCGGACGGCCGCGAGATCATCTATTTCAACGAGTCGCCCGGCCTGGGCCGCGAGCTTGCGCCCGACACCAGGCCCCTGCCGCCGCGGCCGCCTGGGCCGCCGCTGCCGGTCGGGACGGCCGAATCCGGGATCCGGTGGGACCCGCTGGCCGGGGAGTGGGTGGTGATCGCCGCGTCCCGCCAGGACCGTACCTTCCTGCCGCCGCCCGACCAGTGCCCGCTCGACCCGTCGGCACCGGGACGACCCACCGAGATACCGGCGTCCAGTTACGACGTGGTGGTGTTCGAGAACAGGTTCCCCTCGCTGACCGAACCGCTCGGGCGCTGCGAGGTGATCTGCTTCACCTCCGATCACTACTCCTCCTTCGCCCAGCTCACCCCCGCCCGGGTCCGCACCGTGTTCGAGGCCTGGGTGGACCGGACGCAGGTGCTGAGCGCGCTGCCCGGGACCGAGCAGGTGTACTGCTTCGAGAACCGGGGCGAAGAGATCGGCGTCACGCTGAGTCATCCGCACGGGCAGATTTACGCGTTCCCGTTCGTCACTCCGCGCACCGAGCACATGGTGGAGCAGGCCCGCGGCTACAACGGGGACAACCTCTTCGACGACCTGGTGGGTGCGGAACTGCGGGCCGGGGTGCGGATCGTGACCCGGAACGAGCACTGGATCGCGTTCGTGCCGGAATCCGCGCGCTGGCCGTATGAGGTCCGGATCTTCCCGGCCGCCCGGGTACCCGACCTGCCGTCGGTCGGCGAGGCGGCGCGCGAGGCGTTCGGGCCACTGTACCTGGACGTGCTGCGCCGGTTCGACGCGCTGTTCGACCGGCCCGCCCCGTACATCGCCGGGTGGCACCAGGCCCCGGTCTCCGGTGAGGCCATACGCCGGCAGTTCGCCGCGCACCTTCAGGTACTGTCGGTCCGGCGGGCGGCCGGCAAGCTAAAGTACCTGGCCGGAACCGAATCGGGGATGGGCGTCTGGATCAACGACATCGTGCCCGAAGAGGCAGCGCAACGGCTCAGGGAGGCCTGATGAGAGTGCTCGTTACCGGCGGCGCCGGGTATATCGGCAGCGTCGTCGCGGCCCAGCTGGTCGCGACCGGGCACGAGGTCACCATCCTGGATGACCTGTCTACTGGGTTCGCCGGCGCGGTACCGGCCGGCGCCACGTTCGTCAAGGGCACGCTGCGCGACTGCGCGGCCGAGGTGCTGAGCGACGGCATCGAGGCGGTGCTGCATTTCGCGGCCAAGTCGCTGGTGGGCGAGTCGGTGGCGGACCCGGCCAAGTACTGGTCGAACAACCTCGGCGGGACGATTGCACTGCTCGAGGCGATGCGCGAGCTCCGGGTCACCTCGATCGTCTTCTCCTCCACCGCCGCGGTCTACGGCGAGCCGGAGCGCACGCCCATCGAAGAAACCGATCCCACCAGGCCGACCAGCCCCTACGGCGCGTCCAAGCTGGCCGTGGACACCACGCTGACCGAGTTCTGCCGACTGCACGGCTTCGGCGCGGTCAGCCTGCGCTATTTCAACGTGGCGGGCGCCCAGCGCAGCACCGACGGCACCTGGCTCGGCGAACGACACCACCCGGAAACCCACCTCATCCCCAACGTGCTGGCCGCCGCGACCGACGGCCGCCGGGTGCAGGTCTTCGGCGATGACTACCCCACCCCGGACGGGACCTGCGTCCGTGACTACATCCACGTCGCCGACCTGGCCGACGCGCACCTGCGCGCGCTGGCGGCCTGCCGGGCCGGCCAGCACAGCATCTACAACCTGGGCAACGGGGCCGGCTTCTCGGTCCGCGAGGTCATCGAGGTGTGCCGGGAGGTCACCGGCGCCGACATCGGCACGGACGTGACCGGGCGCCGGGCCGGCGACCCGGCCGTGCTGGTCGCCTCGGCCGCGAAGATCCAGGGCGAACTCGGCTGGGGTGCGACCAGGGACCTGCGCACCATGGCCGCCGACGCCTGGCAGTTCACCCAGGCCCGCAGCCAGCGGTGAGTTCGGAACGGGCCGCCGAGCTGTTCAGGGACCGGTTCGGCGGGGTGCCTGACGGCGTGTGGCTAGCGCCGGGCCGGGCCAACCTGATGGGCGAGCACACCGACTACAACGACGGGTTCGTGCTGCCGTTCGCGCTCAGCCAGGCCACCACGGCCGCGGCCGCCCGGCGGACCGACGGGCGGCTGCTGCTCTGTTCCCGGCAAGAGCCGGACGGCGTGCTCGAGATCGCACTCGACGGACTGGCGCCCGGCACCGTGACCGGCTGGGGCGCGTATGCGGCCGGGGTGGCCTGGGCGCTGAGGTCGGCCGGCTACCGGATCCCCGGCGCCTGCATCGCCATCGACTCCGACGTGCCCGTGGGCGCGGGCCTGTCCTCCTCGGCCGCGCTGGAGTGCGCGACCGCGCTGGCCCTAACCGAGCTAGCGCCGTCCGAGCTGGGCGGGGTGCCGGTGCCGCGCGGCGAACTCGCCGCGATCGCCCGGAGGGCGGAGAACGAGTTCGTCGGGGTGCCGTCCGGCATCATGGACCAGTCCGCGTCGCTGCTGAGCCAGGCGGGCCACGCGCTGCTGCTCGACTGCCGTTCGCTGGACCGCTCCCAGGTCCCGTTCGACCCGGCCGCCGCCGGGTCGCGGCTGCTGCTGATCAACACCCGGGCCAGGCACCATCTAGGCGACGGGAGCTACAGCCGCCGGCGGGCCGAGTGCGAGGAAGCGGCGCGCCTGCTCGGTGTCCCGTCATTGAGAGACGTAACGGACGCCGGTGACACCACCCGGCTAGCCGATCCCGTGCTGCGGCGGAGGGCCCGCCACGTGGTCACAGACAACCACCGGGTCCTGCAGGTCACCGGGCTGCTCCGTGGCTCGCCCGGAGACCGTCCGGATACCTACCGGGAGATCGGGCGGTTGCTGACCCAGGCGCACGAGTCGCTGCGCGATGACTTCGAGATCTCCTGGCCGGAAGCCGACGCGGCCGTCGAGGCGGCGCTGGCCGCGGGGGCGCTCGGCGCGCGGATGATGGGCGGCGGGTTCGGCGGCTCCGTGCTCGCGCTGGTGCCCGAGGCGGCCAGCGGCCCGGTCCGCGGCGCGGTCAGCGAGGCGTACGCACGGCACGCCTGGACGGCGCCGGAGTTCCTCGACGCCGCTCCCTCGGACCACGCCAGGCGGCTGCGATAGGGTCGTCCGGGGATCATGCGGGCCCCGCTCTCGCGCGGCACGCGGTGGCCGGCGCCGGACAACCCGACGAGTGCAGGAGGTGCCAGTGCCGGTATGTGACGAGGCCGCACGGATCGCAGGCCAGATCGCTGAGCTGCGGCACGCGATTCACCGCGAGCCTGAGATCGGCCTGGACCTGCCGAAGACGCAAGCCAAGGTGCTCGACGCCCTGGCCGGGCTGCCGCTGGAGATCAGCACCGGCCACGGGCTCAGCTCGGTGACCGCGGTGCTGCGCGGCGGCCAGCCCGGTCCAGTCGTGCTGCTACGCGGCGACATGGACGCGCTGCCCGTCACCGAGGAGACGAAGCTGCCGTACTCCTCGGCGATCCCCGGCGTGATGCACGCCTGCGGGCACGACCTGCACACCGCCATGCTGGCCGGCGCCGCCCAGGTGCTGTCGGCCCGGCAGGCCGAGCTGCCCGGCTCGGTTATCTTCATGTTCCAGCCCGGTGAGGAAGGCTACGCCGGCGCCCGGCAGATGATCCGCGAAGGCGTGCTCGAGGCGGCGGGCCCGCGCCCGGTGGCGGCCTACGGCCTGCACGTGACGTCCAATCGGCTGCCCTGCGGGGTGTTCTCCACCCGGCCGGGCCCGATGCTGGCCGCCGCCGACCAGATCACGGTCACCGTGCACGGCCGCGGCGGCCACGCCTCCCAGCCGCACCTGGCCGCGGATCCGATCCCGGCCACCTGCGAGATGGTGCTGGCCCTGCAGACCATGGTGACCAGGAAGTTCGACGTGTTCGATCCGGTGGTCATCACCGTGGGCAGCCTGCACGCCGGCACCATCGACAACGTGATCGGCGACGAGGCCCGCTTCCTGGCCACCGCGCGGTCCTACAGCAGCCGGTCCCGGAGCGCGCTGGCCGAGCAGGTGCCCCGGCTGATCAGGGACATCGCCAGCGCGCACGGCCTGGGCGTGGACGTCGAGTACGCGGAGGAATACCCGGTGACCGTCAACGACGCGGCCGAAGCCGCGTTCGCGGGCGAGACGATCGCGGCGGCGTTCGGCCCGGAGCGGGGCGAGACGGCTCAGTTTCCGATTACCGGCGCGGAGGACTTCTCCTTCGTACTCGAGGAGGTACCCGGGGCATTCGTGTTCCTCGGGGCCTGCCCGCCGGACCGCAACCCGGTGACCGCGCCCACCAACCACTCCGCGTTCGCGACCTTCGACGACGCGGCGCTGGCGGCGGGTACCGCACTGTACGCCGAGCTAGCTCTCCGCCGCCTCGCCCAGGGCTAAGCGCCACGCCCGGGTCCTGAGCGGGCCCTGGATCGAGCAGTTCCTCGCGCTGGTTTACGTATGGTTGTGACAACCTGCACAACCCTCAACACACAACCCTCTGTGCAGGTTGCCACAACCATACGGTGGCTGCGGGCGCTGCCAGGTACGGGTGGGGCAGCTGGGGCTAGTGGTGCGGGCCCTGGCGGGGCTACAGGGTGGCTACGTCGGCTTGCTTGGCGCGGACGGCCTCGGCGGCGGCGCGCAGGCCTTCCAGCTCGGACTCAGTCAGGTCGCGCTCGACTATGCGGCGGACGCCGGTCTTGCCGATCTCGGCCTCCACGCCCAGGTAGACGCCGGAGATGCCGTACTCGCCGTCCACCCATGCGCACACCGGCAGGACCGCGCCGGAGTCCTCGTGTACCGCGCGGGCCATCCGGGCCGCCGCGGCCGACGGGGCGTAGTACGCTGAGCCCGTCTTCAGCAGCGCGACGATCTCCCCCCCGCCGTTCCTGGTCCGGTTGACCAGCGCCTCGATCTCGTCGGCGGGCAGCAGGCTAGCCAGCGGCTGGCCGTTGACCGTGCAGGCCGAGGGCACCGGCACCATCGTGTCGCCGTGCGAGCCGAGAGTCAGCGTCCGCACCGCGCCGACCGGCACGGCCAGCGTCTCCGCCACGAAGTGGCTGAACCGGGCGGTGTCGAGCATGCCCGCTTGGCCCAGCACCCGGTGCGGCGGGAAGCCGGACACCTTGGCCGCCAGCGCGGTCATCTCGTCCAGCGGGTTGGACACCACGATCAGCACCGCGTCCGGCGCGAACTTGGCCACGTTCTCCACCACGTTGCGGACGATCTTGGCGTTGACCTCGATCAGGTCCATCCGGCTCATGCCGGGCTTGCGTGGCAGCCCGGCGGTGACGATCACGATTTCCGATCCGCCGATGGCCTCGTAGCCCTCGCCGCCCGGGCCGGTGGTCTGGCCGGTGACCTTGGTCTCGAAGCCCTCGACCGGCCGCGACTGGTTCATGTCCAGGGCCAGCCCTTCCGGCTTGCCCTCGACGATGTCGGTCAGCACCACCTCGTCGAAAATGTCGTACTCAGCCAGCCGCTGTGCGGTGGTCGAGCCGTAGAAACCCGCGCCGACGACGGTTACCTTGCCCGTGCGTGCCATCCTGAGAAACTCCTATTCGTGAATACGCGCCAGCGGGCATGGGAAGTACCACGGCCCGTTCTGAATAACTTTCTAAACACCCATGGCTTTTCGCAGGTTACGGTCAAGCGCCGCGAGGAAGTCCTGCGTGTTCAGGAATGGGGTGTCCTTGCCGACGAGCACGGCGAGGTCCTTGGTCATCTCGCCGTCCTCGATCGTCTTAACGCAGACCTCTTCCAGAGTCCGGGCGAACGCGGTGACCTCGGGGGTGTTGTCGAGCTTGCCGCGGTGGGCCAGCCCCTGGGTCCAGGCGAAGATCGACGCGACCGGATTGGTCGAGGTGGGGTTGCCCTGCTGGTGCTGCCGGTAGTGCCTGGTCACGGTGCCGTGCGCGGCCTCGGCCTCGACCGTGCGGCCGTCCGGGGTCATCAGCACGCTGGTCATCAGGCCGAGCGAGCCGAAGCCCTGGGCCACTATGTCGGACTGCACGTCGCCGTCGTAGTTCTTGGTGGCCCAGACGATGCCGCCCTCCCACTTGAGCACCTGCGCCACCATGTCATCGATCAGCCGGTGCTCATAGGTGATCCCGGCCGCCTCGAATTCCGCCTTGAATTCGGACTCGAAGATCTCCGCGAAAATATCCTTGAAACGGCCGTCGTAGGCCTTCAGGATCGTGTTCTTAGTGGACAGGTAGAGCGGGAACTTCCGGTCGAGCGCGTAGCGCATCGTGGCCCGGGCGAAATCGCGGATCGAGTCGTCGTAGTTGTACATCCCCATCGCGACACCGCCGCCAGTGAACCGGGCGACTTCCATCTCGATGGGCTGGTTGCCGTCATCGTCGGGCACGTAGGTGATCGTCACCGTGCCCGGTCCCGGCACCACGAAGTCGCTGGCCTTGTACTGGTCGGCGTGCGCGTGCCGGCCGATGATGATGGGCTTGGTCCAGGTGGGCACCAGCCGGGGAATGTTCGAGATCACGATCGGCTCGCGGAAGATGACGCCGCCGAGGATGTTGCGGATGGTGCCGTTCGGCGACCGCCACATCTTCTTCAGCCCGAACTCGGTGACCCGCGCCTCATCCGGCGTGATCGTAGCGCATTTAACCCCCACGCCGTGCCGCTGGATGGCGTGCGCCGCGTCGATCGTCACCTGATCATCGGTCGCGTCGCGGTACTGCACGGACAGGTCGTAGTAGTCGAGCTCGACATCCAGGTAGGGCAGAATCAGCTCGTCCTTGATGTACTGCCAGATGATCCTGGTCATCTCGTCCCCGTCGAGTTCGACGACGGGGTTCGCTACCTTGATCTTCGACATTTCTCTCCTTATCGACAGCTGCTCATGGCAGCATCAGCGCGACCGCCAGCACCCCGGCACCGAACACCGCGAATGTCAGCACGTCGGACGTTTTTCCTCGGGTGGACAGCATCGTCGCGTAGCGCGGCGGCAGCACCAAGCGGGCCAACCCCGCGGCCAGCAGCGAGCAGCCCACCAGGCCCGCGCCCCGGCCCGCGTCCCGCGATGCGCCGAAGGCCAGGAACAGCCCGGCGGCCACGCCGGCCAGCGCGATCAGGTAGGGCACCCAGGCCAGCGGGCTAGGCCCGGAACCGGCCGAGCGGGCGGCCCGGTGACCGGCCGCGGCCCGGGGAGCCGCGGGCGCCGCGGGCGCCGCCGGCGCCGCCGGGGCGGGCGCGGGAAGGGCCATCGCGGCCGGGCCCATCGCAGGACGGCCGGGCGCGGCGGGGCCGGGCGCGGCGGGGTCCATCGCGACGGGGTCCATCGCGGGGCGCGGCGGACGGGCAGGGCGGCCTTGCGGCGCCTGTCCCCTACTCGAGCCAGCCTTCGCCGGCTTGTTCGCCATGCACGTGCCTCCCGGCTTTCCGCAGGAAGTTTACCGGCGCGAGGACGGGGCGGTACCACGGTCTACCCCGTATGGCAGGTAATCTCACCGTAGGACGAGAGGCACCCGTGGGTAGCCCGATGATGAGATATAAGTCCCGTCATCGGGAGAGGGGAGGGTCTGCGTGGACACACCGTTCCTCCGTATCGAGGAGAGCGGCGAAGTCTTCCCGCTCCGCGACGTGGTGACAACCGTCGGCCGCGGACAGGGGGTTGACATCCGTCTCGACGATCCCAGCGTTTCTCGGCTGCACGCCGAGCTGATTCGCCGCGGACCTTACGTCTACGTCGTGGACCTGGGTTTATCACGTAACGGAACAAGGGTCAACGGGCGTCCCGTCGCGCGCAGGGTCTTGGACGAGGGCGACGTGCTCAGCTTTGGTGCGGCCCGCGGCCGGATCGGCGGACTCCCGGTGGAGGACATCGCCGCCGACGTCGAACTGCGCCGGTCGCCCGTCCCCGAGCTCACCCGCCGCGAGCTCGACGTGCTGACCTCGCTGTGCCGGCCCGCGCTGTCCGACGAGGCCTTCGCTACTCCCGCCACGGCCCACGAGATCGCCACCGACCTGGTGGTGACCGAAGCAGCCGTCAAGCAGCACCTGCTCAGGCTCTACCAGAAGTTCCGGATCCCCGAGGGCCCGAACCGGCGCACCAGACTCGCGAACGAGGTCGTCGCGCTCGGGCTGGTCAAGCCGATACCGCTCAAGCCGACGCCGTCGTCCTCGTCCTCGTCCGACCCCAGTGAAGCGTTAAGCGTGGGTGTGCTTCAGCAGCCAGCTGGCCGCTGACGTGATCAGGCCGTGCAGCCCGGGCAGGTGCGGAGTCACAGCGGGCCAGTAGTACGGGGTCTGGGACGACGCGAACAACACGGCCCCGGCGGCCAGCGCCCACACCGCCAGCGCGGTCACCGCGGTGGACATCCGGTTCCGCGCCAGGACGCCTGCCATCCGGTTCAGCTGGCGTCGCGGCTTGCCTGAACCCGGACCGATGCCGTACCAGGCCACCACGGCCGCAGCCGCGTACGCACCCGCCCGGGGCATGTCCAGGCTGTGCGTCGCCACCACCGTGCACCCGTACACGACCGCGCCGGCGATGAGTGCGAGCGGGGCCATCAGCGCTTCGGTGAGCACCGCCCTGGCCACCGTCAGCGGCGCCGCGATCAGCACCAATAGCAGGTCGCTAGCCTTGGGGCCGCGCACAGAACGGCGCACTGCCAGCGTGCTCTGCGCCCGGTCCGCGGCGCGGAGCAGGGTAATCACGGCCAGCGACAGGACCAGGCCGGCCACCGGAAGCACCACGGTCAGCGCCACCGCGGCGACCATGATGGCGAGGCCAGCCATCGTGTTCGGGCGGGTAGGGGGTTTGGCGGGCGGGCGGAACTGGCCTGGGGCTTGGGGCCCTTGAGGCTGCCAAGGCGCCTGGGCCTGCTGGGGTGCCTGGGGCGCCTGGGCCTGGGGTGCCTGGGCTCGGGGCGCCTGGGGCGCCTGGGCCTGCTGGGGTGCCTGAGGTGGCCAGGGTGAACGGGGTTCTTGGCCAGTGTGATTTCCCCGATTGGCTAGCTCCTGGTCTTGACGCCATTGCTCCCGCTGGAGCTGGTACTTCTGCAGCTGATCCTGGGGCCATGGCCGGCTGGCGGACTTTCGGGGTTTCTGGCGTTTCTGGGGTGCTTGGGGTGCTTCCGCGGCGACCCCGGCGGACGGGGAGGGTGAGCCGGTGTAGACGGCGGTCGGACCAGGGCCGCCAGACGACTGTTCCAGGGCGTTCGCCTGGGCGCTGAGCCAGCTGGCCGACGGGCGGTGGGCGGGGTCCCGGGCCAGCGCGGCGGAGACGAGCGGCACGAGCGGGGCCGGGACACCCTCGAGATCGGCGTCGCCCGAGACGATCCGGTAGAAGATCGACTCGTAGGAACCGCCGCCGAACGGCAGGTGGCCAGTCGCCGCGAACACCATCGTCGCACCCCAGCAATGCACATCCGAGGCGGGACTGCTCGGCTGTCCCTCGATCACCTCGGGCGCTAGATAGCCAGGCGTTCCCATGACCAGCCCGGTCTGGGTCAGCCGGGTGGCATCGCCGGCCTGGGCGATGCCGAAGTCGATCACGATCGGGCGATCCTCGGCGAGCATAACGTTACCTGGCTTCAGGTCGCGGTGCACCACGCCCGCCGCGTGGATTGCGGCCAGTGCCTCCGCCGTCCCGTAGGCGAGCTTGCGCAGGCCAGGGCCGGGCAGCGGGCCCCGGCGGCGCACCATCTCATCCAGCGTGGGCCCGGCCACGAACCGCGTCACGATATAGGGAAACTCCCCGGTCACGTCGGCGTCGAGGACCTCGGCAACGTACGGGCTGCGGACCCGGCGCATGGTCTCGACCTCCCGACCCAGGCGGCGGCGGGCGTTGGGGCCCTCGGTGCCCAGCGGCTGGAGCACCTTGACCGCTACCAGGCGGCCCTCCGGATCACGGGCGAGGTGAACCACCCCCATGCCGCCTTCCCCGAGGCGGTCCAGAAGGCTATACGGGCCGAGAGTACCCGGCAGTCGTTCCGTGGCAGGCATCGCGTCATCCAGAGTACGAAACGGATGCCACCTTGTGGAGACAATGAAAAGTTACCCTATTTGTAACGGGCGTTTGGTGAGGGGCTGCGGCTTCGACGTGGCGCGGACGCGGTGGGGGCGGCTAGGGTAGGCCCCCGGCGGCAGCTTCATCCTGGCGCTGGGCGCGGGCGCACTAGAATCACGGTATCTCTACCTGTTGGGGCTGACCGATGACTGAGCATGACGACGCGCTCGCTCGAGGGAGATGACGCGCTCGCTCGAGGAGATGACGCGCTCTCGCTGGATATGGTCACCGCCGCGCTGCGCGCCGACAGCACGGACGTGGCCATCTACGCTCGGGTGCTGGCGCAGTCTCTGGGCGAGGCGCTGCCGGGCGACCTGGTGTCGGTGGAACGGGACCGGACCATGTCCGACCGGATGCGCGGGCGCCCCGGCGAGATCTCCAAGATCGTGGCCAAGCTCGGTGAACAGCAGATGACCCTGGCCGTGCGCAACGGCCAGCCGTCCGCGGAGATCTGCCGCGCGGTGCGCGGCGTGGTGCTGTCCCGGCAGACGGTGCCGATCGGCGAATGGGCCGCGGCGCTGGCCAGCGCGCTGGTCGCTTACGCCGGCCAAAACGCCCAAGCCGCCCAGGCCCTCCGCAAACTCGTCGCCGGGAGCTGATTTTCAAGGATCGCGCGTCACCACTACCCCTATCGGGGGAGCAGCGACACACGATGATGGGCGGGACCGTCAGCGGCCGGTGAAGGTGGCTTTGCCTGGGCCGTTTTCCAGGAAGCTCTTCATGCCGGCGCGCTGGTCTTCGGTGCTGAACAGGGCGGCGAACTGGACGCGCTCGATCTCCAGGCCGGTGGCCAGGTCCACATCCAGACCGTGGTCGATGGCCTGCTTGGCCGCCCGCAGGGCCAGGGCGGGACCGGCCGCGTACCGCTGCACCAGGCCGCGGGCCGCCTCGTACACGCCATCGTCGGGCGCGACCAGGTCGGCCAGGCCGATGGCGTGCGCCTCCGCGGCCTTGACCATCCGGCCGCTGAAGATGAGGTCCTTGGCCTTGGCCGGTCCGACCAGGCGAGACAGCCGCTGCGTACCGCCGGCACCGGGGATGATCCCGAGCAGGATCTCGGGCTGGCCGAGCCGGGCGCTCTCCCCCGCGACCCGGAAGTCGGCCGCGAGCGCGAGTTCGAGCCCGCCGCCGAGGGCGAACCCGGTGATCGCGGCGACCACTGGCTTGGGTATGCCGGCGACCAGCGACATGACGGCCTGCAACCGGCCCGCGCGGATGGCCATCGCGGCGTAGTCCGCCTCGGCCATCTGGCTGATATCGGCGCCCCCGGCGAAACACTTCTCGCCGCCGTAGATGATTACGGCGCGGACCTCGGCCGAGGTCGCGGCCTGACCCGCGGCCTCGCCGATCTCGCCGGTCAGCTGGTCGTTCAGCGCGTTGACTGGAGGCCGGTTCAGCAAAATCGTGCCGATGCCGTCCGCGACCTCCAGCTTGACAAGCTCACCCATAAGGACCCCTTCCTAACAGCTCTGGCAAAGAACGACTCTGGCATAGAACGGCTCTGCGCGAAACGGCTCTGCGCGAAACGGCTCTACCGAAGAACGGCTCTAGCGTAGGTCGCCGTTCGTCAGGCCGGCCGGGGCCTGCGGATAGGTGACGAGCCCGAGCTCGGCGCGGCTGTCGAGCAGCGGGTGCCTCGGCAGTATCCGCACGGTGTACCCGAACGATCCTGGCTGGTCAAGCGAGACCTCACCGGAATAGCGCACCAGTCCCCCGGCCCCGGAGGGCCCGGCAACCCCCCCGGGGGCCCCAGGGCGCACGGGGGGCCGGGCAGGCCCCCCGTAAGCAGGGGGGGTCTGGGGGGGTCGTCCCCCCGGGGAGTGACCGTCTGGGGGGGGTCGTCCCCGCCGGGGGTGAGAGCAACATATCCGGGCGAGATGATCTCGTCGTCGTCGTCGGGCCGCCCGTACACCACCTCGACCGTCACGTCGTCCGGGGTGAGCTCGCCCAGGGCCACCGAGGCCCGTACCACCAGCGCCGAACCCAGGCGCTGGCCCGTCGAGCCGGACGAGGCCTCCGACTCCACGTGCTCGATCCGCACCTGCGGCCACGCCTGCACCACGCGCTTCTTCCAGGCCGCCAGTTCCCTGGCGACCTCGTACCCGTCCTCGGCGTTGCCCAGGTCACGTGAGGCTACCGCGGCCGGCACGTACAGCGACGTGACGTACTCCCGGACCATCCGCTCGGCCTGGACCTTCGGCCCGAGCGAGCGGAGCGTGTGCCGGATCCGCTCCACCCAGCCCAGCGGGATCCCGTCGCCGTCCCGCTCGTAGAACAGCGGCGACACCGACTTGGCCAGCAGCTCGTACAGCGCCGTGGCCTCGAGCTCGTCGCGCCGGACGGGATTGGCCACGCCGTCGGCCGACGGTATCTCCCACCCGTTCGCGCCGTCATACCACTCGTCCCACCAGCCGTCCCGGACCGAGAGGTTGAGCCCGCCGTTCAGCGCGGCCTTCATGCCCGACGTGCCGCAGGCCTCCAGCGGCCGCAGCGGGTTGTTCAGCCAGACGTCGCAGCCCTGCACCAAGGAGTGCGCCATGGCCATGTCGTAGTCGGGCAGGAACACGATCCGGCGCCGCACGTCGGCGGAGTCGGCGAACTGGACCAGCTGCTGGATCAGGGCCTTGCCGCCCTCGTCGGCGGGATGGGCCTTGCCCGCCACCACGATCTGCAGCGGCCGCTCCGGGTCGTTCAGCAGGTGGCTGAGCCGCTCAGGATCGTTCAGCATGAGCGTGAGCCGCTTGTAGGAGGGCACCCGGCGGGCGAACCCGATCGTGAGCACGCTGGAGTCGAGCACGTCGTCGATCCAGGTCAGTTCGGCGCCGGACGCGCCCCGCTGGCGCCAGGACGCATGCAGCCGCCGCCGGGTTTCCGCCACCAGCCGCGCCCGGAGCAGGTGCCTGGCCTCCCAGAGCTCGCCAGCCGGGGCGGTCGCGGCCCGCTCCCAGTCCCAGCCGCCGGCCTCGCCGGGTGAGGTGCCGGTCAGGAACAAGATCTCCGGCGCCACCCAGGTGGGCGTGTGCACGCCGTTGGTGACCGAGCCGATGGGCACCTCGCGGGTGTCGAACCCGGGCCACAGCCCGGCGAACATCTCCCGGCTCACCTGGCCGTGCAGCAGCGAGACGCCGTTGACCCGCTGGGCCAGCCGCATGCCCATCACGGCCATATTGAAGACGTCCGGGTTGCCGCCCGGGTAGGTCTCCGCGCCGAGTGCGAGCAGCCGGCCAGCGGGCAGCAGCGGGTCGTCGGCGAAGTGCGCGGCGATCAGGCTGCGCTCGAACCGGTCGATGCCCGCCGGGACCGGCGTGTGGGTGGTGAACACGGTGCCCGCCCGGCACACCTCGATGGCCTCGTCGAAGCTCAGCCCCTGCTCGGCGTACTCGCGTATCCGCTCAAGGCCGAGGAACCCGGCGTGCCCCTCGTTGGTGTGGAACACCTCGGGCGCGGGATGCCCGCGCAGCGCGCAGAAGGCACGGACCGCGCGCACCCCGCCGATGCCGAGCAGCAGCTCCTGCCTGAGCCGGTGCTCGCTGCCGCCGCCGTACAGCCGGTCGGTGACCACACGCAGGTCGGCGTCGTTCTCCTCGGTGTAGGAGTCGAGCAGCAGCAGCGGGACCCGGCCCACCTGAGCCACCCAGACCTGGGCGGACAGCTGCCGGCCCGCGGCCAGGCTGACCGCGACCCGGACCGTCGCGCCGCCTGCGTCGCGGAGCAGCTCGAGCGGCAGCCCGTTGGGGTCCCCGGCCGGGTAGCGCTCGGCCTGCCAGCCGTCGGCGGACAGCGACTGGGTGAAGTAACCGTGCCGGTACAGCAGCCCCACCGCGATCAGCGGGACGCCCAGGTCGCTGGCCGACTTCAGGTGATCGCCGGCCAGGATGCCGAGGCCGCCCGAGTACTGCGGCAGCGCGGCGGTGATGCCGTACTCGGGCGAGAAGTACGCGATCGCGGCCGGCCGCTGGGGTGCACCCGGATCTGCGGCTGCGTACCAGCGGGGCTCGGCGGAGTACTGGCGCAGGTCCCGCTCGACCGCGCTCAGCCGGCCACGGAAGTCCTCGTCGGCCGCGAGCGCGGCGATCCGGGCCGGCGGCAAGACGCTGAGCATCGTGATCGGATCGCCGCCTGAGGCTTGCCAGGCGGCGGGGTCGATCGACGCGAAGAGGTCCGCGGTGGGCTGGTGCCAGGACCAGCGGAGGTTCAGCATCAGGCCGAGCAGGGCGGCCAGCGGCTCGGGCAGGGTGAGGCGGACGGTAAATCGGCGAATCGCTTTCACGTGGAGACCTTATGGGGTCCGCCCCCGCAACGCCGAACCGCACCGCGGCCAGCGGCCGTCAATAACTGGGCAGGCATTGGAAAAAACATTCAAAATATACCAAACGAAACGTGCTTTAGCTCTCGCAACAACTTCTACGTCATATCGTGGTCATGCCCCGGTTTTTCAACTGCCCGCCCGGGCTGGCATGAAACGCCCTGACCTCGGTAGCGTGACGGGGTGATTGGACGAATCCCGATCCTTGACGTCGAGCCGGCGGTGGACTGCGGGCGCCGCCCGGCGAAGGCGGTAACCGGCGAGACCTTCGAGGTCAGCGCCACGATATTTCGCGAGGGGCACGGCCTCATCAGCGCCGGCGTGGTGCTGCGAGATCCCCGGGGGGGCACGGGGGGCGGGCAGCCCCCCCGTTCGCGGGGGGTCCAGGGGGGTCGCCCCCCCGGATCATACGCATGCGCATGCTCGCGCCCGGCACCGACCGCTGGGGCGCGGAGGTGACCGCGACCCGTGAGGGTCTGTGGCGCTATCACGTCGAGGCGTGGGCCGATCCCATCGCGACCTGGCACCACGACGCGGCCATCAAGATACCGGCGGGCCAGGATGTGGAGCTGATGCTCACCGAGGGCGCGCTGCTGTTCGGGCGCCTCGCGCGGCGGATCCCGCAGCCGCCCGGGGCCGGCCGGCCAGCCGCGGCCCGCACGGCGCTGCGCGCGCTGGCGGCGACGCTGCGCGACCGCGGACTGACGCCCTGGGACCGGCTGGCGGCGACCGAGGAGCCTGCGATCGCCGCCATCTTGGACGTCTGGCCGCTGCGCGAGCTCGTGACCCGGTCCCGGCCGCTGAACCTGGAGGTGGAACGGGAACGGGCGCTGTTCGGCTCGTGGTATGAGTTCTTCCCGCGCTCTGAAGGGGTTCAGATTGACCCAATGGGGCACCGCCCGCCGACCTCGGGCACGCTGCGCTCCGCGGCCAAGCGGCTCGAGCCGATCGCCGCGATGGGGTTCGACGTGGTGTACCTGCCGCCGGTGCATCCGATCGGGACGACGTTCCGCAAGGGCAGGAACAACACGCTGACCCCGCACGAGGGCGATCCCGGCTCGCCGTGGGCGATCGGGTCCCCGGACGGCGGCCACGACGCGATCCACCCCGACCTGGGCACGTTCGAGGACTTCGACGCGTTCGTCGGCCGGGCCCGCGAGGTCGGCCTGGAGATCGCGCTTGACCTGGCGCTGCAGGCCTCGCCGGACCACCCGTGGGTCAAAGAGCACCCCGAGTGGTTCACCACCCGGGCGGACGGCTCGATCGCCTACGCCGAGAACCCGCCGAAGAAGTACCAGGACATCTACCCGCTGAACTTCGACAACGACCCGGCGGGCATTTACGCGGAGATGCTCCGGATCGTCCGGCTGTGGATGAGCCACGGGGTGCGAATCTTCCGCGTCGACAACCCGCACACCAAGCCGCTGAAGTTCTGGGAATGGCTGCTTAAGCAGGTCCATGACACCGACCCCGACGTGCTGTTCCTGGCCGAGGCATTCACCCGCCCGGCCATGATGCACACCCTGGCCAAGATCGGTTTCCATCAGTCGTACACGTACTTCACCTGGCGCAACAACGGCTGGGAACTGACCGAGTACATGCGCGAGCTGTCCGGGGAGGCGGCCGTGTATATGCGGCCCAACTTCTTCACCAACACCCAGGACATCCTGACCGAGTACCTGCAGCACGGCGGGGTGCCCGCGTTCAAGATCAGGGCCGTCCTCGCGGCCATGCTTTCGCCCACGTGGGGTATCTACTCCGGATACGAACTCTGCGAGAACGTTCCGCTGAGGCCGGGCAGCGAGGAATACATGGATTCGGAGAAATACCAGTACCGACCGCGCGACTGGGAAGCGGCCGCCAGGGACGGCGTCGGCATCGCCGACTACATCACCGAGCTGAACCGGATCAGGAAAGTCCATCCCGCGCTGCACCAGCTACGGAATCTGCGCTTCCACTACGTTGACCAGCCGGAACTGATGTGTTTTTCCAAGCGGGCCACTATCGCCGGTAGGCCGGGGACAGATACCGTACTCGTGATCGTCAATCTCGATCCGCATCAGACCAGGGAAGCAACGGTCTGGCTTGACCTGCCCGCACTCGGGGTGGATCGCGAGTTCACCGTGACGGACGAGCTGACCGGCGAGTCCTTCTGGTGGGGGAACGCAAATTACGTGCGCCTGGACCCGGCGGCACGGCCTGCTCACATCTTCACCGTCAACCCCGCTAACCCGTAGTTCGCACGCGTTCCAAGCAAGACCCAGGAGATCTCGCAGTGACCGAACACCACGAGGCGATAACGGACTCGTTCAACGTCGAGACGCCGCGGGACCCGGAATGGTACCGGCGCGCGGTGTTCTACGAGGTGCTCATCCGGGGTTTCCAGGATTCCACCGGTGACGGCACCGGCGACCTGCGCGGTCTGATCTCCCGGCTCGACTACCTGGAATGGCTCGGTATCGACTGCATCTGGCTGCTGCCGATCTATACCTCGCCGCTGCGCGACGGCGGCTACGACATCTCCGACTTCATGTCGGTGCTGCCGGAGTACGGGAACATCGGCGATTTCGTCACCCTCGTCGACGAGGCGCACAAGCGGGGTATCCGGGTCATCGCCGACCTGGTCATGAACCACACCAGCGACCAGCACCCGTGGTTCCAGGCGTCCCGCAGCGATCCGGACGGCCCGTTCGGCGACTTCTACGTGTGGTCCGACACCGACGACAGGTACGCCGGGGCCCGGGTCATCTTCGTCGACACCGAGCAGTCCAACTGGACCTTCGACCCGGTCCGCGGCCAGTACTTCTGGCACCGGTTCTTCTCCCACCAGCCGGACCTGAACTTCGAGAACCCCGACGTCCAGAACGCGATGATCGAGGTGCTCCGGTTCTGGCTGGACCTGGGCATCGACGGTTTCCGGCTGGACGCCGTGCCCTACCTGTACGAACGGGAGGGCACCAACTGCGAGAACCTCAAGGAAACGCACGAGTACCTGAAGCGGATCAGGAGCGAGATCGACAAGCTCTACCCCGATCGGGTGCTGCTGGCGGAGGCGAACCAGTGGCCCGCCGACGTGATCGAGTACTTCGGCGACCCGGAGACCGGCGGGGACGAGTGCCACATGGCGTTCCACTTCCCGCTCATGCCGCGCATCTACATGGCCGTCCGGCGGGAACAGCGGTACCCGATCTCGGAAATCCTGGCCCAGACCCCGACCATCCCCTCGGGCTGCCAGTGGGGCATCTTCCTGCGCAACCATGACGAGCTCACGCTCGAGATGGTCACCGACGACGAGCGCGACTACATGTACTCGGAGTACGCCAAGGACCCCCGGATGAAGGCCAACATCGGGATCCGGCGCCGCCTGGCCCCGCTGCTTGAGAACGACAGGAACCAGCTCGAGCTCTTCACCGCGCTGCTGCTTTCGCTGCCCGGCTCACCGGTGCTGTACTACGGCGACGAGATCGGCATGGGCGACAACATCTGGCTGGGCGACCGGGACGGCGTCCGGACGCCGATGCAGTGGACGCCGGACCGCAACGGCGGCTTCTCCCAGGGCGACCCGCAGCGGCTCTACCTGCCGCCGATCATGGACGCGCTCTACGGCTACCAGGCGCTGAACGTCGAGGCCCAGCAGCGGAACTCGACCTCGTTCTTGCAGTGGACCAGGCGGATGATCGAGATCCGCAAGCGGCACTCGGTCTTCGGCACCGGCGTCTACAAGGAACTGACGTCCTCCAACCCGAGCGTGCTGGCCTTCGTCCGGCTGCCGCACGAGTCCGCGGATCACGACAGCGACGGCTCCGACCGCATCCTGTGCGTCAATAACCTGTCAAGGTTCCCGCAGCCGGTGGAGCTCGACCTGCGCCGTTTCATCGGCGTGACGCCGGTGGAGTGCATGGGCGGGGTGGTGTTCCCGAAGATCGGCGAGCTCAGCTACCTGCTGACGCTGCCCGGTCACGGGTTCTACTGGTTCCAGCTCCCGGCCGCCCGCGAAGAGCGGTCCGGCGGCGAAGCCAAGCGCTCGGGCCAGAACCCCCGGCGGTGACCCCCGCCGGGGCGGGGTGGGTGGCCGGACTTTCTGGTGCCACGCCCCGTTCTGCCCCTTGGATTTTTCCGGTAATGTCACACTTTCGGGGCCGCGAATCAGCCAGCGGGTGTTTGCCGGGATCAGGCCGGGGGAGGGGGTAACCCAAGATCATGACGTTCGAAGACATACTGGCAACTTGGCTGGTCAAGCAGCGATGGTTCGCAGGCAAGGGGCGAACCGTCCATGACCTCGCGGTCTTGGCCGACACTGAGGTGATCCCGGGCGACCCCGGCCTGCGGCACCTGCTCGTCACCGTCTCGCACGGCGCGACCTCCGACTGCTACCAGCTCTTCATCGGCTCGCGCGTCCGGCTCCCGGCCCGGCTGCGGCATGCGCGGATCGGAACGCACGAGGGTATGCAGATCTATGACGGCCTGCACGACACCGCGCTGACCCGGATCCTGCTCGACTCGATCGCGGCCGACCGGAGCGTCGGCCCGCTGCGGTTCTGCCGGGTTCCCGGGGCGGAAATTCTTGAGGGTTTTGGGGGTCTTGGGGTCGAGGCCGGACTTGACAGCCTGGTGCTGACCGGGGAGCAGAGCAACACCAGCCTGGTGTTCGGCGAGTCCGCCATCTTCAAGGTGTTCCGGCGGGTCACCGCGGGGCCGAACCCCGACCTGGAGGTGTCCTTGGCCCTGGCCCAGCTGGGGTCCTCGCACATCGCCGAGCCCTACGGCTGGGTCGAGACCAGGATGGACGGCACCACCACGGTGCTCGCCATCTTGTCCCGCTACCTGCGCGCGGCCTCGGACGGCTGGGCGCTGGCCGGGACCAGCGTGCGTGACCTGTACGCGACCGAGGGCGCCCGCGCGGGTGAGGTCGGCGGCGACTTCGCGGGCGAGGCCGAGCGGCTCGGCGCCGCGACCGCGCAGGTCCACCGGGACTTGGCGGAGGCGTTCGGGCGCTCCGAGCTCAAGCCCGAGGCGATCCGCGAGCTGGCCGAGCAGATGTTCCGGCGGCTCGACATCGCCATCGCGGCCGTCCCTGAGCTGGCCGCCTGCGCGGACAAGATCGGGGACGCCTTCTCCAACCTGGCCAAGCTGATCGACCCCGTGCCGGCCCAGCGGGTGCACGGCGATTACCACTTGGGTCAGGTGATGCGGACCCAGACGGGCTGGGTCGTGCTGGACTTCGAGGGCGAGCCCGCCAGTCCGCTGGCGCAACGCCGGGCCCGGTCCTCTCCGCTGCGGGACGTGGCCGGCATGCTCCGGTCGTTCGAATACGCGGCCAGGCACCAGCTGCTCACCCGGCCGGATGCGACCGTGCTGGGGCCGAGGGCGGCCGAATGGGTCCGGCGCAACAGCGAGGCGTTCTGCGCGGGCTACGCCGCGGCCGGCGGCCTGGATCCGGCGCAGAATTGGGTGCTGCTCCGTGCCCTGCTGCTTGACAAGGCGGTGTACGAGGTCATATATGAAGCCAGGAACCGCCCGACCTGGGTGTCCATCCCACTGGAATCTATCGCCGAATTGTAGACATGACAGACACTGAAATTCCGCTGGGCGAAATCGAGCGGGTAGTCGCCGGACACCACCACGACCCGCACTCCGTGCTGGGCGCGCACCCGGGACCGGACGGGGTCATCGTCCGGGCGCTCCGCCCGCTCGCCACCTCGGTCACGCTCGTGCTCGAAGACGGCCGCCGGTTGCCCATGGAGCATGTGCACGACGGCGTGTTCGCCGTCACGCTGCCGGACGAGAAGGTGCCTGACTACCGGATCGCCGCCACGTTCCCCGAGCCGGACGGGTCGCCGGGCGAGGAGACGGTGCTCGATGATCCGTACCGGTACCTGCCCACGATCAGCGAATTCGACCTGTACCTGATCGGCGAGGGCCGGCACGAGGAACTGTGGCGGGTGCTCGGCGCGCACGTCCGCGAGGTCGGCCTGGCCACCGGGACGTCGTTCGCGGTCTGGGCCCCGAACGCCCGCGGGGTCCGTGTCACCGGCGACTTCAGCTACTGGGACGGCCGCGGGTACCCGATGCGCTCACTGGGCGCCGCGGGCGTGTGGGAGCTCTTCATCCCGGGCGTGACCGACGGCGCCAGGTACAAGTTCGCGATCTGCGGCCCGGACGGGGTGTGGCGGGAGAAGGCCGACCCGCTGGCCAACGCCACCGAGCAGCCGCCCGCCACCGGGTCGGTGGTGTACACCTCGCGGTACTCCTGGGACGACGCTTCGTGGCTCGCGGCCCGTGCCTCACGGGAGGCTGTGCGGGAGCCGATGAGCATCTACGAGGTGCACCTCGGCTCGTGGCGGCCGGGGCTTTCCTACCGGGACCTGGCCACTGAACTGGTCGACTACGTCGCCGACCTCGGCTTCACGCACGTGGAGTTCCTGCCGGTCGCCGAGCACCCGTTCGGCGGTTCCTGGGGCTACCAGGTGACCTCGTACTACGCGCCGACGTCGCGGTTCGGCAGCCCGGATGACTTCCGTTACCTGGTGGACGCGCTGCACCAGGCCGGCATCGGGGTGCTGCTCGACTGGGTGCCCGGGCACTTCCCGCGGGACGAGTGGGCGCTGGCCCGGTTCGACGGCACGCCGCTGTACGAGCACTCCGACCCGCGGCTCGGCGAGCAGCCCGACTGGGGCACGTACGTCTTCAACTTCGGCCGCACCGAGGTGCGGAACTTCCTGGTCGCCAACGCCATCTACTGGCTGGAGGAATTCCACGTCGACGGGCTGCGGGTGGACGCGGTCGCGTCCATGCTGTACCTCGACTACTCGCGCGAGGACGGCGAGTGGCTGCCCAACAAGTACGGCGGCCGGGAGAACCTGGAGGCGATCTCGTTCCTGCAGGAGGTCAACGCCACCTGCTACAAGCGCGACCCCGGCATCACCATGATCGCCGAGGAGTCGACCGCCTGGCCCGGGGTGTCCCGGCCGGTGCACCTGGGCGGGCTCGGGTTCGGCTTCAAGTGGAACATGGGCTGGATGCACGACACGCTCGCCTACCTGAGCCAGGACCCCATCTACCGCCAGTACCACCACAACGAGATCACGTTCTCCATGATCTACGCGTTCTCGGAGAATTTCATCCTGCCGCTGTCGCACGACGAGGTGGTGCACGGCAAGGGCTCGCTGCTGGGCAAGATGCCGGGCGACGAATGGCGCCGGTTTGCCGGGCTGCGCTCGCTGCTGGCGTACATGTGGGCCCACCCGGGCAAGCAGCTGCTCTTCATGGGGTCGGAGTTCGGCCAGGTCAGCGAGTGGTCCGCGGACAACGGGCTGGACTGGTGGATCCTCGACTTCCCCGTCCACCGGGGCGTGCAGCAGCTGTCCCGCGACCTGAACGCGATCTACCGGAACACCCCCGCGCTGTGGGAGCTTGACAGCGCGCCCGAGGGGTTCAGCTGGATCGACGCCAACGACGCGCAGGGCAACACGCTGTCCTTCCTGCGCTTGGCGGCGACCCCGGGCACCGTCGCGCCGGGTACCGCTACTCAGGGGGACACATCGCGGACGCTCGCCTGCATCGCCAACTTCTCCCCCATGCCGCACGAGAGATACCGGGTCGGCCTGCCGCATGCGGGCCGGTGGCGCGAGGTCCTCAACACCGACGCGGCCGTCTACGGCGGCAGCGGCGTGGGCAACATGGGCCGCATCGAGGCCGTCTCCGAGCCCTGGCACGGCCGCCGGCCTCGGCCACCATCACCCTCCCGCCGCTGGGCGTGCTCTGGCTCGCCCCCGAAGACGCGTCGCAGCGCTGACCCGCGCTTTCCGGGGCTTCACGTTCCGGGGCTTCACGCGCTACGCAGGTCGGCTCCAGCGACTGGAGGCTCGTCTGGCGTGCTCGCCGCGCGGGCGCCTTGCGGCTGCGGGACGGAAGCATGGCCCTGGGCTTGGGCCGGCGGGTTCAGGCGACCGTATTCTCTAATCCCACCAGCCTCTTTACCACCCGCTTAACGCGGAACCCAAAGCCATTCCTAAAAGATCTTGGAACATTTAGGCTCAGTGGAAACTTTTGGGGATCCCGGTACCCACAATCATCCGTCAAGCCAATATCTTCCACGCAAAATTCGAATCAATTCCGAACGGGCGGTGGTGACGTTACCTAATAAGGTTAATGTTGCACCTGGGGCGGCTCCGGGCGGCCGATCCGTCAGCTAGCGGCCCAGATGCCGCCGTCGACCGGGATGATGGCACCGGTCACATAGGCGCCCCCGCGGCCGCTCAGGTACACCGCGACGCCGGCCATGTCGTCCGGGCGGCCGATCCGCCCGAGCGGGGAGGCGGCGGCGATCTGATCGCCCGCCGCGGCCAGGGTCGCCGCCATCATCTTGGACTCGAACGGGCCAGGCGCCACCGCGTTGACCGTGATGTGCCGCGGACCGAGCTCGCGGGCGAGCACCCGGGTGAGCTGGTGCAGGCCTGCCTTGCTGGCCGAGTAGGAGTAGGTGTGCAGCTCTGGCACCCGCAGCCCGTCGATGCTGCCGATGTTGATGACCCGGGCCGGGTCGTCGGCGGTTCCGGCCGCCTCGAGCAGCGGCAGGAACGCCCGGGTGAGGTAAAACGGCGTCTTGAGGTTGAGGTCGACGACCTTGTCCCAGCCGTGGCTGGGGAAGTCCTCCAGGTCTGCGCCCCAGGTGGTGCCGGCGTTGTTGACCAGGATGTGGACGCGTTCCTCAGCTCGGCCAACCTCTTGCGCTAGCCGCGCGCACTCCTGCTCGCTCGCCAGGTCGGCGGGCAGGGACACAACGCGGCCGTAGCCGGAGAGCTCAGCGACCGCCGACTCCCCCGCCTCGGGCTTGCGCGAGCTGACGTAGACCGACGCTCCGGCCTGCAGCAGGCCGCGCGCCATCATCAGGCCGAGCCCGCGGGTCCCTCCAGTGACGACGGCGACCTTGCCGGTGAGATCGAACAGGTACAAGGCAGACCCTCCGTCAGCTATGTGCGCCCGGGTAGCCGCGGGCCACGGTCCGTTCCAGGATTCCGAGGGTAGCCCGCAGCGCGGCTTCTGGGAGAACCGGGAAGATCCCGGCCTCGCGCCAGTGCGGGTCGATCGCTGACCAGTCGTAGTACGAGGTGACCAGCGTGCCGCCGTCCCCGGCTGGCTCGAGCCGGTATCCGTAGACGTGACCGATCACCGGCCGGACCCGGCCGATGACCGTCCACGCGATCTCGCGGTCGGGCGCCAGCGTCTTGATCGTGACGGTAACGTCGTAGCGCCCCATCGGGACATCGTTCAGCGCCTCGCGATCCATGTGGACGACGAAGCAATCGCCGACGGCGGTCACCGGCTCTCCGGTCGCGTCCATCAGCATCCCCGAGCTGTCGATCGCCACGTGTCCCTGCGGGTCGGTTAGCACCCGGAAGATCGCGGCCGGTTCGGCCGGGATCATCCGCTGGACCTCCAGCCGCTCAGCTGTCATGGGCCCATCGTCTGTCATGGGCTCATCGTCCCACCGCTCGTCAGGCCGTCGAAGAGGAGGGTAAGCAGCTCGGCCGCTCGCACCGGCACCGCCGTTTCCGGCACCGCCGTTTCCGGCACGATCCGGGCTTGACAATGTAGTGAGTCATCACTATCTTAATTGACATGACCGGGACCAGCCAGCAGACGCCGATTGCGGAGCACCGCCAGCGGATGCCCGCGGCAGAGCGGCGCGAGCTGGTGCTGGAGGCGGCGATGACCGATTTCGCGGTCGGCGGGCTGGCGGGCACCTCGACCGAGGATGTCGCGCGCCGGGCCGGGATCAGCCAGCCGTACCTGTTCCGGCTGTTCCCGACCAAGAAGGCGCTGTTCGTCGAGCTGATCGGGCGATGCTTCCAGCGGGTGAGGGACGTCTTCGCCGCCGCCGCCGACGGCCTGACCGGCGACGAGGCGCTCGGAGCGATGGGCGACGCCTACGAGCAGCTGCTTGAGGACCGGACTCTGCTCCAGCTGCAGATGCAGTTCTACGCCGCCTGTCACGACCCCGAGGTCCGCGACGCGACCCGGGCCGAGTTCAAGGGGCTGTGGGAGCTGGCCGAGAGGCTGACCGGGCTGCCCTTCCAGACCGTGGTGGACTTCTTCGCCGTCGGCATGCTGATCAACGTGGCCGCGGCGATGGACCTGCCGGCCGTCGACGAGCGGTGGACCAGCTGGTGCCCCAAGGACTCAGCCAGCTAATTTTTTTGACTCGTTAAGTTAGTGATCACTCACTTCCTGGGAGGGAAGAAATGACCGTGAAAGGCCGCACGGCCTGGACTTTTGCCATCACCTCGGCCGCCCTGTTCATGGCCTCGCTCGACAACCTCGTGGTGACGACGGCCCTGCCTTCGATCCGGGAGCACCTGCATGCCTCGCTCGAGGGGCTGCAATGGACGGTCAACGCCTACACCCTCACCTTCGCGGTGCTGCTCCTCACCGGAGCCACGCTGGGCGACCGATACGGCCGGCGCCGGATGTTCGTGATCGGCCTCGGCCTGTTCACCGGCGGGTCAGCCGCCGCCGCGCTCGCGCCCGGCATCGGCGCTCTGGTGGCCGCGCGGGCGGTGCAGGGCGTCGGTGCCGCCATGTTGGTCCCGCTGACTCTTACCTTGCTGTCGGCGTCAGTGTCGCCGCAGCGGCGCGGCCTGGCGCTGGGCGCCTGGGGTGCTGTCGGCGGCCTGGCCATCGCCATCGGACCGCTGGTCGGCGGGGCCGTCGTCGAAGGCGCGTCCTGGCAGTGGATCTTCTGGCTGAACGTGCCGATCGGCGTCGTGCTGCTGCCGATCGCCCGGGCCCGGCTCACCGAGAGTCGCGGACCCGCGACCGGCCTGGACCTACCGGGCCTCGTCCTGGCCAGCGTGGGCCTGTTCGGCATCGTGCTCGGCGTGGTCCGCGGCAACGCCCACGGCTGGACCAGCGCCACCGTGCTCCCGCCCATCGTGATCGGCGCGCTGCTCGTGGCGGCGTTCATCGGCTGGGAACTGCGGACGCGGGAGCCGATGCTGCCGATGCAGCTGTTCCGCAACCGCGGCTTCGCCCTGACGAATGCGGCCTCGCTGCTCATGTTCTTCGGGATGTTCGGTTCCATCTTCCTGCTCGCGCAGTTCCTGCAGGTCGTCCAGCACTACAGCCCGCTGCAGGCCGGGATCCGGACGCTGCCGTGGACCGCGATGCCGGTGTTGATCGCCCCGTTCGCGGGCGCCCTTTCTGACCGCATCGGCGGCCGGGCGCTGCTGGCCACCGGACTGGCCCTGCAGGCCATCGGGCTGGGCTGGCTGGCCGCGGTCACCACCCCCACGGTGCCCTACGCCACGCTGGTCCCGGCGTTCGTGATCTCCGGCGTCGGCATGTCGCTGTTCTTCGCGCCGGTCGCCAACGTGGTGCTCAGCTCGGTGCGGCGTGACCAGGAGGGCATTGCCTCAGGCGCCAACAACGCGATCAGGGAGCTGGGCGGCGTGTTCGGGATCGCCGTGCTCGGCGCGGTGTTCTCCGCCCACGGCAGCTACGCCAGCGGAGCGGCGTTCGTCTCCGGGCTGGCGCCCGCGGTCTGGGTCGGCGGGGCCGCGGTGGCGGTGGCCGCCGCCGCCGCGCTCTTCCTGCCGAAGGGCCGGAACCCAGCGCAGGTCAGCGCGGCCGCCGAGCCGGCCAGGGAACTGAGCCCGGCCGTCAGCGCGGGCCTTCCTGGGACGCCCACACCCGCCGGGCGTCTTGCTGGGACGCCCACACCCGGCGGGCGGGTTCGTGGCTGAGCAGGACGATGCCCTCGTCCTCGATGACCTGGCGGGCCTGCGCCGACATCAGGAACTCGTAGTCGGTGTGGCGGACCGGCCAGCTGGCCGGTTCCATCTCCCGCAGCTCGGGAGTATCGAGAGCCGGATGCAGGGCCCATTCGGTCAGCCCGGCAGGCAGGTCGCGGAGCAGCCGGAGATAGCGGGCGGCCTTGCCGACCGGGTCAAGGCCGTAACTGTCCAGGACCTCGTGGTCACTGACGGGCAGGTCCCGGTCCCGCAGCTGGCGGGCCAGGGTCTGGTCGTGGACTCGCAGCGCGAGCCCGTATTCCCGGGCCAGCTCGAGGGTCAGCGCGAAGATATCGGGCCGGCCGCCGTCGGCCAGGCAGTGCCAGTCCAGATGGCCGGGCCGCAACCCGGCGGTGAGCACGACCTGGATCTGCGCCCGGAATTCGATATCCAGCTCGTTGAGGTCGGCCCGTTCGGTGAAATAGGCCCTTTGTTCCAGGCGGTAGAAGCGGCCCGATCCGTCGGTCAGCGAACTTACCGCGCCGACCGGGGCCACCGGGCCGTACCGATAGCCGGGCAGGTCACAGACGACACTCAGGTGAATGCCGAAGCTGAGATCCGGGTTCTCCCGGAGCATCCCGATGGCCTGCGCGGCCCCTGGCCAGGGCACCATCAGGCTCGCGGACTGGGCCACGCCGTGGGCGAGGGCGCTCATGACGGCCTGGTTGACCGAGGCGGACATGCCGAAGTCGTCCGCGTTCAGAATGAGCAGACGGGATTCGGCGGGGTAACCGAGCAGTCCGTTCGCGTTGCTTCGGGCGGTCAGGATTCCTCCCACTCGGTCGGCAGCGCCATCGCGGGCGGCACCAGGGCGGCGGGATTCACCCGCCGGACGATCTCGTTCAGCACGATGCGGACGTAGGGTTCTCCCACCCATAGATGGTTGGCGCGGTCGACCGCGATCACCTCGGCCGAGGGCTCCCGCGCGAGCCGCCGCCGCGCCTCGTCCGGACGCAGGTGGTCGTCGAGTCCGGGGATCAGGGCGATCAGTGGCTTGCCCGACGCCGCCCACCGGTCCAGGTCGGCGTCGGTAGTCCTGATCTCAGTCATGGATTTTTCCTCCGGATCCTCCGGGGTCGCTGCCCGCGCCGCAGCCGGTACTCCCAGCACGCCGTGTGCCAGTGCCGTCGCTCGTCCATGCCGGCACCGGTGGGAAGCCCGTCGGCCCGCCACGCGACGACGTGCGGGGTACCAGGCACGATCTCCTGATCACAGCCCGGACAACGGTACGGCTTGCCCGATCCGGCGCCCGATACCCGGTGAACCACCCAGTCGCCGTCGGGCCAGGACTCGGTGCGCTCCGGGCCCGGCACCCGATCCGGCGGGCCGGAGCGCTCACGGCGGATCCGGCGCGGGCTCACGCCTGCTGAGCCTATGCCAGCCGGTCGCCTCCAGTTGCGCCTGGCTGCCAGTAGAGTTACCCAACGTGCGGCTCGTCATCGCCCGGTGCAGCGTCGACTACGTCGGCAGGCTCACCGCTCATCTGCCCTCGGCCCTGCGCCTGCTCATCGTCAAGGCGGACGGGTCGGTCCTCGTGCATTCGGACGGCGGCTCGTACAAGCCGCTGAATTGGATGTCCCCGCCGTGCCGGCTCACCGAGGAGCCGGGCAAGTGGTCGGTCACCAACAAGGCGGGCGAGACGCTCGCGATCACGATCACCGAGGTGCTGAGCGACACCTCGGTCGAGCTCGGAATCGACCCGGGGCTGGTCAAGGACGGCGTGGAAGCGCACCTGCAGGAACTGCTCGCGGCCCAGGTGCACCTGCTCGGCGACGGCTGGCGGCTAGTCCGCCGCGAGTACCCGACCCCGATCGGCCCGGTCGACCTGATGTGCCGGGACTCCGGTGGCCGCAGCGTTGCCGTCGAGATCAAGAGGCGCGGAGAGATTGACGGCGTAGAGCAACTGTCCCGATACCTGGAGTTGCTGAACCGGGACCCGCTGCTGAGCCCGGTGCAGGGCATCTTCGCGGCCCAGGAGATCAAGCTGCAGGCGCGCACCCTGGCCGAGGACCGGGGTATCCGCTGCGTCACGCTGGACTACGAGCGGATGCGCGGCGTGCTGCCGGAGAACACCCTGTTCTGACCGGCCGGAGTCGGACGGCAGCGCCGGCTCCAGCCAGCCGGACAGGATGCCCGAGGAACCGTTCCCCCGCCCGGGCCTGGCGCCGAGGAACCCCAGGACAGCCCGGATCAGAGCTGGTCCTTTTGGGCGAACCGCGCCCCGGCCTTCCTGAGCACGGCAGCAGACTCCGCCATTACCTCCGCTGCCCTGGCTTCATCCATGCTCCCAGTCTGGCAGATCATCGAAGGCCTGTGCAGGGCCGCGGGGAAGCCGAAACTATCCCTTACGGGGATGTATTAGTTTCCCTCTTACACCCATGATGAATGGCATGAGCCTGTATGAGCGCCTTGGGGGCAGCGGAGGGATAGGGCAGGTGGCGGCGGAGTTCTATCGCCTCGCTCTCGGCGACCCGCTGCTTGCCCCGTTGTTCGACGGTGTGGACATGGTGAAACTGACCGCTATGCAGACGGCGTTCCTGTCGATGGCCTTAGGCGGCCCGGACGGTTACGCGGGACGCGACTTGCGAACGGCACACGCGGGCCTGCACCTGGGTGATGAGCATTTCGACCGGGTGGTAGCCCTGCTGGCCGGGACGCTGAAAAACGCGGGCGTCAGCGACCGGGACATCGGCGACGTGGCGGCCGTAGCCGAATCTGTCCGTGCGGATGTCCTGGGTCGCTGACCTGGCTAGGCGGCCTGGCTAGGCGGCCTGGCTAGGCGGCGGGGACCGGAGTCATGTCCGGGCGCTGCCCGTCGCCGGCCTCGTGTTCCTTCCAGTCCCCGAGCATTTTCAGCAGTGCCTCGGCCAGCACGACGGCGTTGGCGAGATACACGCGGTTGAACGCGCGTGCGTAGGCGTCGCTCGCCCACGCGGCCCGCAGCGGCCCGGCCGCCTGCTCGGGCACCGGGGTTTCCATCGCGGCGGACGCCGCCCAGCTAGCCTGCGCCCGCGCGTCGGCTAGTATCTGCTCGGCCTCCGCCAGCATCGCCTCGCGCCGCTCGGAGGCATCCTGGGTCAGGCGAGCGCTGTACTCCTGTGCATCGGCGACGTAGCGGTCAGCGGTGACCTGCGCCTCGGAGACGATCGCGACCGCCATCGCGTGTGCCTCGCCGGCGTCGGCGAGCCACTCCCCGGCACCGTCGCGGGCGATGAAGCGGCGGTGCAGCCTCACCACTTCGTCCATGAGCCCGGTCTTCTCGTTCGCGAGCATCGCCAACTCGGCTCGCACCTGGTCCAGGAACCCGTTCACGGCTGCCTCGTCGTACCCCCGGCGCCCCCATGGGGTCCGGGGGAAACTGGTGGCCTCCACCCCGGCGGCTGTCAGGCGGGGCTCGTCTTCACGCCATGTGACCGTCATCGATTGATTGCGGCGCGTGACTAGCACGAGGTAAGCGCCGCGCCCTCCCTTCGCTATCTCGCACAGACCCTTAACCGGCGGTTTACTCGCTCCACCCGAAATCCTCGGTGTGCACCCGATCTCGCGGCACCCCGTACGTGGTCAGGGACGCGGCGGTCTCCTCCACCATCTCGCCCGGCCCGGCCAGGTAGGCGTCCCGCCCGGCCCAGTTCTCCCGCCGGGCTATCACCTCGGGCATCCGCCCTGTCTCGCCGGCGAAGCCTTGCCCGTCTGCCACGACCGCGGTGAGGGTCAGCCACGGGCAGTCCGCCGCAATCTTCTCCAGTTCCGGCATGTCGTACAGGCCCTCGGGGCGGCGTGCCCCGGTGAACAGGTGCACAGCCGGAGGGGATGGCATCGCGGTGAGCTGGCCGAGGATCGCCTTAAGCGGCGCCAGGCCGGTCGACCAAGCGGCCATGAGGATGTCCCGGCCCGAACTAGTGTCCAAGGTCATCGCCCCGGCCGGCGGCCCGATCCGCAGGCAATCACCCGGTGCGAGGCCCGCCAGGGCCGGGGATACCTGACCGCCGCTGATCCAGCGCAAGTGAAATTCCATCAGCCCGTCACCGGCGGGTGCGTTCGCCGGGGAGCAGTACCGCCACAGCCGAGGCCGTTTCGGGGTCTCGAGCGGGACGGACTGGCCGGGCAGGTACTCCAACGGCGGGTCCTGCGGGTTGACGGCCACGTGCAGCACGGTTATGTCATACGTGCGCCGCTCGGCCGAAAGGACCGTGCCCCGCCACCACGCGGGCGCGTACGTCTCATCCTCTGCCGCCGCGTCGCTCATCACCTTCGCGACCAGCCCGTACGCCTCGGCCCAGGCTGCGGCTACCTCCGGGGTCCAGGTCTCCCCCGCGAAATGTTCCAGGGTCGCCAGGAGGCTGGCGCCGACCGCCGGGTAATGCCCGGCGAGGGTGCCGAACTTGCGGTGGCTACGGCCGAGATGCGCCAGGAACGGGACCAGGCTGTCAGCCCGGTCCGCCTCGGCGACGACCTTTACTAAGGCGTCGATGAGGTGGCCGCGCTGGGCGGCCATGCTCACCGGGAACAGGTCTCGCACCTTAGGATGCCGGAGGAACAGGTCGCTGTAGAAGTACAGTGCGACGGCATCACCGCCGTGAGCGGCGACCCGCGCGAAGGATTCCCGCAGCCGGGCGACGTCCAAGAAGCCCCTCCTCCAGAAGCTGCCAGCGGGTCGCCAGATGCGGCCTCGCGAGATGCCGGGTTAACTATCTGTGCATGATCAATCACCAAGTATAACGTGACGACGACGCGGCCGGGCGAAAATAAGACGACTATGACGCAGCCCGCTAGCAGCCTTCATGCACGTCAGAATGCCAGTGCGATACCAGGCGTTCTCATACTGGCCCGGGCCGACAGGCCGGGGCGGGCGAGGTCAGCGCCCGACCAGGTGGGCGTTGACCGCTCGGGCGCGGTCGGCCAGCTCCGGGACCTCGGTGACGGCCACGCCCGCGGCGCGGAGCTGCTCAGCACCCTCGCCCGCGGTGAACAACGCGGGCTCGCGCCAGGCGAAGACGACCCGCGGGATCCCGGCCGCGACGATGTGCTGGACGCAGGTCAGCGGGCGCGAGGCGCGGGCGCCGCAGGGCACCAGCGAACTGTAGATGGTGGCGTGCCGCAGCCGCGGATCCGGGCCGCGCTTACCCAGTGCCAGCTTACGGAGCGCCACCTCCTCGGCGTGATCGTGGTCCTCCTGCTCGCGGGAGAACCCGGTGGCCAGCGCCTCGCCGTCCTCGCTCACGATGACCGCCCCGACGGAGAAGGCGGAGGCCGACGGGGGGCACAGCCGGGACAGCTCAACCGCCCAGCGCAGGAACCGGTGATCCGGGCCGCCGGGGCCGAGCAGGTAGCGCAGCAGGACCATCTCCTCGACCCGCCGCGTCTCGGCGAGCGTCATGGGGTTGAAGGGGCCACTGGGGCTGGCGGGGAGCTGGGGGCTGGCGGGGGTATGGGGGCTGACGGGCGAGGGGAAGTTGAGGCGGGGGGCGGTGTCCGGGTCTGGGGGGGCGAGGAAGAAAGGGGCGATGGCTAGGTGGAATTCATCGGCTAGATCCTGGGCCAGGAACTCACCGAGGAGCTGCGCGCCGCCTTCGACGAGGAGACGAGCCACCGATCGTTCCGCCAGATCTTGGAGAATGACGTCCAGGGACAGGGGGTCACCGGCGTCGATGAGTACGGCCTGAGCCCGGAGGCTGGCCTGGGCGCGAGAGAGGGCGGGGGTGGCGCAGTAGACCAGGCGGGAGGCGCCGGGGGCGAAGAAATTCGCCCGCGGGTCCAGGTCGCCGGTGCCGGTCAGGGTGATCCGGGCCGGGTGTCCGGGCAGGCCCCGGGCGGTGCGCCGGGCCCGGCGGCGCGGGTCGCGGATGAGCAGCCTCGGGTTGTCCTTCCTGACGGTCTGCGCGCCGACCATGATCGCGTCGCAGCCGGCCCGCACCTCGTCCACCCGGTCCAGGTCGGCGGGACCAGACAAGATCAGGCGGCGCGGGCTGGCGTCGTCCAGGTAACCGTCGGCCGAAGTCGCGCAGCTCAGCAGCACGTACGGGCGTGGCGGCAACCGGGTCTCCCTTACCTCAATGTCTTACCCCAGCGTAGCTTCGGGGCGGCTGGCGATGCTTTACTGGTCAGCGATGCTTGAGACAATTAACCCGGCGACCGGGGAAGTGCTGGCCACCTTCCCCGTGCACGGGGCCCGTGAGGTCGATGCCGCCGTGGCCGCGGGTCGCGAGGCCGCGGTGTGGTGGGCCGGGCTGGGCTGGGCCGAGCGGCGGATCCGGCTGCTGGCCTGGAAGTCGCACCTGACTAGGTACCTGGACCGGCTCGCCCAGCTCGTGCACACCGAAACCGGCAAGCCGCTGGACGACGCGAAACTCGAGATCATCCTGGCCATCCTGCACATCGACTGGGCCGCCAGGCACGCCCGCCGGGTGCTGCGCCCGCGCCGGGTCCGGAGCGGCCTCGCGGCCATCAACCAGGCCGCCACGGTCGAGTACCAGCCGCTCGGCGTGATCGGCGTGATCGGGCCGTGGAACTACCCGGTGTTCACCCCGGTGGGCTCGATAGCCTACGCGCTGGCGGCCGGGAACGCGGTCGTGTTCAAGCCGTCGGAACTGACCCCGGCCACCGGAGAGGCGCTGGTCCGCTCGTTCGGCGAGGCGCTGGGCATCTTCGGTGCGAACCAGCCCGTGCTCCAGCTGGTCACCGGGGCCGGCTCGACCGGCGAGGCGCTGGCCCGCAGCGGTGTGGCCAAGATCGCCTTCACCGGCTCCGCGACCACCGCGCGCAAGGTGATGGCCGCCGCCGCGGACACCCTGACTCCCGTCGTGGCCGAATGCGGCGGCAAGGACGCCCTGCTGGTCGGGGCCGACGCCGACCTGGACGCGGCGGCCGACGCCGCGGCCTGGGGAGCGATGTCCAACGCGGGCCAGACCTGCATCGGGATCGAGCGCGTCTACGTGGCCGACGCGGTGTACCACACCTTCCTCGAGCGGCTGACGCAGCGGGTGTCCGGGCTGCGGCCCGGGTTCGACCCGGAGGCCTCGTACGGGCCGATGACCTCGTCCGCACAGGGGGAGATCGTGGCCAAGCACGTGGCCGACGCGCTGGCCCGGGGTGGCCGGTCCTGGGGGGTGGATTCAGGGGGCGGGGACGTGGCGGCGCCGCCGTATATGCGGCCGGTGATACTGACGGAAGTGCCGGAACAAAGTACGGCGGTGACGGAGGAGACCTTCGGTCCCACGGTGACGGTGACGCCCGTGGTCAACCTGGCCGAGGCGGTGTCGTTCGCCAACGCGGGGCGGTACGGGCTGGGGTCGGCGGTGTTCACCAAGGACCGTGCTGCGGCCATGACGGCGGCCCGGTCGCTGCGTACCGGGATGACCTCGGTCAACTCGGTGCTCGGATTCGCGATCGTGCCCGCGCTGCCGTTCGGCGGGGTGGGCGAGTCGGGGTTCGGGCGGATCCACGGGGCGGACGGGCTACGGGAGTTCGCCCGGGCCAAGGCCATCACGCGGCAGCGGATGCGGCCGCTGCTGAACCTGACGTCGTTCGGCCGGACGGACCGGGATATGCAACGTCTTGTCACTTTTGTGACGTTGCTGCACGGGCGGCTGTACCGGCCGCGGGGGTCGCTGTGGTCGCGGGGGGCGCGCCGGAGGCGTTAACGACCGGCGATCACCATGGCGTCAATCGGGTCGGCGGGATCGACGGCGGCCAGCGGGGCGCGGCCCGCGATGAGGTCGGCGGCGCGCTCGGCGATCGCGATCGTGGGTGCGTTGGTGTTCCCCCGCGGCACCGTCGGCATCACCGACGCGTCCACCACGCGCAGCCCGGCCACGCCCCGCACCCGGAGCTCGGGGTCGACCACGGCATAGCGCCTCGAGTCGCCGCCCATCGCGCACGTCCCGACTGGGTGGTAGAGGGTCGCCAGGTTCGTTCTGACGTACTGCAGCAGGTCCTCGTCGGAGCGGACGTGCCCGCCGGGCGCCAGCTCGCTCTCGCATATCTCCGCCATCGACCGGGCGGTCACGAACTCCCTGGCCATCTTCAGCCCGGCGGTCAGCGCCCGGGCGTCCCGGGGATCGGACAGGTAACCGGGATCGATGGCCGGCCGGTGCCTGGCGTCGTCGCTGCGCAGCCGGATCCGGCCCCGGCTGGTCACGTCGACGAGGCCGACCAGCACCGACATCGCGCGCTCCGCGGCGTCGGCCAGACCCTGGTCGCGGTAGGGCGCGGGCAGCACGTGCAGCTGCAGGTCCGGCGCGAGCAGCCCAGGTTCGGAATGGGCGAAGCCGCCGGACTCCGCCACGTTGGAAGTCACCGGGCCGCGGTGGGTCAGCTGCCAGCGCAGCGCGCTGGCGTTGCCGCTCTTCTCCCAGAGGCCGCGCAGCCGCGGCGTGGACCAGATCACCGGCACAACCGGGTGGTCGGACAGGTTGGCGCCGACGCCCGGGCTGTCCGCCAGCACGTCGATGCCCATCTCGATCAGGTGGTCGGCCGGGCCGATGCCGGACAGCATCAGCAGCTGCGGGCTGTTGACCGCGCCGCCGGACAGGATGACCTCGGCCCGGGCGCCGACGCTGACCGCCTCGCCGTGCCGCAGGTAACTCACGCCGGTGGCCTGGCCGCCTTCGACGATGACCTTCGTGACCAGAGCGTCGGTGAGCACCGTGAGGTTCGGCCGGGACATGACGGGGTGCAGGTACGCGGTGGCGGCCGAGCACCTCCGGCCGTTTCGCTGGGTCAGCTGATACCAGCCGACGCCGTCCTGGCGCGGCCCGTTGAAGTCACCGTTGGCCACCGCCCCCTGCTCCTGCGCGGCGGCGATGAACGCCGCGCAAGCCGCGGACTTGTACCGCGGGTCGGTGACGCTCAGCAGGCCGCCCATGCCGTGATAGGCGGACGCGCCGCGCGAGTTATCCTCGGCCCGGCGGAAGTAGGGCATCAGGTCCTGATAGCCCCAGCCGACGCAGCCGTGCTCGTCCCGCCAGCTGGCGAAGTCGTGGCGGCTGCCGCGGATGTAGATCATCGCGTTCATCGAGGACGAACCACCCAGGACCTTGCCCCGGGGCCAGTAGATGGACCGGCGGGCCGCGCGGTGCTGCGGGACCGTTTGGTAATTCCAGTCGTACGGGCCCTGGAACAGCCGGCTCAGCGCGGCCGGGGCGTGGATCTCCGCGGCGTCGTCGGCCGGCCCGGCTTCCAGGAGCAGGACCCTGATCTGGGAATCGGCGGACAGGCGCGCCGCCAGGACGCATCCCGCGCTTCCGGCGCCGACGATGATGTAGTCATACACGGCGATCTCCCTTAAAAGGTAAACAATAACGCGCCGTGGTCGTGCATCCTGCCCGGGGGCTCGGGGGCCTTGAGGGGCCTTGAGGGGCCTTGGGGGCCTTGAGGGGTGGGGGGGTTCAGGTCCGGCGGGCCCCCGAGAACCGCCGGACCTGAACGTCTGCGATGCTCGCCGTACGCTGACCTAGCATCGGGGGTCAGATACGCAGAGTAACAACCGCTGAAACTCCTGCGCGTTTCAGCTGCTGCTGATCACCGGTGTGATCACTCATCGTGTTCACACGATGTCACATCGTGTCGCCGATGGGAATACCCTCGGTCACTAGGATGATCACTTTTTGATCCCGATACCCACGGCGGCCGGCCGCCGGATCCGTACCCGGGTTCCCTTAGAGTGGGTTTATGTCGCGAGACCGCAGCGAAAACCCTATCGTCCTGTCCCGTATCTACACCCGTACCGGGGACGACGGCAGCACCTCGCTGGTTGACGGCAGCCGCACCGCCAAGACAGATTCGCGCCTCGCCGCTTACGCCGACGTCGAGGAAGCGAACTGCGCGATCGGGACGGCGATCACTTTCGGTGAGCTCGCCCCGGACATCGCCACGCTGCTCACCCGGGTGCAGAACGAGCTCTTCGACGTCGGCGCCGACCTCGCCAACCCGGTGACCGACAAGCCGGCGCCGCAGGTGCCGCTGCGGATCGACGAGGCCTACGTCACCCGGCTGGAGGCCGAGTGCGACTCCTATAACTCCGCACTGCCGACGCTGCGCAGCTTCCTGCTGCCGGGCGGAAGCCCGGGCGCGACGCTGCTGCACACGGCGCGGACCGTCACCCGCCGGGCCGAACGCAGCACGTGGGCCGCGGTCGGCGAGCACGGCAACGCGGTCAGCCCGCTGCCAGGCCGCTACCTGAACCGGCTGTCCGACCTGCTGTTCATCTTGTCCCGGGCCGCCAACGCCGGACACGCCGACGTGCTGTGGAAGCCGGGCGGCGAACGCTAGAAGAGCTGGCCCAGGTGCGAGCCGGCCGGTCCGGCCTCGAGCCAGGAGAGCAGGCCGGTGAGCGCCGAGTCGGCCAGGGCCAGTTCCACCGTGCTGCCCCGTTCCCGGGTGCTGCCGTCACCGAGCTGGCACTCCACCACGATCATGCCGGGCCCCAGGCTGGCCGCCTCCGCGTCGCTGGGCAGCCGACGCGAGACCACGGTCAGCTCCCGCCGGGGAAAGGTCTCTTCCGGCCGCATTGACACCCGGAACATACTGAACCAGTAGAGTTCTTCGCTCTGGTAGGACGCCAGCCCGAGGCGCCACGGCCCGTCCCCCTTGCGCAGGCCGCACTCGACCGTGCCGCCGCCGCGCTCGAGCAGGAACCTGCGGGCGGCGATGCCGCCGGCGGCCAGGATAAGTATGACCAGAACGGCGGCTAGGAGCCAGGCGGCATCAAGCGCCAGGGCCCCGGCCACTGAGGTCAGGCCTGGCCCGCGGCCCGCAGTTGCGCCCTCGCGTACTTGGCTTCGGCTGGCTCTTCAGGCCCCGGCTCGGCGGCGGCAAGCGCGGTGTCAAGCTCCTGCTGGGCCCGGCCAGCGTCGATCTCGCCGGCGAGCTGGGCGTGGGCCGCCAGGATCGACACCCGGTCATCCGCGACCGAAAGAAACCCGCCGCTGACGGCGGCCTGTACCGGCTCGGCCTCGTCGCTCAGGATCTCGACCAGGCTGCCCTCGGCCAGGACGCCGAATACCGGCGCATGCCCGGTGAGCACGCCGATATCGCCCTCCGTGGTCTTGGCGATCACGGTCCTGGCCTCGCCCGACCACAGCTCGCGGTCGGGCACCACCAGCGCCACGTGCATTGTCACCGCTCTAGCCCCTTGGCCTTATTCTCCACGTCCTCGATCCCGCCGACCATGTAGAACGCCTGCTCGGGCAGGTTGTCGTACTTGCCTTCGGCAATCGCCTTGAACGAGGAGATCGTCTCTTCCAGCGGCGTGAAGACACCCGGCTGCCCGGTGAACTGCTCGGCCACGAACATCGGCTGAGACAGGAACCGCTCGATCCGCCTCGCCCGCTGCACCGTGATCTTGTCCTCTTCACCCAGCTCGTCGACGCCGAGGATGGCAATAATGTCCTGCAGCTCCCGGTACCGCTGCAGGATCCGCTGTACCTCGCGGGCCACGTCGTAGTGCTCTTGGCCGATGTACCTCGCGTCCAGGATCCGTGAGGTGGAGTCTAGCGGGTCAACCGCCGGGTAGATGCCCTTCTCGGTGATGGACCTGGACAGCGTGGTGGTGGCGTCGAGGTGCGCGAACACCGTGTGCGGCGCCGGGTCGGTGATGTCGTCCGCGGGCACGTAGATGGCCTGCATGGAGGTGATGGAGTGACCCCGGGTCGAGGTGATCCGCTCCTGCAGCTGGCCCATCTCGTCGGCCAGCGTCGGCTGGTAGCCGACCGCCGACGGCATCCGGCCGAGCAGCGTGGACACCTCCGAGCCGGCCTGGGTGAAGCGGAAGATGTTGTCGATAAACAGCAGCACGTCCTGCTTCTGCACGTCGCGGAAGTACTCGGCCATGGTGAGGGCGGACAGGCCGACCCGCAGCCGGGTGCCAGGCGGCTCGTCCATCTGGCCGAACACCAGCGCCGTGTCCGCGATGACGCCGGACTCGGTCATCTCCAGCCACAGGTCGTTGCCCTCGCGGGTGCGTTCGCCCACCCCGGCGAAACAGGAGACGCCGCCGAAGTTCTGGGCCACGCGGCGGATCATCTCCTGAATCAGCACGGTCTTGCCGACGCCGGCCCCGCCGAACAGCCCGATCTTCCCGCCCCGGACGTACGGGGTGAGCAGGTCGATGACCTTGATGCCGGTGGTGAACATCTCGGTCCGCGGCTCGAGCTGGTCGAGCGGCGGGGGCTCGCGGTGGATCGGCCAACGCTCGGTGACGTTCAGGGACGAGATGGGCACGTCGAGCGTCTCGCCCAGGGCGTTGAACACGTGCCCCTTGGTGACGTCGCCGACCGGGACCTCGATCGGCGCGCCGGTGTTGATCACCTCGGTGCCGCGCACCATGCCGTCGGTGGGCTGCATCGAGATCGCCCGCACCATGTTGTCGCCGATGTGCTGCTCGACTTCCAATGTCAGGTGGCGCGTCTCTTCGCCCAGCGCGACATCGACGGTCAGCGCGAAGTAGATCTCCGGCATGTGGTCCGCCGGGAACTCCACGTCCACGACGGGGCCGATGACCCTCGCGACGCGGCCGTTACCCGCAGCGGATTCGCTGCTCTCGGGTGTTTTCTCATCGGTCGCGGTCATGTTTCCTCACTCACTCGTTGCGCTTGCCCCGGCGAGCGCGTTGGCGCCGCCGACGATCTCGCTGATTTCCTGGGTGATCTCGGCCTGCCGTGCATTGTTCGCCTCACGGGTCAGCTGCTCGATCAGATCGCCCGCGTTGTCGGTGGCCGCCTTCATCGCGCGCCGTCGCGAGGCCAGCTCGGCGGCCGCCGCCTCAAGCATCGCGTAGTAAATCCGGGCCGCCACGTACTGCGGCATCAGGGCGTCGAGCACCTCGGCCGGACCGGGCTCGAACTCGTAGGACGGCAGCGGGCCGGACGGGTGTTCTTCTTCCGTTTCCTCGATTTCCAGCGGCAGGAGCCTGCGCGCCACGGGCCGCTGGGTCAGCATGGACACGAACTCGGTGCAGACGAGGTGGATCTCGTCCACCCCGCCTTCTTCGGCGTTGAACGCCTCGAGCAGCACGGTGGTTATCTTCTGCGCGTCGGAGTACTTCGGCGCGGCGGAGAAACCGCTCCACGAGTCCGCGAGCTCAAGCTCGCGGAACCGGTGCCACCCGATGCCCTTACGGCCGGCCACGTACAGGACCGGCTCGAGGCCCCGGTCCCGTAGCGTCTGGCGGAGCCGCGTCGACTCGCGCAGCACGTTCGCGTTGTAGGCGCCGGCGAAGCCCTGGTCACTGGTCAGGATCAGTACCGCGGCCCGGGTCGGGTGCGGCGGCTCCTCGGTGAACGGGTGGGTGACGTTGGTCGACCGGCTGATCACCGCTTCCACCGCTCGGGTGAGCTCGGTCGCGTACGGCTCGGCGGCGCGCATCTGCTGCTGCGCCCGGACGATCCGCGACGACGCGATCAGCTCCTGCGCGCGGGTGATCTTCTGGATTGACTGGACCGTGCTGATCCGCCGTCGGACCAGGCGAAGCTGGGCGGCCATGGGCTACTTCTTCTCGGCGTTTTCTGGCTGGCGGCGGCGGGCGATTTTCTCCTGGTCCTCGGTCTCGAGCGCCTCGGCCGACTCCTCCTCGCCGCTGAGCAGCTCGCCGGAGCTGGTCTCGAAGCCCTTGCGGAATTCGGTGATCGCGTCCTTGAGCGCGGTTACCGTGTCCTCGGACAGGTCGAGCGTTTCCCTGATCGTGGTGAGTATGCCGGAGTGCGACCGCTTGAGGAAGTCGAGGAAATCATGCTCGAATCGCCCGATGTCCTCGACCGGCACTTCGTCGAGATACCCGTTGGTACCCGCCCAGATCGATACCACCTGGTTTTCGACCGGGAACGGGTCATACTGCGGCTGCTTGAGCAGTTCGACGAGTCGCGCGCCCCGGTCGAGCTGCGCCCGGGAGGCCGCGTCCAGGTCGGACGCGAACGCGGCGAACGCCTCCAGATCGCGGAACTGCGACAGGGCCAGCCGCAGGCTGCCCGCGACCTTCTTCATCGCCTTGACCTGCGCGTTGCCGCCGACTCGCGACACCGACCTGCCGACGTTGATGGCGGGCCGAACGCCCGCGTTGAACAGGTCGGTCTCGAGGAAGATCTGGCCGTCGGTGATGGAGATGACGTTGGTCGGGATGTAGGCGGAGATGTCGTTGGCCTTGGTCTCGACGATCGGCAACCCGGTCAGTGATCCACCGCCCAGCTCGTCAGAGAGCTTGGCGCACCGCTCGAGCAGCCGGGAGTGCAGGTAGAAGACATCGCCCGGATAAGCCTCGCGGCCCGGCGGCCGGCGCAGCAGCAGTGAGATCGCGCGATACGCCTCGGCCTGCTTGGACAGGTCGTCGAAGACGATCAGCGCGTGCTTGCCCTGGTACATCCAGTGCTGGGCGATGGCCGAACCCGTGTACGGGGCGATGTACTTGTAGCCCGCCGGGTCCGAGGCCGGAGCGGCGACGATCGTGGTGTACTCGAGCGAGCCGGCTTCCTCGAGCGACTGGCGCACCGAGGCGATGGTGGAGCCCTTCTGACCCACCGCGACGTAGACGCAGCGCACCTGGAGGGCGGGGTCACCCGAGTCCCAGTTCGCCTTCTGGTTGATGATCGCGTCGATGGCGATGGCGGTCTTGCCGGTCTGCCGGTCGCCGATGATCAGCTGCCGCTGCCCCCGGCCGATCGCGGTCATCGCGTCGATGGCCTTGATGCCGGTCTGCAGCGGCTCCTTCACCGGCTGGCGCTCCACCACCGACGGCGCCTGCGTCTCGAGCGGCCGCAGCTCGGTGTCCTCGATGGGTCCCTTGCCGTCCAGCGGCTCGCCCAGCGGCCCGACGACGCGGCCGAGGAAGCTGTCGCCGACGGGGACGGACAGCACCTCCCTGGTGCGGCGGACCTGCTGGCCCTCCTCGATCTCGTTGAACTCGCCGAGGATGACGACGCCGATCTCGCGGATATCCAGGTTGAGCGCCAGGCCCCGGACGCCGTTCTCGAACTCGAGCAGCTCGCTGGCCATGACCGAGGGCAGGCCCTCAACCCGGGCGATGCCGTCACCACACTCGGTGACGGTGCCGACCTCTTCGCGCGAGGCGCCCGCCGGCTCGTATTCGGTGACAAAGCGCGCCAGCGCGTCCCGGATCTCTTCCGGCCGGATCGTCAGCTCAGCCATTGTCCTGCCTGTCTTTTGGTAGTCATCTTCTCGGCTTCAGGTTTGCCGGCGGCGGCATTTCGGTCAGCCCGCCAGCTTGCGCCGGACCTCGGCCAGCCGGCTGGCCGCGGTCCCGTCAATAAGCTCATCCCCGATCTGGACGGAAATTCCACCCACCACCGAGGGATCAAGCACGATATTGAGATGAATTTTGTGCCCGTAGGACTCGGAAAGCGCCGCGGCGAGCCGTCCGCGCTGGGCCGCGGACAGCTCGACCGCGCAACGCACCACGGCGATCAGCTGCTCCCTGCGCCGCGCCGCGATACCGGCGCACATGTCCAGGGCCACGTCGATCTCGCGGCCGCGCGGATGCGCTACCACCTGAGTGATCAGGGCGAGCGCGACGGCATCCACCTTGCCGTCGAGCAGGGCGCCGACCAGGTCGCGCTTGCGGTCCTGGGGCAGCCCCGGATCGGCCAGCGCGGACCGCAGGTCCGGCTGCGCGGAAATCACCCGGCTGAACCTGAACAGCACGTCCTCCAGGTCGTCGAGGCTGTTGTCGGTGTCCGCGGCGAGAACCATCGCGCCGACCGCGAGTTCTTCGATGGCGTCCACCATGTCGCCCAGCCTGGCCCAGTGGGATTCGACGGCCGCTGTCACCAGCGCCTCGGTCCGCGCGGTCACCTTCCCGTGCAGCAGCGCGCCCGCCACCGCGCCCTTTTCCGCCGCGGGCTTGCCCGGGTCGCCCAGCGCGCGCCGGAGCCCGTGCTCGGAGTCGAGCAGGCCGACGACCGAGAACAGCTCGTTACCGAGCCGAGTGGCCACGGTGACGCTGGTGATGTCCTCCGCCGCCAGCTGGTCACCGAGGGCGGCCGCCGACACCCTGCTGGCACCGCGCATTGCTCATCGCCTCCGGCTGCGTACTTCGGGATTTTTTTCGGAACGGACACCGGTGACCGCGCCGGGCCAGCTGACTTGCCTCACGTGCTGGACACCTGCTCAAGCTCGTCGAGGAACCTGTCCACCATCCGCCGCTGCCGCGCCTCGTCGGTGAGCGACTCGCCCACGATCCGGCTGGCCAGCTCGGTCGCCAGCGTTCCGACCTCGGCCCGCAGCGAGGTCAGCGCCTGCTGCCGCTCGGCCTCGATCTGAGCCTGGGCGGCCTCGGTTATCCGGCGGCCTTCGGCCTGGGCCTGCTCGCGCATGTCGGCGATGATCTGCGCGCCCTGCTCCTGGGCCTCGGCGCGCATCCGGGACGCATCGTGCCTGGCCTCGGCCAACTGCGCGCGGTACTGGTCAAGAAGTTCCTTGGCCTCGGCCTGGGCCTCCTCAGAGCGGGCCAGGCCACCCTCGATCAGATCGGTGCGCTCGGCCAGCGTCTTCTGGACCCTTGGCAGCAGGAACTTGGCGAGCGTGCCGAACACCAAGACGAAGAGGATCGTGCCGATAATGAACTCGGGCCACGAGGGGAGCAGTGGGTTCGTCGACGCCGTGCTGTCAGCGAGCGGGTTCATGACACGGTTACCTCAGTACTTGAAGATGAACGGGGCCACGAGGCCGATCAGCGCGAGCGCCTCGGTCAGCGAGAAGCCGATCCACATGTACAGCGAGATGCGGCCGGTGGCTTCGGGCTGGCGGGCCATCGCCTCGATCGCGTGCCCGAACACCAGGCCGATGCCGATGCCGGGCCCGATGGCCGCGAGACCATAGCCGATAGCGCCGGCGTTGATGCTTATCACGCTCTTGGGAGTAACAGCGGCGGCGGTTACGATGGCGGAGGCAACAGACATAAGTTCAGTCCTTTACATGTCGTACCGGCGGCTCGTCCCGCCGGATGGGTCGTAGGTACAGTACGGTCAATGTGCCGGCTCCACGGAGCTGGCTATGTACGTGGCGGTCAGCGTGGTGAAGATGAACGCCTGCAGCAGGGTGACCAGGGTCTCGAGCAGGAAGACGAAGATCGCCAGCGCGAAGGAACCCACGGCGTAAAGCAGCCCGACGGAAAGAGTCAGCAGGTACCACGACGCGATCGTGAAGATCGTCAGCAGCAGGTGGCCGGCGAACATGTTCCCGAAGAGCCGCACCCCGAGGGTGAACGGCTGGAAAACGAAGAACCTGAGCAGCTCGACCGGAACCAGGATGAAGTAGATCGGCCACGGTACGCCCGGCGGGATCATGTTCTTGAGGTAACCCCAGGGCCCCTGGTGCTTGACGCCCAGGTACAGGTAGAGGAAGTAGACGATGAATACCAGCGGCCACACGAACCCGATCCTGGACGTGACCGGGAACTGGAAGACCGGGATCAGCTCCATCAGGTTCATGATGTAGATGAAGAAGAACAGCGACACCAGGAACGGCAGGTAGCTGTCGCCCCGTCGGCCCAGGGAGGGCCGCAGGATCTGGTCTCGGACGGCCAGGATGGCGATCTCGCCGAGGTTCTGCAGGCCGCGCGGGACAAGCTTGGGCGTGCGGAACGCCCCCCAGAAGAACAGGATCACCACCAGCGCGGACAGGATCGCGAGAAGCATCGGCTTGGTGAACCCGAACGAGCCGATCGTGAAGAACGGCTTCCAGTCGAAATCCTGCAGGCCCGGGGCGGGGAATCCGCACCCGCTGAAGATGTGGCACCCGCCGCTGGCCAGGACCCCGACGTCACCGGTCACCGGTAATCTCCTTCCGTGGGCGCTCCGCCGCTTGCTGCCTGCCGAAGCGGTGGATGATGTAGCCGATCGAAATGCCCAGGCCGACCAGCATGCCGACCGGGAACAGCACCGGGACGTGCACCGCCCGGCCGATGAGCCAGCCGATGATGCCGTAGGCCGCCATGCCGGCGAGCAGGTAGCTGAACACCGTCCAGCCCGTTTCCAGGCCCTGAGCCCGGCCCACCGCGGCGGCCTCCTGCTGCGCGCTGGTGACGGCGTCGTTGCCGCGGTCGCTCATGTCACTCGCCTCGCCTCGCCGGTTGCTGCTGTGATTGCTGTTCCGGCTCGACGTAGAGCATCTTGACCTTGACCGCCGTGATGACCTGCGCGGCGCACCAGACGAGGATGCAGCCGATCGCGGTGAAGCCGAGGGCCCGGGTGCTGAACGCCGTCGTGCCGTTCAGGCTGGAGAGGATGACGGCCAGGGCGACGATCTTGACGAGGTAGGTGACCAAGGCGGCCACCATCATGGCCTCCGGGCTCACTCGCGCGGCCCGGCCGACCACCAGCACGCTGATGCCGAAGAACACGGTGACGATGGCCACTCCGATGAGCGCGCCGACCAGGCCCTTGGGGCCGGCCACGGCGGCGCTCACCGCGACCATGATCGCGGCCGCGGCGGCCGTCAGCGCGCCAGCGCGCCGCACGATCGTGGCGTACTTCGCGAGCATTACATGGCTCCTGAGGGTTGGACAGCAACACTGCTGACGCGGGAAATTTCCCCGCGTACGTTGCAGGAGCCGGTCGCCGCGCCACTACCGTGGTGCGGGCATCCGGTCAGGTTTACGAAACGTATCACGGGCCTCTCCTTTGCTTAAGAGGGGCTGCTCGTGAAAGGTATCACAAAGTCCTTGACCCTGTCTTTACCTGATCGCAGACAATTTATGACCAACGCAGGCGACAGCCTGGCGCGGTCCGCTCGCCCCGCTGCCCTGATGTGTCCCGCAGGTTAAGCCTCTTGCGTTTCGCCGGGCAAAAATAGCCATAAACCCTGACATTTCACCCGATCAGGTGGGCAACGTTCGGCGCGCGCGGCGAGTCAGCCTCGCGGGTCTGCACGGACCAGCGCGAGTCAGGAAGGTAAAGGCAAGGTATAGCCGGACCTGCCGGTGCCCTAGTTGGGCCACGTGTCAGGAGGCTGAGCCTTGGGAAACGGATCAGGGCGGTCGAGAGGATCATCCCCGTATCCCGGGCCGACACCAGGGAACGGCACCTCATCGTTGAACGGGTCCTGACCAGGAATGGGCAGCGGAGCCGGAAAGGGTCCACGGTCGGGGAACGGACCCGCAGCCGGGAACGGTCCACGGTCGGGGAACGGACCCGCAGCCGGGAACGGTCCACGGTCGGGGAACGGACCCGCAGCCGGGAACGGTCCACGGTCGGGGAAGGGGAACTGGGGGAACGCCACCTGGCCGGAGAATGGCGCTGGGCTGACGAAGGGCTCGGCACTGGGCCGGCGGGGCGGCCGGGACAGTGAGTAACCGGGGGCGGGGCCAGCATGGTCCGCGTCCGCGACAGGTCCCGCGGTGTTGACGGGCGCCGCGGTGTTGACAGGCGCCGCGCTCTGGACAGCAGGCGCCTGGGCCCGGTCGGCCGGCGGCCGGGCCGCGTGATACCGGGTGCCGGGCGCCAGGGCCCCGGCTCCCGGCGTGGCGGCGCCAGAGGAGGCGCCGCCAGCGGAGGCTTTACGTCGGCTGAAGGCCCACCGGGGGCGCAGCCTGGGCATCGTGGCGGGAAGGAGGGCAAGCACCGCGACCACGGTCGCGGCGGCGAACACGGCCGAGGGGGACCGGACCAGCGACAGCGAGACCACGGTGACGGAGAACAGCGCGGCCCACAGGTACATGAGCAGCACGCTCTGCCGGTAGGAATGGCCGATGTTCAGCAGCCGGTGATGCAGGTGCTGCCGGTCGGCCACCATGATCGGCTTGCCCGCCCGGGTCCGCCGGATAACCGCGAACATCAGGTCCGCGTAGGGGATGACGAAGATCGCGGCCGGCATCAGCAGCGGGAGGAGGGTCGGGAACCGGTCCAGGGCGTGGTGGGCTGAGTATTGGGTCAACAGGGCCGGGGCGAGGGAATCGGTGCTCGAGATCGGGCCGTAGGCGAGCATCAGGCCGAGCAGCATCGCGCCGATGTCACCCATGAAGATCCGCGCCGGGTAGAAATTGTGCGGCAGGAACCCGAGGCACATGCCGGCCAGCAGCGCCGACGCCACCGCGGGCAGCGACTGCGACGGGGTATCAATGGTCCGGATGAGCGTGTAGGTATACACCAGGAATGACAGCGCGGCGACGGCCACAATGCCCGCGGCCAGCCCGTCGAGACCATCGATGAAGTTGATCGCGTTGATGGTGATCACGACGATCAGGATGGTCAGCGTCACGCTCAGGTCCGGTTCGAGCGGAAACTCGCCGCCGCTCGGTGTCGGCAGCCAGGGCAGCGCCTGACCGCTCCATATCAGGATGCCGGCCGCCGCGACCTGGCCGGCCAGCTTGCTGATCGCGCTGAGCCCCCACCTGTCGTCGATGAACCCGATCACGACGACGAACCCGCCGGCCAGCAGCAGGCCCGCTTCGGTCCTGGACCCGGCCGTCTTGAAGGGATCCTGCAAGACCGAGAGGCGGCTGGCGATAAGCAGCCCGGCGACCAGTCCGCCGTACATGGCCAGCCCGCCGAGCAGCGGTGTCGGCGTGGTGTGGGTATCACGCGCCCGCGGCTCATGTATCGTGCGGGTACCGACCGCGACCCGTCGCACCAACGGGACCAGCAGGTAAGTCACTGCGGCAGTGACGAGCAAGACCAGGGCGTACTCGCGCATGCCGCCTCAGCCGGCCTGGATCTGCTCGGTCCCCAGTACTTTCATTAGCGCTACTTTATGGCACCGGCTACGTCCCGGAGGGAGGCTCACCGGCAGTCGGTCCGGCCGGGCCGGCCGAGCCCCCCAGCGGATGGGGTGACGCGGGCTTGAAGCCGGTGGCCCTACCATCGACGGCCGGGCTCGCGTTCTCGGCGTAGTGCTCGTTATCGGCGATGACCGAGGCCACCGTGCGCAGCCGGTCCACGGAGATCGCTCCGGCCCGGAGTACCTTCGGTATGGTCCCGGTCAGGTCGAGGATGGTAGACGGGATGTTCTCGGTGCACGGCCCGCCGTCAAGGTAAACAGAAACCGACTCGCCCAGTTGCTCCAGCGCTTCGTCGGCGGTAATGGCCGACGGATGGCCGTGCCGGTTGGCGCTGGACACGGCGAGCGGGCCGGTCTGCCTCAGCACCTCTAGCGCGACCGAATGCAGCGGCATGCGCAGCGCCACCGTGCCCTTGGTGTCGCCCAGGTCCCAGAGCAGCGTCGGGCTGGCCCGGAAGACCAGGGTGAGCGCACCCGGCCAGAACTCGTCGATCAGGTCCTGCCCGAACGCCCCCAGGTCCTCCGCAAGCGCCGCCGCGGCCCGCGCCGTGCCCACGAGCACCGGCGGCGGCATGTTCCGGCCGCGGCCCTTAGCCGCGAGCATGGTCGTGACCGCGGCCGGGGTGAACGCGTCCGCGCCGATGCCGTAGACCGTGTCCGTCGGCAGCACGATCAGCTCACCAGCCCGCGCCGCCGTTACCGCGGCGTCGATCCCCGCGGTCCGGGCCTGCGTGTCCCGGCAGTCATAACGCTCACTCATCTAGCCGCCACTCCTGCCTATTCTTCTCAGGGTCCTTCGCCGGACCACGCCGCGGTGACGAAGCGGTCTCGGTTGGTCAGGTCCTTGTGGTTGCGGGTGTCCCGCCAGCCCGACTCCTCGGGGAATACCCAGTACACCGCCGCGCCCTGCTGGAAACCGTGCTCGACAGCCAACAGTCCGCCGGGGCGCAGCAATCGCCGCGCGGTGCGTTCGACTGACCGGATGGCTTGAAGACCGTCCGTTCCGCTCCATAGTGCCGAAGGGGGATCGTATTCGCTGACCTCAGGCTCGACGAATGCCCCGACCGGGATATATGGCGGGTTACTGATCACGAGGTCCACGGTACCGTCGAGCTCGCCCAGCATCTCACCGAAGTCGCCCGGGTGCAGCATGATGCGGCCCGCCGTATAGCGGGCGCTGTGCACGTACCGGGTGATATTGCGTTCGGCCCAGGCGCGGGCCAGCGGATCGGCTTCGACCGCGTGCACCCTGGCTCTGGGGACCTCCTGCCCGATCGCCAGCGCGATCGCACCCGACCCGGTGCCCAGGTCGGCCACCACCGGCTCGGCGACGTCCATTTCGCGCAGCTTGCCGATGGCCCAGCCGGTCATGACCTCGGTCTCCGGCCGCGGCACGAACACGCCGGGTCCCACGTCGAGCTCGAGGTAGCGGAAATGCGCCCGGCCGGTGATGTGCTGCAGCGGCTCACGCGCGGCGCGACGGGCGATGTCGGCCCAGAAACGCGCGTCGAACGCTGAATCGGGCACCGTGTGCAGCTCGCCGCGCCTGACGTTGTGCACGCTGGCCGCGATCAGCTCGGCGTCCGCCCGCGGGGATTCGACCCCGGCCTCGGCCAGTCGCAGCGCGGCGAGCGCCACCTCGTCAAGCAGCAGGCTCATCATTGCTCGTGCCGACCAGCTTCGCGGCGAGGTCCGCGGCGGCCAGCGCATCGATCACCGCGTCAAGCTCGCCGTCGATGACCTGGTCCAGGTTGTAGGCCTTGTAACCCACCCGGTGGTCGGAGATGCGATTCTCGGGGAAGTTGTAGGTGCGGACCCGCTCTGACCGGTCGACGGTCCGAACCTGGCTGCGCCGCTCCGCGCTGGCCTTGGCATCGGCGTCGGCCTCGGCCTGCGCGAGCAGCCGGGCGCGCAGCACGCGCATCGCCTGCTCCTTGTTCTGCAGCTGGCTCTTCTCGTTCTGGCAGGAAACGACGATACCGGACGGCACGTGGGTGATCCGCACGGCCGAGTCGGTCGTGTTCACGCTCTGCCCGCCCGGCCCGGATGACCTGAACACGTCCACCTTCAGCTCGTTGTCGTTGATCTGCACCTCAACCTGCTCGGCTTCGGGCACGACGAGCACGCCGGCGGCGGAGGTATGGATGCGGCCCTGGGATTCGGTGACCGGCACGCGCTGAACGCGGTGCACCCCGCCCTCGTACTTCAGCCGGGACCAGGCGCCCTCGGCGCCCCTGCCCTTCACGGCGACCGTCGCGTCCTTGACCCCGCCCAGGCCGGTCCCGGTCGAGTCGAGGATCTCGGTCTTCCAGCCGCGCCGCTCGGCGTAACGCAGGTACATCCGGAGCAGGTCACCGGCGAACAGCGCGGACTCCTCGCCACCCTCCCCCGCCTTGACCTCCAGGATGATGTCACGACTGTCGTTCGGGTCCCGCGGCACGAGCAGCTTGCTCAGCTGGGCCTCGATCTGTTCCCGCCGTGCGGCCAGCTGCTCGGCCTCCGCCTCGAACGAGGAGTCTTCCCGGGCGAGCTCGTGGGCCGCCTGCTCGTCGCCGGCGGTCTGCTGCCACTGGTGGTACGCGTTCACGATGGGGGTCAGCTCGGCGTAGCGACGGCTCAGCGTGCGCGCTCGGTCCTGGTCGGAGTGCACGCCTGGGTCGGCGAGCGCGTGCTCAAGCTCTGCGTGCTCGCTTACCAGATCGGTAAGCCGGTCGAACACCGAGGATCCTTTCGTGCTTCTTTATTGTCTTCGCTGTCTTTATAGTCTTCGCTGGCGGGCAGGCGGGCGATGAATGATGGCTCGACTGGCCGTCGGGCGGCTACAAAGCAAGCCACCCGAAACGCCATTCGAGCCACCGTCGCGCCCACCTGTTTGCTTGCTGTGGCTTTAGCGGCCCAGGTCACAGCGGACTTTTCGCTCGCAGTCGAACTTGCGGCCGCTCGGCCTAGCGAACGGGGCCTGGCGACCCCAGGTCAGCAGGCCCCTGTACTACTGGCCCCTCGCTCGGATCCCTTGCATTCCACGGGTGGAATACGGGCGGGTTACTTCTTGTCGGCTTTCTGGCCGGTGGGGTTCTTGCCGAAGCGCTTCTCGAAGCGGGCGACGCGGCCGCCGGTGTCGAGGATCTTCTGCTTGCCGGTGTAGAACGGGTGGCAAGCCGAGCAGACCTCGACGTGGATAGTGCCGCTGGGCGCGGTGCTCCGAGTGGTGAAAGTGTTCCCGCAGCCACACGTCACCGTGGTGACGTTGTACTGGGGGTGAATGTCTGCCTTCATGACAACTCCTGCCTTGAGCGGTCGCCGGGTCGCCCGCAGGCGTGAACCGGTACCGCATGGTTGCGGCTTTCTAGTATGCCAACCAGTGGAACTAATTTTGCTGACCTGGCATTCCCGCTGTCGCGGGTCGGCGCTGTCGCGGGTCGGCGCTGTCGCGGGTCGGCGCTGTCGCGGGTCGGTCAGCGGCGTGGTGGGACCGTATCAGGAGGACCCCAGGGTGGTCTTCTGGACCTGGAGCAGGAACTCGGCGTTGCTCTTGGTCTTGCGCATCTGTTCCATGAGCAGCTCAAGTGCCTGCTGCGGCTCGAGCGCGTGCAGCACCCGGCGCAGCTGCCAGATGATCTTGAGCTCATCCGGCGAGAGCAGGATTTCTTCCTTACGGGTGCTCGACGCGTCCACGTCGACGGCCGGGAAGAGTCGCTTCTCCGCAAGCTCGCGGCGCAGCCGCAGTTCCATGTTGCCGGTGCCCTTGAACTCCTCGAAGATGACCTCGTCCATCCGGGAGCCGGTCTCGACCAGGGCCGCCGCCAGGATTGTCAGCGAACCGCCGTGCTCGATGTTGCGTGCCGCGCCGAAGAACCTCTTCGGCGGGTACAGCGCGGTGGAGTCCACACCGCCGGACAGGATGCGGCCGCTGGCGGGTGCCGAGTTGTTGTAGGCGCGTCCCAGCCGGGTGATGTTGTCGAGCAGGATGACCACATCATGGCCCATCTCCACCAGGCGCTTCGCGCGCTCGATGGCCAGTTCCGCCACGGTGGTGTGGTCGTCGGCCGGGTGGTCGAACGTGGAGTGGATGACCTCGCCCTTCACCGTGCGCTGCATGTCGGTGACTTCTTCTGGCCGCTCGTCCACAAGCACGACCATGAGGTGGCACTCCGGGTTGTTCTTGGTGATCGCGTTGGCGATCGATTGCAGGATCATCGTCTTACCCGCCTTCGGCGGCGAGACGATCAAGCCGCGCTGGCCCTTGCCGATCGGGCAGATCAGGTCGATGATCCGGGTGGTCATATTGCCGGGGTCGGTTTCAAGCCTGAGCCTGTCCTGTGGGTAAAGCGGCACCAGCTTGGAGAACTCGGGCCGGTTGATGGACTTCTCCGGGTCCAGCCCGTTGACCTTGTCCAGCCGGACCAGCGCGTTGAACTTCTCCCGGCGCTCGCCGTCACGCGCCTGCCTGACCGCGCCCTCGATGACATCGCCCTTGCGCAGGCCGTTCTTGCGGACCTGAGACAGCGAAACGTACACGTCGTTCGGCCCGGGCAGGTAGCCGGTGGTGCGGACGAAGGCGTACCCCTGAGCGTCGAGGACGTCGAGGATGCCGGCGATCGGGATGAGAACATCGTCCTCGCTGATCATCATCTCCGGCTCGGCCTGGCGGTCACGCCCCCGCCGGTTCCTGTTGCGGAACCGGTCGCGGCTGCGGCCTCCCCTGCGGTCGTCGTCATACTGGTCCCCGGCCGGCCCGCGGCTGGCCGCCATCGGCTCGCGGCGGTCGCCCTGATCCCGCCCGCCGTGGTCGCGGCCACCCTGATCCCGGCCACCCTGATCCCGGCCACCCTGATCCCGGCCACCCTGATCCCGGCCACCCTGGTCACGCGCGGACTGGTCGCGGCCGCCATTGTCGCGGCCGCCCTGGTCGCGGGCGGACTGGTCGCGGCCGCCATTGTCGCGGCCGCCCTGGTCGCGGCGCTGTCGCGGCCATTGTCGCGGGCGGACTGATCGCGGCCGGACTGCTCACGGCTTCGGGCCGGCACCTCGTCGCGGCGGCCATTCCGGCGGCGCCGGTCACCCCGCTGCGCTTCGCTAGGCGCGGACTCATCCGGGCCTGTGTCGCCCTGCGGCACGACCGTGGCCTCCGGGGCCGCAGCGTCCTCCGTCACCGCCGGCGCCTGCTGCTCCGGAACCTGCTGGACCGAAGCCTTCTGGGTCCGCCCATTCGGCCGGTCGGTCGCGGTCTCCTGGTCGAAGCTGAGCTGCTGCCCGGCTCCGTCCGTGCCGATACCGCCGCGCACGGAGTCACCGAGGCCGGACGTCGCGCCTGTTCCGATGCCTGATTGCGTATTTGTGTCTGGTTCCATAGCGCCCTGCTTCCGCGGGCGAGTCGAGTCAGCTCCCGCAGACGCGACACGCTGGTCTGAGCCCTGCTTGGCAGTACCCGCTTCCTGACGCGGCCCTCCGCCCTGCCGCGCCTCGATCGCCTCGACGAGCTGGCCTTTGCGCATCCGGCCTGAACCCGGTATGCCCATGGTCTGCGCGATCCGCTGCAGTTCGGGCATGAGCAGTGAGGAAAGGCCAGTGCCGTTGCGACTACGCGACTTGGACGCCGATGTTATCGCTCCTGATGAACCCAAGTCTCCCTCCGATGGTCCAGCAGCGGCCGCGGAAGGCGCTGAGGTACCGACGGAGGCGTCCTCAGACGCGGTGGACGCGCCGCTGAGGAGTTCGGATGTGTCGCTCACTAATGGTCCTTCCATGATTCTCGGCCGCCTGGGTGAACCCGCTAGGCCCGTCGACCCGGTATAGCGGCCCCATTGGGGCCAGAGTTGATTCGCGCTGCTCTGACAGCCACCGAATATCCACAATGTCGGCAACGCTTTGCGTTCCTCCGTGCGTCGCTATGTGTCCGCAAGCCTGGGAGATAAGTCGGAGAGCACCCGGGAGGCTGTACCGCTCGCCCGCGTCCCTAGTTCGTGCGCTCGCAACAGGCTGACCCCGCTCCCCGTCTAGGAAGAGAGCGGAACATCCAGTGTCAAAGACCTCGGGTACGGCAACGATACCGTCCCATAGGAGTTTGCCAGCGAGCGCCCGGTTCGCTGACGAGCACCCAGTCCAGAGGGGGGCACCCGGTGCGCCACCAATCTTAACACGATGAGGACTCAACGCATTCCTTCGCAGCCATCCGTGTCGCGGAAGAAGAGGCATCGGTCCCATGAGGGCCGCCAGCAAGGATCAGACATCCGAGTACTCAGTTCCAGGGAGTGACGGCGCGACCTGCGCTGTCGCCATCTGCCCGGTCGGACGGACTGACCGCTCGCCTCCCGCATCAGGAGCCTGGCAACGGCTCGGGAGACAGGACACGCGCACCATGCCGCTCGACGTCCAACGAGCTTATGTGCCAGGCAATACCCGTTTTTTTCACAATCGAACCCAGGCTGTCCAGGTGGTGACGATAACCAGGGCTTTCGCGGCCAAAGAGCAACGCGAGCACGGAGGGACCTGCCCCCGACACCACGGCCGCGATACCCTCGCCCCGCAGCCTCCGGACCAGCGCGTCCGTCTCCGGCATCGCCGCCGACCGGTAGTCCTGGTGCAGCCAGTCCTGCGTCGCGTCAAACAGGGCGCCGGCCCCGTCTGGCCAGCCCGTCCCCAGCGACGTGGCCGCGGGCAGTTGCGTCAGCGCGGCAACCAGCAGGGCACTGCGCCCTGCGTTGGCCGCCGCATCCTTGTGCGGCACCAGCTCGGGCAGCAGACGTCTGGCGGCCTCGGTTCGCACCGGAGTCGGCGCGACGCAGATGACGGGACTGATCGAGGGCAGCGGCTCAAGCCGTACCATGTACGGACGGCCGGACACCGTCCACGAGATAGCCAGTCCGCCGCCCAGGCAGGCGGCCACATTATCTGGATGGCCTTCCATGCCGGTGGCGAGCCTGAACACGGCATCCTCTGGCAGGGCGCCCGCAGCCGGACCGGATTCAGCCCCGTCCCCAGCCCGGCCGTCCCCAGCCCGGCCGTCCCCAGCCCGGCCGTCCCCAGCCCGGCCGTCCCCAACCCGGCCGTCCCCAACCCGGCCGTCCGTTCCGGCGAGGGCCCGTGCGGCCAGGATGCCGGCGACGATCGCAGCGGCTGATGAGCCGAGGCCTCGGCCGTGCGGGATCCGGTTCACGCAGCGAATTCCGATTCCCGGCGGCTGAGTCCCGGTGACGGCGAACGCTGCTCGCATGGCCTGCACCACGAGGTGCTCCTCGCCCGCTTCCGCTAGGTCCGCACCTTCGCCGGAGATCTCGATGGAAAGCCCAGCCGGGCAGATCCACGCGTCCACCTCGTCGTACAACGTCAGCGCGAGCCCGAGCGCGTCAAAACCCGGACCGAGGTTGGCGCTCGTCGCGGGCACCCGCACCCGCACCACGTCTTGCGCCCAGGCCATGTGACTCCTCACTCTGATCCCAATTCACTATCTGCGTATCGCACGCATCACGCTTACACCCGAATGCTCCCGCCTGGGCGGAACCGATGGAACATTGGGCCGGTTACAACCGGACCGATGGAACATTGGGCCGGTTGGGGTGACGGGGGAGCCATGGGCCGGGGCCGGGCAGGAACTCGGCGCGGGGGACACCGTTGGGCGCCTTGGGGCGGGCGGGGCGGGTGGAGCGGGATTGGACGTTTGCGCACGGGACGCAAGGGCGTACGGCGCTTGGGCACGGGAGACCTAGGCAAGGCCTAGAGCGGTGGCGGCAGCATTAGCGTCGGCGGGGATGGTGGCCGGGGACGGGGCGCCGGACAGCGCCCAGTCTGGGTCCTTCAGGCCGTTTCCCGTAATGGTACAGACCACTCGGGTACCCGCGGCGATCTGGCCGCTCGCGCGGGACCGGAGCAGCCCGGCTACGCTCGCTGAGGAGGCCAGCTCACCGAACACGGCTTCCTTCGTCGCGATCAGCCGGTAGGCGGACAGGATCTCCCGGTCGGTCACCGAATCGATCAGACCGCCGGACTCGTCCCGGGCGGCCTCGGCCAGCAGCCAGGAGGCTGGGTTGCCGATCCTGATCGCGGTCGCGATCGTCTGCGGCTGCAGCACGGGCCTGCCGGTCACGATCGGCGCCGCCCCGCTGGCCTGGAAACCGAACATCCGCGGCGCGCGGGTCGCCAGGCCTGCGCGCTGGTACTCGGTGTACCCCATCCAGTAGGCGGTAATGTTCCCCGCGTTCCCGACCGGAAGGCAGTGCACCTCGGGCGCGTCGCCTAGCTCGTCCACGATCTCGAACGCGGCGGTCTTCTGGCCTTGGATCCGGTCCGGGTTCACCGAGTTGACCAGCGCGACCGGGTACTCGGCGGCCAGCTTCCTGGCCAGTTCCAGGCAGTCGTCAAACGAGCCGTCCACCTGAAGCAGCCGGGCTCCGTGGACCAACGCCTGGGCGAGCTTCCCGATGGCGATCTTGCCGCGCGGCACCAGCACCGCGCAGGTGAGCCCGGCCCGGGCCGCGTAGGCGGCGGCGCTCGCGCTGGTGTTGCCGGTCGACGCGCAGATGACCGCCCGGGCGCCGGCACCCGCGGCCATGCTGATGGCCACCGTCATTCCCCGGTCCTTGAACGAACCGGTCGGGTTCACCCCCTCGACCTTGAGATACACCTCGCAGCCGGTCCGGGCGGACAGCACCGGGGCAGGCAGCAGCGGGGTGCCGCCCTCGCGCAGGCTGACCACCGGCGTGGCCTCGGTGACCGGGAGCCAGTCCCGGTATTCGGCGATCACGCCGCGCCACTGCTGTCTGGCCCGGGCCGCCAGCGGCTTGGGTTCGGTCACCGGCATCACTCCTCCTCGCCTTCTACCCGCATCACGCTGACTACCGCACGAACGACCGGCAGCGCCTCGAGTTCGCGGATGGTCGCGGCGAGCGCCGCGTCCCTGGCCGTATGTGTAACGATCACTAGCTGCGCCTCTTCACCCCGGCTGGCCTGGCGGACCGCCTCGATGGAGACGCCGTGCCGGGCGAACGCCTCGGCCACCGGGGCCAGCACGCCGGGCTTGTCGTCCACGTCGAGGGAGACGTGATAGCGGGTGAGCGTCTCCCCCATCGGCATGACGGGCAGCCCGGCGTAGGTGGACGCATCCGGGCCGCGCGTGCCGGCCAGCCGGTTCCTGGCCACCGCGACGATGTCGCCGAGCACGGCGCTCGCGGTCGGGGTGCCGCCGGCGCCCGCGCCGTAGAACATCAGGCGGCCAGCCGATTCCGCCTCGACGAAGACCGCGTTATACGCCTCGCTGACCGAGGCGAGCGGATGCGAGCGAGGGATCATCGCGGGGTGAACCCGGACCGACACTCCCGCGTCGCAGCGCTCGCAGATGGCGAGCAGCTTCACCACCCGGCCGAGCGTCCGCGCGCTGCCGATGTCGGCGGCGGTGATCTCGGTGATGCCCTCGCGGTGCACGTCCGCCGCCGTCACCGGCGTGTGGAAGGCCAGGCTGGCCAGGATCGCAGCCTTCGCGGCCGCGTCGAACCCCTCGACGTCCGCGGTCGGGTCGGCCTCGGCGTAGCCTAGGGCCTGCGCCTCTTCCAGCGACTCGGCGAAGCCTGCCCCGGAGGAGTCCATCCGGTCCAGGATGAAGTTGGTGGTCCCGTTGACGATGCCGAGCACCCGGCGTACGGTGTCGCCGGCCAGCGACTCCCGCAGCGGTCGCAGCAGCGGGATGGCGCCGGCCACCGAAGCCTCGTAGTACAGGTCGGCGCCGTACTCGCGGGCCGCGCCGTAGATCTCCGCGCCGTTCTCGGCCAGCAGCGCCTTGTTCGCGGTGACCACAGGCTTGCCGCTCTTCAGCGCGGCGAGCAGCAGCGACCTGGCCGGCTCGATGCCGCCGATCACCTCCACCACGATGTCGACGTCCGGCCGGGTAGCCAGCGCGTGCGCGTCCGCGGTAAGCAGCGACCGGTCGATCCCCGCAGCCCGCGGGTGCCCGACCCGGCGCACCGCGATCCCCGCCAGTTCCAGCCGCGCGCCGATCCGCAGGGCCAGGTCATTAGCCTGCTCGGTGAGCAGCCGGGCCACCTGGGAACCCACCGAGCCGCAGCCGAGCAGCGCGACTTTCAGCGTGGGCACGGTTGGTTTCACGGGCGAATCACTCATCTGGCATCCAGGCGTGGCGGGTCGGGGGCGTGCAGCGTCCGGGCGGGCCGGGGGGCGGGCAGCGCCCGGGCGGGCCGGAGCGTCCGGGCGGGCCGGAGCGTCCGGGCGGGCCGGAGCGTCCGGGCGGGCCGGGGGCAGGCAGCGTCCGGAGGTTGAGGGCGGGCAGCGTGCGGCTCATCCGACGTCCAGGCTGAGCAGGTCGTCCAGGGTCTCCCGGCGGACGATCACCCGGGCCGTGCCCGTGTTGACCGCGACGACCGCGGGACGGGCGACGTGGTTGTAGTTGCTGGCTAGGGAGCGGCAGTAGGCGCCGGTGGCCGGGACAGCCAGCAGGTCGCCGGGGGCCAGGTCGGACGGCAAGTAGGCGTGCCGCACCACGATGTCGCCGCTCTCGCAGTGCCGGCCCACCACCCTGGACAGCATCGGCGGGGCCGACGAGGCGCGGGAGGCTAGTACGCACTCGTACGAGGCGTCGTACAGCGCGGTCCTGATGTTGTCGCTCATCCCGCCGTCCACGCTGACGTAGGTCCGCAATCCGTCCACGTCCTTGATGGTGCCGACGGAGTACAGCGAGACCGTGGACGGCCCGGCGATCGCGCGGCCTGGCTCGACGGTCAGCCGCGGCCCGGGCAGCCCGGCGGCGCGGCACTGGCCGTCCACGATGCCGCGCAGGCTGTGCGCGATCTCCTTGGCCTCGGGGGCGTCGTCCTCTTCGGTGTAGGCGATGCCGAACCCGCCGCCCAGGTCGAGCTCGGCGATCTCGGCCCCGTGCTCGTCGCGGATCCTGACGGCTAGCTCGACGACGCGGTGCGCCGCCACCTCGAAGCCGGCCGTGTCGAAAATCTGCGAGCCGATATGGGAATGCAGCCCCGCGAACGACAGGCCGGGGCAGGCCAGGACCCGGCGGACCGCTTCGTCGGCGGCCCCCGAGGTCAGCGAGAAACCGAACTTCTGGTCGTCGTGGGCGGTCGCCATGAACTCGTGGGTGTGCGCCTCCACCCCGGTGGTGACCCGGACCAGGACGTTCGGCGGGAACACGGGCTCGGCGGAGGACGGGCTGCCCGAGCCGGTGAGGTACGCGAGCCGGGCGATCTCCTCGAAGGAGTCCACCACAATATGGCCCACCCCGGTGCCGACCGCCCGGGACAGCTCCTCGAGCGACTTGTTGTTGCCGTGCAGCGTGATCCGCTCGGGCGGTACCCCGGCCGACAGCGCGACCTCAAGCTCGCCGCCGGTGCAGACGTCGACACCGAGGCCTTCCGAGCTCACCCAGCGCAGCATCGCCCGGGAGCAGAACGCCTTCGCCGCGTAGAACACCCGCCCGTCCGGCCCGAACGCCCCCAGGTAATCCCGGCAGCGTGACCGCACGTCCTCCTCGTCGCACACGTAGAGCGGAGTGCCGAACTGCTCCGCCAGGTCCCGCACGTCCATCCCGCCGAGCATCAGCACGCCATCGGAACGCCGGGCGTTCCGCGGCCAGATGCCAGGATGCAGCGCGTTGAGGTCTTGCGGCGGGGCGGGTGGATGATCGGCAGGCAGCACGTCACCATGGCGTGGCCCGGCCGGGTGCGCGACACGGCTCATGCGGTTCCCTTCATGTGCGGCGAGCGGCCTACAGCCGGCTGGGCGCGCCGACCCCGAGCAGCCCGAGGCCGGCGGCCAGGGCAGTGCGCGCCGCGTTCGCCAGCCACAGCCTCTCGCTGCTGATGCTCGATATCCTGGTAAAATTGGTGGTGTTCATCGTGTCAATCGTCCGCACTGCCAGCTCCTCCAGGTAGCCGGCGAACTCGTCGGGCCGGCCACGGCGCGCCGCCACGGCCACCCGTTCGGGCAGCCAGGACAGCACGTCGAGCAGTGCCAGCTCCTCCGACCCCGAGAGTTCGGCGAGCAAGCGCGGTCGGAACCCGGCTGGACTGGTCCCCAGCGCGGCGGCCCAGCGCAGCACGGCGGCAGCGGCGGCATGCGCGTACCGAACAGCATAAGCCGGATTGGCCAGCACGTGCCGCGCGACAAGCGCGGGCTCGGGAGCCGCCGCGCCCGGAAGCATCCGGGCCAGCGCGAACCGCACCGCGTCCGGGCCTGCGTAAGCGACGGCCGCGGCCACCGGCCCCAGCTCCGCGCCGGCGTAATCGACGGCCGCCACGGCTGGTCCGGTCTCGCCCGGGGCGGCGGAAGCTGGGGCGGCCGCCACGGCCGGTCCGGTCTCGCCCGGGGCGGCGGAAGCTGGGGCGGCCGCCACGGCCGGTCCGGTCTCGCCCGGGGCGGCGGAAGCTGGGGCGGCCGCCACGGCCGGTCCGGTCTCGCCCGGGGCGGGGGAAGCTGGGAGGGCTGCCACGGCCGGTCCGGTTTCGCTCGGGGGGGGTGATTCGGGGGCGGGGGGAGGAAGCGAGGGCCGTTTGGGAAAAAAGAGGGTGGCACCTGCGGTGGTGGCGAGACGGGCGGTCAGCTGCGCGGCGAGTACCGCCCGAGCCCGTGACCAGGTGAGCTGGGTGAGCGGGTCGGCCGGCGGCGGGTCGGGGACGGTGCGGCCACGCAGCGCGTCGCTCGCGACGCAGGCCGGGCCCGCCCGGGGGATCCGCACCGCCAGGGCGGCCAGGGCGTCGGGGGTTACGGTGACGGTCAGGTATCCGGCGCCGGTGACCTCCGCGGTCGCGATCCAGGGCTCGGTCTCAAGACAGGCGGCTATCCCCGCCGCGACCGCACGCGGGTCCTGGCCGGGCGGGGTCAGGCGGAACGGCAGGCTGGACGCGTAACGACCCGGGCCCCCGGCCGGGCGGAGCTGCGGGTCGCCGTCGGTGCGACCGGCTGCGGCCAGGATGGCCCGCCGAAGGTCGGCAGTGATCACCTAACGGGGGCCGACGAGCTCGCGGACCAGGCGAATCATCTCGTTCGGGTCGAAGGGCTTGGTGAGGTAGGCGTCGGCACCGACCCGGGCGCCGCGGATCTTGTCGTCTTCTTGGGCACGCGCCGTGATCAGGACCACCTTGATGTGGGCCGTGTCCGGTGCCTCGCGCAGCTGGACCGCCGTCTCCCAGCCGTCGAGCCGCGGCATCATCACGTCCAGCGTGATGACATCCGGATTGATCTCCATCACCTTGTCCAGGCAGTCCTGCCCGTCGACCGCCGTCGACACGTCGAAACCCTCAAGCGAGAGGTTGACTTCGATCAGCCGCCTGATCACCTCGTCATCGTCGACGACGAGCACTCGTCCCAGTCCGTGCGTCACTCGCGTGAGGGTAGCCTCCCGGCGCACCTGCTTGCGCCCTTTCCCGAGGGGTGAGCGGCTGCCTGCCGGGGCGCGTGCCCCGACCGAGTGTCCGCGAAGGCGCTGCGGCTGGTAGCCTTTCCCACGTCGCGCAGCCCCCATAGCTCAGGGGATAGAGCATCGGCCTCCGGAGCCGTGTGCGCAGGTTCGAATCCTGCTGGGGGCGCCCACCATAACCAGGGCAAAACCGCCTCTCACCTGCGACGACGTAAATCGCGGTGATGTCAGCCAGTGCCATGCGTTGCCCTCCGATGCCGCCCTGTGCTGGACTCTGTCCCCAATGCGTCCCCCCACGGGCCTCCATAATGACCGCCTCTGGTGGGCGTCCATCCGCGCGATCAGGACCTCGTCCTGGCCGCCGACCGAGTGATGGTAGATACGGTGCAGGACTGCCGCCGGGAGAAGTACGAGGGGGACGCTGGGCTGCCGTCGAGCTTGCGGGCCAGGGCATCAAGCACGTCGGCGGCCACGGAGGGATCACCGAGGGCCTTACCGGCCGCGATGCCCGGCCATCCAGGTGAGCGCCCGTAGCTCGTCCTCGTCCAACTCGCCCGCGTTCGCACCCTGGTTGAGCTGCTCGCGCAGCGCGGCCCGGAGCACGTCAGGGTCCGGCGGCGCGGCGCCGTTCGGGGTGACCACCACGGGAATGACACAGATCAGGCTCTCCACGATCGAGGCGCGGGACTCGGCTGAGACCATGGGCCACGCCATCCCGGTGAACTCCAGGCAGTGTGCGTAGAACGACACGTCACGCTGCTCGCGCTCCAGTGACTCGGGCACGCAGCCCGGCGGGTATTGGCGACCGCAGTAGCCGTGGCTTGTCAGCCAGGCGGTTCTGCATCTGGGCTGGAGTGAGCCGACGCGGTCCTGGCAGTCGAACCGGGTCAGGAACACCGGGCTAATCTGTGAATCCAGGTCGTGGCACAAGCCGGTTCGTACGCAGCGTGTCAGAATCTCCGGCAGATCCTCAGCAATAATCAGTTTATCGAGATAAATCCGATGCTAAGAAACTGGATCGCTCTGGATGATTGGCGTTCTGCGCTCGGCTCGCTTCCGGCTCTAGCAGACGATGAATACTCGCAGAATGCGGAAAGGATTCAGTCGATACTGGCCTATAGATGGAATGCGCCGGAACTGGACCGGATGCGCTCGCAACTCGACCGCGGCGTCGTACTGGGTGCCACGGCGGCGAACCTCAACACATTCGTTCCGGCCAGAAAATACTACAAGGACCTGCGCGAAGGGCGAGATTCGATAACATCATACATAGCTAAGGCTCAATCAACACTGCGGGTGGTGGCCGTAAATCTTATGACCGGCAATACCCTGGAAAGCATCTTGGATACATTCAAGGCCATGATAGGCAGGCCGGGCAGGCCGGTCATGACAATCTTGTCCCTGCTCAACCCCGAGCAAGCTCACTTGATGGAAACCATAAGCCCTAACCTCTGCCTGGAACCAAACGAGCTGGCTGACCAGATCCATAAGCTGATAGCGCGAGCACGGAAGTTCCATGCCTCACTCGATCCGGCTCTACAAAGCTCATTTGAGCTGCATTGCCATGCCTCCCTCCCTTCCGTCGGCGAGCGCTATTATGATAGACATAGAAAGAGAGACTGGGGTAATTCAGCTGGAGACCAAAGCATACTCGCGGCCGGCCATCGAGGCATTCGGATTCGAGGTGGGATATGGAAGTGAGTTGTATAACTCTCTCCGGGACGGGTATCTAAGGCTCATCGCAGACGGTCGAAGACTTATCTGACTAACGGGGACACATGATGGAGGAGAGTATCAGATGCCCAAGCGAAGCGCAGCACTACTACTTTACCGGCTCGGCGAAGATAGCGTGCTGGAAGTCCTAGTAGGTCATATGGGCGGCCCATTCTGGGCGCGAAAGAACGCACGTGCGTGGTCTATCCCTAAGGGAGAATACGAAGACGGCGAAGATTCGCTTAGCGCGGCCAGACGTGAATTTGAAGAAGAGATGGGATCGCCCCCCCCGGAAGGCGATCTCCTCGACCTGGGCAACTGCAAGCAACCCAGCGGGAAGATCATCCTCACCTACGCGGTAAGAGGAGATTTCGACCTGTCAGGCTTCCGGAGCAATATGTTCATCATGGAATGGCCCAAAGGATCGGGCGAGAACAAGGAATTTCCTGAGGTCGACCGGGCCGAGTGGATGACGGTGCGCCAGGCTTCCGAGATGCTGGTGAAGGGTCAGGTGCCAATTCTCGATAGCCTCCGAGAGCATCTGGCCGCAGGAGGGCTAAAGGTAGACGATGGTGCCATCGAGCCACCACCAAGGCCGGACCAGGAATCCCTGTTCTAGCCGCCCTGGAGGCTGCCGCGCCTCTTTTGCCTATCTGCGGTCGCCTACTGGAACGGTCAGCACCTGTATGTGGTGGCTGGCTACCTCGCCGACGCGCTCGATGGTGTCGATGATGTCGACTAGGCCCTCGGGCCCTGTATAGAGTCTCAGCCGCTATCACCCGCCCAGACTGCGGCGAGCGGATCGCTGCGCTGCTCACGGGGTACCGCCGGAGCGGCCGCGGGATCGGGCAACTGACGCGTTATGCCCTCGAGCTCGATCTCATCAAGTCGATAGAGCCTGCTGATGAGGTCGACGATCATCGGGGGCAGCCGGAAGGTGTAGCTGAGGACCGACTGGCGAACGTTCTGCGGCCCGACGCCGGGATTCGAGGCAATCCTGCGGACCGCCTCGTAGGCGCTGGCGAACGGTTGGTAGACGACGGTCGGCGGCCGGTCTTCGCTCCCTGTCGTGGCCAGGATGGGCGAGAGCTGCCGATGGTCGCGAGCCAGCAGGATCTTCCCGTTGCCGGGTTGACGGCGCTGGCCCTGCTCGTGGTGACCACCGCGGTGGAGGCAAAACCTCGGCACCTATCGGAAGGACGGGGGAAGAGCACGGCTCCTGGGCAGCCGCCAGTGCTCAACGCGCCTTCAGGGTTCATCGCGTACACGAGTATTACCAGGTCAGGGAGCCGGAAAGCGCAGAGGCAAGATAGTGTTGAGTCGACTACGTAAAGTGACGTAGCAGATGATCTGTTCCCGCGGCTTCAGACGGGATGACCGATGTCCGAACGCAGTCATGGCCGTAGGACCGTCCGGTCCGTGCGGCGATATCTGATCGGGTTCGTCTCCACAATCGTCGTTCTAGCGCTCGCACTGGCCACCTTCCTTTTCTTCCACCACCAAAGAATCGTGGCTAGCACTAACCAGGCCCAGAAGGTGCTCGCCCCCTTCTACGCGCTTCCGGTGGGGTGGCAGTCAACTGTGCCGGGTACGGTGTTGCGCTCCGAGAGCGTGGCAGGCGTGCCGTCGGGAGGTCGAGGTTGGCGAATCCTGTATCGGACTCAGAAAGCCGACGACTCGCCCGCGGTCAGCAGCGGCCTGGTCTTCTCGCCCGGGCCGCAGGCACCCGCAGCTCCGCCGGGAGGACGTAACGTCATCGCGTGGGCGCATCCCACTGTCGGCCTTGGTGTGGACTGCGCGCCTTCGCGGGCTCCGGACGTCGGGGCGGACATCCCGGGACTTGCGAGCTTCCTGGCCGCTGGGTGGGTGGTAGTCGCCACTGACTACGCCGGCTTGGGAACCCCAGGACCTTCTCAGTTTCTGGTGGGCGCAGCTGAGGCTCATGACGTCCTGAACTCGGTGCGAGCGGCTCGTCGCATGCCCGGAGTCGACGCGGGGACGAGGGTCGGGCTCTGGGGGCACTCGCAAGGCGGGAACAGTGTCTTGTGGGCTGCCGACCTCGCCCCTCGCTACGCCCCCGAACTCGACATCGTCGCGGTCGCTGCGGCCGCACCGGCCGCGGACCTTCCGATTCTGCTCTCCCATGAATGGGATTCTGTAATCGGCTCGCTTATCGGGTCCGAGGTTCTGGCAACTTGGCCAGGCACCTATCCGGGCCTGAAACTCTCGGATATCACGAATTCCTCTTCGGGAAATATCAGCAAGATGGGCGACGTGTGCGTCGGACCGGAGCTGATCAAGCTTGACCTTGGCAGCCATCTCGGCGGAAAGCCCCTAATCAAGACGAATCCGCTCTCGTCGCCGCAGTGGGCAGCAGCCTTCGCAGCGAACACGCCGCCTCCGCCGCCGGTACCAGCGCTGCTCATTCAGGGAACTAGCGACCCGATTGTCCTTCCCGGCTCAACGGTCACGTACCTTAAGACTTCCTGCGCCGCCGGTTCGAGCATGACAGGAATCTTCATCGGCGACCTCGGCCATGTCAAGGCAGGGATAGCCGCTGCACCTTATGTATTTACCTGGATGCAGCAACGATTTGCGGGCGTACCAGCAGGCGACACCTGCAAAACCACTAGTCCGGTGACGGCGCTGCAAATCGTGACGCCGTGATCCACCGTCTCGCGCGAGCGGCGACGAACTCATTCGATGACTGTCATCTGCCAGGACCATGGGACCAGGGCGTGGCTCTGACCGGAAAATAACCAGCCGTCAATGGGCGCGCGGCAGCCGGCCCGGGCCTGGCGCGGTGATCGGGCCTGGTCAGGGGCGGTATGGGTCAGGCGGCCTTCGGCGTGATGGTGATGGGGTGGCCTAGTAGCGCCTCAATCTGCCGGATGTGGTTTTTGATCTTCCTGTCTTTGTCGGTGCGGGCCTGGTAGTAGCCAGGGCCGAGGTCGGTGAACCGGGCGGCGGGGTCGGCGAGCAGGTGCCAGATGATCACCAGGATGGAGCGTGCGACGGCGACCTGGGCCTTGGCCTTGCCGCGACGGCGGGCAATGCGCCAGTAGCGCTCGCCGGGGAACGTGCCGGTGCGGGCGGCGCCGATGGCGGCCTGGCCGAGGCTGCCGCGCAGCCAGGTGTTGCCCTGGCCCTTCTTCCCGGCCCGGGTGCGGGGGCCGGACTGGCGGGCCGACGGGCATAGCCCGGCCCAGGACACCAGGTGGGCGGCGTCCGGGAAGCGGGACATGTCCAGGCCCGTCTCCGCGATGATCGCGCGGGCCAGGTCCTCGCTGACGCCCGGGATCTCCGCCAGCCGGGCCGCCGCGGGCAGCACCGCGGCGTCCGGGCCGGCGCCGGCGCCCGGGCCGGTGGTCCCGTCGCCGTCCACGCCCCACGCGGCGGGCATCGCGGTGACCGCTGCGGTGATCCGGGCGGTGAGCTGGGTGGCGCGCTGGTCGAGGAAGGCGATCTGGTCCATCAGCATCCGGGCGAGCTCGCCGTGGCGGGCGTCGAACATGCCGTCCAGGGCCTCGACCAGGTCGTCGTGCCTGGCCTTCATCCGGGTCCGGGCCAGGGCGGCCAGCTTGCGCGGATCGCGTTCTCCGGCGATCATCGCCTTGATCATGTCCTTAGCCGATTCGGTGGTCAGCTTGGACGCCACGCTGGACAACTTGACCAGGGCGCCTTCCAGCAGCTTTTCCAGCCGCTGGTAGCACCGGGTGCGCTCTTGGACCAGCCGGGTGCGGGCCCGGGTGTAGTCCCGCAGGTCCCGGATCGCTTTCGGCGGCACGAACGAGGCCCGCAGCAGCCCCATCCCGGTCAGCCGGGCCAGCCACATCGCGTCCAGTTTGTCCGTTTTCGGCCGGCCGGGCAGGTTCTTGGCCTGGGACGCGTTGACCAGCTGCACCGCCAGCCCGCACGCCTCCAGCACGAAGAACCATATCCGCCAGTAATCGCTCGTGCTTTCGAGCGTCACCAGCTCGATCCCGCTGTCTTTGAGCTGACGGCCCAGCTTGCCGACCGTGCCCATCCGCGCCTTGACCGTCCAGACCGTGCTTTGCCGGGCGCCCGGCCGGGACGGGTGCGGCAGTCGGGTGCACACCACCCCGGAGTCCTTGGCCACGTCGACCGCGGCCACCCGCTCATGCACCCGCTCGTGTTCTTGGTCATCGATCACCTGCGGTTTGCTCACCGCGGCCTCCTATGCTTGACCTGTGGGATACGGCGGGCTGCCCGGGGGTCCCGGTCGGCGGGCACCAGGCCCGGAATACTGACCGGCGCGCTCGAAGCAGCAAAAGGCGACTCTCAGGTCACGACCCCAGCGCCAGGCTAACTGACGGGTTCGCATCCCAAGGTGCGCCGGCGTCACGGGCAGCCCGCGCCAACCATCCCACCCCCGTAGCTCGTAGCGCAGTGCAAACCTCAGCTGTAACGCGGCAGCGGCCCAAGCCCGCCGCGACCCGCACCACCCCGGATTTTCACGCGACGCGTCCATCCCCCGGATGAGGTGGCTAACTGGGACTTTGACGCGACTCATGTGGAGCCGGCAAGAGTCTCCACGGCAAGGCCAACTGTGTGGCTCGGCCGCTGATTAAGCCAGGACCTCGCGTCGGCCTAGGATGCGGGTCAAGAATGTCCCGACGCTGAGCGCGCCCACGACTAGTCCGACGGTCAGCGCCAGCGTCTGGGTAATGGCATCCCGCAAGTCGTTGAAGCCCTGGATGTGCTGGCCGCCGTCGATGATCGCAAGCCCGCGCAGCGCAAGCGCCCCGACGGTAAGTGCGAAAAAGCCCGCGAGGATGAGAACGATCCTGGGCGGCAGCCGTCGTGACTGATCGAGAAGTCCCCCGGCGATCGCGAGTGTGGCTCCGGCCGCGAAGGTCCCGACCGTCGGCCCGACGATCTTGGTGACGCCAAGCTGGACGCCCCACGCCAGGTAGACCAGGGCGAGCATCCAGGGATAGTCCCGGATCCGCGCGCTGAAGGCCAGCACGAGACCAAGAGTGAAGACGATCCACGACACGGCGATGAACCAGTCCGGCAGAGCCGGCGGCACGGTCGACTCAAACAGGCCCGTGGGGCCGACATCGGACAGCTCCGCCGCGATCAGGACACCGGCCGCGATCTCGAACAGCGTGAAGGCTGCCTGCGCCAGGCGCACGGCCCCGGGGGTGACCTGACCGACGGCAAGCTCGGCCGTTCCGGCGCAGAGAAGGTCACCAGGGATCCACACGAACAGGGCCGGCACCATCAGCACCACGGGCCCGCCGGGGGCATGGTGCGCGTTAAGAACCTTAAAGGCGACAACCGCGACAACGAACGGCCCGGCCAGGGGCAGCAGCAGCCGGAGCCGGCCAGCACGCTCACCGCCGGTGAACACCATCCCGGCGAGCGCTCCCAGCACCACACTCGAACCCAGTTCCCGCCAGGTGGCCTGCACGCTGGGCGCGAACCCGGCCGCGAACAGCACCACGCCAAAGAACCGCAGCCAAGCGGGATAGGGATCGCGGCGTTCCTGCAAGTCAGACAGCTCCCGGCCCGCCGCGGGTGCGGAAAGCTCACCAGCGATCACGCGGTTCACCAGCAGCTTGGACTCTGACACCAGATCGAGCCTTGCCAGTTCCGGGGTGTCGTGCACTATTGCGGTGTACTGTGAGCCGTCAGCATGACTCACTGTCACCACCGCACCCTCAACGATGCTCAAAACGTCCGCTCTGACCCCGTACGTCTTCCCGACCGCCCGTATCACGGGCTGCAGTTCAAACGCGCCCTCAGCACTGTTGCGCAACAAAAACCGCGCCAGGCGCCGGAGAAGCTCGTCGACGTCAGCGTTCTCGGTCTGCACGGAATCCGTGACGCTCACGTCCTTCTCCCGGTGCGGTCCCAGGGGTACGGATGTGTCAAATGCCTTCCAGCAAGTGCAGGAACTGGCCGAACCTGGATGACGCTGCCCGGGAGGCCGATCGAGACGATGCGGCGCCGTACCAGCTTCTTGACCACACGCACGCGCTTGGTGATGATGCTGGGTCGGATCATCCCTTCGGTTCCTGCCTTTAGGTAGTCATATGAAAACTCAGAGTAACTCATATCTCGGTCGATCCGGTGCGCGCCAAGCCGAGAGTCCTGCGCACGGGCGTCTGCGGACCAGTCGCGGACCGACGGGCCTACGGGTGCCATGTCCTAGGCTCTCCGCCAGCAGCAGCCGCAACAAGGTTTGCTCGGGAATAACTATGTATGCGAGCTGAGCTGGGCCGCTGGGGGGTGACCGCTTCGCCGGCGTAGCGCACCGATCGCGTTCCAGCGGAGGGCTCCGGCAAGGTCACGAGCGTGTTCGGTGATGGAATAGTCCGGCTGAATTTCGACGTCACGCAGCGCCTGGTCGAGATCAAGGCCGTGTTCCTCGAGCACGATCGAGAAGTCTCGCCGCATCGGGCCGAGCCGCTCGTATCCGAATGAGCGGTAGATACGAGGGAACTGGGACCGGTACAGGCGCACGCGCTCATGCAGACCGGACGAATGCGACAAGGGGTTTTTCGGGCGCTGACGGACGTAACCGGGCAAGATGCCGGCAAAGGCGTGCCGCAAGATCCATTTGTCCTGGCCGTCGCGAAGCTTCAGCTCGATGGGCAGACGCATAGCCAGCCGGACAAGGGCCAGGTCGAGGAACGGCACCCGCACTTCCACGCTCTGTCCCATGCTGGTGCGGTCGACACGCTGCAGCTCAGTCCGCCCGAGGTTGTGCAGCTTGTGCTGGAACAGGCGCTGCCGCAGAACAGGGTCGGGCTGCCGGTACATCTCGTAGCCGCCGAACAGTTCATCAGAACCGTCCCCGCAAAGGACCACCTTGACACCGCAGCTGTGTACCCGGGTGAAGAGCAGCCGGGAGATGACCGCGTTGATGACATCGCCGTACTCGGTGAGCTCGGACATCCGGATGGCCTCCCGGATGTCCGGCAGGCGGATGTCGCCCGGAGCCAGTTCAATAACCTCATGGTCGACCCCGAGCTCGCGGGTCACGCGGCGAGCGTAGGAGACGTCGTCGCTGCCGGGCGTCCCGATCGTGAACGCCACGCAGTCCGGATGCATCTCACGTACGTGCAGGAGCGTCAACGTGCTGTCGAGGCCGCCGGAGAGAATGACACCGACGGTGAGGTCGGTGTCGAGCCGGACGCGGATGCTGTCTTGCAGCGCGGCCCGCACTTGCCGTGCGGCCTCGCCGATGTCGGTGACAGGCTCGTCGCCGTCCCCCATGCTCAGCAAGTCGACATATGCGGTGACAACAGGATCCTGGGCGGCACTCCCCCATCCGTGGTGGCCTGGAGGAATTTCGCAGACTCCACCTCCCACCGGGACGAGCGCCTTCAGTTCCGATGCCGCATACAGATGACCGTCGTGGCGACACCAGTAAAGCGGTTTCACCCCAAGCGGGTCACGAGCCAGATAGACCCGGTCAGCGGCTCTGTCGACGACAGCGAATGCGAACTCGCCTCGCAGGCGGTGCACCGCACCTTCCCCCCACTCGAGGAAGGACTCAAGGATCACTTCGGTATCGCCGTCACTGCGCAGCACGTGGCCAAGGTCGGCAAGCTCTGACCGCAGCGAGCGAAAGTTGTAAACTTCGCCGTTGTAGCAGACCGCCCAGCGGCCGTCAGGCGAGCTCCACGGCTGGATGGCCCGCTCACGATCGACTATTTTCAGCCGCTGGGTGCCGAGTTGCTGCCGCTCAGCGCGGAGCGTCTCCCGCACCTCGCCACGCGGCGCGATCGCATCCAGCATCGAGTCGAGGACCATCGGGCTGGGGTCCGGCCCGACGATGAGGGCGATGCCGCACATATCGAAAAACCTTCCTGGCCGGCCGCTACCGGACACCCAGCTGGGCATCGTAAGCGGCCTGCAATTCGTTGCACGCAAGCGGATTGACGCACAAATGCCACGCCTGGCCCTCGTCAATAACGTTGAGCTGGCCTGCCTCCTGACGGTCAAGAAGAAGCCGGGCCAGCAGGTTGTCCTGGTCGAACCGGCGGAACCAGCGCATTTCCAGGTCACACGCGTACCCGGCACAGTGCGAACTCGGCAGCACGGCAGCGTAACCGAGGGACCGCAGACGACGCTGATGCTCCACGCTGCGCACCATGCTGTTCACCCACAGGCCGGGAGTCCGCGGCGGCAGCGCCGCGGCGAGCTCGCCCGCGATCTGGTTGACCACGGCGACGACCACCGGCCTGGAACGGGTGAACCGCAACCCGGCCGTAACAGGACGCACCGCCGGGAACACCCGGCGCTGCGCCCAGTCCCGGGCCCGGCCGGGCAGCCCGGCCGGCTGAGCGCGGTACCGGAACCGCAGCACCCCCGCCGACCTGAGCGGCCCGAGATCCACCAGGTCAGCCGAGCCCAGCACATCAGCGTCGGACACGAAAGGAACCGCCCGCGCCCACCACAGCGAATCGACCTGCGACAGCAGGAAAATACGCACCAACGCCGGCAAGTCGCTGGCCGAGCTGCGCACACTGGGCTGGTAGCCGCGGATCTCACGAACCAGGCGGGCAGCGACCGCATCCACCCCGCCCTCCAGGCGGGAGAGCACCACCGCGAACTCCGGCTGCCCCAGGCGCCGGGCGATCAGCCCCTCCACGGCGGGCAGATCCGATGGCCGCGGGTACCCGCCCGCCTCCCTGACCAGATCATCAACCACCCCCCGGTAGCCGGCCAGCTCAGACCCCGGCACCACCCAGGACACCCCGGCCATCTCCCGCGGCCCAGCCAGCAGCCGGTCCGCCCTCATCTGCTCGCCCGGCACATTTCCCTCCCCGGCCCGCATCCCGGCGGCAGCACGCCACGACGCCGCCGCCGCCGCAAACGAACCCGCGCGGACACTGAAAACCCGTCCCATTCCGGCATTAACGCTAAAGCCCACGGCAGCGGCCGGGAACGACGCGCCCGCGGCCCCGCAAGGGGACACGCTCCGGGCCGGACAACCTCCGCTACCGCTCAATAAACGGCAGGCCCCCCTGCCGCGCTCACGCACGATATCAAGAACCACCGTCAACGCTCAGCATTTTCAAGATCTGGCGGCAGTCGCTTGCTCCTGCGCATCACCGAGCACCGGCGTGGCCAGCTTCTGGCGCCCGCATCGGCGAGCAGCCCTCGTGCCCAGATCCTGCCCTGGCGTCTGACCCCGGATCCTCCCAGCCCGAGCCTGAGCCGGTGCTCACCCCCGCTGGGAAGGAATAGCGGTGCGCCACGGCTTCACTCGGGCCTGGGGTCCCAGCGGAATCGCCTGATCGCGACAAAGCCGCCCACTACCCCCCAGATAGCGAGGACCAGCAGCTGGCGGCCCGCGAATCCGCGGTCCAGGGCGAACGGGTTCAGCAGCGCCTGGTTGAACGGCCGGACCGGGAAGACACCCGCCAGGTCATTGAGGAACCGGGAGGTGATCAGGAAGTAGGTGCCGGAGATGAACACGAGCGGGAAGAAGATGAACTGCACCACTGCAGGCGCGGCCTCCGCGTTGCTGATGAGGCTGGCAACCGCGACTCCCAGCGCGCAGAACGCGGTCGCGCCGATGACCAGCGTGACGATGATGGCCGCCCAGTGGGTCGGCACCGGCACCCCGTACAGCAGGCCCATCCCCACGATCAGCACCGCGTCTACCAGGCTGATCATGATGCAGTGCGCCACCAGCCCGACGAACATCACCCAGGCGGGCAGCGGAGTGCCGCGCAGCCGCTTGAGGATGCCCTCCTGGCGGCGCAGCGACAGGGTGACGGCCAGCTGCGAGTAGCAGGCGCCCATCACCGACACCGCCATGATCGTGGAGGTGTAGTACTGCAGCCCGGTGACAGGCCTGCCGCCAATTCTGGCCAGCGTAACGTTCCCGAACACGCCGGCCAGAATGGCGAAGAAGACCAGCGGGAAGGCGAAGATGAAGAAGGCGCTCTGCGGATTGCGCCAGAAGCTCAGCTGCTCGTAGCGGATCTGGTGCCAGACCAGGGCCGCGGTGTTGCGTCGGGCCGACGCCCCGGTGGCCGCTGCCTGGCTGGTCATCCGCGCCTTCCCATTCTGCGCCGGGGCGCCGGTGCGTTGTCGGGCACGGCGGCGGCGTCCTGCTCGGCCGTCAGGCTCAGGTAGATGTCCTCCAGGCTCGGCCGGTCCACGGTGAGCCCGGGCAGCGTCGTGGCGTGGTCCAGGGCCCATCCGGTCAGCCGGTGCAGCAGCTCGGTCGGCTCGTCGGCCTCGATGACCAGCTGGCCGTTCTCGCCGGCAGCGGCCTGGACCGGAAGGTCCGCCGCGGAATACCCGCCGGGCAGGGCGAAGCTGATCCGCGCCCGGGCCAGGTCACGACCGCCGAGCGTGGCGGGCGTGCCCGCTTCGATGATCTTGCCCCGGGAGATGACGGCGACCCGGTCGGCGAGTTCCTGCGCCTCGTCCATGTAGTGGGTGGTGAGCAGGATCGTGGTACCCAGTCCGGACAGCCCCCTGATGACCTCCCAGGCCCCGCGCCGCGCGCTCGGGTCGAAGCCGGTCGTCGGCTCGTCGAGGAAAAGGACCCTGGGGTTCCCGATGATGCCGAGGGCGAGGTCCAGCCGCCGCTTCTGCCCGCCGGACAGCGACTTGACCTTGCTCTTCTCCTTGCCGGCGAGGCCGACGAGCCCGATCACCTCGCCGACATCGCGCGGATTGGGGTAGTAGCCCGCGTTACGGGAGATCGACTCGCGCACGGTCAGGTACGGCTCTACCGCGAGTTCCTGGAGCACCAGGCCGATCTGCTCGCGCAACTGCCGCCCGGTGCGCCGGTCGCCCGGATCGAAGCCGGCGACCACCACCTTGCCCTCGTCCGCCTGCCGGTAGCCTTCAAGGATCTCCAGCACCGTCGTCTTGCCAGCGCCGTTCGGCCCGAGCAGGGAGAAGATCTCCCCGTACCTGACGGTAAAGCTCACCCCCGCTACGGCGCGGGTAGCGCCGTAGCTCTTCCGCAGGTCCTCCACGACGACAGCGTCCACGGTCTCCATCTACCGGGACCGTTTCTGCCTGCGGTCGAAGGCCAGCCGCCGGAGCCTGGAGCCGACCATGAAGACGATCACGCCAACCAGGATGCCACCACCGCCCATGGCCTGGGTCACCGAGCCGGACTTCGCCCGGAATCCGGCGACGAGGTCGCCCTCGGGAGTTCGTCATGGGTCGCGCAGTTCGGGCCGTGGCCCGGCCGTGGCCGCAACGAGCCCGGGAATGACTGACAGCTCGCAAGTAATTGCAGTTAGCATAAACTCGTGGTTCTTAGCGAGCACCCCGATTTGCGGTCGCGTTTTCGTTCGCTGGCGACCAGCGGCAACTCGTGCTGCCGATCACCCAAGAGGCCAAGTCAGTCCTTGAGCTCGTGATGCACGTTTCACCAGCTTGCCGACGGAAAGTCGAGCATACTGGCCGGCCTGCTGGGTCCCAGATCCTGATGCGTGAATGGGAGGCCCGATATTGGACAGCGTTGAGCAGCTGCAACTAATTCGGGATACTCAGGGCGATTCAGCGCTTCTCGCTCTGGCCACGGTCGACCTGACCTTTCCCGAATGCCCTGATGCCGAGCGCACTGCTTTGCGCTTTGCGCTCGAGGCGGCGGCCATTCCGCATTGGTGCGATACGGCCATCCTGGCGCAGCTCGTTGCAGACTCAGGCGCGCCGAGTCCCAGTCCGTGGCCGCGCCTGAGGGCCGTGCCGGTCGTCGAATCGTTCCCGGCGCGCGGCACCGACGCCGGGAATGTGCATGAAGCTAGTCGGCTCGCGATCAGGAAACGGCTGGCTGAGCAGCAGCGGACGAGGTTCATAGAGCTCAGCGCCCGGGCGGCGCGGGGGTTCGAGGCCGATACCCGGCCCGTCGGCCGAATCGAGTGGATCTACCATCTGCTGATCGCCGATCCTGAACGAGGCGCCACCGAGTTGGAGAACTTGGATCGTGCCTGGACGGGTACCGCGCGTCACGAAGATCTCGCGGCGCTTTGCGCGGCGCTGGCTGAACTCGACACGTCCGAGGTGCTGAGCGGGAGGGCCCTCGTGCGGGCTCGTCTTGTCGTGGCGCAACGCGGCGCGGATCTGGCCGGTGCCGCTGGTTTCGGCGAGCTAGCGAACCAGCTTCTTCAGGCGGCTCAAGCTAGCGGAGATGACCGGCTGGTCGGGGATGCGTACTCGCTGGTGGGTGATGCGGCTCGGGCCCGGGGCGACCTTCCCGCGGCCGAGCGGGCATACGCTCAGTATCTGGCCATCTCCGAGCGGCTGGCCGCACTTGATCCCACCAGCACCGGCTGGCAGCGGGACCTGGCGCTGGCACAGCGACGGGTCGGTGACCTAGCTCGGGCCCGCGGCGACACGAACGCCGCGGAACAAGAATTCACCCGGTCACTGGCCATCTCCGCGCGGCTGGCCGCACTCGACTCCACCAACACCGGCTGGCAGCAGGACCTGGCGGTGGCACACAGCCGGGTCGGCGACCTAGCCCTGGTACGCGGCGACCTGGCCACCGCGGAACAGGCGTTCGCCCAGTACCTGGCCACCTTCGAGCGGCTGGCCGCGCTCGACCCCGCCAACACCGGCTGGCAGCGGAGCCTGGCGGTGGCGCACAACCGGGTCGGCGACCTAGCCCAGGCCCGCGGCGACCTGGCCACCGCGGAACAGGCGTTCGCCCAGCACCTGGCCACCTTCGAGCGGCTCGCCGCGCTCGACCCCAGCAACACTGCCTCGCAGCAGGACCTGGCGGTGGCACACAGCCGGGTCGGCGACCTGGCCCAGGCCCGCGGTGACCCGGCCACCGCGGAACAGGCCGTCGCCCAGCATCTGGCCATCTCCGCGCGGCTGGCCGCGCTCGACTCCACCAACACCGGCTGGCAGCAGGACCTGGCGGTGGCACACAGCCGGGTCGGCGGTCTAGCCCTGGTACGCGGCGACCTGGCCACCGCGGAACAGGCGTTCGCCCAGTACCTGGCCATCTTCGAGCGGCTCGCCGCGCTCAATCCCGCCAGCACCGGCTGGCAGCGGGAACTCGGGGTGGCGCACGGCCGGATCGGTGACCTGGCTCGGGCCCGCGGCGACACGAACGCCGCGGAACAAGAATTCGCCCGGTCACTGGTCATCTTCGAGCGGCTGACTGCGCTCGATCCCGGCAATGCCGACTGGCAGGCGAACCTGTCGGCTGTACGCGGCCGACTCAGCTGATGCCGCGCGGCCGGGGCAGGAGCAACTGGAGCGCATGTTCGACCTGCTGATGGACGCGGTCCGGCGGGCTAGGGACCGAGATCGGCGAGCAGGTGGTCGAGCGTGAGTTCCTCCTCGACGCGGAGGTCGTGGCGCCGCATGGCCACGGCGAGTTCCGGGTCCCACGGCGTCGCGGCCGGATCGCCCGCGAGGCGGCCCAGCCCGGCCAGCGGACCGGGCGGATGGGCCACCACCGCGGACTGGTAGGCCACGTGGTCATACCGCCACGGCCGCCAGGTCACCCGGCGCCGTACCGCGCCGGCGATCCGCACGCCGCCCCAGTCGAAGTCGCCGTGGTAGCCGAACTCCGCGCCGGCCGCCGCGAGCAGGTCCAGCAGCCGCCACCCGGCGGCGGAGGGCTGTCCGCCGACGCACACCAGCGGCTGGCATCGGGCGCCGAATTCATCGGCGGCCGCCGCGACCACCACCGGGTTCTCGCAGATCCGGACCAGGTCCGCGCGCAGCGGACCCGTGTTCAACGGCTCTGTGTGGCAGCGGAGCTGACGGAGCGTGAGCACCGCCGGCTGGCCCGCCTCCCGGCACGACGCCAGCATCCGGCCCAGGACCGTGCCCGCGTCGCCGGGCAGGCCGAGGCAGAGAACCAGCGACGACAGTTCGTCGAGATGAACGCCCACGGCGGCCCAGGCGGAACGGCGGGAATCGGCGCCCGGCTCCGCCGCGAACGGCAGGCCGACTAGGGCACGGACCGCCGACAGCGCCAGCGTGCCCACCGGGCGCCCGTCGTCCAGGGCGTGAGCATCGCCGCAGCACTCGGCCGCGAGCCGTCCGATGGGGACGCCGCGCGAGGGAAGCCGCCGGAGCACCGCCGCGACCTGGAGGAGGAGCAGTCGCGCCTGATCAGGTTCGGGGGCGAGACGACGCACCAGACCGGTCGCGTCGAGCCACCCCCGCCACCGGGCCAGCTCGTCACGGCCATCGGCGGCCTCGTCCAGCGCCGCGAACGCGGCCGCCCAGGCGGCCGCCAGGTCGGCCCGTTCGCGGGTGAGGTCCCGGAGCGGACCGACCAGGCGCGTCACCGCCTCGGCGAGCCCACCCGGCGCGGCACCGCTGTCCCGCAGGATGCGGTCGACCTCGATCAGCGACACCGACAGCGAGGTCCCGGAGCGGGCGGCTCGCCCGGTCAGCCGCTCCACCGCGCGCCGCTGCTCCGGGGTAGCGGCGACCAAGGTCACCGTGCCGGTCAGCGGACGTCCGGCCTCCAGCCGGTCCCGGGCCCGCCGCACCAGCCACGCGGCCGGCTCGCCGCCGAGCAGACGGTCCAGGCGGTCCAGGGGGTGCGGCCCGGCGCCCTCCTCGCTCACACCGGCGCCGATTCGGTCCGGGCCCACACTGGCGCCGATTCGGTCCGGCGGCGTTCCCTGCCGTCCCACCGCCACGGCGTGACGAGGACCGCGTCGACGCCGTCCTGCCGGGCGAGCTGGCAGATGCCGAGCCCGGGAACCTGCGGGTAGCATCCCCACTCCCGTTCGCTGGTCATAATCACGTCCATGTCGAACGTGGCCAGGAGCCCGAGGCACTTCGCCCGGGAATCGTCGTCGACTCCGGCGAACGCCTCGTCCAGCGCGATGAGCCGTGGCGCGTTCGGGTTTCCGGCCGACTTGTAGTGCGCCGACGCCGCGGCGAACAGCGGGACGGAGGCGGCCAGCGCCCGCTCGCCGCCCGAGGCCGGCCCGGCCGCGGGGCGCCACTGGCCGCCGGCGTAGCGCTGGATGACGAACTCGTACCACTTGCGGTAGTCCAGCGCGGCGGTCAGCGCCTCGGCCCACCCGGCCGCGGGATTGGCCGCGTGCTCGCCGGCGATGCGCTGCTGCAGGAACGCTCCCACCGCGGCGCGGTCATCCGCGGACCAGGCGTCGATCGTCTGGCGGAGCTTGCGCCGGACCTGATCCAGCCCGTCCGGCGCGTCGCGCGCCTGCTGCCAGATCAGCCGCAGCTTCATTCCGGTCGACGTCGGCCGCGAGTCGAGCTCGTCGTTCATCCCGCGCACCTCGGCCTCGGCCGCCGTGATCAGCTCATGCAGGGTGCCCGCGACCTCGTTGAGCAGGTGGTTCTCCAGGATCTCTTGTTCCCGGGCGGACAGCAGCCGGGCCCGCTGCTCCACTTCGGCGCCCAGCGCCGCGCCGAGCCCGGGGATGTCGTGACGGCGGCCCTGGAACACCACGTCGACCACGATGACGCCCTCGCTCAGGGTCAGCCCGGCCGAATGACCGTGCCGGGCCATGGCGTCGGCGAGCAACTTGTGTTCCTCGGTCACCCGCTTCTGGACCCGGTCCCACGGACCGTCCGCGTCGTCCACCCGCTCCAGCCCGGCGTTCACCGCACGGGCCAGCAGCACCGCCGGCGTGGCGGCCCACGGCTCGGTGACGTCGGGCAGCTCCAGCTCGGGCAGGGCGACGTGCAGCAGCCCGGTGGCCGCGAACGCCAGGAACTCGGCGACCGCGGCGTCCCGGGTCCCGGCCGCCTCCTCGATCTGGAGGCGGAGGGTCTCCCGCTTCCCGTCGGCCTTGCCGCGATCACCCGCGGCCTGCTGCTCCCGGAGGCGCGCGGCCTTCTCTTCCGCGTCCCGTCGGTCCAGATCGTGCCGGACCTGCTCCAGCTGCCGGTACAGCTCGTCGACCGCAGCCCCGGCGGTCGCCAGCAGCTCGTCGTACATCAGCCGGGCGGACCGGGCCTCGTCCCGGGCCGTCGCCGCGGCCTCGGCCGCCTCGTCCAGGCGTCCCTGGCTCTCGGCCAGTTCTCCGGCGGCCTCGGCCGCGGCCCGGGCCGCGGTCTGCATCGCCTCGGCGGCCGGCCATAGCCCGGCGAGCGCGAGCCGGTACGCGTCCACCCCGGCCTTGACCTCGGCCAGCTCACCGGGCTCGGCGGGCAGCCCGACGTCGCGGGCGAACTCCTCAGCGCGCGAGACGGCGGTGGTCAGCTCGTCCTCGCGCCGTCCGCACACCGTGACCGCGTCGGCATGCTGCTCGTGCAGTTCGCCCCGCCGCCGCCGTTCGGCCGCGGCCACCGTGTGCGCGTCGCGCACCGCGGCGTCTGAAGGCACCGCGCGGTGTTCGTCCGCGAGGCGCTCCCGGCGCCCCTCCAGCTCCGCCAGGTCCTGCTCGAGCCCGGCGATCGCGACCAGGAGGAGTTCCAGCTCCGCGGTGAGCCGGGCGATGCTCGCGCGACGTGCGGCCTCGCGCGCTCCTTCCCCGATGTACCCGGCGGCGTCCTTGCGCCAGTGCCCGGTCAGGATGCCGTTCGCCCAGCGCCCTCCGGTCGTGACCCAGGTTCCCTCCGTTCCGCCGAGTCCGATCGCCGACAGGACGGCGGCCACGCTGTCCGGCGACAGCGCGGACGCCCCGGCATCGCCCGCGTCTATCGCCGGGATCAGCACGCTCGCACACGACGGGCCAGGCACGGGCGCGAGCCCGGACACCAGGATCACGTCGCCGTCGACCAGGTTCCCCTCGGGCGTGATCCAGGCGTCGAGTATCCCCGCGGCTTCCAGCGCGGCCTCCAGCCCGGCGCGCTGGTCCTCCGGCAGGCCGGGCGCAAACTCCGTGACCTTCCACAGCGGCGCCCCGGGGCGGTCATCCCGGACGCCGGGCTCCCTGGTGTGCGGGGCCGGCGGGGCATCGTGGCCGCCAGCTCGCAGGCGCTCGATCTCCCCGGCCAGCTCGCCGGCGCGGCGGGCCTGCTCGGCGCGCCGGGCCGACAGCCCGGCTTCGAGCCGGCCGAGCTCGGCCCCGGCCGCCCGGGCCGCGTCGTCGATGGCCGCGACCGCGGGGTTGGCGCCACCGCCGGCCACCGCCCAGCCCTCCAGCACGGCGAGCAGCTCATCGGCATCCGCGATCCGCAACTCGGCCAGCCCGCCGAGGTAGGTGCGGTAGGCGGCGGCCAGTTCCAAGCCGCGTTCGGCGGCGGCCTGCTCCGCGGCGGTCACCCGCCCGGCCGCGGCCTGGACCTCCGCGGTGAGCCGGTCGGCCTCCGCGCGCGCCGCCCACAGCGCATCGCGTCGTGCCCCGGCGCGGGCAAGAAGGTCCCCGAGCTGGCTGACGGCCTGTCCCTGGCGGTCGGCGACGGCCTGGGTGTCCCGCCGGGCCCGCGGCAGGTCCCGCTCCCAGCCCTCGGCGGCGACGCCGAAGCCGTTGCGGCACAGCGCGGCCTGCGCCGAGCCGGTGGCCTGGCGCCACGCGTCCGTCAGCGCCCTGCGCGCGGTTCCGGCCCGCTCGGCGGTCTCGTCGGCCCGTCCTGAGCGTTTCCGCACCTCGGCGGCCAGGCGGTCGCGGTCCCGTTCCCTGATGCGGGCCGTCTCGTCCCGGCGTTCCGCCTCGCCGCGCATCTGCTCGAGCCGCTCGGCGTCGCGCATCGCGGGGTCCTGCCGCAGCGCCTCGCGCCGCGCCTCGAGCTGGGTCCTGCGCTGCCCGAGCTCGTCGAGTTCGCGCTGCGCCGTCTCCAGCGCGTCAGCCGCGACCGCGAAGGCCTCCTCGGCCGCGGCGAGGTCCCGGCCCAGTTGCTCGTACCGGCTCTGCGCCGTACGCGGTCCCGCGGCCTTGCGCTTGGCCGCGATCATCGCGTACCGGCCGTAGTGGCGCAGGAAGTCGGTCGCGGCCTGGCGGGCTTCCTCCAGGGCCCGCAGCGCGTCGCGCTCGGAATCCAGTCCGCGGAACGCCTCGGCCACCGTCGTCACCAGGCCCGGGCTCAGCGGCGGCAGCGCCTCGGTGAGCGCGCGGGACAGCAGCCTCTCGTCGGGCTTCTTGGACAGTTGTGGCTGACGGAGCTGGATCAGCAGGTTGACCAGCGCCTCGTAGCGGTGCTCTCCGAGCCCGAACAGGGCCTCGTCCACCGCCCGCCGGTAGTCGGCGGCCCGGTCGTACACCAGGCCGTGGCCGCCGATCTCCTCGCGCAGCTTCTCCCTGGTCAGCGGCACCCGGCTGGCGGGGAGCAGGTGCAGGTCCGCGCCGACGCGCTGGGTCGTGACGAAGAACCAGTGGCGCGCGACGCCGCGGCCGGCGACGGCCTTGAGCCCGCAGCCGACGGTGCGGAACTCGGTGCTCCCGTCGGCGGCGCGCCGGCCGAACTCGAGCCAGGTGTAGCCGAGCCGCTCGGGATGCGGATGCCTGCCGCCGAGCAGCAGATTCCACTCCATCTTCTTCTGCCGGTCGCCGTCCGGCTCCACCCGGTGCGGCGCGAGCTCGCCGTCCAGCAGGAACGGCAGCGTCAGCGCGAGCACCTTGGACTTGCCGGTGCCGTTGTTGCCGCGCAGCAGCAGGCGGCCGTCGTGGAACCAGAACTCCTCTGAGTCGTAGTAGAACATGTCGACCAGGCCGGCCCGTAGCGGCTTCCACCGCTCAGAAGATGGTGCTGGCAGCATCGGCTTCCGCCCTTCTCGGCTGGGCTGATCTCGGCTGGGCTGATCTCGGCTGGGCTGATCTCGGCTGGGCTGATCTCGGCTGGGCTGATCTCGGCTGGGCTGATCTCGGCGGGCGGATGACCGGCTCGTCCAGGGCGAAGCGCGCGATGGCCGGGCGGCTGCGGACGGCCGACCCGTCGATGGTGATCAGCCGCAGAGCGGTCAGCTTCTCCACCGCGGTGGCCAGCAGCTCCGCTTCTGCACCCGGTTCGGTCACGCCCTTGCGCCAGTAACCGTGGTGCTCGGCGGCCGCCTGCCGGACGAATGCGCGCAGCTCGTCGAGCGTCGCCTGGTCCCGGCGGGCGAGGTACTCCGCGACGAGCAGCGTGACGTGCCCGTCGGTGCGCTGCTCGGGCATCCGCACGTCGGTCAGCTCGTCCTCGGGGTCCACCATGGCGATCCCCTCGGCGCGCAGCTCCGGCAGCAGCCCGGTGGCCTCGGCGATCCGGCGGGTGATCGCGTGCCGCTGGGACAGCAGGTAGGCGCGATCGCGCTCGTCGAGTTCGTCGTAGTACACGACCGGGTCCTCGAGCAGCCGCCGGGTGAGGCGCCTGCGCAGCGCCTGGTTTCGCAGGTCGTCGCTCTCGGGAACCGGCTCGGCGGTCAGCTCAGCGAGCCGCTCGGAGAATCCCGCGGCGGTGACGGTGGACGGGCCCCGGGCACCGGACAGCAGCACGCCGAGCACCGGCCTGCGCACGTCGTAGAGCACGTCGGTCCCGGCCGCCAGGTAGGCGTCCTCGTCGCCGGCGACCCGGCTCAGCACGCCCCAGCCGAGCAGCAGCCGCACCACCGCGACCAGGTCGGACCGGTCCGCCCGGCGCTCGAGGGTCAAGGTGAAGCCGGTCGCCGCCAGCTCCGGTTCGGCCGCGGCCGTCAGCACGTCATCGGCGAGGCTGCCGAGCGTGGTCTGCGCGTCGGCGCGAGCCAGCGCCGACAAGGCCAGGCACAAGGTGACATAACGGCGCCGGCCGAACGGTTCCTTGTCCTGCCCGCGAGCCGGGTGGGTCGCGTCGGACGGCTCGGGAGCGGTCTTGAACAGCCGGGCCGTCTCCGAATCCGCGGCCAGTCGCCACCCGGTCTCGCGGTTCAGCCATTCGCGCAGGTCGGTCAGGTGCCGCCGGACTCCCATCAGCGTGTCGCGGTCGGTGTCGGCGACCAGCAGCGGCCGGGCGAGCAGGGCGCGCAGGGCGGCCTGGCGCTGCGCTCGAGCCTCGGCCGGGATCACGGTGCCAGGTCCGTGATCTCGACGACGTGCTGCGGACCGGTGAACAGGCCGTCGGCGGTACGGATGGTGACCGTGCCGCCGTCCGGGACCAGTGAGAGCCGCACCTCCAGCGTGCCGTCGCTGGTCACGGTCTTCACCTCGGTCTCGCCGGGCTTGCGGGCCGCAAGCGCGTCGCCGAGCAGCGCCAGGAACAGCCGGAACGCGCGGGGGTCCAGCACGCCGAGGTCGGACAGCAGGGTAGGCCCGTCGGTGCGCAGGCGCCGCCGGGCCGCGGCGGTCTCGGCCGCTTCGCGATCCGCCTGCCGGCGCAGGAGTTCCCGGTCGGCCGATCTGTCCCGCACCTGGTTCGGCTGGCCCCGCCGCTCGTAGGCACCGGTCTTCCGCAGCTGTGGCGAGATGTGGATAGGAGGAGCATCAGCCCATGCCGTTCCGTTCCCGAGGTCGTGCCAGGCGTCGGCGGTCTCGCTGGTCACGGACAGGTGCCGAGCGGGACATAGGCCGAACGCCGCCCGCCACAGGCGGTGGGCGGCCTCGTCGTCCGGCGCCTCGGCGAACCACCGGGCGAGCACCCGGAAATCCGCCGAACGATCCGACCGCCCCGACCGCCGCTCGTTGAGCAGTCCGACGGCGTCGATGAGCTGCTTGATCGCGGTCACGGCGGCCTGCCGCAGCAGCCGCGCCTGGCTCGGGTGCCCCGCGTCCCGCGAGGTGAACCAGTCGTCCAGCCCGCGCCACCGATTCCGCCACGCGTCGAGCGCCTGTTTTTCCGCGCTGGCCAGGGATTCGGCGGCGTCCGCGCCCTCGGGCACCGCGTCGGCCGCCTCCCGCCGCGCGGCGAGCTCGAGCAGCCGCTCGTGACCTTTGTCTTCGAGCTCGTTGAGGAGCACCGCGATCTGGGCACCGGAATTGGCGAGGTCCGCGATAAACCTGTTGATGTAGTCGATCAGCCGTTCCTTGTACGCGAGGAAGCCGTCGACGTCTCCGTCGGAGAAGTCGATCGCGCGCCGCAGCGCAGACATGAACGCCTGCGCGTTGTCGGCCAGGGAGGAGAACCGCTCGGCCAGGGACAGCAGCAGCAGGTGGGTCTTGGCCGGGTCGGGGTCGCGGTCCGCGGCGAGGACCTGCAGCGAGCAGAGCTGGGCGGCGATGTCGGCCAGGGCCACCGACTGAAGCTGCCCGCGTCGGCCGATGGCCTCCTCGTAGAACGCGATCGCCTGCTCGGCCGCCTGCCCGGCGCCGGTCAGCTGGTAAAGCGACCGCTTGCGGCGGAAGTCCTCCACCGTGGTGACACGGCCGGTGTCGACGTCCGCGCGCAGGTTCCCCCAGGCCACGAGCTGATCCAGTGCGGCGGTAAGCGGCTCGTCGGCGTCGACCCGGAGCTCGGCCGCGACATCCTCGGGCCGCAGGTGCACGATGAAGCGCTCCTTGGCCCGGGCGAAGGTCCGCAGCAGGCTCCGGTAAAGGGCAGCATTAGGCACGCTCAGGTACGTGAACGGCTGCGGCTCCGACTGGCCGCGGCCTGGCTGAGGGACTCCGATGACCACCGCCCCATCCTGCCGCACGCCACCGACAATATGGCCGCGCTACGCCGCGGGACATACGTTTCCGGTAGGAGACACCGTTTCCGGTAGGAGACGCCGACGGGCGGAGGCCAGCCGGCTTCTGGGGTCAGGCCAGCCGGGTGACCTCGACGGTCACGTCCAGGGCGCTGGTCGGGGCGCCGTGGTAGATGCCCTTGAGCGGCGGGATGTCGAGGTAGTCACGGCCCCGGGCCACCACGACGTGCCGCTCGCGCACCGGGGCGCCGCTGGTAGGGTCGCACGGCAGCCAGGAGCCGGCCCAGTACTCCACCCAGGCGTGGCTCTCCCCCACCGCGGTCTGGCCGGGTTCGGCCGACGGATCGGCATGCAGGTAGCCAGACACGTACCTGGCGGGCAGCCCGGCCTCGCGCAGCAGCGCCACGGTGAGGTGCGCCATGTCCTGGCATACGCCTTGACCCTGCTCCCAGGCCTCCTGGGCGTTGGTCCGCACCCCGGTGGCCCCGGCCATGTAGCTGACCTGGGACCGGACCCGCGAAGCGATCTCGGTCGCCGCCTCGGCCGGATCCGCGTCGCGGACGGCGTCTACCACCGCGGCCGCGACGTCCGGGGTCACGGTGGTGAGCGGCGTCGGCAGCAGGAACTCAAGCAGGCGGCCGGAGCCCGCCTGGGCCCGCAGTTCCGCCCAGGGCAGCCGGGCCGGCGGCGCATCGGTGAGCCCCTGGCCGGTCTCGACCGTGGTCTGGGCCCGGACCACGAGCGACTCATGCGGATCGGTGATGTCGAACACGCTGACGAACGTGCCCCAATAGTCACAGTAGGTCCAGACCGGAACCCCCGGGCCGGCTGTGACCCGGCTTTCCAGGTTGACCTGCGCGGGGGTCGTCAGCGGCGTCATCCGGGCCTCGTTGAACGAGGCCCGGACCGGCGCCGTGTAGCTGACCTGGGTCGTGTGCACCACCTTCAGCCGCCAGCCCATGCTCAGCCGTCCCGTTCCCAGGTGACCTGCGCCTCGTACTGGAAGTACCGCTCGGTGATCGCATCGCACGCCTCCACGCAGGCCTGCTGCAAGGTGCCGAGCAGCTCGGGCAGCTGATCCGGCAGCTGGGTCGGGTCCGCGTACTCCAGCGTGGTCCGCAGCCGACCGATCGGACGGCGGGCCGGATCGTCCATGCCGCTCCTGACCGGGCCGGGATTCAGGGCCATCAGGCAGTCCTCCGCGGTTACCAGCGAATGCAGGGCGGACCGCGGGAACAGCCGGTCGAGCAGCAGGAATTCAGCCACCCGGGTCGGCTCCGCGGCCCAGCCGTGAGTCCGGATGAACGACTCATAGGCGCCGCACGCGTGCAGCAGCAGCGGCCAGCCGAGCTCCTGCGGGCCCGGCAGCCGGGCCAGCAGCAGCCTGGCCGTCATGTCAGCCCGCTCCAGCGACCGTCCGAGCACGAGGAACCGCCAGGCGTCATCGTGGCTCATGGTCGAGTCGGCGAGGCCGAAGAACAGCGCGGCCCGTTCCCTGATGAAGCGCAGGAACACGTGCGGCCCGAGTCGTTCGGCGGCCCGGCGCTGGCCGGCCAGACCGTGCCCGGCCACGTTGAGGCACTCCCACATCTCGCTGGAGATCACCTCGCGGATACCGCGAGCCCCGGCCCGCGCCGCCAGCACAGATCCGGAGATCGCGCTCGGGCTCTTCGCGTCGTACGCCAGGTGGAACAGCGCCACCCCGACGTCAGGCTCGGTGTCCTCGCCGGGCTTGACCCCGAGGATGCCGAACAGCGGGCCGCAGTCCGCGCCGGAGCCCGACCCCTGGGCCCCCGGATCGCCGAGCAGCCGGTGTACGTAGACGTCGACGAGCCGGGCGGTGTCGTCGGCCCGCTCCACGTAACGGCCGGTCCAGAACAGCGTCTCGGCCATCCTGCTGAGCAGCTCGTCGTTCACTGGTCGGGGCCGCTCTGCCGTTCTATCGCGGTCGCCACCGCCGCGGTCGACCGGGGCGTCAGCAGCGGGAAGGCCGCGGGAATCGGAGTCGGCTCCGCCGCTCGCGGTCCGACCAGCACCCACGTGTCCTTCGAGCCGCCGCCCTGGCTGGAATTGACCTTGAGCTCACCCTCGGGCAGTGCGACCCGGGTCAGGCCGCCGGGCAGCAGCCACACATCCTCGCCGTCGTTGACCGCGAACGGTCGCAGGTCGATGTGCCGCGGCGCGAGGCCCTCGCCGATGAGCACCGGTGAGGTGGACAGCGCCACCGGCCGCTGGGCCATCCAGCCTCGCGGGTCCTTCCGAAGCTGCCCCCGCAGCACGGTCAGCTCCGCCGCGGTGGCCTGCGGGCCGATGACGATGCCGCTGCCGCCGGCCCCGTCCACCGGCTTGACCACCAGCTCATCGAGCGAGTCCAGGGCCCAGCTGAGCACGTCGGGGTCGTCGAGCCGGTAGGACTCCACGTTGTCGAGCAGTGGCTCCTGGTGCAGGTAATACCGGATGAGGTCGGGAATGTAGGTGTAGACGAGCTTGTCGTCGGCGATCCCGTTGCCGACCGCGTTCGCGATCGTGACATGGCCGGCCCTCGCGGCGTTGATCGCGCCCGGGCAGCCGATCACCGAGTCCGGCCGGAAATGCAACGGGTCAAGGAAGTCATCGTCGATCCGGCGGTAGATGACGTCGACCGGGCGCCTGCCGCGGGTGGTATGCATGTAGACCCGGTTGCGGGAGCAGAACAGGTCCCGTCCCTCCACCAGTTCCACGCCCATCAGCCGGGCGAGCAGGGTGTGCTCGAAGTACGCGGCGTTGTGCACGCCCGGGGTCAGCACGACCACGCACGGATCCGCCGTCCCGCGCGGCGCCGCGGCGCGGAGCGCGGCCAGCAGCCGGGACGGGTACTCATCCACCCGGTGCACGCTCTGCTCGGCGAACAAGGCGGGGAATGTCCTGGTCATCGCCAGCCGGTTCTCGATCACGTAACTCACGCCGGAAGGCACCCGGACGTTGTCCTCGAGGACCCGGAACCGGCCTTGTTCGTCCCGGATGAGATCGATGCCGCCCACGTGCACCCGGACGTCATTCGGCGGCGCGAAATCAGCCACTTCCCGGCGGAACTGCGGCGAGGTGAAGATCATCCGCCGCGGCATGACGCCGTCCTCGAAGAGCCGCCCCGCCCCGTAGACGTCGGCCAGGAACGCCTCGAGCGCGAGCACCCGCTGCCGCACCCCGCGCGCCACCAGGTCCCACTCCACCGCGTCGATGACCCGCGGGATCAGGTCGAGCGGGAAGGGTCGTTCCTCGCCGGCGAAGTCGTAGGTGACCCCGCGGTCGGTGAACACGCGCGCCAGCTGGTCGGATCGGTACCGCAGCTCGGCCGGATCCATCGGCTGCAGCACGGACACCAGAGCGTCGTAGGGCAGGCGGGGTTTGCCAGGAGCCGCGAACATCTCGTCCCAGGCCTGGGCAAGCCGGTAACCATCGAAAATGTCCGCCACAAGCGAAGCGTAGTCACAATATGTTTGCCACGCGTCACAGGAATGTTTCCGATTGTTTCCTGGAGGGTCTCTCGCGTGGCCGTCCCAAAGGTCGGCTGGCCTCGCGCCGGGGCTGAGGCCGGGGCCGAGCTGAGGCCAGGGGCCGGGGTCGGCTGGTCGCGTGGGACAGCTCAGGCGGGGCCCGCCTTCAGTTACGGGTGTTATCACGGCAGCGGCGACATGCCTCGGCGAAATGCACCTAATGTCGGCTTGAGCGGGCCGGGATGGTCAGCGTGTGTATTTACCCCCCAACGCGCGGTGCGGGAGCGGCCAGGCGAGCGGAAGCCGGTGTCGCGGGCGGGGCGGAACGGGGGAGGTGGCGGTCAGGAGAGGCGGGCGGGGCGGAACGGGGCAGGTGGCGGTCAGGAGAAGCGGGCGATCTGGCGCATCTTGTTCATCGCGTCCAGGGCCGCGACCTTGTAGGCCTCGGCCAGGGTCGGGTAGTTGAAGACGGCGTCGACCAGGTAGTCGATGGTGCCGCCGCAGCCCATGACGGCCTGGCCGATGTGGACGAGTTCGGTGGCGCCGGTGCCGAATACGTGGACGCCGAGCAGCTTGCGGTCCTCAAGTGAGACCAGGAGCTTCAGCACGCCGTAGGAATCGCCGATGATCTGGCCGCGGGCCAGCTCGCGGTAGCGGGAGACGCCTACCTCGAAAGGCACGCTGTCCTTGGTCAGCTGTTCCTCGGTCCGGCCGACGAAACTGATCTCGGGAATGCTGTAAATGCCGATCGGGTGCAGATCGCTGACCGCGTGCAGCGTCTCCCCGCAGGCGTGGTGCGCCGCGATCCGGCCCTGCTCCATAGACGTGGCCGCCAGCGCGGGAAAGCCGATGACGTCGCCGACCGCGTAGATGTGCGGGACCGCGGTCCGGAAGAACTCGTCCACCACGATCCGGCCGCGCTTGTCGGCGGTCAGGCCGGCCGCGTCGAGCTTGAGGTTGTCGCTCACGCCCTGCCGCCCCGCCGAGTACAGGACGGTGTCGGCGGGGATCTTCTTCCCGCTCGCCAGCGTGGCGATCGCACCCTCCGGCCTGGCCTCGACCGAGGAGACGGTCTCGCCGAACCGGAACGTGACCGCGAGATCGCGCAGGTGGTACTTGAGCGCCTCCACCACCTCGACGTCGCAGAACTCCAGCATCCGGTCGCGCTGCTCCACCACCGTGACCTTGGTGCCAAGCGCCGCGAACATGGACACATACTCGATCCCGATCACGCCTGCGCCCGCGACCACCATCGAGCGGGGCACCTGCTGCAGGTGGACGATCCCGTCTGAATCGATCACGGTGCGGTCGTCGAACTCGACGCTGGCCGGCCGGGCGGGCCGGGTACCGGTCGCGATCACGATCGCCTCCGCGCTGGCCCGGCGGATCCGGCCGGCCCCGTCGTCGATTTCCACCGTGTGCGGGTCGCCGAAACGGCCGGTGCCGCTCAGGATCGCGACTCGGTTGCGGGTCAGCTGGCTGCGCACCACGTCCATCTCCCGGCCGACCACGTGAGTCGTGCGGGCGGCCAGGTCGGCCACGGTGATGTCATCCTTGACCCGATAGCTCTGGCCGTACATCTCCCGCTGGTCCAGCCCGGTCAGGTACAGGATCGCCTCGCGCAGGGTCTTGGACGGGATCGTGCCGGTGTTCAGGCAGACGCCGCCGATCATGTCCCGGCGCTCGATGATCGCCACCCGCCGCTCGAGCTTCGCCGCGGCGATGGCCGCCTTCTGGCCACCGGGCCCGGAGCCGATCACCAGCACGTCGAAGTCGTACACATGATCTAGTGTGACGGCCAGACGCCGTCTTTTGAAGCCCTCGGGCCCGGGTCCCTATGCTGGGGTGGTGCGCCTGGTCTCGCTGCTGCCCTCGGCTACCGAGATCGTCTACGCCCTCGGCCTCGGCGACGAGTTGGCCGGCGTGACCTTCGAGTGCGACGAGCCGCCCGCTGCTCGCACGGACAAGGCGATCGTGGTGGGCGGGCGGGACACCAGCGGGATGACCCCAGGCGACATCGACCGCTACGTCCGTGCGCAGCTAGCCGCGGGCCAGGACCTGTACACGCTGGACGCGCGGGCGCTGGCCGGGCTGGCCCCCGACCTGATCTTGACTCAGGACCTGTGCCGGGTCTGCGCGCTGCCGTCAGGGCACGTCAACGACGCGCTGTCCTACCTGGGCTGCCAGGCGGACGTGCTGACGCTGGACCCGCACTCGCTGGATGACGTGCTGGACTCGATCCTGGTCGTGGGGCGGCGGGCCGGCGTCGCTGACCGCGCCGAACGGGTCGTCGGCGAATTGCGCGCCCGGCTGGCCCGGATAGCGGCCAGCGTGGCCAGGGGCAGCGGGGCCCGGGGCAGCGGGGCCGGGGGCACCGGGGCCGGGGGCAGCGGGGCCGGGCGGGGGCGGCCGAAGGTGGCGGTGATCGAATGGGTGGACCCGCCGTTCAGCGCGGGCCACTGGGTGCCGGATCTTGTCACGGCGGCGGGCGGCGAGGCGGTGGCCGCCCGGCCCGGCGCACGGTCGGTGCAGACGAGCTGGGCTGATATCGCCGCGGCCGGGCCCGACCTCGTGGTGGTGGCGCCGTGCGGGTTCCACCTGGCGGGGGCGGTCGAGCAAGCACGGTTGGTCACCGAGGCGCTGGCGGCCGAGGGTCTGGCGGCCGAGGGTCTGGCGCGCGTGCCGGTGTGGGCGATCGACGCCGACGGCATCGTGGTCCGGCCCGGTCCCCGGCTGGTCAACGGGGTCGAGGCGCTCGCCGCGATCCTGCACCCGCAGGCCGTGCCGGCGGCACCGCCGGGTGCTGTGCAGCGGGTCAGCGGTCCGGCGTTAGCGGGCTATCCGCGTCGCGTTACCGGGCACCCGGTATGCGAGAAGAGTCGCTGAGGGGAACATGCGAGCGGGCCAAAACGACCCGTTATCGTCATGTTCATTTTGATTTCACCAGGGAAGAGGCGGTGGGCGAACCGGCAGCAAAGGAGCGCCCATGGCTCAGCCGACAACGAGCAGCAACGTCCTCACCACCCTTGACGACAAGGTTCCCACGGCTTTCTACTGGCAGCTCACCTTGCTGGCGACGCTGGGCGGGTTCCTGTTCGGCTACGACACCTCCAACATCGGCTCCGCCCTGAACTTCGTTCCCTACCACCTGCACGGCCTGGCGCTTGGCTACCTGGTATCCGGGGCGTCGCTGGGCGCGGCCGCGGGCGCGATCCTGGCTGGCCCAACGTCTGACCATTTCGGCCGTAAGCTGCTGCTGATCGTGGACGCGGGCATCTACGCGACCGGCGCGATCTTGTCCGCGGTGACGCCGGATGCCGCCGTGCTGCTCACTGCGCGGACGCTGATCGGGCTGGCCATCGGCGCGGACTCCGCCATCGCCACCGCCTACATCGCCGAGTACGCGCCGAAGAACCGGCGCGGGTCGCTGGCCATGCTGCAGCAGTGGATGATCACCGTGGGGATCCTCATCTCCTACATCGTCGCGCTGATCATCTTCAGCGCCTTCCCGGGCAGCGCGGCCACGGTCGGCTGGCGGCTGGTCCTCGGCCTAGGCGCCGTCCCGGCGCTGATCGGGCTGGCGCTGCGCACCCAGATGCCGGAATCGCCCCGGTGGCTGCTCCGGCACGAGCGCTATGAGGACGTGCAGAAGGCGATGGCCACGCTCGGCACCGAGGCCAGCATGGACGACATCCGCCATGCCGCCAAGACGGTCGAGCGGTTCGAAGGCGGAAGCCGCGAGCAACGCCGCCGGGCCTGGACGCCGGGGGTGCGCCGGGCGCTGATCGTGGTGTCGGTGTTCTTCATCTTCCAGCAGATCACCGGCATCAACGTGCCGCTCTACTACGGCCCGCACCTGCTCGGGCCGATCTTCTCCGGGCCGCACGCCACGCTGGTCGCGACGACCGTGGCCGGCGTGGAGGTCACCGCCATCATGACGGCCGTCAACGTGGCGTCTACCTACCTGGGCTTCCGCTGGATCGATAAGTTCGGCAGGCGGAAGCTGTCCATGGGCGGGTACGCCGGGATGATCGTCTTCGCCCTCGTCGCGGCGGCCGGCCTGACCCTCACGCACGGCACGTTCCGGCTCGTCGTGATCATGATCGGCCTGGACTTCTTCATCGCCTCGTTCGCGATCGGCGTGGGCGGGACCGGCTGGACGCTGCAGGGCGAGGTGTTCCCCACCGCGGTCCGCGGCCAGGCGGCCGCGTTCTGCGCGATGATCGACTGGCTGGCCAACTTCTTGGTCATCGAGGCGTTCCCGGTGACGCAGAACGCCATCAGCCTGAGCGGTGTCCTGGTGGTCTTCGCCGGGCTGGCCGCGCTGGCCATCGCGTTCATCTGGAAGTTCCTGCCCGAGACCAAGAACCTGCCGGTCGAGGAGATCATCGGCCTCTTCGAGCACCAGCAGACCACGCTGCCGGAGGCGGCCTGAGGCCGACGGACGTCATTGTGTGACGCTGCTACCCGCCCAGGGGTAGCAGCGTCACACGATCACGTGCTTGTCATAGGGGCGGGCCGGCGGGCGGGGTTACAGGGGCGGGCCGGCGGTGAGGGTTATGGTGCCGGTCTTGGTCTGGCCGGAGGGGGTGACCCAGGTGAGCTGGATCTGGGCGCCGGGCTGGTACTTCGAAACCACGCTGGTGAGGTCCTGCGGGGAGCCGATCGTCTGGCCGCTCACCCCGGTGATGACCGAGCCCGCGGTCAGGCCCGCGGAGGCGGCCGGGCTGCCGCAGATGGTGCCGAGGACCAGTGTGCCGGAGTTCACCGAGGCGATCGTCTGCGGCACGGTCAGGTCGGCGTTGCTGGTGTAGCAGCCCGCGTTGTCCCCGTTGCCTGAGCCGCCGAAGCCGTTGCCTGAGCCGCCGAAGCCATTGCCGCCGAAACCGCCGCCGCCGAAGCCGTTGCCGACGTTCTGCTCCTGCTCAGCCTGGGCGGTCGGGCTAGGGCTTGTCCCCTGGCCGATGTAGATCCCGATGAAGGGCGGGTACCCGATCGCGATCGTGGAGCTGGCCTGGCCAGCGGAGATCTGGCTGGCGACCGCCTCGGCCGTTTGGATCGGGATGGCGAACCCGGCCGCCGACTGCTGCCCGGGGGTGCTCACGTCGTTGCCCGCGGTGTCCATCCCGATGACCTGGCCCGCGGTGTTCGCCAGCGGTCCGCCGGAGTCGCCGGCCACGATGTTCGCGTTGGTCTCGATCATCCCGTGCAGCGTCTCGGTGGTGACCGTGCCGCCCTGATCGGTGGCGGTGATGGTCTGGTTAAGCCCGGTGACCTGGCCGGTGGCGGGGATGATCTGGCTCTGCCCCTCGGCGTTGCCCATGGCCACCACCGAGATCCCGGACTTGACCGTGGCGGGATTGGCGGCCGTGATCGGGTCCAGGCCGGACGCGCCCTGCAGCTGGATCTCGGCGACGTCGCCGGTGACGTCGTAGCCGACCACCTTGGCCGGGTAGGTCCTGCCCGTCGCCACCGAGGTGGCGGTGATCTTGGTGGCGTTCTCGATGACGTGGTTGTTGGTGAGCACCAGGCCGCTGGAATTGAGCACCATGCCGGTGCCCGCGGCCTGCTCGCTGGTGTACTGCAGCGTGGTGCTGATGATGACCAGGCTCGGCTCGACCTTCTTCAGGACCGCGGCCTCGCTGCCGCTCGTCCCGGGCGCGGTGCTGGGCAGCGGCACCGGGCTGCTGCCCGGGGCACTTGGGTCCGGCGCGGCGGGCGTCGCGGGCGCGGCACTGATGCTGGGCGCCGGCGCCGCCGAGGCGCTTGACGTCGGGTGGTACAGCGCGACCACCGTGCCGGCCCCCAGGGCGCAGGCCGCAACCGCCACGGCCAGGTAGCTCAGGAAGCCGACCCGGTGCCGCGGCGGCCGTGGCGGCATCGGGGGTGGGGGCCCTTGGGGAAAGGGCGAGGTCGGTCCGCCGAAACCACCGTCTCCCGCGGGCGGCTGGCCGTAGCCGCTGTAATCCTGCATGTGTCATCAGCCTTAGGTCGGACGTCTGTGTCGCGCGCGCGGCAGCACCGGCGGGGCGGGACCCTAGCCTGTCCTGCTTATCTCTAGTGAGCACCACAAAGCTGATAGATAGCTGAAGGTCCACTGCAGATCCCGTCAGCAGCGGAATTTTTTTCTCAGCCAAACGAGCCGTAGCAGGTGCCGCCGGGCGACGCCGACGCGCGCGGGTGGGGCAGCTCGAGCGCGGCCCGCCTTCCCTGCAGTATCTTGCGGCCCATTTCGGTCGCCGCTTTCATGGGCAGAACGGCACGCAGCCTCGGCCACACGTGCCCCTCCTCGAAGTCGAAGTGGGCCCGGCCCGCCCGGGTGAACGCCGTCAGGAGCTCCTCGAACTCCGGGTCGCTCGCATCCAGCTTGTTCAGCTCGGCGAGTAGTTCGCCGATCTCGAGCTGCTGGCAGATGGCCCGGTCGGCGAGCTGGCCGCCGCCGGGGACATGCATCCGCACGGCCGGCCACAGGTCCGTCCGCTCGATCTCGTCGTGCTTGGCTTCCTCGACGATCAGCTCCTCGGTCATCATCTTGCGCAGCATCAGCTGATCCTCGCCAGCGCCGGTGGCCGCCGTCGGGCCCTTCTCGAGCTCCGCCAGTACCTGCCTGATCTCCTCGTGATCGGTCGCCAGGACTTCGAACACGTCCTCCATCTCGGTCTTCCTCTCCTAAAGCATGCCGCCCTGTGGGGCAGCCGGCCACTGCCCCGGCTGACGAGGGATATTCGCCGCAGACAGGCCCTGGTGTGGATGATTCCACGGAGAAATGCGAGGTCACAGCGTACTTATGCGGGCGACACCTGACGTTAACGCACCACTGCACGTTGCCAATGTATCTCGCAGGACGCCCGGTAAGCCCCGCTTCCGGCCGACTAAGCCGAAGCGTTTCCCGGCGAGGTAACAGGGGTTACTTCGACCGTATTAGCGGGTCAGAAGTAGGCGAACGCGACGCACCACGTCTCGCTGCATCAAATGGGGTCTTAGTGACCGGCGAGAAAAGCAAGTTCGGGGACAAAGTACTCGGCGTTCACCGTGCCGACCCCGGCCGCCAGGCTGTAGCCGGGCCGGGCGGTGAAGCCATGCACCGTGTGCTCGCGACCGCCCTGCTTGAACGACACCGTGTTGTTGCCCGATGTGACGTCCACGATGCCGGGGGCGCGGGTCGCCGACAGCTGGTACAGGGCCGGGTTGATCAGCCCGAGCGAATGCCCGGCCACCTGGTCCGCCAGGGCCACGATGCCCGCGAACAACGGCGTGGCCTCGCTGGTGCCACACGTCGGGGACCAGCCGCCGGCGCGCCGCCAAAGGTGCTGTAGGTGTCCACCGACCCGTTGCAGGCTGCGCTCATCGAGATGTCGGGCACGCCGCGGCGGTCGCCGACGACGCTGCGCACACCGTTCTGATACCAGGGCCGGGTGAAGAAGATGGACGTGCCGCCGCCGCCCGCGAGCGGGTTCGGGCCCGCGTCGCTGTCGACGTAGGTGTTGGTCGCCTGGTTGTAGGTGTCGTTCCACACCGTGGGCGCGGTGGGCTGGCCCGCGGAGTTGAAGTGCAGCTGCGTGCCGCCGATGCCGGTCACCAGGGGATCGCTGTCCGGCCACGAGGTCACCGGGAACAGGTAGTAGGTGGCCTCGTCCAGCCCGACGTCGGCGGCGCCCGAGTCGCCCGCGGCGGCCAGCACCGTGACCTTGTCCTTGTCGGCCAGCTGGTAGGCGCCGCGCAGGGCCTGCACGGCGGAGAAGTTCGGGAAGGTCTGCTCGGTGGCGCTGAAGCTCTGGCTGATCACGTCGCCGAGATGGTGGTTGAGCACGTACTGTTCGGCCTCGACGATCTGCGGGAAGCCGTGCACTCCCTCGGTTTCCGAGACCGGCGTCTCGACCAGCAGCACGTTCGCGCCCGGCGCGACCGTGTGCGCGTACTCCACGTCCAGCGTGGTCTCGCCCGCCCAGCCGACCATGTCGGAGTTGTTCGGGTTGTAGGGGGGCACCTGGCCCGCGGGCTGGATGATCCGGAACGAGGGCGGGGCCGGCAGGCCGAACGTGCGGTCGAACACGCTCAGGTCACCCTTGATCGTCGGCGAGCCGTAGGAGTCGACGATGACAATCGTGGCGCCCTTACCCGTCACGCCGCCGGCGTACACCGCGGGCAAGTGATACGCCTGTTGGATTTGCCCCGGTATGTAGCATGCGACCTTGTAGGATTTCTCGCAGTCGGCGGTGCTAGGAGGACCGGATTGCGCGTGGCCGAGACGGATCACGCCCGGCGATACGGTCACAGCGGCCAGAGCCGAAAGCCCCGGCGACACCGACCCCGCGGGCCCAGCCGACACCGACCCAGGCGACACCGACCCAGCCGACACCAACCCCGACCTGGGGCCGACTGCTGCCACCGCAGCGGCGGTAAGTCCGCACGCAGTTACCGCCACCACGATCAGCCTCGGCACCCGCATCAACGACTCCCTCCGCGGGATGACCTTAACACTCCGATATCGTGCACCACACCACCGTTACCACAGAGGGGGAGCAAAATGCGCTTCCGAAGTAGCGTGGCGATCGACCTCGGCACCGTGAACACGCTGGTCTGGGTGGCCGGGCGCGGAATCGTGCTCGAGGAGCCAACCGCGATCGCCATCGACACGGCCGTCGGCACGGTGGCCGCGGTGGGCGAGGCGGCGGAGGCCCTGGCCGACAAGGAGCCGCAAGAAATCCAGGTCATCCACCCGCTGCGGGACGGGGTCGTCGCGGACCTGGACGCGACCGCCGCCATGCTGCACGACTTTCTCCGCCGGTCCCGCCGGCGCGGCAGCCCGCTGCGGCCGAACGCCCTGGTCTGTGTGCCCAGCGGCGCCACCCAAGTCGAGCGCCGGTCGATCATCGCCGCGCTCAGCGTCCGGCGCCCCCGGTACCACGTGCGGCTGATCGACGAGCCGGTGGCCGCCGCGGCCGGGGCGGGATTCGACCTCGCCGGCGGGGCGGGCGGCTTCGTGGTCGACATCGGCGGCGGGACGACCGAGGTCGCCGCGGTGGCGGGCTGGCGGGCGGTCCGGTCCCGGTCGCTGCGCAAGGCCGGCAACGCGATGGACGAGGCGATCATGCAGGCCGCGCGGAACGAGCTTGGCCTGATCATCAGCCAGCGGGCGGCCCGGCAGCTGAAGATGACGCTCGGCGTCACCGGCGGCGCCGACGGCTTCGCCGAGGTCGTCGGCCTCGACGTGGCGCAGCGGATGCCGCGGTCGGAGTACGTGTACGGAGGCCTGGTGGCAGCCGCGCTCGAGCCGATCGTCTCGGCGATCGCCACCGCGGTGTACGAGATGCTGTCGGAAATCCCGGCCGGGCTGGCCGAAGACGTGGTCCGCGGCAAGGTCCGGCTGGCCGGCGGCGGCTCGCTGCTGCCCGGCCTGGCCGGCCGGATCGAGACCACGGCCGGCATCGGCGCGGTCCTGGTCGAGGACCCGCTGCGCTGCGTGGTCCGCGGCGCGGCGGAGATGCTCGAGCGCAAGGACCAGGGCAAAGGGAAAGACAAGGGCAGGCGCGCCGGACCCGGGCTACGGGCGTAGCCCCGATCCGGTCGGCCGGTTGGGTGGGTGGGTGGTCGAGCCACGCCCCGTTCGGTTTAAATATCTAGTTACCGAACGAGGCGTGGTACCTGCTCTGCCGCTGCTTCTCACTCCAGCGGCTGGTGGGCGACGGCAGGCGGCTCGCGTCCGGCCAGCAGCAGGGCCGCCGCCCCGGCGATCGTCGGCATCCCCACGAGGATGATCAGCAGGTTCGTGGTCGGCACGTTGGACAGTTCGGACAGGCCGTCGAGGGGATTGTCCCAGGCGTAGCCGATGGCGGCGACGTAAGCCGCCACCGTGCCGAGGACGGCACCGCCCAGGGCCAGCGCGAAGGCGGTCGCGGCGGTCAGCTCCCGGCGGGTGAAGCTGCTCGCCCCGGTGGCGGTCAGGGTGCGCAGGTCCCTGGCGGTCTCGCTGCGGAGCAGGCCGATGGTCATGGCCAGGATGCCCAGCGCGAGGACGATCCCGAACACGGTGGCCCAGTTGAGGATCTCCGCCGAGGAAGGCGCGCTGTTCTTGGTCTCGATGGTCAGGCCGGCCGCGCCGGCGGTGAGCCTGGCCTGGGTGATCTGGGCGGCGGTGGGCGGGTGCGGGGTCTGGATGAGCCAGCCATTGATGCTGGTACTTAGGCCGAGTTCACCGATCGCGTGTTCGGTGATCACGGTGTTGGGGGCCGACGTGCCGGCCGGGAGGGCGCCGACCTCCTGGATGACCGGGTTGGCCACGCACTGGCCCTTCGGGCACGGCCAGCTGGTGGGCCCGTTGGGCCCGTTGGGTCCGTTGGGTCCGTGGCCTGGGCCGGGGTTTCCCGCGCCGCCTGGGGCGAAGTAGCCGCCGTAGACGAGCTGCAGGTGGGAGACGCCGGACAGGCCAGGGCGCATGGTCAGGACGTCGGCATCGGGGTTGACGTCGGACGCCTTGATTCCGAAGGCCGCCAGGAGCTGCGGGGTGGCCACGAACACCGGCCCGGACCAGCTACGTCCGGGCGTGGCGTGCTGGAGCGAGGCGCTGGTCTGGTCGAGTTCGGTGACGTCGTGCGAGCCCATGGCCGCGGCGATGCCGCGGGCGGTCGCGGCCTGGGACGGCGGCGTGCTGGTGGTCGCCGGCGCGCTGGATTCGACCGGCTTGTTGCCCGGTCCGCCGCCTCCCGGGCCACCCTGCGGGGTGTACACGATGATCTGGTTCGAGGCCAGGTTCGGCCCGGCGTAGTCCAGGACGTTCCCGTACCGCTGCGCGGTCAGGACGCAGACCAGGGCGGCGATGAAGACGCCGAGGCTGATGGCCGACAGGGCCGAGCCCGACCTGGCCCGGTACCGCGCCAGGTCGCGCAGGGCCAGGCGTATCGCGATCGGGGCGCGGCGCCCGAGACGGGCCAGGATCATCAGGCAGAAGGGCGCCAGCAGGAGGATCGCGACGATGAGCAGGACGAGGCCGAAAACGAGTTCCGGTGCCCCGCCTCCGTTGGCACTCTTGCCGGAATAGGACAGCAAGGCCGCGGCGATGACGAAGAGGGCAACGCCGGGCAGTGCCGAGCGGTGCACCTGCTTCGGCGGAGCGGGCCGCCCGGACAGCGCGGTGACGATCGGGATCCTGGTGATCGAGCGGGCCGGACGGGAGGCGGCGAAGTAGGTGGCCAGCACGGCCAGCGCCATCGCCGGGCCGATCACGATCCATGGCAGCTGGAACGGGCCGATCAGATGGTGGGCACTGGATTCCAGCTCCGGCCGGTAGGCCAGCCAGGCGGCCAAGCCCAGGACCGCCCCGGCCAGCGCGCCGACGACACCCACCAGGACGCCGTTGACCTGGACCACAAGACGGATGTTCCGGTCGGTGGCGCCCAGGGCGCCGAGCATGCCGAGCGAGCGCAGCCGGCGCTGCGCCAGCACCGTGAAGCCGCCCACCGCGACCAGGGCGATGAACAGCATGCCGACCGTAGCCAGCGCCAGCACGATCGTCTCGGGATTGAGCGGGTTGCTGGCCACCGCATCATGCCGGGTTACCACGTCCTGGCCGAGGGAGCCAAGTGCGGCGATGGTCGTACCTGGCGCGGTGAACAGCACGGTGACCTGGCTTGGCGCGGCGACCTGACCCGGTGCGACGAGGGCGAACTCGTCCAGCAGGCTCTGCGGGTTCTGCACGATGCCGGTGACCTGGCGGACCTGTCCACCCTGGTGCCACATCTCGCCGATCTTGAGGTTGAGAGTCGTGGCCACGCCCTGGGTCAAGGCCACCTGCCCCGGCCCGGTCGGGTACTGCCCGGCCACCAGAGAAAGCATGGGCTGGCCGAACACGCCGTGCGGATCCTGGGCGCGCAGGTCGTAGGTATTGATCGAGCCCGGGATGGCGATGGTCTGGTTCTCGATGACGTCCACGCGGCCGACGCGGCGTTGTAGTGCGGCGATCTGGCTGGCCAGTTTCGGGCCGCCGCCGAACGTGGCCATGTCTTGTGCGGTGCCGAAGCCCGCGCCGGCCGGCGGTGGCGTGTTGGTGGCTATCGCCGCGCCGAGGACGGTGGCGCCCAGCGCGACCACGATCAGGGCCAGGACCAGAAGCTGCTGGCGCCACTCGCGGCGGAACATCCGCCACCCCCAGCGGATCACGGCGCGGCGGGCGGGAACGCCCCCGTTTGATGTTCCCGCCCGAGCCGGCCGTTCGCGCCGCCCGGTACGTGCGTGGGCGGTGCTCACCGGCCCGGTCCCTGCTGGCGCGGTCCCGGCGTGAGCAGCGATTCTGGGCCCGGCGCGGGTACGGTCTGGTCGGTCACCCGGCCGTCGCGCAGGAACACCACCCGGTCGGCCCACGAGGCCAGTTGGGCGTCGTGGGTCACGACCACCGCGGCCAGGCCCCGCTTGCACGCGGCGTGGATCAGCCGCATGACCGCCTCGCCGTTGGTCGAATCCAGAGCGCCCGACGGCTCGTCGGCCAGCAGCAGCTGGCGTTCGCCGACCACGGCGCGGGCGATCGCCACCCGCTGCCGCTCGCCGCCGGACATCTGGTCGGGGAAGTGGGCGGCCCGGTCGCCCAGGCCAAGCGCCTCCAGGCTCGCCATCCCGGCCGCGCGCGCCCTCCTGGCGGGCATGCCGTCAAGCTCGAGCGGCAGCGCAACGTTCTCCGCCGCGGTCAGTCCGGGCAATAGGTTGAAATCCTGGAACACGTACCCGATCGTTTGGCGCCGCAGCCGCGCCTTGGCGTTGCGCGGCAGCGTCGTCAGCTCCTGGCCGCAGACCCGGACCTCGCCGCCGCTGGGATCTTCCAGGCTGCCGGCGATGGTCAGCAGCGTGGACTTCCCCGATCCGCTCGGTCCCATCACCGCGACCATCATCCCGGCGTCGACGTCGAGGTTGATGTCGTGCAACGCCCGCACCTCGGCGGCCCCCTGACCGTAGACCCGTGACACGTGGCGCATCTCGAGCAGGCTCATAGCACTGCCCCCGTCCTGAATTCGTATTTTTGTTCGGCTTTGGTTCTAGTTCTGGTTCGGGTTCCGGCTTTGGTTTGGTCTTTGCACTGGGTTTGGTCTTTGCACTGCGTTTGGTTTTGGCACCGGGTTTGGTTTTGGCGCTGGGGTTTACCGCCAGTTCTCATCGGCCTGCTCCGGCCCGGCGGCGCCGCCTGGGCAAGGACGGCGGTGGCGGGCCTGCCGGGCTTGCTGTTTCTGGTATGTCTTTTGCGTTTTTGGCGGGTGGCGCGTCTGGCGTTTCGACGGCGGCCCGCTTGATCCGCCCGTCCGCGGCATCCAGCCAGCGGACCAGGGCATCGAGCCGGAACAGTTCCGCGTCCACCACTAGGGCCAGGTTCATATCGGACTCGGCCTCGGATTCCTTGATCCGCGTCCACTGCTGCATCAGCTCCACCAGGTACCTGCGGTGCACCTGGATCACGTCCCGCACATCGGTGCCCGGCACCCGCAGGGCCACCAGCACCTTCATCACCAGCTCGTCGCGGGGCGGGGAAGCCAGGTCCGGCGGGGTGCGCAGCCATCCGGCCAGCTCTTCGGTGCCGCGCACCGTGATCCGGAAGCCCTTCTGCGGGCCGTCTTGCTCAGCGGAGTCGGACTCGACCAGCCCGTCCCGCTCCAGCCGCTGCAGGGTCGTGTACACCTGGCCCACGTTCAGCGGCCAGACCTCGCCGGTCCGCGCCTCGAACTCCTCGCGGAGCTGAAGTCCGTATTTGGGTCCCTCGCTCAGCAGCGCGAGCAACGCGTGCCGGACGCTCATCGCGTAACTCTATTGAGTAGCATACTGAGTATGCTAGCGCTCACGCGGGCGTCGCGCACACCGGTTAACCCCCCCTTTCAGGCACCGGCTAGCCGCCCGCTTTCGCGCACCGGGCGGGCCTCCGTTTTCGCGCACCGGGCGGGCCTCCGTTTTCGCGCACCGGGCGGCCTCCGTTTTCGCGCAACGCCCGGGTTCTTCGCCGTCAGCACGGGTGCCGACGATCTGGGGCTTGCCCTGCCCGGCATTAGGTGCATTTCACCTTCGCGTACCGGTCGCTCGCTTATCGTGTGTCACTACATCCCGCCGGGTCAGAATTCCAAAATAAGATGAGTTTACGGTGTGTCGCGGGGCTGTGATGTGGTATCTGCGGGGGGCGGCCAGGGGATGGTGATGCCGGCGGCGGCGGCGTGGCGGCGCAGGTCCGCGGCGGTGCGGAGCCGGTCCGGGCCGGGGGTGATGACGGTGCCGTCGCGGCGGAGCAGGTCCGCGATGTGGCGGGTGACGACGCTGATGGTGGAGTGATCGACGCCGAAGACGGCGGCGATGTGCTGGCAGGTCATGCCGAGGCGGTAGCGGAGTATCGCGGCCAGCAGGTAGGCGGGCAGGCTGAGCTTGAGGGGGGCGGCGGGGCCTTTGCGCCAGCCGCGGCGGGCCCCGCCGCGGTCCAGGTGCAGGCGCTGCTCGCGGGCGGCGGCGAAGGGGATTTCCAGGGCGGCGGCCAGGGCGGCGAAGTCCTGGCGGGACATGCCGGTCAGCGCCGGGTGGCACAGGGTCTGGGTCAGGAGGCTGGCCGGGGCCGGGGCGGGCGGGGCCGGCGGCGGGACGGGAGCGGCCGGGCTGATGGTGTAGTTCCAGTGGCCGTGGAACCGGTGCGGTGTTAAGGCGCCTGCGTCTTGCAGTGCGCTGACCTGCGCGGCGGGGACCCGGATCCCGGTGGGGTAAGCGCGTTCGTCCAGGGCGGCGGTGACCGTGAGCCCGGTCGTGGTGGTGGTCGCGGCGATGGTCTTGATGATGACCTCGTGGCTGGTCAGCGGCCGGGCCCGCCAGTTGCGGGAGATCTGGGAGAACAGCCGGTGCTCGATCTTGTTCCACTTGGAGGTACCGGGCGGGAAATGGCAGACCGTGATCTCCAGGCCGGTTGCCCTGGCCAGGTCCGCCAGCCCGGTCTTCCAGGCCCCGGTCCGGTACCCGTTGGAGCCGCCGGCATCGGCGGTGACCAGCAGCCGCCGGGCGCCGGGGTAACGGTCCCTGCCCAGGGTGTCCCACCAGCAGCGGACCGATTCCACCGCGAACGCCGCGGTGTCATGGTCGGTGCCCACGTTCACGAACCCGGCGTTGGCGGCCACGTCGTAGATCCCGTACGGGGTCACCTTGCCCAGCTCGGCATCGGGGAAGTCATGGTCGCGGACGGCCACCGGATCCCCGGCCGGGCGCCACTCCTGCCCGGCATTGCCGTACGGCCCGACCTGCTCCTTCTTCTTGGCATCCACGCTGATCACCGGATCCCCGGCGGCCAGGTACTCCTTCGCCTGCGCGGCGATATACCGGAACTGGGCGTCCCGGTCCGGATGCTGCCTGCCTTCGATCACCTTGGCGTTGGCCTGCAGGCTGAACCCCTGCCCGCGCAGCAGCCGCCACGCGGTCTGCGGGCTGCACCGGTGCCCCTGCGCGGTCAGCTCATCTGCCAGGTGCTTCGCGCTCCTGGTCGTCCAGGTCAGCGGCGATTCCGGATCACCCCGGGTGGAGTCCTCCACCAGGGCCAGCAGCGCGGGCACCAGGCCCGGGTCGGTCTCGGCGAGCTTCTTGCGGCCCGCGCCCGGCCAGGCGCACCCGCCCGGCCGGGGCCACCAGCCCGGAGGCCAGCTCCGCCGCGCCGTCCGCCACCGTCTGCCACGACGCCCCGCTCACCTTGGCCACCGCGCCGATCCCGCCGTCCCCGGCCGCCCGGGCCACCGCGCCCAGCGTCAGCCGCCGGGACTTCTCATCCAGCTCCGGCAGCAGCAGCTCCAGCTCCGGCCCGAGAAGCTCCACCAGCTCAGGATTCGCGCTCATACCAGCATCCTGGCACGCGACACGCCGGAAACTCAGTTAATTTCGGAATGTCCGCCGGAGGGATGTAGTGACACACGATAATTATCTCGGCTTGCCTAAAGCCGACATTGGCTGGGTTTTTGGCCCGCGCGCGCCGCTCGCTCGATCGTCGTGTGTCGTTACCGCCCGTCCGGCTAGGGGGTAGCTACACGACGACCATCTCGGCCCGCTTGAAGCGGGCACGAGGTGGCTCTCCCTGTCCGAATTGCCAGGTTTGCGCGCGGCGGGGTTACCAGCGGACCGCGTGGCTTTGACTCATGGGATCACCGCAAGGACGGGAAGGCGTCGGGCACCGAGAGCTGCCGCGGTGGAGAGCGCCTGGGATCAGCGTTCCTGGAGGACGGCGAGGATGTTGCCGGCTGGGTCCTTGAACCAGGCGATGTAGGGTCCGCCGGCCCGGTTGATGCCCTTGTCGTCCTGGCCGTGGCCGTCATATTTCTCCAGCTCGACGCCCCGGCTGATCAGTTCGTCCACGGCCGTGTCGATGTCATCGACGGCGAAGTTGAGGATCGTGTAGGTCGCGGGTGCATGATCGGGCTTGGGGTAGACCAGCGTGTCGCGGTCGCCAGCCAGGTGCAGGGTCAGCAGGCCGTACTGCTCGGATGTCTTCAGCCCGAGCACCTCGCCGTAGAACTTCTTCGCCGCCTCGAGGTCGTCGACGGCGAACCCACTGAACGCCCTGGTGTTCTCGAACATGTCATGCTCCTGTCTATGGGACCGATTCGCACCCGCGGGATAGACGCAGGCGGGACCGTCAACTCATCGCTGGTGACCCGGTGACGGCTGGATACTCGGGCCGTCCGCAGGCGGTCAAGCTCGGGCTCAAACCGGAACAGCGGGTCCATCTGTATCATCCTCCGCCCGGCTGGGCCCTCGCCGACCCGCCAGCCGGCCTGGCCGGCGCCGATGCCGACGGCCGCGCCGACGTCGTCATCGCCTTTTTCACCCGCGCGGACGACATCGCGGGGCAGCTCGATGATCTCGCCCGGCGCATCTATCCCGCGGGCGGGCTCTGGCTGGCCTGGCCGCGCCGGGCGGCCGGGCACCGCAGCGACATCACCGACAACGTCATCCGCGCGCATGCGCTCCCGATCGGGCTGGTCGACGTCAAGGTGGCGGCGATCGACGACGACTGGTCCGGCCTGCGCATGGTCTGGCGCACCGAGAACCGCCGCTGAACCGAACCGCCGCTGAACCGCTGGTGCTCGCGGCGTACCATTTCCGGCATGGGTTTCACTTGACGTTGAAGGCCTGCGCTTCCCGTGCTGGCGGTTGCGCTCGCGGTGGAACTGGCCGACGAGCTGGTTGACGGCTCCAAGGGCGCGGCGCTTCCTCTTATCCGGCACGACCTTTCTCTGAGCTACGAGCAGATCGGACTACTGGCTTCGGTGCCGCTGCTGGTCGGCGGTCTGCTCGAGCTGCCGCTCGGTGTGCTCGCCGGCGAGGGAAGGCGGCGGCGGCTGGCTATCCTCGGCGGCGGCGGCGTCTTCGTGCTCACGCTGCTCGGCGTCGCTTCAGCCCGGTCCTTCGCGGTGCTGCTGGGTGCCTTCGTCGCCTTCTACCCGGCCTCGGGCGCGTTCGTGTCACTTACCCAGGCCGAGCTGATGGATACCTGGCCGGACCGACATGCCCAGGTGATGGCCCGGTGGGAGCTGGCCGGATCGATCGGGGCGGTCGCCGGGCCCCTGCTGCTCACGGCCGTGCTGGCCAGCGGCGGCGGGTGGCGGGACGTCTACCTGGTGCTCGCCGTACTGGCCGCCCTCGCGTGGCTCGGCCGCTGGCTGCGGGGACCGCAAGCCGCCGGAACGGGCACGGAGACTGGGGCGGTCGTGGCTGCCGGGGCATGCGAGGTGACTGAGGCGAACAAGGTAACTGGGGCAGACGGGGCAGCCGACGCGGGCGGGGAAGCTGAGGGGCGGGCTTGGAGGGTGCGGGGCCGGGAGGTGCTCGAGGCGCTGCGGGACTGGGGCACGGTTCGCTGGCTGGTCCTGCTCCAGGTGGCCGACCTACTGGGGGACGTCCTCACTGGGTTCCTCGCGCTGTACCTGGTGGACGTCGAGCAGCTGCGGCCAGCTATCGCGGCGCTGGCCATCGCGATCAGGGCCGGTGCCTGTTTGGCCGGGGGCAGCGCCCTCATCGTGATCCTCGAGCGGGTCGGCGATCTCACCGTCCTGCGCGCCACCGCAGCCGCCGCGGCCCTACTCTACCCGGGTTTCCTGCTGGTGCCGGGAGTCGCGCCCAAGCTGGCGATGCTGGCTGTGCTAAGCGCGGCCAGCGCACCGTGGTACCCGCTGCTGCAGGCGCGGCTGTACGGCAGCCTGCCGGGGCGCAGTTCGGCGGCGGTGACGCTGAGCAGCGCGGCCGGGCTGGCCGGCGGGCTCGGGCCGCTGGCCGTGGGGCTGACGGCGCAGGCGTTCGGGCTGGGCTGGGCGCTCGCCGGACTAGTGGTCGTGCCATTGGCCGTCCTCGCGCTCATCGCGACGGTCCGGCGGACCTAGCGCGTGACGTGCCTAAGGTATTCCAGGCGGTTGAGCGGATCGTGATCTGACCGCGGTCGGCTGGGCGCTGGGCCGCCGACTCGCTCGTATCGGTCGAAGACGCACTCGAGCGTGCCCTCGCCCTGGGTCAGGGCGGGCAGCAGCTGTTCGAGGGCACGCAGCCGGGCCGTTCGGATCTCGCCTTCAATTACACAGGCCGGCCCGAGCATCTCGGGCAGCTCGGGTATGGCGCTCAGCCGGGACAGGGCGGGCAGCGCGCGCCCGAGCAGGTCTGCGGGCACCTCGAGCCGGAAACGCTGGACCGGCTCGTACACATGGGTGCCCGCCTGCCGCAGCGCGCTCATCAGGACCAGCGGCGTGAGGCCGCGGAAGTCGGCGCCGGTGCTGGACATAGCCTTGTCGAAGTGGGCGTGGGCGTGGCTCTGCCGCGGGTAGTAGCCAGAGTGGGTGAGGGTGACCGTGGCGTCGGTGACCTGCCAGCCGCGGAGTCCTTGCCGCAGCGTCGCGTGCACGGTGTCCTCGACGGCCCGCAGGGACGAAAGCGGCAGCGCGCCGAGCTCGATTGCCAGCCGGAAGCTCAGCCCGGAGCCGGGCGGCGCCGGGTCAACGCGCAGCCCGACCGTGGCCAGGAACGGGTTGTCCGGATCGCCGATCCGGTCCACGGCGGCCCCGAGGCCGGCCTGCCGCTCGATGCAGATGACCGTGGTCTCGCGGAACCCCACGGCGATGCCGAACTCATCGGCCAGCGTGGCCTGGATGACTTCCTTCTGGACCTCGCCGTAGAGCGAGACCGATAGCTCCTGCCTGGCGTCGTCCTGGCGAAGGTTGATCAGCGGATCTGCTCGGCCAGCTGGACCAGCGCCGCGTACAGCGCGCCCTGGTCGGCCCGGCGGGCGGGCACGACGACCGCCTCCAGCGTGGGCGGCGGGAACTGACCGCCTTCCGGTGAGCGCGCCACCCCGATGACATCGCCGATCCGGACGTCGGATAGGCCGCGCAGCTGGCCGATCTGCCCCGCCGCGACCGAGTCGCGGCGCACGGCCGATCCGCACTCGAAGACGCTCACGGCAGTGACGGTCTGCGCAGTGCTGTTCCGCGCGGTGCTGCTCCGGGCGGTGCTGTCCCGAGCGGTGTTGCTGCGGGCGGTGCTGTTGCGGGCGGTGCTTAGCTGCTCGCGGCGGATCGGCAGCCGGTCCCGGACCCGGACGGTGCCGGCGAACATCCGGACGTAGGCGACCTTCTCCCCGGCCGGGCCGCGGTCGACCTTGAAGACCGTGCCGGAGGGCGGGGCGCCGGGGTCGCCCTCGGCGGCAGCCGGGGTCAGCCGGACCGAGATGCTTCGCAGCACGGAGTCGTAAGCCGCGCCGGACCTGTCGATCTTGTTGACGAAGATGAGCACCGGAATCCGCAGCCGTCGCAGCGCCCGCATCAACACCCGGGTCTGCGCCTGCACGCCCTCGACGGCGGAGATGACCAGCACGGCGCCGTCGAGCACGCTCAGCGCACGGTCCACCTCGGCGATGAAATCCGGGTGACCGGGAGTGTCGATCAGGTTGACCGTTACGTCGTCCAGGACGAAGGAAACGACCGCGGCCTTGATCGTGATGCCGCGCTGCCGTTCCAGGGCCAGGGTGTCGGTCTGGGTACTGCCGTCATCGACGCGGCCGATCTGGTCGATGACGCCGGCGGCAAAGAGCAGCCGCTCGGTCAGGCTGGTCTTACCGGCGTCAACATGCGCCAGGATCCCCAGGTTGAGCGTTCGCACGGAAGGTCAGGTCCTCTGCATAGGCGGCAAATCGCTGCTGAGCTGACATGGACGTCCTGCGCATGGCGGGTTTCTCCCTGGTCTGGTCCTGCGGGCATTACAGCAGTCTGGCGCGTCGCGGGCAACCGGTTTTCCTGCCGTAAAATGGGCCGTCGTGCCGACCGCCAGTTACCCGAACTTCGCGGGCAAGCACGCCGGGGAAGCGCTGTTTACCGCGGCCGACTTCATGGCCTACCTGCGGCGGGTCGGGGCGCGCGGCGACAAGCCGCGTCTCCCACCACTACCTGCCGCCGGACCGGCGGCATAGTCGCACTCTTGCCACCAGGTCGCGCCGGCCTGTTCGAGTGACCCGAGCAGGTCCGCCGCGGCCGTCGGATCGACCGGGCTCGCGCCCGACATAGCCAGGTCGAACGGCTCGGATGCGAGTCCGGCCGCGGCGCGGCGCTCGCGCAGGAACGCGCTGATCTCGCCGACCGTCGCGGCGTCCGGCTGCGTCGGCTTGCCGTCGGCGTCGAGGGGCAGAATCGGCGCCGCGCCGGCTCAGCACGGTCAGGCCCTCGTCCAGGTGCGTCCCGTGGCGGGCGCGGGACGGCCGGTTCGTTAGGTCCGGAAGGCGTGGCAAACTAACCGGCGTGGCCGCATTGAAATTGCCCAGTTTGCCATTTCCGCTCGAGCCGGCCGGGAACCCGCCTGCTGGCTGCCGGGTGGTGCGGGGTGTGCTGACGCTGACCGCCGAAGCGGGAACCGACCTGTTCATCGATCCGGCCGGGACCGAGCTGGATCAGCTTTCCGACGCAGGCCGGTTCGCGGGCTTGCCGCCGGCCGGCGACTTCACGCTCGCGGCGCAGGTCAGCGTGGAGTTCGGCAGCATGTACGACGCGGGCGCACTCTTGCTGCACGCCCGCGAGCGGCACTGGGCCAAGCTCTGCTTCGAGTACTCTCCGCAGCGGCAGCCGACCGCGGTCACGGTCGTGACCAAGGGAATCTCCGACGACTGCAACTCCTTCGAGGTGGACGGCAACACCTTGTGGCTCAGGATCACGCGGTACGGAGGGGCCTGGGCCTTCCACGCGTCGACCGACGGCGCCTGGTGGCGGCTGCTGCGCTACTTCGCGCTCAGCGGGGACCCTGCCGAGCTGGTCCGGGTCGGCTTCCTGGCGCAATCCCCGGCCGGCGAGGGCTGCGCGACTACGTTCGACCACATCACGTTCCGGGCTGGGGCGCCGAAGGACCTTCGCGACGGCAGCTGACCTGGCGGGCGGGCCGACGGTGGGGGGTTGGGGGGCTGGGGGGTTGCGGGGCTGGGGGGTTGCGGGCTCACCGGGTTGCGGGGAAGCGGCGAGTGGCCACGAGGGCGGCCAGGTCCGGGGCGAGCCGTAGCTCGGTCGCGTCGAGACCGGAATAGCCCAGCCAGTGCATCCGGGCCTCGTCGACCCGGCCGGCGAAACGCGGCGGCCAGTCCCGGGCCGGGGTGAGGTCATCGATGACCAGCGTGCCGCCCGGCCGGAGCAGGGTGTCCGGGTCCGCTGGCCGAGCGCCGGACTTGCCGTGCGCTCCGCCGTCCAGCACCAGCAGGTCGAAGGGGCCGTAGGAGTAGATCTGCGACCAGTCGCCCTGCCGGACCGTAACCTGCGGGCAGCCGGAGAACAGCGCCGCCGCCCGCTGGGCCCGGGCGGCGTCCAGTTCGACGCTGACCAGCCTGGCCCCGGGGCGTGCGCCCGACGCTAGCCAGGCCAGCCCTATCCCGCAGCCGGTCCCGGTCTCGCCGATTACCTCAGCGCCCGCCGCCAGCGCGAACAGCAGACGGCCGTGTTCTGGGCGGCAGGAGTTGGCGAAGCCTTCCTGCCGGGCCAGGTTCACGGCGCGTTCTACCAGCGGCGGCAAGTCGGTTAGGGCTTGGTAGGCGGCGGTCCCGTTTGGCGACACGGAGCTAGGTTAGCTTGCCGTGGATCGCACGGAAAGTGTTCAAGCGAACACTTAAGGTTGCCATTGGACAACGGTCCCGCATCCTTGCGGAGCGAGCGGCGGGCAGATGAGCCTCCGAGCCGTCACTGCGGTCACACCAAGATCAGAAGCCACTGCTCCATCGGGAAAGAGGACGTATTAGTGCATGGTTGTGACATTCTGCACACTATTATGTGCAGGGTGCCACAACCATGCACAAGAAACCCTGCAGGGGCTGATAGCCGGAGGGGCTGGAGGGACCGGAGGGACGGGAGGGGCTGGAGGGACGGGAGGGGCTGGAGGGACCGGAGGGACGGGAGGGGCTGATGGCGGGAGGGGTGGGAGGGGGATGGTTAGCGGGCTAGGTAGCGGGCGGTGTAGGCGTTGCGGAACTTACCGGTGGGGTCGTAGTGTCGGGCGAGGGTCAGGAAGTCCGGCAGCCGCTCGTAGCGGGCATGCAGGGCCTCGGGCGTAGCCGTGAAGACCTTGCCCCAGTGGGGGCGGGCGGCGAACGGGGCCAGCTCCCGCTCCACCAGCCTCACCACCGGCAGCACCGCGGCCGTGTCGGGGACCAAGGTGAAGTGGAACGCCACGGTGTCCTGCCGGTAGGACGGGCTCAGCCAGAGCTCATCCGCCCCGGTGACACGGAACTCGGAGATCAGCGTCACCGGGGCGAGGCTGTCGCTGATCTGGTTCAGCGCGTGGATGGCGGCCACCGCGTGCTCGATGGGGAGCAGGAACTCGGACTGCAGCTCGTCACCCGCGCTAGGGGTGAAGTCGGGGCGGAAATGCGGCAGCCGCTCGTACCACCGGCCGGGCACGCCGAGCTGCGAAGTGCACGAGTCGGCCGATGCGCCGGGCACCGGGTTACGCTCGCCGGCGGCGGGCGTGGCGGCGAACCACGGGGCTTCGGCGACCGGCGGGGCCGTAGCGGCGAGCGGGACGGGGGTGGCGTACGGGTTGAGGTCGTCGTGGAGCTGCTTGATCCAGACCTGGGTTAGCCGCGGGGCGCGCCAGTCGGTGAACATGCTGACGCTGTAGCCGCTGGACATGATCTCGGTGAAGTGATCGTCGAGCACTTCGAGCGGAAGGTCCTCGTACACCCACTGGCTGACTTCGAAGGACGGCACCGTCTCCAGGACCAGGCGGGTGACCACGCCCAGGGCGCCCAGGTGCACGACGGCACCGGGGAATGAGTCATCGCCGCGGCTGAGCTCCACGAGGTCGCCTTCGGCGGTGACGAACTCGAGGGCGGTGATGGACGCGGCGAGGTTCTGGTTGGCCAGGCCCGAGCCGTGCGTGGCGGTCGCGCAGGCTCCGGCCACCGAGATATGCGGCAGCGAGGCCATGTTGCGCAGCGCGAAGCCCTTGTCGTCCAGACGCGGGGCGAGCTGCCCGTAGCTCAGGCCGGCCGGGACCCGGACCAGGCCGACCGCGGAGTCCACTTCTACGTCCGGGATCAGGTCAGCGAGACTGACCTGGGCGCCAGGCGAATCGGCCATGTCGTTGAAGGAATGGCCGGTGGCTAGCACCCTGATCTGGGCGGCCCGTGCGACGACGCCCTGGAGCTGGCTGATGGTGGCCGGGCGGTAAAAGTCGGCAGCGCCGTAGGTGATGTTGCCCGCCCAGTTGGTTCGCGGTTGTCCCGTCGAGTCCACGTTCACGCTCGACACCTTATGGCGACGGGAGCGGGCGGGCTAGGCGGAGGGGGGCGGCTCGGTCCAGGTGGACGGGAGCGGGCCGCCGAACCAGGACTCGATGATGTGCCGGGCGATCGACACCGACGGCGGCAGCGCGATCTCGCGGGCCTCGATGGCGGCGAGCAGCTCGTCACGGCTGAACCAGTGCGCCTCGGCGAGCTCCTCGTGGTCCACGGAAATGACCTGGCCCGCCGGAGCGTCGGCCCGGAAGCCGAGCATCAGGCTGCGTGGCATGGGCCAGGGCTGGCTGCCGAGATACTGGACGTTGCGCACCGTGATCCCGGTTTCCTCGGCGACCTCACGGACTACGGCCTGCTCGGCGGACTCGCCTGGGTCCACGAACCCGGCCAGGATCGACACCCGGCGGCCGGGCCAGGCCACGTTCCTGGCCAGCAGGCAACGGTCATCCGGATCGGTCACCAGCATGATGACGGCGGGATCGGTCCGCGGGAAGTGCTCGCTGCCGTCCTTCGGGCACACGGTCGAGTGCCCGCCGAGGGCAGGCACCGTGGGCGTGCCATCCAGCGGGCAGTGCGTGTGCGTATCGTGCCAGTTGGCCAGCGCCACCGCATGGGTGAACAATCCCGCGTCGCGGTCCCCGAGCAGCGACCCCACCTCGCGTAGCGAGACCGCGTGCACGTCTTGCCGCTCCCCGGCTAGCGCGGGGAGCTCGCCGTTCACGCCGAAATAGACGACGTCATCGGTATCCTGGCCGAGCAGCATACGCAGGCCCTCGGGCGCCTCGGGCGGCGAGAGGAAGACCAGCTCGGCGTGCTCGTTGTCCAGCCGCACCAGCGCCCGCCCACCGGATACCACCAGCGCGCGGGTGCGCGGATCCTTCCAGGCCGCGTCGAGCCAGTCCTGGTCGGACCGCTTGGCGGTAATACGGTCCACCGTCCCTCGAGCCAACGCCAGCGCTCCGAGGGGTGTCACCGAAGGTCCGCGCCAGCTAGTTCGTCCCACAGGTACGCCGAGGCCTCGGCGCCCCGCAGCAGCAGCGACAGGTCCACCTTCTCGTTCGGGGCGTGGATCTTGTCTGAATCCAGGCCGACCGCGATGAACACCAGCGGCGCCTGCAGGATCTCGGCCAGGTCCGCTTCCGGGCCGCTGCCGCCTTCCTTGGTGAACAGCACCTCGCGGCCGAACGCCCGCTGCATCGCGCGCCGGCCGGCGAGCACGGCGGGCGAGGTGATCGGCGAGTGACAGGGCCGCACTCCGGACTGGATGGTCACCTCGGCGGTCAGGCCGTCCGGCGTGCGGGCGGCGACGAATTCGGTGAAGGCCTCCCCCACGTCGGCGGGGTCCTGGTCCGCGACCAGCCGGAAGGAGATCTTGGCGTGCGCTGACTTCGGGATAATCGTCTTCCCGCCGGACCCGGTGTGACCGCCCCACATGCCGTTGACCTCGGCGGTCGGCCGGGCCCAGATCCGCTCCAGCGTGCTGAAGCCCTGCTCGCCGACGGCGGCGCCGCTTTCGCCCGCCTCGGCCAGCCACTGCTTCTCGTCGAATGGCAGCCGGGCGAGCAGGTCCCTTTCCTCCGGCGACAGCGGCAGCACCTGGTCATAGAAGCGGGGCAGGGTGACGCGACCCTGCTCGTCGTGCAGGCCGGCCAGCAGGGACGCCATCGCGTGCAGCGGGTTCGGCACGCCGCCGCCGAACGAGCCGGAGTGCAGGTCACGGACGGGGCCGGTCAGCGTCACCTCGACCGAGGCCAGCCCGCGCATGCCGGTGCACATAGACGGCACGTCGGCGGCCCACATGGTGGTGTCGCTGATCACGATCACGTCGCACGCCAGCCGCTCGCGCTCGCGCCGGACCAGATCGGCGAAGTGCTCAGAGCCGGACTCTTCCTCGCCCTCGACCAGCAGCTTGATCGTGACCGGGGGCGCCGCGGCGCCGTGAGCGGTCAGGGCGGCGCGGACGCCGAGGGCGTGGAACAACACCTGCCCCTTGTCATCGGAAGCGCCCCGGGCCAGGAGAAGGCCGTCGCGTTCGGCGGGTGAGAAGGGCGGGCTGTCCCACTCCTCCAACGGCTCGACCGGCTGGACGTCGTGGTGACCGTAGACCAGGACGGCGGGCGCGGTTTTCGGGTCAGGCCCGGCGGCGGGCCACTCGGCGTAGACGGCGGGCAGTCCGTCCGGGGCGGTCTGCCAAACCTCGGCGATCGGGAACCCGGCCGTACGCAGGTAGCCGGCCAGCCAGTCGGCGCTGCGCCGCACATCGGCGTGGTGGTCAGGGTCAGCCGAGATGGAAGGGATCGTCAGCCACTGCTTGAGCGCGTCGATGAACTCGCGCGCGTTCGCCTCCACATAGTCACGGACATCCATACTTAGACCGTATCGCGCGAGGGGCTAAGCGATCATCGGCCGGGGCCCCGCCGCACCCATGACCGGGGACAGACCGAGGGCCCTTATTCCTGCGGCGGGCGCGAATGGCGCGGGCGGAACAGGCTCCCTGGCTCCGGGGCAGCTTCCTGCTCCGGCGAAGCTTCCCACTCGGGGCGGCCGTCGTCCTGGCGCTGACCGCGATCCCGGTACTGACTCTGATTCTGGTGCCAGGTAGTGCATGCTGGCCACGCCCAGCCCTACCGCCAGCCCGCCGGCCAGCAGCGGCCGAGCTCCGCCGCGACGGCTGAACCCGGTGATGAACAGCCCGGCCCCCACGACCACGACCGCGATCAGCATGGACAGCAGGGTGACCGGCACGCTGTACCGGATGGTCTGCCCGGGGATGGCGAACCCGAGCATGGCGATGAAATGCATCACCCAGATGCCCGTGGTGGCGATCGCCACCGTGGCCAGGACCAGCCAGCGGGCCTTGGCGGCGCCCTGGGAGGCGTTGCTCCGCGTGGCGCACCGCAGGCCCAGGAAACAGCCGACGCACGACATCACGTAGGCGGGCACCGGATTCAGCGCCCCATTGGCGAAGTTATGCACATGAACCACGGCTTGGTCCTTCCCTTGGCGCGGCCGCGCGGCGGCGGCCCGCGCGCGTTACCCGGCGTGCAGTGCGGTCTTAGCTGAGCTGGAAGGTGTCGCCGCGGCCGGTCAGGCCTGCGGCGGGCAGGACGACGCTGCGGCCGGGGCGGTCGGTGACGACGCCTATCCGGATCGGGTCTGCACCGGCGCGCTTGAGCGCGTCGATGGCGGTCTGCTGCTCGGACGGGGACACCACGACGCAGAAACCGGTGCCCATGTTGAAGGTGGCGTACATGGCCGCGGACGGGATCGCGCCCGCCTCGGCGATCAGCGCGAAGATGGGCGGCGGGGACGGCAGCGCGTCGAGTTCGTAGCAGACGTCGGCGGCGAGGCGGGCCAGGTTGAGCAGGCCGCCGCCGGAGATGTGCACCAGGCCGCGGGGGTCAACGTCCGCCTCCCACAGTGCCTCGGCGGCCCGGACGTACACCCGGGTCGGCGCCAGCAGCGCATCGTCGAGGCGCTGGCCGGTGGCGGGCACCTGGTCGGCCAGGGTGAGGCCGCCCGCCTCGAACAGCGCCTGGCGGGCCAGGGAGTAGCCGTTGCTGTGCAGTCCGGAGCTGGGCAGGGCCAGGATGACGTCGCCGGGGCTGACCCGCGAGCCGTCGACCGGAGTCCGGCCGGGCGGGACCGCGCCAATCGCGGTGCCGACCAGGTCGAGCATGGGCGGCCCGCCCGCGGCGCTGGCCAGCATCGCGCCGATCTGGGCGATCTCGCCGCCCGGAATGGCGATCCCGGCGTCGGAGGCGCCCAGGTACAGGCCGCGGGCCACCTCCGCCAGCACGGCTTCGTCGATCCGGTCGGTGGCCATGTAGTCAAGCAACGCCAGCGGCACGGCGCCGACGCAGATCAGGTCGTTGACGTTGTTCGCCACGCAGTCGATCCCGATCGGCTCCCAGCGATTCGCCTGCCGGGCCAGCAGGATCTTGGTGCCGACGCCGTCGGTGGTCAGCGCGATCGGCGGGCCGGGCGGGATGTGCATCAAGGTGGCGAAATAACCGCTGGCCAGGCCGGTGATCTGGGTCACCATCGGGGACCTGACCTTGGTGCGGGCCAGCCATGGCCGCATCGCCCGGGCGAACACGTCCTGCTCGTGCTCCTCGTCCACGCCCGCGCGGGCGTAGGAGGACGGCATCTGATCGGAGTCCATCTCAGGCTCGCTCACCTTCGGCGTAGGGACTGCCCATGGTAACGAGCGGCTGGCCAGAGGGTGCAGCCGTGCCCGTTCGGAATAATTGATATTTCAACTACTGTTATGCTGGCACCTAGCTTGAGGAGGAACCCATGCCAGCGATCACCGTAGACGACATCCTCGTCCTGCCGCGGGTGCCAGCGCCCGACGTGACCCAGACCGAGAGGAAGGTTACCTCGGTCACCACCGCCCCGAGCGCTTTCGAGGGCGAAGGCTTCCCGGTGCGGCGCGCCTTCGCCGGAGTTGACCTGGCGCGGCTCGACCCGTTCATTCACATGGACCAGATGGGTGAGGTCGACTACGGCCCCGGAGAGCCCAAGGGCACGCCGTGGCACCCGCACCGCGGGTTCGAGACCGTCACCTACATCATCGACGGCACGTTCAAGCACCAGGACTCCAACGGCGGCGGCGGCCTGATCACCAACGGCGACACCCAGTGGATGACGGCAGGCGCGGGCCTGCTGCACATCGAGGCGCCGCCGGAGGAACTGGTGGTCAGCGGCGGGCTGTTCCACGGCTTCCAGCTGTGGGTGAACCTGCCGGCCACGCTGAAGATGACGCCGCCGCGGTACCAGGACATCCGGGCCGGACAGGTCGCGCTGCTGTCCTCCGCGGACGGCGGGGCGCTGCTGAGGGTGATCGCCGGGTCGGTCGGCGGGCATGACGGGCCGGGCGTGACGCACACGCCGATCGCCCTGGTGCACGCCACCGTGTCGGCGGGCGCGCAGGTGCGACTGCCGTGGCCGGCCGACTTCAACGCGCTGGGGTACGTCCTCAGCGGTCAGGGGTTCGTGGGGCCGGAGAGGCGCCCCGTGAAGATGGGGCAGCTGGCGGTGTTCGGGGCCGGCGATGCGATCACGTTCGCGGCAGGCCCTCGGCAGGATATGGACATCCTGCTGCTCGGCGGGCAGCCCATCCGGGAGCCGGTGGCCGCGTACGGGCCGTTCGTCATGAACACCCGCGCCGAGCTGGTCCAGGCCTTCGAGGACTACCAGGCCGGACGTCTGGGCAGCATCCCCGCGGTGCCGGCCGACCCGCACCCCGGCCACGACGTTCTTTAGTCCGCCGGGTTCCGGGGGGCTTAACGCTGACGATCGTTACTTGCGCGTCAGCTTGAGGGCGAGCGCGGGACAGGCGGCCACCGCGCGGCGGGCCTCGCGGTCCAGCTGGGGCGGCACCGGGCGCGGGTCCACGATGGGGTAGCCCCACTCGTCGAGCCAGATCAGCTCGGGCAGCAGCTCGGCGCAGACGCCGTGCCCAGTACAGTCGATCGGGTTCACCGTCAGGGCTTCCAGGGTTTGCGCCATGGTCAGATCCAGTCGTCTTCGCTGGTCGGGATGCCGTTAGGCAGCGGCAGGAACGGCCTGCGGTTCGTGGCCGTGCACTGGCCCTTTTCATGCCGGCTCAGTTCCGGCGCGAACACCGTCAGGGCACTGCGGACGAACCGCACCGTGCCGTCCGGATGGTTGCACGCCCCGCGGCCCTCCACCAGGCCGGCCCAGCGCTCGACGTCGGCGCGGACCGGCCGGCGAGGTCTCGGGCCGGCCAGCTCGGCCAGCGCGGCGGCGATGCGGGGCAGCCCGTTCAGGCATGGCCCGCACTGGCCGGCCGACTCCGCGGCCAGGTAGCCGACGACCCGGGCCGCCTCGGCCAGACCGCACCGGTCCGACGGCAGCGCCGCGAGCACGCCGGCGCCGACGGCGGCACCGTACTTTCTGAGCGCCCCGTTGTCCAGGGTCAGAGCGGCCGCCTGCGGCAGCGGCAGCCAGGTGCCGTGATAGCCGCCGACCAGCCACGCCTGTGCCTCGGGCCCGCTGCTGACCAGGGTGTCCAGCGGCGTGCCGATCTCGGTCTCGACCACCCGGCACCTGCCGTCGGGTGAGTAGACCGTGGTGAGCATGCTGCCGGGCTCGGCGCTGGGGCCGGCCGCGCGGAACCAGCGCGGGCCGTACCGGGCGATGAGGGCTATGTGGGCCAGGGTCTCGACGTTCTGGACCAGGGTGGGGGCGCCGTTCAGGCCGCGTTCGGTCACCCTCGGGGGTTGGAAGGTAGGCAGCGCGGGGCCGCCGCCGAGGCGGTTCACCAGCGCCGACTCCTGTCCGGCCAGGAACCGAGGTGGCGCCTGGGTGATCGTGACGCTGACCGGGTCCAGACCCGCGGCGACCCGTTCTGCCAGCGCCCGCAAGATCTCCGGGGTGGCCCCGTGGTGCGTGTACAGGTGCGCCTCGGTGGCGCCGGTCGCATCGGCGGCCAGCTGCAGCCCGTCGAGCACCAGGTTCGGCGCGGCCCGCAGCAGCAGCTCGTCCTTGCGGCTGGCAGGCTCGCTCTCCGCGCCGTTGGCGACGACCACCTTCCGGCCGCGGGCCTGGGCCACGATGGCCAGCTTCCGGTACACCGGGAAGGCGGCTCCGCCGCGGCCGGTCAGGCCGGAGGTCTCGATGTCGCCGATCAGCAAGCCGGTCCGGCCGCGGTACGGCGTCGGGCCGTACCTGGCGAGGTGGTGGCGCAGATCTTCCGGGGCGGCCGGCAGCAGGCGGGGCAGCGCGGCGGCCCGGCGGGTGGCAGGCTCGTTCACGGTGGTGGTCATCGTTTACACCGTCTCCCGGGTCCGGCGGGTTTGCCTGCTAGTGGCGGCGGTGTGCTGGGCGAAGACGGCGGCGACCCGCGCGGCCCTTGGCACCTGACGCGCGGCGTGAGCCAGCCGCCAGCCGGTCGCCGACACGACGACGAGGGCACAGCCGACGGCTAGGTAGAGCAGCCAGCCGTGCTGCAGGTCCTTGCTCGAGCCGATGCTGTGCGCGAACGCCACCGGCCAGCTCAGGTAGGCGAGCAGGTGGATGGCCCGCCACAGCACCCGGTTCAGGCGGCCGCGGAGCAGGCTGGTCACGATCATCGCGAGCATCAGGTCGAACGAGATCGCGCCCAGGCCGAGCCAGAACCGCTCGTAGCCCGAGGCGAACGGGATGACCCCGGCGGTCGCCGGGATGCTGACGTAGGTGTCGAGCACCGCCGTGAGCACGTGTACGGCGATGAACGCCACCGAGAGCAGGGAGAGGTTCCGGTGCAGGCTCGTCACGGCGAACCTGGGCAGGCCGGGGAGCCGGCCCTGCCGGTTGACCAGGATGCCGAACACAAGCACGGCGGTCAGCAACAGCAAGGCGACGATTCCGGTCGCGCGGCTGGCGTACCAGAACGCGGTGGACCCGCTCATCTCAGCCATCCCCGTCTCTTCGTTGGTTCAACATCATCAATCCTCGGTGGCCGCCATCTGCGGGGGCTCGGATTCACTTCTGAGCTACCTCTGACTGAACGGGCACTGGCTCGTCGGGCCAGCCGGCCACCGTGAACACCACGCCGGTCGCGTCGACCAGCCGGGCCGGCAGGCCGAGTCTGGCCAGCCAGCCCAGGGCAGCACGGCCGCGGATGATCGCGGCGGTGCTGGCCGCGTTGGCGTCGGCGCAGCTGTCAGCGGCGACGGAGACGGTACGCCACACGGCTTCCGCTGGCCGTCCGGTGCGCGGGTCAAGGATGTGGTGCAGCACGTCACCGCCGCGCTGCCAGCGGCGCGCGGCGGTGCTTGAGGTAGCCAGGCCACCCGCGCGGATCGCGATCAGCGCGTAAGGGCCGTCCGGCGGATCTTCCGGCGAACCCGTCACGTCCTGTACCCGGACCCGCCAGCCGCCTTCCGGGGCCGGGCCCGCAACCGCGATGTCGCCGCCCAGGCTGACCAGCACGCCGCAGCCGAGCCGCGAGGAGATCTGGGCCGCGGACCGGTCCGCGGCCCACGCTTTCGCCGTCGCCCCGAGGTCGAGCTCGACGCCTTCTGGCATGGTCAGCGACCGGCCTTCCAGGTGTACCTCACGGCAGCCGGGCACGGTCCTGGTCGTCACTACCAGCGGCGGCCCGTTGCGCGGGATCCGGTCGAAGTCACGGTCGTAACCCACCGCGGACATGGCCGCGCCCACCGTCGGGTCCACATCGCCATCGGTCAGCCGGGCGGCCCGCAAGGCCACCGCGATCGCCTCGGCGAGCAACGGGCTGACCTGGACCGGACGCCCGTGGGCGGCCCGCAGCGTGCGGATTTCCGAATCGGCGCGGAACCGGCTGCAGGCCGCGTCCACCTCGTCCAGGTCGGCCGCCAGCGCGTGCTGGGCCTCGGCCAGGCAGCGCGGGTCGGTCACCAGGAGGTGGACCAGGGTCCCGAGCGCCCGCCACCGGGCGCCGGCGTCGGCCTGGCCGGACCTGTCTTTCGTTCGGTCCGGGTCGGCGGTCGCCTGGTCCTGGCCGGCGGCGTTGTGCGGCATTACGAGCCGCCGGAGGTGACCTGGCTGCCGCCCGAGCTCGAGGTCGGGGTGGAGCTCGAACCGAGGCCGCTCGAGCTCGAGCTGCCAGAGTTGGAGGACGACGAGCCCGAGGAACCGGAGCCTGAGGACGTGGAGCCTGAGGATGTGGAGCCCGACGAGGTGGAGCCCGAGGTGCCCGAGCTGGAAGATCCAGAGCCGGCACTAGTCGAGGACGAACTGGAGGGCGTCGAGGTCGAGCCGGTCGACGTCTCGGTCTGGTGGGTGGAGCCGGGCAGGGCCAGGGCAAGCGCGCCGGCCGTCACCACGCTGGCCATCGTGACCGCCGTGGTGGTGGAACGGACCTTGCTCCGGCCGCGTTCCCTGGCTGTCACCGCATGGCGGATGGCGTCTCGGTGTGCGCTACTCATAACCCTCATTCTGCGTTCAGGTACTCGGAACTCCCTGCACGAATCCTCTCGGCAACCTCTGAGCCAGGCGGCTCGTGCCCGTACCAGGTGAGAGGCTACCCAGGGAACATTAAGGACACCTGAAGGCGGCGCGGCTAAGGTCGCAGACGTGACGACGGCACGCGAGATTGCCCAAGCTGAGCTGCTGCGGGCGGAGCGGACGCAGGCCGGGCAGCGGATCGCGGCGCTGGAGCGGGAGTTCGCTTACCTCGCCGAGGCGGCGGGCGCGGCCGGTACCGACGACGAGCATGACCCCGAAGGAGCCACGCTCGCCTTCGAGCGGCAGCACTCCGCCGCGCTGCTTGACGCGGCGCGGAAACAGCTGGCCGCGATCGACGTGGCGCTTCAGCGGCTGGAAACCGGCCGGTACGGGATATGCGAGCGGTGCGGGCAGCCCATCGGGGAGGACCGGCTAGCGGCCCGGCCGGCCGCGGTGACCTGCATCCGCTGCGCCGCAAACGCGGCGGGCGGAATCGGCTTACCACCTTAGGTAACTGCTACAATACAAATTGTGACCATGTCCACATCGCTGGCATCGCCCGCCGATGCTACGTTCATCGCGCTGCTTGAGGCGGTTCCTGACGCGATGGTGTGCATCGATGCCGACGGCCGGGTCGTCCTGGTCAACGCCGAGGCGGAGCGGCTGTTCGGCTACAAGCGCGAGGAGCTTATCGGCCAGCTGGTCGAGATCCTGGTCCCGGAGGGGTCACGCGCGCTGCACCCGGGGTACCGGGCCGCGTTCCTCGCTGACCCGCGGCACCGGTCGATGGGCGCGGACGGGCCGTTCGCCGGGCGCCGCTACGATGCCAGTACCTTCCCGGCCGAGATCTCCTTGTCCGCGATCGACACCGGTGCGGGCATCATGGTCACCGCGGCCATCCGGGACATTACCGCGCAGCTCCGGCTGAGGGATCTTGAGCGTTCCGGTCAGAGCCAAGACAGTTTCATCTACTCGGTTTCCCACGACCTGCGGGCCCCGCTGAGGGCGCTCAGCGGGTACAGCGAGGCACTACTCGAGGACTACGGCGAGAGCCTCGGCGGAGAAGGCCGCGAGTACGCCGAGCGGATCGTCGCTGCCAGCGAGCAGATGGCGCGGCTGATCGATTACCTGACGCAGGTTTCGCGTATCTCGCGGGCCGAGTTTCACCTGCAGCCGGTTGATATCGGCGAGGAGGCGGCCCGGATCGCCGCGGAGCTCCAGGGCGGGGATCCAGGCCGATCCGCCCGTTTCGTTATCGCCAAGCCCGTCCTGGCCATGGCGGACCGCCGGGAAATCCGCACGGTCCTGGAAAACCTGCTGGGCAACGCCTGGAAGTTCACCTCCGGCCGGGACGATACCTCGATCGAGTTCGGAACGGTGCCGGGCGGGGACGCCTCGGTGTGCTACTACGTGCGCGACAACGGCGCCGGCTTCGATCCCGAGTTCGCGGGCAAGCTGTTCCAGCCGTTCCAGCGGCTGCATCCGGCCAGCGACTTCCCCGGCACCGGCACCGGCACCGGCACCGGCCTGGCCACCGTGCGGCAGATCGTGGAACTCCACGGCGGCCGGACCTGGGCCGAGGGCGCCGTCGGAGCGGGTGCGACTTTCTACTTCACCCTGGACGGGGAGGAAAACGCATGACCACCCCCACCATCTTGCTGGTAGAGGACAATCCCGACGACGAGGCGCTGACGCTCCGGGCCTTCAAGAGAAGCAACATCCGCAACGAGATCGTCGTGGTGCGAGACGGCGCCGAGGCTCTGGCGTACCTCCTCCCCGCCGACCGCGACACGCCGTGCCCGGCTCTGGTCCTGCTCGACTTGAACCTCCCGAAGATCGGCGGGCTGGAGGTTCTGCGCAGGATGCGCGCTGACGAGCGCACGGCGCTGGTCCCGGTGGTCGTCCTGACCAGCTCCAAACTGCAAGAGGACATCCTGGACAGCTACCGCAACGGCGCCAACGCCTACGTGCGAAAGCCGGTCAAGTTCTCCGACTTCACCCAGGCCGTCAACACCCTCGGCGTGTTCTGGCTGCTCATGAACGAGCCCGTACCCAGCCACGGGCCGGAAGTCGGGATAGAGATAGGACAAACATGAACAGCGAGCCTCAGCGCGACCAGCCAGAGACGGCGCTCCTGGAGACGCCCGTGCTGGGGACAGCCCACCCGCAGACGGCGGCCGAGCCGACGACAATCACCGTCCCGGCCCAGGCGAACGTCGTGACCGCGCCCCAGGCGGACGCACCGGGACGGCACGCCCGCATCCTGATCCTCGAGGACGAAGCCTGGGACGCCGCGCTAGCCCAGCGGCTCCTGGTCGGCGCGGGCCTGCAGCTTACCGCCGTCGTCGTTGACACCAGGGTGTTGTTCATCGAGCAGCTGTCCGCCTTCCGGCCAGAGGTCATCCTGTCCGACTACCACCTGCCCGGCTTCTCCGGCCGGGAAGCTCTCAAGATCGCTCAGGAAGTCACCCCGGACGTACCGTTCATCATCTGGTCCGGTGTGCTCGGAGACGAAGCAGCGGTCGAGCTCATCAAGGAGGGGGCCACCGATTACGTCCTGAAGGACCGGCCCGCGCGGTTGCCCACCGTCATCCTGCGCGCGCTGGCCGAGTCCGAGCGACGGATGCGGCTAGCCCAGCTCGAAGACCAGCTGATGCAGGCCCAGCGCCTGGCCAGCCTCGGCCAGCTCGCAGCGGCCGAAGAGGCGATGACCCGTGTCCGCCAGCTCCTCAGCACCGCCCGCAGCGAGGCAACGGCCGTGGTACCCCCGGCATAAAGGGTCACGGGTCCTGCCTTCAGACACGTCCAGCTCCCCCATGATTACAATGAGTGCCTATGTCGACCGACTCGGCCCTGAGCTACGGCACCAACCCGTCCGCCGCGGGCATGATGGCCAGCGCGCTGCGCCAGGCCCGTTCCTGCAAATTCACCGTCTTCTACTGGGCCCACGACGTCCACCTGTGGGACGGAACGATTCCGTTTGCCCCAGTACGCCGCGATGATCGCCGATGAAGAGGGCGAGCGGGAGAGCGGGCACAGGCAGCACCGTCCGTTCTGAAAAAAGATCTTTAAGGCAGAACGGGACCTGGTATCACCGGCCGGGCACGTGGACCACTTGATTACCCGCGCGCGAAGGCGAGATAACCGAAATGGTCGGTGCCGGGGTGAGATGTCGAAGACGGCGAGCGCGTGCCGCATCACAGTCGTCGGTGCACACAGCACAGTTATGGATTTCACGTGCGAGTCGGGGGACGCCTGGAGACGGGTACCCATTTTCCTCGATGCGGCCGTAGCGCCAGATGAGCAGGGCGCCGAGCCAGGCGAGGAGGAACATGGCGACAATGACGAAGCCGACCGTTTTGAGGTTGAAGCGGGACGTGAAGCCCCGGAAGCCGTGGTTGAGGCCCTTGCTGTGAGACCCCTGCGTACTGTGAGACGCGAGGGAGTAGTGAAGGGATCCCGCCCAAAAAGATCTTGGAAGATTTGGGTTCCGTGGAACGTTTTGGGGATCCTGGGACCCAAAAGTCTCCGCGAAGCCAAAACTCTCCGTGCAAATTCCCGTTCTGCTCGGATTAGGTGATAGTGGAGAAGAAAGATCGGATTAGTGGGATCCGTGGGGCAGCCGTGCTATGCCGGACGCGGAGGACGGGGGGCGGCACCTGGTGGGGCGTCAGCTGGTGGGGGCGTCAGCTCGTGACGTCGGCTGAGGTGAAGCGGGCCCAGGCGAAGGAGCCGAAAAGCAGCGTGTACACCGCGAATGACAGCAGGCCGCGGAGCAGGGTGGAGGTATCGACGGGGACCCGGAGCAGGGAGTCGAACGACAGCCACCAGTGGGTCGGCAGGTACGGGCCGGCCGCCGCGAGCTGCGGCACGTTGTCGACTACCTCACTGGCCACCACGAGGATCATGACGGTCGCGATGGCGCCGATGGCATGTTCGGTCATGGTGGAGACGGCCAGCCCGATCGCGCCGAGGGCGGCCATCGCCGCAGCCACGTACAAGGTGACGAACAGCAGCCGGAGCAGGCCGTCCGGCAGCGAGACCGTGGTCCCCGACAGCAGGGTCACCGGTCCGACCGGGAACAGCGCGGCGCCGGCGACCAGGGCCACCGCCGATACGATGAACGTCGCGCACAGTCCGAACGTCACGATCACGGCGAACTTCACCGCCAGCAGCCGGGTCCGCCCGGCCGGTACCGCGAGTAGGTAGCGCAGGGTGCCGTAGCCGGCCTCGCCGGCCACCGAGTCGCCCGCCACCACCGCGACCACGACCGGCAGCACCAAGATGAGCAGGCTGCTCAGTGCGATGAAGGTGAGGAACACGCCGTTGCCCGCCAGCTGATTGAAGAACGCGGCCCCGGACTCGCTCCCGCCGCCTTGCCCGCCCTGCGGGTGTGGCGCCGCCAGGCGCAAGGCGATACCAATTACGAGAGGAAACACGGCGGTCACCGCGAGCAGCAGTAGGTTCCGCCTGCGACCGAAGACCAGCCGCAGCTCAGAGGCGAAGAATCTATACATCGAAGCCCTCGCCGGTGAGCCCGACGAACAGGTCCTCCAGGCTGGGCGAGGTGACCGCGAAGCCGCGGACCCCCACGCCGGCCTGGACGAGCTCGGCGCAGATCCGCTCGGGGGCGGCGTCGCCCAGCACCGCTGACGCCTCCGCGAAGCCCTGGTCCGACTCCAAGCCGGGCACGAGCGGCCGGTCCGTGGCGGCGGGAGGAGGCGGCCGGTCGGTGGCGGCGGGAGGAGGCGGCCGGTCGGTGGCGGCGGGAGGAGGCGGCCGGTCCGGGGCGGCGGGGGCGGGCGGCCGGTCCGGGGGCGCGGATACCCGGGCGTCGGGCAGGCCGAGAGCGGTGAGCACCTTGACCGCGGCCTCGGGGTCGGCGGTCTGGACCGTGACCCGGGCGGCTCCCGTGCGGCGTAGTTCGGGCAGTGAGCCCTGGAAGACCAGCCGTCCGGACCGCATGACCCCGACGTGCGTGCAGATCTGCTCGACCTCGGCGAGCAGGTGCGAGGAGACGAACACGGTGGTGCCATCGGCGGCGATCTGCCTGATCAGCGCCCGGACCTCTCGGGTGCCCTGCGGGTCGAGCCCATTGGTCGGCTCGTCGAGGATGATCAGTTCGCGGGGGCAGAGCAGGCCCGAGGCGATAGCTAGGCGCTGTTTCATGCCGAGCGAATAGTGCCGGTACCGCTTTTTCGCGGCCGAGAGCAGGCCGACCCGATCAAGCGCGGTGTCGATCCGGGTCCGCGCCGTCTTAGGGTCGGCGGTCCGGTCCGCGGCATCGTACCGGGCCAGGTTGTCCAGGCCGGTCAGGAACGGGTAGAAGGCCGGTCCCTCGACCAGCGAACCGACCCGGTGCAAGACCTGGGTCGCGCCGTCCGGCATGCCCACCCCGAGCAGGGCCGCGCTGCCCCCGGTCGGGAAGGCCAGGCCGAGCAGCATCCTGATCGTGGTGGTCTTGCCGGACCCGTTCGGGCCCAGGAAGCCGTAGACCGAGCCTTCGGCTACGGCCAGGTCGACGTGGTCCACGGCGAGCTGGCCGCCGCGGAACCGCTTGGTCAGCCCGCTGGTCGAAATCGCGGTCAACGGGTCGGCTCGCTGGTCGAGGGTGCGGTCAACGGGTCGGCTCGCTGGTCGAGGGCGCGGTCAAGGGGTCTTAGGGGCCGTGGCGGCCTTGGTCGCCGCGGCGTAGAGCACGCTGGGCTGGACCGCACCGACGAACGTGTTCCCGTTGTCCGTCATCAGCACCGACACCAAGCTCGTGCGCAGCAGCCGGCCGGTGCCCCAGGCGCCGCGCTCATAGCTAGCCGACGCGATCAGCGCGTGCAGCACCGCGGCGCTGTCGCCGGAGACGTTGTTCGCGGAGACCGGGCCCGGCGCGGGAGAGCCGGAGCTCAGCGCGGCCGACGGCAGCTCCACGACGGTCAGCCAGCCCGACCCGATCGCGCTGACGCCGGTACCGGCTGGCTGGCCGGACGGCGTGTCCTGGCCCGGGCTCACCTTGGTGATCTTGGCCCCGGCGGGCGGCGTGAAGCTGATGTCGGCGGGTGCGGGGGTCGCGAACGTGATCGAGGTGAAGCCCACCGAGATCGCCGGGCTGGACGAGCCGCGGGCGAAAACCTGCACCCGCAGCGGCTCCCCGTTGTGCCCGTCGATGGCGATCCGCACCTGGCCGACGAGCGACCTGGAGTCCTTGGGCGCGAGCACGAGTTCGTAGGCCGCCTGGCCGGCCACCATGACGTTGCTGTCCACGCTGACCGTCGTGGTCGGACCGACCGCGGCGAGCACCTGCTCCGCCGCCTGCTGCGGCGTCAGCGCCGAGGTGGGCGCCGGCATCGGCTTGCCGGCATGGGCCGGGACCGTGATCTCAGTGACCGAGTCGGCCGTGCTCTGCCACAGCCAGACCGTGCTGCCGCTGCGGACCACGTCGGTCTCACTCAGCGATGACGGCACCGCCAGCCGGTAATGCTCCGGCCCCGCGTACCAGACCTGGAGCGTGTGCGATCCGGTGAGCAGGGACGATATCGAGGTGGGACTGGCGTTGCCGGGCAGGCTGGGCAGGCCGAGCAACGCGGTCTCCAACACGGTGCCGGACAGCGCCGGGCCCTGATCCTGCGCGACCTCGGCGAGCAACTGGGCCGGGGTGCGGGACGGCAGCGCCGGCGCGGCCTGCGCGACCGAGACCAGCGAACCGGCCATCACCCCACCGGTGACGACCAGGGCGGCGACTGGGACCGCCCAGCGGGCCCGGCGGGACAGCTTCGGAAATCCAGACATAAGCACCTCACCCGCTATAGGAGGGTACCCGAGATATGGGCCGGGACGCGGAGCCGGGCCTCGACGCACGGGACCGGGACGGCGGGACAGCAGGCGCTAGGCATTGTTCGCTGTCAGGTGGGGCGTCGGCGAGCGGTGCGGCTGGGAGTGCCGCCAGGACACCGACATGAGCGCGCCGCCTAGGGGCGAATCGCCGACATGCCAGCGTCCGCCGGTCGAGCCGACGATCGAATCACCGATGGCCAGCCCGAGGCCGGCCCCGGTGCCGCGCTCGGTGACGCGGTGGAACCGGTCGAACAGCCGCGGCCGGTCCGCCTCGGGAATGCCCGGGCCGTTGTCCTCCACGACCAGGCTGACCCGGCTGCCCTGGGCGCGGACGCCGATCTGGACCCGGCCACCGGGGCCGGCGTGGCGGCAGGCGTTGTCCACCAGGACACCCGCCAGCCGGTCGATCCATTCCGGCGGCGCGCTGATCAGCGCGGGCTCGGCCGCGATATCGGTGCTTATCGCCGGGCCGACCGCACGGAAACGATCCGCGCAGGCCTGCGCCAGCGTGGCCAGGTCGACCGGCTCGTTCCCGGGCGGCGGCGGGCTGGAGTCGAACCTGGCCAGCCAGAGCATGTCCTCGACTAGCTGCCGCAGCCGCTGGCTCTCGCCCTGGATGCGGGTCAGCGCGTCACGATACCCGTCCGCATCCCGCGGGCTGGCGAGCGCCACGTCGGCTTCAGCCCTGATCACGCTGAGCGGGGTGCGCAGCTCGTGCGAGGCGTCGGCGGTAAACTCAAGCTGGCGGCGCCGCGACTGCTCGACAGGCGCCAGCGCCCGCAGGCCAACCACCAGCGAGCCCAGGAACATCGCAAGCAGCAGGAAGGGCCCGACGACGATCTCGCCGGTCAGCAGCAGGCCCTCGGTGTGCGCGGCGCCGGACAGGCTCTGCCCGGCGATCAGGGCACCGCTGCCGGACTTCGCCACCTTCAGCCGGAACGAGCCCGCCGAGCCGAGCGTCACTGTGGTCACCAGCCCGTCACGACGGCTGTCACCGGTGAGCACGGACGACGGCAACGCGGGCGCGCTCGGACTGTGTGCGGTCACCGCTCCGCTCGCGTTCACCGCCCACAGGAACACCGGAGCGGAGTCGCCGTCGATATCGTCGTCCTCTGACCCCGCGGATACCCCCGAGCGGGCCACTCGCTGGCTCAGCGCGGCCGGATCCTGACGGGCCACGGACAAGCGCCCGGCCAGCCGGTCGTCGTTCTGCTCGGTCAGGTGGCGGGCCACCACTATGTTGAGCACGGTCACGCAGATGATGTAGACGACGGCGATCGCCGCCGTGGCCACGGCGGCGACCCGGACCGCCGAACTGACCCTCATGCCTGCGTGATCCGGTATCCGATGCCGCGCACGGTCTCGATCCGCACGCTCGCGCCCGCGAGCTTGGACCGCAGCCGGGCCAGGTGCACGTCGATGGTGTTCGAGCCGAAGGCGTCGGCCTCGTTGTCCCAGACGTGCTGAGCAATGGAACGGCGGTCAGCCACACCCGGGGAGCGCCGCATCAAGATCTCCAAGATGCCCAGCTCGGTGCCGGTCAGCGCGGGCCGCCGACCGCACACCCGCACCTCCCGCGCCGCCGGGTCGAACTCGACTTCCCCGAGCACCATCCGGGGCGACTGGCTGACCGGCGGCCTGCGCTGCAGGGCCCTGAGCCGGGCCAGCAGCTCACCGAAGTCGAACGGCTTGACCAGGTAATCGTCAGCGCCCGCGTCCAGGCCGGTGATCCGGTCCGCTGGGGTGTCCCGGGCGGTCAGCATCAGCACCGGCGTCGTGGTACCGCCCCGGCGCAGTTTCTGCACCAGGTCCAGGCCGGACAACTTGGGCATACGCCAGTCGAGCACCGCCACCTCGTACTGGTAGAACCGCAGGTAGGCGGCCGCGGTCTCGCCGTCAGGCACCAGGTCCACGACGTACCCCTGCTCGCGCAGCCCGCGCGCCAGGACCTCACCGAGCGCTTCGTCATCTTCCGCAACCAGTACCCTCAGTGTTGACCCGGGGGGGCGACCCCCCGGAACCCCCCGGTTATGGGGGGAACCCTCCCCCCATACCCCCTGGCCCCCCTGGCCCCCCTGCGGGGGGAACGCGTAGCGGCTGGCACGGGTCAACATTAGCGCGAGACACGGCGCCAGGCCGGACGCGGGATGAGCCGGAGCACGACCGCCAGCCCGGCCAGCGGCGCGGGTACCCACACGGACGGCTTGCCGCCGCGCAGCGCCGCGGCGGTGGCCGTGCCGACTTTGGCCGGCGTCGTCGCCAGCGGCGCCCGGGGCATGCCTGCCGTCATCCGTCCGGTGACGAATCCGGGCCGGACCAGGACCACCCGGATCCCGCTGCCGTGCAGCGAGTCGGCGAGCCCCCGGGCGAAGGCATCCAGGGCCGCCTTGGTCGCCCCGTACACGAAGTTGGCCTTGCGCGGGCGGACCGCCGCCACCGACGACAGCACCACGATGGTGCCATGTCCCTGGGCCCGCATGCCGGCGGCGACCGCCAGCAGCGTGGTCACGTGCCCGGTGAAGTTGGCGTCGATCATCGCGGCGGCGCGGCGGACTTCGCGCTCGAGTTCTTCCTGCGGGACCAGGATCCCGGCCGCCGATATCACCATGTCCAGCGGCCCCTCGTTGAACAGGCCGTCGATGAAGGCCTGATGGCCGTCGACATCGGCGGCGTCATAGGAGACGATGCGCACCGGCGGGGACAGTTCCTTGCCCGCGGCAGCGAGCCGCTGCTCGTCGCGCCCGGCCAGGATGACTTCGGTGCCCGGCCGGAGATCGAGCGCGGCCAGGATGGCCAGGCCGATTTCACTCGTGCCGCCGAGAAGGAGGACCCGGGACAGTAGGCCCTGTCCGTTCCGAGAAATCTTCATGGAGCCACCAGTCCCAGGCGAAGGCCCTGATCGGATCGGAATGTCGCGCGCGGGTCGAACTCGGCTTTCACCGCACGCCATTTATCCAGGTCACCGTACATCCGGGCGAAGGCCTCCCGGCTCATCCTGGCGTCTTTGGCGAGGTAAAGGCGACCGCCGGACCCGGCCACCCGGTCATCAAGGCGGTCGAGCACGGCCCGCAGCCCCGGCCGGCCGGCCGGCATGTCCACCGCCAGCGACCAGCCCGGCAGCGGGAACGAGAGATAGTTCCCGCTGGCTGGCCCGAAGCGCTTCAGCGTACCGAGGAACGCCGCGGCCCGCTGGCGCTGCAATTCCTCGATCACGTAGGTCAGGGTTGGCTCGGCCCCCAGCGGAAGCACGAACTGATACTGGAGGAAACCGCCAGGGCCGAGCATGCGGTTCCAGCCCCGCACGGCATCGAGCCGGTGAAAGTACTCGCCGATGCCGGCGATGGTGGTCTTAGCGACCGGTGCGACCCGGTACCAGAGGTCGTTGAACGCGCGCGCGGACAACGGCGTGACCGGGCACACGGGCAGCGACGGGGCCGGCCGCGGCCGGCCGGGGTGATACGTCAGGCCGCCCGCCTCGCGGCCGGGATCGGGTTCGGTCAGGTGATCGCCTGTATCGAGAACGCCGCGCCCGAGTGACCGGCCGGCCGCGGACATGTCCACCCAGGCGACCGCGTACCGGGTGCCCGGGCTGTCCTGAGCGGCCAGCAGCGCGTCCAGGTCGCCGAAGCGCCGGGTGGTGACCCGCAGCCGGGCGCTGCGGATCCGGAGCAGGCGGAGCTGGACGCTGACGATGACGCCGGTCAGGCCCATGCCGCCGACCGTGGCCTGGAAGGCCGGCGTGCCCGGCAGGATCGTCCGCAGGGCGCCGTCGCCGTCGAGCAGTTCGAGCTTGTCGATCCAGGCGGAGATCGAGCCATCGACGTGCTGATTCTTGCCGTGCACGTCGGCCGCGACCGCGCCGCCGATGGTCAGGTGCCTGGTGCCGGGCAGCACCGGCGGCAGCAGCCCGAACGGCACGGTACGGGCCAGCAATTCGGTGAAGGTCGCGGCGGCGCCTGCGCGCAGTGAGGCGCCCGCCACGTCGAGTTCGATCCGGGAGTCAGTGACCGGATGCAGGACGATGCCGTCGGCGTTCTGGGCCGCGTCGCCGTAGCTGCAGCCGGTTCCGCGCGCCAGGATGCCGCCAGCCGGCCCGGCCTTGATGAGGTCAGCCAGCTGCCTGAGGTCCAGCGGGCCCGTCACCAGGGCCCGGGACGGCGCTACCCGCCCCCAGCCGGACAGCAGGCGTGATGTCGTGGTGGTCACGGTCTCACAGCCCCGCCGTGAACAACGCCAGCCAGGCCAGCTCACAGGTCAGCATCGGGCCATCCCTGGTCAGCAGGTCCTCCACCGGCGCGGCGGAGCGGCGGGCGGTCAGCACGCCGAACCGGATCAGGGCCACGACCAGCGGGAGGGCACTCAGCAGGTGCCAGCTCCGGGCGGACGCATGTTGCCCGGCTGCCCAGGCCAGGTAGGCCGCGATCATCAAGGCCGCCACGACGAGCTGGCTCGCCCGCAGAGCTCCGGGCCGGTAGAAGCGCGTGACCGGCCGGTGCCGGATCGCCTCGGCACCAAGCCCGGTCAGCTCGGTATAGCGCTTGGCGATGGCGACGCCGAACGCGCCCAGGCTGCACACCATCAGGAACCATCCGGACGGCGGCACGTGCGTCGCCGCGGCCCCGCCGAGCACGCGGAGCAGGAAACCGGACGCGACGAAGAGCACCTCGATTACCGGGATGTGCTTGAGGACCCAGGAGTAAAGGAACGACAGGCTCAGGTAGCCGCCGACCGCGCCGATGAGCCTCGGCTCGGAGATCACCACCCCGGCGATCAGGCCGCCGACGGCGCACAGCGCGGCCAGCACGACCGCGTGTGACTTCGGCAGGTCGCCCGCCGCCACCGGGCGGTGCCGCTTATGCGGATGGCGGCGGTCACGCTCGGCGTCGGCCACGTCGTTGATGAAGTAGACCGCTACCGAGGCGCAGCCGAAGGCGGCCGCGGCCACCAGGGCGTAGCCCAGCCCGTCGTCCCGGCCCAGCGTCGCGCCGGCCAGCGGCGCGGCGAAGACCAGCAGGTTCTTCGGCCACTGCCGGGGCCTGGCGGTCCGCAGCACCGCCAGCGGCCAGCGCAGAACGGCAGACGGGGGTGCGGCCACCTCAGTGACCCGGGCCTCGGCGGTCACTTCGCGTAAACAGCCGTGAAGTCTCGGCTGTAGACCGAGTAGTACCGGTAGGCGGTCTGCTGCTGGGTGGGCAGCAGGTTCTCCGGGGTCGGATCCGAGGCATGACCGTCCGCCTTGTAGTACTCGAACGACATCCAGAACGGGTTGATGTCCAGTTGCAGGGCCTCGACCGCGCCGGCTCGCTGCAGCAGGCCGGCCAGGGTTTGCACGTCCAGGGCCGGGCCGTAGACGAAGATGATCCGGCCGTCTTTGGTGATGCCCAGCCCGGAGCGCCATACGTAGTACCCGCCGCCGAGGGTGGCGCCCCAGCTGCCGAGCACGTTCTGGTTCACGGTGGACGGGACCTTACCGTGATCCACGATGAGCTTGAGGTTCTGCCGGATGCCGACGACATCCTCCGTCATCTGCACCTCACTGCCCCAGGCGCCGATCTTGATGTCGCCGTCGCGGTAGTAGACCACCGCTGCCGCCCCGTTGACCAGGGTGCCCCGGGTGGTGCCGTTGAGGTAGAAGCCGCCGCCGGCGGTGTTCAGCTTGAAGCCGCCGTTGAAGGTCCCGAGGAGGCCGGTACGCGAGCCCGGCGGGATCCACGACTGAGCCTTCCAGTTACCCGGGCCTGGATCCTCGGCGCCGGGACGCAGCTGCAAGCTGACCAGACGCTGGTCCATCGAGACGATCCCGGCTACGTAGGAGGTATGCACCTTGTCCGGTCGCAGGAACGTGCCGAACATGGCCGGCTGGCCCTTGACCGTTTCCAGCACGCGCCAGACGCCCTCGCCGGGCAGGGGCGAGCCGGCCGGCGAGCTCAGCCGCGCCGGGATGATCGGCTGGAACCCGTGAGCGTGTTTAACCTTCGCCTTCGGTTTGGCCACGGCGCCGGCCGGCGCGGCGAGCGAGAAGCTGGGCTTGCCGCCGACCTTGGGCGGGGAGTAGCTGAGCCATTCGCCGAAGGTCACCACCGGGCCTAGGTAGTGATCCCTGGCCCATTCGGCCATCTTCGAGGAGACCGACCCGCCGCCCGGTGCGGTCAGGGCCTGACCGACCGAGAAGGCCAGCCAGCAGCAGGACACAGCGACGATGGCCAGGATGACCCGGACCGTGCGCCGCCGCAGCAGCCAGCGGAGCCGGCTGAGAGAACGCCCGCCCTGGGACCGGGACCGGCCCGCGGCCTGCCGTCCGTCCGGCTCGGCCGCGAAGAGCTCGTCCGGTCCGTAAGGCTCTGGTCCGGGGGGCGAGGCACGATGCCGGCTCGCGCGACGGGATGCCGGTCGTAGCACGCGCCCACCTCCCCGTAGTCCGGCAAAGTCCTCGGAGATGGTCTACCGGCTGAACATGAAGGAATCGTGACGCCGCGGAGGCGCAGCCGCTCTTACCAGCGGCCCCACGGGAGCAGCGCGGTGACGGCGACCGCGGCGAAAAGCAGCGTCAGGTAGGCGATGGACAGGTGGAACAGGCGCATCGGCGCCGGAGGCGAGCCTCCGGCGGCTGAAGCAGCCACGGTCAGCGAGGGCCCGGGGACGTCTCGGGCCCCGTCGGCCGCGGTCACCGTGGCGTTCAGCCGGTGGGCCTCGGCCAGGAACCACGCTCCCAGCGCGGCGGCGAAGACGCCGTAGATCCAGCCGGCGTACGGGATCAGGGCCAGGGTGGCCGCGACCATCGCGTAGGAGTACCACAGGATCTTCCGGGCGACCACGGCGGGCGAGGCCACCACGGGCAGCATCGGAATGTTGGCCGCCGCGTAGTCCTTGCGGAACTTCATGGCCAGCGCCCAGAAATGTGGCGGGGTCCACAAGAAGATGACCGCGAACAACACGATGGCGGGCACGGCGACCCTGCCGGTCACCGCCGCCCAGCCGACCAGGACGGGAAAACAGCCCGCCGCGCCGCCGATCACGATGTTGGCTGGGCTGCGCCGCTTGAGCAGCAGCGTGTACACGAAGATGTAGAACAAGATCGCGGCGTCGGCGAGCGCGGCCGCCAGCCAGTTGGCCATCAGGCCAAGCAGCAGGGTCGCCCCGGCACCCAGCAGGATCCCCCAGGCCAGGGCCTCCCAGGGCTTGATCGTGCCCGTCCCGTTGACCACCAGCGGCCGGCGTGAGGTCCGCTTCATCACCGCGTCGATGTCGCGGTCGATGTAGCAGTTGATGGTGTTGGCGCTGCCCGCGGCCAGCGTGCCGCCGATGAGCGTGACCAGGATGAGGCGGACAGACGGCAGGCCCCGCTGGGCCAGCAGCATGGCCGGCACCGTGGTGACCAGGAGCAGCTCGATGATGCGCGGCTTGGTCAGCGCGACCAGCGCGCTGCCGACGACCCGGGGCGAGCGCCTCGGCGTGGGGGCCGCGGGCTCGGTGCTACCTGCTGATGCCGTCGCGGCGACGGGAAAGGCGTTCGTCACGCGCTGCCTTCTGTTTTGTCCGCTTGGTCCGCTCCGCCTGCTTCGTCTGCGGGGTGGGTGGTCTCGGTCCCGGGCAGGACATCGGGATCTTGCAGGGCCTCGGACGCGTGCGGCGGCTGCAGGCCAGGCACCCCGGTCTCGGCCTCGGCCACGACCGCGCTGGCCGGCACGCGGCCGTGCAGCCTGGTCACGCCGGCCTGGCCCGGTTCGCGGGTGCCGGTGGAGACCTGGTGAGCCGGGGTCAGGTATCTCATCCGGGGCACGCTGTGCGGTCGCTTGAAGATGAAGTAGAGCAGGCCGGCGATGACGATGAAGGCCCCGTAGGGCAGCGCGAACGTCTCGATCGACCCGCCCAGGTACCTGGTCGGGCCATCAGCGAGAAGCAGCTCAGTCACCGAACCTCCAGCCGTACCGGACTTCCCTCTTACTACTACCGTACGTAGAACAGCGCCCAGAAGATAAATGCTACGACGGCCAGGTAGTTCCAGACGACGGTGAACGAGCTTAGCGACGCCTGGAACCGCTGTACGTTGAACGCCTCACTGTAGGTGGGCGGCTGCTCGACGAACGAGATCGCCGGGATCGATCGCGCCCGCATGAACAGCATCTCCAGCCAGATCATGGCACAGAGCCAGATGATCAGCGCCACCGGGTAGAACCCTACGAAGACGCTGGCGAACCCCGACTGGCCCGGCTGGAACGGCAGCGTGAGCAGCTCCACGATCTGCAGCGAAACCGCGGCCAGGCCGAGCAGCAGCGCGACCAGCGCCGCCCGCGACCACGGGGTCTTGCGCCCGGCCTTGATCTGCTGGAGTCCCAGCGTCTGCACGATCGCGCTCAGGACAACGAGGCCCATGATCAGAGCCCCGTAATACTGGTGCGGGGGCGTGGTGGAACTCGGCAGCCACTTGTCGTGCGAGTTCGCCGACTGCAGGTAGAAGTAGGCGAACGCGAACGCGCCGAACAGGAACGTCAGCCCGCCGATGGCGAGCCGGGAGCCCGTCCACGCCGCGTTCAGCGCGGCCTCGTGGTAGAACGCCTGTTCCTCGACGGCTCTGGTGGCCGCGTCTTCGCTGCCGGCCGCGGTTACGTCTGCCACGGTCAGGCCTCCGACCCGGCGAGGGCGCCGCTGATCACTCCGGCGGGCGGGTTCAGGTCAGCTACCGGCAGCGCGTTCGGGTCGCCGTATTCGTACGGGCCCGCCAGGACCACCGGGATGTGCTGGAAGTTGTGCGGCGGCGGCGGCGAGGAGACCTGCCACTCCAGGCCGCGAGCCCGCCACGGGTTCCCGACTTCTCGTTCCCGCCAGAACAAGGTCGACATGACGAAGTTGACCAGGAAGATCAGGATCGACACGCCGAGGCAGAACGCCGAGATCGATACCCAGTCGTTCAGCGTCTCGAGGTTGCGGGCGTACTCGAACACGCGTCTCGGCTGGCCGAGCTGGCCGGCCGCGAACAGCGGCAGGAAGGTCGAGTTGAAGGTGATGAACATGGTCCAGAAGTGGATCTTCCCGAGCCGCTCGTTCAGCCTGATCCCCATCATCTTGGGCAGCCAGTAGTAGATGCCGCCGAAGAACGCGAAGATCAGCCCGCCCATGATCGTGTAGTGGAAGTGCGCCATCACGAAGAATGAGCCGTGCGAGGTGGTATCGACCGGCACGTCGGAAAGGAACACGCCGGAGATCCCGCCAAACAGGAAGTTGATGTACATGCCGATGGCGAACAGCATTGGCACCGTCAGCCGGATCTTCGCCTTCCAGAATGTGCCCATTGCGACCAGGTAGATAAAGCCGGTGGGGATGGAGATCAGCTCCGTGGTCAGCATGAACAGCGGCCGCATGTCCGGATTGATGCCGGACACGAACAGGTGGTGCTGCCAGACGAAGAAGGACAGGATGGCCACGCCGAGCATGCCCGCCGCGGCGATCTTGTACCCGAACAGCGGCTTGCGGCAGAACACCGGGATGATCTCCGAGACGATGCCAAACCCGGGCAGCGCGAGGATGTACACCTCGGGATGGCCGAAGAACCAGAACAGGTCCTCGTAGAGGTAACTGCTCCCGCCCAGCTGGTTGACGAACAACGCGGTCTGCGCGGTGCGGTCGGTAACGATCATGTACATCCCGCCGACGAGCACGGGCGCGGCCAGGACCAGGAGGAATCCCGTGGTGAGCATGGACCACACAAACATCGGCAGCCGGCTCCACCGCATGCCGGGCGCCCGGTAGCAGATGATCGTCACCACGATGTTGAACGCGGCCAGGATGGCCGAGATCCCCATCAGCCCGAAGGCGACCGCGTAGCCGTCCATGCCCGAGCCGGCCTGGATGGACAGCGGCGCGTAGCCGGTCCAGCCGGTCGGGAAGCCACCCATCAAGATGCTGGACAGCAGGATGACGAACGCGCACGGGGTCAGCCAGAACGACAGCGCCTCGATCCGCGGGAACGCGACCCGCTTGGAGCCGATCATCAGCGGCACCAGGTAGTTGCCGAGCGGCCCCATGACGACCGAGGTCATCATCATCATCATCATGGTGCCGTGCTCGCCGACGACCTCGAGGTAAGCGCTCGGGGTGAGCAGGTGGTAGGTGGGTGACAGCAGCTCGGCCCTGATCGCCATCGCGAACAGGCCGCCGGTCAGGAAGTAGCCGATCATCGCGAACAGGTACTGGAGGCCGACCACCTTGTGGTCGAGGGAGTACCTGAAGTACTTGGCCAGGCCAGGCCCGACTTCCTCAGCGCCGGTGACGGGGCGGCCGAGCATCTGCCGGATCACGTCGTTGAGGACGCCGAGCCCGATGACCCAGCCGAGCACGCCGAAGGCATAGCCGAGGATGATGGCGAAGTCGTTGTCGTCGGCGGTGCCGATCTGCTGGTAGCCGCTGGCGACGAAGTTGCCGAGCCAGTGTCCGAACGCGTAGCCGATGACCGCCCCGAGCAGCGCGGTGTGGACGGCCGGCCGCATCCACCAGGGCCGGGCCTTGGGTAGGCCGGCTGGCTCACGTCCGCCAGGTTGCTGCACGTTCTCCGGCTGGATTTCGATGGCCATCTTGGTTACCTCGCTCTCCGCCGAATCATGGCTGCTCAGGGTCGTTCGGGCTGTAGTAGCCGCCGCCAGCGCCAGTGAGCCCCAGTTCGGTGAGGACCTTGCCGAAATTGGGGACCACGGTGGGGTCGTAGGTCAGCGAGAAAGGCGGCAGGATCTTGGTCACCGACGCCAGCTGAATCTCCGTGTGCTGCGCCCAGGCCTGGAAGGCGGCCGGCGAGACGACCGTCCCGTAGTCGAACATGGCGCCGTGCCACAGCCCGCACAGCTCGGAGCAGCGGATCACGAAGGAGCCGGTGTGCTTGGGCGTGGTGTAGGCGATGTTGTTCACGCCGGGGTTGGCGTCCGCCTTCACCCCGAGCTGGTAGGCCCAGAAGCTGTGGATGACGTCCAGTGAGGTGACGTTGAACTGGACCGGCTGGTTCAGCGGAAGCTCAAGCTGCGTGGTCTCGAACCCGCCGAACTGCGGGAAACGGTAGGTCCACGCCCACTGCTGGCCGATGACCTGCACGTCAAGCACGTCGGATGTGCCTGGCGTGAAGATGGGCTGCGGGCCCTGGCCCGCGCCTGCCCCTTGCGTGGTCCACAGCTCGACGGTGCCGAATACGGCGAGGACGAGCACGATCGTCGAGGTCACCGCGATCCAGGTCAGCTGGATCCGGGTGTTGCCGTGGATCGGCGGGCCGTCAGTCTCGTCGCCGTCCTTCGCTCGCCAGAACGTCAGCGCGTAGCCGAAGTAGATCAGCACGCCGAGCACGACGGGCGTCGCGATCGTGCCGAGGACCCGGGTGTCGAACTGCTGGTTGGCGGCCGAGCTTGACATCGCGCCGGGCGGCAGGTGCGGACCCCAGACGAAGTAGACGAGCAGGCAGCCGATGACGCTGGCTACCACCCATCCGATCAGCAGCCGCAGCCCGTGCCGCGGTTCGGCGGCCGCGGCCGGGATCGAGGACTCCTCGGCCATCAGCCTTGCACCTCCATCTGCCCGCTCATGTAACCGGGCGTCGCCATCGGGCCGCCGTTTCCGTCCAGGTAGCCCAGGCCGCACGGGATAATGCACTGCCAACGGAACGTCCCGCCCGCGGCCGGGGTCCGGAAGCTGAAGGTCACCACCTGGTGCGGGCCGCTGGTGCACGGCGACGTGCCGCATAGGTTGCTGTTTTCCTTGAGCGTCGTCGGCGAGGCGATCGGAACGTTGATACCCAGGCCCGCCATCGAGAACGTGTGCTGGACGTTGCACCCCGACCAGGAGTTGAGCAGCGAATACGGCGCGCCGTCGTTGTAGGCCACACCGCCGGTGGTGCCGGTTACCTGGCCCCACACCGGGTTGCGCAGCGGGGTACAGCCGTCGTAGCCGTAGATCGTCATGTTGACCTTGGTGCCGGCCGGCACCTTGAAGTAGGTGGTGTGCACCCACTGTTTGGTTTGCGGGTCCTGGATGAAGTACGAGACCCAGTCCGGTTGGTTGGTCACCGTGTTCTGCGGGTCGGTCTGCATCACGACGTTCACCTGGCCGCCGCTGGCGGAAGACGTGTAATCCACGACCGGCGGAGAGGCGAGGATGAAATGGACGGCGACGAAGATCACGACCGCGGCGACCGCGGCGAAAGCGATCAGTAGCGTCGTCACCCGGGCCGACAGTGACACCGATACCACCTCGTTTCTCTGCTACCCCAGGTGCGCACGGTTGCAGCGGCCACCGCCTTGCCTGCGACCTTGCCGCCGGCGGGGCAGCTTCGGGCGAAGTCCGCAGGAACGATGCAGGTTACGCACCCGATCGTGACGGCGGAACGAATAGGCGCGCAACAGCGCGAGACTTGAATGACAAAATTGTCATAGTGGTATACCGAAGACAGCAGGGCTCGCCCGGCCCCGCGAGCCGGCCCGCGGCCACATGGGAGTTCCGCTGACTACTCAAAGTAGTAGCCGCGACCGGGCGGGCCCGGTTGAGGGTGGCCGGTTAGTCGGGGCTGGGCCGTTCCGTCATTTTGGGGGTTATCTCCGCACCTCAGGGCCTCGTACCGACGCGACCCGAGGATCTGGAGACCCGGTTTGCAATCGTTTGTGACACAGAGCGGTAACAGATGCGATGCGACCGCGACCGGAACTTGACTGGCACGACTTCCGCGTAGAACCATCGCAACGCGACAGACGATTATTTTCACCACCGTGCGACGGCACGATGTGGGGGGCTTGAGACCGGCACCATGCCGGTGCGGCGACGACCATGAGTGGCGAAGAGGCGATGACGTCGCAGGAAACGGCTCAGGCTGGCTGGCCCCAGGCAGCGGACGCGGTGGCCGCCAGGATTCTGGTGGCCGACGACGAGCCCGGGATCCGGGCCTTCATCGGGCGCGCGCTGGCCGCGGCGGGCTATACGGCCGATTTCGCCGGGACCGGTGCGGAGGCGCTGGAGCAGGCTCTGGCCAGCCACTACGATCTGGTGATCCTGGACCTCGTCATGCCGGACATGGCGGGGCAGGTGGTGCTGGAACGGCTGCTGGCCGCCGACCCCGGGCAGGCCGTGCTCGTGCTTTCCTGCCTGGCGGACGTGGCTTCCAAGGTGAACTGCCTTGAGCGAGGGGCACAGGACTACCTGACGAAGCCGTTCTCGCTGGCCGAGCTGCTGGCCCGGGTCCGGGTCAGGGTCAGGCCGCGCGGTGTGGCCGGATCCGCCGGGTTCGGCGAGATCGTCAGGGCCGGCCAGCTCACCCTCGACGTCGGCCGCCTCGTCGCCGACATCGGGGCCGGCCCGGTGCCGCTGACCAGGCTCGAATTCCTGCTGCTGCGTGAGCTGGCCGAACACGCTGGCCAGTCCGTCCCGAAGGGGCAGCTGCTGGCGACGGTGTGGGGGTACGACTTCGACCCGGGTTCCAATGTCGTGGACGTGTGCGTGCGGCGACTGCGATCCAAGCTCGGCTTCGGCCTCATCAAGACGGTGCGCGGCGAGGGCTACCATCTTGCAGATCACTGACGGGAGCCGCGCCGGCCGGCTCGGGCTTCTCGGGCTTCTCGGGCTTCTCGGGCTTCTCGGGCTTCTCGGCGGGCTCGGCCGGCTCTGGCTTCTCGGTCTTCTCGGCGGGCTCGGCCGGCTCGGCCGGTCTGCCGTCAGGTTCAGGTGGCCGTTCCGGCCCGTTTGGCTGGACGCCGGGTGGGCGGTCTTCTCGGCTATTAACGTGGCCGCCATTTTCGTGTTCCCGATCTGGGCGACGATCCCCATTCACGTTGTCTGGATCTGCGTCACGCTGATGTACGGGTTCCGCACCTGGTCGCCCGGGCCGACCCTGTGGGTCATCGGCGTGGTCATGGTGACGACCGCCACGGACGTCGGGGTTGACCTGGCGCGCGGCGCGGAACCCACGGAGGTCCCCCTGATGGCGGCTATGTTCTTGGCCATAGTCTGGCACGGTCGGCGCAAACTCGCCGCCGAGCAGAAGTCGAGCTTGGTCAGCGAGGAAAACGCCCGGCTGCTCGCCACTCAGCGCAGGTTTCTCCAGGATGCCTCTCATCAGCTCCGCACCCCGATCACAATCGCGCTTGGGCACGCCGAGTTGCTCGCCCGCAGCCTCACCGGCAGGCAGGAGGGACACGACATCCAGGTGATCCTGGGCGAGCTGAGCCGGCTGCGCCGGATCGCCGAGCGGCTGCTCGTCATCGCGGCCGCCGAGGATCCCGAGTTCCTCCATCCTGAGCCGGTCGCGCTCGACAGCTTCACCATGGAGATCCTGCGCCGGTGGCGGCCGACCGCCAATCGTCGCTGGCAGCTCGGCCGGCTGAGACAAGGTCACCACCCAAGCGGACACAGAGCGGCTCGGGCTGGCCATCGACGCCCTGCTCGAGAACGCCGTACGGCACACCGGCGACGGCGATGTCATCAAGCTGTCGGTCATGGCCGCGGGAGCCGGGCTTCCGGTACGAATGGTTGTCTCGGACGCCGGCCAGGGCATTCCTGACGAACAGCTGCAGCACATCTTCGACCGGTTCCGCAGCGGCGACAGCAGCCATCCCCGGGGGACGGGACTGGGCCTGGCGCTGGTCCGGGCGGTCGCGCGAGCGCACGGCGGTGAGGTTCTCGTCCGCAGCCGCACCGGACAGGGCAGCGAGTTCGAGCTGCGGCTGGCCCCGGGCCCACTGGCGCTTCAGGCCGAGGTGCCGGCCGGGATGACGGCCGGGAAGACGGCCGGGAAGGCTGGGACGGCTGGCAATGGTGGCAAACTGGCACGAACACCGTGGCCGGAGTCGTTCCCGGAAGGCGCTGAAACGCCAGTTGAGGGCTTGCGCTGGGTGAACACGGCAGGGGTGAACACGGCAGAGTGAACACGGCAGGGTGGACACGGCAGGGTGGCTCGCGGGAGCAGAGGAGGGTGAGGCAGGCGATGGGGCAGCAGACGTGGGCGGACGCGATCAGGGAGCTCTGGCGGTCGGCGGCCAGGCACAAGATCGTCTCGGCCATCATCGCGCTCTGCGTCGCAGGTTCCCTGGCCGGCATCGCCGTGGCGAGCGCGGACCCGAGTTCCGGCTCAGGCCGCGCCGCCACGGCCGCCGATCCGGTGGCGCCGACGTTCAGCTTCCCCGCTCTCGGCCATTCCGGCCAGCGGGTCTCGCTCGGCGACTATTCGGGCAAAGCCGTCATCGTGAACTTCTTCGCATCCTGGTGCGCTCCCTGTAAGCAGGAGACCCCGCTGCTCGCCCGGTTTTACCACACCGAACAGGCCAAGGTGGCCCTGGTGGGACTGGACGAGAACGACGTCCTCGGCAACGCGATGTCGTTCACCCACTCCGACGGTGTCACCTATCCCGTGGGGTGGGATCCGCAGCTCAGCGCGGCTGACGCTTATGGCGTCAGCGCGCTGCCGCAGACCTTCTTCCTCAACGCTAAGCACCGCATCGTCGATCGCATCTTCGGCGCGGTGACGCTCGCCGCTCTGCACAAGGGCATCGCGCTGGCCACGGGGAGTTGATCAGTTGAGTACGCCTACCACCACCGACCCGCCGCCTTACGTCCCGATCAGGCGCAGCGGCTGGCCGGTCCGCCGCACCCCGATGTGGATCCTGCTCGTGCTGGTGCTGCTGGCCGGCGCGGGCGTGCTGGTCTCCCTGTCGCACAAACCCTCGAACGCGCAGCAGACCGCCGACCTTAACGGGTACCTGAAGGACATGAACGCGGCCGTCGAGTCCTGCGCCGGAGGTGTCAGGGAATCGCAGCAGGCGCTGAGCGCGATCGAATCCGGCTCGAAAGACAACCTCAGCACCGCGGTCCGTTTGGTGAACTACAATGCGAACAACTGCGAGCCCGCCAACAGCGAGCCCCTCGCCGACCTCACGCAGTATCAGGTGACCGAGTCGCTGGCCCGCTTCAACCTGCAAAACTGTACCAACGACTTCGTGACCTGGGCCTTCGACGCGGTGCCCGTGCAGACGGACATGGTCACCGTGATGACCGCCCGCAGCGCGGCCGCTCGCACCACCGCCGACGCGGCCCTTCAGCGAGATCAGCGCGCGCTCAACGCGGACCGGGCGACGATCGAGGAGATCCTGGGGGCCGCTGAGCACGCGCTCTCCGATCATGCCGCCCTGCCCAGCCTGCCCGGCTAACTAATACAGCGCCATCAGGCAGCGACATGCGGTCGCACTCGATTAGGCCCGCAGTCCGCATGTGCGATGAGACCCGCGGTCTCATGTTTGGCTTGTCCTATCGCAGAAATCCGCAGACCCCCCAACCCCCGCCAGCCATCCAACGACGCCAGGAAGCTTCTCCGAATTTATTGTGGATTGCTACCGTCTTGACAAGACGGTAGCAATCCACAATAACGATTGACGCCTCTTTGCCGTGACCGGTGCTGCGGGTGGGACTCGTGCGCAGAGCAGCCTGACGGTTACGCCCTCGGTTACGCCCTGACCGCCGGTCTAGAGCTAAGCGAATTTGTCCCATGAGTCCCGTACACCCCATCCCCCGCATCACTCGCACCCTTTCAGGGGTGAGCGGAACTTTGCGCGGAAGATATTGGCTTGGTGGACGATTGTGGGGAGCCGGGTCCACAAAACTCTCCGCGGAACCCAAATCATCCAAGATCTTTTGCAGAACGATCGCACCATCGCGCACTTGCGCACCACAGCGCGCAGAGGTTTCGACGCGCCGACGGGATCAGGTGCTGCCGCTTTACCGATCGTGCTCAGAAGTCTGCGGAGCCAGGCCGGTCGGCCGAACCTGGCCGCCTGCCGGGCATGGACTTGCCGGGTTAGGCGGTCCGCTTCCTGGACTTGCTGGTCGCGCCGGCCACGCCGGTCAGGCCGTACACCACGGCGCCGTGCCACAGGCCGCTCAGCACCGGATCGATGATGCCGCCGCCAGTGACCACGGAAAGCACGAGCGCGATAGCGGCGCACGCGAGCGCGGGCACCACGGCGAAGCGCCACGGATTGCTCCTGGCCCAGCGGATGGCACGGCTCGGCTGGGCCCGCCACAGCGCGCCGGCCGCGGCCACGACGAAGAACGCCACCGCCCCCATCGACAACGAGCCGCCGACGGCGGCCATGCCAAGGCCAGCCGCGATGAGATGCAGGCCCAGGTCGCCGACCGCGACGACCCCGCCGGTCATGGTCGCGGCCGCCCACGGGGCACCCGACATGGCGGCGCCGGAGACAGTTATCTCCTCGCGCCGGGAGAGATCCTGATCAGTTTGGGTTGGCGTGGACATCCGAATCCCTGCCCTTCGAACAGCTAGCAACGATATTCACGTCATATCGTGTCTTGGAGGCACAATATCACGTCATTACGCATTCGCAGCTGAGGACGCGCCCGCACACTCCGCGGGGGCAGAGGGTTTCACGAGAGCGCTGCCTTCCAGGTGAAGTCGCGGTTTGTTTCCAGGTGAAGTCACGGTTTGCCCGGCCGGCAGGCTTGATCCACCCGCAAGGCGGGAAATCTACTAACGAGGGTCGATTCCGGACAAAGGTCGTGGGGATGCACGAGGGCGACGGGCTTAGCGCGGGGTCTGCGCCGTCCCCGGCAGGCCCTCCGAGCGACCCAGTGCCTGCCGGAGAGCCTTGTGGCGACCTAGTTCCTGCCGGGCGTCCGGGCTGCTCAGCACCTCGGAAGCGGTACCTCCGGACGGCGCGCCGACGGGGCGGAGGGCTGGTGACCTACCTGATCGTGGCGGTTGTGGCCGCAACGGGGGGTGTGGGCACTACCATCGCGGTCCGGCATCCTGGCCCGTCATCCTACCAGGGCTCCCTCCGGATGCCCGACGATGCCGCGGCGGGGCAAGCGGGAGCGATGAACGACGAGACCGTCTACAACGAGGTGGAGCCGGGCATCGTCGACGTCAACTCCGACCTGCAATACCTGGAGGAGACGGCCGCGGGCACGGGTTTTGTGATCGACGCCGCTACCGGTCTGCTGCTGACTAACAACCACGTCATCGACGGCGCCACCAGCGTGGCGGTCACGCCGGTGGCGTCCGGTAAGAGCTACCAGGCGACGATCCTTGGCTACGACGAGTCCGACGACGTCGCCGTTCTCCAGATCCAGGGCGCGGCCGGGCTCAAGGCGGTCGCGATCGGCGACTCCTCGCACGTCACCGTGGGCACGCCTGTCCTGGCTATCGGCAACGAGGCGGGACAGGGTGGACCGCCGACAGTCGCGCCCGGCGTCATCAGCAGCCTTGACCGTACCATCGAGGCCAGCGATCAGAGCTCGGGCCTGACCGAGACCCTGTACGGGATGCTGCAGACCAGCGCCAACATCCGGCCAGGTGACTCTGGCGGGCCGCTGGCCAATGCCGCGGGTCAAGTCATCGGGATCGATACCGCGGCCGGAGGGAGCACTGTCTATTCGGGCTATGCCATCCCCATCGACCAGGCCCTTTCGATTGCCGCCCAGATCGCCGCCGGGCACGCGAGTTCAGCCATCCAGATTGGCCTGCCCGCGTTCCTAGGCGTCCTCGTTCCTGACAGCGACAGCACGGATCCCCGGCAGCAGGCCAGCCAGGAGAAACGGCAAACCGGCAGCGTGATCAGCAGCGGCCGCGACTGCCTGCCCGGTGACGCGACCGCGACCCCGGCGAACATCGCGCCGGCCAGGTCCGGCGCGCTCGTCGACGGGGTCATCTGCGGGACGGCGGCCGATTCGGCTGGTATCTTCGCCGGGGACGTCATCACCTCGATAGGCGGCCAAGCCGTCACCACTCCCGGTTCGCTGACCGCCGTCGTCGACGGCTACCGGCCAGGCAGCAAGGCTCTGGTGACATGGGTCAGCCCGGATGGCGGCCTGCATACCGCACTGGTGACACTCAACGCGGGCCCGGCGCAGTAAGGCCCCGCTGATTACGGCGTTCGTCTCGGGGCAGGCATTAAGACGGCGGACGTCGCGTTGCTGCGGCTTCAGCACGCATCCGGGCTCAAGCCCGTCGTCGTCGGGAACTCCCCCGGGCTCGAGGTGGGCCCGGCTCGTGGCCACCGGTAACGCGGACAGACCGGTGGCTGTCGCCTCAGGTCTAGAGCCGGCACAACTGATCGGGGCTACCCTGGTCTGGTCGAGGGCGAGGAAGATGCGAGAGAACGAGAGCGATAGCGAAGACGGCTGGCACCAGCCGCCCGAGTACATCAGCCCGTGGGCGCCGCGCGGCGAAGACGAGGTCCCACAGGCCCCGGGCTCTGAATCGAACGCGCCTCCCCCGCCAGGGAACAGTCCTGAGGACACCATCGCTTTCGGGATGTCCCCCTTCCCGGCCGGTGGGTACGGCCAGGCCACCAGGCCCGGCGACGGCAGTCAACCTGGCAGGTGGAACCAGCCTGGCTACGGGAACCAGCCTGGCTACGGGAACCAGCCTGGCTACGGGAACCAGCCTGGCTACGGGAACTCTGGGGGTGCATGGATTTTCGGGGCTTCAGGGGAACCCGGGGGTTCTGGGAGACCCTCGGAGTCGGGGAGTTCAGCCGGACCCGGGGGTTTTGGGGGTTCAGGCGGACCTGAGGGTCTCGGGGGTTCAGGCGGACCTGGGAATTTCGGGGGACCTGGGAATTTCGGGGGACCTGGGAATTTCGGGGGACCTGGGAATTTCGGGGGGCGTGGAGATGACGGTGGCTCTGGCGGTTCAGGGTGGGCGCTCAGCGGGTCCACGCCGCCCGAACGGCCGAGGCGCCGTCGGCACTTCCTGGTTTACGTTGTCGTCGCCGCGCTGGCGGCGAGCGTCGGCGCCGGGGTGACCGTCGCGCTCGACAACCAGAAAAGCTCGGCGGCTTCCGGCATCTCCTCCAGCGACGTGCCCGCGCCGCACAACAACGCGGCCGGCAGCGGATCCTCGGCGTCGACGTTGAACGTGGCGGACGTGCGGAAGAAGGTCGACCCGGGCCTGGTCGACATCACCTCCACGCTCAGGTACAACAGCGAGACGGCCGAGGGAACCGGGATGATCCTCTCCTCCACCGGCCTGGTGCTGACTAACAATCACGTCATCGACGGGGCCACCAACGTGAGCGCATCGCTGGTGGCGGACGCGGGCAAGAAGTACCAGGCGCGGGTCGTCGGCTATGACGACGCCGATGACGTTGCGCTGCTCCAGCTCGTCGGCGCTTCCGGGTTGACGACAGTGAAATTCGGCAACTCCGCTCAGGTCCGCCTGGGCACGCGGGTGCTGGCACTCGGCAATGCCGAGGGGCGGGGCGGGGTGACCCCCGCCCAGGGCATCATCAATGCGCTGAACCGCTCGATCCAGGCGAGCGATGAGGGATCAGGCAGCTCCGAGAACCTGAACCACATGCTGCAGACCGACGCGCCGATCCAGCAGGGCGACTCGGGCGGCGCGCTGGCGAACAGCGCGGGCCAGGTCATCGGGATGATCACCGCCGCGAACACCTCGACGTCCAGCCAGGCCGGAGGCACGCTGGGCTTCGCCATCCCGATCAACAGCGCCCTGTCGATCGCCAGGCAGATCGCCGGGGGGAAGGGCAGCTCCACCGTGCACATCGGGCTGCCCGGGTTCCTCGGCGTGGAGGTCGCGGACAGCGGCAGCGCGAATCCGCGCCAGCAGGCCTCCGACGAGGAGCAGTCAGGCGGCGGCGGGGTCAGCCGGGCCGGCAACCAGGCCGCTTGCCAGAACACCAACCAGCAACTCAGCATCCCGGCCAGCCTCGCGCCGGCCGCTTCGGGCGCGTTGATCCTCGGTGTGCTGTGCGGCACGCCGGCGCAGACCACGGGCCTCGCGGCCGGTGACGTGATTCTCTCCGTCGACGGCCAGGCCGTCACCACCCCTGGTTCGCTGTCCGGCATTACCGCCAAGTACCGCCCGGGTGTGGTCGTCTCGGTCCGCTGGGAGGGTATCGGCGGAGCCAGGCACACGACCTCGATGAGGATGAGCAGCGGCCCGGCGCGGTAGAGGCTGTGCTGGCCCGGGGGGGCGACCCCCCGGAACCCCCCGCTCTGGGGGGGCTGGCCCCCCAGGCCCCCCTACGGGGGGGCTGCCCGCCCCCCCGTTCCCCCCCGGGCCCCCCTTTGGGGGGAGGCATCCCCGGACACCTTGTCGGGCTTGTCAGGCTTGGAGCCAGGCGCGCAGGCGGTCCTCGCAGTGGGCGATCTTCTCGACCGGCACGTACTCATCGGCCGTGTGCGCGATCTCCGAGATGCCCGGACCGTAGTTCACCGCCGGGATGCCGAGCGCGGCAAACCGGGCCACGTCGGTCCAGCCAAGCTTGGCCCGCGCCGTCCCGCCGACCGCCGTGACGAACGCGGCCGCGGCCGGATGACCAAGGCCAGGCCGGGCCCCCTCGGCGACGTCGAGCACGGTCACCGGCCATGCGGAGAACAGGGACCGGACGAAGTCCGCCGCCTGCTGCCCGTCGCGGTCCGGCGCGAACCGGTAATTGACCGTGACCACGCATTCGTCCGGGACGACGTTCCCCGCGACCCCACCGCGGATGGCGACGGCGTTCAGCCCCTCGTGGTAGCGCAGCCCGTCGACTTCCGGCTCCCGGGGCGTGTACCCGCGCAGCACATCCAGGATGGGGCCGGCTTCGTGGATCGCGTTGCGTCCCATCCAGGAACGCGCGGTGTGCGCCCGCTTCCCGGTCGCGGTGACCTGCGCCCGCAGCGTGCCCTGGCAGCCGCCTTCGATTTCCGCCGAACTCGGCTCCATCAGGACCGCGAAGTCACCGGCCAGCAGCTCCGGGCTATGGCGGCTCAGCCGCAGCAGCCCGTTACGGTCGGCGGCGACCTCCTCGCAGTCGTAGAAGACGTACGTTACGTCCCGGCCGGGCGCGGTCAGGCCCGCCGCGAGCCGCAGTTGCACCGCCACCCCAGACTTCATGTCGGTGCTGCCGCAGCCGTACAGCCGGGACCCTTCGGTCCGGGACGGGACATTGCCCGCGAGCGGCACGGTGTCGAGGTGCCCGGCCAGCACCACCCGTTCCGGCCGCCCGAGCATGGTGCGGGCCACGATCGCGTTACCGTCCCGGTGCACAGTCAGGTGCGGCCGGGCCCGCAGCGCATCCTCAACCGCGTCCGCGAGCGGTCCTTCCTCGCCGCTGACCGACGGGATGTCGACGAGCTGCGCGGTCAGCGCCGCCCCAGGGAGGCTGAGATCCAGATTCACCCGGCCAGCTTAGGCGCGGATCCCTGGGCTCCCTGGGTCGGCATCGCCTTCGCGGCGGCGCGCAACGCGGTCACGATCACCGCCACCGAGGGGCGGCGTACGCTCGCGGTACGGGCCACGGCGTGAATGTCCCTGGCCAGGTCGAGGCCGTGTGGCAGGTCCCGCACCGCCACCCGGCGGCCGGCCGAGGTGACCGCTATCCGCGGCAAGATGGCGATGCCAATGCCCCGGGCCACCAGGCTCACGATCGTCGACATGCCCTCGAACTCCGACAGTACCGGCGGCGTCACGCCCACCGCGGCGAGCAGCCGGTCGACGGCCAGCCGGGACGATTCCCCGGCCGGCGCGGCCAGCCAGGGCTCGTTCCGCAGCGCCCGCAAGTCGACGGCCTGGCCCGGATCGGCCGCCGGGTGCGTCCGCGGCAGCACCAGCACCAGCTCGTCCCGGATCAGGTGGTAACAGGTCAGAATGCCGCCGGCCTCGATCTCGGTGGCCAGGCGGCTGTTCCAGTCATCCACGATCGCCACGTCCACCTCGCCAGACCGGACCTGGCGCAGCCCGTCGGCTGCCTGCGTCTGCCGCAGCACCAGCGCCAGCCTCGGATGGGTACGCAGGCTGCGCGCCAGGGCGGGCGCGAACGCGACGGCCGCGGACGGGAACGCGGTCGCCACCACCCGGCCCGCGGGTTCGGTGGCCCGGGCGGACAGGTCGGTCTCCGCCTCCTCGACCATCGCCAGGATGCGCTCCGCGTGCCCGGCCAGGCGGCGGCCCGCGTCGGTCAGCTCGGCCCGGCGGGCGGACCGGTCGAGCAGGGCGGTACCCGCCTCCCGCTCGAGCACGGCGAGCTGCTGGGACACGGCGGACGGCGTGTAGCCGAGGAAGGCGGCGGTCCCGGCGATGCTGCCGCGGGCCGCGAACTCCACCAGGAGGCGCAGTCTGTGTAGGTCGAGCATAAGGGAATCTTACTCTCAGCCATAGAGATCAGCGCTTGCGCTAACGGTATATCAAGCGGAGACTAGAACAGGTGTACAGCGTTGTCACTGCAAGTGAGATAAAACTGTTCACTCCTTGATACACGTGATGACCGTATAACCCTCCGATCCCGCAGCTAGGAAGTGCCAGCCCCGGTGGCTCTCACCGTCACGCCCCTGCATCCCCTGCCGTCTTCCGACACCGATTTCTCCGACGGGCAGCGCGCTCGCGCCGATCATGCTCACCCAGATCACGCCCGGCTGGGCCCCTCGACGATCGGCGTCTCGGCCACGCTCGCCGCCAACGAGACCATGGACGCCCGGCGCCGCAGCGGCGAGCCGGTGCTGCCGATGGCGTTCGGCGAAGCCGGACTGCCCGCTCACCCGATGCTGCGCGGAGCGCTGGCCCGGGCCGCGGGATACACCTCCTACGGCCCCGTCGCCGGTCATCTGGCGCTGCGCGAAGCGGCCGCCTTCTACTGGTCGCGGCAGGGTTTGCCCACCGACGAGGCCAACGTGGTCTGCGGGCCGGGCAGCAAGGCCTTGCTGTTCGGCCTGATGACGGCGATCGGCGGCGACGTCGTGGTCACCCGGCCCAGCTGGGTCAGCTACGCCGCGCAGGCGAGCCTGGCCGGACGGGTCGCGCACTTCGCACGCGGCTCAGGCGGGGTACCCGACGCTGACCAGCTGGCCCGGACGGTCGCATTGGCCCGGGCGGCCGGCCGCCAGGTCCGCTCGGTCATCGTCACGCTGCCCGATAACCCGACCGGGACGCTGGCCTCGCCCGCGGCTGTTCGCGCCCTGTGCGCGGTCGCGGAGGCCTACGACCTGATCATTATCTCAGACGAGATCTACCGCGATCTGATTCATGATCCTGACACGCCGTTCGCCACTCCCGCCTCCTTTTCCCCGGAACGGACCGTGGTGACCACCGGCCTGAGCAAGAACCTCGCCCTGGGGGGCTGGCGCCTGGGCGTGGTCCGGCTGCCGGACGGCTGGCTCGGCCACGAGTTGCGCACCCGGTTGCTCGGGATCGGCAGCGAGATCTGGTCCGCGCCGGCCGGGCCGGTGCAGCAGGCGGCCGCGCTCGCGTTCACCGAACCGTCCGCGCTGGTGGAACGGGTCGCGCTCAGCCGGCGCCTGCACGCATCCGTGGCCCGGGCGGTCGCGGAGAGATTCACCGCGGCCGGCGTGGCGGTGCCCGCGCCGCAGGCGGCGTTCTACCTGTACCCGGACTTCACGCCGATGGCGGATGTGCTGCTCCAGCGGCATGACGTCACCGACGACGAGAGCCTGGCCGCGGTCCTGCTGCACCGATACGGGGTCGGGGTGCTGCCCGGCTGCGCGTTCGGCGACCAGAGCTGGCGGCTGCGGCTGCGGGTCGCCACCGCGATGCTCTACGGCGACACCGACGCCCAGCGGCTCGCCGCGCTGAACTCCGGCGACCCGTGCTCCCTGCCCTGGATCGCCGCGTCCCTGGCCCGGCTAGAAGAAGTCCTGGCCGACCTCACCGGGACCGCCCGCGGGTGAGGGCACGGCGGACTCATCCGCCGCTGACCCCGCGGCGGACCCGGCCGCGGACAGGGACACCAGCTCGGGGCGTTTGGCGGAAAGGCCGTCGCCGCTTGAGGCGCCGCTCAGCCTGCGGCGGACCCACGGCATCGCGTACTCGCGCGCCCAGCGGGCATCCTCGCGGCGCGCGGCCAGCCAGCGCGCCCGGTTCATGGCGCCTGCGCTGTCCCCCGGGCGCGCATTGTCCCCCGGGCGCGCATTGTCCCCCCGGCGCGCATTGTCCCCCCGGCGCGCATTGTTACCCGAACCTGCCCTGTTTCCCGGGGGCGCGGCGACAGGGGCGGGGGGCAGCGGGGCCCGCCAGTCCCCGGTGACCGGGACACCAAGCACCTCGCAGGCGCGCAGGGCTACCCGCCGGTGTCCTTCCGCGGTCAGGTGCAGCCGGTCCGGGCTCCAGGCCCGGGTGTCGTTCAGGACCCGCATCGACCACAGGTCGACCAGGTCGCACCCGTAATCGTCGGCGATGCCGCGCAGGTGCATGTTGTAGGCGGCGATCCTCCCCCGCAGCCACCGGATCACCGGGAAGATGCGCGGATCGAAACCAGTGAAGATGACCACCCGGCAGCCCGCGGCCTGCAGCTTGGCGACACCGGGTTCGAACTGGGCGGCGAGCAGGTCGACGTCGAACCCGCGCAGGATGTCGTTGCCGCCGGCGGCCAGGCTTACCAGGTCCGGGGCCATCTCCACCGCGCGCGGCAGCTGCTCGGCGAGGACCTCGTCCAGCCGCTTCCCCCGGATGGCCAGGTTGGCGTACCGGAACCCGGGCTGCCGCTGCGACAACGCGCCGGCCACGCGGTCCGCCCAGCCCCGGTACCCGCCGCCCGGGTCCGGGTCATGCAGCCCTTCGGTGAAGCTGTCACCGATCGCCACGAAGGAGCCGATTCCGGGCCCGAGCTCACGTTCCGCCATTTCCTCCATGATGCCATCCCCGGCGGTGGGGGTGAGGTGGCGGGCGGTGGTACCAGGGATCGTTCTGAAAATAGATCTTTCCCGGGTGTGGTGGGGTACCGGACCACGGCGCGGCGGCGGGGCGGGCAGACTATGGGCCATGGCCTCCGCAGTGACCTATACCGAAGCACCGACTCCCTCGTTCCTTTTCGACCTGGACGGGACGCTCATCGACAGCGTGTACCAGCACGTCATCGCCTGGCGTCACGCGCTTTCCGACCTCGGCATCGAGCTTTCCGTCTGGCGGATCCACCGGCGGATCGGGATGAGCGGCGGGCTGTTCGTATCCGCGCTGCTGCGGGAGACGGGGCTGTCGCTGTCCCCGGCCGACATCGACCGGCTGCAGCAGGCGCACGCGGCGCAGTACCGGGCCCAGATGGACTCGGTCACGGCCCTGCCCGGGGCGCGCGAGCTGCTCGGCACGCTGACCGAGGCGGGCGTGCAATGGGCCATCGCGACCAGCGGGTACGCGGTCACCGCGCGGCCCGCGCTGGCGCTGCTCGGGCTGCCCGAGGACACCCCGATGGTGACGCGCGATCTGGTGCGGCACGCCAAGCCCGACCCCGACCTGTTCCTCGCCGCCGCCGCCGTGCTCGGGGTGGAACCCCGGCACGCGATGGTTGTCGGCGACAGCGTCTGGGACCTGCTCGCGGCGCGGCGGGCCGGGACGCTCGGCATCGGGCTGATGTCCGGCGGGTACGGGCGGGAGGAACTCGAGCGGGCCGGCGCGTACCGCGTCTATGCCGACCCGGGCGAGATGCTCGCCCGCCTCGACGAGGTCGGTGTCCGCACCGGCCCGAGCTGAGCGCCGTGGGCGCGGCGCGCGAGGCCCCCGCAGGGTGCCCAAAGGAGGAACAGGAAGATGGGTCCCCCCGTAAGCGGGGGGGTCTTGGGGGGTCGTCCCTCCGGCAGATACTGCCCCGCCGAGAGTGGCTCTACCTGGTCGGGGTGGGCTTGTTGTACACCGCCGCGCAGCTGGTCTTCGTCTCGCTGCGGATGGGTCTGAGCTGGGACGAATCCGTGTACGTGAGCCAGGTCAGCGGGCACGCGCCGGCCGCGTATTTCGATCCGGCCCGGGCCCGGGGCGTTCCCCTGATCGTCGCCCCGGTCGCGCTGCTGACCAGTTCTGTGACCGCGCTGCGGGTGTACCTGGCGGTGCTATCAGGACTCGGGCTGACGCTCGCGCTGTGGACCTGGCGGGGACTGCGGCCGGCCTGGGTCCTGGGGCTGGCCGGGGTGATGTTCGGCGGGCTGTGGGTCACGCAGTACTACGGGCCGCAGGCCATGCCGGACATCTGGTCGGCGCTCGGCGGGCTGGCCGCGGCCGGCTGTTTCTGCCGCTGGGCCTTCGGCGGGGGCAGGACCGGCGGGGGCAGGATCGGCGGGGGCAGGACCGGTGGGGGCAGCACCGGTGGGGGCAGCACCGGTGGAGGCAGGACCGGCGCCCGCGGCCTGGGTGGCCGCTGGACACTGGCCGGGCTGGGGGTCTGCGTCGCGTTCGTGACGCTGGTGCGGCCGGGGGACGCGGTCTACCTGTGCGTGCCGTTGCTCGCCGTGGCCACGGTGGGCGCCCTGATGGCGGGCGGGTTCGCGCGGTACGGGGCGGCGGCCGCGGTGATCGTCGGCGGGCTGGTGGCCGGCGGGGCCGAGTGGGTGATCGAGGCGTACGTGCGCTTCGGCGGCATCGCCAGCAGGCTGCGGGAGGCGGGCGCCGAACAGAACGGGTTCGGCCTGCACTTCGCGCTGCTCGACGAACTGCGGGCGCTGAACGGCCCGACCTTGTGCCGTCCCTGCACGATCGGCTTCCGGGACCCCGGACTCGACCTGTGGTGGCTGGCACTGCCGGTGCTGGGCGGGCTCGGCATCCTGGCGGCCCGGAAGGCCGGCCAGCTGGCCAGCGCGCTGCTGCCGACCGCGTGCGGGCTCTGCCTCGCCGCGCAGTACCTGTTCATGATCAACTACGCGGCACCGAGGTTCCTGCTGCCCGCCTACGCGCTGCTGGCCATCCCCGTCGCTGACGGGCTCGCCTTCATCCTCACCGCCGTCAGCCGGGACCTGCGGCCGGCCGTGGCGGCGACGGTGACGTGCTTTCTCATCCTTCAGCTCTTTACCCAGCACCTGGTGCTGGACCACGAGGTCGGCGGGACGGTGACGTTCCACGACGACTACACCCGGATCGTGGCCGAACTCGCCGCCCATGGCGTCCGGCCGCCGTGCCTGATCACCGGGGTGCAGTACATCCCGATCGCCTTCGCCGCCGGCTGCGCGTCGACCGGGAACGCGGCGCCCGGTGAACCCGCCGCGGTCCTCGTCCAGGTCCGCGGCCATCCGCCGGCGTACGCCAGGAACTGGCACGTCTATCGCATCACCGGCACCACCATTCTCAAGGTCAACGCCTATATCCGCTAATCGCGCGCCTGGTCTCATTCGCGCGAGGAGGCGGTAAGCGAGCGGCTTGGAACCGGAACTCCACGACGCGGATAGAGGTTAAGCGGATAGAGGTTAACTTGAGGGGTAAGCAGTGGCGGGGCGCCGCTTCACGGCGGAAGTTGGCGTTAGTAGGAGGCGAGTGGCGTGCCTACGGTGCGTCGGATCATTGTTGGTGTGCATGGGTCTCTAGGGAGCCTGCAAGCGCTGCGATACGCGGCGGACGAGGCCAGGCAGCGGGACGTGCCGCTGCTGCCCGTCATCGCCTGGGTCCCGCCCGGCGGTGACGTGGCCGAACGGCGGCACGCGTCGCCTCAGCTGCGCAAGATCTGGCGGGACGATGCCTGGCGGCGGCTGTGGGCCGCGTTCGATACCGGTCTCGGCGGGCTGCCCGCCGACCTGCGTGTCGAACCGCAGGTAGCGCGCGGGGAATTCGGCCCCGTGCTGGTCGATATCGCCGACCAGCCGGATGACCTGCTGATTATCGGGACGGGGCGCCGGGCCGGGCTGGGCCGGGTGCTGCACCGCTCGGTGAGCCGGTACTGCCTGGCGCACGCCAAGTGCCCGGTGCTTGCCGTCCCGCCGTCGGCACTGATGGACGAGATGAGCCACCCGCTGCGTTCGTGGCAGCTGCGTCGGCACGCGCTCATTCCCGACACCCCGGACGCGTAGGCCCCGTAGCCGGCAGAGGCTGGCTGGGGGGCGCCCGCGGGTTAGCCGCTGGAGTCAGCGGGGGCTCAGCCGCGGGCGGGGTTTGGCATGCCCGGGGGCGGGGGGCAGGCGCGTTCAGGCCTATTGCGGTGGGCCGCATGGGTTCTGTTAGGAACCGGATTACTGGCGCATGCGTCGCGTAAGGGTCGTCTATGGGGGTGATTCCTGAGGCTTAACTGAGATTTGCCTTGGAGCAGAGTATGCCCCGGGCGAGCACTCCACTAGCGGCACATCACAGGGAGTCACCGTGTGGGATCTGTTCTACGTCGGCCTGACGATCGTCATCTTCGCCGTACTCATCCTGATCGTGAAGGGGATTGAGACCTTTGAGCGCTGAGAACTGGATCGGCCTGATCGGCGGCATCTTGCTGACGATCTACCTATTCGTGGCCCTCATCCTTCCTGAGAGGTTCTGATGAATTCCGCGCTTGCGGGCTGGCTGCAGTTCCTGCTGCTGGTCGCGGCCCTGGCGGCGTGCTACATCCCGCTCGGCAACTACATCGCGCGCATCTTCACCGACAAGAACCACTGGCGGGTGGAGCGCGGCATCTACAAGCTGACCGGCATCGACCCCGACGCGGACATGCGCTGGAGCGTCTACGCCCGGTCCATCCTGGCGTTCTCGCTGGTCTGCGTGCTGTTGGTGTACCTGGTCGAGCGGACCCAGCATTGGCTGTTCTGGGCGGTCGGGATGGCGAACGTCCCGACCGACACGGCGTGGAACACGGCGGTCTCGTTCACCACCAACACCAACTGGCAGAACTACGCCGGCGAAGCCACCATGAGCTACCTGACCCAGCAGAGCGCGCTGATGGTGCAGCAGTTCATGTCGGCCGCGGTCGGCCTGGCGGTCGCGATCGCGATGATCCGCGGCTTCACCCGGTCCCGGACCGACCGGCTCGGCAACTTCTGGGTCGACCTGACCCGCGGCACGATCCGCCTGCTGCTCCCGATCGCCGTCATCGGCTGCCTGGTCCTGGTGGCCGGCGGGGCGATCGAGAACCTGGCGAGTTACCACACGATCAGCACGCTGGCCGGCGGCCACCAGACCATCCCCGGCGGCACGGTCGCCTCCCAGGAGGTCATCAAGGACCTGGGCAACAACGGCGGCGGCTGGTTCAACACCAACTCGGCCCACCCGTTCGAGAACCCCAATCCGTTCACGAACTGGTTCGAGATCTTCCTGCTGCTGCTGATCCCGTTCGCCACGCCGCGGGCGTTCGGCAAGATGGTCGGCGACAACAGGCAGGGTTACGCGCTGGTCGCGGTGATGGTGATCATCTGGGCCTGCGCGGTCGGCGGGGTCAGCTTCTTCGAGACCCACCTGGGCACCGCCGGGCTCGGACCGCAGCTCGCGCACGGCGCCGCCGAAGGGACGGAGGTCCGGTTCGGCACGCCGGGGTGCTCGTTGTTCGCGTCGTCTACGACGGTCACCTCGACCGGGGCGGTGGACTGTTTCCATGATTCGCTGACGCCGTTCGGCGGCGGGATCGCGCTGTTCGACATCGCGCTCGGCGAGATCGCGCCCGGCGGCATCGGGGCCGGCATGTACGGCATCCTGGTGCTGGCCATGGTCACGGTGTTCGTGGCCGGGCTGATGGTCGGCCGGACGCCTGAGTACATCGGCAAGAAGATCCGGCCGCAGGAGATGAAGTACGCGTCGCTGTACTTCCTGACCCTGCCGGTGGTCATCCTGACCATGTCGGCGATCGCGATCGGCACGCACTGGGGCCAGAGCGCGATCTTCAATCCCGGGCCGCATGGCCTGACCGAGATCGTGTACGCGTACGCCTCCCAGGCCAACAACAACGGGTCGGCGTTCGCCGGCCTGGGCACGGGAGCCACCTTCTACCAGATCACCGGCGGCATCACGATGCTGCTCGGCCGGTTCGCGCCGGAGATCTTCGCCCTCGGCCTGGCTGGGGCGCTGGCCAGACAGGCTCCGACACCGGCCAGCGCCGGAACGCTTGATACGAGAACGCCGCTGTTCGTCGGCATGCTCGTCGGCGTGATCCTCATCCTCGTCGGCCTCACCTACTTCCCCGCGCTCGCGCTGGGAGTGTTCGCAGAAGGACTTCACTGAGATGTCTGTGACAACTGAGAGCCCGGGCGCCCCGGCCGCGCCGCCTGCCCGCCCGGAGGCCCGGGCTGAGCATCGCGTAGGCGGCGGCCTGCTCGACCCGAAGATGCTGTGGAGGTCGACTCCGGACGCGTTCAAGAAGCTGGACCCGCGGGTCCAGATCAAGAACCCGGTCATGTTCGTGGTCGAGGTCGGCGCCCTGCTCTGCATGTACACCGCAATCCGCTCGTCATCGGCGTTCAACTGGACGATCGTGGTCTGGCTGTGGCTGACCGTGGTGTTCGCCAACCTGGCCGAGGCGGTGGCCGAGGGCCGCGGCAAGGCCCAGGCCGACACGCTGCGCCGGGCCAAGCGGGAGACGATGGCACGTCGGCTGACCAACTGGCAGCCGGGCGCGGACCCGTCTTCGCTGCGGGAGGAGTCGGTGCCAGGAACGGCGCTGACCCTCGGCGACCACGTGGTGGTCGAGGCCGGGCAGGTCATCCCCGGTGACGGGGACGTGGTCGAGGGCGTCGCGTCGGTGGACGAGTCGGCCATCACCGGCGAGTCCGCCCCGGTCATCCGCGAATCGGGCGGCGACAGGTCCGCGGTCACCGGCGGCACCACCGTGCTTTCCGACCGGATCGTGGTCAAGATCACCTCCAAACCAGGCGAGACATTCATCGACCGGATGATCGCCCTGGTCGAGGGGGCCAAGCGGCAGAAGACGCCGAACGAGATCGCGCTGAACATCCTGCTGGCCTCGCTGACCATCATCTTCATGCTGGCGGTGATCTCGCTGCAGCCGATGGCCTACTACTCCGGAGCGCCGCAGACCCTGGTCATCCTGGTGGCCCTGCTGGTGGCGCTGATCCCGACCACGATCGGCGCGCTGCTTTCCGCGATCGGCATCGCCGGCATGGACCGGCTGGTGCAGCGCAACGTGCTGGCCATGTCCGGCCGCGCGGTCGAGGCGGCCGGCGACGTGAACACGCTGCTGCTGGACAAGACCGGCACGATCACCATCGGTAACCGGCAGGCCACCGAGTTCCTGCCGGTGGGCGGGGTGCTCGAGTCCGAGCTTGCCGACGCGGCGCAGCTGTCGTCGATGGCGGACTACACGCCGGAGGGCCGTTCCATCGTGGTGCTCGCCAAGGATCAGTACGGGCTGCGCGAGCGGTCCGAAGGTGAGCTGCAAGGGGCCGAGTTCGTCGAGTTCACCGCGCAGACCAGGATGAGCGGCATCGACCTGGCCGACAGGCGCCAGGTGCGCAAGGGCGCGGCCGCGTCGGTGGCCCAGTGGATCAGGGACAACGGCGGGACCGTGCCGGATGACCTGGGCCCGATCGTCGACCGGATCTCGGCGCTGGGCGGTACCCCGCTGGTGGTGGCCGAGCGGACCGGCGCCCGGGCACGAGCCCTTGGCGTGATCTACCTCAAGGACATCGTCAAGGAGGGCATTTCCGAGCGGTTCGCCGAGATGCGCAAGATGGGCATCAAGACCGTCATGATCACCGGCGACAACCCGCTGACCGCCAAGGCCATCGCGGACGAGTCCGGGGTGGACGACTTCCTGGCCGAGGCGACGCCGGAAGACAAGATGGCGCTGATCAAGAAGGAGCAGGAGGGCGGCAAGCTGGTCGCGATGACCGGCGACGGCACCAACGACGCGCCGGCGCTGGCCCAGGCCGACGTCGGCGTGGCCATGAACACCGGCACCTCGGCCGCCAAGGAGGCCGGGAACATGGTGGACCTGGACTCCAACCCGACCAAGCTCATCGAGATCGTGGAGATCGGCAAGCAGTTGCTTATCACCCGGGGCGCGCTGACCACCTTCTCGATCACCAACGACGTGGCCAAGTACTTCGCCATCATCCCGGCCATGTTCTCCTCGGTGATCCCGGACCTGGGCAAGCTCAACATCCTGCACCTGTACAGCCCGAAGTCGGCGATCACCTCAGCGATCATCTTCAACGCGCTGATCATCGTGGCGCTGATCCCGCTGGCGCTGCGCGGCGTGCGGTACAGGCCGGCCTCCTCGCAGTCCATGCTGCGCCGGAACCTGGTGGTCTACGGCGTCGGCGGGCTGATCATCCCGTTCATAGGCATCTGGGCCATCGACCTGATCGTCCAGCTCATCCCCGGATTCGGAAAGTGACCGGCATGAACCGCCTTCCCGTCATCGTCAGGCAGCACATAGCGGGGTTCCGGCTCCTGCTGGTGTTCACGGTGGTCTGCGGGTTCATCTACCCGCTGGTCATGCTGGGCGTCTCCCAGCTGGCCTTCCACAACCAGGCCAACGGCTCGCTGGTGTCCGACAACGGTCACGTGGTGGGATCCAGCCTGCTGTGCCAGGAGTTCGTGGACGCCAAGGGCAACCCGCTGCCGCAGTGGTTCCAGCCGCGGCCGTCCGACGCGATCCCCTCCCCCGCACCCAAGGGCGACTACGGCTGCGACCCGACGTACTCCTCGGCGTCCAATCTCGGACCGACCAACCCGACCCAGATCCAGCTGATTCAGCAGCGCCAGAAGCAGATCGCGGCGTTCGACCACGTGCCGGTCTCCCAGATCCCGGCCGATGCGGTGACCGCTTCTGGTTCAGGGCTTGACCCGGACATCTCGCCTGCGAACGCGTACATGCAGGTCGACCGGGTGGCCGCGGCCAGACACCTGCCCGTGGATGAGGTCCGCAACCTGGTCACCGAGCATATTCAGGGCCGGACCCTGGGCTTCCTCGGCGAACCGCGGGTGGACGTGCTCACGCTGAACATCGCCCTGCAAGAGCTGTCTGCGAAGTCCGGCAGCTGAGCCCCTAGCATGGCTGAGCTCACCTCGGGCCCCGGACCGGCAGACCCCCGGCCGGGGCCCGAGGTCCCAGGGCCTGAAGTCCCGGGGCGCGAGGTCCCGGGGCCCGAGGTTCCGGCTCAGCCGGGGGTCGTGGACCCGGTTGGGCCCGAGGTTCTGGCTCAGCGGGTTCACCGGGCCCATGCGAGCGAGATCCTTATCGTCGAAGACCAGGCCGAGCTTGTTCGCGCGCTCGACATCAATCTGCGGGCCCGGCACTACAAGGTGGCGACCGCGCGCACCGGCCGGGAGGCGCTGGCGGTGGCCGTGAGCCATCCACCGGACGCGATCATCCTGGATCTCGGACTGCCCGACATCGACGGCACCGAGGTCATCGTCGAACTGCGCCGGTGGTGCCGTGCACCCATCATCGTGCTGTCCGGCCGGGTGAGTCCCGGTGACAAAATCGGTGCCCTGGACGTTGGCGCCGACGACTACGTAACCAAGCCGTTCGCGATGGCCGAGTTGCTGGCCCGGCTGCGCGCCGCGCTGCGCCGCGACGAGGGCGGGGTCAGCCAGGACCGGCCGCACCAGGTCACCATCGGCCAGTGGCTCATCGACCTCACCGCACACCAGGTCAGGCGGGCGGCCGCGGACGGTGACGATACGGGAGCCTCGGGTACGGGCGCCTCCGATGCGGGAGCCTCTGGTACGGGCAGCGGGGGCGGCGAGCGGGTTACGCTGCGGCTCACGCCCACCGAATGGCGCATCCTGGCCTTCCTACTGGACCGGCCTGGTCAGCTCGTCGGGTCGGCGCAGATCCTGACCAGGGTGTGGGGGCCCGGATTCCAGCAGCGCACTAACTATCTCCGCTTCCACATGGCGCGGCTGCGCCGCAAGCTGGAAGACAACCCGGCCCGGCCCCGTCACCTGCTCACCGAACCCGGCATGGGCTACCGGTACCAGCCCTGAGACTTTCAACGGGTTGGCAACATTCCCGCGCATCGGCACTACGCGGCCTGCCGCATATGCCGCAAAATGTGAAGCGCAGGATCTGGTGCTTGATCTGGTGCTTGATGTGGTGCGGGCTAGGGGGCGGAGATGAAGGCGCTGGCCGTAGACGACCCGCGCGTGATCGGCGGGTACCGATTGCGAGCCCAGCTCGGCTCGGGCGGTATGGGCCGGGTCTACCTCGGGCTTTCGCCGGGCGGCCGGGCGGTGGCCATCAAGGTTGTGCATCCAGACCTGGCCCGCGACACCGAATTCCTGCGCCGGTTCGGCCAGGAGGTGGCCGCGGCCCGGGCTGTCAGCGGAATCTACACCGCGCCGGTCGTGGCCAGCGGGCTGAACGAGCATCCGCCGTGGCTGGCTACCGCGTTCGTGCCAGGCCCCGCCCTGGACCAGGTGGTGACCGAGCACGGGCCGCTGCCCGAGGCGGCCCTGTGGCCGCTGCTGGCCGGCCTGGTCGAGGCCTTGCAGGCGATACACGCCTGCAAGGTCGTGCACCGCGACCTCAAGCCCGCCAACGTACTGCTCGCCACCGACGGTCCCCGGGTCATCGACTTCGGGATCTCCCGCGCCGCCGACGGGACCGCGCTGACTGCGGCCGGGGTGGTGTTCGGCACGCCTGGCTACATGTCACCCGAGCAGGCCGAGGGCAATGCCGCCGGGACCGCGAGCGACGTGTTCGCGCTCGGGTGCGTGATCACCTACGCGGCCACCGGAGCAGGCCCGTTCGGCTCCGGTACCGCGGCGGCCGTCCTGTACCGGGTCGTCCACGGCGAGCCCGCCCTGGACCGAGTACCACCGGAGCTGCGCGAGATCGTCTCCGCCTGCCTGGCGAAGGACCCCGCCGACCGGCCCGCGCTCCGGACGCTGGCCGCCGCCATCGCCAGCGGAAGGCATGCGACCGGGCCGTCCGCGGTGGCCTTCTGGCCGCCGCCGGTGGCCGGGATCATCGGCGCCTATCAGGCCAGGCTCGAGCAGGAGACGAGCGCGAGCGGCCAGCCCGCGCAAGCCCAGGGGTTTTCCTGGGCCACGGCGGTGCATCCGTCGACCACGCCATCGGATCCGGGCAGCAGCCAGAAACCGCGGTGGCCGCCGCAGCCGCCGCAGGAGCCACCGCCCGCACCCGGCCCCGGGCCCCGCTGGCCGTACACCGGGTCTGGGTCGCAAACCGGCTCCGGCTCTCCGGGCGGCGGCGGCTCTCCGGGCGGCGGCGGCTCTCTGGATAGCTCTCCCCCGCCGCAGGGCTACGGCGGCGCACAAGCGCGTGCGTCGCAAGCATCGCAGATCCTGCCTGCACCGCCCCGCGGCTACCTCCCCGCCGAAGGCGGACCTGCGGCCAGCGGGGGGCCGATGGGCTACCCGCCGCCGTACCAGCTGGGATCGCGGGGGTCGATCTATCAGCTACCAGGCACCATGGTCACCGCGGTCAGGCTGATGTACGCCGGGGCCGCATATGCGCTTATCTACGCGATCGGCTTCCTGATGGTCGTCCGCAGCATCCTGAAGAGCGATCCCGCGAGCCATACCAGCTTGGCCGGGGCGGCGGTCGCGGTCGTACTGCTGTCGCTGATCGAGATCGCGGTATGGCTCTTGATCGCCCGGGCCTGCCAGAACGGGAGACGCTGGGCCAGGGTCACCGGCACGGTCCTGTTCGGTATCCATACGCTCAGCGCGCTCGCCGTACTCGGCAATACCCATCCGGGCATCGGGCGGGCCAGGCTACTGACCGTCATCAGCTGGCTGATCGCCTGCGCCGCAGTGGTGTTCCTCTGGCAGCGGCCATCCAGCTCGTTCTTCAGGGCCCGGGCGGCCATCAACCGCTAAGGGCCCGGACGGCCCGTGGGCCCGGCGGCCACGGGTCAGCCCCCCGGGCCCGTCCCGTATGGATGTGGCCTGCGGGTGCATGGAAGTTGTTAGCAACCGCGGCTTCTGACCGACGGAATTCCGGACCTACGGGACGTGCCTCACAATGGAGGTCAGCCGCCAATGAGCGGGCTAGGCACGCGAAGGAGGAAACGGGCCGGAGATGGCTGACAGCAACGGCCGGACGCGGGCGGGCGAACCGGACGGGCACGATCCGGTCTCGCACCGACGCGCGGCATCTGGCCGCCCGGAATTCGGCGCTCCGGACCCTGAGCATCCCACCGAGTCCGCCGCCGCGTCCGCCGCCGCGTCCGGCCCGGGAAACCGGCCCGGACGCGGGCACCTGCGGATTTACCTTGGCTCCGCGGCAGGGGTCGGGAAGACCTACGCCATGCTCGGTGAGGGGCACCGCCGCGCCGAACGCGGCGGTGACGTGGTGGTGGCGTTCGCCGAAGCTCACGGGCGCCCCCAGACCAGCGCGCTGCTTGACGGCCTCGAAACCATCCCCCGGACCCGGCTGGAGTACCGCGGGACGTCCTTCGAGGAGATGGACGTGGACGCCGTGCTCGCCCGGCGGCCGGAAATCGCCCTGGTGGACGAGTTCGCGCACACGAACGTCCCGGGCTCCCGCAACGAGAAGCGCTGGCAGGATGTCGAGGAGCTGCTCGACGCCGGGATCAATGTGATCTCGGCGGTCAACATCCAGCACCTGGAATCCCTCAACAACGTGGTCGAGAAGATTACCGGCGTACCGCAGCGGGAAACCGTTCCCGACGCGATCGTGCGGGCAGCCGACCAGGTCGAGATGGTCGACATGACCCCCGAAGCGCTGCGCCGCCGGATGGCGCACGGGAACATCTACCCGCCGGAGAAGATCGACGCCGCTCTCACCAACTACTTCCGCACCGGGAACCTCGGCGCGCTACGCGAGCTCGCGCTGCTTTGGCTGGCCGACAAGGTCGACGAAGGGCTGCAGCAATACCGCACCGAACACAAGATCAAAGGCGCCTGGGAGGCCAGGGAGCGGGTGGTGGTCGCACTTACCGGCGGCCCCGAAGGCCGGACCCTGATCAGGCGAGCCGCGAGAATCGCCGCCCGGTCCGCCGGAGGTGACCTGCTGGCGGTGCACGTCACCAAGTCCGACGGCCTGACCGGCGCGGATCCGGCCGCGCTGGCCAGCCAGCGGGGACTGGTCGAGTCGGTGGGCGGCAGTTACCACCAGGTGATCGGTGACAATATCTCCGCAGCCCTGCTCACCTTCGCCCGCGCCGAGAACGCCACCCAGCTCGTGCTCGGCGCCAGCCGCCGGTCGTGGCTGGCCGTCATGCTCACCGGCCCCGGCATCGGTTCCAGGACCATCAAGGGTTCCGGTGACATCGACGTGCACATCGTCACCCATGGGCAGATGGGCCGCGGCCGGGGCCTGCCGCGACCGCGCGGCGCGATCACCCTGCGCCGCAAGCTCGCCGGATACCTGCTGGCCGCCGCGCTCACACCGGCGCTGACCTTGGCGCTGGCGAGCCTGCGCAGCGGCCTCAACCTCACCAGCGATGTGCTGATGTTCCTGGTCGCGGTGATCCTGGTCGCCCTGGTCGGCGGATTCGCGCCCGCCGTGCTTGCCGCCATTGTCGGCTCGCTGCTGCTCAACTATTACTTCACCCCGCCCATCCACCAGTGGACGATCGCGCAGGCGAACAACGCGCTCGCGCTCGGCGTGTTTGTCGTCGTCGCGCTGCTGGTCAGCTCCGTGGTCGACACGGCGGCCCGGCGGACCAAGCAGGCGGCCCGGGCCAACGCCGAATCTGAGCTGCTGACCACCACGGCCGGCAGCGTGCTGCGCGGTCAGCAGGGGCTCATCGCGCTCCTCGACCGGACCAGGGAAGCGTTCGGCATGGATTCGGTCACCCTGCTCGAGCGAACCTCACCCGACGCCCAGCAGTATGCCGGCGGCACTGCGGGCGAGAGCAGGAGCATGTCGGGCAGCTGGCATGTCGTCGCCAGCCGCGGCGAACCGGCCGTCACCCGGCCGGAGGAAGCCGACGTCGAGATACCGGTGGCCGACACCCTGTCGCTCGCCCTGCGCGGCCGGGCGCTTCCGGCCACGGACCGCCGGGTGCTCGGCGCGTTCGCCTCCTATGCGGCGGTCGCCCTCGACCAGCAGCGGCTGGCCGCTGAGGCCCAGGCGGCCAAGCCGATTGCGGCCGCCGACCGGATGCGGACCGCGCTGCTCGCAGCGGTCAGCCACGACCTGCGCACGCCGCTGGCCTCCGCGAAGGCGGCCGTGACCAGCCTGCGATCGGCGGACGTGAACTGGGCGGCCGAGGACCATGACGAGCTGCTCGCCACTGCGGACGAGTCGCTCGACCAGCTAACTCACCTCGTCGATAACCTTCTGGACATGAGCAGGCTGCAGGCCGGCGCGCTGTCCTTGTTCCCGCGCCCAGCGGGCCTGGAAGAGATCGTGTCCCGGGCCCTAGACAACCTGGACCCCGCGGCCCGGGGTATCACGGTCGACATAGCGGAATCCCTGCCGGAGATCAACGTCGACCCGGCGATACTCGAACGCGTCATCGTGAACCTGACGGAAAACGCGCTCCGCTATTCCCCGGCGGGCACGCCGCCGCGGCTGACCGCCAGTGCCCTCGGCGACCGGGTTGAACTGCGCGTCGTGGACCGCGGCCCAGGCATACCCGAGCAGGACAGGGACCGGATGTTCGTGCCGTTCCAGCGGCTCGGTGACACCGACAACACGACCGGAGTAGGACTCGGGCTCGCGTTGTCGCTCGGACTGACCGAAGCGATGGGCGGGACGCTCACCGCGGAGGACACACCGGGCGGAGGGCTGACCATGACGGTATCCGTCCCGGTCGTCTCCGACGAGGACTACCAGTGCGAGCCAGGCCAACGGGAACGCGAGGCAGACGCGGAGCCAAAGGAGCGCGGCGCCACCTGGACTGAGGAGCGAAGCGACGAGGGAAGGGGGCGCCCATGAAGGGGGAAGAGGAGGTGGGCGGGGCCCCGGAGGCGAGCGGGGGAAACAGAGCGGGCGAGGAAACAGAGCGAGCGGGAGAGACAGCGACGGGGGGAAACGGGCCATGACCAGGGTCCTGGTCGTCGACGATGAACCGCAAATCCTGCGGGCGCTGCGGATCAACCTGAGGGTCCGCGACTACGAGGTGCATGTCGCGGCCACCGGAAGCGAGGCGCTCCAGGTGGCGAGCCGGTATCCGCCCGACCTCGTGATCCTCGACCTCGGGCTGCCCGATCTGGACGGCGTCCAGGTCATCCAGGGGCTGCGCGGCTGGACGAAGGTGCCCATCATCGTGCTGTCAGGGCGAGCCGACAGCACCGACAAGGTCGAGGCGCTCGACGCGGGTGCGGATGACTACGTCACCAAGCCGTTCGGAGTGGAGGAACTGCTCGCCCGCATGCGCGCCGCCGTCAGGCGCACTGGAACCGCGGAAAACCTGCCCAGGGTCCAGCTCGGTCACCTGATCGTCGACCTGGCCGCCAAGCGCGTTACCCGGCAAGCAACGGAGCCGGCTTCGGTCCCGGCGAAGGGCGGTACCGAAGCCGACTCCGCGGCACCCTCGGAAGACATCAGGCTCACCCCGACCGAATGGCATCTGCTCGAGGTGCTGCTCCGCAATCCGGGCAAATTGCTCACCCGCAACCAGTTGCTGACCGAGGTGTGGGGTCCTGGATACGCCGATGCGACCGGCAACCTGCGCCTGTACATGGCGCAGCTGCGCCGCAAACTCGAACCCGACTCAGCCCGGCCGCGCTGGCTGGTCACCGAACCCGGTATGGGCTACCGCTATCAGCCCAACCCCGAGAGCAGCGCTTCCTGACACAGCGCTTCCTGGCACAGCGCTGCAGGAAGGCGGGTCTACCAGGGGAAAGGCTGGCCGTCACGGGTAAGGGTGCCGGTGGGGCCGCCGTTGGGAATCGTGACCGCCCAGATGACGCTGGCCGCGGCCTGGGCCAGCGACCTGCCTTCCGGGCGAGCTTCGCTGGCGGGCCAGCCCGGGCAGACAGCGTTGACCAAGATGCCGTCCCTGGCCAGTTCCGCGGCGAGCAGGCGGGTGAGCGCGTTGAGGCCGGCCTTGGAGACGCCGTAAGCGGGCGAGCCGCCGGTCATCACGGCGATCGAGCCGCCCTCACTGCTCACGTTGACGATCCTCGGGCGCATACTTGAGCGCAGCATTGGCAGCAGCACGTGAATCACCCGCCAGGGACCGAACAGGTTGACGTCAATCGCCTCCGCGACCGTGCCCAGGTCGACGTTGCTCGCTGTCGCCCACCGGTCGTACATGGTCGATGCGTTGTTCACAAGCACATCGGTGCGACCGAACCGGCCCTTCACCCACTCGGCCATCGAGGCGATGCTGACGGAGTTGTCCACCTCGAGCTGACAGGCGACGATCCGGTTACCCTCCGGATCAAGTTCCTTCGCGGCCAGCTCGCCTTTCCGCAAGTCCCGGGAGCCGAGCACCACCGCGAACCCGAGCATGGCCAGCTGGCGGCACACCTCACGGCCCACACCACGGTTACCGCCAGTCACCACAGCCACCGGCAGATCAGCGTACACACGCATCACCAGCGATCGCCATGACCGTGAGGTTTCTCATGGCTGTCATCTTGCCATCCGCCGATCACCACCCTGACCCCCTATTAGTCAAATCGTCATCTAAGGCGGCGGCAAAGACGGCCGGAAGCGGACATCGACGCAGGTACCGAGCCGTGGACTGGGTTATCTGGCCGGAGACGGTCTACCCCGCCTCCCCGCCTACCCCCATGCCCCAGACGCGCGAGCGCCCGTTTTCTCTATTCGGGCGGCGGAGCCGGCGCCGTCGGCAGCGAGCCAGCCTGTTCGGTGCCGGCCTGATGGGGGGCCGGACCACCGTCGCTGGAGGCGAGTTGCTGGAGCCGGTAGCGGAGCCGGCACAGCACCACGTTGGCCGTGCCGCGCCTGATCGCCCGGTCCAGGATCACGCCACGCTGGTTGAACAGCAGGTAGTACCAGAACTTCTTAGGCTGAACCTCGGGGATCAGCACCACTAGGCGGTGGTACTTATCGTCATCCTCGATCTGGCAGAGGTACTTCACGATCGGCTTAGCGATCGAGCGGTGCACGCTGCGCAGGGTGATCAGCGGGACGTTCGGCCGCCAGTCCTCCCATTGCTGGCGGAACGAGACGTCGGCGGCCTCGTCCTCGGGGTCGGCGAAGACCACGGTCACCGCGACCACATCGTCGCTGAGCGACAGCGCCGTGGAGATGCCCTCGGCCGTGAGGCTCGACATCCCCACCACCGGAACGACGACCCGTGACTTCTCCTTGGTCGGCGGCTTCGGCGTCTGGCCGATCCCGAGCAGCGCACCGATCCGGTCGTAGGTGCGGTGCACCCGGTTGAACAGCAGCACCAGGCTCGGGATGACGATCACGATCAGCCACGCGCCCTCGGTGAACTTGCTGACCAGTTCGATGATCGTGGTGAGCGCGGTCAGGAAGGCCCCGAAGCCGTTGATGGTAGCCCGGACCTTCCAGCCGTGCGACCGTTCGCCCCGCCAGTGCCTGACCATGCCCAGCTGGGAAAGTGTGAACCCGACGAACACCCCCACCGCGAACAGCGGAACCAGCGCCTGGGTACTGCCGTTGGAGCCCACCAGCAGCGCGGCGGCCAGGACAGCCAGCACGATGACGCCGGTGCGGTGGACCTGCCGGTCCGCGCGCAGCCCGAACATGTGCGGCAGGAAGTTGTCCTTGGCCAGCAGGGCCGTCAGCACCGGCAGGCCGCCGAACGAGGTATTGGCGGCCAGCGCGAGCAGCACCGTGGTGATGAGCCCGACGGCGTAGAAGACGATATTGTGACCGAGCGACGCCTCGGTGAGCTGGGCGAGCACCGTGACGTTGGAGTGCGGCACCACGTGGAACTTGCGGATCAGAATCCCCAGGCCGACCAGCATGGTGCCGAGCAGGACGCCGAGCCACACCTCCGTGTGCTGCGCGCGGCGCGCCCGCGGCTTGCGGAACTCCGGCACCGCGTTCGCGATCGCCTCCACCCCGGTCAAGGCCGAGCAGCCGGAGGCAAACGCCTTAAGCAGGAGCAAGATGCCGACCGTCTCGGTGGCCGAGCCGACATGATGGTTGAGCGCCACCGCGGGGTTGGTCCGAATCAGACCGCCGACGATCACCGCCGCCATCGATAGGATGAACAGCAGCGTCGGGACCGTGAAAACCTTCGCGGACTCAGAAACGCCCCACAGGTTCAGGCCGGTGATGAGGGCGAGCACGGCCAGGCACAGCCATACCCTGGCGCCATAGAGCACGGGGAACGCGGAATAGAGAGCCTCGATGCCGGCCGATACGCCGACGGCCGCGTTCAGCACGTAGTCGACGATCAGCGACCCGGCGGCGACCAGGCTGGCCTGGGTACCGAGATGCGCCTTGGACACGGCGTACGCGCCGCCGCCGTTGGGAAACGCCTCGATCACCTGGCGGTAGGACACCACGAGCACGGCGAGCAGGACAACGATCGCGCCGGTTATCGGCAACGAGTAGTGCAGGGCGGTGGCGCCGGCCGCGACCAGCACGACCAGGATGGCCTCAGGACCGTAGGCGACCGAGGAAAGCGCGTCCAGAGACAGCGCGGCCAGCCCCTGGACCGCCGTCAGCCGGTGCTGCTCGTCCTGCTCAGCGGCGCCAATGCTCATGGGCTCGGTCGTCATAGCCACAGAATGTCACTAGCACCCGGCTAGACGGGGGACGCGGGATTACTGCCAGGTAACGACTAGGCTGTTAAGCTAGGCCCGCGACCACCGCGATTATCGCGATGACCACCACGCCCACGATGATCCATACGGCAGGAGACACGGGTGAGCGTCGCGTCGCGGGAGCGTCTTCATCCGCGCGTTCGACAAAGGCCTGGAAACGTCCGGTACTGGCACTCGGATCTTGCTCGAACTGCGACATGTGCATGACTGTAGCTGTTCAGCAAGTCCCTAATGGGCAGAATCAGTATGATCAGGCTCAGCGCAAAGGTACTAGGGTGTCAGCCCTGTCGACCAGCCGCGACAGCACGATCACGCTTCGCGTCCTGACCACGAACGGTTCGGCGCGGATGCGCTCCATTACGTCCTCGAAGTGCCTGACATCGGCGGCCCGGATGTGGATCAGAGCATCCGCCTCGCCGGTTATCGTGCACGCGTCGACGACCTCGGGGTACCGCCGTACCCCGACGGCGATCTCCTCCGGAGAGGTACGGCCACCGCAGAACAACTCCACGTACGCCTCGGTCGTCCAGCCCATGGCGACCGGATCCACCCGGGCGGAGAAGCCCGTAATCGCGCCGGCGGCCCTGAGCCGGTCGACCCGCCGCTTCACCGCGGGAGCGGACAGCCCGACCTCGTTACCGATGACGGCGTAACTGGCCCTAGCGTTCCTGACCAGCGCGACGATGATGTGCGTGTCGATGTTATCCACGGCGCCCGCTCACGTGCCTGTCCACGGGGGCAAACCTTACCCGGCTCCGGGCAGGCCCCGTGGCGGGCCGCGCAGGTTCCGGCAGGTTCCGGGCAGGCAAAGAGGCTCGGCGTCCCGCTTTCGCCGAGCCTCATTAGGTGTGACGCAGAGCCTGCCGCGCCGGTTGACGGGATCCGGGCAAACCTCGAAATTTACTCCGGATATTTTGCCGCGGTATCTGCCGGGCGCGGCTGGTCGTGTTCGGCTACGAGTGCGGCCTCAGCAAGGGCTAAACCGGCAACGGCGCGATCCGGTTACGTGGAGCCGCGAGCAATGAGCAACTCGAGGGACTCGCGACCGACCGGGCAGTCCCGGGAGCATGGCCTGGGTTGCCCGAGCCAGCCGTGACGCTTGAGGATGTGGGCATGGAGCTGTGCGGTTTCGCAGGGATGGCCAACCACGTCGCGCCATCCGTAACGGCACGTCTGGACGCCCAGGGCATGGGCGGTATTGTCCCGGCGATTGTCGCGCCAGCGCTCTTCGTCCCGATGGGCGAGGCGGCCATCCAGCTCCACGGCGACCTGGTATTCGTCGTAATAGGCGTCCCGGTAGAGCACCTTGCCGTCAATGACGACACGCACCTGGTGCTTGGAACGCGGAAGGCCGTGTGCGCGCTCGACGTCACGCAGATACCGGTATTCGAGCACGGAATGAATTCCGTCACCGGCCGCCGCGAGAACATCATCGAGCTCAGTCCGCCAGCGCATTTTCTTGCGTGCCGCCATGGCCGCGCGCAGCTTGTTCTCCGTAGTAAGCCGCCGACCGCAGGCCCGCGTAATCCAACCGCAGGCATCATCGAACGTCCTGGCCAGCTGAGCGAGGTCAAGCACCGTCTCCTCGACGGTTGTCCGGGGCGGCTCACGGCCGGGTTGCGTGGCCTCGTCGATGCGGCCGGAAATGCGGCTGACGAGACCGGGGATCGTCACCCGCCTCGTCGCAGGAACGGTCACGTGGATCGCCTCGGACGGGGAGTCGATGAGCCCGTGCAGTTCAGCCGCGGTCTGATGGCTGAGCACCGCGCCGTCACCGGCACGGAGCACCGCCGCCCACAACAGCGTATCCCGGCTGGGCGGCCCGCTGAAGACCGCGTAAACGCCACGGTGAAGCATTTGCCACGGCGGCGTTCCAGACATGTGTCGATCATCTGCGCGGTTAAACCGGCTGCGAGCAGTTGCCGCCTTGAGATCGCACCGGCCTGCCAGTGCGCCAATTCGGAAACAACGTCCAGGATGTCGTAATTCACGTCCCTACTGTGCCTCGCGGGGCTGACATTCCCCAGCTTTTCCGTGATCGCGAAGCCTTGACAGTCTCCGCAGACTGTCAAGGCTTCGCGATCACGTGAAAGCACCGACGGCGGGAGGCGAGACGAGGCGTGTGGGGTGCATGGGGCGAAAGGAAACGGTGGACGGGGGTGCATGAGGGGGAGCGCGTGAAGGCATAGGTCGCGTGCGCGCGAACGGGCCCGCTGGGACGCGGGCGGTAGCTGGATCCGGGCTGGGACGCGGGCGCGCGATCCGGCCCAGGTCCGCTGAGGGACAGGGCGGTCGCTGTTATCGTTCGAGGGCAGCGGCCAGTGCGGGACTATCGAGGCGGAGGCATCGTCATGGCGGACGATCTGGAAAGCGCGGACGGCATGATCCGTGGCATGTACGGGCCCGACGTCACGTTCCTCGGGGTGCCGCGGGTCGAGCTCGGGGCGCTCGACGGGCTCGGGGTCGACGTCGTGTTCATCGGCGCGCCGTTCGACAGCGGCACCTCGCACCGGCCGGGAGCCAGGTTCGGCCCCCAGGCCATCCGGGCCACCGACTACCTGCCGCACGACGGCTCCCGGCCGCACCTCGCGCTCGGCGTGGACCCGCTGGTCGAGCTGCGCGTCGCGGACGCCGGCGACGTGCTGATGCCACCCGGGGACACCGAGGAATCGCTGCGGCGACTCGAGGCCGCCGTGCTCGCGGTGGCGTCGGCGGGCGCGATACCCGTCATCTTGGGCGGCGACCACACCATCACCTTGCCTGACGCCACCGGGGTGGCCCGGCACGTCGGCTGGGGCCGGGTGTCGCTGATCCACTTCGACGCGCACGCCGACACCGGGGACACCCAGTTCGGGTCGCTGTACGGGCACGGCACCCCGATGCGGCGGCTGATCGAGTCCGGAGCGGTGCGCGGCGACCGGTTCCTGCAGATCGGGCTGCGCGGGTACTGGCCGGAGCCACCGACACTGGCGTGGATGGCCGGGCAGCAGATGCGCTCGTTCGAGATGACCGAGATCGTCTCCCGCGGACTCGACGACTGCCTGACCGAGGCGTTCGAGATCGCCGTGTCCGACTGCGAGGGCGTCTTCCTGTCGGTCGACGTCGACGTGGTCGACCCGGGCATGGCCCCGGGCACCGGCACGCCGGAACCCGGCGGGCTGACCGCCCGCCAACTGCTCGACGCGGTACGGCGGATCGCGATGTCGGTGCCGCTGGCCGGGATCGACGTGGTCGAGGTATCGCCGCCGTACGACCACGCCGAGGTGACCGCGTTCCTGGCCAACCGGGTGGTGCTCGAAGCCCTGTCGGGCCTCGCCTGGCGGCGCAGGCAGCTGGCCGGCTCGCCGGTCCGCTGGCCGGACTCGCCGCTGCTCGAAGGCCGCTAACGGTCTTTTGCCAAGCTCCCAAGCTAACGGTATTTGGCCAGGCTAACGGGCCTTTGTCGGCCGACCCGATTGGTTCGTAATAGCCTGACTTAGGACTTTGGGCGAATAGATCGACAGGATCTATAGTCGGTGCATGCTCGACGTGACGAGGCTGCGCGTTCTGGTCGCTGTGGCCAGGTACGGTTCGGTCACGGCGGCGGCGAAGGCATTGAACTACGCGCAGCCCTCCGTGAGCCACCACCTGGCCCGGCTGGAAGCCGAGACCGGGATCAAGCTGATCCAGCGGGCGGGCCGGGGCATCCGGCTCACCGACGCCGGTCGGCTTCTGGCCGAGCGCGGCGCCGAGGTGATCGGCCGGCTCGACGCCGCGGAGAACGAACTGGCCGCCTACACCGGGCTGCGGGCCGGACGGCTGCGGCTCGCGGCGTTTCCGTCCGCGCTCGGCACCATCGTGCCGGCCGCCGCGGCCCTGCTGCGCGGACACCAGCCCAGTGTTGACCTGCGGCTGACCGAGGCCGAACCGCCCGAAGCGCTGCGCATGCTCCGCGCGGGATACGTCGACGTCGCGCTCGTCTTCCGCTACTCCGCGCGGGCTCCGGAGGTCACGGAGGATCAGGAGGGCACGGCGGATAAGGGCGCCGCGGAGGCACCCGGGGAGCTCGGGGGACACGGAGGACACGGGGAGCTCGCGGGACACGGAGGGCACGGGGAGCTCGGGGGACACGGGGAGCTCGCGGGACACGGGGAGCTCGCGGGACACGGGGAGCTCGCGGGACACGGGGGATCCGGAGGACACGGCGGGGGCGAGCCTGGTGCGGACTTTTACGGCGGCGTGAACCCGGCGGAGGATGATGTCGCCGTCGACATCACCGAAGGGTTGCGCGAACGGCTCCTGCTCGAGGAGCCTGTGTACGTGGTGACCTCCGTGCATGACACCGAGGCGTCCTTGGCCGACCTGTCCCGGTACGCGCGCCACCGCTGGATCGCGGGCTGCGACCGCTGCCGCGCTCACCTGCTCCGGCAGTGCGCACTGGCCGGGTTCACCCCGAAGATCGCGTTCATCACCGACGACTACGTCGCCGTCCAGGCCCTGGTCGCGGCAGACCTGGGGGTCTCGACGCTGCCCGCGCTCTGCCTGCGTGCCGCGCGCCACCCGGGGGTCAAGACCGTCCCGCTCCCGGGAACCCGCCGGTTCGTGTTCGCGGTGCGTTACGGCGATCCGCCGGACCCGCCCGCGGTGCAGCTGCTGATGGACGTTCTCCGGACCGCCGCCGTGCCACCTCAGCGCACCTCCGGCAACCTGGCCGAAGAAGTCGTCCGGCTCCAGCTGCCCGGGGCGGCGGGTTAAAGCCAGCCCGGCCGCCGGCCGCCGAGTCCGACCGCCGGGAGATCCGCCCTGAACCCGAGGTCATCCCCGGGCAGCCCACCCTGCCCGGCATGCCCTCGCAGTCCGAACCGGCCACCGGGCAGCCCGTGCTGCCCGGTTTTGAGTTCCCGGCCGGAAGCGGCCGGGGAGCGGGCGACCAGGAGCTAACCAGCAGCGCATCGGCGGTGAATGGATCAGCGCGGACGGGCTATTCGATAGCCCGGCCTCGATGACGGACTTTACCGAGCTTCGGTGGATCACCACCACGGAAGGAACCGGTTGCTTCCCGATCTAGATTGATGGCATGGGGAACTCCACACGGCACACCGGGCGCTGGACTCTAGAGGATCGTTTCGACGCTGCCTGGCACTACCTGCCGGTAGAAGTCAAGCCCGGGACCGCCGGGCTGCGGGTGGCGCTTGACTACGAGCGGGCGGCCGGAACCGTGCTCGACCTCGGCTGTCTGGGCCCGAACGGGTTCCGCGGCTGGTCCGGCAGCGCGCGCGAGTCGTTCATGATCACTAGCGAGGCGGCCACGCCCGGTTACCTGCCGGGCGAGCTTGAGGCCGGGACATGGCAGGTGATGATCGGCGTGCACCGCGTCCCGCCCGACGGCGTGCGCTACCAGCTGACCGCCGAGGCCATGGCGTCCCTGCCGCTGACGGCCCGGGCAGCGGCGCCGACGGCCGGGGCACTGATGGCCGGGGCCGGGGGGCCGGCGGCCGGGGCGGGGGCACTGACAGCCCGGGCCGGGGCGCTCCGCGCGGAGCTGCGGCCGCCGCCCGCACCGCCTTCGCCGGCGGACCGGCCGGCCCGGCGGCCGCTGCCAGCCAGCGACGGCCGACGCTGGCTCGCGGGTGACCTGCACGCGCACACCGTGCACTCCGATGGCGTGCTGACCGTCTCAGAACTGGCCGCCCTGGCGGTCGAACGCGGCCTCGACTTCGTCGCGGTCACCGACCACAACACGGTCAGCCACCACGCCGAACTGCCCGCCGCGGCCAGGCGGTACGGAATCACCCTGCTCCCCGGGCAGGAGGTGACGACCGATGGCGGGCACGCGGGAGCGCTCGGCGATATCGGCTGGGTCGACTTCCGCCTGCCGCCCGACGACTGGCTGGACGCCACCGAGGCGGGGGGCGGCCTGCTGTCCATCAACCATCCGTTCGCCGGGCCGGTCAGCTGGGTGCACCCGATGCGCCGCCGCCCGCCGCTGGTCGAGGTCTGGCACTGGAGCTGGCTCGACTTGCGCTGGACCACCCCGCTCGGCTGGTGGCAGGCCTGGGACCCTACCGCGACCCCGGTCGGCGGCAGCGACTGGCACCGGCCGGGATCCGACGCACCGCTGGGGCGGCCGACCACCTGGGTGCAGTGCGCCGGGACCGGGCCAGGCGACGTGCTCGACGGCCTGCGGGCGGGCCTGGTCGCGATCTCGGCTGAGCGCGACGGCCCGGTACTGCTCCGCCACGAAGGCGACTTCGCCGCCATCGATGCCGACGGCCTGACGCTCGCCGGGCCGGAGGGGCCATGCGCCCGGATCCGGGGCGAGCGGGCCCGGCTAACGGCCGCGCCCGGCCCGCACCGGCTTCTGGACGCCAGCGGAGCGACGCTCGCACTCACCCCCTAAGGTCGTCGTGGACCGGTCGATGAGTTCGGCCGGGCACGGCCGTCTGGAAGGTGAGCCGATTACGGGAGGATGCCACCATGAGCCAGGTAACAACGGGGTACGCGCCAGTCAATGGCTTGCGGATGTACTACGAGGTGCGCGGCACGGGCCGACCGCTGGTGCTGCTGCACGGCGGCCTCATGACCATCGAGGAGTCCTTCGGCCCCCTATTGCCTGTCCTGTCCGCCGAGCGTCAGGTGATCGCCGCCGAGCTGCAGGGGCACGGCCGCACCGCCGACATCGACCGCGACCTCGAGCTCCGCTACCTGGCCGATGACGTGGCCGCCCTGCTCGACCACCTCGGCATCGACCAGGCGGACGTATTCGGCTTCAGTCTCGGCGGCGGCGTGGCCCTGCAGCTGGCGCTGGACTCTCCCGGCCGGGTGGGCCGACTCATCCTCGTATCCGTCAGCTACGCCGCGGACGGCTATCACCAGGAGATCTCCGATCCGGCCCGGCACGCGACCTCGACGCGGATGCCCACCGCGGAGGACTTCCGGCAGATGCGGGAAGCCTACGCACGTCTCGCGCCGGACCCCGACCACTTCGAGGCGTTCGCGGCGAAGGCGTCACAGGCAGCGGCAAACATGAAGGGTTGGACGGCAGACCAGCTCGGCGGTATTACCGCGGCGACACTGCTGGTATTCGGCGATCACGACTTCGTCCGCCTCGAGCATGCGGTGGAGGTGCACGCGCTGATTCCCGGCGCGCAGCTCGCGGTCCTGCCCGGCGCCACCCACATGGGCGTCATGCGGCGGGCCGACGTGATCCTCCCGCTGGTCCGGGAGTTCCTCGCCCAGGCCGGATAGCAGCCGACCCGGTGGCTGGGTCCGGTGGCTGGGTCCGGTGGCTGGGTCCGGTGGCTGGGTCGCGTGGCTGGGTCGCGTGACTGGGGCTAGGGAGCCGCGGGCTCGGTCAACAGGTCGAGACGGGCGCGCAGGAGAGCACGGTGGGCCACCACATCATCGACCTGATCGGGCTGCTCCGGGCACTCACCGGCGCTGATGGCGCGCTCGAGGCGGAGGCGAGCACCGGGGACATCCAGCGCCTCGAACACCACCAGAGGGTCGCTCCTGGCCGCCTGCTCGGTGTCGGCGCGCAACTCGGTCCCCTTGGCGACCCACGCGTCCTTGATCTTGCCGCCGCGGCCGTGGTCGATCAGCACGCTGACCGCGTGCTGCTTGTCGCCATAGGCGAAGGTCATCGTCAGCGACTCCTGGCGGCCGCCGACATCGGCGTAGTGCCAGCAATCGCGGACCTGCGGGTGGCCGACCGCTCCCGCCCACGGGGGGTCAGCCACGTCACGGCCGCTGACACGCGCCGCGGCCTGCCGGGCGGCGGCACGCAAGGACGGTGCACCCACCGCGGCCAGGACGCGCAGCAAGGCGAGAGCTGCCGGGGTCGAGGCCACCTCGGCCGCGGGTACCAGCGATCCGGTGAGGGCATTCATCAGCGAGGCCTGGCTCGCGGCCGAGGAGGCCAGCGCCCCGATCAGGTCGGATCCCCACAGTTCCGCGTCTACTGGGTCATCGAGCTGCCCCAGCACATCGCGCGCCTCGACCAGCACTCCGGCGAAAGTCTCCTCGACGGCGACAGGCGCGAACAGGCTGGCTACATCGGGTTCCGGACCATCGTCGTGGACGCTCATGCCGTGCAGGATAAGCGAAGGCCCGGTCCAGGGACGGGTTCTTCGCGGTCCGGTGCCTATGGCTGCTGCGAGCCCAGCTGGGCGCCGCCGAACACGCCGCCCGGGCCCGACAGGGCGCCGGTGATCGCGCTGGCGCCAGCCAGGCTGCCGGTGACCGACCCGGTCGTGTCGGACAAGCCGCAAGGCGCGCCGGGAGCACCGGCCAGCGCCGAGACCACCGGTCCGGCCTCGGGAAGTCCGGGCAGGTCGCAGTCGACGCCGCTGGCGGCCGACCCGGTTGGCACGACCGCGGTCAGCGCGGAGGTCGGCCGGTCGCCGGCCCGCGATACCGGCCGCGCCAACGTCGGCGCGGCGACGCCGACCGCGAGGACGCTCGCCGAGGCAACGCCGCCGAGCAAGATTCGCCAGTTGTACACGAGACGCCGCATGTACACGGTGGCTCCATTCCAGCTTGGGGTCTAGAAATGACGTGGGCTGGGATCCGAAGTTGACGACTGCGGTGAGCCGAGCCCGCACGATAGCACACTATCAGTAACTATTGATATACGCTTTGAAGTATTGGCTCGTCATGGCGTGTTTTATGAACTGAGAAGCCGGCCTCGACCCTGGCGCCCCCGGCGGCCCGGGCCAGGGCGTGCCTGAGCCGGTTGGGCCAGGACCAGCCGAGAAGCTGGCCGGGCACCAGGCCCCGGCGGCGAGCACATCATGGCCGAAGGCGCGGAGCACCTTAGCTGCCGTGACACCCCGTCCGCTGGCCCGGTAGCCGGGCCTGGAAACCGGGCGGATGCCCTCGGCGTCCGCCTCGCCCGCGGCGTAGTCGAGGTGCAGCGCGGCGTTGAGCGTGACCGTGACGATAACCCCGCTCATCGCACCTGCCTTCGGGTGAGCTTGCGGTCGGTCCGTTCGGCATAATATGCAGGTCCGGCGGTGTACCGGTTCCCGCTGCGAGCGGGCTAGCCGCCCCGGCAGACGCAGGCGGCCAGATGATCGTTGACGACGCCGCAGGCCTGCATCGTCGCGTACGCGGTCACCGGGCCGGTGAACCTGAAACCGTGCCGCCTGAGCTCGGCACTGAGCGCCTTGGAGGCGGGAGTCGCCGACGGCACCTCGGCCAGTGTCCGCGGCGCGGGGCCTTCCTCTCCGGCGTACTGCCACACCAGCGGGGTGAGGCCGTCGGGCAGGTCCAGCATGGCCCGTGCGTTGGAAATCACGGCATTGATCTTCGCGCGGTTCCGCACGATGCCGGGATCGGCCATCAGCCGGGCCACGTCCTGCTCGCCGAAGGCCGCCACCGCCGAGGGGTCGAATCCGGCGAAGGCGGCCCGGAAGTTCTCCCGCTTGCGCAAGATCGTCAGCCAGGAAAGCCCGGACTGGAAACCCTCCAGGCTGAGCCGCTCGAACAGGGCCGTGTCACCTCGGACCGGGCGACCCCACTCCTCATCGTGGTAAGCCAGATACTCGGGGGCGCTCAAGCCCCATGGGCAGCGCAGCTTGCCGTCCGGCCCCGGGACCGCCCCCTTGTCCCTGTCCTTGTCCGGTGCTGCCGCGTCCGGTGCTGCCGCCGGGGCGACGCCGGAGGCTGGCTGGTCGCTCACTAACCCTGTTCCTCCGCTCCGGCGACAGTGTCATCGTCCGGCGGAACCAGCGGAACGGAGCTGGCCGTGGGCTGATCGCCGTGGTCGGAAGCGGTAACGGTTGCGGCTGGGGACGTGACCACTGGGTTGGGCACCGTTTCGGTTCGGCCGGAGGGTGAGCCGGCTTCGCGCGGGTCGGCCTCGGGCTGGCCGGCCTCGGGCGGGTCGGCCTCGGGCGGGTCGGACTGATTGGGCAGGGCCTGCCCGGCTTCCTGGGCAGCGGCCTGACGCCGGGCTTGGTCTTCGCGCGCAGCTTCCTCCTGCTCGGCCCACCAGCCGTGCGTGTCGTATGCGCCCTGCGGGCCCAGCGCGTCGTACGAGCCCGGTAGGGTCGGCGAAGGCTGAGTTGCCGCCGCGGCCCGGGAATCTTCCGGGGACGGAGCGGTTGCTGAGGGCTGGGTGGCCTTCGGGGGCAGAGGGGCTACCAGGACTCCGGGGGCCTTGGCAGCTCTGGGGCTCTGGGAAGCATCGGGGTTCCCGGCCGCTACGAGAGCCTCGGACGCGGGGAGCTCGGCCACGGCGGGGGGCTCGGCCACCCGGAGAGCCTCGGACGCGGGGGGCTCGGCCACCCGGAGAGCCTCGGACGCGGGGGGCTCGGCCGCATGGTGGACCTCGGGAACGCCTGGGTCTGCGGAGACACGGTCCGCGAGCTGCTGCTGCAGGTAGGCGATCGTGACGTCACGGTCACGCATCGCGCGGGCGATGCGGTCGAGGGCCTCGTCCGTCACCTGCATGTTGTAGCCCCACATGGCGGTCGGCGGGCGCAGCATGGCGATGTCGGGGGCGGATACCGGCCCGAGATCCAGCGGTGCGTGATCGACACGCTCATAGGCCAGCTCGCCGCCACGTCCGGTGGCGGCGAAAAAAACACCGGCGAGCACCACGATGACCGCGATCAGGAATACAGCAGGCACATAGGAATCGTGCCATGCTCGATCCGTAATGTCGCTTCGGTGGGGGTAATCAACAGGAATTGCGGTGCTGGCTCCCGTGTCTACGGTCACCGAAGCAGTTGCTGCGGCCGGAGCCGGGCTGGTCGATGTCAGCTAGGCTGACGTACGTGAATGCATGCCTGCTATCATAGAGGCATGGAACAGATGACGTGGCGAGCGCCAGCTGACCTCCTCGAACGGGTCCGCCGTGCTGCCCAGCGGCAGCGCCGCAGCATGAATGACTACGTGACCGCCGTACTCGACGCCGCCACGAACCCGCGCCTGGCCGGCAGCGAGGCGGAGCGCCTGCGGGAACGCCTGGACCAGGCCGGCTTGCTGGCCGAGCCCAGTGAACGTCACAGGCGCCCCCCGCGCGAGGAGACCGCGAGCGCCCGTAGGCGCGCAGGCGCGGGGACGGCGCTATCACAGCTGGTCAGCGAAGACCGTTGAGCACGTTCGCCGACTCCTCGGCGCTGGTGAAGCTCTATGCGGATGAGGCTGGCCACGAGCAGGTCCGGGGCCTGGTGAGCGTTGCTGTCGCGCAGCTGGCCAGGGTGGAGATTCCGGCGGCACTGTGGCGGAAGCAGCGCATGGGTGAACTGTCCGCCGACGATGCGAGACTGCTTACCGCCGAGTTCGAGGCTGATTACTTCGGGACCGACTCTGAGCCCCCGCGTTTCGCCGCCGTCTCGGTCACCGGGAGCCTCCTCAACGAGGCGGCCAGGCTGAGCGCATCGCATGGCCTCCGAGCCCATGACGCGGTCCAGTTGTCCACTGCGCTGGCTGTGCGCCGGGTCGACGAAAGCTGTACGGAATTCGCGGCCTTCGACCGCTCTTTGCGCACCGCGGCAGCAACCGAGGGCTTCGAGCTCATGCCATCGGATCTGCCCGGCCCCGAGACAGCCTAGGAACGCGTTCACGGCCTGCTGGCGCGCCGCGGCGGCGGGCGGGGACGTAGTGGTGTGGTTGTGGCAACCTACACAAAGGAGTGTGTGAAAGGAGTGTGTACGTTGTCACAACCATACAAACCGGGCTGGGGCGTACGGGGTCGGAAGGGACTGGTGGTACAGGCGGTGCGGTGCGGGTGATCAGGGATCGCCTATCTGGGCGCCCACGCTGAGCCCTGATGGGCCGCACGGATGATGGCGACCACCTCATCGGGCTCGTCGGCCATGCTGATCAGCGAGAACTCCGCCGGACCGATATTGGCCTTCGCGAGCATCGTTTCCTGGAGCCAGGACAGCAGCCCCGACCAGTACTCCCGGCCCACCAGCACGATCGGGAACTTCGTGATCTTGCCGGTGGCGACCAGGGTCAGCGCCTCGAACAGCTCGTCCATGGTGCCGAAACCGCCGGGCAGCACCACGAATGCCTGCGAGTACTTGATGAAAACCGTCTTCCTGACGAAGAAGTAGCGAAACTCCAGCCCGACCTCTACGTAATCGTTCAGGCCCATTTCGGTCGGCAGCTCGATGCCCAGGCCCACGGAGACCCCGCCGCCGTTGACCGCGCCCCGGTTGGCGGCCTCCATGATCCCGGGGCCGCCGCCGGTGATCACCGCGTAGCCCGCGTGGACGAGGCCGGTAGCGATGCGTTCCGCGGTCTCGTACTCGCCGCTGCCCCTGGCGGTCCGGGCCGAACCGAAGATCGACACCGCGGGCCCGAGCTCGGCCAGCAGGCCGAAACCCTCCACGAACTCGGCCTGAATCCGCAGTACCCGCCAGGGGTCGGTGTGCACCCAGTCGGCGGGCCCGCGCCGGTCCAGCAGACGCTGATCAGTTGTTGTCTGCGGTATCTGCTTGCCGCGCAGCGTGGCGGGTCCCTGGCGACGGACCCGCCGGTGCGGCTCTGAATTCACGTTCATCGTGTACCTAAGGTAACCAGGCCGGCCGGCTCCTCTGCGCAGCTACGGGCCGGGTCAAAGGGCTGCGCCATGGTCCCGCAGAGGTGCGTTCAGGCCCGGCTTGTCGTGCCGGGCTGAGCGCCGCGGCCGGAGGGGTACGGTTTGGTGTGCCGCCCAATCGGACCCGGCCGCGGCGCCGCGCCGTCAGGCGCAGTGACGTCACACGCAGTGCCGTCATCGGTACCGCGCTCGTCCTGCTGCTCGCCGTGGCGGGCTACCTCATCTACCACAGCTTCCAGCAGGTCAGCCCGCCCGTCGCCCTCCTGCCCGGCTGCCAGGCGGGCACCGGCCCGCAGGCCGTCTCGCTGGACATCGACCAGGCCGGCATCGCGGCCACCATCGCGGGCGTCGCGGCCCGGCACAAGCTGCCCAGGCAGGCGGTCACCATCGCCTACGCCGCCGCGCTGCAGGAATCGCAGCTCGAGAACCTGGACTACGGCGACCGCGACTCCGTCGGCGTCTTCCAGCAGCGGCCCTCGCAAGGCTGGGGCACCGTCCGCGAACTCGAGAACCCCGTCTACGCCACCACCAGGTTCTTCGCTGCCCTGGTGGACGTGCACGACTACACCCGGATGCCGGTCGCCGACGCGGCGCAGGCCGTGCAGCACAGCGCGGACGGAGCTGCCTACGGGCAGTGGACGGCCATGGCAGCGCAGCTGGCCGGCTACTTCACCGGCAGCTCACCACACGGGGTCTCCTGCTGGTACCAGCCGCCGCCGAAGGCGAATCTGGCCGGCCTGGTGCGGGGACTCGCCAAGACGTTCGGACCGCAGGGGCGGCGAGCGGTGGTGAGGAGTGTCAGCACGGATCGTTCTGACTCACAAAAGGACGGAAGCGTCGCGGTCGTGCCCGGCGAGCAGGGCTCAGCCTGGACGGTGGCCGGCTGGCTGGTCGCGAACGCGCAGACCTACGGGATCAGCGAAGTGCGGTATGCCGGTTATGAGTGGAACGCGGCGGATGGCAGTATGGGCTGGCAGCGTGACATCACCAAGAAGGACCCGCCGCGCGGCACTATTGTCGCGGGCTGAAGCGGCACCCGGCCGGAAGCCGCCATACTGTGATAGCAGCAGGGACCAGAACGACGACAGGAGCCCACCCGTGACCTACATCATCGCGCAGCCCTGCGTTGATGTGCTTGACAAGGCATGCATTGAGGAATGCCCCGTTGACTGCATCTACGAGGGTGACCGGATGCTCTACATCCACCCCGACGAGTGCGTGGACTGCGGTGCTTGCGAGCCCGTCTGCCCGGTTGAGGCCATCTACTACGAAGACGACGTACCCGAGCAGTGGAAGGAATACTACAAGGTCAACGTCGACTTCTTCGAAGACCTCGGTTCCCCAGGCGGCGCCTCCAAGGCCGGCAAGATCGGTAAGGACCACCCGGTGGTGGCAGCGCTGCCGCCACAAGCCACGGAGGAATGAACCCCAGTACCCTCGCCGCCCGGCTTCCCGTCTTTACCTGGGACCGGATCGCACCGCTGCGGGAAAAAGCCGGACTACATCAGAACGGGCCGGTGGACTTGTCCATGGGCACGCCGGTCGACCCGGTGCCGGACGTGATCCGCAGGGCGCTGGCCGCGGCCTCGGATGCGCCTGGATACCCGGCGACCTGGGGCACCGCGGAGCTACGCGCCGCGGCGGCCGGGTGGCTGGGGCATGCCCACGGGGTTGGCGTGTCAGCGGACGACGTGCTGCCGGTCGTCGGGACCAAGGAGTTCATCGCGTGGCTTCCGGTCATGCTCGGACTCGGGCCCGGCGACGTCATGGTCCATCCCGCGCTGGCCTATCCCACCTACGACATCGGGGCGCGGCTGGCCGGGGCGACCGCGGTGGCCTCGGACTTGCCACTGGCGGGGGCGCCTCTGGCGGGCTCGCCGCTGGCGGGCTCGCGCTGACGGGCTCGCCGCTGGCAGCGCCGGACGGCGGTGCTGGGCGGGTCAAGCTGGTGTGGGTGAATTCGCCGTCCAATCCGACCGGGCGGGTGCTGTCGGCCGGGCAGCTGCGCACGGTGGTGGAGTGGGCCGCCGAACACGGCGCCGTGGTGGCGTCCGACGAGTGCTACCTCACCCTGGGCTGGGAAACCACGCCGGTGTCTGTGCTGCACCCCGACGTATGCGGCCCGTCGCGGGCGGGCGTGCTCGCCGTGCACTCGCTGTCCAAGCGGTCCAACCTGGCGGGCTACCGGGCCGGGTTTGTCACCGGCGACCCGGCCCTGGTCGCGGACCTGCTGGCGATCAGGAAGCAAGCCGGGATGATCATGCCGGGGCCGGTGCAGGCGGCGATGACCGCCGCGCTCGAGGACGAGTCGCACGCCGCCGAGCAACGTGAGCGGTATGGCCGCCGGCGTTCGGTGCTGCGGGACGCTTTCGTCTCGGCGGGCTGGCGGATCGACCACTCCGAGGCGGGCTTGTATCTGTGGGTCACCCATCCGGAGCACGACTGCTGGTCGGCGGCGGAGTTGCTGGCGGACCAGGGCGGCATTCTCGTCGCGCCCGGCGAACTGTACGGGTCCGCCGGGTCACGGCATGTGCGGGTGGCGCTGACCGCCACCGACGAGCGGATCGCCGCCGCGGCCCAGCGACTGGCCGAACTGCGAAGCGGCTGAAGCGCTACGCTGCCGCCGTAGCGCTACGCTGCGGTGAGGAGGCCCAGATGGAGAACGACGATCCCGTCTCTTACGAGGGAGTATCACCCGGCGTTCCGGTGCAGACCAGGGACGGCAAGGAGTTCGGCACCCTGGAGCACGTCCTTGAGGTACCCGAGCTAGACGTGTTCGACGGCATCGTGGTGTCCACCAAAGCCGGGCTGCGCTTTGTCGATGCCGACCGGGTCTCGGTCATCACGGTCGGGTACATCCGCTGCGACCTTGACCTGGCCGAGGCCGGGCGGCTGGAACCACCGGACGGTGCACCCGTCTATCACGTGGACGTGTTCAAAGAGACCGGGTCGGCGCTGCACGACAGGATCGGCCGGATATTCCGCCGGCCGCGCTGGACGCGCGAGTAGCGGGACGACCGTGTGTAGTTACCTACCATTTGACGGCAGGTAACTACACACGCTAGCCAGTCACGGACGCGAGGCGGGCCACGCTCTACCGGCTGCTCGCCACCTACGTCAACGGCCTGAGAGCGTGTTGATGACGGCCGGTAAGGCCCGGGCGCGGTAGCGGCGCAGCGTCAGGATCCAGCTCACCGCGGTGAGGCCGACCAGCCAGAGGACGGACTTCAGCAGCGGACCGGTCACCGGGCCGCCCAGCATCAGGCCGCGGGCCGTGTCGGTGACCACGGTCACCGGGTTGACCTTGACGAAAGCTTGCAGCCAGCCCGGCATGGTGGCGGCGGGCGCGAAGATCGAACTGGCGAAGCCGAGCGGCATCACGATCAGGAAGGCTGCCGTCTGCACGGTTTCCGCGCTGCGGAGCGAGACGCCGAGAAAGGCCATCAGCCAGCTGAGCGCGAAGCCCCAGGCCAGGATGAGCCCGAACGCGCCGAGCGCGCCGGTCACGCCCGTATGCAGCCGGAACCCGAACGCCATGCCCGCGGCCACGGTGATCACCGTGCCCCACCCCGTCCGCAGGACGTCGGCCATGATCCGCCCCGCCACCACTGAACTGCGGGCGATGGGCAGCGAGCGGAACCGGTCGACGAGGCCGTGCTGGAAATCCGCGTTCAGGCCGACCGCGGTCTGCATGGACCAGAACGTCACGCCCTGGACGACCAGGCCAGGCAGGACAAACTCGATGTAAGCCCGGCTGGAACCCGCGATCGCGCCGCCGAAGACGTAGACGAACAGCAGCAGGAACATCAGCGGCTGGATGGTCATCCCGACCATCTGCTGCGGGTCGGTCCAGACGTGCAGCAGGTTCCGGCGGGTGAGGACCGCCGTCTGGTTCACCGCACTCACGCCGGGCTCCTCTCGGTTATCCGCAGGAACGCCTCGTCGAGGCTCGGCAGTCGCAGCCCGATTTGGCTCACCGGGATGTCCTGTTCGGCGAGGCGGCTGACGACCACGCCGAGCCAGCCGGGATCGGTGGCCGGGGCCGCGACCGAGTCCCGGTCGGTGCTGACGGGCGCCCCCGTGACGCCCGCCAGCACCCGCGCGATGGCCGGGAGGTCGTCTCGGCGGAGCGGGCGGACCTCGATCACCTGCCCGCCGGAACGTTCCTTGAGCTCAGCCGGGCTCCCTTCCGCCACCACGTGCCCGTGGTCTACGACCACCGCCCGGCCGGCCAGACGGTCGGCCTCTTCCAGGTACTGCGTGGTCAGCAGCACCGTCGTGCCCTGTGCGGCCAGACGTGCGATCAGCTCCCACAGCAGGTTGCGGCCGGCTGGATCCAGGCCCGTGGTCGGCTCGTCGAGGAACAGCACCCGGGGCTTGCCGACCAGGCTGGCGGCAAGGTCCAGGCGGCGCCGCATCCCGCCCGAGTAGGTCTTCACGGCCTTGCCCGCGCTGCGCTCCAGGTCGAAGGCGGCGAGCAGTTCGCCGGCCCGGCTCCTGGCGGCCTGGCGACTCAGACCGAGCAAGCGGCCGATCATGGACAGGTTCTCCCGCCCGGAGAGCATCTCGTCGACCGCCGCGTACTGCCCGGTCAGCCCGATCGCCGACCTGACCTGCTGCGGCTCTCGCACGACGTCGTGGCCGAGCACCTCGGCGTGGCCGGCATCGGGGCGCAACAGCGTGCACAGGATCCGGACGGCGGTGGTTTTACCCGCGCCGTTCGGCCCGAGCAGGGCAAGCACCGTTCCCTCCGCGGCCTCGAAACCGATCCCGTCGAGCACCCGGATCCGGCCGAACGACTTGGTGAGCCCGGTTACCACGATGGCGGCCCGGCTCACGGCATCTCCCCCGTAGCTGTCATCGTTTCCTCCGCTGGTGGTCACTGCTGGTAAAATTCTCTCGATTATTGATTATCTTGATGATCGAGGCATTTTTTAAGTTATATCTCGAAGGCGGCTATGTCAACCCAGCGAACAGCTCAGCCTGGCGAAGGGCAGGCCGGCGGAGGGCAGGCCGGCGAGGGCAGGCCGGCGAAGGGGCCGGCCGCCCGGAACTGATCCTGCAGACCACGGCCGAGGTGCGGGCGCAGCAGATCGCCTACGACCGCTTCCACGACGCGGTCGCGAGCTACCTCGGCATCAACCGGACCGATCTTCGCTGCCTGGACATCCTGGATCTGGCGGGCCGCCAGACGGCCGGTGAGCTCGCCGCGGCGATGGGCCTGTCGACCGGGGCGGTGACGGCGATGCTCGACCGGCTGGAAAAAACCGGTTACGTGCGCCGTCTGCGCGACCCCGCCGACCGACGGCGGGTGCTGGTCGAACCGGCCGAGCTGGCCCGTGACCGCGGCCGGGAGGTCTACCAGCCGTTCGAGGAGCAGACGGTGCCGATGTTCGCCCGGTTTACCGATGAGCAGATTGCCGTCGTCCGCGACTTCCTGCGGATCGGCAACGACTTCTACGACGTGCAGACGGCCAGGATCGAGGAACTCGCCCGGCGGCCGGGACGCTAAAGTCGGGCCGGCTCAGGGCGCTAAAGCGTCAGGGCGGAAACATGCAACGAATTGCCGTCTATTTCTGTTATTGCGCAACGATTCGCCGCTAACGCGCATGATCGACGCATGTTTTCCTGCACGGCTAACCCCTAACCTTGGCTCATGATCACCAGGGAGGGCAGCGGGGACGGCCCGCGTCGGCGGCAAGCGACCGCACGCGGATACCTGATGTGCCCGCCGGAACACTTCGCCGTCAGCTACGCCATTAACCCGTGGATGGATCCGGCGAAGCCGACCGACGCCGCCGAAGCCATGCGGCAGTGGGCGGGGCTCCGCCAGACCTACCTCGACCTCGGCCATGACGTGCGGACGATCGAGCCGGTGGCCGGGCTCCCCGACATGGTGTACGCCGCCAACGGCGGAACCGTGATCGGCGGAACGGTCCTGGGCGCGCGGTTCCGGTACCCGCAGCGCGCCCGGGAGGCCGACGCCTACCTGGACTGGTTTCGCGACAGCGGCTACCCGGATGTGCGGGTACCGGATCATGTCAACGAGGGCGAAGGAGACATCCTGTTCACCGGCCGCACGGTGCTGGCCGGGTACGGCTTCCGCTCCGACCAGGCCGCCGCGGCCGAACTCGGCCAGGTCTTCGGGTGGCCCGTGGTGAGCCTTCGCCTGGTTGACCCCCGCTTCTATCATCTGGACACCGCGCTGTGCGTACTGGACGCCGACACGGCCATGTACTATCCGGCCGCGTTCGACGACGCCGCGCGGGCGGCCATCGCCGGGCAGTTCACCGAACTGATCGAGGCAAAGGACGAAGACGCCGAGGTACTCGGCCTGAACGCGGTCAGCGACGGCCGGCACGTCGTCCTGCCGGTCCAGGCGCGAGGTCTCGCCGCCCGGCTCAGCGAGCGCGGATTCACCCCGGTCGGAGTCGAGGCGTCCGAACTGCTCAAGGGCGGCGGCGGACCCAAGTGCTGCACGCTGGAGCTACGCCGGAGGGGAAACATGCCATGACCGAGACCATAACCAGCTTTCTGGAGCTGACGAGCGAATACGGCGCGCACAACTACCATCCGCTGCCGATCGTCGCCGCCGAGGCCGAGGGCGCCTGGGTGACCGACGTCGAAGGACGCCGTTACCTGGACATGCTCGCCGCCTACTCGGCCCTGAACTTCGGTCACCGGCATCCGCGGCTGATCGCCGCGGCGCACCGCCAGCTCGAGCACCTCACGCTGGTGAGCCGGGCGTTCGACCACGATCAGTTCGGGCCGTTCTGCGCCGAGCTGGCTGAACTCGCCGACATGGACGTCGTGCTGCCGATGAACACCGGCGCGGAGGCGGTCGAGTCCGCGATCAAGGTCGCGCGCAAGTGGGGCTACACGGTCAAGGGGGTCCCCGCGGACCAGGCGGTGATCATCGTGTTCAGCGGAAACTTCCACGGACGCACCACCACGATCATCAGCTTCTCCACCGATGAGGACTCGCGAGCTGACTTCGGGCCGTACACGCCGGGGTTCCGCATCGTCCCCTACGGCGACCTGGACGCGCTGACCGCGGCGGTCAGCGAACTCGGTGAGCGCGTCGTCGCGGTGCTCGTCGAGCCGATCCAGGGTGAGGCCGGGGTCATCGTGCCGCCGGCCGGATTCCTCACCGGGATCAGGGAGCTGTGCACCGCGCACGGCATCTTGATGATCGCGGACGAGATCCAGTCCGGGCTCGGCCGCACCGGCTTCACCTTCGCCTGCGCGGCGGAGAACGTGGTGCCCGACGCCTACCTGCTCGGCAAGGCCCTCGGCGGCGGCATCGTGCCGGTCTCCGCGATGGTGTCGACGTGGCCGGTGCTGGGCGTGCTGCAACCCGGCCAGCACGGATCCACGTTCGCGGGCAACCCGCTCGGCTGCGCCGTGGCCCGGGAGGTCATCGCGATGCTGCGCACCGGTGAGTACCAGGCCCGGTCGGCGGTGCTCGGGAAGCGGATGCACGAGCGGCTCGGCGCGCTCCCGCCTGCCGTGGTGCGCGGCGTGAGCGGCCGTGGACTGTGGGCCGGGCTGGAGTTCACCTCGCGGTCAGGCCGCGAGGTCTGCGAACGGCTCGCCGATCACGGCGTCCTGGCCAAGGAAACCCACGGGAACGTGATCCGACTGGCGCCGCCGCTGGTCATCAGCGAGGAAGATCTTGACTGGGGGCTCGACCGGATCGAGGATGCGGTGTGCTAACTCCTTGAAGTCAGCTTCCTTGAAGGCGGCGGTAGCTCCCGGCGTAGTGCATCAGCGGGCCACGTGACGGCGGTCCCTCGGCGCTGGTCACCGCGACGACCCGGCCGACGATGATGCTGTGATCGCCGCCGTCGTGCACGGCGGCGGTCCGGCACTCCAGGGTGGCCAGGGCGCCGTCGAGCAGCGGCGCGCCAGTGACCGGCCCTGGATGGTGGGCCACCCCGTCAAGCTGCCCGTCCAGGGGACGGCCCCGGGTGGCCAGCCAGCGCGCGGTTTTCTCGGCATCCTCGGCGAGGACGGACACCGCCCATGCCCCGGCCGCGAGGACCGCGTCGTGGAAGCGGGCGATCTTCTCCGCGCAGAACAGCACGAGCGGCGGCTCCAGCGACACCGACGCGAACGCGCTGATCGTCATCGCGTGGCCGGCGCTGGTCGTGACCACGACGATGCCGCCGGCAAACTGGCCCGTGGCCTCACGGAACGAGCCCTGGTCCACGTCGGTCACTTCGGCTGCGACCCTGTGTGGCTGCGACGCCGTCGGCTGCGTCCTGCCGGGCGGCGTCCTGGCCGTCCGGATCGAGCCGCTGAACGAGGCGGCCACCGCGATCACGGCGCTCAAGGCGCCGCCGTAGAGGTACCACTCGCCCGGGGTGGACGCGGTGATGATGACGCTGCCGTTGGAGACCGGCATGGACAGCACGAAGGAGGCGACCATCCAGCCGATGGCAGGCACGACCGCGCCGCTCACCGCGCCCATGGCCCACGCCGCCAGCAGGCACGTCACCAGCAGTGCCGCGCAGAACGCGAGGGCTGCCAGCGGCACCGCCCCCGCCGTCCGGCTGTACTGGAAGCTGCCGATCGTGCCCTCCACCGCGCCGAGCGCGAACAGCATGACGTAAACGCCGCCGGTGACCAGCAATCCCGACCCGCCTCGGCCCGTCGTGACGTTCATGAACAGCAGGCTACTGCGCCCGTCAGAACAGGTCTGTCGCACGGCCGGCGGGGCCGGGCGCGGGGCCGGGCGTGGCAGCGGGTCCGGCCAGCAGGGTGTAGTACTCGACGCCGAGGGCACGCTGCCTGACGTTGTTGGACAGCGCGAAAAACGGCGCCGACACGGTGATCTGGGTGGCGTGCGCGCGCATCGCCGCCAGCTTGCGCTCGAAGTAGGCCGTGGCATCGATCTCGGTGGTCACCTGGGCGGAATCCGGCGCCGCTGTCGCGTAGAACCTGGCCAGCCCTTCGGTCCCGGCTAGCCCTTCGGTCCCGGGTAGCCCTTCGGTCTGGGCGAGCTCGAAGGCGCGCCAGGCGACTCGGTGCGCCTGAATATGATCGGGATGCCCGTAGAATCCGTTGGCGTCATAGGTCACCAGGACCTGCGGCCTGACCTCGCGGATGACGTCGAGGAGCGCGGCCGCGGCCTCGTCCACGTTGGCCTGCCAGAAGCAGCGCGGATCGGTATTGTCCTCGGTGCCCATCATGCCCGAGTCGCGCCACCGGCCCGGACCGCCGAGGAACCTGTGGTCGGTCACGCCGAGCAGGTCGCACGCGGCCGCGAGCTCGCCGATCCGGTACTCCCCCAGCCGGTCTTCCTTCTCCGCGGCTAGGTGCGCCAGCGGCGGGGGGATGACCTCCCCGAGCTCGCCCAGCGTGCAGGTGACCAGCGTGACCTGCGCGCCCTCGGCGGCGTACTTCGCCATCGTCGCCCCGGTGCCGATGGATTCGTCATCGGGGTGCGCGTGCACGAACAGCAACCGCCGGCCAGGCCTGGAGCACCCCACGGTCGTCAGCCGAACTCATGCCAGCGAGCCTATCGGCGGACCCGGGGTGCGGCGGGAATGGCAAGATTCTTCCCATGACTGAGAGTTTCCCGCGGCAGGAGGCCAGGACCAGGCGGTTCACGCTCGGCGTGCCGCGGGCGTTCCGCGTCTCGCCCGACGGCGCCCGGGTCGTCTACCTGCGCACCCAGGGCGGCAGCGACCCGGTGACCTGCCTGTGGGTGCTGGAGGTCGGCAGCGGGCAGGAACGGCTGGCCGTCGATCCGAGGACGCTGGGCGGCGATGAGCAGGACCTGCCGGCGGCCGAGCGAGCCCGCCGGGAACGGGTCAGGGAGCAGGCCGGCGGCATCGTGGCCTACGCGCCGACGCCGATCTGGCGATGGCCGCCTTCGCCTGGTCAGGACGGGTCTACGCGATCGACCTGACCGACCCGAGGGCGCCCGCCCGCCAGGTGCCGACGCACGGCCAGGCGCTGGATCCCCGGCCCGACCCGACCGGCCGGCGGCTGGCGTACGTGTCTGCACGGCGCGCTGCGGGTCACCGGGCTGCCCCGGCCCGCGGACGACGCCGAGCCCGCGCGAGCCAGACCAGGTCCTCGCGGACTCCCGCGGCGACCCGCAGGTGACGTTCGGGCTGGCCGAGTTCATCGCGGCGGAGGAGATGGACCGGCAGCGCGGCTACTGGTGGTCCCCCGACGGCTCGGCGCTGCTCGTCGCGCGGGTGGACGAGGCGCCGGTAAACCGGTGGCACATCGCCGATCCCGCCAACCCGGAAAGGCCGCCCGCCGAGGTGGCCTATCCCGCTGCGGGCACTCCGAACGCCGACGTCTCTGTCCTGCTGGTCAGGCTGGACGGGACCAGCGTGGCGATCGACACCGACCGCGCCGCGTTTCCGTACCTGGTGACAGTGTGCTGGGAGGGAGAGCACGATCCGCTGGTGGTGGTGCAGAGCCGGGACCAGCGGAGGATGCGGCTGCTCACGATCGACGCGAACAGCGGCCGGGCCGACGTCCTGCGCGAGGACACCGACCCGCGCTGGCTGGACATCGTCCTCGGCGTCCCCGCCTGGACCGGCGATGGCCGGATCGTGTGGACGGCAGACGAGCAGGACACCCGCCGCCTGCTGATCGCGGCCCCCGGGGACGAGGGGGTCCCGGTCACCCCGCCGGGCCTGCAGGTGCGTGGCGTCATCGGCGTCGACGGCGACACCGTCCTGTTCCAGGCCTCGACCGAGCCAACCGAGATAGGGCTGTGGACCTACGGGCCGGACGGGCTGAGCCAGGTCAGCGCCGGCGCCGGCATCGACACCGGCGTCCGGGCGGGCGGGACCACGGTCGCGGCCCGCCGCGATCTGGACCACGACGGCGTGACCGTCCGGGTCTATCGCGACGGCAAACCGGTGGCCGAGATCCCCACCCTGACCGAACGCCCGGCGCTGCCCGCACCCGGCCCGGTGCTGCTGCGCGCGGGAGCCCGGGAGATCCGGACCGCGGTGTTGTTCCCGTCCTGGCACCAGCCTGGGCAGGGCCCGCTGCCGGTGCTGCTCGACCCGTACGGCGGCCCGCACGCACAGCGGGTGCTCAAGGCCCGCAGCACGTACCTGACGCCGCAGTGGTTTGCCGAGCAGGGCTTCGCGGTCGTGATCGCGGACGGCCGCGGCACCCCGGGCCGCGGTCCGCAGTGGGAGCGTGCGGTGGCCGGCGACCTGGCCGGGCCTGTCCTGGACGACCAGGTCGAGGCGCTGCAGGACGCCGCGGGCCGCTTCGCCGACCTGGACACCGGCCGGGTCGCGATCCGCGGCTGGTCGTTCGGCGGCTACCTGGCCGCGCTGGCGGTGCTGCGCCGGCCGGACGTCTTCCACGCCGCGATCGCCGGGGCTCCGGTCACGGACTGGCGGCTGTACGACACCCACTACACCGAGCGCTACCTGGGAAACCCGGACGCCGATCCCGGCGCCTACCGCCGCTCCGGCCTCAGCTCTCTGGCCGAACGATCCGTAGTGCCACCCGCCACTGGTACCGGACCCGGCCGCGCCAACACGGTCTCACCTCGCCCGCTCATGCTTATCCACGGGCTGGCCGACGACAACGTGGTCGTCGCGCACACCCTGCGCCTGTCCGCCGCGCTGCTGGCGGCCGGCTACCCGCACACGGTCCTGCCGCTGTCCGGCATCACCCACATGGCGTCGCAGGAGACGGTGGCGGAGAACCTGCTCCTGCTGCAGCTCGACTTCCTGCGCCGCGCCCTCGGCGTCTTTCGAACCCGCGGCTCGTTAGCTCGATGGACATGATTTTTTGATGTCGTCCCCCGCATGCTCACCCCATCTAACTTTTTGTAGTTAGATAGTCACTATCCGCATACAGGGGAGGATGGCGGATCGTGAGGATGCCGCGGGATCTAGGAAGAACACCTGTCAGCGCGATCGTGGCTGGCGGGCTGATCGCTATGCCCATCGCTGTGCTGCCGGGCCACAGCGTCCCGTCGGCGTCGGCGTCGGCGTCGGGCCCGGGCCAGCGCCGGTCGGCCGGCGACGGCGGCGAAGGCGCGCCCGCCGGCCGTTCCCGGCCTGAGTATCAGCGTGACCGACGGCAGGACGGCTGTGAAACCTGGTGAACAGGTAACTTACCTGGTTAGCGTCAAGGACAGCGGCACTCTCAGCGCACGCCACCTCAAGATCACGCAGACCCTGCCGACCGGCCTGGAACTGCTTTCTGCCAGCAGTCACGGCGTGGCCGCCAAGGATCAGGTTGCGTGGCTCACCAGCATCCCTGCGGGCGGTGCCGAGACCTTCACGGTGGTGGCGCGGGTAACGCGGACACCGGCTCAGTTGCTTCGCCTGGCCGCTGTCGCCTGTGCGGCGGTCCAGGGAAGCGCCAGCCCGATTGTCTGCGCGGCTCACCTGGACCAGCTGCCCGCCGTCGCGGCGGCGCCAGCACCTAAGGCTTCCGGCTCGCTCGGCAGGGCTCTACCGGTCTACGTCGGGATAGCCCTGGCTGTGCTCGCGGTAGGTGCGCTCATAATGATGGTTGGCCGGCGTGTCAGCCGGCGACGCCAGCCTGGCTGACCTCCTGTGGTCAGGAGACGGAGTGGGTGATGGTGCCCGTGTAGGGGCCGGCGATGATGGTGGACGGTACCGATAGCGTGATCAGCGGGTTCCAGGTCGCGGTGGTGTTGCCGGCGACGTTGGTGGCGCTGACGACGGCTTGCGGGGTGGTGCTGAGGGTGGTCGCGGGCGTGTAGGCGAAGGTGGCTGGTCCGGTGGCCGGGCTGAGGGCGCTGATGTCATAGGTGGCGTTCCCGGCGGGGATGGTCTCGACCGGGATGCCGGTGCCGGTGCTGAAGGCGCTGGTGGCGACGGTTGCGGTCCAGTTGGCGCCGAACCCGCGGTTGTCGGTGACCTGGACGGTGCCGAGGTTCGCGTTGATGGTGCCGCCGGGGGCGGCGGAGCCGAGGCTGACGCTGGGGGGTGTGGTGATGGACAGGGCCCCGGCGATGACCGCGACGGTGACGGTGCACCCGGGGCTGGTCCCGGACGGGCAGGTGCTGCCCGGCGCTGCGGAGACGGCGGTGTTGGACAGGAACCTGCTGCCGGCGTCGGGGTTGCTGATGGTGACGGTGTAGCCGATGGTGGCGGTTTGGCCGGGGGTGAGGTCGCCGGTCCAGGTCAGGACGGGGCTGGTGTAGCTGGCGGTGCCGGTGCTGGCGGTCGCGTCGTTGTTGTAGGCGGCGTCGGCCAGGACGCCGGTGAGGTCGTCGGTTACCTGCGCGGCGGTGTAGGGGGTCTGGCCGGTGTCGGCGACGGTGATGGTGTAGCCGACGGCGGAGCCGGGGGTGGCGGTGCTGATGTTCGCGGTCTTGGTGATGGTCAGGGCGGGGATCAGGTCGGTGACGGTGGCGGTGCAGGCGGTGCTGGCGGTGCCGGCCGGGCAGGTGCTGCCGGCGTCGTCGGAGGTGGCGGTGTTGACGAGGTGCTTGTCGCCGGTGTCGGGGTTGGCGAGGGTGACGGTGTAGGTGATGACCGCGGTGGCGCCGGGGGTCAGGTTCCCGGTCCAGGTCAGGTCGGGGCTGGTGTAGGACAGGGTGCCGGTGGTGGCGGTGGCGTCGTTGTCGTAGGCGGCGTCGGGCAGGACGCCGTCGAGGGCGTCGGTGACGGTGGCGGCGGTGTAGGGGGTGGGGCCGGTGTCGGCGACGGTGACGGTATAGCTGATGGTGGAGCCGGGCGTGGTAGTGCTGACGGCGGCGGTCTTGGTGATGGTCAGGGCGGGGATCAGGACGGTGACGGTGGCGGTGCAGCGGGGGTCGGTGCCGCCCGCGGGGCAGTTGTTCCCGGCGGCGGCTGAGGTCAGGGTGCTGGTGAGGATCTTGTCGCCGGTGTCGGGGTTGTTCACGGTGACGGTGTAGGTGATGACCGCGGCGGCGCTTGGGGCCAGGGTGCCTGTCCAGGTCAGGGTGGGGCTGGCGAAGGTGACCGACCCGGCGGTCGTGCCGGCGTCGGCGTTGTAGGCGGCGTCATCCAGGACGCCGGTCAGCGGGTCGGTGACGGTGGCAGCGGTGTAGGTGGTCTGGCCGGTGTTGGTGATGGTCAGGGTGTAGGTCACCACGGAGCCGGGGGTGGTGGTGCTGACGCTGGCGGTGTTGACGATGGTGAGGGTCGCGATGTCGGTGGTGGTGCCGCAGCGGGGGTCGGTGCCGCCGGCCGGGCAGTTGCTGCCGGTCGCGGCCGAGGTCACGGTGGAGGTCAGGATCCCGTTGCCGGTGTCGGGGTTGTTCACGGTGACCGTGTAGGTGATGACCGCAGTGGCGCCGGGGGTCAGGGTGCCTGTCCAGGTCAGGACCGGGCTGGCGAACGAGACCGACCCGGCGGTGGCGGCCGCGTCGTTGTTGTAGGCGGCGTCGTCCAGGACGCCGGTCAGCGGGTCGGTCAGGGTCGTGCCGGTGTAGGTGGTCTGGCCGGTGTCGGTGACGGTGACCGTGTAGGTGACGGCAGAG
>CAVWXG010000015.1:0-160293 GCA_963758795.1 uncultured Actinomycetes bacterium
CGCCGGGTCGGGTCGGCGCAGCACCGACAGGGCCGCGGCGGCGACCGGCACGGCCGCCGTGACCAGAGCCAGGGCAACGGCCGGGCCGAACGGCACGACCACCAGCGCCCACGGCACCGGTGCCGCCGCATCCACGGTCAGGGTGATCGCGGGTACCAGCAGCTGAGCCAGGCCGATCCCGGCCAGCAGACCCGCGGCCGCGGCCGGCAGGCTGAGCGCGCCCTGTTCCAGGCACAGCTGACCGGCCTGGGCGTTCTTCCCCACCCCGAGCGCGGCGAACACCGCGCTCTGCGTCCGCCGCGAGCGCAGGCTGCCCGCGACGCTGATCGAAAACCCGCCCGCGCCGAGCAGCACCGCCGCCGCCGCGATGGCCAGCAAGGCCTGCCGGGGCGCCGTCAGCAGCGGGTTGTCGAGCAGGGCCGCCCGCTGGCTGACGCGGCCGGTGACGGACAGGCCGAGTCCGGCGGGCAACCGCGGCACCTGGCCGTCCGCGGTACGCAGCCACCAGCGGGTCACCGGCAGGGGCGTCACCTGGGGGGCGGCCAGCGTCACCTGGTCGGCGTCGAGCAGGTCGTTGACCGCCGGGAGGTCGGCGATCAGCGCCTGGTTCGAACCGAAGACGGTCGGGAAGTCGGCCACCGACGCCACGATCCGGAACAGGACCGTGGTGTGACTGACCGTTTCCGAGACGATCGATCCGACCCCGAGCCGGTTGGCCGCCAGGTAACCGGCGGTGGCGATGGCGGGGACGACCTGGGACGGCGGCCGCGCGATAACCGTGACCATCCCGGTGGCGATCGCGGGATCGAAGTCGTACTCGCGCTGGACCTGCGCCGACGGATCGTGTCCGGCAATGAACGTGAGCTGCAGTCCGCCTCCGGCGGCGCGCGTCCAGCCCTCGGTCGCCGGCGCCGCTCCGCTCGATGGCGGCGGCGGCCCGCCAAAGGTCGGCGGCCCGGTCGGCACGTATTGCGAGAATCCCCCGCCCTGCCACGCCGTCAGGCCGGCACCGTCGCTGAATGGCTGGCCGAACGGGCCGTTGGCCGTGTGGGCCACCGCGAGGGACCCGATGGACAGGTGGGCGACCGGGGCCGACTGCGGGTTCGCCGGGTCGTACGGCGGCAGGAGATAGGTCAGCGTGAGCCCGAGCAGCCGCAGCGGGTAGCTGGCCTGCCCCGAACCTGCCAGCGTGACCACCAGGGCGTGCGTCCGGCCGTCGGCGGGCAGCAGCCCGGCGGCGGGTATCTGGTAGATGGCGCCGCCGGCATCGGCGACCCAGGCCATGACGGTGACTGAGCTGAGATCCCTGGCCAGCTCGGCTGCACTGGTACCCGGGGCCGCCCCCAGGGACGCGAGGATCTCCAGCCGTTCCGGCTGGCCGGGCAGCACCAGCCCGGGCGTCGGCCGCGGGGTGATGCGCTGCCACAGCGCGTTCGCCGGAAGCGACGACAGGTCGGGGCGGAGCAGGATCGTCTTACCCGCCGTGCTCGCGTCCAGCGCGATCAGCTGGGCTCCGTTGGCGATGCTGGCCAGGCTGGCCGAGGTGGCGGCGGTGACACCCGGTGCCCGGGTGATCGCCCCGGTGGCGCCCAGCGGCAACTGGTCCGCGGCGTCCACCCGGACATCCGAGCCGACCGCGAAGGCGGCCTGGTCCGCGGCCGACTGCCGCCAGCTCGCGTACCCGGCCAGCGCCAGCGTGGTGGTCGCGACGGCGACCACCACGAGCAGGGCCGGGCCCGCCTGGCGGATTGGCCGCCGGGCGATCTGCCAGCTCACCATGGCGGCCGCCAGCCGCCGTCCGTGGTCGGTGGCCTTGTCCGCCAGCCTGGCCAGCAGCGGCAGCCCGCGGAGCGGGATGATGGCCACCCCGGCCAGCGCTAGTACGGGGGCGAGGGCGACCACGGGATCGATCCCGAGCGATCCCGTGGCCGGATGCGCGACCGCCGAATAGCCGTGCAGTTCCCACACCGCGACCGCGGCGAGCGCCACCAGGGCCAGATCGCCGCCCGCCCAGGCGATCCCCGCCAGCCGGGCCTGCCGCCCGCGGCGCACCCTGGCGGCGTCGGGAGCCGGGGCGTGCAGCGCCGGCCAGGTCATCACCGCCGCGCACACGACCACCATGGCCAGGGCCGACAGCCAGGCCAGCGGGGCGATGCCGTGGCCGGTATAACCGTTCAGGCGCAGGTCGGCCAGGCTGCTGCCGGCCAGGTGCAGGTCGGCCAGGCGGGCCAGTGCGCCGGTCACGCTGGTGCCGGCCAGCACGCCCGCCAGGCCGGCCACGGCGCCCACCAGCACCGCCTCGGCCAGCACCGGCCGCACCACCTGCCACCTGGTCGCGCCACGCGCCCGCAGCAGCGCGGACTCCTCCTCGCGCTGGCCGGCCAGCAGCCGGGCAGCCAGCACCAGGGCGGCCCCCGCCACCAGCAGCAACAGCAGCGCGGCGATCGTGAACAGCGACCGGGTCGCCGCGATGGTGCTGGCGATGCCGGCCAGGATCTGCGGCAGGCCCGAGGTCACGGTCAGCCCCTCGGGCAGGAGCTCGTTCAGCTGCGTCACCGCCGCGCTGGTGCCTGTGCTGAGCGCCTCGAGGTTCCCCCGGGCCATGGCCGGCGCCTGCGGCAGCACCATCCACGAGGCCTGGCGTACGGTGAGCGCCCCGCCGAACGCGGCCGGGTTCACCACCGCCGGGCCGTAGCTGCTGAACGAGCTTGAGGTGGTGGACACTGGGGTGCTGAAGGAGTACCGCTGGACGCTCATCCCTGAGACCGGTAGCAGGTCGAGCGCCCAGTAAGCCGACGCCGGGTCATTGGCCCGGAACAGGCCGGTGACCTGCAGCGAGATCGCCGCCCCGCCGGACAGAGGGGTGGTCGTCAGCACCGAGCCGACCGTCAGGTGCAGCTGGCTGGCCACGGCGGCTGGCACCGCGGCAGGCACCGGACCGCCACGGTGCGGCGGACCGGGCCAGGTGCCGGCGGTCAGCGTCACCTGGGCGCTGATCCCGGCCAGCGACGCGAGGAGGATCTGCTTGATGGCCGTGGGGTTGCCCGGCGACGGGATTTGGAGCTGCTCCGTCCACAGCGCGCTTTCGAGCTGGAACCCGACCCCCGGCCACGCCCGGCGCAGCGTGGCCCGGATCTGCTGCGAGTCGGCGGCGGCCTCGCGGGCGTTGACCGGGCCGTTGATCGCGAGCACCCGGTCCTGCGGATCGGCCAGGAAGCCCTGTGCGCCGAACGGGACCACCGCGCCGGCGAAGGTCCACAGCAGGGCCGCGAGCCCGGTGACGAGCAGGACCGTGACCGCGACACAGGCCAGCAGCAACCACGAAACCCGGGCCCGGCGGAGCAGGAAGGACATCCCCAGCCCGCGCATCCGGCGCCCTACCTTCCCGGGGTGCTGCTGACGGTGGTGACGGACCCATCCTGCAGCGAGATGACCTTGTCGGCCAGGTCGATCAGCGCCTCGTCATGGGTGGCGACCAGAGCGGTGATCCCCTCCGAATGCACCACGCTGAGCAGCAGCTCCATGATCTGCCGGCCGGTCTGTTGGTCGAGCTGGCTGGTCGGCTCGTCCGCGATCAGCAGGCCCGGCCGGCCGGCCAGCGCGCGGGCGATGGCCACCCGCTGCTGCTGGCCGCCGGAAAGCTCACCCGGGCGGTGCTCGGCGTGGCTGGACATCCCGGTCAGTGCCAGCATGGCCGCCACCCGCTCCCGGCGCTCACTCGGCCGCAGACCCTCGATGCGCAGCGGGATCCCGACGTTTTCCGCCGCGGACAGCATCGGCACCAGCCCGAACGCCTGGAAGATGAAGGCCACCCGGTCCCGCCGCAGCGCCAGCCGCTCCCGCTCGGTCATCCGGTTCACCTCCCGGCCGTCCACCCACACCCGGCCGGCCGTCGGGTCGTCCAGGCCGCCGATAATGTTCAGCAGCGTGGTCTTGCCGGAGCCGGATCGCCCGCGCAAGGCCACGAGCTGACCGCGGTCCACCGTGAACGAGACCCCGCGCAGCGCATGAACGGCCGTATGCCCGCTGCCGAAGGTCCGGCAGATACCGTCCGCCGCCACCATGACCTCTGGCGGCGGGCCGACGTCAGCTATACCGTGCGCCGGGTACGCCTGGCCGCTAGTCATGCGGCCATCAGTGGCACGAGCACCTGCGCGTCGGGGCTTCCCCAGCCCGTCGCCGGGTCCCAGCCGGGACCGGCCGGGTAACCGGCCAGGCCTGCGGCCGGATAGGGCATGTTCACGACGTTGCTACCGGTAGTAATGTCATGGAACGCCTGGTGGTAGCTGGAGCTGCGGGCGATGCGGTAGATGGCGGGGTCGACGAAGCCGAGGTCATGCTGGGCGTACTGGTCGGCCAGCGCCATGAGGCCTCCCCACAGCGACGCGGCGGCGCTGGTGCCGGAGGCCGGCCTGATCCACCTCTTGCCGCCGCCGGTGAAGACGAACGCCCAGCCGCCACTTTGATCAGCCTCACCGGCCACGTCGGGCACGCCCCTCATCGTCGAGATCCCGTGGACGCCGTCCTGATAGGCCGGACGCGCGTACAGGTGGCTGAAGCCGCCCCCCGATGCTCCGCTGCTCAGGACAAAGCCGGCCTGGCCATTCCAGGCGGTCTCACCGATGTAGAAGCCGGCCGACAGATTCCCGTCGAGCATGGTGCCGCCGACGGCCAGCACCAGCGGGTCGGAGGCCGGCAGGCTGACCTCCTTGACCGCCGTGTCCCCGAAGTCAGCCTCGCTGAACCCGCCGTTGTCGCCGGAGCCGGCTATCACCGTGACATGGTGAGCGGCCGCTCCCAGCAGGATCGAGTGCATCTGGGTCACCTGAGCCTTGGTGAAGTAATGTTCCCCCAGGCTGAAGCTGATCAACGCCACGTCGGTGCCGGAGACGGCCAGCCGCAATCCGGCAAGCATGTCGGCGGTCGCGTTCGCGGCGCTGTCCGGGACGTTGGCGGGCAACAGGACCACCCGGAGAGCGGCGCCGGGGGCGACCGTGTGCACGATCTCGCTGTCCTGGACTTCCTCGTCAGTCGCCTGCCAAGGCGAGCCCGCGCCGGCCAGGGTGGTCACGACCTGGATCCGCGCGGCGGGCAGCCGGAACATGCCGTCGAATGCCGCCAGGTCCTGGCGTATATCGCTGGCCGCCGTGACTTCAGCAGGCGGCCCTGCCGTGGGATTGGCGGACGGAGCGCCGGGGGACGGGACGCTGGGGGACGGAGCGCCAGGAGGCGGGGCAACGGCAACGACCGTCACCGTCTCGCCGCGGCCGTCGATCCCCCTGTCCAGCAAGGGCTGGATGCCATACTCGACCCGGAACAGGGCCGGGGCATAGCAGGAGACCGGGGCGAGCAGGCAGTCGGACACCACGCCGGCCGGGGCAGCCGTCCCGTCCGCCGTTGCCGTGCCGTGCGCCGTCGCGCCCGAGCTTCCCGTACATCCAGCCACCAAGACCGCGATCAGCAGCGGTGCGGTGGTGAGCAGCCGCGCTCGCCAGGCGCCTTCGGGACGCCCGCGACGGGACTCAGACGTACGCACGGCCCGCACCGCCGCGATCAGCCTGACCCAGGACACGGCAGCGCACCTGATCCGGACCAGCGCCGGGCTCGCCTGAGCGCCGCCACCAGACCGTAGCCGACGGCCACCGCCAGGCACCCGGCGACGAGGGCGCCCGAGACCAGGGGAGCCTCCGAGACGGAGCCAGCCGAGAGCGGGGTCGCCCAGGACACGGTGAGGGCCGGAGCGATGGGCATCCCCCTGCCGGTCACGATGAGCCTCACGATCAGCGCGACCAGCGGCCCCGATGCGAGCAGGAAACAGCTCGCCGTCGCCTCCGGGGACAGCCGAACCCGGCCCGTGGCGCGGCGCCCGGTCAGTCGGCGCACGACCAGCAGAACCAGGCCGGCCGCCGCCATGGCCGCATAGATGACCAGCACCATCAGCACGGGGCCGGCGCCGGGATCAGGACCCAAGCCGGGCACGGGTCCGCTGAAGTGGCACACGAACGAGCACGGCCCGGTCGGCCCCTGGGGCGGAGCCGGGGCGGATCGCATCACAAACCCGAAGATCCACACCAGCGCCGATGCCACCAGGAAGCAGCTCGCCGTTACCCCAGGAGGCAGCGGATCCCGGCCCGGGGCGCCGGGCCGGGTCAGCCAGCGAGTGGCCAGCAGAACCAGGCCGCCCGCCGCCATGGCCGCGTAGACGACCAGCACCGTCGGAACGGGGCCGGGGCCGCCCGGGGCGGATCGCAGCAAGTACGTGAAGATCCCCATCCCGGTCGGAACGGGGCCGGGGCCGCCCGGGGCGGAGCGGGTCAAGTACGCGAAGATCCCCATCCCGGCCAGGCCGCCGACGCCGACGGTCGTCGCCAGCAGCGCGGCGAGCTTCCACGCGGCCATGGCCACGCCGCCGGCCGTGACGGTCCGCCGGCGGTGCGCCCGGACCACGGCCCGGACCGGTCCGAAGCTGGAGATCGCGGCCTCCTGGGCCTCCAGTTCGGTCATCCCGATCGCCATCCCCGCCGCGGCGGTCTCGCGCAGGTGGTCCTCGGCCTCGGCCGCGATCAGCTCCGCCTCGGCCGCCGGGACCCGCAGCCCGGCGTACAGCTCCTCCAGGTACCCGGCGATCAGGTCGGGGGCCACCCCGCTCATGCCGGCCGTCCCGGCTCGGCCTGGGCCCGGCCGACGGCCGGCGGCCATACCGCCTGAGCCGCCCAGCCGAGCACCGCGTGCACCCCGCCGGCGAACTTACGCCATTCGGTCTGCTGGGCGGCCAGCGCAGCTGCGCCCTGGTCGGTCAGCCCGTAGACGCGGCGGCGACGGCCCTGCGCCCGGTCCCAGGTGCTGACCAGCAGGCCGGAGTCCTCCAGCCGGTGCAGGGCGGGATAGATGGTCCCCTCGGGCAAGTCAAACGTGCCCTCGCTGCGGTCGCGAAGCGCCGAGATGATCGCGTACCCGTGCGCGGGACCGGCGGAGAGTACCGACAGCAGCAGCAGGTCCAAGTTTCCCTTGAGCCGTTCACGGTCCATACCACGGGAATCTATGCCTAGCACTACGAGGTGTCAACGGCATCGCCGTCGCCTCGGCTCCAGCTGCGGTGGAGCCCAGGGTACGATCTGAGTTCAACCGAAGTCGGACATTGTAGACATATCGGCGTTGCATCATGCGAAGCTTTACCTGGCCACCAGGCAGACGAGGGACCTACGCAGGGGGATCGCCTCCCGACAGGCTCTTTCCTATTCCGACATTATTCCCCCGCTGATCAATTCCTCGTCCCAGCAGCTTGCCATCGTGATGTTGGACTGCTGCTTCGCGGGCGCGGCGCAGGGCGCCGCGGGGCACGAGGTAGAGAACGCGTTCGAGGCCACTTGGCGTCCGAGCACCTACCTGCTGACAGCCACGGGGGCCGATGCGCGCGCCTGGGCGCCCCCTGGGCAACGCTATACGGCCTTCACCGGCGAGCTAATCCGGTTGCTGCGGGACGGGTTCCCTGCCGGACCGCCCTGGATGACAGTGGATGACCTGTACTACGCGTTGGACCAGTCACTCACCAGGAAGGGACTGCCCCGGCCGCGACGCCAGGCTTCGGGTCCCAGCGATCGGCGCCCGGTGGCCGTCAACCGCGCCTACCAGGCGCCGGTGCCCCCGCAACTGCCGGGCGCGGCGGACGGCGGCGAGGGAAGCCCGTATCAGGGCCTGGAGTCCTTCGGCCCCGCCCAGGCCCCGTTCTTCTTCGGCCGCGACGGCGTCGTCTCCGAGCTCACCGACCGGATCGCCGGTCAGGGCGGGCGACTCGTCGTGATTACCGGCCCGTCGGGCTCGGGTAAGTCATCGGTCATCGGCGCGGGCCTAATGACCGCCCTTGAGCAAGGACAGGTCCCAGGCAGAACCCGGTCAAGCATGCTGCTCACGCCGGGAACGGACCCGGCCGGAAATCTGGAAAGCCGCCTCGGCGCGGCGAGTGGCGCCCATCTGGACGACTTTGTGCTCATCGTCGATCAGTTCGAGGAGCTCTTCGCCAGCCAGGTCAGGGAATCCGAGCGACAGGATTTCATCACGCGGCTGAGTGATGTCGCGCAAGCGGTCCCGGTCGTCCTCAGCATCCGCAGCGACTTCTTCGGGTATTGCACCGACTATCTTGACCAGCTCCCGGCGCTGCGGACGCCGGTCATCGTCGGCCCCATGACACGCGATGGCCTTACTCAGGCGATCGAAGGACCGGCCAGGCGCGCGCGCCTGGCACTGCAGGAGGGACTCACCGAGCGGATCCTGCGTGACCTGGGTACCGCTGCGGGCAGCGACGGCACGGGGGCGGCGGGCGGCGCCCTGCCCTTCCTGTCGTACGCGCTGCTGGCGACATGGCAGCACCGGCAGGATGATGTCCTGACACTCAGCTCCTATCAGGCATCGGGAGGCGTCGATGGCGCCGTGGCCCGAGCGGCCGACGCCACCATCAGCAACCTCGCGCCCGCAGACCTGCAGGCCGTCAAACAGATGCTGACGCGCCTGGTACATGTCCGAGTCGGGTCCGATGACGTGCGGCGCTCCGCTCCGCTGGCAGAGTTGCTGCCCCCGGCGGGAGACGCGCGACATGGCGCCGCCCGTGACGTGCTTAACCGGCTTATCGCCGCCCGCCTGGTGACCGTCGCTGGAAATGACATTACGATCACGCACGAGGCGCTCATTCGGGCGTGGCCGCAACTGCGGGCCTGGATCGACGAAAACCGCGCCGGACAGGTGGTCGCCCAGCAGGTCGAGGACGCCGCCGACGCCTGGGACCGCGAGAGGCGGGACCCGGGTGCCCTGTACCGAGGGCAGCGGCTGGCCATCGCCCGGGAGTGGGCCGCGGTCCCTGCTAGCAGGGAAAGCCTCGGTGCTCTCGGGCGTGAGTTCCTTGACGCCAGCATCGCCAGTGACCTGCTCAGCCAGCAGACGGAGCGCCGGCGACGACGTCAGCGCAGGAACCTGGCCATCCTGCTCGTCATACTGCTCCTAGGGGCGGCGGCAGCCAGCGGCGACGCGTTCCGGCAGACCCAGACCGCACGGGCCGCGGCTCAGTCTGCGGCGGCCCGTGAACTGCTGGCCAAGGCCGACGCGCTACGCGATCTCAACCCGAGAACATCGCTCCTGCTGGGCCTTGGGGCCATGACGGAAAGCCCATCCACCGACGCCCGCGCCAACCTCCTGACCTCCCTCAGCCAGTCGCAGTACCTCGGCCGCCTGACCGCGCCTGCCGGCGAGCCCTATGCCAGCTCGGTCGCTTTCAGCCCGCGCGGCGGCGTCCTCGCGGGCGGGTACGGCAACGGAGACGTCATCCTCTGGGATCCGGCTAGCCACCGCCATATTTCCACGGTCCGGCCGACGGGCGCTCCCGTCGGCGCGGTGGCGTTCAGCCCGGACGGGTCGCTCCTCGCCGTCGGGAGCGGCGAGCTAGGCAACACCAGCCAGGGAACCGTCACCCTGTACAGCGCGGATAACCCCGAAGCCCTGCGTGTCATCGCCAGGTTCACCAGCGGAGATGACCCGAGCCAGATCCTTTTCAGCGCGAGTGCCCCGCTTGTTCTCATAGACGGCCTCACCGATCTGAGCGGAATATGGGACATCAGCGATCCTGGCGCACCCCGTAAGGTCCTCGGGCAGACTTTCACGCCGGTGGGGCCCGTGGACTGTATGGCACTGCGCCCGGACGGCCGCCAGCTCGCCATCGCAAGCGATAACGACAACAAGCCCGGCGACAGCGAGATCCTCCTCTATAGCGTCAGTTCCCGCGGCGCACTCAGCCTGCAGGACACGTTTCCCTACAACGGCCCCGGCTCGGGAGCGGTCACCACGGTAACCGCGATCGGCTATGGGCCCGGCGGCACGACCCTGGCCGCATCCCGCGGGCCATACGTCCGGGTGTGGAACATAGCGCACCCGCGCAGCCCCACCGTCACCGCCAACCTGAACGATCACAGCGACAGCGTCACCGCGATCGCGTTCTCCTCGCTCGGCGAACTCGCCACCTCCGGGCAGGACGACGTGACCTACGCGTACACACCCGAGCTTGAAAATCCTGCCATGTACACGACTGCCGCCATGCCCAGCCAGGACAGCGCGGTCTTTGACGTGGCATTCAGCCCGAACGGCCAGACAGCCGCCACTGCGGGTGTCGACGGCACGATCAGCCTGTGGCGCGCGCAGAGCCTCGCCGAGCCTGGGCCATCCTCCGCATTCTCGGCGCCCACCGAGATCAACGCCGCCGCGTACTCTCCGGACGGCGCCATCGTGGCGATAGCCGGCACCGACAGCACCGTTGAGATCCGGGACGCCCGCACTGGTGACGATCTGGACACCGTTACGGTACCGACCGATAATAGGCAGTCTGAGATCGCGACTATCAACGAATCGGGCGTCCTCGGGGTCACCTTCAACCGGGACGGCGCGACCCTGGCCACCACGAGCATCGAGAACGCATCGCTTGGGGGCGGCGGCCTGGCCATGCTCTGGAATGTCAGCGACCCGCATGACGTGACTCACCTGGCCACGCTCGACAGCCCGGGTATCGCGTACAGTTCCGCCACCTTCAGCCCTGATGGCCGGACGCTGGCGGTCGGGGGCGCCGCGGCCGCCAAGGTGGGCACGGAGGGCGCGGTCGAGCTGTTCGACATCGCCGCCAAGACCAGCCCTCGGCAAGTCGCCGCGATCCGGCTCTCTAGTTCGGCCCTCCAAGTTAACTCGCTGGCGTTCTCTCCGGACGGCCGCGAGATGGCCGTCGGGGCTGACGCAAGAAACAGCCAGGCAGGAAAGGCGGTAAGCCTGTGGGACGTGTCGGTCCTCAGTCACCCGCGCCTGATCGGTTACCTTCCCGCAGTCGTCTGGGACATCACTGACCCCACCGACCCCGTGCAGATCGCGAAGCTCACCGGGCAGTCCGGGTCTGTCGATGCCCAGTTCACCCCATCCGGCCATGCCGTCCTGACGACTAGCCTCGACGGCACGGCTGTCACGTGGCCACTCTCTCCGCTGCTCGGCATCGAATCGGACCCCAGCGCGGCGGCGTGCGCAATCCTTGGCCCGACCATTACGGCCGACGAATGGTCCCCCTACATGAGCGCCTCAGTCGGCCAGTCACTGTGCCGGAACTAGCGTGTACCGCTCGAATATTGAGTTACGTAGCCTGAGCCTGGATCCACGGCGAAAGCGCCGCCGACCTGCGACGACCTCTGCCATTCGGCGGCCCCGACACGCCGCGAAACCACCTTGGAATGCTTACTGCCTGGCCTAACGGGACACGGAAGGTCACGGCCGGGCGAACAGCGAGAATTCGCGCATGATGGCGAAGGACCAGGCGCCCAGCCCGAACATCGCCACGGCGACGGCGGCCGATGTCATCGCCGCCAGCGGCGCCCGGCGTGGCAGCCGTGTCACCAGCCAGCTGCCGAGGAGCGAGATCGCGCCGGCGGCGGGGAGGTAGAACCGGGCGAACTGCAAGGTCGAGCCGAAGGGGTTGGCCGTCCAGGTGTAGGCGGCGTACAGCCCCCACACGCTGAACCACGACGCGGCCAGGGCCAGCCCCACGGCCAGGTCACGGCGGGCGGGCGCGGCCCGCTCCTCAGCGGCCCGGCGCAACCTGATTCGCCTTGCGACGATCCAGGCCAGCGCCGTCAGCCCGAGCACCAGCATGGGCATGGCCTGAATCAGGTGGGCCGGCATGTACCGCAGGTTGGGCAGCACCGCGCCGAGGCTGAAGGTGATCTCCCCGGGCCGGTACCCGGACCTGAGCGGCCCGCCGTACACCAGGGCGTCGAACAGGCCCACGCCCGCGATGGTCACCGCGACCGAGCCCAGCCACCATCCCAGCGCGGCGGCCGGGAGCGCGCGCAGCCTCCAGGCCACGACCACTGCCACGACGGCGCAGCCAAGCACCACGACGTCGGTGTAGCGGACAAACACGGCGGCCTCCAGGGCCACGAACCCGGCCAGCCCCGTCCAGGTGCGCCGCCTGATAGTGGCCTCGGCGGCCAGCACCGCCCACAGCAGGGCGCCGGTGCCCGCGGCGATCAGCGAGGCATCGGTGAACGTGGGCATGTAATCGCGCCAGGCGAACAGCAGCGCTGCCCCCGAGGAGCAGAACAGCACTACGGCAGCAGGGCCGCCGCAGCGGCCCAGCCAGCGCCGGGCCCCGAAGAACAGGCCCAGGCAGCCCAGTGCCCCGTAGAACAGCGGCGCCAGCCGGATGATCCCGGCCGCCTGGAACGGCGCGGCCAGGAACGGGTAACCGGGATCCTTCTCGCTGATCCACCGCCCGCCAGGGAGCTGCACCCACTGCAAGACACCCGGCCTGCCCGGCACCGGGCCTGGCAGCTGAGCAGCCAGCCGGTCCACCTGGGCGGTGGACAGCGTCAGGAAATGCCCCTGGGTTATCGCGACGATCGAGGCGCGATACGCATAATCGTCCGGCTCCACCAGCCTGGACGCGGAACTCAGCACCAAAAGGCACAGCACCGCGAACGCGGCCAGGGCAGCGAAAGCCTCCGCGCGGTCCCGGCTCACCCGGACCCAAGCCCAAGGCCCCGCCTCATCGCTGGCCCGGGCCAGCAGGCTCATATCCGTTTCCTTTGGTGACATCGCTGTCATGCCCGGCGTTAGCGGCGCGCCGCCAGCGTGAACGCCCCCTTGATCGCCGAAAGCAGTACCGGGGCCGCCGTGGCCTCGTTGATGGGCTGCGATGGGTTCTCGGCGAGCACGGTGACGACGTAGCTCTGCCCGGTCCGGGTGGTGGCCAGGTAGGCCAGGGTCAGGACCCCTGGCTCGGATCCGCCCTTGTACCAGGTGGTCTTCCACTGGGCCGGGTCGAGCTGCAGGCCGCCGTCGTTGAGCGAGAGCACCTGGCCGATCGGCGACAGGCCCGGCCGGCGGGCCAGGGCGGCCAGGGCGGTGTAGGCACGGCAGATGTCATCGGCCGAGGCGAACCATTCCAGGCTGTTGATGTCGCGTGGCGCGGTCCACGCCTGCGCCGCCGCCAGGGTGGGAAGGGGAGCCTGGTCGATGGTGCTGGCCAGCAGCGCCCGCCGGCCAGCTTCGTTCGCGGCGATGTACCGGTTCGCGAGCGCCGGCCACTGGCTGAGCTTGAGGATGAATAGCTCGCGGGTCGTCAGGAACGGCCGGTCCAGGGCTGGGTCGGCCATCCCGGTGCTGGTCAGCGCCGCCTCGACCGCGGGCCGGCCGACGAGGTTGATCAGCATGTTGGCGGCTGTGTTGTCGCTGATGGAGATCATCTTGGCGGCCGTGTCCTGGACGGAGATCCGGGTGCCGTCCGGCTCGTCCTGGAGTTCCCCGGAGGGCAGGCTCTTGAGCTGCGCGGTGACGGTCAGCGGCTGGTTCCAGCGGACCTTGCCCGAGGCTACGGCATGGCCCAGCGCGTCGAGCACGTAGAGCTTGAAGGCCGAGCCGAGCGGCGCCGCGACGGCGGGATCGATGCTGTGGACCGGCTGACATGAGCCGTTGCTGACGTTGGCGACGAGCAGGCGGACCTGGGGGGCGACCGAGCGGACGGCGGCATCGACGCCGGCCCAGGTAACGGGCACTGGCGCAGTGCTGGCCGAGCTGATTCTCAGCCCGCTGATCAGGCCCCGGCTGTCGACAGTGAGCGCAACCTGAGCCCGCGGGATGACACCGGTGGTGGAGACGATAGCGATCAGCGTGCTCGGTTCACTGACCTCGATCGAGACCAGCTGGACGCCAGTAGCTGCTTGCAGCCCCTGGTTGAGCATGGCCGGGCTGACCTGGGACAGGAAGGCCGCGTCGAAGTGCGCGCGGACCTGCGCGTCGGACATAGGAAGATGAGCCACCGCCGCGATGAGCCACCGGAGCTGGGCCCCGGCCGGCGTATCGGGCAGGATAACGGCCTTCGCCGGTCCCGTCGAGACTGTGGTGGTCGCCGGTCCCGGCGAGCTGCACGCCGCGGCCAGGACCGCCACCGCGGCCATCAGCACCATCCGGAACGGCCACTTGCCGCTCCTCCGGCCACGGAACCTGGGCATTCGTTTCCTCCCGCACCAGCAAAGTACCCTCGCTGGCCGCCACCGGACCAGAGCCGTCGGCCCCAGCGCATGAAACCGATCGTGCCAGCGCAGCATTGCGCGCCCGTTGAGCCGCGATTGGGCGGTCCGCCACGTCCGAGCGGAAGCTGGACCGGACTCGGATCGCTGGGTTGCCCGTTCAGGTGGGCAGCAGTGCCGCCGCGAGGCTGTCGGATAGCCATCGGTTGAAGTCAGCGGTGCTCCAGCTGCGCTGAGCGACCAGCAGCCGGTAGAGGTGGCCGTCGGTGAGCGCCCAGCAGAGTTCCGCGGCACGGTGCTCGGTCATGCCGGGGGCCAGTCCGTCCAGGGACGCGAGATACCGGATGAACACGGTAGCGCCCAGCATCCGGTTGCGGCTCGCCTCGGCGAGCAGCTGTGCGGCCGCCGGATCGATATCGGCTGCGGCGATGAGAACTTCGCCGAGCGGCGTGGTGCGGCCGGCGACGTCGGTCACGGTCTGCACCCAGAGCATGAGTGCCTTCCGCGGGTCGGACTCGGCCAGGATCGCCTTGATCGCCGGGCGGTCGGCCAGGGCTACCGGCTCGTCGTCGCCGACGATGGCCCAATCCAAGGCCAGCGCCCTGCTCCGGCCCGGGCCACTGCGCCCGGCAAGCACGCCGCCCCCGGCACACGCCGAAGTGGCAACCGCGCAAGCCAAGGCCGACCCCGCCCTTCCCGGCTGATGCCGCTGGCGCAGATTCTCGGTGTCCGCGACGGAGGTGACCGACGGACGTAGATCTTGCGGCCAGTGACGCGCCGCAGGTGGCGCGGTCCCGGGCACCGGCGGTGCCGGGACCGCGCCGAGGGTGGGAAGGTGCCGTGTTAGCCGGCGGCCGTCTCGATGAGCGAGGCGACGGCCTTGGGCTGGGACACGTAGATCGAGTGGCTGCCGAGGACCTCGGTGACGGTGGCCCCGGTGCGTTCGGCCATCGCACGCTGCGCGGACGGCGGGATCATCCGGTCCTCGGTCGTGAGCAGGTACCAGCTTGGCTTGATCCGCCAGGAGGCTTCGCTGATCGTCCCGCCGAGCGCGTTCACGCCCCAGGGGACCTGCGAGTCGGCCATGAACGCGGCCTGCTCGGCGGGCAGGTCGCCCGCGAACGAGGCATGGAACTTGTCCCGGTCCAGGAACAGGAAGCCATCCCTGGGCGGCAGGATCGGCGGCTGCGGCCCGTCAGCCGGGAAGCCGGCGATGAGCGCGTTGACCGATTCGCCCTTGTCCGGCGCGAAGGCCGCGACGTACACCAGGGCCGCGACCTTGTCGTGCAGGCCGGCCTCGGTGATTACCGCCCCGCCATAGGAGTGGCCGACCAGGACGACCGGACCGTCCAGGCCGTCGATGACCAGCCGGGTGGCGGCGGCGTCGTCTTCCAGCGACAGGGTCGGGTTCTGCACGACGGCGACGCGGTAGCCGTCCGCGGTAAGCGCGTCGTACACCCCCAGCCAGCCGGAGCCGTCGACGAACCCGCCGTGTACCAGTACCACGTTGCGCGCTGAGCCTGCGCTCATGCTCTTCTCCTCCTGATGAGAGAACTTCTGTGACAGCACAGACGCTAGGTCTCGGTCAGCGGCTCCGTCTTACGGCAGATGACTGAGCCGGTGACGTAGTCGGCGCCAGGACCTTTACGGAACGGGCGGGGGCGAGCCACTTCGCCCCCGCTGTACTGACTGCGGTGACGGGACTAGCCTGAAGGTCCGGGCTCCGGGCGGGCTCCGGGCGGACCCGCAGGAGCGTCCCATGTCACCAGGCCGGTCACCGCTGACCGGTGAGCCGGAGTTGATCGTCGGACGTGACGACGAACTGCTGCACCTGCGTGACTTCGTCGACCAGCTCCGCATCCAGGGCCAGCCGCTGCTGTTGTCCGGTGACGCCGGCGTCGGCAAGACGATGCTGCTCGACGCGGCCGCACAGTACGCGCGATCGCAGGGATGCCGCGTGGTGCGCGCCGCCGGGGTCGAGTTCGAGGCTGGCATCAGCTTCGCCGCACTCCACCTGGTGCTGCAGCCGCTGTTCGGCGAGCTCGAGAACCTGGCCGAGTGGCATCGCGACGCGCTGACGACGGCGCTGGGTCTGCGGGAGGGGCCGCGGTCGGATCAGCTGCTGCTGTCAAACGCCACTCTGGCGGTCCTCGCCGCCGCCGCCGGCAGCGCGCCACTGCTGCTCATCATCGATGACCTCCCGTGGATCGACCGGGCGAGCGCGGCCGTGCTCGGATTCGTCGCCCGGCGGCTCAGCCAGATCCCGGTCGGGCTGCTCGCCGCGTCCCGCACCGGCGAGGACAGCCTGCTCGACCAGGCCCGCCTGCCGACCCGGATCATCCCGCCGCTGACCGACACCGCGGCGCACGCGCTGCTCGCCAGCCGCTATCCGGCGATGTCGCCCCGCGTCCGGCAGCGGCTGCTCACCGACGCACAGGGCAACCCGCTGGCCCTGCTCGAGCTGCCGGCCGCTCTGCAGGAGCGCCCGGTGGCCGCCGACGCGGGCGCACCGCTTCCCGCCGTGCTCCCGCTGTCCGGCCGGCTCCAGGCGACGTTCGCCGCCCGGCTGCAGCCGCTGCCACCGCAGACCCGGCACCTGCTGCTCGCCGCCGTCCTGGACGGCACCGGCGACCTGGCCACCCTCGGCGCCGTGGCCGGCTCACCGGCGGCGGACGCGCTGGCTCCGGCCGAACGGGCCGGGCTCATCCGTGTCGACCACGGCGGCGGCCGGGTCACCTTCCGGCATCCACTGATCCGTTCGGCGATCGTCGATCTGGCCGCCGCGGATGAGCGGCGTGCCGTCCACCGTACTCTGGCCGCCCTGCACGGCAGCGAGGCCGCCCGCCGCGCCTGGCATCTCGCCGCGGCCGCCACCGGACCGGACGAGGATGTCGCCGCACTGCTGCAGAACGTCGCGCACGTCAACCTGTGGCGGGGTGACTCCGTGGGCGCCATCGGCGAACTGCTGCGCGCGGCCGAGCTCAGCCCGGCCGGCGCCGACCGGGCTCGCCGCCTCGCCGAAGCCGCCTACCTCGGCGAGACCGTCACCGGAGACATGCACGACGTCGGACGCCTGCTCGACGACGCACGCCACGCGGACCCGGAGCATGCAGGCGGGCTGGCTGGCGCCGTAACGCACGCCTATTACGTGCTCAACTCTCGTGGCGAGGTCGACGCTGCCCACCAGATGCTGGTGCGGGCGATTGACGCGCTCGAAGACCCGGCGGATGGCCACGACAAGGTCCTCGTCGAGACGCTCCACACGCTGCTGCAGGTCTGCCACTTCGGTGGCCGCGCGGAGTTGTGGGAACCGTTCTACGTCGCGCTCGGCCGGCTCAGGCCCCGCCCGCCCGAACGGATAGCGCTCGCCGCCAGCACGGTATCGGACCCAGTCCACCGGGCGTTGCCGGTCCTGGGCCGGCTCGATGCCGTTATCGCCGAGCAGGACCGCGAGACCAGCCCGGCTCGCATCGTCCGGACCGGGGTCGCGGCACTGTACGTGGACCGGCTTCCCCGCTACCGCGACCCGCTACGGCGTGCGGTCCAGCACGGCCGCGAAGGCGGTGCCGTCACGTCCGCCATCGAGGCACTGCTGCTGCTGAGCGCCGATGGCTGGTTTGCCGGAACGTGGGACGACGTACTCGCCACGTCAGCTGAAGCGTCCGCCTTGTGCGCCGAACACGGCTACCCGCTGCTCGCTGGAATGGCACTGTCCTACCAGGCTCTCGTCGCTGCCGCCCGGGGCGAGCACGACAAGACACTTGCGCTGACGAGCCAGCTGGCCAGCTGGGGCGGGCCGCGGCGAGCGTTGCTCCTCACCCAGCGCGCGGGCCACGCGCGTGCCCTCGATGCCGCCGGCCGCGGCGACTTCGAGGCCGCGTACGACAATGCCGCCACCGTCACCCAGCCGGGAACCCTCGAAGGCATTCCTCAGGGGCTATGGGTTCTGTTCGACCTGGTCGAGGCCGCCATGCGCACCGGCCGGCCGGACATGGCACGCGCACACGTCCAGGCGTTGCTCGACACAGACGTCACATCGCTTTCACCACGACTGGCGATGCTGGTCGCCGGAGCGACCGCGCTGCTCGACGACGGGACGAACGACGCGTTCGAACGCGCGCTCGCCGTTCCGGATCCGGCGCGCTGGCCGTTCGACCTGGCCCGGGTGCACCTGACGTACGGCGAACGGCGACGCCGGGACCGGGACACGAGTGATGCCCGCCGGCACCTCAGTGCCGCCCGGGAGATCTTCAACCAGCTCGGCGCCGCGCCGTGGGCCGCACGCGCCAGCAGCGAACTGCGCGCGACCGGTCAGCTAGTCGGTCCCGACGAGCGCCCGGATCCGGTCACGCTAACCCCCCAGCAGCGCGAGATCGCGACTCTCGCGGCAGCTGGCCTGACGAACAAGCAGATCGGCGAGCGGTTGTTCCTGTCGCATCGCACGGTCGCCACGCACCTGTACCAGATCTTCCCGAAACTCGGCGTCACCTCGAGGGCGGCACTACGCGATGCCTTGTCCCGCGGCGACGACCGGAAAAAGGCGGACCGGTAGCGCACAGCACGGATTCTGGGAACGCGCGGTCGCCGGGGGATCCTCCAACGCCGAGATCGCGCGCGACGAAGCGTCCAGCCAGGATGCCCCTGATGCCCGCCTTCGGACAAGCGGCCTACCAGGCGCGAACCTGGTCACACCAGAACCGGGGCTGGGTCAACTCAGCTGCTCATCGAGTACTCGGCCACCCAGGCGACCGACATCGTGTCGATGGTGCCGCTGGGCTGCGCCGAGCCCTGGTTCTGCGACTGCAGGGTCAGGTTCATCGGGATGGTGGGCCACTGGGTGCCGGAGCTCAGCGAGCTGCTGGAGACGCTGGCCCAGACCCGGCCGTCGATCGTGTAGGTCATCGAGGTCGGCGTCCACTGCACGCCGTAGGTGTGCCACGCCGTGGCGTCGCTGTCCTGGGTGGGGCTGGCGATGACGCAGCAGCCGCCGTTCCCGTCCGGGCCCGGGTGCAGGCTGGCGGAGAAGTTCTGCCGGGTCCCGCCCAGGTCCTGGTAGAAATCGACCTCGGGCGGCCAGACGCCCTGCTGGGCCGGCCACAAGATGGCCAGGTTGTTGATGTCCAGGTCCGGCTCGTAGTCGCCCTTCATCCGGACCAGGTACATGCCGTAGGTCTGCGGGTTCCCGTAGAACTGCACGCCGGCCTGGGCCGAGGGCGTCGCCAGCAGGTTCAGGGCGCCCCCGCTGACCGTCACATCTGAGGACTGAAAGTCGCCGTCCGGGTCGCCGCCGGGCTCGCCGTTGTAGGCGTCCCACCCCGACGGCAGGCCGTTGCCCGGGAAGTCAGTGCTGTAGGTGAGCTGCCAGCCGGGCACGCTGGTGGGCCACGAGCTGCCGTCACCGGTACTGGCGGCCCCGCTCGGGGTGGCCGACGGGGTCGGGGTGACGGCCACGCTCGGGCTAGACGACGGGCTCGGCGTGGCCGTCACCGCGGCATGGTGCCGGCGCTTCGCGCCGTGGTGCCAGGGGAAGGCGGACGAACTGCTAATGGCCGGAGGAAAGCGGGACCTGTCTTTCGTCGTCTTTGCCGGGCCCGAGGCGGTGGAGTCGGCCAGCGGCGTGTCGGCAGTTGCCCGGTTATGAAAGACGGCTGGCTTGAGGCCAAGCCCGAAAGCGAGGCTCGCTGCCGCCAGGGCGAAAACCACCGCAGCGACGGTCATGAACTTGAATCGAGGGAACTTGAATCGCGGAGCTGTCCGGTTCCTCCGCGAGACCGCCCCGGCCGGGCGGCGAGGCTCGCGGATTGCAGCGTGTCGGCCCCGGGGCAAGCGCTGCATCCTGACGTCATCTCCTTTGTCGCCGGCAGGTGGCCTGTGGGTTGGGCGCGGATGTGCGGACAAGGCCTGCTGATTCATCCGGGAACATCGATCCCGGAGCCACTCATTGAAGCAGCGGTTAACGCTGGGGCGGGGGTTAAAAATGTTATTAAATCCTTACGGAGCTGAATCCGGTACTGGCGCGAACCGCGGAACTCCCCGCCTTCCGGCGTGGCCTCGGGTCCTGCCCGCTGGTGCGCCGGAGCCGCCGCGGTGCCGTCGAGACCGGTAAAACCGCGGCTGGTAGGCGGGGGTGCGGCAGCGGGGGTGGAGAGGGCGTCCGGACCGAGGAGGCGCAGCGTGCGCCCCGACCTTCCCATCCGCACCGTCCCGAGCGTCGGCTTAGCCTCTGGCCAGTCCATGAATCTGACACTCTACCCGAAAGAATGAGTAGAACGCAAGTTTAGTCGAACATGTGATCGACAATTGCCGACGGCGGCTGAGCCCGCCGCGATGCGACGGTTACGCCTTGGCCGGCAGCGTGACGCCGAACCCGGTGGCGGCCAGCTTGAGTAGCACCTGGCCGGGTGCCTGCAGCGTCGTGACCTTGGCGGCGCTGAGTTCCTCCAGCCGGGCCAGGACAGCCGCATAGGCGTCCGGGCCTTGTCGGCGCGCCCGGCTCAGCGCGATCGCGTTGGCCCACACCTTGCGCCGCGCCTCCCGCAAGAAGCGCTTGGTGCCGAGCTGGTTGAACGGCCGCAGCAGCCGGTCGAGCAGGGGCACCGGCCCGGAGAGCCTGGTCAGCTCGTCGTCCTCGGCGGCGACCCGGGACGCGAGCACATCATCGATGGCCCGGTGATCGGCCTCTCGCCGGGCGCGCAGCGCCGCGTCGTCGAATTGCTCGTCGGTGATCACGGCCAGCAGGGCCTGCGGCAGGTCGTAGTTGATGTGCGCGTTCATGCCGAGCAGCACGTGCCGCAGCGGAGGCAGGTCGGCGGGAGCGCCGAACGCGATCTGCCACGGTAGTGCCGGCTTCCGGCCCGCCCGGTCGGCCTCCAGGGCGTCCAGGTACAGGTCGGCGAACGCGATGTCCCACCGCTCGACCCAGTCCGGGTCGGCGAAGCCGCCGCGCTTTAGTTCGCCGGCTACGGCGATGGTGGTGCGCTGGTAGGTGGCGTGGAAGTACTGCCGCTGGTCGCCCGCGGCCGCGAGCGGCTCGAGCAGGGCCGCCATCCGGGCGATCAGCTCCTCGATCACGCGGCCATTATGGCCGGCTGACGGCAAAATCGGCGATGAGGCCGAGGGCGGACGGAATGGGACGCGAATCTCGACGACAGACGCCGAACGAGAGCGCGACTTGGAGCTCTTGGGGGGTTAGCTCGTCGCGCGCGGACGCATCGGGTCTGCGACCGGCGCCGCTGGAACCTGCTGATATGCCGCATCCAGAAGCTCGGCCGGGGCGACGAGCACCCGGGCGCGAGCCACAGCATGGCGTCCCCAAGGCGACTTCGCCGCTTCGGCGTGGGACACCTTCCCGAGGTTGCCTGGGAACAACCGCTGACGCAAACTGGTACCTCACACCTGTACGCCGCCGATCCGTCCTACCTGAGCCGGGCCCGCCGAGTCGTCCGGGCATGGCTGCCAGCCATGCCACTCCGCTGACATGCGCGACCTGCTGGCCGGTCCGGCGAATCGGCAGCAGCGCAGCGGGGACCTGGTGACGCACAGGAGGGGCAATGACGAGGCCGGGGACAGATTCTCCTCAGTGGACGTTGGTGGACGAGGGCTGGGGTCGCAAGGCGGCGGATTTCGCGACGCTCAGCGAGCCGGGCAACTGCCGGGAGTACGTGGCTGTGCACCATCGGCTCGGTGTCGATGCCGGGGACCGGCTGCTCGACGTGGCGTGCGGGTCCGGGCTCGCCGTCGAGCTGGCTCGCCTGCGCGGCGCTTCCTGCTCCGGTATCGACGCCTCGGCCCGGCTGGTCGCGGTGGCCCGGGACCGGAACCCCGGCTGCGACATCAGGGTCGGCGATATGCATGCCCTGCCGTGGGATCCGGCGTCGTTCGATGTTGTCACCAGCTTCCGGGGGATCTGGGGCACCACGCCTCATGCGGTGGCCGGGATATACCGGGTCCTTCGCCCCGGCGGACGCGTCGCGATTACGGTGTGGGGTCACCTGAAGGTGTCCCCGGGCGCCTGGGCGCTGGCGCCGTTCCGCCTGGCTGCGGCGGAGAAGGTCGGCAACCAGGCGGTGATGGTGTCGCTGGGCCGGCCTGGTGCGGGTGAGCAGCTCCTGGCGGCGCACGGATTCGGTGATGTCGAGCGCCTGGAGGTTCCTTTCGCCTGGGAGTTCGCGGACCCGGAGCTGTATGCGCGTGCGGTGGCCGCTACCGGCCCGGCTTATGAGGCGATCCAGAACGTCGGCGAGGCTGAGTTCCATCGCGCGGCCGTGGAGCAGGCTCGAGGGCAGCTGCGGGACGGCTTGCCGCTGCGGGCCAGCATCAACGTCGTGGGTTACCTGGCCCGCAAACCCGAAGGAGCGCAGCGCGCATGACCGGAAGCTTTCTCGAAGAACCCGCGGTGTCCGCTCAGGTGCAGGGACTCTACGACGAAGACCTGGCAGACGGCGGCTATGTGTGGAACGTGACCCGGCTGTGGGCACACCAGCCAGATACCCTCAGGCAGCTGTTCGGGTTGATGTCGCAGGCATTGACGCCGAGCGGTCTGGCCTTCCGCCAGCGCGGGATCCTGGTGACCGCGGCCGCCTCGGCCCTGGGCGACTCGTACTGCTCGCTGGCGTGGGGCGGGAAGCTGGGCCAGGCGTCGGACACCGCTGTCGCGGCGGGGGTCCTGACCGGCAGCGACGCCGGGCTGACGGACCAGGAGCAGGCCATGGCCGGGTGGGCCCGCAAGGTCGCCAGGGACCCGAACGGGACCACGCCGGCCGACATCCAGGCGCTCCGCGATACCGGGCTCGATGACGGGCAGATCTTCGCCATCACCGCCTTCGTGGCCCTTCGCCTGGCGTTTTCCACGATCAACGACTCGCTCGGCGCTCAGCCCGACGCGCAGCTCGCCCAGTCTCTGCCCCGGGAGGTGCGTGCGGCCGTCACCTACGGCCGGCCGGTAGCTCAAGCGCCGGCCGTCTAACCTGGTCTGCTGCCAACCCACGGCGTCCTGAGGGGAGGAGCGCGGTGGCGGTCGTGGCAACGCTGGGCAAGCCTTGGCTTGCCGTGTACGCTTTTGATCCGCCCAGGGCCCGGCGGTTCACCCAGCGAGGCGGCGTGCAGCCGGGAGTTCGTACTGCTACCCGGACCATGGAGGTACCAGATGCCTGAAGGCAGCCAGCCCGCATATGAGATCGCACTGGCCCACTTCATCGTTTCTGATGACGTGGAACGCTCCCGTCGCTTCTATACCGAGGTGCTCGGCGGCAAGACCATCCGCTCGGGTGAGCCGTCGTACGTTGCCCTTGCCAACAGCTGGATCATCATCAACGTCGGTGGCGGCCCGACCGACGACAAGCCGGCCGTCACCCTCGAGACACCGCGCGATCCGGACCTGGCCAGCAGCTTCCTCAACGTCCGGGTCTCGGACATCCACGCTGTGTACGCGGAGTGGACCGCGCGAGGCGCAGAGTTCCTCACGCCACCGAAACAGCACAAGACCGAGATCCGCTGCTACCTGCGTGACCCCGACGGGTACCTGATCGAGGTAGGCCAGACCACCCTGCCGGGCGGCTGGCGCCAGTTCCTGAACCCATGACGGAAGGTGTCACGGCCGTTCACCTCAGTTTCTGTACCAGACTGACGCCGGTTATCTGTCCCGCCAGGCAGGTGGCGTCAGCTGCTGACTCCGGCGGGCTGGCCGGTTTCGATCAGCGGGGTGCCGGTTTCCATGAGGGTCTTCAGGCCGCTGAGGACGAACATCCATCCGGGCCCGGAGACACTGGCCGCGGTCTTCGGTGCTGCCCCCAGCTGGTCGTGGGTCACGGTCAGCTTGCAGTACCCGCCGTCCTGCGGTTCGATTTCCCAGGTGACGCGGCTCGGCTGCTCCGAGGCCATATCGGCGTCGTACAGCGAGCGCCATTCGTGTACCAGCCGCCGCGGCGGGTCATATTCGAACACTGGGCCGTCGCCCCAGGTGGCGCCGTCCGGCCCGTGTGAGAGATAGCGTTCGGGACTGACCTCGATCGCGGCCCCGTGGAAGTAGCGCGTGGTGAAGCCGGGTGTGGTGATGGCTTCCCATATCTTCTCCGGGCTGGCCTTGATGAACACTTGGTAGACCTGGGTCGCCGGGTCTGTCGTGGTGGTCATTCGTCTTCCTCCAGGGCATTCTTCAGATTGGCCAGCAGTGAGGCCGGCCCTTCGGTGTACTTGTCGATCCAGCGGTCGTGGATGAGGCGGATCGGAACCGGGTTCAGGAAATGGAGCTTTTCCCGGCCCGACCGGCGGGTGACCACTAGCCCGGCTTCTTCCAGCACCCGCAGGTGCTTCATCACCCCGAACCGGGTCATCTCCATGTCGGATTCCAGATCGGTGAGCGTGCGGCCGTCACGCTCGAAGAGCCGGTCCAGCAGCTGGCGCCGGGTGGGGTCGGCGAGCGCCTTGAAAACGTGGTCGTCATCCATCACGAGCAAAATAGGTGACCATATGGTCACATGTCAAGCAACGGCAGTGGCCCGGCTGCCGCCGCCGCGCAGCGCCGGGGCATTTCTCCGCGGGTCAGCGCTGTCCTCTAGCGCGCGTCGGCCTTCGGCGGGATGCTTTTATCACGGTGAGGCCGAGCGGAGAAGCCGTGAGCTACAGCCATGAAGGAGGCAGACGATGAGCGGTGTGCTCTCCGCGGCCCCGGGTGTGCCCGGGCCCGAGGCGGCAGCGGGCAAGGTGTACCGGTCGGAGCAGAACCCGGTCGACTTCCTGGACCGGGCGGCGTACATCTACCCGGAGAAGGTCGCGATCGTGGACGGCGATCGGCGGTTCCGCTACCGGGAGCTCGCGGAGCGGTCCTGGCGGCTAGCCAACGCGCTGCGGTCGGCGGGTCTGGGCAAGGGAGAGCGGGTCGCCGCGCTGCTGTTCAATTCCTCGGCGATGCTCGAGGCGCATTTCGGCGTGCCCGCCGCGGGCGGGATCCTGGTCGCGGTGAACAACCGGCTGGCCAGCGCTGAGATCGGGTACATCCTGGCCCACAGCGGCGCGCGGTACCTCCTGCTGGACGCCGCCTTGGAAGCGCTGACTGCGCCGCTGGAACTGGCCGGCGTGACCGTGATCCGCTGCCCGGATCAGTACGAGGAGTTCCTGGCCGCGGCTTCGCCGGCGATGCCGGTCAGCTGGCTGGAGCATGAAGAGGAGACGATCTCGATCAACTACACCTCCGGGACCACGGGCCGGCCCAAGGGAGTGCAGTACACCTACCGCGGCGCGTACCTGAACGCGCTGAGCGAGGTGATCGTGGCGGGCCTGGGCCCTGAGTCGGTCTACCTGTGGACGCTGCCGATGTTCCACTGCAACGGCTGGTGCTTCCCGTGGGCGGTCACCGCGGTGGCCGCGCGGCATGTGGCCATCCGCGCGGTGGACCCGGGGCTGGTCTGGGATCTGATCGACGGCCAGGGCGTGACGCACTACAACGGGGCGCCGACCGTGCAGCTGATGGTCATCAACCATCCCCGGGCGCACCGCCTGGACCGGCCGGTGACCGCGATGGTGGCCGCCGCTCCGCCGTCCCCGACGCTGCTGGGCCGGATGAGCGAGCTGAACTTCCGCGTCGTGCACGTGTACGGCCTGACCGAGACCTACGGCCCGATCACTGTGTGTCCCGAGCCGGAGGGGTGGCGCCAGCTTCCGGTAGAGCAGCAGGCCAGGTACCTGGCCCGGCAGGGGCAGGCTTACCCGTCCGCCGATCTCGTCCGTGTCGTCGGCAAGGAGATGAACGACGTCCCCCGGGACGGGGCGACGATGGGCGAGGTGGTCATGCGCGGGAACAACGTCATGAGCGGCTACTTCAACGACGAGGCGGCCACGGCCAAGGCGTTCGCCGGCGGCTGGTTCCATTCAGGTGACCTTGCCGTATGGCATCCCGACGGCAACATCGAGCTGCGCGACCGCGGCAAGGACATCATCATCTCCGGCGGCGAGAACATCTCCAGCATCGAGGTGGAGCAGGCGATCTGCGCCCACCCCGCCGTGCTCGAATGCGCGGTCATCGGGATCCCGCACCCGCACTGGGGAGAACGGCCCAAGGCGTTCGTCACCCTCAACGAGGGCGCCGCAGCGACCCCGGACGAGATCATCGCGTTCTGCCGTGGTCGCCTCGCGCACTACAAGTGCCCGGACACGATCGAGTTCGGGCCGCTGCCGAAGACCTCCACCGGCAAGATCCAGAAGTTCGTGCTGCGCGACCGCGAATGGACCGATCAGGACAAGAGGATCAGCGGGGCATGAGGATCAGCGGGGTATAGTGCCCCGGGCATCCCTTCTGGCCCGCGCCGGCGGCCGGAGCAGGATCCAGCGGTGCCCGAACGGGTCGACGATCACCGAGGCGCGACCGTAGGGCTGGTCGGCCGGCTCGCGTTCCACCGAGGCGCCGCCGCGCCGGGCCCGCTCGGTACTCGCGTCGACGTCGTCGACCTCCAGGTGGAGGGAGTGGCTGAACGTCACGGGGGATTCGGGCGCGCGCACGGGCACGTCGGGCCAGAGGCCGGAAGCTTCGGAGAACATCAGCACGCCGTCGCCGATGCCGACCTCGGCGTGGCCGATCGTGCCGTCCGCGTTGACCCAGAGCTCGCCGCGACGCTGCGCGCCGAACACCTCGACGTACCAGTCCATGGCGCGCCGGGCGTCGGACACCACGATGTAGGGGGTCAGCGCCGGAGCCGAGGCGGGCTCGCGCTCGACCCGGGTCGTGACTGTCTGCTGGGACATGGTTCCTCCTGGGGATGCGAAGACCTCCCGGGTCAGCCGCATCCGCAGCCGCCCGGCGAACTCAGGGTCGGGATCGACCGGCGTGACGGGCTCGCGCAGCGCCTCAAAAGGATCCGTCATCGCGAGCCCTCCTCTCCCTCGTAAATCCGGCGGAACGCGGCGCCAGCTTCAGCAGCCCGAACGCCGGGTCGGGCCGCACCTGCGGGTGCGTCACACCCTCATCGTCGTCCGAGGGGCCGGTGCTCCGACGGGTGGAACCCAGTTTCAGTCGCGGATCACCGTGACGTCATGGCACTCGTGCCGGGGAACGTCACAGCGTCCCGCGGTATCTAGGCCCGGTGGTGTATCAGGACCGGGTCGGCCGGGTCCGTTTAAGAGAGGGGTACCGCGGGGCGCGGCGGGGGCGGGACGGCGGCGCGCGGGATGTTCCGGTTCGGCCGGCGGAGGGGGAACGCTGATGCGGATCTTGCTGGTTGCCAGCGGTTATAACAGTATGACGCAGCGGGTGCATGCGGAGCTGGCGGACGGCGGGCATGAGGTGTCCGTCGAGCTGGCGCTGGGGGATGAGGTGCTGCGGGAGGGCGTCCGGCTTTTTGATCCGGATCTTGTCATCGCGCCGATGCTGACCACGGCGATTCCGGCGGACATCTGGTCGGCCCGGCCATGCTTGATCGTGCATCCGGGGCCGGTGGGTGACCGGGGGCCGTCCTCGCTGGACTGGGCGGTCATGAGCGGCGCCGGGCGGTGGGGTGTCACCGTGCTGCAGGCGAACGCGGAGATGGACGCGGGCGATATCTGGGCCAGCGCGGAGTTCACGATGCCGGGCGGCTCGAAGAGCTCGGTGTACCGGACCGAAGTGGCGGACGCCGCGGCGCGGGCGGTACTGCTGGCCGTGACCCGGTTCGCGACGGGCCGGTTCCGGCCGGTGCCGCTGGACTACGGCCGGCCCGGCGTGTCCGGGCAACCCCGGCCGCCGTGCCGGCAGGCCGACCGCGGGATCGACTGGCGGTCCGAGCCGACTTCCGCGGTGCTGGCCAAGCTGTGGGCGGCCGACTCCAGCCCCGGCGTCCTGGACGTGCTCGGCGACGCCGAGTACTACCTGGTCGGCGGCCATGCCGAAGACGAGCTGCGCGGGGCGCCCGGGACGATCCTCGCGCAGCGGGACGGCGCCATCTGCCGGGCGACCACGGACGGGGCCGTGTGGATCCCGCGGCTACGCGCCCGGCCGGCGCCCGGCGGGCCTAAGACCTTCAAGCTGCCGGCCGCGCGGGTGCTGGGCGGATCCCTGGCGGGCGTGCCGGACGTCCCGGCCCCGCTGATGACGCCGCCGGGCCGGCGCACCTACCAGCAGATCCGCTACCGCGAGTCCGGCGACGTCGGCTACCTGGAGTTCAGCTTCCCCGGCGGGGCGATGAACACCGGACAGTGCCGTCGGCTGCTCGCCGCCTACCGGCACGCGCAGGAGCGCCCGGTGAAGGTGATCGTGCTCGGCGGCCCCCGGGACTTCTTCGGCAACGGCATCGACCTGAACATGATCGAGGCCGCCGACGATCCAGCCGAAGAGTCCTGGCGGAACATCAACGCCATCGATGACCTGGCGGAGGCGATCCTGACCAGCACCGGCCAGCTCACCGTGGCGGCGCTGGCGGGTAACGCCGCGGCCGGCGGCTTGATGCTCGCGCTGGCCGCCAACCAGGTCTGGTGCCGGGGCGGCGCGGTGCTGAACCCGCACTACCGGCTGATGGGCCTGCACGGCTCGGAGTACTGGACCTATACCCTGCCGCGTCGGGTCGGCGCCCGTGAGGCGGCCCGGCTGGCTGAGCGGTGCCTGCCGGTCAGTTCCGCCTCGGCGCTGCACTCGGGGCTGGTCGACCGGGTCATTACGGCCGATTCGGCCGGGTACCGCGCGCAGGTGGCGATGCTGGCCGAGCGGCTGGCCCGCAGCCCCGATTACGCGGCGCGGCTGGCCGCCAAGGCAGGCCGGCTTGGCGAGGCCGGCGGCCAGCGAACGCTGGCCGCGTACCGGGCCGCCGAGCTGGCCGTCATGAGGCGTAACTTCTCCGGCGCGTTCGAGCCGTACGCTCAGCTGCGGCGGGCCTTCGTGTACAAGGACAAGCCGACGTGCACGCCGCCGCACCTCGCCCGGCACCGGATCGCTGCCGTGCCCTCGGTTCCCGCGCCGTCCCCGGGCCAGCGGGTAACTAGTGCCGTGGGCGGCTAGCCGGTTCCGTTCCGTATTATTCGTCTACGCCGGCAGCGGGGAGCGGCCAAGGATGCTCTCCAGCGTCTCTGCGAGCGCTGCCCGGCTGCCAGGCATCCAGGCGTTCTTCGAACCGACAGGGAGATGCGATGCGGGTTGGGATGGTCTGCACGGCGGCCGGGGAACCGAGCGTGGCGGTCGGGCGCGACGGGAGCTGGGTACCGCTGCTGACGGTTCCGGGTGCGGATCGGCTGGGGCCTGCGTCGGCAGATCTGCTGGCGTTTCTCAGCGCGGGCGAGCAGGTCCGCGAGCTCGCGGAGGAACTGGTTTCGGCGGCGGCGCCGGCTGAGCCGTTGCCGCTGCTGGCTCCGCCGTTCCGTCCGGCGGCGTTTCGTGACTGCTCGCTGTGGGAGGAGCACATGATCGCCGTGAGCCGCGGGCTGCTGCGGTTGCGCGAATCGGCTGCGGGAGCGGTGGCCGACGGCTTCGAGCGGCTGGCGCGGCGCCCGTTCCCGCGGCTGCGGCCTCGCCCGCTGTGGTATGAGCAGCCGCTGTATTACAAGGGGAACCCAGCGACGGTCATCGGCGACGGAGACACCGTGCGCTGGCCGTCGTACGCCCAGGCCCTGGACTACGAGCTGGAGATCGGGGTGGTCATCGCCCGGGACGGCACCGACCTGACACCGGATGAGGCCCTCGGCGTGCTGGGCGGTTTCGTGCTCGTCAACGACTTCAGCGCCCGTGACGTGCAGTTCCGCGAGATGGTCGAGGGTCTGATGGGTCCGGCGAAGTCCAAGGACTTCGGGACCGCGCTCGGTTCCGTCGTGGTCACCCCGGACGAGTTCCTGCCCGTGCTGGGCACGCTGGGCGTCGAGGTCCGCGTCAACGGCGACGTGTGGGGTACCGGGAGTACCCGCGGGATGCAGCACTCGCCGGCGGACGTCATCGCCTATGCCAGCGCGGGCGAGCGGCTGGCGGCGGGCACAGTGATCGGGCTCGGAACGGTCCCTGGTTGCAGCGGGGCCGAGATTGGCCGCTGGCTTTCGCCGGGCGACGTGGTCGAGTTGTCCGCTGGTCCGCTCGGCGAGCTGCGCACCACGGTGGGCGAGCCGGAGCCGTGGCGGCCGCCGGGCGCGACGACCCGGGCCCGGTGGAGCATCGTGGTCCGCGAGGGTGAGCAGGCGGACCCGCGGGCCGACCCGGTGCGGTGGACCCCGCCGCCGGCGCCGGCCCTCGCGGGTGTGCTCACCCGTAACCGGGTGCTCGACCAGGTGGAGCGGTGGGAGGTGCCCGGCGGCGCCAAGCCCGAGGACGTCGTGTTCGACCCGGCCGGCCGGTTGTACGCGGGCGTCGAGGACGGACGGATCTGGCGGTGGCCGGCCGGGTTCCCTGACTCGGGCGCGGCCGCGCTGTTCGCCGACACCCATGGCCGTCCGCTGGGCCTGGAGGTGGACCCGCGCGACGGTACGCTCATCGTCTGCGACGCCTACCGCGGACTGCTGCGGGTGCAGGAGACCGGTCAGGTCCGGGTACTGGCGGACAGCTACGGCGGCAGCCGGCTCAAGTTCACCAACAACGCCGCCGTCACCGCCGATGGCACCGTGTACTTCTCCGACAGCTCGACCCGGTTCCGCATTGAGCACTACAAGCAGGACCTGCTCGAGCACCGGCCCAACGGCCGCGTCTTCCGCTACCGCCCGCCCGCCGCCGGCCTGGACCTCGTCGCGGACGGCCTGTACTTCCCGAACGGGGTGGCCCTGGCCCCGGACGAGTCGTTCCTGCTGGTCGCGCAGACCGGGGGCTACGACATACTCCGCATCCCGCTCACCGGTCCCGCCGCTGGCCGTCCCGTGCCGTTCGCCTCCAACCTGCCCGGCATCCCCGACAACATGTCCGCAGCCGGGGACGGCACCTACTGGGTCGCCTTTCCGTCGCCGCGGCTGCCGATCGTCGACCGGCTGATGCCGCATCCGGCGCCGCGTCGCGTCGCCGCGCGGCTCCCGGACCGGCTGCAGCCCGCCGCGCAACGCTACGGGCTCGTCGCGCGCCTGGGCGCAGACGGACTGATCACGCAGTCGCTGCACGGCCCCTCCGGGTCTTACCGCGAGATCGTCGGCGTGCGTCAGCACGACGGCTGGCTCTACCTCGGCAGCCTGTACGAGACGGCGGTAGGCCGGGTGCCCGTCCCGGCCTGAGGCCGGCAAGTGGCACAGGCGGCCCCGGCAGAGCCGTCGTAATCGCGTGCTAGACGAAGGGCCGCTCCCGCCCGGGGACGATGCGACGCTCCGCGGGGGTTGCGGCACCGGTCAGGAGATCGCAGCCGTCACCAGCTCCGCGACCTTCTTCTCCACCGTGGGGCTCCACTTCTTCAGCGCATACGACACTGGCCAGACGTCGCCGTCGTCGAGGTTCGCCGCTTCCTGGAAGCCTAGGGTCGAGTACCGGTACTTGAACTTGCCCGCGTTCTGGAAGAAGACGACGACCTTGCCGTCCGCGTTCACGTAAGCGGGCATCCCGTACCAGGTCTTCGGCAACAGCCCGGGGGCGGCCGCGGTCACGGTCACGTGTACCCGCTCGGCTAGCGCACGATCCTCCGGTGCCATCTCCGCGATGCTGTCGAGGACCGCCTGCAGGCCGTCGGCCTTCTTGGCGCCCTTCTTGCCCTCGGCGCGCAACTCGGCGGCGCGCATCTTCATCGCGGCACGTTCCTCGGCGCTGAAGCCGCCGGACTCGGTCGTGGCATTGTTCGCGGGCATTCTCGGGCTTCCTTCCTTGACGTTCAGGGGCTCGGTGTCAGGCCGGCCCTTCCGCTGACAGGCTAGGCCCGGCCGCCGCGTGGCGCTTCTCGATTCCTGATCGGATCGGAGCCCAGCCGAGGCGCTCCCCAACGGCTCGGCGCAGCTGAGAATGTGTACCGCTCGGTTGACTCGGCTCACTAGTGCGATCAAGTTACCTTCGCCCAGGCGGTTGGGCGGTGATGGGGTCCAGCGGCCGGGAACACAGCAGCGGAGAAGCACGACGGCAAGCCGCGGCAGTCTCCGACCGCGAAACTATGAACCTGTGGGGGCCACTGCGGCCCGTGGGGCCAGCATGACGCGCGGCTAGCCGACCCTATGGAGCATTGGGCCGGTTATCACCGGCCCAATGTTCCATGGGTGCAGCTCCTCTGCGACCCTGCGGTCACGGGACACGATCACCGCGCGGTGGGCGGTGTATGGATGAGCTTCTTATTGACGAACTCGTCGATCCCCAGCGGCCCGAGCTCGCGTCCGACACCGGATCGCTTGGTGCCGCCGAACGGCAGCTCCGGGCCGCCGAGCTCGGCCGTGTTGATCCAGACCATCCCGACGTCGAGCCGGTCAGCGACGTCGGCGGCCAGCTTCTCGTCGCTGCTGAAGACGGCGCCGCCGAGCCCGAAAGCGCTGCTGTTGGCCAGCTCCACGGCCTCGTCGGCGTCGGCCACCGGGTAGACCACGGCCGCCGGACCGAACAGCTCCTCGGCGTAGGCCCGCATGTCCGGGGTCACCCCGGACAGCACGGTCGGCTCCACGAATGCGCCCGGTCCGTCGAGGCGATGCCCGCCGAGGTGTACCGTTGCGCCCTTGCTGACCGCGTCGTCGATCTGCTCCATCAGGTTGCGCGCCGCCTGCTCTGAGGACAGCGGCCCGTAGCTCGTCGCCGGGTCGGTCGGATCCCCGGTCACGTAGCTGGACATCGCCGCCGTGAACTCGCGCATGAAGTCGTCGTAGACCGCATCGGTGACGATCATCCGCTTGGATGCGTTGCACGCTTGCCCGCCGTTCTCCATCCTGGCCCGTGCGGCTGTCTTGGCCACCTTCGGCAGGTCGGCGCCGTCCAGCACGATGAACGGATCCGAGCCGCCCAGCTCGAGCACGACCTTCTTCAGGTTCTGCCCGGCCACAGCGGCCACGGCCGACCCGGCCCGCTCGCTGCCGGTCACCGACACCCCGGCGATGCGCGGATCGGCGATTATGTCCGCGACCTGCTCGTTGCTCGCGAAGATGTTGATATAAGCGTCGTCCGGCAGCCCGGCGTCGTGGAAAATCTGCTCCATGGCCAGCGCTGACTCCGGGCACTGCGGCGCGTGCTTGAGCACGATGGTGTTACCGGTCATCAGGTTCGGCGCGGCGAACCGGGCGACCTGGTAATACGGGTAGTTCCACGGCATGACGCCGAGCAGTGCCCCGATCGGGAACTTGCGCACCCAGGCCGTGCCCGGCAGGTTCGAGGCCAGCGGCTCGTCCTTGAGCAGCGCCGCCCCGTTGTCGGCGTAGTACTGGTAGATGGCGGCGGCGAACCGCAGCTCTCCCAGGGCTGCCTTGGTGACCTTGCCCATCTCCCTGGTGATGATCGCGGCCAGTTCGTCAGCACGGTCGAGGTACAGCTGGGAGACCCGGCGAAGGATCCCGGCGCGCTCTTCCATGGAGGTACGCCGCCACGAGGTGTAGCCCCGTGCGGCTCTGGCCAGCACGTCGCTGACCTCGGCACCGCTCGCCGTCGGGTACTCGCTTTCCACCTTGCCCGTGGCGGGGTTCACTACCTGGTACGTCATCGAGCCTGCCTCCATCGCAACGTCGGGTCATTCCATTACACGCCAGGACGGCACGCTGCCGGATCAGCGGCCCTCCACCAAGCAGGCCGAACGGCCCAGACTGTCAGCCCGATCACTGAATGTGACTGCCCGCGGAACCGTGTCAAGACTTACCAACTTTCAGGACCGCGTGGATCTCAGCTGCCATGTCGTGGACCTGCTGAGTAAGAAGAGTATTTGACGCCAATTCCGCGGATAGGGCCGCCTCGACATCCTCTATATGCTTTTCCTGATCCGCGATAGCTGCCAGAGTCAGTTCCAGGTTTCGCTCGGACCGGTTCGCTGCAGCTGCCACCAGAAATCCGATGAAAAGCTCCGCGACTGTCGTAACGAGGTTCAGCGGGAAGTTAAATGCCGTTCCGGTAAACCAGGCCGGCAGGAAGTTGGCGTTGGCGCTGACGATGTGCAGTGCGAAGAGCAAGGTCCACCCGACCACCAGCACGAGCCATATCATAATATTGGTGGGCCGCCCCATAGCGGCAGATACATAATCCGCTATACGGTCGAAGATCGATTCTCTGTCTGCGGTTGCCTGTACCGGCGTCATTGTGTTCCCTGTGAGTTGGTGGTCTTCTAGACATCCTGGCCAAGCCTGACGGCGACCAGCGGAACGATCGATTCAACATTAAGCGGTCTGGCCGGGCCCCGGCCTGTACCGTTGGTATTCGCGGCCGCGCGTCGCACCGCCTGGCGGGTTTGGTGCGGAATCTCGGTGCCGGGGTCTCCGGTGACGGGTTACGCTCGGGTTAGCGTCTTGAGAGGAGCTTGCCATGTGCAGCGGAGATCGCCTGGTAGCGGACTTCGTGGCCGGGGCTGGCGCGCGGCCTGCCCTGCCCGGAGAACTCGATGAGCATCTGACCACGACCGTGGACGGGCTGTGGGTGGTGTGGGCCTACAAGATGGCCCGGCAAGCGGGCGATCGGTTCATTCCGCTGACGGGCGGTTCCGGCTATCCGGCTGACGCCAGGGCCGAGTGCCGGCTCCGGGGCGCCCGGGGTGCTCACGGCGCCCCCGATCCGGGGTGCACGTGCGGTTTCCACGCCCTCTCGAGCCGGAGGTTGCCGGGGCTGCCCGGGCGCAGCGGCCTCAGCACCTTGACCGTGGCACTTTCCGGCCGGGTGCTGGCCTTCGAGTGGGCCCGCGGAGGAGTGCTGTGGCGGGCCGAGCGGCAGACCGTGGTTCGCATCGAGCGGCCGACCCGGTTCGACCGGATGGAAGTCCCGGCTGGGCGCCGCCATCCTGACGATCCCGACGGTCGCCTCGCTGTCCTGCCCGCTGCCGCACCTCGCGATTCGGGGCCGGTGCGGCTGAACCTTCCTGTCTCCTCTCCGGTGCTGCCGGTGTGCCACGACGACGCTGGCTGGTGCGCGGGATCCGGCATGGCCGAGCATTCGCCGGCTTCCCTGGTCCTGGCCTAGCTAAGCCGGGACATGGACGAGGGCAGACAGCGACGATATCTTATGAGGAGGAGGTCGATGTTGACTGGCTCTTCACCGAAGCGCAACCGGGGCAGTCGGCCATCTCCAGTCGGTCAGCCCGCGTGCTCGGTGAAGCCGACACCGCCCCTCACTCGCAGTTCGCACACCAGTTAACGGCTGGCTGACCAGACCCAGCGGGGATCCGTCACGTATAACCAATATCTTTTCGCCGCGTCGCAACTCTGTCGGGAAGTCAGCGACCGCACCAAAGAATGCCCTTGCGCATCCGGGTTTGAATCTGTCATGCAGTTCAATGGAGATCGCGTCTACGCGATCGATCCACGGGTGGGCGTTTGAAAATATTTCTTTTTCGCTTCCTTCGATGTCGAGCTTAAGCAGGTTGAATCTATCGACCTCGTAATCGCTCATTAGATCAGAGATGGTGAGGGCATCAACTTTCGTTGGCGAGATTAGAGCATTTGGCCGATCTGGACTGGCGTCAGTGTCCGGTTCCTGTACCGTCAGACCCCAGTAATCGCGGCCCGGGTCGGTAAGTACCAGCGAGCCAGATTCACTCCACAGAGCGGCATTAATTGGGTAAACATTCTCCAGCTTACTCACATTGCGTATCAGCAGCGCAAAATTATCCTCGCTCGGCTCGATCGCTATAATCTTAGCACCGGGGTAACGCGCGGCGAAGTAAGCTGTTGACAGCCCCGTGTAGGCACCCGCGTCCATGATTGTCTTGGGTGTCACCTCGAAATCCCAATCATGCTCTTTCCCGTGATATACGTCATTAAACACTTGAATATCGGGGGTGCCGAGCCTAACAAGAAGCTGGATGTCCGAACCGGGAACGGTGGCAAGGACTACCTTTCCGACGGGATAGAGTCGTACCGTTCTGGCGGCAAGAAAAAAAGTCCCGCGCACCAACCCGAAGCAGCTAATGTATTGACTAGTATATCCAATCGTGTTATTAATACTTTGCCAAGAGTCGCCAAGTCGCCCTCGCAATTTGTTCAGACGGAAGAATTCTGCCATACGCGGAGCGTATTTCGGCTAAGCATCCCTGTCAAGCGGAAATGCTAATCAGGGTCGGTCTTAGCTGACCAGCCTTGATCCCATGTGCCCAGCCCAGAGGGGGGATACGGCGTCGTAAAGTGGTGCCAGGGAGCACTTTCGTGTCCGCAAGCTCGTCGCCTGTCAGCGGGAGTCCGTGTCGAAGATCACTCTATTTCCCACGGTACGTTGACAGTCATGCCGAACGTACCTGGCGCTCTCGAGGCAGGAGAGATCTGCCCGCCGCGCCGCCGCCACGGCGGGCCCGCTGGCGTGCGGGCCGGCCTTTTCGTCGCCGGCTGGCTGATTGTCGCGGTGCTCGGGCTCGTCGCGCTGCTGCGGCTGGTGGCCTGGGATTCGGTTGAGCCGCTGGCCGTGCTCGACGCGCTCACCCTGATCGTCTACCTGCCGGCCTGGGTGGTAGCCGTCGGCGCACTGATAGCGCGGCGCTGGTGGCTCGCCGCGGCCGCTGCCGTCATCGTCGCCGCCCAGGTGGCGTTCGTCGCGCCGGAGCTGCTCGCTGCGGCCCCGGTGCCTGACTGGGCCCGGAATGCCCCGGTGGTGCGGGTTTTCGACGCGAACATCGACACGAGCCTGCGCTTCCAGGCCGGTTACGTGCAGGCCATCCGGCAGGACCGGCCCGACCTGATCACCCTGGAGGAGTTCACGCCGCAGGCGCTGCGGAGCATGACGGCCTCGGGCGTGCTGGCGAGCTTCCCCTACCGCTGTTCGGCGCCGACCCCGGGCGCGACCGGTTTCCTGATCGCCTCCAGGCTGCGCCTGACCGGCTGTCAGGTGCAGATCATGCACTGGAAGTACGGTCAGTGGGCGCAGTACATGGTCCAGGCGACCTTGTGGTCGCCAGGCGGGCCGGTGGCCCTGCGCCTGGTGCATACCCTGGCGCCGTTCCCCTCGACCTGGCGGGAGTGGTCGGCGGTGCTGACCGCCGTCGACCGGTCCGTGCGCGCCAGCGGCGACAGCCGCATGCTGATGGTCGGGGACTTCAACGCCACCTGGGGCAATAGCGGGTTCGCCGCCCTGCTGCACGACGGGCTGACCGACGGAGCCGCGGCACGGGGCCAGGCCGCCGAGATGACATGGCCGAACGGCGCCGTGGTGCCGCCCTTGATCCGGATCGACCACGTGCTGACCGGAGCAGGCCTGGCCGTCACCCAGATCACCGCTAAGCCAGGGTTCGGCAGCGACCACCGCTACCTGCTCGCCACGGTCGCCGTCCGGCCCTGAGCTTGAAGAAAGGGTTACCGCGAGGGTGACCGGGTGCCGTCACCGACCCGGATCACGGCCAAGTCGGTCAGCCGTTCATCGAGTACTCGGCCACCCAGGCGACCGACATCGTGTCGATGGTGCCGCTGGGCTGCGCCGAGCCCTGGTTCTGCGACTGCAGGGTCAGGTTCATCGGGATGGTGGGCCACTGGCCGGAGCTCAGCGAGCTGCTGGAGACGCTGGCCCAGACCTGGCCGTCGACCGTGTAGGTGAGGGAGCTGGGCGTCCACTGCACGCCGTAGGTGTGCCAACCGGTGGCGTTGACGTCCTGGGTGGGGCTGGCGACGACGCAGCAGCCACCGTCCCCGTCCGGGCCCGGGTGCAGGCTGGCGGAGAAGTTCTGCCGGGTCCCGCCCAGGTCCTGGTAGAAATCGACCTCGGGCGGCCAGACGCCCTGCTGGGCCGGCCACAAGATGGCCAGGTTGTTGATGGCCAGGTCCGGCTCGTAGTCGCCTTTCATCCGGACCAGGTACATGCCGTAGGTCTGCGGGTTCCCGTAGAACTGCACGCCGCCCTGGGCCGAGGGCGTGGCCAGCAGGTTCAGCGCGCCGCCGCTGACCGTCACGTTGGCGGGGTCCCAGTTGCCGTCCGGGTCGCCGCCGGGCTCGCCGTTGTAGGCGAGCCACCCCGACGGCAGGCTGCTGCCCGGGAAGTCAGTGCTGTAGGTGAGCTGCCAGCCGGGCACGCTGGTGGGCCACGAGCTGCCGTCACCGCCGGTGCCGGCGGCCCGGCTCGGGCTGGCCGGCGAACTCGGGCTGGCGGCCTCGCTCGGCCTGGGCCTGACCTTCCTCGCGGCATGGTGCGAGGGGGAGGCGGAAGGACTGGCGGGCGGGCTGGCAATGCCCGAGTAAAAACAGCAGGTGCCGGCGACCGACAACGCGCTACCCGTGGATTTTCCGGCGTGCTGCTGGCTGGTGTCCGCGGTCACGTGGATCGGCCGGGCGGTGACGTGCATGCCATAAAGGCCCGCGGCCGCCAGCAGCGCAGTCACCGAGGGCACGATGAGCAGCAGCTGGATCCAGCGCCGTCGGTGCGACCCGGCCACGCCCCTCTTCGCCTCGGCAGCCCCGGTCGCCGGGCTAGGCGCAACCTGGGCGTGCCTGGCAGGCCTAGGCGACGTCGTTCTCATCGGTGCTCCATGGCCAGGGTGATGGAATGTCTCCGACCGCCATTGGAAAGGCACGGCGTGATCGGCGGGTCACGAAACGCACCAGAGAAACCCGCCGCTCACGCAGCGAATACTGGCCGCCCCGCTTTTCGGCATGTAGTCCCTCCCGCAGGTCGTCTGCAACCAGGGATACCATACCGGCCGGTCGCGCTGTTCATCAGCCAAAATGGTGATAAAGCGGGTGATGTTTGCGGCACTTACTAACTCTTTGCCGGTTTTCGGCCGGTAATTCCGAGTCGTGTGAACCGGATCACCGGCCGACCGGGATTGCCCGGATATCCTCGATCATCTGCTGCGGAACGGTGACGTCGTCGAACCACCGGCCGCCGAAAGGACGCCGCACCGGAATGATCTGGTCACTCGAATATGCAAGGATCTTGCGGTTGTAGGAACGAATTTCGTCGCGGAGAGCAGCTGGCAGCGTCCCGTCCAGCAGGAGGGCCCTTTCCATCTCTGCCAGCAGCTGCCGTGTCTCGACGATGGTGTCGAGGATGGCCTGACAGAACTGGGATGGCAGTACCCCGTACTCGCCCTTGATCTCCACCAGGCGGGCGATCGCCTCGTAGGAGACGTCCTGCAGCTGGCGCCGGTCCAGCCAGCGTGTCTCATAATTCAGCCGCCGATGCCACAGCGGCTCCACCATGGCCTGGCGGTGTTCTTCCAGCGTGCGGTGGAAGATACGGTAGCCATGCTGCTCCGGCTGTTCGAAGAACCGGCATCCAGGGTCAAGGAACGGCACCATCGGGCAGATGAGCGGCAGCGCGGCCCACCCTCCGAACTTGCGGATGAGCCGCTCGGAGTACGCGATCGTGTCCATGACCGACTGCCGGTCCTGGTACGGCATGCCGATAAAGAACCAGACCATGATGCCTTTAACCCCGGCATCCAGGGCCCGGGGGATCCAGTCCTCCATTTGCTCCATGGTGTAGGTCCCGCGGCCGGCCGCCGCGCTTATCTTCGGGTCATGGGATTCCGGCGAGAGCATGATATAAGCATCCGTTGACTCACCCATCTTCTTCAGCGTGTCGAGTGGTGTCAGGTTGAACTGCTCGAAGGAGACGCTTTTGTAGCCGCACTCCTTTACCCCGTCCAGATACCTGTGCAAGCGCACCTTGTTCTCCGAATAACACTGAAGCGCGTATATCGAGGTGCGTTTCGCCGCCTCTCCCATCGTCCGGAGCTCTTCGATGACGAGGTCGTTGTCCTTCTGGATCAGGGTCTTGCGGACACCCATCATGTTGCGGTAGGCAAACTTTGACCCGCCACACCAGCCGCAGTCATGCGCGCAGCCGGTGTTAGGCAACGTCATAATGAGCTTGGATACCGACAGACCCGCGCTGGCCGTCTCCTGGTAATACGACCAGTCGTTGCGCGCGTCGTTGTAACCGGTGGCTGGCTTGTGAGTGAAGCCGGTGGTCGCCACCTCGCCGTCTGCCTTGTACAGCAGGTTCGGAATGGAACGGAAGTCCCGGCTGCCCCCCCGGACCCTGGTGACCAGTTCGGTGAGCGGCTCGAGCGTGTCGTAACCCTGAACGACGACATCGACGCTCGGGTACTCGATCAGCTGGCTGGCATAGTAGGTCGCCGAGATGCCGCCAAAGACGGTAAGCGCGTCAGGGTGCACCTCCTTCAGGAGGGCCGCGAGCTCGATAGCGCCGTTACATTGTGTCATCCAGTGCAGGTCGAACCCGAAGATCGGCGCTTCGAGTCGGCCAAGCAGCCGCCTGACATCTAGATCGGGATGCATGAGCATCAGCGAGGCAACGTTCACGATCTTCGTGTCGAATCCGTGATCAGCCAGCCGCTGCTTGATCGAAAACCAGCCGATGGGGTACATCTCGTAGATCGACGTGACGTTGACGCTGTCGCTGTCACTCAGATAGGCGAACAGCATGTCATCACGCTCGCGGAAGTCCAAGACGCTCGGAGCGTGCAATAGGAACAGGTCAGCCTCAAGCCGAGATGCTATCTGTTGATCCATTGTGCAGGAATCTCCCGTGATTGAAGGGCCGGCCCTGCGTCGGGTGAGCTGTCCTGCTGCGGCGGGATCAGCCCGAGGACGGCAAGATCGTCCGTGTTCGCCCAGAATTCCCAGTGGGCCGGGCTCCTGGAGATGGCGGCGCTCATCTCGGCGGCGCAGCGCTCGAATGCCGTCGCGGTTTCTCCCTGCACCGGCACTGGCGCGGAGATCTCCAGCACCTGGTGCCGGTAGTCGGCCGCGCGGTACACGAAACCCATGAGCACCGGCGCGCCGGTCACCTGGGCGAGGGCCACTGCCCCTGGCAGCAGCCCGGCGCGATGGCCGAGGAAGGGAACCTGGACGGCGCGGGCCCGGTCGCTGTCAAGCGGCGGCGCGTCGATCGCGATCGTCACCACCTCGTTGGCGCGGAGTGCGGCCGCTGCCAGTACCGCGACCTGGGGCCGGCCAGGCCATGGCTCGATGTTCGGCCGCTGCCGGTGGCGCCGCACCGGCCTGAGGTAGAGGTCCCAGAACCGCCGCTCGGCGGATGAGAGGCCGACTGTATATTTGTGGTGCCAGCGCCCGATGGTGGTGACCGGGAAGCCGCTGGCGTGCAGCACCGAGAAGCCGCTGCTGTGGGAGCCGAAGTGGCCGGTGCAAAGGATCGCTCCCTTGCCCGCGGCCAGCGCGGCCTCCAGGTGTTCCCGCCCGCGGATCTCGACCAGCCGCCGCAGCGGCCGCGTCTTGTGCCGCAGTCGCTTCACGTCGACCGCCTCGCAGGAGGCGAGCCGGAACCAGTCCCGGGTCACCTGCTGCACCGCCGCCGGGCTGAGCTCATTCCCGAGCACCAGCTGCAGGTTGCGAGCTATTTCGGTGCGCCTGGAGTCCTGGCGCCGGAAAAGCGAGTCGGCGCGCCAGCATGCGATCCGGTAGCCCAGGGCGGACGGCAGACGGGCCAGGGCTGCCGAAAAGGCCGCGCGTTCTACGTTGCGCAGCAGCCCTCTCGCCGGGTCACCCATGCGAGGCCTGCTGCTTTCCTGGGTCCCGGGCGCGGAGGTAGCTGCAGATGGTGTTCACGCTGGCGAAATTCTGCGGGAGCAGGTCCGCGTCGCCCATCGTGATCCCGAACCGCCCTTCCAGGAAGACCACCAGCCGCAGCAGGCTCAGCGAATCGAGGATGCCGCTGTCCAGTAGTGATGTCTCGTCCGCCAGCGGCAGCAGTGCCGGGTCCTGGACGAGTTCCCGGCTGATGTAATCGTTGATGACCGTCTCCACCTGAGCACCTTGCTTCCGTGTGTCTGCTACGGCTTGTCCGGCCGGCTGTCTCCGGCCGGCTCCAGTTCGTGCTGCTCCTGGGCGAGGCCGGCCCGGTCGACCTTGCCGGTCGAGGTTCTCGGCAGGGTCTCGCGGAACTCGATGATGTCCGGCACCATGTAGCCTGGCAGCCACTGCCGGCAGTGGTCCAGCACGTCCTCGTGGCTGAGGTTGCCCGCTGGGTCCGCGGTGACGACCGCCCGCAGGCGGCTGCCGAGCAGCTCATCGGGCACCGGCAGCACCACCGCCTCGCGGATGGCCGGGTGCCGGTACAGCGTGACTTCTATCTCCCCCAGCTCCACCCGGTAGCCGCGAACCTTCACCATGGTGTCCCGGCGGCCGAGATAGGCGTAGTTCCCCGTCGGTTCCAGGGTCACCAGGTCACCGGTCCGGTAGACGAGCTCGTCGTACTCTGCCCGGAACGGGTGCCGGACCAGCGCCTCGCTGGTCTTGGCCGGCTGTCCCCAGTACCCGCGCATCAGCGAGGGACCCCGCACGTACAGCTCGCCCACCTCACCGGGCCCGCAGACCCGGCGGCCCTCGCTGGTGACCGCGAACACCTCGGTGTTGGCGCAGGCCTTCCCGATGGGGGCCGGCCCGTCGTCAGCCCCGCCCGCGGGCACCTCGAACGCGGTACATACGTTGGTCTCGGTCGGCCCGTACCAGTTGAGGTAGCGGGGGTGCGGCAGCTCGGCCATCAGCCGGGCCAGGTGCTTGGGGGGGAACACCTCCCCGGCGAAGATCACCGTCCGCAGGCCCGACAGGTCGAACTGAGCCAGGCTGCCGTAGCAGGCGAGCAGCGTCAGGACCGAGGGCACGGAGTACCAGACGGAGATCTGTTCGGCTTCCAGCCACCTCGCGATCGATACCGGGAAGGTGGCTGTTCCGCTAGGAAGCACGGCCAGGCAGCCAGCGGCCTGGCAGGTGGCGAAGATGTCGAAGACCGACAGGTCGAAGTGCAGCGGTGCCGGGCTGCAGACGCGGTCGTGCTCGCTGAGCCTCGCAGCGGCCGCCGCCCACTCGACAAACGTGAGCGAGTTGCGGTGGGAGATCATCACCCCCTTCGGGGTGCCGGTCGATCCTGAGGTGTACAAGATGTACGCCAGGTCGGTCTCGATCGCCCGTTCCTGCTCCAATGGCTCTGCTGATTCCCCGGCCACCGCGGTCCACGGCACGATGGCCGGGCCCTGGGCCGGGGCAACGGCCGCCTCCGAGCCCCCTGGGCGGCCGGGAACGCTCACCACCACCACGCCGCGCGACCGGGGAACGCCGCCGGCCAGGATGGCTGCCTGGGACGTCCTCGCCGCATCCGCGACGATCACGGCGGTGCCGCTGTCCCGCACGATGTGGCTCAGCCGCCCGGCGGGTGCCTTCGGGTCGAGCGGCACATAGCACGCCCCGGCCTTCAACGCCCCGTACACCCCGATGACCGCCGCGGCCGACTTGGGCGCCAGGATCCCCACCCGGTCGCCGGGCGCCACGCCCAGCCGCAGCAGCGCCCGGGCCACCTGGTTGCTCAGCCGGTCCAGCTCCTGGTAGGTAAGCAGGCACCCGTCAGAGGCCACCGCCGGCCGCTGCGGGCACCGCGCAGCAGCCTGGGTCAGCAGCCGCTGCAGTAGGTACGCCATCACGCTTCCTTCCTGATCCCCCCGCCGGGGACCCCCTGGCCCGCCGGGTGGGCTCAGAGCCCCAGCATCCGGGCGAGTACCACCCGCTGGATCTCCGAGGTGCCCGAGTAGATGGTGCCGGCCACCGCATCCCGCAGGTCCCGCTCGATCCCCGCATCCTTCATGTAGCCCCAGGCCCCGTGGACCTGGATCGCGTCCTGGCTGGAGCGCACCCATGCCTCGCTGGTGAACAGCTTCGCGGCGGCCGCCTCCGCCGGGGCGGACCGGCCCTGCTGCTTCAGCCATGCCACCCGGTAGATCAGCGATCTCGCCGCCTCCAGCCGCACATACATGTCGGCCAGCTTGCCGGACACACCCTGGAATTTCCCGATGGGCTGGCCGAACTGCTCACGAGACCGCGCATAGGCCACACACGCCTCGAGCTGCCGCCGCATCGCGCCCACCACGCTGGCAAAAAGGCAGCTCCGCTCCCACTCCATCGACGAGTTGAAGATCGCCATCCCCGCCCCTTCGGGCCCCAGCCGGCTCTCCGCGGGAACCAGGCAGTCGTGCAGCGTTATCTCCCCCATCGGCGAGGTCGCCAGGCCCATCTTCTCCAGGCTCCTGCTCACCGCGATACCCGGCGTCGCCGCGTCGACCAGGAAAGCGGACAGCCCGGCTAGCCCGGGCCGGGCCGGGTCCCCGGCGTAGACCAGCAGCACGTCAGCCACCGGGGCGTTGGTGATGTACTGCTTGGTCCCCTTCAGCAGGTAATGGTCACCGTGACGCTCGGCCCGGGTGCGCATGTGCAGCGCGTCGGAACCGGATTCAGGCTCGGTCATCGCGTGCGCGCCGATCAGGTCCCCCGACACCATCCCGGGCAGGTACGCCTGCTGCTGCGCCGGGGTACCGAAGATCACCAGCGGCAGCTCGATGCTCCACATCTGCGCGTTGAGCGAGAACAGCAGCCCATTGTCCTGGCAGCCATATCCCAGCGCCTCCATGACCAGGGTCGTCGTGACGATATCGGCACCGGCCCCGCCCAGCTCAGCCGGAACCGGCAGGCCCTGGACCCCGAACTTGGCACACCTGCGCCACGCCTCCCGCGGAAACTCCCCAGCACTCTCGCGCTCCACCAGATCCTGGTTCAGCTCCTGCCGGGCGAACGCGGCCGCCGCCTCCGTCAGCTCACGCTGCTCAGCGCTCAGCGAGAAATCCACCCCGTACCCCTCCCGTCCGGAACCTGGGCAGCCTCCGCTCTCCGCCAATCATGATTTCCTCCCCAGGCCGAGGCTGTGCATTGACCTTCAAAGAGCAGGGCCCTCCAGGAGCAGGCTCGTAGAAGCAGCGGTTCGCGGATCTCTGGCATCATACGCACCTGCGTGGGAACTGTCCGTCGTTTTGCGTAACGGATGTCGTTTTGCAAAACAGATCTGGCCCGCTGCCCGCGGAGAAGGCCCGCGCCGAGGGCGTGGAGCTCCTCGGGGCCCGGTGGCCCACCAGCGGCGCCAGCACCAGGCGGCCGTGGTACTCGAGGCCATCAAGGACCACGCTGGAGCGCTATCGGAGGCGGTATGCTGTGCAAGCTGGATAAAACTGTCAACTAGATTTAAGGTTGAGGGCCTTGTACATGGCTGTTTCCAATACGGCAAGGTCGCCGCTTGTGACTGTAGTGACACCCGCCTACAACGTCGCCAAGTACATCGGTGCGGCCGTCGACTCGGTACTTCGGCAGACATTTCATGATTTTGAGTACCTGGTAATCGACGACGGCTCCGAGGATGACTCTATCGCCATAGTTAAGGCTCATTCAGGCGATGACACGAGATTTCGCTTGGTGCAGGGCGAGCATCGGGGTCTTAGCGCGGCCAGGAACGCGGGGATCCGGGAGGCGAGAGGGGAGTACATCGCCTTTCTCGATGGTGACGACCGATGGCACCCAAGATTTCTGGAGCGGCACCTCCAGCTGATTCAGTCGTTGCCGCCGTCCGTTGGTGTCGTGTTCTGCCGTTCCCGGCTCGTGCTAGAGAACGGCACCCTGGTCTTCCTTCAGTGGCAGCGCGCTGGCCGTTACGATTTTGACGATTTCCTGGTTGGCGGCAACCCGGCGCGTAACGGTAGTTCGATGCTCGTCCGCAAATCGTGCTTCGCCGACGTTGGCGGCTTCGATGAGGAGCTGAAGTGTCTCGAAGATCTGGATATGTGGCTTCGTATCGCCGATAAGTCAAAGACGCCCGGCCTGTGGGGAAGCAAGTACTTCGGCGTGGATCAGCGACTGCGTCCTGGTTCGATGACACGTGATCGGGCCAGCATTGAGGATGCTCTTAACGTCATGTACGAATCGCAGACGGCCAAGCTTCGCCGGCTGCCTGCGGGTCTTGCTTATGTTCGTCCCGCCGTGCTCGCGTTCAAGTACGGCGAAAACGACGACCGAGCCGAGGTCTGGGCCAAGCGGGCCAGGTCGGTTGGCGCCGGCCAGCTGGCCAGGACGGTGCCAGGGCTGCGGTTGCTTTTCTGGGATAGCCTGCCCCGGCCAGCCCGCCGCAAGGTCCGTTCGGCGCAGCACTCCGCCCGGGAAATGGTCAAGGACGCGAACCTCCGGCTGCGCAGCAATTCAGGCTCGTGACGGCGAGCAGAGACCCGGCCTTGCTGGCGAACTACCCGGCCTGCGGCCAGAGCGCGGCCGCCAGCCGCCGGTTCTGGCGGCGGATGACACGGCGGGGGCGGCTGGTGAGGACGAGCCCGTCGAGTAGGACCCGGAGCCGCTGAGCCGAGCCTGCCGGGTCCACCCGGCGATACGCCATGTAGTCCCCGAAGCGGCCGGACGGCGCGAAGCCCGCGCGGTGCACGATCGCCCGAAGATCGAGGTCATCTTCGTAGAGGTGCCAGGCATTCTCCGGCGACGGGGGACGTACATCGAAGTTGGTGACTAGCCACCCCCCCGGCCGGAGCGCGCTGTGCAGGCCGGCCACAACGTCGGCAAGATCAGGAACGTGAACGAGCGTGTCGAGCGCGGTGATGACGTCGTACCGGCCGGTCTCAAGCTTCTCGTCGTTGAGGTCAATGAACCCGGCCGCTTCATCCCGGCGGCTGAGCCGGTGCCGGGCAAAGTCCAGCAGTGACGTTGAAATGTCAGCGAGGGTCGTCTCGTACCCGGCTCGGGCGAACAGCTGGCTGGTCACCCCGATCCCGGAGCCGAAATCAAGATGCGCCCGGCCGCTGCCCTGGGCTGCTACCGTACGAAGCGCCATGACGCTGGTCGGATAGCCGTAGCCCTCGGTCTGCAGGTAGGCGTACCACAGGAGGTCGAACGCCCACGACTCGGTCGTTCGGTAGAAACTCGTAAGTGGGTCCGTGCCGGATCGATCTGCGGCGAGCCATTCCTCAACGCTCCACGATTCCCAGTTCCGGCACCGCTCAACGCATTCTTCAGGCGGCAGCCCTGAATAGCTGCTGAGGTCGTCGAGCACCGCTGCCCGCACACCCGGTACCCCGGGCAGACGGAGGCAGGCACGAAACGACTCCATCTCCGCGCTCGCGAACGCCTTCTGTTCCGCCTTTGACCAGCTTTGCGGATCCACGGGTGGGACCGCAGGGTCATCTGGGTCTGGATGGACCCCCTGGCGGAGCGGCGGAGGAGGCGGGATCAGCTTCGCCGCGACCCTCCCCGCCCAAGGCGGTAGGGCCTGCCGAGCCCTCCCCAGAGCCACACTTCGGTCCATCCCCCCACCCCTCTACTGGCTATGAGCCGCCACCATGGATGCGCTGTGATATCCGGCCACCGAAATATCCGGCCGAGGCGGCTGTCAGTCCCGCTGTCAGCGCAGATATTCGTGCCGCCGCGCTGCCGTGACCGGTGGCCAGGCTGCGCACCTCGCGGAGGAGCGCAGCCGGGATCACGACGGCCGTTTGACGCCGTTCGCGCTGCAATCCCGCGGCGGCGCCGGCCAGGCGGACCACGTCGGCCTTGGACAGGCCCTCGTGCCAGCAGCGACGCAGGAAGTAACCCAAGAGCAGGCGTTCGGGCGCGACGTGATGATCGACCTCGGCGGCGGGAACATAAAGGATGACAGACCCGGCCCTGCTCGCGGTGAGCCGGATGGACAACTCTGTCTCCTCGCAGCCGCGCGTATTGGCGCCCACCCGCCCTACCGACTCGTCGAAGCCGCCGACCTCGAGCGCCAGGTCGGTCAGCATACTCATATTGGCGCCGATTGGATTTCTTACCGGACCGGTGGTTTCCGGCAGTCCCCGGTAGCTGCAGCCAACCACCCAGTCAAACTCTGCCGGGAGCCAAGGTGGCCGCGTGGCCGGCCAGCGGGGATGCACCCGGCCGCCGGTCGCCACCACGTCCGGGGACGAATAGGGCGCGACCAGATGCTCAAGCCAGCCTGGCCGTGCTTCGGCATCGTCGTCCAGGAAGGCGGTGACGGGCTGAGTTGCCGCCTTCAGCCCAGTATTACGAGCTCCGGAGAGCCCCTGGGTCCCCGCGTTTTCCAGCACGGATACCGACGTGAATTCGCGCCGCGCGCGGTCTGCCAAGTCGGCGTTGTGATCCACCACGAGCAGTACTTCGGCCGGCGCAGGTTCTTGCCGCAACGCGGATTCGAGCGCGGCGCGAGTCTGCTGCCAGCGCTTTGCCGTGTAGGCGCAGATGACGACGCTTACCCCCGGCGGGTTACTCTTGGCTATCATTCAAAACCCAAAAAATTAATAGTCAAAACGGTCCATGGGATCGAGTGGTCCGGCATCAGGCCACGCTCGCGGGTCGGCGATCATGGCTTTCCGGAAGCGCTGGTTGCCGGCGGGCGACCTTGCGGTAACACACCGCGCCGGCCAGGACTCCGCGCGCCTCGGTCAGCGCCAGTCGCCTGCCGCCTACCCGCATCTGGCCGGCCCGCGACGCCTGTCGCGTGCGGCCCAGGACCACTCCGGCCTGACGAAGACCGCGGCCGAGGAGAACTGCGGGCATCCGCCCGTTGATCAGGTGCTTGGCCAGGTAGGCGCCCAGCCCGTAGCCATAGGAGTAGATCTGCTCACCCAGCGCGTCCAGGTCCGAGCGATGCTGGTGCCAGACCAGGGATGAGGGCAGGTAGCAGATCCGGCCGCCCGCCAGGATGATGCGCAGGAACATGTCCAGATCCTCGCCACCTCGGCCAGGCCCTCCCGCGCCCAGTATCGGGTCAAAGCCGCCGAGGTCGGTTACCGCGCCGCGGCGGATCGCGAAGTTGGCGCCTGTTCCGAAGACCCCGGCGCTGTACGGGTAAAGCGGCGACGAATGGCGATGAGTGGCGAGGTCGTAACGGCGCGGCTCGAAGGCCTCTCCCCACGAGTAACGTGAGTCGAAGAACCGCTCCGAGCCGGTGTTCAGCGAACTCGAGGCCACCAGGCCGGTGACACACATTGTCTCCGGATCGGCCGCGAACCCGGCCGCGACGGCTGAGAGCCAGCCAGGATCGACCTGGGTGTCATCGTCGGTGAAGCTGACCAAGTCGAACTGCGCGCGGGCCATACCGTGATTGCGGGCGCGGGACAGGCCGGGAGCGGGCTCGCAGGTGTAATGCAGCCGTGGGTCACTCTTGGCCAGGTCCGTCACGAGCTCACGAGTGTCGTCGTTGGTCGGCGCGTTATCGACAACCAGGATTTCGAGTGGCTCGTAGCTCACCTGCTGGATGGAACGCAGGCTGTCGCGCAGGCCTTCGGTGCGGTCTCTGGTACAGACAATGACCGTCACACCCGCGCCGCCAGCCGAGGCGAACCGGTGCGGACAGCAGACCTCGGCCATCCAGCCGGCTGAATTCTGCCCATTCAGAGCTGACTTATCAAGTTCTTCATGTTCTCGCAGCGGCTCGGCCAGCACTTTCTCGGCCAGGCTAGCGGCTCGCGCGGTCAGGCTCTCCGCTGGCGCCGCGGGCAGCTGGACGTATCCGATGGGCGCACGATGCAGGCGGATCAATACCCGGGCCAAACCATGGGAGTCACTGAGCGGACCACTCACGCCGCGGATGGGCTCAGAATCATCCAGATCCAGCTGGCCAACCCAAATACCTGATCCCGCCATTACGCTTCCTGCCCCGGCGATGACACTGCGCGCCGGCGGCGCTGTGCTTTTTGCCGTTGGTGGTGGTAGTAGCGTTCGGCGATGATGGTGCGCAGGACGCGCAGGCCGTCGCTGGTGGCGTTGAGGTTGCTGACGCCGTGGATGCGGGAGTGTTCGTAGCTGGCGACTTCTTGGACTTTGAGTCCGGCTTGGGCGATGCGGATGTTGATGAGGGTTTCTACTTCGAAGCCGTCGCCCCACAGGCGGGTGCCGTCGCCGTGCGGGACGTCGGAGTCGGCTTGGAGGCCGAAGACGGGGACGTGGCGGCGCCAGAAGGCGTTGTAGCCGTAGCACAGGTCGGAGTACCGGGTCCGGCACAGGGTGTTGACCAGGCCGGACAGGATGCGGTTGCCGAGGCGGCGCAGCCGGGTGATGTCGCTGCTGCCGCCGCCGCCGGCGAACCTGGTGCCCTTGGCGAAGTCGGCGCCGTCCAGCAGGGCCTGGACGAACCGGGGGATCTCGGCCGGGTCGGCGGAGCCGTCGGCGTCGACCATGGCGATGATGTCGCCGGTGGCCGCGGCGAATCCGCAGGCCAGGGCGTTGCCTTTGCCGCAGCGGTTCTGCTGGATGATCCGGACGCCGGGGCGGAGCCGGCGGGCGGTGGCGATCGTGTCGTCGACGGAGTTCCCGTCGACGATGATGACCTCGTGCAGGCCGGGGGGCAGTACGGCGAAGACGTGCGGCAGGTTGCGGGCCTCGTTCAGGGTGGGGATGACCACGCTGACCTTGGGCCAGGGCTGGGGGCGGGCGGGGAAGCCCGGCCGTGCGGGCCGTGCCGCGGCGGGCCGTGCCGCGTCCGGGCGGTAGCCGGGGTCCGGGCGGTAGCAGGGGTCCGGGCGGTAGCCGGGATCCAGGCGGTAGCCGGGATCCGGGCGGCGCGGGATGCCGAGCGGCAGGCCCCGCGCCGGGGTCTCGGCAAAATGCATGTCCTCGCCGATCGTCATTGTTTGTCTCCCCAAAGAGTCCAGCCAGACCGGACATTTCCCCCCGGAAGGGAACGGCTTGTGTGTACGAGTGACAAGCGAGCCGTTCACTTCATATGTCTAGAAGACGCGTGTATACGACGGAAGGTTTACTTTGCCAGCAATTGTTACGTTTTGTAGTTATTTGGCTACGGTTGGTCGGAAGGCTTGTTCGAATCCGGCCGGGGGGGTTAAACAGCGCACGTCAGCGCGGCGGGCCGCGGCCCGTGAAATGGGGGGTGCGTGGTGCCCCGGTCGCCCGGCGCTGAGCTGGGGCGTGGTTTATCCCGCTTGTTCCGCTTCCCGCCAGGTCACATTTGGGTAAAGGCCACCTACGTGCGGCACCTGGGGCGGATCGAAAACCCACTGGCCGTTCCGAGGCGGCCCTAGGAGGTGGGCGTGGTCGCGTTCGAGATCGCGCGACGGTGGCAGATAAGTACCACTCTTCCCAGTTGTCGTAAGCGCCGGCCAGCGCCGCGCGGAATAGCACCGGCCGGTCGATCCTGGTGATGAATGTGCGCGGGATGGTTCCCTCGGGACGGGTGCCGACGCATTGCGCGTATACGGTCGTGTAGCCGGCTTCGGCCGCGGTCAGCCCGGCCACCGGAGTCCAGTTACGAGACTGGCCCAAAGGGATGGCGAACTCGCTGGTCTCGACGCCCAGCACGTCGCGCAGCCGCTCCCGGGAGACCTCGAGTTCCCGGCGCGCCTCACCGGCCTCAAGCCGGCCGAAGTCGGGGTGGGTAACAGAATGGCTGGCCAGGGTCATCCCGCCGTCCTGCAGTGCGCTCAGCCCCGGCCAGTCGAGTACGACTCGCTGGAAATAGTCGTCCGAGATCTGCCCATCGGCCCACCCGGTGACCACGAATGCGGTGGCGGGAATGCCGTGGTGGCGCAGCACGGGCAGAGCGTTGGCCAGCACGCTGGTCAGCCCATCGTCGAAGGTCAGCGCGAGCTGCGGCTTGCCTGGCTCAGCGATCACCTCGGCCGGGGTCGCAAAGCTCCAGCCGTCGTCCACGGCAATCTGCAGGTGCCGTTCGAAATCAGCCGGGGTAACGTCGTTGTGCCCCCATTCCGGTGTTCCGATCGAGTGATACGCGAGAATCCGGCCTCTCTGGGCCGAGCCCGAACCGGCCGCAACGCGATGACGGGTGGCCAGGGCCCAGCGCTCGAGGCGCAGCCTTCCCCCGACGGCACGCTGGTGCGCACCATGAAGAGGCAGGTAGTTACCCAGCGCGCGACGAAACGATTCCATCCTCAAACGGCTCCAGACGTAACCGGTTGCCGGTCCGGCGAAAAGGGCAAGCCGGCGGCGTCGAAGACCACGGAGATCACCTGGTCTTGCTCATCCTGGGTGAGCTGATGGAACAGAGGCAGGATGAGGCTCGATGAGGAGAGGCGCTCGGTCACCGGAAGATGCAGGCCGTGCCCTCGGTCGGCATACGCCGGCTCGAGGTGCGCGGCCATGATCCCCCGGCGAGCTGAGACGCCGGCGTCGGCCAGCCGCTGCAGCAGTTCGTTCCTGGTCACGGCGAACTCATCGGGCAGTACCACCCAGAAGGACTGGAAATTCGTGGTGCCGTAATCGGGATCAGCGATCATCGCCAGGCCGGGGATCTGGCCGAGCAGCCGATGGTACCGCTGCGCCAGCTGCCGGCGCCGGGTGACGATGTCACCGAGGCGGCGGAGCTGGACGAGGCCGATCGCCGCCTGCACGTCGGTCATCCGGTAGTTGTAACCGACCTCGAGGTAGTGCTCGATCACCGGCTGGTGTGCGGCGTGCCGGGCGGCCGCGCTGGCGTCCATACCATGCTCACGCAGACGGCGCAACCGGGCCGCCAGGTCCGGGTCGGGAGTGATGATCATGCCTCCCTCGCCGGTAGTGAGCAGCTTGCGGGGATGGAAGGAGAACGCCGCCAGGCTGGCTCTCGCGCCGGCCGGCCGGCCGCGGTAGGTGGCCCCGGCCGCGCAGGCCGCGTCCTCCACGACGGTGATGCCGCGCGGATCGCACAGCGCCCGCATCGCGTCGAGATCCGCCGGGACACCGGCCTGGTCGACCAGGATCACGGCCCGGGTGCGTTCGGTCAGCAGCGGCTCGACCGTGGCCGGGGTGAGGTTGAGCGTCGCCGGGTCTACGTCGGCGAACACGGGCTCGGCGCCGACGTAACGCGCCGCGTTCGCGGTGGCGATGAAGGACAGCGAGGGAACCACGACCTCGTCCCCGGCGCCAACGCCTGCCACGATCATGGCCAGGTGCAGGCCTGCCGTGCAGGAGGAGACGGCCACAGCGTGCCCCGAGCCCGTCGCCTCGGCGAACGCGGCCTCGAACTCCGCGACCCGCGGGCCCTGGGCGACCCAGCCGGACATGATGGCCTCAGCTGCCGCAGCAGCCTCCTCGGCACCGAGCAGCGGGCGGATGACCGGGATCATCGCTGGCCCTGCCACCAGGCCACCAGGCGGGAGAGTCCCTCGTCCAGCCCCACCTCGGCCTTCCAGCCGAGGCGGTGTGCCGCGGCGGAGGTGTCCGCCAGTCGCCGGGTGACCCCGTTGACACCGCGCGGCGGCCCGAATTCCAGCCCCGGATCGCTGCCCATGACCCGCTGCAGGGCCTCGGCTAGCTCGACGAGGCTGGTCTCGGTCCCGCTGGCGATGTTGAACACCTCGTCAGTGGCGTCGCTGGCTGCGGCCAGCAGGTTCGCCCTGGCGATGTCCTCGGTATAGACGAAGTCCATCGTCTGCAAGCCATCGCCCAAGATGAGCGGCGGCTGGCCCGACTCGATCCGCTCCATCCACCGGATCAGCACCTCGGTGTAGAGGCCATGGACGTCCATCCGCGGCCCGTACACGTTGAAGTAGCGGAGCGCCACGTAGTCCAGCCCGCGCATCGCATGGAAGCTGCGCAGCAGCCCTTCGTTGAACGTCTTGGCCGCCCCGTACAGCGTGTCGTTGTCGTACGGGTGCTGGCGCTCGGTGGTCGGGAAGTGATCAGCAAGCCCGTAGACGGATGCCGACGAAGCGGCGACAACCTTGCGGACGCCGGCGTCGGCGGCCGCTTCGATGACCTCGTAGGTACCGTCCACCAGGACTTCCAGGGCCAGCCGCGGCTCGGAGGCGCATTGCGTGATCCGGATGGCGGCCTGGTGGAATACGACGTCTATCCCGGTCATGAGCCGGCGCACGAGGGCCGTGTCGCGGATGTCTCCCTCTTCCAGCCGAACCCGGCCGCTGTCCAGCGCCTCGGCCAGGTTCTCCCGGCGTCCGCGGACGAGGTTGTCCAGCACGATGATCTCATCTGCGCCAGCTGCGACGAGCTGGTCGACGATCGTGGACCCGATGGTGCCGGCTCCGCCGGTCACCAGGCAGCGCTGTCCTGCTATCACAATGATTCCTCGATTTTCGTCAGGTGAGATGGATCAAATACCGTAGCTGGATCAAACACCGTAGCTAGATCAAACACCGTGCAGCTCCCGTCGGTGCCACCGTCGCCTGTCATTCAGGTGGCGCGCGACGGCAGACCAGATGAATGGCTGGAGGTAGGGCATGACGGCCGGCCCGATTCGGCGGCGCAGCTTCAAGGCGCGGTAAGCGGTCAGCCGGGCGGCGTCCGGCCAGCAGTCGAAAGCGAACGCGATCAGCCCCTCCACCGGCACGGTGCCGGTCCGGTGCCGGTCATACGCCCGGGTGGCCGACCATAGCGCCTCGGCGGCCAGTCGGCGGTGCACGATCCGGGAGAGCCCGGCCGCATGGGGGAGTACCTCGCCACAGCGGCTGAGTACGGCCTCGTGTGCGGCCCGCACCTGCCTGAGTGTCACCAGGCGGTTGCTGAGCTCCAGCGACATGTTGTTGTCGTGCCAGCGGTGGAAAGCCTGGTCAGCGCCGATGTATCCGACATCGGCATGAGCCGCCAGCCGCATCCATAGCTCGTGGTCAGCCGTGTGGTACAGCTCGGGGTCGTAACCGCCCAGCTGGTGCTGGAGGGACGTACGCACCACGACTTCCGGGGAGACGATGCAGTTACTCGCTTCGGCGAAGCGCCGCTCGAGCCACCAGCGGCCTGGCCAGATCGTCTGCGTTCGGCATCTTGTCCGGGCGGCCGGCAGCTTTTCGCCGTCGCGAAACTCCACCGCGTGACCGTAAACGAAGCCAACCTCGGGGTGCGCATCCATGAGGTCAGCTGCCCGGCGCAGCGCCCCAGGGACGAGCATGTCGTCGGCCGATATCAGCACGCAGTAGTCCCCGTCCGCCCAGTCCAGCAGGCCTTCGTTGTACGTTGCGATGTGACCCCTGTTGACAGGATGAACCCGTACCTCGATCCGGTCGTCAGCCGCCGCCAGCTTCCGCGCGGTCTGCGCGCTGTCGTCTTGTGACGCGTCGTCGATGATCAGCACGCGCACGTCGGTGCCGGGCTGGTCATCGAGAATGCTGCTTACGCATTCGCTGAGAAACCGGCCGTAGTTGTAACAAGGGACGACGACGTCGATCCGGCTCACGCGCCGCTGCCCTGGCCAGCTAGTTCGAGGGCCGACACCGCCTCCTGGCCCTCCTGGCCCTCCCGGCCCTCCCGCAGCCGCACCGGCGCCCCCTGCAGCGCGATACTGCGCGACGCCGCCTCGAGGATGTCAAGGACCCGGAGGCCGGAGCGGCCGTCGGTGAGCGACGGCCGGCCAGTGCGGATGCAGTCCGCGAACTCCTCGACCACGCCGGCCAGCGCCTCACGCTCCGAAATCGCCGGAGACACCAGGTCACCGGTCCGGTAGGAGACGAATGCCTTTTCCCGGTCCTCGGCCTCGGCCTGCTGCGCGGGCACCAGGTCCACGCCCCGGTCGAAGACGGTTATCCGCTGCATCCGGTTGAGGTCGTCCCACAGCAAGGCCCGCTTGGACCCGCCGATCATCGTGGTCCGGACCTTGGTGGGCGACAGCCAGTTCACGTGAAAATGAGCGATCGCCCCGCCCGTCAGCTGAAGCGTCACGAATGCGACGCAGGATTGCCCGGTGCCGATCGGGTCCGCCCCTTGCGCCGCGACCGACAGCGGCTCGACCCCCGGCGGAAGGATCGACTCCAGAATCGAGATGTCGTGCGGGGCAAGATCCCACAGCACATCGATGTCGGGCTGCACCAGGCCCAGGTTGATCCGCACCGAGTCGAAGAAATGCAGGTCCCCGATCTCGCCCGAGTGCACCAGCTCCCGGATCTTGCGAACCGCCGGGGTGTAGCAGAAGGTGTGATCGCACATGAGCGTCAGGCCAGCGCGATCCGCCTCCTCGACGAGTCGGAGCCCGTCGGCGTAGGTGGCGGCCAGCGGCTTCTCGATCAGCACGTGCTTGCCCGCCCGCATGGCCGCGAGCGCTATGTCCAGATGGGTGCCGGCCGGAGTCGCGATGGCGATGGCATCGACCTGCTCATCGGCCAGCACGACGTCCAGGTCATCGGTCGCGGCGACGGTCGAATACGGTCCGAGCACCCGGACGGCGCGGGACTTGTCAATGTCGCACAGCCAGTTAAGCCGGTACTGCGGCGAGCTGGCGAAGTTCCGCACAAGGTTCGGCCCCCAGTAGCCCGCGCCCACCACCGCGAGGCCAATCGGCCGCTGTGGTCTGCTGACGTCGAACTCAAAACTCATGGCACTCCAGTCTGGTTACGGCACGATCGAGCTTCGCCGCTGAAATTTTCTGGCCGCACCTGCGGCCGGGAGAAACGCGCCACACCCCTACGTGGCGCGGATGGCCCCTAGGCCCGTTCTCGCCCAGCGTCCATCGAATGTTAGACGCGCGAGGGCCCAAAAGTGTTTACATGGGGTCATAACCTGCTGAAATGCATTGCTCACGTTCGTGCCGGGTTCTTTAACGGCCGCGGTGAGTACCCGGTCTCCCGCCCGCCAGGCGGGCGCTAGCCGCGGGCCGGCGCCGGGCGCCGCAGCCGGGCCGCCGTGCGGCGCCCGAGGTCGATGACCTGGATGCCCGCGTACAAGCCGCCCGCGTGCAGCACACCAGCCGCGCGGCGCCCCGAACTCTCCGGCCGGGCCGCCACGTCCTCGCATATCTCCAGAACGCGATCGGCCGCCGCCTCGTTGCTGAAAACGGTGAGCGCCGTCTTACGGCCGAACTCCCCCAGCTCGGGCCAGCGGTCGCGGTCGCGGGCGAGCTCGCCGATGATCGCGGCCAGCCGCGGGGCACCGTCGCTGCCGTCGCCGAGCCCGTAGAAATTGTGGTGCAGATACTGGGGCATGCTCTCTGGTGTCAACGTCTCCCAGTAACCTCGTTCGCCCTGGATCACCACGGGCTTGGCGAACGCCATGCCCTTCTGGGCCGACGTCCCCATGCCGAGGACGATGTCGGCGGCGGCGTAGGCCTCCCGCGGATCCATCAGCGGGCCGGTGAGCGTGACCGCCTCGCGGCCCAGGCGCGCGTTCATCGCGTCGGCCGCGTCCTGCAGCTCTTCGCGGCACGGCCCGCCACCGGCGATTATCAGGCGAAGGTTCAACGCCGGATCCACCAGGCCCACGGCCGTGATCGCCGACAGCAGGCCCTCGCGCTTAAGGTCACGGGAGAGCCGGCGCGACGATCATCGCGGCCAGCTCGTCGTCGCGCAGCCCGAATCGCTCGCGCGCCGGGCTTCTATCGGCAACGGGTGCGTTCGCCTCGGTATCGACGGGACACACCACGTTGTATACGCGGCTACGGCCGCGACCGCGCTCGATGTCGACTTCCTGCGTGTAGCCCACAATCATCGGCAGGTTCCGCGGCACGAACGGGGGCACCTGGACGGAATAGACGGTTGACAGCAGCGGCGTGCCCCTCAACAGGTGCGGCCCGGCCGCGGCCTCGAACGTCGGCAGCCATTCAAACGCATGTATCAAGTCGATCTCGCGCTCGCGGACCAGTGCATTCAGATGCCGGACACTGGCGACCGACGGCCGCTGGCCATGTGGCGCGGTCGGCACGTACTCAAGTCCCAGTTCGGCAACCTGCTCCCGCAACGGGCCGTCAGGCGAGTAAACGATCACATCGTGCCCGCGCTGCTTGATCAGGGAGCCGATCTCGATCGCGTTGATGTGACTTCCGCCGATGTAGAGCCCGTACAGGCTGATCAGGATACGCACCGGTCCTCCATTCAGTCGGTCAATGCCGCTGCTGGCCCAGGCGCCACCACGCCCAGCTGTCGGACTCCGCCTCGGAGGATCGCTGCACGCGCAGTCAAGAACTAACTTTACCTGCTGGCGACAGTCCCATGAGGGATACCTGGTCGAGCATGTCTGGTGATTGGCCACGCTAGGTGCCCGGCTCCTCCGCCATCCCCAGCACGCCACCTGACTCGGTAAACAGCTCGCCGGTTTCCGGGCATCGCCACTGTGAGTCTCCTTCCGGCGCTAGCGTCACCCCAGCCCGGCCCACCCACCCGATCCTCCGCGCCGGCATGCCAGCGACCAGGCCGAAGTCGGGAACGTCCCGTGTCACCACGGCGCCGGCGGCGACCAGGGCCCACCGGCCGATCTCGACGCCGGCGAGGATGACCGCCCGGGCGCCGACCGATGCCCCCTCGCGGACCACGACGCCCTTGGCATCCCAGTCCGCGGGCCGCTTCAGCTGCCCGGTCACGCCGACCGATCGCGGGTACACATCGTTCGTGAGCACGGCCGAGGGACCTATGAAGACGGCGTCCTCCAACCGGGCGGGCTCATAGACGAGGGCAAAGTTCTGCAGCTTCACGTGGTCTCCGAGGACGACGCCCGGACCGACGTAGGCACCTCTCCCGATGATGCAGCCACGGCCGATCCGCGCGTTCTCGCGGATTTGGGCCAGATGCCACACCTGCGTGCCGGCCCCGAGTTCTGCTCGCTCGTCTACGTCGGCGGTCGGCTGCACGCCGATGCCGGGCACGGCGGCACGGCTGTTACTGTTCGTTTGCATGTTTCCTCCCGGGCTGGCATGTTTCCTCCCCGGGCTGGCTTGTTTCCCCCCCGGGCCGACATGTTTCCTCCCCGGGCTGGACTGCCCGGTGTACCACCAAAACGGGTTCTCCGTGCCGATCCCGCGGGAACTGTTTGCTCGGGCAGTCACTCCACGTAGGCTGGCCGCGTGAACTCAGGACAAGCTCGGCGGCACTGGGACGACCGTGCAGCCTGCTTACCGGGACGATTTCTGGGTCAACGATACGCTGCCTTTGCCGGTCTTTGATGGGCGTCCCCCCATACATGACAGGCGGGTCCAGGCTCCTGCTCGCCAGCCATCGGGCCCTGAATCGCAGAACTTGGCGGCCCGCATTTTGGCCGGGTTGCGCGACCCCGTTTACCGCGGCAGTTACTCGCTGGTCGCGAACACCATGGGGACGAGCGTCATCGGCGCGGTTTACTGGGCGGTCGCGGCCCACCTGTTCAGTCCGGTGGACCTGGGCCGCGCGACGGCGCTGATCTCCGGGCTGATGCTGGTCGCAACCCTCTCCCAGCTCAATCTGAGCAATACCCTGATGCGGTTCCTGCCCCAGCTGGGGGCTAGGTCGGCAAGCCGTCTGATCAACGCCACCTACCTGGTAAGCACGCTTACGGCCGTGGTCGGAAGTGTGATATTTATCACCGTCCTGCCGAGACTCAGCTCCGAATGGCGCTTTGTGGGCGATTCAGTCTTCTTTGCCGCCTTCTTTGCCGTTTCTGTCGTCGTCTGGGAGATATTTACCCTGCAGGATGCGGCGCTTGTAGGTCTGCAGCGTCCGGTGGCCGTCCCGATAGAAAATGTGATCTACTCGCTGGCGAAGCTGGTATTGCTGGTGGTCGGAGTACGGGTCCTCGGCTCGACAGACGTCCTGTTCTCCTGGATTATCCCGCTGATTTTCCTGATCCCGGGCATTAACTGGCTGATCTTCCGCCGCGTCCTGAAGGACCGGCGCCCGCACGACCTGGTCCCGCGCATGCGGGCCCGCCAGTTCGCGCGCTTTGCCTCCGTCGACTACGCAGGTGTGGTTTGCAGTCAGATCACCGCGAACTCCCTCCCGGTGCTGGTGATATCCGTCCTGGGGCCAGCCGCGGCTGGCAGCTTCTACATCGCTAGCTTGATTACTTCCGGTGTGGCAAGTGTGGGAATCAGTTTCGCCACCGGGCTGATGGTCGAAGCTACCGCGGCACCTCACCGGCTGCCGGAGATCACCCGGGGCGCGCTCAAGAGATGCGTGCTGACCATGGGCCCGGCGACGATTGTGCTCTTCTTCGGAGCACGCCTCATCCTGAGGGTTTACGGCGGCACTTACATCGCGCAAACTGCCGTGCTCTTCCAGTTGCTGGCCCTGACTCTTCTACCCTTCTGCATCGAGACCGTCGCTTACTCACTCGACCGCATCGCTGGCAAGCCCATTCGCTCGACGCTGAGTCAGGTAGCCATAGCGATTCTCACGCTCGGCGGCAGCTGGATCCTGTTCGGGCGGTTCGGGCTCAACGCCGTGGGCATCGCGTGCCTCGGAGCCGATACTCTCGTAGCACTCGTCCGCCTCCCGACGGTCCTGGCCGCTCTCCGGCGGCGTCCGGGTGTGAAAGCGCGGCCGGCCCGTCCCGCCCAGCAGGCTGTGGGGCCGGCGTCACCCGCCCCGGACCGCCGTGCGCCGGCGTCATCCGCCCCGGACCGCCGTGCGCCGGCGTCACCCGCCCCGGACCGCCCGCAGCGGCAGTCCGAACGCCGGAATTACGCAGGCCGGCACCGGGCCACCGGGTCGGGCAAACCTCAGCAACGGGACGGCAGGGACCTGCGCAGCGTCCAGTAAGCGGGCTGTGCGGCGTGCCGGGTCGGCACGGGCGCGGAAGCTACCCGAGCGCGCGCCGGACGGCGCTGGCCACCCGAGCCTGCTGCTCGGGCGTGATCTGCGGGTAGAGCGGCAGCGACAGCAACTGCGTGGCGGCGGCCTCGGCGACCGGGAAGTCGCCGGGCCCGTAGCCAAGGTGCCGGAAGGCAGGCTGCAGGTGAACGGGCACCGGGTAGTGGATCGCGGCACCAATTCTTTCGTCGTGCAGGCACCGCAGGACGTGATCCCTGCGCGGCACCCTGATCGTGTACAGATGCCAGACGTGCTCATTGCCGGGCGCGGTCCGGGGGAGAAGGACCTCGGGCAGGTCAGCGAGCAACTCGGCATAATGGCTCGCTGCCTGCCGCCGCGCCAGGTTGTCCGCCGCGAGGCGGCGGAGCTTAGCCCGCAGCACAACCGCCTGGAGGGCGTCGAGCCGGGAATTGAACCCGATAGTGACGTGCTCGTAGCGACGCTCGGATCCGTGGTCGCCGAGCAGCCGAACCCGCTGCGCGTGCTCAGCTGACTCGGTCAGCACCGCCCCGGCGTCACCGTAGGCGCCAAGATTCTTGCCAGGGTAGAAACTCACCCCGGCGAGCAAGCCGAACGAGCCGGCGCTGGCCACTCTGGGTTGCGCCGTGCGCCTGGGCGGCGTCTTCGATAATCACGGCCCCGCGCCCGGCGGCGCCGGCGACGGCGTCCATCGGCGCCATCTGGCCGAAGAGGTGCACCGGGATCACCGCCCCGGTCTGCTGGCTCAGGGCCGCCTCCAGGGCTCCCGGATCGAGCAGCAGGTAATCCGGATCCACGTCGGCGAACGCCGGCCGGGCGCCCGCGCGCACGACGGCCTCCGCAGTAGCGACGAAGGTATTCGCCGGCATGATCACCTCAGCTTCGGCGGGCACCTCGGCCGCGCGCAGGGCAAGCTCAAGCGCATCCGTGCCGTTGGCCACGCCAACGCAGTGCGCGACGCCGGTGAAGGCTGCGTATTCTCGCTCGAAGGCGGCCGCCACGTCGCCCTTGATGAAGGCGGTTTTGCTGATGACGTCATCGAAGCCTGCCTGGACCTCCGCCGCCACCTGAGCGTGCGCGGCCCGCAGGTCGACTAGCGGTATCGCCGTTATCACATCTGCCTGGTTGCCAACCATCATCCCTCACGCCTCGCTACTACCACCGTTACCCGTCTCTCTCAGGGCTGACACTACTCCCACCAGCCCCGCCAGCAACGAGCCGTCGGCCAGGGCACTGCCCCTGACCTCCCCGCACGCGCACCACGCGACCTATGTACAGTGGCTCACTGCCAGCCCAACCCGGGCTGGAAACACGCAATCGTGACTATCCCCACATCGCGGAGTCAGGACCACGGCCGATTGGCAGCCGACCGTCCGAAGACTGCGTGCGGTCGGGCGTTGCCCAGCCTCGATGACTCGGACGAAATTGCTTCAGAACATCCCAGCATTCTCGCCGAAATCGGACTAACCGCCAATTAGTGCTCGTCTTGGTGTCATTCGGACACAGGGCAATCACATGAAATTTGCTGAGAAATCCCAGTTAGCGCCCAGATAAGGCATGGCCCATTGTAGGCTCCGCGTACTGGCGTTGGCTTTGGCCAGCCGTCCTTGGCTGTCCCCGGCCCGCGCCGTCGTCGCGCGTGTGGTCGGTGGGCACGGCGCAGTGCCAGTGGCCGGGTGGTACCGCGGAACGTGGACCTCCGCAAGATGCGCTTCCTGAATCTCCTGCAACCTGAATGTCCTGCAGGTCAGGAGTCGCGGAATGTGCTGTGGCCCGAGTAACTGAGGAGGCGTCATGGTGTTCGGCACGTCGAAGGGCCGCAGCGGCCCGGATGTGATCCTGGTCGATGCGACCTGGGGCAGCGTTGACTTCCTGGCTTACCAGCTGGCCAAGCGCGGACTGCGCGTGCACGCATTCACGCCGCACCTGCACCGGCCGCGATACCTGCGCGTTAGTGCCTATCCTTATACGTCTTACGTCGAGCAACCGCTGGCAGAAGAGGGTTCTGATGCTTTCCGGGCCATGGTGGAGAGGATTGGCCCGGCGTGCATTATGCCGTGCACGGACGAAGCGCTGTACTGGATGTGGGATCAGCCTGACCACATCCAGCGGCTGTGTCTCCCGGATGTTGACCCCGCCGTCAGGCCGCTGCTGCTGGACCGTGCCCTGCTGCTGGAGAAGGCGGCCGCCTGGGGGGTACCGGTTCCTGAGGGGGTGCCGCTCGGCAGCCGTGCCGACTGTGACGCGGCCATCGCTAGCGGCCTGCCCCTCATGGTCAAGTCGGGAAGATCGATGGGGGCCTTGTTTGTGGCGCTGTGCCGCACGCCCGAGGAGGTCATCGACGCGTTTGGGCGGTTCACGCTGCGGGACGCGTCGGTGACGGCGCAGCACTTCTACACGGGTCCGACCTACATGGCAGGCGCCTTGTTCGTGCACGGCGAGGCGGTGCATCTCTATTCCGGCGAAAAGACGATCATGTGGCCCGAGCTGACCGGCTATGCCTTTGAGATGCGGTCATCGAGCGAGCCGTACCTGTCGCAGTTGCAGAAGTACGCGGAATCGGTGTGCAAGCAGCTGGGGTGGACCGGGATGGCGGGGCTCGATTTCGTCCTGGGCGAAGACGGCGAGTTCCGGTTCCTTGATTTCAATCCCAGGCTGTGGGGTTGCGCTGACGCGACGGTGTCGGCCGGGGTCAAGCTGTACGACGGGCTGGCCAGCTGGATCCGCGACGGTGATGCCGGTCCTCCGACCAGGCCGCTCCAGGGAGTCGTGCACCGGGTGTTCCCGAAGTACGTTTTCGAGGCGTCCGGGATAGGCCCGTGGCAGCGGCTCGGCGGCCTGCGCGACGCGCCGTGGGATGCGCCGTCCTTCATCCTCGGTGAGGCGCTGGTAGCAGCACGCGACCGGGTCACGGCCCGGATCGCCAAAGCGCGCCAGCGCTGACCCGAACGCACCGATCAGCCAGCCTGGCCATGAACTGGCCGGGCACTGCCATCCGCGAAGGGGAGGTTCGCGTGCCCCCGGCCCTGTAAATTTACAGCACACCGGGGAGGATGACTGTGGGATATCCAGGGACCATGCCGCCGGCGGCACAACGCGCCGAAATGCTTGACGTCCTGGCGGCAGCGGTGGCCGTCGCGTTGCTTGCCATGGTGCAGGGAAACGTCACGGGGCTGCCGCGCGTCCTGCTGGTACTTGGATTTACCTTCTTCGTTCCCGGACGGGCCATCATTACCAACTTTCCGCGGATGGCGCGCTGGTCGGATCTGGGTGCGTCTATGCTGGTCAGCCTCGGTGTCCTGGCATTCCTAGCGACCGTCACGCTGTGGGCTCACTTCTGGCATCCGCTGGGCTTGTTCCAGGTCGAGGCCGTGCTGAGCCTGGCCGGGCTGGCGGTCGGCATCGTCCAACGGCGAAGGAACTCATGACAGACAGCGCACCGAACGGCAACGGTGACCGCCGTTCCGAATGGGGACCTGACGACGGGGGGGCGGCTGCCCGGTCGGCTTCGTCCGCTGGCCGCCATCGGACGCTGAATCAAGCCGGGCATCAAGCCGAGTCCCACCCGCGGCGACCCGAACCCAGCAGGCGTCCGGTGATGCCGCTACCCGGCGCGGATGCGCCGACAACTGTGTTGCCTGCCGTGCCTCCCGTCGCCCCGCGCCGGACTACCAATATCCATTTCTCGGACGTGGCCCTGCCGGTCAGCATCGCGCTGTGGGCGATCGGGGTGAGCCGCACCAACGCGACGACGCTCGGGCCCTTCGGGCTTCCGGCCCAGCTGCCGGTTATCTTCTACGCCGGAGTCACTCTCCTCGTCCTGTCGGCCGTGATCGAGCTCACTGGCGAGAACCCATCGCGATGGCGGATGGCCCTGCACTCGATCGGGCTGGTGGTCATGCTCTATGGCACCGCCCCCTTGGTGTACCCGGAGGGACGCTACTCCTGGCTCTACAAGACCATCGGGGTGGTCCAGTACATCACGGCGCACGGCCAGCTGGATCCCCATATCGATATTTACCAGAATTGGCCCGGATTTTTCGCTCTCGCTGCCTGGTTCGGAAAAGTGGCAGGCGTAAGTTCCCCGCTTGCCTACGCCAAGTGGGCTCAGCTTGTATTCGAGCTCGCCGCCCTTCCCCTGCTTTACCTGATTTACGACGCGCTCCCGCTGTCCTTCCGGCAGCGCTGGATGGCGCTCCTGCTGTACTCGGCCGCCAACTGGATTGCCCAGGACTATTTCTCGCCCCAGGGCCTCGGTACGGTCCTCTCGCTGGGCATCATGGCGATAACGATGCACTGGCTTTACACGGGCAACCGAGCCCCGTTCGTGCCACGGCGTCGGTGGCTTCGGAGGAACCTGGCGACCGAGCGGGAACAGGCAGACAAGCAGGCCGCGGTCTCCATGCAGGAGGTTAGGGAGGCATACCAGACAGTAAGGTCCGACCAGGGGCCGCCCGGGATCGATGGCGTCACGATCGCGGACTTCGAGCAGCGCCTGGCGCATAACCTGCAGGTAATTTACGATCAGATGCGTTCGGGGGACTACCGCCCGGCTCCCGTCCGTGCCGTGCCGGTGGGGGGTCAGGCCGGGATCGGCGGCGTCCCAACGGTTAGCGACAGAATCGCCCAGACGGTTGTCGCGCGGAGGCTTAAGACCCGCCTGCTCCAGATGCGCCGCGCCCAAGCCGACGGCCACGGTAACCTGCCCGCGGGCCAGGAGCCAGGTAACTGGATCATCATGCTTGATACGCGGGCGGTTCCCGCCAACTTCCGGCGCGATCTGATGGTCAAGGTGGTCGCGGCGACCACTGACCAGACTTGGGTTGTCGATTATGTGAGACGGTCCTTGAATGTGCCGCTGCAGCGACCCGACGGCTCGCTGGGCGCCACTGACCTCCGCATGCTAGCGGGATCTCCGCTTTCACCGGTATTGGCTGATCTGCTCCTCTACTACGCCTTCGACACCTGGATGGGACATGACTTCCCGAACGTCAGGTTCGAGCACCGCCCGGATGCCGTCGCGGTCCGCTGCGCCAGCGAGCGGCAGGCACGCTCGCTGCAGGCAGCGATCGCGCGGCGACTGGACGACGTGGGATTGAAGCTCAGCCCGGACAGCATCCGGATCGTGCCCGGTCAGGACGGCACCGGAGCGAAGTACGGCCAGGCGCGGTTTGATCCCACCGCCCCGGCGGCTGCTGGGTATCGCTACTCGGCCGCGGACCCGCGTCGTTTCCCCGCCCAACCATCACCGGATCTGCTCGTTCCCCCCAGGCGTCGCACCGCGTTCCTGGTGACCATCCTGTTCCTCTACCTCGTGCTGACATTCACCCATGAGCTGTCGCCCTACATCGTCGCCGTCCAGCTGGGAGTCCTCGCGGCCGCGCGTCCGCTGCGACCACGCTGGCTGCCACTTGCCATGCTTGCCGTCGCGGTCGGGTACCTGCTGCCGCATCTTTCGTTCGTGGAAAGCCAATACGGCCTGCTGAGCTCACTGGGCAGCTTCTTCTCGAACGTGGCGCCCCCGTCCTCCTCCTCCACCGCCGCCGCCGCGTCAACGATCCCGGCCAGCCAGCTGCTGATCCAGCACTGCGCGGAAGGGCTGTCCGTGACCATCTGGCTGCTCGCTCTGGTCGGCGCCTGGCGGCGCCGGCATTCAGGGCGAATCGTGCTCGCCCTGGTTGTCCTTACCTACTCGCCCGTCCTCGTCCTGTTCGGGCAAGCGTACGGCAACGAGGGGATCTTGCGGGTCTATCTCTTTTCTCTGCCGTGGGCCGCGGCCCTTGCCGCCGCGGCAGTCGAACCCGGGACCCTGTCCCGCAAAATGGTGCCGCACCTCCGCGCGGCCGCCGGCGGCCTCGATTTCTCCTGGGTCAAGCCTGCCCTCCGCTGGCTACGCGCCCCGGTGGCGCTGTTGTTCGTCCTTGCCCTGTTCTTCGTGGCTTTCTTCGGTGATGACGCCTTCTACACCTTCCCTAAAACGGAAGTCAATACGATCTACTCTTTCCTGCAGACCGCCCGTCCGGGCCCTATTTACGTGGCAGAGGCCAATGTTCCCGGTGGGGATACGGCCCGGTACAATCTTTTCCCGGTGAACAGCATCTTCGGCTCACTCGGTGGGACGCCGCTGGCAAGCGAAGCCACACCTGACATCGCCAAGCTGATCGCGGAGGATTCCAGGACGTACACGCAAGGCCGGGAACCTGCTTACGTGCTGATCGCGCCGAGCATGGTGCCGTACAACACCGCGTACGCGCAGGTACCGCCCGATTCCTTCAAGATCCTGCAGGAGTCTTTGGCCGCCTCGTCGGACTGGAAGCTGATCGCGAACTCCGGCGGTACGATGATCTACGAGCTTCCGCCGGGCGCGGGCGATACGGCGGCGGCGCACCCCGGCCGACGGTAAGATCGGGTGCGCAGGCCTGCCTGGCGGCCCCACAGGCTACGACACAGGACCAGGGTGACCTCATTCCACACATGGCTCCCTCCAGGCCCCGCGCGGGTCGGAATAGAGGATCGCGGCCTGGACTCTTCACGGCGTTGAGGCTGGGTTCCAGACGGTCATGGCTGCTCGTCGTCGCCGTTCTGGTCATCGTCGCGGCCAGCGTCACGTGGGCACTCCAGGGACCGTCCACCGGCCCGGCCGCCCATACGCCGATGCCGACCGGCGTGCCAGGCGACTGGACGCTCAAGTTCGACGATGAGTTCAACGGGACCAGCCTGGATACGGCCAAGTGGTCGACCGGCTGGTATGGTTCGGGCATCACCGCTCCGGTCAACGACAGCGAAGATGACTGTTACGATCCCGCCCAGGTTAGCGAGGGCGGCGGGGCGCTTGACCTGACTCTTATCGCCAAGAGCGAGAATTGCGGCATATCCGATCCCCTGTACGCCGGTGGCCTGGTCAGCACGCAAGGCAAGTTCAGCTTCACGTATGGTTTTATCGAGGCGCGGGTATGGCTGCCCGGCGCGCCGGGAGACGCGGGCTACGTCGCCAACTGGCCTGCCGTCTGGGCCGATGGCCAGAACTGGCCAGAAGACGGGGAAATCGACATCGCCGAAGGCATCAGCGGCCAGCTGTGTGCGCACTTCCATAACGCGGCGAATTCTTCCCAGGGGCTAAGCGCTGGCGGCGGAAGCGGCTGCCCAAGCGGGATATATACCGGCGGCTGGCATACCTTTGCCGCGAACTGGGAGCCTGGAATCGTCACCTATTATTATGACGGCGTCGATATCGGAAGCGTGACCTCAGGGATTACTTCCGCGCCGATGTTCCTGGTCCTTGACTATGCGGCTGGCGGTCCTACCCACGTACCTGACACGATGAAGGTTGATTACGTGCGGGTCTGGCAGCATCCGTAGCCGCGGGCGGGCCTCGGCACGGTAAGCACACGATAACTGCCTGGGTGGCAGTCAGCCCCGCCAGCCTTTCGGCAGCGGGCGATCCCGCCGGGTGCTATCTTCATGACGGGCGCACGTCGGGACCCGGACAGTGATAGGGCGAAGATGGCGTCACAGAACCACAGGCGAAAACGCTGGGGATGAAGGGTGCTGTCGGTGGGTACAGGTGCACAGTCCTGAGCACAGAACCACCTTGAGGCCAGACCGTCTGATCATGTCCGACGGCGAGATCGCGGCCTCCATCGCCAGGAGCGAGCTGGCTGGCCTGGCCGCAGCCTTCGACCGGTACGCTGCGAATCTTTACCGCTACTGTCAGTCTCTGCTCATCTATCCTGCCGACGCGGCTGATAGCGTGCACGACACCTTCGTCATCGCCTGGACTAAGATCCCGTGCCTGCAGGATTCTGACCGCCTGCGGGCGTGGTTGTTCGCCGTTGCCCGTAACGAGTGCTACACACGCCCGCAGGCCGGCGCCTTGTCCGCACCGCGCACTGACACCGGCGAGATGACCGGGCCCGACGCCCATGTCGGCGATGCGGACCTCCGGTTCCTCGTCGGGGCCGCGCTCACTGGCCTGGAGCCAGCCGAGCGCGAGCTCATCGAGCTGAACCTCCGGTCCGAGTTCGAGGGCGCTGACCTCGCGGATATTTTGGGCCTGTCGCGTAGCCAGGCGCAGGCGCTCGCCACGCGGGCCCGCGCCCGGTTCACGAAGTTGCTTGGCATGCTGCTGGCCGCGTGGCCGGCCCGTGGCCGGTGCCCGGGCGCGGCCGGCCTGCTAAACAGCTGGGACGGTACGCTGACCGCTGCCATGGGCAAGCGGCTTGCAAGTCACATCCGGCGCTGCTCGGTGTGCGGCAGGATCAAGCACCGCGAGTTCAGCCCCGCGATGATGCTCGCACTGCTCCCTGCCGCCGTGCCTCCAGACCGGGTGTGGGAGCGGGTCACCGCCCTGGTGACGGATGACTCGCCAGACGGGGAGGATCACCAGCAAAGGATCGCGCGTCGCGCCGAGCCACTCACCACGACCGGCTTCCCGGTGCAGGCGGCGAGGCCGCCAGCGTCGCGTTCGCCCGGCCGCTACGTGCTGCCAGCCGCCGCGGCCCTTGCCGCCGTCGCCCTGCTCGGTGGCGGGGCATTCCTGGTTGATGACAACTCCTCCCATAGCGGGCCGTCGCCGGTCGGCGCGACGCACGTGCCGACGGCCTCCAGTGGCTCAGCGAGGGCACTCAAGGTAGTTCCGCCCGTCTCTTCCTCGCGCGCATCCCACCTGACCCCGGCCGGATCCGGCGGCCTGACCCCGGTAGCAGTCACGAATGCGCCCCCTGCGACGTTGGCGCCGACCAGCAAGGCCCCCTCCAGCCCGGCGCCGAAAAAGACGGCTCCCACTACCAAGCCGCCGACCAGTAAGGCTCCGACTACCGCGCCGCCGACCAGCAAGCCGCCGACTACTGCGCCGCCGACTAGCGCGGCTCCGACTACCGGGCCGCCGACTACCGGGCCGCCGACTAGCGCGGCTCCGACTCCCGCGCCGCCGACCACCGCGCCGCCGACTAGCACGGCTACCGGAGCCTAGTGCTAGGGAAAGCCGTTGCCGTGGCTGCCAGCTATGGTGCCGAGAAAACCTTAAGACGGCCGATCGTGGCGTGCTGCGGCTACGGATGCTGCCAGACCCGCATATAGTCAACCTTCATCGTGTCAGGCGCCTGGCCATGAAGCTCAGCGTCATAGTCAAGGACCAGGAACATCGGCGCGGAAGTAATCCCTGAGGTCACGCTTCCGATATCGACGCCGTCATAATAATAGGTGATGATTCCAGGCTCCCAGTTCGCGGCGAAGGTATGCCAGCCGCCGGTATATATCCCGCTCGCGCAGCCGCTTCCGCTGCCTGCGCTGATGCCCACAGCAGGATTCGCCGCGTTATGGAAGTACGCACACATGTGGCCGCTGATGCCTTCGGCAATGTCGATTTCACCGTCTTCTGGCCAGTTCTGGCCATCGGCCCACACGCCAGGCCAGTTGGCAACATAGCCCGGGTCTCCCGGCACCCCGGGCAGCCATACCCGCGCTTCGATAAAACCATAAGTGAAGCTGAAATTGCCTTGCGTGCTGACCAGGCCACTGGCGTACAGGGGATCGGATATGCCGCAATTCTCGCTCTTGGCGATAAGAGTCAGGTCAAGCGCGCCGCCGCCTTCGCTAACCTGGGCGGGATCGTAACAGGCGTGTGACTCGCCGTTGACCGGGGCGGTGATGCCCGAACCATACCAGCCGGTCGACCACTTGGCCGTATCCAGGCTGGTCCCGTTGAACTCATCGTCGAACACGAGCGTCCAGTCGCCGGGCACGCCAGTCGGCATCGGCGGCCCTGCCCGGGTGGGCGTCGGCTTCGGCTTCAGCTTCGGCTTCGGTGTTGGCTTCGGCTTCGGCTTCGGTGTTGGCTTCGGTGTTGGCTTCGGCCTCGGCTTCGGTAGCACTGCATAACCCTGCGCCGGCTGCGAGCTCTGGACCGCGACGTTCCGCTTGGCGGATCTGGCCGTCGGCAGCCACACTTGCGTGAGGATGACTGCCACGCAAATAAGGATGGCGAGAACGAGAGCCGCGATACCAGCGAAGCGTGATCGCCGGTTACGGCGTCTCGGTCGCCGACGGTGCCCCCGCTCGGGCGTCGAAGGAGCCACCTGTGTCATGAGGTCGCCTTACTGAGTGTTTGACCGATACACAGCGACAGGTCATCGCCCCTGGTCTGCCGAATGTGTCCGCGGTTTACAAGGGCAGGTCACCGGTATGGCCGACCTGCCGCCGAGACTGCTTAATCTGACGCCGGAGGTCCAGGCACCGTCAGCACCACGGACCCCAATCGTAGCCGATACCTGCACGGCGCGTGTCAGGAACCACCCCGCCGATTATCGACGCCGCCGGCGTGCCTGCGCCTACTTCTACCATCAGCGACCGGTTTCCGCCCCGGGACTGGCCGTCCCGGATCTACGCACCCGGCCGGACGCAGCGTAGGTATATGACTACAAAACGTAACAATAGCTGGCAAAGTAAACCTCCCGGCGTATACACGCGTCTTGTACGCATATGAAGTGAGCGGCTCGCTTGTCACTCGTGTCACAAGCCGTTCCCTTCCGGGGGGAAATGTCCGGTCTGGCTGGACTCTTTGGGGAGACAAACAATGACGATCGGCGAGGACATGCATTTTGCCGAGACCCCGGCGCGGGGCCTGCCGCTCGGCATCCCGCGCCGCCCGGATCCCGGCTACCGCCTGGATCCCGGCTACCGCCCGGACCCCTGCTACCGCCCGGACCCCGGCTACCGCCCGGACGCGGCACGGCCCGCCGCGGCACGGCCCGCACGGCCGGGCTTCCCCGCCCGCCCCCAGCCCTGGCCCAAGGTCAGCGTGGTCATCCCCACCCTGAACGAGGCCCGCAACCTGCCGCACGTCTTCGCCGTACTGCCCCCCGGCCTGCACGAGGTCATCATCGTCGACGGGAACTCCGTCGACGACACGATCGCCACCGCCCGCCTGCTCCGCCCCGGCGTCCGGATCATCCAGCAGAACCGCTGCGGCAAAGGCAACGCCCTGGCCTGCGGATTCGCCGCGGCCACCGGCGACATCATCGCCATGGTCGACGCCGACGGCTCCGCCGACCCGGCCGAGATCCCCCGGTTCGTCCAGGCCCTGCTGGACGGCGCCGACTTCGCCAAGGGCACCAGGTTCGCCGGCGGCGGCGGCAGCAGCGACATCACCCGGCTGCGCCGCCTCGGCAACCGCATCCTGTCCGGCCTGGTCAACACCCTGTGCCGGACCCGGTACTCCGACCTGTGCTACGGCTACAACGCCTTCTGGCGCCGCCACGTCCCCGTCTTCGGCCTCCAAGCCGACTCCGACGTCCCGCACGGCGACGGCACCCGCCTGTGGGGCGACGGCTTCGAAGTAGAAACCCTCATCAACATCCGCATCGCCCAAGCCGGACTCAAAGTCCAAGAAGTCGCCAGCTACGAACACTCCCGCATCCACGGCGTCAGCAACCTCAACGCCACCAGCGACGGCCTGCGCGTCCTGCGCACCATCATCGCCGAACGCTACTACCACCACCAACGGCAAAAAGCACAGCGCAAGGACGCTTCCAAGGGGCTGTCGCGCCGCCCGGAAGTTATGTCCGAATCCGCCACCCGCACGCCTTGATTTCCCGGCCGCCCAGCCTCTGTCGCGCCCGGTGGTCGGGCCGGACGACGCGGACTGCGCCAACGGCCGACGGTACCCGCGCTCGACCTGATGGATCCCGCGGTGCCCCTTGCGCCGGACCTGGTCGATATCGCCACCGACGCCGCATTCCCCTCGGCCGGGCAGGTCATCGATAGGCCCATGAGCGTGCGGGCATTCCGCGCCACGGAGCTTTTACGACTGCCGATAACGGACGAGCCTATTGCGATAGCCTAAGCGGGCCCCCGAAATGAGCCAGGTCGGTCGGCCCATGGATGGGAAGTTTTTTTTGGCAGCGCTAAATTCACGCAGAACACCCATCAGCAAGGAGATGAGCATACTATGGCAGCCACGCTTCAGGATATTCTGCTTGCCCCGGACGTCCAGCCAAAGGTGACGGCCGACTGCCTCACACTGATTGACCAGGAGGTCTCCGGCAAGTCCGGGGTCTCCGGGACCACCGTCAAGGTCGCGTACAAGACAGTGAAAACCTTCAAGCCGGGTTACCTCCAGTCCATGATGGAGCGCCTGCTTCCGGATATCGTCGACAATCTTCAGCCGTACTGGGCCGACTTTAACGCCTCCGGCGCCGCCGAATTCGGCGACTACCTGGTTAAGCGCAGCGAAGAGGTGTCCGAGTCTCTGCTCGCAGTGACCGATAAGCATGCACAATCCTCTGAGCGACCCGCTATCCTCAAGGCGTACCGCGCCGTCCGCGGCGGCGCGGCTAAGCACATCGCGGCCGCGCTCCCTCAGGTCGGTGCCCTGGTGCAGAAGTACGGAGCCTAGTAATCGAGGCGAGTCCTATCTGGCTCGTATCCCGGCGATGATCTGCAAGAGCGCATCTGAGCCTTGTGTTCGAGGCTAGCGAGGAAGCTCTCGGCCGCCTCCTGGACCCGGTCCCGGTCACCGGTGGCGAGCAGGTCGAGCAGCAGCCCGCGGATCGTCGCGATCACCAGCGTGGCCGTGCGCGTCGCCGTCGCCGGGTCGGTGTCTGGTCCTTGCGCGGCGACCAGGGCGCTCATCCAGTCGGCCACGACCCGGTCCAGGAATCCCTCGAACTGCCGTGGCTCCTGGAGAGCGCGTCCGTAGGCCGCGAAGAACAGCCGGAACTCCGGCCACTGCTGCGGGTCTGAGGTCCGCATCCAGGCCGCACGCGCCGCCGTCGCCAGATCGGGCTGCTCGCCGGTCCGGTCGTTGGCGGCCGCGATGCGCTCCCGCAGCCGCCCGAGGATGGCCACGAGCATCTGTTCCTTGGTCCCGAAGTGATGCACCAGTGTCGTGGGCGAAACCCCGAGGGCGGCGGCGACGGGCCGCCATGACACCTCGGAGAACCCGTGCTCGACCGTGTAGTCGACCACCGCGTCGAGCAGCTCAGCTCGCCGCTGATGGTCAACGGGTCGACCTGCCATCGCCGCCTCCAGATGCCAGTCTCGGCTTGACTTGGCCTGACATTTCAGGTACGACCGTACTAGGATTATTCCTAGTACAGATGTACAAAGAATAGGCTGCTGATCCCAAGGGTCGCCGCCGCGGATCCACTCGGCGGGCGCCCGTACCCCGGAAAGGCATAACCAGAAACCAAGCGCGCGGGGCAGGAAAGGCAGCCGACGGGCAGGATGGATTCATGCCAGGCTCGGATGGTTCAGCCGCACTACCCGTCATCGATGTTGGCTCGCTGACCGGCCCGGCGCCGGATTCGGCTCGGGCGGGCGTGGCCGGGCAGATCCAGGCCGCCTGCCGCGACCGCGGCTTCTTCTACCTGACCGGCCATGGCGTGCCGGCCGGCCTGCTGGATCAGCTGGCCGCCGCGAGCGCTGAGTTCTTCGCCCTGCCATGGGCCTGGACGCCGGATACTTTGCCGCCGGGTACACCGCAGATCCGACCATCTTGTTCCGGATCTTCCACTATCCGCCGTCGCCGCCGCAGGCCCAGGACTGGGGCGTCGGCGAGCACACCGACTACGGGCTGGTCACGCTGCTGGCCCAAGATGACAGCGGCGGGCTGCAGATCGCCGCGCCCGAAGGCTGGATCGATGCCCCGCCCATCCCCGGCACCTTGGTCTGCAACATCGGTGACATGCTCGACCGGCTGACCGGTGGCTGGTACCGGTCGACACCGCACCGGGTCCGCAACCTCAGCGGTCACGGCCGGCTTTTCCTTCCCGTTCTTCCTGGACCCGGGCTTCGCCGCCGAGGTGCCGCCGCTGCCCGGCCGAGCCGCCGCCGGAGACGACGGCCGACCGCGCTGGGACGGCCAGGACCTGCGCGCCTTCACCGGCACCTACGGCGACTACCTCCTCAGCAAAGTCTCAAAGGTCTTCCCGCAGCTCCGCCGCGACACCTTGGAGTAAACCCAGTGATCCGCAAGCGGCTAAGGCGGCTGCTTAATCCTCCTGTGCGGAAATCCGCGCTAAAGAGCAGCTCGTCGTGGCCGCTGGAGAGCAGCTTGTCGTGGCTGGCTGGCTGGCGGTCAGGGCCTGGGTATGGCAGGCGGGCCTGTCCGGGCCGGAGCCGGACCTTCCCGTCCGGACAGAAAAGCGGCTTTTCATGGCTAAATCCCCCAACCGTCCGGCCAGTCCAGCGCGCCGTCTGGTGATCGAGCCACGTTCACGACGTAACTCCCTGCGCGGGGATACCCCGGATCCACCATGAAGCCCGGATCAGGCGCGGGAGCCGGAAATACGCCGGGGCGGCTACGCTTTGGGCGCCTGCGAGATGCGTACCATGTTGCCCGAGGGGTCCCGGAACGCGCAGTCGCGCGGGCCCCACGGCTGGTCGATGGGCTCCTGCAGCACCTCGGCACCGGAGGCCTCCACCTTCTCGAAGGTCGCCTCGAGATCGTCGGTGCGGAACATAATCATCGGCAGGACGCCCTTGGTGAGCAGTTCCTGCAGGGCATCGCCGTCGGCCTGGGACCGGCCGGCGTGCGGTTCGGAGAGCACGATCTCAACGCCCGGCTGGGCCGCGAAGCCGAGGGTGACCCAGCGGAATCCGCCCGAGCCGACGTCGTTGCGCACCTCGAGGCCGAGCGCGTCTCGGTAGAAGGCGAGCGAGGAGTCCACGTCGTTGACGGTGACGTGGCAGGCTTGGAGTGAAATAGTCATGGCGCCAACGCTAGACGGCGGCGGCGCGGGCCGCTTCTCCGATCCTGATCGGCTGATCCCGGGTCGGCCGGGTGCGGACCTTGGCCACGCACGCGGGCATCGCCAGCACGGCGCGATGCTCCGCGGCCCGGTACGCGCTCGGCGTCACCCCCACGAGCTCGGTGAATCGCGAGCTGAACGAGCCGAGGGAGGTGCAGCCGACCGCCATGCACGCGTCGGTCACGCTCATGCCCGCGCGCAGCAGCGCCATCGCCCGCTCCACCCGTCGGGTCATCAAGTAGCGGTACGGGGTCTCGCCGTAGGCGACCCGGAACGCCCGGGAGAAGTGTCCCGGCGACATCAGCGCGTGGCGGGCCATGGCCGGCACGTCGAGGGGCCGCGCGTACTCCCGGTCGACCAGATCCCGCGCCCGGCGCAGGTGCGCAAGGTTGGCAAGGTGCTGCTGGTCCACCAGATGAGGGTATCGCAGCGCACCTGACAGAACGGACAGGGCAGCTAGCGGGCTAGCGAACACTCCCGGCGGACACCCGGGCTCGCGCGTCCTGCTCAGCCAGCACAGCGTCAAGTTTCAGCCGAATCGGGGCGCGCACCTCGGCGCGGGCGGGCAGCGTCCGCAGAGCACGTTCGAGCTGGCTGCGGTAGTCGCGAAGCTCGTAAGTGGTCAAAGCGGCTACCGGGTGGGCTGGCTCCTGCGGTGCGGTGTCCATCGAGTTCGGTCCTCACGCATTGTGGGCGGCGTGGCTCTTGCGGGACGCCGCGCACCCGGATGGTTTTTTCGCCTGGTACGCGGTTCCCGCTATCTACGATCTCAGCTCCGACTACTCTAGGGAAGCATATCGCTACGCTCAGCTAGATTGAGCGATAAGCCGGGAACTTGAGGAATTTCAGCCCAGCTTGCGGAGAGACGAGTGAACAATGAGCAGGCAGCCGGCACGGCTGTCGAGACGTTCGCCGCGGAACTGAGGGCCTGGCGCGAGCGCCTCGGGCTGTCACAGGCGGATCTGGCCGTGCGCATGGGCTACAGCGGTTCGCACGTGTCCAGCGTCGAGACAATGAACCGGACGCCGACACTCGAATTCGCCAAGAAGTCCGACGAGGCGATGGAGACACCTGGCACCTTTGTCCGCCTGCACAGCCAGGTTAACAAGGAAGCCTTTCCGTCGTGGTTCACGCCATTCGTTCACTTCGAGGCAAGAGCCACCCGCATCCACAATTGGGATATGCGGTGCCTGACCGGGTTGCTCCAGACCGAGGATTACGCGCGGTCGATCATCACATCAGGCCGCCCGGACCTGTCCGCCGATGACATGGAACGTGACGTGGCCACGCGGATGGAACGCCAGCAGGTAATCGACCGCGACGAGCCCCCGTTCTGCTGGTTCGTGATCGGTGAGGCCGCGCTCCGGACCTCATTCGGCGGGGCGGAGGTCATGCGCCGTCAGATGGCCAAGCTCGCTGAATATGCTCGCCGGCCGCGCATCACGGTCCAGATCTTCCCGTTCGCTTCGCCGGACTGCCCTGGTGCGGAAGGTCCGGTGACCATCTTCGATTTCGGTGACTCCCCGAGCGTCGGCTATGCGGAGGGCTATCAGGCCGGAAGGATCATCGAAGCGCAGGCCGACATGGCTAGGCTGATCCTGATGTTTGATCATCTTCGCGCGGGAGCACTAACACCCGCGGAGTCTGCGCAGTTCATCGATAGCTACAGCAGGAGTGATCACGGTGAGTAAGTCACAGAAATGGGTCAAGAGCACCTATTCGTCTACCGGCAACTGCGTCGAGGTGGCCGACAATGCCAGCCATGTCCTTGTCCGTGACACACAGGACCGTCAAGGCCCGGTACTCAGGTTCGCCCCGGTCACATGGCGTCGGTTCGCCGACCGTTTGAAGGATCGCTAACGCGGATAACTCCGTAACCGGCTCGGCGGTGTCATTCTCAGGCTCGGGGGCCCCTTCAGGGATCGCAGCGCCGCCGGGCCGGTTCTCGGTGATCCAGCTGTCGATCAGTTTCCACCAGTCATAGAGCCACTGCACCTCGGCGTCGTGGGTGGCGGTCCGGGGCACCGCGTCGTGCGGCACCCGCCACCAGCGGGCCCTGATGACCTGGTCGATCGGGAAGTTCCGCCAGACATCCCCGACGCTGACGATGTTGTCAAGCCCGGCGTGCGCCACGAAGATCACGTCGGCGTCCGGGCAGGCCGCGATGGCGGCCAGCGTCCCGCCGGGCCGCGGCAGCAGCAGGTTCGGCATGTCTTTGGCCTTGGCGGCCAGATCGCGGCGGCCAGCGTGTTCCAGCCGCCGGATCCCGCGCCGCCACCGTCCCGGCGTCCAGTTGGCGCCCTCGGGGAAGATCACCAGCGCGCTGGCCGGGTCGAGCCCGGCGGCCAGCCGCTCGATCTGCTCGGTGAACAGGCTCTCGCCGACCTTGCTGTGCTGGATAAATACGTTGGGCAGCCGGTTGCCCAGCACGTCCAGGCTGGGATCCAGCTGCAGCGCCGACTTCATTACAACCCGCGGCCGCCGCCCGTACACACTCAGCAGCTCATGGATGAGCAGGAACGAATCGCCGGGCCCGGCATGCCGGCTGAGCACGATGACCGGCCGGGCCAGCCGGGCAATCCGCTCGTCCGGGGTCAGTTCCGGCTCGTCCACCTCGAGCCGCAGCCCGTAGGTCCGGGCCGCCCCGTCGTACATCACGTCAAGGAACCAGCGGACGACGGCGTAGTGCCGGGTCTGATAAGGCTCGGTGCGCAGCCGGCCGCCGAACCCGGACACGATCCACAGGCCCAGGAGCAAGAACAGCGTCGCGGTCTCCGCGATGAACCAGATCAGCGCGAAGCAGGTCAGCCGCAGGCTGCGCATCCGGCCCGGCCGTGACCGGGCGGCCAGGCCGAACACCAGCGCCAGCAGGGCCAGGAACGGGGAAAGCACGATGAAGGCAAGCGCGAGCACGACCACCAGCGGCGCCAGCACCAGGCGCCGGATCAGCCTGGGTGGGAGCATCCATCCCTCCCGTTCTCCCGTGACCTGGCAGGTGCCCGGCCGACGCGGCGAGATAGCTCGCGGACGCAAGTGTACGCAGGCGTCGTTCAGCGCAGGAACCGCTCGACGGCCGACCGGAAGCTCGCCATGTCCTGGAACAAGAAGTAGCCGACCGGCCCAGCCGCGGTGCGGGCGACCTTGACCGGTGCGTCGATGACGTCAAGCGGACGCAGGACCGCGGCCCGGTTGGCGGTGGGGGTGGTCGCGGGGATGAGCCGAAGCGGATCAGGTTGCCGTCGGGTCGACATGGGAGACCTCCCGCCGCCAGGGAGGAGGATATTGCCAGCGGGCAAAAATACCGCGGTCGGCGGACCCGGCCGCTCGGCAGGTGAGCTTGGAGGTGTGAAATGCCGTGGTTCCCGGAGTTCGTCAGTGCTGTGGAACTGGCGCGCAAGCAGACCCGCGACGCGGGTCTAGCTGATCCGGTCGCGCAGTACTTCGCGGCACTGAACGAAGGTGACACCCACCTTCTGGAAAATGTGTGGCCTGGTGAGGTGGTGGTTTACGATCCGCGCGCGGGCGAGGTCCGCGGCCACCGGCAGTTGCGGCGGTTTGTCAGCCGCAACCTGTCCTGGCTGGCCGGCCTGCACGCCCGTGCCGAGACCGTGGCCTGCACCGCGGCCGGCGGGCGGGCCGTGGTGGAACTGCTGGCGCACCTGGACCACAACGGGGAGGAACTGGCGTGGCCGGTGGCGGTCGTCGCCGAATCCCCCGACAGCTTGTCGGTGGTGTTCCGCACCTACTGCAGCCAGTGGCCGGTTGTCGAGCGGCGCCCCCTGCGGCCGGCGATCCTCGAGCCCGGGCCCGCCCGCCCCGGTGATGTCGTCGGCCGCTACCAGGACGGGCTGGCCGCTGGTGATACCGACGCGGTGGTGAGCACCTTCGCGCCGGATGGCTACTTCCGCGGCCCCTTCGGCCCGCACCACGCCCACCGCGGCACCGCCGAGCTCCGCTCGTTCTTCGCCCGGTGCTTCAGCGCGGGCGGCGGCATCGACCTGCAGAATTGCGCCGTGACCGATGATGGCGTGCGGTGCGCCCTGGAGTACAACTGCGTCCGCTGGGGCCGCCACGACCTGCCGCCCCAGGCCGGAATCGGCGTCTACGAGCGCGGCCCGGACGGACTGCTGGCCGCGGCCCGCGTCTACGACGACGTCGAATCACCCGCCGGGCACGCCTGAGGCTAACGGAAGTGACCAAGAGTTTCGCGAGCAATCTGATGGGGCTAGTGGACTTCGGTGATGGGTAGCGCCAGGGTGGATGTGTAGCGCCAGGGCGGATGTCACGACGAGTCCCGGTGGTACAGGCCGCTGACATCAAAAGGAGAGGAGCCGGCATCGTGGACGAGAAGCTTGAGGTCGTCGTCATCCCTGTCTCGGATGTCGACCGTGCGAAGGAGTTCTACGGAAGCCTCGGCTGGCGACTTGACGCCGACGTCACCCATGGTGACAACTTCCGCCTCGTCCAGCTCACGCCTCCGGGCTCCGGGTGCTCGATCCAATTCGGCACGGGCCTCACGTCGGCCGCGCCCGGCTCTACCCAGGACCTGTACCTGACCGTCTCCGACATCGGGGCGGCGCGCGCCGAGCTCGTCGCCCGCGGTGTCGAGGCTAGCGAGGTGTTCCATGAAGGGGCGCCCGGCGCTCGGTTCGATCACGGCGCGAAAGGTCGCGTCAGCGGCCCCGCGCCCAACGATGCCAGCTACAGCTCGTTCGTCTCGTTCAGCGACCCCGATGGCAACGGCTGGCTGTTCCAGGAAGTCACCACCCGGCTTCCCGGGCGCGTCGACCCTGCCGTGACTTCGTTCGACTCGGCCAGCGACCTGGCGGACGCGATGCGGCGCGCTTCGGCCGCCCACGGCCAACACGAGAAGCGCATCGGCGCGGCCGACGCGAACTGGCCCGACTGGTACGCCAGGTACATGGTGGCCGAGCAGGCCGGGACGGAGCTGCCGACCTAAGCGACAACGTGGTCGTCACGGGGCCGGGACAGGGTCGATCTCACCAGCGAAGGCCACGCCAGCCATGCGGTGAGGGGCGTGACGCTGCGCAAGGACCAGCCTCTCCAGCCAGATCTGACGGCACGCCATGACGCGCTGGGTCCTGGCTGACTACGGCGAGGTGATCTCGGACCCTATACCTGCTGGGACCATCATTGAACTGGCGGATCTCGCCGGCATGCAGGCGGACGAGTTTCGCGACCGGTACTGGAAATTCCGCCCGCCCTATGACCTCGGCCAGTCCGACCGTGCTTACTGGTCAGCTGTCCTTGGCCACGAGCTCCAGGCTGAGCCGCAACTAGTGGAGGCGCTGGTCCGGGTGGACGTCGCCGGGTGGATGACGCTCAACCCGCGGACGCTTCCCGCGCTGATCAGGTTCGGGACTCACGCAGGCGTGCGGCTCGCCCTGCTCTCGAATGCCCCGGAACCGCTCGCCACGGCAATCGACCACAGCGGATGGTCTCCCAGCTTCGATCGTCGTTTCTATAGCTGCCGGCTAGGACTGGCCAAGCCCGACTCTGCGGTATACGAAGCAGTGCTCGATGTGCTAGGTGCAACGCCCCAGTCCGTACTGTTTATCGACGACCGCGCCGAGAACGCGCTAGCGGCCACGGCGCTGGGGATGCAGGCAGTTAGGTTCACATCGGCGGAGGAGCTGCCGGGCCAGCTCGATGTTTGGGAAACGAGTTGTGCCGGGAAGGATCCTTAAGGGGACAGCCGTTCGATCGTCCAGTTATTGCCTGCCCGCCGGTAGCGGATCCGGTCGTGCAGGCCGTCCGGTGATTCCTGCCAGAACTCGACGCGGTCGGGAAGCACCCGGAAGCCGCCCCAGCGCCGGGGACGGGGGAGATCGGTGCCGGCGGGGTGGCGGAGCTGGATGTCCTGCACCCGCTCCTGGAGGGCGGCCCGGTCGGCGATGACGCTGCTTTGGTAGGAGGCGGCGGCATTGCGGCGGGTCGCCGCTGGGCGGGTCCGCCAGTACTCGCTGGCTTCCTCCTCACTTACCGGCTCGACGGGTCCCGCTGCCCGTACCTGACGCTGGACCGGGCGGTGCCAGTGCAGAACGGCGGCGGCCTGCGGGTTGGCGGCGAGCTCAGCACCCTTGTCGCTGGTGAGGTCGGTGAAGAAGGCCAGCCCCTGCTGCAGGCCGCGAAGGATCACCATCCGTGCCGCAGGGGTGCCATCAGCGGTCGCGGTCGCGATGGTCATGGCCTCAGGCGCCGGCTCACCCGCGCGGCGAGCGGCATCCAGCCATGCCGCCAGCTGCAGCAGCGGATCGGCGTCCAGGTCTGTGATGTCCACCCGATCAGTATTGCCTCACCTGACAGCCGGCCGATCGCCAGCCTGACCGCATCGATCGCTGCCGTTCGCGTCCCGGTGATCTCTTCACAGGTCACGGTCGCCGCCATGCCACCATGGGGGTCATGGGTTCGCAGCGTTTCCGCGCCGTCATCGCCGCCGGGCCCCGGGACAGCGCGGTCATCACGGTGCCGTTCGACCCGGATGAGGCCTGGGGCGCTAAGGCCGACCATCCCGTCAGCGGCACGATCGGCGGCTGCCGGATCCGCACCAGGCTCGTCCAGGCCCGCGGCGTATGGGTGCTGACCCTGGCCCCGAAGCGGCTGCTCAGCATGGGTATGGCGATCGGCGATCGGGTGACCGTCGAGGTGGCTCCGGAAGGTCCGCAGCGCGGCGATCTCGCCGACGATATCGCCGCGGCGCTCGCGGCCAACCCAGCGGCGGGCGCATTCTTCGATACGCTGGCGCAGTTTTACCGCAAGGCCTATCTGCGCTGGATCGACGCGACCACTCGCCGGCCGGAACTGCGCGCGGCCCGCATTGCCGAGGTCGTCGGCCTGCTCGCGGCCGGGATCAAAGAGCGGCCGCGATCGTGAGGGCGGGCGGCCCGGTGCGATCGCCGGTGATCGCCCGGTAGGCGAGCGGCGCGGTCCGGGGTGTCATCAGGATCGCGGCGCGGAGACTCCGGCCTTCAGCCCGGGAGGAAACGCCGCTTCACCTCCCCAGAAATGTCAGTGGTAGTCGCTAGTGTGTTCGTATGTCCCGATACCGTCTGCTTCCCACGCCCGCCCAAGAAACAGCGCTGCGGGACCACTGCGCCCACGCCAGGTTCATCTGGAACCTCGGCGTCGAGCAGCACCAGCAGTGGCACCCCGGCCGCAGGAGCGCTCCGGGCTACCTGGAGCAGTGCCGGCAGCTCACCGCCGCCCGCGCAGAGCACCCGTGGCTGGCCGCCGGCTCCCAGATAGTGCAGGGTTCCGGGTTGTCGCGCTTAAGCCCGGCGACGTGCGCCGCCTGTCCCACCACGGCGGCGAGGTGCGCGTCCCCAAGACCGGACGGATCCGGTTCCGGTGGTCCCGCGCCGTGCCTGCGGGCGTGAAGTCATACCGGGTGACGATGGACCGGGCCGGGCGCTGGCATGTCGCCTTCGCCGTGATCCCCGAACCGGTTCCCGCTCCGGGAAACGGCCAGGTGGTGGGCATCGACCGCGGCGTGGCCGTCAGCGCGGCCCTGTCCACCGGGGAGATGCTGCACGCCCCCGCCCTGACCGCGAAGGAGCGGCGGCGGATGCGGCGGCTAGAGCGCAAGCTCGCCCGCGCCCGGCGCGGCTCGAACCGCCGCCGGCGGGTACGGCTGGCCATCGCCCGGCTGCGGGCCTGGGAGACCGACAGGCGAAAAGACTGGGCCGAGAAGACCAGCACCGGCATCGCCCGCCGGTTCGACCTGATCCGGGTCGAGGACCTGCAGATCAAGAACATGACCCGGTCCGCGAAAAACACGCGGGGCGATCCCGGCCGGAACGTCCGCCAGAAGGCCGGGCTGGACCGGGAGATCCTGCGGGCGGGCTGGGGGCTGCTGGTGCGCCGGCTGGAGGAAAAGGCGCCCGGTCGGGTGGAGAAGATCACGCCGCATTACACCAGTCAGCGCTGCTCCGCGTGCGGGCACGTCGACCGGAAGTCGCGCGAGAGTCAAGCCGTCTTCCGGTGCACGGCCTGCGGTTTCGCCGGCAACGCTGATGTGAACGCGGCCATCAACATCGCGGCGGGATACGCCGTGACTGCGCGGGGAGGCTGCCGGGATGCCGGGCCTGTGAACCGCGAACCTCAACTGCTTAACTCCTTAGCCGGATGTGAGTAGCTGGAATCCCCCGGCCTTCAGGCGGGGGAGGATGTCAATTCTGCCGCTGCCTGAGCCTGCGGTTCTTGATCCGGTTGCCGCAGCTGGCCATGTCGCACCAGGCACCGGCCCGGCTGTGGGAGCGGTCGTAGAAAGCCCATCGGCAATCCGGGTTGCCGCAGGCTTTCAGTCGCGGCCAGGTGCCATCGTGCTGCGCGTCGCGGATCGCCAGCAGCAGGGAAAGGAGGGCGGCGCCGGACGGCCCGGCGGGCTCGGCACCGAGGCTGACCTGCCCGTCCGGCCCGACGTGCAGCGAGGGCCGGGAGGCGTGCGCGACGGCCTGCAGGGGCTGCAGGTCGCCGGGCTCCGGCTGGGGCCCGCCGCCGTTGGCCACCAGGATGGCCCGGATGCCCTCGCGCGCGCCGCGGGCGAGGTGCAGCTCGGCTGGGTCCGGGGCGCGCTCGGCGTTCCACAGCCCGGCATCGGTCAGCCAGTCGCGGGCGGTGGCGGGATCCAGCAGCAGGTCCGAGCCGTGGTCGCCGTCCCAGGTGTTGACGAACGACTGCACGAGCAGCAGCGGCATCGGAGCCGGTTTGGTCTCCTCGCCGGGCACCCACGACGGCATGGTCATGGTACATATTCTACCACTCATGACCGCATAAACGATTTGACTGGTCTCGCACTGACCTCTAAACTAGCTTTACTAGTCACCAACGAGGTGGCATGCCGTCGGCTACCGGCGGCCTGACCGATCGGAGGTGCGTGTCATGGTGATCCTGCTCGGACTCGCCGCTGCCGTGCTCTATGGCAGCGGTGACTTCCTCGGCGGCATGGCGACCCGCAAGGCACACGTGCTGGCGGTGCTCACGGTGGCCAACACGGCCGCAGTGATCGCCGCGCTCGCCGTGGCGGCGATGTCGCCAGGGCAGCTCAGCCTGGCGGGCCTGGCCTGGGGAATCAGCGCCGGCCTGACCGGAGGGCTCGGCCTGATCATCTTCTATGTCGGCCTCGCGACCGGGCCGATGAGCGTGGTCGCGCCGGTATCCGGGCTCCTCGCCACGGTGCTGCCGGTCGCGGTGGCGCTGGCCGAGGGCGAACGGCCTGGACCCGGCGTCTACGCGGGCGCACTGCTCTGCCTGGTGGCGGTCGTGCTTGTCAGCTCGGGCGGCGACACCAGTGCAGTGCCCGGGCCCGGGCGGCCTGGGCGGCCAGGGTCGCCGGGTCGGGGCCGGGCCATTGGCTACGGCGTCGCGTCCGGTGCCCTATTCGGCCTGTTCTTCCTGCTCATCCGCAATGCCGGGCAGTCCGGGACGTTCTGGCCCGTGGCGGCGGGACGGATCGGCGAGCTCGCTATCGTCCTGATCGCCGGGGCCGTGCTGGGCCGTGGCCTGCTGCCGCGCGGCACCAGCGCCCTGCCGCTGCTGGCGGCGGCAGGCGCGGGCGTGATCGATGTCGTCGCGAATATCTGCTACGTGGCGGCCACCCGGACCGGCATGTTCGGCCTGGCCGTCGTGCTGGCCTCGCTCTACCCAGGGGCCACCGTCCTGCTGGCCCGGGTGGTGCTCGGCGAGCGGCTGCGCTGGGTCCAGCGGGCCGGCCTGGCGCTCGCGGCGATCGGCATCCTGCTCGTCGCAGCGTAAGTCTCGGGCCGTCGCCGCCACGCCCGGCGGCGGCCAGCGTTCCGCGGCGATCGGGCTGGGCGGGAGCACGCATCGTGCCCGTTCTGGACAATTGGCAGTTACCCGCCCGAAGAGGCACATTACGACGCTAGTCTTCTGGTATTCAGGCCCGGACGTCAGGAGAAGACTCGCTGTGAGCGTGACCGCTGGCACTCCGGCTCTGCTGCGCGACCGGGCCGCCGCGGTGCTCCGCGGCAACGACGCGGGCAGCTGGACGAAGGCGTCACCGCATCTGTACCCGCACCAGTGGAGCTGGGACAGCGCTTTCAACGCCATCGGATGGGCGCACCTGGATGTCCGGCGGGCCATGGCGGAGCTCGAGGGGCTGTTCGCGGCGCAGTGGTCGACGGGCATGGTGCCGCACATCGTGTTCCGGGCGGGGCCGGACGAGCCTTACTTTCCCGGGCCGGAGTGGTGGGACTGCGCCATCGCGCCGGCGGCGCCAGCGTCCCCGGTCCAGACGACCGGGATCTGCCAGCCGCCGGTGCATGCCCTGGCGCTGCAGCGGATCTGGCAGCTGACGCCGGAACCGCAGCGGCCGGAGATCCGCGCGCGGCTGCGGGCGCTCTACCCGCGGCTGGTCAAATGGCATCGCTACCTCGCCACCCAGCGCGACCCCGAGGCATCGGGACTGGTCACCGTCTACCACCCATGGGAGGGCACGGACAACTCCCCGCGCTGGGACCACGCGCTGGCGCGTCTCACGGTGATCAAGCCCCGTCCGTTCACCCGCCTGGACAACCGGCAGGTTTCAGATCCGTCGCAGCGGCCCACCGACTGGGACTACGACCGGTACCTATGGCTGGTCGGACTGCTGCGGAAATACCGGTACGACGACGCGGAGATCTACCGCCGGTACCCGTTCCTGATCAAGGACGTGTTCTTCAGCTCCGTCCTGGTCGCGGCGAATACTGCGCTCCTGGACCTGGCCGACGTGGCCGGGGCCAGCGACGGGGACCGCGGGCAGCTGGCCCGCTGGCTGGACCGCGGCCGCGAGGGGCTGGCGGGCTGTTTCGACACGGAATCCGGTCTCTGCCTCGACTACGACGTCCGCAACGAGGAGCACATCCGGCTCCGGACGTTCGCGGGTTTCGCACCGCTGTTCGCGGGGCCCGCGGGGACCGCGAGAGGCCGGCGCCTTCGCGGGGACCGCGGAGGGCGGCCAGCGCGAGGCCCAGCTGCGGTTGCTGGACTCCGGGGATTTCTGCGGCGACCCTCGGCTGCGCTGGCGCCTGCTGCCGAGCACGAGCCCGGCCGAGCCGGCCTTCGAGCCGCGCAACTACTGGCGTGGCCCGGTCTGGCCGGTCATCGACTGGCTGCTGTGGCACTCGCTGCGCTTGCTCGGCTACTCCGATCGCGCGGACGAGCTCCGCCGCGACTCACTCGGCCAGATCGCCGCGGCCGGGGACTTCGCCGAGTATTTCGAGCCGTTCACCGGCGAGCCGCTCGGCTCGCCGCAGCAGTCCTGGACGGCCGCCGTCACGCTGGACTGGACGGCGTCCGACCACGGCGTCTGAGCAGCCTAGCGTTGACCCTGTGGAATTGGTGGATGTAGCGCGTCGCGCGTTCCACTGGATCGGCTCCGTGGCGGCGCAACCGCGATGGCACGCCATCGAAGCCTGCCTGCAGGCCTTGCGGGACAGTCGCCTGGGCCGCCACCCTGGCCGCCGATGTCGCCGACCGCGCCGTGTTCACTCCAGGCGGCCTCACCTGGTCTAACACCGAGTACACCAGGACCCCGCCGGAACTGCCCCCAGAACCAGGGTTCATGCAGGGTGCCGCCGGAATCGCCGGCTGGCTGGCCAGGCTCCACGCCCTGCGTATCCACGCCCTTCAGACCCGCTCCGACGCCCCGCCCGTCCCGGCCAGGCCAGTCCCGTCATGGCTCTGACGGCATAAACTCCAGGTCCCCGCCGAACAGGGTCGGCTGCCTGCGTGTCACGCTGGTCCCACGGGCCGCGGCGGCCCCTGCGGGCCCCTTAGTTTCGCGGCCAGAGGCTGCCGAGGCTTGCCGCCGTGCTTCCCGGCTGCCGTGCTCCCGGCCGCGGGCCCACACCGCCTAACTAATACGCCTAAAAGGGACAGGCCCCGGTACTGCCGCCGCGTGATCGGGCGGACCGAAGGAACATCGGGCCGGTCCGGTGCGGCCCTATGTTCCATCGGTGCGATGACGGCGCGGCGCGACTGTTATCCGGCTACTCAGTAGTCACTTCGGCACCAGGCTCCGGGCACCAGGCTCCGGGCACCAGGCTCCGGGCACCAGGCTCCGGGCACCAGGCTCCGGGCTCCGGGCACTGGGCTCCGGGCACTGGGGGGGGGCGACTCGCTGACCGCGGAAACGTCTACCTGCTTGACAGGGCCTCATGAGGCTTCTACCGTTATGCCAACATCATAGAATAATGTCATGATGGAAGAAGGCAGATGTTCCGGTTTCGGCTTGATGGGTCCTCAGGCGTCCCGCCCTACCTGCAGCTCGTCCACCAGGTGCGGCAGTCGCTCCTGCTGGGCTACCTGCAGGAGGGGGACCGGCTGCCGACGGTCAAGGACGTCGCCGCCGACCTGGCGATCAACCCGAACACGGTCGTTAAGGCCTACCGGCAGCTCGAGCACGAGGGGCTGGCGGGCGGCCGGCCGGGCCAGGGCACGTTCATCACCGCCACCTCGTCCACGGCCCTGCCAGCGGAGCAGCAGGTCCTGCGCGCGTCGCTGGAGGAATGGCTCCGCGCGGCCGAAGAGGCCGGGCTCGATGACGAGGCAGTCACGGCGCTGATCGCGGTAGCCCGCCAGGACATGAAGAAAGAGAAGGTCTAACCATGACTCAGAACGACACCGGTGGCAGCGCCCCGGCACTGCGGACTGACGGACTTGGCAGGCGCTACGGACGGGTCTGGGGGCTACGCGACTGCACCCTTGAGGTGCCAGGCGGCGTGATAGCCGGCCTGGTCGGCCCGAACGGCGCGGGCAAGACCACCCTGCTGGAAATGATCATCGGCCTGCTCCAGCCCACCGAGGGGCAGCTATCGGTCTTCGGCGAGACATCGCACGCGCCCATGGCGGCGCGGCTGGCGGAGGTCGGCTACGTCGCCCAGGACCATCCGCTGTACCGCGACTTCAGCGTCGCGGACATGTTCCACCTGGGCCGGGCGATGAACCCCAGCTGGGATCAGCAGCTGGCCCTGGCGCGGATGGACGCGCTGGACATCCCGCTCAAGCGCAAGGTCAAGAGCCTGTCCGGCGGGCAGCGGGCCCAGGTCTCGCTGACCATGGCGCTGGCCAAGCGCGCGCCGCTGCTCGTGCTGGACGAGCCGGTCTCCAGCCTGGACCCGGTCGCCCGGCTGGAGTTCATGCGGGAAGTGATGGCCGCGGCGGCCGGCACCGGCCTGACCGTCATCATCGCCTCGCACGTGGTCTCGGAGCTGGAGCGGTTCTGCGACTGGCTGATCGTCCTCACCGGCGGGCATGTCCAGCTCGCTGGCCCGGCCGACGACCTGATCGACGCGCACCGGCTGCTCACCGTCCCCCGCGCCACCACGGACGCCGAGCTTCCCGGGCTCCCCGTCCACCGCACCGACAGCGACCGGCACTCCACCGTCCTGGTCCGCACCGAACCCGGCGCGCGGGCGGCGCAGCAGCACCCTGGCTGGCAGGCCGACCCGGTGGGCTTCGAACAGCTCGTCATGGCCTACCTGCAGCGCCCGTCCGCCAAGGCGCCAAAAAAAGATGATGCCCAGGCCGCAGCGCGGCCCGGGCCGAGCCCGAAGGCGGTCTCGCGATGATCTGGGTCAGCTGGCGGCAGCACCGCGGCCAGGCCATAGCATGCCTGGCGGTACTCGCCGCACTCGCGGTCTACGCGATCCTGCTCGGCACCTCGATGCGCACGGCGTTCGGCAACGACGCCCTGACCGCGTGCCTGGCCCACAGCCAGGGCACCGCCTGCCCGGGAGCGATTCAGGCCTTCACGAACAGGTACGGCTCCGAGGTCAACATCGCGTTCTGGTCCGTGGCCCTGATCGTCCCCGGGCTGATCGGAGTCCTTGTCGGCGGGTCGCTGATCGCCCGGGAACTCGAATACGGCACCTGGCGGCTGGCCTGGAGCCAGACCGTTCCCCGGGCCCGGTGGCTGGCCGTCAAGCTGGCCCTGGTCACCGGCGGGCTCATCGTCCTCGGCGCGGCCATGACCGCGGTGATCACCTGGTACCGCGCGCCCATGGACCGGCTCACCGGGCATCTCCAGCACAACATCTTCGATTTCGAGGGCCTGGTCCTCACCGCCTACATCCTGTGCGCGTTCGGGTTCGCCGTGCTGGCCGGGCTGCTGCTGCGGCGCAGCATCCCGGCCATGGTCGCCGCGTTCATCCCGTGGCTGGCCATCCGGCTCGTGATCGAGTTCGTTTTCCGCGACCACTTCCTGACCCCGCTGACCACCACGGTGAACTGCACGCAAGGAGCTTGCGGCGAAGGCATCGGGTTCGTGCCGCAGGCGACGGGCCGCATCGGCGACCTGGTGCTGAGCATCAACGGCAACGTCGTCACCTACCAGCCCGCCGACCGGTTCTGGACCTTCCAGTTCATCGAGGCCGGCATCTTCGTGGCCCTTACCGCCGCCGCGCTCGGCGCCACGATCTGGCTGCTGCACCGCCGCGCCGCCTGAACCGCCGACGAAAGCATCGAGCGGTGCGGACGATGGGAATCGAGCGGTGAGGACGACGGGATCAGTGCGGTGTGCCCCGAGGCAAGGTGCGGTGATCATCTCCCTCGGGGCCGCGCCGTGCGGTGACGAGAGCCGCGACCGTGCTAGCCCGGATCGGCCGCCCGAGCCGTTCATAAATGGCCTCGTATTCACGCTCCAGGGCCTGACGCTGGCCCGGCGAAAGCCGGGCGTAAAACGACATCGTACGAACGAGAGCATTGAGCTCGTCAGGAGTGTGCTCGGTGAGCTTCGGCATGACCGCCACCTGAACATCGCCGAACAAGCGGCCGGCATAATCTCGCCCGATGTCGTAGCTGCCGAGCCAGGCCCATACCTGCGAGACGTTGCCGCGGCGTTGCTCCGCCCCGGCGAGCGTGGCGTCGAGATCCCGGTAGGCCGGCCAGTCAGCGGCAATGTCCGGGGCGACCTTTCTCATCGCGCCGAGTACTGCTTCCTGATCCCGCCTGGTCCGCGGCTCGGAAAGTCCGAAGTAACTCACCAGGGCTAGCGTTCCACCGGGTCCAAGTACGTCAGCAGCCTTCTGCCAGCTGACCTCGGGGTCAACCCAGTGAAACGCCGACGCAGAGAACACGGCCCGGAACCGCTCGCGGGCAAGCAGCGCATCCTCAAACCGGGCGTTCACGAATTCCACCTCTGGCGCACCTGCCAGGTTCTGCCTGGCCAGCGCGATCAGGCTGGTGCCGGGTTCGAGCGCCGTGACGTGCAGGCCCCGGGCGGCCAGGCCGCGCGTCAGCTGGCCGCTTCCGCACCCGACCTCAAGCACGTGATCGCCGCTGCCGATCGCTGCTACCTGACAAGCCTGATCGAGGAGTTCGTCAGGATAAGCCGGACGGTGGCGGTCGTACTCAGCCGCTATCTCGTCAAAAACCTTGCCGTAACGACGTGCGGTGGATTCTGGTAGCCGCGTCATTCACTGGCCTCCGTTCTGCTCCTCAGGCCCAGCCGGCGGGCAAATGACGATATCTCGGACTGCATTCCCGCTCGCTGCGTCGAGCCGGGGCTGACGACCAGCCGGGTGACGCCCTGACTGGCCCGCGCCCGCACTTCGTCGGCCGTCATGTCGATCTGTCCCCAGCGGGTGTACTCGAGCGCCGCGGGATCGCGTCCGGCCGCGGCGGCTTCGGCCCGCATCACGGCGATCTGCTCGTCGCGCTGCGCCAGCGTCAGCCTGCCACCGGGGAAGTAGCCGTCGCCCCGGCGACCCGCCCTCCGGGCCGCAGCCAGGCTCGATCCGCCGACATGGACCGGCAGGATGCGCCCGCCGTGCGGCTTGGGGAAGCTGCAGGCTGTGGTGAGGGAGAAGAACTCGCCCCCGAAGCTGACGCCGGCCGCGTCCCCGCCCCACAGCAGCCGGAGCACCTCGATGGCCTCGTCAGCTCGCCGGCCCCGGGTTCCGAAGTCGACACCGGCCGCGGCGGCCTCACCCGGCAGCGTGCCCAGGCCGACCGTCAGCAGGCTCATCCGGCCCCGGGATAGCACGTCGATCGTCGCGAGCCGCTTCGCCAGCACGACCGGATGATGGTACGGCAGCAGCAGCACCGCCGTGCCGAGCAGCAGCTCGCTGGTCACCGCCGCGACATAGGCCAGGCATTCCAGCGGGTCGGCGACCGCCAGATCCGGCGGGAACGACACCGGGCCCGCGGTCGCACCCGGATACAAAACGATGTGCTCGGGCAGGTAGAAGGACTCGAAACCGCACTCCTCGGCGTGCCGCGCCGCCGCGGCCATCAGATCGGGATCGGCGCCGTAGTACGCCGTGTTGTAGGCCAGCCCGAACTTCACGTCATCCCTGCCTTCTCCAGCGGCGCATGAGGGCGCGGTCGATGTGCCAGCCTGTCCGGCTACCCGCCGACCGTATCGCCTCGATTGCGTTTCTGCGGACATGGCGGACCGGCGGGTCCTGGGCGAGAATTGCGGTGTGCCAGCTGAGGAGCGAAAGCTTGCCACGGTTTTGTTCGCGGATCTCGTCGGGTCGACCGAGCTTGCGGGGGGCCAGGATCCCGAGCGGGTCCGGGTGGTGCTCGACCGGTTTTACGATGCGATGGCGGCGGAGATCGGGCGGGCTGGGGGGACGGTCGAGAAGTTCGTCGGCGACGCGGTGATGGCTGCCTTCGGGGCGCGACGGCGCATGAGGACGCGGAGCGGGCGCTGCACGTGGCGCTGGGGATGCAGCTGCGGATGGCGGAGTTGTTCGGCGGCCGGATGGCGCTTCGCATCGGCGTGAATACGGGCGATGTGGTGGTGGGGCAGCCCGGGAGGGCAGTTCGTTCGTCACCGGCGATGCGGTCAACGTGTGCGCGCGGCTGGAGCAGGCGGCCGCTCCAGGGGAGATCCTGGTGGGCGAGCGGACAGTCTCGGTCGCGCAGGGCGCGTTCGAATTCGCCGAGCCGGCGACGGTGCAGGCCAAGGGCAAGCCGGGCGGGGTCGTCTGCCGCAGGCTGGTGCGCGCGCTGTCGCTGACGCGCCCGCGCGGGCTGGGCGGCTAGCAGCCGGTGTCCGTCGGCCGCGGCGGTGAGATGGTGCAGCTGCAGCAGGCCTATCGCCGGGTGGCGGCCGACGGCAGGCCGCTCCTGGTTTACGTCGTCGGCGAGGCCGGGGTGGGCAAGACGCGGCTGGTTCGTGAGTTCTGGCGGTGGCTAGGGGAGCAACCGGAGCAGCCGTTGCTGCGCAGTGGCCGGTGCCTGTTCGTAACCATCAGTACAGCTGCGTGGGTGCGTACGTGATCAGCCGAGCTTCCAGGGATCGATGAGTTCGACCAGCGCTTCCTCGAAGTCGGCGGTGTTGCGGGTGGCCAAAATGGCGTCCAGGTCGCGGCAGATGGCTGCGATCTGAGCGTCGGCGACGCCGATGGGCCTGCCGATTCGCTCGCGCCCGGTGACGATCTCCGCGTACCGCGCGGAGGCGCGCTCATCGAAGGGGAGAACCCGGCCGTGGAAGTCCTCGGTCAGGATGCCGCGGATCACGACCGTCAGTTCCCGTTTACGGTGACCGTCGGGAAGCCTCGCGACGCCGTACCGAAGTTCGGCGGCGGTGACCGCGGTCGTGGCCACGTCGGAGACTTCAAGGGAGTCAAGCCAGGAGAGCACTCCGGGGTCGGGCGCCTGGCGGGCCAGCTCGGAGATGACGTTGGTGTCGAGGACGATCACCGGTCGAACTCCGCCGCGCGCGGCAGTTCACCGCTGCGGTCGGGAAGCTCCAGATCACCTTCAAGCCCCTGGAAGCGGACCCGGATGCGGCTTCCGAGGCCATGTTCGGCGGGGCGGAGCATCAATTGCTCGTGGAGGATTGCCCGGACCTCGGCTTCCATGGACCTGCCATGCCGGGCGGCCTCGACGCGCAGCCGCGCATGCGTGACCGGATCAAGCCCCCGGATCGTAAGCGTCGCCATCGCGTCCTCCTCCATATAATACTGACTGCAATGCTAGCATTGCTTCTGATGATAGCACAATACGCCGGCTAAGCCGCCGGGTGCGGTGGGTTGGCGAAGGCCTGGCGGCTGTGGTGCAGGAGTTCGCGGAGGCCGGGGCTGTCTGTCTCGGTCCAGATCAGGGCGAGCACCGCGGGCGTCCGGATGTCGTCGATGACCATGGCCTTCAGCCGGGTGTCGTGGCTGGCGGCCATGGACTCCGACAGGATGGCGATGCCGAGCCCGCGGCTGGCCAGATCGGCGACCGCGCCCGGCGCGCTGGCTTGCAGCGCAATGTCCGGCTGGGTGCCCTGGGCGGCGCAGGCCTGGTCGAGCACGGTCCGGATCCCTGTCCCAGCGGGAAGGCACACGATCGGGTACGCGGTGATGTCCGCCAGGGTGACCCGCGGCCGCCCGGCCAGGGGGTGCCCGGGTGGCAGGGCCGCGACGAGCCGTTCGCTGATGATCGGCAGCGCGCTCAGCCCGGGGGGCGGAGCGCCGGACGCTCCGATGAGGGCCAGGTCCGCCTCGCCGGCCCGGACGCGTTCGGTGAGCCGGTCGGAGTTGTCCTCGATCAGGGTGATCTCGACACCGGGGTGGGCTTGGTGGAACGAGGCGAGGGCATTGAACAGCGGGGTGACGGTGCACCCGGTGACCATGCCGACCACGAGCCGGCCGCGGATCAGCCCGGTCACGTCGTCCACGGCCTGCCGGACGGCGCCGGCGCAAGCGAGTACGGCGCGAGCGTGCGGCAGCGCCGCCGCTCCCGCGGCCGTCAGCGAGGCCGTCCGGCCTGACCGGTCGATCAGGGTGGCGCCGAGATCGTGCTCGAGCTGCCGGATCTGGGCGCTGACCCCCGACTGGCTGATATGCACGCGCTGCGCCGCGCGGGTGGCTGCCGACCCTGATCAGCGGCGACATCGCCCTCACCGCCACCCCGCCCAAAGACGACGCGGGCGCCCGGGCGCAGGTAGCCCGCAGGCAGCCCGACGGCACCTGGCTGCGACTGCTCGACCAGCCCGAGTTCATCTCGCCCGCCCGCTGACCAGTACCTGGCCCAGAACACGGCCCGGCAACCAGGGCCCGGGTACCTCTTTGTCGCCGAATCGCTGCACGAACTGCTCAGCCAGCTCCGCCGAGCGTCGATACTGATCCCATGGGGACCACGACTGTCGTCGAGACGGCCCGCCGTGCGCTGGGGCCGGCCGGCGTTTTCCTGCCGTTTTCTCGCACCAGCGCATCATCCGCCGATCAGCAGCGCGAGGCGGTTGGCCGGCTGGAACGGGCCGGCTGTCGCGCCGTGTGGACCAACGAGGCCGTCGGCGGCAAGGACGCCCTGGTGCAGCTGGCCGTGCTGCTCGCGGCCACCGAGCGGGTGGTGTTCGGTACGGCCATCGCCAACATCTGGGCCCGGGCACCGCAGACCGCGCACGGCGCGGCCGCGCTGCTGGCCCAGGCCTTTCCGGACCGGTTCGTGCTCGGGCTTGGCGTCGGCTACCCGTACCAGGCGGCCAGCGTGGGCCGGGAATTCGGCCGCCCGGTGGCCACCATGCGTGACTACCTGGACCAGCTGACCGCCCCGACGCAGCTGCCGGCTCCCGATGTGGCCTATCCGAAGATCATCGGCGCGAACGGCCCGAAGATGCTCGCGCTGGCCGGCCAGCACGCCGACGGGGCCCTGCCCGCGATGACGCCCCCGGAGTTCACCGTGCAGGCCAGGCAGCTCCTCGGGCCGGACAAGCTCCTGGTCGTCGGGCTGGCCATCGTCGCGGCCGCCGACGCCGAGCGGGCCAAGGCGACCGCGCGGCAGCAGGTGGCCGGCCGGCTCGGCCAGCCGGGCACGTACTCCGCCACGATGGCCCGGCTGGGCTACTCGGAGCGAGAGATCACCGAGGTGAGCGACCGGCTGGTGGACGCGATCGTCGGGTATGGTGATGCGGCGAGGATCGCGGCCAAGGCGCGTGAACACCTGGTCGCCGGCGCGGACCATGTGATGGTCATGCCGACCGGCACCGACTTCGCCGGCGGCCTCGACCAGCTGGAACAGCTCGCCCCGGCGCTGGTTGAGCTGGCCAGCTGAAAACTCCTAAACCCGCTCACCTGGCCAGCGCGGTGAGATAGCTCCCCGACGCGATGTACGCCCGCTCGATGCTCTGCCCCACGCCGGTCTTGTCCCGGTACCGGAACTGCGCGAGTCCCGGTTGCGGCCGGGCGCCGCCGGTCGGCAGCACATGCACGATCACGTCGTCCGGCAGCGACGACATGTCCTCGTGGAACCGGTGCCGCCGGGCAATCTCGAACGCCACCAGACCCACCTCCCAAGGCCGGGTCGGAATGGACAGTGGACTCTCGATCCGGCCCACCTGCAGCACGTAGACGACGCTGGCGCCCAGGGCGACCGCCCGCCCGACCGGGATCGAGTCGACCAGGCCGCCGTCGAAGTAGTGCTGCCCGTCGATCTCGGCCGGCGGCAGCAGCCCGGGCACGGCGCACGAGGCCATCACCGCGGGCACCACAGGACCGCTGTTGAACCAGCGCGCGGTCGCGTTCTCGATGCTGGCCGCCACGCACTGGAAGGGCAGCTTGAGGTCGGCGAAGTCCTCCCCGGGCAGGACGCTCGCCAGCAGCCGGCTCAGCCGCTCAGGGGAGTGCAGGTGGGTCCCCGAACGCACCAGCCGCACCGCCCGGCCCCACAGTCTCTCGCTGAAGGCCAGCCGCAGCTCGTCGCCTTCCCACATCTGCCTGAGCCGGGCCGCCGCGCCCGGCGGGTCCGCCGCCACCAGTGCGCCGTTGATGGCGCCGATCGAGGTGCCCACGACCAGGTCGGGCCGGATGCCGGCCTCCGCCAGCGCCTGCAGCATGCCGACCTCGTGCGCGCCGAGCAGGCCACCGCCGCCGAGCACGAACGCCGTCGTCATCCCTTCAGCCTAGCCAGCCCTCCCGAGTCCCGGCGGCCACCGCGCACCGTCGCCCGCTTCGGCGACCAGGCCCCCTGCAGCCTCGCCCAATCCGCCGCACCCTCGCCCCGTTTTGCTAACCGGCCCCCTATCCGGTGAAACTCACCTCGCGGTGTTTGAATAAGCCGAATAATGACGTCTCCTAATCGGCTACTGTGTTGCCCGTGTTTACCGGAGATGACGGGGAGCAAGCCGATGGTTAAACCGGAGACGGTGAGTGATCACGCGGGGTCGTCGCGTGTCCAGCGGTCATTCCTCGACCTGCAGGGCTGGCTACTCCAGCAGCGTTTCTTTACCAGCACGTTGCTCCCTGCTATGCCGCGCCAGCTTCGCTGGGCCCTGCGCCGCGCGTACTTTGCGCCGGTGGACCTGATGGAGCGGTTCCGGGGTGACCACAACGCCATGGTGCCACCCTATGCAGAGCGCTTTACCGGCTACACAGGGTACGACTACATCAAGAGCGGCCAGGGCCTCGTCCAGGTGCTGGCCAGCTACGCGGGCCTGCAGGGCGGCAGCACGATGCTCGATATCGGCTCGGGGATCGGGCGGCTCGCCGTTCCGCTGACCAAGCTGATCAGCCCGCCCGGCTCCTATGACGGGCTCGAAATCGTCGAGCGCGGCGTGCGCTGGTGCTCGACGAAGATCACGCCCGGGTATCCGTATTTCCGGTTCACCCACGCCAATATTTTCAACGCCGAATACAACCCGGGCGGGACCGTCAAAGCCGCCGAGTATGTGCTGCCTTACGACGACGCCAGCTTCGACGTCGTCTGCCTGTTCTCGGTTTTCACCCACATGCTCACCGCCGACGTGGAGCGCTACGTCAGCGAGATCAGCCGGGTCCTCCGGCCGGGCGGCCGGGTGGCGGCCACGTTTCTCATCATCAACGACACGACCACGAAGTCGATGCAGGCCGGGAACGGCATCTACAACTTCGCCTACCACGAGGGTCCGCAGTGGCTGTTCGAGAAGGGCATGTCCTGCCCCGAGCTGGCCGTCGGATATGAGGAGGAGTACATCCGGGACCTGTACGCCAGCAACGGCCTGGACGTGAGCGGTTTTTACCTCGGGCCATGGAGTGGCCAGGCTCCCACGGCGGCCACCGCGCCCCACGGCCAGGACCTCGTCGTCGGCACCAGGCGGTAGGCTCAGCCGGGCCTGATGGTCAGCCCGAGCGAGGCAAACTGCTCGAACGGCCGGTGATATCCGCGCTCGATATGGTGGATGCCGCGCAGCACAGAAGGCCGGTCGGCCACGGCGGCGGCCAGCACGGCGGAGAACCCGGCGCGCACGTCCGGCATGGTGACGTCCGCGCCCTGGAGCTTGGATACGCCCCTGATCACGGCGGAGTGCACCGCGTTGGTGTCGTGGAACTGGCACGCGGACCCGCCCAGGCAGGCCGCGAACACCTCGATCTCGCAGCCCAGCTTCTGCAGCGCGGGCACGTACACCAGCCGGTTCTCGAATACCGTCTCGTGCAGCACGGACATCCCGTCGGCCTGGGTGAACAGCACCATCAGGGGCTGCTGCCAGTCGGTCATGAACCCGGGGTGGGTGTCGGTGTGCACCGCGGCCGGCCGCAGCCCGTCCGGCGCCGACGCGGTGATCCAGTCGTCGGTGATGTCGACCCGGGCGCCCATCCGGGCCAGCGTGGTGATCGCCGTGACCAGCCGGTCCTGCGGGCAGCCGTGCACCCGCACCTCGCCCCCGGTGATCAGCCCGGCTACCAGGTAGGAGAACGCCTCGAGCCGGTCGCCGGCCAGCCGGGCCGAGGCGCCGCGCAGCCGCGGCACCCCTTCGATGACGATCCGCCGGTCCGGGCTGAGCTCGATCTGCGCGCCCATCCGCTGCAGGAACAGCGCGAGCTCGACCACCTCGGGTTCGGTGGCCGCGTTCCGCAGCACGGTCATGCCCTCGGCCCGCACCGCGGAAAGCAGCACCGTCTCGGTCGCGCCCACGCTCGGGTAGGGCAGGTCGATCCGCGCCCCGTGCAGCCGCGAGGCCCGCGCGGTGATCCCGGCCGGGCCGGTCTCGACCTCGGCGCCGAGCGCCCGCAGCGCGGCCACGTGGAAGTCGACCGGCCGCCGGCCGATCGGGTCGCCGCCGACCAGCGGCACGAACGCCTCGCCGGCCCGGTGTAGCAGCGGCCCGAGCATCAGGATCGGGATCCGGTTCAGCCCGGTGAACGCCTCAGGCACCCGCGGCTCGACCGCATTCCCTGGCGTGATCGTGATCTCGGCCCCGGAACGGCCCACCTCAAACCCGATGGACTCCAGCATCGCCGCGGTGATGTCGACGTCGCCGACCTCAGGGGCGTTCCGGATCGTACTCGGCCCGTCGCCCAGCATCGCCGCGACCATGTGCTTGGTAACGGCGTTCTTGGAGCCGCGCACGTCGATGTCGCCGCGCAGCGGCCCGGATGGTTCCACCTGCCAGGTTTCCGTCACGCAGACCACTGTAGGGCGCGACCGCCTCGGTCTCGCACGGTTCACCCGAGTCTGGAGTCAGCTACCGCCCCCGAAGAACTCCCCCTGTTCCGGCCATAGTGTGCATACTGGACCTGGTCGGTGACCGGTCGTTCATCTCGCCCGCGACCGACCGATTGTCCAGGCCGGTCCCCGTTCAGAAAAATTCGAGATCGGAGTGAACCGTTGGACCGGCAGGGGTCGTAGGAACCTAGTAGGGGGAACTGACGGTGTCGGTGCCCGGCGCTGCGGATCGGCTCGCTGCCGAGGAGGCGGACCTTGTTGCCCAGATTGCCGCCGGAGACACTGGCATACCGGTGGCCGAGCTCTACCGGAGGTACGCCAAGCGGCTGTACCGCTTCGGAGTGCAAAGGCTGGGCAACAACGGACTGGCCGACGAGATGGTTCAGGAGACGTTCGTGAGGCTATGGCGAACAGCAGGGAACTTCGACGCTGAGAAAGCCAGCGTGCAGACGTACCTGTACGTGATCGCCCGCAGCGTGGCCGCCGACATCCGCAAGCGGCCGTCGTCGCGGCCGCTACTCCCGGTCGAAGACGTCGATATGCCACCTCAGCCCGACGCCGTCGACCAGATACTCGACAGCATGATCGTCCGCGAGGCCCTGGAGTCCCTGGGCTCGGGTCACGCCCAGGTGATTCAGCTGGCCCAGGACGAGGGGCTCACCCAGTCTCAGATCGCCGAGCGGCTCGGGCTGCCCCTGGGTACGGTCAAGACCCGGATGTTCCATGGCATCCGAGCCATGCGCGTCGCGCTGGCCGAGCGAGGTTTCAGTGCCCTCTGACGTGAACCACGCCCTAGAGCACCCCGACGCCGCGGGCTGGGTCCTCGGTGCCCTGGACCCGGCTGATGCCCACGCCTTCGAAGCTCATCTCCGCTCCTGCGAGGCGTGCCAGGCCACCGTCGCCGGATTCGAGCCCGTGGCCCGCGGCCTGCGAATCGCCGCGCCGGCCGCCGAGCCGCCCGCCGACCTGCAGGCCCGCACGGTCGCCGCCGTCCAGTACGCCGTCATGGCGGCTGGCCGCCCGGAGCAGGCTCCGGGCAAGGCCAGCCGGTGGTGGCATCTGCACTGGAGCAATCCTTTCCTGCCGCTGTTCACCGCGGTGGCCGCCGCCGTGGTGACGGCGGGGGCCTTCATCGGCGTGCTGATCGTTCAGTCCGCCGCACCGGCGCTAGCGGCGTCCTACGTCCTGACTCCCTCACCTGGGCTGGCCGGATCGGCCACGGCCACCGCCCGCGACGTCGCGGGCGGCTATCAGATCCAGCTCACGGCCAAGGACCTTCCGAAGCTCGGTCCGGGTGAGTTCTTCGAGTGCTGGTACGCCGATCCGGACAGCCGCCCCGGGCACCCAGACCTCATCTCGGGGGGCACGTTTTCCGGCGATGGCACGTTCACGATGTGGACCGCCGCCGATCCAGGCGCGTACAAGGTCATGAAGATCACCGTGGAAAAGGCCGGCACCGGCAGCCAGCAAGGCCAGGTCATCCTCAGCGGCACCGCCCAGCACGTCAGCGACGACGACTGACCCGTAGGCCTGTCACACCGGCGGCTGCGTGCCTCTTTTCTTCGGAACGGGCACCGGTGCCCGTTCCGAGTCTCCTTAACCGGGTAGACAGGAAAACGTGGACAAGCTGCAGGTTTACCGGGACAAGCGCGATCCGGCCCGGACCCCTGAGCCCGTCCCGGCGCAGACCGCGCAGGCCGAACCTGGGCGCAGCCACGACGGCGGGACGTTCGTGATCCAGGAGCATCACGCCCGCCGGCTGCACTGGGATTTCCGGCTCGAACGCGACGGGGTGCTGGTGTCCTGGGCGCTGCCGAAGGGGGTGCCGGACGACCCGGTCGTCAATCACCTGGCCGTGCACACCGAGGATCACCCGCTGGCGTACGGCGGCTTCGAGGGCGAGATCCCCCGCGGCGAGTACGGCGCGGGCACCGTCACCATCTGGGACCACGGCCGGTACGAGACGCTGAAGTGGGCCGACCGTGAGGTCAAGGTCCGGCTGCACGGGCGCCGGGTCACCGGGGGCTTCGCGCTGTTCCAGACCCGGGGCAGTCAGTGGATGATCCACCGGGAGCGCCAGCCGCTGCCCGCCGGAGTGCGTCCCATGCTCGCCGTGACCGGACCGGTGCCCCGCGACCAGGAGAACTGGGCGCTGGAGATGAAGTGGGACGGAGTGCGGGCGCTGGCCTATATCGAGCGCGGCCAGGTCCGCCTGGTGTCCCGCACCGAACGCGACATCACAGTGGCCTACCCCGAACTCGCCGCCCTAGGCGCAACCACCTCCCTTGCCGTCACCCCCTCCCGCGCCGGCACCACCCCCCTGGCCGGCCCCCCTCCCGCGCCGGCACCACCCCCCTGGCCGGCACCCCCCATAAGCAGCTGCTGCTCGACGGGGAGATCGTGGTGTTCGGCGACGAGGGCTGGCCCGAGTTCGAGGCGCTGCAGCCGCGGATGCACGTCACCTCGGCCGCGCAGGCCGCCATGCTGGCCGGCCAGACCCCGGTCACCTACCTCATCTTCGACCTGCTACAGCTAGACGGCAGGCCGCTGTTCGACCTGCCCTACGCCGATCGCCGTACGCTGCTTGACGAGCTGGCGCTGACCGGCCCGTACTGGCAGACCCCACCGTCGTTCCCCGGCGAGGATTTCGCTGCCGTGCAGGGCGTCTCGCTCGAGCACCACATGGAAGGCGTGGTCGCCAAACGGCTGGATTCGGTGTACGCGCCGGGGGTACGCACGGATCACTGGCGGAAGATCAAGAACCTCCGGCGCCAGGAGGCGGTCGTCGCCGGGTACAAGCCAGGCCAGGGTAACCGCACCGGTCAGGTCGGCTCGCTGCTCATCGGGGTGCACGACGAGTCCGGGCTGATCTACGCCGGCCACGTGGGGACCGGGTTCACCGTCGAGACGCTGCGCCTGCTGGGTGACAGGCTCGGGCCGCTGCGCCGCGCCGACTCTCCGTTCGACGGGCCGGTCCCGCCCGAGTATGCCCGCCCGGCCGTGTGGGTTGAGCCCCGGCTGGTGATCGAGGTGACCTTCGACCGGTGGACCCGGGCGGGCCGGATGCGCGCCCCGGTGTACAAGGGCCTGCGCGACGACATCGACCCGGCGACAGTGATCCGGGAACCATGAGCTCAGTGAGCCCTGACGCCAAGGTCGCCGTCCAGGTGGACGGCCGGACGCTGACGCTGACGAACCTCGGCAAGGTGCTGTACCCGGACACCGGGTTCACCAAGGCCGAGGTCCTGGACTACTACCAGCGGGTGGCGCCAGTGCTGCTCCCGCACATCGCGGGCCGTCCCTTGACCCTTAAGCGCTACCCGGAGGGCGTGGACGGCCAGGCCTTCTTCCAGAAGCACGTCACCGCGCACCGCCCGGACTGGATCCAGACCGCGGCGGTCAGCTCGGCCAGTTCCCGGGCCCGCGCCCGCGGCACCATGGTGACCTACCTGGTGGTCGACGACCTGCCCGCGCTGATCTGGGCGGCTAACCTGGCCGGCCTTGAGTTGCACGTCCCGATGTGGCGGATGCCCGCCGTCCGCCGGCCGGATCTGCTGGTCTTCGACCTGGATCCGGGGGAGCCCGCCGACATCGTGGACTGCTGCCGGGTCGCCCAGGCCCTGCGCCCGCTGCTTGAGGGCGCGGGGTTCGCCCCGCTGGCCAAGACCTCGGGCGGCAAGGGCCTGCAGCTGTACGCCCCGATCTCCGGCGTGACCTCCGATGAAGCCAGCGAGCAGGCCCGGATGTTCGCCGAGCGGCTCGAACGAGACCAGCCCCGCCATGTGGTCTCCCGGATGACCAAGATCCTGCGCGAAGGCAAGGTCCTCATCGACTGGAGCCAGAACAACGGCTCCAAGACCACCGTCGCCCCCTACTCGCTGCGCGCCCGCTCGCACCCGACCGTCTCTACCCCGGTCAGCTGGCAGGAAGTAGAGTCCTGCCGCCACCGCGCCGACCTGTTCTTCACCGCCGACGCCACCCTAGACCGCGTATCCCGCCACGGCGACCTCTTCGCCCCCCTCCTCGAGCCCTCCGCGCGCTAACCCCGCCCGGCCCTCCAGAAGCTAACGTGCATTGCACCCCCAAGGCGTTACCGCGCAGATGCCCCCGCCCCGTCCGCCCGCGCCGCCGCACGGTCAAAAGGTACATTTCGCCTGCCCAGGCCGGACCCTCGCTGATTGTGTGTCGCCAGCCCCCTGGGAGGGGAATTTTTGACACACGATAACCATCCCGGCCCGCCTCAGGCCGGGAAAAGGTACATTTCACCTCCGGCGCGCCGGGCATCCGCTGATCGTGTGTAATTACCCCCCGCCGGATGGGGCCGCGCCGGATGGGGGGTAATCACACACGCTGACCATCCCGGCCAGTTTCTGAAGACGGTACTGATCGACAATGATGGGCGGCGGCGAGCGCGAAAGCTTCATCGGCCTCATGAGAAACAGCTTTCACAGGCTCAAGTGCCTGAGCGACGGCAGGAAGGTTCCGTCCGGCAGATGCCTGCCGGACTCGGCCATCGGCACTCCGCCATCAACCGGGGGCCGGCCCCGCGAACCGGTCGCGCAAGGCGGTCTTCATGACCTTGCCGCTGGCGTTGCGCGGCAGCGCATCCACCACGTGCAAGATGGTCGGCAGCTTGTAGCGGGCGATTCGGGCGCCGCCCCAGTCACGCAGCTCCTGCAGAGTCAGCGACGTGCCCGGCTGCAGCACGATGATCGCGGCCGGCGTCTCGCCCCAGCGTTCATCGGGCACGCCGATCACGGCCAGCTCGACCGCGGCCGGGTGCGCGGCCAGGGCGTTCTCGACCTCGGCGCAGTACACGTTCTCGCCGCCGGTGATGATCATGTCCTTCTTGCGGTCGACGACGTACAGGAAGCCTTCGGAATCGGCCCGGACGAGGTCCCCGGAGTGGAACCAGCCGCCACGAAACGCCTCCGCCGTGGCCGCCGGGTTTCAGCAGCGTCGTGGTAGCCGGCGCCGCACCCCAGGACACCGTGCGCAAGGCGGACAGGTCGCGGTGCGGCAGCGACGGGTCGGCGCAGAGCAGCTGCCATTGCGTGGGCACCAGGAACATGCTCGTGATCCGTTCGGCCGCCATCAGCTCCAGCGTGGCCGCGGCGTTGAAGTTGCCGCTCGGCAGCAGCACCGTCGTTCCGCCGATGAGCACCAGCGGCGCCACGCCGCCGACGGAGGCGATGTGGAACAGCGGTGAAGAGCAGAGGTTGACCTCGCCGTCGTCGAACATACGCCAGGCCCGGATCATCGTGAGCGCTTGACACTGCAGGTTCTGATGGGAGAGCACCGCCCCTTTGGGGCGGCCCGTGGTGCCCGAGGTGTACATGATCACGGCGGCACTGTCTTCGGGCACGTCGACCGCCGGCTGCCCGTCCGGGCCCGGCGACATCGGAAAATACGCCGGCTGCCCGTCCGGCCCTGGCGACGCAAGAAAATAGGGCTCGGCGCCGTCGGTGACACCGGCCGACACGAAGGCGATCTCGTGCGGGCACACGGCCCGGGCCGCCGCTGCGGCCGGGCCGGTGGTGGCGTCCACGACCAGGAGTCCTGCCCCGGAATCGGTGAGGATGAAGGCTATCTCCTCACGACTGAGCCGGAAATTGACCGGCACGGCGATCGCGCCCAGGGCATTGGCGGCGAACATCGTCTCGAGAAACTCGGGACGGTTCGTCATCATGATAGCCACCCGGTCCCCGGTCCCGACGCCGCGCCGCGCCATCGCGGCCGCCACCGCCGTTACCCGCTGCTTGAGCTGTGACCACGTGGTCGAACGGCCCTCGAAGCGGAGGTACACGGCGTCGGGCTTGGTATCGGCATGCCGGGCGATGTGATTGACCCAGTGATTGCGGCGCCGGGCCGCCGCCGCCTCCGCGTCCTCGTGCTCGTCCTTCATGGGCCCTTCTTATCGCGCCCCGTCATAACGTGACGAGTTGAGGCAGCGGGTCGGCGGCTCAGGCGCGGGCGTTAATAACGCGCTCGTGGAGCAGGAGCAGGGCGTAGGCGGCGACGGTGGAGTCGTCGGTAATGACGCCCTCGGTGATCATTTCCTCGAACCTGGTCCTCGGCAACCATTCCTGGCGCATGTCCTGCTCTTCGTGCTCTCGTGCCGGCGTGCCCGGCTCGAGCTCGGTCGCCAGGAAGAAATGTCCCCCCTGGCTGCTGATGCCGTGCGCGCAGTTGAGGCACCCGAGCTTGACCAGGCGCCGGGCCCGCAGCCCGGTTTCCTGCAGCAGTTCCAGCCGGGCGAGTTCCTCGGGTTGGCCCGTCTGCCCGTGCGGGAAGCCGCCCTGCGGGAACGACCAGGTGCGCCGGCCGATCGGGTAGCGGAATTCCTCGACCAGGTGGAAGCCGTCGTTCTCGGCCGGGATGACGAGCGCGAAGTCGGGCTTCTCGACGAACGCGTACGTGCCGCGGGAACCGTCGCGCCGTTCGATCTCGTCCCGCCGCAGCCGCATCCAGTGATCCTCGTAGACGACTCCGGACGTGAGCGTGCGGACGTCCGCACCGTCAGTCACAGCGTATAGCCGAGCGGATCGAACGACCCCCCGGCATTACGATCTCGCTCCTGTCGGTCACACGCAGTCCTTACCGTGAGTCGCATCAGGCAGCGGCAATGCCGCGCTCGCGGCCGCCGCCTTACTGGCACGGATCATTGTGCCGCATGACGGGTCAGCAGGCGCGCCTAAAAGGCGAGATTCGCCTGCCCGCGTCACCGTGGCCACGCGGTAATGGCCCGATCGGTTATGAATTGCGTAACGCCAGCCTCGCGGCCAGACCACCGGGACCATCCGGGCGAGTCACAGCGGTGTTTTGACAGTGGTTATCCGTAACATCAGCGCATGTTCGCGTCGGATACCGAGAGCTGGGACATCGTGCGGCGGTGGCTGCGGTCGGCCATGCCCGCGGTCTATCCGGTCGAGGCGAATCTGGTGCGGCCCTCTCATCCGTCTCCGCCCGGATCGCCGGCCGCTGCGTCAACTCCGCCGGGATCCCCGGCCGTCTGCCTTATCTGCCGGGGGCCGGTCCGGCCCGGACTTGCCCGCTGCTATCAATGCGGACGCCATGGGTTGCTCGGTCCTGGCCTGCTCGCCGACGCCGTGGTGCCCATCTCCTACGCGGTCAAGGGCACGGCCGCGGCCGCCGATCTGTGGCGCTATAAGTCCTGGCGGACGCCGAGCGCCGCCGCGCGCGCCGGGGTGCTGGCGCTGCTGCTCACCTTCCTGCACGATCACGGGCCCTGTGTCTGGCGGCACGCGGGCATGGCCGGGCCCAGCCGCCTGGCCGTGGTGCCGACCGGGTGCGGCCGCCCCGGGCCGTCCCCGTTGCTCGAGCTGACGTCACCGTACCTGCGCCTACCGCTGACCCGGCTGGCCATGCGGCCGGGCCGCCAGGGCCGCGACCTGGACATTCAGCGATTTTATGCAGAACGGACAGTGGCGCGAGCTGACGTCCTGCTGATCGACGACAGCTGGGTATCGGGCGCCAGCGCTCAGTCCGCCGCGGCCGCGCTCAAGCTGGCCGGTGCCCGGCGTGTCGCGATCGTGGTACTCGGCCGTCACCTCGACCCGGCCAGTCCCCGGGCGGGCCAGCTGGTGGCCCAGCTCAGACCCGGCCCGTACGACCCGTCCAAATGCGCGGCACATCCCGAACGTGACCAGCGCTGACTCAGGCGTACACCGTGACTTCGCAGGTTTCCAGGTGCGGGGGCGTGAGTCCCGTCGCTGAGATGCCGTGGTCCCGGCCGGCCGCTCCCGGCCCGCAGCTAACCCGTCCGGCGGGCCCTAAGCTGGAGCCGTGTCCACGGAGCTCCCTTCGCATACCGCCCTGGTCAGACGAGCGCGCCGGATCAACAGGGAACTAGCCCTGCTCTATCCAGACGCCCACACCGAATTGGACTTCACGTCCCCGCTCGAGCTGCTGGTCGCAACGATCCTGTCCGCGCAGACCACCGACAAGCGCGTCAATATGGTGACTCCGATCCTGTTCTCGCGGTACACCACCGCGGCGGACTACGCGGCCGCTGATCGCGACGAGCTCGAGAAGATCATCCAGTCGACCGGCTTCTACCGCGCCAAGGCGAACAGCCTGATCGGCGTCGGGCAGACGCTGTGCGAGCGGTTCGGCGGCGAGGTGCCGAAGCGGCTGCGGGACCTGGTCACGCTGCCCGGCGTGGGCAGGAAGACGGCGAACGTGGTACTCGGGAACGCCTTCGGCACTCCTGGCATCACCGTGGACACCCACTTCGGGCGACTGGCCCGCAGGTTCGGCTGGACCACGAGTACCGAGCCGGAGAAGGTCGAGGCCGAGGTGGCCACGCTGATCCCGCGCAAGGACTGGACGGACCTGTCGCAGCGCCTGATCTGGCACGGCCGGCGGGTCTGTCACTCGCGCCGGCCTGCCTGCGGTGCTTGCGCACTGGCCGCCCTCTGCCCTTCTTTCGGTGCGGGGCCAGTCGATCCGGAGGTAGCCGCCAAGCTCGTCAAGTCCGGCCCGTTCTCATGACCGCGAGCCGGCGGCTTGCCCCGGTCGGGCCCGTGCCAGCGTGGCTGCGCGAGCTGGCGGCCGCGGCCGGGGCGATGGAGATACCCCCGCTGATCACGCCGCCCGAGCGCGGCGGCAAGCCGTCGGCGGTGCTTATCCTGTTCGCCGACGGCCCGGGCGGTCCCGATCTCCTGTTCATCCAGCGCAGCCGGGAGCTCCGGCTGCACGCAGGCCAGCCTGCCTTCCCCGGCGGGTCCATCGACGCCGGAGAGGGACCGGTCGAGGCCGCGCTGCGGGAGGCGGCCGAGGAGGTGGGCGTGGACCCGGACGGCGTCGACGTGGTCGGCACCCTGCCTGAGCTCTACATCGAGCGGACAGGATTCCGGGTCGTTCCCGTGCTCGGGTGGTGGCGGCAGCCGTCCGCGGTAGCGCCGGTCGACGTCGGCGAGGTGGCCGCGGTGGAACGAGTCGGCCTTGCCGAGCTAGCTGACCCCGCCGTCCGGCTGATGGTGCGCGTGCCCGACGGGCGGACCACTCCCGCTTTCCGCGTCAGGGGGATGCTGATCTGGGGGTTCACCGCCGTGCTGGTGGACCGCCTGCTCGCGCTGGCCGGCTGGGAGAAGCCATGGGACACGGCCAGGGTCACGGACCTGTGAACGTCGCGGACGCGCCCGATAGTGAGCGGAAAGCTATACGGTTAGGGGCGTGCGCGGTGATGTGCTCGACCTCATCTTGATCGTGGTTGTCGCCGCGTTTGCGGTCTCCGGGTACCGGCAGGGCTTCATCGTCGGCGTACTCAGCTTCTTCGGCTTCGTCGGCGGTGCGCTGCTCGGCGCGGAGTACGGGCCGGACATCTCGCGGGCCTTGGTCGGCGGGCAGACCCAGCAGGATGTCATCGCCGTAGTCCTGCTGGTGAGTTTCGCCGTGCTCGGGCAGTTCATCGCGTCCTCCGTCGGCGCGGCGATGCGGTCCACGGTGACCTGGCGGTCGGCGACGCTGCTCGACTCGGTGGGCGGCGCCGCGGTCAGCGTGGTGTCCGTGCTGCTCATCGCCTGGGTGGTCGGCTCGGTGCTGGTCGGGTCGCCGTTCCCGCTGGTGGATCAGCAGGTGAACAACTCGCTGGCGCTCCAGACGCTGGACAAGTTCATGCCCTCGCCCGCCAGGACCACGTTCTCTGACTTCCGCAGGATGCTGGCCAGCAACAGCGCCTACGCCGAGGTGTTCAGCGGCATCGGTGCCGAACGTATTCTGTCGATCCCGGCTCCGGACAACGCCGTGCTCGACAGTCCGGGATTCCTGGCGGCCCGCAGCCGGGTGGTGCGGGTGCAGGGGGTGGCCCCGAGTTGCCAGCGCTCCATCGAGGGCTCCGGATTCGTCATTTCCGCTGACCACATCCTCACCAACGCGCACGTGGTCGCGGGGGTCACAGCCCGGCAGACGGTGACCACTGCCGCGGGAACCACCTTCTCGGCCCAGGTGGTGTTCTACGACCCGCAGGTCGACGTGGCCGTCCTTTACGTGCCCGGGCTTGACCTGGCGCCGCTGCAGTTCGCCGGCCCGGCCAATCCGGGCGATAACGCGGTGGTCGCGGGCTACCCGCTTGACGCCCAGGTACTGCACACCGTGCCGGCCCGGATCGGCGACATCCAGAACGCGCAGGGCCCGAACATTTACCAGACCAGCACGGTGACCCGCCAGATCTACGAGATCAGGGCGCTGGTCGAGTCGGGCAACTCGGGCGGTCCGCTCCTGTCGCCGCAGGGCACCGTCGACGGCGTGGTATTCGCCGCTGCCGTCGGGGTGTCCGACACCGGCTTCGCGCTCACCGCGGCCCAGGTGTCCGCCGACGCCAGCGCGGGCGCCCAGGCCACCACCGCCGTCTCCACCATGGGCTGCGACTAAGCAGCACTGACGTCGGCACCACGCTCTGCACTTGCTGGACCGCCCGTCCCACGTACAGGCGACTGATCTCCCCCTGAACGTACGACGACATCTCCTGCTGAACGCACAATCGTGCGCTTACCGGCAAACGCAGTCGGCCACCAGCCAGCTATATGCGAACATAAGCGGCAAAACACACGGAGAGCTCTGCGTTTATCGTGGACGATTTGGGTTCCGCGGAAGGTTTGGTGTATCCGAGTACCCAAAACTCTCCACCAAGCCAAAATCCTCCACGGAAAATTCCGCTAACTCTTGGCAGGTGCGAGCAAGGAGACGGATAAGGCTAATGTGACCCAGGAGTCGACCGCGGGTGCGCCCGAGCCAAGGCTGCAGGGCTAGGCGCCATGGGCTAGGCACCCCCCGGGCGGCCGCCATGGGCTAGGCACCCCCCGGGCGGCCGCCATGGGCTAGGCACCCCCCGGGCGGCCGCCATGGGCTAGGCGCCGCCAGTGCCGTCAGCTTCGGATGGGGTCAGCAGGCGCGGCCGGAGGTCTGCAGCGGGGATGTCCGCCAGTCCTCGCCGTTCGATGCGCGCGGCCAGGTCGTCGCAGGCCGCCAGGACCGCCGCGATGTCGATGCCGTACGGACGGCCGCCCTCGGCCGCCGACTCAACCAGGCCCTGGTACTCGCGGACGTGGTTGGCGCCCCGCCTGAGCAGCGTGACCGCGCCGCGGGCATTGCCCCGGTACGCATGCGTCAGCCCGACTGCGAGCTGGGCGAGGCCCTGCCAGAGATCGCGTTCGTGCGGTGGCGCGGACTTCCACGATGCCTCGAGGACCTCATGCGCGTGAAATGGGCGCCCGGCGCCCAGCAGCTCATCGGCGAGCCTGGCCGCGTCCGGTCCGGCGAGGGCGAGTTCGTCAGGGATCATGGCCAGGCCGGCCTCCGCGCGGGGGAGCGGACGCCCGAGCGCGTCGCGGGGGCGCGCGTTCCGCGGCTTGCCTGCCGGGTCGCGGTCCCTGCTCAACGTTCCGGTTCCGGGTCGGCCAGCCAGCCGGAAAGCTCGGTGTCGAAGACGTCCGGCAGTTCCTCGTGCGGAAAATGCCCGGCGCCGTCGATCACCCGCCAGCGGTAAGGGCCGTCGACATAGCGCCCGGCACCGCGAGCGGTTTGCGGCAGCACACAGGGATCCGCCGCGCCGTGCAGGTGCAGGGTCGGGGCCTGGATCGGGGCGCGCATGTGCCGCGCGTAGCGCAGCCCATCGGGCCGCACTCCGCTGCGCGCGAGCCAGCGGTGATATTCAAGCGCCGAGTGGGCCACCGAAGGTATCCGCATCGCCCTGGCGTAGGTCTGCTCGGTCTGCGGATCCGGCCAGCCTGGCGCGGACCAGGCCTCGAGCATCCGCCCTACCCGGAAGGCGCCGTTCTTGAGCAGCTGGCGCTCGGGCAGGACGGGCAGCTGGAAGCCGAGCGCGTAACCCATCTGGCGGCCCTGGCCGAGCGGGTCGGTGAACACCGCCGTCCGCATCCGCAGCGGATGCGCCATCGACACGACCGCGAGCCGCCTGACTACCTTGGGGTAGTAGGCGGCCACCGTCCAGGCGATCAGTCCGCCGAGACCATGGCCGACCACGATCGCGTTGGCTTCCCCCATGGCCCGGATCAGGCCGGCCGCATCGGAGGCCGCCGTGACCAGGTCGTAGCCGCGGGGCGGCTTGTCGCTGCCGCCGTAGCCGCGCAGGTCCACCGCGGCCGCGCGGAAACCCGCTTTGGGCAGGTCGGCCAGCTGGTGGCGCCAGGTCCACCAGAACTCGGGGAAGCCGTGCAGCAGGAGCACTAGCGGCCCGTCGCCGGCTTCGGCGACGTGGAAACGGGTGCCGTTCGCGCTGACCGACCGGTGTGTCCACGGGCCGCTGATCGCGATAGCGGCATCGGCGCCGACGGTCATTGCGCTCACCTCACCGAGGCTGGCGGGCGGTGATCTCGGGCTGCTGGCCGTCGTGGAGCAGCATGCCGAGTCCCTCGCTGACGGTTTTCCTCGTCTTCCGCAAGCCAGACAGGTGCCGCAGCTTCAAGTACGCGATGCCCACCGCCGCCACCGCCAGCAGCACGCAGGTGCCCGCGGTGATGAGGAAGGCCGCCCATTCCCAGATACCGAGGGCGACGAGGCCGTAGGCGAAGGCGAAGCAGACCAGCACAAGCACCAGGCAGCCCACGAAGGCAGCTATCACGGTCAGCGCGATGGCCAGGCCGACGCGCTTCGCGTCGGCCTGAAACTCGGTCTTGGCCAGGTCGATCTCGTACCTGATCAGCTGGGAGACGTCCTTGGCCGCCAGGGCCACGAGATCCCCTAGTGACTGATCACCGTCGGCGGGTTCCGACGTCTCGCTGCGGACCATCGCGTCCATCTCCCATCGTGCGGACCACTATCCGTGCTCCGCACGGCGATTCGGCATCCGCAGCCGATATCTCCTCGGGGCGAGAGCAGGTGAGGCCAAAGTCCAAGGCTAGCGTTGTTGATCGCCATCATGGCAGCGCCCCAGCCCGAATCGGCGTTTTCCGCCACGCCAGGGTGCTGATTTCTCCCTGGACCGTCTGATGATCAGTTGTCCGGTCCGGCCGTCGTGGCCTCGCCAGGCGTCAGATTAATCTCGGTATCTGAAGATTGCCGGATATAGGCCACGATTTCCGCCGATAGCCGACCGCCGGACGTGGACCACTCGGGGAGCTTTCCCGCCCGGCCTGACCAAAGGACCCCAAGCGCCCCGGCCGGCTCCGGCCGGAGGGACCCGGCCGGCTCCGCCCGGAGGGACCCGGCCGGCTCCGCCCGGAGGGACCCGGCCGGCTCCGCCCGGAGGGACCCGGCCGGCTCCGCCCGGAGGAAGCTGAGCAGCTTATGCCGGGCCAGAAACAGCGAGCGGCGCCCCTGGCCGGGGCGCCGCTGCGAAAGCCACGTCAAACCTGGCTACCAAGCGTGCACCTTCTCCGTCAGTCAGGTCGTCTGACCTGGCCTGACACGCCTCCCGCGGCTGGTCGCGCGTGGGTACCTGGCTGACGTGCCCGGACGCTCAAGCGCCCGTACCACAGTTCTACGACTAAATCGTCGGCCTGAAAAGACCTGACACGTAACCGATTCGTGATCTCAATCAGTCCCGCCGATCACATGCCGTCAACTACTGGCTCGGCGGGCATCCCATGCCGGTTCCGTACCGGCTTATTTCGTGGTATATGCACAGCTAGGATCGTATACCGGACCGGATCTCGCCCTGTTAACGGACAGTGTCGGGCAGCCGGAACCCGGGCCGGCCAGCGGAATCTTACATAGTGATACCCGCAAAAAAATCCTTACCATCTCGTAGTGATCTAGGCATAAGGCCTTCTCAGGTCCTGCGGCATATGTTGTAATTCGATTGGCTGAAGCCGCATGAGGGCGCGTGCGGTGATACGGGACCGGTGGCCGATACGACCCCCGGTGTCGATCCGAGAGCCCTTTGCGGATAAGCTTTCTATAAGGACGGCGCCGGCCTCCCCCCCCAGGGCCGGACCGTACACGCGGGCCCAGCTCTCCCCCCCGGCTGGGCCCGCCTCCTTTTCCCGGCTCTTCGCCAGCCCGTTCCCTTTGTTCACTTGTGACGCATTGGTGTCCCCGCGCCGCTTGACCGTTCGGGTTTTCTGTGCATGTTCGCCATGGCAAAACCTTGCCCATCGGCGAATGTTTCGACTGGTTACCGATTGTGCCCGTTTTAACCCCTTAGCGCCCTCGAAGACCCCCGAGCACCCTGAAGACACCAAAAGCCCGAAACAACGACGTGCTTTTATATTTCAGCCGCCGGGACATCCGCCGAGAAGGATGTCGAGCAGGGCGACCGCCCCCCGCTTGGAGAGCGGGTGGTTGGCGGCTCCGCACTTAGGCGACTGCACGCAAGAAGGGCAGCCCGCCTCGCAGTCACAGCTCGAGATGGCCTGCCTGGTGGCGCGGAGCCAGTCCGGGGCGGCCTGGAAGCCCCGTTCAGCGAAGCCCGCGCCACCGTCGTGGCCGTCATAGACGACGACGGTGAGCCTTCCGGTGGCCGGATGCAGGTCGGCCGACGCGCCGCCGACATCCCAGCGATCGCAGGTGGCGAACAGCGGCAGGAGGCCGATCGAGGCATGTTCGACGGCATGTGCGGCTCCGCCGAGGTCGACTCCGGCGGCGGCGAGCCGGTCCCGCTGCGCGGCGGAAACGGTCCACCAGACGGCCCGCGTCCGCAGCTGGCGCGGCGGCAGGTCAAGCGGCGTCTCACCGAGCGGGGCGCCGGTGTCGGCGCGGCGCCTGGTAAAGCTGACCACCTGACGGGTCACCTGGACATCGCCGAAACAGATCTCGGCCTCGTCCCAGCTCATCTGCCGCAGTTCGCCGTGCAGCTCGACCTCGGTTACGTCCCTGGCTGTGGTGGTGTACCCGGGATCGCCCGGTTCGACCAGCGCCACCCGGTCGGCGAGGTCAAGCCGCCGCACCAGGTAGCTGTCGCCCTGGTGGATGTAGACGGCACCGTCATGGACGATCAGGTGGGCGGACGGCTCGTCCACGGTGCCGACCAGGCGGCCGGTCGCTTCCTCCACCACCCGGACCGGAGCCAGCCCAGCGCCGCGCAGACCGGCCGCCGCGGTTGCGTCCCGGCGCATGCTGAACCAGCCCGCCTGCCGCCTGCGCAGGCGGCCCGAACTGGTCAGGTCATCGACGACCTGGCGTGCCGCCGGGCCGAAGATCTCCAGGTCCTGCTCGGTCAGAGCCAGCTCGGCGGCCGCGGCGCACAGATGCGGGGCCAGCACGTACGGGTTGGCCGGGTCTAGCACGGTGGCCTCTACCGGATGGCTCAGCAGCATTTCCGGATGCCGCACCAGGTAGGTGTCCAGGGGGTCATCTCGGGCAATGAGTACCGCGGCCGCGGACCTTCCGCTGCGCCCAGCGCGGCCCGCCTGCTGCCACAGTGAGGCCCAGGTCCCCGGCCACCCGGCGATGAGTACCGCGTCCAGGCCGGTGATGTTCACGCCGAGTTCCAGCGCGGTGGTGGTGGCGAGCCCGACCAGGCGGCCGTCGGACAGCGCCGCCTCGAGGCGCCGCCTGTCCTCGGGCAGGTACCCCGAGCGATAGGCCGCGACCTTCGCGTGGCCGGTGTCAGGCGTGAGCGATCTGCGGGCCGCGAGCGCGACCGCCTCGGCGCCGCGCCGGGACCTGATGAAGGCCAGCGTCTGGACGTTCTCGGCTACCAGTCTGCCGAGCAGATCCGCGGCCTGTGCGGTGGCCGTCCGGCGCAGCCTGGCTCCGGCCTCGCCGCGGGCATCGGTCAGCGGCGGTTCCCAGAGCGCAAAGGCGAGCGGCCCGCGCGGTGAGCCGTCATCGGTCACTTCCACGGCGTCGAGCCCGGTGAGCAACCGGGCGCAGACGCCCGGCGTGCCGACCGTGGCCGAGGCGAGCACGAACACCGGGCGGGACCCGGCGGGCCGTTCGCCGGACCCGGCGGGCCGTTCGCCGGACCCGGCGGGCGGTTCGCCGGACCCGGGCCGTTCGCCGGGCGGGGCGTGGTGCGCCACCACCCGGCGCAGCCGGCGGAGCACCTGGGCCACGTGCGAGCCGAAGACGCCCCGGTAGCCGTGGCATTCGTCGATGATCACGAACCGCAGCCGGCTGAAGAAACCTGACCAGCGTGCGTGCCCGGGCAGCAACGCACGGTGCAGCATGTCCGGGGTGGTAAGCAGGTACCTGGCGTGGCTGCGCGCCCAGGCCCGTTCGGCCCGGGTCGAGTCGCCGTCCAGGGTCGCGGCCTGCACGCCGGGTAGGCCCAGGGCCCGGATCGAGGCGAGCTGGTCGGCCGCGAGTGCCCTCGTGGGAGTGATATAGAGCACAGTGTCGCCCGCCAGCACCGACGTCAGCGCGGGCAGCAGGTATCCGAGCGACTTGCCCGACGCGGCGGCGGTGGAGATGATCACGTTGCGGCCGGCTTGGGCGTGCGACGCGGCGATGGCCTGGTGGGTCCAGGGGGCGCTGATGCCCCGGGCGCCGAAGGCGCCGACGACCTCGGCCGGAACCCACGGTGGCCAGGGGACTTCGCTACCCGGGCGGGCCGGGATGTGCGCCACGTGGACCGGCCGGCCCGCGCGTCGTCAAGCAATATGCCAAGAGCGCGATTCTCCGCCCCGGCCGGCATGGGAACGGCCCCGGCGGGCATAGTAAGGTTCCCGGCGGGCGCGGTGGCCGGCCGCCCGGCGGCAAATTCTGCCGGGTAAGTCAGAGGTCCGGTCGGCGGAACGGGCGTGGTGATAGACACGAGGATTTCAGTGTGTCATCCGTAGGGGGATGCTCGGAGGCATGATTTCGTATAGACATGACATCAGAGCGTGGTTGAATGCCGCAAAGGATCGCGCCCCAGGCCCTGGGTACGTTAGCCCGCGCGCCGGGGCGGGACGTTGAGATGACGCCTTGCATGGCGCTGGAGGATTTGTGGATCTGAAGCTGGGTCACTACAACAAGGATGGCATCGAAGTCGTCGATGTCGAAGGCGAGATCGATGTCTACACGGCGCCCCGGCTCCGTGAGCTGCTCATCGATCTCGTCAACAAGAACAACTATCAGCTCGTCGTCAACATGGAGAAGGTTGAGTTCCTGGACTCCACCGGTCTCGGAGTGCTGGTTGGCGGGCTGAAGCGGGTACGCGCACACGACGGTTCCCTGGATCTCGTCTGCACGCAGGAGCGGATACTCAAGATCTTCAGGATTACCGGGCTGACGAAGGTTTTCGGCATCCACGAGACAGTGGATCAGGCCATCGCGGCCAAGAAGCTCGAGAAATAACGCGGTCGGGCCTGCCCAAGATGGCCACCGTCGAAGTCACGTTCACGCCGCTGCCCGCGCACGTTCGTACCGCCCGGCTTGTTGCCGCCGCGGTCGCGCGGCGCAGCGGCGTAGACGAAGCACTGCTTAATGAGGTGCGCCTGGCCGTGGGCGAGGCCTGCTCGCGCGCGGTCGAGGCGCACCAGCGGCACTGCCCGGCCGAGCCGGTCCGGATCGAGATGACCGACCAGGGCGAACGATTCGTGGTGGTCGTGAGCGATCACGCTCCCGCTGCCCCCGGCGCCTCTTCCGACCCCTCCCCCCCGCGTGGTGCCAATGGCAACGGCGCGGGCCACGGCGGCCTCATTGAGGTCGCCCATGAGGAAGACGGCGGGGACAGCGGGATGATCCCGGTCGGCTTCGGGCTCGCCGTGATCTCCGGACTGGCCGATGACGTGCACGTTTCGTCGACGAGCGCGGGCGTGAGCGTCCGGATGAGCTGGCCGTCGGCCATCACGGCCTGAACCTGCCGCACTCCGCCAAGTCCACGAGTGCCCTGTTGTCACTCAGATGTGCCGTTCGCATCCGGATGTGCCGTTCGCCGCGCTCTAAGTTACGCTTCTGTATTGTGGGAATAACAAAATTATTACGGAACTGTTAGAGGCGGTCCGGTGTTCATTGTTCGGGCCGTCCGTGCGTAGACTCCCGGCCACTCGTTTAGTCCCCGATCGGCAATGACGTTCCGTTCGGATTCCAGGAGGTCGAATGTCAAGTCTCCCGGCGCTAGCGGCGAACCCCGTCAGCGTGAGCGGCTCCAACCTGACCTGGGTGGTGGTCGTCGCGGTCGTCGCCCTGCTCGCGCTCGGCGTGGCCGGCTTGCTGGTGCGGGAGGTGCTCGCGGCCAGCCAGGGCACTGCCAAGATGCAGGAGATCGCCCTGGCGGTGCAGGAAGGCGCGGCTGCCTACCTGCGCCGCCAGTTCAGGACCCTCAGCGTGTTCGTGGTGATTATCTTCTTCGTCCTGCTGCTGCTGCCCGCCGATGACGCGGGCGTGCGGTGGGGCCGTTCCATCTTCTTCCTCGTCGGGGCCGGGTTCTCCGCGCTCACCGGGTTCACCGGGATGTCGCTGGCGGTGCGCGGCAACGTCCGGGTCGCCGCGGCGGCCCGCGAGGCCGGCGGCGGTCAGCGCCAGGCCATGCGGATCGCGTTCCGCACCGGGGGCGTGGCGGGCATGTTCACGGTCGGTCTGGGCCTGTTCGGTGCCGCCTTGGTGGTGCTGATCTTCAAGGCGAACGCGCCCGACGTTCTCGAGGGCTTCGGCTTCGGCGCCGCGCTGCTGGCCATGTTCATGCGGGTCGGCGGCGGTATCTTCACCAAGGCCGCGGACGTGGGCGCCGACCTGGTCGGCAAGGTCGAGAAGGGCATCCCGGAAGACGACCCGCGCAACGCCGCCACCATCGCCGACAACGTGGGCGACAACGTGGGCGACTGCGCGGGCATGGCCGCGGACCTGTTCGAGTCGTACGCGGTGATGCTGGTCGCCTCGCTCCTGCTCGGCAAGGTGGCGTTCGGGAACGCGGGCCTGGTCTTCCCGCTGATCGTGCCGATGATCGGCGTAATCACCGCCGTGATCGGCATCTTCCTGGTCGAGCCGCGCAAGGGCGACCGGAGCGGCATGACCGCCATCAACCGCGGCTTCTTCGTCTCCGCGGTCATCTCGCTGGTGCTGGTCATCGGGGCCTCGTTCTGGTATCTGCCCACCAAGTTCAGCGACCTGAAGGGGGTAACCAGCCTCGCGGTCCACCTCCACGCCGGGAACCCGCGCGTGCTGGCGATCGGCGCGGTGCTCATCGGCATCGTGCTGGCCAGCGCCATCCAGCTGCTGACCGGGTACTTCACCGAGACCACCCGCAAGCCGGTGCGTGACATCGGCGACAGCTCGGAGACCGGCGCGGCCACGGTCATCCTGTCCGGGATCTCGACCGGGATGGAGTCGGCCGTCTACGCGGCGCTGCTGATCGGCGCCGCGGTCTTCGGCGCCTACCTGCTCGCTTACAACAACGCCCAGATCGCCTTCTTCGCGGTGGCGCTGACCGGCACCGGCCTGCTCACCACGGTCGGCGTGATCGTGACCATGGACTCGTTCGGCCCGGTCACTGACAACGCGCAGGGCATCGCCGAGATGTCGGGTGACGTCGAGGGTGAAGGCGCGCAGGTGCTGACGCAGCTGGACGCGATCGGGAACACCACCAAGGCGATCACCAAGGGCATCGCGATCGCCACCGCCGTGCTCGCGGCCACCGCCCTGTTCGGCGCGTTCGACACCACGGTCAAGGACAAGCTCGGCGCGGCCGCGGGCACCTTCAACCTGTCGGTGGACAAGCCGAACGTCCTGGTCGGGGTCATCATCGGCGCCTCGGTAGTGTTCATGTTCGCCGGCCTGCTGATCATGGCCGTGGGCCGGGCGGCCCAGCGGGTCGTGCTGGAGGTTCGGAACCAGTTCCGGACCCATCCCGGGATCATGGACTACACCGAGAAGCCCGATTACGCCCGGGTCGTCGACATCTGCACCAAGGACTCGCTCCGCGAGCTGGCCACGCCTGGCATCCTGGCCATCCTGACCCCGATCGCGGTCGGCTTCGCGCTCGGTTACGCGCCGCTCGGCTCGTACCTGGCCGGCGCGATTGCGGCCGGGGTCCTGATGGCGGTCTTCCTGGCCAACTCCGGTGGCGCCTGGGACAACGCCAAGAAGCTGGTCGAAGATGGCAATCACGGCGGCAAGGGCTCCCCGGCCCACGAGGCCACGATCATCGGCGACACCGTGGGAGACCCGTTCAAGGACACCGCCGGACCCGCCATCAACCCGCTGATCAAGGTGATGAACCTGGTCGCGCTGCTGATCGCGCCGACCGTGGTGGAATACAGCAGCAACATCGGCCTGCGGGTCGGCGTGGGCCTGGGCGCCGTGATCATCGTGATCGGGGCCATCGTGGTCTCCAAGCGCCGCTCCGCCGGTATCGGCGGTGCCGCGCCAGCGACCACTGAGGTGGGCGGCGCGACTTCCCCGGCGGTTGAGGGCGTCAGCCCGGTCTCGGGCGCCGACATCGCGGCCGCCGCGGCCCGCGGCGACGCCGAGGATCGCACGGCCGCAGTCAAGCGACCCGAGTAGCTGCTCCGCCCGGCTCAACCAAGCCGGGTTGGCGTCCGCCCGGCTCAACCAAGCCGGGTAGGCGTTCCGCCCGGCTCAACCAAGCCCGGGTCGCAGGTCCGGCCAGACCTGCGACCCGGGCTTTTGGCTAGGGTTCGCCTGCTCCTTGCGCGTCCCGCGTGCCCCAGGGGGCAAGCCTGTCTCGCCAGTCGCACATCCTGCTGTTCAGCAGCAGTTTTTCGTGGATGATTTTGGTTCCGCGGACGATTGTGGGTACTGGGGTCCACAAAACTTTCCACGAAGCGCAAATCTTCCGCGATAAGCGGAGGCAGTCCGTGGCTTTTGTGGCTTATGTTCGTATACGACGAGCAGGTAATCGGCCGGGCTGGCCGCTCAGCGCGCGGCTGTGCGACAGCCTAGGACCCGCCGATGTCCGCGGCGGCGGCGACTTCTTCGCTGGAGATGCCGAGCAGGTACAAGACTGCGTCCAGGTAGGGGACGCTCAGCGAGGTGTCCGCGGCGTCGCGCACCGCGGGCTTGGCGTTAAACGCTACGCCCAGGCCGGCCGCGGCGATCATGTCCAGGTCGTTGGCGCCGTCGCCGATCGCCACCGTCTGGGACAGCGGGACACCGGCGTCCGCGGCGAACCGGCGCAGCGCGTCCGCCTTGCCGGCCCGGTCGATGACCGGACCGCTGAGCCGCCCGGTCAGCTTTCCGGCGGCGATCTCGAGCACGTTGGCCGCCACGTAACCGATGCCGAGCTCGACGGCCAGCGGCTCGATCACCTGGACGAAGCCGCCGCTGACGATCCCGGACTTGTAGCCGAGGCCGCCCAGGGTCCCGATCAGCGTGCGCGCGCCCGGGGTCAGCCGCAGCTCGCCTCGGACCTCGTCAAGGACGCCAGCCTCCAGCCCGGCCAGCAGCGCCACCCGCTCGCGCAGGGACGAGGCGAAATCCAGATCGCCGCGCATCGCGGCCTCGGTCACCTTCGCCACCTCGGGCGCGCAGCCGACCCGGGCGGCCAGCAGGTCGATCACCTCGTCCTGGATGAGGGTGGAGTCCACGTCCATCACGATCAGCCGCATGGCCCGCCGGTGCAGGCCGCCGCGCTGGACCGCCACGTCGACCCCCTGCTCGGCCGCGGCGCGGGCCAGGTCGGCCCGGAGAACGGCCGGGTTCCCGCCGGAAACGTCCAGCTCGATGCAGGTCACCGGGCGCTGCGCGAGCCTGCTGATCCGGTCGATGTTGGCGCCGCTGGCGGCGATCCGGCCGGCGATGGCGGTGATCGCGACGGGCGCCAGTGGGCTGCCGAGCACGGTGACGTGCAGTCGCCCGGGCCGGGCAGATTCCGGCGAGGACGACGAGGAGCCCGGCCGGTCTGTGCCGGTCGTGATCTCGGCCTCCAGACCGAGATCGGCGGCGAGCGCGCTCACCCCGGCGTGAATGCCGGTCAGGTCCGGCGGCGCGTCGCAGCCGAGCAGGACGCCGAGCACCAGCCGGCCGCGGATCACCACCTGCTCGATGTCCATGACGGTGAGCGGGTACCCGGCCAAGATGGCGAACAGCCGCGAGGTCACCCCCGGCCGGTCCCGGCCGGTCAGCGTGATGAGCAGGGTGGTCCGCAGAGTAGTCACGGCGGCAGGCTACCCCAACCGGCCCCGGCGGCCGCCCGGCCGGGCTGCCCGTGCGCCGGGCCACCCGGGCTAGGGCAGGCTAGGGCAGCAGCAGGTGCACGTCGCCGAACTCGTGCCATAGGTATTCCGAGCTAATCGCCTCGGCGTAGCACCGGGCCAGCAGGTCGGGGCCCGCGAACGCGGCCAGCATCCGCAGGTGCGACGAGCGCGGCTCGTGCAGGCCGGTGAGCAGCCCGTCCACCGCCCGGACCCCGGTCTCCGGCGTGACCACGTGCGATGTCCAGCCCGCGGCGGGCGCGAGGCGTCCCGGAGCCGCCCGCAGCGCCGCCGTCTCCAGCGCGCGGACGACGGTGGTGCCGGCCGCGATGACCCGGCCGCCGGACGCCCGCACGTGGTTGACCAGCCGGGCGGTGGCGGGCGGGACGTCGTAGGGCTCCGGGTACGGGTCCTCGCCGGCTTCCAGCGAGGACACCCCGCAGTGCAGGGTGAGCGGGGCGATCAGCACGCCGCGGGTGGCTAGCTGGGTGACCACCTCGGGGGTGAACGGGCGGCTGGCGCTCGGCATCTCCGCGCTGCCCGGCCGGGCCGCGAACACGGTCTGGTAGCACGACAGCGGCCAGTCGCGCCGGACGTAGGAGTACCTGATCGGCAGGCCGTGCCGGAGCAGGTAGGGTACCACCGCCACCGACAGCCGGGCCCGCCAGAGCCTGGCCGTGGCGCGGTCCTCCAGGGTCAGCCAAGCCCCGGCAGGCAAGGGGATGAGCTGGCCGGGGCGGCCATGCCCGTTTGGCATCGAGATCTTGTCTTTCAGCTGACGAAGTTCGACCAGCCAGGTGCCATCGGGCCGGGCGGTGGAGAAGTGCACGGCCAGCCCGCCGCCCGCGCGGACCTGGGCCGGCAGCGTGCCGGTGGTGTTAACCACCAGCAGGTCGCCCGGGAGCAGCAGGCCGGGCAGGTCGGCGAAGCCGTAATGGCTGACCTCGCCGGAGGCGCGGCGGCTGACCAGCAGTCGCACGCCGTCGCGGGCCAGGCCGCGCGCCTCGGGCGGGTCGTGCGCCTCGCGCTCGGCGGGCAGCACGAAATGGGCCAGCCCGGCGTCGGTATCGACCGTCATGAAAGCTCCGATCGGTAAGCCAGGCCGGCGCTGCGGCCGGCCGGCATCAGGTCGGCGGCGCGGTACCGGCCGCTCGGCAGCCGCTGCGAGACAAGCCGGGCGAACGCGGGGACGACCGACTCGGGTCGCGGCCGGTCCGAGATGTCCTGCCCGGGGAAGGCCTGCTGGTGCATGTCGGTGCGCAGGTCGCCGGGGTCGGCCCACCAGACGCGGATGGCGAGTTCCTCGGCCGCCAGCACATTCGACGCCTGCTCCAGGGCGGCCTTGGCGGCGCCGTAGCCGCCCCACCCCGCGTACGCCTCCCGGGCCGCGTCCGAGGTGATGTTCAGCACCGCGCCGCCGCTGGTCCGCAGCAGCGGCAGCATCAGCTGGATCAGCGCGATCGGCGCGATCACGTTCGCCTCGAAAGCGGTGCGCAGGTCAGCGGGCGGATAATCGGCCAGCGCGGGCAGTGGGCTGGCGCCTAGCGTGCCGGCGTTGTTGATCAGGACGTCCAGTCGGCCTGCGGCCGCCGCCGCCTTGAGCAGGGCGGCCCGGTGTGCCGGGTCGGTGACGTCGCCGCTGATGGCGGTGACGTCACCGCCCGCCGCCCGTAGCGCCGCTGCCGCCTCGCCCAGCGTGGCGGCGTTCCTCGCGTCGATGATGAGGGCAAAGCCCTCGCGGGCCAGGCCGGCCGCCAGGGCCCGGCCCAGACCGCGAGAGGCCCCCGTAATCAGTGCTATCGGTGTGTTCATGCCTTCGCACGCTAGGTGCTCCGCCGCGGCCGCACATCGGTCCCACGGCCGGGTCGGCCCGCGCCAATGGTCCTAGGACCGCCGTCCGATGCGCCGCCCCCGCCGCCGGGCTACCGTCGGATAGATGAGCGATGGGTTGAGTGAGCTCTACCAGGTGAGCCAGGCGGTGCTCTCGGTCAACCGGCAGATGTCCGTCCGTGACGTCCTGCAGGTGATCGTGCGGTCCGCGCGGTCGCTGGTCGGCGCCCGCTACGCCGCGCTCGGCGTGCCCGATGAGGGTGACTCGTTCGCCGAGTTCGTGGTGGACGGGATGTCGCCGGAGCAGTGGCTGGCGATCGGCCCGCTGCCGCGCCGGCACGGGATGCTCGCCGTGCTGCTGAACGAGGGCCAGCCGGAACGGCTCGCGGATATCCGCGCCGACCCGAGGTTCGAGGGCTGGCCCGCCGCCCATCCGGACATGTCGCATTTCCTCGGGGTGCCGGTGCGGGACGGCGACCGGGTACTCGGCATCATCTTCGCCGCCAACAAGATTCCCGCCGCGGCGGCCAGCCGCGGCTTCACCGGGCGGGACGAGGAGATCCTGTCGCTGTTCGCCGCGCACGCGGCGATCGCGCTGACCAACGCCCGGCTGTACGAGCGCAGCCGGGAACTCTCGGTGCTGCAGGAGCGCTCCCGGCTGGCCAGGGAACTGCACGACGCGGTCACGCAGAAGCTGTTCAGCATCAGGGCGCACGCCCGGGCCGCGGCGGTGCTGGCGGGCCGGGACCCGGTCGACCTGGCCCGGGTCAAGTCCGAGATCGACGTCGTCGGCGCGCTGGGCGCGGAAGCGCACGCCGAACTGCGCGCGGTGATCGACGGCCTGGCCCCGCCCGACCTGGAAGCCGCCGGGCTGGCCGGATCGATGCGAAGCTACGTGGTTCTGGCCGGGCGGGCGTACGGTATCCCGGTCGCGTTCACCGCCGCCGAACTGCCCGCGCTCGGTACCCCGGTGGAGTCGGCGCTGTACCGAGTCGGGCAGGAAGCCCTGCACAACGCGCTGCGGCATGCGGGGGCGGGCAGCGTCCGGGTGGCCCTGTCGCGGACCGGTCGCCGGGTGGTCCTCGAGGTGGCCGACGACGGGCACGGGTTCGCGCCAGAGCTGCCGTCCGGCGGCCTCGGGCTGGCATCGATGCGGGAGCGCGCGGCGGCGGCGGGCGGCGCGCTGACCGTCCGCTCTGGCCCGGCGGGCACCCAGGTGCGCATGACGGTGCCCATCAAGGCGGGCCCTGTCAAGGCGGGCCCTGTCAAGGCGGGCCCTGTCAAGGCAGGCCCCGTCAAGGCCGGGCCTGTCAAGACTGGGCCCGTTAAAGCTGGAGGCGAGCGGTGACGCCGCCCATCTCCGTGCTGATCGTCGATGACCACCCGGTGGTCCGGCGGGGGCTGCGGGTGCTGCTCGAGGTCGCCGGCGGGATCGAGGTGGCCGGCGAGGCCGGTGACGGCGACACCGCGCTCGCGCTCGCCGCCGAACACACTCCCGACCTGATCCTGCTCGACCTCAAGCTGCCCGGCATGGACGGCATAGCCGTGCTCGGCGCGCTGAAAGCGCGCGACAGCGCCGCCCGGGTGCTGGTCCTCACCAGCGCCACCGAACCCGCCCTGGCGAGCCTGGCGCTGCGCTCGGGCGCCGCCGGGGTGATCTACAAGGACGTCGACCCCGATGCGCTGGTGCGCGCGATCCGCTCGGTGCACGACGGCCACCTGCTGCTGGCCGCCGAGGCGGCCGGGACGCTGGTGCGTTCGGCCGGCCCCGGAACGGGCCTGGACGCGCTCACCAGCCGGGAGCGCGAAGTCCTGGCCGAACTCACCCACGGCCGGTCCAACCGGGAGATCGCCCGGGCGCTGGGCATCGCGGAGAAGACGGTCAAGGCGCACGTGAGCTCGGTGCTGGCCAAGCTCGGCGTCCAGGACCGCACCCAGGCCGCGCTGCTCGCGGTCCGCCAGGAACGAGAAAGCTAACCGCGGGCGGGTCGGCACCCGGCTGAGCCGGACGGGGCGCGGTGGCATAGGTTCGGTCTCGGCGGCCAATCGAGCCAGCGGATCCACGCTGCCGTGCGAAGCAAGGAGACCTGATGTCCGACGAGGTGCTGCGGCTGCGCGGCGTCGAGGTCAGGCGTGACTCGGCGGTCCTGCTGCGCAACGTCGACTGGACGGCGCACGGGGACGAGCGCTGGATCCTCATCGGCCCCAACGGGGCGGGCAAGACCACGCTGCTCCAGATCGCCGCCACGCTGACGTTCCCCTCCCAGGGCACGGTCGAGATCCTGGGCGAGAAGATGGGCGAGGTCGACATCTTCGACCTGCGGCCCCGGATCGGGCTGACCAGCGCCTCGATCGCCGAGCAGGTCCCGCCGGGGGAGAAGGTCATCGACCTGGTGCTCACCGCCTCCTACGCCATCTTGGGCCGGTGGAAGGAGGAGTACGACTCGGCGGACGTCACCCGCGCCGTCGAGCTGCTGGACGCGCTCGGCTGCGCCCACCTGATCAGGCGCAAGTTCGCCACCCTGTCCGAGGGCGAGCGCAAGCGGGTGCAGATCGCCCGGGCCCTGATGCCCAACCCGGAGCTGCTGCTGCTCGACGAGCCGGCCGCTGGGCTCGACCTGGGCGGCCGTGAGGATCTGCTCCGCCGGCTGACCCAGCTCGCCCGCGATCCCAAGGCGCCGATGATGGTGCTGGTCACCCACCACGTGGAAGAGGTGCCCGACGGCTTCACCCACGCGATGCTGCTGCGCCGCGGGTCGGTGCTGGTGGCTGGGCCCATCGATGAGGTCTTCACCGCGCGGAACCTGTCTCGGTGCTTCGGCATCCAGCTGGAAGTCGAGCACCGGCAGTCGCGCTGGACGGCGCGCGCACGCTGAGTTGCCGTTTGCTGGCTGAAAGCGCTCGAGGTCGGTAACGTAGCCTCCAAGCCCGGAAACCCCGGAACACCTGGAAACTCGCGCCGGGCGCAGGAGTGATGACTCATGTCCTCTCTCGTCGCGATCATCCTGCTCGTGGTGTTCGTCGTCCTGGTGGTGGCGGTGGTCACCCAGTCGATCCGCATCGTGCCCCAGGCGATGGCCGGCATCGTCGAGCGGTTCGGCCGGTACCACCGGACCCTGCACGCCGGGCTGAACGTGGTGACCCCTTTCGTCGACCGGCTGCGACCGCTGCTTGACCTGCGCGAGCAGGTGGTCAGTTTCCCTCCGCAGCCGGTGATCACCCGGGACAACCTGGTCGTCGGCATCGACACCGTCATCTACTTCCAGGTCACCGACGCTCGGGCAGCGACCTACGAAGTCGCCAACTACATCACCGCGGTCGAGCAGTTGACCGTGACCACGCTGCGGAACGTGGTCGGCGGCATGGACCTGGAGACCGCGCTCACCTCGCGGGACCGGATCAACAGCCTGCTGCGCAAGGAGCTTGATGAGGCGACGGGCAAGTGGGGGATACGGGTCGGCCGGGTCGAGATCAAGGCCATCGAACCGCCCGGCTCCATCCAGGACTCGATGGAGAAGCAGATGCGTGCCGACCGCGACAAACGGGCCGCCATCTTGTCCGCCGAGGGATCCAAGCAGTCAGCCATCTTGACCGCGGAGGGCGAGCGCCAGGCGGCGGTGCTCCGGGCCCGCGGCGAGTCCGAGGCGGCCGTGCTCCGGGCCGAGGCCGACGCCAGGGCGCAGGCGGCGCGGGCCAAGGGGCAGGCCGAGGCGATCAGCACCGTGTTCAAGGCCATCCACGAGGGCCATCCGGACCAGCGCCTGCTGGCCTACCAGTACATGCAGATGCTGCCGCAGATCGCTCAGGGCGACGCCAACAAGGTCTGGATCGTGCCGAGCGAGATCGGCAAGGCGCTGGAGGGACTCGGCGGTTTCTTCACCGGCGCAACCGGCCGGTCCGCCGAACCGCCTGCGTCCGGATCCGGCCCGGTCGGGTCAGGGCCTGGGCCTGAGTTCGACCCGGCCGCTGTCGGTCACGCGGGTCTCGAAGGATGGCTGACGGGCGGTAGCGGGTCCGTGCACGACGGTACCGTCGGCAACGGCAAAAGTGGATCCGTGCCACGGGCAGGCGACGCAGGCGAGGCCCCGCTCCACGGTGATCCGTCCCTGGTGCAGGGGCCCGCCGAGGTGCGAGCACCGGTCTGACAACACGCTCACCTCGGGACCGGCCCGGTACACCAGCAGGGACAGGTAACCGAGCTGGCGCCTGACCGGGCGCCGGTCGGGTAGGTCGCCGACAGCGCACAGATCGTGCCAGCCGAGTCCGGCCAGGTGGCTGACCTGCTCGGCGTGGCTGGTACCCGCGCCGAGCCGGAGCGCCAGGTGGCCGCCCAGGTAGGTCCCGATGGTGGCCACCGCGAGCCCGGAGGCGGACAGCAGCCGGCCGTAGCCGGCCCGGCCCCCGGCCCGGGCCGCCAGCGAGCCTAGGAACAGCGTGGCCGCGCTGGTCTGGCAGAGGGCGTGCACCAGGCCGACCCGCTGCTGGTCCCGGTGCAGCGCCGACCAGTCGGCCAGCCCGGTGGCCGCCGCGGGCGCGGTGCCCGCGATCCCGGCCGCGATGAGCAATCCCGACGCGCGTTCGGTGCCGGGGAACGCTTCCAGCAGGACCGCCGAGGTCCAGCAGCCCAGCGGCAGCCGCACCAGCGCGGGATGGGCCGGCTGGCCGAACGGGACGCCGTGCAGGGCATCGGTCCGCGCGCCCGAGGGCAGTGCGCGTACCACGGTGCCGGACAGCTCGTGGATTACGGGATCAAGGACGTGAGCCCGCTCGATGCGCTCGGCCAGGGCAGCTGGCCGGGACAGCAGTGGAGCCTTGCGGGTTTTACCGGCCCGCCGGGGGACGCCGAGGAGGGATTGCCGCACGTCTTGTGCCTACCCGCCAGAAGCGCCTGCATAGCCTCAAGCCGCGGACGCGAAGAAGAAGTTTTCTTGAATCATTCGTTTCCAGTAGGTCAGCTCCCGGCGTCCGCGCCGGGACAGGCTCACACCCCAACCCGGCGGTAGTCGAACGCGCCGTGGTCGCGCCGACGCGGACATGCTTACGACTTGAACCGGTAGCCCATCCCGGACTCGGTGAGCAGGTACCTCGGCCGGGACGGTTCCGGTTCGAGCTTGCGGCGCAGCTGAGCCAGGTAGACCCGCAGATAATTGCTCTCCGTCTCGTAGGCGGGACCCCACACCTCGCGCAGTAGCTGCCGCTGGCTCACCAGCCGGCCGCTGTTGCGGACCAGGATCTCGAGCAGCTGCCACTCGGTGGGGGTCAGCCGGACGTCGCTGCCGTCGCGACGCAGAACCTGCTTCGCCGCCAGGTCCACGGTGAAGTCAGCCGTGCTGACCACCGGTTCGTCCGGGGCGGGCGAGGCGCGGCGGACCGCGGCGCGCAGCCGTGCGAGCAGCTCGTCCATGCCGAACGGCTTAGTCACGTAGTCGTCGGCGCCGGCGTCGAGCGCGGCTACCTTCTGGCTCTCCTGCCCCCACGCGGAGAGCACGATGATCGGGATCGAGGTCCAGCCGCGGACGCCGTGGATCACCTCGGTGCCGTCCATGTCCGGCAGCCCAAGATCCAGGATGATCACGTCGGGGCGGTCGCGGGCCACCGCGGCCAGGCCGGTGGTGCCGTCGACGGCGGTGCTGACGTCGTACTCGCGCGCGGACAGGTTGATCCGCAGCGCCCGCAGGATGGAGGGCTCGTCGTCCACCACGAGCACGCGGGTCATGGCTCCGCGCCGAGCGCGGACTTGTCTGTCATGGCCGCCGGGAGCGTGACCGTGACCGTGAGGCCACCGCCTGGGGTGTCGCCGGCCTCGATGCGTCCGCCCATGGCCTCGGCGAAGCCCTTCGCCACGGCCAGGCCGAGGCCGACGCCGGGGTGCCGGTCGGCGACCCGGGTGAACGGCTCGAAGATACGTTCCTTCTGCTCATCCGGGACGCCCGGGCCGTGGTCCACGACCTCGAGCCGCACCATGCCGCCGACCAGCTGCGCCTGCAGCTCGGGCGGCCGCGCGGCCGGAGAATACCGCAGCGCGTTGGAGAACAGGTTGGCCAGCACCCGCTCGAGCAGACCGGGATCGGCGAGCACCAGCGGGAAACCCTCGGGCACGGCCAGCTCCAGCCGCAGGCTGTCATCCAGCCCGCCCACGGCCACCGGCGCCACCTCGTCGATCGCCGTCGGGCGCAGGAAGGGCTGCAGCGACCCGGTGTGCAGCCGGCTCATGTCGAGCAGGTTGCCGATCAGGGCGTCGAGCCGGTCGGCGTTCTGCTCGATTGTCGCGAGCAGATCGGCCTCGTCGGCCGGGGACCACTCCACGTCGGTCTGCCGCAGGCTGCTCACGCTGGCCTTGATCGAAGCCAGCGGCGTGCGCAGGTCGTGGCTGACCGCCGCGAGCAGTGCGGTCCGCATCCGGTTGCCTTCGGCCAGCGCCTCGGCCTGGGCCGCCTGGGTGCGCAGCCTCTCCCGGTCCAGCGCGGCCGCCGCCTGGGCGGCGTAGCCTGCCAGCAGTGCGGCCGTGGCCGAGTCACGCTGCCCGGTGACCAGCAGGGTCAGGTCGTCGCGGATGTCGATGCGGTTGGCCGCGGGCAGGCTGCCCGCGAGGTTGCTCGAGGCGGTCCGTACCCACCGGCCGCCGGATCGTTCCTGCAGTTCGGCCTGGCCGCCGTGGGTCCCGGTGAGGTGATCGAGCACGGCCGTGGGCGAATCGGCGCCGCCCAGCACGGTCTGGGCCAGCTCAAGCAGGGAGGCCGCCTCCTCCCGGGCCCGCGCGGCCTGGACGGCGCGCCGGGCGGCGAGGTGAACCACGCTGCTGACGGCGACCGCGACCGTGACGAATAGCAGCAGCGCCAGCAGTTCCCTCGGCTGCTGGATGGTGAACGTGTGCAGCGGCTCGGTGAAGTACCAGTTCAGCAGCAGGCTGGCCGTCACGGCGGCGAGTACGGCCGGCCAGAAGCCGCCCACGACCGTGATCGTCACCACCGCGACCAGGTAGAAGAGCAGGTCGTCGGCCAGGTTCAGGTGCGGCCGCAAGGTCGCGAGGACGGCGGTGATCAGCGGCAGCAGGACGGCGGCGAGAACCAGGCCCGCCAGCCGGCGCCGGATGTCGATCGCGCTCGCGGCGTCCGATGTCCCGCCCCCCGCGACCAGACCCGTGCCCAGGCCCGCGCCCGTCGTCCGGTTGGCCCTGGCGCCGCCCCGGGCATCCCTGGCGGCCTTCCTAGCTGCCCGCATGCCCGTATAGGTACCCATGCTTACCAGTGTGAGCCGTCGCGCGAACCAACGGAACAGCAGGCCAAGACAAGCGCCGCCTAGCGCGCTCGCGCCGATGACGATGGCCGCCCGGGTGGCGATCGTCCCGGTGAGGTGCAGCTGGGCGTAGGGCGGGCGGGAGAACCCCACCGTGGTGAGCCAGCCGATGCCCGCCAGCAGGACGAACGCGGCCGGCTCGGCGGCGAAGGAGGTTACCCCGGCGATCACCGCGCAGGCGATCAGCACCCCGGTGGCCGGCAGGCGGCCGTGCAGTGCGGCCGCCACCGTGCCGACGGCCAGGAACATGGCGAAGCTGACCGGCAGCGCGTAGGGTGCCGGTATCGTCCGCGGTTCTCGGCCAAGAGTCATCTCTTGCTATTTCAGCCGTCTTACCAGGCGATATCGGCGTTCTTGACGGAACCTTAACGCCCCGCCCGGCAAGCTTGACGGCGCGCATACGGCGGCGCGTAAGTAGCCCGAATAGCGTCGATGGCGTGATCAGCAACGCAGTGCCAGGGACGGGGCGGCAAGCCTAGTGGCCGTACGAAAAGCAGCCGGCCTGCTCGACGGCAGCCGGAACGGCGAGCTGCCGGAGACCTTCTGGTATACGGCGAAGCGCCGCCTGCTCGGGCCGCCGATGATCAACGCGCAGCTCCGCGAGCAGCGGCTGTCGAAATTTCTCGCGCTGGGCGTGCTGTCCCCGGACGGCATTTCCTCCTCGGCCTACGGCACCGAGGAAATCCTCATTGAGCTGATCAGGTACTTCGGCATTGCCGCGTTCGCGGTGCTGATGCCGATGACCGCGGTGATCTTGTTCGTCATGCTGCTCGTGGTGCTCCTCTACCGCGAGGTGGTCACGGTCTACACCCGGGCCGGCGGGTCCTACGTGGTCGCCAGGGACAACTTCGGGCCGCGGATCGCCCAGGTCGCTGCCGTGGCGCTGCTCATCGACTATGTGGTCACCGTGGCGGTGCAGATCGCGGCGGGCACGGCGGCGGTCGCCTCGGCGTTCCCGGCCATCGGCCCGTACGTGACACCGATATCGATCGGCATCATCCTGCTGATGTGCTTCGGCAACCTGCGCGGCATCCGGGAGGCGGGCAAGATCTTCGCGCTGCCCACCTACCTGTTCTCCGGGTCGGTCATCCTGATGATCGTGGTCGGGATCGTCCGCGAGGCGCTCGGTAACCTGCCGCAGCAGAACATCTACGACCTCCACGGGCTGTTCCCCATCGGCAAAGGCACCTCCAGCTTGACGAGCTTGGTGATCATCTTCGTGCTGCTGAAGGCGTTCGCCAACGGGGGCGCCTCCCTGACCGGCATCGAGGCGGTCTCCAACGCCGTCAGCGCGTTCAAGCCCCCCGAGGGCGTCAACGCCCGCCGGGTCCTGGTGATGGAGGGCCTGATCCTCGGCACGCTGGTGGCCGGCATCTCCTGGCTGGCGCACCTGACCCACGCCGCCCCCTATCAGGTCGGCTTCCCGACCGTGCTCTCGCAGGAAGCCGACATCGTGTTCGGGTCGGCCGGGCACTTCATGTTCTGGGTGGTGCAGGCGGCGACCGCGCTCATCCTGTTCACCGGCGGGAACACGAGCTTCAACGGCTTCCCGTTCCTGACCAGCTTCGTCGCCGAGGATTCCTTCCTGCCGCGGTGGTTGATGAAGCGCGGACAGCGGCTGGTCTTCTCCAACGGCATCATCGTGCTCACCGTGCTTTCCGTGACGCTGATAGGGGTTGTCGGCGCCAACGTGAACGCGCTCGTGCCGTTCTACGCGATCGGCGTGTTCACCGCCTTCACCATGGCCGGGTTCGGCATGGCGAAGTACTTCCACACGCACCGGGTACCGGGCTGGCGGCACAAGCTGGTCATCTGCTTCTCGTCCGGGGTGCTCACCTCGGTCGTGGTGGTGATCTTCGCGGTGGTGAAATTCACCGCGGGCGCCTGGCTGATCCTGATCATCTTCCCGATCGGGGTCTTCGCGCTGATCCGGCTCAACCGCGAGTACCGCAGCGAGGCCCGGGTCCTCGAGACCATTAGCGAACGCCGGGCCTCCTCCGGCGGGGTGCAGCCGCAGCGGAACTACAGCCGCCGGGTGGTCATCGTGTTCGTCGATGACTTCGACCTGTCCACCGTGGCCGCGCTGCGGTACGCGAAGAGCCTGCGGCCCACGACGGTGCGTGCCGTCCACTTCGTCATCGACAGCGAGCAAGCGGAGAAGCTGCGGGCCACCTGGCTGCCCGATCGCCAGGTATCGCTCGAGTTCATGGACTGCGCCGACCGCAGGCTGACCCGGTGCGCCGCCGAACTGGTCAGCCACGAGGCGGAAGTTCCTGGTACGCAGGTGACCGCGATCTTGCCCAGGCGCAGCTTCTCGCTGCTCGGCAGGCTGCTGCACGACCGCACGGCCGACAAGATCGCCGGCGTGGTGAGCCGGGTACCGGACGCCGCGGCCATCGTCATCCCGTTCGACGTGCAGAACCGGGTGCGCATCCTGGCCGAGCGCCATGCTCAGGACGGGCACGCACCGGTGGCCATCGGGCCGAAGCCCGGCTCGCCGGCCGGCGGCTCGCCCGCCGACGGCCTGACCTCCGTACCGCAGGACCTGGGGTCAGCGGTCGCGGCCGCCACCCCCCGGGAGGAAAAGATCGAGCCGCTGCCCGGCGCGGGCGGCTACGACCGGCCGATACCGCCGCCGGGTGTCACCCCCATCGGCTCCCTGCACCAGCCGGGCAAGGCCAGCGTCGAGGGCCGCGTCCGGGTCGTCGAGATCCGGTCGGTGGAGCGCAACTCGGTGCTGGCCTGCGAGATCTCCGATTCCACCGGGGACCTGACCGCCCTGTTCTACGGCCGGTCCCGCATTCCCGGCCTGATGTGCGGCTCCCGGGTCAGGTTCCGGGGACCGGTCGGCATCAAGCACGGCGCCCCGGTCATGGTGAATCCCGCCTACGAGCTCATCGTCCCGTACTCAGGCGGCAAGCCCCCGGCCGGCGAGGAGTAATTTTCTATCCGAACGGTCATCCCTTACAGCGCAGGGAAAAGTAGCTCGTAGGCCGGGTTGATCATGACCGGGTGGCCGCCGGCCCGGAAGCCGACGGTGCCGCGGAGCCGGACCCGGGCGCTGCAGACCAGGCCGGGGATATGAGAGCGGCCGTAGAACAGGGCGGTCAGGGCGCCGGTGCCGTCAGAGATCTCGCAGGCCAGCACCGAGTTGCGTTCCACCGGCTTGATCTCCACTACGCGGATTCGGCCCTCGACCACAGCCCGGCCTGGTGTGTCCAGCGAGCCGATGGGCGTGACGGTCGCGGGCGTGCCTGATTCGCTATGGTCAGGTCTCCACTTGGGTACCCGCTCGCCATCCGGTGCCCCTGGCGCCCGCTTCTTCACCTCGCCGCGGGCCGTTGCCGGCGGTTCGGCGGGTGATTTCGCAGCCGGTGCTGTGGCCTGGCCGTGCGTGGCCGCCACGTCGACCTCGCGGGCCGTCACCTGCTGCCCGGCGGGGGCGTCGGCGCTGGTGGCCGCGGCCTTCGCGGTTTGGCGTTCCTGCAGGACCCGCACTCGGCTGGTGACGTCATAAGGGACGATGGTGGCCGCGGACCGCGGGATTCGGCTCACCACGGCGGCGATCTTGTCCGCGGTGCGGTCGTGCAGCAGCCGCCCAAGCAGCGCGGAATAGCTGCGCCGGGGTAGCACGACGGTCACGTGGGTCGACGGATCGGCCGCCTCGCGCTCGACCAACTCGGCGGCGGCCCGGGTCAGCCTGCGGTCGGAGACGTCGATGAAGTCGAGTGGGACGCCGCGGTCGGCCCGGGTCCACTTGTCCCTGAGCTTTTCCGCGCGGACGCTGTCGATGACGAAGTGCACCGCGCGGATCGTGGTGGGGCGCATGCTCCTGGCGTAGCGCAGCGCGGCCAGGGTGGCCAGGTCGAAGCTGTCCACGAAGACGAATACGGTGCGGCGGCTGTAGTGCGGCGGTGGCGGCGGCTGGTTCTCGCTGATCGTCTCGAGCACGTCGGTCTCGGCCTGGTACTCGTGATTGAGGCGGATGAGCGCCGGGACCAAGATCACGAACAGCAGCAAGACCACCCAGGCGCCCTCGGTGAACTTCACCACCGCGAAAATGACCACCACGATCACGGTGAGCACGCCCGCCGAGAAGTTGATGATCATCCGGCGCCGCCAGCCGGGCGTCCGGTGCCTGCTGTGGTAGCGAGCCATGCCGAAGCCGGCCATCGAGAACGCGGTGAACACGCCGATGGCGTACAGCGGGACCAGGCTGTTAACGTCGGCGTCCTTGATGATCAGCAGCGCAATGGACACCACGGTCAGCAGGATGATCGCGTTGGAGAAGACGAGCCGGTGCCCCCGCTTGAGCAGCCACCGGGGCAGGAACGAGTCGCCGGCCACGTAACTGGTCAGGAACGGGAAGCCGTTGAAGCTGGTGTTGCCGCCGGTGTACAGGATCAGCATGGTGGCGCCCTGCAGGAGGTAGAACAGGGCCTGGCCGTAGAAGGTGTGCCCGAAGATGAGCTGGGCTTCCTGCGCCAGCACGGTCGGGTAGCCGAGCGTGCGCGGGGTCGCGTGGGTGATGTGCGCCAGCCAGGAAATGCCCGCCACCAGCGTGCCGAGGATGATGCCCTCGGCGATCAGGACCTGCCGCGCGTTCCGGCCCTCCGGCGGGCGGAACGCGCCGACCGCGTCGGACACCGCCTCGATGCCGGTCAGCGAGGCGCCGCCGTTGGCGAACGCCTTCAGCAGGATGAAGATCATGGCCCCGGTCATCAGGCCGGCCGAGCCCGAGCCGATCGGGTAGGTCCCGGGCAGCGTGTGCGGGTCGTACGGGTGCAGGTTCCCGAGCACCGAGCGGATCAGCCCGACGACGATCATCAAGATGACCGAGCCCGCGAACAGGTAGGTCGGCACCGCGAAGGCCCGGCCCGCTTCCTTGATGCCCCGCAGGTTGCCGAACGCCATCAGCAGGACCACGCCGACCGTGATCTCCAGCTTGTACGGGCCGATCGAGGGGAAGGCCGAGGCGACCGCGGCCGTGCCCGCCGCGGTCTGCACCGCCACGGTCACGATGTAGTCGATGAGCAGCGCCACCGCGCACACCTGGGCGATCCGCGGGCCGAAGTTCTCGCGTGCCACTACGTAGGAGCCACCCGGCCTGATGTAGACCATGACGATCTCGCGGTAGGACAGGACTACCAGCACCATGACGAACAAGATGACCAGCGTCATCGGCAGGATCAGCGTGAACGCGGCCAGGCCCGCCATCGGCAGCAGCGCGATCAGGATTTCTTCGGTGCCGTAGGCGGAGGACGAGATCCCGTCGGGTGACAGCACGCCGAGGGCGAGCGGCTTGGTCAGCCGCTGCTCGCCAAGATCCTGGTTGACCAGTGGCGGGCCGAGCAGCTTCCGCTTGGTCGAATACCAGAATGTGTCAGGCAGGCTGCCTCTTTCGAGCAAGCCTGTCGCCTTCCGCGTAGGCACTGATCTGCGCCTTTCATCCCGCCTGCCCCTTGCGGGGTGCTTGAGACTTATACCATCACCGCCGGCGTGGTGGTAACCCCGTCAGCCGGCGGCCATCTGGGGACTACCCGGTACACCCCTCGTTCATCCGCCTGTGCCAAGGTGGCGGCGGGCGGCATTTCTCCAGGCCTGACGAGAAGACGTCAGCACCCGAGTAAAAGAGGCGTCTCATGACCACGACACCAGCGGCCGGACCGAGCGCTCCGGCGGATAACAAGTCCACGATGCGCCTGTCCCGGCTGCTGAAACGGCCGGTTGCAGACAGCAGCGGGGAGTCCATCGGGCGGCTGGCCGATGTCATCGTCCGGCTGCGGGGCAACGATTATCCGCTCGTCACCGGCTTGGTGGTCGCCGTCGGCGGGCGCGAGATCTTCGTGCCCATCGACCAGGTCAGCGACTTCGACAGTGATCCCCTGCGGCTGTCAACGGCCCGGCTGAGCCTGCGGCACTTCGAGCGCCGCGAAGGGGAAGTGCTGCTCCGGGCCGACGTCCTCGGCCACCGCTTCATCGACGTGGAGAACGCCCGGCTGGTCCGCGCGGCCGACCTGGAGCTGGCCGGAGAAAGGACGGCCAGGAAAAGGACGGCCAGGAAAAGGACGGCCAGGAAAAGGACGGCCAGGAATGGGTGCTGGCCGGGGTCGATACCAGGCGGCGCCCGCGCCGGCTGTTCGGGCTGCTCGCTCCGCAGACCCAGGATGACGCCGCCGTCTTCCGGGACTGGCACGACTTCGAGTGGCTTATCGGGCACGCGGGCAGCGCGCTGCTGCGCGGGCCGTTCGCGCGCGTCCGCAGGCTGAAGCCGGCTCAGATCGCCGACCTGCTGGAGAACGCCTCCAAGGAAGAGGAGACCGAGATCCTGGGCCAGGTCCACGCGGACCCCGAGCTGGAGGCCGATGTCTTCGAGGAACTCGACGAGGACCTGGCCACCAGACTGCTGGGCGCGCGCACCGACGAGGAGATCGCCGCCGTGCTGGCCAGGATGCACGCCGACGACGCCGCGGACGCGATCGCCGAACTGCCGCAGCGGCGCAGGCAGCCGGTGCTCGACCTGCTGCCGCCCGGCGAGCGGGCCAAGGTGCTGACCCTGATGGGCTTCAACCCCACGAGCGCGGGCGGGCTGATGTCGATGGACTTCGTCGCCGTGCCCCGCAAGGCCAGCGTCGCCGACGCGCTGACCCGGGTCCGCGAGGCCGTCTCACTTCAGCCCGAGGCGCTGACCAGCGTGCACGCCCTCAGCGACAAGGGCCGCCTGCGCGGCGTGGCCAGGCTGGTCACCCTGGTCCAGTCCGATCCTGATGCCATCGTGATCGACGTGTCCGACACCGATCCGGTCCGGGTGGGCCCGGACGCCGACATCACGGACGTCGCCGTCCTGATGACGGACTACAACCTCATCACCATCCCCGTCGTTGACGACGAGCGCCGCCTGCTCGGCGTGATCACCGTCGATGACGTGCTTGAGGTCACGTTGCCCGGCGACTGGCGGCGCCGCGAGACCGCGGAGCCGCCGGACGCCCACCATGGGGACGCCCACGATGAGGACGCCCAGCATGGGGACGCGCAGTGACGACGCCTGGTGAGCGCGTGTCACCGGGTGAGCCCGCGCCACCGGTCCCGCCCGAAGCCCCCCCAGACATCCGGCGTTCTCAGCAGGCCCAGCCCGCTACGAGCCCGGACCCACGGGAGCCGCCGCTCGCCACGGAAGCCCCGGTGGCTCCGCAACCGGCTCAAGGCCGCCCGGTTCGCCAGGGTCCTCAGCCCGGCCAGGCTCAACTCGGACATCCCGCCGCTCAGGCCAGCGCGGTGCTGGACGAGGCCCACCTGGGCGACATCGAGGGCGCGCTCGGCCATATCAAGCTCGGCGATGTTCAGCAGGCTGGCCTCAAGCACAAGCTGATCACGTTCCTGGCCATCGTCGGCCCCGGGCTGATCGTGATGGTCGGCGACAACGACGCCGGCGGTGTGTCCACCTACGCGCAGGCCGGGCAGAACTATGGCTACAGCCTGTTGTGGACGCTGCTGCTGCTGATCCCGGTGCTGATCGTCAACCAGGAGATGGTGGTCAGGCTCGGCGCGGTCACCGGTGTCGGGCACGCCCGGCTGATCAACGAGCGGTTCGGCCGGTTCTGGGGCTGGTTCAGCGTCGGCGACTTGTTCATCCTCAACTTCCTGACCATCGTCACCGAGTTCATCGGCGTCTCGCTCGCCCTGCGCTATTTCCACGTCTCCCCGTACATCTCGGTGCCGATCGCCGCGCTCGTGCTGATCGCGATCACCATGAGCGGCAGCTTCCGCCGCTGGGAGCAGGCGATGTTCGCGTTCATCGCGGTGAGCGTGATCCTGGTCCCGCTCTTTTTCCTCTCCGACCCGCACTGGGGTGCGATCGGCTACCACTTGGTGGTGCCCGGCATCCAGGGCGGGGCGAGCTCGACCGCGGTGCTGCTTATCATCGCGATCGTGGGCACCACCGTCGCTCCGTGGCAGTTGTTCTTCCAGCAGTCCAACGTCATCGACAAGCGGATCACACCGCGGTTCATCCCGTACGAGCGCGCCGACACCACGCTGGGCGCGTTCGTCGTGGTGATCTCGGCTGCGATGATCCTTGCGGTAGGCGTCTTCGCGGTGCGAGGCACGCACCTGGTCGGGCACTTCACGAGCGCGCTCGGGGTGGCCGAGGCGCTCGCCATGCATGGCTGGTGGTACGGCGCGCTGTTCTCGGTCGTGCTGCTCGACGCGTCCATCATCGGCGCGTCGGCGGTCACCCTGTCCACCAGTTACGCGTTCGGCGACGTGTTCGGCATCAAGAACTCGCTGCACCGCAAGTTCCGCGAGGCCAAGCCGTTCTACACCATCTACGCCGCAATGGTCGTGGCCGCGGCGGGCATCGTGCTCATCCCCGGCGTTCCGCTCGGCCTGCTCACGGAGGCGGTGCAGGCGCTGGCCGGGATCCTGCTGCCCAGCGCGAGCGTGTTCCTGCTGCTGCTGTGCAACGACCGCGAGGTGCTGGGCCCGTGGATAAACCCACGTTGGCTGAACATGCTGGCCACCTTCATCATCGGCGTGCTGCTGGTACTATCCGGCACGCTGGTCGTCGGCACGCTGTTCAGCGGCCTGCCCGCCCTGGCGACCGCGATCTGGATAGCCATTGGGCTGGTGGCCGTGGGCGGCGTGGCTGGAGCCTGGTTCAGGCTCACCAGGGCCCGGCGCCCGGCGCCCCTGCCGCACCCGCGCAACACCATGTCCACCGAGGAACGCATGAACTGGCGCATGCCGCCGCTCGCGCTGCTCAAGCCGGCGGAGTGGTCGTCGGGACGGAAGATCGCCATGCTGTTGCTACGCGGCTACCTCGTGATCTCCGTCCTGCTGCTGATCGTCAAGGCTGTCCAACTGGGCTGAAGCGCATCCGGCCCAGCTCTGCCGAGCCCAGCATCGTCGGCCCCGGGCCCGACAGCTTTACTTAAAGCACCGTTCTGACTACTCAACGTAGGCTATTCTCACGCTTCGAAACCGTAAAAATTCGTAGCGTCAGAAGGGGTTTATCCATGTCTCCTCGTCGCTGGTCGCGGCCCGCACTGGCTACCACCGCACTGGCATTGCTGGCCGCAGCCGCCCTGGCCGGCTGCGGTACTTCGGCCAGCACCAGCCAGGCTAGGACGACAGCGACGGCTAGTGAGGCCGCCGCCACCGGGTCCAAGGCTTACACCGTCGCCCAGTTGAAGGACGCGCTACTGACCAAAGTCCGCGGGGAGCGCCCGGCCGCGGCCGCGGAGACAGGTGACTACGGAACGTTGCCAGACGTTCAGACGAGCAAGAAGACCATGAAGGGCGTCAAGGTCACCCCGGCCAAGTGCTCCGAGGTGACGGTGGCGGGATTCAACTCGGCCGCCCTCTCACATGCTCCTGCGGCGCTAGTGACGTTCCGGGTCGGCCGTGATGGCGTGTCCGAGGTGCTGGTCTCGGCATCGTCGCAGCTGGCGGAGACGGCCCTGAGCGCCCGCATGCCGACTGGATGCTCGCGCTACCACGCCACTACGGACGGCAAGACCCTCAGTTACACGGTGCGTCAGTCCACCGTGGGCGGCCTGGCCGACCAGGCCCGGGCGCTAAACGTCAAGGCCTCAGGTTACGCCCAGGTAGACGTGTGGTCGGTGGTCTACCGAGGCCGCGGGTTCGTCGGCGCGGTCACCATGGTGGGCCCCGGCGCCTCGCTGCAAGGCGTCAAGACTCTGGCCCGCCAGTCCTACTCCCACGCCGGGCAGTCACTGTCCTAGGTGGTGCAAACTGGTGGCATGAATGACGCATCGCCGCGTTTCCGATCGGTGCTTGACGGCTTTCCCGCCTACCAGCCGGGCCGGACGCCGGTCAGCAGCACCGGGCGGACGCACAAGCTGTCGTCCAACGAATCTCCTCATCCGCCGCTGCCCTCGGTGGTCGACGTCATCGCTGAGGCGGCGCGATCGGTAAACCGGTACCCGGATAACGGTGCGCAGCGGCTGACCCAGGCCATCGCCGACCGGTTCGACATCCCACTTCGGCACGTCGCGGTCGGGTGCGGCTCGGTCGGCGTGGCGCAGCAGCTCCTCGAGGCCGTCGGTGAGCCCGGTGCCGAGGTTATCTACGCGTGGCGTTCCTTCGAGGCGTACCCTACGCTGGCAGACCTGGCCGCGACCGAATCGGTCCGGGTGCCGCTGCGGGACGAGACCCACGACCTGGCCGCGATGGCGGACGCGATCACCCCGCGCACCAGGCTCATCTTCGTCTGCAACCCCAATAACCCGACCGGTACCGTGGTCCACGCGACCGAGCTGCGGGAGTTTCTCGACCGGGTGCCACTGGATTGCCTGGTCGTTCTCGATGAGGCGTACCACGAGTACATCCGCGACGAAGCCGTGCCCGACGGGATGCAGCTATACCGGGACCGGCCGAACGTGGCCGTCCTACGCACGTTCTCCAAGGCGTACGGCCTGGCCGGGTTGCGCGCCGGGTTCCTGGTCGCGCACGAGCCGGTGGCGGCGGCGGTCCGGATGACCATGCTGCCGTTTAGCGTGAACAGCATCGCGCAGGCCGCCGCGGTCGCGTCGCTGGCCGCGGAGGACGAACTGCTCGAACGCGTGGAGCTCACCGTCAAGGAGCGGACCAGGGTGCGTGAGGCGCTGGTCGCCGACGGCTGGACCGTCCCCCCGACCGAGGCCAACTTCGTCTGGCTGCGGCTGGGCGAGTACACCGGGGCCTTCGCCGCCGCCTGTGAGGCGGAAGGCATCGCGGTCCGCCCGTTCGCCGCCGAAGGCGCCCGGATCACCATCGGCGACGCCGAGGCCAACGACACCTTCCTAACCATCGCCCGCGCCTTCCCCCACCGTTAGCCCAGCATTAGCAGCGCGCCCGCGCCGCGTAGTCCCGCACCGTCCCGCATTAACCCGGGACCTGCACCACCGACCCGCCCACACCAGCGAGCCCATTCGCCCCAGCCCTTGCGCGTCCTAGTCACCCGCACGTCCATCCATTCTGACCTTCCCAACCACCCCGCGTCCCAGCGAGTTAATGGCTACAGCTAACTCGTCGGCATGCTAGGCCTCAACAGGCCCCATCCGTCCCAGCGGTTACACATTCCTAGCCCGAAGCCGTATTTTGCGCGGATGATCTTGGCTTGGTGGATGATTGTGTGGACGATAGTCCCCAAAGCTTTCCGTGGAGCCAAAATCATCCATGATCTTTAACGCGCAGCGGGACGAATCAGGGACTAGAGGGACGGAGCTTGCACCTGAGCTGCGAGTACGTCACAGTCGAGGCTGGTGCCCGCGCCGATCGGGATGCGGCGCCGGCAGGCCCGCACCCGGCGGAGGATGAACTCCTCGCGGCGTTGTCCGTCGTGCTCGCCGTAGATCATCGATAGCCGCAGCGCGGTGATGAGCACCCGCATCCTGCTAGCGTAAGAGCGTATCTAGGGAGGGCGGGGGGCTTCCGCTGTCAGCGGAGCACACGGCTAGGAGCGCCGGGGACCCGTACCAGGCCGGGGAGATCACCGTTTTAGGAGGCGGGCAGCTTGATCAGGTTGCGCGTGGTTTCCGCCGTGCTGGCGGTCGCCGCGGTGGCCGGATCGGCGGCGGGATGTTCCTCGGCGGGGGCCGCTCCGGCCACCGAACGGTCCTCGGCGGGGGCCGCTCCGGCCACCGAACGGTCCTCGGCCTCCGGGACTGTCGGGGCCATCGGTTACTGGACCAAAGGCCGGCTCCTCGCGGCCACGGACTGGCGGGCGAGCCGGGGAGCGGCCGCGCCGTCGCCGGGTGCATCGCCGAATGCGCATGCCTCCCTGAAAGCGACGCGGGTCGGCGCGCTGTTCTTGCGGGTCGGCAGCGATGACCATTTCTGCACGGCCAGCGTCGTGTCCAGCCCGGGCCGCGACCTGCTGATCACGGCGGCGCACTGCATCAACGGCGGCGATGGCAGCGGGTACCGCAGCGACCTCGTGTTCATCCCCGGCTACCGGGACGGGGAAGCGCCCTACGGCATCTGGACGCCCGCACGGCTGCTGGTGGCCCCGGGCTGGGCCAAATCGGCCGACCCCGCCCTTGACGTGGGCTTCGTCGTACTCGAGCCCCGGGACGGTGAGAACATCGAGCAGGTGCTCGGCGCCAACACCTTGACCTTCAACCCGGGCTACCGGAACCTGGTCCGGGTCACCGGCTACCCGCAGAGCTCCGATGAGCCCATCACCTGCCGGAACTGGACCACCGAGCAGAGCGCCAGCCAGCTGAAGTTCAGCTGTGGCGGATTCACCGGCGGCACCAGCGGCAGTCCCTGGATCACCCGCTTCGATTCGGCCACCGGAACCGGCGACATCGTCGGCGTGATCGGCGGATACCAGCAGGGCGGAAACACGGCCAGCGTCTCCTACAGCGCCTACCTCGACGACGCGATCAAGCAGCTCTACGACGAGGCGATCGCAGAGTAGGCGCGGCCATCTCTGGGTTGACGAGGCGACCGCCGGGTAACTGGCGGCCCTACCCGCGAGCTGGCCTCCGCGCAGACTCGCTACGCGTCCGCGGGCACCGCGGTGATGTCCGCGCCGAGGGAATTGAAGCGCTGGGCGATGGCCGCGTGCCCCCGGTCGATCGGGTACCCGGGCGTCACCAGGGTCTCACCCTCCGCGGCCAGGCCCGCCAGCACCAGCGCGATGCCGGTACGCAGGTCGTGCGCCACCACCTCGGCCCCATGGAACGACGAAGGGCCGTGCACGATGACCGCGCTGCCGTCCATCTCGACCTTGGCGCCCATCTTGGTCAGCTCGCCGACCAGGAGGTAGCGCCCGTCGAAGATCGTCTCGCGAATGTACGAGGCCCCCTCGGCCAGGCACGCCAGCGTCATGATCGGGGACTGCAGGTCGGTCGCGAAACCCGGGTACGGGCTGGTAATGACGTTGATCGGACGCAGCGGCCGGTCCATCCGGACCGAGACCACCGCGCCGTTGGTGGCGAACTCCACCCCCATCTGCTCCAGCTTCCACCGCACCACGCCGAAGTGCTCGAGCGAGGCGCCGACCAGGTTCAGCTCGCCGCCGGTGATGGCCGCCGCCATCGCGAAAACGCCCGCGTCGATCCGGTCCGCCATCACCGTATGCTCGACCGCGGTCAGCTCATCGACGCCGTGCACGGTGATGAAGCCGGTGCCGCCGCCGGTGATGCGCGCGCCCATCTTGGTCAGGAACGCGATGACGTCGAGAACCTCGGGCTCCTGCGCGGTGTTGTCGATGATGGTCTTGCCGGGCGCCAGCGACGCCGCCATGATCAGGTTCTCGGTGCCGGTGTGCGAGGGCGTGTCCAGGTACAGGTGCGCGCCCTGCAGCCGGCCGGCCTTGATCCGGATGACCGACTCGCCCTCGTCGACGATGGCGCCGAGCCGGGCGAAGCCGCGGTAGTGGAAGTCCAGGTTCCTGTTGCCGAGGTTGCATCCGCCGACGCCCTCGATGACGGCCTCGCCGAACCGGTGCAGCAGGGCCGGCACGAACAGCACCGAGCTGCGGAACCGGCGGGCGATCTCGGCCGGCAGCACCGGGCTGGTCAGGTTGGACGCGTCGACGACCAGCGTCCGCTCGGGCTCGTGGAACTCGACCACCGCGCCGACCGCCTCGGCGAGCTCGACGGCCCGGCGGACGTCCTCGATGGCCGGAACGTTGCGCAGCACGGTGTGGCCGTTGGCCGTCAGCAACGACGCCGCGATCATCTTCAGCGCCGCATTCTTCGCGCCCTGCACGAAAACCGTGCCGTGCAGCGGAGCACCGCCGCGCACGCGGTAGCTCGTCTCGGGTCCCATGATCATGGGTGTCAGCTTAGCCGGGCGAGGCGCTGGAATACCGGAGCTAGCTGCGTTGTGTACCGTTCCGGGCGGAATGCCTCGTCAAGCCGCTCTTCGGGCAGCGTCTGCCCGCGTGTCGCCGCCTGCTTGCGCAGCGTGTCCCGGAACGGGGTGCCGGAATCCCACGTCTCCATCGCCGCCGCCTGGACCAGGGCATACGCGTCCTCGCGGGCCATCCCGGCGGAAACCAGCTCGAGCAGCACCGCCGAGGAGTACATCAGACCGCCGGTCAGCTCCAGGTTCGCCCGCATCCGCGCCGCGTCCACCACCAGGCCCTCCACCAGGCCAGTCGTCAAATGCAGCAGGTAATCGGTCCCAATGGCCGCGTCGGGCAGCGCGATTCGTTCCACCGAGGAGTGTGAGATATCCCGCTCGTGCCACAGCGGGATACCCTCGGTCACCGGCGTCACATAGCCGCGGATAACCCGGGCCAGGCCGGCGATCCGCTCGGACCGGATCGGGTTCTTCTTGTGCGGCATCGACGAGGAGCCCTTCTGACCCGAACGGAACGGCTCCGCCAGCTCGCGCACCTCGGTCCGCTGGCCGTGCCGGACCTCCAGCGCCACCGCCTCGCACACGGTGGCCACGATGGCCAGCGCGCTGACCCATTCGGCGATGCCGTCCCGCATCACCACCTGGGTGGCCACCTCCGCGGGCCGCAGCCCGAGCGCGGGCATCACCTCGGCCTCGATGCCCGGGTCGATGTTGGAGTAGCTGCCGACCGGGCCGGACAGCGTGCCCACGGCCACCGCCTCGCGCGCCCGCACCAGCCGGTCCCGGCTGCGCGCCATCGCGAAGGCGAAGTCGGCCACCCGGTGCCCCCAGATGTCCGGCTCGGCGTGGATGCCGTGCGTCCGTCCCGCCCGCAGCGTCCCGGCGTGCGCGAGCGCGTGGTCCCGCAGCACCGCGACCAGCCGGGTGGCCTTGGCCACCAGCAGGTCGGTGGCCTCGGTGAGCTGGATCGCGAGCGCGGTATCCAGTAGGTCAGATGACGTCATCCCGTAGTGCACGTAGGCCGCGGCGATGCGAGGCGTGGTGTTGTCCGCCCATGCCGTCAGGAACGCGATCACGTCGTGTTCGGTTACCGCCTCGATCGCCGCCACCGCCGCGGGCGTGGGTGGCGGCGCCGAACGCACCGGCTCCACGCTGTCCGCGGGCACCGTACCCGCCCGGGCGTGCGCCTCGAGCACGAGCACCTCCACCCGGCACCACAGCTCGTACTTGTGCGCGTCGCTCCAGACCCGCCCCATCTCAGGCAGCGTGTACCGCTCGATCATGGCTTAACCGTACGTGCTAGCCGACCGGACGCCCGCCGCCAGGATCCTTGGTCGTCACGCCGGGACGCCGCGTCTCCGGCCAGGTACAACATCACCCAGGCGGATCCTCGCTCATCGGCCGGCTGCTATGTCGTGCCGGTACCAGCCGCCGCGCATGATGACGACGTCGGCGAGGTCGTAGGCGGCCGCGCGGGCGGCGGTCACGTCCGGGCCCGAGCCGACCACGTTGAGTACGCGCCCCCCGGCGGAGACGAGGCTGCCGTCCCGCGTCGCGGTCCCCGCGTGCAGGAGGTAGGCGTCCGAGCGGGCCGGTCCGGTCCGCTGCGAAAAACGAATCTTGTCGCCCTTGACCGGCGCTTCCGGGTAGCCCTCCGCGGCGATCACGACGGTCACCGCCGCGCCCGGGCGCCAGCCGAGCGGGGCCGCGCCGGCCAGGTCGCCGGCCGCGGCGGCGTGCAGCAACGGCGCCAGCGGGGTGCCGAGCCGGTCCAGCACCACCTGCGTTTCCGGGTCGCCGAAGCGGGCGTTGAACTCGACCACCCGCAGCCCGGCCGGGGTCAGGCTCAGGCCGGCGTACAGCAGGCCGCGGTACGGCGTGCCGCGCCGGCGCATCACCTCCACAGCGGGTGAGATGACCGTGTCCATGGCCAGGTCGGCCAGGTCGGCCGGGGCCCAGGGGAGGGGGGCGTAGGCGCCCATGCCGCCGGTGTTCGGGCCCTGGTCGCCGTCCCTGGCTCGCTTGAAATCCTGGGCGGGCAGCAGCGGGACCGCGGTGCGGCCGTCGGTAACGGCGAACAGCGACACCTCCGGACCGTCGAGGAACTCCTCGATCACCACCGTGCCGCAGGCCGCCGCGTGCGCCCGCGCGGCCTCGACGTCGGCGGTGACCAGCACGCCCTTGCCCGCCGCGAGGGCGTCGTCCTTGACCACGTACGGTGGCCCGAACGCGGCCAGCGCGGCGTCCGTCTCGGCGCTCGTCCGGCAGGTAAACGAGGCCGCGGTGGGGATTCCCGCCTCGGCCATGACCTGTTTGGCGAAGGACTTCGAGCCCTCGATCATGGCGGCGGCGGCGTCCGGCCCGAAGCAGGTGAAGCCGTTTTCCCGCAGCACGTCGGCCGCCCCGGCCACCAGCGGCGCCTCCGGGCCGATCACCACCAGGTCCGGGCTGAGCTTGCGGGCCAGCGCGAGGATCCCGGCCGGGGTCGGGTCGGTGCCGGAGTGGGTTTCGGCCAGCGCCGCGATGCCGGGATTGCCCGGCGCCGCGTGCAGGCTGTCGGTGCCCTGGCTCAGGGCCCGGACGATCGCGTGCTCGCGGCCCCCGGACCCGATGACGAGAATGCGCACGCCGTGAGCCTACGCGCGGCTAAGCCAGCAGGGTTCACGGGAGCAGCGTTCACGGGAGCAGCGTTCACGGGAGGAGGGGGCGGAGCTGGAGCGTCTGGTCGCGGCGGGGTCCGACGCCGACCGCGCTCACCGGGGCGCCGATCATCTTCTCCACCGCGGTGATGTAGTTCTGCGCGTTCCGGGGCAGGTCGTCGAATGAGCGGGCCTTGGAGATGTCCTCCCACCAGCCGTCGAAGTACTCATAGACCGGCACCGCGTGGTGGAACTCGGTCTGGGTCATCGGGATCTCGTCCTGCCGCTTGCCGTCCACCTCGTAGGCCACGCAGGCCGGCACCTTCTCCAGGCCGGACAGCACGTCCAGCTTGGTCAGGAAGTAGCTGGTGATCCCGTTCACCCGGGTCGCGTACCGGGCGATGACCGCGTCGAACCAGCCGCAGCGGCGCGCCCGGCCGGTGGTCACGCCGTATTCCGCGCCGGTCTTGCGCAGCCATTCGCCCCGCTCGCCGGTGAGTTCGGTGGGGAAGGGCCCCTCACCGACCCGGGTCGTGTACGCCTTGACGATGCCGAGCACCTCCGAGATCCGGGTCGGGCCGATGCCCGAGCCGGCACACGCGCCGCCCGCCGTCGGCGAGGAGGAGGTCACGAAGGGGTAGGTGCCGTGGTCCACGTCCAGCATCGTGGCCTGGGCGCCCTCGAGCAGCACCACCTTGCCCTGCTCCAGGGCCCGGCCGAGGACGAGCCCGGTGTCGGCCACGTAGGGCCGGAGCCGTTCCGCGTAACGCTCGTACTCCTGCGCTATGGCCTGCGGCTCGATGCCGCGCCGGTTGTAGACCTTGCCGAGGATCTGGTTCTTGTCGCGCAGCACGAGGTCGAGCTTCTTGCGCAAGATGCCGGGATCGAACAGGTCCTGGACCCGGATCCCGACCCGGGCGATCTTGTCGCCGTAGGCCGGGCCGATACCGCGGCCGGTGGTGCCGATCCGCGAGCTGCCCAGGTAGCGTTCTGTGACCTTATCCAGGGCCCGGTGGTAGGGCATGATCAGGTGCGCGTTCGCCGAGATCAGCAGCTTGCCGCAGTCCACGCCGCGGGCGGCCAGGCCGTCGATCTCGTCCAGGAGCACCTGCGGGTCGATGACCACGCCGTTGCCTATCACCGGGACGACGGCGGGTGACAACACTCCGGACGGCAGCATGTGCAGGGCATAGCTCTCGTCGCCGATCACGACGGTATGGCCGGCGTTGTTACCGCCCTGGTACCTGACCACGTAGTCCACCCGGTCACCGAGCAGGTCGGTGGCCTTGCCCTTGCCCTCGTCGCCCCACTGGGCGCCGACAAGAACGATGGCGGGCATTGGCTTATCCCTTCGGCTGGCACAGGCTCCGGCTAGAGCCCCGCGGTTCCCCTTGACTCCATGGGGCCGACCTGAACCGGCACGATGAAGCCCCCGCACGGGCGCAAGCGCGGCAGGGGCTCTTGCGCTCTGAGGTTACCCGCAAACCCGCAGGTAACCAAAGCCGGAATCAGCCCTGTAATGTCCGCGTCGGCCCGCGATCGGCCCGCCCCGCGCCGCCCCCCGTGCTGCCGGTCCGGGCCGCCCGGGCGCCGGCTCGCGTCCGGCCAGCCGCTAGCTGACGTCCGCCTCCAGCGCCTGGCCTACTGGTGGCTGTCGGGCAGCTCGGTGGCCAGCGCGGCCGCCGCCGTGGCGCTGCTGTCCTGCAGGAACTCCGCGCACCTGGTGGCCTCGTCATCCTCGCCGATCGCGGCGGCCGCCTGGCCCAGTATGTACAGCGAGCGCAGGAAACCGCGGTTCGGTTCGTGCTCCCACGGGATCGGGCCGTGTCCCTTCCAGCCCGAGCGGCGCAGCTGGTCCAGGCCGCGGTGGTAGCCGGTCCGGGCGTAGGCGTAGGCGGTGATCGCGTCGCCCTGGCGGAACGCCCGGACGGCCAGCGCTCCCCAGGCCGCCGAGTACGCCGGGAAGCTCGCCGCGACCTTGGCGGGATCCTCGCCGGCCGCCAGCGCCGCCGCGGCCTCAGGGTCTTCGAGCAGGTAGGTGGGCGGAGGGCCGCCGAGCAGGTTGTTACGTTCCATCGCCGTCCCTGGACTAGCCGAGATGGTGGCCGGTGGCCAGCAGGTCTTCGCAGGCGTGGGTGACGCGCGCGGCCATTCCGGCCTCGCCCGCCTTGCCCCAGCTGCGCGGGTCGTACTGCTTCTTGTTGCCGACCTCGCCATCGATCTTGAGCACGCCCTCGTAGTTGCTGAACATGTGGCCCGCGACGGGCCGGGTGAACGCGTACTGGGTGTCGGTGTCGACGTTCATCTTCACCACGCCGTAGGAGATCGCTTCCCTGATCTCCTCGAGCGCGGAACCCGACCCGCCGTGGAAGACGAGGTCGAACGGCTTTTCCTGGCCGAACTTCTGGCCCACCACGTCCTGGATCTCCTTCAGCACGGTCGGCCGCAGCTTCACGTTCCCCGGCTTGTAGACGCCGTGCACGTTGCCGAACGTGGCCGCCAGGATGTACCGGCCACGCTCGCCGAGCCCGAGCGCCTCGACGGTGGCCAGGGCGTCTTCCGGCGTGGTGTACAGCTTCTCGTTGATCTCACCGACGACCCCGTCCTCCTCACCGCCGACGACTCCGATCTCCGCCTCCATGATGATGTGGGCGGCCGCGCACTCGGCCAGCAGTTCGGCGGCGATCTGCAGGTTCTCCTTCAGCGGCACCGCCGAGCCGTCCCACATGTGCGACTGGAACAGCGGCTCCTCGCCGCGGGCGACCCGTTCCTTGGAGATCGCCACCAGCGGGCGCATGTAGCCGTCGAGCTTGTTTTTCGGGCAGTGGTCGGTGTGCAGCGCGATGTTCACCGGATACTTGGCCGCGACGACGTGGGCGAACTCGACCAGCGCGACCGCACCGGTCACCATGTCCTTGACGGCCCCGGAGAGGTACTCCGCGCCGCCGGTCGATATCTGGATGATCCCGTCGCTGTCCGCGTCGGCGAACCCGCGTAGCGCGGCGTTCAGCGTCTGGCTTGACGTCACATTGATGGCGGGATACGCGAAGCCCCGCTGCTTGGCAGTGTCGAGCATCTGCGCGTAGATCTCTGGGGTCGCAATTGGCATGACGATAACTCCTCGGCTTAGGCTGCCCCCACTCTAGACACGTTGGCCTTAACTTCTGTAGGGACCTTAGCCCTAATGGCTCCAGGCATGAAGTGGGCATGAAGATGCACCGGGCAGTGCCGCGGATGCGGTACAACAGCAGCCATGGAGAGCTTCCTCACCTCGGCGGGCTACGCTGCCCTGATCTTGTTCGGCTTCCTTGAGGCGGCGTGCATTCCGATCTCGTCTGAGATCACGTTCGGATTCGCCGGAGTGCTCGCCTACCAGGGTCATCTCAACCTCGCCCTGGTCATCATCATCGGCTCGCTGGCCGAACTCGCCGGGTCTTACGCCTCGTACGCGGTCGGCAGGCTCGGCGGCAAGCCGCTGGTACAAAGGCTCGGACGGTACGTCCTGGTGACCGAGTCCGACATTGACCGCGCCGAGCGCTTCATGACCGGTCGTGGGGTGTGGACCGTTCCTGTGGGGCGCATGCTGCCCTTCATCCGGGCCTTCATCTCGATCGTCGCGGGCCTGGTGCGGATACCGGCGGCCCGCTTCGGGGTGCTCAGCCTGATCGGCACCGTCATCTACGTGACGGCGCTCTCCTGCATCGGGTACGGGCTCGGCAGCGCCTGGCAGAGCGTCAGCCACGGACTGACCATTGCCGGCTATGCCCTGTTCGCAGTGCTGGTCATCGCCATCGTCGGTTTCGTGGTGTACCGCTTTCGCCAGTTCCGGCGCGAAGCCCGCTCCGGCGGGCCTGGCTCCGGCGGCCCTGGCTCCGGCGGCCCTGGCTCGCGCCGGCCCTGCTCCGGCGGGGGGCAGCCACGCGAAGCCGCGGTCGCGCAAGCCGGACGCCGGGGTGGGAAATCGTTCAGACCCCGAGGTCGGATAGCTCGTAGGCGGCGCGGAACGCAAGTCCGCGGTCGGCAATTTTTTCCCTCGCGCCGCGGTTGACCAGCACGGCCACCCCCACGACCTCGGCCCCGGCCTCGCGCAGGGCATCCACCGCGGTCAGCGGGGAAGTGCCGGTCGTCGACGTGTCCTCGACCGCCAGCACCCGCCGGCCGGTCACGTCCGGGCCTTCGATCCGGCGCTGGGTGCCGTGATCTTTTTCCTTCTTCCTGACCACGAAGGCGTTGACCGGCGTGCCCCGGCTGGCCGCCGCGTGCATGATCGCGGTCGCGACCGGATCGGCGCCCATGGTCAGCCCGCCGACCGCCTCGTACCCTAGGTCCCAGGTCAGGTCGAGCATGACTCGGCCCGCGAGCGGCGCCAGTCGCCCGTCCAGCAGGATCCTGCGCAGGTCGACGTAGAAGTCGGCCCGCTGGCCCGAGGAGAGGACGAAGTCACCGTGGACGACGGCTTTCGCCTTGATCGCCTCGAGCAGTTCTGCACGCTCGGTCACGGTAGCTGATCCTACGGGACGAGGGTCATCCCGTCCGGGTCTCGTCCGGTCGTAGTCCGCTGGCGCCGGTAGGCCTCCGAAACCTCTGAGGCGCTTGAGGCTGTCAATGACCTGAATAGTCAAAGTGCTGAGGGTTTGCGTAGTTACTGTGGTTCTCTAGGCAGCGGGAATGCGCGGAAAGGCATCCCGGGGAAGGTTACTTCACTAGGCTTAGGCCGTCGGATCCGCATCGGTGCCTGAACATTGGCCGCTGCGCCCGACAGGAAGGACGGTGGGGCCGTGGATCGCTGCGCGCTGTTCGTTGACGCAGGCTACGTGCTCGCGGATGGTGCCATGGCTGTGCACGGGACGCGCCGCGGCGAGTCGGTCTCCTGGGATTACGAGGGGCTCCTGCAGCTCCTGTCCAGCCTGGCCGCAGATCGGTCAGGCCTGCCGTTGCTGCGCTGCTACTGGTACGAGACGACCGTGGACGGCCGCCGCACCGCCGAGCAGGACGCGCTGGCCGACGTGCCGGGCATCAAGCTCCGCGTCGCCAAGATCCGCCCCGGCCGACGGGAAGGCGTGGAAAGCGAGATTCACCGTGACCTGACCACGCTGGCGCGGAACAACGCGATCAGTGACGCGCTCGTGGTCAGTGCAGAAGAGGACCTGGCGCAGGTCATCGCCGACGTGCAGGATCTCGGCCTGCGGGTCACCCTCGTGCACATTGCCGTGGACGGCAACTGGACCATCTCGCGCGCGCTCCGCCAGGAGTCCGACGACATCCTTGAGATCGGCGGTGAGCACCTGCGCCCGTACGTGGACTTGATCGCGGGAGCCGAGCCTGTCCACGCCAACGAGCAGGACGATACCGAACCGGTCTTGGCCAGGCCACTGTCCAACGGGCACTCTACGGCGGGCGCGGCGTCCTACCAGCCGCTGCCCGCGGCGGCGAACCACGCGCCTCCTGCCATTTACACCGCACCGGTCGTGGCCGAGTACCAGCGGCCCGCCCTGCAGCTGCCCAGGGCCCCCGCCCGCGACGACCGGGCCAGCCGCGATGACAGACGCGACGACAGAACCGCGCAGCCTGCCGTTAACGGCGAGGCGCCGTCGGCGCCACCGCGGCCGGACGTTCCCTCCCGGCAGGACAGCTACGCCGCCCCCACCCGCGGGCGGCAAGAACGTCAAGACCGCCCAGAACGTCAAGACCGCCCAGAACGTCAAGACCGCCCAGAACGTCAAGACCGCCCAGAACGTCAAGACCGCCCAGAACGTCAAGACCGCCCAGAACGCCCAGACCGGCAGGAAGCGGCGCCGCCGAACCCGGTCAGCTGGGCCCGCAGCACCGAAGAGGCCCCCGGCTACCCCCAAGGACTCCAGGGATCGCAGAGTACACAAGAAGCGGTTCCCGGATCAGCAGGCACCACCGGCCCGGATCCTATCCAGTCTCCCGGCCAGCTGAGGCGACTGCCCTCCGCCCGAACGCCTCATCAGGCGCCGATGGCGCCGATGGCGCCGATAGGATCAATGGGCGGCCCGCCGATGGGCGGTGGCCAGGGGTCGGGCCAGGGGTCAACCCCGCCGCCAGGTCAGCACAGCGGGCCAGGCCAGGGTTCGTCCCGCAGCGGCCCTTACAGCGGTCCACAGCCGGTCGCGGCCCCGGGGACGCCCGGCTACCCTCCGTCGGCGGGCGGGGTGGCGCTCACCGAGGCCGTCCAGGCGGCGCACGAAGAAGGTCAGGAGTTCGGCAGCTCGGTAGCCAGGGACGCGCCGGCGCTGTGGCTGGAGGCGGTGCTGGCGAGGAAACCGCGCATGCCGTCGGACCTTGAGGCCCGGCTGCTGCAAGGTTCGGCGCTGCCGATCGACTTCCTGTTGCACGACGAGGTACGGCACGCGCTGCGGCGGGGTTTCTGGGATGCGCTTGAGCGTACCCGCCGGTAAAAACGAGAAGAGTCCGGATTGTCAACAGCGACGGTGGGTAGGTTTGCAAGCGTGGTTGCGCTATCCGCAGAGCTATTCGATGCCATCGAAGTAAACGCGGCACGTACCGGCAACCACAAAAGGGCCGCGGTGCGGATGGGCCGCCTGGCGGCGCAGGCCACCCCGGCCGGCATGTCACGGGCCGAGGCCCACATGCGCGCGGGCGAGCAGTGGCTGCTCGCGGACGAACCTGAGGCCGCGGTCGAGGAGTTCCGCATCGCCATCGCGGACGCCGGGCCGACGTTCGACGATCCACGGGTCCCGCTGGCCCGGGCGATGTTCGCGCTCGGCCGCAGCGCCGAGGCCGATGCCCTGCTCCATGAGCTGAAGGAATCCGAGGGCAGGTCGCTGGCTAGGACCTGCGACCTGGTGGCCGAGTTGCTCACCGAGCAGGGCGACCTGGAAGGCGCGCTCGACTGGACCACCGCGGGCGTTGACGCCTGTCTGAGCAGCGATGACCGCGCCGAGCTGCAGTTGCTGCTGCGGCTGAGGTACCGGCTCCGCGTCGACCTCGGCCTGCCGGAAGACGACTACGACAAGATGCTCGACGACCGCCGCCCCGGACCGGCAGCCCCGGCGGCCGGGGCCTGAACTCAGCAGAACCCCGGCCGCGTGAGCCTGGCCTTAGCCCTCGACTCGCGCCACGGTCAGCGCGTCCCGGGCCTCGTCCACGTCGACCTGCACCTCATCGCCGTCCACTATCTCTCCCGCCAGAAGCGCCCGGGCGAGCTGGTCGCCGACGGCGGACTGGATCAGGCGGCGCAGCGGCCGGGCGCCGTACACCGGGTCGAACCCGGTCAGCGCCAGCCATTCCTTCGCCGCCGGGGTCACCGTCAGCGTCAGCCTCCGGCCGGCCAGCCGCAAAGCCAGCCGTTCGACCTGCAGGTCGACGATCTTGGTGAGCTCGCCGGTGGACAGCGCGTCGAACACGATCACGTCGTCGAGCCGGTTCAGGAACTCGGGCTTGAACGCGGCCCGGACCGCGGCCATCACCGCGTTCCGCTTGGCCGCCTCGTCACCGAACGCCTGGTCCGCGATGAACTGCGACCCCAGGTTCGAGGTCAGCACCAAGATGGTGTTCCTGAAGTCGACCGTGCGACCCTGGCCGTCGGTGAGCCGTCCGTCGTCGAGCACCTGGAGCAGCACGTCGAAGACCTCCGGGTGCGCCTTCTCCACCTCGTCGAGCAGGACCACGGTGTAAGGCCGCCGCCGCACCGACTCGGTGAGCTGGCCGCCTTCCTCGTAGCCCACGTAGCCGGGCGGGGCGCCGATCAGCCGGGCGACGGAGTGCTTCTCGGCGTACTCGCTCATGTCGATCCGCATCATCGCCCGCTCGTCGTCGAACAGGAACCCGGCGAGCGCCTTGGCCAGCTCCGTCTTGCCGACGCCGGTCGGCCCGAGGAACAGGAACGAGCCGGTCGGCCGGTCCGGGTCGGACACTCCCGCCCGGGCTCGCCGCACGGCGTCCGAGACGGCCCGCACGGCCCGTGTCTGGCCGATCACCCGCCGCCCGAGCTCGTCTTCCATCCGGAGCAGCTTGGCCGTTTCCCCTTCGAGCAGCCGCCCGGCCGGGATCCCGGTCCACGACGACACCACGTCCGCGACGTCATCGGGGCCGACCTCCTCCTTCACCATCGGCGCCGTAGCGGAGCTTCCGGCCGCACCGGATTCCCCCGAAGGGACGGAACGAGCCGTGCTGCTTGCCTCATCCAGCTGCTCCTTGACCGCGGGGATCTCCCCGTAAAGCAGCCGCGAGGCGCTCTCGTAGTCACCGTCACGCTGGGCCCGCTCGGCCTGGCCCTGCAGGTCGTCGAGCCGCTTCTTCAGCTCGCCGACCTTGTTCAGGCCGGACTTCTCCTGCTCCCAGCGCGCGACCAGCGCGTCCAGCTGCTCCTGCCGGTCGGCCTTGGTGGCGCGGAGCCGCTCGAGCCGGTCCTTGCTGGCCGCGTCTTCCTGGTTGGCCAGCGCCAGCTCTTCCATCGTCAGCCGGTCGACGGCGCGCCGCAGCTCGTCGATCTCGACCGGCTGGGAGTCGATTTCCATCCGCAGCCGCGAGCCGGCCTCGTCGACCAGGTCGATGGCCTTGTCCGGCAGGAAGCGCGCGGTGATGTACCGGTCGGACAGCGCGGCGGCGGCGACCAGCGCCGCGTCGGATATCTGCACCTGGTGGTGCGCCTCGTAGCGGCCCTTCAGCCCGCGCAGGATCGCGATGGTGTCCTCGACCGAGGGCTCCCCGACCAGCACCTGCTGGAACCTGCGCTCCAGGGCCGGGTCCTTCTCGATGCGCTCGCGGTACTCGTCCAGCGTGGTGGCGCCGACCATGCGCAGCTCGCCCCGGGCCAGCATCGGCTTGAGCATGTTGCCCGCGTCCATCGCGCCTTCGGCGGCGCCCGCACCGACGACCGTGTGCAGCTCGTCGATGAACGTGATCACCTGGCCGTCGCTGCTCTTGATCTCGTTCAGCACGGCCTTGAGCCGCTCCTCGAACTCGCCCCGGTACTTGGACCCGGCCACCATGGCGCCCAGGTCGAGCGCGATCAGCCGCTTGTTCTGTAGCGACGTGGGCACGTCCCCGGCCACCACCCGCTGCGCGAGGCCCTCGACCACCGCGGTCTTGCCCACGCCGGGCTCGCCGATCAGCACCGGGTTGTTCTTGGTCCGGCGGGAGAGCACCTGGATGACACGCCTGATCTCGGCGTCCCGGCCGATGACCGGGTCCAGCGCGCCGTCCCTGGCCTGCTTGGTCAGGTCGACGCCGTACTTCTCCAGGGCCTGGTAGGTGTTCTCCGGGTCTTCGCTGGTCACCCGCGCACTGCCGCGGATCTGGCTGAACGCCTCGACCAGCGCGTCCGGGGTGGCGCCGTTGGCCGCCAGCAGCGACTTGGCGTCGCCGCCGTCGGTGGCCAGGCCGACCAGCAGGTGCTCGGTGGAAATGAACTGGTCGTCGAGTTGCCTGGCCCGGCTGGCGGCGGTGGAGATCACGGTGAGCAGCGGCCGGGACATCTCCGGTGCGCTCAGCGTGGCCCCGCGGGCGCGCGGCATCCGGGCCAGCCGCTCTTCGGCCTGCTTGGCGATCAGCGCCGGGTCGGCGCCGACCGCGCGCAGCAGCGGACCGGTGGTACCGTCCGCCTGGTCCAGCAGAGCCAGCAGCAGGTGCAGCGATTCGACCTGCGGGCTGCCGTCGGCGGCCGCGCGCCGCACGGCGGCGCTCAGTGCCTCCTGGCTCTTGCGAGTTAGCTTGTCGTCCATCACTCACTTATCTCCTCTGGGCTGTCCGGTCGCGCCGGATGGCCCAGTCATCGGTTCCCATTTCGCGACCCGGGCGCCGTGCACCGGCACGAGCCCGGATCTGGTGTCACTGCCGGTGCGGCGCAGCTCGGCCAGCCGTGCCGCCACGGCGCGGGTCGACTCGAGCTCGACCCGCAGCTGCGCGATCTCGGCGTGCAGCTCGGCGACGAGCCTGCGCGCCTGATCGAGTTCCCTGTCCTGATCGAGGATCAGCTTGATGCCGGAGAGGTTGACGCCCTCGTCCTGGGACAGCCGCTGGATCTCGCGCAGCGCCAGGATGTCCCGCATTGAGTAGCGCCGGCCCCGGCCCGCGCTGCGACCCGGGGAAACCAGGCCGAGCCGGTCGTAGGCACGGAGCGTCTGCGGGTGCATGCCGGAGAGCTGGGCCGCTACGGAGATGACGTAGACGGGCAGGTCATCCGAATGCTCGTAGGGGCTGCTCATGTCATCTCCTCCTCTCAGGCCTCTTTCGCCCGTTCAAGGAGTTCCTCGCGCGGGTCTGCGCCGGCCGTGGCCTCACGCAGGTCTTCGATAGCATTGCGGGCCTTGCCGTTCAGGTTCTGCGGCACCATCACCTCGACGGTGACGAGCAGCCCGCCGGTGGTCCCGTCCTTGCGGCGGACGCCCTTGCCGGCCACCCGGAAGGTGCGCCCGTTCGGCGTGCCCGGCGGAATCCGCACGGTCACCGGCGCACCCCGGTGCGCCGGCACCTTGACCTCCGCGCCCAGGGCCAGCTCGGCGAACGTCACCGGCACGGTCACCGTGAGGTTGGCGCCCGACCGGCCGAACACCGGGTGCGGCTTGACGTGCACCCGGACGTACAGATCGCCGGCCGGCCCGCCGCGCTCGCCGGGAGCGCCCTTGCCCGGTATCTTGATCCGCTGGCCGTCGGCCACGCCCGCCGGGATCCGGGTCTGGATCGTGCGCGAGCTCATCGCGTGACCGCTGCCCGAGCATGTCGGGCAGGGGTCGTCCACCACCATGCCGCGGCCACGGCACTCATGGCACGGCTCGGTGATCCCGAACGTGCCCTGGTTCCTGCTTTCCTGACCGGTTCCGTGGCAGGAGGGGCACATCCGGGGCACCGTTCCGGCCTTGGCGCCGGTTCCGTGGCAGGTCGAGCACGGACCCTCGCCGGTCAGCCGCAGCGCGACGGTGGTGCCGTCGATCGCGTCGCCGAAGCTCAGCGTGGTCTCGGTCTCGACGTCGGCACCGCGTCGCGGCCGGTTGGCCGCGGTGGTGCGGGTGTTGCCGCCGCCGAATACCCCGCCGAACAGGTCGCCGAGCCTGCCGCCCGCGTCCCCGGCGCCGCTGAAGATGTCGCCGAGGTCGAAGCCGAAACCGCCCGGCCCGGGCCGCTGCGCGCCGGTGGGCACCCGGAAGCCGCCGCCGAACATCGAGCGCGCCTCGTCGTACTCCTTGCGCCGCTTCTCGTCGGACAGCACCGAGTACGCCTCGGAGATCTCCTTGAAGCGCTCCTCGGCCGAGCTGTCGCCCTTGTTGGCGTCCGGATGGTACTTGCGGGCCAGCTTGCGGTATGCCGCCTTGATCTCCGCGGGCTTGGCGGTCTTGGCGACCCCCAGGGCCTTGTAGTAATCCTTCTCGAGGAAGTCTTTCGTGCTCAATCTTTGCTCGCCTCCGGGGCGCTTTTTAGGCGCCGCCTTCCCTCGTCGCTCGTTCCTCGCTCCTCAGTCCAGGCGGCGCCGCGCCCCTTTGGCTCGGGGATGGGGCGGCGCCGCCGCCCCTTTGGCTCGGGGGTTGGGCGGCGCCGCCGCCCCTGTGGCTCGGGGGTGGGGTGCCGCCGCCCCTTTGGCTTCCTCATGAGGACTCGGTGGGCTGCCTAGTTGTCTTCGTCGTCGGTGATGATCCAGTCGGGCTCGTTGCTGGTGCCGTCGGGGCCGGTCGCGGGTTCTGCTACGGCGACCCTGGCTGGGCGCAGGATCCTGTCTCCGACCTTGTAGCCGGGCTGCAGGATCTCTACGCAGGTCTCCTCGGCGACGTCGGACGAATAGGAACTGGTCAGCGCCTCATGGATCTTCGGGTCGAACGGGTCGCCCTTTTCCCCGTAGGTCACCAGGCCGAGCCGGCTGGTGGCCGACTGCAGGGAATCGGCGACCGACTTGAAACCGCCGGACAGCTCGCCGTGTTCCCTGGCCTGGTCGATGGCGTCGAGCACGGGCAGCAGCCCGGCCAGCGTGCCGACTACGGCCTGCTCGCGGACGGCGACCCGGTCCCGGTCGACCCGCTTGCGGTAATTGGCGTACTCGGCCTGCAGTCGCTGCAGGTCGGCGGTCCGCTCCGCGAGCTGAGCCTCGAGCTCCGCGGCCTGCTTGCCGTCCTGCCCGCCGTCCTGAGCCGGGACCTGCTGCCTGCCGTGCGGGACGGCCTGCTGCTCAACCACTTCTGGAACCTCTTCGGGGTACTTCTGCGTTTCCTGACTGTCTTGGTCTTCTCGCGATCCGGCGGACCTGGCGGATCCGGAGGCCTCGGCGGAATCAGCGGCTTCGTCTCCTACCGCCCCTGGGCCCGGCCGGCACCTCTGGTGCCGGCCGGCTTTGATGCCACGTGCTTCCCCCGAACCTGCCCGGTTACCGGGTCGATGCGCCGGCGGTCATGAATGACCGGTCCGGAGCCCGTCTCCTCGGATGCTGGCATCAGGCCGCTCCGCCCTCGCTAGCGTCGCCCTCGTCGACGATCTCGGCTTCGACGACTTCGTCGTCGGCCGAGGTGGCGCCCTCGTCAGCCGAACCTGGCTGCGCGCTGCTGGCCTGGGCCGCCTGGGCCTGCTGGTAGATCGCGGTGCCCATCTTCTGGCTGACCTGCGCGGCCTTCTCGCTGGCCGACTTGATGGCGTCGGTGTCGTTGCTCTCCAGCGCCTTCTTCACCTCGGCGAGCGCCTCACGGACCTCGGACTTGATGTCATCGGGCACCTTGTCCTCGTTCTCGCCGAGGAACTTCTCGGTCGAGTAGACCAGGCTGTCGGCCTGGTTGCGGACCTCGGCCTCCTCACGGCGCTTGCGGTCCTCCTCGGCGTACTCTTCCGCGTCCCTGACCATCTTGTCGATGTCGTCCTTGGGCAGCGCGGACCCGCCGGTGATCTGCACCGACTGCTGCTTGCCCGTGCCCAGGTCCTTAGCGGACACGTTCACGATGCCGTTGGCGTCGATGTCGAAGGTGACCTCGACCTGCGGCACGCCACGAGGTGCGGGCGCGATCCCGGCCAGCTCGAACATGCCGAGCTTCTTGTTGTAGGCAGCGATCTCGCGCTCACCCTGGAACACCTGGATCTGCACCGACGGCTGGTTGTCCTCCGCGGTGGTGAAGATCTCCGAGCGCTTGGTCGGGATCGTCGTGTTCCGCTCGATCAGCTTGGTGAAGATGCCGCCCTTGGTCTCGATGCCCAGCGACAGCGGGGTCACATCCAGCAGCAGGACGTCCTTGACCTCGCCCTTGAGCACGCCGGCCTGCAGGGCGGCGCCGACCGCGACGACCTCGTCCGGGTTCACGCCCTTGTTCGGCTCCTTGCCGCCGGTCAGCGACTTGACCAGGTCGACCACCGCGGGCATCCGGGTCGACCCGCCGACGAGCACCACGTGGTGCAGGTCGTCGAGCTTGATCCCGGCGTCCTTGATCACCTGCTGGAACGGGCCCTTGCAGCGGTCGAGCAGGTCGGAGGTCATCCGCTGGAACTCGGCCCGGGTCAGCTTGGCGTCCAGGTGCAGCGGGCCGTCCGCGGAGTGGGAGATGTAGGGCAGGTTGATCTGCGACTCCATCGACTGCGACAGCTCGATCTTGGCCTTCTCCGCGGCCTCACGCAGCCGCTGCAGCGCCATCTTGTCCTTGGACAGGTCGATGCCGTACCCGTTCTTGAAGTCCTTGACCAGCCAGTCGACGATCCGCTGGTCCCAGTCGTCACCGCCGAGGTGGTTGTCGCCGCTGGTCGCCTTGACCTCGACCACGCCCTCGCCGACCTCGAGCAGGGAGACGTCGAAGGTACCGCCGCCCAGGTCGAAGACCAGGATGGTGGCCTCGGTCTCCTTGTCCAGGTGATAGGCCAGCGCAGCCGAGGTGGGCTCGTTGATGATGCGGAGCACGTTCAGGCCCGCGATCTGGCCGGCCTCCTTGGTGGCCTGGCGCTGCGCGTCGCTGAAGTACGCCGGGACGGTGATCACCGCGTCGGTGATCTTCTCACCCAGGTAGGCCTCCGCGTCCCTCTTAAGCTTCTGCAGGACGAACGCGCTGATCTGCTGGGGAGTGAACTTCTTGCCGTCGATGTTGACGGACCAGTCGGTACCCATGTGGCGCTTGACCGAACGGATGGTCCGGTCCACGTTGGTGACGGCCTGCCGCTTGGCGACCTCACCGACGAGTACCTCAGAGTTCTTGGCGAAGGCCACGACGGAGGGCGTCGTCCGTGAGCCCTCGGCGTTGGCGATGACCGTGGGCTCGCCGCCCTCCAGGATGGCGACGACTGAGTTGGTCGTCCCTAGGTCAATCCCTACCGCACGTGCCATGAGCAGTCCTTGTGTGTGTGAAGTTGAGTAGTCTGAGCTCAAGCTTGCCAGCGAGAACTTTCGCTGTCAAATGACTTGAGTC